>CAWCKP010000001.1:0-18702 GCA_963796165.1 uncultured Acidobacteriota bacterium
GGGTGTTCTATCAGGATCGAAATCAGGGGAAAGGCGCGGCTTTGCGGCGCGGCTTTGCGGAAGCGCGCGGAGAAATAGTGCTGATTCAGGACGCCGATCTCGAATATAACCCCGAAGACTATGGGGCGATCCTCGATCCGTTCGAGCGGGGGCTGGCAGCGGTAGTGTACAGGGAGCCGATTCAGCGGCGGAGCCGATGGGGATCTCTTTCTGGCATTCCGTGGGAAACCGGTTTCTAACGCTGCTATCGAATATGTTCACCGACCTAAACCTCACCAACATGTGGACTTGCTATAAAGCATTCCGGCGAGAGGTACTCGAGCAGATCGTGATTCGAGAAAACCGCTTCGGAATTGAGCCGGAAATCACCGCCAAAGTGGCGCGAGGCAAGTGGCCGATATTTGAGGTCCCGATTTCGTATGATGGTCGCACCTACGCCCAGGGCAAGAAAATTATCATGAAGTTGCAGGCATCCGGGCGTTCGTTTGTGTTGTACGCTATAACGTTTTTGACAGCCGTCCTTGATCCACCTATGCCGTTCACAACAAACTCAGAACACCTGAAAAGCTGCTGTGCCTGCTATTTCTCGTCTCCTGCCCTTGGTCAATCCGTGGGTGCGCGGGGACGGAGTGGGCTACTACGCGTACGCGTGCGCGCTTTTGATCCAGCACAATCTGGATTTCCGGAGCGATTGGGAGCAGGCGAATCAGTCGTTTCGGATGGTCAAGCTGGATGACGAGGGACAAGTCAACCGCAGGAATACACCCGGACGGGATACATCAACAATCATTTCGTTATGGGATCGAAAAATAAGTCGGAGTTCAGCGGCGTCTTTTGTGCCTATCTGAGCTTGTTTTCCGTGGTTTGCGACGTTCGGAATGGAATCCGTCCCAAATCTCAAGATCGTCGCGCAACCGGAAGTCCAAGACAAGGAACTATTTGAATTGGATGCTCGCCATGATCGCGCATCTCGGAGAATGGGATCCGCTTACCGACAGGAGTGAAGGACTATTGCACATTTGTGGGCGATGCCATGCGGCGGCCCAGGGACACCTGGGAATTGGAGGAACTCGGCTCGGAGAAATTCGGTTGGGGCCGGCCGGCACCGCGGCACCTCGACGCTCTGAGAAGGTAGGGTCCAAATCCGTAAGAGCTCCGCGAAAGACGAAATCCGAATAGCGTGGGTGGTTTCGATGGCAAATGATTGTCGGTATTCTGCCATTCCGAATCTCCAAGTCGGACTATCGGAGGTAGGGGCGTGTCGATTTGCCCCGATCCGTTCCCTTCAATACCACGTAGTCGAACGCGTCTGGCCCTGGATTACTAAACTTCGTGTCATACACGGTTCCGGTCTGCCAGTGCCCACCAGTATTCATTCGTTAAAACGCCTGCGTTCACCGGCACCTCCTCCCGCACCATCTTTATGTTGAATGTTAAGCGATTGATCCGTGGGTAATGTCCACAAGATCTCTTCCGCGCGGAAATAAGGCATCGAGACCAACAGCCAAACAAGAGCAGCGAACGCCAACGGCGGGCGCCAGCGGGACGAAGGCACCAATCGAGATATCCGCCAGCCAGAGCGACACAGGCGATAAGGAGCCACGATCCCAAAAACCAGAAATAAGTGTACTCACCGGGCATCAAAACCACCAACAAAAGCAGCGAAAATGCCGCCGCGACGAAACGGTAACATGCGATCCCTTTCGGGCGGGTGTCGAGCCACCAGCACCAGAGGCCAAAGATGAGGCAACCGGCGACAAGAAGGGCTTTAGCGAACCCTACCAAAGCGCTTCTATCCAACTCCGAAGGAAGCCTCTATGAATATTATTGTAGGGGGTGCTGGAATCTCCGGCCACAGTCTGGCCGATACCATCCTGGATCAGTTGGCGGTATGCCGAAGGGTGATTAATGAGAATTGGCGCCATACAAATGGCTAGCACAGCGAGAGCAATGAGTGCCGTGCTCGCGAGATTCCGCAATTTTCTGACGCGACTGCGCTCTCGCAGAGTGACCTCCCATCCAACCAGCGATCCGAGAAACAAGCCAGCGCCGGGACTGGTCGCGCAACACAAGCCCAATAGCGCGCCTCCCATCGGAACCGCGAGTTTAAGGGGAACCTCGCTTCGCAGCGCGAGCGCGGCCCCTAAAGCGAACACAATTCCTAGCTCGTCGGGTCGGCCCACGGTCCAAGCGGTAGCAAGAGCGCGCCGCAAAGAACCGCGACACTCCAGGGTACACCGTGTACCAGCCGGGCGACCAAAGTCCCACACCAAACCAGCAAAAGGTGGATAGCCAGGTCGTACAGAATGCAAGATCTGGGACCAAAACCGACTACTTTTGTGTAGACACCGAAGAGAAAAGGATAAAGTGGCGGATACGCAAAGAATACCTCGGACACCGGAGGAACGAGGGAGTTGAAGCCCGTACATTCCGGAGCAGCAAACCGACCAGTGGCCGCCCAGTTCCTTCCCGCTGCTTTGAAAAACACCTCATCGGTCACCGCGAAACGGCCAGGGATCAATTCCGTAATACAATAAAGCCCACTGAGGACGAATAAGCATGCCAGCGCCCTATTTCGCCTCGAAAGCTTATTCCTTGTCATTCTTCTTCCTTTTTTCTCGGAGACCTCACCGTATCACATGCGGGATGATGTCCGGTGCCTTGTAACACAGATGAAGCCGTTGCGACCGATTCCACCTCGATGTGATCTGATTCCGATGCCGCAGCGACAGCAACTCCTCGCGAGCGTTCAGGCAATCCCTTGACTGGATTTCAATCCAAACGACCACGCGTGAAGCTCGAGCTTAAAACTTATCGTCAGCTATGTCGTAAAGTTCTGGAGCGGGATGGCTGGCGTTGCCAATTCTGCGGACGAGGGGAAGATCTTCAAGTCCATCACCTCCAACCTCGGAGTCGCCTTGGTGATGGCACGGCTGAGAATCAGATAGTTCTTTGTGCCATGTGTCACCAGAAAGCTCATCGACTACAGTAAGACCTCGCGAGCGTCAATACGTTGGTGGTGGCGGTCCGCGAATCGACGCTATAAATGGTGTTGCGAATCTGGCGCCTGAGCGTCAAGGAGCCCCACGCTTAGCCACCACCTGCAGCCTGGAGGGAGCCAAATACTCGCGGAACAGACCGCCAAGGCCTACGCGGGGAGACGGGCAGCCGGAAAATCCGAGTTTACCCTGCGTGCTCTGCCGACTATCGAACCTACGGCTCGGGACACCGCTTACGTGTAAGGTTCAAATGATCACGACGATCACCCCTGCGTCAAGGTATTGGTTCTCGCAGACAAAAAAAATGGCGGCCTGGGCGGGATTTGAGTTCTAATCATACCCATGAGAACGGACTCTTGGTGGTCGCGAACCGCCAGTTCACCGGCACTTCCCGAATGCGAGACACTTTCATTCTAGCGGGCTGCGCTACATCCAGCATGAAGGATTTGGCCTATACGTAAAGCAAATTTGGACTAAACCGCTTCGCGGTATTCGGTAGCGCTGCAACCGTGTTGCCTGCACGGATCACGCGCACCACGGTTCCAGTTTGAAGGTTCTCCTCCCTCTGTAGGTTCTTTTGCGAAAACATGAAGTCGCTGCTTCTGCTTGCAGCACATTTGACTTCGCAAAGGAGCTTTTCATGACATCTCTTCGACAACGCATGATTGAGGACATGCAGATTCGGAACCTTGCTAAGGGCACCCAGGAATCTTATGTCCGGCAAGTCTCGCTATTCGCACGCCACTTCAAAAAGTCACCAGAGCTGCTGGGACCTGAACAGATTCGGGCCTATCAGATCTACTTGATGAACGAAAAGAAGTTGGCCCCCATTTCAATCCTGGTCGCGATCTCGGCACTACGCTTCCTCTATAGGGTCACCCTGAAGAAGGACTGGTCCTTTAAAGACATTCTTCCGGTTCCGAAAAAGCCCCATACCTTGCCCATTGTTCTTAGCCCAGAGGAAGTCGTTCAGTTCTTTGCCTGTGTCACCAGCCGGAAGCATCGTGCAATTCTGACCGTGTGTTACGCAGCAGGTCTGCGCATCTCCGAGGCCGTTGCTCTCACCGCACCCGCCATCGACAGCCAGCGCATGGTCTTGCGGGTCGAGCAAGGCAAAGGGCAGAAAGATCGCTACGTGATGCTCTCACCAAAATTGCTGGAGATCCTGCGGGACTGGTGGCGAGTGGAAAAGCCTAAGCACTGGCTCTTTCCAGGGGACCAGCCAGGTGGGCATATTACCGCACATGCCGTTACGTGGGGGTGTCGGCACGTCCGACGTACCTGCAAAATCCCTAAACCGATCACACCACATTCACTGCGTCACGCCTTTGCGGTTCACTTGCTGGAATCGGGTACCGATATTCGCACCATCCAACTGCTGCTCGGTCATCGCAGCCTGGCGACCACCGCAAAATATCTCCGCATCGCGACTAGCAAAGTGTGCTCCACCACGAGCCCGCTGGATTTGTTGCCTCGTCCTGTTGCGATGGAGGTCCCGCCCACTCCACCCCAGCATTTCTAGCCGCCGGGCCCCATGGATCGCCCGAAGCGGGAAGTGGCGGACATCTTCCGCCGCCACGGTGAAGCCTATCGTCAGCAGCATGCCGCGTCGCTATCGACGGCACAGCGCCGCGTCATGAACGCCATCGAGGTGTGTCGCACCGCAGCCCTGGGCGGTCATCTGGAGCGCTGCGACTGCTGTCATCACGAGCGGCCCTGCTATAACAGCTGCCGTGACCGTCATTGTCCAAAATGTCAGTCACTGGCTCGTGCGCAGTGGGTCGAAAAACGAACATCCGAAGTTCTCGCGACCCACTATTTCCATGTCGTCTTCTCGGTTCCCGCACCGATTGCTTCCATCGCTTACCAGAACAAAGAGCTGGTCTACGGCATTCTGTTCCGAGCCACCGCCGAGACCTTGTCCACCATCGCTGCCGATCCCAAACATCTGGGCGCCGAGATCGGCTTCTTCGCCGTACTGCACAGTTGGGGACAGAACCTGCTTTATCATCCCCATCTGCATTGTGTCGTCCCGGGCGGCGGGATTTCACCGGAGGGTACCCGCTGGATCTCCTGCCGCCCTCGCTTCTTCTTGCCGGTACGGGTGCTCTCCCACCTCTTCCGCCGATTGTTCTTGACCTACTTACAGGAAGCCTTCGATTCCGGCAAATTGCACTTCTTCTCTTCCCTCCAAGCACTGCAAGATCCCCAGGCTTTTACCGGTCATCTCGATCCGCTGCGAAACACGAAATGGGTCGTCTACGCCAAGCCGCCCTTCGCCGGACCACAGCAAGTGGTGAGCTACGTCGGCCGCTACACGCACCGCGTCGCCATCTCCAATCATCGCATTGTCGATATCGCAGACGGCCAAGTGAAATTTAACTGGAGAGACTATCGCGACAATAATCAGCAGAAAACCATGACCCTCTCGGCGGACGAGTTCATCCGGCGATTTCTGCTCCATGTCCTACCGAGTGGATTTCACCGCATTCGCTACTACGGGTTCCTGGGCAATCGCCACCGCCAGGAAAAATTGCAGCATTGCCGTCAACTTCTGGGCATCGCTCCTGCCCAGGAGAGCTCTTCCGAGTCTACGACACCCGAGGACTATCGTGATCGATATGAGCGGCTCACCGGCCACTCTCTCCGCGAATGCCCGGTTTGCCATCGAGGACGGATGATCACCATCCAGGCTCTGGCTGAGGTTCGTTCTTCGCCAGCCATCCAGGACACTTCATGAGCGATCGTGTGCCCATCCAACTCGCTCGGTCCAAAAACTCGAGACCATCGAGTCCAAGCAGCGGTGTTGTCCAACGGCATCCAGAATCCTTTGCGGTCAGCCAAACACCCCGTATTTTCCTCTGTGCCAGCCTTCCCAAGAGTCCGCAGTACAACGCACCATGTTCGTTCCTATCATTATCTCCGGCCGGTTCTCTGGACATCCCCTCCCGCTCACCAATCAAAACCCATAGCACACGCACCTTGCAACGGTTTAGTCCAATACATTTTTAGCTCACCGGCGCGGCTCCAATCACGTTTCCTCTCTGTTTACGCCTACTGTCGCCACGCCGCCGACCTAAAAATGCTCTGCATTATGCGACACTACAATGACGTACCTTCCCGCGGAGAACCGAGCGCTGGGATACCCTACGACCAGTCGCCACCTCTACTGACGGAATAGGGTCGCTCAATCTGTACTGGCAAGGCCTAGCCTTCGTGCTATAGCATTTCCTTTAGATCGATCCTCGTAACATGGAGGGCCCTCGGTGACGATGTGCTCGCGCGACTCCTTGTACCAACGGTCTCCGATGCAGGCCGTCCGGGAGATGCTCGTCCGCACGATTTTCCTCTCTCTTGTGTTTTCACTTTATTCCCTCGCGCAAGCGCAAACGGCGAGTATCACTGCGAAGAATGCGAAGGATCACCTCGGCAGCGAATCCTACTACCCGAATAATCTTCACGTTGGCGGCGGAACTTTCGGGGGATCCACCGCCACTTTCAATCCCAATGCGTTTTCCACCACCTATCCGAACGATGTGAATTTCGGGAGCGGCGTGCCGTGGTTCGACGTGAAGGCGTTTTGCGCTTCAGGATCACAAACTACAACCACGGGAACGATTACCGGCAGCACGACAACGCTGACGTTGGCGAGCGCGATTGATTTCACAACATGTCCATCACCAGCACCGACCGGAGCGCCGACGGGGCAGGGCGTCACGATTTATCACGCGGGCGCGGCACCGACGATTTCCGCACCCACCGGTATCGCGGTCACGCAAGGCGGAACACCCGGGTCCACCAGCTACGGCTACCAGATCGTTGCGAACGATTACGCGGGCGGCGCGACAGCGGCCACAACCACAGTGGCGACCACCAAAGGCAACGCCACACTCTCCACGACGAATTACAACGTGGTGTGCTTCACACCATCTGCGGGCGCAGCAAGCTATTCGATCTATCGCGGCGGCGCATATCTGGTAACAACTTTCGACTCGACGCCGCCCAGCGTCTCGTACTGCTACTGGGACACTGGCTACAATGAGAACGGTCAGGGATGGGGAAACTCAACGACTACCAAGCCGGATTGGTTGCCGTCAACCCCAGGGGCCGCGGTGAATGATTGGTGCCGGACCACGATTGCCAGAGGAGCAGGAACAACTTCACTGACGCTTTCCGCTTTGTGCCCAAACGCCGCAAGCGGTCAAATAGTGAAACATGATGACACACCAGCCATCCAAGCGGCGGTGAACGCCTGCAATACCGCAGCGGGGGGCACGGTTTATTTTCCGGTGCGTGGGAATTTCAACGTTGGCTATATCAATTTCCCGCCCTCCTCGCCAAGCCGCGGCTGGATCATTCTTCATATTGATGGTCAACTTTCACTGACCTATCCGATCACTTTTGGAACCCCGCTTACATATGGGCAGCAGAACAAGATTCGCATCACAGGTGGCACTGGTGGTAGTTCCGCCAGTTCTCAGTTTCCACCGAGCAACGTTGGCCTTATCAACTCGGGCTTTGTTTCGCCAGTCATCCACATCATGTATCAGAATGGTGCGAGCCTCGCTCCGTTCGTATTCGATCACATCGGAATCTATAACCGAGGAATTGGCGGGGGCGACGGGATCGTAAATGACGGCGGCAATTCCGGCGGCCTGTACATCAGTAATGTGGACGTTGCGACGACCGGTACGGCACTGAAGATTGGCTATGGCGGGTACGGCGGCGGAGCGAACGGGCCATGCACCGCCGGCGGAGGGTTTGGCGCGTACGTCGATCACAGCACGTTCACCAGTTATTTCGCCGGCGATCCGCTCACCAATTGCGATGGCTGGACCATCGACATCACTTTCGGGCTCGCCTACTTCGATACGATCACGCTCGTCGGCCAGGGCATTCATACGATGGGGATGGGCACGACGGATTGGAACAAGATTTATGAGGAATCGGGCACGACCACAGGATTTCTGACATGGGACACCAGGGGCGGCACCTGCAATCCGCAGTGCGGATCAAATTCGTTTCGGCACGTGGAGTTGGCTGATGCAATTGGGGGCGGGAACACCTATTTCATCAACACGGTGAACGGAACTTCGACCCCCCTAGGGATTTACGCGGATTTTGACAGCGTGGAAGGAGTTGGATCATTAGTGGGGGGTACCACGCCGATAGGTGGTTGCGTGCTCAATCAGAACGGTACCATCTTAGCGGACACGATTCCGGGAGAATGCAGTCGGTCGGGTGGCACTATAAACGGAGCGCTTACTGGAACGGGCGGCAAGAGCGGAATCAATATGCGTGCGAATATGACCAGCAGTAGCGGACTCAATGCCGCCAATTCATGGAACCTTGGAAATGTTAGCACGAGCGGTGGTATGTTGGCGATGGAAGCTGGCAGCGGGTTCACCGGCAACTATCTCACCATCTTCGATCCTTCCAGCACGGTCAGCTCTAACACCATTAATGCATCCATCGACGCTAGCTACAACTTCAATACCATTGGCGCTTTTAAGTCCACGATGGCGACCGGCACCGCGCCGATGACCGTTGCCAGCACCACGCCGGTAGCGAAATTCACAGCACAGTACGCGCAGAGCACGCAATATTCCGGAACTACATCGAGAATCGGCGGTGGTCCTCTCGGCGCTGGAATTTGCACCACAGGTTCGGTAGTGATCACCGGCGCGGCCACAACGATGACCGTAGCCGTTTCCCCCGCTGCCGATCCGGGAACTGGATTTATATGGGAAGGATTCGTTTCTGCGTCCAACACAATTACGGTTCGTCTGTGCAACATCACTTCCGGCGCGCTTACGCCTGCGTCCACAACGTACAACGTGCGAGTGATTCAATGAGCGAAACCAATGGAACGAGCACAAAGGTCTGGAACAATTTGGCGATTGCGCGCTTGGTGCATCGTGGTCACTGGAATCGTGTTTTTGTTTTTCGGGGGTATCGCCATCATTATGTCCGTCGATATTCCGAATACGACATGCTGCCTCTGCAAGCGCAGAGCAAAGCCATTCCCGATTCGCTCCAGCGTTTGGAGGAAGAACAAAGTTCTCAAAAGCTCGCCATCGCATCCATGCAGAGACGAGTTGAATTTTATGACCAGGCACTCCCCCTCCATGGATTGGCCGCCAGCAAACGAAAAGCAATGATCCAAATATCGGTGAAATCTCTACGATGAAAACCGCTGTTACCCGCACCGAACGGGCGGCCTGCGGTGGTGACGCAATTTTGAGCGTGTAGCTGATCCGGCAGGCGTTTTTGCGCGGGATTTCCACCCGGCACGTGGGGCGTGTGGCGGCGGTGTTGAGCGAGCGATTAGCAAGCCTTCCGATCTTCACCGGCGGCCGTGGCGGGCCGGAGATTCGACCTTTTTGCGAATCGGCGGAAGTGAAGTGCCGCCAGTGCTCGGAAGGGCTGGAGCGAGCCATCGTCGATTTTGGTGCGGATGATGCCTTTGCCGGGGCGGCGGCGAAGCGGAGCGAACATTACGGGATTGCGGTGCCCGTGAGCACCCTCCGCGCGGTGACGGAGAAACATGGGGCGGCGATGCAGGCGAGGCAGAGACCAGCAGGTCCGTGGCCCGACGATGCGGGCGTGCCGGTGCTGATTACCGAGATGGATGGAAGCATGGTGCCGGTGGTGGAGACGGCGCCGCCGATGGCGGGAGAAGCGCCGAGGGATCGCCGTAAGACGCGGAAGCTGAGCTGGCGAGAGGCCCGCTTGTGTTTGGCCTATGAACCAGGTTCCGTGACTCCGGTATTTGGCGCGACCATGGGCAGCGTGGAGGAAGTCGGGGAGCGTCTGGCTTGCTGCGCGCTGGAAGCTGGCGCAGGAAGGCAGACGAAGTTCCATGGCGTGGGAGATGGAGCTGTTTGGATTACCGAGCAGATGGAGCTGCAGTTTGGGACCCCAGCGGAGTATTTGATCGATCTGTATCATCTTTGCGACTACCTTGCGGCAGCGGCCGAGGTGATTGCCAGAGCAGAGAAAGCAGCCTGGATGCAGGAGAAAAAGGATAGGCTGAAGGAGAATCGCTGGCCGGAGGTTGTGGAAGCGCTGCGGCCCTTTTTGGAGGAAGACATCCGCAGCGAGGACGAGGCTCTGGTTCGTGCTTGTTTTCGCTACCTCTCCAATCGTACGAAATTCCTGGATTACAAAAAGGCTCTAGCCGCGGGCTTGCCCATCGGTTCCGGCGAGATTGAAAGTGCTCATCGCTATGTGATCCAGCGCAGGCTAAAGATTGCCGGGGCCTGGTGGACGACAGAAAACCTCAGCACATGCTGGCTCTTCGTGTTGTGCGGGCGAACCGAGATTGAGAAGATTACTGGAGCGATGTCCATCAGAAAGCTGCCTAAATTGACTCGCACTTCCAATTGCACCCTCTTCGCTGGCGCGCTTGCGGCAACATTGCTACATATATTATTATGCCGGATTGATGTCCAACGCCCGATTCTTCAATTTAAACAGGTAACCGGCATAAAATGCCCAGCTTGGTTGGACGGTGACACCACAAGAAATTGCTCCCAGGAGTATGGCGAGTCGGTCTTAAGGAGTCAGGCTCGCATATCTTTGGCGATCTTCGTCGTCTTCGCCTCACTCTTCGCCGCGCTGCATTCAACAGATGTTAGCGTTGTGGATGGATCATATCGGTGCCTTGAGGTCTATCAGAGACAGGCTCTTTTTTTCCACGAAAACACCCATATGCTGTATCCCGTGGACGTTCTTATATGGGTGCGCATGGCCGCCCTCTTGGGCATCAAAGCCGGCAGCCCTCTGCAGTTCTTGTCTATTGTGGACGTGATGAACGGATTAGCTGGCGCGGCTTCGCTGGCCGTGTTCAGCTTTCTAATATATCTGGCAACGAGTTCACGGAATTTGTCAGTACTTGTTACTACAGCCTACGGCCTGTCGGCTGCATTCCTTGAACAAGCTACTAACGCCAACGAGCCGATGGTCAGTATGCTTTGGGCAATGTTGGCAATCCTGTTTGCGGTAGCGTCGTTTCGATACAGGTCGAATTGGCCGATCATAATCTCCGGCGCGTTATTCGCATTGTCAATGGCCACCTTTCAATCTATGGTTCTTCTGGCTCCTGCAGCCCTGTTTCTCGTTTGGCGCATGAGGAGCCGCGCTACTGGAACTGCAGCATTTGCGTTAGGCGCTGTTTCTTGCGGTATTCCGCTCTACGCCTGGGCTTACTGGCTACTCGGGTTCAGGAATCCGGTGGCGATGCTGGGACACTTTTTTGTACACGATGGGGCCCGGGCGTTTATGAGGTTTACGGTCGGTAAAACATTGGCAATACCGATTGGTCTATCTGGCAACATATTCCCGATGTTCTATTATTTCAAGTTCAGCGGGATGCGGAGCGTAGGGCCGACCCTTGCCGTTACAAGCATTGCAGTCTGTGTATTTTTTGCACTGTGCCTAGCTCAAGTCTTCCGCATGCGTAGCCTCTTGAGTCCCGCCGCTCGAATCGCGCTCATAGCAGCGGTGATTGGACTTGGTCTTACTGCATACCCGCTCTTGCGTTGGGACCCGACTTACGGAAAATTGTGGCTTGCACCGCTCCTTTGCGTCGCATTTATCGTCGCGATCGCGCTGAGCATCACTCCCCGCGCCTATAGTTTGGCAATATTCTTGTTGTTAGTCATTTCCCTGAATCTTCTTTGGGCCGAGCGCCACCGGGTAGACGGCACACCATTCATGGCGGAGGCGGGACAACTAGCCAGCACCGTGGCAACAGACGATCTTGTAGTTGGCGACTGGGATCCTATTTCTACCCTGTACAGCGCTATTTGGGTTGACGAGAGATCGAATTTGCGGCGGTCAATTTGGGCGCAAAATCAACATTACTTTTCGTTCACGACTGAAGCCACTTTGTACGGCGATGGTGTCATACCACGACTGCAGAAGGCTATTGACGACACGGAGCGGAACGGCGGCCGAGTGTACTTTATGAATTTACTGGATGTTTCCAAGCCGACCTGGGACTCTTTTCTTGGATCGAGATGTGGCGTGCCCTACACTGAGATGGATGCGTACCGGCAAAATTCGACTGTCAGAGCATTCTTCGGGAACTTCCCACTAAGGCGGCTCAACGATTGAACACGAAATTTGCGCTGGACGATCTCTTGTAGCTTCGAATGCACGAGTTCAGCAGACTCGGAGGTTTCCCCTCCTGATTCACCGGTCGCTCGGGCCAGAGTAGGTCGTCACAGAAGTTCTTTTCCGTCTGTGCCATCCATCCCACCCTCCGCCAACCACCCGCTGAAGCCTTTGTTGTTATGACGGTCGGCGGAATCTCGAACAGGATCAACCAATTGATGGCACATCGAGGAGAAGACCAACGATTGCAAGCCCGGCGAGTCGGGGCGATCATGCGCGGGCTCTGCATTTCCACGAAGAGCCTGGGAAACTTAGAACGGGGCATCGAACTGACCCTGGACGCTCGCAGAAGATACATAGGCTCGCACAGCGATTGGGCTTCACCCGTAAGGATCTGCTTAATTTATTCGGTAGTGAGCAGGAGTTCGGAGGAGCGCGGTGTAGGGCATGTGAAAAAATTGGGCTCACGGCCGGACTAAAATTTGTCGAGCCTGCAAAGCCAACGAGCGTTCGTCAAATCCGGAGCCAAAGGCCAATGTCACCGAATTCGGAAGGTCCGAATTCGATCGATACCATATAGTTCGTGACCGCAATCGCGGGCATCACGACGTGGCCAAGTCAGCCGGAGAGGGTCCTGGCGCGGCGGCTGAACGTTGTGAACGTTCCCGGTAGATAGCGTCGCTTGAGCCCAGCTATTTTCCAGAGGTTAGCTGACCAAACAACGGGATTGCTGCTCTTTCGCGGCCTTGGAAGCTCGTACGGATCGGTACCGCCCACCATCATTCCAGCAGCGGAGGAGCATCGGCCGCGAGAGGTGCTGGAGCAGATCGTGATTCGAGAAAACCGCTTCGGAATTGAGCCAGAAATCACCGCCAAAGTAGCGCGAGGCAAATGGCCGATATTTGAGGTGCCGATTTCGTATGACGGCCGGACTTACCAGAGGGCAAAAAAATCACCTGGAAGGACGGAATCCGAGCGCTGGTGTGCGTTCTACGCTACAACGTTTTTGACCGCCGTCCTTGATCCACATATGCCGTTCGCGACAAAACTCACAAGACCTGAAAAGCTGATGTGCCTGCTATTTCTGGTCACACTGCCCTTGATCAATCCGTGGGTGCGCGGGGACGGAGTGGGGTACTACGCGTATGCGCGAGCGATTTTGATCCAGCACAATCTGGATTTCCGGAGCGATTGGGAGCACGCGAATCAGTCGTTTCGGATGGTCAAGCTGGATGACGAAGGACAAGTCAGGCCGCAGGAATACACCCGGACGGGATACATCAACAATCATTTCGCGATGGGATCGGCGCTTTTGTGGATGCCGTTTTTGATCGTGGCCCACCTGGGGGTGGTGTTGTACAACCTGGCCGGCGGACACGTCGCGGCCGATGGCTTTTCGCCGCCTTATCTCACTGCGATGGCGCTGGGCACGGCGACCTGCGCTTTCGCGGGGCTGTTAATGGCATACCGGGTGGCGCGTAAGCCATTTCGGGGAGCGCTGGGCGTTGCTGGCCACCTTGGGCATATGGTTCGCGAGCCCCCTGCCAGTCTACATGTATTTCAATCCGTCGTATTCGCATGCCGCATCCATTTTCAGCGTGGCGTTGTTTATTTTCTATTGGGACCGGACGCGGGAAGACCGCAGCGGACTGCAGTGGACGGTGCTGGGTCTCTGCGGCGGGCTGATGATGGACGTGTATTACCCGAATGCGATTTTCATGCTTTGCCCGTTAATCGAATCGCTGATGAAGTACTGGGATTGGTTGCGACAGAAACCGTGGAACCGCGCTGCATTCTTCCGGCTTCTGCGGTTCGACCTGGAGTTTTGCGCTGGTGTGGCCATCGGATTCTGGCCTTCGATGATCGTGCACCGGGCCTTGTTCGGCAGCGTTTTTAGTTTGGGGGACTACCAGGACGAGCCGTGGAACTGGAGCGCGCCGTGGCGGTGGGGTGTGCTGTTTTCCTCGGATCACGGTCTGCTGAGCTGGACTCCGATTCTGTGCTTGGCGATTATCGGCTTGGTGATGTGGCGCAAGACCAATCGGTTGGTGGCCGGAAGCCTGCTGGCCAGCGCTCTCGCTTACTACTATTTGATCGCATCGTATCCGGCGTGGGATGGCTTGTCGTCGTTCGGAGCCCGATATTTTCTTCCGGTGACCCTTATTTTCGTTTTCGGCTTGACCGCGTTTTTCAGCGGATGTGCGGCGGCCTGGAAGGCGCAACGCGCGATTGCCTCGCTGCGCGAACGCTGGTCGCTTTGTTAATCGCGTGGAACCTGCTCTTCATGTTCCAGTGGGGCACGCACATGATCCCGGTTCGAGGTCCCATCTCGTTCCAGGACATGGCGCGAGCGCAATTCACCACCGCTCCGGTGGAATTGAAAGACACCCTGCTGAAATACCTGACCCATCGAAAAGACATGATGAATCAAATCGAGAATATCGATGTCCAGCAGATCCGCGAACAACAACGCCGGGAGCACCCCAATCTTCCCTAGACATTCTGCGCACCGATTTCCGTTTTATTTTTACGCGGGCGCTTCGAGTGCTGCGCCCCTTGGAGGACATATTTTATCGCTTGCCCATAGGCGCCCAGTACCACCTGCTGTGCCGTAAACTCTCTTAGGCGGAGCAACAACGTAGCGTCGCGAAAAAATATCAGGCTCGGCTTACACATTGGTAGTCGATTCACATTTCACTGTCAATCCGTGGTACCAAGCTTCGGATTCTCTAATAGGCACAGTGCGTTCTCCTTTGAGAACCATCTCCACTAATGTCACCCACTTCTTCCTCCGCGCCCAAACAACCGCTCAGAGCCCGCGTTCTGACGAATACAGTCGTGCTAATCGGCGGCCGAGCGATTTCCATAGGGTTCTCGGCAGTGGCCACTTCGCTGCTGGCACGATACCTGGGCAGCGAGGAATTGGGAGAGTTCAGCGCGGTCTTTGCGTATCTGAGCTTGTTTGCGTGGTTTGCGACCTTCGGAATGGAATCCATCCTGGTACGAGAATCGTCACGGGACCGGGTATCCGCCGGGAGTATCGTGCGGACCGGCGTGATGTTGATGACGCTGTTGTGCGCAGCGACGGTCATTCTGGCGCTGTGCATCGCCCCCCATGCAGGCTACCGGGACCGGCTACTGGTGCTGGTGGCTATCGCCTGCATTGAGACCATGATCGCACCACTGCGATTGCCTGGATTAGTTTTTCAGGTGGATTTGCAACAGTGGTACGGCGTGGGAATCAACGTGATCCGGCAGGGCCTGTGGCTGGCGTTGATCATCGCGCTGCGGAAATATCACGCTCCGCTCACGTATGTAGTAGGGGCGCGAATCGTGGTGGCGACGGTTGAGGCCTTGCTGATCTGGTTCGCGAGCCTCAGATTCTTTTCGGCGGGCACCAGGGTCCTATGGCACAAAGCGCCGCACTACATTAAGGAATCGTTTCCAGTGGCGATCGGCACGATGCTGGCCGGTGTATATCTGCGGATCGACCAGGTGATGCTGCACAATATGGTTTCCGACCGGGTCCTGGGACAGTACGCGGCGGCAGTGAAGGTGAGCGAGCTGTTGGAGACTGCACCATCGGCGCTGCTGTATTCGCTCGCGCCGATCCTATCGGTTGCCGCTGGAATCCCGGTTCAATTTCAGGCCTTCCAGGCGCGGACGTTCCGCTATCTCAATGTATGTGCCGCCGGCTTGTGCGTGTCGATGACCGTGGGAGCGCCGCTGATTGTCAAGTGGCTGTACGGCTCGAAATTCGCAGCGGCCGCCCAGCTGCTGCAGATTTTGATTTGGTCGGAGATGGCGGTATTTTTTGGAGCGCTGGTGGCGAACATTTTGGTGGCGCGGAATTTGCAGCGATATCTTATGGGGCCCGCGGCGGCCGGCGCGATCGTAAACGTGCTCCTAAATCTTTACTTGATACCGCGCTACCAGGCTGTCGGCGCCGCAATCGCGACGGTAGCCAGTTACACCGTCGGATGGATGGTGGTTCTGCTGTTTTTCTCGGAGACCAGATCAACGATATACGATGGCTGGAAAACAGCGCTGCCGGCTTTGCTGGTGGCAGGAGGTTCGGTGGGCGTCGCGGCGCTATTGCCCTATGGGACTGGCCTGCGATTACTAGCGGGGGTAGTCACGTTTGTGGCCGGAACGCTGTTGGGCCGGTTGATCCACCGCGAAGATGTGGCGTTTGCATGGTCGGCGCTGGTCGGCATTTTTCCGAAGGCGGGATAAGATGCAGGGTCGCTGCCCCACGTAAGGCGGCTCTTCATATTGAGGCCGGACTCGGGCCCCCAAAGCGCAGCTGAAAGGAACCCTTGAGAGACGCTATCGTCGCTTCTGGCTGGGTTTGGGGGGCGCTCAATGTGCCCGAACGGTTGGCGTTGTCACTCGCCCACGCGGGCGCCCGTGTCCTGTACTGCGAGAATCCCTCATCGTTCTTTCGCGCGCCCGTGAGGCCATTGATCGAAAGAGAAAAAAATGTCTTCGTGTACAAACTTGCGCATCTCAGTCACCGGCTGAACCGGCAGTATTTCTTTTCGCGGCTTCAGGCCAAAATTCTCGCCAATCAAATTGAACGAAAGGCGCGGCAACTGAAGCTGAACCGCCCTATTTTCTTTTATCCCCACGGAGAGTCTTACCGGACACTTTCTCGCGAAATGAAGCAACGAGGCTTCGATCTGGTCCACATGTGCATGGATTATCACATCCAAATACAACTGGAACACGTGCAAGTCTCCGACATAACGCTGTCGATTATCGAAGCGGCGTACTCCGAGCTCCGCGACATGTTCGGCGCGAAAATCCACTGGTTGCGCCAATTTGGACCAGTGACAGTCTCGGGTGCAGCTCCAGGTGAAGCCGTGCTGTCGCTTCCAGTCGAGCTGCTACAAATACCGACCCCTCGACTCATCTACGTAGGTAATGTGGACGGTCGCGTTGACCTGAAACTGGTTAGGGAGTTATTGCGGACGCACCCGGAGTGGCATTTCATTGCGTTTGGATCCGAGGATCGCGTGGGATTGCCGAACAGCCACTTTTTGCCCTGGGTGCCGGCGGCCGAGTGGTCAAAACTCCTGGGGCCCGGCACGATCGGATTCATGCCTTACGATATTTCCATTCCGAAAAATCTCCATTGTGCCCCGCTTAAACTTTTCGACTACTGGGAGCGCGGCATGCCGGTGGTGAGCACGCCCATAGTTTACCTGCGCGACTATCCGGATTTGGCGTATACGGGCGGGACAGCTGACGAACTCGCGGTCACCGTGCGACAGACCCTGGAAGAACCCGCGGACAGTCCAAAGAAAATGAAGAGAGTGGCGGTCGCCGGAGAACACTCGATCGATACCATGGCGCGAATTCTCTCGCCGCTGCTCGAGGATACTCCCGAATTTCCACCCCCGGGTTGGGAAAACCAGCGATTGACACAACCGCATCGCCGCTAGAAAACTCTTCAAAGCTCCGTTCGCTGCGGAAGTGATCGATCAGAGCGTCTATTCCTGACCTGGAAAATGTGCGGACTCGCCTCCGTGGGCGCGTTGCCGAGCCGAACGGATCGAGCATCGGCAATTTTGTGGTGGCGAAATAAAGTGGGCAGCCCGCAATACACGCCTTTGACCGGCATCGGCTTTTTTTCGTGCTTGCCGCCCGCCTGGTGGGACCGCAAGGCCGCGTTGTGGCGTTCGAAGCGGATCCAGGAGTTGCCGTGCGTCTGCGTGAACATGTCGTTCGGAACAATTTTCCATGGATCGCCGCCGAAGAACGAGCGGCGGTCTGGTCCGAGCCAACCACGGTGTCGGTCACGCGAACCGATCCGTCGATCTCGCCCGATCGCGGCCTCGGTCACGTGGTGTTAGCAGTGCCCTGCGTGCGGCTGGCGCGGGGCGATTGAGTAAAGAGCTTTCGAGTACAATGAAATTCAACATGTGGCCAGCAAAACGAACCCCGACGGGCGCTGGGTGTCGGTTCCGGGGGTATCCCAGCAGCGTGGTGGATGTGAGGTGCGGCTCAGGGGCGTGGCTGCACATTTTTCAAAAATATGGCGCTGGCCGAATTCTGGGCTTGGACGGCCATCCCCAAGGGTTGTTTCCGCGCGGCGGACTTGAGCCAGCCGTTTCACTTGCTGAATTCTTCGAGGTGGCAATCTGCTGGGAGGTCGCCGAGCACCTCCCGAAGCAATCCGCTCCCGCCTTGATCGAGTCGCTGGTGCGGTTGGTGCTGGTGGTTCTTTTCTCGGCGGCGAAACAGTTACAGGCGGCACGCTTCACGTCAACGAGCAATGGCCCGCCTACTGGCAGGACCTGTTTGAAAAGCATGGCTATTCCATGCTGGACCGGATCCGCAAGGAAATTTGGGCCAGACCGGAGATTCGATCTTGGTACCGGCAGAACATCTTCTGTCTGTCTGCTAGGCATCCTGTGGCGTCCGAGCCACGATTCCTGCAGGCTGGAGCCTTCACTGGTGATTTGATTCTGATGCAGCGTGAAATTTGGAACGGCAGTTCGGTTTACGATCGTTGCTAAGACACTTGCCCGGAACTATCTCCGCGCTGCGTGTTTGTTACGCGGACGTCTGGCACATC
>CAWCKP010000002.1:0-198723 GCA_963796165.1 uncultured Acidobacteriota bacterium
GATACCCAAGGCTGATAGGCCGGATTGGGTGAGCGGCGGGTGCAGGGCGGAGCGGCCAGCGCAGCGCCCGACTGGCGACCCGATTAAGGGGTGCTCGCAACCGCACCCGCGTTCTCCGGAACGAGCGTCAACCCGCTCAGCTCGTAGAAAAACGCTCAGCCGACGCGGCCCCCAGGATTGCGCTATTAACTATAAATATCCAGAGACTCTGATATATTTGTCGATTTCCGAGACCTGATTACACCGTGAAATAAATATGCTTGTTTAGCTTCTCGTGAAAAGTGTCTTGACTGGTGATCAGCTCCGCAGCAGAGTTAATTTGCGCGCCGCTGAAGCGCACCAAAATACGCATCAAAAACAGGGAGGGCAGCATGAAAAGCCATCAGCACAGTAATCCATTGCGCCCCTACTCGGCAAGACAATCCTCTCACGCTCAACTGATGCGGCGACCAGTCAAGAGTAGGATGTAAAAAAGGTGCAAACGAGGCTTGCACTCACGAAGAATCTCGTGAGTACTGCGCTGCTTTCTGTCGGGAACGGCGATGGCACTATACTCTAAACATGATCGCATATACCGAACATTTGTGCCCTCGGTAGCAAGGCTTAGTTATAATTCTGTTGTTAAGGGAGTTGGTGATGCCATCTCCACGGTATTGTCGCTACCGTTTGCGGAATTGCGCGATCTGCCGCCCAATCATCTTCGGATACGCGTAGGCGCCGGCAATCGCATCTTCAATAATCATGTCGATTTCATTCAAACAAGCGGCCGCTGTTGGCTAGCTTTCCTTTCCCAGAAATACTGTACATCCAGCTCAGATGTGGTTGAGCTGGGTTGTGGTTGCGGACGTATTGCGCGCGCTCTAAATGACCCTTGGTGGGACCCTTGGTTTGAGGGGAGCTATGTCGGTGTCGATATCGACGGTGAGATGATAGAGTATTGTCGAAACAATTTTCCAGCCGGCCGTTTCGAATTCATCTTGTCGCCACATACGAGCAGAACCTATTCGCCAAGGAAATCATCCCCTGCGCCGGAGGCCGCCCTCGATTTTGTGATCGCCTTGCCCCAGAGTAAGGATTTTGTATATTCATTATCGCTTTATACTCATCTATTGGTGAGTGAGCTCGTCGATTATATGAAGGAGACGTATCGTATCTTGAGAGCAGACGGCATAATGTTTGCGACTTTTTTCTGCATGGAACATATCGAGGTTGGTCGTCGATGGACATTCCGACACCGGAGCGGTGATGCCTACATAGAAAACCCGCAGTATCCAGAGGCGGCCGTCGCCTACCATGAGGCTTTCATGACCGAACTGGCAACGCATTGTGGTTTCCGGGAAGTTACGGTCCGGCGTGGCGGGATATCGAGCGAGCTGGTCGCGCGTAAGTAGAACTTGGTGAGCTACCGTCGGGTAGTATCTCCGGCCGCTGACGCCGCGGCGCACAAATTAATAAGCAAGCGCCGCTCGCTCCGCACATACAGCAACTCAGCCGAGCTTGAACAGCCTAGCATCGTACTGATCGCGCCGGCGTGGTCCACTGCAGGCTGGGGCCTGTGACTCAGCTGTTCATCGCGGATCCCTCGCCAATACCCCACCCAGACGCTTATTGGCGATGGCGCCCAGATGTCTCGATTTTGTGCGCGCCGAGGCAAACGTCCGGAAAGGGTCCAGGCCGTGTGGAAACGTGCGCGAGCCAAGAAAACGTAGAACCGTTTTCTCTGTTGGCTTCTTCGAATAGCCCGTCGCCAGCACTTTGGTTTTCAGATTGGCCAAGTTGAGAAGAACTTCTACGCGCAAATTTAACGCGCGAGTTTTCGCACAGCCTGGGTCGTTTGCGGCCATTGACGCGTGTCCGCAAACTCGTGGTTTCGCCGATCCGTTCCGTGGCAAAGGACAGTCACGATGCCTGAAGAATGCGATGAATGGCGGGACCCGAGGTATCTGCGGGGAGTCCAATACGCCAACTCTGCTCGCCTGACGGCGCGGGCAAACATCCACGCCAAGTACGGCCGGGGCGACTGGTTTGCTTGGTTGGCGGCCCAGCCAGACTGGCCCCACGCCGGCAGTGTGCTGGAAGTCGGCTGCGGTCCAGGCTGGTTCTGGGCCGATGCGACGCCGTTTGTGAACCCGAGTTTGCGGCTTCACTTGACGGATCTGTCCGCTGGCATGGTTGCGGAGGCGGTCGAACGGGTCTGCCGAATTGGCCACTGGGATCGGGTGGTAGGCCAGGTGGCTGACGCCTCCGCGCTGCCGTTCCCCGACGCGAACTTCGACGCGGTGCTGGCCAGCCACCCGAGCGCGCGATCGAGAAAGCCGATCGCGCTCTCCTTCTTTTCGTCCGGCAAGATCTCACTGTAGGCCAGACGCGAGGCGTCGTCGATGCAGACGTGCAGCGCTTCCCAGCCGATGCCGTGATGCCGGTTGATCGCGCCAGGCCGGCGCCCGGTGATGCGGTGGCCAATGCCCTCGATGCGCCCGAGCTTCTTGGTGTCGAGATGGATCAATTCGCCGGGCCGTTCGCGCTCGTAGCGGACAATCGCAGGCTTGTCGTCCAGTACGGTCCGTTTGCCCAGCCCCAGGCGGCGCAGGATGCCGCCAACCGTGGATACCGGCATGCCGAGTTGACGCGCGATCCGCGGGCCACTCATTCGCTGCCGCCGCAACCGCTCGATCTCATTCACCCGTTCGGCGCTGGTGCGGTGCTGACAGCGGTGTGGCGCCGAGCTGCGATCGCCCAAGCCCGCCACCCCTTCGGCACGGTACCGCGCCAACCAGCGATAACTCTGCCGCTCCGAAAGCCCGGCCGCAAGCGCCGCCTCTTCCGGTTTCCAGCCGTCCTCCTCAATCCGTCGCACCAGCAAGAGTTGACCGGCCGGCGTCAATCGCGCATTCTTATGGATGTTCATCCGGGCAACCCTCCGATCAGAGCCGTGAGCCTGGTAACCCACAGCCTGACTGGGTTTGCCCGGGTGAACAACCTTCCCAGCAATCACAACTAGCTAGCCAAGCGGGAGGCGAGGACAAATCAGGCAAATCGGCGTTCGGCCGGCCGCAACGGTGGCTGTTGCTCCGCCTCGATCATTCCCGCCATCAGCCGGCGGAACTGGTTGAGGGCACCGTCGGTGGGAAGAACCATCATCCGGCGCTCGGGGGTCCGCTCGACGACCCGTTGCTGGGCTTCGATCATCGCCTTGTCTTCAGCGAATGCTCGTTCGAAAACGGCGATCTGCTGCTTCGACTGCTCCTCGGTCGCATAACTGCGGCTGAGACAGCCGGAATAATAGTAAATCGTCTGCCGCTCGGAGATCGGTGTCACCGCCTGCGAGGTCAGCGAACGCCGCATCGGCTCGGCGGACGGTGCCTCCATCTTGCACGCCGCGGCGGTGCCCGGCGGGTGGGATTGCGTGGCGAGCAGGAAAACGCCCGGAACCAGATAGTCGTAGGAGGCCCACATATCCGTGCGGGCCTCAGGGGGCATGCCCAGATAGGCCGGCGCCGGGTTGTTGACGACCCAGCGTGCGATGCGCAGGCCGCGCTCGATCGGCGTGATCTTCGGGCGACTTTCGCCCCAGCTCATGCTGTTCCGGCCGAGGGTCTTCTCGTGCACATAGCTGAGGTGGGTCAGATCGAGGAGATTGTCGTTGATCAGCTGGTAATTGGCCTCGTAGGCGAGCTGGCCGGTTTGCATGAACCAGTCCGGATCATCGTGTCCGAGAGCGGTCGGGATCAGCGCCCGGTCGGCGAGCGCGGGATCGCCCATCCACAGCCACACCCAGCAATCCTGCTCGACGACCGGGTAGCTGCGGATCACTGCGGTGCTTGGGATGAAATCTTGGCCGGGGACCTCGATGCACTTGCCCGAAGGGGCGAATTTCAACCCGTGATACATGCAGCGCAGATCGTCGCCCTCGATGCGCCCGCGGGACAGCGGTGCCAGCCGATGACAGCACCGGTCTTCGAGCGCCACCACACCGCCGTCAGCCTTGCGGTAAAGTACGATCGGCTCGCCCAACATCGTGCGCGACACGAGGCTGTCGGCGGCGATATGGTGGCTCCAACCTGCGACATACCAGCAGTTGTGCAAGAACATCATCGATTCTCCCGATCTCGGGAAGACTACGATTTTGCCGATCGCGCATCCAGGAAGTTTCGTTCATGATCAAGTTCGGTGTCGGCCAACCAGTGACGCGGCTCGAGGACGCGAGGCTGCTCAAGGGCAAAGGCCGATATCAGGACGACGCCAACCTGCCCGGGCAGCTCCATGCGGTGTTTCTGCGATCGCCGCATGCGCATGCCGCGATCAGGGCGATCGAGACGTCCGCAGCCGCAGCCGCGCCGGGCGTGCACGCGGTCTATACGGGTGCAGGATTACGCGGCCGACGGGCTCGCCATGCCGAAGGCAGTGATGCCGCGCAAGAAGGCCGACGGATCGCCGATGTTCGCGCCGCAACGCCCGGCGCTGGTCGTCGATCGCGCGCGCTATGTCGGCGACCCGGTCGCGATGGTCATCGCCGAGACATTGGCGCAGGCGAAGGACGCCGCCGAGCTGGTCGAGATCGACTACGAACCGCTGCCCTCGGTCACCTCGACCGCCGACGCGGCGCTGGCCGGCGCGGCGCGGGTCTGGGACGAGAACCCCGACAACATCTCCCACACCTACGAACGCGGCGACAAGGCCAAGACCGAAGCCGCCTTCGCCCGCGCCCGGCACATCGTCCGCCGCCGTTACGTGATCAGCCGGGTGCATGCCCAGTACATGGAGCCGCGCGGCGCCATCGGCGCCTACGACGCCGGGGAGGACCGCTACACCCTCTACGCCGACGTCAACTATCCCCACCGCGTCCGCAACATGCTGGCCAACATGGTCTTCAAAGTGCCGGAAAGCAAAGTCCGGGTAGTCTGCCACGATGTCGGCGGCGGCTTTGGCGCCAAGGGATGGCAATATGTCGAGCACCGCCTGACCTTATGGGCGGCAAAAAAGCTCGGCCGTCCCGTCAAATGGAGCTGCGAGCGCTCCGAGGTGATCCTCGCCGACGAGCACGGGCGGGACAATACCGGCGAGATCGAGCTCGCCTTTGACGACAACGCCAAGATCCTGGCGTTGCGCCTGCACATGATCGCCAATGTCGGCGCCTATATCGCGTCCGATCGCCAGCTGCTCACCCCCTTCGGGATGATCGGCACGGTGGTCGGCGTTTATGACATTCCGGCTGCCTATGTCAGCATCGATGCGGTGCTGTCGAACACCAGCCCGACCGCACCCTATCGCGGCGCCGGTCGGCCGGAGGCGATCTATCTGATCGAGCGCGCGATCGAAGCCGCCGCCCGGGAGCTGAACCTCGATCCGATCGAGCTCCGACGGCGAAACATCATTTCGCCTGCCGCGATGCCCTATCAGACCGCACTCGGCCCCAATTACGATTGCGGCGAGTTCGCCAAGAACATGGAGACTGCACTCGCCGCGGCCGATCATGCGGGCTTTGCCGCGCGGCGCGAGGCCTCGAGGAAGCAAGGCGTGTTGCGGGGCATCGGTCTCGCCAACGCGGTCGAGGCCGCTGCCGGCCCCGTCCCCGAATACGCCGAGATCCGCTTCAATCCCAGTGGCACCGCGATGCTGCTGATGGGGACCAAGGCGCACGGGCAGGGCCACGAGACGGCGTTCAAGCAGATCCTTTGCGAGCGGCTCGGTCTCGACCCCAACGACATCCAATACATCGACGGCGACACCGACCGCGTGGCCTTCGGCATGGGGTCGAACGGCTCCCGCTCGATGGTGGTCGGCGGCTCCGCTCTGACCCTTGCCGCCGGGAAAGTGATCGACAAAGGTAAACGGCTCGCCGCCCATTTGCTCGAAGCCGCCGACGCGGATGTCGAATTCGCGAACGGCAAGTTCACGGTCGTCGGCACCGACCGCGATGTCTCTTTGACGCAAGTCGCGCGGGCGTCGTTCCAGCCGGCGCGGCTGCCGCGCGGCATGGAGCCGGGATTTTACGAGCACGCCACCTTCGCCCCCGAGCGCGCCACTTTCCCCAACGGCTGTCATGTCTGCGAGGTGGAGATCGATCCCGAGACCGGCGAGGTGAGCCTCGTCGGCTATGTCGTCGTCGACGATGTCGGCACGGTGATCAACCCCTTGACCCTCAAGGGACAGGTGCATGGCGGGCTCGCCCAGGGGATCGGGCAGATCTTGATGGAAGAGGTCGCCTATGATCGGCAATCGGGGCAGCTGCTCTCCGCCAGCTTCATGGATTACGCGATGCCGCGCGCCGACGTGATGTGCGACATCGCGATCCACGAAAACCCGGTCCCAACCAAGACCAACCCGCTCGGCGCCAAGGGTGCCGGCGAAGCGGGCTGCGTCGGCTCATTGCCGGCGGTCATGATAGCCATCATGAACGCGCTGGAGCCGCTGGGCGTACGCGAACTCGACATGCCCGCCACCAGCCAACGCGTCTGGCAAGCGATGTGCCAGGCTCGCGCCGCAGCAATGTAAATTCTCCTCCCTCGCCCCGCGTGCGGGGAGAGGGTCGGGGTGAGGGGCCCTTTCCCGCCGGATGGGGCCGCCGCTCTCCCCTGAAATATCGACCCGTCCATCACTTGCCGCCCCTCACTCCCTCCCTCTCTCCGCTTGCGGGGCGCGAGCGGATCCTGAACGCCCGCGAGCTCGCGGTCGCGGATATCGAAAAGGCGCGGCGGACCCCCCGCGCGCCTCGGGAACGGGCGTAGCGGTCACGCCGCCGACGCCATCCATATCTTGTGTGGGCCGGGCGGGAGGTAAAGCCGGGCAGGCAAGTATTCGAGCATCCCGCCGAGGCCACAAAACCGGGTATAAACACGGGCCGCCGCGCGGAGGACTGGAGGTTAAGACGACGACTTTCCGAATACCTGAAATAATTTGTCATAATGGCGCTTATGCGACTAGCGCGAGGTTTGTTGCGCAGGGAGCAACCACAAGATATTGATTTCGCCGTTGACGCCCACCAGATGCCGCCTTGCGTGGTGTGCTGGTTGACTCTCAATTGCATATAGAGTTGTGCGAACCATGTTTCACGATAGAGATGCGCTACACCAATACGTCTGTGAGAATTACCTCGAGATCACAGACCACAGAATTGATGACGATCATTGGGATTTGCTTTGTACCCAATGCCAAATCACCCGTGGGTTTCAGGTGATCAAGCGCCAGATATCTGGGAACACCGTACGTAGATACGACCCTAGGGGGGTTGTTCGCGATGATTTTGATCAAGACTTCGACGCGCCAGTCACGTATTTGTTTTCATGTCCTGTGTGCAAGACCTTCAAACAATGGATTGTCTACGAACTGCCGCAAGACACCGGCGAGAGCCAACGCTACTTTAGGGTGACCTCTGTCCCGAGCGAAGGGTTGGAGGACATCGACGAATTAGCGCAAGACCCCCCTTCGCTGCGCACCGCATACCGTCAGGCGATCCGGGCCATGGATGCCAATGCGCATCTTGCGGCCGCAGCAATGTTTCGCCGCGCGCTTCAGGTGATTACGCGGGATTTGCTTGGAGCAAAACCGGGCAACCTTGCTAATGAATTGAATGAAGTCGTCGGCAAGACCTACAACGGTGTTGTCGTGACAGGCAATTTCGCGAGAGTAGGCTATATCGTCAAGGAGGCAGGTAATCAGGGGGCGCATCCCGATCAAGACCCCGATCTGTTGCAATTCACATCACAGGACGCTCAAGACCTACAGGACATATTCATGGAACTGGTGAGCGAGCTTTTCGTTGTTCCTGCGGCTGTACAAAAGGCCAAAGACGAGTTCCTAGCTCGTAGGAAGATCGTCCCGAAGCCGTAAAAGGCGTTTTCTCCCAGATGACCGGTTATCGGACTTTGACAAGCACGGGGTCGCCCGGCGCGCCGCGATTTTCCGTAAACCCATCATGCGAGCTTTGACAGAGCCGCCCGACCGGCGCAGATACCATAACGTTTGCCCCATGAATGAGACAAGGGGGGAGCGCGGCCCCATGTGGGGACTTTCCCTCGCGAATTTCGTTGCGCTCGTGTTTGGCGGCGGCGCTGTAATAGCATTGTATATTTCAGCCACTGATGCAGATAAACGGATCGCCAAAGCAAACGAACGAGCCAGCGCCGCCGCCGAGCGTGCTGCCGCCCTTGAAAAGGAAGCCGCCGAATTGCGGCTGGCTTTGGCTAGGCTTAAAGCGCCCCGAAACCTAGACGACGCACAACAAGCGCGTATAATCGCAAAACTCACGCCCCTAGGTGGAAAGCCATACGAGCTTGCTACGCCAGTTAATCTCGAACCGGGTTCAAATATAACGCAAGAACTGGTGAATGTTCTTTCCAAAAGGGCTGGCAACGAAAGCCGTTGCCGCATTTTGCTGCTGTAAGACCGTCTCCTATGATACCGGGGATTTCCGGCATACGAATTACCTTTCTCCCCGATCAGACGCCTGAATTTAAACAGGCAGCAGCAGCGCTCAGCGATGCACTGAACCATGAAGGGATTGTGGCGAGCTATGGAGCATCAAGCCGTGAAGAATTGGTAGGCGCTGGCGTGATACACATCGGGATCGGCACCAAGTTGAACCCCACTGATTTTCCCTAATCCAGCTTATGCGCTTTCCAGAATCACTGTTATCGGTCTTTTTTTTGGCATGTCCCCTGCGGGGCCGGGCGCTAGGCGCAACAGCGCGCCCCGAGCCGCTTTGCGTCTCGGCTTTCGGTGACGCTCGCTCACGCAATAACCCTTGAGCAACGCCTTTGCGGCAAGAATCCCCAATGCCCGAGGGATCAGACGACCACTTCACCTTGCGCCAGATCGACCGGGCGCGCGGCGACCTCTGCGCGATCCACGACGAGCTCGAATTGATCAAGCACCGCCTCGCCCGGCTGCCGACGCGCGGCTGAGATGCTGCGCCTTGTTCTCGCCAGCTCGGGCCTCATCGCCCTGCTGATCATCAGGACCAATCCGCTCGGCGCCGAGGGTGCCGGCGAAGCGGGCTGCGTCGGCTCACTGCCCGCAGTGATGCTAACAAGAAACAACCCGGTTCGTGACAACAGACAAGATTGAAACGCTTCCCCGGCGGAAAGCCGGGGTCCATCTCTCGGCGGCACGAGCGGCGGGCAGATGGGTCCCGGCTTTCGCCAGGACAGCGGGTCGCGTACGGTTTCATCCAGGGCGGGTCGGCCGCGCCGGCCGGTCGTCAACTCGCGATCATGAACGCGCTGGAGCCGCTCGGCGTACGCGAGCTCGACATGCCCGCCACCAGCGAACATGTTTGGCAAGCCATCCGCGAGGGGTCGCCTTCAGGCCTAGCGAGGCTCCGCCTCAGACCGACAAGGCGTCCTGGTACCGGAAGACAAAACTTCCGGATCATCCTCCTCGCCATGCCGGCGAAGGCCGGAGCCCATCTCACCCCGCCGGCGGAGGGCGGAGAAGGATTGACTCTCCTCAAGTGGGTGTTATAATGTCAATTATGACATGCTACTTTATCATGCGAGAGCAACAAGGAGAAGGCGTGCCGGGGCGCGTTGCCGAAGCATGCCGAATTCCCCTGCTATTCCGCTGCTACGGGCTCCGAAATTCCGCTGCCGGCAGGCTTGGCCAGATCGGGCCTATAATGCTGATATGTCTAATATTTTCCGCGAAGAGAGGGTGCTTTTCGGAGGCTCGAAAGCGTTTTTTCCCTGTTCTCAGGGAGAAAGCTCTGTACACGGGCGTTGAATCTTTTTCAATTGAAGTGACACGAGACCGAGCCGTAGGGGCCGAAATCGGCGTGGAAGGTGTCGCCGGGGCGGGCCTCGACGATGCGGATGAAGGAGCCGCTGAGCACGATCTGGCCCGGCTCGAGGGCCACGTCGTGCGCAGCGAGCTTGTTGGCGAGCCAGGCGATGCCGTTGGCCGGGTGGCCCAGCACCGCCGCGGCAACTCCCAATTCCTCGATCTGGCCGTTGCGGAAACACAAGGCCGCGACCCATCTCAGATCGGCCTCGTGCGGTTTGAACGGCCGCCCTCCGGTGACCAGAGCCGCATTGCCGGCGTTGTCGGCGATGCTGTCGACGATCGTGCGCGTCTTGCCGGTCTCCGGGTCGACCCGGTGCAGCCGCGAGTCGAGGATCTCCAATGACGGAATGAGGAAATCCGTCGCGTTCAGCACATCGAAGATCGTGCAGCCCGGCCCTCGCAGCCGCCTGCTCATCACGAACGCCAGCTCGACCTCGACGCGCGGCGCGGTAAAGAGCCCTTCGGGAATTTCGGCACCGTCGGCGAACATCGTGTCGTCCAGCAGGCAGCCGTAATCGGGCTCCTTGACGCTCGACTGCGACTGCATCGCCTTCGAGGTCAGGCCGATCTTGTGGCCGAGCACGCGGTGCCCCTCGGCGAGCCTGATCGCAACCCAGGCGCGCTGGATCGCATAGGCGTCTTCGATCGTCGCCCCGGGGAATTGCGCCGACACCGGGCGCATCAGCTCGTGCGTCTTGCGCGCTTGTTCGATCCCGGCGGCAAGCGACCGGATGGTCTTCTCGTCCAACATGTCGAAGTCTCCTTCCGCAATGTGGGCGGATAAGGGCTATTTTGCCGTGCGGCCGCAAGGCCGCGAGATCGAGCACGTTCTTCGCCCACTTGCTGTTCGACCGGGCGGTCTGGTCATCCGGGCAATTTCGTTTAAATAGTCCAAGATGCCGCCACGATCCTTAGCCCTGGCGCTGCTGCTCCTGCTCTGGGCGATGCCGGCGGGCCGGGCCGCCGAGCCTGCCGGCGCGACCGTCGTGTTGCAGCTGCCGCCGTCGATGTCGGCCGCGGCAGTCAAAAGCCTGATCTCCGATCTCGCCGCGAAAGGCGCCCGGCCTGCAGCAACGCCCTCCGATCCTCCTGCCATCGCCTCGGCGACGCCGCTTACCGGCGCCAATCTCGCGGCGCGAGTGTGGGACGCGACAAAGGACGCCGTGCGAGCGCTGCCGATCCTTCGCCTGGCCCCACAGATCTGGGTTCGCCGGGTCGAAGCCGAAGGCGGCACGCGCGCCGCGGCGCTGATGTTTTGGCTGATCGCGCTCGCCGGGCTCCTGGCGGCGCCGCTGATCGGCACGGGCATGCGCGCACTGCTCGATCGCCGGCAGGTCGTCGAGCCCGGGCTTGCGCCGCGGCTGCACGCGGCGGCCGTCAGGCTGCTGGCCGCGGTCGCCGGTCTCGCGGTCTTCGCTTCTATCTTTTGCACCGCGCTGCTTGCGGTCTCGGCGGGCCGGCCGCTCCTCGAAGAAACCGCCGACCGCCTGATCTGGGCGGCGCTGCAATGGCGGCTAGCGATCGTCGTGCTGATGATCGTCGTCTCGCCGCATCGGTCGGACCTCCGGCTCCTGGCGATCGACGATGGCGACGCCCGGATCTGCTCCCGGTGGTTCGCGATCTATCTGACTGTCACCATGTTCAACTTCTTTTTGATCTGGCTGGTCGAGCGGCTTGGTTTTGAACACGAGGTCGTATTCGGCGCGGCGCTGACCTCGGGGGTCATCATAACGGGATACAAAATCGCAATGTTCTGGGCGACCCGCCGGCCGATCGCGCGGGCGATCCTGGCGGCGACCGGCGGCGAGCCCGGTCCGGTCCGGCGCGCGGTCGCGGCCTCCTGGCACTGGTTCTTCATCGCTCTGTCGCTCGGCATTTTAATTGCCGCGTGGATCGAGTTCGCGCTCGGGAAGGGCGCCTTAGTGGCGCGCGCCTCGACCGCGACGCAGGGGATCGTCGTCGCCCTGGCGGTGCTGGGGCAGGCGAGCCACAAGTTGATTGCGCGGCTCTTCGCCGGCGCGGAAACCGACCTCAGGCTTGTCCTGCGCCGGGCGCGGTTTCGCCGCGCGCTGAGCGGACTGTCCGACGCATTTATGTGGATTCTCGGCGCGGCCTGGCTCTGCGAGATTTGGGGTCTCGACCTGGTCGACCCCGCGCCCGGCAGCGTTGAACGGCTCTTCGTGCGGCCGGTGCTCGAAGCGGCGGCGACGATCGTCGCGGCCTGGATCCTGTGGACGGCACTCAGCGCCATAATCGACGAGAAGATGCCGCCACCCACCGCACCGGGCGACGAGGACGAGATCCCGGGCTCGGCCTCGCGGCTCGACACCCTGCTGCCGCTGTTGCGCAACACCCTCTTGATCGGGCTCGCCGTCGTCGCGGTGATCGTCGCTCTCGCCACCCTCGGCCTCGACATCGGTCCGCTCCTCGCCGGGCTCGGCGTTGTCGGCATCGCCATCGGGTTTGGCGCGCAAAGCCTGGTGCGCGACGTGATCTCGGGCCTTTTCTTCCTGATGGAGGACGCCTTCCGGGTCGGCGAGTACATCGACACCGGCCGGCTGCGCGGCACCGTCGAGGGGATGTCGCTGCGCTCGGTGCGACTGCGCCATCAGAACGGCCCGGTGCATACGATCCCGTTCGGGCAAGTCCAGGCGGTCACCAATTTCAGCCGGGACTGGGCGGTGGTGAAGTTCAACCTCCACTTGGAGCCGACAGCCGATATCGAGACCGTACGCAAAACCATCAAACGCGTCGGCGAGGAGTTGCTCGACGACCCCGAGATCGGCGCCGACTTCATGCAACCGCTGAAGATGCAGGGTGTCGTCGACGTATTGCAGACCGCACTCGTCGTTCGCTGCAAGTTCACCGCCACGCCGGCACGCCCGACCACTCTGCAACGCCAGGCGCTGCGCCGGCTGATCGTCGCCTTCGCCGCCGCCGAAATCCGCTTCGCCGCGTCGAGTGTCACGGTGCAGCTGACGAGTGCTGCCGCCGGCTGACCTGCCTGTCATTTCCCGAAGGAGGGGAACGTGCCCGAAATGACGCTGCTGGAAAGTGCCGCTCTCGCTCGCGGCATCCGCTCCCGCTTCGTGCGAAACATCAACGGCCTCGATCTGCACCTGCTCGAGGCCGGCTTCGAGGCGCGGGACCGGCCGCTGGTGCTGCTGCTGCACGGCTTTCCGGAGCTCGCCTATTCCTGGAGAAAGGTGATGGTGCCGCTCGCCACGGCGGGGTTCCACGTCATCGCACCCGATCAGCGGGGCTACGGACGCACCACCGGCTGGGATGCAGACTATGACGGCGACCTCGCTTCCTTTCGCATTCTGAACGCGGTCAGGGATGCCCTCGGGCTCGTCTCGGCGCTCGGCTATCGCAACGTGGCACTGGTGGCGGGTCACGATTTCGGCGCGTCGGTCGCGGCTTGGTGCGCGCTCGTGCGGCCCGACATCTTTCGTTCCGTGGCGCTGATGAGCGCACCATTTGCCGGGCCGCCGGGATTGCCGTTCGACGCGGCAAAGGAACCGCCGCAGCAGGCCTCGCCCGGCGTCGACATCCATCGGGAGCTGGCGAAACTCGCTCGGCCGCGCAAGCATTATCAATGGTATTATTCGACCCGCGCCGCCAATGCCGACATGCGCGACTGTCCGCAGGGCGTTCACGCCTTTCTACGCGGCTATTTTCACTATAAGAGCGCGGACTGGACCGGCAACAAGCCGTTCCCGTTGAAATCCTGGACCGCCGGCGAGTTGGCGAAGATGCCGACCTACTACATCATGGATCTGGCCAAGAACATGGCGGAAACCGTGGCGGCCGAGATGCCGTCGGCCGCCGCGATCACGGCATGCCGCTGGCTCCCCGAAAACGAGCTCGCCGTCTACAGCGCCGAATACGCCCGGACCGGGTTCCAGGGTGGCCTGCAATGGTACCGGAGCCGGACCGAAGGCCGGTTCGACAGCGAACTGCAAGTATTCTCGGGCCGGACGATCGACGTGCCGTCGCTGTTCATCGCGGGAAAAAGTGATTGGGGGACCTATCAGCGGCCGGGGAATTTCGAGCGCATGCGAGAGAGCGCTTGCACGAGGATGCTGGGCTGTTATCTGATCGACGGCGCCGGCCATTGGGTGCAGCAGGAGCAGCCGGAGCGGGTGAGCGAGCTGCTGATCGAGTTTCTGCAACGGCAGTAATCGGCAGGAGGAGACGATGAAGGCAGTGCTGTTGACGAGAAATGGCGGACCGGAGGTACTGCGCCTGGGCGAGGCGCCGGACCCGACCGCTGGACCCGGCGAGGTCGTGGTCGACATTCATGCCGCGAGCATCAACGCGGCGGATTACAAGGTGCGCCTTGGGAGTCCCGGGCAAAATCTCAAGTTTCCATACATCCTGGGCCGCGACTTCTCGGGCGTGGTCAGCGCGCTCGGCCCGGGTGTGACCGATCTTGCGGTCGGCGACGCGGTCTTCGGGGTGACCGACCAGGGGATCGAGGGCGCATACGCGGAAAAGATCGCGATCAAGGCGGCAATCATCGCCAAGAAGCCCGATCGCCTGGGACACGCCGAGGCTGCAGCAATGGGGTTGATCAGCCTGACCGCGCTGTGGGCCGTCGAAGACATGGCCAAGCTCAAAGCCGGCGAAACCATCCTGATCCAGGGGGGTGCGGGCGGTGTGGCCGGCTTTGCGATCCAGCTCGCCAAGCATCTCGGCGCCACGGTGATCACGACCGCCAGCGCCCGCAATCACGATTACGTGCGCAGCCTCGGCGCGGACCGGGTAATCGACTACACCACGCAGGATTTCACCACCGCGGCTCACGATTGCGACGTCGTGTTCGACACCGTCGGCGGCGAGGTCCAGGTGCGTTCCTACGCCGTGCTGAAGCAGGGCGGGCGGCTGGTCTGGATCGCCGCCGCACCGGCCGGATTTCAGCCGACGCGTAAGGAAGTCCAGGTCTTGCGCCCGAACGTCAGGCGGGACCGCACGCATCTCGAGCGGATGGCGGAGCTTTACGATAAAGGTGCGGTCTGGCCGCCGGCGATCACCCGCTATAAGCTCGCCGACGCGGCCGAGGCGCATCGGGTCAGCGAAGGGCGCCACCTGCAGGGCAAGCTCGTGCTGATGGTCCGCTGATCCGCAGCCCAAGAGGAGGAGAGACCCATGGCAGACAACCGGCAGATGATCATCGATCTCGACAAGAAGCGCATGACCGCGATGGCGCAAAAAGACCTCGCCACGTTGAATGCCTTGCTGGCCGACGACCTCGTCTATACGCACTCGACGGCACGGCTCGACACCAAGCAGAGCCTGATCGGCAACATGGAGGCCGGTACGACGGTCTACACCGCGGTCGAGCCTTCCGATGTCAAGGCGCAGGACTTTGGCGACGCCGTCGTCTTGACCGGCTCCTGCCGGATCAGCGTCATGTCGGGCGGCCGCCCCAACAGCTTCGGCGTCCGGTTCACCGATGTTTACGGCAACAGAGGCGGACGCTGGCAGATGGTGGCCTGGCAATCCACGCGCCTGCCAGAGTGATCTAAAGCAGGTCGGCCACCGCCTCCCGGTAGCGGGTGATCGCCGCCAAATGCTCGGCGGCGTTGCCGCCGGCGATGCGCTTGTGGTGTTCGCTCGTATAGGTCGTGTGAGCCGTGAGGTGAGTGACGCCGGCGTCTTTCCAGAATGAGATTTCGCGCCGCCAATCCTCTGGGGTGCCGGCACCCGGGGAAACCCAGACTTCAAGCCCCATCGCCGAGGGGTCGCGACCGGCTTCGCGCGTCAGCGCCCGCAGCTTCGCAAACGCCGCAAGTGCCGCCTCGCCCGCGGGATAGCGTAGCGGCATGTAGCCGTCGCCGTACTTCGCGCAGCGGCGGAAGGTCGCCTCGGCATGCCCGCCGTACCAGATCGGCACGCGGCCCGAGGCTGGACGCGGGTTGATGCCGGCATCGTCGATGCGATGAAATCGGCCGGCGAAGCGGACATGCGGCTCGGCCCACAGCGCCTGCATGACCCGCACCTGTTCTTCCGAGCGCTTGCCGCGGTTGTGGAAGTTCTCGTTGAGGCCGATGAACTCGACCTCGTTCCAGCCGACGCCGATCCCGAGCCGAAACCGGCCGCCGGACAGCAGGTCGAGCGAGGCCGCCTGTTTTGCCACCAGCACCGTCTGGCGCTGCGTCAGGATCAAGACACCCACGGCAAAGCCGATCTGCCGGGTGCAGCCGGCCAGAAAGCCGAACAGCACGAACGGGTCGTGATAGGCGTTGGCGGTGGTGCCGACGCGGCGGCCGCCGTGATCGGCGCCCGGATTGGCTCCGAGCACATGATCGGGCGCCACCAGATAGGAGAAGCCCAAGCCTTCGGCCGCCTGCGCATAGTCGCGCAACGCGGCGGGACCGGTGCCGATATCGGCCACCGGCAATGAGCACCCGAGCTGCATGGGCTGATCCCCTTTTCAGCATTGTCGAGACGTGAGCCAATCTTGCCAGCGAGCCGAGTTCGCGTCGATCCTTTATGGGCGCGCGGTCGTTTATCCCTCGGCCGACAATGGCGCCGCGACGGCCCAGAATGGCCGCTCGCGCGCGGCCATTTTTGCCCGCCGCATCCGCTCGCGCTCGACCGCGTACTCCTCCAATGCTGCACGGTCGGCCGCGGCGACCAAGCCTTGGGTCGGCGAGACGCAGGCGGTCGGACAGCGGGTAATCCCCCTGCTGCGAATGAATTCGGCGACCGCGGCTTCACCATCGTCCCGCGGGACAATCCGCTCCGTTTCGAGATGAATATGCTTGCTCAAATGTAACATGCTGGCACCATTCCGTTACATATCGTTACGAATCGCTTACACCACTGCCACAAAGGAAAGTCAAGGTCAAAAGAACGTCAGCCACTCGTCCGGCCAATCGTCTTAAGACTCAATTCGTGCAAAATGCAGTCGAATATCGGTTTAAATATTGTAGATTTTCAATTGACCGTCAGACCAGAGACGTCACAGCGGGAAAGATTTCTTGGCGTGAGTAGGGAACACTCGTGTACTACATACGGAGCTTCTCTTTATATTGTCGAAATCCGAGGTGCGAAGAATTGGTAAGGTCTTCACGCCTAGGCGCTCTTAACGCTTAGTTGACGAGGGTCGATCCAATGGTCTCGTTGTGTTTTTACTTGCAGAGAGGCGAGAACTTCCGCCCCGGGGCTCGATCAAAGCCGGGCGTCGACCGGCAACCCACCGCCGGTCAGGGCTACTCCAAAGGGTGCGGTTTGGTCCGAGCTGTGCTCGAGGCTGGGACTAACCCGTCTCCGGCCGGGTCAGCATGTCGCCGCAGCCGGCCTTGTTCGCCCAATATTCCCAGGCGCGCCAAGTCTCGGGCGAATAGGGGCTGTAGCCGCGGTTGCGGGCCTCGATCTCGCCCGGCGAGAGATATTTGATCGTGCCGCCCAGCTGTTTCGCCCGCATCAAAATGCGCGCGTTGCGCGGCAGATAGACCGACATGCGCACCACCTCGATCAGCGAGCGGCCGGCCGCGGCAAAACCGTGGCCGCGCATCAGCGCCACATTGTTGCCGGCGAGACATTTCGCGAGATCGCGGCCCTGCGCGATGTTGGTGACCAGCAGATTGGTGTCGCCGAAATTGTCGGCGATGTCCCAGACCGGCACCTCGGACCCGATAAAGCTTCCCGAGTGGATCACCGGCCGCAGCTTTGCCGCATCGGCGACCCCGAAGGCGAGCGTGTCCTCGGCGTGGGCGTGCACCACGGCCATGACCTCTGGCCGCGCCTCGAAGATCGCCGCGTGAATGAATCGTTCGAGATAGAGCGGGCGTTTCTCGGCGCCGACCGGCTGCCCGTCGAGGCCGAGCTCGACGATGTCATCGGCACTGACCAGCTCAGGGGCGACCGAACGGGCGATCAGAAAACGGCTCGGATTGTCCGGATGCCGGACGCTGACATGGCCGTAGGCGTCGACCACGTCCTCTTTCGCCAGTATGCGGTTGGCGATCACGAGATCCTGGATCAGGGTGTCGAGGCTGCTCATGGCCATGATGATCCGATCAAAGGAGGACGGCTTGTCTCACTCCGCCGGGAAGTTGCTCGCCGGGACGGTGCCCGGAATATCCGGGGGTGACGATGCTGGCCCCGCAACAGCAGCTGGAGCCGTCTTCGGTTTTGTATCATCCGACACGTGAATTTGGCCCCGGTCATCCGTTCTTGGCATCGGGATTGTGTGCCCAAATATATACGATTTTGATAAAACAGGAAGGTTCCCTATTTCGCGAGTGTGATTACCATATTCTTGCTCATCCATTGATACTACACCGTTGCCCGTGGCTACGGGGATCTGTCCGGTACCCTGGTCTCGGATTAGATGTTCGACAACTGGGGCAATGCGATCTACCAAGACACGGACGCCTCGTTCGTTTGGATGAAGGCGGTCTGGTTGGTTGAGTTCCGCATCACGCGCGCCACCTTGAACACCCTGAAGGAAAAAGGGATAAAGCGGCACGCGACGAATGCGCGCGAGATCAGGATAGATCCGATCGAACGCGATGCGGTATTCCTCGCCCCAATTCGGCGGCGCCCGCATGCCGGTCAGCAACAAATTCGCTCCGCTCGCCTGTACTTTGGTGATTATGTCATCCAGATGAGCGCGAACGTCAGCGGGCTGGATGCCGCGCAATGCATCGTTCGCGCCCAGTTCGAGGATGACCAAATCGGGTTTTTCGGCAAGTGCCCGTTCCACACGGGCGAGGCCGCCCGAGGTGGTGTCCCCCGATACTCCCTCGTTGACGATCCGCACCGCCTCCCCCTGCGCTCGCAAACGCGCTTCGAGTTGGGACGGGAAGGCTGCCTCCAGCGGAAGCCCGAGCCCAGCGGTGAAACTGTCGCCCAAGACGACTATGACTCTTGCGCCGGAAGCGGCAGCAGCTTCTCGCAACGGTGGCCCCGATACGACGCACAGCACCGCGCAGATTGCGAGGGTGCCGTGTCGGAGGAATCCCGCACGCCGCTTTGCCCAGGCGCGCCGAAGCTTGCATTCATTTCGCATTCGCTGCTGCGGATCCCAACGTGCCGATGATTTTCTGTGCAATCAGTTCGTAACCGGCGGCGGTGAAGTGAATGCCGTCATCGGCCCGCAGGCGCTCCGTCACCCCGTCACGATCCTTGCCATAGGCAGTGTAACCACCCTGGTCGTCGACGATCGTCGACCATAATGGCAAGAACTGCGCGCCAAAACGTGCCGCCTCAGCTTCATAAATCTTGTTGATATACTCCATATCAATGGAGTATTTGGCGCTGCGCGCGATCGGGTTACCGCACCAGGTGATTTTGAGCCGCGTGCCGACAAGGATCTTGAGCACTCTTTCCACCCGCGCGGTATACTCGTCACGCCACGCGTCGGTGCCGAATTGTAAATACCGGTCGCTTGCGTCCCGCATATCGATCCGGTCGTTGCCTCCGAACATGACGATCGCGATATCCGCCTTCTCCGTCTCTGGAAAGTGCTGGATCGGCGCGAGCCATTCGCTTTCTGCATGAGCGAGCGACGCCCCCGGATGAGTGCGGTTGAGGACGCGGTAGCGTGGGTTTGCGATAAGCACTCTCTGCAATCCGCGGGCAAGACCCGCCGCCTGGCTGTCGCCGAAGACGACGATCGTTGCCGGGCTCGTCGGTTCGTCTGCGAAGGAACCGAATGAGACGATGCCCGGAACGCATGTGAGGAGCACCCACCGCAGCAGCAGGCGGCCGGCGCCGGACAGCCAAGCGAATTCGACCACGATAGCGACCTCGCCATCCTATGCGCCTACCCGCGCCCCGGCTTTCGCCTTATAAAGCCGGGAGAGGTCGGCAGGGGCAGGACGCGATGCTCGAAGTCGATTTAGAACATCGGCTTGGCGATTTCCAGCTGGACATCCATTTTCGCACTGGGCGCGGTCTCACTGCGCTCTTCGGTCGCTCGGGAGCGGGCAAGACCTCGGTCGTCAACGCCATTGCCGGGCTGATCCGCCCAGAGAGGGGGCGCATCGTCGTCGACGGGTCGGTGCTGATCGATACCGAGCGCAGCATCCGAGCCCCGGCGCATAAGCGCCGGGTCGGCTATGTGTTTCAGGAAGGTCGCCTCTTTCCGCATCTCACGGTTCGCCAGAACCTTTTGTTCGGGCGCTGCTTTGGTTCCCGCTCGGCGCCTTCGGCCCGGCTCGATGACGTCGTTGATCTGCTCGGGATTGGTGCGTTGCTCGACCGCCGACCAGGCCGGCTGTCGGGCGGCGAAAAGCAGCGGGTCGCGATCGGCCGCGCTTTGCTGGCCAACCCACGACTGCTGCTGATGGACGAGCCGCTGGCCTCGCTCGATGCTCGTCGAAAAGAGGAGATCCTCCCCTATATCGAGCGGCTGCGCGATCAGGCGGATGTGCCGATCGTCTATGTCAGCCATGCAGTCTCGGAAGTGACCCGGCTGGCCAGCACGATCGTACTGATCTCGGATGGTCGGGTGCGAGCGGTCGGGCCGGTGCAGGACGTAATGGGGCGCGCCGAGCTCTATCCGATGGCGGGGCGCTTCGAAGCCGGAGCCGTTCTCGCCGTACGCGTCGCGGCCCACGACGAACGCTGGAAACTCACTGAGCTCGACGGCGCCTTCGGCAAACTGATCGTGCCGCGGCTGCATGTTCCGATTGGCGCCGCTTTGCGCGTCAAAATCCGGGCCCGCGACGTGATCCTCGCAGCTGCCCCGCCAACCGGGATCAGCGCCTTGAACGTGCTGGAGGGCCGGGTCGAGGCGCTCGTCCCGATCGAGGAGGCCGCGCTGGAGGTCCAGCTACGCCTCGGGGACGAGCGGTTGTTGGCGCGGGTGACCCGGCGCTCGGGGGCGGCGCTTGGCCTGGTTCCGGGACGGCAGGTCTTCGCCCTGATCAAGACCGTCGCGATCGACCGCCGCAGCCTCGGGCGTCAAAGCGAAAGCGTCGATCTCAACGATGAGGTCGAGGTCTTCGATGGCGAATAGGTCTGTGAAGCCGCGAAGGCGGGTGCGACTTCTTTCATAAAGCGCCCCATCTCGTCCCTGACCTGAGGGTGCGGCTTCAGTCCCACATTGAAATAGAGAATGACCTCGTCGAAACCGGCCTCTTCGACCTTCTTCAAGGTTTCGGTGATCCGCGCCGCCGAGCCGAACAGCACCGAATTCTCGGTGAGGTCCTCGGGGCGGACATTGCGCAGCCGCTCGACCATACCGACAAAATAGCGGTAGCTCGGCGGCGCCGTCCTGGGGTCGCCCGGAAATGCGGCGATCACGCATTCCTTGTAGTAGCGGATCTGCCGCGCCCGGGCGGCCTCTTCTTGCTCTTTCGTTTCAGCGAAATGGATGAAATAGCTGCACATCAGCCGGCCCGCAGCCAGGCCGTGGCGGGCGCAGGTCGCGTGGTAGAGGTCGGCCACCTGCCGCAGCCCGCCATAGGTCATCGCCGCGGCAAAAGGTGCGACGATCAGCCCGCAGCCAAGCCTGCCGGCAAGCTCGATCGAGGGCTGAGAGAACGAGGCGACATAGGCCGGCAGCGGGCGCTGAACCGGCTTTGGCGTGATCGCGACGTTCTCGAAGGCATAATGCCGGCCCCGGTGTGAAATCGGGGCGTCGCTCGACCACAGCCGGCGGACGACCTCCATCCCCTCCTCGAAGATTTCCTGGTTGTCCTCAAACGAGACGTTGAACGGCAGGTACTCGCGCCGATCGTAGCCGCGGCCGGCGGCGAAATCGACCCGGCCGTCGCTCAACAGGTCAAGCGTGGCCCATTGCTCGGCGACACGGATCGGGTGATGCAACGGCAGCACCGTCACGGCCGGCGCGAGGCGAAGTCGCTTCGTCCGAGCCGCGACATTGGCGAGCACCAGATCGGGACAGGACAGCACGCCCAATGTGCTGAAATGATGCTCGCCGATCCACGCCGAATGGAGACCGACCTCCTCGGCGTAGACCGCCTCGTCGATGATGTCGGCGACGAACGCGTTGGCGCTCCGGCTGTTGTTCTCGTAGTGGTTGTCGCTCAGCGTGAAATAGCCGAATTTCATTGCGGCTTTGTCTCAGGCGGGGCGCTTCCAGCCGAGCCAGTCGCAGATCGCCTGGCCCATCACCAGCTCCTTGTCGCGGCCTTGCAGCCACGGCAGCTCCTCGGTGAACATCGTCACGCATTGCCGATAGGAGCACGGCATGCGGGTGATGTCGGTGCCCCAGAAGCAGCGCTGCGGCCCGAACGCATCGAAGATCTGGCGGATGTATTTGTGGATGTTGCGGTAGGGGTAGGGCTCGCTCGAATAGCTCGGCGCGCCCGAGAGTTTGACCGCGACGTTCGGGTATTTGGCGAGCGCCAGCATCTCGCCGAGATTGGCAAAGGCGGCGTCATCGGTTCCGGAGCCACCCCCGCCGCCGCGGCCGTGATGGTCGATATGCAGTTTCAGCCCGGGGTGGCGCTCGGCGATCCTGCCTAGGTCGGCCATATGCCCGCCGGCCAACAGGCCGACCGGCAGCCTTTCCCTCTCACAGGCCGCCCAGAACCAGTTAAGCGAGCCGTCATTCCACCAGCTCTGCTGGTGCGGCTGGTTGAAGGTGAAACGAAAGCCGAGCATGCCCGGCCGTTGCCGCCAATTCTTGACGATGTTTTCGCGATCCGGGCTCGTCAGGTCGAAATTACCGAGGATGCAGAACTTGTCCGGGTGTTGGCGCACCGCCTCGACCGCGAGCTCGTTGACCTTCTCGCCGAGCGTGCTGGGCGGATGGATCACCGCCGCATCGACCCCGGCCTCCGCCATTTCCTTCAACGCGTCGTCCACCGAATAGGTTGGGATCTGCCGGTGTTGCGGCGACATTCTGGCGTTTTCCCAGAGATGTATCTGTGAATCGACGATCAGCATCGCGTTCCTCCTCTGCAGTTAAGCCCTGGCCAGCGCAGGGCGGACGGCTTCCGGGTGGTCGAACTCCAGGCGAAGTCTGCCTTCGGCCTCTATATCGGATAGGACTTGCGTAACGATCTCGGCGACGGCTTCGCGCGCTGAAGAGGCGCCGCGGCTCGCGGCGACGCCGAGAGCCAGGGTCCGGCGAACGCCGCCCTCCGTGATCCGATGGGCTTCGGCAAGCCCGCGAGCGCATTCCCGGTAAACCGAGGAATGCGGGAGGATCGAGGCGCCCACCCCTTGCTGCACCATCAGCCGGATCGTTTCATGGTCGTTGAGCTCGGTCTCTACCTGGAGTTCGATGCCGCTGCCGGCGAGCAAAGTCTCCATGGCCGCGCGCAGTCCGTCGCCGAGTATCAGCGGCGTGCGGCGCAGCTCCTCAGGCGAGACGATCCCGAGCGGCCTCGTCCCCGGTTTGGTGACCAGCACCATTTCCTCTTCGGCCAACTTGGTCGAAAGGATCAGACGGCTCCTCGACACCTCCGAGAGCAGGGCCATATCGACGCGTCCGTCGACGAGAAACTCCTCCAGCCGGACCATCCCGGCATGAACCACCTTGAACTCGATCATCGGATACTGCCGCCGCATCCGGCCGAACAGCTCGGGCACCACGACCGGGCACAAGGTCGGTGTGACGGCGAGGACGATTTTCCCGCTGGGATATGCCTTGTGTGCCCGGATCTCGTCACCTGCCCGCTCGAGGTCGCGCAGGATGCGCTGGGCGCTCTCGAAGAGCTTCTGCCCGCCTTCGGTCAGCCGCACACCGCGGTTCGCACGGGTGAACAGGGTGACCTCGAGCTCGTCCTCGAGGCGTTGGACATGTCGGGTCAGCGCGGGTTGGGCAACGTGCAGATGCGCCGAGGCGCGCGTGATGCTGCCGAGCTCAGCGATGCGGACGAAATAGTGAAGGCTGCGCAATTCCATCGTGTCGCGATTTCGCCCTATCCTCGAACCGGTCGTCAATCGGAATTCCTGATCAGGGCGCCTCCGCTCCTTCGCGGTCCGCTGTCCGGAGAATTCGTGCGGCACCGAAAACAGGGTAAACAAGAAACCGTCGGTGCGGAGCCGCCGATCGCACATCTCGGACCAGTCGAATCAACGCATTGCGACCGACTTTCCCTAACTTAGCGAACAGGGATTTTTTCTGGCCGAACAGGGAAGTTTTTTCAGCCGATCAGGGATCAGCCACCGCCCTTTTCGGTCGAACAGGGTAGCATCAGGGATTTTCTGCCGATATTGAATAGCCACTACGATTTGTTTGTGCTCCGAAGTTGCAGTGGGCAGGCGGACGAAATCGGATGTTGACGTTCAGAATCGCGATAACGGCCGCCGTGATGGCCTTTGTTACGGCTCTCACCGCGTGTCTGATATTCATCCAGGTCGCGACCTTTCATATGGCGGCAAGAGCGGCGGCGTCTGCCGCCATGGATGCCGCCAGCGCCAACACCCTTAGCCGCCTCGAGGCTGAGGTTTCGGAGCTGAGCACCCTCGTTAGCGTGCTGTCGACCAATCCCTCTCTTGCCGACTCGGATAACAGGAGCGAGGTCGATGGCGCAATCGGCCTCTTCAAGGCGGCACTCCACGAACTGCCGCTGACGGATAGCCTCTATGTCGGCTACGACAATGGTTGTTGGTTGCAGGTTCGCCGCCTCGACGTCCTCGACCCGACCGAGCGCCAGAAGCTGGGGGCGCCTCCGGGGGCCGTCTACAACGTCAATCTGGTCCGCCCGACCCCCGGCGGAGCCCTGCCGATGCGGCGGATCTTCGAAGACGGGCAGGGCAACAAGATCGATCAGCTCGATCTGGGGGACTACGGCTATGACGCACGAAAGCGGGCCTGGTATCGCGACACGATGCAGGCGGACCGGGCTCTTGTTTCGTCACCCTATGCCTCGTTCAGCATCGGCACACCGATGATCACCCTGAGCGCACCTCTGCAGGGGCATGTGCGCGGTGTCATCGCCACCGACCTCAAGCTCGATAAGTTCAGCGATCTGGTCTACGCGCAACGCCCCGGAGAGCATGGAACGACCATAATCTTCGACGCGTTCGGCGTGCTCATCGCGCATCCCGACTTCGCGCGGCTCGTCGACTACGCCAGCGCGAATCCCGCCCACCCGCAGCTCCCCGAGATCAGGGAAATCCGCAGCGGGCTCGTCGGCGCGGTAATGCGGAGATGGGATGGCAGTGACCATTATGAGGGAAGCATTCGAGACGAAGATGGAAAAGATTACCTGTTTCGCTTGCAGAAATTTTCTCAGGGAGACGCATTCAGCGGCTACTCGCTGTTGCTTGCTGCTGAAAATGATTTCGCGCAGAACGTGCGAAACTTGCAGATCAAAGGGATAATTATTGCACTAATCGCCGGTGTCTGCTTCGTACCCGCCGTCTCGGATCTTCGGCAGCCGGATGTCGACTTCGTTGAAACGGATAACCGCTCAGGCGAGCAGGCTCCGGACGTTAGCGGCGCCGGACGATGCGCCGGTCACATCCCGCGTCGCGGAGATTGACGAACTCGGCAGGACGATGGCGGTCGCCCAGCGCAGCATCTGGTCCTTCGCCCGCTTTGTCCCGAAGGACATCGTCAAGGGAATCATTGATGGCTCCATCTCCACCGAGCTTGGCGGAACGAGGCAAGAGGTCACCATCCTGTTTACCGACGTCACGAATTTCACGGGGATTGCCGAAGCGGCCGACCCCGACAGTCTGATGCACCAGACATCGCGCCATCTCGGCGCGCTGACGGAAGCGTTTCATGCCGAGGGCGGGACTGTGGACAAGTACATCGGTGACTCGGTGATGGTGTTTTGGAACGCTCCCCATTTGCAGCAGGATCACGTCGAGCGGGCCTGTCGCGCCGCCCTTTCGGCCAAGGCGGCGAGCGACGCGCTCAATGCTCAATTCGAAGCCGAGGGACTGCCACCGTTCGCGGTTCGCCTTGGCATTCATTTCGGGGATGCGGTGGTGGGAAATGTGGGTTCGGCCGAGCGCATGAATTATACCGCACTGGGCAACAGCGTGAATCTGGCAGCTCGCCTCGAAGGGCTGAACAAGGAGTATGGAACCACGATCCTCGTCAGCGAGGCTGTCCGCAACCGGGTCGAGCATTGCTTTCAATTCAGGGCGATCGCCTCAGTCATCGCCAAGGGGATGACGATCGAAACGCAGGTCTATGAGTTGGTCGAAGAGGTTGCTGAAGACGCCGCCTGCCGCCCCTCACCCTCCCGCTTCGCGGGTCCGTCCCTCTCCCCGCTCGCGGCGAGAGGGTTGGGGTGAGGGGCGCTTCGCGCGTGATCGGCGCTCGTCAAGGCTCCCGCTACTGCACCTGGCACGCCCCAGTAGTCGGAGGATCGGGCTGCCAGCACGGCGCACCGGTCTCGGTCATCAGGCGGTTCAACGTCTCTGCTTCGCGGTCGAGCACTGCGCGCGGCTTCTCGCCGCGCAGCACGACCAGCTGGAACGTGTTCATGAACACCCTGTCGAACTCGGCGTCGCGCCGGCCGAGGCCGACCGGCGGAAGCGCGGGCAGCGCATCCTTCGCCGACTGCATCTTTTCGATCGTCGCTGCGGCCAGCTTCAGGCCAGGTGCGACATCCGACGGCCACGCCACTTTCACCACCGGGAAAAAACCGACATTGCGGGCAGTGACGATCTGCGTCTCGGGTTGGGTCAGATAGTCGATCAGCGCCATCGCCCCACTCATGTCGGGCGCACCCTTCAGCACGGCGAGGCCGGCCAGCACCGGCATGTAGCCCCGCCCCTTGGGCCCGGCAGGGGCGGGGAAGGCGACGAACTCGTCTGGTTTCTGGCGCAGCGCGTCGAGCACGCGGGCAATGTGGTCGAAGCCGATCCAGACGTCGCCGGAGAGCAGCGGCTGCTGCATGAAGCTGTAGCTGGTCGAAGCCGGATTGACGCTGTTCCATAACGACGCGAATTGGGTCCACATCGCTTCGGCCGCCTCCGAGCGGAACGGAACCACGACCCCGCCCGTGTAGGACGGATAAAGGAAGCCCTCGAAGAAGCGGTGCATCAGCCCTTGCGGCCCGGCGGGAAAACCGAGCAAGCGCTTGCCGGTCTTCTCCTGGATCGTACCGGCCCAGGCAGCGAGCTCGTCGTAACTGAGCGCGTTGATGTCCGCCCCATCACGCAGATAGGGCAGCGCCGCTTTGTTGGCTACCATGATGTAGCTCGCCTGCATCCATGGGATATAGAGCTGGTGCACAGTGCCGAATTTGCCGAGCGCCAGCAACGGCTCCGGGATGCCGCGGCCTGTCAGCTTGCCGACGAGGTCATCGAGCGGGACCAATGCATCGAGCGGCACGAGCGGCTGCAGCTCGCCGTGGAGCGCGCCGACCAAATCTATCGCGTGCGTAACGCCCTCTTCCTCCGCCTCGATGCGCGGCGGAAACTGCTGCGGCTGCTCGGTGAGGTAGTCGACCTCCCGCGGAAAATCCTTCAGGATCAAGTTGCGCATTTTCTGCGCCTCCTCGATCGGGCGCAGTTGCGTCGACAGGAAGATCAGGCGCCCGGTTTGCGCACCGTGGGCGATCGCAGTCAGCAGCCCGGCGGCGCAAAGCGAGAAGCCGAGCCACGCCGATACTCTTTGCATATTCCCTCCCAGGCAGGGAGACGATGACTACGACGCCGTCGATTGCCTTGTCGAGCGCGGCGCCCGCATCGAGCGAGCAACGAGATTCCTACACCGGTCTCCATGCCGAAGCGGCATGATCATGATCGGAAATCGGCATTTGCTCGATGGACAGAACGAAATTATCGTCGCGTCGACCCGGACGGAAAAGAGAAGGAGTGGGTTATGGAGATCGGCGTCTACCATGAATTCCACTGCCGGCCGGGGGAGACCCCGGCAGCGGCATTCGCGGAGGCGCTGGCTCAAATCGAGGCGGCGGACCGCTGGGGACTCGACGCGATCTGGCTCGCCGAGATCCACCAGCAGGCGCGCCGCTCGGTAATGAGCGCGCCGATGACCGTGGCCAGCGCGATTGCCGCCCGCACCAAGCGCATCAAGATCGGCACCGGCGTCCAGGTCTTGCCCTTGTGCCATCCGCTGCGCCTCGCCGAAGAGACCGCCACCGTCGACCAGATCAGCAAGGGCCGACTGCTGTTTGGCGTCGGCCGCAGCGGCAATCCGCGATCCTATGTCGCTTATGGGGTGCCCTATTCAGAAAGCCGGGAGCGCTTTCTCGAGACGCTCGACATCGTCAAGAAGGCGTGGACCCAAGAGCGGTTCTCTCATGATGGCAAGTACTGGCATTTCGACAATGCCAGCGCGGTGCCGCAGCCCTACCAGAAACCGTTCCCGCCGATCCGCGTCGCCGCCGCTAGCGAGGAGACGTTTCCGTCATTGGGCGAGGCCGGCTATCCAATTTTTGTCTCGGTGCGCAGCGGCTCGCTGTCAGGGCTCGCACCGGATCTCGCCGCGTACCGCCAGGCCTATAGAGCGGCCGGCCATCCCGGCGAGGGCGAGGTCTATCTGCGGTTGACCTTGCACATCGCCGACACCGACCGCGAAGCGTTCAACGAAGCCGAAGAGAGCATCATGTCCGGCTATCGGACGTTGAGCACGCGACTTGAAAACGCACCCAACCGACGGCGCGCGGCCGAAGCCGTAACCATCCGCACGATCTCTTACGAAGAAGTGCAGCGCGACAAAGTCATCATCGGCAGCCCGGAGCGGGTCGCCGCCCGCCTGCTGCAATTGCACGAAGAGCTGGGCCTCGACGGGATCCTCGCCGAACTCAATTTCGGCGCGCTGATCCCGCCCGAGGCGATGACGCGCTCGCTGCAGCTGCTGTGCGAGAAGGTCATGCCCCGCCTCAATTGAGGCGGCTCACGCGATGAAACAGAGCACCGAGCGTTTTCTGACGACGCATACCGGCAGCCTGCCGCGCCCGGATGACCTCGTCCGCGCGATGTTCGCCAAAGAAGACGGAGGGCCGGTCGATGCGGCGGCGCTCAGGGCGCGCATCCGCTCGGCCGTGGCGGCGGTCGTCGAAAAGCAGGTCGAGGCCGGCATCGACCTCGTCAATGACGGCGAGATGAGCAAGCCGAGCTACGCCACCTACATCAAGGACCGACTGCAAGGGTTTGGCGGCGAGAGCCATCCGCTCGTCTATCAGGATCTGGTCGGTTTTCCCGAATTCGCCCGGCGGGTCTTTGGCGACCCGGGCCGCTCCCGGCGCAGAACCCCCAGCTGTAACGGTCCCATCAGCGTGCGCGACGCCGAGGCCGCCGAAATCGACGTCGCCAATCTGAGCATGGCGCTGGCTCGGGTGAATGCGGAGGAAGCCTTCCTAAGCGCCGCCTCGCCGGGGGTGATCTCGCTGTTTTTCCGCAACGGGCATTATCCGAGCGATGAGGCCTATCTCTACGCCATCGCCGAGGCGATGCGGCAGGAATACGAAACCATCGCCGAGGCCGGTTTGATCCTGCAGATCGACTGTCCGGACCTCGCGATGGGCCGGCACATCCAATACGCTGAACTCAGCCTCTCCGAGTTCCGCAAAAAGACGCAACTCCACGTCGAGGCGCTCAATCACGCGCTGCAAAACATCCCGGCGGAGCAAATGCGCCTGCACCTCTGCTGGGGCAATTACGAAGGTCCGCACCATTGCGACGTGCCGCTCAAAGACATCATCGAGACCGTCTTTCTGGCAAAGCCGAACGGCCTCTCCTTCGAGGCGGCCAACCCGCGCCACGCGCATGAATGGACCGTCTTCAAGGATGTAAAACTTCCCGACGGCAAGGTGCTGATCCCCGGCGTCATCGAATCGAAGACCAACTTCATCGAGCACCCCGAATTGATCGCGCAGCGCATCAGTCGCTTTGCCGAGCTCGTCGGGCGCGAGAACGTGATCGCCGGAAGCGATTGCGGCTACGGCACCTGGGTCGGTCAAGCGGCTGTCGATCCGCGCATCGTCTGGGCAAAGCTCGCCAGCCTGGCGGAAGGCGCACGCCTCGCCTCGCGCCAATTCTGGCCCTAGCGCCCCTCACGGAGGTTGAACAGATGCGATTTGGACTTTTCGGCAGTGCGCAAGCCAGGCGCAGTGGCCCCGATACCGACAGCAGCCAGGGTTTCCGGGATTTCATCGAGAACAATGTCGAGGCCGAGGCGCTCGGTTATTACAGCACCTTTCTGGTCGAGCACCACTTCACAGGGTTTGGCCAAGTTTCCGCCAGCCTCAATCTGTTGACCTGGCTCGGCGCGCGAACCCGGCATCTGCGCCTCGGCACGGCGGTGCTGGTTCTGCCCTGGCACAACCCGGTGCTGCTCGCCGAGCAGGCGGCGACCCTCGATCTTCTCTCCGGCGGACGGCTCGATTTCGGCATCGGCAAAGGCTATCGCCACAACGAGTTCGCCGGCTTCTGCATACCCTTGGACGAGGCCGAGGCGCGCTTCGAGGAAGCGCTCGAAATCATCACCAACGCGTTTGTCTCGGAAACCCCGTTCTCGCATTGCGGCAAATATTGGCAATACGAGAACATTGTCGTCGAGCCGCCGACAGCGCAAAAGCCGCACCCGCCGTTCTGGATGGGAGCCGGCAGCCGGAGCTCGGTCAGCGAGGTCGCCCGGCGCGGCTACAACATGCTGCTGGGTCAGCACGCGCTCGCCGAAGAGACCCTCGAACACGTCGCCCAGTTCAAATCCGAGGTCGAAGTCCGCGGCGGCACCTTTGACCGGATGCAGGTCGCCGTCGCCCGCGCCGTTCACATTGCGAAAGATGCCGCCGACAAGGCGGCCGCGATCGAGCGGCGCTACCAGGGGCACATGCGGATCAATGCGCTGGCGCGCCGACCGGACGGCGAGACGCGCGCCCGCTACATATTGGATGACGAAAAAGAGGCCCGACACGAGAGCGCCGAAAGCGCGCTCCTCGGCACTCCCGACGAGATCATGCGCAAGCTGGAAATACTCCGCAATGGCGGCGTAGAATACATCATCATCAATTTCGGCGGCTCGCGCGAGAACATCAGGCGTTTTGCCCGTGACATCATGCCGGCCTTCGCCGGCGAGCCTCAGGTGCCAATCCTGGCGGCAAAGTAGCAGGAGGACTTTCGATGACGTTTGAATTCGGCGTGTTCCACGAATTTCAGCGGCGCCCGGGCCAGACCGAGGCCGAAGCCTTCGCGACCGCTTTCGAGCAGGTCGACGCCGCCGAGCGGTGGGGTCTCGACGCGATCTGGCTGGCCGAGATCCACATGGCGCCCGAGCGATCGGTCTGTTCGGTGCCAATGACGATCGCGAGCGCGATCGCCGCCCGCACCAAAAACATCAAGATCGGTACCGGCGTCCAGGTTCTGCCGTTGTGCCAGCCGTTGCGCCTGGCGGAAGACAGCGCCACCGTCGATCATATCAGCCATGGCCGGCTGATCTTCGGGGTCGGCCGCAGCGGCTTTCCGCGCGCCTATGAGGCCTACGGCATCCCCTATGGCGAAAGCCCCGAGCGCTTTGCCGAAGTGCTCGAAATCGTCAGGCGAGCCTGGACCGAGGAAAGGTTCTCGTTCGCCGGCAAATACTACAATTACGAAAACGTCTGCATCGTGCCAAAGCCCTACCGCAAGCCGCATCCGCCGATCCGGATCGCAGCCAATCGCGAGGATACGTTCATTGCCGCCGCGAAGCAGGGTTATGCGATCTTTGTCGGTGCGCGGCGCGGCACCTTCGACGAGGTCCTGCCGAATCTGCACACCTACCGCGCGGCCTGGAAGGCGGCGGGGCATCCGGGTGAGGGCGAGGTTTACTTGCGCGCTCCGGTCTATGTCGGCGACACCCTCGAACAGGCGCTTTCCGATCCCCAGCAGAGCCTGATGAATTTCTACCGCTATCTGGGTGCGCGCCTCGAAGAATCGGCCAACAGCGCCGGCGTCTTTGACACCGCACGGCGGATCGAGGGCGCCCAGCGGCTGCAGAACCTCACCTGGGACGAGGCGCGGCGCGGCCGCGCGATCGTCGGCACCCCGGAAATCGTTGCCGACAATCTGGCGAGCCTCAGGGATCAGCTCGGCCTCGCCGGCATCCTCGCCGAGCTCAACACCGGCGGCCTGATCCCGCATGAGCGGGTCATGCGCTCGATGCAATTGCTCTGCGAGAAGGTGCAGCCGCGGCTCCATTGAGCCAAGTCGACGCGAACCGGAGGCCCGACCCGCCGCTGCTTTAGATCATCGTGCTCGCGCCCGACCAGCAACCGCTATGGCCTGCTGCAGGCTGAGGGCTCTCAGCTTCGGGGTGCGTGCTTTGAGAGGATGCGCTGCAAGGTGCGGCGGTGCATCTTGAGCCGGCGCGCAGTCTCCGAGACGTTGCGGTCGCACAGCTCGAAGACCCGCTGGATGTGCTCCCAGCGCACCCGGTCGGCCGACATCGGGTCTTCGGGCGGTTCGGGGACGGCGTCTTCCTGGGCGAGCAGCGCGCGCTCGACCGCGTCAGCATCGGCGGGCTTTGGCAGGTAGTCGATCGCCCCCGCCTTGACCGCGGCAACGGCGGTGGCGATGTTGCCGTAGCCGGTCAGCATCACGATGCGGGCGCCGGGGCGCGCGTTGCGCAACGCGGTGACGACCTCGAACCCGCGGCCATCGCCGAGCCGCATGTCGACGACAGCGAAGGCCGATGGCTGCTCGGTCGCCGCGGCGATGCCGCCGGCGACGCTGTCTGCGGTGGCGACGACAAAGCCGCGCCGCTCCATCGCCCGGGCGAGGCGTTGGCACAGCGGCGCGTCGTCGTCGACGATCAGCAACGTCCGTTCAGATTCGGCAAGCCCACGCAGCGCGGCGGAAAGCCCCTCTGCCGAGCCGGCGCGATTTCCTCGCTCGTTCTCGCTCATGACGATTATCCTCGGCGCCGTCCCAGGTTCACCGCCGGCTGGCGATGCGCGTGTGCCGCCGTCGCCGGCGCGCGAACTTGGTCAACGGTCTCCAGATTGCCACGGTTCCAGGAAATCGCAACATGTGCGCCGCCGTCGGCAAGGTTGTCGAAGGCGAGCCGCGCGCCGCTGCGCTCGAGCAGGCTTTGCGCGATGAAGATGCCGAGCCCCATATGATCCGTCACACCGGCGCGCGTCGACAAATAGGGCTCGCCGAGCCGACCAAGCAGGTGGAGCGGAAACCCCGGCCCGTCATCGTCGATTTCGACCGTGACCGTCGCGGCATCCCAGAAAATGGTGATGCTGACCTCGCGACCGGCGAATTGAACCGCATTCTGAATGAGGTTGTTGAGCCCGTGCATGATCTCGGGGCTGCGGCTGATGAGCGGCTCCTGCCCGGCGGGCTCGCCGGCCGTTGCGATGATCACTCGCACGCCCTGCTGACGGTGCGTCGCCGCAGCCGCCTCCACCAGGGCCGAGATCGTCAGTCGGGTGTAGGGCGATCCGCCGTCTTCCTCCGGCTGATGAGCGAGCTCGGCGAGAATCCTCCGGCAACGCTCGGATTGGCTCAAGAGCAGTGCTGCGTCTTCGGCATGCGGGCTGTCAGGGGGCAGCTCACGGGCCAGCTCCTTGGCGACGACGGCGATCGTGGCGAGCGGGCTGCCGAGCTCGTGCGCGGCCGCAGCCGCGAGCGCGCCGACCGCCGAGACGCGCTGCTCGCGGGCGAGCGCCAGCTGGGTTGCCGCCATCGCGTCGCGCAACCGGCGCGCCCCCTGCGCGACACTCCAAGTGTAGGCGCCGATGAACAGCGTCGCGAACACCAGGGCGACCCAAATCCCGAGTACCAGCTCGGGCGGAAACAGCAAGGGCTCCGACCGCCATGGCAACGGCACATGCCGGAGTGCCAGTCCGCTGATCGCTGCTACGGCAAGGGTCGATAAGGCGATCACCGCGCGCCGCGACAGGATCGTCGCCGCGACCGTTATCGGTGCCAGGATCAGGATCGCGAACGGGTTCTGCAGCCCGCCGGTCAGATAGAGCAGGACAGCGAGTTGGAGGATGTCGTAGCCGAGATAGAGCGCCGCGTCACGTTCGCCCAGCCGCGCCGCCCACTGCCGGTGCACGATCAGGACGAGGTTGAGCAAGGCCGAAGAGGCGACGACAGCGAGCGCCTCGAGGATCGGGAGGCTGAAGCCGAGCCCGTAACGCACGATTACGATGGTCAGCGCCTGTCCGGCGATCGCGACCCAGCGAATGAATACCAACGTGCGCAGGCTGATCGGGCCGGAGGGTTCGCTCGGGGCGATGAGGCCGGTATCGGTCACCGGATGATCTCGTTTCGTCGGTCTTCACTCGCGATTCATAATACTGGCGGTTGAACGCCAGCGGCGCCAGACCCATGCTGGCCGGCAGCTGCGCAATGCTGTTGAACGAGCCAGAGGTATTGCTGCTCGACGAGCCGACCGCCTCGCTCGACCCGGATACCGGGCGCGTCGCGCTGCTCCAGATGGGCGAATAAGTGGAGAAGAACGGGGTCAGCCAGGCCCGCTGACCGCGGCTTCGGCAAAGGTCGCCATGCCGTTGTGGCAGGCTGCCGCAGCCTTCAGCAATGCGAACGCGAGCGTCGCACCCGAGGCTTCGCCGAGCCGCATGCCGAGATCGAGAACGGCCGCTGGCCGATTCGCTCGATCAACCGGCGGTGACCGGGCTCGGCCGAGACATGGCCCACGACGCAATGGTCGAGCGCGTGCCGGTCGGCGGCGTACAGCACCGCGGCGGCGGCGGTCGAGGCGAAGCCGTCGAGCACGACAGGTACGCGGCCGAGCCGCGCCGCCATGACCGCCCCGGTGATCGCGGCGAGCTCGAGCCCGCCCAGGCGGCGCAGCATGTCGAGCGGGTCGCGCGCCGCCTGGCGGTGGCGCGCGACTGCTTCCGCGACGGCGCGCCGTTTGCTCTCGAGAGCGGCCCCGGCCACACCGGTTCCGGGGCCGGTCCACAGCTCTGCCTCACCCCCGAACAACCCGGCGCACAGTGCGGCCGCGGCGGTGGTGTTGCCGATGCCCATCTCGCCCAAGGCCAGAGCATCGATCCCCGGCTCGACCGCCATCATCCCATAGGCCATCGCCTTGGCGCATTCCGCCTCGCTCATCGCCGGCTCGACGACGATGTCGCCGGTCGGCGTGTCGAGGTTCATCTCATAGACCTTGAGACCGGCGTCGACGGCCCGGCAGAGCTGGTTGACCGCGGCGCCGCCGGCGATGAAGTTCTGCACCATCTGCGCCGTGACCGCAGCGGGATAGGCCGAAACCCCGCGCGCGGCGACCCCGTGGTTGCCGGCAAAGACCAGAGTGCGCAGATGGTCGAGCTTCGGCGGGTGTCGGGCCTGCCAGGTCGCGAGCCAGATCGCCAGCTCCTCGAGGCGGCCGAGCGCCCCCGCCGGCTTGGTCAGCTGCGCCTGGCGCAGGGTCGCCGCGGTGCCGGCCTCGAGGTCGGGGCCCGGCAGATGGGTCAATAGCGCGCGGATTTCATCGAGATCGGCAACCGGCTCGTCCATGGCAATCATCCTTCGGCTGTCATCCGGGGGCGCCGCCTTTATCTTTCCCTGCCGCACGGGAAATCTCAGGGAAAAAATTTTCGGAGCTCCTCCGCGTGCGAAAAACCGTGCGCGATCATGGACTTGGGCACGATGTTCGGCAACAATTGAGGGAAATGGCAGGGAAACCCGAAAACGGGCCCGATCGCGTTTGTCATCGATAATTAAGCAATTGATTATTACGCACGATAGTGCTATATGGGGCGAAGCTTCGAGGTCGCAAGGGGCGGCGCTGTTGCCCCGGCGCGGAAGTTCGGTACTTGCGGGCGAGGAAGGGGTAAGGGCAAAGTCGCGGCGATGAGCGGCCCCGACGATCCTCGGCGACCCGATCCCGGATTGGCCGCCGGCTTCGCCGTCGCGACCGCGTTCTTCACGCGGATTCCGGTCGTGATACCAGACTGCCGTGCCGGGTTGCTCGCCGAGGCGGCCTGGGCCTTCCCACTGGTTGGGGCCGGCGTCGGGGCCGTCGCCGCGTTTGCTTTTCTGCTGGCCCAGGTGCTCGGCCTCGGGGATTGGCCGGCGGCGCTCTCGGCTGTGCTCGCCGGTCTCGCTTTGACCGGAGCGTTGCACGAAGACGGTCTCGCCGACACGGCGGACGGCGTCCTTGGTGGCCGCGATCGCGAGCACGCGCTCGCCGTGATGCGTGACAGCCGGCACGGAACCTTTGGCGTGTTGGCCATCGTGCTGAGCGTGCTGCTGCGCGCCGCCGCACTCGCCGGGATCGGCGAGGCGATTCACGCCGGCCTCGCGCTGATCGCGGCTCATGCCGCTTCGCGCGCAGCATTGCCTGTGGCGATGCGGGTGTTGGCGCCGGCCCGCGCCGACGGTCTCGGCGTCGCGGCCGGAAGACCGAGCGCCACGCTCGCAATCACGGCTTTGGCGACCGGTGTCCTGATAACCCTGGCGGCGCTCGGGCCGGGCCACGGCGCGATTGCCCTCGGCGTTGCCGGCGCGGCGGTGTTCGCCTCAGGCGTGCTGGCACAGCGGCGGATCGGCGGCTATACCGGGGACGTTCTCGGGGCCTTCCAACAAATCGGAGAGATCGTGATGCTGCTGGTCGCGGCGGCGAGATGACCGAGGTAGCAACCCGCCTCTGGTGGATCCGTCACGCGCCGGTGGCGCATGGCGGTCGCATTTACGGGCAATTGGACCTGTCTTGCGATTGCTCGGAAGCGAGCGCCTTCACGGCGCTCGCCGAGCAACTGCCGCGCGACGCCATTTGGGTGACGAGTAATCTGCGTCGCACCCACGAGACGGCGGCGGCGATCATCCGCGCCGGGCTGCCCGGACCCGAGCGGATCCCCGGACCGCAGGCGATCGCCCTCGCCGATCTCGCCGAGCAGAATTTCGGCGAGTGGCACGGCCTTGCATATGACGAGCTGCATCAGTCTCGCGCCGGTGATTTCCATCGCTTCTGGCATGCGCCGGCGCACGAAGCGGCTCCGGGCGGCGAGAGCTTCCTCGCCGTGATCGAGCGGGTGTCCCGCGCGATCCGTCGTCTGGTCGAAACTCATGCCGGGCGCGATATCATTGGGGTCGCGCATGGCGGCACGATTCGCGCCGCACTCGCGCTGGCGCTCGGCCTCGATCCCGAAGCCTCGCTCGCCATCATGATCGAGAACTGCTCGATCACCCGCATCGACCATATCGATGGTCCGGGCATGGGTCACGGCTGGCGCATCGTCACGGTCAACCGTCCGGCGCGGTGACTTGCCGGCTCAAACGGTCAGTTTCCGTCGTCTTGTCGCAGAGCGACGAACTTGGGAAGCAGGGAAAATTTTTACATCCTACTCATGTTAGTGGCGTCGTGATCTTTTCGCGGCAATCGCATCGCCGGAACACAAAATTGCCACGGTACTGAAGTCCCCTCGCATGCGTTTCTCCGGCCACGCATATGACCCCGCCCGACGACGCTTCCTCTCCGCTGCAAGTTGACGCCGTGCTGACGCGGACGCTGACCGCAGATCCCCTGTGGTACAAGGACGCGATCATCTATCAGCTGCACGTCAAGGCGTTTTTCGACGCCGACGACATCGCACAACGCGTGGGTGCGCCTTTCCTCGTTTTAATCCGCTGCGCCGGCGCAACATTATTCAGAAGTCCGTATTCCGCGTTGTTGATGAGTTCATTTTCCTGGCGCTCTTTCACGTTCTCCACGGTCAGCCGAAGCTGCTCTCCGATCTGGCTGTACGGACTGCTGTACAGATCGGAAACGCGCGTGTGAACGTCCAAAACCGTGGTGATCGCGCACAGTGTGTACTCGCGAGGTTTTTCCTCGTAATCCACAAACGATTCCGGGATCGCCTTTTCGTCTGTGGTGCCGCAGGCGACCTCGACCGACTCTTCATTCACGACGCGGTTCACCCGAAGCGTGCCGGCCTCCAGCGGCTTCCAGTCCAGAAGGCGGACGAGCCAGCGCGGAGTAATCGCCGAATACTGAGGAGGCGTTTTGGTAACGTTGGCAAGCTGAAATGCTGCGCGGTCGCCCAGCGCATGTTGAATTGGTTCGGCCATTGGCGGGCATCCCCCAAAATGAAATCAAGAAGCGGCAGCGCCCTCCGAAAAAATGGAAAGTCGCGCTACGCGAAGCGCTCGACTGTATTTATTCGACCGCTGGTTATTGTTGTCCGGATCCTGGGAAGAGTACCGGTCCAGAGGGAAAACCATGAGCCCGCGCCGGCGAAATATCGCACGTAAAACTCGGCCCCAACGCAGAAAAATGTGCCTGCTTAACTGCCGCCGCGCCAGAACAACCGCTCGTTGCGACGAATCGGCAACGCAAGGATACGGTATATGGGGGCGTAGTATCCGTCAAGTGATTGTTCCTGAGGTCGCGGGTTCGAGCCCCGCCGGCCCCGCCATTCAAGATATGGAAAGCGCGTAGGTTTCGGGTCCTGCGTTTTCTGTGTAGTTCCCGAGAACCTCCCCTGGTAGGTTTGCATCCGCCGTACCGCCCCCGACGGTCGCACTTTCTGAGATTGCAGAAAGCGTGAGATTATAGACCTAGCGTCATCGAGCACATGACGCCGTTTTCTGCTTTCTTCAGCCCATAGTACATTGGTGCAAGAGAGCTGGTGCAAGAATGGCCGAATCTTTAAGATATCGTTTTTCCAATGGGAAGTGACCACCCAGGAGATCGCATGAGAAGCCAAACGTCGGATCCCGCGATTCTGGCGCCGATTGAAATTGAAGAGGTACCGCCCTCTCGCGCCACTGCCTCGGAGCAGACAGCCGAGTGGTTAGAGGCGCTGGATCAAGTGATCGACGCGGATGGAGCCAAGGAAGCCTCGGAGTTGTTGCAGGCACTGCTAAATCGTGCGGCTCGAGCTGGTGTTACCGTTCCTCTGCAATTTAATACACCGTATGTGAATACGATCCCGGCCAATCAGCAAGTGGCGTTTCCGGGTGACCGGACGCTTGAACTACGTATCGAAAGCTTGATCCGGTACAACGCACTGGCTATGGTCGCCCGTGCCAATAAAAACGACGAAAACATTGGCGGCCACATGGCTTCGTTCGCCTCGCTCGCAACTCTCTTTGAAGTTGGTTTCAACCACTTCTTTCGTGGTTCGATTGGAAGCCAGCCCGGCGATCTGGTCTATTTCCAGGGCCATTCGTCTCCCGGAATCTACGCACGCGCATACCTCGAAGGCCGCCTTACACAACAGCACTTGTTCAATTTTCGTCACGAACTTCGTAAAGAACCCGGCCTATCCTCTTATCCCCATCCCTGGCTGATGCCGGATTTCTGGCAATTTCCCACAGTTTCGATGGGCCTTGGTCCGATCAATGCCATTTATCAAGCGCGCTTTATCAGGTACCTGGAAAATCGCGGGATTTTGCCGCCTTCGGATCGAAAAGTTTGGGCATTCCTTGGCGATGGAGAACAGGATGAGCCCGAATCGCGGGGAGCTCTCACCGTTGCGACACGCGAAGGCCTGGACAATCTGATCTTCGTCGTCAACTGCAATCTTCAGCGTCTCGATGGCCCAGTTCGTGGCAACGACAGGATCATTCCGGAACTGGAAGCGAACTACCTCGGTGCGGGTTGGAATGTCATCAAATGCCTTTGGGGATCCGGTTGGGATGAGTTGCTAAATCGTGACACCGGGGAGCTGCTGCTGAAACGAATGTCGGAATGCGTCGATGGAGAATACCAGGCGTTCAAAGCGCTGGGAGGGGCATACGTCCGGCAACACTTCTTTGGCAAATATCCAGAATTACTAAAGTCGGTGGAGAGTATGACCGATGAAGAGATCACTAATCTCGGCCGAGGTGGTCATGACCCGGTAAAGGTCTATAACGCCTACAAGCGGGCTGTGGAACATCGCGGAGGTCCAACGGTGATCCTGGCGAAAACGATTAAAGGCTATGGCCTCGGTGATGCTGCGGAAGGCAGAAATTTCGGGCACAGCACCAAGAAGCTCAAGGATGACCAACTCGCCTATGTCGTTAAGCGTTTCGATATGGACATACCTGAAGAGAAGATTGCCCATCTTGAGCTGCACCACCCGGGACCCGACAGCGAAGTGATCCAATACCTTCAGGAGCGTCGCCAGGAACTGGGGGGGTATCTCCCTTCGCGCAATCCACACAAGGATTTCGCCTTCGTCGCACCGCCTTTAGAGATATTCAAGGACGTCCTGGCGGGCACCAAGGGGCGCGCTGCTTCGACGACTTCGGCTTTTAACGCCGTCCTGAATGCGTTGCTCAAGCAAAAGGGTATTGCCAAGTACATCGTGCCGATTATTCCGGATGAGGGCCGAACCTTCGGGATGGAATCGCTGTTTCGACAAATCGGGATTTATGCCCCGCATGGGCAGCTGTACACACCGGTGGACAGCACTCAATTTCTCTACTATCGAGAGTCCAAAGATGGCCAGCTTATCCAAGAAGGCATCACGGAAGCTGGTGCCATGGCGACGTTTACGGCGGCTGGGACGGCGTACGCCAACTTCGGCATCCCCATGATTCCGTTCTATACCTACTATTCCATGTTCGGCTTCCAGCGTGTAGGGGATATGGCTTGGGCCTTCGCTGACGCCAGGGGGAAAGGCTTCATGGTCGGCGGTACGGCGGGACGCACCACGCTGCCCGGCGAAGGGCTTCAGCACATGGACGGGCATAGCCACGTCCTCGCCAGCACCATTCCCACGTGCGTTTCCTATGATCCGGCCTACGCCTACGAGGTCGCCGTGGTCATCCAGGATGGGATTCGTCGGATGTACGAGGCAAAAGAGGATATCTTCTACTACCTGACCGTTTACAACGAAAACTATGCCCAGCCTGCGATGCCGGACGGCGTAGAACAGGGCATAGTGAAAGGCCTGTATCGGTTAAAACCCGCTGAGAACGCGAAGGCTATCGTCCACTTGTTCGGCTCGGGTTCAATTTTGAACGAGGCGATCAGAGCTCAGCAGATACTGAAAGAGAAGTATGGCATTGAGGCGGATGTATGGAGCGCGACCAGTTACGGCGAACTTCGCCGTGATGCGCTGGCTTGCGAACGTTGGAATCGTCTACATCCGGCTCAGCCATCGAGAACACCCTATCTTTTGCAGGCGCTTGATGGACATGATGGCCCGATTGTGGCGGCTAGCGACTATATGAAGATTCTGGCGGACGGGCTGGCGCATTGGCTTCCCAGCCGGATTACTGCGCTGGGCACGGATGGATTCGGTAGGAGCGAAAACCGGCAACACCTTCGCAGGCACTTCGAAGTCGACGCAGAGAACATCGCGGCTGCCGCGATTAGTCGCCTGGCCCAGGAGAAAAAGGTGACTGCTAAGTTGGCTGCCGGCGCGCTCCGCGATCTGGGCATTGATCCAGACAAGCGCGATGCGGCTAATTCGTGAGCGACAAACGGGTAAGGCTTGCGTTAGGGTATGAGAAAATAGCGCTACTACCGCTGAATGCAGGCGCCGAGCCGCAGGTAAGGATGGTCGATCCGGATCCGCGCATGAAGCCATCGCTGGGATTCGAGCCGGACGGCAAGAGCCTGGTCTATGCGATTCGGGCAAACGGCGTGGAAAATCTCTGGCTGCAGCCGCTGGATGGTTCCGCGGGGCGCCCAATTACGAATTTCCCGGAAGATAGGGACCGGGTCGTTTCGCTGGTCTCCGGACGGGAAATCGCTGGGCATGCTGTGCTCGCATGCGGAATCCGACGTGGTGTTGCTGCGCGACTCAAGCGGTGCGACGCAGTAATGCGTTCCGCCATTAGGACAGCCGCGCAGAAGAACTCTTCCGATGGAAATTGCAGGGAAAACACGCAATCAGCACCGCAAGGAGACATACGATGAAATACGTTCTTACCTCGCTGGCCTTGGCCTCGATGAGCGTTGGTGCTTGTATCGCTTCTGGACTCGCACAAACTACTGCCCCACCTGCGGCCGCGCAGACTGCGGCACCGGTGAAAGATCCCGTCACGGCCTCCCTGCGCATGCTCTTGCCGCGCGCGCGGACCAATATTCTCGGCGCGATTACCGCCATGCCCGCCGATAAATTCAACTACAAGCCTACTCCCGAGCAAATGACCTTTGCGCATCTGGTGGTGCACATCATTGGCTCCAACAATGGCGGGTGCGCCAAGTCGGCTGACGTTGCCGCACCCAAAATGGAGGAAGTGAAGGAAACCGACTCCAAGGACAAGCTTCTTGCCGCGGCTAGCGCTTCGTTTGATTTTTGTGGCGATGCGCTAACTAAGATGGACGATTCCAAACTGGGCGATAGCCTGGAACTCTTCGGCGGCCGCCAAGGTCCGCGCGCCCTGGTGGCGTTGGGCTTAGCCAGCGGCTGGGCCGATCACTACGCGGCCGCCGCCATGTATCTGCGGCTGAATGGAATCCTGCCACCGACAGCGCAGCCGAAAAAATAAGACGGCGGTTCCTCTCGTTCAGCCACAGCCTGGCGGTGCGTGCCGAGCTATTGTTCTTTCGCGGCCGCGATGGAGACTCCCGGGGTTTTGTTAGCCTGGGAGCGTCTTTGCTTGGAACGTGCGTCAGCATATTGTCTGGCCATTGTTCTGGCGTTAAGAAACGCACGATGAATGAGGGCACCGAGCATGAATCGTTCTAGCACGGCGAATTCGACCCTGGAAGCGATCGGAAATACGCCGCTGGTCAAACTGCGTAAGGTGATTGCTGCGGGCGGCGCCGATGTGGTGGTGAAGCTGGAATATTACAACCCCACCGGGTCGTACAAGGACCGCATGGCGTTGGCGATGATCGAAGGCGCGGAGCGGCGAGGCGCGCTCAAGCCCGGAATGCGGGTGACCGAGTACACCGGCGGGAGCACGGGATCTTCGCTGGCCATGATCTGCGCGGTGAAGGGCTACCCCTTTACTCCTATTTCGTCGGACGGATTCGCGGCGGAGAAGTTGCTGACCATGCGCGCGTTCGGCGCAGACCTGCAGATCATTCCCAGCGAAGGCGGCAAACTTACCCCGGAATTGTTTCGCCAGATGCGGGATCGGGCGGAGCGGGAAGCAAAAGAGCCTGGGGTGTATTACACCGATCAATTTAACAATGGCGACGCCGTTGAAGGATACAAGGCCATGGGGCGTGAACTGCTGGAACAGTCTGGCGGAAATGTTTCGGCTTTTTGTGGGGCGGTCGGGACCGCCGGGATGCTGGTCGGCGTTTCGCGCGCATTGAGGGAATCGCTTGGCGCGGTACGGATCGTCGCGCTGGAGCCGGCCTCTTCTCCGGTGATCCGTACCGGGAAGGGCGGCGCGCACCGGGTGGAAGGCGTCGGCGCCGGCTTCTGGCCGCCGCATTTGAACCCCGGAGATTACGATGAGGTCCGTCCCATCGAAGAGTCCGAAGCCCGGATTATGGCCCGGCGGCTGGCCAAGGAGGAGGGCATTCTGGCCGGGACCTCCACTGGGCTGAATGTTGCCGCAGCGGTGAAACTTGCGGCGGAGCTGGGGCCAGGGCACACCGTAGCAACAGCGGCCGTGGACAGCGGCTTGAAGTATCTGGGCGGCGATCTGTACCGGGAGTAGGCCGCGGGCCCGACGTTGACTCCAGCGCTTAGCCGCCGAAGATATTCGTGTTCAGAAATTCGTTGCGGAACTTTCCCTGCGGATCGTATTTCTTCGCCAACGCTCTGAAATCGGGCATTCTCTCGTAGAGCGCTCGCAATCGTTCCGGGGGAACAGTGAAGAGCTTTCCCCAGTGTGGCCGGGCTCGAAACGGCGCCAACTCCTTCTCGATTACTGGCAGCACTTTGCGCACATTAGGCCAGTCCGGTTTCCATGTGAAGTGAATCGTAACGCTGTCCTGGTTGTGGCACGGGCTCATCCACAAGTTGTCCGCGGCGATCGCTCGGATTTCCGAAATTAGCAGATGCGGGCTCACCTGATCGCGCAGCCGCTCCACCGCTAAAATGGCCTCAATCGCATGCTTTCGCGGCACGAAGTATTCCGACTGCAGTTCCTTTCCGGCGCTGGGGGTAAATCCCATGCGGAAGTGGGGCAAGCGGTCATACCATGGCCCCGGCACGCCCATCTGTTCGGTGCAGTTTTCCGGAGAAATTTCGGCGATGGGATGCAGATTCCTGGTGGCTAGCTGGGCGCCAAAGAGTTCCGGAGTGGCGTTAAAGGCCACGTCCGGTTCCATGCGGCTTTTGATCCAGACTTCATTGATCCGCTGATTTTGCCAGTCGGTGAACAGGCTCACGCTGTAGCCGCTGGCTTCAATGGCGTCGAAGTGTTCTTTCATTTGGCCCAGGGGAAGATTTTCGTAGACGTACTGCTTCATCATGAACGTCGGCTGCAGATCGAGGGTCACCTTGGTGATCGCGCCTAGCGCGCCGAGCCCCACCACCGCGCCCAAAAACGTGTCGCCATCCTGCTTGCTAGATAGATTCACCACCTCGCCCGATGCGGTCACAAATTCCAGCGCCGACACTGCCGTCGACAAATTGCCATTCTTCTCGCCCGAACCGTGGGTTGCGGTGCTGCACGCCCCAGCCACCGAAATATGGGGCAGGGAAGCCAGGTTTTGCAGAGCGAAGCCGTGCTCGTGGAGGTAGGGCGCCAATTGCCCATAACTCATGCCCGCGCCGAGGGTCACCGTGCGTGCCTGCGGATCCAGCGCAACCACCTGGTCCATAGGCCGGACCGAGAGGAAGATATCGGTGGTGTCGGCAATGTGATTGAAGCAGTGGTGCGTTCCCAGGACTTTCAGCCGCGGCTGCTTCTTTACGAATTCCTGGACTTGTTCCACGGTATCGGCGGAATACAAGCGATCCGTACCGTACTCGATGTTGCCTGCCCAATTCTTCAATTTTTCTCCGGCCGCCCAGGCTAAAAGGGGCGCGACATAGGGGGTGGCCATCATGGCAGAGATCAGTTGAAGGAAGAATCGTTTGGTCATATTCAGCTAGGCTCCGGTTGTCGAATGCGATGTTAACTGTATACCCCGGCCAGGGACTGTGCCAACAGTAGCTCGCGAGATGTAAACCCCGCCATATAACCGGTGCTTCACGCGTGACGTATTCATGTGGCGATTAAGATGTATTGCAATAGCGGAACCCTGCGGACTATGATTCGATTCGCAGGGCCCGAGCGACTCGCCTGGCAATAATATCGCGCCGCGCTCACACTCTGGAGCGAGTGGGAAAGGCATGACGGAGACAAGCAGGAACCCAATCGTCGGAGAGCGCGTAGGTAACTACCAAATTCTGGCGATGGCCGGCGCCGGCGGCATGGGTGTGGTCTATAAGGCGCTGGACCTAAAGCTCGAGCGCACGGTAGCCCTGAAATTCCTTCCTTCCCAACTGAACGTCACTGAGAAAGAAAAAGAGCGCTTTATGAAAGAGGCGCGCACCGCCTCGGCGCTCGACCATCCCAATATCGGCGTCATTCACGGAGTGGAAGAAACCAGCGACGGACGCGCCTTCATCGTCATGGCGTTTTATGAAGGCGAAGCGCTGGCGGAGAGGATTCGCCGGGGCCCCATTCCCATGCGCGAAGCTGTGGACCTCGCCATCCAAGTGTCCCACGGCCTGGAAGCGGCCCACGCGCGCAACATCGTGCATCGCGACGTCAAACCTTCCAACGTCCTGATCACCCCGCAAGGCCTGGCTAAGATCGTGGACTTCGGCCTGGCCCGGGTGGTTGTGGCTCACACCGCATCTCAGACCGGGGGCAGCGTCGGCACGGTGGGCTATATGTCGCCGGAGCAGTCATTGGGCAGGCACGTTGACCATCGCACCGACGTCTGGGCGCTTGGCGTGGTCCTAGCCGAAATGCTCACTGGCGAAAATCCCTTCTGGGGCGAAAGCCTGTCCTCCACCGTCGTGGCTATCTTGCACCAGCCTCCGCACTCCTTGCAGGGCGTCCCGCCGGTGCTTCAGCAGATTGTTTACCGCGCGCTATCGAAGGATCCCGATCACCGCTATGCAAGCTGCACCGAGATGCGCGCGGAACTGGAGAACATCCGCAACACCCTCCCAGCGACCGCCGCGATAGACATGTCGGCGCTTACCGCAACGCTTTCATCGGCGCAGATTCAGGAATACATCTCGCATGCATCGCAATCGGCCTTGGGGATTGCCGTCCCGCGCCAGAATCGCGCGTGGAAATGGTGGCTGGGCGGCGGCGTAGCCGCGGCGCTGGGGGTACTCGCTCTGCTGCTGGTTCCCGCGGTGCGGACCCGGTTGGGCGGCAGCCTGCTCGCGCCAAGCGAGGAACACATCGCCGTGCTGCCCTTCGAGAACATTGGCAACGATCCCGCCAATGAGCCGCTGGCCCAAGGATTAACGGACAGTCTCGCGGGGAAGTTATCGAACCTCGATGTGGCCGGCAAATGGTTGTGGGTGGTGCCCTCGAGCGAGGTGCGCAAGCGCAAGATCTCCGATCCGACCGCGGCCTTGCATCAGTGGGGCGCGACCGTGGTGGTGGAAGGCAGCATCGCCCGCGACGGTCAGGATGTTCACCTTACCGTGAACCTGATCGATACCCAGAATCTCCGCCAAATCGGCTCCGCCAGCCTCGAAGACCGCGCCGGCGATCTCGCCGCGCTGCAGGACGAGGCCGTGTCCGAACTCGCCAAGCTAATGCACATCAACCTCACTGCGGATATGTTGCGCACCACCGGCGGATCCGTGAGTCCTGCGGCGTACGAGGGTTACCTCAAGGCGGTGGGCTACGTGGCGCGCTACGACACGCCCGGGAATCTCGACCTCGCCATTAGCGCGCTCAACGGCGCAGTGAAAACCGATCCGCGGTTTGCACTGGGTTTCGCAGAGCTAGGCGAGGCCTACCGCCTGAAAAACCAGATCGATCCGAATCCCAAGTGGATCAACGAGGCCTCTGCCAATTGCAGCCACGCTCTGCAACTCGACGATCACCTTTCGGCGGCCTATATCACCCTGGGAGAGGTTCACGCCCTCGGGGAGAACTTTGACCTCGCCTTGCAGGAATACCAGCAGGCCCTTCAACTGGAGCCGCACAAGGCCGACGCGATAATGGGCATCGCGCGAGTGTACGAAAGGATGGGCCGCAAGGCCGATGCCGAAGAAGCCTATAAAAAGGGAGCGGCACTACGTCCCGACGACTGGGATGGATATAACACGCTCGGCAACTTTTACGTGGACCAGGGAAAGTACGCCGAGGCCATAGCGCAGTTACAGCACGCGGCTGAACTGACGCCGGACAATTCCATAGTTTATGCCAATCTCGCAGCCGCGTACATCAATCGCGGGGACGCGAAAGACTTACCACTGGCTGAGGCGGCCCTGAAGAAATCGATCGAACTTGGCCCCAATTATCCTGCCTACAGCAACCTCGCTTATCTATACATGAGCGAAAAGCGCTACGCCGACTCGGTGGCTATGAGCCAAAAAGCCCTGCAGATCAACGACCAAAATTACTTGGTCTGGGCCAACCTCATGACCGCTTACCGATTCCTGAATCAGACCGCCAATTCCGAAGCCGCACGGGAGCGGGCCATCGGTTTGTTGGAACAAAAAGTGAAGGCCGAACCTCATGACGCCCTCACCCAAGTCTCGTTGGCGGACCTGTACGCGGAGAAAGGGCTGCGCGAGAAAGCCATAACCCGGGTGCAGGCGGCGCTGGCTCGCTCGCCGGATGATCCCAACGTTCTGGAACTTGCCGGAGAAACCTACGAGGCCCTCGGCGATCGGCGCCACGCTCTCGAGAATGTCGAGAAAGCTCTGCAGAATGGCTACTCTCTCGACGACCTCAAAGATGTTCCCGAACTGAAAAACTTGTTGTCCGACGCGAATTTTCGGCCTAACCCAAAGAAGTGAAATCTCTTAAAAAGGAGAACAAAAAATGGCAGAACCAGCAAAAGCTCGAACCGAAACACCACCGGCGACTGACCCAATCACTATCGTCCTGAACGCCCAGGGTTACCTAATAGACCCAGAAACCTCGGACGTCGCCAATAACGGCACTGTCCAATTTTCCCCTAACGAAAGTGCCTGGGTATATACCTACTACGATGGCGAGTTGGTCAGTGGTGTTTTCGGTGGGCAGACAAACAATTATGTGACATGCACCCCCGGCGGAGGGACGAGCAACGACTACACACCAGCAGAAGCGTACTACGACTCCGAGGTCAATATTTCGGCGGCGAAGGCTGGGTCCCCGCCCCCATCCTTGGGCGGTCCTACAGCGAGCGTCAAAGGCACCATCACGGTTGGTTCGGTCAGCATGAAGAAGAAGGAAAGAAAATAGCTACCATAGCTAATTTAAGGTCGGCGCCTGGCCCCTGCTCAGGCCAGGTCGCCGGGCGTCGGCCTTTTTTTGGTTCCGTTGTGTCCGGTCGGTACCAACGGGGTTTTGTTGCGTTCTATGTACCAGTACCTACGTTGACAACTCCAGCCAACCAAGCGAATAATCCGCAGCACCAAGGCTGATCGTTTAGCTATTTCTGGACAAGCCGTTCCGCCCAGCAGGAATAGGGAGACACCGATGAAACGAACCGAATGTGGGAAGACGCTCCCGACCAAAGTGGTGTGCGGAGCAATTCTATCGTTGATGGCGGTTCCACTGTGGGCGCAGACGGGCAAGCCGGCGCCCTTCACCGACTTTCCAAGCTACGTGGCGTGGATGCAGAAGAACCACAAGGCGCCCTTCAACCGTAGCGGCGCGATGCTGCCGCAGGGCGGTGCCAACGCGCTGCAACAGGCGCAGGCCAGAGCACAGGCAGCAGGGGCGGTGCAGCACGTCTATCAAAACGTGAAGGTAAACCAGGACCGCAATCCATGGCCGAAAGCGGGAGTCGCATCCGCTTTGGATCCGTCGTCGGGATCGGGTTCCTGGGTGGTGATGTGCAACGACTTTCGAAACAACTACAACCACATGTTCTATCACGTGTCGACCAACCGCGGAAAATCCTGGACCGATGATTCGATGACCGGAGCCGCCGATCCCAACATCGGCGGGATTCCGCTGACGTTTCAGGCCAATCCGGGGCTCTCGTTCGACGATGCCGGGAACAGCTACTTTTCCGCGCTCAGCAGCAACGTGTTCCTGGATTTCAATAACAATTACGAGAATTTTGACAGCGAGGTGGATGCGGTACAAGGCTACTCTCACGGCAGTTACTCGGCGCTGGTGCCAACGGTTATTGACGTGCAAACCTGCGACGGCATCATTGGTGGCCCTTTCAGTTGTGACGGCACTCTCAGCCAGCCGCTGAATTCAACGGATGCCAATAGCAGCAGTCCGAATGCCGGGACCAACTACGTGTACTACACTTATTTCTGCAACCTCTCGTCCGGTACCTGTACCGACGGAACGGCTACCATTCCGAGTTATGGCACGGCGGTTCTGGAGTCGCATTCGCCCGCGCCCGCGGCGGGAGAGCCCTACAGCACTCCAGCGCTGGTGAGCGGTTCGCTCACCAACACACAGTACCCTTATATGGTGATCGATCCTGGCGGTACCCCACACGTTTTCTTCGACGATTACACCAACGCGCCCACGATCAACATGTGGGAATCCACTCTGAGCGGCGGGGTGTGGACTGTTTCGAAAAATCCAGTGGCCACCTTCGTTTACAACGGCCTGAATAACCCCAACTGGGCGTTTTCTGACAGCGGGGCAGCCGCGCCTGGATGCGCGATTCACGGATACACGGCATACTGCGCGTTCTCAGCGGACCAGGTGGCGGGAGGAAGTCTCGAAACCACCCCGAGCGTTTACTTGGCCACCATTAACGTAACCACGGGAGCCTCCAGGGTCGCCCGGGTGAACAACGACAAGTTCAATAACCAGAAAGACCATTTCTTCGCGTGGGCAACCGCAACCCCTGCAGGGGCCGTCTACGTGGGCTGGTACGATGACCGCAACGACCCTGCCAACACCAACGCGCAATATTTTGTCGGCAAGTCCCTCGATGGGGGGCATACTTTTCCGATCCAGCAAGCGGTCAACGACGTCCCCTTCAACCCCTGCAATGGCTACCCAGGATGCGGCTACTTCGGCGACTACACCCAATTGGTGTCGGAACACGATGGGGTAGTGCACGCAGCGTGGTCAGACACCCGCGACGGCCTGAGCATTCAAATCTGGTCCCAAACCGTCCCGTTTTAGCGGACTAAGAGCCCTCGGATCGTTTCTTGCTTCCTGCGTCGCAGGCGCGCGACCGGCGCACGCGACGGTGCAGTCAGCTATGCCAGCCACGCGCAAACCACTGCTGCTCTGGCCATTTCGGGCATTTCGGGCGCTTGCCTTGACCTCCTCTCGTTCACCCTTTAAACTGAGTTGTTGAATTGTGTTTCGCCGGAGAGCGCCGAAATGCTGTTGAATCGCGACTACGTTTCGCATATGTCCAAGGAACTGGTGAAGAAGCTAGTCGCCGGCCAAATGATCGAGACCAAGGCGCAAGAGGCGGTCATCCAGCAGGTGCGCTCGGTGATGGCCGAAGAGCTATCCATCGAGGACCGCCTGAACGACGAAGTGCGCACCATTTTGAATGACCACGCCGAGACCATGCGCCGCACCGGCGTCTCGTATCAGGAAATGTACAAGAAAGTGAAAGGCGAGCTGGCACGACAGCGCAAGCTGATCCTGCGCTGACGTTTTGCGCAATCCCTGACCTTAGGCTGACCCCCATCGCATGCGACTAACTCGAGAAAAAACGGTTCGGATCTCCCACCGCATCCTGGATGCACTGGTGGCCAACGATAGCGTCGACTTCGTTGAGGACCGCGACACCATCCGCCAGGAAATCGTCAACATCCTGAGCGGGCTGCTCAAGCTCGAAGAGCAGGTGGATACCGAAGCTCGCCTGAAAATTTCCTCGCAGAAAAAGCCCATCATGGAAGGCAGCGAGGAGTGGGACGTCCTATATCGCCGATATTACGCCGAAGGCCTCACCCGCATGGGCGTGGCGGATTCTCGCGAACACCGCGAACGCTATTAGCCCCCGATCCGTTAGTCGGGTAGTCGGCCGCCAGCGATCGACTCCCACTACTGACGAATTCTTGAACGTCAGAAAATAACAAAAGGCGTCCCGACTGTCGGGGCGCCTTTCTTCGTAAGCCTGAAATTAAAATTCTACTGGTTGCGCGGATCCGTCGGCGGCGCTTTAGCGTCGGACGGTCGTCGTCCGATCGAGGTATCGTCGCCGTTCTGTCCGCCACCGTTGGTACCGGTAGTCGTCGTCTTGTTGGGATCCTGCTCGGTGCGCTTGCGCAGCGTGGGCTTGTTCTTATCGTTGCTCTTCACCTTTTGCGCCCGCTTCGATCGACGCGCAGGCGCTTCTTCACCACATCAAATTCGGAAGTGGTGACGATGTATTCCTCGCGCGCCGGAAGAATGGTGGCAATTTCCTTCTGCGAAGCCTCTATGCGCGTCCGGCGTCGGAGGATGGGTGGAGAAAATTTTGGGAATTGTGCCCGGATGCTTCTTTTCGTCGGCCTCGATCTTCTCAAAGAAAGTCACGAACGCGTTGGGATCGTATCCGGCCTTGTACATGTATTGCAGGCCCAGATAATCGGCTTCGCGCTTCGGCAGTCTCGCGAGAATTTCAGGAAGGTGATCGGAATGCGCGAAGTTCAAGCCTTCGTAGATTCCATACCCGAGCCAGCCCCCTGGACCGAGCATGATCAGCGGGATAGTGGCCAGCTGCATGAGCTCGCCCTTGGTGGCGTTTCGTGTGCCGTGGCGCGCGCCAACGTGCGCGATTTCATGCGCCATCACGCCGGCCAGCTCGGATTCCTCGTCGGCGCGCAGGATCAGCCCGCTATTCACGTAGAAGAATCCGCCGGGCAGCGCAAAGGCGTTTACCTCATCGGAATCGATCACCTTAATTGTGAACGGCACTTTGGCGTCGGAGTTGCGCACCAGGTTTTGACCCACGCGGTTCACATATTCGGTGACCACAGGATCGTCGATCAACTTTGCGGAGCGGTCGACTTCTTGCGCCAGCTGCTTGCCGAGCGCAATCTCGTGTTCCAGCGAATACAAATCCGGACCATGGCCGACTTTGCGGTTGCCGATGGCATCCACGTCCGCTTCGCTACCCGATTTCGCGGACGTCTCTTTGGTACCCGGCGCGGTGGAATCCACGTTGGCGGGAGTGCTATCCCCAGGCGTGTTGTCTTGCGACGACGAAGTCTGCGGCGGAGCGGCCTGAGTCCCGGTGGCTTGCGACGGAGCGGTCTGCGCAGGCGTACCCGAAGTGGATGAACCTTGCGAAGTTTGCGGATCTTGCGCGGCGAGTGATGCGGGGCCAGGGAGACCCAGGAAGAACAGCGCTGTTACCAGAGGCAATGCGAGATATCGTCGTCCCCATAATGTCATATCGTACCTCCAGGCGGACCAAGCAGCGACAGTATACACCTGCCATTCCGCCGCTTGGACCTTATGATGTCATCGGCAAGTAAAGAGTTTGTTCCCAGTGCGCGATTCCTGAAGGTCAACTCCGGTTTCGCCCCTCGGCCCGCCAAAGCAATTGACGCTCGCCGCGTTTGTGTCTAAAGTTAAGGCTCTGTTATGGCTCCCTCCAAGATCCAGGTAGGCCAAGTCTGGAAGAAGGACGCAACTGGGGAAACCTTTTTAGTTACAAAGGTTTACACCGAGGCCCTGGCCACCTTCGCACTGCTCCGCAAAACCGGCGCTGAAAACGAGGCCCCCGTCCGCGCGCACGTGGGGCGGAAGGGAACCGGCCATACTCTGGAAGGCTATTCCTACACTCAGGAATCCGACGAGTTTTAGCGCGATGCCCTCGTCCGCCTATAATTCACATCGACCGCACCGTCAGCGCCACCACGTCGTCGACTCGGGCAATCTCCCGCACCACGAAGCCTTCCGCGTACTTCACATCAATCATCCGGCCATAATGCTGTGCCATCACGCTCATGCGCTCTTCTAGCGCGTCTAAGGGGATGAACACCTTTGATTTGCGCTCCTTGCGGGCTGGCTGAAATTGCGATTTGTAGGCCAGGATGGCTCGGCGGCGCTGGTTGTATTGCGCGGTGATATCTACCGCCAGGTTGGGCTGCACGCTCTCCTCGTAGGCTGCCGCATACAGCATCTTGAATGGCCGGAAGGGCTCGCCCTCGATCGGCAGCCGCTTCAGGCCCGCCAGGAAGCAGCCTTCGTAGCTCAATCGCGAGGCCGTGTAGTGATCCGGGTGCCTCCCTGTCCAATAGGGGGCGATCACCGTGCGCGGCTGCCATTCTCGGATTTTTCGCGCCACCGCCAATTTGTACTCTTCGTTCACTTCCAGTCCCGCGTCGGGCAACCCCAGGTTCCCGCGGACCGCGAGTCCCATCACTCGGGCCGCGGCCGCAGCCTCGCGGCGACGGATCTCCGGCATTCCGCGGGTGCCCATCTCCCCGCGGGTGAGGTCCAGCACGCCCACCTTGTAGCCCTGTCGCGCCATTTTGATCAAGGTGCCGCCACAGGTGAGCTCCACGTCATCCGGGTGTGGGGCAATCGCGAGCAAATCCAGCTTCATGGCGTCTCCATTGTGCCGGGCGGTGGCGGTGGTGGGGCACCCGCCGCTTGCTGCGCGGCAGCACAGCGGTTGATTGTATCAGTCCCGGCAGCGCTAGCATCCGCCGGATCGGGTCTGCGGCAAGGGGAGCGAGGCCATTCCATCCCTGGCGCGCGCCGCGGCACGGGTTGCGGTGCTCTCTAACATCTAAGCGCTGACCTCTACCTTCTATTTTTAGCTAGAATGTCAACCGTGCCTAGAACCCTCGAAGGAAAAGTCGCGCTGGTAACTGGCGGAGCGAAACGCATCGGTCGAAGCATCTCGGAAAAACTGGCGTCGCTGGGCGCCGCAGTGATCGTCAACTACCAGAATTCCAAGGCCGCAGCCGGCGAGCTGGTGGGGTCGCTGCAAGCCGCTGGCGGCCGCGCCATGGCCTGGCAGGCTGATGTTTCGCGCCGCGATCAAGTGATTCGAATGTTCGAAGCGGTTCGCGCGGAATTTGGCCGGCTCGACATTTTGATAAACAACGCCGCGATTTTCTTCCCTGCGCAATTCGAATCGCTCACCGAAGAGCAGTGGGACCGCATCATGAACTCCAACCTAAAGAGCACGTTCCTATGCTCCCAGGCAGCGACGCCCTTGCTCCGCGCCAGCGGCGGACAAATCATCAACATGTCCTCGCTCGGCGGGCTGCTGTCCTGGCCCACCTACACGCACTACTGCGTTTCAAAAGCTGGCGTGATTATGCTCACGCGCTGCATGGCCCGCGCCCTTGCCCCCGAGGTTCGAGTGAACAGCATCGCGCCCGGCACCATCGAATTTCCCGGAGAAGTCCCGCACGAAGATTTCATCCGCCGCGCCCCGCTCCACCGCACCGGAACAGGGGAAGACATCACCAACGCCGTCGAGTACCTGCTGAGCGCGGACTTTGTGACCGGCCAGACCATCGTGGTCGATGGCGGCCGGCAGCTGGTCTAAGCCAACAGTAGGGAAATAAGTTGTAAAGCGTGGGAGTGTTTATTCGGTTCTGATCCGTGGCGTCGCGGAATCCGCGCCGCTTAGCTCCACCGCCAGGCGCCGGACCACCTCCCAGTCTGCTTCTAGGAAATCGAACGACTTCAACTCCCCCGGAGCAGCCCAAAGCAACTGTTCGAACTGCAAATTCCGCTCGCTACCGGCTTCCATCTGGGTCCAGAGGAAAATTAGTTGGATCGGTTCTTTCTTCTCTGGGTATTTGTGCCGCACCCGCAGAAACTCCGTACCAATTATCGCAGGCGCGCCCAACTCCTCAAGGACCTCGCGCGCTAGCGCCTGCGCGGGCGTTTCTCCTGGCTCCACCTTGCCGCCGGGAAATTCCCACTTTAGGGGGAACGAATCGGTGCGGCTGCGCTGGCATATCAGCACCTTGCCATCGTTCACGATAATCGCGGCCACCACCGTCAGCATCTTTGTCTCCGGCGCAAAGCATCAATTCCGGCTGCCATCACGAGCTCGGCCTCAACGGATTGCTTCTGGACCGGCGGGGTTTCCGCGCCAAGCCTGACCAATCGCCATTCGGTACCGGAATGAGGTCTGATATCGGCTCGGAATTTTTTCATTAATTGTTTTCATATACATAGAGAAGGACAGCCTTCCGCGCCTCGCGGCCGGAATCCGCTCCCCGTCTTGTCGACTCGCTGCTGGTTTCTAATCTCATCGATGCGCGAGGCTACCACTCCGCGAGGACGGCGGGAAGGGATCACTTCCAGTGGACATCGAGGGTTGAACTGGGGAAGGCCGGCCAACGCCGCGCGCGCCCTGGCTGGTGAATCACGTCAAAGAGCGCGCGAACCCCATCCATCAACGGCGGCCCGGGCGTATTCAGGAGGTCATCGCGCACCACAAAGACTCGCCTATCGCGTATCGCCGGCACATCTTTCCACGCCTTCACTCCGTACGCGCGGCTGGTTTTTGCACGGTCACCGGTCGCGGTCCACGCCAGCACGATCGCGTCCGGCTGCAGCTGCGCCACTTCTGCGTCTGACACCTTTTGTCCCGCCACGGTCGCCGGAATCCCGCCTGCAATTTCGATCAACTCGGCCACCCATGGCGGGGAACTGATCCGCGGGTGGGGCCACGCCTCGGCATACACGCGAGGCTTTTCGGCCGCCATCCGCGATGCACGTCGCGCCACCGCCTCAAACGCCCGCTGCATCTGCCGGATGAGTTTCTCGGCCGCTTCGCCGCGGCTCGCTAAACGCCCGAGCAGCCGAATGTCGCTGCGGATCCCGGCCAAGCTGCGCGGACTGATCGCCAGAAACGCGACGGGTTGTTCGATGATCTTAACCACAACTTCCGCACGGAATGGCACGGACCCGATCACCAGGTCCGGGCGCAGCTTCATGACCTCGGCCACGTCCATCTTCCAGCAATCGCCCACCCGCGGCAGCCCAGCCACCATAGGCGCCACGTCCGCGCACCACCGGCTAACGCCAACGAGAGCTCGCCGCGCGCCGATGGCCACCAGAATCGAGGTCACGTTTGGCGCCAGCGACACAATGCGCGGCAACACTGTATTTTGTGAGGGGCTCATTGCCGTTGTTGATTCTAGCGGCTGGATTTCGCCGCGGCAAAAAAAAAGCGCCGGAGAGGGGAACTCTCCGGCGCCGACTTTCGAATCGACCTCTCCTACTGGTTCTTTTCAACCACTTTCAGGCTCGGCTTCGGAACCTGATATAGCACCTTCTCGTCCGACGCATTGTTCGGATAATACTGCGTCGACTTCTTCCCGGAGGGAAGCATGACGATGTCGGCACGGCGGTTATAAGCATAGTAGCTGGCCTGAGCGGTGTGATGCAGCTTCTTGTCAGCCTGGTTGGGGTTGCTGGTTTCGAGGTCCTTGATGTCTTTCTTGTCCATCTCCTGATCCTTACCGTAGGCAGCAGTCTCGACTTTGTCCGCAGGAACTCCCTGGACGACCAGGAATTCCTTGATGCGAGTGACGCGGCGTTCGGTGAGCTCCTGGTTAAACTTCTTGGAGCCGCGAACATCGGCGTGGGCTGCGATCGAGAGCTTGGCGTCCGGATCGTACTCGAGGTACTTCTTGAATCCGGTCGCTGCGGTGGTTAGTGCATCCTGTTGGCTCTTCAGCAATCCAGCTTCGACGTTCTTCTTGTCGGGATATGCGGTCGGATAGAACACGCTGGCGAGCACCACTTCGGGGATCGGTTCGATCGAGCCGACGATGTGGATGGCCGCGGTCGCGGTCGCTGTTCCGCCGCAAACGTTGGAGGCATTCAGGGTGTAGGTGGTCGTTTCATCCACCGGACCTTCGGTGGTCTGCTTGGGCACGCCCTGAACCGTCTGTGTGCCGCTGGGCGTTACCGTGCCGAGCGGATCGATAGCTACGGTGCTGGCGTTCGAAGTGCTCCAGGTCAAGGTGCTGGATTCTTGCTTGATCACTTTGTCGCCAATCTTCCGGAAGTGCAGCTCGGAAGGATTCGCGGTCAGGGTGGCCGGAATGTCCTTGTTAACATCTACGGTAGTGGATTGCTTCACCACGCCGCCAGGTCCGGTTTCGGTCAACTCGTAAGTTGTGGGATGGATCGGCGAAACCGACTTGGTCCCCGAAGCATCCACGGTGCCCACATCCCCACTGATCGAGGCGTCGACGGTGTCTTCGGCTTGCCAGCTCAGGTTGGTCGACTGTCCGCAATCAATCCTCGCGTTGGCCGCACTAAAGCTGTCGATCTTGGCTGGAGCCACCACCACCGTTGCACTCGCAATGCCCACCGTGAAACGCGGGAGCGGCGCCTTCTTCATCAGCGATGCCTCGCGGCTGGTCCAGTCCTTGGTTTCGGTTTTGCCGGTTTTCAGGCGAATGATGATCTTCTGGTTGTTGCCGACGGTGATCGGTCCGCTGAAGAGTTCCTTGTCGCCGTGCATCACCGTAACCTGATGGGTACCGGGCGGCACCAGCAATTCCTGGTGCCAGATGAAATCGTTGTTGAACTCATCGACGTGACCCACGAAGTAATCCGGCTTCTTGCCGTTCAGCAAGACCGCTGCCCGCGCGTCCCCCTCGATCAGAATTCGGCCCCAGGGCCCAGCGACTTTGCCGCCGTAGGCTTCCAGCGTCACGTCCACATCGGTAGTCTTGCCGGCGGTGACATCGACGTCCTTGGTGACCATCTTGTATCCATAGTTCACGACCACGATGGTGTGCTTCCCGGCTGGAACCGAGATCGTGTGGGTTCCTTCTCGGATCGCTTTCCCGTCGAGAAACAAGTAAGCCTGCTTCGGCATTACCTTTACCTTCAATTTGCCGTCTTGGGCGAACGACGGCGCGGCAAGTAATGCGATTGCCACCGTAAGAACAGTGAGAAACGAGCACAAGCGCCGATTCAACATTTTCGCTAAGCCCTCCTTCGGGCTACCGCTGCAAGCATATTAGAAAAATTACATCCAAAAAGTCTATAAAATCGTAGGGCTGGTGACGGGTTAGCCTAGCCTTGTTACTCCGTTCCTGTCAATCATTTATCGCAGCTTTTTTCCAAATTCCACACCCCTTTTTATGCTATGTTTTCACACCGCGATATACTCACTTTTATGTACACCAGTGCCGTACTGGATCACTTCCAGAACCCTCGCAACGCCGGCGACATGCCCAACCCAACCGCCTCCGCCGATGTTTCCAACCCAGTTTGCGGCGATATACTCCGCTTGGCGATTCGTGTGGTAAGCGGTCACATTGTTGAGACCCGATTCGGCGCCAAAGGTTGCGTCAGCGCTGTCGCTGCCAGTTCCATTTTGACCGAATTGATGTTGGGCAAAACCCCAGGCGAAGCTCGGCATATCTCCGCCGAGACCATCTCTGAAGCTCTGGGCGGACTCTCGTCAGCGACCTACCATGCAGCCCAGCTAGCCGCAGACGCCCTACGGGCCGTTCTGGCTTCCTTGCCTGCTGAACTGAAGTAAAAACCCCCGCTCGGTCTGGGTGCGGGGCGCTGGATAAAGTCTTAGAGGTTTCTGGCGTTGCTTTGGTTCACTCTGGCCAGCGCTTCCGGATCATTGAGGTTCAACACCACGCCTACTTCCTCCACGGGCACCTCGGCCACATCCTCCGGGTGCGCCCAAACCACTTCGCGCGCTCCAATTCCCGCCGAAGCCTGCTGCAATTCATCGAACAAATTCCGCCGAAAAATAACGGGATGCCCTCGTCGCCCTTGGTAAGTCGGTAGTGTGAGCGCGCGCCCTTGAAGATCGAAAGCCTGAATCAACTGCGCCACCAGCCCCGGCGAAATCAGCGGGTGATCCACCGGGCAAATGATGATTGCTTCGGGATCGAAAGGAAGGAAATTCCGCACCGCGCATTGAATGGAAGAAAGTTGGCCGGCTTCCCAGTCGCGATTAACAATCACCTGCGCGTCACTGAGCCCGAGCCGCGCCTGGATTTCCGCCGCTCCCGCCCCTAACACGACGCGCCGCAACTCGATTCGCGGATGCTCGGTGGCCCGCAGCAGATTTTCCACGAATGTAGCGCCGCGAACTTCCGTCAGCGCCTTGGGGAATCCCATTCGCCGCGATTCGCCTGCAGCGAGAATCGCGGCGGCCAGCATCGCTACCCGCGCCGCGCCGCCAGCGGACCCCGATCAAGCTTCTTGTGAGCGCCAAAGCCTTCTGCGTTCCGGCGCACGGCAATCAACTCGGCCACGATGCTCACGGCGATCTCTTCCGGGGTGAGCGCTCCGATCTCCAGCCCCACCGGGGCATGCACGCGCTCGAACTTCTCCGCGGCCACGCCTTGCTTGCCGAGGGCTTCGTACACCGCCAGCACCTTCCGCTTGCTCCCGATCATTCCGACGTAGCGCGCATCGGTGCCCACCGCCCACTCCAGCACGCGCATGTCGTCCTTGTGACCGCGTGTGACGATCACGATGTACGACGAAGCGTTCGGCCGAATTTTGCTGAACGCTTGCTCGTAGCTGGCAATTACTTCCGACGCCATCGGGAAGCGTTCCGCGTTGGCAAAACTTTCCCGGTCGTCCACGATGGCGATCGAGAACCCGCTCAGGTGCGCGATCCGCGCCACCGCTCCCGAAATGTGTCCGCCGCCGAAGAGATAAAGAACCGGCTGGGGCAGAATGGGTTCCACGAAAATCTCCAGGGTGCCGCCGCAAATCAGGCCCGAATCGTAGCCGGCCTCATGATTCAGGTTGAAGACCATCTTGCGCGGGGTCTCCTTCTCGATCACTTCTTTCGCCGCCGCCCACACATCCGCCTCGACGCATCCGCCGCCGATAGTTCCGGCAATGGAACCGTCCTCCCGCACCAGCATTCGCGAACTCTCAAAACTGGGAATCGATCCGTTGGTGTGCACGATCGTCGCCAGAGCTCCGCGCTCCCCAGCGCGCCGCATCCGCACGATCTCCTCAAAGAGGTCCATTTGTGTATCAAGGTTACGGCCCCCTATGGGTGGTGTCAATCGCGCGAATGGTCTGCATCGCCCACAGGGGCGGGCGATTCGGCCACTTACCCAGCGCTGAATAACCTCCGCGCGAAGCGTCCGGGAATTGACGCAGCACTCCCCAAACCTTAATCTTCTCCGGGTGCGTCCGGTTGCCGCGGTGCACCGACAGGAGTCTTCATGAAGGCCATCGTCTTCGATCGTCACGGAGGACCTGAGGTTCTGCAGTATCTTGAGGTCCCCGATCCGGTGATCAATCCGCGAGAGGTGTTAGTGCGTGTTCGCGCTTGCGCCCTCAATCATCTGGACGTTTGGATTCGCCGCGGAATTCCTGGCGTCACCTTTTCGTTTCCGCATATTACTGGCGCCGACGTCGCCGGCGAGGTGGCTGCTATCGGCTCGGAGGTTTTACGCTGCCGCGTGGGCGATCCCGTAATTCTGGCGCCCGGAATTTCTTGCGGACACTGCGCCGAATGCCTGGCGGGCCGCGACAACTTGTGCCGGGCCTACACCGTCCTTGGCTACGGCGTGAACGGAGGCTGCGCGGAACTGGTCGTGGTGCCCGAGGCCAATGTAATCCCCAAGCCTGAAAATCTGCCCTTCCTGGAAGCCGCGGCGATGCCGCTGGTTTTTCTCACGGCGTGGCACATGCTGCTCACCCGGGCGCGACTCGCGCCCAGCGAAACCGTTCTGGTTATCGCCGGTGGCAGCGGCGTCGGCAGCGCCGCGATTCAGATTGCCAAGATGGTTGGTGCTCGGGTGATTGCCACAGTTGGTTCGAAGGCCAAAATCGAAAAAGCAAAATCGCAAGGTGCGGACGAGGTGATCTTGCATTCCGCCGCCGGATTTAGGAAGGAAGTGAAGCGGCTCACCGTCGGCCGCGGCGTCGACGTCGCCTTCGAGCACGTAGGAACGGCCACCTGGGAAGACAGCGTGGGCAGCCTGGCGCCCGGTGGCCGCCTGATCACGTGCGGCGCAACCACCGGCTACGAAGCCAAAATCGATCTCCGGTTCCTGTTCACTCGCCAGCTCTCGATCATGGGCTCGTACATGGGGCCGAAATCGGAACTCTTCGCCGTACTGGAAATGGTGCGCCGCGGCAAACTCCGCCCGGTGATCGATTCCGTACTGCCGTTGGCGGAATGTGCCGCCGCCGAAAACCGCCTGGAGCGCCGCGACATCTTCGGAAAAATCGTACTGCAACCTTAGAGAACCCACGTGTGAAACCGACACGTGGGGCACCCAGCCGCAACGGCTGCGGCCAATAGCTAAGACAACGGCGACAGCCCGCGCCTCTGACCCCGGAAACGCCCGGACCTCGTTGCACGTCTACATGCTCAACGGAATTTGAACGGGAGGACTAATGACGAAAATCACCAGCCTTGGAATCACGTTTGTCATTTTCGCACATGCACTGCTCTCCGCGCCGAAGGTAACGGCGCAAACCCCGATGGATCCACCTGCGGCTCCGATACCCACGCAAGTACTCACCGCCAAGAGAGTCTTCATCTCCAATGGGGAAAGCACTAATCCCCTGGGACTTCCTAACCTCGCTTACAACGCGTTCTACGCAAAGATGAAGGCCTGGGGCAAGTATGAACTGCTGTCCACTCCCGCCGATGCGGACTTGGTTTTCGCGGTTCGCTTTGAAGGCGGACCAATTCCTACTCTCCGCTTGGTGATCTCCGACCCCAAGAGCCACGTCACGCTATGGCCGTTACTCGAAGAAGTGCAGTCCTGGGCCCTGGCAAAGACCGGTCGGAAGCACTTCGATCAAGCGATGGCGGTGCTGGTGGATGACGTGAAGGCACTGACAACACCACCGCCTCCGGTCGCCGGGGCGAACCCGCCAACGAACTAGCGTTTCAGGTCGGCTTCGCAGCTTCAAGGAAGGGCCCGATTCGGCGTGGTCCATTTACACGCGGCGCGGTGACGTGGGACAATGGACCCGCGGAGGCGATGAATGAGTGTGGAACTCGCGCAGGGTGTGACCCTCGAACGGCCCGGAGAAGACGCCAACTTCCTGAAGGATGAAGGCATTCTCTTCGCGCAGCTCGACAAAGTGGTCAACTGGGCTCGCCGCAGTTCGATCTGGCCGATGACTTTTGGCCTGGCCTGCTGCGCCATCGAAATGATGTCTCTGGCTTCCGCTCGTTTTGACCTTGCCCGCTTCGGCGCCGAAGTGTTTCGTGGTTCGCCGCGCCAGTCTGACTTGATGATCATCGCTGGGCGCGTCTCGGTAAAAATGGCGCCGGTAATTCGCCAGCTCTGGGAACAAATGCCGGAACCCAAGTGGGTAATTTCGATGGGGGCATGCGCTACGTCCGGGGGAATCTTCAATAACTACGCCATCGTGCAAGGCGTCAATCAGGTAATCCCGGTGGACGTGTACGTTCCGGGCTGCCCGCCGCGCCCCGAAGCTCTGATGTACGCGGTGATGCAACTGCAAAAGAAAATCGACAACGACCGCGGTAGCTTCAAGCGCTCGCTCAATCTTTCCTAGGCCCTTTGCTAGCCCCTTCCTAGCCCCGGCCTCTCTTCTAATGTCGCGCCAAAACGCACTTACGCGTCGTCCCCTGATAATTCCAGCGCCATCTCACGCACACCGCGCAGATCCAGCTTGCCGGTTCCCAGCCGCGGAAATTCTTCCACCTGAAAAAATTGGTTAGGGCGCGGCACCCACATGGGCGGCAACCCGCAGGCGCCCAGCTTGGCGATCACTTCTTTCAACTCCGCTTCATCCAGGGTATGCAGCACCACCAGCCGCTCGCCTTTCTTTTGGTCCGGCACCCCGGTTACCACAAACAACTCTTCACTCGGACCGGCGAGTTCGTGCAGCATTTCCTCGACGCGAATGTGCGGCACCATCTCGCCGCCGATCTTGCTGAACCGGGATAGCCGGTCGGTGATGGTCAGGAAGCCATCTTCGTCCAGCGCGGCGATGTCTCCGGTGACGTACCATCCATCACGGATTGCTTGCGCCGTCTCTTCCGGCCGGCCAAGGTAGCCCTTCATCACGTTGGGACCGCGAACCAGCAGCAAACCGGGCTCTCCCACCGGCAGCGGCGCGCGCGTTTCCGGGTCGACGATGCGCACGCTCACTCCCGGCAAGGGATGCCCGATCCGCCCGCGCTTGCTTCCCACCTGCAAAAATCCCGCGGCGCGATAGTCGGGCGTATTCACAGCCACCACCGGAGAGCATTCCGTGCAGCCGTAGCCTTCCAGCGGGCGCAGCCCAAATCGGTTTTCGAATGCCGTGGCCAGCCGTTCTGGCAATTTTTCCGCGCCGGTCACCACACAGCGCAAGCCGCCGAAATCTTCCGGCGAGCATCGCCGCACATATCCTTGCAAGAAAGTCGGCGCCGAGAGCAACAGCGTCACGTCGTACTCGCGCACCAATTCGCTTACCACGGCAAAATCCAGCGGGCTGGGATGGTAGACCACTCCCACGCCTTGCACCGCGGGCAGCCATAGCGTCACGGTAAAGCCAAATGAATGAAAGAAGGGAAGCACGCCCAGCAGACGGTCGTGGCGATCCAGCAGAAACGCTTGCACCATCTGCTCGATGTTCGACGCCACGTTGTGATGCGTCAGCATCACGCCCTTGGGATCGCCGGTGCTGCCGCTGGAAAAGATTACCGTCGCCAGATCGTCCAGCATGCGTGGAGGCTTTCCCGAGAGCCGGCTTTCGAGCCAGCGCCCGGGCAAGAACCACAGTAGTAGCGCCAGAATCTTCTCGCCGCGCCTCGGCGAAGCGGCCACGTCCTCGAGCATCACCAATTCGCCGGGCGGCGTTGCCGGCAGCCGCTCGAGCAGCGCGCGTGTGGTGACCACCGTTTTCAGCCCGCACTGCCGCACGCCCGATTCCAGAGTCTCGGCCGATGCGGTGTAGTTCAGGTTGACCGGAATTTTTCCGCTAAGCGTCGCCGCGAAATTCACCAGCGCGCCGGGCACCGACGGCGGAAGCATGATCCCGACCATCTCCTGGCCCGCCCATACCCACTTCAATCGCCGCGCCAGAAAAATCGCGCCCAACAGCACTTCGCCGAACCTTACTCGCGGCCGCCGCTTATCGCCCATCGCGAATCGCCGCGGGTGCCGATGCGCCACGCGCACGAACGCCTGCCCCAGCGGCAGCCGCTGCTCCTTGCGCAGCGCGTAGGCGTCGCTGCTCAATTGTTGCACCGCGGCGCGGACTTCGCTCGCAGTGGCGCCGGACGGCAGCGGCGCGCCAAAGCTAATCGTCACCGGATAGGGAACTCGCCGCGGCAGTTTCCACAGAAACCTGCCGCGCTCGAAACTGAAAATGCTTCCCCATACACCGTCCAGATCCACCGGCACGATCGGCGCGTCGATCCCCTTCATGATTCGTTCGAAGCCGCGCCGGAACGGCAGCAGTTTTCCGGTGCGCGTGATTTGGCCTTCCGCGAATATGCACACGATCTCACCCGCGCGGATCGCTTCGGTAGCGGTACGCAAGGCGTGAATGGTGTCGCGTGGGCGCGCGTGATTCGAGATGGGAATCACTTTCATCATTTTGGCGAACGGCTTAATGAACGGCAGATCGTAGATCGCCTGGAACATCACGAAGCGCACCGGGCGATCCGTGGCCCCAATTAGCAGCATCGCGTCTACCCAGGAGGTGTGATTGGCGACGAACAGCGCACCGCCGCGCTCGGGAATGTTTTCGCGCCCCACCACGCGAATTCGGTACACCGTCTGCGCGGCCATCCACAGCACCATGCGCATCAGCGAATCCGGCAGCAAGTAGATCGCGTACACGGTCATCAACAGCGTTAGTACCGCGCCATCCAGAAACACTCCGGGAGGCGTCTGCCGAAACACGCTGGAGAACAGAAAATAGGCGCCAGCCGCCAGAAAGATTCCCGCGAATGACAGCAAGTTTGACGCCGCGATCACTCCGCCGCGCTTTTCCGGAGGCGGGCAGTGTTGAATCAGCGCGTTCAGCGGAACGGCAAAAAAGCCGCCGAAGAATCCGAGCAACGCAAGATGGACTCCGGCAGTCAAAACGGTGTGGCCCGGCCGATACAACAACCCGCCGAACACAGTCATGCCTACCGCGCCGATCGGGATCAACCCGTACTCGATTTTCCCGCCAGAAAGATACCCGGCGGCGACGCTGCCCACTCCGATACCTATACCCACCGCGGCTTGCAGGTAGCTGATATGCGTTTCGTCGATGTGCAGCGTGTCGTGACCGAACACCACCACCGTGAACTGCAGTAGCGCCGCTAAAAACCACAGATATGTGTTTCCGATCACCGCCCAGTAAAGCACGCGATCCTGCGCCACCATGCGCAGCTGCCCGGCCAAGTCGCCCAACGGATTCCATCGGAATTGTTTCCGGGGATGTGCGGCCGGAACGCGGGTGATTCCGAAGCTCCACGCAAGTCCGAATACCGTACAGCCGAGCAGAATCACTCCGGCACGCGCCTCGGCGCCGCGGTACCGTTCCGCCATGAATCCGGCGGCCATGGTCGCGCTAATGCTGCCGGCGAAGGTTCCCAGCTCGATGATGCCGTTTCCCCAGGAAAGCTCGCGCGGCGCTAATAGTTCAGGCAGCGAGCCGTACTTCGATGGGCCGAACAGCGCGCCTTGCGAGCTGATCAGGAAAACGGCGGCACACTCCATCGGCAGATGGTGCAGCGCCAGAGCTGCAATCGCGAAAAACATCACCAATACTTCCATGATTTTCGTGCCGATGGTTACGTCGCGTTTGCTGTAGCGGTCCGCCAGCCATCCGCCGGCCATCGAAAACAAAATGAACGGCAGCGCAAACAGCGCGCCTACAACCAGCACCAGGAAATCGCGCTGCTCTTTCGGCAGGTTCATTCCCACGATGATGTAAATCACCAGGAATTTGATCGCGTTATCGTTAAACGCCCCTTGGAATTGGGTGACGATCAGGCTCCAAAAACCAAAGTGCCCGCGCACCTGCGTAGACGGAGATGCAGGTGCGGTGGTTGCAGGGGCAGCCGTTTCGGAGGTGTAGGGAGTTTCGCTCAAGCCAGGCCCCAAAAGCGTCGCAAGTCTAGAATATTAATCCCACGTTTTATAGCGCGAAGGTGTTTCGCGGTCAGGTTCTACGGTTTTAGGAAGGGTGTGCGTCAACATTGAAGTGGTACCAGCACAAGAAAGGAGAAATAGCAGGGGAAGATCGAACGAAGAAAAACCCCGACTAGTCTACGCAATTACTCGCAACGCGGGGGGCCGCTCGGCCCTCTCCGGAACTACCGGGCCCGCGGGCAGCGGCACCGCGCGCTTAAGATATTTCGTCGAAACGTAATCATCGACCAGCGCCTGAAACGCCGCCGACAACTCGTCGTAATTTCCGCGCAGCGTATCAAAGTGCTGCCCGTCGATGTACACCGGGCACGACGGCGCCTCGCCCGTCCCCGGCAGGCTGATTCCGATATTCGCGGCCTTCGATTCTCCAGGACCATTCACGATACAGCCCATCACCGCCAGAGTCATCGCCTCGACGCCTTCGTATTCGCGCTTCCACTCCGGCATTTTGTCGCGGATGTATCCCTGGATGCGCTCCGCCAATTGTTGGAACGTGTCGCTGGTGGTGCGCCCGCAGCCGGGGCACGCGGTAACGCTCGGAGCGAACGATCTTAGCCCCAGCGCCTGCAGCAACTCGCACGCCGCATACACCTCGTCGCGCCGATCGCCACCTGGGCGCGGCGTCAACGAAACGCGAATGGTGTCGCCGATACCTTCCGACAGCAAAATCCCCATCGACGCCGAAGACCACACCAGACCCTTCGCGCCCATTCCCGCTTCGGTCAGCCCCAGATGCAATGGCTGGTCGGTGCGCGCCGAAAGCTCACGGTAAATCGCCACCAGATCGCGCGGCCGCGATACTTTGCACGAAATAATGATTTGGTCCGGTCGCAACCCACACTCGATCGCCAGTTGCGTGGAATCCACTGCCGACAGCACCATGCACTCGTTGATAATTTCTTCCGAAGATCGCCCCAGGTCCTGGTCGGTGTTTTCCTGCATCTTGCGCATCACCAATTCCTGGTTCAGCGAACCACCATTCACTCCGATTCGCACCGGCTTGCCATGATCCCGCGCCACCCGGCAAATCGTGGAGAACTGCTCGTCGCGCCGCTGGCCGTGTCCCACGTTGCCTGGGTTGATGCGGTATTTATCGAGCGCCGCCGCGCATTCCGGATACTTGGTCAGCAAAACGTGACCGTTATAATGGAAGTCCCCAATGATGGGGGCACGGCAACCCGCATCGATCATCCGCCTCTTGATCTCTCCCACCGCTGCCGCAGCTTCCGGAGTATTCACGGTGATCCGCACCAGTTCCGAACCCGCCTGCGCTAACTCCAGGCATTGCTGGACGGTAGAGGCGACGTCGACGGTATCGGTGTTGGTCATAGATTGCACCACCACCGGCGCGCCTCCGCCCACCATGACGTCGCCGACCTTCACTCCGACCGTTTTGTGCCGCGTAAGCATTCGAATGACTGTCCTGCTGCCCCTTTTCGCAGTCCCATCCTGCAGCCCCACCCGAAGCCCCTTCCGGAGGCCCCTATGGGGAACCAGCGATTCGTCTTCGCGAGCCGCCTAGCTTGTTATTGTAGCCGACCGCTGCCGTTGCAGGCCAGCAGAAGTAGTACCCGCTGATTCCGAAAGTGCCCCAAAATGGGGCAAAACAGCCACAGGGTACTGTTTTCCGCGAGTTATGCGGCATCCGGCGGTACTAAGGCCCGGGTAGCCGGCCGTACTTCCAAAACGGTACAGGCCCGCCATTTGGGTAGGCGGTCCCGAACGGTACAGTACGAAACATCAGGAGAGCAAAACCACCTGATAAGGGGAGAAACGACATGAAAACTTCGAAACTGGTACTGGGGACCCTGGTTTTGGCAACTGCAGCACTTCCGGCACACGCGCAGCAGATGTTGGAGGCGGGAACACAACACCAAGCGGCTAACTCACAGATGGCCATGGTCGCGCCCACCGCGCGCCCGATGGCCACTGCTGCCTTCGCGCCGCGCATCGAGATCTCAACCAATGCCGCTTTGGTGGCTAGCCTGCCGATGACCCGCAACGTCAACCCGGCGCTGATCAGCATCAAGCGCGCCCCAATGTTCGAGGCCCACACGGTGTATCAATATCCCCAGCACGCGCCCGTGCCGGTGAAGACCAACGTGTTTCCGTCGGCAAAGTACGTCGGCCCTTCGGTGCGATTCCAACTGACAATGGGAACCTTTGCCGCACCGAACTACAGCACGCCATCCGTTCCGTTCCCCATCATTGCACCGGCCTCGTTTCCGCTGCCAAAGTTTGTAGCGCCGTCGGTGAAGGCCCATATCAGCGCGGCCGGTTTCCCACTGCCCAACTACATCGGTCCGACGGTTAAATATCAAGTGACCTCGGCTGGATTTAGCGCCCCGAACTACGCGGCGCCGTCAGTGAGGTTTCAAGTCAGCAACGCTGGATTTGCGGCTCCCAATTACGTAGCACCAGCGGTGAAGTTTCAAGTTACCAACGCCGGATTTGCCGCCCCCAGCTACGTAGCGCCGGCGGTGAAGTTTCAGATCACCGACGCTGGATTTGATGCACCCAAGTCCGTATCGCCTTCGATGACCCTGCAGATCGCATCGGCCGACTTCCCGATGCCGGTTCGCGCAGGCGTTTCGATGGAAGAAGGAAAGTAACCCTGCCAAGCGCATCCCAGCGGCCTTCGCAACCGAGAAGGCCGGTGGGATGAACCGGGGAAATCGACACCAGGTATAAAAGAGACGAACGAATCCTAGGACCGAAAAGCAGAAACGAAGCGCAGGACGAAACAACGCACCGAAGAACAGCAGAACGAACCGCAACAGCGAACCGCACGAACCCTAGATTCTCTCCCTAACATCAAATAAATTTATCGACGATGGGATCACACCTCGGTTCTCTGCGTTTTTGACTTGGCTTGTACCGCCGTCGTAGCCTCAAACCTCAAAACTTCTCGACTCCCCATCGCCAATCCACTCTCCGGCGCGAGCACAGTCCTCAGACAAGCAGCAGCCTTTGGACTAGCCGTTCCGGTCACGCAGCTTCAGCCGCCCGAAGAACCCAAATCCCGCTGTTTCATAACGATTCAGGTGTACCCGCCTGGTACTAAGCAAGGCCTCTCCGCCCGTACTACCCAATCGGTACGGCTGAGCCATTTGGCTAGTCAGTCCCGAACGGTACAGTACGAAACATCAGGACAGCACGAACGGCCTGAAACGGGGAGGGGACGAAAATGAAGACTTCGAAACTGGTACTGGGGATGGGAACTCTGGTTCTGGCAGCACTTCCGGCACATGCACAGATGTCCGGGGCAGGGACGCAACACCAAGCTGTAAAAGCACAGATGGCAATGGTTGCGCCAGCCCTTGGCGCCAACCGCACACCCAAGTTCGAGACCCTGAACGGGAATCAATTTCCGAAGCACCAGACCAAGCCGGTTACCCTGAACGTGTTTCCGACCGCGACAGACGCCCCTTCGGCGCACCTCCAATTGACGATGGGAGCCTTCACCGCACCGAACTACACGGCGCCTTCGGTTCACTTCCAGGTCACTTCCGGGCGCTTTCCGCTGCCCAACTACGTTGGACCCTCGGTCAAGACTCAGGTTACCGAGGCAGGATTTGCAGCCCCCCACTTCGTGGCGCCTGCGGTGCACTTCCAAGTTACCGATGGCGGATTCGCCGCACCCGCACATGTTTCGCCTGCGATGAGCCTACAGATCGCGTCGGCCGAGTTCCCGCTGCCGGTTCATGCAGGTGGTTCGGCAGAGTGGAGCAAGTAAGTTTTTCAGGCGCAGCAAGCCGACCTTCGCCATCGAGAAGGCCGGCCGATGAACCAAGGGATCGACACCAGGAAGGGCAGATACCAACGGAATGCAGCACCCAGAACGGAAACCAAGCGCAGGACGAAACGAACTACTGAAGCGTGGGAACAAAGGAAGAGAAGAACGAACCGCACGACTTTAGATTCTCTCTTGGATATGAAGCAAATTTATCGACGATGGGGGACGCTGAGCAAAGCGACGTGGGTGCCCCAGGTGTCGATTTCACACCTGGGTTCTCTACGTTTTGACTTGAAAGGCGGTCGTAGCCCAGATCATCGCCAGCTCAATCTGCAAGCCGGCGGCAGTGGTGGCACAACGACTCCTCGCGGTGGATAACACAAGCAAAACCACTCTCCGGCGCGCGCACAATCCTCAAACCAGCAGCCCTTTGGCGCAGCGACTGGCGCTCAAAACGTCCCAGGAATAACCCAAGCCCCTCTGTTTCATCGCGATACAGGTGTACCCCGCTGGTACTAAGGAAGGGGCATCCAGTCGTACTACCCAATCGGTACGGCTGAGCCATTTGGCTAGTCAGTCCCGAACGGTACAGTACGAAACATCAGGACAGCACGAACGGCCTGAAACGGGGAGGGGACGAAAATGAAGACTTCGAAACTGGTACTGGGGATGGGAACTCTGGTTCTGGCAGCACTTCCCGCACATGCACAAATGGTGGGGGCAGGGACGCAACCAAACGCACCGATGGCAATGGTCGCGTCAACCCTCTCCACCGAGCACACTGCCCAGTTCGAGACCGTGAACGTGAATCAATTTCCCAAGCACGAGATCAAGCCGGTTACGACGAAGGTGTTTCCGACAGCCACAAACGCCCCTTCAGCGCACTTCCAAGTAACGACGGGAGCCTTCAAGGCTCCGAACTACACCGCGCCTTCGGTTCGCTTCCAGGTCAATGCGGGACGCTTTACAAAGCCCAACTACGTGGCGCCCTCGGTGAAGACTCAGGTCGCCGCGGCAGGATTTGCAGCCCCCAACTTCGTGGCGCCGTCGGTGAAGACCCAAGTTACTGGTGCTGGATTCGCCGCACCGAACTACGTAGCGCCTTCGATGAGCCAACAGATCGCCTCGGCTAGCTTCCCGGTGCCGGTTCGTGCAGGTGGTTCGGCCGAGTGGAGCAAATAACCGCTTCTTAAGCGCAGCAGACCGGCCTTCGCCAACGAGACGGCCGGTGGATGAACCGGGGAATCGAGCCCAGGCAGGAAGAGATAAACGAAACGCAGCATCGAGAAACAGAAACGAACAGCAGGACGAAACGCAGCAACGCACCAAAAAAAAACGCGATCCCGGAAATCTACCAGAAACACTTCCGTGGCCTTCCCACCCGATTTTCGACCCCTAAAAAACTAAGCCAGTTGCGAGAGACGCTCCGTCAACTTCACCTGTTCCGCGGTGCGATCTTCCAGCTTTTGGCGAATATCGGCGACCACTTTAGCCGGAGCACGGCTGAGGAATTCCTCGTTGGTTAGCTGCGCAGTCTTCGATTGAATATCTCTTGCGATCCGCTCGAGATCCTTTCGCAGCCGTGCGGTTTCGGCGGCGCGATCGGTGGCGCTGTCGTGAACGATGCGAATATCGAGCACCGCTGAGGCGGTCGTCCCCGACGCAGAATCACCAGGCGCTTCACCCGCAGTGATCGTCAGTTCGGACAGCGATGCCAGACGCATCAGCGGAACGCGATTGGCCTCTACCAGCCGGAGGGCGTCCGCATCCGCGATGGCCACCGTGGCGGGTACTTTGGCCTTGGGATCGATCCTGCGCTCGGCGCGCTGGTTCCGGACCGACTCAATTCCAGCTTGCAGATATTGCATATCTCGCTCCGCTTTTTCGTTGCGCCAGTCTGAACGCGCTTCCGGGTAGCGGTCGAGCGCGATCGATTTGGCGCCACAGGGCTGGGGCAGCCGATGCCATAGCTCTTCCGTGAGGAAGGGCATAAACGGATGGAGCAAGCGTAACGCCGCATCGTACACCGCAAAAATATTCCGCCATGCCGCTCGCGCGACCTCGCGATCGGCGTCCGCAATATCCTGCTTCACCCACTCGATATACCAGTCGCAGAAATCTCCCCAAAAAAAGTGGTAGATCACGTGCGCCGCTTCGTGGAAGCGGTAATCCTCCAAGGCGCTGTTCACCTGCGCCACCACCGCCGAGAAGCGCGAAAAAATCCACGCGTCCGCGAGTCCGATTTCGCCGTGGCGTGCGTATGGTGCCCCCGCTCGAATTTCCGGCGCAGCGATATCCTCGAGGGTGAGGCCGCCGCCCTCCGCCTTCTCCCGGTTGAAAAACAGGAACCGCGCGGCATTCCAAATCTTGTTGGCGAACGCGCGATAGCTCAGGATGCGCCCTTCGCTCAGCGCGATATCGGTTCCCGGCGCGGCCAGAATCGCCAGGGTAAAGCGCAGTGCATCGGTGCCGTGTTTTTCGATGACCGCCAAGGGATCCACCACGTTGCCGCGCGTTTTCGACATCTTGGTTCCGTGCGGATCGCGCACGATGGCGTGCAGGTACAAACTGCGAAACGGCACCCGCTCGGAGAGCGCCACATTACTGGTCAGGTGGAGTCCCGCCATAATCATGCGCGAATCCCAGAAGAATAGAATGTCGTAGCCGCTGATCAGCAGGCTGGTGGGATAGTAGGTGCGCAGGTCGGCGGTGTCGTCCGGCCAGCCCAGCGTAGAAAACGGCCATAGCCATGAGCTGAACCATGTATCCAAAACATCGGGATCCTGCGTAAGTTTTTCACTTCCGCAGGCACTGCACTGCGTGGGAACACTCGCCGCCCGGGCGTGACCGTCCACCACCTCCACCCGCGAATCCGTCGCCGGGACCATTGCGCCGCACGCGCCGCAATGCCAGATGGGGATGCGGTGGCCCCACCAAAGTTGCCGCGAAATGCACCAGTCGCGGATATTTTCAAACCAATCGAGCAGAATCTTTCGCTGGTTCTCCGGCACTACCCGAATCCACTCTTCGCGGACTGCGGTGGTGCCGCGCGCGGCCATGGACTTCATGCTGCAAAACCACTGTGCGGAAATCCGTGGTTCAATCTCGCTGCCGCAGCGGTCGCACGTTCCCACCGCGTGCGGATGATTTTCCACGCGGTCGAGCAGGCCCAGTTCCGCGAGGTCGGCAACGATTTTTTCGCGCGCCGCGTATCGATCCAGTCCGGCGTACGCCCCGCCGTTGGCGTTGATGTGCGCGTCCTCAGTAAAAATATCGATTGGGACCAGCTTATGCCGTTTGCCCACCTCAAAGTCGTTGGGGTCGTGGCCCGGAGTGATTTTCAGCGCCCCGGTACCGAATTCGCGCTGGACGTAGCTGTCCGCGATCACCGGAATTTCGCGGTTCATTAGCGGCAGCAGCACTTTCTTTCCCACCCAGCGTGCGTACCGCTGATCCTCGGGGTGTACCGCGATGGCCACGTCGCCCAGCATAGTTTCCGGGCGCGTGGTGGCCACGGTGATGTACTCGCTCGTTCCGGCCAGGGGATAGCGCACGTACCACAATTTTCCGGCGCGCTCCTCGTGCTTGGTCTCCAGATCACTGATCGCGGTCTGGCAGCGCGGGCACCAATTCACGATGTAGCGGCCGCGATAGATTAGCCCTTCGTGGTACAGGCGCAGAAACGCTTCCAGCACCGAGCGGTACATCGCCGGCTCCAGCGTGAATTTTTCGCGGGTCCAATCGCACGACGCGCCCAGGCGAATCATCTGCTGCTTGATCTTTCCGCCGCTTTCCGCTTTCCATTCCCACACCCGCTTTTCGAACGCTTCGCGTCCCAGTTGTTGCCGGGTCAGCCCCTGCTTAGCCAGCTCTCGCTCGACCACGAATTGCGTGCCGATCCCGGCATGGTCCATGCCCGGCAACCACAGGGTGTGATCGCCCATCATGCGATGCCAGCGCACCAGAATATCGATCTGGGTGTGTTCGAGCATGTGCCCGATGTGAATCGAGCCGGTGACGTTGGGCGGTGGCAGGGCAATGGAAAAAATCTGGTCGCCGGGTTTGGCTTCGGCGCGAAACAATTTTTCATCGAACCAGGACTGCGCCCAGCGCTCTTCGATTTCCCGTGGCTCATAAGCTTTCGGAATTTCAGGTGCCATCAGCCAACATTCGCCTTTCGCAGCGGTTTTTCAGCGGTGATAAGTCAATATACGGGGCAGGGAACGGCGGCGTCAAATCGCCGCCTGCATGGTGGCCAGGTTGCATACCGCAAACTACAGCACGGACTGTACCGCAGATGGTACAATGGGCCTATGACAGCAAAGAGAAATCGTCGAGTAGTCAGCCACAGCGGTTCGACTTTCGACCGTTTTCTCGAGGAGGAAGGAATTCGGGAAGTAGTCGAATCCGTCGCCATCAAGCAGGTAGTGGCTTGGCAGCTTTCTCAGGCCATGCACAGCCAACGGAAAACAAAACAGGCAATGGCCAAGCAACTTCGGACCAGCCGGTCGCAGCTCGATCGCCTGCTGGACCCTCGGAACGTATCGGTTACGCTAGACACCATGCAACGAGCCGCACGGGCACTTGGAAAGCGCTTGATCGTTCGGGTCGCAGACGCAAAAGCGAAACGAGCCTAAGTGGACCGGCGCGATGGAATGGTCGGGCGACTACGCGAGAGAACAGATTCGACGAGGGGTGAAGCGGTCGGAGCAAGTGCCGTGCCGCGGACGCTGTTACTTCTGTTCGAGTTCCTTCTGCAGGGCGTTTTCGATCAGTGGGCGAAGCACACCGTTCGAAAGAATTTCGTGCAGGTGCGGCTCGAGCCTTTCCAGCACGCGCTTCACCGCTGCTTCCATTACTGCTGCGTCGATATCCAGATGCGCTGCCAATGGCGCCGCAGCCGCGGGAGCTGGCGCGACTTCCGCGTTGGCGTGTAATTCGGTCTCGACATGGACTTTTGGCGGTGGCTCCGGAGCAGTTTCCAGCGGCGAGTGTAGATCCGGAGCTTGGGAGCCCGCAAAATTGGTGGCCACGCTATCGTCCACCTCGAGCTGAGTGGGGCCTATGGTGTATTGACTATCGGAGGATTCGTCGGTCAATGCCTCGATCGGAGTAACCAACGATCCGCCGGGCTCGTTCTCCACGCCGGTTACTGACGGGCCTTCCACCTCTCCGATATCCGCAACCGATTGCACTGCTTCGTACCCGCTCGAGGAACTCTCGTCGCCCTCCAGCTGCAATCTCGACGGTTGCGCCTCCGATGGCGCTTCCGCCGCTGCTTCCGGCACGGCCTGGGAAACTTCGCTCGCCGTATTTTCGGACCGAGCCGGAGAAGAACTCACCGGCGTCGCCGCTTCAATCGCGGCCGCGTCGGCGGCAACTGCGGCCGCTTCCGGCGAGACCAGGCCCGAAAACAGCCGGCTCATCTCCGCGGCAATGCTGGAATCCGTGGGGGGCGTGAGTGCCTTTGCGGTCTCGAGCGGCGTTACCGACAGCCCCGCCGAAGCCTCGACCCCACTGGGATTTCGGGGCACGTGGCGATAGGGCACCGAGGGCACCGAACCCGCGGGGGAATCAAGCATCACCGTCCATCCGCTGGGATTCTTCACCGGTGGAGCCGGCGTGACCACGTTCATCCAGCCAGCGCCGCTGGAATCATTTGTGGAGGGCGCAACGTGCTCCGGCGTCGGCGTAGCAGCTTGGTGTGCGACCGGCGCGACAGCAGGCAGCTCCGGCCAGTTCGCCGGCGCCGCTGCCGCCATTTCCGGGGCGGCGGCATCACTTGCCAGTTGGGCTGCTGATTCCACCGCGCCAATCGAAGCCGTTTCGGGGAAGGCCGCATGGAATTCAGTCGCTCCGGCGTCGTGCAAGCTGGTGCCCAGAACTTCTGGGGCAGCGACCGAGGTCTCATCATCGCCAGACGACGAAGAGTCAGACTCAGAAACAGACGCTTCGAACGCTGCCGAAGAAATACCATCCGGCACTTGCAAATTCAGGGCACGGCGACGCCAGGACGGCATCGTATCCAGCCCCATCTGCTGATCCTGCGATTCTGCGGACTCGGCGCGTCCTGGGCCCAACGGATGCGATTCCTCTGCGCCGGAAGAGTCGGGCTGGGCGAACAAAACCGTTGGCGGCGGTGGCAGCGGAATATCCACTTGCTTCACCGGAGGTGGCGCGGCAGCCGCGGCAGCAGCGGCCTCCGCTTGGCGCGCGGCCATGTTTGCGTTCTTGCACCGTTCCAGGGTGCTGACCACCATCGCGATTAGCGGGTCGGGAGGAACGAAAGGCTTTTTTAGGATACCGTCGGCGCAAACGCGATGGGCTTCCTTCTCGTCCAGAGGGTCGAACGCGCCCACCAGCAAAATTACCGGAATGTGCGCGAACTGCGGGTCGTTCTTCACGAATTCGCAAACTTCATAGCCATTGCGAACCGGCATGAACACATCGGCCAGAATCAGGTCCGGCTTGACGTCGGGCAGCCGGCGCACCGCTACTTCACCATTCCCGACGGCGACAACTTCCATATGATGTTCGGCCAGAGCCAGCGTCACCATTTTCTGGATGTTGCTGTTGTCGTCGGCGACCAGAATTTTCGGCACGATCAATCCCCTCAGGCGGCGCCCAGGCGCACAACCCTACCAACTGCAATCTTCAATTCGTAACACCGCGATGCAGGAGACGTCAATCGAAAGGGAGCAGGGAAGTGTTCCACCCGCCAGCGGCAGTACCGAAGTACTACCAGGGAACGAGCTTGTGCAGCCCCTTTTTCTTCTTACTGGTGGATTCGGTTTTGGGATTCGCGGGGCATGGCTGGCTTGATTTGCTCGTGCTTCCATCGCTATTCGTTGTGGTACAGCCGGCAGTCGATGCCGCCGCAGGCGTTGTCGCTGCGCCGGTCCCGCTGGCGGTCGAAGTTGGAGTGGTGGTGCCGGTAGCGCTTGGCGCAGAGGCCGCGCCGCCGGTAGCGGGTGGGGTAGACGACCCGCTTACGGCTGCGCCAGGGGACGCGCCTGCCGTAGCAGGCTGTGGGGTCGATTGCTTGGGCAGTTCAGACGGCGATCCCCCGACGATCTCGCCTGAGGTGCCGGTTACCGACGACGGCATTCCCTCCGGCGCCACACCTCCTTCTTGAGCTGGTGGCCCGGCATCCGGGACATCTTCTGATGGCGCGCTCGCTCCAGTCGGCACCGTCTCCACCGCTGTTGAGTTCCCGGACCCGCCCACAGCCTTAGCTGCAATCGTGTTCCCCGCGGCGGTGGGCTTCAGCACCTCGCCCGCGTCGATATCGCTGGGAGGATTCAGATTGGGGTTCCCGCTTTTCGCGGCATGGGTCACGTCTGGGCTGCTCTGCACCGCGGCCAAGCCACGGCGCATTACCGTCTGGCGCGGTTCGTTGGAGGCGGTCTGCTTGGCCTCTTGCACCCTGGCCAGCGCCGCCGGATCGGGCTGCGGAACCGGAATGCCCGCGGCCATCAGCCTCTTCTTCGCCTCGGGGTTATAGATCGAGCCGGGATAGTCTCGGACAATTCGCGTGTAAAACTTATCGGCAACCTCACGCTTCTCAGCCTTTTCATATATCGCGCCGATCATCCACAGGGCCTGATCGCTCTGGCTATACAGTGGGTAGCGTTCGGTGACTTCCAGCAGCCGGGGGACCGCCGCGCGCGAATCGCCTTTCAGATAATAAAAGCGTCCGATTTTGAAGTCGCTGTCCGCCAGCACTTCCTGCACCTCGCGCAGCCTTTGTGCGGCTTTGGGCAGCAGCGGGCTCTGCGGATATTTCAGCAGAAAAGTTTGGAACTCATCCTCCGCGGCTTCCGCTTCGGTGCGGTCGCGGTCCGCTTTCTCCATCATTTTGTAGTGAGACATGGCCACCTGCATTTGCGCGTAAGTAGCCTCATCCAGAAACGGAAAGAAAGTGATGAAATCCTTGTACTCGTTGATCGCCAGCGTCAGGTTGGAAGTGCCGCTCTCTTTGTAATAGGAATCGGCGATGGCCAGCTTGGCCTTGGCCAGGAATTCGCTGTCGGGATAGGTGTTGATCAGGGTTTGCAGGCTGAGCCGCGCTTCGGTGTAGCGGCCCTTTTTCTGGTCGGCCATGGCCCGATCGTACAGCGCCTTGTCAGGCTCGGCGGATTGCTTGGGCGCGGTTTGGCTGTCGTCTTTCTGCTTTTTCTTTTTTGGCGGCGCACTTGCACTCTGCGCCCATGTGCAACTCGCTACAAGTCCGAAGGCCACCGCAAGAAAGATCCAATTCCGTTTTTTTTCTGGAAATAGTCTCATCATGCCCTTTGCACCATTGCTCCGCGCGCCAAGGCCAGCAACTCTCTGACCGCTGCAGCCGGATCCGCAGTATGAAAAATGTTTGTTCCCGCCACGAACGTTTCCGCCCCGGCGGCCACTAGCGCGGCGATATTCTCCGTCCCCACGCCTCCATCCACTTCGATCCGATAACGGTATCCGTGCTGCTCGCGCAGATCGCGAAGCTCCCTGATTTTTTCGTACGAGTGGGCCAGAAATTCTTGCCCACCAAATCCGGGATTCACCGACATCACCATCACCGTATCTACGTCCCGCAAAACTTCTTTCAGCATGGCCACCGGCGTGGCTGGATTAATCACCGCTCCGGCTTCCACGCCATGTTCCCGGATCAACTGCAGAGCGCGGTCCAGATGCACCGTGGCTTCCTGGTGCACCAAAATGCGGTTCGCACCGGCCTCGGCGAACGCAGCGACGAACTCCTCCGGCCGCTCGATCATCAGATGCACGTCCAGTGGCAGGGGGGTTGCCTTGCGCAGCGATGCCAGCACCGGTACGCCAACCGTCAGATTCGGCACGAAGTGGCCGTCCATGACGTCAACGTGGATCACGGCGGCTCCGCCCGCCTCTGCCTTGCGTACTTCGTCGGCAAGGAACGCCAGATTGGAAGCCAGAATCGACGGCGCGATCTCGATAATGGGATGAGCGGTTGCCACCGCAACGAATTCTAACACAGGCTCAATCGAGCCTTATTCGGCAACTTGCAATTCTACGGACACCCCGGATTCCACCTTCGACCCCTTTACCGGCAACTGCGAGGTGACCGTGGCGTGCGGCGCCCCGGTCAGCGGCAGCAAGGTTACCTTGCCAACCCTCAGGCCGCCGGCGATGAGCCGATTCTGCGCCTCGATCAAAGGAAGACCTCCCAGATCGGGCATGGTGTAGGCGTTCGAACCCGCTCCGAGGGCCACCAGCAGGTTCACTTGCGGGCTCGAAGCGGCGGTACTACCCGGCACCGGGTCTTGTTGCAGCACTACGTCTTCGGGCGTATTCGGGAGTCGAAAACTTGAAATTTCCCCAATTTGCAATCCGTCGCGCAGGATTTCGATCCGCGCCACGCGCAAACTCTTGTCCACCACCGCCGGGATAGTCACCTTTTGTGGGCCCATGCTCAGCACCACGTGCGCGAACTGCCCGCTTTTTACGTGCACTCCCGACGGCGGACTCTGCCGCACCACCGTGTCCACCCCCTGCATGCTGTAAATACGGTCTTCTACCCTCAGAAATAACCCGCGGCCCTGCAACATCGCGCGGGCTTCCTGCTCGGTTTTCCCGGCGATCGCGGGCATCACCACCTCGCGTCCCTGAATGGCGAAGCGCATCGCGGTGATCGCGCTGAGGAACGCCGCCGACGCCAGGACGAAGGCCAGCAGCACCATGCGTCCGATCCACTGCAAGCGTTGTCGCATTTCCATCGGCGGTCTTCTCGGAATGCTTATGGGCTGACGCCCACACTACGTCGCCGCATACCCAACGACGCTAAATCATGCTAAATGACGCCACACCAGACTTCAATCTTTCCCCGGCGCGGTTTCATCTTCTAGTACCGCCGCAAAAAAGCCGTCGGTCTGATGGGTAGGAGGAAACGTAGAAAAAAATCTTCCGCGCTCGAAAAATGAGCCGGTAGAAACTCCTGCAGCCAGATACGGCGCAGCAGTTGCCGCGACAGAAGCGGTAGATGCGACCTGCACGCGTGTATTTTTCAACACCTCGTCCACCACGTCATCATTTTCCTCGCGCTCCAGCGAGCAGGTCGAATAAATCAGCCGACCGCCCGGCGCCAGCGCTTCCAGAGCAGGACCCAGCAGACCAACCTGTTCACGGTGTAGCTTCTCCAAATCGTCCAGCCGCAGACGCCAACGGATTTCGGGATGGCGCGCCAGCGTCCCGGTGCCCGAGCACGGAGCATCCACCAGGATACGATCGAATTTTCGCGAGAAGGGCAGCGCCCGCGCGCCATCCAGCGCCACCAGAGTCACGTTCGCGGCGCCGCAGCGCTCCAGTTGAGTTCTCATGGAGCGCAAGCGGTGCATGTGCAGGTCGGTGGCGAACACTCGGCCCGCCGGCCCAGCTGCCTGCGCCAGCAGGATCGTCTTTCCTCCCGGAGCCGAGCAAACGTCCAGCACGGTTTGCCCCGGCTCGACCCCGAGCAACAAGGGAATCAGCTGCGAGGCTTCGTCCTGTATGGAAATTCGTCCCTGCCGCAACGCTTCGGTCTGCGAAAGGCTTCCGCCACGAACGATCCAAGCCCTTGCCAACAACCTGCCCGGTTGTGTTTCCAGATTCTGGGAGCGCAACTCCCTTTGGATTTCTGTGTCGGTCACCGCTGCATTCAAACGGCACGCCATGTTAGCGGGACGATTATTGGATTCCAGCAGCGCGACGGTGTGCTCCTCGCCGAAGCGCTCGAGCCAACGCTCCACCATCCACGTGGGATGGGAATGAATGATGGCCAGCCGCTCGGCAGGCTTCCGCTTACTGCTCAGAAACTCCTCAACGGGACGCCGCGGATTCCGGCTCGCCCGGCGCAGCACCGCGTTTACCAGTGACGCAGCGGACAGTTTGCCGCAGCGCTTGGCGAGCTCCACACTTTCGTGGACCGCGGCGTGCGCCGGAACGCGGTCGAGAAATCGCAACTGGTACAACCCCATCCGCAGCGTCACCGCGACTTCCGGGTCCAGTCGCGCAGCGGGGACCTTCAAATAAGTATCCAGTTGGCAATCCAGCAGACGCTGCCAGCGCAGCACCCCCAGCGTAATCTCGGTGGCCAGCGACGCATCGGCGGCAATGGTCCGCGCCCCCAGCGCGTTGTGCAGCAAGTCGGAGGCGTAGGAGCCCTCGACGTCCACGCGCCGCAGAATATCGAAGGCAATGGTTCGCGCCGGAGAAATTGTCATAGTGAATTTTGCCGCTTAGATCTACGGAGAAAAGCGCGGGCCGATCGCAGCGTGTGCCGTCTTCCGGTCAAACTTCCTTTTGCTCGCCCGAATTTTCAAACCGCTCGCCCGGTTGAATGCGCGCTCCGTTCAGAAAATCCCGCGAGGTGACCCGTTTCCGCCCCTGCAACTGCACGCGCTCGACCCGCAACGCGCTGCCCGCGCCGCATTTGACGATAATTTCTCCCGCTCCCGCGATGTGGATCGTCCCCGCCGGCGCCCCCGCCGGCACCGCCAGATCGCTAGGCACTCCCTCGATGTGACACGTTTGCCCACGAAACACAGTGAACGCGCCGGGCCACGGATCAAGCCCGCGAATGCGGTTGTAAATTTGATCCACCGTCTGGGTCCAATCGATGCGCCCATTTTCTTTCTTGAGCATCGGCGCAAAGGTGGCCTGAGTTCCATCCTGCGGCGTCCCGGCAATCTCGCCCGCCGCAAGTTTGTGCAACGTATCGAAGATCAGCCCCCCACCCGCTTCCGCCAATCTTCCCGCCAGCTCCGGTGCCGTCTCGTCCGCGCCAATTTCCACTTCGCTCTGGAGCAATACCGCTCCGGTATCCAGCCCGCGATCGATCTGCATGGTGGTCACTCCGGTGCGCGTTTCGCCGTTGACGATCGCCCATTGGATCGGCGCCGCTCCGCGATATTTCGGCAGTAGCGAACCGTGCAAATTAATCCAACCCAGCCGCGGAATGACGATCAACGACTCGGGAATGATTTGCCCGTAAGCGATGATCGCCACCACGTCCGGCTGCACCTTGCGAAAAAAATCGTGCGCCGAATCCGAACGAATTTTCTCAGGCTGATAAACATGCAGGCCCGCGGCAAGCGCCGCGTCTTTTACCGGCGAACTGAAAATCTCCCCGCCCCGGCCGCGCGGACGGTCGGGTTGGGTGATCACCGCTTCGATTTGAAATTCGGGTTCGGCGATCAACCGGCGCAACGACGGCAGCGCGAACGACGGTGTGCCGCAGAAGACCAGTCGCAACGGCACCGCGCGCCTACCAATCCCCGGCTTTTTTCAGCTTGCGAATTTTGCGCCGGATCAAATCGCGCTTGAGCATGCTCAGGTGCATCAGGAAGAGATTGCCGTTCAGGTGATCGATCTCGTGGCAGAACGCCCGCGCCAGCAGGCCCTCGCCGCGCATTTCGAATTCCTTTCCGGTGGCGTCCTGCGCGCGCAGCGTCACGTACTGCGGACGGGCTACGTATCCGCGCATTCCTGGCACCGAGAGGCAGCCTTCCTCTTCGCGCTGTTCGCCTTCGCTGTAAACAATCTCGGGATTGGCGCACACAATTTTCGCTTCCGGGTTCTTGCCGAACGAGACGTCCACCACCGCCAGCCGCACTCCCAGGCCGATCTGTGTGGCTGCCAGGCCCACACCGTTCGCCGCGTACATCGATTCGAACATGTCTTCAATCAATTTCGCCAGGTCCTCGTCGAACTTTTCGATGCGCTTGGTTGGCTGCTCGAGTACCGGCTCGCCGTATTTTAAGATCGGATGGATCATTTTTCGGGTGTCCTAGTAGGAATCGAGCTGCTGCTGATATCCGGCGAAGTTGCGGCGCAGTTCGGTCAGCGAATCGCCGCCGAATTTTGCCAGGAATGCGCCCGCGATCGTAATCGCCACCATCGCTTCACCCACGATTCCTCCTGCGGGCACCACGCTGGTGTCCGAACGCTCATACGCCGCCTTCACTTCTTCTTTCGTTTTCAAATCGGCGGTGAGCAGCGGCTTGCGCAGCGTCGAGATCGGCTTCATGTAGCCGCGCACCACCACGTCTTCGCCATTGGTGATGCCCCCTTCTAGGCCTCCGGCGCGATTCGACGCCCGGGTAAACCGCTTGCTGCCGGCATCGTAACGAATTTCGTCCTGCACCTCGCCGCCGAAACTGCCCGCACCCGCGATGCCCGCACCAATTTCGACGGCCTTCACCGATTGGATCGACATCACCGCACGCGCTAGCTGGCCATCGAGCTTCTCGTCCCATTGCACGTGGCTGCCCAGCCCTGCCGGCACTTTGTGCGCAACCACTTCGAAGACCCCGCCTACCGTATCGCCCGCCCGGTGCGCCTGCTCGACCTCCGCCTTCATTCTCGCTTCGGTTTCCGCGTCCACGCAGCGCAGCGGCAACTCCAGATTCTCGCATGCCTGCACGATTTCTTCCCACGTCGCGGCGCGCTCCAGCCGCACGTGCCCGACCGCGACGGTATGGCTCAGAATTTCGATCCCGAAAGGTCGCAGCAATAGTTTCGCCACCGCTCCAGCCGCTACCCGTGCCGCGGTCTCGCGCGCGGAAGCGCGTTCCAGAATGTAGCGCGCATCGTGCAGATCGAATTTTAGCGCTCCCGCCAAATCCGCGTGTCCCGGGCGCGGTGCGGTCAAGTGACGCGGCGCGTCGTCTTCTCCCTGCAACTCCTCGACTGGCAGCGCCTTTTGCCAGTTGGCCCAATCGCGGTTTTCGATGCGGATCGCGATGGGCGCTCCAATGGTGTGCCCGTGCCGCACCCCGCCCAGAATATCCGCCTGATCCTTCTCGATTTTCTGCCGCCCGCCGCGCCCAAATCCCAATTGCCTGCGATGCAACTCCCGGTTCACAAATTCCAGATCGATCGGCACACCCGCAGGCAGCCCGGAAATCCAGGTCAGCAGCGCCTGCCCGTGTGACTCGCCCGCCGTAACAAACCGCAGCATCGTCTCGGATTCTCCCGCACGCAACATGCAAACGAGAGATTGTACCGGAGGCTCACCGAGCCGTAAAGCAACGGACCCCGGAATTGGTTTTTTATCATCATCCCGCTCGTTCCGATTGCTTGACGCCGGATGCTTCGGACGTTACGCTCAACGAGTTTCCCACAAGGCGGCTGAGTGACGTCGATCCTAAACGTGCCGGAAGAAGGCCCGGAAGACCCAGTCCTGTCGCGCCTCAACAAGGCCTCCGACTTCTTCAAGGACAAGTTACTTTCGTTCCAGGACTACGTTTATCTGGTTGCCCGCGCCATCGCCAATGTTTTCACCCCGCCGTTTTACGTTAGCGATTTACTCGCACAAATGGACCTGATCGGCGTGGGCTCGGTGCCGATCGTCACCCTCACCGGATTTTTCATCGGCGTGGTGATGGTGTTGCAAACCTCCTCCCAATTCGAGCGCTTCGGGGAGACCGCACTCACTGGCGACGCTGTTTCACTGGCGCTGGTTCGCGAGTTGGGTCCGGTAATTGCCGCGCTGCTGGTAACCGGACGTAACGGCTCCGCCATCGCCTCGGAACTAGGATCGATGGTGGTCACCGAACAAATCGACGCCATGCGCGCCCTCGGGACCGATCCCATCCGTAAGCTGGTAACGCCGCGGGTGGTCGCCAGCATTCTGATGCTGCCGCTACTCACCGCCGTCTCGGATTTCGTAGGGTTGGTCGGCGGATTCATCGTGGCGCACTTCACCCTGCAGCTCGGCGCGGTGCAGTTCTGGTCGCGAGCGATCGACGCTCTGGCCTTCGGCGACCTGGTGCAAGGAATGGTCAAGCCGCTGTTCTACGGCTTGATCCTCTCGACGGTAGCCTGCTACCAGGGTCTTAACGTCCGTGGCGGCACACAAGGGGTTGGCCGCGCGACCACCTCCGCGACGGTGGTCGCCTCAGTCTCAATCATTATGTCCGACGCGGTAATCTCGCGCTTGCTCCTCTTCATTTTCCGCAAATAGCCCCCCTATTTTCCGCAGATGGTTTTCGCCGCCCCGTGCAAACGGTGTAATCCTCTCGGTCGTTTGCGTCTATAATCGCGGGAGTGATTACTCATCCACTCCCGCGCCCTTGCGGGGCGCGACTCACCGAGTTCTACCCGTTATGGAGCGGGACCCAGTGACGCCTCCGAACGCGGCCGAGCCGCTGGTTTCCTTCGAAGATGTTCGCCTGGGGTACGGCTCCACGAACGTGCTGCGCGGTGTCTCTTTCAACGTGATGCCCGGTGAAACCAAGATCCTTCTCGGTGAAAGCGGCGCGGGCAAAACCTCGATCATGAAGCTCGCTGCGGGATTGATCCGCCCCGATTCCGGAAGAATTCGCGTCATGGACCGGGACATCATCGCCTCAACCGAAGTGGAGCTCCTCGATTTTCGCCGCAACATCGGGTTCGTATTTCAAGAAGGAGCGCTCTTCGACGCCATCGATGTCCGCGACAACGTCGCCTTCCGCCTGAACGAGGAGAATTTTCCCGACGAGGAAGTGACCGCCCGCGTAAAAGAAGCGCTGGAATTTGTCGAGATGGAGCATTCCATCGATCGCTTTCCCGCGGAACTTTCCGGCGGAATGCGCCGGCGCGTTTCGATCGCCCGCGCGCTGATCGGCCGTCCGCCGATGGTCTTCTACGATTCTCCCACCGCCGGCCTCGACCCGGTCACCTCCCAGACCATCATTCTTCTGATCCTGCGCTTGCGCGACCTGCTCGGAGTTACCTCGCTGCTCGCCACCCATCGCCTTCAGGACGCCTTTGGATTGTCGAACTATCATTTCGACAACGCTGCGGGCGGCGCCGTGCTGAATTCCACAAATGGTGCACCGCGCGTTTTTCCCCCGAGTCCCGCTCCCGAACTGGGGGCCAACAGCGTACCCGGCATCGGCCATCGTCCGCGCCCCGAAATTGGCGAGCGGGCCGGCCCAACCACCGGCATTCGCCCAGGCCCGGAAATCGGTGAGCGCGCCCGCCCGACGATTGGCAATCGGCCAGACTCCGAAGGCGGTCAACGGACTATGCCGGCGATCGGTATTCGTCCCGGTCCCGAGATAGGGGTGCGAGGTGAACCATCGTTGGGCAATCGCCCCGGCCCAGAAATCGGCATTGGCACTGAAGTTCGCGCCGGCGCGGAACGGAAATCCTCCGCTACCGTCCCGGGCGTCGCGGCCGTCACCAACCTGCTTCTGCTGCGCGATGGCGAGATTTATTTTGAAGGTGCTCCGGAAAAGTTTCTCAAAACCAACGACCCGTACCTGAAACAATTTTTGGCATCTGCGGAATAACAGCAAAACTTCCGTTCGCGAGGAGAGCAGGCAAATGGCGCAACGCAAACAACTGACGTGGACCGAGCTCCGAGTCGGCTTGTTCGTTCTAGCAGGACTCTTCATCATTACTCTCGCTGTCTTCTACGTTACCGGCGCCGGATTTCTCGGACCGAAATACCGGCTGATCACCTTCCTGCCCGAAGTGGAGGGCTTGCAAGAGGGCGCACCGGTGCGCCTGGACGGTGTGGACGTCGGCAACGTCGATTCCATCCAGCTCACCCCGCAGCCGCCCGACCCAATGCACAACATCCGTCTGGTGCTACGGATCAACCGCAAATTTTCCGAAGACATCCGCACCGGCTCCAGCGCGTCTCTGATTACTGAAGGTCTGCTCGGCAACCGCTACGTTACCATCTCGCGCAGTCTGGGCGGGCAGCCGATTCCGTCGGGAGGAGAAGTGCAAGGCTCCGAGAAAGCGTCGATGAAGCAGATGGCCGAGCGCGGCGTGGAGCTGGAGGAAAACCTGAAGGAGCTATCGGACTCGGTGGCCACCATGGTCAAGGACGTGCAACGGGGCCGCGGCACGGTGGGCAAGCTGCTCACTGATCCGGCGCTCTACAATAATTTGAACGCCACCACCCAGCGGCTGCAGAACCTAGTCGCGGACATCCAAGCGGGGAAGGGATCGGTAGGGAAACTCGTGGCCAGCGATGAACTCTATCAGAAAGTCGACGCCACCATGGGCAATGCCCAGGATATTATCGCCGCCGTCCACGACCAGAAGGGGACCCTCGGTAAGTTGGTTTACGATCCCGCAGCGTACGACAGCGCCAAACAGTTCCTCGATAATGGCAACGGCGTTCTGGGCGATGTTCGCCAAGGCAAAGGTACCCTTGGAAAATTGGCCAACGACGATGCGGTCTTCAACAACATGCGCGACGCCACCGCCAATGTCCGCGACGCCACCGCCAAACTCAATTCCGATCAGGGCACCATGGGGAAATTTTTCACCGACAAGCAGCTTTACGATAATTTGACCGGCGCCACCGGAGATCTGCGTCAACTCCTGGGCGATTTTCGCCAAAACCCCAAAAAATTCCTGCACGTAAGAGTGACCATCTTCTAGGAGGAGATTCGCAACAGTCTAATTCGAGCAGCACGTGCTAGTGCCGTGCGGTTGTGGCCCAACTGGGTGTTTTTGATTTTGACGTGGTTCACGCTTCCCTGCTTTTTGGGTGCCCCACTCTTCCCTGGTTTTGGGAAGGGGGGCGTTTCGAGGGCGGCCAGCGGCGCATCCCATTCTGGTTGTGAGAATTGAAACTTAAATCGAATTCGACCGCGTGAGCACGCGCACAAGCCAACCGCCGTTAAAGCTTTACCGCCGCGCCGCCGGGGCCCAGCCATTCCTGGCGGCGGGGCCCGACAACCTCACGAACTCGCACCGTCAAAAAACGCGAGCACAATCGCAAGTCCAAGCCCCAGTCTTAGCTTTTACCGTCGCGTGGGTTCAAACGGCAGCGTCACCACCCGCGCCGCTTCCCCCGCACACTCTAGCACGCTGCCGGGCGCGCTGTGTTCCCGACGCACGTACCCGAGCCCAATCACCCGCGCCAGCGCCGGTGAAAACGCCGAACTGGTCACCTGTCCCACTTCTTTCCCCTCCGCCGCGAGCTTGGCCCCATGCGCGGGCGGCGTTCGGGTATCGAATTCCAGTCCCACCAGCCGCCGGTTGACGTGCCCGCGGGACCGCACCCGCTCCACAATTTCTTGCCCGGTATAACATCCCTTAGAAAAACTGATGTGCGTCGTCTCCAGCCCTGCTTCCTGCGGGATCACCGAATCGTCAAAATCCGGCCCGAAGCATTTCACTCCCGCCTGAATCCTTAGCGATTCCAGCGCCGCGTAGCCCACCGGACCTCCTCCGCAGGCGTGCGCGGCATCGCGCAAACCCTGCCAAAGCGCGGGAAGAGCAGCGCGGGGAGATACCAGCTCGAAACCACTCGACCCAAAATGCGATCGCCGGATCAGCCGGCAGTGATGCGTGTTGATGCTCACCGCGACGTTCGCAAATTCCGGCATCTCCTCCGCCGAAGCGTACCCCGCAGGCGCGCCGCACAGTTTAGCGATCACTTCACCAGCGCGCGGTCCTTCCAGCGCGATGCTGCCATCTTCCATGGACCGGTCCACCAACGTAACATCGTCCATGATGATGAACCGCTCCAGTGTGGCATGGGTCCGTTCGCGCACCTCCGCTGCCGAACGGACGTAGATTTGATCCGCCAGCGCGTAGCACTCCAGCTCCGCGAGCACGTGGCCCTGCGGATTCAGCAGCAGCGCCAGGCATCCCTGCCCATCTTTCAGCGCCGCAATGTTGTCGCTGAGAACCGCGTTCAGGTAACGCGAGCGGTCTGGCCCTTGAAACGCGGCGAGTGCATACCAATTGGTATCCAGCAGCGCAACGCCATCGCGGGCGTGGCGATATTCGCTGGAAAAATCCGTGAAGCGCTCGGGCAGCACACATCCCAAGTAAGTTCCCAGCGTCGCGCCGCCACGTTCGTGCGCCGCGCGTAATGGCGTTTCAAACATGGGCCGATTTTTCCATTCCCCTGCTGCCTGAACAGCGTCCGCCTCCCCATGGTAGCAAAGGTTTCGCTGCTATACTCGAATCGCTATGACTCAAGCGCTCATTCACGAAATCATCCCGGTCGGCATGCTGCAGTGCAATTGCTCGATCCTCGGCGATCCGCAAACGCGCGAAGCGTTGGTGATCGATCCCGGCGACGACGTGGACCAAATCCTGGCCCTCCTCGCCCGCCACCAACTCAAAGTCCGCGCCATCGCCAGCACCCACACTCACATCGATCACGTCGGCGGCCTGGCCCGCTTGCATCAAGTAACCGGCGCGCCAGTGCTGATCCACGAAAGCGATATGGAGCTCTACCGCAACCTGGCTCGGCAAGCTCAATGGCTGGGCGTGCCAGTCCCCGCGCTCACCACCATAGAATCATTCCTGCGCGACGGCGACACTCTCCGCTGGGGCCATTTTCAAGCCCGCGTGCTGCACACCCCCGGCCATACCCCCGGCAGCATCAGCCTTTGGATTCCAGACACGCGCCCGGCCGGCCGCGCAGCCGCGCCTGCGTCCACCCCCGGTGCTGGAGCTACCAACACGACAGCCGCGGCCCACGCAGCTGATCTACGAACGCCAGAACACAAAGCGCCGCGCCTGATCGCCGGCGACACATTGTTTGCAGGAAGTATCGGTAGAACGGACCTGTGGGGCGGATCATTTCCCGACATCATCCGCTCCATCCGCGAAAAACTCCTGGTGCTCCCCGAAGAAACCCTAGTAATCCCGGGCCACGGCGGATCCACCACCATCGGCGAAGAAAAACAATCGAATCCCTTCTTAACCGCCCGCGCAACCTAAGCAGGGAAGGCAACAGTGGATGTTTTGACGTGAGCAGTGGAAGGTGGGTGCCCACACGTTGAATTTAGGTGTGGGGTTCTTGAGTTACGCTTTAGGGTTCGACGCCTTTATCTTTCGGGGTGCGCCACTCTTCCCGGTCTGCCCAGTGCCGCTTTTGCGCAAAGGCAGACGGGAAGGGTGGGCGTTCAGACTAAGCAGTAGAAAGCCCCTTCCCAGGCGTCGAGTCTACCCGCAGTGTTTTGACCTTAGTGCATACCGGTAACGAAAGCCTTTCAGCGCACACGAACCGTCAGTTCGGCCGTCCCCGCCCCTCTCGCTCCGCCCGCAATCCCTCCATAACATTCTGTATCAGTTCTTTCGCCTTCCCCAGCTCCTCACTAATCAACCGAATATCCATCGCCGGTTTATCCCCGCCCGACGCGCCCCGGCAGTAAACCCCGTGCTGTCCCACCAACACCAGCGCGTTAGTCACCAGATCCAACGACACCGCCAGCCTCCCGCGGTGCGTCCCCATCATGGTTTCGTAATGCTCCAGTTCGTCCCGATGATCGTCGAATGCAGACATTCGCTCTCCCCTCAGGAATTTTCGGCCAAGCACCGCCGTGCTGCCAGCAGGCCCCTCCCAATGATACTATTCACCCACCGCTGTGAGGGCAGATGGCCTGCGATTGAATTTCCAAGCCATCTTTCCGCGAAGTTCCCTCGAGTGACGGGGCATGCAACTCGGCCCGTTTGCAATACCGTCCGGCAGCCCGCTGGAGGCGCCAAAAGGTGGGACGCAACGATGCTGATCCGCTTAGGCTACGACATTCATTTCGATATTCCCGCGGCGGTAGCGATCGTGGCCATGCTCAACGTCCATCCCTCGCGCGAGGGCGATCTGCTGGAGCCCGATGAAGTGCACGTGGAGCCGCAGTACGATTGCACCGTGTACATCGATACCTTCGGCAATCGCTGCGCCCGCTTTTTCGCCCAACCCGGAGCTCTGCGCCTCAGCGGCTCGACCCTGATTCGCGATACTGGCGATCCGGACGCCGTCCCCTTCAATGCCCAGCAAGTTCAGGTACAAGATTTGCCCAATGACGTTCTGCGCTATCTGCTCAGCAGCCGCTACTGCGAGGTCGATCGCTTCGCCGCGATTGCCTGGGAACTGTTTTCCGAATACGCCCCAGGATGGTCTCGCGTGCAAGCGGTATGTGATTGGGTGCACAACAAAGTGACGTTTGGCTATCAATTCGCTCGCCCTTCCAAATCGGCGCTCGATGTTTTCACCGAACGGGTCGGCGTGTGCCGCGATTTTCAGCACCTCGCGATCACTATGTGCCGCGCTCTAAATATTCCGGCGCGTTACGCCACCGGCTATTTGGGTGATATCGGCATCCCGGCGTGTCCCACCCCAATGGATTTCAGCGCTTGGTTTGAGGTCTACCTCGATCATCGCTGGTGGACTTGCGACGCCCGCCACAACTATCCGCGCATCGGCCGGGTGCTGATCGGTACCGGCCGCGACGCTTCCGACGTAGCCATCACTACCTCCTTCGGCGCCGCCAATCTCACCCATTTCACCGTGGTCAGCGACGAAGTTCTTGAACAACATGCCAACGTCGGATGAATCGGCCCGGCGAAGTGCGGCATCGAACCGTTGACAGCGCGTGCGCGTTCGAGGTAGTTCTAGAACCATCTGTTGCTCGCAACGGAACACCTCGCCTCGCGTTTCCTTTACTGTGCGCGCCGCGAGTTACATAATCCGTCCCGGTCACTTAACCGAAAGAGGGGATTCATGAGGCGGTCCGATCTAGTTCGGCATTCCACTAAAGGCAAGAGCGTGCGCACCACCCAGATCGTTTTTGGGGAACGGCAGCATTTGTTGCGGGTGCTGGACTCGGTCGAACGCAGCGCCCTACCACCCAACCGGCTGGAGCAGGAGCGCCGCGTGCTCGAGCAACTCATCCACGCGCGCACGCAGGAATTGAACCACATCACCGCGGGATGGGACGAGAAGGTGAGCACCGTGCTAAGCGCGGAGGTGAAACCCGAAATGTTGGACGCCCTTTCCAGGCAGGCGCCCAAAGAGGACTACTACCTCCTGCGCTTGATCAGCGAGCACCCCAAAGTCACTTCGCGCACTCTCGGCCGCCTTTCCAAGCACCCTTATGCCGCGATCCGCGAAAATATCGCCCGGCATCCCAATAGCGACGCCGCCACGCTAACGCGCCTAAGCCGCGACCGCACCCAGCCCCTGTGGTACCTGGTCGCCTTCAACCCCAACGCCCCAGCTGGCCTGCGCAAAAAGCTCCAAGAGCGCATGCGCCGCCTCGGCGAAAAGAACTCCCAGTAGCGCCGGTGTAGCACCGCCGTTGTGGCACCGCCATTCTTGGCGGTGGCGGCCCCAAGCATTCAACAATTCCTGGCCCCGAAGCACGAGCACGACTGCTTGGCCTCCGCCAAGCAGCTGTTTCTGTCCTGCTCACCGGCCTTCAACGAAAATGCGAGCACAATCTCCAGCAGCCGTGGGGCCAAGCCTTTGAATTTCTGACTTCTAACATCGGACCTCCCACTTCTGTGGTACTAGCCAATTTGGCTCTTTACCTCCATAATTAGAGCGTTATATTGGCCTCCGGGGAGAGACAATGCTGGCCCTCCAACTTCAGACCGAAAGCCGCATTCCCCTCTACATCCAGCTCCGCGACCAGCTTCGTGCCTTGGTCCATTCCGGCGAATTGCGCCTGGGCGATCGCATTCCTGCCAGCCGCGAATTGGCCCAGCAGCTCGGCGTTCACCGCACCACCGTCGCCAACGCCTACGCCGAACTGGAATCCGAAGGCCTGATCGAAGGGCACGTCGGCCGCGGCACCTTTATCTGCGGAGACTCCGCGCCACGCCCCTTCACTCCGCCGGTCCGCCCGCATGGCTTCAACGGCGAAAATGGCGGCGTGCGCTGGGAATCACTCTTCGCCGACGAACGCGGCGAAACCGGACTGAGCCGCCTCACACCAGACGTCCCCCGCGACACCATCGCCTTCGTCACCGCGCGGCCGCCCGAAGAATTTTTTCCGGTCGAAGAGGTCCGCCGCTGCGCGAACGCCGTGCTCCGCGCCGACGGACGCACCATCCTGCAGCTCGGAAATTCCGACGGCTATGAGCCACTCAAAAAAGAAATCGCAGTGATGCTCGCGGCGGAAGGCATGCCCGTGAAGCCCGAACAACTACTGATCACCGACGGATGCCAGCAGGCCCTCGATCTGCTCTGCAAAGCGATTCTTCGGCCAGGCGATTCCGTAATCCTCGAAAATCCCGCGTATCCAGGCGCCATCGCCATCTTTGCCGCCGCTCGCGTGCGCTGCCTCGCCGTTCCGGTCCAAACCGAATCGCAGGATGGCCGCGCGCCAGGCCTCGACGTCGACGCGCTGGAAGCCATGCTCATGCAGAATCGCGTCAAGATGATGGTAGTCACACCGGACTTTCAGAATCCTACCGGCACCACCATTCCCCTGGCTGCCCGGCGGCGCATGCTGGAGATCGCCGCGCGCTACCAGGTGCCCATCATCGAAGATCATATTTATTCGCGGCTGCGCTTGCGCGGCAGCGCCATCCCGTCGCTCAAAGCTCTGGACCGTGCTGGCGTGGTCATTCACATCGACTCTTTCTCCAAAATTTCGTTTCCTGGCCTCCGTGTGGGTTGGTGCGCGGGCCCCGCAAGCGCCATCGAGCGCCTGCGATTGGTGAAGCAGTCCACTGACCTGCACACCGATCAGTTTTCCCAGGCCACCTTCGCCGAATTTGTCCGCCGCGGACTGCTCGCCCGCCACCTCACCAAGATGCGTAAGGTGTATCGGAGCCGCTTGGAAGCGATGGAAGAAGCTCTCGATAAGCATATGCCCGAGGAAGTGAGCTGGGTGCGGCCCGAGGGCGGGATGTCCGTCTGGGCCACGCTGCCGGTGGGGATGGATTCCGGCGAACTCCTGATCCACGCGCGCGAGCGCGGCGTGCTCTTCATGCCCGGCCGCCACTTCTACACGCAGAATCCCGCGCTGAACACGATTCGCTTGGGATTTGCCGCACTCGACGAAAAAAAGATCGCACGCGGCTTAGGCATTCTCGCGAATTTGTTGGAGGCCGAGCTGAGCAAGCGCTGGCGCGGGACGCGGCGGGAAGAGCCCAACCGGGTGGCCCTGGTCTAATGCGCCTCGAACCCAATCCCGCAAATCCGTGTTTCGGTTGCGGGGGCGCGAATCCGCGTGGAATGCGCCTGGTGTTCGAGCAGGATGACCAAACCAAACGCATTCGCGGCCATTTTCGTATACCCACGGAGTATCAAGGCTCCGGAGGATGGGTTCACGGCGGCATCATCGCCCTGGTCATCGACGAAGCCATGGGCAAGGTCAACCGCTTGCGCCAAGTCCACGCGGTAACCGCCGAACTGCAAGTCGAATATTTGCGCCCCATGCGCGTCGAACAGGACTTGGTGGTGGAAGCTTTCGAAGTGAAGAAAGACGGCCGCAACTTGCACCACGTATGCGAAATCCGCAATACCGCGGGGCAAGTATTGGCGCGAGGCCAGGGACGATTTGTAGAAGTGGATCCGGCGCGATTCAAACCGTGAAGGACGCGCGTGGTCCAGAAAAGGAATTAAAAGATCCAGAATCCGAGATTCTAATTTTGTCGGGAGGAAACAATGGAAACGTTTAACGATAGTAGCTGGCGCGTGAAGGTAGGACTGGCCGAGATGCTCAAGGGCGGCGTGATTATGGACGTGACCAATGCCGAGCAGGCCAAAATCGCCGAAGATGCGGGGGCGTGCGCGGTGATGGCACTCGAGCGCGTACCCTCGGATATTCGCAAGGACGGAGGAGTGGCGCGCATGGCCGCTCCCCGCATCATCCGCGAAATCATGAACACCGTATCCATTCCGGTGATGGCCAAAGCGCGCATCGGGCATTTCGCCGAAGCGCAGGTGCTGCAAGCGCTGGAAGTCGACTTCATCGACGAAAGCGAAGTGCTCACCCCCGCGGACGAAGAACACCACATCTGGAAGCACGGTTACAAAGTGCCTTTCGTTTGCGGCGCCCGCAACCTGGGCGAAGCTCTGCGCCGCATCGCCGAAGGCGCGTCTATGATCCGCACCAAGGGCGAGGCCGGCTCCGGTAACATCGTCGAAGCGGTCCGCCACATGCGCGCCATCGTAGGCCAGATGCGCAAGTTGAAAACCATGGGCGAAGAAGAGCTAGTTCACGAAGCCAAGGAATTGGGTGCCCCGTTCGAGTTGGTGCATTGGGTCGCCAAGCACGGCAAGCTTCCGGTCCCCAATTTTTCCGCGGGCGGAATCGCCACGCCGGCCGACGCCGCGCTGGTTGTGCAGTTGGGTGCCGAAGCAGTGTTCGTAGGCTCGGGAATCTTTAAGTCCGACGACCCAGCCAAGCGCGCACGCGCCATAGTGAAGGCCACCACCCACGCCAACGATCCCCAAGCCGTCCTAGAAGCATCCGAAGACCTAGGCGAAGCAATGAAAGGAATCGACGTCCGCCAACTAGATCCAAAGGAACTGCTCCAGACCCGCGGCTGGTAAGCGGCAGTTGCAGTGCGGCCCGACGGTTCGACGCCGTTATCTTTTCGGCGTCGTTTTTGAGGTACGGTTCTACGCCGTTATCTTTTCCGGGCGCCCCATTCTTCCCGGTGTTGGGGATGGGTGGGCGTTGTGACCTTAGCAGTGGAAGGTGCGAGCTCATACGTCGCTCTTACTGTGGGTTTTGACTCAAGCCGTTGACGTTGCTGGTGGGTGCCCCACACGTCGGTTTCACGTGTGGGGTTCTTGACCCTAGCCGTTGATGTCGCCGGTGGGTACCCAGAACGTCGGTTTCACGGGTAGGGTTCTTGACCCTCGGTCCGACTTGATCCGACGAAACGGGATTTACATTGATCTACATGGATGACCAAATGAAAATCGGAGTCCTAGCCATTCAGGGAGATTACGACGCCCACGCCGAAGTCTTACACCGCTTAGGTGTGAAGCACTCCCTAGTCAAAACTCCCGCCGACATGGACGGCATCGCCGGCCTGATCCTCCCCGGCGGCGAAAGCACCACCCACCTAAAAATCCTAAAGGAAGAGGGTTTACTCCCGGCCATCCAGAAATTCTCGAAAGACGGCGGAGCGTTTTTCGGCACTTGTGCCGGGGTGATCCTCCTCGCGCGCGAGGTTCGCAGCCCAGTCCAGGAATCCCTGGGATTCCTAGATGTTTCCGTCGAGCGCAACGGCTACGGCCGCCAGCTAGCCAGCCACGTCCATCGCGGACAATCGACGCTCCGCGACGAGCCCATCGAAATGGTTTTCATCCGCGCCCCAATTATCGAATCAGTAGGCACTGACGTGAAAATTCTGGCGCAAGACGCAGGCCGCCCGGTGCTAGTCGAACAAGGCCGCATCCTAGCCGCCACCTTCCACCCAGAACTAACCCGAGAAAGCGTGGTCCACCAACATTTCCTAGCAATGTGCCAGAACAGCGAAACCGCTCCTTTAAGCAATTCGCGCGAATTGGAAACGGCGCGAGTCGCCGCCGATTGGCGCCTGCCCCGAGGCTGATCGAAAACAAATGCCGCACAAAAAACCATCTCCGCAGCAAAATAAATCGGTCGCACCCGATCCTGGCGAAGTCCCGGCGACGCCGCCGCGCCTGAAGGTCCTTTTCGTTTGCGTCGGCAATACCTGCCGCAGCCAAATGGCCGAAGCTCTGGCGCGCCGCGATGCCGCCGACATCATCGACCCAGCTAGCGCCGGAATTTCGCCGTTTGGCCGTGTAGTCGAGCCCACCAGGCTGGTCCTGCTAGAAAAGGGAATCCACATCGACGCCCAATTCTCCAAAGGCCTGAGCGACGCCACCCTTTTCCGTCCCAACCTAGTTATCAACATGACCGGAATTCCCGGCGCATCCCTATTCGCCCACGTCCGCTACCAAGACTGGGACGTAGAAGATCCCTACGGCGAGCATCTGGAAACCTACCGGCGCATCTGCGAAGATATCGAAGCCCGAGTACAGGAGCTGGCCGCCAGCTTGCGCGAGGAAGCCTCGCAAAGCCCCGGCGCGTAGTTTTGAAGTATGGTTCGACCCTTTATCTTTTCCGGCGTCGAGGTTTTGAAGTGCGGTGCTACGCCTTTATCTTTTCGGTGTTGTTTTTGGAGTACGGTTCTACGCCGTTGTCTTTTCCGGTGCCCCATTCTTCCCGGTGTTGGGGAAGGGTGGGCATATAGACCTTAGCAGGCGCGAGTTGTCGTCGCACCGGTCGGGTTAAGGGGTTAGCTTCTTGCCCTAGCCGTTGCAGTCGGCAGTGGCTGCCCCACACGTCGATTTCACGTGTGGGGTTCTTGACGCGAGTAGTTGCCGTTGCCGGTGGGAGGCGTCCTTCCGCCGACCACCGGCCCAAAAAAAAAGCAGTTTCTGATTCCGCTTAGATTTAGCCTTGGATCATTGAGGAAGGTTTGTGCGCCGCGAAAAAACCAGCGTCTCCCAAGAAGACTACCTAAAAGCGATCTGGGAGATCGTTCAAGAAGAACAAATCCCCATCAGCGCGCGCCTCGCCGAAGATTTAGCCGTGACGCCCCCCGCAGTCACTGCCGCGCTAAAACGCATGGCCCGCGACGGCTACCTGCACGTCGCTCGCGACGGCCGCATTCTGCTCTCCGCGCGCGGCCGCGAGATCGGCCAGCACCTGGTCCTCCGCCACCGCCTCGCCGAAAAGCTCCTGACCGAAGTGATCGGCGTCGAGTGGTCTCATGCCCACGAAGAAGCCGAACACTTAGAACACGGAATCTCCCCCCAAGTCGCCACGCTGCTCCTCCAGCGTTTTGGACGCGAGAGCCGCTGCCCCCACGGCGTCCCGCTCTTCGGCGGAATGTCCAAGCTCCGCCGCAAACTAGGCGCGGTAAAAATGTCCGAAGCCCCGGCCGGAGCCTCCTACGAAATTCTCCGCGTCTACGAAAAAGACCCCAAGTTCCTGGATTTTCTAGCCGCACTGGGCCTCCGCCCCTCCACCCGCCTGCGCATCCTGGACCGCGAATACGACGAAACCATCCGCATCACCATCGCCAACCGCGCCAACAAAAAAATCTTCATAGGCAAGCCCGCCACCGAACGCATCTGGGTTCGCCGTCTCCCCTCCTAAGATCGCCCAAGTCCAGCGCCATCTCGCGATACTAAGTTATATCGGTGCGTGGCTAGTCATCAAAACACTCGCAGGTGCACACCTGGCTGCCGTCGGGCATCGTCCGGCAGACCATTTGCCGGTGCTATGGTTAGTGAGCAGAACAAAAACTCGTGGTTGGTGGGATGTGGCTTGACGTTGATCGTCGCTCTGACTTTCGCCATTCACAACTACAGCATTTTGTTTCTGGTCGGCGCCATGGGTGGGGCGCTCAGTAGATTGAGCCGCACCCTGAATCGCAAAGATGTGCCGACGGAACGACGCCTTCGAATTCGGGTGCTGGAAAGAAAGGCGGCTCGCCACCAGACGGCCAGGACGACGGTAACAAGGGGAACGGTGGTGGCGGAAACGCCGGCAAGGGAAACGACGGAGCCAAAAAGAATGACACGGGTGGCGATGGTACAGGAGGCGCCGGAATTGCTGGTACTGGAAAAGGTGGAGCGGGAACGGGCGGCACCGGAAACAATGGCACGGGAAGCGCCGGTACAGGAACAGGCGGCTCAGGAACGGGTAGTTCCTGAACGGACCGCCCGCCGAGCCGATCTCGATGCACAGGAAGGATAGCCTGCCAGCAACGCCAATTCTATGAAAAGGCGGTTGCGCCGTCACCGTTTAGCGCCGCGTGCTAACGCTTTTGGTCCTTCAACGTCTGCTTCCATCCCAGAATCTTGGCCTTGCTCCCTGCAGCCTCGGCCTCCGGCACCATGCCCTTTTTCTGATACGCCCGGGAAATCGTGGTCCACGCCAACACGTCATCCGGATCGATCTCCAAAATCCGCTCCGCCGCCGCAATGGCCGCGTCAAACTGCTCCATCGCATACCGGGCCTGGGCCATCCCGTGCAACGCATCGCTAAATTGCGGATTCATCGCGATCGCCCGCGCGTACTCGGCAACAGCCTCTTCCAACTTTCCCTCGCCGAATAGATCAACGGCGTTGTAATAATGGTCTTCTGCGTTCATCATTCCATAAGCCGTCCGGGAGGGAATTGTAGCATTCACGCGCCACCCACCGCGCCCGGCCCGCCGCCCGCCGCCGGAGAGGGAACCGCAGGTTTGCTGAACGCGATCCGCTACTACTGGATCACCGCCAAAGGCTATCGCCTCCGCCCATGGCGAAGCCCGTATCTTCGTTGGCGCCTCGAAACGTTTTTCGGACCGGCGGCCGCGGACCTGGACGCGCCACAATTTTTCGACTACATGTGGCGGGAGAGAAAAAGAATGCGGCGTTTCCTGGCCTGGGTAAAACAAGAACGCCAACGATCCGGCCGGCGATAGCAACTCCGTTCCGCCGCCAGGAATCAAACGCTGTAAGTGCTACCGCGCGCCGCAAGGCCGGCACCGCAAGGGAACCCAACAGAAGCCAAGCATAAGCTGCCATGACCGACCTAAAGATCCTGCAAAAATCGCCGACCCTGCACGAAGCCCACTGGTGGGAGCCCGAGGCGGGCAACAAAGCCCATTGCTACCTCTGCCCGCGCCACTGCCACATTGGCGATGGCCAAGCCGGGTTCTGCTTCATCCGCGCCAACCACGGCGGCAAACTCTACTCACTGGGCTACGCCGCCCCGGCCGCGCTGCAGGTCGATCCCATCGAGAAAAAACCGCTCAATCATTTTCTCCCTGGCACCCGCGTATTTTCCATGGGCACTGCTGGCTGCAACATGGGATGTTTTTTCTGCCAGAACTGGGACATCTCCAAGTCCCGCTCCGATCAACTTCACTCCAGCCATCTCCCGCCCGAAGACGTCCCGGCCCTCGCCCGCAAACACGGCTGCTCCTCGATTGCCTTCACCTACAACGAGCCCACCATCTGGGGCGAATACGTAATCGACATCTGCCACGCCGCCGCCGAAGCAGGCATGCCCACGGTGATGGTCAGCAACGGCTACATCACTTACGAAGCCTTCCACGATATTTACGATCACGTGGACGCCGCCAACATCGACCTCAAATCCTTCACCGAAGATTTCTACGGCCGCATCACCCTCACCCATCTGAAGCCAGTCCTGGAAACCCTAGTATGGCTGAAAAAAGAAACCAACGTGTGGTTCGAGATCACCAACCTGATCATCCCCACCCTCAACGACGCGCCCAAAGAATTCCGCCAGATCGCAGATTGGATGCTCGAAAATCTAGGCCGGGACGTTCCGCTGCACTTCACTGCCTTCCATCCCGATTTCAAATTGATGGACAAGCCGCGAACCCCACCCGAAACCCTCCATCGCGCCCGCGCCATCGCTCTGGACGCTGGCCTACACTACGTCTACGAAGGCAACATTTTGAATGGAGCAGGCAACACGATCTGCCCCCAGTGCAGCGAGGTCCTGATCCGCCGCTCCTGGCATGAAGTGCAGAGCAACAAGCTGCGCGCCGGCGCCTGCCCCACCTGCGCCTACCCCATTCCCGGCCGCTGGAGCAACCCCTCCGCACAGGCGCAGCATTCGAACGCCCCGGCATCGCCCGCCACCAACAAATACGACCACTGGAATCTCTAGCCAAAATTTCCTTTCCCGCGCGATCGCGCAACCTTCTCAACTCGAATAAACGATGGTCGGAGTGTAGGGGGTAGCTGTTGCCGCGCAGTTGCCGTTGGGTGGGGCACCCTTCGCGGCACTTAAGGATGCGGATTGTGACTTGAAGGTTGATGTTGGTGTTGACGTTGTTGTCGACGGTGGGTGCCCCACATGTCGGTTTCACGTGTGGGGTTGTTGACTAGTTTTGGAAGTTGCGTGGCGTGGTTTTTGAAGTTGCCGATGGGATGGCGCACCCGTCGCAATTCAGGGTGCAGAACTTGTACTTCGATCAAGGATAACAAGCGAACAACGGCAAGGAAGAAAGATTTCAAGAATCTAATAATTTTGAGCGAACGAGAATGTACCGTTGGATTTCGAAGAAAAAACTACGCGGCGACCGAGTGACCAGGGCGGACGAAATCGATGCGGTCAAGCGCCGCAGCTACACCAAAAAACCCGCCGTCTTCCCCAACGATCGGCTCAGTGCGAATGGCCCTGCCGCTCGCGCGCACCAGCACATGCTGCCCTTGGCTCCGCTCCACCGGCAACGCAAAGGTTAGTTCCAGCGGGGTGCCGGGAGTGACCACGCTGTCCATGTGGAAATAGATTCCGTGCGAGGAAATATCCCGCAGATACCCGCTGAAGAATTGAGCCTTCTTCCGCTGTGAAAATGACACTTGAATAGGCAAATACAGTTCAAACCGCTTCGCGGCGCGACGGTCAGTCATGGCTCCCCCCACCGAATAGCTCTGCACGGCCCATGCCAAGCAGTGCCAAAATCTAAGTGTAATGTGATCTATTACTTGCGGAGAGGACTATCCCTGGGAAGTTCTCAGCGATGGCCCAAAAAGGGAATATATTCCGGAGCGCGGAAAAATTTGCTGGGTTCTATACCCCCTCCAGCGCGCTCCATAAACCCCTAAACCAGCCCCCCCAACACCCGCTTTATGTCGCCCTATTCGTGCGTCGCGGGAACTTCTTCCGGCAGCCCGATTTCCGCTTCGATATGCGCCAAAACTTCCGGGGTAAGCTGGACGAATTCAACCCCCACTCCCACCCCCGGCAAGCAGTAGCGGACCTCACAGCGGGTGTGGATTTCCACCTGGGTGCGGGTCAGCCGGAAGTCCACGTTTAGCACCGCCCCTTGAGGAAACGTGCGGGTAGTGTTGATGAACATTCCGCGCACGCTAATGTCCGGCGGCCGCGTGGCGATTTCGTCGCTCCGGCCCTCATAGGTGACGTGCAGATTCGAAATGCAGGAATAGCGCGGAACTTGGCGTACTCGGTCCCACGCGCTGCTTTGTGACCCTGACATGGACTAATCTCCTTCGCTCACCAAAACGGATTTTCGAGACGACGACGAGGAGGACGACGAGGACGCCGGCGCCGACGAGGAGGACTCCGCGGTCTCGACGACTTTTCGTTTTTTCCCGCAGTAGGGGCAGAAGGAGAATGCCGACACCAGATCCCGAGAGCACGATGTGCAGCTGTTCAATTCCACTTTCTCGAACGGAATCACCCGCATAATTTCTTGCAGCGTGGTGAGTCCCGCGGCCAGTTTGTCCAGCGCATAATCCTGCATCATGCGCATACCGCTGGCTCGCGCCAACATGCGGATCTCGTCGTTTCGCCCGCCGTTACGCACCGCGTTGCGGATCGGCTCGTCGAAAACCAGCAATTCGTAAATCCCGATGCGCCCGCGATAACCAACGTGGTCGCAAAGATCGCAGCCCACCGCCACCGTCTCAAACGGCAGTAGCTCCGAACCGGTCTCGATCAGCTTCTCGGTGTATTCGGGAGTGGCCGCGATTACTTTCTTGCAGGTGCACAGCCGCCGCACCAGGCGTTGCGCGATAATCCCAGTCAGCGCCGTGGCGATCTGAAACGCGGGAATCCCCAGATCCAAAATACGCGTAACCGCGGCGATCGCGTCGTTGGTGTGCAGCGTCGATAACACCAAATGCCCGGTCTGCGCCGCTTTTAGCGCGATTTCCGCGGTTTCCTTGTCGCGGATTTCGCCCACCATAATGACGTTGGGGTCCTGCCGCAAAATCGAACGCAGGCAAGTGGGAAAGGTCAGCCCAGCCTTTACGTTCACCTGTACTTGGTTGAGTCCCGGCACCGCGTACTCTACCGGATCCTCGACCGTAATAATGTTCAGCGACGGCTTCATCACGAAGTTCAACGATGAATACAGGGTGGTGCTCTTGCCCGCCCCGGTCGGACCGGTAACCAAGATCATTCCCTGGGGAAACCCCAGCATCTTCTTCAGCCCGTCCGAAATTTCCGGTGCGAAACCCAGTTTCGAAAAGTCCTGCAGCGGAGCTTCCGATTCCAGCAGCCGCATCACCACTTTTTCGCCGTGTTGCGTCGGTAGCGTCGAGACTCGCAGGTCGATCTTGCGTCCGGCGGTCTTCACCAGAAAACGGCCGTCTTGCGAGTTGCGCCGCTCGGCGATGTCCATATCCGCAAGAATTTTAATCCGCGACACTACCGCGAACTGCAGGCTCCGCGGCACCCGCTGCAAGTCCCGCAGCAGCCCGTCCACCCGCAGCCGCACGATGGTGTCGTTGGTTTGCGGCTCGATGTGGATGTCGCTCGCGCCCTTGCTTACCGCCGCTCCGATAATCGTCGCCACCACCGATACCGCCGGGGAATTCTTGGCGTTCAGTTCGGCTTTGATATCGCGCAAGGCTTCCTGATTGCGCTGTTGTGAGCTGGTGGAAATGAACTCCATTGCCGAATCCGATTCGGCTTGTTCCACCGCGGCTATCGCCTCTTGCTCTTCCACCTCGACCGGTTTCACCCCATACAAACGGTCGATGGCTGTTTGTATCTCGGTTCGGAAAGCAAAGTTGGCGATAATTTGTTTGCTGGTGGTAAAGCGCAGTTCGTCGAGCAGGTTCAAGTTTTGCGGTTCCGCCAGGACTACCGCCAAGCGCTGCCCTTCCAGGCCCAAAGGCAGGACGCACCCGCGCCGCGCCATCGCCAGGGGCACCAGCTTTAGCGCTTCGGCATCCCCTTGCACCGTGTCGCAATCGACGTACGGCACTCGCGTTATTTCCGCCAGCGCATCGCCCAAATCCTGTTTCGATACCAGCCCGCGATCCAGCATCAGTTCACCCAAATGGGTGACTTTGCCTTGCTGTTCCTTGATCGCTGTGGCCAGGTCTTCGGGGCTGATGTGGCCCCGTTCGCGCAGTACCTCGCCCAGTTTCTTTTTCTTCATTTAGGCCCTCTACCTCGGATGCCGGACGTGCTTGCAACCTGCGTGTTGCGGAATCACCGCAACGCCTCGTTCGGTGCTTCGTGAGTACCCACCGATCGGAAAACGTTCGCTACAGGACGTTGTCGTCCAGCAAAATAGAAGCTTCGGTTTCGGTGATCACGCCTTTGCGCACCAGCAGTTGAATCGTCCGCGCCAGCGTGGTTTTCCCCGCGCTATTTGCCGCCGGCGCTTTCTTCACCGTCACCGTGCCCACGTACGTCGGCGTCCTGTCCCCGCTCATCTCGCCCAGCCATTCATCCAATTCGCGCTTTTGGCTGCGGTCCAGCTCGCTGAACGCGATGCCCATTCCCAAGCCGGTCTGCGAATACACCACCGACCCGCCGGTCTCCAGCTTGGAATTGCCCTTTTGCAGGATCAGGCGCACGTACGCGCCTACCGGGAAGGGCAGCGTCGTATCGACGAAGCATCCCCCGGGGCCCAGGTCGGTCGTTCGCGCCGCGAAATGCGCTCCCGACGTCAGTTCGATCACTTCGGCTGTGGCTGTGAAATTGATCCGCGGACCACCACGCCGTTCGGACGCCGTGGCCGCACCGCCCGCCTTGGATTTTCCCGCCGTGCTCAGCTTCGGAGACGCATCTCTCATTTTAGAAACCTTCCAGGTTACTTGAGTGTCAGGATGCGAACGCCGGCCGGAGCAAGTCCGTAGCGTTCATCGCTATCAGTTTCGCGCTTGCCACAGCCTCTAGACAAGCCGTTTGAGCCGCCCATTGTCCAAAAGAGAACAGGCCGACCCCCGTTTCCGCGCTTTCCCCCACCTTTTGCTCACTCCGGCCAGATTTTTCCGCCCCGTCATCCGCCGCTCTTACCTGCCATAGCGTTGGCGTGCCACAGCCAGGCTCTCGTTCTACGGTTCGACGCTTCGGTCCTTTCGAGCGCCGTTTTTGCGCGAAGGCAGATGGCAAGGGTGGGCGTTCAGTCCGGGAAAGTCGGAGCCAACCCTTCACACTCAAGCCAGCTGGTTTTGATTGAGTAAGGCCAGCGCACCACCAACCATCCGGCAATAATCGAACTATGAGAAAATAATCCTTGATGCCGCGCCCAAAAGAAATTCGCCGCCTGCGCCGAAATGAGCTCCCAACCAACACAGTCGAACTCGCTCGCTACCTGATCGGCAAGACCCTGGTTCACGACCTGCCCCAAGGCCGGATCAGCGGACGAATCGTGGAAACCGAAGCCTATCTGCCCGATGACGCCGCCTGCCACGCCTTCCGCGGTCCCACGCCCCGCAATCGCGCCCTGTTTTTGGAGCGCGGCCACGCCTACGTCTACTTCATCTACGGCACCACCTTCATGCTTAACGTTTCCAGCCAACCAGCGGGAATCGGCGCCGGAATTCTGTTTCGCGCGGTTGAGCCGCTGCAAGGAATCGAGCTAATGCAGCAGCGCCGCCCCCAGGCCAAACTGCCGGAACTCACCCGCGGGCCCGGACGCCTAGCCACCGCATTCTGGATCGATCGCAATCAAGATGGATTGGATTTGTGCGCCGGAGGACCACTGTGGCTAGGCGCCGCCGTAAAACGCGCGGGACGCATCGGCGTGAGCGTCCGCATCGGCATCACCCAAGACGCTCACCGCCGGCTGCGTTTCTACGAGGAAGGAAGCCCGTTCGTGAGCGGACCCCAAAGTCTAAACACGCCGCTGGCCCCAGCGAGCGCGCGTTCACGCACAACGACCGCCACCACCACCGGGAGCACAGCCAAAGTCCGGAGCATAGCCACTTCTGGCCTGCCCAGTGTGGCGGGCAGTGGGGAAGCCAGCACAATCAAGCGCCCAGCCCGCCAACGCACACGCTAAACGTCAGTCCCAGCAGTCTGCCTCAGTGCGCGTTCACGTAGTGGCAAACGTCCTTCACCGAATTCGACATCAAATGCGTCGACGTGCTGAACACCGCGTCGCCACCCCTGCGAAACAGCGTAAACTTATAATGATCGGGCCAGCGCGTCGCTTCTAGCATGTAGTCCGAGCTCCGCGAATCGATGGTCAGCGATACGTTGGCGCACTTGGTGTTCAGGTCCTTGACGATGTCCGCGCTGGATATCGTCGACGATGGCGATAGGAAAATCCGAAGCGGCTTCGCTTCCGCCGTCGCCCCCACCGCACCCACCAACCCCAGCACGACTAGCGCCCCTCCCAGCAGGTTTCGATTCATCGGCCAGTCTCCTTATCCGCCGCGAAGCGGTAACCTCATAATCGACACAACCCCCAAATAGAATAATGCATTTTCCCCCGCAAGGGTTGCAGCCTCGCACCCGATCGTTTGCCCTGAATTGCAACAAAGCTAAAACGCCCGCCGGCTGCCCTTGGGGGCGCTGAGCGAAGCGCAGTGGGTGCCCCAGGTGTCGATTTCACACCTGGGTTTTCTACGTTTTTGACTTGGCCTTGTTTTGCGTACCGCGCATTCCACACCGGGAACTTGATTTGGTCTCAATAGGGCCCGTTGGGGCCGAAGGCAGAAATTCGTGAGCCGTGCGGTGCTGCCGCGCATCTTATCTACTGCAAGTTATCCCTCAGACGTTATCTCTCGGATCGGCGGAATCCATGAGTCAGGTGCCAGTCTGGTATGAACGCAAGTTTGAGTTTTCGTTTTCCGTGGAACTGCTTCCGAACCTGCGCGCACGTCTGCGCGGCACTCCGGCCAGACTGGAAGAGACGCTTCGTGGCCGTTCTCATCAAATCCTAAGCAGGAAACCGCAAGAAAAGTGGTCGGCCCAGGAACACGCCGGTCACTTGCTTGACCTCGAACCGCTGTGGCTGGCCCGAGTGGGCGATTACGTGGCGGCCAGCAGCCAACTCACCGTGGCAGACTTAACGAATCGAAACACCGATGAAGCCAACTACAACGCGCGCCCACTCGAGCAGATTCTGTTGCAGTTCCGCGCGGCAAGAGAAAGCCTGCTAAAGCGTGTGGACGAACTGGACCCATCACTATTTGCTCGATCCATTACCCACCCGCGTTTGAAGACCCCGATGCGACTCGTAGACCATTTGTATTTTGTCGCCGAACACGACGATCATCATCTCGCCCGAATCTGGGAACTCCTCGCCCCGGTCCAGTAGAGTCTCCCTTGAACATCAGGCAAATCTATCGACGATGGGGGCGCTGAGCGAAGCGAAGTGGGTGCCAGGTGTCGATTTCACACCGGGGTTCTCTATGTCTTTGATTTGCCTCTGTTTTGCGTACCGCCGTCGCGTAGCCCCGACAATCGTGTCCCCTCTGTCGACGCAAAGTAGAAATGTCCGGTTTTCTGCCCAACAGAAGTCTTAATCATGCAGGACCACGCTCAGGAGCGAGTCATGCACCTGGATTCCGCTTTTGTTGTAGTGAATGAAGCCCAGTTTCCTGAATTTGTTCATGAACAGGTTGATCCGGGAACGCGTTGTCCCGACCATTTCCGCCAGCGTCTCCTGAGAGACTTTTGGGGGCAGTTTTTTCTGCTGCTGATCTTGCTTGCCATAGCGTGCAAGCAGCAACAGAGCCCGGGCCAGCCGTTTCTCGATGGAGTTAAAGAGCTGATCGACTAAGTCCTCCTCCACTCGGATGTTCCTGGTCAGCAGATAAGCGATGAATCGGTCAGAAAGCTTGTGTTCTTCGTGTAGCACGCGCATCATCTCTTTCTTTTCGATAGCCAGCACGGTACTCGGGGCAATCGCGGTCGCTATCCCCATTCGAACCGGCCCGCCCGCCAAGCACCCCTCGCCGAAGAAATCGCCCGGCCCGAGAAGTGCCACCACCGCCTCCCTGCCAACCTCATTGACCACCGAGATTTTTACACCGCCCTTTTGAATGTACAACACGGTCGAGGCGGGATCACCTTGCGAGTAGAGCTTCTGTGATTTTCGATACTCCACAATTGTTCGCGCTACGCCGGCCGAATCGAGAAACGCTTGGGCATCAAAGGCACGCATTTTCGTGCGCGCTTCGTTTGGCGGGATCTTCGTTCTTCCAACAAATGCTGGCACAGCGTGAACCCTCGACTGCCAGGCCAGGCTAGCAATACCGTGCGGTCGAACACAAGATTTATGATTAGCGGTGAGTCCTACTTTGAAACGGCCGGCCGCGCGACCGGACCGCACCATCGAATCACGAAGCCGAAGAGAACCATTCCCGATCCCACCATGAATAGACGCAGCGGCTCCGGAGCTGTGCTGACGTAGTGGGCGTAGGGAATCGCAAAACCTGGAACCCAACTTCCCGCGCCGCTCGGTGCGACCCGGGTGTGAACAGTCTCGGAAGCGGTTGGCATCGCATCGATCAGAAGAGAAAGAACACCGGTTGTCAGTGCTGCCTTCACTGCGTTTCTCATGACGGGAAACAATATTCTGGGCGGGCGAAGTAGAGTATCCGAGCAACCGTGTAGGCGGGTACCGAACTAGCTGTATCACAGGACTGCTATTACCCATCCGCGCGCGTCAACTGACTTTTACCGATGGACCGCATTTATGAAAAGGCACTCGGACCCACCGCGGCGAATCCATGCGTGCGGGATTCGCCCGGACGGTCCGTCGTACGTTGCCAAAGGGAGTTGGGACTCGCTAGGACTCATTCACAAGGATGGTGCCGAGGGTGGGAATTGCACCCAGCGTCCCATCGTCCCGTTCACTATCGGAATTGCCGCATAAGGTCTATTTAGGAATCCTAAAATGCGGCTGGAACGACCTGGCGGCCGTCGCATGAGGTTGGTCAGCGCCAACGTGACCCAGCCATCCTCTTCACCATGGCAATTGCTGCCGACCCGCCAACGACTCTGCAGTGCCATTCTCAGGAAACCGCCAAGCAACGTAACGGGGAATCTGCTCCCGCGTACCCGTTGCGCTGTATTCCCATCGGGAGAGTTTGTATCTATGATCCGCTCGGTCACTAGAGTTGTCAGAGGAAAATGGGAATTGGCCTTTCCTTCGGGCAGGCGGTACTGGTTCCGGCGGAACCGGAGAAGGAAGAAGGAGTCAACAGCACATGCCTTTACTTCAAGTGGTAATGGTTCTGATCGTAGTGGGAGTTCTGCTGTGGCTGGTCAACCGCTACATCCCGATGCAGGGAACAATCAAGAGCATCTTGAACGCGGTGGTGGTTATCGCTACGGTTGTGTGGCTGCTCCAGATTTTTGGGCTACTCCACTCTCTCTCCCGAATCCACGTTGGGGCGTAGCAAGGCTAGCGAGATCGCGCAACGGCCCTGTTTTTCGGGTTGCGCGTCCGGCCTATTGATTCTCGCAGATCGTCGACTCGCGGATGTGACCGGAGAAAATTTGCTTTGATGGCAACTGCCCGGCGGCGGAATTTCTATGACGTGTCCAAAGTGTGGCGGCAAGAAGATGCATCGATCGCGCGGTCGGGGGATCTACGAGAGAGCCGCGCTGCGCGCATTCGGCAGATATCCCTTCCATTGTGATGAGTGCGGCGTCCGGTTTTACGCACGCCGCCCGAAATTCGTCCGTGCCTTGAGCCGCGATTCTGGGCCCTTCAGGATTCTCGGCATGGGCAATATCTCAGAGCCGCCCCAAAATTGTGCTCGTGGAGGCGCCTTCCCGCAGAGGGAGGCTCCGCTGCGAATATTGATTGCCGATGATCACGCGGTCGTTCGAAAGGGCGTTGCCTCTATTCTGTCGTCCGCAACATACTTCGAAGTATGTGCCGAAGCGGAAAATGGGCAAGATGCCGTACAAAAAGCCCTTCAGTTGAACCCCGATGTCGTCATACTGGACGTTGCCATGCCCGTGCTGGATGGCCTTACCGCAGCTAGGAAAATAAGGGCAGTTCGCCCGAAGACGTCGATTCTCATGCTGTCCATGCATCATGACGCGCAGATAGTCGAAGCCGCGCAATCGGCCGGAGCTCAGGGCTTTGTGACGAAAACCGAAATCGCCGACGCACTGCTCGAAGCGGTAGACGCCGTGCTCCGAGGGCAGACCTTCTTTTCCAGGGTTCCCAGCGGAACCGAGATGGTGCGCTCTCTACCCGCTCGATGATTCGCTACTAGCAACGAAGAGTTGCTTTCTCAGCAGGGCTTGGGGTTTTCAAAATGGAATTCGTGACGGCCGGCGCACTCTTTGCGGCGGTCTTGCTCCCAACATTGAGCGCGTGCGGTTACGGACGACGTGGTCTGTGGTTCGCGCTTCTGATTGCTTCCCTACTTCTCGTAGCCTTATTCGCCTCCATGCCCGCAAAAAGTTATGGGAGCACAGCAGAATATTACGTTACGAACCAGGCCGGCCCGTGCGGAACGATCCTGTTTTCCGGTTGCTCGCTCGGTTTTCTGGTCGCCGCCATTGTCTATCGTCCGCGGCGGAGTACTACGCACGGATCCTAGGATTCCCAAAACGGAGCACTGGGGCGAGCCGGAAAGCATCCGTCATTCTCCTAACCAAACAACCCTCCAGTAGCTCTGCCCACTCAGTTTTACTACTTCGACCGTCCATCCAGAACTCAACCCATTGATTGCTGAGCATAACGATTCGGCTGAACCTTCGTCAGGCAAAAGTGCCCCCGATTCATACGAACTTTGGACAGGCGTGAATCCGTTGAATGTAAGCGCCTTTCTCATGACCTTATCGACCTCCCCTTAGGTAAGGCGACCAGTGCCCAAGCCTGATACCTAAGATCACTAGTTTGGTACCCGCCTTCTTACTGCAGTCACTCCAGCTCGGCCTCTTGCGGTTTGAGCTCGGGCTTGAGCGCGAGGAAATAGCTCAATATCCCGGAATACTCAATGAGCGAGTGCGTGATTTTTGAATCGCACTCGCCACGGTTCACAATCCAACTGGGCATAAAGCACCTTGAGCGATCATAGCGTTCGTCGCGCTTTGAGAAATACCCAGAAACCCCCGCACCACCTTGGAGTAATTGGCGCTGTCCAACGATGAAATGAGAGGTTAGTGTGTGGCTATCCCTACGGCGCGCTTAGCTCGCAGGCGAGCGTTTCGCTCTTGGAGGAGGCTGGCGATTTCTTCGATCAGCCTCGACAACTTTTGAGCATCCCGTTCCTTCGCTGCTTGAACGCATAACTCCTGGCACCGCTCGTTATTTTGCATGGGTTCCTCGACCGGCAATTTGGGGCTAAGCTACAGTACAAACGCTAGGCGATGTCTGTTCATTGTGGGTTGCGCAGTGACGGGTGCCCTCCCGGACGTAATAGAGTGCGGGCGGGTAGAAGACTAGGCCGCGGCTCTGAGTCGGAGTCGTGGAGCGTATTTCTCGTCGAGAGCGCTGTTCAGTTGTGCAATGAGAAGCTTCAGCTTCTCGGGGTCCTGTTCTTTTGAGGCTTGTTCGGCAAACACTTCCCAGCTCCGCTTTTCCTCGTTTAGCATGTGTGCCCCCGTGGAGCACCTGACTTTTAGCACCGGAGAGACCTGATTTCTGTCCCATTTGGGACGTGGCGACTTGGGAACGTGTTCACCGCTGCCCGTACGCGCACGGCGTTCCCGTCTTGCGCTTTTCAACAACTAGATTCCCACTTTTGTCTGCGATGCCAACCATTTGTAGTTCCAGAATGCGCGGTATGCTCACCCGGTAACAGCGTCTCCCGATAACGAGCGCGGATGAACATGAAAGTGATTTTACTTTTCGTGGCCCCGTGTGCGTTGCGCGCGAGCGCCGATCAGCGCTGCTTCGGAATTAAGAACGCCGAAATCTCCGGCCCGGCACTGGCGACGGTTTCCTTCACGGCGCTTGATCAGTGTCAGTGAATTATCGGCCACGGCGGCAAAGTGTGTAAGGTGATTCAGGTCGTGTTCGCTGTTGGCGATTGGAGGATTGGAGCGCTGTGTACCGGCCAGTGCTATCCCGTCACGGATGAGCCGGGTTGTGCCACCGAGCCGTGCGAGTCACACGCGTGACTTGAGATTTAAAATGACAACGTGACGCTTGGCGCAAAATTCGCCACTGGCAAATCGGAACGGCCGGAAAAGGTCGCTGCTGATAAACTTCTCGTCCGCCGCTGGCGAATCATTCGAGTGACGAACACAGCGACCGGCTCTGATTCGAACACACCAGTGAAAACGTTCGATAACGCTATGACGAGATCGCGGTCAGGTTTGGTGATTTTAGGAATCCCGAAACGGATGAGCGTTGAGGGAAGCGCGCCCCAATGACACCAGTCGTTCGCTTCTTTGGTCAGGCTGCTCCAGAAAGCATGGTTGCGGTACCGTGCAGCGACGCAATGTAGTCCATTGCCGTAGCTTCGTTGGGATATTGAAGCACTCCAAAAGGAGGGGGGACTTTTGTACTGGTCGAACGGTACGTTCGCGCCATAGGCGATGGTCCGGCCGGGGCAGTACCCTTCCTTCGCTGTCAGTGACAGTCGGGGACAAGAACAGTAGAGGAGGATAGAGTGTCGCACCGCGCGCCGCAACCTGCTCTCATCGTGGATGACAATCTTGAGATCTGCCAACTGATTGGGACCATTCTGTACTCCACGGGTATGGAAGCTTTGATCCCAAAAGACAGTGCCCAGGCCGCCGAACTCCTGCGCAAGCAGAAATTCGACGCGGTATTTCTCGACGTGAACATGCCTGCTCCTGATGGGATCGAGCTCACACGGCTTATGCGTGCTTCAGGCTGCAACCAAAAGACGACGGTCATCATGATAACCGGGACGGATGACCCCTATGTGGTTCGACGTGGATTTCAGGCTGGGGCCAACTTCCTTCTGTTTAAACCAGTAAACAACGAGCGTCTATTAAATCTATCGCGCGTCGCGCAGAGTGCGGCCCAGCGCGAGAGGCGCCGCTTTCAGCGTGTCGCGGTGAGCCGCAACGTTCAAGTCACGTTGGGCGGGGACATTCTAGAGGGTGAAACTATCGACGTAAGTTTCGACGGCCTGCTAGTTCGAGCCGCTCGAACGTTTGAGCAGGGTTCCCGAGTGAACGTTCGGCTGTTCCTGTCTTCCGGCACGCAACCGATCACTGCAACTGGAACAGTCGTTCGCTTGGTTGGTCCGCTGATGGGGATTCATCTTGAAAAGATCGGGAACGACGGAACTAAGCGGCTACAGGATTTCCTTTTGCCTTTTGTTGTTGGCGGTGCCCCGACGCACAAGTTGACTTGAAGCACCGCATTTTAGGATTTCGAATAATGCTGGCCCACAGCACATTGAAAAGATTGATCTGCACACCGACGGGCCGGCGATAGTTGCGAAAGGGAACTGGGACTTGCTGGGGTGTACACGCTGGGAAGGTGCCGAGGGGGTGACTCGTAGCTTGCGTCCCATCGTTCCATTCAGCATCGGAATTGCCGCATAGCGTCCAGTTTAGGAATCCTAAAATCTACGGCACGAGTGCCAGTTTGAGCCCCCTATCCTCACACCGGTACTCGAAAGTAGACCTTGAATTATGAGTGAAAGCGGGGTAAATGAACGGTCCCGGAGGCGGACTCGTGATGCAAACCCTAGCCTTGATCGATGTTAGCGAACTTCAATGGTTTGAAGTGACGTGCTCCAAATGTCGAGCGTTGTTTACTTTCGACGTTAGTAATCCCGATTCCAATGCCAACTTTCTGGAGTTTTGTCCGTCGTGTAGGGAAGGGTGGGGTGGCCCTAGTTCGGTGGTGGCTGCGTTCAGGGACCTCAAGAATTTCTACGCGACATTTAAGGACACTAAACTCCAACCGCGGTTTCGCGTTAACGTCCCGCCCGAGCACTGGCATCAACGCCTATCGCTGACCGAAAAATAGGATTTGGAAATCCGCCTGGATCATGGCAGAGACGTGGCGAACAAACGGCGAATGGGTATTTTACCTCCATGCCCCTGCGCTCTTGTCGCGTAGCGATCCAGCACATGGAGGGGATTACGCACACCGTTGAGGTCACGGCCGAGACGTTGTATGAAGCCGTTGCCCAGGGCTTGGGCCGAACCTGAATGCCTAATTTTGCTGACAATCGCGCTCAAAAACCTATTGCCGAGTTTTGGGCGGGGGTAGGAGCGATCTTTGGGCCGTACCGCGACTGAGTCCTGTCATTTTGCAGATTTTCTCCCAGGTAAGCCCCTGTGCCCGAAGTGCCGAAATCCTTGTGGCGTCCACATCCGCGCGCGGCCGCCCAAGCTTCGTCCCTTTCGCGCGGCCGTTGCGCAGCCCAGCGCGGACCCTCTCGGCGATGAGGCTGCGCTCTAACTCGGCGACAGCGCCCCGGACGGTAAACACCATGCGTCCCGCCGGCGTCGAAGTGTCCAAGCTCTCCGAAAGTGACACAAACTCCACGCCCAGGGCGCGGAACGTATCCAACGCGCGAAGCAGGTGCGTGACCGACCGCGCGAACCGATCGAACTTCCAGACCAACACGGCGTCAAAGCGGCGCCGCCCTGCGTCGGCCATGAGCTTGTCGAGCTCCGGTCGGGTTTCCTTTGCACCGGATATGCCCTGGTCAACGTACTCGCCGGCAACGGTCCAGCCGCGGCGTTCTGCGTACTCGCGTAGCTCGCGAATCTGCATTTCTGGAGACTGGCCGTTGCCAACGGTACTAACCCGGAAGCCGTGGACGACGAGCAGGATGCGTAATCCCTTATGATCTATGCCGTCAAGCTTACCCGTTTTCGGGCGTCCATTTTAGGAATCCCAAAATCCGGGCTGCAGGTGGCCTCAGTTTTTTGACTTTTTTTGGATGGAGTCGATCCTCAGTTGCGCTTCCGCTGCCCCGGGCCGGGTCGGGAAAAATGTAATGAAGTCCCGATATTCCGCCTCCGCTTGCTGGAAAGCGCCTTGCTCGTACCAGGCATCGCCTATGGAGAGCTTCGCACTAGGGACATAATCCGAATCAGGATAGCGGTTGATGAGGGTTTCCAGCAGGGTACGCGCCGCAACATACTTGGAGTTCTTCATGGCCCCCATGGCCCGTTCAAACAGCACCGTGTCCGGTTGCTTGGCATCAACGTTTGTGTGAGGCGCTGGGACCTGAGCGTGAGGGCACCCCAGGCACACCAAGAAAAACACCGCGCAGGTGATAACACCAGATGCGAACGCTCGACGTATCATGATTCTCCCTTCTACGCTTCGAAGATTACGCCCTGAACCGCCGAGAACACAAGGAGTGGTTGCTCCGGCGCCCCTGAGAGTGTGAAATGGGCATTCACCAGGGACGGCACCACCAAGCGGCGGACTTTGCGTTTTAGGAATCCTAAAATCTGGGTTGCAGAGGCATCGGCGGTGAGGAAATCGAACAGAGATTCCTCCTTCGCCCCGCGAGTTTGGCCCTTGCCCGGTCTTAGCTTCAGTGACTTTGAAGAAAGACCTGGATCTTCGTGCGGGCGATTTGAGTGCCGAAGCCTCCCCAGTTGATGTCGAAGCCGTGGTCATTGGCGGGCAGTAGATAGAGCTCGTGGGCGACGCCGGCTTTCGTTAGCGCCTCATCCAGCATGGTCGCCTGCTCCATCGGCACAAGGCGGTCCATGGTGCCCTGGAACGCAATCGTAGGAGGCGTCTGTGCATTGATGTGGTAGAGCGGCGAGAGCGCGTGGTAACGATCGGGAAACTCTTCCGGAATGCCGCCGACGTATGTGCTCTCCGAGTTCTGTACAAAGCCGGGGCTGGAAGTGGTGTCATACAACTTTGCCATCTCGGTTGGACCATAGAGGTCGATGACGCTGCGTATCGCCACTGGCGCCACACCGGTGGATGCCGGCAGCCCCGGGTCCCCCATGCTGTAAGCGGCCAGCAGCGCCAGATTTCCACCTGCAGACTCCCCCATGATGCTGATGCGGGCGGGGTCCACATGGTAGTCGGCGGCGCGTGCGGCCAGCCAGCCGACCGCCGCTTTGACGTCGCCGATTTCATCCTGCCAGCGTACTGGAGGCGGCATCCGATACTCCACGTCGAACACTTCGTACCCGAGCTGGTTCAGCCAACGGTTCCAGTCCGGTCGCTCACTGCGATTTCCCACAATCCAACCACCTCCGTGCACAAACACAACAGTCGGGCGGAGTGGCCCGGAATTGGGCAGTCCAGTACTCCAGACGTCGAGTTGCAGGTTGGCGCCGTCCTTCGCAGTGCCGTACGATACGCTGCGATTGAGTTGGGGAGGGTGGCCGTCATTCATGCGGGTTGCGTTCTCGAGGTAATTGCCGAGGGAGAGCGGGATACCTAATTGGCGTGCACGCCGCCACATGGCGAAGGCTGGAGTGAGCGCCATAATGGCGGTCAAGATCGCCACGAACCCGAAAAACGTCCTGGCAAGCCGGGCGCGCGACGGCTTGGCAACCCACCACAGAAGCAGCGCCAGGACCGTGACCACCAGCAGGTGCAAAGGAAACAACAGGGCATCAAGGCCCAAAAACCCAGGGACGACGAACTGAACCGGGACCGCCATGCAATAGGCAGGCGCCACCATGCACAGAGCCAGCAGGACGGCCACCAGCGTGAGCAGCCACGCCCAGATACCGCGTGGCTTCCAGCTCTTAACCGGGTATTGCATTGATTGATATTGGGTCGTCATGGTGTGTCCTTACTTAGGCGTGGCCGGGCCGACATCTCCTTGTCGACAATGGCTTCGAATTCCGCTAACAGGATGAGCCACTTGAAGACGCGCCGAAAGCGCAATCGGCGTCGACTGGACGATGGGTCGGAAGTTGCCGAGAACATAAAAAGTATCCCTCACCACTACCGGTTGCTGCTCGACTCGACTGAATACATTCACCGGTTCTTGCCTCGCCGCAAACGAGCGGCAGATCTTTGGAAGAGTCTCTCGACCCAGATTCCGCAGAATCTCACTGTCGGTTCGTCCAGTGCTGCGAGCTACATCCTGCTCGTCGCCATGGATGATATGTACGTTGGTCAGGGCACTCAGTCCCGCGGCCTCGAACTCGCGATCTCCAACGATGCGTATTTTACGAGCGCACCCGTGGCGATTCGCCTGATGTACCGCACCGACATTCAGCCAGGTCACCCCGTTTCCATCGCCATGTTGACTGGAGTTCTGTAGTCACAACCGAAACCCAACCCGAGGGGCGCGTTCAGTGCTCGTTGTCTCAAGGCAACAACCAGCGACACCGCGGACCTGCTGGGCGTGTCCCCCGTACGGCCCTAGCCGGCGTTTCCTAACCTAGCAGGTCCAAAACTTTTGTTCTTGGGGTGAGAGTGTAACGTGGTCTTTGTGGCGCTAAGTGGGTGACGGCTCCACCGTCTCCCCATCCTCACAAGACTGCAGGGTGTTCAGGTTGGAATCACCGCGTCCTTAATCGGATTCCTAGTGGGATGCCAAATCGAACGCCCAGACCGTCTGGGTGCACTCCGCGTCGCTCCAAAGCGGCGCACGTAGATCCGGGGCGGTCAAAGTTTTCCTCTTGGAAGGAGCGCAGAGCGTTTTCGTTTCCAAGGCGGCCTTGCGGCCGCGGATTTCCGAAAACGCCACCGAGCCGCCCGCACGCTCCGCGTCGCTTTCGCGACGTTTTGGGAACGGGCGGCCAAATTTCGGGCAGTCGAGATGCGGAGCTTAGCTACCGCGACGACGCCGAACAACTGGGCCGGTGCGCTCAACTGCGCGGTGCACCGGCTTTCAGTTTTTCCTGTGTGGGCAAAAACCTCGCTAGGTTCACGTCTGTAAGTCACTGAAACAACGGACGCCAATCAACACCGAATACACTGGGCGTAAATATGTGTTTTGTCGCAAGGCTCAGAGGAAAGAACCCAGCCACAGCGCGGTGACTCATTTGACCGATTTGTCGGCGGGGACGGGGACCGTTCTCGCCCTGGGGCTCTTCTCGTCGAGCAGTTGATTTTGCTCGTACATGAATCTCAGCAGTTTCTCAAGGTCTTGATCGATTGTGGCTTGTTCACATAATTCCTGCCATCGCTCGTTGTTTTGCATGGCCGACCTCGGGACCGATCTCACGACTCGCATAGCATAAACCGATTAGCACTCGTAGTTCTGTCAAAATCCTGTCATCTCGGGACGACGAGTCACTGCATTGGCGACCTCTAGTGTGTCCGAACGCCGCCAGAAACGATGGTGTGCGTTCTAAGAAAATGCTTGGTGTCGTTCCCGCGTCAAAGGGTGAAATTGAGCCCAATCTGAAGGAATTTCTGGACCGGGTCTTGATTCCGATACTGGTGCGTGACGGCCTAAGGATCATTCGGGAAGAGAATGCGCTTGCCGCGCGAGCTGCAGGCAATGCAGAATGCGGCACTGAGGGCGAGAATGGTTAACACCGTTCTTCGATGCGCGTCGTACGCGCGCTATTCAACCGACAAGCAGAACCCGCTATCGACCCAGGACCAACTGGCGAAGTCGCGCGAGTTTGCGCAATCGCGCGGCTGGGAGTTTCTGGAAGCCCACGTCTACACCGATGAGGAAGTAAGCGGCGCGACCCTCGATCGCAACGGGTTACGTGCGCTCCTCGCAGCCGCCGAGTCGAAACAGAGACCATTCGACGCCTTGCTCATCGAGGATGCCAGCCGGCTATCCCGCAAGCAGGCCGATGTCTTAAACCTCTGCGAACGGTTGAACTTCGCTGGCGTGAAGATTTGTTTTATTACGCAGGGCATCGACAGCGGCGACGACATGTTTCAACTGCTGGTGTTGGCTCGCGGGATGATCGACCAACTGTTTATGGCCGACACGTCTAAGCGTGTTCGCCGCGGTCTCGAGGGGCTGGTCCGCCGCGGCCTGCACACAGGTGGCAGGTGTTACGGCTACCGCAGCCGTAAGGATGCGGAACGAGGCTGGAGGTCTTTGAACCTCAAGCCGAGGTCGTCCAGCGCATATTCGAGATGTACGCCTCTGGCGCCAGCCTTCGGACTATTGCGAAGCGGCTGAACGCCGAGGGTGTGGAATCGCCGATGCTTCAGCGGGGGCGACACTCGCGCTCGTGGGCGATTTCCGCGATACAAACGATTATTCATAACCAGCGGTACCTGGGGAAGGTTATTTGGAGTCGCCAGCACAAGGTGCGCGACCCAAGGACCGGGCGCCGCGCGTTCCGCTCGAAAGAAGGTGAGCGACCGATTGAGGGCGCAGACTGCCCACACCTGCGGATCGTGTCGGACGAGCTTTGGTCCAGGGTGCAAGCCCGAATGGATTTCGTGAAGCGCACCTACGGTGGGATGCGCACTGGCTTGGTTCGTACGAGCGTGATGAATGCGCCCTATGTCTTTTCTGGACTGCTCCGCTGCAGCTCGTGTGGCGCGAATATGCAGATCGTGGCCGGCCGCGGCCGCAACCACAAGTCCCAGACGTACGGTTGCCCAATGAACCACCAGCGCAGCACGTGTTCGAACCGGATCCGGGTGCGCCGCGACGCTTTGGAAACTTCCATGTTCAGTGGCCTGCTCGAGAAGGTGCTGGCCGGTCCCGTGGTCGAATACGTCCTCGATCGCTTTCAGGAAGAAACCATCAGGGCGCTCGAAGCAACCGGAGACGAATCGCATCGACTGCGCCAACGGGTCAGCGACCTTGAATTAGAGGTCGGACGCCTAACCGATGACCTTGCGAGCGGGATTCATTCGCCCGCGGTCATAGGGGCCATCAGGGAGCGCGAGCGCGAGATTGGGGCAATCACCGAGCGCCTAGCGGCTTCGAACCCGGTTTCTGTCCGTGCGCGCGTCAGAGAGCTCCGGGCGACGATGCTGGCCAAGGTCCAGAACCTTCGCGATTGTCTGGCCAGCGACGCGGCGAACGTGCGCTCCTACCTGGTCGAACACGTCGAAAAGATCGAGATGTGCCCAGAGGGACCAACGTATGTGGCGAAAGGGAATTGGGACCTGCTCGGACTGATACACAAGGAAGGTGCCGAGGGGCAGAATCGAACTGCCTACGCCGGCCTTTTCAGGGCCGCGCTCTACCGATGAGCTACCTCGGCACCGAAAGCCCCTAAATTGTAAAGGTGACGAGCAGGCGAGTCAACGCCGCGCCCTTCATTTTATCGAATCGTCGAATTCACGCATCCAACTTTTTGACTTGAGCACCTCACGCGCCTTCGCTCCGTCCGGCGGACCGACGATGCCGTCCTTCTCCATCAAGTCGATCAGCCGCGCCGCGCGGCCGTAGCCCACCCGCAGACGCCGCTGCAACGTCGACGTCGATGCCCGGCCCATCTCGCACACTACCCGCACCGCATCCTGATACAGCGCGTCGTCCACTTCTTCGCCACCGCCCTCGCCCGTCTCGCTGCCTTCTCCCTCCGCCGCATTTTCATCCTTGGGAGGCTTGAGCAGCTCTTCGTTGTAAATCGCTTTGGCCTGGTCGCGCCAGAACGTGCATACAGAAGTGATTTCGTCCTCGGTGACGAACGGACCGTGAATGCGATGCAGCCGCGAAGTCCCCGCCGGCAAGAACAGCATGTCGCCTTTTCCGAGCAGCGATTCCGATCCATTGGTATCCAGAATGGTGCGCGAATCCACTTTAGTAGCCACCCGGAACGAAATGCGCGCAGGGAAATTGGCCTTGATCAAGCCGGTGATGACGTCCACCGAGGGCCTCTGCGTGGCCAATATTAGATGAATGCCCACCGCGCGGGCCATCTGTGCTAGGCGGGTGATGGATTCCTCGACGCCGTTGGTATCCACCATCATCAAGTCCGCCAACTCGTCGATGACGATCACGATGTACGGCAGCGGCTTGTGTTCGTCCTCGCCGTCGTTCGGAAATAACGATAGCGAGCCGCCCTTCTCGAACGTCCGGTTGTATTGGTCGATATTGCGTACCGAGCGTTGCGCCAGCAGCTTTAGCCGTCGCTCCATCTCCCGCACCGCATTCCTCAGAACGTTTGCCGCCACCCGCGGATCGGTGACCACCGGTGTAAACAAGTGCGGGATATCCTCATACAGCCCCAGTTCCAGCCGCTTGGGATCCACCAGCACGATGCGTACCTCGTCGGGCGTGGACTTAAATAATATCCCCATGATCAGCGCGTTAATGAAAACGCTCTTGCCCGTGCCGGTCGATCCGGCAATCAACAAATGCGGCATCAGCGCCAGATCGGTGGCCCGCAGCCGCCCAATTAAATCCTTCCCCAGGGGAAGGGCCAACTTCGTCGTAGTACTGCTGAATTCCGGCGACTCGATCACTTCGCGCAGCGTGATCGTCTCGCGATGCCGGTTAGGCACCTCGATTCCCACGGTCGATTTTCCCGGGATGCGCTCGATCAACAGCGATTCCGCTTTTAGCGCCAGACACAAATCATCCGCCAGCCCGGTCACTCGACTGTACTTGATACCCGCCTCCGGCTTGAATTCGTAGGTCGTCACCACCGGCCCAGGATTGATTTGGGTGATGTGCCCTTTGACGTCGAACTCCTCGCTCTTCTCCTCGATCGCCCGCGCGCATTCCTTCAGCTCCGCCTCTACCATCTGCTCCCCGCGCACCGCAGGATGCAACAGCGTGATCGGAGGTAGCTTGTAGTTAGTTCGGCCTTCCGCATTCTTGGCCGGCAGGGCAGCGCGCTTGCCAGCGGTTTTCTCCGGCTCATGGAACTTGATCACCGTGGGCGCGCGGCTGGGTGTCTTCGAAAGTCCAGCAGCCGCGTCGTCATCCACATCGTTGTCCAGCAAATCGTTGCGCAGCGCAATCGTCTGCGGCGCTGCCGGGGGACGTCCGCCGACCTTGATCGCGTCCACCTTTTTCCGCAGCCGCGCATCTTCGCGCTCTTCCCGGTAGTCCTTCCACTTTTCCACCCAGCGCCCAATCATCCCGTCCTCGCCGATCGGCGCTTTGATCCACGATGCCGTAGCCGCAAACGAAAATCGGGTAGTGAGGAATACCGCGGTGAGCAAGCAAGCCGATCCTACCAGGTGCGCCCCCAGCGGATTCAGAGCGCTGCGCAGCGCACCTGACCCCAGTGCGCCTAGCAATCCGCCAGGCGGCAGCGTCCCGCGCACTTCGGGGAACGCCAGCAGCGCCATCTCCGCCGGCAGCGCCAGAAACATCAGGACCGTCCCGAATACCTTAGCCACCGGTGTCTCGATCGGCCGGCTGCGCAGCCAATGCAGCGCCAGCAGCATGAACGCGATCGGAAACAAAAACGCCGCGTACCCGCACAACTGAAACGCCAGGTCGGCGATGTGCGCGCCTACCGGTCCAATCCAGTTGCGCGCCGGATGTCCAGCGAGCGCCGGACCGGCCACGTTGAAGGCGGTATCGCGAGGGGAATACGACACCAGGCTGAGCGCCAGCAGCGCGGCCAGCGTAGCACCGACAAAACCGACCAGCTCGTTCAATCTCTTATTCGATGTTGGGGTTAGCGCGCGCACACAATGCTCCTCGGTGCAGTTCGGGAAGGCACCGCGATACAAATGGGTTGCGCGGGCGCTATCGCGCGAGGCCCATCGGGAGATAACACAAAAGCGAAATCACTATAACAAGAACGATTCGCCAGTAAATAAAGATTTTCAACCTGTGTGCCCGCAAGTACTACAAGCATGATCCCCCGGCATTGCGCCACATCCCAGGTTGTGTAGGGTTTGCTGTTCTTGAATCTGACCTTGGGTGGCGCACCGTTCGCACTTAAGGGTGCGGATTTTGACTTAGGATTTTGACTGAGGTCCTTTGGATCGTTGCCGCGAACTACGCAACGATTTCGTCATCGCGTAGGCATCCAGCGGGCCGGGGTAATAATTCTTCAATATTCCACGGGTACGATATCCGTGTTTCTCCCAGAACGAAATGGCCGAGTAATTGTTGATCGCCGTTTCAAGCACCGCCAGCGTTACGCCCCGCTCCGCCAACCGCTTTTCTGCGGCCTCCAGCATCAGGCTGCCCACACCCGTTCGCCGGTAGGGCTCCAGCACGTCAATGGTAATGATGTGCCCTTCGCTGCCGCGATGCGAAGTGAGCAGGAACGCCACCACCGCCCCAGCCGTTTCCGCCAGCAGGCAATCCGCGCCGGGGAACTGCATGTACTCGGCCAGCTCGCGGCGCGAGTAGGCGATATCGGGTGGATAGCAAGCCTTGTCGATCTCCAACAGCACCGGCAAATCTTCCGGGCGGAAGGGACGTAGCGCAGGACGCACGGGAGTCTAGATTTCCAGGATGACTGGCAGAATCAGGGGCCGCTTGGCGGTTTGCCGGTTCAGGTAACGCTTCAGGTCCACGCGAATCTTTTCCTTCATCACCGTCCAATCGGTTTTTTCTTCGGCGTTCGACCCCTCGATCGTTTTCATAATCACTTCGCGCGCCTTCACGATGATGTCGTTGCCGTCATCCGACGGCAGAAACCCGCGGGTCACGATCTCCGGCGGCGATTCCAGCTTTCCGGTGTGTTTGTCAATCGCGATGATTGGCACTACTACACCGTCTTCCGACAAATTCTGCCGGTCGCGGATCACCACTTCTTCGATCTCTTCGAGTGAACCCGAATCCACCAGCACCCGTCCCGCGGGCACCGGATCGCGCCGGTGCGCGGTCCCGTCCGCCTTGAATTCGATCGGCTGCCCGCTTTCCAGCAGGAATATCTCCCCCGGCACCACCCCCAGCCGCTGCGCTAGCGCCGCGTGGCGGAACAAATGCCGGTATTCGCCGTGTATCGGAATGAAGTGTTTTGGCCGCACTAGCTGCAGCAGGATTTTCATTTCTTCCTGGCTGGCGTGGCCGGAAACGTGAATCGGCGCGCTCCGATCGCTTTCGTAATACACCAGCACCTGCCGCCGGAACAGATGATCGATCATCCGGAAGATGGCCTTCTCGTTTCCCGGAATGATCCGCGACGACAGAATTACCGTATCGTTTTCCGCGATTTCCATCAGCCGGTGGTTGCCCACTGCGATGCGCGACAGCGCGGACATCGGCTCGGCCTGGCTCCCGCTAGCCAGCAGCACCAGCTTCTTGGGATCGAACGTGCGAATATCCTGCGGACGCACCACGCTGCCGTCCGGCACCCGCAATTGCCCCAGTCCGTGCGCGATTTCCACGTTGTCGACCATGCTCCGGCCGACAAAACCCACTTTCTTCCCGGTCTCCAGCGCTATATCGATGACCTGCTGGATCCGGTGGATCGAACTCGCAAAGCACGACACCACGATTTTTTCCGGCGCCGCGCGAAACAACTCCTCAATCCTTACCCGTACTTCCCGTTCCGACGGCGTGTACCCCGGCCGCTCCACGTTGGTGCTGTCGCTGAATAGCGCCAGCACTCCCTCCCGTCCGTAGCGCGCAAACGCGTGCAGATCGAACGGTTTGTTGTCCACCGGCGTATGATCCATCTTCCAGTCGCCGGTGTGGATGATCACTCCCAGCGGGGTGCGGATCGCCAGTGCCACGCAGTCGATGGTGCTGTGCGTGACGTGGATAAACTCCACTTTGAACGGCCCTACCTCGAATGTGCCGCCCGCGGCAACTTCGTGCAACACCGCATCGTCCAGCAGGCCGTGCTCGGTCAGCTTTTTGCGCACCAGCGCCAGGGTGAACTTGGTGCCGTAGATCGGAACGTTGAGGTCCCGCAGGATGTAGGGAACCGCGCCGATATGGTCTTCATGCGCGTGAGTCAGAACGATCGCGCGCACTCCGCGCTTGTTCTGCTTCAGGTAAGTCGTGTCCGGGATCACCACGTCGACGCCCAGAAGCTCGGAGTCCGGAAACATCAGCCCAGCGTCGAGTACCAATATATCTTCGGCGTAACGCAGGGCCAGCATGTTCATGCCAAACTCGCCCAGCCCGCCCAACGGAATTGCCCACAGCGAAGGTTTGCTCAAAGAGGTTTATCAGTCCTTTTGTATACACTCCATCGTACCACACCGTACACACTCACCTGCTACGCCGTCGGTTCTACGGTTCGATGCCGTTATCTTTTGCGGGTTCCCATTCTTACCACTTTCTGGGAAGGGTGGGCGTAATGACCTACGACCCTCTCAGCACGTCCCCAAAGTCATCCGTAAATTTTCAGTTCACCCACACTCGTGCGAATACCTAATCCCTCTCCCCACCCGAAAACAACCGCGCCACCGCCACCAACAGCACCGCCCCCACAGTAGCCGCAGCCACACTCCCAAAGAACCCCCAAGCCCGAATCCCCAGCTTCGAGAAAACCCACCCGCCAATCACCGCTCCCACCAGCCCAATGACAATATCCGCCAAACACCCAAACCCTCGCCCGCGGGTCACCACTCCCGCCAGCCACCCCGCCAACAATCCAACAATCATCCACCAAACGATCGGATGATTAATAAACACCTCGATGCTGTGCTCGTTGATAGTTCCCTGGCTCATAGTTCCCCTAGTTGCGGCGAGCGATCATGCTTTCGTCGCGCCACTCAAAATGTACCCCAGACACTTATACACAAGTTTCGCCGCCAAAAAATCCGAAGCGTGATCGCCCGGCTGCGGCAACAGCTCAACCACATCCATCCCCACAATTCTCTTGCTCGCCGCTACCGCCCGCACCAGCGCTAACACTTGAAACCAATCCAGCCCGCCAGGCTCCGGTGTTCCGGTCGCCGGAACGTACGCAGGATCCAAGCCATCCAGATCAATCGTCAAGTAGACATCATCGGTCAAATCCGCCACCACCCGCGGCACCCACGCGTCGATTGGCGCGCGCGCGATATCCTTCGCCCAGTAGACCTTCGTCGGAAGCCGCGGTATCGCCTCCGCTTCCTCCACCGAAAGCGAACGAATTCCTACCTGCACCGCCGGACAAACCTCCACCACTTGCCGCATCGCGCAGGCATGGCTCGCCGGATTGCCGTGATAGGACTGCCGCAAATCCGCATGCGCATCAATCTGCAGCACGCTCAGCTTTGGAAATTTTCGCGCCGCCGCCGACACCAGCGGCGGGGTCAGCGAATGTTCGCCGCCCAGCGCCACCGGAAATTTTCCATCCGCCAGCAAAGCCATCTCCGCGGTGTACAACTCCCCCAGCACTTTTTCGAGCGTGCCTTCTAGCGTATCGATCGCCGCCAGTGTGGCAATCCCGAATTTCTTGTAGCTTTCTATCTCCAGTTCTTCGTCGTACAGCTCCATGTTGCGGCTCGCCGCTATAATCGCCGCCGGACCGTTGCGCGTCCCATGCTCGTAGCTGGTAGTTCGTTCCAGCGGCACCGGAAAAATTACCGCGCGCGATTTCTCGTAACTCGAATCTTCTTCCGGCAGACCGCCAAAATTATCGGGAGCCGCCGCACTATAGGAGTTTTGGGCCATGCCGGAATTCCAAGGGTGGATTTATTTTACGCCTCGCGAGCGTTTGTCATCCTCGCGTAATATCGGTGCGCTTGTATTATTCGCTTGCCTGTAATATCACTATTCGCGAGCCGTCTCGCCGCATCCGCCGCGAACCGCCTTTACATTACCTGCGAGGGAGATGAATGGCAAAGAAAAAGGGAGCCACCGGCCGAATCCTCCACGATCCCGTCGCCGATCACCTACAGCCGGTTTACCCGCTCGATCTTTCCCAGGCACGCACCGTGGACGCTCTGGTTCGGGCCATGGGCCAGACCGCTTTCACTGGCCGCCAGATAGGCGATGCCGCTGACGTCCTCGAAGCCATGGCCCGCGATAAAGATTGCTTCGTGGTCATGACTCTTTCCGGTGCGCTTACTGTCGCCAAGATGGGTCTGATCTTCTGCGACCTGATCGAATCCGGAATTGTCCGCGCCATTGTTTCCACCGGCGCGCTCATGGCGCACGGCTTGGTCGAAGCCACCGGCCTCTCCCACTTCCGTTACGACGCCAAAATGGATGACCGCACTCTCTTCGAGGCCGGCTACAACCGCGTCTACGATACCCTCGAACCGGAAACCAATCTCGACGCGGTCGAGGAAGTCGTTCAAGGCATCCTCGGTGCATGGGATGCCGAAGAAACCGTCTGCAGTTGGAAGCTAAACAAACGCATCGGCGAATACCTGCTGAAGCATTCCAAAGGGCGGGGAATTCTCAAATCCGCCGCGGTTCACAATGTTCCAGTCTTCGTCCCGGCGTTCACCGATTCTGAAATCGGCATCGATTTCGCGCTGCATCGCCGCATTCGACGCGCCGCCAACCGCCCCACCCTGAGCTTCGATCCTTTCCTCGATTTCGAACACTACGCCTCCACCATGCTAGCCACCAAGCGTATGGGAATTTTCACCCTGGGCGGCGGCGTTCCCAGAAACTGGGCCCAGCAATTCGGCGTCTACGCCGAAATCCTAGCCCGCCGCGGCTACGAGAAGCTGCCGCTGAAGCGCTACAACTACGGTCTGCGCATCTGCCCCGAACCAGTGCACTGGGGTGGCCTAAGCGGTAGCACCTACACCGAAGCAGTCTCCTGGGGCAAATTCGTCCCCCCCGAAGAAGGCGGCAGATTCGCCGAAGTCTTCGACGACGCCACCGTAGCCCTCCCATTGGTAGTAGGCGCAGTCCTCGACCGCCTAGGCTACTTCGACCGCAAACCCCGCAAAAAATAAAAAAGTGTTTTGATTTTCGCTTCTACGGTTCGACGCTCTCATCCCTGGTCGTAGATTGTCTCTTGGATAATCCAGGAAATTTATCGACGATGGGGGCGCTGAGCGAAGCGAAGTGGGTGCCCCAGGTGTCGATTTCACACCTGGGTTCCGTAAGTTTTTGACTTGGCCTTGTTTTGCGTACCGCCGTAGATACAAGCCTCAACAATCGTGGCGGTACAAACTCCGCCCGCCCAACAATCTTCTCCAGGCTTCAAAACAGGAAGGAAATCCCCAGCAGAAGAATCTAGTCGTCATCTCCCAGCAGAATCGCCGCAGCCAACACCGTAGTCCACAACCCTCTCTTATCCCCCACCGCCGACTGCGTAATATTCATCGTCCTTACGATCTTGTTCGAGATCCGATAAACTTCCTTCTTCTCATCCCACGACAAATCCGGATCGAACTCCACATTCAGCGTAGTAGCCAGCATCTCCGCCGCCAGCTCTTCGGTGTACTCCCCGGCAATCTCTTCACTCTCGCCGAACGAGTGATGCTCGGACAGATATCCAAACATCGACTTATCCCCAGGCAGCGCCAACCCCACCCCCGCCGCGATCAACCGATGCGGTTCCCGGGTCTGATTCTCACTGATCACCGTGAACGCCACTTGCCCGGGCTTCAGGTGTTTCAATCCTTCACTTCGGGAAATTAGTTTGCAATACGGTGGGAAAATCGAAGAAACGCGAACGATGTTGCAAGCCGCGATACCCGCGTTGCGCAGGGCAAGCTCGAAGCTCGATAGCCGCTCCCGGTGTTTACCCACTCCCTTGGTTAGAAAGATCTTCTTCGCGACGAACGCCATGGAGTGGTCGGGACTGCCATTCCTCCGCTACCAGAGTGGAAAAAACTCTCTTGCGCAAAAAAATTAACAAGAAGGGGAGGGGGTGTCAATCAATTTCGGAACTTTAGACGCGATATTCACACTAGCGACACAAACTTCAGGAGAGAAAAAATGATTTTGGCAGGTTATTCAGCGCACAACGAAACGCACGGCGCCAGCAAATCCGAAACCGCGATTAAATCTTTCAATTCCTGCGGTGTGAAGTCCGGCCCCGCGGCATGCGACGTCCGCGCTTTCCGGCTCACCTGAATCACCCCCACCACCTTTTTCTGGTAGATCAGCGGCACGCTCATGATTTTCTGTATCGGATCGCCTGGCGCATCGTCCAGCTTTACCGCTTCGAATACCGATGCATGCGGCACCACCGAAAAATGATTGATGATTTCCGGACGCCGCTCCCGTGCCGTCCGCGCCGCGAGCGACGACATGCTGGTCAACGGTATGCTGCCCACCTGCTGCAACTTCTCGGGAACCACAAAACGCAGGTGTTTGCCGTCCTTGGACAGCGAAAACACCGCCACCTCCGCCGGATTCACCTCGAAACTGCGGCTGATATGCTGCGCAGCCTTCGTCAAGGCGTCGGTGTCGTTCTGTCCGGTGCGCACGATTTGGTGCGCAATCCGCGTGATTTCGGTCGTCAGTTCGAGCGGCATTGGTCCTCGTTGAACCTATATTGTGGCCGAGATTAAAATAGCGACAAGCTTTTAATTTGTCCGTGACGCGGTCTTGCAAACACCTCTCCGGCTGCCTATACTAAATTCTCGTTGTGTCGGCACCTTCATCGCGCCCGGCAACCGAAAGTTCCCCGTTCGGACCAACGAGAGACCCATCGGAGCGTGCATGCCGTCCTTACCGGCTGAATCTAAAGCCAGTTACATCCTCGACAAACTTCAATCCCTTAGCGGCGTGGTACCCATCGGAGCCTTCCTTCTCGAGCACCTGTGGTCCAATAGCTACGCCCTGGTGAGCGTCAGTAGCTACAACGAGGTCTCCCACTCCCTCCAGGCCATACCCTGGCGGGTCATGGTTGAGGCCTCCGCGCTTTGGCTCCCCATCCTTTTCCATGGCATCTACGGCCTCTACATTTGGTGGAATGGCAAATCCAATGCCCTCGCCCACCCTTGGATGTCCAACTGGATGTATACCCTGCAGCGCTGGTCCGGCATCGTCGCCTTCATTTTCATCGGTTGGCACGTCTATTCCGAGCGTTTCGTCGGTCAGGGGCGCACCACTTACGCCGACATGGTCCAGGTCATGGCCAATCCCTACTACGTTGCCTTCTACATGATTGGCGTCACCGCTGCCTCCTTCCATCTCGGCAATGGACTCTGGAATTTTGCTTGCAAGTGGGGCATCGCCGTCACCGTTCGATCCCAGCGTGTCGCCGCGTATTTCGGCGGAGCGGTGGGCATCGCCCTCACCTTTGTGGGAATCTGCATCGTCATCGGCTTGCGCTACAACTGGTTTCCCCTGGGGTCCTACGTCCAATGAGCCAACCGAAAATAATCATCGTGGGAGGCGGTCTGGCCGGTCTGATGGCGGCGATCCGCGTCGCCGAAGCCAATGTTCCAGTCGATCTTTTCTCGATCGTCCCGGTCAAGCGTTCCCACTCGGTATGCGCGCAGGGTGGGATTAACGCCGCCAAGAACCTCAAGGGCGAAGGCGACTCGACCTACAAGCATCTGGACGACACCATTTACGGCGGAGATTTTCTCGCCAATCAGTCCCTGGTGAAGGGTATGTGCGACGCTGCTCCCGCGATCATCGACCTCCTCGACCGCATGGGCGTCATGTTCAATCGCACCCCCGAGGGTCTCCTCGATTTTCGCCGCTTTGGCGGCACCCTCTATCACCGCACCGCTTTTGCGGGAGCCACCACCGGCCAGCAATTGCTCTACGCTCTCGACGAGCAAGTCCGCCGCTTTGAATCCGAAGGCCGTATCAAGAAATACGAAGGCTGGACCTTCCTCTCCGCGGTCCTCGACGACGCCGGAATCTGCCGCGGCATTTGTGCCATGGACCTCAAGACCATGGAGGTCCGCTCTTTCCGTTCCGACGCTGCAATCTTCTGCACCGGCGGCATCGGCGCCATCTTCGGACGTTCCACCAACTCCGTGGTGTGTACCGGCTCGGCGCAATCCGCGCTCTTCCAGCAAGGCGTGGACTACGCCAACGGCGAATTCATCCAGGTTCATCCCACCGCCATCCCCGGCGAAGACAAATGCCGTTTGATGAGCGAATCCGCGCGCGGCGAAGGCGGCCGCGTCTGGGTCCCACGCGATCCCACCGACAAACGCCCCGCGAAACAAATTCCGGAATCCGAACGCTTCTACTTCCTCGAAGAGTGGTATCCCAAATACGGCAACCTGGTTCCGCGCGACGTAGCCACCCGCGCCATCCACAAAATTGTTTTTGAATTGAAGCAGGGACTCGCCGGCGAAGCGGCCGTCTATCTCGACGTCACCCACATCCCCAAGGAAATCCTGGACCGCAAGCTCGAAGGCATTCTCGAAATCTACGAAAAATTCGTCGGTTACGATCCGCGCGAATTCCCCATGAAAGTTTTTCCCGCCATGCACTACACCATGGGCGGAATCTGGGTGGATAACGACAAGCAGGCCACCAACGTTCCGGGCATCTACGCCGCTGGCGAGTGCGAGTATCAATATCACGGCGCCAACCGCCTCGGCGCCAATTCGCTGGTCTCCTGCATCTACGGCGGCATGCTCGCCGGACCCGCTTCGGTGAAGTACGCGCGCAACCTGGCGACGGGCTGCGACGCCACCGACGAAGGGGTCTTCGAACGCGAGCGCGTCCGCCAACGCGAATTCAACGACAGCCTGCTGCATCAGCAAGGCAGCGAGAACCCCATCACCATCTGGAAAGAAATGGGCGAGACGATGACCGAAAACGTCACCGTCATTCGCTACAACGCCAAAATGAAAGAAACCCTTGACAAGCTGGCGTCGCTCCGCGAACGCTACAAGAAGATCAATCTCGCCGATCGCACCCAGTGGTCCAATCAGACTTTGCAATTCGCCCGCGAGCTTTACGACATGCTGATCCTGGCCGAAGTGATCACCCTGGGCGCGATCGCCAGAAACGAAACCCGTGGCGCGCACTACAAGCCCGAATTCCCCGAGCGCGACGACGCCAATTGGCTAAAAACAACTCGCGCCAGCTACAACGGCGGCAACATCCGCCTAACCTACGAGGCCGTAGACACCTCGCAGATCCCGTTACGCGAAAGAAAATACACCCAAGCGAAGTAGCTTCGTTCGCGGTAGAAAGCGATCACTATTCCAGAGGTTGCGCTAAAAAGTTTCGCCCGAGGCGCCATGGCTACCAACAGTACCTTCATCGTCAAGATCAAGCGCCAGCTCCGGCCCGACGAGTCCGCGCGCTGGGAAGAATTCGAAATCCGCTACCGCCCGCAGCTGAACATCATCACCTGCCTGCGCGACATCGCCGAAAAACCCATCACCCGCGATGGCCGCGAAGTAGCTCCCATAACCTACGAAGCCAATTGCCTGGAAGAAGTCTGCGGCGCCTGCGCCATGCTGATCAACGGCAAACCCCGCCAAGCCTGCTCCGCGCTGGTCGATAACCTAGAAAAGCCGATCTCGCTAGCCCCACTAGAAAAATTTCCGCTGATCCGCGACTTGCAAGTCGACCGCTCGCAAATGTTCGAGAGTCTCAAGAAAACCAAGTGCTGGATTCCCATCGACGGCACCTACCCGCTGGGCGAAGGCCCGCGCATGGCCCCCGAAATCCAGGAAGTCGGTTACCCGCTAAGCCGCTGCATCAGTTGCGGCAATTGCCTCGAGATTTGCCCCAAAGTAAACGAGCATACCCATTTCGTCGGCGCCGCCATCATCAGTCAAGTGCGCCTCTTCAACCTACATCCAACCGGCGCCATGCACGCCGGCGAACGCCTCGAAGCGCTGATGGGCCCAGGCGGCATCGAAGACTGCGACAACGCCCAGAACTGCGTCAAGGTTTGCCCCAAAGGCATCCCACTGACCGAATCCATCGCCGCCGTAAACGGCCAAGTAATCCGCCACGCCGTCTTCGGCTGGCTCCACGGCAGCTCCTGACGGACAATTTGCTTTTGGACTTTGTCGTGTTTTTTGATTCTACGGTGCCCCATTCTTCCCTCTTTTCGGGGAAGGGAGGGTGTTTAGAATGAGTCACATGAAAGAACCGGCGCCAGCAACCCCACCCGTAGGTGTAAAGTTTTTGAACCCCTGGAGTTTCATTTGCCGCGCAGGCCGTTACCGGTCACGATCGCGCTGTTTGCCTTACTCGTAGCCCCCAGGTGGATCCCCGGCGTCCAAGGAGACACCGCCATCTCACAACATGCCCACGACCTGCACTTCCGCTCCTTAGTCATCGACACTCACGCTGACACCACCCAGCGCGTAATCTACGACCACTTCGATATCGGCGTCCGCCACCAAGACGGCGACATCGACATCCCGCGTATGCGCGAAGGCGGCCTGGGTGGCATCTTCTTCTCCATCTGGGTGTCCGGCCACAACCACGGTCCCGAAGCGGCCAAAGCCGCGCTGCAACAAATCGCCGCAGTCCACGCAATGGTCCGCACCCAGTCCGCCGACTTAGTTTTCTGCGAAACCGCGCAAGAAATTCGCAGCGCCCACGACTCCGGCAAAATCGCCGTCCTGATGAACGTCGAGGGCGGCCACATGATCGACAGCAGCCTCGACACTCTTCGTCAATTCGCCAAACAAGGCGTCCGCTACATGACCCTCACCCACAGCGTCAACGACGAATGGGCCGACTCCTCCAACGACAAGCCCGCCCACAATGGCCTCACCCCGTTCGGCAAGGATGTAGTCCGCGAAATGAACCGTCTCGGCATGATGGTCGACATCTCCCACGTCGCCGACAAGACTTTCTACGACGCTCTGGCCGTCAGCGAAGCCCCTCTGATCGCGTCCCATTCCGGCTGCCGCGCGCTGTGCAATGCGCCCCGCAACATGACCGACGCCATGATTCAGGCCCTGGCCGCGAAAGGCGGCGTGATCCAGATCAATTACCACGTCGGCTTCCTCAGCCAGCAATATCGCGACGCCGATTTGGCCGATCCCGGCCTCGATAAACAGCGCGAGGCTATCCTCCAGAAGCGCTGCGGCAAGAACGAGGCATGCAAGACAATCGAGGGCGAAAAATTTATGCACGAGATGGTCAAGCAGGGTAAGCTGCCTCGTGTAGGCTGGGAGAAAATTATCGAACATATCGATCACGCCGCGAAGCTGGTCGGCGCCGATCATGTGGGCCTGGGGTCGGACTTCGACGGCGCCAACATGCCCTTCGGCATGGAAGATTGTTCGCAACTGCCGAAGATCACCGAAGCCCTGCTACAGAAAGGTTATTCCGAATCGGATGTGCAGAAAATTCTTGGAGGCAATATACTGCGCGTAATGGAGCAGGTCCAAGCCACCGCGCAACGACTGGGAGGGAAGTCTTGAACTTTTACCATTGCACCACTCGCATCGCATTTTGTGCAGTAGCTTTTCATCTCATCGCGGGAGCGCTGGCAGCGCAGACGCCTGATCCAAACACGGCTATGAAGGCTCAGACGACGCCTGCCACCACTACCCATAGGACATCCACTGTGACCAATTCTGGCTCTTTGCTGCATCCGGCCACCCTGCACGCGCAGGCCCCGGAGACTTACGATGTAAAGTTCACCACCAGCCACGGCGACTTCACCGTTCACGTAACCCGCGCGTGGGCGCCCCTCGGCGCCGACCGCTTCTACAACCTCTGCAAACACGGCTTCTATAACAATGCAGGGTTTTTCCGCGTCGTTCCAAATTTCATGGTCCAGTTCGGCCTGCCCGCCGATCCCAAAGTTGCCGCCGCGTGGGACAAAGCCACGATCAAGGACGACAAGGTCACCCAGAGCAACACGCCGGGTATGGTCACCTTCGCCACCGCCGGCCCCAACACCCGCACCACCCAAATCTTCATCAACTACGGAAGCAACACGTTCCTCGACGGCCAGGGCTTCTCTCCATTCGGCACCGTCACCGACGGTATGGACGTAGTAAAGGGCATCTACGCCGGCTACGGTGAATCTCCCGATCAGGGCAAGATCACCAAAGAAGGAAAAGCCTACTTGGACAAAAGCTTCCCCAAGCTAGACGTCATCAAGACCACCGTAATCGTAGGCCAACCGGTGCACACCCCGGTACATCACACCGGCACAGCGGGCGCCTCAGGCGCCACCGGCAGCACCGGAAAGAAGACCACTCCACAGTAATCGCATTTCAAAAACAAAAAGGGGAGCGGCTAATCATCAGCCGCTCCGCTTTATCCCAAAAAGTTAAGCGGTCGTAGCGCTGCGACTCGTCGCCGAAAAACATAACCCACGTCGGCCTTTCCAAAATAAAAATTAGACTCTTAACTACAGGAAGGGAATTGCCTCGCGCAGATTCCAAATTGCCGCCGCCCTACAAACTCCCACGTCTACCCGCTACGTTTTCGAATCCCCCTGCTGATGCAGCGGTGGATGCTTCGGAAACCGCGCCGCCCTCTCCAGTTCGCCCATCTCGATCCCCGTAGCCGCCAACTTCCGCCCCACCTCGATATCCGTATTCCGCGCGATACAAAACAACACACACTCCGAAGTCAAAATCGGAATCGCCCGTCCGTCCACCTTATCTCCGAACGGCGCGATTTTCTCCGCGTCTTTCAGCACCGCCTCCAACTCCGAAGAAAGCTGAAACACTTTCTCCTTGAGCGGCTTCAGCGCCGGTTTCGCAGGACCTCCGCTCCGCCGCCGTACCCCTTTCCAACTCAGCAGCCTCCGCAAACGCGATTTCGGCCCGCGCCTCGCTTGCACCAAATCGTCGTAATTCCCCAGCCAGTATTGCCAGCGCGGAGGACTCAGCTTGCAGAATTGCCGGAAGAAAGTCTCTACTTCGTCGGTCTCATTCCAATAGCAGGAGAGCCGTTCCCAGTTGTCGATGTACATCCCAGCCAGCACGTCCACCACTTCGATCACGTCGGCCGCGCGGCTGTTGGCCAGCATCATCGCGAGGCTTTCCGCGCGCGCTAAATCGCGTGTGAAGCGATGGCGCACGGCTGGCTTCGGCGCTGGATCCCCGGCGGGGGGATGGTTCTTCCCAAGTTTGGCCATGTGTGTCTGAGAGGTCTCTGGTTCCAGCTTACCAGACTACAACCCCAGCACGCCTACCAGCTCTCGCACCGATGCTGCGGACTTATCAAGGGCCTTCTTTTCGTCGGCGGTGAGCTTAATCTCTATGATGTGCTCGATTCCGCCCGCCCCCAGCTTCACCGGCACCCCCACAAACAGCCCGGAAATGCCGTATTCGCCCTCGAGATACGCCGCGCAGGGCAGGATTTTCTTCTTATCCTGCAGGATCGCCCGCAGCATCTCCACCACCGCCGCCGACGGTGCGTAGTACGCCGAACCAGTCTTGAGCAGGTTGACGATTTCTCCCCCGCCCTTGCGGGTGCGCTCGATAATCGCTTCCAGCCGCGCGGGCGGGATCAGCTCGGTAATCGGAATTCCGGCCACCGTCGAGTACCGCGCCAGCGGCACCATGTCGTCGCCGTGACCGCCCAGCACAAACGAATGCACGTTCTCCACCGATACCTTCAGTTCCGCCGCCACGAACGTACTCATGCGCGCCGAATCCAGCACCCCGGCCATTCCGATCACTCGATTCTTCGAGAAGCCGCTCACCTTGTAAGCCGCGTGCGCCATCACGTCGAGGGGGTTGGTGACGATCACCAGAATCGCGCTCGGCGAGAGTTTCACTACCGCTTCGACCACGCCTTTTACCACGTCGTAATTCGCTTTCAGCAAATCGTCGCGGCTCAAGCCTGGCTTGCGCGGGAACCCCGCCGTCACCACCACCACGTCGCTGTTGGCCGTAGCGGAATAGTCGCCCGCCGCCGTCGAGATCCCGGTCGCCTGCGAATCCGAGTGCAGGATCGGCGCGGACTCCATCATGTCCAGCGCCTTCCCGGCGGGAGATCCCTCCAGAATGTCGGTGAGCACCACGTCCGCCAACCCAGAATCGAGCACCCGCTGCGCCGTAGTCGAACCCACGAACCCACCGCCCACCACCGTAACTTTCTTGCGCATCAAATCGCTCCTATTTGGCCCAGCCCGTTATCTATCTGTACCGCTGTCTGTTTTGACTGTGTTTTGACTTTGCCGTAGCTTCACGCTTCCCCGCTTTTGGGGAAGGGTGGGTGTTCTGACTTTGCTTCTAGGTTTTGACCTCGGCCGACGAATTTGCGGCTGGGTGCCCCAGGTGTCGGTTTCACACCTGGGTTCTCCGAGCCTGAAAACGAGAATTCTTCCAATCCGCCGTCAGCTCGCCGCCACAGCCTTAGGCATATTCTCAATAATCGCCGACGCATATTCCGACGTCTTCAGCTTCTGCGCGCCCTCCATCATTCTTTCCAAGTCGTAGGTCACTCGCTTCTGCTGAATGGTCTTGGCGATCCCATTCTCGATCAGCCGCGCCACTTCCTTCCAACCCATGAAATCGAACATCATCGCGCCCGACAGCATCACCGAACTGGGATTGATCACATCCTTATCGGCATACTTCGGCGCGGTCCCGTGGGTAGCCTCGAAGACTCCGAAGCCATCCCCAATGTTCGCTCCCGGCGCCATCCCCAGCCCGCCTACCTGCGCCGCGCAAGCGTCGGAAAGATAGTCGCCATTCAAATTGGGCGTAGCAAACACCTGATATTCATCCGCGCGCATCAGCACCTGCTGGAACACCGAATCCGCGATCCGGTCATTCACCAGCACTTTCTTCTTCCATTGCCCGTTGCCATGCGTCCCGCCAATCGAGTCGAGCACCTGCTTCACTTCCGCAGAAATCGATTTCTTGAACGCGTCGGTGGCCTGCTCCAGTCCCGGCTCGATCATCGCCGCAATGGCCTCGACCGAAAGGCTTCCGTCGCGATCTTTGTTATCCAAAATCCAGCTCTCCCGCTCGGTCACAATCGAGCCGCGGAATTCCTCCTTGGCCAGCTCGTAGCCCCAATCGCGGAACGCCCCCTCGGTGAACTTCATGATGTTGCCTTTGTGGACCAGCGTCACCACCCGCCGGCTGTTCTCGATAGCGTGCTGAATCGCCCGCCGCACCAGCCGTTTCGTTCCCGTCGGAGAAATCGGTTTGATTCCCACGCCGGAATCCGTGCGCACCTGTTTCGCGCCGCTCTTGAGCATCTCCACGTTCAAGAATTCAATCAGCTTCTTCACCTCAGGCGTTCCGGACTTCCACTCGATCCCCGCGTACACATCCTCAGTATTCTCGCGGAAAATCACTACATCCATGCGTTCGGGCTCGCGCACCGGGGAGGGAACTCCGCGAAAATAGCGAACCGGCCGCACGCAAGCATACAAATCCAGCACCTGGCGCAAGGTCACGTTCAACGACCGGATCCCGCCGCCCACCGGAGTAGTGAGCGGCCCCTTGATCGCCACCCGAAAATCCCGGATCGCATCCACCGAATCCTGCGGCAGCCACTCCTGAAACTGATTGAACGCCTTCTCCCCAGCAAAAATCTCCAGCCAAGCCACCCGCCGCGCCCGGCCATAAGACTTCTGCACCGCCGCATCGAACACCCGCTGCGACGCCTTCCAAATGTCCCGCCCAGTTCCGTCCCCCTCGATAAAAGGAATGATAGGCGCATCCGGCACCCGCATCTGCCCCGAGGCATACTCGATCCCCTGGCCGCCCTGAGGCACCGCCACCCCGTTATAAGTTTCCTTCATAGTCTGAGTCACTCCGTGGACACCCGAGCCCAGTCATCCCTAGCCGCCAGCATCTCAATCAAGCATCGTAGCCCCGACAATCCTGTCGGCAAAAACCACCAACGTCTGCGCTTCAATCAGCGCCGCAAGAGTGTATCAAAGCCCTCAGCCCAATTTCCACATCCCCTCCCGCCCCGACCCGTGTCCGCCGCCTTCCTAGATCCTGTTCTCGAACATCATCGCGCCGCGACTCGTCGCAGAAAAGCATAACCGACGCCGGCCTTCCCAAAATAAGAATGGGTGTGATAAGCAATCGACGATAGGGGTCGCTGGGCGAAGCGAAGTGGGTACCCAGGTGTCGATTTCACACCTGGGTTCTCTCACGTTTCTGATTTGGCTTCGTCTTGGACGCCGACGGGTCGCTTCATAGAGCAAACCCTGTTGATTGACTTGCATCGAGACATACCCCTAAGATACGCCAACAATGGAGGACCCACGGACACCACCCCGCAGCCAGCCAACCCCATCGCGATACCGCGTTATCGAGAAGCTTGGCGCTGGTGGAAATGGGGTGGTGTATAAGGCCGAGGACACTCGGCTAGGACGTTTCGTGGCCCTCAAGTTTCTCCCACCGGAAGGACAGCGGGATGCCCATGCGCTGGCGCGTTTTCAACACGAGGCGCGGGCCGCTTCAGCGCTAAATCACCACAACATCTGCACTGTCTATGACATCGGCGAGCAGGATGGCCAGACGTTCATCGCCATGGAGTTGCTCGAAGGTCAGACGCTCAAGGAGAAAATCGGTTCGCGTCCGCTGCCTGCTCGAGACGTTGCTGGACTATGCGACGCAGATCGCCGCAGGGCTGGAGATTGCCCACAAGAACGGCATCGTCCACCGGGATATCAAGCCATCCAACATTTTTGTGACCAGCCGGAATGTGGTGAAGCTGGCCGACTTCGGCTTGGCGAAACGCGTGATCCTGGATAGCACCCCAATCGACGACGCTCCAACGATCTCCGCTCCGATCACCGAACGCGGCGCCATTGTCGGAACCGTCGCGTACATGTCCCCGGAACAGGCCCAGGACAAGGACATCGACGCGCGCAGCGACATTTTTTCGTTTGGGATTGTGCTCTATGAGATGGCCACCGGGAAGCGAGCGTTCCCCGGAGAATCTCCGCTAACGATCATCGGCGAGATTCTGCACACAGAGCCGAAACCCATTCGCGAGTCGAATCCCCAGGCACCCGAAGAACTCCAACGAATCATTGTGAAGGCTCTGGAGAAGGATCGGGAAGACCGTTACCAGACGGCGCATGAATTGATGGTCGATTTGCGACGGATCATGAAGAAGGAGACGGAACGGTCGCGCATCGGGTCGCCTGCAGAGCCGCCAAAGCAAGCAAAGTCGAGGAAGTGGATCTGGATTGGGGCTGCGGCGGTGGTCTGCGCCGCCGCGTGGGTTGCGCTGACCTTCCGCGGCACGCCCGCCGATTCTGCACCACTGCCAATGGACCAGCTCACCTTTTCGCCCGAAACCAAAAGTCCCTCAATCCTCACAGACGGATCGCGTATTTATTTCGTCAGCGACCATAATCCCGTCGAAATGTCCGTAAAGGGGGGAGCCGCGGCGCCTCTCCGCGCCGCGATTGGCACCATGAGTATCCTGGATATTTCGCCGGATGGCTCTGAGTTTTTGCTGCTGCAGGACGATCTGAACGACGAAACACAGCGGGGAACAATATGGACCATGCCGGTGCTGGGAGGTGCGGCGAAGCGGTTGGGAAATATCACCGGGCGCGGCGCAAGTTATTCCCCGGATGGGAAGTGGATTGCCTTCAATGAAAAGGAATCGGTCTATGTGTGTGACACTGACGGGCAAAACGGAAAGGAAATCTGGAACACCCACCACATGGTGCCGGGCAACCCCGTTTTTTCGCCGGACTCCAAGAAAATTCGTGTAACCGTGTCGAGAAGCTCGCTGGAGGACGATCTTACCGAGGATCTGGGAGCTGAACGCAGACGGCAGCAATCCACATCTGCTTCTTCTTCCTCAGCATTGGCCGCAGGACTCCGCCACTTACAGCGGAATCTGGACGCCGGGCGGAAAGCATTTTGTTTTTAGCTCGTTTAAAGACGGACCCAACAATCTTTACGAATATTTAGAGCCAAAATGGTACGAGTTCTGGAACAAGCCGTCTGCCGTGCGATTGACGTCCGGCCAACCCGAAGTGACCGCAATGGCGCCCAGCCGGGATGGCGACGGAATGTTCGTCGTGGGGCGCCTGGCTCAGGGATCGCTGCATTTCTACGACGAAAAAGAAAAGCGATTTTTGCCGTATCTGGGAGGACTACCCGCGACCAACCTGGTGGTCTCGCCGGACCGAAAATGGATGGTCTACACGGATTATCCGAGAGGTTATTTGTGGCGCTGCAAGATCGACGGCAGCGAGAAGTTGCAACTCACAAACACTTTCTCGCAGATGCCCACGTGGTCGCCGGACAGCAAGTGGATCGCATATCACCGACTGGCAGGAACTTTATCGCGTCAGCGTCGATAGCGGCGCACCGGAAAAGCTGACTTCCGAGGGCTTCATGGAAGTACTGCCGAGCTGGTCACCGGACGGGAAGTCCATCTACTTTAACGATTACCCAATCGCGGGACACCTGCGCATCCGTACTTTGGATCTGGAGACAAGGAAGGTATCGACCATGCCGGGATCGGATGGCTACTATGCGCCATCGTGGTCTCCCGATGGACAGTACTTGGCAGCAATTCAGAACCCGCCGAAGAGCCTGGCGATTTATTCCGTGAAAACGAAGCAATGGAATCAGCTGAAGGTTTTCGAACACGAATGGGGATTTTTTGTGTGGGCGCCGAATTCGAAGTCGCTTTATTTGATGCGCGGCCCGTTGGAAGCGGGAACCAAAGAGCAAACCGGAATCTACCGGCTGACGGTGCCAGACGGGAAGTGGGAGTTATTCACCAAGTTTACGGGGTTGAACCCACTCCTGGATGGAGTATTGGATTTCGTATCCATCACCCCAGAGGGCAATGTCGCAGCGATGAGCGATGGCAGCGTGACCCAGATTTATCAGATGAAGTGGAAGAACGCGGACTAAGGCCCCTCGGGGTTTTCCCAGTTGCTTTGGTGGACCTCGGGCGTGACTTTTGCGGGGCAGCACGGAAAACCGATGCGGGGAGAAAACAGCCGGTGACCCGCGGTTGGCACAACCCCTGATTTTCTATAGCAGACTCGCCCATGATTCGCCAGATCGCGCCTGTGTTCTTCACCCTGGACATCCCTGCCGGAGCTTTACGCTCTGATTGAAGACACTTCTTATGCACACCACTATTTTCTTGCAGGCTGCCCTGAATGGCGACCGGATTCACCCAGCAGCACCGCGAAATCCGACTGCTATCGCGCAAGCGGCTCTTGCGGCCGTGGCCGCTGGCGCTCAATCGGTGCATGTTCATGCATTCGACGATGCTGGCCGGGAGACTCTCGACGGCGTGGCTTGCGCCAAGGTTCTGCGCGCGATCCGAGCTCTGTGCCCTGTGACTCCGATTTCCCTAACAACGTCAGCGGCGATTGTGGAGGATCCAAGAGAGCGTTTTAATATCGTCGAGGCATGGAAGGAAATGCCTGACCTGGTTACTGCGAACCAGGGCGAAACGGGAGTTGTAGAGCTTTGTGAGTTGCTGCTATCCCGAGGCGTCGGTATCGAGGCCGGATTGCTGAGCGTTGATGATGCGCGAGCTTTCGTGGTTTCCGGATTGGCCGGCCGGTGTCGCCGCGTTCTTATCGAGCCGCTTGACGCCGACCCTGACGCTGCTGTTGAGCACGCTGCTGAGATGGAAGAGATTGTGGTGGCTGCGGGCATCACGCTGGAGCAGGTTCACCACGGTTACGGCATAGCGTGTTGGGCGGTCAATCGACGTGGACTCGATAGAGGGCATGGTATCCGTACGGGGTTAGAAGACATCACCCTCCTGCCTGATGGTAAACCGGCACGGGACAACGCTGATTTGGTCGCGGCAGCCGCGGATTTGATCCGCGCGCATGTACGGCCTTCACTTTTGTGAGAGCGGTGTCCAGTTCGTGACGGCGGAGCGCTATGTTGCTCTGGCGCCTACATCGGCCAGTCAAGCATCTCGTGATGTGTGGCTCTTGCGGGACCTCAAAGAAAACCGATGCGGGGGAGGGAGCCGCCGGCGACTCGCGGTTGGCACAACCCAGGATTTTCTATAGGAGACTTGCCCCATGATTCGTCAGATCGCGCCTGTGTTCTTCACCTTGGACATCCCTGCCACCCTTGCCTATTACGAGGCTAAGCTTGGCTTCAAGTGTTTGGGCACGTGGCAGGATCCGCCGGTTTACGCCATTGTTGCGCGCGACCAGCACGCGATTCACTTCCGCTGTGCCGAACCTCCCACCGCCAATCCCAACAAGTATTCGGGCGAACTGCTCGACGCGTACCTATTCGTCGAAGATGCGGACGCGCTATACGCTGAGTATCGAGCGCGAGACGTGGAATTCGCACGGGGACTTGCCAACATGCCATGGCATTCGCGTGAGTTTGTGGTGAAGGATAGCGATGGCCGATTGCTTGCCTTCGGCGCGAACTTGTAATCGCGGGCCTGCCCGTTCCCGGGTTTTGGAAGGCTGGCATCTCAAGATTTTGTGGGCGCGGCCGAGTTTATGGTTGTCCGTTTTTGTTCCCCCGCAGGCTAGGTCGCGTGATTAATGCAACCAGAGCGATCAGAGTTGAGCCAATGTCAGATCTCGGAAGGGACACCGCTGGTGCTTGGACTTGCCGGAATACGTCTCTAGATGGAAGGCTTAGGCCTCGGCAATGGCCGCGATGGACACTCTCATGCCGGGGATTCGAACGGGTAACTTCGCGCCTTGCCGCGCAGGCGGGTTCGCCGGAAACCACTTGCCCCACTCTTCATTCATTCCGGCGAAGTCCGTTTCCTCAAGAAGGATGACAGTGGCACTCACCACCCGTTCGAGGGAAGTGCCTGCGGCTTTGAGGATGGCAGATACATTCTCCAAGCACTGTCTGGTCTGCTCTTGGATCGTATCCCCAACAATCTTCCCGGTCACCGGATCGTGCGGCCCTGTGCCGGAGACGAACACAAGACCCGCTGCCCGTACCGCTTGGCTGTATGTCGGCGGCGGAGCCGGGGCGTTAGGAGTTCGAATGATGTCTCTTGCCATAAATTTCTCCAGTGCTGACTGGACTACCCGGATGCGCTATCCGAGGCCTGACTCGATTCAGAAGTGCGGGTCATGACGAAACCGGAGCGCTGCTACAAGGAGATCGTCTCACAGCCCCGCAATTGGAGCGGCGGCCCCGCAGATTTACTGCCGGGCCGCCGCTAGCCACTCTGGGATTGGTTGAAGGGCGAGCGATCGCATACGCCACCGTACTAGTCGTTGGGGTTCAACGTCACGCTTGCGTTGTCGATCACTTTGACCCACCTTGGGTCGACCGCAGCGCCGGCGGCGTATTCGTCGTGCCAGTTCCACCACTTGTATGGTGCAGTCTGCGGATAGCCCTCCGGCGAGTCCTCCCATTCCTCCTGGCGCCCGAGCGGTGTCATGTCCAGGTAGCTCCAGGTGCTCCCCATCGCCTCGTCGCCGCGGTTGTTAATAAAGTAGGTGCGGAACACCTGGTCGCCGTCGCGGATAAATACGTTGTGGCCGTGCCACTCGTCCACGCCGAAGTCCTTGTCAAAGCTGTCGGTAATGGTGTACCACGGCATCTTCCAGCTCATTCGTGCTTTCACGCGCTCGATGTCTTTCTGCGGCGCGCGCGAGGCGAACGCCAGGGTGGTGTCGCGGGCGTTCAGATGGGACAGGTGGGCAACCTGATCGGCCCCCAGGGAGCAGCCACGGCAAGCGTGGTCGGGCCAGCCGAAGACGCCAGGCTCGAAGAAGGCGCGGTAGAGGATCAACTGACGGCGGCCCTCGAACAAATCGAGCAGGCTCATCTTGCCCTTTGGCCCCTCGAACTCGTACTTCTTCTCCACCACCAGCCACGGCATCCGCCGCCGCTCGGCCGCCAGCGCATCACGGGAGCGGGTGAAGGCTTTCTCCTTCACGAGGAGCTGCTGTCGCGCAGACTCCCATTGCTGCGCCGACACGATCGGTGGTTTGTTAATTGCGAGATCCTCTTTCCCCTGTCCCATGTCTCTCTCCTTGCTTGCCTTGGTTGTTGCCATTTTATTGCTCCTTGATTATGTGAAATAGTCTGAAAATATTGGCCCGGAAAGCTTTTCTGAATTTGGCGATGCTCACCGCCAGAATTCCTCCCGTGGATCCCGCTCCGGCGGCCAGCGTTGCTAGGCTTGCGATGCATACGGGGCACATACTTGCCTCCTCAGAACTTCTACTGGGCCCGCGGCCCGCGCCTCAGTTGGGCCGCGGCGCTTCCGCTCGCTGCCGCACACGTTCGTGTATGTGTGCCCATCCTTGCTTTGCGTTTCTGTACTCCTCCAGCACCAGACCAAACGACTGATGCCGGAATGTGATGATCGTTACGCCGCCCGATTCTTTCAGCCGATATTGAAGATTGTTGATCACCGGATTGGACATAAACAGTGGCCCGCAAATTTCCAGCAGCGTCGGCTTCTTGATCGCTTGCACCGTTCCCCAGTAATGCCCGTTGTTGTCTCCCAGGTCGCGATACCAGCGGCCGCCGGGAAACGCTTCCAGCTTCATGGGCATGGGCTTGTCCACTTGAGTCTCGTTATACGGTCCAAGCTGATCCAGCAGCGCGGCAAAGGTCACCTCGATCGATGCGCGCACTTCAATCTCTTCCGCTATATGGATCGTTGTCGCTTCCAGCGATAGTGCGGATGAACTCACGATTTCCTCCTGGTTTGAAATTCCACAAAAGCATTGTTCTGTGCATTGCTGGCCTCGGCCCGTTCCTTCACTCGCAGCAGTTGGTGTTTCCACAGCCGCTCGAACGTGCTGGTCCATTCGTGCAATGGCCGGATGGCCACAGCATTTATCTTGTAAAGCATCTGTCGACCCTCCCTGCGGACGTCCACCAGGCCAACACCTTTCAAGACTTTCAGGTGCTTCGAAACCGACGGCTGCTCCATCTTCATGGCGTCCACAATCTCGCTGACCGACCTCTCCTGCATCGCTAGATAGTTCAGGATGTCCCGCCGCCGCGGTTCCGCCACCGCATTGAACGCGTCCGAGGTTGTCGCCGCCCTGGCCATGTTGTTGAATATATGCCCATATCGGAATATGTCAAGATCTTTTTTGCGCCTCCATAAAAATTCTTCAGATGTGACTGAGCGAAGCGAAGTGGGTGCCCCAGGTGTCGATTTCACACCTGGGTTCTCTACGTTTTTAATTCTCTGCTTTTCAACACGTTGATAATCGTTGTGATCGTATTCCAATTCCGTGTGGTGGCAGACACTCCGAAGATTTTATCAATCGAGCCGAGATAGCCGATCGCCTTCATCTCACGCCGGTACAGACCGAAAAGAAATCTGTTTTGCGTTCCGAGAATTCTTAAAATCCACTGGCCGTCCGGCGGAAGGCTCATCGGAATCGAAGGCAGGACGCGGGGACGTTTCTCCAAAACGCTGACGAAACGGATCACGTCTGGACGGGAAGGCTGACCCGCGAACGGATCGCCAGATGCCAGGCGAATAAGCTCGTGACCTCTGCAGATCATCACCCTGGCCGCAAACGGCAATCTCCGGAGCAGTTCGGCGCGCAGCCGCGCTGGACTGATCGGTTTGCGAATCACCAAGGTTCCCGTCGCGCCGACATTGACGACATCGTACTCCTTCAATTTTTCGGCGAGCAGGCTTGGACGAAAACTTCTGTGTCCGCCCACGTTGATACCCCTAACGAACGCGACCAGTGCCATCGACTCCCTCGATCAGAACCAACCGCTAGGCTGCTAGTCCAAACAGAAGCCGCGAGTCATTATAACCGCAGTGATTACTTCCGGCCGGTTAACACTGCGGCGAACGCTCCCACGTTGACTTGCCGCAACTTGGCTCACTAATATGGTCGCTCACGGAGCGGCCTCTGCATTGATCGGGCAAACCATCTCGCACTACCGCATCCTTGAAAAGCTCGGCGGCGGCGGGATGGGTGTGGTTTATAAGGCCGAGGACACCGAGCTTGGGCGCTTCGTCGCTCTGAAATTCCTTCCTGACGACGTTGCTCGGAACCCGCAGGCCTTGGCTATTTTCCGGCCTTCTGGGCGATCCCGACCGAAATCCTGGGCCAGCCAGCCGCAGCGGCGGCAGTGGGAATGATCAATGCCCCAGGCGTGCTTGAGAGCCGTGTTTACCGTAGGCAGTTCCGAAGCGGTCGCAACCAATAGAACAGGATCTTGCCGATATACCTAAGCTCAGGGTTTCGAGAGCATCCTCGCGAAACCCTGGGCGTTCCCCAACACCCACGTGGATTCTCTCAGTCTGTTTTTGAATTCCCGCCTTTACAGTTGGGGTGATTCTCCGATTCTGACGTTGCAGTCGCCGAAGGCCGCCGCCCTTGCGGCTGGGTGCCCCAGGTGTCGGTTTCACACGTGAGTTCTCTAAGTCTGTTTTTGGATTGCCGCCGTCTCAAGCGACCGACGGCGCCTTGGGATTCAATCGCAGTGGGATACCGTAGCGTCGCGACGGCAGAATCGAAACCAAGACTACTCAGCGCGGAGCGCGGTAATGGGGTCTACGCGGATGGCGCGCAGAGACGGCACCAGGCTCCCAGCGGCGGTCATGAGCAGGCACAAGGCTGCGGCGATGACGAATGTGGCCGGGTCTCCCGGCGTGACGCCTACTAGCAGCGCGCGCATGGCCTCGCCTGCCGCGTAGGCTAGCGCTACGCCGATGAGCACGCCTGCGGCGGCTAGCACTAAGCTCTGGTGCAGCACAATTTTTAGGATGTCGCGCGGCTGGGCGCCTAGCGCTACGCGGACGGCGATCTCCGAGGAACGATTGGAGACGCTGAAGGAAAGCAGCCCGTGAATACCGATTCCGGCCAGCAGCAACGCTAGCGCGGCAAACGCTACGATCATCCGGACCTGAACGCTGCGCGCGGCGGTGTCGGATTGCACGATCTGGGCCAGTGTGCGCACCCGCGATATGGGCTGTTCAGGGTCGGCGTTGCGAATGATTTGCGAGACGGCGGGCAGCAAGCCGCCGGGATTTCCCGAGGTGCGGATCACCAGATCTTTGGGAGCGTAGAACGGCAGGTAGCCGTCGGCCACCTGTTGATAGGAAAGGTAAACTTGCGGCTCGCTAATTCTCTCCAGGCCGCGGACGCGCACGTCGCCGACTACTCCTACCACGGTGCGATCGGTGTAGGCGAATTTGAAATGGCGGCCGAGGGCGCTTTGTCCCGGCCAGTAACGCCGCGCGAAGGAATCACTCACCACCGCGACCACCGGGCGGCCTTGGACGTCGGATTCGTCGATGAGTCGTCCTGCGTGCAGCGGGATTTCCAGAGTAGCGAAATATTCGGGTGTAACAAACCGCAGGCTGGCATTGTGGCCTTCGGAACGGTCGATGGTTTTGCCGTCGATATCCACGGGCCAAATTCCGCCCCCCAAGGTCATGGGCAGGAAGCTGCTGTACCCGGCATTCGAGACGCCTGGCAGCGCCTCAATCTCCGACAGCACCGATTGATAGAAAGCCACGCGTTTGGCAACGTTCTCGTACTTCGGCATCGGCAGCGCGGTCTGCATCGTGAGCACACCGTCGCTCCGGAATCCTGGATCAACCGACTGGATGCTCATCAACGCGCGCAGTAGCAAACCGGCGGAGATCAGCAGAACCATCGACAACGTGACTTCCGTCACGATTAGCGCGGACCGCAGGCCGGCTTTGCGTCCGCCGCCCGCGCGCGTTCCTTCCCTCAGGCCGGTGAGATCGCTGTCGCGCGAAACGCGCAGCGCTGGCAGAGTTCCGAATCCAATTCCGGTTAGCGCGGTGACGATTCCGGCGAAACACAAAACGCGCAGGTCAATCGTGGGCGCTCCGGAGACCGGCAGGGAAGGGACCAGTTTGGTCAAGATCGGCAGCGCCAAGCCAGCGAGCAGCACGCCGAGCAGGCCGCCGAGCGCCGAAAGCACCATGCTCTCGGTAACAAGTTGACGCATCAACCGTTCCCGGCCGGCGCCCAGTGCGGTCCGCACCGCGAGTTCCTTATGGCGAGACAAAGCGCGCGCCAGCAACAGATTCGCCAGATTCGTGCACGCGATCAGCAGAACGCACAGCGCGGCACCGGCAAGGGCCAAAAGCAGCAAGCGCGAACGGTCGGAGAGTTCGTCGCGCAGCGCGTTTACGGTGGCGTTGGTGTGCTCCAGTTCCTTGGGATATTGCCGCCGCAATTGTTCCGCGACCACATTCATTTCGGCGCGGGCCTGTTGTAGGGTGACGCCGGAGCGAAGGCGAGCGACGCACTCGACGTAATTGTCGTTGCGATCGACGTAAGCCGGTGCGCCGAATTGAAACGGCCGCCAAAGCTCGACGTCCTGGTCTGGGAAACGGAACCCCGCGGGCATAACCCCGATCACCACGTAGGAGCTGCCGTCCAATTGCAGCTTTCGTCCCAGCACGTCAGGGTCGCCACCGAACGCCCTTTGCCACAATCCGTAGCTCAGCACCGTGGTGAGCGGGGCGCCACTCTGGTCGTCCGCCGAAATGATTGGGCGCCCCAGCAGCGGCTTCACGCCGAGCGTCGCGAAGAGACTGCCCGTGACCCAGGCCACTTCGATTCGTTCCGGATTGCCCTCGCCGGTGAGATTTACCAGACCCCCTGCGACGCCGCCCATATCGTCGAAGACGGTGTTCATCCTTTTCCAGTCGCGATAGTCGGCTGGTGAAAGTTCCATTTCCGGATAGCCGGGCAAATTCTCCCAGACCTTTACCAGCTTTTCCGCGGCCGGAAAGGGCAAGGGACGAATGAGCACGTAATCGGTGACCGAGAACACCGCGGTATTCGCGCCGATACCCAAGGCCAGCACCAGGATCGCCACGGTAGTGAACCCGCGCGCACGCAGGAGCGTGCGAGCGGTGTAGCGAAGGTCCTGGCGAAGAATGTCCCAATGCACCGCGGGTGCGTTGCAGAGCGACTCCCAGCAGGCGGCCAGCCAGGAAGTTTGCCGATCGGCAAACACCGCGCACATCTGCGCGCCATATTCCGCGCGGAACGAGGCGGGATACAAATGCAGCAGCGCACGGTAGAAACGCATTAAGCCTTCTCCGGCACGAAGCCCATGCCGCGCGCCAATCGAACCAGCTTGGCCATTCGGGTGGCCTCGGCTTTAGCTACCGCGGCGCCGAGCGGCGTGATGCGGTAGTAGCGGCGGCGTTCGTCGTCGAGCTCGGGGGCAGGGCGGTCGCGCGTCTCAGTGATCAGGCCCTGCTCCAGCATGCGCTGGATGGAGCGGTAGAGGGTGCCTGCGCTGAGCTTGAGTTCGCCGCCAGTACGCACCTCGACATCCTGGATGATCGCGTAGCCATGGCGGTCTTCCTCGGCCACCGCCATCAAGATGTGAAGCGTAGCGGCAGGCAAAGGCAAAAAACTCTGCGGAAGTGGTTCTTGGATCGGCGTGCTCATAGACTCATTATATCCACTGTGGCTATATCTGCAACGGCTATATTCAATCGTCTCGTTGCCCTCCTGTGTTTTGACTTCGCCGTCGCCTCGACGGTTATACGCCCTTATCCTTTTCGGGTGCCCCATTCTTCGCAAGGTTCCGCGAAGGGTGGGCGTACAGACCTCGAACACGTAAAGTCCGCCAGCAGTGGCGGCGCTAGGCAAAGCCAACTCAAAAATCTAGAGAACCAGGTGTGAAATCGACACCACCGTCGCTTCGCCGCGTGTACGCATCCCATCCTGCATTTCCCATTTCGGGAATTTAACATTTGCATAATATGATCTATTCCGACCCTCCCCCAACCTGCTACCTTCGCCCAGAAAAGGAGGCATACCAACATGCCTACACTAAAACGCAAAACAACGGCCCCGCGACTCGCACCAACCACCGGCTGCACCACCGAACTCCCCCTCGATCCGTTCCATGCCCGCAGATGCACCGTCTGCCACCATCCCAGTCGCCCATGAAATTGAACTTCGATTCATCGAATGGGGCAGACCCACTCTGATCGCCCGGGAATACGCTATTCGCGACCGCGGCACCATCTACCGTCACGCCCATGCCGCCGGACTCTTCGCAATCCGTCTCCGCAATTTCATGTGCCTCTACGAAAACACCATCGAACAAGCCCAGCAGACCAAAATCTCCAGCCACACCATCATGGTCGCCACCCAAGGCCTGGAGCGCGCCATGAGCAAGCTCCCCGGTTTTCAACCCGAACGGAAGACCACCGTCACCAGGCTCCCCAGCCCCCAGGCCCTTTCCGGCTCACGCCGGAACAATCGCTCTGCCGGCCGTCTGGCAACCGTTTGTCCAGGGCAGCGAATCTGAATCGCAACGATGTAGAGGTACCGTCGCGAAAGTGATTGGTAGCAAACAACCAGACTTCCGGGAATCGCTAGGCAACCTCGGTAAGCACAGGGGCCCAGACAAAGACGCGCTCAGGGCTTGATCGATCGCCTCCGCGGGACTATCCACACCGAAATTGCGAAGGAGAAGGCACTCCAGCGCCCTCCCGGCTGAAATTAGTCGCGACAAAAGGGGCTCGCAGACATCCGTAGCGTTCGACTCCGAGGCGGTGCTTGGCGAATCCGAGCACTCCGGGTGGCCGTGTGTCCAGCTGGGCAGCTTGGAGTGTCGTGCTGGCGCGGTGAACATTATGTTGGCCGAGCGCGTATGAAGGCGTATGAAGGACGGAGCGGGCAACGGAGGTGCACATGGGAGCGTTTTGGAATGATTTGCGGTACGCGGTTCGCACGTTGAGCAAGAGTCCCGGGTTTGCGGCGGTGGCGGTGCTCACGCTGGCAGTGGGGATTGGGGCTAACGCGGCGATCTTTAGCGTGGTGAATGCATTGTTTTTGCATCCGCCGGGGATTGCGCATCCGGAGCGGGTGGTGGCGGTGCGGGCTAAATACGACAAGCTTGGGCTGCTGAACATTGTGGTGTCGGCGCCGGACTTTGCGCAGGTTCGCGACGCGCGGGAAGTCTTTGAGTCCGCGGCGATGATGACCCAAGCGGACTTCAACTACATGGCCGACGCGGGGCCACAGCGGTTGGTGGGGGCGCAAGTGACTTCGCAGTGGTTCGCGGTGTTTCGCGCCAAGCCGCTACTGGGGCGCACCTTTGTACCGGAGGAAGACCAGCCCAACGCGAACCACGAGGTGGTGCTCGCGCATGGCGCGTGGATGCGGTGGTTTGGCGGCGATCCGAACATTGTTGGGCGCAGCGTGCAGTTCAACCAGCAGTCCTACCACGTAATTGGAGTGATGCCTACATCGTTTGACTGGCCCAGTGAGACCGACTTGTGGTCGCCGTTGGGGTTGGCGCCGGGCGAATTTGTTGTCGACAATCGCTACAACGAGAGTTATTTTGCGGTCGCGCGGATCCGCTCGGATGTGACGCTGGCGCGCGCCCGGGCTTTGATCGGGGTGCTCACCCAGCAAGACATACAGAACGATCCATCGGGAAAATTTGCCCAGAATTCCGGCTGGGGAATGTTCGTGGTTCCGCTGAGCGAATTTGTTTTTGGGCAGGTGCGAACGCCACTACGCATTTTGCTTTTTGCGGTAGGTTTTGTGCTGCTGATTGCGTGCGCCAATATTGCCGGGCTGTTTCTGGCGAAAGCGACAGGCCGCGCCAAGGAGTTTGCGATCCGCGCGGCGATGGGGGCCCAGCGTTGGGCACTGATTCGCCAAACGCTGGCGGAAAGCGTCCTGCTCGCGGCTGCGGGCGTGGTGCTGGGGCTGGTTTTCGCGAAATTTGGAATCAGTGTTCTGTTGGCGCTGGCGCCGGAACATCTGGTGGAGGCGGGATCGGTGCCCATCGACCGCTTTGTGGTGCTGTTTACCGCGGCCGTCGGGGTCGTGGCGGCGCTACTGTTTGGGGTGGTGCCTGCGTGGCACGCATGCAACGTGGATCCCAACGAAGCGTTGAAGGAAGGCAGTGCGGCGACCACCGTGAGCGGCACCCGACTGCGTCTGCGCTCAGCGCTGGTAATCAGCGAAATTGCACTGGCACTGGTGTTGCTCGCCGGCGCGGGTTTGCTGCTGAAAACTCTCGCCAACCTGGGACAAATCAATCCAGGGTTTCGCCCGCAAGGGGTGATGACTGCGGCGTTGGCGTTGCCGCCGACGACGTATGACAAACCTGAAAAGCAGATCGCGTTCTTTCAAGCTGCGGTGGACCGGCTGAAGAACGCGCCTGGGGTGACTGCCGCCGGCGCAGGATTTCCGCTTCCGTTCAGTGGCACCGACGGTTCAGCTTCCTTCCGAATTGAGGATCGGCCCGCGGTGCCGGGCGATCCAGGGCCGCACGGGGACATCCGGAATGTGACACCGGGATACTTGGAGGCGCTGGGTATACCGATACTCAAGGGCCGGTACTTTACCGATGAGGATCGTAAAGGCACGCAGCCGGTGGCGATCATCGACGAAAATCTGGCGCGGCAATACTGGCCGGACCAGGATCCCATCGGCAAACACCTGCAGCGCAACAGCAGCGATCGTTGGTCGACTATTGTGGGGGTGGTCGGGCATGTCCGGTTCAACTCGCTTGCCGGTGACGAGACCTCCGGCCAGGACGCGCGCAGCTCGACCAAAGGTTCCTACTACTTTCCGATCGCCCAGTCGGAAGCTCCCGCAGCATTTCTGATCGCGCGCACCCCGGGCGATCCTGGGAACTTGAGCGCAGCGATACAGGAGGCGGTGCATGGGGTGGATGCGAATCAGCCGGTCCATGACTTCCGTAGCATGGATACGCGGATCCGGTCATCGCTGGGTCCGCAGCGCTTCGCGGTAACCCTGCTCGGAGTGTTTGCAGGGATCGCGCTGCTGCTGGCCGCAGTGGGCCTCTACGCGTTGATTAGTTTCTCGGTGGCGCAGCGGACTCGCGAACTGGGCATACGGATCGCGTTGGGCGCCGGCTCGTCGGATGTGCTGCGCCTGGTGGTGGGCCAGGGAATGGCGATGGTCGGAATCGGGCTGGCGATCGGCTTGACTGCAGCGCTTACGCTGAACTACTTGATGCGCAGTTTGCTCTACGGCGTACACGCAGGCGATCCGCTTACCTATCTGGCCGTGGCGGTAGGTCTCGCGGTGGTAGCGTTGCTGGCGTGCTACCTGCCGGCTAGGCGCGCGATGCGCGTCGATCCGATTGTGGCGCTGCACTACGAATAGCGTGGCGCGGCTGCTCCGGGACCGCCGAGGCGCGGTCAACACTAGGCGTAGACGCCACGCGCTCACTGGCGATCACGGTCGCGTTTGGGGTCGAGGATTTCTTGAAGGCGGGGGTCCCGGCCGCCATCTATAAACAGCGGCGGCTTGTCAAGAGACACTTGTAGCGCGAGAGCGGTTTGGCTCTCTTTTTCTTAAACAGGATCTTTTGCTCGCCGACCAAGGCACGTCGCTCGATCCCGGATGGAACGCTCGGGTTCCACCAGCCATCTATTCGGTCATATCATCGACCATGATCCGACTGCGAACTCTCCCGCTCTAGGGGAGAGGCAGGGCGTCCAATCAGGAGTTCGGCGGAGTAGTTGCCCTCGCCATGACGGACGACGGACTGCCCTGCGGGCCCACCCGTTGCGCTTCTGCTTCTAACGTGCGCAACATCCAATACAACCGCACCGCCAGCTTGCGCGCGACCGCCACTTTGGCGACGCGAGCTCCGCGGCGATGCTTCAGCCGCAGATAGACGCGATGCAGTTGGGGGTCGAGTCGAGCGGCGGTTTGTGCCGCTTCAATCAGCAGCCAGCGCATCAGCGTGTTGCCCTGCTTGCTGATTTTGCCAAGTTTCTGCCGTCCGCCCGAGGAATACTCGCGCGGATTCAACCCCATATAGCTCACTACTTGTCTGCTCCGACGAAAACGCGTCACCGGTCCGATGGTTAGCACAAAACCCAGCGCCGTCATCGGTCCTACTCCCGGTTGTTGCATCAACCGCCGCGCCGCCGGCCGCTGCTCCGCTTGCTCGGCTACTTTGCGGTTGAGCAACTCGATGCGGGCATCGAGCGTTTTCGTCAGTTCCATCAGATCCTGACGCATCTCGCTACTGAAGCGGCCCAGTTGCAGTCGCGCCAGTTCGCGTTGACCTCGTTGGCTCCACAACCCGGAACCACGCCGCAAGCCCTGGTTCAGCGCCAGTGCGTGCAGTTGGTTGCGAGCCATGGTGCGCATCTGCACCGTCTTCACCCGGTGCAACAGCAAGCGCCGGGCATCGCGATCCTCCGCTGACGGGAGCCACAACCTTGGAAAACGCCCGTCATCGAGCAACTGCAGAATCAACCGCGCGTCGCGTATGTCGGTCTTCTGATGGCGAACGCTCGCGGCACGAATTTCCGCAGCGTCCCCGATCCACAACTCATGGCCTAATTCGGTGAGCAATCTCTCAAACCACTGGGTATAGCCAATGGACTCGATGCCCACCACGCTTCCTTTCGGCAGCGCAGCGTAACATAGCCGCACCGCATCACCGGCGTGCTCCAACCGAAGTTCGATCACCTCGCCGGTCTCCTTGTTGATCGCGGCCACCTGCTGATAGCGCGTATGCAAATCACAGCCTATAATCCACATGTTCGGCTCCTTCGTTCGAGCCTTGGTCGTTAAGCGCTACCAAGTCTACTCGCTCGCTGGAGCCGACGCTGTTTATAGGATCAGGAGTAGCAGCGCCACAACGGCGTTCACGGAATTGTAACCATCGGGTTGCGGGGTTCGTGCATAATGCACGCCGTTGGCGTTGCGTCGCGGGCGGTGACGCCGATTAGGAGCAAAGCCGATGGCGCTCTTTTCCTTTCTCGATCGGGACAAGTCCATTGCGCATCCGGGATTCAGCCGTTGGCTGGTGCCTCCGGCGGCGCTGGCTATTCATCTGGCGATTGGCCAGGCTTACGCGTTTAGCGTGTTCAAGATTCCGCTGACCCAGCTCATCGGAATCACGAAATCGGTGGATGGGGATTGGAAGCAAACGCAGATTGCTTGGATCTTCTCGCTGGCCATTGCGATTCTAGGGCTTTCCGCCGCTACTTTTGGAAAATGGCTGGAGGGCGCCGGGCCGCGGAAGGCGATGTTCGCGTCGGCGGTTTGCTTCGGGTTGGGATTTTTCATTTCTTATTTTGGGGTGGTGACTCACCAACTATGGCTGCTGTATGGCGGCTACGGAGTGGTGGGGGGCATCGGCCTGGGGCTTGGGTACATCTCGCCGGTGTCTACGTTGATCAAGTGGTTTCCGGACCGTCCGGGGCTCGCGACCGGAATGGCGATCATGGGATTTGGCGGAGGCGCGATGATTGGCTCGCCGCTTTCGGTGAAGCTGATGGCGCACTTCCGCACCGCGGACGATGTGGGCGTCGGCAAAACGTTTCTGGCGATGGGCACGCTGTATTTTCTGTTCATGATGTTCGGCGTATTTACGATTCGCGTTCCTGCGGAGGGATGGAAGCCGGCGAACTGGACGGCGCCGGTTAAGCCTGCGGCGATGATCACCACGCACGACGTTGACGTGAATAGGGCGTTCGGCACTCCGCAGTTCTGGCTGCTGTGGATCGTTCTGTGCACCAACGTCACGGCGGGGATTGGCATCATCGAGCAAGCTTCGCCGATGATTCAGGAATTATTTAAGGGGACCATCGGACCGGTGGCCGCCGGCGGATTTGTGGGTCTGCTGAGCATCTTTAATATGGGCGGGCGGTTTTTGTGGTCGTCGGTTTCGGATTACATTGGACGCAAGCCTACTTACTTCGTTTTCTTTGCGCTGGGCGCGATGCTTTACTGGTTGCTGCCGCTTACTGGCGCGAATCATCTAAACAGTGTGGTTCTGTTCGTGTGCATCGCGGCGATATTACTTTCGATGTATGGCGGCGGGTTCGCTACGATTCCGGCTTATTTGCGGGATATGTTTGGGACCCATCACGTCAGCGCGATTCATGGACGGTTGCTTACGGCGTGGTCGGTAGCTGGGGTGCTGGGGCCGGTGCTGGTGAATTACATGCGAGAATATCAGTTGCAGCACGGGGTGGCTAAGGCTGCCGCTTACCAGAGTGTGTTGCACTTTATGGCGGGGTTGTTGGTGGTTGGGTTTGTGGCGAATGGCTTGGTTCGGCCAGTGGCGGAGAAGTATTGGATGGCTCGTTAGTGGGTGTTTTGAATTTTGGTTCTACGGTTCGACGCCTTTATCTGTTTCGGATGCCCCATTCTTCGCGGTTTTTGCGAAGGGTGGGCGTTCGAATTACGAGTCGACGATGCCACGACTCCACTTTCACGCGTTCCGTCAGGGAGCACATAAGATGAGTGCTGATCCGAATGCTAAGAAATCATCTGGGTTTCGCTTGCTGGTGGCTTGGGCGATTGTGGGCGTGCCGCTGGCTTGGGGCGTTTACAACACCCTGCTGAATTCTATGAAGCTGTTTCAATAGCGGCGCGCCCGCACCGCTACAAACGGCCGGACCAAACCAAATACAGAATGATTAGGATTACCAGGCTGACGCCGCCGATCGGATAATAGCCCCAGGACTTGCTGTGCGGCCAGATGGGCAGGCTCGCCACCAATACCACTAGAACTACCACGCTCAAAGCTGCCATTAGGAACATGTTGTGCCCCTTCGCGTTGGAACGACCAGCAAGGAGTCTACACTCCATTTGGATTTGCCGGGGGGTCGGTGCTTACGGAGATCGCGGAGGGAATTGCTGTAGGGATGATTCGCAATCATCGCCAAGTGTGCAGCGGGGTGGGCCCCGCGGCCCACTCCGCTTGGTGCGCTTGCTCGCAGGGCTTGCGAAGAGCGCCTTACAGCTTTTCAATGCGGATCGAGCCGTCGCCGGAGGTTACCGTCAACGGGCCGCCACCGCCGTTCATCTTGCCGCGAATCGATGAGCCGCTCAGCGAGCCTGCCACCGTCACTGGAAAATCCAGGCTGATGTGGCCGTCGCCGGTATGCACTGACAGATCGGCGGTGAAATCCGCCGGTAGGCGCAGATTCACCCGGCCATCGCCGGTATGCAGCGTCCAGCCGCCGCCTCCGGGAATCTTAGACCCTGCCATTGCCTCGGCGTCGATGCTTCCGTCGCCCGACTTCAGATTCAGGGAATCGAATCGTCCGCGAACTTGCACTCGCCCGTCTCCGGTATCGGCGTCCAGGGTGCCATCCAGATCCGCCGCGCCAATGTTGCCGTCGCCAGTGTGCAGCTTTAGGTTTCCCTTGAGCCCGTTCGCGGTGATATTGCCGTCGCCGGTGGTGATGCGGATGTTGCCGTTCACCGCCTGCGAGACCACGTTGCCGTCGCCGCTGGAGATGTCGAGATCCGATTCCGTGGGGACGTGCACGGTAATTGCTACGGAGGTATGGCCGCCTCCGAAAAGGTGGAAGTGCATCGACGGCACTTTGACGTCGAGGCGGACGGCGTCGCCGACCTGGCTCTCGCTGACATGGACGTCCCCTGGAATGCTGTAACCGTCGGCATGAACGTCGGCCTGAATCTCGCCTGCGGGTCCGGGAACAATGGTGATGTTGCCATCGTCGGTGGCCACATGGACGGATGGCCGGCCGGTGACGGTGTACTTCTTGGTCCACTGCTCGGCGCTGGCTGGCGATGCGGCGGCCAGGAGCGCCAGGGACACCGCCGCGGCGCACAGCACGCGCATCGCGCCGGCCGCGAGGCTGGTGCGGTGGGCTCGCGCCGTGGTGATTGAATCTGTTTCCAAGGTGAACTCTGGTTGCCGGGAGCAACGCTTCAGCATGTGTGTGTCCTCCACCCTCGCTATAAGGAACGAAGGTCGGGCCGGAAAAGTTCCGTGGTTCTTAGCGCTATTTTACTGCCAGGCGGACACAACCAGGAATGGTTCTGTCACCTGTTACCCTACCGCCCACGGGCTGCGGCGGTCTTCGCGTGGGGTTTCGGCCGCAACGCGGCCAGGAAGCCAGCCAGGGGCAGGGTATTTGCTACGTCGGACTTCTCCAGCCAGCCGCGGCGGGCGGTTATGACGCCGTACTTCATGTAGTTCAGATTGATCGTGGAGTGCGAATCGGTGGAGATCACTACCTTCACGCCTTTCTTCTTGGCTTGGCGCAGGTGAATGTCTCTCAGGTCCAGGCGGTCGGGGTAGGCATTGGTCTCGACGATCACCCCATGCTTCTTGGCGGCGTCTAGGATCTTCTCCATGTCGTAGTCGAAAGGTTCGCGGCGGAGAAGCAGGCGGCCGGTGGGATGGGCCAGGATTTGGGTGTAGGGATTTTCGATGGCGCGCAGCAGGCGGTCGGTCATTTCCGCGCGGTCTAAATTCATGTAGGAGTGGACCGAGGCTACCACTACGTCTAGCTGGGCCAGGGTTTCGTCGGCTAAATCCAGGGTGCCGTTCTTCAGGATGTCGACTTCGATTCCGGCGAGCAGGTGGATGCCTTCTACACGCTTTTGGGCGACGCGAATTTTCTTCATGTGCTCGAGGGTGCGCTTGTCGTCCATTCCGTTGGCGACGGTTACGGCTTTGGAATGGTCGGTGAGCGCGATGTACTGGTAGCCCAGGTCGCGGGCTGCTGCGCCCATTTCCTCGATGGTGTTTTTGCCGTCGGACGCGGTGGTGTGCATTTGCAGGTCGCCGCGAATGTCTTTCAGGCTGACCAGTTCCGGCAGGGTGCCGGCCTCTGCGGCTTCGATCTCGCCGGAGTTTTCGCGCAGCTCTGGCGGAATCCATTCGAGCTTGAGCTTGGCGTAGACTTCTTCTTCGGTCTTGCTGGCGACGTTGCGGTTGCCCTTCAAAGTGCTGAGCGCGTACTCGTTGAGGGTGTAGCCCATGTCGTTGGCGCGGCCGCGGAGGGTGACGTTGTGTTCTTTGGATCCGGTGAAATAAATCAGGGCGGCGCCGAAATTCTTTTTCTCAAGGAGCCGGACGTCTACTTGCAGACCGCTCACCAGAAGGAAACTTACTTTGTTGCCGCCGCGCGCCAGCACTTCCTCGATTTCTGGGAGTTTTAGGATGTGCTCGGCCAGGGCGTCGATGTCTTCTTGTTTCTCGTGCCCGGGGGCCAGGGTGACGAGCAGGTCCAGGTCGCCGATGGTTTCTCTGCCGCGCCGGAGCGAGCCTGCCGGGGTCACCGACTCCACGGCTGGGCCTGCGTTGCGGATGTGCGCGGAAATTTTGTCGGCGGCGATCTCGGCGGTGCTGATTTTCACGCGGCCGGTGGATTTGCTGAAGAAGGTGGTGGCTTTCAGGATGTTCTGTTCGCTCTTCTCACCGAAGCCGGGGAGGTCGCGCAGCTTGCCTTCCTGGGCTAGCTTGGCGATGTCCGCTACGGTGGCGGCTTTGAAGTGGGACCAGAGGAAGGCTACTTTTTTGGGGCCTAGGGATTGCAGCTTCAGAATCTCTAACAGCGTGGGAGGGAACTTCTTTAGGAGCTTGGCGCGCAGACTGTAGTCACCCGTTTTCAGGATTTCGCGGATGTGCGCGGCCATGTTGTCGCCTATCCCGGGGAGTTCGGTGAGTTGGTCGCCGTCGGCGGCGATGTCTTCGATGCGTTCGTGCATGCCGTCGAGGAGTTCGGCGGCCTTTTCGTAGCTGCGGTAGCGGCCGATGATGGCGCCGTCGATCTCCAAGAGTTGCGCGGTCTCGCGCAGGATGCGGGCTACGTCGCGGTTTTCCATGGGGGGATTATACCGTTAGCACGGGGCCCTAAAAACCGAAAGATAGAACCTGAAAGACGCGACATCGGGGCGCTTCCTTGGGCGTGGTGGAGATTCAGAAGGCTGGGTTGACAGGAACTTGGGGACTGGAAGTTTGTGATGTTAGGTTAGTCTCTGGGATGGAGAAAATCCGCACTCTTAAGGGCGAAGGGTGCGCCACCCCACAACAACTTCTTACCCCAATTCGAACCGCACTTCTAACCCCACTCCTTACCCCTGATTCCGCACCCTTAAAGGCGAAGGGTTCGCCACCCAACGTCAACTGTCACTTCAACACCTAGAGCTAACGTCAACTGCCAAGAAACGACGCCCCGGTCGCGGCCGGGTTGCTGGAGTTCGGTTGACTACTTTAGGGTTCGGCGGAATTTTGAGTAGTAGAGGATGGCGGCTACGGATTTGCCGTCGAAGATGGTGCCGTTGCGGATCCACTTTTCGGCTTCGCCAAGGGATAGGATCCGCGGCTCGATTTTTTCGTCTTCCTCAGGATGGGCTTGGCCTGCGCGGAGGCCTTCGGCGGCGAAGATGTGCAGGGATTCTTGGACGAAGCCCGGCGTCGGATAGAGGTGCAGGAGCTTTCGGAAGCGGCGGGCGGTGTAGCCGGTCTCTTCGGAGAGTTCGCGTCGCGCGGCGGCTCGTGGCTTTTCGCCGTGGTCGATGCGGCCGGCTACTAGCTCCCACAGGTATTGGGCGGCGGAATGGCGGTATTGGCGGATCAGCAGGATGCGCCCGTCGTCGAAAATCGGGAGCACTACTACCGAGCCGGGGTGGACGACTAGGTCGCGGGTTACTTCCAGTCCGGCCGGTTCGATCAGATGGTCGCGGCGGACGTCGAATACTTTGCCGTGATACAGGGTCTTTTGGCTGAGCATCTTTTCGGACTTGCCGGCGGCTGGCTGCTTTTTGCTCGTTTTTTTCATCGAGTATGGTTGCTCCCTGGGGCATTTTATCTCATTGCTGCGGGTGCGCGCACCGGGCGCGTTTGGTTGCCCCGGATTGTGGCGTTCACCTATACTGGCATTAGTGACCATCCACACTCTAATTATCGACGACGAGAGGCCTGCCCGGGACGAGCTTGCTTACCTGCTCAAGAATTTTCCAGAAATTAACGTGGTGGCGCAGGGGAAGAATGGGCTCGAAGCGGTGGCGCTGATCCGCGAGCACAATCCGGACTTGGTGTTTCTGGATGTGCAGATGCCGGGGCTGGATGGGTTCGGAGTGATTAAGAAGCTGCTCGCGGGCAAAATCAAGATGCCGCAGATCGTTTTTTCTACGGCTTACGATCATTACGCGGTGAAGGCGTTTGAAGTGAATGCGGTGGACTACGTTCTGAAACCCTTTGATAAGGAGCGCATCGCCAAGGCGATTCATCGCGCGCAGAAGGTGCTGGATGCGAATGTTTCCGCGGTGGATCGGTTGGGGACGCTGGTGACCCAACTGCAAGGGCAGCTGGGCGCCGGCGCCGCTAGCAAAGCGCCGCAGAAGACCAAGTTGCTGATGAAGGCGCAGGCGCGGCTGTTGCTGTTGGACGCTGAGGAGATGGTGTACGCTTCGATTCAGGATGGGACGATTACTATTTTTTCGCGGGATATGGAGGGGGTTTCGAATTACAAGACGATCGAGGAGCTTTCCGACACTTTGGATGCGGATGTTTTTTGGCGGGCGCACCGGTCTTATCTGGTGAATATCAATCAGATTAAGGAGGTGCTGCCCTGGTTTAAGTCGAGTTACATGCTGAAAATGAACGATAAGAGAGCTAGTGAGATTCCGGTTAGCCGGGCGCAGACGAAGAGACTTAGGGAATTGTTGAAGCTGTAAATTCTGACGGCAAAGGAATCGGCAAGGGCAACGGCAACGACGGGAGAACCCACGTGTGCAGGCGACACCTGGGGCACCCAGCCGCCTTTGGCGGACCACTCTCAACGGCAACTACAAAGGCAACGATTATTCAACGGTTGCGGGGCGCGGGCGTGCGTTTGGGGCGCGCGCTGGGCTGTGCTAGCATCTTGAGTCATCTCCTCGATGGACTTTTCTTTCACCAGCGACCATCAGCTTATCCGCGATACCGTCCGCCAGTTTATGGAGGCGGAAATGCGGCCGGTGGTGCGCGCTTACGACCATGACGGGACGTTTCCCGCGGAGCAAATACGGAAGCTGGGGGAGCTTGGATGCTGCGGGATGTTGGTCCCGGAGGAGTGGGGCGGGGCGGGGACGGATACGGTCGCTTACGCGATTATGATTGAGGAAGTGGCGCGAGTTTGCGCGTCTACGGCGGTGGCGCTGGCGGTGACCAACTCTGTGGCCGGAGTGCCTATTTTCCGCCACGGGACCGAATCGCAGAAGGCGAAATACCTGACGCGGTTGTCGCGCGGGGAAATTCTGGGGGGATTTTGCCTGACGGAACCTCAGGCTGGGTCGGACGCTGCGGGCATTCAGACGGCCGCCGAGCGGCGTGGCGACGAATATGTTTTGAACGGGACCAAAATTTGGGTTACGAACGGCGGGGTTTCGGGGGTGTACGTCGTCTTTGCGAAGACCGATCCTTCTGCGGGTGCTAAAGGCATTTCTGCGTTCTTGGTCGAACCTGACTTCCCTGGATTTCGGATCACGCGCTACGAAGATAAGATGGGGCTGCGGCTTTCGCATTCGGCAGAAGTCCACTTTGAGAATTGCCGGGTGCCTGCTGAGAACTTGCTGGGAGTCGAAGGCGAGGGCCTGAAAGTGGCGCTGGGCGCGCTCGATGGCGGGCGCATCGGGATCGCGGCGCAGGCGGTGGGCCTGGCGCAGGGCGCCCTGGAAGCGGCGGCGAAATTTGCCAAGCAGCGGCGGGCATTCGGGAAAAACATCTCCGAATATCAAGCGATCCAATGGATGTTGGCCGATATGCAGACGGAAATCGAAGCGGGGCGCGCGCTGACGCATTACGCGGCGTGGGTGCGCGATAGCGGTTCGCGGGTGAGCGCGCATGCTGCGCGGGCCAAACTTTACGCTACGGAAATGGCCAACCGCGTGGCGGCCAAGGCGGTGCAGATTCATGGCAGTACTGGGTATTCGCGCGAAAGCGACGTGGAGCGCTACTATCGCGACGCGCGCGTCTTGACGATCTACGAAGGCAGCAGCGAAATGCAGCGCATCGTGATCTCGCGCGACCTGCTGCGGAACCCAGGGAGCGCTTCGAGTGTCTGATTCCATCACCCCGCCGGACAGCGTCGATTCGCCGCTCGCCGGCAAACCTACTCCTTCGGAAAAACGGCCGAGGGTGCTTAGTGGCATGCGTCCTACGGGGCGTCTGCACATCGGGCACTATTTCGGGGCGCTGCAAAATTGGGTGAAGATGCAGGAGACCCACGACTGTTTTTATTGCGTGGTGGACTGGCACGCGCTGACGACCCACTACGAAGATACTGGGTCGATCGCGCAGAACGTGCTGGAAGTGGCTACGGACTGGCTGGCGGTGGGGCTGGATCCGGAGCGGGCTACACTTTTTCTGCAGTCCTCGGTGCTGCAACATGCGGAACTGCATCTGCTGCTTTCGATGGTCACGCCGCTGAGTTGGCTGGAACGGGTGCCGACGTACAAAGAGCAGATCGAGAATCTGCGGGAACGCGATTTGGGGACTTACGGTTTCTTGGGGTATCCCCTGCTGCAGACTGCGGACATTGTGCTTTATGGCGAGCCGGATCGGGTGATTGAGGTGCCGGTGGGGGAAGATCAGGTGCCGCACGTCGAGTTGGCGCGGGAGGTGGTGCGGCGGTTCAATACTCAGTTTGGATTTGCGGTGGGCATTGCCGCCGGCAAGGCTACCGATACGGTGCGGCTGCTGGAAAAAGTTGGAGTGAAGCAGAGCACCATTGAGGCTGCTGCCGGGCATGACGAGCGGATTATTCTTTTTCGCAAGCGGGCGCTGGAAATTGGGATGGCCAATTTCCTCGGCGAGCTTGGCGAGGACAAGAAGTATTTCCGCGTGGGCCAGGTGCTGCGCGAGCCGGACGTGAAATTGACGGAGACGCCGCGGCTGCCGGGGCTTGACGGGCGGCGAATGGCCAAGAGCTACGGCAACGCGATCTGGCTGAGCGATCCGGTCGAGGAGATCCGCAAGAAAGTTCGGAATATGCTTACCGATCCGCAGCGGGTGCGGCGGACGGATCCGGGGCGGCCGGAGATTTGTCCGGTGTTTTACTATCACCAGGTGTTTTCTGCGCCGGACACGGTGGCCGAGGTGGATCGCGACTGCCGGACGGCTGGGATTGGGTGCGTTGACTGTAAGGGTAAGATGGCGGATGGGTTGGTGCGCTGGATTGAGCCGATTCAGGCGCGGCGGAAGGAGTTCGAAGCGCATCCGGCGCGGGTTTGGGATATTCTGGATGCTGGGTCGAAGAAGGCTGGGGTTACGGCTGAGCGGACTATGAAGCGGGTTAGGGACGCGATATTCGATTGGGATTCGGTAAGGGCGGGACGGTAAAGGCAACGGCGCGGTTCGCTTTGGTAGAGAGATGTGGCGGTGGCCGAGATAGGTCCCTACGCCCACCCTTCGCGGAAGGCGCGAAGAGTGGGGGCACCCGAAAAAGATAAGGGCGGCGAACCGTAGAAGCGGAAATCGGAAGGAGGCCCTGATGGCATCACCCTATCGAATTCAATTGCCGATGTATGACGGGCCGCTGGACCTTTTGCTGGATCTGATTCGGAAGCAAGAGATTGATATCCATAATATTCCGATTGCGCAGCTTACTCAGCAATACCTCGAATACTTGAGCAAGCTGGAAGAGTTGGATATCGACGTTTCTTCGGATTTTATTTATATGGCGGCTACGCTGATCCATATCAAGTCGAAGATGCTGTTGCCGCCGGATCCGCTGGCTGGGCCGGAAGAAGTTATGGATCCGCGGGAGGAGTTGGTGCACCGGCTGCTGGAGCACGAGAAATTCAAGAATGCGGCGCAGCTTCTTTATCAGCGGCAGCAGATTGAAGAGCATGTATGGTCCAAGCCGGACCGGTCGTTGTATGGGAGCGAGGGAACTGAGGCGGAACTGATCGTATCGCTGGTGGATCTGGTTAAAGTGTTTCAGACGGTGCTGGAACGGCGCAAGGAAGTGCCGCGAATCGAGCTGCACCACGATACTTTCACGATCGGACAGATGATGGAGTCGCTGCGCAAGAAGCTGCACGCTAGCGACGAACCGGTTTCGATGGTGGAATTTTTCCAGGCTTGCCCTTCGCGGCATGCGATGATTGTGGCGTTTCTGGCGGTGCTGGAGATGGTACGGCTGGAAGCGGTGTTGCTGGTACAGGCGGAACTGTTTTCGGATATTCGAGTGCGGAAACATAAGATGTTCGACGTGATTTTCTCGGGACCCAGCGCCCTTTCTCAAATTGAGGAGCAATATCTGTGACCATTACGCCCCAGGAATTGCGGTCGGCGATCGAAGCGATCATCTACGTTGCTGACGAACCGGCGACCCTCGAGCAGATCGCGGGTGCGCTGGAACTGGAGAAAAGCGAGATCCGAGCCGCGCTCGACGAACTGGTGGGGTCTTACGCTGCCGAGGATCGCGGCATCGAAATCCGCAAGGTTGCGGGCGGTTGGCGGTTCTATACCAAGGCCCAGCATCACGAGGTGGTCCGCAAATTCATCAAAAGCCTGCGGCCGCCGCTGCGGCTGACCATGCCTGCACTCGAGACGCTGGCGGTGATCGCTTACAAGCAGCCTGCCACGGGGCCAGAGATTTCCGAGATTCGCGGGGTGAACACTTCGGGAGTGGTGAAAACGCTGCTGGAGAAGCGGTTGATCACCACCGCCGGACGCAAGGAAGTGATTGGGCGGCCGATCATGTACCGGACGTCCAAGGAATTCTTGATGCGCTTCGGGCTGTCCGACGTGGACGACCTGCCCAGCTTGAAGGAGTTCGAGCAGCTTGCTAAGGCGGCGCTCAGCGCCGATGAGGGTATCGCGCCGGTTGAGCCCGAGGATGCTGCGAACATGGAGTCTGGCGGATCGGCGCAACGGGCTGAGCGGACTTCCGAGGCTTCTGGCGTAGATTCGACAGCCGGCGAACCGGGAGTGGCGCCGGAGCTTGAAGCGGTCGGAGATTCTCCTGCTGAAATTCAGGACCAGCCGATGGGGACATCCGAGACACCCACTGCCGATCCGGAGAGATCCTTAGCCGCGGCGGCCTCGGCAGCGGCGCCAACGCGTCATTTTCCATCGAACGACACAACCTTAGCGCCGTCCAGCGACACGTTATCCGGCGAAAGACAGGCCCAAGCTCCGCAGTCCGAAGACGAAGAAGAAATCGAATAGGGGTCCCGCGCCCAGCAGCAGCGCGCCGGGAACTTCCGGGAAACCGAACCATCGTGCAGGAAAGAATCCAGAAGATTATTGCGCGCGCCGGACTGGCGTCGCGCCGCCACGCGGAAGAGATGATGACCGCCGGGCAGGTGACCTTGAACGGCAAAGTGGTCACCGAGCTGGGCACAAAGGCGGATGCTTCGCGCGATCACATTAAGGTGAACGGCAAGCTGCTGCCTGCGGTGACCGCCCAACCGCTGTACCTGGCGATGAACAAGCCGCCGGAAGTGGTGGCCACCATGAGTGATCCGGAGGAGCGCAAGTCGCTGGCCGGGTTTTTGAAAACAATTCCGTCGCGGGTGTTTCCGATCGGGCGGCTGGAATATTCAAGCACCGGATTGCTGTTGCTCACCAACGACGGCGAGTTGGCTAGCGGGATCATGCGCGCGCACAACTTGCGGCAGACTTACATGCTCAAGCTGAAGGGGTTTCTCACGCTGGCGGAGTTGAGCAAGATACAAATCACCACGGGACTGCGGCTGACCCGGGCGAAGCAAGGCGATAACGCGTGGTATGAAGTGACTATGGCGGACGCGCGGCGGGACGTGTTGCGCGAGAAACTGCAGCAACTTGGCCATCCGGTGGAGAAGACGCGGCGGATACAGGTGGGGCCGGTGGAGATGGGTACGTTACCTACTGGCGCGATTCGCGAGCTTTTGCCGCGGGAAATTCTGGGATTGCAGAAGGCGGTTAGCGCAGCGGCACGCCAACCGCGGTTTATCATACCGAAGAAACAGCGGCAATTCGTCGATGCGCGGTCTACGGTTGCGTTGCCTGCTCCGCCAGCGGCACGGACGGTGCCGCTGAGTTACCCGCCGCCTCCGAGTGACGCGTCGCCGCGGCCGCGAGCCATACCGATTAGCAACGTGGGGTTGCGTAGCAGGCCTGGGCCGCATGTGGCGCCTGGTGCCGCTACGCCTTTTCGCAATTCGCCGGCAGGCAATGCGGGCGGCCGAGGTGGAGCGCCTGGCCACGTGCCTGGGGGAGAAGGGCCAAGGCACGGCGGACCACCACGCGAGGGAGCGTTTCGCGGAGGGGCGCCGCGGCACGTGCCTGGGGAAGATGGGCATAGGCACGATAGTCCGCCGCGGGGGGGATCGTTTCGAGGAGGCCCGCCGCGTAACGCTGGGGGCTATGGTCGGCCGGAGCGTAGCGGCCCGCCGCGTGAGGGATCGTTTCGTAGTGGTCCGCCCCGCGGTGCCGGAGGGGATCGAGGGTCCGAACGCGGCGGAGCGCCGCGTCACAGTGGACCTCCCCGCCCAGGATCGTTTGGGCACGGCCCGGCGGGGAATGCGCCAGGGCGTAGCGGAACATCGCGCCCAAGTTCGTTTCGCGGCGGACCGCCGCGGAACGGGGTGCACTCGAAGGCGCCGGGTGAGGCAGGGCGGCCGCCTTATAAAAATAATCGTAAACGTGGACCGGCGCCGCCGGATCGCCGCTCAGGAAAATGAACGAGCGGCCCGAGCAGCTGGTCCCCGCTTACATCCGAGCCCTCGCTGCCTACCGGCCCGGAAAGCCAATTGAGGAAGTCGAACGCGAGATGGGCATAACCGCGGTCAAACTAGCATCCAACGAAAACCCGCTGGGTCCGTCGCCGCGCGCGGTCCGCGCGGCGCATAAGGCGCTGGCGGAGTCCAATCGGTATCCGGACGGCAGCGGATCGCATCTGCGCGACGATCTTGCCAAGCGCCTGCGCATCGATAAGTGCAACCTGATTCTGGGCGGCGGTTCGACGGAAATCATCGACGTGGTGGCGCACACGTTGCTGCGCGCTGGGCTCGATGGGATCACTTCCCAAGGCACGTTTCCGATTTATGCGACGTGCATTCAGGCTACCGGCGCGCGGCTGATCGAAGTCCCGCTGCGCGACTACGTATTCGATTTGGACGCCATTGCCGACGCGGTCACCCTGCAAACGCGAGTGATCTATTTGGCCAATCCGAATAATCCCACCGGCACGATGTTCAACGCGAGAGCGTTTGAGGCGTTTCTGGATCGCGTGCCCAGGACCGCGCTGGTGGTGCTGGATGAAGCATACTTCGAGTACGTGGCCAGCCCCGGATATTCGAGGTCGGTCGATCTGGTTCGCGAAGGGCGCAGCCTGCTGGTGCTGCGAACGTTCTCCAAGATTTATGGTCTGGCGGGCCTGCGGGTGGGCTATGGCGTTGGGCCGGCGTCTTTACTGGATGAGTTGAACAAGGTGCGCCTGCCATTCAACACTTCGGGAGTCGCGCAGGCCGCCGGAATCGCCGCGCTTACGGATCGCGCGCATGTGCGGCGGTCACTGGCGGCAAACCGCGCCGGACTGAAGCAGATGGCGCGGGGCGTCGCCAAGCTGCCGGGGGTTCGCCTGATTCCTTCGACCGCAAATTTTGTGCTGATCGAGCTGGGGCAGGATTCCGAAGCCTTTGCCGAGCAGCTGGTGGGCCTGGGGGTAATCGTTCGCCCGATGGCCTGGTTTGGATTTCCACACGCAATTCGTGTTAGCGTAGGCACAGCTAACGAGAACAGTAAATTCCTGCACGCCCTCGCCGGTCTTCTGGCTCCGCAAACGGCGGCGCGCGCCCAGAGACGGCGGCCACGTAGGTGATCGAAAATATTGAACCGAATAACGGAAGCTTGAAGCGGTACGATGTGGATCCCACCGGCGAAATCTTGAAGACCAGCCGGGTGATCGCAGTGGTCGGGCTGTCGGCGCGTCCCTTCCGCCCCAGCTACGGCGTTGCGCGCTACCTGCAATCGACGGGCTACCGGATCATTCCGGTAAATCCGAATGAGACGGAAATCCTGGGGGAAAAGTGCGTGGCGCGGCTCGAAGATATCCGCGAGGAAGTGGACATCGTGGACATCTTTCGGCGCTCGGAATTCGTTCCGGAGATCATGGCGTCGGCGATCGCCATTGGCGCGCGCGCGGTGTGGATGCAAGAGGGAGTGATCCATGCGGGGGCGGCCGAGCAAGGGCGGCGCGCCGGGATGTTTGTAGTCATGGATTCGTGCATACTAAAGGAACATGTCAAACGGTTTCGCCTTCCGGCCGATTAGCAAGCGATTTGTCGCGTCGCTGGTCTTCGTAGCGATACTGCTGGTGCTCCCGGCGGTGGTGAGCGGGCAGTCATCGGACCAGTCTTCGTCTGGGCCATCCGGTTCGGGGCAATCGGGCTCCAGCCAATCTGACAACAATTCAAAATCGTCGGGCCAGGCGGATAAGGACTCGAAATCGTCTGGGCAGAGCGATAAAGAAAGTCAGTCCGACAAGAACGCAACGCCGAGCGCGCAGAGCGGATCCAATTCCGACGCGCAATCGGATGCGAAAACCGATCGGGACGCCAAGTCCGATCCAGACCAAGGCTACACCAAGGTAAAAATCTTGGTCACCGCGGGCGACAACAACAAGCCGATGGGCAATGCCAGCGTGTATGTCCGCTATGACGAAGCTCCTAGCCGCTTTCACAAGACCAGGCAGGCCGAACTCAATTTCAAGACCAACCAGGACGGCACGGTGAAAGTACCCAGCGTGCCGCGCGGGAAAGTATTGATACAGGTGATCGCACCGGGCTGGCACACTTTCGGAGAGTGGTACGACATGACCAAAGACGAGCAGACCGTGGAGATTCACTTAGCGAAACCGCCGCGTTGGTACTAAGGCTTTGCGGTACCCTCGAACGACTCCTCCCATGTAGTATTTTCCTGTGGCGCCCACGCAGAATATTTTTCGAATCTTGGGGCCGGGATGGCTGTGGAAAACAATTTCGTGGTGACGGATTTGGGCGTGGTTTTCTTTTGCGTTTCCGTTTGTGGCTAGCAAAGAACCTAAAGTCGGAGGACTAGGACCCGCGCAGACAAGAATGTCTGCCCACGAGAAAATATTTTTATTTTTTTCGAGCGGTTCGGTAGGCGGCTTGCAGCGCGTAAAACGTGTAAAAGTTGCCGTGAATTTATTTCCGGTGCGCGAAAATATTCTGGAGAATTTTCTGTTTGCACTTCCATGGTGCAAACAGGATTAAGCCACGTCATTGCCGAACGCTGCGGAGTTTCATCGTTCGTTTTCCACAAACTTTTCAACACAACTGTTGAAAACTTTACAACGCTGTGACAATTTAATTCCATCCGCTCGAGCGCTGCAGTAGTATGTGCGCTGCGAACCGCATTCCACGTTCATCGCCGCGATTACTGAAAGCCAGCGCCACCCGCCTCCTGCCTCTTTGCTGTCGCACCATCTGCGTGCCAGCCCACCCCTTTCAGGGTGGGGAGCGCGGAGCTTGCGCCCGTTGAGAAGTTGGCGTTTGCTGGAAACGCCGGGCCGGGGCGAAGACGCGCGGCAACAAGCTGCTTGCTTTGCGAGCATCTGCCGACCTATTGTAATTGATGGGAGTATTCGATCGCTCGATTGCCGGCAGATCGCTTGGGGTTCCTTTTTCATGCTGGATCTCATCGTCAATGCGGATGACTTCGGCCTCACCCGCGGCGTCAATGCAGGGATCATCCGCGCGTATCGCGAAGGCATCCTCACCAGCGCGACGCTGATGGCCAACGGCCCTGCTTTTGACGACGCGGTGGAACATGCGCGCGCCAATCCGGGGCTGGGCGTTGGGGTCCATTTGGCATTGGTGGGCGGCCGCGCGGTCGCGCCGCGACACGAAGTTACCTCGCTGGCAGACCGCGATAATCAGCTTCCGAGCACGCTGTTTGTCCTGCTCACCCGGCTTTCCAGCGGCTGGATTCCGACGCGGCAGATCGAACGCGAATTCCGGGCGCAGATTAACCGGGTGCTTGACGCGGGGATCGTTCCGACACATCTGGATACGCATAAACACACCCACACCCACCCGCGGGTGATGGAAGCGATGGGGCGGATCGCCAACGAATTCAAGATTCGGTGCGTGCGCAAACCGTTCGAAGATTTTCGCATTTCGATGTCTAATAGGCGCGCTAACGGCAAAGGCAACACGCGTCAGGTGATGTCAGCGGTGGCCGCCGGCGCTACCGCCCCGCTGTTCCGGTTGCTGGTGAACGCTTACGGCCTGCTCACCCCCGATCATTTTTTTGGCCTCACAGTGACCGGGCGGCTGCGCAGCAAGGGGCTGCTGCAAATTATGGAAGCATTGCCGGAGGGCACGAGTGAGCTGATGTGCCACCCAGGAGTTTGCGACGACGAGCTGCGCCAACTGCCTACCCACCTGCAATCGGAACGCGAAGACGAACTCAGCGCGCTCACCGATCCCAGCGTGCGACGCGCCGCCGAGGCACGGGGCATTCGGCTGATCGGCTATTCGGAGATCGTGCGCAACCATGCCGCCTGAAATCATTCCCACACCGCCGAAATACTCGATCGTGGTGCCGCTGCACGACGAGGCCGCCAGCATTCGCGAGTTGCACGAACGGCTTAGCCGGGTGATGACCGGGCACTACGAGCCGGTGGAATTCGTGTACATCGACGATCACAGCTCCGACGGAACATCGGGGATCCTGGGTGAACTGGCGGCTATCGATCCGCGCATTCTGATCCTGCGGCTCAAGCGCAATTATGGCCAAACCACCGCCCTGGCCGCCGGCTTTGACGCCGCGTCCGGCGAAATCATTATTTCGATGGACGGCGATCTGCAGCACGATCCCTCGGACATTCCGGTGATGCTGGAAACGATGGAGGTGCAGGACTGCGACATCGTCAGCGGGTGGCGGCAGAAGCGGGTCGACAATTTTCTGCTGCGGAGACTGCCGTCGCGCATTGCCAACTGGATGATGAGCAAGCTTTCCGGCGTGGACATTCACGACTTCGGGACTACGTTTAAGGTGTACCGGCGGGAAACGATTAAGGATATTCGGTTATACGGCGAGTTGCACCGGTTTATCCCGGCACTCGCGGCGTGGAACGGGGCCACGGTGGTCGAGGTGCCGATCCATAATATTGTTCGGCCGGAAGGGAGGTCGCACTACGGGATTTCGCGGACGGTGCGAGTGTTTTTTGACATCATTACGATTCGGTTTCTGCTGCGGTATATGAGCCGGCCGCTGCATTTTTTCGGGCCTCCGGGATTTCTGGGGCTGGCTAGCGGGGCGGCGATTTTGTTTTTCTTGTTCATTGAGAAAGTCTTTTGGCGCATGGACATCATCTTGGAGCACGGGCCACTGCTGGTGTTGGCCACGATGTTGTTTCTTTTTGGGGTACAAGTGCTCGCGGTGGGGCTGCTGGGGGAACTTTTGATGAGGACTCATTTTGACGCCAACCGCCGGCCTACTTATCGGGTGGAACGGATTACCCGGAATTCCCGCGTGAGCCATGCTTCTGCTTCGCGCTGAGTTGTTAGTTGGAAGGCGCGGATAAGTGAACGTCCACCCTTCCCCAAAACTGGGAAGAATGGGGCACCGCAAACGATAACGGCGTCGAACCGTGGAATCGTAAATCAACAACCCCACACGTAAAACCGACCAGTGGGGCACCCACCTGCAACGGCGAATGCAATACACTCGTTGATCTATCCGACGGTAACGGTAGATTCCGGTTCGGACACGAGCTATCATCTGCTGTCTTTTGGGGGAAGGTGGCTATGGGTAGTTCGGCGACTGGGCCTGCTACAAAATATTTTCTGGCTACGATCACCCATCGGGAAAATGTGGCCGCCGATTTGTGGAAGATACGGGTGGATCCTGGCGGTGATTTTCATTTTGTGGCTGGGCAGTACGCTACCCTCGGGGTTAGCAACGGCGAGAAAATTTTGGAGCGGCCGTACTCGATCGTTTCATCCCCTTACGAGAAGGAACTCGAGTTTTATTTCGAGTTAGTGCCACAAGGCGCACTCACTCCGCTTCTGCACGGGCTGGACGTGGGCAGCCAACTGTTCCTTCGCAAGTTTGCCAAAGGTCGTTTCACCCTGGACCTGCAGAGCGGCCACAAGAATCATCTGCTGCTTTCTACGGTTACGGGGGTAGCGCCATTCGTCAGCTTCGTCCGGACGCTGGACCTGGACGGCAGGCACAATAAATTTCCGGCGGATATCCACCTGTACGCGATTAACGGCGCCAGCCGCTCGTGGGAGCTGGGCTATCAAGCGGAAATGGAGCGGGCCGCCGCGGAGGCGTCTCCATGGCTTAGCTACCTGCCAACCGTCAGCCGCCCATGGGAAGACCGGCCCTGGCAAGGGGAACGCGGGCGGGTGGAAGACGTGCTGCGAAAACTTACGGATCGGTGGGGAATTAAGAGCGAGGAAACTACCGCGTACTTGTGCGGGCATCCGATGATGGTGGAACACTGCAACGGGATTCTTACCCGCATTGGCTTTGACAAGAACAATATTCGCGAGGAGGTCTATTGGATACCCGACAAGGCGGAATGAAAACCGCGCAGCCGCGTCCGCCGAAAGAATTGCTGCGCATCTCTGCGGCGCTTCTTGCCGTGGGGCTCGCTCTGGTGGTTTCGCCGGCAACGAACGCTGCGGAAGAGCTGCCTGCTGGGGTGAAGAGCGCATTCGTGGACGCCGGACACGGAGTGCGGATTCACTATCTGCAAGCCGGCGCTGCGGCCTCCGGCGATCGTGTCGGCCAGAAGCCTTCATTGCTCTTCATTCCTGGTTGGACCATGCCTGCGTGGATCTGGGAAGCGCAAATCGAGTATTTTTCGAAGGCTTTTCACGTGGTGGCAATCGATCCGCGGTCGCAGGGAGAATCGACGCACACCGACGACGCTAATAGTCCTGAAATTCGCGCGGGCGACATCCAGGCAGTGATCGAAGATCGCAAACTGATTCCGGTCGTGCTGATTGGGTGGTCGCAGGGCGTGGCTGACGTTCTGGCGTACGTGGACCGATTCGGCCAGAAAAATGTATCTGCTGTGGTGCTGGTTGACGGTTTAGCTGGATTCGACGCCGACGCCGGAATGGCCCAAGCTTTCATGGGCATTTACTCGGCCATGCTGAAGGATAGGGACGCATACACTCGCGGATTCGTGAAGAGCATGTTCAAGTCCGCGCCGAGCGACGAGTACATTTCGCGGCTCACTGCAGCGGCCGAGCAAACACCTACAGCGGCGACCATCGCTGAATCCGTGAGTATGGTCGCGATCGATCGCCGGCCCACGCTCGCCAAAATAAGCGTGCCCACGCTGATCGTTACGCCCAAAGGCGGATACACCGCTTCCTTCGAGGAGGATATTCACAAGCACGTCCCCCATTCCCAGATCGAAGAAATGGAAAACGTGGGGCACGCGCTGTTTGTGGACGATCCGAAAACTTTCAACCACCGATTGGAAATTTTCCTGCAGCCTATCTCGAAGTAATTCTGTGAAGTCTTTTTGGCGGGCGCCTGGGTAACGTCCCCCGGGTTAGTGAGGGCGTCAGGGCGCCGGACGCCCGCCGCGGCAGCCAGAGATGGCTCCCGAACTCGGTCTTTGTGTCGGTTAGTTACTGCGCGACGGGCGCGACGGCCAGGTCGGCGCTCTTACTGGCCAGTTCCTCGATGGTGCTGCCAATCACGCGCAGAGGGGCGGAGACGTGCACGGTATCGTTGGGATCGTCTACGTCCACGATCACCGAACCGCCGCTCTTTGAGACGCGGACATGTTGGCCCTGCTCGACCACTTCGACGAAGGTCATGTCCCGCTCGTCCTTCAGCTCATCGACTGCCGCGCGGATGGCCGGCATCCAAGGCTGGAGCTGCTCGCTGGCTTTTTGCAAATGCCGGCTCGGGACACAGAATATGGCGGCTGGCGCCAGCACTCCTGGCGCGACCAAAGATAGATGCATCCCTTGCGGCTTCTTTTCGATCACGCGAACGTGCACCAGGCCTTCGCTCAGCGCCAGGCTTCCCGCGGTAACCGTCACGCACAGCATTCCTACACCCAATTTGGCTAAGATCATGTCTCCCTCCCTTACCCAGCGCGCGGCAATTGGCGCGCCGGGCATGTCACGTCAAATGACCGTCAAAGTCAACGACCTCAGACCGACCCACGCATCAAAGTCAAGAACCCCACAGGTGACCCCGACGAGTGGGGCACCCACCGTCAACGGCAGAATCAAAACTGAGGTCATGGATTGGGATGGTTAATTCGAATCGTTTTTGCCGTCCACCCATACGTGCACGGTCTGTTCGGCATCCTTCACGTTGATTACGAAATTATCGCCGGTGTTTTCCAACGCGTGCAGGACTGCATTCAGGTCGATCTCGCCATCCGCGTTGTTCTTCAAGACCGCCTCGACGATCGACAGCGGTACGGTGACGTCAACTTTCTCCGATTCCTTGTCTTTTCCCCCTTTAGAGCGGACGTGGACCACTATGTTGTCGCCGGACTTGGCCACCCGAACGTCCTGGTCAGCCTGCTGCACGGTGACGAACTCGTTGTCCGGGGAGTTGCGCACGGCCTGCAGAACGGCCTTCACGTCCACATCCCCAGTATTCATTTTCCCCAGGTCCACTTTCACTTTCCCGGAGTGTAGCTGGCCGTGGTTAATCGCCGGCAGGACCTGCTCGGCAAGCGCTAGCGGCACATTCACGTTGACCTTTTCCCCGTCCGCGCCACCGTCTACGCGCACGTGGAGGTACCGTTCGGGCGCGTTAGCCGCGCGTGCCCGGCCTATGCCGGTGACCAGCAACACTGCTGCCACCAGCGCCACTATGCCCACCGCTACAGCCGTTCGCTTTTCGATCTTCATCTTCGATCTCCCCGGCCCAGCCGTGTGCAGGGCCTTGCTGTCTGAATGTACGAAGGCTGGCTTCGGAAAGTTCCGGGCGGCGGTAATTAAATTGGGGAGTTTAGGGTCTGCGCAGGCGGCTGGTTGGGCCGAGGCATAAGGATCGGATGGCCGGAACGCTCCGGTTTTGGGGTTCGAGTTTGCGTGGAGACGTTGAGAGATTCTTGGATTGGATGTTTTTCCGCGACGAGTCGCGGCGCTACGACGCATCAACGAAAGCGCGCGTAGAATGGCGCTATTTTTTGAAGTAGAGGCCACCCAAAGGGGGCAGTTTCACGTTTAGGGAGTATGGGCGGCCGTCCCAGGGGATGGGCTCGGCGTTTAGGCCGCCATTGTTTCCTACGTCGGTGCCCTCGTAGTAGGCCGAGTCGCTGTTCATGATTTCGCGATAGAAGCCTGGCTCGGGGACGCCTACGCGATAATTTTCGCGGATCACTGGGGTTAGGTTGCAGGCCACCACTATGAAATCTCCTGGATCGCGGGCGCGGCGCAGAAAGGTAACTACGCTCATATCGCCGTCGTCGGCGTTGATCCACTCGAAGCCTTGCCAGTCGAACTCCACTTGGTACAGGGCGGGCTCGCGCGAGTAGGTTTTGTTCAGATCGCTCATGAGACGGTACAGGCCGCGATGCGTGGGAAAATCCATGAGCGCCCAGTCCAAGTCGGTGTATTCCTGCCACTCGCGCCACTGCGCCAGTTCCGCGCCCATGAACAACAGTTTTTTGCCGGGGTGGGCGAAGAAATAGGTATACAGCAGGCGGAGGTTGGCGAATTTCTGCCAGTTGTCGCCGGGCATCTTGGAGAGCAAGGAGCGCTTTCCATGCACCACTTCATCGTGGGAGAGCGGCAACACGAAATTTTCGGTGAAGGCATAAATCATCGAGAAGGTGAGCTGGTTGTGATGGTATTTGCGATAGATCGGGTCGGTCTGGAAGTATTTTAGGGTGTCGTTCATCCAGCCCATATTCCACTTGAGATCGAAGCCCAGCCCGCCCACGTAGGTGGGACGCGACACCGCGGGATAGGAGGTGGACTCTTCGGCAATGGTCATAATTCCCGGAAAGCGTGCGTGGACCACTTCGTTGAGGCGCTTGAGGAAGGCGATCGCTTCGAGATTTTCGCGGCCGCCAAATTGATTGGGTATCCACTCGCCGGCCTTGCGGGAGTAGTCGAGGTACAGCATCGAAGCCACGGCATCCACACGCAAGCCGTCGAGATGGTACTTGTCCATCCAGAAGAGCGCGTTGGAGATCAGAAAATTCTGGACCTCGCTGCGCCCGTAGTTGAAAACCAGGGTGCCCCAGTCCGGTTGCGAGCCTCGCCGCGGGTCGGCGTGCTCGTACAAATGCGTGCCGTCAAAAAACGCCAGGCCATGGGCGTCCCGCGGAAAGTGCGCCGGAGTCCAATCCAGCAAAACGCCGAGTCCCTCCTGGTGGCAGCGATCGACGAACTCCATGAACTCGGTGGGGCTGCCGTAGCGGCTAGTGACCGAGAAATATCCCACGGTTTGGTAGCCCCACGATCCATCGAAGGGATGCTCCATGACCGGCATCAACTCGATATGGGTGAAGCCCATCTCTTTGGCGTAGGGAATCAATTGGTCGCCGAGCTCGCGGTAGGTGAGCCAGGCCTTTCGGTTTTGCGCGGATTTGCGCCACGAACCGAGATGCACCTCGTAGATCGACATGGGTTCGCTGAAATGGTCGCCCTTGGTTCGCGCCTCGATCCATGGCGCGTCGTTCCAGGTGTAGCGGTCGATATCGAAAACTACCGATCCGTTGGCCGGGCGCAGCTCGGCGGCGACGCCGTAGGGGTCGGACTTCAATTCCAGGTGATGATTGATCTGCGAGAGGATTTCGAATTTGTAAATCTGTCCCGTCCCAATCCCGGCAGAAATATTTCCCACACGCCGGTGGCTCCGCGGTTGCGCATCGGATTCACGCGCCCATCCCAGCGATTGAAATCTCCCACCACGCTTACACGCTGCGCGTTGGGCGCCCATACTCCAAAATGCACGCCGTGGGCGCCAGAAACTTCGCGAATGTGCGCACCCAGTTTTTCGTACTTCAGGTAGTGGGTTCCTTCACCCATCAAGTACAAGTCGAAATCGGTCAGCAGGGCAGGGAAAGCGTAGGCATCGAACCCCTCCCCATGCCGGCCATCTTTCTCGATGGTCCGCAGCCGGTAGGTGACTGCGGGGATCGGACCTCCCGATCCGGCGGCAGGCGTCGGCACCAGCGCTTCGAATAGTCCGTCGTCATGAATCCGCGTCGCCGGTATCTCCCGCCCACCTGGCCAAATCACGGTGACGGTTTCGGCGTTTGGCTGAAAGGTGCGGATGGCCATCGAAGCCACGCCATCCACGGTGACCGGGTGCGGCCCCAAAATTAAAAATGGGTCGGCATGCTCGGCGCGGACGATGCGTTCGATCTCCGCCGAGGCAATCGTTGCTTTCCGGACTGGAGCGTTCGCAGGTATCCCGGTTGGTTTAGTAGCCACAGCTTCCCCCGTGGTTCCCAAGTCTCCCTCCAATCATACTCCACACTTCCATCTGTATTGAAAATCCTGTGCTAACATCCGGCGATCGGCGGTACGGGCGTACGCCAGTGGGCCCGGCGGTGATTTCATGGGAGTGCCAGGATGCATACCGCGTACATGGCGATAACGGTGGTGCTCGCGTTGCTGGTGGCGTTTTCCGGGCTTGCCAAGATCGCACGCAAAGCCGACGTGGTGAAGACCATCCACGAGGTGATTGGGGTGCCGATGAAGTACTTTTTGCTGCTGGCCGTCTGCGAGTTTGCCGGAGCGATTGGGCTGGTGGTGGGAATCTGGTTGCCGGGGTTGGGCGTTGCGGCGGGAATCGGTCTGATTCTCTACTTTGTGGGCGCCGTTGCGTCCCATCTGCGGGTGGGCGACGTGAAAGGCATTGGGCCTGCGGTCTTCATGTTGGTGCTTAGTGGGGGAGCGCTCGCGCTTCGTTTTCTGACCATGTGAAAGTGATTTTCTGGAACGGCTGACGAGCTTAGCAACGGTGGCCGACTGCTGCGGTGGACGTAACGCCCACCCTTTGCGGAAGACGCAAAGAGTGGGGCACCTGAAAAGATAAGGGCGTCGAACCGTAGAACCGGAACAATAAAGGCGGTGCCGGACTTCCGGAAAAGTGAACAAAGGATACCTAAAACTGTTCCGCGATGGTACGAACGTACCATTGTGACCATCCCCCTGTGCCTTTAACCTCTTATTTTTGAGGGGGCGCTGCGCCTCGGTATGCATATTTCTGCTTAGTACCGACGGGAAGGCGCGGCTAACTTCATGCCTGGGAAGATTTCTCTCGAACAACTCGAAGCAATAGCGGCCAGCGTAAGTGGGGCGGCCAAGCCCAGTGATGCGGACGACTCCGCTGCGGAGTACCCATCGATCGCGGTGGCCCCGTCGAGCGCCGATGAACTGCTCGGCGCGGACTTTTCGATGTACGCCCGTGCGGAAGCGGAACACTCCGCCTACATTAACGCGCTCACGGTTAACAACCCGATTGCCATCGTGGTGTTGGAATCGAATTTACGGATACAGATGGTCAATCCGGCGTTCGAGCGCCTGTTCCAATACGATCAAAGCGAGATTCTCGGGCAGAACCTGGACGCTCTTATCGTTCCGGAATCGGACCGCGCCGCGGCTGGCGAGCTGAGTGAACTCTCTCGCTCCGGAAAAAACGTCCAGGCCACGGTGCAGCGCCGGCGCAAAGACGGCGAGATGCTCGAGGTTCAGGTGATTACGGTTCCGCTGCTGGTAGGGGGCGATCTGATCGGGGCGTTCTCGATGTATGAGGACATCACCGAACGGCGCCGCGCGGAGCGTAAACTGCAGGCCGCGGAAGCCAAGTACCGCGCGCTGGTCGAGCAACTGCCGGCGATCACCTACTCCGCGGAATCCGGGGCCAACGGCCGGTGGTCGTACGTGAGCCCGCAGATTCACTCGATTCTTGGGTACACCGCGGAAGAATGGATGGCCGATCCTGCGCTGTGGCACAGCCGCCTGCATCCCGACGACTGGGAACAAGCGATGGCTCAGGAGCGGCACAGCGAGGCCACTGGCGCGCCGCTGGACTCCGAATATCGCATGCTGGCGCGGGACGGGCGGGTGGTGTGGTTCCGGGATATCGCCAGCGTCACTCCGGGGGCAGGCTTGCTGCCGGCTCGCTTGCAAGGAGTGATGCTGGACGTCACCTCCCGCAAACATGCGGAAATCGCGCAGCACGAAGCGGAAGAGCGCTTGCGGAGCATATTTGAAAATTGCGTCGAAGGAATTTTCCAAACTACGCCGGACGGCCGCTACCTGAGCCTGAATCCGGCTCTGGCGCGAATGACCGGGTACTCCTCACCCGCGGAAAAACAGGCCGCGGTGCACGATATCGCCGGCCAGGAATTTGTGGATCCTTCGCGGCGCATCGAGCAGCAGCGCATGCTGGAAACGCACGGGCGCATCGAAAATTTCGAATATCAGGTGTATCGCAAGGACGGCGTTAAAGTCTGGCTCTGCGACAACGCTCGAGTAGTACGCGACGCCGGCGGCAAAACGCTCTACTACGAAGGCACCACCGAGGACATTACCCATCGCAAGCGCGCCGAAACCGAGCGCCAGGTGACTTCCGAGATCATCCACGGTATCAACACCACCGACGATCTGGATAGCTTGTTGGCGCTGATTCACGGCTCGCTCAAAAAAGTGATTCGCGCCGAAAACTGCTTCGTGGCGCTATACGATCCGGCAACGTCCCAGTTCGGATTTCCATTTTTCGCCGATGAATTTGACTCCGCGCCGACGCCGCAGAATCTCGGACGCAGTTGTACCTCTTACGTCTTCCGCACCGGCCGGGCCATGCTGATTCCGCAAAAAACTTTCGATCGTCTGGCGGCGCAAGGCGAACTGGAGCTCATCGGCACGCCCTCGCCTTCCTGGCTCGGCGTTCCGCTGCGCACTCCGGCCGCCACCATCGGCGTGCTGGTGGTGCAACACTACACTGAGGAGAATGCCTACACCCAGCGCGACCTGGAGTTCCTGAATTCCGTTGGAGGCCAGATCGCTCTGGCCATCGAGCGCCGCCGCTCGGAAAAAGCGTTGCGCGATAGCGAAGCTCGCCTACGCGTGTTGGTCGAACAATTGCCCGCGGTGCTTTGGACCGTGGACACCAATATGTGCTTCACTTCGTGCCTCGGCGCAGGCCTGGCCCGTGTTGGCATGAAGCCCAACGAGGCGGTCGGGCAGACCCTGCTGCAATTTTTCGAGACGATCGACGAAGGGTTCACGCCCATCGCCGCGCACCGCCGCGCTCTTTTCGGTGAACCGGTGACCTTTCCGATCGAATGGCGCAGCGGGTCGTACGCATGCCACGTGGAACCCTTGCGCGGCGCCGACGGGCAAATTCTGGGCGCTATTTGCATGGCTCTGGACGTTACCGATCGCAAAAAACTCGAAGAACAACTGCGCCAGGCCGCCAAGATGGAAGCGGTGGGCCGGCTCGCCGGCGGCATCGCGCACGACTTCAACAACCTTTTGATGGTGATTCAGGGCTACGCCGAGCTGATGCTCGAACGCATGGGCGAGAACAACCCGATGCGCCGCAACGCCCAGCAGATTCAGGAAGCATCGCAGCGAGCCACCGCGCTCACCCGGCAGTTGCTGGCCTTCAGCCGGAAACAGATGCTGGCGCCGAGCGTGCTGAACGTGCAGAACGTGGTCAACGACATGGAAAAAATCCTGCGCCGGCTGATTGGCGAGGACATCGAATTTCACAACGTGGCTCCGACAAATCTGTGGCGGGTGAAGGCCGATCGCAGCCAGGTGGAGCAGGTGATTCTGAATCTCGCGGTGAATTCTCGCGACGCCATGCCCCGCGGCGGCAAGTTGACCATCGAAACTGCCAACTACGAATTCGATTCCGGCTACAATCGCTCTCCGGCAATTCTGGCGCCAGGGAAATACGTGATGCTGGCGGTTTCCGACACCGGCTGCGGTATGGATCCCGAAACGCAAGCGCACATTTTTGAACCTTTCTTCACCACCAAGGAGAAAGGGCGCGGCACCGGGCTGGGGCTGGCTACGGTCTACGGGATCGTCAAGCAGAGCGGCGGTTACGTGTGGGTGTACAGCGAGCCGGATCGCGGCACTACTTTTAAGGTTTTCCTGCCGTGCGTGCAGGATGCGGAAGAAGTGGTCGCGACAGGCGCGACTGAAAATTATCCTGGTGGCTCGGAGACGATTTTGTTGGTCGAGGACGAGCAAGGGGTCAGGGAACTGGCGCGCGAGTATTTGCAGCTCGGCGGGTATAACGTGTTGGAGGCTGAGAGCGGGCCTGCTGCGCTGGAGATTGCGGAGAAATATGCTGGGACCATTCACCTGTTGCTGGCCGACGTGGTAATGCCTGCGATGAGCGGGCCGGAGCTGGCGGATATTATCTCGACCATTCGTCCGGAAACGAAAGTGATCTACATGTCTGGGTATACCGAACAAGCCATCGTCCACCACGGGATTTTGCATCCTGACACCATCTTGCTGCCTAAGCCATTTACGTGGCAGACGCTGGCCTGCAAGCTGCGTGAGACGCTGGGTCCCCGCCCGAAAGTGCAGTAGCTGCCGATTTTTATCCCGCTTTGCCTAGTTTAGGAATTCCCTGGGGTCCGCCGGTATCGCCTCACCAGTGCGACATCAACGGCCGATGATAAATGCGTGTCTCTTGCGGTCCGCACAGCCGGGGTAGGCTACCCATAAGGCTCATCCTCGATTCACTCCCTGACCCGATTTTCATATATTCTTGCTGGCGATTGGGCTGTGTCGATGGGATATGACAAAACCGCCGGCCTTTGAAATCTCGGATGAGAAGGAACTGCTGCTGGCCTGCCTGCGGGCGCCTTCGCCGGCGGATTCTGACGCGAAAATTGCGGAGCTGCTCGGGCACCCGATCGAGTGGGGCGCGTTCATTGAGGATGCGGGCAACCACGCGGTGACGCCGATGGTCTATTTGCGGCTTAGGGGATTCAAGGAAGCGATCCCGGCGGGGGCGTTCGCGGAGCTTGCCGAGTGCTATCGGGCCAATTCGGTGCGCAATGTGTTTCTGGCGGCTGAACTGGCGAGAATTCTCGATGGTCTAGGCGCGGCACAGATCGAGGCTGTTACCTACAAGGGGCCTGCGCTTGCGGCGCAGGCCTACTGCGACCTTACTCTGCGCGCGTTCGAAGACCTCGATATCGTGATTGCGCAGGGCAGCGTTCCCGCTGCCCATGCGGTGATGCGCGAGATCGGATTTACGCCGCGTTATCCCTGGCTGCACGAAACTGCGGCCAGCCGCAGTTTCGTGCCCGGCGAGTATGCTTACCAAGACGCGGCTTGCCGCGTCTTCGTCGAGATTCACACCGAAAGGACGCTGCGGCATTTTCCGGAGCGGCCCGACCTCCACCGATATTTCAGCCGGTCGGTGGCGGTGGACGTCGGGGGCAGAGCACTGCGCACGTTCGCGCCGGAAGACCAATTGATTTTTCTGGCGGTTCATGGCGCCAAGGATTTCTGGGAGCGCCTGGCATGGATTGCCGACATTGCGGCGCTGCTCCGCGCGGCGCCCGATCTGGACTGGCACACGACCGCCTATCGCGCCGAGTCCGTGGGGACGGGGCGGATGCTTTACGCCAGCCTGGCGCTCGCTACCAGTCTGCTGCATGCGCCGCTGCCACCAGAGATTTTGCACAGCATTCGCGCCGACTACCACGCCCGGGAAATTGCGGCGGAGCTCGAACGACGCATCCTCGCCCCCGCGCTGCCGCCGCTAGGGGCGGCAGCGCGGCTCCGACTACGTTATCGGATGGTCTCGGGCCCGGCGAGCGCAGCCCGGTACGCGCTGCGCTTAGCGTTCGTGCCTAGCGAGGTGGATTACCCAGCGGCGAAGCTTCCTCGCGTGCTGAGAGTGTTTCGTGGAGTGCTGCGGCCATTTCGGGTGGTGCGGAAATACTCGGCGCCCTTCGAGATTCCGGCGCCGCCGGAATCTCGAAGGTGAGTTTCGTTACTGTGTCGCGGTCGTAGCGCCGCGACTCGTCGCGGAAAATCATCCAAACGCGCTCGGCCCCCAGACTAGAAGTCCGATCACCACCACACAATTACGCGGGGCATCGGCCCCAGGTGTTGAGGGTGAGAAGTTTCGTGGTTTTTTTCCGACAAGAGTGTCGGGGCCACGAACCGAACGATGAGCGCGAGGGGTTGGATCTTTTGGGGTGCAGTTTAGGTGGGCACCGGGGTGGCTGTGCCACGCTAGTTCGTGGGCTACTCGACGTTCCAGCCGGTGACTTCGACTGCGGGGTTGGCACCGTTTAAGTCACTCAGGCGGTAGGTGGCGCGCAAGGTGCGCTTTTCTCCTGGCAATAGGGAAATGTAATTGTCGTCCCAGATGATTGGGAGCACATCCGCGCCGCCTTTGCCTTGCGTTAGTTTCACGCGGACTTGAAACGCCAAGTCCTTGCTCGGATTTTCTAGAGTCACGTGGGCCGTGCCGCTCTGGCCTTCGGCGGTGAAATCGCTTTCGACGTTTAGTTTTACTGGGGGTAGCGACTGCAGAGCGGTTAGGTCGGCGAATTCCTTTTCTGGCGTGTACCACCACGTCCCGTGGTTCCAGTCCAGGGTGTCCTGGCGCGTCGAAAGCCAGTAGAAATTATTGCTGGCTATTGCACCGCTCGAGTCTCTTAGGGTCAACTTCAGGAAATAGGTTTCACTTAGGCCATCGATCGCGGGGATCGCGAACGCGGTGGTCACGCTGTCCGCCGGCACTTCGACTGCTGCAGTTCGCGAGAAACGCTTCGCTAGCTTCTTGTCGTAGACGTCCGCGTCCAGGGTCATGCCCTGATAGGCTTTCGGTTCGTCGTTTACTACCTGGATGCTGTGGTCCGCGTAGGAATATTGTGCGTGCAGTGGCTCGCAGGCCCGCTGCGTGCCGTAAAATCCGCCTGCGGCGCGCCAGTAATAATCGTAGAGGTGCCATATCGTCGATGGCCAGGCATTGTTGAGCATCCACTGGATCACGCCGGTGGCGTTGTATTTGTTCGCGCCATAGGCTTCGAACATGGCGCGCTCGCCTTCGTAGGCCATGGCCTGCGACTTGCGTTCGTAGTCCTCGAGGGACACCGCTTTGCCATAGCGCTGCTCGAGCGCATGGTCGTAGATGTGGGTGTCGTGATACCTGCCGCCGCCTGCGTGAAAATTCCAATACTCATCGATGGGCCACAGATGCTCTGGCGGCAACATTTGTTTCAGGCTCTCGATGGGAAGCACTGCCGGGCCCGGGCTGGTCTCGGTATTGAAACCGAAGGCGCCGCCGTTTTTGGTATCCAGGGACCAATAATCGGGAGGGACATAGTCGTAGGGGCCGGTCATCTTCACGCCGCTAGCACCGCTGACGGAAGTATCGTGCTGCGCAGCGGAAGAGATCACCGGCTTGTTCCACTTCACATCGGCTAGTACGTCGAGATACGCTTTCTCCACATCTGCCGGCGGCGGACCGTCGCTGCCATCGAGCCACATCAAAACGCTGGGATGAGTGCGCAAACGCAACGCTTGATCGCGTAGGGACTTGGTGGCTACCGATCGCTCGTCGGATTTCCAGTTCTTCCACTTCTCCCAATGATCGCAGCAACACCAGCCGGGCATGATCAGAAGGCCGTAGCGGTCGGCGAGAGCGAAGAAATCGTCGCCCACCAATTTTCCTTCCAGGCGGATGGTGTTGAGGTTCATGGTCTTGGCGTAGGAGAAGTGAGTGTTCCACTCCGCGGGCGTTTCGCGAAGCATCATGTCCGGAGAGTAGCCGCCGCCGCGAATCAGGATTTTCTTTCCGTTTATTTTGAAGAGGCGAGTGGTGGGCGAGGTCAATTCCGAGGTGATCTCATCGATTCCGAAATCGAGACTCGCGGCGTCCGAGGTGGCGCCAGCCGCGGTGAACTCCATGCTTAGGGTGTGCATGTTCTGTGCACCCATGCGGTACGGCCACCAAAGCTTGGGATTCTGGATATTCAGCGCCGGATACTGCGCCGGCGCGAAAACGATGACTCGCGATTCCTTCGCTGCGAGCGAAACATTCTGCTCGAAGGTGATTGCGTCGCCAATCGACCCGCGCAAGACCCCTTGTACGGCGCCATGGGAGGCGTTGCGTAGCTCGGCCGAGACGGTCAGATGCGCGGCGGCCAGGTCCGGCTGATCCACTTTCGAGTCGACTTGCAGATTTCTTACCGCGACTGGTCCGCTGATGGCGAGCGAGACGTCGCCCCAGATCCCCATGTCCTTATCCGGCGGCGCGGGGTTCCAATCCACCCAGGTAATTCCCAATTCGTCGGACTTGGGGGCAAACACCGCGACGGCAATCGCGTTTTTCTTTCCGGGAGTGAGCAAATTCGTGGCGTCGAATTCGTAGCGGCGGAATGCGCCGGCCACTTCGTTGGTTCCGGCAAGCTGCTGTCCGTTGACCCAGATGTTGGCGCAATAATTGATGCCTTTGAAATGCAGCCATAGCGTTTTGCGTGCGGCGCCGGCGGGGACTTCAAACTCGGTTCGATACCACCAGGCCACGCGGAACGGGCTATCGCTCGGCATTTCCTCATTCGAGAAATTCGCGCCGATTTTGTACCTGGTTCCGGGGATCGAGCGCAGATTCATTCCGAAGTATGGGTCGGAATAGACTTTGTCGGCGACCAGCGCGGCTAGGACAGTGGCGGGGACGGTTGCTGGATACCAGTCCTTGGCTTCGAAACCGGCGCGGGAGATGGTGGCGCCGTCGGCGGACACTTTGGCTGAGGATTGGATGGCCCAGTTGTCTTTTAGGGGGATCGCATTTGCATTTTGCGCCCGGGCGGTGATGGCGGCGAGCAGGGCTAGCGTTAGGGCGTAGGCGATGGATTTGACGCATGCGCTGACGAAACTTGGGCGCTCACGGGATGTTTGTGCTTCTCCGCTTATGCTCCGGCATTCGATCATCGATGCTCCCGGCCCAGGATTCCGGTTCACGTTCTCACGTCGTCGCCCACACGTGACATATTACCATTCCCGGGCTTCGATTCCAGGACTGGCGGTGGAGAATGCGGTCGTGTTTTGCGCTGGCGTCGTGTTGGTCTGTTGAAAATTCCCACCGCCGGGAGTGGCTGTGCCACAACGCCTAGCGGAGCGAGAGGAGGTCGAGGGCGTTCACCTTGGCACCGGATACGCTTAGGCCCCAATGCAAATGGGGGCCGGTGACGCGTCCGGTCGAGCCTACCAGGCCGATTACTTCGGCTGCTTCTACGGTGTCACCTACTTTTACAGACATCGATTGCATGTGTCCGTAGAGGGTGTAGATTCCCAGGCCGTGGTCCAGGACTACGGTGTTGCCGGAAAAATAGAAAGGCTCGGCGAGGACTACGCGTCCACGTTGGGTGGCGTGGATGGGAGTTCCCGCCACGGCGCCTACGTCCACGCCCGAGTGGGGGGAACTGGGTTCACCGTTGAGGATGCGGCGGGAGCCGAAATTTTTGAAGGACGTGGCGCCTGGGATGGGCATGCGGAATTTGCCCTGCCAGAGTTTTTCGGGGGTGACGGTGGCGAAGATGGCGCGGAGGCGGGCGCCCTGCTCCTGGGCCAGCTGGAGGTCTTCCGGGTCGGGCTCGACGAATTTGGGGGCGACCTTGAGGCTTTCCACTTTGTAGTGGCCGGCGGTCACTTCGAATTTCGCCTGGCAAGTTAGAGGCGTGCCGCTGGCCGGCGTGGCTTCGAGCGACAGGTCGTAGGAGCCTGGCGCCTGATCGAGGTCGATTCCGATTACGGAGTGATAGAGGTAGGCCGCGGTCTTGCTGGCGCCTGTTGAGATATTTGAGGGCCAGAAGGAGAGCGGGCGAGTGGCGGCTTGGCCTTTGAGGCCGGTGAGTGGGGAATCGCTCTTCACTTCGAGTGGCAGGAGGTTGCCTTGGGAGACTTGTCCGGCGCTTAAGCGGAGGGCGGTGCCTGGGCCTGGGCTGCAGGACTGCCACGGGGCGGCGGGCTTGGATTTCGCGTTGGCGCTGGAATGGGCGGCTGGCTTGCCTTGCGCTGTAGAACGTATTGCCGGGATTAGGATCGAGAGCACGAAGGCTGCGGTCCACAGGACTAGATTCTTCTTTTTCTGGGCTTCGATCTTGTCTCTCCCTTCTGGTACTTAGGTCTGAACGCCCACCCTTCCCCTGCCTTCGCGGAAAAGCGGCGCTACGGCAGATGGGAAGAGTGGGGCAACCGAAAAAGATAAAGCCATCGAACCGTAAAAGATAAAATCGTAGAACCGCAGGTCGAAACACCCACCCTTCCCAGAACCGGGGAAGAATGGGGCAACACAAAAACCATGGAAACGTGAACCCTAGAATCGTGAACCTTAGAACCTTGAGTCAAGAATCCCCCACGTGAAACCGGCGAGTGGGGCACCCACCTTCAACTGACTAAATCAAAATGCCTCGCGCCTTGGGGCTTGCTTGTTCCAGGCTAGGACACACCGCGCTCACGCGATCTTTTGCAGGTTGTCGAAGCTGACTTTCAGGCTCTCGAAGGGCGGCAGGTCGCCGGAATCGCGTTCTACGAAGAAATGGCGGACGCCGTTGCCTTCGGCAGCGGGAATGATGTCTTTCCAATCGATGGTTCCGGCGCCGACTTCGGTGAAATGGGATGAGGACGCATCCATATCGAACGACGGCGGAAAGCCTGGCTTGCGATCTTTCAGGTGGAGCATCTTGATGCGGGTGGGATATTGTTTCAGCAACTGCAGAGGATCCTGTCCAGCCTGAGTGACCCAATAGCAATCCATTTCCAGACAGACCAGATCCGGGTCGGTGAGCTTCAGGAGAGTCTCGAAACCGGTAGCGCCTGCAAAAGGGCGAAATTCGTAGTCGTGATTGTGATGGCCAAACTTCATTCCTGCCTTGCGGACCTTCTCGCCAAACTTGTTGTAGAAATCGGCGGCGCGTTTGAACCCGTCCAGTGACGTCCACAAGTCCTTGGGGAGCATGGGGCAGATCAGGAAATCCAGGCCGAGCGTTTCGGCGTATGCGATGCTGGAGTCGTCCAGCTTTTCGTAGTTGAAGTGTCCGCTGGGGGCGCGGAGGCCGTGCTCGTTGATCATTTTCTTCAGCTCGGGGGCGGGATGGGTGTAGACGGTCCAGTAAGGTTCGACTTCCTGGTAGCCGATCTTGTGAATTTTTTCCAGCACAGTGGGGAGATCGCGCTCGGCCTGATCGCGCACGGTGTACAACTGTGCGCCGATGGGGCGCTGGGCGGCTGCGTTGAGAAATTTGCTCGCGGCTAGTGCGGCGAGAGTGGCGGCGGAGAGCTGCATGAATTCGCGGCGGTTGTTCATGGGTGCAAGAGTAGCTCTTGAGTCGAATTCTGGCAACCGTTCGGGCAAAAGGGGCTTCAGAAAGAAGCGGCTACGGGAAGAACAGGGACAGGCGAGTTCTCTCGAGCGGAACCGACGGGATCGTTTGTCGGTGGTCATCACGCCCACCCTTTGCGAAACCCGCAAAGAGCGGGGCGCCCGGAAAAGATAAATGCATCGAACCGTCGAACCTTTAGTGCGGTGGTTCAGGGGAGGGGAGCGGGGCTGCGGATGGCGCTGCGGATTTTGAGAGGCGGGACTGCATGGTCTTGAATAGGGCGTACAGGACGGGGATGAAAATCAGGTTTAGGAAGGTAGCGGCGATCATGCCGCCGAAGACGGTAGTGCCTACGGAGCGGCGGCTGATTTTTCCGGCTCCTTCGGCGAGCACCAGGGGCAGCACTCCCAGGATGAACGCAAGCGAGGTCATCAAAATGGGGCGGAGGCGAATTCTGGCCGCTTCCACTGCGGCGGCGGCGATGCCCAGACCCTTTTCGCGCAATTGTTCGGCGAACTCGACGATCAGGATCGCGTTCTTGCTCGATAGGCCGATCAGCATGACCAACCCGATCTGGCAGTAGACGTCGTTCTGCTGCCCGCGAATGGCCTGCGCTCCGATCGCTCCCAGCAGCGCCATGGGCACGCTGAGCAGGACGATGAACGGCAGCGAATAACTTTCGTATTGCGCCGCCAGAGTGAGATACACCACCAGCAGGCCCAGACCAAACAGCAACGCCGATTGGCTCCCGGATTGAATTTCTTCGAGCGACAAGCCCGTCCATTCGTATCCGAAGCCTGGCGGCAAAACTTTTTTGGCCAGCTCCTCCATGGTTTCGATGGCTTGCCCAGAACTGCGGCCGGGCGCCGCGGAGCCATCGATTTCAGCGCAGCGGAAAAGATTGTAGTGGCTGATCACTTGCGGCGACGCGGCCTGTTCGACATGCACCAGGTTGGCGAGCGAGATCATATTGCCGGCATTCGAGCGGACGTAAAACTGGGGGATGCTGCTGGGCGCGTCGCGATATTTCTGGTCGGCCTGGGCGTACACGCGGTACGAGCGATTATTGAAATCGAAATCGTTGACGTACACCGATCCCAGATAGACTTGCAGCGCGTCGGTGATCTGGCCGAGCGGAACTTGCAAGCCTTGGCGCGCTCGCGATCGAAGGTGACCAGCACTTGGGGATCGTTAGCGCTGAAGCTGGTGAACAAGCTGGAGAGGCCGGGGTTGCGGGGGTTGCCGACCTGCACCATTTTTCGTGGTTACCTCGGACAGCTTTTGCAGCGGGGGGGCCGCCAGTTTGGTCCTCGACGACGAAGCTAAAGCCGCCCCCCTCTGAACCCCAGCCCTTCCACGGCAGGAGGAGGGAAGGCCACCACGTTGGCGCCGGAGATTTTTGCAGAAAAGTCCGGGCGCATGCGGTTGAGGATCTACCGCGAGCGCGGTGTGCGCGTCGCCCTTGCGTTCGGCAAACCCTTTACAGGAGCCAGCGAAAACGATTCCGCGATTGGATGCCGCTGCCTCCAAAACTGAAACCAAGAACCGTAAACGCGCTGTTGATCTCCGGCTGTTTCTGCAAGACACGGCTTCCACCTGCGCGCCGATGCCACACGGTGTACGCGAGCGAGGCGCCCTCGGGAGCTTGGATGGCCACGGTGAAGTAGTCAGAGTCTTCCTGGGGGATGAAGCCTTTGGGCACGCGCTGGTAGACCACATAGGTGAGCGCGAGGCCGATGAGAAAGACGATTACCGGCCACGGCTTCCACAGCTGAGGAATCGCGCCGGAGCATTTTCTGATAAGCGTTGGTGAACGATATCCAGGTCCACGATTGAATCCGTGAAACAACACGCCTTCCTTGTGTTGCCTGGCCGGAAGAGAAAGAGCGCGGAAAGCGCGGGCGTGAAGGTGAGGGCGTTGAACGCCGAGATGGAAACCGAAAATGCGATGGTGAGCGCGAACTGGCGAAAGAGAAGCCCGGTAGTGCCGGGGAAGAACGCGACCGGCACGAACACCGCCACCAGCACTAGAGAAGTAGCCACCACCGCGCCGGTCACCTCGTTCATGGCCACCGAAGCGGCGTTATGCGAGCTCGTGTGATTCCTCGGTGATGTGGCGCTGGACGTTTTCGATGACCACGATGGCGTCGTCGACCACTAAGCCCGGTGGCCAGAGTGAGACCGAACAGGGTGAGCGTGTTAATCGAGAAGTCCCAGAAGCTTAATGAATGCAAAAGTGCCGATGAGTGAGACCGGAATGGTGACCGCGGGGATCAGGGTGCTGCGCCAGTCCTGCAGGAAGAAATGAAAATCACCAGTGATGACCAGCACTACCGCCTCCACCAAAGTATACAAAACATCGCAGAATGGATTCACCGACGGCGGTGGTGGAGTCAAACGCGATGGCGTATTGATTTCCGGGAGGGAAATGTTGAGAGCCGTTCGAGTTCGGCTTTAACCTCGCGATCGACGGTCAGAGTGGAGCAATGCCCTTACTTGGCTCAGTTGCGTATTGTTTGTAAGAAATACGCAACAGCTAAGCTCTTATTATTGGACTTCGGCTACCCCGATCATCCTTGTAAGCCAGTAGTCTCCTGTTACGACGAGGGAGGACGCTGCGGAAAATCGTGTCCGCGCCAGCCAGAACCAAGATGATCGTATCCGAGATCTTGGTTTCAATTGACGTTCTTTTTTTTGTGACTGTGGCCATGTGACTTAGCGGGTCGCCATTTCATTCGCACGCATCGGTCTCTTTCAGAGACAGCCGCCGCCGTGGCCCGTCGAAGGACCGACGTCCGCTTCGTCGTGGAGGTTCGCTCGGTAAAGTGCCAGTTAAGTCTAACGCGGGAAGGGGATCTCCAGAGATCGTCACATTAGTCGATTTTAACTCTCGCCTCACAGAAGGAGGTTATCGTTTTTCGAGGTTGGAAGTGGGATTTCCCGATGATCAGTTCGAGAAATAACGCGATTTTTGGCGCGATGCAGCTGTTGATGCGGCAAAGTTCGGCAAAAATGGTGTCCGCACGAAGAGAGTGCCTTGTACTGGCCGCCTTGTTGTTGTTATCCGCAAGTCAGGCGGCCCACGCCAATCAATGCTTCACTAACGGTCCGCGTTATCAGCTAGAGTCGGATTCCGTCGAGTGGCGAATGAAAATTCACAGTAACGAGAATTGTGTACGAGGCGTTCGCTTCAGCTAGTCTGGAACGCTACAGTTAGGCTGGTATCTCCACCGAAATGAATGGCCGTTGTAGGTCCGGGCTTCTCGTATACCGCCAAATCCGACTTTCATGGCGAAGATTTATTTGTCGTCGGCGTATCGGGTTCCAAGAAAAAGACGAGCGGGTTTTCGACCATTCGCGTGATGGTCTCCGTTGTGGACGCCCAGGAAGCGATCCCAACTTCCTTTGCGCATTTTGAAGCCCATTGAACCGCTGCGAAGGCGTGTGACTGGTCGGCCAAAACCACCGACGCCGCCTATATGGCTTTATTCATCTAGCAGGGAACCCGGTAGCTTGAAATATTGATGCTCGCTCGGACGAGGGTCGAATTGCTTTGGGCTGTCGGAGCCCATACATTTAACATTGGCGGCACAGTCGGCGGCCTGACTTATCGACGTGGAGGCGAACCGTCTGCTGGCACATGGGACATTGTGTCCAATGGAGGTAACCAGAAGCTGCTTCGCAAGCGACCCCTCGAGATGAGGGGTGACGACGTCACAGCCGTTGCATAGAAAAGTTTCGACTGCTCACACAAAGAGGTCAGAGCGGATATTGAAAGCGGCGCGCCGTCGTTATTTGACATGCCGTCACGCCCCACCCGATTGCTCCTCAGATGGAAAGACACTCGTTGCTTTGTGTCGCGTGCAATCAGACCAAAACGTACATGCTGCCAGCCGAAACCTCGACGGTTAGCTGTCCCTGATTGTTCATGACCGACGGCGATGCGACGTACAAAGGCCTTGAAGTTAAATAATGCCGCCTCAAAGGCAACGTGCGCCCGCAAGTGGCGAATAATCGGGGGTGTATTTCGAAGCGTGCAAACCTACGGCCGTGCGATGAAAATCGCCAAGAGCCAGCCGTGGTCTCGCTATTGCGCCGCCGCGCAGGAAGTGGCGATTTGATTCTCTGTAGCCAACGTCGCCGCCGGGTCGCTACGACGGCCCGACGTGCAGTCCTTGCGCTATTCCGGTTAGGGCGGCGGCACGCACTTCTCCGTGCGTCGGCCGCCGGTGCTAATGCAGGCAACTTCGGGCATACATGCCCGACCGGGGGCCGAAGATTTTCCTCATTGTCAGTGGGTCGCGTCGCTTACTGATCGCGAACAGTGATCAGGTGGTTCTCGCACGAGATGCATACGTGGAGCTACGAGGGCGTTTTCAGGAATTGCAAGTCCTCGCACCCCCCTAAATAGGGGGGTGACGATACCGCCGCTAACCATATATTTCTGGCGTTCGACTGCGTAAAAGGCGGAAGCCGTGCTCAAAAATCAAACACTGAATCAGGAAGGGGCGCGTCGGCGGTTTCTCAATCATGGGAACTTTGAAAACGATTTTTTCGGTCGGGTTTCTCAGCTCATAGCCAGCGTGGACTATCGGCGCGTCGATACCCGTGCACAACGCGAGGCGATCGGGCGACTTCGCGATCAAGCTTATCGACGTGAAGGTGCGATTTCGACCGACTTCGCGAAGACGTTTATCGACCCTTATGATGAAACCGATAACGCCTATATTTTCGGCTTGTACATCGCCGGCGAATTGGCGAGTTCACTCCGTCTTCATATCGGCTCAAAGTCGCGGTCGACCTTTCCGTCGCTTGAGGTCTTTCCGGAATATTTGCGACCCGAACTGGACGCCGGCAAGGTGCTCGTCGATACTACACGCTTTGTGGCGGACGAACGGCTCTCAAGGCGCCATCGCGATTTGCCATATGCGACGCTGCGACTTTGCGTGCTGGCGGCTGAGCACTTCGGGGCCGACCGGCTGCTCATTGCGGTCAGTGCGGAGAACCAAACGTTTTATCGGCGTGCGTTCGATTGTGAATTGATTTGTGGCCCGCGGCCTTACCTACACACGCCAAAACCGATGAGTTTGATGGCGCTGTCTTTTCCGAGTGCCGCAGGTCGCCTCCGCCGGCGATACCCGTTTTTTCATTCAAGCCGGTCTGAGCGACAAAAGTTATTCGAGCGTTGGTATCTTCCAATGACTTCCGGCCAAGAAGGCCTGGACGCGCCGGCGCAACGGAAGCGAAAGGCGTCGGCGACGTTTTGATTCGCTGTAGTCGGGTAAAGCGGTTCGCCGCCTCATCGTTATTTCCGCGACCTTGGCAGACGGGCCTTATGCGCCCTTAGCCTTCGTTCTGGGCGCTCGAAATTCGTCCTTCACAGACGAAGGTCGCCTCTTGGAGCCCGCGTTTAACGCGGCTTGACCCCGGTTTTGCCCCCGTCTGGACGTTTGACTTCAAATCCCCAAACGCGGAAACTGTGCCACTCAACGCAGTGGGTACAATTGACCCTATTATCAAGACCGTTGCTCCCCCCCCAATCGGGGAGCAGACGCTGCTTGTTTTTCTCGGCGACGGACGGCGAGGTACGCGCTCCGGTTGAGCCTGATGTCGACGGTATGTAGGCTAAGGTCGGTCCGATGACCAACGGAGACAAAAGCCCAAAAAGCAATTCCACAGAATCCATTCATTTCGGCGGGACGATGGCGACCGAACTTCCTGACGAAAAATGGCTCACGGAAGTGTATTCAATCATCGAAAAAAAGGCCGAAATACAAACGGTTGTAACTGAGCTCCGCGATTTCCTGAAAATCGATCACCTCGTCTACTATACCTCCAAGCTTGGCGGCAGTCCGTCGGCCGATCCCTACATTCGTTTGACTTATCCTGCCTCTTGGCTCGCTCGCTACTTGGGAAGGGGATATGCCGACCTTGATCCCGTGCTCCGCGAAGGTTTCAGCCGCACCCTCCCATTCGAATGGCGCGAACTCGAGGGCAGCGGTGTAGCGGAGGCGGCGTTTCTGACTGATGCGGCCGCGCACGGCGTTGGGCCCCACGGCTACTCAATCCCGGTTTCGACCGAGCATGGGCATCGGGGACTGCTTGCACTATCGTTTTCAGGCTCCGAAGAAGAATGGAGGAAATTTTTAACGACCACTCAACCGAGCTTAATCCAGATCGCTAACCGGCTGCATCGCCGGGTCGTCGCAGATCTGTTCGGCGAGGATCGGCCGCACCTGACACCAAGAGAGCTTGAGTGCCTGCGCTGGATAGCGCTTGGCAAAGACACGACCGAGATTGCCACTATCCTGCATATTTCCCCGCATACCACACGTGATTATTTGAAGTCGGTTCATTACAAGCTCGATTGTGTGACTTCGGCACAGGCGGTCACCAAGGCGGTCAAGCTTGGACTTTTAATCTTATGATAATCTTATGATGAGCAAATAAATTGCAATCCGCTTTGTAAATCTATCCGTAACTCACAGCGTTTATACATTTTCAGATTGTCTTTTCGCCCCGCGTCGAACTTCTCGATCCGCGTCGGTGCGAAGTTTGCCCGCCGTATCACGCGCGAAAGGCATTACGGCTCGGCTTGCAGATTAAAGGGAGTTGGCGAGGTGATCGTCGTTGTTGAACAACATAACGCGCATCGATATGCAAGTTTGCTTGAAAAGATGTTTAGACTGCGCGCTCGAGTTTTTCGCGATCGGCTCAAATGGAATGTGCAGGTTGTGGATGGCAAGGAGCGCGATCGGTACGACGACGAGCGACCCGTGTACGTCATTTACACCGACGATCTCTGCAGTGAAGTGAAGGGCAGCCTGCGTCTTCTACCCACCACGGGCCCAACACTTGTCGCCGATGTTTTTTCCGATACGCTCCCCGACGCGCAGCATCTCTACGCGCCGACTATCTGGGAATGCAGCCGATTTTGCCTCGATGAGAAAATCCTGGCAAGCGGAATAGAGGGAATAGTCTTTGCCTCCCGGGTTTTGATTGCGGCGTTGGGTGACGTCGCAATCGGCGCCGGGATTGAATTGATCATCGGCAATTTTGACGCTCCAAAGCTGCGGCTATACCGCCGCATCGGATGTGAGGTTGAGGTTCTCGGTTCCACGTCGAGGTACGGCGTCCCAGTTTATCTTGGACTGCACCACATTTCCAAAACGATCGTGGGCCGGGTATGGGGGAAGCTCAAAGACGACCGCCTGGCATCGGCGGTCGCGCGTGAAATGGCCGCTTGACATCGATGGAGTTCGGAGGTCCGATCCCTTCCAGCGCCCAGTATTGCTCTCATTCAGGATTGCCGCCGCGCCGCCGGCGCGGAATCCATATTCACCCGCCGCGACTATGGATAGCGGGCGTGCCGGCCGGCGCCCGCGCCCCCGAGCGAGGCTCCAGGCTTTATTAGGCCTTAGGGAAGAGGTCGAGGCTGCTGCACGTAAACAACGGCAATCACATCCCTTCCGCCTTCTTGCGCTTGTTGCACTCGCTCCAATATTGCGGCCATTTCTGTCCGGCCGGGATATTTCCCGCCGCCTTGGCTGCCTTCCACTCGGCGCCGCAGGCGCGCTCGCGCGCGATCATCGCCGCCCGTCCGCCGGTCGGTTTCTCGGCTGCGGCCGCCGCCGGTTTCGCTTCCACGCAGGCGGCGGTGGTGGCGGCGGAGCCGCCGCTTCGCCGCCCGACATGCACTGCTTGCTGAAGTCGCGATACTTCATACCGTTCGTCGTGTTGTTCGCCTTCATCCCTTTCCATTCAGCGGCGCATTCCTTCATGGTTTTGGCCTGCGCTGGAACAGAAACGGTCGTGGCGAATACGGCGAGAAAGAATCCCGATGCAATCCAGAGGTGGGTTTTCATGGACGGCAATGCTCCTGTGGAGAGGGCTTGAAAGGCGAGGCGCTCCGTTAGGCGCCGCTACACGCGGCGCTCACATACCCGTGGCGTCCGATACACACTTCTTGGTGAAGCTGGTCTTTGCCGCACCGGCGAGCTTCTTGTCGGCGGCCTGGGTGTCGCAGCTCGCTTGCGCGTCCTTCGTGCATTTCGTCATGAAGCTCGTCTTCGCCGCGCCGGCGAGCTTCTTGGCGGCGGCCTGATCCGCGCAGGATTCCGCCATCGCCGCGGTCGTGAGGCAAAGCGATGCGAAAATAATTGCAACCGTCTTCATTATTCCCCCCCTCGGGGTCATCATGAATACCGATAAAACCGGGTGCCGCCGGCGACGTCAGGCCGGCTTGAGCGTTCCGTTCGGCGACGCCTTGTCGACGATGTCGGGCAGGTATTGCGCCATGACCTTGAGCGTCTCGTCGACCGGCAGACCGAGATGGCGGGCGAAGTCCTGCACCTGGGCGTTGCCGAGAACCGCCTTCAACTGATCCGAGCTGATTGGCTGGTTGGCGCCGGAACCGAGCCATGACTGCACCTGGGGACCGAGGCCGCCCTTCTGCAGCGCGGCGACGAACCCGTTGAGATCGCGATACTGCGTTTGTGCCAGGACGGTGTTGATGATTGACGGCAGGCCGGCCGACTCGGCCTGGCCCAACAGGCCCTTGAGCATGTCGCCAAGTCCCAGATTATCCAATAGACCCACGTTGGTCCTCCATGCGCAGAAACCCACGCCGAAGTCGCGCTATGCCACGACCGCAGCTTAGTCGAAGCCCGTTCGCGGTGCCAGAGGCAAGCGCCCGGTTCGGCGCAAGTTGTCCTATTTTCGCAGCTCTTCGGGCACCTTGCCGCCGTTCTCCGCGAGCTTCTGCATGACTTGTTTGTGCAGCCAGATATTCATCGTCGCGGAATCGTTCTTGTCCCCCGAATAGTGCAGCTCGTCGGCGAGCTCTTTGCGCGCCGCGAGGCTTAATCCAGATTGAGAAGCTTCATCAGATCGACGATTGATTTCTGCCAGTCAAGTTTTTCCTTGTTGCTGGCCGCGAGTTTGTTGAGAACGGCCGTGACATCGACCATAGCCGCCGGCGTGGATGTGGCCGCCGGCGCCGCGCTTGCGTGACCGAAGATCGCCGATACGATTTTCCCAAAAATGCTCATCATGCTCTCCTTATCCGCTTTCAAAATCCGCCAGCAAGGGTGGGTGCTCGGCTTTAGGCTTTGGTTCCAGTTTAGGCTTTGGTTCCAGTGTAGCAATGCGGGCGAATACATGACGGCCGAACGATAACGGCCCGGGCCGACAGTCCTTTGACACGCAGACAGTGGCGGCTAGGTCGCGTCCTTGCGTGTGAGCAAACCCACCGCGGCGATCGCCGCGATCACCAGCGACATCAGCGCGTTGTAACCGGCGAGCGAAAGCCCGAGAAAGCGCCAAGCCGGCTCGTCGCAGCGCACCACGTAGATCGACTGCAACTGATCGAGCAGCGGCCCCTTCACGGTGAAATCGGCAATCGGGCCGGAACATTCGGTGGGGCCGGGCCACCAGTGCCATTCGACGCCGGCGTGGTAGGCGCCGAGCGCGGCGCTGCAAAGCATCGCGGCCATGATCGCCAGAAAGCCGACGACGAGGAGGGCGCGCGGCGCGCGCACGATCGCGGCGATCGTCATCAGGAGCGAAAGCGGGATGACGATGTGGTACGGCAGGCGCTGTTCGAGGCAGAGCGGGCAGGGCGCAAGCTTCAGCACGAACTGGAAATACAAGGCGCCAAGCAGGGTGGCGGCGCTGAGCGCGAAGATCGCGACCGCCGCCGCGACGGCCGGTTTACGGCGAAGCTGTTCGCTTAAACTCGCCTTCATCGCCATCTCGGTCATGAGTGCAACATTATTGGACGAACATCCCGCTTCGGGTGTGGGGCGGCTGCACTTTGCCGATCCCGGGGACGGATGCAAGCCCGGAAGCCCGTTTTGCCTGCTCGGCCGCGATGCTTTGGTTTGCTTTTGCCCCGCGCGTGACCCGACGATGGAGGTCACGATATAGACAGCGTGGCTGGAGCATGATCCAGAAAAGTGGTAGCCGGGTTTCCGAAACGAGATTGTTCCATTGATGTCTGATTCAGAGCGTCGCGAGCACATGCGACTTTCCATGTATTCGTTGGCCTATCCTGACGCGACGCAACGTGTCGTCGAGGTTATTGATGTCGTGGCCGCGGGAAAGGCTGCATCTCGGGGTCCGGGCGTTTTGCCGGCCGGGCATTTTGCAGGGCTGAGCATATGCCGCACAACAACGGGCACTCCGCGTCAGGCGAACTGAGCAGCCTCAGTAAGCCCCAACAGCAATATGACCGTTCTATGTCCGTATTATTTACTGACTAAGATATCATATTACTGTGGGGCTTACTGAGGCTGCTCAGTTCACCTCAACGCAAGCGCTCGTTGTTGTGCGGCAAGACGCCCCGCCCCGCAAAATGCCCAGCCACCGAAGCGCCAACCCGCGATGGACCTTCCCGCGGCCACGACATCAATAACCTCGACGACACGTTGCGTCGCGTCAGGATAGGCCAACGAATACATGGAAAGTCGCATGCGCGCGCGACGCTCTGAATCAGACATCAATGGAACAATCGT
>CAWCKP010000003.1:0-741080 GCA_963796165.1 uncultured Acidobacteriota bacterium
AGTCGACGAAGCGCTTGCCAGGAGTCAATGCGGCGAGGCCTTCGCCGCGTAGCAGTGTTGCCTCACGTCGGAGGACGTTCCCTATCCCGCAGCAGGATTTGCGGCAACGATCGCTCTGGCGCTCGCTCGTTTGCTTGAAAATGAGCTAAGACACGTACGATGTTCTTGAACAACGCGGCGACTTTCTTTCCATGCTTGGCCGGCGAGGACGCGCTCGGCCGCCACCGAGGCGGTCGCGATCTGGCGCGCGCGGCCGATGCGTTCGCGCCAAATCTGGCTACCTCACTCAAACAGACCTCTCGGCGCTTGCCCGCGCCAGGAAGCGCTGGCGGCCGCCATCGACGCGGTCGAGCTCTATCGCGATCTGGCGCGTGCGCGGCCCGAACTCGATCACGCCCTACCTCGCTGGTCATTCAACGCCCTCGCTGCCGTGCTCTCGGTGCTTGGCCGGCTGGAGAAGCGTTTACCATGACGGAGGAGGCGGCGGATTTACGTCGCGAGCAACCGAGGTTTGACAGTGACGCCAAAAAGCTCGCAAAATCAATACGATATTTGGTCGTTGGCTCACCGGGCCGGTTTCGCACCCGCATGGTCGCTCAAAACGTCACCCCTCACTGAACGTCTATTACAAAAACGCACGCATCACGCAATATCACAAAGAAATCGGGCGTTGCGCACCGAGAGAGAGTGTGCTGGCGATCGACGTCGGCCCGCAGGGATCGCTGTCTTGCCGTGTGGGCTGAGCTGGGCGCTGCTGTATGGCACCCGCTACCCCGACTTGGTCCAGGCCACTGGCGTACTTTGAGCAGAAAATCTAAAATTAACATATAGCGCGCCAAGCAGTATTATAGGTTAATCAAAAAACCGATCGAATCATCAACCATCGACCCTGGAGGCTCCAGCGTTTGCTGTGACGTCCAGTAGTTGACCTATGGTCAAAAAAATGAAGTCAAGTTTACTTTATACGTAACTTACCATTGTTCTTTGGTTCCCGCCTTATACACTCGCATAACAAGCGTTTGCTTTAGCAAATTTCCGCAAATCAAACTGGTCTAGGTTGTCCGCTCGTAATCCCTCCAACTGGGCCTTTGGTTATTGGCTTTCACTTTATGGGGTACTGTCTTAGGCTCGAGCGTCCATCGCTCAAACGAATACTTAGAAATTTTCGATAGGAAACGAGCTCGAGGACTGGAGCAGACCATAGTTCGGTTCAGTGGATGCAACTGTGCGATAGTGACAGTGTCAGATTAGTGGCGGGCTCCTAGAGGTTGTGTAGGTCCTACAATGATTTGGGGGGACGACATGCGAAGCCCGGTGGAGAGAAGTTTGGGTCCCGGCGAGCCTTTGGCGGTTTATGCATCCAATAGCGCGCCCCCCGATCCGGCCCGCTCAGAAGAGCACGGACTGAAAACGACGGCCGATCGTGTTGACGAGCATGACCGGCTTCGTAAGCCGGTCATTCAACATGACTTGAACCCAGCAATCAAGATTGAGGGCTACCTCGTTCCGAGCTCGCTCGCCGCGCCGGCGATTCCAGAGCCGTACTGGCTGGCTGCTCCGTCTCGCTCCATGGCAGGCATATTGGTCGACTTCGGCAGTGCAGCGGTCGTGGCGGCCGTTGTCACGCTGTTTGCCACTGGCCAGGTGCCGACCCTGTGGAACATCGGGGCAAGCGGAAAAGCCGAGCAACGGTCTGGTGACGCCTCGACGCGTGCCGCCCGCATCAAGCAAACTCGAATTGTCTCTCCCTCCGCTATCCCAGTCGAGCGCCACTGCGACACGCCCCAAACCCGAAGTCAGAATGGTGGCTTCGCCCGCATTCGCCGCTGCAACGGCAGCACAGCCCCCTGACCCTGCGTTAAACCGCTCTCCACCACCGGTGCCCAGCGCAGCGGCAGCTTCCCACGAGGCGGACAAAGGCCAGCAAACCGCCGCCGTTTCGCCAACCGAACCGTCCGTACGGGCATCCCCCCTTTCCATCGAATTCATCATCGCCCGTGAATTACAAGGTGAGTTAAGTCGTGTTGGATGCTATTCGGGCAACATCGACGGCGATTGGAACGCTGCCTCGCGTCAGGCGCTTCAAAACTTCAATAAGCATGCCGGAACGAAGCTCGACGTCGAGTTTGCAAACATCAATGCGCTTGGCGTGATCAGATCAAGGATGTCGCGTATCTGCCCGTTGGTCTGCGACCGTGGCTCCCGTGTTCGGGGCAATCGATGCGTGGAGATCGAAATAGCGAGCGGCAGGCGGAACACAGATCGCAATCATATGAAGTGAACTCTGCTGAGCGATCCACTTCTATCCAGGTGCCGGCCGTTCCCACCACATCTCGCGATTCAGCGCGTGCAAGCTCGAATGCAGGGCCGCGTTGGAGATAGCGACTCGCTCAATTCGCCCAGAGCGTCATGACAAACGTGGGGGCAGCCGATCTGATTTAGCGCGTCCAATCTTTGGCCGCGGTACAGCACGCAATCCACGGACAAGGAGGGCAGCTAGACTCTTGGGTCGAGTGTGATGGCTAGTGCGCGCGATCTTGGCAGCTGCCAGTTGCTTTGTATTGCGAGTAGGCATTGCGGCGGTTCCCCAAGGTTGTGAACAATCTATCGAATAGTTGTCTAATTGAGTGCACCAAGCGAAATGATGCGTGTTTAAGGGAGGTAAACCTTCGGGAGAAGGCTGAACGTGCGGTTCGCCAATGCAGTTCGGCAGCCCGTAGATCAACCTCCGCTTGCCAACGCCGTGGATGGCGCGTGGTTGAGAAAAAAATCTGCCATAGACGATGGGATTAAAACTTTGCATAAGTTCAGGGCGGATTTTGAAAGCGCTACTAAAACTAAATGGACTGTGGGAGAGTCGGGAAGTATGCGTGAGCTATCAATCTATCTTGCCCAAGTGACAAAATCGATGACTGATTTGATTGAAAACTTGGGTGGTTTTTCTTCGGAGAAATCCACCCGAGCGGCGAAAGATGTTTACGAAGAGATCAAGCGCGGCCGGACCGCCTATGAAGTGATGACAGAGGACGCGCAAAAGGTTGTGATGAACCTGCTACTTGATGCAGCGTCTGACGTGAGCCCTGTTGCGAGGGGAGTCAAATCGATCAAAATTCGGATCCTCATCCGTCTCAAAGACCGTTCGCGAAAGCACGCCCGACGGACCGACAGAGAACCGTAGAGTGCCGGGCGCTTCTCGCGTCGCCGCTGGTGGCCTAGGAAGCAAGCCGCGACCCTCGGGCGCGAGCTTTTGTTGCTGCGCGAGTGTTGCACTTGAAGAAACCGCCGCAACGCTCGCAATAATTATCAAAACCATACGCATGCCATTCCCCTTTGGCGGGAATGCCTTGGCCACGTCGTTCTTTACAATTTTTTGTATTATTGAGTGTTGGAAACTCTATCACCTATTGCCATGACTACTCCTCATTAATCAACTGATCGCGTGGCGCACTTTTTGCAACAAAAGCGACGAACTATCAGACTAGCGATGGTCTATTTGCAATAATGGCGCCTCACGTACCAGCGGTCTGTGAAGCGTTTCACACAATAGCTAACGCTCACTGATGCAAACTGCTCTATTGCAAATAGCGCCGGCGTCACGCCCGCTTTGTCAACAGTACCACCGGGCCGTTTGGTCGCGCAGTTTCGCACGCCAAGCCACCCGCGCCACACCCCGAGCCAATCTATTACTGCGCCACGGGCGCCGAGCTGCCGGCCTTCGAGCCCTGCAAGGAACGGAAGGATCAAAGGGATATCTGATGTCCTCCGAGCGCGCTTAAAATGAAGGAACAAGGGTCGCAAATCGCACGATACCTGCACTCAAACCCGCGTAGGCGAGACCGCACGCGATTGCGAGAATGATAATTTTGTCACGCTCATGTCAGCACCTAGTGCATGTGACTTCCTCCCTCGTTTTGTGAGGATATTGCTCCTTTTCGCGACGTCAACCGCCTTAGCGGATACCGTATGTTTACTTAGGTATATACGGTAGCCCCCGCACGATGTGAGATGCCACGATTTGAACCTGCAAGGACGGGAAAGACAAGAGGAACATCTAATGGCCTCGAATCAAATCTTTCTTGTCATGGACGCAGGCAGCCTAAAGGCTGCCTTCACGACCAGGCCCGAGCTGCAAGCCTATCTGAGGCGCAGGCTCAACACGTTCACCAACCCGCTGGTCTATACGTTCTGGGGCAATCAAGGCCCGTCCATCATGACCATGTCGCGTCATCCTGCCCAATCGCGCGAGCGACGATTTTGTGGGGCATCTTTCGACAACTGATCTGAGCGGGCGCGCCAGCAACTCCCCCAAGCGTTATCCAAGTACCACCTAATCGTGTTCGATCGAAGCTGACTGAGCAGACCTCGCTTAGTCTGAGCTTCCTTCTACCAAATCTTTAATCCACTGATCCGACTCCGCTTTTTGTCCGAGCGCCGGGGAGCTACTGGGTACAAGTGGCGGGATTGATGGCGAGGAGGTCGAGCGCCTTTTGCTGGAGTTTGGTTGGACGCGTATGCACGACGAACTCGTGAGCGGGACTGAGGGCGGTGGTAACGGTGTTTCTCGCTAGTGTGGCGAGGTCGGCGAGAAGCGTTTGAAGGCTGTGCACCGGCAGGCCATCCGGCGTCGTGCCATGGGTTTGTTTGGCGATGGCCGAGGGCGAGCGCTGCGCCTTGGCGACGACGCTGGTTCGCAGGGCTTCGGCGGTTGCCTTGTCGGCGTCGTCGTAGAGCATCGGGGCGAGGCGTTGGCGCAGATGCCACTCGACGTGATAGGCAAGCATGCACAGAAGACGTGAGCGCGCACGCGTGGCGCCGCCCAATGGAAGATCGGCCGGATCTGCAGATCGACGGTCTTGATACTGCGAATGGCGCGTTCGACTTGAGCGAGGCTTTTATAGGCCCGGACAGTCGCGCTGTCGTCGAGCGTCGGGGCTTTAAGGTTGGTGCGGATCACGTAGATGCCGTCGAGGCGGCTGTCGTTGCTCAAAAACCTATCCGATCACAGAGGATGCTCATCCGCGACCGCGACAGTCGGCCATGCTCGGAAATTTGTCCGTTCTCGGAATCCGGTCACCGTGATCGTCAAAATCGAGAGTCGCGATCTTGACCGGAGCCCCGGATATGGGCTGCCCTACGCAATGGGTGGAAAGGGACGGATCTCGCCGAAGCGACCGCGCGATCGACGATCGCTGTGGCTCAGGCCGCGCGACGTTCGTACCGATGATGGAGCCCACCGACCTCGGGAAATGCGACGATCTTGCCAGCTGAAGGCGGTTGGATCGAGCGGGGATCCGGACAGTCTTTATTTAGCGACAGATGCGTTCTGCTCCTGATGATAATAACGAAAATAACAAGACAAAACGCGACGGAGGTGCGTCTCATTGAAGATGATGACGTGGTCAAGACAATCACGACGGATTGAGCCAATGATCCTTTCGACATATGGATTTTGCCACGGCGAACGCGGTGCGGTCAGGACCTCCTCAATTCCCATCGCTCGGACACGATTTTGGAAGCAAATACCATACGATGTATCTCGGTCTCGTAGCAGATAGCGAGGTGCGGTGTCCCACGGAAAGGCCTCGGTGATTTGCCGCGCGAGCCAGGCTTGGGTCGGGTTTTGGGTGACCTCGAAATGGATGACCCGTCTTCGATGGTGATCTAAGAACAATCACGGCATACAGCAACTTAAACGTCGCGGTCGCGACCATGAACATGTCGACCGCGGCGATGACTGTCATATGGTTCCGCAGGAAGCTGCGCCAAGTCGGGGAGGGAGCCTTAGGGCGCCGAGGGAGGTGCCTGCCGACAGTAGCTTGGCTGACCTCGATGCCGAGCTTGAGCAGTTCGCCGTGGATGCGAGGCGCGCCCCAGAGCGGATTGGCGCGGCTCATCTGACGGATCAGGGCCCGGATTTCGGCGCTCGTCTTGGGGCGTCCGGGACAGCGTGATCGCCACCGCCAGTAGATCCGAAAGCCTTGGCGATGCCATTTGACCACTGTCGCCGGTTTGACGAGTACCAAGGCGTCGAGGACCCGCGGCCACACTCGGTAAAGGCACACCCACAGGAGCCGATCGGCGGAATGGAGCCGGAGGCGGCGAGGGCGTTGCCGCCGCAAGACGATCAGCTGATGTCGCAGGGCGACAAGCTCGAGTTCCAGCGACGCTCGGCTGCGAAACCGGAACGAGAGCAGGGAAACGAGAGCAGATAGAATGGTGATCATGCCGCCCGACTGTACGGCGATCACACAGGAAAATCCCCAAGCTTTCCTGATAGTTCACAGTTTTGAGTAGGGACAGGGACAGTATGTCAAAGACCATGACGATGGAGTCTTGGCGTGCGCTCACGAGCGCGCGATCCGCCCAGTCGCGAATGGCGGCCTGTGTGTCCAGCGATATGCGGATGTTCACGCCGGGGTCCCATCCCGGTCGCAGGACGGCCTGGCCGTCGCTTTTGAGGCTCCATTTACGTACCTCGAAAACGTTTCCGGAACACGGAAATCTATTGAGATCGGTAAAGCGTTTCATCATGAACCTTGTGAGCAAGCGAGCGGAGCGGAATCCGGAGCCTGTAAAGGAGGCGACTGCCACTCCGAATTGACGTCATAGAGATGTTCGGTCGCTCTTTTACCGGCCCAGCTAAGCCCATTTTTCGAATCGCACTGCAAAGGATGCGCCCCGCCAATTTTCAAGCAAGTTTAGAACATCACCCCGGTACAATACACCGCGCTGGCAGCCAATTGCGACCTCTCGGGCTACTGGCAAATGTCTGATCTAGTCCGTAGCTGGAAGGGCCGCGGCGGCGCACTCGGACAAGTTGGCTATGACTTGTGTCGCGCCGTGCTCGCTGCCGGCATGACCATGGAAACGGTCGCCTTGCAGCACGGACCCGTCAACGACAGAACGATCAAATATTGGGGCAAGCGCTTCGCCCGGCGTCGCGGAGGGAACAGATAAAACGAAAAAACTCACCTGTCGCAACGTCAGCCGACCCGGTTCACGTACCTCTTGCGGTCGAGCCGAGCTCCGTTCTCGGCTGGCCCAGGTTCAGCGTCGCGATTGCCAATGCCGAAATCGCGAAGGCGACCAAGCTGTTACATTATTACCCTGGATCCATCTGCCCGCGACCGACGCGGATATTCGCATCGCGGGGCTAGCCGTGAAGATATTTCTGGTTATGCTGCCGGGCTTATTGATGCGAGCGGCAAAGCAATGATCAGAGGGTCTCGGTGATGCCCGCTAAACGCCCGGCGCCTGTGAATTTCGCTACCCGGGACGATATAGAGCGGCTCGAGGAGCGTCTCGACGACCGAATCGAGAAGCTCTCCGACAAGATAGATGCTCTCCGTGACCGCTTCGACGACCGCTTAAGTGCTCTTGAGCCGAAAATTGAGCAGAAGATCGGGGAAACGAAAAGCACCAATGACTTGGTTTTTAAGCTGATTATTCAACAACTTACCGATATTCGCACCATCGCCGATCAGCGGCAAACCATCGCCGATCAGCGACACGAGGCCATTATGGCCCAATTCGAAAAACTGTTGAGCCGTTCGGCTGAGAATTGAGCAGGTTCGAGACCGCCTTGGTTGTCTTGATCGTTGCGATCTGCTGCTCGCCGCGCTCGTTTGGCGGGCGACAAAACAGGTCGGGACCCGAAAGTCGCTATCCGCTCTTAAGAGTGGGGTTCATCCGCAGAGCCCCAGCTTAAGCCAGGCCGTGCCTGCCGCCTCGTTGCCTTCTTTTCGTCACTAGTTCTCCGTACGGTTGCGTCGGTTTTTTATCACCAGTGACCGACTCGCGCGAAGCGCGGAATCCATGTGGTTTGGTTGTCGGCTTTTTGCTCGAGCGAAGGGCACCGCTTGCGACGCGCCCGTTTCCAGCCATTTGCGCTTGTTCGGCGAGCCGTGTAGCGGCGGCGAGAGCTGGATCCGAGGCCGGCGCCCAGCAGGCCAACGACCTAAGAGTGCAGGGCGGACCCATGAGCCTCCAGGAGCCAGAGGCGAGAGTTGTCAACCGATCGGGCGTGTCCAGGCCGGGATCCCGCAACGCCGGGCGGATGCCGTTACCGCGGCGATCGCGAAGATAACCAGAACGGGGGCGTTTGCGCGGGGCCCGAGGGTAGGGACAGACGAAGCCGGCTTGTTGAGTGTCTCGCGAGCGCACCGTCGCGCCGGACGGCTGATCGGCGGCAATGCGATCGGGAGCCAATAGGCCGCAAGCGCGAGGCGATAGGAGGCTCGAGCCGCTTGCGAGCAGCTAAAACGAAACCGGTGATGGCTCTGTTCGTTGGGCCTGTTGAAGGAGGCGTTATGCGCGTTTGCCGCTGTTGCATTATGGCAGCCTTCGTTGCTGCGGTGGCCGGTATGGTTGCAAGCCACGCCCAGGCGCAAGCCAAATATGACGAAGGCGCCAACGATGTTGAGATTCGCATCGGCAACAACACCCCGTATACGGGGCCGGCGGCGCCCAGACTATCATTTCTGGGCAAGACGGTTGCGGCCTACTTCAAGAAAATCAATGCGGAAGGTGGCATCAACGGCCGCAAGATCAAATTTATCTCCTCCGATGATGCCTACGATCCGACGAAGACGCCCGAGGTGATCCGTAAGCTCGTCGAAGAAGATAAGGTGCTGTTCATTGGTGCGCCCTTTGGTTCGGCGCCGAACGCCGCCGTTCAGAAATACTTGAATGACAAGAAAGTCCCACAGCTCTTCGTCATGAGCGGTACCAGCAGATGGGACCACCCCGATACATTCCCCTGGAGCATCGGCTGGCAGCCGAGCTATGAAGCCGAGGCGCATATTTACGCCCAATATCTTCTAGAAAACCATCGCCAGGGAAAGATCGGTGTTCTTTACCAGAATGACGAATTCGGGAAGAGTTACCTGAAGGGCCTCAAAGATGGGCTCGCCGGCAAAATGCAGATTGTCGCCGAAGCGCCCTACGACATCCTCGCAGAGCCAAATATCGACGCCCAGATGCTGAAGCTGAGGGCCTCCGGCGCGGACATTTTGTTCGACGGTTCGGTGGCGAAGGTGCCGCTGCTTGCTGTCCGCAAAGCTGCGGCGCTCGGTTGGAAGCCTCTGCACATATTGGGCTCTAACGCCTATATCAAGCCGGTCGGTGTAGAGGGTGCCGAGGGTCTACTATCGGCGGCCTACTTGAAGGATACGACGGACCCTGCCTGGGTTAATGATGCAGGCCGCAAGGAGTACATGGCATTCTTAGACGAATACATGCCCGAGGCAGATAAGAACGACAATTTGATCGCTTATGCGTATGGTCACGCGCAGACAATCGTGCAGGTTCTCAAGCAATGCGGTGACGATCTCACTCGCGCAAACGTGATGCGTCAGGCGGCCAATCTTAAGGGTGTGCAACTGGGAATGATCTTGCCCGGTATTCTCATCAATACCAGCGCCTCCGACTTTGCCCCGATTGAGCAAATGCGAATGGCTCGTTTTAATGGTCAGCGCTGGGAAGTGTTTGGGCCGGTGCGCAGCGGTGTTGATCCTGGAGCGGTTAGCGAAGGGTTCAAGGCAATCTTTCAGTATGGCACCGCTACGCGCGAGACTGCAAACCAGCAGAATGCCAACACCGTGACAATGATGACGGGTGCGTTTGGCGAAACCTATGTGCAGATCGGCGCCGATCTCGCCACCGTCCTCGACGACGGGGACAAGTTTCGCTTGCTGCCGGTCGTGGGGCGAGGATCAGTGCAAGCCGTGGCCGATGTTCTGTTCTTAAAGGGCGTGGATGTCGGCATCGTGAGGACTGACACCCTCGAGTATCTGGAAAAGAAGGGCTATGCCAACAATATCAGAAAGCAGTTCGCCTACATCACGAGGCTCTACAATGAAGAAATGCACGTGATTGCCCACAAATCGATCACCAGTTTTTCCAACCTCGATGGCAAGACCGTCGCGGTCGACCTGCCGGATGGGGGAACCTTCGTTACTTCGATCAGCGTATTCGAGCGTCTGGGCATCAAACCGCACTTTCTCTACGTCGAACCGCGCATCGCTCTGGATAGACTGCGAAGGGGCGAGATCGACGCCGTGATCATGGTCGAGGGCAAGCCGGTACAACCGCTTTCGCAGATTAGCGATCCCGATCTTCATTTCGTACCGGTGGACTATGGGGCCTCGCTTCAGGCGGATTATCTGCCAACCCAACTGACCTCGGAGGACTACCCCAATTTGATCGGCAAGGGCGAGCCGGTAGAGACCATCGCGGCCACGGCGGTGCTTGCGGCCTATAATTGGTTGCCAAACACCGATCGCTATCGACGGCTGTCGCATTTCGTCGACGCGCTGTTTAGCAAGGTCAGGCAACTGCAAAAGCCGCCGTTTCACCCAAAATGGCGGGAGATAACCCTTCAGGCGAGCGTTCCCGGTTGGACTCGCTTTCGACCCGCGCAGGAGTGGCTCGATCGTAACGTCGCCGCCACAGCGGAAAATGGCGGTAGGTTTCAACAGTTGTTTGATGAGCACGCCGGAACCAGCGCCGCTTTCAATGGAGACGACCCGCGGGAACTCGAGGCTGCGTTCTACCGGTTCATGGCCGAGCATAAGCAGATGCCTGGAAGATCGGTCGCGGTGGACAGAACGCAGGGTAACGAAGCGCTGTTTCGCGAATTTTTGGAATGGAGAAAGAGCCACCACTAGCGTGGTGGCGAGCATAAATCAGGGCCGAGCCTGGCGCACCGTCCGGAGCCGCAAGCGAATGGCGCTGGGTGAAGCCACTGGTCGCGAACGGCGACGTCCTTACGGGCCGGACACCGCACCAGCGTGCAGCAGAAATGGGAAGCGGGTCCGCGGCGCTGGCTCTCGGAGCAACCTACGATCCCTCTTCGGCGGATTGTCGCGGGCACGCTCAGTCGTCCGCGCTGACGGTGTCCGGCGCCATCCACACCGATTCGTTGCTGTACATGGTCGCGAGCCTGATCTTCTTTGGGCGCGTCAGGATCTCGAAATCACGGGTATCCTCCGCGAGCAAATAGAGCACAAACATTTGGTTCACCTTCGAGGCATGGGTTGCAGTAGAAGCCAGCCACCGCCAGCAGGTAGGATGCCCGCCAGAACGGCGAGAAAATATAACCGCTTGCCGTACAATGTAGCGCGCTGGCGGCCAATTGTTTGAGCGAACTCTTGGAATTGCGTCCGTTCTCACGGACATACTTTGGTTTGCTACAGCGAAGCTTTAGTTGAGCCCGCGCTTGCGAATGATGCCGGCCACGACCTGATTGATGCGCTCGTCCGGCCATTCCTTCTGGCAGCATTTGGCGAATGCCAGCTCATCGCCGAAAATCTGCACGCGACCAAAAAACTCTACCAACGCCACAACCAGCGCCGTCTGGTAGACGGTGGCCATAAAAGGGTCCTGCGCTACGTCGATCATGATATGGCTCGACGAATAGTCCTTCCCGTTACGCTCTGGGACGATCACAACGACGCTGTACTGCATCGTTGGCGATCACTGCCGCCGATGTTTCGCATGTTTGGAGAGAGCGTCGGGGCGTTGGTTGCGGTCATCCTATTTTATCGTTTTGCTCGTTGCGGTCAGCCTCAACAACCGACAAATTGCTCAGGCATCCTGTCCCTACTACCAAGAAACTGAACGCGCAGGGAACGCGCCGCACGCTGCGAATGCATCTTCGGCTGGGGCAAGCAGCACGGCACGATGCGCAAGACCAAACATCGTGGCCTAGCCAGCGTCTCTACCGACTTCATGCTCAATCTGATCGCCTACAACCTGACCCGCATTCCCAAACTGCTGACGGCCTAGGTCAGCGTCTGTTCACACTCCCGACCGCCCCAAAACCCGAGGCAAAAAGACGGCCAATGCACCAATCTCCAGGTTCTTCCGCAGACTGCTAGACGCGCTTATTCAAGATCGCCGGACGGCATCTGATCGCGGAACGGCTGACACGTTACGAGCGACGCTTGCACCATGATTAGTCCTCAAAGTGAGCAGGAATTTAAGTCGCTCGGCATAGATACGGTGCGCCGCCGTAGAGGGCGAGCGTCTTTGACGCGGGTAAGGCACTCGAAGCCCGTGAATGGATCAGCAACGAAGAAACCCGCATTGCCCGAAGCGGAAAGAATGCTGCTTGGACCGCAGCAACGGCGGCGATAATCTCAGCAATAATGGCGACAGTCTCAGCCGTTTTAGCAGCAGCCCTGTTTTTCATCGTTAGAAGCCCCTAGCCCCCGAAAAAATTTCATTGCAAAAAATCTCGTTGAGGAAATCGGCCTGTTGCCGCAATGTAACGGCCGCCGCGTGCTCACGCTTCAAGGGGTGACGCCGTTCAGCTTACGGGGGCCTCAGAGCGCCGAAGTGGTGGACCCACCCTGGGGAGCAGGTCGACTTCAAAACCGCAACCCTGCACATCCGCAGGGCCAAGAACGGCACGCCGGCCACGCACCCCTTAAGCGGGCGCGAGATGCGCGAGCTCCGCCGCACCAGCGGGAGAGCACGCAACGCCGTTCGTGTTTGTTCTCGGAACGCGGTGCGCCGCTATCGGCGCCCGGCTTTTGCCACATGATCGAGCGGGCAGCCACTGCCGCAGATCTGGGCATCAAGGCGCACGCCCACATGCTCCGCCACGCCTGTGGCTACAAGCTCGCGAACGATGGTCACGACACGCGTGCAATCCAGGCGTATCTCGGGCATCGCAACATTCAGAACACGAGCGCTATACCGCCTTGGCGCCGCAGCGGTTTAAGGAATTCTTTCGCGACTAAATCGTCCGTGCTGTTTGGCGGTCTCACCACACGTACTACGCCAAAATTTATGCCGAGCCAAAATCCGACAGCGATGGCAGCTGCAATTACCATTGCATCCCCCCTATCGCGGAGCCTGCTATCGGATCAGGTCACGACCGCGCTGACGTTCCCCACGAGTCCATAGAGATCGCGCACTTGGACGCAATTGAGGTCGTCCTTGGTCAGAATTTCGCGGGTCTACCCCTTCCCCCAAATGTTCTTAAACCGCCCCGGCGCTAGCGCTGCGTAGCGCGTCGTCGAGTTGATCGAGCGATGGCCGAGATAGGCCTGCAGGGTTCGGGTATCGATGCCCTTATTGGCCAGCGCATAGCCGCAGGCATGCCGGAGCATATGTGGGTAGACCTTGAAGCCAATCTCTGCTTCGTCGCCGGCGCGGGCGATGAGCTTGGCGAATCCCGAAGGGGTGAACGGGCCTCCACGCTCCGAGGCGAAGACGAAGGGCGAGGCGGACTGACGCTTGAGCTCCCGCAGCCCCCGCAACTCGTCGCCCAAGATCGGATGGGTGGCTGCCTCGCCGCCCTCGGCCCGCCGCACGTGCATCGTGCCGGTCTCGAACGCGATCGACGACCACTGCAGGTCGCAGAGCTCCGACACCCTCAGGCCGTGCCGGAAGCCGATCAGGATCATGGTCGCGTCGCGCTGGCCATGGCGGTTGCCCTTGGCCACCTTGATCAGGCGGTCGACCTCGAGCTCGGTGAGGTGCTCGCGATCGCGGCCCATGTCCCGGTTGCTGCGCCGGCGCAGCGTGACTGTCCGTAATTCTGCGTCCGGCGACACCAGCCGAAGGTCCGACTTGGCCATGATTTTTGCCCCTTCCCAAAGTGGACTGGGCGTAATCTTCGTAGTTTACGGACAGTCCCGTAAGGCCGCGCGGTTCCCCTGATTTAAAATGCCGCGCCTTATCCGTCGCCCCGACGAATCTTTTCTCTCAAGCGCGGGCGCTTTTGACGATACCTGAATGGTTTTTGAATATTTTGGTTGCGTTTTGACAGGGTGATGCCGATGCCGATGATGCGGATGGCGTTTGTGCGCGCTGCTGGCCGACACGCCAAAAGCGCCTCAAACAAGCGTAACCTTAACTGCACGGCCAGCTGGACGGTGCCGCCTAAACGCTGCTTGCTCCAACGTGAAAAACTGCTGCATTCGGCAAGCAATTACCGTCGGCGAGAGTTAGAATGAGTGATGCGATCATAAGAGAGTTAGCGGGGGCGCTTGCAGCAAGCCGCGAAACCGACGCGCCAAAGGGAACGAGCACCATTGACACGGCCGCCCTTAAAACTTTGGAGGCCACCATCGCCGTGCGTCTAGCACATATGTCCGATCAGCAGCGAGCCAAAGTCATCAACACCGCGATCGATATCCTTCGCACCAACAGCGCAGGGCCGGAAGCCGAAGCGGAGGTAAGACGGATCCTAGGTGTTTAGTCTAGTACCGCCACCTCGTCCATTGACGGCACCTCGAGGTGGCCATTGCGATCCAGGTGACCCCGTCACTTATTGTCCTCTGCCCGTTGAAGAGTGTCGGTATAGTTTCGGTGTTCAGAGTAGATACCGGTCGGCGGTGTACTAACTCCTCCAAAAATGAAGAGCATGGCGAAAAGGATGCCAAAGACAATGACCGGAATCTCTCCTTTTTTCGAACAAGAGGCTCCCCTCCTATAGCGATACCAATCGGTGTGAATGAGGGGCGCCGACCGTTCTGGATCGGGGTGATTGATCTGAAGCGATCAGCGCCCCCGGTGACGGCGAGTGCCACCGTCCCCGCTGTGAGACCTAAGGGGTGAGCAGTTAGCGGCGACTTAAGGATGCGTTGCCGTGCCACCTAGTCAGCGAAGTGATCAGCTTGAAAAGCGTCGTCATACTTTTCTTGATTCTGCGAATGGCGGCATCGTTGAGGCAGCCGCCGCCCCTGATTGCAACGTTAGCACGTTATCGTTGTTCAGAAGAGAGACAGTGCATCAGTCCAGAGCGCATCCCGCAAATTTGGGGGCGAGCGCACAACTTTGTCTTTGGGGGCGGCACTAAAGCGTCAGCCAATCTTTAACATCCTTGAAGGCGTTGCAACCGGTCCAAACCACAATAGCCGCCAATGCAATTAGCGGCTCCGGCAGCCGCGTCAGCCACCAAACCAATAGCGCGATGACAAGGATCACAAGCGTTCTGAGGGCGAACACAAGCGGGCTCACCCCAAGCAAGTCGTAATAACGCGGCTTGCGTGGCCCATCGTCCGTCCGTGGCTCATCGTCCGTCCGTGGCTCATTCGACGTCATAGCTTATGCTTCACGGGAGCGGAGCCGCAGCAAGTGGAGACATCGCGTCAACTCCGCTTGCGTGAGGATATGCCGGCGCCGGCCGCAATCATGACGCTGGCCGCGATCAGTGCGTTTCTTCACGTACCAGCCGGGCGGCATTCCGATGTCGTCGCGCGCAATCAGACCCATCGACAGCGCGGCCATCATGCCGAGAATCAGGTCAACGGGTTTGCTCATGCTGCAACAATGACTTGCTTGTATGCCACCGACCGCGAAGTCAGATCACCACGCATCATAGTACCCAGCGGCTCAAGTCGATGCTAACCGCTGGGTACTACTCTTGCGAGTGGACAGTGGGGACGGATCCTCCGCTGTATCCGGGGCCCCGGCGCGTGAGAACTCGCGTGGTACCCGTGCCGCGCCGGGGCTTCCGACCTGCCTAGCATGTCCATCACTACGATCCTGCGTCCTTCAGCTAGGACTTCGGATTATCCACATCAAAAATTTGGACGATCGTTCGCAGGTCGTGATGCCGTCTTGATTGCTCACGGCGCGGTCTTCTGATTTTCAGGGAATTGAGGAAAGCCCCAGCGGGGTGGAAGCTACCGTCAGGTGGCGCCGCCGGGGCTTTCAGTTCAGACTTGGGGGATGGGTCGGGGGACAGGTCTGAACCGACGTAGACCCTATCTGTCGTGAAATTACCGGCGGATTAAGCGCATCATAAAGTTCGGGGAAGAAAATCCCGCCTTCGCGCTCCAAGCCGCGGAAAGCCCCGGCGGCCGCGGGTGTCGGAAGGGCGCCGGGGCTCCCGGCTCAGACGGATGGTGGGAAGTCGGACCGCCTGACTGATCTGAAACGTATCGCGCTGCCATTACCGTCGCGCTGCCGCAAAGGCGGGGTTTTATGATAATTTTGGCGCTTTTGACGGGCGCTATGCGCATATGACACGCCGCCGCCTCGCCACTTGCGTCCACTGTCGGATAGTCAGCCTGATCCGCGGCCGATGCTTGATCACCGCCGCGAACACATCCCGTGCCTTCTCAAGGTCGCTACCGGCATAGAGCATGTGGTCGACCTTCGACCCGTCCTTGGTCCACTTCTCGACCTTGTAGAAGTTGCGGTGGTCCGCAATCAGCGCATCGTTGGTCACGTCGTCGGACTGTTTGCTCATTGCACGCTAGCCGCGCGGAATCAGCACATCATCATCGCGTCGCGCTCGCTCGCGCAAGCGCAATGCCAGCTGCGCGCTTTATAGCTTCGGCCAATTTCTCTGCTGTAGACGAGCTCATAGCTTCGGGACCATTGGGCGTCACGCCGTCTACCGTCCTTAACCAAGTAGTCGGCATCCCGTATTCCTCGATACGGGCGGCATAAACTGAAACGAAGCCGCCCTGGCCACCACTATCGGGGCAAATTTCAATTTGTCGCGACTTTGAATCGTTCAGACATCCTCTCCTCCTTCACCGCGAACAGTCATCGCCAGTCGTCCGATGGTTCGCGCCACGAACCTTGCCAGTCCTGGATGGCCCTGTATGGATCACGCCGCCAACGCGATCGTTCTAACTCGCGCCGCGAGGAAACTTTCTCGGCAAACGTCAGCGCGAACGCGTCCGCCTCGTCGGGCGAATAGCCTAGCTTACGCTTCACTTGGTCTTTCGGTTCGATCAGGAAGCGGTCTCCCTGGAAAGTATAGGTAGTCGCGGTCAACGCCGCGAGCAGCTCCGCGACTTCGGCAGGGCGCCGCCATCCTTGATCCACTGGGAAGCCTCGAGAAACATTTCGGCGCGTTTGTTGCTGTACCTCGCCTTGTTGTGCGCTTCGCCGGCAGAATGCACGCCGATGGGAGCGCGACCGAGCTGGCGCAGCTGGTCGATCCAACCGCTGCCGAAACCGCCGGTGTCATCGATGAAACACGCGTCGGCGGGCCATTCCTCCCACAACCGCGCCACGAGGCCGGCGCCCTGCGTCGAGTCGATGTTGCGAAATTTCGAAAGCGGAAAGAGACGCCCAAGCGGGTTCCAAAACGCTGACGAAACACAGAGTTGAGAAATGAAGCAGCATGCTGAAACTCCAGGCCTCCGAGCTCACTAAATCTTACCGAGGCCGCAAGGTTGTCGATAACGTTAGCTTGGAGATTCAGCAGGGAGAAGTAGTTGGTCTGCTCGGACCGAACGGCGCAGGTAAGACCACAACGTTTTATATTCTGGTCGGGCTTGCCCGTCCGGACTTCGGCCGCGTCCTCCTGGATGGGGATGACATTACCGACCTCCCGATGTACCTGCGGGCCCGCAGCGGCATCAGCTACCTTCCACAAGAGCCTTCGGTTTTTCGTAAACTAACGGTTGAAGAGAACCTGCTCGCGATTCTGGAGACCCTGCCCCTCACTTCGGAGCAGCGCCGTGACCAGGTAGAGGAGTTGTTGGCGCAGATGGGCCTGGAAGGCGTCCGCAGCAGCCGCGCCTATGTTTTGTCGGGCGGCGAGCGCCGCCGCCTGGAAATCGCCCGTTCGCTGGTTTTGCTGCCGTCGTTTGTGCTGCTGGATGAGCCGTTCTCGGGGATCGACCCCCTGACGGTGGTTGATTTGCAAAAGATTATTGCTAGCTTGTCCGCAGCGGGCATCGGAGTACTAGTGACCGATCACAACGTACGTGAAACACTAGCAGTGACCAATCGGGCCTATATCATCAATGGAGGCAAGATCTTCCGGGCCGGCACTCCGGCCGATCTTTCCAGCGATCCGGAAGTACGGCGGGTATACCTGGGCCAGGGATTCCGTCTGAATTGATTGGCTGTTATGGTCCAAGAGTACCTTTGAATCGCCTATGAACTGGCTAGCGCCCAAACTCAACCTGCGCGTCGCCCAAAAGCAGATCCTCACCCCGGGCTTGGTCCAGATGGTCAGCGTCCTGGCGCTGAATCGCCTGGAACTGCGCGAAATGATCAACCAGGAAATCATGGCCAACCCGGTCCTGGAAGAGTTGGGGGATGACGGCGTAGTCAGCGAGAATTACACCGACGAAAACTTCGTCAAGAACGAAACCGAAAAGGTTCCCGAGGGTGCCGGCGCCAACCCCTTTGACGAATTCGATTTTGGTTCCTTCTTTGGCCGATACCTCGACACTGGCACCGGCACCAAGGGCGGCGAACATGAAGACGTAGAACGCCCTTCCTTTGAAAAGTTCCTCTCTTCCGGCGCCAGCCTGTCCGATCACCTGAAATGGCAGATCAGCGTCGCCATTTGCAGCGAGACCGTTCGTGAAATCGCCGAAGACATCGTCGGCAATCTCGACGAGAACGGCTACCTCGCCGCCACCATCGCCGAAATTGCCGCCGCCAGCAACTACTCGCAGGAAGACATGGAAGAAGCCCTCACCATGGTGCAGGAATTTGACCCGCCTGGCGTTGGCGCGCGCGATCTGGCCGAATGCTTGCTCCTGCAACTCAAGGTGATCGATCCACAAAACACCCTGGCCCAGCAGATCGTCGCCGAGCACTTGAAACTTTTGCAGAACAATCAGCTCAAGGAAATTGCCCGCGCCCTGAATCGTCCGGTGGAGCTGGTCAAGCGCGCGGTGGACGTCATCAAGCGTCTCGATCCCAAGCCCGGCCTGCGCTACAACAAAACCGAGCCGCGCCTGGTTGAGCCCGATATTCAATTTCGAAAAGTGGATGGCGAGTGGCAAGTGATCATGAACGATGACGATTTGCCGCAACTCCGCTTGAATCCCACTTACCGCCGCTTGCTGGCTCGCGACGCCGCTGACCGCGAGGTGCGCAACTACGTGAAAGAGCGCTTCAGCGCGGCCATCCAGTTGATGAAAAATATCGAGCAGCGCAAACACACCATCGTTCGCGTCTGCCATTCCATTCTTCGCCGGCAGCAGGATTTTCTCGATTTCGGCGTCGATCACCTCAAGCCCATGATGATCAAGGAAGTGGCGGAAGAAGTGGGCGTGCATCCCTCCACCGTCAGCCGCGCGGTGGCCAACAAATATTGCCATACCCCGCAGGGGGTCTTCGAGCTACGCTACTTTTTCTCCGAATCGGTCAACGGGCCCTCCGGCAACGAAATGTCTCTGCTCTCTCTCAAACGCCGCGTGAAGAAAATGATCGAAGACGAAGACACCAATCACCCGCTCACCGACGAGCAGATCACCCAGAAGCTTTCCGACGAAGGCATCCGCGTCACCCGCCGCACCGTGGCCAAATATCGCGAAGACCTTCGTATTCCCAGCACCCATCGGCGCCGGGTGAAGGCCTAATCGGCAGGGTCTGTGAAACGACGAACCCCACCCGGTCGCCCCACCCGCCAATTGGTGATTCTCACCGGCCTGGCCGGTTCTGGCAAAGGTTCCGTCTTAAAAACTTTCGAAGACCTGGGTTTCTACTGCGTCGATAATTTGCCGGTTGGCTTTATTCCCACTTTTGCCGAACTCTACCTGCAAGGCAGCAGCGAAATCGATCGCGCCGCGCTGTTGGTGGATGCTCGCGAAGGGGAAGAGCTGGCCAAGTTTCCGGAGATCTACCGCAAACTGCGCAGCGAACTTTCCGTCTCTTTGGTGTTCATCGAGGCCAGCAACGACGCGCTGATGCGCCGCTTCAGTGAAACTCGCCGCCCGCACCCCATGGGCCGCGATCTCACCGTCCGCCAGGGGATCGAACAGGAGCGCCGCCGCCTGGCGCCCATCCGCCGCATCGCTGATGTGGTGATCGACACCACCAAGTTCAACGTCCACGAGCTGCGCCAACTCATCACCAGCCAATTCCAGAATCCCGGCCGGCGCCCGCTGCTAGTCTCGGTGGTCAGCTTCGGATATCGCTACGGCATTCCGGCGGATGCCGACTTGGTTTTCGACGTTCGCTTTCTGCCCAATCCCCATTTCGTCGCCAAGCTCCGCCCGTTCAGCGGCAAGGATAAGCGCGTGGTGCGCTACATTCGTTCCTTCCCGCAGACCGGCCAATTTCTTCGCCGCCTGGAAAGCATGCTCGCCTACCTGATTCCTCACTACATCCGGGAAGGGAAAAGCTACCTGACCGTAGCCATCGGCTGCACCGGCGGCCGCCACCGCTCGGTCATGCTAGCCGAAGAAGTTCGCCGCGGCCTGCAGAAGCGCAAATACGAAGCCAAGACCGTCCACCGCGACATCGATAAGTCCACCACCTGAGCATCGGTCGTTGGGCGTAGCGGGGAGAAATAACGCGCAGCAGTATTAACGGTTTCATTTAATATGTTATCGAGACACCGTAACATTTGACAGCCAGAAGCACAACTGGCTCAGTAGAACGCATGCGCATGGCACGCCAACGATAACCAGCCAGAACAGATGCCCTGAACTCTTTATCTTCGCTTGCATCGCCTTTTCTTCTGATCGATCCGCTCCTCTCTGTCCAGGTATGCGAGCGAAAGCAACTATGTCCTGGGAGTCTTTGCCTGGCTTCTTAAGAAAGTAATAACTGCCCATGGCTACGACCAATATCCAACCGGAGATCATTTTGTCTCTTTCTTCTGGAACTACGATGAATAGGCTGTTTAGCGCCGGCTGCGCTCACACGATTGTTCTCTGGTGGCGGTGCGCTTGTGATTTGCAATTGTCGGTGCTGTGAGCAGCAGCGTCCATAGTACCTAAGTAATAACGGGAGCCCGCGATTTTCATCAAATTCAAAGAACGATTGGGATGGAAACCTTCCATTTCAAAAAAAGGAGTGAACGCAGAATTGCCCGCCGGAAAGATCTGCCGCCAAGTCATTGGCATTTTGCAATGCCTTTTAGGGTTCCCGGGAGAGGCTTTCGTGTTTCTAAGCGCGTTATTTTCCGCTAGCATAACCAGGGAAATTACCAAGCAGAACGTGGCAACGCTATCGTCCACCGCTTGACATTCGCGAACCAGCCTTCTAGCGTGAGATTCCTCTCTTCCCGGGTCACGCCCTGCTGCAGAGAGGTTGAGTTGCGGTCCCGCGCCTAGGTGCTAAGGCCGCGGGTTTTGGTTCACAGTTCCCTGGTTTATGGGTGCCCCATTCTTCCCCGGTTCTGGGAAGGTGGGTGTTTTGGTTTACGGTTCTATGATTTTATCTTTTCCGGGTGCCCCGTTCTTTCGCGGGTTTGGCGAAAGGGTGGGCGTTTAGACCTTCGAAGCGCAACATCTCGTAGGTCGTTCTTCAGGACGGAGTTCTTTGGAATCCAACAAGATCACAGAAATCAGGCGCCTGCTCGGTTACATGTCGCAGTACCGCCTGGGATTCATCGCCGGCGCGATCCTACTGGCCCTGCTAGGCCTCTCCGAAGGCTTGGTGGCCCTAATGTTCGTCCCCGCGATGAACGTTGTTCTCAACCCCGCCAGCACCAATCAAAAACTGGCGCTGGTCACCCTCCCCCACGGCCGCACCATCTATCTAAATTCCTTCTTTCCGCCAAGCATCCATCACGTTTGGACGGTATTTAGCATTTCCCTGATCGTTCTGTTTGCCTTCAAGGCCCTGGCCGAATTCATGGGCACCAGTCTGATCCAGTACGTCGGCCATTCCGCGGTAATGGATTTGCGCAATCAGGTCTATAGCAGGCTCATTCAGCAGCCCATGGGCTTTTTCCAGAATAATCCCGTGGGCCGTGTAATGTCCGCGGTGATCAACGATATCGAGCAAATGCGCAGCGCATTTTCCGAATATCTGGCCGATTTTTTTCGCCAGGTATTTACCTTCGTCGCCCTCGTTTCGGTCCTAGTTTACTTGAACTGGAAGCTGGCGATCGGCTCGGTCTTCTTTGTTCCCCTGGTGATCTACCCGATCGGAAAACTTGGCAAGAAAATTCGCCGCTCCACCGAACGCAGCCGCGCCCGCCTCGCCGACCTCAGCCAGATCCTGCAGGAAACCATCAGTGGCAACCGGGTGGTCAAGGCCTTCGGCATGGAAGGCTTCGAAATCAAGAAATTTCGCGAGGCCGCGCGCAATCTCCGCCGTGAAAATATGCGCTGGGTGCGCGCCTATGCCGCCACCTCACCGCTGATGGACATCCTGTCCGCGGTGGTCTTCTCCCTGCTCTTGCTGTATGCCCGCGATTCCATCAAGCACGGCATCATGGACCTCGGAGAGTTCGTGGCTTTCATGTACGCGCTGCTGCGCGCCTACGAGCCGGTCAAGCGCCTCGGCGGAATCTATCAACTATTCCAGCAGGCCCTGGGCACCGCCACCCAGGTGTTCGCATTTCTGGTGCTCAACGAAGAAATCAGCGAAGCTCCGGGCGCCGCGGTTCTTCACAAATTTTCCCGCGAGGTCGAACTCGACAATGTCAGCTTCGCCTACGATGCCGGCTCGCCCATCCTGCGCGGCGTCTCGGTCAGCGTTCCGGCCGGCGCGGTGGTTGCCATCGTCGGTTCCAGCGGCGCCGGCAAGACCACCTTGGTCAACCTTCTCCCGCGATTCCACTCCGCGGTTTCCGGCAGCGTGCGCATCGACGGCCAGGACGTCCGCGACGTCACCCTGCGCTCGCTGCGCGAACAAATGGCCATCGTTACCCAAGAGACTATCCTATTCAATGACACGGTCTGGAACAATCTCTGCTACGGCCGCCCGGACTTGCCCGAGGCCCGCGTCGTGGCCGCTTCCAAAGCCGCGCTGGCCCACGATTTCATCACCCAGCTGCCCAAGGGCTATCAGACACAGATCGGCGACCGCGGCCAGCGCCTCTCCGGCGGCCAGCGCCAGCGCCTGGCCATCGCCCGCGCCTTGCTCAAAGATGCTCCGATTCTGATTCTCGACGAGGCCACCTCCGAGCTCGACTCCGAATCCGAAATGCTGGTGCAAAAGGCCCTGAACAACCTCATGGAAGGCCGAACCGTCTTCGTTATCGCTCACCGGCTCTCTACCATCCGCCGCGCCGATTTGATTCTGGTGCTGGAAGACGGCACAATTCGAGAGCGGGGTACGCACACCGAGCTGCTATCTCGCGGTGGAATTTATTCTCGACTTTACGCCATGCAATTTCACGATGATGATCCTGCCCCGCGTTCCGCGCCGGGCCCGGGGGTAGTATGAAAGCCGCCCCGGCAGCCGCAGCCCACGTGCTGCGCTCGATGACCGGCTTCGCGCAGTCTCGCGTCGAGACGCCCGTCTGGAATTTGCGTTTGACGCTGCGCACCGTTAACCACCGTTTCCTTGATCTCCATCTTCATTTGCCCGATGGCTTCGACGCCCTCGAGCCGGACATCCGCGGCATCGTCCGCGAGCGCGTTCGCCGCGGCCATGTGGACGTCAAGCTCTATTGCGAGCCCGCCGGCCCGGCTGCCGTGGGCGTCCATCGCGAAGTGGCCGCCGAATACCTGAAAATCGCCGAATCCCTGCGCCAGCAATTCAAGATGCGGGCCGAACCGGACATCGCCGCGATCCTGCGACTGCCTGGGGTGATTGCGGCGCCAGTGGCGTCGGTCGAAGAAGGCTTTGCAGCGGTCACCGCGCTGGTCACCCAGTGTTTGCGGGAAGCTCTGGATCATCTCAACGACATGCGTGAATCCGAAGGCCGCCACCTCGCCGAAGAGCTCTCCCAGGGTCTGCTGAGAATCACCGCGCTCACCGAAGAGATCGAACCGCTCGCCGCTTTGGCGCGCCCCGCGCACGCCCGGCGTCTGGAATCGCGCATGCGTGAGTTGTTGGGAGACGTGAGCATCGATCCCACCCGCCTCGCCCAGGAAGCTGCCATCCAGGCCGAACGCGGAGATACCGCCGAGGAATTGGCTCGCCTGCGCAGCCACGTCAAACAATTTGGTTCGCTGCTGCTCGGCCACGGCGAGACTGGCAAAAAGCTGGACTTCCTGCTCCAGGAAATGCAGCGCGAGGCCAATACGCTGCTCTCCAAGACTCCTGGAAACGAAGAAGGCGGCATCGAGATCACCCGCCTGGCTCTCGAAGTGAAATCGGAAATTGAAAAATTGCGCGAACAGGTGCAAAACATCGAATGACCTCGCCCGGCAAAAATTATCCCATGGTGTTGATCGTTTCCGGTCCATCCGGTTCGGGAAAATCCACGCTGGTGCAAAAGCTGCTCGAGCTGCCGGACACCATGCTATCGGTTTCGTGTACAACCCGCCCGCCGCGTAAGACGGAAAGCAGCGGCAAGTGGTACAATTTCGTCACTGAACCGGCCTTCGAGAAAATGATCGAGCGCGGCGAGTTCCTGGAGTATGCGCAAGTCTTCGGCAAGCACTGGTACGGCACGCCGAAGAGCTCGATCGAAGAAGCCAGTTCGACCAGAAAAGATTTGGTCCTGGAGATTGACGTCCAGGGCGCCGCGCAGGTAAAGATGAAGCTGCCGGGCGCCGCCGCGATTCTTATTTTGCCGCCGTCCCGCGAAGATCTGGAAAAACGCATCCGGGCCCGCGGTCAGGATTCGAACGAAGAAATCGAGCGCCGCCTGCAACGCGCCCGCCAGGAGCTCGAGCAGTACCAGGGTTACGACTACATCGTCGTCAACGACGATCTGGATCGGGCCGGGCGCGACGTTCAAGCCATCGTCATCGGCGCACGATGCCAGGTGAAGCGGAATCACGCACGAGTGCAGGAGATTTTGAAATCTTTCGGAGGTTGAAGCGAAGATGACTGTCCTCAGAGAAACGCCGGAGAGTCAATTTGCTTACGTCGTGGTTGTCGCGCGCCGCGCCAGGCAATTGATGATTGGCGGACGTCCGCTGGTTGATAATCCCCGCGCGCGCAAGAACACGCGCATCGCGGAAGAAGAACTGCAGCAGGGGTTGCTCGAATACGAACTGCCGCATAGCTTCGATTCGCTCGAAGAAAAAGAAGCGAAGAAAAAGAAGAGCTGAGCCGAGCCGGCTCTCTTTCCACGCTTGTCGAGGGCTCGCATACCGCCATGAGAGTTGCGCTGGGAGTCACCGGAGGGGTCGCCGCTTACAAAGCTGCTGAGCTGGTGCGGCGCCTGCAACAGGAAAAATTGGACGTGCAGGTGGTGATGACTCGCGCCGCCTGCGAATTCATTACCCCGCTCACCTTCGCCGCCCTCACCGGACAAAAAGTGATTACCAGCATGTTCGGTGCGGACGCCGCGGCGGCCGCTGCCAACGTCGAAAGCGCCATCGAACACATCGCCGTCGCTCAGCGCATCGATCTTCTGTTGATTGCTCCGGCCACCGCCGATATTCTCGCCAAGCTGGCGCACGGCGTCGCCGACGATTTTCTGACCACTCTGTACCTCGCCACCAAAGCGCCGGTGGTGGTCGCTCCCGCCATGAACGTGAATATGTGGGAGCATCCCGCCACCCAGCAAAACGTCGCCACGTTGCGCGCTCGCGGCGTTCGCGTGGTAGATCCTTCCGAGGGCTATCTCGCCTGCGGGATGACCGGCGCCGGGCGCCTCGCGCCGCTCGAAGGGATCGCTGCCGCTGCCTGCGAAGTCCTCGGTCTGAAACACGATTTTGCGGGCCAGACCGTGTTGGTCACCGCCGGCCCCACCCAGGAAAGTATCGATCCCGCACGCTACATTTCCAACCGCTCTTCCGGAAAGATGGGCTACGCGCTGGCCGATGCCGCACAGCGTCGTGGCGCACACGTGGTGCTGGTGAGCGGACCTACCGATCTGCCTGCGCCGGAGGGAGTGGATTGGGTGCCGGTGAAGACCGCCGCCGAAATGCGCGCCGCTGTCCTCGATCGCGCACGCTCCGCGAATATTGTGATCAAGGCCGCCGCCGTCTCCGATTACCGCGTCGCGTCGCCCGCCGCCACCAAGATGAAACGTGAATCGGGGGGCCGCGTGACCCTCGAACTCGAGGCCACCACCGATATTCTGGCCGAGCTGGGCGCGCAGACCTCCGCGGAACGGGGTGCGCAGGTCCTGATCGGATTTGCCGCAGAGACCGACCACGTCGCCAAACACGCCCGCGAAAAACTGGCGCGCAAGGGCGCGGACATAATCATCGCCAACGACATTACCCAGAAAGATGCGGGCTTCGATACTGACACCAACATCGTCACCCTTTTCTTTCGCGATGGCCGCGAAGTGCCGCTCCCCAAGATGAGCAAGTTCGGCGTAGCCAACCAAATCCTCGATCGCGCGATCGAGCTTCGGCAGGCGGCCAAGCGTTGATTTTCCCCGAGGCTGTCCGATGAACTCGCCCCTCCGCCCCGCGCCGGTTGCTCGGAAATCGATGGAACGCCTGGAAGCCTGGCTGCGCTACTCGAAAACCCTGGGCATGGACTTGTTCTACTTGAACCGCGCGTACTCCGCCGCGCCGGCAGCCCCGCAAATCTCGCAATCATCCGATTTCTCGGCGGCGCCAGGAATATCCGCGGTGTCAGAAGTAGCGGCCACGCCAGCAACGTCAGGAGCCCCAGCAGTGCCGAAAGCACCCATCGCCCAGAAGCCTGTCGCCGCAAGCGCCCCGGCAGCCGCGCCCATTTTCAAAGATGCCAGGAAAGCCGCACCTCCCGTGCTAGTCAGCTCCCCACCGCTGCCCATCGTTGCCGCGCCATCCTTTTTCGACGCCAAAATCGAGGGTGACACCCTGGCAGCCATCCGCGCCGACATCGGCGACTGCACCCGCTGCCGCCTGCACCTCAAGCGGACGAAAATTGTTTTCGGTTCCGGCAATCCCCAAGCGCAGTTGATGTTCGTTGGCGAAGGCCCCGGCCGCGACGAGGATTTGTCCGGCGAGCCATTCGTCGGCCGCGCCGGCAAGCTCCTGACCCAAATGATCGAAGCCATGGGCCTGCGCCGCCCGGACGTCTACATCGCCAACGTCGTCAAATGCCGTCCGCCGGAAAATCGCCAGCCCGAAAAGGATGAGACCGCCACCTGTTCGCCGTTCCTGATTCGCCAGATCGATGTCATCGCGCCAAAGGTGATCGTCTGCCTGGGCAGCACCGCCGCGCAATTTATTCTCGACACGCCGCAATCCATTTCGCGGTTTCGTGGCGAATGGTTCGATTACCGCGGCTCGCGCGTCCTGGCCACCTATCACCCCGCGTATCTCCTGCGAAACCCCAACGCCAAAGGTGATGTCTGGAAGGATCTCCAGAAAGTGATGGCCGTCCTCGGCCTCGATCCCAAGCCCAAACAGCAATCCGCCGCGGCTCGCTAGCCAAATGTTATCCCGGTCGCATTTCCCGCCAACACAAATTCTTCACCCTCGAAGTTTCAGAGACGCGGGATAGCCCGCCGCCGTGGGCCCTGCTCTCGGATTGGCGGCAGCAGTTCTGTGGGGGCTGGCCGACTTTGTGGCGCGTTCCATCGCCCGCCGCATTGGTGCTATGCGCACCACCATTTACCTCCAGATGGTCGGCTTCCTGCTCCTCTGTATTTTTTTTGAAGTGCAGGGCGGCTTTCACCGTGTATTTGCGGCGGTAGGTGGTGGCTGGCATCCCTGGGCCTGGGGCGCGCTCGCCGGCGTGCTCAACGGGTTCGCTGCGGTGTGCTTCTATTCTTCGCTCACTAAGGGCAAGCTCTCCATCGTCACCCCCATTGCCGCCAGCTATCCGGCTCTAACTCTGGTCCTCTCGATGTTCAGCGGCGAAGCAGTTCGTTGGGAAAATACTCTCGGGATCGTGGTCTCGCTCGCCGGCGTGGTTTTCGCGGCCACCACCTTCGATTCCGCGGACGACGTCGGCAATTCTTCTGCGGGCCCCGCCGCCGCCCACGCTCAGCACACCCATGTGACCTCCGGTGTGGGCTGGGCCTCCGGCGCCGCATGCGGCTTCGGCGTGATGTTCTGGCTGATTGGCTATCACGTGATGCCGGTATTGGGCGGCGTCGCATCGGTTTGGATCATTCGCCTCTCAACGCTTGTCTCGCTAACCCTGGTCGCCATACCCGCGCGCCAATCCATCGCCTTTCCCCGCGGCAGCGTATGGTGGCTCATTCCCATAATGGCTGGGTGCGATACCGCCGCGTTCCTCTGCAATAACTTCGGACTCGCCCACGGCCCAGTCTCGGTGGTCACCATGCTGGCCTCGCTTTTCAGCGCCGTCACCGTCTTGCTCGCCGGCATTTTCCTCCGTGAGCGTCTCGAACGAACCCAATGGCTAGGCATCGCTCTAATCTTCGCGGGAATTATTCTGATGAATATCTGAATCGGCGCCCGTTGCCTGCCCGGGTTCTGCCGCCGGTAGAGTAAAATCCCTTAACCATGCCTTTGTATTGCGATGTCGCGCTCCCCGTCCCGCTGCGTCTGGCGTTTACCTACGCCGTCCCCGATGCCCTGGCGGACGAGGAACTCATCGGCCGGCGCATCGTGGTGCCTTTTCGCAATCGCGCCATGGTCGGTGTTGGGGTCGCGGTCAGCGACGAAAAACCGGACAACACCCGCCTGAAAGAAATTGTCGAGTTGCTCGATCCCGTTCCGGCGCTCGCCCCCCGGCTTCTCGAACTCGGCAGATGGGTCAGCCGCTATTACCTGGCCCCACTCGGCGAAACCCTCCGCACGATGCTTCCCCCGGAAATCGAAATCCGTTACGACCGCGAATTTTCGATCACCCCGGAGGGCGGCGAGTATCTCCTCAAGCTCGCCCAACCCCTGCTCGGTGATGCAAATCAAATCGCCGAATGGGAAGTGCTGAGCTTGCTGAACGCGTCGCCAGTCCCCATTCCATTGGCGCGCTTGCGCAAGATTCCGCTTGGTCCGGCCGCCGCCGAAAAACTTCGCCGCCGCGGCTTGCTCGCCGCGCAAGGCGTCAGCGTGCACCGCAAGATTCGCACCAAGAAAATTGTCGCCTGGAATCCCGTCGCGGAAGCCGTCCCAGCAAGCGCCGCGGACCAGCGAGTTCGCGACATTCTCGCCGCCACCCGCGGGCCCATGCCTCTCGCTTTTTTGCTGCAAGAGGCCCGCGTCTCCAAGACCGTCGTCCAGCGCCTCGAGAAAAAAGGGATGCTGTTGAGCTGGGAAGAAGCGGTAACCGCCGAAGAAGATCGCTGGGACACCGACTTCATCCCGCCCTCCAACGTGCTGAATCGCGAACAGCGCAGCGCGCTCGATGAGGTTCAAAAATGGCTGGCTACCCGCGAGTTCGTCGCCGGTCTATTGCACGGCGTCACCGGGAGCGGCAAGACCGAAGTTTATCTCGGCGCGGTGGAAGCGGCGATCGCTCAGGGTCGCGCCGCGCTGATTCTGGTTCCGGAGATCGCTCTCACCCTGTGGTTGAGTCGCTTGGTGCGCGCGCGTTTCGGCGCCGGTGTGGCCGTGCTGCATAGCGGGCTTCCGGAAAACGAGCGCGCGCGGGAGTGGTGGCGCGTTCGCCACGGCGACGCCCGAATCGTGGTCGGCACTCGCTCAGCGGTTTTCGCGCCGGTTGAAAATCTCGGCTTGGTCATCGTCGACGAAGAGCAGGAAGCCAGCTACAAGCAGGAAGAAATCCCGCGCTATCACGGCCGCGACACCGCGGTGATGCGCGCGCGTCTCGAAGGTGCGGTCGCCCTGCTCGGTTCCGCCACGCCCTCGATGGAAACCTACCAGAACGCCCGTTCCGGCAAGTACCGCCTGCTCGAACTGCAAATGCGCGTCGAGAATCGTCCCCTCGCCGCGGTCCAGATCGTCGACCTGCGCTCGGAGTTCAAGCGCACCCACCACGCCGCGCCGGTCTCCGATTCGCTGCGCACCGCCATCGCCCAGCGCCTCGAATCCGGAACCCAAGCGATGGTGCTGATCAATCGCCGCGGCTATTCGTGGTCGCAGCTCTGCCGCAGTTGCGGAGCCACCGCGCAGTGCCAGAACTGCAGCATCGCGCTCACTTATCACAAGCGCCGCAACCGCTTGATCTGCCACTACTGCGGATACTCCATCGTGCCGCCCAAGGAATGCCCGAAATGCCGCGGCGATTATTTGTATTTCGTTGGTGACGGCGCCGAGCGCATCGAAGAATATCTGGTCCAGCAATTTCCCAACGCGCGCGTGGCGCGCCTCGATCGGGATTCGGTCCGCACCAAGCGCGAGTTTCAAAAAGTGTTGGGCGCGTTTGCGAGCGGCGAGCTCGATATTCTCGTGGGTACCCAAATGGTCGCGAAGGGCCACGACTTCGAACGGGTCACCCTGGTTGGCGTGGTTTCATCTGACCTCGCGCTGGCCCGCCCCGATTTTCGCGCCGCCGAACGTGCCTTCCAACTTTTCACTCAGGTGGCCGGCCGCGCCGGCCGCGGCCCGCTACCCGGCCAGGTGCTCATCGAAAGCTATTATCCCGAGCACTACGCCATTCAGCTCGCCGTCAAACAGGACTACTTTTCCTTTTTCGAAAAGGAAGTCCACTTCCGCCGCCTCATGCACTATCCGCCCTTCACCTATCTGGCCAACATCCTGGTACGCGACAAGAAAATTGAAAACGCCATTCGTTGGTCGCGCGCCATCGCCTCTTACTTCGCTCCGTTCGAGTCCAAAGGAATCAAGGTCCTCGGTCCCGCCGCCGCCCCGCTAGCGCGCCTGCGCGAAGAGTATCGCTTCCAGTTCCTGCTAAAAACTCAGCGCCGCGCGGTCCTCACCGAAGCGCTGTCAGGCTGCCTGGATTTCTGCGCCGAAAAGGAATTACCGGCCACCGCAGTAATCGTCGATGTGGATCCCATGACCCTCAGCTAGCCCCGACAATCGTGTCGGAAAACATCCCAAACACGGAATCGTCATTGAATCAGAATTTGGGCACGATCTATCCCCCCTACGCCTTCGCTTGTTTATTTTTCGCCCCGGAAAATCGAAAGCGTCTCGTATTGATACAAAACGCTTGCGATGACGTGTGGCTCCGACAGTCGTGTCGGACAAAATCCCAAACACAAAATCGCCACTGGATCAGAATTCGCGCGCACCCGATTCCACCATCACCTCCCGCGGAAAAATTCAAAGCGTCTCGTATTGATACGAAATTCTTGCGCTCACAGAAAACCGAAAGCCTAAGGAGCCGGAGATGATCCGGCTCCTTAGTTCATTGAGGTATGAGTGTTATAAAGTTTCCAGCGATGAATTACTTCCTGTTAATGCATTCCGCGTGCCAAATGTCTTCGACGACAACCTCTGTGAAATCTTCAAGACGATGGTTTCAGTACGATCTAGTAATGGATCGCCGAAAGCACACGACGCCGGTAGAATTTGCTTTCAGGAAAAATCTCCACGCCTCTTTGTGTCAGCTTGAGACGCAAATCGTCAAGCCCATCCACACAAGATCGATTCCATCGTCTACGTTGTCACTCAGGATTCGTCGCAAAACGAGAATTTACTTCGAGGAAAACTTCAAGGGTTCGTCGTTGGCCACAGCGTGAAGCTCAGCAGAAAAATCACTAGCGCCGCGATCGCCCATAACCGCCGCTTCGCGTCCAGGCTTTCGTAAGGGTCGTACAGCGTTGGGTGCCGAAACCGCAGTGACAGCACGCACAGCAGCAGGCCCCAGAACACCCATCCGCGCCAGTACACCATTCCCATCGCTACCAGGGTCAGCGCCGCGGCTAGCGAAATTCGCCGGTGATAGCGGTCCGTCAAGCTGTAAATGATATGTCCGCCGTCCAATTGCCATGCAGGCAATAGATTCAGCGCGGTAGCGAATAACCCCACCCATGCCGCCTGTCCCACTGGGTGCAACAGAAAATTCTCGGGCGTCGCGTGTGAATGAAACATCGCGATCAGAAACTGCAACAGCGGCGGACTGCCGAAAACGACCAAGGCGTTCGCTTGCGCGTCCGGAATCACTTTCGAATAATAGACCGCGATGGCCATCGCCGGCACCGCCACCAGAAACCCGGCCACCGGTCCGGCGATCCCCACGTCAAACAGCGCCCTCCGCGTGGGTATGGGCGAGCGAATGCGAATGAACGCGCCGAACGTGCCGAAAAGAGATGGAGCGGGAAGAAAGTACGGATAGCTGACGTCGATCCCGTATACCTTGCACGCGAAGTAGTGGCCCAGTTCGTGCGCCATCAGGATCGTCAGTAACGTAAACGAAAACGGAATTCCGCTTAACAGCAGCCGGGGGTGTAGCAGCGGGTGGACCATCACCGAGAAGAGTTCTCCTTCCGAGAAAGGCGCTAGGTTGTTGGCGTACGATCGTGCGAACTCCGATCCCACCGCCAGTGTCGAGAATACCGTCAACACGAACAGCGCCAGCGGCACCGCAATCGGCTTTCGCGCTCGCCGCCGCAGCGCACGAGGCCGATCCACATAGGGCATGGAATCCGCGTCGAGAACCTCGACCCCGGGCTCGATGTAGCGATAGCCGTCGCTCATGAGGGCACAACGCTCCATCCATGTTTCAAAGTGGGATTTTTCCTCACCGTGCACCTTCGGCCCGAGCGGCCGTTCATTCGGGAAAGGCTCACACGGCGCCTGTACGCCGTTTCGAGAACCGCGGAGACGAACACCCAGGCAGGAACGGTCGATCTTCCTCTACAGCGCCTGCAGCTCTTTGCCCGGCTTGAACCGCACCGCTTTGCCTGGCGGGATGCTAACCTGCTGGCCAGTGCGTGGGTTACGGCCAATTCCGGTTTTGCGGGGCTTCACGTTGAAGACGCCAAAACGGCGGAGCTCAATGCGTTGGCCGCGGCCGAGCGCATTCTTCATCGCCTCAAATACCGTCTCCACCGCTTGCTCGGCCCGAGTCCGGGTGATGTTCGTTTTGCCTACCACCGCGTTGACGATGTCGAGTTTGATCAATTCCGCCTCCCGCTCACTACACAACTCTATGCTAGACAGTGGGTTGCGGGTTGTCAAGCGTACCACGCTGTAATAAGATGCCGAGTTCCTAAACTGCCTTCCCACCTTCCCCCGAGGAGCTTCTCTATGACTGTGAAGTCGGACCGCTGGATTCGGCGCATGGCCCTGGAACATAAAATGATCGAGCCTTTCGCCGACCGCCAAGTACGTGACGGCGTCATCAGTTACGGCGTGTCATCCTACGGCTACGACATGCGCGTCGCCGACGAATTCCGCATATTCACCAATGTGAATTCCTCGATTGTCGATCCCAAGAACTTCGACGCCAAGTCCTTCGTCGAATTCCAGGGGCCAGTATGCATAGTTCCACCTAATTCCTTTGCTCTGGGCCGCTCGGTCGAGTACTTCCGTATTCCCCGCAGCACCCTCACCATTTGCGTAGGCAAATCTACCTACGCCCGCTGCGGGATCATTGTTAACGTCACCCCCTTCGAGCCCGAATGGGAGGGCTTTGTCACCCTCGAGATTAGCAATACCACACCGCTACCCGCGAAAATTTACGCCAATGAAGGTCTCTGCCAGGTAGTTTTCTTTGAGTCCGACGAAGTCTGCGAGATTTCCTACAAGGACAAAAAGGGGAAATACCAATCCCAGCAGGGAATTGTCCTGCCCCGCATGTAACCGTTCTGAGGCGCGGGTTGTGCGGTGCTGCGCCCTCCGCTTTCTCAAGGGCGCGGATTTTGACCTCTGTTTTTACTGTTTAATATTCCGGAGGAATTAATCGACAAGGATGGACCAGCCCCTACAATTCCCTTCGTGAACTTCGACATCCAAATCCAGCAATTCCCCGGCACACCCTTGGCTATCGTCCGCCGCCGTGCCACTCGCCAGCAACTTCCCCAGGTGATTACCAAGGCCTTCGACGACGTTGGGAACGCCATCCGCGCCCAGAAGGTCCATGGCGCTGGCCGAAACGTTGTCGTTTATCTCGACCATGAAATGAACCTCGAGATTGGCGTGGAACTCGACACCCCCTTTCTGCCACTGGCGAGCTGATCCCCTCGAAGCTTCCCGCTGGAACTGTCGCCACCACTACCCATCTGGGCCCATACAATCGCCTCGGCGAAACCCACCAGGCCGCGGCGCAATGGTGTATTTCCCACCGGCACGAACTCGTTCGGCCCTGCTGGGAAACCTACGGCCACTGGATTAACGACTGGAACCAAGACCCGCGCAAAATTCGCACCGATGTGTTTTATCTGCTGAAAACCGGCCCCCCAACCACCGATTGGTCGTGGCTTGATTAACTAGAAGACGAGAGGAACGGATGAGCCTATTCCGTAAACAGCTTCGAAGGCTCCGCCCAGCGCCCGCTAAACACAAACGAACGGGAAGGTTTGCGCGCGCTGTGCCCCAACTCCATCTCGCGCCGCTTCTCCGGCAACATGTTGGGATCGCCCACATACCCAACCGCAATCCCGGTCACCGGATCCCATCCTTCAGGTATCCCGTACACTTCGCGCACTTTATCCACCACGATCCCAGCCATCTGATGGATTTGCAGCCCCTCCGCCACCGCCTCCAGCGCCATTTGCGCCAGCGATTGCCCCACGTCGTAATAGCAGGTGCGATTGACCCCGCCGGACTTCTCGAAGTCGAGCCGCGCCACCGAAATTATCAGCACCGGCGCGTTCTTGGCCCAACCAATGTTGCCCTCCGTCAAGCAATTCAGCATCCGCTCGAATTCCTGCGGTTCGTCCTTGGTGGCCACGATGAAGTTCCAAGGCTGCTCGTTGGCGCAGGAGGCCGCCCACCGCGCCGCCTCGAATAAGCTGCGCAGCGTGGCCGGTTCCACCCGCCGGTCGGAAAACGCCCGCGGACTCCAGCGATGCTTAAGAAGGTTATGTATCGGATATGCTGTTTCCGCAACTTTTTCCATGTCCGTTTTTTCCTCTAGAGTTTTTCGCCTGATCTTTTTTCCTTTACGGTTTCGAAAGTCCATGCCCGCACTCTTGCGCGGTTCCGGGAAGGGGTCGATGTTTTGACCTCAGCAGTCGAAGGTGGGTGCTCCACACGTCGAATTTACGTGGGGGGTTTTTCCCTTACGGTTCACGGTTGGCCGCCTTTATCTTTTGCGGCACTCTTCCCGGTCTGCGGTAGCGCCGTTGTGGCGCGAAGGCCGACCGGAACGGTGGGCGTTTGCACCTACCACGATCAAAGACGCGAGCACAATTTCCACTGACAGCCGTTGGGTCTTACGCCGCATGCCTCTTTGCGTCGACCGACAAACCTCCCGGCCCATTCGCTGCAATGGTCAACAACCCGCCCATGATCACCAGGTTCTTCAGAAAATGCGCCATCTGGTTCTGTTGCTCCATACCCGGCGCCACCGCCCAGAAGTTATGGAACAGAAGCGTGGTCGGGATCAGGAACAGGAATAGTATCCACGCCGCGGTTCGCGCCTGAAAGCCTACCAGCAGCGTTAGCCCCACGCCGAACTCGATCAAAATCGTCAACGCCAGAGCCACCGGCGCCATCGGGATTCCCTTGGAATGCAAAACGCCGGCCATCATTCCGAACCCCATGATTTTCATGAATCCGCTCAACACGAATATCAGACTGATCAGAACGCGCCCTACCAGACTTGTGACTGCGTTATTCATTGCGATCTCCTTATCGTTTTATCGTTATCGTCTTTCAAATGCTTTACTTCGAGCTCTAAGCCGCGAACGCTCTCACTTCAAATCAAACAGCAAGATTTCCGATGCCTCGCTTGTGTGGCACATCAATTTCTGCTCATCGCTGACCGCCGCTCCATCCCCGGCCTTCAGCTTCACTCCGTTCACTTGCACCGCTCCTCGCGCCACGTGCAGCCATGCTTTCCGTCCCGGCTTCAAAGCGTAGGTAGCCTCGTCGCCGGCCTTCAGCCGTGCCGCAAAAAGTTCGGCGTCCTGATGCAAGCTGATCGCCCCTTGCTTGCCGGCCAGCGGATGAAATCCGCCGGCCAGCTCCTCCGCCGAAAAAGTATGTTGTTCGTATTTCGGTTTGAGCCCGTTCTGGTCCGGCTCGATCCAGATTTGCAGCAGATGCACCGGCTTGGTCGCTGAGGGATTGAACTCGCTGTGCATGATCCCGGTTCCGGCGCTCATGTACTGCAAATCGCCCGGACGAATCACCGCGCCGGTCCCCATGCTGTCGCGATGCTCCAGCGATCCCTCCAAAACGTAGGTCAAAATTTCCATGTCGCGATGCGGATGCATCCCAAATCCTTTTCCCGGCGCGACCACGTCTTCGTTAATCACCCGCAACGGCCCGAACCCCATATGCTCCGGGTCGTAATATCGATCGAACGAAAACGTAAACTTCGTGTCCAGCCAGTCCATCCTGTTTTCACCGCGTTCCTCACTAGGTCGTATTTGAATCATCACCGCCTCCTATGCGCTCGTTCCTTGAATCTCCGCTACTCCACTCCAACCCATACCCTTGTGCCCTCACGAACTGCTCAGCGACTTGCCAAGCTTCCGGCACAACTCCCGCAGCGTTTCCTGCTCCCGCGAACTGAGCCCGCCGAATTCGCCCGTCAAAAACGCGACGTGCGCCGGGAAAACCTGCGCGATGCGCGCCCGCCCTTTCGCCGTCAGCCGAACCAGCACCTTGCGGCGATCGTTCGGCTGCCGCTCCCGCCGGACCCAGCCCTTTTTCTCCAGGTTGTCGATCACCATCGTCAGGTTTCCACCGCTGCGCAGCAGCTTTTCCCCCAACGCCCGCTGGCACAACGGCCCCAGATGATAGAGCGCCTCCATCGTGCCGAACTGCCCGTGCGTGAGCCCCTGCGATTCGAGCAATAGCGTCGCCCGGGCAGCCAGCGAATCGCTTGCTCGCATCAGGTTGATGAACGCGTTGAGCGCCCTTACCTCATTTCCCGTGCCTTTATAGTGGGTCGGCATAATAGTTCAATATCAAACTGTTCGATATTAAAGCATATCGAAGGCGAATGTCAAGAGCGATGCCGCGCCGGCCAGCCAGCCGCACCTGCGCCCAATAGGGCGATGTTCAGTCGTGTGGGATGCGCTAGAGTTAGGCCCAATTAGAGGAGGGCCGATGAAATCGATGAGAGAACTGACAGAGCTCGGGTGCTTATCGCTTTTTTCGGCGCTCGCCTGTCCAGCGCAAGATGCCAAGCCGCTTTGTCCAGCACACATTGAATCGCCCGTGTACCCGCAGATCGCCCGAACCGGAAGGTCACCGACGCGACAGTCACGAATGACCACAAACGGGTAGCTCTTCTGAAGCTCAATTCGACTTCGAACATTCGACGTTGGACGTTCGCCAAGCCTCCAGCCGGTCCATGCCAGCAGACGATTGTGTACGACGACCAGCTGGATCCATCTCTTCCCGCAAACTCCCCGATGACACGCGTGACCTTCGATCTTCCGGACCGTCGGACCATCGCCGTGGGCCTGGTGACTGTACAAACGAGTAGATCGAAGCGGTAATGAGAGGTTGACGGGGCGTGGCCACCGAAGCCTCGGCCAAGGCCGGTTAGGGTTTCGCGCGCGGCCGCATCTGTATTTCGCTGATAAAGCTCTGCGGCCCCTGCGTGAGGATCATTTCCACGGCATGCGCTACGTCTTCCGCTTGCAGCAATTTCGATGGGTCCTTTCCACTGTGCGAAGAAAACTCCGTCGCCACCGAACCAGGGCACACCGCAGCCACCCGGATCCCGTGCCCGCGCAGGTCTTCCGCCATGCACCCAGTCAGGCCCATCAGCCCCCATTTCGACGCGCAATACACGCTGCCGTTCAGGAAAGTATTCTTCCCGGCGAGCGAGCTAATATTGATGATGCTCCCGCTTCCGCGCGCGATCATTTCCGGCACCACCGCCTTACTCAGCAGGAACACGGCCTTCAAATTGGTATCCACCATAGTGTCCCAATCGCACTCGCTAAACTCATGCACCGGCTTAAACCATCCCAGCCCCGCATTGTTCACCAGCACCTCGATCTCGCCCATTCCGCGATGCAGCTCTTCCACCAGGCCGAGAATTTCGTCCGGCCGCATCATATCCGCGACGAACGGCACGGCCTCAAATCCCGCGCTCCGCAATTCGCCAACCGCGGACTGCAGCGCTTGGCGATTGCGCCCGGAAATCGCCAGCCGTGCGCCCAGCTTTCCCAGCCGCCCGGCGATGGCCAGTCCAATACCTCGGTTTCCCCCGGTTATCAACGCGATCTTTCCAGACAATGGCTTTTCAAGTACCATGACCTCTCCTTGGCCGCGCAACCCCTCTATCGAGTTTCGCCGTCTAAGTGTTGAGCATCTTATCATTGGGCTGGCCGCTGTCCCCGGGCGTCCAGCCGCTACCCGTCTTATGAGGTCGCACCATTTGAAAAGAAAGGGCCTTGCACCTTGGGAGATGCTTTCCTATAATCCGTCTGCGTTTACGTTTACTCGGCATCTCCAGGGATTCCGGCCCTTTTATTTATTTCGATCGGTGACGATTCCGGATCTGATTTAGGGAGGCAGGACAAGCACATGAAGCGAGCGTATCTTCTTACTATGGGAGCGGTGCTGGCGATGGTCCTGCAGTTGAGCCTGCCAGGCCAGGCCGCCTACGCCCAGGATCAGTCGACCGACCAATCCAAGCCGGCCTACACTTTGGCCGAGTACAACGCGTTCCAGGCAGCGCGGCAGGAAGCGAATCCCGCCAACCGTCTTAAGCTGTTGGACGATTTCGTCGCGAAATTCCCGAACTCGACGTTGATGCCCTACGTCCTTCAGGTGTACGTCGACACCTACAGCCAGCAGAAAGACTACCCCAAGACCATCCAGGCCGCCGACAAGTTGGTGGCCTTGGGCGATAAGGTCGCCGCCCAGGGACGCCTGCAAGCTCTGGTCGCCCGCTGCACCGCCTTCGATGGTGTCTTCAATCCAAAGGCCCCCGACGCCCAGGATCAGCTGACCAAAGAACGCGACGCCGCCCAGCAGGGACTCAAACTCCTGGATACCCTCCCGAAGCCGGATGCCACCACCTTGAAGGATTTCAACGAATCGAAAAAGCCGGCCCAGGATTTCTTTGACAACGCCCTCGGGTTCGCCTTAATGCAGCTCAAGGATTTCAACAACGCTGCGACCGCCTACAACAACGCTATCGCCGCCAATCCCAAAGACGCCGTGGCCTTCTATCGTTTGGGCGTGTCCGACTTGCAGGAAAAGCCCCCGCTCAGCATGGACGGATTTTGGGCGCTCGCCGAGGCCATCGATTTGAAAGCCCCGGGTGAAGCTCAGGTCCGCACCTATCTGCGTGGCCAGATTCAGGGCTACCAGGGCACCGGCTGCGACGACCTGCTCGACGCGCAGTTGAACGAGTTGTTGACCCTGGCGCAGAGCGGCGGCGCACGCCCGACCAGCTACGTAATCAAGAGCACTGCTGATCTTGACGCGATCCGCTCGAAATCCACAATAATCACGGTCTTCACCGCTCTGAAGGCCGGCGGGGACGACGCGAAGAATAACTGGCTCGCCGTTTGCGGTTCCGAATTCCAGGACGTTCCGGGCCGAATCATGGACAAAACCGCCGATCCCTCGGGATCGATCGCTTTCAAGGTCTACACCGGGTCCAGCCAGGAGGAGATGGACGCCGCCACCGAGCCCAACGGCTTGGTCACCATCGCCACCTCGGCGCAGCCAGGCATCGAGAGGTTCGAGAAGGGGGACTACTTCCGCTTCAGCGGGACGCTGCTAACCTACGACCCGTCGCCATTGCTAGTCCACTGGGGCACGCCAAAAATCAACCCTGACGACATACCTAAAGAAGCCGAGGCAGGGAAGCACAACAAGAAGAAGCCCTAGCGGGGCATGCAACAGTTTGAATAGAAATGGCCGGCGCCCGAAAGGACAGCCGGCCATTTTTTTTCTTTGCCGTTGTGGCACACCCACTTGGCGGTGGCGGCCCCGCAAAACATAAAGAACGATAGAATCCCGTGAAGTTTGATTTTAATTTACACAGAACAAAAGGAAGGAAAATCCTAACGCGAAGCTCGCCCATTGGTCCGATGATCGAGTTTGTACTCGTCCACCAGCCGGCTCAATGTATTCCGGTGAATCCCCAACTCCTTGGCCGCCCGAGATTGGTTTCCCCGCGCCCGCTCCAGCGCGCGCCGGATAAACCGTTTCTTGAATTCCGTGAGCGCCTCGTCCAACAGGATCCCGCGTTCGATCATCTGTCCGACCAACGTTTCGAGTTCTTCTTTCACGGGAGTGCGCTCCGCCGCATGCAATCTCCAAGAACTTGGTGGCTGGACATTAGTCCAGCTGGCTTCCGGTCAGCCGTTGGTAGGCTTCCCGATACTTCTGCCGCGTGCCGGCCACCACGTCGGCCGGAAGCTCCGGCCCGGGCGCCTGCTTGTTCCATCCGACGCGCTCGAGATAATCGCGGACAAACTGTTTATCGAACGAAGGCTGCGCGCTGCCCGGCGAATATTGGTCCGCCGGCCAGAAGCGCGAAGAATCGGGGGTGAGCGCTTCGTCGATCCAGATCAATTCTTTGTCGAGTATTCCGAATTCGAATTTGGTATCGGCGATCGTGATCCCGCGCTCCGCGGCGTACGCCGACGCGCGGTAGTAAATTTCCAAGCTCACCTGCCGGACCCGCTCGGCCAGATCGCGTCCGAGCAGCGCGATGGTCTGCTGGAAAGAAATATTTTCGTCGTGCCCAGTGGTGGCTTTGGTGGATGGCGTAAAGATGGCCTCCGGCAGGCGGTCCGACTCGCGCAAGCCGGGCGGCAGAGAAATCCCGCAGATGCCGCCGCTCCTCTTGTAGTCCTTCCATCCCGACCCGGCGATGTAACCGCGCACCACACATTCCACCGCCAGCGGCTCGGTGCGCCGCACGATCATCGAGCGTCCGCGCAGAACTTCCGCATGCGCGGCCAGTTCGCCTTCGAACTCTGTCGCGGAGATCACGTGGTTGGGCACGATGTCCGCGAGCTTATCGAACCAGAACATCGAAAGCTGGGTGAGCACCCGCCCCTTGTCAGGAATCGGCGTGGGTAGCACCACGTCGAACGCCGACAAGCGGTCGGTAGCGACGATCAGCAGCCGCTGAGCGTCCAGATCGTAAATGTCGCGAACTTTTCCTCGGGCCCGCAGGCTGAGGCCCGGAAAATCGGTTTGCGAGATCGCAGGAATCATGTGGGGAGTCGCCAAGGCATCGCCGTCCTTATGCTGAGAGGCGGTATTCTACTTCACGACGACGCGAAGTCAACCCGTAAGAAAACTGTATGTGGAAAATCCCGGTGTTGTGGTTGAGGAATTCAGAAATGTTTGGCGTGGACAACAATTGCGCGGAGTGTTTCACGTGGAACATTCCCGAAACGGGAAATTCCCATATTGGGAATTTGCGACCGCTTAGCGATGTGGCTGGCGCCCGGGTCAGCGCATCGAAATTGAGCGGCGCGAAAAACCCGTTTGATGATAGCGTTTGCTGCCATAACCCAGCGGGAACGCTTGATTCGATCGCTCGTATCGGGAGATGATGAAACGGATTGCAGAAGCGTCGCCGAGCTTCCAGGCCAGGGTTGCCGGGGTCCTTTATTTTTTCAATGTGCTGACGGCAATATTCGGCGAGGTCGTTCGCGGCAGGTTGGGTTACCCAGCCGGCGATATCGCAATCGTGGCCATGGCCGCGATGACGCTGATCCTTTATGGCATCTTTAAGCCGGTGAACTGGGGCCTCGCTTTGCTTGCGGTGGCCTGCAACCTGGTGGGACTCAGTTTTGAGGCTCTTCGATTGATTCCTCATGGCGTGGACGTCGCCCTGGTATTTACCGGATGCTTTTGCATCGTGACCGGCTATCTCATTTTCACGTCCACCTTCCTGCCTCGAATTCTGGGCGCGCTGATGGCCTTTGCCGGTTTGGGTTGGCTGACCTATATGTCTCCGCCGCTCGCAAAACGTCTGTCCCCTGACAATCTCCCCGCCGGCCTGCTCGGGGAAGTAGCAGTGTTTCTGTGGTTGGTGGTGAAGGGAGTAAGCGTTCATCAGCATGCCGGCGCCGCGCAGGAACGCCAATGAGAGCCGCGATTTATACCCGATACGGACCTCCGGAGGTGGTCCAAGTCACAGAGGTGGAGAAGCCCGTTCCCAAGGACGATGAGGTTTTGATAAAAGTGCGCGCGGCTTCCGTCAATCCGCTGGACTGGCACTTCATGCGAGGCACGCCGTACCTCGTTCGGCTTATGGCTGGGCTGCGCGAACCAAAGGACACGAGACTCGGTGTGGATGTGGCCGGACAAGTGGAAAGGGTGGGCAGGAACGTAACCCAATTCAAGGCCGGCGACGAAGTGTTCGGCACGTGCCGCGGCGCGTTCGCCGAGTATGCGTGTACTCCTGAGTCGAAATTGTTTGCGAAGCCGGGCAACGTGACGTTTGAGCAAGCGGCTTCTGCGCCTATCGCGGCATTCACCGCATTGCAGGGTCTTCGCGACACGGGACAGATTCAACCGGGGCGGAAGGTGTTGATCAACGGCGCGGCGGGAGGCGTGGGCACGTTCGCGGTGCAGATTGCCAAGTGGTTCGGCGCCGACGTGACCGGAGTGTGCAGCACCAGGAATGTGGATCTGGTCCGATCCGTCGGCGCGGACCGCGGGATCGATTACACGCAAGAAAATTTCACCAAGAGTGGGCAACACTACGACCTGTTTTTCGACGCCGTCGGAAACCATTCGTTGTTCGCGTGCCGGCGCGTCTTAAATGCCAAAGGGATATATGTTCCAGCCGGAGGATCGGCGGGCCGGTGGATGATCGGTTCGCTGGCCCGCGCGATCACCGCGCTGGTATTGTCATGGTTCGTGAGCCAGAGGCTGGCTCCATTCTTCCTGGCAAAACCGAGCCAAACGGATCTGGGCGTCATGCACGACCTCATGAAGGCCGGAAAGGTAACTCCGGTGATCGACCGGAGCTACAAGTTGAATGAAGTCCCCGAGGCGATCCGCTACCTGGAACAGGGCCACGCCCGAGGAAAAGTGGTAATAACCTTGGAATAGAACTGCGAAACTTAACAACGCGCCGCTCCCGATTTGCCCTTGGACGCTCCCCAGTACCGCCAAAAGGCCGGGACCGAAACCACGCCGCAAGCCTGCCAAAGCAGCATCCAGACCGCCGATCTAGCTGAAAAGATGAAATGCAAAAACTGCGATTTGCCGGGAATCGGCGAAATCCGTTCGTTTGGAATCAACCACTTAGCAGGGGGTATGCGGGCGCTGTTGCTGGATTCCTCGGAGGCTGATTTGTTTAAATATTTGATTCGCGACCTCAGTACCGGGGTGTGATTCGAATCGTCCGCGAGACAGATATGTCCGGACAGTTCCTGAAGAAAAGCGCGAAAGGACAATCCCACCAAAGTTCTAGCCCTGTCTTAGAATCGGCTTTCGAAAATACCAAACCGTACGCTCGGACTGAACTCGGTAAGAAATTTGTCCACTACGTCATGGAGGACGTTGTTTCTCAGATTCCAGCTGTAAGTTCTTCCATGGACTCTGGACAACACAGCAAAGACTCGGAGCCGTCGGAATGAGCCTGCTGCCTCCAATAGAGCTTGGGGGACCATTTATTGCCGTCGCCTTGGAGTGCAGAAGGCCCTTGCTGGGTTGGGCCCCCGCCGCCCGGAGTGGCTGCGCCACAACGGCTGGATTCACAACCGCGCGCATGACCTGCAGCCGAGCCATTCTTTGCGCCTAACCCAAACTTACGCGGCGTTGGTTTTGGCCATGGCTTGTTCGGGGGCTTCGTCCCAGCGCACCGAAACCAACTTGGAGACTCCTGGCTCTTGCATGGTTACGCCGTAGAGGACTGAGCCCATTTCCATGGTGCGGCGGTTGTGGGTTACCACTATGAATTGGGTTTCGCCGCCCATTTCGCGGAGCATTTTGTTGAAGCGGCCTACGTTAGCTTCATCGAGGGGGGCGTCTACTTCGTCCAGGATGCAGAAGGGGCTGGGCTGGTAGCGGAAGACGGCGATCAACAGGGAGAGGGCCGTCAGGGCCTTCTCTCCGCCGGAGAGTAGCAGGATATTTTGCAGGCGCTTGCCGGGGGGCTGGGCCACGATGTCGATGCCACACTCGCCGGAACTGTCCGGCTCGGTGAGGCGCATCTCGCCGGAACCGCCGCCGAAGAGCGTTTGGAAGGCGACGGTGAAGCTGGCGTTGATGGCGGCGAAGGCGTGTTCGAATTTCTGGCGCGAGACTACGTCGAGCTCGGTGATCGCGAGGCGTGTGTTTTCGATAGATTGCAGCAAGTCGTCGCGCTCGCGGCGCAGGAAGGTGTCGCGCTCTTCGCATTGCTGGAATTCCTCGAGCGCCATCATGTTTACTGGGCCCATCGATTCGATGCGGGTCTTCATGGCCTGGCAATTGGTTTCGGCTTCGGCCAGTTCGGCGGCGGGCAGCAGATCGGGTTCGAGGCCGATCAGTTCTTCGGGCTGAGCGTTGAGTTCGCTGATGCAGGTCTGGCGCATGTACTCGCGGTCGGAATCGTTGCGGGCTTTTTCCACTTCGCGATGGCTGCGCGAGGCGCGGACATCGTCGAGGGTCTGGCGGTCGGTGCGCAACGCGTCGTCCAGATTGGCGGCGCGGCTGCGCGCTTCCTCCCATGCGGTCTCGAGCTGGGTCTTGCGATCTTCCATCCGCAACTTTTCTTCGCGGAAGGACTCCATCTGGCGAATGGTTTCCGCGCTGTTGGCGGCGAGCTCTTCGCGTTCCTGGGTGATATGAGCTTCCTGGGCGCGCAGGGCCAGCAAGCGCTCTTCGCCCTGGCGCGATTCCTCGAGCAAGCGCCGTTCGATTTCTTCCGCGCTGGCCAGGCGCTGCGAGGCGGCGGCGAGCTCTTCGCGCTTGGCGCTCACCCGCTCCTGCTGGATTTGCAGGTTCTGGCGCATGGCGTTCAAGCGTTCCACGGCGCGGCCTGCTTCGGCTTCCGCAGACTCGCGGGCGCTGAGCGCTTCGACATGCTGTTGCTGGGCGCGCTGAGCGCGGTCGCGGGCGCTGCTGGCTTCCGCGCGCAGCTTGGCGATTTCTTCAAAGCACGCGGCGGCCTGCTGTTCGAAGCGCAGCAGTTCGGTGCGGGCCTGGTCGCGCTGCATCCCGGCGGCGACGAGACTCTTCTCCGCCTCGACGTGCTGGGCCAGGGTGATGCTCAACCATTCTTCGGCGCGCTTGGTTGCGGTTTCCAGTTGCTCCTGCTCGGTTTGCATTTCGGTGGTTACCCGCGCCAGGCAGACCACTTCGCCTTCGTGCAGGCGGAGTTCGCGCTTGAGCGCCAAGGGACCGGCTTCTCCGGCGCGGCCTCCGCTGATCATCCGGCCGTGGTAGCAAGTGCCGTCGGGGATGAGGAAGCTGTGGCTGGGATATTGCCGGGCCATTTCTTCGGCAACGCCCGCGCTCTCGACCATGAAGGCGGAGCGCAGCTTGGGCAGAAATTCCTTGGCGGCGGGGCCGAGCGGATCGCGCAAGTCGACCAGGTGGTCGAGGCGCGCGATCACTCCCTGGGTTTCCGAGAACGGATCCTCGGGATCGCTGAGCGGGATGCTCAGGCTGCGCAGGGAATCGACGAAGAAAGTGGCGCGGCCGCCCATCTCCTCGCGCAGCAGGGAAATACCGGCGCGGGCGTGGTCGAAGGTCTCGACCACGACATACTCGAGTTCCTCGCGCAGAAATTGCTCGACCGCGCTTTCGTATTCCGCACGAACTTCCATGTAGTCGGCGAGCAAGCCGGTGGCGCGGAACCCCTGCGAGGTTTCCTGGTTGTGGCTGGCGGAGAAAAGTTTTTGCACCGCGTCGGCGGTGTAGGCGCGCTCGTTGAGAATCTGCTCGAGGGACTCGCACTTGGCGCGAGACGCGGAAAGGTCCTGGCGGGAACGCTCGAGGTGCTGCTGGCCTTGTTGATTCTGGCGCTTCAAATCCGCGAGGCGGGCTTGGGCTTCCTGTGCTGCGCGGCCCAATTGCTGGGCGCGTTCTTCGGTCTGGTGATGGTGGGCTTCGGCGGTGGTGGCGCGCCCGGAATGGGCGGAAACCGCGGCTTCGAGTTCCTGCAGCGCCTGGCCGCGGACGGACTCGACGGACGTGGCGCGCGCGGCGGCCTCCTCCGCTTGTAGGGATTCGGCGTGGCTGCGGACGGCGTCTTCGCCTAAACGAACGGCGGCGCGGCGCAGCGCGTCGATGTGCGCGTCGAGTTGGGATTGTTCGTTGGCTCCGCCTGCGGCGCGCTCGGCGATTTCGCGCAAATCGTTTTCCAGCGCCGTAGCTTGCTCGCGCAGGGCTTGCACGGACTCACGGTGACCCAGGATGCGCGCGTCGATTTCGGATTTCTGATTTTCGGCGCTTTCGGTTTCGAATTGCAGGCGCTGGGAGCGGGTTTCGATCTGCGCGCTCTGTTCGCGCTGGAAGGCGATGCGATTTTCCGCGCGGTCGAGCTCGAGGGCGGCCTGGCCGAGCAATTGGTTGGTGTGGCGCAATTCAGCGTCGAGTTCGTAGACCCTAGCGCTCAGCCGTTCCTGCTCGGCTTCGCGCTCGTGCAGGGAGCGGGCGCCGGTTTCTTCTTGGGCGGCGAGATCGCGGATCAAGACCTCGAGGCGTTCGGCTTCGGCGTCGAGCTGGCGCGCCTTGCCGGCCAGCACTTTGCGCAGCAAGGTGCGCATTTCTTCGCGCAGTTCCGCGTAACGGCGAGCTTTGAAGGCCTGGCGCTTGAGGGAGGCTAGCTGCTTCTCGACTTCTACCAGAATGTCGTTTACGCGCGAGAGATTGAGCTTGGAGGCCTCCAGCTTGGTTTCCGCGAGGCGGCGTTTGGTTTTGTACATGGTGATGCCGGCGGCTTCTTCGATGATGGCGCGGCGGTCCATGGGTTTGGAGTTGAGGATCAGGCCGATGCGGCCCTGCTCGATGATGGCGTAGGAATCGGGGCCCAGGCCCATGGTCATGAAGAGTTCGGTGATGTCGCGCAGGCGCACCGAGCGGCCATTGAGCAAATATTCGCTCTGGCCGGAGCGGTACAGGCGGCGTCCCACGACTACTTCGCCGGGGCGCATGGAGATGGCGTGCTTCTCTTTTCCGCGCTTCTTCGCGCCAGGACGGGCGTCGGGCGCAGCGGCAGCGCCAGCGTCGCTGGAGGCTTGCGCCGACATTTCTTCGATTTCGCCGTTGGCAGTGACCAGCTCGCCGGCGGTTTCGCAGGCCCCGCCGTCCGGAGCGCCGTCTTGGTGCGAGGCTTCGGGGGGCGCGGTCAGGAATGGGTTCTCGGGATCGAGGGTCGGCTCGGCAGAGACCGGGGCGGCCTGGAGCACTTTCGCGGCGGCTTCGGCGAGTTCGGCGTCCACCAGGGTGAGCTGGACCTCGGAGATGCCCATGGGCGGGCGCTTCACGGTGCCGTTGAAGATGCAGTCGGACATGCGCTCGGCGCGGAGGAGCTTGTGGCTCTGCTCGCCCAGGACCCAGGAGATGGCGTCCACGATATTGGATTTGCCGCAGCCGTTGGGGCCGACGATGCAGGTGATCCCCGAGCCGCTAAAGGTGATATGGGTCTTTTCGCAGAAAGACTTAAAGCCCATTAGTTCTACTTTTCGTAGTTTAAGCAATCTTCCCCTCGGTTGGAGCCGTTTGGTCCCGGAAAGCATTGAAAATATAGCAATTACGGACAGTCCCAGCGGAGGATTCTAGCGACAAAAACTTTGGCGGGTCGTTTCGCAGTGGCCCAGCCGCCTGGCGCATGCATCGGCGGTTACGGGAACTTAAATTAGCACGCCCGCCGTGCAGGTGTAAAGGGCCCATTTGTCGATTAGCGGTATGGCCGGGATTTCCACATCCCCCAGGTGGCACCGGGACTCCGGCTACCCTGGTTTCGGCGGCCACCCTCAGCTTCGGCGGTTATCAGTTCCGGCAGCCCACCGGCTCCGGAAGGCGGGACGCTACCTGTTATTATGTGGGCGATGACCACTTCCGATTCCCTAGATTCTGTCGGCACTGCCGCGCCGCTGCTTGAATTGCGCGACGTGCGGGTATTTCGCGGCGGGAAAATTGCCCTCGACCACATCGACTTGCGCATCGAGGCGCAGGAGCACGTAGCCATCCTGGGGCCGAACGGATGCGGCAAGTCCACGCTGATTAAGACCATTACCCGGGAGTGCTATCCGGCGGCGCGCGAAGGCTCTTCGATGACCATCCTGGGGCGGTCGCGCTGGAATATTTTCGAGCTACGGAATTTGCTGGGAATCGTCTCGAACGATTTGATGCTTTCGTGCACCGGGTTTGCCACTGGCCTGGATGTGGTCGCTTCGGGGTTTTTCAGCGCGGTGCGGGTGTTTCCGCATCACCGGATGGATGAGACGCATTGGCAGCGCGCGCAGACGGCGCTGGAGCGAATGGAAGTGCTGCACCTGGCGGACCGGCCGGTGGAGGAAATGTCGTCGGGCGAGGCTAAGCGGATATTGATCGCGCGGGCGCTGGTCCACGATCCGAAGACGCTGATTTTCGATGAGCCCAGCAATAGCCTGGACGTCTTGGCGCAGCACAGTTTGCGGGAGATCATGCACACCCTGGCCGTTTCCGGCACGGGGGTGGTGCTGGTCACCCACCACATTTCGGACATCATTCCGGAAATCGAGCGGGTAGTGCTGATGCGCGGCGGAAGAATTCTGGCGGATGGGCCGAAAGAAGAAATGCTGACGCCGGCGCGGCTGGCGGAGCTGTTCGCAGTTCATGTGGACATCGCCCGGCGGGATGGCTACTACCATCTGTGGTGATTTTGGCGGGACCAGGGCCGGGGTGCCCCGCGGGGTGGGCCTGCGGCGCGCTTGGTGGGCACGCCACCATTATGTTGACATTTATATAATAAGTTATATAGTAGATGGATGAGCCTCGAATACATCCTTCTGGGCCTGTTGGGCGAGCCCGCCAGCGGTTACGACCTGAAGAAAATCTTCGACACCGAAGTCGGCTACTTCTGGGCGGCCGAGCTCAGCCAGATCTATCCCACCTTGAAGCGTCTCGAGAAGCAGCGTTGGCTGCGCAGCCATCACGCCGCGGCCAAGCGCGGTCCGCGCCGCATCGTTTACGAAACCACCGCGGCAGGGAATCGCGCGCTGCGCGCGTGGCTGCAGGCTGGCCCGCAAATGAGCGACGAGCGGCAGGCGTTTGTGGCCAAGCTGTACTTCATGCCGGCGCTGGACGATTTGAGCGCGACGCTGCGTTTTCTCACCGCTTTGCGACAGCGGTTTGCGACGCGGCTGGAAGCTCTGCGCTCACTCGAGAAATTGTGGGCGGAGTCGGACCCACGCTATCCCAACGAGCTGCCTACGGCGGAATTCCACAAGCTGTTGGCGCTTCGCAAGGGATTGTTCTCGCTGCAGGCGCACGTTGAATGGGCGGACGATTCCATTCGCTTGGTGCGCAAGCGAACCAAGCCGGAGAAATCGAACAAGTGGACGGAGAACGTTCGAGTTTGACCGAGATGATTCATGGAAACGAATTCATTGCAGCCTGAGCCGGAGGTGCCGAAGTTGAAGTTGATCGCCTCGCTGTGGCATACCGCGCTGCTCGCCGCCATCATGCTGGCGCTCACCGTAGCCGGAGCCTTGTTTCAAAAGAAGGCGCAGGTTACTCCGGGAATGCTGGTGCAGCATCCCAACGTAATCCCCACGTATCTTTCGGTGATTGCCGCGGAGATGGGTTTGATTTGGGGGGTGTGGGCGGGCATTAAGGACTACGGCGTCACGCTGCGCGAACTGACCGGCGGGCGATGGTCTAGCGCGAAAGACGTGCTGACCGACTGCGGATTGGGAGTGGTGGTCTGGCTGCTGTGGATGGGCATTCAGATTGGCATCGTACGCCTATGGGGATCCAACGAAGCGAAATCGATAGCCGTGCTCTTGCCTCAGTCTCCGATCGAGATCGCGTTGTGGATGCTTACTTCGATCAGCGCGGGACTCGCGGAAGAAATTGCGTTTCGCGGATATTTTCAGAGGCAATTCGCGGCAATCACCGGCAGCGTGTGGGCTGGAGTCTTGCTGCAAGGCGTGTTGTTCGGGTTAGCCCACGGGTATCAGGGATTGCGCGCGGTGGTAATGATCGTCCTGTTTGGCTGGCTGTACGGCGGGTTGACGCTGTGGCGGGGAAGTCTGCGCCCGGGGATCATCACGCATGCGTGGTCCGACATTTATTCCGGGTATCTCTACCAATTCTTTCCGCGCTGATGGGCCGATCCGGCGAGCGGCGCTGACCGGCCGAGCAGGCCGGTGTGAATTTGACTTGTTCGGCGGCGCATCCTAGCATCGCTTTGCCTTCAGGAGCCAGCGGACCGTTGAAAAGCCGGACCACCGAGCAAACCTTCGTCTTCGCTCTGGCACTCATTGCCCTTGCCGCGCTGCTGACCAGCCTGGCGTATCTGCCCCCTGCAGCGAAACCGGCCGATATTGCGTCGACGCAATTCTCCGGCACGCGCGCGCAAGCTTTGCTGGGGGAATTGGTGGGCGACGGAGTGCCCCATGCAGGGGGAAGCGTCGCGGCGGCGACGGTGCGGCAACGATTGGTGGCAATCCTCACGCGGTTGGGCTATCAACCCACAATTCAGTCCGGTTTTGCGTGCGATGAATGGGGCGCGTGCGCCAGCGTGCAAAACGTACTGGCGCGGCTGGACGGCGCCGAATCGGGAGGGCCAGCGGTGCTCCTTGCGTCACACTACGATTCGGTGCCCGCGGGGCCCGGGGCCTCGGATGACGGCGCGGGGGTGGCGGTGAATTTAGAGGTGGCGCGAGTTCTGAAATCGCGAGGGCCGAGCCGGCACGCGATTATTTTCCTGTTCGATGAAGGGGAAGAGCAGGGCTTGTTGGGCGCGCACGCTTTTGTGGAGTCGCATCCATGGGCCAAGGAGGTGCGCGCGGCCGTGAACGTGGAGGCGCGCGGCACCTCCGGCGGTAGTCTGATGTTTGAAACCGGACGCGCGAACAACTGGCTGATTCAGATGTACGCGCACGCGGTGCCGCATCCGATGACCAGTTCGATCTACTACGCGGTGTACAAACTGCTGCCGAACGACACCGACTTTTCGGTGTTTCATCGGTTTGGATATCAGGGGTTCAACTTCGCGAATATCGGCGACGTGGCCAGATACCATACCCCGCTCGACGATTTTGAAAATGCCGATCCGCGCACCATTCAGCATCATGGCGAGAACGTGTTGGGCACGATTGTGGCGCTGGCCAACGCGCCACTGGATAATCCGCCGGCGGGCGAGGCGGTTTTCTTCGACGTTTTGGGACGCTGGGTAATTCATTGGCCGCAGCCGTGGACGGTGGGGATCGCACTGGCAGGGGCTTTACTGCTGCTTGCGGAGTTCGCGCTGCTGATCGTTTCCAAGCGCCTGGTGGTGCGGGAGTTTTTGTGGGGAACCGCGGTTTGTTTTGGGACGGTAATTTCGACGGCGGCGTTCAGCGTGTTGGTTTTTCGAATGTTGAAGCTGGCCAACGCCTTGCCGGGCGATTGGATCGCGCATCCGGCCACGGCCGAGGCGGCGTTGGCGAGCGTGGCCTTCGCGGCGATGGCGTTCACGCTGCGATGGGTGGGGCCGCGCACGGGATTCTGGGGATTGTGGGCGGGGGCGTGGTTCTGGTGGCTGCTGGCAGCACTGGGATTGGCGTGGGCGGCGCCGAGTTACAGCTACATATTTGTTGCCAACGTGGTGATCGCGGGGCTCGCCGGCGTTGCGCCGGCGTTGGCTAAGGACGGCTCGTCGCTATGGCGGCTGGTGGCGGTATTCGTTCCAGCGACCACCGCGGCGATTGTGGCGTTTGGGTGCGTTTGGAATCTGTACGCGGCGGTTGGCGTTATCGCGTTTCCGGCCTTGGCGGTAGTCCTGGCGCTGGTGCTGATTTTGTTCGCTCCTGTATTTTGTGAAGCTGACCAGGGTACTCCGGCGTTTTTCGGCGGATTCTTGTCAACGTGCATAGGCGCGGCCTTAATTTTTACGATCGGCGCGGTTTTGTTGCCGGCGTACTCCGCGGGCACTCCGGACCGCCTGAATATTTCCTACTCATTGGACGCAGATTCCGGGAAAGCGCAATGGCTGGTAGAGCCGGAGTCGCAGCAATTACCGGCACCGTTCCGGCAGGCGATGCCGTTCAGCGCCACACCGGAAAAACCGTTTCCGTGGAGCGCGTCACCATCGTTCATGGCCGATGCGGAACACATACATCTTGCCGCGCCTACGCTGACGATTGAGGATGTGGTGGTGTCGGGACAGAAGCGAACGGTGCGCGCGCGGCTGAAATCGGAGCGTGGAGCGCCCGACGCGTCGATCCTATTTTCGCCATTATCGGGAATCAAGGAGATGTCGATCAATGGCCACACGGTGCCGAAAACGCCGCCGCGAGTGCTGCAGTTTTTGAATGGCTGGCACGCCTACGATTGTCCGGTGATGCCTACCGAGGGAATGGAAATGCAGTTCACGGTGGAGGGCGACAAGCCTGCGGACGTGTATGTGGTGGATGAGTCGTACGACCTTCCCGCGGCGGGGGAAAGTCTGCGCAAGGCGCGCCCAGCATACGCGGTGGCGTCGCAGGATGGGGACGTAACGGTGGTCTACCGCCAAATGAAAATCCCGATGGAAGCGGCCAGCGGAACGCATTAGCAAATTGTTATCTGCGAATCTGTGACCGTCGGATAGAATTAAACGTTCATAAACCGAATAATTTCGAGGGTACCGACCGTTCATGGGCGAAATCCTGCTGCACAACACACTGACCAATCGTAAGGAACCGTTCGCGCCGTTGCGTCCGGGCGAAGTGCGGATGTACACCTGCGGGCCGACGGTGTACGACTACGCGCATATCGGAAATTTCCGGACGTTCGTGTTTCAGGATGTATTGCGGCGATTTTTTCGTTCGCGCGGCTACCGAATGCTGCAGGCGATGAATTTGACCGACGTGGACGACCGGATCATTCAGAATGCGGCCGCTGCGGGCGTCTCCATCCGGACGTACACCGAAAAATATGTGGCCGCCTTCCTGGAAGATATTCAAGCGCTGAACATCGAAATGCCGGAACACGTGGTGAGGGCCACCGACCACATCCCAGACATGGTGACGCTGATCGAGGCGCTGCAGAAAAAAGGAATGACCTACGGTGCTGAGGGCTCGATCTATTACAGCATCGCGCGATTTCCGGCGTATGGACAACTTTCAAAGATCGATGTGAGCGGGATTCGTGCCGGCGCGCGAGTGGACGTGGACCTCTACGAAAAGGCGGACGCGCGGGATTTCGCGTTGTGGAAGGCGCCCAAGCCCGGCGAATTTTTCTGGGATACGCCGATTGGGCCGGGCCGGCCAGGATGGCACGTCGAATGCGCGGCGATGGCCATGAAATATCTGGGCGAGACCATCGATATTCACACCGGCGGGGTGGATTTGATGTTTCCGCATCATGAAAACGAAATCGCGGAGAGCGAAGCGGCCACCGGAAAGCCGTTCGTGCGCACCTGGATGCATGCGGAGCATCTGCTGGTGGACGGCGAGAAAATGTCGAAATCGGTGGGGAACTTCTATACCCTGCGCGATTTGTTTTCGCGCGGGTTCAAGCCATCGACGATTCGCTTTCTGCTGCTTTCGGTGCCTTACCGCCGGCAATTTAATTTCACCATGGAAGGGCTCAAGCAGGCGAGCAGCTCGGTGGACCGCATGCGCAATTTGGTCACGCGGTTGCGCACCGAGAAATTCCCCGCGGGGCAGAATCCGGAAATCGAAAAGCGGGCGGCGGTGGCGCTGGAGGATTTCGAAAAGGGTCTGGAAGACGACTTGAATACCTCGGTAGCTTTGGCGGCGGTGTTCGATCTGCTGCGCGAGGTGAATACTTCGATCGACCGCGGGCAATTCCATCAAGGGGACGTGGCCGGGATTCTGGCAGCCACGGTGAGATTCGACGCGGTTTTCGCCCTTCTGAGCACCGATGACGACGAGAAACTGCGGCAGCTGGGATTTGGCGGGGAAGGCGCGGAAATGAGCGAAGAGGCGATCGGCGAGCTGATCGAAGCGCGCGAAACAGCGCGGAAGCGCCGGGATTTCAAGAAAGCGGACGAAGTGCGCCAGCAGCTTGCGGAGGGTGGTATAATAGTTGAAGATATACGCGGTGGCGGTGTCCGCTGGAAACGCAAATAAGGACGCTGCGAAACGCATAAGTGACCTTTCGCTGGAAACGCAAAAAATGAAAGCCAACTACTACATTTCTACGCCAACTCATACCCTGCCCTCGCAGTCTCGCCCCAGCCTTTTCGGCGTCGACTAACTCCTTTTTCACTCGATTCCCGGGCCCCGGCCGCAAACCGGCGTAGTGCCGTTCTGCGCGCGCAGAACCATTCGAGATCAAGGAGGATGAGATGGAAATGACCCAGGTAGTGGAAACGAAGTTGCCCAAGCTGGTGACCGCTCTGCCCGGACCCAAGGCCAAGATTATCGTCGAGCAGGATCACAAGTTGTTGTCGCCTTCGTACACGCGGGATTACCCGCTGGTGGCCCAGAAGGGGCGCGGCGCGATGATTGAAGATGTGGACGGCAACGTGTTTCTGGATTTCGCGGCGGGAATCGCGGTGGTTTCCACCGGACACTGCCATCCGAAAGTGGTGGCAGCGATTCAGGCGCAGGCGGCCGAGCTGATTCACATGTCCGGAACGGATTTTTATTACCAGGGCTTGGTGTACCTGGCGCAGCGGCTGGCATTGATCGTTCCTGGGGCCGAGGACAAGCGTGTGTATTTCGGTAATTCGGGGGCGGAAGCGGTAGAAGCGGCGCTGAAGCTGGCGCGGTATCACACCCGCCGCGACAAAGTGATCGCGTTCTACGGCAGCTTTCATGGGCGCACCATGGGCGCGCTGTCGCTCACCGCGAGCCGGTCGGTGCAACGCAAGGGATTCGGCGCATTGCTGGCCGGAGTGATTCACGTCCCGTATCCAAACAGTTACCGCGGTTCGCACGGAATCCCGCCCGAGAATTCCTCGGCGGCATGCCTGGATTACATCGAAAACGAAGTGTTCAAAAGGCTCGCCGATCCGGAAGAGGTGGCGGCGATCGTGATCGAGCCGGTGCAGGGAGAGGGTGGATACCGATCGGCGCCCGCGGAATTTCTGCAAGGATTGCAGCGCATCGCCCGCAAGCACGGAATCATGCTGGTGGTCGACGAAGTGCAATCGGGGATGGGCCGCACTGGCAAGTGGTGGGCGTGCGAGCATTCCGGGATCGAGCCGGATATTCTATGCACAGCGAAGGGAATTGCGTCGGGCATGCCGCTAAGCGCGATTGTGGCGCGAGCGAGCGTGATGGACTGGAAGCCGGGCGCGCACGCGTCCACGTTCGGCGGCAATCCAGTTTGTATTGCGGCGGCACTGGCGACCATGGACTTGCTGGAAAACGAATACATCGAAAACGCGCGGCGCGTCGGCGAGTATATTTTCGAGAAGACCGCGGGATGGACGGAAGAATTCCGCACCGTTGGCCAGGTTCGCGGCAAGGGTCTGATGGTTGGCATCCAACTGGTGCGCGACCAAGTGACCAAAGAGAAAGCCCCGGACATGCGCAACCGAATCGTCAACCGGGCGTTTGAAAAGGGCCTGTTGATTCTGGGCGCGGGCGAAACCTCGTTGCGCCTGGCTCCGCCACTCATGATCGACGAAGAGCAGGCGGACTTCGCCATCGCTACGCTCGCGGAGTGCATTCGCGAGGACGAGCGCAACCACTAGTCCCGCATTTACCGCCAGCTCTCAGGGCGTCCCGCGGGTTGGGACGCCCTGCTTGTTTATGTCACAATCTCCGCCGGGAGAAGCTCTCTTTGCGCATTTTGGACGTTGGCTGCGGCCCGCAAAAGTATCCGGGTTCGCTGGGCATCGATATGAATCCGAATACCGCGGCGGACGTGCTCTGCCACTTGGACAAGGGCCACCTGCCGTTTCGCGATAATTCGTTTGATTCGGTTCGCGCCCTGCATGTGATCGAACACGTGAGCGATGTGCTGGCTACGATGGGAGAGTTGCACCGGGTCACGCGTCCGGGCGGAACCATCCTGATCGTCACCCCGCATTACACCGACTACACATCGTTCCGCGATCCCACTCACCGCTGGCATCTGAACACCGAATCGTTCCTGTATTTTTATCCCGGCGGGATGCATGGGCGAGACATGTGGTACACCCCGGTGCGGATGCGCGAGAAACATCTGCACGTGAAGCTGCTGCGGATTTGGCGGTTCATGGGTTTCGAGTTGCTGGTGAATCACGCGCGATGGTTCCGGCGATTTTGGGAGCAGTATTTGAGTTTTGTGATTCGCGGGAAGGTGATGGAGTTTACCTTCGAGGTGATCAAGTAAATTATGGGGCGCATCCTGGACGTCGGCTGCGGGCGAAAGAAGTTTCCAGGGTCGATCGGCATCGACATGAGCCCGGCGGGCCAGGCCGACGTGCTATGCGATTGGACGCGTACGCTGCCGTTCGCGGACAGCGCATTCGATCAGGTGCGGCTGATTCACGTGATCGAGGAAGTAGACAATATTTTTACGGTGCTGGCGGAAGTGCATCGCGTGGCGCGGTCGGGCGCGCGGGTGGTGATCGTGACCCCGCACTACACCGACCACGCGTCATACTGCAGTCCGGCGCACCGCTGGCATCTTTCCAGTTTTTCGTTCTGGTTTTTCAGCGATAAGCCCCGGGAGTATGATTATTACGCACCCGCCGATTACCGGGAAGTGCGGGTGCGGGTCGAGATGTTGAAGCTGTGGAAGATTCTGGGATTTCAGTTCCTCATCAATCATTTCCGGCAGTTTCGCCGCTTTTGGGAGTACTACCTCAGTTTTGTGATCCGCGGCAAAGCTATTCGTTGGGATTTGGAGGTTCGGAAGTAGCGATGTCCGTAATGTCTCGCTTTATTTTTGGATTGGTGAACTTCGCCGCGCGGAATGGCTTGTCCGAACCGCGCGAGCAAGCGGGTCCCGGTCCGCAGGTGAATGTGCCAGCAGGCGGGAAGAAGCTAGCGGCGCGGCGAACCGGAATGCGCGGCGAGACCTTGGCATACTGGTATTTGCGCCGTCACGGTTAGGTCATGGTGGCGAGAAATTACACCGCGCTGCCGATGAAGGGCGAAATCGATCTGGTCGGAGGGACGGCCCGGGGCCCCCGTTTGCGGAAGTGAAAACGCGAACGGCGTCGGAGACCTCGCTCGAGCGGCCGGAAGACGCGGTGAACTTGGAGAAGCGCAACAACCCGGCGCGAATTGCGCGGCGATTCCTGCAGCAGCGGCGCATCGGCAAGGTGCCCTGGCGATTCGACGTCCTGGCGACCGATTCGCCGCGAGGCAGCCGGCCGGAAGTGCGGCTGCACAAGGGAGCATTCGCCGGATCGGGTGAAGTAGCGTAGATGGATTTGCGGTAGGAGGAACTTTTGCCGGAGCTGCGAAAAGACCCCATCACTGGGCGATGGGTGATCATCTCGACGGACCGGGCCAAGCGTCCGAGCGATTTTCTGCGCCAGAGCGTGGTGATCCGCGGCGTAGAGATGTGTCCGTTTTGCCCCGGCAACGAGAGCAAGACGCCGCCGGAGATTGTGGCGTATGGGCGAAGCGGCGGGGAAGCGAACACTCGGGGATGGGCGATACGCGTGGTGCCGAACAAATTTCCGGCACTGGGGATTGAAGGCAGCCTGGATCGCGAGGGCGAGGGCCTGTTCGACCGCATGAACGGGGTGGGCGCGCACGAGATAGTTATCGAAACGCCGGACCACAAGAGCACCCTGGCGATGCTGAGCGACAAAACGCTGGAAGAAGTGCTGGGGGCGTACCGCGACCGGATGATTGACCTAAAGAACGACAAGCGCTTCCGCTACCTGTTGCTGTTTAAGAATCACGGCGAGGCTGCGGGAGCTTCGCTGGAACATACCCATTCGCAGCTGATCGCGCTACCCATCATTCCCAAGCGCGTGCAGGAAGAACTCGACAATTCCCAAAGATATTTCCAGCAAAAAGAACGCTGCATTTTCTGCGATATGATCCGCCAGGAAATCGAGACTGGCAGCCGGGTAATTCTGGAGAACGAGACGTTCATCGCGCTCGCGCCTTACGCTCCGCGGTTTCCGTTTGAGACATGGATTCTGCCGCGCGCACACAGTTCGGCATATGAAAATATGCCCGCGGCGAATTACGGAAGTCTGGCGCGGTTGCTTCGCGAATTTCTGCGGCGGCTCGATTCGGTACTGGCTTTCCCAGCTTATAATTACGTGATCCATACGTCTCCGGTGGGCGAGGAGAATAACGAGTATTATCACTGGCATCTGGAGATGATGCCGAAGCTAACCAAGGTGGCTGGTTTCGAATGGGGCACGGGTTTCTATATTAATCCTACGCCGCCGGAGGAATCGGCGCGGTTTCTGCGGGACGCGGTGTAGCGAAGTTCGACGCTGGAAAAATAAAGGCGTCAAACCTTACGCCAAGTATTCAACCCGCGTTGTATATGTTCGACGCTTGGTGATAGGTTGATTCCACGATTGCGGTGAACGAATTCTTGGCAAGGTGCGCCTTATGACATGGGTACAAAGAAGGGCATTCGTCATTTTTCTGCTGGCACTGATGGTGGTGCTGGTGATCTGGAGTTTGTCATCGGCGGCCCGGATTCCGTCGCATTCGGTGCTGGTGCTGGATATTTCCGGAGACATCGAAGAGCAGCGCGGGGCCGACGTGCTCGCGGCGTTCGATGGCAAGACGCCGGTGCTGCACGACTACGTGGATGCGATCGACGCGGCGCGTTCCGATTCCAAGGTCGCTGGCCTGGTGGTGAAAATCGGCCCGCTGGAGACGGGATGGGGCAAGCTCGAGGAAATTCGCGCCCATTTGGTACAGTTTCGTTCGAGTGGGAAGCCCAGCATCTGCTACCTGGGCGGCGACGGCACCGGCAATCTTGAATATTATCTGGCCACCGGGTGCAAGGAAGTGTGGATGGTGCCCACCGCGCCGCTGCTGGTGCGCGGGATGATGGCGGAAGCGACGTTCCTGCGCGGCACCCTGGATAAATTGAAGATCGTTCCGGATTACTACCACATCGCCGAGTATAAGACGGCGACCAACGAACTGACCGAGAAAAAGTTCACCCCGGCGCACCGCGAAGAAGTGGATTCTTTGCTGCACGGGATTTACAACCAATACTTGACGGATGTCTCCGGCGCGCGTTCGTTGGCGCGGACCGACTTTGAAACGCTGGTAGGGCAGGGACCGTTTTCAACCGATGAAGCGGTAAAGAATCATCTGGTGGACCGCACCGCGTATTGGGACCAGGTGCAGGAATATTTCAAGGATCGCGGCCACGGTTGGGAACCGGTGGAACTCGGCCGCTACCGGGAACACATGGGTGATGGCATAGGCACGGCGCGGATCGCGGTGATCCGCGCCAGCGGCCTGATTGTTTCCGGCGAGTCTGGAAACTCACCGAATGGCTCATTCATCATGGGCGGAGATTCCGTGGCGGCGGACCTGCGCCACGCGCGCAAGGATCCCTCGATCAAGGCCATTGTTTTTCGCATCGATTCCGGCGGCGGCTCGGTGGTGGCCAGTGAAGTGATTCGACGTGAAGTCGAGCTGGCGCGGGACGCCAAGACGCTGGTGGTATCGATGTCCGACGTGGCCGCGTCCGGCGGATATTGGATCGCCATGCCGGCGCACAAAATCGTGGCCGATCCGGACACAATTACCGGTTCGATCGGCGTGCTGATCGGGAAGATGAATGTGTCCGGGCTGTACGCGATGCTGGGGCTGAGCACCGATTCGATAGCGACCAGCGACAACGCTAGTCTATTTTCCGCGCAGCAGAATTTTACGCCGCCGCAGAAGCAGTGGATTGAAAAAACGATGCAGGAAACTTACTCGGCGTTTATCCACGGGGTAGCCAACAACCGGCACATGACCGCCGAGCAGGTGGATAAGATCGGGAAGGGCCGGGTGTGGACCGGCGCGCAGGCCAAGGACATCGGCCTGGTCGATGAATTGGGCGGGCTGGACCGCGCGATTGCGGTCGCGCGCGACCTGGCGCACATATCCGCGAATCAATCGGTGCACATCGTCAATTTGCCGGAAGAGAAGAACTTTTTTCAGTTGCTGCTGGAGAGGCAGGCGGGCGGGAGCAGCCAAGCGGCCACCTTGCAAGCGATACTGCGCGGGGTGGGCATAACCAACGAGCCGGTGCAGGTGCGCGTGCCGTTTGATTTGAAGATTCGTTGAGTCGGCACGCCGGTGGAGAAATTTAACGATTAGGTGAGCAGCGATTCCGTTTATAGCGACATGCAAGTTTCGTTATACTGGTGAACTGGGGCGCGGTACCCAAGTGGCCTAAGGGAGAGGTCTGCAAAACCTCCATTCGTGGGTTCGACTCCCACCCGCGCCTCCAAGATTCTAAGCCGCTTAGCCATCAATTGCGGAATAATATCTCGTTGATGTAGGGGAAATCGTCACATCCCGGTTCAATTATGTGTGGCCATTCCTGAGCGCCTCCGTGAGTCACCTGAGGACTAAACAGAAGTTTCTTACCGATGGCCGACTCCAGAGGTTTGGCGGAATAGGCCTATTTTCATTAAGGATCTCTTCTAAGCAGCTATAGCAGTCGCCGGGATTCGCGATTTTCGAACGTGTTTTGGAAGCTTCTGCTGCGTTCGCGTATCATTGCGACTCCCAACACACACGGACATAAGCGTGACCGACACGGACAAAATCCAGATGGAAGCAGCTATAACCTACGCTGAGCGGTGCGACCCGATAGCCGACCGTATACCCAAGGTAGGAGCGGTCGTCGCAATGGGCGAGGCCGTAATCGGGTTCGGCCACCGAGGCACCGGAAAAGTAGGGGACGATGACCACGCCGAGAAAGTAGCTCTCAACATGGTCGCAGATAAGAAACAACTCGCACGGGCCACTATCTACACAACATTGGAACCGTGCACAAGAGAAGTCCGGTCCGATCCTCTAAATTGCTGTACTGAGTTGATTACGCAATTTGGAGTAAAGAGAATATTCATCGGAATCCTTGATCCAAACCAAGGAGTTAGGGGCAAAGGTCTTTGGGAGCTTCAAAGTCGCGGGATAGATGTAGAGCTTTTTCCGCCTGAACTCGCCAAGCGAATTCGGTCGCTAAACAGCAAATTCATTCGCATCCAGCAAGCCTTGGGAATCAAGATCGCCAATTTGGAATCGGGCCAGATAATCAGAACGTACGATAAGGGAGGAGTATTTGAAATTCAGGGCACATTCCTCAACCCTCCCGGAGGTGACGTTTTTGCTCTGATAGGAATAGGTGGCGAATGGTGGCCGCAGCCTCATCCGTTACGTGTCACCAGCGACGGACATTGGACCGTTAAGGTTCATTTCTCGACGTATGGCTCGCACTCTGTGTGCATCGTGAAGACCAGCGATTTGGGCACAAATCTGATCACGTACTATCGCAAAATAGCCTCGATGAATACGGAGCGCGAGCGTGTCGCTAAAGAGCATTTTCGTGCGACCAAGTCTGACGGAACCCCCATTCTCTCGGTTTTGGCCCATAAATATCCTGGAATCGAAATGGGCGCATTGCCTAAAGGAATCGAGGTTCAGGATATGGTCGAGATCGTCGTGGAGAGTCCACCGGTCACGGGTTTTCAAATAAAACAAATATCCTAGTGCCGTCCAGATCTAAGCTGGATATTTGGACTACAAGATCTATGTTCAATTAGAGCGTCCATCAATCAACTCTTTGTGGGACGCGGAACCGGAGTCGCTAATCGGTTGTAGTTGCAACACGGCGGGAGCCGCGATTTCTGAGGGTTTTATGGACAACTCCCCGGGAATACCCTAGCCCGCATTATTCGTGAAAGTGGATCGTGAAGGAATTTTTTGGGATTTGTTCTGATACCGGGCGGAGAGGTTGACACCGGCGAAATTCGGTCGGGATGGAAGATTGATTCTAAGGTTCTTAGCAGTGCGCGTAGCCAAATTTTGAGGCGCAGAGGACACCTCGAGAAAGTGGGTGACAAAGGCCAGCTTATGGAAGGAGGAAGGGGACTTACCCAGTATGCGCGCCCAAGTTCAAGGCGAGACGATGGAAGCTATGGAGATAGCCTCAGTCGCTCGATCAAACGGCGCAGGATGCCCACTGCTCCCGCCGAGCCTGGTGCGTTCCCCGGGCGTAAGACCGCAGTGACCAGATACTGCTCCGCCTCCTGGTTGAACGTCAGGAATCCGACCACCGGCAGGTAGCAGTAGCTGTCGTAATGCCAGTTGAAGAAGCTCAGTTGCTGGGCGCCATGGGTTGGATCGTCAGTTGGATCCAGGTCGATGGTGATCAGACGAGCGCGGTCGTGCAGCCGTTGGCGATGGCGTTCGATCACCGTGTCGGCCAAGGCTTCGCCCATACGAAACAACTCTTTACGACCCACACTATTTTCAAAACGCGAGAGCGTAGGCTGTGAAGCTAAATCTTCTCCTTCCACGGGATCCCTACCGACCAGTAGCTTGTGCACCGGATCAGAAGCCAGACGCGCCGCATCGTTGGCATCTTCGTACCCGCAGGCGATAGCCATGATCCGCTGCGTGAGCAGCTCATCCAACTCGTGACGGACCTTACCCTCTTGTCGGTCATCTTTCAGACAAGCTGCCAACGCCGCCGTCAGACCTAACCCGCAGTCGGCAGCTTTGAGTAACACCGCTCCACCATCGGAACTGCCTTGCGCCTGATCGAATTTGGCAACTACCGGCCGCTCAAAAATTCCTGGGAAGAGAACAGACTGTGTCGTGGTATGCTCGGGCACGAAAGCCTCCGGATTGGTTTCAAAACCGCGTAGACAACGGCTTTGTACCATGAAAGAGGCTTTTCGTGTTTCTAAGTTCGCGAATTATTCAGGCTAGATCGTCGGCAATCTCCCGTATGGAACGTCCCTGTGCGCGTAGGCGGCCAATCCTCGCGGCATCCACGGCCACACGCGGGCGACCTAGCGTTTTACCCTTGGCTCTGGCGTTCCGGATACCGGCTCGGACGCGTTCGGCGATTAGGCTGCGTTCCAATTCCGCCACGGCACCTAGCACAGTGAATACCATTTTCCCGGTTGGCGTGGTGGTGTCCATCTGTTCGCTGAGGCTAACGAACGCTATGCCCAACGCGCTAAAGGTTTCAAGCGCTCGGAGCAAGTGGGAAACTGACCGTGCGAAGCGGTCGAATCGCCAGACGGCCACGACATCAAAGCATCTCTTGTGCGCGTCAGCCATTAGCCGGTTCAGTTCGGGCCGGGAATCCTTCGCACCGCTGATTCCGTCATCAATGTAGCTCCCTACCATGGTCCAGCCGCGAGCTTCCGCGAATTGCTGCAGTTCCCGCGTCTGTAGCGTTACGTCCTGACCGTGATTGGTGGTGGATACCCGCGCGTACACCGCTACCCTAGTTGTGCTCACGTCCGTTTCCTCTTTTGCGGTCCCTTCGGGCCGGGTTTCTGCGCGTCAGCTACCTTGCGCCCTTTGGCGATGTCCGCATCGTTCCAGCGCCACAGGGTGCGCCCGCCACCCATAGGAACGGCTATGGCGGGCCGGATCAGTTCGAGCGCGAGCCAGCGATTTAGCGTTCTGAATCCCACGCCAATCTTCTTAGCGGCTTGCTGAGTGCTATAGGTCTTCTTCACTGTTCCCTCAGTTCCGGCCCTAGAGGGTCATCAATTCCACTTCCAGCCGTCCCAAACAGTCGCGCACGTTGTTCCTGCACTCTTTGCTTAACCGCGCGAAGTCTGGCCCGTTTGCGTTCCCACCTTCCGCGTGCCACACCCTATCCAGATAATCCGCGATCTCTCCGGCCATTCCATAGCTTGAGAAGTCTATCGGCAGGCACCGGCTTAGGAATCGCGGCTCTAGTCCGTCAGTTGAATTGCACGTGAACACAAACACTGTTCCCTTTGGCGCGTCCGTCGAATCAAGTTTAGACAATAGCGCTAGCTGTGCCGCCTTGGATGCGGAGTCCACTTCATCTATCAACACGAAGTGCATTCCGCCGGTTAGCGGAACGTACTGGCATATACGGCATATTGTCTCTAGGTTCTCAAGGTTGCACTTCTGCGAGCCCAGATGGTGAAACTCCGCTCCCATTTCATCGGCCATCGCTTGCGCTATCGAAGTCTTGCCCACTCCCGGCGGGCCGAAGAATAGGAACGAACACGGGTAGGGATTCGCTACAAACTTTGCCAACACACGCTTGGCTTTGGGCAGTCCCACAAACTCCGCCACCTTGCGTGGACGGTATTTTTCGCTCAATCGAACGGGGAAAGCGAAAGAAGGGGTGGTCATAGGCCACCCCCCTTAATCGCTTCCGTCTGCGATACGTGAAACACAGTAGTAGTCCATGGACGGCGGAAACTCTTCCGCTCGCCAGTGTCGCTATCCGTTTCCTTCGTCTTGCAATCGATAAAGGTAGTCACTTTGACGCCATGCTCGCCACGACGCACCACGCGTCCCAGCGCTTTCCACGCATTGAACGTGAACACGTTTTCGCGCGGTTTGATTTCCGATTCAGGAATACCCTTCGCCGCGAATCCTTGGAAGATCGCGGGAAAATTGGTGAGCGATTGACCCGACACTGCGCGGGTGAGTGCTTCTTGGCGTACCTCTTGTGCGTTGGAGTGGAGTGCCTTGCTGTGGGAATGGACCGCTGATAGATTCGGTGTAGCTTCCATTGTGCTTTCCTCACTTTGGGAGTTAGGCTCTGTCCGTCGCGTCAACGACTGGCAGAGCCGTTCTATTGCTGCACTACATATGCCACAACTAATAATTGCTGTCAAGATTGAAATGCATTCGAGCCGAAAATAGTTTGAGTAGTAGCTCCGGCACGGCACATGTTATGCCGCGAATCTTACGCACACTTTCCAGCGATCTTCACCCCATTTTACGGGCATCTTGCCCGACCGTAGTTTACCGATCAGATGTGAGAGATCACGCGAGGCACAGTCGCGAAGTGTCGGGGATGGCTGAGTTGTCTGGCCAAGGGGTACAGGATCATGGGAGCATCCCCGGGCAAGGCAATTCTAATTTTTAACTTTTTTTATTTTTTTGACGCCCACCCGGCGAACGCAATGGTTTCTGAGTTGGCGACGACTCACCAAGAACCTCGTCACAGATGCCGGGTTCCCGATAAATCTGCGTTACTTCACGCCTGCTTGAATCGAATATCCTGCGGGCGGGGCGAAGATTGACGGATCAGGTTCGCCATACGTTATGCCGATTAGGTCAGTTTGCTGGTCGCCGGCTTCCGGGTCAGGGTCGTGAGTCACTATTCGGACGTCAGCTCCAATATTCTTCGCATACCAATCCTCCCAAGTGCGTGTGACCGGCTGCTGATTTCCTCGCAGAGTGCCCGGCTGAAAGAGATATGTCGTACGTTGTCCCCAGCATTTTAAACCGTTGATTTGCTGATTTCCTAATCGTTCGGTGTGAACCGTGACTCCGGGCTTCACTGCGAGTCGATACTGGGTCCCATCGTATGGAACATAGTTCCATGCAGATTTCTGATCCACAGCACGCGTAGTAACCAAGTGTTTTTGAGGGTCAATATGGATGCGCTGCATCGTTTTTGGGTCGAGAATGTTGACGTAATAAACGGGCTGCGCCGGATCTTCAGTCCACGGTAAATGTTGGTCCCCCAAAATCTGCCCATCTCCATCCCGCGCGATGTGGTCTTCTATAGTCACTGTCCGCCTGGTTCCGCTGGGGAAAACTCTCGAAAGTGTTGTTCGTGCAATAGCGCTGAAGGGCTTGTGCTTGAGACAAGCGACGCCGATCTCTCGGGGCATGATGATGGTGCTGGTGCTCGTGCACGTGGCGCTTGCCGCCAGAAGCAGCAATGGCAAGCGGCGTACTCGGAAATGCATACCGAAAGCATAACACAGGGGCGAGGAGTGGGGGCGGCTGGCGGCTACACGAGATATTCAAAAGATGCCCATGTTTGTTGATGGCGCAGACCATAGCTACAAGCAACCACACGCGAATCACGGCTTCCTAGCGCACACGCTCACTCATTGCAGCTTGGCGTACTCCGCTTTCGCAGCGATGAGGATGGGGATGTCGGGATCGGCGTCTTTCCACAGCGTCAGGAAATCCTTGTAGACGGCGAGCGCACTGCCCCGAAGGTTGTCCGTGACCGAGGCACTCGCCCGCTTTCAACGCGAACTGAGGACTAGTGAGGGAGGCCGACCTCGGCCAAAAGCTTTGCAAATCGAGGATCCGACCTAAGACTGTCGAGCTTCGAATCAACGCCAACCACTGCCATATACCATGATCGCGCTTCGTACGCTTTGTCGAGCTCGGCGAAAGCTCGATCTTTGTCTCCGAGTCCGGCGTAAATCATCGCGTAAAAATATGGTTCGACCCAGTGTTTCTTGGCACGGGCATCGAGTTCCGCGAGCATGTCTTGTGCGGTTTTGCGGTCTCCCTTGAGCGCAGCAACCCAGCCGAGTGAGGCGACCGCCTCCGTGAAATCCGGTTCCGCTTTGCGAGCTTGTTGGATAGCTCGAATTGCCTCGTCGAGCTGACCCTTCGCGGCGTAGCTCCAACCCAACACGTCTCCGGCAATCGAGACGAATCCGGTGCTTGAGAACTGTTGGATGGTCTTACGTTCCTGCTGAATGGCGTCGTCGTACCGGTGAGCGTAGTAGTCGCTTTGTCCCAGAACGTGATTGATTTCCGCCGAGATCGGATCGAGCTTCAGACTTTCGACGTTCTGTGCTACGCCTTCGTCGTACCGCTTCAAATCCGCGAGGCACCAGCCGTACATCGCGTGAACCTCGGCGTCGTTCGGATCGAGTTCGACTGCGTGCTGAAACTCCTGAAGCGCCTTTGCCTGATCGTAATTGTAGAAATGGTCGGTGTACGCCAGCCAGCCTTCGGCGTCACCCAGTGTCGGATCGAGTTCGAAAGCCTTCTTCGCTGCCGCTTCGGCTTCGGGCATGACCTCTCGCGGAGGCGCGTACCAGTCTTCGACAACGCCGTAATTGTATGCAATGGTCGAATAGGCGAGAGCGTAATTGGGGTCTAGCGTAACCGCCTTTCGAAGATAAGTCATTCCCTGCTTCAGGCTGTCGGGTGTGAATTGACGTGTGTAATACAGCCCTTTCAGGAAAGCGTCGTAAGCCTCCGTATTTTCGGTCGAATGGGCAAGCAGGCGACTCTGTTGTTCTCCCGTGAGTCGCAATCGCAGGGCGTGCGCGATTTGTTGCGACATATTGTCTTCGAGAGAAAAAATATTGGACACCTTTTCCCGGTAACGGCTGCCCCAGAGTTCGGCATCGTCGCTCGTGTCCACGAGATTCGTATTCACTTCGAGCGTGTCTCCGACTTTCGCGACGCTACCTTCGAGAACGGTCGAAACGTCCAGCTCGCGTCCCACTTGCCGCGGGTCCACGTGACGCCCTTTGTAAAAATAGACGGAATCGGACGCCATCACGCGAAGCCCGTTCAACTGCGAGAGGCTCGCCGTCACCGTGCTTGCGATCCCATCTCCCAGATATTCGAGGTTTGGATCTCCGCTAGCATTGGCGAACGGGAGCACGGCAACTGACCGGATTGGGTGATTGCTGCTCGCGCCGCTCAGCCTGCGCCGCAATCCGCCAAGGTCGAGGACGAAGGCTATTGTAATGATGACAATGACTCCTGCGGTAGATCCTACCCAGAGCCATCGCCGATTCATTCGCGGTCGTGCAGCATGTCTTTTGGAGATTTGGGCAGACTCGATTTCGTGCCGCATGTTCAGGTCTACCTTCACCGGGTTCGATAACGGAGGTTGAGCAAGCACAGAGAGAGAGCCGGATACTGGCGACGGCGCTTGGGCTGAGACTTGACCGCGGCTCTCCTGGGCCACCGCCACCGTGCCGGAACTGGCACCTTTGACTTGTCCCGTCTCTGTATCCCGCTTCAGCCGTTGCAGGTCGGCTCGCATTTCCGCCGCGCCCTGATAGCGGAGATTGCGATCTTTCTCCAATGCCTTATTGATGATGTCTTCCAGCTGGGGCGGAATCTCGCGATTGAAACGAATCGCAGGAGGCGGATCAGAATGCAATATGGCATCGAAGATCAGCGCAGTAGTGTCACCATGGAATGGCAACGCCCCCGTCGCCATCTCGTACAGCACCGCACCAAAAGAAAACAGATCGCTGCGCGCATCGAGTTCTTTGCCTTTGGCCTGTTCGGGTGACATGTAGGCCACCGTTCCCAGCATGGTGCCCGGACTGGTCAGATGCTCCGTATCGACGGAAGCCGTCTGCGTGTTGGCCGCTGCAATGTTGCTAGAAGAGCTGGCTGTAACCATGACCTTCGCCAGCCCGAAGTCGAGAACCTTGGCGTGTCCGCGTTTGGTAACGAAGATGTTGGCTGGCTTGATGTCCCGGTGGACGATGCCTTCTGTGTGGGCTGCGTCAAGGGCGTCGGCAATCTCGATGGCCAAGTTGAGGAGAGTCTCTGTTTCCATAGGGCGGCCAGCAATGCGATGCTTCAGCGTCAGTCCGTCCAGAAACTCCATGGCGATAAACGCGTCGCCATGCTGGTCGTCGATCTCGTAGATCGTGCAGATGTTGGAATGATTCAGTGCAGAGGCGGCCTGCGCTTCGCGTTGGAAGCGGGCTAGAGCTTGCGCATCTTTGGCAATCTCGTCCGGCAGGAACTTCAGGGCGACAAAGCGGTGCAGCTTTACATCTTCGGCCTTGTACACCACACCCATCCCGCCGCCGCCCAACTTTTCGATAATGCGGTAGTGCGATATGGTTTGGCCGATCATGGCTGGCGAGACGCTCCTGGCGGGGGATATTAGGCCGTGCTCAGGGGCAAGTCAACGTGGGCGGATCAGATGAATCGTCGCTTCGCACTTTAATCCCGATTAGCGATGAAAAATGCCGTGGTGTTGACCGAACGGATCAACTCCCGATGGTAGCCCACTCAGAAACTATCCGGAGACGGGTTCGGGGAAATTGACTCTGTGGTGGCGATTTGGAGCTGCGGAAGGGGCGGCACGGGGGAGCGTGTCGACGTTTCGAGGGCGTCGAGCCACTGGCGGATCGTCGCTCGAAGCGGGGCGACCGCGACTCCAGCAAAGGCTTCGGGGTAGGTGTCGAGGCGGCGTAAAGCTGAGCGGAGCAGTGAAACGGTACCCGCCAGGTTGCCGCGCTGGAAGTGGTGGAAGGAAGCAGCAACCTGGATCAATCCTTGCAGAAAGGTTTTTTCCGGCTCTTGCGCCACCAGCCAAACAGATTCCCAGTGTTCGTGCGCCTCGAAGAATGCGGCGGAATGGAAGCAACGCAGACCTTCACGTAAGTCTCTTTGGGTCCAATCGAGTGACATGCCATTTCGCCTTGCTCTCATAGTAGCACTGAGGAAATCGAGAAGATTCAGACATGCAGCGTCGCAGCATTACTCGGGAGTCTGCCTATTAAAGCAAAATCTGCCGGGTGGCACATGACCGCAAAACGCGCTAGGTAGAAGTGGCGTTCGCCCGGCACATTCCGCGGGTATCGTTGCCCATTCAGAAACTATGCGGGAAGGGACCTGGAGGACGGGCTTGTTGCGCTATACGCGCGCCTCCTCGAACGGGCAGCGGACAACATCGTTTCCGAATACGGCTTGATCCGGGCGCAATCAACTCGGAGCACACCGGCTCATCTTCAAGTTAGCGCAAGTTACTCAGGTCAAATGTGGCATGCACCCAGAGCCCTTCCGGCGGCACAACTTCGACCTGCACGTAATTCGACTCCACACCGTCGACGCTGAACTGAACGAACACATTCGCGCCAATGAGCACCGGGTTGTCGCCGTCCCGGTCTGCCGTATAGAGTGGCTGGCCGTCGACGCTCGTCGCAGCCATGTGTTTTTTCTGCACGAGCCCGACCGAAACGTGGCGCCAGAAATCATCGCTACCGCCTGTATACGTTGGTGTGAAAAGGATTTTCACGCGGACTACGATGAAATCACCACGCTTCCGATAATCCAACGCGGCCTGCTGGGCGCTATAGTCCGGCGTATGTTGCGCAGAAATCTCGACTACCTGCGCGTAGGGAGTACTCAGTTCGATCTCCGCTACATGCGCGCCGCCATGCGGCACGGGGAGCGCCTGCGCGTATTGGGACAGAAATGTGTTGGCCCGATCGGTATTCTGGCCGATGAAATACGCCTCGCGAACTGCACCGTCACTTAGCGGATGATCGTAGGCCAATGCAAGCTGCGGAGTAAGCGCACTCCAGACGGCTACGCCTAATTGAATCATGCTGAGAAGTCTTCGAGCGAAACTCATGGTTTTCCATCCTGCGTGCCGGCCGAACTGCTGCGTCAATCAAGTAGAGCACGAGTGTGGTTACGACTCCGAATCGGAATCGACAAACGGTATGAGAAAAGTAAACTAGTAAGTAGACGTGCAGGTGCCACTCGGAACCATCCAGAAAGGGGCCTGGAGGACGGGCTTGTTGCGTTGACCGGAATCGGAACGGGATAGTATTCCCCGCATCCAAGCTTTTCACGTCGGTAAACGGAGGTGCAAGATGGCAATGATGTTGAAGTGTAGGGATGCCGGCGTCGACTGTGATTTTGTGGCTCGTGCTGCAACCGCAGAAGAGGTTATGGAGGAAGCAAGGGAACACGCTGGAAAAGACTCCGTGCTTCGGGGATCGTGACGGGAAGGGACGGTGCCAGTTCTTGCCTTGGGATTTTTACCGTAACCGCCGAAAAGGCTATGCAGTTAAGAACCTGGCAGGGGCATTGCACACTGACGGGGTCGGGTGTACGCTATCGACCGGCTGGAAGGTTAAAACGGAAATTCCAGCTTGCCCGTCAAAGGAGGTTCGCGATGGGAAAGATCAACTGGGCCCGGGTGTTACTCGGCGGTTTGCTCGCTGGTCTCATAATCAACATATTTGAGTATGTTACGAACGGAGTGGTGCTCGCGCACGACTGGGATGCGGCAATGGGGGCTCTCGGTCGACACTTGTCCATGAGCGCGATAGCTGTCTTCATTGTCGGAGGCTTCATCGGAGGAATCGCAGCGGTCTGGCTATATGCGGCTGCCCGCCCACGGTTCGGTGCTGGTCCTAAGACCGCAGCGTTGACGGGTTTCGCCTACTGGGTGGTCGGATACGCGCTGCCTACTCTCGGCCAGATGCCATTGGGATTGTTTCCGAAGCGTCTGTTAGTGGTTGGAGTCATCGTCGGCCTGGTCGAAATCATCGTGGCGAGCGTAGTGGGCGCTTGGTTGTACAAGGAATAATCGCCGACAAATGCAAACCTGATTTCTTCGGCACAACAGCAAGCTCGTAGTCGAACCTCCTCCGTAAGATGCTCGAGATAAGCAATGGGTTCGTCGGGCCGATGATGGCGTCCACTTTCGAGGTGAGCCCTGCAGCAGCGACGTTTGCTTAGCCCTAGGGAATCGCCTCGAATGTCGTTCTCGATTCGGGGACGCGATTACGCCGCTCTAGCCCTCGCCGCTCGAACCTTCGCCCATCTTGCTTTCTGTGCCTTCACAATGCTCGCCCTGCCAGCCGCAGACATCTTCCGACGGGGCCTGGCTGCTTTAGCGGCTCGAACCTTCGCCCACCGTGCTTTGGTTGCCTTGGAAATCGCCAATCTGCCAGCAGCCGACATCCGGCGCTTCTTCCCGTAAACCAGTTTGGTGCCGGGAGTTGTACCCCCAAAGAATTTCATAGTCGCTCTCAGTGCAGACAGACGCTTCATTGCGCTCTTTGCAGTCCTTTCCAACTTCTTTTCTTCGCGCTTTAGGGCCGTTACGATGTCCATTAGAAGTCCTCCGCGAGCATTAAACAACAAGAGAACGGCGATTCACAAGGCTGGCAGGTTAATGTCTCGTTTTGAGACCGTCTGACCTCTTGAGTTTCGGAACGGTTTCGAGTCTGAATTCTTGACACAACAGAACCATCGGTTTAGCCTCCACTCCAGTTGCCCGGAAATGGTTACTGATGTGAAAGGATCAAGATGATGCACCGTAGTGTGGGCGTACCGTGCTGCCTTTTATTCGCCTGCCAGACTGTCCCTGCTCAGCAGAGTAAAGCCGCAGTTCAGCCAACGGTGCCGCCAGGTTCAGTCATTGCGATTGCTCCGATGGGTGGATTTGATACGTACTTGGCTGCGGCAATACAAAAAAAGCAGGTGCCCGTAATATTGACACTGGACCCAAACCAGTCCAATTACGCGCTCGTGAGTACAGAATATGAGTGGCGAGGGTGGTTTGGCACAAGTGAATCGTCTGCTCGGGGCGACTCGAAAGCCTACGGGGGCAGCACTCGGGGGCTGGAAGCAAGTCTCATGCTAATTGACAAGAAGACCCAACGGGTGTTGTGGGCGTATGAGGTCCACAAAAGCAGCAACGGGATTCTAGCATTCGGCACTCTTGGAATACGCGGACAGCAATCCATTTCAGAGGCATGTGCCAAGCACCTGAAAGAATTCATCGAGGACAATGCCCCGGTTGTTTCCCCGCAGTCCCAGGCGAGTACCCCAGCAAAGATCGCGCCGAGTACAACCAGCCAAGTCAATGGTGGAATCGAAGTCACTTCGGTCCCAAGCGGCGCAGATGTGGAATTGGACGGGCATATTGCGGGAACTACCCCTTGCATCCTCGGTGTTGCGGCGGGCATCCACACGGTCAGCGTGAAGAAGAACGGCTATAAGTTCTGGAAAAGAAAAATAATACTCACCGGAGGCAAGATGAATATTACCGCCGAACTGGAGGCTTTATCACCTGGTGCACCGACAGCCTCCCAATCTCAGACAAGCGGTACAGTCGCGTCGGGTACGATTCATGTGATTTCCAGCCCGACCGGTGTCGGGGTCTATGTTGATGACGACTTCAAAGGGAACACTCCCGTGACACTTAACCTGAAACCAGGACAGCATTCAGTCCGCTTGTTCGCGAAGGACTACCAGAATTGGTGGAAACCCGTCACTATAGTCGCGGGTTCGGAGGTGGACCTAACGGCCACGTTGGTGAAATCGAACTAGAAAGTGGCCACCATGAAAGACTCCAGCACTTCCAGGAGCCACGAATGACAATCGCGGACGCCGATGGCCGCTATTTGGACTCCACTTCGATTTGTCTCGGCTCGGTCGCAGCAATTTCCGGCTTTCCCCGATAGCTCGCAATCTTCGCGGTTACGCATATCCTGGCATCCCAATGTTTCGACTCGGGCGCACCATACTCGTTGCGTTTACCGGGATCGTTGCGGCAGGATCATAAGTCCATCAAATCCAAAAACAATCGATGTATTCTTGGTCTACCCAGTCCAGCTGGGGGTCCCCGAAGTTCCGCACGTCCGGGAGCGTATGCGATATTGGTGGGTTAACCAAAATCAGACTTTCCGGCATGAAAGGGTGGAGGCTACCTTTGGTCTCCCAAGCGCAACGCTAACGGAGCTCGCAATCCATTTTACGAGTCGATGCGTGAGGTATCGCCCGGGGACCTGATATTTTCCTTTGTGGGTACCTATATCGTGGCCCTCGGGATCGCCAAAACCTATTGCTGGGAGTCTCCGAAGCCCCGGGAGTTCGGATCTACAGGCCAGAATTGGGAAAATATCGGGTGGAGGGTGAACGTCTCATTTTCCGTCTTGCTGAACAAAATGCGGCCAAAGGACCATATGGGCGTTCTGAAGCTCGTTTTGCCCGAGCGTTACTCGCCGTTGCAGCGCAATGGAAACGGTATCCAGTCAGTCTATTTGACAGAACTTTCCCCGGATTTCGCCGAGGTGATCGAAGGCCTGATCGGGCAGGAGGCCCACTCGATAGTGGCTGGAGCAAGGGTAGGCGCCGCAGTCGAAGCCGGTAGAATTGTGAGCGATGACGATCTCGATGTTTGGGAGCAAAGATTAGAATTACAAGTAGAGACTGATACATCGGTCGATGAAACAGACAGAGAGGCGCTTATACGGGCGAGACGAGGACAGGGCCTCTTCAAGCAGCGTGTTATGCGAATCGAAAACCGTTGCCGCATAACCGGCGTCAATAATCCGATTCACCTGATCGCCAGTCACTGCAAGCCGTGGCGCGATTCCTCAAACGAGGAGCGCTTGGATGGCGAAAATGGCCTACTTTTGACTCCAAGTATCGATCATTTGTTCGATCGTGGATTTATTGGGTTTGAGGATTCCGGGGATCTTATTGTTTCGCCGGTGGCGCACCGGCCCTCGTTGGAGAGAATGGGGATCGATGTGGATAAGCCAACTAATGTGGGAGCCTTTACGGAGGGCCAGCGTACGTTCTTGGATTTTCACCGCAATGCCGTTTTGCTGAGAGCTGCACGATGAGATTCTTCATTGCGGTGACCGACTACGAATGGTTCAGATTGCATACGTCCAAATCTTCCATTGACGAAGTAAATTTCTGGCGCCCGTCTGCCGAGGCACCATTCAAAGCGCTGAAAATCGGCGAAATGCTATTGTTCAAGCTCCACTCGCCACGGAACTTCATTGTCGGAGGCGGATTCTTTACTCGGTTTGTCCATTTGCCGATCTCACTTGCGTGGGAAGCTTTCGGGGAGGGGAATGGCGTTAGATCGCTATCGGAAATGCGTAGCCGGATTGCACAATATAGGCGTGTACCAATAGCACCGACAGAGAATCCGTCGATCGGGTGCATTCTTTTGGCCGAGCCATTCTTTCTTGCCGAGGACGAATGGATCCCGGTCCCTTCAGACTTCAGTCCCAACATTGTCCAAGGCAAGGGCTACGATGACAACGATGGTTTCACAGGTGAGAGCGTATGGACAGCCATTCGGGAAAGACTGGCCATTCGCACGGAAGCTAGCACTGACCCTGGACCGGCGACAATTGTAGCTGTGGAAGGTGCTCGCTACGGCCAGCCAACGGTAATCCGGCCGCGGCTCGGCCAAGGGATATTCAGAGTGATTGTCACCGACGCGTACCAACGCAAGTGTACTGTCACCGGTGAGCGCACCCTTCCCGTCCTCGATGCGGCTCACATTAAGCCTTATAGTCTAGGCGGGCCTCATGAATCGCTGCCGGTGCGGGAAACTTCCCGCCGGAGGTGAAGCATGAAACACCTCTTGAGAGTGGCCACCCAAAAGCCATGAACAGCGGCACAACCACAAGCCGGGTGGCCGATTCAAGCACCCGTGATTGGCCCACGGGATAGGCGAAGTGCGCTGTGGGATCGCGGCAAGGCAAGGTGTCGTTTCTGGGGAACCAGAGGCCAAGTCTGGTTCCCTTTTTTTCAGCACTCGAATTGAGATGTGAATCGGTCATAAACCTGTACCGGAAATTCATGTTTTCGGGCTCGGCACCTTTTCGAGCCCACGGAATCCCCTGTTGCGAACCGCAGGTATATATCCCGGGCAGCGGTACCGCCCAATCCCTGCGCCACTCTGATCCGGTGTACCCTACACGCGATTCAATACCGCGTTTCCAGCCCGCCATCCGCATACGTTCCCTATTCACTTGTACCTATCCAGAGTGCGCAGTATTTGCATAGGATAACGGTAGAGAACCCGCGACGAGAGAGATGAATATTTGGCTACCCAAATCGCTATCGGTGCGCGTCCGGATCAGTAGACCCGCGAATCCCACACGCGTGTGGTACGTATTGGCGCATTTTCACATCTGCCAGAAAGTAGTGGGTGCGACCGGCGAAATCGATTCGCCTATCTCCCCTGTGCAATGCGAATTTCGCCCGCTAATCGTGCAGAAATCTGGAAGATGCTGGGGAACTGAGGTCCTTCCGGAGCGCGAATCCATGCTTTGCGGGCGGTCCGTGGGTGGACGCCGCAAATGACAGCCAGGGAACTGGGAACTAGCGTACGCACACTGATCCGGCACGAACAAGGTCAAAACCGAACTAGCTGGTTACGCCTACCGCTGAAGCTACGGCTCCACGAACTGGAATCAAACTATGCGGAGGAAAAGTTCTTTGTCGGTCGGCAGCTCGGGTTGGAACCCGACTGGTTCACTGGGTAATTCGACACTGTGGACGGGATTGGTGCGAACATAGCCGTACTTGACGGCAGCGGAGTAGACAGCGCCAAGAACGGTAATGATGTTCTTGACGGTGTGCCACGCAGCGCCGCTTGCGGTCTTGCGGTTGGCGAAACCCTGCAAATCTTCGTGACTGACTTCGACCAACTGCCGGTTTTTGAATTCCGGGAGTATATGGCGATCCAAGATCGTCTCATACCCGTGACGGGTGGAGCGTTTCCGCAGAGGCAGAATCAGTTTTCGATAGCGTTCCGTCACGAAATCTCCAACCGTTAAGATGGGTCGAGGCTTATAGTCGACATCGTTGACCCCGGCCAGTTTGTCCGCAAGCTTCCGTTCGGCGAGCTTCTTGGTGGGTAGATCCTCGGTTCGTCCCAGGTTGATCGCGCGTTGTTTGGGCACGACCATTCCATCCTCGAGCCGAAGGTCCTCCCAGTAGAAGCCCTCCCAGTACGGGTTCTTCGTTTTGCGTACACGTACATGTCCTTTTTGAAATCGCGTTCGAGCCATTTGCTGCTTCCTCCTTTCTTTGGCCCGAGCGATTCTGTCGGTAGCGGCTAGACTCTTCCCGATTGGTATGAACGCGGGCCTCGCCAGCCGAAATGCATCCCCATCAGGAAGTACGCGCCCGGACACGCCTCGATCTTTGATTTTTTACGAGGACAACGCGGCCAAGAAACGGTGGATCCTCAAGTTCCCTGATCCGAAGGCACTTGATCAAATTGATGCTGTATTCGTGACGGTAGAACCGAAAGGCGGAAGCCGCAAGCCAAGCGGCAAACCGTTACTGTACGCGTACCTGCAGCTCGCTCCAAATCATCCCTAGCCCGATTCCGTTCGATATCGTCAGTTTGTTTTTGGCTAAGTTGGTACAACCTTAGCTTCTCGTGCGTAGACCAAAGGAGCGCCACCAAATTCAGGCTGCCAGAGGAGATGCTGCGTGCGACTGCGTCGGCTTATTCTCGTTGCTCTCGTCAGTGCGGTTTTCGCGGCTGCAACATTTGCACAGTCTCCGAATGGAACAATTAGCGGGACGGTTTTCGATCCTGCGGGGAAAGTAATCGCAGGCGCTGAGATCACGGTCATCAACGACGCAACACGTGTCCAATACTTCAGCAAGACGAATTACGAAGGGTTGTACGTCATTCAGAATTTGTCCCCTGGGCAATATCGATTGCAGGTGGCAAAGCTTGGGTTCAAGACGCTTGTGAAGCCTGACATTGTCCTTAATGTACAAGACGCGCTGGCGATTAATTTCAACCTGCCTATTGGCGCGATCGCAGAGACAGTGACTGTAGAAGGCGGCGCGCCCATGATCAACATTGAGGACGCCAGCGTGAGTACTGTGGTAGACCGGGAATTTGCCGAAAACTTGCCGATGAATGGCAGGAGCTTTCAAACCTTAATTCAACTTACGCCAGGCGTCGTAGTTACGGCGAGCAATTTCTCGGACGGAGGCCAATTCAGTGTCAATGGCCAACGTAGCGCGTCGAACTACTGGATGGTGGACGGTGTCGGCGCGAATATCGGTATTGGAGCAACGGCCGGGTTCAGTGCCGGAAATGGGTTGGGGGGCGCCCTAGGCTCGTTCAGTGCATTTGGCGGCACCAACAGTCTAGTATCAATAGATGCGCTGCAAGAGTTCAGAATCCAAACTTCCACCTACGCGCCAGAGTTTGGAAGGACACCCGGAGGGCAGATCTCGATTGTTACTCGTTCAGGAACCAATCAATTTCACGGCACAGTGTTCGACTATCTGCGAAACGACGCTCTTGACGCCAATAACTGGTTTGGGGATGAAGCAGGTTTGCCAAAACCGAAGGAACGGCAGAATGATTTTGGCGGCACGTACAGCGGCCCCATTATCAGAGATCGAACCTTTGTTTTCTTCGCCTACGAGGGCTTGCGCCTTCGGTTGCCCGAAACGACCTTGTCTACAGTTCCAGATCTGGTGTCCCGTCAGTCCGCCACACCATCGCTGAAACCCTACTTGAATGCGTTCCCATCACCGAATGGTGTGGATGACGCGTCAGCCGGTACTGCCCAATTCAATGCGAGCTATTCCAATCCAGGGAGCTTGGACGCCTACAGCCTTCGAGCGGACCACAAGGTAAATGGAGCTCTTGCCTTTTTTGGACGGTACAATTACTCGCCTTCGCAATTCTCGCAACGCGGTTCGTTCGGTATCTACTCTCTCAATACGGTTACATCCGTGCAGATAAATACCCAGACCGCGACTGCAGGCGTCACCTGGGCAATTGCTCCGTCAACGGCAAACGATTTGCGCTTCAACTATAGCAATACAACTGCTTCGAGTTATTCTTATCTGGATGCCTTCGGGGGAGCGATTCCCCTTGTAGCTTTACCCTTACCGAGTGGCTACACCTCGGCAAATGCACTTTTTTCATTTGACGTGTCGGGTTTGACGGGAGGTCAGTTAAGAGACGGATGGGTCGTAAAGAATCTTCAGCGACAGATCAATTTCGTCGAGAATATTTCGGTTCAAAAATTGCAGCACAGCCTCAAGTTTGGCGTCGATTTCCGTCGCCTTACCCCGGTATTTGATCCTGCGGGATATGCTCAGCAAGCAATCTTTGCTGGTGTTATTCCCGCCAGTACGGGGGAATTGTCTTATGCGGCGACATCATCTGCAACAAGAACCCCGATGTTGCTCCGAAACATCGGTGTTTTTGCGCAAGACAGCTGGAAGACTGCACCGCGACTTATGGTGACATTTGGTGCGCGATGGGACGTAGACTTTTCTCCTTCGACAACGGCGGGTCCGAGCTTTCCGGCGGCCACTGGTTTTGATCTGAACAATTTGTCTAACCTCGCTTTGGCACCTGCCGGAACACCGGCATTCAGGACCACTTACGGAAATGTCGCGCCTCGCGTCGGTGTTGCCTATCAACTTCGCCAAAGTTCTGATTGGGAAGCCGTACTGCGCGGGGGAATTGGGGTTTTCTTCGATCTTGCCACGCAGGAAGTTGGCAACGCATTTCAAGAATCTTACCCTTTTGGGGGCATAAACGTTCTTTATGGTCCTGCGTATGCTGGTACTAGCACGTTTCCTTTAAGTTCGGTGGATGCTGCACCGCCGCCGATCACGGCCGCGAACCTAGCTCCGCCCGAGGGAACTCTAGCTGCGTTCGATCCGGAACTTCGACTGCCTTATACGCTGGAATGGAACGTGGCTCTGGAGCAGGCTATCGGTAAGCAACAAACCATCACCGCTTCATATATCGGTTCTGTAGGAGCGCGTCTTATTCAAACAGCCTTTGTATTTTCACCGAACTCTAACATTGGCAACGCGGATCTAATCACCAATGCAGGCACCTCAGAATACAATGCCCTGCAGGTTCGATTTCAGAGAAGACTTTATGGTGGTTTTCAAGCACTCGCTTCATACACCTGGTCACATTCAATTGATACTGGTTCGGCGGGTTCGATTGCGAATCTGTCGAATGCTTTGGCGCCCGGGATCAATACAGACGTTAACCGAGGACCCTCCGACTTTGACATCAGGCAGGTCTTTTCTACGGGCCTGACGTATGACCTCCAACTCCCGAAGACAAGTCGCCTTGGAGACGCGATTTTTAAAGGGTGGTCCACAGAAAACACGATCCAGATACGCACCGCTCTGCCTGTTGACGTGGCCGACGGGAACTTCTTTGCATTTCACGGAGCTGAGGCAGAAGTGCGCCCCGATGTAGTCCCGGGCAAAGCTGTGTACTTGTACGGTTCGGAATGCCTTCCTTCGCCGCCTGACGGTTTTGGGCAATCTTGCCCTGGTGGAAAGGGTTTCAATCCGAATGCTTTCACTGACCCGCCCGTGGACTCCAGTGGCAATCCCATTCGGCAAGGGAATCTGGGAAGAAATGCCTTGCGGGGCTTTGGGGCAGCGCAGTGGGACTTCGCGGTGCATCGTAGTTTCCCAATTCACGAATCGCTCAAACTGCAGTTTCGGGCTGAGATGTTCAACGTTCTGAATCATCCTAACTTTGCGCCGCCCAGTGGATGTTATGGCCTCACCTGTACAATGGTTTTCGGTTTGTCAAATCAAACGCTAGGACAGTACCTGAGCGGAGGGAATGCAGGAGGAGGCGGCTTTAGTCCGCTCTACCAGATGGGTGGTCCCCGCTCAATCCAACTAGCTCTCAAGTTACAGTTCTAACCAAGCATGCACACGAGAAGAGTATTATGTGTATCGCTTTGCTTCTTCACTACCGTTGGCACACCCATACTTACTGCGCAGAAAAGACATATACGTATCCCCGTTGAAGACTTGGCATCCGCGTTGCGTCTGGCAGATGATCCAAGCAGTATATCTCCAGACGGCAAATGGCTAGCTTATACCGTTCAAGATCCGAGGAAAGTGGACAGGCTCAGGATGAGGCACCAACCTTATGGTGTGGGAACAGCCCAGATCGGAACTGAGGTATGGATCACAAACACCCAACCGACCAATTTGCATGAATTTACTGAAAACCTAGGGGCTGGATGGGGACCCGTCTGGTCACCCGACGGCGAATATCTCGCATTTTACTCGAGACGGTCTGGTTCTGCGAACATATGGGTGTACGACACAAATTCCAGACACATCAGGCAAGTATCTGCCGTAATCGTCAATCCACTCACATCTACCGAGGACGTCCGCTGGACAAGCGACAGCAAGAGCGTGATGACAAAGGTCGTGTCTGACGGACCACAATCAAAGGATAGCGAGGACGCAGATACTTGCCCAGAAAGTCCTCAACAAATGGTGGTGAAGCCACCCGACTCAACAGTCGTCATCTATAGCTCGATAGCTCGTGCAGTCGACGATGCGCAGCCCTATGCCGGGGCATGCGAGCTCGTCGATGGGGCGCAGATGAAAGCCGAGCAGGGGGACCTTGTGATCGTCGAAATCGAGACGGGTAGGATGACGTTGATTGCGCACGGTGTGAGGCCGGTCTGGTATGACGTGTCCCCCAACGGCACACAGTTTGCTTTCGCGACCTGGAAAGGAATGGTTGGGGGCAATGTTTACCGGAATCTGTTCGATCTCATTGTTGTCGAGCGGGGCGGAACGACCCGAATTCTCGCCTCGGGTATCGCTCGTGATTGGCGTGATTTTGTTGCTAGTTGGTCACCCGACGGAAACTGGTTGAGCTATATTGACATGGCAGGAGAACAAGGTGGAGAGTGCTACGTTGTACCCGTTCAGGGCGGGGTGCCTCGAAAGGCCACCGCGCAATCACATCCCTCTTTCAATAACTTCTACCGAGCAGCGCCAATCTGGGACGACTCGAGCCAAAATGTGTATTTGTTGGCTTCGATGAGTGCGGTATGGAAGGTATCTTTAGGAAGCGGCAAGGCCTCCGAAATGCTGCGGCTGCCATATGAGAGGATACTTTCTATCATCTGGCCGACGATGAGCCCTCGTTCTCAGTCGACCAAAATCGGTTCGAAAATGATCGTCAGTTTTTCAGATAGTCTGACCAAGCAATTCGGCTTCTATCAACTTGATTTGACGACGGGCCTTGGGAAGGAAATTCAGAGAGAATGCAAAAAATACGATATCTATCACCTTGTCTACGATCCAGAGCTGCGAAGGGTTGTGTATGCAGCGGAGGATGTAGGATCCCCTCCTAACTTCTGGATCGCTGAAGAAAATAAGAACCCAAGTCCACTGACGACGATAAATTACGGTCTTAGTCAGTACGCCATGGGCAGGAGTACCCTCGTCGAATGGAAAAGCTTGGATGGTCAGACTCTAAAAGGCGCGTTATTATTGCCTGCCAACTACGAAGAGGGAAAAAAATACCCCCTTATTGTCAACGTATATGCCGGAGCAATGGGGTCAGACTATCTTCATTACTTTGGCCTTACTCCGATATCAGACTACGCGCCCGAAAATAAACAGCTTTTCGCGACGAGGGGGTACGCAATTTTCTTCCCTGATGTACCTGTGGGCATCGGTACACCCATGCAAGACCTGATAAAAACAGTTTTGCCAGGCGTTAACAGAATCATCGACCTTGGAATTGCAAATCCCGAGAAGCTCGCTGTCATGGGAGAAAGCAACGGTGGCTACAGCACGCTCGCGCTAATTGTTCAAACAACACGATTCAAGGCTGCCGCAATGATTTCGGGATTCGGTGATCTCGTTAGCTTCTATGGCGAGATGGACCCAGATGGGTCGAGCCTTGGAGGGTTACTCGAGGAGCCAAGTTGGGCGGCCAGGATGCCTGGATCTCTCTGGAAGTATAGGCACGCATACATCGAGAACTCCCCAGTTTTCTACCTTGACAGAGTACAAACCCCGCTTCTAATCATGCACGGATCCGCCGACGACAATGTCGTTTCGTTCTTGGCAGATCAGGTGTTTGTTCTCCTTCGTCGGCTGGGAAAAGAGGCTGTATATGCGAAATATCAGGGTGAGGGACACACAACCTTGGAGAGCTACCCCAACCAAATCGACTTTTGCCACCGGCTAATCGATTGGTTTAACAGCCACTTAAACGAGGACCAGAGTGCTACACATGTATTGGACAAATAATAAGCGCCCTCCCGGGCTTTGAAGTCAGCCCGGAAGGGCGCAGACAGATATGCCAGTTTCCATGGCATATCGCGTCTCCCTACTCCTCGGGTTCGTACGACGCCGTGTGTTCACCCAACGGCGACTCGACATTGGGTGGAATCGCCTTAGATCCCTGAATGACCCGTACCGCGTCACCGAGGACAGTTACTTCGGGCTTTGAATAGATCATTGTTCTCACCTCCTTTCGTCATAGGATTAGACAGCTCTACCGGTAGAATTCGTTTGGTTCGTCGTTGCACCAAACCTCGTGTTGCGTTCGTGCCCTTGGTCCGTAAAGCTTCCGTCTTTCGTCGTAATCGTTTGTGCATCCACCTGGAACAAGGCTCGATCCGCCAAACTTCTGAGCCACATCTCGAGGTAAATAGCCTTTAATAACTTGAATAGCTGGGAGGCGTCGCCGCCTTTCGCAGCCCGCAAGTGTTCTTCAAGGCGACCTTGATCGACGTAGCCAAGTTGGGCGCTGAGCGGTGATGTAAAAAGTGCCTCCATCTCCAACCAACAGTTGTGGAGGTCAGCGAGTGCCCCGCGGGCGCCGTTTGCTTTGGTGCGTCGAGCCAGAACCTCAGATGGCACAAGGCCCACGAGTGCACGTCGCATTAGTGAGCGTCGTTGACCTGGTCGAAGTAGCTGGTTTGCGGGTATCGCCGACAGGAATTCGATCAGTTCTCGATCGAGAAATGGATATCTTCTTTCCTCTGATTCAAGAAAATGCTGTGGGAAGAAAGCTAATTGTCGAGTCATTGCGACTATGCTCTGGGTGTAGTCGCGGTCGCTCGGTAGCCATGAGCTGGCCGCGGATTCGGGACCCAATTGGCACCTGGCTATCTGATGTCGCCGAGCGAACCTGGGGCTAATCCAATTCGGAACTCTGCCTTGTTCCATAAACATCGCTCGAGCTGGTGCCGGGAACAAACGAACCAGCGCCTGAACTAGAAGCTGAATCCACGGCATTTTTCTAGTTAGGCTCCAGGCCTTAAGTTGCCTTGCCAGCTGAATTGGTCGTAGCAGGACGATAGAATCGGCCAATTGAGGGATAGGGTCGGGAACTCCTCCAAGAAATTCGTCTCCTCCGATGCCGGAGAGGACGACACGATATCCCTCGCGTTGCACAAGATCGTAAACTGCGTTTCTCAGGCCTGCTTGGCATTCAGAAGATCCCGGAGCAGGGATGAAATTGCGGTAGTCGAGGGTGAAGTAATCGCGATATTCGTCCATATTAAAGTGATGGCCTGTTCTGCCGCGTTTTGCTTCCACTTTTTCAAAATATCCCCGTTCGTCCCCACCGTGTTCCTTAGGGTCATAGAACGAGACAGTGTCCAACCGAATCGGTTCGACCTCACCTTTGCCGAGGATGTCATCAGACATGCAAATAATAGAAGAGGAATCGAGGCCTCCACTCAGCTCTCCTAAAATCGGCGAATCGGCGCGCAGCCGGCGGCGAACGGATTTGCGAAAGAGTTGGCGAAAGTGTTCTTCGTAATCTGTGTCCGCTTTGTACCGTATTCGCTTCTTATGGTCGGGAGACCAGAAGCACCGAGACGCTATCCTGCCGCGTTCAATCGTCACAAAACTACCCGGAGGAACGGCAAGAACCTCTCGATATGGTGTGAGATGGGCAGGTGGATACATGGCTAGGTATCCCGCGATGTATTCGTCGTTGAGGGTGAACGAAGCACCACTTAGAAGAATTATCGGGGCCAAGCCTGTGCACCACACGATTCGTCGATGACTCAGGTTGTAGTAGAGGTGCCGAACACCCATATAGTCTTCCGCTAAGGTAAGCGTCCTCGTCGTCGGTTCCCATATCGAAGTTGCCCAATCCCCCAAGAGCGCACGAAAGCATTCGCTCTTCCACCTTGCGAACGCTGCCGCAACGATCGCGACGTCGGTTTGGGGAAAAACTAGATCGTTTCGTAGCTGGGCGATTAAATCTTCGCGATTGTCGAGACGCCCATCCCACGTGATGACGAAACCATGAGAATGAACGTAGGGCTGTTGCTCAAGCCGCGACTCCCGGGTTGTATGAACGGGACGATAAAGCATTCCAACGACGTCATCGAAATATGAATAAGCTCCCTCCGGGGCATGGCGTGCCATCGCACCGCTCATCTTTTGAAGAAAATCTCTGTCCGGCGGCTGGCCGTCGAGATTCCAAATGCCCGCCTGCCCGCTCATTTGGCCTCCCTTTATTAGCAACGTTCCCAAACACTGTAGATCGCTTGGACATCCACCGCTTCGTTGATCGGACGTCCATGTACTTCGACCCATGCATGAGCCCGGAAAGGCAGTTTTTGCGCTCCAATGACCATTTCAGCTGCGACACCGCAACTACGCAGGAGGCAAGTCATCACCGCAGAACGCTGTAAGCACATCGCGCGTTTTGGATACCAAATACACGCGCAATTAACCGCTTGGCAAACTCGACTTTCTACGGCGTACGGTGCGGTCTCAAAACTCAACTGCCAATTGCGAACGATATTGTGTAGTCTGGCGAAGTCGCGGTTGAGAAGTAGGAGGTCGTACGCGACTAGGCCCAACAAGGCTTTCCAGAATAGAAGTCGCACAAAAGTCTCCGGTGCTTGTGAAAGACCAGCTTTCATCATGGATCGGAACGTCTGCGAAGATAGCTTGGATCATCAGACCTTAAAATGTCATGCTTGCGCAAAGCATCCAAAAACTCGCGGACATCTTTGCTAACCTGTGCGGCATCTGCGTTGTATGCGCAGGCAATTCTGTCCACCATGGAGGTCTCATCAAATCCACGCCGCAGCAACTCAAGGATCTCGGAACCAATGATATTCAGACTGAAAATCTGGCCATACCGGATGTCGAGAAGTACGCCTCCGTCTTGAGTTCGCATAGCCCTGATTGTGTCCGAAAGTTCCAACATCGTTTGACTCCAGATCGTCCGCCAGCCGCTTCGGTCAGCGACGTGTAATGTGGCATCCGAAGGAAGAGAAATCCACATCAGCCGGGATATGTTCGAGAACGGGTACGCCCCTTCGCCAACAACTGCCTGTTCACGAGTTTAGGCCACTTCGAACTATCGATGGTGGTGTAGACGTTGTTCGCATTTACGCCCTAGAGCCGACGTATGGGCCGACCCAGCAACGAGTTTTGGCTCTATGACATCCCTTTCAAACGGTCGATGTGCTATTTGAGACGTCTTATGATCGCGGTGACTCTTCCAACGACTTCGGCGTCTAGGCCATTTCTCAATCGCTGAAGTGTAAATGGTCTATCTGGAAACGGGTGAATTGTGAGCAATTCATGTTGCAGTGTGCAACAACCGCAGACATAGGTGCCGTCGCGTTTAAGTAGGACGTAAAGGGGCTGCTCCGATAGCTTATTGGCTGTCGATTGAGGTGGCCTCCGGTTTCGGCGGTTGATTACGACCATATCCGCGTTGATTAAATACGGATGAATCGGGTTTTGATCCTCTCCCACCCAGAAAATATCGGACAAGGATAGAGACATTTGGTCCGAGATTCCGTTTAGAGAGTCCCTGAGGAAAAGCGGCAGTTCGCCCCATTTGGAGATAACATCTTGAAGAAAATTACAGAGTTTGTTCGAAGGGCGTTCTTTTCTCTCGGGCCCTCCGCAACGATAATTACCGTTTCGGCGAGGCATTATGCGGTCGGGAAGCGGCTCCCGACCAATTTGGTCGAGCTGGAGATCGGCGGCCCGAAGAAAGTCCCAAAAGCGGATCGAATAGAGAATACAAAGAGTAATAAGCTTCTGAATATGGCGTGGCGCGCTCGCGAGAGATTCGTAGTCGGAGAGAGTGCTTGCTGCCGTGAAATAAAGCTGGTCCCCAAGCGTCTCGGCGATCCACCGGCTTACCATAGAGGCTTCTCGAAACGAGAGTCCAGTGCGGTATCGCGACATGCACATCAGTTCCGAAAGCGTCTGCGGCGAGTTTGAGAGGCGACGGGATCGGAACCTCAGTTCACGCCTAATTTCTCGTTTTTCCTTTGGGACAACACGGATCGATACTGGACGGATCTCAGCGTCTACAATGCCGCGGATTGTTACGTCCCTTCCGAGGACTACTTCGACCTGCCCAAATGGATAATGGCTCGAGAACAAGATGACGCGGTCTTTGGCGACAAGTCGGAGGTGACAACACGTGAGCCTAAAGCTGTCCTCAACCAAAAACATGCGCTTGCTAAGTTCGGAGCCCGCCGCGTTGAGATAGTTGACCGCTTGGTCTTTATCGACCCGGACGATGCTTCCTGGCAAGAGATCGGGAAAGGCCCACAGGTCGTCTTGGCCGATCCGAGCGTAGAGGAAGTTTTTCCTGCTAAATCCCAGCAATTCCCTCGCTCGTTTGGGTGGACCCATTTTCACAATTCCCCCTAAAGGGGCGATGAAAGGAATCTGAGTTATGGCCTTCCTTTCATTAAACCAGGGAATCCAAGCACATTCGTCGTAGACAGACGAATCCAGTTCAACTGTGTGTCGCCGCGGGACGAGGACACCAAGGCGGGGAATATCGTCCAAGCGATATCCAAAAACCATAAGCCAGTCCTCTAATCGGTACCGTGAGATTCGGCTCAGCGCTAGCAGTTGATGAATGCTTGGAGTCGTGCCGGCGATTGAAATGTCGTAATAAAAGTTGTGAGGAATATGGTACGGCGACCGGTGTCCGAAGATGTCGCCTGAGAGTTGCGAAACCCGATACAGGGTCAACTCCCGTGTTCTCAGAATGCCCTTAACACGTTCGGCGATGTCCCTGGTGTCCCGCATGGACTCCGCTATAACTGAAATCGGACAAGCTGCGGCGCCAATTTGACGGATGGCCGCAATTGCGACCAACTTAGACCTTTATCCGGAAGTGTGAGATAAAAAAATATATATAATCCCGTTATTTAGCGGTAGATTACTCTCTTACGACCACGGTGCTCCCCATGGACAAACGCAGGCCGACTTCCGGTGCCGGTGAGCAATTGAAGGCAGCGCGGATCCGAGTGGGCCTGACGACGAGGGACGTCGAGCGGCGAAGTAAACAGATCGCCGAAGAAAAGCGAAATCAAGAATATTACCTGTCCCACGCTTGGTTGACGGACATCGAGAACGGAGAATTCACGCCGAGCATTTATAAGCTTTATAGCTTGAGCGTCATCTATCACCAAAGTTTTACAGGGTTATTGTCGTTTTTCGGTTTACAGATTGGTGATCTGAATCGAGATCGGGCGTGGATCGGGGTTCCGAAGACACATGTTATGAACGACGTGTCAGAATTCGACGCTGAGAAAATATCCATCCCAGTCGAGTTCAAGCCGGAATTCCAACTGGAAAGCACGAATCTTCTAGCAAGAGTCGTAGAGAAAATGGGATGAAGTCCCAGTTGGACTCTTACAGCATCTTGACCTTCGCCGATCGATTACCACCCCAACCGTTGCCAGCTCGCCACTCCAATAACTCACGCCGCGTCTAAGGTGCAGCCTCTAGCCTAGTTTCGAACCACCCGCTGAGGCCCGTAGGCTGCCCAGCCGAGTGCTATTCCATCGACCCAATCCATCCGACGAGTCGCACGATCCCCATAAGGGCGCACAGGACCGAACCGATGACGAAAAGCCCGCGAAGAATCCGCATCCGGCTAGCGGTTTTGCTGGTGTAGGCGCCAGCCGTCGCTTGGCCGAACCATAAAACTACCGCTACGAGAACCCATCCCAACCAAGACATCGCGGTGGATCTCAAGAGATGACCTGTTTCGGACGCTTAGCGTAGAATCGAACGCCACATACGTTACAGCGGTAGGGATACCTACCAAGAACTCTCAATACAATTCGCTCATAGATTCCTCGGCCACGCGAACGGTACAAGTCTTCGCTGCGACACGACGGGCAGGTCATAAAGGCTCCCTTGCCGACAGCAATGCCCATCAAGATGATTCCTCAACCTGCTAAGAGACTTTAGGGGCGAATTCCCAACTGGAGAGACCACTATCGTAAAACTGCCTTACAGGCGAGTCAACACGGGGGTTGATGCGGAAGCTATGTCGAGTGCTTCGCTTCACGCATTCTGCGATCGAGCCTTCCGTTTAGGTGGTTCACCTTCAAAGCTCCGAATCGAGTCAATCGTGTACACCGTCTCGTTTTCGCAACTCCTACAACGTGCCATAAAAGTGCGCGGCGTTGCTGCCGTGTCATCACTGTTACGTGCTGGCGTCTGCTGCTGCGCGCCGATGCTTTAAGTACAGGGTGCAAGCTTGGCGGCAGGCGCACAATGTGCGGCACCGGACCAGCTTGTTCCCGCCTCAGACAGCAGCGGTGGCGTCATTTCCATATGCGAAACGTGTGTCTGAACCGGTGCGCGTGCCCATCGGGAATGCCTGCCAACCGAAACAACTTCTTCAGGCTCCGCTGCCAATCGCCAACGCACGATTTTGGTTTCCCTTTTCCCCCTTCTGTCCTCGACGCTGCCGAAAAGGTCGGACGCCGCGCAATCGAGCTCGAAATGCATGGCAGCCGTTTCACGACTCTCCCAAAAACGCACTATCGACAGGCAGTGCTATAATCCGCGCAGTCAAGATAGCTCCACGCGCGGGAGTCTCCTCCAATGAGTCGTTTGCTTCGGCGCTTGACGATTTTTCTTTGCGTGACCTTAACGACTGCCAGTGTCCAAGCGCAGCAACAAAGGGTCGAGGAATTACGCTTTCCTGCCGGTGCCATCGTCGGTTTTCACTTAACGGAACCGTACCTCTCATGCGCCGTGGGGACACGTTTCAAGGTCAAGATTTCTGTCCCGATCGATCCGAAAGTGAGTAAGTTCGGCGATGCCGTGGATGGAACGCTCGCCTCTCCCTTCATTTGCAACAACGCGCCCATTCTTCCTGCAGGCACCGCCATTACCGGCAGCTTTGTGCTCATCGGCGGAGAAGCAGCTTCACAAGCGGATTCGTTTGGAATCGAACTCACATTTGTGAACGCCAGACCAGGGAACCGCTCCATTCACGCCAAGATGGATTCGAAGCAGTTGTTTGCGGCCTCGCATGCCGCGACTCGCCGGCCGGCGGTGAACCAGCGGGCAGAGAACCATCGCAAAGCGGCGCTGGCGCAACTCAAGAGCGGCAATGTTGAAGGCGCGATTGCTGAGCTGCGTTCGGCGATCAAGCTCGATGACGCGAATCCGAGCTACCACGTCTCCTTGGGAGACGCACTGCTCAAGAAGCGGGATTTCAATGGCGTCCTTACGGAATGGCAAAGGGGCTTTCAACTGGTTCGTGGACCGACGAGCGCCCAGCATCAAGCAATCGGCAGGTTGCTTTTGAAGCGCGGCGACGTGGACGGCAGCATCCAGGAGTTTCAAAGCGCCGCCCAGCTTGAACCCGACAACCTCCAGAACCGGGAGGCGCTGGCCGCAGCATACGCGCGAAAAGGCGACGCCGAAGCAGAGATCGCTCAATATCGTGAGATTGCCCGTGAGAAACCTAATGACCTCGGAAATCACAAGCGCCTCGCCGTGGCTTTGCTGAAGCAGAAAGACTACGCCGATGCAAAGGTTGAATTCAAAACAGTGCTGCGGCTCGCCCCAAACAATGCGGGCGCATACACGGGCCTAGGGGCGGCCGATGCAGCCCTCGGTAACTCTATGGACGCCGCCTCGGAGCTGCGGCAAGCGCTGAGCATCGACCCGCAAAACGCGTTCGCGCAAGGCAAACTAAATGCAATTTCACGATTGCAGGCGAAACAAGAAGAGCAACAGCAAGCGCAGTCCCCGCCTCAGGATTCCAACTCTGGCTCCGAGTGCGACCCCAACTGGTCGCCGAAGTTTAACGATATCAACGTCCTAGGCTTCGAGAACTCCCCGGAATCCGTGAAGCAAAAAACGGACGAGCAAGTCGTCAATTTTGGCGGCGTTGCCGGAGCTACAGCAGAGGCAAATCGCGAAAAAGAGATACTTGAACAACAGCTCGCCCAGGCCCAAAACGCTGACGACGATGACGCCGCGAATAAATGGGGACAAATGGTCCAGTTCATGGACGGCATGTTGGACGTCCTGCAGTGCCGCGCAGGAACTTCGGCAGAACAAGCGTCCAGCTCGCCGGAACCTGCGGCGGCGCCCTTGGCTACTTACACCCCCGGTAGTGACAACTCATCATCCGGTACGGGCAACCGAGTCTACACGCCAGGTTCCTCCTCCGACGACGACAGCGACAACCCTGGTGTCTATACGCCCGGTTCACCCGCGAACTCGCCCGCCAACGACACCTCGCTGGGCATGCTGGATACCTCGAGCAATCTGAAGCAGGCCTATGTCGGGATAACTTCGGACTACTCCACATTGACCGACCAGAATCAATCCTCGTGCGACGCCACGGTGCACGTCACCCTTCTCAGCAGCCAACCGAGCGGAAGCGGAGCTACCCTCCAGTTCCAAGCATCCGTGCAGCCGAATGCCGGCTTACCCAGCGTTCCTGCCGGATGTCTAGACCTGGAGTACACGATTTGGGCTATCCAGCGCATGTCGAACGGAGACTCAGGGCCGCCGGCTGGAAAGACCTTTGACACAAAGTTTGCGGACGCCTCCGACACGGTCACTATTGAGCTACCCGTCGCAAGCACGGGGAGCAACGACATTGATTTGGTCGGCTGGCATGTGTCTGGCGCGCTGTGTCACGCCGGAGGCCAGTGCGTGGCGCACGTATCTCCGGAGGAATGCTCGCAGCTCGAGGACTATCAAACGAATGAGCTACCGAATCAGATGATGGCTCTGATAAAGGCGTATGGGATTACGGCCTTGAATCGCGATGCGGCCGCGAGCCTGCAATCCGATCTGAGCCCGGAAGTGTCGGATGCCAGCTTTGCAATTTTCATGGACGATTTAAAAATGATCGCGGATGAAACCCAGGATCTCGCCTTCCTATTCGCCCCTGAAGGCAAGCTAGCCAACCTGGCGGTAGAACTGGGTCCCAAACCATCTCTGACGGCCAGAGATGTCTGGACACATATCATCGAGCCGCAGCAAAACCTGCAAGGGGCGACCGAGGCCATCAAGCAGGCACTCGACAACGACTACAAGGGCCTCCTCGTCAGCCTTGGAGCGAAACTCTCTCCCGTCGTTGCGCTGTGTAAGAATGTGTCGAGTGCTGCCAAGGACGTCTATAACTTAAAGTCAGTCAGCGCTGAACTGGTGGATCAGATCAACGCCTTGCAAGCTGCCATAGACGACTACAACAACATGCTTCAAATCATCATGGATCAGGTCAATGAGATCCAGCAGGTCTCGCAAGGGATCGACATGGCCTGTGGCGGCGGAACCTCAAACAACGCGAATCAGTAGATTAGGGAAGGGTCATGGAGGTTCTCTTGCACGGAATTATTGCAGTGGCAATCTTCGTCGCTGGTACTGCCCGGGGCCAGCAGGCGCCTCCACGGCATGGTACACGCGGCCGAGCTCTGCGGCGCAGGCGCCAACCATGAGCCTTTCTGGACTCTCACCAACGGGAAGAGGAGGCCATAGCCAACAATCTTTGATTTCGCTCATGCACCCGCAAGGCATATTAGAAAACCACGATATTTTCTGCAGTGTGATTCGCCAGAACGCCTGAAATTGGCGGAAACTACCGAATTTGGCATGGCCCAAAGTCAGCCTAAATTGTCACACAGATTATTACCAAACAGAGCGAAGCGACTCGTCAAGCCGAGCCGATTTTTCCCAGCAAACGGGTCCCCTACCACCGGTACTTAGCGCGTGTGCGAATCTGAAGGGAGTTTTTCAAAAAAAAGATTTCGATACCGAGGTTCGATCCTGATCACGAAGAAGCATGACAATCCGCAGTTTTGTCTCCAAACCGCCAGGAAGTCCTGGAAGTTCCCGCCGTCCGTTGACTTGTCTGTAAATGCGACCTAATATCCGCGCCAAGAGGGACGGTTCAAATGATTGGCCGCACGCTTGCGCATTACCACATCCACGAAAAAATAGGCGCCGGGGGGATGGGCGAAGTATATCGCGCCCACGATGATAAATTGCATCGGGATGTTGCAATCAAGGTGCTCCGATCAGGCGGTCTGGCCGACGATACTGCGCGAAAGCGAATTGGGCGCGAAGCCCGCACGGCTTCGTCTCTGAATCACCCAAACATCTGCACCGTCTATGAAGTGGGCGACTCCGACGACCAAGTCTATATCGCCATGGAGTACGTCAATGGCGCCCAGCTTGCGCAACTTGCCAGGAATGGTTTAGCTGCGGACAGCGTGATTCGATACGCAATTCAAATCAGTGACGGGCTCGCTTTTGCGCATTCGCGCGGGGTGATCCATCGAGATCTGAAGGGTTCAAACATTTTGGTTACGTCCGATGGGCGAGTGAAGCTGGTGGATTTCGGGTTGGCCAAGAGAATTCTGAGCGACACTCTCGGGCCAGAAACGCAGTCGGATTCGTTCGAGACAGGCACTGGCCACCTAGCCGGGACGCTGGCGTATATGGCTCCCGAAGTACTGCAAGGCAAGGCTTCCGATGCAAGGAGCGATATGTGGGCGCTCGGAGTCGTGTTGTACGAAATGGCGACTGGCCAACTTCCCTTCAAGGGGCGGACGGGGTACGAACTCACATCTTCCATACTGCAAGGACAGCCAGAGCCTCTCCCGGATCGAATACCAGAAGGCCTGGCCTTCGTGATCAACCGCTGCCTGAGGAAAGAAGCGGGCGAGCGGTATCAGAGCGCGATTGAATGCCGCGCTGCCCTGGAGACGCTTCAATCCAACCGGGCTGGTCTACGCGTAACAGATACAAAGCTTCCCGCCGCGGGTACGCTTTCGATCGCCGTAGTCAGCCTGCTGGCGATTGGAATCTCAGCGGCAATGATTGCGGCTCGCCTCCGGCATTCAACCGCGACGTTATCGCCAGAACCCCGTCAGATGCAGCTGGCCATACTTCCCCACACAGAATCAGATGACGATCAGACCACCTCAGCATTCGGGAACGGGCTCGCCGAAACGCTGACGGCAAGGCTAGCTCATCTCTCGGAGAATCATCCGCTTCAAGTTGTTCCGATGAGGGAGCTGCAGCTGAAGGGCGTGACCACCCTCGAGCAGGCGCGCCAAGAATTTGGAGTCAATCGCGGTCTGGAGCTGACGTTTCACAGATCCGGAGATGTGATGCGCACCAGTTACCTGTTGGTGGATGCCCAAACGCTCCGCTCTTTGCACGGAGACACCATCACGGCCCCTGCTGCCGACGCGTTCGCGATAGAAGATCAGGTAGCCAACAGCGTAGCGGAAGCCCTGGAGCTGGAACTCCGGCCAGAAGAAAAACGAGCTCTGGTAGCCCACGGAACTGTGCAGCCCGAAGCATATGATTTTTATTTGCAGGGCCGGGGCTACCTGCAAGATTTTCGAAGGCCCGAAAGCCTTCAAAGTGCGATGCAGGTATTCAATCAAGCTCTCGAGCGCGACCCGAAGTACGCGCCGGCTCTCGCGGGTCTCGGAGAGGTCTATTGGTACAAGTATGAATCAACCAAAAAAAGGGCATGGGTCGACCGGGCAAGATCCACGTGCACCGCCGCCGTAGCCACGGAACCCGAGCACGGCGAGGGACACACTTGCCTCGGGCTTATCTTCAATGGCACGGGCAATTACGGCGAGGCTCGGGACGAATATGGGAAAGCGATCGAGCTAGATCCCTCGAACGATCGCGCGTATGCGGGTCTAGCAGCCGCTTATGAGAAGCTGGGGCAATCGGAGGAAGCCGAAAAGACATATCTTAGGGCGATCAGCCTTCGTCCTAACCTTTCGGTCAATTACAACTGGCTTGGGGGTCTTTACCTTAAGCATGGCCGCTTTGCAGACGCAGCGAGTATGTTCTCACAAGTGATCGCTCTTTGCCCGGACAGCTATGCCGGATATAGCAATTTAGCCTCGGTGTACGTCATGCAAGACCGATACGCCGAGGCTCTGCCGCTGTACGAACGATCCGTGGCGATTCGTCCCACCGCTGACAATGAGTCGAATCTTGCAACTGTGTACTTCGATTTGAAGCGCTACGCGGAGGCCGCGCATATCTACGAGAACGCTCTGAAGAACGACCCGAACAACGACGAGGTCTGGGGAAATCTGGGAGATGCATACTATTGGGCACCCGGAATGCGATCCCGCGCAGCCGATGCGTATCGAAGGGCCATTGCTCTCGCAACCGACCGCTTGAAAGTGAACGCTCGAGATGCCGATCTCCTCGGGTACTTGGCGCAATATCACGCGATGGTGGGAGAAGCGGAACAGGCCGAAAGTTATCTCGCAGGGGCATTGAAAATAGCTCCAAACGATCCCTATGTTTTACTCAGCGCTTCGCTCGTGTACACCCAGCTTGGGAAAGATGATCAAGCGCTCGCCTCGATCACCAAGGCCGTAAAGGCGGGTTTACCTGCTAATATGTTGCGTGACCTGCCTAATTTTGATAGGCTCGCCGCAAATCCCAGGTTTCAGAAACTGCTTCCCGCTGAAAAGGAGATTCGCTAGCTGCGCTGGAAATTGAGGAGGGAAGATGCACATCCAAGCGAAGTGGTGCCACGTTGTCGTCAAGACGGCTTTGATCACGATCATTTGGGTTTCCGCCGTGGGGTGTGCGCGCAACCTTGGCCCGAAAAATCACGCCCTAACTGTCAAGTGCGGAAATCAAAACGTTGTAGTTGACCAGCAGGGTAACATTACCCCGAACCAGGTCATTCTGCTATGCGAGAATGGACAAGTTGAATGGGATGGAGTTAACAGCGGCTTAACGTTCACGGTGACCTTTACGGATAAGTCGCCGTTTAAGAATGGGCTGAAATCGTTCCCCGCTACCAACGGTAAGGCCGGACCTTGTATTACTTTGCCCACGAACTGTGGTGCGAATAAGTCAAAAGGAGACGAGGACGATACTAATAACGATATCTACCCGTACGCGATCGCAGTCAGTTCGCAGAGTTCGCAGGGAGCTGCTGATCCCCACGTTATCATTATTCCCGGTTCGTGATAGGGCCTCGAATTTTCATGCATGTAAGACGGCGAACTTAGGGTCTCGCTTCTGATCCCCTCCGTTAGGCACTCAAGAAAGATGAAGTTGTGCTCCGCGTAACCGCCGCGTAACCCCGTTTTGGGTTTCGGGCGTTTTCAGCGTTTCTCGCGTAACGTAGAATCAATAAGTTAAGTTACGCCGTTTCAATCTGGGGAGCGGGTTCGACTCCCACCCGCGCCTCCAAGATTCTAAGCTGGTTAGTCTGCTTTCGAGAGTCAACGCCTCGTCGCTGTAGGGAAAATTGTCACATCGCCGTCCGAGCATGGGTGCTTCCTGTGGTGGACGCCCGTCGGCCCTTAATATTGCCGAGTGCGGCGGGATTAAGACGCAAACCAGGACACAAGAATTTGGGTTCCGCAGAGCCCGCCCGCAGTGTGTGGAGACCTCCGTATTTATACTGACCGTACAACTACGAATTGAAGCGTGGCGGCAGCACATGTGGATTCGGACGTGTTCCACCAACTCAGGCACGAGTGCCTATCTGGACATGGACTCCGGGTCGCGCGCCGCTGCTCCTTCTCGATTCAAGAGATTCGCGGCGTCGATCCCGTCGAACATACCCAGAACCTCATCTGACTCCTGAGACTTCTTTGGGCCAAATGTGGACCCATCGGCAAAAACAACCAGGTCCACGGCTATTTTGTAACTTGCAAGAGTGCCGTCGGGCAAATGCGAAAACTTTCGCGGGTCAGCGACCCAGGCCGATCCGGGCGCGAGATAGTCAGACGGGTTCCCGCTTGTGTCCAGCTCCTTGGTTGAGAATCGGCGGATACGATTTCCGGTCGCAGGATCGAGAAAAGATGTCGTCAAGAGATAGCCGCGGATCGGTTTAACACTCTCGTTGGTTACCTCGACGGCAAGCATGTCCTGGCCGCGTTCGTCGCGCCAGACGCCGGACTCGATCCTCAGCGGGCCAAGAGTCTGCGATTCGATGTCTTCCACTGGGACCGGCCCTCGTTCTGGTGGTATTGGAGATACAAACCTCTTCAACTCAGTTATTTTCGCGATGAAGTCCATTCCGTCAAGTGTGCCAATAAGCTGATGGGACTCCCTCAGGAGGGTGTCCGAAAAATAGTTGAAGGTTGATACGGCGGTTCAGGCCCGATTGGTTAGAATCGAGCCCGCCAATCCTGTTTAAAAGGAGAACCGCCGTGAAAGGAAACTATCATGTCATCGATAGCAATGGAAAGGGGGCCGAGAGAACCTTGGCCGCCTTTTGCAGGGCCAACGGGCAGATACTTTTGCCCTTGGTGGAGTTGGTAGAGCAAGCCCGCCTGGCGTTAGACACGGTGGTAGAACAAGTCAGTCAACAGACCATCGAAACGATCTTACAACTGAGCGCGGAACAGATCGCTGGGCCGCGGACCCCGGGACGCCGCAGCGGAGAGATTCGCTGGTATGGGAATCAGGGCGGCCGGGTGAGCCTGGCGGATCGGCAGTTGAGTGTACGGAAGCCTCGTCTGCGCCGCACCGGGAGGGGTCGCGGTAGGGAGGTGAGAGTTCCGGCCTACCAGGCGCTGCAACAGAATCCAGCGATGGGTGCACGGATGTTTGCAGCGCTGCTGCGAGGAGTTTCCACGCGCCAGTATCGGCAGGTATTGCCGCGGATGGCGGAAACTGTGGGGTATCGAAATCTTCGATCAGCGAGAAAGCCATAGAAGCAAGCACGGCGCAGCTCGAAGAACTGCTGGGAAGGAGATGGGAGCAAACCGAGCTGGTAGTGATTTACATCGATGGGATGCAATTCGCAACGCACCACGTGATCAGCGCGGTGGGCGTGGATGTGCACGGCGCCAAACATGTGCTGGGAATCCAAGCGGGAGCGACGGAAAACACCGCGGCAGTGAAAGCGCTGCTGGTGCACTTGCGAGAGGGAGGAGTGAGCAGTGAAAAGCAGTATCTGTTTGTGATCGACGGCGCCAAAGCGCTGCGTGCCGGGATCCAGGAAGTATTCGGCTCGCACCAGCCGGTGCAACGTTGCCGAACGCACAAGATCCGCAACGTACTGGAGCAGCTGCCAACTGAGCAGCACGCCCAAGTCCGGTCGCTGATGCGGGCGGCGTACCAACTGCCCAAAGCCAAAGAAGGAATCGCCAAGATGGAAAAAATGGCGGAGTGGTTGGAGCGGGAATATCCGGAAGCCGCACGGAGCTTGCGCGAGGGTCTGGAGGAGACGTTCACCATCAACCGCCTGGACCTACCATCGAGTCTGCATCGCTGCCTGGGGACCACCAACCTCATCGAGAGTCCACAATCGGGGGTGCGGAAACGAACCGGCAACGTCTGCCGTTGGCGGGAAGCCGACATGGTGATGCGCTGGGTCGCGGGAGCCTACCTGATCACCGAGAAAAACTTCCGCAAGATCATGGGGCACCAACATCTTTGGACCCTTGCTGCGGTGCTGGGTCGCGCGGAAAAATCAGTTACTCTCGAGGAGAAGTCTGCGTAAGATGCAAAACGAACCACCGTATCAACCTTCAACTGTTATCCGGACACCCTCTCCCTCAGCGCCGCGGGTCCCCAAGTCGAATTGTCGGCAAACTTCAGGACATCAACCTTCGTCGTGAGCATCATCGATCGTTCCGAGATCTTCTTCGATGTATAACAGACGGTACGCGTCCATTCCGTGCCACTGGCAATCATCGGTTCTTGCGAATCGCGGATTTCTTGAACGGATCGTTCCAGGCGAACCTCGCCGGTCACCATGTCGGCCAGAGCGAGCCTGACGAGATATCCGCGAAGAGGTTGTGAGCCCGTGTAGTGCAACTGCACCACTACACCATCACCTGCTTTGCAGTCCGTGGCGGAACCTGTTGAAAACTGTGCCGTTACACTCAACGGCGAGGACTCAGGTTCATTATCCGCTGCGACAAGCCGCGAAGTTAAATAGAGGCCTAGAACTATCGCCAAAACAAGCACCGTGGTTCTGCGGAACATGGTTCACTCCTATTGCTTACATTGTTGTGGTTGCGGAACGGACCTAAGGACGTTAGAGGTCATAACCTCTCACGCGGGAACCATTTTGAAGCTGACTAATAATAGCACTTCACGGTAGATGGCGATAATCAAGGAATGAATCATAGTCGCAACGTCAGGAATCTCCGTTACCCGATTGGCCAGAACCTGACCCACGCCAAACTGAGGAACTACCTCCTTTGACACGTCCCAGGCGATTCGCGTCCATCAATCATTTCTTTGTGGGACGCGAAACGGATGACGCTAATCGGCTGTAGTTGCAACACGGCGGGAGCCACGATTTCCAAGGGTTTTATGGACGACTCCACGGGAATATCCTAGGTCGTCAGCAATCTCGCGTATGGAACGTCCCTGTGCGCGTAGACAGCCAATCCTCGCGGCGTCCGCTTTGATGCGCGGGCGGCCTAGCGTTTTAAGATGCGTGTTCCGCGCTATAATCCGCGCATGGCATCGACGAAGGACAGCTTCTCGCAATCTGCACAGAATCCGACGATCGAGCACGAATCGAGAGAGTCTCTTAGAAACGCGCTCGATGAACTTCAAAAGTCGGAGGCTAAACTTCGAATGGTGATTGATACCATCCCTGCGGTTGCCTGGTACGGTCTGCCGGACGGTTCCAAGCAGTTCCTCAACAAGCGATGGCGCGACTACACTGGGGTCTCACCCGAAGAATCCTACGGCTGGGGATGGCAAGCTGTCGTTCACCCCGAAGACCTGCGTCCGTTGATGGCAAAGTGGAGTGAACTCCGGACCTCAGAGGAGGCGGGGGAGATTGAGGCTCGGGTTCGCCGGTACGATGGAGTTTATCGGTGGTTTCTTATTCGCGTCGAACCGTTTCGGGACGAAATGGACAATGTGGTCCGCTGGTATGGAATAAGTACTGACATCGAAATACTCAAGCAAACTGAAGAAAAACTGCGGGAGGATGAACGCGAACTTCGGCAGATTACAGATGCGATACCCCAGACGATAGTCGTTCTGGACCCATCCGGCGCGCCACTCTACGCCAACCAAGCGACCCTCGACTTTACGGGCCTTAGTGCTGAGGATGTGTTCACCCCGCACTTTCGTCAACGAATTTTTCACCCGGAGGACATTGAGAGATCACGGGAGGACCGCAAGACTGCTCTCGAACGCGGGCTCCCGTTTGAAGCGGAAATGCGGGCCTTACGTAAGGACGGCCAGCACCGCTGGTTTCTGATCCGCTACAACCCTTTTCGAAATGAGCAAGGCCAAGTAGTTCGGTGGTATGCGACGGGGACCGATATCAATGACCGCGTCAAAGCCGAGGATCGGACCCGGAATGAAAACTTGGCGTTGCGAGAGCAAATTGACCGTGACTCGATGTTTGAGGATATCGTCGGCTCTTCGGAATCGTTGCACAAGGTGCTGCGCCAAATTGCCAAGGTTGCACCTACGGATTGCACAGTTGTGGTCCTTGGCGAAACAGGCACTGGAAAGGAATTGATCGCGCGCGCCATCCACAAACGATCTGGGCGCGCCGAACGCGCTTTTATTGGCGTAAGCTGCGCCGCCATTCCCTCATCGCTGATTTCTTCTGAACTCTTCGGGCACGAGAAAGGCGCGTTCACCGGCGCAACACAGCGGCGAATCGGGCGTTTTGAATCGGCGAATGGCGGGACCATTTTTCTAGATGAGGTCGGCGACCTGCCCCACGAGACCCAAATCGCACTATTGCGTGTGCTGCAAGAACGTCAAATCGAACGCGTCGGAGGGAATCAGCCTATTCCGGTTGACGTGAGGGTGCTCGCAGCAACGCATCGTGATTTGAACGCACTCGTAGCGGAAGGCAAATTTCGCGAAGATCTCCTGTACCGGCTCAATGTCGTACCTATCGCGATGCCGCCGTTGCGAGAACGAGTCTCTGACATTTCTTTGCTGGTCGAATACTTCATTGATCGCTTCGGGAAACGGGCTGGAAAGAAGTTCAAAGCCATTGACAAGAAATCTCTCAAAGTGTTCGAGGGATATAGCTGGCCGGGAAATGTTCGCGAGCTACAAAACGTAGTTGAGCGGGCCGTCATCCTGTGTGAGGGTGAAACGTTCTCTGTAGAAGAGACGTGGCTGAAGAAAGAACCATCTTCAAAATCCGTGCGGCCGGGGCCGCTCAACGGTGTGCTCGTAAAACAGGAAAAGGAAATGATTGAAGTCGCGCTGGCAGAGAGCAGCGGCCGAATCTCAGGGGCGGCAGGTGCGGCAGCGAAACTGGGCCTCCCGTCGCGAACGCTCGACTCAAAAATCAAACGTCTGAAAATTAACAAACACCGGTTCAAAATCCCGCCTCGCGACTGACTGATTCCATTTTTCAATGCGCTAAGCGCGCGTATTGTCCTCATTGCGCAGGAATTCCTGAAAGGGCAGGACTTCCTTGAATCCTAAGTTACATCCTTCCAAGTAATTGCAAATGGCATGCCTATTGCAACACTGAAAATGTGTCTCTGGCGATAAGCGTTTATGACACTGAAGATCGAGCGGACTTCTGGTGGTCGAGATATGCGGATTCGCCTGAGCGGTCAGCTTCGGTCTGAGCTCCTTAGCCAAGTGAAGTCAGAAGTGGAGCGTGCTGGACAACCAGTAGCCTTGGATTTGGAGGAGGTCGATCTGGTCGATATCGACGGCGTCCGATTCTTGAACGAATGTGAGGCTGCGGGCATCCCGGTCTTGCAGTGTTCGCCATATGTTAGGGAATGGATGCAGCGGGAGCGAAATCAGCCAAAATCGGCCCCCGAAAAGGAAATGGGATCTCTCTTGCGAAGCAGGCATAGCCGTCTGTGAGTTGGAAGCTCATGCACGAATAAAGAAAAATTGAGGAGAAGACAAATGACAGCGACATCTGCAAAACCAAGTATCGTTTTCTGCCACGGACTCTGGGCCGATGGCTCGTGCTTCAGCAAACTGATCGTTCCCCTTCAGGCGGAGGGGTATGAGTGCATTGCAGCGCAGTACGGCCTCAACACAACGGCAGAGGACGTCGCCTTGGTGAAAGCAACGATGGGCCGGGTCAGCAGCCCCGTTATCCTCGTCGGCCACTCCTACGGTGGAACCGTCATCACTGGCGCCGGAACCGACGATCGCGTTGTCGGGCTGGTTTATATCTGCGCGCTCGCTCCGGACGCCGATGAATCGTCTCAGACGCAGCAGTCCAAGTTCCCGAGCACCGACGTTTTCTCCCACATCGAAGTGGTGGATGGACGTATCTGGCTGCGCCCGGAGGGCACGAAGTATTTCTGCGGAGACCTTTCGGAGCAGGAACAGAAGCTCGTTTGGGCGGCCCAGGGCGTCCCCCGCCCCGACCTGTTCGAGGCGAAAGCCGGGGGAACCGCCTGGAAGTCGAAGCCGAGCTGGTACATCGTCGGCAAAAAAGACCACACCGTGCATCCCGATCTGGAGCGCGCCATGGCCAAGCGCATGGGTGCCACAACCTATGAGCTTGAGAGCAGCCATGTGCCGATGCTCTCCCAACCGGAACGCGTCATCGAGGTGATTCGCGCCGCAGCAAATGCCGTTCAAGCAGGCACCGCGCATAAAGCGCAAGCGTCAGTGCGCTGAGCACACCAAGACTTTTTTTTGTCATTCCGAGCGAGGAATCTACTTGTGCCTTGTGGGTACCGCACCCTTCAGGTTTAAGGGCGCGACCGACGATCCGCCGCAGCCGGATCACCAGACAGGAGGTCAAAGATGTCGCAGATTGGGCCTAACCCAACAACGACTGCAAATGCCCAAGCGAATCCAATACCGGCCCTAGGCTGGGACGTGTTCGTGACGCCGGGCATACCCATTGTCACCATTGACCGGCCCCCTGGCGTGCGGGAGGCATATTTTCAGGCGATGGCGTCAACCCTCATTTATGGCGCGCGAGACGCGGTGCTTGTGGATGCCTTTATGACGGTCAAACAAGCCAACGCTCTGGCCGATTGGGTTGCAGCCAGAGGTAAGAACCTGACAACCATCTACATTACACATGGCCACGGAGACCATTGGTTCGGAGTCGGCACTCTTCTTGAACGATTCCCAAACGCCAGAGCGATGGCAACACCCAATACGGTGAAGGTTATGCGCCAGAATGCGTCGCCGGAGTTCGTGGATAATGTCTGGAAGGCAGCGTTCCCGGGCCAGATTCCGGACAAGCTGGTGGTCGCGGAGGAACTCAAGGGGACTGTGATTGATCTGGAAGGAGAGCAATTGGTCGCTGTTGAACTCGGTCATACCGACACGGACTATACGACCTGTTTGAATGTCCCTTCGATCGGACTCGTGGTTGCCGGCGACGCCGCGTATAACGATGTCCACCTTTACCTCGCCGAGTCGAATGCTCAGAAGCGACGTGAGTGGATCGCCGCGCTCGAGAAAATCGAGTCGCTCAATCCACGCGCGGTTGTCGCTGCACATAAAAGGCCCGAAAATGAGGACAATCCCAGGATCATTGAAGAGACTCGGCAATACATCCGCGATTTCGACCGGCTAGTGGAACAGACGACAACCGCTCAAGAGCTATACGACAAGATGCTGGCGCTTTATCCGAACCGGGTTAATCCCGGATGGGCGCTCTGGAGTTCGGTTCGAGCAGTCAAACCGTGAATCAGGAGTCATTTCGTGCAACAGAATTCCGAGCGCGGTCGCCGCTCGGAGAAAGGCCGCAGACTTAATCGTGTCTGCCCAGTCCACATCAACACCCTGGGCTTTCGCCGGAGAACGCAAAATGACAGAGGCAGAGGTGCTCAGGACGCACGTAGACCTTTTCTACGGTGCTTTGAAAAGCCGGGATTGGGATCAGCTCGCAGCGATCTATTCTGATGACTACATGCTCGTTCGTCCAGATGGTTCTGTGTTGTCCAAGGAGGAGGTTCTAGCGGACCTGCAAATCGGAGGACTGGCGTTCAAAGCGATCGAGATCGCAGATGTAAAAGTTCGTATCCACGGAGGCACCGCAATCCTGACGGCTGCAAGCCGTACGGTGACGTCGAGAGAGGGCAAGGAAGCCAAATCTCATATCCGGCTTGTCGCTGTCTACGTGGCTGATCAAGGCGGGCCGCGACTTGCTCATTTTCAGAGCGTCTTGCTGCCGGACTGAGTGTGTTGCTCCACCGCACGGAGCGAATCGTAGCGAGCCGCGGAAAGCTCAACCACTAGGAGGCCGAGCATGTCCGAAAGCGCTCAGGAGAGAATCGTTCACTATGGGGAAAACATGATGATTACAAGAATCGAGGTGGAACGTATCAGCGTGATTTCTTCGAAGCCGTTCGAGACGGTTGTGGAGGCGCTCAAGGTCTCGGTTGGACGGCCCGATATGATCGAGTTTGCGAAGGCAACGAAAGGCGCTCGGACTTTCGCGGACCTGGAGAGCGCGGTTCGGAAGGGGCTGGGCAGGACCGGCCTCATGTTGTTCATGGAACTCGATCACGGCGCGATCCTGCGGAAAGAGTCCGGCAAGGCCGCTCCCAAAATCGTCCGCTTCGTCGTCGGCAATCCGCTCATCATGAAAGAAATGGCCAAGCATGTGCCGGACGCCGGGTCATACGCTCCAGTAACAGTCCTTGTAGATGAGCGGGCAGATGGCGTGCATTTGTCCTATGACCGGATGGCCAGTTTCCTGGCGCCGTATAGAAATTCGCAGGCCCTTGCCGTCGCCCGAGAACTCGACTCGAAGGTCGAGACACTCCTGCGAGAGTCGGCCGTTTGACAAAGACCCATCGGATTTCCCTGAAAAAGGAGCTCTCACCATGCCCATGATTGACGTTTACGCCGCCGCCGGAACTTTCTCTGACAAGCACAGATTGGCTCAAGATCTGGCTAACGCAGTCATGAAGTGGGAGAAGGTCCCGCCGATCAATCTTTTCAAAAACAACACGGCGGCATTCGTTCACGAACTATCAGCCGAAGCGATTTCGAACGCTGCCGGCGAGAGCAACTATGTGCGCGTTCAACTGCTCACCCCGGTTGGTGTATTGGATCGTGAAAAGCAACTTGGCGTGGTACGAGAACTTACCGACATCGTTGCCGCTGCGGCAAATGATGCAGACTTGGCAAACAGAACTTGGGTCCTAATCACCGAATCGCCTGAGGGCGGATGGGGAATCAACGGCCACGCAAACACGAGCGCAGACATCGTTGCAGCCGCGCGGGCAGAGATAGCAAAGTCAGGTCAATAAAAGGCACAGGACGGCGTTTTTGCCGAGCTGAAGCGCACTGTCGAGAACGGCCTGAGCAAAGCAGGATTCATGCTGTCGTTAAGGCCCGGTTGTGCGTGAAGAAATGGGTCGCGATGTCCCCAGGATCGTCCGTTTGCTGATTGGCGATCCAGTCATCAGGAAGGAAATGCGTGCATTCGGTCCTTTGCGGTAGGTCTTGAAGTGCATCGAATCAGGCGGTGGGACTATAATTCGCGAATGGTATCCGCGGGCCCAAGTACCGGGCAGGTTCGGCAGGCGCAAGACGTTGACGCGATTCTTACGCTGGCGTGGGCCGCTCGTCCCGACGGCTCGGCTGAATTCCTCAATCGGCGCTGCCTGGATTACACCGGCCTCGCTGCCGAAGAGGCATCGGATTGGGGCTGGGCCGCAGCTGTTCACACAGAAGACCGCGACAGGCTCTTGGATTTTTGGCAGCGCCTACTGGCTTCTGGCGAGGCCGGTGAGATTGAAGCACGCCTACGCCGGTACGATGGAGAGTATCGCTGGTTCCTGTTTCGTATAGAGCCATTCCGGGACAATCGCGGCGACATCTAGTGCCGAACTGATTGCTACTTCGAGCACAAGTGAACATGCGCTGTCTCACAGCGGTAGAGTTCGCAACGCCATCTCCACTACGTGTTGCAGTGTATCGCGGCTTGCTCCGCCCGCTGCCTGGACTGCCATTCCGTAGATGATCGTTGCCAGGTAGCGCGCAAGATCAGCTGGATCTGTACCGGCCGGAAGGTCACCTTCTGATTTCGCGCGTTGGAAGCGCCGGCGCAATGCAGCCTCACCCGCCGCGCGGCACGCAATTAGTTCCTGCCGGATAGAATCGCCCTCCTCGCCACAGACAAGCGCACCCTGCACCATGAGGCATCCGCCCGGATTGCGCGGCGCTGTGTTCAAATCGGCGGCGCCCTGCAACAATCGTTCAATCACCGCGCGGGCGGTCGGTTCCTTCAATGCTTCTTGGGTGTAGCCCGCCGGCCCGGTCAAGTAACGATCGAGCGCCTTGCGGAACAGCGCTTTCTTATCGCCGAAGGCGGCATAGAGGCTCGGACGGTTTACGCCCACAGCTTTGGTCAGGTCCGACAAAGACGTGCCCTCATATCCTTTCCGCCAGAACACCCGCAACGCACGGTCCAGGCCTCTGTCGACATCGAAGGAGCGGGGACGTCCCATCCGTCCTGAGGGTTTGTTATGTTTCATACCCATCTTTGATGCTCGTTCTGTACCAACCGATACATAATTGTTGCAACCATTCACCCGCCGCGACATCTATACCGCATGGTACAGAAATCTCGCCTGACAGCAAACCAGAGAGGAGAAAGGTCATGACCAAACTGGAAGGAAAAGTAGCGGTCATCACGGGAGGCAATAGCGGAATCGGTCTCGCCACGGCGCAGCGGTTCGTTACCGAGGGCGCGTACGTCTTTATCACGGGCCGTCGTCAAAACGAACTCGACGCGGCAGCGAAACTGATCGGCAAAACCGTTACCGCGGTGCAGGGCGACGTTTCCAATCTCGCCGATCTTGACCGGTTATACGACACCGTAAAGCAGGAGAAGGGGCATATCGACATTCTCTTCGCCAATGCCGGCACTGGGGAATTTGCCCCCCTCGGCACAATCACCGAGAAGCATTTCGACAAGACATTCAACGCCAACGTCAAAGGCCTACTGTTCACCGTACAAAAGGCCCTGCCGCTGCTAAAGGATGGAAGCTCCGTCATTCTGAATGCGTCGATCGTTTCCGTCACAGGGTCGCCCGCGCTCAGTGTATACAGCGCATCCAAAGCGGCGGTGAGGTCCTTCGCCCGCACTTTCACCTCGGATCTCAAGGATCGCAAAATCCGCGTGAACGCTGTGAGTCCTGGCGTGATTCCTTCTCCGGGCTACCGCAATTCCCTGGGCCTGACTGACGAACAAATCAAACAATACGCAGACAGCGCCGTGGTCAACATACCCCTCGGTCGCACCGGGACCTTGGACGAAGTCGCCAAAGTGGTCACTTTCCTTGCATCCGACGAAAGCAGCTACGTCACGGGCATCGAACTCTTTGTCGACGGCGGCATGGCCCAAATCTGACCAGCCCTGACCGCTGGCGTGGTTTCCGGGGGTGATCCAAAGAGGCATTCAGCTCAGTGAAGGACCAGCCGAAGCGCAGGACGGCCAGCGATATCCGACGATTGTTCGCTGACCTCGGCCCAGATTGCGTCTCGTTTCGCGAGCAAGAATCGTGAGCTTCCGCTTGCGTAAGATGACCTCATTCCCTAGCAGTTGAACTGGCGTCGGTGATGGTCCAAGTGCAAATACCAATACCGACGGAATCGCATGGGAAAATAAGCTACTTAACGTTTCGAATGGGTCTGCAAGACCTCCATTCGTGGGTTCGACTCCCACCCGCGCCTCCAACCTATTTGTTTTGTGTGGTTCTTGGCCACGCCATAACTCCTCCGTCTCGTCCTGGGTGGAGGTCCACGAGACCTCCACCTACACGGATTAAGCGCATGATTTTATAGGGGTCTGGTAAACCTGCTAACAAACTTGCTAACAAAACCATGCCGTTCTGACCTGACCGGGTTGATTTAGGAGGAGTTTACCCGGGGTATGCACTGCGCTGTGGAGTGGACCGGCCCCACTCACACGTTCTTGTGAATTCGTCATCGTTGTTCCTCTTTTCCTCTGTCGAGATGGTTTGCTGGTCGAAAAAGGAAGAACATTCCCTTGATACCCAGTCATTGCGAGCGGGCGCGCGCCGTCAATCGCGGTGGAGTAAACGTTAAGTAGCTGTTTGGCTTTTACCGGGAAGCAGTCGCGCTACACTAGTGGCCAAAGAGTTGATGGGCACCGTAACCGCCGACGAGGCGGATGCGGAGATCGACGTTGCTGGCCAATGCCTTTCCGCGGGCGACTTCAGAAGATAACTTTGGCCACCACCTGCCCAATTCGTCCCGGACCCGCGGCATCGATCAATCCAAACACCGATGGCCCGGCGGTTAGGTTGCCGCTGGGGTTGATAAATTGAGCGTGGTTGAAGATGTTAAAGAATTCTCCCCGGAACTCGAGGCTGGTGCGCTCGGTCAGCTTGACGTCTTTCAGTATGGACATGTCCCAGTTGTTAAAACCAGGTCCGTGGAAAAAGGCGCGATTCGCGGTGCCTTCAGATCCGATCGCCGACGGGACGAACAGCGCGGTGTTGAAGTACGGAACGCCGGTAGTGATGTTGGCTTGGCGCGGGTTCATCCGGTCCAAGTTTCCTCCCAGGAAGTCGGGGGTGTCCGCGTTCAGGCCGCTACCCTCCAGGGAATGATCGTCTTCTTCATACATGACGATCGGGAACCCAGTGGTGAAGCGAGTAACTCCTGCCAACCGCCAACCCGAGGTGAGGCGCGGCCAGCGCCCGTCTGCCAATTGGTCGAAAGGCAAAGCGTAGACGTAGCTGACGACAAAGTTGTGAGTGTTGTCAAAGCTCGAGAGACCTCTGCTCAGCCCTAGATTGAGAGGGTTGGGCGGCTTATCCTGGAGATTGGATGTGTTGTCCAAAGACTTGCTGTAGGTATATCCGGCGAACAACGTCAGGCGATGAGAAGTGTGCCGCAAACTCAATTGCAGCGCGTTGTACGCCGAGTTGGCGCGCGACTCAAAGGCGAAGTTGTCGGCGTAATCACCACCGAAGGGCTGGCGGGTGCTGTTGTATACGGTGCCATCCGCAGCGGTGTACACCTGGTTCTCGAGAAATGGCCCGCACGTCGGACTCCCAGGAGCCACTTCACTGGGTTGGCTGAGGCTCAGACACAGCTGAGGATTGCCTGGGTTGTTGGCGATCTGGGTCAGTAAGTGATGGCCCTGATTGCCTACGTATCCGAGCGAGAGGATCGTGTTTGTACCCATCTGCCGTTGCAGGGTCAAATTGTAAGACTCGACATATGGCACGAGCTGGCCGATTGGGACTACAGGATATCCGCCAAGGGGGAGCTCGAGGGGCCAGTCGAAATTCGTGGTGCTGAACGGGAAAGGGGCATGCATTGCGCCATCGGTGCGATCCGTGTATGGAGAGGCGAACAGCGGGGGCAGAGGAGACGCGTAGAATACGTCAAAGGGCGCCTCGCCGGTTTCATCGAGCGCCTGCTGCCCTTCTCCGTTCTGATAGAACATTCCCCAACCTCCGCGAACGCTGAACCTGTCTGCGCCGCCTAGCACTTTCCCCAGAACACCACTGAACGAGGGAGCCCAAGCAAAACCCACACGCGGCCCGAAATTTCGATACTGCGTCTTAGCGATGCCCCGAGGAATCTTGCCGTAGCCGGGAACGTAATCGCCTGGGAAAAGGTAACCGAGGGGAGCGCCTGGTTGAACGGTGGACTGCACACCCGCAACCATCGTGGAGGTCTGGTTACGAGCCTCATACCATGGCTGTATGACGTCCCAACGCACGCCATAGTTCAGGGTGAAATCATGCCGCACGCGCCAGCTATCCTCAACGTAGGTGCCCACATAACTTCGCCGATTGTTGTACTCGAATCCGGCCTCTTGGAAAAAGATGGTAGGAGCGCCAATCAAGAAATCAGCGAAGTCGAGCCCCGTTTCCGTACCGCTAAAAGTAAATGCTCCGTTGGCAACCGCGAGCGGAATAGGTTCGATGAAGTCATTAAACATGTAAGTGCCGCCAAACTTGATGGTATGACGCCCAAGGACTTTCGAAAAATTGTCCGCCACTGAAGGGGTATTTTCGTACCGGTTATAGGCCACGATCGGGTTCCCGATACCAAATGCGTTGAGGCTGATGGAGGGAACGCCTTGTTCGGATCCCGCTTCACTGACGATTCCCCCCGGTTGATTTTCGTTAAAACCCAGGCTGGATAGGGTGGCCAGTCCCGCGAGTGGCTCATTGTTGTGCGCGACGTGACGGTTGAAAGCCAGGTGGAATTCATTCAGAGCGGTGGGACCGAGACTCTTAGTGTCGCTGAGCGTATACAACTGGGAGCGGCCGCCGTCCAGGGTCGGGAATCCGGGAACGGCGTTTGCGCCAAAGGGTTTGTGGATGGCGTCGTCATCGAAGAAATAGTACGCCGAGATCGTCCCCCAACGATCGGCGTTTACATCGATCCGGCCGCTGAAGAGATCGTCCCGCGTATGGAAGACGTTGGCGTTGGATACAAATTCCGAGCCTGCCGTGGGCAAAGGGATGTACTTCAGCAGCGCCGCCGCCGGAGTGGAAATGGCGGATTGCGGAATGATTCCATTCGGAAACACACAGGCGGACGGGCTGGCACAACCGGGCGTGTAGTATGGCTCGCCATTGGTGACCGGATAACCCAACTCGCCTGACAACAGGTTCGCGAAGTAAGCTCCGTTTACGGTGCCGGTGAAAGAAGACGCCGCGACGGCCGAAAAGTCCCCGCCCCGTTCGGCTACCGAGGGAACTGGAATTGCGCCGGTAGCTTGGCCGATGTTGCTTCGAGTTCCTTGGTAATCGGTAAAGAAGAAAACCTTGTCGCGGCGGATGGGACCTCCCAACGTGCCGCCAAATTGGTTCTGCTGAAACGCGTTCCGGCCGGCATCGAAGAAGCTGCGGGCATCGAGATCTGTGTTGCGAAGGTAATCGAAGCCGTCACCATGAAGGGTGTTGGTACCTGACTTAGTCACCACCGTGACCAGTCCCCCGCTATAGTCGCCGTATTCGGCGTCGAAATTGGAGGTGAGGATTCGAAACTCCGCGATGGAATCAAGATTCGGTACCACCGTAGTGCCGTTGTTCAACGTATCGTTGACGCTAGTCCCGTTGACGTAAAAGCCGTTGGATGTCTCGCGCTGACCGCTGACGGAAATACTTCCGGACGCTGTGGTTCCGAAATACTGTGAGTATCCCGCGGTCTGGGTGGAGGCTTGCGGAGCCACCCCGGGCTGCAGGCTCAACAAGTCGGTGTACTCGCGTCCGTTCAAGGGAATATTTTCCATTTGCTGACCGCTGATCACGTCGCCCAATTGGGTGTTGGCAGTCTCGACGCGCACCGCGTCCGACGTGACTTCAACGGAGTGGGTTACCGTGCCCACTTTCAGGTTCACATCGAAGTGCAGCTGATCGTCGGTATTCAGAACGATCCCGGTTTGCTCGTATTTTCCGAAGCCCGTAGCGGCGACCGAAAGCGTGTACCGGCCAACCGGGAGGGCGAGAAATGAATAGATCCCTTCATCATTCGTGGTCACTGTCCGGACCACGCCGGTGTCCACGTTGGTGATGTTCACGGTCGTCCTTGGTACCACGGCCCCCGATGGGTCCGTCACCACCCCCGAAATAGACCCCACCTCGCTGCCCCATACCGTGACCGCGACCAGCATAGTGACCACGAGCACCAAGAGCTTTGCAAGACGCATGAAGTACCCCCTACAGATCCTGGCGGCGGAAATGCCGGGCTAGGCATCTGTCGACTGCCGACAGTTATGCCGGATTCCACTTTCGCTGTCAAGCCGTTTCATCGTCCGAACCGCCGGATACGGCCTTATTCCGCATTTCGCTGTCTCGCGCAAATGCCGCGGCATAGGGTCCAAAGGGGCGGGAATGTTCGGAATGATTACCGGACGGTCGGCTGCCAAAGACCTACTGTAGCAGACCAGTTAGCTGACCAACTCGGCAGCGCGCTCAGCGGTTCAGGATCAGGCTGGCATCGATTTCGCCCACCCCAGAACACCCTGCCAGGGCCATAGCGGTGTCAAATTCTTCGCGCAACATTTCCAACGCGCGGCGGACGCCTTTTTCTCCCTGCACGGCTAGCGCCCAGGCGTACGGCCTACCAAGAAGGACGGCTTTGGCGCCCCATGCGAGGGCTCGCAGCACATCGGTCCCTCGTCGCACTCCGCTGTCGAGCAGCACTTCGAGCCGGCCATCAACCGCGGTAACAATGTCGTGCAAAACGTCTATTGAGGCGGGGGCGCCGTCGAGTTGGCGACCGCCATGATTCGACACCACAATTCCCGCCATGCCGCTATCAACCGCGCGGCGGGCGTCGTCGGTTGCGAGTATGCCCTTCAGCAGCACCGGAAGTTTGGTCACGCTCGTGAGCCAATTCAGGTAATCCCAGGTGAGTGCGACGGTAAGTTCACGACGGGAAATCTCATGTAATTGCTCGTCATCTAGACGAGGCGTTAGCCCCTTGATTCCCAGTCCTTTCAGATTTCTGTAGAGCATCTTTCGCGGATAGTAGTATTGATTGCGGTAATCTCGTTCTCGCCGGCCACTCACCGGCACATCCACCGTCACACAGATCGCTTTGTAACCGGCCGCTTCGGCTCGCTGAATCAGGCCCTGGGTAATGCCTTTGTCACGATACGCGTACAACTGAAGCCAGATGGGTCCCTTAGCGCTCTTGGCGATTTCCTCGAAACCATAACAGGCGCCTGTGCTCACCATACAAATGGTCCCTGCGCTGGCTGCGGCGCGGACCACCGCAAGTTCGCCCTCGGGATGAAAACGCCGAAGGCATGCGATCGGGGCCAGCAGCACCGGGAACGCTATCTCTTGCCCTAGGATTGTTGTATTGGTTTTCCGGTTGGTGACGTCGCGGAGAACTCGAGGAACTACGGCAATGCGCCGGAACGCAGCAATGTTTTGCTCTAATGTTACTTCGTCGTCGGCTCCGCCGGACAGCGCTTCAAACGCATCCTTCGCCAGCCGCTTCCTGGCGAGGGCCTCGAATTCCGCAAGGTTTAGCGCCGAGACTTTTGTTTTCTTCTTCATTTATCCACGCATCCGATTATCTTGTGGGATCGAGGTTCCGTAAACGAACCCAAATGCAGCGCGACCGGGGAACTGGCGCCTGGCCAGTGTTCCATTCCATGTCGCACGTGGGGCATCACTGCGGTTGGACATCCGTTTTCAAAGGATCCAGTCCGTGCACCAGGCCGCGCAGTGTTTCCGGGTCGTTTGCCGGACCAAACAAGCTCAATAAATACCCAGCGACGAAGGTGACCACCACTCCAACGACCGAGAAATAATAAAACGAGAAATCAGTTTTCCATCCCAGCACAGCCACTGTCATCACCCCGATGAATGCCGCGCTGACGGTGGCAGTACCCTTGGCCCTGCGCGTCAACATTCCCAACAGAAAGATACCCAGAATCGGTCCGCCTAGATAGCTGTTGATCTTATTAAACGCATTCGTGAGCGGCCCTAAACGCCCTGCAAAAAGAGCTCCGATCGTGGCGGCGATTCCCCACCCAACCGTTCCCAATCTTCCCACCAGGACCATATGCGGATCGGCATTGTCTTTCTGTAGCAATCGCTGGTAAAAATCCACTGCGGTCACCGTAGTCAACGAGTTTATTCCTGCGCTCATTACCGCCATCGAAGCGGCAAAAATCGAGGCGATCACGAAGCCCGACAGAACCGCGGGCAACTCATGAACCACGAAGAAGGGCAGAATCACATCCACATTTGGCAGGCCAGCCAGATGGCTCGGATTGAACTGGTAGAAGACGAACAGGGCCGTCCCCAGCAGGAATAGCAGAAAACCCACCGGCACCACGATCAGCCCATCGAGCAAAACCGATTTGCGCCCTTCGCGCAGCGATTTCGTGGCGAAGTATCGCTGCAAGTATGCTTGATCCGTTCCCATCGTCGAGAGGATCAGAGTTCCGCCGCCCAGGACCATCGCCCAAACGCTGGTAAGGTCGTTGGGATTCGTAGTCCAATTAAAGGTATGGAAGCGCCCGTTCGCTGCCGCTACCTGCATAAACCCCGCAATATGGCCAGGTATGCGGCCGAGCGACATCCAGAAAACCGTGATCACTCCCGTCACCAGGATCGAGAACTGCAGCACGTCGGTCCAGATGACCGCCTTCATGCCTCCCAAAGTTGTGTACAGGGTGGTGATCGTCCCCATCACCAGAATGCAAGCCGTCAGCGAGACTCCCGTGAGCAGTGACAACACCATCGACGGCGCATAAATCACGATCGCTACGTGACCGCCACGCGTCAACAAAAACAGCGCGCTTCCTAAGAGGCGAGTCTTCAGATCAAACCGTCGTTCCAGGTATTCGTACCCGGTGTAGAACTGAAAGCGAGAGTAGAACGGAAGGAAGAGATACATCACGATCGGGACCACTAGCAGAAAGACGACAGTTTGCAGGAACAATTCCAGGTTGTGGCCAAAACCCCATGCCGGGATACCCATGTAGCTAATCGCGCTCATGTCCGCTGCCACTAGGGAAATGGCGACGGGAATAAAGCCGATGGCGCGGCCGCCCAGGAAATAATCCGAGGCGGAAGACTTCTTTCGATAGAACAAACTGCCCACGGTGGCGACGGTGAGGATGTAGCCGCCGAGAACTAGCCAGGAGACGAAAGTGAAGCTGTGTTGCATAGGGGCCCGTTTATACCACCGAATCGGTCGACTGTCGACAGATGACGCTGCAACCCTTAGTTCTTTTCCCGCCCCACGCGGGTTCCGCGAGACGCAGGGAATCGTGACTCGCAGGTGACTCCGAACATCCCGCCCGCCGACGCGGCAAGTGAGTATACTCTCAGGTTCTGGGTTCGCATGGGCGCGTTGGGCGGAGGAACGAAGGCGGTGAAAACCGTGGAATCAATTGACACAGAGCGAAAAGACAGGTAGTTCTATTCTGTCGGCAGTCGACAGATAAACCTCACCATCCCATGAAAATCATCAATATCGATAGCTATTTCAAGCCAACTCGAGGTTATTACTTTGAGGATCGCCTTGTCCGCGCTTTGGGTTCATCCCTCATCTTGGCTACCCTCCGAACTGAGCCCGAGATCATTCAGGCGTGCGATGGTTGCGAAGTGGTCGTCCTCGAACATCCCAACACCCCCCTATCCGCAACGGTAATCGATGGTCTGAACGACTGCCGCCTGATCGTCAAATATAGCGTGGGGCTCGATAACGTCGATGTTTCCGCGGCCACGGAACGCGGAATCATCGTCTGCCATGCTCCGTACTTCTGCGTGGAGGAAGTGTCCGATCACGCAGTAGCACTGATACTGTGTTTGGCGCGCAAAGTGGTGCAGTTCAACGATCACGTCCATCGCGAAGGCTGGGCTGGTCTGCCTCTCCTTCCTCCTCTCCGTCGAATCAGGAACCGTGTCCTGGGCCTTGTCGGTTTTGGCAGAATTGCGCGCCTGGTGGCGCAGAAGATGAAAGGGTTCGGCATGACCATTTCGACGAGCGATCCGTTCATCGACGAGCAGACCGCGAAAGCTCACGGCACCGCGCTGGTAAGCATGGAAAAGCTGTTCGCGGAATCGGACTTCATCTCCGTCCATACTCCGCTCACCAAAGAGACCCGTCACTTGATCGGACCGCGGTTGCTGGAATTGATGAAGCCGACCAGCTTCCTCGTGAATACGAGCCGTGGCCCGGTGATCGACGAGGCCGCCTTGGTCGTCGCCCTGACCGACAAGCAGATTGCCGGCGCGGCGCTGGACGTAGCCGAAGTTGAGCCGCTGCCGGCCTCGAGTCCGTTGCGCGCGCTAAACAACGTGATCATCACGCCCCATTGCGCGGCCAACTCGGCGGATTCACTTAACGATCTTCGACACACTGGCGCCGCTTCGATCGAAGCCTACTGCAAAGGCTATTGGCCCGAATTTCCAGCCAATCCTCAAGTGCGGCCTAAGCACGTTTTGAAGCCATGGGCGGAATTCGCTGCCAGTCCGAATCGGCTGGTGCGGGTCGATGCCGCCGGCCAACTGGTAGATCCATTCTGACTTTCTGGCAGGGTTGTCGCTCGCCAAAAGAATTGCTACTGGCACGAAAAATTCTTGCCGTCGTTCACATCTCCCGAACCACGGTACATCGGTTTCTTGGGGTACGCGCACAAAGGCCGGGTAAACAGAACACGCGAGCCCCGGCCGGAATCATTTTCATATTTTGTAGCGATGATCGTTTCCGGAAGCTTGTTCTTTTCCACCCAGCCCTCCAGAGCGGCGTAAATGCTATGTTCCGGATCGGGTGTCTCGTCGTGGAGTTGACCAAACGTTACCGCCCCGGCGCCGCCCTCACAGTGTTGTAGTCCCGGCACCATGTACAACCGCAGAAAATCCTCGGTTCCTCGCCCCATGCGCGCGGCCACCTGGTCGTAGTAATCGATCGTGTTTCGGGGAGCGACAGCCCCATCGCTCCAGCCGTGGTACATGATCAACTTTCCTCCGGCCTTGCGGAAAGCGTCGAGGTTTGGATCAGTGGCATTAATAATTGCCGCGGTGCGCTGGTCCGCAAGTTTTGTATCGCCATCAAAATCCATCGTGCGGTAATCCCAATTTGGATTGCCCAGAACCAGGTTTTGATAGAAGGAGTTGGCATATTCCAATTGCCGGCCTCCCGGTTTCCCCAGCAGCCAATGTTCCCAGCCTCCCGGACCCAACTCTCCCCCCGGCTCGAATCCTGGGTAGAGTTGCCGGCCATCCGACGTCTTCGCGCCGGCATAGATTTTCTTTAATGCGCCGATCTGCGGCTGGGTCAGACAGCGATCGCTTTCTGTTTCTCCACATCGCAGCACCGCCGGATCGAATCGGCAACTCCTCGGGTCGTTGAGCAAATGATCCTTCACGCCTTCCTGGCCATCGCACGCAGCCAACACGCCAGAAGCAACCGCCGTGAGTTTTGACGCCGCAATAATCGACCCAGCAGTTTCGGTGAGTGCCAGCGCATCCCAGGCAAAAGCTGCGAAGTTATGAGTCCAGTTGTTGGCAGAAGCGCCCGCAATAATCCCGTTGTAATCGGTCGGAAATCTCTGCGCTTCCATAAGCGCTTCGCGTCCACCATTGGAACAGCTGCAAAAATACGAGTCCCGGGGAGTACGGTCATAGTAAGCAGCGATAATCTCCTTGGCCTTCACGGTCATCTCATGGATTGCGCGATAGCCGTAATCAATCAATTTTTCCGGATGCCCCAGCGCCCATCTTGCATCGGTATCACCTCCGGTGTGGCCGGTGTCCGTAGCCGCCGTTGCATAACCCGCACGAATCGCCAGAGCCATCGCGAAATAATCGATGGACCCGGCGAAACCGCCGTTCCCCTGGCCTTGCAATTTCCCATTCCAGCCGGACGCAGGCATCCAAACTTCAACCTTGATGTCCGAATCGGGGCTGGGGCGGAGATCTAGCGCAACACGACAAAACGCGGGCATACTTTTGAACGCTTGGGATTCAGAATCGGCGGCGGCGTGGTCCGCAGGAACGAAAGAGCCTGGCTGGGCCGTTTCAGCCACGCTGATCGCTGCGTTCGGAAACGTCAGCTTCGTGAGTTCCGTGCACTTATCGATTGCCGCGCGAGCGTTCGTGGACGCACAGAAAAGCAACGCTGCGACAGCGATCAATCTTTGCGAACAATCAACGATCCGGCTCACTCCGTCTCTCGGCATCTTTGGGCGACGTTGACGCGTCAACCATTCCACCCTTATGCTGTCGACAGTGTACAGGAGCGACAGCGATGGGCAAGGTACAGGCGCTATTTAGTCCGATCCGCGGTCACGCCAGCTTCAAAGACCAAGCCGTCGAACTACTCACGGACCGAATCATGTCCGGGAAAATCAAACCCGGCGAGCGCCTGAATGAGAGTTCGCTATCCCAACAGCTTCGAATCAGTCGGGCGCCCATTCGCGAAGCGCTTCAGCAATTGCAGGAGCAAGGATTGGTGCAGAACATCCCGCGGCGCGGTATGTTTGTGGTCAGTTTGGGAAAAGATGACGTGCAGAAGATTAACAGCCTGCGCTTGGTTTTAGAATCGGAGGCCCTGCGCCTTGCCCGGACCAACATCACCCCGCAGAAGGTAAAGAAACTCGGCCAGCTCATGAAGCAAATTGAAGACGCTAAACCTGCTCCCACCAACGAGTCGGTGCGTCTGGATGTGGAATTCCATCGCACCATCTGGAGTTCTACCGGAAACGAATATCTCGAAAAGACCCTCACCAGCCTCACCGCTCCGCTCTTCGCCCATCGCATGGTGACCTTCGTGCAAACGGAAACGCAAAGCCTGGTGCTCGATACGCACCGGCCGATGTTCGATTTCGTCGTCGGGAAGTCCGAGCAGACCGCGGAAGCGGTTATGATGGCGCATCTTTCACGTCGCTGGCCCGAACCTGCGCGTTATTCCAGCCTTTGGGCGAAGGACGAGTCGCTCGCTACCGAATCAGCGGCGGGACGACGTAAGGAATAACGTACCGATCCAGGATCTCGTGCACCTTGACCGTTTCCTCGCTGGTCAGGCTGGAAATGTACGGAGCTCCAGTAGCGCGCTCCGCAATCTGCAGGTAGCGCAAAGCTTCGTCAAACGCGCCCCAGATACTTCCATATTTGAAGAGTTGCCAGGCTTGAATTATGTCCAGCTGGAGTTTTCTGGCCGCATCGATGCGCCCTTCGGTAAACGCATTGTAGAGAGCGACCGCCAGATGCGGGCAAAGATTATGTAGTCCGCCGACGAATCCCGAGCACCCCATCTGCAGTCCGACGACAATTAGAAACTCGCTGCCCGTGAGTACTGAAAATTCTTCATCTCCACCCATCAGATTCAGCAACGATTGTAGGTTCACGCAGTCCTGATTGCTTACCTTGATTCCCACGATTCTGGGGATGGTGCGCCGCAATTCGGCCACCGTCTCTGGATGAATCGAATTTTTGGTCATCACCGGATTGTCGTAAAGGAAGATCGGCAAGTCGACCGCGGACGCCACCTCCGAGAAGAAGGCGATGAGATGCGCCTGAGTGGCAAAGAAATAGTAAGGAGATAGGACTGACAAATGGGAGACGCCACATTCGCTGATTTGCTTCGCTTTTCGAACCGCGCGGCTGGTGCTCGTTTCGCCAACGCCGCCGATCACCGGGATCGCGCCGTTCACCTCATCGACGATGATCGAAACCGCTCGAAGCTGCTCTTCGTCGGTCAAAAATGCGAACCCGCCCATCGTTCCGTTGGCCAGGATGCCCGCCACTCCCGCCTGCAGCAAGTACTGCGTTAGCCGCCGAAGACCGGCTTCATCCACGCGGTCGCCGGTGGTAAGGGGAGTGCCAATTGGTGGAACCGCGCCTCTGAGCCTTTTGTCCGTCATTGATTCCTCAAATCCACTTGGAATTTTTCGCCATGGGCTTTCTTGCACGATCTCGTCATCTTAGACCTCACCAGCGAGGTTCAAATTACGTTGCGGCCGAACTCGACGCTTGCTTCATTCACGTTACTTCCATTGGTCTCGAATTTCACCGGACTTTGATTTTCATCCAGCGAATGTTCGTCACGCACGATTCCTGGCACCAAAACAGCAGTAGCACTTCTCCGTTCCCCAGTTTCTGCAGACTCGGATACCCGAATTTCAGCGAGCTCAGGCCGTCCGCCGAATTTCCGGTTGCGGTTGTGACGCCGCCCGCGCCCTGCCACAGCGGCTCTTCCGCCAGGTTGACCCAACGCGAGCCCTGGATTTCCGCAAGTCTTCCCCATAATCCGGGCCGGTCCGTCCGCCGATACGCGCAAAAAATACGCCCGTCGGTCAGGACCAGCAACTTGCATGTTTCCGCCTCGATTCCGGTCTGCGAAGGTGCGCTGAAACCATCCCCGTTGTCGTTGCTGAGGCAGTATTCCGTGGGGAAATTAGTACATGTCTCGGGATCATGCACCCAGCCGACAGCTAAAATCCGGCCATCGGGAAGTTCGACCACCGATACTTCGAGTCGCGAGCGCCGGTCTTCGCGCCCGTCGAAAATTCGCCCGAACTTGTCCCAGGAAACGCCGCGATCGTCGCTGATGAATGCCACGGTCTGCTCGCCCGACGGATTCTCACCGTTCCATCCCCTCCACGTTGCCGTGGGAAGCAGCCAGCGGCCGCTGCGCAACTCGAGAATGGAGTGGCAGATTTCCCAGGAAGGCCCGACCAGCGGAAGCTTTAGTTGCCTGGGCGTTGTCCAGGTTTTCCCGGCGTCGAACGAGCGCATCAAGCAAAGGTCCATCGGCACAAATCCGAATGTCGCTCGATTGATCAGCCCGGCATCCGGAATATCGCGATGGAAAATCGCGGCGAGTCCCACTAGGGACCCGTCGGACATGCGACTGGTGCGCGCGGTGTGCGAGGTCCGCGACGGCGGCGCTTTGATCAGCGGCCCTTCGAAGCTCCAGGTAGCACCGCCGTCCTGCGATCGGCTGAGCACGGTGTGATAGTCGAGCGACTCGATGGCTTCGCCGATATCGAAGGTGGCGATCAGTTCCTTTTCGCCGATGATGGCTAATGACGGATGGTACGCCACCACACTGCGCAGGTGCGGCGCTGGATTCCGATAAACTAGTCCGGTTGACTCGACTGTGATGGTTGCGCTCATTCGCTGGTTGAGGCTTGATCCATGAGGCCGCCGCTACCTGGCACGTCTGCACCTTGGACGTTCGTAGTGGATCACGTGTCGCGCGCAGAGAATTCGATACGGGAGCCGTTTCCCGCCCGTTTCATGCTGTCGACCGTCGACAGAATAGCGGCGCTGTGCTACTTTGTCTAGTCGCGATTATCTTCTCCTTCTTCAAAGGATACCTGGCTCTTCATGCGCGTTAGTTCATCTATCGCACTCGTGGCTAGCTTCCAGTATGGAATCTCCGGTCCCTTGGATTGCCACGTTTACGCGCTTCGCGGTCCCGCCGGAATCGTGCTCGTCGACTCCGGCGCGGGCACCCACACCAACGCCCTGCTGGCGAATCTCCGCTCGGATCTTGACTCAGACCACGTGGAGACTTTGCTCGTAACCCATGGACATCTCGACCACTGTGGCGGCGCTGCTTCCATTCGGTCGAAGACCAAATGCAGGGTAATCACCACCAAATATACCCGTCGGATTCTTGAGCAAGGCGACGAAGAGGTCAGCGGGCTGCGGCTGGCTCGCAGCCAGGGCGTCTATCCCCCGGATTTCCGATTCACCCCATGTGAGGTGGATAAGTCTTTCAGCGACGGCGAGCAATTTGAAGCGGGAGGTTTGCCCTGGAAAGTGATTCGGGTGCGCGGCCACAGCGAGGATTCCTCATGTTTCCTCACGGAAATCGATGGCGGACCCGCTCTGTTTTCCGCCGACGTGATTTTCTACGGAGGGGTGCTGGGCGTTATCAATGCCGAGGGGTCGGGAATGAGCGGCTACCGAGCCGATTTGCGGAAGTTAAGCAATCTAGGGGTTGAAGCATTGTTTCCGGGGCACGGTTTGTTCACGCTGCGCGGCGGACAGCGCCACATCGATGTCGCCCTCGAGCAACTCAAGAAGGGTTTTATTCCCAGGCAAATCGGTCAGCTCGATTTGATTTTCTAGCGAGTCGCCGTTGCTGTTAGTTTTTGATTTCTTGTCCCACGCCGTGCTTCTCCACGCGGCCATCAAGCAACGGAGATTCGCCGACCATGGCCAACGAATTTTTTGGTGCGAAACAGCGAGAAGAACGGGTTCGCGCGAAAACCCCAGGATCTTTTGAACGTTTTACCCGCGCGCAGCGATCCCTCGCTGGTGGCGTCTCCAGCGGACTTCGCCGCAGCGCCCGCCCTTACCCGCTCTACTTCCAACGGGGATACCGCTGCCAGGCCATCGATGTCGACGGGAATGAGTATTGCGACTTCGGTCTTGCCTGGGGACCGCTGATTCTCGGCCAGTCGCCGGCGGAGCTGGTGGACGCGATCACCGAACACTTGAGAAATGGTTTCACTTACGGGGCCCAACACGATCTCGAATTCCAGGTTGCTGAGCGAATGGTTGAAACGATACCTTGCTGTGACTTGGTCTGTTTTGCAAACAGCGGCACGGAAATTGTTCAGGTAGCGCTGCGCCTGGCACGCGCCGCCACGGGGCGTCAAAAATTCGTGAAGTTCGAGGGCCACTATCATGGCTGGGACGACAGCGTCCTGGTCAGCTATCACCCAACCGCTGCGGAAATCCTATCCGCTAATGGAGCGCCGGTGGGCGCGGGCGCAGGACAAAGGGCTCACACCGATGTTCTCGTCGCGGCTTGGAACGACCCTCAGTCCGTCGAAGGAATCTTCGCCAGCCACGCGGCCGAAATCTCCGCGGTAATCTGCGAACCCGTGCTGTGTAACAGCGGCTGCATCCCGCCCAATCCCGGGTTCCTTGAGTTTCTTCGCAGGATCACCCGCCAATACGGAGCTCTGCTCATCTTCGACGAGGTGATCACTGGCTTTCGACTGCACCTCGCGGGCGCACAGGGGCACTATGGCGTTACCCCCGACCTCGCCACCTACGCAAAGGCCCTGGGGGGTGGTGTGGCCGTCAGCGCGCTCGCCGGAAGGCGCGATTTTATGGAGCTTATCGCCTCCGGAAAAGTGGTCCACGCGGGTACGCTCAACGGAAACCCAATCGCGCTTGCGGCCGCCAAAACGACGTTGGATATTCTTTCACGCGATCGCCACACCATCTTCGATGGTTTATGGAAGCGCGGGGAGCGCCTCCGGCTCGGCCTTGAAAAGCTGCTTCGCGATCGTGGATTCAAGGTGGTTACGTCGGGAGGCGGCCCCGTTTTCCAGCTTTCGTTCCGGGAAAACCAGGCCACCAACTACCGCGAGACGCTCGCCTCGGATCCAGCGCAGTACCGCGATTTTGTCCTCGCGCTCCTCGACGAAGGAGTGCTCGCCCTGCCCGATGGCCGCTGGTACATCTCCGCGGCACATTCCGACCAGGACATTGAATTTGCTTTGCAGGCCGCCGCTAAGGTTAGCCTCGCGGCAGGGGTCTAGCGCAGCGGCAGATCCACCGCTCGGCCCTCGCGCGCGGAAATCTGGCAAGCCTCGCATATTTCCACCGCCGCGCGTCCGGCGGCTCCCCCTACCTGCGGTGCACGCTTTTCCACGATGCTATCGACGAATTCCTGCACCACTCCGATGTGCGGTTCCAGCCGTATCGGCGACTTGGGATCGTTCAAGTAATCGAACTTCTGGGGTACGAAGTCCCGCTCCCACTTCTCGCCGCGGGTGACGTCCAGAAACCCGTAATTCTCGAAATCCAGCAGACCCTTCGAGCCCACCACCTGAAAGCGCACCTCGGCATCCGGAAAGCTCGGTTGCGGCAATTCCGATGATATCCACATATCACCCATCACTCCGTCCGCAAATCGAATCTGCGCCATCACGCTCTGCTCTGGAACGCCTAGATCGCTGTAGGTATTCGCTTGCGCGTAAACCTGCTTGGCCGGCAACCCGCTCAGCCAGAAGAGAAAATCCGCGTTGTGCGACGCAATGCTCATGAACAGTCCGCCGCTTGCGGGATCTTTATAAAACGGCCGGCTGTCAAGAATGAACGAACCAAGGCTCAGCGGATAAACGGAAACAGTACGGAGCATGCGGATTTTGCCGATGGCACCGTCGTCGATCAGTTGCTTGGCGCGTTTTGTGAGCGTGCGGTACCGTTCCGTTTTCACCACCGCCAGATTCACGCCTGCCTTGTTGCATGCCGCGACCATCGAGTCGCACTGCTTCACCGTTGGTGCCATGGGCTTTTCGACCAACACGTGTTTGCCCTTGGCGGCCGCCTGGAGGGTCTGCTCGCAGTGGTTCTGGTCAGGACTGGTGATGATCACCGCATCGATATCCGCGCGTTCCAGCAGGGCATTAACGCTGGACTCTGCGGGGACGTTATAGCTTGCCGCCAGCTCCGGCGCGCGTGAGCCGCCCGCTACAGCTCCAAGCGCCGCACCCTTTACATGGCGAGCAATCGCCTCCGCGTATGTCAGTCCCATATAGCCCGACCCGATCATGCCAATGCGCACCGTCGCCATCCGCTCACCTCGTCAGAATGAACTCGTCAGCACCAACTCTTCAGAATGATCTCTTGCCGCACCGCCGCTTCCGCACGAAAAACGGCGGTCAGGAAAAAGGCAGCGGATCGATGAGGTCCGATCGTCTCGGCGCCGCAGGCCTTGGAAATCCCCAGGATCGGGGATGCGAAATTCCACAATTGCTATCGGCGCGGGTTGTGCTAATCTGTCGACTGTCGACAAAACATATATCATGCCACCCCGGCTCTCACAAGTTCTATTCTCACTGCTCCGCGGCACTCGGATGGCCTTCTCGCCGTGCACCCTGCGGATTCCAACTGGCCGGATTATTCAGGAGATTCGGTGGAGGGGTTAAACGTGGGCGCTGGCTCTGCAAGTGGCAAACGGGCATACAGCATATCGGACGCCGCAAAGCACCTTCCGTCGGCTTCCATGTCGGAGATTCGCGGATGATTGAATATATTGAGGGCCATGTAGCGTTCGACAATCCCAAGCCGCACGTACACAGCCGCCAGGGCTACTTCCCGGGTGTGGTCCAACTAAGCTCCGGCGAACTCATTTGCCTCTTCGTCATGGGTGAAGCGTTCGAAGCTCCCAATCTGACTACCTACGTCACCCGCTCCCAGGATCACGGTCGCACTTGGACTCTCCAGGGCCCCTTATACGACAAGTATCATCTGCCGATACCCGCCAGCGATTGTATAAAAGCCACGCTCCTTCGCAGCGGCAAGCTCTCAGCCATCGGATATCGGTATCTTCGCAAAGATCCCGAACAGGCCATCGCTATCCCGGAGACCAATGGCTTCCAGCCCGGCGAGAACATCTGCTGCTCTTCCGACGACGAGGGACGTCACTGGACCGAGCCCACCGTGATTCCGAAAAGGCATCCCGAAATTATCGAAGTATCGGGTCCGTCGATCGAAACTCAATCCGGCGACCTGCTCGCCATCGGCGCGCTATTTAAGCTCCCTGACGGATCGAATCCCAGCGGGCCGGTAGGTGTCTTGCTGCGCAGCTCCAATCAAGGCCGCACTTGGAGCGATGACGAGCTCTTTTATCACTGGCGGAACATTACCCCTTATGAAGCGCGTATCTGCGAGATGCAGCCTGGCCGGCTCGTCATCATCCTCTGGGCCTACGATGCAGCGACCGACCGAAACCTGCCAAACCAGGTCACCTTCTCCACCGACAACGGGCGCTCATGGTCGGAACCGCAAGATACCGGCCACATGGCCCAGTCATCGAACCTGCTCTGGCTGGGTGGGGACCTTCTCGCGTCGATTCACGCCCACCGCGGCTCAGATCCGGGCGTATACGTGCGGCTGGTGGATTTTTCCAAGAATCGTTGGAAAGTGATCGAAGAACGCGTCATTTGGGGCCCCCCCGCCGGCTATCGCAATCCGGAGGGTCTGGCGATGGCCGACATGTTCGCATCCCTGAAATTCGGACAGCCCTCTTTGTTGCATTTAACCGGCAACGAATTTCTCGCCTCTCACTGGAGCGTCGAGGGGGGCCAAGGCAAAATACGCCTGCATCGGCTCAAAATTGGAGTTTGATCCGTTTCCTTTGGCGCAGCCCGGTATCGGCAGCGTAGGTATCCGCAAATGACCCCGATGAAAGGACATCATGATCACCAGTAGAACGCTTGAGAGGGTGCGTTGCGGAGATTTCGTTCGCACCGCCGTGCTCAGCCGAGTCGTCGAACCTTGGATCGCCGAGCTGATTGGCAGAGTGGGATATGACCTGATTTGGCTCGACATGGAACATCGAGATTTCAGTCATGATGTGGTCGCGCCCTTGGCTCTCGCTTGCCGCGCAACCGGGATCGATCTCATGGTGCGAATACGGAAGAACGGTTATACCAGCCCGATGGGAATTCTCGAGTCGGGCGCTAACGGGGTCATGGTGCCGCATTGCCGAAGCGCCGCAGAGGCCCGACAATGGGCAGACTGGTCGCGCTTCCATCCCCTCGGCTCACGAGGTTTCGACGGCGGTGGAGTGGACGCCGACTATATGCTCGTCGATCCCAACGAATACATGAAGCACGCCAACGAGGAAACGTTCCTGGTGCTGCAAATAGAAGATCGCGATGCGGTCGAGTGCGTCGAAGATATCGCTGCTACCCCGGGCGTCGACTTTCTATTCGTCGGTCCCGCCGATCTATCGATCAGCTACGGCGTGCCCTTTCAGTTCAAGCACGCCGACGTCCAGAACGCCATCGATCGTGTAGCAAACGCCACCGCCAAAGCGGGTAAGTGGTGGGGGATGCCGACTGGATCGCCCGAAGCCACTCACTTAGCTCTTTCCCGTGGCGCGAGTATCGTAACCGGGGGCAACGATCACGTCTTCCTGGTGAACGGATTTAAGGACGCCATAACCCAGTTTCCATAGCCCAGATTTTGCGGTCGGCTGGTGAGCTGTGTTCACTTCGCGTTTTTCCGCGGAAGGAATCGATCGAATGACGATCGCCACGTTGGGCGAGGGTAACACCCCGATCGTTCGAAGTGTGCATATCGGACCCAGCCTCGGCCTCACTAATCTTTTTTTTAAACTCGAAAGTTGTAATCCCTCTGGTTCTTACAAGGATCGCTTTGCCGCCGCCGAGGTAACTAGAATCCTTCGTTTGGGAGCGCCGGGCTGCCTGGCGACCTCCTCCGGCAACGCCGGCTCAGCTCTGGCCGCGTACTGTGCTCGCTACCGAATTTCGTGCGCCATCGTGGTCAACGAGCACGCGCCTGCCGGAAAGCTAGCGCAGATGCAAGCTCATGGTGCGCAAGTATTCCGGGTACGAGGTTTCATTACTTCGCCGGCGGTTACCGACGCTGTGTTTGCCTGCCTGTCCAAACTTTCAGCGGATCGGGGGTTGCCTCTGGTCATTTCCGCGTACCGTTATTGCCCGGAAGGAATGGCTGGGGTCGAGTCATTGTCCGTTGAACTTCAGCAGCAAGTGCAACCTCGGATTGATCACCTGTTTGTCGCTGTTGGCGGTGGTGGCTTGTTCTCTGCTGTCTGCCGCGGTTTCGAACAAGCGGGCAATCATCGTCCGCGGGTGCACGCAGTTCAGCCGGAAGGCTGCTCGACGGTCGTCGCTGCGTTCGAGAGAGGTGACCGCGAGATTCGGCCGGTCGAGAGCACCACCCGAATCAGCGGGCTCTCGGTGCCCAATGATATCGACGCCAGTCTCGCGCTGGAACTACTGCGAAAATCAAATGGGCTGGGAATCGCTGTCCAGGACAATGACGTCTTCGAAGCGCAGCGCCTGATGCTCGGCCGCGAAGGCATCTACTGCGAACCTGCGGGCGCAACCGCGGTGGTGGGCTTGCGTGAAGCGGTGCGCCGGGGTGCGGTGGGTCCTGACGATAATGTGGTTTGCATCGTTACCGGACACGGCTTCAAAGACCCCGATTCCATACGCGACGCCGCGGCCCGCAACACTGCTGTGCTGATCGATCCGGGCGAACTGGAAGGCGCAATTCTAAAAATGAATCCAACATGCGCATAGCCGCCGGCCTCATCTATCACGAATCGAATACATTTTTCTCGCAGGCGACCACCCTCGCGCGATTTGAAGAGAAGGATCTCCACTACGGCCGAGAAATACTCGATCATTGGAAGGCCACATGTTCGGAGATGGCCGGCTTTATGGAAGGAGCAAACCGATTCGGATTTGAGCTGGTCCCCACCGTTGCAGCTTGGGGTATGCCGGCCGGTCCGCTCACCAAAGACACCTTTGAAGCCCTAAGTGATTCGCTTATCTCGCGGCTTCGGCAGGAAATGCCGCTCGACGGAGTGCTGCTCGGGTTGCACGGAGCGATGGTTTCCGAATCGTTTCCGGACGCCGATGGGGAATTGCTACGCCGTGTCCGTCACACCATCGGCTCAACCATGCCTCTCGTGGTGACGCTTGATTACCATGCGAATGTGACTGACGAAATGGTGCGATGGCCCGACGCGATGATTGGATACGATACCTATCCGCACATCGATCAAGCCGAGCGCGGCCTGGAGGCTGCGGAAATCATCAGCCGGATGGTCCGCGACGGCATGCGGCCCAAACTGGCCTTGGCGCGCCGTTCGCTGTTTCCGCACATCCTTCGGCAGCTCACAGCCGAGGGGCCGATGGCGGCTGCCATCGCTCTTGCCCACCAGCTCGAGCAAGCTCCTGACATGGTGAGCGTCAGCGTCGCAGCCGGGTTTCCGTATTCGGATGTTCCCGACACGGGATTCAGTGTTTTTGCCGTCGCGCGAGATGACCAGAAAGTGGCGGCTCGCGCTGCGGAGCGTGTTGCGGATTTCGTGTGGTCGCGACGGGAGGAATTCCAGGCTACGCTGCCGAGTCCGGCGGAAGCGGTGCGAGAGGCGATCGCTCAGCCTGCCGGTTTGACGGTTCTCGTGGATGTAGGAGACAACCTCGGCGCAGGGACCCCGGGTGACGGCACCGTGCTGCTCGCCGAACTTCTCAGGCAGCAAGTCCACGGCGCTTTAGTATTGCTGTGCGACCCGCAAGCCGTGTCCGCCGCCGTGCATGCCGGCGTGAGGCAGCGGCTCCGCGTTGCAGTCGGAGCAAAGGTAGATACCTTCCACGGCAGTTCCGTGGAAATCGAAGGAGTGGTGCGAACGATTAGCGACGGCGTATTCAAAAACATCGGGCCAATGCGCGACGGCGTAGTAGATGACCAGGGTCGCACCGCGGTCATCGACACCGGAGGAGTCTTAGTCGTGCTCACGGAACGGCGAATGCCGATGTGGAACTTGCAGCAGCTCCGCGCGATCGGAATTGAACCCAACCGGCTGAGCATCATCGTAGTTAAAGCGGCGATCGCCTATCGCGCTGCTTATGTCCCGATTGCCCGGCGAATCATCGAAGTGGACACGCCAGGCCTGGCCGCCGCCGATGTTCGCACTTTTTCTTATAAACGACTCAAACGACCGATGTATCCTCTCGACTCCATATGAGCCTTCACGAAAAAGTGGCCATCATCACCGGCGGCGGTACAGGCATCGGCTTCGGCATCGCGCAAGTGCTATCCGAAAAGGGTGTGAAGGTGGTGCTCGCGCAACGCCGCCTGGACTTGGCGCAACACGCTGTAGGGCGCCTGCAGCCCGCCAAGGCGATTGCCGAAGCCCTGGATATTCGCGATCCCCAAGCCGTGGAGCGGGTGGTCGCATCCGCCATGCGTCACTTTGGCCGCATCGACATCCTCGTGAACAACGCCAGCATTACCGGGATGCCCGCCATCGCTCCCCTGCTGGACTGCAGCGCCGCCACCGTCGACGCTATCGTCGACGCCAACTTGAAAGGCACCTTCTACTGCTCCCAAGCCGTGGCTAAGCGGATGGTAGCCGCCGGCCGCGGGGGCAGCATCGTACATATTAGTTCGGTCGGCGCGTATGCCGCACAGGAATTCGCAAGCCTCTACTGCGCCACCAAGGCCGCTCAGGTTTCGCTCGCGCAAAGCATGGCGCTGGAGCTCGCGCCGCATAAAATTCGCGTGAATTCCGTTGCGGCGGGAGACATCAATACCGAAGCGAGCGCCAACATAACCGAGGAGAAACGCGAAATCGGCGCGTCCAAGCGCTACGTACGAGAAACACCGTTGGAGCGCCGCGGCGTACCGCGCGATATCGGCCACGCGGTGGCGTATCTGGTTTCCGATCAGGCAAGTTTTGTCACCGGCGCAACGTTGCTGGTTGACGGCGGTTTTTTGACATATTGATCGAAGTCCTAAACCCGCGGATGTTCGGAGTGCCTCCATCCAGACAATCAAAAGCGCCGATTTCAACCCTGCTCACTTTCAGCGTGGCCAAAAGCACGCCCTCGATCTCTCTCTCAATCCGTGGGTCAAAGGGGTCGACTTGCCTGTGCTGCTGATACGCGGAGCTCGCCCTGGAAAAACGCTGGTGGTGACCGCCGGCATTCACGGGGACGAATATGAAGGTGTCCGCGCGATCCTGGAGACCTATCAATCTCTCGACCCGCAGGCGATGACCGGCGACTTTCTCGCGGTCTCCGTCGCCAATCCGCCGGCTTTTTGGAACGGCACTCGGGTGAGCCCCTTGGATCAGGGAAATCTCGCGCGGGCTTTCCCCGGGAATTTAGATGGTGGTGCCACGTTCGCCACTGCCCATGTCCTGGCGAATTCGGTCATAGCATTCGCAGATTTCTTTTTGGACCTACACAGTGCCGGGCTAAAGCTGCTAATGCCAAGCATGATTGGCTATGACACCGCGGACCCCCGTTCGCTTGGGGCAGCGATGGTGTTCGGCGCTCCCGTCTTGTGGGGGCATCCGGAGGTAGCTCCGGGCAGGACTATATCGTTTGCCAAGCAGCGTGATATTCCGTGGCTCTACACTGAGGCGCGCGGCGCTGGAAGAATCCATCCCAGCGACTTGCGCATGTTTTTGGGCGGAATCCAGAACCTGCTCCGGCATTTGCACATCGTGCAAGGTGATCCGACACCGGCGAAGATCGAGATGCATCTTCTGGGAAGCGGAGACATCGATACGTCGCTGGTCGCGAACAAGCCAGGATTTTTGATTCCCGAAGTCGAGCTTCTTGACTCCGTTCATGCCGGCCAAAGATTGGGGCGCATCGTGGACCTTCATTCCGAAACGGTTGAATCTTTTTTCGCTCCCTGTGACGGTGTGGTCGCCCTGATCCGGCAATGGCCCGTTGTTATTCCAGGCGACGGTCTTTTTATGGTCACGGGACTTTTGGAATGATCGGGACGCCCGAGCGACTGGCGCAAGCCGTTCTCCGGGCAAAATCAGTCCCTGGGATGCCGGCGGGAGACAAAGAATGAAGCGCGTACTGGATTGCTTTCGACTCGACGGCAAAATTACGTTGGTTTCCGGGGGAACGGGTATCGTGGGCGCCCCTATCGCGGGTGCCCTTGCCGAGGCCGGTGCAACCGTCATTGTCGCGTCGCGCGATGTCGGTCGCTGCCGTGCTTTCGCTGCGTCGCTCTGCGAACAGGGATTGAAGGCCGAAGGAGAACGCCTGGACCTCTCCTCGGAATCGGAAATCCGTGATCTCCGAGATCGAATTCTCAAGCGCCATGGACGGCTCGACGTTTTGTTCAACAACGCCGTCGCGAGGGCTGGCGGCGACTTGCGTCATGCGACCGCGCAGCATTGGGAAGAAACGATGCGTGTGAACTCCACTGGGGTGTTCCTCGCCTCACAGATATTCTCCGAGCCCATGCAGGCTCAGCGATCGGGTGCGATTATTAATATCTCGTCCATCTATGGGGTGGTTGGACCGAACTTCTCCATCTATGAGGGCACCGCGATGTCGAACCCTGTGGATTACTCCTTCGCGAAGAGTGGGATCATCGGTTTGACGCGCTACTTGGCTAGTTTCCTGGGACCGTTTGGCGTCCGTGCCAACTGCATCTCGCCGGGCGGGTTTTGGACCGAGAACACCCCTGAGGTTTTTGAGCGGAATTACGCGCGGCGCACGCTTCTCGGGCGCATGGCTGCCCCCGAAGACATCAAGGGCCCGGCACTGTTTCTGGCCTCCGACGCATCCGCATACGTCACCGGTCAAAATATCTCCGTGGACGGCGGTTGGACGGCAATTTAGCCGCCGCTGACTGACCGGCGCACCTTGCTGCCCCCCCTTTGTCTTAGTTTGTTTTTGAATGCCAGTCGTGATTTCGCGAAGCTTAGACGTCCAGATCCGCGCAGCGAGGTAGAAAAAAGAGAATGCAAACCCCGTTGTCAATAAGGGTTCTCGTAATTGGCGCCGGGTCGATCGGCGAGCGGCATATTCGCGCCTTGCGTCAAATCGATGGAACCTCCGTTTCCCTGGTAGACCCGCGCCAGGAGCGTGCGCAACAAATCGCAAACCGATATGGATGTGTGAGCCGGTTCACCGATATCGGTTCCGTGCCGTTCGAATCGTTCGATGCTGCGGTGATCGCAACTCCGGCCGCCTCGCACGTGGAGATCGCTACCCTTTGCGTGGAACGTGGGATGCACGTGCTGATCGAGAAACCGTTGTCGGCAACTCTTGCCGGCATCGATCGCCTTATCGCGCTCTGTGAAGAGAAGCAGCTGACTCGGGCGGTCGGATACGTGCTGCGTTTCCAACCTGCGATCATGAAGTTGCGGGAGCTGGTTTTGGATGGTTCGCTGGGACAACTGCTGTCGGTTCGGTCGGTATGCACCCATTACCTCCCGGCTTCGCGTCCCGATTATCGTCAGACCTACTACGGTTCGGTGAACGCAGCGGCCGGCGTAATTCTCGATCTGAGTCACGAACTGAATTACCTCCAGTGGATTTTCGGTGAGCTGCGTCTCGAAGGATGCCGCCGCGCATCGGTTGCGGAGTTGAATATCGCTGACGAGGGCATCGCCGACCTCTGGCTGCGTTCGAGCACCGGCATGCTTGCGCAGATACATCTGCACGCAGCCGACCGAGATAATCGGAGGGAATGTCACGTCGTGGGAAGCCGGGCAACGGCGGCTGCGAATCTGTTGACCGGCGAAATCCTGGTCACGCAGTCTGGTGGCAAAACGAACCGATTTGAATTTAGGACCGAACGCGACGCCTGGCATTTGGATCAAGCTCGCGACTTCGTCGATGCGATGCACAAGATGCGCCCGCCACGATGCACCGCGGCAGAAGCACTTGCCACCTTGAGTGTGTGCCTCCAGGCGATGAGATCGCCCATGCTTCAGCCGACCAAATAAGGATAGAATTCGCGTTGCCAAGTGCGCCGCGCGCAACTCGCGACGCCGAGCACCTCAGAACAGAAAAAAGCTCAGACTGAGACACGTCGCGGGAGTGACAATGCGGGCCATAATCCACCCATCAAACGCAGCAAAACCGAAATCTCCATTTTCGCTGGGAGTTATATCGGACGGATTGCTGTTCGTCTCCGGCCAGGCTCCGATCAATCTGGAAACGAACGAAATCCGGTACGGAGACATCCGATCCGAAGCTCGGCTGGCGCTAACCAATATCCAGACGATATTGGGCGCCGCTGGGTGTTCCCTCCGGGACGTGGTAAGAATCGGCGTTTTCCTGAACGATCTGAACGACGTTCCGGCCATGAATGAAGTCTATCGGGAATTCTTTCCTGAGGACCAGCCGGCGCGGACCACAGTCGGAGTGCAACTGCCAAAGTTCAAAATCGAGATCGACTGCATCGCTCGGGTGCCGGTTAAGTAGCCCAAGGTATAAGCGGGCTTACCTCGCCGTCGACCGCCTGAAGCGACCCTCGCCCTTGGCTCGACCCGTTCGCACGGGCTTTTCAGAGCTGCTGTCGGGTGCCGCTTCAGGGGTTTTCCCGCCGTGCGCGAACTTGTATTTGTTCAAAAGCCCGGCAATGGCTCGTCGCTTTTCCACGGGCATGATTTCCGTTCGACGCATCAACGTATGTGCTTCATGTTCGAAAGCCCTCATCCGTACCGCGGCCGGTATAAGCCTGGCAATACACCCGGACGGAATCTTGATTACCCCTTCCGCGTTTGCGTGAATAAGATCACCCGGCGCCACGGTTATTCCGCCAATCGAGACTGGTATATTGAGCGCCCTGAATCGTAGCGCGCAATGGTGAACGGTCTTTCCCTTGGAGTACGCCGCAAAAGGGACTGTGATCAAACCATTCACGTCCCGGACACCTCCGTCGGTCACTGCTCCGATGCACCCCACCGAATATAGTGTCTTGGCCATGCCGTCCCCGAGCACGCACTCGTGATCCGGCCTCTCGCCAACCGTCTTCACCACCCACACGGTGGGCAGGTCCATCTTGCTCATTTCTTCCAGTTGCTTCCAGTAATCGCCAAGGCTCGCGTTTCCGTTCGCCGTGCTGCTATCGATCTCGCAAACCACGGCCAGACCGACTGTGGGACCCAACGTGGGTGTAACCGATTGGATCGCCCCACCCATGTAGAATTCGTGCGCCGGGGTCGGGTCTATGTAATCGATGGTGTTCGCCAATAGCGCCGTATCGAAGTCCCGCAGGCCTTCGATGATTGCTCGCAAATCAGTTCTGCTCAATGGAATGGCCTCCTGGAGATGTTCGCAGATCGAAACCGCCGAATCCTGCAAAGCCAGCAACGAAGCCATCTGGCAAAGCGGGAGAAAGATGCCGCTCAAGATTTAACAGCTCACTACATAAGGGACTAAAGATATGAGACATATTCAGCGGCCGGATTCGCATTCCTAAAGTTTACGCTTCGCCTTACATTAATTCACAGCGAGCGAATGCTCGCCAGATGTTTCCGAAGAATTGTGCTAGATTGCTCAGACAGTGATTCGAACACAATAAAACTACCCGCCAAAGCCCCCCTCAACCAACTCGATGACCGGTGGAATTCAAAATGACCTCTCTTGGCGCGCGCGTGCGCCGCTTCCGTGAGCCCCGTGCCGGATGCATGGCTGCGGTGCTCGACCGCCGCTACGTTCTTGCGGGTGGCAGCTACGGGGATGCCCACAAGAAAGTTTGGACCTCGCGGGTAGATGAGTTCGACCCCGCATCAAACACGTGGAGCGAAGCGGCGCGCCTGCCGGAACCGCGCAGCGACGCGGCGTGCCTCGCGCTGCAAAACGATCTGTACGTTTTCGGCGGTGGCGACCAACGGCACACCGGACAAGACCCTTTGGTGCTCAGGAACAAGAAATGGGTAGAACGGCCCGATCTCGCTCTCCCAGAGCCGCGCCTTTATGCTTCGGCCGTCGCGTCCGGTGATTCCATATACATCGTGGACGGAATGTCAAAGGCAGGCGACTATACTTCCGCGCAGAACACTCCCTGGACCTGCAACGTCAGGAACGCGCGTGCGGCCTGGGAAACTCTGCGCAGCTTTCCAGGATCGGGCTTAATCAGCGTCGCCGCGGCAGTCGTCTCAGAAAAAATCTACATCTTCGGCGGCGCCCAGGCCGCAGAAAATGGCGTGGCCATTTCCAATTCAGTAAGGGTTACGCTCGGGTTTGCGGCGTGCTGGCGCTGAAGAGGGTGCGTTCTCCTCGAGCTTGTCAGCCCCACAGTCGTGCATGTTTTTCTGGCAGGCAAAGATGCATTCCATCACATCATGCGGGGGGCAGCTTTTCAACTTGCCCTTCAAAGCACTGGAGCAGTTGCTACTCCTACGCATCGATCAGCGCCCCCGTAGTAAAACAGCCACTGCTTGCCATCCCGAACTAATCCTTCAACGAATACTACGTTCGGAACTTGGCCTACTTTTTCCCATTCCTTGTCCGGCGCAAATATCGGGGTTGGAGAGCGCGCCAGGACTTTGGTGGGATCATTCTTGTCAAACAGCACCCAACCCGTGGAATACACCAGCTTGTCGTCCGCGCCGTTGTAAATCAGGAAGATGCCCTTGGGCGTTATGACCGGCGCGGGACCGGGCTCCACAACTTGGGAATCGAACTCTCCAGGACGGCTGGCCATGACGGGGTGATCGAGGGCCTCGGTCCAGTGGAGCAAATCCCCGGAGTAGGCAACTCCCATCTGCGTGTCTTTGCCCTGCGCGTCGCCCAGATAGTACATCCAATACTTGCCATTGATTTTTTCCGGAACGATTGCTCCGGACTTCGTCCACTTCACATTCCACTTACCCTTGAAACTCGGGATAATAACTCCCTGCCTCTGCCAATGGATCAAATCTTTGGAGGTAGCCATGCAGAGTTGAGCGTCTTTCTTGTCCGAGCTCGCACCATCCACATTGTTGAAACCCGTATAAGTGAGGTAGTACGTGTCCCCGATCTTTTGCAGCCGAGGGTCCTCCACGCCGCCGCCTTTTTCATAAGGCGCTTCGGAAACCAAGACCGGCTCGGCCCTCCGGGTAAAATGGATGCCGTCGTCGCTCGTGGCGTATCCCAGGGACGACTTGCCATTGTGATCCTGGGCGCGGTACAGCATTACGAACTTCCCATTCTTCTTTACTACCGCGGGATTGAATGTTCCGGCAGACTCGAAGCCATCGCCACGGGGCGACAATACCGGGTCGGGCGAGAGCCGGGTCCACGCCCCAAACGGTGGCGTGAATGGCGCGTTGGGAAAAGCGGCAACAGTCACCAGAACCACCAGAACAAACATGGCGGCGGTCGTTTCTGCCCTGCGGGCCGCAAGAATTTTGATCATAGCGCGACTCTTCCTTTTTAAAAAAAACGCTTGGGGCGACAAATGGCTATCAGAAATCGCTTTCCCAGCGGCTACGAAAAAGCAACTGACGAGCTAAAACTCGGCTCGCAAATGGATAAACGAATACTTTGGAGCTTGCAGCAATTCGCCTATGGTCTTGCCATTCACACTAAAGCGAACAGATCGCAGCCCCGCTACCGGAATCGTGATGGTTGCCGATCGATCCACCGGTGTCGGGTTATACAAAATGAAATTTAGTTCTTGTGGTGGAAATCCTTTGGTGTGGTACGCGTCGAGCAAATCCAAATTCACCAGCATCAATTCGCGGTCGCTGGATTGACCCAGCGCTTCAAACATCAAGTACATCCAAATCGATTCACCCGCACCGTAGATCTCCTTTCCCACGTTTCCGGTCATCCCTGCGAGCTCCAGCGTACCCAAATTTTCAAAGGGGATGAAGGCGGACGCGCCGGAACGGCGGTTGGCGGCGCAGTTCTCAAAGAAATAGAAGTTGTTGCGTCGCTGCTGATCCATGAAACGCAGGAGACCCTCAAAAACAACTCCCCGTTTCATGATGGCGGTCCACGGGAGAATCGCTTCCACGTTTTCTTTGAACGCGGGATACAGAATGGAGGCTGCGGCCTGTACCATCCCGCGAATGTCATGCGACTTTTGGCTGGGATCGGAATACCAATAAAACATCCGTAGTTGCTGGTACAGCAGGTACTTCGCCTGCTCATGCAAGCCCAGCTCCGCCGCTGCAAGCGCACCGTAACCCAGTTCCTGGGGCTCGTGGAAGAGGCGTTCGGCTGGCAGGGTGTACAAAACCTGGATGGCACGCCGCGCTTCCTGGAGATAGCGTTCTTCTCCGGTCAATCGATTGGCCAGGATCGCTGCCCACGCATACAATCCGCCGACCGCATAATTTGTGCCGGCCCCTTCCGCTTTGAGCGTGGCCACCTGGTAGTAAATCGGGAAGAGATAGTTGTACTGCTGGGCCAGCTTTTGGGCGGTCTGGAAAGCGTCGAGAAAACGATCGGTGACTTCCTGGGATCCCGCCAGGGAACCGATCGACGGATACTTGATGAGTGCGTTCTCGAATGGGTACCACGAATCCGCCCTCTCGTTCGCGGGAACCGTAAAATCATTGCTGATGCTGCGGGTGTCCGGATGGTAGAAAGCAGGAAGATCGGCCAGCAGATCGCTGCATTCTTTTTCGAAACTCGGCGACGGATGAAGCCGGAGGTAAAGCAGCGACGGCCACAGGACGTCGGCGACGGTCATCAGCTCGAAGTTATTCGCGGAATCGTTCCAGAGTTGGGAGCTGGCCTTCACATACGCGCGGAGCCCGGGGTGACCACTTACCTCTACCTGCGCGGCGCTCTTGTCTTGCAAGTCTGCCACCGTACCAGCAGCGAATTCCTTCCACGATGTGGCACAAGCCGGCCAGCCGAGTTGTTCCTCAAATAGAGGCAGCAGCGCTTGCATCCAGCGCGACACGGACTCCTGCTCGGTCAGCAAACGAGCCATCGGCCGCTGCAGTAGCCAGTAGTTAAAGCTGACGTCGCCGGCGGGGAGGACATTGCCGGTGGCCTGCTCGGCCAGCAAACCCACGCCCAGGCGCTGCGTGCCGTCGCGTTCGATTCGGGACGTGCTGGTGCAGCGATAGACCAAAAACCGCGGAAGATTTTCGACCGACATCCAGCCCATCTCGCTGAAGTCGAAATACATCATGGTCTCGACGCCAAGCGTCTGGTCCAGCAGGTAAACTGCCGGCAGATCGTTGCCGTAGGTTCCTAGCGAGTTCCGCGTCGGCTGCTCCAGGAGCACCCGCCTCCAGCTTCCGGATTGTCCTTCCATAAGTGTCGAAGACGAGCTCAGCCAGGTGATCACCTGGGGCTCGATATGAGTGTCCTCATGCAGTCGGATCGGCGCCGGTAAATGCAGCGTGGTTCGGAAGCGAAACCAAGGCGCTTCAGAACTTGTGTCGGAATCCGCCTGAGCACTTAGTTTCACTGCACTAATTTCTGAGTTCCATCGATAGCGGACGGGCTTGGCGTCGAGGCCGTCGGCACCAGCCTCCCCTTCGCAGAAAATAGTTCCGCCCTCCTGGCGCACACGCGACGTAACCAATGCAAAAGACGGTCCGACCACGAATGGATTGTTAGGCAGCGTCGCAGCTTTCCACTCCGTTCCAACGCGGAGGAAGTTCTGAAACGCAAGCGCTGAGCCAGCGGGCGACACGTGGAGTTGTTGAGATCCGTGTTCAAGGGTTGGGGAAGACGAAGGCAGTCCTGATTGCGGGAACGGCCCAGTGAGCCATTCGGGGAGAACTGTATAAGCCGGAGGAGCACCGGCGGCAGTGACCAGTAGCGTTTTCATGAAGCCCCGCCGATTGAACTCAGCCATGTGGTGGTGACCCCGGCATTCAAGGAGGAAAGAGCTCCGCCCAGGGGTACTTGAGCAGAGCTCCCCGAATCTAGTACTCGAGCTTCAGGCCAAACTGGATGGTCCGCGGCCCGCTTGAGGAGCTGACAGATCCGAAGCCGCAGGCCAGCGGTCCCGAGCAGCCAGGACTCCCGGCGGCCTGGAACGGCGTCGCCAAATTAGGACCGAATCCGCTCGGTGAAGAGTAAATGTGCCGGTTGAATAGATCGAAGAAAGAGGCTCGGAAATCGAGAGTGGACCTCTCGCCGAACAAGTGCGTTTTCTTCCCCAGCGTGAAGTCCTCATCCTTGCTACCGAAGGTTCGCGCCAGCGGCAAGGAGCGGCCCTCGTCACCGAAGGTGAAGGAAGCCGGGACGCTGAAGGCGGCCGGGTTCCAGAATGGTTCGGTGAATGGATTGAAACCGCTCTTGTTCGTTTCCGGTACACCACCGACAACATTTACACGTCCGAGTCCTGTGAACTCGCACCCTCCAAACAGCACTTCGCTTGCCTGACCACCGCACGGACCATAGACCTCGGTGGGAAGCCCGGAATGGTACGTCAGAATCGTGGCAATGTACCAGCCGCCCACTACACGATCGGTGACGCCACCCTGGTTCATAAATCGCTTTCCACGTCCGGCGGGGAGCTCATAGAAAAAGCTCGCCACCAGGGATTGCGGTGTATCGAGCTCGCTCACCGCTTTCTCCGCGGCCCGATCATAGGAATTCTGACCGATGTAACTGTTGGTGCCGATAAATCCGGAAACGCCCGGTCCGGAGGAATCGGCATCGGTCATGTTCTTCGAAACAGTATAGGACACCAGGAAGCTCAACCCTTGTGCAAAGCGCTTGTCGACTTGTAACTGCATCGCATTATATGTGGAGTTGCCGGTGCGATCGGGACTGAAAGAATTATCTTCCTGGTTGAAGTCACCATATTGGGGGAAGGGCCTCAAAGCCTGGTTGAGGTTTCCGGTGAAAGAGGGATACGGCAAGGTGATTCCCGCGGCAGTCGCCAGGGGACAGGTTCCGTTGGTCAGGCACGAAGAATCCATGGTCAATTCGCTACCCAGTGAAAGGTAGGTGGGATTCACTTGGTTCGGAATAATATTTAGGGCCGGCAAGTGAGTGCCCTTCGAACCGACGTAGGCCACGCTGATCGCCAGATTCGACATCAACTGTCGCTGTACGTCGAGGTTCCACGTCTGGATATCCGGCGGGCGTCCGGTGCTTGGCGACACCATGATCACTCCGCTGTTACCGTTCTGTCCTTGTGGGGTGAAGGGTCCGGATAAAGGGAAAAGGTGGGTAACGCCGTTATCGATCTGGGTTGGCCCGCCATTTGCACTGTTTATGGTTTGCTTGTTGAAAAATCCGAGTCCGTCCTGATCGGCGAACGACCCTTCCTTCATCGGTTCGTAGAAGATGCCGTACCCACCTCGCAGCACGGTCTTATCGTTGATGCTGTAAGCGAAGCCGACTCGTGGACCGAATGCCTTGTGGTAGGTGTCTTGCGGACGAGTCCGGCCATTTCGCCCGGGGCCCGTTCCGAAATAGGTATAGGCGCCGAGAATGCCTCCGGCGCCGGGATTCGGAAGGGTCGGATCGACCTCAGAAAAGCGGTTGTATGCTTCGGTCGCAGGGATGTCGTAATCCCATCGCACGCCGTAGTTTAAAGTTAAGCGCGAGGTAAGTTTGTAGGTGTCCTGTGCATAGAAGGAATAATCCTTGTAGCGAACTCCGCTGAATCCGCCGTAGTTCAGGTCCTCCGAGTCCACCAGGCCGAAGAGCGAGCTGGCCACCGGGTCGCCACCGATTCCCGACGAATTGCCGGTGCTGCTGGTCTCCGCCGCATTGAAATCGAACTCGCCGGAAGATGTGGTTAGGCGGCGCACGTTGAATTCCAGAAAGCGGGCACCGCCGCCGAACTTGAAGTTATGTTTGCCCTTCACCCAGCTCACCGAATCGTTCAACTGATATACATTGTCGGCAAACTCTGAATCGCCGCAATTGTTGAGGTCTCCCTGATACGGGCTGCCAACGTATATGATGCACGGAAACGTCGTGTTTTGTACTCCGGTGAGTCCAATCTTGTCCGGATATCCCTCGCCGAGACTGTCCGAAATCTCACCGCGAAAACGGCGGCTGAATCCGTACAGGAACTGGTTCACGAGCGACGGCGTTATAACGTAGTTGTCGCTGAAGCGCGCGTAGCGCGTATTCTGGGGCACGCTCTGGCCAAAAATCGGTCCCAAATCCGATGACCCACCGGTGTCGGTATCGTCCCAATCGAATCCGGCGGAGATGCGTTGCCTGTCCGAAATATCGTGATCGATCTTTATGTCGAACAAATTGGCGGTGGTGCTCGAAATCGTTTTGTTGAGTACGTTATTGGTAAGGCCGCCGTTGGTGGCCGGAAGCAGCGCGTACACCTTGGTCATCACCGTGCTTTCTGTGTAGTTCGGATCATTGGAGAGGATGTTGCCTGGGATCGCCGCATGCGTCGTCGGGTCGTAGAGTTGAACCGGGGTCGACTGTGCCAGCAGCGCCGAGAAATTACCGCCGCGTTCGGCTTCGTTAGGAAAACTCTCTAATCCCGAGCCTCCGGTTCGAAACCGGAATCCCTCATAGTCGACGAAAAAGAACGTCTTGTTCTTTCCGTGATAAAGCTTCGGCACAAACACTGGCCCGCCCAGGGTGAAACCAAAGTCATTCTGCGTATCCACGCTTCTTTTTTGACCCTCCGTATTGTTTATCCAACTATTCGCATCCAGGGCGTTATTCCGAAAATAGTCATATCCGGATCCGTGAAACTGATTGGTCCCGGATTTCATGGTCAGACTTACTATGCCGTCGCCGGATTCACCGTATTCCGGCGAAAAGTTGCTCTGCAGCACTTTGAATTCTTGCACGCCGTCGGGCGAGACACCCTTATTCCACTGGGTGTTCGGGGAAACCAGGGAGATCGAAACGCCATCGACCAGCACATCCGTTCCGCCTTCTTGACCTCCGTTCACCTTGAAGTCATCGCTGGAGTTGCTTCCGGGGTCGTTGGCAACTCCGCCCACGAAGCCGGGAATCAACTCGATGAACTGCACAGGATTGCGAATGGTGCCCGAAACCTCTAGTGGCAGATTGGCGATAAGGGTACTCTGCACGGTGGCGCCGATATCGGAGGTTGCGGTTTCAAGCTGGGTGGCATCGGCAGAGACCGTCACGCTTTGGGAAATCCCGCCGAGGTCCATCTGCACGTTCAGCGAAGCGGTAGAACTGGTCTGAACGGTGACACCTTCCCGTGTGTATTTCTTCATTCCCTGCTTCTCGATGGTGACTGAATAGTTGCCAACCGGCAAATTCGGCAAGGAGTATAGCCCTGCATCGGTAGTCACGGTCTTTTGCGTGAGGCCAGTGTCTAGGTTTTTGCCCGTGACGTCCGCTCCGGCGACCGCAGCGCCAGACGAATCGGTTACGGTACCCTGAAGGGTTCCACTATTATCCTGCGCGTAGAGGGAGAATGACGTTGCAGACAGGAAAAGCACAATAGCCACCGCAGTTTGGACAAGCCTTTTCATTTTAATTTCCTTTATCTCCGCAGTCAGAAAGGAGTTACGCCTCAAGAGTGGAGTCGAACGATCGAACTCGAGTGAACTGACCACGGGACACCCCAAAAATCGTTGCCCTGTTGCCGGCATAGTACTTTTGTACTATGCGAGCCGTGGACGCATAATCCACCTAAGATGCTAGGAAGGAAAGGGGCTAACACGTGAAATCATTGTGACTCACCTGATAAAAAGGGGCTTTTCTGCATTTGTACGATAGCGTACAAAGCATTCAGCGGAATACTCCAGCAATTCGTATCGATATGGTACTAAGGATTTGTTGCGCGCGGCTTGGCGGCCCCGTTGTCATTAATGCAGCCTCACGATCTTTGACGGCGGTCATTTCCTCAAGTAATCCGGGTCCATCTCTGATTTCCGGAGGCCGGCGAGCTCAAGCGCCTGAAGGATGAACGAGTTCCAGGCAAAAACGCGATGGTAGCCGAAGAATGGGTGCGCGGAGTCGGTGGCCAGGTATTCCTGGCTGGTCGGGAAGTCGGGGTCAACATTGATTTCCGCCCAAAGCCGGTTTGCTATAGCTTTCCGGGCCGGGCTCCATCCATGCAGCATTCCGGCAACATACCCGCAGACTTCAATCCGCATCCAACTGCCGCCGTTGTAATAGATTCCGTCCATCCCGTGTTTTGCGTAATTCAAGGCGAAGGAATCGCTGATCATGGGATGCCAGGCCTCAGTGAAGTAACTCCACCCTATGCCTTTTGCCGGAAGGCCGATAAGTATCGGCCGCACCGTGCCACCCGCCTCGGGGTGCGGGCATTCCTTGCGGGGCATCATCACCGGTACGCGATCGAGGTGGTTCACCACCATCTCATCGCTCAGGATTTTTCTCTGAAATAGCCAAAGGGAAAGGTACTCGGGAAAAATCTCTGCAAATCCAATGGCATCCGCGATGTCCCGCGCCGGACGCATAAATTTTCGCTCCGGATCGTAATAGCTACGGTAGAGTTCCTCAGCACGTCGAAGATGTTCGTCGGAAATCGAGATGCCCGGAATGTGCAGCTCGCTAATGACTCGCAGGGTGACGGCCAGCACACCCTGGTTCTCGCAGATTACGGATGTTCCCTCCGGGTATCGGATCACGTCGAGCTGTCCCAGCACGAACTGCGCCTGGCAAGCTCCCTGCTCGTGGGGATCGTACGTTCGCAGACAATATTCCGCCGCCTTCCGGACCTTTTGCATTGGCAACCGCGTGCCGAAGCGCCGGCGATTCAACAACCCCCACATCAGCCAAAGGGGCGTCGAATCGTTGGATTTTCGCTCGACGTTGGCGAGATTGGGTTCCACCAGAGTGTTGATCGAACCATCCTCGCCCTGGTTTTCGCCCCACAGGCCAAAAACAGTCTCATTCAATTCGCGATTGTGAACGCCATTTAGCGCGAAGAAGCTGTCGCGCAGGTACATCTCCCCGGCCGCGGAATACCAGATGCTGGGTGCCAGGATTGGCCGCAAACTCTCAGGTCCGGCAATCCACGAAAGCATCATCAAGTCGGTGTAGACTACCTTTTCGGTGTCGGAACCCTTGAATTCAAGCCCTTCGGCCAGATAACACTGGCTTGCCAGCCGATGGCCTCGAACCGTGTCCGGCACGCCTTCATCCGCAAACACAAATACCGTCTTTTCCGCAGCGCGATCCATTTCCAGGCGATGGTATGGTTCGCGGCGAGTGGCCACGCGGCGAACTTGCAGCCCGCTGACCTCGATCTTTGCGAATCCCGATGGCGCGTCGAGTTTCGTGGCTTGCTCGGAAGGCGCAACGGAGAGGAACAGAGCTTTGCCGTAGCCCTGCAGCCGGGGAACAAACACGGTGGTCCTAAACTCCGCCCACGCTTCCGGGGATGCGGGCAGGCCATCGTCATATAGAGTGATGTCATCCACCTTGCGTAGTTGTTCATCGACCTCCCAAATCTGAAGTGCCACCGGTGCCGCCGAACGATATCTCATGCGTAACGCGTAGACCTCGGAGCCCATCGCCGCGAATGGGATTATCACGCCATCATCGGAACTGCGTGTGAAGACGATGGCTACACCATCACGTTCCTCCCAAGTGGCCTCACCTTGTTTTTTCCACGACGAAGTCTCGGGCAGCGCTACTGCTTGCGAATCATCCTCGCCGTCCGTCTGCACGGTCACTTCGCCGAACGTCTGCTGAACGAAATAATTGCCCTGGCTGCGTTGCTCCGGACCCGAGCCGGTGTACAGATGGGCATCCGGGATTCGCTGCGGCGCGGGCTTCACCGGTCTGCCGTCCCGGCGGATGAGTCGCGTCCATTGATTGCGGTAGCCAGCATCGGTGAGCAGGCCGACGCACAAGCCGTTCTGGGTGCGAAACCCGGCGGCCGGAAAATATTCGCGCAACGAGCCGCCTTGCCAATCCAAACGATCGAAACTCCAAAACCTTGCGGGAGCCGCTGCTGGCTCCAAACGGTTGTCCAATTGGTAGAAGAGCAGGAACTCATCGGATTGGCGTAAGCGAATCTTCTTTCGCACCACATTCGAAGAGACTACATCGTAGTCCACGCGCACCACTACCGTGGTGTTTAGGTTCTGGAGTTTGCACTCACCGTTGAGGCTCACGCGAGCGGCATCACCCGTCCACGAGGTAGCTTTCCAATCCTTTACCTGATCTTCCACGCTGCGCTCCTCGTTCTGGAAAACGGCTGAAAACTCCCCGCCCTGATTGTGTCGCGCAAGAGGCTGGCCATTCAAGAGAAGGCTAATGCCGTAGCCCAGTGTGGCGTCGCCGGTAACCTTTAACGTCAACCCATCCGCCCCGAATACCGCGGCAGACCCCGCCAATCGCAACGGATCGGTCCCCAGTCCCAGGCCAAGCGCAAGACTCCCCTTCATGGATCCTTCGATGAAGTGGCGGCGGGAAATCAATTGGCGGATCATAATTCGTGTGGGTCTAGATCGGTTTCCTATAGCGCAGACACTCAGCATTCAAAACTAGCTTCAACCCTGACGATCTCACGAGGTAAATGCAGCGCCGAACAACCAAAGATAATTCATGGCCGAATCTCCGAATCAGAGAAAGGATCTTACACGTGAGTCTCAGGTGATTCACAGGCCCTAGGCCAGCTGCGTCCCTCGAATCTGTTGGAAAGAAGTGAGTTAGATATGTTGAAGTGGGCGCGCTCTGTGGTAGAATCACCCAGCTTGATTCACAGATCCAATCGTGGTTCCCAGCCAACATGAGTCTCTCACATCCGCCAGCGATTGACGACCTCCGCTCGGACGCACGTTGGCAGCTCGTACAGCGAATTTTATCAAGTACCCCATTCCAGAAAAGCACCCGGCTTCGCGATTTGTTGCAGTACATCGCCGAGCAAACCATGCACGGCAACGCCCACGACTTAACCGAGCAACACATCGGTAACATACTGTTCCACAAACCCTCCGATTACAGCCCTATTGAGGATAGTTCCGTCAGGGTGCACGTCCGCCAGCTTCGACTGAAGCTTCACGAGTATTTCAACGAAGAAGGCCGGGCCGAGCCGGTTATCCTGGACATCCCGAAAGGCTCCTATGCCCCCGTTTTCCGAGCAGTTCAGAAGGCTGCCCCGACCGCAGCAACGGTTGAGCCGGACATGGTTCCGGTATTGGCTTGGCCTCGGCGAGAGATGCTTCCTTGGCTGGTATGCGGGGTTCTGGCGATAGTATGCGCGATGTTAGCTAATCGCGTCTTGACCCCCCGGACGCCAGGCGCGGTGCGTACACCTGCTGCTCTGTCCTGGCCGTTTTCCCAGATATTCGACGTGCGCCACCAGACTGTCATTGTGGTTGCGGATAGCAACTACGGAATGTCTCGCATCCTAGCCAGTCAGCCTGGATCCCTCGACCAGTATCTTCGCGGCGAATCTCTACAGCTCCCGATTGTCAGCAAAACTGCTCCGGCCGATTCTCGCCTGAGCGATTATATTTCGCATTCTACCCTCACGTCTTTCGCGGATGTGACAGACGTCGTCTCCCTGTACAAAATGGCCGGGTCCTTGCAATCGCAAGTGTCGGTTCGTTACCCGCGAGATTTGCGGACGCGCGAGCTGGACCACAACAATTTCATTTTTATTGGAAGCCCGGGGTCCAATCCCTGGGTGACGCTTCTGCAGGACAAGCTCAACTTCCGGGAAAGTGAGAGCGTGGTTGGGAACAGCGCCAAAGTATTTGTAAATAAGAAGCCGCTGCCCGGCGAACAACCACAATACACCGGCCTGCAGTGGACCGGAACGATGGGTGAAGACTACGCCACGATTGCACTTCTCCCTAATGCGACCCACGACGGCAGTGTGCTGGCACTGCAAGGTTTGCAACAGGAGGGAACCGAAGCCGCCGGTCGTTTTCTAGTGGACGAAGAAAATCGGCGCCAACTCATGACCACCCTGGGTATTTCTGCCGCCGATGGCAGCTCGCAGGAGATCTGGTTTGAGGCCCTGATTCGAGCCCGCGCTGTTTCCGGGGCGCCAAGTTCCACCACCCTCGTAGCGGTCCGCCAAATTCACTAGCCATCGAATCTTCCGTCTTTTGTGGGTGTCGCTTCGTGCGGATTGCTATACTCTCAACAGAAGGGTGTATCCCAGGCGAGTTCACTCCAGTGAGAGACAAACACCACCTCGGCCCCCAGCTCTTCCAACCAGCGGCCTGTCCCATGCCGTGTCTTGGCCGAGCCCGACGATGCGCGTGGCTGGTGGTCGCGTCGAACGTGTTGTTCGCTGTCCTCGCCGCGAGGGCTGCTCCCGCAGGCGGGCCAGCGCAGACGCCAACCGATGTGGAGACCTTGCTCACCCAGGCGCGCAACGAAGAACAGTCGGGAGACTACGCCGCAGCGGAACGTACGTACCATCAAGCGCTGTCCACCTTTCCGAATAACCTGGAGGCCATGAAGCGTTTGGGCGTGCTGGAACAGACCGAACTTAAGTTCGACGATTCCGTTCGCTTGTTCACGAAAGTTCTCGACAGTGACGCACAGTATCCGCAAGTTAATTTCTTTCTCGGACTTTCTTATTTCGGGGAAAATGACTTCAGCGAGTCGGTTCGAAGCTTTCAGCGCGAGCTTAAGACGCTCAACCCCCACCCACGCTGCCACTATTATTTTGCACTGGCATTGCAGTCTGCCGGCCGGATCGAAGAGGCGGTCTCGCAACTAAACCAATCCCTGGCCCAGGACCCCAAAGACGCGGACTCCCTCTACGAGCTCGCCCGCATTTACAAGAATGCATCGCTGCGCTCCATTGAGGCGCTGAAGGCGCTGGACCCGGACTCTTACCAACTCCACGCGTTGATGGGCGAGGTGTACGCCGATCAGGAGCACTATCCCGAAGCCATCACGGAATACCAGGCGGCCTTGGGCAAACGTCCTGGCGCTAACGGAATTCACTATGCCATGGGAATCGCGTACTGGGCGCAACGGCGCATGGATCTCGCCGAGCCCGAATTTAGGAGTGCTTGGAAAGAAAATCCCAACAATCCATTAACGAATTTGTATCTGGGCGATATTGCGGTGCAGGACCGGCGCTTTTCGGAGGCTTTGGCCTTTCTGCTGGTAGCGGAGCGAGGTCAGCCGCAAATGCCGCAGGTGCACATTCTGCTCGGGCAGTGCTATCAGGCCCAGGAAGAATTTGACCACGCGAAAACTGAATTTCGCGCGGCCATCGATGCCGACCCGGCCGCGGCACAGCCTCACTTTTTGTTGGCCCAGATTTATCGTGACCTGCACGACCCGCAGGGAAACGCCGCTGAACTCGCGACGTTCGACCGGCTTTCCAAAGCGGAAAAAGAGAAGGCCGTGCAGCGTAGTCCTCAGAATTAAGATGAACGATCGCATAATCGCCAAGCGTGGATCCCCACAATGAGTTCCGAACCAATCGCCGCACGAACTGCTTCGGTTTGCACCGTGGCGGTCTTGCTGCTTTTGCTCGGCGCGCCGGTCTTAGATCTAGGAGCGCAGAGCGCCTCTGCGCCCACGGCAGGCAATTCGGCGATCGAATCCCACTTCGCCGCCGCGCAAAAGGCCCAGCGCGATCGGGACTACGCCACCGCGGAGCGCGAATACCAGCAGGTAATTATACTCGCGCCCAATTTCGCGGAAGTTCACATGAACCTCGGCCTGGTCTATCAACTTCAGAGTGAGCCCAGCAAGGCGATGCCGGAGTTCCTCCGTGCCCTGAAAATAAAACCGGCGCTTGTAGGAGCTAATTTTTTCTTGGGAGTCGATTATTGCAAGATGGGCGAGGCTGGCAAAGCCATCCCCTATCTGAAGGCGGCGCTTCAATCCGAACCCGATCGGCTGGATACGTGGCTATGGCTAGCGAACGCGCAGGAGATTGCCAGCCAGATTCACAGCGAAGTGGGCACCCTCGATCGCGCGTTGGAACTCCAGCCGAATAATGTGGACGCTCTCTACCTTCTAGGGGCCGCGTACGAACGGCTTGGAAAACAAGAAGTGGTGCACCTAGAGAAAGTATCACCGGGTTCTTCGCGCAGCGAACAGTTACTCGCGGAGAGCTATGCGTCGAGCAGCGAATGGCCCTCCGCGGTTATCCATTTCCAAAATGCCCTGGCCGAAACGCCCAACCGCGCGGGATTGCATGTTGAACTGGGCGAAGTGTTTCTGCACAACGCAAAAGTCAGAAACGCGAGCCAAGAATTTGATGAAGAGTTGCGTCTCGATCCCGGCAACTTGCGCGCCTTGGTCCGTCGCGGCGAAGCCAGGCTGATCCAGCGAAACGTGGATGGCGCACTTGAGGATTGGCAGCAAGCGTTGGCCATCGACCCGCAGCAAACCGAAAGAATTCTGGGAATTCGCGAGACCGGATTTGGCGACGCGGCTCTGGAACAACTTCGCGACGCCAACCGCGAATCGATACAGCAACTCGCGGGAGATATCCAAAGCCGGAATTCTGGCGCGGCGCGCTTGGCTCTTGCCTTTCTCGCTGAACAGAACGGTAATTCCTCGCAGGCCGAAACCGAGGCCAACCTCGCCGAATCTCTGACCTTGAAAAGCGCTGCCGCCGCGCAAAATTGCAGCGGCGCGGAAGTGCAGCAGGTGCTCGATCGCGGACAGACTTCTCAGGTTCTGCCTTGCGTAAAGAAGATCCTCACTGCGCAGACTTCCGCGGACCTTCGAATTCGGCTCGCTGGCGCATTGCTCGAAGCCGGAGAGTATGACGCCGCGATTAGAACTCTTGACGGATTGCAGCCCGCGGATCGCAATTCCGCGGAAGCGTCCTTCTGGCGTGCGCGCTGTTACGAAAAACTGGCGACCGCGTCTTATCTCCACCTCTATCAGGCCGACCCCGGCTCCTATCGCTTGCATGAGTTGATGGGCGACCTGGCAGCCGCGAAGGGGGACGACGCAAAAGCCATCGAAGAGTACCGCGGCGCGATAGCATTGAAGCCTTCTTCCCCGAATTTGCACTACAGCCTGGGCCATCTGTTGTGGAAAGATCTCAAAATTCCCGAAGCCCGCGCCGAGTTTGAGGCCGAGCTCGCGTTGAACCCACGCCATGCCGGTGCGCTTGACGATATGGGAGATACCTACCTGCTCGAACATCAACCGAATAAGGCTTTGCCTTATTTGAGCCAGGCGCTGGCGGCGGATTCGGCGAATTCCGATATTCAGCGTGATTTAGGCACGGCGTACTCCGAACTCGGTGACTATCGAAAAGCGGAAGAGCATTTCAAGATGGCCCTCGTCGACGATCACGATGGTGCGATCCACTACAAGCTGGCCAGGGTCTATCAGGCCCTCGGCGAGAAAGAAAATGCTGCGCGTGAATTCGCACTGTCCACGGAACTTAATCGCGCATCGCACGACAAACTGGAAAAGCAGACCCAGCGTTTGGGAGAAATAACCAAGGCCACCGAAGCTCCTTAGCATGAAACTTTTCCTGATTTTCTTATATCTCTTGCCCTCTGGTGCAACGATGTCCATACCTTCTCCGTGCGCAGCGGGCCATCAGGCATCCGCCCAGTCCGATGCATTTCAGAAGGGCCTCGCGGCGCTGAAAGAGCATCGGCTCGATGATGCACTCAGCGAACTCTCCATCGCAGAGCGCGAGCGCCCGAGTGACGTGCGGGTACGCAATTTTCGCGGGATCGTGCTCGCCCAGTTGGGCAAGAATGCCGAAGCTGCCGGCGAGTATCGCGAGGCGATTCGCCTGGACCCGCGCTTGGAAGATGCATATCGCAATCTCGGATTTCTAGAATGGAACGAACACGACCTGGCGCCGGCGCGCGCGGCGCTGCAGCACGCGGTGAAGCTTGCCCCCAGCGACGGTTTTGCTCACTACTATCTCGGCCGCGTTGAACTGGAAGCCCAGCGTTACCCGCGGGCCTTCCATGAACTGGAAATATCGGGCGTGCCGCCGCCGGCCGACCCCGGTTACCTCGAAGATGTCGCGATGGGTTACAAAGCGCTAGGCCGCCAGGAAGATGCCCGAAAATCCCTCGATCAACTGGAGAATCTACCGTTGCCCGGTGCGCAATCGATTGAAGTGGCTATCTTCCTTTTGAAAGTCCATGAAAACGATGCTGCGATTCGCCTCATTCAGAATTTGCGCGATCCGGAATCCTCCACGCCGGGAGACTGGCAGCAATTTGATCTGGCCTTGGCATACCTGACTGCGGGAAATTACAAGAAAGCGGTGGAGCAATCCCGCCTCTACACGGATGCCGGACACCCAGACAACCCGGAGCCGGTTGACTCTGCGCCATTCTGGTCGTTGATCGGGATCGCCTACGCGCATCAAAATCAGCGCGAGCCGTGCATTGATGCGCTTCGTCACGCCGCCACCCTGGCTCCCACAGAAGAGGAATATTGGCTCAACTTGACCCGCGAGTTGATGGAATTTGCACGCTATCCCGAAGCAATCGCCGCGGCGCAGAGCGGACTCGCTGCGAACCCCAAATCTTACGCTCTACATTTGCGGTTGGGCGCGGTATACCTTGCCGCCGCCCGTTATCCCGATGCCGAAGATGTGTTTCGCGATCTAGTCGCGGCTGGCGATCCACTACCAACCGGATACGTAGGACTCGCGCAGGTACTGCTTCGGACCGGCCGAGCCAACGAAGCGGCCACCGAGCTTGCCGTCGCCCAACGAAAATTAGGACCACAATTTCTGCTCAGTTATTTTCGCGGGCTGGCCTTGGATCGCGCCGGTAAACCATCCGAGGCGTTGGACGCTTTTCAATCCGCGGTGAAGCTGAATCCGAATAACGCCCAGGCCCACTTGAATTTGGGGAAAACCGAGCTCGCTCTGGGTCGTGTGCACCAATCGATCGCCGAACTTCAGATGGTCCTTCGCCTCGATCCGGCCAACGCCCAGGCTAAGCGGCTCCTGAGTCAAGCGTATCGCCGCGCGAACGACGAAAAAAATGCCGCAAAGTTTGCCCAGGCATCCGCAGAACCGCCGGCGCCTCCGGCGGAGGGCGATCTTCTCAGCGATCTCTTCGTGCCGCGTTGGGTGCTGCCGGCTCACAACTGAATTAGCGAACCTCAACTCTGCAGTCGTGTAGACTTCTACGAAAACGTAGTCGCTCCAGACTCACGAGGGGAATGTGCAGACAAGATTGTTGTGGCCGGCAATGGTGATGCTGCTAATCAGCTTCCCCTGGTCTTCGCAGACCGCCCCGCAGAAGCCTGCCGATAAATCCCCGGTTGCTTATTTCACCGATATCGCCGAGAAGGCAGGTCTCACCGCTCTGAACGTCTTCGGCGGAACCGAGACCAAGAAATACATCATCGAGACCACCGGAACCGGCGTAGCGATTTTCGATTATGACAACGACGGCTGGCCGGATATTTTCATCGTCAATGGAACCACCCTGGAAGGCTTTCCTGCCGGCCAAGCTCCAACCAATCATCTATTTCGCAACAATCACGACGGCACTTTCAGCGACGTCACCGCGAAGGCAGGTTTGGCCGCAACCGGTTGGGGCCAAGGCGCTTGCGTCGGCGACTACGACAATGATGGCTGGGAAGATTTGTACGTCACTTACTACGGCAAAAACCGTCTTTACCATAACGATCACGGCGTTTTCACCGAGGTGGCTGACAAGGCAGGCGTAGCTGGATCGGGCAAGGCCTGGGGCACAGGCTGTGCGTTTGTCGATTACAACCGCGACGGGCGCCTCGACTTGGTAGTGGCAAATTATGTGGATTTCAATCCGGCTACCACCCCAGTCCCCGGCGAAGGCGATTACTGCGTTTGGAAAGGCACGCCGGTGATGTGTGGACCTCGCGGTCTGCCCAGCTCGAAGAACATCCTGTACCAAAATCTGGGTGACGGAAGGTTTGCGGATGTCACCAGCAAGGCCCACATCGACCAGACCAACGGGCACTATGCGTTCAGCATCTCCACCTTTGACTTCGACGATGACGGTTGGCCCGACATCTACGTCGCTTGTGACAGTGCCCCCAGCATTCTCTATCACAACAATCGCGACGGAACTTTCACCGACGTCGCAGTCATGGCCGGCGTTGCCTTCGACGAAGACGGTCGCGAACAGGCAGGCATGGGCACTACTATCGCGGATTACAATGGCGACGGCCGCCAGGATATTTTCAAGACCAACTTCTCCGATGACACACCAATACTTTACCAAAACCAGGGGAAGGGAGTTTTCTCAGACGTTACCTTTACGGCCGGTCTCGGTCTGCACACCCAATATCTAGGTTGGGGAACTATGTTTTTTGATTTCGACAACGATAGCTGGCCCGATCTCATCCTTGCCAACGGACATGTCTATCCGGAAGTGGACAAGTTTCACTTGGGCAGCGAATACCGGGAGCCCCGCCTTCTCTACCACAACAACGGCAACGCCACTTTCACCGATGTCTCCGCGACTGCTGGGCCGGGAATCAACACACCGTCTTCCTCGCGCGGCTTGGCTGTTGGCGATCTCTGGAACGATGGTCAAGTTTCGGTGGTCATCAACAATATGCACGCAAAGCCGAGCCTCCTGGTAAATTCGATTCGTTCCGCCAACCACTGGGTTGCGTTTAAGACCGTGGGAACCGGTTCGAATCGCGACGGGATTGGGGCAAAGATCACCGTCAAGATTGGCAAGCGAACTCTAGTGGATGAAGTACGCAGCGGTTCGAGTTACATATCTCAAAACGATTTGCGTGTGCACTTCGGTCTGGGCTCTGCCACCAAACTGGATGCCGTTCAAGTGCGCTGGCCCAGCGGCATCGTGGAGCATTTCGATAATCTAGGGGTCGATGGGATCCACACTTTGACCGAGGGTTCTGGGATCGCGGTTCACAACGGCGCCGAAGAACCATTGAAGCGGTAGAGACAATCTCGTCGCCTGTACCGAGATCGTCATTTGGAATGCTTATTCTCGGCGGGCACCGTGGTAGGTTCCTGTACCTGGAGGATTTGATCTCCCCGGACGTTCTTAAGCGTTTGACGTATTCCACTCGGCCAGTGAATTTCAATCGTGGCGGCAACTTTCTCCGCGCCTAGGCCGAAATGCACCCGTTTGTCGCTGGAAGAGAGATAGCTGCCGGTGGTGGTCACCATAGACCATTGCGTGCCTTTCGCCGTCACCACCTTCACTTCCGCACCGATTGCATCGCGATTGCTCTTGTGTCCGACGAGTTCTAACGTCAGCCAATGATTCTGGGATTGCGTCGAGTTGTGCAGAACGTAGACCGGGCCGTCGTTGCTGGTTACCACCGCATCCAAGCGGCCGTCATTATCGATGTCACCGATCGCCATGCCCCGTCCTACCGAGGCTCTCTTAAAGATTTCCCCTGCTTCCGCCGAGACGTCCACAAACCCCTTGCCTGTATTTCTCGCCAGGAGCATGGGCTCTTTGTATCGAAGATCAGGAAAAGTCAGTTGGATGGTATCCAAATCGTGGCCCTGGTTGATCAGAAGGTCCTTCCAGCCGTCATTGTCGTAATCGATGAATCGCACGCCCCATCCGGAGTGCTTCATACTCATGTGGCCTATTCCGGAAGGATAGCTGTCGTAGCTAAAGGTGCCGTCGCCATTGTTTCGATAGAGCGCATACATTTGGCCGGCGAGATCGGTAACCACGATGTCCGGCAGGCCATCATTATTATAATCGGCGAAATCCACGCCCATGCCGGCGAAGGAATGGCCCTCGCCATCCACAGCAACGCCCGAACTCAGCGCAACTTCCTCAAATGTCCCGTCGCCTTTGTTGTGATAGAGAAATTCGGGCATCGAGTCATTGGCGACAAAAACGTCGAGGTGGCCGTCACGGTCATAGTCTGCAAAAGCGATGCCCAGTCCCTTGCCCGGCACCGCGAGGCCCAGTTTTTCCGAAACCTCCGTGAAGTGGCCGTTGCCGTCGTTGTGATACACCAACGGCGCGATTGCACGGTACGCATCCGGAGTGCAGTAGGCGCGGTAACCTTCTCGGCGCTCGCCGCACCAGGTGTCGTCAAAATCCCACTGAAGGTATCGAAGCACGATTAAATCGAGCAGCCCGTCGCCATCCAGATCCACCCACGCCGCGCTGGTGGACCAGCCGCCGCCCGCGACTCCGGCTTTGTCAGTGACGTCGGTAAACGTGCCGTCGCCATTGTTGTGATACAGCATGTTTCGGCCGTAGGCAGTCACATACAAATCTTCGTACCCGTCGTTGTCGTAATCCCCGACGGCGACTCCCATACCATAGCCCGCGCCCTGCAATCCCGCTTTTTCGGTCACATCTTCAAACGAGCCGTCGGGTTTTTGGTGGTACAGCCGATTCCAGTCTCGGGGTCCCATTTTGTGTGGAATCGTACCCTTAGGTGTGGGATCGCTAAGTGGCGCTCCATTCACAACGAAGATGTCTAGGCGGCCGTCGTTGTCATAGTCAAATAGGGCCACGCCCGATCCCATCGTCTCAATCAAATATTTCTTAGAAGTATGAGAGGCCACGTACTCGAAGTTTAGTCCGACCGCAGACGCCACATCGATAAAGTTTGAGAGAGCGGGTGACAGATTTGCAGCTAGTTTCGGACCGGTAGCGTTCGTGACCAGTCTTTGTGGTGGTTGGACGATGCCGCCGAACGTGAGCGTGGCGAGGAGTCCTGCGAGAAGCTTCATTCGTCCTTGCAGACGCTTCCACATATCGGCGCTCTATAGTGTAACTGTCCAATGCGCTGGCGAGAGCGAAAACGTCACACAGCTAAGTCCATCGTCCCTCCCATCAAAGTTGCTTGGATCAAGCTCGACCGTGCGCTTCGCCTCCACCAAATACTGACCTGCGATCTCAAAATCGCCTTCGCCCCCGGTCCCACTCACGAAGCAAAGCGCCTCGATTGATCAGCGGCGAATCAGAAATTCGACCTCCGGCCGCTAGCTCCTTCGCAGCATCTCACTTAATGAACTCCACGAGCCGAGCGGAAAATCTGTGCTGAATTGCTTATGTCCGTTGATCCGGTCGTGCATGTCGATCAGCATCAAGCGGCGGCGGTTCGCGCCCTCTTCGTAGAGTTGGTCGAACTCGTCGCGTAGTGCCTGTTCATATCCCTGTGGGTTATAGCCCTCGAATGGGTATGAGGAGATGTCATTCATGTGGAAGGTATAAGGAACGGTCACGAAGTCTTTGCCCTTCACAGGGGTGATGAACGGTTCGTCGTGGCTTGGTTCATCGATGCTGTACAGGAAGCCAAGTTCCTGGAGCGTCTCCAGGATGTGAACGGAGTTGCGGAGCCAGTAGGCATTCCATCCGGTGACCGTTTGTCCGGTAATGCGGTGAATCGTCTCGACCGAGTCGGCGATAAAGCGCTTCTCCTCTTCGCGGGAAAGATTGTAGGAGGGCGACCAGGTGCGCCCATGGGCCGCGGCTTCGTCTCCCGATGCGCTTCGCACTGATGTACGAACAGCTAGACGAGAGACAGGAACGAGCGGCCGGGGATCACAGTTTCAGGGTTGATCTCTATGCGGCATGAGGCGTACCTTCCGCGAGGGACTGCCATTAAGCGGCGGAAGCGTGGCTCTCCATCAAATGCCAATGGTATCGTTATCGCCCGGAGTCTTATGAATCGGTTCAATCGTGCTTCGTGGAAATGGGTTTTGGGAGCTTTTCTAATATTTGCTGTGGCGCTCTTCGGGAAAGGGCTGGCTGCCCAGATTCCGATCGAAAATGATCCCGCTCAGTACGGACCCTATAACGGAGTGTTTATGTCTGGCGGCGAAGGTCTAAGGGAGCCCCTGCTCGAGCATGACACCGTTTTGCGAGCGGATTCCGCGTGGACTTTATCGTGTTGGGTGCGAGTGGATGAGCCGGTGAAATTCCCGACATTGATAGCGGGACTGGGCAATGTGGCGGACGAGTATCCGCGTTATCTTAGCCTCGACGCGGACTCGCTCTCTCTGTGGATGGGCAAAGACAACATTTTGAGCGGGTCAATAGCGCTGACTCCCCTTCAGTGGCATTTCTTGGCTGCAGCTTTTGATGGAACGGAGTTCCATCTCTACAGCGATGGGGAAGAAGTGGCGCATGGCGCTCTGGTCCTGGGCAGCGTCAGCCCGATTCTGCAGATGGCGCCTGCCCCGCTGCCGTGGCCCAATGGAGAGCATTTCGGCGGCAAAATCGCGGCACTCGTGCTTTTGCGGAAGGCGCTAAGCGCCGCGCATCTCAAGAAGCTCTATCAATCGCCGCCAGATTTCTCGATCGTCTATTTCGAAGAAGGATCGAAAAGCTGGCCGGTGCAGACCAGAGGCCAAGCCGGTTACAGATCTCCGCAGGATCCTGCTACGCTGCCGCAAGGCAAAGCGCCGTTCTCTCAACCCGTTGCGCAAGTCGCTGCTGCATCGCAGCAAGCGCTGCGACCAACCGGCGCGAATTCATGGACGATCGACGGCGGTTGGGGGTTGAGCCCTGCGCCGTTGGTCAAATCCGAGGGCGCGGAGATTTCTCAAGCAAAATTTGACGCAGCAAGTTGGTACCAAGCCGTCGTCCCTGGCACGGTACTCACGACATTGGTCGAACGCGGCGTATATCCCGATCCAGAGTACGGCCTCAACAACCTAGCCATCCCCGAGAGCTTAAACAAGCAGGACTATTGGTATCGCACGGTGGTTAAAACGCCGGAATCTATCACCGGAAAACATCTGACCTTGACGTTTGAGGGTATCAACTACAAAGCAGTCGTCTGGTTGAATGGGCAGCGTCTGGGCAGCGTCACGGGTGCGTTCATTCGTGGCGACTTTGATGTGACCAGCGTTTGGAAGGCAGATCGTGGCGAGGAAAATGTCTTGGCAGTGCGGGTTTCGCCACCGCCGCATCCTGGAATTCCGCAGGAGCAATCAATTAAAGGCGGTCCCGGAGAGAATGGCGGCATCTTGTGTCTGGACGGCCCAACCTTTGTTGCTTCGGAGGGCTGGGATTGGATTCCGGGGGTGCGCGATCGCGAGACTGGTATCTGGCAAGCCGTTGAACTAAAGGCCGTTCATGCGGTAAAGATCGGCGATCCACAAGTGGTCACCGAACTGCCGCTGCCGGATACAACCCGCGCGGACGTCAAGATCACCGTCCCGCTCGAGAACACATCCGATACTCCTGTCCAGGGAACACTGGAAGCATCGTTTGATTCTGTCCGCGTCGTGAAGGAGGTCACTCTTCCGCACGGCTTGAGCACTCTGCAGCTCGCGCCATCCGAGTTCAAACAGCTCACAGTACAACAACCGCGTCTTTGGTGGCCGAACGGGTACGGAAAACAGGAGCTGTACCACCTAAAACTGACATTTGCAGAAGGGAGCAGTCAATCGGATATTCGGGAGTTGAGGTTTGGAATTAGAGAGATCTCTTATGAACTCAGTTTACTGGACAGCACCGGCCACTTACGGCGCGTCGAAATTGATCCGGCTTTCGCCAAGCAGGGCATGGACGGCATTTTGGATGTGACCCACCAAGGTATGAGGGAAATCCCTCCTGCCGATCCGGTACCACCTAATCTTCCCGAAGAGGCACGCCGCTTCTGGCACTCCTGGGTTTCGTCGTTGGTGCCAGGGGCGGAGTCTTCTCCCGCAGTGCGTGTGCTGGAGAGAGACCCGGCCGCTCCCTACCTGGTAATTAAGGTCAACGGAGTGCGCATTGCCTGCCGCGGCGGCAGTTGGGGAATGGACGACTTCCTAAAGCGCGTGTCCCGGGAGCGTTTGGAACCTTATTTCCGCCTCCATCGAGATGCACATCTCAACATGATCCGCAATTGGGTGGGTCAAAACACCGAGGAAGTTTTCTACGATCTCGCCGACGAGTACGGCCTGCTGATTTGGAACGATTTCTGGGAGACTACCCAGAATTACAATATTGAAGCGGAAGACCCGGTGCTGTTTCTAGCCAATGCGCGGGATACTATCCTGCATTTCCGCAACCACCCTTCGATAGCGGTCTGGTGTGGCCGCAATGAAGGAGTTCCACAGCCCATCATTAATAAAGGACTCTCCGACCTGGTGAACTCGCTGGACGGAACGCGCTATTACTCGCCGAGCTCCAATCAGATCAATCTGCAGAACAGCGGCCCTTACAAGTACCAAGATCCGAAACTGTACTTCACCGTGCTGAACCACGGCTTCTCGGTGGAAACCGGCACCGCGTCGATCCCCACGCTCGAGTCTCTGCAAAGCTGGATCCCCAAGGAAGATCAGTGGCCAGTCGACGACGTATGGGCCTATCACGATTGGCACCACAGCGGTAACGGTGACATCGCGTCCTTCATGGCGGAGATGCAGGCGGAATTTGGCGCTCCCAAAAACCTTGAAGATTTTGAGCGCAAGGCGCAGATGCTGGACTATGTGAGCCATCGAGCGATCTTCGAAGGAATGAATGCCCACCTTTGGGCTCCCAATAGCGGACGCTTACTGTGGATGACTCAGCCGGCGTGGCCGAGCACCATGTGGCAAATCTTGGGCCACGATTACGACACGCAAGCTTCCTACTACGGCGTCAAGAAAGCGTCCGAGCCAATCCATGTGCAGCTGGATCTCGCGAACTACCAGGTTGCCATCGTGAATAACACCACCGCTCCGCTCGTCGGGCTATCGCTCAGCGCGCAGATCTTCTCCCTGGATAACAAGCCACTGCTTCAGAAGGAAGAGCGAAAGGACATGCCGGCGGATTCGGTCGCCAATTCATTTCAGCTCGACGTGGCTCCGCTCCTCGCGTCGTCCGGGGTGGTGCTGGTCAAGCTGGAACTGCGTGACAAGGACGCCAAGCTAGTTTCCGAAAACTTGTATTGGCTAGGCGCGGAGAGCTCGTCGTATCGAGCGTTGGGCCGCCTGCCGGCCGCCGACGTGTCGGCAAGCGCTTCGTCCACACGGGCCGGCGACAGCATTCAAGTCCGAGTACAACTGGAGAACCGTGGAAAGACGGTAGCGATTGAAAACAAACTGACGCTGGTCAATGTCAAAGATGGCTCGCGCATCCTGCCCGCCTACCTGAGTGACAATTACGTATCGCTGCTGCCGGGCGAGAAGTGCGAGATACGAATCGAGTATCCTTCTGGTGCCGCCAAAGGAGAGGCGGATTTGGCTATCCGCGGGTGGAATCTCGTTCCCAGAAACATTTCTATAACGCCAGCGGCTTCTTCGCCGGTTCACGGGGGGTCGTGATCCTACGAAAAAGAAAATCATCTCACGGCTCACGGTAACGGCTTGTACGTTCCTTCTTGTTGGATCAGTCGGGCGCCAGTCCAATACACCGGGCCCCATGCCGCCAATCGGAATATTTGAAGGCCATCAAGACGTCGGCACCGTGATTCACGCGGGCTCGGTCGAGTACGATCCGGCAAAAAGGGCCTATACCCTGGCTGGCAGTGGGGAAAATATGTGGTTCGCGAACGACGCGTTCCAATTCGTCTGGAAGAAGGCTTCCGGCGATGTGGCTCTCACCGCGGAAATCTCGTTCTTGGGCAATGGTGGTAACGAACATCGCAAGGCGGTGCTGATGGTTCGGCAGGATCTGGATGCGAATTCGGTTTACGCGGACGTTGCGCTCCACGGTAATGGACTGACGTCTTTGCAGTATCGCGATGAGAAGGGTGGTACCACTCATGAGATCCAGGCAAATCTATCGGCACCCAAGCGATTGCGAATCGAGAAGCGCGGCGCCTACGTCTACATGTTGCTCGCCCCCGATGTTAGCGCCCCCAGTCCATCCGGAGCGTCCATTCGGATTCCTCTACAAGGAACGTTCTACGTAGGGATCGGACTGTGCTCCCACAACAACGACGTTACGGAGAAAGCCGTTTTCTCAAACGCCAACTTAGAAACGATAATCTCGCGTGGGAATGTGCCGCCAATTCTTTACAGCTCGCTCGAAACGATCAACATTGCGTCAACTGACCGGCGGATCGTTTATGTCAGCCCCGAGCGCTTCGAGGCGCGCAACTGGTTGCGCGACAACGCGGCATTGCTTTTCGACAGCAACGGCCGCATTTATCGTCTCCCAATAACCGGGGGAAAGCCGGAGGTCATCGACACTGGATTCGCCATCCGTTGCAACAATGATCACGGCATCTCGCCCGACGCTTCCCTCCTGGCCATCAGCGACCAGTCCCAGGAGGAGCACCGCTCGATCGTTTATGTTGTGCCACTAGGCGGAGGCACGCCCCGGCGCACCACCCAGAATTCGCCCTCTTACTGGCATGGTTGGTCGCCCGATGGAAAAACGTTGGCATTCGTCGGTGAACGAAGTGGCGATTTCGACATCTACTCCATTCCCGCTGCCGGTGGCAACGAAACCCGCTTGACCACCGTCAAGGGTCTTGATGACGGCCCAGAGTATTCCCCCGACGGCCAGTACATATACTTCAATTCCGAGCGCACCGGAATCATGCAGATCTGGCGCATGCGCCCGGACGGAAGCCAGCAACAACAATTGGCCTCCGACGATTTTAACAACTGGTTCCCTCATGTTTCACCGGACGGAAAGTGGTTAGTCTTGCTTTCCTACGAGAAGAACGTCAGCGGACACCCCGAAAACAAAGACGTGACGGTGCGTCTCATGTCTTTGAGCGACAGGAAAATGACTGTCCTAGCCAAACTTTTCGGTGGCCAAGGAACCATCAATGTCCCCTCGTGGTCGCCTGACAGCAAGCAACTGGCATTTGTGAGCTATCAGTTGATGTTCGCAGAACGAAATCAATGAGGGCATTCCAGGCGGGGGAATTTCGATGCTGTGCCGCTGCCTACCGATGTCGAAGAATGGGTCGGAAGAGTTCCCGACGAAGAAGCACTGCTCCTGTGACGACCACGGGTTCGTCGTTCTTGAAGACTGTGAGAGCCAAGAGCGTAGTACCGCAGCGAGTCTATTTTTGGCGTGTGTTCAGCTTGTCGATCACGCGCTTCAATTCTTCCAGCTTCTGTCCGGCTTCACCGAGCTTGCCTTCCGCCGTCAGGCGCTGATAGTCGGCAAGGTCTTTGGCGGCTTCAGCGATGAGCGCGCTGCGATCCTCTGCGGGCTGGGGTGAAGCGGCGGATGCCGATGTGCTTCGCGACGGCTCCGCGGTGACCGCCGTGGCGCTCAGCGACGACACTCCTCCGCCAAAAAGAGCCGACATCGCCGACTCGAAGGTTGGTCCGTACGCCAGGCGATCTTGCAGCGCGAGCACGACCAGACGCAACTCCGGCATCGGACTCCGCTCCGCCTGCAGGTAAATCGGTTCCGCATACAACAGCGCGCGCCCGGTTGGAATCACCAGCAATGCCCCGCGCCGCACGTGCGAGCCTTGCTGATTCCACAGGGTCAGTTGTCCGGAAAGCTGCGCGTTCTGATCAATTCGCGCCTCGATTTGCAGCGGTCCGTCGACAAGCTTCGTTTTTGGAAAGTTGTAGACTACTGACGTACCGTACTGTGCGCCGTCGCTACGCCCGGCGATCCAGCCGATCAGATTATTTCGGTTGGCCGGAGTGAACGGCAGAATCTCCACGAACTCCACGCCGGTTTCGCCCGGCAGTTTCATCAGCACGAAGTTCGGCTGCATCGCCTGCGTTACTTGCTGACCGCCCTCGCTCATGCCAACTTCGGTGGCGACAGTCCACAGATCCTCACGATTGTAGAACGCTTCGGGATCCGTCATGTGATACAGACCGTAAACTTCCGCCTGCAGTTTGAGCAACAACTCGGGGTAGCGCACGTGTTTGCGCAGTCCTGGCGGCATCATGGCACCATCCTTGAACAGGCTCGGAAAAATGCGGCGATAGGCAGCGATGATCGGATCATCCGGATCGAACACGTAAAACGTGGTCGTACCATCGTAGGCGTCGACAACCACCTTGACACTGTTGCGCATGTAGTTGATGAGATTGCTGTCGAGCTGGTAATGGGTCGAGTACGGATAGCTGTCTGAAACTGCGAACGCATCCATGATCCACGACAGACGACCGTCGTCGCCGAGCACGATGTACGCATCTGGATCGTAGGTCAGGAACGGTGCTAACGTCGAGACGCGATCGCGTATGCTGCGGCGCATCAGCAGTCGGCTATCCTTGTTTATGTCATCGCTGAATGGTAGCTTCGCGAGATCGCTTTGATCGAGCGCGATGATCATTCGGCGCAGGAAGCCGCCGAGTGCGATGCCGCCGTTGCCTTCGTACGAGGTGAGGTTGTTGGTCGCGCCTTGCGGGTAGTTGAATTCCTGCTGCCGCGTCTTCACATAGACGTCAGTATTGGTCAACTCGCCGAAATAGATCTCTGGACGTGTCACCGCTAGACTACGCACGGTGCTCTGGACCGGCATATTGCTCAGAATCAACGTGGGCAGTCCCTCCGCCGTGAAACCATTGACCGGGTTCATCGTGATGCCGTAGCCATGCGTGTAGATCAGTTTCTCGTTAATCCAATTGCGGCTGCTCTCCGGAAGTTTATCGACGTTCAACTCGCGCGCGGCGAGCATCACCTCACGAGTCGTGCCGTCGATTTCATAGCGATCAATGTCGATGTCGGGGAAGTCGTAATAGGTACGAATTTCCTGAATCTGGCGCAGCGTGTCCTGTAATGCATGCCAGTCCCACAGCCGGATGTTTTGAAGCGTAGGCTGATTGTTAGCCGGGTCGGCAGCCTCAACGGTCGTCTCGGCCGGAAACTCGCGCTGCACGACCCGGTTCAATCCGTAGGCCTGCCGCGTCAGATCGGTGTTGTAGACGATGTAGGGCTTCTCGCGAACCAGTTCGTTCGGCTTGACGATAAAGCTGCTAACGTACCAGGCGACTGCTTGAACGACGATATAACAGACTGCGGCCGGAAGGATCGACGCGATCAGCCAGCGACCCCGCGACAACCGCATAGCGTTGGCGGCTGCGATTATCGCGCCGAGCACAAGCGCTGCGCAGACGACGAGCATCCCGGTGATCGTGACGTGCGCGTCCGTGTAAGTCACACCCCCAAAGATCGTGTGATCGTCGAACAATCGCTCGAACCGCCCGATATAGACGTTCATCGCGAGGATCAGCAACAGAAACACAAACGTGATCGACAGTCCTCGCCAAGGTAACGTGACGGAGCGGCTGAGACGTCCGGCGAGCACACGGCTTCCGCCCGTGATGAGGACGAAGAAGACGGCTAATAGACAGGTAATCACGGCCAGCGTAAGCAGCCAGCCGGCGACGAGCTGCCACGCGGGAATGGCAAACAGAAAGAAGTTCAGCGGCTTGCCAAAAATCGGATCTACGACGCTGCCTGTTGCACGGGGTGCATACCAAAAGAGCGCGAGCGCCGGCCACTCCGACATCATGACGGCGCCGGTTGCGGCGGCAATGGTGAGCGAAACGCCGAGCGCAATGAGACGCAGGACAGACTCAACCGGCAGCTTCACCGGTCGTCCGCCGATGAGAATCGTGTGCCCGCTCGGCAAATCGGAGAGATGTGCCCGCTTCAGAGCCAGGAAGGAAGCGTACAGAATGAGAAATGTGGCCGCTGCAAAAGCGGCGAAGACTCCCCACTGAAGACTCAGTGTTTTCCAGAATACGTCCCCGTAGCCGAGCGACCTGAACCAGAGCACGTCCACGTAACCCGACAACGCGGTCCGACCGCCGAAGAAGATGCCCGCAAAGACGGCGAGAATCAGAAGGAAGCGGCGGCGACGCCGCGGCGGATGGTTCGGCGGCCAGTCAATTGATTCGGGCATTGCTCAACACCGTCCTCATTAACTCCATATAGTTATCCGCATAATACTCCCTCCTTGAAATGGAACAACGTTTTCGCTTCGACGAGGCAGCGGGGGCGGAGCCGACGCTACTTCCCCACATGCACGGGGTGGCTTACACGCAATTTCGATTGCTCTAGCTCCTTAGCGTCCAACTGCCCTTTCTTATCCTTATCCAGCCTGTCGAACTCCGCTTCCATAAACTTCATCCATTCTTGCTTGGAAATCTTGCCGCTCTTGTCGGTATCTATTAGGAGCAACAGTTGCTCGGCTTGTTCCTCTCCGAGCGCCAGTTTATCCTGCGGTTTCGGAACGGACGCCTTTTGTGCGACCACGGTCCCCAGCATGGCCCAGGTTGCGATGAACACTGCGATGACCGTGATCATTGATATGATCTTCGTTCGCCTCAACACGATTGACCTCCTGCGGTACAGCTCATTTCCCACAATCGAGACCTTGAACACATCTATGGTTAGCGGTTCGCGAATTGGCACAAATAGTTCATCCAGTTGCTAGCACTGGGGTCACCACAAACTACTTGGCGATCCCATTTTTGCTTTGATCCAAAATTAGAAATCGAACCGTAGTGCCGACTGCCCGGTACGATTTCCGGCGTTTTCCGCAGTCTGCGCGGATTGCAACACTCCAAAACCAATCGCAAAACGGTTCAGGGCTGCGAGTCCATAGGCGGTTTCGCCTCCAAACCCGATGGGTGCATCGCCTTGCGCGTCACTGCGGTTATGCGCCCCAGTATAATTCGCTGCGAAATTTAAGCCCCTGGACATCCGGTGAGTGGCTTCCACCTCCATCCCCTGATAGTTCTGCTCCCCGTAATTCTCTACGGAGTAGAGGACTGCCCAATTCTGGAACGGCGCTCGTGGATCTACAAATGGACTCGGAACATAAAAAACCAAACTGCATAAAGTATGTATGAAGAGTTTATAAAGTTTTCGTAATGATTGTTCTCATCCGATTGGGGGGATTTCTTTATGTGCACTTTACGGACTTCTGTGATGGAATCACTGTGGTGGAAGTAGAGAACCTGCTCCGATTCGAAGAGACAAAGGGCTGAGCGGTCACAAGAATGCCAGATTTCTACAGCGCTGCTCAATACTTGCTGTTTCTCGTGATCGTCACCGCCCTGGTGAAGCCCTTGGGCGGATACATGGAACGGGTCTTTTCCCGGCAGCGCACCGCTCTCGATCGATTATGCCTTCCCTTTGAGCGGCTCATCTATCGCATTACTTTCGTCGATCCCGATGTGGAGATGACCGGCAAGGAATATGCGACGTGTTTTGTGCTCTTTGGCCTTGCCGGCACGCTCCTGTTGTATGCCATTCTAAGAATGCAGCAAGTTCTCCCCTGGTTCTTTCCTCAATACCACACGACGCCACTGTCTCCTGACTTGGCTCTGAATACGGCCATCAGCTTCTCGACGACCACGACCTGGCAGGCCTATGCCGGGGAGAACACGATGAGCTACTTCAGCCAGATGGTGGGACTCTGCGCGCAGAATTTCTTGGCTGGCGCAGCGGGGTTAGCCGTGGGCGTTGCCTTCATCCGTGGGCTCGCCAGGCAACTCTCCGACACGCTGGGCAACTTTTGGGTTGATCTGACACGCGCCCTGCTCTGGATCCTTTTGCCCGGAGCATTGATCGGTGCCGTGCTGCTGGTCTGGCAGGGTGTTCCGATGAACTTCCACCATTATGCCGTCGTCACTACCGTCGAAGGTACACAGCAGGTCATACCGCAGGGTCCAGTAGCCGCGCTGGAGATCATCAAGAATCTCGGCACGAATGGCGGCGGATTCTTTAACGCAAATGGAGCTCATCCTTATGAGAACCCCACTCCGCTGACAAACTTTCTCGAAATGTTGGCCATCGTTCTCCTGCCCGCAGCATTCACGAACACCTTCGGCAGGATGGTGGGCCAGCCTCGACAAGGATGGCTTCTCTACGGCGTGATGCTGCTTCTCTTCGTCTGCTGGACTGCTCTTCGTACATCACTTTGAACAACGGGGATTCCCCCATATCGGAAACGTGAATTCCCGACACAGTCGCCTCCAGTCTGGCGGGAACATGGAAGGCAAGGAGGTGCGCTTCGGCATTGGCAGTTCGACCCTTACAGCGGTGGTCACATCCAACACTGCCACGGGATCGAACAACTCAATGGACGACAGCTATACCTCGCTCGGCGGGATGGTGTTGCTCGTGAATATGCTGCTGGGAGAGCTCGTATTCGGAGGACTGGGAACTGGCCTTTACAGCATGGTCATGGCCGCTGCGATCGCCGTGTTTCTGGCCGGGACTGATGGTTGGGCGCACGCCGGAATACCTGGGGAAGAAAATAGGGCCCGCGGAGAACAAAATGATCATGCTCTATGCTTTGGCCGCGCCGCTGGTCGTCCTCCCACTCACTGCGATTGCCGTGAGCACCAAGACTGGGACTGTCCGGACTGACGGTCAACACCGGCCCGCATGGTTTTACGGGGATTCTCTTCGCCTTTACTTCCTGCTTCGCCAACAATGGCCAAAGTTTTGCCAGTCTGAGTGCCAACACTCGGTTTTACAACCTCACCACGGCATTGGCGATGATGGTGGGTAGGTTCGGCTTGGCGATTCCTGCATTGTCGTTCGCTGCTCTGTTTGGTCGGCAGAGAAATACTCCTTCTTCTTCGGGAACTCTTCCGACCCATTCTTTTGTCTTCGGGGTCCTACTCACAACCTGTTTGATAGTCATGGTGGCCCTGAGCTATCTTCCTGCCCTGGCCCTCGGTCCGGTACTGGAACGATTGCTCTTGGGAAGATAGAGATTTGGAATTCATATCGCATGCTCGCTACGCGCCCTACCAAGCTCCGTTCGCAACGCGACATTAACCTCTGGCGGATCCCGCTGCAGCTCTCGCTCGCCGCGGTCGCGCTGTTCGGGATCACCCTGATTCCGGACATCCTCGACAAGTATGGCGTTATTCACATCCCGTCTTGGTTGACGATGGGCAGCATCGACGACGCCCGCGCGATCCTGTCGGCGATGATGGGCGCGGTCGCGACCGTGCTCGCGCTGATTTTCTCGGTTGCGCTGCTTGTGCTGTCGATGGTCTCGACGCTGTTTGGCCCGCGCCTGCTCTACCGGTTCCTGCAGGACTGGGTTACCCAGGTCACGATCGGCATGTTCATGGGCACGTTCGTGTACATCTGCCTTGTCTTCCTCGTCACCCATCAGGATCCGCAGTCGTCGTTCATCCCTCAAATCTCGCTGATCACGGCCTGGATGCTGGTCGTGCTCAGCTTCGGGTTCCTCGTCTACTACAGCCATCGGGTTGCGAAATCGATCCAGAACCCCGACATGATCGGCGCGATCGTCGACGACTTGTACGTTGCGGCCGGCAGAGCGCACGTGTCCGGCCCTGGCGAGGGCACGGGCGTCGTGCCCGATAAGGCCCGAAATTAAGGTGCGCATGGCGCTGGGCGCTAGTCGAGGCGGGGTTGTTCGGGTTGTGCTACGCGGCGCATTCCTTCTCATAGCGATTGAGCTGACTTTGGGCATACCGCTGTCTCTTGCTACGAGCCGAGCGTTGAGCAGCCAGCTTTACGGACTCAACCCGTACAACCCCGTGATTCTCTTATTAGCGGTGATCGTACTTGCAGTCTTCGGGTTGGTCGCCACTCTGGTTCCCGCTTTGCGGGCGAGCTCTATCTCGCCAGCGCGGGCCCTGCGAACCGAATACGTTCCGTCGCTTTCTGCAGTATAGCGGCTTGGCTCCGCAGCTCTGGTTCTCGCGCCGAATTCTCGCTCAGTTGAATCAGCCTCCCTTTTTCTTTCCCGCATTTTCCTGGGCACTGCTTCGGGCCAATTCCTGCGCCCGGCAGCTTCGCGGCTTCTGCTTTCCCGGTTCCGTCCCTTTCACCATTGTGACTTGAACCATCGTTTGGCCATTTCGGAAGCATCGGTTGGCCGTTTATCGACCTGTAAGTCTTGTAAATCCGAAGTCCACCTAAATGCCTTTTCGGAGGTGTGAACCATCGTGGCCGGAAGAGCCAATCGGAAGCGTTTCTGCAGCCGGAGGTCACAATCGAAGCCAGACCATTGAACAAGTTTTTGATCAGACGTACTTCGCCTACGTCTCCGGAAGCTATGAATCTTGAACCGCCCAGGGATTGAGCAGTAATACACCAGTTGGCTCAAAGTGTTCCGTGTTCCGGGTCATGACGTGAAGGCCATGGCGTCGCGCAGTAGCAGCGATCAGTCCGTCGCTTGCGAGAACGATCTTACCGGCTTTCTGCGCGACGGCTGTGAGTTCTCCCCAAGTGTGGCTGGTTTCGAGATCGACGGGAAGGACTCGATCCGCGTAATAGCGTTCGAGGGCCTGCAACCATGCCTGGAGTTCGCGTTTGTTCTTGCTTTCCTTAAGAAGCGCAATCCCTTTGGCGATTTCTCCGATAGATACGACACTGACAAACAGACTATCGCTTTCGAGGGCTTCAACGACACGGCGGACACCGGGATGTCCTTTCGGACGGCGCAACTCGGAAAGCACGCAGGTATCGAGAAGAACTCTCAAAGCTTCGTATCTCGCATGGGAGAGTCATCGCGCGTAAGATTCAGCTTTTCGAAGCTCGGGCCTTCTCCCATAAGAAATTCCTTGAAATCTGGGCACTTCCCGGTGAGTTTTTCGTAGTCACGCTCTGCAACGACGACGACAGCATCATCGTGACGGCGGACCCGTTGTGGTCCTTCGGCAAGAGCGCGGGTAACGAGTTCACTGAAGCGGTTTTTGGCATCTGCAAGTCGCCATTCCATTGGGACTCCTATGTGGCTAGATTATCTAGCCATATTGTAGCCCCTGGGCACCACTACGTCAACAGCGACTAACCATTCTGCGCCATACGTGGGTTGGCGTCCGATCCTTTTACGAGCGCCAGCGTATCGCCCGGCTTTTGAATCGCGCCGCCAAAACATATCGATGGTGTTGGTGTCCAGGATGTCGCCCGGGCGAGTCGCGCGACGGGTTCGGCGACGCCAAAGTCATATTTCACGGTACTCATGGTCGCCTGATATTTCACCACGTGCGGCGCTGTGTTTTGTGCATGCAGCACGAAAGGGAACGGCATAATTGCAAAAGCCAATATCCACGATCGACTTCGCATCGGCAAATCCTCCAGCAAACCTGCAATACGCGTCAACATCAGGGAGTTCCGTTTGATTTCCCGGCCGACCGGTAATGTACCTCCTCCCCGGTGGTATTCAATATTCCCGATTCCGGCCAACTGTGCCTGCTGTGACTCCTTTCCTTTACAGGCGCGCTCGCTTCGTGATATATCCGGTTTAATTCTTGGGGTGTTGAACCGTTGTCTCGGTATCGAGACGCGGCGCAGAACGGGCGCACGCCGTTTCGAATAGTAGCGCATTAACACTACTGCAGACTGCGCGGAGCGGGCACATCGTGCCGGGTGCGTTCTGAGTGTTGTTCTGGGAAGCGCGCTGTGCGGGGCGCCTACACGGGGGGGAGATGGTCAATCTTCGAAAGCCGGTTGTGGCCGGTCTTGGCGTTCTATCTCTAGCGCTATGCCTAAGCGGATATCTTTTCGCGCAGGGCGGCGCCACGGGAGCCATCAGCGGTACGGTGCAGGATGCGTCGGGAGGTGCGCTCGCCGCTGCGAAGGTGGACGTCATCAGCGACGCAATGTCCCAGTCGGTCCGGCAACTAACGACGGACTCTTCTGGATTGTTTACCGCGACTCTTTTGCCCGTGGGGACCTACACGGTCGAAGTTAGCGCCACAGGATTTGCCACCACCAAGTTTTCAGAGATCACCGTTAGAATTACAGAAACCACGCGTATGATTGCCGTACTGAGACCATCGACCGTCCAGCGAGGTGGTTGAAGTGCAGTCCGAAGTGTTGGCGGTGAACACCACGGATGCGACCACGGGAGAATCGCTGGGTTCCACGACCATCACTCGCTTACCGCTGGCGACGCGGAATTTTCAGCATTTGCTCACGCTCTCCGCCGGTGCTTCTTCCGATTTGAACAACGCTGCCTCAGCTGGGCCGCGGGCAGGTTTTCATCCACGTGAATGGTGGGCGCGAGGACAACAACAACTATCTGATCGACGGCATTTCGGTAGCCGACTACGCCTTCGGCGAGTTGACCTACACTCCGTTGCCCAATCCCGACTCGATCCAGGAATTCAAGGTCAGCACCAGCCTGTACGACGCTACCCAGGGACGCAACGGCGGCGGCAACATCAACGCCACGCTGAAGAGCGGGACGTCAAGCTTCCACGGCGATCTGTGGGAGTACTTCCGCAACACCGCGCTGGATGCGAACGACTATTTTCTGGGCAAGGTGGTGGTCAAGCAGAACATTTTCGGCGGCGATATTGGCGGGCCGGTCGGCCCCGGAGCCAAGCTGGGCTATTTCTATGTGAATCTATCAGGGCACGCGCCAACGCAGCGGCGATTCGCCGGGGACGTTTATCAATACCAGCATCCCGGTGCATTCCGACGCATCGCGACGCGAACACCTGCTCAGCACGTGTTCAACCGTGCTGGCTGCCCGGGCCCTGCGTGCCTGACTGCGATCGATCCGGTGGCGCTTCAGCTCTGCTGAACGTTCAAGAGCAATCAGTTTGGCGCGAGGGCAGGCGGTTATCTGTTTCCCAGCGTGTCCAGGAACTGCCGGGAGCTTCACGACACCGACTGCGCTCAATTATCGGACCGCTTCATGCTCACGGATCCGGGCAAGTTCACGCGACGATCAGTTCACCGCAAACTGGGACCGCGAATTTCGCGGCGGCAAGGACCACTTGTCGGAGCGCTTCTTCTGGTCGGATTCCGACACGTTTCGAGCCTTTCGGGGCCGATTCTTACGGAATTCAGACCGGAGGGCTGCCCAGGCACCAACAACCTGAATTTCCCTCTGGATATTCCTCTGCACAGCCGCTTTGGCAGCATCACCGAAACGCACGTCTTCAGCAATACGCTGATCAACGAATTCCGCTTTGGCATCAACATCATCAGCGACAAACTGAACAACGAAGCGCCCATCACCGGCGCGGACATCGGGATCAATCTGCCCACTGCGTAACGGCCGATCCTAATATGTACCGCCTGCAGTTCGGGACCTGGGCATTTGGGCCGTATCCCACGCAACTGCAATCCGCGCTGTCCGACAACTTCTCTGGTTCGATACGGTGAGCTGGACCCACGGGCCGCACCAGTTCCGTTTTGGCGGCGAGATCGACCGTGTGGCCATGCGCCGCAACTTGCCCATTGCGCGACAATGGACTTGGTGTTCTTTGCTCCTCCGGTGCCACTGTTTGCAACGGATTTTCAGAGCTTTCTGGCGGGTTCACCCTTTCTTGGCGAAGGTGGCGGCGGGCTCGGCAACCACGACTATCGCGTTCCCGGCTACTCCTGGTTCGCGCAGGATGACTATCGGGTCACGCAAGACGCTGACTCTGAACCTGGGTTTCCGCAATGAATTTCTCGGCGCCCCCTACGACACGCTTTGCCACACCGGCAACACCGATCCTGAACTGGCGAACACGACCGGACAGCCCTACGTCTACCCAAAGTGCGTAAATAAATTCGGTCTTACCGGTATCACCGGAACGCTGAATCGCGGCCGGACTGAACAACGAATACGCCACGGTTTGGGAGCCGCGCATCGGCTTTGCCTATGATGTGGGCGGCCACCACACCACCTCGATTCGCGGCGGCTACGGCATTTACAGCGTGCGCGAGGATCTGGGCGCGGTCGATAACCTCGCGATTGTCGCCTCCATCCTACCCGTTTCTAGTTCGGCTTTCTGCCGGGAGCGGGTAGCTTGGCCAACTCTGTTTGCAGCCAATGCGCCGCCTTCCCTCACGGAATTCCAGCCTCTGGGCGCCCCGCCAGACCCAGCCTTACGTGCCGACGGCCTCGCAATTTTTCAGGGCTTTGCCCCCAGCTGCACGCTGGGAAATGGCACTCGCTCGACCAATCGCCGACGCAATGCGGCGCCGGGTTTTCCGGAAACGTGAACGGACTTGATTCGAGCTTGGCGGTTCCCCTGCATTGGATGGTGGGTACAACGCAGCAGTGGAACTTCACGATTCAGCGTCGAACTCGGGCAAGACTGGTTCGCGGAACTCGGCTACGTGGGCACCAAAGGCACCCGCTTGCGCTCGACCTACGATCCCGATCAGGCCACACTGGCTACGCCGCAGAATCCGGTCACCATCCCGTACGGCGTGCAATCGGCAGGTCCTGGCTAGCCTGCACAATCGTCGATTCGACGTGCGGAAAACGCCGGCGCGCGCGCGCCATTTCTCGGCATCGCGCCTCCGGACTGTTCGAGGATTTCTGCGCCTAACTCCGACTCGCATTACAACGCGCTGCAGGCCACCGTGGCCCACCACTTCGGTCAAGGGCTGTATTTCCAAAGCGCCTACACCTACTCGAATTCAATTGATGACGTTTCCACCGCTACGCGTGGCGTTCATGACCCGGTTCAACAATCAGGACAGATGCAGCGTGACTCGCGCGGGCTTTCCGACTTTGACCGGCGCCAGCGTTTCGTGACCAGCGGCGTCTATCAACTGCCTTCTTCGCGCATGGGAACGACTTCGCGAAGAAAGCCGTGGGCGGATGGGAAGCTAGCGGCGTGATTATTCTGCAATCGGGCGCGCCATTCTCGGTGATGGATCCCGATGGAGGAAGCGCCTATGCGCTGGCCAGCCCGTCGGCGACCGCCACATTCACAGCGGGGTCGAGTTGCGGCAGTGCCCCGAGCACAGGCAGAATAACCGCGCGGCTGGCGAACTGGGTAAGAGCGTCCGCCTATGAGCCGGACCCGACTCTGACGCTTTCCAACGGAGCACCAAGCGATGCCACTGTCTACGGCGATACTCCGCGCAACTGCATCATCGGGCCGCCGCAGAAGAATGTGGATTTCACACTGGGCAAGAGTTTCAAGCTGAGCGAGCGGCAGAGTCTGCGCTTCCGGACGGATTTCTTCAACTTGTTCAACCATCCGTCGTTCGCAATTCCGGTAGCGCCGGTGGTTTCGCCTGCCGGGGGGTCCGCGCCGATCACCTCGGAGATAGGTACGCCGCGATTGGTTCAGTTTTCACTGAAGTACTCGTTTTGACGGAAGCCTCGCGTTCCGCTTTCCGAAACCAAAGCATAACTTTGAATGGGATCAGCGAGCGGCAAACGAGCAATAGTGGCTACCAAGCGTGGTCTCGGCGAGCGCTCCTCCTTTAACCTATAAGTAATAACGTATATTGCTTAGAACTATACCGTTTGTTATGGTGCCGAGCAGGCGGTGTGGACGGAGGAAAATACATACATGGAAGGGAAAGGTTGGCGAAAAACCGCCCGGTAGCGAGGCCCGATGATCGCGGTGAAGAAGCGAGACGCTAGGACAGGGATCTCTGAGGCAAAGTCGAAAAAAAACCGCGCTTTCAATGCCCAAGCTTTCCTGGAATCCAGCGGGGTAGCCCGTGCGGTCATGGAGTATCGAAGATCGCAGAGAATTTACTCGCAAGGCGACACCGCTTCCAACGTCATGTACATTCAAAACGGCGGCGTAAAGCTGTCTGTGGTGAATGAAGCAGGCAGAGAGGCGGTGCTTGCCCTGTTGGGACCGGGCGATTACTTTGGAGAAGGGTGCCTGACGGGCGTGCCGTTTCGCATGAGCATTGCGACCGCAGTCACCGCGACTACCGTGCTGGTGATCGACGCGAAGGAGATGATTCGCGGCCTGCATGAAGAACAAAGGCTTTCGGACCGATTCATCGCGTACCTACTGACCCGGATTATCCGAGTCGAGGAAGATCTGGTCGATCTGGTCTTTAACTCGATTGAGAAACGACTGGCCCGTGCGCTGTTACTCCTGGCGCGCTACGGCCGGCAGGACCAGCCGCAGAAAACGCTTCCCAAAATATCCCAAGAGCCGCTGGCGGAGATGGTTGGAACGACACGTTCCCGGATCAATATGTTTATGAATAAATTCAGGAGACTCGGCTTTATTGAATACAATGGCGGCGGAATTCAGATTCACAACACGTTGCTGAGCGTGATAATACACGAATAAGGCCCGATTTCATTGGCTGCGCCAACGCTGTGAGGTCCCCGCTCACGTTGATTTCTCAAATGGAGAAGTCTTAATGTGCTCAAGAATTGAACCACTGGCGAAAACGTAAGGCTAGGCCAGCTCGCGCTGCGAACTCACTTCACAAGAATCAGACCCCTGCTGATTCCAGGCCAAGTCCGTGCCATGCGCGTCCGACAGCGGTGATGCCGCGCGGCGGTGTCCAAGCAGCTTTGCAAAGTCAGCGGCGACCGTGGGCTTGCCGAAATAGTAGCCCTGCGCTTCGTCGCAGTGCTGGGCCTTAAGAAAGTTCACCTGTTCTTCGGTTTCCACTCCTTCGGCAACGACGCGCTTCTGCAACCCCTTGGCCATGGCGATCATTGCACTTACGATTGTTGCGTCGGCTGCATCGGTGGTGATGCTGTGCACAAAGGACTGGTCGATCTTCAAAGAGTCGATCGGAAACCACTTCAGATAGCCCAGGCTGGAGTAGCCTGTGCCGAAGTCATCCAGCGAGAGCTGCACTCCGATCCTTTTGAATTCCTTTAGCGCCGCAATGCTGGATTTGGCGTGCCGCATGAGAGCGGTCTCGCTTATTTCCAAATCGACGTAGGTCGGATCCAAAGCTGCGTCCCGAATCGCAGCGCGCAGGCTGTCGACGAATCCTTCGCTGCGGAACTCCAATGAAGATACGTTGACCGCAACAGGAACCAACGACAATCCGGAATCAATCCACTCGCGAACCTGCCTGCAGGTCTCCCGGAAAACCCAACGGCCGATAGGCAGAATCAGGCCGCACTCTTCGGCTATAGGGATGAACTGGACTGGCGATATGAGGCCCCGATCGGGGTGTACCCAGCGGATCAGCGCCTCCGCGCCTACTACATCTGCGGTGTGAAGATTAATCTTCGACTGGTAATGAAGCGTAAATTCACCGCGCATCAACGCGCGGTTGAGTTCGGCTTCCACCGATCGCCGCTCGATGGCGCGGATGTTCATGTGCTTTTTAAAAAACTGGTAGTTATTGGGACTATGTTCCTTGGCCTGGTACATTGCGGTATCCGCATTGGCCATCAAGGTTTCCGCGTCGTCGCCATCTTCGGGATAGGTGCTGACACCGATGCTGGCGGTCACATGCAGGTCATAGGGATCGCAGGCATAGGATGCGGCCAGCGCCGTCAATATTTTGCGAGCGGCGATGCCGGCGTCTGAGGCGCGTTTGATTTCGGTCAGAAGAACCACAAATTCGTCCCCACCCTGGCGGCCGACGGTATCGGACCCCCGCACCACGCCGACCAAGCGCTTGGCAACCGCCTGAAGCAGTTTGTCGCCAACGGCGTGGCCCAGTGAGTCATTGATGGACTTGAAACCATCCAAGTCGAGAAACAATACGGCAGCTTGGGTCCCGTTACGGCGCGCGGTGGCAATCGCTTGACCCAGTCGATCTCGCAGCAATATGCGATTCGGCAGCTCCGTAAGCGAATCGTGATGAGCCAGATAAGACATTTCGAGCGAGAGCGCTTTGGATGCGTTCACGTCGCGGAAAACGATGGCCACGCCGGCGATCATTCCTGACCGGTCATGGATGGGAGTTGTCGAGTCTTCGATAGCTGACTCGTGTCCGTCACGCCGAATCAGAATACAGTTCGCGGCGAGCGCCAGAGCCGTATTTCTCTCAGTCGCCAGCGCTACGAGATTTGCCCACGGCTCGCGAGTGGTGGCATCGATGACTTGAAACACGTCAGCAAGCGGCTTGTTTACGGCTTCGGCGCAAGCCCAGCCGGTCATCTCTTCGGCTACGGCGTTGAGGTACGTAACTTTCCCGGAAGCATCAGCGGTAATTACGCCATCCCCGATTGAGCTGAGAGTGGCGTGGATGCGTTCCTTCTCGGTGAACAATGCCTCTTCCGCGGCTTCTCGCTCGGTCAGGTTGTGGACCGCGCGGCCGAAGGAATACGCGTCGATATGACCTTCGAGTAAGTAGTCCTTAGCTCCCCGCCGCAGCGCTTCCGCCGCGATGGCTTCGTCGTCCGCGCGTGCGAGGATCAGAGTGGGAATACCAGGGGCTGCCTCCTGGATCTTATTGAACGTTTCCAGGCCTTGGCTGTCGGGCAACGATAGATTGGCAAAGATCGCCCAGATGTTGTTTTTCCGCAGCCGCTCGGTGCCCTCAGAGATTGTCCTGAGCCATTCCGAGCGGAAGGGGCCGTCATTGGCGGTCAGGAGCGCGGCGAGAAAGTCCTCCGCGTGGCCGGGATCATTATCGATAAGGAGTAACGTGCGAGGGTCACTCATATTTTATGGTCCGTGCCGGGCCGCCGCCATTGGTAGTCTCGTTCTTTCTCTCGGCTGTCAGCGCCCTGTTTTTGTCGCAATGCCCATACCAGGAGCCCGATCTTGTCGGACGTCCCGGTTTTGGCCATCAGGTCGCGCAACAATCGTTGGAATGACGGCAACGGCAGGCGTAGCTCGATACATAGTTGCTTGTCGCTTTTTCCGGCCGAAACACCTCGCATCAGAATCGATTCTTCCACGGTGAACAGGGGACGCGCACGGGAGGCGGAGTCTTGAGGACTTTTTGTCGAACCTACTGTTTGTAGGTGCTTGCCTTTGATACCGGGAAGCTGCGCGCTGTTCCTGGTCAGGTGTTGAGTGACACTACTCCCCGATCGGTAGTTTGGCTCGGTGTGTGAAGAATGCACGAGGCCTCCTGTTCGGCGAAAAGTCGTAAAGTGCTATTCCCGCTCGATAAGAGCAAAACGCATATTGGACGTGAACCTGAAGACGAATCTCTGTGGATTGGGCATCGACGTCATGGTTTGCTCAGATCACCTCCAGGAGCAGAGAGCGGCGCGCGGCAGACAACGCAACATCCGCCTGCACCCGGAATGGGGCTTGCTTCAGTTGATGCAGTGACCGTTCCACTTCCGCAGTGTCACTATGAATCACACGAATGCGTAGAAGCGGGGATCGGAGGGCTTGAAGCCTGCTGCTAGTAGCGACGACGCGGCGCTTATCCTGTCTCTCAACGGCCTGGGATGGGGTCATTGTCCGTCCAAACTAAAAGATCGCGACCTGTCCTTCCTTACAGAGTATTCAGAAGGCAGGTTTCGATCTGTGCTCTTCGGTACAGGTTCCTAAGAGTTAACCGTGAATTAGGGCTTAGCGGCCCGGCCGCCGCCGTTGCCGGCGCCGCGTATGGCCGGCCTGCCCCCTCGATGCAGGAAGGACCTATTGAGGTGGTCCCTGCGTGTTATTGCTAAGTCCTCTAATATGCACGCCTGCTTGATGATTAGCGATTTATTGGGGCGCGGTTATGGCCACCCACTGTTGCGCCCGGAAGCGCTCCAGTGAGCCCAGGAAAATCGCCGGGCCAGGTAGAAAATGCCCGGGTACGGCTAAGTTTACTCATAAGAACCTGTTCCAAAGTGGACTGATCGCTTCTGACCGTCTCGCTACTCTCAACACATAGGTCCATGGGTGCAACTAAGCGAGCACTCTTGTTAGGGCGCGCTACCTGGTGCTCGCGGACCACATCGTTAGATACCTACTAGAACTCACGGACTGTGCCGTGATCGTTGTCGGCGATGATCCTCTCACGCCGGCGAAGGAAAAGGGTCGCATGCGTTCCACTGAAGAGAGCAAGCCTGGGCAGGCGTCGAATATCCCCGGATGGTTGAAGGGAATTCTGTCAGTCGCAGTGTTCACCATCGTTCTGATTGCCGGCATAATCACTTCACGCATGGTCTTTCATCGCGGGATCGGAGATGACCGTCCGGCAGCCGCCGCAGCGCCGGATATGTCTCCATTCTTTCTGGAGCAGCGCCCACCTCGAGTTTCCGAATCCGACGCGTCCCGTCGCATTGTGTATCCGTATTCCGTTATCCCTGGTGGAGTGCAGAGCGCAGTGGAGCTTACCAATGCGGTGATGCATGATCCGGTTGTCTCCGAACATTATTCCGATTTCAACATGGCCAACGCGAAACTGGTTCGTCTGAGTCGCGACGAGATGGCCCACCTCTCCTACCGGATGAACAACATGGTGTACTGGACCCAGCGCACCTATTTACTACATAAAGGCGAGTTGCTGATTACTGACGGAAAGAACCAAGCTCGGACACGTTGCGGCAATCGAGTGGCTCAGGTCCTGCCGGCGCATGCACGTAAGCCGAACGTTGAACCGAAGCCGGAGGAACTCGAAACGCCAATGAATCCATCACCGTTTGAAGCGATGACTTTGCCAATAATGATGTCACTACCCGCACGCGCTGATTTTGCCTCCGCAAGTGGTTCAATGGACGGCGGAGTATTTGACCTGCCCCCCGCGATTGAAATTCCGGGAGGTCCGAAGGTTGCCCGAACGCCGGCGGGATCAACAGGCTCGACCGGATCGTCGGGGTCCCTTGGTCCGACTGGGACATCTGGGTCGACTGGATCATCGGGACCGACGGGGACATCCGGCCCCTCTGGGCCATCGGGTTCTTCGGGACCGACGGGAACCTCCGGGCCATCCGGCCCATCGGGACCTTCGGGATCGTCCGGCCCTGCGGGGGCACCGCCACCCACACCGCCGGTTGCTCCGACTCCACCGGTTACGCCCACGCCAGAACCCAGCTCACTCCTGCTGCTGGGCACAGGAATCGCCACAGCAGTGAAATTACGGAAACGATTCAAACCGTAGTCGGCTCAAGGACGGCCTAGCCATCCTTGTGAGCTCTTCACCGGTAAGTATCCAAGTCGCGAAGGCAGGAGGTCGTATGTTTTTTGTGCTCGTGTTTCCCTTGTTGGTGATGTACTTCTCGCTGTTGCGGTCCGCGTTTCAGCTGCCTTCGCAGATCGCAGTTCGACAACCGGACAAAGACGTCTTGGCCTGCCAGCGTCCTGCTCTGGCTTGCGGCACGAGACGCACTACCCGGATCAGCCATGCCGTTCAGGTAAAAGTGACGGCTATAGCCCTTTCGCATGGCCTTTGTACCGAAGAGGTCGCTGCTGACACGGTCAGTTGTCACGGCTTCGCGTTTAAATGGAAGTACGACGTACCCGTCGAGTCCAAGGTGGTTTTGGAGTTCCAGGACCGAAGCCAGACTGGTCAGCCAGTGTTCGCGCGTGGTGTTGTGAAGTGGCGTGAACGGCCCTCGCAACCGGATCAAAGTGATCTCTTCCACACCGCGATCCAGTTGGAGAGGCCGGAGAATATATGGAAGGTCGCTTCTCCACCAGCGGATTGGCTTCCCTTCTGCAAGCCAAAATATCTCGTCCCACTCCAAACGAGAGAAACGGCAGCCGCACCCAGGTATGTTTCGTGAACTCTCGGGTAGCACAGCAGATTCGATCAGGCAGGCATGAGAACGACGACGGCGCGTGTGGCGGTGATGGCATCCAGGCAGCGGCCACAAGTCTAAGGCCCTCGATCAATCGAACTGCAACTTCCGCCGTCGCGAAGTGACAAGGCCCCCGCCAAGAATACTTAATGAGGGGGTGAATCAACAAAGAGGCCTCTCCTCCCGCAAATGGGTCCTGAAATTGGGGTATAACGCCGCCCGATGCCCCAAAGCGTGCTTTCTAAAAGGGAAGTAACTCTTAAGAAAGAGTCCCAAACTGAACAGGCATCTCGCGGAAGGTCGAGTATCATTTAGTTAACGACATCTTCAGTTCGCCACCACCAGGTTAGATGGTCCCTATAGCTTGATGTCAGTTGAGTCGTGAAACAGCGTATTGAACGTCACACGGTTTAATAAGCCACGCTGTTCTCACGGGGGGGAAAGCATGAACCAGCATGACTTCATAGTGGTTGGTATTCTGGCCCAGGCGGGGCCTATCATCGTGCACCTGAACGAGCCGCCTTATGTGAACGAAGTCCTCGAAACCGGGCCCGGGTGGAGTGGCATCGAACCGGGGACTAAGCTGCGGATTACCTACATAAAGCTGCAGAACAGGGACGAGCAGTTGCCGCAATCGATGCCGCACAGCATGATTCACGTGGTGGCGATGTAAGTCCCAGTTTTTGCCCAGTGCGGATGACCGCGGTTTTCGGCGGGAGTTCGTTTGTGCTTGGTGGATCAGATCTGCTAGGGGTTCTGCTCCTTGATTGCACCCGGTGCTCTTTTCCGCCCTGGCGCAATGGCATTCATCGCCGCACCGACGAAAGTAGAATTCATGCGGTTAGTTCAACGGTGGTCGCCCTCGCGTGATGAGGAACAAACCGTCATTTCGAATTACAGTGAGGACGTTAATTTTGCCGCGTGCTTGCTGTCGAGTACGGTACGAATCCGCTGGCTAAGGCTCGCTGAATCGTAAGGCTTTTGGAGTACCGAGGCGCCTCGCTCCATCATTGAAGATAGGATCCCTACTTCGCTGGTATGGCCGGTAGTAAAGACCACGCCCAAATCAGGGCGCCTCGCCACCATGTGCGCATAAGCTTCCGGGCCGCTTAGTCCGGGCATCACCACATCCAGAACGACGATGTCGATGGCATCGAAATTCGCTTCGAAACATTGCACCGCCATCGTACCATCAAATGCAAGAAGCACCTTGTATCCAAGCACCTCCAGCATTTCGTGCGCGGCTTCTCGAAGCCCATGGTGGTCTTCGGCAAGAAGTACGGTCTCGGTACCCGCTCTTCCGCGCTCGTTGCGCTCGATTTCGCGCGGCTCCGGCGCGCCGCTTAAAGCGGGTAGATACACCCGAAAAGTCGTTCCCTGCTCGCGTTCACTATCTACGGTGATCACCCCGTCGTGCTGTTTTACGACTCCATATACTGTTGACAGTCCCAAACCCGTCCCTCTTCCGAGCTCCTTGGTAGTAAAAAAGGGCTCGAAAATGTGTTCCAGTGTCGCGGCATCCATCCCAATCCCGGTATCTGACACCGTAAGAAGTACGTACTCGCCAGGACGGGCGTTCGAGGACAAGCGACGAATATCCTCGTCGAGTCTGACATTGCTAGTCTCTATAGTCAGCCGCCCTCCGTTAGGCATGGCGTCTCTCGCGTTTATGCACAGATTCATGATTACTTGATCGATCTGCACGGAATCAGCCGACACAACCCGAAGGTCAGCGGCGAGAACCCGGCGAATGTCGATGTGCTCTCCGATCACCCGCTGCAGCAGGCTGGTACCTTCCGTAACGACGTCGTTGATATTGATTTTTCGCCGGGTCAGGACTTGACGCCGTGCGAAGGCCAGGAGTTGCGACGTCAATCGGGCTGCCCGCCGAGCCTGTTCGTGGATCTTAACGAAACGTTCGTGCGGACGGCTTCCTGCATGGGTCTCGTCGCGGCCGAGTTCAGCCCATCCCATAATTGCGCCCACAACGTTGTTAAAATCATGGGCGATCCCGCCCGCCAAACGGCCAATCGCTTCGAATTTCTGAAGCTGTGACACTTGTTGTTCCAGGCGGCGTCGTTCGCGGCGTTCCACCACTTCTTTGAGTTCGCGCTGAATTGCGGGAACCAGGCGGGCGAGGTTGGTCTTCATAATGTAGTCTTGCGCACCGCTTTTGAGCGCACTGACCGCGGTCTCTTCGCCGATCGTTCCGGAGACAAACATGAATGGGATGTCGGGTTCCAGGGATCGCACCAGTCCTAACGCGGCGGTCCCTGAGAAATTAGGCATGTAATGATCGGAGATCACCAGATCCCATTCCTGCGATTGCAGAGCGGCCCTCAGGGCGTCGGCGGTATCGACGCGTTGGTGGGTTATGGTGAATCCACCTCTTCGTAATTCCCGCAAGAGCAGCAAGGCGTCGTCTTCGGAATCCTCGACCAGCAGCAGACGAAGCGGAAAGCTCATCTCATCCTCTCCTTGCCGGCACCGGTTCGTTCAGGATCAACCAGTACAAACCCAACTGGCGAACCGCTTCAATAAATTGATTAAAATCAACGGGTTTCCGGACATAACTATTGGCGCCTAGATCGTAACCAACCAAGCGGTCTTGTTCTTCATTGGAGGAGGTGAGAATGACGATAGGAAGAAGTTTAGTGCGTTGGTCGGCACGCAGCCTTCGCAAAACACTCAAGCCATCTAACTTAGGAAGTTTGAGATCGAGTAAGACCACCTGAGGCAAATCGTCGGCGTTTCTGCCCGCGAATGTTCCGGTGCCAAAAAGATAATCGATGGCTTCGACGCCGTCGTGGGCCACCACCACTTCGTTTCGAATATTATTTTTTCGCAGCGCCCGCAACGTGAGTGCTTCGTCGTCCGGATTATCCTCGACCAGCAATATGGTTCCAAGGTCCATCGCAGTAGCCCCTTCCGCGGATTTTCGCGGTTACAAAGTGAAATAAAACGTAGCGCCGCGTTCCACGGCGCCTTCAGCCCACACCTGCCCACCGTGCCGGTGAATGATTCGTTGGACGGTAGCCAGACCGATCCCGGTTCCCGGGAATTCCGTCGCAGCGTGAAGCCGTTGGAATGCTCCGAAGAGACGCTCAACGTAGCGTGAATCGAATCCCGCGCCATCATCCTTCACGAAATAGGCGCTGCTGCCGTTTTGATTGGTTCGCCCGAACTCGATTCGCGCGTAATCGTGCGCGGACGTGTATTTCCATGCATTTCCGATTAGATTTTGCATGGCGATTTTCATCAGACCGGAATCAGCATCGGCGGTGAGACCTTCTGCGATGCTAAATTCGACTTGCCGATTCGGTTCTTCTTTGCTCAGATCATCCGCGATCGACTTCGCTAAGGCGCTCAGATCGACCGTTTCCCGCTGCATGCTGCGCCGGGTGACCCGCGCCAGGTTCAGCATGTCATCGATCAACTGCGACATACGTTGGGACGCACCGCGCACGCGGCGAAGATAATCCTTACCGTCTTGGTCGAGCTTAGTGCCGTAGTCCTCGATGAGCGCCAGGCTGAAGCCATCGATGCTCCGCAACGGCGCTCGCAAGTCATGCGACACCGAGTACGAGAAAGCTTCCAGCTCCTTATTGGCGGCCGCAAGTTCAGCAGTGCGGTCCCGAACGCGTTGCTCCAGCTCGTCGTGCGCTTCCAGCAGTTCCTTGTCGCGCTCTTGGATCTGCGCCAACATGTTGTTGAACGCATCCACCAATACGGACGTTTCCGCTGTGCTGCCAGCGGAAGTGGCCCGCAAGGAATAGTTCTTGTCACGAGAAACGATTCGCGCGAGCTCCGCCAGGCTGACGATGGGCTCAGTGATCTCTTTTCTATACATCGCTGACAGGAAAAAAGCCGCCAACAGAGATGCCACCATAACAATAGCGGCGATTCCCACGTACCGCTTCAGCCGGCGTGTCAACTCTTGCACGTCGGATCGAATCCAGACGATTCCGGTGGGCTTCCCTTTAAATACAATCGACCGCGCCAGAACGATCTGTTTGTCGCTAACCGAGTATGTCTCGGACTGGCCCGCGGGCAGGATGGGCGCGGTAATCAAAGTGTGATCGCGCGAGTACGACGCAAAGACCCGGCCGTCGAGTGTACAGATCCCGGCGGACACCACACTCGGGGCGGCTTGCAAAGCCGATAGAGTATCTTCGGCCGACTGCGGATCGTTGAAAAGGAGGGCCGAGACCGCATTGGACCCGATGATCTGCGCCTGAGTGGAAACGCTGCGGACTTTGTTGGCTCGGTAAGTGAGCATATCAAACCCAATGAAAGACGCGCACGCTACCAGCAGCGCTATGCCGCTGACAAGCATGCTCATCCGTGTCAGCTTCTCGACGATCGAACGGTGTTTCACCTGGCGCATCTACATATCCCCCGCATGTTTTCGGACGTTGGTCGCCACTTTGAGTAGTTCCGACCGCAAGATGAGGCCCGCGCCCTGAGCGCTCATAAGGTTGACGTCGAAGCGCACTCGATTTCCTTCCAAGATGAAGCCAATCATTCCCCCGCGTTCGGAAAATCGGGGGATATCACTCACGGTTAAAACCTGGGCTTTGTCGAGAACCGCCAGGTCTTCCTTCAGGTGTCCTTCCTCGGACGAGCTGATAAACACGATGCGGCAAGGGCTAATCTCTTGAGGTTTGGACACTCGTTTTATCGATATGCTCTTTCCGCTGATGGTTTGGCCTGCAACGGTCGCATCCAGAGCTGGTCCGAATGGATCAACACCCAGAACGCAGATCTCAAAAGAGCCCTTCCCATCGCTGCTGCTTTCCCCCGGCCACTCCACGAATCTCGCAAAGTTATACAGATATGCGGCCTTCACCTCGAACTCGCCCGCCTTGGGTTGTTCGGACCCCAGGCAGGGAACTCCCACGAACAGCCAGAGGGCGATGACCAACGACATGCACGGGGAGCGCTGAAAGCAATGGTGGGCACAATCATTAGACATCGTTTGGCCGGATAATCGGTTGACGCGGTCTTTGAGGCCTATTTGCGTCACATTCTCCAAGTCATCTTTGCGTACACACTTCTCTTGATACCAACCAACGGACCGGGATCGCCGCCAAATTCATAGTGATAGGGCCGCAGAAGGTTCTGGCCGACGACCGAAAAATCCAGGCCCTCTCCAAAATGCCAGCCCAGCCGCGCGTTCGCCGTGCTATAGGACCTAACCGTCTCGGCCGGAAGGGCGCTTGAGTATTGGTATGTTTCATCCAACTCGAAATGCTTTGGCAAGTTGAATAGCGATTGAAACCCAACCATGTCCCGCGGGCTCGATCCCTCGTAGGAACTTAGCAGTCCCCCAACGTCGGTGTACCCCGGCTGGTCCTGCAGATTCATTTTTAGGAATGAATAGGAACCCCGCACTTGCCACCACCGTGTGATTTTCCAGTCGGGCGCGATTTCCGCGCCGACGGTATCTCCCTGAATGCCGTTGGCGTAAGGCACTACAATGAAGATGTGCGGCGGAGGCGGCGTGGCGGCCTCCGCGAGGGTAAGCGGTCCGTAATTCTGCAAGTCGCGGTAGGTGTTGTAGAAACCAGTAAGATCAATATATAAGCGGTGATTGATCTGGTTGCGGTAGCCCACCTCGTAACCGATCAATTGCTCTGCCTTGAACTTTGGGTCGCCCTGGATCTCGAAAAAAATCGGAGGTGGTCCCGGGGTGATGTTGATCGCGAAGTCGACATCCTGGTCCAGGCGGGATGGCGTTCGGACCGCCCGCGTTACGGCAGCCCAATAGGACTGGCGAGGCGTCGGGGTCCACAGTAGGCGCACGCTCGGCTGATAGTCAAAGCCGCTGAAATTGTTATGCTCCAGCTTGGTTCCAGCCGTCAGTGAGACCTTGTCGCGCACGACGGGCAGCTCATATTGCACGAACCCGCTATAGATACTGTCGACTTGTTTGTTGGGCAGGAAGTTGACGCCCGCCGAAGTTTGAATAAAGTTGCTCGGGCTTATGCGGGCTCCCACCCCCCAGGTCAACTCCTGGTCGCTGTGGATGAGAGCATGTTGTACGAAGTCGACGTCAAATGTATCTCGAGTTTCTCCGAGTTCGAGGTCCTGCAGGTTGGTGCGATCGAAATATGCCTGAAGCTGAATGTCGGAACGTTCTCCGGTAGTGTGCTGCCAGCGCGCCAATATGTTGCCGCCGGAAGCGTAGGCGGTATCGTCCGGCGTGGTTTCGGCGGGCGGAGAAAACGTCGCGAGGGAGACTCGCTCTCCACTTTCCGTGTTGTATATGTCTCCTTGTACCGTGAAGTTATCTTTCTCGCCGGACTTCCAATCTGTTCGAAAACCCATCTGACCCATTCGATAGCGGTCGAATCCATCGTTGTCCGAGTGAAACTCGGGCCCGCGCATGTCACCCATGGCGTAGATGCGATAATTGAAGTCATTTCCGACGGATCCGCCGTAGCGTGTGTCGGCTGTTCCTTGATCCACAGTCCCGCCGCCCAGCGAAGCTAAGGTTCCGTGGGTCTCGCTCGCGCTCTTGGTGATGATGTTGATCACCCCGTTCACTGCGTTCGCACCCCAGATCGTGCCGCCTGGCCCGCGAATCACTTCGATGCGCTCCACGTCTTCGAGCACCACGTTCTGTACATCCCAATAGACTCCCGCATAGAGCGGAGTGTAAACGCTGCGGCCGTCGATCAGGACCAACAGAGACTTCGAGAATTGTCCGGCGAATCCGCGGATGGAAATCGACCAATGGTCCCCATCGATACGCGAAACTTGTACGCCGGGGGCCAGCCGCAAGGCCTCCGGAATACACGTGGCTCCGGAGCGCCGAATGTCGTCAGGGGTGATGACGAAAACGGCAGCGGATGTTTTCTGCACTTGCTGAGGCTCTTTCGAAGCCGTGGTTACCTCCACGTCACCGAGTTGCTCGAGGCTCAATTGGGCCAGATTCTCGGATGCCTGTTGGTCGGCCGGGCTTCCTTCATCGGCGAAACTTCCCTGGAGCAGCAGTGTGAATGAAAGCGGCAATACCAGAACGCTGTAAGCCAGGGTGTGCCGAAGGAGACAGACATGGCCGAACCTGGGTCGCGACTGCGACTTAAGATGGACGCTCCTTCGATCTGCGGAATTTGCCCCCCGAAGGATGACACGCAAGTCCGCACCCTGATTAGCCAATAGAGTATTACCGCGAGCACTGTTTGGTGTTGGCATAAACTGGGTGAGCCCGGATACGAGTCAGGCTAGCACTTGCTCGCGGCTACCTCGTTGTTAATTTTCGTTCGCGCGTGAGTAATGCGTTACATGTATCAAACATGACACTTTTCGACTCGACGGATCACTTGCCCGTGCCCGGCGCAGCCCTCGCGGCCTAAACTCTTTTGTGGCCGGGGGTTACTGATAATAAATAGTGCCGAAAGAGATAGATCAATTTGCGTCGTCCGAATACCCTTATAGAGAGTCTATTTGGTCCAAGCCTAGCTCCGGCGCGGTTCGAACAAACCCGCAGAATACCGCAAGCAAAATCACCCAGCAGAACGATCGGAATCGTGCAATATCTCCGGCGATCCGTCCGGCAGTGATCCGTATGGCCACTGGACCGCGCTTAGGCCACAGCCAACATTGCGGCGATGTATAGCGCGATCACAGAGAACGCGATGGTTGTCAGTTTGAAGCGCTGGAATGCGAAACGTAGTTGGTTCTTCGTGGGGAACCTCGCTTCGTTGCAGCCAACAGGGTTTGGGGAAACTGCCTTCATGAATCCTGAAGAGCCGCCGTGGCCCGTGCGCGCGCCCAAGAGCTGGCCAACGGCGCGACCTTCCAGCATGTCACCGCAGACGGTTTGCAGCCCTGGGATCGCCTGAGCAAGGCCGGCGTCCAGTGGGTTTCGATGGGCGAGAACCTTGCCGTGGGTCAGAGCATCGCCCAAGCCGAAGCGGCCTTTATGAACGAAGCGAAGTTTCAGGACAATCACCGCGGTAACATCGTGAATAAGACGTTTACCAGCGTGGGAATCGGAATCGCCGTCGGACAGGACGGAACGCTCTACATCACCGAAGAATTCGTACAAGCCCGGTAAGCCACCCACCCCACCCGCGCTTCGCACCCACTTCCAAAGCAGTTATTCCACGAATTTCGAAACGCACGGTTTCCATCGACAATCCTGCAACCATCCGAATTTGCTAGTCATACCGTTTCGCACAGAATTGATCCGCTGCGCGGCGTAACCCACACATGGGCTTGGGCTTAGCCGAAGTTAGGACTGCTCGTCATCTCTTTCGAGGTAGTAGCCTGGCCGAATTCAGGATAAAGGTAAGCTCGGACGACACATGAATGAAGGCCGCGAGCAGGGGGTTAAGTATACCGAACGCAGCCAATCCTACGCCCACACTGTCCACGACCAAGGTTCCCGCAAAGTTCTGCATGATAGTGCGATGGCAACGACGGGAAATCTTGATCGTATCCACTAATCGCAGGAGATTGTTGCCAATCAGCATGATCTTTGCGCTCTCGCGGGCAACCTCAGTACCCGACCCCATTGCAATACCGACCGTTGCTTGCATCAGTGCCGGCGCATCGTTGATTCCGTCGCCGACCATCGCGACCTTTTGACCACCCTTCACCAGCTGTCTAATAACCTCGCTCTTCTGATCCGGTAGGACTTCTGCGTGTATGACCTCGATCCCGACTTCTTTGGCAATCGATTCTGCTACAAGCTTGGCGTCCCCAGTCAAAAGAACAGTCCGAATTCCCATCGCATGAAGTGAGGCCACAGACTGCTTAGCTTCCGGTCTCAGCGTGTCTGCGATTCCGATAGCACCGAGGTACACTCCATTACAGGCGACCAATATCTCTGACGACGGATCTGGAGAAGACCCTGCCCCGTTGAGCACAACATTGTTGTCCCGAAGAAACGCTCTATTTCCTACCAGAATTCTCCGGTGATCCACACGGCAATCGATCCCTTTGCCCGGAGCGTATTTGAATTCTTCAGGTGCAAATATTTCCAGTTGGGCTTCCGCTGCCTTGTTTACGATGGCCTTGCCTAAAGGATGTTCTGATCTCTGCTCGGCAATTGAGGCCATTTGAAGAACCTCCTGCTCCGTGTGTCCGTTGGCGGCTAGGATCGAAGTGACTTCAGGATTTCCGAACGTCAGGGTGCCGGTCTTGTCGAAAACCACGGTGTCCACCGAACTCAGGAGTTCGAGGTACAAACCGCCTTTGATGATTGCACCTTCACGCGCTGAACGCCCGATTCCTCCCAAAATAGCCAGAGGAGTTCCGGCTGCGATTCCGCAAGCTCCGGCAACAATGATGACGGATATCGTCGAGGTCAGGTTGCGAGTAATGATGAACGTGAGGACGGCACAACCGAGCGCAAACCAAACGAGGTAGCCTGCGAGCCGGTCTGCGGTCTTTTGGATCGGAGCACGTGAGCGCTCCGCTTCTTCAACCGCGTTGAGAATGCGGCCAAACGCTGTGTCGCGACCAATCCTGCTGACCCGGATCTCCAGCGCGCCAGACTGATTCACCGTGCCTGCGAAGACTGATGCGCCGGGAAGTTTCTCGACGGGAAGAGACTCTCCCGTGATCGTCGCCTGGTCTACAAACGAATTGCCGCCAACCACGTCTCCGTCAACGGGTATACGTGCTCCAGGATTGACCTCAATTATTTCGCCCGGATGGATGCTCTCCGTGCTGCGTTGTTCCGCCCTGCCATTTCTTCGAACCGTGACTTCATTGGGAAGCAGATTCAGAAGCTCTCGAATGGCGGTGCGGCCGCGCTGAACCGTGAGGCCCTCCAGCACCTCTGCGATCAGTACAAACAGCACAATGATGAGCGCTGTGAAGAACTGGCCAATCGCCAGCGCCGCAAGGATTGCGATGGTCATGGAAAGCTCCATCGTCATCCTTCGTTCCATTACATTTTCGGCGGCTTCTTTGAGAATCGGATAGATTCCGATCAAAGTGCCAGCGATGCCGATAATGCTGACGTGAGCAAACGGCTCCCATACGCGAAACCAGACGAGTGCTGCTGCGACTGCCACCAAAAGGATTCGTATTCCTTCCTGCAATTCGAATCCATGGTCGTGAGCCTCATGGTCGTGATCGTCATCGCCATGCTTCAGGGCAACCGATTCCGCAATTGCTGGAATCACAGCATCAGTTGGCAAACTTTCCTTTACGTGTGGCATAGTTTCCCCAATCGTTTGAAACCGGACTTCACTTTAAATAGGACTTGGCAATGCTGATTACATCGTCAACTGCATTGCTTTTGCGTGACTTGTGGTTGTGGCGACGTTCGACCAAATGGAAGCGGATGTGTCCTTCTAGGACCTCTGACATCAGCCCATTGATTGAGCCACGGCAAGCGGCAATCTGCTGAAGAATTTCCTCGCACTCGCTTTCGTTTTCCAGCAGGCGCTCAACCGCCTCGATTTGGCCACGAACTCTCCGAACGCGGTTCAATAACTTGTCTTTGTCTCGAATTGTGTGTGCCATACTGCCTAGGAGTATATACTGGGGAGCAGTATTATGGAAACCTGAAATCCTGATAATCGATGAAGGAAATGGATTGCGCGTGCTAACCACGAAGCGGAGAGTAATCGCTCAGGTGTTTGTCTGTCAGGGTTGTTGTTGCGGTCAGATCGAACGCGGACGCCCCGAAGTGCCGGTAGAATGGCTAAAACAGGAGTGGAGAAAACGCGGTTTGCTCAAGCGCGTCCAGCTTACGGTAAGCGGATGCCTCGGCCCCTGTGATGTGCCGAACGTCGTCGCGATTGTCACCCAAACGAAAACGGTGTGGCTGGGAAATATTTCTAGGCGAGATCAATATCAATCGCTGCTGGACTGGGCTTCGCGCAGCAAAAACGTGAGCCGCGCGGTTGACATTCCAAACGAATTGCTGGTTCACCTGCTGGAGGACCCAGTGTCGCTTTGACATGTCCGGCCATGGAAGTTACTTTCCTCATGGTAGTCAATTCGGATGGTTGCAGGGTAATTAGAACCTATTGAGAGAACATGCCTTTGCGGTTGCGGAGGCCTGCAACCATCCGAATTGTTTAGTCATTCAATTCAAAACAGTATTGAAACGATGTGCAGCATAACTGTAACACGCGCTTGAACTTGTCGTGCTTTATGTTTGCGAATTGTGATGTCAAGCCTGAAAGTCCTAGGATTACCGAACCGGGGTTCGCCTGAGCGACCCGGTTGGTTCCGGATCGCATCATCATTCTGACATTTTCAGCACAGCCTCAGGCAGGCGCGCCCCGTGCACTTCGATCTTCGCTGCCGCGGAGTTGATTTCCTGGAGGTTGCCGACCGTGAGCTCTATGTTCACAGCGCCGAGGTTCTCTTCGAGGCGGTGGATTTTCGTCGTACCCGGAATCGGAACGATCCACGGCTTCTGCGCAAGCAGCCATGCGAGGGCAACCTGCGCCGGAGTTCCGCCCTTCTGGTCCGCGATTTTCCTCAGCAGATCAACGACCGCCTGGTTCGCCGCGCGTGCTTCCGGGGTGAAGCGCGGCGAGATGTTGCGGAAGTCGGTCGCATCGAACTTAGTGTTTGTGTCGATCTTGCCCGTGAGGAAACCTGCGCCGAGCGGACTAAACGGAACAAAACCAATGCCCAGTTCCTCACATGTCCGTAGCACGTCGTTCTGTTCGACATCTCGCGTCCAGAGCGAATATTCGCTCTGAACAGCGGTGACGCGCTGCACACTATGCGCCCGGCGTATGGTTTGCGCTCCCGCCTCGGAAAGTCCGAAGTGCTTGATCTTGCCTGCGGCGATGAGTTCCTTCACAGCGCCCGCAACGTCCTCAATGGCGACCGCAGGGTCAACTCGATGCTGGTACAGCAGATCGATGGTGCCAGTCTTCAGGCGTTTCAGCATCGCCTCGACAGCCTCCCGAATGTGCTCTGGACGGCTATTGAGGCCGCTGCGTCGCTGTCCTGTTTTCGGATCAATGTCGAAGCCGAATTTTGTCGCGACCACCACCTGATCACGAAATGGTGCGACCGCTTCACCCACAAGTTCTTCGTTTGCGAACGGGCCATACGCCTCTGCCGTATCGAAGAGGGTCACGCCTTGCTCGAAGGCTGTACGAATAATCTTCACGCCGTCTGGACGCGGCGTCGGCGGGCCATAGGCCGACGATAATCCCATGCAACCGAATCCCAGTGCCGAGACTTCGAGTCCGCTTTTCCCGAGTGAGCGCTTCTTCATTGATTCTCCTTGCTAAGTTATTTACGAAACATTCCTCGGAGCCAGAACCCCTGCTTTACAAGAGCACCGAATTTTGTGGAACTCCCACCTCTCCACCTATGTGGTTAATTACTATTGGTATTCATTTTGACTGGCCTAAGCAGATGCGAGAACGTGAGTTGGGCGAGCTTCCACTTGCCGTTTTCCTTGACATACACCTCAGTCACCATAAAAGGATTGGTCACTTCGTGCTCACCCACTACTGCCTGCAAATCAATGTCCTCTAGCAGGATGGTTGCATTACCAAATGTGCGAGCATCCACTGCGTAAACCACAGCTTTTTTGTACCAGATGCCACCGCTTTTAATGGTAGCTAGTTCCTGGGTTTTTCCCCATGTCCCTCCCATGTGAGTGAACATGGCTTTGTCATCAAATAGTGCTTCCAAGGAATCGACCTTTTTGGCTGCCATCCAATCCCATTTCATGTTTGAGAGGTCGATGACTTCTTGTTGCTCGGGTGTATGACTTGCGGCAGTTTTAATCGTTTCCGTTGGCGGCTGTGGCGACTGCTGCGCGCGTAGAGCGATTGCGTAATCATCGTGAATAGAAATAGACCCATAATTAGGGTTAAGGTTTTCATGGCTCTCTCCAGGATGCGCATCTTCATTTTGTTTCCCTTACATCCTCGAATTTACGGATAAGGGGCCGTCAACTGGTAGCCCGATCCTGCTTACTTATTGCCTATTCCTCTTGTCACGCGAAAAGCCAATGGCATTCATGGGGAGAAGAGGCTATTTTTAGAAGCGAGTTGGAGCCTGGGACATGAATAAATCCAAAGAAACCGCCACTGTGAAGGCCCATCCGGCCCGAGCGTTGCGCGCTGAACTCGCGCACAAGATTGCCTCATTCCTGGGTAACGAAGAGAAACGTATAACGGAGATCCCCGGCATGAGCCTCCACCGGCGGACATCGCCCACACCACCGTGCCGAACAACGTACCATCCGGGCATCATCGTCGTGGCTCAGGGAGCGAAGCAAGTAAACCTTGGTCAAAAAAGTTTCATTTACGACGAGTCAAATTACCTTCTTACCGCAGTCGATTTGCCGATTGTGAGCTGGGTGGCCAAAGCCACAGAGGAAATGCCCTGCCTCGTACTCTCGCTCAAACTGGACATCGCGATGGTTCGGGAACTGCTCAGCCGTGAGGAGATTCACATAGCGGACGTGCCGTCTGACAGTCCCGCCATGTCCATCGGCCAGACGACGCCGGAATTCCTGAGCGCCTGCTGCCGGCTGCTCGATTTGCTGAAGAGTCCGCAGGACATTCCTTTCTTAAGCGGTCTCATTCAGCGCGAGATCATCTATCGCATTCTGCAGGGACCGGAGGGCGTGCGCTTGCGCTCGATTGCAACACTCGGTGATCAAAGCCATCGAACAGCAATGGCGATAGCGTGGATTGCTGCGAATTATTCCAAGACCCTGCGCGTAGAGGAACTCGCTGAACTTTCGAACATGGGAGTGTCTACGCTACATCACCATTTTCGGATGTTGACCTCGATGAGCCCGCTTCAATACCAAAAGCAATTGCGACTTCAATCAGCGCGAAACCTGATGCTGAATGGTGCTATGGATGCAGCGAGCGCCGCTTTTGAGGTTGGCTACGAAAGTCCAAGTCAATTTAATCGTGAATACAGCCGCTTCTTCGGGCAACCACCCGTCAGAGACGTGCGTGCCCTACGCGAGTCCGGTACACGGTCTTCCGAGTCGATGACCCAGCAGATCGCGTAAATCTTCACGCAATCTGTTTCACACGGTGTGTGGGATGATTGTCAGATTGCGGCGACTTTCCTAATCGAATTCTGACTTTATGGCCCCTGCTCTCCCCGGCAGCGGTCTAAACGGTCGTTCGCACTAAGGAAATTACGCGACGAACTGGCATTCCTTACGCGACCGAAGGTGTTCGGCTTTTGCGCCGATCAATTCGGATGGTTGCGGGGTATTCGTAACTCACACGGCTAGAATAGTTTCCTGGTTGCAGAGGCCTGATTTGAACTGACGAATTCCTTTCTCTTCGACGCATATACTCTTGCGGCAGGCGATTTGACGAACCTAATCGAATTCGCGTCGCAGAGGATAGTCAATGATGATGGCCCGGCCATCGGTGAGGGCCTTGACCGAATGGCGCGCATTGCTTGGCACGACGGCAACCAGACCGGGGTGAGCGATCTCCGTCGCGCCGTTGATGGTCAGCTCAAGTTCGCCCTCGATCACTTCGTAGACTTCTTCCTGAGCATGGAAGTGCTCGTGAATAGAGGAACCGCGCTTGAAGTCGTAATGCGCGAAAGTCATGCTCTGTGAGTGGAAATAACGGCCATACCAGCCGGGCAGGCGCTCGACGACTTTGAGGCCGGCAATGTCAACGAAGGGCATAGGGGTCTCCCTCGAAGAATCCTAGCACAATTGGGTTCGACCCTTGCCCGACCGGCCGTCCATCAATCATCTGTTTTCGGAACGCTGAACGAGTCGAATCTCAACCCATTAGCTTCAACAACTTATCGAGTTGTCCACCAAGGGTTTTGGGAACGTTCGCGATCTTGCCTTTTCGCTAACGTCGGCGTTCGACTTAGTCACCTTCCGTGACGGTGTACGACACGATGGCGCGCACGGCTGGCGCGCGCGTCCCTTCATGAACGTCATAAAGCTTGTAATCCTCACTATCGGGAAGAATTCCTTACAGGACTAACCTTGTGGCTCGCAGCTCGCTCCCTAGGATCAGTCGAAAACTGGTCGGAACCTCCACCCATGAGGGTGGCCTTGTCGCGAAAACGCATCTTAAATCTGACGTCGTAACGTTGCGACCGAAGAAGTTCGATCACTTTCTCGCTCATGTCTGGACCGACTACCATCCATTTGACGCCAGCAACATTGGGATGCACGAACGTCATGCCATTGACGATGGCCAGAATTTGTATTTCGGCATCAGGATCCTCAGGGAAAAGTTTCATTTCTTTGATCGTCAGATATATCGGCCACGAGCCGAAAATAGCTATGCGCTGACTTGGCGCGGCACATGTTATGCCGCGAATCTTACGCAAACTTTCCAGCGATCTTCACCGCATTTTGCGGCCATCTCGGACGACCGTATTTTACCGATCAAACGTGAGAGATTATGCGAGGCACAGTGGCGAAGTGTCGGAGTGGCTGAGTTGCCTGGCCAAGGCGGTACAGGATGACGGGAGCATCCCCAGGGACAGCCATTTCCATTTTTACTTTTTATTTTGGCTATCTATGCGATCGGAAGGGCAGATGCACGGTCAACTCATGGTGCTTTATGCAGCGGATCAGAACTGGCGCGGCGGCAACTTGGGATTGAGCACTTTGCGAGCGCTTTCGGCACCGGTTACCGGTAGACCAGCGGGATTTAGCAGCCCAACTTGGACCAGCACGCCGGCCTGATCCCAGTAGATGTGCTCGTGCGAGATCTTACCGTCCTTGAACCCCACGATGACGGCGACAGCCATCTCCACGTGCTTACCCGTGGGTGGGACACCAGGCAGGAGCCAGTCAATGGGCGTTGTGTGGGTGAAACTGATGAAGAGTTCTTCCACTATCTGATCTTGCCCAGCGGTACTCGACACGTTCGTCATCTTCACGTCCGGCGGAAAGAACTTGCCCACGAGATGATCCCGATAGAAAGCGCGCACGCCATCACGGCCCACGCCTCCGGCCATGGTCGGAACGTGATTGAGATGAGGATCATCGCTCATCGTGTTCATGGTCGTGTCGAGATCCCCGCTGAGCTCCGCGCCCACGTGCTGCTGGAACAATGCGACTATCGCTTGTTGTGCGGCCGACAAGCTCATTTGAATTTCCTCGCATGGCAAACGAATTTCGCTTCGGCCACTCTCAGAGTGGTGTCCGTTGCGACTTGCCCTTCACTAAGAATGCTTCCCACAGCGTAGCACCGACAAGGCCAGATCACATCGGCCTCTGAGGCCACCGCGAGCTAATTTCTATTTCTTCATTTCTTACTTTCTGGACGCACCCGCATGTATTCTGAATCAGTGCCAGTGCTTGCCCAGCTGAAAAAACACGGCCTGCTACTCCAGACCGACGCGAACCTGCCGAACGTCTGCGTGCTGATAACAGGCGCACCAGTGCGCGGATCGTGGTGGGCGCATCCGCGGAGTCACGAGATTTTTCGGGCAAATTGCGAGTTGGTAGCACATCCGGATGTGCTCGTGAGCAAGCTGATTTCCGGTAGGGGCACCAATCTTCACCGGGCACTTTGGCCGGCTGTTATTGCAATCGGTCGCGCCCGGGAGTCCTGGCAGATCGATCACCTCTCGCAGGACGCTTACAATCTACTGGCCGAAGTCGACGGGAAGCCAATCCGGACGGATCGTCGCGTGAACAAGCCTGCATCGGAGCTCGAAACAAATCTCTTGGTTTACAGTGAACAATTCCACACCGAGACCGGGACGCATGCGAGGAGTCTGGAATCGTGGGAGCACTGGTCAAGCCGGACCGGGTATATGGGAGAACAAATAACCCTCGCCAGCGCCAAGCTCACGCTGGAGGACGTTGTCGCGTCGCTCAACCGGAAGTCCAAGGGTCATGGCCGTCTGCCCTGGCAAGGGTAGGCCAGTCTAGCGGCGCATGAATCTCTCGTCCCGGCCCTGCGCTGGCCGATTCCGCGCTTAGTCCCTTCGCCGCCCAGTGGATGGCCTCCACAAAATCAGGCTCGTGGTGTCACCTTGCAACGCGTAGGCGAGGCCGAGATGGGCAAAAGCGCCGATAGGTTCGTTGAACACAACGCCGCGATGGTCGAGGATTTTCTGGAACTCGCCTGCAGCTCCGCTGCCCACATGCGCGGCCAGATATGTTTTCCCCGCGCACATAGACGGGATATAGAGCGAGAGCGACAATACCGTTGCCCGGTGTACACAGCTCGTAAGGAGTGGCGGCCTGAATCGCCTCAATTCCCTTGATTGCTCCGGCCGCAATCTTTGAGCGACTAAACTGTCACGTTGGGGCGCCGCACATGGAACGTGCGTGAAGAAGAAGTATTCCTACAAAGCTGGACCTTCATTGCGGCCGACGAGTTTCTGGAATTCAGGGTCGCCGTGCAGGCAATCGAGATCGGAATCCTTAGCCGCCCAATTCTGGTTGCTGTATCCGCATGCAAACGCCTTCTTAATCGTCTCGAGTGCCTCTGCCTTTTTCCCAAGGATGCCGTAGGTGCAAGCGGCATTGTAGAGGGTGTTGCCGTCGTTGGGGCGAAGGGCAACGGCGGTCTGCAGGTGCCGGATGCTCTCGTCCGCGTCTTCTTTAGAGTCTGCGAGCTTGTTAGCCAGCAAGATACGGGCCCGCACATCTTCCGGCACCAGTTCTAGTTGTTGGCGGAGGACCTTGACCATGCGGTCCCGGACCTGCTCGGCTTCCCTTTTCCGCCCCAGACGTTCCAGGGCCCGGCCATACGGAATGTAACAATTATAGTCGTCTCCGTTCGCTTCGATCGCCCGCTCCGTGAGCGCCACGGCCTCCTCGAAGTGGCCGGAGGCGAAATACGCTCGGCCGAGAATGCTCCACGACCCTTCACAGTCGGGCTTGCGCTCGATGGCCCGCTGTGCCAGCAGCACGGCTTCGTCATATTTCTTCTGCGCATAACGGATGCGGGCGTGCGCTACCAGCACCTCCGGCAGGTCGGGCGCAAGAGCCGTGGCCCGGTCGCAGGCAGCTAGTCCTCGTTCAATCCATTTCGGGTTCTGCTCGCGAATCTCGTAGATGAGCCCGCACAGGTGGGCAATCCCGGCGTGCGCCAGTGCGAAATTGGGGTCTAGCTGGATGGCCTGTTCAAACATCTGCAGCGCGTAGTCCATGTTTTCGCGGCGGGTGTAGCTCCTCCCCCGCAGGTAAAAATCGTAGGCCAGTGGGTTTTCCGTGGGCTTGCGCGCCATAGTTTTTTCTTCCTGTGGTGTCAGCGTGATGCGCAGAGCCTGCGCGATGCTCCGCGCGATTTCCTCCTGGATAGCGAATACGTCTTCCAACTGCCGGTCAAAGCGCTCAGCCCAGACGGAATGCCTTGTCGAGGCTTCCACCAGCTGTGCCGTGATCCGCACGCGGTTGCCCGCGCGGCGAATTGAACCTTCGAGGACGTAGGTGGCGCCAAGTTGCTGGCCCACCTGTTGCGCCGTAATCGGCTTGTCGCGGAATGCGAGCATTTCAGAACGGGGAAAGATTTCCAGTCGCGTGATCTTCGAAAGCTCCGTGACGATGTCTTCGGTAATTCCGTCGCGGAAGTATTCGTCCTCTTTCGCGCCACTCTGGTTTTCGAAGTAAAGCACCGCGACTGATTTTTTCTGGGCTGGAGCCACGTGCGCCCCGGAACCCGGAGCGCTCTTCTCAGCGGCGGACGGCGACTTCGAAGCGGACACCGCAACCACCGTCGACCCGGATCGCCCGGTTTCGGTTTCCCGTTTCAGCCGTTTTAGATCGGCCCGCATTTCCGCCGCACTTTGATAGCGGAGCTCGCGGTCTTTCTCTAGAGCTTTATTGATGATGCGCTCCAGCTCCGCGGACACCTCGTGATTCAGCCGCACCACCGCCACCGGGGCACGGTTCACGATGGCTTCACAGATCATCGCCGAACTTTCTCCGTGAAAAGGCAAATCGCCGGTCGCCATCTCGTACAGCACCGCCCCAAACGAGAATAGATCGCTCCGAGCATCCAACTCCCTTGCCCGCACCTGCTCCGGCGACATATACGCCACCGTTCCCATCATAGTGCCCGGACTGGTCAGATGCTCCGCGTTCAACGAGCCCGTCTGGGTGTCGAGAGACGCCAAGTTGCTCGAAGAACTGCCGGCCAGACTGACCTTCGCCAGGCCAAAATCCAGAATCTTGGCGTGTCCGCGCTCGGTGACAAAAATGTTGGCGGGCTTGATATCGCGGTGGACGATTCCTTTCGCGTGCGCGGCGTCCAGCGCGTCGGCAATCTCAATCCCCAACTCCAGCACCTCCTCGGATGGCAGCGGCTTGCCGGAAATGCGGTGCTTCAGCGTGAACCCGTCCAGAAACTCCATGGCGATGAAGGCTTCGCCATGCTGGTCGTCAATTTCGTGAATCGTGCAGATGTTGGGATGATTTAGCGCGGAGGCCGACTTGGCTTCGCGCTCAAAGCGGTTGAGTGCCTGTGGATCTTTCGCCACGTCGTCCGGCAAAAACTTGAGCGCCACAAACCGGCCGAGCTTCAGATCCTCGGCCTTATAGACCACACCCATCCCTCCGCCGCCCAACTTATCGACGATGCGATAGTGCGAAATGGTTCGGCCGATCATGGCTGGCGGACAGCTCCTGGCCAGGCATATTAGGCCGTGCTCAGGGGCAAGTCAACGTGGGCGGATTCACCGTGTCTTAGCTCCATAATTATGTCACCCGCTAACAGCAGCGTGAAAATGTCACCCCATGAGACTGGAGACATTTATGTTGAGTCAGAAGGAACTGCAGCGAGTGGAAGTCATCTCCCAATGCACCCAAGGAACCCTGGCGTGTACCAGAGCCGCGGAGCTGCTCGACACTACTCCTCGGCATGTGAAACGCCTCAAACTTCGTTACCGGCAAGGCGGCGCAGCAATTCCTTTGACCCTCCACACCACCTGATGCTTGCCGGGAGAAGTATTGAGGACAAAGGTCGGTGGCGGCAGTTCCGTGGATTCTCGGATCGCTTCGAGTACTTGGTCGCCCTTTCTATCAAGGTCCAGATAGATATGGCGGATCTCCCTTATGTTTGCTTTGATCCGGCGGTACGCCCCGTCCTTGATCGGATTCATTCCCACGAACATTATGTGGAATTGTAATGGGTTTTATCGGTCTGGAGTTGGAACGTCATGATCAAAGTCTCCTAGGAGCTGATTGATTTCTTCTGAAGCCAGTTGGTCTGGCTGAGTTCCCGACGCGAGTTCAACGATCTGCACCCCGAGGATTGAGGAGAGGGCTGTCCCAACCGCAGCGGTGGCGGCCTTCCCCGCTTCATCGGTGTCAAGCATGAGGATGACTTGATCGAAGTAGGTTCCGATCAGTTCGGCTTGGCGGTCGGACAGCTTCGAGCCCATGAGAGCGGCCACGTTGTGATGCCCGGCCTGATGGATTTTGAAAGTATCGAAGAAACCTTCCACGAGAATGAGGGTGCGGTTGCCCTTCTGGATGGCTCGATGGAGATTGAACAGCAGGTGAGATTTACGGAAGCCGGCAGGGAGACGATATTTGGGCTTCGTCTGACCGATTGCCCGACCCGAGTAGGCGACGAGTTCGCCATGTTCGTTGTGGATTGGAATCACAACCCGTCCGCGAAGGAAACCGTTCCCGTCGTAGTAGCCAACGCCGAAGTAGCGGGCCGTATGCTCACTCAGTCCACGCGATGCAACATAGGGATGTCGGTGATCGATGTTGTGCAGCGTGAACGATAGAGGCCGATTTTCTGATGCGGTTGAGACCGACTCCTCGTTCCTAGATGTGGCGCGAGGAATCTGATTTTCTGCGAGCGAATGGTGCAGGTGCAGAGCAGCCTCCCGGATCGAACAACGTTCCATTTCGGCGACGAAGTCGAAGACGTTGCCTCCGACGCGGCCCGAGCGAGCCGCAATGCACGAAGCGGACTGACAGGACCAGGCGTTCCGAGTGAAGCTGACGGAGAAGCTGTCATTGCTGCGGGTGGAGGAGTGTGTAGGAAGAGGGCATTTTCCACGGAACTCATCGGCACGGACTCGCCGAAGACGAACGTCGTAGTGCGAAAGAACGGTCTCCATGGAGACCTTCCCTTTGACGCCTTTAAAGTCGACCCATTCCGCTGGCATCATTTGCTCCCTTCGTTCGTCGGCTTGATCTGAACTCGTCCGCTCTGAAGCTGCCGCGGAGTAGGGCCCTCCGGAGTAGGAACGCCCGAAAGTTGTGCCAGGAGCTTCTCGAAAGCAATCACACCACCACGACAGCGTTTGCCTCCGCTTCGGTTAAGGGGATGTCTTGCGGAAGGCGAAGCATGTTTTTCTTGCCCTCAAGAAAGAGTGCTGCCACACTATTCTTCGGACGGTAGAAGCCACAACGAGCGCAAGCCGTGCGGTGTGGGCACTGATCGAAGAAGTCATACGTGCAATAGCGGTGCCCCAGATCGTAAAAGTGCCACGTCTCGCTATCGGCTGTTCCGCTTCGTACGACCTCCTGATCGATTAACGCTTCGATGGTACGTATGTTTCTCTGGAAGTAGGCCGCGTCAGTGTAGGAACGCGCGAGTTTCGTAGGATTGATGCGCGCATAGTGTTGAGTGGAATGCGGAGAGCTATGCCCGAGCCATGCTTGCAGCTCGAACAGCGAGAGTGGTTGCTTGGCATTGAATAGTTGGGTGGCGATAGTGGAACGGGCTCGGTGGCTGGTTATAAGTCCACGGGCGTCCTCGCGAGGCACGCCGGCTTTCTGGCATAACGCAGGGATGAGAGTCGTGTTCAAGTATTTCAATGAAAAGCGGTTCGTGCGGTAGTGGAATAAAAAGTGTACGAGCTCGCCTGTTTTGTCATCGAGCGTGGGAAGCTGCGATGGGGGTTTCGCCTCCCAGAGGCGAATCGCTTCTCCAACGGCCGCGTCGACAGGTTTAGTGAAAGCGGTGCTGGGCTTGTTGACGGGAACGTCGAGCAGGCAGATCGCCGTTTTGATGCGTTGTGTGGTTCCGACTAGTGCGCGAACGCTACGCGGCAAAGAGACGGTGTGACGAGTCGAGCGATTCCTGACCAGGATTGCGGCATTGTCTGAGGCGGCGGTCAGTCCACTGACGTACTCCGAGGCTGGGAGCGATCGGGGGCCGACGGTGGCATCGATACTCATACCCGATTCTGCCGTCGCGGAAAAGAAAAGCCGTATTCGAATAGGTCTGTGTCTGAGTCGTAGCCTTTTATGACCAGAACTTCCGAAATGTATCTGCGGCCAGGCCGGCGCTCGATATGGACGAGGACATTGAGCGAATCGGCCACATTCGCCTTAATCCCGCGGTATGGCAGCGCCACTCCGCTCTGCAAGACACAACTTGTGAATCGCGCAAGGGCTTGTGTCGCCGAGTTCGCGTGAATCGTGCAAAGGGTGCCTGAATGACCAGTATTGAGGAGCTGCAGAAGATCAAAAGCTTCACCCGCACGGATTTCACCTAGAATCAGCCTGTCCGGACGGTGCCGGAGAGCCGCCTTGAGCAGATCGCGAATGGTCACTGCGGGTACACCGTTCTGTTCCCGTCTGGCTTCAAATCGGGCGAGGTTCTCGTGCGTCAGTTGGATTTCCGCCGTGTCTTCAATTACGAGGATACGTTCTTCTCCTGGGATGAGCTTTCCGAGGATCGTCAAAAGCGTGGTCTTTCCCGAGCCCGTACCCCCGCTGATCAGGATGTTTTTGCGCGTGAGCACTTGGTCTTCAAGATCGTTGGCGAGGGCGCGATCGAGAGTTCCTTCACGAATCAGATCCTCCATCTCGAAGTGGCGGGTGTTGAACTTGCGAATGGTGAGGGTTACGCCGCCCAGACTGCATGGCGGAATGATGGCGGCGACACGGCTCCCGTCGGGCAATCGTGAGTCCAGGATTGGTTTCGATTCGGAAATATCGTCACCTAAGCGGCGAGCGATATTCTTGATCGCGATCATTAGTGACTTTTCGCCAATGGATATGCCGGACACGTGCTGAAGGAAGCCGTGTTTTTCGATAAACACACAATCGGGGCCGTTGACCATGACCTCACTAATAGAATCATCGAGAATGAGGTGCTGAATGGGCCTCAGAAAGGGGAGAATCATTTCAAAACCGTTCATCAGAGAACCTCTCTGGCTAATTGCACGAAATACGAGTCGTTCGGGTTGTTGTAATGGGGTTTCAGATAACAGAACATGGGCGGCATGGGGTTGATGCCATCGTAGGCAAGGATGACCGACTGAGCGTTACGCAGTTCCATGAAGGTCTTCATGTCAAAGCGGTACTCGCTATGAGTGTTGTAGGTTTTGGAGGCGACGATATTGGCTTTGTGGGACAAGGCCTTGCCGGTAAGCCAACTGACTTTGGTATCGTGTCCACTTTCAGACAGGCTGTAGCTGACCTTCAGTTGATCTTCTCGTCCGCACAGGTCACTCGCTGTTCGAGCAGAGAAATCGTCCGATAGGGAAAGAAAAATCTTGTTGCGAAACGTCTGCAGAAGCGTCCGCCAGCTTTCGCCGGGCAAAGCCGAACGCAGGGAGCTGATGCTCTGTGTGGCGATGATGGGGATGCATTTCGGCTGGCGCGACAGGCTAAAGAATTTATCGTCGCCCGTTGGGTCGCTCTCACCCACGGTCGCGAAGTGTTGGTACTCGTCGCACAGGAATAGAACCTGCCGGAAGTACCGGCCAGGATACGCCTCGATCTTCGGGACGCGGTTGAGCACGGCGCGTTCAAAATCGAGCTTCATCATCACACCCAACGCTTTGGCGAGGCCTGCGTTCATGCCAATGGGGAAGTTCAGGGCACACACCGCGCCGTTCTCGATCAGCCAGCCGAACGAAGGCAGCGGTTTCCCGAAGCGATTGTCGTGATTTTTATGGGGTTCGTAACACTGCTTTGTTGGGCAGAAAACTCTCTTTACTTTAGGATTGTCGTCGAACAGTGACAAGAAGACCGACACGCCCTCAACGATCGACGTGCGCAGCTTCGGCTCGATACGTCGCCAATCGTCGTCAAACCATCGCCGTACGGCTTCCAGTTGGGCACGCTTCTCGGGGTTGGTTTGGGCCGGGTCCAAGACGGTACGAGCCTCGGAGGGAATACGGCGGGTTCTCAACAGCTCTTGGAGCTCAGGTGTCGCGGATGCGACGAAACGATCCTGCCTGTCGTCATATGCAAAACCGAGGCCGACTAGGTCGGCCGCGCGGTCTCCGAAGACACTGGTGGTGATGACTACGTATTTCCTTCCCAGAATGATGCCTTCGGCCTCTGCGATGCGTTCTTCGAGGATTCGCGGCGAGATCGCACACTGGTAGACATCAAAGAGCGTGACGTAGTCGTATGCAACCTTGTGAAGGAGGATAATGAACTTAATCAGATTGGTGTATGCCTGCTGCCAGAACGGCTCCTTTCCTCGACCGAAAAGGTTGTTCAGCAGGGAAGCGATGTTGTAGGCGAGAGCGTAGGCATCGAGATCGTTGTGCAGAGGGTTGTAACAGTAATCAGAATCGAGGCCGATCTCTATGTAGTCGTCGGCTCTCTGATGACGGCTGAGAACATCTCTTATGCGATGGCAGAAGTCGCCTTTGACCTCCAAGATCAGCCCACCGATCCGCTTGTCTTTGTTGGCCGCCTGGTAGGCAAGAATCTGCTCCGCGAACGGGAGCATGCAGCATGAGGTCTTGCCGCTGCCAATGGCACCTATGATGGCGATTCCCGTGAATAGACCTCGTTCCGGAATCGTTAGCCAACGCGGTGTTTCCGCAGGAACCGGTTTGCGAGGATCATGTATCTCGCCGACAATGAGGAAAAGATCTGCTCTGCCACGTGGATCAGGGTAAGCAGGAAGACCGCCGGGTCTGGCGGGCTGGCGCCCCTTGAGTGTGAAGATGTATAGCCCGGAAAGCACGGTGGACCAGACCAGGTAAGGTGTGGTGAATAGAAGCCCATAATAAGAGCATTTGAAGCTCCAGAAAGCGTATGGAGCTCGCAGGGCGATGAGACGCAGAAAGATCTGCGTGTCAGGGAACGGACGTGTGCACACCAGGAAGGTTCCGGTAATCATCGCGAGTATCGCTGCGATGAAGGCGCGCGACTCGAGCGCCCGTTGCATCACGTCTTCTCCGGCGCGGTGCTCTCGTGGCCGAACTTCAATTTGCGCTGGGCTTCGCGCCACTTCCGATAATCCTGATCCCGCCACAAGACTTTTTTCAGGACGGCGTTGACGACATGGTCGGCGGTGCTTTCGATGAAACACGAGTAGTCGTCGAGGAGCTCGTTAACCGGCTCTTCGAGCTTGATTTCCCGAGTCATGATGTTGGGGACCTTCTTCACGATGGACATCTTGTTCCTCCTGTGATGATGTTTGCTGCTCTGGGTCATCCTTCTGCAACCGTGGAAAAAACGTCCGGCACGGAGTGCCGTGCCCAGAATGGGAGCGACCCCACAAACTTTTTTGGGCGGCTGAAGGCCGAAAAAGTGGGGTCCTCCCTCCCGCTCCAGCTCCCGCCCGATTTTTTGTTCTTTCCACGGTGACGTTCGCACTGGCACGGCTCCGATCGATTGGTCTTCAAAGCAAGTGCGCCACAGGGTGAAGGTCTTGGAGAGGTACAGCGTAAAGCGCGCAACTTTTGCGCTCTTCATCCACTCGGATCGGCGTTTCGATCGGAAACAGGCCTTGGTGAAAGTAATTCGGTATCAAATTGCACTCCGACTTTGCCATCGTTGCCCTTGAACTCGCGCCGGATGTCGGACTCGGCCACGTTGCCAAGCGCCCATCCGCGGTAGAGACTCTCGAACCGCTGCCCCGCGAAACGAGTTCTGGACTGGTTCCGATAAACGAGATCGGCTTCGGTTAAAGAGGCGTAGCGGCGCTGATCCCAGGCCCGACGGATTTGGAAATACCGGATGAGGTCTCCGGTTGGGTCCGATCCGAGCGGGAGTGCAATGACAGAATTGAATAGTTCTTGCGCCTTCTTGAAGTGGGAATCGAATCTCGCGAGATAGCGAAATCTCAGCTCTGGAAGGTGCCGAAAAAGCGGCCGGTAGTCTTCGAGATGACGGACAAATCCCGTTAGGCTCGACTCCGCGCTTTGGAGGTAGGTAAACGTCACGACCGGAAGAGAATCGGCATCCTGAAGGAACATTGGAAACCTGTCGACGAAGTGTCGGACCGTGGGTTCCGAGCTCCTCTGACTGTAATAGATCCGAAACGGCAGAATCTGTTTGGGAACCTTAAGTTGGTTGCAAAAAAAGCCGACCTTTTCCTGTTCGGTTTCGAGGTATTTACAATCAAGATGGGACAGAACGAAATCCAATATTCCAATGCGGCGCTGGATGAAATCGATTTCATGATCGCGCCGGTTGCGGATGTTCGCGCGGTCGATCTGACGGTAGAGCCGGTGGGCGAAAAGATGGTAAAACGACCCGCTCTTTGGAAAACAGTCTGTCCGGGCATGTTGGTTGGCGTGAAGTTTGCTCCAGAAGTTTGTGGTGCGGTGGCCCCAATGCGCACCCGTGAAGGCCAGGAATTGGCGGGCGACAAAATACCCCGAATGAGTCGCAACGATATAGAGAAAGCGAGCTTCCATTTCGGTGTAACCGAAAGCCTTCAGGCTTGCGAGGTGCGCCGGGGCGATATTCATAACGTAAGGATCCGTGCCGTGATTTCCCGTTTGTCGAGAACACGGCGCAACCACGAAGCGTCTTCCGAACGTCCGTAAAGCGAGAAGCCTGCGGAAGCCTTTTCCGCGATGGCGCGCGGCCGGTAGTCGCGTGTTGCCAGCTCCAGATCAACGTGCCGCAATTCGAGCTCGGCGGTCTCGAACTCGACCCGCAAATCCGGAACGGGAATCTTTCCATTGACGAGCACGAGACGATGCTTTTCGGCGACTTCGCGCTTCTGGTCCGGGTTGTCTTTTTCCAGCCCCAGGCGAGCCAGATCCCGATTTAGGTTTCGTTGGAGTTCGTAGTCAAGAAACACGCGGAGCGGCCGGCCTCCGCGGTGCTCGATGGCCTCAACCTCTTTCTGATAAAGACGGTAAAGGTCCGCATCGTGTCCAACCTCGCGCGGTTTCGCTAACCCGTAGTAGATGGGCTGGCCGGCAGGTAGCTGGTTCGTATTCTGGAGAAGGCGATGTCCGGATTTGGTAACCGTCACAATTCGTAGGGTCTCTTTGTGAGGAATTTCAACAGTCTGGTCAGTTATGAGCGACTGTCGAGCAAGATCGCGAATGTCGCTGTTCATGCGCTCATGGTTCCCGTGGTAAGCAAACCTCGCGAGGTCGGACACGGAGATGACGCGGAACTTGCCGATTTCCTCCAGCGAGTGAATTTCGGAGTCGCGGAGAAAATATGCGCGATCCCTTAGGTAATAGCTCCGTCGAGAGTCGGCGCGTTGGTCAGAATCGTGGAGGTATTCGCGTTGCCTATCAGCCCCAAGACCAGGCGTATGGGTTATCCCTTGCCTTCTGTTGGTTGGTTGCTCGGGCGTCGATCTTTGCACGCGGGCGGTTGGGTGCGGGGGACTGTCGGGCGTTTCCCGACCAAAATGGGAATCGTGGGAAAAGGCATCGCGGGACATCAGTTGAAATCCTCCTCATTCACGGAAACTGGCAAGTCCGAATGGATGGTGTTGAATTGCTTGTCGAGATGTGAGAGTTTGCGCCCAGTATTTTTGAGAAAGAATCGCCGGCCAATGACAAGTGCACCACCAAAGAGGTTTACGGAAAGCGCGCCCACGAAGATCAGAATGGTTGGGCTGTAGGTGTGGTACAGGACAGCTCGATATTGGGCCATGAATTTCAGCTGATCTAGCAGCCAGAATCCGTATCCCAGCAGGGTGATGATGGTGAAGAGCAGTGCGTTGGCAATCATCGTTGATTCCTATCCTCGGAATGTCTTCGGTATCTTAAGGCCATTGTTCGAGAGCAATTCCACATAGCTACGGCGCTTCGTCTGGGTCGCGAGAGCATGGCCCGCATGAAGTCGGTCTACATCGGTCCGCGAACTCTATGTTTTGCTGGCGCACCGTGTTTTTCATTTAAACGCCTGATCCTCGCGGAAGTAGGTGACGGTCATTCCAAGAGGATTAATTGGAATTAGTTCGTTGGGTACATGAGACCTGAAAACGAAGATAAGATTTGCCGTGTATAGCTCGCGTTTTAATTCACTGTGATCGGCGGGTGAGTAATAAACCATATAGAAGTCCACGCGCGCGCGAAATGGAGGATTCTGCATCTCATCCAGCGCAATTTTCTTGACATCGACATCGATCTCGGGCGCGGCGGTGTTGGTGATGAATTTCTTGATGATGTCGTCCTTGCGATAGGCGTCGAGAATGCCGTCGGCAAGCTTTCCGTCGAGGAAATATAGGGACTTCGAAAAATCGTCCTGGATCGTATAGCGATTGCGGCGGTAATACAGGGCACAGAATTGCGAGAGAAAGTACTTCGCTTCGGCATCCTGGGGCTGGTATTCGAGGTTGTGGTAGTCGATCGCTTCGGCGCGGCCCAAGTCGTCAATGCGGATAACCAGTGGGCGGAAGTTCTGAAAGGTGCGAATGGTCCTCAGATCAATGAGCGCGAGCCCGACACAGACGATGGAAAGTAAAACCAAGGCGATCTTGAGATAGGTGTTCGTGACCATAGGATCCCCGTATTGTTCGAGGTAGAGCTGTTTGGCGTCATGGAATGTCGCGTCACGATCCATCACATCACCCTGTTCAGCACCGCACCGGGTGCATCTACGAGCCCGGCGGATGAGCCGCCAGCCGTCCCACTGAAGATATGGTTGGTGAGGGCGGGGACTTTCAGGAGGACATAGATCGACGCCAGGAACGTGATGAAAAGGACCGGAAACCAAGCCATGAGTTGTACGGTCGACAGCGTTCCAGCGGGAGGCAGGCGCAAAGCGCCCAACATAAGGTTTCCGATGACAAAAACCACGGCGGCGGCGATGACTTGATAGAAGGCGTACTGAATGAAGCAGCGAAACCAGCCCCAGAATAACCATTCCATTTCCGGAACAATGAAAAACGGAATAAAGACCGGACCTACGAGGACGCAAACAGCGGTCGCAATGAAACCGTAGGCGATCACCACTATGGCGACGGCCTGGGCCGCGGCAAGCAGGATGGTGACGGTGACGTAAATGGCGGTTCCGAGAAAATCTCCCCATCCCGGTGAGTCCATCCGGGACTCAAAGTCGGCCAGCTGCGTGATCACCGTTTGAAGCTGCGTTTGATCGATTTGGGCGGAGAGAAACTGTGCTTCGTTGGTGACGAGGTTGTGAAAGCTGGTCCCTATGCCCGGGATTGGCGCGCTGTAATAATTAACCATGGCAAAGCCAAAGCTAATGGTCAAAAGCAAGCTCGCGAAATGATCGAACTGGAAAGCGGGTCTACCGCTGGCGGAGGCGAGGGCGGACTTAATACCGAACCAGGCCACTAGAATCGTGGCAAATGACCGGAAAAGGTTTTGGCCCATGGAGTCGAAGAAGCCGAGGTTCTGAGAGAGCAATGTGTTGATCGCCTGAAAGATGTACTGCAGGAAATCGGTTTGCACTGCCGTCAGCTCCTTCGACGCCGGGCGTCTATCTCCACATGCCTAGGGCATGCGGAAATTCTGTAGTGAATCCGTGATGGTGCCGGTCACCTGGCCAATGTTGGCTGCTATGGTTTCCTGGCGACCGATATCGGTGTTGATGGCAGTGGTTGTGGCGTCACGCTGTTGTTTTGCGAGAATGGTCTGCTGCTCAAGAAGCGATGCAAGCAGTTTGTTTGAGTCCTGAACCGTGTGTAAGGTTAAAACGCCTGCCGCGTTGATCTTGTTTAGGACGGAGACCTCGCTGTTGAGGTCCGAGTCGCTTGAGAACGAATCTTGTTCGAGGTTAGCGATCTGTTGCTCGACGCTTTGAGCGTTGCCACGAATCGCGCCGATGGTCGCCATCGCGTTCATGTTGGCTCCGTCGGCAAGCTGGACCGAAGCGTATTGAGACTGCACGCGGTCAAGTTCCGAGCTGTCCATTCCCGACAACTCATATGGGTTGTACTGGGATAACGGGGTCGTGGCTTTCAGGTAGCCCGTATTGATCGTTGGAAATAGACCGGAATTGATACCGCTGATCCATGAACCGGTATTTCCGAAGGTGTTGAGCGAGGTCACGTTCCTCCATTGGGAGAAAACCGCGCGGTAGCGGGCGGGCATATTGCGGACGAACGTCGCCATCTGCATGGCGAGGTTGAGTTGTGAGGTTATCTTTGCGTAACTCATCTGCAGCTGTACCAGGTGTTGCTGTAGCTGGTAGTAGCGCATCAAAGCATTCTGGTAATTGGTGGGGTCATAGACGATCCCACCTCCGAATTGGGCCCTGGCTGTGCCAACACCCAATCCCAACAAAAGCATACAAATTAAGAACCTTCTCTTCATGTGCTACGCTCCTTAGCCTTCACAGATCGGAAGGCATCTTATGGTTGTTGTACTCGGGCAACGCTAGATCGCCCGAAAGATAGACTTTTACTCGACGGCCTTCCCGAATAGTGACCGTGGGCATCACATTCAGGAATTTGTCCAGAATCTGGGCGGAAGACTGGGCCGTGCTTTGCCCCAATCCCTGGCGCATCATGTCGGTGCCGGATGCGGTTAAGGCGCCGGCAGTTCCGCCTTCGCTGATGGCTCCCAGGGCGCCTATGGCAAGTGAAACGCCGAAGATGCGGAGGTAATGGTTGTTGACTTGATCTCGCAGGCCGGCGTCCCCGATTTGGTTGAGGCCTTTGAACTGGTCGAGGGTCACGGAATACCCGTCCGGCATGAGCGCTCGATGGAAGATCACGGCCAGCCGGTTCTGGCCGAAGGTGTCCACCTTCTTTGTTTCGCCCAACAACTTTGAACCTGCCGGAATCAGAAGGTGTTGGCGATCATTCGAATACACGTCGGTTGAGAGCAAGCACTCGATGGGCCCGGCAAATTGCCCATCCAGGCGGTTGATTAGAACGGTTTCCAGTACGGTTCCTTCAAACAGCAGGTAGGGTTTGCCTTCCGAGGAATTGGGTGAGCCAGGAACAACGGCGACGGAATTCCGCGGTTCTTCCTTTTGATCGTGAGTCGAGTCTGCGGAGTCGGTCCGAGCGAGCGCTGGTGTTGTGGCCGGCGAGCCCGGCAAGTTCGCACTCGGCTGAATCTGTTTCAACGGTTGTGCGACCTGTGGCGAGTCGGGTCCCACCGACGCGGGACTCTGAGTGGCGGGAGTCGACTCAGTTTCTGCGGTCGGCGGGTTAGTTGTCGTTTTTCGATAGCTCAAGGCAACATTCGAAGCGAAGAGGGAGACGTAGGCACGTCGTTTTCGTTCCGCCTCAATGGGGTCCTGGGACGATGAGTCCGCAGCCGGATTGCCCGGCGTGCTCTGTGGTGCTTGCGGGGAGTCGATCGATGGGACACCAAGCGAGCGAGTCTGTTGAGCCAGAGCGCTTTGCGCCACGACTTGCTGGCGTTGCAATTCCTCGATCCTATTTTGCATGTCCCTGATCTTGGTTTCGTTGACTTCAAGTGGCACGGGGGTGGGAGTCGATAGTGGAGTGGCCTTTACTGGAGGCTGAGGCTTCTGGCCACCGGTGAGCCACATGATCGCGATCATGAGGAACGCAAGGCCGACCAGCAGCCAGGATTGAACGTTCTTCGGCAGAAGACCTTGCGGCTTTTGACTTGCTTCTTGAACCTGAACCGGTTGGGTCATGGTTCATCCCTCAGTTCGCCGCAACGCGACGGATAAACGGCAGCTTCTTGTTTCCGATTGCGAGGTAGCCGGAGTCGATGATTTTGGGTGCGATGTACACCCCGTTCTCGAACTGAAAAGAGATCAGGTTGGGTTTCCCGTCCTTTAATTCGTACAGAGCAGGTTTTTCGCGTGCAGCGCATTTGATGTAAGTGAAGGCATCGTCATGGTAAATGGAGGTCACAAGGAAGGGTTCGCGTGCCGCTCTTGCGTCCATGGTGTAATCGAATTGAAGCTTGGTTGCGTAGCTCGAGCGGAAATGGTTGATCTCCTCCGCCGACTGGGCCTGAGCGGCGCGGGCCTGATCGGCGATCTGAGAACGTAAGGTTTCGAGTTCTTTTTTATAGGCTTCCGCCTCGCCTGCGCTGACATAGCCACGCAATCCGGCGTTCCCTGCGATACCCGATCCCTCTTTGGGCTCAACGAAGATTTTGAGGTCCGGTTCAACGTTTGGTTGGGCGCTAATTTCATTCAGCAGAAAGGAGTAAACGTGGCCGCTGGCTGTAATCAGGTTGAGGTTGCTATGAACGCCGGTTTGGGCCGGGTGAACATAGCAGAGATTGTGTGCTCCGTTGATAATCCAGAACTCCTTGTCGCCGGTCGTGAAATCAAGAATCTCCTCGTCCTCCGGAAGGATTATGAGTGTGGAAAATCGGAGTTTTGCTCGAACCGGGACGATGTCCTCCTTTGAATACTTCACGACCCGCGCGGTCGGCTCGGTAGCGGCTTGGATCGGCGAAGATGTGAGGATGAGCGAGGCTACCAAGGCGAGTGCAGCCACCCCAATGGTTCGGCACAACCACTGATGGCAGGTATTTTGTTTCATCGATTCGCTCCTGTCTGCGCTATTTGATTGCGGCCAGCACTCCGAGACCCTTCTCGAACCCATAGGTCTCGAAGGCCTCTTTGCGCTTCTTGTTGTCGTACGGATCGTTCGTATAAAGCCAATAGCTCTTGGGATCGACGCTGAGATTGACCACCTTCGCGAGTTCCGGCGTCTTGATCAGGAATTGCTGCTTCGGAATGAGGCCTGAGATCAAGTCAACTTCGGTTTCATTCAAATGAAACTGCCGACGGTAAAGGTCGCGGTCCATATCGGGGTTGGAGAGAAAGATCTTGGTCGCGCAGCTCTCGATGATCACGTCGAGAATGTCGGAACGTTTCAGTTCATCGAGGGACTGCGTCGAGAGAATCATCGCGGCGTTGTGTTTACGCCAAGTCTTTAGCGCCTCGACCACATAGCGCTGAATGTTGGGATTCTTTAGGAACACCCACGCTTCATCGATGAAGAACGCCTTAAAAACGGTCGAAATCTTACGATCCGCCATCACCGCGTTGGCACGGTGGAGAATGTAGAAGAGGAGGGGCTCCAAAAGCTCCGGATACTGAGCCATGCGCTGGAAGTCGAAGCACTGGAAGCGGGAGAATGAAATCGTGTCCTCCCCGTTATCGAAGAGAAACCCAAACTGACCCCCCCTGGTCCATTTCGAAAGCCGGCTTGAGATATCGTGCCCGAGAGTATTGGCGAGAACCCCGAGAGTCCGGAGGGCGGGGTCCACGGCATATAGGTTCTCGACCTGGTGGAAAATATCGCGCTCACTCGCAGGATCGAGCTCGCCAGATCCTTGTCCTTGAATCAACACCTTCAGGAACAGGGCCAAAAAGTCGAGGTTTTCCTTGGTCGGCGGCAGCGAAAACGGATTGATCTTGAAATGTTCCGATTCAAGGCCTACCCGAACATATGTGCCGGCAAAAAGATGCGTTAGGCTTTCAAAACTACCGCCCAAATCGAATATGAAGGTATGCGGGGCGTACTTTTGGAGGTTCGTGATCAGGAAGTTCAGCAGAAAACTCTTGCCGGCGCCGGTTCTCCCAAGAATGATGCTGTGGGCCACATCACGGTAATGCAGGTTTAAGTAGTAGGGAGTGTGGTGGTTTGTTTCGAGCACGGCGAGATACTCCTGGCCAAGGTGCTGATTGTGGGAATCCCCACAATTCAAGGTGAACAGGAACGAGAAATCCGCATAGTTGGTATTGAGAAGATACAGGGAGCGTAGGTTGAAGGCGTGGTTTCCGGGAACGCCAGCAAGGAAAGCGTTCAGGAGATTGTATTTTTCTTCATAGAGCTGGGCGTCGTGGACACTGAAGACTTTATAGAAGTCCGCACACGCCCGGTCCACGTTGGCGATGTCCTGGTCGTAGATCACGACCGTCAGCGAGAATCGACCAAAGTAATTCCCGTGTAATTCGATCTCTTTAATTCCTTCGCCCAACTCCCGAACCTGGGATTCCTTCGCATCATCAAGCAATACATCTTGTGGAGAAGAATCGTTCACACTGACTTGGCTGGCGAAGGAACGCTTGGTGTTGTGAAAGTGACGGCGCTTGGTTTGGATGACCCGGCGCATTTTGCCGGAGTCTTCCTTTTTCCATTCGGTTACGATGTAGTAGTTCGCTTCCACCTCGAGGAGGCGTTTGAAGATGAGTGGGAAGCTCTGCGCCGACGGTTCCTTAAGGGTCAAAACCTTGACGTAATAGCCATCGACCCGCAAATACCCTCGGTGGCATTCGATCGACGACTCAGCAAGGTAGTAATCGAGGAACGTGTCGTGCTTGAGCCCCGCGCGATCGAGCTTGGCGGGCAGGAAATTCAAGGTCCTCTTTAGAATGCGGAATGCTTCTTGCTTGTCGAGCATTCGCACGGCTACGAAATCGCTGACCTGAAGGACGAAGCTGCGGGCCTTTTGAAGTAGAACTGCCTGAGACTCGTCGACGTGGCGCCCGAGGGCGACAATCTGTCGCTTAGAAGAGAAGTTCGCTCGAAGATCGGCGAAAGCTTTCTTCGGATTCGTGGGGAACGCGACGAGTGCGTTTCCTAACTTGACGGAAGTCTGAGCTCCCTGGTAGGTAACCACAAAGTAGACAGACAGGGAAAAGAGATTATCGGACTTGTCTTCGAGATAAGCGATGCGAGTCTTGATCGCCATATCTACGATCGGATTGTCGTAGACCTGGTAGGGAATCGTCTCGTTGTTGCGTTTGAAAAGGTATTGATAGACGCGATAGTTTTCATCGAACAGCTTGAGCGCCGATTCCAAGCGCTTGGTGAAGCCGTCAATCGACGCGGCGTCGAGGCACTCGTAGTCCACGCCTCGCACCTCAAGGATGACGCCGACCTCGCCACTCTTAGTTAGAAAGACATTCGGGCCGACAAATCCGTAGAGATTGATCTGCTCGTTCAACGACCCGGCTTCGTTGTAATTCTTGAAGATCTGCTTAAGCCTGAGCATGGCCGTTCCTTCGCACGACCACAGGAGTGAATTTCATTGGGTCGTATTCCCTCCGCAGCCTCGCGGCCCTTAGCAGGAATCGTAATATCTGCGGATCGGTCTGGGTGGCCCAGCGGGCCATGAAGTAGAGCAAGAAGAACATGAGCAGCCCGCCCAGGAGGCTATTGAGCAGGTTGAATGTGGCCGCGCCAAGACACATGGCAAAGAAAAACAATTTCCGTTCGGCGCCCAAAATCGTTAGAGGCCGGGATAAGGATCGATGAACTCTGTTGATTCGCCTTGGTTCCACTGGATGTCTCCCGTTCGAGTAAGCGAATTAGCTCCCCGGAAAAAGCCACGATAAGAAATTCACTGCCGCAATGGCCATGCCTACACCGAACAGCACCCCGGCAAGCACACGCTTGGAGCCGCCTTCGCCAAAGGCGAAAGTCAACCCGGCGACAACAATCGCGACGAGCGAAAGACCCCGCGCGATGGTGCTCGTAAACGCCTGTTGGAGGACGCTCACGGCGTTTTCCCAAGGAGACGTTCCTTGAGCGAAGAGTGGAGCTGCCACAAGAAGCACAATGGCGAGGATGATGATGGTGGGCCGCAGTAGGGCGATGCTTACTGACGTACGACGAAGGCGTTTCATTATTTGATTTCTCCGTGTCGTTCAAATCTGGAGCGTGTCGCGAGAGGGAGTTCCCGTTGGCTGCGGCCGGGGAAGGGAACGGATAACGATAATGGAAACCGCTGTGTGCGCCGGGTCCTGGACTCTGTGTCCAGGCACACTAAGGAGCATGCGCTCCATGTACAGCGTTGTCCCACGAACGCGTCCGCGCCCTTGAAATGGGCCGTGCGCAACACAGAGCGAACAATCGATGAAATCGGATCGCTCTGTACGCGGGAGTTAACCGGCGAGAACTCCCCCTCACAATACTAATCAGCCAGCGAAACAGAAAATGGACCGGGTACTAGTAGATAGTATTTATATTAGTACTAAGTTATTAACGATGAGTGTATTCAGGAACCGCTGACCACCGAAAGCTGGATTATCGTTCGAAGAGATTAAGTTGATCATTATTGCCGTTTTCCGATTGGCGCGCGATCCGCCGCAGTCTGTCCAACACTCGTTGAACACGATGTCTGATGGCCGTTGCGGAATGACCGTTGCGGCGCGAGAGTTCCGCGGCTGAAATGCCTTGGACCTTGAACTGGTTCAATAGTTCACGTTCCTCCGTTGAAAGCCATCCGCGCTGCTGGCAGTTATCGAGGAACCTATGAAGGAGGATGTGCGCAAAGGAATCGTCACTGGTGATCGGGGCTTCGAATGTCCTGAGCGGGCCAATGGTTGCGTCGCCCTGCAAGGACCTGTGGGATTCGCGAATCGCCCATCGGAACGCGTTGCGGCGCATTTTGCGAGCGGTGATGAACGCCAGGTGCGAGTGGCGCGTGTGGATCTCCTGCGAGTCTAGAAAATCGAGAAGCGCCACCAAAAGGTGCTGAGCAACATCATCCCGCCCCAACGATGGAAACGTAGCTGTGATGAGGGTGGTAGTGCGGTGGATGGTCGGAATGAAGACCAACAGTAAGATGCGCCGCCACATCGGCCGGAGTCTATTTTCGCGGGGCCGTCGCACAAGATCGATAATTACTTCATCTGACCACTGGTCGGGCGTCTTGTCTTCGGAACGATGGAGTGTTTCAATCAGGTCGAACGGACTCGAAAAGCCAGCGAGTATCGGACTGGATTGAGCGAATGACCGAAATTCTTGATTGGCCATGTCATCGCGGAGCTCAAGGACGAGATTAGCTTCCAATCGGCAAATGAGGCAGTCGCAGCGTGTTTCGCTCACCATAAGGACGGGTCCAACGATTCAGCCGTCCTCGGTTGGGTCGATCGACAGGACGGTCTATTCTCAAGTGCTCAGGCTTGCTCGGGTGCAAAGCCGGAGAATGCAGGGATTCCAGGTTTTTGTGGACTCGCCCATTTCTGCTGCGTAGGCGGTCTTACAACTCCCACGCGTGCTCGGAATACCAGTCTCCGCGCCCTAGGCGATGCTGCTATGGTGCGCGCCAGACGAGGAAAATATGGTCGCTGTGGTCGGAGTGGCGGCCAGTACAAAAAAAAGGGCCCCGGCTTTTGCCGGGCCCGATCAAATACCCTTGTTAGAAGGAAGCCTGTTCCGTCGCTTCTATGGTTTCATCCGAAACATGAGAGCCGGAGTTGACGCCTTCCGGCTTGGGTTCGCCTCGGTCCAGCTTCCGTCCGACATCGGCGCGAATCGACCATGACGTGATCTTCACGGTCGGACCGCACTTGAGTATGTGACCGTGGTGCGGCAGGCGGTCAAGCATGGCGGTGACCGCGGCGCTGTCGCCGAGCAGTTTGCCTCAGTCCTCCACAGGACGGTTGGAAGTCAGCAGAGTCCTGGCGCGTGCATGGCGGCGCATCACGATCTCCAGGAGTTCTTCTGCCGCGGTGAGCGCTAATTTTCGCATCCCCAGATCATCGATGATGAGCAACGGCACCGTGGCCAGCAGCTCCATATGCTCTTTGCGAGTTCCATCGACGGAAGCTTCGGCGATTTCCTCCAGCAGGGTGTGGGTCTCGCGGTAGATGACTTGGTAGCCCCGCCCGATGACCGCGTGTCCAATGGCCTGGGCGATATGACTCTTGCCGGTACCGGTTGGGCCTAAGAACAGAGCGATCTGGCAAGTCCATAGGCTGAGTCGGGCTCAATTCGCAGAATCATCTTCCAGCTCCGAGGAGGTTGGTTACAACCGTTAACTCCGGCCGGTGGAGCTGAGGCTCACGTCGTAGAGTCAGTCAGCCTTGAACCCTAACCTTCTTGACCCAACCAGCCCGGGTCGATGAGGCCGTTCCGGATCGCCTTGAGCCGTTCGGTTAGCACTGACTCGACCATCTCAAGCCTGTCCATACCTATCTGCTCGGCCCATTGAGCGCGGAGTTCGTCGAAGATCTTCTCTCCCATGCGTAAGACTTCAAAGCCGCGTGGTGTGAGCTGCAGGCGCTTTCGCCTGGCATCCTGTGCATCCAGGTCTCTGCCCACGTATCCTCGCTCCTCCAGCAACGCGATGGTTTTCGCGGCTGCTTGTTTCGAAACGGAAAGGCGGCGGCCCAGCTCAGAAGCATTCTCAGCTCCTGCTGCAATCGCTCGCATAGCGAAATCATGGGCAGGACGGAAGTCCTCGAAGCCGCGAACGGCAAGCTGCTCGGTGGCCGCCTGCGCAAGCGAGCGAAAACCTCCAAGTAAAAGAAGCGCCAGATTCGCACCAGATCGGTCCATAGCAATTATGTTAAAGGTGCGCTTCGAAAAAGACAACCATATTGTCGATTACTCTTGTATTCGACAGTAGGGTTGTCTATTCTCTTGTAAGACAATTAGGTTGTCGAAAGGAAGAATATGCACACAGCCCAGGCAGGCGCTACGCTGACCGGTGTTCGGCACCACCATGTAGAAGTCAACGGAACCAGTCTTCACTATATTTCGGCAGGAACGACCGGATCGCCAATCCTGCTGGTTCATGGATTCCCGGAGACATGGTGGGCCTTTCACAAGCTGATTCCACTTCTCGCGACGAAGCACCGCGTCTTCGCCGTAGACCTGCGCGGCTTTGGAGACTCCGCAAATGGGCAAGGCGACTATGACAGCAAGACCTCTGCCGAGGATCTTCACCAGTTGATTGCTCACCTGGATGTAGGCCCCGTCCATCTGAGCGGGCAGGACATCAGCGGGGCTACGGTTTTCCGTCTCGCGGCGACCCATCCCAAAGATGTTCTCAGCTTGACCGCGATTGAGATGGGCTTGCCAGGTTTTGGCTTGGAAGGCTTCGCAGATGTCACGCATGGTGGGGCTTGGTACATCGGCTTTTTGGCTGCTTCTGGCGTACCCGAGATGTTGCTTGCGGGTCGGGAACGCGACTTCCTGACAAAGGTCGCGTACCCGGCGATGTGTGCAGTACCCGATGCCGTCACGGTCACGGATCTGAATGAATTCGTCCGGACCTATTCGCGGCCAGACGGCTGGCGTGGTGCGATCGGTCTCTATCAATCCATGCTGAAGGAAGGTCCGGAGATCCAGGCACTCGCGCAATCGCACAAAGTCAACGCACAGGTGCTGACAATCGGAGCCGGTGGTGGACCCTTTACCGCGAACACCATGGCAGCCGTTGCGACAGCAGTTCATTCGGTCTTACTTGATGGAGTTGGGCACTACGCCGCCATGGAAGCGCCCGAGCCTGTCGCACAAGCGATGGAAGCCTTTATTGAGAGCATCGATCAGCAGTGACAAGACAGGAGTCTGATTCTTCCGCGTGATCGATGAGGGCTCCTGACGCTTCAAAACGCGAAGTCGCATTAGCGGAAGCTATCGTGACGGGCGGCTACGCCTTTACAATGCTCTAGATTCTGCCTTGCTCAGCGCTTGATAATCAGTCTCCTCCCTGCTCACTGAGCCAGGGGCTGGTAGATGTGTCCGAAGAATGTCGCATATTTCGGACTTGATTTGTCCGAAAAATGTTGTATATTTCGGACATGGGCATCTCAGCAAAAACGCCTACCGACCTAAAGGCGCAAATCCTTGCGCGCATCCAGTCGACACCGGATGCAGTCTGCACCCCGGCTGATTTCGTCGATATAGGCAACCGAGCAGCAGTTGATAAAACTCTCCAGCGTCTCGAAGCCACGGGAGAACTGCGCCGGATTGATCGCGGACTGTATGATCGGCCGCGCCAGAATGCAGTCACCGGACGAACGACCGTCCCGGACTACCGAGCAGTCATCCAGGCCGTCTCGCGTCGCGACAATGCTCGCGTCGTTATCGATGGCATGACGGCGGCCAATGACCTCGGATTAACGACGGCTGTGCCCTCGCGCATCGAAGTCCTGGTTGACGCACGCCTCAAACCCATCCGTCTGGGGAATCAGGTAATCCATTTCAAAACGGCCGCCCCGAGTCGACTTTTCTGGGCCGGGCGTCCTGCGATGCGAGTCGTTCAAGCGCTCTATTGGCTCCACGATATGTTGTCAAACGTGGTGGAGCGGCGCAGAGTTATCGAGCATCTCCGCAAACTCCTCGCGGACCCTACTCATGGGCTCCCGATCCGCGATGATCTGCGGACTGGCCTGTCCGCGCTTCCCATTTGGATGCAGGACCTGGTTCGCGAAGTGATTGGATACCAACGCTCCGGTCGGGCTGCGACGGGGGCCACTAAATGAACGATGGCTTCAGAAAATTCATCGCGGCGCCTGAGCGTGACCGCCTCGATATTTTTCTCGCCGCATCGCGACGGCTTGGTACAGCGGTGCAAAATGTCGAGAAGGATTTCTGGGTTTGCTGGACGCTCGACGTTCTCTATCACGGGCTCCTGCCGGGAGCCCGCGTCTTCTCTTCAAAGGTGGAACATCTCTCTCGAAAGCCCATAACCTCATTCGGCGTTTTTCCGAGGACCTGGATATCACCGTATTTCGCGGGGACCTTCACCAAGCGGCCTCGGTCGAAGAGATGGAGAAACTTTCCGGGAAAAAGCGAAGAGCAAAACTGGACGCCATAAGAGACGCCTGCCGCGCTTGGGTTGGGGGACCATTGCGCGAAAGTCTCTCCGCACACATTAACGCATTCGTCTCGAAAGATGGCCGCATCGAGCTCGATCAGGAGGACGCCGATGGCCAGACACTTCTCGTTTGGTTTCGGACAATAGCTCCGTCCCAGCCGGGTTATGTACAGCCAGACGTTCGAATTGAATGTGGTGCGAAGTCGGCGCTCGACCCACACCGCAACGCACTCATTCGACCCTATATTGCCGAGGATGCGCCCCAGTTGGATATCTCCGTATCTGATGTGACCGCCATCGAACCAACCCGAAGTTTCTGGGACAAGATTGTCATTGTTCATGGCTTGCGCCGGTGGTTTGAAATAAGGGGTGAACTCCGTCAGGAAGGGCAGCGTGTATCAAGGCACTATTACGACCTCCATTGTCTTCTTCACTCGTCGGTCGGAGACGCCCTTAAGGACCGGGTGTTGGGAGCCGATTGTGTGCGCCATGCCCGGATGTTTTTTGATCGCCCCGACTTCGACCTTGCTTCCGCCAAGACAGGCACTTTCGCCATCACCGCCAACCCAAACATGCTCGATGCGCTCCGGCGAGATTACACTAATACGACTCCCATGATCTTCGGAGCGCCGCCGAGCTTCGAAGAAATCATGGCATCCATCGCCGAGATCGACGCCGCTGTAAATCGTCTTCCTTGAGGTGATTGGATTCTACAAGGACATCCACGGCCCGTCCGATGCTGGCTAGTGAGACTCGTCCTCTACCGATGGGACAATTCCTCCGCGCTCCGAATGATTTCCGCTATCAAATCTCGATGTTCTTCGATGTCCTTCAACCCAAGATGGAAAACAATCCCGTTGCGTCTATGCTCACTTGCCTCGATTTCAGCGCTCTCCAGACGATCAATGTAATCCTGACGCTTCTCGACTCCTACTTTTAGGTGGACATTGCAGTAGGCCTTGCGGGGATGAAACCAGCAAAAGTTGTAACCGCTTGTGCCGAGCGCAATGTGATACCGGAATTAACGCGCTAGAGACAACCGCCCCTTGATCGTCTCGCGTGTCGCCTCCAATACATCATCGGAGAGGTGTTTGTCGGAGACAGCACGCGCGACCGCGATCGCGCCCGCCATCGCGGAGAGAATGGAAGCGGCAAGCGTCTCACTGTCGGGGATTCCGGCGGCATCGATCCATCTTGCGAGAATACTCACGAGCCTCTTCACGCCGGAATTGAAGGTGGCACGGAACGTTCTTGACTGCCGCGGAAAATCGGAACCAAGAGTAACGATCGGACATCCCGAAAGCCTGTCCCGATGCGCTGCCGACACGTAAGTATCGATAAAGTTCGTCAGCGCACGTCGCGGCGGCAAGCCATCGCCAATGCGGTGGTACGTCTGCTGCGCCTCCTCGAAGACACCCTTGAGCGCTTCAACAAGAAGCGCCTCCCTGGATTTGAAATGGGCGTAGAAGCCGCCGTGTGTCAGGCCGACCGAATGCATTAGGTCGACCACGGCCACTTTTTCGGGCCCCTTTTCGCGCAGAACCCGGCCTGCGAGCTTCACGAGCTTTGCGTGGGTCTCTACTTTGTGTCTCTGGCTGTAGCCCATCTTGGCCTCTATCTCTGCCGCACGAATCGAGCGGCTTCGGTCGATTCGACCCGCGTTAGCGCACCGGAATGGCCGGGACCTAAGCGGGTGTACCTCATGGCGCGCTCCGAATTCTCTACTATGATGTCGCTCATCCCTCTTGCATGTATATGATGATCATCATATAGTTCTCAAGGACAAGGAAGCAACCTTTTTCAGCGGCTCCAGATAAATCGAACACAATGACGGGCCGCGCTGAACCGGCCCGTTTTCGCACGAAGTATTGAGCGTGCTGCTCTAAAAAGTGAAAACGACCCATGGCAACGACTACATAGGAGGAAAGACACATGGGTAAGCTTGACGGAAAAATTGCACTCGTTACCGGCGGCAACGGCGGCATTGGCCTTGCGACCGCGAAGCGAAAGGCGCGTTCGTTTTCATCACCGGGCGCGGTGATGCGCAGTTGGCTGCAGCGGTAAGGGAAATCGGAAAAAATGTCACCGGCGTACAAGGAGACGTGTCGAACCTCAGCGACCTTGATCGGCTCTTTGCACAGATCAAACTAGAGCAGGGCAAGCTCCATATTGTCTTCGCGAACGCCGGCGTTGCAAGGTACGCCCCCTTCGGTACGATCACTGAGGAGTTCTTTGATTCGATTTTCAACATAAACGTGAAAGGCGTTCTGTTCACGGTGCAGAAGGCGATTCCGTTATTGCTGGATGGCGCCTCAATCATCCTGAATTCGTCCATCGTGGGCAGCAAAGGGTTTTCGGCGAACAGTGTTTACAGTGCCACAAAAGCCGCCCTGCGCTCGTTCGCGCGAACGTGGACAACTGACTTAAAGATTCGCCACATTCGCGTGAACACAGTGAGCCCCGGTTCGATCGACACGCCCGGACTGAATACCCTATTGGCTTCCTCAGATACGGGCCAGCAACGCAAGAAGATGATCGCAGATAGCGTTCCGCTCGGCAGGTTCGGTACACCCGATGAGATCGCTAAGGCCGTCGTCTTTCTTGCATCCGACGACAGCAGCTACATCACAGGAACGGAATTGTTTGTCGATGGCGGTTTCGCACAAGTGTAGGCAGGTAAATTAGGGGTACCCATGAGCGAAGCATTAAATCCAATCTTGGTGGTCGGCGGCACGGGCCGTCATGGCGGAACGGGAGCATACGTAGCGCGTCAGTTGCGCAAGCTGGGCATACCGATCCGTGCGCTGGTTCGACAAAGAGACGACCGAGCAAAAGCCCTGGAAGAGATCGGGGCCAAAGTCGTGGTTGGAGACCTTCGCGATCGCCGGAGTCTGATTCCCGCGCTTGAAGGGGTCGTCGCCGCCTATTTTACTTACCCGATCGCTGGCGGAATCGTTGATGCGGCTGCCAACTTCGCATCTGCGGCGCGTGCGGTGGGGCTGAAACGTCTCGTCGTCATGTCGATGGGCCCCGCGAACCCCGACAGTCCAAGCCATTTGGGACGCGCCCAATGGTTAGCCGAGGAGTTGCTTGAGTGGTCCGGATTGTCCTGCATCGATCTGCGGATTGCCGCTCTGTTCTTTGAAAATCTCGAATTGCTGCACCGCGAGGATATTTTGCGTGACGGTGTCATCCGGAACTCGTTTCCGGACCTGCCCATGAACTGGATTTCCGGTGAGGACGCCGGAAAGTTGGCAATTGCAGCGTTGCGATTTCCCGCACGATTCGGCGACAAGAGGGAAGTCTACCCGACCGGCACCGAGAAATTCACCCACACTGAAGTTGCCGGGATTATCGGTCGGCACCTGGGACGGTCGCTAAGACACGAAACGATTTCAGCCGAGGCTTGGCAAACGCGCCTCATGGAGTTGAGCCAACAGGACGAGCGTATCAGCTTAGACATGGCGCGCCATATCTCGGCTGTCGGCGCCAGCGTGCGAAAGCCATTCCCCATAAACGATGTCTTCCTCACGGTGACGGGGGAGCAGCCCATGACCCTCGATGACGCGCTGGGGACCCGATATCTCTCATTTAAACCGCGGACGCCATCCGAGAGCCGCGAGCGGTGAGCGTAATCAGCGAACGGTTCGGATTGGAGGGCGCGCATGAGCCTCATGGATGAAGTTGGCGGCGGCCTCGACGGTTTGTCGCAACTGCGGATGCTGATGGCTTCGGGACGCAAGCCGGGCATCCTAGTGGCACTCGATTTCGAGTTTGTCGAAGTCGAAAGCGGCAAGGCTGTTTTTGCCGGGACGCCGGGGGAACACGCCTACAATCCGATCGGCACGGTGCATGGCGGTTATGCCGCGACGCTGCTCGATTCCGCCTGCGGCTGCGCCGTGCATTCCCGACTCGCGGCAACGCAGGCTTATACGACATTGGAACTGAAGATCGCCTATCACAAGCCAATTACCAAAGACACCGGGCTCTTGCGTGCCGAGGGCCGCGTGCTTTCGTTCGGGCGGAGGGCGGCATTCGCCGAGGCCAAGCTGACCGATGCGAGCGGCAGGTTGTATGCGTCCGCGACCTCGACGCTGCTCGTCTTCGACAGGTGACTGCCGACGACATCACCAGTTCGCTGCCGCGAGATCCAGGCTGGCCACAGCATAGAGGCGAAAAGACCCCCTGCCCGTCACCTCACGGACCAGCCTGCGGTCTTCGAGCGCGTGGAGCATGGTACGGGCGGCATGAGAAGTAATTCCCAACTTTCGACTTGCCGCGCCAGGCCGAGATTGCGGGTGCGGTCATCAAGAGATCGATCAGCCCCGCCATGTAAGACGTTGAACGACTCCGAGGAGCGCCTTCGTTCAGGCGGCGGTGCGCCAGCATCAGATGAGCGTGCAGCTTGAACCCCCACTCCGAAGCTCGACCGCATGCCTTCGTAAAAAACTCCGGCCAAGAAACCGCCAGATCCGGCCGATACTCCGACGCCGCCCCCCACAAACCAATCGACGGCAAGAGGCAATAAGACGAGATGAGGCCGGGGCGATACAGCCAAGCCATCGCAAGCGCCCGCTCTGCCGCAGCGCCGATGCAATCGGCGGCTCTGCTTCGATGCCAGGTAGCGATAATCTCGGCGGCAGCCTGAAGCGGCGGCAAGTTAGTTCAGTTGGTTAGAACGCCTGCCTGTCACCGTCACGGGAGTCTACCAGGCACCTCTAGTCGGTCGAGTTTGCGTGCCCTTCCCGGCTACGCGGTCCGGAACATCCTCGGAAACTGCCAGGATACACTGTTGGCCTCCGAATTCGATAACGTCTGCTGAATAAACCGTTCTGAGAATCTGGCCAAGGCGGTTCCGAAATCTTGTCGAGCGATTCCTAACATGCCCCACTCTACGGACCTCGTCGAGTAGGACGGATCGTTCGCTCGGGCTGTCCCAGAAAGCAATGTCGACCACCGCGCGGTTCAGAAGCTCCTGCCGTGTGTAACCAGATCGGGCCTGAAAAGCCGCATTCACTTCCATGAAACAGCCTTCGTCGATTGATGTAATTGAAAGGGCGATCGGACTTGATCGAAAGACCTTCGTAAATCGTTTGTCGGAGAGCGCGCTGCGATGGCGAACTTGTTGGAGCGCCTGGTTGGTACGAATCAACTCGGCACGACACTGTTCGAGCTCAACGCTATAGATTTCTGACCGTTCGTAGAGCCGCGCGTTCTGAATAGCGACCGCGGCGGGTATTGCGAGCGATTTCGCCAATCGCAGGTGCTCTTGGGTGAATGTGCAGGCGTGCGTATCGCCTATCGACAACAATCCGAGGACTTGCTGGCCAGCAACGAGCGGGACGCAAAGCCAGGAGAGTAGATGTGTATGTCCTCGAAAGCCAGACCACTGCGGCTCCTGCGCGGTATCAGATATCAGCAGGCTGTTTTTTGTTGTAAGTACGCGCATCAGAAAATCGGTGCCTGCGGCATCGAGAGTATCGGGGCATTTGGGAGTGTGTCGGCCGGCATCGGAACATTGAAGCTCGCGTTCAAGAAACAGGCGTGTATCCGCTTCTACCAAGAAAACCCGGGCCGAGTCGCACGGGATGATCTTTCGCAGGGATTCGAGCAGAGTGTCCAACACGCAGTCCATCCTGAGATTCTGGGTTAGCGCCAGAGTGATCTTGCGGAATGCGTCGGCTTCCGCTCGTGCGGATTCGGTCGCTATGAGGCTCTTGGCCATCTGTTCTTCTGCAGACTTGCGCGCCGAGATATCTTGAGAGATTCCAACAAGCTTGCGGATAACGCCAGCTGAATCCCGAACGGGAAAGCCGCGAACCGATACCCAACGAACAACGCGGTCGGGTCGAATAATCCGAAATTCTTCGTCGAGTTCCCCGGTTTGGGTGGCTTCGTCGAGTCGCTTCAGGAATGTTGCGCGATCCTCGGGATGGAAGGCTTCTTGATAGGAAGTAGGATCGTCTCGAAGAGACGCTAGCGAACGGCCCGTGAGTGTTTCGTAGGCTCCATTCACATAGATGAGATGTTTGGTTTCAGCATCAAGCAACCAATAGATTTCGCGTATACAACCGGCCATTTGCCGAAAGCGTTCATCGCTATCCCGGAGACCAGCCTCAGCCTTCTTCTTAGCGGAAATATCTCGAAGAATGGCGACATGTCGACCGGGTAAATAATTTGCCTTCACCGTATATTCGGCGAACACGTCACTGCCGTTTTGTCCGGCTAGGTGTACTTCACCATCCTGATGACCGGTGGCAAGGTGAGGCTCCCAGACGCTGTCAATGTTGTTGCCGTTTGAACGGCCCTTCCGAATAGAATTTCCCACGATTTCATTGCGCTTCATTCCAAAGAGGGCCAGCGCGGCAGGATTCGCCTCGAGACAGATTGTTTGGTCGTCGAAAATTATTATTGCATCGAGAGCACTGTCAAAGATGGACTCGAACTCGCGCTCCGTGGTCTTAAGCATGTTGGTGGTCTCGTACTGTTCGCGGCGTGCTAAAAGCATAAAGCGGCCGTGGAAAACGAGGCTCGTGCAGAGTGCTATGAGCACCGCCCCTAAGGGCAGAAGAGCCAAACGACCCACCGAGGGTCGCGGCCCGAAGAGGATGGCCACCGAGACCAGTACTGCGATCGCCATGAGGAACGCACCGGCGCGCTGCTGACGTATGCGAATCGTTTCTCGCTGGACTGAGGGGGAAATTTCCATGTCGGATCCGGGTCAGAGCAACTCCAAGCTGCAGCTGCCACCGTAATCTCGGACAGTAATGGAACTATTCAGTTACGATTTAATACTGTCACGATTTAGGGGATGCTACCCCTGTGGGGTGTGGGAGTCAAGCAGGCGAGATAGCTGGTCACCGAGACTCACGTAATCGGAGCATGACAGGCGCGAGACCAAGGATCGCGGGAAATCTACGATTCGAACAAAGCTTTTAGCACGAGATGGGCCTGCCTAAGTTGCTTTAAATCACGTTTTTCGAGCATGAGACTCAGTTCTGACTCCAAAAACCTCGTCGTCATTTCGGAACGATCGAATTCAAAGAAACTTGCCGGAGATACTCTTAAAGCGGTGGCCAATTGAAAGATCATCTCAAAAGATGGGTTCACTTTGCCGCGCTCGAGCCTGCTAATGTGTTTCGAATCGACGTCAACCGCTCTTGCAACTTGGCCCTGCTTCAGGCCGGCCTCCATCCTGACCTCCCTCAGTCTTCTGCCAAAACGTGCGGATGCTGTCACCATGTGCCTCGCGCCCGGTACATTATCGAGAACAAGACTCTTCAGGAACGCGCTGATTGATCACTTTTTCATTGACAAAGTGCGGTATTGGACTGATATAAGTAATCAGCCGCGGTAGAGGTTCGATTGTTCTGTGCGACGAATGAGCTCGGACGGAGTAACACTCAAGCCTTTCGACAGCTTTACGATCGTCCTTAACGTGGGACTAACTAAACCACGCTCTAACATGCTGACAAACGTACGATCGGACTCGCAATTTGCTCCCAAAGCCTCTTGGGACAGCCTTTTCTGTTCACGCAGCTGCCGCAGTACCTCCCCGAAAGCTCTTTCGGGCCCAGACGTAGGCTGAACATGCTTGCGACGTTTACCCATCTCGTAGAGAAGGGTGGTCTGTTGTCGAACATATTGCTACAGAGCATGTTCTGCAATGCTTTGTGGTTGGGCTTCCTGGAACGGGGTGCATCGCATTGAGTTTTTCCACTACCTTTCGATTCCGTGCGTCCTCAATTGCCAAGAGCGGAGACGTTTGTCCAGAAACCTTGGTGCAAATCCGTCCAGATGAGACATCATCCGATGAGACCTTAATGGCCCGTGTCACGCGCGGAGATCAGAATGCGCTAGCCTCTTTGATTCAGCGTCACGGGCGAATTTTGCAAAGTGTAGCGGGGAGGATTCTCAGAGACGCCGCAGAAGCGGAAGACTTGGTACAAGACTTATATCTGTTTATCCAACGCAAGTGCGCTGTCTTCGATAGTTCGAAGAGCTCGGCACGTTCTTGGATCGTCCAGATGGCCTACCATCGCGCGATTGAGCGGCGCCGCTATCTAGCGACTCGCCAATTTTACGGTCACGCCGATCTTGAGGGTCGCGCCGAGCGAGTGGTCGGTGAACCGACCACAGAGACCGAATATTCCGCAGAGGCGGTCTTTGGGCGTAATGGTTTAGAAAAGGTGATTGAATCGTTGTCGGAAGATCAGCGCGAAACTCTGCGGCTGCACTTCTTTGAAGGGCATACCCTCGCTGAGATCAGCGAAAAGTTGGGTCAACCACGTGGGAATATCAGGCACCACTACTATCGAGGCCTCGCCGCATTGCGAAAACACATGGCTGAGAATAGAGTGCAGATGATCAAACGCTATGCTAGATAGCGAGCAAGATCGGGCCGACGGAGAGTGGTCGGAGATGGGACCACACGACGAATTTCTTGAGCTCGGTGCCGTCTCAACCTCAGGTGATTTGACCGAGGAGGAACGGAAACGGCTGCAGGCGCACCTGGACGGATGCCCCGAGTGCCGTCAGGCGATGGAAGATTTCGAGGCTGCCGTTGAGATCGGGGCGCCGTTGGTTTCGGCCAAACTCGCGGCTATCGCTTCCGAGAAATCGTTACCGGGCGCAGGACAGTTGAAGGACCCTGCAATTGGCTCTCGTCCGAGGTCAGAGCGAACCGTCGATGGTATTTCCGGAACGGGAAAGGAGAAAAGAGGGTTCGCATTTGCCCAAAAAAGTGGGCATGGACACACCTCCGCGAATTGGAACCACATGTGGATGCCCTTTGCGGCTTGTGTCTTGCTGATGATCTCACTGGGGATCTATTCGTACAGGATAGGAACTAACCACGAAGTCGAAACTCCTCCTTCTGTCGCGAATGGCGACATTCGAATAGAGGGGTTCGAACGGCGCATAAGCGATGCCGGCCACGAGCGGGAAACCCTCAAAGCTCAAATCTCGGAGCGCGACACAGTTATTGCCGGACTACGTAGGCGTCTTGACCAACAGGCTACATCGTTCGGTGAACTCAAAAGTGCGCAGGAAGTCTTACTGAAATCGTCGCAGGCTGATCATGCGCAACAAGAAAATTTGGCTCGGGATCGGGCTGACTCTATACAAAGACTGGCTGCGGCTCAAGCGTCGCTGCAGAGAGCGCAGGCCGAACTTGACTCGATCCGTCAACAGCGATCCGATGATGAAGTTAAGGTCGCGAGTCTTGAAGATCAGATCAAGGATTTCTCGGGGCAGCTTCGCGACCAGGAACAAACGATTAGCAAGCAAGACGACCTACTTGCGCACGATAGGGACATTCGCGATCTGATGGGGGCTCGGGATCTATACATCGCCGAAGTGTACGACGTGGCGCGTGATGGGGCGACGCAAAAGCCCTATGGGCGTGTTTTTTATACGAAGGGTAAATCCTTGATCTTCTATGCCTACGATCTTAATCGGGAGGCCGGCGTACAAACTGCGAGCACATTCCAGGCTTGGGGGCGCCGAGGCCCCGACAAAGAACAAGCGGTGAGCTTGGGAATGTTTTACGAAGACAATACGGCCAAGAAGCGTTGGGTCCTGAAATTCGCGGACGCACGTGCACTGGAGCAAATCGATGCCGTATTCGTGACAGTTGAACCGAATGGAGGAAGCCACAAGCCCAGCGGCAAGCCGCTCTTGTTCACCTATTTAAAGGTCGATCCGAACCATCCCTAGTTTCGGGGTCCTCCCGCGATTTGGAATTCATTATTTGATTCATGAAGATCGAATGGTACAGCGCCGACTTCTCCTGCGTAGACCGAGAGAACGTGTCCGCAATCTCTTGTCACAGGAGCACAGCGTGAAAGTGCGTGAGATAGTTCTGCTTGTTGGTGTTGTTCTGGTTTCGATCGCTCCACTCTTGGCGCAGTCTCCAAACGGAACCATCAGCGGAATCGTATTCGATCCTTCGACAAGGGTGATCTCCGACGCTGAGATCCTAATCGTAAACGACGCGACTCGTGTGCGGTACGCCACGAAGACCAATGGCGAAGGCATTTACCTGGCCTCGAATCTCCCTCCAGGCCCATATCGAATCCAAGTCTCCAAGATTGGCTTCAAGACGCTTGTCAAACCCGACATTGTTCTCAATGTCCAAGACGCCTTGGCCATCAATTTCACTCTGCCGGTTGGCGCGGCATCCGAAACTGTAACGCTCGAGGGCGGAGCGCCGCTCGTGAACACGACTTCGGCGACAGTCAGCACGGTAATTGACGAGAACTTTGTGGAGAGTCTTCCTCTGAACGGCCGGAGCTTCAATACGCTTCTGCAGCTAACGCCTGGCGTCGTTATAGCACCGAGCAGTTTTGGCACTCCTGGTCAATTCAGCATCGCCGGTCAACGGACAGACGCGAATAATTTCACCGTCGACGGTGTTTCAGCGAACTTCGGGGTTGCGCTTGGGCAAAATCTGGGAGAATCGGGAACGGGCAGCGCACAGGCCTTCAGTGCCATCGGAGGAACCAGCAGTCTGGTTTCCGTGGATGCCTTACAAGAGTTCCGCATTGAGACTTCTTCCTTCGCGCCTGAATTTGGCAGAGCACCTGGCGGACAAGTAATTCTAACCACGCGGTCAGGTACGAACGCTTTTCACGGTGGAGTCTTCGATTATTTCCGCAATACCGTTATGGACGCAAACGATTGGTTTGCCAACCAGGCGGGCAATCCACGCGCTCCGGAACACCACAATGATTTTGGCGCATTCTTGGGCGGTCCGCTCCGGAAGGACAAAACCTTTTTCTTCTTCTCCTATGAGGGTGCTCGCTTGGATCTGCCTCAGAGTACGACGATTCAGGTTCCTTCCGACTACGCGAGGGCCATCGCTCCTCAGGCGATCGCTCCCTACCTAAATGCATACCCTCAGCCGGATGACAGGACGGTAACGCCAGGCGTCTACACCGCTCCATTCACGGGGACCTATGCGAGCCGCGCGACGTTGAATGCAACGAGCTTGAGGATCGATCACACCATCAGCGACCGATTCTCGGTGTTCGGCCGATTCAACTATGCGCCGTCTCAGATCTCTGGTCCTCAGTCCAGCCTCAGCACATTTCAGACGACCCCGGTCAACACGCAAACGCTAACCGCAGGAGTTAATATGTTGCTGAGCGCGCATTGGTCCAATACAGTCCGCGGCAATTACTCGACGCAGAGCGCCGGCGCATCCTACTCACTCGATTCATTCGGAGGCGCGATTCCCCTTAGCTCTAGCTTGCTTCTTGGCTCCCTTCCTGAGGCTAAGAGTTTCGCCATATTTTATGGTCTTGACACACAAAACTTGTACGTAGGACACGGTGGAACGAGCACTTCCCGCCAGGCCGATTTGGTGGATGATCTATCGATTTCCGTAGGTTCCCATCAGTTGAAGTTCGGCGGCGATTTGCGGAGCATTTTCCTGAATGTGAACTCGCCACAAAATTATTTGTTGTACGAGTGGTTCAGCACGCAAGATCTTATTTCCACAGGCTCGGTGCCGGATCTGTTGAGCTTTACCTACATCCCTTCCCAGTTTCTTTCCCGCGCATTCTCGCTATACGGTCAGGACACGTGGAAAGTCACGTCACGACTCGATGTGACATACGGCCTCAGGTGGGAACTCAGCCCGGCGCCTTCCGGCCGGGGTACGACAAAATTGGCAGCCTGGGAGAATACCAATAACCCGGCGGAGATCGACCTGGCTCCCGCGGGTACGCATTTGTGGGCGACTACTTATGGCAATTTCGCCCCGCGTTTAGGTCTAGCGTACAGTTTGACTCCGCAAGGAGACTTCGTGCTCCGCGCAGGTGGGGGAATTTTCTATGATCTTGGCGTAGGAGATTCCGCGAATCTGGCATTTAAGTTTCCCAACAATGCGCTCGAATCATTTCAAAATGTTGCTATCCCAATTTCCAACCTTACGCCTTATCTCGCTACGATTTCTCTGCAACCCCCTTATCAAGGAGGCCTTCTGGGAAATTCCTCGCATCTGGAACTGCCCCGGTCCTATCAATGGAACCTTGCCCTTGAGAAGTCGTTCGCCGGCAAACAGACGATTTCGGCGACGTACGTCGGCCAGGCTGGAAGGGAACTGCTAAGGCAGGAAGCCCTCCCTCAGCCCAACGCTAATTTTGCACCTGGCAGTATCCTTGATCTAACCGTGAATGACGCGCGTTCCAACTATAACGCGCTTCAGGTACAGTATCGCCGTCCGCTCGCGTCGCGCCTTCAGGCCCTGTTCAACTACACCTGGGCTCACTCCCTAGACAGCGCCTCGGATGATGTCACCTTCGGGCTTTCCAACGCGGTCATTTCAGGCGCAAATAATTATGCATCCTCAGATTTCGATGTCCGCCAGAGTGTTTCGAGCGCCCTTCGTTACGACGTACCGGCGATCGGGCAATCCGGGCCTGTTACCCAACTAACGAAAAACTGGTCTTTGAGCGCCGTAGTCGTGGCCAGGACCGGATTTCCGTTTAACGCAAACGTTTCGGCTCCCTCTAGTTTTGCTGTCTCATTCATTCGCCCCGACCGCGTACCGGGGCAACCAGTGTGGATTGGCACTCCGAGCGCCCCGGGCGGAAAAATTCTGAATTATGACGCAGTTACGAACAGCGGTGCGTTTTCAATTCCCTCGGCGATTCGACAGGGAACCGAAGGGCGAAACGACATTCCCGGATTTGGTCTGACCCAGGTGGACTTGTCCATTGCACGAATATTCGCCGTGACCGAAAGGATAAATGTTCAGTTTCAAGCAGACGCCTTCAATCTACTAAATCATCCGAATTTCACGAATCCTGGTGCCTACCTACAATACGGCCCATACTATCTGCAATCCGAGCAGATGCTAAACCAGGGACTGGGAGGTTTGAATCCGCTCTTCCAGCAGGGCGGTCCTAGATCACTTCAACTCTCCTTGAAACTGAAATTCTGACGTTGTCTTCATTCTGAACTGATTGTTGTTCTGAAAGGAGACAACGTGCGGTTTACGGCGTGGTCATTGGTACACGGAGTCTTGGGCGGCCTGCTCGGTTTCGGAAGTCCCGTAGCGAGGCAGAACCTTACGACTGCTCCGCAAAAGCGCTTGGTTACCGTAGCGGATGGTATCAGCGCGACCCGCGTTGTCGGAACCCCATTTCCCTACTACAGCCCGGACAGTGGATTTGCGGTCTTCTCACCAAACAACAAATTCTTCGCTGTAGTGGTTTCAAAGGGAGATCTTGAGCACAACACGAACGATTACTCCTTGCTGGTCTTTCGCACTGATGAGACCGGCCACCAAAATGTCCCAAAGAAGCTGGCGATGTTTGCATGCTCATCGAACAGCGCCGGGATATCGGAAATAAAGTGGACAAAAGACAGCGGCACGATCCTGTTCCTCGGTTCTAATGGCTCCGAGCCAACTCAAATCTACTCCGTTCGGTACAACTCAGGACAGCTAAAGAAATTGACGAACCACAGGGAGTCCATTTTGTCCTATGCATTTTCGGAAAATGGCGACAGGTTCGTGTACGCTGCGGAGAGACCCGCTAGGGATTTAATCGATACGCGGACATCGAGAACTGGATTTTACGTCGGTTCGGAAGCCCTGTCCGGCCTTGTCAGTGGACGGATTTCAAGTCGCGAGTCGGAGCTATTTCTAAAAACACCTGATAAATCCAAAGACACATCCCTGCGAACCCATGATCCTTTCGACAGCGGACTAAATGATCTGTTCCTTTCTCCCAACGGATTATACGTGCTAGTAAAGACCGATACGACGCGATTTCCGGAGCATTGGCGGCAGTACGATGACGAAAACATTCGCAATGTTCTTCGCCGCGGGCTTCCCCTTGGGTCCTCCACGCGTATTTTGCATTTCGAGTTGATTGATTTGCGGACCGGAAGGAGCGAGGTGTTGCTCGACGCTCCTACCACTTATTCCTCATCTGACGTCTTGTGGTCCCCTGATTCACGTTCTGTACTCCTATGTGAAACGTACCTTCCTTTGGACGTACAGGATCCCGTCGAGCTCCAAGCGAGACGCACGCACAAGTTTGTCTTCGAAATTAGGGTGGGTGATCGACAGACCACTGAGATAACGGACCAAAACTTGGAGCCACTACGGTGGAATTCAAGAACAGGCATCGTTGAGTTCAACGTGGCCGATAGATCGCTACGTGCAGGAGATGTTCCCGAAAGGGTCTACTACAGGAAATTCAGTGGAGGTTGGGAACGCCTCGCCTCTGCGCCTGACATCGCGACAGACGCGCGGCCGCGAGTGTTCGTGGATGAGGATATGAACGCGCCCCCACGCATCGTTATGGCCCATCCGCAGACTAAGCAAGAAACCGAGGTCCTAGATTTGAATCCGCAGTTCGCAGCGCTTAGTTTTGGCAAAGAACAAGAAATTCACTGGGAGAGTGAGGGCGTGGTGCTGAACGGCGGATTGTACCTGCCTCCCAATTATGTTTCGGGCAAGAGATATCCGTTGGTCATTCAGACACATGGCTTCGATCCGCATCGGTTTTGGATGGATGGGCCCTACTCTTCTGCATTTGCCGCCCAGCCCTTGGCGAGCCGCGGGATCGCGGTCTTGCAGATGAACGATCTTTTTTCGAACACATTGGAAACTCCGCAAGAGCCAATGCGAGTACTGGGCGCTTATCGCAGCGTGATTGAGTACTTGGATGCCATCGGGATCATTGATCCTGAGCATGTGGGCCTAGTCGGTTTCAGTCGGACTTGCATGTACGTCAAATACGCGTTAACGCACTTGAACCAACACTTTGATGCAGCCGTGGTCGCCGATGGGGTCGACGCCGGTTATTTCCAATACTTGATGTTCTATAGCGATAATCCCATTCGTTCTTACGATGCAGAAGCAATTGTCGGTAGTGCACCGTTTGGAGACGGACTGTCGTTGTGGATAAAAGACTCTCCCGGTTTTCTTTTGGATAAAGTGAAAACGCCTCTGCTAATTCAGGCCATCGGTCCATCCTCGATTCTGAGTGAGTGGCAATGGCTTCAAGGGTTAAAACGACTCGGAAAGCCTGTGGAAATGGTCTATTTGCCGGCCGGAGCCCACATTCTGGCGAAACCTTGGGAGCAAGCCGTATCTCAACAGGGAACTGTCGATTGGTTTTGCTTTTGGTTGAAGCACGAAGAGGATCCAGATCCAGCGAAGGCGGAGCAATACCGTCGCTGGCGCAACCTTCGTGATAACGCTGACACTGTCCGCAACGGTTCCGAGTGAAACCAAGACGTGCTTCAGGCTCGCGCGTACCTTCGGCCACAATGAGGGCTGCCGGAGCGCTTGTTTTTCGAAGCGCTCCGGCAGGTTGTACTACTCGTCCGCTTCGTACGCGCTTACGGTGACGTCTTGATCGGCGTCTGGAGAGATGCCGACTTTCGGATGTGAGGTCTGGATTGAACTCGCAGCGTTAACGACCGCGATTATCTCCGGCTTTTCGTATTTCATCTTTTACCACCTCCTTTTCCATTTGAGGATTCATTTAGACGCGTTGCCAGCTAGCAAGATCCTTCTTAAGGCAGGCGGAAGAAGCCGTGCCATTGGGATCTTGAAGGATGTGAGATCCAATATTGGGTGTGGCCGAGCGCACTCTTGGCGGGCCCGGTCAGCGCCTCTACTCGTCAGCCTCGTACGCGGCGGCCGTGACGAGAGTCTCCCCGCCGTCTGGGTTCATGCCGATCTTCGGATGGCCTGTCTGTATTGCGATGGCGGCGTGATCCAGGACGATTACTTCCGGTTTTGCGTATTTCATAGATTTCACCTCCTTCCCGCTTTAGCTGATTTACACTTCTTGCGAGCTAGCTGAGCCCCGGCGATAAGAACGCATCGTGCCTTCGGATACCGTCCGGCGACCCGTCCTTGAATTACCGGGGACTTCAATTCCGTGGGCCGCGACGTTTTCCAGCCACGATTCGATTCTCATAGTTCGCATCATCGCCACGAGGTTGACTTCTTGGCCGTGACGAGCATTAAGCACAGCTTCGCCGAAGGCCTTCGCATCGACGATCCCCAGCGAAGTGGCCAACATGTGTGCGCCCCGATCGATCCGAGCGTCCCACTCCCGGAGGATGGCCGTTCTTGGCGATCGGCCGACGAAGGCTTTTCGCTTCCTGTTCAGGATTTCGTCGGGCACTATCCCGATCAGTGCGCGACGCATGAGGGAGCGGCGCTGGCCGGGCCGAACAAGTTGCTCGCGAGGTACTGCGAACAGGAATTCCAGTAGGTCGCGGTCAAGATAGGGATAACGTTTTTCATACGGAGGAGCCGAAGAAAGCTCCACACACGAAAGCTGCCGACGCAGGGAATCGAGTGTGGCTAGATTTTCCTGGAAACTCGGCAGTGCCCCAAACACTTTGATTCTGGACGGGTATCCGCTGAGTGCGTCTTGATGCCGGGCTACAAAGGCAGGGTAAATCCAGGCTGGTGGATACATGTGTTTTGGCAGGCCCACTAACACCGGAGGGAAAAAACCTCGGAGGGCCTCAAACAAAAGATGAAACCAAGGTTTCCGCTTCTCCAACGCCCACACTTTTAAACCGTGGGTAAGTTCCTTAAATCGCGCTTTTCCGAGCGCATCCATTAATTCCGACACGGGTGTCGGTACACCCCCGGTAACCTCATCGCCACCGGTGCCGGAAAGCACCACGCGATTGCGGTGCCTGGCGATACAGGCGGCGAATTGCCGCGAGGCGTCACTGACGTTACCGCTCGAAGCTGGAGTTGGCGCGAGTCGCGCCCTATCGAACGCGAACCTGCCGTTCTGCTGCGGGCCCAGATCAATATGGCAACCGATGCGTCCCCGTCTTTCCTCCACCTTCTGGAAATATGGAAGTTCGTTCCAGTTTGGCTCCGAATCGTGAAAGTAGGACAACGTATCGAGTCTGGAGGTCTGGGCGCTTCCGCGTTGTATGAGGGTGTCCGCCATGCAAACGATTGAGGACGAATCCATTCCCCCACTCAGTTCGGCGAGAACAGGCGCGTCGGAGCGCAACCGGCGTTGCACAGCCGCTGAGAAAACCGCGCGAAACCCCTCTTCATACTCGGCATCGGTTCGATAGCGAGTTCTCTTGGCCGGATCAAAGTCCCAATACTTCTTGATATACCGATTTCCGTTCTCTAGCCGGACGGAACAGGCCGGGGAGACGGAATCGATTCCGAGGTAGGGACTGAGATGGGGGGCTGGGAAAAACGAGAACCAGCCCGCAATGTATTCTTCGTTTAGCATCAAGGGTTTCTGCGCGGTTTGTACTAGCGGATCAAGAAGGGTGCTCCAGCTGACTTGATCCGATTGGACGGAATAATAGAGAGGGCGCGTACCTATCGGATCCTTAGCGAAGATCAAGGATCGCTCCCGCGGGTCCCATATGGATAGAGCCCAATCGCCGATGAGCTTTGCGAAACAGTTCGTTCCCCATCGCTGGTAGGCGGCGGCTACAATCGATACATCGGAGGTGTCAATTAAGAACGGCTTACCGCACTGAAGAATTAGGTCCTGCCGGTTATCGAGGCGGCCATCCCAAGTGATCACCTGACCCGAAGGGGCGACATGTGGCTGGATTTCGGCGCGGGACTCTTTCGTTGTATGAAAAGCGCCGTACACGATTGTGAGCCCTTCCTCGAAGTGGGAGCGAATACCGTCCGGTGCGTAAGGGGCAAGCACGTTGCCAATTGTTTCAGGCAAACCATCCGCAGGAGGCATGCCATCAAAGTTCCATCTTCCAAATTGAACGCTCACTGTTGAAATCCTCAATTCTGTTTAGTCTCCGACCTCTCCGACCCTAGCACCTATCGAGAACCGTATAGATCTGGGGAATGTAGGGTTTGTCGTCCACCACTTGGCCATCGACTTCTACCCAGGCATGCGATTTGAACGGCAGTTGCTGTACTCCAATCACGAGCTGAGCTGGCACACCATTGCGCCTCAGCAGGCAGGCTGTCGCGGCGGAACGCTGCAGGCACAGCGCAGTCTTCCAATACCAGATGCAAGCTATGCCTACGGCTCCGCATATCTTGTCGATGGCATTAGCCCTTGGCGGATTCTGGCGAGTCGGGTAGTTGCGAACTCTGGCGTATAGTCCCGCAAAGTTTCCTCGCATCAGGTAGAGCTCGAAATGGGCTAATTCCAAGTAGGCCTGCGAGACAAGGCTCAGCATGTCGATGACCTCACTCCTCACTCGGGTAATTGCAGCTGATCGCAGAGAAACGCCATGCGATCCGTTAGTCCGTCAATACGGTCGCTTAGAGGAAGTACTGGCGAATGGCCGCGGTGCTTGTTGTACTCAAGCAGGATTGGATTTCGCGAAGCGTTCGCTGTCTGCAGACGGGCGGTCATTTTTCGTGCATGTAGCGGATTGCAATTTTGGTCGGAATCACCGGAAACGATCATCGTTGCAGGATAGGATGTGCCGTGCCGGACCCGATGATAGGGGGAATAGCTGTACAGAACAGCGAAGTCGTCCGGATCGTCGGCTGTGCCGTATTCCTCGCACCAGACGTGAGCGTTGTCGAATAGGTGATAACGAAGCATGTCGAGGAGTGGAGCCATGCACACAACCGCCCGAAACAAGTCCGGCCTTTGGGTCAGAGCGACTCCAACTAGCAGCCCGGAATTCGATCCGCCAAAGATCGCGAGTTGTGTTGGCGTGCTCCGTCCGGTCTGAACGAGCCAATCCGCCGCACCCACGAAATCGTCGTAGGCCGTCTGCCGGTTACGGCGCCTAGCCGCGTTGTGCCATTCCGCCCCGTATTCAGCTCCGCCGCGGACGCTGGGTAGGGCGAACAGGCATCCCCGCTCAGCGAGAAACGCGACAAAGACACTGAACTGCGGCGTCATGGAAACGCCGTATCCGCCATAGGACGTCATGACCGTGGGGTGGACCCCGCTTTCGAGAATCTCGTGTCGCCCCACCAGAAACATGGGGATTTTGGTTCCGTCCTTGGACGTATACCAAACTCGTGTATGGCCATACTTGGACGAATCAAATGGAATGAGCCTCTTCGCCCAAAGAGTCCGTTCTCCCAGGACTTCCGAGTATCGGAGGATTTTGATTGGTTCCGTGAATGATTCCGTTTCGATCAAGAGTTCGGCGTCTGCGGGCGAGCCACCGACCAAGCGGACCGTCTCATTTTCACCAATAGGCAGTTCGCCCGTTTGGCGACCTGCCATGTCAAAAATGGAGACACGCGACGTGTTCTCGCGGATATACGAGACAAAAATTCGGCCTTCGGCAATGAGCCAGCTGTTAATTCGGTGGTCATTTTCTGGGATCACAGTGATCCATTCCAGTTCGTGGTTCTCGCGAAGTCGAACCTCGACGATCCGCAGATTGGCAGCATCGCGGTCGGTAATGGCGAGTATTCTGCCGGGAATCAAACGAGGACCGAGACTGTATTCAGCGCCCTCGATGACGGTCTGAGGACAATCGGTGGAATGGAAAGTCGTTACATAGAAGGATGTACGTGTCTTTTTCAGAAAACTGTAAACTAGAAAACCCAAACGGTTGCCGCCGGACAAGAGATAGAGGCGGAGTCTGTCATCCTCACCTGCACAGAATATTTCCCGATCCTCATCAAATGATGTGCCGAACACGTGGTGGTACGCCGCGCGATAGAACGGTCTTTTTGAACTTGTCGATTCGTGAACGTAGTAGAAACCCTTGTTATCCGGCGCGAATGTAAATCCTCGGAGGTACCCGCGAGGCAGAATATCGGAGAAAGTTGTGCGATTTTCGACATCCAGACAAGCAAACGCCCCCGTGCGTTCCCCTCCCTCTTTGATTTCATAGAGTAGTAGGCGACCATCAAGCGAGACACGTATTGGCTTTGCTGCTGTGTGCTTTCCGGTTTTTCGTTCTGCCGGGTCCAGCAGAAGTTGATCTTCGCCCTCCGCGCCCTCGCGCATGTAAATGCAAGGCTGCTCCTGATCGGCAAGCCGCTTCCGGAAGAAGTACCGGCTGCCAGCTTTTTGCAGGGAGTCATGCGTTTCGACAGCCAGGAGTTCACGAATACGTGTTTTCACGCGCTCCCGCCCCGCAATGTTGCGTAGATAGGAGCGAGCGTATTGCGTCTGCTGTTCGAGCCAACTACGGGTGCTGGTCGAGTTCTGATCTTCGAGCCAACGGTAAGGGTCCGGCACAGATACGCCGTGAAGAACATCGATGACCGGACCGCTCGCGGAAAATGGAGGTGCCCATCTCAGGCTGGGCATGACTCGTTCCTTTCAGCCAACAGCGCTGCTTCACGGTACATGCGCCTGGTAAGACTGCGGAGGTAGCCGTTAGGGACCGAACCAACCGGGGAATCGGCGGAACGCCACGCCTTCGTGCTTACTGCGAATGCGAAAACTGCGACGAGGGGACTTATCATCATCGCGTGTTCTAAGTCGCCCGGAGAGAAAAGGGATCGCCACGGCCGACGATACGCTTCGGCGAGGTTCTCCATCGGTTGTTGGCCATCCGGATCCTTACGGGTGAGATGCTCACGAAGATATTCAAAGGTGATCAGAGGGTTCGCCACGCAGCCTTCGGCCCAGTCCAGGAAAACCGTTCGTCCTTGAGATGGAAAAATGTTGCCCGGATTGAGATCTAAGTGTCCCAGAGTTTCGGGAATCCTGAAGTCCTGAAGCAACGAGCAAGCCCATTTGAGTTGGTTACCAAGGAAAATTAATTCAGGAGAAGAGAGCGGCAGCGGAATACCCTTTTCTTGCGCTGTCATGAGATGCGCCATACGCTCGAGAAACGGATCGATCTGTTCAATGAGTTTTGGAAGTCTCAAATCCTTGCACTTATTTTCTACAAGTTCGAGATGCTTGCCGATGGAACGGATCTGGAGTTCGGCGAGATCTCTAGCAGCGCATTCCCAGGCAGAGAACTCGGATAAATCACCAAGGGAGGTGCCGACGGCCTCCTCCGAAAGCCAACCGTTCCAAGCGGAATGGACCGCACGGATTGCAGGAACAAATTCGGGGAACAGGCGAGCCAGTGAACGGGTTACAGAAAGCTCATGACGATTAGGTTCTCCGGTTGCTTTGAACCACATGGCGGGTCCGCTCGTCTCGATTCGAATGAGGCTAAAAGCAGAGCTCGCATTGAGTTGACGGAAGCTTCCGGTTGTACGTAGACCAAGAGGATGAATCTGCGCCTCAGCCCAATCCAGAAGCTCGCTTAGCCAACCGGGTCTACCAAACGGGCCTGGCGTTTCCCCATCGATGCTGACATTTACCCGCCGTAATGCTTCCGCGATAGCGAAGTTGTCTTCCGGGCTGCTGGCGTCTAGTGGTACGTTTCGATCGAAGGGGTGCCAACCATATCCAGATGGAGCCCCCGCGTCATGTGCCGAACATTCCAGGAGTGCGTACTTCGCCGCCTCTTGGTCTAGTGCTGAAGTGGAACAGGAGTAGACGAGCAGGCAGTACGCACGGAGGCCCATTTTAGACAGGACCGCTGAGGTCAACTGCTCTGCCACTCTATTTTTTGGAGGTATTTCTATATAGGTGATCTGCGCGCCGGCGCCATCCGATGAAGTGAGGATCTCCGACCCTTTACGCCTTGTGATGATTAGTCCGAAGGTGTCGCTGTCGCCCTGGCGCAAGGATTTCACGGGTGTCTCGACGGCGGTAAGCAGCCGGCCTTGAGAATTCGATGTTTGTGGAGAGCGGCTACGAATTCGCGGACGTCTGTCTCGACGGCCTTGATTTCTACGGAATAGGCGCGACTTAGTTCGTCGATTATGCGTTGTTCATGCCATCCCAGCTCGATCAGCTCGAGGATTCTCGAGCCCACGGCGTTGACCGAATACATTTGACCCTGTTGGACATCAAGGAGGATTCGGCCGTCTCGAGTCTGTGTGCTTCGTATGGTATCTGCGGTGTTAGCCATTGTCTCGACCATGCTTGGTTCGGCTCGAATTGCCGGCCTTGTCCGCACTGTCGCACCGGTCATTGAGTGGAATACAGACAAATGCCCTTCTGTTCGCCGATCCACAGTAGTTGCTTCGAACTCCCTTAAATGCTTCGAGATGCAGGAGGGCACACGCAACGGATGGTTTCTTTAGCGTTCGGGTTTGCATAGTTGTAGTTGAAGCCGCGGAGGGTTCTGGTCACCGAAGACTTGATGCGCATCCTGCCGCAATCGCGTCAGCAATCGGTTCAACAAAATGCGGTTTCTAACGTGGTAACTCGGCGAGGAGGCACTTGAAAGAATGTTGAAATAACGCTAGTCGAGCGTCGCCGTGTTGAATTCCGCGTGCTTGGCGTCGCCCTCAGCAAACACCGGACGAATGTCGGGTTTGCCCCATTTGCTGGGGAAAGAGAGCGAGTCTGGCCGAAGCCCGAAGATGCGAATGGCGAAAATAACTCCAGTTTCTGGACCCGGTTACCTTAAATCGACCCAGCGCGGTCACTCCAATGAGCGCTTGAAAATCGCATGGCTATTTGTCGCGCGAGGGCTCCCGCACTTCGGCTGAGTGTTCCCCGACAATCCGCATCGTTACACCCGTGACCCTGCCTATGATTTCCGCTTCGGAAGGGTAGTCGAACCGTCTCACCTGTAACCGGGCTTGAGGATGTGGAACCACGAGGAGTTGCCCTCGATCAACCTCACACCAGCTGCAAACATACCCCTCTCTGAGCTCCGTAAAGTAGATCGGTCGTTCATGCTCGTTTTTCCATGCGACCGCGCTGATCTTCCTCTGCGTTGCATCAATCTGTACAAGCGAACCAGGACGAATGATCGGGAATAGTGTGAAATCTTCAAGCCCGACATAGCCATACATGGACTTCCGAAGATCGAGGTGCTGCAATAGGCCGACAGGTACTTCATCCCATTTTTCGACCACCCTTGCCAGGAGATTCGTCTTCCCGAAACGAAATCCCGGCTTGAACTCGATCGGAAGTGCGACGCGTTCCGCCTCGGGATCGTCAGAGCCGTCCAAAAGATGCGTTCTTGGCAAACCGATCGAGGCGCTATCCCGGTTTAAGTCCCCGATCTGCAGCCCAAACTTGGACGCGACCTCAGAAAAGCGCTTGTGATATATCGCACTGAGCGAATACAGCTTGAACATTCCCGGTGTGAATTTGTCCATCTCGATGTCGGTAATCCAATTGTGCGAAAGGTAGTATTCGTGGTTCTCTTTCGCTGCGGCGATCTTCCTGCTCATCTCTTGAACGTCGCGGGTGGACAACCCCAGTCGCAGGCGCACCGACCTCAACCACTTGCCAGCGACGGGAGTTGGCCTGTGTACATCCATTGGCGGGCATCCTATATCGTAAAGTTAATCCATGTCCAGCTACGTCACTATCTTAGCTATATACACGGTCTTTAGTTTTCGCAGGGAATAAAAGCAAATGGTCGCAATAGCGGCCATTTGCTTGTTTTTTCACTCCGAGTTCCCGAACTGTCGCTATATCCCAGCCGAACAAGTGAAGAATCCGGTTCACACCGCCGACCGCGTTCGGCAAGTCCTGTCAACCAGGGGTCTGAGCCTCTACCAGGTGTCGAAACGCTCGGCACAGATATTCGGTCGATGCTCGTCATATTTCATTCCACAGGGCTTTTACCACGACCTCGCCGCGGGACACCTTAATCCGAATATTTATCGGTTCGTTGCCCTTAGCCAAATTTCCAATTATCGCCTATGCGACTGGCTCGCTGTCTTCGGGTTCCGATTAGACAGTATTCCGAGGATCCAGCTTCTGACGCCCTCGCGGCGCACGGTTCTTCTCGATTCGTCGATATACGACGAAGAGCAGTGGGTCCCGTGGTTTTTGAAGCTACGGCCAGACTGTCCCACCGCCGCTCTGAGCCCGCTCGGGCGATTCCTAAGAATGAATACCGGAGCGCGCGCTCGCGATCTCCTTGCTCTCAATAAACGGCGTTTTCTGTATGCCAAGGTGGGCCAAGATGACGCCTTTGCGGTTCCAGACTTGATCCCCGGGAGCATCGTCCGAATTAATACTCGCGCCACATTCGACTCGATGTCGCAGCCTCTTCCGAACGACACCAAGAGCATTTTTCTCGTGGAGAACGGTATCGATCTACATTGCGGCCAGTTGAGACGTATCGACAAACATCGAATCTTTCTTTATTCTCCACAGTTTCCGTTTACCCGACTGGAGTTGAAACTCGGAGGCCGGGTGAGGATCGTCGGCCGTGTGGACGCAGAGATACGGAACTTATCGGTCGACGGTTCGTCGGCGACCCGTTCCGCCGCATCTTTGCAGCCAACCGCGAGCGCGGCGCTTACCGCCGGACATCATGAGGGTGTCCATGAATTGCTGCGATTATCTCGAATGCGAGCCGGTCTGTCGTTCCGGGAGGCTTCCGGTTTGAGCATGCGATTGTCCCGCGTCTTCGGTGACCATCAATATTTCGCGGCTCCCGGTACGCTCTCCGATTATGAAAAACTCGCATCACCGTTTAACCACGTTCAGAAGGCAATTTCCTTGTGCGCTCTGTATTACATCAATTTCTGGGTGCTTCTCCGTGCCGGCGGGATCGCGATCGATTCTCTGGGTGCCGAGGCGATGGACGATCATATGGTGCCTCGGCCGGGATTGCGACATGGCACGCCCGCCGCAGGTCAGGCAGGCCCAATCCAGCATCGCCGGGACGGCGATGGTCTCCTCGCCAAGGTCATAAACCAGTGGCAGGAATTACCGCTGTTCATTAAAGATGCATTGCCAACCATTTCCGGGCTCAAAGACTTGTCGCTAGCCGACATTTTCTACGTTGGCGCAAACCAGGAGCCCAACCACCCGTCCCTAGCGGGTGCCGAAATCGTGACTGTGAATCGTCGATTCAAAAAGCCCGCACTGTCAACGGCAGGGACGATTTGGGGAGAGCCTCTATATGTGCTTGTGTGCCGGGACGGAAGCTATCTCTGTGGCCCGTGCGAACTACGAGACGGGTTTCTCGTTGTTCATCCGCACTGTGATTTGCCACAAAAGTCGCTACATTTCAGGAGGGGAGTCGACGCCGAGGTGATTGGTCGAATCACCGCAATTCTCCGCAAGCTGCCCTAAAAGGTGCCGCTGATATCGTGAGAGCCGTGGCGGAGGTTTCAGCACGCTTGTTGGATGGGTCTTTCGAAGGCTCAGAGAGCGCGGTTTAGTCTGAAGAACCGGACCTGCTCATCGGGTTTGCTGCTTACTCAAAACAAATTCAGCTGCGCCGACTGGGCGTTTGTCCCCGCATCCGGCTGCACAGGCAACTTTGCCGCCACAAATCGAATAGGCGGACAGTTTAGGACGAACTTGATTTTTCCCTAAATTGACCGTTATGGCGTGATAAAACCCCTGGGCATCATTACGCGCTGCGTCTGCCTGTCTTCTGTAGCGGTCTTGTGCCGGTAGGTCGTTGGAGTTCCCTTGAACAGGCTGACCGGCGTTAGACGATAAGCATCGGCTTGCGCAACACAACCATTCCCTGCAGTGCTGACCACCACCATTAAGTTGCCGCGCCACTGGAACGGCTTTCGCACCTTGCTGTCCGTAGCGATGATATCGGGCTGTAGGAACACCTGATACCGCCTTCGCCCGTCACTCGTTCCGCGCCGTGATCGTAAGTCCTATGTCCAGGCGCTTCGGATCTACTTCGTAGACTTCTTGTTCGGTGGGTGTCGCTAGAGCGTGTTGCATAACCTTGGAACCGAAGGGCACGGCTTCAGCCGTGCCGCAAGGATACCGATGCAACTTAGGGGTTTTAGCCTCTGAGACTGCCACGATGCGCACCCAAGCCGTTTATGAAACACGCTCTAATCAGCGACCAGAGGCTGCCACAGTTCGAGGCGGTTGCCGTCGCAGTCCTTGATCCAGGCGAAGCGGCCGTAGCTGTGGTCCTCGCGCTTGGGATCGATCCAGACTCCGGCGGCGGCAAGCCGGGCGAGCAGAGCGTCGAGGTCGTCGACGCGGTAGTTGATCATGGTCGCCTGTGGGCCGTCGCCAAAGTAGCTGGTGTCGGCGGGGAAGGCCGACCAGGCGGTCATGCCGGTGCCGGCGGGGACTTCGTCGGACCACTGAAAGCCGGTGCCGTTGAAGTCGCTCAGCGTAATGCCGAGGTGCTCGGAGTACCACTTTGCCAGCGCCTTTGGATCTTGTGAGCGGAGGAAGACGCCGCCGATGCCTGTGATTCGTGCCATGGGATGCTCCAGTGGTTAGAGCGTGTTTCATAAACACCGTCTCAGTGTAATCCAGAGACAGGCGAGATAGAAGAAGGCTTGATAGGTGATGAGGAGGTGCTCGTGACGAACGAGGAGTCTTCTGAACTGACCCAGCCAGGCGTTGGTGCGTTCGATGATCCATCTTCGTTTATAACGGCGCAGCTTGCGGCCGTCTTCGAAGCGCTTTTGGACGAGGTTGGTGCGGTGGGGGACGATGAGGTCGATGCCGCGTTTTTTGAGCCGCTCGCGCAGCGGATCGGAGTCATAGACGCGGTCGGCGATCACGCGCTTGGGCTTTTGTCGCGGCCGGCCCGTGGGCCGCGGGACGCGGACTTCGGTAAGCGAGGCTTCCGCAAACGTAATTTCGGCCGGGGGTGGCACTTTCCAGCCGAACTCCCAGCGGAAGGCCCCGACCGTCGAGCAGTACCATCCACTTCGTTCCCTTGCCGCGCTTGATTCCCGGCACACCTCAGACGACGCATACTTCGGACTCGGCGTTGTGCCGGACTACTCTCCTTGACAGCTTAGGAGAATTTGTATTAGCCTCCTAATCGTCTTAGGAGGGGATGTGGCCGTCAAAGCTCAGCTTCTTCCCGGCACCCTGGATCTCCTCATCCTGAAGGCGGTCTCTCTCGGCCCCCTTCATGGCTACGGCATTCTTCTGCGCATTGGGCAAATTTCCCGACAGGCCCTGCTCATCGAACAGGGTGCGCTCTATCCCGCTCTGTTTAGACTGGTCCGGCAGGATCTTCTCAAGGCGACCTGGGGAACCTCCGACAACAACCGCCGCGCGAAGTTTTACGAACTTACTGCCGCGGGACGAACGCGATTGCGCCAAGAAGCCGACGGCTGGAATCGCCTCGTCGCCGCCATCGCCTCCGCTCTCGGAGCCCAACCGGAGGAAATATGAAACTGCTGGCATCCCTTCGTTCCGTCATTTCCACTCTTTTTCATCGGTCGCGCATCGATGGCGAGATGGACGAGGAGCTTCGCTCACACATCCAAAATCGCGCTGATGATCTCGAACGGTCGGGCATGTCCCGCCGGGAGGCGGAACGCCGAGCGCGGATCGAATTCGGCGGCTACCAAAAATTCAGGGAGGAATGCCGCGAAACCCTCGGCATCCACTTCATCGACGCCCTGGTCCAGGATGTTCGCTACGGTCTCCGCACACTCGCGAGAAATCCGGGCTTCACTTTTTTTGCCGTGGCAGTCCTTGCGCTCGGAATCGCTGCGAACACCGCGATCTTCACCATCGCCGACGCCGTGCTGGTTCGTCCTCTTCCGTACCTCGATGCCGGAGCGCTGGTGATGGTGTGGGAAGACGCGTCCTCATACGGATTTCCCCGCGATACGCCTGCGCCTGGAAATTTTTACGATTGGAAATCACGCAGCCGCGTGTTTGATGACATGGCTGCCAGTCACCCTCAATCCTTCAACCTCACCGGGGGCGGCAATCCAGAGGAGATTGACGGCAAAAGTGTGACCGCGAATCTCTTTTCCGTCCTCGGCGTCAACCCTATTCTCGGCCGCGCCTTCCGGCCGGACGATGACGTGCCCGGAGCCGGCCACGTCGCAATCCTTAGTCATGGCTTGTGGCTCAGGAGGTTCGGTGGCGACCCGAAGACTGTCGGCACGGATGTCTGGCTCAGCGGTGAAAAGTACACGGTCGTCGGCGTAATGGGGAAAGGATTTCAGTACCCCGATCGTGAGACCCAGATTTGGGTCCCAGCTCAGTTCACCAAGACAGACCTGACTGAACACGGAAGCCATTTCCTCAACGTGATCGCCCGTCTGAAGGTCGGCGTATCGCTCAAAACCGCCAACGCAAACCTGGCTACGATCGCGGCGCAACTCCAAAAGGAATATCCTGATTCGAATGCCAAGGTCGGGGCCTACGCTGTCCGGTTGCGCACCGAGCTCGCCGGAAGTGCTCGCCCCGCCATTCTGGCGCTGCTGGGGGCCGTGTTCTTCGTGCTCCTGATTGCTTGTGCCAACGTTGCAAACCTGGTGCTCGCTCGCGCTAGCGGAAGGCGTCGCGAACTTGCCATGCGCCTGGCGCTTGGCGCCGGCCGGAGCCGCATTATCCGCCAAATGCTTACGGAAAGTGTCTTGCTGGCGGCGATTGCCGGGGGGGCCGGCCTGACGCTGTCCGTCTGGGGAACGCAATTTCTGGCCAGTCTTATCCCCGCGGGATTTGCGCCCTTGGCCACTACCAGAGTTAATACCGCGGTCCTGTCTTTCACCATCGGAATTTCACTTGCCACAGGAATCCTGTTCGGGATCATTCCGGCTTTGCTGACGTCGCGGCTTGACCTGGCAACTTCGCTTAAGCAAGCAGGAGGACCTCGCGGAGGCGGCTCCGGCGGGCGGCGGTTGCGCGACGCCCTGGTAGTTTGCGAGGTGGCGGTGGCGATTATCCTGCTCACGGGTGCGACCCTGATGATTCGCAGTTTTGAGGCGTTGTATCACCACGATCCCGGATTCCGCGCCGATCACGTCCTGGTGATGCGTACTTCCTTGCCGCGTTCGAAATATGCCGAATTCACAAAGAAGACGGCCTTCTTTGATCAGGTTCTGGCCCGCGTAGGCGCCCTTCCCGGCGTCGTCGCTGCGGGATACACCTCATGGGTTCCGTTGACAAACTATGGCGGAGCGACGGGCATTTCCGTAGAAGGCCGCCCGGCGTCCGAACCTGGGCAAATGCCCATTCCGAACATTCGCATGATTAGCCAGAATTATCTCCAGGCGCTGCGCATAAAGCTAATCGAGGGGCGCATGTTCGATGAACGTGACGAGGCGGGATCTCCGCTCGTCGCCCTCATCAATCAGACCATGGCCAGAAATCTCTGGTCTGGTGAGGATTCGGTGGGGAAGCGTTTCAAGCCCGGCCGTTTGACGGAAAATTCACCTTGGATCACCGTTGTTGGTGTCGTCGGCGATGTTCATCAAGCCGGTCTAGACGTTCCGGCCCGGCAGGAGATGTATATGCCGTACCAACAACAAGATCTTGGATTCACTCCCGAGTATCTTGCGGTTCGCACCACCGGCGCTCCCATGAGCATGGCCGAAACGATCCGCGTACAAATCTGGGCGGTGGACAAAGAGCAGCCCGTCGCGGGGGTGATGCCCCTCGCGGATTTGGTGGATGAATACCTGGCGCCGTGGCAAGTCCAGGCTTCATTGTTGGGCGGATTTGCAGCGATCGCCGTGCTGCTGGCGTCACTCGGCATTTACGCGGTGCTTTCGTTCTCGGTCACCCAACAGACCCAGGAAATCGGCGTTCGCGTGGCTCTGGGTGCGAGGCCGCACGACGTGTTCCGCGGGGTGCTTTCCTACGGTCTCAAGGTTTTCTTGCGTGGAGCTGTCATTGGGCTGGCCTTCGCCCTCGCTTTATCGCGTGCGATGGTCCACTTGCTCTACGGTGTAACTGCCAGCGATCCCATCTCGTTCGCAAGCGTGACGATTGTGCTCGCCGCCGTCACCCTGTTGGCCGGCTACATCCCTGCGCGCCGCGCGATGCGCGTCGACCCCATGGTCGCCTTGCGATACGAGTAGGTGCGCTGGGATAAACCGGCGTGTAGGAGCGGATGAAAGAGCCTTACGGTGAAGGCCTAGCGAGCCACAGCGACCCCGAGTCATGCGTGACCAGTCGCGAGGCTGGGCATGAAGGGGCATATGTAGGCGGGGTATCGAGCCGCGAAATGTCTGGAAATCAGGATGCCGGCGCTATCTATTCGGTGGGAAGGCACTTCAGGGCCGCCGAGAAAAACGTTCGTCTGTCACCAAGGACTTCGAGAGCCTGAGATCCTTATTGATCGAACGCGAGGAACCCATTCGAGTACGAAACCTAGAACGCTGGCACGAACATCATAATTCGACCAAGTCGCCACGCTCGTTGACCGTCACCTGTTTCACTGGCCGCAAGGGGAGCGCCAGATTGTAGCGGGCATACCGGCGTTCACCAGCTCGAACCAACGCTCCTTTCTCGACCAAGTCGGCTAGGTCCCGGGTAACTGTGGCCGGTGACGCCCCGGTGATGGCGCTGTATTTGCCGGCGGTGAGCCCCCCTTTGAAACCTTCTGGCCCTTCGCGCAACATACGGAGGAGTGCCTTGTCTTGCCTCTCGTTGAGCTGACCCTTCAAGTGGTCCATCAGCTTCGCCTTGTCGATCAGGAACTCAACCAGCGCGATCGTGCGGCGTTGGGCTTCGATGGTGACTCCCGCGAACCACGCCAGCCAAGCGGTGATTTCGACTTGTTTGTTCGCGGCTTCAAGGACCTCATAGTAGGCTTTGCGCCGGGCCAGGATGGCAGCGGCCAACGCCGTCAGCGTCGGTTGCCCCATGTTCTCCGCCAGGGATTTTTCGGAAATCGCTCGCCCGATGCGTCCGTTGCCGTCCTCGAAAGGATGGATACACTCGAAGTAAAGATGCGCGATTCCTGCACGCGTCAGGGCGGGCAGAGGCTCTTCGCCGTGCGGTCCACTTCGGTGGAACCAAGCAAAAAAGCTCGCCATCTCGGACTCCATTTGTGACGAGGGAGGCGCCTCGAAATGGATCCTGGGCTCATGAAGTGCATGTGAAATAACTTGCATGGGCTCAGCGCCGGTGCGATACCGTCCGATATCTTTCATATCCTGCCTACCTCTCATCACCATGCGGTGCCACCGAAATAGCATTTCCGGGGAGAGCGGTTCGTCGAAGGAGCGGTACAAATCGACCATCATCTCCGCGATCCCCTGCTCGGCCGGTCGCACTCGGCGAGCGTCTGCACTGAGTCCCAGCTGCCTGCGGATGGAGGATTGCACGCTGGCCCGGTCCAAAATTTCGCCTTCGATCTCCGAAGTTGTGAGCGCTTCGGTGCTCATCGCTTCAATGGCTAGCTGATTGTGCTGGTCGGCTCCAAGATGCTTGGCAATCCCGACGAGCATACCTCCGCCGACCAGGAACTGCTGCTCGGCTGCCTCCAGGCGGCGACGGTCCCAGGTAAAGGTAGGCCAATCAGGTTGTTGCCAGCTCCAGATCATGAGCGATAGCAGCCCTCCCTATCGCTCATAGGCTATCATCTTTGTGAGCGATAGGGCGGTTTCCTTTCGCTCAGGAGCAGTCTGATTCGACCAAGTTAACCTTGGGCCGACGCAACGTAAAAGCGTGCTGGGATTCTGGCCATTGGCCGAGCGCTCGTGGGCCGGAAGCGCCGCAAGATGTCGACCGCAACCGGACCCGGATGGCAAAGGCACAAAAAGCGCGGTGGGTGAAATTTCGAGCTGCGAAGGCCCAAAAAGCCGGTGAGGCGCACCTCCTTCGGTATTTCGTCATCCGCACTATCGGCCATGGAGGTACTCGTTATGGGATCGATTTCAGTCGCATGTTACAAGCCACGGCCTGGTTGCGAGAATTCGGAGACACCCTTTCTCTTTCTGCATTCAACAGAAAGAGGTCCGGACAGTAGAAGTCGCTTGAACTTGGTTGCAGGTGGGCTTACAGTGCCGAACATCGAGAGTTGCTACAATCAACTAAAACTCGGACATCCTCTTCGTCGATCGATCACCTCCATAACTTGCCGGCGAGCCAGTAATCGACACTGAACTTTCCCGGACCAAAGCAGATCAGGCAGATAAAGAAGAGCGCGTACAAAACTTCCGGAAGGTAGAGGAAATCGTCGAGCCAGTTAAGAGGCGAAAGTCCTTTAGGCATGGCGGAAAGCTTGCTGGTCAGTATGGCGACAAGCATATCGACCAATAAAGCCACACAGGCCAGGCTCGAAAGAAACCCCACGGTCAGCAAGGATCCGCCAACGAACTCGACACCCGACACGAAATAAGTCATCAGGCGGGGAAGCGGGACTTTGGCCTCAACGAGCGTTTCGTACATAGTTTGCGTGCTGCCGGCGACAAACAATTTGTTTGCCCCGGAGATGGCGAAGAACAGCCCGAGCGAAAGGCGCACCAGCAGGACGGCATATTGTTCCAAATCACTGCTACCCAGCAGCGCAAACTGGACCAACCGTTTCCAATCCACCTCTTGTCCCTCCATCGGAGGATGTGCTGTAACGATACCCCCATATCATACAGTTCGACTTCTCCGGTAGCCGCGCTAATCAGGACTTAGCGGGTCTCTGGCGTTAACCTGGGTTCTCGACAATTATGCTGCAAACCGCAAATGGCGGTGTCGTTAGCGAATTCTCGCGCCTCGAGATTATGTGTCCATCCGTTCGACCCATTGAGCGCGCCATGCGGGAGCCACGAATGGATCCGCAAAGTACTGTGTTTCCCGCGCAACCTTGTCGTCCCTGAACTCCATGATGCTCACGGTGTAGGACGGCTTGCCGTCATATGTCAGGATGAATTCGGTGATCCAAAGATCACCGCCGCCAATGATTCGTCGGATAGCAAACCGCTTTTTGCTCGGCTGACTAGCGCGTTGGTTCTGTATGTTGCGTCGACCGCGGGTTCGCTCCCCTGACTGCGGGTATTCCAGCACCGCGTCCTCGTGATAGATGCGGTGCTCCGTTTCAAAATCGTTGGCATCGGACGCCGCCCAATGCTGATCTAGGGCCGCACGGATCTCTTGATCGTGCACTCCAGAATACTGCTCCTTCTTTTGTTGATCGTTCATCTTGAGCCTTCAATTTGACAAGAAGCTAAATGCTTTACGCTTCTGCAATCCGTTCCATCATTTCAGCTGTGCTTATACTCTTTTTATTTATATTTGAGCGATAGAAGCGAACTACACAACGTCTGCCGAGACCCGCTCGCCTGCCTGCTGTGCGGGAGCTAGGACGATCAGGGCTACACCGATGATGACAAGCACAGCCACGCCCCACAGTTCTCCGCGTTGGATCAGATTGCGGAATGCCTGCGCCGCCATAAGCGCGGCGTGAGCAAAGCTTGACCAGGCCGTGAAAGCGATCAGGCTGCGATTTGCCGATGGGTCGCGGGCTGCCAGCAGCAGGAAAATGCCGAGTGTGGCGTAAACGCTAAACATCATCGCCAACGCAGGCTCTTGTCCCACCAACATCGCCAAGGGATAGACTAAACCTGAAAAAATCAAGCCGACCACGACCAACACGACCTTCAGCGCCCTTTCTCGACGCATGGTGTCCTCCCGCTAAACACTGCGAACGAACTCACGCTGCAATCTTAGGAATGGAAGAAACGGAAGTCAACGACGGACGACGCACAGCGAGCTGGCTCCCCATTGAACCGCCCTAAGTGCCACAGTGAAGAGCTGCACCGTTCGCGCGGTCCGGGAAGCATCGAGAGAATCATGCTTCGAGCGATCGGCAGATATCCCTTTCGCTGTGACGCGTGCGGCCCCCACCCGACAACCCACAAGCAGGTCGCGTCCCACCAGCGGATCCCGAAGGCCTCCGCCGGCAAGCGGCTCCAGGAGACAAGAGTCGCGGGCCAGCGGCGGGGCGGCGCAGGTATGACTCCAAGATGATGTAGCCGACCAATCGCGAGCCGTGGAAAGATGCGGCTGGGAGCAAGAGCAATACGAGCAGTAGAAATTTTTTTGCCCTGCGAGCGTATCCAGCATGTAGACTTCCCGGTAACCACGAGCGACGGGGGCTTGGAGAGCCAGTCATACCGGGAGCTCTCCGTCTCATTCGCATGAGGTCCCTGCAATTGAAAACACCTGGACGTTTTTTCTTCACTTTCGCCGCAGTCCTGCTTCTTGCCCTGATGGCGCTACTAGCGGGCGGGGCTGCGAGGCGTGAATCCGTGACTTTCGATGAAATCGCCCACACTGCCGCAGGGGTGAGCTATCTCCAGAAACTGGATATGCGGATGAACCAGGAGCATCCTCCGTTGGCGAAAGTGGTGGCCGCCTTGCCACTGGTTCTGCGCGGAGCGCATGCCGACTATTCCCATATCTCGTGGACATTCAGCAACAAAATGTTCAACGCGTATTTGGGTCAGTGGGTTTTCGGACACTGGTTCCTCATGCGGTGGAATGATCCTTACTCCGCCCTGGTTTGGGCGCGCGCGTCCATGTTGTTGATGACCTTGTTATTCGGTTTCATTCTTTATACTTGTGGCTCACGGCTGCGCAGTTCCTGGAGCGGTTTGCTGTGCCTGTCTGCCTTGGTGACCATGCCGGCCTTTCTCTCATTTGGGCCGCTGGTGATTACCGACATCGCAGTTACCTTGTTCTGGGTGCTGACCGTTTGGCAACTCCCGTATATGTGGCGTTCTCCCTCGCAAGGAACGATTGTGAAGTTTGGTTTGGTGCTGGCCGGCGCTTTGCTTTCCAAGTTTTCGTCGGGACTATTGTTCTTCGTGTTCGCCGCCTTTGCACTGAGCTTGCGCTTCAAACCGCTACCGGAGCAACCGGTTGAGAAGGTCGAACTTCACCGCTGGCGCCGGCGGGCGTGGCGCAGTATTGCCATGGGAACTCTCTGGTCTGCACTGTTCGTCTACGTCGTGTATTTGGTCCTCTCCTGGAATGAACCAACAGATTCCTTCCAGATCATCCCGCATTTTCCCGCTTCGCCGGTCCTGCGGCGACTGCTGATGCCCGTGTGGATCTACCTGCGTGGCCTGGTCCTGTTTGCCCTCGGTGCTTCGAGCCGGCCCACTTTCATCCTCGGGCATGCTTACCCCCACGGAGTGTGGTTTTATTTCCCGGTGCTCTTGCTTTTGAAATCGCAGTTGACGTTCCTTTTGCTGCTTCTTCTGGCCATCGCAGCGGCGTTAGTCGTGAAGCGCCGTTCACCTGCGCAATCACCGATGCCTGCGGGCATGGAACTGCACTGGCGGAGCATCTGGGTGTCCTTGGCGATATTTGTCACTGCCTGCATGCTGAACCGCTTGGACATCAGCATCCGGCATTTCTCGGTCGCGCTGGCGCTCATCGTCTTGCTGCTTGCACCGCTCCCGCAGATCCTGAACTTGCTGCGCGATTCGAACCCGCAAGTGGCGCGCTTCGGAAGCTGGCTGGCGATCGGGCTCGTGCTCGCTTCCATCGTTTCGGCCATACGCGCCTATCCGAACTATATTCCCTACTTGAACGTTCTCAGCATGGGACGGCCGGGGTACACCCTCGTCAACGACTCGAATCTCGACTGGAACCAAGCTCTTCCCGAAGTTGAAAGTTTCGCGCACCAGCGCGGTCTGAAGCAGGTGCGGCTTGATGAGTATGGGTTTACAGAGCCTACAGCCTACGTTCCCCAGGCGCTGCTCTGGAATTGCCAGAAACCGTCGCCGCACGACGGCGGTCAATGGGCAGTCGTCTCCGCCAACTATATGCTGGATTCTGAAAACTGTGTTTGGCTCATGAACTATCAGCACCAGGCGCTTGCCGGTGGCAGTATGTACGCGGTCCAGCTCCCCGAGATCATTCCTGCCGCCGGCCAAGCCGGTGGACCACCGCTGCCCGCAGACTACCGGTATATCGGAGGCATGGGGGAGTTCAATATACTTGAAATATTCTTGAAATGTGTTCGCGATCCGGAGCAACTGCAACCGACAATGGACCGCTTTACAGAGATGGGGCAAGACTCCAGAAAAAAGAAATAAGATAGGAAAGTTAACTAGCCTCTTGCTCCCGAAGCGCTTTGTTCCACCAGGAAGTTGCAAGCCGGAAGTCAATCCGGAGCCCGCGGGGTTAGGAAACGGCGTTCGCGGGGGCCCGAACACGCTCATCGGAACGAGATTTTGCTATAAGCCGCGCCGTCCGATCGTTCGGTGACTACTCCATTGAACGATGATCATCGCTACGCTAGTCTCACCACGTCTGTCGTACATGCTCAGGGGTGGTAGGCACTCTCAGGTCGAGCGCGGAAACTCGCGCCTGCCAACGCTTAGAACATCCGCGCCACCCGCCTAAGGACAGACTTGTATCTGGGACCATTTCCAGCTTCGTAGTCGTTCGCTCCGATGGAAACAATCCGCAAATGCGGAGCAATGGATCGAAACGGAAACCAACCAGTTGTTCCTAGAACTAAGGATGGTGTGCCGTCGCGTAAACCTTGATCCAGTGGTTTCGGATGCGCGCCTGGACCTTTTTCCCGTTTGCGTCGGCAACGATGCGGTCGGAATTCTGCACCGGCATGTGGCAATCGATGCAGTTCTCTCGAATCTTTGCGCCGAGCTTCGCAAATTCGCCGCAGTCGCGATCCTTATGGCACTGCAAGCATTTTCCCGAATAAGACGCCGCAGCGCGTGCGGGTCCATGCAGTTCATGACACGTCGTGCAGGTCATTTGCGAGTTTTGGTAGCAGCGGCTTCTTTGGGTTAGCGCCACCTGATTGCCGTGCACGTCTACGTGGGCATCGGGGTCGGGTTGCGGCAGCTTGAAGTAGTTCTCCAGTGGCTGTCCTGGGACGTACGAAAACGCCGGCGCTATGGGTTGGCCGATGCCGCCATGGCATTGCGCACACACCTCAATTCGCCGATCGCGCGGCAGACTTACCGGATTCACGATCGAATGAGCGTTTGAAGAAGGCGCGGCAGGTTTCAATCGCTCGTTCTGGGCATGCTGCCGGCCCGGCCCGTGGCATCTCTCACACGAAATGCCCAAAACATAGTCTGTTTTCTTATAGTAGTTTTCAGCCTGCTGGGATGGGATGGACTCAAAATACGTGGCGTGGCATTCCAGGCAGGAAGGAGGAATCGGCCGGTCGAAGTTGGCAACCCCTTCCGCGTATCCGGGGCTATTGATCCATCCTTTTAACTCGGTCCAATAAGACACTGGCAATTGAAAAAGCTGATTTCCTCTCCAATACAAATAGGTTTGACCCTTGGCTCCCGATCCTGTGACGATGTCGATTCGCTCGGTGCGCGTTTCCTCGTCCGGCGGTTGCCAGAATACCGCCGTTTCGTAAAACCCACTGTCTTTTGCCTCCATGCGGAAATGCAGATCCGGGTCGCCGGTCTTGAGAATGTTTGTGCCGGCCGTAAATTTGCCCAAGACCGAATTCTCGTTGGGTAATTGTGAGCTGAGGTGGTGGCCGTTGCGGGCATATGTGTCGCCGATCGCTTGGTGGCACTCCTGGCAAGCCGCGTCGCCTAAAAAGTCGCCCCGTGTGGCCGGCCCTTTCTGGTTGACGGATGCATAGGCGTCCTCGGGACGAAAGTCTCCGGTCTGCTGTGGTGTCGCTTCTGTCCCGCTTACCGAGCGGAGAGTAGCTAGGCAAGCCAACATCATCATTATCCCGGTGAGCTTTCGTGTCGCCACAGAGATTCTCTCCCGCCCATACGTTAGCTGATATCGCCTGCGCTCTCAATCGGAACGACGATCAGAACCTCCGCCGCATTCCGCATGCAACGAGGAGTGGACGGAACAAATTCGTGGTTGCCTTGCCCGCTGAGCGGATGCAGTCTATACGGGATTACTGGCTTAGTGCCGCCTCAACAAGAATGGAAGCTGGTCAGCGAAAAGCCTTTTGTCAATCCATTGCGCAAGGGGGATTCCGGGCGATGAATGCATCCGTATTTTCCAAATCGGCGATTGTGGCGGCTGCGACTTGCGTGGGTCTCGCGCACCCCGCGCCGGCACAACGCAAAGATAATCCGACGGCGGATCTCTTGACCGAGCTCATTCGTGTGGATACCAGCAATCCCCCGGGGAATACCGGGAAACTAGCGGAATTATTGGCGGCAAAGTTTCGCCCGCTTGGCATCGACGTAAAAATTATCCCGACTCCGGATACCGGAAAGGCGCATTTCATCGCACGGATCAAAGGTGATGGAACCAAGAAGCCGGTGTTGCTGGCGGCCCACGCGGATGTGGTGGGAGTGGAGCGCGAGAAGTGGACTGTCGATCCGTTCGCAGGCGAAGTGAGGGATGGCTACGTCTACGGTCGCGGGGCGATCGACGTGAAGGGCGGCCTGGCTGTCTTTGCCGAGGCGGTGATGAGACTGGCGAAGAACCACGTCCCGCTACACCGCGACGTGATTCTACTTTCCGAAGCGGATGAGGAAGGAGGCCCGTACAGCACAACCTGGCTCGCCGAATCCCATTGGGACGTGATGGATTGTGAATTTGCTTTGAATGAAGGCGGCTGGATCATGAAGGACGCCAAGGGCGGAGTGCAGTACGTGAGCATCTCGACCGCCGACAAAATGTCGATTCCAGTGATCGTCACAGCCAAAGGGACATCGACGCACTCCTCGATGCCCAGACCGGACAGCGCCATTTTCACGTTGTCGAAAGCGATGGCCAAGCTTGCGGATTACGAGACTCCGGTGGAATTGATTCCCAGCACCAGAGAATTTTTCGAGACGCTCGCGAAGACCAGCGAAGCTCCTCTCTCGACTTACTTCCAGAACCTGGTCAGCAGCAAGGATCCGAAAGTGATTCAGGAGGCGGACCGAGAAATAAGCAAGAGCGTGCTACTCCACGCAATTATGCGGAACACATTCGCGCCAGTATTTCTTAACGCAGGATTTCGAGGCAACGTGATTCCCGGATCGGCGCAGGCGACCCTGAATCTAAGGATTATTCCGGGAACCGATCTGCAGAAGTTCATTGCCGATATTTCCAAAGCGCTGGACGACCCGCGGGTGGAGGTTTCCCTGCCTCCCGGGGATACTCCCGAAGGGCAACGGGTGCAACGGATCGTGAAACTGGCTTCGAACTTGCCGCCATCGAGCAAGGACACCGATCTGTACCGGGCTTTGGAGGCTGGATCTCACGCGGTTTGGCCAGGGGCGCCGGTTACCTCCTACCTCTTTCAGGCGGGCACCGATGCAATTGCGTGGCGCAGCAGAGGGGTTCCGGTTTATGGGATCTATCCGTATCCGATCACCGCGGAAGATTTGACGCGGATGCACGGCAACGATGAGCGCGTACCGATTGACTCGTTGGAACAGGGAACGGAAATGATCTACAAGGCTGTTCTCGATGTTGCATCGAAATAGGAAGAGTCAGGAGCGATTGCCGGCTTGGCCACAATCAACAAGATCCGATTTGCGGACGAATTGAACAGCCCCGATCACCTCGAGCAGCCAGGAAACAGCCAAAATACAGGTACCGAAACGATTCGGTATTTTTGCCAGCTGTTATTATCCGCTACTCCAACTCTGCTATCATTCGAAGCATGAAGACTTCCGCCTCCGCCCGAAATGACCGAGGCTTGGCAGTCTTCGGTGAATTTTTTATTGATCTGGTATTCTACGATCTTCCTAGAGTTCCGCGGCTGGGCGAAGAAGTTAAGACCGCGAGTTTCGCGCGGTTTCCGGGCGGCGGCCTGGCGACCACGGCGTTAGTCGCAGCGAGCTTAGGCACACCGACGAAAATCATCACCAGGGTTGGCAAGGACGCGCTCGCGAGCCCGGAATGGCAAGGGCTCATCGGAAGCGGCATCTCCACAGCGGGTTGCGAAGTTGACGAGCACCTGCCGACAGCGATGACCGTCTCCGCCGCGATCGATGGCGATCGCATGATGATCACTCACGACATCATCAATGTAAAACTGGAAAAGCTTTTCAGACGGAGCCAGGTGCAGCGGCAATTGCGCACCGCACATCACGTGCATCTGGCGTGCGCCATGTGGCCTCCTGACGTATGGGGGCCGGCCATCCGCAAGCTGCGCAAGAGGGGACTCACGATTTCCGCCGATCTGGGTTGGAATCCAAGCGTGTTGGAGTCTCTCCGTCTCCCCGCGTTGCTTCGCGAATTCGAGTTTATATTTCCAAATGAACTGGAAGCACGGGCCATGACCGGCGAGAAAACGGTGGAAGCCGCTGCCAGGAAATTGGCTCGCAGCGTTCATGTGCCAGTGATTAAGCTTGGGGCCGACGGATCCTTGGCGGTTCGCGACGGTAGGATGGTGCGGGTGAAATCGATACGCGTGCGCGCGGTGGATGCTACCGGTGCAGGCGACGCTTATAACGGCGGTTTTCTTCACGGCTATCTGGCCGGGTGGCCCCTTGAGGATTGCCTGCGTGCGGGCAATATATGTGGAGCGCTCGCTACCACCGGCGCGGGAGGTTCGGGTGCGCTACCGACGCGAAAAAGCCTGAGTAAATGGATGGGTAAGCATTACCGGTCCTAGTTGCGGGAGAGGGAACGCGAATTCCGAATTGAAATTGAACTGAATCGGACTCGCTCAGGCGAAAATTGTTTTGGGGCAAATAACCACATCATGAAGATGACTCTGATCGGAGCCGCCGGCGTTAGAACCCCGCTTCTGGTTCATGGCCTATCCGGCCTAGACGCCAACATACATCTCGACGAGTTAGCGCTCTGGGACACCGATCCGCTACGCTTGCAAACGATGAAGAGAGTCGCGGAGGCAGTAGGCAAACGAAGCGGCCTTCGCGCGCAGCTCAAAACTTATTCCGCACCCGAGGCCGCTCTGGAAGGAGCGGATTACGTCATCTCCAGCATTCGCGTGGGTGGTATCGATGCCCGAGTGAAAGACGAAACTATAGCTTTGGCCCACGGGCTGGTCGGCCAGGAGACGGTCGGTGCGGGCGGTTTCGCATGCGCCATGCGGAATCTGGCGGCCATGCTGGATTACGCGCACTTGATTGAACGGGTGGCTCCGCGCGCAACGGTCATCAACTTTACAAATCCCGTCGGAATTATTTCCCAAGGGCTTCTAAATCATTCCGCAGTCAATGTCATCGGCGTCTGCGATACGCCCTTGGAAACATTTGAAGCGATCGCCAAAGCGCTGGATCGCAGTCCTTTCGCACTCCATTTCGACTACCTCGGCCTAAATCACCTGGGGTGGGTGCGATCCGTCCGCGATGAGCAGGGCACGGAACTGCTGCCGAAAGTGTTGGCGTCTGCGGAGATCATTCAGAAATGCTATCGGCATAGGCTTTTCCCGGCAGAATTCATTCAAAAGCTGGGACTGCTGCCAACCGAATACCTCTACTTCTACTATTTCTCGCAAGCCGCCTACCAGAACACCAAGCAAAGCGGACAATCGCGCGGCCAAGCGATCGAAGCCATGAACGCTCGGCTCGCTCACACACTGGCGCAAGCTCCCGACGCCCAGCTCATCGATATCTATGAGAACTACCTGCGAGAGCGAAACGCCTCATACTTCAGCATCGAGGCAACCGCGGGCGAGCGGCGAAGGGAAAATCAGGAACTGTACTCGGAATTTTCGGGTTACGAGAAGATCGCACTCCTGGTACTGCAGGCGCTGCACGCGGATACGCCCTCGCTGATTCCGCTTACGGTTCGCAACGGCGCCGCTCTGGCAGACCTTGCTCCGGATGATGCGGTCGAGCTCCCGTGCCAGGTTTCTTCGCATGGCCTTGCGGTGCCACCGGTGGGGTATGCCCCGGAAGCTGTTCGCTCTTTGCTGCTGCAAGTGAAGGAGTATGAACGCCTAACGGTACGCGCCTCGGTAGAACATTCCCGCGAGCTGGCGCTCGCCGCTCTCGAAAAAAATCCGCTGGTTGGCGGTTCCGAAGTGGCGCGGCAAGTATTGAACGATTACGTCCAAGCATTCGGGCAGCAGATGAAGCTCTGGGCGGCCTGATAAGTTCTGCCAAGGCTCTGATTCAGGCGGCCGTTGTCCCACTTTGATTTAGAGAGGATTTTATCTCCAACTTAGAGTTTCCCTATCAGTGCGCCTAAGTGGACGCGCGCGCCTTCTCTGGCGCTTCGATAGCATGCTTCGATCAGCTCGACTACGTTGTATCCGTCATCCGCGGTGACCGCCGCATCCGCCTTCCCGTCGAGGGCGTCCACGAAAAGCCGGTCTTCTTCGATGTATCCCCATTTCTCGTGCATCGTAGCGAGCGAGAAATCGTAAGTGGTGGTGCGGCTTTCCAGGCCATTGGTGAACGAGATTTTCTCCATTTCGAAGGTCTCGTATGTCGAGTGCATCCCGTAAACTTCAAAGCGTTCGAAAGGGAAGTGCCAGCTGGCGTGCGCGTAGGTTTTCATCGTCGCCTGCAATCCAGACTGAAAATTGAGCAAGATGGAAAAATCATCGAGTTCGCTGTGGCCGTGCGCGCGGGCCGCCACCTCCACCCACTGCACCTTTCCGAAGAAAAAGGTCATCAAGTCGAACATGTGCACTGGAGTCTCGTACAAGAAGCCCCCGGTCAGCTTGGCGTTCCACACCCAGGGAGGGTTAACCAGCTCTCCGCGGTTCATTTTCGCGTGGACCGAGAGTGGGCCAAGTTCATTCCGGTCGATCGCCGCTTTGAGAGTTTTGTAAACGGGAGCAAAACGGCGGTTGTGGCCTACTTGATAGACGACGCCGGGCCGGACCGCGCGATCGCGCAACTTTGTTGCCGACTCCATGTTCAGCGCGAATGGCTTTTCACAGAAAACGTGCCTGCCGGCTGCTAGCACCTGCAAGGCTACTTCTTCATGCGTGGTATTGGGAGTACAGATGAAGGCCGCGTCGCACTCCTGGAAAAGTTCATCGAGAGATCGCGCGGCCTGACCGCCAAACTTGACCGCCATCGCTTGGGCGCGAGCGGCTTCCACATCATAAAAACTCTGGAGCCTTACCCGGGAGTCCTTGGCCAGGATAGCGGCGTGCGTGTTCGCAATGCCCCCCGCTCCGATGATTCCGATTTTATGCGGCATTCCCGACATCTCCTTTTCTGGCCCCGACTCGCGGAGGGACAAATCCCTGGCGGGAGTCTGCCACGAAGCACGCAATCGGTGTCGGAAATAGCGTGACCAAAGAAAACACGGGAGCGGCGCTCGCCGCTCCCGCGCCAGAAGCTAGAAGTAGAACTTCAACGCCAACTGGATCTCACGAGGATCGCCCGGTCCGCCCGAATCGGCCCCCAAAATCGGCGACAGCGTGTCGGAAACCTTTCCAAACGAGCCCGGCGAACCAATATCCGCACTCGGGTTTGCGAAGTTGGGATGATTGAAGGCATTGAAGAATTCAGCTCGGAATTGAAACTGGTATCTGTCGGTAATTTTGATTTGTTTGAACAGACCCAGGTCCCACATCTGGATTCCGGGACCGTAAAACTGATAGGGCGCACAGGTCCCAAACTGTCCGGGACCGGGCTGCGCAAACGCCGCCGGATTGATCATAAAACCCGTGGTTGTGTACAAGTTGTGATTGGTTGTCGCGCCGGCGTGTGGATTTCCGATGCAGTCCGCATACACCGGATTATTGCTGTCTACCAAGTCATCGTTATTGGCAGTGACTGCATATGGAGTTCCGGTCTGCAGGGTTACGATTCCGTTGATTTGCCATCCTCCCAGCCAGCGGGCGGCGAAATTAGGACCGGAGAGGAAGGGTTTGCCTTGACCGAACGGCAATTCCCAGATGAAATTCCCGACAAAACGGCTACGAATGTCGAAAACCGAATTGCCCATCTCTGCCGCGTAGTTATAGGAGTTTTGCGGCAACTGGCCGGCCGTCAAGTTATCGCGGAAATTCGCGAGACCGTGGCTGAAGGTGTAACCCAACGTGTAGCTCAAGCCCTTGGACATCCTGCGCCGCAACGCAAACTCGACGCCGTTGTAGTCCGAATTCCCATCATCCGTGGCCGTTTCCAGGTAAGCGTGCTGGCCGCTGGAGGCGCACACACCACCTCCTGTATTGGTATCAACGCTGGTGACCGTGTTCAGGTTGGCGTAGGGGTAAAGCAAAGTGGGGCAACCGCTGTCGAAACCCGTGATTTGAGGCTGGTTGTAATCGCGTACGCGTTCCTCCCTACGGCCCCAATTGCCAACGTAGGTCGCCGATATTACCGTGTCACTGGCGGCTTGATATTCGAATCCGAAGCTGGTCTGCTCCACATACGGAGTGCGCTGGTTGGGATCCTGGGCGCGTATTTGCAGCTGAGTCAAATTGTAGGCGGTCGAATCCACGATCGAAGCAGGGAAGCCATTCTTAAGCTGAAATACGTCGCTGGTTGCCCCGGTCGACAGTTCGGTATCGATAAACTGCGGCGGATTGAGTTGCAGCAACGCTTCCGAGCCAATCCGGTTCTCGTGTTGATAGAAAATTCCGTATCCGCCCCGCCACACCAGCCGGTTCATCATCTGGTAAGCAAAGCCAAGACGCGGGGCGAAATCGTCCAGGTCGGGATGAATCAGGGCGCGATTATACCAACCGCCTGCGCCGGGCGCCGCAGTGACAAGTCCACCGCCGTTGTCCGGGGTGAAGTTCGTGGTCTGGTTCCTTCGATCCATGAGCGGAGCGAAAAGTTCATAGCGCACGCCATAAGTAAGGGTGAGCTTCGAATTGGCCTTCCAGGTGTCCATGCCATAGAACGAGTGTCCTGGTTCGAAATAATGGACCACGTGGGGTGTTGTGAAAATCACGATATTCGCGTCGCCGAGCAGCAGATCGGGCAAGCCGATATTGTAGCTGCCGGTGACCGCTCCGTCCTCGATCAAAAGCCCTTCGGGCGCTTCGATATCCAGGAAATTGTCGGTCCGCCTCAGGTATTGGTACCCAAACTTGAAACTATGATTGCCTTTCAACCAGTTTAGGTTCTCAACCAAATTCCACGCTTGGGAAATCTGGTACTGCGGCCGCCAGGCTGCCGAACCTATGGTCCGCAGGCCAGTGAAGAAAAACGGAGGTATGCCCGCGGATCCCGGTCCGTTCGGGATTCCCGACAAGCCGATAGCCGATTCCGCCTCGGAAGTGCCAACCGTCAAACCGTTGGGATCACTATGGGCGTAATCGCGGCTCACCCCGAATCGCAAGTCGTTGACCACCGAACTGGAAACGGTGTGCGTCCAACCCAGCGCCAGCGACTCTTGGCGCCAGCGATACTGGGTTGCGAAGTTGCCCTGGCCGATCAATGGATTGGCGGTCCACCGGGGGTCCTGCCGGTCAACGTGGCGATAGCTGTAGCTCCCGAATATCTGATCTTTTTCGCTCAGGTTGTAATCGATACGCCCGTCCGTGGAATAGACGTCATCAGGCACCGAAGTCGCATATACGTAGTTCGGCGCGCCGGTCCAGCTTCCTGGGGTTCCTTCTACCGCTACCGCGCTGGGGATATTCGGAACCGCTGTAGCGGCGACCAAGCCCATCAGCTTTTGCGCAACCGGATCAAAGCAACCCGGCTGGATAATGTTTCCGACGTAGCAACCGGACTGGCCGGGGACCTGCGGATTGTTCAAGGTATAACCCAATTCCGTAAAATTGCCTTGGGTCATCAGCGGCGTCGGAACTGTGCTGTCCACGGTGGTGGCTTCGGCGCTGGTGAAGCGCTCCAGATCGCCAAAGAAAAACAGCTTATTTTTCACGATCGGGCCGCCGAGGGTTCCCCCAAATTGATTTTGCGTGAAGCCGCCCTTGGGCGTGCCGGTGGTGTTGTTAATCCAACTGTTGGCGTCCAGCACTTTGTTCCGGAAGAACTCGAACAAGTCTCCGTGATATCCATCGGTGCCCGATTTGATTGTCGCGTTCACCACCGCTCCAGCGGAATTGCCGAATTCAGCAGAGTAAGTGCGAGTCTGAATCTTAAACTCCTGTAGCGCATCGGGCGGCGGTTGTACCACCTGCACGGACAGTTCCTGGAGATTTTCCGAAAACGAATTGTTGTCGATTCCGTTTAGCAGGAAATTATTCTGCAGCTCCAGGTTTCCATTGACGCTAAACCGGTCTGGCGCAGGGTTAGCCGCGCCGTAATACTTGTCGACCCCGGGTTCTAGCAGCGCCAAATCGGCATAGCGGCGTCCGTTCAGAGGAAGGTCGTTAATGTGCTGCTCGTTCACCACGCTTCCCACGTCCGCGGTCTGAGTCTCCAGAATCGGCTCGCCGCCTTCCACCACTATCTGCTGTTTGACGGTTCCGACCTGCAAGGTGAAATCCAGGGAAAGGTGGTCTTGCACGTGTAACTCGATGCTGTCGCGCAGAACGCTGCCGAATCCGTCGGCGCTGGCCGTCACCGAGTACAGCCCGGGGATCAGAGTCAGCACCTGATATTCGCCCGCGCTATCGACCGGCGTGGTCATCACCAGTCCGGTAGCCTTATTCTCGATCGTTACGATGGCCTTCGGTATCACCGCACCGGATGGGTCATGAACCTTACCGCTAATGGCGCCGCGATCGATCTGTCCGAACGCAGGCGCAATAAAAATCGTGAGCAAAGCTCCCAACAGCGCTGCCCAGCCAAGCAATTTGCGAGTCTCGATCCCTCGATTCATTGCAGCCTCCCCGTTTGAGAATTCAGCCAGCTGTCACCGGGCTTTCGATGTGTTTCCTTTCAAAACCATTCAGGAATTTGTGGACGATTTGACGCCATGGGAGGAATTGCGACGCGCCGTTCGCATCGTCTAAGATTTAAGATTCGCAGGCACTGCGCCGCCCGCTGAATAACCCCTTAGACGACTCCCCCCAGACACCTGCGTGCTGCCCAGCGCGCATTGCCAATCGCAGTGGTCACCAAAAGGGAAGGAACGAGAAAAATGGAAAGCGGCTACAACAACAACGATGGTCGGTCATCACTCACCCCTTGAAACCCCACCCCTTGAGGTTTCACCCCTTAAGCGTGCCGAAACGATTCGGTATCGATACGTTGAGAACTAACATCCGAAAAAATAGTTGTCAAGGGAATTTTTCAAAAACCTCTTGTTGTGAATAGATTTCACATGTTTCCAGGTGTTCAGGTCTGGCAAATCGTCAATGTCCACCGATACCAGAACGTTTTGGTATTTCTGTTGACATCACTCCCTGCGGACGTACAATGCCGTTGCTCCCGGCGAAAAACGCGGAGGCCTCGACGACGATCCTTGTCTCGCCTCGATGCCTTGCAAGAGCCTGATAGTTTGCCAAGCGGATCTTCAACTCAGTGTCCGCGGCATACCCGGCAGCAGGGGTAGGAGGGGAAATGCCATCACGATTCAGCAAGATACTTCCCGCGGCAATCGCGCTGGGCTGCGCGCTGCCTTTTCTGTTTCGATCGCTTCCGATGATCGCACAATCTCCCATCGCTGTTGATTCCGCGCCGATAGAGGCGGCCGACCCGCTCGAGATTGACCGTGGCGCCGCCGGACTCTGGCAATCTCTTTCGAAACTGCACACTCGCAGCAGCTTGCTGATGGTTACCGCTCATCCCGACGACGAAGATGGAGCAATGTTGACCTATGAATCGCGCGGGCAAGGTGCCCGAGTAACCCTCTTAACCCTCAACCGCGGCGAAGGCGGCGCCAATGTTATGTCGTCGGATTACTTCGATGCCCTCGGTTTGGTGCGCACCGAAGAACTTCTGGCGGCCGATCGCTACTACGGCGTGCAACAGTTCTGGACTCGCATGATTGACTTCGGCTTTTCCAAGACCAAGGAAGAGTCCCTCGAAAAATGGGGTCACGACCGTACCCTTGCGGATGTAGTGCGCGTAGTTCGCATCACTCGCCCGCTGATCATCACTTCCGTTTTCGTCGGCGGCCGCACCGACGGCCACAGCAATCACCAGGTTGCCGGTCAGATGGCCCAGGAGGCCTTCCACGCGGCCGGCGACCCGGCCATGTTTCCCGAACAGATCAAAGAGGGTCTCCGTCCCTGGAAGCCGCTTAAAGATTACGCCGGCGTGCCGTTCTCTCCGGTCACTGACAAAGGCATCTTGGACTATGCGGACGGAAAGTTTTACCCGGCCGAATTCCGCAACTACACCGACGGCACGGTCATTAAAGGCGCGTTGACGGCTTCCGTCGAAGTTCCGGAAGGCGAATACAACCCGCTCATTGGATTGACCTACACGCAGATTTCCCGCGTGGGTCTTGGCCACCAGAAATCGCAGAGTGGTGGCACCGGCATGCCGCCGGCCGAAGCAGAAATGCGAGACTATCACCGGTTTGCGTCGCTGGTCTCCGTGGCGGAGAAAGAATCGACCTTCTTTGACGGCATGGACATCTCCTTGGCGGGAATTGCGAGCCTGGCCCCGGGCGGTGACGTCGCCTTCCTGAAAGATGGCCTATCGCACCTCAATTCTCTGGTCGAAAAAGCGATGAATGATTTCCAGGCGCAGCACCCGGAGGCAATCGCTTCCTCTTTAGCCGCGGGCCTGAAGAGCACCAACGAGTTGATCGAAAAAGTGAGTAGCAGCGGGCTGTCCGACGATTCCAAGTACGATGTTTTGCACGAATTGAGAGTGAAACAGGCACAGTTCGGAGATGCCCTCGCCCAATCGTTGGGCATTTCCGTGCTCGCGACACTCGCTCCTGCGCACGAGCCGTCCGGGCCCTTTGCGCGCTTCTTCCGAAATCAGCCGAGTTTCCAAGTGGCCATCCCGGGACAAGAATTTTGGGTGAAAGTTCATGCAACCAACCCAACCGGTCTTCCGGTCGAGCTGCAGAGCGCAGTGTTGGAAGCTCCTGCGAACGAAAATTGGAGGATCGATCCGGCCACGCAAACGGGAGGCACTCTCCAAGGGAATCAGTCCGCCGATGTGCGGTTCACCGTTCACGCCGCGTCTAACGCCAGCTTCACGCGGCCCTACTTCACCCGCCCGAACATCGAGCAGGCTTACTACGACATCCAGGAACCAAAAGATCTTGGTCTGCCGCTGGCGCCGTACCCCTTATCCGCAAGATTGCATTTCGTATTTGACGGCGTGACCTTCGAAATGGCCCAGGTGGTTCAATCCGTGAAGCGCATCACCGGACCGGGCACCGTACTCGAACCGCTGATCACTGGTCCGGCCATTTCCGTAGCTATCGCGCCGCAGGCCGGCATTGTGCCTTTGGACGCTAAGTCATTCGAAGTAACCGTGGGCATTCACAGCAATGCAAAAGGTCCCGCAAAGGGAACCGTAAAACTCGATCTGCCGGATGGCTGGAACGCGCCGCAAGAGGAATTTTCGACGGCGAAGGACGGAGACGATCAGTCGCTGACCTTTCACGTGACGCCTGCCAAGCTCATGGAAAAGGCGTACGCCATTACTGCGGTGGCCACTTACGACGGCCACGATTACCAAGAGGGATATCACACCATCGGCTATCCCGGTTTGCGTCCATACAATCTCTACCGTCCTTCCACTTACCGAACCACCGGAGTGGACGTGAAAGTCGCGCCCGGCCTTAATATTGGATACATCGTGGGAGCCGGGGACGACGTGCCACAGGCCCTCGTGAATTTAGGCATCAACGTTCATTTCCTCAGCCCCGAAGACCTGGCCAACGGAGACCTTTCGAAATTCGACACCATCATTCTTGGCGTGCGCACCTATGCCGCGCGTGAGGATCTCAAAATTAATAATGGCCGCATCCTTGAATATGTGAAGAACGGCGGCGTGGTGATCGTCCAATACAACACCCCGGAATACGATCACAATTACGGTCCGTATCCCTACAAAATGGGCGAGAACCCCGAAGAAGTCACCGACGAAGATTCCAAGGTCGAAATCCTGGCGCCCGCGAATCCCGTTTTCAACTGGCCCAACAAAATTACCAGCAAGGATTTTGCTAACTGGGTGGAAGAGCGCGGTTCGAAGTTCCTGGAAACCTGGGACTCAGCGTATGAGCCTCTGCTGGAGACCCACGATCCCGGCCAGGCTCCTCAAAAAGGCGGACTGGTTTTTGCGAAATACGGGAAAGGCGTTTACATCTACAACGCCTACGCTTTCTATCGGCAAATGCCCGAGGGTGTGCCCGGCGCGTACCGCATTTTCGCCAACATGGTTAGCCTCGGGAAGAATCCTCACCGATGAGTTCCCGGCGCCTCAGCCCCACGAACGTAATGTTCACGCCCTGATCGATCGGAGATCGGAGAACCGGGTAAACTTCTGGGATGCCGCGCCGTGCCTACTTAGGGTCCGAATCATCCTTCTGCATTTCGTACAGAAACGTCTTCATCGTTGCCTCGCGGCGAGCGTTCTCATCGGCCACCCGGGTTGAGGCGGCCTCGTACAGTTTTATTTCCTTTTGCTTCTGCTCCCGTTGTCCCGCGTGCTCATAAATCTGAGCCAGACGATAGTGCGCCTCAGCGGAGTCGGGGTCCATTCGCGCGCAGATTTGGGATTCGCCAAGCGCTTCTTGCCATTGGCCCAGCCATCGGTACGCTTTTCCCAGTTGGCAATGCGGCGAGGCGTCTTTCGGAAGAAGGACAGTGGCCGCGCGGAGCCGTCTCAGAAACTCCCCGGAGTGGGCCTTGTCGCCGGAACCGGAGTCCCGGCGAAAAAGCAAAGCACCGCAGTAGAACTGCATCTGCCCATCCTTAGGCTGGTGGTCTGAGTATTCACATAGTCTGGCAATCGCGTCGGGATCGGGGGCGGAGGGCCGGTCCACCTGGATGTCCCCCAAATATTTCAGCGCGCTTCCGGGCTCGGGCGCCAATTCGGCCGCGCGCAGCAGATACCGGGTGGCTTGTTCATCGGTTCCTGCAAAATATTCAACCATGCCCCGCAGCACTTGGATTCGCCATGACTTCGGCTGCAGTTCTTCCGCCTGCTTAAGAACCACCTTGGCCGCATCGTAGTTTTCGTGCCGGACGAATTCGACCGCCAGCGACAGGCGATACTTTTCCTCGCTCGGAGCGAGCAGCACGGCGGCCTGATAACTCTTCACCGCAGCCAGGTTGTCCCCGCGGGCCTCCTGAATATCGCCGAGCAGATCTTCAATCTCGGCGCTGTCACCAAGCTCCTTGCACCTGTTCGCGCTCGCCAACGCATCGTCGAACAGGCCCGCACGAAACTGAACCAGAGCCAGGTTGAACTGCGATTCCGGTTGATTTGGATCGAGATCAGCCGCGGCGCGAAACTCTTCAACCGCGTCGGAGAAGTACCCGTGAGAGACTAAAAGCTCCGCCAGGCGCTGCCGAAAAGCCAATTCATTTGTGGGGGCCAGTCGCGTCGAGCGAAGCAACTGCAGTGTCTGGTGGAAATCGGCATGCATTGCCAATTGCGCTTCCAGACAAACCAGGCCGATTTGGGGATCGTGGGTGCGCGCAAACAGCGGCTCCGTCAAGCTTGCGGCGCGTTGCCAGTTTTTCGCTTGCAGCTCGGCCACCGCCGCGGCCATGGCCAGCTGGGAGTCCGCCGGATTCAAGGCAAGAGCTTTTTCCATTTCCTCAGCGGCGCCCGAAGGATTTCCCAGCCCCAGCGCCAGCGAAGCTTTCAGCCTGTGAAATGCGAGGCGTTGTTCGGGCCTGGTGGGCGGCGAGACGCCGGTCAAAGCGCTTTGGGCTTCCTTATACCGGTGAAGGCGAGCCAGAACGCCGGCCCACTCTATGCGAATCTGCGGGCTGCTCTGGCTGCTTCTCGCCGCGCGCGCCAGCATCGGTTCCGCTTTATCGGGTTGGCCTTCCCGCTCGTAGATCTCGCCGAGTGCTGCGAGAGCAGTGTAGTCGTCAGGTGTAGATTGCACAACGCTTTGCAGCACTTCCGCGGCGCGATCGTTTTGCCCGCTGCTCGCATATGCTGCCCCCAGCAATACCCACGCGGCAGGGTCCTTTGGCCGGGATTGAAGGTAGCTCGAGAGGATCCGGATTGCGTCTTCGGCGTCCCCGCGCGCGAGAGAGGCTCGCGCCTCGGCGATCGCTCCGGAGGATTGAGCTGGGTAGGTTTGCGTCGAAGATTGATTCTGCCGCGCGGCAAGACCAGCAGCGAGTAAAAAGACCAAGCAAGCGCCGGCGCTAAGGAATGATCGCAATATTATGTCCGCTTTGCTCATGGTTATCGCTTTTCCGGCCCCTTTTATCCTCGTGCTCGAAATCGCTCGCAGGTTAGCGTAAGTTCCCGCGCCTTGTCCACGCAGGCTTCCTCACCAGCGGAGGAAAGTTCCGGCGCGGCCCCCGAACGTCGCGCAGGCTATAATGTGCCAAAACGTTTCGGTACCGCCGTGGTTCTGCCCTTGTTTGCGGCAAAGCGCGCTGCTATAGTGCGCCATCGATCATCGATTTAGCGCTTTTCCAGGACGCTCGACTTGGCCGAAAACTCCGAACCGCATCTTCCCTCCGAGATTGCCGGGCCTTCCGAAAAACTTCTTCGTGGCATGGGCCTGGTTCAATCCACCTCGGTAAACATGCTGGAGATGATTGGCATCGGCCCCTTCATTACCATCGGGGTGATTCTTTCCGCCATGGGTGGGCCGCAGGCGGTGCTCGGTTGGTTTCTCGGCGCATTGTTTTCCGTTTGCGATGGCATGGTCTACGCGGAATTGGGAGCGGCGATGCCGGGCGCCGGCGGGGCCTACATTTATTTTCGCGAAGCGTTCAACGCCCGCACCTGGGGCCATCTATTTTCTTTTCTTTTCCTCTGGGAAACGATTTTTGTCGGTCCGCTTTCGATCTCCGCAGCCTGTGTTGGTTTTGCTGATTATTCGCAGTATTTCGTTCCCGGACTAAGCCACTTTGGCGTCGGCGCGGTCGCCGCATCAGTTTGCCTGTTAATGGCGTTCCTGTTGTACCGTCCCATCCAAACCGTCGGACGTTACTCGGTGGCCATGTTGGCAGTGGTGCTGGTGGCGATGTTGTGGGTAATCGTGGCTGGCGTAATTCACATCAACACCAAAATGGCGTTCGATTTTCCGCCGGGAGCGTTTCATCTCTCCCGGTCGTTTTTCTATGGGTTGGCCGCAGCTACCCTATTCGCCATGTATAACTACGGCGGGTACAACAACATCACCTACCTCGGAGGCGAAGTGAAAAATCCCGGGAAGAATATTCCCCGGGCGATTGTGTTCTCGGTGTTGATCGTCGCGGTCCTGTACTTGCTAATGAGCGTGGTGATCATCGGTACCATTCCGTGGCGCGACGCTGCCGTTTCTCACGCGGTGGTGTCCCAGTTCATCGGTAAGTTGTACGGTTCACGCGCCGCCGCGGTGATGACCTGCCTCATCCTTGTCGCGACCCTCGGGGGCATTTTCAGTTTGATCCTGGGGCTCACTCGAATCCTCTACGCTGCTGGCGCGGAGGGAAATTTTTTTAAGGTGTTCGGCCGTGTCCATCCCACCGGCCGGTTCCCCACCGTTTCACTTCTCGCCACCACCGCGCTGGCTATTCCACTCTGCTGGTTTTCGCTGGAGCGGTTGCTCTCCGCTTTGATGATTATTCAGATTGTTTTCCAGTTCATCCCGCAGATCGTCGCTCTATTCGCCATCCGCAAATATCGAAAGGAAATCACGCGTCCTTACGGCATGTGGCTATATCCAATCCCTGCGCTCATTGCGCTACTCGGGTGGATATTTGTCGCGGCCACCCCGGAACAGCGCCAGAATCTTGGCACGGCCGTTATTCTTTTGTTGTTGGGAATTGCCGCGTACTTTCTTCGCGCCAAGGCGGGCAAATTATGGCCTTTTGAGCAAGCCCGCGAACTCTAGAATCCAAGTGGCTAATTGCAGTTTAGCTTCGCCGATTCCAATGAACTTGTCGAATGGCCTGAATCCTGCGACTCTGAATTAGCTTTTTCGCGGTGGACAGCAGGAGTCTCGCACGATGAGTTGCGTGGTGAGGACGGCCGGCGTAGGAATGCTTACGCGCCCTTCGATGTGATCGATCAGGAGCCGCGCCGCAATCATTCCTATTTCTCTCGCGGGCTGGCGCACCACCGTGAGTCTCGGCCGCAGCAGCGTCGCCCAATAGAAATCGTCGAATCCCAGCAGGCTCACTTCCTCGGGGCACTCCAGGCCGATTTCTTGAATGGCGGCCAGCGCGCCCAACGCCATCATGTTGTTGGTGCAGAAAATTGCGGTGGGGCGTCGCCCCCCCGTCAAGAGCTGCATCGCATGCAGGTGTCCGCTCTCCATGTCGTTGTGCCCGGCATGAACCATTGACCGGTCGGGGCGGATCTTCGCGCTTCGAATCGCGCTCATAAATCCTTGCAGCCTGTCTGCCGAGGTTCCGCTGGAAGCGTCGCCGGCAATGACTCCGATGTCGCGGTGTCCCAGGCTCAGCAGGTAGCGGGTGGCGCTTTCCGCCGCACGTGTGTTGTCCACCCCCACTCTCCCGATATATGGGTCGCGCACCAGCGGGTAACGGTCCGCGTAGACCACCGGAAGATTTCCCAGCATGGCTCTAGCTTTTCCACCGACCGCGTTTATGGCCGGGACGCGCACCACGCCGTCCACGCGGCGCCGGTGAAAGGAGTCCAGGTAATTGCGCTCTTCCTCCCAACTTTCTCTGGAATCGCCGATCAGCACGGTGAAATTCGCGGACGCAGAATAGTCTTTCGCGCCCCGCACCAGCTCGATGTAAAAATTATTCGACAGGTCCGGAACAACAATTGCGATGGAGTGAGTTTTCTGAAGGCGAAGGCCCCGCGCGAGGTCGTTCGGGCAATACCGCAGTGCCTTGGTGGCCTCCTCAATGCGGCTACGCATCTTGGCGCTGACGTAGTCGGAATTGTTAAGTGCCGCGGAAATCGTGGAAACCGAGGTTCCCGCCACCTTGGCCACGTCGCGGATCGTAACGTGGCGCTTCCCACGTTTTGTCCTCGGCTTCAACCGAGTCCTGCTCGGGCCGCTCTTCAGAACCGGAGTAAATGAGTTTCGCAAATGACTAGCTTACTAGAATGCGCATAAAGTCGGAACCAAAACGTTTCGGCAGATCGATGCCGGAAACTTCCGCAGTCGGAAAATAATACGGCGGAGAGGGCGGGAATCGGAGAGCCCCGAGCAAGTGACAGATTCTAAGTTCCCGACGATGCGAACGCCATGTTGCCAGGGGTATCGCTCGATATCGCTCGGACAGCAGCGGAGCCCAACATGTATCCACAACGTTCACGCTGGTGGTGAAGCGATGATGATTCCCACTTGGCAAGCCCAACCAGGACGAATGGACATGCGCAAACGGATAAAGGTCAAATTGACATTCATAACTCTGCTAGCAATCCGATGGTAGCGGATGTGCGCATGGCGCAGCTGGATAGCCAAGTCCGTTCGCAGGTCGGGAATGCCTACATCGCCGTAGAACAAGAAAGGACTGCGTATAAGGCCGCAGTCGAAGCACGCAAGCTGCCGGAGCAAGCGCTGAACGTAGAACAAGCCAGGTTCGACCCAGGAGCCGACACCGCCCACGTCCTAATTCGGTACCAGCGCGACTTGGCCCAGGGCCGCTCCGCCGAGCTAGCCGCCTTGGGAGTCTACGCAAAGGCCAAAACCGCCCTGCAGCGCGCCGTAGGGCTAACGCTGCAAAACAACGGCGTGAGCATAGAAGAAGCTTACGAAGGCAAAGTCTCCCGCCCGCCGGCCAAATCGCCGGTTGAATAAAGCAGTTGGCAGCATACCGATGCGGCAGCGGGGCCGCCCCTACGCTTGGTGTAAGAAAGCCGTTAGTTCAAGCGTGCTGCCCAGCGTGTTCCGCGACAGGCGGTGGCGGAGCGGGCTCCGGTTTTTTCGCTGCGGCATGAGATACCACTACTGGGTTAGTGAAAAGTACAGCGTTGGGGATTATGATGCGGTTGCCCTCAGAAGTACGAATTACGGTCGCGCGCGCTTGAATGTCTTCCACTTGACCTTCAAAGCCGGTGATGGTGATCCAGTCGCCTAACTGAAAGGGCTCCTGCAACAGCAGCAAAATCCCGGCCAGGAAATTCTGCAGAATATTCTGGAAGGCAAAACCTATCGCCACGCTGCCAATGCCAAGCATTCGCACCAAGTCGCCGGCGCGAAAGGAAGGCGCGACAGTGGAAAATGCGATCAGAAATCCCAAAACAACAACGGTAACGTGAGTTAGCTGACCCAACAACAATCCAATACTTTGACGAGTGCGCCGCCGCTGGCTGAAGCGCCGGACCAGAGACTTGGCTGCGGACGCAAGAATAAGAAACAGACCGAAAATCACGACCGCAATAACAATGTTCGGCAAAAGCGAAATCGCGTAATTGATAATCTTGAAGCCGCTTTTCCATGCGTTGGAAAGATCGATCCCCACACTATCCTCCCGATTGTAGGTCGCACCGGGTACGGGCTGGGAACCCAGCTCTCAAGTGTAGTAAGAGCGAGGATGAGGGATCATCCTGCCATTCTGGTATTTCGCAATCGGATTTCTCGTATGCCTGCGGGCCGGCCCTAAAGCACGCGATTCAGAATCGTAGCGACCCTCATTTCTTGGGGGCAACCTTATGCAGTACCTCTTTCACTTTTTCGAGAAGCCCGGCCGCGGTAAATGGTCTCGGGAAGACTTCAAAGCCTTCCAAGGCCATCCGATACTGAACCCGATCATCGTCGATGAAGCCGCTTACCATAAGAACGCGTAGACCCGGTAACTTGGTACGCAGAAAGGTCGCCGCGTCATAGCCCGGAATGTCCTCAATGTAAGCGCGGACGATGAGCAGGTCCGGGGTAGCCTTCTTCAGCGAGTCAACCGCCTCTCCTAAATCAGCGGCCGGAAAAACCGAATATCCGGCGTTCTCCAGCACTTCCTGAAGAACCGGGCGCCCAATCGGATCGGAACTTAGAAGCAGAATCGTCTTGTTCAACATCGGTTTCATGGCTTAGTTTCCTGGCAGGCCGGTACTGAATCGCTTTTTTAGTGGTACTGGATTGCTTTTTGGTTGGGTCCGCTGGATGTAGCGGTCTTGGCCACTACTTAGGTTCCTGCCCGCTGGCAGTCTCCTCTTGTACGTCTTCCGTCTTTTGCCAACCGGACTTGGTGTTGTATTCCTTCATGGCCTTGGCGATCACATCGGTTTTTTTGCCCAGATCCTTCTGGTACACCACACCATCCGCGTCAACGATGAAGGTCATCACCCCGGATGACCTGTATTCCGCCGGATACGCTACGAAAGCAAAGCCCTCGGTCATTTTGCCGTTGACGATGTAACTCTTCGCGCCGCCCGGGCCATGTTGACCCACTAGAATGTGATAGTAGTAGCCACGGTAAGGGGTCGGAGCTCCGCCCTGGTCCTTGGTATAGCCTTCCGCCACGGCCGACGCTACCAGCGGGCCGATGGGGCTCTGCGGTTCGCCCTCGGCAACTTTCCAATAAAGGCCGTTGTGCTGCCCTTCGTCGCTGAAGATTTTCTGGGCGTACTGGTTTTGGTGCGTCGAGTAGTATTCCTTTTCCGCCGCCACCAATTCCTGGCACACGCGTATCGTCGATATTTCGTTCCGCCCCACTCGCCGGAACAGAATTTCTTTCTTGCCCGCTTCGGTGTCGAAATACCACGCGCTGCCTTTGCTCACCAGCGGTATGGGCGTGGGCCAATTCTCGGCGCCGATATACAACATGGTCCCACCCGGTTCTTTTACCAGACGGTGCATTTGCTGATATTTCTGTACGAAATTAGCGCGGCTTTCGGCGTCCTCGGCTTCGTCTCCCGACGACACGATTTGCTTTCCGTCTGGACCGAGAATTTCGAGCATCGCTTTTTCGTCGTTGCTCTGCGCTGCGGTAACCAGCGCTTGGCTCGCCTCTTCCGCGGACGAAAATGTTTTCTGGCCTGCTTGCTGGGCCATGGAACGGGCCGGAAAGCACCCCGCCAAGAGGATCGCTGCCGCGGCTAACTTAAGCAAATTGGCCCACTGAAATCTGTTGAAGCTCACCTTCGTTCGTTGCATATCGCTTCTCTCCAAGTCTGGATTTCACAGTTTTCCCAGGAACATATCGAAACCCCGATCACCGATGCCTGCCGCCACCGCCACCGCGGAATCCGCCGCCACCACCACCGAAACTGGCGCTGCCGCGCGAGGAAAAGCTCCTCGCCTGTCCGCCGTGATCGTAGCCGCTGAAAGCGCCAGAGCGGACGCCGCTCTGCCCGCGGGGTGCAGCGTAGCCTCGCGCAGCTCGGTTGTCCCCGTTAAACGGCCTAAACCCTCCGCTGATGCGAGCTCCGCCGTAAGCGCCGCCACGAAAAGTGCTGCCACCATAAAAATTGCCGCGGTTGTAGAAGGTGTTGCTCCGGGAATAGTACCGGTTGTGGTTATAAATTGCGTAGCGATCATGCCAATTGAAACCCCAATGACCCCAGCCCCATCCGAATCCGCCGAAGAAGCCGATTCCGAAACCGACTCCGAACGAGAGGTAAGGGCCTTCGTACCAGATTCCGGGGTAGGGATACCACCCCGGCCACCCGACGATGGGATATCCGTAAATTAGCCACGGATCATAGGCGGGCACGTAAACAACGTTGGGGTCCACCGGCTCAATCGCGATGGTGGCGCCTTGATTTTCCACGGTTTGCTGCGGCGTGCTCTTCAGATTGCCCGCTTGTTGCGCCTTCTGGCGCATCACCTGTACCGCATCCATCACTTCGCTTTGCTGGTTGTAGTAGGCGTCGCCGAGCGATGAAGTCCACGAGAGGTTCTTGTCCATATTTCCAAGGACCGATGGAAACGCAGTGAGCGCTTTGACGCTGGGGTCCCAAGGTTGTTGGTCCACAGCTTGACCCAGCGCCTCGCCTTTCAAATCAGGATGCGCTTGCACCCATCGGTCCGCCTCCACCACTTGCTCAGGAAATGTGGATGCCGCCAGGATCTGCGCCACCAGTGAGTCGGGATACAGCGCAATCGGCGCTACCAGCCGCTGCAACTCCTCGGGACCCTGCTGCGTGTATGGGGGCGCCGCCGCGGCCGGTGGCGGGGCTGGCGCGTCTTGATTGGCCACCAAGTTTGGAGGCAATGTGGCCAACAAAAGACCCAACGACAACAGGGAAACGAAAATCTGCTTGCCCAATCGAGCCCATGAAAATCCGGCGGCACGTTCGAAAATGTTCATGTTCCTGAATCTCCTCTATCTTCCACTGCTGGCCATCTCCTGAGATCTGGCGGCACACGGGGTGAGCTGCAGGTACTGTGACGGCCCTCGCGAATATCTGGTTACCATAGCGCAGTGCTCCCTAGCGAACAGCATGCTTTCCCTTTACTTCGATGCCCTAAGTAGTGTCAAGGTTACAATTGTAAAACCGGGTACGACAACGTCGATGGAGGACTAGACTTGATCGATCGCCGAAGCTTTCTTGCCAGCTCTTTGGCCCTTGGCGGTAGCGCTCTGCTCGCGCCGCGTAGTTCTGGATTGAACTCACCGTCTACCGCCTCGCCGATGGCATCACCGGCCACCGATGGCTCCGGCGCACATTTTCCTGACGGATTCTTCTGGGGCATGGCTACGGCTTCGTACCAAGTGGAGGGTGCGTGGAACGAGGACGGCAAGGGCGAATCCATATGGGACCGCTTTTCGCACACCGTCGGCAAGGTGAAAGGTGGCGCGACTGGCGACCGTGCCTGCGATCAGTACCATCTCTACGCGCAGGATATCGCCCTTTTGAAGAGTCTCAACCAGAAGAGTTACCGCTTCTCGATCTCGTGGCCGCGCGTTCAGCCTACCGGGTTGGGCGCAGCCAACCAGAAAGGTCTCGATCACTACAGCCGGGTCGTGGACACCTTGCTCGAAGCCGGCATTCGCCCCTTCTGCACCCTTTACCACTGGGACCTACCCCAAGCACTCGAAGACCGTGGCGGCTGGCCCAACCGCGACCTCGCTGGTTACTTCGCCGATTACGCTGGAATCCTGGCTAAGCATCTGGGGGACCGTGTCACGGTCTGGGCGCCATTTAACATGCCCTGGTCCTTTACCTACCTTGGTTACGGAGTCGGCGTTTTCCCTCCTGGCCGGTCCAATTACACTGACTTTCTGAAGGCGGCTCACACCGTCAACCTCGCGCAGGGCCAAGCATTCCGGGCCATCAAAGGCGCATCCTCAAACGCCACCGTCGGCAGCGCTTACGGCATGGCTCCTGCTTATCCAAAGACCGACAGCGAAGCCGATCGCGCCGCCGCCGCGCGCTATCACGCCATGAACAATGTCTATTTTCTCGAGACTGCGATTCACGGCAGGTATCCCAAGGCATTTGTTGGGGAGACACCGTTCGAGGCGATGGGATTCCGTGACGGCGATGAACAGATCATGAAAGCGCCGCTCGACTGGATCGGCTTCCATTATTACACTCGGCGAATCGTGTCCGATGCCCGTGGCGCAGCTCATTCGGCCAGTAATGCGAGTTTCGGTACCGAGATCGAAGACACTTCCGCTGGCCGCGATCCCTACACTCGCTTCAGTGCCGTAATGCCTAGCGAAGGATCCTTGACCGATGCGGGCCTGGAGATATGGCCGCATGGCATCTATGACTTGGTAATGCAGATCACCCGCGAGTACAACAAGCCCATCATCGAGATTACCGAGAGCGGGTGCAGCTATCTGGATACTCCGTACGAGAAGGCGAGTGGACAGGTTCCCGACATTCGTCGCATCGAATTCTTTCGTGACGAACTAGCGGAGTTAGCGCGTGCCATCGCCGACGGCGCCAACGTCCGCGCGTTTCATGCCTGGAGCCTGCTCGACAACTTCGAATGGGCCGATGGCTATAGCCAACGCTACGGTCTTACCTATGTGGACTTTCGCGACCAGAAGCGCACCGTGAAGGACTCAGGGCTGTGGTATGGCAAGCTTGCGGCAACCAACCGGCTGGATCGCCTCTCTTAACTTTGGCAGATGAGACGGAGGAAACGGCGGCCTATCCGCCCGGAATCGGATGGGCTGGCAACCGGCTCAGTTCGCCGGAATTCAGGGTCGCCGGCCGGTTGTATCCAGTTCGCGGTGAAATCCTAGGTTTTCGCCGCGCACCAGCTTGGTGATAAAAAGAATTTGCCCGTAGTGCATTCCGAAGTGCTCCACCACCTGGTAAACCGCGCCTAAACCGGTGACCGTGTAGCCCTGGATGTGCAGGGTGGCGAGCAGGTCGGCTTCGGTCAGCCGCGCGAGGACGTCTGCAGCGTCCGACATGGTTGCGCCGAGTTTCTCCAAGAGCGCAGCAGCGGGGATCAACTGCCGCTCGGAGAATTCACCGGGCCGGTCGCGAGTATCTTCCCAATGTTTAAACGGCGCGACCAGCCACTGCCGGACGTTTCCGTTCAGGTGCAAAATCAAATTGCCGATGCTATTGCTGGCCTCATTGGGTCGCCACCACACACGGTCGTCAGGCAGTGATTCCACGCAGCCGCGCAGCCGAGGCCAATACTGCTCGATCAGCTTCGAGCGGGAGAACTCAACGAAGAGGGTGGTCAGATTAGATTCAGCCATGGTTCCTCCGAAGGCGCGTGGGTTTCTTTCTCCGTTGTTTGCCCTTGCCGTTGCATTTGCCTTAGCCGTTGCAACGGTCCGCCGAAGGCGGCGGGGTGCCCCAGGTGTCGACTTCACAGCTGGGTTCTCTCGCCGTTGCCGTTGCAATTGCCTTAGCCGTTGCCGCGAGTTCATCAAGAAACGCAATCTTCTTTCTCGACATCGAAAACACTCGGCATTCTATCGCCGGTCTAGAAGCGGTGGCACAACCATTCCTGGTTGTGGGAGGTTTCCATGGTTTCAAATCGCATATGGCGTAGGCGAACAAAAGGGGAAAATGATATGCTGCGGGCGCTACGGCCCGAGTAATGCTGCTGCCCCGTGCGTGAAGCACCAGGATATATAAATGAGCGTCCGCAAAATCATTCATGTCGACATGGACGCATTCTACGCATCCGTCGAACAGCGCGATGATCCCGCGCTTCGCGGCCAACCCGTCATTGTCGCCTGGCTGGGCAAGCGTTCCGTGGTCTGCGCTGCTTCCTATGAAGTTCGGCGCTTCGGGGTTCGTTCCGCCATGCCCGCAATTACCGCCGAGCGCTTGTGCCCCAATGCGATTTTTGTCCCTCCCGACTTTCCGCGCTATCGAGCGGTCTCGCGTTTGGTCCGCGACATATTCAAACGCCATACCGACTTGATCGAGCCGTTGTCGTTGGACGAGGCCTACCTGGACGTTACCGAAAACAAGACCGGCCTGCTCACCGCCACCCGGGTGGCGCGCGCAATTCGCAAGGAAATCCGCGAGGAACTAAATCTCACCGCGTCTGCCGGCGTAGCCCCGAATAAATTTCTGGCAAAGATCGCCTCGGACTGGCGCAAACCCGATGGGCTCTTCGTGATCCAGCCCGATGATGTGCAAAGCTTTCTCACGCCACTGCCTGTCGGACGCCTCCCGGGCGTCGGCAAAGTGACTCAAGGAAGGCTCGAGAAACTTCGCATCCAGACCGTGGGAGACTTGCGAGCGGCGGACGCATCCATGCTCCAGGCCCACTTTGGCCGTCATGGCCTGCGCCTCTACCAACTGGCTCGAGGCATCGACGATAGCCAAGTTGTCCCGGACCGGCCGACGCAATCCATCTCCGCGGAAGACACCTTCGAGCGCGACGTCCCGCTCAAAGAAACCGACCAGGTGATATGCCGGCTCGCCCAGAAAGTCTGGGCCGCCGCGCGCCAGGAATCGCGCATCGCTCGCACCGTGGTCCTCAAACTAAAGACCAGCGAGTTCCGCATCCTCACGCGCAGCCACACGCCACCCTGCCCTCCGTCCTCGTGCGAAGAATTGACCGGCATGGCCCTCTCGCTGCGGGAAAAAGTGGAGCTAAGCGCGAAACAGCGCTTCCGCCTGGTAGGTGTTGGCCTCAGCAACTTTCGCGATCCCGAAAATGTGCCCGCCCAATCCGCATTCTTCGACTAGCGGTACGCTAGTTGGAGGCCGTGGTTTTATCAGTTGCCGGCGGATGTTCACGGTAGGATTTCGACTTCCGCTTCTACGGTTCCACGCACTTATCAGTGGAAATGCGCTTGCCCACAAGTCGCATTCAAGGGTCGGGACCCTGACGACCGCTCCCGCAGCGCCAAAGAAAAAAATTCATGTCGCTCCCAAGAATGCGCGAGTAGCTCAGACCTCCACCGAGCACCGAGACACGGGAACTCGGAAGTGAGCAACACTCAGCGGGTGGGCCACCCGCCAGAAGCTAAGGCTCAGATTTTTGTAGGAAGGCCGTCCATCCACAGGAATGATCCCTTTTTTCCGTGGGAGCAAAATGCTAGCCTCGCGGAGGCATGCGAGCGCAGAGCCGAAGCCGGGAAAGCAACGCAGCAGCAAAAGGGAACAAATATCTGAAAAACGTCTGCGCAGGGCAACCCCCTTCGATGTATATGAAAACAAAAGACCGAAATTCGCCGAATAGCTACAAGAACGACGTTTTATGTGCAAAAGGCGAAAAGCTATTCCTCGATACTTTCCCGTCCGCTGGCATGGGGCGCAGCAATCCCCGCACCGCGTCTCTCGTACTCCCGCGCAGGGCTCGTTTGCATGGAGGCATGGAACTATGATTTCTCGATCGCGCCGCAAATTCAATTTCATGAATTTCTTTCTTGCCGGAATTTTGTGTTTCTCCATTGTGTTGCCCACTCATGCCCAATCGCCGAGCGTAGCGGCCACTCCGCCGATGGGCTGGAATAGTTGGAATCACTTTGCCAGGAAAGTGGACGACGCCACGATTCGCGCGCAGGCGGATGCCATGGTTACCACCGGCATGCGAGACGCCGGTTACGTCTACATCAACATAGACGACACCTGGCAGGGCGAGCGCGACGCGCAAGGTGTTATTTATCCCAACGGCAAATTTCCCGATATGAAGGCGCTGGCCGACTACGTTCACAGTAAAGGACTAAAGATCGGCATTTATTCTTCCCCTGGCCCAACAACATGCGCGAAATTCGAAGGAAGCTTGGGCCACGAAGAGCAGGATGCGCAGACCTACGCGGCATGGGGAATGGATTACTTGAAATACGATCTGTGCGGCTTGCGCGAAAATATGAAAAATGCAGGATCGCCCGAAGCCGCGAACCAAATGATGTTCGATGCCTATGTGAAGATGCGCGATGCGCTGCGCAAAACCGGCCGCCCGATCCTCTACAGCCTCTGCCAGTACGGCGACAACGCCGTTTGGCGGTGGGGCGCTTCGGTCGGCGGCAACGCCTGGCGAACCACCGGCGACATTAACGACACCTACACTCGGATGGCCGACATCGGATTCGGACAGGCGGGCCTGGCGAAATTCGCTGGCCCGGGCCACTGGAATGATCCGGACATGTTGGAAGTAGGCAACGGCGGGATGAACGCCGACGAATATAGGACGCACATGAGCCTTTGGGCCATCCTCGCCGCACCGCTGCTATCCGGAAACGACCTGACCACAATGAGCCCTGAGACCCTCGCGCTGCTTACCAATCGAGAGGTTATCGCGATCGATCAGGATCCTGCCGGAAAGCAAGGCGACCGTTTTTCGGCCGAGGGCCCCATGGAAACTTGGGTGCGCCCACTCGCGGACGGCTCAAAGGCCGTCGGGCTCTTTAACCGGCAACATGGCCCACTGGATATGCAAGTGGATTTCCACGAACTCGGTTTCAAAGGACGCGTCAAAGCGCGCGACGTCTGGCAGGCCAAGGACCTGGGCCCGGTCACCGGTCCCTACCAGGTTCAAGTGCCCGGTCACGGCGTCGTCCTGCTACGGGTCTCCGAATAAGGAATTCGCCGCGATCGCGCCGAATCAGCCAAACTTCTGCGTTGCGCCTGCGCCTGCGGCGGCGTGGGCGCGGTGGGCTAGGAGCAGGAAGCCCTTGGCGGTGGCGTCCTTTTCCAGTGTACTTAGCGTTTCCTGACCCGCAGCGGCGGCCTTCGCAGATTTGATTTGCACTTCACCCAAAGCCAGGCGTGCCTCCATTTGAAATGCGACCAGGCCAAGGCGGGTCGTATCGGCGAGCACCGCTTGCAGACTCTTTACGGCATCTTCGGGCTTTCCTGTGGCTGCGGCTACTCGCGCCTGGGCGATTTGAACGGTCGCAATGACGTGCCGTTCTTGGCTCGCTTTTGCGAGAGCGGCAGCTCTTGCCGCGCTGCTCTGCGCGTCGGAAATCTTGTTGAGGCCGAGCGACGCTTGGGTGAGGATCGCCAGAGCTCCGGCTTCTAGATCAGCAGCCTTCTCGTGATGGGCTTCGGCGGCAGCTTTGCTTGCCAGGGCGCGGCCAGCGGCGTAATTGCCTTCGGCGTTATCCAAATCGGCGATGCTCACGTCGGTTTCGGCGACGGCGGTGTTATCTCCGAGTTCGGTGCGGATTGCTAACGACTGATCGTAGAATTTGTGCGCGCCGGCAAGGTCGCCCTGTTCGCGCAGGATTTGGCCCATGCTGAGAGCGGCTTGCGCGATGTTCTCTTTGTTGCCGGACTCGGTGGAAAGGGTGAGCGATTCCTGCACGTGGATTTTCCCTCCTTCCAGATCGCCCTGCTCCGCGTGGACATCGCCGAGATTATTGGCCGCCATGGCGATTCCATCTTTTTGCCCCGATCGCCTGTAAATCGCCTCAGCGTTCTCGTACATTGCTTGCGCGCCAGCGTCATTGCCGTATGCGTACAAGATGCCGGCGAGATTATTGGAAATCAGCGCCTCTAAGGAACGATCGCCAGTATCCTTTGCCATGGCCAGGCCTTCGCGGAACACTTTTTCCGCGCCGGACGTATCGCCAAGATTGGAAGCGAGGTTGCCAAGACTGTTTAGATTCTGTGTGATGCCCACCTTGTTGTCGATTTCGCGGTCGATCGCCAGCGAGTCTTCAATCATTTTCTTCGCCTTCAGCAACTCGCCCTGGTCGTGCAGCACAATCGAGATGTTGTGAAGGTTGACGGCCTGGCCTTCTCTGTCGCCGATTTTTTGATCGACTGCCAGGGCGTGATCGTACATGCGGCGCGCGGATGTATTGTCGCCCTGATCGGCCACCATGTTCGCCGCGCAAGTTTCCGCTTTCGCCGCACCGCCTAGATTGCCGATTGCAGCGTAGATATCCCGTGCCTGTTCACAGGCCTTTTGCCCCGCCTTCAGATCGCCGAGCATCTCCAGCGGGCGCGATTCCATGTAGAGCATGTCGGCTTCCAGCGTGCGAGCGTCCAGGGCCCGAGCCCGTTCGAGGTTGCGATGGGTGATTTCGATCTCCCGCTTGAAATCGCCCTCTCCCTGCGCCACGCGGGCGTCGTCGATATCAATCTGCACGGTTTCCATACCGGAGGCGGGAAGCTTGCGCAAAGCATCGATGGTGGCCTGCGCGTTTTTGAATTGCGCGGCCCCGAGTTGCGCCTCGACCAGAGCGATGCCGGGGGCGATTTCGTCGGCATAGAAATTCCAGAGTGACTTATAAATTTCGATGGCCTTGTCGCGATCACTGATGGATTCGTAGTAAGCGCCCTCGATCGAGAGCCGTTCGGCACGGGGCAGCGAGGAAGACAGGTCGAAGGCCACTTTCGATTCAGCCTTCGAGCGTACCTGGTAACCCAAATTTTTCCACGCCCTGGCCATGGTCAGATGGGCCAGCGCGAAGTGCGGCTGCAATTTGATCACTTGCTCGAGCAGCGGCTTTGCCCCCGGGGTGTCAAAGTTGCGCATGCGGTTGAGTGCGTCAGCGTAGGCCTGCGCGGCCCGCGGGTCGGAGGGTACGGTAGCCTCAATCATTTCAGAATCCTGGGGAGTGATTTCTCCGGCGCCCAGCTTTCTGCGCACCTCGACGCCCACACGCGCCACCAGATTGGCGATTTGCACTTCGCTGCCCTGGGCAGACATCGAGCTGAGCAACTCACCGGTGGAGGCATTTTCCAGACGCAGATCCAGGCGAACCTGCCCGTTGCCCAGCGCGAGATAGGACCCCAGCAAGACGTAGTCGCTTCCAATGCTGGCGCGAATCTTGTGCAGAGTGTCGGCGCCGTAGCTATCCGCGTCGACCAGAGAAAGATTCATCTTCATCCGCGCGATGTTTTCGCCGGGGATAGTGCGAAGTTTTTCGCCCGCGCCCACTTCGGTGGTGAGCATCTCGGAGAGCGCTGTGGAAAGCCAGGCTTCGTCGGCGCGCCCGGACAAATTCTTGAAGCCGAGGACGGCCACTGCCGGACGAATTTGCGCCGGTCGAACCGGAATTGCGGTAGCCGAAACGTTCACGGTGCCGGGGGCGGCGCTGTGGGAGCGCGCCAGGCGGTTGCGCAGGCCTCCGAGGTTGAGTCCGACGGCCGCGCCGACGGCGAGCAAAACGGCCACTCCCAAAGCAACCCCCCACCTCGCAGCGGCGGAAAGGGAAGCGCTGTCGATGCCGGGGATCGAGGAACCTGATCCGGCGCTGATGCCAGCGCCCGCGCCGGTTCCGACGCTAAGGCTCTCGAGCGCTGCACGCAGTTCTCTGGCGGTCTGATATCGCCGCGAAGGCGTCTTGTCCAGCGCCTTACGCATCACCGCGTCCAGTCCTGGCGAAATGCGCGGGTTCAGCCCAACCGCGGGTGCCGGGTCTTGATGCTGGATTGCGCCCATAAGCTGTGGACCTTGGGTCTGCGGAAAAGCGCGCTGGCCGGTGGCCAATTCGTAGAGCACCGCGCCGGCGGAAAAAATGTCGCTGCGCGCGTCGGTGCTTTGGCCGGTCAATTGTTCCGGCGACATGTACGGCACGGTTCCAGCAACCGGCCCGGTTTCGACGGTGATACTCCGAGTTAGGTCGCCGCTGATTTCGGGACGGACGCGCCGGGCCAGGCCGAAGTCCAGAATCTTGAGGCGGCCGTCTGGGGTGAGGATAAGGTTGTGGGGCTTAAGATCGCAGTGAATGATTCCGCGGTCATGCGCGGCGGCCAGACCGTCGGCAAGTTGAATGCCCAGGCGCGCGACTTCTGCAAGCGGGAGAGCACCTGCTTTGATCTTGTCGTTGAGCGCGTGCCCCGGAATCAGCTCCATCACCAGGAAATCGACGCCATCTTGGTCGGCAGACTCGTAGATCGTCTCGATATTGGGATGATTTAACTGGGCGAGGGCCAAAGCTTCCTTGCGGAATTTCCTGCGGACGGATTCATCGGCCAGCGTGCCGGGAGGAAGAACTTTCAGAGCGACGTCGCGATCGAGTTTTTCGTCGTGAGCGCGGTAGACTACGCCCATTCCGCCGGAACCGATGTGTTCGATGATGCGATAGTGCCCGAGCGTATTCCCAAGCATTGCGGCGGGTCGCTCCCCGTGCGCGCATATTAGGATGCGACCCGCACGAAGTCAATTTTTCGGTGGTGCGGTGATCCGGTTGGAGTCGCTGAGCGTTGTGGCCCACGCGGCGTGACATGCTCGCGCGAAAGTGATAAGTAGAGGCGGGCGAAAAATTCGAGGGGGGATCGATGGCGAAATCGCGCAGAGAGTTCTTGACGGATACCTCGCTGGGCGTGCTGGGAGCGATGGCGGTGGCAGCGGCGCCGGCGCTGGCGCAGAATCCAGCCGAACTGCCGCCAGGCGCGCCGCCTGCGTTTGGCACTTCGCCGCCGGTGGGACCGGCAGTGTCGGTGGCTACCTTCAGCGAAGCGGAAAAGCTGGTGCAGATCGAAATGTCCGCCCCCGATCTGGCCCAAGCGGCATCGAGCTGGCGCACCAACCTGGCGTCTGTCTACGAACGGCGCACCGGGCCGCGCAAGGTGGCCATCGAGTCGACGGTGGCGCCGTGGTCCCGCTGGGATCCCGTTTTGCCCGGCCACCAAGCCGGTCCGGAGCATGACCGCTTCATTCGCAACTCGGCCGATCCGGGGCCGTTGCCGGCCAAGGATGAAGACATCGCGTTTGCTCCGGTGACCCAGCTTTCGCGCTGGATCGAGGAGAAAAAACTTAGCTCCGAGCGGCTGACCAACATTTACCTGGAACGATTGGTCCGCTTCGATCCCACACTCCGCTGCACGATTACCCTAACCCGCGATCTCGCCCTCAGCCAGGCCAAGAAGGCGGACCAGGAGATTGCCGCAGGGAAATACCGTGGACCGCTGCACGGGATTCCCTGGGGCGGCAAAGATTTGCTGGACACCGCCGGGATTGCGACGACTTACGGAGCGGAGCCGTTCCGCCACCGCGTGCCAGAGGCGGATGCCGCCGTGGTTAAGCGGCTGCATGAGGCGGGAGCAGTGCTGGTGGCCAAGCTCAGCCTGGGTGCGCTGGCGCTCAACGACGTTTGGTTCGGCGGCCAGACTATGAACCCCTGGTTGCTGGAGGAAGGTTCTTCGGGGTCCAGCGCGGGCCCAGGTGCGGCCACCGCGGCAGGACTGGTAGGGTTTGCGATCGGCAGCGAGACCGAAGGGAGCATCGTGAGCCCGAGCATGCGCTGCGGGATCACCGGATTGCGGCCTACGTATGGCCGCGTGGCGCGCACGGGCGCGATGACCCTGTGCTGGTCGCTCGATAAGCTGGGTCCGATGGCCCGCAGCGTGGAGGACACCTTGCTGGTGCTCCGCGCGATTTCCGGGTCCGATCCTGGGGATCTATCGAGCGTGCCCAGCAAACTCGATTTCGATGCGACCGTCACCGTGAAAGGGCTCCGCGTGGGATATTTCCCCGCCTGGATGGTGGAAAGTCCAGCGACGGAGGTGGACCGCGCAGCGCTGGAGGCGGTTCGAAAGGTGGGCATGGTGCCGGTGGAGGTGAAGATCCCAGCCTGGCCCTACGATTCGCTCAACACCATATTGTTCGCGGAAAGCGCCGCGGCGTTCGAGGAGCTGACCCTCAGCCACGGGGTCGATCAGCTCAAAATGCAGACCGTGGACTCCTGGCCTAACCTCTTTCGGCAGTCGCGATTCCTTTCGGCGGTGGATTTCGTGCAGACCGACCGCTTCCGGCGGAAAGTGGCGGAAGAAATGGGCCGGGTATTGTCGGAGGTGGATTTGCTCTTGGTGCCTGCGCTGCGCGACGAAATGCTCACCATCACCAATTTTACCGGGCAGCCGTCACTGACGATGCGTGCGGGGTTCGTTCAGGTGGGGGAGGCTCGCAGCGATTGGGCCCCCGATCCAAGCCATCCCTTGCCGAAGTTCTCGCCGCCCCGGCGGGTGCCGCACGGCATCACCCTCATCGGCCGGCTATTCGAAGAAGGCACACTGGGGCGGGCGGGGCTGGCACTGCAAAAAGAGTTCGGCGTAGTCGACGAGCGCCCCCCGGGATTTTAGCCCTACTCTCGGTTCGCCCCGACCACAGCAACGGCGCGGTGAGTACGGCAACGTACACAGGCTAATCCGCTGGGGCGTTTCGGAGCCAAGGCCCGGAGGCGGTAGCCCGAGAACGAGGCGTCCGCAGATATCCCCTTCGGTAAGGGCAATTTTGGGTGGACCGCGACCGAAGAAATGTAAAATCTTTGTCGGCGAGGCATGAAACCCTACCACGAAAGGATCAAGAAGTGTTACAAAGTGGACAGTGTTTACCTACATTCGCCTCGAGGGATTTCCACAGGCAAGCTTAGCGAGGCCGAGTAGTCTCATTCTTAGAGAGTTACATCCGCAATCATCTTCCCTTGATTTTTTTTCGTGGCACCACAATTGCATGATTCGCGAGGTCGGCCCCAGCCCTTGTAAATGTACACACACTGCGGTGTCCGCGCGGCGTACTCGCGCACGAACACGATTGCAGAACTGATCGCAGCTCAGTCTGCGCTCTCTCCGAACGACGTCGCCGTCGTTTCGAGTAGCCATCGACTGACGTATCACCAACTCGACTCCCGCACCAATCAACTCGCACGTTACCTGCAAAAACTTGGCGTCGGTCCTGAGGCGCTGGTCGGGGTTTCGATTCCTCGCTCCGCGAATATGCTGGTGGCGATCCTCGGAATCCTGAAGGCCGGAGGAGCATACGTACCGCTCGATCCCGCGCATCAGCTTTCACGGATCGAGACGGTGGCCAAGGACGCCCGGCTGCATCTCTTGCTGATTTCGGATAGTGTGGCGCCACTGCTGCCCGGTCGGGAGATCCCGGTGATCTCGTTGGACGCCGAATCGGCGGCGATTGCGGCCGAGGACGCCTCAGCGGTTCAATCCGCGGCCACGGGTGAGAATCTTGCCTACGTTATTTACACCTCGGGTTCCACCGGGCAGCCGAAGGGCGTGATGGTCGAGCACCGCCAGGTGCTAAACTTTTTCGCGGGAATCGATCGCGTGCTTGGTAGCGGCCAGGGCCCCAGGGGCGAAGGTGATTCCTCGAGCGGGTCCCGGGAGTACCCGGAACCAGGAGTGTGGCTGGCTACTACCAGCATGTCGTTCGATATTTCCGTCTTGGAGCTGCTGTGGACCCTGGCTCGCGGGTTCCAGGTGGTGATCCATGGCGACGATGGGCCAGAGACGATTCCGAGTGAGATTCTGCTTCACGGCGTTACCCACATGCAGTCCGTTCCTTCGCTGATCCGCGCGTTAGTTGCAGATCCCAGCTCGCACCCGGCGCTGTCTGGTCTGAAGAAATTACTGCTGGGCGGCGAAGCTCTTCCGGCATCGCTGGTGGAAAAGCTGCGGCCGGTGGTTAGCGGGGAAATGCACAATATGTATGGGCCTACCGAGACCACCATTTGGTCGACGTCCCACCGCATCGGTGGGCAGCAGGGGAGCGGCGCGGCCAGCGGTACTGTGGGCATTCCCATCGGGCGGCCGATGGCGAACACGCAGGTCTACGTGCTGGATTCGGACCTGAATCCCGCGGCGGACGGCGAGGCCGGAGAACTATTCATTGGCGGCGATGGAGTGGTGCGTGGGTATTGGAATCGTCCGGAACTTACCGCAGAGCGATTTATCCCCGACCGTTTCGGCGGCGACCCCGCCGCGGCTGGGGCCGAAGCCGGATCTGCGCGTCTTTATAAGACCGGCGACCTGGTGCGCTGGCTTGCTGACGGCAATTTGGAATTTTTAGGGCGCAACGACTTTCAGGTAAAGATTCGCGGATTTCGAATCGAGTTGGCGGAGATTGAAGCGCGGCTCGAGCAGCAGCCAGGGGTGCAGCAGGCGGTGGTGGTGGCGCGAGAAGTCCAGCCGGGCGATCAGCGTTTGATCGCGTACATCGCGGCGGCGCCGGAACAACTCCCGACCGCCGGCATGCTGCATTCTGCCCTGGCGACCCAGCTTCCCGACTACATGCTGCCGTCACATTTTGTGTTTCTGGAGGCGTTGCCGCTCACCGTGAACGGCAAAATCGACCGCAAAGCTCTGCCGGAGGCATCGCTCCCGGTGGTTGGGGATGGAGCGGATGACGGTCCGCTAGGCGAACTGGAGCAGATCATCGCGGAGGCGTGGCTGGAGGCGTTTGGATTGAGCCGCATCGGACGCACCCAGAATTTCTTCGAGCTGGGCGGCCACTCGCTCACTGCGCTGCAAATCGCCTTCCATGTGAGGCAGCGATTCCAGATCGATTTCCCGATGCAGGCATTCGTCGAGTACCCCTCGATCGGCGAGCAGGCCAGGCAAGTAGAGGACCGCCTGATCGCGCAGGCGAATCCCGAGTTGTTGCAGCAGATGGTAGCGGAAATGGAGCGGAGCGGGGCGTTTAGGGTTGTGGAAATAGCGGCCGGCAAAGCGGCCGCTGCGGGCTCGGACGGGAGGTAGAATGGGAATGAGCGAAAGACTCATCGGGCTGTCGCCGCAGGAACGCTCGCAATTGGCGCTGCTGCTCTCCCGTGCCAAGCGACCCGACGCCGCCCAGACGCCCATGACCCTACCCGCAGTCCATCCCGATCCCCATCGGCGGTACGAACCGTTTGCTCTAAACGATATTCAGCATGCCTATCTGGTGGGCAGCGCGCCAGGCATGGAATTGGGAAATATTTCGTGTCAGAGCTACGCGGAAGTGGAAGTGGCGGATTGGCACCAGGCGAAGTTCGAGGCCGCGGTCGGGCAGTTGGTGCAGCGCCACGATATGTTGCGATGCCAGGTGCATGGCGACGGGCGTCAACAAGTGCTCGAGCAAGCGCCCGCATATCGATTGCAAGTGTTTGATTTGCGCGCGCTCGATCCCGCGGCAGCCGCCAAGGAATTGCGAAGCGTGCGGCGGCTGATGGCGCATTCCACGCGATCGGCGGATCGCTGGCCGCTGTTTGATTTTCGGGTGTCGTTGATCGACGCACAGCGCAGCCGGCTGCATATGGCGATCGACCTGTTGATTGCGGATAATCGCAGCTTTCATATTTTTATCGGCGAGCTGGCGCGCCTGTACCGGGACCCGGAGACGATTCTTGCTCCGCTCGAACTCACGTTTCGCGACTATCTGACCGCGGCGAACAGCATCGAGTCTACGTCGCTGTTTCGCGATGCCAAGGAATATTGGCTCAAGCGCGCCGCCACTCTACCGCCCTCGCCGGAACTTCCGCTGGCCAAAAATCCCGCCGCGGTCACGCGTTCATCGGTGCAGCGGCACGTGGCGCGAATTCCGGCCGCCCAATGGCAGGCGCTCAAGGAAAAAGCCGCCCACATGAGCGTCACCCCCGCAGGAATTCTAGCCGCCGGGTTTGCCGAAGTGCTGGCCATCTGGAGCAAGGGCCCGCGATTCACCATCAATCTCACACTGTTCAATCGTCTGCCGCTGCACCCGCAGATCAACGACATTATCGGGGACTTCACTTCCGTCTCGCTGCTGGAGATCGACAACACCCCGGCGGATACCTTCGAAGCGCGCGCGCGGCGCCATCAGCAACAGCTTTGGCAGGATTTGAACCACCGCGAATTCAGCGGGATTCGGGTGATGCGCGAAATGGTGCGGATGCAAGGCGGCGGGCCGCGGGCGCTGATGCCGGTGGTTTTCACCAGTTTACTCAATTTGGATGGCGGAGACGGCGTGGCGTGGTCCGAAAAACTGGGGCCAACGATCTACGCGGTCACCCAGACCCCGCAGGTTTATTTGGATTGCATCGTCCACGAAGATAAAGGCGACCTGCTGCTGAACTGGGACGCTTTGGACGAAATTTTCCCCTTGGGCATGCTGGACGACATGCTGCACGCCTACCAAACGCTGTTGATCAATCTGGCTGGGGGCGAAGGCGCATGGAGCGCGACCCTGGCGCAAACGGCCGAGGAGCGTATTCCGGCGGCGCAGCTGGATATGCGCAAGCGGGTCAATCAGACCAGCGCTCCGGAATCGGACGAACTGCTGCACACCTTGTTTCTCGATCAGGTGAGGCAGCGTCCGGACCAAATTGCCGTCAGCACACCATCGCGGCAACTGACGTATCGTGAACTTTACGAATACGCCTGCGCGGTGGAAATCGAGTTGCTCGCGCGAGGAGTGCAGCCCGGCCAGCTCGTCGCGGTGCGGATGGAGAAAGGCTGGGAGCAAGTTGCCGGGGTGCTGGGAATTCATTTCGCGGGCGCGGCGTACCTGCCGGTGGATTCGGATTTGCCGAGCGAGCGGCAGCGGTATTTGATCGAAAACGGAGAGGTGAAGATCGTTCTTACCCAGTCGAGTCTCGAGCGGGCTGGCGGTCTGCCGGCGGAAGTGCAGCAGCTCGATGTGGATCGCATGTCGCCGTCCGCCGCGCCGGAGCCGATTGCCAGGCGGAGGCAGCGTCGCGATGATGTGGCTTACGTGATTTACACCTCGGGATCCACGGGAGTGCCTAAAGGCGTGACCATCGACCATCGCGGTGCGGTGAACACTGTGCTGGATATTAACCAGCGCTTTGGTGTGGGGCCGGGCGACCGGGTGCTGGCGCTCTCGCGATTAAACTTCGATCTTTCGGTCTACGACATTTTTGGCGTGCTGGCGGCCGGAGCAACGATCGTGATGCCTGCCGCAACGCACGCCATGGATCCGGCGCACTGGGTGGAGCGAATCGCGTCGGAGAAAGTGACCCTGTGGAATACGGTTCCGGCGCTGGTGGATTTGTTGGCGGAACAGGGAGCGCGCGCCGGGGGACTGGCGCCGTCATTACGATTGGTAATGATGAGCGGCGATTGGATTCCGACCAATCTGCCGGGGCGCATCCGGGAACTGCTGCCCAAAGCGAAGATCATGAGCCTGGGCGGAGCGACCGAGGCGTCGATCTGGTCGATTTTGTATCCGATTGAAGCGGTGGATCCGAGTTGGAAGAGTATTCCGTACGGTACGCCGATGGTGAACCAGAGTTTTCAGATCTTGAGCGCAGCCGGAGCACCTTCGCCGGTGTGGGTGCCTGGAAATCTGTATATCGGCGGGATCGGGCTGGCCAAGGGTTACTGGCGCGATGAAGAGAAGACCAATGCCAGCTTCGTAGCGCATCCGGTGAGCGGCGAGCGGTTGTATCGAACCGGGGATCTGGGCCGCTACCTGCCGGACGGAAACATCGAGTTCCTGGGCCGCGAGGATTTTCAAGTCAAGGTGCAGGGGCACCGCATCGAGCTAGGCGAGATCGAAATCCAATTGCAAACTCACGAATGCGTGGAAGCGGCGGCGGTGGCGGTGAGGGAAGACATTCCTGGGGAAAAACGGCTGGTGGGTTACGTTGTAGCCAAGCCCGGAATGAACGTGGAAATCGCCAGCCTGCGGGCCTACCTGCGAGCGAAATTGCCGGAGTACATGGTACCGGCCATTTTTGTGCGCTTGGATGCATTGCCGTTGACCGCGAACGGGAAATGGAATCGCGCGGATTTGCCCGCGCCGAACAGCGGCAACCGCCTGCGGCGCGAAGCGGCGGAACGCGCGAAGAGTCCGGTGGAGCAGCGGTTAGCGGCGATGGTTGGCAAGTTGCTGGGGCTGGAGGAGATCGGCGTCGATGACAATTTCTTTATGCTCGGCGGATATTCGTTGCTGGGGACGCGCCTGATCGGCCGGGTGCGCGACGCGTTTGGCGTAGAGCTTACCCTGCAGGCGTTTTTCGAGGCCCCAACGATCGCCGAGCTGGCGACGCAAATCGAGCAATTGCTGATGGCTAAGGTAGAGGCGATGAGCGACGAAGAGGCCGAGCAAACTTTAGCTCTTTTATTGTCACAACCGAACGCGTAGGCTTTCCGCTCTTTAGAGTTCCGGGTTATGCCTGACGGCCACCTTTATTTTTGCGCCTGGGTGCGATTTTCCACAGGAAAACATGCTGTAATGTCCGAGTGGTCACCAGTATCACTCTTGCGCCGACACAAAACCGTAGAATTTTGGGAGATGTAGCATTGAAGCTAAACTGGGACGTGCAACCTTGTTTCCATAACGCTTGGTGCCCGCGCTAACCCGGGTACTTGAGGCCTGAACGGATGCAGACCCCAGTGCTCTCGGACGCGAAGCGTAAGCTACTTGAAAAGCTTCTCCGCGGTGGCGGCAGCCGAACGTCGGCGGCCCAGTTGCCGATCCCGCGCCGCGATCCGGGTGCCCCTACCCCGGTTTCCCTTTTCCAGGAACAATTCTGGACCCACGCACAAATCGTGCAGGGCCAGCCGCTCTTCAACGAAACCATGACCATCGTGCGGCACGGTCCGCTGGATCCGCGGATCCTGAAGCGTTGCTTCGTGCAAATCGTGGCTCGCCACGAGGCCTGGCGGACCACCTTCGACACCGTGAATGGGGACCCGGTGCAAGTGGTTCATCCCGCGCCCACGGATTTTCCGATCCCGGAAGTCGATCTGAGGCACCTGCCGGAGCGCGAGCGCGACGCCGAAGCTCTGCGGTTGGGCGAAGCGGATGCGCGCCGCCTGTTCGATCTGAAGAAATGGCCGCTGCTGCGCGCGTTGTTGGTGCGCACCGAAGACCAAGAGTACCGGCTTTTCATGGCTACCCATCACCTGATTTCCGACGGGGTCACCGCCTACAACGTTTTTCTGCCGGAGCTCACCGCGCTCTATGATGCGCTTTCCCGAGCGCCGGGTGACGACCCCAGCCAGGATTCTGAAAAGGCTGCGCAGCTACCCGGGCTTCCCGTCCAATATGCGGATTTCGCGATTTGGCAGCGAGAAAAAGCGCAACGGGATATTGCCGCGCATCATAGTGAATTCTGGAAAAAGCAACTGGCCGGCGAACTGCCGGTGCTGGCGTGGCCGAACGACAAGCCGCGGCCGCCGATCCAAGGCTATCGCGGCGCGCCTTATCGGTTCACGGTGCCCCAGACGGTGATCGATGGCATCAAGGCATTGAGCACGCGCGAAGGCGTGTCGCTCTACGTGACCCTGTTTGCGGCCTACGCCGCGCTGCTGCATCGCTATACCGGGCAGGACGACATTATTGTGGGAAGCCTCTCGGGTACCCGGAAACTCCCCGAGATCGAACGGCTGGCGGGCTGTTTCCTGAATATGCTTCCGTTGCGGTTCGATCTTTCCGGCGATCTGACCTTCCGGCAGTTGATGGTGCGTGTGCGCACGGTGTTGCTCGAGGCGCTGGCCCACGACGAAATCACCTTCGCAGAAATCGTGCAGGCGGTGCGGCCGCGGCCGGATGTCAGCCGGAATCCATTGTTCCAAACCATTTTTTCGATTCGCCCGGAAACACCTCCGATACCCGCGGGATGGGACATTCGAGTGGAGGAAATATTGAACGGGGGATCGAAGCTCGATCTCCTGTTTATGCTCGAGGATCAGCCGGGTGACATGGCCGGGTTGCTTACCTACAATCCCGACATTTTTGAAGAGAGCACCCTGCGGCGGATGGTGGACCACTGGCAGACCCTGCTGACGCAGGTGGTGGCGCGGCCCGACGATCGCATCGCCGAGCTGGAAATCCTTACCGATGACGAGCGGCGGCAGCTTCTCTTCGAGTTCAACGACACTCAAGTGGACTTCCCGCAGAAAGACCGTCTGTTGCATGCGCTTTTCGAAGAGCAGGCTGAGCGCGCGCCTTCATGCACCGCGGTGGTTTTCGAGAACGAATCGCTGACGTATCGCCAGTTGAACGATCGCTCCAACCAGCTCGCGCACTACTTGCAAAGCAAAGGCGTGGGTCCGGATACGCTGGTGGGAGTGTGTCTGGAGCGTTCGCTGAACGTGGTGGTGGCGCTGCTGGGGGTGCTCAAGGCAGGTGGCGCATACGTTCCACTCGATCCGAACTATCCGGCTGACCGTTTGCAATTTATCGCGGAAGATTCCGGGCTGGCGATCTTGCTCACCCAGGAATCGCTGCGCGAGGCATGGGCGCACTCGGGGGCGGAGCTGGTTTGCCTGGATCGCGATTGGAGCGAGATCGCTGCGAGCAGCGCCGCCAATGCGCTGAGTGCCGCGGAGCCAAAAAATCTGGCGTACGTGATCTACACTTCCGGCTCAACGGGTCGGCCAAAAGGCGTGCAGATCAGCCATCGCAACGTGGTGAACTTGGTGCTGGCGATGCAAGCGACGCCAGGAATTTCGTCCAGCGACACCCTGCTGGCGGTAACCACCATTTCTTTCGATATCGCCGGCCTGGAAATCTACGGGTCGCTGAGCGTGGGCGCGAAGATCGTGCTGATCAGCCGCCAAGCGGCGCTGAATGCGCGCGAGATGGCGCGGCTGCTGGACCAGCAGCAGGTGACGGTGATGCAAGCGGCGCCGGTCACTTGGCGCTTGCTGATCGAGTCCGGCTGGCAGCCGCAGGCCAGCTTGAAAATTTTGTGCGGCGGCGAAGCACTTCCGCGGGATTTGGCGGATAGCCTGTGCCGGCACGCGGGCTCGGTGTGGAATATGTACGGACCGACGGAGACGACGATATGGTCGACGTGCCATCGGATGAGCGCCGGGGAGCCGATTTTGATTGGCCGGCCCATTGCCAATACCCAAGTGTACGTGGTCGATCGTGCGCTGCAGCTTTTGCCGGTGGGCGCGATTGGGGAACTGTGCATTGGCGGCGACGGATTGGCGCGGGGATACCTGAATCGTGCAGAGCTGACCGCTGAAAAATTTGTCGCTCATCCCTTCCTGCTGGGCGAGCGCTTGTACCGCACCGGGGATCTGGCGAGATTTCTGCCTACCGGCGAACTGGAATGCCTCGGGCGCCTCGATTACCAGGTAAAAATTCGGGGATTTCGAATCGAATTGGGCGAGATTGAAACCGCCATCGCCGCCTGGCCGGGAATTCGCCAAACGGTGGTCACCGCGCGCGACAACTCCGCCGGCGACAAGCGTCTGGTTGCTTACGTGGTGCTGGCGGAGGGCGCGATCCTCGATCCTGCGCGATTGCGCGAAGCGCTCCGCGAAAAATTGCCGGAGTATATGATTCCGGCGTCGTTTGTGACGCTCGAAGGGCTGCCGCTTACATCCAACGGCAAAATAAATCGTCAGGCGCTTCCGGCGCCCGGCGACGCGGACGTTGCGGCAGAGTCCAAACATGCCGCGCCGGGGAATTCCGACGAACAGGCGCTGGCCGAAATTTGGGCGCAGGTGCTGGGCGTCGAGCGAGTGGGGATCACCGACACTTTCTTCGACCTCGGTGGCCACTCGCTGCTGGCAGTGCGCATCACTGCGCGCGCCCAGGCGGCGTGGAACATCGATCTGCCGCCAAGCATTATTTTTGAAAATCCCACCGTCCAGCTCATGGCTCAGGCGGTGGGAGCTTTGGCCAGGCGCGACACGGCGCGTTCGCAGCGCCCGGAAATCGTTCCGGTCCCGCGCGAAGAATACGCGCTTTCGGCCGAGACGCCGGAAGTGCCGGCCGGCGCGCACGTTTTTCCGATGTCGTTTTCGCAGCAGCAGCTCTGGGTGCTGGATCAACTCCAGCCAGGCTCGGCCGCCTACAACATTCCGCTCGCCATTCGCCTGGAAGGCTCGCTCAACGCAGAGGCCTTGCTGTCCGCGCTGGATTCGCTGGTTCGCCGCCACGAATCGCTGCGAACGGTATTTCGAGTGGTCAATGGAAAGCCGTCCCAGGTCGTTCTTCCCGCGTTTGCGGTAAACATGGACGTTGACGATTTGCGCCAGCCTTCCGATCGCCCATCCGAAACGGAGTGCCGCAGGATCGCTCTGGAAGAAGCGCAGCGTCCGTTCGACCTGAGCCGTGGCCCGTTGTTCAGCGCGCGATTGATCGGGGTGGCCGACAACGACAGCTTATTAGTTTTCAACGTTCACCACATTGTCTTCGATTACTCCTCCATTGCCGTATTGATTCGCGACGTTGCTGCGCTGTACCACGCCGCGTGCCGCGGCGCAGAGCCCGCGCTTCCCGCGCTAGCCGTGCAGTACCCGGATTATGCGGTGCGCCAGCGCGAGTGGATGCAAGGGGCAGCGCTCAATCCGCAACTTGCCTATTGGAAGAATCAACTGAAGGGCGTCGCCAGCAGTTTCGAGCTGCCCACCGATCATCCGCGCGGCAGCGAACCCTCGTTTGCTGGAGAATTCCTCAGCGAGCTATTCCCGGCGCGGGTAATGGATGGGTTCGAGTCTTTGCAGCGCCGCGAAGGCGTCTCTCTTTTTATGGCCTTGCTCGCGGCATTCGAAGTTTTGCTTTATCGCCACACCAATCAGGAAGACGTCGTGGTTGGCGCGTCCACCGCGGGCAGAAACCGCCAGAGCACCGACGATTTGATCGGCTTCTTCGTGAACCCGGTGGTCATTCGCAGCGACCTATCCGGCAATCCCACTTTCCGGCAGCTACTCCAGCGCGTCCGCAAGACGGCGACCGAAGCGTACGACCACCAGGACCTGCCGTTTGAAAAACTGGTCGAGCAGTTGCGGCTCCCGCCCGATCCCAGCCGCAATCCTCTTTTCCAGACCATGTTTCTCTTCCAGGAACTGGCGGCGGGCGCGCTGGAAACGCCAGGTCTGAAATGGCGGTGGGAGGCAATCGATAATTACACCGCGAAATTCGATCTGAGCGCCTATGTCGAAAAGCGCGAAGATGGCCTGCTGGTAGGTTTCGAGTACAACACCGGCTTGTTCGAGAAGGCCACCATTCAGCGCCTGATGGAGCACTACCGCGTTCTGCTGGAATCGATGGTCGCCAATCCGGATCGATCGATTGCGCGCCTGCCGATGCTGGGTGAGGCGGAGCGGCGCCAGGTGGTGGTGGAGTTCAATCGCACCGCGGTGGACTATCCGGAAAAATCAGCCTGCTTGCACGAAATTATTGAAGGGCAGGTGGAGCGCACGCCCGATCAAATCGCGCTCGTTTTCGAAGATCAGTCGCTCACGTATCGCCAGCTCAACGAGCGCGCCAACCAACTGGCGCATCATTTGCGCAAACGCGGCGTAAAGTGTGGGGTTATCGCCGGCGTTTGCATGGAACGATCGCTGGAGATGGAAGTGGCGCTCCTGGCGATTCTGAAAGCGGGCGGAGCGTACCTGCCGCTCGATCCCGACTATCCGATGGAGCGCCTGACCTGGATGCTGGACGACGCCAAGCCTCCCATGGTGTTGTCGCAGCAGGCGCTGATCGATCATCTGCCGCAGACGACGATTCCGGTGTTGCTGCTCGATTCCGAATCGAACAAATTCGAAAACGAACCGATCTGCAATCCCGCGGTGGCGGTGCAGCCCTCTGATCTGGCCTACGTGCTTTACACCTCGGGATCGACCGGCAGGCCCAAGGGTGTTTTGAATATTCACGAGGGCATCGTCAACCGGATGTTGTGGGCGCAAGCGGAATATAAATTGACGTCTGCGGACCGGGTTGTGCAGAAAACTCCTTACAGCTTTGATGTATCGATGTGGGAGTTGTTCTGGCCATTGATGAACGGCGCCACGTTGGTGATTGCGCAGCCCGGCGGTCACCGCGACCCGCCGTACCTGGCGCAATTGATGCTCCAGGAAAAAATCACCGCCGCGCATTTCGTTCCTTCCATGCTCCGCGCATTTCTGGAGACGGCTGCACTTCCGAAACATTCCAGTCTGCGGCAGGTGTTCTGCAGCGGAGAAGCCCTGCCCGCTGATTTGCAGAACCGGTTCTTCCAGATGTTGGACGCCGATCTGCATAACCTCTACGGCCCAACCGAGGCCGCGGTCGAAGTCACCTACTGGGCGTGCCGCCGCGGCGACACTCGACCGTTCGTCCCGATCGGCCGCCCCATCGCCAACATCCAAATTTATATTCTGGACGCGCAACTGCAACCTGCGCCGTTAGGCGTGGCGGGCGAACTGCACATCGGAGGAATCGGCGTTGCCCGCGGATATCTGAATCGGCCAGAACTCACCGCGGAGCGTTTCATTCCCGATCCATTTCGCAGCGAGCCGGGTGCGCGGCTATACAAGACCGGAGACCTGGCGCGCTATTTGCCGCAAGGCGAAATCGAATATCTGGGACGGCTCGATGATCAGGTAAAAATTCGCGGTTTCCGAATCGAGTTGGGCGAGATCGAAACGGCCATCCGCCAATTCCCGGGAATCCTGGAAACCGTAGTGGTGGCGCGCGAGGATACGCCGGGAGACAGCCGGTTAGTGGCCTACGTGGTGACCGCCAAGCCCGATGCACTAAACGCCGACGAATTGCGCGAATCGCTGCGCAAGAATTTGCCAGAACACATGATTCCGGCGGCCTTCGTAGCGCTTGCCGAACTGCCGCTAACCCCCAGCGGCAAAATGGACCGCCGCGCGCTCCCTGCGCCCAATTACGAATCCACGCAGCCAGCCCAGGGACACGAGGAACCACGCACCCAAACCGAAAAGGCCATGACCACCATTTGGGCGGAGGTGCTGCAGCTCAACAAGATCGGAATTCACGACAACTTTTTCCAGTTGGGCGGCCATTCGCTGCTGGCGGTGCGGCTCTTCGCGCAGATTTCCCGGACCTTCGGCAAAACGATTTCGATGAACACCCTGTTTCAGACTCCCACTGTCGCCGAGCTTTCCGCGCTCATCGATTCGAAAGCGGATGCCGTCCCCAAGAACCGCCTGATCGCCATTCAGTCGCAAGGCTCGAAGCCGCCTTTATTCTGGTTCCCGGGCGGCGTCGGCAGCGTGCTGGCGTTTCGCGAGGCTTCGCTGCTGCTGGGGCCGGACCAACCGGTCTACGGTCTGGAATCGAAGCTTCCGGAGCCGGGCGAAGTGTTCGAAGAGGTCGAAATCCGCGCCCGGCAGTTCGTGCAGCTCATTCAGGGTTTGCAGCCGGAAGGACCGTACCACCTCGCGGGCTTTTGTTCGGGCGGGCTGGTGGCGTACGAAACCGCACGCCTGTTGGAAGGGCAGGGCGATTTGCTGGGGCTGGTGGCGTTGGTCGAGTCGGTCCCTTTTCACTTTCCGGGCGAGTTTCTGGCCACCTTCGACTACTACATCCAGCATTACTCGTGGCGAGCGAAGCATATGGTGAAGCGTTGGTACCACTGGATGGCCGAGACTTTCTTCGGCGCCCTGCCTAGCAACATTCCAACGCATGACGAACTCTTCCCGATGGCCGTGCAAACGGAGGAGGCGATGGCGGAAGTGGTTCGCATCGAACACGCGATGCGCCTGGCCGACAGCCGCTATCATCCGCGCCCGCTGACTTCCCGAGTGTGCCTGCTGGTAGGGGAGGACGATTATTTTGGCATGGGCGTGAGCCGCTCTGCGGATCCGCGCCTGGCGTGGCGCCCGCTTCTTTCCGGGGGATTCGACATCGTCACCGCGCCCGGCGATCATCTGTACATGCTGCGTGCGCCGCGTGTGAAAATTTTCGCGAAGAGACTGGAAGCCGTCTTGGCCAAAGGCGCAACGCGCGCCGCCGAATCCGTCCGCACGGAAAGCGGCAAAACCTCCTTGCAGGCGCCGGATTCTGGCGCCAAACCAGGCGCCGCGAGCCGGCGCAAGAAGATTTCCACCCGCTCGCCGCGCTAAGGGTCCCCACCGTTAGTCCCGAGATGCCTTGACAATCCGGGTATCGCCGGGATTACACTCACTCGTTGCTAGTGTCGGAACTGTTTCCATCCCAGCATCGACAGCGGCGTACGTTTGTAGCTAGCTATGCGTGTGCCACTGGCGGGTTCCGCTCGAACTGGGATCAAGGTCGTTTTTGGGTGATGGAAGCTAAACGCCGAACAGGCCGGGTGAGGGGGCTTCCGCGGAGAGCGACGATCCTGGGCGCCGGTTTGCTCGCGGCTGGTCTTCTCGGTTCAGGCGCGCCGCACCTGCGCGCCCAAGGCGCTCCCAGCCACCCCGCGGCTCTCTCCGAAATCTCCACCGAAGAATACAATCGCCGGCTCAATAACCTGCGCAAGGATTTGAGCTCGGACTCCGGCGTCCTTTCCGCCGAGGAATACCGCATCGGTGCGAACGACATACTCGACATCACCGTTTTTGACGCCCCGGAGCTGAATCGCTCGGTTCGCGTTACTTCGGGCGGAGAAATTTCCTTGCCGCTGCTCGGTCCGCTGCGCGCGGCGGGGCTCACTGCGCGCGAATTGGAGCTGTCTCTGGAAGTCCGCTTGCGGCGCGAATTCATGAAGGATCCCCATGTGGGCGTGTTCGTCAGCACTGTAGAAAGCCATCCCATCTCGGTGGTTGGGGCGGTGCGCAAGCCGGGGGTTTTTCAGGTTCGTGGACCGCGCTCGTTGCTCGAAATGATTTCCATGGCCGACGGAGTGACCGACGATGCGGGCGATAAAGTACTGATCGAGCGTGGCGCGGGTTTGCACCCGGAAGTGCTAGCGGCGCAGGCAGCGGCAGGGTCAGCCTCGGCGCCAGCGTCCTCGTCGTCGCCATTACCGGCAGAGGAGCGGTCCGCGGCGGACGCGAATTCCGGCGATGCAACGCCGAGTGGAGCGCCGGAAACGTCGGCCCCGTCCTCCTCGGCTATGGCTTCCGCCGCCGACCCATCAGCAGCGCCGGCGCCTGCTGAGGCGGACGCCGACGCCGACGTGGTGGAAGTTCATCTGGACGGCCTGGTGCAATCGGGCCAGCGGAAATACAACGTGACGGTTTTTCCGGGAGATATCGTCAAGGTTACCCGCGCCGGAATCGTTTATGCCGTCGGCGAGGTTCACAAGCCCGGCGGATTCGTGATGAAGAATAACGAGCCGATGACCATTCTGCGGGTGGTGGCCCTCGCCGAGGGCCTAACCAGCGTGGCCGCGAAATCGCAGGCGCGCATTCTGCGCACCGACGAGAACGGCAAGCGGGTGGAAGTCCCTGTGAATTTAGGCAAGGTGTTTTCCGGTAAAGAGCGGGACCAGGTCTTGAAAGCGTCCGACATTGTGTTCGTGCCCAACAGCCCCGCGAAGGGAATGTTCGCCAAAGGCACTGACGCGGCCGTCTGGGCGGTAACCGATTTGGTTGTGTTCCACTGGTAGCACCATGGACGAACCTACAAAAATCCGGCTGTACGATTCCAACACGCGCGCGATCGAGCCGGTCCGGTCGATTCCGTTCAAAGCGGTGGAGGTGGATGACGCGCCGGACCTTTTCGAATACTGGCGCATCGTTCGCAAGCGTAAAGCGACCATTCTCACCGTGCTGTTCATCGTCTTTACCATCGCCCTGGTGGGCACCCTGAAACAGAAGCCGGTGTTCCGCGCACGCGCCCTGGTGGAAATTCAAAAAGAAAACCCCGACGTGCCCAGCCTGCAGGAACTTTTTCAGATGGAAACGATTTCCGACGCCTATCTGGAAACGCAGTATAAGATTTTGAAAAGCGAGAACGTCGCGCGGCGGGTGATCGACGAATTGGGTATCGATCAACTGACGGAATTCAAGCCCGCGGCGCGCTCCTGGTTCTCCGCGGCGAAACCCGAACCACTTCCGGCGGCCAGCACCGACCTGAACGGCGACACCATCAAAGATCCCGACGCGTACAGCGAGGTGCTGAAGAAATTCGACGATCGGCTGAGCGTGGACCCAGTGAAGCGCAGCCGCTTGGTCGAGATCAGTTTTGAATCCACCGATCCGGCGCTGGCGGCGCGGGTGGTCAATTCGCTGGCTTCCAACTACATTGAAGAAAATCTGGAAGCGCGGTGGCAAGCGTCGGAAAAGGCGTCCGATTGGTTGTCTCAGCAACTGATGCGGATGAAAGCGAAGCTCGAGAAATCCGAGGACGAGTTGCAGAAATACAGCCGCGAAACTGGATTGCTCTTCCTTTCCACCGAGAAAGGCACCACCGAAAACATCGTCGACCAGCGCTTGCACGATCTGCAAGAGGAATTGACCAAAGCGCAGGCCGACCGCTACCAGAAGGAATCCTTGTACCGCTTGGTTCAGGAAGGTGATTTCGCCTCGCTCCCCGGCGTCTTCGACGATAAACTTCTGCAGGACCTCAGCGAGCGCTTGGCGGACCTCAAGCGCCAGCGCTCCCAACTCGCCACCACTTTCAATCCCGATTATCCGCGGGTGAAAGAGGTGCAGAGCCAGATCGACGACGCCGAAGCAAATTTGACTCAGGAGCGCGAGCGCGCCACCCGCATGATTACCGGCGAATATCGCGCCGCGGTCAGCCGCGAAGACATGCTCACCGCCGCTTTCGCCGATCAGCAGAAAGCGGAGAACGACGTCGCTGAAAAATCCGTGCAATACAACATCTTGAAGCGTGAAACGGACACCAATAAGCAGCTCTACGAAGGATTGCTGCAAAAGCTGAAAGAGACGGGCGTTTCGACGAGCATGAGGGCGACCAACATCCGCATCGTCGATCCTGCGCAGCCGCCGCGTAAAGCGGTTCGGCCTCGCGTACTTCTCAACCTTTCCCTGGGATTGCTATTGGGACTTTGCTTGGGCACCGCGATGGCTTTTGCCCAGGAACATCTCGACAACACGATCAAGAGTCCGGAAGACGTCGAGCGTTTTCTACGGCTACCGGCCCTGGCGTCGATTCCCGCGGTTGATTCGGGCGAGTATAACGGCGGAATTCACAGCCTCTACCAGCGCGCCAAGGTGCTCTCCGCGGAAAGCCAGCCTGCGGGGGCTCTCGCGCCGGCCTGGAACAAGATTGAAGCCAACGGCAATCATTCCGCCTTACTGGAGGCCTTCCACGGCCTGCGAACTTCCGTGCTGCTTTCCACCGCCGAGGCGCCACCGCGCACCCTGCTGGTGAGTAGCGCGCGGCCGGGGGAAGGCAAGACCACGGTGGCGGCGAATTTGGCGATTTCCCTGGCGCAACTTGGCGATCCGGTTCTGCTGATCGACGCGGACTTACGCCGGCCCAGTCTGCATACCTTTTTCGGAGTGACCGCGCCGCACGGGCTGGTGGGATTTCTCACCGGCCACGAACATTGGAAAGATCTGGTGTGTCACGTGGCGCCGGTTGGCCTGGACGTACTTTTCTGCGGGCCGATACCGCCGAATCCCGCCGATCTGCTCTCTTCCGAATACATGCGCACGCTGATTCGCGATGCGTCGAAAACCTACAAGTTCGTGGTCATCGATTCGCCGCCGCTTTTGAATGTGGCCGATAGCCGCATCCTCGCGACGCTGGTCGACGGTGTGCTATTGGTGGTGGTCGGCGGCGTAACTCCGCGCGATTTGGCGCAGCGTGCGCAAGCTTCGGCGCGCGACGTGGGCGCGCACATTCTGGGCGCCGCAATCAATTTTGCCGATCTCTCGTCGGGGCACTACTACTACTCTCCCTACGTTGCCAAGGAGGAGTAACAAACCCCAGGAATGCCCGTGGCTCTTCCTAACGACCGCCTTCCGCGCATCTCGAAAACGCTGGCGGAGTATTCGCTCATTGGCTGCATGTTGTACTCCGCGCTGGCATTCGGCGGCGCCGAGCCTGCGCTTTTCTCGGTGGCCCAGATCGTTCTGTTTGTGGCAATCGCGTTTCTGATCCTCGCGCAGCCGGATTTGCTGATTCCCACAAGTCGGGCGGCGCGAATTATTCCCCCCCTACTCGTCGCCATGGTTTTAGTGCAGATGTTCCCGCTTCCGCCTTCCTGGGTGGGACGCTCGATACCTGCTCCGGCGGAGCTTGCGGACGCGCGCTGGACGCACTGGACGATTCAAAGCTACGCCACACGGACCCACTTGCTGGCGCTGCTTGCGTGCCTGGCGGTGTTTTATCTCGCCCAACTGGTGTGCCAAACCCGCAACGGAAAGCGGCGGCTGATTTTTTCTCTTCTTGGATTGGGGATCTTCGAGGCATTTTACGGCTTGGTCCAATACCTCACCGGATTTCAGCGGATTTTTGCTTACGTAAAAAAATACGATTTAGAAGAAGCCACCGGCACCTACATCAATCGCAATCACTTCGCAGGACTGCTGGAGATGATTTTGCCCTTCAGCCTGGCGCTGGCCTTTTACGAGTTCGAAAGATTGCGCCGCCGGCAGGCTCAATCGCCTCACCGCAGACACAAGCTGTTCGCCGGCTCCGGATTTGCTCGCGCGATTTTCTGGGTCGCGGTTGCGGCGCTGCTCGCCGTGGCTCTCTTGTTTTCGCGCTCGCGCATGGGAATTTTGGCCGGAGTGCTGTCTTCGCTATTTGTGTTTGGCTTGGTCGCGTTATCACAGCTCGGCGGGCGCAATGGGCTGTGGCTCGCCGGCGCTTTCCTGGTTCTGGGGTTGGCGCTGACCCTGTGGATTGGTCCCGGTCCGGTTCTGCAGCGATTCCAGAATGTGAGTGACGAATATTCGGGCCAGGGCCAGGATCGCCTGACCATCTGGAAAGATACGCGCGGCTTGTTGCGAGCACACCCGCTATTGGGCACGGGATTAGGGACGTTCCCGATCGCTTACACCAAGGTGCAAACCGGTTTCCTGGGTCGCTTCGTCAACCACGCCCATAACGACTACCTGGAAATCTCGAGCGATCTGGGTATTCCCGCGGCGCTAGTGCTGTTCGTTTCCGTGTTTGTCGTTCTGGGGCGGGCCGTCCGGGCGTCTTATTCCGCGGAACGAAGTTTCGAGCAGGCTGCGGCACTGGGGGCCGCCGGCGCCATCTTGGCGATCCTGCTGCACAGTCTGGCGGACTTCAACTTGTACATTTTCGCGAATGCCATGATGCTCTCCGCGGTGTTGGGTATGGTGATGGCCATTCGGCCGCGTGGCGCCCTTTCTCCTGAAGGCAACCCCGAGGGTGACCGCCCAGGTGGCGGCGAAGGTGGCCCCGAACCTGGCCCCCAACCTGACCATGACCCCTCGCACAATGCGGCCGTCGGCCCGGCGCGCGCTCCCGCGGCAGGCACCGCATGAACCACAAGATTCAGCTCGCGGTGAAACGAGTACTGGATATTGTTGCATCGGCAGTCGGGCTATTGCTGTTGTGGCCGTTGCTTGTGTGCATCGCGATCCTGATCAAGCTCGAATCGCCGGGTCCGGTATTTTTTTTGCAACCGCGAGCGGGATATCACGGGGAACGATTCCGCATGCGAAAATTCCGCACCATGGTTCTGAACGCGGAAGCATTCGGTGCCGGTTACTACGTTGGACCCGACGATGCACGCATCACCCGGGTGGGCAAAGTCTTGCGGCGCTTCAGCCTTGATGAACTGCCCCAGCTTCTACAGATACTCACCGGAAAGATGAGCGTGGTGGGGCCGCGGCCGGGCTTGCCCTATCAGGTGGGCCACTATACCCCGGACCAGATCAGGCGGTTGGATGTGCGCCCGGGATTGACCGGCTGGAGCCAGGTGAATGGGCGCAATTGGCTTAGCTGGCCGGAGCGACTGGAGAAAGATGTTTGGTACGTAGATCACTTTTCCCTGTGGCTCGACGCGAAAATCATCTTTCGCACCTTTGGGGTGTGGCTTTCGGGTGAAGGATTGTACGGCGCGCGCGAAAACTTCTTTTTCTCCGGCCAGGACGATATTCCGGTTCCAACGCGGAGGGATTCATGACCGACGTTGTGATTCTGGGCGCGGGGGGGTTGGCGCGCGAGCTCTCCTGGCTCTTCGAGGCGGCCAATCTCGATGAAAAAAAGTGGAACGTGCTCGGATTTATCGACGATAATCCCGCGCTGCACGGTGTGATTCAATGCGGATTGCCGGTTCTCGGTGGCTTCGAATGGTTCGAGCGGCGTCGCGACACCAATATTCGGGTCATATGCGGGACGGGAAACCCGAGTTCGCGAAAGGCCCTCGCCGAACGGGCGACCGCACTATCCTTCCAGTTCTGCCAGGCAATCCACCCATCCGCGCAGATGTCTCGATGGGTGGAACTCGGCCCGGGCACGATCGTTGCTGCGGGCAGCGTGCTGACAACTCAAATCCAACTCGGTGCGCATGCGCTGGTGCAGGTAAACTCCGTCATCGGACACGACTCCGCCATCGGCGCCTATGCCAATATCAATCCGGGCTGCCGTATTTCAGGAAATGTGAAGATCGGCGAGGGCGTGGATTTCGGGACTGGTGCGACAGTCATTCAGGGTAAAACGATTGGCGAATGGTCGGTGATCGGCGCGGGTGCTGTGGTTACTCAGGACATTCCCGCGCATGTGACCGCGGTGGGCGTTCCGTGCCGGGTGATCAAGCGCCACCCCGCGTACGCCACCCTGTCGGTGCCTTCGGGAAGAGCGAACTAAACGGGGAAGCGGTGAATTCAGGCTCGGGAAAAATGGGGGCGGCCCTGGGGGCGAATCCAGCTTTCGAAAAACGGCTGCCTATCGTTTCGCCCGAAGGGCTTCCGGGCGAAGAGTTCCTCGACGACGTTCGGCAGATTCTGCAAAGCCGCCAGCTCACCAACGGCGCGTTCGTGCGCGAATTCGAAGCGGCCGCCGAATCGTTTCTAGGTGTGCCGCACTGCGTGGCGGTTTCCAGTTGCACGTCCGGATTGATTCTCGTTTTACAGGCGCTAGGCCTGCGCGGAGAAGTAATTCTGCCGAGCTTCACGTTTCACGCTACCGCCCACAGTGTGCTCTGGAATGGCCTGCGGCCGGTGTTCGCGGACTGCGAGCCTGGCACATTTTGCCTGGATCCGGAGGCCGTTCACGCGCAGCTCTCTGCCAGCACGGCCGCGATTCTGGCGGTGCATCTCTACGGCAACCCGATTGCAGCGACCGAGCTCGAAGCGATTGCCGCAGACCGCGGCATCCCGTTGATCTGTGACGCGGCACATGCATTCGGAACGGAATTTCGCGGCGCGCGCGTGGGCCCCACCGGCGTCGCGGAGGTGTTCAGCTTTTCGCCGACCAAGCTACTGGTCGCCGGAGAGGGCGGCTTAATTTCCACGCGCGATCCCGAGTTGGCTCGGCGCTTGCGCGCTGCGCGAAACTACGGCGACGCCGGCACCGCGGATCCCGAATTGCCCGGACTGAACGCGCGCATGAGCGAGTTTCACGCGGCCCTGGCGATTCGGGGCTTGCCGGGAATCGCCCTGCGGATCGAACGGCGCAATCAGATTCGTCTGCGCTACGAACAGCGACTGGGATCTATTCCCGGCATTACCTTTCAGCAGATTCGTGGCGGCTGCCGCACCACGGCCAAGGATTTTTCATTGATTGTGGACGAGGCGGAGTTTGGCCAGTCTCGCGATTGGCTGTTGGAGCGCCTGCTGCAGCGGAATATCGAGGTTCGCCGGTATTTCTGGCCGCCCGTTCATCGTCAAAAGTTGTACCGGGAAATCTGGGATGGGCGTCCGTTGCCGGTGACGGATTGGGTTTCGGATCGGGTGATCAGCCTGCCGATTTATTCCTCGCTCCGCGACGAAGAGGTCGATCGAATTTGCGCAGCGGTGTCCGAGCTGGCATGCGCGACAGCGCGAGTTTCCCCCGATCGAAAGGCGCACGCGGGATGAACCGTTCAACCGACACGAGCGCGGGTGGCGTGGCCAAGCCGGCCCACAAGCGGGGAGGCGGTGCGGCGATGGAGATGTGGACGCGGCTGCGGCGAGAGGCCGGCGAATTTCAGTGGAAGGATGCGCTGTTGCGCATGGCCGCGGACGTGGTGCTCGTCAACGTGGCGATGCTGTCGGCGTTTGGGCTGTGGTTCCTGTTCTACGTGGTGGTCCTCGATATTCCGCGGCCCCACGATTTGGCCACCATATTCAAGGGATTCGTCGCGAACTACTGGCTGTTCTGGTCTTTCCTCGCTCTGTTGATATTTCAGCTCAGCGGTTTTTACACCCGAGCCCGCGGCTACGCCGGCCGCTACAAGGCGCTGGTAGTGTTTCGCGCGGTCAGCCTGTTCATGGTGATCTTCGTATTCTCCGACTACTTTCTTTTCCGCGGCGCGCTGGTTCCGCGCGGCGTCGCCGTGATTGGCTGGGTGCTTACCCTGGCGGCCATCGGCGGCACTCGCCTCACCAAGCAGCGCTTCCTCAGCATGTATCGCGTCGAGCATCGGACCCAGCCTGACCGCGTCGAGAAAGTGCTGGTTCTCGGCGGCGCGGGATACTTAGGTTCGGCGTTGGTGCCGCAACTGCTCGCTCGGGGGTACAGCGTTCGGGTTCTCGATTCCTTTCTGTTCGGCGAGACGCCGCTAGCGCCCTGGAAAGGGCATCCGCGCTGCGAGTTGGTGCGCGGTGACGTGCGTGATATCGAAGCGGTGGTGCAAGCGGTGCGGGGATGCGATGCGGTGGTGCACCTAGCCGGAATCGTGGGGGATTCGGCGTGCGAAGAGAATCAGCAACTGGCCATTGAAGTGAACGGTGCGGCGACGCGCATGCTGGTGGACGTGGCCCGCGGTTTCGGCGTGCACCGTTTCTTGTTTGCGTCGTCATGCAGCGTCTACGGAGCCTCCGACTTGCCGATGGACGAGCACTCCAAGATCGCGCCGCTCTCGGTGTACGCCCAGACCAAAGCGAATTCGGAAAAGATTTTGCTGAGGAGCCAGGCGCCGGATTTTCATCCGATACTTCTGCGGTTCGGGACGCTATTTGGATTGTCGAGGCGAATGCGGTTCGACCTGGTGGTTAACCTGCTGGTCGCTCGTGCGGTTTCTGCGCATCGCATCACGATTATGAACGGCGATCAGTGGAGACCTTTCCTGCATGTGGAGGATGCCGCGCGTGCGTGTGTCGCGTGCCTGGCTGCACCTTCTTCGGCTGTCTCCGGAGAGATTTTCAACGTGGGTTCGGAGTCGATGAATCAACAGCTCGATGATGTGGGGGAGAAGATCGCCGCCGCCGTTCCGGGAACGGCAATCGATCGAGTTACGAGTGCCGATCGTCGCAACTACCGCGTCGAGTTTGGCAAGATCGAGTCGCGCTTGGGATTTCGCTGCGAACGCACGCTTGAATCTGGCATTGAAGAGATCCTGGAAGCGGTGCGCTCCAGCGCCATCCAGGACTTTTCCGCTGAAGAATTCAACAACCAGGTGGCCACCCGGGCCTACGCGCAGACCGCCAACGGCAAGACGTCACCGCTGCGCGAGCTAGCCGCACTAACCAGCCGAGAGGCCAAGCAAACTCCGTACGACACTTGAGCCCGACCCCCCGCCGGAAGTTGTAAGCGCGGCGTCAACGCGCCTTCAACTTCCGCGCCTCGGCAGCTGAGTTGCAACAATGGCCTACAGCGACTTCAACAATTGCGACCCATCCGGCACGCCCCAGCCCGTCACTGCGTCGTAGCCGGTGCGAGCTTGCTACCCAACGCCCAGATCGGGGTACGATGCGTTCTGGCCCGCAGTCGTGGCACGCGATCTCACCGCGAGGCTTCCCGTTCGCACCGTTTTGATAAAGCAGTGGCGGCAGGAAGTGCTGTTTCTTTGGCGCGGCGATGTTGGCATTGATCCGTGCCACCAGCGCGGCCCAAAGCGGCGTCGAGTCGCTGTTGCCGCCATTGGGGAAATCGCGGCCCAGGAAGATCAGGTCGTAGCAAGGCCGCCCGGCAAGAGCGGCAACGTCTGGAAAGAACCTGTCCATCGATGCTGCCCGTGTTTAGCGATCGCACCTGCACCTTTTGCCATTTCAGCCGCGGGAAAAATCCCGATTGCAGGACGTTCTATATGGAAGCGGCCGGTTGGATCGCTTCAAGCGTTGTGATTGTTCGTGGGTGTCGTTCGCTTTCGCTGATCGCGCTAAAAAACTCCATGCAACTACCGGCAACACCGCGTGAAGGTACGCGGTTCTCGTTTTAGCGTCAAGTTAGGGAAGATACGGGTTAGCGAAGATACGGAGATTGTTCTCCGTTATTTCCCCGTGCCGCTTCTGTTTTTTGCCGCACCGAGCGGTAGAATTCTCGCCGCGCTTTTTGCAGCGCTTCCGGGCGAAACTCCCGGACCCTTTCCAAATTTCTCGCGGACATGCGATGCAAGCGCTCCGGATCGCGCGCCACCTGGATCATTTTGCCGGCCAGCGCTTGGGGATCGCCGATAGGGAGCAAATCCTCCTCCGCCAACAGCTCGGGGATCCCGCCCACCCGTGACCCCAGGCACGGACAACCGCGCGCCATCGCTTCCAGCATGGCCCCGGGAAGGCCTTCGGCGCGGGACGGCATCACCAATAGGTCCAGCGAATCTACGAAGTCTCTCACCGCCCCGCCGAACGCCAGGTGACCAAGAAAGACCGCCCGATCACCCATTTCCAGTTCTTGCGCCAGCTTCTGCATTGCTTCCAACTGCAGCCCGCCACCTGCAAATCGTAATTCCAATTTCATCCCCGTTCGCAAACACGCCTGGCCGGCACGGAGCAGAACGTCGGGCCCCTTATACATCTGCGCCAAGCTGCCGATGAAGCCAACCCGAAATGGTTTTGCAGTACGCCCGGCCTCGGTAGCGCGTGCCGCGATTCGCTCCGCCCGCTCCGCCAGAATATCCGGCGGAGCGAACGCTGAATCCAGCAGAGCATCGGAGTACGCGGCGACATAAGCACCCGGTGCGGGGGGATATCGCCGCTGCAGCGCCCGCTGCGTAAGGTAGTGAATCGCACTCGCTCCGGCACAAATCTTTTTTTGGCTTTGCGTGGCGACCAATCGGAAGATCGGCCACAGCGGACTGGGCCAGGTCGACGGCCCCAACGCATCCCACGGATCACCGACAACCTCCACCGCGTATGGCTGGCGTAGACGCTTCAGTTCGGCCCACGCGAGCCGGCTGACCAGGCCGGGAAGGCGCAGAATACTCGTATCGGATGCTTCGATTGCCGCCCGGGTGCGTCGCTTCAATTCGGAGAGTTCGCGAAGGTAGCCGCGCGGACCGTGATAGTCCGGCAAATCGAAAAACGACACGCCGGGTCCGTCCGCGCGGGTCATGTTGTCCCGTGGAGCGTCGACTGGGCGCACCCGCGCCAGCACCGCCACTTCGTCAAATACCTCCAGGCGCCTGGCCCACAGCGCGTAGCTCGACGAACTTTCACCGTAAACGCGCCCGTCCGGCCCGCGCGCGAAGTGATGCTCCAATGCCATCAGCACTCTCATTTCACGATTATCGGAAGCTCAGTGGCCGATCCCGTGCGCGGCGCTCCGCCTCGCAAGGCCGCGATCAATACGCATAGGCACCCAGCACAGTTCGCCGACATTCCCGCCAGCACCGCGTAAGCCGCGCCCCTCAGCCCGAAGCGCGGAATCCATTGCCAGCAGGCCGTGGCAGTGACTGCTATTACCAGCAGGTTCAGGGGAACTTGTACCAGGAATTTCCGCGCGGCCATCAATGCAGTGCCCAGCGTTCCGGTAACAAACGTCACGCCACCGCCGATCGCGAGCCATATCAATACGCTTCCATAGCGGGCGTAATCGGGACGGTACAGCCATCGCAGCACGAAAGCCCCGCACAGCCAAGATAGCACCGTGCCAGCCGCGCCTACCAACGCTGCAGCCAGTACCATGCGCGCCAGAAGGTGAACAAACGCCGGGCGGTCCGTTTGAAAATACCGTGCCAGGCGCGGAAGCGCGGACTGGCCCAGAGCGATCACCGGAAGATTCCCAGCGACGAGCAGATAGGCCATGGCCGCAAAGTATCCGAGCGCGGATTCGCCCTGCACTTTTTCGATTACGTAGCGCGGCAAGTTCGCATTCAACGAGCTCAGAAACGCAACCGCGCCGAGCGGCAAGGCGGTGACCGCTAGCGGCCGCAAGCGCGCCCAGTCCCATTCCATCCATCCCTGGAAGTGAGCGCCCACTGCACGCGCCATTCGCCGCACCACCACGGCTTCGTACCCAGCCAGCCACGCGGCCCAGTAAATGGCCAGAGCGGCCGCCGAAGGCACGATGCGGTGCGTGAACCACAGCATGCCGCCGAGAGTGAGCACCGATCCCACGCCTCGGCCGGCGAGGGCGAGAGCCACTAAGTCGAAGCGTTCGTGCTTTTGCCAGAGCCCATAGAAAACATCGCTGAAGCTATCGGCCGCTTTCGCGAGGCTCACAAACACGACCACCTCCAAGGTCTGCCGGGGGTAGCCGGCCCGCCAAGCAAATAGCCCGATGGCTAGCAGCGCAACAATGGTGCCGAGAACCCGCAGAGCCAAGTAATGGCTCACCCGATATTCGGTTTGCGCATCGGTCGCTTGCACCGAGCGCAACTGCAAACCGCTCAGCATAAAAGCTGGGGCACACACCGCCAGCCCTAACGCATACTGACCTACCATCGCCGCGGTCCCCAGCTTGGCGATCGCCACCAGCATGCCCCACTGGCAAGCGGCATAGAACAGGTTTCCGGAAAGCGTCCAGGCGAAATTGGTGCGCAGCGAGAACAACCCGCCGGGGCGCTCGACGGCGGCGATAGCAGGATCAGGAATGGGAAGGAAAGCGCCAGTCATTTGGGTGTCTTCGGTTGCGCCAGGATTTTCTCGTAGATGCCAGCCACTTCGCGCCCGGTTCTTTCTACATCCAACAATTGTCGTGCCAGCGCTTGCCCCCGTGCCGTCCGCGCCAGTGCCTCGTGGCGGTTATCCAGGGCGTCTCCGATCGCCGCGGCCAGAACCACAGGATTGGCGCTGGGCACGAGCCAGCCTGTTTCACCGTCGTGGACTACCTCTGGCAAACCGCCCACATTCGAGGCCACTACCGGAACCCCGCTGAGCAGCGGTTCGGCGGCGCCCCCGAGGTTTTCGGATAGAGACGGCACGACCGCGAGATCCAGGTCGGGATAGATGGCCGCAACATCGTTCCTCGATCCGGCGAAGTAGAGCGAGCTGTTGCACGTTTGCGCGCCGAGATCGCGCAGCCGCTGTTCGTACCAGGTGGCCCCGTTCCATGGCCCGCCAACAATAATCCCGCGCACTTCGGGGCGGCGTTCACGCACACGGCTCAACGCGGCGATGAAATCCTCGTGTCCCTTGATGCCGCGATGCTGCCCCAGAATCCACTTCGGTGCGTACATGTAGGCGACCATACCAATCACCGGAGCGTCCGCGGGAATTCCCAGCTCGCGCCGCAGAACTCCGCTGCGTTTACCGCCGAACGGGACGATGTCTGTTCCCGCATAGGATAGGAAAACGTGGTCCGGAGCGACGCCCATGGCAAGGTAGCGGTTGCGGGTCCACTTACAGGTGGCAATCCAAAAATCCTGAGGGCCGCTTAGGCGGAGATCGGTCCAGGCGAAGAATTGGTTTTCGAGATGGAGAGGACCGGCGACCCCGTAGATGCGCGGGATGGGAGATTTCTTGCCCAACGCGGCGCGCACCAGGAACGTGGTGCCGACATGATGGGTATGGATTAGGTCGGGCCGAACCCGCGCGACCAACTCGCGGCACGCCTGCATCACACTCGGAATCTTCCACAGGTAGCGCCCGGCCGGATCAAAGTCCGCCTGGTACACGGTAGCTCCCGCGGCGCGATATTGCGGCGCCAGGCCTTCGGTCTGCGACGGGAGTACCACCGCAGTTTCCACCCCTGCGGCTATGAGTACCCGCACTTGGTGCAAGACCCAGGTGGCGGCGTGGGCGGTTTTTACGATGTGGAGCGCCTTCATTGGTGCCACATTCTAGTCCGAAACCGGCGAGCGAGCCGGGTGGAAAATGGTGGGTCGCCGGCCAGGTCGGGGCGACCGGTCACCAGAGCATGACGGACATTTCCCGATTCGCAATTGTCGCAACTTGACCGTAGACATCGCTGAGGTAAACGAGTAAGAATACTTCCGGATGTTTCTTCAGGAAAAATTTGTGAACCCGCGGAAACTCGCGCAGACGTGGTTCGCCTCAAACCCGCGCCCTTGCTTGCACTGGACGATGCCCAATCGATTCGTTTCTGCGCTTTCCCTGCTGCTGATTGGCTCGTTGCTGTTTCCGGTGGGTCTGCCCGCGCAGCAGGCTACCTCCGATACCGGAGAGCAGCCGCAGGAGCATCGCCCGTTGGGATCTTTGACGTCGGCCGGAGAGGTGTACGTTAACGGCGTCCACGCCACTGCGGATATGACCGTATTCACCGGCGACTCGATGCGCACCGGCGCCGATGGATCTGGGACCTTTACGATTGGCGGACAAGGTTCGATTAAAGCATCGGCCAACACACAAATAGAATTCTCCGCGAATCCACTTTTCGTCGCCGAACTGAAAAACGGCATGGTGGTGATGAGCACCATCCCCGGCGCGCCGAATATGAAAGTGCGTGCGGGAAGTTTCGTGGTGGTGGCGGAAACGGGAGATGCGGATACCAACGCCGCGCAAACAACGTGCCAGATCCAACATCTGGCCGACGGTACTTTCCAAATCACTTCCCTCACCGGCTCTGTCGGTGTGATCGCCCTGGAAGGACCAGAAACCATATTCATTAAGGCCGGCGAAGCCGTTTCGGTGACCCCGACCGGGGAGCTTACCCAAACCACTTCGGTGGGCGCCCCGGTGGCCAACGCTACTACAGATCAGACGACTACCCCCAACAATCGCAAAAAGAAAGCTCCGGTGGGCTGGATTCTGCTCGGGGTGGTTGCCGCCGGCGGCGCCGGCGCGGCGGCTGCACTCGCCGGACATGGAAGCAGCAGCTCGGCCATCAGCCAATCCACTCCGTAGTCGTCTTCTCGGTTTCCGCATCATTTTGCGTGCGACGCATAGTCGGTCTTTGATGCCCACTCATTCCGCGGAACTCAAGCTGATCTGGTCGATCCAGACCGTTCCGGCGATCAAGTTGTCGAACTTGTGGCTGACCGGTCGGGCCAGGCGCACCACCAGCAAGCGCGTGTCGGGCCCGGTGGTGAATTCCAGCCGCTCCGGCGACCAACTCGAGCTCCCTATTAAATTTTCCGTGGATAGAAACAGCTTGGAGGGCTGGGCCGCGTCGTAGATCTGAAACCGCGGACCGCTATCGGTGGTGATACCTTCCACGCGCATGTATGCAGAAAAGCGGTATAGGGTACCCGGATGGACCGGAACATACTGTGCGACGTTCCCATAGTCGAGATTATGCTTGCCGTCGAATTGAATGCGCAGCGAATGCACTCCGTCAAAGAAATTGAGGCTGTCCACGCGGACGGTTGCTCCTGGGGTCGGCAGCACTCGCCAGTCGAGACCGCCATTTAGAATCTCGAATTCGAACCCGCCGTTGATGATGCGATTGGGGTAGGCGACGCGCGGACGCAATTGCGCCGGAAATCTTTCGACCATCGCCGTCCACGCCTGCTCCAACCGCTCCGGCTCATTGGCATAAATCAGCGCGTCCAGGTACGGGAAGGCGTCGCGCACCGGGAAAGCGAGATGCAGGTCGAGCAGGCGCGCCCAGGTCTGGTTGGCGGCTTCGATTCTTTTGGTAGCGATCAGGAAATCCAGATAGGAAAGCAGCACGTCGGCCTGCGCCGGAATCATGTGCGCGAGCAATTCCTGGTTGTCGGAGGTTGCGCCCCATCCGAGCGCGAACGCCGGCCGGCGCAGCTCGGGATTGCCCAGCAGGGCGCGCTGCAGGGCGATTTCCGCCGCCCCCGTTTTTCCGTCGCGCACGTAGAAGTTTGCCAGGCGCCAGTTCAGGTCTGGAGACAGCGGAAACAGATCGCGGGCCCGTTCGAAGCAACGCAAGGCATCCTCGCTGCGCCCGGCCCATTCGTAGGCCGATCCCAGATCCGCCCAGTAGTCCGCCTGCATCGGACTGGCCTGCACCGCCGTTCGTGAAAGACGGACGATCTCCGCGGGATCTTCGCGGTCCGCATATAAGTGCATCAGCGTAGCCAGCGCGTCGTAGTTTCCCGGGTTCGCGGGATCCCAGCGGATGGCTTCTTCGAGCGCGGCGGGCGTGCTTTGGCGCGCTTCATAAGTGCCCACACCCTGGCGCAGCGCGAGATAAGCGCAATACACCATAGCCAGGGCGATGGTGATTCGAGCGCTGCGCCAGAGCCAGCTTCGAGGAATTGGCATTCGCACCTGCAGAGGTCTTGGGAGGAACGGAAAGCGCACGCAGTCCCGCCATTTGCAATCGATCGCGATTTTATCGGATTCGCGCGGCACCCGGGTGAGTTTGTTTCATCTGCTTTTGCGCAGGAGCGGAGCTAAGACAGACCCGCCAAGTACAGGGAGGCGGGCAGGCGGAGGGCCAGTGGGAGTGGGCTCTACAGAGTGCGCTGCGGACTAACTTCCATTGCCGGAGGCTCCGGTGCCACCTCCGGCGGGCGGGCTCACGCGCACGGTGGTCCCTTTTCCGGGGGCGGAGGCAATTTCGAGCGGTCCACCGAGTTGTTCGACGCGCTCGCGCAGGTCCTGGGCGATATGCCGCCGTTCATCGTCCTGCGCGCGGAGCAAACGGGAAGAAAGCTGATGCAGCTGCCGGTCGGCGCGCTCGATCTTTCGAAATGCAATGCAGTTCTGCGCGGGTCAGAGCCTTCCGGCAAAGCCGGCTCGAAAGCCTCGCTTTGTTCGGTTTTGATCACCCGCCGGAATACTGGCTGAATCGAACGGTATATCTCCTCATCCACTACTTCTACTTCGCTGATTTTCCGGCCCAGAATCCTATCGCCGAGCTCGCTGCCGCCGCGGGTGGCCCATACATTTACGCAAACGCCATGGGCGTCCACTTCAACCACGTGTTCATCGCCTGGGGAGGGTATGGGAGATGCATGCCTTTGAGATTGTCGGAGGGACCGATGGTTCGTCTTTCTGGCAGTGCCTGGGTTCATGTCGTGTGACCCGCGCTATAAAACCACTTAGGGCCCACTTCACAACATGACTAAACCAGCGTTGTGAACAATATTAAGAACACTACGCACTGCGGTGTCATGATTTAGGGGAGCAAAATTTGGCGGGGTCCTGCGTATTTTTTCGGATCGACGATGATTGATTTATAGTAAATAATACGGTTCCGAATTAGGTACTAGCGCGTACGGATCTGTAAATATTTCTCCCCTTCCAGCACTCCGGTTTACTGGACTCGTTCCGACAAGTAATTGGCCGCTTCCAGCGCCGCCGTTAAATCGGCGATGTGGTCCGGGCCGCGCGTTTCCATGGTGACGTCGATCACCGTATCTCCCAGGACTGCGCCGTAGTACGCGCGATCGTGCGAGGTCTGGATGATATTTGCTTTTTGTTCCGCGATGACCGTGGACAGCCGCACCAGCGCTCCGGGATGATCGGGGAGATGAATGCGCAAGCGGACCAGGCGGCCGTCTTTTACCAATCCGCGCTCGATGATTCGAGAGAGCAGGGTAACGTCTATATTGCCGCCGGAGTTGATGATGCCCAGCATTTTGCCCCGGTACGGAATTTTTTTGTGCAGAGCGGCAGCGGTGGCTGTGGCGCCCGCGCCTTCGGTGAGGGTTTTCTCTTTTTCCAGGAGCAAAAGTATGGCGCTGGCAATTTCTTCTTCATCGACGGTGACGATCTCGTCCACGTATTTCTGGACCATCGGAAAGGTGAGGGTGCCGGCGGTGCGGACGGCGATTCCATCGGCGATGGTCTTGGCCGCGGGAACGGTGACGATCGCGTTGTGTTCGCGGGCCGCTTTCATCGAGGGCAACTTGGAAGTCTGCACTCCAATCACCTGAATCGCGGGATTGGTTTCCTTGATGGCGCAGGCCACACCGGCGATCAAGCCTCCGCCGCCGATGGGAACGAGCACCGTATCGAGGTCGGGCTGCTGCTCCAGCATTTCCAGCCCCAGGGTGCCCTGACCCGCGATCACCGCTTCATCGTCGAAGGGATGAATGAAGGTGAGGTCCTGTTCGGCGCACCGCTTTAGCGCAGCCTCGCAGGTTTCGTCGTAGTTCGCGCCCACCAAAATCACGTCAGCTCCATAGCCACGAGTGGCGGAGACCTTGACCAGCGGGGTAGTAATCGGCATGCAGATTTGCGTAGCAATGCCGCGTTTCACGGCGTGGTAGGCGACCGCCTGAGCGTGATTGCCCGCGGATGCCGCGATCACCCCGCGCTTCCTTTCCTCCGGCGCCAGCAACAAAATCTTATTGAGGGCGCCGCGCTCCTTGAAAGAGCCGGTCATCTGCAGGTTATCCAGCTTAAAGAACGCGATGTTGCCGCAAAGTTGCGAAAACGTCGCGGAATGCACGAATGGCGAAACGAAGATCGAATCGCGAACTCGAGCCATCGCTTCGTGAATATGTCGAATGTTCAGCATTCTCTTTTAGCCCTGGGGAGTTGGGTTGGCCGCGCACTTTTCTCGCAGGCGTTCGGCGGCCGTTTCCGCGGTGATGTCCCGCTGCGGCGTGCCTAGCATTTCGTATCCCACCATGAATTTTCGCACGGTAGCGGACCGCAGTAACGGAGGAAAAAAATGGGCGTGCATATGCCACTCGGGATGGGCTGGCCCATCGGTCGGCTGCGAGTGGAATCCCATGGAGTAGGGGAAGGCAACGTCGAACATGCGGTCGTAAGCGGAGGTCAATTGCCGGAGGATCCTGGCCAACGAATCGCGTTCCGGGGAGGACAATTCCTCCAGGGTGGCGATGTGCCGGAGCGGCAGCACCAGAACTTCGAACGGCCACACCGCCCAGAAGGGCACTACCGCCATAAAATGTTCGTTCTCGATGACCATCCGTTCCTTAGCGAGGCGTTCGGCCGCCACGTAGCCGCACAGCAGGCAGGAGCCGGATCTTGAAAGATACTCGGACTGCGCCGCCAGTTCTTTCAGCGGTTCGTTGGGAATCGAAGCGCTGCCCCAGATCTGGCAATGGGGATGGGGATTGCTGCAGCCCATCATGGCGCCGCGATTCTCGAAAATCTGAACGTAATTGAGCAGCGGCATTGCGCCCATTTCTTTATGCTGATCGGTCCAAACGTCCACCACCTGGCGCACCTCGGCAGGTTTCATTTGCGAGAGGCTGCGGTCGTGGAGGGGTGAGAAGCACATCACCCGGCACAGCCCTGATTCGGACTTGGCGACCAGCAAGCCCTGAACGTCGCAACCTCCCGCCGGTGTATCGGGCAGAAGGGCAGGGTAATCGTTATCGAATACGTAGGTGCTTGGGTATACGGGATTCTGCGCGCCGCCCGCTCGGCGATTCCCCGGGCACATGTAACAAGCCGGATCGTAGGAGGGCGTCGAGGGGGAGGGCCGCTCTTCGATTTGTCCGAGCCAGGGCCGTTGGGTGCGGTGCGGAGACACCAGCACCCACTCGCGGGTTAGAGCGTTCAGCCGCCGGTGCGGGTGTTTCTGGAGCTGGAACTCGCTCATAACTTTTGGGTTTCGCGCGGGGTCACCGAAAACTCGCCCGCTCCCTCGGCCGGCCGCGAAACATAAATTTCCGGATGCGGCCCGATCACTCGTTCGTAGCAGCCGGCAATGTCCCCGGCGAATTTCTTCACCGCGTCGGAGCGCACCAGATTGATGGTGCAGCCGCCGAAGCCTCCACCGGTCATGCGCGACCCCAGCACGCCATCCATCATTACTGCCATCTCCACCATGATGTCCAATTCCTGGCAGCTAATTTCGAAATCGTCGCGCATGCTGCGATGCGATTCGCCCATCAATTCGCCGAAGCGCGCCAGGTTGCCCGCTTCCAGCGCCGCGGCGGCATCCAGCACCCGTGCGTTCTCGGTGACGATGTGGCGGCAGCGCCGGTAGATTACCTCGGGCAGCGCGGTGCGATATTTTTCCAGGTCGGTCAGGCTCACGTCCCGCAGCGCGCGGATGTTCGGGAGAAATCCGGAGAGCAGGCGCACGCCCTCTTCGCACTCCGCCCGCCGGGTATTGTATTCGCTGTGCGCCACTTCGTGTTTGACCATGGTGTTGCAGGCCACCAGACTCACACGGGGATCGATAGGCAGCAGGCGCAACTCCAGCGAGCGGCAATCCAACAATAGGGCACGATCGCGCGCGCCGCAGGATGATGCGAATTGATCCATAATCCCGCACCGCGCTCCCACGAATTCATTTTCCGCGCGCTGGCAGAGCTTGGCCACTTCCACTCGATCCACAGCGATATCCGAATTGGCCAGCAGCGCCAGGGCCACACTCACCTCGAGCGCGGCCGAGGAGCTCAATCCCGCTCCGATGGGGACGTTCCCCTCGATCAGCAGGTTGGCGCCGCGCAGACGCTTTCCGGAACGTTCCAGAATCACGGCCACGCCCTGCGGATAGTCGGTCCACCGTTTGCGAGCAGTGGGACGAGGATCGTCGAGATCGATCTCGAACCTCTCGCCGTAGGTTTCCGAATGCAACACCAGCTTGCGGTCCGCGCGCGCCGCCACTCCTACCCGCGAGTAATATTCAATCGCGGCGGGCAAGACAAAGCCGTCGTTGTAATCGGTATGCTCTCCGATGAGGTTCACCCGGCCGGGGGCGCGGAACCAGCGTGCGGTACTCCCGTAGATCTCGGTGAACTTCAGTTGCAGGTTTGGGTGGGTATCCATTTTGAATTCGGAGTTCTCGCTCGGCCCCGCTCTTCCGCGATCTGGACTATAGCTTGCCACCTAGGCGCTTAGTTTTGCTCTACAATAGTATGTCTAGTCGGTGAAGCCAAGGAGGTGAATGTGAGCCCCGAGCCAGTGAGAAATCCGCCGAAGGAGCGTGGGCCAGAGAAGAAACCGGCGCCAACGCCGAAAGAGCTCGACGAAGAAGTGGACGAATCCTCAGAGGAATCATTTCCAGCGAGCGATGCACCTGCCTGGACCGGCGGCCACGAAAACAAAAAGTGATTTCTACATAAACGGAACAGAAAGAATCCGGGGCGTCACCGGAAGGCGCAATTCAACACACACCGACGCACCTAATCTACAAAATATAGGTGGCTCCAGGGAATCGAGTCAAACCCTTAGAACTCAACCGGACATTCAGAAAAACTTAATGAACCCCGGCCTGCAGTCCAGTCCCAAGGATGCCCAACCTTTTGAAAAGCTTCCCTAGGCGCTCGCTGCGGCAGTGGTGTCCACTGCCGCTTTCTTACGAGATCCCCAAATCCCATAATACAGGATATACAGGTAACAAATCGCCGGCACAAAGAAAGCGTGATGGATGCCGATGCGGTCGGCGATTAGTCCCTGCAGTTCCGGGATCAGCGCGCCGCCAACGATGGCCGCCACCAGGACCCCCGAGCCCTCTCCGGTCATTGGGCCTAGACCGTCGATCCCCAACGTGAAAATACTGGGGAACATGATCGAGTTGAAAAGGCCTATCGCCAGCACGCTCCAAACCGCGATTTGGCCGGAGCTGAGCATGGTGGTCACCACCAACAGGAAAGCCATCGCCGCGGCAACGCCCAGCATCTTTCCGGTGCGGAATTTCTGCAGCAGCGCGGAACCCACAAATCGGCCAATCATCGCGCCGCCCCAGTAGTAGGAAACGTATTTCGCAGCCACCGCCACGGAGAACCCTCCGATATTGGGCTGATTCAGGTAGTTCACCAGAAAACTACCGATAGAGACTTCCGCGCCTACGTAAACGAATATTCCCAGTGCCCCCAGCATTAGATGGCGGTACTTCCAAATCGATGTGTGGCTTTCGGAGTGGATGTCGCGTTCCACTCCCGGGATGGTGGGCAGTTTGAACATGGCGATCACTGCGGCGAGCAAAATCAGTGCCAGCCCCAATCCCAGGTACGGCAATTTCACCGAGGACGCCTGCTGCAAACGGTAGGCCTGGAGCTGGTCGGGGGACATTTGGAGCATCTCCGCGGAGGTGAGCACCACGGCGGTTCCCAGGATCAGCATGCTTCCGAAGCGGGGCGCGATGGTGGTCCCCAGCGAATTGAAGGCTTGGGTGAGGTTCAGGCGGCTGGAGGCGGTGCGCGGCGGCCCCAGCACTGCCACATAGGGATTGGCGGACACTTGCAGGATGGTCATGCCCGCAGCGAGGACAATCAGCGCGGTCAGGAAGGCTGGGAACGAAGGCAGGTTGGCCGCGGGTATAAACAGCAGCGCCCCGGTACCCATGGTGAGCAAGCCGAGCACCATGGACTTCTTATATCCGATCCACTCGATCACTTTGCCCGACGGAAATGCAAAAACGAAGTAGGACATGAAGAAAGCAAATTGAACCAGCATCACTTGGGCGTAGTTCAAGTCAAAGATGGCCTTCAAGTGAGGCACCAGAATATCGTTCAGGCAGGTGAGGAATCCCCACATGAAGAACAGGGTGGTGACCATGGCCAGCGCCGCAGTGTTGGTTTTCTCGAGCCCGCCGCCGGTGGCCGGGACGTCCTGTCTTGTTTGAATTGCCATTCCGCTTTTCCTCCGTAACACACCAACAGCCGCATCGATTCGTTGCGCCCGTCAGTTCGGCCAAGCGAGCCCCAAAGCTGACCGACTGTACTTCCGCAAGGGTCAATTCGCAATCGTTGATTTGCGCCGCCGCGGGCCCGAGAAAGGCAGCCCCCGGCCCCGCTTGGACCTAATGGGGCGGGGATGGTCCGGCCTCTACATCCGATCTTGCATCCCGCTGCCGGCTCGCATAGGGTAGGGAACCGCACCCTGTTAGGAGCAGCTTTTATGCCGGATTTCATCGGAGCCATCGATCAGGGCACCACCAGCACCCGCTTCATCGTTTTCGACCGCTCGGGCAGGATCGTCGCGGTGGCCCAGAAGGAACACCAGCAGATATACCCCCGCCCCGGATGGGTCGAGCACGACCCGCAGGAAATCTGGCAGCGCACCGAAGAAGTGATCGCCGAGGCGATGCGCCAAAAGTCGCTCGTTCCGTCGGACCTCGCTGCGATCGGCATCACCAACCAGCGGGAAACTACCATCCTTTGGGACCGGCGCACCGGCGAGCCGGTGGGCAACGCCATCGTCTGGCAAGACGTCCGCGTGGAAGACGCCGTCGCGGAGCTTTCGCGCGACGCTGGCCAGGGCCGCTTCCGCGCGGCCACCGGTTTGCCCCTTTCCACGTATTTCAGCAGCCTGAAAATTCGATGGATCCTCGAAAACGTTCCTGGGGTCCGGCAGCGGGCGCCGGCCGGCGAAATCCTGTTTGGAAACGTGGATACGTTTCTGCTGTGGAAGCTTACCGGTGGGACGCGCGGCGGCATACACGTGACCGACGTCACCAACGCCAGCCGAACGCAGTTGATGAATCTGGCCACGCTCGCCTGGGATCCGGCCATCCTTGAAATTCTGGGAATCCCCGAAAATATCCTCCCGGAAATCCGTTCGAGCAGCGAAGTCTACGCCCGCGCGCAGATCGACCCGATTCGCGGCGTCCCCATCGCCGCCATTCTCGGCGACCAACAAGCCGCGCTGGTGGGGCAGACGTGCTTCCAGCCCGGCGAAGCGAAAAATACCTATGGCACAGGGTGCTTCCTGTTGCTCAACACCGGCGAGCATGCGGTGCAATCGACGCACGGCTTGATCACCACGGTGGCCTACCGTTTTGGAAACGAGCGGCAGGTCTACGCCCTCGAGGGCAGCGTGGCCATCGCCGGCGCGCTGGTGCAATGGTTGCGCGACAATCTGGGGCTGATCCAGAAGAGTTCCGACGTGGAAGCGCTGGCGAACTCCGTCGAGAACAACGGAGGCGTGTATTGCGTCCCGGCCTTTTCCGGCCTGTATGCACCTTACTGGAAAGCGTCGGCTCGCGGGGTGATCGCGGGTTTGACGCGCTTCGCCACCAAGGGCCACTTGGCCCGCGCGGTGTTGGAGGCTACCGCTTTTCAAACTTGCGAAGTGGTCGAGGCCATGCAGCGGGATTCACAAATAGCGCTGGATGTCCTGCGCGCCGACGGTGGCATGGTCCAAAATGAGTTGCTCATGCAATTTCAGGCGGACATGCTCGGCCGACCGGTGGTGCGCCCGGCCATCGCGGAAACCACCGCACTCGGGGCGTGCTATGCCGCAGGCTTAGCCGTAGGGTATTTCCGGAATATCGAAGAGCTGCGCGCCCAATGGGCTATCGATCGCGAGTGGCGGCCGCAGATGGACGACGGCCAGCGCGCGTCTCTCTACCGTTCCTGGAAAAAAGCGGTCACCCGTTCCTTCGATTGGATTGACGACCCCAGTTAGATGGTTTCTCCCGCACTGGACGAATACCTTACAACTGAGCGAAGATACTTATGTATTTTCCCCGGGAAGGCGTTTGCTCTCCGATTGGCCCTCCATCCCGCGGAAGAAATCCCTTTTACGCCAAGGACGCCATCGCCATGAGCCAAACTCGATCTTCGATACCGGATTCCCAGGGCGCTGCCGGAACCGCCACGCCCCCATCCATCGACCTGCTCTCGATCAATACCATCCGCACCCTATCGATGGACGCCGTGCAGAAGGCCAACTCCGGTCATCCCGGCACGCCCATGGCTCTTGCGCCGATCGCCTACACTCTCTGGCAGAGCTATCTCCGCTACGATCCCGCCGACCCGCAATGGCCGGATCGCGACCGCTTCGTGCTTTCCAACGGCCACGCATCCATGCTGCTCTATTCGGTGCTGCATCTGGCAGGCGTGAAGCAGACCAACGCCAACGGTGAACCGGAAAGTGGCCCGGCTGTCTCGCTCGAAGACATTAAGAATTTTCGCCAGCTCGGCAGCAAGACTCCTGGGCATCCCGAATATGGCCTGACCACCGGGGTGGAAACCACCACCGGGCCGCTGGGCCAAGGCTGTGGCCATAGCGTGGGCATGGCGCTGTCGCGATACTGGCTGGCGGAAAATTTCAACCGCCCCGGGCTCGATTTGTTCACTTACCGGGTGTACGTTTTCTGCGGCGATGGCGACATGATGGAAGGAATTTCGAGCGAAGCGGCGTCGGTGGCAGGTCACCTGAAGCTCGCCAACCTGTGCTGGATCTACGACAACAACCACATCACCATCGAGGGCAATACCGATCTGGCGTTCGACGAAGACGTCGAGGTGCGCTTTAAGGGTTACGGCTGGAATGTGGTCCACGTGACCGACGCCAATGACGGCGCGGCATTTGGACGCGCCATCGAGGCTTTCCAGGCCACCAACGACCGACCCACGCTGATCATCGTGAATAGTCACATCGGTTACGGTTCGCCCCATCGCCAGGACACCAAGGAAGCCCACGGCGAGGCCCTCGGGGAAGAGGAAGTAAAGCTCACCAAGCGCTTCTACGGCTGGCCCGAAGACGCCCAGTTCCTGGTCCCCGATGGAGTGATGGAGAATTTTCATGCGCACCTTGGCAAACGCGGCCGCGAACTGAGCACCGCCTGGGCAGGGAAGTATCAGTCGTATCGCGCGCAGTTTCCCAGCCTTGCCAAGCAGCTCGATTTGATGAAATCGCGGGAGCTCCCGGACGGCTGGGACAAGGATATTCCCGTCTTTCCGGCAGACGCCAAGGGCCTGGCCACCCGCGACTCCGGAGCGAAGGTCCTGAACGCCATTGCGAAAAACGTGCCCTGGCTTATCGGCGGCGCCGCCGATCTGTATCCCTCGACCAAGACTCGGCTGACCTTTGATGGCGCGGGAGATTTCGAGCCCGGCCATTACGGCGCCCGCAATTTCCACTTTGGCATCCGCGAACACGCCATGTGCGCCATATCCAACGGGATGTCGCTGTCGAAGATTCGCTCGTTCGCTTCGTCGTTCTTCATCTTCACCGATTATTGCAAGCCCTCGATTCGCTTGGCCGCACTAATGGAAATTCCGGTGATCTTCGTTTTCACCCACGATTCCATTGGTCTGGGAGAAGACGGTCCCACCCACCAGCCCATCGAGCAACTGGCCGCGCTCCGCGCCGTGCCAAACATGATCGTGCTGCGTCCGGCGGACGCCAACGAAGTGGCGGAAGCGTACAAGGTGATTCTCAAGCAGCGAACCCATCCGGTGATGTTAGTTCTGAGCCGCCAGGCCGTACCCACGTTCGACCGCACCAAATATGGAGCCGCGAGCGGCGTCGAAAAAGGCGCCTACGTTCTCGCCGACGCGAAAAACGGTGCGCCGCAAGTGATCTTGATCGGCACCGGCAGCGAAGTTTCCTTATGCGTTGCGGCTTACGATCAACTCACCGCGGCAGGCATCCAGGCGCGCGTGGTCAGCATGCCATCGTGGGAGCTTTTTGAGCGCCAATCGCAGGAATACAAGGATAGTGTGCTGCCGCCTTCGGTTACCGCGAGAGTCTCGGTGGAGCAAGCGGCGACGTTCGGTTGGGAACGCTACATTGGCACGCGCGGCCATGCCATCGGCATGACCACGTTTGGCGCGTCGGCACCCATTAAGGATTTACAGAAGCATTTCGGATTCACGTCCGAAAAAATAGTAGAAGCCGCTAAGAAACTGCTCGGCGCTTAGTGCGCGTCATTCACCCTGGCTGCTCGATATCGGATCGCTGCCGATTTTTCGGCGCTCTTTTTTGCGCCTGGCGAAGTATCCGAGCGCCTCCGTTCTGAGGGTTTTCGATGAGATGGAGATGGTTAGGGATCCTGGGCGGCATCGTTGGCGTCGCTCTAATCGTGATCCTGATTCTCCCCTCGATCATTGATGCCAATCGTTTCCGCCCGAAGATGGAATCGGATCTTAGCCTCGCGCTAAACCGAAAAGTCTCGATCGGGAACGTCCGCTTGGCCATCCTCTCCGGCGGCGTGAAAGTCTACGATCTCTCCGTCGCCGACGATCCGGCATTTTCCAGTGAGCCATTCGTTCACGCCAAATCGCTGACCGTCGGCGTCGAGTTCCGGCCGCTGATCTTCTCGCACCAAGTCCACATCACCGCCATCTCGATCGGGCGCACCCAGATTGCGCTGCTGCGCTCCAAGGCCGGCGCCTGGAACTATTCCACCCTGGGACCGGCGCGAGTGAGCTCGCCGGTGGCGTCATCCACGCCCGCACCCGGCGGCATTGTGGGAAACTTGGATTACTCGATTGATAAATTTTCGATCGATGGCGCCGACGTGCTCATCGGCGACGCTGGCTCCTCAAATAAACCCAGCGAGTACGCAAACGTAGAACTCAAAATTTCCGATCTTTCCTACACGTCTCAATTTCCCTTCACCCTTTCCGCCAAAACTCCCGGGAACGGGACCCTCAAAATTAAAGGCCAGGCCGGCCCATTAAGCACCGCCAACTTGGCAGAGACTCCTGTCACCGCGAATTTGAACGTGCAGGATTTCAATCTGGCGTCGTCGGGCTTGGTCGACCCAGCTTCCGGGATTGGCGGGATTCTCGATTTCACCGGCAACTTTGTGTCGGACGGCCAGCGCGTCCATTCGCAAGGGAAGATCCACGCCGTGAAATTCCAATTCGCGCCCAATGCCACGCCATCCACCGCCCCGGTGGATGTTGACTACGGCACCGAATACCAATGGAAACCCCAGACCGGCACGCTCACCCAGGGTGATGTCCATGTCGGCAACGCGCTCGCGCAACTTGCCGGCACCTACAGCCTGGCGAGCAACGAAGCGGCCTTGGAGATGAAGCTCCACGGCGACCATATGCCCGCGCCCGATCTGCAATCCATTTTGCCTGCGCTGGGGATGGCGCTGCCGTCCGGGTCATCGCTGCAGTCGGGCATCCTCGACGTCAATCTCACTTTGGCCGGTGCGGTCAATAGCCTGGTCACCAGCGGCTCCGTGAATCTCTCGAACGCTACGCTTGCGGGATTCAATCTTGGCGCGAAGCTCGGCGGCATATCTTCACTCGCCGGCCTGCCGAAAACGTCGGACACGGTGATCCAGGAGTTGAGCTCGAACGTTAGCGTCGCTCCCGGCGGCATCCGCGCCGACGATGTGAAAGTGATCGTGCCGGGAATGGGGACCATTGCGGGGAATGGAACCGTCGCGCCGGATCATAAGCTGAATTTCAAAATGTCGGCCAAGCTCGCCAGCGGCAAGAACCCGATCGGTGGCGGACTGGCCGCGCTCACTTCGGTCACCCAGGGCTCGGGCGGCGTTCCGTTCCTAATTCACGGCACCACCGCCAGCCCCAAATTCGAGCCGGACCTGACCGGCATGGTCAAAGGCATCGCCACCGCCCCGGGCCACGACGCCGGCGCGCTTTTCAATGGCCTACTGGGCAAGAAGAAAAAGCCTTAAGGGGATGACCCTCCATGCGGATTAAGAAAATATCATTTGGACCAGCAACAATACAACGTTGGAACCTGTTTCGCCATTGGATGGCCGTGGTAATGATCGCACTCACGTTCGCAGCTTCCTCTGCCCTCGCACAAAATGCGACGGAGCCGAGAGTCCGCGCGGACGCACCAACACGAGATAATGCCGCCGAGACTGAAAACATTATCCGGCTCATCGCAAAGTATGCGCAATCAGTCGATAAAGCGGACACGACACTCGCGTCTCAGATCTGGCTGAACTCCCCGGACGTAACTTTTATTGATCCGCTAGGCCACGAACATGGTTTCGAGCAGATCAAACGCAATATCTATGAGGGCTTGATGGGAAGCAACTTCTCCGAGCGGAAGCTCAGCCCGCACGATATTTCAGTGCATGTGTATGGGGATTCCGCGTGGTCGGAATTCTATTGGGATTTCGTCGCCAAACTTAAAAAGGACGGCTCGATCATCACCACCCATGGCAGAGAAACGCAGGTCTATCACCAAGAACCAGACGGGTGGCGATTGGTCCATGTCCACTATTCCGGCATGCCCGTCGCGGAATAACAGAAAGGGCTCTGATGAGGACGTCCTTCGAGGAGGATCAAAACTGAGCCGTAAGTTGCGGTCGGTTCTTTAACTTCCGGGAGGGGGGACGGGCTGGCCGAAAACCTCGATCCGATTCACCGGCGAAAGCGTAATCCCGGCTTCTTCAAATCCAATCTTGATCCGCCGCCGCAGTTCTCGCGCCACGTCGTCCTGCCTCAGGAGCGCGGTCCGTACCTGAACCTTAATAATAGTGCCCTCTGGCGTTACCGACTCTACCCCCAGCACCCGCGGCCCATCCACCAGCGCGGAGGTCCAGTCAGCGTCTTTTCGGAAGTCGGCGGTCACCTTTTCCAGCACCGAAAGGGCCTTGCTGATCGCCTCGCTGGAGGCCACCACCACGTCCAAAAATGTCTGCGACCAGTCCCGGCTGAGGTTGGCCACCTGCCCGACCAGCCCGTTAGGGATCGTGATCATCGCTCCGCGTTCGTTGCGAATTACCGTTCGCCGCAAGGTAAGATGTTCTACACGGCCGGTTTCGCCGCTGGCACGGATGAGATCGCCGACAACGTACTGATCTTCGAAAATGATGAAAAAGCCGTTGATGACATCCTTAACGAGGTTCTGCGCCCCGAAGCCGACCGCCAAGCTCGCCAGCCCGGCAGCTGCCGCGAACGGGGTGACGTTGAACCCCAATTCCGGCAAGGCGGAGAGGACCGCCACCGCGATCACCACAGTGCTGCCCGCGCTGTACAGGATGCCCGCCAGCGTGGTGGTCTGCTGCTCTCGCAATTGCGCCGAGCGCGTCTGCGTACGGGCCCGCTCAACCACCCGCGTGGTGAGGCTTTTCAGAAGACGCACCACCAGAAACGCCGCCGCTGCGATCACCAGCAGGCGCATCCCGCGCGTCTCCAACATTTCGGTCCACTGCGACATAGGATCGGTCATAGAATTGAAGGAGCGCAGTATACCATTCCCCCGGCTCGCTTTGGACTGCGGGAATCGCTTGGGAGGGCATCATGGTTGACGCCAGAAGAAACTTCGCGCAAAGTCTGCTCTCCTTCACGCTGGCTGCTGTTCTCTTTGGCATTGCGCCGCTGGACCTGGCACGTGCTCAGGTTAAGCTGCCTCCTCCTCATCCTGGCCCAAATCCCCCGGAGGATGAGCCCAAGGTCGATATTCACGAGGTGCTCAAGCACAACCAGAAGCAGATCGAGGACGACATCCGGAGGCTCTACGCTCTGGCCACAGATTTGAAGAAGCAAGTCGACGCCACCAATTCCGCCGACGTTCTTTCGGTCACCTTGCTGCAAAAAGCCGACGAAGTGGAAAAACTGGCTCACCAGATCAAGACGCTGGCCAAGGGATGATTGCGGAATGCAAACCATAATTCAGACGGAGCTGCAATGACCATCGTTCGCGAAATATCCGGGCAGGAACATGAACACGTTCTCGCATTTCGAGACGAGGCGACCGGGCTCAACGGCTTCTTGGCCATCCACAGTTTGAAGGCTGGACCCGCGGTTGGTGGCGTGCGCATTCAGCCCTATCGCTCCGATCTCGCCGCGCTCACTGACGCGTTGCGCCTCTCCCGCGCCATGACCTACAAAGTCGCTTTGGCCGAACTCCCTTGCGGTGGCGGCAAAGCGGTGATTGTCGATCACCCTGGATTGAAGCGCGAAGCGGCGATGCAAGAGTTTGGCCGGTTCGTCGAGCAATGCGGCGGGCGGTTTTTTACCGGTCCCGACGCGGGCATCACCGCGGCGGACTTGGCGCAAATACGGAGCACCACCAAGTACTGCGCCGATGAGACTTCACCCGAACTGGGAGACTTGTCGGTTCACACCGCGACCGGGGTGTGGCATGCCCTGCGCGTCTGCTTGGCCGCCGCAAAGATCGAAGAACCGGTGGTGGCTATTCAAGGCGTCGGAAGCGTGGGAATGCAGCTCGCTCGGATTCTCCATGAAAATGGCTGTGGCTTAATCGTCGCGGACACCAACCGCAAACGGGCCCGCGCTGCGGCCAAAGATTTCGGGGCGCAGATGGTTAGCACCGAAGAAATTTTGACCGTGGCTTGCAATGTGTTCGCGCCCTGCGCCATGGGCGGGGTGCTCAACGCGGAAACGATTCCCACCCTCAAAGCTCGGGTGGTTTGCGGCTCGGCGAACAACGTCCTGAACGCACCGGAAGATGGCGACGCGCTGCACCGGCTCGGCATTCTGTACGCGCCCGACTACCTGGCGAATGCCGGCGGCATCATCCGCGGCGCCGAATATTACTTGCAGAATCGCAAGGACAGCCGCGCCAGCATCGAACGCATTGCTTACCGCATGCAGACGGTGATCGCGCTCTCGGTCGCACGCGACCGCGCCACCTCGCGCATCGCCGACGAATTGGCGGAAGGCCTTTGGAAGCATCCTGCCCATCCCGCCGGTCGAGCTGGCGCAACTACAAACCCGAGCATCGCCGCGGCACCGGCCCGCGCCGGCTCAGTTGTGCCAATCCAAAGTGCGGGCCCAGCCGCGACCCGAGAACTCACCCCGGCTCCGCCCAAAGGCGCAACCCGGCCCACCCCCCGGCGCTCCGACACCGGTGTGCGCCACAAAAGACGCCGGCGTAAAGGTAACCGCCCTCCTATCGAGTAGCCAGTTCAGCGACTGAGCACTTCCTTACGCTTCTACCACGGCGGTACGCAAAACAAAGCTAAGTCAAAAACCTAGAGAACCCAGGTGTGAAATCGACACCTGGGGCACCCACTTCGTTTCGCTTAGCTCGATCCATCAAGCCCGCGTCGCGTGGACCTCGAGGTATTCAGACGTCACCCAAGTCTCGCCTGCGGGGCCGCGATTGCAGTCCGCAAAAAGTTTTTCGCTGTCGGCAGCCAGCGCGGCTTGTCCCGCTTGGTCCAACTTTGCATACGCCGCGACAGTCGGGCCGAAATACTTCCGCATGAATTCCACCGCGCCCTTTGCTGAAAACGGGTATCGCATTTCAATCGGCACGCGCGAGAAGGTGATTTTCGAGGCGCCGTTAGCAAACCGCTCGCGCACCGTATTCTCATCCCCCCAAAGCAGCGGTGGCGGAATCCCCGGCGGAGGCGGCACATGGTGCGCGGTGACCCCGAACGATCGCCCCACGAACCCTTCCGGGGTCCAATTGGCCATGGCCACCAGTCCGCCTGCCCGGCATACCCGCAGCAGTTCCTGGGCGGTCAGCTCTGGGCGCGGCGCGAACATCGCTCCGAACATGCTCATCACCACGTCGAACTGCGCGTCAGGGTAGGGAAGCTGCTCCGCGTCGCCCTCGTCGAATCTCACCGCCAGATTTTCCGCCGCTGCCCGCTCGCGCGCCTGCTGCAACAGATTCGTGGCGATGTCCACGCCGGTCACCTGGGCTCCTGCTCGCGCCGCTGGGATGGCCAGATTGCCGGTCCCGCAGGCGACGTCGAGTACCCGGGTGCCGGGCCGTAGCCCCAGGCGCCCAACAAACTCCGCCCCGGCCTGCGCAATCAACGCAGCCACCTTTCCGAAGTCGCCAGCCATCCAATTCTTGCGCATCGCTTGCTTTAGGTGCTCCAAGCCGGGTTTCCCGGATTCCATTTGTCCTCCAAACGTTTGCGGTCTAGCGGTCCAATCAACGCCGATTGTACCGCCTTCCGCTCGAAGCAAGGCATTCGCGGCCATTCGATGCCACAGCTCGCGCGTTGGGCAAGAGCTCGCTGCGCCCAAACTACGCGGGAATCGACCGTGCTATAATCAATATTTCAAGCAGTTGAGAACTCGCCGGGGCGTGCGCCCGGCCAGTTCCGCGACCCGAAATCGAAAATCCCGAGTCATCGATCGAAATAGGAGACGTGATGTTCCCAGAGATTATGGTAGTGCCCATGCGCGAGGATTTGACGCGGATCGGCTTTCGTGAATTGCGGACGCCTGCGGACGTAGATGCCGCGCTAAAGAATGAAAAGCGGACCACCCTGGTGGTAGTAAATTCGGTGTGCGGATGCGCGGCTGGAAAGGCGCGCCCGGCGATCGCCAAGGCGCTGCGCCACTCCGCCCGTCCGGAAGTGCTGACCACCGTCTTCGCCGGCCAGGATCCCGAAGCCACCGCGCAAGCCCGCAGCTACTTCACCAATTACGCCCCGTCGTCACCTTCCGTCGCGTTGATGCGCGACGGCAAGGTGGTCTTCATGCTCGAGCGCCGCGACATCGAGAGCCGCGATCCAGGCAGCATCGCCGACGAACTCACCGCCGCCTTCGATCGCTTCTGCGCCCCAGCCACCACCCCAGCCGCCCAGTAGTTGTGGCGCTGCCACTCTTGGCGGCGCGGACCAAAAAACTAAAGCGCTCTCCACTCCAGAAGGCAAGCGCACCCGCCCGGCTACGCGGAGACCGTTGGAGTTCAGGACGAAACGGCCACTGGCCCTATATCAGCACTCTCCTTCTGCCACACCGGATCTCAGACGGCCGGGCTCCGCAATGGATGCGCACCGCAGGTCATAACAGCGGACAACCTTCAAGACATCACCTACCATCGTCTTCGCACCTCAACCACCCATAACACAAATCCCTTTGCCGCTAAATGCTGTAGACCGACGTTGTTTGTCGCTGACCGCGGCGAGGAAATTCCCATTATTTTCCAGAATCCAACGCCATTGATTCACCCAATCACGCCGATCTACCGTCGGGGAAAACCGGTGAGTGTCACTTAGTACAAGGTTATGAAATGTGTTCGGTTTGAGACAGCCCGGCAGCACCAAGACAGCCAGACTGAGGATGGTCACTATTGAGGTGAACCCATGAAATTCACGATTTCTACAGCAGCGCTGTTGTTGGTTCTCGGAACAACGGCTTCCGCTTATGCACGGCAAGAAAAGGCGCAGCAAGAACATCACGAGGAGGCTAAGCCCGCAAAGCCGGAAGCGAAGCCACCCGAACACCAACAGACTGCCAAGCCCGAACAACACGAACCGCAGGCTAAGGCGGAACGCACCCAGCAGCCCAAGCCGGCTGAACAACACCCCGCTCAAAAACCGGCCCAGACGCGCACCCAGTCACAGCAGCATCCCGTGACTCAAGCGCAACAAAACGGCGGTGGGCGGACCCAACCGCGCACGGGGCAGTCGAGGCCGGCAAGTAAAGGTAATTACGCGCATGGACGCATTTCGGACGCTCATTACGCGGCTAGTTTTGGGGCCGAGCACAGATTCCACGTAAGCCAAGGAGACTACGAGCATCGGCGCTTCCAATATGGTGGCTACTCGTTCGGGTTTGTCGATCCCTGGCCAGTCGGCTGGGGCTATTCGGATGACGTTTACGTCATGTACGTCGATGGTGGCTATTACATGTACGATCCTGTTCACCTAGGCGTGCGCATCTCGATAAACATTATGTGAGGGAGATTAGTGGGAACGTTCCTGATGGTTGGAATTGTCAAGGCAATTTTGGTAGATTCCTCCAGGCGATTCGGCGCTTCTCCCGATGGCTTTGCAAGGGTACTCAGTTCATGAGGACCTCATACCCACGTTAGGGTCAGAAAATATGGCCCGAAGGATTGAGGTCTCCATGGGCGAGACAGCCTGTAGCAAAGGCGCAAACCAGGAGGGCGATTCGCACAGAGTAATTCGCTGCGCGTTTTCTCAAGCCATCTTGGCAAGAAGGGGCCGGCCGCCGGAGCGTTGGATTGCACAAAACCATCCGAGAATGATTCCGTAAAGACCTCCGAACAGTCTTCCGCCCAACCCATCCGCATCGCGCTGCGTGCGCCCTATCCCCCGGCGCGCGCAGGCAACCCTTCTGTGGAGTTGATGTAACCCTGTTCGGCGAGGCGCTTGCCGCTCTGGCGGTAAATTTCGGGGACGCCCCGAGGGGCCCAGGTGCCCAAACCGTCGACGTAGCGGTTGTACATGCAGAACGCCGCGGCAATCAGCACCGCGTCGTGAATTTCCTTATCGGTGGCACCATGTTTTCTGGCGCGCGCTACGTCGTCCGCAGTCACTTGCTTTCCGCCCTGCTGCACCTTCCCGGCAATCGCCAGCAGCGATTTCATCTTGTCGGAGATCGGCGAGGATTCGAAGTTACGCTTGATGTCGTCGATCAACTTCTCGTTTCCGCCCAGACGATGCGCGGCTACCGCGCCGTGGACGGTCTGGCAAAAATAGCAATCGTTCTGCGACGACACGTACGTCGCAATCAGCTCGCGATCGGCAGGGCTCAGCGAGTTGGGCCCGCGCAACAAAACCTCCGCCAACGCGTTCAACGGCTTTGCCGTTTCCGGACTAAACGCCATCAGCCCCAAAATTCCCGGAATACCCTCAGCCAATTTAATGTGGGCCATCGAAGTCCGCCTTTTCTGCCTCACATGAGTTAGTCCTGCGTTGCCTGAACCTGAACCACGCACGAGCCCATCCGCATCGCGCCGGTGCGCTCAGAAATTCCTAGCTAAGGTCTGCGCCGCCCGAAGGCGCTGTAAACCGGCACTCCCACCAAAACCACCGCGCATCCCAGCAACCCCTCTCGTGGGCTGCGCGCCATGAGCAAAGTGAGCAGCAGCACCACCATCGCCAAAAACGCGATGGGTGTGAACGGATACCCGGGAGCCCGCAGCGATAAACCAGGCGCTTCCCGCCTCGCTCGCAGGAAAAACATTCCCGCCACGGTGAGTCCCAGAAACGCAACCGCGGCAAACACGAAATACGCGATGATCTGCTGAAACGTGCCCAGCACCACCAGCAGCGACGACACCAAACCAAGAATCGCCACCGCCAGTGCCGGCGTCCCGAATCGCGGGCTGATCCGCGCCACCGCGGGCAAGAAAAGTCCATCCTGGGCCATCGCAAAATACACTCGTGGCGCGGACATGATCAGCGCCGCCATGCTGCCCAGCACGCATACGATCACGATCGCCGCGAGCACCACTCCGCCGGCGGGTCCGAAGAGAACCTCTCCCGCCTGAGCCACAAACGTGTCGTCGGAAGTGACCCGATTCAGCGGAACCAGATACACGAACACTGCGCTGATCAGCACGTAAGCGGCAGTCACCGCAAGAACGCCGAGCACCAGGGCGCGGGGCACGGTACGCCCCGGATCGCGCACCTCGCCGGCGATCTTGCTCACATCCCACCAGCCGCCAAAGGAAAAAAACGCCGCCACCATGCCGCCACCCAGCGCGGGAATCAACGGCAAAGAGCCCGCACGCTGAGCGACGAACGGCAGAAAATTCGACCACTCGCCGCGATGAAAGGCGATCGCCCAAATCGTCAGCAAGGCCAGCACGCCGAATTTCAGCCAGGTGATCGACCTCAGAAAGCCCGCGCTCAGTCGGGTGCTGAACACATTCAGCAGGCACAGCGCCCAGATCGACGAAAGCGCCGCCAGCCTGATCGCTACCGGCGACCAATGAAAGATATAAGCGGCGTAACCGGCCGTGCCGGCGGCCAGCGCGGCGGTCAGCCCAGGGTCCAGCACCAGCAAACACATCCAGCCATACAAAAACGCAAGGCGCGGCCCAAAGGTCTCTTGCAGGTAAACGTACGATCCGCCGGGCCGGGGAAACCGTCCCGCCAATTCTCCGTAACACAGCGCGCCACTCATGGTCATGGCGCCCATTCCCAGCCACACCGCCAGCAACCAAAAAGGCGATCCCAGCGACTTGGCCATAGCCGCCGGGGTGAGAAAGATTCCTACGCCGATCGCTTCACCGGCCACCGCGGCGGCTGCCGAACCCAATCCCAGTTGGCGGCGCAGCCCTGCGGCCGGGGCCGTGGAAACCGGTATGGCCGCTGCCTCCGCGCCGGTCACTTAGAACGCAAAGCGCACCGCGAATTGGAAAGCCCGCGGCCCGCCGGAACCGAAGAAGCCTCCCGCGGTGCTCACGCCGCTGAAGAAACTGGGCTGTGTTCCCGTTCCAGATTCGATCGAAATGTCGCGGCCGGAAAAGTTGGCGTTGGTGGAACCGCGAATGTTGGTGGCGTTGAAGATATTGAATCCTTCCCCGATCAGCGAGAGTTGCATATGTTCGCCGAAATGGAAGTCCTTAGTCAGGCGCATATCGAGCGAGCTGAACGGACTGAAAAAGCTGATATTTGCCGGCACGTTCTCGATCGGCCCTCCGGCATTGCAGGGAGCCGGCGCGGGGCACGGCGGCAATGCGTTCCATTCGTTGATCACCGCATTGAGTTGGTTACTGTTCTTGACCCCACGCCCCAGATCATTGCGCGAAAGCAGCGGCAGCCGCGAGGTGATTCCCGGAAGATAAGTATCTGCGGGAACTCCGGAACCGAAAGTGTAAATCGGCGCGAGCGAAAGCCCCCACGGCATCTGCAGCAGCCCGTAGGCGGTCAGGCGGTGGCGTTCGTCGGTCGCGGCGTAGCCTTTTTCCAAGCGCAGACTATTGAGTCCTTCGGCCAGGTCCACCTGTTCGTCCACGTTATTGTTGGTGAGCTGATCGTCGTCCGAATAGTCCAACGTCTTCGAAAGCGTGTAGCTGAGGTTGTAGAGATAGGTTACTTTACCCAGCGTGACGGGGCGATGTTGCAGGCTCACGATCAGCCCGTCGTACCAGGATTTTGCAGCGGACTCGAGCAGCGTCACGTTGTCAGAGATTCCGGTGAGCGGATCGGTGACGGTGCACGGGATGTTGTCGCCCGGGCACGAAACGTACGGAGAATTGGAGTCGGTGCTGCGCAGATAGTGCCCGATGATTTGCTTCTCGCCGAAGACATGCAATCCATCCGCGGACAAAAGCCACGAGCTAACCAGTTGTTGCTGCGCTCCCAGCGAAAACTGCTGAAAGATCGGATGATGGGTGTCGTTACTTACCGCAATGATGCCCACGCCGCCCACTTCGCTGGGTCCGCTGAACGGATCGGCTAGCGTCGGGCTGCCCGGAGAGAACGACGCCCCCGGCACGAAGCAGTAGTCGAGGCTCGGCGTGGGAGGACCGCCCGGGAGTGTGCAAGTCGATCCCGCAAATTGCTGGACGGTGAGCTGGCGATCGTCCTGAACGCGCTGTTCGCCCATCACTTCCAGAATGATTCGATCGTAGTAGATGCCGTAGCCGCCGCGAATCACCGTTTTTCCGTGGCCGAAGGGATCGTAGGCGAATCCAACGCGGGGACCGAAATCTTTTTTGTCCGGACTGTGTTTCAAGTCGATGACGTTGGCCACCCACACGCACGGATGGGTGGGCTCCTGAGTGAGACTCGAACATGGACCCGAATCGCTGTCCGTTCCGGTGAGGTCAGAATCGTATTCCCAGCGCAGACCCAGATTCAAGGTGAGTTTTGGGGTCACCCGCCAGTCATCCTGAAAATAGCTGGCGACGTAGGTATCACCCACGTTCGGTATCGGCACCGGAACCACCGGAGCCTCACTCTTGATGCTCACCGCGATGGGAATATCCAGATCGTTCACCACACCGTCGCCATTCAGGTCCTGGAATCCAAAATCGCTGGTCAGAATCACGGAGCCGCTGCCAAAAGGGTTGATCAGACCATGCGCGTTGTATTGCTGAAACTCGCCGCCGATCCGCAACTGGTGTTTCCCGATCGACCATGAATAACCGTCGCGAACCTGGTAACGGTTCAAGTGGGTGGCCTGCGGCAGATTGAAGTTCTCGCCGTCCGCCAGATCGGGGAACAGCAGCTCATTGGTCAGGCCCAGAGGCGGGTCGGTAGTGGAAGCGCTGTTCGGAAAGACTGGAATATTGTTGAAGAACTGGTCGAAATGGAATGTAAGACTGTTTACCTGGGTCGATGAAACGGTAGTGGTGACGCCCGCCACTAGCGAATTGAAGCGGTTGAGCGAATTCTGGCGTTCCGCGGCGGTGAATGCAGGTTCCGCTTGCGCGGGTGAAGCGGGACCTATATCGGTGGAGCGATTGAAGGAGTAGCGCACCATCAAGGCGTTGCGGGTGGAAAGTTGCTCGTCGAAACGCGAGGAGACCAACGCATCGCGAAGAGGCGCCGGAGCCGACGTATTCAGGATCTCATCGGTAGCGAAATCGCGGGTGCCGGTTTGCAGCGCGGCGTTTTGGTCGCGGTATTCGGCGGAAGCGAACCACCACGCTTTGTCCTTGATGATCGGGCCACCCATCGAACCGCCAAATTGCTGGCGGTCAAACGCCGGCGCGGGAAGAGCGCGATCGAACGTGGCCGGCAGGCCCTGCAAATGGCGATTGCGCTCGTAGTCGAAAATCGAGCCGTGGTACTGGTTCGAACCTCCTTTGGTCACGATATTAATGATGCTGTTGCCGGAGCGCCCCACTTCCGAGGTGAACCGTCCAGTGGCGATTTGAAATTCCTGGATGGAATCCGCTGGAAAATTGGAGAGCGTTCCGCCAACCACTTCATCATTGTTGTCGCCGCCATCGACGGTAATGTTGCCCCCACGGCCAAACCCGCCCGCGGAGCTGACTTCCAGGGTGTTGGTCTTGGTAGGATCGAACGTGGGCGCAGGCCGGTTGCCGGGAACCAAATAGGCGAGCTCCAGAAAATTTCTTCCGTTGAGCGGGATGTTCTGAATCGTGGTCGAGTCGATCTGCCCCTGGATCATGGACTGGGTGAGCTCCACCGTCCCGGCCGCCTCAGTCACGCTGACCGTGGTTCCCACCACCGCGATCTGCAGTTTGGCGTCCAGGGTGGTGGCGCGTCCCGCCTCAGTCACGATTCCCTTGATCTCGTTAACCGCAAAGCTGGCGGCCTCAATTCGCAGGTCGTATGAGCCGGCGGGAAGATCGGAGAGAACGTACAAGCCGTCGCTGTTGGTCTTGGTTTCGTGGACCACGCCGGTGGCAGTTTCGGTGACCACCACGCGAGCTCCGGCCACCACGGCATCCTTGGGATCGGTAACGATGCCGTTAATCGTGCTGGTCGGTACTTGCGCATGCACGGCAGGCAAGAGCAACGCCAGAAACACAACCGCGAAACCCACACTTCGCAACCAGGAACCGCTGATCATCAACCCTCCGTAGCGGACACGCTTTAAGCGCGCCGGAACAAGCCCGCAAATTGCTGACGATCCTCTTTCGAATCCAAGAAGTGCCCTGCAATTTGAAGGCTGAGGGGAACAACCGCAATACTCGAAAAGTACTAGAAGAGCAGTCTGTTATATCTCGCGCGGTTTCGCTGTGGAGCGCTTGATGTGCAGTCGAGCGCTACGCAGCGGGGAAGAAGTCGAAGAAGTCGACAACAGCAGCGTAGGGCCTGGAACGAGACATTCACACACCGCTAGACCGACTTCCCTTGCCACGGCAGACGGCCACGGCCCTCGAACCTGCGGTTAAGCGACCCGACAACGTCCTCCAGCATGAGCTTGGCGCTGACGAGTGTGATCGGCTCCGCGATATAGCCGGTCCGGCTTGACCAGTGATCCCACGATTCCAGGCTCTTCTTATGCGCCCCGGCCTCGCTGTGGAATTGTTCACTGTAGACCAGGAGATTTGTTTCAAGCTGCAATGCTGGTTTGCTGATCCGGCGCTCCGTCTGGACCGGCTTGTGTTCCACTTGGGTGAGTAGATGCCGAGCATCGGGCGACAAGCTCTTGATCTGCCAGGACTCACGGGCCCGTCCGATCGCAATAAGAGCTGGCCAGAGCGCGCGGTGAACATAAGTGATCTTCCCGGAAATCAACTTGCTCACGAGCACATCCGGATGAGCTGACAATTCGCAATTCACTCGAAAAATCTCGTGACTGCGCGGATGTGCCCACCACGATCCGCGCACCGGTGCGCCCGCTACCAGCGCGCAGACGTTCGGCAGGTTCGCATCGGTCTGGAGCAGCAGGCCGTGTTCTTTTAGTTTGGCGAGCACCGGCACCGAATGAGAATACACGCAGGCGCGTTTCACGGAATCAGAATTAAACACAGAGGATCCGGCCCGAGGTGAGGTTTCTAGGTTGCTTCGGCGTACCCCGCCAACCTTATGACTGGGCAATATTTATACGTGCGTGCCGATTTTCCCGCTCTATTACCCTGGTAATTTCCTGTATGGCGTCCGGACCGACGCTCAATGAATTCAATCATTTGCCGGGCATCTGTTATTTGGTAACGCGCTTGCTTTCGTCCCTCGCATAAATATTGTTGGCCGCACGCGAACCGAATTAAACGCAGATGGCGGCCTTTCAAATCTCATATAAGACAGATTTGGAGGATAGATAATGAAAATTTATACCCGGCCATTATTCGCGCTAATCTTTTATGTAACTTCCGCACTTCTGGTTTGCGGAAGTGCGGCAGCCCAAACTTGGGTCTCAACTTCAACGCAAGCCATCGGACCAAACCTTCTTAATGCCACCTCGTTAGGAAACCTGGCAGGTTCAACTTCCATCCACGTAAACGTCGCGCTCCAGATTCCCAATAAAGCAGCACTTATTGAATACTTGCATAACATCAATACGCCCGGCAACGCACTGTACGGTTCGGAACTCGAACCCTCCGATTTCCTGGCCTCCTACGCGCCTACGAACAGCCAGGTGCAGGCGGTAGTGAGCTATTTGCAAGGCGCGGGTTTTCAAAACATCTCGGTGGAACCCAACAATTTGATGATCGCCGCCGACGGCACCGCTGCTGAAGTCCAGCAGGCTTTCCATACCCAACTCGGATCGTACCTAGTGAATGGCGCGACGGTGTATGCCAACCTGACTGCGGCGCAAGTGCCCTCGTCTTTGGGCTCCATCGTTGGCGCGGTCCTCGGACTCAATAATGCCGCGGTGATGACGACCCCTCAGGTTTCGATCCCGGTGTATCCCGGATCGTACCTGCCGCAGAATTTCTGGACGATTTACGACGTCGGTTCCACACCCACTGGCTCGAAGACTCCGATTGCGATCTTTGCGGAAGGAGACGTCAGCGGAGTAATCAGTGACTTGCGCCTCGAGGAGACCGCCAATTCTCTCCCGGAAGTCCCGGTGAAAGTAATCACCGTCGGGCTGGCCAGCACGGATACGTCCGGCGTGGATGAGTTCGACATGGACACCCAATACTCGAGCGGAATGGCGGAGAACGTTTCGACTCTGTACATCTATACCGCAACGTCCATGAGCGATTCCGATCTGGCTCTGTCGTTCAATCACTTTGCGGCGGTGAAGCTGGGCCGCGCGGGCAGCGCTTCCTTCGGGGAGTGTGAAGTGTTTGCTTACCTGGATGGCTCCATGCTTGCCGACGACAATTCGTTTTTGGAAGCGGCCGCGCAGGGTCAAACCGTGTTCGCGTCCAGCGGCGACACCGGGTCGTCCTGCATCGTCGGAGTCGGCGAGAACGGCGTGCCCGGCGAAGGCCTTCCGATGGTCGAATATCCCGCTTCGTCGCCCTACGTGATGGGCGCCGGCGGCACTACTCTCTTTACCAACAGCAACGGAACCTGGAACAACGAAATCGCATGGTACGCGGGCGGCGGCGGGATCAGCCAGTTTGAAATTCCGACTTATTGGCAATCCCCGGTCAACACATTCTCCACGGTGGGCCGGGGCGTGCCAGACGTCGCCATGGACGCCGATCCTGAAAGCGGCGTATCCATTTGGCTGGATGGCACCGAGCAGTGCTGCTACGGCGGCACCAGCCTTTCCTCTCCGCTTTCGCTGGGAGTGTGGGCTCGTCTGCAAAGTGCGCACGGAAACAAGTTGGGCTTTGCCGGTCCGGTGCTGTACACCGGAGCGGTGGCGTTGCCGGAAGCCGCGTCCCCTGTGGGATTTCACGACATCATCGTGGGAGCCAACGGCCTATACACGGCGCTGCCGGGTTACGACCTGATCACCGGTCTCGGCTCGTTTGACGTTGCCAAGGCCAACGCGTCGATGCCAACTAATAAATAGGGAGGCTCTCTTTATAACTTCATAAACCGCGACACAATTCATAATGAACAGGGGAGCCGGTCTCAGGCCGGCTCCTTTTTTTGGTTTGGACTCCTCCCACCGTTCTTATAGAACGGCTCGGTTGCCCGGCCACCATCGCCGGACGCGATGGCAGTACGCTTCGTAACCGGGTCCAAAGGTTCGCTGGAGAGTGGGTTCCTCGTACGACACTACGAAGAGATGACAGGCGAGAAGGAATATTGCGCCGTAAGCCAGCAGGGGCACCGACTCGTAGAATAGCGCGGCTCCGCCAAGGGCCAGTGTCGCGCCGATGTACATCGGATTCCGAACAAAGCGATAAGGCCCCCGAATCACCAGCCGGCGCGGCGGGTCGAACGGCGCCGGAGTGCCTCTGCCAATCCAGGCGAAGGTGAAAATGCACCACAAGGCGACCACCGCGCCGGCGCTGGCTAGAATTATCCCGATGATCTGCGGTCCTGCAATCACCGTCGGGCGGACGATGCCCGACCAAGATAGGACGCGCGCCGGCAGATAGATGAGCAAAAGCCCGACGAAAAGCGTGGAGTATGTAATCGCCCGGAAAGTAACAAACATGTTTAAGCCTCGTGGTTGAAGCGGAGTTTAGCTATGGGCAATCCGTTCGTCAAACGGGCTACCGCTGCGCCCACTGGCTTGCCTTCGAGATGGAATTGGTAGCAAAATCCGGCCATGGCACATCAACTGACCACTTCTTATATCAAGGATGCGGGGGATCTGCTCCGGCATTACAAGCGGCTTGGCGAACGCGCGATGGAGCAGTGCCCGGACCCAGGGCTATTTTCGACAATCGACGCCGAATCGAACTCGGTTGCCATCATCGTAAAACACATGGCCGGAAACATGCGGTCGCGGTGGACGGATTTTTTGACCACCGACGGCGAGAAACCGGATCGCAACCGCGACAGCGAATTCGAAGAGCCGCCGCAGAACCGGGCCGAGTTGATGGCGATGTGGGAGCGTGGCTGGAAAATATTATTCGACACGCTGGAGCCGTTGACAGAGGCCGACATGGCGCGCACGGTTACGATTCGCACCGAGCCGCATTCGGTGATGCAAGCGATCAACCGGCAACTCGGACATTATTCATACCACGTGGGGCAAATCGTTTTTCTGGCGAAGCATTTCGCGGCCAGCACGGCGGGGAATTGGGCTTCGTTGACCGTGCCCCGCAAAAAGTCCGCGGAGTTCAATGCGGATGTGGCCGGCGGGCGGAAATCGCAACGATGAGCGGAAGTTTTGGGTTCCATTTCGGGATGCGGTCCGGCTGCGAAAAATGCCTGGAGTGTGTTGATTAGAACTGAAGTTGGCCTTTGTTTTGTTGAGTTTGCGATTTCTAAACGCAACAACCGGATTTCGGGATTGGCTGCGGCTACGGCGGATGGTTCAGAGTTCAATTCCAATTGGATTTGGCATCGCGCCATCCGGGTACACCTCGGAATTTGGAGTTCACCGGACACCTTAGCCGATGGCAAGGTGAAAAAATATCCGTTGGAATACGGGTTTTATAGAGATTTTTCAGGGGAATCGTGACAGCCCGAATCAACATCCGTACCCCTAAATTCGAAGAGTGCGCCACCCGACGGCAAAGTCTAGGGTCAAAACCCAAAATCAAGACCTCCACCCGGGCTACGTCCAACACAAAAATCTTCAAGACAGCAACGCTGTATCGCTACGCGGACAAACGGGGGAAACGGCGGGGCGAGAAAGAGGGGCGGTTGGCAAGGTCCTCAAACGCCCCTCCGTTCTAGATCAATTCGTAGAATACCTCAGGGATCACCTCCTTCTCGACAGGAGTGTCGATGGAAAGCATTTTTATTTTGGCAAATCTTTGGTTGTATGTCTAGAGGCCGGGCACTTAATTGCCAACTTCCGGCAAGCTCCACCCCATCTGATTTTGCCCTGTTCAGCGATTGCGCATCGGAGTAGGATTTGGGAGTGAGCTACCGCCCGGTCGTTGCGTTTTTCGTTGCTCTGCTGGTGTTGGCTGGTCCTCTGCTTGCATGCGTCCCCACTCCGTCCATGACGCCCGCTGAAATAGAGTGCTGCAAGAAGATGGCTGGAAATTGCGATATGGGCGGCGGCAACCACAAATGCTGCAACGTGAAGGTGGGTCAATCAGCCCCGGTTGCGGCGATCATGCATGGCTGCGACGCGCAGACGATCACTGTGCCGGCGATCGTCGCCGGTACGTGGGGCGAGGATTCATTGCCTCGACTCGCCGAAAACATCATTCCTTCGTTGGCTCTCGTCGCGCCGTCTCCTCCCGGTTTTCCTGCCGTTCTAAGACTCTGATTTCCTCCGATCGCGATTAAGGAAAACGCGCGTACGTCCACGTGCGCCTGGACGCGCGTCGGGAGGGATCATGAAGCTATCGCTTTTGCTGTTGTGTTGCCTTTGCTTGGTTCCCAACGCCAGGGCGGACGGGCACGGGCCGGTCTTTGGTTTCGCTACGCCCACCAATTCGCAGGGAGAGTGGAGCTTCGATGAAGGAGTGTTTGGGCGGGCCAACGATTTCGGTTCAGAAGCTTCACTGCGCGAACTAATCGGGTACGGTTTTACGCCACACCTGACGCTCTTCGTCACTGCTCCTGCGGTTTTCGGGAGCGTGCAGCTCCCTCCGACTCGCATCCAGCCCGGCGCGGATTTCGACGCCACGGTGAAGTGGCGTTTCCAACACCGCGCAACCAAGATCGGCGCGCGAATTGAATCGACGCTCCTAGCAGGGGTCGCGACGCCGGGACCACAATCCGGGTTCCGCAACATTGCGACGACCAATATGCCTGGAACGATGTTGGGAGCGGTGACCGGCATGGCTTCGCGCAGTCACTACGTTTGGCTTGGCGGTGCGTTCACCAGGTTCTACGAGCACGGCGGTTTGAAAAGCCCTGACGTTTTGGCCTACAGCCTCGTTTATGGTTACCGGCCACCCAAATGGCGGCGATCGCCGGACAAGTGGGATTGGCGGCTTTTCGCAGAGTTGGTCGGGGAGCGCTCCGATCGGTTTCTGCAAGCCGGCGTTGCGGTTCCGCAAACACAAGCCAGCCAAGTGTTCCTTGGCCCTTCGCTGTTGGGCATCTATCGGAATTACACCATAAGTTTTGGGGCGCAGGCCCCAGTATATCAAAACGTGGGTTCCTTTTATCCAAGCGAGCGGGTGCGCTTCGCAGTGAATTTCAGTTACTTGCTCTTCCAGCATTCACACTAGGAGAAATCGCATGAAGAAAATATTTGCGGTTGTGTTTCTTGCATTGCTGGCCATGCCGGTGCGTGCGGAGATTCGTTCCATCGATATCACCATCTTTGGCATGGATTGAGAGGTCTGTGCACACGCCGTGCGCGTGTCATTGATGTCGGTGAACGGAGTTGCATCCGTCGATGTCAGCCTGGAAAAGGGACTGGCTGCGGTAAAGCTGAAACCCGGTAATTCCGCGACGCTCAGGCAACTACAGGGCGCCATCACTAAGAACGGATTCACGATGAAACAGTCGCGCGTCACGGTGGCCGGAAAAGTGATTCAGGTCGATGGCGCTGCAAAGCTTCAGATTTCCGGATCAAACGAAGTCATCAATCTGGTCCCAGAATCTCAGGGACTTCCCGCACCACCAATCAACGGGCCGGCGACGGTCATTGTGGAAGGTACGATTCCCGAAGCTGCAAAAGGGAAAATTCCCGACTCGATCCGATACCGCTCGCTGAGTGAGGAGAAGTAAAACATGAACGACATCAGCAATAAGAAGGCGTCAGCAGTCCTGGGCTGCTTTTCTCTGTTCAGTTCAATGGGAACGCTGATGTGTTGCGCCCTGCCATCCTTGCTGGTGCTTGCCGGGCTTGGCGCTTCGGTAGCGTCGATGCTATCCGCGGCTCCGTGGCTGGTCACGCTCTCGCGGCACAAGCATTGGACGTTTGGAGTTTCTGGGGTGTTGATCGCCGCGAGCCTTATGAATGTGTATTACATTTCGCCGCGGCTGCAGCGGCAAGCTTGTCCGCCGGACAATCCCGAAGCGTGTGAAGTGGCCTCGCGGTTCAGCAAAGTGCTGCTGTGGATCTCCGCAACGATCTACACGGCGGGGTTCTTCGTCGCGTTCTTTCTGGGTCCGATTCTCGCGAGGCTCGATCAACGCTGATGAGAGCGGAGACGACCGGCGTTAAAACCCGCCGATGCCTCCCTTTTGGGTACTTCTGGTTCTCCACAGAGCGACGATTTCCCCGACGCTCTAAACAGATTTCGGCTTCCGTCGTCGGGTGTGGCAAGACAAACGAAACGCAGGAGCGGCCAGGCGAACCGGCGCTCACTCCGTCTTTTGATCTGGCAGGAAACCAGACCAAGTTCAAACGCGAATTCTTACTTCGCCGCCGGAGCAGCAGCCGTCACCTTCGTAAACGTCGATTCCAAATCGGATGTCCACGTGTTGCCGCTATCTGTGGACGATTCATATTTGAGTGTGTATTGCGTCTTGGAAACTTCCTTCTCGGTCAAGCGCGTCTTCATCGGCTTACCTTGCATCATCGTCTCGGTTATCCAAGTCCAAGTGTCGCCGCTGACATTTCCTTTGGCCGTGATCAGTTCGCCCCAACTGTCGAATGCGTTGTAGGTGTACATTTTTGTTTCCGGGTCATATCCCAATACGGCCATGATCTTAAAATCACCCACGGGCGATTTGTTGTCCGAATGACCCACAATAAAAAATCCTCCGGACACCCATTCCCACTTTTGAGTTGACGACACCGGTCCGGCCATACCGTGCGCCGTAGATTTACCCTCTTCTTTCCAGTTGCCCACAAAATATGCGAGCCGCTTCACCTCTGGTCCTGGTTTCGGCGGTCCTTGCGGAGCCTGCGCCCGCATCGAAACTCCCAACAGCAAAACACAAATCGCAACCAATCCAATGATTCGTTTCACGTGAGATCTCCTTAGCGTTTGAATCCGCGGCTACGGTTTTTCGGTGCACGTACCTTCTAGGCGGACGTATTCTCCAACATTTCCGCGCCGGGGCAGTTGCCCGAAATAATACATCCATCCCCCAAATCTTCCACGCCAAATCATTTCACGCGCCGCTGACCGCCTCAGTACCACCGACACTCCTGCTTGTCCTGAGGGACTCGAACGTACAATTGAGGAGTCCCTTTGCCGATAGGATTAATCAAATTTAAAACCTTAACGGCGAGGATTGAGCCTCGCCTCAAGGCATCCGCTTTCGATCTTCCGGTATCCGATGGTCGAAACGACGCACCCTCGCCTCGGAAAGAAATCATTGCCAGGCCCCAGCGAACCGCTTCGAAAATCAAACGATCTAGATCGGGTCGAAACAGGCTATCTGGACCATTTGAGCCCAGAAGGTTAAAAAAGAGTCACGCGATACGAGGCGCTAGGAGCAACACAGCGATGTCTCTTGGGCCTGTGCCACCCCGGGAATTGGCATAGTGTCTGAGAAATCGATTACGCAACAGCAAGCAGGACTCGTCAGATGGCACAAACGAGCCGTCGGAACGCCTCAGCCTCGCTGGCGGGCTGCTCCGGTCACAAATTTCTTGCGTCGAGGGTAGAAGGAGTATTACGATGCGCGAGCTGAAAGTCCAAATCGGAAATTCCGGTCAACGGGCTTACCGCGTATTTCCAGGCATTTTCCGAACATACAAAACCATGACCTTGCGCACAATCAAGTCCGCACTGGTGTTCGGCGTGGCCATTTTTTATTCGTTCGTGGTCCTCAACAATGTCACCGATTACAACTCCAACTACCAGTTTGAGCGACACGTGATGATGATGGACTCGACTTTTCCTGGAAATCACCTAATGTGGCGCGCCATAAATACGCCGCTATGGCACACCGCATTTTACGTATCGATCATCGCCTGGGAAACGCTAACCATGATTCTATGTTGGTGGGGCGGCTTGCTCATGGTGCGGGCGTTGCGTGGGACCGTCTCTGCGTTTAACCATGCCAAGCGCGTTTCCCTCGTCGCGCTGGCGCTCAGCCTAACCATGTGGTTAGTCGCGTTCCTGTCCGTAGGAGGCGAGTGGTTTTTAATGTGGCAATCGAAATCGTGGAACGGTCAGGAGGCGGCGTTTCGAATGTTCACGGTAGTAGGCATCGTGCTGTTAGTCGTGGCTCAGCCGGAGATTGCGGACCAACCGTAGCCGCCGTACGCTTCAGCCCCCTAGTTGCGATAACGGAACGTACCCGAGGCACTGCAATGCCGCAAGCTGAGGATATCTGGGGAAATTGGGGTCGCTGGCCGATCGCTCACATAAGTAGAATCTTGAGCCTTTCGCGGATTCGATGCCCCTCCCATAAAAACTTGCCGAGCCGTTCACCGTTCCGAAATCACTTGTTATGGTCGCCGCGTTAGTAAGGCTGACGTTCTGTAAAACGTAAAGTTGGTTCGCGTATGGCAACCCATTTCCGTTTGGGCCCGCCTGGCTGTTGTATTGATAGAGAAAATTCTGCCCGCTCGGGAAGGCTGGCGTTCCGACCGTGGTTAACACGACGCTTTGCGGCTGCGTATTCGTGAGCTGCACAACGGGCGAAAGCGGCGTGACTACGAAAGAAGCCGTTGCCGCCTGTATCGCTACGCTTGAAACCGGCAGGATTATTTTTCCGCTGGCATCTGCAGCCAAGATGCGGACAAACAGCCAGCCGTAAACCGGATTCTGGCCGGACGGTGGCCGAGGCATCTACGAGAGAATCATATTGCGTGCTCTCGGCAGATATCCCTACCACTGTAACCAATGCGGCGCTCGGTTCTACTCAAAAGCGCCCAAAGCAACCCACTCCTTGAGAGCGCCAGCTAGCTTTCTTTCGCGGGATCGGCCGGTTTTCGAAGGCGATCTCTATTTTCTTGCAGCATCTGAAGGATTTCTTCAATGAGAGCTTCTAGCTTTTTAGAATCTTGTTCTGTCGATGCCTGATCGCAAAGCTCTTGCCAGCTCTTCTTGCCTGACACGGTCGTCCCCTTGGGCCTGGACCAATCCCAGATATAACACAGACGTTAAGTATTGTCAGGCTTAATGGTCTGGGTATGGGAAAGGACAGTGTCGAAGCTCTCCGTCGTCAAGGAGACGGGCAAGGAAGCAAGTCATGGAAGCGAGATCTTAGAAATTCCAGAAGCGGCAACGTCCATACGCGCGGAATAATCGGGGGAGCCGTTCGAGGAAGCCAGTTCGCGTCACGCGTCATTAAAATCGCCCGTCCGGGAAGCAACAATAGAAAGCCGACAGACTCTCACGCGATTTGCTGAACCCGGGTTCTTTCCACAAGAGGCGATTTCTTCTGGCGGCCAGCGAACCGATGGGCTTTTGCCTCGTTTAGATAGACGCGAACGATCTCTGAAGCTCCAAACCATTTTTCATATCTCTTCTTGACCCAATAGGCCAGGAACCCAATGCCGAGAACAGACAATGGTATAAACACCCGAAATCCAAATTCGGCAGCGCGTTGGGCTCTGAGCCCAGCTCTGAAGCCGTGCGTCCTCCGCGCGTTTCAAGGGCGCAAACACATAATTCAGCGGACCAGTGACTACGGCAGAAATCGCCAGGAACCAAAAAAATCCCCCAATCCTCTTCCAAAACGCGTGGCTCTTATATGAAAAGCTAAAAGACAAAAGCGCACTCAGAACCACCATGAAAACGATATCCCCTATCGGGAACAATGTTGTGAATCGCATGGCGTTTCCTAAGGTCGAACCGGCCAACTGCAATGCGCCCGAACACAATTAGGCCGGAATGTAGTTTATGAGTTTATGTAAGAGGAGTCGTTGTAGCGGTCTACTTTTTATGCTTCTTTGCCCAAGTGGCCCAGCGACTTTTTTGCGCGGCCGATATCTTCGCCCTGGCGGCTTTCGACATCTTCCGGCGTCTACGATCGACACTGCGGGCGAATACTTTGATGCAAGCGCGAACTGCTTCAAGGTTTTGTGCAGCGGACTTGACCCGCTTTTGAATCTTCTTCTCTTCTCGGCGAAGAGCGTTCAGGATATCCATTTGAGATCCTCCGGCAGTACTGAAACATTCGACGGGCTGGTTAGCAAGCCCGAGCACGGAAGGGGATCATTGGCAGGAGGAACATTCGGGGCGTAACTTAAAAGGTGGGATGTGCAACTGGATTCGTAAATCAGAAGTGTACCGACGAGGCGCCGAAATGGGCAAAGGTGCGAGCGAAAGCTAAAGCCGCTTTAGGCGGACCTCCGTTGGTACGACGGAGCTAGTTTTTTCAACACCCGCTTTGCAACTTCCTGAAACTTTGGAATCGGCAATCCGTTGACTCGGTTTCTCGCGTCCAGACGGTTCACGCATTCATAGACTGAATCGTAGCAAGCCTCCCAAGTTTCGCGAGCATTCATGGTCTTGTCGTCAAGGTATTGGCGGGAGTGTCTTAAGGCTAACCAACAGTGCCCTAAGGGTAATCCTGTATGCGGCGGAACGATTCCCTGCTTTAATTTTGCCGGCACGGTGAAAGCGCAGCCATATAATGGTGCATGCCAGATTCTAACTTTCTCGATATTCCTTCCTGGGTAGAGTGTCCCGCGCCGAATACACCGAACATTAGGACGGGGAATGATCTCGGGGGCCGGGCCTATGAAATTTAAGACGCCCTCCGGCGTCGATTTTGAAATCCCAGATGATTGGTGGAATTTCGCGGAGATGAACGACTTTTCAGCCTGCCGCACGACCTACACGCACGCAGGCCAGGAATCTTGCCAACCAGAGATCGAAACTCGCGATGTTTCACTCGATGAGATCGAACCGCCGATGAGAGCGGAAGGAATCGCCCAATTCCACAAATCCAGGATGGTGCCGATTTTGTTAGCGTTCAGATTTCCGGGGTGCGCTTTACCACCGGTCCAGGTGCAGCTGAAGACTCCGTCCGACCGATATCGCTTCAAGGTCTACGATGGCTTCCACCGTTACTACGCGTCTGTAGCCGCCGGATTCACCCATTTGCCGGTGACCGTGGTAGATGAGTGTCCTTCGTAGACGGTAGCGACCAGCCGAAAGGGCCTGGGCACTCCTCGTAGTCGGAAGCAAGCCTCAATCATTCTAGTTTGCAACCACGGGTTGTCTTTGGAATTTTGACTGGTCCAGCATAAAGGCTATAAAGATTTCATTTACGATCCACATTCAAAGGCACGGTTCGGCGATATCAAGCTGAGAGATTTCCGGACGGTTCCCGCCCAGAGAATAGTTCGGGACATCCAAGCCGGCCACAGGACGTTGCTCCATATCAAAGCCTTTATGAGCGGCGTGTTCAAGTTCGCTAAACAGGAGGGCTTCCTGGATGGCGAGAATCCCGTCAAGGATACAAAAGTCCCGGGCAAGCCACAGAAGTTCCAGGGTGTCGCCTACTCCCTCGAAGAGATTGTGCAGTTGTTGGAGGATGTGCCCGATCCGACGGCCTCTAACATGATTACATTTTTGGCTTTTACCGGCATGAGGTAGTCCGAGGCGCGGGGCGTTCGCTGGTCGGATTGCTGATATTATCCGCGTGCGAGGCTCGCTACGGGCTATCTTGGAAGGCGATGATGTTGAGTTCCATGCCTTTTCACGTTCGAGGTTATTGAGGTTTTGCGAGGAGCGGGGTCTCGATAAAAAGTTGCCGGCCGAATCTGATATTTACAAGGCTAAAACGAACTCTCTTTTGAACCCGACGTGGGGGCACCCACCAGCCACTGCAGCGCGAACCTGAGCGCTGTAAACATGCTACATTCGCCAGGGGCGGCGCCGATTTAGTCAAAATGGAAAAGCACCTGAGCCCGGAAGAGTGATCGGAATGTGAGCGGTGCGATGGGGAGCACTTATGCTCTGGTTCTCGTTCTTAGCAAGCCTCGGAATCCTCGTGGCCGTTGGGCTAGGCGTGAAAAAGCACAGGCGTTGGTTCCTGATATGGCGAACATTTCCATGAGCTAGCGGAACATATACGCGTGACCCAAGAGGGTCTCGAAAGGCGCGAAAACCAAGCATCGCTCAAGAAGCGGCTAGACAACATTATCGAGAAGATGGACTGGCCAAAGATTGAGCCTCATTGGCGCAGTTACGAAGAGTTCGAACGATTCAGCCGTTTGGAACGTGCGCGAACAACGCCATGGTCCTGTCTTTTCGATGTTCTCGATCCGCAGTCAGTCTTGAGAGATTACTCGCCTCTTCTAGACCTTGTTCCGTCCACAAACAAGTTTCGCAATGATGAAACGTTGCTTGGGGACAAGTTGCGTGTGGTTGAAGGCCGACTCTCGGACTTGCAAACGAATTTCACGCGAGACATCCAATCGGGAGATCTTCAGACCGAAACGGATAACAGTATCCAGACCGCCCGGGATCAGGCGTTCTCAGCAGTGGGAGAAACCGCACAATTCAAATCCGATATCCGCATCGAGCTGGAAGTCGAAAGAGAAATGGACGAGCGTCGCTACGTTTTTTATCGTCAGCGCGGTCACTTTTTCTACTTCCTCGGTTGGCTTTTTACATTATTCGGCTTCTTCTCCGATACGCCCGCTCCGACGGGAGATTAAACTTTCATCGGCAACCAAAAAGCCGGACGGAACTGAATTGACCAAAGACGCGCTTAAAATCGGCATCCGGCCCGGCCTCGGATATCTGTCCGAACGTCTTTCGCAAATAAGAACTCCCTGACGAATAAGCTAAGCGAGAACGCGACACATTGGAGAGCAAGTGAGAAATGCTTGAGAAATGCACGTCTCGTCATTTAAATGCTTATTCCAGAGCAGCTTAGGGGCTTCTCTATGCGTATAGTCCATCCCCATCGGGGACCGCCTCGCATGCCTGTTTCGACTATTGCAGCTATTGCTAGTATTTCGAGTGCATGATAGAATGAGGGCATTATGAGCCTAACACTGCAAGAACCCATCGCTGTTCCGAAGGCAGAAGAACCCCAAGTACAAGCATTCAATCGCTTTCTTCACGAAGGCCGGGCAGCGCTCGTCAGCGCCTCAGGAGAAAAAATCGAGTTTCCAAACACTTTGTATGAACTGCTCACCAGACTCGTGGAGATCATGTCGCAAGGCCAGGCGGTCACGATAGTTCCTGACAACCAGTTGGTTACGACACAGCGCGCGGCCTCGATACTTGGAATGTCGCGGCCCTTCTTTATCAAGTTGCTTGAGGCTGGAGTGATGGCACACCACAGGACTGGCAACCAACGACGAATTTACCTAAAGGACGTATTGAGCTACGCACGTAAACGGGATGAAGAACGTAAGGCTGCACTGGATCGGCTTTCACAACACGCGGTCGAAGCAGGTCTCTATGAACGCAATGTGTATCCCGAGGGTGGACAAGACGAGTGAGGGGCGACTTTCCGGTAGTTTTGGACGCCTGCGTTCTAATTCCGATGCCACTCGTGGATACGCTTTTGCGATTGGCGGCAGAGCCCAGATTGTACCTTCCGAAGTGGACCGATCAAATTATGGCCGAGGTGAGTCGAAATCTCATCGAGAAATTCCAGTTATCGGAAGATAAGGCAGCATATCGTGAGAGCGAGATCCGCAGGCATTTTCCAGAGGCTTGGGTAAGCGGATTTGAGCAATTGATTCCGGTAATGACAAATCATGAAAAGGATCGTCATGTACTTGCGGCTGCGGTTCGTGCTCAGGCTGAAATAATTGTCACTTACAATCGCGGGGATTTTCCCACTGCATCCCTGGCTCCATATTCAATCTCCGTCCAAGGACCGAGCACTTTCGTCTCCTCAGTACAGCCGATGCTCAGGACATCGATCTCGTTTTTGCTCCAGCCGAGAACACTTACGGCTTCAACGACCGCCACCGCGACGGGATTGTTTGCCCAAATACCGCCATCCACTAAGGTGATATAGTGCGAAGAATCGTAACCTGGAAAATATGTGGGCGCCGCAGCTTCGCTAAACAGGAAGGCTTCCTGGACGGCGAGAATCCCGTCAAGGATACAAAAGTCCCGGGCAAGCCTCAGAAATTCCGGGGTGTCGCCTACTCGCTCGAAGAGTTTGTGCAGCTGTTGGAAGATGTTCCTGATCCGACCGCCTCTAACGTAATCACGTTTTTGGCTTTTACCGGCTTGAGGCAGTCCGAGGCGCACGGCGGGCTGCTGGTCGGATTGGGACGTGCCAAACCGCAAGTTGTATATTCGCCGAGCCGTCTGGCAAACCAAAGTCGGCGGCACCAAGAACGAAGTCAGCGAAGATTCGATTCCGGTGCTTCCGATTCTCCAAGGGATGTTGGAGTGGCGCCGCGAACAGGTAAAGCCGAATCCGGACGACTATATTTTTGCCGGAAAGCGGAGGGGCGCGCCCCTAAAATTCCACAACCTCGAAAATCGCGTCATCAAGAAGGCTTTAGAAAAGACAAGAATCAACGGCGAACCGAGTGTAGAATGGAAGGGTTTTCACGGCTTTCGCCGTGGCTTGGCTTCAAACTTGTTTTCGCTGGGAGTGAATCCAAAAGTGATCGCAGCCCTTCTACGACACTCTGATATTGGCACTAAACTCCAATACTATATTTCTGTTCCGGAGAGCGAGACACGCCTGGCTATGGAGAAGCTCGAAGCAAGAATGATGAATCCGCCGCCGTCGGGTTTGATTATAAATTGGTAAGCCAGTTTAGTAGCCAGTTTCTGTAAGTCCTTGTGCGCCTGTAGCTCAGTTGGATAGAGCGCTGGTCTCCGGAACCAGAGGTCGGAGGTTCAACTCCTCTCAGGCGCGCCACTTCCACTGGAGTACCGTTTCTTTCTTGGCCTCGATATTCCTTCCCGAGGCGCTCAGGACAATTGGTAGCGGAGTGTGAATTCATGACGCACAGGCAGATCCGAATCCTCCATGCGCTGGGAGCCATGAATCCTGGCGGGGTGGAAACCTGGCTGATGCACGTATTGAGGAACATCGATCGCAGCCGGTTCCAAATGGACTTCTGTACGTTTGGAGCTGAGCCCGGGTTGTATGCAGCGGAGGCCGCGAGCCATGGGAGTGAGGTGTTGCGTTGTCCCAAGAGCGGCAATTTATGGTCGTTCGGGCGTCGATTTCGGCGCGTCTTGCGCGATGGGAAATACGATGTGGTGCATAGCCACGTGTATTCCTTTTCCGGCGCGGTGCTTCGTTGGGCCAACGCGGAGAGCGTTCCGATGCGCATCGCGCATAGCCACGGAACAAACGACGGCAGGTCGGATGTTCCGATGCGCCGCGCATACCGGAGCTTGATGAGATCGTGGATTGGTGGCTACGCTACGCACGGCTTGGGCGCGTCCAGAGAGGCAGCTTTAGCTCTTTTTGGTAAGGATTGGGAGGGCGATGAGCGCTTCCGCGTTCTGCACTGCGGCATCGACCTGCGGCCATTTCGGGAGCAAGTTGAGCGAGAAGCAGTCCGCAGAGAACTGGGCATTCCCATGGACGCTGCGGTGGTGGGGCATGTGGGGCGCTTCGACCAGGGAAAAAATCATCGCTTTCTTCTGGAGATTGCCGCTGAAGTTCAAAAGCGCCGGCCAGGAACTCATTTCCTGCTCGTCGGCGATGGACCTCTTCGACCGGCCACGGAGAATCAAGCCAAATCACTCGGTCTTTCGGACCAAGTGCATTTTCTTGGCGTCCGCACCGATGTAGCCCGCTTGATGTGCGGAGCGATGGACGCATTTCTTTTTCCATCGCTGTGGGAAGGGTTGCCGGTGACGCTGATCGAGGCCCAGGCTGCTGGGTTGCGGTGCGTCGTCTCCGACCGGTGCACGGCCGAGGCCAGCATTCTGCCAGACCAGTTCATGCAATTTTCTTTGTCCAAGCCCACGGCCGAGTGGGCGGCCAACACAATCCAGGCTTTCGAGCAGGGGAAAATCGGCGGTGATTTGTCGGTGCGAACCATGGCTCAGACAGACTTCTGCATACAACGCAGCGTTGGTACGCTCTGCGATTTATACGAAGCGGCAGAGCGGGAGTGGCGGCATGCGGCTTGAATCAGGATCGGTAAGGGTGGCTTTGTTTGCCGGGTGGACGGGCATCGCGACAATCGTCATTTGGCTTACCCTGGTCCAATCGAGCGACTCATCCAGAGCCCTGACCGCCGGTGTTCTCTTCGTCGTCTGTCTGGTGCTTTCGAGATTCGTCCTCGGACTGAGTTTCGCGAGCGCTCCGATGCTGTATCTGACGCTGCTGGGATTTGTGCATCTTGGGATCGTGGTACCTTGGGCGCTGGGCATCTACGATGTCTCGCGCATCACTTGGTTTGTGCCGTACGGTCTCTCCCACGCCCTCACGCTGATCACGTATTCCATCCTCGTGTACCAAACGGGCCTCATCGTTGCTGTCGGCGGAACCCGGCAGGCGACGCATGGTCATCGAACCGACGGTCCATACTTTGAAAACCCGAGGCTGTTTCTCGCAGGTGCTTCTCTTTTCGCTATCGGTGTGACCATGTTCGTAACCGGGTGGGTTAGATTGGATCCCGATGGCTACTATCGGCTCACCTATTCCGATACGTTCCGGCTTCGCGCTGAATCCGATCCCAGACTCTTCGGGTCGGGTATGACGTTTGCACTCATCGGCCTGACCTTGGCCATGGCCGGCGCTCCCAGGCGGCGCTTTCGGATAGTTCTCTGGGCGGCGGCCCTATGGTTCTTGTTGTTGTTCTATTTGGGCTTTCGCGGACCCGCGCTCATTGCCAGCCTGATCGTCTGCGCTGCGGCACTAAAGCGGGGAGTGCAATTCCCGCGATGGCTCCCGTGGGTGGTGGCGACGCTGCTCTTGGTCGCATTTCCGATCATGCACATCGTAAGGGACCAGCCATTCAGCGAGCGGTTTACCGGGATTTCGCTGAGCGACTTCAACGTGTTGGATGGACCGGTGGAAATTGGGGCAAGCATTCGCCCTCTTGTTGAAACTTGTTCGCTGATCGGTCCCGAAGGCTACCGTTATGGCGAGACATACCTCCTGGGACTAAAGGGCATCCTGCCTAATTTGGCGATTCGGTGGGAAGCGCCTGCCACTGAGTCGATGGATGATCTTCCTCCCGGTCACTGGATAACTGCGATGGTCGATCCTTGGGCGTATAAGAATTATGGAGGGATCGGGTTTTCGGCAGTGGCCGAGCCATATATGAATTTCGGGCTGGCCGGCGTGGTCGGTTACTTCTTGCTCCTCGGTTTTCTGCTGGTTCGTTTGGAACAGGTTTCGATACGGAGTTCACATGCGCTGGCGTGTTGGGCACTGGTGCTGGGGCCGTTGTTGTGGACCACCCGGAACGACTTCACGAATTTTTTCCGGCCTGCGGCTTGGGGCCTAATATGTATCGGAGTCGCCTGGTTTTTCTGCCGAGATCGTGCATTGATGCCCAAGCCTGGAAGGCGCGAGGGCCTGCCGCTTTAGTTGAAAGTGGTTCTCGGGAGGCGATATGAAGCACGCCGGTGAAGCTGCGTTGGACACCATTGAGCCGCTGCTGATTAAGCTTCGCCAGCTGGAAAACATCCGTGAACACAAGCCGGGCATCTTCTACAAGAAGTCCTCAGCCTTCGTCCATTTTCACGAAGATCCAGCAGGCATTTTCGCAGACGTGCGGGGAGACCGCGAATGGCTCCGATTGCCGGTGAATACGCCTTCTGAACATCGTCAGCTTGTGCGTCTAGTACGGAAGATACTCGGTGGCAAATAGGAATCGATTCCGGACGCATCTAGCCAACTCCTTGTTTCTTCGAGTGCTTACGCGATTGGATGGGTTGTGGGAACCTGGGGGGCGGGAGTGGAGATATGGAGTGCTCCGAGGTGCTATAATTAGAATATGAGCTTAGCCTATCGAATCGTGTTTGAATGCCCGAAGGGGCACCACACCATCAACCTCCAGAAGAAGTGCACCAGCACGCCGATTTCCGAGGATCAGGTGATGGAGATGTTTGGAGATGAGGAAGTTTCCTGCACCAATGCCAATTGCGGCTGGCGTGGGAAAGCGTCCAAGACCAAGCTGCTTCGACTTCTGCCCTTCAACTGGATACTCGCTTCAGCGACCTGAGGACCCTTTGCCGGGTCGGTTCACGCTGTTTGCGTTCGCCAATTCATCCTGACAATTTGGACGAGGCTCACTGCTGCGCCATCTCCGTGCTGCCGCTCGCTTGGGCTTTTGGGTTTATAGGTCGCGGCCGGTAGCGTCCTCCATCTTCGCTATATCGAAGCTTGCTTTGATGTTTACGTTGCCGGCAGCGGTGGTGAACTCTATTCCCTTTTCGTCCGCGCCGATGGTGGCTTGGCCAGCCGGCGATGCTTTGGGAAAGCGGAAAGTGACCACCTGCACCGTTTTTCCGTCCGCGCCGACGGTGATACTCGCGCTTTCCGGGGCCAACTTCTGTTTTGATTTTTTTAGCATGAGGAACGTGCTGGCCTTCAGCGCGTCTTCGCTCGCGCCTATGAACGGCTGCATATCGTGGCCGACCACTGCCACTTCGTAATAATTCTCCGGCGCTGCCACCTGTTTCTCGGCGTCCGGATCGACGCTCTGGTTGGCGAGGGCCATGCTGCGCAGGGCTGCGGCGCGAATCGTCCGTGAGGAACTCCAGCGCACCTCGAACTCGGCAGTAGGCATTGTTGCATCAGTGCCGCCTCCACCGCCCGCCGCGCCACCGCCCGCTCCGCCTCGTCCGCCGCCACCCCGGGTGTTCGCGGAGCCGCCGGTAGGATTCAGGCCCCCGACGGAGCCGTCCGACCCCGAATCGGGTCTCCAGCTGGCTGGAACCGTTACCAATTTTGCCCAGGGCGAATCATTCAGCACCTTGCGCACCTCGTTGGTATCCCACTGCGAATACGGTTTCGCTTTCCAAGGATCGCTCGCGGCCAGAAGGGCTCCCGCCAGGGCCAAAGCCACTGCCGCCGCCATCGTCACCTTACGCATGTCGATCTCTCCTTCACCGGCCCCAGTCTCTCGTCGAAAACGCTGCAACCCGAGCCGTCTGCTGGTCTTAAGCTATTCAAGGGGTAGCAAGGCCAAGTCAAAAACGTAGAGAACCCAGGTGTGAAATCGACACCTGGGGCACCCACTTCGCTACGCTCAGCACCCCCGGGTGGAAAATATCCCATGTTGGGCACCGCGAAAGCAATTCCGAGGAGGGGGTGCGGGCAGGGGTGGAAGGAGGGGCGGGATGGAACAGAAGAAAGAAGAACGAAGGGAAAAAGAGCTTGACGGTGCATAAAGTATCCAAGATCATCCCTTCCATGCGTTTCTCGCATTCGCAACCCAACACACGCTCCGCTCCCAACAAGATTTCCAGGCGACAGTTCGCACAAACTGCCGCGCTCGCAGCCGCTGCTCTCTCTCCGCCGGCTACCGCGCTTGTTGCTGGCGTGTCACCAGGGCTGGCGCCCGGCAGCGGCGTTGCGGCCGCGGTCCAGCCCGACAATCTGGGATTGAATGCCGCGCAAAAAAAGGAAGTGGAGGCCAAGCTGGCGAATATTGTGCGCAACTACGGCAGCAGGCTTTCGAACCAACAGCGCGAACATCTGCGCCACATGTTGGGCTACAACGAAAAGATGCTCGCGTCGATCCGTAGCTTACCACTGGAAAACGGGGATGCGCCTGCTACCGTGCTGAAGCTCGCGGCGGGCGAGGATTCGAAATAATCGAGCAGCGCAGCCAAGCAATACTGCCGCAACTTGTGCCGTATTCGGATTTGAACGGCGGCTGGGACGCAGCGGTGAGGTGGGATGCCGGGGCGTCGTTGCAGCTAGGTTTGTACGCGCACCCTTCCCAGAATCTGGGAAGAGTGGGGCGCCGGGGCGTCGTTGCAGTTAGGTTTGTACGCGCACCCTTCCCAGAATCTGGGAAGAGTGGGGCACCGGAAAAGATCGGAACGTAGAACCGGAAAAGATAAGAGCGTAGAAGCGCAAGCCGTGTTGACGCGGCGGTGAGAAGAAGGGAAAGCTAACCGGCCAGTGCTGAGCGAAGACATCCTGTATCTTTCGGTGCGCGAACTGGGCGACCGCATCCGCACCGGAAAGCTCTCGTCGGTGGAGCTTGCGGAAAGTTATCTCGAACGCAGCGCCACGATCGGGCCCAAACTCAACGCCTACGCGACGATCACCCACGATCTGGCGCTCGAACAAGCTCGCGCCGCCGAAAAAGAAATTGCCGGCGGAAATTATCGCGGACCGTTGCACGGGATTCCGTATGCCGCGAAGGACCTGGTTGCGGTGGCGGGCTATCCCACCACCTGGGGCGCGCGGCCGTTCGCCAATCAAAAATTCGATAACAACGCTACGGTGATCGAACGCTTGAATCGTGCCGGCGCGGTGCTGATCGGCAAAGCCGCGATGATCGAACTTGCCGGAGGATTGGGATATTCAGCGGGCAACGCATCGCTTACCGGCGGCGCACGGAATCCGTGGAATACCGACTGCTGGACGTGCGGCTCATCGAGCGGCTCCGGTGCGATCGTAGCCGCGGGGCTCGCGCCGTGGGCAATCGGTTCCGACACGCGCGGTTCGATTCTATGCCCATCCGCATGGTGCGGGGTTTCTGGAATGCGGCCCAGCTTTGGGCGGGTGAGCCGGCACGGAGTGATGGCCATTGCGTGGTCGATGGATAAGCTGGGACCAATGGCGCGCACCGCGGACGATTGCGGGCTGGTCCTCTCGGTGATGGCCGGGCACGATCCGCTGGATCACGATTCACTGCCTGCATCGCGGGCCGACTTCCGTTATTCCGGTCCGCCGAGCGACGCGCGAGGCTTGCGGATTGGTGTGCTCACCAATGCCTGGGATCATCTGGAGCCGAGCGTCGGCGCGCTGCTGAGTGCTGGGCTGAAAGTGATGGAGCAGGCTGGCGCAAAGATTTCCGACGTGGCCATTCCGGATGGGCCGTACGAACAGGCCGCCGAACTGACCATACTGATCGAATCCGTCGCTGCATTTCAGGACTTGATCGTCTCTGGGCGATGCGCGGAATTAATCGATCCGGTGGGGCAGGTCAACGGCTACGCCAGCATGGAATTCTCCGCGGCCGATTATCTGCAGGTGCAGCGTGTCCGCGCGATCCTGCAAAAGAAAATCGATGCGCTTTTCGATTCGTACGACGTTCTGGCCACCGTCGGTGAATCTTCTGCCGCGGAGCCGCTCAACGCTCCGCCGGAGGAAGACAGCGCCGGACCGATTGAGGAACGTGCCCCCGACGGCATCTCGAGCCTGTGCGGACTTCCGGCGCTGAGCGTCCCATGTGGGTTGAACGAGAAAAAACTTCCGTTGGGGTTGCAATTCATCGGCCGGGCGCTGAACGACCGGGCGGTGGTCGAGGCCGCGGCGGTGTTTCAGAGTCGTACGGAATGGCACCGAATGCGCCCGCCGGTAAGCTAGCCGAGTTTCAGGGCATAGAACCGTAAGTCAAAAACCCCACACGTGAATTCGACGTATGGGGCACCACCGGCAACGACGGTCCCAAAGATTAAGTGTGCGACGACTAGTTGCCGGTCCGGCGCCTTTCTACTTCGCGCCAGTCGTCGTCCAAGCCTAGATATTCCCAACGTTGGAGAACTAGAGGGACGTTGCCGTTTTTCCACAGGTAATCGTGGAAGGCGCGGAGCTGGAATGCGTCGCCCTGTTTGAGCTTGGCGTCAGCGGCAAAACGCAGGATCTGCGTCTTGCCAATCTGGTAGGTGATGGCTTGGCCTGGGCCGGCCGCGAACTCCGCGGCTTCGCCCAGTGAGCTGCTGGCATCCATGGGCACGTAGTGTTGCAGGTAGTCGGCGGCTTGCGGAATTGTGAACATGCCCAGGGCCAGCTTGACGTCCACCTCGACGCGCAGCGCACGCAGGCGCATGAAACTGTAAATGATTTCGCGGACGCGTGGCCGGTCGTCGAATAAGCCTGCCTGCAGCATCATCTCTTCGGCGTAGAATCCGATGCCTTCGTTCGGTCCGGAATCGTAGTAGTGGCGGCGGATGGGATCTTCGTGCATCCGCGCAAGGGTCATCTGGAAAAAGTGGCCGGGCACACCTTCGTGGACCATGATCGGGCGCTGGTCTTCGGCGGTGGCGGTATCGAAGTATCCCAACTCTGACGAAGGATTACGCAGGTAGCGCACGCCGGTGTGGCCGAGGAAAGAGTCCATCTCACCGAAACCGGCGATCGCCGCAAGATAATCAGGGATCAGGCGCACGGTGTAGTGGCCGATCTCCGGGGGAACGCTGAGAATGCCGCGATCCACCAGAAATTTGCGCACGGCGAGCTCGTCCTGTGCATTGCCTTGGATTTCTTCATCGATGTTGGCGGCAATCTTGAGCTCCGGTTGGCCCTGGTTGCGCTGTTTTTCATATTGCTCGAAGGCCACCGCGCGTTCCCATTCCTGACGGGCGATACCCAACATTTCCTCAGGGGTGTAGGGCAGAAGGGCTACGTGGCCGAGAAAGAATTCGTAATTGGCACGGCCCACGGCGGTTTTAGCGGGCATCAAGCTCAAATGCTTTTCCAGCCAGTCGCGATAGGATTCGAGTGCGACGATCGCTTTTTCGGTGGCCGAGGGGAAGGCGGCCGAGTCGCCCGCGGCGAGCATCGGCGCGACTTCTGTTTCCAGCTTTCGCAAACGCGGGCGAATGTCGTGCAGCGATTTGACGGCCAATTCCGCGAAGGGCCTTACCGCCTGGAGATTGGCTTCCCCGGATTCGAGCAGTGCGGGAATTTCTTCCATTCGTACTCGGATGGTGCGGCTGCGCTCCGCATCGAATGGCGGAGGCTCAACCAGCGCTTGGACCAGCGCTCCGAGACTCTGGCTGAGATAGAAATTGGGATCGCGCTGCCATGGGCGGTTCAAATCGAGTTCCCAGCGCACTCGCGCGATGGCCGAACCGAGCAACTGATAATCCACCTGCTGCGGGACGGTCCATCCCGAAGGGTCCAGCGCTTTCCAGCGCGCTTCAAACTCCGCCTGGGAGTGGCGTTTGTTAGCGATTCCGGCGGCGGACCAATCGCGGCCGCTGTCGGGCGTAGGGAGAGCGGGCCGCGGAACGCGTGGAATGTCGTCTCCGTTGAATGGAGCGTTGCGATCGCGCCAGGACCAGAAGTCGGTGGCTAGCTTGTTGAGGTCATCCGCAGGCATCGCAGCGGTTGCCTGGGTTGCCTGCGACGACGCGGCTGCTGCTTTAGCGGTGCGCGGAGCCGGTAGGGAATCCGCCACGGACGTACCCGCCAGAGCGATCAGTAGTGCCAAACCCATTCGAACCATCGCCACGTCTCCTGTTTCGCATCGTGCAGTTGAACCAGCGGCGCAAGGCTAACTGTGCTTCGCGCCGCACTTGCGCCACCGGCAATTCCGGCTAGCGGCCGCCACCCACAAAATCGGGCTCCTGCTGTTCGTGGACTTCAAAATTGGGCGGTGGTTCTACGCCTAACAGATACTTTACAAAGTAGTCCCAGCGCCGCCGGACCAGATACGGATGCCCGCCTTCGCCGTGGTACATGTTGGGCACGATGAGCATATCGAAATTCTTATTGGCCTTCATCAAGGCATCGGCAAAGCGCATCGTCTCGACCGGATGCACATTGTCATCCACGTCGCCGTGTACGAGCAACAGATGTCCGGTGAGGCGGCTGGCCATGGTCACGTTGGACTGTGCGTTGTAGTCTTCGCCGACCGGATAGCCCTGATATAGTTCGTTCCACCACGCCTTATCGAGCCGCGCGTCGTGATCTCCGGAAATCGAGACGCATACTTTGTAGAAATCCGGGAACATCAACATCGCGTGCGCCGACCCATAGCCGCCCGCTGAGGTGCCATAAATTCCCACGCGAGTGGCGTCCATATAGATAGGGGAATTTCTCAGCCATCTGGCGGATCATGGCCACGTGATCTTCGAAGGATCCTCCCAGGTTGTGATACGAGAATTCATGGAAGGCGCGCGAACGGCCGGTGGTTCCGCGGCCATCGGAGCGCCGCCAGAAATACTCCACCTTCGTATTCCAGACGGGCGGAGCTCGGCAGGTGTTGCACCGCCAATTCGATCACCCGCAATCCCAACGTATAGTTTTGGCGATCCATGCACGCGTCCGCTACGTACAGGTCCAGCTTTTCGTTTTCGGGCGCGAGAGCGAGAGACTTCTGAAACGCTTCGAGCGCCGCTCCCGATTCATCGTTACCTACGTAGGCCTGCGCCAGAAGGTTGTAGACCTCCGCGCCGGCGTGGCCCTGCGCCAGAAGTTGTTTTAGCATCGGGATGGCCGCTGGGAACTCGGCGGCGCCTACGTAGCACAGCGCCAGATTGAATTCCGCAGCGAACTCGTTCTTCACGTGCCCGCGCGCCGCTAGAAAGTGCGGGATAGCATCCGCGAAGGAGCCACGGCGGGTAAGCCCAACTGCGGTCTGCAACTCGCGCTCGCCCTCCGGCGTCGACGTTGAGCCGTGGGTTGGCGTCTGATCGCCTGCGGCCGACTCGGGTGGTACGGGTGACGGCCTTTCCCTCATTTGCGATTGGGTCGCAGCTACCGCGGCTGGCATCACTACCTTTGCGCCGGTGCATGGACCGAACACCAAACCCGCGCCGATCACCAGCGAGCAGACCGCCACGATGCGCGCATCATGCCGTTGCCAATCGAAAATTCTGAAACTCACTTCCACTTGCCTTCGCCCTCCACGATCGTAATGTAGCGATCGATCGGCAAATTCGTAAAGCGTTGTTTGGCTCCGCTGGGCTGGGGCCATTTGATCTCGAGCCAATCGATTTTGCTGCGCTTGCCAATCCCGAGGACCATCCGCGGATCGTGGGCCGCCAGATAACTTCCACCACCGGCCTTGTAGCGCTGCCGCTTGAAATCTCCGCTGGCGTAGGTTAACCGCGTGCCGACGGCGTCGATATTCGCTTTGCGCCCAATCAAGCGCACGCCCAGCCAGTGGTTTTCACGCCCGGCGTGATTTCGCAGAAGCACTGGGGCGCCGTCGTTCACTCCCACCAGAGCATCCACCGCGCCGTCGTTATCAAAATCGCCCAGCGCCAGGCCGCGTGCCGCCATGTTTTTCGAAAATATCGTTCCACTCGCAGCGCTCACGTTTTTCCATCCGCCAGGCTCATTGCGAAAGAGCAGCATAGGCTCAGCGTAGGAAACGTCCTGCATGCGATCGCCCACCACCATGTCGGGATGCCCGTTGCACAGCAGCAGATCCAATTCGCCATCATTATCGTAGTCGAAAAATCTGAGCCCCCACCCGCTGAGGCGAGCCGTCGCGGCGGCGATACCCGTGGGAGTGGCTACGTCAGTGAACGTCTCATCTTTATTGTTGTGATAGAGGGAATAGTCTTCGTGGTCGACGTTGGTCACAAACAGATCCAGCCAGCCATCCTGGTCGTAATCCGCGGCGTCCACGCCCATCCCCGACCGCGCCCTGCCGAATGAGTTGTATCCCACGCCGGCCAGCAGCCCAATCTCCTCGAAGCGCCCGTGCCCGCGGTTGGCCAAAAGGAAATTCGCTACGGTGTCGTTCCCGACGAACAGGTCCATCCATCCGTCGTTGTTGATGTCCGCCGCCACCACTCCCCACGCTTTCGCGGCCTGCGATGCAATGCCGCTTGTCTTGCTCACATCGGTGAACGTTCCATCGCCGTTGTTGTGAAACAGCCAGCATGGAAGGGGCTGGTAGACGTTGGGCTTACAATACCAGCGCTGGCCGGTATTGGCGTCGCCGCAGAATTTATTTTTTGCTTTATCGAAATCCGCGAACCGGCACACGAAAAGATCCAAGCGCCCGTCATTATCGTAATCGAACCAGACCGCGCTGGTGCCCCAGCCTTCCGCACGCACTCCAGCCTTGGCGGTTACGTCGGTGAAGGTCCCGTCGCCGTTATTGTGGTACAGAATGCTGTGAGGGTATTGGGTAACGTAGAGATCGGCGAAGCCGTCGGCGTCGTAATCGCCCACCGCTACGCCCATTCCGTAAGCGTCGCCGCCTACGCCCGTTTTCTCGGTTACGTCGGTGAAAGTGCCGTCGCGGTTATTGTGGTACAAGGCGTTTCGCAGCGGCGTCTTGGGGGCAAAAAAATCGCAGGGACCGCTGTTCACCAGATAAATATCCATCCAGCCGTCGTTGTCGTAGTCCAGAAACGCGCAGCCCCCGCCCACCGTTTCCGGCAAATACATTTCCGGGGAATGTCCGCTCACGTGGGTCCAGGAAATGCCGCTTACCGTGGAAGGTATTTCTTCGAACGCGGGTTTAGAGCCGGCGGGAATCGCTCCCGCGGCAATCCCTGGCGCGGAGGGACCGCCGAAAACGCTGCTGGCTCCCGACCACCCCAACAATCGCAGCACAGCGCGGCGCGAGAGCATCGTCACTCCGGCGCTTTTTCCGGACTTTGCCGCTGCAACTGCATCTCTCGCGCGGCGTCCTCTTTGCGTCCGGTGCGCTGGTAGGCGATCGCCAGTTGATAATGGCCGGCGGCATCGCTGGGCTGCATCTTCTCGTACTTCTCGAGTGGCCGAACCGCGTCGCCATAGCGTGAGAGGGCGTTCAAGCACATCCCCAGGCCCAGATACGCTTCAGAAAATCCCGCGTCGATCTGCGATGCGCGCGAGAAATGAGGCAACGCCGCTTCCCATTGTTCCGCGCGCCGCTCGATCTCACCCGAAATAAACTCCGCCGCGGCATTGCGTGGATCGATGGCCAGCTCCGCGTCCATTTCTTTCTTGGCCGCCTCCGGCGCGCCGGGCGTTGGCGGCTCGGAAAGCAGGATGCGTCCGAGACGGTAGTGAATGCCCGGCATCTGCCGATTCTGTTCGAGGATTCCCTTATACTCTGCAGTCGCGTCTGCCCACTTGTTCTGGGACTCCAGCGCCTCCGCGTCCAACTCGTGCGCTTCCGGCGAGTCCGGAGCAGTGGAGGCAAGTGTTTGCGCCGCACGCTGGGCTAGCTGCGAGTAGTAGTGGGTAGATAGATAGAGCACTTCCGGATCGTGCGGATAGTCGCGGTTGAGGGCGGTTAAGGCCTCGAGCGCCATTCCCACCTGGTCCAAACTCATCGCGCACCCCGCCGTAGTCGTCGTGGCGCGAAATTTCAATTTCTGGTCCCCGCCGCCCAGCGCGGCCTTTTTCAGCAAAGGCAAAGCCTCGCGGCATCGGCCTTCCTCGGCCAGCGCGAGCCCGTGCTGCACCGCATTGGCGGAATCCGTCGAGGGTGTTTTCGGCGCAGACTGCGCGCAAGCCGCCGGCGGAAAACACCCCGGAAGCGCGGCGGCGCCGAGGATAACGCAGAGAGCCGAATAGAGTAGGCGGTTCATGTTCGTTTCGCAGTATATCGTGAGATTCGTCGCCAGGTGGCCTAGCCTCGACCGAAGCCGTCAACGGATTCTGGCATTTGTCACCGACGACTGATTGGCCGCCGGCCACCCGTAGATCAACCTGCTGCGGAGCGTTCGGCCGCACCGAGAAAGGCATCCTAAAGTGTCCGAAAAAAAAGAGTTGCGCCGGATTGCGGTTCCGGGTGAACGTTTCCAGTGCGCTGGCTGGCGAAGGCCAAAGGGCCAGGGCGCGGATGAAAGAAATAGGGAGAAAGCAGCAAGAGCCGACAGAATATTATATAATATATCCAATGGCGGCTCCCTTTGGATTTCGACGTGCTCCTTTGCCCGGTCGGCGATCCGGCACTTCTGATTCCTGGCGCTAGTACTTCGCTTTTTTGGTTACTTCAAAATTTGATGCAACACCTTGCCAGGAGAGAATGGGCGCATCCTAATGTTCGATACCCTATTCGCTGGCCAGAAATCTTAAGGGGCGCACCATCTCATGTTTGAGGACTTGCATCGCCTCCACGTAATCGACTCCCACACGGGCGGGGAGCCCACTCGAATCATCGTGGCAGGCGGCCCCGACCTCGGCGCAGGTTCGATGGTCGAGCGCCGTGGGCGCTTCCAAACGAGCCACGATTTCCTGCGAAAGGCTCTGGTCACCGAGCCGCGCGGCTCCGCGGCCACGGTCGGCGGAATTCTGTGCGATCCGGTGCATGCTTCCTCGGCCACCGGGATCATCTTTTTCAACAACGTTGGATACCTCGGCATGTGCGTGCACGGCACAATCGGCCTGGTGACCACGCTAGCTTATATGGGGAAAATCGGCGTCGGCGAACACCGCTTCGAGACTCCCGTGGGTTTGGTCACCGCAACGTTACACAAATCGGGAGAAGTGAGCGTGGTGAATGTTCCCAGCCGTCGTTGCGCATCGAATGTGGCGGTAGAAGTCCCCGGCTATGGCCTGGTTCATGGCGACGTGGCGTGGGCCGGAAACTGGTTCTTCCTGGTGAAAGACAATCCGTTGGAATTGAGCGTGAGCAACATTGGCGCGCTCACCGACTTCACCTGGGCGATTCGTGGTGCACTCAACGAAAATGAAATTCTCGGCTCGGATGGGCAGGAGATCGATCACATCGAGTTGTACGGTCCTTCCATCCTTCCCGGCGTGAACAGCAAGAATTTCGTTTTGTGCCCGGGCAAGGAATACGATCGCTCTCCCTGTGGAACTGGCACCAGCGCCAAGCTGGCTTGCTTGTATGCCGAAGGCAAGCTGAAGGCGGGCGACATTTGGCGGCAGGAAAGCATTGTTGGTAGTGTTTTTGAAGGCAGCGTCCACATCAAGAACGGGCAGATTTATCCGGAGATTACCGGCTCGGCGTTCGTTACGTCGGAGGCGGACGTCATCATCGACCCACATGACCCTTTTCGCTATGGTCTGTCTGGATGAGCGTCACCGCGGACGTCGTAATCGTCGGCGCGGGAATCGTTGGCGCCGCGTGCGCGATGGAGTTAGCGAAAGAGAAGTTCCGGGTTACCGTTGTTGACGGTGGCTTCGTCGGCTCCGGCGCCACGGCGGCTGGAATGGGCCACATCGTGGTCATGGATGATTCCGAAGCGCAATTTGCTCTTACCCAATATTCAGTGGCGCTCTGGCGGGAGCTAAGCGCGGAGCTTCCTGCCGATTGCGAGTATGAGGCGCGCGGCACGGTGTGGGTAGCCGCTGCCGCGAATGAGATGCAGGAAGTGGAGCGCAAGTCGGCTTACTACCGCGAACGCGGCGTCGAAACACAAATCCTGGACGCGCAAGCCCTGCATGAGGCCGAACCCAATCTCCGTGCGGATTTGCCCGGCGCCCTGCTCGTTCCTAAAGACGCGGTGCTCTATGCGCCCTGCGCCGCGAAATTTCTTCTTGGCCGCGCTGTCGAATTCGGCGCCAACACTCGCTTGGGATGCCACGTCGTGTCTACCGGGAAGGGAACTGTACGACTGAGCGACGATACCTCACTTTCCGCGAAATTTGCGATCAACGCTGCAGGAGCAAACGCTCCCGCGCTCACACCAGGACTTTCCATCAAGCCGCGCAAAGGCCATCTGGTAATTACCGATCGTTATCCGGGGACGATCCACCACCAGGTGGTCGAACTCGGCTATCTGCAGAGCGCGCATTCGGTCACCACCGATTCCGTAGCCTTCAATTTGCAACCGCGAAAAACTGGACAGATCCTGATCGGATCCTCGCGGCAATATGATGTTCAAAATCCCGAGCCTGATTCCACCATGGTGACGCGCATGCTCCAGCGCGCGTTCGAATTTATGCCGGCGCTCGAAAAACTATCCGCGATCCGGGTGTGGACGGGCTTCCGCGCGGCCACCCCCGACAAACTACCGCTGATCGGCGCTTTGCCTGAAGATGATTCGGTGATCCTGGCCACCGGGCACGAAGGCCTGGGCATCACTACGTCGCTGGCCACCGGCCGCATCGTCGCCGATGGATTGCTGCAACGGGGATCGGCGATCCCTACGGAGGCGTATAGTCCGTCACGGCAAATGTCTGGAGTGGCGCATGGCTGAAAACATTTGGGTGCGCGTCAACGGAAAGCCGGTCGAAGTGCCGGAAGGGGCGACCGTCGCTGTGGCTCTGTTAATCGCCGGCATTGCTTCCCGGACTTCTGTGCGTGGCGAACCGCGATCGGCGCTATGCGGGATGGGGGTGTGTTTCGAGTGTCGGGTAACCGCCGACGGCGCGCCGCAACGCCCTGGCTGCCAGATTTTGTGTAGATCGGGAATGGAAATCACTGCCGCCGCGGAAACGAGCGCCGCATAGCCCAACATAAATGTCCGCCGCAAATCCAATCCGCTTGAGCTTTGATGTGGTGGTGGTCGGCGCTGGCCCTGCGGGAATCGCCGCCGCGGTCTCCGCGGCGCGCTCGGGGGCGCGCACCGCGCTGGTCGATGACAATCCCGCGCCGGGCGGTCAGATTTGGCGCGCTGCGGAGCACGCCCCGGAGCGTTCACCCTGCGCTTCCGCCTGGTTCGAGCGCTTGCGTTCGGCTCCGGTCCACCACATTTTTGGCGCGCGGGTGTTTCGGGCGGATGGCGGTGTAGTGAATGCCGAAACGGCTGACGGCCTATTGCACATCGCCTACCGCAATTTGATTCTGGCGACCGGCGCGCGCGAGCGCTTCCTGCCTTTTCCTGGATGGACGCTGCTGAACGTTCTGGGCGCGGGCGGACTTCAGGCGCTGGCCAAATCCGGTTTGCCGGTCCGCGACAAACGCGTCGTGATTGCGGGCACCGGTCCGCTGCTGCTCGCGGTGGCCGCTTACCTGCAAGACCACGGCGCGTCGGTGGTCGCGATCTGCGAGCAAGCCTCCCGTACCGCTCTGGCGCGATTGGGCTGGCACGCTCTTCGCGCCCCAGGAAAAATTCGCGAGGCTCGGCAACTTTTCCGGCGCATTCGCCGCGTCCCGCTTTGGACTAACTCCTGGCCCATCGCCGCGCTTGGCGCTGGCGGGCGGTTGCAAGCGCTGCGCATCTCGAAAAACGGAAAAGTTCGCGAAATCGAATGCGACTATGTGGGCTGCGGCTTTCATCTCGTTCCCAATGTGGAGCTGCCAAGCTCGCTGGGTTGCGAACTCGAAAACGGATTCGTGCGCGTCGATGATTTTCAGCGAACGTGGGCGCCGCATATTTACTGCGCGGGTGAGCCCACCGGCATCGGTGGCCTCGAACTCTCGCTAGTCGAAGGCGAAATCGCGGGGCATGCCGCCGCCGGCCACCCAGAAACTGCCGCGCCGCTCTTCGCCCACCGTGGGCGATACCGGCGGTTCGCGCGCGCGTTGGCGCAGGCTTGCTCACTGCGTCCCGAGCTTAAGAAACTCGCGCAAACCGACACCTGGATTTGCCGCTGCGAAGACGTATCGCTCGGACGTCTGCGCGAACACGATTCCTGGCGCGCCGCCAAATTGCACACACGCTGCGGCATGGGGCCCTGCCAGGGTAGAATCTGCGGCGCGGCTCTCGATTTCTTATTCGGATGGGATTCCGGGGCTGCGCGCGCACCGATTTTTCCGGTGACCTGTGCCAGCCTTGCCGTCCCATCCGCTCACGGTCTGAATGCATCCAATGGAGGAGCCCAATGAAATGGACTGGAGTTATAACCGCGATGACCACCCGCTTTCTCGAGGACGGTCAGATCGATCACGCATTTGTGGCGCAGCACAGCCGCTGGATGGTGGACAACGGTTGCACCGGCATTGTCGCTCCCGGGTCGTTGGCCGAGGCCGCCACGCTTTCCTTTGAGGAGAGAAAAGCCCTTCTGCAGACGTGCGTGCGAGCGCTGAAGGGGCACGGTTCGGTGGTTGGTGCGGTTTCCTCCTTATCCACGGCTGAATCGGTGGCTTTCGCGAAAGCTGCCGCGGAAATCGGATGCGATGGGTTGATGGTGCTGCCGCCATACGTCTACGTCGGAGATTGGCCGGAGGTGCGGGCCCACGTCGGCGCTATCTTCCAGGCCACGCCGCTGTCTTGCATGCTCTACAACAACCCCATTTCCTACGGCACCGATTTTCTCCCCGAACACATCGAGGAACTCGCCGGGAAATACCGCAATTTTCAATCGGTGAAGGAATCGCGCGGCGATGCGCGCCGGGTGAGCGCCATCCGCGCCTTGATCGGCGACCGCCTGGATGTTTTTATCGGCGTCGACGATGTGATACTGGAAGGTGTCGCGGCTGGAGCTGTCGGATGGATCGCCGGGCTAGCCAACGCTTTTCCGCGAGAGTCGGTGGACCTCTTCGAGTACTGCCGGGCGGGGAAGTCCAAGGAGGCTTTTGAGCTTTATCGCTGGTTCCTTCCACTGCTGCGGCTCGATACGGTTCCGAAATTTGTGCAGCTCATCAAACTCGTTCAGCAGGAACTCGGAGTCGGTAGCGCGCGGGTGCGCGCTCCGCGCATGGAAATCACGGGCAGCGAACTCGAAGCCACACTGCGCTTGGTTCGTCATGCCGTCAAAACACGGCCGCAACACGCCAGCTCGGCTTTTACACAATCCAAACAGGCAGGTAGCTAAATGGAATTGACGGGAAAGAGTCTGATCGGTTCTCAGCAAGGCGGCGAGGGCAAAACATTTCGCGCTTTCGAGCCGGCATCCGGCGCGCCGCTTGAGCCGGCCTACCACTCCGCTTCGGCAGCGGATGTGCAGGCCGCGGCGCAGAAGGCCGTCGAGGCCTTCGCGCAATACGGCCGCACGCCCGGAGCCGCTCGCGCCGCCTTCCTAAATCAGATCGCGGCGAACGTCGATGCGGCCGCCGAATCCCTGATCGAGCGCGCTCATCAGGAATCTGCTTTACCCAAACCGCGTTTGAAGTCGGAAGTGGGACGCACCTCGGGCCAACTTCGGCTCTTCGCCAAAGTTACTCAGGAGGGTTCGTGGGCGATGCCGTGCATCGACCGGCCCGATCCCGCGCGCAAGCCGCCCAAGCCTGATCTGCGCTCCTGTCTTCGGCCCATCGGCCCGGTGGTAATTTTCGGCGCCAGCAATTTTCCGCTGGCGTTCAGCGTCGCCGGAGGAGACACCGCCTCTGCGCTGGCCGCAGGCAATCCGGTGATCGTGAAGGCGCATCCGGCGCATCCCGGCACCAGCGAGCTCGTTGGCGCGGCTATCCGCGACGCCATTCGCGAATGCGGGATGCACCCTGGAGTGTTCTCTCTTCTTTTTGACTCCGGTGTTTCCATCGGCGCGGCGTTGGTTCAACATCCCGCTGTGAAGGCGGTCGGATTTACCGGATCGCTCGGAGCGGGCCGTGCTTTGTTCGACCTGGCGGCCAAACGCGCTGAACCAATTCCTGTTTACGCCGAAATGGGCAGCACCAATCCAGTGTTTGTTCTGCCCGGTGCGCTAGCCGCGCGCTCGCAGGAACTCGCGACGCAGCTTTTCGCGTCCGTCACCATGGGCGCTGGGCAATTTTGCACCAAACCAGGATTGATCTTTCTCTCGAAGCAGGGGCCCGCAGCGGATTTCGTCCGGGTGATGCAGGAGAAGGTTTCGCAAGCTGCTCCGTTTACGATGCTGACGTCCGGAATTCGTAGCGCATTTGCCCGCGAAACCGAGGCGCGTAGTAACCGTAAGGGAGTTACGCTAGCCGCCTCGGCGCCTGCTGCCGCGGGCGGCGAATCGTTTTCTGCGGTCGCCTCGCTCTTTGAAACCGATCTCCCAACTTTTCTGGCGGGCACTGATCTCGCCGCCGAAGTGTTCGGACCGACGACGCTGTTGGTCCGCTACGACGATCCCAACGTGCTGCTGGAAGCGGCGCGCGGGCTGAGCGGTCATCTCACGGCCACCGTATTTGCTACGGACGGCGACATACAGAAATATCCGGAGCTCATCGCTATTCTGGAAAATAAAGTCGGGCGTATCGTGTTCAATAGCGTCCCCACCGGCGTGGAAGTAACCCACGCCATGATTCACGGCGGACCCTATCCCGCCAGCACGGATTCGCGCACTACTTCCGTGGGATCCCAATCGATTTTTCGCTTCGCTCGCCCCGTTTGCTACCAGGATTGCCCAGACCCGGCGCTCCCGGCCGAGCTGCAAAATGCGAATCCTCTGGGAGTGTGGCGAATGGTGGACGGGGAATTGACACGACAGCCCTTGTAAGACATCATCCCACTCGATAGAAATCAACTATGCAACCGAGCGGCAACGCGAATGCCTGACTTTTACGCCAAACCTGCATTACCTCGTTCGCGCCAGACCACTGGTGGCGCGGGAAAATCGTCCACCGCCAAACATGGTCCCATTCCCCGGCAATCGTTGTCGGCGGCGGTGGTGGAACGGCTGCGCGAAAAAATCATCAATGGTGAACTGCGCGAAGGCGAACAGCTCCGCCAGGACGCGATCGCTGCGGAATTCCAGATCAGCCGCATCCCCATTCGGGAAGCCCTCAGCCATCTCGCCGCCGAAGGCTTGATCACGATTGTCCCCAACCGCGGCGCCGTGGTTTCCGCGCTTTCGCCACAGGAGATTGCCGAACTCTTTGAGGCACGCGCGGTTCTCGAGTGCTATATGATTCGTCAGGCCATTTCTCATTTTGAGGAAGGCGATTTTCAGCATGCCGAGGAAGTGCTGAAGCAATTCGAGAATTCGCTCGAGGACGATTCCGAAATCCGCAACTGGGGTTCGTGGAACTGGAAATTTCACTCCGCGCTGTACGCTCCCGCAAACCGGCCGGTCATCATGGGAGTACTGAAGGGCTTGAACAACAATTGCGACCGCTATACCCGCCTGCATCTGGTTTTCACGCGCGCCCAGCACCGCGCCGGTGAGTCCCACCGCGAACTGCTGAAGGCGTGCCGCACCGGCGACCCCGAAATCGCCGCGGCCGAGCTGTGGAAACACATCACCGACGCCGGCAAGTACTTGAAGGAATTCATACAAAGCCACCGAGAGCAGCACAGCGAATCAACAGAATAGGGGGTGTATTCGTGGCTGGCCGTGGGTGGGCGAACGCGGGGAGCAAGATTATATAATATACAAGGCGTGCCGACTCGCTACGACCTGCGCCCGGCCCCCAGCGCTATTGGAGGATCCATGACTGACTCGAACCAATTTTCTCGTCGACATTTCCTCACCACCGTTGCGGTCGCCGCCGGCTCGGCCCTTGCGCCGGCTATCTCCTCGGCCATGCCGTCCCCCCAGGATCCGGTGATCGATAACATCGAGAAACAGGGCAAGTCGGTCAGTCGTGAGAAGGTCGCGTGGGGCGCGCGCCCCTTCCCCCTGAAGCAGGTGCGCCTCGGCGAAGGCCCGTGCAAGGTTGCCATGGAAGCTGACCAGGGATATCAGCGCTCCCTGCCAACCGATCGCCTGCTGCACACCTTCCGGATTAACGCCGGCCTGGGTTCTTCGGCCCAGCCGCTCGGTGGATGGGAAGCTCCCGATTGCGAACTGCGAGGCCACTATGCCGGCGGCCACTACCTTTCTGCCGTCGCGTTGATGTATGCCACCACGGGAAACGAGGATCTCAAGAAGACCGGGGACACCATGGTTGCGGAACTCGCCAAATGCCAGGACGCACTAAAGGGCGGATATTTGAGCGCGTTCCCCGTTGAGTTTTTCGATCGGCTGCGCAATCGCGAACGAGTCTGGGCTCCTTTTTATACCATTCACAAAATCATGGCTGGCAATCTGGATATGTATGTCCATTGCGGTAATGAGCAGGCGCTCGAGGTGACCGAGAAAATGGCCGGCTGGACGGCTGGCTTCGTGCGGCCTCTTAGCTACGATCATATGCAGCGCGTCTTGAGCACGGAATATGGCGGTATGGGAGAAGTGCTTTGCAATTTGTACGCAGTCACCGGGAAGGCCCATTACCTGGAACTTGCGCAGTCGTTCGACAAGAAGGTCTTCTTCGACCCGCTGGCCGCGCACCGTGATGAACTCAAAGGCCTGCACGTCAACACTCATATTCCCCAAGTGATTGCGGCCGCCCGCTACTACGAACTTACAGGCGATCGCCGCTATCGCGATATCGCCGAGTATTTCTGGGATGAAGTGGTCAGCGAGCGCTCGTACTGCACTGGCGGAACCAGCAACGGCGAGTCCTGGAACACCGATCCTGGCAAGCTCTCCACCGAACTGAGTACCAACACCACCGAGTGCTGCTGCGCCTATAACATGATGAAGTTGACCCGGCACCTCTTCGGCTGGGCGCCGGATGCTCGTCTGATGGACTACTACGAGCGCACGCTATTCAATCACCGTCTCGGCACGATAAACCCCGAAGACGGCACGATGATGTATTACCTGCCCTTGGCGAGCGGGTATTGGAAGACTTTCGGTAAGCCTTATGACGCACTGTGGTGCTGCACCGGAACTGGCTCGGAAGAGTACGGAAAACTGACCGACACCATCTATTTCCACGATGACGACTCGCTCTACGTGAACCTGTACATCGACTCCCAACTGGAATGGCCTGAAAAGGGCGTGCGGGTGAAGCAGGAAACTCGTTTCCCCGCAGAGCAAGGGACTACCATCGTGGTTACCTCCAAGAACCCGGTTCAGCTGGCGATCAACCTTAGAATTCCGTACTGGGTGCGGGGCGGCAGGGTGAAGATCAATGGAACCACAGTACCTGCCTTTGCTAGTCCCAGCAGCTATCTGACTCTCAACCGCGTTTGGAAAACTGGCGACAAGATTGAACTCAAATTGCCCATGGGACTTCATATCGATAGCATGCCCAACGACGAAACCGTGCAAGCGGCGATGTACGGTCCCTTGGTGTTAGCCGGGCGTTTCGAGGCGGTAACGAAGGAAATGACCTACATTGGTGCCGAGCCGAAACCTGACGATCAGAAGAAGGTACCGAACATCGTGGCTGACTCGAGTAACCCTACCGCGTGGATCGAGCCGGACGCCAAGGAACCACTCACTTTCCACGCTATGGGGCAATCGCAACCGCTGACCATGGTGCCCCTCAATCAGGTGATTCACGAGCGCTACGCGGTCTACTGGAAGGTCGACAAAGCCAACAAGGCCACCTAGGCCCACTTCGCTATCACTTCCAGTTGGCTGTCTGCGGGCGGCGAGAAAATTGCGGCGTCCTTGTGCGGGCCGCCGAGGGTCACTTCGCGTCCATTCACGGTCGCCGACTGTAATGTGTGGGTGGCGGGCAGGCGAAATTTCACTTGGATTTCTTTGGGTGCGGCGCCCCGGGCCAGCCCGATGTTGGCAGTGACGGTTCGTGCGTCGGAATTGGAAATCATGCGGAAATCGATGCCTCCCCAGCGCGTTGCAGCCTGATCGATGCGAATCTCTTTTCCGGATGCCACCCAATCGCGCGGCACGGCTTTGGCGAGATAGAGTTTTTCCTCGTCGGAATCCTCCAGAACCAACAGGCAACGGACCAGCAGCGGAATGGTTTGCTGCGCCGGAATGCAGAACAGGGGGCGTTCCCCGATGATGCCGGAAACTTCGCCGGCCACCCAACTGCCGCGAGTGTGGTCGTGGAAGCGATGGGCGTAAAGGAATAGCAGGTACTCGTCGACACGGTCGAGCCCGCAGAAGCATTTGCGCGTAGCCGTAGGAAATGAAGCCCAGAATATCCCGCCCATCCTGGCGCGGGCGTTCCACGTTAGCGACCACCCCGATCGTAGTGGCGCCGTAGGTGCGCATACAATCGATCACCAGGTTAGCCGTCTCCGGCGGCAGCATGTCCGCCTGCAGCAATTCGGCGAAAGCCCGGTGCGGCCACTGCTGCGGGCTGGGGCGCTCCTTGGTCAGCGATTCGCGGAAGGTGGGCGGAGCCCCCGCATAGGTCCCCACGTAGGCCGGCTTCATGTCGTGGCGCACGTCCTTTTGCATGCGTGCGATGAGCGCGTCCTGCAGAATTTTTGCCCGGCGAAGCCACTCTGCGGAGGTTTTCTCCATCGCTGGAGCGTGCGTGGACTTTCCGATGGCGACCCAGACCGGAGCGAGGTCTTTGAATCCTCGCGCGGAGAAAGCGCTGTTGCCGAACTACGGGAGCCACCACATCGCCGGGTTGGGCCACAGACAGGAATCCGATTCGCTCCAGCCATGAATCAATCCGTATCCCGGATTGTCCGGAGCCAGGCGCAGACTTTCGTGCTGCAGCGCCATCAGCATCGCGGCGGTTGCTTCGATCTTGGACTAATGTTTGCGTAGCAGCGAAGCGTCGTGGTGTAGTTGAAGTATCGAGCCAGCAGCGATAGGGTAAGGCCGTAGTGAGCGGTCTCCGGCCCGCGCATGTTGATATTGCCTTTGGCGTCGACAAAATTGGTGAAGTAATTATCGATGAACGCGCGGGCCAATCCGAATTTCTTCAATCTCCAGGATGCCAGTTGCCTCGGCCGATGGCTGGTCCGACTCTACTCTTGACTCACGTTGACGTAATACAGGTCGGTCGCCACCTGGAATTCATCTTTCTTCAGCGGCGTGTTCAGCGTCGCCCACTGGGCGGTGGGATGAATCAACTGCCAATGGTCTTTCGTTCCGACGCGTATGGGCATGGCGAAGTCTGGCTCGTCAACTTTCCAGCGATATTCGACGCTGTCGGCAGCGTCTTTGAATTTGAGTTCGAGCGTGGGGATCGCCGTGTGGTGCAGGTACTGCTCAAAAACCGGCGTCAAATTCATTCCCGTCTTCTCGCTGAAGAATTGTTCGATATCCTCGGTCATGATGTTCTGATACTTGAAATTCTGGTAGAAATCGTGGAGCAGCGGCCACCAGCGATTGTCGTCGTCCACGATGCTGCGCAGCGTATTGATGAACAGCACCCCTTTGAAATACATATCCTGGGGCGGGGTGGCGTTAGCGCCTCGCTGAGTGACGATCGACCGGTCATTCTTTACCTTCACCTTGTACCCATTGATGTACTTGATGGCGTCGTCGTGCCCGTACATGTATTCGACGTACAGACTTTCCAAGTACGTGGCCCACGCTTCATGGATCCACATGTCGGATTTATCGGCCGCGGTAATGCTGTTGCCGAACCACTCGTGCGCGCTTTCGTGGATGATGATGAAATCGAATCGGGGGCTAACGCCGACGCCGGTCCAGTCGCGATCGAGGTATCCGTTCGCGAAGTGATTTCCGTAGGTAACCGCGCTTTGGTGCTCCATGCCGGAATAGGGCACTTCGATCAGTTTGTAGCCGTCTTTGATGAACGGATATTCGCCAAAGTAATGTTGGTACGCCTCGATCATTCCCTTGCCCTGGGTGAATTGCTTTTTCGCTTTATCCAGATCCTCGGGGAGGACGTAGAAATCCATCGGTAGATCGCCGAGAGGGTCGGAGAAATGCACGTAGTTTCCGATGTTCAGCGAAACGTCGTAGTTATTGATGGGGTAGTTCACGTGCCAGTCCCAGCGCGTGTAGCCATCGCCCAAGTCGGCTTTGCCCATGAATTTTCCGTTCGAGGCGTCCACCAGGCCGTTGGGAATCGCCACGCTGATATCCATGTTCTCCACTTCGTCGCGCCACTGATCCTTGTTGGGCCACCACTGGCTCGCGCCGGTTTCTTCGCACGCGGTGTAAATCCACGGATGGCCGGATGGATCTTTCGCAAACGTGAACGCGCCGAATCGGCCGACGGTGATAGGGGTGCCCGAGTAATAGAAATCGATGGAATAGATTTCGCCGGCTTTGAGCGTGGTGGGGAAGTCCACGAAGACCGCGTCACCGTCCCGCTGGTACTTCAATGGCGTGGCGCCAAAGAGAATTTTGTCGACGTTAAGCGAATTGTTGAGATCGAGTTGGATGCGCGTACCCTCCTGCAGCATCCGGAAGCGGATGGTGTTCTTCCCGCTGACAAACTTGGTCTCCGGGTCCACGCGGATGTCCAGGTGGTAGTAAAGCAGGTCGTTGTTGGCGCGGTAGGTGCCGTACGATCCGCGCAGGATGTCGGCGTGCGTGGGCCGCGCCGGAGATTGCGGAGCTTGTGGCGCGGCCGCTGGCTGCACAGCGGCTGCCGGTGCAGTCGAGGAAGGCGTCGAGGCAGAGGCCTGCCCCGAACTCCGGGCGTGCGCGAACGCCGCGATACCCATCGTAACGAAGAGTACGCCAGCGCTCACAACAGGTTTGCACCAAACTCGTCTAAACATGGCCTAACTCCCCCGGAGACTGCGGATCGCAAACGCGATGTGCCGTCCGCAAGCTAACACGGCTGCCGATCGAGTTGCCAGTACCAGCGTCCAAGAATAAATTTGCAACGTCAGCCGAAACCGGACGAATCCTTGGTTCCGAAAGCCCCAGGCAAAGATTTTGGTGTATCCTGAGCGGCCTCGGGAATTAAAAAATCCACGGGTACGCGACCGGAGGAGAAAATCCTGGGACGATAGTTTTTCACGTCGAAAGCTATTGAAGTCGATCGGAGCACTGAGTTCCGCTTCCGCGCTCGGCGCACTAGGCCCCATCGTTGCCGGCAGCCAGGCCACTGCCGCTGCGGAAGAAAACGTTCAGCCCTCGCCCGATCGGGCCACCAACAAAACGACGATTTTGGGAGATTCCAGCCGGACTAAATCGAGCGGAACCCACTTTTTCAACCGCTTCGAAATGTTCGCTGCACACACTCACCGCTCGATTGACAATTCGCCTCTACCCCCCTATCTTTCGGTTGGCCTTATCCGAGGAGATAGATACCGTCATGCGCGTTGGGGTGTTCACCGCCTTGCTCTCGCAGCTTCCGCTGGCCGCTGCTCTCAAGAAAATCACGGCGCTGCATATCGATACCGTCGAACTTGGTACCGGAAATTATCCGGGCGACGCGCACTGTAAGTTGACGCTGCTCGAAGATGGTCCGGCCCTCGCCGAATTTCAGAAAGTTTTGGCCGATCGTGGGGTGGGGGTCAGTGCGTTGAGTTGTCACGGCAACGCGCTACATCCCGACAAAGCTCGTGCGCAGCATGACCGCGAAGTGAGCCGCAGGACGATTCTCCTCGCCGAAAAGCTCGGCATTCCGGTGGTCGTGGACTTCTCAGGGTGCCCTGGCGATTCGGCGCATGCGACTGCTCCCAACTGGGTCACCTGCCCGTGGCCTCCTGACTACCTTAAGGTCCTCGAGTGGCAGTGGAGCGAAGTGGTTGCACCCTATTGGATCGAGCACGCAAAGTTTGCCGCCGATCACGGAGTGAAGATCGCCATCGAAATGCATCCGGGGTTTGTTGTCTACAGCCCGGAGACGATGCTCCGGCTGCGCTCCATCGCTGGACCAAACCTCGGTTGCAACTTTGATCCCAGCCATCTCTTCTGGCAGAACATCGATCCCATCGCCGCGGTCCGCGTCCTGGAAGGCGCCATCTTCCACGCCCACGCTAAGGACACCCAGCTTTACCCGATCAACCTGCCTCGCACCGGCGTGCTCGATACCAAGCCGTACACCGACGAGCGCGCCCGCGGGTGGATCTTCCGTACTTGCGGCTACGGGCACGGCGCCGAGTGGTGGACCGAGTTCATTTCTACTCTGCGCATGTTTGGCTACGATTCCGTGCTTTCGATCGAACATGAAGACAGCCTGCTCTCGGCGGACGAGGGCCTCACCAAGGCCGCGAACTTCCTCAACAGCGTAGTGATCGGCGAGCAACCGGGCGCTCCGTGGTGGGTTTAGCCCGATACTAGGCCCCTGCGGTAGCCGCGACTTGACGCGCTGCGCTGCAGCTCTGCACCCCTAGTGTTTTTGCACTATTGAGCTCTTGCACTCATGCGCCTAATTTGGCGGCGAACCCATTCTAGGAGGATAGATTCATGGCCCACATTCAAGTACCCGAGGGATTGCCGGGAATTCTCGGCCCCATGGCGGTCAGCCCAGAAAGCACCAAAGCCCTCCGCGAATTGGTGGAAGTGTTGTTGCGCGGTCCCAACACGCTGACTCCAGCGGAACGCGAGATCATTGCAACCTACGTTTCCTCTGAGAACGATTGTTGTTTCTGCCAGCTATCCCACGGCGCGGCAGCGGCGGAGCATCTTGGCGGCAACTACGAACTGATCGATCGAATCAAGCAGAACTTCGTCGCGGCGGAAATTTCAGAGAAATTGAAGGCGCTGCTGGCGATCGCAGGAAAAGTTCAAAAAGGCGGCAAACACGTGACCGCGGAGGACGTTGAGCGGGCGCGGCAGCGCGGCGCGAGCGACAAAGAAATCCACGACACAGTTCTCATCGCCGCTGCGTTCTGCATGTTCAACCGCTACGTGGATGGTTTGGGTACCTGGCAGCCGGCCGATCCGCAAGCTTATCGTGAGATGGGACAAACCATGGCTCACGTTGGCTACGTCAGGCCGAATTGGGACGAGCCGGTGCACGCAGCGTAATATCTTTCAAACAGGAGAATTGCCGATGGCCCACATAAAGCTTCCGGAAGGACTACCTGGTATTCGCGGCCCAATGGTGTTCAGCCCCGAAACCACCAAGCCTTTGACCGATCTGGCGCATGTTCTGCTCACCGGTCCGCACACGCTCACCCCTGCCGAACGAGAAGTGATCGCCACTTATGTTTCTTCGCAGAATGATTGTTTCTACTGCCAAACCTGTCACGGTTCTACCGCGGCGCAACATCTCGGCGGTAGCGACGCGGACTATGAGCTCATCGCCGAACTGAAGCGGGATTATCAGGCAACTGCCATTTCCCCCAAGATGAAGGCGCTGCTGGCGATCGCGGGACAAGTGCAAAAAGGCGGCAAGCACGTGACCACCGAAGATATCGAGCGGGCGCGCCAGCACGGCGCAACCGACAAAGAAATCCACGACACGGTGTTGATCGCCGCTGCTTTCTGCATGTTCAACCGCTACGTGGACGGCCTGGCCACCTGGCAGCCCAGCGATCCCGAGATCTATCGCGAAATTGGAAAGCTGACGTCCCAGCTAGGTTACGCGGGCCGGGACTACAAAAAGCCGCTGCGGGCGATCGTCGCGAAACAAAGCAATTCATAGAAAGCATAGAAATACCGGCATATCTCCCCGGAGTCAGCTCCCTGGATTGCACAACCGAATGGTTGCATTTCATGGTGGGCTCTGCTAATATGCAACCAGGAGGTTGCACATGAGCACTGATCGCATCGAAAAGAAAATTCTGCTGCGCGCGCCGCGGGCACGCGTCTGGCGTGCGCTATCGGATTCCGCAGAATTCGGGACTTGGTTCGGCTTAAAGGTCGATGGCCCGTTCGTGGTGGGAGCCAGGATGCGCGCCGTGCTCGTGCCCACCACCGTCAACGCCGAGGTGGCCAAAGCCCAGAAAACACATGAAGGAATGGTGTTCGAGATCACCATCGAACAACTTGCGCCCGAGCGGCTATTCTCGTTCCGCTGGCATCCGCACGCTATCGAGCGCGGCGTAGACTACTCTGGCGAGCCGACCACGCTGATCGTTTTTGCTCTGGAAGAAGTGGCGGACGGCGTGATGCTGACGGTCACGGAGTCCGGCTTCGATCAAATCCCCCTGGCGCGCCGGGCCAAGGCGTTCACCGCCAACGAGCAAGGCTGGGGGATCATGGTGCATGTGCTCGAGGAGTACGTTGCGCGTGCGCAGTAGCTCCAGGGCCATGGCCGAGTCGAGCTTTTCCGCGCCCGTTTTTGCGGCCTTGGGCGACCAGACTCGCTTGCAGCTAGTCGCTCGCCTCTGTAATGACGGGCCGATGTCGATCGCGCGGCTCACCGCAGGCACTCACGTCACCCGCCAAGCGATCACCAAACACTTGCGGGTGATGGAGCAAGCCGGACTGCTGCGCAGCACCAGGCAAGGGCGGGCAAGCGTCTGGCAATTGGAAGCGCGGCGCCTGGAAGAGGCGCTACGTTACGTCGAGATGATTTCGAAGCAGTGGGATGCGGCTCTCAGCCGGCTGCGCAGGCTGGTCGAGGACTGAAATCGGCGACGCCGCGCACCACGACCCGATCGTTGGTGGTCCCCGATCGCCGGATGTCCTCCGGCGAAATAACAAACACCGCTGACCCGGTTCGCGACATTCTCTGGTCGGTCTTCGAAACCGTGGATACTTCAACGTTGATTGGATCTTCGATACTTTGGTTGGCAAGATGACCTTAGCCGGGTGCCAGACATTTCCCCGCTTTCCCAAAAAATGTTCTTCTGACTTCAGTGAGGTTTTTGTCCGTTACCGTCCCGGTACGAACAGAAAAAAGCCGGCGTAGCGGAACCGCATTGGAACCCGTAGCAGGTCTAATTGGCGGGCGCGAACAGTGAAGCGGGAAGCCCGGCGCTCAGCAGCGCTCCCACACGAAGGTACTCGTCCGAACTGGGCTGAGGATTTTCCCGGTCGATATTCAAACTGTACGTCGTTTTGCCTTTATGGAGGTAAGCGATTGCCGGGTTGTCGCGATCCAAGACCACGGCGATGAAATAGCCTGGTTCGCGCACTTGAACCGAACCCATACTCTCCGCGGTGAGGTCCGCGTAATCTCTAGAATAGTAGGAACCGATTGGGAACGCAGCAATTTCAATCTGCCCAGCGGCAGCGGTGTACCGGCATCCGATGCCCTCCGACTCGTGAGTCACTGAACTGCCGAACGTGTCTTGCAGTGCGGCATCTGGCATCGCGCTGCACAGGTCACCGCTGCTATGTGGCGGGTCGGCGCCGCTCAACAGGTTCGAAACCGCTGAGGCGGCTTCTACCGGTTTCCAGTCTGCGCTGTTCGCAGCATCGATCCGCTGTGCCGCCTCGACCGGTTCGCGCAAGAAGACCAGGGTCCGATCGAATTGGAACGCAAGAATTCCGGGCCCACCGTAGTCCTTCCATTTCTGACCAATCAGGGCGCAGCCCAGGCAAACCACACCGCACGGAGCAGGATCCGATGTGCGAGCGTAAATCGCGGAACGATTCTGGACGCCCACGTAATGCACCACTGGACCTCCCAGTCCCGCCCGTAGCAGCGCAAGCATCGGATAGTCATAGTGTAGAACGAAGGCATCCAGTCCTACGTCGTTGCAGCCCGAAGCGGCAACCACGCGTGCCGCGTCCGAAAACGAATCGGCCGCATAAAGATGCCGGTCCTGGAAATAGAGACGATCGCGCGAGGTCGTAAATATGTTTGGGGAATGATCGGGACGTAAGCCATGGAAGTACTGAATCCCGAACAAAGGCCGCATCTCGTTCGAGATGGTGTAGGGCATTGCTGCGAGTATGGCCAGCGCTGCCGCAATCAGAAGCGTCCATTGAGGGAGGCGGGACATCAGCGCCGCACTAATGACTGCGCATCCCAGCATGAATACCGGCAAATGAAATCGTGCGTTGTATGGCTGCCACCGCACCGCAGCGCAAAAGAGCACGAACGCTCCGATCACGCCGATAGCAAGTAACGCGGTGTCGCGCTGGCCAGACCTTCGCAGGAAAACGAGTATCGCCGCGGAAAACAGGAAGAGAACCGCGTGGAACATATTCCCGGCAAACACTTCTGACTGTGCAAGTGCTGGAACCTCGAATTGATTGATCTTTCCGGCGTTGCCCTGCTCGATCATTGCCTGGTCGTCTGGGTCAACGCCCAAACTGCGAATCATTCGCCTGAAAAGGCGCTCCGTCGAGGAATTGATCCGGTCACTCGGCGTCCCGAAGTGCAGGGCGGTACTTCGAAGTACGTTGCCGGCGATGTCTCGCACACCGAACTTGCCGTTAGCGAAATGCCGTGCGCCTTTTTTATCGGCCTCACCGTCCGGGGAAGAGAATCCGATCGGCGATCCGCTTAACCGAATATTGCGGTAAAACTGCGCACCGTTTAGTGCCAGGATTATCACCACAACTGCGGGAAGCCGGAGCAGGAACGTCTTCCGATTTGCCCACGGCCAAATGAAGAACACTGCTAAGCAAACCGCTGGAAGCAGAGTGAAAGCGGTGCCCTTGCTCATAATGGCCAGCCCGATGCCCGCGCCGGTGAGCAGCACGTTTGGCCATGCGCAGGCCGATTTGCACCGTAGAAGAAAGAAGCAACTCGCCACGATCCAGAACCCCACAGCCACGTCCGGTTTCGCGCTGGTGGCCGCCAGAATTCCCTGAGGAATGGTGCCGCAAAGAACTGCCGCCAGCACTTGGCCGCGTGGGCTGCAGCCGAGTTCCCGAGCAATCAGCGAAACTCCGATGATGCTTCCCAGAAAAGCGAACCACTCCACCAGGTTCACCAGCCGATCGCTGCCTTGCAGCAGGGTCAGATGGGTCATCGCATAGTCAGTCCACGGACTCATCGTGAGCTGCGCGTAATCCAGTGTGGGATAGAATTTCACGCCATGGTTTTCAATCCACATGATCACTCGAGGCATGGTGTACTGCATGGCGTCCCAGGTGTTCGGCGGAGCAACGAAGGCAACAATGGCGAGTAGCAACACAATGACGCTCAGCCCGGCTAACAACAGCCAATCGGCAAGTGCAAGCGGTTTGCTAGCTTCGCCGGCTGGTTCGGACGCCGCGGACTCGGTCGCGCCCGAAAGTTGCCGGACGTTCGCTCCAGAAAATGCAAACCACCATGCCAGAATCGACGCCAATAGCCACACCATGGCGACCGCGCCACGCGTAAGTATGGTTCCGGCGCTTAATAGCTCGGTCGTGGCAGCGACCCAAATACCCCACAAAGTGGCGGAAACAATGAAACTCGTTCGCCAGTCCTGTCCGCGCCGGCATAGCGCAGTCCAGCATCCTGCAAAAGCCAGGAAGGGAAGGACTGCCGAGCTGCTTTTAAGAAGTTCCATAAGCTATGCGGTTCCTGCCAGCCTCTAAACGAATGTTTGTCCGGTGGTTGCCCGGTAAAATTGAACAGCGCCCGCGATCTTGCCGCCCAAAATGCGCCGGGTCAGAATCATAGGAGATCATGCCTCTGGAAACAGGCTCCAGGGACAAGTAAGTGTTGCAAACGTTCCGATTGCGCAATGGCCGCGGTGCTAAACGGGGCTCCGGCTAGCGACGTTGATTCAGCAGGATATGAGGGCGGAGCAATGTCCACTGGAAGTGATCCCTTCCAACCTCCACGCGAAAATGCTACGTTCGAATCGCTCCCATTCAAGAGGAAATATATGATGATGCTCGCCGGCCCGCGCTCTTCAGATCAACCCGCAAAGTTGCCATTGGTGCTAGGCATTCCCGCCCGCGTTCTGGCCGCAGCACCCCAACTTCGATGCACACCCTCAGCAGGGCGAGGGTCGCGGATGTCTGTGATTCTAAAGGGCAGAGAGTCGCTGAATGGCCACAAAATGAACGTTTTGCCCTCCATGAATTTCAAGCAGTCTTTGCCAAGTATCGCCGGAAAGTTTGCCGTCATTCGTCGTTGCTCATACGCTCCTCTCGCTCATCTCCATACCGCGACCAGCACGCACCGCGCGGAATTCTCACCACAGGGAATTTCATGAACCTGCCTCGTTCAAATCGCACGCGCCTTTTCCTCCTCGCGGTGCTCACTCTCATCGCCGCTAGGGTGTTCTCCGAAGAATGGAGGCCGCGCCACGCCCTGGTTCCACCCACCGGCGTGATGAATTTGCCGAGTGTTCCCGGTCCGCAGGACGTGCTCATTCCCGGCCCGGAAGATCCCTCGGCCAGCGCGGCGTGGCTCGATACTTGGAAGGCTTGGCGGCAGGACCGCCGCATCCGCGAGCGCTACGACGGCTCGCAGTACGCCCGCCCGGAACTCGCGTGGACTCAGAAGGTTTTCTCGCAGGTTCAGATGCTGATCTGGGAGCGAGACTTCTACGATCCGGAAAAAGGCGAATACACCGTCGACCGCTTTCTCGCCGAAGTGCAACGACGCATCGGCCCGATCGACGCAGTGCTCATCTGGCCGCTCTATCCCAACCTGGGCGTCGACGACCGCAATCAATTCGACATGCTCCGCGACATGCCGGGCGGCATCCCGGAAGTCCGCCGCATGATTGACGCCTTTCATCGCCGCGGGGTGAAAGTATTTTTTCCAACCCTCGCTTGGGATTCCGGTACCCGCGATGAAGGCATGCCCGTCCCGCAAGCGCTGGCCACATTGATGCAGCAAATCGGGGCCGACGGTGTGAATTTCGATACCCTCGAGGATGTGCCGCAGGCCTTTCAGTTCGCCGCGAACGACGCGCAGCACCCCCTGGCGCTCGAGCCACAATTCTCGATTCGCGGGGAATCGCTGGCCTGGAGCACCATTGGCTGGAACGATTGGGTCACCTGGGAAGATACTCCTTATCCCTTCGTCCCGATGATCGACCAGGCCAAATGGATCGAGCCTCGCCACGCCGTCGAAGTTACCGACCGCTTCACCCGCGACAAAATCAACAGCCTGCAACACGCATTTTTCAACGGCGACGGATACCTCACCGCCGAAAATCTGTGGGGCTTTTGGTATGGCGATACCCCGCACGATGACGAAGCCATCCTGCGTTTCACCCGCATCGAGCGCGCCTTCGCGGCGAATTTGATCGGGCCGGACTGGCAGCCGTACGCTCCGGTCCTGCAGTCCGGCGTGTATGCCAGCAAGTTTCCGTTGCCGGAACAAACCCTGTGGACCATCGTCAACCGCAATGAATACGACGTTAACGCGGAGCAAATCCGCGTTCCGCATCGCGACGCCACGCACTACTACGATCTGTGGCATGGAGTGGAGCTCACTGCAAATCGGATCGGAAGCGACGACATGTTGCGCTTTTCGATCGGCGGGCTCGGCTTCGGCGCGGTTCTGGCCACCCAACAGGCCAACACGCCCGGCGGCGACCTGCAATCACTCCTGGCATTCATGGCCGAGCGCTCCAGACAGCCGCTGAATCAGGTCTCGCGTGGCTGGAAATTTCTCACCCAAACCATGCTCGAGAACCCGCCCACCCAGCCGGCCGCCACGGCTCCGCCCGGAATGGTGCGTGTCCCGGAAGCCGATTTTGATTTTTCCGTTCAGGGAATCGAAATCGAAGGTGGCAACGATCCGGGCGTGGACGTGCAGTACCCGTGGGAAGACGCACCGCGGCGCTTTCATCGCCAGCGCATGCATCTAAAAAGTTTCTACATCGATCGCACCCCGGTCACCAACGCGGAGTTCAAAAAATTCGTAGACGCCACGAACTACCATCCGAAAGACGACCACAACTTTTTGCGTTCGTGGTCCAACAGCAACTTCCCGGCGGGTGCCGGCAACCAACCGGTCACTTGGGTTTCGATCGAGGACGCGCGCGCCTACGCCGCATGGGCTGGAAAGCGTCTGCCTCACGATTGGGAATGGCAGGAAGCCGCGCAGGGAGACACGCTGCAACTGTATCCGTGGGGGAACGAATGGAACGCGCAGGCGTTGCCGCCACCCGATCGCGGCCGGAACATGCGCGCGCCGACCAACGTCGACGCTTTTCCGCAAGGGGCGAGCCCCCTAGGCGTTCTCGATATGGAGGGCAACGTCTCGCAGTGGACCGACGAGTTCCGCGACGCGCACACCCGCGCCGCTATCATCCGCGGTGCCGCGTTCTACCAGCCACATGGCTCGATGTGGTATTTTCCGCAGACCTATCGCCTCGACCAGCACCAGAAATATCTGCTGATGTCCCCAGGCCGCGACCGCGCCAGCACCATCGGATTTCGCTGTGTAATCGACGCGCCTTAGCGCGCGTTGCGCCCGCGTTCGGTGCTAGCGCACACATCATTCGATGGAATTAGTTCCGCGAATCTTTGTCCCGCAACGTATGATCTAAACCACGATGGTTGAATCGCTCGCGATCGAAAGCGCTCTCCCACGCAAACGCCTCGACGTTCGCATCATCCTCGCCTTTCTGGCCATTTACGTTCTCTGGGGTTCCACCTATCTCGCCGTGCGCATCCTGGTACAAACCGTTCCACCGCTGTTTGCGGCCGGCGCCCGCTTTTGCGTCGCGGGCGCTATCCTCTATATAGCGTCGATTCTGGCGGGCGATCCTCATCCCACGCGCCGCGAATGGCGAAGCATCGCCTTGCTCGCCGCGTTGATGATTCTCGGGGCGTATGGCGGACTATTTTGGGCGGAGCAAACCCTGCCTTCTGGTTTCACCTCGGTGCTGATAGCCACTATCCCGGTATGGGCGCTGCTGATTGAAGCATTCATCTTCAAGAAACGCGGACTCAGCGGCTTGGCAGTCACCTCGATCTTGCTCGGCTTCGCCGGCGTGGTGATCTTAGTCGGTGACCGCGGCGCCGGGAATATTACCCTGGTCCCGTGTCTGGTGATCCTCGCCGGCGAAATTTCATGGTCCTTCGGCACCGTACTCAACTCCCGGCTCGCGCTTCCAAAATCGAAACGCATCAGCGCCGCAGCGCAAATGCTCGGCGGAGGAGTGATGCTAATGGCCGGTTCAGCGCTGTTGGGCGAGATGCACCGGCTGCCGCATTTTTCGGTTCGCGCCCTCGGCGCGCTCGCCTATATGACCATCGCCGGCTCGTTGATTGGTTTCACATGCTACGAATGGCTGCTCCACCGAATGCCTGCCAGCACTGTTACCAGCTATGCGTACGTTAATCCCGTCGTCGCGCTGGCCATTGGCCACTGCCTGGGTAATGAGGCGCTCACTACCCACACGATCGTGGGCTCGGTCATTATTCTTGCCAGTGTCGCCGCGATTCTGCGCCGCAAGCCGCTGCCGGCGTAGCGACGCGGGAGTCCCGCTTGATGTTAGAATTGTCGTTCATCGCCGCTGTTTACTCCGTCATCCTCTGGAGACTCGCGTGGAATACAGGCTTCCACTCGACGTTTGATTCTAAAGGACTAAGAGCGAGAAATAGGGGTCGGTTACACTGTATCCGACTTTTTCCCGCCGACACGGTATTAGCCGAAATGGAGGCAATACCGATGAAAGCCACGATTTACACCCGCGAACCAGGCACCAGGAAATTCAAAAAGGCCAGAGCAAGATTCTACGCAGACGGCACCGTGTTTGTGCTCCGAACAGCCGACAGTTGGGAGACGCTGGGCACCGTTTCGTTTTCCGAAGCCCAGACCACGGCCGCGCAACGCCAACTCGACTTCGCCAAGGGGTTCCGCGCGATGGAACTTGCCGGTACCAACCAGCCGCAACCGGCGGCGAAGATGAACGCGCTCATGCTGGACGCAGCCATCAATAAATATTTCGACTTCATCGCCACCAAGGCGGTGGCCACGCGGAAGGCATACGGCCGGGCGCTCAGACTATTCCTTCGCGCCGTCGGCGACAAACCGGTATCCGAAATCACAGAAGAGGACTTGGCGGCTTTTCACCGATCGATCAGCCGTAGCAGATGCTCTTCGGGGATTTGATCTTCCAAGCGGAAGTAATAAAACAGCGATTCCATCCGTGGCAGTTGACCCATCACCCGCGGCATTTCTCCTCCACCGCTCATTAGCACAAAAGGGGATAGTCACCGCAAATAAATCAGCTCATCAGCGGAGTTTTTCAACACTCTCAATTCCTTTTGGGGCACGTCTTGGTTCAAACGACCGAACGCTACCTTGGCTGCAAACAGCGGATTCGATCAGCAGTCAATGATTGCATTGGCATCGAGCCGAATCCTTGAGCGGGTGCGATGGTTCTGGAAGAGTACGCGACATAACCGGTCAATCTCTGCCCATTCTCAGGGCGTCGTGAGCTTGCGCGCTTCTGTGAGGATTTTGGTGAGGCGGTTAGAGAGACGGTCGAGGCGAAGGCGAGAAGTACCGTGTGGTAGTTCACGACGGAACCTTTCGAGCACATGTTGAGCAGCGAGCAAGAATCGATCACTCCGCCGAGGCCTTCTCGAAGCAGCGCAGATGGCACTCTCGGCTGCGGAACAAGATGCCGAGGTTTTGAGCGAGCCAGCACGAATGCCCGCTGGAGATCATTCAACGTGACATCAAGATATTTCTCCCGGAGTAGATGGCGTGACGTGGCAGGAGTATGAAACCGGATTGGAGGATCGACTTGTCGATCTACACAGTCGGGTGCACCATGGAGTCTGTCGAGCACAACCCTTACGACGAGTCTATATACCGAAGGCCGACGGGCGGCGACGAGTGTTGGGCATCGCGGCGCTGGAGGACCAAATCGTTCAACAGCTGTGGTGACGATCCTCAGCCAGATATATGAGGTCGACTTCAAAGGCTTTTCATTTCATTTCTCCGGGAAGCGCTATAAAGTTAGTGCGAAACAGTTCAAAGCGAATCGCTCCTCGATAGGCATACATAAAAGAATAAGGAAGACGAGGAAGAGGAGGCGGTCTTGTTCCAGCGGAGAATCTTACACGCAATCCTCGTGATCTGTGCCGTAGTTCTATCAGTACCGCATAGCGTTCGCGCGCAGGAAAGCTATGCCGTGATCACGCAGAATGGCATCCCAATGAAAACGCGTGACGGCGTGACACTTTATTCGGACATTTACCGTCCCAGGGCTGAAGGGACATTTCCGGTCATCCTGATGCGCACGCCCTACGATAAAAGCGCGAGCTGGGCGGTCGCGCCGGCGTATCAGATTGCCACGCACGGCTACGTCGTCATCGTGCAAGATGTTCGTGGGCGCTACACATCTGAAGGCGAGTGGTACCCGTTCCGCCACGAGTCGGACGACGGCTACGACGCAGTCGAATGGGCTGCTGCGCTGCCATCCTCGAACGGCAAAGTCGGCATGATGGGCGGTTCCTACGTCGGCGCAACACAGATGCTCTCGGCGATTGCCCATCCTCCGCATCTTGCGGGAATCTGCCCTATGGTCACGGCCAGCAATTATCACGACGGCTGGACGTATCAGGGTGGAGCGCTCGAACAGTGGTTCGACCAAAATTGGATGACCCAGCTCGCCACGAACACGCTGTGGCGATTGATTGCGAAAAACACGGACGCGCTGCTGGGCGCGCCCATGCTTCCGCTTACTCAGTATCCGGCGTTCAATTACGCCTCGCTTCCGGCGGGAGCCGACGCCACGGCCCAACTTGCGCCGTATTATCTTGATTGGCTCGCGCATCCCGACTATGACGCGTATTGGAAGCAGTGGTCCATCGAGGAGCATTATTCGGATATTCGAGTGCCCGCCCTTCACATCGGCGCCTGGTATGACATTTTTCTAGCCGGCACACTGCGGAATTACATGGGAATCAAGGCGCACGGCGGTACGGACGCGGCACGCAATGGCCAGCACCTGCTGGTACAAATCGGCGGGCATGCCGGCTTCGGGCGCCGCATCGGCGACGTTGAATTCGGCGATGAGGCGGTCAAATTTCCTTCCACAGATGTCTTGATTGACTGGTACGACTATCTCTTCAAGGGCGTGCAGAATGAGTTTGCCACCGACAAGTCCGCCACGGCGGGCAAGCCCGTGCGCATTTTTGTCATGGGTGCGAACACGTACCGCCAGGAATCGGATTGGCCTCCGCCGGAAGCTAAACCCACTCGCTACTTCCTGCACTCGGGTGGTTCGGCCAATTCGCTGCATGGCGACGGTGGCCTTTCCCTCACGCCACCAACAAAAGAAAGGCCTGACAAATTCACGTACGATCCCGCAAATCCTGTGCCCACCATCGGCGGCTCGCTCTGCTGCGACGCTGAGCACTACGAGCCGGGCCCGCGCGACCAGCGCGCCGCTGAAAATCGCAACGACGTACTTGTCTATTCCACCAAGCCGCTTGTCGAGGATATGGAAGTCGCCGGGCCGTTCACGCTTGAGCTCTGGGCCAGATCTTCTGCAGTGGACACCGATTTCACGGCAAAGCTCGTGGACGTCCCACCCGGCGGCTTCGCCATGAATCTCACCGACGGAATTCTCCGCATGCGCTATCGCGATTCGCAGGAGAAGCCCGAGCTGATGAATCCGGACCAGATTTACAAAATCTCGGTGGACCTGTGGGCTACGAGCAACGTCTTTAAGAAAGGCCACATCATTCGCCTGGAAGTTTCCAGCAGCAATTTCCCGCGCTTTGATCGCAACCTGAACACCGGCGCGGATCAAGCGACGAGCCGCGAGTTTGTCTCGGCCACGAACACGATCCTGCACGACGCCGAGCATCCCTCGGCGCTCTTGGTTCCTGTGATTCCCGCCGGAGGCGCCGCACCATGATGAATGCGCCCCGGAAATCGCCCAGCTGTGCTGAGGCCCGAGCGCCGGAGTTCTGAGGATCAGCAGATCGAGCGTGCCCTGCGGAAGATCACAAGATGATCCTACGCGCTTCGGCCCGAGACGCGTCTATGGTAAGGCCGGCACGAATTGTGGCGACTTCTGACGCAGAAACTCGGGGGTGCTCTTCGGGAGTATCGCGGGCGGACAAGTACCAGACGGAGCCTGCGACCACACCGATCAGGGCGCAAATCCAAAACGAGGATCGCCATCCGTAGCGCACCATGCAGTACGTAATCAGAGGGGGTAATGCCCGCCCCTATACCAACGCCTGCAAAGATCAAACCATTCGCAATGCCGCGCTCATGGGTGGGGGACCCAACGAGACACAAATTGATTGGACGCCGGATAGATAATCGCTTCACCGGCGCCGAGAAGAAAGCGCATCGAAATAAAAAGAAGAAGCGTGTGCAAGACTTGAAGGCAGCGCGGCGGTGAGCGCGGTGAAAACACCCCACCAGAGAACTCCCGCAAAGGCCACCCGCCGCGAGCCCAGCTTGTCCGCCAGCCAGCCTCCCGGCGTCTGGAAGAGCGCGTAGCCAAGCAGGAACGAACTAAAGACCCAACCGAGGTGGACATCACTGAGGCCGTATTCTGCGGCGATGGAGCTGCCGGCGATCGAGATATTCACGCGATCAAGAAACGCTACAGCACTAAGAATGAACAGCCAGAACACCAGAAACCAGCGGACATGGCTCGTTCGTTCAACGCTCATACTAAAGTCCTCACAGATCGCACAGCGGGCCAGCGCATGGACCGAGTAGACGTTGTGATTGTCTTGACAATGGTTTCAGCTTCGTTGATTCCCGCGCGCATCCAGCCGAGCTTGTGGCCTTCAGCGAATGCGGGCAACGCGCTTCGCTCACGCTGCGTGGCCGCGAAGAACCTGCACAAGCTGGTCGGCAATAATTTTGTCTTCCCCCGGCTGAAGCATGAAAGAGTTCATCTCGAGTCCGATTTCGGTCCTTCCCAGCACAATCGAAGGCTTTGATTTACGGAGTGCATCGTAGACTTGACGCGGTGTGAGCGAGATGAGCCGCGGATCCCAATTAATCTGCATATGCGGAACGTGGTTGGCGATATCTGGCACAAAGTAAGCCGTGCTGACGCCATCCACCTTTGTGACCTGCTTCGAGATCACGTCCAGGCGCTTCCACCATTCTTGGTTCAGCGCCTCGTGATCTTCATTTAGATAGAGCTCGAGTGCTTTCACCATGCCGACAATCTCTTCCTTACCCACTTTCTGGCCGCGGCCAAGCGTGTCCTCATTCGGACTGTTGTTCAGCAATGCGTAGCGGATCAAATCCTTCTTGCCGATGAGTAGTCCCGCGCACTGGGGCCCGCGAATCGCTTTGCCGCCACTGAGAGCGACAAGGTCGTAGCCCATTTTCGTGTAATCCCAAAGGTGAGAAACCGGAGGCGTATCCGCAGCAGCGTCGATGAATGAAGGGATGTGGTTGTCATGGCGAGTTTGGCCCATTCGTCCACTCTGATTTGCCCGGAGGCGTTCGCAAAATTCGAAAAGTGCATCATTGCGGTGCTCGGGCTGATGGCTCTGCTGAAATCGTCGCGACTTTCGATTTCGACTAGCTTGACACCAGTGGCACGGAGCTGGTGATCAAATGGGTTGCGATGGGATCTTTGAATAATGACCTCGGATTTCATGCCCGTAAGGTCCGGGAGTTGCCGAATGAACTCTTCGTTTTCGCCGGTGAGTATTCCGGCAAGTCCCGATTGCATCGCTCCCGCAGCACCGGAAGTGACCAGCGCGGTATATTCCTCCGGTAGTTTGAGCATCTCGGCGATCCGTTTTCCGACCGCAGCTTCGAGTTCGGTAATGCTGACGAAGTGCCTTCCGGCTTCGGCCATCACCGCTTCGACTTCTGGGCGCGGGCAACGAACCGCCGAGTATGGTCATTGTCCCTTGGCCGTTGATGACGGTGGTCACGCCGAGTTCTTCATACACGTCACCTGAAGCACCAAAGCCGGAAATTTTGGCGGCTTGCGGCAGCAGTCCAACCGAATAACTTTCTTGCGCTCAGTAACGAACCAGCCGTCGCACCGAGAGAACCTAAGAACGTCCGGCGGTTCCATTTAAGTTGCATCGTTATGCTCCTTGATTGTTTATTTGCGCGTAACCGCTGCGATGCAATTGATTTCCACGAGTGACTGTCCTGGCAGGGCCGCGACGGCCACAGTCGTTCGCGCGGAGCCGCCGCGCGGAAAATAAGTCTTAAATACTTTGTTCATCCCGTCGTAGTAGTCGATGTTCGCGAGATACACGGTGAGTTGCAAAATGCTATCCACGGTGCCGCCCCCTGCTTCGACCAGAGTCTTCACGCTGTCCATCACCCTGCGCGTGTGGTTTTCGATGTCCGTGGGGAAAGTCTCACCATTGTCGTGCGAGTGTGCGCCTTGGCCCGCAATGTAAATCAAGCCGTTGTGAACGATAAGCGGGGTGATCATTTGTGTTCCATCGGCGGCCTTGCCCTCATAACCCAGCTTCTGGACGCCGCCCGTCTGCTGCGTTCCGCCGGCTTGTTCGCCACCCGAAGCTTTGGAACTCAAGATTCCCGCGAGACCCAGGCCCGAAACGAAAGACGCAAAGCGTACTGCGAAGTTTCTCCGAGTGAAAAGATTGGCAACCATTGAGTTTTCCTCCCTTTTTAATGTTTCTTCGAGATTTGGTTACTCACGGCAATCCAAAAGTGAACAGATTGTCACCGGAAGCGATGGCGATATATTGTTTTCCGCTTACGGCAAAACTCATGGGCGACGCGTGAATTGTCTGACCGGTTTGAAAATGCCAGAGTGGAGCGCCGGTGCGGCCATCCACTCCTTCGAAGGAGTTTAAATCATCTCCAAAGAAAACCAGACCTCCCGCGGTGGTCATCACTCCGCCCGATGATCGTCCCGAACCTACCTGAGGATAGCGCCAAGAAAATTTGTGTGCGGCAAAGTCGTATGCCAAGAGAATCTTTTGTCCGCCGCGGCTGCGAGCATATTTCACGCCCGTCGCGTAAAAGGGATGCCCCTCGGAAAACTCCTGAGGCTTCAACAAATAGGTCGCACAATCCTCGACCGCCATGAAATAGAAAAGGTGAGTGTCGGGGTTGTAAGCGGGGGAATACCAGTTCGTGGCTCCCTCAAAGCCCGGGCACACCAGCGTGCCTGCCGCGCTCGGCCGAACGTCCGTGCGGATCGGCCGGCCTTGTGCGTCGATTCCCGTCGCCCAATTAATCTTCTCAACAAAGGGCGCGGCCGACAGAAATTTCCCGTTTGTGCGATCGAGGACGTAGATATATCCGTTTCGGTTCGCCTCCACGAGCAGTTTGCGGGATTCGCCCTGGTACACCGCGTCAAGCAAGACCGGCGTTTCCGTCGCGTCGTAATCGAACAGGTCGTGTGGAGTAAATTGAAAAAACCATTTCAGCTTTCCGGTATCGGGGTCGAGTGCAAGAACACAGTCGGTATAGATGTCATCGCCTGGCCGCGGCCCACCGTCAAAGTCCGGAGAAGGATTACTGGTTCCCCAGTAAACTGTATTGAGCGCAGGATCGAAAGTACCGGGCATCCACGTCGTGCCGCCACCGTGGAGATAGATTTTGCCTGGCCAACTCTCGGAGCCGGCCTCGCCAGGACCAGGAATCGTCCAGAAGCGCCACGCAAGTCTTCCTGTCTCGACATCAAAGGCTGCGAGAAAGCCACGGACGCCGTCATCGCCGCCGGAAGTGCCGACGAGAACCTTATTCTTGACGACGAGTGGCGCGCTCGTCGCGCCATAGTTCTTGTTGCCTTCGGCATAAGACACATCCCAAAGCAGATGGCCCGAACGCGCATCGAGGCAAAGCAGATGGGCGTTGTCCGTCTCGAGATAGATCCGCGAATGCCACACGCCCACGCCACGGTTGTGATGCTGCGATGCATCGTCGATGAGGCCTTCGGTGACTGGCCTCGAATAGTGCCAAATCTCGAGCCCGGTTCTCGCATCCAGCGCATACGCGTCGTTCGCCGCGGTTACGAACATAACGCCGTTGAAGACGACCGGCGTGACTTCTAATTCCCCCGATTTCGGCACGTGAAAAACCCACTCCGCGCGCAATTGGTTCACGTTGCTGTGATTGATCTGATCGAGGCTTGCGTACCGACGCCCCGTGTAATCACCGTTATACGACAACCAATTTGCGCCAGGCGGCTGCAACAGAAGTTCGTCGGGATGTACGTCAACCAATGTCGAAATTGCGGTGCCCGACTTTTCCTGGCCCATAGCCACCACAACGGCACAAGCGCAAATTACGGCAAGTAGAGGCGTTCGTTGCAACGCGCACATTCGCCTATGCGCCCCCTGACGCATGCTTGAGTTGAGCCTCGCCCAACGAACCACGATCAATTCCTTGCGCATCAACCAAGCGAAGCGAAACGTGCTCGGTTAGCGGTGGGATTTTGATTTCCTGGTTCAAGCTAACGAGTTCCGAAGGGTTGACAGTTTGAAGAGCAAAGACGTTCAGTTCTCTATCGTTACAGTCGTAGAGATGGGCTGCGAGTTTGCCGGCGAAGAAGACGCCGAATGACGCCGAAATCCTGATGCCGTCTTTCGTTGGGGAAACTGTCAGAGGCTCACTGATCGCTCCAGCACCAGTTACGGTCGCGACACTCTTCCCAATGCGGGTCGGATACCATTTCGTATCCATAGCATAGGAACCGCCTGGTTCGAGTCGCACAATCGGGCTGTTCAGCTCCGCTTCCATGTAATATGGAGCGCCATCAACACTCGTCCGTATGTATGGCACGCCTTTGCTATCGATATCTACTGAGGGACCATTCTTATAGAAGATGACTGTCGCTTTGCCCGGGTAATCAGCTCCTTCGTGAAACAGAAACCGTTCGACAAGAGCGAAGTGTTTCGATCCATCTGCCACTGCCAGCCATCCCCTGGGCGAATCAATCCAAACCTCGCTTTGCAGATATAGCCAATGCAAAGCGAACAGATCATTTCTCACCGAAAAGGAAGGATCGTCGGCAAGCCCGGAGCGCACGTGATAGCCGTCAAGATAGGAGCTTTGCGGATTGACTGGCGTGAAAGCCCAGAAGTCTTCGTTATAGGCACCGGTGGTTTGCAGGTCTGCAGTGTCATACTGGGTCACCGATTGCATGGACCACTGGATGGGACGAATAGAGGCATTTTTCATAACAGCATGAAACGAGATTTCTGGCGATTCGCGTCCGATGCTAATCTCCCGCGAATATTGCAACCCGGTCCGTTCATCCGGCGGCCCGTCTAGTCGCAAACCGCATCGAGAATCGAGAGAAAGAACTTGGAACGTGTACACGCCATCGTCCAATTCGTCAGAGATTGGGCCGGGCCAATGATGTTCGTCCTGGGATCCTTCCGGCATCGGCCAGATCTTGTCGCCACCGTAGTTGAACCATTTTCCTTTGGCCGCGCCCGCAGATGGAGGAAAGTAGCGCCCTTTATATTCTGAATTCACAAATAGAAACGGGTGGCCTGCGAAGAAAACCTGCATCAAGCGCCCGCCCAGTTGAGGCACCACGATCAGCTTTAGCCATTCGTTGCTGATCTGTTCAGCTTTCCATCCCTCAAAGTCTATTGGATCGATCCGGCACGCACGCCGAGAAGAGTCTGCCGGTCGATTTCGAGCCGCCGTGAGATCAACGCAAAGAACTAGCAATAGGAACGCGACAACCCCAGCTTTCGCGAAGATGGGCGCACGATTTATCAGCAAATAAGATTCGTGTTTCATTTCCGAGCATCTTTGAGAAGTGTTTTGCGGCGTGAGTGCAGGTGATTTGGCAGGGCGCTTGCGCGACGTGCAGCAGTGCTGATAGTCGGCCTTGTCTCTTGAATCCGGCTGGAGTTGGGATAACCCGAGTCTCTCGAAATCAGCAGGCCGACGTCTCGCGTTAGAGGTCCGAGTTGGCGTAGCCGCGCCACTCCCATACGAACCGCGGGCCCCGTAACGGTTAGGCTAGCATTGACTGCACCGGTGTGATCCCAAATCGGCGCGGCAACGCATCGTATGTGCGCTTGGTGCTCTTCCAGATCGCAAGCGTACCCATTCCTTCGAACTAGTTGCAGCTGCGTCTGCAACTCCTGGGGGCTGCCCACCGTGTTCGCGGTGAATCTATGCATCTCTATTCGGTCCAGAACGGTGGCCTGCTCTTGCTCGGGCAGATATGCCAGAAGAACCTTTCCAACGGCTGTGCAGAACAGCGGAATGGCAGCTCCAATGCGCGAATGGATGCGAAGCGGTTCTGATGAATCAAGCTTTTCCACGTAAACGGCGGATAACCCAAAGCGGACGGTCAAGTGAAGAGTTTCACGAGCCCGGCGGTTGAGCTCTTGGAGGTATGGCAGGCTTAACCGGCGCAGATCCAATTGCGACAGCGCCGCCTGCCCGACCGAGACGCAAGCGATGCCCAAATGATAGTCTACATCGCAGTCGCAATTCACATAACCCGCGGATGTGAGGTTCATGAAGAAACGGTGGACGGTGCTCATCGGCGACGCCGAAAGCTTCGCTATCCGGCTGGCGCTCATGCCTTTTTGCGAATCTGCAAAGAGGTGAAGCAAGTTCAGCCCGCGCTGGAGAGAGGTAATGTTGTAGGTGCGCTTGCCAGCCATTCGGGTTCCCTCAAAACGATTCCCGCGGTCCAGATCCAAAATGAAAGTACAGCTTATCTGGTGAAAATTCAGATACACAAGATTCGGGAAAGATTCAAGCCATATTTCTGAAAGTCTCGTTTTTCGGGATGGCCGCGGCGGGGTTCAAAGTCGCCCGAACTTCTTCACAGCCTCCTCGATGGACTTGAGCTTCTCAATAGTGGCGTACATCGAGTGCTCCTTGAAATCCATTTCCTGCGCGGGGGCGAGCACGTCTTGAACTTTCGCTCGCGGCACCACAACTACTCCATCTGCGTCGGCCACGACGATGTCATTGGCGTTCACAGTCACGCCATCGCAGACGATGGGAGCATTTGTTCCGGCAAATCGGTAGTGGCCAACCGACGTGGAAGGCACGATCCCGAGCGCATACACGGGAAAACCTATTTTTTGAAGATAGGCGACATCCCGAACACCTCCGTCAATAACCGCGCCCGAAAAATTACGCGCCGCCATAGCGGTGCCCATCAACCCGCCCATTCCTGCGATGTCCACACCGTCCTCGACAGCCATCACATACACCGAATTGGGTTCGCCCTGATCAATCGCCGCGAGCATACCCGCCAACGCATTTGGGTCTTGAGCCCCCCTCGGCCTTCTTCAACTGCACGGTGAGTGCAAATCCCGCGAACTTGGACGGAAAGATCGGGCGCATGCGATGGGACATGTACATGCGACGTCCGAGAATCTTTTCCTCCGCGTCGGAAACTGATGCAGCTTCGACGTGGCGAAAACCATTGAGCAGCGAACTCTCCTCGGTCGTCCGCTGGGTGGCAGCGACCGGATGTGCCGCAGGAAGCGAGGCCGCCCAGACGACTACGATTCCGCAGAGCAACGGGGCCATCCAGGTCATGCTGGTTCGGTTAAGCAGCAGAGCGCGAAAGTATCTTTCCATGGGATCCTCCGGGTCGTAGGTACTTGGCGCACTCTATCATTACTTAGCTTATGTCGCGCAAGTATGGAAGAACGCAATGCACGCGAACGAAATGATATGCCTGCGAAAGAACCGACAGCTCGGCCATTGCGGCCAGAGGGAAGCTCGCACCGGACAGCGGAGAAACGCCCCCGCGTGTGGGCGGGAACGCGCCAACCCGGGGTAGATGAAATTTTAGTTAAATTTAATAAAACAAGAAAAACAAGAAAAAAGTTGACACGTCAAACGCAATGGAGTAAAGGAACTCCGCATGCCGTGGGCTTCTCCGATTTGCTAAGAGGATTTTTCACCTAGTGAAAGGAAAGCTCGAAACAGCTGCGACCACGCGGAATTGCAGCCACGCAGCGAGACTGATTTTAGGAGGGGTGCGAGAATGTGTATGCGCCGTAAGTCTCTTCCTGCCTTGGACATGATACTGGTGTTGGGCCCGACCGTCGCATAGGCCAGCATTACGGGGAGCATCTCGGGGATGGTTACCGACCCCAGAGGCTCGGTCATCCCGAATGTGACGGTGACCGCCACCGATACCGGCGTGCAATCCGTCGTCCAGACAGACGGTTCAGGCTTCTATAGCTTTCCGGATCTACCGATCGCAATTACGATGTGGTGGTTCATCCGCCGGGATTCAAGACATACTCAAAGACCGGCATCCACATCGATGCCAACGCAGCGATCCGATTGGACGTGAAGCTGGAAATCGGCGAAGTCACTGAAAAAGTGACGGTGACGACCGACGCGGTCCAGGTTGAGACGCAGAGCACTCAGATGGGTGAGGTGATCAAGAGCCAGAGAATCACTGCCGTGCCGCTCTAAAGGACACCAAGTTGACGGAAACAAAGACTTTGCAACTCCGTCGCGAGGCATTTAACATCTTTAATCATGCACGGTTCTCCGCCCAGAACTCATCGGGCTTTGGCACTGTTGGATCGTCCGGATTTGGCCTCATCTCCTCCACTTATGGGCAGCCTCGCGTTTTGCAGGTTGCCCTGAAGTTCCTTTTCTAACTTCGCATGAGAGCGCCATACGAGCTTTGGTGGAATCTGGGTCTGCTGAAACGCGGAGTCTTTGTTTGAAATCCTCAAAGCGGGCTGCCTTTTCCTCGCGAGTCGCACGCCGGTTGCTTCCTGTTGCGCTCCTGTCTTCGATAGTATTTGTGCTAACGAGTGCGGGGTCTATCCCGCAGCAAAGATCCGCCCCGAAAACCGCCTCTCCGGTAGCGCTACAGACCGGCAAGCGAATCTGGACAACGAGCTGTGCTGGTTGCCACGGACTCGATGGCCGAGGCGCCGAGCACGCTCCGAATATTGTGACGAAACCAGAAGCCTTTCACCTTTCGGACGCTGAGATTTTTCGAATCGTTAGCGACGGCTCCCCGTCCATGGCCATGCCCTCTTTCGGGTCAAGCCTGGACGAATCTAAAATCGCTGCGGTCGTCAATTATCTGCGCACGCTGCAGGGCGGCCAGCGATCCGAAAGCCTGCCCGGCGATCCGCAAGCTGGTGAATCGCTTTTTCACGGGAAGGCCGGGTGTGCCGCCTGTCATATGGCCGGAACAGCGGGAGGGTTCATGGGTAGCGATCTGACGGAGTACGCTCGTACGCACCCGGTCAGCGAAATTCGCGATGCAATCACGAACCCGAACAAGGATCTCGATCCGCACAAGAGGGCCGCAGTTGTGATTACGCGCGACGGCGAGAAATTCATGGGTATCGCGCGGAACGAGGACAATTTTTCTCTGCAGTTGCAGACGAACGATGGAACGTTTCATCTCTTTCTGAAGTCCGATCTGCAAAAGTTCGAATATCGGTCTGAGTCGCTCATGCCCAACGATTACGGTTCCCGGCTCAGCTCTCGTGAATTGAACGACCTGATCAGTTTCTTGATGCGCACCGCTCGCAGTAAAGCGCCAAAAGCATCACCCGCCGCGCGACAGGAGCAGCGCGATGAAGATCAATGATAAAATACTTAAAATGTCAAGAGCCTGTGCGGCCGCCGTCGCGCTATCATTCGCCATTTTTCTGGATGGTTTTGCACAGGAGAAAAAACCTGCCCTCGAATTCGCTTTGCGAGCGGAATCGCCGGAATTCTGGGGGCTAGTCGGACATGGCGCGAAGCTTGAAACACTTTCGACGGGATTTGGCTTTACTGAAGGGCCCGTCTGGGATCCTTCAGGCTTCGTATACGTCAGCGACGAAACTCTGAACAAAATTTTCCGCGTCTATCCTGGTGGGCGTAAGGAACCGTTAATTTCGCTGGGCGATCCCGACGGGAACACGTTCGACTTGCGCCATAAGCTTCTCGATTGCGCCAGCGTTCTGCGTGCCATCGTTGAGGTAAGCCCGGATGGCCAGTACAAAATCCTCGCGGATCATTTTGAAGAGAAAAGGTTCAACAGCCCAAATGATGTGATCATCGGTCCTGACGGCGCGACCTACTTCACGGATCCCACTCTCGATTTGCCGGAAGGGCAGAAACAAGAAATTCCGTTTCAGGGCGTTTATCGGCTCGGCGACAAGGGCGACGTCCGCTTGTTAACAAAAGAATTATCTCAGCCGAATGGTCTCGGTTTCTCCCCGGATGGCAGGAAATTCTACGTGGATGACAGCGAGCAGAGAAATATTCGCGTCTATGATTTCGCTTCCGACGCAACGCTGGCGAATGGGCGGATCTTCGGAACCGAGCCAGGAGGCAAGGGCGATGGCGTGCCTGACGGCATTAAGCTCGATCAGCAGGGAAATATTTTTGTGACCGGCCCCCAGGGAATCTGGTTGTGGAACCCCCAGGGCCGCCATCTCGGAACGATCGTCCTGCCGGAGCAGCCGGCGAATCTTGCCTGGGGCGAGAAAGACTACGCGACTCTGTACATCACCGCGACAACTTCTGTTTATCGCTTGCGAACTAAGGTTCACGGATTCGTTCCCTATCTGGCGCGCGTGCACTAATCACATTACCTTCGGCATTCTCGATTATGCATTTGCGCAGACCAACCTGCGACACTCCACATTTCGCTTGCGGCGCAGCGGCGGACCATATCTTTCGAGTGGTCGAGGATCAAGAACTCAGGGTCGAGTAGAGTTCCTCGCTCCGCATTACGCGGAAACTTATGGCGATTTTATACCACCCGGCTTCCATGCATGGACTGGAACATGGATGGTTCGATTTAGCGAAGCCTACCTTGTGACGCCGTGCTTCCCACGACCGTCACATTCTCGGTCGCGACTACGAAGTCCTGGGCGGCAGTCGTTGGCAGCCAAGTTGCAAACCACTTCTCGATGGTGGCGCGCCCGCGCTGCATATCCGAGTTCTGAGGAAGAAGGATGCCGTCATCGGTAAGGTAGGTGGCGAGCGCCGCTGCATCCCCGCGTTTCATCGCGGCTATATATTCGCGATGGGATGCTTCGATCGCACGGCCTCGGCGTCCACCCTGGTTTGGGCGGCGCCCACTGGACGCACCGTCCCCAGGATTGCAGTCAGCACAAGAGACAAGCTTCTTCACATACAAAATCTCCTACCCCGAAGCGGTCCAACAACTTTTCTCCCCTTTTAGGCTGACCGGTAAGTCAGGATAGTCCCGCTGCTCTCACTGGAGCCGGCTTTCCGTATATGATCGAGAGAACTGTGGACCGGCGTGCGTCAGACCTAAACGCGTTGAGCTTGCACGCAAGAGCCGACGCCGCTCAGACTCCAAGGACGGTCAGCCTCAAAGTCATGCGCCGGAACTGATTGTCATATGGTCTTCTAAGCCTACCGCGTCAGGATGCCCATCTTCTTTAAAGGGCTGGCCGACAGTTCGGCGACCGGCGGAAACGATGAAGGTACAGTAAGGGCAAGATGGGCCGGTTGTACGCCGGTTTGGAATGGCTGCGCCAGCATTTCGAGCGCAAGTGCCGTATTCGGCGGGACCACGACCGTCGCTGCGAGAATTCCGCTCTTGACGAACTCCTGGCCGGTTTTCGGCAGGCCGTCGCAGCCGATGAACGGCAATTTCAGCCACCGTTCGCGTAACCCGGCGTCCGAAAGCTCCTGGAGTGCCTTCCTGGCACCGGTGGCCATCGAGTCGTCTTGCGCTGCCACCAAATCCAACGGCGATTTTGGCGAAGTGAATAGACGCATCCAGGACGAAACGGCTCGATACGAAGTTTCCTCGGTCCACTGGGCCTTCAGCATGATCAACTTGATATCGGAGCGCTTCGTCTGGTGTACGCCTTTGGTTCTATCTTTTGCGGCGGAGTTCGTGGACGGACCCTGTATATAAAGTACCGTGCCACCCTCGGGCGTGAGCGCGGAAATCTGCTGTCCCTGAATTCGGCCAATTCCGAGATGGTCCGAGCTGATCGAAAATATTGGCGCACGCGTGATACGGCGCAGCTCCGTCATGTATTCCGCTTCCCGATTCAAGACGACCCATCCAATGTTCGCGGCTGCCGCGACCCACGCAGCATTCGGCAGGGCAGTGCCTCCCACCGGTTCGAAAACAATCGCGTCCGGAAGCAAATTCTTGGACGCTTGAACGATCTTTAGGATTTGCTGGCTCTGCTGGATGGTGTCGTTGTTGGCGTATAAAATCTCAACATCGACACCGAGACGCCGCGCGGCCTGCTCTGCGGCTACAGCCTGTTCAATCTGATAGTCGTTGTCGTTCGTCGTGAGTGAAACGACGATTCGGAGCCTTTTCACAAGCGCTGTCCTTCAGGGGTCCTAGTTCTGGCCAAGCCTCACCGTACATCGACGGAAAGAGGGCCGCAAATGGAAAATCACACGAGGGTGTCGAGTTGGAAATATCCGCCTTGCCGTTCCTGAACAGTATTTAACACGAATTTCCGATTTGCACCTCCGGCTCGCGTCTCGCACGCTTCTCCTGCTCTCGACACAACGAATTTGCCACCAGAGCAGGCTCCCAGTGAGATCAGCGGGGCTCCGACAGACAGAAACCACACTCCACAAATGGGTGTGGACCGACACACTGAATCCCGAAGTATTTTCTCCCCCGAGTCGTGTGGCGACTCGGGCATAGTCGCTGGAAGCAGGAGAATAATGGCTGGAACGATCTAACTCAGAATTGGGCTTGGAAGCATGGCTTCCTGCACGCCTGCCAACACCGCCCCAAACAGGCTACCGCGGAGGGCCCTCCGAAGGTGGTCCCCAACCGAGGGTTGGCCGCAGTCACGCTCGTGCTGCTGTTGGCGTTCACCGATTGTTCGGCCTTTTGCCTGCTCCATTCCAAATTGGTTCGTCGCTATCATCTTTCCTTGCGCGAGGTCGCCCGGCAGTTGTACCGCTCGGTCTGGCAGCCGCCGCCAGCCCGTGCACCTTAGTGGCGTGTCGCTTCCCAGCCACCCCTCCCCATCTTTCTTTTTCTTTCACTCATCCACTGAGTCCGGCCGCGTATTCTCTTTCGCCGCCTTGTTGACCCTCTCCCGCCCTGGGGCATGCTGCTCATGGCACGAAAAACGAAGTGCGAATCTGCCCGACACCCCTCTCATGCCCTTGTGCCGTCTTGACAAGCTTTTAAACGACCACTGAGATGCGCCATGCGAAGTTCCTGGGATACAAAATCGGATACGTTATTTTTACCATTTTCAGTGGTAAAATCGTATCCGCTAATACCGAAGTCCTCTGGAATCAACGCGAGATGGAATACAGGCTTCTCGGCCGTTCCGGTTTGAAAGTTTCGGTTCTTAGTTTTGGCGCCGCCACCTTTGGAGGTGGCAACGAGTTCTTTAGCGCCTGGGGCAACAGCGACGTCGCCGAGGCGACGCGCCTGATAGATGTTTGTTTCGACGCCGGAGTAAATCTGTTCGACACCGCGAACGTCTACTCCCGCGGCCTATCCGAAGAAATTCTGGGCAAAGCGCTGGGCAATCGGCGCCAGCAAGCGTTGATCTCGACCAAGGCAACGTTCCCGATGGGCGATGGCCCGAACGACATGGGATCCTCCCGCTACCATTTGCTGCGTCAATGCGACGAAAGCCTGCGCCGCCTGGGAATCGACTACATCGATATCTATCACCTGCACGGCTTCGATGCGCGCACTCCGATCGAGGAGACGCTGTACGCTCTCGACACTCTGGTTTCCTCGGGTAAGGTTCGCTACATTGCGTGCTCGAATTTCTCCGGATGGCATTTGATGAAGTCACTCGCTATTTCGGAAAAATATGGTTGGACGCGCTACGTCGCGCACCAGGTGTACTACTCGCTGGTGGGGCGCGATTTCGAGTGGGAATTGATGCCGCTGGGAATCGATCAGGGCGTGGGCTCACTGGTTTGGAGTCCGCTGGGCTGGGGCCGCTTGACCGGCAAAATCCGCCGCAATCAATCTTTGCCCGCGGTGAGCAGGCTGCACGAAACGTCCGAGCAAGGTCCGCAGGTAAACGACGAATATCTCTACCGAGTGGTGGATGCAATCGACGTGATCGCCAAGGAAACAGGGAAGTCGGTGCCGCAGATAGCATTGAATTGGCTGTTGCAGCGCCCCACGGTATCGAGCGTGATCATCGGCGCGCGCAACGAAGAACAGCTGCGCCAGAACCTCGCCGCCACCGGCTGGAACCTCACTCCCGCGCAAGTGCAAAAGCTCGACGACGCTAGCGCCGTCGCTCTCCCGTATCCTTACTGGCACCAGCGCCAGAACCCGCAGTTGAATCCGGCCGCGGTATAGACCCAACGTCGTCGTAGTCTACAGAACAGCGGTTCCACTGATATATTCTCTGGCGACGAGGTGCAGACAATGATTCGTTTGGCGCGGGTAGCTTCGCTGGTTGTTGCCGCATGGATCCTAACGGCGGCGTATGCGCAGGCGCCCGTCCAGTTTCCAGCAACGGAAGGCGATTATGTGGCGCACGAGTTCAAGTTCAAATCGGGCGAACAGCTTCCTGAGTTGCGTTTGCACTACAAGACACTGGGGAAGCTGGCACGCGATGCGCAGGGGCGTCCCACCAACGCGGTAGTGATCCTGCACGGGACTGGTGGATCCGGCCAACAATTTCTGTCGCCGCAATTTGCCGCGGAATTGTTTGGTCCGGGCCAATTGCTGGACATCAATCGCTACTTCATTATCTTGCCCGACGGAATTGGCCACGGGAAATCTTCGAAGCCCAGCGATGGAATGCACGCCCATTTTCCCGCCTACGACTATGACGACATGGTCGCCGCGCAACACCTCCTAATCACCGAAGGGCTCGGAGTGCAGCACTTGCGATTGATCATGGGCACTTCGATGGGCTGCATGCACTCGTTTGTTTGGGGTGAAACCTACCCGGACTTTATGGACGCTTTGATGCCTCTGGCGTGCCTGCCGGTGCAAATCGCGGGCCGCAACCGCCTCTGGCGAAAGCTGTTGATGGACGCAATCCGTGAGGACCCCGCATGGAAAGGCGGCGAGTATAAGGAAGAGCCGGAGGAGGGCCTGCGGACGGCCGAAGACCTTTTGCTAATTGCGGGAAGCGCGCCGCTGGTGATGCAGAAGAGTCTGCCAACGCGCGACGCGGCGGACCATTACGCGGAGAGGCGCTCCGTCACCTTGGATGCGAACGATTTGCTTTATCAAGTGAACGCTTCGCGTAACTACGATCCTTCGCCGCAACTGGAGAAGATCACCGCGCCGATGATGTGGATTAATTCTGCGGACGATTTTATCAATCCCCCCGAACTGGGGATCGCCGAGAAGGAAAGCAAGCGGCTGAAGAACGGAACTTTTGTTTTGCTTCCGATCAGCGAGCTGACCCACGGGCATGGCACGCACACCTGGGCAGTTGCGTGGCGTTCCTATCTGAATGAACTACTGGACAAGACCGCGCACTGACCGGGATTTGTGACACGCGCACACGTAAAACGGGCTCCGCATTTTTCCACAGGTGCGCACAATTTCCACAGCGCTTTTAGCAAAATAACTCTTGCGAACATTTTGTCCTCCTTTTAGTATTCGCCTCAGATTGATCGGGAAGCAAAACTTCACGAGTCAATTCAAAGATGGCGGCGAGGGCAAAACCAAGTCAGCCTTCATTGAGTTGAACTGAGAAGGAAGGCTCCACGATTCATGCGGCGGTATTGGGCGGGTAACACCGATCCGGTTTCCGTTGACTTGAAAAGAGGAGTGCGTTTCGCAGCTGAGTTCATAGTGACAAGGGTCAAACCGAGTTGCTGCTGGACGGAAGCGGAAACGAGAAGCTTTGCGGGGCACTTAAAGATGCGGCGAGGGTCAAACCGAGCTGCGACGATGAGTTGAACCGGGAAGCAGAGCTTCACGAGCCAACTTAGGAGGGGCGGCCCGGGTCAAACCGAGCTGCTTTCGAGTAAGTCGGTCGGGAAGCGGAGACTTTGCGATTCAATCGAAAAGAGGGCGACGCGGTCGCACCGAGTCGCCCTCGATTTTTTATGGCTGTATACCCAGTCGCCCCCTCCGTACTGCCCCAGCTGCCCCCCCAACAGTTGATCGCCGCTTCGGTGCTTTTCGTCGCTGATCATCCCGAAATTGTTCCGAGATTTGTGGCATCAAGCCCATCGTGAGCAAAATCATTGCGGCTCACTTACCGAGTTCAACGTACCGGCTCCATAAAAGGTGAGGCGATCTGAGAAAGAGGCATCCGGCTTGAGAGAAGCTGCAAAGCGCAGGATCTTCGCTTTGGCATCGCAAGCAGTCAGCCACCACCGAGGAGAAGTTATGAGCTCAGTAGCGCGATGTGTCACCGTGATAGCAGCTGCGCTTGTGTTGATGTACCCACGGCATGCGCAAAGCGGCGCAGGGGCGGAGCCAGAAAAGGATTCCGCCGTTTCCGCTCCCGCGGCCACTGTTGCCGAAGCCCAACAACATGTTGCCATGACGTTGCTCCGCAAGCCTGCAATCGCACGAGAGGATGTTTGCCGGACCCGTGCTGACATGCAAAACAATGTCCGGCTTTGCCGCCGGGATGTGAGCCTATTGATTTTGCGACGTCTGCGTCCGTCTTAGCGCCGCGGCTCCAAAATTCACGCTGAATCGTTTGCACCATATGGAGACTGCGCGGTATTTCGCCAGATTCAGGTCGCTGCCAAGCGTGTAGTTCTGGTCGCCGATGTTTCCCTTGATCACTCCCAGATCAACAAAGCCGGCCTTTTCCACGGTCGCCGCGTCCTTCGCATCGTCGGCAGCGACCATGTACACGTGCACATCGGGACCGTTCGATGTGCGGAAGGTCGTCAGGCGAAGAATGCGACTTCCGTCTCCCATCTGGTAAATGGTTGCGGTACCTGCCGTCGGGTGCAAGATGCTGTAGAACTCTCCGGAAACAAGAGGCTGCGGCGACGAGCCGCCTGGTGCGGCCGGCATTGCTTCGTCAACGAGCCGATTCACCACCAGCCGCTCTGGCCGAAATGCATACCAGGCGATGAGAGCCGCGACAGCGACAATAAGAATCACAAGTTTTGTCCGCTTTTTCATTTCCGCATCTCCTTGACTTCAGACATCTGCGGCTAGTTCCTTTTCGAAATTAGCAGCACCAAGAAAATCGGCGCTCCATGCCTTATGCGGAGAGGAACTGCTTGACGAGAAGTGCGGTATCGTCAGGGTTCTCTTCCGGGAAGAAGTGGCCGCCCTTCATCGCCTGTCCTTGCGCATGGGGAGCCCATTGCCGCCAAATGCCGAGCGGACCTCCGTCTTTTGCATAGAAAGTGTCGAGCGGCCCGCCTTCGGCCCATAGATGCAACATCGGGCATTCGATTCGCCTTGACGCTTCCTTGTCCGCACGATCGTGTTCGACATCGATCGTTGCCGCGGCTCGATATTCCTCGCAGATTCCATGAACGCGGGCGGATCGCGATAGGTGGAAACGTATTCGTTCGAGAATCTCTGGCCCAAAGGAACCTTGCCCGAAGGGGTTATGGAAGACGGCTTCGGGCGCCCCGAGCAGATAGCTCTCCGGAAGTGGCTCCTTCTGCGACAGCAAAATCCACGGCCAGTAAGTCTGAGCGAAGCGCGCATCTGATCCGGTTCCACGCTTCGAGAATCGGAATCACATCGAATACAGCGAGACGCTCCACGCTCTTCGGATGGTCCAAAGCCAGGCGGTAGGAGACGCGTCCTCCGCGATCGTGGCCAATCAGCGTGAAGGTCGGAAAGCCGAGTTTATCCATCACTTCGACCAGTTCCTTTGCCATGGCGCGCTTTGAATAAGGAAAGTGGTCGTCCGTGGAAGCGGGTATCCCGCTGTGGCCGTAGGCGCGCAGGTCTACGCAGATCACGGTGTGATTCTCTGCAAGCTTCGGCGCGAGGAATCGCCACATCAGGCTTGTGCGCGGGAAGCCGTGCACCATCAGAATGGCCGGCCCCTTTCCATAGCGGCGCACAAAAATCGTGTTTCCTGAAACCTCGACTTGAGAGGTCTCGAAAGCACCGTGACTGCCGCGCGTCAGCTTGTGCGGTGTTTTGCGCTTGCGCAAGTTCGGTGAAAGAGCTCTCCAACAGGACGCCGAGAGATGCGCCTGTGACAGCGCCAAGAAAATTACGACGTTCCATCGTTTCCTCCTCGTTCGAAGGACCCATTGGCAAAGGGAAGAGCAAACAACAACGGACTATTCTGATTGCACGTAAGACCATTCGAAGTTGCGACGTCCATTTTGCTCCTCCCTCTCTTCAGACGGACAAACTTAAATCCCCCATTCTGCGCTTCCTAAATGCCCTTGATCTCGCCGCCGTCCATGCGCACAGAAGCGCCCGTCATCCACTTCGCCGCCGGGGATACCAGATAACTCATCAGGTCGGCAATCTCCTCCGGCTTTCCAAAGCGGGTGATGCCGGCTTGCTCCGGAAATTTCTTGATTGCTTCTTCCACCGTCAGATTGTGGGCAGGCGCCCACTTTTCAAAGAAGGCCTGCCGGCGTCCGGTCATCACCGCTCCGGGCGATACGCTGTTGACCTGTACTCCGTCTTTGATTCCTTGTTCTGCGAATGCCTTGGCGAGTGCGTTGATGGCTGCGTTGATCGTCGCGACTGCCGCGAATCCCGGCTTGGGATCGAAGGCTGCGCTTCCCGACATCAAGCACCACAGATCCTTGCGAGGCCTTCAAAGCATCCCAGGCCTGTATCGTCAAGCGACGCGCGCCGTGAAGCTTAAGCGCCATGCCGTCGTCCCATTGCGCGTCCGTCATCTGGAACAAATCAATCTGTGGCACTGCGCCCGCAATATTGAGCAGCGCATCGATTCTGCCAAAGCGTTCGAGAGTCCCCACGATGACGGTCTTTGCCGATTGTGGTTGGCGCAGGTCGAGGGCCAACACCATCGTTTCGGCGCCAAGGGACCTGACTTCGAGCCGCAGTTTTCTCCAGGTTGTCCTTATCCCTCGCCACCAGCACGACGGCCGAGAAATCGCGCGCGAGCCGGAGGGCCGTGGCTCGCCCTATCCCCTGGCTTGCGCCGGTGACGATGGCGACAGATTTGGTAGTCATTCGATTGCCTCTCCTATGTCTCTAAATCAGAAATTAAGTGGGCTACGCCACCTATGACGAGAGGGTTTCACGCGCCGCTTCCAGGATCACGTCGATCACAAGATTCGGCTCCGTGTACATCGGACTGTGGTCCACACGGTATGAATGGACTTTCGCGCCGCATGCGATCGGCCATGAAATGCTGCGTCTTCGGATTGATCATGCGGTCTTCTTCGGCGACCAGAAACCACGACGGTTTCGTTTTCCATGCGCGGCGTCGGGGCCGGCTCTTGAATGCACTGAACCGCGATCGGCCGTTGCACGGCGGCCGCAATGTTTGTTTGATCGGCAGAAGCCTTGTGGGCAACGCGCTCGGCGAAACCCATCGTCCGGCATCCATATAAAGCCATGGGAATCGGGAACCAACTTCGGCGCTTCCGGATGCGGGGGGTCGCGATAGAACACCTTGGCCACGGTCTCGCCCTCATCCGGCGCGAGCGCCGCGATATAGACCAGAGACTTGACTCGGTCTTCCCGCACCGCGGCGATCACCGCGCCTGAGTAGGCGTGTCCCACCAGGACCACCGGGCCGCTGGTCCGTTCCAGTGCCCAACTCAAAGCGGTAGCGTCGTTGGTTAAGGACGTGAGCGGGATCGGCGCGCAGATGACGTGAAGACCGCGCCGTTCCAAAGGCAGAATGACGTTGCTCCAACACGAGCCGTCGGCCCACGCCCCATGCACCAGAATGATGGTTGAGTTCTGGGGAAATTCGCTCATCTTGGAAGCCTGCCCAGGCAAACTTGCGACAGCTGGTGCGGTGTTTTGCGCTCGCGCAAATCCAGTGAAAGAGTCCTTGAGCGCAACACCTAGAGATGCAGCTGTGAGCGCACCAAGAAAGCTACGACGTTCCATCTCTTCCTCCTCGTTCCAATCACGTGTCATCACTGGAAATCTGCCTTCGTCATTTCTCAGACGCGAGTTGCCGAGGAACTCTTTCATCGCGGCGGCAATTTCGACGACGTGGGTCTCGATCGCAAAATGTCCGGTATCGAGGAACTGAACCTGCGCGTTCGGCAGGTCTTTTCGAAATGCCTCTGCTCCCGCGGGAATGAAGAAGGGATCGTTCTTGCCCCAGATCGCAAGCAAAGGCGGTTTCGATTTGCGAAAATATTCCTGGAATTTCGGATAAAGCTTTACGTTCGACGCATAATCCAGAAACAAATCGAGCTGAATCTCTTTGTTCCCCGGCCGTTCGAGCAGAGCCGTATCCAGCGTGTACGACTCAGGCGGAACAGCCTCCGGATTCGCCACGCCGTGGGTGTACTGCCAGCGCGTTCCTCCCGCTGTCAGAATAGTTTGGCGGAGTATGTCCCTATTTTCTGCCGTGGGTGCAGCCCAGTATTTTCGGATCGGGCCCCAAGCGTCACCAAGGCCTTCTTCGTATGCGTTCCCATTCTGCGAAACAATGGCTGTAATCCGCTCGGGGTGAGCCATCGCCAAACGGAAGCCAGTGGGCGCGCCGTAGTCGAACACGTAGATCGCGTAGCGGTCGATCTTGAGCGCCTGCGTGAAGGCGTCGATCGTGAACGCCAATCGATCGAAGGAGTACGAATATTGCCGTTCCGGCGGCACCTCGGTGAATCCGAAACCCGGAAGGTCTGGCGCGATCACGCGGTAGTCATTGGCCAGGCGCGGAATGAGTTCGCGGAACATGAAAGATGAGGTTGGGAATCCGTGCAGCAAGAGAACGACGGGCGCGTTTGCTTCGCCGGCCGCGCGATAAAACACCTGCACGCCATCGGCTTCGACCCTATGGATGGATGTAGGAGGTCATGCTGAATCGGGCATCGTCCTGACTCGGCATTCGCGCGCTTTGCCGCTGTTCGTGACGTCGCATCACTCATAAAGTCCTCTCCTCACTTCTTTGGCCTCTAGCGCAGGTGGAATGCCAAAAGAGCAACAGCTCACTCGAAAAGAGACATTCAATGCAAATCATTCTGGCGATTGAAGTTTGTGAGGAAGGAGCTCGGCGAATCTCGAACCGTAGCTGACAAATCTCTGACGGATGTCCGCCGCTGACGGGTTTCCGTCGGATCCACTGCCACTGGTAGGTGGTTTGCTACAACGGCTTGGAAACTCAGTCGTCGCCAGCCGCGGCCGCCGATGCTGCGTTTCTGTGGCACCGCGGCAGGCCGGCGAATACGAAGCTTCTTCATCCTGTAGGCCAACGACGTTCGCTTCATCCCCAAGCGCGCGGCCGCGCCACTCTGTCCGCCGATCACCCAGTTGCTCGCTTCCAGCGCACGAAGGATATGATCCCGCTCGACCTCCGCGAGACCATTCATAGGGACATTCGGATTCCTTGTGAGGCTGGAACGGCTCCAGCTCGGAAGTTGGCGCGCGCAGTGTCGACTGTGGCGAGAGAATCACCGCGCGTTCAATAAAGTTCTGCAATTCGCGGACGTTTCCGGGCCATGGGTATCGCACCAGCGCATCCATCGTATCCGGAGGGATTACGTCAATTCGCTTGTTCATGCGTTGAGCGTAGAGCGCCGTGAAATGCCGCACCAATCTCGGAATATCCTCTGTGCGTTGTCGCAGCGCCGGGACCTGGATCGGAAATACTTTCAGACGATAATAAAGGTCCTCGCGAAACGTGCCTTGTTTCACCATCGCCGGCAAATCCCGATGCGTGGCTGCGATCAGGCGGACGTCAACCTTATGCGTACGGTTGCTGCCGAGCCTCTCGAATTCCTGCTCCTGCAAAACGCGCAGCAGTTTCGCCTGAAGTTCCAGAGGTATATCGCCAACCTCGTCAAGAAACAGCGTGCCTTTGTCGGCGAGTTCGAACCGCCCCGTTTTTTGGGCGATGGCGCCGGTAAATGCTCCTTTTTCGTGGCCGAACAGCTCACTCTCAAGAAGTCCAAGAGGGATCGCGGCGCAATTCAGTTTCACGAATGCCTTTTCGCTGCGACTGCTCAGCTTATGTATCGCACGCGCAACGAGTTCTTTGCCGGTTCCCGTCTCTCCCAGGATCAGCACGCTGGAATCCGTAGGCGCCACTACAGATACCAGGCTCAACGCGGTCTTCAACGCCGGGCTCTCTCCGACGATTTCGCCAAACTCAGCGCGAATTTCCTCCTCGAGGTAGAGTCTCTGTTTCGTTTCTTTATCTCGATCCTTGGTCGCCTTTTCGTACTCCAACGTGTTCTCAACTGCAATCGCTACCTGACAGGCCACCTGCTCGAGCAAGATGACGTCGTCTTTCTCAAAAGCATTGTCCGAACGCCTGCAGAGCATCAAAACGCCAACCACGCGATCGCGGCCTATGAGCGGAAGATAACACCCCGACCTCAGGCCTTCCTCGATCACGCGCTCGATAAAGAAGCTGGCCGTCAGGATTCCCATAAATTTCAGGATCCTCGCGGACCTGTTCGAAGCTATCGATCCGGACGCTCTTGGCCTTCCGCAATACCTGACCCGCAATCGAACTATTCATCGGCACCAACGATCCCTCGCGGAAGGGTCCTCTCGCCGTCGGGATTGTGCAAGAGTAGTGACGCGTAACTCGCCGCTCTCGGAGTCGGGTAGCAGCAAGGCGGACACGTCACATTGCATTACCCTGAATAGATTCGTCGAAAGTGCCTCAACCATTTGCCGAAGGTCCAACCTCGATGTCACGCTGCTGGTGATTTCCAGAAGCAATCGCAGCCGATCGCGTTCGCGCCGCAACGCTTGTTCGTTCATGTGACGCTCAATTGCGATTCCCGTGATGTGGCTGGCGTTCTCAATCAACTGGAGGTCGTTGGCACCGGGGCTGCGTGGTTCACGATAGTTGATAGAAAAAGTGCCGAGGGCTTTGCCTTCGCTCGTGAACAACGGGCGCGACCAAACGGAACGAATTCCATAAGGCAACACGCGGTCGCGATAGTTGTCCCAGATGGGGTCCGTCAGGATGTCGGTTACATACACCGGCTCCTTTCGATAAACCGCTGTGCCGCAAGATCCGCCTTTCGGACCAACAGCCATGGTCCCTACGTGAGCGATAAATCCAGGAAGGCTGGGCGCAGCGGCACAATAGAGTTCCTTTCCGTCTTCGTCGGGAAGCCAAATCGTGCAAGACATGCCCTCGGCTTGCGATTCAACCAACTGAGCAATGTTCGTTAGAACTTCGGACAGAGGAGAGCCCGCAAAAATCAATTTTTGCAGGTTGAGGACAGCCTCGGTCGAAAATAGCCCCGAGCCGGATTCCAGCGATGCGTCCCGCGATAGGACCTTTGCGGGCTGTATTGCTCTCTCCATGAACGTCCTTCAGGTCCTATTACTGCCGTTTCTGCGAGCAGTCGAGGTACGTCTATCGCAGGCCGATTTCATAGCGCCGACTTCAGGTCGCGTCAGACATTACTTTACTTTAAGCCGGAACGGGGCGAAACTGCCACACTCCAGTTTGGGTCCGCGCGGGCTCCCAAGTTGTTACAAAAGCTATCGCCGGTTCCCGCTTCGCTCCAAGTAACGGTTCACTGACCGCTCTCGACGGGGCTACAATCAACCTCGACCTCGCACCGAGACTGTCTAACCCTCTCAAGATCGCGTGTTTTCCCAGTGAACTGATAGATGTCGCCGCAGGTAGGAGGAATGGCAGGCCGCTCGGCGCCCGACTTTTTTTGCCTTCCGGCATGTCGTTGTTTTGACGAGCTCTCTGATGCTTCCCTCAAGAACTTCGGCGCCGTTCGAGTTCACTCATGCAGTTCGATCAACAGACAAGCTTGGCCGTGTCAAACCGGAAACCGCCCGTGGAGCTCGCCGAACGTACGTGGATGCGCCATAGCTAGTGGCGTTGCAGGTTTTTCTGCGAGATCGACCACGCCAGATTGTTCTTGGCCAGTTGGAAGTCGGGCTTGAGGCGCAGTGCCTGTTGCGCCGCTTCGATCGCAGGATCCCACATGGACATCGCTTCGTAGGCGGCGGCGATGTTGTTGTACGCTTCCGGATAATCCGGCTTCAGGCGCAGCGCCTTGCGCGCCGCCTCGATGCATTCTTGATATTTTCCGGCCTGGTCGTAGATCAGCGACAAATTCAGGTAGTGCTCGGGTGTGGGCTGGGATTCCGCCAGCGCCGCGGCCGCCGCCCATTGCCCCTGCTGCGAATAGATACTCATGAGCAGAGACTGCGACTCAATGTATGCGGGATTCACGGCCATGGCCGTTTTCGCATTCTGAATGGCCTCGGGAGTTCTTCCCTGCTGGCTCAGCCAGACCGCGTAAAAATAATACGTCTGCGCTTCCGCGGGCTGGAGCTCAATCGCACGGCGAAAATGCAGCTCGGCTTCCTGATTGCGGCCCAAGGCCCCGAGTACCCTCCCGGTATTGATTTCCAGGAAAAAATAATTGGGAGTGTAGATGGCGGCGCGCGTGTAATCTGCCAGCGCTCCGGTAAAGTCGCCGCGCTGAAATTTGGCCATGCCGTAAAGCATCCATCCGCGGCCATTCAGCGGGCTCTTGGTGGTCACGTCCTTCCACAAAGATTCTTCGGTGTGCCATACCTTGTTCCGTTCCCAGGTGCCGAGACCATAAGCCATCAGCAAACACACCGCCACCGCCTGGATGCCCACGATCGCATTTTTCCGGCGCTCCGCGGGCTGGCGTGACATCCATTGCGAAACCACCAGGAACGCCGCCCAGATGACGCTGAACATCAGCCCTACAAATGGGAAAAACATGCGGTGATCGTTTTCCACTTCGTTGAGCACGAACACGGACGTCGGGGCGAGCGCGCCAAAAAACCAGAAAATGCCGAATGCAATCGGGCGATGCTCTCGCCGTTTCATGGCCCAGACTCCCACCAGCAAGAGAACGATGCAAGAACCAATGCCCAGTAACGCCTCCGGGTCTGTGAAACCAGAAAGATGGGAGAGGTCGGTGTCCGCACTCAGCCATAGCGGCACGAAGAACGACCGGAAATATCTCAAGATAACGTACGGCTGGGTGGCCCAGTAAACCTGCGCAGGCATGAACGCCGACGCGAAGGTCTTGGAAACCATTTTTACGTTCAGATAAGCAAATACCACGCAAACGATGATGGCGGGAATCGATCTCCAAATCGCCGGCCACAGCCGGTTCCATCGGCCATCCTCTTCGAAGAGAAAGATGTATACCAGCAAAATGCCACAGAACACCACCGCTGGCGCCTTGGCCATCGACCCGATCGCCACCGGGATCAAGTACAGTCCGAAATTCCGGAGCCGGGGCAGGCGAATGTACATCACCATCCCAGCGATCACCCCGACTGTGGATAACAGGTCGGCGCGTTGGCAGATGTAGTTCACCGTCTCAGCGATCGCGGGATGCAGCCCGTACCAGGTGGCTCCAAACAGAGCGATGTATCGGTTGGCAGGTCCCGGCGCGGCTGCGTCGAACACATCGCCAAGAAGAAAAAACATCAACACCAGTTGGACGAGGAACCAGAGGAACGTCGAAATATGAAACCAGAGAGTGTCGCCGAGACCTTGGGCGAGGTGGTAATCGATCGCCAGGGAGGTCATCAGGATCGGACGCCAGGTTTGATTCGTCAGCAAGGAACTGGCGGTCCGGGCGTCCTCGAAAAAGAGAGGGATATTGTGTAAGTCGCGAACGTAAATGTTATTGACGACTGCATGCGAATCGTCAAAATGAAAGCTGTTGTGGAAATGATTCGCGTAGGCGGCGCAGACCGCCAAAAAAGCAAGCGCGACGCAAATAAGAAATGGTTTTTGGCGCATCAAGTATTCCGAGCGGAACCCAGGATTCGTATCACCCTCGACATCCACATAAGCCCAGTTCACCACTCACCGCGCTTCTATCGCGCAATTACTTTTGAAGGTTTGCCGGGAACGCCCAAGAAATATTTTGCCACGTCCGGATCGCACACTCAATCCGTCCGCCCCTGCAGCAGATACGCATTACGACATAGCGCGCCGCTAGATCTTCACATGCCGGATGAGATTGAGTTTAGCCCCTACTTCGTCATATCGCACTTTGCCGGAACACGTGTTGGCGAAGTCGATATGGGATGGCGACGAAGCACGCGCTCTGGCACTGAGCTGTCTAGCCGTCGCGCTCTTGGGCAAGATCGCGCTTCAATCGAATCTAGTACCCGCGATACTGCAGTTGGCTTAACCGAGATCGGCATTCGAGCGCGAATGCCCGAATTTTGACTCTCTAAGCATCGCAGTTCGCCTGATTGTCTGACCCACCTCCGAGTCTGAATTCGGGGCTGCCATTCTTCCAGAGTGCCCAGAAGTGTTTCTTTTTGAGGCGCGTGTCGGCGTACTTTTGGGCAAGAACATCCCCAACGATTCTGAAGATCTAGAATTAGAGTTTTTGGGCAGGAGAGGGTTTTGAGCTCGTTGTGAATGTTCTCAGCCCTCCTTCTAGGGGCGAATCGGCTGATCCTCGATAATCGAAGGTCCAAGGTACAATCGCCGTGCGCAGCTCTCGGCGCGACTAACACCAAGGAGATGGCAAGCTCGCGGGCAACAAGAACGTCACGCAGTCGCTTGCCCGCGCGGCGCCAATGCCGTTGGTTGGGGCATTTCACAAATTCCTTGTGTCGAGGGTAGAAGAAGCATTAGGATGCGCGAACCAGAGGGCCAAATCGGAAATTCCTGCTGTTATGTTTTGCCGCGTTCTCGAGAGGTTCTTCATAGGAGTTGTGCATTTCGGCATTGCTGGTGGTTGCGTTGAGTGGAATCCTGGCGCGCGCCGAGGACAAGGTGGCGGAAGGCGAGTATGCCTGAGCTGCCCTCAAGCACTGGGCTCATAACAAAAACAGCCATACGCTGGGTGCTAACCACAAGAGTTCGGGAGGGTATCACCTTGAGTCAGAAATTCAGAACCAGCCCACGGCGATTCGAATGGTACAGAGCGTAGAACTCAACGAACGATGCGTGCGGGTAGCGAGATTAAAACACCTGGCCTAACCCTCACCATGCTTGCACCAAATAAGCCGATAGCGTGGGAGTTGAGCACTATAGAAGAATCGCAGCTGGAATCGCTTGGCACAGAAACGATGAAGACCAACGGAACCAAGGCCCCTCAAGCACTACACCTTCGGGAACGAACCTATGAATTTATGGACCGCTGGCGCAGGACTAATGGTGAAATCTAACAGCTTTGTTCTGGCGAACTACAAGCAGTACAAAAAACTCATTCGGGAATTGGCGACGGAAGACCAGTTGACGGATCCGCCGCGCTCGCACCATTACAGCAACGTACGAGCTATTCTCGCGCGCCAATGTTCGAGCCTTTTTCTGGCGCCAGGACCGATGTTTGCACTGCCGAAAACACGGGCCGGCGTTGCGTTGCGATGGAGATTGAGCTTAGCGCCAAAATGAGCGGCACTAGGGGCAAAAGGCAGGGAATCCGGATGCTCCAGCCATCGTTCGATGCCATATGTCCCAGGCTGGATCAAAGGCTCGACCGTCCTCGGGATCCAGGGCGGCCGAAGCGCTCCCTCGATTCCCGAGGAGAGTGTGTGATGAGAGTTTCCGGTTGGGGCAGGGGCCGCGTATTAGCGGTAACGCTAGGGGTTGCGCTCAGCGTGGCGCTCTTCGGCGCCGGGCCTGACCACGCTCAAACGAGCGGTCAATCTAGCGCCCCACCCAGCGCGCCTGCGGCCGTAGATTCGAACGATTGGAACTCGCGCCTCGAAAAACTGAGCGAGTCGCTGCAGGAGACGCGCGACCAGCTGGCCCAATCGCGCGCGGAAGTTCGTGAGCTTCATACCATGCTGCAACAACTGATCGAGGCGTCCGGAGGTCACGTAGCGGCCATTCCGAGCCCCGCGGCAGCGCCGGCGAATCCGGCCCCGCCCGCGCCGCCTGTGCCCGCAATCACCGGCGAAGTGCAGGCCAACCCGGCCCAGCTCACTCAGGATGATTGGGAGCTCACCAACGCGCGTATCGATGAGCAAGCGCAAGACAAGGTCGAGAGCCGGCTGAAATACCGCCTCAAGCTATCGGGTATCGTGCTTTTCAATGCGTTTGCGGTAACCGGCCAGGTGGACAATCTGGACGTGCCCACCTCCGCCGTCTATTCGGATACTCCAGTATCCGGCGGGAGCTTTGGCGGCTCGCTGCGCCAATCGACGATCGGGCTCACCGGAATCGGACCGGACATTCTGGGCGCCAGAGCTTCGGGCGACGTGCAAATGGATTTTTTTGGAGGACTGCCTGCGGGATACGGCGGAGGAAACTCCGGATTCGCGAGGCTGCGGCTGGCGCGACTGCGCATGGACTGGAAGAAGTCGTCGGTTATTGCGGGGCTGGACGTGCCGTTCTTCTCTCCAAACGTGCCCACATCCTATATGTCGCTAGCGCTTCCGGAATTCTCCGCCTCCGGAAATCTGTGGGCGTGGACTCCGTCGATCCGCTTCGAGCATCGCTATTCCGAGGGCGCGGAGCAGTACAAAGTGGAAGCAGGCATCCTGATGCCCGGGGGCTACGGTTCGTTTTTCACCGCCACACGGTATCCCGGATCGGTAGAAGCGTCGCGCCAGCCGGTTTATTCGGTCCGGGTGTCGGCCAATCGAACCGAGGAGGAGCGCCCATTTTCGTTCGGCGCTTCTGGCCTGTACATTCCGATGCGCTTTCCCGGCATCAATATTTCCGGCTGGGGGGCCCTGGCCGACTGGAAGTATACGTTCACGCCCCACGCCGAGCTCAGCGGAGCTTTTTTTGTGGGCAAGGGATTGGACGCGTTCGGAGGAGTGCCGGTGGCCGGCTATTCGACCGTCCTGGACGCAAACTACTACCAGGTAGCTGCTCCAGCGATCGAGCAACTGACCACGATCGGCGGTTGGACGCAGTTGAAATTCCCCATCGATGTGCGCAACGAATTCAATGTGGGCGCGGGTACCGGCGGACGAAATTCCTCGGGTCTGGGATCGATTTACTATGACAACGCGTATTTGCAGGAGTTCGCTGCGCGCAACGAGACCCTTTTTGTGAATTACATTCTTAAGCCGAAAAGCGATCTGGTTTTCTCGGTGGAATATCGGCGGCTGCGGACATATCCGATCGGCGACGATACGGCTACCGCGAGTCAGATCGGCGTGGCGGCCGGGTTCTTATTCTAGGCGGCGTGATGAAGTCCCAGCTTCTGGGTGTTGTACTGATCGGGTGGGCCGCGTGTGCGGCGCTGGCGCAAAGCAGCGCGCAACCGCCGGCGCCAGCACCTGGCGCCACCGCCCAAGTGAGCGGAAAAGTTACTCTGATGCACGCGAATAGCGGCGCCATCGGAAAGGATGCGAGTGAGGTAGTGTTGTGGCTGGTTCCCGTCGGCGGGGCCCGGCTGGTGCAGCCGGAGCACCCCGGCGCATATCGCATGCTCCAGCGCAACAAAAAATTCGAGCCGAATCTGTTGGTGGTTCCGCTCGATAGCGTGGTGGATTTTCCGAATCTGGACCCATGGTTTCACAATGTTTTCTCGCTGTATCGCGGCAAGACATTCGATCTAGGGCTGTATGACGCGGGCAAAGACAAGCAAGTGCGCTTCGATCGTCTGGGTGCGTCGTACATTTTCTGTAACATTCATCCGGAAATGACCGCGGTGGTGCTCACGATCGATTCGGATTATTCGGCGATCACCGGAAAGAGCGGGGACTTCGCGATCGCCAATGTTTCACCGGGCGGCTACCAGCTGCACGTCTGGTATGAGAACGCCAACCCGACGGATCTGGAGGCTCTGGAAAGGCCGGTGGTGGTCGACGAAGGCATGAATCACTTGCCGCCGATCGTGATTCCGGTGATCAGTGCGTCGACGGGCCACAAGAATAAGTACGGCAAGGATTACGATCCGGAAGTCGCGTCGCCGGACTACTGAAACGGCACCGCTGGGCGATGTCGAAGGTCTGGGTGATTTGGGAACCAAGCGTTTCCCGGTGGTGACGGAAAGGGAAACGGGGCACATGCGAACGCTGTTTCTGGTACTCGAAGATAGCCACCCGATGTAGCGCAAGCTGGAACCTCTGTTTGAAGCCGACGACCTGAAAGTGCTTCTCGCGTCGGGCGGGATAGTCGGCGTGGAAAGCTTTCGCAAGCAGCCTCCCAACGATTATTACCTGACCAACCTTTCAGCCCCAAGGAGCTGCTGGCTCGTGTCCGCGGCGCGATGCGCCGGACCGATATGCGCGACCATCCGAGAGTTGCTCCGCTCGATCAACACTGCCGCAATTTATTATTGCTGATTGGGATTAAGTGCGAAGTGGAGATCTATCTGATCCACCCACGTTGACTTGCCCTTGAGCCCGGCCTAACATGCCCCACCAGGAGCGGTCCGCCAGCCATGATCGGCCGAACCATCTCGCACTACCTTATTTTAGAGAAGCTGGGTGGCGGCGGGATGGGTGTGGTGTACAAGGCCGAGGATGTGAAGCTCGGCCGGTTCGTCGCGCTCAAGTTCCTGCCGGAAGACGTCGCGAAAGATCCGCACGCACTCAGCCGCTTCGAGCGCGAAGCCAAGGCGGCCTCCGCACTGAATCATCCAAACATCTGTACCATCCACGAAATTGATGACCCGCACGGCGAAGCGTTCATCGCCATGGAGTTCCTGGACGGGATGACTCTGAAGCACGGCATTTCCGGCAAGCCGCTGCCGCTGGAGCAAGTGTTTGCACTGGGGGTTGAGATTGCGGACGCACTGGATGCGGCGCACGCCAAAGGGATCGTCCATCGCGACATCAAACCGGCCAACATCTTTGTCACCGAACGCGGGCACGCGAAGATTTTGGATTTTGGCCTAGCCAAGTTGGGACCTGCGGGCGGGGCCGAAAATCTTTCGTCGATGTCGACAGCCAGCGAGCTAGAACAGCTCACTCGGCTGGGCACAGCGATTGGCACCATCATGTACATGTCGCCGGAGCAGGTGCGAGGAGAAACGCTAGATGCGCGCACTGATTTGTTTTCGTTGGGTGTTGTGCTCTACGAGATGGCGACAGGGGTTCTGCCGTTCCGGGGCGAGACATCTGGCGTGATTGCGGAAGCGATTCTGAATCGCAACCCAGTTGCGGCAGTGCGGCTGAATCCCGACGTATCCCCAAAGCTCGAAGAGGTCATCAATCGGGCGCTGGAGAAAGACCGAAATCTACGTTACCAGCACGCGGCCGACATGCGCGCCGAACTGCAGCGGCTGAAGCGCGATACCGAATCAGGGCACACAGCCGGAACGGCCGAAGACAAACTGAGACCTGCCACTGCATCACCTGGATCTCGATGGATGGCGATTGCCGCCGTTGCGGTGGTGGCCGTCGCGCTGGGTGTGGGAGGTTGGCTCTTCTTTGCGCGCCGGGTGCATGCCCTCACCGAGAAAGACACCATCGTACTCGCCGATTTCAGAAATACGACGGGCGACCCAGTATTTGAACCTACCCTCCGCCAGGGCCTCACGATCCAGCTCGAGCAATCGCCCTTCCTCAGCCTCGTCTCCGAGGAGCGGGTCGAGCAAACCCTGCGCCTAATGAGCCAGCCTACTGATGCAAAGCTGACGCCGCAGATAGCTCGCGACCTCTGCCAGCGCACAGGGAGCAAGGCGTACCTGATCGGATCGATTGACAGCCTGGGGAGCCAGTTTGTTCTCGGTCTTAGGGCTGTGAATTGTCAGACCGGTGACTCCATCGCTGAGGAACAGCAGCAGGCGGCGAGTAAAGAGCAAGTGCTTGCGGCCATGGGCAAGGCAGCTGCGGAGCTGCGAGGGAAACTCGGCGAATCGCTTAGCAGCGTCAAGAAGCTCGATACTCCGATTGAGCAGGCCACCACGCCGTCACTCGATGCACTGCGGGCCTTCAGCCTGGGACGGAAGGCCTTGGGCAGCGGTGACATTGCCGCCGCCGTGCGCTTGTTCCAGGCGGCCATTAGTCTCGACCCGAGTTTTGCCATGGCCTATGCCTCGCTCGGCGCGAGCTATGACCATTCCGGCGAATTCAGTTTGGCAGAGGAGAACACGCGGAAGGCCTACGAATTGCGGGAGCACGTAACCGAGCGAGAAAGGTTCTATATCGAGGCTCACTACTCTGAGGTTGTCACCGGCGACTTGGAAAAGGAGCGCCAAGTGTACGAACTCTGGTCCCAGACCTATCCGAGGGCCGCGCTGCCGGCCAACTTGAGTGCGATCTACCAGCTGCTCGGGCAATACGACAAAGCCCTTGCGGAAGCCCGCGAGGCTATCCGCGTCGAAGAACCGGCCGCTCTGGATTACAACACCCTCGTCTGGGCCTATGTCAGCCTGAATCGCCTGAAGGATGCCCGGGCCATAGCGGAAGAGGCGCAGGCAAAAAGGCTCGATTCTTCTGGCGTCCGCCATAGTATGTACCGGATCGCCTTCTTGCAGAACGATGCTTCCGGGATGGCCCAGCAGGTAGCCTGGTCCGTGGGCAAGCCGGACATGGCCTTGTTCCAGTCGCTTGAAGGCCATACGGCGGCCTATTCCGGGCGGGTGGCGAAGGCCCGGGAGTTTTCGCGTCGGGCAGTTGCTTCAGCCGAGGATGCCGAAGAAAAGTGGGAAGCAGCGAACATCGAAGCCGAAGCAGCCCTGCAAGAGGCCTTCTTTGGCAATGCAGACGAGGCCCGGGAACGATCTGCAGCGGCGCTCGGGCTAGCGGCATTCCAAAACACGCGCTTGACGACTTATCGAGCGGCGCTGGCGCTGGCTTTGATCGGGCTTACGGCTGAGGCTCAGAGCATCGCGGATGATTTGGACAAGCAATGTCCGGAGGATACTTTGGTGCAGTTCAACTACCTGCCAACCATTCATGCTCAGCTTATGCTCAGCCGCAACGATTTTTCGAAGGCTATCGAAGCTCTTCATGCGGCATCGCCGTACGAACTGGGTACCGGGGGCGCGCTGTACCCCGTCTATGTACGCGGGGAAGCGTATCTGGCTGGGCACCAAAGCAGCGAGGCCGCCGCCGAATTCCAGAAAATCCTCGATCATCGCGGAATCGTTGGGAATGACCCCATCGGCGCGCTCGCCCATCTCGGCCTCGCCCGCGCCTATGTTTTGCAGGGCGACATCACTAAAGCCCGCACCGCTTATCAGGACTTCCTCGCACTGTGGAAAGACGCCGACCCCGACATCCCCATCCTCACCGCCGCGAAAGCGGAGTACGCCAAGCTACAATAAAACTCGGCTGATCCTACGCCGATCTACCGTAGGACGCATTGGGGATCGTTGCGGGTATTCCTGAACTACCTGTAACGCCTCGCTCTGCTGCTAAGGGTTAACCGTAACGACAGTGACCGTACTTGCTGACTTCTCGCAACGCTTCCTCATTAGCTGTAACAGGTTTCAAGCGTGACGGATCGGCTTATTAAGTGCCAGAATCCAGGAGTGTAGTCGGCATATCGTGTCGTGGACAGGCACTGCCGTGGAGTGTGCGCACAGGCGCCTCCGAGTGGATCTGCTAGTCCTACCGTTCAGATTGGCGCTGATTCGCGTCGCAGCGTAGCCAGCATGCAGGGCATGAAAGGTTGGCGATTGCCTCCGGATGGCCGACCACCGCCGGTAGGCTCGTATTTCGCTTCGCGAAGGCAGAGTGGGCACTTGTCCGGCACGCGACTAATCAGGCAAGTGGAAGGCAACCGCTAAACACAATCGCATTTTTGGCGGATAAATCGGATCAACTTGCTGGGTCTCAACCTTGGGGAACAAATCTATGGCGTGAGGTCCGGCGTTCCGCCGACAGTCTCAACGCGTTGGGCCGCTACTCAGATCACGCCGAAATTCGAGGAGCTCAACCGGCGCGCCGCTGTCGAGGATCATCGCCACTGTAACGCCTTCCGAAGGCGAATTCGGGGCAGTGAGAATTTCCTTTCCTTCAATCGCGGCCTGAAGGTCGTCTACTTGAAACGCTATGTGAGGGACCGACTTAATCAAGGCGTGCACTGGGCTATCGGGCTCGAAGCGCATCCATTGAATGCCACAAGGACTCGTCTCAAACGCGGAGACGTACATCTTGAATTCTTCCAGATAATATTCGCCAGGTCGTGGAACGTCAGTCGGGATGCCGATGTGGTGATACCGCCAGCCATGTACCGAAGTGGCCGCAGGTTGGTCGTGCCCCTTCCGCAGAGCATTCGGGCTATCAGACTTCGGTTCTGAAATGCACATGATCTTTTCCCGGCCAAGATACCACGGCACCCTGCTCGGCGCGATGGCCAAGATACTTGCCAGTGGATTTGCTCAGTGATGCCCACCACCGCCTCCGCCAGCACCAGCACCGGCGCTACCACCGCTTCCACCGCCGCTATGCCCTCCACCGCCACTCGCTCCTCCCCCGCCCCCTGAGTGCCCGCCGCCACCAACGTGTCCTCCGCCTACGCTGGCTCCGCCATAATGGCCAACCACTACCCCGTGGCCTATTCCGGAGTGACCTACAAAGTTCTGGGAGTGGTAATCGAAGCGAATTGCAGTCACATTTTTCTCGGCTGCGGCGTGCTCATTCGGCAGTACGCTACGCGGCACCATAGACTCGACCAGCCGGGCTTCAATCAGGGGCTGCGAGACACCTGAAGCATGCTCGACGGCGCGATCTACTCCGTGCTGCATGCTGCTAGGCACATTACCGACGACGTGCACGCCCTTGGGCGGCTCGCTTTCCACGCTAGCTCGCATCGTTCCCTTCTCTACAGCCAAGACCAAAATGCCAGACTTGGCGTTATTCAGCGGATGTCCGGCACGATCTCCTGGATGCCTGGGCACAATGCCAATCTCATGGCGACCAAGCTTCACAAAATGGCAAGGATGCTGGTGGCGTCGGCCCACGATCCAATTGTTGTAAACGTTGTAGCACTGCGGCCGATAAATTCTCTGGTGCGTGACCGGATCGAAGTAGTAGCAAGGATCATTGGAAATCCACTGTGGAGAGGCTGGCGAAGGCCAACTCCCTGCGAAACATGGACCATACTGCGGTGTGGATTGAGCGCCATCGTTTTGCGCCTCGGCCGCGACTTGCCACGCCTGCATCGGGCAACGCGTGAGCATTGTGCTGTTCACCAGAATCGTGCCAGTCCCGGATGCGCCTTGCGCTGTCGCAATTTGCGGAGTTGGCTCGGGCATCGATTCGGCATCAGGCAACATTCTCGGGCCACCTGCAGGCTCATCGAACGTGATTGGCTGAGCCAGTGGTCGAGATTGTGGGCTTTGCGCCGGCTCATTCGGTTGCCAGCATTTTCCATAAGGCGCGCAGTCGAAAAACTTACCGGTTTCGACCAGTCCCGCGAGGCCGGGTATGGGCTCTTGCAGGCCGGACTGTTTCAACCCCTCGGCGATGAGCTTTTGCCGCGTGGCTAAGCGCTGGTCGACCCATTGATCCCATTCGTCTTTCAGAACACTAGGGCGCATCTCGGGCGCTCGCACGGTGCCGGAGGCCCACTGCTGTATCTGTTCGAGCTCACTGGCCGGTTCCGTGGGTGTCAGAGGAATCAGTCTGTGGTCGACATAGACAGCCGATTGTCCGGGCTGAAGAACAAATCTGCCGCTTTTGGTTACCAGCGGAAGGGTTCCCTCGATTTGTTGGATGACCACGCCATCCAAGGCGCACTGCACGCGAGTGGCTTCGCTCTCGACGATCCTCATCTTCATCACCGGAGTTTCCAAATTCAGCAGGCCGCCGGAGGGATGCAAGATAGTGAAGATTCCAGTCAGCAAATCAATGTAGGTGACGAACCGCCGTTCGGTAGTCCACAAGGTGTCGAACTCCAGCACGGAGTGTTCCGCAAGGAAAACCAACGATCCATCTTCAAATTCAATTTCGGCGCGGCCTTGTTCGGTCACCAGAGTGTAGCCATCTTGTAGGACTTGCCCGGCATTTGCGGCAATCCACTCTCGACCGAGATTGGGATCACCGTCTTTTCCGGGCGAGAATTTCACATCGCCTTGAACATAGTTCACCCACACCATTTCCGGGTCCGATTGATTTTGTGCGCTGACGTGTTTGGGAGTTACAGCCAGAATCAGGAACAGACCGACTAGGTAGGACAGCGTCTTTGGAGCCCATCGCATGGCAGAACCTCCAAACGACCCTTCACCCTGCTGTTAGTTGTGACGTAAATAGGCGTTGCTTGGGTGCAGTTATTTTGCAGCGTTGCCCGGCCCACCTACTAGATGCAGACGAAGCAAACGGTCGTCGACCGAAGGCAGTGCGGGAAATGGCGCGTGAGGCTCGGCCTGATACGAATAGGCCCTGTGTTTTCAGTAATTGGGGGAATCTGCTTTTCGCTCAAAGCTAACCCCAATGGCACGAAAAGATCGGATTCTGGCACACTTTTGGCGCAGGAGACGCGCCTGCGGTTTTGCTAAATCCAAGACGAACAAATCTGATGTGCCTAATGTTGAATGCGTCGACTAAGGTGCGCTTCACGCTCCTACCAGGGCACGATACCTTTACTGTCGGAGTAGGTGCCGGTCGGACCGTCGTCAGGGAGCAGCGCAAGGCGGATTACTTCGGCGGACCCTTCGGGAATGCCCTGCGTGCCACGGTAGCTATTTAGGTCAGTGGCGGTGAAACCGGGGTCGGCGGAATTGACCTTGATGGTCGTACCGCGGAGCCGATAGGCGAGTTGCACGGTCATCATGTTGAGCGCGGCTTTGGAGGCGCTGTAGCCGACGAGCTTGGCGGCTGCATACGAATAAGAGGGGTCGCCGTTCTGGGTGAGAGATCCGAGTCCGCTTGACACATTGACGATGCGGGCGGACGGCGCCTTTCGCAGCAGCGGAGCACAGCCTGCGTGACCGCCAGAGCCCCAAGGAAGTTCGTGCGCAAGACACGCTCGACAGCGTCGAGCTGGGCTGTAGGCACAGCGCCGTCACTGGGATCGTTGATGCCGGCGTTGTTGACGAGGATATCAAGTCGGCCGAAGTTGGACGCGATGGCAGTGGCAGCCGTTTCGGTGGAGCCGTAATCGGCGACATCGATCGCAATGAAATGAGCTGCGATTCCTTCGGCTGCGAGCATGGCGGCGGCTTCTTCTCCGGCGGCCTCCTTGCGCGCTCCCAGCAGGACTGTTACCCCGCTGTGCCCGATCTGCCGCGCGATTTCAAATCCAATCCCTTTGTTCGCTCCAGTAACGAGCGCGATTTTCTTCGATGAACTTTGCATAGTCATTTCTCTCCTACGCAAGCGCTCTTGGTGTGCCCGAGAGTTCTAGAGCGCCATGCCGCCCGAGACCTCGATCCGTTGCGCGTTAACCCAGCGATTGTCCTCAGAAAGCAACGAAGCGATCATGGGACCGATGTCATCAGGCTGGCCGGGGCGGCCCAGGGCCGTCATCTCTGCAACGCGCCGATTCACCTCTGGATTGTCGCGGACCATGCCTCCGCTAAAATCGGTCGCGATTGCGCCGGGGGCGACGGTGTTAACTGTGATTCTGCGTGCGCCCAGTTCCTTCGCCAAATAACGGGTTAGAACCTCAACGGCACCTTTCATGGACGCATACGGGCTGCTTCCGGGCATCGTAATGCGGGTTAGTCCTGAAGAAATGTTCACGATCCGTCCCCCGTCGTTGATCAGCGGTAGGAGCTTCTGAGTCAGGAAGAAGACGCCTTTGAAGTGGACGTTATAAAGAATATCCATCTCTTCTTCGGTCGTCTTCTCGAAGGAATTGTGATGAGAGGTGCCGGCATTGTTGACGAGATAGTCGAAGCGGTCAACGCCAAAGCCAGACAGCGTCGACCGCACACTGCCCACGAACGTGTCGACCAAGCGCACATTCCCTGTGTCGAGCTGCAGGGCGGCGGCCTTGGCTCCGGCCTCGCTGACTGCGGCCACCACTTTATCGGCCTCTTCACGATTGGACTTGTACGTGAAGATCGAATTAACGCCTCGCCTGGCAAGGTTAATGACGGTGTTGCGGCCGAGTCCACGGCTCCCGCCAGTGACGATCGCGACCTTGGGCTGTGTTAATACGGCATTTTCTGTTGTCATTCCTTGCCCCTTCTCTATTAAGATAGCATGCTATGTATTTGTAGCGCGGCGGAGTGTCTTTGTCCAGAAGAACCCCAGGGTTTAACAGTTTCAGATCAGCCGGTCATCTGGTGAGTCGAGCCCAGCGCCTCTTTGCCAAGGAGGCCGACCGCCGCCTGAAGCCGCTTGGGCTATCAGCAGGCTACATTCCCGTAATTCTCGCCTTGGCAGCCAAACCTGTTCTCTCGCAAAAGGATCTCGTGCAGTATGCTGCGATTGAGCAACCGACCATGGCTGCGACTCTAGGGCGCATGGAGCGTGATGGTTTGGTTGAGCGTAGAGCAGACCGAACGGACGCCCGAACGAGCCTATTCCGGCTGACTCGACTCGCGACGTCTAAGTTGCCGCAATTCTTCGAGCAACTTGATGAAGGTAACGCCGTGGCGCTGGCGGGCTTAGGTGCAAAGGAGAGAAACCAATTCCTCAATCTTCTGACAATGGTTATTCGCAACTTAGACGGGAAAGTGACCGGCGCTCGAAGGAACCGCGTTAGTCTTGGCGGTTACTGACTTCGCAGTGACCTACACCGTGAGTCGAATCAGATCCGACCTAAAGGGCAGACCTAAGAAATTAGAATGGTCGCAGGCCCGTCCAAATGCACGAGAACAAGGGTGCCAAATCGAAAGTATTCTACTTAGTTGTTTGAGGCATCGTTCGAAATGCCACTACAGCGCTCGCTACGCCCAGGCTTGTTCATTACTTCTGCAAGTGGGGCCCTAGTTGTCGCAGGACCAAGGACGGGGCCCGCCGCAATGCTTGATTTGCCGACAGTCCGGGAGTTAGATCCCCCGGCTATTTGACGGGACGCGAGCCGACGATGAGGATATCCACTAATCTTCTGGCGCTCGGCTGCCAATCGGGCCCGGACGCGACATTGGAGACGCCGATCAGAGCGCGAAGTAAGTCAACTGGGTCGAGGTCTCTGCGTATCGTCGCCGCTCTCGACGCCGCGCTTCACCAGCGCGCGAATCGCCTGATGCATCTTCGCGTAAGAGGCTTCGAACAACTTCTTCGGATCACCGAGCAGCGTATTGAGCGCGGGCGCGATGAGCTGCTTCGCTGCGATGGCATCAACGAATAACAATAGCCAAGCTCGCAGTGCGTCAGTCGGAGCCATCGTCTGAGAGAACTTCTGTTCGGCTTCGGCCAGCTTTTCCAACTCGGCCCGATAAACCGCCTGTAGAAGTTCCTCGCGCGTCGGGAAGTGGCGATACAAGGTTCCAGGTCCAACACCTACCTGCTTGGCGATGTCGTCAAGACTGGCGTTTGCGCCGTGCCGGGCAAACGCTTCCTTCGCCACTTCGAGAATCCGTTCGCGATTCCGTTGGGCATCGGCGCGCGGGCTTTCGTTGGGCGGCGTTTCGGGTGTTTTTTTAGCATGATAAAAATACTTGCAACCGGAGACAGTCTCCGGTTATCTTATCTAGTTGCGGAGACACTCTCCGTTTTATTCGAGATGCGGCGGCTTGTCAATAGCGATTCCGCCCATCGGGCGAGCCGTCCGAAGGAGAAAGACTATGAATATGGTGGATGTGTTTGGAGCGACTTCGACAACGGACGAGGTTCTGTCCGGCGTGAATCTGCAGGGTAAACGAATCCTCGTGACCGGCGTTTCGGCGGGTCTGGGCATTGAGACGGCACGATCGCTGGCTGCGCATGGTGCAGACGTCGTGGGCGCCGCGCGCGACTTGAAAAAGGCCGAAGCGGCGACCGCACAGGTCAGAAGAGATGCTGCGACTGCCGGCGGAAGTTTCGAGCTGGTTGCGCTCGATCTGGCTAGCCTCAAAAGCGTGCGTGAATGTGCGGATGAGCTGCTGGCGAAGGGGCAGTTCTTTGACGTGGTTATCGCCAACGCGGGCGTGATGGCCACTCCCTTTGGCCACACGGCGGATGGCTTTGAGACGCAGTTTGGCACCAACCATCTCGGCCACTTTGTCCTGATCAACCGGATTGCGCCGCTTCTGCGCAAAGGCAGCAGGCTGATCAACCTCTCTTCCGCAGGTCACCGTTTTTCCAACGTAGACCTGGACGATCCCAATTTTGAGCGAACACCCTACGAACCGTTCGTCGCCTACGGCCGCTCGAAGACCGCGAACATTCTTTTCGCCGTCGCGTTTGACCGGCGCCACCGTGGACGCGGCGTGCGTGCTGCGGCTGTTCATCCGGGAGTGATTCAGACCGAGCTCGGACGTCATTTGGATCCGGCGCAGCATAAAGGCACTCATCGACCAGATCAGCAAAGAACGCGCTGCGGAGGGGGACCAACCGTTCCAGTGGAAGACGGTTCCTCAAGGTGCCGCAACGTCGGTGTGGGCGGCAGTGATCGCTCCGGCAGAAGCAATTGGTGGCAAATATTGCGAAAACTGCCATGTGGGCGAGGTCGTGGCGGAGTCCGCGGCGATCAGTGGCGTCAGCGAAGGCGTGCGCGGTTATGCGCTCGATCCAAACAACGCTGAAGCGCTGTGGAAGAAAAGCGAAGAAATGGTCGGAGAATCCTTTTCGCGTTAGCAAGTAGGAACTGCACCGACGCGAAGAGGAAAAATCGAATGAGGAGATTACGATGCACGACAAACCTGTCGCCCTGGTCACCGGGGCTAATCAAGGAATCGGTCTTCAGATAGCGAAGGGTCTCGGGGCGCACGGCTTCACTGTGCTGGTTGGATCGCGCAATCTCGGGCGCGGCGAGGCTGCGGCTAAGGAGATTGGGCGGGACGCGCGCGCGATCCAGCTCGACGTGACGGATCAGGCTTCGATCGCCGCCGCGACGGAGCGCATCCGCAAGGAGCTTGGCCGCCTCGACGTGCTCGTCAACAACGCGGCGATCTCGAATACGACTAAGCAGCCGGGCATGTCCGTCCAGGAGTACGCCAAGCTGGTCCGCCCGAGCAATGTGTCGCTCGATGAAGTGCGCGCGGTGTGGGACACCAACGTATTCGGCGTCCTCGCCGTTACCCAGGCGATGCTGCCGCTGCTGCGCGAGGCGCCGGCGGCGCGCATCGTCAACGTGTCCAGCGGCGTTGGCTCGCTTACGAGAAACTCTCATCCGGCCTCCCTTTGGCGCTCGATCTTCGGCCCCGTTTACCCCGCGTCCAAGACGGCTCTCAATGCCATCACGCTCGCCATGGCGATCGAACTGGAGTCAACCGGGATCAAGGTCAACGCCGCTTGCCCGGGCTATACCAAGACGAACCTCAACAACTATACAGGCACGCGGACGGTCGAGGAGGGCGCCCGAGAGCCGGTGCGCCTCGCGCTGCTCGGTCCGGATGGTCCGACGGGCACGTTCTCGAACGAGGATGGCCCGCTCTCGTGGTGACATAGTCTCGAGCGCGTGGTCGAAGTCGAGCGACCATCGGGAAGGTTCCAAAAGACGTTCGAACCGCCACGCAGCTGCGCTTCATCGTGGCAATCAAGCTTGCAAGGCTGAGACCATCAATTATCGAAATTACAAGGAGAAGAGAAAATGCGTATCTTCGTCACAGGAGCTACGGGATTTATCGGTTCAGCGATCGTGCCGGAATTAATCAAAGCGGGCCATCAGGTACTCGGATTCACGCGTTCGGATGTGGGCGCCCAGTCTCTCATTGCCGCCGGAGCCGAAGTACATCGCGGGAGTCTTCAAGACCTGGAAAGCCTCCGGACCGGAGCGGCCATGTCTGATGGTGTCATCCACTGTGCGTTCATTCACGACTTCTCGAAATTCCAAGAGAACTGCGAGATCGACAAACTAGCCATCGAAGCCTTGGGTTCCGTGCTTGCCGGTTCAGATCGGCCCCTCATTGTGACATCGGGGACGGCTGGATTGGCTGCGCCAGGTCAGGTTGCCACCGAAGACCATGTGCTGCCGCCAGATTCCCCCTTTCCCCGCGTTTCGGAACAGGCGGCTCTGTCGCTGAAGGGCGTTAACGCATCGGTTATGCGCCTTCCGCAGGTTCACAACACAATCAAGCAAGGACTTGTCACTTATGCCATTGCTGTGGCGCGTGAGAGAGGCGTGTCGGCTTATGTGGGGGAAGGACGCAACCGTTGGGCGGCAGCTCACGTTTCAGACGTCGCCCGCCTTTACCGGCTGGCGCTGGAGAAGCACGAAGCAGGCGCGAAGTATCACGCGGTGGCCGAAGAAGGCGTAGCGATGCGAGATGTTGCCGAAACCATAGGTCGCGGATTGAAGGTTCCTGTAGTTTCCCTGTCGCCGGAAAAGGCTGCGATACATTTTGGATGGCTGGCCGTGTTCGCCGGCTTGGATATTCCCGCTTCAGGCGCGCAGACCCAGCAACGTCTCGGATGGCGGCCAACCGGACCCGGACTGATTGCCGATCTTGAACAAATGAACTATCTCGAAGCTGATACAGTTGCCGCGTCTGCGGCACGACGCACCTAAGCGTCGCAATTGGAGGATCAAACGATGGAAATCAAAGAACGGGTATTCATGGTGACCGGCGCTTCGTCGGGAATCGGGCTGTCGACGGCGATCGCTCTCTCCGATCGCGGCGCGAAAGTCGCTCTTCTCGCTCGCAACACGCGCTGAAAGAATTAGCGCAAAAGCTTCCAGGCAGCTTGCCGCTCACGGTAGACATGACGCAGTTTGATCGAGTACGGGAAGCCGTAGGCGCTGTGCACCGGCATTACGACGAGCTACACCCCCGCAAATGGAATCACTCTTTCATAGACCTCCCGCGAATTAGGAACCCGAAGCAACCATCTTTCACGCGCGAAGTGGTTATGGCGATAGTTGCCGGTGCGAGGAAAGAGAAGTATCAGCTTTTCTTCGCCCTCTGCGGTGGTACGGGGCTGCGATTTGGAGAGGCGCTTGGGATCAGAAATCAAGACATCTCTTCAGACTGCTGCACCATCAAAATCGTGCAAAAGGTGTGGCGGTCACAGATTCACAATTTTCTCAAGACCGACAGTGGCTCTCGAGAGATTGATGTGTGCCCCGCGCTTGCGGCGATGCTGCAGGAGTATCTGGACAAACACCAGGAAACGCTCAAGTCCGACCTATTATTCCAGTCGAGGTCGGGCAAGCCTCTCCACCAGTCCAATATCCTGCGGCGCACGCTGCACCCGATCCTAGAAAACCTCAATGAGCCGAAGTGCGGCTGTCACGCCTTCCGCCGTTTCCGCATTACACACTTACGGAAGAATGGCGTCCCCGATGACCTCATCAATTATTGGGTGGGCCATGCAGGGAAAAGCGTGACCGACGCCTACAGCAAACTGAAGTTGGACTTTGAGTTTCGCAAACAGGTGGCGCAACGAGTGGGCCTTAATTTCGATCTTCCGTCCCCAAAGAGTGTAAGTGGACCGAATGGACCGAAAATCGAAACTGAGCCGGTTCCAGAAATGACTGCATGTGCTTGATTCAAGATGAGCGACCAGAGATAAATGGCGCGCCCGGAGAGATTCGAACTCCCGACCCTCTGCTTCGAAGGCAGATGCTCTATCCAGCTGAGCTACGGGCGCGTTGGCTAGAACACGCTCAGTTTACGGCGTTTGTTACCTCTGAAGCAACGGGCAGCTGATGAGCGGAATCTTCACTGTGCCCAATTTTGTGCCCACCCAGCCTTGACATAGCACTCAAGACGGCCTCTTCCGAAGGATGGACGTACCGCGCGGAAATGTTAATAGAGGCGTGACCCGCGATCCTTGCCAGTGTCCATGCATCGCACCCTGATTGCCCGAGGCGCGTTAAAAACGTGTGTCGAAGCGAGTAGAAGACGAACGGGCGCACTGTCTTCTCATTTTTTTTCTTAGCTTCCTCAGCGATCGTTATAAAGACCCGAGCGTGGTGTTTACGGAGTCCCGAAGGCTCGATGTGACCGCTCCCGGTAGGCGCGGGCCATACCCAGCCCTCATCGGACTTCTCCGCGTTGATCCAGCGCGATTCGAGCACCGCCCTTACCCGCTGTGTCATCGGAAATACTCTGCGGGCAGCAGCGCTTTTCCCGTGCGCCACGAGCAGGGCTCCATTGCGTCCGGCGACCCAGGTTACATTCTCCCATTCCAAACGGAAGCACTCCTCGGGCCGCATCCCGGTATCAGCCAACACAACGACAACGGAGGCAAGCAGTTGTGGCGCCACCGCTAGATAACGCGCTTCTTCCTCGGGAGTGATAACGCGCTCACGTCGTCGCTCTCCCGAGAGCGTCTTAAATTTCGCCGCCGTGGCGAGAATTCCCCACTCTACGGCGAGGTTGAGGATGCGGCGAAGTACACGCAGAGAGTTATTGACTATGCTTACATGCATTCCCTCCGCCAGCCGATGCGAGGCGAACGCGATTCCATCCAGCCGCGCATCCGCAAGTGGCATGAATTTGGTCAGAGTCCGGATTCCTGTTATGTACCACGTGCAATTCTTTGGGCACGAGGTCTCGAATGTTGCTCTCGCCCACGGTTCGACGCGAGTCGTGCAAAATTCTCTCAGCGTAGGCACAATCTTTTGCTCGCGCTTCCTACGATTCAGTCTGTGAGTGCGTGAACCGTCTCGACGCGAGAAACCGAGTCAAGGGATTGCCGATTCCAAAGTTTCAGGAAGTTGCAAAGCGGGTGTTGAGAAAACTAGCTCCGTCGTACCAACGGAGGTCCGCCTAAGCGCCCTTAGCTTTCGATCGCACCTTTGCATTTCGGCGCCTCCGTTTCGGATTTACGAATCCAGGTCAACATCCCACCTTTAGCTACGCCCCGAATGTTCCTCCTCCCAATGATCCCCTTCCGTGCTCGGCTCGCTTGCTAACCAGCCCGTCGAATGTTTCAATACTGCCGGAGGATCCATGAACATCATTAGGGCCCTGAAGAGAGAAGAAGCAAGGCTCGAAAAGTAGGTGAAGAACATGGCCAAGCAGGCTGCGCTGAAAGCAACTATGAAATTCTTTGGGAGTACGACTCCCGGCACCAAACTTGTTTACGGGGAAGAAGCGCCGCAAGATATCGGGTGCTGGGCGAGCCATGATTGCAAAAGCTACGAAGCTGCGCTGGGCGAAGTGGCGAGCTGCCAAGGTGAAAAAAGCGGCCCGAGCACATCACCTCAACAGCTTATCGAGGCAGGCGGCGCATGAGAAAAACGATCGCGGTTCTGTTTGGTCTTTTAATTCCCCAGGAGGAATCAATGAACCAAATGGGCCAAAAAATAGTCGCAATGATCGCATTGGGAACTTTTGCGCTGGTTATCGGGCTCGGCGCATTGCGGAAAGCGCAAGCGCAGGAGGCCAAAGAACCCTATCCAAGCATGGCCCCGCTTGATCAATACTTAATGGAGCGCAACGCCGAGATTGCCATGGCGCGGAGCGCGGCCCCGGAGGCCATCTCGCGCGATGCCGATGTCCTCGTCCTGGGAAGGCATGGCTACGAAACCGCAGTCAAAGGTAAGAACGGTTTCGTGTGTGTCGTGGAGCGAGGGTGGATGGGCCCATTCGATGGCGAATTTGCCGTTAATTTTTGGAACCCTAAACTTCGAGGCCCGGTCTGCTTCAATCCGCCGGCTGCCCGCTCCATTCTGCCGATGACGTATAAAAGAACGGAGATGGTATTGGCCGGTCAATCCAAAGCTCAGATCACCGAGGGCATCAAGACATTCATAAAGCAAAAGCTGCCGCCTCTGGAGCCTGGAGCCATGAGCTACATGATGTCGAAAGAACAGTACCTTACCGATCACGGCCAACACAACTGGATAGCTCACCTGATGATTTACACCCCGCTCATGGACGGTGCCGTTTGGGGTGCAGATCTGCCCCACTCTCCCGTCATGCTGAATCCACAGTTCCACGGCGATCCGGAACCAATCGACGTATTCATGGTTCCCGCGGGCTGGTGGTCGGATGGGACGGCGGACCCAGTCAAGCCGGATTAGCAATGCGAACCAATGTGAGCGGTGTGTTCTCAAGAGTTATGTGATCTATGATAAAGCTGTTGTGTTCTGTCCTTGTTCTGGTTACTTGCCTTGCGCTGCTAGCCGCCGCGCCTGAAGAAAAAGTGCCGTTAAAGTAAAAATGCGTGGAACAGAACTACGCCGGGGCGAACTGGGCGAGAACCCAAGACCGCACGGACGAGGCCTACGGGCCCATGCCAAAATCCCCTTCCGTCAAGAAACGAAACAAACCGGCCTTCGGCAAAGATCGGCGCCGGAAGCATCATCATTGGCAGGCCACGATTTTTTACGCGGACGGCGAGAAGTTTGCCCGGGTCTACATCGATCAGGCGAGAGCCCATAGGTTCGCGGATCGGCAGAAGAAATCGCCAGTCGTGAAAAGCGCACGGGTGCGACGACTCGGATGAGGGGTTCGTCGGTGTTTAGCGTTGCAATTCACCAAAGGAGCGATGTGATCGAGTCCGGCGGAAGCACCAGGCTCAATGCCCGAGACTCCAGCGTACAATGCACATGCTGCTCAAGGGCGTTGTTACTGTTGGTCAATACAAGGACACGGCTGCCGTCGGCATTCTCAGCCGCAACGTGATCAACACCGGGGAAGTCGCCCCATGATGCGAAAATGTGCGCTCCTCTTTGGATCAGTTTTGAGTAATGCGGGAAGGCATAGTACGTCCCGCTGTATCGGAGTTGCTGAGTCTTGGAATCAATACAGACGAGCCCAGCCGGCCTGAGAGGACGGGGCGGATTCGTGATATCAGGCCGGCCGTTTTCATTCAGAAGGAGGTTCCAGACGCAAACGCATCGGGCCCAATTGCGGAGCATGTCGGTGAAAGCGCTAGACCACCTGGCCCAGTCCGTCCCATAGGGGTGAACAGCAAGCCCGTGATGTTCTGCGGGCGTCAAAGAGGTGCGCGGGAGGTCCACCCTCCGTAAAGTACATATGCTTCGCCGGAAACATGTTATGTACGCGGCGTCATTGCATCCGGCGTTCCGGCGTAGGAGTGCCAGGCGACCCCATCCACGTACTTATACACTCCTTCGTTGCTCAGTTCATCGATGACTCGCCCCCAGAGGTCGTAGTTGTGGTCGAGAATCCATATTTTCGTGTCCGGGGAGGCTTGCTCCAAAGCCGGGCCCAGATGATTCATCACAAAACCGATTTCGTATTGCTGCCCCCAGAGGGTCGCAGGAAAACGCCCATCCTGGTCGGTGTCCACTTCATTGTTGACGGTGATAGCCTGAACTTTTACCCCGGCGTCGGCGTATGCCTGAAGGAACTTGACGAAGTATTGCGCGTGGGCACCGAACCAGCGCTCGCGCATAGAGCCGCCCAACATCGATCCACCCGCTTTCATCCATCCGGGAGGACTCCACACGCAAGAGAAGAGGAAGATTTCCGCGTTGATCTCTCTTGCCTCTAGCAGCGTGGGAAGGATCCAAGCGCGATCGTGCTCAATGCTGAACCGCTTTAACTCAGGGTCAGGTTCGGGGCCGTCATCGAAGCTATACATCTCTGTCGAATAATCGCTCGACCCAATGCAGGTCCGCCCCACGGACAGGCGCAGTCCTGCAGGCCCGTAAAGGTCCGACAGAAGCGCGTGGCGCTCCTCGGGCGTCATTTGATGAAAGAGATAGCAGGAGGCATCGGTGAACGCGCCTCCGAATCCAAGTACTTCCTGATAGCGCGTGCCTGGGTCAAGCTGAACGCCAATCGGAGACGCTGCCGTCCAGGCGTCCCATTGCGGCGGTGATTGAATCGGCTGAAACTTCTGATATTTTGTCGTTTGCCAGGCGCGTACGGGGCCCGGGGCAGTTTCGGCGTACCATCGAGGCGTATCCGCGACGGCTACCGATGCGCCCACCGAGGCAGCCAGCTTCAGAAAATCTCGGCGATTAGTCCTGTCCATCATCACTCTCCTTGTTGGATTAATTCTATGCGTAGCCGCTCGCCCTGCTTCGGAATCCTGTCGCCGCTGGAGTTGCAAGCGCGCTCGGCGCGCCACTCCGCGGTTTCAAGACCTTACTGTCCCGTGGAAGCACCCAATAGGCCCGCCAGTCTCCTCGATCTCCAGCACCGTTACATCCCCAAGCAGGTACGAATTGAGCCGGACAAAATGCGCCCCCAGGCTCTCGCCTCTGGTGGGGTGAACGTCCCGTTTCAATATGAGTAAGCGTGCTCGCGAACCCGGCACGGCTCGAAGATACTGGGCGGCTTCTCTGAGAGTCGTGATTTTGGCCGATGGGTTATTGCCTGAAGCGGTAAACGCAAAGGCTTTGCATTCGGCGACGATGTCGTTTGCTTCTGTTGCGAGGTCAAACGACTGCCATTTGTTCTCGGCAATCTGGATTTTCACTTCCGCGAGAAATCGCTTCCCAAAATGCAGTTCAAGGGCTTCCCGGCACTTCCCTTGGAAGAGGCGGCCTCGTTCTGTGTTTGATGCCATTTGGATAACTCTGCACCCTGATACCAGGGTTCGTCCGTCACTCGTCCGATGCGGCGCTTCTCCTGCGGATCCCTCTCATCATTCTTGTGACCTCGCGCGGAAGTGGAATCCTCTTTATCTTCGGTGAAGCACTGTTCGCCGTGGGCATCGAGGCAATGAGGATACCTTCAACTTCGTCACGGTGCTTTGCGTCGGGAACAACAAACGCGGAGAAATAATTTCCAAAAATGATAATATCTGTCCCTGATCTTCGTAGCATGCGACTTGATGCGCTTGTAGAGTAATGCCTTCTTCGTTTTGCCGACGTAATAGGGCTCATCGTCACGGAACAGGACGTAAACTCCCTTTTCCCGAAGACAATACTTGACAGTCGTCTTGTCGCTGAGATCCTCGGCTCTCGATTCTCGTGCCATCGACTATTGCGCACCTGCGTTGTTCAATGTCTGCCCGCATGGAACAGCAATTCGGGACGACCGCCATCATCTGGACACTTGCGCTCGAAAATGTCCGTGCTGTTCGCTCAGCAGGTGGCGATCTTGCACCCAACGATTTGCCTGTCACCGGGTCGAGTGCTTAAGCCAACTTGGCGAGCATCCGGCGCGCGGCCAGAGAGAGCATCAGGCGAGAGATTCCGCTGAAGAACATGCTAATCCCTACAAGAGTGCCGATAACCCATTCAGTGCTCGATGGCCACGTTCTCCAAATCATGACGCCAAGAATCAGGGTGATGATTCCATCGAATAGCAGCCAGCCCGAGCCCGGCGTGGGGCGGAGCCGGAACCACAAGATAAGTTCCACGGCTCCTTCGGCAAACAGGTAGATCGCGAGTGCGAGCGTGAGTGACGCCAAGCCTGCCACAGGACGAAGCAACAGGTAGGCACCTACAAAAATGTAGAGAACGCCCAGCAGCAGCTCCCAGAGAATTCCGCCGCTGCTGCGGGTGTGCCAGGCAAACACCAGATGGGCCGCGCCACTGAAAATAAGCAGCCAGGCGACCAATAAATTCACTGCGATTCCGGCTGCCTGAGGTACGGCGATAGCTAGAAGACCGGCCAGGATCATTAGTACGCTGAGCGCAATGGACCACCCCACTGATTTTTTCACGATTGTGCCCGCAGATGTAGCGTTCATGACGCCTTCCTTGTTAGAGCCGGTCTCCCGATTTGGATATCCGGCTGCATCGTACGCTTCCGCGGCCCTGGACACAACGAACTTCCACCCGAACAGGCCCAAGCAAGATCAAGGGTGTTTCGGCCTCTCGTTCTTGCCATGAAGCGGGAGATCTCTACCTTCCCTGAATCATCGCAACCAAGAGTGAACAGACAACGTCTACCATTCTGTGCTATATCGTCGGCGTTAAATACCGGGTGCCAGGGCGGCTCATGCAAAAAGAGCGGTGACAAGAGTTGTGCGAAGACTACTCGACGAGAACGACGCTCGCCTGCGCCACGAGACACGCGGAGACGATTAGAACTAGCACTTTAGTTCAGCAAAGGAGGACACTCGTGCAACAGTACATTGGCAACAACGCTAAACCCTGGACTCGGACAGATGATCTGCGGTTAAAAGACTTGGCATCAAGCTACACGCCCCCGCTAGAGATTGCTTTTAGACTAGGTCGCACAATCGCGGCTGTGTACTCCAGAGCTGCGGAGAAAAACATTCGTCTGTCGCAAGGGACTTGAAGAACCTGAAGACACCTTACGGTTGGATCGAGTGAACTCTGGGCGCAGACCTATCCGCGGGCCGCGCTGCCGGGCAACTTGAGTACGGTCTACCAGGAGTTCGGGCAATATGACCAGGCCCTTGCGGAATCCCGCGAGGCCGTCCTCGAACAACCGAACGCTCTAGAATACGCCAAGCTCGGCATGGTCTGTGTCCACTTGAATCGCCTGAAGGAAGCTCGGGCCACGGCGGAAGGGGCACAGGCGAAAGGGCTCGATTCTTCTGACCTGCACTGGGGTTCTGTACCAGATCGCCTTCTTGCAGAACGATACCTCCGGAATAGCGCAGCAGGTAGCCTGGTCTGCGGGCAAGGCGGACGCGCACCGGTTCCTCTCGCTCGAAGCCCTTACGGCCGCCTATTCCGGGCGGCTGCAGACGGCCCGGGAGCTTTCGGGCCGGGCGATTGCTTCAGCCGAAAGCGCGGGGGAAAAGGGGGAGGCTCTCGTCGGCAACGTCGGGAAGGTCCAACAACGAGCTGCGTCGGCGCTCGGGCTGGCGGTAGGACAAGATGAACGCTGGACCCCTCTTGACGCGGCGCTGGCGCTAGTCATGGCCGGAAATTCGGCTCAAGCCCGGGGCATCGCGGATGATTCGTCTAAGCGATTTCCGGAGGATACTTTTGTGCAGTTCATGTACCTGCCAACCATTGATGCACAGTTTGCGCTCAACCGCGGCGATTTTTCGAAGGCCAAGCCGCAGCGCCGTTTGAACTAGGTTTCGTGGCGCAGCTGAACCCCGTCTATGTTCGGGGGGAAGGGTATCTGGCCGGGCATCGTGGTAGCGAAGCCGCTGCCAAGTTTCAGAAAATCCTCGACTGGCGCGGTGTTGTGCGCAACAGCCCGATCGGCGCACTGGCACATCTCGGCTTAGTCCGCGCCTACGCGTTGCAAGGCGACACCGCCAAAGCCCGCGCCGCGTATCAGGATTTCCTCACCCTCTGGAAAGACGCCGACCCCGACATCCCCATTCTCATCGCGGCGAAAGCGGAGCACGCGAGATTCCAATGATTGAGCTTGTTGCTGGACCGGTCAATTCCGTCGTCCTCGCGTTTCACTCTCCGAGAAGCGCATCATAGCTGTCGCGCGGGACCCTGAGCGGATTGTTACGGCATTTGGGGAGAGCCGGTATTAAGGCTCTTCGCAATCCAATCGGCATGAGGCAAACCACAAGACGAAAGAGCCTTCAGCTCCTTCTCTACGTCATATTCCACGCGCCGGATCGTCGGACTGGTCCGATCCAACAACAAGTAGGAAGCGCGGCGATCTCCGTCATACGAAAGACTAACGCTTCCGGTGTTGGCGACAAGCCTTTCTCGAAGTTGTGGACTTCGAACGCTCCGAATGTAGGCACGATGAATATGCGCGTAGACGGCAATCGACTGGCCTAGCGGTCCGTAAACCGATTCCAGCTCAGCATCGGTTGCTTCTGGTGTCGGAGCTCGCCAAGCAGTCTCGGGACTGGCGTGCACCAGCGCCATCGGACCTTGAATCTGAACGCGCGCCAGGCCGCGCAGCCACGCGATCCTATCCTCTCCTAGCATGGTACGGGTCACCGCCGCCATCTGACGGACCGCCGCCCAAAGGGATGGCGGGGCCGACGATTGGCTCGCAAACTCTTCCAGCGATTCCGGCCGGAAAAGCATTTCATCAGTGTTGCCCACTACACCTGGCCAGCCGAGATCGCGAATGCAATCGACAATCTCCACAGGGCTCGCACCAGCATCTGCGAGATCACCACCGTGGAAAATTAAGTCGGGTGAGGTTTGTCGCAGATCCGCCAGGACCGCTTCAAACGCCGTCCGATTCCCATGGATGTCGGATAGGATTGCGATACGCATCAACGAATTCTAGGGCCTGGTGCCCTCCGAAGGAAACTGTCATTGTTCCGCCAACCGTGGACCACGACTGTATTCCACACCTCGCAGACGGATGCAATAAAGGGGGGTGGACTATGACCACCCCTTCCTTCGCATTCCCTGTTCGTCTGAGCGAAAAGTACAGACCGCGTAGCGTAGGCGAGTTTGTAGGACTTCCCAAAGCCAAGCGAGTGCTGGCAAAGTTTGTGGCGAATCCCTACCCTTGTTCGTTTCTATTCTTTGGGCCTACGGGAGTGGGCAAGACTTCGATAGCGCAAGCGACGGCCCATGAGGTGGGAGCGGAATTTCACCACCTAGGCTCGCAGAAGTGCAACATTGAGAATCTCGAAGCGATATGCCGGACATGCCAGCACGTCCCACTGATGGGTGGGATGCACTTCGTTCTAATTGATGAAGTGGACTCCGCGTCTAAGGCTGCGCAGCTAGCGCTACTTTCTAAACTTGATTCAACGGGCGCGCCGAAGGGAACCGTGTTTGTGTTCACGTGTACTTCAACTGGCGGACTAGAGCCGCGATTCCTTAGCCGATGCCTGCCGATAGACTTCTCAAGCTATGGAATGGCCGCAGAGATCGCGGATTATCTGGATAAGGTGTGGCACGCGGAGGGTGGGAACGGAAACGGGCCCGACTTCGGACGGCTCGCCAAGGAATGCCGAAACAATGTGCGCGATTGTCTGGGACGCTTGGAAGTGGAATTGATGGCCCTATAGGGCCGGAACTGAGGGAAAAGTGAAAAAGACCTATAGCACTGAGCAGGCAGCTAAGAAAATTGGCATAGGGTTCAGAACACTTAATCGCTGGCTAGCCCTGGAACTGATTCGGCCCGCGATAGCCGTTCCTATGGGTGGTGGCCACACGCTCTGGCGATGGAACGATGCGGACATCGCCAAGGGGCGGAACGTGGCGATAGCGCAGAAGCCCGGCCCGAAGGTAAAGCCCAAGAGGAAACGGACGTGAGCACAACTAGGGTAGCTGTGTACGCGCGGGTGTCCACTACTAATCACGGCCAGGACGTGACGCTACAGACGCGGGAGCTCCAGCAATTCGCGGAGGCTTGCGGATGGGACATGGTAGGCGCGTAGATTGATGACGGGGTGAGCGGTGCGAAGGATTCCCGGCCCGAGTTGAACCGGCTCATGGCTGACGCGCAGAAGAGATGCTTTGATGTCGTGGCCGTCTGGCGATTTGATCGCTTTGCACGGTCACTGTCCCACTTGCTCCGAGCACTGGAAACCCTTAGCGCGCTGGGTATAGCATCGTCAGCCTCAGCGAGCAAATGGACACCACGACGCCCACCGGAAAAATGGTGTTCACTGTGCTAGGTGCAGTGGCCGAACTGGAACGCAGCCTAATTGCCGAACGTGTCCGAGCCGGATTGCGTAACGCCAGAGCGAAGGGTAAAACGCTAGGACGCCCGCGTGCCACGGTGGATGTCGCTAGGATTGGCCGTCTGCGGGTGCAGGGGCGCTCCCTACGCGAGATCTCTGAAGAGCTGGGTTGTTCACGCGGTCTTGTCCAAGAAACCTTATCAAATCGCGCCTCTGCCGGTGAAGCAATCAAAGCGGGTTAGAGCGCCGCGCCCAGCGTCCATAAATCAGTTGATTGATGGACGCGGTTCGCCGCCAATAATTTAGAACGGCAGAACGCCGGTTTCATGGTGGTGGCGGGCTAATTTCCGGTTAGTGGTGCATTGAGCCCATTGAAAGTGGTGGGAAATCCAGGTCGCATCAGTCAGCGATGTACAGTCTTATAACTGAACAGTTTTTGGCATTCTTGTCGGAGAAAACCGCCGATAACAGGGATGGGGTGATTCCCCTTCTCGAAGACGAACCGACAGGGGATCAGACAAGCTCGCCACTTGAAGTCTTCCGTACCGCGCTTGCGACCATAAGCGGCGATGTCTTCTTGGGAAACACCATAGACGACCGCGCCAATTCTAGACCACACACAGGCACCCGCGCACATGGCACAGGGCTCGTGCGTGGAGTAAAGGACGAAGTCGGGCAGGTAGCGGCCATAGCCGCTTGATACGTATTTGAGCGTTTCCAACTCTACGTGTTTGATGCTTGATCCCGAAGTTTTTACACGGTTACCGGCGCTGGCAATGACCACTTCGCGCCTGCCCATAAGACGTGTAATGACCGCGCCAATTGGATAGTCGCCTCGGTCACCGGCGCGTTTAGCTTCCGAGATAGCCAACTCCATGAACTTCTTTCGCGGTCTGTAGGAAGCAGAGATCATGTGGATAGATTATATCCGTTTGTCGCGAGTGTTTCTCAGGATAGCCGCACATGTCCGGTTTGCGTTAATCGCGAGTTGATGCCGTTGAAGTTTTCTCAGCAGCAGCGGTCTCATTTAAGCGACTACGAATTGAATCCTCCTCGGCAAAGAATCGTCGCCACGCATCTGTAACCGGTGGCAGGAAAGTCGGCATGAGCAGCCCGCCTTGGCGAAACGACTTATATGCTGCTGGGCCCACATATCCCGAGAGCGCGGCTGGATTCCTCACGAAGGCCTTCCGGATGTACGCTAACCCCCTGATCAGTCGGCTAATCGGAAACTGACCAACGCTTCCATTCCTATTGTGCCAGCTGGCGACTAACGTGCTTAATCTAGCTACGGGCGCGTTGTTTAGAACTCGCCCAGTTTACGGTGCTTGGCAACTGTTTCGCAACGGCCATCCCCCGAGGCCGCTGTTGCGCAGCCCCCTGTTGGGGATACGCCTCCGCTTCGAAAACGCCTGCTGATATCATGCTGGAGCTGTGGAATCATCCAAGGTAAGGACGGCTTGCGCATGCGATCCGCCGGTGGAAACGACCGCGTCCGCCAGGTGCTCCTCCGGACTTCCGGAGCATCGGTCGTCAATCTTGCCGGCGGCGAGATACTCATCCGCCCAGTCGAGGCGCTCGATCCCTACCCAAAGGTTCTCACCGATCGCATCACTCATTGGGCAGAAGTCGCTCCCACAAGAATCTGCGTGGCCCAGCGAGATGAATCCGGACGATGGCGCCAACGTACTTACACGCAAGTTCTGGCCGCGGCGCGAAGCATCGGCCAGGCTCTGCTCGATCGTGGGCTCTCTTCCAACCGCCCACCAGTGATCCTTTCGGAGAACAGTATCGAGCATCTGCTGTTGATGCTCGCAGGACAGCATGTCGGAATTCCTACCGCTCATATTTCACCTGTGTATTCGCTCGTTTCGAGCGATTTGGCGCAACTACGTCATTGCTTCAGCATTTTGACGCCAGGCTTGGTCTTCGTTTCAAACGGGGAGAAGTATCGCCGTGCCATCGAAGTCGCGGTCACCGGCGATACGGAATTGGTTGTCGCTAGTGCGGCACCCGGATTGCAGAAGGCGACTCTCTTTTCCGATCTCCTGGCCACGCCGCCAACGGCAGCCGTTGAAGCTGCCCACCGCCGACTCGACCCGGACACCCCAGCAAAGTTTCTCTTTACCTCCGGCTCGACGGGCTCGCCGAAGGCGGTCATCAACACCCACCGCATGCTCTGCTCCAACCAGCAGATGATTGCGCAAGTTTTCTGCTTCTTGCAGGACGAGCCTCCGGTTCTACTGGACTGGCTGCCCTGGAACCACACCTTCGGCGGAAACCACAATGTGGGAATAGCTCTCTACAATGGCGGCACCTTCTACATCGATGACGGAAAGCCCGGCCCTGAGTTCATCGAAGAGACCGTTCGCAATTTGCGCGAGATAGCGCCCACTATTTACTTCAACGTTCCCAAAGGCTATGAGGATTTGTTGCCGGCTTTCCGCGCCGATCGAAAGCTTCGCGAAACATTCTTCAGCCGCGTGAAGCTGCTGTTCTACGCCGCAGCCGGTTTACCGCAACCTATTTGGGATGCATACCGGGCACTCGCACTCGAAACTTGTGGCGAGCGTGTAGTGATGGTCACCGGACTGGGCGCTACCGAGACGGCCCCCATGGCCATTACGGCTACCTGGGAGACCGACAGCGCAGGTCACATCGGGATTCCCATTCCCGGCGTCGAGCTCAAACTCGTTCCGCGAGAAGGAAAATTGGAAGCGCGTGTCCGTGGTCCGAACATCACGTCAGGCTATTGGCGCCAGCCGGAGTGCACCCAGCAGGCTTTCGACGAAGAAGGCTTCTACAGGCTTGGGGACGCGGTGCGCTTTGTCGATTCCGCCGATGTCAATCAGGGTTTCATTTTTGACGGTCGCTTTTCCGAGGACTTCAAGCTAGCCACTGGCACTTGGGTCAGTGTTGGCCCACTGCGAGCAAGAATCCTCAACCATTTCGCCCCTTTCGTTCGCGATGTAGTGATCACGGGCCGCGGCCGCGATGAGGTTGGGATCTTGATCTTTGCGGACCGCCATGCATGTTGCTCTCTTCATCCAAAGCTGTCACCCGTTTTGCCGTGGGCCGAAATTCTGGGGCACGAATCGGTCCGCGCAAAATTGTACGAGCTTTTAGAGAGCTTCGCGGCAGAAGCTACGGGCAGCTCCAAGCGAGTTACGCGCGCCATGCTTTTGGAAGAGCCGCCTTCGCTTGATGCGCGCGAAATTACGGAGAAAGGCTCGCTGAATCAACACGAGGTGCTGATCCACCGGGCTGCGCTAGTCGAACGTTTATACAGTTCCGAATCATCCCCGCTCATTCTGCGGCTCGCAGGAAAATAAGCGAAGCAGCAGTTCGGACTCTCATAACTGCGAAGAGACGCCGAACTTCGCCAAGAGCATCGAACGCAGACTCCTGCTGCGGCGTTATTCAGTGGGAATGCTCTTCCCGGCAGATACCGGTTGCCCAAAATAAAGGGCCGGGCTAGGATGTTTCCACCTCGGCAGCGCCGCAGCAGGAATTCGCGGCCAAGGAGGCTCTTGTGAGACTCAGTTACGGACCCGGCCGCACGTTCCTGCTGGCCGGAGTCTTGTTTGTGCGGAGCGGCGACATCCCTTGCGCAAACCGAGACAGCACCTAGCAGCCGCCGGGCCAAGCCATACCCGGAACCCTCGGAGTGAGCCCGTTCTCGGGCAGCGTGCCGGCAAAGCTCGTTCCGGGAGTGATGCCGCTTTCGTTGCAGGACGCCATCGACCGCGGATTGAAACAAAATCTCGGACTGCTCCTCTCGAATGCAGACATCCGATCGGCCCGCGGACAGCGCTGGGAGCAATTGAGCGCTCTCTTGCCGCACGTGACGGCGGCGCCCGTATGTGGCGGACTCGGAGATCAATCTCGCCGAGCTCGGCTTTAGCAGTCTTCGCTGGAATCAAAATCCCGCCGTCCGTTGGCCCTTTTTCTTATTTTGACGCGCGCGTCAGCGTGACGCAGTCGTTGTTCGATTGGAAGTCGATCAACGCCACGCGCGCGGCCAGCCAGAGCTTGAAGTCCGCCGAATATACCTATAAGGACGCGCGCGATCTCGTTGTGCTGGCCGTGGGCTATACCTATTTGCAGGCCATCGCCGACGAGGCCCGCATCGAAACGGCGGAAGCGCAAGTGAAGACGGCGCAGGCGCTCTACGATCAAGCAACGGACCAGGTGAACGCCGGCACCTCGCCGGACATCGACGGACTGCGCGCCAAGGTGGAGCTGCAAACCCGGCAGCAGCAGTTGATTCAAGCGAAGAACAACTTCGCCATCCAGAAGCTGACCGTGGCGCGCGTGATCGGCTTGGCTCCCGGGCAGGAATTCGAATTGACGGACAAGTCGCCCTACCAGCCGTTCGAGGGCATCACCGTGGATGAGGCTCTGAAACGCGCATACGCTTCGCGTTCCGATTACCAGGCGGCGATGGCCGACGTGCGCGCCGCGGAATTCTCCCGCAAGGCCGCGGTGGCCGGCTATTTCCCGTCGCTTGCCTTTAACGCGGACTATGGCACGGGAGGCGCGCATCCCTCGACGGCAACGCAGGTCTTCGACGTGCGCGGAACGCTGTCGATTCCGATCTTTCAGGGAGGCAGCGTTCACGGTGACATTTTGCAGGCCGATGCGAGACTCGAACAGAGCCGCGAGCGCCTGGACAATCTGCGCGCGCAGATCGACTCCGACGTTCGCACCGCGCTGCTGAACCTGCAGTCGTCGGCGGATCAGGTCAACGTGGCGCGCAGCAACATTGATTTGGCCGAAGAAGACGCTGGCCCAGTCGCGCGATCGTTTCAGCGCGGGCGTCACCGATACCGTGGAAGTGGTGCAATCGCAAGAGGCGGTGGCGAGCGCCCACGAACAGTACATCTCGAGTCTCTACAACTACAATTTCGCAAAAATTTCCCTGGCTCGCGCTCTGGGCGTCGCGGAAGAGGGCGTCAAGGAATATTTCAAAGGAAAATGAACATGGCGGACGAGAACCCACCCCGTTCGGCGCCTGGAGCGCAGGCAAAGAATCCCCGATCGAATCGTCGCCCTTGACAGACACGGAGCGTATGCGCCGCCGGCGTACCGGAATCCCAAGCGCCGCAGAAACATCGTGATTGTGATCGTCGTCTTGGTGGTGCTCGTCGGCGGCGTGTTTCTGTGGCGCTACCTCAGCAGCTATGAATCCACCGACGACGCCCAGGCGGATGTTCACCTGTATCCGGTCAGCGCGCGTATTTCCGGCTACGTGGTGAAGGTCAACGTGGACGACAACCAGTGGGTGCAGCAAGGCGACCGTGCTGGTGGAGATCGATCCGAAAGACTATGAGGTTGCGGTCGCGCAGGCGCAAGCCAATCTGGCCAGCGCCGAAGCGACCGCCCAATCGCTGAATATCACGGTTCCCATTACTTCGGTGAACACCTCGAGCCAGCTGAAGTTCACTGCGTCGGACATCGAAAACGCCGAACGCCGGAGTCATCGCCGCCGAGAGGCAGCTCACCGCCGCCCATGCCCAACTGGAAGAGGCCGAGGCGAACGATGTGAAGGCGCAAGACGATCTCCACCGCTACAAGCTGCTGGTCGACAAGCGGGAAGTGTCCGAGCAGATTTACGATCAGGCATTGGCCGCGGCCAAATCCAGCACCGCGGCGGTCGCGGCAGCCCAGCGCCAATGAGTCCGCCGCGCAACAATTCGTGCAGCAGGCCCGGAGCCGCCTGGCGCAGGCGGATGCGAATCACCAATCCGCGGAGACCGGGCCGCAGCAGGTGTCGTCCACCCGGGCTCGCGTGCGCGCGGCGATCGCCGATGTGGAGCAAAAGCGCGCGCTGCTCGAGCAGGCCCAGCTGAATCTCCAATACACCAAAATCGTTGCGCCGGTCACCGGCGAAGTGAACAAGACGGTGGTCGTCGGGCTTGAACGTTCAACCCGGGCAGCAACTCCTCACCGTGGTGCCGCTCGATGAAGTGTGGGTCACCGCCAATTTCAAAGAGACGCAGCTCAGGCACATGCGCGTCGGACAGAAAGCGGAAATCCACGTGGATTCCAGCGGCCGGACCTTGAAGGGCCACGTGGACAGCATCGCCGGGGCAACCGGCCCGCTCTTCAGTTTGCTTCCGCCGGAGAATGCCACCGGCAACTACGTGAAAATTGTGCAGAGGATTCCGGTAAAGATCGTTCTCGAGCCGGGCGAGAATCGCGATCGCCAGCTTCGCCCCGGCATGAACGTCGTGCCGGACGTATACCTCCAATGAGTTCCGCCGCTCTCACCCTCGACCAGGACGTTTGGCGGCCCAAATACAATCCCTGGCTGATTGCCGTTGTCGTGGCGCTGGCCGCCTTCATGGAGGTCCTCGACACCAGCATCGCCAACGTGGCCCTGCCGTACATGGCCGGAAATCTGGGCGCGAGCAACGACCAGAGCACCTGGGTGCTGACCTCCTATCTGGTCTCGAACGCCATCATCCTGCCGATCAGCGGCTGGCTCGCCGGCGCCTTGGGACGCAAGCGCTTTTTCATGATCTGTTTGGGCGTCTTTACCGTGAGTTCCTTGCTTTGCGGGTTCGCGCCGAGTCTCGGGCTTCTTCTTTTCTTCCGCGTGCTGCAAGGCGCGGGCGGCGGCGGGCTGCAGCCGATGGCGCAGGCCATTCTGGCGGACACATTTCCGCCGCAACAGCGCGGCTTGGCGTTTGCGCTGTACGGCATCACGGCCATCATGGCGCCCACGATCGGGCCAACCCTGGGCGGCTGGATCACCTTCAACTATTCCTGGCGGTGGATTTTTTTCATCAATATTCCGGTCGGCATAGTCACATGGTTTCTGGTGCGGCGCTTTGTCGAAGATCCGCCCTATTTGGCGCGGCTCAAGGCGGCCGGCGTCAAGTTGGACTACATCGGCATCGCTCTGCTGGCTCTGGGCGTCGGCGCGTTGCAGGTGCTGCTCGACAAGGGCCAGGAAGACGATTGGTTCGGGTCGCACTTCATCACGACTCTGGTCGTCGTCGCGGCCGTGTGCCTGATCTCGCTGGTGATCTGGGAGTGGTTTCAAAAGGCTCCGATCATCGACGTGCGCATGTTCAAGAGTTTCAACTTCGCCAGCGCGAACTTGATGATGTTCATGCTGGGAATCATGTTGTTCAGCAGCCTGGTCCTGATGCCGCAATTCCTGCAGACGCTTTTGGGCTACACCTCGCAACTGGCCGGGACTTGCGCTTTCGGCGGGAGGCCTTGTCTTGCTGTTTGAGATGCCCATCATGGGCCAACTGACCACGAAGATCCAGGCGCGCTACCTGATCGCCTTCGGCTGGCTTGCTTTGTCCATCGCCATGTTCTATTCCACCAAGCGGATTGACTTGCAGATCAGCTTCAGTGCCGCCACGTGGCTGCGCATCGCCCAGGTGATTGGTTTGGGGTTCCTGTTCGTGCCGATTACGCTGGTGGCCTACATCGGAATTTCGCCGGAGAAGAACAATGCCGTCGCCGGAATCGTCAATTTCATGCGCAACATGGGCAGCAGCGTGGGAACCTCGATGGTCACCACGTTGATTGCGCGCCGCTCGCAATTCCATCAGGCAAGGCTGGTCGAATACGCCCGGCCCGACAATCCCAATTTCCAGAATTCGGCGAACGGTCTTGCCCAGCGCTTGGCTCACTCCGGATTGAGTCGCGCATGAGGCGCAAATGGGGGCCGTTGCCAGGATTTACCAGGACGTGCAGGCGCAGGCCGCCAGCCTGGCCTACATCGATACTTTCATGGTTCTTGCCGTGGGCGCGGCGATCATGTTCTTTCTGACTTTTGTTTTGAAGAAGAATGATCCCGGTGGTGGCGGGCATGTGGCGGTGGAGTAAGCGAAGTGCAATGATATGCAATAGGATGGCGGGCAGCGAATAATCAGGCTAGGGTAGGGAACCACATGATCAAAATCGTCACGATTGAACGCGAGTACGGAAGCGGCGGGGGCGAAATCGCTCAACTGCTTGCCACGCAGCTGGGCTGGAAGCTTTGGGATCAGTTGCTGACCGAGGAGATCGCCAGGCTTGCGAATTGCCCCAAAGCCGTCGTCGAGGGTCGCGAGGAACGCACCGATCCGCTCTACTACCGGCTCTTCAAATCCTTTTTGCGCGGAAGTTATGAAGGCAGCCTCAACGCGCACAAGCTCAACGTGGTGGACAGCGAAAGCATTTTGAAGATTACGGAACGGGTCGTTCAGCACGCCGCGAAGACCGGAAACTCCGTCATCGTCGGAAGGGGATCGCAGCATTTTCTCAGGGACCGCCCGGACACGCTGCGCGTGTTTCTTTACGCTCCCAGAGAAAATAAAGTGCGGCGCCTGTTGGCTCGCGGCAAAAGTGAGAAAGAAGCCCAGCAGCTCGTGGATACCGTCGATCGCGAGCGCGCCGATTTCATCCAGAAGTATTTCCGCGTCGAATGGCCCGACCGCGCCATCTACCACGCCATGATCAATACCGCGATCGGCGATGAGGCCGTCGTTCACATGATTCTGGATTTCATGAAGACCGTAGGTGCCAGCGCCGCCTGAACCCCTCATCCTTCGTCTGGATCTTGTTCTCCAGATATGCGATTCGTTCCTGTTCGGCCTGATGGTTGGTCCGCCCTCTCTGCTGAAAAGCCGCGGCTCCGTTCTCCAAGAACTCCTTCTGCCAGCGGTATAACACTGTCGGGTGGAGCCCCAGTTCGTCACACAGATTCGAGATCGGCGCTCCTTCCACCAAATGCCGCCTCACAATGGCAACCTTCTGTTCCGGCGTGTAGTGCTTCCGTTGCTTCTTCATGTGTTCGCTCCGTTTATCTTAACGGATGACCGCTTTCTCCATTTCCAGCTGAGGCAGGACATCGGCACTACGGGCAATTGTCTGCTGATTACTGTGTGCTAGAGGCGTTGACGGCCGCGGCGACGCTGGCCACGTCCACCGAAAGCGGGCTTTGCAGCACCATCTCGAATTGCCAGCCGGTGTCAAAAAGTATGCTATTGCTCAAGCCGACGCCGTGTTTAGCGACGAGCACAATCGCAACGACTCCGGCAACCACACCACCCACCACGACCCCGATTGCCAACCCCATGTGTGACGGCGGCGCGGGCGGCGGGGGAAGTGGCGGCAGAGACATCTGCGCCGGAGATTGGTTTAACGCCAGCGACGAGTTCCAGAGGCTTGCCAATGTGACTGGGGAGGGCGCGGCAGAGGAATTCGGAGAGCTTTCGCTGGGACGGAACACTTTGGCCTGGGTGTTGGTGGCGTCGACTGGTGCGCTATAACCGTTGCCGTAGAGAAGACGAGTGAAGTGCATTAGCAAGACGGGGCCCGGCGGTCCTCGCCTACTCACTTTGTCGATTACACCCTCGATGTAAGTCCCCACGGGAATTACCAACTGAGTATCCACGGTCACTGGAAACGTGGTGACTGCGCGGACCGTGTCGCCTGGCCGCCCCGATTTGGTGGTAACCGGACTGGCGAGCTTTGCGGGAATTCGAGTTCCAGCCGGAATGGTGATGGTCTGCCGGGAAGCATCGGCTGGCGCCCCGTGCGTCTGAACCTGGGAAGGGGATTGCTGAGAATTTGGAGCGGGCTGTTGGGCCCACGATGCTGAGGCTGCCAAGAGTCCCACCAGAGCGAGCAATCGCATATAATCATCTCTCCTTTTTTTGGACAGGAACTGTGCAGAGTTGTTGGTGTTTGTAACTCGCCGCTAAGTCATTTGCCGGCGGCCTGCGGAATACTTTACGTACCACCTTGATCGAAATAAAGTGCAAAAGACTGGCCCGCAAACCGGAGTGACTGCAAAAAGACCGAACCATCCGAAGTGGCGCCCGTCCCTGACAAGTCACTCGGGGCTTCTCGGTCTAAGACAACGACTCGTGCGCGCGCGCTAATCACTAGATTCCCGTTCTGCAGTATTTCCACTTGTACCGACGGACCCGAACCTGCCCAGGTGACTTGATAGACTCCCGCGGGCAGTTGCAGTGCAGCCACTCGGGCCGGAGCGTTAATTTGGAAGGTTTCTTTGTGATCTGGCACCTTTGGGTTGGATGTCACCAGCGGCGGGCCGGGACACACCGTACCCGGCGTACTCGGACTGCCGGGAATAGTCGTTGAAGGTGTGCCGGGCGTTCCCGGTATCACCGTGTCTGGCATGCCTGGCCCTCCCGGGATAACCGTGGGCGGTGTGCCGGGCGTTCCGGGGATGACCGTGTCTGGCGAACCTGGCGTGCCGTAGGTTGGGCGGCACAGCGTCGCCGATTTGAACTGAGGAAGCTGCTCGGGAGTCGCCATATGCGCAGCAGCGGCAACGCGGTCCGCGAGCAACGGAAGCGGGACTTGCAGAATCATCTCGAGTTGCGAGCCATTGTCGAGAAGGACGTCGCTGGAAGAGCTGACATCCACGTAGGGGCTGGCCACCGCCGCGAGCACATCGCCGGTGGGACCCTGTGGCGCTTCCGACGGCGCAGCGGACATCTGCGGAAAGGGCTGCTGCGCAGTGGTTACGTTTTGCGGACCGGGAAGAATAACCGTATAGCCATTGGCAAAAATGATCTTCGTGAAGTGAATCTGAAACTGGGCGTGGGGTGAAAGCCAGCCCGGCCGTGTCATCGAATCGATCTGGCCCTCGACGTACGTGCCCGGCGGAATCGCGATTTGGTTGTTCACCGCTACCGGAAAGGCTGTCTCGGCATAGACGCTTTCCCCGGCCTTGGCCGTCCTGCTCAAGATAGGACTGGTCAGCGCCAATTCCACAGCAGTCCCCGCGGGAACGGACAATGTCGATTGCGGGGTGGTGTTAGGCGCGGGTGATGCGTTTTGCGGAACAGTCTGGGCCGGCGCTGTTTGTGCTGCGCAGGTCAAGATTGCTAACAATATTGCTACGTTAAGTATTCGCATCGGTTGCCACCTCTGGGCTGTGTGTCACCGACCAATGCGATGGACGGAAGCTAATCCATTCAGGTTTCACAATTGTGTAACTTGATGTGCGACGAATACTCCACTGTCCGGCTCCGCCACGTTTCTCTTTGTTAGGCGTTCCGACGCTCGCACCGCTGGCATGAATCCGGAAATCGTCACGTGCGTCGTGCCACTCACTCGACGCTTTCCTTTAAAGTGAGCAAATCAAACCGAATCAGCAGGCGTAACTAACCAATGTTGACATGCCGCGTCGTCCGCCGTAAGGTTTCCTCCAGATATTGGCATCGGACCCGAAAATTACAGCTCAATCGCCATCACAGGAGGACTACTCGCGTGAAACTTTTCGGATCGATCCTGGTACTGCTCTTAATATGCGGAGCGGCGACGGCCCAGCAGCACGAATCGCAAAGCTCGGCGAAGCCTGTGACTCTGATGCCGGGCCTGGGCAATCTGCACCATCCCGTCACCACCAGCAACCCTCAAGCACAGGAATTTTTCGATCAGGGGTTGCGGCTGATTTATGCCTTCAACCACGAGGAAGCGGCGCGCTCCTTCCAGCACGCGGCGGAGCTCGATCCCAGCCTGGCGATGGCCTACTGGGGCGTGGCCGAATCGCTCGGTCCAAACTACAACGATCCGGACAGCGATGACGCGCGATTCCAACAAGGGTACCAGGCCATTCAAAAGGCCGTTGCGCTTGCGCCGAAGGCTACTCTGGGCGAGCAGGCCTACATTCAGGCGATGGCCCAGCGGTTTCCCGCGGACCCCAAAGCCGACCGCCGCAAGGCCGGCGAAATTTATCGCGATTCTATGCGTGAAGTGGTCAAGCGTTTCCCGGACGACCTGGACGCGGCCACGCTCTTTGCCGAATCTTCCATGGATCTCAACGCGTGGGCGCTCTGGCATTCCGACGGCACCGCCGCGCCCGGCACCGATGAAATCATCGCGACCCTCGAATCGGTGATCCGCCGCGACCCGAATCACATGGGCGCCGTTCATTACTACATCCACGCCGTCGAGGCGTCTCCCAATCCCGAGCGCGCCTTAGCGGGAGCGAATCAGCTGGCTTCGCTCGCGCCGGCCGCCGGTCACCTGGTCCATATGCCCGCACACATTTATGTTCGAACCGGCGATTTCGACGCGGCGGTAAAGACCAACCAGCAGGCCGCTGCAGCCGACCGGGCTTACATTCAGGCCAGCGGCGCGCAAGGCGTGTATCCATTGATGTATTACAGCCACAATCTGCATTTCATCGCTATGGCGGCGAGCATGGATGGCGACTACGTTGCCGCAAGTAGCGCCAGCGCGATGCTGGCAGCCCATGTAGGACCAGCGGTGAAGAATATGCCGCCACTGGAAAGTTTCATGATTGTGCCGATCGCCGTCGAGATTCGTTTTCACAAGTGGGATAAGATTCTGCAACTCCCGCAACCCGATCCGGCGATGAAGGCTGCCACTTTCTACTGGCACTTCGCTCGCGGCATGGCGCTGGCCGGAGAAGGGAAGACTGCCGAAGCCGAGGCGGAATACAAGATTGTGGCTGATACCGAGCGCCAGACCTCTCCGGACGAGATATTCGACCCGCCGGTGAACAACAAAGTCAAAGATATTCGGAAAATCGCCGAGAACGTTTTGGCAGGCAAGATCGCGCTGGCGAAACAGGATGCAGCAAGCGCCGCCGCACGACTGAGCGAGGCTATCGCCGTTCAAGACTCACTTAACTACAGCGAACCACCAGACTGGTTTTTCCCGGTGCGCGAATCGCTGGGTGCAGTCTTGCTGCGGAGCGGCAAGGCCGCGGACGCCGAAAAGGTTTTCCGCGCCGATCTGGCGCGCAACCCACGCAACCCACGCTCGCTGTTCGGTCTGTGCGAGGCGCTCAAGGCGCAAAACGAAACCTACGACGCGCAGTTTGTCGACAAAGAATTTCAGGCTGGGTGGAAGGGAACTGACACCGTTACGCTCTCAGCTACTTTCACACCAACTGACATCACAAATTACTCCACGGACACCGCCAGCGGGGCGTGGACGGTGAAAAAGCTAAGGCTCGATGATTTGATGTAGCCCTGGGTACAAGGCCGTCAGGTCTTGATGATCGGGACTCGTGCCATGGTCTGATCTAAAAGTGGTTGGGAATATCACGGTTTCCATGCATCACGCGGACGATGCGGATCCGCTCTGCCTTCAAAACATAAAAAATCACATGCTGCTGGCAGACGACACTCCTCAATCCGTGGCGGATTTCGTTGCGTCTGCGGCCCATCACCGGCCCATCGACCAGAATGCGGAATGTCTCTTCAATTATCTTCAGGTAGGTCACCGCTTGCTGCCTGCCGTATTCGAATGCCGTATCTCGCTCAGATCTCGATCGGCGGGCGCCGAAAGCCCGTAGCGATTGATTTTTGCGGGCATGTTACGCCTGCTGTTTCTGTCTGATGATGTCGCCTACAGATCTGGAGCTAGTAGGACCGTCCCAGCCTTTTGCGATTTCAGCCCTTAATTCCTGAATGACCACCTGACGGTAGAACTCATGTAGCCGCAGCGCGTCTCGCACAACTTCGCTGGCGTTTTGGTAGTCGCCGGATTTTATTTGTGAAGCTATGTATTTTTCCTGCTTGCCTGTAAAGCTGACGTTCATGTTCGATCTCCTTGCTGGATAACAAGTATCAAGTCGTTCGTGTGTCTATATTTAGCGTATATGGACATGAGGATAAAGGGTGTCTCTGGGATCGACCTTGTTACACAGGGATGCGCTTAGGTCACTGCGCCGCGACAGTGGCCCAATCCTGTCCCTTTGACCAGTAGCGAGCCCGCACCGAACGCCCGTAGGCTGGTTGGCATGGCGGTGTGTGCCAAACGTGAACAACTCAGGCGCTGGGGCATTTCTGCTCGACTCGCGTTTCGTGCTTCGCTGCAACTCCATCTTCTCGCACTCCTGGCTCTCGTGGTCTTGGCCATGCTCCTCGCAAGCTGTGCCGGCGTAACGAAACCGCCACCCGCGAATCCCGACATCGTCCCAACGATCAGTGGGTTTTCCGCCAATCCTTCCAGCATCACCGCGGGAACGAGCAGCTCGCTAAGCTGGAGCACTAGCGGCGCGACGAGTATCGCGATCAGTCCCGGCGGGTTCACGTCGGCCGCAGCAAGCGGCTCGACCAGCGTATCGCCATCGGTAACCACCGCGTACACGCTGACGGCCACGAGCAGCGCCGGTTCCGTAACCGGCGCCGCCACGGTCACCGTAGTGGCGCCCACCACAGAACCAACGATTACCTCCTTTACCGCGAGCCCTGCCAGTATCAGTGCAGGAGCGAGCAGCACGCTGAACTGGGCCACCAGCGGCGCGACCAGCATCGCGATCAGTCCCGGCGGGTTCACATCCTCCACCGCGAGCGGCTCAACCGCCGTCTCGCCATCCGCGACCACGGTTTACACGCTGACCGCCACAAATGATGCGGGTTCGGTAACAAGCAACGCGACGGTCACACTGACGAGCACAGGCACCCCATCAGCTTGCAGCGGCATGAGCCTCGGTGCCGAGGCCAGCTTCAACGGTTTCGTTCCGTTCCCCGGTAACAATCCTTGGAACGAAGACATTTCGTCAGCCCCGGTCGATCCCAATTCGTCCACCATCATTAATTACATTGGCGCGAGCACCACGCTGCATCCCGATTTCGACAGCATCGGCGACGGAATTCCGTACATCGTCGTCGATTCCTCAGTCACTCCGTTAGTGACCATGACTCTCGCGGACTCATCGCAGAGTGACTTGATGCCCATGCCGTTTCCCGCCGATGCTCCCATCGAGGGCGGCTCCGATCATCACGTGTTGGTGGCGGACCGAAACACCTGCTGGTTGTACGAAGTGTGGGAAGGCGCCTACAGCGGCGGCCAGTGGTCGGCGAACAACAGCGCCGTTTGGGACCTGCAGAATTACAACAACCGTATCTACACTTGGACTTCCGCGGACGCAGCGGGCTTGCCTATTCTTCCGGGGCTAGTGCGCTACGACGAAGTATCCGCCGGGGCAATCAACCACGCGCTGCGCTTCACCGTGCCAAACACCTGGGCTGCCTTCGTTTCGCCGGCCACTCATTGGGCCCAAACTAACGGTGGATCGCCGATCCCCATGGGCATGCGCATCCGCCTGAAAGCCAGTTTCGATATCTCAGGTTTTTCGGCCGAAAATCAGGTGATCCTGACGGCGATGAAAACGTACGGCCTAATCCTCGCTGACAATGGCAGCGCCATTTACGTCACCGGCACTGCCGACACCCGTTGGGACGACGACGATTTGCACAATCTAACCACCGTGGTCGGATCGGATTTTGAAGTCGTCCAGATGCCCACGGAAATCGATTCCGGCAACGTTCCCACCGGTGCCGCGCCGGTCATCACCAGCTTCACGGCAGCACCAACCACTGTATCCGCCGGCACTGCGGTCACCTTAACCTGGAGCGCCAGCGACGCTTCCTACTTGTTCATCAATCCCTCCGTAGGCACCCAGGTAGGCACGCTCCGTGGTACGAGCGTGGTTGTAAATCCCGCAGCCACAACAACGTATACGTTGAACGCCACCAACTCCTACGGCCGCACCACCGCCACCGTCACCGTCCAAGTGCAGTAACCAGCTGATTCGCCTCCTCTTTCCGCATGCACGCCGTCCTGAGCGTTTCCGCTACACTGCCACCAACACCCTCTCGTCTCAATTGGTCCTCTCGGTGTAAAGTGGCTGGCGTCTTCGAGTTCTAAGCGAGGTATTCCATTTCCATGCGCACAGTTCGCCGAAATCTTTGCGTCGTGCTATTCCTCATTTCGTTTCTGGCGTTGAACCCGTCCGCTCACGCGCAGTGGACCCCAATCAATCCCGTGGGCACGGTCAAAAGGCAGGCCGACGGCGTGTTGATCTCGATGAAGACCGGAGTGATGCGCATTCAATTTTGCTCGGATTCGATCGTCCACGTCACCTACTCGCCCACCGCGTCCATTCCGCAAGAGCCACAATTCATCGTAAACAAAACGAGTGGGCCGGCGGTGCAATGGACCATGCAGGCAACCAACGATGAGGTGAGGCTCCAATCGCCGCGCATGCGGGTAACTGTCACGCGCAAGAACAGTTGGACGCGCTTCGAGGAATCGGACGGAAAGAAACTGTTCGAAGAGCGGAACCTTTCCATGACCCCCGCGGTGGTGAATGGCAAACAGACCTATCACTCGGAAATGTTCTCCGATCTTTGGGATTCTACCGAAGCGTTCTACGGTCTGGGACAACATCAAGCAGGGGTGTGGAATTATCACGGCGAGTCGGTGGACCTGGGACAGGACAACACCAACATCTCCGTCCCATTTTTTGTCTCCAGCAATGGTTACGGCCTGTTATGGAACAACGCCTCCCTCAGCCGCTTCAACAACCGCTTTCTGCACGCCCTGTATCTCAGTTCGCAGGCTGCCGATACCATTGACTACTACTTTGTTTACGGACCAGACTTCGATCGCATCGTCGCCGGCTACCGCGACCTCACCGGCGCGGCGCCGCTATTCGGCAAATGGGCCTACGGCTTCTGGCAATGCAAGAATCGCTACGACTCGCAGGCCGAAATCCTTGGCATCGCCAAAAAATACCGCGACCTGCACATTCCCGCCGATAACATCGTGCAGGACTGGTTTTGGTGGAACGTAATGGGCGAACCGGTCTTCAACAAGCACTATCCCGATCCTAAGGGCATGATCGACGATTTGCACCAGGATCATTTCCACATCATGTTTTCCTATTGGGCCTTTTTCCGAAAGGGCTCGCCCGTCTACGATGACATGGACAAACGCGGATACTTCATCGACCGCACCATCACCCCAGCTTTCCATCCTGCCGGAATGGCTTTGTACGACCCGTTCAACCCCGAAGCTCGTAAATATTATTGGGGACTCCTGAACAAGCTTTATCAGATCGGTGCGGACGCTTGGTGGCTCGATTCCGACGAGCCCGAGACCGAACACCGCGAAACCAACATACTCGCAACCGATAAAGTAGCGCTCGGAAACGGCGCGGACTTCGCCAACATGTTCCCGCTCATGCATACTGCCGGCGTATATGAAGGGCAGCGCGCCGCTTCGGATCAGAAGCGCGTCTTTATCCTGTCGCGCTCCGCATTCGCCGGAGTTCAGCGAAACTCGGTCGCCGCGTGGTCCGGCGACGTCGAGTCGAACTGGCTGAATTTCCGACGCCAGATTCCGGCTGGCCTAAATTTCGAACTTTCCGGGATTCCTAACTGGACCACGGACATCGGCGGTTTCGTCACCGGCAATCCCGACGATCCCTCCTATCGCGAACTCTTTATTCGCTGGTTCGAGTACGGCACTTTCTGCCCGATCTTCCGCGTTCACGGCACCCGCACCACCAACACCAACGAACTGTGGTCCTACGGTCCGGAGGCCCAGGAAATCCTCACCAGTTTCGACCGCCTGCGATACCGTCTGATGCCCTACATCTATTCGGTCGCGTGGATGACCACCAGCAAGGGCTACACGCCGATGCGCCCGCTGGTGATGGACTTCCGCACCGATGTTACCGCGCAGAACGTCTCCGATCAGTTTTCCTTCGGCCCGTCGATCCTGGTGAACCCGGTCACCGAAGCGGGCGCCACCTCGCGGCATTTGTATTTGCCCGATGCGCGTTGGTACGACTTCTGGGACGGCACATCGCTAGCCGGCGGCAAGTGGGTCGACGCTTCCGCCCCACTCAACCGCATTCCGCTCTACGTTCGCGCCGGCTCGCTGGTGCCAGTGGGTCCGGAAATCGAGTACACCACCGAAAAGCCCCCCGACCCGATCGAATTGCGCGTCTACCCCGGCGCAGACGGCGACTTCACTCTCTACGAAGACGAAAACGACACCTACAACTACGAAAAAGGTGCGTTTGCCACGATTCCCATCCACTGGGATGACGCCGCCGGCAAACTAACCATCGGCGATCGCGCCGGAAAATTTCCCGGCATGCTCGAGAAGCGCACCTTCCGCGTAGTTTTCGTTAGCGCCAATCACGGCGCCGGAATTGGATCGACCGTGCCCGACAAAGTAGTCGAGTACTCCGGATCACAAGTCACCGTAACCCGTTAGGCTCATACTAACTCACACAGCCGCGCCGTCCGTCTGCTTCCCGTTGCCAGATTTGATTCACGGTGCCAGATTTGATTCACGGTGCCCCATTCTTCCCCGGTTCTGGGAAGGGTGGGCGTTCGAATCTTAGTGGTTGAAAGTGGGTGCCCACACGTCGGGTCCACGCGTGGTGCTTTTCGACTTTGCCTTTGCTTCACGCTTCCAAGGTTTTTGGGGGTGCCCCAGCTTTCCCCGATTCTGGGAAGGGCGAGTGTTTTGGTTTACTTCGCTGACGCGAATTCGCCGCAGGAGCAACGCGATTCACTTCCCGAAATGATGGCGAGGACCGCGACGTGGATTTCGAACAGAAAGCTCGTTCCCACAACGCTGGGCGTAAACAAGACTGCGGGCCGTGGGCAGCGTGGCAAGAAGATCGTCCGCGGTCACGCCCGCTGTCCCGAGAGTCGATCTCACGCGCTCACGCAAATGCTCAAAGTATCGTTGTGCCGGTAGAAGTATCAGCCCATCGCCCAACCGCAGAAAAGCGACAGGCGCGCCAGTTTCCAATCCAAGACCATCGCGAACCTGTTTGGGAATAGTAAGTTGCCCTTTCGCGCCCATCTTGATCGTCGTCGGATATCGGGATATCGGAGCGCTATCTTGTGGTCTCGCATGGTCGGAACGGAACCTTAATCTACGATCGGAATATCTTTCTGAAGCTTGAAGAAATAGCGGCATCCCGTTGCGGCATTCGTAAGGATGTCGGGCAACGTCCGCTCTACCGATGCGGATTCATCTGCTGCTTCAGCACTTCGCGGTATAAGTCGCATTGCGGAGCGCGCAGACCAGCCGGAACGGTCACCACCCGCCCTTCCTGAGTGAACTGAATGTAGGTCTGCGAAGCCCCGAATTCCGCCCACTTCGGCAGCGTACCCCCGTTGGGACTGCCGGTTTTCGCAAAATTGGTCCAGTAGCTTTCGATCCGATCGGCAATTTGCCGGTCCAGCGCCGTAAATTTCCCGGCGATGTTCCCGGTCTTCGGGAAGAATCCAAAAACGTACGGCAAATCAGCGGAATGCAGCGCGCCCTTGGCTTCCTGGCCGGGAATCGCGTGGTTGAATTCATATTCGTACGTCGGATGGTGCGCCGCGTTGTGCCATTTCGCCTGCGTGCTTATCGGACAACGGAAAGATACATCGGCGATCCATTGATCCGCCGCGGAACCGTACATCGCATTCATTACTCCCGACCCACCGTTGTCCAGGCCGTACACCGACAACGCCGGAATCGCGAAGTCACCCTCGGCATTCGTAATCGTTTTACGCAGATCGTCCGGCGTAGCCGACGCTCCGAACTCCCGCGTAGTTGTCCCGATGATCATCGGAATCGCCGCCTCCCCACCCGACGCGAAAATTTCCGCCGGCGAACGCGGGATCACCCAGCCGTCGACGTCCGGTCCCAGCATCGCTGCCTGGCTCGAATCTTGGCTCACTTTCACAAGCTCAGCCGTCGTCTTGCCGCGCAGATACCGGATGGCGCCGCCTTCAGGAGCGCTCAATAGCGCCGCCAGCTTCTGCCCCGATTTCTCTGCGTCCGCCAGAGCCGGAAACGGAGGATCGATCGATGACCCGCTTTCAGCAATCGCCCGTTGAAATTGATCCTTCGCGAGCGGAGACGCCATCAGCAGGCCGGTATCCTCCGCCCCGGCAGACTGCCCAAAAACGGTGATGTTCCCCGGATCGCCGCCAAACCTCGCAATATTTTCGCGCACCCAGCGCAGCGCCGCGATCTGGTCCATCAGCGCATAGTTGCCCGAAGCGTGATGCGCTGATTCCCGCGTCAGTTCCGGATGCGCCAGAAATCCAAAGACTCCTAGCCGGTAGTTCACCGTAACCAGCACAACCCCGTGTTTAACCAGCGTCCCATCATTATATAAAGCACTCGACGCAGTGCCGCCTAGGTTGGCCCCGCCGTGGATCCACAGCATTACCGGCAATGGGTTTTTCGGAGGCCACACCGGGGTGATGACGTTCAGATAGAGGCAATCCTCCTTGCTGATTTCCGCGTCGTGTTTGTTCCAATCCCCAAGCGTCGGCTGCGCGCAGGGAGCGCCAAACGCCTGAGCGTTGCGCACCCCCGTCCAGGCCGCCATCGGCGCCGGCTCGCGCCAGCGCAGCGCTCCCACCGGCGGTTGCGCATACGGAATACCCAAGAATTCGGCGCCGCCCCAGCGGCGATGCACCCCGCGGAGTTGCCCGCTGTTAGTCGCCACCATCAAGCCGGTCGCTGGCCACACCGCCATCGTGGCCCCCAAGAAGCTAAGCGCGGCGACCGCAGCCAGTGCAAAAGGGAAGCGTGAAGCATCTAGCGAACCCAATACCGTAGTCGATTTCACCAGGCGTTCTCCTGCATCTGCGAAATGCGTGCCCCACCATTCTACCTCCCGCGCACGCAGCAATAACATCCAGCTCTTCGCCGGACGCGTACTACTGTTGCGGCCAGCCGGACCTGGTAGCCGATCCAATCCCGTGAGCGCCAACGTGCATCCAAGTAGTAGAATGAGGTATCGCCATGACACCTGAAACTCAGAAGCCTCGAATTGCCAGCAAGACCGTTGTTCTAATCGCCATTTTCCTTCTCGGAGCCGCCCTGTTCTGGAATCGCGCCGGTGCCGCCGACGGCGGTACCGCTCTCCCAGACCCGGCTGTGGACGCCGCTTCGCCCACCACTCCAGGCCCACAAACCGCAGTTATAGCTGGCGGTTGCTTCTGGGGAATTCAAGCCGTTTTCCAGCACATTAAAGGCGTGGAAAGCGCCACCTCGGGATACTCCGGCGGCTCGGCCGCCACTGCCCACTACGACCAGGTGGGCGAAGGAAATACCGGGCACGCTGAATCGGTGAAGATCATTTTCGACCCAGCACAAATTTCCTACGGTCAGCTTCTCAAGGTGTTTTTCTCCGTAGCCCACGATCCCACCGAACTAAATCGCCAGGGGCCCGACGACGGTAGCCAATACCGCTCGGTAATCTTCTATGCGAATGACGAACAGAAGCACATCGCGGAGTCCTACATTTCTCAACTGCAAAACGCTAAATCGTTTCGTCATCCGATTGTGACCCAGGTGGTTCCGCTGCAAGCTTTCTACACTGCGGAGGCCTATCATCAGAATTACGCTACGCTCCATCCCGACAACCCATACATATTTATGAACGATGCGCCAAAGGTCGAACATCTCCGTAAGCAGTTCCCCAATCTCTATAAAAAGTAGTAAAAGAATAGCCGGCATGCGTGGACAGTTTGATGACGTTGCTCCTGGTGGGGGTGGCGCACCCTTCGCCTTCAAGGGTGCGAGTTCTATCGATCCTAGGTATCACCTAAAGAAGCCAGCCTTCTATATTGCGAGATGACCCGAGCAAAAGCGCCTTGGCAGGCGGGTAACAAGACAGAACATCGACATGCTTATCTACCTGTTAGCTTTCGTTGGCGGCGCGCTCACCATTCTGAGCCCGTGCATTCTCCCCGTGCTGCCTTTCGTATTTGCCCGCGCTGACCAGCCGTTTCGCCGCTCCGGTTTACCTTTGCTGGTCGGCATGGCCCTAACGTTTTCGCTGGTAGCGATCGCCGCCGCATTCGGTGGACATTGGGTGGTGCGCCTCAACCAGAGCGGACGTTACCTAGCGATGGTCATCTTCCTGATATTGGGCCTCACCCTGCTGTTCCCGTCGCTCGCCGAAACCTTCACTCGACCGTTGGTCCGCGTCGGCAGCCGCCTCCAGGGCGGTCCGTCCACGGACACCAGCATCGGAAAATCATTGCTGCTCGGAGTCTCCACTGGATTGCTTTGGGCGCCTTGTGCTGGCCCCATCCTGGGTCTAATCTTGACCGCTGCGGCGGTCCAGGGGCCAGGCGCCCGTACCTCTTTTCTGCTGCTGTTCTACGCCATGGGCGCGGCGACTTCGCTCGGCATCGCGCTATTTGCAGGCAAGGAGGTCTTTTCCGCTTTGAAGCGCTCACTGTCTTTTGATATCTGGATACGCCGTACTCTGGGCGTCGCGGTAATTATGGGAGTGGCGGCTATCGCGCTCGGATGGGACACCACTCTGCTCACGAAGTTTTCCTTCGTGAACACCTCCAAAGTCGAAGCGCGATTGATCGACGCGGTTGGCCGTGACAAAGCCGCCATCGTTTCGGCGACTGCCGCCCAGCCTCAGCCTGTTCTTCCCGACGAAGGGCCCATGCCACCACTGAACGGCGCGATTGCATGGCTCAACTCGCCGCCCCTTTCCCGCGAGTCGCTGCGCGGCAAAGTAGTGTTGATTGATTTCTGGACGTACTCCTGCATCAACTGCCTGCGTGCACTGCCCTATGTGGAAGCGTGGGCGACAAAATATAAAGACTCCGGCCTGGTCGTAATCGGTGTGCACACCCCTGAGTTCGCTTTTGAAAAAGAGCGCGCCAACGTGGAAAAGGCCGTTCGCGATTTAAAGATCACCTATCCCGTCGCTATCGACAGTAACTACGAGATTTGGCAAGCCTTCAATAACGAATACTGGCCCGCGCATTACTTCATCGACGCCAAAGGCCGCATCCGATATCACCACTTCGGCGAAGGTGAGTATGACAACTCCGAGCGCGTGATTCAGGAGCTTCTCAAGGAGCGCGGCGCAACGTCGCTTTCCACCGCGCCGATCGATGTCTCCGCTACCGGCGCTGAAGCGCCTGCTGACAACAAAAATATTGGTTCGCCGGAAACGTACATCGGCTATAAGCACTCTCAGAACTTCGCTTCCGCCGAGCCCATCGCCAAGGATTCACGCAAGGTCTATACCTTGGGTCCTAGGCTTTCCCTCAATCAGTGGGCCTTGGAGGGCCCTTGGGAGGTAGGCCCGGAAGCCGCCGTGCTTCGCACCGCACCAGGCAAAATTGTATTTCGGTTTCACGCCCGCGACCTTCATTTGGTGCTGGGAACCACCAAGGAGGGCAAGCCCGTTCGTTTCAGAGTCAAAGTTGATGGCACCCCACCAGGCGACGATCACGGCAGCGACGTTGACGCCAGCGGCGCCGGTACAGTGCAAGGACACCGCCTATATCAGCTCATCCGCCAAAAGGGAGCGGTAGAAGACCGAACTTTTGAAATCGAATTCTTGGATCCAGGTGTCCAAGCGTTTGCATTTACGTTTGGCTAACCCGGAAAGTAGGAGAAGAACATGTTGAATCGCCGCCAGTTTTTTGCAAATTCCATCATCGCAGTCACCGGAGCAGGGTTCGCGGCGTGGCTCCGAAGTGCGCTGGAGAGCATCGCGCATGCCAACCCTGCGTCCGACAAAGACACCGTGACCATCATTCAATTTAGCGACGCAGGCCAAAAGATTGGCCCCGCTCGCATCCCGAAGGTTCGCAAGACCGACGCCGAATGGAAACAGCAATTGACCCCGTTGCAATATCAAGTGACCCGCCAGCAGGGCACCGAACGCGCATTCTCCGGTGAATACAACATTCACGATGCAGGCCTCTACCGCTGCATCTGCTGCGACAACGCCCTGTTCAGTTCCGACACCAAGTTTGACTCCGGCACCGGCTGGCCCAGTTTCTGGTCGCCCATCGCCAAGGAAAATATCCGCACCTCAACCGATACCAGCCTGGGGATGGTCCGCGACGAAGTTTCCTGCACCGAATGCCAAGCCCACCTGGGCCACGTCTTTGACGACGGCCCCAAGCCCACCGGCCTGCGCTACTGCATGAACGCCGCCGCAATGAGATTCGTCAAGCGCGCATAGTCCTAAGGTATGGCCGTGATTCTACGGTTTGACGACTTTATCCTTTGCGGGTGCCCCATTCTTCCCTGGTTCTGGGAAGGGTGGGCGTAAGCCTTAAGAAAACTCCCGCACACGTTTCCCTCGAAAAATGGCCAGAGGTTTCGTCGTAAACACGAACCGATTCCCGATGGCGCCGCGCCGCTTGATCACCAGGACTATATTCACTACACTCCCCAGCGCGTGAATTCCACCCGCGATCCGTTGTGGAGAGAGAGTCCCATGAATCGCTCCAGCAAGATTTGTTTCGCCGCCGTAGCTCTTTTCGTTACCGCCACCGTCGCCAGCGCGCAGCACCCACCGGATCCCACCGCCGAACCTCAGAAAATTCTTCTGTGGAGCAACGGTGCGCCCGGCGCCCTCGGATCCGCGGACAAAGATATTCCCACGCTCACCGTCTTCCAGCCTTTTGGCGAACCCAAGACTCCCCGCACCGCAGTCATCGTCGCCCCCGGCGGCGGCTATGAATGGCTCGCGGCCAATCACGAAGGCCGCCAGGAAGCCAACTTTCTCAACTCCCTGGGCGTCGCGGCGTTTGTCCTCAAGTATCGCCTCGGACCCAAGTACCACCATCCCATCGAGCTCGGCGATGCCCAGCGCGCCATTCGTCTGCTGCGTTCCCGCGCCCAGGAGTTCGGCATCGATCCGAATCGCATCGGCATGATGGGATTTTCCGCTGGCGGCCATCTCACCTCCAGCGCGGGGACTCATTTTGACGGCGGCGATCCCAGCGCCCCCGACCCCATCGATCGCGCCAGCTCGCGCCCCGACTTCATAGTGCTGGTGTACGCAGTGATTTCATTCACCGCGCCCTATACTCACGCGGGCTCCTCAAAGAATCTGCTCGGCGAAAATCCCGACCCCAAGCTGCTCAAGGAACTTTCCAACGAATTGCAGGTCACCAAACAAACGCCGCCCGCGTTTTTGGTTTCGACCAACGCGGACACCGTGGTGCCTGCGGAGAACAGCGTTGATTTCTATCTCGCACTGCGTCATGCAGGCGTCCCGGCCGAGTTGCACGTTTTTGAGAAAGGCCCGCACGGGTTCGGCCTCGATTTTCAAGATCCGGTACTCGGCCAATGGCCCCTGCTGCTTGCCAACTGGATGCGCGACCGCGGCCTATTGGACGCGCCCGGTCACTAATCTACAATCTAATTTCGCTTTGTTGCGCACGGTACGGTGTCTGAGGCCCAAAAATGAAACTCGCAACCGTCCTTCAGGATCGCGTCAAGCGGCTCGTTACGGTCCGGGAGAACCGCGTCGTCGATATCGAACTCCTGCTGAAAACCATGGCCAGGCGGCGCGTCCCCGCGGCATTTCGTGGTGCCGCTGCGGCTCTCAAAAAAGATTTGTCGCTGCCGCCCGATATGACCGCTTTGTTGTCCCGGGGCGATGCCTGGCTCCGTAATCTCGACCAAGCCGCGGCCGCTGTCTGTGCGGCGCCTCCCCAATCTCTGCCCAAGGGTTTGCTCTCCAAGCAGCAGGGCGCTCATTTTTGTGCTCCCATCCCGCGCCCTGGAAAAATCGTGTGCGTCGGCAGGAATTACAGCGAACACGCCAAGGAAGGCGGCAGCGCGGTCACCGAACAACCCATCCTTTTTCTGAAGGCGGCCACGTCCGTCTGCGATCCGGGCTGCCCCATCGTCATTCCCCGCAACTCCACCCACGTGGATTACGAAGCGGAGCTCGCCGTGGTTATTGGCAAAACGGGCAAGGATATTCCCATCGAACAGGCCGAAAAACATATTGCCGGCTACACTCTGTTCAACGACGTCAGCGAACGCCAAATGCAAAAATCCGATGGCCAGTGGTTCCGCGCGAAAAGCTGCGACACCTTTGGACCCATGGGTCCGTGGATCGTTACCCGCGACGAAATTTCCGACGCTGGGAATCTGCGCATCTCCCTCACCCTCGACGGCCAACTCATGCAGGACTCCAATACCAGCAACCTGATCTTCAAAATTCCTTTTCTTATCAGCTATCTTTCCAATTCCATTACCTGGGAAGCGGGCGACATTCTTTCCACTGGCACTCCTGCAGGTGTCGGCGCTTATCGCACCCCGCCGGTCTTCCTCGCGCCCGGCAACGTGGTCTCGGTCACGGTCGAAAAGATTGGCACCCTGACCAATCCGGTTCGCGCCCCACAATTGAAATCGGTGCAGTCCTCGAAATAGCGCACGCCCGGCAAAACGTCTGGCCCGCCAAATCCAGCCACAGTGGCGCCAAGTGTACGCCGGTGGCAATTCCGTCGGTTATCACTGGCGCGCCCGCTCTATTCGAATTGGCTGCGCTTTTCCCAGCCTTCCTTTATTACAAAGACCACCCTTCCTAAAGCTGCCGGTCTGCCGTTGTGCCGTTTGTGCGCGAAGGCAGATGGTTTTGCCCGGACGCGTCGATTCTCTGTATGTTCCTCACGCTCGGGGCCGGCTGCGTTCCCCTTTTCATAGCTGCACCTGTGTTTTGCGCTGGGCGGAATCCCAGCCCAATCGCGGTGCGGCTTTTTGTTTCACTTGCACACGGGGGAATCCAGATGGATGCAAACGGGGACCAAAAATCATTTTGCTGGTAGAGGACAACGCCGATGACGAAGAGCTCATGCTGCGCGCGCTGCGCAAAAGCAACGTCCTGAATGAAATCGTCGTGGCCCACGATGGCGTCAAAGCTCTTGAATATCTTTTCGCCGAAGGCAGCTACGCCGGGCGCGATCTTCGCATCATGCCCCAAGTCGTTCTGCTCGATTTAAAATTGCCCAGAATCGACGGTCTGGAAGTTCTTCGCCGCCTGCGCGCCGATCCCCGCGCCGATTTGCTGCCGGTGGTGATTCTCACATCCTCCAGCGAAGAGCAGGATCGCATTGCCGGCTACGGCCTGGGCGCCAATGGCTACGTCCGCAAGCCCGTCGATTTCAATCAGTTTGTCGAATCCGCCCGGCAGCTCGGCCTTTATTGGTTGATTCTTAACGAGCCGGCTCGCGGCAAGGTTTCACCGCCGGTCCCCGGACCTAGGCGGCCAGATCCTGGGCAATGAGACCTCAGCAATGGCATCTAAGCAAATCACACCTGAGCGATGAAACCTGGGATGGTCGCTCGCGCTCGGGCCGGTCTCGTCATTTGTTGCCCGCGGCGGCCTTTTTCTTTTTCGCGCGCATCTTTACTGGCGCGCTTGCCGCCGCGCCGGGATCTCCGGTCGCTGCTTTGGCCACATCTCCGCCGCCGGCTTCTGCAATTTCCGCCAGCAGCCGCCCAGTCAACGCCGATCGCGGCTTTTCAATCGTTATGTCTTCGGTGGAAGCGTAAGCATCACGATGCTTGATCAGCAACCACGACGACCGCCCGCTGCTACTCCCGAAACCGCGCGTTCGCACCAGCACCCATGAGCCGCCGAGCTTTTTCCCGTGCAACGTGAATTTCAAATCGCCTTTCTTCAGCGCTCCTTCCACGTCCTCCTGCTCCGGTTCCCACGTTCCGGTGTCCCACACCATTACCGTCCCGCCTCCGTATTCGGCTTCCGGGATCACCCCCTCAAAGCCTCCGTATTCCACCGGATGATCTTCCACCGCCATGGCCAGCCGCTTGACGCTGGGATCCAGCGAGGGCCCCTTAGGCACCGCCCACGACAGCAGCACCCCGTTCCATTCCAGGCGGAAGTCGTAATGGAGTTGCGTGGCGCGGTGCTTTTGGATCACATATTGCAGCGATCCCGCCGCTTTCTTTGCCCCCGCCTTTGCGCCAGAGGGCTCCGGCGTCTTTTCGAAATCTCGCTTCTTTCGGTAATCGGTAAGTGCCATCGAATTGTCCTCGTTCTCGAACGGATTTCACCATCCGCGCCAACACTATCATTATTCCTACGGACTCATTCCAGCCTTTATACTGACGGCTCACTCCTGCCTGGTGACCCACTGTCCTGACTGTGCGGATTCAAATCACCAAGCTTCTCCGCCCAAACGCCGCCGTCACACACAGAATCTTGCGCTAGGTTTTGCTCGGATGTACCTCGGACGGAAGGGAATTGGCCGGAAAATGTCTGGAAGAGGAGCGGGCCGTTGCTCCTCTCAAAGCAACGGCCCCCTTTTGATGGCAGGTTTTGCTGCAGGGATTGTGGGTGGGAGTCCGCTAGATCTCTGCTCCTTATTCCTTCGAACTTCTCTTGGTCTGGGCATCGCTGGAATGGCGCTTTGACTTCCCGACGGTGCCCCAATCGCTGACCCGCTGCACATCTCCAGTTCCGGTGTTCATTCCCGAATTCAGCGTCTGCTGGGTGCTCCGCTCCGCCGCCTCATGTACCTGGCGGTGTCGATCCGGGGCTTCCTCTAGGTCGCCATGCTTCGGCTCGACGACGTTCGACTTTTCTGACTTCGTTGCCATGCCTCAGCCTCCTAGCTCTCAAAGTGACTTCCGATGATCCGAGGATAGCCGACCCCCCTAAAATGGGTCGATACAGTGAATGGGGTAGTTCCGCCGTAAAATTCGACTAGTACCAAGGAGGGAAATGCTAGGTTCATCTGCCGCAGCCGCTCCTGGCGGCGGGGACCTCAAAACCCCAAGACTCCCACGCCCACAGACGCGAGCCCGATCTGCCACCCCGCCGCACTTGTACCGTAGCCACTTCTAGCTGTAGGGGTTAGCGCCCGGCGAATGCCTGGCGCGTACAGCGTAAAGGATGTCCTGAGACGAATTGCCGGAGTGTCAGCGCCACCCAAAATCGAGCTCTACTTCGAGAGCTCTCGCAGCCGCGCGTGATACTTGTTCAACTCTTCCAGCCGATGTTGCCGCGACGCCGCCGTAGGCTTGAACTTCCCGGTCGAACATTCCGCCGAGCCTTTGGCGTACACGATCACCACACTTGATTGCTGCACCCGGCAGCCGTACGAGCACGTTCCGTCGCCCGTGTATTTGTACTTCTCCGCGTAATACGCCGAGGGATAATACGTCCGCGCCACCGTATAGGTGTGCGCAAGTTTCTGATCGAATCCCGCCCCAGTGGCAAAAATCGGCGACGCGCTGGTGCCGTCGTCCCAGTCCATCCATCCGTCGTGACCGGCGATGTCGTTCCCGCCCGCGTCCAGCGTGCCGTTTTCCAGCACGATGTGAAATTGTGAAATGTAATCGTTCTCGCACGCTTCGATGGGATTCGGCGAAATCCGCAGGGTCCCGTCCACGCAGAATTTCGTGCATCCGTTTTTCGTCGCCGCGTGCCCCGTATCGTGGCCCAGATCCTGATCGCACGCTTTCAGATGGCACGGCGGGTACTTCGGGCCGGGGCCGGGCGCTTGCTGCGCCGAGGCTAGCACCGCCGTCGCCAACACTACCAACCAAATGCCCCGCGCTACCATTCGACCGCCCATGATAGGAAATCCTCCGTGGATATGCTGCGCAGAGCGCTACGTATTTATAGCCGAGAAAGTTGAACAGTCAAGGCCAAAGCTCTCCTCCAAGTGCTAAGCCGGGCTCCCTTTGTCCCCAGCGCACCCTCCCGGACATCCTTCGGTGTATCCGGGCCCGCGCATCCGGGGAGGTACTGGGCCCAGTTGGCCATTGACCCTGTTACCCCCTCAAGTGTAGCCAGTACTAAAAACCCCTTTGTTTTATGGTGTTTTTTCAGTGCTGTCCCATTAAAAGTCGAATAGGTTCAATTGGTTGCAGGTTTCGGCATCGGTGAACCCATCGTTGAAGTTGGAAAACCCCTCTAAAATTGGGTTTTTTTCGAAAACTGTGACACTGAGAATTTGCAGAATTTTGTACAGACTCAAGTCGAGCCCCAATTGCGCGGCTACGACGTAATTGCTTTTTGACAATCGCCACCAACACGTAAATCGACAAGGCCACCCACGCTTGGGTCTTCACCGCATTCTCTGAGGTGCCGTAGAAAGCCTTGATGCGCAGGTGCTGTTTGATCCAGCGAAAAAACAATTCCACTTTCCAACGTGCCCGGTACAACTGGGCGATAGTCAAAGCGGGAAGGAGGAAATTGTTGGTCAGGAAGGTCAGTCGGGAGTCCTTCTCGGCATCGAAATAGTGGATGCGCCGCAAGGGATCGGGATAGCGCTCGGCGGTTCGCACTCCGGTCAGCAAAATGGTTTGGTCGCTTCGCAATCCCGCTGATCGTTCGACGGGGCGTGAGTTGCGACGGTAGAACTGCATATTCTTTTTGGCGCGAGTGACGAAGAAGGCGCAAGCCTGCGCCAAGAGATACAGGCGAGCAAAGTCCACATAACCGCGATCGAGCAAGTAAAACGCTCCGGCTTCGGGAAGCAACTCGTCCAGAATGTTCACGTCGTGAACTTGGCCTCCAGTCACATAAACATTGGTCGGAATGCTGCCGCGTAGATCCAGCAGCGTGTGCAGTTTCACCGCGCTTTTTCGGCGACGGAATTTTCCCCACGGGAAAAGTAACAGACACAAATCGATGGTCGTTGAGTCCAGAGCATACACGGTCTCGGACAACTCCACGCCGAAAGGCTCGTGGCGGTAAAGGTCGCGAGCAGCAGCAATCAGGACTTGCGCGAAATCGGCATAGATCCGCCAGTCGCGGTGTTCGTTGGCGTGTGCCAACGTGTTGCGAGAAACCTGTCCACGGAAGCCCATATGATAGAGCTCCTGGAGCGGTCGCGTGTTGGCCATCAACTTCGCGGGCCTAGTGTCTTTCCTGCCGCGATGCCTGATCTTGGTGGCCGATTCACGCGCTCTGTGATCGAGCCTTCCGTTTATGTGGTTCCCCTTCAAAACTGCGAATCGAGTCAATCGTGTAAGTCCCTTCGTTTTCGCAGCCCCTGCAGCGTGTCACAAAGGTTCGTGGTATCGCCGCCATGTCATCACGGCGTCGTTCTTGTAAATCAGCAATTTTCGGCGAAACGGGGATGGCTGCGCCACAACGGGCGCAAACGACAGCGTTATAGTGTTTCTCCAGTTGGGCAATCATGGCAACCTCGGAAAGGCAAGCGAATAACAACCGACATCATACTCCCCGCCAGTTTCAAGAACTGACCTGTTTCGGACGCTTGGCGTAAAAATGAGCGCCACACATTTCACCGCGGATTTCCACAGTTCCGCAAGATTTCCACACAACTAAACGTACCGGTACTTTACCAATAAGATGCCGGTTTCCATCGCCGGGTGTTACAAGAAAAAAGAAACGGAGAAGCAGTCAGGCGAACCGGCGCTCAACTCCGTGTTTTGATCTGGCAGGAAACCAGACCAAGTTCAAATTCAAAACCTTAACGGCGAGGATTGAACCTCGCCACGAAAGCGCCAATTCTGCGTTTCGGCTTCCGGCACCCTGCAGAACAAGTCCTCTTCACTCGGGACGATAAAGCAATCTCGGGTTCGGATGAGTCGGTCTCCAGAGCGATCTAGCCGCTGCCTTGAATTGACTGCCCGCGTGATTAACACGGGATAGGCGAAGAATCTCGTAATTAGGAAGCGCGGAGGCGAGCGCTACGAAGTCTCCTTGTGTTGGTTCAGCCTGAAATGGAGAGACGGCACTGCGGGAATAAACACCAGGGTCATTTTGAGCGCTTCCAGAATGGAAGGAGCATCGGAGTGCTCAGTCGGTACTGCCTGTAGGCGTCACCGAAGAAAGAGACCAGGTCGTGCTCTTCAAATTGAATGGCCAAGAGGATGTAGCCCGTCGTCGCGACAGAAAATAGTAGGTGGCCGTAAGTCATCCTGGGCGTCGCCCAGAAGGCGAGGAGGAATCCGAGGTAGATCGGGTGGCGAACCCTCTGGTAGAGCATCGGAGTCTTGAATCCAATCGGCTCGTAGGGCCGACCGCGCATGTAAAGTCCCACCTGCCGCAAACCAAAAAGGTCAGCGTGGCTAACCATAAGGGTACTCCCCAAGACCGTGAGCCAGCCAAGACCGAAAAGAGCGAGAAGGATCCACTGCCCAGCGGCGTTCTGCACGTTCCACACAGTTTCCGTCATGGGTCGCCACTGCCAATAGAGCAAGTCCAGGCAGAGGCTAGCGAGCAGGACGTACGTGCTCCGTTCGATGGGGTGTGGAACAAACTTCGTCCATGCGTGCTTGAACCACTGGCGCGCCATCACACTATGCTGGATAGCGAAGAGACCCAGCAAAAGTGCATCGATTACCAGAGCCTCAACAGAAAAACGTCCCGCGCCGGAATCGATGGACTTGGGAACGAAGAAGTTACCGACAAAACCGATGGCATAGAGAAACGTCAGGAAGAAAATCAGGTATGCGACGATCCCATAGAGAAACGCTGCGATCCTGCCCATGGTGCCTGCCTCCTGAGCCGGAGTCTCGGTTGGCAGTGGACACTGCCACTCCAGCGGAATTGACGCCGATGCTATCTCCGCACGATTCCGCGGTCAAGGTATTTACCGGCAATCCGCGAGGGGCATGGCGGTTTCTGTAGAATCAATTCTTGAGAGAACAACCTGAATTTCACAGATGAAGCACTTTTAGAGCTAGCGAAGGCCTCTTTTGCCGGAGGAGCCTTCGTCCAAGAATTAGACCCAGGATCGTTAAAAGGCGAGGCAGCCGACCAGATAAAGTTCCACTCCTACTACGTCAGCGCCATCAAGCAGCGAAAAAGGCCCGACCTTCTGGAAAGTGAACTCACCGCCCATCTTTTCGATGACATCGGGCGTATAGCCAGCCAGGGCAACGGCGTTCATCTTATTCTTATCAGCCGGAGCGTTAGACATCGCGTTGAATGCCAAGACTGGGTCGTTATTATTGTTGGCCAGATATGGCGCAATCGTATTCGCGGCGCTCAGCTTCACGTGTGTTACTATTCTATTTATTTACATATATAGTAAACACATTGCTTGGAATGAGCCGTTCTTGTACAGCAACGTGTATGACACCCTGTCGCGGCCCGTGCGGGGCAAGGCGACCGCGTGGCGGGGCTAGGCGTTGCTAGCGAAATGGAAAGCATCGGGGCGGGATCGTTCCGCCCCATTTTTTAATTGGAGACTTATGAAACTCAAACAGCCATTACCGGACGAGATCCGACAATTCTTTCAAAAGACGGGCGCTGAAGGTGGCAAGTCCACGAGTCCGGCGAAGATCAACCCTCTTGTAGGGAATAACGATTGGCCGAAGGGGTCTTTCTAGAGCGAAGTTTATGACCGTGCAAATGTCAGCAGCGGGCCGATGTCATGATCATCGGCGGCCTTCAGGGCGGTGATATAGCGCTGGCGCAATGCACTGGCATCCTGCAGATTAGCGCTCCCCCACGAGAATCGCACACCCCCGAGCCTCATCACCAACAGATCCGCGATGAGGCGGGAGTGACGGCCGTTTCCGTTCGGAAAGGGGTGAATCTGCACCAATCGGTGATGGAAGCGCACCGCGATCTCATCGGGCTGGTATGTCTTGTACTCAATCCACGCTTTGCTGTCGTCGAGTAATTGGCGTAGGGCGACGGGAATCTGAAAGAAGGCAATCCCGAGATTGCGTTCGCTTTCCCTGAACGTGCCCGCCCAGCGCCACACGTCACCCAGCATCCTACGGTGTAGCTCTTTGATGTATTTCTCGTTCAGCAGATCACGACTACGGTTGAGCGCCCAATTCTGCGCCCGCACAATGTTTTCCTGCTCAGCTTCGTTCACTTCGCGACGATAGGCGATATGCGCGGGGATCAGTTCACGCTTTTCCTCCTCCGTTAACGGCATGGCATCGCCCGGGTCCTCGAAGAGGTCGTTCATACGCTAATCCCAGAACCGGCGTGGATTTGTGTCGCGCACGATTTCATCGAGCCGTGCTTCGCTGTCCTTCTCCGCCACCTTCTGATCCTCCAGCAGCATCGAGTGCTCAACCGGATCCCGACGCCGATGCATGAATGCGCTAGCGCGCGCACGCACGGTGCTTCCTAGCGGTGTGTTGGGCACGAGCGCGTAAATAAGAGTGCAATCGAGCGCTTCGGCCACACGCCGAAGTGTCGCTAATTCGATCGTGCCTTTTGTCTCGGATTGTTCGAGCTCCACTAGGGTAGGTTGCTTGATTCCCAGGCGCTCCGCGAGCTGCGCCGTTGACATACCTAACGCCTCCCGAATGGCCTTAATCCACCCACGGACAGGCGCAGTATATCGCTTGGCCGGCCCTAGGTGCTTGAAGCGTTCATCTAGGTGCAAGCGGGATTGGGTAGCAAGTCTGGCTTTATTCACAGGTCACATCCTGTCGCTAAGTTTATTTTTCGATAGATTACAACCTATCGTTCTTATGATTGTCAATAGTCTATAGACTATCAAAACATGAACAATAGATAGTCTATAGCCTATCGTTTATGTGAAATTAGATAGGCTATAGGCTATCGTTATAACCTCATGCAAGAATGAAATCACGCCCTCCGGTCGATCGAGAGAATCCGCGATCACGCTGTCGTCCGATCTTGACAAAACCAAACCGAAATGAGAATATCCCGCCCGTGGTAATCCTGGGCCGGGACAAGTTTCATGGGGGCGGAGAAACGATTCCGCCCTCTTTTTTTGTTTATAGGAATTGTGCCCTAACTGTGCCCATATATTTGGGCTCTGCTAAATCTGATGGTTCTGGTACTTTAAAGAATCCGTAAGTTGAGCGGCGTGAGTGGGCACACAGAGTTCCCCCTCCACGTATCCTACTCACTGTATACGGCCCTTACCAAAGGGCCTGGCGAAGACGCCTCTCTGTCGTCCTATTCGGCGGTATTCGGTCATTCGTCGGCTAGGCGCCGTCTTCGCAGCCTGATAGTGATTCCTGTACCTCCCCGCAATCGATGGGTGAGGTGTTTCCCGGCAGTTCAGCGGTGATTCGCGCGTAGCACGCGTGTGTGCGTCCGGGTAATGTCCAATCGTGCCCCGACGGTTCCGTATGTCGTTTGTTCGGCTTCGTAGCGCCGAGGCCGTGTCCTGAGATTCAGGTTTGGGAGGATCTACCGCATGAGCGCAAGGCCCCGTACGCTTTCCCGCAACAACCACTTTCGCTGCCGCAAGCCAGACCGTTTCCATCCCGCCGTTCGCGCTCGGCTCGCCGCGCGCTGGGTGTTGCTCTTGGTGTCCGCGCTGGCATTCTGGCCTGGTTCGTTGCGTGCCCAGAACATCACCACCTCCATCCCGGTACAACCAGATCCCTACAGCGTTGCGATAAATCCGGTCACCAATCAGATTTATGTGGCCAGCGCGGCTTCCGGCCTGACCGTGATCAATGGCGCCACCGGCGCTACTACCACCCTTTCGGATCCCAATGCGAGTGGGCCCTGGGCCGTGGCGGTGAATCCGGTCACCAACCTGGTCTACGTCGCCAACAATGGCAGCGGCAATGTCAGCATTTTCTACGGCGCTACCGCCTCCACGCCGGCCAGCTACGACACTACCGTCACCGACCCCAACGCCAACGGCCCATGGGCTGTGGCGATCGATCCAGTTGACAACGTCACCTTCGTCACCAATGACGGCAGCAGCAACGTCACCGTCATCGCCGGCAGTAATTACAACGCGACGGTAGCCACGGGGGCGCATCCGGATTCTATCGCGGTCAATCCGATCACCCACATGGTCTATGTCGCCAATCGCAATACCGCCGGCACCTTGTCGGTGATCAATCCAACGGTCAGTCCCATCACCTCCACCAGTGTCGCGGTCGGCAGTAACCCGTCGGCAGTCGGCGTAATGACCGCCAGCAATTTGATTTTCGTGGCTTCCTTCACCGATTCCGAAATTTTGCAGTTCAGCGGCAACAGCATCAACACGACGCCTACGGTCATCTCGGACAGCGCCGCTGCCGGCCCGGACTCGATCGCCACCAATCCGGTAACCAATCAAGTTTACGTCGCGAATCTGGCGAGCAACAACGCGACGGTCATCAACTTAGGTTCGTCAAATCCAGTAGTCCACGATGTGCCGCTCACCTCGGGTGGCTCCGCGATTGCCGTCGACGTGGTCACCAACATCGCCTACAGCGCTGACGTAACTACCGGCACCATCGGCGTCATAAATGGAATCAATTTCACCGCCAATAATTTGACTTCTGGCGGGGCTAGCCCGCAGGAAGTTGCGGTAAACCCAGTCACCCACCGCGCCTACGTCGCCAACTACAACAGTCCCGGCTCGATTACCGTAATCGACGGCGCGACCAGCGTCCCTGCCGACGTTCCGACCAGCGTCGCTCTCACCAACTCCATCGCCGTCGATCCGGCCACCAATCTGATTTTCGTCGCCGATAACACTAACAACGACGTAGTGGTGATCGACGGCGCGACCAATGCAGTTACCCAGACTGTGGCAGTGGGCGTCGATCCCGGACCCATGGTGGTTGATTCCGCTCGCGGGTTTGTCTACGGTGTACTCGGCAACGACCCTAATAACATCGGGTTCATGATCAGCGAGAGCGCTCTTACCTTTGGCGGCCTTGGCGCTAGCGATGCGACAGATCCTGTTGCGCTCGACTTCAACACCGTTACCAACACGGTTTACATCGCCAATGAGGGCAGCGACACCCTCACATGGTTTCACGTCCTTTACGACCAAGAGACTACCTACAGCTGGTACACCACTTGCGGTCAGCCCAACTCCGTCGCCGCCAACCCGGTCACTGACGTCGTTTGGGTCACTTGTAACGATGGCAACATCAGCCAGGTTAACGCTGGCCAGAGCTCTGTGAATACCTTCGGTCTCTCGGCCCCCCCCGTCGCCGTCACCGTCAATCCCGTAACCAACCAGATTTACGCCGCCACCACCACCGGCGACATCGACATCATCAACGGCTCGACCTTGGCCATAACCACCGTGAACAACGGCAACCTCGCATCCAATAAGATTGCCGTGAACACCGCATCCGGCAAAGTCTACGTTCTCAATAGCGCATCCAGTTCTGTCACCGTCCTCGATCCGAACAACAACAACGCCCTCACCCAGGTGCCTGTCGGGAACAACCCCTCGGGCCTCGCTGTAAATCCGGTCACCAATAAAATTTATGTCGCCAACGCAGGTGACGGCACCATTACCGTGATCGATGGACCTACCAATTCCACCTACCTCGTTACCAGCTCTGCCTCCGCCCCAGCGCCCGTGGCCGTAAATCCGATGACCAACACCGCGTACGTCGCCGATACTTTTTCCGGTGACGTTACCCCCATTTCCGAATTTCAGCCGCAGGGGACCAACGGTCTCACCGTCGCTATCACGCCGCTCGTCGGCGTCGGCACCGACACCTTAAACCAGGATTTTAACTTCACTGTCACCAACACCGGTATCGCCCCTGCCGATCAGGTCCTCTACCAAGTGGACACCTGGCAAGGCCAATGGCAGCAAGCCAGCCTCGACTCCTCCAACGAATTCGACGGGATGGCCACGCTCATCCCGGGCTATCACATCCTCTACGCCTATGCCACCGCAGGCGAAGAAGCTACCGAAGCCTCGGGCGGCCTGCAATCCAGCCCGATCATCGGCGCCATGACCTCTTACGGTTTCCTGGTTGCGCCGGCCCTGGCCCAGTTTTCTCACGAGTACTTCAACACCAACTTCGGAACGCAGCCCGTCGGGACCCAAAGCGCCACGCAAACGATCACCTTGGTCAATGACGGCGGCGCTCCACTCCATATCACCAGTATCACGATGCTCGGAAATAATCCCTCCGATTTCGTTATCGAAGTTGGCGCTGCTCAGAATGACTGCAACAGTCTCGGAGGAGTGTTACCCGGTGGCACCCAGTGCAATATGTTGGTCTACTTCGACCCCCAGACCACCCTGGATGAATCCGCCATTCTCACCGTCACGGACGATTCTGGCGGGGTCACCGGAAGCCAGCAAACTCAGCCCATTACCGGCAACGGTGTTCCCCAGGTGACGATCACCGCAAGCGGCGCGGGCTCAGGCGGCGTTAGCGACGGCAACGTCAGCCTATACACGTGCTACAACTTTCCTTGCACTGCCTCCTACCTGGGCGGGCAGATGATCACTTTCACCGCGGTTCCCAACGCTGGGTCCGTTTTCAACGGGTTCACCGGCGATTGCGACGGCACGGCTCCTTGTACTCTGGACATGAGCCAGAACCACACCTTCAATGCTGACTTCGAATCCGCGGCTGCCGCGACCACTTACACACTCACTGTCTCTGAACTCGGCACCGGCACCGGAACGATCACCGACGGCTTATCCCCCACTCAGTTGAATTGCACCACCGCGCCGAGCCCGAACCCAGTCACCACCTGCACCGGAACGTACAACGGCGGGCAAGCCATCACTTTGACGGCGACGGCGTCGGGCAGTTCCACCTTTGGAGGATGGAGTCCGAGTTCCAACTATTCCTCTTGCACGTCCGCCGGAATGAGCAGCACATGTTCGATAACCATGACCAGCAACATGACCGCGGGCGCATTTTTCGTGCCGCCGCCCACCACGGTGACCCTCGAATTCACGCCCACTACTCCTGTGAACACCGCGTATTTCAATTGCGGCATTAGCAATCCTTCGCCAACGAATCCGTGTCCTAACCCGAACGCGCATCAACTTACTTTGGGCGTTCCCGCGGTCACCTCTTCCGAATTCAACCTGGTGGTAGAGGCCACCGAAGTCTCTCCGCTGCAAGCCGACGGAATCTGCGAGACCGGCAACACCGTCCTCAACGATTTCGATTGCCGCTTCGTGAGCTTTTTCTCGGGCCCCACGGTGGCCACCGGAGTAGAAACGCCGCAGTGTGATGCGTATTCCAACGGCGATTGTGTCTTCTACAGCGTGTACTACACCAATACCAACGGCGTCCGCACCGAGCCGGATACCAGCTGGTATACACCGCCGGTGACGTGGACCATCAAATTTAACGACGACAACAACACCGCTCCAACTGGTTATTCCCCCAGCGAGCAGCTCTACGACGATCCTGACTACGAAGCATCGCCGACCAGCCCCTACGGCACCAACTGCTCGTCGGCGATGGTCACCGGTACGCCGCCGGGAGTCGCCACCAACCCGCCGATCGAGTGCCAGTTCGAATTCGATATCACCACCTTTTTTGATCCTGCTGAGGCTGTCGATCGCGGCATCGGCGGCGTTACCCAGCAATTTAACGACGTGGTGGTGGCCTTCCCGCTTTCCTCGGCCGCTCCCAGCCCGAGCCTGACTGTTACGGACACTGCCGACCCATCCGAGGCGCCGGCAGTTGCGGGCGTATCCGGTGTGCAGTCGTTAACTTCCACCGGACTCACCATTGGTTACACCGCGACGATCACCAACACCGCGCTCCCCGGCAGCGGCAGCGCCAACAGCGTTGTGCTCACCGACACTTTGCCCAGTAGCCCCGGTTTGAGTTGGACGATCGCATCGGTGAATCCGGCCCAGGCGATGATCAACGGGGTGCTCACTAACACCTGCTCCATTTCTACATCGAGCCCGCAGCAGCTCACCTGCAACTTCGGAAGTATTTCTCCGGTCGTGAGCGCCATAGTCGATGTAACCAGCCCATCGGTCAGTGGCACGTTCTCGAACTCGGTCACGGTAACCGCCTCCAACAACCCCACCATCACCACGTCGCCCGCAACCATCACCGTATCGAGCACCGCCTTCAGCGGGTTGAACGCGTCTCCGTCGACGATTACCTATGGTGCCTCGTCGGTGGCTCTCTCCGGAGTAATCGGCTCGGGCTCGCTGCATCCGCCCACCACCGAGTCAGTAACTGTGACCATCGATGGCATTAGCACCACCGCACCGATCGGAAGCGGCGGAGTATTCTCGGTACCGGCATTTGTCACGTCCACCATTCCCGCGTCCGCAACGCCTTACACCATCACCTACAGCTACGCGGGTGACTCGGACTTTACTCCGGCAACCAACACCAGCACGACTCTGACGGTCAATCAGGCCACCGCCACCTTCAGCTCACTGACCGCGTCGCAGTCCGCCACTTACGGCGCCGGACCGATCTCCCTGAGCGGGACGATAAGCGCTGGGTCGCTACAGCCACCGGCGGGTGAGACGGTGAAGGTGACCATCGACGGAATCTCGCAGACCACTACCACCACAACCGGCGGCGCATTCACGCTGAGTTTCACAACCTCCCCTATTCCTGCGTCCGCGACTGCCTATCCCATCACCTATAGCTACCCTGGAGATACGAACTTCACTACCGCGACGAATAGCAGCACTGCGCTCACCGTCAACCAGGCCACCGCCACGTTCAGCTCGGTGGCCGCGTCGCAGTCGATCACCTACGGCGCAGCCTCGATCGCCTTAAGCGGGACGATAAGCTCAGGCTCGCTACACCCGCCGACTGGTGAGACCGTGACCGTCACGATTGACAGCATCTCGCAGAGCACAACCACCACCGGAACCGGCGGCACATTCACGCTGACGTTTACAACGTCCGCGATTCCCGCATCCGCCACGCCCTACACCATCAGCTACAGCTACAGAGGAGACACGAACTTCACTACGGCAACGAACACCAGCACCACGCTGACCGTCAACAGTGCCAGCGGCACCACATTCAGCTCGGTGACCGCGTCGCCGTCGATCACCTACGGCACAGCCTCGATCTCCCTGGGCGGGACGATAACCTCCGGCTCGCTGCATCCGCCGGCGGGTGAAACGGTGAAGGTAACCATCGATGGGATCACGCACACCACCACCACGACCGGAACGGGCGGCACATTCACGCTGACCTTCACTACCTCGGCGATCCCAGCATCGGCGACGCCCTACACCATCACCTACAGTTATGGGGGCGACTCGAACTTCGGTCCGGCGACCAACACCGCTACCACGCTGACGGTGAGCAAGGCCACCACCACGTTCAGCGCGGTGACTGCGTCGCAGTCGATCACCGTCGGCGCGGCGTCGATCAGCCTGAGCGGCACGTTGAGTTCCGGCTCGCTGCATCCGCCGGCCGGTGAAACGGTGACGGTGACGATTGATAGCATCACCCAGAGCACCACCACCGGAACAGGCGGCACATTCACGTTGACGTTCACCACGTCCGCAATTCCGGCATCGACGACTCCCTACACCATCAGCTACAGCTACGCGGGAGACACTAACTTCAGTTCCGCGACCAACACCAGCACCACCCTCACGGCCAATAGCGCCGGCGGCACCGGCCTGACGGTCAGCCCGACATCACTCGCATTCGGCAACGTCTATCTCGGAACGATACCGGTGAAGATGGTTACGCTGACCAACAACACCGCATCGACGGTGACGATCTCGAGTGTGTCTCTGACCTCGGTGCCAGGAGGAGATTCCTACGATTTCGTTGGAGTGAATCTGTGCTCGAAGACCCTAGCAGTGAAGAAGAGCTGCCAGATCGAGATGAGCTTCATTCCGAACAGCCAAGTGAACACGATGCAGTCGGCGATTCTAACCATCGTAGACAGCGCATCGAACACCGCGCAGACGGTAACGATGACCGCCATGGGGATCGATCCATTAGCGACGCCGAGCCCATCGAGCCTGAGCTTCGGCACGGTGAAGACCGGTACGACCAGTGGCGCAAAGACGGTGACCGTCACCAACACTGGCCTGACCACCACCCCGATCACGGCGGTAGCGATCAGCGGAAACTTCGCGCTGACGTCGGCAACCACCTGCAAAGCCGCGACCACGCTAACAGCGGGAGGGAAGTGCACGCTGGTAGTGACATTCACGCCAGCCGCGAAGGGCTCGCACACCGGCCAGATCACCCTGACTGACAACGCGCTGAATAGCCCGCAGACGATCGCCTTGTCAGGAACAGGAGACTAGACCCAAGGTTTCCGTCCAGCATCGGTTCCGCCGTCGTGGCCAGCTGGAGTGGCCAGCCGTTGTGGCACAGCGACTCCTCGCGGTGGGGACCCCGAACCTGCACGAGCTTCTCGTCCTGTAGCCGCGAGCACATTCAAACTTCACTCACAACCAAGAATGGCTGTGCCGTGACGCACCAACTTACCGCTCGGCGCGAATTCTGCGCCATGTCTTGTGTTCGCGGCCAGTCGTCCTCAGCCCCGCAGCGCAGAATGACATTCACGCTCGAGCAACGCCAAGAGCTGGTCCATGTGCTCGGTACGCGTCCGAAAGTTCACCGGATTAATCCGAAACCACGCCTTTCCCTTGAGCTCGGTAGTCGAGATCCAGAACTTCCCGCCGTCTTCCACTCGCCGCGCAACTTCCGCATGCAACTCCTTGGCCTGCGTTTCATCCAAGCCCGCCCCACAATACCGAATACAGATCGCCGACATCGGCGGGTCACTCGCCGCCTCGAACTCCGGATGTTTCGCCACCAACGAATAAAGATGCTTGGCCTGCAAAACGTTGTTGTCGATCCATTCCCCGATCTGCCTGGCCCCGTAACGCTTGAAACTCATCCACACCTTCAGCCCGCGAAACCGCCGCGACTGCTCGAGGCTGTGAACGTAATACTGGTATCGTTCGTTCCCGCGATCCAGTTCATCGGTGAGGTACGACGGCTTCATCCCAAATGACGCGGTTAGCCGACGATCGTCCTTCACCAGGATCGCTCCCGCATCGAGCGGCGCGTAGAACCACTTGTGCGGATCGATGGTGATCGAGTCCGCGAGTTCCCACCCTCGGTTGCGTGCCGGCCATTTATGCGAGAGCAGCATGCCGCCACCGTAAGCGGCGTCCGCGTGCAGCCACATCCCCTCGCGATCCGCGATCACCCGAAGGTCGCGTATCGGATCGATGGCCCCGGTATTGGTCGAGCCGCAAATCGCCACGATGCACATTGGCCGTATCCCACGTTGGTGATCTTCGGCGATCGCGGCTTCCAGTGCGTCGAGACGCACTCGAAATTCAGCGTCGGTTGGCAGCGCCCGCAACGCCGACCGGCCCAATCCGATCGCGTCCACCGCCTTGTCGACCGAGACGTGCCGTTCTTCCGACGCGTACACTGCCCAACGATCCTTAACTCCGTCGTGTTGTGCGCGGTCGCGCGAAACGGAATCGCGCGCCAGCTTGAGCCCGGTGAAGTTCGCCATCATGCCACCGCTGGTGAGATGGCCTCCAGCGTTCTCGCCGTAGCCGGCTAGGTCGCAAAGCCAGCGCACGATGCGGCGCTCCATGGCCACTGCCGCGGGGCCAATCGTGTAGCCTCCAATATTCTGGTTGAGCGCCGAGCAGATGAAATCCCCAATAATGCCCATGGGATTAGGCGAAGGAGTGATCAGCCCCATGTAACCGGGATGTCCGACGTTGGTGCAATAGGGAAGCAGCTTCTCTTCGAGTTCATCCAGCACCTGTGCTGGCGCGGTAGGCTCTTGAGGCAGCGGCTCTGCGAAGAACTGCGTTAGTACCTTGGGTTCGACATTCGGAAACACCGGCTTCTCTTCGATGTCCTCCAAATAATCGGCCAGCAAATCCACCACGCGATGCCCAACTTCCCGAAATTCTCCCGGATTCATACGTCCCCCCAATCGTTCAGTCGCCCAAAGAAAGCAAAATCGAATCTACTCTGTCGCGCGCGGTAGTGAAAAACTTCCCGATTCTCTCGCGCGAACTTTTGTCTTCCATCCATGACCTGGGCCGTTGTGCTACTCGGCGGAACAAAACTTACGGCTCACAACCAGGAATTGTTGTGCCACACAGCTCACAACCAGAGTGAGAGTGGTTGTGCACAGCGGCTGAACCAATCACCCGCTTGGCGCGAATTCTGCGCCATGTCTTGTGCCGCCGACTCGCGCGGCGCCGCGACAGCAAAAGCCTCTGACCTCTCCGCTCTAGCTTCTAACCTCTAATTCTTTGGCCATGCGCAGGATCGGCAGCGCTTCGCCATTTCCTAGAGCTACTTCGAGCGGTTCCAGCGCCGCGTATCCCTTGGCCCGATAAAAGGCGACGCCGCTCAACGTCGCCCCCATTTCGAGGCGGGTGAATCCGGCTTCGCGCGCCGCGCTCTCGCAAGCCTCCAGGATCAAAGTGCCGATGCCGCGCCGCGCCCAGCCGGGATGCACAAAAAAAGCGCGAATCTTCGCCGCATCCCGCGCGGGATTCAGCAGTGAATCCTCGCGGCCGGCAAATTGGTCGCCTCCATAAAGCGTCTTCCGCTTGCTCCACCCTCCGCAGCCGACGATTTCAGCGCCGGCCCCTCCCGCCCCGACAATCTCCGCGGCCAGATAGGTTCCGTCGGCGATGAGCTGGCTATCCACTCCATATACCGACGCCAGTGCGCCCTCAATCTGCGCCGCGGTGTAGTCCGCAGCCTGCAGCCCGCGTACCGAAGCCTCAATCACCTCGCGCAGTCGCGGCACATCCGCCGCGTCCGCCTTTCGTATGCGGGCGTCGCTATTCATTTGACCCGTTGGCTCGCCCCGAAGCAGTTGACCGGCACGCAAGTACCGACCGCGGCACGAAGTGTGTATTTTGCAATTTGCCGGGAATCGGGAAGATTTCATCCTTTAGAATCAGGCACATACGATGGGGTATGCTGGCGATGGAGCTATCTAGATTTTGGCGCTTTTCGTGATGGCGTGCCGTGCCTAACGCCGCATAAGGCGGGGCCAGTCTGAGGCTTTCGCAGCGCCACTTGTGTTTTAGCAATTTGCCGGGATTCGGCAGAATTCCGTCCTTTAGAATCAGTTGCATACGAGGGGGTATGCTGGCGATGGTGCTATTTAGATTTTGGTTTTTTTCGGGGTAGTTTGACGAGTTTTGCAGGAGGGCGATTTTTCGGCTGATCGAGCTGGCCATTGGTGCGGTCATCGCGGCGTTTCCCCTTTTCCACCGCGAAACCTAGCACAGCGGGAGGAACGCTGGAAGGATCACTTCGGCGGAAAGAACCGAGGTTAGACGCGAGAAATTATTAAGAGGTTAGAGCGCCACAAAAATCCACCACTTGGCGCGCATTCTGCGCCATGTCTTCTTTCTCCAGCCGACTCGCGACGCCGCGACACGAAAAGCCTCCCGCCCCTAACCTCTACTTTCAGCACTAAGCGGCGGATTCTGCGGGTCCGGCATCGCCACCACCACGCCTCTGGCCGCGCTGCGCGACGCCAATTCCAGAATCGTCATCACCCGGATAGCCCCGGTGGTGGTCACCGGCGGCTCGACGCCATTTCGAATCGCGTCATAAATGCCTCGGTAGTACGCCGGATAATTTCCGGGGAGCGTGGGGACGATCTCAGACCGCTGCTCGCCATTTTCCTGATAGTACAGCGTGCCATCCAATTCATCGTGGCCCCAATTTGGGCCGCCGGGCGCGCGGCCGGCCTTGAGCTCATCTTCTTGCGGGTCCATGCCGTATTTCACAAAACTGCCGCGAGTGCCGTGGATCGTAAACCGCGCCGAACTGGAGCTGACCAGCGATCCACCGTGCAGGATCACGCGGCGCTGCCCGTACGAGAGAATCACGTGAAAATAATCGACCACCTGGCCATTTTTTCGTTGCGTGGCAAAATCCCCGAAGATGGAATCGGGGACGTCAAATAGCTGCAGCGCCTGATCCACCAGGTGATAGCCCAGGTCGTACCAGATGCCCGAGCCCGGGCCCGGCTGTTCCCGCCAGCGCGCGCGAACGTCGGGCCGGAAGCGGTCGTAGTGCGATTCGAAATGGACCACCTCGCCCAGCCGCCCGGAAGCCAGCAACTGCCGCACCGTAAGAAAATCGGAATCCCAGCGGCGATCGTGGAAAACGGAGAGCAGCTTCCCGGACGAGCGCGCCAGCGCAATTAGTTCGGAAGCTTCGCCGACGGTAATGGTGAAGGGCTTGTCCACCACCACATGTTTGCCCGCCAGCAGCGCGTTTCGCGCGAGAGAGAAGTGGGTGGTGTTGGGAGTGGCGATGGCGATCAGGTCGATTTCCGGACTGCGAAAAACGTCGTCAGGCGCCGCGACAACGGTGACCTCAGGCCAGTCGCTGTGCACCCTTTGCGGATCGCGCGAAACAATATGATTGAGCGCCAGGCCCGGCACCGCGTTGATCAGCGGCGCATGAAACGTCTTGCCTGCAAATCCGTAGCCGATGAGTGCGACGCGAAGGGGTTTGGGGTTGGGATCGGGACGCACGGCAGGCCTCGGGTCGGTTCAGACTGACCTACCGATCTTAGGTGCGCCACGCTTCCCGCGCAAGTGGCCGGTGGCACAACCATTCCTGGTTGTGGGTTTCGGTTTTGACTTTGTACCCGCGGGTGCTATCCACCAAATCCAAACCTCGCCGCCAAGAGTGCCAGCGCCACGCTAGAATGCAGTGAGCACTGTGGAGTTCAACCGAATGTTCGCCAAGCGCACGCGCTGGGAAATGCAAACCAATCGCCTAACCCGCGCCCTGGCCGCGCAACGCGCCGCCGGCGTGCCGGTCCTCGACCTGGCCGAGTCGAATCCCACCAAGTGCGGATTCGCCTACGACAGCGCGGCAATCCTGCGCGCGCTGTCCAACCCGGCCGCGCTAACCTATCACCCCGACCCGCGCGGCCTGCTGGCCGCCCGCGAAGCCGTAGCGAAATATTACGCCGCGCGCGCCGTCCGAATTTCCTGCGACGACATTTTTCTCACCGCGAGCACCAGCGAAGCCTACACCTACGCCCTGCGCCTCCTGTGCGATCCCGGAGATTCCATTCTGATCCCCACTCCCAGCTATCCCTTGTTCGATTATCTGGCCGGGATTCAGGATGTGGAGCTAGCCCGCTATCCGCTCTTCTACGACCACGGCTGGCAAATCGATTTCCACGCCCTGGAATCGGCCATCACCGATCGCACCCGCGCGATCGTGGTGGTCCATCCGAATAATCCCACCGGACACTACTGCAAGCCCGAAGAAATGCGCAAACTTTCCGAAATCTGCGCAGCCCGCGGACTGGCGCTGATCGGTGATGAGGTTTTCTTTGATTTTACGTTTCTAAGCAAAACAGCTGTTGAACTGCAGGTACAAACTTTCGCCGGCGAATCCCCAGCCCTCACCTTGGTCCTGAACGGCTTGTCGAAGTCCTGCGGCCTCCCGCAAATGAAAGTAGCGTGGATGTGCGTAGGCGGCCCAGAGGAGTTGCGTCGCAGCGCCGTCGAGCGCCTGGAAGTGATCGCGGACACCTATCTCTCTCTAGGCACCCCAGCCCAACTAGTGGTTCCAACGTTATTGGAAGGTTTTCAAGCATTCCAGGACCAAGTACGCGCGCGGGTACAGGGTAATTTGGCCGAATTGGATCGCCAGTTGGCCGGCGCAAAATCGTGCACCCGCCTCGAAGTAGAGGGAGCCTGGACCGTAGTCCTGCGCGTCCCAGCAACGCGTTCCGACGAAGACCTGGCCCTGGCGCTAGTCGAGAAGAAAAATGTCTACGTCCATCCCGGCCACTTTTACGATTTCCCCAGCGACGGCTACTTGGTAGCCAGCCTAATCGTGCCGGAACAAGCTTTCAGTAATGGCGTAGCGCGAGTGGTCGAACTAATCGACGGTGGAACGTAGCGCTCCAGAAATGAGGTTCGTCCCAGCGGCCGGATTCATTTGCCAGGTAAACACAACGATTGCTCGCTGGCTTGCTCTGAAGGACGGAGAGATTTTGGAGCTTGAACGGGGAGAGGATATCGACGTTGTGTATGGCGATGTCAGCGAAGAGGGCATGAACGTCGATCGTGTCCTAGAACAGATTAAGCGCCGGACCACCAAGGCTCTCACCCTAAAGAGCCCAGAGGCAATCGAGGCAATTGCACACTTCGCGGAACATCGCCGAGCAAACCCAAGTCTTCGTTTACAATTTCGCTATATCACCACCGCCCCGGTGGGCGTTGAACGCGATTGGCCAGACGAGACCGGCGGCATTGCGACTTGGGAAGCACTTCGTCGCGGGGACATGACTCCCGACGATAGGCAAATGGCGCTCGACAAGATACGGAATTTTCTAGCCAAAAGGACATGCCCTGAGCGAACCCGAGATTCCTGGAAATATGTGGAGAATGTGCTGGGTAGGTCTTCACTTGCGAACCTGATCGAAACTTTCGAATGGAGTACTTCGCCTGACTATCCCGAAATCGAAGAACAAGCTATTAAGCGCTCTTGACAAGCCGCCGCTGTTTATAGATGGCGGTGGAATCTCCCTGAAAAATATCAAAGTCTGAATCCAGGCACCTGTGGGGATTATAGCGCCGATGCCATTGATTCTAAACGGTATAAATTATCTGAAAACCGGCAAGAATGCGTTTTCACTTCGGGCTTATGGGCGGAGAAATGGCGGCGCTGGACGGACTGCCCCTCTTCGCCCTTGGTGGGTTGCAGGATGGCCGACCACACAAGACATGGCGCAGGGTTCGCGCCAATCGGTGAGGGAACTGTCGGCGCAGGCCGGGGGTGTGGGCTGGGACCGCGCCGCCCTGCGGGGCCGCGCGTGCAGATGATTCGCCGACGCACTTTGCGTTGGCGACGACTACCGACCAAGACAGAACACATGGCGCAAAATGCGCGCCAAATGGTAGGGAACTCGTGGCGCGGGCTGGGCGTGGGCTGCCTCGTGGCCGCACCGCGAGGAGTCGCTGTGCCACAAGGGCGGCTACAACCACAACCGCGACGACTGCGGAAACGGCGCCGGAGATTGGGAGGCCCCAAAATGCGAAAGCCGCCCCCGTGCTTCGGTGCGGCTTTCGTCTGGGACGCAGAGTGACTTGATGGGCTACTGCTTTGGTGGTTCTTCCTTGTCCTTTTCCTTCTTTTCTTTGCCTTGCTTTTCGGGTGGCTTCTGACCATTGGCTGGGGGCTTGGTCTCCGGCTTCGGCGCCTCGTGCGGCTGAGCCTGCGGATGCTGCTGCGGAGGCGGCGGGTTGAACTTGGCCGGGGGCGGAGTTTGCGGCTTCGCCGGTGAAGTCGCTGGTTTCGGCGCTGGAGCCGGAGCAGGCTTGGTCTCCGCCGGCTTCGCCGTTGGTTGTGGCGGATAGTTCGGACGCGTCGGCGCAGGCGTCGCGGCCGGTTTCGGCGGCGGTGCTGGCGTCGGCCTTCCTGGCGTCGCCGGGGGAGCGTTCGTGGGCCTGGCCGCGTTCGGCGCGGGCGTCGGGGCCACATTCGGATGCCCCGGCGGTGGCGGAGTTGCACCAGGACGTCCTGCGGCCGGAGCTGCTGCGGGGCGCGGCTGCACTTTACCACCCATCGGCGCGACGTTCGCCGGTGGAGGTATCTTGGTTACCACTGGACGCGCCGCCAGCGCGGCAGGCGGCCGCGAGGCTGCCGGAGCCACTTTGCCCGGTCCGGTCACGCTCGCGTGCGAAGGCACCAGCGGCGGGCCGGGCGAGGGACGCGCCGCGGCGAGCTGTTGCGGAGTGGCGCGGATGGTCGCCGCCGCCACCGGCCGGGCGTTCACGAATGTATCTCGCGAAACGACGGTCACTGCGCCGGGTGCGGACTGGTTGGTGTAGCGGATGTTGGTCACGCTGACGTTGTTGGTCTGGATGTTGGTGTAGTAATTGGTGACGTAGGTCCGGTTGATCACCGTGGTGTTGGTGATGTTGATGTTCTCTACATATCGCGGGCTGACGTGGTAGGCGGGCACAAACACGTCACGCGGGCCCAGCGGGAACCATGCCACCGCTGCTCCGCCACCAAAGTCCAGCGACACTCCAAATCCCCGGCCGCCAACGAACGCCACCAGCGCCGGAGCGTACACCGGTACTACCGCTACGGGTCCAGGAACCCAGCACCAGCCGCCGCCAACCACTGCCCATCGTCCGTAGTGGAAAGGTGCAAATCCCCACGGCTCGTCTTCCACCCACGTCCATCCCCACGGCGCCACGGAAATCCAATGGCCGTTGTGGTAGGGCGCCCATCCGTCGGGAGTTCCATTGGGGACCCAGACGTTGCCGTAATCGGGCACCGACTGCCAATGTCCGTATTGATCGAGGTCTTCGTAGCCGATCATGTCGCGCGAGACATACCGCGCGGACATCGAGTGGTCCTCGCGCATGTCGCGCGAAGTGCACCACTCATCGAAGGGGTCTGGCCCCGGCGCACCTTGCACGTTGTAACTCACCTGGTCGGTCCCCAAAAAACTCCTTGCTCTCCGGGATTCAGTGGATACGCCTGGCCGCCGGCAGTAGCTTCGCCCGCTCCGGCACGCACCGTGACCATCGTGGTGGTTCCATCGGGATCCACCGAAATGCGGTACTCTCCCGGACGCAAAACGGAGAACGCGGTGTTGGAGGTATCGATCTCGTAGGCTTCGGTGTCGCCGATGTTACGAACGCGCACATCGATGGTTCCTTGCGCCAACTGAATCTGCGCGGTGGTGTCGTTCAGATTCAAAATCGAAATGCCGGTTTGCCCCGACAGCCGGATAGCGGTGCTGCCGATATGCAGCTCCGACCGGGAATTGTCATCCGCCCACAGGTTGTCTCCGGTGGTCAGCGGACGATTCGGATTGGCATCCACCCAATCCTGGGTTCCGGCCGGCTGGAAAGATACCGATCCCTCAATGAAGCCCAGCCGGGCCACGCGCGTGGACGGATCGTCCTGCGCGCTCGCGGCCCCCGCAAACGACAGAAACAATGCCGCGGCTAACAGACACAACAACGACTGCCAGATCGCGCTACGAATCTTTTGCATTATCTTCCCCCAAGTGTGGATCGCCCATCTCATTCCGTTCCGTGCGAACTCCCATCATGACCTTGTGCACACTCGCCCGAAGCATCGACCGAAGTGCTGATTACTTTCGGGACGCCGGGAAGCTCCCGAAGGTACGCCTTTTGTGGTGAACTAGAAGTTAGAGCCTAATTGGGTCCGAAAGTTTGCACCCAGAATCGCCATGGATGTGCTGGCATCGAGTTCACCAATTCGGTGGTTCTAACCCGCCGCAGGCAACGAGGTTGTGGTTCGGTCGTAAAATATACACCATAAAGGAGTTTATGCGCGATGATTTCGTGCTGGGCAATGGCGCGCTTACTGCTGTTGCTGCTGGGGTTGCTGCGGGCGCTCTTGTTCTTCCGGCCGGTGTGCTTCGCCGGCGTCTAGTTCGGCTAGTTGCTCCAGGCCGCCGTCGTTGACCACCGGCCTGACACGGACATCGACGGCCAGGCGCTGGCCGGCGTGGCCGCGATAGACTCCGCGGACTGGCGCTACGTCGCCGTAATCTCTACCGAAGGCGATGCGCACGTGGCGGAGCCCCACCGGTTTGCCCAACGTGGGATCGAATCCCACCCATCCCGCGCCGTTCAGAAAAATCTCCGCCCAAGCGTGCGACGCCTGTCCGCCGATCACTTCCTCGACCGAACCATTTGGCCTGTCTCCGGGAACCAGGTACCCGGAAACATAGCGCGCCGGCAGGCCGCGCTTGCGCACCACGCCCAAGAGCATGTGCGCGAAATCCTGGCAAACGCCCGCGCCCACCGAGAGCGCGTCGGAGATCGAAGAGTGAACGTGGGTGGCGCCCTTCACGTAGCGAAACCGCTGGTGGATCAAATCCGAAGCGGCCTGCGCGAATCCCGCGTCGGTGCCGCCACTAGCTTGCTCGGCGGCGACGACCATCTCATCCAGTTGCGGGAGGTGCGGCACGTACTCACTGGTCATCAGAAAATCGTAGAACTCCTGGTCCGCTTCCTCGAGATGGGCATCGAGTTCGGTGAGGCTAACGCCGCTGGTGGGCGGCAGCGCCACGTCGTGCGCCAGCACCACCGATTCCGCTTGCACGGTAAGCCGGCGATGCTCCGGCAGCACGTTGAATTGGTGCACCCAATTGCCAAAGGAGTCGCGATAGGCGGTGCCACGGGAATCGGGATTGGTAGTCAACCGGAAAGAAACGCAAGTCTGCCGCTCATCGTGGATGGGACGCAGACGCACTTCGTTGTAGCTTTCCGAGACCGGGCCGTCGTATTGAAACTCGGTGGTATGCACCAGGTGATAGCGGTTCACGCCACCACCTCGTAATAGAAGTAATTACGTGCGATAGCTTCTCCAATCTCATTGGCCATGACCATCAGCTCTTTCAGGTACACGTGGAGCCCGCGGTCGAAAATTTCTCCGATGGTGTCGTAGCGCAGGCGCTCGAGCACTTTGCCGGTCAAGCGTTCCGCCTCGTTGGCATAGCTTACCGGGCCGCTGCCGCTAATGCCGCGGAGGCTGCTCTGCACTTCGTTCATGCTGAAACGAATGGACCGAGGATGAAGAGGGTGCAGGATCAACATTTCGGCCACTTTTTCCGGCTCAATCGAAGAATGATATTGCCGGTGATAAGCCTCGAACGCCCCCACCGATTTCAGAACTGCCATCCACTGATAGTTATCGGCGGCAGGCACGGGGTGCTGTTCGATGGGCGTCTGGCCCTGGCCGTCCACCATGCGCGCGGTCATCTCGGCGCGCTCGAGGGACCAACCCACGCGCAAAAATTCCCAGCCCTCGTCGTGCGGCAACGTCGCTTCGGTGACTCCGTGGAAGCGATGACTGCCGAATTTTACCTCGGTGCAGAAGCGGTGCGGGCCGGTACTGAGTTCGCCGGCGGGATTGAACTGGTTGACGATGTGATAGAGCCCGTTAATATCCTCCCACATCTCGCGGGAGATGCGATCGCGAATGGTGCGCGCGTTTTCACGAGCTTTACGACGCATTCAACAATCGAGCTGGGATTATCTTCACGAAAGGCCAAAAACTCGAAAACGTTTTTGGCGGTGACTTCGTCGTACATGTGGCCGAAGCGCTCGTGCTCGCCGGCCATAACGATCAGCGGGTTCCAGCGCAGCAGATCGGTTTGCTGGGTTTGCTCGAGGAGCATATGGAAATTGACGTCGAGCAGCCGTGCAGTGTACTCGGCGCGCTCGATGTAGCGCCCTAGCCAGAATAGCGAGTCCGCGATTCGCGACAGCATTTAGCTCTCCCCGAACAACACCCATGTATCTTTGCTTCCACCGCCCTGCGATGAATTTACCACCAGGGATCCGCGCTGGAGCGCCACGCGAGTCAATCCTCCTGGAACGATGATCACCTGCTCTCCGTCGTACAGGCAGTACGGCCGCAGATCCACGTGGCGCCCTCCCATCGACCCAGTGCTGGGATCGTAGGACGGTACGCGAGACAATGGAACCACCGGCTGAGCGATGTAGTTTCGCGGATCGGCCAGGATGCACTGGCGGAATTCTTCGAGGCGCGCTTTGTCCGCGCGCGGGCCAATCAGCATTCCGTAGCCTCCCGATTCTCCGGTGGCTTTAACCACTAGTTCGGGCAAATGCTCGAGGACGTAGCGCAGATCGTCCGGCCGGGAGCACAGGAATGTCTCGACGCTTCGCAGGATGGGCTCCTCGCCCAGGTAATAGCCGATAAATTCGGGCACGAAGGCATAGATGGCTTTGTCGTCCGCCACTCCGTTGCCCACCGCGTTGGCGAGAGCCACATTCCCGGCGCGATACGCGGCCATCAACCCGGGAACGCTCAGCATGGAATCGGCGCGAAAGCTGAGTGAGTCCAAGAACTCATCGTCCACCCGGCGGTAAATTACGTCGACGCGCGATAGGCCGCGAATGGTTTTCATGTAAACCACGCCGCCGTCGACGATCAGGTCTCGCCCTTCCACCAGCTCGATGCCCATCTGCTGCGCCAGGAAGCTATGCTCGAAGTAGGCGCTGTTGAAAATGCCCGGGGTAAGTAGAACGATATTGCCCTCTTGTTCTCCGCGTGGTGAAAGCGAACGCAGAATGCGCGCCAATTGCTCCGGGTAATCCCCGATCGGTTGCACTTGGTAGGCCTGAAAGGCGTCGGGGAGAGTGCGGGTCATCACCAGGCGATTTTCCAAAACGTAGGAAACGCCGCTGGGAGTGCGAGCGTTGTCCTCGAGCACGCAAAGCTCGCCGGTTTTCGAATCGCGGACCAGATCGATCCCGCAGATGTGGGTATAGATTCCGCGCGGTACGTCGACTCCGATCATTTCCCGGCGGAAATTGCGGCAGGAGTACACCAAGTGACGCGGGATCCGCTTGTCCTTGAGGATTTTCTGCGGTCCGTAAACGTCCTTCAGAAAAAGGTTGAGCGCCACCACCCGTTGCGACAATCCCCGGTTGACGTGGTCCCATTCGCTCCACGGGAGAATCCGGGGAATCAGATCGAACGGAAATAGCCGCTCGGTTCCGCGGCCATCGTTGTAGACGGTGAAGGTGATGCCTTGCAGCAGGAAGGACAGATCGGCGAGCTTGCGCCGCTCTTCGAACTGAGCCGGGGCCATCGCTGCCAGGCTCTGAAACAGCTTCAGGTAATGTGGGCGCGGAACTCCAGGCGACGCAAACATCTCATCGTAGAAGCCGCCACAGTCGTACCCGCTAAATAGGCCTGGCACCAGCGTGTATGCTGGGTTGGCAGACATAGCCGAGACTGTAGCAAGAAAAGCAGGCTACCGGAGCAGTTAATATATGAATCGGATGGATAGATGTTTTGGTGGCGTCCTGGCTCACGGGTCTGTACTAAGCTGCGTGTTGCCAAGGATTTAGCGGGCTAGCCGTTGGGTCGTTCCGGTGCAGTACCTTGGGCGCTTTTGGCGCATCTGATACTGTGGCCCACGGCGTACTCCAGGTGCAGGAGAAGGTTGCGCTGGGTCTGAACCGCGAGGTCACGAGCAAATGTTGACCAAAAAGGCTCCCGATCTGTCGTACTCGGATGTCACGCCGAAAGACGTGTATTTAAACCGGCGCAGGTTTCTTATGGGCATCGCAGGCGCTGCGGTCACCGGGGCAGCGGTGATCGGCTACAAGAAGTTTGCGCGGATGATCGCGCTTCCGACCGGGCCGGATACGCTGCCGTCGCGGTTGAGCGGGGTGGTGAAGGGACCGTATAGCACCGATGAGAAGCAGAACACGTTGAACGATGTAACCCACTACAACAATTTCTACGAATTCGGAACGGGTAAGGAAGATCCCGCGAAAAACGCGCGGAAGTTTGTTACTTCGCCGTGGACTGTGTCGGTGGAAGGTGAAGTGAGCAAGCCGCGCAAGTTCAGCATGGACGAAATTATGAAGCTGGCGCCGCTGGAGCAGCGCATCTACCGGCATCGCTGCGTGGAGGCGTGGTCCATCGTGGTTCCGTGGATCGGTTACCCGCTGAGCGTGCTGATCAATTTGGTGCAGCCGACTTCGAAGGCGAAGTTCGTTGCACTGGAGAGCTACTACGATATTCGGCAGATGCCGCTGGGGCCGGATGGCGGGATTCCCTTTCCGTACGTGGAAGGACTGCGACTGGATGAGGCCATGAACCCACTCGCGTTGTTGACGGTGGGAATGTACGACCAGACGCTGGCGAACCAGGATGGGGCGCCGGTGCGGATGGTGGTGCCATGGAAATACGGATTCAAGAGCGCGAAATCGTTGGTGAAGATTAAGCTGGTCGATTCGCAGCCGCCCACCAGTTGGAACGATGCCAACCCAGAGGAATACGGTTTCTACTCGAATGTGAATCCGAATGTGGACCATCCACGATGGTCGCAAGCCACCGAGCGCCGCTTGGGAGAATTCCGCAAGCGCGATACGCTGATGTTCAATGGTTACGGGGATCAGGTGGCCAGTCTTTACACCGGGATGGACCTCAAGAAATACTTCTGAGCGTCTGGCCGGGCTCTCCCTCCTATGAACTCCTCTCTGACTCGACTGCTGACCAGTAAATGGACCAAGGTGGTTGTCTTCGCGATTTGCTTGTTGCCGGTCGCGTCGCTGGTCTGGAAAGCGCTGCACGGTGGGTTGACCGCGAACCCGGTTGAGTTCATCACCCATGCTACGGGCGATTGGACGATTCGTTTTCTGATCATCACTTTGGCGATCACGCCGCTGCGGAAGATCGCTCGGGTGCCTGCTTTCATTCGGCATCGGCGGATGCTGGGGCTTTTCGCGTTTTTCTATGCTTGTTTGCACTTCACAACTTACATTTGGCTCGATAAATTTTTTAATCTTTCGGAAATTTGGAAGGATATTCACAAGCGGCGGTTTATTACCGTGGGTTTTGCGGCGTTCGTGCTGCTGATTCCGCTGGCGGTCACTTCTACTGGGGGGGCGATTCGGCGGCTGGGTGGGCGGGGGTGGCAGGGGCTGCATCGGTTGATTTACGTTAGTGCGGTGCTGGGTGTGATTCATTACTACTGGCTGGTAAAGTCGGACGTTAGGAAACCGTTGGAATATGGGTGGATGGTGGCGGTGCTGCTGGCTTTTCGAGGGGGGGCTTGGATTGTTGGGCGGCAGAAAAGTCTTAGGCCAGGCGGTGGGGCGGACGCCGGAGGGCCCGCCGAAATTCCTGTGCCGACAAGCGGGACCTAGCACGAGCGAAATGTCCGTTCGCGGAAACAGGTTCGCAGCCCACGCATACTTGGTCGAACACGCTGCCTGAAACCTTCAAACAGACAATTCCCTTAGAAAAAAGGACGCGACGATGGCCGATCCTGACCCAAATCAAACGCACGACTGGAAAGAACACGGCATTCGAATTATTCGCCACGGCGAACTGGATGCAAACACACCGCAAACTCCCGGCATGACTCGCGCCGAAGCCATCTCGCATGCGAAAGTGGGCGCAAACAAGCTGTGGGCAGGCACCGTCATCGTGCACCCGAACGCGAAGACCGGCCCACACCACCACGGCGACCTCGAAACCGTGATTTACGTGGTGCGCGGCCGCGCGCGATTCCGTTGGGGCGATCGCCTGGAGTTCGTGGACGAAGCCGGCCCGGGCGATTTCGTCTTCGTGCCGCCCTACCTGCCGCATCAGGAGTTGAACGCGAGAGCTGATGAGCCCGTCGAGGCGGTCGTCGTGCGCAGCGGGCAGGAACCGATCGTTGTGAATCTGGATATCCCGACACCGGAAGGAGCGGCGGCTGAGCAAGAGCCTGATCCGTTCCATTCCGGCCCCGGAAGACCGTGACCCGGCGGAAGCGCTGAGACCGGGAAGAAACGCAATGTAGTGCGGAGGCATCCACCCTTCGGGCCACAACGCTTGATGACGAAGGGTCCCGTAAATCTGGCGTAGAACCAGAAGACGGCCTAAGGTTGATACCCGTCGGCCATCCATTTAGCGAATAGTTCGATGCGAGATTGAGGCCAAGGACCCTCTCCTCTTGGTGGCGGGGGCGGCATTACGGCACCGCCGATTCCCCGAATGCGGTCGAAGATGGCCGCCGCGTGCTTCTTCACGTCATCATAACTAGCTAAATTGAAGGCCTTACTCATCGCGTGAACGTCTCGTTCTGTAAAGAGCGGGCGAATGTCCGATTGAAAGCTGGTTAGGTTTGCCATTGCGCCTCACAGTGTCGGGTTTTGCTTCAAAACGCCTGATGCTTGGTGTTTTCAAACAACTCGCGAGTCCAAGTGTAGTTGCGTCCCCATCATAGATGACAGAACGCAATGCCGAGAGTCAAGGGATCTCAAAGTTAGGAGTCGGCGATTAGTTGCTGTCGTTGTCTTCGGTGGTTTGGCCGCCGCCGTTCTGTTCGCCTGGTTGTAGGGGGCGGATGCATAGATCGGTCTGCTGGGGGGCGCAGAAGCCTATTTGGTAGAGAGGCAAATCTTCGGGGCGGACTTCGTATTCGCCGGCTTGGGTGTCTGCGGCGTCTTGGCCATCGGCTAATACTTCTGGATTTTTCTGCTGGGCGCGAATGCGGAAGGCTTGGGAGGCTGGTTCGTAATTTCCGTAGCTGAAGCACCAGCCTATGCAGGCGCGGTCTAGCATGTGATCGATTAGGATGCGGGAATCCATCGGTTTCGGGATGGTTCCTACTACGCGCTGGTTCGGGGGCAGCGTGTGCACCAGGCGCTCTATTTGCTGCTCCATTCGATTTAGCTTGCGCGTGTCTTGATAGAGGAAGATGAAGAACACCAACGCGATTGCTGCGAAGCCTGCCAGGTGCCATTTCTTTGGGTGCATTGTGGCTAGGACGCAAATCAGGCAGATCGCTGACAGGGAAGTCACTCGTGGAGTGAGTAAGGAGAGGCCTACGGTGAGCTGCGGGAGACGGAGTTCGTCCGGTAACAGCACGATTACGGCGGCGAGGAGAAGGTAAAGTTGAAGCGCCACGGCGTATTTTTCCCAGACCCCTTTTTCGCGTCGGCGTAGGATCAGGTCGGCGGCGATGCAAATTACTGCGAAACTTAGCCAGGCCTCGGCGGGGATGCGATAGCGATTGCCAAAGAGAAACAATTGGTCGGCGCCGTTGAAGAAATAGAAAGGCTCGCTGGAGCGGACTACCGTGTAGTGGGTCCACAGATAGCGATGCAGGCCGAAGAGAGCTGCGGCGGCGGCTAGTGGCACGGCAACTGCGAATCTTCGCGGCAAATTCTGGTACAGCCGAACGTATGCTGCGGCGCCTAACATCCACACCAGACCCAGCGGATTGGCCAGAACGATCAACGGGGCTAGCGCTAGGGGAATCAGAAGTTCCCACCTTGTGCCTTTCCACAGAATGGCCAGGCCTACGGTGGCGAGGCCGAGCGCCAGGAAATAATTTAGGAATCCCATTTCTAGCGTCCAGCCGTAGGTAACCATCGCCAGGCACGGGACTAGATGCCACGGCGGGCGGCCGGAGGCGGCGAATGCTAGAGCGAATCCTCCCCAGAAGAAGATCAGCACGGTTACGGCGACGGCGATGATTTGAGCGGCGGTCCAGCCTAAGAGTGGGGCCACGGCGCTCAACTGGAAATCGAAGAGGACGTTGGTCCAGGGATGCGCGATGGAGAGGCCGGGGGCGGCGCCTTGATGGATTAATTGCGCTAGCCAGGCGTTGTAGACGTGGCTTCCTAGGTCGCCTGCAGCGATGCGCCGGTGCCAGAGGCAGGGGGCGAGGACGGCTAGGGATATCACGGAAATTCGAAGGTAGTACTGGTAGATGAAGACGGCGGCTGGGTGGAGGACGCCGTCGTTTGGCGGGTCATGTGTTGTTCGTTGTGGATTAGAAATTGAGTTCATAGGAACGGCACAAGGCGAAGGCACAAAGAGTACGGTAGAAATTTAACACGGTGGTGTAGCACGGGGTGGGCGAACTTCGCTACCATGCTCGCGTCGCTAGGAGTTGGAGATGGCTGAGCAAAAAACATTTCATATGACGCCGGCGGAATTTCGTGAGCAGGGACGGGCGGTGGTCGATTGGATTGCCGATTACTATGAGCGGATCGAAACGTTTCCGGTGATGTCGCAGGCCAAGCCGGGGGAGATTCGCAAACGGCTCCCGGATTCGCCACCGAAAACTGGGGAGGCGTTCGACGCCATACTGGCGGACATCGCGCCTAAGATTCTACCGGGGATCACTCATTGGCAATCGCCCAACTTTTTTGCTTATTTTTCTTCGAACACATCGTTCCCTTCGATCCTGGGGGAGCTGCTTTCTGCGGGGTTGGGGGTGCAGGGAATGCTGTGGGTGACCAGTCCGGCGTGCACCGAACTGGAAACGCATGTGCTCGATTGGCTGGTGGAAATGCTGGGACTGCCGGAGAAGTTCTCTTCGCGCGGTTCGGGTGGGGGGGTGATTCAGGACACTGCGTCGAGTTCGGCGCTTTGCGCGATGCTGGCGGCGCGCGAACGAGCGACGCATTTTATATCCAATGACCGCGGCTGCGATGGGCGGCTGGTTGCTTACACTTCTTCCCAGGCGCACTCTTCGATCGAGAAGGCGGCGATGGTGGCGGGGATCGGGCGCGAGAATCTGCGGGCGATTGAGGTGGACGCTAATTTTGCGATGAAGCCCGAAGCGTTGCGGGCGCAGATCGTGGCGGATCGCGACGCTGGGCGCATCCCGTTTTTCGTTACTGCTACGGTGGGGACTACCTCTTCGAATGCTCTCGATCCGGTGGCGGAGATTGGGCGGATCTGCCGGGAGGAGAAGGTGTGGTTGCACGTGGACGCGGCGATGTCTGGCACCGCGGCGTTGTGCCCAGACTTCCGATGGATTCAGGATGGTCTGGAGCTAGCCGATTCCTACTGCTTCAATCCGCACAAGTGGATGTTTACGAATTTCGACTGCGATTGCTTCTACGTGGCGGATCGCGAGGCTTACGTTCGCACGCTCAGCATACTGCCCGAATATCTGCGAAATCAGGCTACGGCGACTGGGTCGGTGATCGATTATCGGGACTGGCAGATTCCGCTGGGGCGGCGGTTTCGGGCGCTAAAACTTTGGTTCGTGATCCGGCATTACGGGGTGGAAGGGTTGCGGTATCACGTGCAGCGGCACGTCGATCTGGCGCAGGAATTCGCGAAATGGGTGCGCGCGGATGACCGGTTCGAGCTGATGGCTCCGGCGCCGCTGAACCTGGTGTGTTTTCGGCATCGTGGCGGGGATGAGGCGAACCAGAAGATTCTCGACCGGCTGAATCTGAGCGGGGATATCTATCTGACGCATACGCGGCTCAACGACCGGCTGTCGCTGCGGATGTCGGTGGCGCAGACGCAAACGGAACTTCGGCATGTGGAACGGGCATGGAAGCGGATATGTGAAGAGGCTGGGGGATTGTAGGTCTGCTGCAACTGGGTGTGAGACTTGTGGATGCTGGACGATCGCGGATCGCTTAGAATAGCGGGCGCGGTTGCGGTTGCCAGAACACCGCGTTACTTCATTTGGGGAGAACCTGCCATGGAAAATGGGAACGGAACTGGGCAGCAGATGCTGCGTCATACTATCGCTGCGCTGGCTTATCGCGCGGCTAAGGCGGTGCGCGAGACGCCCGCGGGCTTCGCGGATTTTCAAGCATGCGACTCTTGCCGGACTCCGGGCAAACTGTTGGCGCACTTGGGAGACTTGTTCGACTGGGCGCTGAGCATGGCCACCGGGGAAAATAAATGGCAGGAGGCTCCGGCGCTTGCCTGGGATGAGAGCGCGAAGCGGTTCTTTGCGGCGCTGCAAAAATTCGACGATTACCTGGCCAGCGATGCGCCGCTGGCATGTTCGGAGGAAAGGCTATTTCAGGGGCCGGTGGCAGATGCGTTGACCCACGTCGGGCAGATCGTTTATTTACGGCGCCTGGCCGGCGTGCCGATTCGCTCTGAGAATTATTTTAAGGCTACGATTGTTGTGGGGACTGTAGGGATCGAGCAGGCGCCTCCGAAGATGGAATTCTAGTGAGGTCACCCAACATCGAGATCAAAAATCAAAATCAAAACTGAAATCAAAATGAAAAACCGAAAAAATCAAAACCGAGACTTAGGGAGACTACGGATGTCGATCAGTGAGCGATTGCTGCCGGAGTTTGACCGTGAAATGGGCAATACACGCAAGACGCTGGAGCGCGTGCCCGTCGAAAAGTTTGCGTGGAAGCCGCACGAAAAGTCCGGGAGCATGGGATGGTTGGCCTCGCACCTGGCTACGGTGGCGCGCTTTGCTACCATCGCAATCACTACTGACTCATTGGATCTGGCGGTACCGAGTGCTATGCGCGGAGTGCAAATTGTGGAGTCGCGGGAGGAACTGCTGAAGTCGTTCGATGAAACCTCGGCAGCGGCGCGGGCTGCGATCGCCGGGGCTTCCGACGAGCATTTCGCGAAACCGTGGACATTGCTATTTGGCGAGAAAACTCTGATGACCCTGCCGCGCTTTGACGTGGTCCGCAATTACATGATGAACCACCACATCCATCACCGCGCACAGCTTACTGTGTATCTGCGAATGAACGATGTGGCGCTGCCGGCGCTGTATGGTCCCTCGGCCGACGAGAGCATGTAAACGAGACGCGCACCACAGAATTCAAAACACCCACCCTTCCCAAAACCAGGGAAGATTGGGCACCCCATGGAAGCCTTGGGGCAACAGCTACAACAAAACCACGTGAGCTTGACTTGTGGAGCACCTCGTTTTTGATTGCTCAGACTGAACGCCCACCCTTCCCGAAGGGAAGAGTGGGGCACCGAAGGACCGCGATGGCAACCTCAAGGGCATTCTCTCTTCTTAGCTAGCTAGCGTCGAGGACACCACAAAAAAGAAGCCCTCCCGGAGATTGGGAGGGCTTCGCTGTTTTTGGATTCGTTTATAAGACTACTTGTTAGCCTTCTTGCGCAGCTTCAACACGGCTGCGATCCCGGTGCCTACCAGCAACAGCGAGCCAGGTTCCGGCGTCGGTGTCGGCGGTGGGGGCGGTGGTGGTGGCGGTGGCGCGCCGCCGCCGGTCGATCCGGTCGGTCCAGATCCGCCGTGCGGCCCCGAAGGTCCAGTCGATCCGGTTGGTCCAGATCCGCCGGTCGGCCCGGAAGGTCCGGTCGAACCAGTCGGTCCTGATCCGCCCATCGGCCCGGTCCCGCCGGTAGATCCAGTCGGTCCTGATCCGCCCATCGGCCCGGTCCCGCCGGTAGATCCAGTGGGTCCTGATCCGCCGGTTGATCCGGTTGGCCCTGATCCGCCGGTCGATCCAGTTGATCCGGTCGGCCCGCTTGATCCATTCGACGAGGCTGGAACGGGCGCGCCCGGAATCATGATGACTGGCGGAATGAAGAACACACCGCCCGGCGGCGTGGCCCCACCGCTCGGAATAGCAATGTCAGTGCTCGGCGGAGGCTCCATCGCAAACATCATGGGCAAATCCATTGCGTGGAACGGAGCGGGGTCCTGCGGCACTTCGAGCGCCGTCGGGCCAGGTTCATTCGGTGAATTCGGGCCCGGAGGATTCTGGGATACGCGGTTGCCACAACGGGTGCGGGCTTGGTGCTTGCCATCGCTGACCAACATCTCGCCCTTGTGCAGCAAGTAGGTGCGCTTGGTCCAGTAGATCATGTTGTTCATGCGATAGGAGACGTGGACCACCTCATCGTGATCCAGGCGCACCAGCTTGGCCCTGGCAATATCGAAATCGGAGTAGTGACCGGCGACGACGGGATCGTGCATCACCGCGCTGGTCAGTTCCATGGTGTTCTGCACGCCGCCAGGGATTACGGAATATGGATAGACGACGCGGCGCGTCGCCTCCGATTCCGATATCCGTGAAGCGCGCTGCTCGAGGAAGAACGGAGACATATCGGGCGCCGCCGAAACGGTGACGGCTTCATTGTTGGCGCCACGATGAAAGAGATGGCGGGCGGACATCACGCCAAGTACGGCGATAATAGCGAAGACAGACAGCGTAAGCGCGCCCAAGAACCTCAGAGGAACGTTTGCGACACGACCTGCCTTGTTGTGGTTAGCTGAACTCATAGCCCCTTCTTCGTCGACAAGTAGAGTATGGTCGACGGCGATGACTTACACAATGCAACGGTAGTGCCAAGTGGCCAAAGTCGAGGCTGTTGAAAACAATTGACTTACCGCCGCTTCGGCGCTCGCCGGTCCGCTGCGAGACAAACCTTTTCCGTCCCAACAAGGAAAATCTTTGGCCAACTTCGCTAGGTTCTTTACCTTAGTTCTACCAATTTTCCGTCCAGTAAGTACTGTCGTACTTAAACTTATCAGACCGGTGCAAAATGAACACAACTTGCAACCACACAGGCCGCTAAGCCCCAGAATTGTTACCCAAATCAGCCGAAAGGCGACGTGCCCGAGCCCGGATTGGATTTCCCCGCGCGCATTGTACTACGCCGTGTCGCAATCGTGAGAAAAATCAAATACTGTTTTTGCGCAACTTTCAGTTCCGGGAGTTCTATTACTACCGCCACGCAACCCCTTCAGCCCAAACGCATTAGGCCCGGAAAATCCCACCCGCAAAGCGCGCGGACGTAGCTTAAACACCCCGAATGAGTACAACCGTATACAAACCCACACGCCAGGCAAGTCTCATACCTTGGGTTATGTGCATAGCAGAGTGGACGGACGAAAAGTCACGGGGAAAATATGGATTTTGGCCGGGGAAATCATGTAGCGCGTGCCGGCGCACTCAGCGTCGATCGATAGCCGCGTGGCGGACGTCGGTACCCGCCACCATATAGATGACGTCCTCGGCGATGTTGGTGGAATGGTCGGCGATGCGCTCGAGATTTTTGGCGACCAGGATGAGCTCGAAGGCGGGGAAAACGACCGCGGAATTCTCCATCATGTAGGTGAGCAATTCGCGGAACATCTGATCGCGCAGGCGGTCGACGTCATCATCGCGCGAGAGCACGCTCTTGGCCAGAGCCTGATCGTTGTGCACCAGCGCATTCAGGCTGTCGCGGACCATTCCTTCGGTGAGCTCACCCATTCTCGGCAGATCGACGTACGGTTTCACCTGCGGGTGACGAAGAATGCGCAAGGAAGACTGGGCGATGTTCACTGCCTGATCGCCGATGCGCTCGAGGTCGTTATTGATGCGCGAGACCGCCAGGATGAAGCGCAGGTCCATGGCCATAGGGTGCTGGAGAGCGAGCAAGCGCTGCACCCGGCCGTCAATTTCCAACTGCATTTCGTTGATGGCGTTCTCTTCTTCGAGGACGGCTTCGGCGAGAGACTCTTCGGCGTCGAGCACCGCTTGCACGGACTTGTGCACCGCGGTCTCGGCGAGGCTGCCCATCCACAGCAGCCGTTGCTTCAGATCTTCCAGTTCCTGCTCAAAATGACGTTCCATGATTCTCCATTGAAACTCGATGCCGATGATGCACTCACCACGGGCGTCCTCCGCGTGGGTTGCCGCCGCGAAAGTGCGACGCGAACGGCGAGCGACGGGGCCCGACTTTTCTAGCCGAATCGGCCGGTAATGTAAGCCTCCGTGCGCGGATCGGCAGGGGTGGTAAAGAGCCGGGAAGTAACGGCATGCTCGATCAGCTTTCCATCCAGGAGGAAGGCGGTGAAGTCACTGGCGCGGGCCGCTTGCTGCATGTTGTGAGTGACGATCACCATGGTGCAAATTCCCTTTAACTGAAACATGAGCTCTTCGATCTTGGCGGTGGTAACCGGGTCGAGAGCCGAGCACGGCTCGTCGAGCAAAAGCACTTCCGGATCGACGGCCAGAGCACGCGCGATGCACAGGCGCTGCTGCTGGCCGCCGGAGAGCGCGTAGGCCGAGTGGTTCAACTTGTCTTTCACTTCGTCCCAAAGCGCGGCGCGGCGAAGGCTTTTTTCGACATGCTCTTTCAGCCGGCCGGAGTATCCATTGATTTTCAGGCCGTAGGCCACATTTTCGAAGATCGATTTTGGAAATGGGTTCGGGCGCTGAAATACCATGCCGACGCGGCGGCGCAGCTTGACGACGTCCATCTGCAAGACGTCCTGACCGTCGAGCAGAATTTCGCCCTCGAGCCGTGTTTGCCGGATGGTTTCCTGCATGCGATTCAGATTGCGCAGAAAAGTGGATTTGCCGCAGCCGGACGGTCCGATGAGCGCGGTGACACGGTTGACGGGAACGTCGAGGTTGATGTCGAAAAGGGCCTGCTTGGCTCCATAGAAAAAATTCAGGTTGGAAATTTTGAAGCGTAGTGGCAGACCAGCGGTGCTGGTCTCACCGGGCTGCCCGGGTGCGCCGGTGAGCCGCATGCGAACGCTGATTGCAGGGTTAGGTACGCCTGTCACTGCCATCTCCTAAGACCTCGAGAAGGATGCGCGGCGCGATAGCACGATGCGCGCGCCGATATTCGCAAGCAACACCAGCCCCATCAGCACCAAGCCAGCGGCCCAGGCCTGCTGGTGCCACTCCTCGTAGGGACCGATTGCGTAGGTGTATATCATGACGGGCAAGGAGGCAATGGGTTGGTTCCACCCTGGGCTCCAGTAGCGATTGCTGAACGCGGTGAACAGCAGCGGTGCGGTTTCGCCAGCCACGCGGGCAACGTCGAGCATCAAGCCGGTGAGGATGCCTTGGAAAGCGGCGGGCACAACCACGGTGGCCACGGTGCGCCACTTGCTGGCGCCGAGGGCCATGGCCGCTTCACGCAGACCACGGGGCACGGCGCGGAGAAATTCTTCGGTGCTGCGAACCGCGATGGGAATCATGATTATGCCTAGCGCGCATCCACCAGCCAGAGTGGAAAAGTGATGCATTGGCACCACTACCACGGTGTAGGCGAAAATTCCGATGATGATGGACGGCACGCCGTTGAGCAGGTCGGTGGCGTAGCGCACCATGAATGGAAACGTGCGGCCTCCAAATTCGGCGAGATACACGCCACCCATCAGGCCGATGGGAATTCCGATGAGCGAGGCGATCAGCAGAAGCTTACCGCTGCCCACGATGGCGTTGGCCAATCCGCCGCCGGTTTCTCCCACCGGCGCGGGGAGCTTGGTGAAGAAGTTCCAGCTTAGCGAACTGCCGCCGTGCCACACCAAGTAGCCGAGAATCAAAGCGAGCACCGAGACGGTGAGCAACGCGCAAGCCGCGGTGACGCTCAGCATCACTAGATTTAGCGATTTTCGCCACAGCATGCGGAGCTTCATGGCGATCGAGCTGGGGATGGGCGGCAGCGCCGTGCCGTTTGTTCCGCCGTTGGTTTGGCCGTTGTAGGGCTCGGTCATTCGTGGGCTCCGCCGCGCTGCGCAGTGGCGACGATGAAGATGCGGGCCACGCCATTCAGGATGAAGGTGAGCAAGAAAAGCACCAAGCCCAGCAACACCAGCGAATGAATCCAGAGATCGCCAGTGGCTTCGCTGAATTCGTTGGCGATGACCGCGGCGATGGTGTAGCCGGGAGCAAAGAGCGACGCGGAAATTTTGGGATCGTTGCCGATGACCATAGTGACAGCCATGGTTTCACCGAGGGCGCGAGCCATCGCGAGAAACACCGAGCCAAGAATTCCGGCGCGGGCGAAGGGCACGACCACTTTCCAGGTGGCTTCCCAGCGGGTGGCGCCCAGGGCCATGGCGGCTTCGCGCTGATCGCGGGGGACGGTCAAAAGCACTTCGCGCGAAACGGAAATGACGAAGGGGATCACCATGATGGCCAGGACCACGCCCGCGGTGAGAAAGCCCAAACCGTAATTCGGTCCCTGAAAGAATGGCAGGAATCCCAGGGTGGATTTTAGCGCCGGTCCAATGGTGGTGCGCATGATGGGAACGATGATGAAGATGCCCAGCAAACCGTAGATCACGCTGGGCACCGCCGCGAGCAAGTCGATCAGAAAGGCCAGGGCATCGGAGATGTTGCGCGGCGCCAGCTCGGCCAGAAAAATGGCCGCTCCGAGGCCCAGCGGAACGGCGATGAGCAGCGCCAGAAGCGAGGTGACCAGGGTGCCGTAAATAAAGGGAAGGGCTCCAAAATTTCCGAAGACCGGATCCCAAACGCTCGTAGCGAAAAATTTCCAGCCGAACTGGTGACGCGCCAATGCCGATTGCACCCACAGTTCGAACACCAGCAGGCCGGTGATCAGCAGAATGCTGGCACCGAAGGTGAGGGTGATCAGGTGGGCGATTTCGTCGCCGCTGGTGAGGCGACGGATAAAGCGGCGCGCCCGACTGGGAGGCAGAACGCGCCCGATAGCAGTAGTGGCGCCGCTCATTCTAGTGTACGAGCGAGATCGCCTTGAGTTCCTTGGCTTGCACCGCTTTGGGAAGCTGGGCGTAGGAGAGCGCTTCCACGGAGTTTTGGCCGCTGGTGACCATCCAGTTCAGGAATTGCTTGATGGCGTCGCGTTTGGCGGCATCCTGGATCTGCACCGGGATCAAGAGATAAGTGAAACTGGAAATGGGATAAGCGGTGGCGCCCGGCGCATTGGTGATCGACACCCGAAAGTCGTCGGGTATGGTCTTTGCGGCGCCCGCGGCCGCGGCGGAAACGCTGGCCAGATCGGCTTTAATGAATTTCCCAGCAGCATTTTGCAGCAAGCCGTAGCTCATTTTATTCTGGATCGCGTAGATCAGCTCGACGTATCCGATGGAGTTAGGAGTTTGCTTCACCAATCCGGAAACACCTTCGCTGCCCTTACCGCCCAAACCCACCGGCCAATTTACCGAAGACTTCGCGCCGACCTTGTTGGCCCAATCGCTGCTGACCTTGGAGAGGAAGTCGGTCCAGATGAAGGTGGTTCCGCTGCCATCGGAGCGGTGCACCACCACGATATCGGCGTTCGGCAAGTTCACCCCGGGATTCGCCTTAGCGATTTCCGAATCATTCCACTTGGTAATCGTGCCCAGGTAAATTCCGGCCAGGGCCTTCTGGGTAAACTTCAATTCCGTGCTGACTCCGGGCAGATTGTAGGTGACAACCGCCGCGCCAAGCACGGTGGGGAAATGCAGGACTTTTACTTTCGCTGCCGCGAGCTGCTCATCAGTCATCGGCATATCCGAAGCGCCGAAATCGACAGTGCCCGCTTGCAGCTGGCCAATTCCTGCACCGGAGCCGACCGAGGCGTAATTGATCTGAACGCCAGGATTGGTTTTGTGAAAATCGTCAAACCATTTCGAATAAATCGGGTAAGGGAACGTCGCGCCAGCAGCGTTGATCAGTACCGGATCGGTGGCCTGGGCGGAGGGCATGGAGGTGAGCGACAAAACCAGCAGGAGCAGCAGGCCGAGCGCAAAAGCCTTTCGGGTCATCTTGGGTCTCCAAAACCCAGTCTGGGCCCGGATTGTTACGGTTGTGTTACAGCGCAAAGAAAACCGGATGAAAGCGCCGCGGTGGGGAAGGGCGGATAGTTATGTCGGCGCTACAAGGCCAAGTCAAAAACGTAGAGAACCCAGGTGTGAAATCGACACCTGGGGCACCCACTTCGCTTCGCTCAGCGCCCCCATCGTCGATAGATTTGCTTGATGTTCAAGAGAGAATCTACGAGGCCAGAGGAATGGAAAAGTGAAAGCGCGAGCCGCGACCCATATCGCTCTCGACCCAGATTTTGCCGCCGTGCGCTTCGACGATGTGTTTCGAAATGGAAAGACCCAAGCCGGTGCCACCCACTTCGCGAGAGCGAGCGGCATCGACGCGGTAGAAGCGTTCAAAGATTCGCTCTTGCGCGGCGAGAGGGATACCGACCCCGGTATCGCTGACGGTGAATACGGCTTGGTCGTCGCGGTGCACTGCGCTTAGCTCGATGCTACCGCCGGGCGGGGTGTACTGCATGGCGTTGTCGAGCAGGTTTTGCAGAACTTCCTTCAACAGAGTGGCGTCACCCTGGACGTCGGGAACGTCCGGCGGACAATCGATGGTCAGCGCGAGCTGCTTGCGGGCGGCACGCATGGTGTAGGTGTCGGCAAGACTGTCGAGCAGGGGGGCCAATGGAACGGGGTGAAAATCGAGTTCGAGCTTTCCGGCTTCGATGCGAGCGAGGCGCAGCAAGTCGTCGGTGAGTTGAGCCAGGCGCATGGATTGGTCGCGAATAATTTCCAGGAAGCGGCGATTATTTTTTTGGTCTTCGAGCGCGCCACCGAGCAGAGTTTCGGCGAATCCCTGAATGGCGGTGAGCGGAGTTTTGAACTCGTGAGAAACATTGGCGACGAAATCCTGTCGAACGCGCTCCAGGCGGCGCAGCTCGCTGATATCGTGGAGAACCGCTACCGCGCCCACGGAACTGACGCCGCCCGATGCCACGGGCCGGGTTTCTACGGGCGTGGCGGTGATCGCAAAACTGCGCGGGAACACGGTGCCGAACTCGAGTTCGCCGCGGGCGCTGACGCCGCCGGCGAGCGCGGTGCGGATGGTATTGAGAAGCTCTTGGTGGCGGATCACCTCGAGCAGCGGCCGGTTTTCGCAAGCGGCAGGATCGGTATTCAGGATTTCGGCGAAGGCCCGGTTGCAAAAAACAACGCGCTCACGGGCGTCGATCACTGCCACGCCCTCGACCATGCTACGCAGAATCGCGCTGGACCTGTTGCGCTCTTCGGTGAGGGTGCGGATGGAGGCGTCCATCCGGGACGCTGTTTCGTTGAGCGATTGGCCCAGATCGGCGAGCTCGTCTTCGGGACGCTCTGAAGACAGTGCCCGAAAATCTCCGTGGGCGATGCGCATCGAGAAATCCTTCAAGCGGTCCACGCGTCCGGCGAAGGCGCGGGAAAAAATCAGCGAGATGATTCCGAAAACCGCGAGAATAAACAGGGAAGTAACCAACAGTTGGCGGCGGATTTCGGCCACCGCACGGCTCACCTGCGCGAGCGGCAATGCCAGGCGCACCACCACTGGATGTCCGCCGAATTCCAAGCGCAGCGCGTGGTAAACGAGATCGCGGTCGATCGTTGCGCTATGACGGATGGAATTGCCTTCGCCGCGGGCGAGCGCTTGTTGGAATTCCGGACGGTCGGAATGATTCTCCATGGTGGAGGGATCGTGGTCGGAATCGGCGAGCACCACGCCGTCGGCGGCAATGACCGTAGCGCGCACGCCGCTCTGCGCCATCCAGGCGGCCCAATCGCACAGTGCGGCAGGATTATCGAACGCCGGAGGGCGGGATTGAACCAGGCGATCGAGTGAGGCGAGATGTTCCTGGGCGGCGAGTTCGGTATCGTGGCGGAGGGTTCTTTCGGCGAACCAATCGACGGCAATCAGAACGCCCAGCAGCAGCGCCAGGTAGGTGAAGCCCAATTTCCAAAAGAGTCTAGCTCGCACGAGTTTCGAACAGATATCCCGCGCCGCGAATGGTTTTCACGAAGGTGGGGCGCTGCGGATCGATTTCCACTTTTTCGCGCAACCGGCGAACGTAGACGTCCACGCTGCGCGGGGTGACGAAGCGCTCGGTGCCCCAAACGGCGTCGAGCAATTGATCGCGGGAAAAAACCTTATTGGGGCGCGCGGCGAGATAGTAGAGCAGCCGGAATTCGAGGGTGCTGAGCGAGACGGCCTTTCCGGAGCGGGTGACGCGATAGGCGGAAGGGTCGATGCGCAGCGGACCGAACTCGATGATTTTTTCCGCGCCTCCCGGCGCTTCCACGCGGCGCAGCAGGGCCTTGATGCGTGCGACCAGCTCGCGCGGGCTGAAGGGTTTAGTGACGTAGTCGTCGGCGCCCAACTCGAGTCCCACCACGCGGTCGGCTTCTTCGCCGCGCGCGGTGAGCATCAGAATCGGCAAGCGGTTCAGAGCGGCGTCCCGGCGAATCTCTTTGCAAATTTCCAGGCCGGAAAGTTTGGGAAGCATCAAATCCAGAATCAGAATATCGGGGGAGGATTTGCGTAATTGCGCGAGGCCGGTGGCGCCGTCGCCGCTGGCAATTACCTGATAGCCGTCTTTTTCCAGGTTGTAGCGAACCAGCTCGACAATATCTTTGTCGTCTTCAATGATCAACACGCGTTTCATGAAGGGTGGCTCATGCGGAGGGTTGACACGACGCCAGAACCATAGCCGAAATCGCAGCAAGAACGCAAGCATGGCTTCGCGCGGCGGGAGATTACGCGCGAATTTATTGGGCTGCGGTGCGCCGCAACTGGTTAAGCTTGCACGGCATATGAGCTGCGCACACGCTCCAGAATCGAAGTTGACTTCGTGGCGGCTTACTCTTGTAATTAAGTTCGCACACGATATGAATCCCTCTATTTCAGTTCCCGCGTGGTGAGCGCCGCGAAGGCGGGCGGCAGCGGCGGAGCGTCCAAGCGCTCCGCCTTTTTAGTGGCCTCCGGAATTTTTCTCAGCCGGATCGCGGGGCTGATTCGCGACCGCGTTTTCGCGCACTATTTTGGAAACTCCGACGCGGCCGATGCATTCAAAGCCGCGCTACGCATTCCCAATTTCCTCCAGAATCTTTTTGGCGAAGGAGTGCTTTCGGCGTCATTCATTCCGGTGTATGCGGGGCTGCTGGCGCGCGAGGATGAGAAAGAAGCGCGGCGCACCGCCGGTGCGATAGCCGGTTTGCTGATGCTGAGCACGTCGCTGCTGGTTTTGTTCGGCGTGCTGGCTACGCCATTTCTGATCGACGCCATCGCGCCAGGATTTTCGGGAGAGAAACGCGAGCTCACCATCCGCCTGGTGCGCATTCTGTTTCCCGGCGCGGGAATGCTGGTGTTTTCGGCATGGTGCCTGGGAATTTTGAACAGCCACCGCCGTTTCTTCTTGTCGTACACCGCCCCGGTGCTGTGGAACGTAGCGATGATCGGGACGATGATTTTGTTCGGACGCGGGCGGGCGCAATATCCACTGGCGGAAATGCTGGCGTGGGGATCGGTGGTGGGGAGCGCGTTGCAGGTGGGAGTGCAGTTGCCGGTGGTATTGCGATTGTTACGCGGCCTGAAGATTCATCTGGGCTATCACCTGGAAAACGTGCGAACCGTGGTGCGGAATTTCTTTCCGGTGTTCGTCAGCCGCGGGGTGGTGCAGATCAGCGCGTACGTTGATGCGCTGCTGGCGAGTTTGCTGCCAACCGGCGCAGTGGCGGCGTTGGCATACGCACAGACGCTGTACACCTTGCCGGTGAGCCTGTTTGGGATGGCGGTGTCGGCGGCGGAATTGCCGGCGATGTCTGGCGCGATCGGCGACGAAGCGCAGGTGGCCTCAGTGCTGCGGATGCGCCTTAATGCGGGCCTACGGCAGATCGCTTTCTTCGTAGTGCCGTCGGTGGTGGGATTTCTGGCGCTGGGGGATGTGATCGTCGGCGCGATCTACCAGTCGGGGCGCTTTTCGCACGGCGACGTGATTTACGTGTGGGGAATTTTGGCGGGTTCCGCGGTTGGACTACTGGCCTCGACCCTGGGGCGGCTGTATTCGTCGACATATTACGCGCTGCGCGACACGCGCACGCCGCTGCGGTTTGCGATTTTGCGCGTAATTCTCACGACCATTCTAGGATATTTGTGCGCCAAGCCGCTGCCGCCACTCTTGGGAATCGAGCAACGCTGGGGTGTGGCGGGGCTCACGATCTCTGCAGGAATTGCCGGGTGGATGGAATTTGTCTTGTTACGGCGCACGCTGAACTTGCGCATCGGAGACACCGGATTGCCGCGCGTGTATCTCGCCAAGCTGTGGGCGGCAGCGCTATTGGGTGCGGCGACGGGGTGGGGCGCTCGTTGGGGAGCTCTGCATGTACGGTCGCATGTATCGCCGATCCCCATGGCGGTTTTGGTTCTCGGGCCTTACGCGATAGTTTATTTGGGCGCTGCCATGCTGATGGGGATCGCCGAAGTGAGCGCAGCTTTCGCGCTTGCGTCGCGACTCACTGGACGCTCTCGCTAGGGCTGGGCGCTCGAAGCGCAGGTATCGCGGGGTCCTTCCGAGCGGCACGAGTTTTATCCCGCTATCTTCCTCGATGGATATCGCCGCAGGTTGTCGTATCATCGCTTCTCAAATTTCTGCGCCGTGAATTGACTATTCTAGGAAATACCCGGCGATTCACTTCACATATCGAGGAAAACCAATCATGTTCGACAGGCGACGTTTTCTTGGGGCATGTTCCGCACTGGGAGTTTCCTCGACGCTTTTTCCCGGAGTGCTGTGGGCGCTTGCTACCGGAAAGCCGGCAATTACCAAAGACATGATCGATCAGGCCGCGGCGATTGCCGACGTGACGATTCCCGACGACGCCAAAGCGATGATGCTGGATCGACTGAACGAGCGCATCAAGGACTACGAAGCCCTCGAACAGTTGCATATGCCGAACCGCGTGCCCTCCGCGCTGATTTTCGATCCGGTCCTGCCGGGGATGAAGTACGAGAAAGAGCGGCGGGCGATGAAAATATCCGCGGCGCCGGCAATTGCAGTGAGCGCGCCAGCCAGCGTGGAAGACTTGGCGTTCTGGACGGTGCGCGAGCAAGCGGAACTGGTTCGCGCGAAGAAAGTTACCTCAGTGGCGCTCACCACGATGTACTTGGACCGATGGAAACGCTACGACCCGAAACTCCATTTCGTGATCACGGTGACCGAAGAACGCGCGATGGCGCAAGCGCGCGCGGCCGACCGCGAAATCGGCTCGGGCAAATATCGCGGGCCGCTGCACGGACTGCCGTGGGGAGCGAAGGACTTGCTGGCGGTGAAAGGCTATCGCACCACGTGGGGCGCAGGGGGTTTTGAAACCCAGAAATTCGATGAAGACGCCACCGTGGTGCAGCAGCTCGATGCTGCGGGCGCGGTACTGGTGGCGAAGTTGACCTTGGGTGCGCTGGCCAACGGGGACAAGTGGTTTGGCGGACGCACGCGCAACCCATGGAATCCCGCGCAAGGATCGAGCGGGTCGTCGGCTGGAACGGCAGCGGCGACGGCCGCCGGATGTATTTCGTTTGGAATCGGCTCGGAAACCTTGGGATCCATTTCTTCGCCGTCCACGCGATGCGGATGTACCGGCCTGCGGCCCAGTTTTGGGCTCGTGCCGCGCACCGGAGCGATGACACTGTGCTGGTCGTCCGACAAACTGGGGCCGATCGGCCGGAGCGTGGAAGACACCGCCATAGTTCTCGACGCGATCTATGGTGCGGACGGCCAGGATCGGTCGATGCGTGACGCGGCATTTAACTGGGACGCGGAGATCGATTGGAAATCGCTGCGGGTGGGCTACTTGAAATCGGAATTCGAACGTGGGCCCGAGCCGGAGAAGGAAGAAATCGGCGACCAGCTTACCGCCGAGGAGAAAAGCCGGCGTGAGAAGCGCCGGCGCGCGCGCGCGGAATCACGAGTGCGCTCGGCATACGACCGCCGCTACGATCGCGAGGCGCTCGAGAAACTGCGGGCCATGGGCGTGCCGCTCAGCCCGCTAGAGTTTCCCAAATTTCCATACGACTCGATGATTTTTGCGCTGACCGTGGAATCGGCCGCCGCGTTTGACGACCTGACGCGCTCCGGCCGCGACAAATTGCTCACCGAGCAAGGGCCGGAAGACTGGCCCAATCAATTTCGTTCCTCGCGGCTGGTGCCGGCGGTGGAATACGTGCAGGCTAACCGGGCGCGTTTTCTGATGATGGAAGCAATCGCGAAAGCCTGGGAGGGCTACGACGTGATCGTCGCGCCGACGGACAGCGATCAATTGGTGGCCACGAATTTTAGCGGGCATCCGGCGGTGATTCTGCCGCACGGTTTTCGCGGCGTGGACGCGCCGGCTCCGCCAACGGAAGATCCGGGAGACGAAGACAACATTGGCGGCGCGGGAACGCCGGTGAGTATTACGTTTTTGGGCGCGCTGTATGGCGAAGCGAAAATGCTGGCGATGGCCCGGGCATTTCAGGATGCCACGGACTTCCACACGAAACACCCGAAATTGTGAGCGTTTGGGTACGCTAAAGGTTAGAGGAACACTTCAAAAACTGGGAGAACTCAGGTGTGAAAGCGACAGGTGGGGCACCCACTTCGCTTCGCCTCGGCCACGACTAACACCACTTCGCTTCGCTCGGCGTGGCTAACACCAAGTGCGGCGCGGGGCCTTGTTGCGATTACGTCTACGCACCTGAACCGAATGGATCTTCTAGCGAAGGGCTGGCGGGGGTGAGGAGTTCGGCGCCATCCTCGGTCACGTGCATGTCGTCTTCCAGACGAACGCCGAATTCGCCTTTGATGTAGATTCCCGGCTCGTTGCTGGTGGTCATGCCGGCTTGCAGCACCGGGTGCAAGGGCGGGCCCCACATGTTGTTATCGACCAGATACGGCCACTCGTGCATGTCCATGCCCAGGCCGTGGCCCACGCGGTGGGTGAAGTATTTGAATCCGGGGCCATAACCGGCATCGACGATCACTTCACGCGCGGCGGCGTCGACGGCCCCGGTCACTACCCCAGGCTTGGCGGCTTTCAGCGCGGCTCGTTGCGCTTGATGGACGATATCGAAAACCGTCTTCATCTTGTCGGTGGCTTTGCCGAGCACGAACGTCCGGGTAATGTCCGAGGTAAAGCCTTCCACCCGGCAGCCGTCGTCGAGCATGATGATGGTGCCTTCGCGAATTGTCTGCGAGGTGCGCGAGCCGTGAGGTTGAGCGGTGTATTCGCCAATATTGACGCTCGCTTCTCCGACCAATCCCACCTGGTCATACGCGGCGCCGATCAGGCCTTGCACTTCTGGTCCGGTCATCCCCTCTTTCAGGGAGCGATAAACCGCTTCGTACACTTTGAGCGTGGCGTGGGACGCTAGCCGCAGGCATTCGACTTCGTGATCGGTCTTGATCATGCGGCAGCCGGCAGTCACCGGAGTGGCGCTGACCGCCTCGATTCCGGGCGCGCCGGCTTTGGCGATGTTGTCCGAGAAGAAGTATTCGACACTCTCTTCAATGCCCAGGCGCCCAGTGCGAATACCGGCGTCGCCCAGGCTTTTAATGAGCAGCGCGAAGGGGTTTTCGGTTTCCTGCCAAACGCGAATGTCGGCGCCGGATCCCAGCGGACCGCCGGCCAGGATTTCGCGTGCGCGGTCCTCTTCGAACGCCGGGCAAACGATGAACGGATTGCCTTTCACCGGGATCACTACGGCCCACAGGCGCTCGCCGCCGTAGATTTCAGCGTTTGCGAAATAGAGAGTGGAGGTGCCACCACATAGAGCGATGGCGTCGATCTTATTTGCGGCCATCAAGCTCTTGGCTTTTTCCACGCGGGCGATGCGCTCGTCGTTGGTGATCGGACGAACTTGCGAGGTCATCGATTGCAGGGCCGCGATTGGCGCGGGAAGCGGCCCTTGTAGTGCGGGATGGCGGCGGTGCCGTTGCGCCAATGCCAGCGGGCTTAGCGTGGTGGTGGCTGCTGCGGCACCAGCGGATGACAACCACAAAAATGAGCGCCTGGACAACATGGATTCCTCCATCGATTCCGTGGTGAATTTTTTTGAGAACGTTTGGGTGTTCAAGTGGTGTTAGGAATGCTCAATCTTTCAAAGAGCTAACGCCCACCCTTCCCGAAACCCGGGAAGAGTGGGGCACCCGGAAAAGATAAGAGCATCGCAAAACCTGTTAGAGCATTTGGCGCAACACGTATTGCAAGATGCCGCCGTGCTGGTAGTAGGCGATCTCGACGGGCGTGTCGATGCGCGCGACCGCGTTGAATTTGATTTCTTTTCCGCCGTCAGCGATGGCGCGCACCTGAATCTTTTTGCGTGGCGTAAATCCCTGGGCCAGGCCTTCCACGTCGAATTTTTCTTTTCCGGTGAGCCCCAGCGACGCCGCAGTATCTCCGGGCAAAAATTCGAGAGGGACCACGCCCATGCCGACCAGATTGCTGCGATGGATGCGTTCATAGCTTTCGGCGATCACCGCGCGCACGCCGAGGAGCAACGTGCCCTTGGCGGCCCAGTCGCGCGAGGAGCCCGCTCCGTACTCTTTTCCGGCGAGGACCACCAGGCGCGTTTTTTCACCCTGGTAACGCATGGCGGCATCGTAAATGGTCATTTTCTCGCGGTCAGGCATGTGCAGGGTCCAACCGCCTTCGGTTCCCGGGGCAAGGGTATTGCGCAGGCGAATGTTGGCGAAGGTGCCGCGCATCATCACTTCATGATTTCCGCGGCGCGCCCCGTAGGAATTGAAATCCTTGGGCTGGACGCCGTTGGCGATCAAATATTTTCCGGCGGGGCTATCCGCGGGGATCGAGCCGGCGGGAGAAATGTGATCGGTGGTAACGCTGTCTCCGAGAATCGCGAGGACCCGCATGCCGTGCAAATCGACAAGCGGGCCGGGCTGCGGCGGCATTCCGACGAAGTAAGGAGGATGCTGGATGTAGGTGGACTTATGATCCCACGCGTAAAGATCGCCTTGCGGCACGGGCATGCCTTGCCAGTGCGCGTCTCCGGTAAAAACGTCGCCGTATTGCTTGCGAAACATTTCGGTGGTGACCGATTCGCGCATGGCCGTTTCCACTTCTACCGGGGTGGGCCAGATATCACGGAGGTAAACCGGCGCGCCGGATTTGTCGGCGCCGAGAGACTCGCTGGCCATGTCGAAGTCCATGCGGCCGGCGAGAGCGTAGGCGACCACCAGCGGAGGAGAGGCCAAATAGTTGGCGCGCACCGACGAATTGATGCGGCCTTCAAAATTGCGATTGCCGCTGAGAACGGAAACCGCGACCAGATTATTTTCCTTGATGGCTTTGGCAATCGATTCGGGAAGAGGGCCGCTGTTTCCGATGCAGGTGGTGCAGCCGTAGCCGACCAGGTTGAAGCGCAGAGTGTTGAGATACGAGGTGAGCCCAGCGGCTTGTAGATAATCGGTGACCACTTTGGAACCAGGTGCGAAACTGGTTTTCACCCAGGGCTTGGTTTGCAGCCCGCGTTCGACCGCCTTTTTCGCGAGCAGGCCTGCACCCAGCATCAGCGAGGGATTCGAGGTGTTGGTGCAACTGGTGATCGCGGCGATCACGACTGAACCATCCGCGAGATCGAAACGGTCGCCGTTGTTCTGCACGCTAACATGTTTGGGAGCTGCGGTGAGCGATTTTTGGAACGACGCTTTCGATTGCGTCAGCGGCACGCTGTCTTGCGGGCGCTTCGGCCCGGCCATGGTGGGGACCACGTTTTTCAGATCGAGTTCGAGAGTGTCAGAAAAAACCGGGTCGGGAGTTTCATCGGTGCGGAACAGGCCCTGCGTTTTGCTATAGGCCTCGACCAGCGCCACCTGCTTTTCAGGGCGGCCGGTGAAACGCAGATACGCGAGCACTTCGGAATCCACCGGGAAAAATCCCATGGTCGCGCCGTATTCGGGCGCCATGTTGGCGATGGTGGCGCGATCGGGGAGGGTCAAGCTGGAAAGTCCGGCGCCATAGAATTCCACGAATTTTCCCACCACGCCTTTTTTGCGCAGCATGGCGGTGACGGTGAGCACCAGATCGGTAGCCGTTGCGCCTTCGGGAAGCCGACCGTGCAGCTGGAAGCCGACGACCGAAGGAATCAGCATCGAGAGCGGCTGGCCGAGCATGGCCGCTTCGGCTTCGATGCCGCCCACGCCCCAGCCGAATACTCCCAGGCCGTTGACCATGGTGGTGTGGGAGTCGGTGCCCACCAGCGAATCGGGAAAAGCGATAAGCTGGCCGTCTTTTTCGGCGGCGGAGGCGGCGGAGAAAACCACGCGCGCCAGGTATTCGAGATTTACCTGGTGGCAAATTCCGGTGTCCGGCGGCACCACTTGGAAATTTTGGAAGCTTTTCTGGCCCCAGCGGAGGAAAGCGTAGCGCTCGACGTTGCGCTGAAATTCGAGTTCAGCGTTAAAGGCGAAGGAATCGGCGGTGCCGAATTTGTCCACCTGTACCGAGTGGTCGATCACCAGTTCCGCGGGCAGCAACGGATTGATGCGCTTGGGGTTGCCGCCCAGGGTGCGGATGGCTTCACGCATCGCCGCCAGATCCACTACCGCGGGCACGCCGGTGAAGTCCTGCAACAGCACCCGCGCGGGCATGAAGGAAATTTCTTTGTCGGGTTCAGACTGGGGGTCCCATTGCGCGACGGCGCGAATGTCGGCGGGGTGGACGAAGCGCGCGTCTTCATTGCGCAACAGGTTTTCGAGCAGCACTTTCATGGAGAAGGGAAGCCGGGAGGGATTTCCGGCGCCGGCGCGTTCGAGAGCGTCGAGGCGGTAGATTCCGAATTTGTCGCCGCCCACATTCAAAGTATCGAAAGATGAAAACGAATTCTTCGCAGGCGAGGCCATGAAAGTTACGGGCTCCTGTTCCCAGAATCCATCATAACGCAATCAGCGGGTTGCGGGGATGGTCACTGTAGCGGGTGGATGGATGTTTTTTTAAGGTGAGGGGTGTGAAGCGCGGAGCGAAAACTATTTGTACCAGTTGTAGCCGGCGGTGAAAGCAAAATTCGAGACGAGCTGAGGATTGTCGGTACCGAGGTTGGCGTTAGAAATATGGATCCACCGTGTTTCCAGATTAATCGCGCGGCGCTGGTGGACGAAAACACGGAACCCGAGAGAGCCGCCGGCTACGAAATTGAACGTGGAGGTATTCCCGGGAGGTACATTGCTGCGGGTGGCCAGGCCGCCGCCGGTGAGCGACATGAACGGTGCGAAGCGTTTATTCGACGTGAAATTCCACTGCAGAATGATAGGAGTGAAATTTCCGCCGTACACGCGGTGGGTCGGCTGGTAGACCTCCCAGAGCGGCATGAAGTCGCCTGCAAACTCGAAATTTCCGCGAAAAGAACCGTGCAGATGCTCGCGGGTGATAATCCGGCCCACATGGAACCCGGCGATCGCATAATGGGTGTTCTTTGCGGCCATTAGGCCCGTGCCAAAGCCCCCGAATAGACCTAAATCCCAGGTTCCTTGGGTCATCGACGCTGCCGGGTAGTCCTGCGCGCGGACCGGCCAACTGAGGATGATCAGCGAAAGAAGAAGTCCGAGCGAAAATTTCATGCGCTTGGCGAAAACCGATGGGAGTGTGCGGCGTCCAAAGGGAGGTCTCTCTCAGTGTTTGGGAGCCGGCGGCACGAATTCCGCGGGTGGCTTGGCGCCTTCGCCAAAGAAAAATTGCTCGAGCTGTTGCTCCATAATTTTCTGGGAGTTAGGGTCCAAGGGATTCAGGCGGTATTCGTTCATGAGCATCTTGGAGTGCTCGACCCACATTTTCCAGGCGTCCTTGGAGACGTTTTCATAGACGCGCTTGCCGATTTCGCCCTTCCACGGGATGCGATCGAGCCCGGGAAGCTCCTTGCCAAGCTTCACGCATTTCACCATGCGCGGCGCGGGAGCTGCGGCGGACGTCTCGTTTGCTTTCTGATCGGCCATAGGTGCCTCCGAGGCTTGCTAATTCCAAGATACTGCATTCGAGGTGGAAATTGCCAGCGGGGGGGCTTTGCGGGAGTGCGGCGCGAGGGTGGCCACTTGCGAGGAACTGCCATTTTTGAGACAAAGGGTAGGCTCGCGTTTAGCGCGAGTGCCGAACGAAGGATTCCGAACGAAGGACTAAGGATCCCGACATGCCGACTGAAAAAGTGATGCCGCAGGAATCGCCCTATTGTGAAGTGCCCACGCAACCTTGCCTGATCGTGATGTTCGGAGCCTCCGGCGATTTGGCGAAACGTAAGTTGCTGCCTTCGCTCTACGACTTGGCGATCCACAAATGCCTGGCGCCGCGGTTTCGGCTGCTGGGATTTGCGCGCACGGCGATGGACGATGAGGCGTTTCGCAATGAGAGCGGCGAATTTCTGCCGAAACCCGGCGCTGCCGGAGCGGGGGATGAGCGCGATGAGTTCTTAACCCACCTGTGTTACTTCCGGGGGAATTACGACGATCCCGCGTCATACCAGGCGCTGGCGAAAAGGCTGGAAGAACTCGATGCGCAAGGACAGCTGGGCGGAAACCGGTTGTTTTATCTGGCCACCCCGCCGGAAGTGTATCCGGCGATCATCGAGCAGCTGGGCAAGGCCGGGCTGGCGAAAGAAAAGAAAGACGGCGGGTTTATACGGGTGATCATCGAGAAGCCCTTCGGGCACAACTTGGAATCCGCCCGCGAGCTGAACCAGACCTTGCTGGACGTGCTCGATGAATCGCAGGTTTACCGGATCGACCACTATCTGGGCAAGGAGACGGTGCAGAATCTTCTGGTGTTTCGCTTCAGCAACGGAATTTTCGAGCCGCTATGGAACCGCAACTACGTAGATCACGTGCAGATCACCGCGGTGGAGACACTGGGGGTGGAGCGCCGCGCCGCGTTTTACGAGAAGACCGGCGCGCTGCGCGATATGATCCAGAGCCACGTGCTGCAGTTGACCTCGCTGGTGGCCCTCGAGCCGCCTCCCACGTTTGGCGCCACCGCAGTGCGCAACGAAAAAATCAAAGTGCTGCAGTCCATCCGCCCGTTCACCCGGGAGACCATCTGGAATTCCGTGGTGCGCGGCCAATATGGTCCGGGGAAAATCAACGGCGAGGCGGTGCCGGGCTATCGATCGGAGCCGGGAGTGCGGAAGGATTCGGCTACGGAGACGTATGCGGCGTTGAAACTCCACGTGGATAACTGGAGATGGAGCGGCGTTCCGTTTTACTTGCGCACCGGCAAACGGATCGGGCGTCCGTTGACGGAAATCGCCATCCAGTTTCGTCAAGCGCCGCATCTGGTGTTTCGCGGCATGAACCTTCAGGGGAACTGGCTGGTCCTGAATATCCAGCCGGGCGAAGGGATTTCACTGTCGTTCGGAGCAAAGGCTCCGGGGACGCAGATGAATATTCGACCGGTGACCATGGATTTCGAATACAAGGATGCGTTTGGCGAAGGCAAGCGCGACGCATACGCGACGCTGATCAACGACTGCCTGCGTGGCGACCCGACGCTTTTCGATCGCGCGGACAGCGTGGAAGCGGCGTGGTCGTTGGTCGATCCGATATTGGAAGCGTGGAAAGGGGCTTCACCGCCACCGTTTCCGAATTATTCGGCGGGGAGCTCGGGGCCAACGGCTGCGGAGGATTTGCTGGGGACGGACGGGCGCAGGTGGCGTGCGTTGTGAATCGGGGCGGCGAAGCCTGGAGCAACGCGCGAGATTGGGCGAGGTTCCCCGGTTCCGGCCGGGAAGCCGGCGGCGCTGGCAATACCGCGATTCTGGCGAGGCCGGCGCCAGGGTGGAATTTCTGGCCGCGCGCATTCTCTAAAAGGGCAATCTAGGCGATACTGAAGCGTTTAAGTGGCGCTTAGGGCGGCACGCGGCCGCAGCTACGATCCAGTCCAAATCGGCGGGAGCGAACGGATGCTAATTGCGGGCGACGTCGGGGGCACCAAAACGAATTTGGGCGCGTACGAAGTGCAGCAGGGCAAGCTGGTGCAGACCGCTTATACGCGCTTTTCGAGTCATGTGTTTCCCCGGCCGGAAGACCTGGTTCGTAAATTCGTAGCCATGCTGAGCGGCCCGGTAACCGCGGCGTGCTTCGGCGTAGCGGGACCGGTGGTGGACAATCGCGTGCACGCCACCAATCTGCCCTGGGTATTCGATGGGCAAAGCATGGCGCAGCTTTTAAAGATTCCGCAGGTGCGATTGCTGAACGATCTGGAGGCGACCGCATACGGCATCAGCGTGCTGGAGCCCTCGGAACTCGAAGTCATCCACAGCGGGTTTACGCCACCACAAGCCACCAAGGCAGTGATCGCGGCGGGCACTGGCCTGGGCGAAGGAATTTTGTTCTGGGATGGCACGCGCTACGTAGCGATGGCCACGGAAGGAGGCCACGCTGACTTTGCGCCGCATACCGAAAGAGAAGCGGAGCTGTGGAAATTTCTGAAAGAGCGCAACGATATTGTGAGTTGCGAAATTATTCTCTCGGGGCGCGGCTTCCGCCCGTTGCACGAATTCGTTGCTCCGGGAGTGCACCATCCCGAGTTCGATAATCCCAGCGAGGATCCCGCGCCGATAATCACCCAGAATGCGCTCGATAATAGCTGCCCGGCGTGCGTTGCCGCGGTCGATCTGTGGATTGAGATTTATGGTTCCGAGGCCGGGAACTTTGCGCTGCGGACGGTATCGCGAGGGGGGATGTACGTCGCGGGCGGAATCGCCGTAAAGATCCTGCCCAAGCTGCGGGACGGAAGGTTTGCCGCGAGATTCATCGACAAAGAAAAACTCACCGATTTTCTGAAGCAGATTTCCATCAACGTGGTGCTCAACGAAGAAGCCCCATTGCTCGGCGCGGCCTACATCGCTTCCACCATGTAGCCGCGCCACGCTGCAAAACCTACTGGCCCTCCGGAACCAGCAAAGCCACTGGAAAATTTTCGAGTATCGCGCCCGCCGGGAGATATTGGCGGCCTTGGCGCGCCGTGCATTGCAGCGATTCGCCGGTGAGAATGTTGCGCCACGTGGATGGGGCCGCAGAGGGCAACGCAACCTGAGTCGATTTCCAGAACGTGCGCACGCGGTCCCATTGTCCCGGGGCCTTGGCGCGCGCGAGAAATCGGGGCGCTACCGCGATGGCCCATGATTTTTCACGGCGGCGGGCGTAAGCGAGCACGTTGTCCTTGCGCGCGCCGGTAGCCGAGAGAGCCAGCCACGCACCGTCTACGAAGAGTCCGCTCTGCTCGCGACGCAGGCCAAGAACTTTCGCCAGCAGAAACAGTTTGATGGCCCCGTCCTGCCAATTCTTGGTCAACTCTCGGCAAACGTCTGCCCCGCCTCGCTGGGCTTGCTCTTCGAGGCGGCCGAGCAGATCGATGCGGCGTTGGTAGTCCACCGGCCGCCGGTTGTCGGGATCGACCAAGCGAAGGTCCCACAGCTCGCAACCTTGGTAGATATCGGGAATTCCCGGGCTGGTTATTTTCAGCAGAGTTTGCGCCAGGCCGTTGCACATGCCGTAATAGGCCAGCTTGTGCTGCCAAGGCAGAAAGTCAGCCAGGAATTGTTGGTCGCGGAAGAGCCCGTCCAGAAAGCGGATTAACGCATGTTCGTGCGGAGGATTCGGACGCGTCCAACGCGTGTGGACCATGGCTTCGCGGGTCGCTTTCACGGCGTAATCGTGCATGCGTTTCCGAAACTCCGGAATTTCCTTGGCGTCGAGCGGCCACGCACCCAGCAGCGTCTGATACAGGAAAATCTCTTCGACGCGATCCGGAGCGGTCTGCGTGCCAACGCGGCTCTTCTTTCGCGCGTTCAGGCGGGACCACAGGTCCAGATGGCGTCGCCACTCGGCGGGGATTTCGGAGAGGACGTTGATGCGGGCGCGAACGTCCTCGCCGCGCTTGGTGTCGTGGGTTGCGGTGGAATTCATGGCGGCGGGCCAAGTGCGCCGGCGATTCCGGATGTAAGCGTCGAACTCGGGCAGCGCTCGCGAAGAAGGAAGCGGATCGCCGCCCACTTCATTGAGTGAAATCAGCGGGCAGTAGACGTATAGAACCGTGTCTTCCTGGCCTTTGGCCACGATCGGACCGGTAGATTGCTGCCAACGCATTACGAACGCCAACCGGGCTTCGCGCTGGTCGGGGAACAGGTGATCGCCGTCGCGCAGAAGCACAACGTCACGCACGAAATCAAAACACGGCGCGGTAATTTGAGAGCTTCGCGCGCGCGCGGCATCCACCGCCGTTTCGATGTAGCGTTTCGCTTCGCGCGTCAGCGTCACGCTTCGCGTATAGGTGCGGTAGACCGAGAAGCAGGCGGTGGTTTCGACCAGCGCCGCGGCCAAATCGGTGCGCGGCAGATCGCGCGCGTAGCGGTCGCTTTCGGCCAGAATGCCGAGTTGACGCCCAAGGGCCCGCATTTCGACGCCCAGGAGCGTAGCCATCACCAATTTCTTTTTTCGGTAGAGAACGTCCTGATATTCCGGATGATCCTGCAGAAAGCGGAAATAGATCTTCTCAATCGCGCCCACGCCCTGCGGATCCACGAAAAGGCGATTGGAAATGTTGAGATAGTCGTAGCCGGTGGTGCCGTTGACCGGCCACTCGGCGGGCAGCGTTTCCGCGCCGCTGAGAATTTTCTCGACGACTAGGTAAAGTGGTTCGGACTTTTCCTTCTCGGCGCCGCCCAGACGGTCCTGCAAGCGGCGCAGATAGCCGAACGGATCGCGCAGACCGTCAATATGATCGATCCGCAGGGCATCCACCGCTCCTTTTTCCACCAGCCGGAAAATTACCGCATGCACCGCCTCAAACACCGCGGGGTCCTCAACCCGCACACCCACCAGATCGGTAATGGTGAAAAACCGGCGGTAGTTGATCTCCTCGTTGACGTTCCGCCAATACGCCAGCACGTAAGCTTGTTCGGAGAGCAGGCGGTCCAGCAGCCGAAAGCTAGCCACGTCGCCGCGCTTGCCGTTGAACTGCTCGATATTCTCCGCCAGAAATTTGCGGAATTCCGAGCTCGCGTCGTGCAGTTGGCGGAGGCGATCCTTCAGAACTTCGGTTTGCAGCCGGCGTTCTCCGGCGGCGTCCACCGTAAGCGTTTCGCGATCGGAGAGCGAATTGAGTCCGGAGAGGATGCCCTGAAATTCCTGAAATGCCGGCGTTGACGAGCCGGCGCTTGCTTCGAAGGCGTCCTGGCGATGCTTCAGAAGGCGGCGATATGACTTGGGCGCAAGCGGAAAGAGCGACTCGTTGTATTGCAGGCGGAAGCTGCCCGCCTCGAAGAGTACCCGCAGCTCCTGGTTTTGTAGCACGTCGCCGTAGAACCCGCCGAGCACCGGGAGAAGGATCTTATTTTCGAGGGTGCGCGAAGGGGCGTGCCAATCGATATCGAAATAGGCAGCGTAGGGTGAGCCCGGCCCATTTTCGAGGACGTCCATCCACCACGGATTTTCGTGGCTGGCGGCCATGTGATTGGGGACGATATCCAGGAGCAACCCCATGCCGCGACCGTGCAGGTCGGTTTGGAAAGCCTCGAATTGTTCCTCGCTCCCCAAATCGGAATCGATCCGCGTGGGATCGCTGACGTCGTAGCCGTGGCCGCTGCCGCGGCGGCTCTGCAACAAGGGAGACGCGTAGACGTCGGTAACTCCAAGGCGCTCAAGGTAGCTCAGAATGGATTGCGCGTCGCGAAACGTAAATTGGCTGTTGAACTGCAGCCGGTAACAAGTGATCGGGATGCGGGGCTTGGCCATATTGCTTGGGTGCTTCTACGAGAGGGTCTGAAACCCCAGCCTTTCGCGCAGCGACTGCAGCAGGCCGAGCCAGCGCGCGGCGTCCGGATTTTGCCGGCCGGCCTCGGCGTGCCATTCCTGCTCCGACTGGACCAGCGGATTGTATATGGTTGTCTGCGATTGCCAAAGGTTGATTGGAAACGGCAACAGTTTTCCAATCTCGAGTAAGCATTGCAGTTTTTCCGCAGAGGCGATTTGCGCGCGGCCGGCTACGAATCCTGCGACGCCCTGTTCGATCTTTTTGCGAATGGCGTATTCCAGGGTGGGGACGTCGAATGCAACGTGCATGGCGGTGGCTTCGCGCAAGAGCTTGCGGATGTGTTCGGCGTCCAGTTCCGGGGCGCTCAGGGCATCGCGCAGTTGAATGTTCAAAACCACGTCCGCGGCGGACTGGAACGCCCTGGGCACCGGGACGCCCAAGTGATCGAGGAAATGGATCATCTCGGCGTGCGAATCGTACATGTGACGATAGGCGCCGGCTACCTGATGCACGGTGGCGTCCACGATCGGACGCAGGACGTTGCGCTGGGCGTCGCGGAACAGCGAGCGCAGGGAATACACCTTGTGGCCGAAAGCCTCGCCGAGAAGCCGCTTCACTTTCTCGACGTTGGATTGTGCGAGCGCCTCAAATAGCAAATGGCGGAGCAGGTCGGCATCATGCTGGGGCTGCGGAGAACGCACCCCCGCCACGATGTGGTGCACTCCCAAGTGCAGGACGGCGTAGGTAACCCGGTCCGATTCCAGAGTGATTTCCGAGCGGACGATCGCGTCGGCTACCGCCAGACGCATGTGGTGGTGGTGTTCGGTGCGGGCATTTTCGCGGTCCACCTGGAAACAGAAGATGCGCGCGCTGTCTGGATGGTTTTCAAACATCGCGCTGATCGCGTAGTGGGCGGCGACTTTGGGAATATCCACTCGAGCGGGCAGCACCCATTTCTGAAAAATGGTGGATCCGTCGGCGTGCTGGGGCAGGTTGCTCTTGGCTGGACCCAGGCGTTCGGAAAATTCCGCTTCCCACTGGCCGCCGAAAAGCTCTTGCGCGAGCTGCACCGCGCGGCCCGCGTAGAAGATCACCTGGACGGTCTCCAGGCCGGAAATATCATCGAAGAACCAGCCGCAGCTGGTGTACATAAGCATGGCGTGGCGCTGCAGCTCCATCAGCTTGAGCGCGGTAATCTTCTCGTCGTCGCTCAGGGAATGGCTGGCGCAGGCGGCGAAAAATCTCTCCCGCCGTTCGGCGGAGCGGTCGAGCACCACCTGGATGTATTCGTCGCGAGCCTTCCAAGGGTCAGTGAACAGCGTTCGTCCTTTTTCCTCAAAGGCTGGGGCAAGCGAATCCCGCAGCCAGTCAAACGCTGCCCGTAGCGGACCCCGCCATTGCTGATGCCATCCCGGATGGCCTCCCGAGTGGCAGCCGCAGTTCGATCGCCAGCGCTCGATTCCATGCGCGCAGCTCCACGCGGTGTTGGGGACAATCTCGGCCAGGTGGGTGGGGGGGTGCTCGGCCAGAAACTGGCCGTAGTTGGTGAGTACCGCGAGATGATTTTCTTCAATGTACTGCAACGCGTAGGTGAGGGCCATCTCGCCGTAGTGATGGTGGTGCCCGTAACTTTCGCCGTCGGTGGCGATGTGCGAGATCTGTGGCCAATCCCGGGCATCCGAAAAGCCGCTGAGCAAACGATTGGCGAAAACCTGGCCGTCATTTAGTAAGCCTTCGAATGCCACGCTTCGCGATATAGGTCCATCATAAAAGAAGACCGCGATGCGCTTTTTGGAGGGTAAACGAATTAGATAGGCGCGGCTGGGATCGACGCGATCGCCGCTGACGTCCTTCCAACTGCGGCTCTTGATGCGGCGCACCCGGGAGGCCTGGCGCGGCGCGAGCACGGTGAACTTAATTCCATTTTCGGCGAGGACTTCCAGAGTTTCGGTATCCACCGCGGTTTCCGGCAGCCACATGCCTTCTGGCTCGCGGCCAAAGCGGTAGCGGAAGTCGGCCAGCCCCCATTTCACTTGGGTTGACTTGTCCCGCCGATTGGCCAGCGGCATGATCATGTGGTGATACGCTTGGGCCATGGCCGAGCCGTGGCCGCCGAATTTCTCAGCACTGCGGGCGTCCGCCTCGCGGATCGAGGCAAGAGTCTGCGGCGATTTGGCTTCCAGCCAGGAGAGCAACGTGGGTCCAAAGTTGAAGCTGATGATCCCGTAGTTGTTGACCATTCGAGCGATTTTTTGTTGCGCGTCCAGGATGCGGGAAGCCGCGTTGGGCGCATAGCATTCGGCGGTGATGCGCTCGTTCCAGTCGTGGTAGGGGTAGGCAGAGTCCTGCAGCTCAATGGCTTCGAGCCACGGATTTTCACGGGGCGGCTGGTAAAAGTGCCCGTGGACGCAGACGTAGCGGGTGGTCATTACGAGCGGGGCGCCCTAGTGGGAACAGGCGCAAGGGCTAACCGTGCAGAGAATCCCAGGTTCGGGCTACCCACGAGCAGCATGGAATACGCCTGGTGCGGCACAGGTAATCGGAAGGAGACAACCCGGTGATTGATTGGATGTCGCATGTGCGCAAGCCGCAAAGTCATGTATATAATAACCCGTTGCTCAGAATACTTGTAACCCGCCCGCCGGAACAACAAAGAACTCACGTCCAAAAGGTCTGCGAATTTTTTCGGAGGGACTAACTTGCCTGCCGCGAAAATTGAGCCGGAAAAGAAACCACCGGAGAAGAAACCACTAACCGTTCGCCGCCCGGCCATCGAAGGCGTCACCCCGGAAATCGACGCGGGAAGGTTTGCTATCAAGCGAACGGTAGGGGAGGACGTCGTCGTTCAGGCGGATATCTTTGCCGACGGGCACGACGCGCTGAGCGCGGTGCTGCTGTACCGGCCGGATTCCGAAGATAGCTGGCGCGAAACCCCCATGCGGTTGGTCGATAACGACCGCTGGCAGGGGCAGTTCCGAATCGCGGTGCAAACGACTTACTTCTACAGTATCGAGGCGTGGGTCGATCCCTTCCAAAGCTGGGTTCGCGGGCTCATCAAGAAATACGAGGCTGGGCAGGACGTGGCGCTGGACCTGCGCGCGGGCGCGGAGTTGGTACAACAGGCGTCGAAGCGCGTGACCGGTGCCGAGGCGCGAATCCTGGCGGACGTCGCGGCGAAACTGAACATGCTGGCGGCCCGCGATCTGGGCGCAGCGGTGACCGTTGGACGCAGCGCGGAGCTGGCGGCGCTGATGCAACGATATCCGGACCGGCGCGCGTCGACGGCTTACGAAAAGCAACTGGCGGTGACTGTGGACCGCGAGAAAGCGCGGTTCAGCGCGTGGTACGAAATGTTTCCGCGCTCTGCCGCGCGCGCTCCGAAGAAATCCGGCACGTTCCGTGATTGCATCGCCAGGCTGGACTACATCGCGCAAATGGGTTTCGACGTTTTGTATATGCCACCGATCCATCCCATCGGAACCACCGAGCGCAAGGGAAAAAACAATACCACCAATCCGGCGCCCGATGACAAAGGAAGTCCGTGGGCGATCGGGGCCAAAGAAGGCGGCCACAAATCGATTCATCCCGAACTAGGGACGCTCGAGGATTTTCAGGCGCTGCTCGCGAAGGCGCGCGAGAAAGAAATCGAGATTGCCTTGGACATTGCCTATCAGTGCTCCCCGGATCATCCCTACGTCAAAGAGCACCCGGAATGGTTTCAGCACCGGCCGGACGGCAGCATCCAGTACGCGGAAAATCCGCCGAAGAAGTATCAGGATATTTATCCTTTCCATTTCGACGGCGAATCGGCGGCGGCCCTGCGGGAAGAGCTGAAAAGCGTCGTGCTGTACTGGGCTGCGCAGGGCGTGCGCATTTTTCGGGTCGATAATCCCCATACCAAGCCTTTTGTTTTTTGGGAGTGGCTGATCGCAAGCGTGCGGCGCGAATATCCGGACGCGATATTCCTGGCGGAGGCTTTTACCCGGCCCAAAGTGATGTACCGGCTGGCCAAGCTGGGCTTCACCCAGTCGTATACGTATTTTGCCTGGAGAAACAACAAAGCGGAGCTCAGCGAGTATCTGACCGAGCTTACCCAGCCGCCGGTCCGCGACTTTTTCCGCATGAACCTGTGGCCAAATACCCCAGACATTCTGACCGAGCCGTTTCAGAGCGCCGGACGGCCGGTTTTCATGTCGCGGGTGGTGTTGGCAGCCACGCTGTCGGCCAGTTACGGAATTTACGGTCCGGCGTACGAGCTGTGTGAGAATCGTGCGGTGGCCCCGGGCACCGAGGAGTACCTGGATTCTGAAAAATATCAGATTCGGGTGTGGGACATCGATCGCGCCGACAGCCTGCGCGGACTGATCGCGGACCTCAATCGCATTCGCCGCGAAAATCCGGCGCTGCAGAGCAACGAACGGCTGCGCTTCCACCCGGTGGACAACGATCGACTGATCGCCTACAGCAAAATGACCGAGGATTCCTCGAACCGGATTTTGGTGGTGGTCAATTTGGATCCGCGGGGTACCCAAAGCGGATTGGTCGAAGTGCCCATGGAGCAATTTGGCCTGGCCCCGGGCGCTTCGTTCGAGGTCGAGGACTTGCTGAGCGGCGCGCGGTATGGCTGGCGAGGATCGAGAAATTACGTTTCGTTGAACCCGGAAAAGATGCCGGCGCACATTTTTCGCGTCGGGGGCTAGCTAAGCGCGGTAGAAAAAGGTTCGATCGCTGCGCGCGGACGATGCGCCAGAGCCGGGCTGGCCATAGCGGATCCGGAACTTTTGCAAAGGGAGATCGAAAAAGTGGCAGTCGAGGCCCGACCCCTCTGGTACAAAGACGCGATTATCTATCAGTTGCACGTTCGCACTTTCTGCGACAGTAACAACGACGGCATCGGCGATTTTACCGGACTGCTGCAGAAGCTCGACTATCTGCAGGAGCTGGGGATCAATGCCATTTGGCTGCTGCCGTTTTTCCCTTCGCCGCTGCGCGACGACGGATACGACATCGCCGATTACACCTCCGTCCATCCGAGTTACGGCACTCTGGACGACTTCCGCGCATTCCTGGCGGCGGCGCACGAGCGCGGAATTCGAATCGTCATCGAACTGGTGGCCAACCACACCTCCGACCAGCATCCCTGGTTTCAGGAGGCGCGCAGCTCCACCGACAATCCCAAGCGTGATTGGTACGTGTGGAGCGACACCGACGATAAATACAAGGAAGTCCGCATCATTTTCCTCGACACCGAACTTTCCAATTGGGCGTGGGATCCGGTTTCGAAGTCTTACTACTGGCATCGCTTTTTCAGTCACCAGCCGGATTTGAACTGGGACAACCCCGCGGTGTTCGAAGCGATGTGGGGAGTGATGAAATTCTGGCTGGATATGGGCGTCGATGGATTCCGGCTAGACGCCATTCCGTACCTCATCGAGAGGGAAGGGACCAACGGCGAAAACTTGCCGGAAACCCACGCGATCCTGCGCGAAATTCGGCGGCGACTGGATACCGAATACCCGGGGAAAATGCTGCTGGCCGAAGCCAATCAATGGCCGGCGGACGTGCGAGCTTACTTCGGCGACGCCGACGAATTCCACATGGCGTTCCATTTTCCGCTGATGCCGCGAATGTTCATGGCGGTGCGGCTCGAAGATCGCAAGCCGATCATCGAAATTCTGGAGCAGACCCCGGAAATTCCCGATACCTGCCAGTGGTGCATCTTCCTGCGCAATCACGACGAGTTGACCCTGGAAATGGTCACCGACGTCGAGCGCGACTACATGTACGACGAGTACGCCAAAGACAAGCAGATGCGCATCAACCTGGGCATCCGGCGGCGTCTGGCGCCGATGATGGAAAACGACCGCCGGAGAATCGAGCTGCTTACCGGAATGCTGATGTCCATGCCGGGAACGCCCATTATTTATTACGGCGACGAAATCGGGATGGGAGACAACGTATACCTGGGTGACCGCAACGGAGTGCGCACTCCGATGCAGTGGAATGGCGGATGGAACGCGGGCTTTTCCGGCGCCGATCCCGAACGCCTGTACTCGGCGGTGATTTCGAATCCGGTGTACGGTTACGCGGCGATCAATGTGGAATCGCAGCGGCGCACCCAGCATTCCCTGCTGGCGTGGATGAAGCAGATCATTCACGTGCGGGACTCCACGCCAATATTCAGCCGCGGCTCGATCGAATTTCTACGGCCGTCGAATCATCGCGTGCTGGCTTACGTGCGGTGCCACGAAGATAAGCAAGTACTGGTGGTGAACAATCTTTCCAGCACCGCCCAAGCGGTGGAGCTGAACCTGCAAGAACACAAAGGAAGCATCCCGATCGAGATGTTTGGCGGAAATCTCTTTCCGCGCATCGGGGACGCGTCGTATCTATTGACGCTGGCGCCATATCAGTTTTTCTGGTTTCGATTGCGGCGGATTTAGAAGCGGCAGCAAAACGGGGAATCACCCGGATTTTCGATGGTGCCTTGACTACGGAGAATCGCGTTGGTCGAAGAAATATTGCTCGCAGACGATTTCGTTCGCCAGCTCATGAGCGTCGGCGAAGTGGATATTCTGGTGGGCATCCCTTCGTTCAACAACGCCGCAACGATTGGGCAGACCGTGCAAGCGGTCGAGCAAAGTTTCCAGCAAGGATTCGCGCGCCAGCGAGTGGTGCTGGTCAACGTGGACGGTGGTTCGGGCGACGGCACGCGGGAAGTGCTGATGAACACGCGCGCGGAGAAAAGCTCCAGCTCCAGCGGCCGCGGACTCACTTCACTGCGAACCGAGCAGCGCGTGGTCACCCAATACGGCAATGCGCCGTCGGGGGGCTTGGCTCTGCGCACCATTCTAGCGGCGGCGGACCTGTTGCGGGCCAAAGCCTGTGCGGTGATTTCGCCGGCGACTTTGAATTTGACCACCGCATGGATCTCCAATCTTTTGGCGCCGGTTTACCACGACAAATTTGATTTCGTCGCGCCACTCTACAACCGCCACAAGTACGACGGCCTGCTATCGCGAAATCTGCTTTACCCCATGAGCCGCTCGGTGTTTGGCCACGGAATCCGTGAGCTGCATCCTTCTGAACTTGGATTTTCGGGCCGCCTGGCGAGCCACTGCCTGGCGCAAGACGTCTGGAGCCAGGAAGACATTCAGGACGCGCCGGAAATCTGGATGGCGCTAACCGCCATCTCGTCCGACTTTAAATGCTGCCAGGCGTTTCTCGGCACCAAGGAACGCGCCGCCGCGGGAACCGCGCCGGATATCGTCACCGCGGTGCGCCAGAACGTAGGCAGCTTATTCTGGTGTCTGGATGCCGAGGAAGATTTCTGGATGCAGCGTGCCAAGCCGGAGCCGGTGCCGTCGTTCGGTCCGGTGAGCGAGCTTACCTCCGAGCCGCTGAACTTCAACCGGGAGCGCATTTACGAACTCTTCCGCAGCGGCGTACAGGACCTCGAGCCGATCTTGCAGACCATTCTTGCCCCGAAAACGATGGCGGAAATTCAGTGCGCGGCGGGGCGTAACGAAGAGAAATGCCGGTTCAGCGGCGAGCTGTGGGCCAGAACGCTTTTTGAATTTGCGGCGTCGCACCACCATGCGGTGCTCAACCGCGATCACTTGATTCAAGCGCTGGTGCCGCTGTACCGGGGCCGAATTCATTCGTTTCTGGTCGAGCACCAGGATTCCAGTGCGGAGGAAATGGAGGCCGATACTGAGAATCTGTGCGTGCAATTCGAGAAGCAGAAGCCCTATCTGGTGGAGAGATGGAAGGCGAAGGCGTGAGGTGAGGTTATGAAAGAAATGATTTTGCAAGGTTTGGCGCAGGCCTACGACAACCTGGTGCACATGATTGCGGTTTTTGTTCCGCGCTTCGCGGTGATGCTGATCATCGTGGTGGTGGGATGGATGGTGGCGCTGGTGCTGCGCTACATCTTCCGCGCGATCCTGCATGTCACGCGGCTCGATCGCATTTCGGAAGAAGCGGGCGCGTCGCAAGTGTTGCGCAGAGCCGCGCTGCCGTCGATTTCCGAACTGCTGAGCCGGGCGCTATTTTGGGTGGTGTGGCTGGGGTTCATGGTGCTGGGAGTCAGCATGCTGGGAATCCCAGAGCTGCACGAGCAAATTGCGAGAGTGTTTCAACTCCTGCCCCAGATTTTTATCGCCATCTTGATTCTGTTTTTTGGCGTTTTAGCGTCGAATTTTCTTTCGCGGGCGGCGCTGCTGGCCTCAGTAAACGCGGGGCATAAGTCGCCGCGGGTATGGAGCGGGTCGATCCGCTTTGTGATTCTGATCTTGGCGGTCTCGATGGCCCTCGAGCAGATTGGGCTGGCCAACCAAACGGTGACTTCGGCCTTTTCGATCGTGTTTGGAGCAGCCATGCTGGCGCTGGCCATCGCGTTTGGATTGGGTGGACGGCATTTGGCACGCCACGCTCTGGAGCAGTACTTTGGAAGCCGGAAAACGGAAGCGGAGAAGGGAGAGGAACCATCTCCGTTGTGAAGCGCTCTAAGGATTTATGCCAGAGAATTCCATGAACGCGCCAGCCGCGCTTGACTCCGAACTGTTTGCGGACCTTCGCGCGGAATTGCCAGCCCTGCTGCCCGGCTTCCTGCCGAAGCAGCGTTGGTTTGGAGGGAAGGCGCGGGCGATTCGATCCACTGAGGTGGTCGATGCGATCTCGTTCGGTGGCGAGCCCTCGCCGGAGTTAGTACTGCTGGTGCGGGTGGACTATGCCAGCGGAACGGCCGAAAGCTACGTGATGCCTCTGGTGGTGAGTGCGGAAGCCCATTTGCCGGAGCGCGAGGATCCCGGCTCGCTGAGTTTCCATAGCGCGCGGCGCGGGGTAGACGTGCATTTGGCCAACGCGGTCACTCATGAAGGTTTTCTGGACTCGCTACTGATTGCCATCGAGAAAGAATCCATACATCGAGGGATTCGTGGCGAAATTCGCGCGCGAAAAACGGCGGCGCTACGTTCTTTGCGTCCCGATCCTTCGGAGCCGCTTGCGGCGCGTGCGCTGCGGGCCGAGCAGAGCAATAGCTCGATCGTCTACGGCGACCGGCTGGTGCTGAAATTTTTTCGGCGGGCCGAGGATGGCGTCAACCTCGATCTGGAAATCGGAACGTTCCTTTCCGAACGCGCCCACTTTGCGAACGTACCGCCTGTCGCCGGATCGCTGGAATACCGAGACCCGCAGGGAAAGCGCGCGACCCTGGGGATATTGCAGGGTTTTGTCGCGAATCAGGGTGACGCTTGGCAGTTCACGCTAGCCGCGGTGTCCGAGGCTTTCCGGACGAGTAAGAAGGCGGCTGACGAAGCCACTCACCTGCCTCCCGGTGAAACCGATGCACTTTCGATTTATCAAAATGAATTGCCTGCGGCGGCCCGCGATTGGCTAGGCGCGTACCTGCCGGAAGTGGAGTTGCTCGCCAAACGCACCGCTGCAATGCATGCGGCCCTCGCCTCCGATTCCGCGGATCGGGCGTTTGCGCCGGAGCCGTTCACTGATTCTTACCAGCGCGTTTTCGAGGAATCGTGCCTGGAGTCGCTGGCTAACGTGTTCAGCGTTCTCCGGCAGAGACTCTCCGTATTGCCGGCGGAACTGAAAGAGCGAGCGGAAAACCTTGCCGAACGTGAAGTGGAACTGGCCCACCTGTTTCACAACCGGCTCGGCCAGCCCATCGACGCCATGCGGACGCGCATCCATGGCGATTATCATTTGGGACAGGTGCTCTACACCGGCGCGGATTTTATAATCATCGATTTCGAGGGCGAGCCGGCGCGTCCGCTTGCCGAGCGGCGAATCAAGAGGTCGCCCATGCAGGACGTGGCCGGTATGATGCGGTCATTTCACTACGCCGCATTCGCGGGTCTGCTGGCGCCCGCGGCCGGCCGGTCCGTATCGGTGGACGAGCTGCGCGAACTCGCGCCGGTGGCGGAAAGCTGGCATGCCTGGGTCGCCTCCCGCTTTTTGAAGGCGTATTTCGATCATGCCGGCGCGGCGGCCAGCGCATCGGGGAAGCGCGCGGATGCCCTCGATTTGCTTCGGATGCATCTACTGGAGAAGGCCATCTACGAACTGGGTTACGAGCTCAACAACCGCCCAACCTGGGTGGGTATTCCGCTAGAGGGAATCACGAAACTGCTGAGCACGTGATCTCGGTAGCAAATTCCTCAGAACGAGCCGCGCCGAAAGTAGCCCGTCCGAAATAATCCAGGGAGAGATCGCAGCGAATGAGCGAAAGGATGGAGCAGCCGCTGGGCGCCACCTGGTTAGCCGGAAGCAAGTGCAGTTTTCTGGTGTGGGCGCCGCGGGCGAAGAAGGTGGATCTGCAATTGGCCGCGCCTGGCGAGCCCTCGGTCGAGACCGTCGCCATGGAACCCTTGCCCCGCGGATATTTTTACCTGGTGGTCGATGCTACTCCCGGTGCGCGGTATCACTACCGCTTGGACTCCCAAAAGGAGCGGCCCGATCCTGCGTCGCGACTCCAGCCCGAAGGCGTTCACGGGCCTTCCGAAATTGTTGATACGCGATTTGAATGGAGCGACTCCGGCTGGCGCGGAATTCCCCTGGAAACATATGTGTTCTACGAAATGCACGTCGCGACGTTCACCCCGGAAGGAACGCTCGATGCCATCATCCCGCGACTGGCAGCTCTGAAAGACCTGGGCATCACCGCGATTGAGATCATGCCGGTGCAGGAATTTCCCGGCGATCGCAACTGGGGATACGACGGAACCTACCCGGGCACAGTGCACCATTCCTACGGCGGCCCCGCGGCGCTGAAGCGGCTCGTGAATGCCTGCCATCAACAGGGCTTGGCAGTGGTGCTCGACGTTGTCTACAACCATCTGGGCCCGGAAGGGAATTACTTCGGAGACTTCGCTCCCTATTTCACCGCCAATTACCAGACGCCGTGGGGCAACGCCCTCAATTTCGACGGCGCCGGGAGCGATGAAGTTCGGCGCTATTTCCTGGCGAATGCGCTGCAATGGGTGGATGAATTTCATATCGATGCGCTACGGCTCGACGCGGTGCACGCCATCGTGGATCCCTCGGCTCGTCCGTTTCTGCACCAACTCGCGGACGTGGTGCACCAAAGGGCGCGTCATCTCGGCCGCGAGGTCCATTTGATCGTGGAAAGCGACCGTAATGATTCCAACGTCATTCGCCCCGCCCAAGAGGGTGGATGGGATATGGATGCCTCATGGAATGATGATTTTCATCACGCGTTGCATGTGGCGCTAACCGGCGAACGGCTGGGGTACTTCCTGGATTTTAACGGGGTTGAAGATGTGGCGCGATGCTTGCGGGAAGGTTACGTCTTCTCGGGGCAATACTCGAAGTATAGGCAAAGGAGCCACGGAAATTCTTCGAAAGGAATTCCCGGCAAGCGGTTGGTGGTGTGCGCACAGAATCACGATCAAGTGGGAAATCGGATGATCGGAGAGCGGCTGTCAAAGACATTGAGTTTCGAGCGCTTGAAGCTCGGCGCCGCGGCGGTGTTGCTGTCGCCCTTTCTCCCTCTGCTATTTATGGGAGAAGAATATGGCGACTCCGCGCCATTTTCGTATTTCGTGAGCCACGGAGATCCCGAACTGATCGAAGCGGTGCGCAAGGGGCGAACCCGCGAGTTGCAAGCCTTCCACTGGGTTGGCCAGGTTCCCGATCCGGAATCCGAGGATACATTCGCATCTAGCAAATTGAATTGGGAGCTGCAAAAAAATGACTGGCACCGCCTGCTTTGGGAGTTTCATCGGGAGTTGTTGCGCATGCGGCGGGAAATACCCGCGCTGGCGTCCCTCGATCTCGAAGCTGTGGATGCTACTGTGCTGCCCAATGAAAGGACGCTGAGGATGCGCAGAGGATCAAAAGGCGTGCGAGTGATTGCGGTGTTTCAGTTCGGGGAGCAAGCGGAAGGAGTATCCATCGAAATTCCGGCAGGGCGCTGGCAAAAGGTCCTGGATTCCGCGACGCAGCGGTGGGGAAGCGCAGGCAGCGAAATTCCGGAGGTTCTGGAGTCTGCGGGAACGATGCACCTGAGGCTTCAGCCTTCCAGCGTTTTCGTGGTAAGCGAATCAAAATAAAACGGGTAATGGCGTAGATCTTAGTTGGTTCCGTCTGGCTGGGTCACAGCGGCGGGTTCTTTCGGGCGCTGCGCGTAGAACCGCTCGTCACACTCATCGCAGCGATACGGATATTTTCCGATGGCGCGCAGTAAGATTCTCTCGTAAATACCCCGGCCGCGCGAACGGTGCAAGTCTTCCCCTGCACATAACGGGCATGTCATAAGTCGTCCGCTACCGGTCCGAATTTTCATCGCGGCATTTTCTCCGATCCTCGGTGCCGATAAATTAACAAGGGAGAACAGGAACTGCTTTGAGGTGCGTGATTCTAGAACGGCGCGACAGGCGCGTCAATATGGTCCTAGTACCTTATGCAAGTCATTGCGGCTCAGAAAGTTATCGCTGGGTTACGGTACTAGTCGTCTCAGAATGATTCTTTGCTGGCGGGAATTCCACCCTCCGGCTTTTTGCTAGGGTAGAGTAGTGCCGCACAGACTAGCTCCCTTAACCTTTCCGATCGAGATCGGCGGGAGCGCGTAGCTTCACGGGGCCAAGATTTTTCAGATGCTGTTTCAGGCGGCGTGGCTACAGTTTGATCCAGCACCACTCTTTGCTGTACGGCACGCGGCTCATGCGATAGCCGGACTTCTCGCCGGTAACCACGCAATCACTCCAGTTGAAACCGCAGCGGCCTTGGGGATCGAACAATCCTGGCTCCTGGGAGAATGTCATCCCCACCTTCAACACGGTGTGGTCGCCGAGGGATAAGTATGGAGGTTGGTGGCCTTCGGACCCCTGGCCGTGGGCCGGTCGATGATAGACGTACTTAGCCACGCCGCTTTCGACCTGATACTTGTGAATGGCGTAGGCAATGCTCGAACAGGTGCCCCCCGCCTTTTGCATGTCCACCTGCATATCGCAACAGTGCTGGCTCACTTCCCAAAGCTTTTGCATGTGCGAATCGAAGTTGCCATTGGCGTCCGCCAGGATGAACATCCGATAGTTTTCTCCGCCCTGTCCGCCGATCCTCGCTTCTCCTTCCACCTGCAGAGGCATGTTGTGCTGGATGCGATTAAATAGTGGCTGATTGGGATGAGGATAGGCGCACAACGGGCCCGCGCGGCAACCGACCTCCACTTCGCTCGCCACTCCGTGATGCAGCGCCCCATCATCCAGTTTGAGCTCGGAATAAAGTATGTCGTTGATCCATAAAGTTGCGGCGGCTGCGACTTCGTAATCCGTCACACTGCTTCCGAACGTTAGTATGTAATCGCGGGCGTAGGCGTGGGCGCGGTCAAAATAAGTAAACGCGCGCCGGCAAAGCGCCAACTCCTCCGGCGTCTTCACCTCGCGCATATCCAGCAGAAGGTCGCTCACATTTACCCATTCAATTCCCGGCAAAATCTCTTTCGCTTTAGCGAGTTCTTCCGGATAAAACTCGCCGTCCAGTCCGATCTTATTGCCCTGTACCCCATGCTTTTTGATTCCTTCCAGAAGAAACGGAAACAGGTCGACGGTCTTTCCCTCCGGGTAGGTGCCCAGATTCGGAAAGGCGCCTTCGGCCTCCTTGACGTCGAAGTACTGCCAGCCACCGCCAAACCACCAACTGCTGACGCTGTCGCGGTCTAAACCGGGATAGAGAAACCACGGTGGTCCCTCGGCTCCCGGGGTGGGTTTGATCAATAATTTCTCGCTGGCGCCGGTGGCCCGGCTTTGCACGATCTGGGCCAGCGGGACGCCTGGGAGTCCCTTTTGCATTCCGTCGACCTTATCCACGCGGGATAGGAAAGCGGTTCCGAGCAGGGCAAAGCTGCTGCCTTTTAGGATGTCGCGGCGGTCGGCGCGCATAGGGTCCCCCAGTTTTAGGCGGGATGCCAACATAGAGGAAAAGCGGTCGTATAAAATATTAAATCCGCCGGATTTCCTCCTATCCCACTTGCCTGTTATTGCCTCCGCCTTGATAATCCGAACTGTCACTCCACGCGGAGCAGCCTCCTCCAGGCCGCGCCGCTCCAGAGTGCGGTCATCCCCAGGAGTGCGAGTTATGAAAACGAAGGTCAACGCCTTTCGCGTCTGGTTGCCATCACTGCTCGTTCTGCTGGCCGCCCCCACGGTATTCCCGCAAGATGCGCCTCCGCCGCGTGCCTACCATATGATCAAAACAATTTCCGTGAGTGGCGATGAGGGCTGGGACTACCTCGCTGTCGATGCTGCTGCTCGACGTGTGTACGTTTCCCATGGCTCGCACGTGGTGGTGATCGATGCGGATTCCTACGCCGTCGTCGGAGACATTCCGGAAACCCAGGGTGTGCACGGCATCGCCCTCGCGGAGGATCTCGGACGCGGGTTCGTCAGCGACGGCCGCGCCAATACCGCAACGATTTTTGATTTGAAGTCGCTGCGGACCATTGCAACGGTGAAGACTGGAACGAACCCGGATGCCATTGTGTATGACCAGGTGCGCAAGCGGGTTTTCACCATGAACGGGCGCAGCGGGGATGCCACCGCGATTGACGCAGCGAAGGGAGACGTGGTGGGAACCCTAGCGCTCGGCGGCAAGCCGGAGTTCGCCGTCGCCGACGGCCATGGAAGCATCTTCGTGAATATCGAGGACAAATCGGAAATTGTCGAATTTGACGCGCGCAAACTTACGGTAACCCATCGCTGGCCGCTCGCGCCCTGCGAAGAGCCGTCGGGGCTGGCCATGGACCGCAAGGGCCGCCGCCTGTTTGCCGGTTGTGGAAATAAAGTGATGGCCATCGTCAACGCCGATACCGGGCACGTGATTGCCACACCCGCGATCGGTGAAGGCGTGGACGCCAACGCTTTCGATCCGGAAACGAAACTCGCGTTTGCATCCACCGGCGAAGGAACCCTCAACGTGTTTCGCGAGGAAACGCCGGGAAAATTCACCGCTGAGCAAAATGTCGCGACCAAGAAAAGCGCCCGCACCATGGGTCTGGACCTCAAGACCCATAATATTTTCCTTCCCGCCGCCGATTTCGCCCCGCCCGAGCCGGGCGAGCGCCGTGGAAAAATGAAGCCCGGCTCGTTCGTAATTCTTGTCGTCGGTCAGTAGTCGCTTCCGCGGTGGTCGCGGGAAGGTTTTTGGCGTCGCGTACATCACCTCCTCCCAAAGAGGCGAGTAATCTGCCGTTAACATTCCCGCGCTACCCTTGACGCGCCAAAATAGGAGCCTCATGCCCCGCACTTCAGTTCCAGGTCCCGGCTTATTTCTGAATCGCCATATTTCCTGGCTCCAATTCAATCGGCGGGTGCTGGACCAGGCGCGGGATAGCGCCAATCCGCTTCTGGAACGCCTGAAGTTTCTTGCCATCACCGCTAGCAACCTCGACGAGTTTGTGGAAGTCCGCGTCGCGGGACTGCTCCAGCAGACCGAGCACGGTGCGGGCGAAGCGGGACCCGATGGCCTGCGCGCTCCGGAATCATTGGTGCAAATTACTGCGGCCATCCACGAATTTGTGAAGGATCAGTACGCCTGCTGGCGCGACCATCTGGTTCCGGCCATGGCGGAAGAATCGATTCGCATTCGTGGGTTAGCCCAGCTGAAGCCTGAAGCGCTGCGAGTGGTTCGCGACTTCTATTCGCAAAAAGTGGAACCATTGCTTACCCCGGTGACCGTGGATCCCGCGCATCCGTTTCCCCGCGTCTTGAACAAGGCCCTGTGCGTTGCGTTCCTGCTGCAGCGCCGAGGAAGAGGCTCCGACATTTATTTGGGCGTGGTAACCGTGCCCCGGGCGCTCCCGAGAATCCTGCGAATACCTGGCGCCGAAAGGAAAATCGAATTCGCCTTCTTGCACGACATCGTGCACAAATACGCGCAACGGCTCTATCACGGCTATCAGATACTGTCGGCGGCTCCGTTTCGAATCACCCGCAACAGCAATCTGTACGTTGAAGAAGAAGAGACCCGCAGCATTCTCGATTCGGTTGACGCGCAACTCCATCGCCGCCGCAAAGGTGCGGTGGTGCGCCTGGAAATTGAAGCGGGTGCCGATCCGCGCATCGTCGAACGATTGCGCTCGAACTTTGGGGTCACCTCATCGCAGGTATTTGAAGTCGATGGCCCCATCAATCTTTCTCGCTTGTTCAACATCTACGATCAAACGCCGCGGCCAGACCTGAAATATCAGCCGTTCGTTGCGCGCGAGCTGGAGGTCGATGCGGCGCCTCCCGCTCTCTTCGCCGTGCTGCGAAATCGCGACGTGCTGCTGCACCACCCCTACGATTCCTACTCGACGGTAGTGCGGTTTATCCAGAGTGCCGCGCAGGATCCCGACGTCCTCTCGATCAAGCAGACGCTCTATCGCACCAGCGAGAATTCGCCGATCGTTCGCGCGCTGATGGAAGCGGCCACCAAGAAGGAAGTGACCGTGGTGGTGGAACTAAAAGCGCGTTTCGATGAGGCTTCCAACATCCGCTGGGCGCGCAGCCTGCAGGAGGCGGGCGTTCAGGTTTATCACGGCCTGGTGGGGTTGAAGACCCATTGCAAGTTGTTCCTAGTGGTCCGCCGCGACGCGGACGGGGTGATGCGGCGCTACGCCCACCTCGGCACCGGCAACTACAATCCCTCCACGGCGCGGCTGTACACCGATTTGAGCCTGCTTACGTGCAATGAAGACGTCACCGAAGCGGTGCACTACGTATTCAACTATCTCACCGCATATTCTCCGCGCGCGCACTTTGGTCCGCTGTCGGTCGCGCCGCTGAATCTCGACAAGAACGTGGTCAGCCTGATCGATCGGGAAACGGCGCACGCCAGGGCCCGCCGCCCCGCGTTCATCGTCGCCAAAGTGAATGCGCTGCTGGACCCCGACATCATCCAAGCGCTCTACCGCGCGTCACGCGCCGGTGTGCAAATCGAACTAATCATTCGGGGAGCGTGCGCGTTGCGGCCGGGCGTGCGCGGAGTGAGCAGCCGAATTCGCGTGCGCAGTTTGGTAGGCAGATTTCTGGAGCACAGCCGGATTTTCGCGTTTGCGAACGGCGGAAAGCGGGAAGTCTATCTAGGCAGCGCCGACTGGATGCAACGCAATCTTTACGAGCGCGTCGAGGTCATGTTCGAATTGAAGGACCCGCTGCTGTGCGAAAAGGTTTGCCGGGACGTCCTGGCGCCGTATCTCGCCGACACGGAAAAGGCGCGCTTCCTGCTGGCAAATGGCACGTATACCGCGCTAAACGGGCATCCCGGACGGCGCGACCCTGCCTCGCGCTTTAACGTGCAGGAGCACTTCATGGGGCCAGCGCAGGATTTCAGGAAAGGGAAAGGCGACGTACCCGAAACTTTCCGCGCTAACCGGGCCTCATCCGCCCTCTTACAATTTCTGACGGATAGCGATTAACGCGGCCCGCCCATCTCGCCTAACTCTGCTCAACGATTGCCGATTTACCCGATGTGCCGGAACAGCCAAAATAGCGATCCCGCCAGCAGGATAGACACCGGCAGGGTGAGGACCCAAGCCATCGCCAGATTGCGCACCGTGGCCCATTGCAACCCGGAATGATTGGCGGCCATGGTTCCAGCCACGCCCGAAGAAAGGACGTGGGTGGTACTCACAGGTAAGCCGAACCAGTCGGCGGCTCCAATCGTCACCATGGCCGTAATTTCGGCGGCGGCGCCCTGTCCGTAGGTCAAATGATCCTTACCAATCTTCTCTCCGACGGTCACCACGATGCGCTTCCAGCCGATCATGGTGCCGAAGCCCAGCGCCAGTGCCACCGCCACCTTCACCCAGCTGGGGATGAACTTGGTGGCTTTGTCGATGTGCCCCTTGTAGTTTTGCAGCACCGCCGCGTCGGCCTCCGAAAACTGCGGAGTGCCGGACTTTTTCATCAGTCGAAGCGCTTCGCTGACCACGTACATGTCGTTTCGGAAGTTGCGCACATGCTCCTGCGGGACGGACTTCAGTTCCTTGTAGATCGCCATCTCCGTGCCGATGCCGTTGATCAGTTGCCGCAGCGCCAGCATGGTGTTCGGAGTGAACTGCTTGGTGCGAATGTAGTCGGTAACTTCGTCGCGCGAATCGCCAACCACTGCGTTGGGCGAAACGTAATGCCCCAGCATGTCGGCGGTCTGGGTCGAGACCGCGATGAAGTCCTGGGTCTGCTGATAGGTCACCGCGTGGTTCACGGCGTAGGCGGTCGGAACGGTGCCGATCAGGATCAGCATGATTAGGCCCATCCCTTTTTGTCCGTCGTTCGATCCATGTGCAAAGCTCACTCCGGTGCAGGTGAGCACCAGCAGCGAGCGAATCCAGAACGGAGGCGGCTCGGCTCCTTCGGGAGCTTTGTACAGCGCTTTGTTGGGGATGAGCGCCTTCATCAGCATCAGCAAGAGGCCGGCTCCCAGGAATCCGACCACGGGCGAAAGCACCAGCGACTTTCCGATGTTGGTTGCCTGAGCCCAATCCACGCCGCTGGTGCCCGTCTTCGCGGACATCAACTGATTGGCGATGCCCACGCCGATAATCGAGCCGATCAGCGTGTGCGAGCTGGAGGCTGGCAATCCGAACTACCAAGTGCCCAGATTCCAGATGATCGCGGCCACCAACAGCGCAAACACCATCGCAAAACCCGCCTGGCTGCCGACTTGCAGGATCAGTTCCACCGGAAGCAGCGACACGATCGCGAAGGCCACAGCACCGCTGGAGACCAGCACTCCGATGAAGTTCCACATTCCCGACCAAACCACCGCAACGTGCGGCTCCAGAGAGTGGGTGTAAATCACTGTGGCTACCGCGTTGGCGGTATCGTGAAAACCGTTTACGAACTCAAATCCCAGCGCGATGAACAGCGCTATGCCCAGCAATATGTATGGCATAACGGTGGTGTTGTGAATTCCAGAAAGATCGGTAATCAAATGGCTGCCGGCGTAGATGAGGCCGAACACCAGCGCAACTCCGAATAGCCCCATTCCAATTTTGCCGCCTGAACTTACCTTTGAATCGAGTACATGCGCGCGTGTGGCCATCTGGCTCCCTCTTGGCTAGGGTGAAATCCTACCGGCGGGGTGAGGCTAACGGCCTAGTGTTACGGGAGTGTGACAGTGGGATAACGGCGGTGTGGCAAATGACGATCTGCACGGAGTACTAGGTCTAGACACCCACAGTGGTCAGCTCTGGCTGATTTTGGTTACTAGCTGGCGCTGCGCAGATATTCGAGGGACAGGAGCTGCTTCCACGCATCTGCCTGTTTCTCTTCCAGCAGCCAGTTGTAGTGGTCGTTCGTTTTGCGGGTGACGGTCACCCGGAGGTCGGCCATCTTTCCATCAAAGTCCTCTCCGCGAAAGGTCAGTTCCATTACGTCGCCTCGGAGCTTTACTGGTCCCTCGTAAATCACGCCCTCGGCGCTCATATACCAAAAGCCCAACGCAGACTTCTGCGGATCCCAGAAGAATTGACCGTCGTAGTTCTTTAGCGTTCTTTGTTCCATAACGAAGTGAGTGGTGAATCGAAGGAACGCGTTGTTGTCTGACCATTGGTAGCGAGTCTCGATACCTTTCATTTCGGGCCCAAGTTTGGAAGTATCCGCAGTCCACACTCCGCCCACCAGCCAAGTCAACGGGGAAATCGGTTTGGCGGCCTCCGGCTTCTTCGAAGCTTCTTGGGCCCACATTGCGGTTGAACTGATAGCCAGCAACACGATCAGGATTCCAGACTTCTTCATGACACTTTCCCGGATTGTTCGAAGAGTCGATCGTACTTGGTTATGCGGAAGTTTGACGCAACGCAGCGACCTACGTTATCAGGATTATTTGCGCTGAACGGAGCAGGGCCAAAGGCCGGTGTGAGGCGTGGCCATTTCCAGGTACCGGCAAAAAGCATTGGCGAGTTGCATCTGCCGCGGCGTCTTGCACTCCGGTTCGAACAATCGCGGACTGCCCACAATAATTACTGCGGTCTGGCCGCGCGACGTGGCGACGTTCAAGCGGTTCAGGCTGAACAAGAACTCCATTCCGCGAGGCGCATCTTCCGGTGAAGATGTGGTAAGCGAGTAAATCACCACTGGCGCCTCCTGGCCCTGAAATCTATCCACCGTACCGATTTTTGCGTTCGGCAAGCAGGCCAATAGGTCGGAAACCTGCGCGTTGTACGGCGCCACAACTAATATGTCCTCCAGCCTCAGCGGACGACTATTGCCCTCACCGTAGAACCATTTCACTCCGGGAACCAATAAACCGTCCACAATGCGTGCAACCACTTCCACCTCCTCCGCGGAAGAGTTCCGGTTCCCCTCATGCGCCACCGGCACAAACCAGAGTCCGGCGCCCTTCAGCCAGGGGTGCCCTTCCAGCAGGTGGCTGCGGGTATGTGATCGCGCGCCCAGCCGCCGTTCGTAGAACATTTCCGAGGTGAAGTCGCAAATCTTCGGATGCATGCGCCATGTTTCGGGCAGCAACAATCCCATGTCTTTTTGGATTGTTTTGTGTTTTCCAAGAATATATTGCAGCGCTGACTCGTCGGCACCTTCCGGATGGCTGCCTTTTAACGGGCGCTCGAGTTGCTGCGGGTCGCCTACTAAGACCAGATTTTTCGCGCCTTGGGCCAATGCCGCGACGTCCGCAAGGGCCATTTGGCCGGCTTCGTCGATGAATAGGACGTCCACTTGTTCGAAATATTCCGGCCTCGCCCACAGCCATGCGGTGCCGGCGACCACTCGCACGCGACCTGATTGGAGACGCGCCAGTGGAATCTCGTTCTTGGTGGTGAACTCCACATTCGGCAAAGGATCTGGAGATGGTCCATCGCCCTTCACTTTCTGAACGCATTGCACCGTGGTGTGTAGTTCATCCGCGGCGGCCTGCACCTCCTCCAAGACCTTTCGGATTACCTTGTGGCCCAGGGCGGTCACCCCGACTTTCTTGCCCTCGGCCACCAACCTGCAAATCATCCTCGCCGCGGTGTAGGTCTTTCCCGCGCCGGGAGGCCCCTGGATCGCGAATACGGAGTTGTCCAGAGCACGAACCACCCGCCAGGCGTTGGCGAGGGCGTCCTCCCCGGGAAGCGCGGCCACCGATTGATTCCCGGTGAGCCTTGGCGGCCTGCGTAGCAAAAGATCGCTCACCGCACGGAATTTCTCTGGCGCATCAAATCCGCGATCTCGCACCCATTCGCCGAGTGCGAACAAAGATTCGGCCAGCACTTTGTAGCTCTGGTTGCCGCGCCGGTCGACAAAAATGACTGGAGGATGCAGGTCCAGAGCTGCGCCGGTCTTCTTGATGTCCACGGTTAATTTTGCGAAATCGATCGATTCCACTTTGCCGATCGTGACGTCTCGGTGGCAAACTTTGTCGCCGGCGTGCACGTCGGTTTCCTGGGGCGGGAACGAATAGGTATCGACCGGAAGAGTGCGGCCTTTGGCGCTCCGCCACACGAGTTGCAAACCGCCCAACGTGGGCCGCTCTTCCATCAGGCTATCGTCGTCCATCTCAGCGAAGTGGAAGTACTGCCATTGCTCCACTTTATCCTCGCGGCGATGCCAATCCAGGAGTTGCGCCAACATCCAGCGCGCGGATTGCTCGCTGCTGCGCTCGCTGGGGCTGGCCGGAAGGCCCTCAATGAGCTGTGCCACCAGCGCAGCGACGCGTTTCTGGCGCTCGTCTACTTGTTCGGACGGCGCACCATCTTCGATCAGCGGCCTCGGGATGATTTCGCCGGTGCGCTCCAGATTCTGCCGCTGGATTTCGAGCCAATCGCGCAAGGACGCGGTCGAGCGGCAGTCGTCTTCGTTGTAACCCTCCATGACGTTTTGATCTTCTTTGCGAAGCTCGCCGCCGCGCTCGAGCTCCAGCCAATGCTCGATGTGGCGCATCGCTGCACGCGACTGTTCGAGAGGTACGGTTCGCTCGAATTTATGAAAGGCCTCCAATTTCTTGAGCGAGTACTCCTCCACGCCGGCGCGCACCGCCTGTTTGAAAATCGTGTGGAGATCAACGAACACGTGGGCGCGGAGCATACGGTCAATCTCGGCCTCTCGAGTGACGTACCGTAGCGTCAAATTCCTGAGGTGCGTGCGTTCGTACCCACCGAAATGATAGAGATGCATCGCGGGATCCGCTGACCATCTCTTCATGACTTCATCGATCAGCCATTCGAATGCGCGCTTTTCTTCATCGGGCGTGAGGCACCACTGTTTCTGATAGTGCAGCTTTCCCCCATCGTCTTGGGCCACGAAACCGAAGAGATATTCCTGTCCGCTGTCTCCGGCAAATGGATCGCCCTCGAGGTCCACGAACATATCGCGCGGCGAAGGCGCCGGCAGCTTGCAGAGTCCGGAGTTTTCGTCCACGTCGAGTAGCTCGTGCACGAGCTTATCCAGAGTGCGTGCTTCCACTTGCACGCGGGCCTGCTCCCTTACACGCTCGATTGCTTCCTTTGAACCGCGCCGCGGCTTGCGATCGAGTGGAATGGGCAAAACCGCCAGCCTGGCCATTGTTTCGGTTTGCCACTCATTGAGCTGGGTGCGCTGTAACTTGTTGATTCCCGCTACCAACGACAGATGATCATCGCCGCGACGGCGTGCATCGCACTCTCTGAACCAGCGGCACACATCGCAATGAGCGCACGGCTCGGGATAGGTAAGACCGACCTTCCCGTTATCGGAGACGTCCTCTAACTGGGCCTTCACATAGCGATAGTAGGCGGCGAATTCATCGCAGCGATACGGCTCGGGTTGAAAGTTTGCGCCGCCCGGAACCACGTGCATTACTTCGGGCTCGGCATTCTGGGCCTTGGCCAGCATTTCGGAGTAGAGAGCGAGTTGGAGAAGGCTGGCGGCTTTGGTTTCGCGGGTGAGTTTGCAATCGTAAACTTCGTATGACCAATCTCCGAAGCGGCTTGGCTGAGTGGTCACCTTGCGCAGCACGTCGGGGCGGCCGAACCAGCGATCGTGAGCCAGCGTGCCTTGCGCGATTACATCCACTCCGCGCTCCATGCACGACAGCGTTTCCGCGATCGAGCGCTGCTCGTCTCTGATTTCTGCCAGGTTGACGAACGACAGACCCTGGTCGCGCAGATGATTCAGGTAGGCTGCCTCGTGGCGCGTGCCCAGTTCCTGAATCACCGCGAGATCGGGGGCTTCCCATTTAGGGGCGGTGCGTTCGCCGCGCGCGACGCTCAAGTCGAGCGTAGTTACGTGATGGCACGCCAAATGATTGCTGAGGTCGGTGGCGGCCAAGCGAAGATGTTGGGCGAGAAGCTCCATGGGCGATTGAGATTACTCCTCACACCAAGTAAATCCATTCCGGAATACGGCGGGCGGACCTGGAGTCTGCGGCGCCGTTGCTCGATTATAGGATGGGCACGGAAGTGGTGCGCTGCGAATTGCTGTTCGTGGCCGTACCAGTCTATACATAGGAACGAGCGGCAAATCTCGATCGCGGCTCAGGAATTTCCGAAGACCGGCAGCGACGCGCCGTGGATCACTTTTGCGGCGTCGCTGCATAGGAAGACGATTACTTGGGCGATTTCTTCTGGCTTTGGCCACTTCGCGAAATCGGCGCCGGGCATGGCTTTCCGATTTGCTTCGGTGTCGATGATGCTTGGAAGAACTGAGTTTGCCCGAACTCCGGTGCCCTTCAAGTCTTCCGCGAGTGAATCGATCATAGCCACCGCGGCGGCTTTGGACGCGGCGTAGGCCGCAGCGCCGCCGCCGTGATCGATTGCGGCTTTGGCGGCGACATTGACGATTGCTCCGCTTCCTTGTTTCAGCATCACTCTTACCGCGGCGCGCGACAGCGCGTAGCCCGAGCGCAAATTCAGGTCGAGCATGTGGTCGAACAGTTTCGTCTCGAGGTCCCACAGCTTGATGCCGCCGGCATAACCGCCGACGGTGTTCACCAGGGCGTCGAGTCGTCCGTGGCGGCTCACGATTCCTTCGACGAGATGGCTGACTGCCGCTTCGTCGGTGACGTCAACGTCGAAGGCTTCCAAGCGCGAGCCGGCTGCGCTGGCTAAATTTTTCAATGCGGCGAGCTCTGCCTGTTTTTGGTAGGTGACGATCACGTTTGCGCCGTCGCGCAGGAACGCCAGGCTCACGGCGGCTCCCAGTCCGCCGGTGCCTCCGGCTATCAAGGCCACCCTCGCTGCTGCGAGCGCTTCACTGGATTTGCTATCCGGGCTCATCGGAACTGGGGCCTCCTGTGACTTTCTCTTTTTGTTCAGGCTAAGTATGAGATGTTATTAGTAGGGCCTCCCCGGTTGCCGCGAAATTAGCATCCGGGGAGGCGCTTGGGTAAGGTCAGATCGGTGGTGTCTTGGCGTCGGTCACGCGGACGCCTTCGTTGCGGCGCCCTTAATGAACGCGAGTAACTCGGCGTTGATCTGGTCCTTCAGCGTGGAGCACATGCCGTGCGGCGCACCGGCAATCACTTTTAGGGTGGCGCCCTTAATCATCTTGGACGAGAGCATTGCGGAGGCGCCGATGGGCACGATCTGGTCGTCGTCGCCGTGCAGCACGAGGGTCGGAACGTCGATTTTTTTCAGATCTTCGGTGAAGTCCGTTTCCGAGAACGCTTTGATGCAATCGTAGGCGCCGTTCAGTCCACACAGCATTCCTTGCAGCCAGAACGAATCGCGCAGGCCTTGCGATACTTTGGAGCCCGGGCGATTCGCGCCGTAGAACGGCGCGCTCAGATCTTTCCAAAATTGCGAGCGGTCCGCGAGGACCGCGGTGCGGATTTGGTCGAATACATCGATGGGCAGGCCGCCGGGATTCGCCGCGGTCTTCAGCATTAGAGGCGTCACAGCGCCGATCAGGATGGCCTTGGCCACGCGCTTGGTGCCGTGGCGTCCGATGTAGCGCGCCACTTCGCCGCCTCCGGTAGAGTGACCGACGTGGATTGCGTCCTTCAGATCGAGCGATTCGACCACCTTCGCGAGGTCATCGGCGTAGGTGTCCATTTCGTTTCCACTCCACGGCTGGCTCGACCGGCCGTGGCCGCGGCGATCATGAGCGATGCAGCGGTATCCGCGCGCTGCGAGAAAAATCATCTGGTCTTCAAAGGCGTCCGCGCTCAGCGGCCAGCCATGGCTGAAGACCACCGGTTGCCCCTGGCCCCAGTCCTTATAGTAGATATCGATGTTGCTTCCATTTTCCTTACCCACAGTCACATAGGCCATTGCGATTCTCCTTGTGCATATATCGCGCGGATTCGAGATAGCGGGGCATTCCCGACGAGAGAGCTCTGCATACTCCGGCCTACCTCGAGTGGCGCCGTCGCTAGTGTACTCGACCTTCGAAGGATGCGTCACCCCAGTCGCTGTAGGGGCTACCGCGAGGTTGTCATTGGGGAAAAGGGGCCATTGCGGCTGGTCGATCGTTGCAGAATCGTTGCCGGCTCAGGACAAATTATTAATTAATGATTATGATGGTAACTCAGTATATGTACTGATGCGGGCGACCATTTTTTTGCTGGACAGGCTCGCGCGCTTAGCATTACGGTAGTAGCCGCAGCCGTTAAGGTCCATTCCAGGAGCAAAGGGTGCCATGGACGCCATTTACGATATTTTTGAACGCCGGCCCGCGGGCGCAATGTGGGCGGAAAACTTCGTCGGACTACATGGCATTACCGATCGTCTGAATCATCTCTACAGCCAGCGCTCCGGCAAATATTTCGTTTATAACGTCCATCACGCGAAGCTCGTTGGGGAATTTCCCCGCGACACGAATACCGGGTTGCCAGCCGCCGCGGCGGCCCCAGTCGAGCGGGCCGCACCCAGTCATCCCGGCGAGGTCAGTGGACGAATAAATCATGGTTCTAGAACCACAACGAACCACGAAAGAAGTCGCAAAACCTCTTCTGAAAAGGCAGGAGTTAGCGCTTCTTTCTAAGGAATGGCAATCGTGGAGACGGCGCGGCGCGGCGACCCAGCGGTGCAAATTACGAACAGATTTGGTAGGTTAGCCGGGAACCGGACGGCCAGACCGCCGGATCCTCAGATTTCTTGCCGCCGGAATCGGTGGACGGTTTTGCTCCGCAAGAACCCATTTACGCTTCTTTCCCGATCCACCAGAGAACCTTCGCCAGAATCTTCCACTTGTTCCGGCTGTCCAGGGTGACCGATTCATACTTGGGGTTCTCGGCGTGGAGCACTTCGGTGTGGTCGTAGCACCGGAAACGGGACACCGTCAATCCCATGTCTTTGTGCCAGGCGATCACAATTTTCCCGTTCAGCTTGGCGGGGTCATTTTGCGAGGAATCTACGGCGAGAATATAGCCATCACCGATCACCGGACTCATCGAATCGCCGTGAACCCGGAGGCAAGTGGTGGTATCTGGATTGGGACACCAGTCCTTGGGGGCGGCGATCATATTTTCCACCGGCGCCCCATGGAGCAGCGGCCGGTCGTCGCCCTTTTCCCCGTGCGACGCGGCAACCACTCGCAGCAAGGGAATCGCAATCATTTGCAGTTTATTGCCAGCCGCTCTCTTGACGCCGCTGCCGGCGCGCACCCACTGGAAGTCGGGCATTTTGGTGTGCGAGAGTCGGCGTCGCAGTTGCGGCAGGATGCGCATCAGGTCTTCGTGGCGCAACCCTGCGCGTCCCCAAAAATACCAACAATTCGGATCGCCGGCGAGATTTCCGAGTTCGATGTAACTGCGAGCGGTTGGCTCTTGCGCGCCGCGCTCCCAACGGGATACCGCCATCGCCGAGGAGTGGAACTTTTTCCCGAACGCGGTCTGGCTCAACTCAAATCGGTGGCGCAACGCGGAGATGGCCGTGGCCCACTCTTGCCCGGAGGGAACTTTCGACTTGCTGCGGTACCTCACCATTGCGGCACTCTTCTCCGACACTACATCCGGAACCGCTGAAATACAAGAACAATGTACGCTGGCGTACCCGGCTTGGGAGTCGCATTAACACTTGCGCCTAGCATTGGACGTGAATGAGGAGTATCGTTGAGTTCGTCTCCTTTAGCACTTTGCCGGGCCCTGGCGCACGGCTCCTTGCGAAAATTGGACTGTCGTTTGGAGCCCGCAAAGTGGCCAAAAAGCCCGTTCGTCTTCGTGGAAAGAATGTTGCGAAGGCCAGCCCCGCCAGCAACGGCGGACACCCATTGCGCAATACCATTCTTCTGAATTTGCCCCGCTCGGAATACGAATTAGTCTTTCCCAAATTGCAGTACATCGAATTGCCCACCCAAACGGTATTGAACGAGATGGGTGAGCCGATCGAGTTTGCCTGGTTCGTTAACGGGGGTCTCGGCTCGATTCTAAATGTGATGTCCACGGGGAAGAGCGTCGAGGTCGGCCTGAGCGGCCACGAGGGTTTTGTGGGCATTCCGCTGATCGCTGGCTTGCGGACCAGCCCCACTCGGATCGTGATGCAGGTGGCCGGATCGGGGTACAAAATAAGCGCCAAAGTATTCGCGGACGTTCTGAGCCGGTGCCCGCAGTTGGCGAAAAGCCTGCAGCGGTACGCCCAGGAATTGGTTTTGCAGGCAACTCACGTGGCTGCTTGCAACCGGCTGCACGAGGTGGAACAGCGCTTGGCGCGCTGGCTGCTCATGAGTCAAGACCGCTTGGGAGGCGATATCGTCCCCCTCACCCAACAGTTTCTCGCGCATATGCTGGGCACCCGCCGCGCTAGCGTGACCGTCGCTGCCGGCATTTTGCAGGACGCGGGCTTCATTGCCTACAGCCGCGGAAAAGTGAAGATTAAGAATCGCCGGAAGTTGGAAAAAGCAAGCTGCGAGTGCTACGCGATCATCAAGCAACAGTCTCGCCGATGGCAGAACGAAGCGCGTTAAGATCTTGTGGCTGGACCGCTGGCGAGCGCTACTCCGCAACCTTGGCGGCGATCGCTTCCACGACCGCGATATTTGGCAGTAACTCCTGCGGCAGTCCGTGGCGCTGCTGTAGATACCCCGGGCTGTTGTAGGAAACCCAGACTTTTCCCTGAGCATCTTCCCAGATCAGAATCTTGAGAGGTAGGTCGATGGCGCTGCTCGGCGCAGCCAGCATTAGCGGCGTGCCGGCCTTGGGGCTGCCGAAGATGAGCAGCTTGGTGGGACGCATCTTCATTCCCGCCTTTTCCGCTTCTCCGCTATGGTCGACCAGCGCGAACAGCGTGACGCCTTTGGCTTGCAGAATGCCCTTCAGTTTTTCCACGGTTTCGTCCACCGAGTGATTGCTCAGTTTATTGATGATCCCGTTGTCCGCAGCTAGCGCCATGAAGATCTCCCGTTTCTTTTTGGTTTCGATCTCGTAACCCGCCCGGCAATGCGTCGCGCGATTGCCACGATCTTACCCGCTGTTGCATATATTCGGACTGAGTTTGAGTCCTGGCTGATTCGGTGATTCAAGAATCGCGCCAATGTTTATACGCCTGCCCAGGCCGCGGCTGTCGCCCGTAGGCACATGAGTGCTTCGCGGCGATGGTGGCAATCGTTTCCTCCGCGGCAACAGCTTGCCACATCCCAGTTGCCTGTTTGCTGTCGGAATTCGTTGCAATATTCTTGGAACAGAGGGGACATAGATTCCAAAACCCGCGAGTCAGCCCCGCTATTTCGTTGCCGATTAGGGGTCTGTCAAATATGTTTTTCAATATATTACTATGATGGTTGGGATTGCTCGGAGTCGGAAAAAAAAGAATGATCGTATACATATAACGGTAGCTCTATTGTTATGAGCGTATTACATATACATATTAGGTGGAGCTTAACGTGCAATGACTTTCGCAGGGGAGTTGGGTGTTGCTGTTGTCTGCCCCGCGAGTTTTCCTTTTCTCAGATGGTTTTGGAGGAACTATGAATTGGAAGCGCCTTTTCGCCATAGCCTTTGCGCTCCTGGTACTTCTGTTGTCGGTCGGCTCGATTCGCCTAGCGGCACAAACCACCACGACGGGGGACGTTGCCGGTGTGGTAACCGATCCTAGCGGAGCGGTGGTTCCCGATGCGACCGTATCGCTGAGGGACGAAACCAAGGGAAGCATCCAAGAGGCGAAAACCAGCAAAGATGGTTCGTATCGCTTCCGTTTGCTGACCCCAGGGTCTTACATGGGTACTGCGACGGCTAGCAGTTTTTCCACCGAAGACCGCCGCGTGGAAGTCGCGGTGGGCCAAGTCGCTTCGCTGAACTTTCAGTTGGCTTTGGGCTCATCGACCAGCACCGTAACGGTGACGGAGTCGGCGCCGTTGCTGCAGACCGATAACGGCGACACCTCCAGCGCGATGACCCAACAGCAGATTGCCAACGTGCCAAACCCCGGCAACGACTTGAGCGCCATTGTGCAGCTCGCGCCCGGCGTGGTGGTGAACACTCAGGGCGGTTACGGTAACGTGGAGGCATTCGGAATGCCGGCCACATCGAACCTCTTCACCATGAACGGAATGGACGATAACGACCCGTTCCTGAACTTGAACAACTCCGGCGCAACCAACCTGCTGCTGGGATCCAATGAAATTCAGGAAGCCGACGTGGTTACCAACGGCTTTTCGAGCGCGTACGGGGCTTTCGCAGGAATCAACGTCAACTACATCACCAAGTCTGGCGGAAACTCCTTCCACGGCAATGGCGTTTACTACTGGAACGGCCGGGCGTTTAACGCCAACGACTGGCTGAATAATCAGGCAGGCAACCCTAGGCCCTTTGACAACGCCAACCAGTGGGCGGCGTCGATTGGCGGTCCGATCAAGAAGGACAAGGTCTTCTTCTTCGTAAACACCGAAGGCTTGCGGGTGATCATCCCAGTTCCACAAAACGTGATTGTGCCAACCGCGGCTTTTGAGGGATCAACCGTCGAGAACCTGATCGCCCAAGGCGACGGTGCTTCGGTTCCCTTCTACTGCCAGGGTCTTACCTTAACTGCGGCAAATGGTTCCAGCGTCACCTGCCCGGGAGCAGTTGCCGGATCGGGAGCGGGGATCTTCAATCTGTATAATTCCGCCAAGAACTACTCATCACTAGCGCCGCTGCCAGCGTCTCAGGGCTATGGGTGCGACAACGTGGTAGGAGTGGCTGGGCTCGGGGCATCCGCTTCGACGGCATGCGCCGGGACGATTTTGGAAAATCCGGAAAACTTTGCGCCGGAATGGCAGCTGGCGGGACGTGCAGACTGGAATATCGGAGTCAACGATCGGGCTTATATGCGCGTGCAATATGATGTCGGCACACAGCCCACCGCTACCAATCCGATCAATCCGCTCTTCAACTCGACCAGCTATCAGCCCGAATACCAGGGGCAATTGAACGAGACTCACGTCTTCGGACCGACGCTGACCAACCAATTCCTCCTGGCAGCTACGTGGTATTCGGCCATCTTCAAGGCCACAAACCAAGCAGCGACGGACGCCGCTTTCCCGGGCGCGCTCAGTATCAATGACGGGGCTCTCACCAGCCTCGGCGGCATCAACTACGCGTTTCCGCAAGGCCGCAACGTCACTCAGTGGCAGCTCGGAGACGACGTGTCGAAGACCCTGGGAAATCATACGGTGAAGTTCGGCGCGAAATTGCACAAGAACTACGTCAGTGACCACGACCTTGGGGTACTCACTCATCCGCTAAGTATCCCGCTGACTCTCGGCGATATCTACAGCGGCGGCGATCCTTTGGGCGCCACCAACGTTGGCAGCGTATTTCTGCAGAACTTCCCAGTCAATCAAGACGTTGCCGTTAAGCTGTATGAGGTGGCTGGATACATTCAGGATGACTGGAAAATAAAGTCGAATTTCACCCTTACTCCTGCTCTGCGAATCGAGCATGCTTCGAATCCATACTGTCCCAGCGGCTGCTTTTCGCAGTTCTCAGCGCCATGGAGTACCATCGAGGCTGACCCAACCGCGCCGTATAACACGCAGATCGATGCCGGCCGCAAAGAGGCGCTGCTCGGATATCAGGCGGTTCAGTGGGAGCCGCGCATCAGCTTCGCCTGGTCGCCCTTCGGAGCTTCCACCAGCCATTTCGCCTCGGACATGGTGGTGCGTGGTGGCGTCGGCATTTTCTACGACATCTTCCCGGGGCAAATCTCGGATAATTTGGCCGAGAACTCGCCCCTGGACAATTCCTTCGAGCTCTTCTCGTCGTCCATCGGTGGTACCTGCCCGGGTTATTTGTCTCCGAATCAAAGCCCCGGCAATAACCTGTATGATTGCGCATCCGGTGCCAATGCCGCCTTCAACAGCACATTTTCCTCGGGCGGAAATACGCTTCCGTCAACCGTTGCCCCTCCCAGCCTGACCTTTACCCAGAATCCGAAGACCACTGCGCCGCAGTATTACAAGTGGAATTTCCAGATTCAGAAGGGATTTGGTGCGAACGACTCCTTGGTCCTGGGTTACACCGGCAACCACGGAATTCATATTCCGCTTTTCGACAATTCACTGAACGCGTTCGGGCTGTTTCCGTCACTCCCGGCCACCGCCCCGGCGCCGCAGTTCGGCGAAGTTACCGAAGTGCAGAGCGTCGGAGTTTCAAACTACAACGGACTCACGGTTTCCTATCTCCACCGCTTCTCCGGCGCGGGTGGGTCCGGTGTCATCCAGTTCAACTACACCTACAGCCATGCGTTTGATGATGTCTCCAACGGTGGTTTTGACCCGTTCGGGGAAGGGACATGCAACACCTGCACCGGCAGCATCTTGAACCCCGAGAACCCATACAACCCCAAGTGGAACTATGGTCCGGCCGATTACGACGTGCGCCACTACATCAACGCCAATTACGTGTGGGAGTTGCCGATCCGCAAAGCCTTGCGCAACCATGGCTTTGCCCCGCTGGTTGACGGCTGGCAGGTCGCCGGCACGGTGTTCCATCGCAGCGGCCTTCCATTCTCTGTGGAAGATCCTACGCTCACCGGCGTGGATAACTACAACGGCATAATTCTCCCGGCTCCCAGCAGCGCGCCGGCCAGCCTCACCTGCTCCGGGGAGAATATTGCCGGAGTGAACGGTGACAATGGTGCCCGTTGCTCTTTGGCCGCAGCGTTTTCCGGAATAGTAGCAGCCCCGGGAAGCGAGACGGACATTGGACCAAAGGGATTGCGCAATATCTTCCGAGGCCCGGATTACTTCGATATGGACTTCACTATCTCCAAGAAGACGAAGTTGCCGGGATGGGAACGGGGAAGTTTGCAAATTGGCTTCCAGTTCTTCAACGTCCTCAATCATCCGAACTTCAATCTTCCCGTGAACAGCGTGTCTGATCCTCTGTTCGGGACGATTCAATCGATGGTCAATCCGCCCACCAGCATTCTCGGCTCGTTCCTGGGCGGCGATGCTTCACCGCGGTTGATCCAGTTGAAGGCGGCAATCACCTTCTAAGCCGAACGCCGGCTAATGGACAGGGTACAGCGGTAGATCGAAAAGGGCGCCCCGGGAAACCAGGACGCCCTTTTTTTTCGGCCGAGTTTTCGCTTTTGCGCCCGTTGAGCGAGAGATATTTTGGGCGTACTATTGGCGGTGGCCGGGAATTCGGTCTGGCTTTGGCCCCGGAACCGGGACCGGGGTGCTGATTGGTAAGGTGCGCAGGACGGTGTTGCACTGCGAACTGAGTTCCAAGGTGCCGCGAAGTTTCTCAACACAACACAAAACGCTACCGATCTAAACGGGAGAGGATGCAATGCGAAAGTTATTGACAGGCGCTGTTGCAATTCTGGTTCTGTCTGCAATTGCTTGGGCTGGCGATCCGTGGAAATCCAAGCCCTACCAGCAGTGGGATGAGAAAGACGTCCAGACGGTGCTGCAGGCCTCGCCGTGGGCCAAAGTGAACATCTCGGCGGCTGGGGCATGGCATCCATCGGACACCACCGCTATAACCGGCGGATCGCTCGGCGTAGCCGGCGGAAAGACTGACACGTCGAAAGCATCGTCTGGATCCACCGCCGACCAAGCCGGAGGCAACGAAAAATCAATGAACGCTGGGCCGGCCATCTACAACATATTCTGGTGGTCCGCCCGCACGATTCGCGAAGCTTCTGCGCGCCGCCAGGTATTACATGGCACACTCGCCCAGGACGCCGCCGACAAGGCCGTCACGCAAGTGCCGGAAAACTATCAGATCCTTATCGCGGGCCAGAATATGTCCGCCTTTCAGCAAGAGAGCGAAGACTACTTCAAGAGCAACACTTATCTGGAAATCAAGAAATCCAAGAGAAAAATTAACCCAACCAATGTGGAAATTCAGAAGACCCCGGAAGGCAAGATTGTTGGCGTGATCTTTAGCTTTCCAAAGAAGGACGCCGAGGGCGCACCATCCATAGGACCGGATGAGAAGGAAGTCGACTTCAATCTCCATGCGGGAGGCTCAGCGATCCGAACCTATTTCAATCCGAAACAGATGACCGATAGCCAAGGCGAAGATCTGTAACCGAAACGGTAAATCGAACAAATTGGAAAAGGCGGCCCAGCGGAATTGCGTTGGGCCGTCTTGCTTTTCCGCGGCCTGCAGTGAGATGCCATCGGCGGCGAGCGATGTGCACGGTGATAGCCAAAAAACAAAGCGGATATTCTTGACACCGCCGCCTTCCCGTTAGAGACGGTCCACTACCCGCGCGTGAGGCAGCGGACCCAATCGCGAGGGGCGCCTTGTCGGTGTGACAGCGTCAAGGCCGGGCAGATGTGGGCATGAACTGTTGCGATCCGATTTTCTGTTGCACCTGCTCGCGTAGTTGGCTAGCGCGTATCCCCGCTGGGCTATTCGGATCGAGCTGCAGATACACGTCGATATCGCGGAGCAAAGCGGGATAGTCTTTTTCTTCCAGGTGAATGTTGGAAAGCAGCCGATAGACGATTGCAGCGCTCGGTGCGAGTTGCCGGGCACGTTCGGCGGAGACCTGTGCTTCAGAAATCCTTTTTTCGTTCAGCAACGCCCGGCCCAGTTCGTAGTGGCCCAGCCACAGATTGGGATTCAACTGCAGGCCCCGGCGTATCAACTTTTCCCCCTCAGCGAAGCTTCCACGGTCGAGCATCACCGTGCCAAGCCCCACCTCGGCCTCCCCATATTTGTCGGCGCTCACTTCAATCGATTTTCGAAGGCTGGTCTCCGCTTCCGCACGATTCCCCAAGGTGAGATAGGCCATCGCGGCCTGATAATAGGCCTCATAGTAGTCAGGCGCGGCCGCAATCGCTCGCTTAAAATCGGCCAGCGCCGCCTGCGCGTCTTTATCCTGGTAAAGTTTCTTCTGTCCGGACTCCATCAATTCGCGCGCCTGCGCCGGCATCGAAAGTTCGTGCGCTGAGATGGTGCCCGCTTTCGCGGAATCTTTTTTCGAAATTGCTTTCAGGTAAATCACGATGCCTTTGTCGGAGACCATGGAAATGTCTATATCCAGACTTACCGGTTCATATCCAGCCGCGTTGACGCTGACCGTGTAAGTGGCCCGCTGTAAAGCACCGAAGCGAAATTCTCCATCGTCCCTGGTTTCCTGCGTCGCAATCTGCACGTGTTCAGAATCGCTCAAAGCGACAACCACACCTTTAGCCGGACGGAGGTCATCCGCATAAGAGACATTGCCCATTAGGGTCCCGGGCCCCTGAGCATTGGTTTCGAGAGGAACTATCAGGTAGAACACAAACCAGAGGGCAAAGCCAAGCCGGGCGACAAGAACTTCCACACCGGTCGAATTCCACCAATCCGGCCGCCGCGCGCAACGCGCCACCCAGCTCTTTCTATGTGCTGGAAGAGGCGTGGTCCATTGGGCTCTCTGTCCCATTGAACCTGAATCTCCTTGTTGACTTCAAAAGCGGTTTCCAGTGTACACGCATCTCGCCCGTTCGCGATATCGTGAACTATTTTCATCCGGAGCGCTCCGCACAGCCTGTCATCCCGTTCCAGCGTCGCCGAAAGCGTCATTGGCCCGCAGCATTTCATCGCGCTGAATTGGAAGCGGGGTAGGGAAGCCTTGGCACATCGTATCCCCCCTGGTCGTGGACGTCATAGTCCAGGAGGACGGGTGGAAGCAAACGGGGCTCGATAGGCAAGCCCGGAGCGCGCCGCTGGATGATCTGCCGTGGGCTTAGATTTTCTTTGTGGGAGTTGGTGCGGACGAGACTGAAACAGAGCTGGTAGGTATGCACTTTAGCCAGGAATTCACCACGGCTGGAGAAAGACTCCAGATCGAAGAACTCGTCTTCTTCGAGAGGATGAGCCGTTTCCACATCGCTCTGGTAGGTATGCGCGGCAGGGGGAGATGCGCAAATGCTGGCTGTCCCCCAGTGCGGCCGGGAAATCCCCTTTGAACTCACCACCGTTGTCGGTCTGCCAGACCAGATCGCGCAGCGAGATGCCCTAACGATTCAGATGCTGCTGGATGCGCGAGGCGAAGACAGCGCTGACCGAGGCGCCACGTTTTTCAGCGAAGGACCAGAATAGCAGGCCACTGCGAACGTCGCGGACCGTGTACTGGATGGCCGGCAAGCCTAAGACCTTGGCTTGCGGCCAGTAATGGGGGATATCGTCTAAATCCTTAGTATCGGCGCTGATTTGCTGAAACACAGCCCACTGCGCCTTGATGTGGGCCAGGTCCTGTTTGCGCTGATATTTGATTCGACGTGCATAGGCTCTCCCAGAATTGGAAGCGGGGTTGCCAAAGAGAGCATAACGGTCTTGAGCTGAATACTTTCAAACAGTGCGCCGGTAGCTCAGTTGGAAAGAGCATCGGCCTTCTAACAAAGAAGGCAAATCTTACAAAGCTTTTGCTGAGCGTCGCTTACGGGTTCTCTTTCCTGAAATCTCGCCCCCAGTTATACCGAAGTTATACCGAATTTGCCTCGCCGTTACTCCCCTCGTCCTATTTACAGCACACGTGCCCGAGTGACGCCCGAGCGCTGTTTTGCCAGCTTCCCACGGCTCTGTTCACAGATAGTTTCCAGGTATGCGACGACACGCCCGGAATATGACAACCACGGTCGCCGCGAATTGAACTTGTCTCTCCATAGATTCTCACGGGCAGAGGTCATAAGCGTCGCGCAGCCAACCCAGAAACACGCCATCGATGTCTTTCTCGGTCGCAAGCTTCACCTGCAGATGCCCGAGCGGATTCATTGCGTCTAGCAGCCTTTTGTACAACTGACGCGAAACTGGTCTCGATAGCGCAAAAGCATCGCGCTGATTAGCCATTCCTCGCCTCCTTAGTTGTCTTCAACACGGCATGGCTCGACTCTTAAGCACCGACCGAATCCTGCCGCTGCCCTTAGAAGAACGTCGTCCCAGTACATCATCCAGAAAGCGCTGCGCCAGTGGGGCAATGCGCGCCTCGAATCGGCGAAACGCACGCACCAGTTCCTGCATCCCGTTTCGTCCGTCCCAGAAAACCGGAGGCAGCCGTGGATCGTGTCCGACCAAGCGCGCAACGAGCCCGCCAACTTTTAATCGTGCCGCGAAGGCATCGTCTCCCGAGCCTTTTGGGATTCGCCTATGGCTAATCCAGCGCGCGAGTCGACGTGCTTCGCGATCCAGCGACTCCAAACCATAGATGGCGCTGACGTCGGCCACGCCAATTGCACCAACGAGTGTGCCACGCGCACACATTCCGCCGGTGTTCGCGAGATGTCCTCGTGCCCGGTTCAGCGCCCAACGCTCAGGCCATGCAGGCCTAACGAAGGTGTTTGACGCCCAAGGTCGGAAGCCATCGAACCATAGCGAGGCTGTGAGTTGTTCCCTGTGTCCACGATTTGACGGCATCCGCAGAATCAAAATAAGCCATGTGCGGTTCCAGCGTTCTGACGGAGTCCCCTGCAGGCGTGCAACTATGTCCGCAACCACCCTTGCTTGGTTCGGCGACGGCCAATAGCGCGCTCGGCGCGCCGGACCTGATCGCCGGAGCGTTCCGTCTGCGACCATCCGCGTGAGGTGACTCTTCACGTTCGTTGCCGAAATACCAAGCGTCCCGGCAAGCGCGATAACTTGAGCTGCCGTCATTTTGCGCCCTGCCACAACGAAGATGCCAAATAAAACGGTGCGAGTTGAATCCATATGCCTGGTTGCAAAGATAAACACATGTGGTAGAGTGTTGCAACCATAACGGAAGGATGTGTACGATGTCGAGAATCTCGTTGGGCGTACTTTGTGGTTTGATCTTCGGCGGCATTGATGTTGCGCTCATGATCCCCATGAGTTTCCCCGACAAGCGGGTAGCCATGCTCGGGGCGTTCATCGCTCGGTTCGCCATAGGATTCGTAATTCCAAATATCCGTCTGCCTTGGCCCGGCTGGGCGGTCGGACTGTTCATCGGCATCTTGCTGAGTCTTCCCGACGCCATCATTACAAAGGCTGCCGCTCCAATCCTGGGAACAGGTGCCCTCGGGGGGCTTATCATCGGCTGGATAGCCGGTAGATTTGGACATTGAGAATCAATCTGAGCCCCATCGCGGCGAGAGCCATGTGGTCAAGAGATCGAGGTGCTTACCGTGACACTCCGCAAATCCTTCAAACATTGTCAATCGTGTGGCATGCCCTTAGCCCGTGATGAGGGCGGGGGAGGGACAAATGCCGACGGATCGAAGAGCGCCACGTACTGCTCGCACTGTTATGAAGGCGGACGATTCACTGCGCCTGACATCACGGTCAAACAAATGCAGACGCATGTGAAAGGTAAATTGAAGGAAGTCGGATTCCCTGGTTTAGTTGCCGGGCTGTTCACAAGGAGAATTCTGAAGCTCGAGAGATGGAGCAAACGCTAACTGGAGAGTTCGCCCACCGGATGATAAGAAAACATGGACTGAGTGTCTGAGACCCCGTAGAGGGTCAAATTAATCCAATCACTGCTTTCGATCACTGCCAACTAGCTTTAAAATGAGCTCGATGCGCCCGTAGCTCAGGTGGAAAGAGCAACTGCCTTCTAACAATGAAGTAACATCACTTAACACGTAGGAACCGCTTAGCTCCAGGGGATCGCCATCGGATTGCCCCCGGAGTTGCCCTCTGACAAGGGGCGCGTTTCACCGTTGAGCACGCTTGTGAGATGGGGTTTAAGGGTGGTCCAAAAGGCTCCAGCAGCCTTCGGACCCGCAATTGGGCACCAACACTCCGGTAAACTCGCCGAAACGTTGCCCACGACTTTCTAGCCCCGAGCGCACATCCGTACTCTTTAGTAGCCCCCGCACACTTCTGCTTCGCCCGGACGCCGAAACAACGCTGATTCAACGACTTGCGGTGTCCGTGGGGCGAACCCTTCCGAACCAGGCGATTCTCGCGGCCCGCCGCTCCCTGAGCGGACCAAAGTGAAGGTCGGTCCCGTTCCGTCCCTCCCGATTGACTTGACCTTGAGCGCGGCCTAATATGCCTCGCCAGGAGCCGCCCGCGAGCCATGATCGGCCAAACCATCTCGCACTATCGCATCGTCGAGAAGCTGGGCGGTGGCGGGATGGGTGTCGTTTATAAGGCTCAGGATGTAAAGCTCGGCCGATTTGTCGCCCTCAAGTTCCTGCCGGAAGACGTTGCCAAGGACCAAGTAGCGCTTAGCCGTTTTGAACGCGAAGCCAAGGCTGCCTCCGCGCTCAACCATTCCAACATCTGCACGATCTATGAAATTGACGACCAGCATGGAGCAGCGTTTATCGCTATGGAGTTCCTGGACGGGACGACCTTAAAGCATCGCATATCGGGGAAGGCCATCGAGGCCGACACTCTGCTAGGACTGGCCATAGAGATTGCCGACGCTTTGGATGCCGCGCACGGGAAAGGGATCGTCCACCGCGACATCAAACCCGCCAATATCTTCGTGACCGAGCGAGGACACGCCAAGATTCTGGATTTCGGTCTCGCTAAGGTCGCGACCCCAGGCTGGCAGTCGAGCAGCTTCACAGCGGCGGACGCGCCGACGGCCACGTCGGACAGCACGCACCTGACCAGTCCCGGCTCGACGTTGGGCACGGTTGCCTATATGTCGCCCGAGCAGGCGCGCGCGAAAGAATTAGACCCGCGCACCGATTTGTTTTCGTTCGGCGCGGTGTTGTACGAGATGGCTACCGGCACGCTTCCTTTTCCCGGAGAAACCTCCGCGGTGATTTTCAGCGCCATCCTGGAGCACGATCCCATACCCCCGCTTCGGCTCAATCCTCATTTGCCGCCCAAACTGGAAGATATTATTAAGAAGGCGCTGGAGAAAGATCGGGAGTTGCGCTATCAGCACGCCGCCGATCTACGAGCCGATCTGAAACGGCTTAAGCGAGAGATCGAGAATGCGGGGATCGGTGCGAGCGGCTCCGGTACGGTGGCTGTGGTGCATGAAGCGAATCTTCTCTCAGGTAGCCAGCAGCCAGTCTCGGGTTCTGGGTCAGTAACAGCCGTGTCCGCATCATCATCGTCGGTACGAGCAGTTGACGCTGCGCCTGAGCAGCCACGCGCGTGGAGGAGAATCGCCATTCCGGCTGTCCTGGTTCTGGCACTGGCGGGTGGAGTAGCGGTGTTCTTCTACTCTCGCACTTCACCGAAGCTAACGGCGACCGACACGATTGTGGTCGCCGATTTTGCAAACACAACGGGCGACCCGGTTTTCGATGATGCCATGAAACAAGCGCTAAGCGTTTCGTTGCGCCAGTCGCCTTATCTTAACGTTCTTTCGGGGGATGATGTCGCTGGGATGCTGCGAATGATGACCCAGCCTGTAAATACCCGTCTGACTCCGGATGTCGCTCGCGAACTCTGCCAGCGCGCCAATAGCAAGGCTTATATTGCGGGGTCCATCGCCAATTTGGGCAGCCAATACGTAGTGGGTCTCGAAGCGGTGAACTGCCTTACCGGAAGTGTTCTGGCCCAGCAGCAAACCACCGCGGCAGCCAAAGAAAAAGTTCTGGACGCGCTGGGAGAAGCCGCCAGCAAGTTGCGCACCCAACTGGGCGAGTCGTTGGCCTCGGTGCAACGGTTCGACGCCCCACTGCAACAAGAAACCACCGCCTCCCTCGACGCTCTCAAAGCGGACAGTCTTGGGCAAAAGGCAGAGGACGAACGGGGTATCGCGGCGCTCCCGTTCTTCCAGCGAGCGATCGAACTCGATCCGAATTTTGCGAGCGCGCTGGAAGGCGTGGGAATTATGTACAGCAATCTCGGTCAGGCGGACCGCGCCGATGAATACCTCACCAGGGCGTTCAATTTGCGCGACCGCGCAAGCGAGCGGGAAAAACTCCATATCACCTCGACCTACTACACCTTGGTAACTGGAGAGATGGACAGGGCTATCGAAAGCTTTCGAGAATGGGAGGAGAGCTTCCCGAGGGATTACGTCGCGCCGGTGAACCTAAGCGATGCCTACGGACGTGTTGGACAGTATGGAAAAGCGATGGAGCAATCGCAACTGGCATTGCGGCTCAATCCCGGAAGTGTGATCGCCTATATCAACGCGTTTGTTGATTTGCTTGCGGTTGACCGATTCGACGAGGCAAGACAAACGTACGAGCAGGCTGTCGGGCGGAAACTAGAAGACGATCAACTGCATGTGATCCGGTACGGCCTGGCTTTTCTTCAGTCGGACGCAAAGGAAATGTCCGAGCAGGCCGGGTGGTTCACGGATCGGCCGGATGTTGAAAACGAGATGTTGGCTGAGGAAGCGGAGACCGAGGCGCGCGCCGGGCATCTGCAAAGAGCACGTGAGTTGACGCGTCGCGCCGTCGATTCCGCTTTGCGGGCGGACAACAAAGAATCCGCCGCGGTTTGGCAAATTGCGGGTGTCTGGCACGAGGAACTTTTCGGAGAACCAGTCGCAAGTGCGCGCAACCAAGGTCTCGCGGCCATCAACATTGCTCCCCACAATCCGGATACTCGGCAATTCGGGGCACTGATGCTGGCCGCTGCTGGAGACGTCCAACACGCAGAATCAATGATCCAGGACTTGACGAAGAGTTTTCCATCTCACACCGTCGTGCAGTCGTACTGGCTGCCTGCGATACGGGCAGAGATTGCGTTGTCCAACAAGCAACCGCAGCAAGCTGTCAATGCGTTGCAGGCAGCGGTTCCTATCGAGCTAGGCCAAGCGTTATCGACGGCGGGCCCGCCTTGCCTATTTCCCGTTTACGTGCGGGGGCAAGCGTACTTGGCGGCCGGGCAAGGAAGCCAAGCGGCATCCGAATTCCTCAAGCTGATTAGTCACGGCGGAATTATATGGAATTGCAGTACCGGCGCGCTGGCGCACCTTGGACTGGCTCGCGCTTACGCTCTAGCTGGTGATATCCCGAAAGCCCAAACCGCATACCAGGATTTCCTCACGCTATGGAAAGACGCCGATCCCGACATTCCCATCCTCATCGCTGCCAAATCCGAATACGCCAAGGTGAAATAGAAGCTTTTTTCGAGGTAGTTTTTCTTGCCGCGGTGCCACGTTTGCCTTGCCCGCAGTGAATTGACTTGCTTTAGTTTCGCCCATAACATGGCGCACACCAGCGAGGTTTGCTTCATTGATCGGCCAAACCATCTCGCACTACCGCATCCTGGAAAAGCTGGGTGGCGGCATGGGCGTGGGGTACAAGGCGGAAGATACTGAGCTAGGGCGCTTCGATGCGCTAACGTTCCTTCCCGATGAACTGTCCTGAGACCCGCAGGCTCTGGAACGATTCCGCCGAGAGGCGCGTGCGGCGTCCTCCCTCAATCACCCGAATATCTGCACCATCTACGAGATCGGATTTGACCAAGCTTTCCGTCTGGAAAGTACCCGTGGACGGCTCAAGTATCGAAAAGTTGGTAGACAATTGCGGTGCGGTTTGGGATGCATCGCCGGACGGGAAGTATCTGATTTCGTCGTTAAGCACGGAAGCGCAGACGATTGGTGTGAGCGAGTTCTCACTGGCCGATCACAAATGTACTCGGATATTGCCGGAGTTAAACACACTTAACGTCCATTTATTTCCCGACGGCAAGGCAATCCTCTACCTAGCCGCGTCGCGCGGTGAGACCACGATCTACCGGCAGCCGTGGCACGATGGAACACTGACCGGCCCTGCTCAACCGGCGGTCAAGCTTCCGTTTGCATTCCGGCAAGGCTACGGTGGCAACGCCTACGATTTTTCCAAGGATCTTTCCAGGGTGGTCTACGCGCGCCCAGGCGGGCAAGCCGACCTCTATCTCCTTAGCCAAAAATAAGTCCTTGGTTGCAGAACAGACTGCAAGCTTAAGCCGCCTCAGGCACACCGACCAAGCTCGCCGCGTACAATGATTTCCTCACGCTCTGGAAAGACGCCGACCCCGACATACCCATCCTGATCGCTGCCAAACCGGAGTACGCCAAGTTGAAATAGCAAGGGGCAGAAGCCTGGCGGGAACCGGCGATGCCGTTGGCCGAGCGGCACTGAGCACAGACCGTCGTCCGTCGAGACAATTAACCTGACGCGGAAAAATCCACCACCTGCGCCTACGCCCCGTGACCCTTGCGCACTAAGCCGAAGTTCCACTAATAGCAGGGGCCTAATTCGAGGTTAACCTATTTAAGATCCGCAGGTTAGTTTAAAGTGTAAGATCGCTTGTGTTCTCATGTAATATGAATATTGTACTTGACAGGTTATATTGTGTATGATCTATTGTTCGCATGTATATCTCCGTCGTCCCCAACCGTAAATCCCCGCCCGCCATCCTGCTCCGCGAAGGCTGGCGCGAAGGGAATAAAACCCGCCAGCGCACCTTGGCCAATCTCTCCGATTGGCCCAAAGAGAAAGTCGAAACCTTCCGCCGCCTGCTGCGCGACGAGCCTCTGGTCTCGCCGCAGGATCTATTCACCACGGAGAAAACTTTAGCCCACGGCCATGTGCAAGCCATCCTGGAAATGATCGGCAGGCTGGAGCTAGATCGCCTGATCTCCGCGCAGCGTTGCCGCGAACGAGACTTGGTCGTGGCCATGATCGTTCAGCGGCTGACGGATCCCTGCTCGAAATTAGCGACCACGCGCGAGTGGCACACCACCACGCTGGCCGAAGAATTGGGAGTGGCCGAGGCCACCGAGAATGATCTTTATGAAGCCATGGACTGGCTTTTGCAACGCCAGGAGCGCATCGAGAAGAAGCTGGCCGCTCGCCATCTGGTCGAGGGCGGTCTGGTGCTCTATGACGTGTCGAGCAGTTTTTATGAGGGACGGACTTGTCCGCTCGCGCAGTTTGGTCACGACCGCGATGGGAAGAAGGGTCTGCCGATTATCGTCTACGGGGTGATGACCAATGGCGAAGGGTGTCCGGTGGCCGTTAGCGTATATCCGGGGAACACGGGAGACCCGACGACGGTAGCCGACCAAATCGAGAAGCTGCGGGAGCAATTTGGATTGCAGCGGGTGGTGATGGTAGGAGATCGCGGAATGCTTACCGAGCCGCAGATCGAAAAGCTCCAGCAGCATCCCGGTTTGGGATGGATCACGGCACTAACGAGCACGGCGATTCGGGAATTGGTGAAGCAGGGAGGCTTGCAATTGTCGTTGCTGGACCAGAAGAATCTGGCCGAGATCAGCGCACCGGATTATCCCGGCGAGCGGCTGATGGTCTGTCATAACCCGCTGCTGGAACAAGAGCGGAAGCGCAAGCGGCAGGCCTTACTGGAAGCCACCGAGAAGAGTTTGGAGAAGATCGGCAAAGAAGTGGCGCGGCGGAAAAAGAAGCCGCTCCCGGCCGCGAAGATTGGTGTGAAGGTGGGGAAGGTGCTGGGACGCTACAAAATGGGCAAGCACTTGGAGTGCAAAATCGGCGAGGGCAGCTTCGCCTGGAGCCGTCGTGCGGAATCGATCGAGCAGGAAGAGAAACTAGACGGAATTTATGTGCTGCGCACCAGCGAGCCGGTCGAACGGCTTTCGGCCGAAGACACGGTGCGGAGCTACAAGAGCCTGGCGGAAGTGGAACGAGCTTTTCGGTGTCTGAAAGGGATCGATCTGTTGGTGCGACCGATTCGACATCGCAGTGAGGATCGCGTGCCGGCGCACATTTTTCTGTGCGTGTTGGCTTACTATGTGGAATGGCATCTGCGCCGGGCTTGGGCGCCGCTGTTATTCGAGGATGAGGAGCGGTGGGAGGAGCGGAAGCGCCGCGATCCGATTCTGCCGGCGAAACCTTCCGCTTCCGCGCAGCGCAAGAAGCGCTCACATGAAACTATGGATGGGCTTCCCGTGCACAGCTTCGAGAGCTTGCTACGGGAGTTGGCCAGTCGGGCGAGAGTGACTTACGCGCTCAAAGCGGGCAAGTCGGAGGAGAAAACGAATTTAACCTTCCGGCAGGTGCCGGAGCCGACGCCAACGCAGACCCGGGCTTACGAATTGCTCCGGATGTTCCCAGTAGCCGCAAGGTGAATTCTGTGCTATCCCCTTGGAAATCAGCAGAATACTTTTTGGGACCTCATGGAACTTCGGGCTAAGCGGCGTGGGATTATAAGTATGGTCTACAAGCCGTTGGCGACCAGATTTCGTAAGCGACTTGCGCCAACGTCCAATGGGTCCCCTTGAATCCCATGACGAAGTAAACGCGCCGTCCATCCGCAGTGCGCCCGACACCGTCGGCACCTGCCACAGATGGAAACGTACCGCTTGAACTGTAATGGGAGCCCGAGGATCGGGACTTGCTGAACTGACTAAGCGCCGAAGCGCTGACGGTGATGAGTTCCTGTCCTTCGCCAGCGACGGGTTCGTTGAAGTCTCCATATACGGGCGACGTGCCGGCTACCTTGATGATTCCTGCTTTCATGCTATTTCTCCGTTGTGCTCAAGCCAGAATCTGAGTCCTGTGCGTCTATGAGGGCTCGAAATCAGTTCCAGAGGCATCAACAGGATGTGTAGGTTCGCCTGCGAATGCCGTAACAGGTTGCATCCCGATAGAGGCGATATAACCGTCAGGACGGATCAGGATTCGTGTCCCGTCTCGCATCACGAACTCCGTGGCGTGGGTGCCTCGCATCTGTTCGAAAAGCCTGGTGCCGTCAGCGAGTCTCACATCCGGCATCCGGTCTCCGGGGTGCAGCCGTCCAAGGGGTTTACCCGAGGATAAGGCACTCGTCCGGTAATGGAACCGGAGCTGATTTGTCTCTGCTCCGCGCTTGACCGAGCGCGTGCGGTAGATCTGCTTGCTCAGCCCCAGCACCGCAGCGGCAACAGGGAGGCGCTCAGATTCGTAGGTGTCAAGCAGCGACTCAGGACCGCCGCGCAGAACGTGCGCAAGCTTCCACCCCAGATTGTAAGCGTCCTGAACTCCGGTGTTCAATCCTTGGCCGCCAGTAGGCGGGTGTAAATGCGCCGCATCACCTGCAAGGAAGACGCGGCCCACTGTCAAGCGATCGACCATACGGACCGCAGGCCGGTACATCGAACTCCACGCGATTCGCGTGACATGGCACCCCGCAACTCTTTGGATTGCCGACTCGATGCCTTCCACGGGCTCTCTGGGCGATATCATTTGAAAAAGCGAAGGGTCAGGGTCGGGCAGCGGGCAAAGGGCAATCGAACCTCCTTTTGCGAAGGGCCATACATGCCAATCTGTGTGGTCGAGTTCCTCGACGTTGACATCGGCAACGAACGCGGCCTCTGTGCCAAGAGCCTCTCCGCGCAGGGCCAATCCGAGCGCCTTTCTGACCGCGCTGTGACCGCCATCGCAGCCAATAAGATATTCCGCCGTCACCAACCCCCCGGTGGAGAGACGGACCTGTACTCCGCGCATTTTCGGCGACACCTCCTCGAATGCCGTGCCAAACTCAACCTGACCACCTAGCTGTGCCAGGCGCTCTCGCAGGATCTCCTCTGTGCGATTTTGCGGAACCAGCCAGAGGTTTGGATAAGGCACGCCCTCGGTCGCTTGCTTGCGCCCTCCCATAGGTCCAAGCCGCAGCGATAGCGGGCCTACATGCACGCGGAATCCCGGATACGGCATGCCCGCTTGGAGGACCGTTGCGATGATCCCGAGATCTTCGAAGACCTCCAGCGTGCGCGGTTGAATCCCTTTTCCTCGTGAGCCGCGGAAGGGTTCTTCAGCGGCGTCAATCAGACGAAAAGCGATGGAACGCCGGGCAAGTTCGATGCCGAGTGTTAAACCGGTGGGTCCAGCCCCGACGATGATCACTTGTGTTTCGTACATCGTACGAACAGAATAATGGTACAGTGTACGAATGTCAAGACCCTCCCAACTTAGCCGAGACAAGATCGCCGCCACGGCCCTTGCGATTGCCGACGCCGAGGGGTTCGAATCGGTTTCTATGCGGCGGGTCGCCCAGGAAATGGGCGTCGGTACGATGAGCCTCTACTACTACGTCAAGACCAAGGCCGACCTGATTGCTGCAATGGACGACGCACTTATGGGTGAAGTGCTGTTACCGTCTCTGCCCGGCGACTGGCGCGAGGCACTGACCGTGATCGCATTCCGCACACGAGATGTCTTCTTGCGGCACCCCTGGGTGCTCTCGTCCAGGTTGTCGGCTTCCCCCGGCGTCAACGCGATGCGCCACATGGAACAATGCCTGCAGGCGCTTGCTGGGACAACCATGACCACCAGAGAAAAGCTCGCGTTGCTTGCAATCATCGATGACTTCGTCTTCGGATATGCCCTTCGCGAAGCGGGGAGCGACCCGAAGGTCGATCTGAAGTTCGTCAGGGCGCAACTCGCGACGGGGGCCTTTCCCGGGCTCAAAGAGGCCTTTGGCAAAGGACGCCGGCCCGCCATGCCGGACCGTTTTCAAATGGGTTTGCGGGCACTTCTGGATTTGGTGAAGGGGACCAGCGAATGAGCTACAAAGGGATCCGTTGCGAGGCCAGCATTGTCGGCAAACTGGAAGTTATCCAGAAACGTTAGTGCTTTATCGGAGGCGCGCGTTCACGAACGTGTGCGACCGCCAGACATACGCGGATTGATACCGCCGACATGGGAGAAAGTGATCTCTCGTGAATATGAGCCTTGGGAACGTAAGCACATCGTAATCGACACGACCGGGCGGAGCGTGGCGGAGAGCGTCGAAGAACTTCGAGAAGCCCTACCGAAGTGATCGCCATCCTCCTTCCCGACCCAGTGACGGGCAAACGGGAAAACGACAGCCCGGTGTTGCGAATAATGCTTTGGCACCTTAGGGCTTGAAATGGGAAGGCAGCTTTGAGGGTTATCTCAGTGACCCATACTGGACACCGCTCAAAACCCAGGTCCACCAATTCCGCCACGCGATCTTTTTCATCGTGGCGATCTCTGCGTCGTCCGCAAAACTCACCGCGATCACCGCGGTGAAACAATCGGATCGTCCGGCGTCTGGTGGTGGACGCAGCTAGGTCGAATCAACGTGTGAAGCACCTGCTGCCGGTTGCATCTGTACTTTGAGTTTTCGAAGCTTCCCCTCAGGAAGCTCTTTGAAGCGGTGCCACTTTGCGGGATCGGAGAGGCTGAGTTCCAGCCCGCATCCATCCGTCAGCTCATCAATCGCCTGGGCAACCATTCGGTTGTGGCGCATTCCATCAGGCGTTGGCAACTCGAAACCAAACGTCTCGGCCCTTTCCTGGGCGATGCGGGCAAGCCCTAGGCTCGTGCCGTTTATTTGGCCATTCTCGTCTTCCGCCGAGGCAAGCTCGAATGAATTCAGACTCCCTCTGTCCACCACCTCCTGATTGGCCGGGATGGGCTGTCTTTCCCCGGGGGACGGAACGACACCGATATCCATCAGGAGACGGTAACCCAATCTTGCATCTCTGTCTTGACGAAGTCCGTGCTCCACTGCGGATAGGGCGTGATCCCCAGGCCCGTAAAAACGTTCCCTCAGAGTGGAGACATAGGTATTCACTTCGCTCGACCGCACAATCTTGGTGACCGTCTCCCGAGCCCGCCCTTCTTTTCGCGAGATTTCGCGGATGCTCTGACCGGCCACATAGCGTTCCATGATTCGCACGGATTGGGCCGGGGGAATGGTTGTTATGTCGGGCGTTTTGGCAGACTTTGGTCGATTTTGGCTGACGCGCTCTCCGGAAACGGAGTTGTCACCGGCGGCGGGCGATGCTACTGAGGTTCTCGAACTGACATGGCGGGGCATCCAATTGCTGGTAGCGGGAATGACCGGATCATTTTTGGGCATGGCGTCTCCGGAATTTCACCACAACAACAGAAACGCACGACCGGTCTTGGCGTCGATTATTGGCGCTGCGCCTGGTGGCGTCAAGCGTTTGGTGGGCGTGGTGTTGCTGAAGGCCGTGAACATGCAGTAGAGGTTCCCATCGTTCCTGCGCGAATAGTCCGCGGGTCAGCGCGAATCAGATTTGCTCGCCACAACGGTTTTCGAGCGTGCGCTAACTTCCGGATGCAACGTGATCACGAAGTCGCCGATGTCGTGTTCTATGGAAACTGGCGGCGGTGGGGGCGTGTATCTCAGTGTGCGACCGTCCTCAGCCTTGACGGAAACGGGAGCCATCGGCGGCGGTGAGTAGCCTCTAACGGATGCAAAGACTGAGTAGCTGCCCGGCGCCAATCCAACGAACTCAAACGTACCGGCGCTCGGCAGCGTCACCGTCTGCGAGTCGAAAGCCTCCTCTGAACTAATTGTTACTGTCATGCCGTCCTTGACTGGCTTACCGTCACTGAGCACAACCCGACCGTGGAGGTGGTATGCGGGTTTGACTTCAAGATCACCGATGTCAACGACTTCATGATTTGCTTTCGTAGCGCGTGCAATGTTTCCGGTAGCGCCGCGAGTAGCGACCGCTTCCATCTTGGCGTAGACGTACCAGTTTCCTGGAACCGGCACATTGGTGATCTCAAACGTGCCATCGGCCCGCGTGCCAATCCTGATTTCTTCGTAGGGGCTCCCAACCATCTTGAAATTGGGACCCCAACCGCCTCGTGGGTAACCGACTAGGCCTACCTCGGCTCCCTCAACTGGCTTACCATCCTGAACCAATCGCCCGCGAACAACCGCGCCCTCGGTCACGGTGATTGCCTCCGGCTCGAGTCCGGCGGGAATCGCGCTAAACGCCTCGGCCATGCCACGAGCCTCTACCGCGACTAAAATTTTAAGTGGCGGACCGGTCGCGGAAGGCATCCAGTTCCGCTTAGCCGGAAAGGAGTCGATCTCGAAAACTCCCTCCTGGTCAGTGGCTGCAACCGGGTCAAGGCCTGGAATCGTACCGTAGGCTCGAGTTTTGGCATCCCACAGCGCACCGACGAGCTGCACCACCGCATCATGCTGTGCGAGACCATTGGAATCCACAATTCGTCCGCGAAAGACCCGATTTGGATCGCCGACTCTCAGCCGGGCATCGAGAGTTGCAGCGAGTGGTACATCCGTCGTCGAAATTACCTTTTCGACGAACCTGGGGTCGTAGCCGGTCTTAGCGACGAGCAATTTAAACCACAGGCCCGAGCTCAAATGATGGAAACTAAACATCCCGTTGGTGTCTGTAACTGCGCGCTTGCCACAATCCGCGTAGCAGCTTGGGCAGAACAGGCTGTAACCGGTCGTGGGACCCGCGTGATATACCATCACCGTCGCGTCCACAATCGGGTTGCCTGCCGTGTCGAGAACTTTTCCGGCGATTTCGGGCTCATTCGCGCACAACGCACAATAGCAACAGCACACGCTAATCAGTAGCACCACTGCACTTCTGGGGACAGCGCCGAACATAGCTTTGGGAGTCGCTAGCCGACGCATCGAAGCCTCCCGGAAGGATTTCGCATGGGCCAATTTGGACCGGAAGCAGCAATCATAGGCGCAGAGTTCGCATCAAGGCAAGTACATGGTGAGTACCATAAAAGTTAGTGTTTCGGGGCGTTGCTCTGGCGTGTCTTCCGAAACTCATTGACCTTGGGGTGAAGTCTTCCAGCTTGTGCGCAGAGGGGCGGCGGTGACCGACTGGTTCATCTGTCGGCACAGCCGACACTTAAGGGTGGGGAGCTGCAACCTCTGGCGGCCGGACATTAATGCTTCGAGCCGTCTGCATCGGCCCGAGCGTGAAGGGCGGGCCAGGACACGGAGCCATTGGTCCGGCCCCAAACCGTAGCCTGCCTAGGGTCACGTTCGGTACACGGACCAATTAACTTAGTTCACGTCAATCGTCAATTCGTAGTTCTACGGAGAACATACGGTGCAAAGAAGTCGTTGGTTTTGCACAGGTGATCCGCCGATCTTGGCGGGCTTTCTGGTGGCCCTTTATGTCGATTATCAACAACGTGTCTTTGGCACCGCACGCGAACCCACAGCGACGGCGCGGTGACATTCCTCACTTGCGCACCGCCTCCAGCCCATCCGTGCTAGTCGGCTTTGAGAAACTTTACGAGGAGCGCGAATATCGACCATTTACGACAATGCAAATAAACTGATCACCACACTCAAGATTAAAATCAACTGATAGAAGATGAAGAATGCCCTGGCCTTTTTCGTTTTCATCCCCCAATACACGATAAGGGAAACTGCGAGTAAGGTTACAAGTGCGGCCATGCCCGCCTGCCAAATCGCGGCCGCGTGATGCCGGTGGAGTTTCCACAGATATCCGCAGTCGATGAGGAAAACCAGAGCACCCTGCAATTTCACGAAGATGGGCGAGATTGATTTGTTTCCCAAATCCCAGTTGTTCTCGTCGAAGTGGAGGCTAAACCGATGGGTTCGCTGTGTCAAGAATCGAGACTCGAAATTTCCGAAACCCAGACACCAGACTGTCTCAAAACGAGATATGAGCCTTGCCAGCCTTGCGAATCGTGGCTCTCATGTTGCCGAATGCCGGTGTCGATCTCCAGAGTGTCGGCTGACAGACTCGCTTCGGACTTGCACGGTCCACAAACTGTACCTTGCTGGCCAGCGCTTTCTGTAATTCCCGGCCACGCTGAATCAGCAAGTTACGGAGGCCGCGGAGCCAACCCCTGCGGACCACGGCGATTTTTCGCTTCCTACGGCTGAGCGGCTCAACGTGATGGACGACTGGGCTGCGTCTGTCCAGATTGACTTGGGTAAAGGCGCGGAATAAGATGCGCCTCAATGCCCGACTCTTCTCCACTTTCCGGGCGAACGATCTCCCACTATCGCGTTCTCGAAAAACTCGGTGGCGGCGGTATGGGTGTGGTTTACCGAGCCGAAGACACCAAGTTGTCCCGCTTCGTGGCTCTGAAGTTTCTTCCAGATGAACTTGCTAAGGATCGCCAGGCGCTTGAACGATTCCAGCGCGAAGCCAAGGCTGCGTCTGGGCTGGATCATCCCAACATCTGCACCATTTACGAAATTGGCGAAGAGCATGGCCAGCCGTTCATCGTGATGCAGTTCCTGGACGGCCAGACCCTCAAGCACCGAATTTCGGGCAAGCCAATCCCAGTAGACGAAATATTGGAGCTCTCGATTGAAATCGCGGATGCACTCGATGCGGCTCACTCCAATGGCATTGTTCATCGGGACATCAAGCCCGCGAATATTTTCGTTACCAAACGTGGACACGCCAAAATTCTCGACTTCGGCCTAGCCAAGACGCTGTCTCCGACAACGGCCGGATCCATATCCCCATCGCTGGCGACGGCGGATGCCGCGGCTCCCGAGCACCTCACCAGCCCGGGCAGCACAATAGGCACCATTGCTTATATGTCCCCGGAGCAGGCGAAGGGCAAGGAGCTAGATGCACGAACGGATCTGTTTTCGTTTGGCGTCGTACTCTACGAAATGGCGACGGGTAGTTTGCCATTTCGGGGCGACACCTCCGCGCTGATCTTCCAAGCGATCTTGGACCGGGCGCCGACCCCTCCCGTTCGTCTGAATCCCGACTTACCGACAAAGCTGGAAGACATCATCAACAAGGCGCTTGAGAAGGACCGCGAGATGCGCTATCAGGTCGCGGCGGAAATGCGGGCCGACCTGAAGCGGCTGAAGCGGGAAACGGAATCGCGGCAGGGCGTATCAGCGAGTTCGGGGTCGATTGCAACCGTACCGGACACCGGCAGTCAGTCAGTCGCCCCTGTGGCCCAGCAACCCGTGCCGTCATCCGGTTCTGTTCGGGCGGCTGCCTCATCGGGTGCTGTGAAAGTTGCCGAAGCCTCGGTCACCGGGGGCAGGAAACTCGGTAAAACTCTGATTCCCGCTGCGGTGGTTGTGGTCGCCGCGCTAGTCGTTGGTGGTCTGTACTTCCGGTCGGGTCACGCAGCGTCTTTGACGGAGAAAGACACCATCGTGCTGGCCGATTTCACCAACACGACGGGCGACCCGGTTTTCGACGGTACGCTGCGGCAGGGACTGTCGTCGCAACTGGAGCAGTCGCCATTTCTGAACTCCCTCTCCGACGAACGCGTGGCGCAAACCCTCGCCCTGATGGCTCAGCCCAAGGACGCGCGTCTCACCCGTGAGTTGGCCCGCGAAGTCTGCCAGCGCACCGCTAGTGCGGCCAGCATCGAAGGTTCAATTTCCAGTTTGGGCAGCCAGTATGTACTAGGGCTAAAGGCGGTGAACTGCCGCAGCGGCGATGTACTGGCGAACGAGCAGGCCACCGCCAGCGGGAAGGAGCAGGTGCTGAAGGCGCTGGGCGAGGCGACCACCAAGATGCGCGTGAAGCTGGGCGAATCGCTGGCCTCGGTGCAAAAGTATGACGCGCCAGCGGAGAACGTGACCACGCCATCGCGGGAGGCGCTACAGGCCTACAGTCTGGGTTACCAGACGGAGATAGCGAAGCGCGATCCTGCTGCCGCCATCCCGTTTTTCCAGCGGGCCGTCAGCCTGGACCCCAATTTTGCTATGGCCTACGCGCGGCTGGGGACGACCTATTCCAATCTGGACCAGACCGCTCGTGCCGCCGAGAATGCTCGCAAGGCCTACGAACTGCGCGAACGGGTAAGCGAGCGCGAGAAGCTTTACATCGTTTCGCACTATGAACAGCACGTCACCGGAAACCTGGAAGCAGCGCGCAAGACCTATGAACTATGGGCGCAGACCTACCCGCGCGACGATACGCCACCCTACAATCTGGCCAGCATCTACGGCGCTCTGGGCGATCCCGATAAGTGCCTCACTGCGGTACAGAACGGGATAAAACTCAGTCCTGACGGGTTTGGCTACTCGAGCCTCGCTATTGGCTATGTGAATGTTTATCGCCTGGACGAGGCTAGGGCCACAGTGCAGGAGGCGCAAGCCCACAATCTGGATAATCCTGCGAATCATCTTACCCTTTACAACATTGATTTCCTGCAACACGATGCGGCAGGGATGGAGCGTGAGGCGGCAGCAATGATGGGAAAACCTGGATTCGAAGACGCTATGCTCGATAGCGAATCCGACACTGCCGCTTATGCCGGGCAGTTTTCTAAAGCACGGGAACTGACACGGCGCGCGTCTGAATCAGCCCAACGCGCCGATGAAAAAGAAACGGCGGCGTCCTACGAGGCCGAAGCTGCAATCCGCGAGGCGCTGGTGGGCAACATGAGCCAGGCAAAGCAGCAAGCGCAGGTCGCGCTGGCACTCTCAACAGGCAGAGATGTCGAGGCCATATCGGCCACCGCACTGGGTCTGGCCGGTGATGTCCCTCAAGCCACGCGACTCGCCGCTGACATGGCCAAACGCTTCCCGGAAGACACCATTGTGCAGTTTAATTATCTGCCGACAATCCGCGCAGCCACTGCTCTGCAAGGGGGCAGCGTCAGCAAGGCAATCGAAGCGCTTGTCCCGGCTGCTCCGTACGAACTCAGTTCTGCTGTTTATAACTTAAATTACACTCTTTACCCCGCTTACCTGCGTGCCGAAGCTGATGTGACAGCCCACCGAGGCAGCGAAGCCGCAGTCGAGTTTCAGAAAATTCTGGACCACCCGGGCGTCGTGCAGAACGAGCCCATCGGCGCACTGGCGCACTTGGGCCTGGCTCGCGGCTACACAATGCAAGGCGACATCGCCAAGGCGCGAACGACCTACCAGGATTTCCTCACGCTTTGGAAAGACGCCGACCCCGATATCCCCATCCTGATCGCTGCCAAAGCGGAGTACGGGAAGTTGAAGTGAGGCTCTTGGAAGTGCTTAGGTGCAAGTTAGTTCGGTTTTTTTGTTGCGGCGGCGCGTTCTTTCGCGTGGGCGACGAGCGCGTCAAAACGGGGGTCTCCATGCAGCGATTTGAGGTCAGGATCTTTATCTATGCCCAAATCGGCAAAAGGGGGCAACCCGTGGTCTACCGCCTCGCGTAACAGGGAGAGCGCCTGATCACTCTGGCCCCGGTGAGCCGCGACGCAACCAAGGTTGTACGTAGAAACAGCGGTCTCCGGATGTTCCGGCCCGAGGACCCGGCGCTTAATGTCGAGCGTTTCCCGATCCAACTTCTCCGCTTCGGCGGTGTGGCCTTCGTCAGTCAGAACGGCGGCCAGGCCGTCCATCGACGTTAGCGTGTCGGGATGCTCCGGCCCGAGGACCCGGCGCTTAATGTCGAGCGTTTCCCGATCCAACTTCTCCGCTTCGGCGGTGTGGCCTTCGGCAGCCAGAGCATTCGCCAAGTTGTTCATCGAACCTAGTGTGTCCGGATGCTCCGGCCCGAGGACCCGGCGCTTAATGTCGAGCGTTTCCCGATCCAACTTCTCCGCTTCGGCGGTGTGGCCTTCGGCAGCCAGAGCATTCGCCAAGTTGTTCATCGACTTTAGTGTGTCCGGATGCTCCGGCCCGAGGACCCGGCGCTGAATGTCGAGCGTTTCCCGATCCAACTTCTCCGCTTCGGCGGTGTGGCCTTCGTCATCCAAAACGTTCGCCAAGCTCATCATCGACCTTAGTGTGTCCAGATGCTCCGGCCCGAGGACCCGGCGCCTAATGTCGAGCGTTTCCCGATCCAACTTCTCCGCTTCGGCGGTGTGGCCTTCTGCCGACAGAACAAGGCCCAAGCCCATCATCGAACCTAGTGTGTCCGGATGCTCCGGCCCGAGGACCCGGCGCCTAATGTCGAGCGTTTCCCGATCCAACTTCTCCGCTTCGGCGGTGTGGCCTTCGCGCCACAGAACATTTGCCAAGTTGTTCATCGACTTTAGTGTGTCCGGATGCTCCGGCCCGAGGACCCGGCGCTGAATGTCGAGCGTTTCTCGATCCAACTTCTCCGCTTCGGCGGAGTGGCCTTCGTCATTCAGAACGTTGGCCAAGTTGTTCATCGACTTTAGTGTGTCCGGATGCTCAGGCCCGAGGACTCGGCGGCGGATGTCGAGCGTTTCCCGATACATCTTCTCCGCTTCAACGTAGTGGCCTTCGCGAAACAGAGTGTTGGCCAAGCTGTTCATCGAATTTAGTGTGTCCGGATGCTCAGGCCCGAGGACTCGCTGACGAATTTCCATACTCTGCTGCTGAAGTGACTGTGCGCGTGGATAGAGGCCGAGGTTATAGTACACGTCTCCCATGAGGTGCATCATTTGTGCTCGGAGCTCGGGGTCTTTCGTTAGGCCGGTATCGATGTCCATGGAGGCTTTGTCCAGAATTTCGCGGGCGGTGATGGTATTGCCCCGCGCTTCGCTCGGGTTCGATACTTTGAACATGCTGGTCATGAAGTCGGTGATGCGCGTGGCGCGGTCGCGCTCACGGGTCGCCCGGTCCCGCTCCTCCGTAATTCGACGCAATTCGACGGCCTGCGTAACCAAAAACCCGGTCAACAGGAGGAGTAAGCCCGCGGCTGCGCCCAAGACGATTCGATGCCGGACGGCGTACTTTTGCAGGCGGTAACCAGCAGTTGCGGGACCGGCTACTACTGGCTCGCCACGTAGATATCGGCAAATATCCGCCGAGAGTTCGGAGGGTGTGCCGTAGCGCCGGACGCGATCCTTCTCCAGCGCCTTCATGGTGATCCAATCCAACTCTCCTTGCAGGTGCTGCGCAAACGACCGTGGTTCCTCCTTTCGTTTCTCCGCCGATGCCGTGGAACCCTCTCCCATCGAGCGAATCTTGGTGCTCGGCTTCGGTGGTTCCTCCTCTCGAATCACCCGCAGGATCTCCTCCAGACCGGCCGCCCGCAACGCCTTCACCTCGAACGGAAGGGCCCCCACCAATAATTGATAAAGAATCACACCCAGTGAATACACATCCGTCCGCGTGTCGATGTTCGGTTCGCGCTGGTCAGCTTGCTCCGGGCTCATGTATTCCGGCGTCCCGATCAGCACGCCGAGTTCAGTGAACATGGTTTTATCGGTGAGCCGCTGCGCCGTGGCTTTCGCCAATCCAAAATCGATGATCTTGGGCACCGCCTTGCTGTCCTGCTCCACCACCAGCACGTTGGACGGTTTCAAGTCCCGGTGAATGATCGCTTTCTGATGCGCGTGCTGCACCCCCTCGCACACCTGGGTAAACAGTTCCAACCGCTCTTTGATGGTTAGCCGGTGCTTGTCGCAATATTCGGTGATCGGCAGGCCCGGCACACACTCCATCACGAAGTACGGCCGTCCTTCGGCTGTCGAACCCGCGTCAAACACGTGGGCGATGCTCGGATGATCCATCAGCGCCAGTGCCTGGCGTTCGGACTCGAACCGTGCCACCACCGTTTTGGTGTCCATGCCCGCCTTGATCAGTTTTAGCGCCACCGTGCGGTGGATGGGTTTCTTCTGCTCCGCCAACCACACCTCGCCCATCCCCCCTTCGCCGAGCAATTGCAGCAGGCGGTACGGCCCAATCTCTCGAAAACCGGCCGTGCGGTCGATCCGCACCGGGGCCATCACTTCATTCGGAAGGGCAGCCGCCGCGCCGCCAGGCCCATCGGCGCTTAGCGTGCGGTCGAAATCATGATCTGGTGGATTTTGCGGATTCTTTGGCGAGTCGCTGGTTTTCATAGAGGTTGACCTCCAAACGAAAAATCCAAACCTGGCGAGTCACTTCGGGAGCCGAGAGTGCGGGGAATCAGGCCCCGTTTATATCACACTCGTTTGCGCTTCTTTGGGCTGTATTTGAAAATGCCCGAGGCGTGGACCCGGGAAGAAACAGGGACGACGGTGCTGGCGCGGAGTTCGCTTGCGAGAACATCGCTGGAACTGATCGCTTGCTGCTCCTGGATCGGGAGACCCGGCGAATCCCGGACGGGCACCAAAACCAGACCAACTTTCAGAGCGCACGATATCCCCGAAAGGTCGAAATGACACTTGGCGCTAGTCAGAGGCAACGCAGTGTGATCTCCGAGCCATTTCGGGCTCAAACCGGGAAGGACCTAGAATAGTTCCATGAGCGATTGCCTGTTGCACGCGGGGAGCGAAAATGTTGTACCCTCCGGGTGTCAAAAGGCGGCGGTTCCTGCGAAAAGGAGAGGGAAATCAATGTCTCGCAGGAGCGGTCAATGCGGTTGGCTTGAAGTGAAGGTGAAACGAGGAAGGAAAGCCTATTATGCTCGGTTCCGGACTGACGAAGCAGGGCAGAAGGAAGACCCAAACTGAGCAGGTTCATAGGCTTTGTGGATGAGATGACTCGAAACCAGGCGGAGTTGAAAAAAATACAGCTTGTCGCGAAAGCCGGGGTGAACGAGCCCGACTATCTCTCCAAGCTGGTTGATTTGTTCTCCGGCCGAGTCGCTCAATTCGAGCAGACATACCTGCCGCGCAGAAAAGGGTCCACGGTGCGAACGATCCAGTATTTCATCCGGAAGTACCTCCTTCCGAAGTGGAGACAAACGCCCGTGTCGGATATCACAGCGGAAGCTGTGAACGATTGGATTGGTGAACTGACCAATCTTGCACCTACGTCTGTGCGACATGCGGTAAAAGTGCTCCAACTGGTTATCGGTAGGCGATTCGAGAAGCGGTCGATCCATTTTTCCGTCGTGTGTTGATGTCGAGACCGAGTCGGCGTGCTATTCCCAGGATCAGGTGGAAAAAATCCTTGCAGCCGCGAAGGGACAGTACAAAGTACTATTCGCTACGGCTGCCGGGACTGGGATGCGTGCTGGGGAAATTTACGGTCTACAGGTGGAAGATATCGATTTTTCTCGAAACGTGATCCACGTCCGGCGCTCTGCATGGGAAGGTGAATTGCAGTCACCCAAGACGCGGAACGCACGTAGGGCCGTCAGCATCACGAAGTCCTTGGCCGACATGCTCAGAGGTCATTTAGACGGACGGACAACGGGTCTGATTTTCCCCTGCCGCGCAGATAACGGCAGACAGCGCCCGCTCCGTAACAGCAACGTTCTCAAGTGGGGTCTGCATCCGCTACTGCGAAAGCTGAAAATCCCGATGGCCGGGATGCACGCTTTTCGCCATTATCGAGCGACGGCCTTGATGGAGAGCGGTGTTCCGCTCGAAACGATTAAGGCATGGATCGGCCACGGATCGGAGGCGATGATCCGCCGCTACTCACATCTCCGCCCAGACTGCTTCGAGAAGCATCTTGCAGCCGTGCCGGACGTGTTGGCGGGAATTGCCCCCAAAAGCCCCCTGGAAAAGAGGGGGCTGGCGGCGTAAGCTACTGAAAACAAAAGTGCGCCCGTAGCTCAGTTGGAAAGAGCGTCTGCCTTCTAAGCAGAGGGTCGGGGGTTCGAATCCCTCCGGGCGCACCACTCTAAAATTGTACGGTCCGGAGAGATCCCTTACATAACGTTCCGTCCGGGTATATTTTCGCAACGTCCACTGGACGGCCGCTTTCACAGCGAAATGTTCATCGGGCCTTGCACGCTGTCTTGACCTAGTTTTTGCAACTTTGGGCTCACGCTTCTGTAAACCATCCTTTGTAGAGTGTCTCCAAACCGTTGATAAAAAGCCCCTTAGTCGTAGCCATGAAAGGAGTGAATTGTTCATTTGCTATTCGCGAATAGCGAATGTATAATCTCGACATGAATCTCAAACCACAAGATGTCGTAGTTTTGCTGAAACTGCATGGCTATGGCGAGGACCGTCCATCTTATGCGCAGATGGGGGAGGAGCTATTCCTCAGTCCCTCAGAAGTCCACGCTTCCGTAAAGCGGGCTAAAGACGCAAATTTGATTGTCGGGAACGGATCCGATGGTGCTAGGCCTAACAGGGCGGCGGTACTAGAATTTCTAGTTCACGGGTTGAAGTATAGTTTTCCGTCTGAGCGGGGCGAGCTATCGAGAGGCATACCGACTTCGTATGCTGCCGAGCCGCTGAGTCAGAAAATCTCTGCCGGCAACGATCCTCCGCCAGTTTGGCCTTCTGCAGAAGGCACTGCCCGAGGCTACTCGCTTAAGCCGTTGTATAAAACGGTTCCAAAGGCTGTCAAGGCAGACCGAAAACTTTACGAGATGCTCGCGTTGGTTGATGCCATTCGCGACGGCAGAGCGCGTGATCGCGCAATAGCCGAGCAGGAGCTAAGAGTTAGATTAGCGTGAACCGACCATGGCAACAGCCAACTTCGATCTCTTGGTAGAGGTTGCTAGAAGTCTTCGGCCGCTCTTAAGTGAGGTCGTCTTTCTCGGCGGATGCACAACGGAGCTATTTGTCACAGACTCGGGAGCTGCTGAGGTTCGCCCAACCGCAGATGTGGACGTTGTGGTCGAGATAACCTCTCCTGTGATGTACGCGGACTTCTCTGACCGTCTACGTGAACTTGGCTTTAAAGAGGATACTCGCGAGCATGCGCCACTATGCCGGTGGTTAATCAACGGGAACCAATTAGATGTGATGCCGATGGACGAGAAGATCCTCGGATATTCAAATCCTTGGTATGCCGCCGCGATCAAATTTGCGCAGTATCAGAACATCGCAGAGGATCTTCCGATCCGAGTTATCACCGCGCCCTACTTTGTCGCGACAAAGATTGTGGCCTTTAAACACCGTGGTAACAGCGATTACCAGGCGAGTAGCGACCTTGAGGATATCGTCGCTGTAATAGACGGACGAGCGTCGATCGTCGACGAAATAAGGACGCAAGAAGACAGCGTCCGAACTTACATAGCTGAGGAGATGGGGCGTCTCATGGATACTACAGGGTTTCGTGAGGCCTTGCCTGGTTATGTTCAGCCAGATGTGGGCAGCCAGGGGCGTGTTCCCATTATCGAGCAGCGTATTCGACAAATAGTTGAAACCCGCCCACGCTGAGAAAATTCATTTTGTTGCCGTGCCGGGACCGAATCATGCGCAGCGTTGTCCTCGGACCCAAGATTTGGTATTAGAGGCGCGGGACCTTAATTTGAATTTCACGACCTCCAAACCTGTGGACGACCCATACCCAGGCCGCGACTTCGAGGAATACAAAGAAAGCAAACAGCCCGCGCTGAAACCCAATCGACTCACCAGCGGCTCTAATCCGAGCGGTGCCAACCAATTTAATTAGCCCGCTGACAACGTAAGCGAGCACAGCCGGTGGATCGCCACGGCCTGGTGGAACGTCGCGGCCGCTCGCGTCGTCGTGCTCAGGGAACCACTTTATCCCTCAGCCAGAAACCCAACCAACTTTGGTGCACCGATTACAAGGGCGAGTTCTTGCTCGGCAATCACCAATACTGTTACCCGCTGACCGTCACCGATCACGCCAGCCGTTTTCTCCTTACCTGTGAAGCCCTCTCTTCCACCAAAGAAGAGTACGCTTTCACCCTGTTTGAATGGCTTTTTAAGGAGCGCGGCCTGCCTGTCAACATCCGCAGCGACAACGGTGTTCCTTTCGCTTCCGCTCACGCCTTGTTCAACTCAAGCAAACTCGCGGTGATGCCGACAGCCTGTCCGGCAAAGACCGTGCTGAGGTTAATTTTTGTTCGGCCCAGGAAGATGCGGCCGCAACGGGTGACGATGATGATCTACCTCCGAACAACCAGGCGTCCCAACACCGATCCGCACTGGATATGTATTCTTTACAGCGGTTTGGAATTCGCGGGTAGCGCGTCGCGATAGACCTTCAGATTACTCTTGTCCACCACCACCGTGCCAGTATCCACGAACGTAGGCATCGGCGCGGCGGGGGCGGTACGCCAGTCTTTGAACTCGTGAACCGCGTTGTGATGCAAGTCGTCGAGGAACTTCAGCCCGTAGTAGCTCATGACGTAGGGCTTCTGGGTGATGGTGGCTGTAATTACGCCGCGCTCGATCCAATCCAGCGTCTCCGGGTCGTTGTCGAAGGCCACAATCGGCAGTTTGCCGCCCAGGTCGAAGCGCGCCACCGCTTCGGCGGCGCCGGAACCTCCGGTCGCCTCCAGGCCGACAAAGCCGTCGATTTTTTCTTTATTTTGTATAAGCGCGGAAACCTGGTCAAACGCGTTTCGCGCGTCACCCTTGTCGTCCAGGATCTTTGTTACCTTGAGAGCAGGAAATTTCGCCAGTGCGTCCTTCACGCCCGCCAGTCGATCGTCGAGGTTGTGCTGGCCCGAAATGGTGATCACCGCGATGTTCCCTTTACCCTGAAGGAGTGCCGCAATTCGCTTCGCACTCTCTCTGCCGGCCCTGAGGTTGTCCGTTCCGATGTACAGCACGCGCGTCGAATCCGGCACATCCGCATCCACGCAGATCACCGGGATGCCCTCGGCCACTGCCTTGTCAATCTCGGCCTGGAAAATCTCGGGACGCGCCGCGGAGAGGCAGATCCCGGCGGGGTGCTGTTGCACGACCTGGCGGAACGTATCTACCTCTCCGTTCGGGTCGTACGTCGCCGGACCGCTGAGTTCACCCTTTACGCCGAGGGTCTTGGCCGCGTCCTGAAATCCCGCTTGCGCCTCCTGCCAGTACGGCAAATTAATATTCGTAGCCACGAACACGTACCGTTCGTTTTCGTCGTGGTAGGGCTTCGCGCACGACGCCATCAGTATTGGTCCAAGGAAAATAAAAAGAGATACGAACCTGGTTCCGTTTCTCCTCATTGGAATTCTCCTTGTGCGCCGGTCAAAACCGGCGAGGTGTAGTGAATGAAAAAGTCATACGAAAGTGGAGTAGCGACCCACATCGGCCCCGAGTCATGCGGAGCCGCTCGCGAGGGCGGCGTCGAAGCGTTGACAGGGGAACGTGCGGGCTGGGTATTCAGCGGCGTAAGACACTCACTCCGGGACGCCGACGCTGTAAGGAGATGCGGAAGGCGACAGCGGGAGCACCGATACCGCGAGGTGCTCCAGAGTCCCGCGCGGTCAGAGACCCCGTGCACGTACGCAAACACCTCGTTAGGGAACCGGGAGATCCCAGGTTCGCCCGGGGGCGCAGATGCCTCGGGACGCATCGGGAAGTCTAAGGACGTACGCCGATGACGAACGAGCCTGGGAAGTCGGACCGCCCTGTAGTACCTGAGAAGTCCCCGAACAAAGCTGGGCAACCGGCAGCGGAGGGGATGGAGGGAAGAGGACTGGCCAAAGGGAACCTGCCCCAGCAAAACGCGTCCCGGATACAGAGCCGGAAAGACGCGCCTAGTGCGCAGGAGCGGGTACGTCAAGCAGCAAGAAAGGATAAGAAGTTGCGGTTCACGGCGCTCTTGCACCACATCTACAACCTGGACACGCTGCGCATGGCCTACTTCCGTCTTAAGAAGGAAGCCGCGCCAGGCGTGGACGGGGAGACGTGGCGGCACTACGGTGAGAAGCTGGAGGAAAACCTCCAAGATCTTTCTGAAAGGCTGAAGCGAGGAGCGTATCGAGCGAAGCCGGTGCGTAGAGTGTTTATCCCCAAGGCCGACGGGCGGCAGAGACCGCTCGGAGTTACGGCGCTGGAAGACAAGATCGTCCAGCGCGCGGCGGTTGAGGTGCTGAACGCTATCTATGAAACGGATTTTCTCGGCTTCTCGTACGGGTTCCGGCCAGGACGCAGCCAGCACCAAGCGCTGGATGCGCTCTACACGGGACTGCTGACGAGGAAAGTGAACTGGGTGCTCGATCTTGACATACGCAGTTTTTTCGATGGGATTTCCCACGAATGGCTGGTCAAATTTATCGAGCACCGGGTGGCTGATCGGCGCGTGGTGCGATTGATCCAGAAGTGGCTCAACGCCGGCGTGCTCGAGGACGGGAAACGAATACGGGTGAAGGAAGGGACGCCCCAAGGCGGAAGTGCCTCGCCGCTTTTGGCGAACGTCTACCTTCATTATGTCTTCGACCTGTGGGTCCAAGCCTGGCGACGGAAGCATGCTCACGGCGATGTGATCGTTGTGCGTTTCGCTGACGACGTCGTGCTGGGATTTCAGGTGAAATCGGATGCCGATCAGTTTCGGGCGGAACTCACCGAGAGAATGCGGAAGTTTAACCTGGAGCTGCATCCCCAGAAGACGCGCTTGCTGGAGTTCGGTCCGTACGCGATCGACAACCGGCAGAAACGTGGAGAGGGGAAACCGGAAACGTTCAACTTCTTGGGTTTTACGCATATCTACGTAAAGAAGAGAAGCAACGGCAGGTATACGGTGCTGCGGCAGACGATACGCAAGAGGTTGCAGACCAAGCGGAACGAGGTGAAAGCCGAGCTTCAGCGACGGATGCACGAACCCATCCCCGAAATGGCTAAATGGCTGCGAGCGGTGGTGCGTGGACACATCCGATATTACGGGGTGCCCATGAATCAACCGGCGCTGGCGCTTTTTCGGTTCCGAGTTGGCTGGCTCTGGCATCGTGCGCTGTCGCGGCGCAGCCAGAACGGCCGCGTCCTTTGGAACCGAATGCGGCGCCTCATCACCCGCTGGTTGCCATTGCCTACTGTCTGTCATCCCTATCCCTTGCGACGCATGGGCGTTGTTACCTAAGGCAAGAGCTGGATGCGGGAAATCCGCTCGTCCAGATCCGTGGAGGGGGTCATGAGCAATCGTGATCCCTACTCCGACTCGCACTCGGGCGGGCCTGCCGGGGGGTGTTTGCGCGCACCCCTCGGAAAAATTCGGGGTCCGGTACGTGACTGGTCGGGGAAGTTCGAACGAACCGGGGGTCACCTCCATTTCCACGGCTTCTTCGCTTTCGCTTACTTGTAATCCAGAATTTTCGTTTTGATCTCGAAAGCGGCACCATAGTACACCCGTCTCGGCAAAATTGGTTGGTGGTTCGAATCCCTCCGGGCGCACCATTTCATTCTGGTCCAACTCGGACACATGGGCAACAGAGCGTACCGGCTACAGGAGTAACAGCTTCGGGCCGAACCTGCCGACGAGGTCTTTGCCTGGCGCAACTTCTTCGGGGATCCAAACGGCAAAAGAATGAACCACAGAAGTGCAGATTCTATTCCTTAGAAAATGCCTTCTAGGCGGCGGCCAACCGTTCCAGCGTCACTTTGAAACCCAATCCTTGCAATCGCTTCGTGAGGCGTCGGCGCAAACCTTCCGGATCTAGGCGATCAAAGTAATCGGGACCGAGGTCTCGGTAGCAGACCTTATCTCGCAGGATGTAGTAGGCAATGACCAACCGATTGTGGGCCACGGCGATGGTCGCCCGTTTCTTTCCCCTCCGCGCCGCCAGGCGACGAAACAAAGCTGATAAATAGTTACCCTTTTTCGTAGAGACAGCCCAAGCCCCTTGGCACAAACAGCGACGCAGCCACAGGCTTCCTTTGCGGATCTTCCCGCTCTGGCGCTTGCCCGCACTCGCATGACTGCCGGGACACAATCCTGCCCAGCTCGCCCGATGCGGTGCATCCGGGAATGGCTCCATGTTCAACCCCATCTCAGCCAACAATCCCCAGGCGGTCACGCGGTCTACTCCAGGAATAGTGCCGAGCCGCGCGACCTCACTCGGGAAAGGGCCCAGTCGCTCCTCCATCTTCTGCTCGATCCGGCGAATCTTGGACTCCACAAAGTAAAGATGATCCAGCAACTCGCGCAGCAGAAACTGTCCTTCCAGAAGATTCCACACCGGCTTCCAATACACGCCCGTAGATTCCATCGCCACATGGGTGACTCCACAGCTGCGCAACCAGTCACCCAATGCCAACAAGTCTTTCGTAAACGTGCCAAACTCCCGTGTCTGTCGCGGCCTACTAGAAGCCCACAGTACACAGGCGGTCACACTTTTCTTGTGCACGTCCAAACCGCAGCACACCTCGTGCATTACTTGCATGGCCATCCTCCCTTCCGCCGTGTGGAGGACGTCAGCAAATTATCGAAATTCCTTAGCGCGCTCTCCGCTACCTTCGCGGAGGCAACAGTTCGTTGTGCCCATCGACGTCCAGGTCATATTCGTACTCGGGCTCGGATCGCGCCAGAATAAATCGGCCTTCGTCCACATGGCGGACCCCCAAAACATAGCTCAATCTCTAGAATATTTTCATTGTTCGTTGTGGTTTGAAAAACCATGACCTATTCGTAGCGCAGCGCGACCATCGGATCTACGCGCATCGCACGCCGCGCGGGAATGCAGCACGCCAGCAGGGCCACGCCGCACAGCAGCCCGGTGACGCTAATAAAGGTCACTGCATCGGTCGGAGTGAAGCCGTAGAGCAGGCTCGCCATCACCCGGGCCAAGGCGAACGCCGCCGCAAGCCCTGCGGCGATGCCCACCACCGTCAGGCGAAATCCTTGACCCACCACCAGGCGTAGCACGTCCGCCCGCTGCGCCCCCAGCGCCATGCGAATCCCAATCTCGTGCGACTGCTGCTTCACCGAGTACGAAAGCACACCATACACGCCCACGGCCGCCAATATCAGAGCGAGCAAGCCAAACAACGTCAGCAACGCCGCTCCCATGCGTGGGGCCCAGAGCCCCTGGTTCATGATCGTGCCGATTGTTTGCACGTTGGTGATGGCCAGGCTGGAGTCGAGAGCCTGAATTTGGCCTCGCACCGTTCCGATAGCCGCGTCGGGATTGCCGATCGTCCGCGCTTGCAACGTAGCCGCCGGCGAAAAATCTTGAGTCATCGGCAGGTACGCGACCGGCGGCGGTTCTTCGCCAATCTCGTTCACCACTGAGTCCGCCGCCACTCCGACCACTTCGCGCAGCGTAGCGTCGCCGAAGAAATGGAAGCGTTTGCCGATGGGATCCTCGCCGGGCCAGAAATGTTTCGCCATCGCGGCGTTGGCGATCGCGACCGGGGTGGTATTCGGGCGGTCCGAATCGCTAAACGTGCGACCGCGGACCAGTGGTATCCGCAGGGTCTCGAAATAACTTGGCGTCACATCGTCTAATTCGGTCAGGGTCCCTCGATATCCCGATCCTTCGTCCTGGCCCTCCGGGAAAATGGTGCGTGCGAACCCTCCTCCCAGAGGAAAATCGGACGCAACGGCCGCCGCGGCCACTCCGGGAGACGCTTTGGCCCGTTCGATCGCGTCGCGGTAGAACTGTTGTCCGCGCCCTTCGTTGTAGTGCAGCGCTCCCAGATCGAAAGCCATCATGAACAGGTTCTTCGATTCGAATCCCGGATCAACGCGCTGCGCGTTCTGCATGCTGCGAATAAAAAGTCCCGCGCCAATCATCGCTACCAGCGCCAGCGTGATTTCGGATACCACCAGCAGCGACCGGAGCCGGTTCCGGGTCCATCCCACCGTCCCTCCTCGGCCGCCCACCTTGAGCGTTCCGATCAAGTCCGGATCAGACGCCCTCACCGCCGGTGCCAATCCGAAAATCAGCCCGGTGAGCAGCACAATGCCCAGCGTGAACAGCAGCACGTGCCCGTCCAGATTCAGGTTGATGTCGTTTTCCTCGACGAATGGCGGCCGGAACGACCACAGCACCGTACGCGCCCAATACGCCAGCGCAAGTCCCGCCACTCCGCCCGCCATAGAAAGCAGCATGCTCTCGGTGAGCAGCTGACGTAGCAGCCGGCTGCGTTTTGCTCCCAGAGCCGCGCGCACGCTCATTTCCTTCTCTCTCCGCGCCGCTTGCGCCAGCAGCAGATTGGCCAGGTTTACGCACGCGATCAACAGCACCACACCGACGATCCCCATCATCAGGCCGCCTGCCAGTGCGAATTGGCCGTGCTGGTTCGCGCCCACGGCGGCGTCGGCCAGGGGCGTGAGCGTCACGCTCCGTCCGGCATTGTCCTTCGGGAAGGCCCGCTCCAGCTGCGATGCAACTGGCCGCAGCGATGCTTCGGCCGGTCCTATTTTCAGGCCCGGCTTCAGGCGCCCCACCAGCGTTCCGATCAGGAATCTACGGTCGTTGAAGTTGTCTTTCATGAACCCGGCCAACGCTTGCGGGTACATGCTGGCCGGAATCCAGATTTGATCGGCGCTGAGAAATGTGAAGGTCCCTTTGAATCCCCGCGGCGCCACGCCGATTACTGTGTACGGTGTGGCGTTCAAAGTGATCGTGCCCCCGACGATTCCAGGGCTCGAACCGAGCTTGTTGGCCCACAGGCGGTAACTCACCACCGCGACGTTGTTCCCGCTAGGCTTGGTATCCTCATCGGGCAGAAAGAACCGCCCCGCGGCCGGTTCCAATCCGAGGACGTCGAAGTAATTCGCGCTAACCAGCTGGCCCTCCACTTTCTTCGGTTCCGCGCCCCCGCTCCACGTGAGTGGTGCGATCACGATGCAAGCGAGCCCCGAAAAAACCTGATTCTGCCGCTGGTAATCCTGAAAATTGGGAAACGACATTCCGAGCTTCTTCGCCCGCGCAACGCCCACCTTTGTTTTCGAATCCACGGTGTCCATTTCAACCAGCCGCGAGATATCCCGCACCGGAAGGGGATTCAGCAGAACCGCGTTCACCACCGTAAAGATTGTGGTATTCGCGCCGATTCCCAGGGCGATCGAGAGCACCGCTACCGCGCTGAAACCCGGATTCTTCCGCAACATCCGGAATCCGAAGCTCACGTCCTGAAAAAGGTCCTCAATCCAATTCACCTTTCGGGTGTCCCAACACTGGTCTTTCAGCATATCGACCCCTCCCAGCTCAAGCAGTGCAGCGCGCCGAGCTTCATTCGCAGACATGCCATTGGCGACATTCTTTTCGGTCTCTTGCTCCAGGTGGAACCGCAATTCTTCATCGATCTCGCTTTTTACAGAATCGCCGCGGACCAGGGACCGGAAGCGAAGAGTCAGTTGTGTAAACCGTCGCATCGCGCACCTCGCTTGTCGCAGCGATCAAATCGCTTTGAGCACCAATCCAATAGCCCCAGCAAGACGTTCCCAGTTCTTCTGCTCGGTCCGCAGATACTTGCGGCCGTCCTTGGTGAGGGAATAATATTTGGCCCGGCGGTTGTTTTCGGATTCGCCCCACTTGGACTCGATCCACCCTTGTTGCTCCAGCCGATGGAGGGCAGGATAGAGCGCACCCTGGTTCACGCGCAGGACATCATTTGAAATTTGGCGGATTCGCTGGGCGATGGCCCACCCATGCATGGGTTGAAGGTCGATCACTTTGAGGATCAACATGTCGACCGTCCCTTGCACCAGATCATTAGGCTTGCTCACGGCGCCCCCTTACTTACTGACAGAAGGATAAGCATTCTTCCGAGATTCTTCAAGTCCGGGAACGAAATTCAGGGAAGGGAACCGATGATAGACGCTTCATCCATAGGTGGAAGGGGTTAATGCGATGACGCCGGTAGCTTAAGCGGTCCCGGTGAGCGGCAGGTCCGTTCTTACCAAATCGTCTGAACCGCGTTCGACCGGCGGATCTCAGAATCCGCGGTGAGCAAGGGTAGCCCTTCGACCAGCGCAGTCGCCCCGATCATTCGGTCTGCCGGATCTTTAGGATAAGTTGTTGGAAGACTTAGGGCGCGGACACACACCCGGCGGCTGATTGCCAGCACAAGGAACCGAGCTTCGACTTCTTGCAGGAAGGATTCTATGCTGATGTTGAGGCCGATGCGGGCTTTCTCGCGGCCATGGCTAGTTCCCACAGAGTGATGTCGGAAATCGCCAGGCTAATGCGCCTGCCAGCAGCGCGTTGACGCGTATACCCTCCCGCGCATATTCCTGCGCAGCGGATTTCGTAAGCGCGAGGATCCCGCTCTTGGTTGCGGAGTAGACGCCGCCCATGCGTGCTCCTCCCAGGCCGTTCACCGACGAGGTGTTTACGATCGCGCCTCCGGCGGGAACCTGCCGCAGCATCGCGCGAATTTCGTGCTTCATGCACAGCCAAACCCCCTTCAGATTGACAGCCATGAGATGGTCGAATTCTTCTTCAGCCACATCCGCGGTCCGCGATAGTTAAATCTCCGTTGGAGCGGCGTTGTTGAACGCGAAATCGAGCCTAGCGTGCAGATCTAAGGTGCGCTGCACCACCGCTTCAATGTCACTGGGGCTGCTCATATCGGTCCGCACAAACTCCGCTTGGCCACCCGCTGCCGGATTTCGTGCGCGACTCGCTCACCCCTCTCAGCGCCACGGGCGGCAAGCACCACCTTTGCTCCTTCGCGCGCAAAAGCAAATGCCGCGGCGCGTCCGATCCCAGAGCTTCCTCCCGTCACTAGAGCCACTTTTCCGGTTAGCCTCTGCATGGTCCGCACCTCCCACTCGTTTTTCCGCGCACCGGGGCCGGTCAGACTTTTGTCGAAACACACGGCAAATGTACGCAAGCGTTCCAAGCAGTTGCAAGGAATTCCTATCCTACGAATCCGAACCGACCCTTGACCTAGCTCGCTGGTGGGATTCAAGCCGGTCGCTTTCATGGCCCGTTTCATGGAACGATGCTAGAACTGACCGCGCGAGCAGCTCCGTGCTGATGCGATATTGGTGGCATAATCCGTGGTGCATTTTGGGAGGATCGCTAATGTCGTCTTCGGTGACTCGCAGGACGTTTCTGAATGTCAGCGGTCAGGCTGTCGCGGCGGCGGTTGCCACGCAGTTCTTCGTCCTGGAATCGCGGACGCAGGAACTGAAGAGCAAGTATGCAGACTGTTTCAAGCAGCTCGATGCGTTCATCGAGCAGTACATGCGCGAAATGAATTCGCCGGGCATGACGTTGGTAATGGCCGACCGCGAAGGAGTGCAGCGCGTCGCGACCTACGGTTTTAGCGACCGCGAAGAGCATGTCGCGGTGAAACCGGAGCAAATCTTTGAAATTGGCTCGATCAGCAAATCCTTCGTTGCCAACTGTCTATTGCAGCTCCGCCAGGAAGGCAAACTCGATCTAAATAAGCCGATCGTCGAATATCTGCCGTGGTTTCGAATCGAGTCCAATTTCGCGCTGATCACCACCCATCATCTTCTTACCCATTCGTCCGGATTGCCCGGGAATGGCCCGCTCTTTTTGTCCGACCCAGCCGCAAAACACCGCGCCGCCAATCCTCCGGGAGAGCGCTTCCATTATTGCAACACCGCCTTTACCGCGCTGGGGCATTTGGTGTGGACGCTGGACGGTCAGCCATTGTCCGAGGTTTTTCGGCGCCGGGTCTTCGCTCCCTTGGGCATGACCGACACCTCACCGGTAATCTCGCTCGATATTCGCGAAAAGCTCGCCAAGAACTATGCGGTCTTTCAAAACGATCGCCCGTATCCGCGTCAGGGGCGCCTCGGCGAGGCGCAAGCCATCATCATCACCGATGGCGCCGGCTGCATCGCGTCCACACCGCACGACATGGGGCTGTACATCCAAATGATTGCCAATCACGGCCAGGGTCCCAAAGGACCGCTGCTCTCCGGCGAAAGCTTCGCGCTTTTTTCGCAGCCCCATATCAAAGCGGAAGAGTTTGGTCCAACCGCCAGCTACGGTTACGGTATCGCAGTCGACACTCTCGACAACCACAGGATTCTCCGCCATACCGGGGGCATGGTTTCTTTCGCGTCATCCATGCACGTCGATATCGACGATGGCGTCGGCGCTTTCGCCTCCATCAACGCGATGCAAGGGTATCGCCCGAACCCGGTCGCGCAGTACGCCATGCAGCTCATGCGCGCCAAGCGAGCCAGCACGTCCTTTCCAGCACCGCCGCAATTGAATTCACCGATGGTAATAAAAGACGCTGCCAATTACGCGGGAAAGTATCAGAGTAGCGAAGGCCGTAACTTCGAACTCGTGGCCACCGGCGAAAGTCTCTATCTACTTTATCAGGGGGAACGCGTGGCCCTGGAACAAGCACAAGGCGACACGTTCACGGTGGCGCACCCGGACTTTCAGCGTTTCGCGCTGGTCTTCGGCCGCGCCGATGCGAAGGCTCCGAAGAGCCCGGTAGTCGAGGCCGGATACGGCGGCGAGTGGTTCACAAACTCCAGATATACCGGCCCGAAAACCTTCGAATATCCAAAGGAGTGGGAACAGTACGTAGGCCACTATCGCAACGAGAGCCCGTGGGTCGGCAGCACCAGAATTGTGGTGTTCAAGGGCAAGCTAATGGCCGACGGCGTAGTCGGCCTGGAACCAGGGCCAGACGGCGTGTTCATTTTGCAGGACGAAGAACACAGCCCAGAATGGATCCGTTTCGGCGACATCGTAAACGGGAAATGCATGCACGCAAAATTCTCAGGCGAAGATTTGTGGCGAGTGATGACAACTTAAGGAATCCCCGCAACACGTCGCGAGAAATGTGAATTGAGCGCCGAAATTCCAGAAATGCCTTACGTTCGATGGACCTTTAGCACCTTCAGTTGCGCCGCCAGATCGATCACCGCACGGGAAATCTGCGCAACCGAAAAACCAGCGTAGCCAAGCATCAAGCCGGGTCTTGGACACCTTCCGATTGAGTATCGAGAAAGCGCCGTAGACTCAATGCCTGAGCTACTCAGCGCGGTCATGATCGCAGCATCGTCGCAGCCCAAGGGTAGCCAGCCCACCAGGTGAAAGCCCGCTTCGGCGGGTTTGACCTCCAAGATCCCTTCCAGCTGGTCCTGCAGGCCCTTGAAAAGAACTGCTTGCCGCTCGATGTAGGCGATTCGCATGCGCCGCGTATGCCGTCCAAAGTGACCTTCTTCGATAAAACTGGCCAGAACGGCTTGTTCGAGCAGCGGGGCTTGCCGGTCGGCAATCGCCTTGAGGGTGGTGAACGCCTCGACCAAATGTTCAGGAACTACCAGATATCCGAGCCGCAGCGCCGGATGAAGCACCTTGCTAAAGGTGCCCATATAAAGCACACAATCAAATCGGTCGAGCCCCTGGAGAGCGGGAAGCGGTCCGCCGGCATATCGGAATTCACTGTCGTAGTCGTCTTCAATGATCCAAGCGCGGTGCTGTCGAGCCCACGCCAGCAGCGCCAGGCGGCGTCGCAGAGGTAGAGTTCCACCAAGTGGATATTGGTGCGAGGGGCAGACGCATGCGACTCGCGCCGGTGGCAGGGGACGATTCTCCTCGACGATCAAACCGCCTTCGTCTACCTCCACCGGAATCAAATTTGCTCCTACCGCTTCGAACGCAGCCCAGGTGCCCGGATGTCCCGGATTTTCGACGATCGCGGAATCGCCGCGATCGAGCAACACCCGCGACGCCAGGTCGAGAGCCTGCTGCGCTCCGGAAACCACCACTACCTGCTGCCAAGTGCAACGAACACCTCGTGCGGCACGAAGGTAGTTCGCGATTACCCGCCGAAGCGGCGCATAGCCAGCCGCGTCGCCGTACGTGTAGAGCGTCGCCGGCAGGGCGCGAGAAACCCGTGAGCGTATTCGATTCCAAAGCACCTGGGGAAACAGGTCAAGGGCCGGAACGCTGGGACGGAAGGGCACCGGCGGGCGGTCTGGATCAAGACCGGGTATCTTGAACTTGGTCAGCCACTGACCTCGTTCGGAGATGCGTGATTTCGATTCGCCTTGAGATTTATCCTGGCGCAACTGCCTCTTTCGCGAAAGACCCGCTTCGGGAAGTGCAGCCACTACGAAGGTGCCGGAGCCATGCTTTGACTCCAGATAGCCCTCCGCAATGAGCTGCTCGAAGGCATCGACGGCGACGTTGCGGGCGACTCCGAGCTCCTCGGCAATGTGCCGGGTGGACGGCAGCCGCGCTCCGGACCGCACCCGCCCATGGATCACCGCTCGGCGCAGTTCATCCCTTAGCTGCGTACACAGCGAAGATCCCCCACGTCGATCCAGTTCCAAGGATTGAAAGAGCTCGGTGCGCATTGGCAGGTGCATTCCCAAGTGGTTCCTCCATTCTGCATCAAAGTGGCCCTTTACTGGGTACCACAATATGTCTAGATTGTCGCGCCTGCGGATGCGAACGCCACCGGTGGCCCTAATGAAGAAGGACATCACGGCTATGCCCACTCTTCTTGGGCAGGCGTTCCTCCGCAGGCATGCACACGCGAAGCAAGCCCGCGCGGCGAGGGGAGCAGCGAATATGCCAACCCAACCCATCCCCAAGGCTGTTGATGCGAATGGGGTCCAAAGCAGTACCCGATTGATTCTTGTGCTTGGTTGCGCTCTTCTGGGCGGCGCGCTTTTCGCCCAGAGTTTTCACGGAAAGATCCTGGGTACCATCACCGATACTTCCGGCGCGGTGATTTCCGGCGCCCAGGTGGCCGCGCGTAACGTCGACACAGGTCTCCAACGCGCCACCCAGACCAGCGATGACGGCAGCTACGTGATACCGGAACTTCCGCTGGGAACTTACACGGTGACCGTTTCCCTCAACGGTTTTCAGACCTCGGTGACAACCGGCGTAGTGGTTGATGTCGCCACCGAACGCCGCGTCGATACGGTGCTGAGCCCTGGACAGATGAACCAGAAAGTGGAGGTTTCCGGCGAACTCTTGCCTCAGGTGGAGACCACCTCATCGGAGTTGGGCGGCACGCTCACTACCAAAACAGTTGAGAATCTACCGGTGAACGGACGTGACTACACCAAGCTGATCTTTTTGAACCCCGGCATCGCTGGCTCGCCAGACCAGATTACTGACTCTCCGGGTTCAGAAGGAACGTTCTCGATGAATGGTTCTCGCGGCCGAGCCAACAACTTCCTGCTCGACGGCACCGATATGAATGATGGTTATCGCAACGATCCGGCGATTAACGAAGCAGGGGTTTTCGGCGATCCTGCGACGATCCTCCCGCTCGATGCGATAGCCGAACTTCGCGTGCTATCAAATTACGAAGCCGAATACGGCCGCAACAGCGGGGCGGTGGTCAATATCGTGACTAAGAGCGGCACCAACCAATGGCATGGCTCCGGACTCGAGTATTTGCGTACCGGCCAATTTGGGGCGAGGAACTTTTTCAATGACGAAGGCCCCAAGAATCCGTTTCATAACAACCAGTTCGGCGGGGCCTTGGGTGGCCCGGTGATCAAGGGCAAGACCTTCTTCTACGTCGACTACGAAGGCCAACGCGAAACGGGGGCGCAATCGACGATCAATTGCGTGCCGGACCCAGCGGTGATCGCCAGCACCGAGCAGAGCATTACCGCTGCCGGCGGAACCGTGAGTCCGACCATCGTCAGTCTGTTGGCCCGCCATCCTTGGCCCACCCCGAACCTGCCCGGGGTGACCAACAGCCCCGATGGAACCAATTGCGTGTTGGCCAGCGATCTCAGCACTCCGGCTCCCAATCTATCCACCACCACGAGTTTCTACAATCACGTGGACAGCGCGATCGTGAAACTCGATCATAATTTCAGCTCCAGCAATCTGTTGAGCGGTCGCTATTACTTCGGAAACAGCACCCAAAGTTTTCCCCTCGGCGTGGGTGCGGCCGGCGTTCTGCCTGGCTTCAACACCTTCACGCCCACCCGCGTGCAACTCATATCGATCTCCGACGTAAAGGTCGTTAGCCCGGACCAGGTCAACGAAGCCCGGCTCGGATGGAACCGCTATGCCGAAGGGTTTTTCCCTCTGGATAGCACATTCGATCCGTCTTCGATCGGACTCGATACCGGCGCCAGCTCCCGGAATTTTGGCCTTCCCAAAATAAACGTCGGAACTTTCTCGGTGATTGGCGCATCCCCTTCCGATCCGCGCGCGCGCGTCGATTCCAACTGGCATTTCATCGACAACTATTCCTGGAAACGCGGCCGCCATGACTTGAAGTTTGGATATGAATTCCGCCGCACCACCATCGAGTTGTTCCAGGATGATAACTTCCGCGGCAGTCTGAGTTTTAGCGATCTCACTTCGTTCCTCGAGGGTCTCCCCGCAAGCGGAAGCATCGCCAGCGGTAACACCCGGCGACACACTTTCGAAAACAATCACAGCCTTTACTTTCAGGACAGCTACCGCATATTGCCCCGTTTGACTCTTAACTACGGTTTGCGATGGGACTATTTTGGAGTGGTAGGCGAAAAGAACCACTTGTTCTATCAGTTTGACCCATCGACCGACGCATTGCTACGAATCGGGGCAGACGGCGGACCCTCGGGCCTCTACAGCCCCGACTACCATTCCTTCGGCCCACGCCTGGCCTTTGCCTACGACATCACCGGAAAAAGCAAGACGGTGATTCGCGCCGGCTGGGGATTGTACTCCGATGCGTTCTCTCAGGATATTTTCCTCGGCCATGTGCCGTATAACTGTGCGTTCTGTCCGGGGCCTGCGTTCACCGGGGTCGGGCCCGCCGCCATCGGCTCCTCCAGCATCACCGGCCTAGCCATCGCGCCGAACACTGCGGTCTACGCATCGCTATCGCCCTTGGACAATTTCTTCGGCGCCAACCCAAATCTGACAACACCCTACGTGCAGAATTTCAATCTGAATATTCAGCAGCAGATTACCAGCACCATGGTTCTTCAGGTGGGCTACGTGGGCGCCCTGGGAACAGACTTATTCCGTTTCCGCGACATCAACCAGCCCAGTCAGGCCATGATCACTTCGAGCGACCTGGCTTGCAATTGCATCGAGGGTTTTGATGGCGGCACCAACGTGCCCCGTCCCTATCCCAATTTCTTTTACCTTAACCGGGAAGAGAGCACCGCATTCTCGAATTACAACGCGCTGCAGACCAGCATCCACGTCAGCAACTGGCATGGTTTGTCGTCCCAGGCTAACTTTGTGTGGTCGCACTCGATCGACGATGCCAGCGACAGCGAGGATTTCATTCCCAATGCGGCGCAGCCCAACAACAGCCTTGCTCCGCAACTGGAAAAAGGGAATTCCGATTTTGACATCCGTCGCCGTTTCACGTGGAACTTCGTGTACGAGTTGCCCAATTGGAAGGGGCGGTTTGCAAAACTCAAGGACGGTTGGGGCCTGGACGGCATTCTGAATCTACAAGATGGACAGCCATTCCAGCTCAATTACAACTACGAAGGCGATTATTCCGGCTCCGGTGAAGGATTTGACCGCCCAGACGTAGTCGGTCCCGTTCAATACGGTAACAGCCCCAGTGATTTCCTGAACCTCGCTTCTTTTGCCGCCCCCTGTACCTTCGGTAATCCCAACGCAACATCGGCATACGGAGACTCGAACTGTATACCCGGCACGCGCCACTTCGGAGATTTGGGGCGCGATGCGCTGCGAGCTCCGCCTTTCAAGGAGATGAATTTCTCCATTTCGAAAAACACGCCGCTCAACGAGCGGCTTACCTTGCAGTTCCGTGCGGAATTTTTTAATCTCTTCAACCATCCTAACTTCGCGAATCCGGTGTTGCCAGCTTTCATCGCCGACCCGGCCACCAATGGGCTGGCGAGCAACGGCACGGGGATTGGGTACCTGCCGCTGACGGCAACCGCCGATGTCGGGGTTGGCAATCCGTTTCTGGGCGGTGGCGGCCCGCGAGGCCTCCAGTTTGTCCTGAAATTTATTTTCTAGCGACATCACCAGCGGCTCCTCGCATTCAAAAGCGAGGTTGATGTTCGCCATGGGGTTTCGCCTGTCAGGAGAGTGGCCGCTTTGAGCCAGATGACACCAGACGCGGGGACTTCCACGCCGGAAAGCTTTGGCCTACGCGCGGGAATTCTATCGCAGGCAGAAACTTTGGCGCAGTCCCTCTCCAGCATCGCGCCTACCGCGTGCGTTGCGATGGGCATCCCCCTGGTTATCGGCGCGTCTGGCCCATCGGCATGGCTTGCTTACGTCGTTGCAACCGTTGCCGTCCTGTTGGTAGCGGCAAATATCAACGTGTTCGCTAGTGATTCTGCGTCTCCTGGTTCGCTTTATGGTTTCGTTCGCAGCGACTTAGGTCCCTGGGCAGGATCGGTTGCGGGTTGGTCCCTGCTGATCGCCTATGTAGGGACGGCTTCTGCGGTGACCGGCGGAATCGTGCAGTACGCGCAGACTCTGGTGTCGGGGCAGCCCCCGCAATTGGTGGCCTCGATCGCTCTGATTCTGTTCTCGGTGCTCGCCGCTACGGCGTTTGCGTACCGCAATGTGGAGCTGTCCGCGCGCTTTATGTTGTGGATCGAGTGCATCTCGGTAGCCGCCATCGTACTGCTCTTTGTGTTCCCTAGCCCTGCCGACAAACTCACCTGGGACCCGCGTCAGTTCAATCCGTCGGCGTTCCACCTTACTCCCGTGGGCGCGGGCTTGGTGCTTGCAACTTTCAGCTTCGTAGGATTTGAGAGTTCGACCGCTCTGGGAGCCGAAGCTAAGGCGCCGCTGACCACCATTCCGCGTGCGTTGCTGATGACCGTCCTATTCTCGGGCATTTTCTTTGTTTTCTGCAGCTATGCCGAAGTGGCAGGGTTCGGAAATAAACTCAGCGTTCTAGCGAATAGTGGAGCTCCTCTTCAAGTGCTCGCTGACCTCAAGGGTTTGCACTGGATCGCTCCGATCATCGCGGCGGGGGCACTGACCAGTTTTTTTGCCTGCACCCTTGCCTCAATCACCGCCGCCGCGAGGATCGCGCTATTGATGAGCACCCACGGCTTGGTCCCGAAAAAGCTTGGGCGAGCACATGATCGCTACCAGACACCGTACGCAGCCGTCCTGGCGACATCAACAGCCACGTTGTTGCCTGCGGTGGTGCTCACTGCTTGGCACGTGAGCGCTTTTGATTTGTACGGATGGCTGGGTACCGTCTCGACCTACGGTTTCATCACCGCTTATGTGTTGGTGGTCGTGGCCGCACCACTGCATTTGTTCCGCCGGCGACTGCTGAGCTCGCCGAAGGCTGCGCTTTCCGTGGTGACCCTGATCTTTCTCATCGCTGCCTGCATCGGAAGTCTCAATTCCGGGAATGTAGGACCGGGCAAATGGCTGGCTCCCGCGTACCTGGGATTGCTTTTGTGCGGGTGCGCCTTCCAAGTGCTTTATTCGACGTCTCAGGCGGCTTCCTAATTTACGGGTTAAACTGATGCCAATGAAGAACACCAAGAATCCTCTGGTCTCCCATGCCCGCTCGCGGGAATTGTTTGCTCGCGCAAAACAATCGTTGGTCGAAGGCGTGAATTCGCCCTCACGCGGAAACGCCGTCTATGGCGATGGACCGGTGATGCTCGAGCGCGGCCAGGGCACTCAAGTTTGGGACGCAGATGACAACCAGTACACCGATTTCATGATGTCGTTCGGCGCGCTGATCCACGGACACGCGAATCCCGCGCTGGTTTCGGTGGTGTGTCAGGCGATGGCCGAGGGTTCGCATTTTGCGGCATCTACGTCGGCGGAAGTGGAGGCCGCGGAACGTTTTCGCGCAGTGATACCTTCAGCCGAGGTGGTCCGCTTCGCCAATACTGGCAGCGAAGCGACGATGCTCGCGCTGCGCTTGGCGCGCGCCCACACCCGGCGCACGAAATTACTGAAGTTCGAGGGGCATTATCACGGCTGGTATGACCCTTACCTCACCAACGCGCACAGCCACCCACCACAACAGCTCGGACCTCCAGAAAATCCCAAAAAGATTCCCGACTCGCAAGGCATCCCGCTCACGACTTTCGATGATGTGGTGGTTGCGCCCTGGAACGATATCCCGGCGCTGGAGCGGGTCATCCGCGCGCATGGAAGGGAACTGGCTGCAGTCATCACCGAACCGATTATGGCCAACATGGGTTGCATTCCGCCGCTGGAGGGATATCACCGGCGGCTTCGCGAGCTGACCGTGGATTGCGGTGCACTCCTTATCTTCGACGAAGTGGTCACCGGCTTCCGTTACGCACCAGGAGGGTGCCAACAGCTTTATGGAATTCGCCCCGACATCAGCACGTTTGGGAAGGCGTTGGGCGCTGGTTTCCCAGTGGGCGCGGTCGCCGGCCCGCGCTCGATCATGGATCGCCTAACTTGGGGAAGTGACATGGTACTGCACTATGGCACTTTCAACGGTCATCGTCTCACCATGAAAGTTGTGGCGGCGAATCTGGACATGCTTTCCGCCGAGGGCGTCTACCCGAAACTCCACGCAATCGGCGACTCCGCAATCGCAGGATTGCGGGAGGTGTTTCTCCGGCGCCACTTGAAGGCCATCGTCCAGGGCTTCGGCCCGATGTTCCAGATCTATTTTACCGATCACGCCAGCATCAACGACTATCGAGACTACTGCACCTACGTGGACACCGAGCGCTACTCGCGCTTCGTGCAGAAGTTAATGGATTACGGAATCTACATGACACCTTCGAACGGCCTGCACTGGATCATCTCGACGGCGCACAGCGAGAAAGACGTCGCAACTCTGCTCGAAGCCGCTGATCGCGCATGTGCGGAATTGACGTAAGACGGCAGGCAACACATACCTTAGTGCGCGGCGTTCGACTTCGCCGGTGGGTACTGCATCCTTCGCTGATAGGCTTCGATCGCATTCCTTGCAGTCATAGTGAGGTTGTCAGGAAGCTCGTCAGTCGGAAACCAGCGCACTTCTCGCGTCTTATCTGGCTCGCAGTTTCGCGCCTCGCCATTCAATATTCGTCCCAAATAGGCCGGAGAAACCCAGTGCTGACCCTCGTCAGGCAGCAAATGGTCGGTAATGCAAAGCAGGTGGCCGATCGCGATGTTGATGCCGACCTCTTCGAACGCCTCGCGGACCGCGCAGTCCTAGACTCTTTCCAGAAAATTCACCTTCCCGCCGACAATGCTCCAACATTCCGCTTCTGGAGGGTTTTTTCGCAGCGTCAGCAACACTCGGCCACATTCATCAACCAGGAGAATGCCGACATCCACCCTGGGCTGTGAATGTCCGTTTCCCACAACACTTGTGCCTTTCACCGCCCTCGATTCGACGCCCATTTTGCTTCCGTGGGTGGCTGCGCGGTGCTCAACTGCGAAAGCAATTGCTCCGCGTTGTCTTCTACAATCACCATTTCTTGATGAGCGGCATGGAGGAATCCTTCAGACACTGCGTGGGCGACCAGCCTCATCAGCGCGTCATAGTAGCCGTCTACGTTCAGCACTGCGCAAGGTTTTCGATGCATACCCAGCTGTAACCAGGTAACGACCTCACAAAATTCCTCCCAGCTTCCAAATCCGCCGGGTAATAGAACGAACGCGTCTGCCCAGTCCGCCATAAGGGCTTTCCGTTCGTGCATGGATTCCACTACCCGCAACTCAGTGAGTGAGGTGTGCGCAATCTCCTTTTCCACCAAAGCCCTCGGCATTACCCCGATCACCTCACCGCCCGCTTGCAGAACAGAATCAGCCAGCACCCCCATCAAGCCCACCCGTCCGCCCCCATAAACCAGCGCAATTCCCGAATGCGCGAGTAGACTTCCGAGTTGCGCAGCCGCCTCTCGATATACAGGCCGGCAGCCCAGGCTGGATCCGCAAAAGACACAAACCCTTTTGATAACCCGCCCCGCGGTTTTGCTCTCAACTGGCACAGAAGTCCTCATCAGAAAGCCAATACTACAAGAAAATCTGCTCAGAATCCGCACAGCGGCCCGCGCCGATTTCCATTGCCCTTCTTGCCAGTCGCTATCCGACTTCCCCGCGCATCGTTCGCGCTGCTTTGACCATGGCGGTCAGCGCCGGGCGTACTTCCTCCCATCGCCGCGTTTTCAATCCGCAATCCGGGTTGACCCACAGTTGAGCTGGTGAAAGTACTGTCGCGGCTTTTCGCAGAAGCTGCTCCATTTCCTGCTGTGTCGGAATCCGAGGCGAATGAATATCATAGACTCCCGGCCCAATCCCGCTGGGGTAGCGGAATTGAGCGAACGTCTGCAGCAGTTCCATCTGCGACCTCGAAGTCTCGATGGAGATAACATCCGCATCCATCTGGACTACAGATTCGATAATGTCCTGAAACTCCGCGTAACACATGTGGGTGTGAATTTGGGTATCATCGCGTACCACCGAAGAAGCCACGCGAAAGGCTTCCACCGCCCATTCCAGGTAGTTTGGCCACTCCGACCTCTCCAGTGGCAAGCCCTCCCGCAATGCCGGTTCATCGATTTGAATCACGCGAATTCCGGCGGCCTCTAGATCGCTCACCTCGTCGCGAATCGCCAGAGCAATTTGCCGGCATGTTTCGCTTCGGGGTTGATCGTCGCGCACGAATGACCACTCGAGAATAGTGACCGGTCCGGTCAGCATCCCTTTCATGGGCTTTGGAGTAAGTGACTGTGCGAAGACCGACCATCCGACTGTCATCGGCGCGGGGCGCCTGACATCGCCGTATACGATCGGCGGCTTGACGCAACGAGAACCATAACTCTGCACCCAACCATTTTCGGTTACCGCGATTCCCGAGAGCGTCTCGCCGAAGTACTCCACCATATCGTTGCGCTCAAATTCTCCATGCACCAGAACATCAAGGTCGATTTCCTCCTGGAAGTGCACCGCCTTTTCGGTTTCTCGCCGCAGAAAATCGCCGTAGGACTCAGCATCCCTTGCTCCCGACTTGAATTCCGCACGGGCCGTTCGGACCTCCTTGGTCTGAGGAAACGATCCGATAGTAGTAGTCGGGAATTGCGGAAGATGAAGTTTTTCTTCTTGAACCGCTCGCCGCTGCGCGTAAGGATTGGAACGGCGAGTCATCTCCGGTGTGATCTCCGCAACTCGCCGCTTCACCGCCGGATCGTGGATGCGGGGCGATTTTCGCCGCTCTTGCATCAACGCTTTATTCGCGTTCAGCGTGTCTTGAATTGCTTCAGGGCCCTCTTGCAGGGCGACTTCCAGTAGAGCGACCTCCTCAAGTTTCTGTTTCGCGAATGCGAACCAGCCACGCAACTCGCCATCCAGATGACTTTCACCGTCCAGATCGACGGGGCAATGCAAAAGCGAACACGAAGGAGCCAGCAGAATTCGTTCCGAGCCGATTTTCTCCGCCACCCGTTGCACCAGCCGAAGCGCGTGATCAAGGTCGGCTTTCCAGATGTTGCGGCTGTCAATCACTCCGAGCGAAAGCGACAGGCCTTGAGGAATTTCCTTCAATATCTCATCTAACTCCTGGGGTGCACGAACCAGGTCAATATGAACTGCTGACACTGGCAGATGCAGCACCGTTGATCGATTGGAGCCCAGCCCTGCGAAGTATGTGGCGACAAGCAGTTGCAGTTGTCCAGCCGACCGAGACAGCCGTTCGTATGTTTCGCTGGCAGCGCGGCGGGTTTCGGCGCGCGTATCGAGTACAAGCATTGGCTCGTCGAGCTGTACCCATCCCGCGCCTGCCTCCTGCAGTTGGCGCAGGTTTTCTTCATAAATCGGTAACACTCTGTCTAGAAGAAGAGGGGCTCAAACCTGGAATCTTTCGCCTTGCCGAGCAGTAGGAAGGAAACCGGACCGAGCAACACTGGCCGCGTGATGATGCCAGAAGCTTTCGCTTCGAGAAACTCCTCCACCGGCTTGAGCGACGCCAGCGAAAATTCCTGGTCCCTGGCAAATTCGGGCACGATGTAGTGGTAGTTTGTATCGAACCACTTGGTCATCTCCATCGCCGGCACGTCGGACTCGGAACTGTGCCGGAGAGTTCCGCCGGCCTTGCTCCCGGCGCCCCGCGCCATTGCAAAGTAAGTGGGCAGCTCCACCCTTGGACCGTGCCAATGATAGCGTTCCGGCACCGCTCCCAGCATCGCCGCCGTATCTAGCACGTGGTCGTACATCGAAAAGTCGTTCGATGAAATGTGCTTGATGCCGATCTTTTCTTGCAGCTGCCAATGGTTCCGCTTCAGCGATTGCCCTGCGGCAACGAGCGCGGCCTCGTCCAACTTTCCAGACCAGAAACCTTCAAGCGCCTTCTTCAATTCGCGGTGCGCGCCCATCCTGGGAAAACCTAGATTTGCGGAAATCGTCATCGAGTATTTGTCCTTTGCAGCTCACGCAATCGTTATTGCGACTCTCGAGTCTAAATCGGCGTGGGCCGCCCATCTGCATCTACCGCCACCAGCACAAAGCTTCCCTTGGTGCACAGTTCCCGGCATCCCGTCAGCAGGTCCTCCGCCCAAAGCTCGACGTCGACCGTCACGGAAGTTCGACCTCGATGAGTGACCCGTCCCACCACTTCGGCCAGTTGTCCCTGCCGCACCGGCACACGGAAATCAATACGCTCCGAACTCGCGGTCACAACGGTGCGGCGCGTATCTCGGGATGCGGTTACGAATGCGGCCATGTCCATCAGCCGGAGCGCATCGCCGCCGAAAAATGTTCCGTAATGGTTGGTTTGATTTGGAAATACCATCGCGACGATGCGTGTTTCCGAAGGCGCGCCTCTTTCAGAAATCATCATGGAATACAACCTCTCCCTTCGCCGCGACTTAGTGAGCGGAAATGCGCCGCGCAATTCACACATGCCGTTCGCAGAGATGAGATGCTCGCAACGCCGAGGCTGAAAATATCCTCCGCAAAGCGCATCTTCCGCCAGAATTCCGAAGGGAGACGAGATGGGGGATGCAAAACACACCACATCATCGCCAACCTCCCCTCGGAGGCTCGCTCGATATTCACGCTGGGTTTGCCGTGGCTGCTGGCAGGTCTTCGGACTTGCAGGCGTGGCCGATCGGTATGACCGGTTTTTCTACTGGCCCATCTTCCCGGTTTCGGAGGAAACCAGTGTTAATCGGGCGTTCGATCCTGCTTACCGCTGCGGGGCAGTCCCGGATTTACACCGGGTTCCCTTTAGGCGCTCCCTTCGGAGCGCCACCAGCAACGCTTCACAACTTAGTGGGTTCATTGCTGCGTGTCAACGCAATTATTGTTCGTAATTATTGTTCGTAAGGCCAGCTTGAGATTCCTAAGGCGGCTTATCTCGAGGCGACTGTGGGAAGCGCTTGGTCCACTCGTTGCAGATGGGTGTCCTTGAAAAACGTCGGATACTTCAGCCCATAGCCGAGCGCGCGATCCGCTCCAATGTGCGCAAACCAAATAAGGGCAAACGACCAAAGGCCGGTGTTGTGCTGGCTTAAAGCCACTCCCGCCAGCGCCAATGGGGAAATATATGTATGCACAAAGTTGTACGCCGCCGGACCCACTCGCACCGAGACGAGGTATCCCAACATAAATAAGTCCGGCCACAAGAAGAGTGACAGGAACACCCACCAACGGGGCGCCCGTGGACCACTAGCAGAACAAACTAAGTGCGAAAACGAATGCACCTTCCGCCCGCAACAAAATTCCTGGTTTGGTAGACATGAATTACGTTCCTTTATGGTAATGCTTGAGCATGAGTCAGTTTCGGAGCTATGATCCACACCGGCAGCTAACTTTGCAAGTCCGTGAGGACACTATGAGGGTTGAGAATGGAAACCGACGTCTGATCTGGCATGGAATGTTCCTGTTCTTGATTGGTCTTTTAACCGGTTTTGCCGAGCAGCATTTCGCCAATATGCGCATGGGACTCGCCGCGCACCTGGAAGGGGTGATGAACGGCACTTTCTTGGTTGCACTGGGGGCCTGTTGGATCGAAGTCAGACTGCCGCCGCCAACGAAGAGCATCGCATATTGGACCGTGCTGTACGGCACGTACGTGAACTGGTTGATAAGCACGCTGGCGGCAGTATTCGGTTCGTCGAGTCTTTCTCCCCTTACCGGGTCGGGGCACATGGTTGAGCCTTGGAAGGAAGCTCTTGTGAAGTACGGCTTCCAGTCCGTCGGCATCGCGATAGTTCTCGGCTCGATCTTCATCCTTTGGGGTCTCCGCCGCCGCGCGATTTCGTGATGGTCGAGGCCCTATTTGGTCTTCGGACACCATACACTGTCACTTTGCCGTCAACCACGTTCCCCACGTAGCGGCCGTGGCTCAGGAACTGCATCACTTTCTTGCCGGAACGCGCCATTTGCGCCCATCGCGATTTCGTTTCCGGGTTCTGTTCCAGCCCTCGAATCTCGTCGCCGTCGAATACGAAGTCCACTTGTCGTAGCTTGCTCGTCGGAGTCTGTCGCACCGGATAAAGCTTCGCCTCCAACTCGACCGATGCGCAGTCATCGACGAGGACTTGCCGCCACACTGTAACGAGCGCGTGCTCAAAGGAATTTTCCATCGCTCAGAAAGCCTCGCAAAATACAGATACTACAACTAGCGTTTTATTTAATAGGATAGCAAGGAGCGCGTGCGAACCTCCATCACCGAGCCGCCCCCCCGCCCCCCAAGGCCGCGATCTTCTCCAAACACTGAGCAGGTTTCGCAGGAGCAATAGGTTGGATTATGCATGCGAACTCGGCGGCCCTGCATTAAGATAGCCCGGCCTTTATTCCACGCGGGCTCAGCGCCGTTTAGGGATGGCCTGAGAAGGAAACTTTGGAAACCGACCAAACACCGATCGTCAGTTCGGATCAGGGTCCCAGTGGGGGAACTTCCGGGAACCCTCGCCGCTGGGGCGGCCCCGACCGTATCCGCCTCTTCATTTGGCTGGGAATCACCTTCCTTCTGCCCGTGCCGTTTCTCCTGGCGTTGCACATCCCGCTCAAACCGGTTGGCTCGGTTTTCACCGTGCACAATGAACTGCCGGTCAAAGGCATCGCGGCGTTGGCGGTCCTGTTGGCAAGCTGGGTCGTGTCCCGCATGGAAAATCGCTCGCTCGCGGACTACGGCATCCCTCCGCGTCAGGCTTTCGGTTTTCGATTTTGGGAAGGGTATGCTTGGGGCTTCGCGATGCTTTCCGCGATCCTGCTGGTGCTTCGCGCTGGGGGGCATTTCCGGATTGACTCGGTGGAACTCACCGGAAGCGCAGTTTTCCGATACGCCTTTGCCTGGGGCCTGGTTTTTCTTGCCGTGGCCATCAACGAAGAGTTGGCTTTCCGCGGCTACCTGCTCTTCATCGTCGCAAGACGTTTGCGTTTCTGGCCTGCGGCGCTGATTCTCTCTCTTTCATTCGGTGTCGCCCATTTATTAAATCCTGGAGAAAACGCCTTCGGCATACTTCAGGTGGTTCAGATCGGCTTGATTTTCTGCCTCACCCTCCGTCGCACCGGAAATCTTTGGTTTGCGGTCGGCTTTCATGCTGCTTGGGATTGGGCGGAAACTTTTTTCTACGGCACGGCGGACAGTGGCATGCTGGGCGTCGGCCGATTCCTCAACACCTCCGTTCAAGGTCCGAACTGGCTCACCGGAGGTTCCGCTGGCCCCGAGGGCAGCGTGATCGCATTCTTGGTCCTGCTTCTTTTCGCCCTGCTAATCCATTTTCGATTTCCAAACGCCGTCTACCCGGATCGGCCCGTTTAGCGGCGATCCGCTCGATAACATCGCACGACGGCGCCACCTGGCCATTCTTAAATGGATACCTGATAGTGGCTCGGCCTATTGCGCGGTTTCGACGGTGAGTTTCAAAGCGATTGCTTTGGTGAGGGCCACTAACGTGGACAGGCGGGCGTTGCCGTGAACCGACAACGCGCGATAAAGACTTTCCCGCTCGATTCCGGCTGCCTTAGCGACTTTGACAATGCCCCGTGCTAGAGCCAGATGACGCAAAGCAATCAGCAGAACGCCAGGTTCGTCCTCGTCTTCTAGCGCAGCTTTGATATATTCCGCCGCGAAGTCCGGGTCTTGGCAACCCCAACAATCCCCGCTGATCATCCTCACTCCGAATCCAGAGGTCGCGGGAAGCGCGCAGAATCCGCTCCCATTCCAATTTTTTCTGCCACTATTCCGCTGGCAACTCGATCTCAAGACGTGTTAGCGTTCCCGTGGCACCTCGCCCACAGGTACGCAGTCCCTTTTGGGGGGTGATCGGAATGTTTGAACAAGCTTTCCGCAGAAGCCTGTTCAGCGTAGTCGGATTTTTTGTTGTGATGAGTCTGGCCGCGTCCGCGCGTGCCCAGAACGGCGCCCCAGCTTCACCCGCACTCTCGCCGCCCGGCGCGCAACCTGTGGCCATGCAATCGGCCTCTGCCGCGCGACTCGCCGCCCTGCCGCACCAAGCCGAAGCGCCCACCCAAGCTTCGATGTCCGCCACCCGGGCAGACATCCTCCGCGGCTCCTACGGACCCTATCGCGCCAACAACGACCTGCTTTATTACCACCTAGACGTCCGCGTCGACCCCGACAAGAAATTCATCAGCGGGAAAAACACGATCCGCTTCCGCATGTTGCAGGATGGCACCCGCATCCAACTCGATCTCGATGACCACCTCAACATCGACAAAGTCCTCTACGGCTACACTCCGTTGAAATACGAGCGCGATTCCGGCGCCGTCTTCGTGGATTTTCCGGATCCCCTCAAATCCGGCAACATCTATTCCATCGATTTCTATTACTCCGGCACGCCGGTCCACACTGGCCGCTTCGGCGCCTTCACTTTCGCGCAAGACCCCTCCGGTCACCCGTGGATTTACACCGCGTGCGAAGAAACCGGCGCGAGCGAGTGGTGGCCCAACAAAGATCAATGGCGCGACGAAGTGGAGAACATGGAAATCAGCGTCTCTATCCCCAACGGCCTAGTCGACGCCTCCAACGGAAAGTTCATGGGCAAGACTGATCTCGGTGATGGCTACACCCGCTGGAATTGGCTGGTGCAGTACCCCATCAACAACTACGACGTTGCACTCAACATCGGGAACTACGTGACTTTCGCCGACCACCTCGGCGATTTACCGATGGATTTCTACGTACTCCCTGAAGATCTCGACAAAGCCAAAAAGCAATTCGCGCAGGCCAAGGGGATGCTCGAGGCGTACCAACATTATTTCGGCGAGTATCCCTTCATTCAAGACGGCTACAAGCTGATCGAAGTGCCCTACGCGGGCATGGAGCATCAGAGCGCGGTGGCCTACGGCAATCATTTCGCAAACGGCTACCTCGACCGCGATTGGACCGGCGTTGGCATCAGCCCCCGATTCGATTTCATCATCATCCACGAAAGCGCGCACGAGTGGTTTGGCAACAGTATTACTGCGGCCGACCGATCCGACATGTGGATCCACGAAGGTTGGGCCACCTACCTCGAGAGTTTGTACATCGAATACACCTACGGGACCGACGACGCCCTCACCTACATCAACGCCTACAAGTCCAAGGTGAAAAACGAAGTGCCGATCATCCCCCAGCGCGGGATAAACGCCACCCCGCCCCAGGACCAGTATTTCAAAGGGGTCTTGTTCATCAACACGCTTCGCAGCATCATCAACGACGACGCTCGCTGGTGGCCGCTGATCCACGATTTCTATCAGCGCTTCAAGTATCAAAACATCATGACCGAGGACGCGGAACAATTTTTTAACGAGAAGACCGGCCTGAATCTGACCCCTGTTTTCGATCAGTATCTTCGCCACGCCGCGATCCCCACGCTCGAACTCAAATTCAACGCTAACGACAGCGTCGAATATCGTTGGCAAGCCGACGTGCCGGAATTCGCCATGCCGGTTCGTGTGGGAACTAGGGATTTTTGGCAGGTGATCCATCCCACCGCGGAGTGGTCCACGCTGTCGACGCCGCTGAAGAAAGACGAATTCGAAGTGGCCACCGACCTGTACTACATCAACGTCATCAAGCAGTAGCCCAACGCTACGCGCGAACCTCCTACAGTAACCCGGGTCGTCGCCCTCATCGCCTCCCTCTCCCTGTAATCACCCTTTGCCCGGAATCGTGGTACAACTGTGTGACAATTTCGGCCCACGGACGACGCACTGAACGTCGGGACTCCGAACTCATTCGATCAGACGCTGCCCGGCGCAAAACAAGGAGCATCATCGTGACCCCTCTTGGAACTCTTGGCTTGTTTCTCGGCCTCCTTATTTTATTCCTCGTGCTGAAATTGATTTTCGGCTCGTTTTTTACCGTGGACACTTCTCAGGTCGCCATCGTTCAGCGTCTCGGAAAATTCGCGCGGGTGTCTGGTCCGGGCCTGAACTGGAAGACTCCATTCCTTGAAATAGTGGTCGCACGCCTGAGCATGAAGGTTCAGCAGTTCGAAGTTCAGGTGGAAACGAAAACGCAAGATAACGTCTTCGTGCAAATTCCTGTCTCAATCCAGTACAAGATCATTCCCGAGGCGGTGGAATCCGCGTTCTACAAATTGTCCGCGCCCGTCAAGCAGATCGAATCGATGGTCTACAACGTGGTGCTCGGCCACGTCCCGAAAATGAAGCTGGACGACGCTTTCCTGAATCAAGCGGACATCGCCAGCGACCTCCGCGACAACCTCGACGCGTCGATGAAAGAATACGGCTACGCCATCGTCAGAGTTCTAATCTCCGACATCGTTCCCGACACCAAAGTAAAAGCCGCGATGAACGACATCAACGCGGCCCAGCGTGAAAGGGAAGCCACCGTTTCCCGCGCGGAGACCAACAAATTGTTGTTGGTCAAGCAAGCCGAAGCGGAAGCCGAATCGAAACGCCTGCAAGGGGAGGGAATTGCCAACCAGCGCAAGGCCATCATCTCCGGCCTGAAGGATTCGGTGGAAGACTTCTCAAAAACCGTCCCAGGTTCCACGCCCCAGGACGTAATGCAGTTGGTTCTAATGACGCAATATTTCGATACCCTCAAAGAAATCGCCGCAAACGATCACAGCAACACCATCCTGATCCCGCACACCCCCAACAACCTCACCGATCTGTTCAGCCAAATCCGCACCGCCATCGTAACCGGTGCGGAAATCGCCAAGCACTCCGGCAGCGGCGCGACCCCGCCCGTGCCCGACGCGCCGCCCCACCAATAAGCCATCGCGGGTCTTATTTGCGTACTAGGTTTTGATTTCCGGTTCGACGGTTCGATGGTTTATCTTTTTCGGGTGCCCCATTCTTCCCCGTCCGCCATTGCGCCGCTCTTGCGCGAAGGCGGATGGGAAGGGTGGGCGTATGGTTCGTCGAATATTTCCCGTCCCGTAACGCTGACGAATTGAATCGTGTGTGGTGCTCCCGCTCGACCGCTGAGTTAGAATCAGTGCGCGATGGAACAGGCCCTCGACGCCAACCGGCTGCACTTCGGTTTCACCATCACCTACCACTACATTTTCCCGCAGCTCACCATGGGCCTGGCCCTGCTGCTCGTCTATCTGAAAACCAAAGCCCTGCACACCGGCGACCCGCACTACGATCGCTGTGCGCAATTCTGGGCTCGAATTTTCGCCATCAATTTTGGCCTTGGCGTAGTGACTGGCGTGCCCATGGAATTCCAGTTCGGCACCAACTGGGCGGCATTCTCCAGGTCCGCGGGCGGCGTGATCGGACAGACTCTGGCCATGGAAGGCGTCTTCTCATTTTTTCTCGAGTCCAGCTTCCTGGGCCTATTCCTTTTCGGCGCGAAAAAGCTGGGACGCGTCGGTCACTGGTGGGCCGGCTTCCTGGTTTTCCTCGGTTCCTGGCTCTCCGGCTATTTCATCGTCGCCACCAACGCATGGATGCAGTATCCCACCGGCTTCAGGTTCGGTCCGCGTGGAGAAATCGATCTCGCCAATTTCTGGGCGCTAGTCTTGAATCGCTGGGCCCTTTGGCAATATGCGCACACAATGCTTGGCGCGGTGCAGACCGGATGCTTTGTGATGGCCGCCGTCGGCGCATTTTATCTGCTCACCGCGCGCGACGAAAAATACGGACGCACCTTTGTCCGCACCGGCGTCATCGTGGGAGTAATTGCCGCCTGCCTGCAGCTTTATCCCACCGGCGACGGGCAAGGAAAGTTGATCGCGCAAAATCAGCCGGTAACTCTGGCGGCCATGGAAGGGCTTTTCCAGAGCCAGTCCGGCGCGCCGCTGGCGATCCTGGGCCAGCCCGACGTCGAGAAGCGCCGCCTTGATAATCCCCTGGAAATTCCGAGGATGTTAAGTTTCCTCACTTACCAGCAGTGGAGCGCGCACATCAAGGGCCTCGAGGATTTTCCCCACGACTTGTGGCCCGACCGCGTCGCTTTGCTCTATTACAGCTATCACGTGATGGTCGGGCTTGGAACGATCTTCATCGCCGTGATGCTGATGGCCGCGCTGCTTTTGTGGCGCGGGACCTTGTTCGAGTCCCGCTGGATGCTCTGGCCGCTATTGCTTTCCGCCCCGCTGCCGTACATCGCCAACACCGCTGGCTGGATGACCGCTGAGCTCGGCCGTCAGCCTTGGCTGATTTACGGCCTGCTGCGCACCGCGCACGGCGCCTCGCCGCGAGTGAGCGCCGGCAACGTTTGGTTCACGCTGCTCGGGTTCATGGGCATGTACGCGATGTTGTCGATCCTGTTTTTGTTTTTGATGGGCCGCGAAATCGAGATGGGACCGGAAGGGCACGATCCGCACGACGATGATGCCGCTGCGGACGAGCTTCCCGCCGCAGTGGGCGACTGACCTGAGCCCGACCGGCGCTTGAACTAGCGCCCGATTAGTGAACGACCGGCGAAGAGGACAGCATGGGAACGGTTTGGTTTTGCATCACGGCGCTCACTCTCACCATTTACGTCTTGCTCGATGGATTCGTTCTGGGCGCCGGCATAATCCATCTTTTCGTCGCACGCACCGACGTCGAGCGCCGCATGGTTCTCGCCAGCATCGGCCCGGTCCGGGAAGGCAACGAAGTGTGGCTGCTGGCCGCGGGAGGCATGCTTTTCTGCGCGTTTCCGCTGCTGTACGCCAGCGGGTTCAGCGGATTTTATCTCCCACTGATGATCGTATTGTGGCTGCTGATTCTCCGTGGCATCTCCATCGATTTCCGCGGACACATTCAGAGCGCGGTGTGGGATCCCCTCTGGGATTTCCTGTTTTGCTCCTCCAGTTTGCTGCTTGCGCTCTTCTACGGCGCCGCTCTGGCCAACGTGGTCCGCGGTGTGCCGCTCGACGCCAGTCAATATTTCTTCGAGCCGCTTTGGACCAATTTCCGCCTAGGCGACGATACCGGCATTCTCGATTGGTACACCATCCTGGTGGGCGCGCTCGCCCTTGCGGCGATCGCTATGCACGGCGCGCTGTGGGTCCACATGAAAACCGGCGACGTGGTGAACCAGCGCACCGGAAAATTCGCGGCCGCGATCTGGTGGATCGTCGCCGCGCTCACCGCCGTAGTCACCACCGTCACCTTTCGGATTCAGCCGCAGATCGAAAACAATTTCGCAGACCACCATTGGGGCGTGGTATTCCCGGTGCTAGCAGTCGCCGGGCTAACCGGAGTGATTGTCGAAGTTCGCAAGAACCGCGAAATGCGAGCCCTCTGCGCTTCCGGCGCCTATCTGGCGGGAATGATGACCAGCGTAGTGTTTGGCGTCTATCCGATGGTCCTGCCGGCGCGCAATCCTCTCTATTCACTCACCGTGGAAAAGGCCAAGGCCGGTGACTATGGTTTGAAAGCGGGATTGATCTGGTGGACCTTCGGCATCCTTCTCGCCTCCAGCTATTTTATCTTCGTCTATCGTTCCTTCTCCGGAAAAGTCGCAACGCCGAGCGCGGCGCAACCTTCGCGCCACGAATAAATACGGCGCACTCTCTGCCCACTAGTAGTCCTTGGGGAATCTCTCCCGCTCCGAAGCATTAATTTTGCATAACCAAAAAAACTGGCCTGTCCCGGGGGTTGCGGGACAGACCAGTGGGCGTTTGGCAGGAAGGAGGGTTGCGGGGAACTGCAAGCCTACTCTTGGGTGTCAACTACCCACCCGGCCGATCAACGTACTCAAAACCAGCCTTCCCTCACGGCGTTCGGGAGGCCGCACCGCATCAAAGCGGCACCATCCATAGATACTCGGGCGTTGTTACAATCCCATGAAAGCGATGTGAAAACTCAGCCGCCAGGGGAGGTACGGTAGAGGTTATATAGAGACGAAGGGTAAAGGCTGCGGACTGATCTGAGTGGGGCCTATGGACCACGAAAAACTAAGCGCGGTGTAACCTTGACGAAGTCTTCGAGACGATGGCCACCCCGCGGCGGCGTCTGCGGGCGGCGGGTTCTCGCACCCCCGAAGCGATTTCCCGGAACACTGAATCGCACAGGCTCTCCAGAATCCGCCGCGCGGTACCGGGCGCGGCTAGCGACGGATCGAACTTGCTCTCCAGCGCGACGGCGCTGGGAATTCCGCGCAGCGTGGCAAACGCCAGATCGAGCCGGCTTTTCTGTTTTCTGGAAATCGGGTGCTGGCCCTCAAACAGCAATTTCGATGTGTCCGCGTAAAGAAGCTGGTACAGCTCGCGCAGCCTCTTCCCATACTCCGGATTACGCAACGCGAAAAGCTTGAATTCCAGAGTCAGCAATGGCCAGTTGCCATCGAAATAGAACTCCACATATCTCGCACGCATAAAGCCGAGCCGCTCCGGCAGCGAGCGCTGCTCCATTTGCTCGCGCACCAGCGCCAGTTTCGCCCGGGCCCGGCGCTCCAGCAGGGCCATAAACAAATCCTGCTTATTCTTAAAGTGTGCGTAAACCGCGCCTCGGGTATGTCCCGCCTCCGCGGCGATGGCTTCCAATTGCGCCCGCTCGAAACCGTCGCGCGCAAACACCACCTGGGCCGCGTCCAGCAGCCCCGAACGCGTGGCGGCGGTTCGAGCTTGGTGTTTGTTCGGCGCGACGCTGGCACGGTGTTTTACGATACGTTTCAAAGTGGATGACCCGGTAACTAGACTAGCACGACTGTCGCCTTAAATACATACACGTATGTATCCAATGTGCTACGATGGCCAAGTTATGAAAGTGCGCAATCTTGTTGCGGTCTTGGCCGGATTGGCTTGTCTCGGCGTTATGCCCGCCTATGCCCAGCAGGGTGGCAGTGCCGCCCCTGCGGCCATGGCTACTCCTCTCCCTTTGTCCGCCCGGTCCCCTGACGCGGTAGGCGCGCAACAGTCCGCCGCTCCCGCCGGCTCCAGCGTGGACGTCATCCAATCATCGATTCAAGTACAAGCTCCGTACACCGGAAGCGTTCCCGATAAATCGGTGGTCCCTGGAACCGCTTCGATTCCTGTATCGCTTGCCGACGCGGTGCGCCGCGGCCTGCGTTTCAACCTGGGACAGATCAGCGCCGAATCTTCGCTCCGCCAGGCACGCGCGCAGAAAGAATCCGCGTTCAGCGCACTTCTTCCCCAACTGAGCGCGAGCGCGGGCGAAACCGGCGCCAAGATCGATCTGCAAGCTGAAGGCCTGAGTGCTAGCACGCTCAGCGCATTCGGCCCGCTGGCCACCGCATTTCCCACCGTGGTGGGGCCGTTTCACTATTACACGCTGCAAGCGAATCTCCAGGCTAGCCTCTTCAACCTCACTTCGCTCTACAACTTTCGTGCTGCCAGCGCAGGCGCCGATGCCGCACAGCTCGACGCGCAAAACGCCCGCGAGCTAGTCGTCCTCGCGGTCACTGGAAATTACCTGCAAGTCCTGGCCAGCATTGCCGGCGTCGAAGCTCAGGTCGATCAAGTGCGCTACGCGCAGGCGACCTACGACCGCGCCAAGGCCCAATTCGATGCGGGCAACAAAGCGCAAATCGACGCCACCCGCAGCCTGGTGCAACTCCAAACCGAGCAGCAACGCCTGCGTTCCGAGCGCGGCGATCTGCAAAAACAGAAATACGCTCTCGCGCGCCTGCTGGGTCTGCCGCTCACTGCCGATCTCCTGCTCACCAGCGAGCTGAATGACAGCGCCGAAATGCCGATGGAAGCAGAAGCCGCGGTCCACGCCGCTATCGCGCACCGCCAGGACCTTAAAGCGGCCGAAGCCCAGATGCGCGCCGCGGAATCCGCGCGGAAGGCTGCTTCGTCTGAGCGCTTGCCAACCGCCTCGGTGCAGGGCTACTACGGCTTGCAGGGAATCAATCCCGATTCGGGCCGCGGTGTTTTCGACGCTTCCGCGACCGTCAACGTCCCCATCTTCGAAGGCGGACGCCTGAAGGCCGATCGCGAACAAGCAAGCGCGGTGCTCGATCAACATCGCGCCGAACTCGAGGATCAACGCGGACAAGTGGAACTCGAAGTTCGCGATGCCTACACCGATCTCCAAGTGGCTATCGACCAAGTGCAAGTAGCGGCGAGTAATCGCCAGCTGGCCTTGGAAACTCTGCAGCAGTCGCAAGATCGCTACAGCGCGGGCGCCGCCGACTCGGTGGAAGTGGTGCAGTCGCAGCAGACCCTGGGATCCGCCGAGCGCGACTACGTAAGCGCAATCTACGCGCAAAATCTGGCCCGCATCAGCCTGGCGCGCGCAATGGGCGAAGCGGAAAACGACATCATCACATTACTCAAGGACAAGTAGATGGCCGACGAAACGCCGAAACTGCAACCAGAGAACCCATCGACCGCACCCGCGGCCGTCGCAACCGTCCCGGAAGCTCCGGAAAAGCGCCGGCGCCGGTTCCTCACTATGGGCACAGTCATCCTGGTGATTCTCGTTGCTGCGGTCCTCTATATAGTGCACGAGCACGATTACGAAACCACCGACGACGCGCAGGTCGATGCCCATCTGATTCCCATAAACGCTCGGACCGACGGCACCATCCGCGCCGTTTACGTCGAGGACGACGCCTACGTCAAACCCGGACAGCCATTGGTCGACCTCGATCCCACCGATACTCAGGTCAGCCTGGCCCAAGCGCAAGCTAAGTTCGATCGCGCCCAAGCGCAGCGCGAGGCGCAGAGTCCTTCGCTGCCCATCACCGAGTTGAACAACACCACCAGCGTTAGCGAGCAGCAATCCGCGGTGGTGAATGCCGAAGCCAGTCTCGCCTCCGCGCAACATGATTATGACAATGCCGTGGCCATGCAACAGCAAGCCGAGGCCACCAACATTCGCGCGCAAGCCGACTTCCAGCGCTACAAAACGCTGTACGAGAAAAACGAAGCAGCCAAAGCCGATTATGATAATTACGCTGCCATCGCCGCCGGCCAAGTCGCGGCAGTGGAGGGCAGCCAGGCTTCCGTCGCCTCCGCGCAAAAAATGATCGAGCAGCGCCAGGCACAACTCGCGCAGGAAAAATCCAAGCTCGAGCAATCCCAGAAAAATGCGCCGCGGCAGGTGGCCATTCAGGAAGCTGACCTCCGCTCGCAGGTTGCCAACGAGGAATCCGCCAAGGCCGAGCTGCAGCAGGCCCAGTTGAACCTCGGCTACAGCCACATCGTTGCGCCGGTTGCCGGAATCACCACCCAGCGCAGCGCTGAAATCGGCAGCCACATCACCAGCGGCCAGCAACTAATGATGATCGTCGACATCGGCGATCTCTGGGTTACCGCGGATTTTAAGGAAACCCAACTGGCGCGCATGCATCCCGGCCAGCGCGTAAAGCTCCACATCGACGCGCTCGACCGCGATTTCGACGGCACCGTCGAGGCCATGCCCGCCATCACCGGCAGCCGCTCCAGCGTGCTCCCTCCCGAAAACGCCACGGGAAATTACGTCAAGGTGGTCCAGCGCCTGCCGATGCGCATTCGCTTCAACCCCGGCCAGAGCGGCATGGAGAAATTGCGCCCTGGTATGTCCGTCGAACCGACCGTTCACCTGGACTGAAATCCGTATTTGCTGGCAGCACTGGCCGCACCGTACCGGCGTAACAGCGCACCAAAGCCCTTATCTAGATATCTAAATGACCGACGAACGCACAGCGGCAACTCTACAGCGCGGTATCAACCCCTGGCTGATCGCCATCACCGTCACCATGGCGACCTTTATGGAAGTGCTCGACACTTCCATCGCCAACATCGCGCTGCCGCATATTGCTGGCAACCTGGGCGCCAGCACCGAAGAGGGCACTTGGGTTCTCACTAGCTATCTGGTCTCCGCCGCCATCGTTTTGCCGCTCAGCCCATGGCTTACCAACCTGCTGGGCCGCAAACGCTTTTACATGACCTGCGTCGCGATTTTCACCATCAGCTCGGTCTGCTGCGGACTGGCCACCAGCCTCCCCATGCTGATCGTCTTTCGCGTCCTGCAAGGCGCGGGCGGCGGCGGATTACAGCCCAGCGAGCAAGCCATTCTCGCGGACACCTTTTCCGAAAAGCAGCGCGGCATGGCCTTCGCCATGTATGGCGTCGCGGTTATCGTCGCACCCGCCATCGGCCCCACCGTCGGCGGCTGGATCACCGACAACTACAGTTGGCACTGGATATTTTTTATCAACCTGCCCATTGGGCTGCTGTCCCTGTACATGACCAACCGCATCGTTCACGATCCGCCGTGGATGAAGAATCGAAATCGCTCCGGCATTAAGCACGATTACATCGGCATCGCTTTGATCGTTACCGGAGTCGGCTTCCTGCAATACGTTCTCGACAAAGGCCAGGAGGATGACTGGTTCGGCTCGCGCTTGATCGTCACTTTTTCCATCATTGCGGTCATTTGCCTCACCGCCATGGTGATTCGCGAATGGTCCCATCCCGATCCGGTGATCGACCTCCGCCTGCTCAAGAAACGAAACTTCGCCACCGCCATACTTTTCAGTTTCATTCTCGGCGTGGTCCTCAATGGCTCGACTATCCTGATTCCGCAATTTCTGCAGAATTTGCTGGGCTACACCGCGCAGCGCGCCGGACTGGCTTTGATGCCCGGCGGCTTTACCCTGATGGTGCTAATGCCCGTTGCCGCGATCGCTGGCGCGAAATTTGACCGCCGCTGGGTCATGGCCATCGGCTTTGCCATCACCGCCATCGGGCTCCATCATATGACCGGCATATATCTGGGGATTAATTTCCGCGCCGCCATGCTGCTTCGTGTGCTGCAAGTGGTGGGATTGCCGTTTGTGTTCGTGAACATCACCACCATGAATTACGTAGGTGTCCCGTCCGAGAAGCATAACCAGGTTTCCGGCCTCAGCAATTTTTCCCGCAATATCGGCGGCGCGATCGGCGTTTCGGTGCTCAACACCTTCATGGCCCGCCAAGTGCAATCGCAGCGCACCCGCCTGGTCGCCCACACCAATAACGCCAATCCATTTTTTCAGCGGGAACTAGCAGGCCTCAGCGGGCGGTTTACCGCGATGGGTTACTCCAAGCTGGGCGCCGCGCAGAAAGCGCTGGCCCAGATCTCCGGCGGCGTCGACCGCCAGGCCATGGTGATGAGCTACGTCAACGCCTTCTGGCTAATGAGCGTAATCGTAGCGTGCCTAGTCCCAGTAGTCTTCATCATGCGCAACCCAACCAAAGCAGAAGAGAAAGCCTCCGCCGGCGCCCATTGATAGATGTTTCGATTTTGGTTTTCTGAAGTTGAAGGTTTGAGGTTCTTGACTTTTTTCCTGAAGTTGAAGGTGGGTGCCCCACCCGTCGTTTTTACGCGTGGGGTTCTTGACTGTGGTTCTGTCCGCCGCGGAATCTACTGCGTGACGGGCGAGAATTCCCGCAGCGCAGCCAGCAGACACTTCGCCGCAACGATGTCCTCCATCGCCGATCCCACGCTCTCGAACACGGTAATGTCATTTTCGTTTTCGCGAACACTTCGCTCCCCCGAAAGCGCCTCATGCAAATCCGCGAGTATGTGCTCGCGCGGGATGTCCCCGGCGCGCAGCGGAATCAGCAAGTCCCCAGCCTCTTCCAGCGCGCCATACGTATCCACCACCACTCGCGAGCGCACGATCGTCCGCGTATCCACTTCGCGCGTCGCCGGAGTAAACGACCCCACTAGATTCAAATGCGCGCCCTCTTGCAGCAGATTGCCGTCGAACAAAGGCTCTCTCGAAGTAGTACAGGCGCACAGCACTTCTGATTCGCGCGCGCAGGTCGCGGGGTCCACCGCATGCGCCACAATGCCGTAGTCAACGATCAAACTTTCCGCGAACTCCCTCGACCGCGCCGGCGTCGACCCACAGATTAAAACCTCCCTGAACGGCCGCACCCAGAAAAGTGCCGGAACGTGAGCTCGCGCTAGCCGTCCGGTGCCGAATATCCCGAGGGTTCGGGTGTCTGGCAGCGCCAGTGCGGATGTCGCAACCGCGGAAACCGCCGCGGTCCGTAGGTCGGTGAATGTATCGGCTTCCAGAAAGAGCAGCGAATCGCCGGTGGCCGCGTCGTACAGCGTGTACGTCGACCGCAGCACCCGCGCGCCGCGTCCGGATTCGCCGTTCATGATCGCCACTTTCAGCCCGAACAGCCCGTCGCCATAACCGGGCATCAGCAGGGAAGTGCTCTGTTCGCTCGCGGTGATCACCCGCGGCGGAATTCGGTAGCTCGAGACGTCGTCGCGAAACGCGGCGTGCAGCGCGCGAATCAGCCCATCGAGATCGAGGTGCACTAGAACATCGTTGTCCGTAAGTATGGCAGTACGAGGCTTGGAAATAAGCGTTTTGTCGTTCATGACTCCGTTCACTCTCTTTGCTTCTGACTGTGGGACGTGACTGCGGGGCCCGGCATCCGAATCGTTCGGTGCTTACTATTGGAACGTATCGCACTGCGTATTCACCGCAACTGAGGATGGCCTGCAGTGAAGTGTCAAAGCGCTTAGCGAAAACGAGTATACATCATGTATTCACAATCTTCCAATCCAAATGTTAGATGCAAGCGATTCGCAAAACGGTGCCTTAAAAAACGTAGTGTTTTTGTACTAGAACAGCGGCCGTTGCTGTCCGGCCGCCCGTTTTTATCAGCGTGGCTAACTAATCGACTACCACCCGATCGGTAATTTCCAATCCACGATCCAGAATAGCGAACGCTTCACGCATTTCGCTCTCCTGGATGCACAAGGGAGGGTTAGTGAAGAAGGTATTCCAGCGCACAAACGTGTACAGCCCTTGCTCCCGGAAGAATTTTCCCAGTGCCGCCATCTCTGCCGAAGTTCCGTTGAACGGTGCCAGCGGCTCCTTGGTGGTTCGGTTGCGGATTAATTCGACGATGCCAAACAGCCCGATCGACCTCACCGCACCCACCGACGGATGCTTCGCCGCCAATTCCGCCAGCAGCGTTTGCAAAATCTTTCCCATTTCTCGGGCGTTATCGATCAGGTGATCCTCTTCATACACCGCGATGGTTGCCAACGCCGCCGCACAACCCAGCGGATGGCTGTTGTAGGTTAGCCCGCCGTAGAAAACTTTGTCCTGAAAGTGTTGCGCGATGTGATGACGCATGCCCACCGCGCCGAGCGGCAGGTAGCTGCTGGTCAATCCCTTGGCCATGGTGATCAAGTCGGGCACCACGTTCCAATGTTCCACCGCAAACCATTTCCCGGTCCGCCCAAATCCCGCCATCACTTCGTCGGCGATCATTAGGATGCCGTGCTTGGTGCAGATTTCCCGCACTCCCTGCAAGTAACCGCTCGGCGGCACCAGCACTCCGTTCGTGCCGGTAACCGGCTCTAGAATAAATGCGGCAATCGTCTGCGGGCCTTCCAGTTGAATCACTTCTTCAATAGTGCGCAGCGCTTGTTCGGTGGTGTCCCAGCCTCGTTCGATGCCGTGGTACGGATCGAACACCCGAATCACTCCGGGCATTCCCGGTTCGGCGGCCCAGCGCCGGGGATCCCCGGTCAGCGCGATGGCTCCTGCAGTGCCGCCATGGTACGAACGGTAGCGCGCCAATATCTTGTGCCGCCCGGTAAATTGCCGCGCGATCTTGATCGCGTTTTCATTGGCTTCCGCGCCGCCATTGGTGAAGAAGAAAGTGTCGATATCGCCGGGCGTGATCGCCGCGAGCTTTGCTCCCAGCCGTGCGCGCGGCTCGGTGGCCATGAACGGATTGGCGTAGGCAAGCACCGCTGCCTGCTTTGATATAGCCTCGATCACCCGCGGGTCGCCGTGCCCGATGTTCACGCTCATTAGCTGGCTGTTGAAATCGATGAACCGTTTTCCTTCCGGCGTCCAGAAATGGATCCCTTTGGCCCGCGCCACCGGAATGGGATCCACCTTGGCCTGTGCCGACCATTCAAATAGCGTGTGCTTCTTGGTCAGCGCTACCATCTCTTCGCCGGTCATGGCCGGAACCGCCACGTCTGTCGTCGCCATCGTTTTTCGCCTCGCTCTGTGTGCTTTGAACCTGCTCGATCTCGGTGTGGGTCCTACCTGCCTCCTAAGCAGCCCTGGTCCATTTTGCAGATCCGACTTCAGCCCGGTCCGCGGCCCTGGCCCGCCGAAGCGGTGCCGTTCCGCGGAGGAGGTTAGAACGTCGGCGGCGTATTGATCCACATCAAGAGCGTTTCTTCGTCCCCGGTATTCCGCCAGCGATGGGCCTGCGAGCTGTTGAAATACAAACTGTCTCCCGCGCTCATCTCGTAGCGGTCCACCTCATCCAGCCAGATCTCCAGCGCGCCCTTCATTACGTAAATAAATTCCTCGCCCTCGTGATTGTAGCTGCCGCCGCTGGTCGCGCCCGGCGCGATCCGGAACAAATGCGGCTCCATGCTGGTCTTCCCGAGCGCCAGCAATTCCATGCGCACACCTGGATTCGGCGTCAACACTTTGCGATCTCGCGGCTTCACCAGCCGCGGCGCATTGCTGGCTTCGCCAAAGAAGGAAAGAACGTTGGTATGGTATTGCCGCGCCAATTTCTGCAAAGTGGCAATCGAGGGATTGGCGGTGTCGCGTTCGATCGCGCTCAAAAAGCTGGGCGAGACGCCGGTGCTTTTGGCCACCGCGGTGAGCGTTAAATTTGCCTGCCGCCGGAGCCGCGACAAGTTTTCGCCCAGCCCTTCCTTTTTCGATTTTCCAGCGGCGGAAACGCCCGCCGCGCCGGGCGCTTCCTTTTGCAGCATGGCCGCGATACCCGCCGGATTGACGCGCTTGATATTGCGAAGGAACTTGATCTGCCTCAGTTTCTGCAGTTCGGCGCGCGAATACAGCCGGTAAAGTCCCTGGCTACGAACCGGCGTGAGCAATCCCATGCGCTCCCAGTTACGCAGCGACGATCGGCTGATGTCCAGAATGCGGGCTGCTTCCCCGATTCGGTAGTAGACATCCTTCCTTGCTCGCGCCACACTTCCTCCCGCTCCAATCAACTCCCAGCGTAATCCCCCGCTCCGGCGTGCAAGCCACAATTATACGTGTCGAACTCGCCGTAGTGTTAAAGGAAAGCGTGGATTGGACCACTTCGCACCAGCGCAGCAAGCCAGCTTTTCGAATCGCCAGCAAAGTGATGAATCGGCACAAACAAAAGACCCGACTGCGAAACCTTACAGAACCCTTGCTAGGGTAGGAACACAGGGCCACGGGTGACCCTTTGGGACGGCAACCTCCTTGGCCCGGATGCAGTAGGACCACTAGTACCACTCTCAGGGTGTGCCGCCGCATACGCCTCACAACCATCTTGGGGACAAGCGAATCCAATGTTATAAGATGACCAGGACCTTCGGTATGGCCACGGGAGTTTAAAATGAGAATATCCACCCTCTCAAGAATCCTGTTGATATCGGGCGCGGCGGTAGCGCTGTCTCTCGCGCCCAAGCCGGCTTTCGCGCAGCACGGTGGAGGTCACGGTGGCGGTGGTGGTGGCTTTCACGGCGGAGGCGGCGGAGGCGGTTTCCACGGCGGCGGTGGCGGTGGTTCGCACAGTAGCGGCGGCGCTCGTGCCAGCGGCGGGTATCGCGGTGGTAGCGGCGCATATCGTGGCGGTGGCAGCTACCGTGGGCCTGGCGCTTATGCTCGTGGTGGCGCATACGGAAACCGCGGCGGATATTCGGCGGGAGCTTATCGCGGCAGCACGGCGTACAGTGGCGGCAACCGCGCCGGCGCATCGATGGCGTCGCGTGCCGCAGGCGCCAACGCAAGCGGCTGGCATTCGTTTGGTAACGGTGCGAATCGTTCCACCAGCAGCACAGCCCGCAGCTTTTCGGGCCAAGGCCACTCGATCACCTCGACCGGAGCGCGCTCGGCCACTAACTCGATCGCGGCGACTCACGGTCTGGCAAACGGCTCGCGCCTGTTGGCAACCAACTACGGTAACGCTCGCCTGGGAACCGCATTCGGCCCCTACAATCGCGGCTACGGTTACGGACGCGGTTACGGTTTTGGCGCAGGCTTCGGCTACCCGTACCGATATGGCTGGGGTGGTGGCTGGGGATTTGGCTTTGGCTGGGGTTTTGGACTTGGCTTCGGATGGGGTTGGGGCTGGGGATGGGGAAGTCCTTACTGGTGGCCAGCGTACTACGGGTGCGACCCGTATTGGGGATGGGGATGCCCGGGCAGCTACTACTATTATCCGCCCGACTATGGTCCTGCTGCGCCGAGTTCATACCAGATTGACGGATACACCAGCGACAATGGCAATGGCGGAAATAATTCCGCGCCCGACCTAAACGCGCAGTCGCCACCGGCGCCGCCGACGCAGGACTACGTTACCCGGCGACAAACGCCCAACAATTCCGGAGCGGGCCAGGTGGTCTATCTTTATCGCAAAGACGGGCTGATGTTCGCGGCGAATGACTACTGGGTGGCCAACAATCAGGTTCACTATACGGTGCAAAACGGCGGGGAAAATACCATCGACATGCGCGACTTCGACGTACAGCGCACCATCGATGAGAACGCCAAGCGCGGCGTCGACTTCTCATTAAGGGCCACACCCGCCGGCCCGTCCGGCGACTCGCCGTCGGCCATCCTCATTCCGCTGGTGAGCGCCGGCGCTCTCGCGGCGTAGCGCCCCGGGACTCGCCGAGAGTGCCCGGGATTGAACGCTCCGCGGTAAGCGCGCGCTGAACGTGGCCGCTCTTCGGCGGGGTACATGGATTTGCCCGCCCCCCCCATCACTCGCTGTTCGGAATCCCCCATTTTCAAGACTCTGGGCGTACGTCGAAGGTGTAAGCAGCGCGTACCCGAGCCCTCTTATTAATCGATCTTGCCTAACAAGCGGCCCGGCGCCAGGCCCATACTCAGGGATTATCCGCGTATTCGGAATTGCCATGCGAAACGGCTACTTCACCGGTATCGGCATCGCGCGCGAAAAACTCGCCTGGCGAATCGTTTACCAGTGCGGCGAGTTTCTCTCGAGCTTCACGCAACGTCGAGACTTGGGTTACCCAAACCGGATTTCCGTCATGTTGTTTTTTGAAAATATCGAATCCGAGACTCATAATCGCTCCCGCGAAGGCGCCGCGATTTCGACTCTCCCGGCGCAGGCCGATTGAAATCGACATTCCGGACCCCGATGTGGTACGACAGGTTGGGCCCAGGTTGCGAGTGTAGTGTGAGGCGAAATCGCCTGTCTGTTCAATTTTGAACAGACGAACGAGCGTCCCGCCAAGTAAGAAGATAGCGCGAAATAAACATGCCCGAAGGGGACGGGCAGGCTTTGTACTTTCCTTGCGCAGCCTCCACGTTGCAAAATCTAACCACCACGGACGGTAATCCAACTTGGCCGACAGAAAGAAAAAGAAGGGCTCATTTAAATTGCGAGAAGTGTTTCCTCCGTCGGCGCAGTCGGCGAAGATCACGGAGTATCAGGCCGGCGATACCATCATCGCGCAAGGAGACAAATGTAACGAGGTTCACTACATCGAGAAAGGGCTGGTCAAACTGCAGGTGGTTTCCGAACGCGGCAGGTCGGCGGTTCTCGGCATCGCCGGTGCCGGTGAGTTCTTCGGCGAGAGCTGCATAAGTGGAAATCTCAACCATCTCACCTCCGCGGTGGCCCTGGTGCCCACTACGATTGCGGCCATTAAACGGAAAACAATGGAACGCTTGCTCGATGAAGAACAGGGTGTCTCTGCCATGTTCATCAATCACCTGCTGGCCCGTAATCTGCGCATCGAGCAGGACCTGATCGATCACTTCATGAATTCCAGCGAAAAACGTCTGGCCCGCACGCTGCTACTTCTGGCTCGCCACGGAAAATCGGGCGATGAAACCACCTCGGTTCTATCCAAGATCGGTCAGGACACCCTCGCCGAAATGGTGGGCACAACCCGCTCGCGAATCAATTTTTTTATGAACCGGTTTCGGAAGCTGGGTTACATCCACTATAACGGCGGGTTGGTGGTGCACGACGAGCTGGCGAACGCTTTGAAGGATTAACCCTGGCTCGGCCCCCGGCCCCTGCTCCGGTGAGCGCCGGTTACTGGACGCTCACCGGTTGCGGCAGGGTGACATTCAGAGGACGCAGGGTAAGCCAGTCGGTGCGGGTGCGGTCCCACTCTTGAATCAAGAAGCCATACGATTTCAGGAAATCACGAATCTGCGGACGCTGCCAACCCACGATATTTTCCAGGATCGGCACCAGCACCACGTTGGCATTTTCGCCCAGTACGGTGCGCTTGGCGATGTGCGCCAGTTGCGTGGATTCAGACACCGCGATGGTGAATCCCTCGCGTGAATTCACGTGCAGCATTACGTGAATGTCGGAACTGCCGTCGCCGGCGTAGACCACGTGGTCCGGACCGATTTGCAAACTGGCTTGCAGTTTGTCCAACACGGCTACTTTCCCGTACCCCGCGGTGACCCGCACGATCTTTTCGATTTCTCCCGAGCTGGTGTATTCGAATTCGGTGCCGTGAATATGATCGGCGGGCACAATGCCTTCGAGCGCGGAGCGCACGATTTCCACCGGCGCCGCGGACAAAATCGAAAAATCAAAGCAATAGCCTGGTATGCCGTGATCCAGGATGTCGTACAGCACGCGAATATCGTGCTTCAGGCGGATGCGCTTGCCCACTTCGTAAAGATGTTCCTTGCGCACCCGTCCCCGGAATTCGGGATCGTGCAACAGCAGGTAGGCGAGTTCCGCGCCTTGCTGGACCAGATTAATTTTGGCCATGCCCTCGGCTTTACGTTCGAATTCCGAGGTAGGAATGCCGACGATCTCACTCAGCACGTAGCCGGAGTCGTTGAAGGTGAGTGTTTTGTCAAAATCACTCGCAAACAGGTAATGCCTCTCATTATTTTCGATCATGGAGACGGATGTCCTCCCGTACTCATACTATCAATACTCTGTCGCATATCCTTATCGGATTAAGTGATTAGATGCATTAACGGCGGGTAAAGGTCTGTTAAATAAGGCAGGGAAGGGCTTAGTGGTTAAGCGTCAGCAGGATAGGGCGCTATTCCCATAGCGGGAATACTTGACTCAGTCAACTAATTCCTTCAGAATACCAGTTGACACTGCCTCTCGAGGTTCGATCGTGCCTACCCACGAATCCCGCCACCAACGTATCGACGCGGTCCGCCGCTTCAACCGTTTTTACACCCGCAAGATTGGGGTGCTCGGTAACAGCGTTTATCGCAGTCCGTTCTCTCTTACCCAAGCGCGAGTGCTTTTTGAGATCGCGCATCGCCGCCAGACCACTGCTGCGGAACTGGTCCGGGAACTTGGGCTTGATCCCGGCTATCTCAGCCGGATTTTGCGCGGTTTTCGCAAACGCGGACTGGTGACCGCAATTACTTCCGGCGCCGACCGCCGCCGCGATCTGCTTTCGCTCACCCACCGGGGAAGAGTGGTGTTCGCGCCGATCGATAGGCGCTCCCATGACGAAGTGGGAGCGATGTTGGGAGAGCTGCCGGTGGGCGATCAGCAGCATCTGGTGAACGCGATGCATACGATTGAGCATCTGCTGAACGCTCCGGAGGCCGAGCATCGAGCGAGCGGTTCGGATGCGTACATACTGCGTTCGCCGCGTGCCGGCGACATGGGCTGGGTGATCGCGCGTCATGGCGCGCTGTACGCGCAGGAGCACGGATACAGCCAGCGCTTCGAAGGGTTGGTGGCGGAGATTGTGGGCGGGTTTGTGCGCAACTTCCAGCCGAAGTGGGAGCGTTGCTGGATTGCTGAAAAAGATTCGCAGCCAGTGGGATCGCTGTTGGTGGTCAAGCGCTCCGAAACGGTGGCCCAGCTGCGGCTCTTGCTGGTGGAGCCGTCCGCGCGCGGTCTGGGAATCGGCACGCGCCTGGTGAACGAGTGCCTGCGCTTCGCGCGCCACGCCGGGTATTCGAAAATGATGCTGTGGACCCAGTCCGGCCTGGACGCCGCTCACCACATCTACGAAAATGCCGGCTTCCAGATGACCCGCCGGGAACGCCACAAAGAGTGGGGCCAGGACGTCACCGGTGAGACCTGGGAGCGCGATCTGTAGCGCTCGCCGCGCTGTTCCACGGTGTTAGCCGTGCTCGTTGCGCTAATCATGATAATCTAATCCTTGGCCAGAAAATCCCAGAACCCCTCGGTTGGTGAAGCCGCTCGTTTGAACTCCGCCCTTCCAGGAATCCACTGAATGCGATCTCGAATTGCCAAGGCTGTGGTTGTTATCCAGTCGATCTTGTTGCTGGCGCATTGGGCGGTTTATCGCACTTTGATTAGCTTCTGGCTAGTTCCGGCGCCGGCGATCACTGGCGTGCGGATATTCTTTGTGGTGGCATCGGTGAGCTTTGTGTGTGCCTCGCTTTTGGCCTTCTGGCATGCGGATTTTGCGACGCGGATTTTCTATACCGTTTCAGCGGGGTGGCTCGGCGTTTTCAACTATCTGTTCTTCTGCGCCTGCGCTTGCTGGATCTTCTATGGCCCTGCCGCGGCCATGGGCGCGCACGAAGCCCGCCGGCCGTTCGGAATTGTGTTCTTCGGTTTGGCTCTGATCCTGAGTGCGTATGGCTTAATTAATGCGGCCTCCCCGCGGGTCACGCGGGTCACCGTTCGTTTGCCGAATCTGCCCGCTTCATGGCGCGGACGGGTTGTCGCCTTGGTCAGCGACACCCACCTCGGCCACGTGCGCAATCTCGGCTTCATCCGCAGGATTATTCGTAAGCTTGCCGCGCAGAACCCCGCCGCTGTTTTCATTGCCGGCGATTTATTCGACGGGACCAAGACAAATGTCGAAGAACTGGCGCAAGCCTGGACGGCATGGTCGCCCCCGCTAGGGACTTACTACGTCACCGGCAACCACGAGGAGTTTCGCGATCGTGCCGTGTTTATCTCCGCCGTCGCGCGTGCCGGCGTCCGCATTCTGAATAACGAAGGGATCGATCTCGATGGCATGCAGCTGGTGGGCGTACATTTCCGGGAGTCTCTGAACGTAGACGGTTTCCGCGCCATTCTGAGGAAGAGCGCCCCCGACCGTACCCGCCCTAGCATCCTGATTACTCACGCGCCCGACCGCCGCGAGGCTGCTGCCGCCCAAGGCATCTCGCTCCAAGTTTCCGGCCACACCCACCGGGGCCAACTTTTGCCGTTCACCTGGGCGGTGAAAAGAGTATACGGGGCGTACGCGTACGGATTGCAGCGGGTGGGCGACATGCAGATTTACGTTTCCAGCGGTGCGGGAACTTGGGGGCCTCCGCTGCGCGTTGGTACCATCGCTGAAATCGTGCTGTTGAAATTTGAGTGAAATCGGTCTTTCGCGCGATAGGCGAGCGGCTGGGCATTGGTCTATGATCCCCTTGCGGCAGCAGAATCTCAGAAGACCGCGCGAACCCAAACTATGTCATCGAACAGTCCGGCTTCGGTCATCGTCTCCAGCTACAACGACTTGGCAATCCTGGAACCGTTTCTAGCGGCCTTATCCGTCCAGAGTTTCCGCGATTTTGAATTAATCATCGCCGACGACGGCTCGAGCCAGGACTACGCTCCAGTGCTTGCGGCCTGGGCACCAAGATTTGCGCATGGCATCCAACATGTAACCCACGAGAAGAGAGGCTATCGCCGCCCGCGCATCCTGAATCGCGCGATCCACGTGAGCCGATTCGACGGCATCATCATCATGGACATGGATTGCCTGCCGCATCGCCACTTCGTTCGCAATCATCTGGCGTACCTCCGGCCGGGAACCGCGATCACCGGACGCCGCGTGGACATCTCCCGGGATGCGCTGCCCACCGCGCCGCAAATTCTCGAGCGAGGCGTGGGATTCAGCTTGCCGGTCTTGCTGGGGATGTGGCTGCAGGGCAAGGCCAAACGCGTGGAGCATGGGTTCGTGTCGCCGATATTTTATGAGTCCAGCCACGCTGCGCTGCTCGGTTGTAATTTCTCGCTCTGTAAGTCCGATTTGCAATCTCTAAACGGCTTGAACGAAGAAATCCAAGGCTGGGGCGGGGACGACACTGAACTAGACCTCCGCCTGCATTTCATGGGCGTGAAAATCCGCAATCTCCGCAACAAGGTGATCGAGTATCACCTCACCCACCCCCATCGGGAAGCCTATGTGAAGCACCGGGACGCCATCATCGAACGTACTCGCACTGACAAATCCATCCGCTCGCGCCTAGGTCTGTCGCAAATTGAAGAATCCGATTTCTCCCGGACCCGTTTTGGCGCCGCGAAGTAAGCGGCGGTGACCGCGGTGGTTGCCGTTATGGGAGTAAAAGTCCCTGCATCCTAATTACATGTATATACATCTATAGCGGTATGAGCAGCTGCCCCGCATTTCCAACACTCCCTTGCATGTGCGGCAGTTTCCGCCGCACGGCGCGCGCTCTTACCCAGTTCTACGACCAGGCCCTGCGCCCGATTGGGCTGCGCGCCACCCAACTCACCATCCTGCAAGTGCTCTCCCGTGCCGGTGAAGTTTCCCAGGGCCAATTGGGCGAAATGCTGGCGATGGACAGCACCACCCTGACCCGAACCCTCGCAATCATGCGCCGGCACGGCTGGATCGCTGAGCGGCGCGGCGAAGACCAGCGAGAACGACGGCTGCGTCTGGCCAAATCCGGAGCAAGCAAGGTCAACGCCGCCATGGTTGTGTGGGGAGAAGTTCAGTCCCGGTTGCGCAAGCAGCTAGGCGGCCCGGCCTGGGAAAACCTGCTGCAACTCACCAATCAAGTTACCGAGCTGGCCACAGCTCAAGGAGAGTCGATATGAAAGCGTATGGGCAACTCACCACGGCGTTGGTCGCCGTATGGCTCGCGTCCGTTTTGTCGGCCTCAGCCCTGCACCTCTTCCAGAACAACGCAAACCGCGTCGGAATTTCCGTTGGATTCGCTGCACTGGCGCCAATCGTCGTGTTTTCGTTGTGGTTTGCCGCTTCCGATGGATTTCGACGGTTTGCGTTATCTTGGAATCCGCGCAATCTGACGTACCTGCAGTCCTGGAGAGTGATCGGGCTGATTTTCGTCATATGGGAGGCACGTGGCATCCTCCCGGCAATCTTTGCGTTGCCCGCGGGATATGGCGACATGGCCATCGGGGCAACCGCTTCGCTCGTGGCATGGAAATTGGCCAATCCGGGTCATCGCAGCGCTTTCATTCTTTGGCAAGCGCTGGGAATTGCCGACTTGGTGTTGGCGGTAAGCCTCGGGACTACCGCGCCCTTCCTGAGCCCGCACAGCACTCCGATGGCCGCTATGACGGTGTTGCCGCTCAGCTTAATTCCGACGTTGCTGGTGCCGCTGTTTCTGATCTTCCACGTGATTTGCATAGCCCAAGCCAGGGCTTGGAAAGCGGTTTCCGGCGGCACCCATCAAACAACAACCAGCGTCCAGACTTTTGTGACCACCGGATTGCAATCTCGCTGAACGGATGGTGAGATGAGATATCCGTTTCACCGATTTTCCAACGGCAGCAATTCTGGGTAGAATCAACGCGCGGCGGACCCACGGTTAGCGGGTCCGCCGCTCCATTCGCCCTTCGATGACACAAAAGCTTCTTGGAATTGACGTCGGTACCGGCGGCACAAGAGCCGTTCTGCTTGACACATCCGGCCGCGTGCTAGCCGCCGCCACCGCCGAGCACCCGCCAATCTCTGCGCCGCACATCGGCTGGGCCGAACAAAACCCCAGCGATTGGTGGCGGGCGGCCCGCGTAGCCATCCCGGAGTGTCTCCGCTTGGCTGGCGTCGCGCCGGACGAAATAGCCGCCGTCGGCCTAAGCGGGCAAATGCATGGCTTGATTCTTCTCGATGCGGCCGGCGAAGTGCTGCGCCCTTCACTGATTTGGTGTGACCAGCGCACCGGCGATCAATGCGCGGCCATCGAGGCAAAGATCGGCCGCCGCCGCTTGATCGAGCTGACCGCCAATCCCGCTTTAACCGGTTTTACCCTCCCGAAAATCTGGTGGGTGCGCGAGCACGAACCGGAAACCTGGAAGCGGACACGCTCCGTGCTGCTGCCCAAGGACTACATCCGCTACTGCTTAAGCGGCGCGCGCGCCACCGATGTGTCCGACGCTTCGGGCACGTTGATGCTCGACGTTGCCAACCGCAAATGGTCCGCGGAAATGCTGGTGGCCTCAGAGATTTCCGAAAGCGTTCTGCCTCAGGTTTTCGAATCGCCGGAAATTACCGGGACAATTTCCGAAGCGGGCGCGCGTGCTTGCGGCCTGTGTGCGGGAACTCCGGTGGTGGCCGGCGCTGGCGATCAGGCCGGCGGAGCGGTCGGCATGGGAATCGTACGCGCAGGCGTGGTGAGCGCGACGATCGGCACCTCGGGCGTAGTCTTCGCCGCTACCGATCGTCCGTTGCTCGATCCACTGGGCCGCGTCCACACCTTTTGCCACGCGATCCCCGATCGCTGGCACGTCATGGGTGTGACCCAAGCGGCAGGCCTTTCGCTGCGCTGGTTTCGCGATCAATTCGGGACGCGGGGGGAATCGCGCGCCGGATCAGCCGCAAACGCAGCGCCGCGAGATTCCTACGACGTGCTGATGGAGGAGGCCAGCAGCGTGCCTCCCGGCTCCGATGGTTTGCTGTGGGCTCCATATCTGATGGGCGAGCGAACTCCGCACCTCGATCCGCTGGCGCGCGGCGCGCTGGTAGGCATCACCGCGCAACACACTCGCGCGCACATGGCGCGAGCGATCCTGGAAGGCGTAGCATTTTCGCTGCGAGACACTTTCGAAATCCTGAAACAGATGCAAGTGCCGGTGGAGTCCATCCGGCTGGGTGGTGGCGGCGCGCGTGCGCAACTGTGGCGGCAGATCCAAGCCGACGTCTACGGATTGCCGGTAGCCGTCAACGTCGCGGAAGAAGGCGCCGCATACGGCGCAGCGCTGCTGGCTGGAGTGGGTGCTGGCGTTTGGCTCTCGGTTCCGGCGGCCTGCGACGGTGCGGTTCACATCGCTCAGGTGGTGCCCTGTGACGCCGGACGCGTAGCCCTCATGGACGCGCGCTACGCCGAATATTCCAAGCTGTATCCGGCGCTACGCGATATCCACTAAGTCCCGTCGCGCTATTTCGGGCTCTTTGCTAACCCGGCATCCTCCGCGATCCCCAAACTCACCGCCAACCAATCCATCTCGCCGCGTCCGCGAGCGATATTGGCCAGCAGGCGGTCGTGCAACAGGCTGGCGATCGGCATAGGCATAGTGCATGCAGCCGCAGTCTCCAGCGCCAGGTTCACGTCCTTGAGCCCGAGAGCCATTCGAAAGCCGACGGGCTCAAATCGCTGTGCGGCGAGCGCCTTCCCGTAGCCTTGATAAATCGGACACGCGAAAATGGTTTGCGCCAGCATGTCGATCATCTGGGCAGGGTCGATCCCGTTTTTCCGCGCCAGGGTCATCGCCTCCGCCATGGTCTGAATTGCCGATGCGATCATGAAGTTTCCGCAAATCTTCACCGTGTTCGCTGCGTCCGGCGCCTCGCCGAAATCAAAAGTGGCCTGCCCGATCGCCGCGAGGATCGCCGCAATTCTTTTTTTAGCGGTGGACTCGCCGGAAACCAGAACGTTCAGGCGCCCCGCAGCAGCCGCCTCGGGCCGCCCGAACAGCGGTGCCCCAATGTAGGTGACCTGAAATTTCCGATGCTGTTCGGCCAACCGTCGAGCCGCCGCCGGCGAAATGGTGCTGAGAGAAATATGAATTCCACCGGGCCCAAGCTTTTCGATGAACCCACCCGGCTCGCCGCAGATCCCTTCGACGGTGTGATCGTCGGAAAGCATAGTGAGGACGATCCCGCCGGCCTCGGCCACTTCACGCGCTTGCCCAACGAGCCGCGCCCCCTGCTTGACCAGCGGCTCCGCTTTCGATGCGGTGCGGTTGAACACCCGCAGCTGGTAACCCGCTTTCAGCAAACTGCCGGCGATCGGCTCCCCCATATTTCCCAGCCCGATGAATCCCACGCTGTCACTCATCACCGTGTACACTCCTCTTGCGCCAATTTGGTTCGCCGCGAAGAAAGCTTAGCGTAGTCGGCAATATTTTGCGAAACGGCCAGTCCCGATACCCTCCGCTAGTCACCGCGCCGCCGATCGGTGTATCTTGGAGGAGTCGAGGCCATTTGAATCCGCGAATCATTTCGCTGTGCTGCGTTAGCGCAAGTAGTGGCGATTGCGCGCGGCTGAAATCGCCTCGCATCTTTGCCATCACTACTCTGCCGCAAACGTTTCGCTCGATTTCCGGCCCGAGTTGCGTCCATGGTGTCCATGCCTGATCCGCCTCAGCCCAGCGTCCCCTTGTGGGGTTCAGACGACCAACAAGTGCGCCTTGCCGAACTTGCGGCCGGCACCGCCGATCCCGCAAAGGAAGCTCCGCTGCGGCGCGACGTCCGTTCGCTGGGCACCTTGTTGGGAACCGTGCTGGTCGAGCAGTCCGGCGCGGCGCTGTTTGATGTGGTCGAGCAACTTCGCCGTCTACTCATCCAGCATCGCGAACAAATGACCGGAGCCGAAACCCCGTTGGGCGCTGGTCCCTCCGCAGACATTAGCGCACGCGCTCAGCCCGAAACCGGACGGATGGAGCAGGCTCGCCAGATCGTCGAGAAACTTAACGTGGACGATGCCCACCGCGTGGCCAAGGCCTTTGCGATTTATTTCGAGCTCGCCAATCTGGCCGAAACCAATCACCGCAAACGCCGCCGCCGTGCGGCCAGCGTGCACCCCGAGCAGGCAGTGCTTGCTGGAACTTTTCGCGGCACGCTGCAGCGCCTGCGGTCGCAAGGGATCGGCGCGGCGCAAGCGCTGGCGGCCCTCCGCCACGTTCGTGTGGTTCCGGTTTTTACCGCGCACCCCACAGAGGTCTCGCGGCGAACCGTCCTGCAGAAGCGCCGGCGCATCGCCCAGCGCCTGGAATCGCTCGATCGCCTGCCGCTCTCCGGTGCGGAAGCCGCCGGGCACGAGGCTGCGATTCTCTCGGAGATCACTTCGCTGTGGCAGACCGATGAAGTGCGGCTGCACAAGCCAAGCGCCACCGACGAAGTGCGCATCGGACTCGACTACTACCCGGTGACGCTGTTCGATACCGTTCCTCGCCTTTACGCCGATCTGGCCGAATCTTTTTCGCAGGTTTACGGTGAGGCGCTGGAGGACACCGCGTTCCCGGAATTGCTCGATTTCGGTTCGTGGATTGGCGGTGACCGTGACGGCAATCCGCTGGTGAGCGCGTCCTGCACCGCGGATGCATTGCAGCTCGCGCGAAAAACGATTTTCGATCACTACGTCGCCGAGGTGATACGCCTGATCGACGAGTTGAGTTCCTCGGTCCGCCAGGTTCCCGCGTCAAAACTGCTGCGCGCTTCGCTCCAGGAATATGAATCCACGCTGGTGGACTTGCCGCATCCGGCCAACTGGATCTCGGAAACCGAAGTCTACCGCCGGTTTCTGAATTTCGTTGCGGCGCGGCTGCGATACGCTAGCGATAACCCGCGGCATCCCCGCGGCTACCGAAGCGTCGCGGACTTCGAACGCGATTTGTCGCTGGTGCGGCAGAGTTTGTGCGCCCATCGCGGCCACCGCTTGGTTCAGTTGTTGGTGGATCCGCTGCTGCGGAAGGTGCGCACGTTTGGATTCCGGCTGCACACGCTGGATATCCGCCAGCACTCGCGGGTACATGCACAGGCGCTCGCGGAATTGGCCGCGGCGGCGTCGGCCGCCCCGCAATCCGCGGATGCGGGAACTGGAATTTCCCCGGAATCGGCGGAATTGCTCGAAGTGCTGCGGGGCGTCGCCCGCCTGAAGCAGATCTATCCGCCCGACGCGATTTGCGCCTACATCATTAGCGATACGCGATCGGAGAACGATGTGTGGGGCGTGATCCGTCTGGCGGCGATGTGCGGGATCCAGGTGCAGGGCTCCGAGGGCGATCCCGGACTGATGCCCGTTCCGCTATTTGAGTCGATCGATTCGTTGCGAGGGGCTGGGGAAACGATGCGGCATTTGTGGTCGGCCGCGGCCTATCAGCCTTTGCTGAATTCCTGGGGGCGTTGGCAGGAAGTGATGCTGGGGTACTCGGACTCCAATAAAGACGGCGGGATGCTCACCAGCACCTGGGAAATCTACAAGGCGCATCGCGAACTGCATCGCGTGGCGCGGGAATGCGACGTCAAACTGCGTTTGTTTCATGGGCGCGGCGGCACGGTGGGCCGCGGCGGAGGCCCAACGCATCGCGCGATTCTCGCCCAGCCCGCGCACGATTTTTCCGGGCAGATTCGGATTACCGAACAAGGTGAAGTGCTGAATTGGAAGTATGCGGACCCGGTGCTGGCGGAATGGAATTTGGAGCTGATGATTGCGGCGTCGCTGGAAGCGCTGGCGCGCCAGCCGAAAGGCGAGGCCGGAACCACTACGGAACTCCAGCCGAGCCGGTGGGATGCGGCGATGGAAGAAATGTCCGCGGATGCGTTCGCCTTTTACCGTGAAAATATCGCCGAGAACGCCGACGTGCTCGATTATTTCGAGCTGGCGACGCCGGTGAATGAGCTCGAGCATGCGCGTCTGGGCTCCCGTCCGGCACGCCGGACCGCCAGCCGCCGCCTGGAAAATCTGCGGGCGATTCCCTGGGTTTTCGGCTGGATGCAGAGTCGTCATGCGGTGCCGGCGTATTTCGGAGTGGGCTACGCGCTGGAGCGCTTGGCGTTGAAGCACGGTGGCGCGCCAGAGTTGTTGCGGGAGATGATGAAATCCTTTCCGCTGTTTTTCGATTTGATTCGCAACGTGGAATTGGCGATGGCCAAGGCCGATTTTTCGATCGCGCGATTGTACGCCACCGCCCTGGTTCCCGATGCTGGAATGCGCGACCACGTGTTCCACATGCTGGAGGAAGAATTCAAGCGCACCCGCAGAATGATTCTCACCATTACCGGACAATCGCAGCTGCTCGAGAATAATCCGGTGCTCTCCCGATCGATCCGGCTCCGCAATCCCTACGTGGATCCGATGAGTCTGATTCAAGTAGATCTGCTGCAGCGCAAGCGCTCCGGCGAACGCACCGACGCCCTGGATTACGCGCTAGGCGCCACCATCAACGGCATCGCCGCCGGATTGCACAACACCGGCTAAGTCGTGTGAGCGACTCCATGGTTTCCGAATGCGCAGCTGATTTCGCATCGTGGCCCATTTGGAAATTGAGAGGATGTACGACGTCGATTTTAGTACGGTGAGGAAGATGAAGAGCTTCGTCGATACTTCCCGTTCTCTTTTGGGATTTATGGGTAAGCTGGGAACCGCACGGGGGAGAAATTGTGGGCGGAAATAAAAAACGCGGGTCCCGCCGTTATCGGCGAGACCCGCGTGTGGTAGGACTAGAGGCTAGTGACGTTCGATGCCTGGAGACCCTTTGGTCCCTTGGTGACTTCGAATTCAACGGCCTGACCCTCGTTCAACGACTTGTAGCCATCGGCCAAAATCGCCGAGAAGTGAACGAAAACATCTTCGCCGGTCTGGCGCTGAATGAATCCGAATCCCTTTGTAGCATTGAACCACTTTACTGTTCCTTGTTCTTTCACTGATGTTCCTCTTTTGATTTAAGCTATTTGCGCTTCACGTTCCTGACTTCGGGGCTGGAAACCAGTCTCGAAGCAAGTGCCTCTGTCCGTACAACAAAAAAGGCCGCAAGCAGTTTTTGCTTGCAGCCCCTTCTTCGAATCTAAAGGTTTTACAAGAGCAACAAACGCAATGGCAGAGTAGCATAAGCAAGTTGCGGAGTCCAGCACTTTGTTGCCAAGCGCGGTGCACTGGTGGCAATGGCCGGCGGAGGTTTTGGATCAAGCTCTAAAATATTGATATTAGTGGAAATAGGGCCGCGCTGGAAATCGTTATCTGGATGCGAGCCTCTCCGCCGCGCCACCCAACGACGCTGAGCCTCGATAGGCGCGCTTGGTCGCGCGGATGCAGAGGTACAAGGGTAAAGAGGGAAACGTTGTTCGGTGCACGGAGTGCGATCGAATGAATGTGCTGCATGTGGACACGCGGCCGGACTGGCGTGGCGGGCAGAGTCAAGTGCTGCTGCTGTTGCAAGGCCTTGGCGCGCGCGGGCATCGCGCCGAGCTGCTGGCGATCGAAGAGAACCCGCTGGCGGAGCGGGCCCGAGCGGCAGGAATCGTGGTGCATGCGCAGCCAGCGCGGCTATGGCCCTGGGCAGGGCCGCGGATAATTCGCCGGCTGGTTGCGGGGTCGGGGTTCGAGATCGTACACGCGCACGATCCGCATGGGCTCACGGCGGCATGGCTTGGGCGGGCGTTTCGCGCGGCGGCGCTGATCGCGCACCGGCGGATTGCTGCTCCTTTGCATGGCAGCCCGGTGGCGTTGGCGCGCTACCGTGCGGCGCGACGGCTGATTGCGGTTTCGCGGCTGGTGGCTGAAAAGCTGATCGCTTCGGGAATGAACGCGGAGCGCGTGGCGGTGGTCTACGACGGTGTGCGCGTGCCGGACCTTTCCAACGCGGCGGCGCGCGGCGAAGCGCGGCGCGGCTGGGGCATTGCGGACGACGAAATTTTGCTGGGATATGTGGCGCATCTGGTTCCGGGAAAAAACCATGAAGCGCTGTTGCGCGCGCTGCCAGAGATGCTGGCGCGGCGGCCTGGGTGCCGGTTGATTTTTGCGGGGGACGGACCGCGGCGGAGGGAGTTGGAAGAACTGTCGCGCGCACTAAAAATCGAGAGCCGCGTGATTTTCGCGGGATTCGTGGAACAGGTATCGCAAATCTACCGGGCGCTGGATGTGTTCTTGTTTCCGGCACTTGAGGAAGGGTTGGGCTCGTCGTTGTTGGAGGCCATGGCGCACGGATTGCCGTGCGTCGCCGCCGCTAGCGGGGCGGTGCCGGAAATAATTCAGAATGGGCGCGACGGGATTCTGCTGCCGGTTGGAACGGCGGGGGAATTCGAGGCAGGCCTGGTGCGGACTTGGTCGGAGTGGGCGGATTTCCGAGACGCGGCGCGCCTCGGAAAGGCGGCGCGGTTACGGGTGGAACAAAACTTCAGCGATTCGGTGATGGTAGAAGCTACGCTGCGCGTGTACCAGAGCGCGTTGTAGAAGCTACGACGAGTTCGTGTTTGAGTTTGAGTCGCGGAGATCTAAACGCCCACCCCCCTTCCCGGAAAGCGGGAAGAGTGGGGCCCCCGGAAGGGATGAAGGCGTCGAACCATAGAGCCGCACTTCAATAACTATTGCTAACGGTGTGGTTCTATTTTAGGTAAGTCGCCAGCCAATCTTGAAAGGTGTGATACCAAAATTGACTGTTTTGCGGCTTCAGCACCCAGTGGCCTTCGTCGGGAAAGATCACCAGTTTGGATGGCACCCCCTGGCGCTGCAACGCGGTGAAAAATTCCAACTCCTGGGTGTACGGGATGCGGAAATCCAGTTCGCCGCCGATGACTAGCGTGGGCGTTTTAAATTTTCCGAGGGCGCCGGCGAATTTTTCCGACGACCATTTGTCGTAGAGTTCGGGATGTTCCCACGGCGTTCCGCCATATTCCCATTCCTGGAACCACAGCTCCTCCGTTGCGTACATACTGCGGGCATCGTACGGACCGGCATGGCTGATCAAGCATTTAAAGCGGCCGGAATGGGTGGCGATCCAATCGATCATGAAGCCGCCGAACGAGCCGCCGGCCGCGGCGAGCCGCGATCCATCGATGAACGGATATTTCGCGACGGCCGCATCGACGCCATTCATCAGGTCGGTGTAAACCTTCCCGCCCCAATCGTGGGTGATTTCTTCGGTGAAGCGCGAGCCGTAGCCAGTAGACCCGCGCGGATTGATCATGACCACCACGTATCCAGGCGCGGCCATGACTTCCGCGTTCCAGCGATAGCTCCATTCATCTGGCCAGGCGCCTTGCGGGCCGCCGTGGATCAGCAGAAGCATGGGATATTTTTTGTGGGCATCGAAATTCGGCGGACGCAGCAGCAGTCCTTCCACTTGAGAGCCACCAGCGCCCGCAAACCAGAAAGGTTCGGCGGGGGCGAGATCGAGCTGCGAAAGAAGCGCCGCGTTGGGCTGCGCAATCTCGCGGACGTTGCCACCGTTTGCGTCGGAGGTGAACAGTGCGGCGGGCACGGCCAGCGTGCTGCGGGTGAATACCAGAGTTTTTCCGTCGGAGCTCAGTTGGAAATCCGGATAGGCGGCGTCTTTCAGAATCGTTTTCACGGCCGGCGCCGACCCCGGCGCGGCGCTCGATGGGCTAGCGCTAATTTCAAAGATGGGAATCTCGGCATGCTCTTCGGACCGGAAATAGATGTTGTGGCTGTCGGGAGTCCAGAGAAAGTTGCCGATGCTGCGATCGAGTTTTTCGGTGAGGTTGATGTGCTTGCGGTCCGTTCGCGAGTAAAGCATCAACCGCCAGCGATCGCTTTCGTAGCCAGGCTGTAGCTGGGCGAGGTAGGCGATGTATTTTCCATCGGGTGAATAGACCGGCCCCCAGTCGTCTCCGGGATTGGTGGTGATTGCCACCGGGGCGCTCGAGCCATCCGCAGGAACGGTGAAAAGATCGCCGTTGGTGCTGGTAGCTTGGTTGCGATCGGAATTTGCGGTGAAGCAGATTTCCTTGCTGTCGGGAGAAAACGCGATGGCTTCCGGGCTGCCCAGCGTGAAGGGCGGCACGTCGTAATCGGCGCCCGGGGTGAGATCTTTCGGGGCGCCGCCGGCGGCGGGAATTACGAAGAGATGGCTGCGCTTACCGTCCCACCAGGCATTCCAATGGCGAAAGAGCAGGCGATCGTAAACCCGAGGGTGGATTTTGCTATTCGCCTTTTCGCCGTCGCGCTGGGCGTTGCAGGTTTGGTCCGCGCAGTCCGGGTAGACGTGGGAAACGAAAGCGATGGACTTGCCATCGGGCGACCAGAGTTCGTTATCGACGCCGGCGGGAAGGGAAGTGAGCGGATGAGGTTCGCTGGGAGCGTCGAGCGTGATCCATGCAATCTGGCTGGCGCCGTTGGCGGTGCTGAGAAACGCGATCTTGCTGCCGTCAGGCGACCATCGTGGGCGCTCGCCCGCGGCGGTCAATTCCCGGGGCGTGCCGCCTTCGATTCCAACCAGCCAAATTGTTTTGCCCATGCGGTTGGCGGGTACGTCGGGCCTGGCCACCGAGTACGCAACCCATTTGCCGTCCGGAGATATCTGCGGATCGCTGAGCCGATGCATGGCCAGGAGATCATCCACAGTAACTGGGCGCTTGGACGCCTGCGCGCAGGCGCGCGGCGCGGCGAAGATCGCGGCCAGGGCGGCGACCGCGAACAGCATTGCCGTGGAACTACACGCGAACCACCGGCTGCGCCTGCGAAATTCCATCGGTGCATTGCTCATTCGTAAACCTCCGTCAATCTTTGACGATCCGCACCAAGCGCAGAACGTAAGTCAAAACACCCACTCTTCCCAAAACCGGGGAAGAAATGGGCACCCGGAAAAGATAAGAGCGTCGAACCGTGAACCTGAAGTTAAAACCCCCGCACGTAAACCAGAGTATGTGGCGCTCGGCGACGGCCAAGAACTACTTTCGGAATGCCGATGCCGTCAGCAACAGGCCGGAGGCGACGACCAAGGCTCCGGCAATTCTGGGAATGGGAAGGATCCGACTGGTTTCTTCAATGGCTTTGAGCGAGCCGATGCGCACCTCCCGGTGATTGGTGCGAAAGCGAATGCGCGGATGAATCAGCACAGCGATGCCCGCGATCACTAGCAGAATTCCGAATGCCAACCAGAGTTTTTGTCGCATTGGCGCAGTCCTATTTTGCGGCGGACGTGGTTTCATCGGGGACCGACCCCGGAACCGGCGCCCGCGGCCGGATAATTTCGTCGAGCAGATCGGGTTTAGAGTTTACCCGTTCCAGATGGGGATTACGCAAGCCGCGGTGGTAGTCGATGGAGACGGTCTGGAAATAGTTGCCGTTGGTCATCAATAGGACGAGTGGATCCTGCGACGTGCTGGATTTTAGAAGAGTGTCGTCGAGCACGTCAGGTGAAAATTGCTGGCCGTTGACGGCGGCAATTCTCATTAGCGGGCCGACGCCGGCGTTGTAGGCAGGGCCACCGTAGAGAACGTCGCGGACGATGGCGTCTGAATCGACCACCATGCCGACGGAGAAGGTTTCGTCGAGCAGGCGCTTGGCGTCAGCTTTGTTGTCGATGAAGCGATTGGGCTGATCGTTGTAAACCAGTTTCCAGCCGCCATTTTCGATGCCCCCGAGCGGTCCGCGGGGGGAAGTAGAATCCAGGCGAGTGCGAAGAAATTTTGTCCAATCATAGGGCGCAACGGCATTGAGCCCGGCGACCACGTCTTCGAAATTGTAGGTCTTGAGCTCGGGTTGCCCTCCGGCGCCGCCGTGAAATGCGCGGCAGAAATCATCCAAGGATTTTTGGCCGTTGGTAAGCTGGCGGATGGTGGTGTCCACGTCCAGCCAGATCAGCAACCCTTCGTCGTAGTAATCGGTGCTGCGCCGGTAATCTTCCCACGCGGGATAGGCGAAATAGAGAAGCTGGGCGGCGTCGGCGGTGTCTTGCAAAGGGCGCCAGGTGCGGCCAGCGCGATTATCGAAAGTGGCGGCCAGATACGCCAGCTCCTCGCGCCATTCGGCGGGAAGATACAGTCCACTTCGCGCGGTGAGGATGCTGCCCAGATATTCGGTGAGCCCTTCGTAGACCCACAGCATATCGGTCTTCATCGGAGTGTTGTAGTCGGGGGTGGCGAGGTCCGCGGGCCGGCGGTATTTGCCGTTCCAGGAATGCACGAATTCGTGCGGGAGCAGGGTAGCGAACTGCAGGCGCAGGTCGTCGTCAACCAAGGAGCGTTCGTCAGTGCGGTTGTCGCTCGATTCGTGATGCTCGAGTCCGAAGTGGGCCACGTCGTCGCTGAGCGTGAGCAGGAAGTGGTAGTCGCGGTAATGGCGCGCGCCGAAGAGTTTCCCGGTCTCGGCGACGAGCTGCTTGTAGTCCGCCTGCATGTCCGCGGGCATCTCCAGAGCTGCTGCGCTATCGGCTGCCATATCGATTTCGTGGGAGGGAGTCTGGCCGGGGGTCAGCTTGATCGCGCGATAATAATTACCAGAGATCACCGGGGAATCGATAAGCGTGGTGAGCGAGACAGGGATGAATTCGATGTCGTCCCCGGCTTGTGTAGCGATGGGCAGCGCGGTGCCGAACCTCCATCCGGAAGGGAGTTTCAGGCTGGCGGCGAATGTAATTTGGTCGGCAGGAAGGCCTTTGGGATACAGCACGACGTTGTTCCAACTAACAAGGGCGAGCTGCGCGGTGGAAGACGCGCCGGCAGCGAAACCAGCGGAGGGCTGCGCTAGCAGGAAATCGAGTTCGGCGTCGAGGGAATCGGCGCCCGCGGGAATTTCGAGGTGGAAGGCGAACATGTCGACCAGGTCGCGCCGCCACGGGATGGTCTTGCCACCGGTGCTGAATTTCAGTCCGGCCAGATCGGCGATGGGATTATCTGGAGCATGATCGCCGGGAATCCACGCGGGATAGTAAAGAGTGAGCGGACCGGGCCGCGCCGGAATTTTCAGCGTGGCGTGGATAATTTTCTGGCGGACGCGGGTGGCGTCCACAGCCAATTGGATCGTACCGGAGCCGTTTTTCGACGCTTGCGTCTGCGCCCGCGCGGCGGTGAACGGTAATGCCATCGATAGCAGTAATGCGATCAGCCACCCGTGGTTCGGTCGCTTCATGAGGCCCATATTTTTCCCTTAGTTAGCCGTAATGTTTAACTGCCAATCGAGAAAGGCCAGAAAATTGGTGTATTCGACAATCTGTTTTTCGACGGAACCTTCGTCGGAGTGGCCAGCCTGGGTATCGTACATCAGCAGCACCGGCAGGCCGGAAATTGTGGCGGCTTGCAGGCGAGCGGTCATCTTGCGTGCGTGCAGCGGAGCCACGCGGGTGTCTCCATCGCCGGTAATGAACAGAACCGCAGGATATTTTCGGCCGTCTTCGACGTGATGATACGGCGAATAGGCGTACAGCCATTTGAGCGCATCGGGCTGGTCCGCCGATCCGTACTCCGGAACCCAGTAAGGACCGTCCATGAATTTCTGGTAGCGCAGCATATCCAGCAAGGGATAACCGCAAATGACGGCGCGAAAAAGATCGGGGCGCTGGGTTAGCGCTGCGCCGACCAGAAGTCCGCCGTTGCTGCGTCCCCAGATGGCCAGGTGATCCGGACTGGTGAATTTGTGGTCGATCAAATATTGGGCGCCGCCGATGAAATCGTCGAAAACGTTTTGTTTGTTCTCGCGCATGCCTGCGTGGTGCCAGGCTTCGCCAAATTCGCCGCCTCCGCGCATGTTGGGTACGGCGAACACGCCGCCCTGTTCGACCCAGGCGACGGCGTAGTCCTTATATGAAGGTGTCTCGCTGACCGCAAAACCGCCATACCCAGTTATCAGGGTGGGGTTGTTGCCGTCGGTACGCAATCCTTTCTTGTAGAAAATAAACATGGGAATGCGGGTGCGGTCTTTGGATTCGTAGTAGACCTGGGTGACCACATAATCCTCGCTGCGGATGGGCACGCTGGATTTCATCCATGCGCTGGGCGGCGCTGCTCCGGCGGTAGCTGTGTAAAAAACCGCTGGTGGGTAGGCGAAGGACTCAAATCCGAAAAAGAGATTGGCGCTCGACCACCGGCCGTTCACAGCGAACACGCTGCCCAGTGCGGGGAGCGGAATTTCGCGCCCGTGCGAGCCGTCGGCATCGAAGATCTTTAGCGTCGACGCGGCCTGATGGGTATATAGCGCGACGATTTTGCCGCCGCTCAGGATGGCGGCTTCCAGGTGCGCATCGCCCTCGGGAATCACGTCGCGCCAATGTTCGCGGCGGGGATGGGTGAGGTCAACCGCGATTACCCGCCCTTGCGGGGCATTCCAGTTGGTATACAGGTACAGGGTGTCGCCGGCAACGTCGCCGGCAAAGCCTGCGACGATATCCTTGACGATCGGAACCAACGGACCGTGGCGGCGAAGATCCTGGGTGTAAATCTCGGTATGGTCGAAGCTGGAACCGTAGGCAACCGTAATCAGCAGGTAGGTCCCGCCTTCGGATTGATCTACGCCGATGATTTTATCGGTCCCGTACCCGGCGCCGAAGATTTCCTGGTCCTGCGCAGGATCGCTGCCGGAGGTGTGCAAGTAAACGCGAGGACCCGTGGACGTGGCGCGGGAGTAGTACAGCCCGCTGTTATCGAGCAGCGGGGCAATGCCGAAATAATCGGCGGAGGGCAGGATGTCCTTTAGATCCTGGAGGGTGTCAACGTCCTTGATGTGGACACTAACTTCGTCGCGCCCCCCCTGGCGCAGACCGTAGTACACGTATTTGCCATCTTGCGAAACGCCTTCCAGCGTCACATTGATGGAATGATCGGGACTGAGCGTTTGCGGGTCCACCAGCAGGTGGTCTTTGCCGGTGAGGCCGTCGCGGTAGTACAGGACGCCCAGATCCGAGGTGCGCTCCTTATACATGAAGAAGAGGCGGCCATTTCTCTCCACCGGGATTCCGGGGGAATCGACTCTCATCAGTTCGCCGAGGCGCTTTTGCAATGCGGGGCGTTGCGGCAGGCCGTCCAGCGCTAGTTTGGTGCACTGATTTTCGGCGTCGATCCAAGCGCGACTTTCGGGGCTGGTTTGGTTTTCGAGCCAGCGATAGGGATCGGCGACGGTGGTTCCGTGAATGTCTTCGCGAACATCGTCGACCCGCGCTTTCGGCGGGCAGACAGGAGGCGCACCGGCGGTGCCCGGAGCGGCGGATTGGGCCATGGAAAGGGATGGGAGGAAAAAAAGTGCAGCGGCGAGGACCAGCAGAGAACGTGCGGCGCCGGGAATCGTCTTAAAGCGCTGGCGTCGCCATGGTGACGCCGCCCCGCCTGCTGGTCTTGGTGTTGGCATACTCGATCCTCCCTTTCGCATTGCTCAAGTATAGTGCGGGGCCCGGTTGGCGCTGGAACCAGATTGGCAGGGCGATGGCGTTACGCGAACTGCCGGGCGCGTTTCCTCCGGCCGTGAGCCGGCGTTCATTCAAGAAGTTCACTCAATGGGAGTCGCAGTTTTTCGAGCGGGATTGAAGAAGGGCAATTCTCGCACGATGGCTCGTCCGTTGTGGCGAACGGCTTCAACGGTAATCTCGATGCGCAACTCCGTGCCGTTGGCGGAATGATCGCGATCGACACTGGCCAGCGCGATCATTTTCTTGAGCGTGGGCGACCAGGTAGTGGAGGTGGCCTTACCGGCCTGGCGGCGTCCATGCGCGGCGTACACCGGCACCGCAACGCGCGAGGCGGTGCTGGCTACCTGCGGCGCGAGGCCGATCGAGTCGTACAGATTTTCGATGTCCGGCCAGTCGATGTCCAAGCCCACCAGCGCGCGCTGAGGTCCGCGGCGGTTTTCCTCTTCGAGGGCGGCGCGGCCGATGAAATATTCCTTGTTCAGATTCACCAGCCGGCCCAGGCCAATCTCGTAGGGAGAATACTTCTGCGCTTCGATCATCGCTTTCTTACTGCTGAAAAAATCCACCTCGATCAGAATCAGGCCGGCTTCAATGCGTGCGACGTCCAGCGCGAGCATTCCGGCGGGGTGGATATCGAACTGGCGGCCCTCAGCCATCAACGCGTCCCACACCTGGGGAGCTTCGTTCCAGGGCATCCAGATTTCGTAGCCCAGGTCGCCGGTGTAGCCGGTACGGGAAATATCGACGTCCACTCCGGCGATTTTTGCGCGTGTGAACCGAAAATATTTCAGGTCGGCAATCTCAGGACCCACCAAGCTCATCAGCAGGCGGCCGGAAGTGGGGCCCTGCAACGCGAGGGCGGCCACTTCAGCAGAAATGTCTTCGATGGAAACTTGCAGGCCGAGGGCGTTCTGGCGGAACCAGCGCAGACTGGGATCGGCGGCGGTCCAGCGATAGTCGTTTTCATCGAGGTGGGTAATCGTCCCGTCGTCGATTACTTTTCCTTCTTCGTCGCACCAGCAGCAGTAGATCACCTGGCCCACGGAAACTTTTTGAATGTCGCGGGTGATCACCCGATTGACGAATTTAGTCGCGTCCTTTCCGGTGACCCGATATTTGTAAAGCGGGCTGACGTCGATCAGCGCGGACGAATTGCGAATGGCGTTGTATTCGTGCTCGTGGTGCATCTCGTAGACGCTGACCGCGTAGTAGCCCGACCACTCGCGAAAATTCAGGCTCTCGCACAGTTTGAAGGTTCTGTCATGTACGGCGGTTCCGATAGGCACAGAGAGACTTCCTTTCCGAGCTACATCGCGGGTGGCAGGCTAAGCTCCTGCCCGGACGAAACACCAGTGGGACCGCGCGAATTATAGTTTGTCGCGAGCACCGGCTGCAAGAAAACAACGCGGTTGCGCGTGTAGGAATTGTGCTATGCCCGCTGCACCCAGTTCGTGTCTGCCACGATGGCCGCGAAATTGCCGATGATAATGGTGGGCACTTCAAAATTTGATAGTATCGTGCGGAGGTTCGCTTTAGCTTCGCCTGGGAATATGCTGCTCGATTTCGACATGAAGAAAGCCATCGGGGCCACCGCAAGCATGTTCGTCCTTCTCACGGCGCTCTATTACGCCGACAGGTCGGCGTTGATCAATCGGGGCAAACCGATCAACGGTGATCCCTTCGCTTCTTTGGACCAAGGGCCGATTGTCACCGGAATCTACGGCCTTCTTAAAGGAAAGGGCTCGCAAAAAGATTTGATTGAGGATGTGATCCGCCGAGATGAGAATAGCATTTCGACGCGCAAACAGGCCGACGCCACAGTTCTCTCCGAGCGAGAGATCGAGATTTTGGAACATGCGGGGTCAATGATCAGGGGCATCCGAGGCCCGATTGCGGACTGGCTGCACCAAAATTGTGCAGAACGGGAAGATCCTCATGGTAGTTCGATACTCATCGATCCAAGCCAGATTTTGCGGCAGGCTGGAAAAAGCGAAGAAGAGATCCGGAGTACTGAGGAAGCCAACGAAGAGATTCGCTTGCTGAACCATATCCTCCGCCCGCGTTACGATCGAGATGTCGATGGAATTTGGCGACACCTTTGTAATGACTCAATTGCGGATTGTGATTTCAGACCACGCAAAGCACCGCGGAACTTTCATCGTCGCCAACTTGACCTCCAAGATGGCCAGCGCTGGGCCCGAGTGCGAGTGAAATAAGGGTGACCATCTTTGGATCACGCACCGGTGCTACCTCAGTTTTGGAGATGCGCGCGAGGTTACCTCAAAAGAGGAAACGAACACTGCCTCGTTTATCGCCTCGGAAAGGGTAACGAGGCACGCTCCGACGTCTCCTCAAATCCTTTAAAAAATGGTTGTGGCCGGTAGGCAACCAAAGCTCTCCCTATCAAATACAGGAAGTATTTTTGGGCCGCGTTTGTCGGTCGTCCCCCGCCATAACCGTGTGATCTAAAGCCGGAACGAACAAAAATTGTTCTGTAATTGATTCGAAGTGCTTTGGATTGCCCGGCGGCGCCAACTATCTTTGGTGGAACGCGCCTCGAGGCCTTGCGCCGGCAAGCGGTTGGGAGCGGCTGCCGGGATGTGCGCAGCGAAGAGGTGGTGACCTAAGGTCATCGGCGACGGCGTCGACTGCCTGTTGTAGGATAGCGCTGGAAGCTTGTAAGATGTGCCGCCGCGCGTGGCGCTCGAAGTTACGAAGCGCGGGCACGTCGGCGGTCCGCATAGGGAATTCTTCCGACTCCCGGCGCGAAAGCCAGAGAGAAAGACACTCGAACGCATGCGGTACGACGCCATCATCATCGGCGGCGGGCATAACGGCCTGGTGACGGCCGCCTATCTCGCCAAGGCCGGCAAGAAAGTGCTGGTGCTAGAGAAGCGCTCCGTCTTGGGCGGCGCTGCATGCACCGAAGAGATCGTCCCGGGCTTCAAATTCTCCGTTTTCTCCTACGTGGTGTCGCTGCTGCGCCCTGAAATCATTCGCGATCTGGACTTACCGCGTCACGGACTGGAAATTCTGCCATTAGACGGTACATTCACGCCGATGCCCAGCGGGGATTATCTGTGGCGGGTGAACGATCACGGCAAGACGCGCCGAGAGATCGAGCGGCACTCGAAAGTGGATGCGGAAGCGTACCAGGAATTCGGGAAATCGATGGTGCAGATGTGCCGCTTCGTGAAGCCGATTCTGGGGATGGTGCCGCCCGATCCCACCACCCTCGATCCGCGTGATTTGAAAAAGATGCTCTTTCTGGGGCGGCGCTTTCAGTCGCTGCCGTACGAGGATATGTACAACCTGGTGCAGCTCATGACCATGAGCGCCGCCGATTTCCTGGACCAGTGGTTTGAGACCGACGTGTTGAAAGCGACGATGTCGGCTTCCGGAATCATCGGCACGTTTCTGGGAATTCGCTCGCCGGGCACCGCGTACGTTTTGCTCCACCACTACATGGGTGAAATTGACGGCGCGTTCCGTTCCTGGGGATTCAGCCGCGGTGGTACCGGCGCGATTTCCGATGCCATCGGAGCGGCGGCGCGCGAAGCGGGAGTCGAGATCCGCACCGGGGTATCGGTCGGTCAAATCATGATTAAGGACGGTCGGGCCACCGGTGTAGCGCTGAGCACCGGAGAGGAAATTCAGGCTTCGGTGGTGTCCTCGAGCGTCGATCCCAATCTTACCTTCTTGAAATTGATGAACAAGAAGGACCTGCCGTCGGAATTCGTCGAAGAAGTGCGCCGCTACAAATACCGGGGATCGTCCGGCAAAGTGAATTTGGCGCTGAGCGGCTTGCCGGAATTTACCTGCCTGCCGGGGAGCGGTCGGCATCTGCGCGGGGCGATGTCGATTTCGCCGAGCATGGAATACATGGAACGCGCCTACGACCAGGCCAAATACGGCGAATTTTCCAGCCGGCCGTACATCGACATGGTGATTCCCAGCTTGACGGATCCCTCGGTGGCGCCGCCGGGGCAGCACGTGCTCTCCTGCTTCGTCCAATACGCGCCGTACAAATTGAAGCCCGGGACCAATTGGGATGAGCAGCGCGAAGCTTTTGGCGATACCGTGGTGAACACGATTTCGCAATACGCTCCCAATCTGAAGAGCTTGATCGTCGGCCGCCAGGTGATCACTCCGCTGGATATCGAACGCAGCATCGGGCTCACCGAGGGCAACATCTTTCAGGGCGAGCTTTCGCTCGAACAATTGTTTTTCCTGCGCCCGGTGCCCGGCTGGGCCCGCTATCGCACTCCGATCGACAACCTTTATATGTGCGGGTCGGCCACCCATCCGGGGGGCGGCATCATGGGCGCACCGGGACGTCTGGCGGCAATGGAAATCCTGAAAGATAAGAAGGCAAGCTGACCCATGGCCCGCGCGCGTGACATCATCATTCTTGGAGCGGGTCACAACGGGCTGGTCGCCGCCTTTTATCTAGCCAAGGCCGGCTTCAAGCCTCTGGTGCTGGAACGGCGCGACGTGGTGGGCGGCGCGGCGACTACCGGCGAGTTTCACCCGGGCTTCAAGTGTTCGACGCTAGCCCACGCTTGCGGACCGCTCGATGCTTCCATAGTTCGCGACATGCAGCTCGAGCGGCACGGATTGAACATGCTGGAATCGCCGGTACGCCTGTTTGCCCCGTTGCCGGATGGGCGCAGCCTGACGCTTTTCCGCGATGTGGGCGAATCCGCCAGCCAGATTGAAAAATTCTCGAAAACCGATGCGCTGAAGTATCGCGAGTTCAGCGACACCCTCGCGAAAATGTCTCCGCTGCTGCAGCAATTGCTGGCGATGACCCCGCCGGACATCGCAAAACCGGGCGTGTCGGATCTGTGGAATTTGGCGGGCGCCGGGTGGCAGCTGCGCAAGCTTGGCAAGAAGGACATGATGCGCCTGATCCGTTGGGGTCCAACCGCGGTGGCGGATCTAGCGTCGGAATTTTTCGAGACGGAAGCGCTGCGGGCGGCCATCGCTGCGCGCGGAATTTTTGGTGCGGCGCTGGGGCCGTGGTCGGCGGGAAGCACCACGCTCTTGCTGTTGCGCGTGGCCGGTGATCCGCATCCGGCGGGGACTTCGGCGTTTCCGCGAGGCGGAATGGGCGCGCTGGCGCAGGCGCTAGCGGATGCGGCGCGGCGGGAAGGTGCGGAAATTCGCTCCGGCGCCGATGTGGCGCAGATCAGCGTGAAGGATGGCGCGGTTACCGGAGTGGTGCTGGCCAGCGGCGAGGAAATTTCCGCGACTACGGTGGTTTCCGGCGCCGATCCGCGGCGCACATTCTTGAAGCTGATCGATCCGGTGCATCTCGCGCCCGGGTTCGTGGTGAAGATGCAGCACTACCGTTCCAATGGCGTGGCCGCGAAAATGAATCTGGCGCTGGACGGGCTGCCGTCGTTCACCGCGTTGCGGGGAATTTCCGCCGCGAGCGCGCTCTCTTTAAATGGCGCGTCGAGCGCGCTGGCTGGGCGCATTCACATTGCCCCGGACATCGATTATTTGGAAAAGGCATTCGACGCATCGAAGTACGGCGAGTTTTCGCGCGCGCCCTATCTGGATGTGACTATCCCTTCGATTCTGGATCCTTCGCTGGCGCCCGCGGAACAACACGTGATGTCGGTGTACATGCAGTTCGCGCCGTATCGATTGCGGGAAGGGGATTGGTCGACGCAGCGCAGCGCGCTCGCGGATACCATCGTCGAGACCCTGGCTGCCTACGCGCCGGATCTGCCGGAGCGAATCGTCGGGCACGAACTATTTACGCCGCAGGATTTGGAGACCCAGTTTGGATTGACCGGCGGGCATCCATTCCATGGCGAACTGGCGCTGGACCAGATTTTCACGATGCGTCCCATACTTGGATACGCGCGCTATCGTGCGCCCGTTCGCGGGCTGTACATGTGCGGCTCCGGAACCCATCCGGGAGCGGGCATGACCGGCGGCGCGGGATCAAACGCGGCGCGCGAAATTCTGAAGGACATCAAACATTAGGTTCGAGCACCCGGCTGTTCCGATTTTGATCTGCAGGTGGTGGCGCACCCTTCGCAGCACTGAAGGCTGCGGAAGTTGATCGAGTAAGGTCACGTAAAGCCCCACTCCCCATCCGCACCACACCCAGAACATCCGCCTCCCGAAGTTTCAGATCACTCGATGCCTTTCCCCAGTTCAGTGACAAAGGGATCGATTGTAATCGGCTTAGGTATTATTGTAGATTAATTAGGTGTTGAGGGAGATGCTATGAGCAAGCCGTCCAGTTTGATTCAAGGCACCCTGGATTTGCTGATCTTGAAGACCCTCTCGCTCGAGCCCAAGCACGGCTGGGCGATTGCCAAGCGCATCGAGCAGGTCAGCCATGACGCGTTGCAGATCACCCAAGGGGCGCTGTATCCAGCGCTGCATCGGCTCGAACAACAAGGCTGGATCCGCGCCGCCTGGCGCACTACCGAGACCGGGCGCGAGGCAAAATTCTACGAACTGACTCGGGCTGGGCGGACCCAATTGGCGAAGGAATTGGAGCAGTGGGGACGACTGTCGAGTGCGGTTGGCCTAGTGATCGATATGGTGTAGGAGCGGGCATGCGAGAAAATGGAATGCAAGAGCGGCGCTGGTGGAGGGTGGTTCGGATGCGGTTGCGGACGATATTCAAGCGCCGCCGCGTGGACCAAGAACTGGACAAGGAGTTGCGTTTCCACGTGGAGCAGCAGGCGCAAGAGAACATGGCGCGCGGGATGTCTCCCGTAGAAGCACGCGAAGCAGCGTTACGCCGCTTGGGTGGAGTCACCCAGATCCAGGAGAACTGCCGCGACATGCGCCGCACAAACTACCTCGAGGACTTCTGGCAAGATCTGCGCTATGCCGCGAGGACACTCGCGAAGAGTCCTGGGTTCGCGCTGGTGATGGTGCTCACGCTGGCGCTGAGCATCGGTGCGAACAGCGCGATTTTCAGCGTGATCGATGGCGTGCTGCTGAAGCGTCTGCCGTACCCGGAGCAGAATCGCATCGTCCGAATTTTTTATTCGAATCAAGACTATCCCCATTTCCCGATGAACCCGTTCGACTTCAGGGATTTCCGGTCCAGAAATCATTCCTTCGAAGGCATGGCTGCGTTCACCCACCATGACCTGCAGCTCTCGGGTGCAGGGCAACCGGGTCAAGCGGGCCAACCGGTGAGGCTGAGCGCCTTCCTGGTGACCTCCGGATATTTTCGCGTGCTGGGCCTTCAGCCTGAGCGCGGACGTGAATTTGAAGAGAAAGACGAACTGCCGGGGAACGACAAGGTGGTGATCATCAGTGACCGGCTGTGGCGACGCGAATTTGCCGCGGCGCCCGACATTATCGGCCGGAAGGTAATCCTCGACAATGAGCCCTTTACCGTGGTGGGGGTGATGCCGCCGCGCACCGATCATCCGGGGAACGAATACCAGCCCGTCGCCCACGGCGACACCGTAGATGCGTGGTGGCCGTTCACATTCGAGGGAAATCCCGCGCAGCGAGGTGCGCATTACGTCGAGGGCATTGCACGGCTCAAACCGGGAGTGATGGCCGAACAAGGTCAAAGCGAGCTGAACACGCTCATGGCGCAAATTACACGCGAGTATCCGGGTATGTATGCCGGTTGGAAGATTTTGGCGATTCCGGTGTATCGAACCATCGTCGGCCCCAGCCAGCGCATGCTGCTGGTATTGCTCGGAGCGGTAGCACTGGTGCTGCTGATCGCTTGCGCCAACGCAGCGAATCTGATGCTGGCACGAGCGGCGTCCCGGCAGCGCGAAATCGCGGTACGATCGGCGCTGGGCGCGCCGCGGTCGCGCTTGATTCGCCAGATGCTGACGGAAAGTATATTCGTCGCGCTGCTGGGAGGCGGCCTGGGAGCTGCGCTCGCGGCGGGCTTTGTCAAAGTGCTGGTTTCGCTGTTACCGGCCGGTTTCCCGCGCGCCGACACAATTCATTTGAACTCCACCGTCTTCGCCTTTACGTTTTTGATCGCCGTTGGGACCGGACTGCTTTTCGGAATTGTCCCCGCATTACAAACTTCGCGCACCGATTTGCAGTTGAATCTGCGCGAAGGCGGGCGCGGCGCCACCGGCAGCGTGCGTCATCACCGCCTCCGAAGCGCCTTAGTGATGACCGAGGTGAGTCTGGCCTGCGTACTTCTGGTGGGCGCGGGTCTGATGTTGCGGAGCTTCGTCAATCTGCTTCGCGCCGATCCTGGTTTTCAGCCAGAACATGTGCTCACCGCCAGCCTTGCACTTCCCGAAGCCGACTACAAAACCGGCGATGTGGTCTCCCATTTCTACGATCGGCTGTTGAACAATCTGAGTTCTGCTCCCGGCGTAAGCACCGCGGGCGCCGGCAGCGACGTGCCTTGGACCGGTTATGACGATAACGCCGGATTCAACATCGAAGGCAAGACATCGCCACCCGGTGAAGGATTCCACGCGCGCTACCATCTGGCTTCGCCGGATTATTTCCGCGCGCTGGGCATTCCGCTGGTCCGTGGCAGGTACTTCACCGCAGCGGACAACAAAGATGCGCATGCGACCCTAATTATTAATGACGCTCTGGCCCGCCTGTATTGGCCGGGCATGGACCCGATCGGGACACGAATCACGTTCGAGGATAACCCTAAGGAAAAGGATTGGATAACGATTGTCGGCATCGTTGGCGACGTGAAGGATAAAGCCGACAGCAGCCACGCGGAGTCGGCGTTTTGGTGGCCGATGCTGCAGCAGCCGTTTACGTTCCGGAAAATGTCCATCGCGGTGCGCGCGAAAGGCGACGCCAGTGAGTTGGCAGGGATAGTGCGCGAGGAAGTACACAAGCTCGATCCCACCCTGGCGGTGGCCGACGTGCGGCTGATGGACAACATCGCGGATGCATCTGTATCCACGCCGCGCTTCACTTTTTTCTTGATCGGGCTCTTCGCCGGCCTGGCCATCGTCCTGGCGGCGATCGGAATTTATGGAGTGATCTCCTACTCGGTCACCCAACGCGCCCATGAACTAGGTTTGCGCGTGGCGCTGGGCGCGCAGCGATGGGACGTGCTTCGCCTGGTCCTCTCGGAGGGCATGCGGCTGGCGATGGGCGGCGTGTTTTTGGGAGTGATCTGCGCCCTGGCATTGGCGCGCGCGCTTCGAAGCTTAATCTACGAAGTGAGCGCGGCGGATCCGCTGACGTTTTCGCTGGTCTCTTTGCTGGTGGTAGCCGTTGCTTTGGTCGCCTGCTACTTTCCCGCTCGCCGTGCAACCCAAGCCGATCCGGTGGTGGCCCTGCGCTCGGAGTAGATCGCGGCACCCATCCCTGCGCAGTTATGGCCTAGCCCGCAATCCTGGCGTCAGACGGCGCATATCATCGAAGTGGTTTATTGCCCCACACGGCGACAGAAAGTTTACTCCCTCACGATATGTTGACTTGGCATAGCTTGGCCCCTAACATGGCGCAGATCAGAGAGGCCTTCTTCATTGATCGGTCAAACCATCTCGCACTACCGTATCATCGAGAAGCTAGGCGGCGGCGGTATGGGCGTGGTCTACAAGGCCGAGGACGTAAAGCTGCACCGCTTTGTCGCCTTGAAGTTCCTGCCGGACGACATTGCCAAAGATGCGCAGGCTCTCGCCCGCTTCGAACGCGAGGCGCAGGCCGCCTCCGCACTGAATCATTCCAACATCTGCACCATCTACGAAATTGACGACCAGCATGGCGACGCGTTCATCGCCATGGAGTTTCTGGACGGCCAGACGCGGAAGCATCGCATTTCCGGCAAGCCGTTGCCATCCGAGGAGGGCCGGAGTTGGGAATTGAGATCGCCGACGCCCTGGATGCCGCGCACGCGGAAGGGATCGTGCACCGCGACATCAAGCCCGCCAATGTTTTCGTCACCAAACGCGGGCACGCCAAGATTCTGGACTTCGGGCTGGCGAAGGTCACCGTGACCGCCAGTTCTTCGAGCAACATGACGTCTCTTGATACTCAGACCGGTTTAGTAGACGCCGAACATCTGACCCGTCCGGGCACCGTGATGGGAACGGTGGCGTATATGTCGCCGGAGCAGGTGCGGGCGAGAGAGTTGGATGCGCGGAGCGATCTGTTCTCGTTGGGGGCGGTGCTGTACGAGATGGCCACGGGCGGTTTGCCCTTAAATAAGCAGCACCGCCAGCAACGGGCCATCCAAGTGCTTGCTTCTAAAGGGCAGAAGATCCCCTGAATCCAGGCAAATTGCAAAAAATACGTGTCCGGAAAATGATCGGGTTTCGCTCCAAAATTTCGACCGGATGCAATCGGGATTGCTCGGTACGCGGGTAGTGCCGGGCCGGGCTTCCTGCTAGAATGTTTTCAATCTCAGGAGGGTTTTATCCATGCATTTTTCCGCTTCCACGATTGAGCGCAGCGAATTTCAGAATGAAGTGCCGGTCGATTTTTCCAAGCCGGAAAATCGTAAGGCAGCGGACGCGGCCCTGGCGTTGGTTGCCGGGCAACTGGGGCGGGAATATCCCTTGATTATTGGCGGCGAGAAATTTACCACCACCGAAAAAATCCGCTCCACCAATCCCGCGAACCCGGACCAGGTGATCGGCGTATTTCAGAAGGCTACCGTCGAGCTGGCCAACCAGGCCATCGAAGCCGCGGCCAAAGCGTTTGAACGCTGGAAATATGTTCCGGTTGAGGAGCGGGTCGCTTGCGTTTTCCGCGCGGCGGAAATCATGCGCCGGCGGAAATTCGAGCTGGAGGCCTGGCTGTGCTACGAGATCGGCAAGACTTTTCCGGAAGCCGACGGCGACGTGGCCGAGCTGATCGATTTCGCCGAGTATTACGGGCGGGAAATGTTGCGCCTGGGCGCACCCCAGCCGCTGGTGCCGGTTCGCGGCGAGAAAAATCGGATGCACTACATCCCTCTGGGCGTGGGCGTGATTATCCCCCCCTGGAATTTTGCCGCGGCGATTATGGGCGGCATGACTTTGGCGTCGATCGTGGCCGGCAATACTGCGGTGGTGAAGCCCTCGGGAGATTCGCCGACCATCGCGGCCATCTTCGTGGATATTTTGTTTGAAGCGGGCGTGCCGCCCGACGTAGTGAGCTTTCTGCCCGGCCCAGGAAGCACCGCCGGGGAAGCCATGGTGAAGCACCCGAAAACGCGCTACATCGCCTTTACCGGGTCGAAAGAAGCCGGACTGCGGATCAGCGAACTGGCCGCGCAAGCGCAGCCAGGCCAGGTGTGGATCAAGCGCACCGTGCTGGAGATGGGTGGCAAGGACGCCATCGTGGTCGACGACGAAGCCGACCTCGACGCCGCGGTGGATGGCGTAGCGTCATCGGCATTTGGATTTTCCGGTCAGAAGTGCTCGGCATGCTCGCGCGCCATCGTCACCGAAAAAGTGTATGACCGGTTTGTCGAGAAACTAGTTCCGCGCGTCAGATCGATCACCGTAGGCTCGCCCACCGATGCCAAGAACTACATGGGCCCGGTAATCAATAAAGCGGCGATGAAATCGATTCTCGATTACATCGAAGTGGGGAAGAAGGAAGGCCGTTTGCTCACCGGCGGCGCGGCCGCGGATGGGGATGGCTACTTCATCCTGCCCACAGTGATTGCCGACGTGAGCCCCAAGGCGCGCATTTTCCAGGAAGAAATATTCGGCCCGGTGCTGGCAGTAACCAAGGCCCGCGATTTCGACGATGCGCTGCGCATGGCCAACGACACCGAGTTTGGTCTAACCGGCGCAGTCTACTCCGAGAATCCCGAGAAGCTAGAAAAAGCCCGCCAGGATTTTCACGTCGGAAACCTCTACTTAAATCGCAAGTGCACCGGCGCGGTGTGCGGGGTGCATCCCTTCGGCGGCTTCAACATGTCCGGCACCGATTCCAAGTCCGGCGGCCCAGATTATCTGCTGCTATTCCTGCAGGCCAAAACCATTAGCGAAAAAATCAAGTGACCCGACGCGATAAGTTCGTGTTACGAATCGCCTCCACCCGGCGCGGACTCCATCGGCTTTGGCCGCAGTCCTAGTCCCCATCTTAGAATTACGTACGCGATTGGGCCGGAGGCGAGTAGCCACGGGGCCCAGCGCAGGACGAACGGCTCGCTGTAATACACTTTCACGCCGCAGAGAATCGCCGGGAAAATCAGGATGTAGAGGAGGCCTGCCGTTCCGCCGGGGATGCGGAACATTCGCGGAGCGTCGGGCATCTTGCTGCGCATCTTCCATGCCGCCAGCAGCGTCAACAACGATGTGGCGATGCGCGTCCAGATATAGATGTTCACTAAATCAACTACCCGAAATTTTGCCAGGATGCAATAGATCACCGTGGATACGGCGATGGCCCGCGCCGGCGTGCCGAATCGCGCATGCAATTTCCCTAGCCACGCAGGAAGGTAACCGTCCTCGGCCATCGCCGCAGGAATGCGCGTGGTGTACAGGATGGTGCTATTTGATAGCGCGGTGGTGCCGATCATCGACGCCACCAGCATCGAGATTCCCAGCCAGGGGCCGCCGATCTGGCGCGCCGCCGGGACGATGTAGCCGGTCTGCCAATCTTGCCAATTGCCGAGCACCGCCAACGCCAACGTCACCGGGACGGTGTAGGTGAGGATGTTCATTGGCGTATTCCAGGCCAGGATGCGCACGAAAGTCTTCTGCGGATTCTTCATTTCGCCGGTAACACTCGATAGCTGCTCGTAGCCGGCGTAGTCCCACATGGCCAGCGCCAGACCTTTGCCGAAGACGCTGCCAGACGGCTTTCCCGGCGGCACGAAGGGCAGCACCGGATTGAAGTGCCAATGGAAAAGCGAGACCACGCAAAGCCAGACCACCGGAATCAGCACCGCGACTAGCAGAACCACCGAGAGCCAGCCGGCTACGGAAATTCCGCGCGCGTTGAGGTAGGCCAGCACACAAAGCACCAGCGAAGCGCCCAGCCATTTCGTCGGGCCGGTAAGCCACGGAAGGTAGTCGGCCAGGTAGTCCATCACCAGTACGCCGTAGAGGCTGTTGAGCAGGAACGTGCCGGCCCAATTCCACCAACCGCACTGAAATCCCCAGAAATCGCCGAACGCCGCGCGCGACCAGCGGTAGAAGCCGCCCTGAACCGGAAGAATGCTGTTGAGCTCGGCCGACGCGAACGACATCGGAATGCTCCAGAAGAATGGCACCAACGTGAGAAAGACCAACGCCATGCCCGGGCCGGAGCCGGAGAAAATCTCCTCGAAGCCGAAGGGACCGCCCGCGGTGTAGCCGTAAAAGATCGCGAGAAGCGGAAGAAAACCGATCTGGCGCATGGCGCCGCGGTTGGTGGGTGATGCTTGTTTCAGGTCACCGGATTCGGTTGCCATGGCTTAGGTTGTGGAGGCGAAATGATAGTGAACCGGGCGCAGCATTTCAATTGGATTCGCCATAAGCACGGGCTGTGCTATTCCAAGATGACTATGACGCCCAATAAGTAAGATGGATAATGGCGTGGCTGGAGCGGTAACGTTGCGTGCGATCTTTATTACCCGGGGGAACGGATGAAGGGTCGAGTGTGCTGGTGGATTGCCGGAATGGTTCTGTTTTCGCCTGCGGTGGGGCGCGCACAAAGCGTCGCTCCTGCGACTGCGACGCGGAAGCTGGAGGTGGACGACTATTTCCGGATTCGCGATGTGGATGATCCGCAGGTCAGCCCGGAAGGGAAGTGGATCGCCTATACGGTTACTACCAAAGATTTGAAAGAGGACGAAAACCACGATCGCATTTGGATGATACCGGTGGCCGGCGGTACTGCCATTCCGGTGTCCGCGGACGGCGTGGATTCCACCAGTCCGCGATGGAGCCCGGACGGAAAATATCTGGCGTTCATCTCCGGGCGACATGAGAAGCCGGAACAGGTTTGGCTGCTCGATCGCAACGGCGGCGAAGCGCAGCAACTCACCAATACACCGCAGGACGTGAAAAGCTTTGCGTGGTCCCCGAGTGGGGATCGCATGGTGCTGGTGTTGCGCGATCCTACGCCCGCGGAGCTGGAGGCAGCGAAAGATGGCGAAGAAGGCAAAGACGCCAATGAGGACAAGCCCAAGCACGCGCGGCCTTGGGTGATCGACCGGTTGCATTTCAAAGATGATGAAGTTGGGTACTTGGACCGGCGGCGGACGCACTTGTATGTGCTGGATGTGGCGACGAAGAAAATGACTCAGGTGACATCGGGAGACTACGAAGATTCGCAACCAGCGTGGGCGCCCGATGGGAAACAGCTTGCGTTCACCAGCAACCGCACCGCGGAGCCGGACCGAAACTACAACTCCGATATATGGGTCGTCGACGCGGACAACACCGACCAGGGGAAAACGCTTCGCCAGGTCACCACCAATCCGGGAGAGGATCATTCGCCTTCGTGGTCCCCGGACGGGAAGTGGATCACCTTTGTGAGCCGCGTCGATGTGAAGGCGTTGGATTACGCGACGCATCATTTGGCAGTGATTCCTGCGGCGGGCGGGGAAGAAAAAGTTTTGACGCAAGCGCTAGACCGCTGGGTGCTCGACCCGCGATTCTCGCCGGATGGGAAGTCGATCGTCTTCATTCTGGAAGACGATGCTACCCAGAACGTGGCTTCGATCCCGGCGGAGGGTGGCCCGGTGAAGCGGTGGATTCCATTCCGATCGATGGTTACGGCCTTCTCGATTTCGCAACAGGGAACGATCGCAGCGCTGGTCAGCGATCCCCAGCGTCCGCCGGAGGTATACGTGCTGGATGGCAGCGCGGCGCCGCGGCGGTTGACGTCAGTGAACGATGCGCTGATGGCCCAGCTGCACCTGGGGAGCGTGGAATACGTGCATTACAAGAGCAAGGACGCAACGCCGGTATCGGCTTTCCTGTACAAGCCGCCCGATTTCGTTCCTGGGAAGCGATATCCAACCATTTTGCGGCCGCATGGCGGGCCGGTGTGGGCGTTCTATTCCGAATTCAATTTCGAGCCGCAGATCTTCGCGGCGAATGGATACGTGGTGATCACCCCGAACGCCCGTGGGTCCACAGGTTACGGCCAGAAATTTTCCCAAGCGATTTATGCGGATTGGGGCGACAAGGATTTCGAAGATTACATGGCGGGACTGGACTACACCATCGCGCAAGGGCTTTCCGACCCCGATCGTTTGGGAGTGAATGGATGGTCGTACGGCGGGATCATGACCAATTACTGCATCACCAAATCGAAGCGCTTTAAAGCGGCCATCACCGGCGCGGGCGAATCTCTGTACATCAGCAACTACGGTCACGATATCTACGAGAAGGACTGGGAACTTGAACTGGGAAAGCCGTGGGAAAATCGCACGCTGTACGAAAAGCTGTCACCGTTCAATTCGGTGCAGAACGTAAACGCCGCGGTGCTGATTATGGGCGGCGACGTCGATTGGAACGTGCCGATCATCAACTCCGAGCAGCTGTACCTGGCGCTGAAGAGTTTGGGACGCACCACCGAGCTGGTGGTTTATCCGGGGGAATATCACGAGTTCAAGGCTCCCTCGCATATCAAGGATCGCTACGAGCGGTATCTCGATTGGTACGGCAGATATTTGAGAGGGGCTACCGGTGCGGCGAACGCTAGCACGCCAGGCGCAGCTGCACCGCCCGCGAATTAAACTCTTGGCGCGACGGAAATACTTGCTGCTGCGGAAGTTATGGCCTTGGTCTGTCCTCGGGAGGAATGATGTCATAGGCGTAGCGAATGGTCACCCGCGATCCGGAGCGGAGGTCGATGCGTAGCGTTTCGTACAGGCGCTCGCCGCCGGGCTCGATTTCAAATTCGCGGGTGATCTTGCGGTTGTTCGTGATTTTTTCGTCGGACACAAGTTCGACGTCTTGCCAGCGGGCGCCGAGTTCCTGATATTCATTGTCCTTGCTTTTTTCGATCGTCCGGCCGTCGGTGTAGAAGGCGATTTTGCGGCTGCGACTGTCGATCAGATCCACTTCGCCGGGCTTCTGGCTGAAACTGAGCGAGTCGGGGGGATCGAGGAGCTTCTGCACTTGAGGTGTAGTGTCTTCTCCTTGGTTGCGGCCCATTCGCGGACCGCCCATCCCTCCTCCGCCCGGCCACGGGGAGCCCAAGCCGCCGCGGTTGCCTCCATAGGGACCGTTGTTTTGGTTTGAACCGCTGGCGGCCTCCATTTTCTTATGTCCGTCGTCGCTGTCATCGATGTTCAGTTTCCACGATCCATTGAAGCTCTCTTTGGTCGGGGGCTTCCGTTCCCTGGGTTGTTCGGAGCTGGGCACCGGTTGGTCGCCGCCTTTGGGTTGCGCCGGGGCCAAAGGGCCCGGCGGGGCTTGTGCGCGGACCAGCGTGGGAGAAATAAATAAAGCGCCAGTGAGAAGTGCAAAGGATGCTAAAGGGAACAGTGGTTTCAGTTTCATCGTGGCTCTCGATAGATACGGATGCTCGGTCACCCCAAAGAGATGGCCCACAACATCCTAACAAAGTATGCCCTCATCAGGGACCCACTCCATCAACGATTCCGGGTGTCGGGTTGGGGTGCGCTCTGGCGCCAGAGCAGTACCTGGGCAATGCCATCCGTTGCCAGGTGAGAAACTGACCATGAAACCAAAACCGCGTTTCCGCCATCTATAGTGGTGTACGCAGAGTTTGGTGATCCACAGAGGCGGCTGCGCAGGTCCATCTTCTTTCTGGCGGCATCGTTGACCGATGCCTTTTACGCAATCAAGCACTTGCCCACAGCCTCTGTCCGGACCTTACGCGATCTGCCGCGCGCTGAGAAAAAAGCGGTCAGCGCAACTGTTCGGCGGTATCGGGGTTGAATCAGCAGGAGCGAATACCATGAACTCAATTGTACGAACCAAAAACACTCTTTCGACATTAATCGCGGTGGCCGCCTTGGCCGCGGGATTTGTGCTGAGCGGTCTGCCGGCACGCGCCGCGCAGGGTCAGCCCGCGCAGACCAGCGATGCAAACGCGCAGGCGCCCAACACGGACCAGCAGAATTCAGCAGATCAAAACAATCCTCCGGCCCAGACCAATAACAACTACGACCAGGGCCAGAACCAGGGTCAGAACAACGATGCGAATGCCGGACCAGCCAACGGAGCACCGCCAGCCGAACCCGTTCCGGCGACACTCACTGTACCTGCGGGTACCATGGTTGCGGTGCGTACTCAGAATTGGCTAACCACCGACCACAACAAAAAGGGAGATACGTTCACGGCAACGCTGGATCAGCCGATCGTGGCCGACGGATATGTGGTCGCGCGGCGCGGCCAGACGGTGTATGGAACGGTCACACTTTCCGACAAGGGTGGCCGCATCCATGGCGTGTCGCAGCTCGGATTGGCGCTCGGACAACTGACGTTGGTCGACGGTCAGCAAGTATCGCTGCAGACGCAGGCGTCGGACTCCAAAGCGGGCACCAGCAATGGGCGTGACGTTGCGGCGGTGGGCACCACCACCGGAGCCGGCGCGGTGATTGGCGCCGTTGCCGATGGAGGAGCCGGCGCAGGAATCGGGGCTGCGGCGGGAGCTGCGGCTGGGTTGATCGGGGTGCTCACCACCCGTGGCCGGCCCACGGTGATTCCGCCGGAATCGCTAGTGACGTTCAAGTTGCAGGCGCCCGTTTCGATCAACACCGAAAAGAGCCAAGTGGCGTTTCAGCCGGTAACCCAGCAGGATTTCAATAACAACGACCGGTCCAATGGTAACCGTCCCGTGCTGCGGCGTCCCTACTACGCCGGATATCCTTATGGGCCTTACTACTATGGCTACGGCCCCGGGTTCTACTATCCTGGGTTCTACCCCGGCTTCTACGGCGGAATCGGATTCTACGGTCCGGGGTTCTATGGCCGGTGGCGGCGCTAGGCCTTAACACTCTTAGATCCGTAAAACTCAGATCAGTAAAGTCGCCGAGCGGGGAAGATGCCCCACTCGGCGATTTTTCTTGTGAGAGCCTGGTTTCGCTCAATTCACCGAGAACCATTGACATATATATATGAGTTGAGATATATATTGTCCATGACTGACTCCCAGAAGTTTATCCCCCTTAAGACCCAGTGGTTCCACATCATGCTCTCACTTGCCGGTGGAGAACAGCACGGTTACGGAATCATGCAGGACGTTCTGAACCGTACTACGGGTAAAGTGCGGCTATGGCCAGCGACACTCTATGGGTCGATCAAGCGGCTAATCGAGGCGGAACTGATCGAGGAATCGGACGAACGGCCCGCGCCGGAATTGGACGACGCGCGACGCCGCTATTACCGGCTGACGGCCCTGGGCAGACGCGTCCTCGACGCGGAATGTGAGCGCCTGCAGGAATTGGTTCGTTCCATTCGAGTGAAGCGAGCCATGGTGACGGAATGAATTTCGCATGGCGAATCTATCGGCGGCTGGCGCAAGCCTTCCCGCACGAATTCAAATTGGCGTATGGACCTGAGGTTACGCAGCTCGGGGAGGACGTGGTCGAAGACATTGCGAAAAGGCATGGAGTTGCCGGTTTGATTCGGCTGATCGCGGACATCGCGATCCGCGTACCGCTCGAATACCTGAGCGAAATGCGTGGCGATATGCGGTATGGGCTGCGAGCGCTGATCAAGTCGCCTGGATTTGCGCTGGTTGGCATCATTTCGATGGGACTCGGAATCGGGCTAAGCACAAACGTGTACAGCTCGAAATGGGCGTTGATGTTTCGTGACCTGCCGGCAGCGGCGAATGCCCAGCGGCTGGTAATGCCTCAGAACCCGGTGTCGTACTACTACATCGAGCAGTATCGGGAGGAAAAAAAACTTTTCGCCGGAGTCGCCGCATTTAAGACCGGGGTCCCGTTCAATGTAACGGTCCAAGGCGGTATGAATGTGAAACCCGAGCGGGTGTTCGGGCAACTGGTGTCACCCGACTATTTCTCAGTGCTCGGCGTGCCACCCGAGCGCGGACGAGTACTCAGCTCCGGACTGGACCGGCCCGGCGACGCGCCCGCGGTGGTGATTAGCGACCGTTTCTGGCGCAATCGCCTGAACTCCTCTCCCGACGCGGTGGGGCAAACGCTTCGCATCAATGGGCAAATCGCTACCATCGTGGGAATCACAGCGAAGAATTTCACCGGCGCCCTGGGAATGAATCCGGCGGAGCTGTTCGTCCCGATCACCGCGCCAGCCGCGTTCGCGCCGGAACTGGCGAACGACGTTCTGCATCAACGCAATGCCAAAGAATTCCTGGCGATGATGTGCCTGGCGCCAGGCGTCACGATTGACTCCGCGGAGGCGGGCCTCGACGCAATCACGCGCCGCCTGGACGAGCAGGATACTTCGGCGCCAGTGCGCATCGACAAAGCCAGACGCGTGACTTTAATTCCGGCAGGCACCAGGGTGCCGATTCCGCGGGAAATGAGGCCGGTGTTGGCGGGGTTCTTTATCGCGCTCATGGGCCTGGTGATGACCCTGGCGTGTACGAACCTGGCAAACATGCTGATCGCACGGGGCGCCAATCGCCGAAAGGAGTTGGCGATTCGCCTGGCGGTGGGAGCCAGCCGTTTTCGACTGATCCGGCAGATGATGGCCGAAGGCATGGTGCTGTCACTGCTGGGCGGGGTGGCAGGACTCGCGCTGGCGCATGGCTTGGCGGTGTTGAGCTCGCAATTCAGCCTGCCCACCGGGGTGCCTTTGGAATCCGATTTCAGCCTGGATTGGCGCGCAGCTCTTTTCGCGTTCGTCCTGGCGCTGGTTTGCGGCATCGGATTCAGCCTGGCGCCCGCGTGGCAAGCGACCAAATCCGATTTGACCCCGGCACTCAAAGAAGGCTCGATACTGCAGCTGCCGGGCTACCGGCACTTTGGTCTGCGCAACTTGCTGATGGTGGCCCAAGTGGCGGGATCGCTGATGTTGCTGCTGATGACCGGGTTTCTGGTGATGGGCATCAGCCAGCTGAGCAACATCCAAACCAAATTCGATCCAAACACGATGTATCTGTTGTCCATCGATCCGGTGCGTGACGGCTACACGCCCGAAAAAGCGCAAGCCCTGTTCGGGAAAATTTCCGAGCGCCTCAAGAACGCCAGCGCAGTGCGCAGCCTCGCCCTGGCGGCGCAGGCGCCCTTTTCGATTCAAGATGACGATAGCGCTATCCAACTGACCGCGGAAAACTCGGGGAAGTCCTCATCGGTCCAGCAGCCGGTGATCGAGGAAACCGTGGGTGCGGGTTATTTCGCCGCACTCAGTGAGCCGATGCTGGCCGGCCGGGAATTCGAAGAGCGCGATCAACCGAGCCAGGAGGGATCGAAGACTCTTTCTTTGCCGTTGGTGCTGAACGAAACCGCTGAACACAGACTTTTCGGAAATGAGAATGCGGTCGGGAAGCGCGTTCGGGACGACAAGCGGTCGTATGAAGTCGTCGGCGTGGTCCGCAGCTTGAAGAATGGAATCGAGATAAATCAATCCGTAATTTATTTGCCGTTGACGCAAGACGATTTTGCGCGGCCGCCGGCCGGCGGCATGATCATTATGGTGCGATCGGATGCGGGAGCGGATGCGCTAAGCAGCATACGGAACGAGATCGCGTTCATCGATCCCAATCTGAACATCTTCGATGTGCAAACGCTCGGCGCTTACTTGGATCGCAGCCGGTCGGCGACGCGGTTCGCGGTCCAAACGTACGGTGGAATTGGAGTGTTCGGCTTGGTGCTGGCGGCAATCGGACTCGCCGGGATCACCGCGTACGGGGTTGCCCAAAGGCGCAAGGAGATCGCCATCCGCACGGCGCTGGGCGCGAGCCCGGCGCAAGTTCTGCGGCTGGTGCTGCGCGAAGGCGCGGCGCTGGTAGGCGTTGGAACGGTGCTGGGATTTTTAGGCGCGATGGCGATGGCAAAAATCCTGGCGTCGCTGACCAGCATGTTTGTGCAAGCACTCAGCGTCGGTACCGGCGATCTGCGCTTGCTAGTTGGCGCACCATTGCTGCTAGCAGTGGTGGCGATGCTGGCCTGTTACGCACCGGCGCGCCGGTCGGCCCAGATCGATCCGCTGAAGGCGCTGCGCGAGGAATAGGGCGCTTACCCGATGGGCGCGCCTAGTTGATTGCGGCCATCCTGCTTGCCCGAAACTGATCTAAGCGATTAGCCGCGCCCGAAGTTTGCTAAAATAGGGGGCTGGGTAGACAGTTTCGAGTGGGAAGGGGTGAACCATGGGCAGCGTGCCGGAATTGGTTTCTTATTACGGAGGCGGGTGGAAGCCGTCGCTGGGCAGCGATAAGGTGGACGTCATAAATCCGGCTACGGCCGAGAAGCTGGGACGGCTCTCGCTGGGTAATCGCGCCGACGTGGACGCGGTGGTGCGTTCCGCGGCGGCAGCGTTCCCCGGATGGCGCCGGACTCCTCCCGAGGACCGCATCCAATTCCTCTTCCAGCTGAAAAACTTGCTGGAAGAGCACCAGGACGATCTGGCGCGTACCTGCACGATGGAGAACGGTAAAACGCTGGCGGAATCGAAGGCAGAAATCCGCCGGGCGATCGAAAACGTCGAAGTAGCCTGCGGCATTCCCACCATGATGCAGGGCTACAATCTGGAAGACGTAGCCAGCGGAATCGATGAAATGATGATTCGCCAGCCGTTGGGTGTTACCGCGGCGATCACGGCGTTCAATTTTCCTCTGATGATTCCGTTCTGGTTCATGCCGTATGCGATCGCGTGCGGCAATACTTTCATTTTGAAGCCGTCCGAGCGCGTTCCGCTCAGCTCGCAGCGGGTTTTCGAGCTGATGGAACAGCTGCATCTGCCACCCGGGGTCCTGAATTTGCTGCACGGTGGAAAAGAGGCGGTGGACGGACTGCTGCAGCATCCGGACGTCCGCGCGATCAGCTTCGTGGGATCGACGCCGGTAGCGAAATATATTTACGCGCAGGCCGCGGCGCACGGAAAACGAGTGCAGTGCCAGGGCGGAGCGAAGAACCACGTGCTGATACTGCCGGACGCGGATATCGACAGCGCGTCGAAAATCGTGAGCGACAGCGCATTTGGGTGCGCGGGTCAGCGCTGCCTGGCTGTTTCGGTAGCGGTCACCGTGGGCGACGCGCAGAAGAACTTTACCGACGAGATCGCCAATGTCGCCAGCGCGCTCCGCGTCGGCAACGGCCTGGAACCCGGCATCCAAATGGGTCCGGTGATCACCCCGGAAAGCAAGACTCGGATCGAAGGGTTGATCGCCAAGGGCGCGAGTAGCGGCGCCAAGGTTCTGTTGGATGGCCGCGGCGGGAACGGAAAGCCGGCAGCAGGAAATTTCTTGAGGCCCACGTTGCTGGATGGTGTTTCGGCGGAAAGCGGGCTTTCGAACACGGAAATCTTCGGGCCGGTGTTGAGTTTGGTGCACGCCAAGACACTGGAGGAGGGTATCGAGATCCTTTCGCGCAGCGCTTACGGGAACATGGCTTCGATTTTCACTAGCAGCGGGGCGGCGGCGCGGAAATTCCGATACGAAGTGCCAGCGGGGAACGTGGGCATCAATATTGGCGTGGCGGCGCCCATGGCTTACTTTCCGTTTACCGGGTGGCGGGAGAGCTTTTTCGGTGATTTGCACGGGCAGGGGCGCGACGGCGTGGAGTTTTACACCGACAAGAAAGTGGTGGTGGAGAGATGGCCGAAGGAGTGGTCGCGAAAGTTCTAAGAGTTCGCACACGGCGCAGCAAGGCGAAAGACTAGCGCCAGATTTTTAATGTCGAGTCCAAAAATTTCATTCGAGCCATCTGAACACCCACCCTTGCTGAGAACCGGGAAGAATGGAGCACCCGAAAAAGATAACCTCGTAGAACCGTAAACCGGAGCTTGCCGTTGTGCTTAATGGGGAAATGATATTTGTTAGCTGGGTCGATTCTGCGGCGTTGCGGCGTGTACGATAGGATTTATGGTTAGACGTTGTTTATGGGCATCCTGGGCCATGCTGTTCTTAGTTCCGCTGGTTAGTCGGGCTTGTACGTGCCAGGATTCGCCGCCGGTGGCCTGCCTGGGCCTGAATGTTGCGGACGCAATCTTCGTCGGCACGGTGACCGTCGCCGAAATCGTTCCGGCGGCCAATGCCGATGCGCCCCAAGTCCTGCACTACCGCTTTCGAATCGACGAGCGTTTCAAAGCTGCGGAAAGCCGCGAGATCGATGTGTATTCCGGCGGGAACGACGGCGATTGCGGCTACCGCTTCAAGAAGGGCGCGCAGTATCTCGTGTTGTCTTATTCATCGGACGACGGCCGGCTGTTCGCGACCATTTGCAGCGGCACCCGGCCCGCTCGCGAAGCGCGGGCGATGTTGCCGCAATTGCGGGCGATGAAGAGTAACCAGCGCGTCGCGTCGATTTTCGGCGTCCTGCGCCGCACCGATCCCCCCTACGACGCGGTGAAGGACCCCGAAGCAGCGGCCGGCGATCCCACCTACGACACACTCAACGATTTTGACGAAGGCGCCACCCCCACCGATCGCGAAAGCGCCAGCGATCCGGCCGATGATCCTGGAGCAGTGGGCGCCGAAGGCCGGCCGCTCGGGCATATCGAACTCAAGATCCGGTCGCGCATCGACCGCTTCGAAACATCCACCGGTCCGTCCGGCGTTTATTCCATTTACGGCGTACCGGGCGGCGAGTATCAGATCCTCGCGCATCTCCCGGCGCACATGGAGCTAACGCTGCCAACGCTGAAAGGGGGCCTGCCGCCGTTGCGCATTGCCGATGGCGGCTGCTACGAATACAACATCGCGGCTTTGCCCACGGGTCAAATTCGTGGCAGGGTGCTCGGCCCGGACGGACGGCCGCTGCCAACAGCATCGGTGGAACTCTACCGAGCGGGGAGATACGACGACGCTAAATCCGGGTGGTGGGAATTTCAGACGGAGAATGGCGGCTTTAATTTCGACCATGTTGCCACCGGGGACTACATTCTGGTCTTCAACCGGCAAAATCATCGCGACCCGAATTCACCTTATCAGCGGACGTTCTATCCCACCGCGCCCGATCTGGCGTCGGCCCAGCCGGTGAAGGTAAGCGACGGCGGAGAAGTGGTGACTGCGGATATCCATGTGAAGGTTGGGTTCGCCATCCGGACGGTGAAGGTTCGCATCAAGTGGACGGGGCACCCGCTGCCGGGAAATGTGTTCGTAACATCGAAAGCGGACCAGGGAGAAAATCCGGCATCGCGAAAAGTGGGCGATGGGCTGTACGAGCTTACCCTGCTGGACGACGTCCGCTACACCATTTCCGCGTGGACCTACGCCAAAATTCCGCGCAGCGCTTCGGGAGGGCCGCCAACGCCGGGTGCGCCGCCGGATGCAGATCCCGATCCACCGCCGGCAGCAGGCGGGACCGCGTCTGCCAATCCTGCGACAGCACTCGGCGATGCATCGCCAGCGGGTGCTGCGGTTGCCCCCATAGCCTCCGCTGCTCCCGCGCCGAATCCAGGTCCGATGACGTGCGGTCCCGGTGGACGCATTGAGAGCTACCCGGCGATCGTGGATCCAACAGACGCCCCCAAGAAAGAAATCGTTGTGACCTTCCCCAAACCTACTTGCGGCGAGTAGAGAGACCGCAAGCTCTTCCCATTTCAAGCTTTAAGCATCCATTCCAGATACATGATCCTACGGATAGAAATGGGGTAGTGCTGGTATTGGGCTTTGTACCGGAATGGAGTACAACAATACCGTTCACTGCCGAAAGGTTACCGCTACGAGTTGGCTATGGAACCTGGACGTGTTTGAAACATCTAAGAACATGAAGTTCGCGCTGGTCGGCGCCGTTCGATCAAACCAAATTCGATCAGGTAAAGAGCAGTTCCGGTGCGATCAAAGCACGTCCGCTCGGTCAAAGAACAGTTCCAGGAGGAACTACAAATGATGAATCGCGTATTTTTGGCAGTGGTCTTGATGCTCTCGTTGGCTCCCCTCGCTCCCGCAAAAGCTCCGGACGAAGTGAAAGTGCAAGACCGGCTGCAGAATGCTGGGACGGTGATGCACGAAATTCTAAATATGCCCGAATCCATCCCACAGGGATTGCTCGACAAAGCCCGCTGCATCGTCGTGCTGCCATCGGTTCTGAAAGCGGCATTCGTCGTTGGCGGTAGCTACGGCCGCGGCGTCTTAATTTGCCGCACCGGACCGCACTTCGAGGGATCATGGGGCGCGCCTGCGATGTATGCCCTGGAAGGGGGCAGCATCGGCTTCCAGATCGGTGGAGAGGCAACGGACTTCGTGATCCTGGTGATGAACGATCGCGGCGCGAATAGCTTGCTGCACAGCAAAGTGAAGCTGGGCGGAGACGCATCCGCAGCAGCGGGTCCAGTGGGACGCACCGCTTCCGCGGACACCGATGCTTATATGCGCGCTGAAATGCTCACCTATTCCCGCGCTCGCGGAGCTTTCGCCGGCGTGTCGCTGGAAGGCTCGAGCCTGCGCCCGGATGGAGACGCCAACGCTGAACTCTACGGCAAGGGCGTCACCGCAGGAAAGATCATCACCGAGCATGCCTTTCATGCACCTCCGGCTGCCGACGGGCTGATTCATACGCTCGACCAGGCCACACCGAAACTGGTTCCCTAGCTGGAACCGCAACGCGCTGTGAGCGGCGGCAAGATGGGTGGTTCGTTTGCGCGAGAGTTGCGCGCACCGAATGCCCGCTTGCCGCCACTCTTTATTTTGTTGGGCGCTCGGCCGTTTGCTCATCGCCGGTTGTATCTCCTACGCGACCATTTCTCGAACCCACCTGCGCGGCGCGGCTCGGACGTAGTAAATTGAGATGAGCGTCAGTTCGACGCCGTGTGGTCTGCTACATCTTCATCGCATTCCGGGGGCGGGGAACACCGTTCATGCGTGTGAGAACCGTGGGCTCGAGACAGCGCGGCCGTCCGAATATGCGCGCCTGCGCAGCCGCGCTTATGATTCTGGCGTTGGTGTTCGGCGGGGTCACTCCTTCGAGCGGTTATTCGGTGCTCACCCATGAAGCGATCATCGATTCCGCGTGGGTGGACGCGATCGTACCGGTGCTGCGAAAGCGCTTCCCCGACGCGACCCCAGAAGACATCAAGACCGCGCATGCCTACGCGTACGGCGGATGCGCGATTCAGGATATGGGCTATTACCCCTTCGGCAGCAAGTGGTTCAGCGACCTGGTGCACTACGTTCGCACCGGCGATTTCATCGCGGCGCTGCTTCGCGATTCTCACGACATCAACGAGTACGCGTTTGCGCTGGGGGCGCTGGCGCACTACGCCGCAGACAACGATGGCCATCGCGTGGCGGTGAACCCATCGGTGGGCTTGCTATATCCGAAGCTGCATCGCAAATTCGGCGCAGTGGTCACCTACGAAGACGATCCCAAAGCGCATCTGAAAACGGAGTTTGCGTTCGACGTTTTGCAGGTGGCGCGCGGCCACTACGCGCCGGACGACTACCGTGAATATATTGGTTTTGAGGTGTCCGAAGATCTCTTGCAGAGGGCTTTCCTGGAAACTTACGGCATCGAACTAAAATCGTTATTCCCCGATTTCGCGCTGGCCATTGGCTCCTATCGCCGCGCGGTGAGCAAGGACATTCCGCGAGCCACCAAAGTAGCGTGGCAAGTCAAGAAGGACGACATTCAGAAGGAACATCCCGGGACCACGCAGAAAGCGTTTTTGTATCACCTGTCGCGCACCAGCTACGAACGTCAATGGCACCAGGAATATCAGAAGCCGAGCCTGTGGGACCGCATTCTGGCCTTTTTCATTCGCATCATCCCCAAAATTGGACCGCTGCAAGTGCTCACCTTTCGAACGCCCACTCCGGAAACAGAACGGAAGTTCGCTGCCAGTTTCGATGCTTCGGTGACCGATTACGAAGGTTTATTGACGCAGGAGAAGCAGACCGGGCGGGTGGCGTTGCGCGACGACAATTTCGATACCGGCAGCGTAACCGGTCCGGGCGAATATCCCCTGGCGGACAAAACCTACGCGCGGCTAGTGGATAATTTGGCCAAGAACAAATTCGCAAACGTAACGCCGGAACTGCAAAGCGCCATCCTGAACTACTACCACGATCCATCCCTGCCGTTTGCCACCAAGAAAGACCCGAAAGAATGGAAGACAGTCACCCAAGAACTAGCGGAACTGAAGGCCTACGCGCCTAAGGTCTCGCTGCGCTAGCAACCGCGTCGCCGGCTGCGGCCGGATCAACCGTGAGCCCCGCGGGCTGGATGGTTTTGGCGATTTCCTCTAGCGCATCCGCGAGTTCGGCGGCGATCCTCTCGGTATGCGGCATGCCAACACGGGCGGCCGCGCGTGGTTCGTCACCGCAAAATTTCCACAGGCCCACCACCACCTTCAGATTCGGAGCTTCGGCGCGAAGTTCGCGGTAGACCTGCCGCGCCCGAGCCAGAGCGAACGGCGGAAGCGCCGAGATGCACACCACGCTTGGGTTTTGCCGCAAAAGTTCATCCCGAGTCTCGGCGAGGGTGCCTGCCGCCACCGTGTCGGCGTTCCAACCTCGGTGACGCAGCGCCTGCACCAGCATGGCCCCGGCAATTTCGTCGGCCTCATCGCGCGCAGCCAGGCAGATCACCCGGCCGTGTGGCCCCGCCGCGCCGGTTAGATTGTGTCCGTTCGACGCAGAGTGCTTTTCCGAGTCCGCGCCGACGGCGTCGTTTCGAACGATGAGCTCGCGAATAGTCTGGAAAATGAATTGTTCGGTGGGAGCGTCGATGGCGTTGCGATGGCGGTCCCGCTTGGCCAGCACCAAGGCCGGAATGAGCATGCCATCGCACATTGCGAGAGCGGACTTTTGCTTGCGATCTTTCACGAAGTGAATCAGGGCGCCGCGGCGGTCGAGCGCCAGCAGACGCTGATAAAATCCGGCTTCCGGAGTGAGTGGGGGATCGTCACTCAGTAGCACGTTCAGGAAATGCATGTTCGGAACGTAGCGGCTCATCACGATCAGACACACCGTCATCGGAGTGGCTAGCAGCAGACCGATCGGTCCCCACAGCACCGTCCAGAACATTGCCGCCAGAAGAATAGCGATCGAAGAGAGCCCGGTATGCTCGGCGTAGAGCAAGGGTTCGATCAGGTTGGAAACCACGATCTCCACGACGGCGAACATGCCGATGGTCATGAACGGCTGGGCCCAGGTATCGGAAATCGCCAGGGAGAGCAGGATCGGCATGATGGCGGCGATGGGCACACCCAAGTAGGGCAGGAAGCGCAGCGCGCCCGCGATCACCCCCCACAAAAACGCGTGGGGGATGCCGATGAAATGCAGAGCGGAACCGACCACCGCGGCGTAGCCGGTGTTGACCACGAACTGCAGAAACAGGTAGCGGCTGATACGCAGGTTCACTTCGTCGAACGCTTCGGTCATCACTTGAATGCGGGAATCGCCGGCAAGATGGATGACCCGGTTGCGCAGGTCGTCGCGAAGGATCAGCATGAAGAACGTGAAAACGATCACGATTCCGGCGCTGCCAATTGGCCCGAAGAGGCTGGGCGCAGAGGACAGCAGATCCTGAGGCTCAGTGACGATCTCCACTGGCACCGGGTGGTTGTTCTTCGATCCGGAAAGAGTCTTGGCTAGTTTGCCGTCCGGGCCGGTATCGACGGGTACGGCCGAAAGTTCCTTTCTCAGAACGCTGACCGTGTTTTTGGCTTTGTTCAGGTCGGTGCCGTTCCCGGTGGTGCGAACCATCTCGATTTTTTGCTCGATGTTGGTGCGATAGTTGGGGAGCTGGTTGGTGACGTCTACTAATTGCTTGGCCACCGTCCAGCCGATCGCACCTAAGCCGGCCATCGCCAGGGTGACTACCACCAGCGCCGAAAGTATGCGCCCCAGGCGAATGCGCTCGAGCCAGCCGACCGGAGGGGTGAGCAGGAACGTGAATAGGACCGCGAGTGCCAGCGGTACGAGAACCGAGCGGGCAAAATAGAGGGTGGCGACGCCGATAATCGCGGTAATCACCGCCAGCAGCGGGTAGAGGTCGCGGTTTGTGTCTTGTCGTGGCATTCGGGTATCGCTCGGTGATCGTACTTGTATTGATGCCTGGACTACGAGGAAAGCCTCATGCCAGTATTTCCCGGCGCCAAAAACTCCGGCGCGGCAGGAGTCGAGTATGGCGCAGTTTGCTCGACGGGGACGCGCGCTGCCCACGCTTGTGCGCCGATCGCCAACAACGCCGGGAAGCAAACCATCACGTAGCGCGGCTCGACAGTCTGCAGCGACGTGAGGAACGCGGTGCGAATCCCGATGAATGCAGTCAGCATGACCATTGCCGGGCTCGACAGCAGCGACCGCCGCCGGCGGATCCATCCGGCCAGCGCCATGCCGATATACGCGGCGTTCATCAGCACGAACACGGATGTGGCCCCGAAGTCGCGGGGGTTTCCGCGCCACATTTCGAGAGGCGGCACCAGCCGTCCGGAATAGGGTAGCAGTTCCATGCGCGGAGTGAACCAGATTGCGGCGGCGCGGGTTGCTGGAATCGCAACGTATACGCGGAAGGGATGGCGCGCGGCGCGTTCGCGGGCCAAGCCGGCGAATTCCCGATCGAGCGCGGGCGTCATTTTCAGGTCGGCGTTATAGCGAGTGAGCAGCTCCCCGACGCGGTCGCGCTCCTCCTCGGAATCGAATGCCGCGCTAGGGAAGGAATCCATCTCGATTCGCTGCTTCCCGAGTTTCCAGGTTACCTGATAGGCGTCGCGGAAATGCTCGCTCCAGGTACGAGTCCAGGCGAAAAATCCGCGGGGGACGAAGTCGCCGTAGGATTCGGCGTAGCGCGGCGAGAGAAATTGGACGCGGCCTAGGGTTCGCGCGTTGCGTGCCGCCCATGGCAACAACACCAATAGCAGCCCCGCGGTGATCCAGGCGCCTGCCAGGACCAGTTTGGTCACTTCGCTGCGTTGATGCCAGGCGGTCAGCAGAGCTACGCCGGCCCCGGCGAGGACCAGCGGCGCGTCTGGGCGCACCAACGTTGCGGTGCCCACCAGTGCGCCTGCCAGGAGCCACCATCCCGCGCTCGATAACAGGGCGTTGGCGTCGAGCGAGGCGGGGGGCAATCGCAGACGAGGGTCTTCCAGGATGCACGCAAATAGATACAGCGCGGCGACCGTGAAAAATGTAGCTAGGGTTTCGGTGAGCAGCGCCGCGGTGTAGTTGGCGAGAAAAGGGCAAAGCGCGGCCATCCAAACAGCGGCGGTGGCCACGCGCGCGCGTTGCGGGCTGGGCGCGAGGCGCGCAGCGAGCGCCGCGGTGAGCACGCAGGTGCAAAGGTCAATGATCGCTTGCGCCAACATCGCCGGGTTCGGGCTCGCGTCAAACATGCGGTGAATTACGGCTAGGAAAGCGGGATAGCCGGGCATGCGCATATCCACGGGGAGTAATTGTCCTTGCACGAAGACCCCGAAAATACCGTGGTAACGCCAATTGCCGGCGAGTTCTTCGTAAAATCGAGTGTCAAAGGAGCGGGCCGGGAAGTGGTAAATGAAAAACAGGCGCAACGCCAGGCCGCAAGTGAGCGCGGCAGCAAACTGCGTGTTGGTTGAGCGGTCGTTTTTCATAGTGGGACCGGAAGGAACCATGGGTGGCGGCACGCCGCGCTTGCAGACGAATGCCGATGGGGAAGCCTGGCGCAGCGGAGCGCGAAAGTCAACGGCGGAGAGCAGGCGCTCCAGCCGTGAACAAGAAAATGCGGAGATCGGTCAGCGAAACATCCCGCCACCCGATCTCCGCACCGGCCGTGCTAAGAATCGCATCGAGTCCGCGAATATCTTGTGCCCTGGCTAGAGACCACAGGAGAACGCGAAGCTCTACGCTTCTTCTCGCCCGGCCAAAACCAATCCAATTCCGCCAATCAGGGCGAGAGCGCCCAGCAGTGGGGAAATGGGAATCGTTTTGTGTTCAGTCTTGGTAGCCTGGATCGGGCCCAAGTCGATAATCCTTTTGTGCATCGTATACGTGACGCCCTGATAGCCGAACGCCATGATCCCGAGCACGATGAGGATAATCCCAAGAAGAGCCGTAGCTCGCATCATTTTCTCCTATGGGCGTCTATAGTTGAACGTCTATCCGCGGGCGCAGTTTTCAGGCGCGCCTCATTAGTCCACCGACCAGCGACACCAAGAACAACACCAGGAAGATCGTAAACAGAATTCTGGCGATCCCGGCGGCGGCAACAGCGATGCCCAGAAAGCCGAACACTCCGGCGATGATAGCGACGACGAAGAATGCAAGCGCCCAACGCAACATATAGTCCTCCAAACCTTCGGGGCAATTTCTGGGTGTTGGATGGGTCTCACCCGGTGCCCGCGCTCAGTAGCATGATGGTTATAGTTCCCTGACGCCAAAGCAGCAATAGGGGCAATCTAGTAAGGGTATGGTGGTGTTGCTGTAAGTAGGAATGGCAGGGGGAGGGTGATAATTCCGAAGGGCGAAATGGGGTGGTACTAGTCCCTAGGGCATCAGTGCCACATCGTTGCGAACATCCCGATCGACGCGGCAAACATTACCGCCGCACCAATCCAGCCGATGACCCGCATGTAAGGGGGAAGCGTAAACTTTCCCATCACCTTTGGATTGCTGCCGAGAATCACCATCGATGCGATCACCGGCCCAGCGACCACTCCGTTGAGCACCGCCGACCAGAACAGCGCCTTGATCGCGTCCATGTGCAGAAAATTCTGCAGCAGGCCGAGCAGGGTGGCCACCGCGATCGTTGCGTAAAAGCGGCGGGCGTGCCCGGCGGTCCTTTCCAGACTCGCTTTCCATCTAAACGCGTCACTGACGCCGTACGCGGCGGAACCGGCCAGCACCGGGATGGCGAGCAGGCCGGTCCCAATTATGCCCACCGCAAAAAGCAGAAACGCAAAGCGGCCGGCGAGCGGCTGGAGCGCTTTGGCGGCCTCGTCGGCGGTGCCGATATTTGTGATTCCGTGGGCATGGAGCGTTGCGGCCGCGGTGAGAATAATGAAGAAGGCCACGATATTGGAAAGGGCCATGCCCGCGTAGGTATCGAATCGAATGCGGCCAAGCTGCTCGGTAGCTTGCTCGGGTGAGCGTTTGAGCGGGTGTTCCTTGGGATGGACGTTCATGTCCTCCACTTCTTCGGACGCCTGCCAGAAAAAGAGGTACGGGCTGATGGTGGTTCCCAGGACTGCGACCAGCGCGGTAAGCGGCGCGGCTTCGAATGAAATGTGGGGCAGAAAAGTTGCGCGCAGCGCGTCCCACCGCGGCTGACCGACCACGATCGCGGTGGCCACGTAGGCGAAGAGCGCCAGGGTCAACCACTTTAGAAATGGGACGTAGCGCTTGTACGGAATCAGAACCTGAAGAAGTAAGGACGCGACTCCAAACAGCGTGACGTACATCCAAGCGGGCCCAGGCGCCAACAGAGTTGCCGCTGCGCCCATCGCGCCGATATCCGCGCCGAGATTGAACACGTTGGCGAATACCATCAGGGGTACTACGGCGTACAGGACTGGCTTCGATTGGTGCCGGCGGATGTTGGCGGCGAGTCCGTGGCCGGTTACACGGCCGATGCGCGCGCTGATTTCCTGGATTCCAGCCATCAGCGGATAGCTGAACAGCATGGTCCACAACATGCCAAAGCCGAACTGCGCGCCAACCTGGGAATAAGTGGCGATGCCGCTGGGATCGTCGTCCGCGGCGCCGGTGATTAGTCCCGGGCCGAGCTGCAATAGCGGACGGATGGCGATGAAACTCACGGGCCCAGACACCGGATGGGGAAGGGGCTCCTGGGCAAGGTTCGGATGGAGAGCGGGCCTATGGGAAGAGGCCGATTTTTTTTTCGGCACCTACTGATCCTTGCTGCGGAGGAGGAGGTTCCGGCCGCGGTAGGCGAATCTCGGCGGGTGGCATCGTGCACGCACGCAATAAATGTTATGCGGAGCGAACGGAGGGCGTGGGCCTATGGCAGCGGCGTCTATGCTGCGTACACGCTTTCTTCCCGGCACTGTGCGTCTCCCCGATCCGTCGAAGCTTGGGGTGCTTCGCTGGCGTTTGTCATTATATTCGGATCGGGGTGGGAAAAAACAACGTCGTGCCGAGAAAGTTTTGAAAATCCAGTGAGCGCAGCGCGAAACAGCCGCGAGGCGATGTACGCAGCGGCAACATCCGAGCCCGCGGCAAGTAGGAAGCAAGCCGATTGGCTGAGCTGGTGAGCCACCAGCGCGTTGAGCGGGTGGCGGAGTGCTTCCGGGAGCAACGAAGTGGAAAGCAACGAAGTTTTTCGGATCGCGTTGAAAGTCATCACAGTGTTGTTCTCCGACGGGGCTTGTTTTCCCAGAAAGAATAAATGGGCGAGGGCGCGCGAAACATCCGTGGGAGTCCGTACGGAGGCCAGGGTTAATCCCTAGTACGAAACTGAGGGTTCTACCTTAGTACGAAAATCGCGGGAAGCAGCGTTGGTGCACACCTGCGCTGTGCCCTTCAGGATCACCGGCTTTGCATCGGTCCTGCTCCTCGCGGCCGCCCGCCCACCCTACACGCTCTCCGCCCGCTCAACCGGGTAATCCGCTGTATTTTCAAAAGTATGCGCAGGGTGTCTTGTAGTGGTGGACGGCCCAAGCCCTCCACAGGAGACGACTGATGAATTGGGATCAGGTGGAAGGGAAGTGGAAGCAGTTGGAGGGCAAGGCCAAGGAAAAGTGGGGCGAGCTTACCGATGACGATTTCGAAGTGATCCGCGGGCAGCATCAACAGCTCGTCGGCAAGATTCAGGAACGCTACGGCGTTGCCAAAGAGGTTGCCATTAAGCAGGCCGACGAGTTCCTTGCGTCACTAAATACGGACGCAGCACTCGATGACGAAGAGACAGGCGAGATCGCTCGCCCGCAAAAAGTGGGCCGGCCCGTTAGCACCGGCCGCTAGACCTGGCCGCAGCCCCCTGGCCGCAACTGAAGATTTGCAGTATTGAGTTGCTCCACCGGACAGCGAGACGCTTTCCCTCCCCCCGGCGTGAGGCGTCTCGCTGTCGCTGTTTCTGCCCTGCGGTGCCCCCACTCTTTCGAGACTTTGGAAAGGGTAAGGCGCTTGGACCTTAACTGCGCAGAGCGAAACACTCAGGTAGTAGGGCAGCGTGCGCCATATGCCTTAGGACGCACGCTTTTTCGTTGGGGGCGTTAGTTTACCGCGGTTGCGGTCTTCTTCCGCGCCTGCTGCGGCGCAGCCGCGAACAACTGCATCATCTCGCGGTTGAACGAGGGGATGTCGTCGGGCTTCCGGCTAGTCACCAGATTTTTGTCCACCACCACTTCCTGATCCACCCATTGGGCGCCGGCGTTGGTGAGGTCGGTCTTGAGCGATGGCCATGAAGCGATGCGGCGGCCGCGGGCGGCGCCGGCTTCGACGATCATCCAGGGACCGTGACAAATGGCCGCCACCGGTTTCCCCGCATCGAAGAACCCCTTCACGAATGCGACCGCGGCCGAATTCATGCGCAACGAATCCGGATTCATCACCCCGCCGGGCAGCAGCAGCGCGTCAAAGTCTTCGGGTTTCGCTTCGGAAAGCGGGGTATCGACGCGCACCTCATCGCCCCAGTCCTTCATTTTCCATCCGCTAACGTGTTTATCCTGCGGCGAAACGATTCGGGTATCCGCTCCAGCGTCGTTCAGCGCTTGCCGCGGCTCGAGCAGTTCAGCTTGCTCGAAACCGTCGTCGACCAGGATGGCAACCATCCGTCCTTTCAAGTTGTCCATGTTATGAACCTCCATTGGAGTTTTGTCGATTTCTTGGGCTCCCGAAGAAATCCTATTCTCGGCCTGCGCCGATTTGAACGCGGGAGATCGTGTAGGCGAGGCAGGAAAAGATGTTCATTTCGGCCGTGGCCGGTGAATGCCGCAGGAGGCCGCCGCCGTTGCGGCTGGGTGCCCCATTCTTCCCCGGTTTTGGGAAGGGTGGGTGTTTTGATTTCAGTGGTTGCCGGTGGGTTCTTGGGCGCCTCGTTCGACCGGCAAACGCTACCGGAATCCTCGCCGCGCCGTAGGTGTTTTTCCTTATTGGATTTTCGCGCGATAGGAGCATAGTGTTCGGTGGGCTTTCGCGCTTGGGAAACGGTACTGCGCTGTCACTGCGAACCTTCGAGAGTCACGGGAGAAAAACGAAAATGATTTCTGCAGACGATATGGGAGACAAGGCCGCCGACGTGATGAAGGATGTGGCAGTTGCCGTGGGATCGACGCTAGGCGCCGTTGCCGCCGCCGTGACTCCGAGCAAGAAGACGGTGCGCCAACTCGAGTACGCCGCCAGCGAAACCAAGAAAACCGCGAGCGCGGTGGTGAAAGGCGCGTCCAGCATGGCCAAAACCGCTACGCGGGCAGCCCAACGGGCTACCCGCAGCGTCCGGTCGGCTACGGGCAGCGCACGGCGCAGCGCGAAACGCGCCACGCGTGCAGTGAAGTCCGCGACGCGGAGCGCCAAGCGCACCGCGTCAAAGGCCAGCCGCAAGGCCAGCCGGCTGAAGTCGCGCGCCCAAAAGGCGGCGAAGAAAGTTCGCCGCGGCGGGAAGGCCGTAGCCAAGCGCGTCAGGCGCTAGTTCCATGCGGCTCGGTTCATCGCCCTAGTGGCGCCGCCTACCCGGCGCCACGAGCCAGGGATGGACCGAGCCGCGCCCAAACCTCCCCGCAGCGTTCTACGGTTTTACGCTCTTGTCTTTTCCGGCTGCCCCATTCTTCCCTAATTTTGGGAAGGGTGGGCGTCTTGTCCGTTGTGTTCCATCGCTTACCGGAGGTCCGGCCGGTCGTCCCTGGAGCTTAGGCCGCGCGCGGTCAAGCACTGCGTCAAAGACGCGCCAGACCTGCGGTCGGCCGCACTAGCGTAGTGACCTGCGGCGCGCGCGCACGCCGCAGTCGAGAACCCTCCGCCCGCAACGAATGTTCGGCGGCGCTCCGCCAACGTTCCAAATCCCGCACGCGCATGATAAAATCCCAAAACTCAGTGCGCCCGTAGCTCAGCTGGATAGAGCGTTTGGCTACGAACCAAAAGGTCGGGAGTTCGACTCTCTCCGGGCGCACCATCTTTTCTTCAGCTTAGAGAGAACTTTCGAATCCCATGGAGTCCAGTTGGAGTCCGTTTGAAATAGTTGCCCTCGGATTTCGGGCGCAAAAAACCCCCGATTGCCTTTCCTGGCGACCGGGCTCTTTGCCATCTAGCAGGCCCCTGCGAGGTTCTGCTCTACGCCACCTTTTTCAACACGTGGGGCTGGCGTTGGCTGCGAATCTGTTTCAGTACCTGGGCGTAATCGCTCAAGCTGATTTCTCCTTTAATTCTGGCTTCACTGCTATCGTAAGTAGTTAGAAGTGATGGGCGGAGTCGTTGGAGTCGAGTTGTGTGCACCCGAAGCACACGCCCCATTTCAACTCAACTCCGGGAGTCGGAGGTCCAACTTCGCGCTGTCGCGGTTTCCTTTGCCGGACGACTACTCGTAACCGGCTTGGCCTTAATCTCGAGGCCATTCTTGTTCATGTCGAACCTCCGCTTTCGATCCAACCCTTTGACGAATTCTCGCGTAGCCTTGGCGATTGCACCGGGAAGGCTTGATGCATCAATCTTGACGGTCGCCCCCTCGGGGTCGGCCTTACGATCTTGATAGCGAAATGAAACTTCAAATGATTTCATATTTTCTCTCCCCTGAAGGTTCATGGAATGGACGTGGACGGTGTAGCCTGATCTAAACGGGCAACCCGTGAGGTTTTCTGTTTTGGCAGCAATGAAAATGCTGTGAGTTTTTTGCATCCGGGCCTCCCACGGCGATCCGCCAGGAATGTTGAGGCCGCTGAGTTTCCAGCGATTTGGAGGCACTAAGCAGGTCCTCATGGACAGAGAGACCTGGTTACGCACTGCGTCCATGATGCACTTCGGACACAACTACCCCGAATTAACACCTCTCCGCCATACGAATGGGGGATATATATAGAAAGTTTCAGAAAATGCCTACATTGGCTACACTGCCTACACCAGATTGTCCTTAGCTAACAACTCATGTATTAAGATAAGTCGTCTGCAAGAAGGGAACGCCATGTCCTCTCGATTCGCAGTCGCCTTATTCTTCGTGGGTATTTTAGCAATCCATCCGAGTTTCGCTCAACAGATCACCAGCGACGTGGTGATTTCCGGGTTGACGATGAATGATGGCTATATTCCGTGGACCTGTAACGCCGACGGTCAACTATACGAGCGACCGGGTGGCCGAGGCTTGTCGGTGATGCGAGTGGCCCGGGACGGTTCGACGGTGCTGTTTACGCTTCCGGAAACAGAGAATGCGGTCGACCTCGTGGCGCCCGCTTCATCAGGATTGGCTATGCTCAACTGGTCATACTCACGTCGTGAAGGCGTTTCCTATCGTATGTACCGGTTCGATAGCCAGGCAAAACTTCTCACACAACACACGCTACATGCGATGCCCCCTGATTTTCAACCCGGGAATATGGCCGTGACTTCGTCTGGCAAAACGATCGTCGTCGGCTATAGTCCGCGGCTTGGTACAGATGACGAACACCGGATTTATCGTGGCGCCGTTTTGGATGGGGACGACAAAGTGGAGAAACTATTCGAATTCCCAGCGACGGCGGATGGAAAGAAGTGGAGGTCTGCCGGTCACCGGATGCAGGGAGAGGATGGAGTCGCTCTCGAGATTCTTGAGTCGGGCACTGAACCGACCTTTGCCATCGCGACAATCGCAGAATCCGGACAGATCAGCATCACCCCCCTTGCTACGACCAGCAGCCCGGGCGGTCACGAGTGGCTTTTCGGCAACGGCGCCGCGGCGGAACTCCACGAGCCTGCGGGCCAGAAGTACCCGCAGATTGATGCGTTTGATCTCACTTCAGGCCAGAAGGCCAGCACCAAGACTGTGCGTCCCGCAGGAGCGACATGGGCATGCTATCTAGGAGACGAATTAGGCTGGCTCTCCTACACCGCGCCCGGGAGGGTGCGTGGCCTCTCGCAAGACACCGCATGGCTGGTTACCGTTAAGCTGGAATGATTGGTGGCATGGCCAACCTGGCTAAGCGGATTAAACAGTTTTTGGAGCGCGAGGGATGGAAGACGGGGCCGAAGAGCTCATGAAAGTCGTCAGCGGCACAGCCTTACTCGAAATCTCTCAGTTGCCCCTGGGAGACCGATATCTGTGGCGCGTCGTTTCTGCGCTGAAGTGGGCGCTTGTAGACTTTGATGATTTGAGCATCGTTGTCGACCGCAAGAAGCTCTCTCCCGATGACCTCGATAAGGTCGCGGCGCTACTCAGACACCGCCCATTGCAATTTTGCCTCTTCTTAAAGGCACTCTGTGGGTCCGACCTTAGAAAGGCTGGAAGCACTCGAAGAGCTGGAAATGGAGAAAGCGTTCGTCCATTAAGGATTACGTAGAGCATTACAACGACGTCTGAACAGCGCCATTGGCTACATCACGCCAAAGGACATGCTCGCCGGGGACCAGCAAGAGATTCAGGCGGAGCGGGATTGGAAGTTGGAGGCGGCGACGGAACAGCGGAAGAATCGCCGCCAGCGGGCGGCGTGATGGACGAAACGGATTGCTCCCGGTTGGCCGACAATGCAGAATTAACACAGCGGCAAAGCCAAGCATATATTCAACGAAGCGAATCGCCGCGTTCCCCTGAGGAGTCCTTGTATCTCGGTACACGCGCGGCGCTAGAAGGTTCCCCTAGCGTTCGGCAAAGCGCGGCTCACTGATAGGCGCGCCGTTCGGTGATGCTTGTTTTGCCGGGAGGAGTGCAAGCAGCGCGACTCCAATCGCGACAAAGATCACAATGTCCTGGGGACTATCCCGCCTGTGCATCCCGTGCGCCGCGGCCTCCGCCGATTGGATTGTCATCGTGAACCCATGGGCAAGGCTTGACCACGCCCCATAGGCGATCATCAAGCGATGCTTGGCCGGCTGCTTAACGGCCAGCAACAGACAGGGCCCGAGCGCCGTGTTAAGGCTCAGGAACATCGGCAAGACATCGTTATGCCCGTTAAGCCAGCTAGAGTGCCACAGAGCGTCGAACAGGAGATAGCCCCAAGAGGAATAAAACAAGCCCACCAATACCAACACGACCTGCAAGGCGCGCTCACGCTTCATACCGTCCTCCGTTTTGTCTGATGCCAACGTTATTACCACCTTTTTACTTCAGATTGTGTAGCACGCTGAAGTCCCCTTTGTCCGGTCCCGCCAGAAACGAGACCAGTTTCTGAACCGTGGCAACACGAGCGCTGTGATCAAACGGGCGCTTCTTCCTCAAATTTATACGACGACCCGGGCAAAGCTAGCCTTCATACCCCCTTTTCGCGAGTGTCAGCTGCGATGCGTCCGATACTGGAACCCTGCGAGCATCCGCAGTGTGAGCAGAATGCTTCTCCCCCTCGAATAGGCTTGCCACAGGAACTGCAAGGCCCAAGGAGAGGCCCTCGGAACAGAAAATAAAGGATGAATCCAATCAAATTGGGTATGAGGAAAGCAGCAATCGCCCAGGCCCAAGCAGGCATTTGACGCCTTTTTGCGTCCCCATAAATATATCCGAGGGCAAGGAAAAAAGCCGCGGTGAAGACGCCAAACGTTAAGCCAAAGCAAAGCGCTTCCGGCATGGCACTGAGAAATCCTTTGGAAGCAAGTAGGGAACGGCCCTGGCTGGAAGCAAAATAGACTACCCAAATCGGGATCGCCAGTGCTGCGATGGCCATTGCAGACCTGGGTAGAATATTCCGCGTTGCGGTTCCCAATAAGACAGCCGCAACTACAAGTCCGCCCAAGAACGGTATCAAAAGCAACGCCGATTGCTGTGTCATGCAATGCCTCTATTCTCACCAGGCGCCGCGAGCAGACATAAGGCCGAGCAAAAAGATGGCAGCAGCCAAAAGACGAGCACGCCTGCCTGGACTTGAGCAGTGTCAAAATGCATTGGGACCGCCAGGCGCTTGGCCATCTGGTACACGAGTGCCGATCCGACAAATGACATCGAGAGTGCTATAGCAAATGCAGCCCAGATCTTGAATTGCACGTCGTGCTGTCGCATTGTCCCGGTGTGATGCGCAAGAATCTCACGGACCTGGGCATTCGAATCTGGTTCACTGGTAAAGGTGAATTCCCGCAACCCCCGAATAGTACGCGCAGTTAGCTCGACGTAGCGCTTGCAGCCATAACAGTCGCGGATGTGGTCATGGATGAGCTGTCTTTCGCCCTCTGAAACCTCTTCTACAAAAGACCTGTCGATAAGCTCGCGAAATCTCTTGTCACACTCCATGCGAATCACCCCCTTCCTCAAATGCGGATCTCAGTGCTGCAAGACCGCGATAGATTCTGGACGTCACCGTTGTCACAGGGGCACCCAAAACCTGAGCGATTTCCGGAAGAGACTGGTCTTCTTGAAACCTCAGCAGCAAAGCCTCGCGATACAGCGGTGACAGAATCTGCAGTTGACCGGCCAGACGTATTGCGTCTTCGCTTCGAGCCGCGGCTTCGAATGGGGAAGGACCGGAGGAGGGTAACAGCAGCATTGCATCGCGATCATTTGGCAAGCAAACCGTCTGTACCGCTTTTCGTTTTTTCCGGAGGTAATCTATTGCCAAATTGCGGGCGATCGCGAATAGCCATGGATCAAACCGCTGCCGCCCGTTGTACTGGCTGCCCCGTTGCAGCACGCGAACCCAGGTCTCCTGCGCAAGGTCCTCAGCATACTCTCGCCTCCCGATGAGGTATAGCAGGTAGCGCACCAGTCGATGCTGACAGCGCTCCACCAGGTCTGCAAGAAGCTCCATATCCCTCTCACGTAAGCCTCGCGCAATCTTTGCCGTTTCGGTTTCGGCTGTCGTATTCAATGTCATGGGAAGAGCCGACATATATCCTGTATACGATTAAACCGCAGCGGATTACTCAACTTTTGACCGAAAAAATCACGCTAAGATTTGCCTCTGACGGATATCGGATCAATGGACGGCAAGGGCCTGACGTGTACAATTCGTTGATTGGCAGACCCCAAATAGGATAGATAGTTGTCGAAACCAGGCGATCACAACTCACGCCAAACAAAAACGCAGTGAAACGTTTGTCCGGACATCGATTGGTCCGTGATTTCATCCATGGCCCGAACGTTACCGAGCGAAGATCTGGATCTATGGACTGCACGATCCCGCCGATGCTTTGGCTCAACCCCTCGGGCACTGCGATGCGCGCTTGCGACCAAGCTGCGGGACGTCTAAGGGGCAGGAACGGAAGAAGCCATCTCTACGGGGTCGGTTAGAGATATCCAGCAACAACAGTTGTGTAGTTACATCTATGGAGTTATAATCTTCATGCATGGTCTGGTTTGAGTGGGACGATGTCAAGGCAAACACCAACGAGCGCAAGCATGGTGTTCGTTTCGACGATGCCATGCTGGTTTTTTCCGACCCTTATGCCCTGGTCGAGCAGGACCGAATTGAGGGCGATGAACTTCGCTGGCAAACCCTTGGTTTAGTTGGAGGCGTTGTGTTGTTGCTTGTGGCACACACGGTCCGCAACGAGGGCGAGGATGAAGTCATTCGCATCATTTCAGCACGAAAGGCCTCTCGGAAGGAGCGCGTACGTTATGACCAAAATCGTAAGAAAGAGTCTCTCTGACAGCCCGATGACCGCTAGACGCAAGCGTCGCCTGGGAAAGCTCGCTAAGCGGGCCGACAGCGCGATCGACTTTTCCGATATTCCGGAACTTACGGGAAAGTTCTGGGAAAACGCCGTCCGCAATCCGTTCTACCGGCCAGTGAAGAAGCAACTGACACTTCGGCTCGACGCCGACGTGATCTTCTGGCTCCGGCAACATGGCAGAGGCTATCAGACCAGAGCGAATGCTTTGCTCAGGGCTGCTATGTTGCAGGACGTAAACCAAAGAACAAGTTGAAGTGACCGTTCGGCACTGCCTGTTGCCGTGGGTGTTTCATCTACGCCCAAAGAATTCGAGTACACGAGTAAAACGGGGAAACGATAGGTTCAAATCCTTTCGCCCCGACCAATTTATCTCCCGCTTTCATATAGACTTACACTGCAACTGTGTCTTGCTCTTCAACGCGCAAAACTTGTCCCGATTTATCAATCATCGCGTGCTGTTTGTCGGTGGGAAGCACAAAACCAAGACCCACCTTGGCGGCACACTCTTTCCGTCACTGAACGTTGTCGAGCAACTGTTTGCCGTAGCGCCCCGACATTTCTCCGTTCGCGGGTCCCATACAATAACCGGTGAGCAGAGTACGAGCCTCGCTCATTTGTAGGATGGATTCACGGAAGCGTCGAAATCTGTTAAAGCCCGCCGACTCGTGTGCCATCCCTTTAAGGATAGGGTGCAAGCTGTCCCGCATGATATTGCGCGGAGACATAGGCAAGCCTCCTGAAGTCCCCAAGAGAAAGCCATTATTCTATGCTTACCTGAGATGCGGACGTCGCGGGGACCTACACAAGCCACAGCTTCCCGCGCTATACTTGTACTGCCCCAGTGCACGGGAACGCAATGCAGGAGATTAAGGAACCTGATTGGAAAGTGCTGCGGCGCGTGCATCCGCTCGCGCTCGAACGCTTCTGCGAGCGTGTCCTTGCCGAGCTCGACCGCGTCTCGCGCGATGGCGCGAAGGGTCACCATGCGCGCTACCTCCAAATCTTCAGGCTTATCCAACAACGTAATTGGGAGATAGCGCTTCTCTTCGACAATCCGCGGCGCTCTCAGGCACTAACGATGCTGGCCCAGATTCGCTCGCAGGGGTTGCTCACGGAGGATGAATTTTCCAGTCTGAGCCCAGAAACGCGCGGTGCCATTCAAATGCTGCTCGGTGCGGGATGAAGCTCCATATGGCTGCACGGTCTCGCTTTTCCACCTCCACCGTCGTCGACTCCGAATACCTCGTCCCGTGGCTGTCCGCAGAGGGCCCTTTGGCCTACAGCCCTACGAAGCCGCCGGCGAGGGACTACTTCTTCCAGTACACCTGGATCCTCCCGGGAATCTTCAATCCGCAGGTCAATCTGCGCGAGCATCGCTACTTCGGCAGATCCCTCAAGGACAGCGCTCGCTTCCTTTTCGACTTCTGGGCAAATGCCCGTAGAGGAGATGGACCGGCGCTGCAAAGATACTGCCAGTTCGGATTCGTTTCAGACAACGAGTTGAGGACGCCGATGGCGGCCTATCACCACATCCGCGACTATCGCAACACACCCGGTTCTCTGCTCATTCAACATGGCAGTTATCAGTGGGTCTCCCTGGAGGATCAGCCGAGCATCCCGGCTGGAGAGGTCTCGCTTTATCGGGGCATCGGACAGGCCACTCGTTTCCGCTGCCTGCGATTCCGGCCCGAAGAACTCTCGCCCGCGAACGGGGAAATATGGCGAAAGTACCTGCGCGTCCAGTCAGACATGCTGTCGGACTCCATCCTGTCTTTCAACACGATTCATGACCGCGTCAAGCGCTGCGAGACCGCAGGCCTTCGCGACGGGACTTGGGTGGGCGACGAGCTGGCCACGCAGGCCGGATTAGACATTCAATCGCCAGGCTTCGCCAGGGATCTTTGGCACGCCGCCCAGCAGTCGTATTCGCTCGAACGGGTGATGGGAGTAGCGAAGTTCGGTGCCCACCATGTCGTCCTCAAGACCCCTTTGAGCAACATCCGGATCACGACGTTCTTCGCGGGTGAGTCAGAAGCAAAGATAGTGGATCCGAGCCGGATCTCGCAAGTGCAAGCCGTCGGCTGTGAGGTGGATTTCGCCCTCCAATAGAATAATCGCCCTATGACTCCCTATACCTCATGTTGACGAAACCGAGCGCCGAGCTGACGCTGTTCGACACACTTTCGCGACTCACTTTCACCAGAGCGGCAAAGCTGCTCGGCCCCAAGGGTAACCGCCTCATCGCCACGGGCGGCAAATTCGACATTGACCTCGCCACTCAGGTCAAATTCGATCGGGACATGTTTCGGCTGACTCTGGACGGCGCGGCGGTCACGCTGACCTTGAGTCCGGCCGCCCGCCACCGTCTCGAATGGCGCTGCGACGCGTGTGAGGTGCCGTGTGAGCACGCCGGGGCGGCCTTCTCTCTGATTCTGGAAGAGAAGCTCGCGCTGGGACTGGCCGGAGCGCCACCCGCGCGGGCGCCAGCTGAAAGCGTGAGCGAGGAGGCGCTGGTCGCGCAAGCGCTCGCGGAGCGGGCAGAACGCTCCCGGACCGAGAAAATGCGGCTCACGTCTCTCGACAGTCAGGAGATCTGGACCGACTACACGTTGACCAATGCGGCCTCTGGCAAGTCGTACCGGGTCGCTCTGCGAGGTTGGCAGCCGGGACAGTCGTACTGCTCGTGCCCGGATTTCCGTAAGAACACGCTCGGCACCTGCAAGCATATCCTTCATGCGCTCGAAAAAGTCCGAAGAAGATTCTCAGACTCGCAGCGCAATCGACCGTATCGGCGCCGGGACATTAGTGTGCATCTGTCATATGGGAAGGAGCTGGAGCTGCGTATCTTGTTGCCGCCCCACCTCGATGACGTGACCAGCGGCATCGTGCGCCCGATCCGCGATAGGCCGGTCACCGATCTCCCGGATCTGCTCAAACGCATCCGTCAACTCGAAGCACACGACGTCGCCGTGACGGTCTATCCCGATGCGGAGGAGTACATCCAGACGCGTCTGCTGCTGCAGCGCATTGCAGCAAAAGTCGCCGAGATCCGGCGCAATCCGAAATCTCATCCACTGCGCACGACGCTGCTGAAGGTGGAGATCCTTCCCTATCAGCTGGACGGCATCGCTTTCGCACTAGGCGCTGGGCGCGCGATTCTGGCTGATGATATGGGACTCGGGAAGACCCTTCAGGGTATCGGTATGGCGGAGGTGCTGGCGCGCGAAGCGGACATCCGGAAAGTCCTGGTCGTTTGCCCCGCGTCCGTCAAGGCCCAATGGCGCAGCGAGGTTCTCCGCTTCTCAGGGCGCGATTGCCAGATCGTGTTAGGGAGCGCTGCGGGGCGGAGCGGTCAGTACAAGAACGAATGCTTTTTCACCATCTGCAACTACGAGCAGGTATTGCGTGACATTATCGCGATCGAGCGCGTGAGGTGGGATCTGATCGTTCTGGATGAGGGCCAGCGCATCAAGAACTGGGAAGCGAAGACGGCTCAGACCATCAAGAGCCTGCGTTCGCCGTTCGCGCTCGTGCTCTCCGGCACGCCGATAGAGAACCGGCTCGACGATCTTTTCTCGGTCGTCGAGTTCATCGACGACCGGCGTCTCGGGCCTGCATTTCGATTCTTCAACCGTCACCGCGTCACCGACGAGAGCGGCAAGATCCTGGGTTACAAGGATCTCGATCTGCTGCGCGAAAGACTCAAGCCGGTACTGCTGCGCCGGACGCGCAGCGCGGTGATGAAGGATTTGCCCCCGCGCACGACGGAAATTGTGCGGATTGCGCCCACGGATGAGCAGGCGGGCATCGAACTCGCGCAGATGCAGATCGTGAGCGCCATCGTCCGCAAATCGTATATCTCGGAGATGGACCTGTTGCGTCTGCGGAAAGCATTGCTGCTCGCACGGATGAATGCGGACAGCACCTTTCTCGTGGACAAGCACGCTCCGGGTTTCTCGAGCAAGCTGGAGCGGCTGCAGGAGCTGTTGGAACAGCTGGCCGCGGAGAACGAGCGCAAGATCGTGCTCTTCTCCGAATGGACAACGATGCTCACTTTGATCGAGGAGCAGATCAAGCGACTCAAGCTCGATTACGTAAGGTTGGACGGATCCATCCCGCAAAAGAAGCGGCAGCAGCTGGTGCACCAGTTTCAGCGCGATCCGACTTGTCGCGTGTTCCTCACCACCAACGCGGGCTCGACGGGGCTCAACCTCCAGGCGGCGAATACCGTCATCAATGTCGATCTGCCGTGGAATCCGGCCGTTCTCGAACAGCGCATCGCACGGGCGCACCGGATGGGGCAGAAGAACCCGGTGCAGGTCTATTTGCTCGTGACGGAAGGGACGATTGAGGAGAAGCTGCTGGCGACGCTCTCGGCCAAACATGACCTGGCTCTCGCCGCGCTGGATATGGAATCTAATGTGCGGGAGGTCGCACTCGCGTCCGGCATCGAAGAGCTGAAGCGGCGCCTCGAGGTGCTGCTCGGTGCGAGGGCACACGCCGCGGTAGACGAGACGGAAAGGCAGCGCCAGCAGCAAGAGGCAGAGCGGCTCGCTCGCCGCTCGCGTGTGGCAGAGGCTGGAGGCCAACTCGTCGCTGCCGCATTCGCATTCCTCGGCGAAATGATCCCGCAGCGTCAGCCTACGAACGGTGCCGAACAAAAGGCAAGCGAGATAAAAGCTCGTCTCGACGAGTGCCTGGAGCGCGACGAGCAGGGCCGCCCTCGACTCACCGTCACACTGCCAAACAAAGCCGCGCTCGAGAGTCTTGCTCGGTCCCTCGCCGCCCTGTTCACCGTTACCGAGACGTGATCTTCGTACTGTCGCCAAACCGGTGACGATGGAAGCTTCGCTCGGCTAGGCGATGTCCGCCAACGTCAAATGAGCGCAATTATATCCTCGGTGTTTAGCCACAAGGATGTTTGCACAAATCCCACATTGCGCAGCCGTTGAATCGCTGAATCAGCTTACCCTCCTCCCACGGAGGATTCTTCTTGTCGGGCCGCCCGCAACTCGCGGAATGCGGCGACGGCACGCTTCTCGTTGAGATCGACCACATCCATGATCAAGTCGTCCGCGTGAATGACCTCGATCGGCAAGTTCAAGTGGGTCGCCGCGAAGTCAGGCACGTTAAACGCGATAATCGCGGCCCGTGTGTTGCAATGGCGGTGACGACGACGTGGCCGATCCGTGGGACTCACGGGTTCAAGAGTGTCGGGCTCGGCCACCTTGGTATCGACCTCAGCGTCTGGAAACACCGCGTCCATGGGGGCAATGGGGTCCACGCGTTCTGCATCTATCGACGTGGGCTCATTCGAGCGGAGAGATTGCGGGTCCATTTCGCGTATGCGCGGTGACCACTTCGGACTAAAGAATCCGTGAGTGGCCAGCGTCAATAGCCATCGCGCGGCAGAAGGCGGCCGTATGCGTCGCCGACAGCTTTTCGGCAACGGCCGTGGCGACGAATTGATTTCTGCTGACGCCATCGGCCTTAGCGAAGCGCTTGACTTCTGCTTTAACCGAGAGCGGCAGCCGAAGCAGATGAGTACCCTGCGAATTCTTAGTCATTTGATCCCCCGCAAAGCAACCGCTGGCGTCAGCACTTCGATGCCAAACTGTGGTGGAATCGTCTTCTCTCTCGACGAGCGCGCCATCAGATCGAGCAGAACGGCCCAGAACTAAGCCGTCCGTATGGTTCAAAACGGTATCTCCCAGTCCTTTGGATCGGGCAAGTCCGTAGTTTTCGAGTCCTCCGCAGCCAGCAACCCCGTTTTGTCGTCTTCTACAAAGACGTCTGTTTCTTCCAAATGCGTCTCGCCGAAAACTTCCGGTGGCACGCAGTCCCAAGTGTGTGCAAAAACCAGGCCGGTTTCACTCACCTTGCGCAGCAGATCCCGATGGCTCCGGCCGAGTATTTTGATTCTTCTGCGCCTGTAGGGCGTAACCCGCGCCACCTCCAGAACAATTGCGGCGAGGCTGGCAACTCGCGCCTCGTCCGACTTTGCCAGTTGTTCCAGCCGAGCCACGTTTTTCTTGGAGATATGAGATTGGTGCATAAAGCCGAAGATATCGTCCCGGTCTTCTATGGCCCGGCGTTCGCTCTTTGGCAACCTCTGGCAGCCCTTGCACACATGAATTCTGTGCCCCCTGCCGGAAAAGTGCTCGTTGGCCCGCTCGCGCCCACAGATCCGGCAATAATGTCCCATTCGAGTTCCTTTCGAGCCTGAGGATAATAATACCGGGCCGATGGGAAAGGATAGACTCGCGCCCGGGCCGACACTTAGCTCGGCAGTACTTTGACGTCGAACAGCGGAGTCTTCCACCCCGCCATCTACCATGGGCAACTCGGCATAGGCGGCGCGATCCGGGTCGCTTATCGGGACCGCCGCTCGCGCCTTGAGGTGGCCAGGGTGTGGCTTTCCCAACAGAGCGGCAACCATGAGGCGAACGTTGAAATGTCCAAAGCGGCATAGAGCGGGAGAACGAAAGTAGGAGGGATGACCACGCGAATCGCATGGGGTGCCAGTCGAGGTATGGCCGCTCTCCCCCGATGTAGCCATATGATTCGAAGCGCATCGCCCCCTACTAGAAACTTATCATCGGACCATGCGGCAAAGTCCTGGGAAACCGGGCGGTCAATGGGTCAGCGCAACGCTAGCTCGAAGTCTGCTTGCAGGGAGCTCAACGGCTAAAAGTCGTTGGCGAGCGTTGAATCATACGGAACTCGCTGACTTGTTCGGTCAGAGGAACAGACGCACTCGACTGTTAACCGGAGGGCTGTGGGGCCTCCGTTTTCGAATCAGTTCGCCCCCAAGGTTTTTGATAACGTTGGGTGATAACTTGTCCCGACTTGTCCAACAGAGAGCGGCGCGAAAATCAACAAGTGACGCCAGGACAGCGACTTATGTGATTTTGTCCACGGGTTCGGGACCAGGAGGTCGGTGGTTCAAATCCACTCGCCCCGACCAAATTGTTTAGAATCAGCTACTTATAACTCTCGCAATTCAAGAAAAAGCTCGATGAGCGCCTGGTACGGAACCAAGCGTCGCTGTCTCCGATTCGTTGGACACGCTCTTTGTCCTTTGAACTCATTGCCTTGCGACGAGAGTTTTGCTTTACGGCGAATTCAATCCTCGGAAATTAGGTACACGATCAGCGCTTTGGGACGAAAAACCAAAGTCAAGTTCACGTTCTCCGTCCCGCAAAATGCGATCGTGCTACTGCGTTGATAGCGGGCAATCATCAGAGAGAATGTCTACCACAGCGAGGGTGCGAGGGTCAGGTACTTCTCCCTGCAACGCGACCTAGTCCAGATGGATTGTCTTCGAGTGTCCCGTCGCCCGCCCGCAATTGCCGGCAAGCGGCAATGGAACCTCTAAACTGCCAGAACCGGACTTCTGACTCGGGATAACTTCCGGATTTGCTCGTTACTCGTCCACTAGCCCCGCGCGGAACAAGTAACGGTGGCAAAAGTTGCTTGACTTTTGTGACCTTCCTGTTCTTAATATGTGGTGTGTCCATATATGGGAGATGCTACTCAAGAAGGTGAATGGAAGAGAGGCAGCGCGGAGTTGCTGATTCTCTCTTTGATAGAGGCCAGGCCCCGCCACGGCTACGAAATCTCAAAGCTCATCGAGCAACGCTCGGAAGGCGCGGTGCGCTTCTATGTGGCCTCGCTCTACCCTTTACTCTATCGCCTAGAAAAGCGCGGTTGGATTCAGGGCCGTTGGGTGGAAAAGGGCGGGCAGCGCCGCCGACGCTATTATCGGCTCACGCGGCAGGGGCGGAAAGTCCTGGCCTCGCAGCGACGCAGTTGGCAGGCATTTGTCCGAGCAATCAACCGCATCACGGAATTCGAAAATGCCTGATTGGAAGGCAGAAATTCTCCGCAGACTTTCTCCGCTGAAACTTGCTCCAACGCGCGAGGCGGAAATCGCGGACGAGCTTTCGCAGCATCTCGAGGATCGCTATCAGGAGCTTCTCGCGCGCGGCCAATCGGAAGACACGGCGTCCCGCACCGCACTTGATGAGCTCAAGGAGGAAGAGTTGCTCGCGCGCAGCCTTAAACGCGTCGAAAAGAATTTCTATCGCGAACCCATCGCGCCGGGAAAAGACACCGGCAATTTTTTCTCGGGCATCCTCCAGGACATCCGTTTCGCCTTTCGCATTCTCCGCAAAACTCCGCTCATCACCGGCATCGCGCTGCTTTCTCTCGCGCTGGGCATCGGCGCCAACACCGCAATCTTCAGCCTTATCGACGCCGTCATGCTCCGCATGCTGCCCGTGCAAAATCCCGAACGGCTCGTGCAAATCAGATTCAAATCTCCCATGTCTCAAGATCCGTGGTCCAGCGTAACGAATCCGATTTGGGAACAGGTACGCGATCATCAGGACGTTTTCTCCGGCGTTTTTGCCTGGTCACCGAGAACTTTCGACCTCGCCGACGGCGGCGAAGAGAACGATATCAACGGCATCTACGCCAGCGGCGATTACTTCACCGTTTTGGGCGTCCGCCCAGCCGCGGGTCGTCTACTCACCACGTCCGATGACGTCCGCGGCTGCTCCGGCGTCGCCGTCTTGGGCTATGGCTTCTGGCAATCTCGCTACGCTGGGGCGCAATCCGCCATCGGCTCCTCGATTCGCCTGAATGGACACTACTTTCCAATCGTCGGCGTCAGCCAGCGTGGCTTCTCCGGAACGGATGTTGGCACGCCGTTCGATGTTGCGATTCCGATCTGCGCGGCGTCGATTCTCGGAAGGTCTCTCGATGTGCGCGACGCCTGGTGGCTCTCGATGATCGGCCGCCTCAAACCCGGCGCAAACATCACGCAGGCTCAAGCACGCATGAAAGTTCTGTCGGCACCGCTTTTTGGCGCCGTTGTCCCGCAGGATTGGAGCGCCAAATCGCAGGACATTTTTCGAAAGGACACATTCCTCCTAAATCCCGCATCCACGGGCGTTTTCGATGGCATACGCCAGCAATACGGCCAGCCGCTCGAAATCCTGAGGGGCTGCTGATTGCATGCGCGAACATTGCGAGCCTTCTACTGGCGCGTTCGGCGGCTCGACAGAAGGAGATTGCCGTGCGGCTATCGCTGGGTGCGTCGCGGGGGCGGCTGATTCGGCAGGTGCTGACGGAGAGTGTGGTGCTGTCGGGCGCGGGCGCCATTCTTGGAGTCTTTTTCGCCCGATGGGGCAGCGCGCTGCTCGTTCGTTTCGTTTCCACGGATCAGGGCCAAGTCTTTCTCAATCTGAAAATGGACGGCCGCGTCTTGGCCTTCACCATCCCATCGCCGTGCTTTGCGGAGTGCTCTTTGGAATTTTGCCTGCGCTTCGTTCCACGCGTCTCGAGGCGATCTCCGCAATGAAAGAAGGCTCGGCGCAAACCTCCGGGGGCCGCGCACATTCGGCCTCCGCCCGTTGGATTGTCGCCGCGCAGGTCGCCCTTTCTTTGATTTTGCTAATCGGCGCGGGTCTCTTCATTCGCACCTTCACTAATTTAATGACCCTGAATGCGGGCTTCGACCCCAACAATGTCCTGTTGACCGAGACGAATGTTCACAGCGCTGGATTGCCCGAGCCCGCTCTCGCGCCGCTCTACGGCCAAATGCTTGCGAAATTGCAGGCGCTTCCGGGGGTCGTTTCCGCCAGCCAGTGCCTGTTATATCCGCTCTCCTCGGGCGATGAGTGGAACTTCGAGGTTTCAGTGCCAGGCTATCAGCCGCCGAACGGCGTTGAGCCGCTTGTCTCTTTAAACTGGGTCACGCCTGGATACTTCTCCACGATGCGCACGCCGCTGCTCGAAGGTCGTGTGTTCGCGGCTCGCGATTCCGCAAACTCCACGCCCGTTGTCGTCATCAACCAATTGCTGGCCAACACCTACTTCCGCGGACAAGATCCTATCGGCAAGCACATCCAGCTTGGAGGGCCGGAAATCGGAGACAAACCACTCGAAATTATCGGCGTGGTCCAGAACGCAAAGCGTGATTCGCTGGATCAGGACTTTCTTTCAACCGCATACGTCCCGCTCGCCCAGATTCACAACCTCCGCGAAGACACCACCTTTGAAATTCGCACGGCCACTACACCAGGCGCGCTGATTCCCGCCGTGCGCGACGCCATGGCCAGCGTGAATAAATCTGCGTCCCTGGAATTCAGCACATTGAAACAGCAAGCCGACGATTCCGTCCTGCAGGAACATTTAATGGCCGTCCTTTCCGGCTTCTTCGGCGGCCTGGCGCTCCTGCTCACCGCCATCGGCCTCTACGGCGTGATGGCCTATGTCGTCACCCTGCGGACGCACGAAATCGGTATCCGCATGGCCCTCGGCGCGCAGAGAAGCTCCATCCTCCGCCTAGTCATGCGCGACGCCGCCATTGTGCTCGTCATCGGCGTCGCCGCAGGACTCCTCGGCTCCATCTGGATCACGCGCCTGGTTAAAGGCCTTCTCTTTGGCCTCACGCCCAACGATCCTTCGACTCTCGCGCTCGCCATCGTCGCGCTCGTCGCCGTTGCTCTTGTCGCAACGTACATCCCCGCACGCCGCGCCATGAAGGTCGATCCCATGGTCGCGCTGAGATACGAATAAATCATGGCTCTTTCGAGACACAAGCGAACCATGAAAATAATCTCTAGATGGAGGTATGTTAGAGCAACCGCCAAGTGGATGAAGGCCGAACTATTCTGGCGCGAATTGAGCCCGAGTACGAAGAACTAATCCTCGCCCGCGCCGTGGGGCGCGTCCGAAAGCCTCAATCTGAGTGGCCCATACAGACATCATTCCGGATAAACTGAACTCTACGCATGCAGCGCTCTGTTGGCGACAAACTCGGCCCGTATGAGGCTATGCGGCTTGCATGGCGGAGGATGGTGCGCTGGAGCGCTTTCCTCGCCGTGAGCGCCGTGCTGTTTTCGCAGACTCCTCGCAGCTACTTCGTAATTTCATTAGTCGATGAAGCGACCGGGCGCGGAGTGCCGCTGGTGGAACTGAAGACCGTCGCCGACGTCACCTATTACACTGACAGCAACGGCCTGGTCGCATTCTTCGAGCCGGGAATGATGGGCCGCCGGGTCTTCTTCTTCATCAAAGCCGACGGCTACGAATACCCGGAGGACGGCTTCCAGTATCGCGGACGGGTCTTCGACATCAAAGCAGGCGGCGGCGCGGTGATCAAACTGAAGCGCACCGAGATCGCCGAACGGCTGTACCGGCTCACTGGCGAAGGGATCTATCGCGACACGGTGATGGCCGGACGCAAACCTCCGATCGAGCAGCCGCTGGTGAACGGCGGCGTATCCGGGACCGACGGTCCGCAGACCACGGTCTATCGTGGCAAGGTCTACTGGTTCTTTGGCGACACCAGCGCGATCGACTATCCATTGGGAAATTTTGCAAGCACGGGTGCGACCTCTGAACTGCCGCAACACGGTGGATTGGATCCATCGGTTGGTGTGAACCTGCACTATTTCGTGCGACCGGACGGGTTCGTGAAGCCGATGCTGGATATCCCCGGCGAGGGTCCGAAATGGATGGCGAGCCTTATGGTGTTGAGAGACCGCTCCGGCCGCGAAAGGCTGCTGACGCAATACCGGCGCGTACAGCAGGACATGGCGGCGAAGGAGATCGGATTAGCCGCCTTCGATGACGATGCGCAGGCGTTTCACAAGCTAGTCGAATTCCCACTGAACGCCAAAACGATTCCGGACGGCCGTCCTTTTCTGGTTCGATCCGGGGGCGAGGATTACTATCAGTTCGGGCTGCTCACGCTGCCGTGGGTGCGGGTGAAAGCAGACTGGGACGCGGTTCAGCATTTGGAGAATCTCGAGGTCTATACCTGCTACAAGCCCGGCACAGGCGCGGAGCCCGAACGCGACGTGGACGGAAAGCTGGTGTGTGGGTGGAAGCGTAACGCCGACCCGATGGGTTGGGACGAACAGAAGTCGCTGGTCGCCTCCGGGAAGTTGAAGGTGCAGGAGGGCGTGTGGCAGGTGCGCGACGCCGATAGCGGGCAGCAGGTCGAGGTTCGCAACGGCACGGCGTTTTGGAACGAGTACCGGAAACGGTGGATCGCAATTTTTGAGCGGCCAGGCAGCAGCATCTATTTCGCGGAGGCGGACACGCCGGTGGGTCCGTGGGTTTACGCAAAGAAGGTCGCCGGTTTCGAGCACTACACTTTCTACTGGCCGGGACAGCTCCCGTATTTCGACAAAAATGGGGGGCGGACGATTTACTTCGCCGGCACGTACACGGACGCGTTTTCCTCGGCGCCATTCCAGACACCGCGGTACAACTACAACGTCATCATGTACCGGCTGGCGCTGGACGATCCGCGTCTGGCGCTGCCCGCGCCAATCTACCGCATCACGGGTGCCAATTCGCGCTACCTGATGCGCGAGGGGATGGAGGCCGAAGGTGCGTGGGGCAAGCAAGCGAGCATTCCGTTTTTCGCGGTTCCTCCGCAGGCGGTGCACACCGGCTTGATTCCGATTTTTGCGGTGCAGAGCGATAACGGAACGACTCTGAGCACGAAAGCGTCGCCAGGGTCGGCGGCGTTGTTTTACGCTTTGCCTGCGATTGCGGCGCCTTCGCAGATCCCGGAGGGCCCAAGCGGGAAATGGTCGTGCACGGCGCAGACCAGCGATGGCGCAGACTTCACAAACTTCCCGCTCGATTTAAGCCTCACGGGCGAAACCGTCAGAGTCATGAGCGGGGCCGGGGCAGTGGAACCTTCAAAGGAGGAGAACTGCGGCTACGCCTGAAAACGGAGGACCAATCCTAAGATTTGAACGGCGCGTTGAAGGACGGCGAATTGACCGGGATCTGGCGCGGCCGGCAGGGCGATAAGGAACGCGGGAGATGGAGCTGCAAGCGCAGCGTGGAAGCGGAGCCCGCGGTTTCTCCGGCGGTGCTTCCGTTGTTTGAGTACACCGGCACGACGGATGGTTCGCACGTGTACTCGATCGAACCGGATTTGCGCCAGCCCGGCTTGAACAGATCGGCTGAGCCGGTTTGCCGAGTGTGGCGCACGCCGATGTCTCAGATGATCCTCGATGCGGAGGAAAAGCCGGTGATCGCAGGGGAAGCGAAATAGGCTTTGCGAAGCCCTGCACTCCGGCCCCCACACTCGCCAAACGCATGAATCTTCTCGAGGCAGCGTGGTGACGCCCTGGCACGGTGAAGTCCATTTGGTCCGCTGGCCAAAATTCCTACGCTGGAAAGCAAAAGGGCCAACGCAGCGAACGAACCGAGCAAAATCATGGAAAACGAACGCGTAGCAAGCGTAGATGAAATTATTTCATCGATCGTCTGTGCCCGTCATGGTTGAACGTGCGCCTCGGATAGCATTGGAAGGAGAAAGCGCATGGTAATCTGCGACCGCTTGCGAGCGTTGCGCGAAGAAAAAAGCTGTCACAAGGCGACATTGAGAAGCGCACGGTTATCGACCCCTAGTAAGTCTTGCTTGCCAGCGCTGCCGGGATGATGTACTGCGGCACGAACTGGAGCCCCCAGCGGTACCACTTCGCAAACTCCCCATAGCTTCCGCCGTTGAAGCCGACGACGAGGTCGAGTTCGGGAATGACCATTACGATCTGGCCCCCGTTGCCGCCCGCACTGTAGGCGACAAAGACGTTGTCGCCCACGCGCAACCGGTTGACGTGCCAGCCAAAGCCATATTCGTGGGGAGCGTCATAGTTGGTTTGGGGAGCGAAGGTGGAATAGGCGGTGATGGATTGCCGGACCCAGTCGTGGCTCACTACGCGGCGGTGGTTCCAAATGCCGCCTGAAAGGTAGAGCTGGCCTAGCTTGAGTTCATCCCGGGGCCGAAGATAAAGGCCACCGCCCATGTAGGCCTCGCCCGTGGGCATGAGATTTATGTGATAGGTGTAAAACTGAAGCGGACGCGCTACGTACTCTTCGAAAAACGCCGGAAGCCATGATCGTGTAGCGTGGGCGACGGCACCGCCGACGAGATTGAGGTCCGCAGAGCAATAGATCGCCTGTTTGCCGCCTGGCTGGGCAGACATCGGGAGGTCCAATGTGTATTTGTACCAGTCCGGCTGGGCGGTCTGGCTCTGCATGTTGTCCTCGTTGCCGGGCGAGGCATCGTCGTTATCGTCGCAGGCAAACCCGGAGGTCATGGTCATCAGCGCTTGCAGCGTGACTTGGCTCTTGCGCGCGTCCCAGTGGGCAAATGGCTTGTCCTCCGGGAGAAGAGAATAAACCGGAGTATCAGGGGCAATTTTTATGCCGTGGTCGCGCGCGATACCGACCAGAACCGGCGCGAAGGTCTTTGAGGCGGAGCGCATGTCGTGCGGTCGCTGTTCATCAAAGCCGTGGAAATATTCCTCGAAGACCACTTTGCCATGGCGCGCAATGAGCAGGCTGTCAATGTCTAGTGGGTTGTCGGTAGGATCGGCGGTCAAAATCTTCTCGACCAACGCTGCGATCGGCTGCTCGCTCAGGCCAACTTCGGCGAGTGATGCGGTTTGCCATCCATCGTTCTCGGCAATAGGTGTCGTGTATGCATAGTTTGAAGTGCCAGAAGTACGGGCATAGAAACTTGGGGCGTCACCCTGGTCGCGACGTGAAAGGGGAAGCGGCGGATATGAATCGAGGAGGGGAAGCAACAGGCGATCCGACGCTTTGTCGTAAGTGCCAGCAAAATGATCGTCGGAGCGCTTAGGATTCGTGAAGGTAACGGTCGAGCCGTTCAGGGCCACATCGTACGAGCGGCGGCGGAAGAAGTTATATTCGGGATTGACGATGACTGCGGTCAATGAGCCGCCCGGCTGGGGCTGAATCGAGACATAAAACGAAACGCGGTCGTCTAGGGGAACGACCTCACCTCTCCAGACGGAAGGGCCCACGGCCACGAGTGTGACCGGAGTCGCGTAGCGGTTGTTGTTAACGACGCCAGCGGGCTGAACCCACTCGCCGTTTATGATCTTCGAGGCATGGTCAAGACTGCAGCGAAATTCTCCTGCGCCGTCGGGCAGAGAGAACGTGACGCGACCGTCGCTCTGGTGCGCGAAAACCTGGAAACCAGCGATGCTCGCGCGCCATTGCGGTTGGCGGGCATCAATCGTGAAGGTGCCGCGCACCAGCGGTCCAAACGATTGCTCTGTCCCCCAGAGGCCCACAAGCGACTGCTCACCTTTGGCAGCAGCTTGGGCCATAACCGCAACGGAGGAAGCAAGCAGCAGCGTGGGTAGGGAGATAAGGGCGATTTTTCTTCGGGCGACTGCCAAGGCACACACTCCCAGAAGGAATTTACACCATCGCTGAAAGTATTGTGGACGGCAGAGGTGCAAGTCTTGTCAAAATGCAACACTGCGTAAGCGACGAAGATTCGTCCTCAATCGGCGATAGGTACCAGGTGGGACGCCGTAAACACGGCGGAACGCCTTTGTGAACTGCGCCTGGTCAGCAAACCCGCTCTCAAGCGCGATCTCGACGAGCGAACGATCTGAATTCATCAACGCCGCCGCCGCAAGCTCGATTCGACGCGCACGAAGGAGGTCGCCGGGTGTGCATCCGAGAAAGGCGCGGAAGGCCCGCGCGAGATGGGCAGTATGAACGCCGACCGTCTTGGCCACGTCGCGGATGCGGGTAGTTCCGCCGGGGCAATCCTGCACCAGTTCACAAGCCGCGCGGAGCCATTGGGGCGGCAAGCGTCTGCCGGATAAACGAATATCCGAGACTTCCGCCAACAGCTCCATGCAGAGCGACTCTGCTTTGAGCTGCGATCTCGAATTCCATCGCGCACATTCCATCAGCAACGCCCGAGTCAATCCACAGGCTCGATCTTTCGTCAAGTGCACCGCCACGGGCTGCGCGGTGGAGATGGATTGAGCCAACTTGGCGGCAGACAGAGAAATGGTGAAGAAGCTACCCGTTCCTTCCCAGAAATGGTCGCGGTGCTTCGTGCCGGGAGGATTATAGATGAGTGTGACACGGCGATTGGCATCACCTCTGGCCGAGGATACGTAGTGGCCGCTCGTGACTAAAACGAAATGAGCGTCACTGTGCGTATGGGTTGGAACCTCTGCAGGCGGAGAATTCGCGATGCGGTGCGAGAGTGTGATCCCATCCAGCGTCCGGCTGAATTGCAGGTCGCCAAAAAAGGCGTCGTGGGCAAGCACGAGCATGCCCACAGTCTAAATCATTTGCCCCCAGGTCACCGCCGGTTATCAGGAACCGACACCCGAACTCACCGCCGAGAAAAAGTACATCGCCGGTTTTGTGGAAACGGTCATGGAGCGCGCCAGGGATAACGGTATACACGTCGATCCGATTTAGCGTAAGCGTACGAGCGGAATCCTGTCTTTCGCTCCATAACCCCGTATCTGGGTAACTTCCGACCAACCGCGAACTACTTTATTCGTGGACACAAGCGGGAGTTGGCTGACGATCTTCGGAATATTTTCCTACACTAGGGACAACATCTTGGGTTGTCAGATGGGCAATTTAGCATGGTTGGCATCTGTTCGCGGTTCAAGCGCCTCGCGCACCATTCGCAGCAAGACTTCCCGCGAGAACGGCTTTTGTAGCAACCGCGCGCACCTAGCGACAAGTTCGTTGTGATTCGCAAAAGCGCCGATGTAGCCAGACATGCACAGCACTTTCATGATTGGGTGCGTGAGAGTCAAGCGATCGGCTAAATCAGGCCCGTTCATTCCGGCCATCACCACGTCGGTAAGCAGAAGATGAATGGTACCAGAATAACTACCAACGACTTCGAGGGCATCTGTACCACTTCTTGCTTCAATTACCCTGTATCCTGCCCCCTCTAAGAAACTACGGGTTAGCATCCGAACTGATTCCTCGTCCTCAACGAGGAGGACAGTCTCCGTCCCTCGAAAGGGTTCAGGTGCCAACTCGCTAGGCGGACTCTGATGAACCACTTCATCTACTCGTGGTAGATAAATCTTGAAGACTGATCCATGCCCGAGTTCGCTATCGACCCAGATATAGCCGCCACTTTGCTTGACGACTCCGTAAACGGTCGAAAGTCCCAGGCCCGTGCCCTTTCCAAGTTCCTTTGTTGTAAAAAAAGGTTCGAAAATGTGGGTTTGCGTCTTTTCATCCATTCCAATTCCGTTGTCTGATACGGCGAGTAGCACATAACGCCCCGCACTGACTGGTGGATGACCAACGGCATAAGTCTCATCCACATCGGCGTTGCTAGTTTCGATTACAAGCTTTCCACCCTCAGGCATTGCGTCCCGTGCGTTCACGACCAAGTTCATAATGATCTGCTCAATCTGTCCCGGGTCGGCCTTCACAGCACCAAGAGTAGGATCTAAAGCAGTTCGGAGGTCAACGTCTTCACCAATAAGACGCTTGAGCATTCTTCCGGTCTCTAGGACCACAGTGTTGAGGTTCAGAACTCTCGGTTCCAGCACCTGTTGACGGCTAAAGGCGAGTAGCTGACGGGTGAGCGAGGCGGCGCGATCGCCAGCCTTCTTGATTTGCTCGCACTGACTACGCGTCTTCACATCAAATTGCGTATTGTCTAGAAGAATTTCACTATAGCCAATGATTACACTCAGCAAATTGTTGAAGTCATGGGCGATACCGCCAGCGAGTAGACCGACCGCCTCCATTTTCTGTGACTTGCGGAGCTGCTGCTCGAGAAGTTTGCGCTCGCTGATGTCGATAATAAAGAACTCAGCTTCTAGATCGCCCTGATCCGTTGCGACCATAACGACACCGATTAGCACTGCAACTCGACGCCCGTCCTTGCGAATGAGTTCTTTCTCCCAAGGAGCCGCTACCCCTGTTATTGTCAGCTGGTCAGCGGCTCGCTTATCAACGTCGCGATATTCGGGCGGGGTCATCTCGTCCCAGCGCAACCTTCCTGAGAGTACTTCTTCGCGGGTATATCCCAGGAGATTCAAGAAAGCAGCATTCCCGTCCAGGAACTTTCCATCGAGGGTCCCGGTCCCGATCCCAATAATACTGGACTCTGCGAGGCGCTGAAGCCTTGCTTCGCTTTTTCGAAGGGCCTCGTCAGCTCGTTTGCGGTCGGTGATGTCCTCCCCGGAACTAAGGGTGCCAGTGATGCGTCCTGCACGATCTCGCAATAATGTGTTACGCCACCCAATCGTCCTTTCCTCACCGGATTTCGTAAGAATCGAGTTCTCGATATATGACAGGTCCCCTACGAGCAAATTCTGGAATGATTTCCTGAGCACTTCCCGCGTTTTGGCTGGGAGGCATGCTTCGATCCAGTCGCGCCCAAGTAACTCGCGTTCTTCCCATCCTAGGGTGGAACACCCTTTGCGGTTAATCAAAGTGATCCGCCCTTTCAAGTCGAGAGCGAGCAGAATCACGTCGGCAATATCGAGGTATTGTTGCGCTCGGTCCCGTTCCTCCAGAATCCTCACATCCGTTCGTTTGCGCTGGGTAATATCACGACCCATGGTCGAAGCACCCACAATTCTTTCCGTGGCGTCTCGGATGGGCGATATGGTTATTTCAATATGGAATTCTTGGCCGTCTTTTCTTACGCGAAGGGTCTCGAAATGATCGACGATTTCACCCCGTTTCAAACGTTCGAGCATCTTGGGAATTTCATCTACGCGATCGATGGGGACGAGCATGCCCACGTGCCTTCCGATGGCCTCCTTGGCCGAATATCCATACATTCGCTTCGCACCGGCGTTCCAACTGGTAATGATTCCTTCGAGCGTCTTGCCAATAATCGCGTCATCGGAACACGCAACAATCGACGCTAATCGGCGAAGGTCTTCTTCCGTTCGCCTCGTGCCGCTGATATCGCGGATGGCACTGGAAATCAATATTCCTTCGTCTGTGTCCACCGGGCTCAGTCTGATCTCGGCGGGAAACTCGCTGCCGTCTTTGCGCAAACCAAAAAGCTCCAAGGCCGCCATCCTGGGGCGTTCTGGAGCGGGAGCCAGGAAGCGAGAGTGTTGATCGCTATGTTGGTTTCGGAAATGTTTAGGAACCAGAATTTCAGCAGGTTGACCAATCAACTCGTTCCGGGGATAGCCGAAAAGTACCTCTGCCTGCGCATTGACGAGAATAATTTCGCCAGATTGGTTGACAATAACAATGGCATCAGGCGCCGCTTCGAGTAGGACCTGATACTCCAAGTTTCTACCCTTGTTTTTTTGCACATGAGGCGGCGGCGACATGAGCGCGGACGGATCGCGAGCGCCGTTCGCTGGCGGCTCGATCGTAGTGGGTTTCATGATTGGCTAACTATAGTTTCTGTCCGGTTGGCAACCAGGGACTGTGCAGAACAGCACACCAGAGAATCCGGTGTCGTGTTCAATAGCGGTGTGTCTGGTGGCGAGGGAGGAGATCGATCGGGAGAATGGAAAAGGTTCGAGCGGATGCGCGTAGAACGTTTTTCTCGTAACGCCCACGGCCGCGAGAGCGATGGAAATCCTCGCTGCGACATCTAGGGCATACGATGAACCTTCCGCCCTCAGCGGCAATCTCCATCGAAATCAGTACCTCCGAAAAGCAGCGCGACTAGTGCGCCAGGCTTTCGATCCATCGCTCCAGAGTCTGTTGGTTTTCCAGAGTCATGCTGACGAAGGCAATACCGTTTCCCATTGAAGGATAGCTATAGGTCGCCCGGCCTTCGGCTTCGAAGGTGCGACCTTCTTTGGTGATACGCAGGTTCACGTCTGTCCCTTGCGCAAGCCCGACGGGAAGGTCGACAAAACAGCAGCCCATGGCAATTTGCGTTACGCGTGCCTCGTACCGCGCCCCCGACGACTTGACTGTCAATTCGCACTGGGCAAAGAAATCATACCGGGGATAAACGCGACGGTCTTCGCCGCGTCGAGATTTGCGCCGGTCGGCTTTTTTGGAATTACCCTTATCGTGCGCGTCTACCATCTGCACCTCTTGGAGACAGGTTCGGGCTTTTGGATAGCTTCCATCTTGACGATTCTCCAATCAGCTTTGACGACTATCGGCTCAGGCTCTGAATCCACCCATCCAGAACTTGCTGGCTTTGCGGACGCACGCTGATAAAGGCGACTCCAATCCCCATCGATGGGTGGATATAAGCCGCCCGGCCTTCGGCTTCGAAGATACGTTCGCTTTTCCTGATGCGTACATGGACTTCAGATTCCTGTTCGATCGCCACGGTGAGGTCAATAAAGCAGCCACCCGCCGAAATTTCGGTCACACGGGTTTCGTAATGCGAGCCCGTCGAGCGGTCGGTCAGTTCGCAGTCCGCAAAAAAAATGTACCGGGGATGAACGCGGCGGTCGCGGCTGGCTTTGCGCCGATCGGGCTTCTGGAAATCGCCCTTGCGATAAACTTCGACCATCTGCACCTGCCCCGGCACGAGGCTGCATGGGTATCGCTGAAAAAACGGCACCGTTAGGGAACGGTTGCCTTGATGGTGTTACGGTTCAAACGCCTGTAGCGCCAAGGATACCCGCGTCAGTCCATCAAAACAAAGTCCCCGCCCGCAATCGCCGACTCGATCGCTTTGACGAGTGCCTCGCCTAATTTTGTCTTGGCAACGTATGCCCGGGCGCCGATCCTTTTGGCCTCGTCGATCAGGCGCTCATCCGTGTGCGTCGACAATATGACGATTGCCGACTCAGGCACTTTTGCTGTGATTTCGCGGGCTGCTTCGAGTCCGTTTAGCACCGGCATAGTGATGTTTAAAACCACCACATCCGGCTTCAGCCTCTGGGCTGCCTCGATTGCTTTGGCGCCGTCGAAGGCTTCGCCGCACACTTCGAAACGGGGATGTTGTTGCAGAGTGGAGCGCAGCATCCGTCTTACGATGGGATGGTCATCGGCAATGAGAATTCGGACTCTGCCATGGGTCTTTTTCACGGTAACGGCGCTCGCGAGAGACACAGATCAGGCTAGTGCGGGTTTAAGGACGGCCAAATACGGTGAAGCAGGTATTTACGTCCGGAAGAACCCTTGCCACCGTACATACGGACCGGCATTGGAAAAGCTGAACGAGGTGACCTGACAGTCGCCCAGGTTCTGTGCTATAGCAGGTCGTCAAATCTGTTCGACCCCAGAGGCGCGGCTCTGCAAAAGCCCAACGGATCGCCCATAGGCGTGTTGTTAGCTGAAGACGCCGATTTGGTACGCTCGGCCCTCAGGCGGTTGCTGAAGGCGGAGCCCAACATAAAGCTGGTGGGCGAAGCGGTCAATTTTTCCCAGACCCTTCACATGGCCGCGGATTTGAAACCCAACGTCGTGCTGCTGGATCTTCACATGCCGGATGAGAAGGAGTTCAGTCCTGCCCTGGTCAGATCCCAGCTTAGCGAAGCCGGCGCACGATTGTTGGCGATGTCGATCTGGAATGACGACGAAGCACAGGCTCTGGCAGCGAGCTATGGAGCGGTCGCCCTCTTGGATAAGGCCACAATTGCATCGGGCCTCATAGAGGCGATACTCGGGTTGGGCTAGCAAAAGTCGCGGTCCGGGGCGAATGCCCGAATTGATGCCGGACGCCGCTCTGCCTTTTTCATCCAACGGATTGGGCAGAGACTCCACAGGGGTGAAAGCCTGATTAATTCGTCCGCGTTGTCTGCGAAATGGGCGTGGCGACTTTGTTGCGACGACCATAGAAGCGCTTGTCACAGATATCGCAACGATAGGCACGTCTGAAAAGCATGCGAAGAATCACACGTTCGAAGATTCCGCGGCCACGCGACTTGCGAACCTCCGAGCTGCCACACGCAGGACAAATGGGATACGTAACCTCGCGCATTACCTCCGTACTCACGACCTCTCCCTGGTGGGATTTTGTCCAGGCCGACGCCCAACCATTCAGGGCTTGGGATGGGCGGCGAAGAAGGACCAGATCAGATCCGTGGCGGGCACGCTGTTGCCGCTGAGCAAATGGCCGGGCCACATGTGATGTCCGCCTTGGATGGCGTAGAGAGCAACGCCAGTGCCATCCTGACACCCGGAGTATGTGTCGATATGGACTTCCGCTGTCTCTTCATGCTTCGCCGTGACGGAACAGGCGTCGCGCTTGATCCAAAAATCGACGGCCTGGGCAACAGAGGCGTCGGTGCGTTTGCCGCCGAGGTGAAACGGCGTGCTGCCGCCATTGAATGGTACTAAACGGTCGGCGGTGCCGTGGAAGATCAACACCGAGACAGGGGCCGAAGGGTGACACTCGACGTTGAGGGCACCTTCGACCGGGGCAATGGCCGCGACCTGGTCAGACATTTCGCAGGCCACGCGATAGGACATCATGGCGCCGTTGGATATGCCCGTGAAGGCGATGCGCTTGCGATCGATGGCGTAATCGCGCTCAAGCTTTTCGATCAGCGCCCGGAAAAAACCGATATCGTCGATGTGGTTTTCGAGGGCATAGCCGCAGCAGTTTCCGGCGTTCCAGGTTGGCACTGCGCTCAGACGGCCGGTGCCGCTGGGATAAATTGCGATGAAATGTTCCTGATCCGCCTTGGCGCTCATGCCGGACATCCTCTCCGCACTTTGGGCGCTCTGGGTGCCGCCGTGCAGGACAAAAACCAGCGGCAGGGGCGTCTTCGCATCGTCGCCGGGCGGGACATGAACCAGGTATGAGCGGGCGCGTCCGCCGAATTCGAGCGAGGCGGACCTCGTGCCCGCTGCAGTCGATGCAGGGGATGTCAGGGCCTCGGTGCACTGCCAGACCATGCAGCATGCGAGCAAGCCAATTGCGGCTAGCAGGAGAGTTCTTCGGTTGCGAACATTCATGAGGTCACTCCCGCCAGTTGGTCTGAGCTGCATCGAGGATTCAGCGCCGGAATCTCGGCCCTTAACCTCGGTCAGGGAATATTGTATGCGGATATTCGCCACGATCAAGGCGCAGAGCACAGCGAGTCAGCGCGTGCGGGGTGTGCGATTGTCGCGATTGCTTGTCTTGAGCGCGTCCTCGGCGCCATCCTTGTAGCCCGCCGCATAAGCCTCTTTGGTTTTGGCATCTGTGGGCAAAAGGCTCTCGATCGCACGCACGATGCGGGCGGCCGCCGTGCGCTGACTCCCGCCACGCATGCCGGCAAGCGCGCTGTGTGCCCGCCGCGCGGCTTGAATGAGGGCCTGGGTGTGGGCCTCGGCACCCTTGGCCGCGCCATAGGCGAGGATGCGCTGTTCGAGGCGCTCGGCGCTGCCTCGGTCGCGAACATGGCGCGAGTCGTAGATTGTCGCTGCAATCTCGGAGGGCGAGAGCAGGGGTTCGGGAATCTTCATGGCCAAAATTATACGGACAAAAGACTGCCAAATGGTTGATAGGGCCGCGGGAGCTGCGACGGCAACACTCCAACCAAGACTCGTACGCCGATGGCCGCGGCACCCACCCCGGCGGCTGCCGAAATCAGGCTCAGCAAAACCGATTCGGTCAGCATTTGCCAGATGACTCGCCCTCGGGTCGCGCCAAGAGCGAGCCGGAGAGCTATCTCACGCTGCCGTGCAGTGGCATTGACCAGGAGAAGATTCGCAACATTGACACATGCGATCAGGAGAATCAACCCAACTGCGAGCAGAAGAGATGTCAGTAGAGTTCTCGCGCTGCCCGCGACCACTTCCGTCAACGGCGTGACCGAAAGAGTCCAGCCGGCGGTTGCCGGATAGTCGCTGCCAGAGTCGCGGCGCAGGGAATCGCTGAGGACTTCCACCTGCGCCTGCGCTTGCTGCAGAGTGATTCCTGGTTTCGGTCTTGCGATGATTCCGGGGAGAAAGCGCAGGCTGCGCTGCGGCGCCGGGAAGGGAACCGCACGAAAGCCCGCGGTGAGCCACATATCGACCGGGTGCAGGCCCGGGATCGAAGGATGGTGAAACTGCGGAGGAAGAACGCCAACGATGGTATAGAGGTTGTTGTCGAGCCTCACACTGCGTCCGACCACGGACGGATCACCTCCAAACTCCTTGTGCCAGAGGCTCCCACTGATCACCACGGCCTCTGCAAATCCATCGGCGGTGTCTCTCGCATCAAACAGGCGGCCTAACTGTGGCTGCGCTCCCAGAATGCTGAAGTAGTTCGGACTTACCCCCAAGGCATCAAGACGATCCGGGCGATCTCCGCCGGTAAGATTCGCAGTGGTCGGCCAAACTACGGAGACCGCAGTGAAAATACCGGCGCGATCGCGAAGATCATCGAGCTCGGGAACAGAGAAGCCGACGTTATGCGCTCCAAGCCCTCGCAAGTCCGCATTTAGCTCAACCAGTTCTCCTGGATTGTGAAAGGGCAACGGTTTAAGGAGAGTGGCGTTAACAACGCTGAAGATCGCTGCGTTAGCACCGATTCCGAGAGTGAGGGTTGCCAACACCGTCAAAGCGATTCGTGGCGACTTCCGCATTGACCTAAGCGAGAATTGGACATCCTTGCACAAGCTCATTTGCACTCCTCGTCGTACGATCGAAGGCGTCGAAATCTGGTTTCCCGCTATGCCAGCCTGCCACCCCTGTTGAATCCACCACTCCGACTTCACCCTCAACTGAACCTAAGGAGCGAGCTGAGACGCCGGGCCCGCCACAAAAAAATCTGGTTCCATGGCCGGTCAGTTCTGCTCCCAAATACCCAAATCAGCGTGACTGATCAAGGTTTTCATCTCATCCCGCACCGCTTTGAATTCCGGCAACTCAAGTCTGGTCTTCAGACTCCGCTGGTACCCGGCTTCGTCCGGATATTCCATCAGCCGCATCACGTCGGGAAGCGTGTCCGAGTTTCCCAGGCGGCGAAGAACATGGCCTCGCGGGAGACCGAGTTTTTCGAAAACATCGGTGGCGTGAAGTCTTACACGGTGGATGTCTTCCGCCTTGCCGGGCAACGCGAAATACGAGGTTCGCTCGACGATGGTTCTGGCCGCTTTGGGAGCGCTCTGTCCGCCAGCCATCAGCGTCATCAGGCTACCAGCGACCGCGAACCTTGCGATCGTCGCTGCGCTAATCCAAATTCCGCGCATAAGGACCCAATTCTCTTTTTCCGGCTTGCCGTCCTGCCCGCCTGTTACCAGGTTGCGTTGGATGCGAAGGGTCGTTATCGCATCGGCGGCGGCCAGATCACCCCGTGGCGCTCCTACTTAGACCAGGGCGGAACCACGCCGTTGCTGCGCGCGTACGCGATCGACTGCCCCAGATGCTCGTGTTGATCTTCGAGAATCAGCATCAGCGCGCCCTGCTTCGTCATGTCTCTTCCGAACAGTTTCACCGGCGCCTGCAGGTCGTTGTCGGAAAGTCCCGTAATCGCTTTTTGCAGATTGACGTAAGAAGCCTTCAGAGCTTCCTGCAATTTCTCCGGATCGGTGATGGGCGCGGGCTGTGCCCCCGTATTCGGTGTGCCCGAGAGCACGCCGACGAGCATGCCGTTCTCCATAACGATCAGGTTGAACACGTCGCCGACGGAGCGAACGCCCTGGCCGGGCTTCCAGTCGTACTTGCCCGACATAACGCGCGCGAGTCCGGTGAATTTGTCGGAAAGCGTTCCGGCATCTTTTCCGAAGGCGGCCTGCATTCCTGCCGGCTGCGCCTGCGCCAACGGCACCATCAGAGCGATCGCAAGCGCGCACACTCCGTACTGAGTCAGAATCTTCTTCATGTGGAACTCCTCTACGTCACTTTAAACGACTCGTGCTGCTCGTAACGCCGAATGCAGGTCTCAACGCGGCGTTTTTTTAACTCCCCTGCGCCAGCGAACCGGCTAGCCGTTTTTCAGCACCGCCTGGCGGCGCGCCTCGGCCGGCCCCCCAGATTCATGTGTTCTTGGCGATGCTCCTGCTCACGAACATATGCCGCGAAAAGCCAGTGTTTGCAGGAAAAGTGACATGCGGTGTCCGAAATGAGACAAGCGGTCAGAGTTGGCCGTCAAATACTGTTGCCACGGATCCGTTCACAGGGCAAAACCGGAATTCAAAGTATGGCAGCGGTATCCAGCACAAACGTCTGGGCGGTTGGCGGCCAAAGACTTTGTACCTTCCGTTTCAAACGCTTCGTTACATTGGGATGGCAGCACGTGGAGTCTTGAGCTCCTTACCTTTCTCCCCCAATCAACCTAGACAAAGGCCCTTCTACAGCTGCGATGGACGTGGGGTTGGCGCGTTTGCCAGCAACTGCCCGATTGCCGGATCGCAAACCTGGACCGGTGGACCGGTGAAATTGCTTTGCCGAGAGAACTTGGCGCTCTCGACGGCCCTGTCCTCAGTGATGTCTCCTTCGAAGGTTCAGCTATAATCCGTGCCGGAGGGTCGACACACCCATTGCTGCAGGCCACACCAGATATGGGACGGACGAGATGGATTTTGATCCTGTGTGCGTGGACGATTGTAGGACTGTTGTTTGCCGTACGCAGGATCGTGCTGGTGAAGGTACAGGGTATGCACGTCAGCTGGGTGATCGTGGGTGCGCTCGAACTTGTCTACTGGTACGTATGGGCGGCGTACACACCGCTTGTGATTGGTCTGGCCAAACGGTTCCCGTTGACGGGGCCGAGGTTTGTACCTCATATAGCGATCCACACAATCACGTCGCTCATGATGGCTCCCCTGGCATCTGTCACCGAATACTTTCTGAGCCGTGGACTTCTGCGGTTAGTTTTTCGCATAACTGATCCTGGCGTGCTGCGCCTTCTCCCGCCGTTCGCAGTCAGTGTTCTATCTATGAGCTTTACTGGCATGCTTACGTACTGGTTAGTTGTGGGATTGTATCAGTCGATCCACTTTTACCAGGCCGCTATGGAGCGCCAGACTATAGCGGCGCAACTGGAGACGCAGCTCTCCCATGCCGAACTTGAGAACCTTAAGAGCCAGTTACATCCGCACTTTTTGTTCAACAGTCTTCACACCATTGGAATCCTGATGCAGGAAGACGTCGATGCTGCGAGCCATCTGCTAGTCTGCCTCGGCGACTTGCTGCGCATGGCCCTCGAACGGCGGGAGAACGAGATCACCTTGCAGAGCGAGCTCGAGTTCGTCGGCAAGTATCTGGAGATCGAACTGACACGCTTTCATGATCGCTTGAAAGTTCACATGGACGTGCCACCTGACCTTCTCGGAGTCTATGTACCGAGCCTGGCGCTTCAGCCACTGGTTGAGAATGCCATCAAGCATGGCATCAGCGTCGATTCCGCCGCAGGCCGGCTAGAGATCGCTGCCAAACTCCACAACGGCAGAGTTTGGCTCTGCGTCCGCGATGATGGCCCGGGTCCGGCACCGGGATCGCGCCTGCGATTCGGCGTCGGACTCACCAACGTCCAGTCACGCTTGAAACAGCTCTACGGGGACGAGTCGTCGCTGGAACTTACCGGGGGCAACGGTCGAGGCTGTGAGGCCATCATCACCATTCCACTGCGGAGTTCGCATGAAGACGCGAGTCCTCATCGTCGATGACGAACCGATCGCCCGGCGCGGTATCCGTCGCTATCTGGCCGAACACAACGGCATTGAAGTTGTAGGCGAGGCGGCGAACGGAATAAGCGCGGTGGAGCAGATCAATGAACTTCATCCCGACATCGTTTTTCTCGATGTGCAGATGCCTGATCTGGATGGTTTTGGAGTCATCGAAAATGTGGAGCCAGCGACCGGCCCCGCTCCCGTATATATCTTCGTCACGGCTCACGATGCGCACGCCATTCGTGCACACGCGCGCCGTGTTCTCCGGCACGGCAGATCTGGACGGCGACGAGGTCACCGAGGCGATGCACGCGGTGGCGGGCGAGGCGCGCACCATCGAGCAGCGGCTCGCGCAATCGGACTGGGTCGTCGGCGAGAGCGTGTCGGCGGCGGACATGGTGATTTTCCCGGGCGTCCGCCTGCTGTTGCGCGCGCTCGGCGGCCCGCAGGCGCGCGCGCTGTCCGCGCGCTTCTTGCCGCTCGAGATCAATTACCCCGCCCTCGGACGCTGGCTCGCGCGCGTCGCGGCGCTGCCGGGCTACGAGCGCACCTAGCCGCCGCACTGGCGCGCCGGCAGACCGCAGCCGCGAGGCAATTGAGCGCCGCCCGCGATTGTTGCGCTCGCGCGTGGCGCCGTGATGCGAGCCGAGCAAACTGAACATGCATCATGAGGACCACAAGATTCACGTCGAATTCCCCGGCCGCATCGTGTTCGTCGGTTTCGGCAGCATCGGTCAGGGCGTGCTGCCGCTGATCCTGCGCCACATCGGCATCGCCCCCGAGCGCATCACCATCGTCACCGCCGAAGAGCCGGGCGCGAGGAGGCGCAGCGCTACGGCGTGAAGTTCATCAAGGAGCGCGCTGACGCGCGAGAACTTCCGCCGCGTGCTCGATCCGCTGCTCGGGCGCGGCGATTTCCTGCTCAACGTCTCGGTCGAGGTCTCGAGCGTCGCGCTGATCAAGCTGCTGCTGGGAGAAGGGCGCGCTGTATCTCGACACCTGCATCGAGCCCTGGCCCGGCGGCTACACCGATCCCACCATGCCCGCCGGCCGGCGCACCAACTACGCCCTGCGCGAGGAGGCGCTGGCGCTGCGCGCCGGCAACGCGCGCGCGCCCACGGCGGTGCTCACGCACGGCGCCAACCCCGGACTGGTGTCGCATCTCGTCAAGCAGGCGCTGCTCAACATCGCCGCCGACACCGGCGTCGATGCCGGCCAGCCCGGAACCGCGCGCCGAGTGGGGCGAGCTCGCGCGCCGCCTCGGCGTCAAGGTCATCCACATCGCCGAGCGCGACACGCAGGTGTCGCAACGTGCCCAAGGAGCCGGACGAGTTCGTCAACACCTGGTCGGTCGACGGCTTCGTCAGCGAGGGCTCGCAGCCGCGCCGAGCTCGGCTGGGGCACGCACGAGCGCAATTTTCCCGCGCGACGGCGGGCGCCACGATTTCGGCTGCGTGCGCGGCGATCTATCTGACGCGCCCGGGCGCCGGCACGCGCGTGCGCACCTGGACGCCGCTCGGCCGGGCACTTCCACGGCTTCTGATCACGCACGGCGAGGCGATCTCGATCGCCGATTACTTCACGCGTGCGCGAGGGCGCGCAGGTGCGTCTACCGCCCGACCGTGCATTATGCCTATCACCCGTGCGATGCCGCGGTGCTGTCGGTGCACGAGTTCGCCGGCCGCAACTACGTGCTGCAGGAGCGCAAGCGCATCATGCATGGACGACATCATCGAGCGGCATCGACGAGCTCGGCGTGCTGCTCGCCGGCCACAAGAAGAACGCCTACTGGTACGGCTCGCAGCTGTCGATCGAGGAGGCGCGCAAGCTCGCGCCCTACAACAACGCCACCAGCCTGCAGGTGACCGTCGGCGGTGCTGGCCGGCGTGGTCTGGGCGATGGAGAATCCGAACTGCGGCGTCGTCGAGCCCGACGAGATGGACTTCCGGCGCAGCCTCGAGATCTGCATGCCCTATCTCGGGCCGGTGGTCGGCGAGTACACGGACTGGACGCCGCTGCACGAGCGCGAGCGGCTGTTCGCCGAGGACATCGACAAGAGCGATCCGTGGCAGTTCAAGAACGTGCGGGTGGTCTGGTGCGCATAGCTGCGCTGCAGCCGCACGCGCTCGTACTCGATCGCACGATCACGTAGACGCGCGCTCCCGCCCGGCGGCTCCACGGTGACCTCGTCGTCGAGGCGCCTGCCGAGCAGCGCGCGCCCGAGCGGCGAATCCATGCTGATGTAGCTCGCCGCCATGTCGAACTCGTCGGGCCCGACGATGCGGTAGCGCGCCGCGCGCCACCGTCCTCGGTCTCGAGCTGCACCCAGGCGCCGAAGATAGACCCGGTCGCGGTCGCGCCGGCGGCGCGATCGACGATGGTCATGCCCTCCAGCCGCTTGCGCAGAAAACGCACGCGCCGGTCGATCTCGCGCAGCCGCCGCTTGCCGTAGATGTATTCGGCGTTCTCGGAGCGATCGCCCTGCGCGGCCGCGGCGGCGACGGCCGGCGGTGACCCGCGGGCGCTCGTCGCGCCACAGCTGCTCGAGCTCGTCGCGCAGCCGCTGCGCGCCCTCGGGCGTGATGTATTTCGAGCCGGCCGGCGGCGGCGGCCGGAAACGTCCCATCCCGCATTGATCCTGTGGATTATGTCGCACTCATTTTACAGAAATCCGGCTTTCTGTGGAACATCTCACGGACGCTGCGGCGGCGCGGCGCTAATAACGCTCGCCACGTGGCTACCAAGTACTACACGCACTTCGTCACCGGCACGGACCGCGCCCACAGCGTTCCGGGCAACGAATGGAGCGGGGTGGTGGAGCTGCGCGAGCCACTGAGCCAGACGCGCGCCAACCGTGAGCTGCGCGCGCTGCTCGCACAGAGTTTCGATCTGGATACGGACGAGATCCGCATCCTGCACTGGGCCCGATTGCACTGAACGGATCCCCTGGCGGACTTCCTTCCCTTCATCGAAGGTCCGCCCTTCAGACCCCAGGCCTCAAAACCTGGGGTTTTTTTTGTCAGATCGGCTCATCCAGTGACTTGGCGAGCGGCGTGAAGGTCTTCGGGCCAGCCTCCGTCATGTACCAGCAGTCCTCGAGACGAATGCCGAACTCACCGGGGGTGTAGAGCCCCGGCTCGTCGGAGAAGCACATTCCGGCCTCGAGCGGCGTGGTGTCGTTGCGTACCAGGTACGGCGCCTCGTGCACGTCCATGCCGATGCCGTGCCCGGTGCGATGCGAGAGGCCCGGCAACCCGTAGTCCTTGCTCCAACCCCGCCCCTCGTAGAAGGTGCGCACCGCCCGATCGATGCCGCCGACGGGGCTGCCGAGCTTCGCCGTCGCGAGCGCCAGCTCCTGGCCCTGCTTCACCGTATCCCACACCTGTCGCTGGCGGCGCGACGCGGCGCCCAACGACCCAGCTGCGGGAGATATCGGACTGGTAACCGTGCACGCTGCACCGCGTGTCGATGAGGATCACCGACCCCGCGCGCACCTGCTGCGGCTTGATCGAGCCATGCGGATATGCGCTTGCCTCATTGAGCAGCACCAGCGAGAACTCGTGGGTGCCGCCCAACGCGCACGGTGGCCGCGATCATCATTCGAGCATGTCGGCGCCTGCATGCCGGCGTCGACACGGGCGTGCATGTAGCGCAGGCCGCCAGCGTGACGTCGTTGGCGGTCTGCATCAGCGCCAGCTCCGCCGGCGATTTGTGATCCGGCAAGCCCGTATGAGTTCATCGCCGGCACACCGCGTCGCGCTTGCCGCGCAAGCCGCCCGGGTGACGCGGTCCACGATGAAGAAGTCGCGTCGTGGGCTCGACGGCGAGGCTGGCCGCTGCCGCCGGCTTGCGTCGCGCAGGCGTCCTGCGAGCAGTTCGAAGGGACTGTCGTCCTCCTTCCAGGTCCGCACTTCGCCGGCACTTTGAGCGTCTCGCGGATCGAGGGCTCCTCAAAAAAGGGAGTCACGACGATCACGCGGCCGTGCGCTGGAATCAGGGCGGCCGTGGTCCTTTCGGATCGCCACCAGCGCATGCCGGTGAAGTACTCGAGCGAGGAGCCCGCCTCGACGAAGAACGCCGCGACTTTGCCCTGCTGCAGCAATGACTGGATTCTGGCAAGACGCGCGCCATGCTCCGCGCGCTGATCGGCTGTGCCGGGGCGGTCAACGGTCGCAGGCCACCGAGCCCGTTCTTGACGTCGGCGGCGACGGCCTTGCCGCCGAGCGCGAAGGTCGCGCCGGCGGCCGTCAGCGCCAGTGCGTCGCGTCGGGAGAATGTCGTCATGTTTGTCTCCGCTGCAGGGTCCCCGACCCGGAAAAGAGCATAACCCATGAGGTGTACAATCCCGCCCCCGGAGCTCGAAGGAAGCAGATTCATGGCCAACAAGGAGAATTCGATGCGTGCCTGGTCGCTGTCGTGGCTGCGGCCGCGGTGCTGTGCCTTCCGGGCTGCGGCTACAACAACCTGCAGCAGCAGGACGAGGGCGTGAAGGCCGCCTGGTCGGAGGTGGTGAACCAGTATCAGCGCCGCGCTGATCTCATCCCCAACCTCGTGAACACGGTGAAGGGCTACGCCGCGCAGGAGCAGAGGGTGCTGATCGGGGTCACCGAGGCGCGCGCCAAGGTCGGCTCCATCCAGGTGACGCCCGAAGTGCTCAACAACCCGGAGCTGTTCCAGAAGTTCCAGGCAGCACAGGGCCAGCTCACGCAGCGCGCTCAAGAGCCTGTTGGCGGTCACCGAGAACTACCCGCAGCTGAAGTCGGATCAGAACTTCCGCGATCTGCAGTCGCAGATCGAGGGCACCGAGAATCGCATCACCGTAGCACGCGACCGCTACATCCAGGCGGTGCAGAGCTACAACGTCACGGTGCGCTCGTTCCCGGTGAACCTGACGGCCAAGATGTTCGGCTTTCAGGTGAAGCCGAACTTCACGGTCGCGAACGAGCAGCAGATCGCGACGGCGCCCACGGTGAGTTTCGACACCTCGACGACCGGGACGCCCGGGCAGCCGCGCCGCCTGCCCCGAGCGCGGCGCCTGCAGGAGCGCCCAGCCACCAATGAGCGCGGCTCGCCGCCGCGCCGGTGGCCGGCTGGGGCTCGCGCTGCCGCTGCTGCTCGCCTCGGCCTCGCGGCCGTGGCAGCCGATGCTGCGCCCGCCGCGCAGGGGCTGCAGCCGACACCGAAGCTCACCGCGCGCGTCACCGATCTCACCGGGACACTGACCGCCGAGCAGCAGACGGCGCTCGAGCAGAAGCTCGCGGCGTTCGAGGCGGCCAAGGGATCGCAGCTGGCCGTGCTGATCGTGCCGACCACGCAGCCGGAGGACATCTTCCAGTATTCGTTCCGGGTCGCCGAGCAGTGGAAGCTCGGCCGCGCCACGGTCGGCGGACAGCGGGTGGACGACGGAGCGCTGCTGGTCATCGCCAAGGACGATCGGCACGTGTGGATCCAGGTCGGCTATGGCCTGGAAGGCGTCCTCACCGACGCCATGTGCAGGCGCATCGTCGACGAGACCATGACGCCGGCGTTCCGCCAGGGAAATTTCTACGGCGGCATCGACGCCGGCCTCGATCAGATGATGCGCCTCGTCAAGGCGAGCCGCTGCCGCCTCCCGAGCAGGGCTGGCAGTCGGCCGCGCCGCCGGCCGCCACCCGAGCCTGCTGCCGGGGCTGCTGTTCGCGGTGCTGGTCGGCTCGGTGGTGCTGCGCGGCATTTTCGGGCGCACGCTCGGCTCGGTCTTCACCGCCGCGGGCGCCGCCGCGCTCGCCTGGCTGGCAGGTCTGCGCTGGCGCTGGCGGGGTTGGCGGCGGTTGGCAGGCTTCGCCTTCTCGCATGCTCGGGGGCTGACGCGCGGCAGCGGCTGGTCGAGCGGTCCGCGGCGGCTTGGGGCGGCTTCGGCGGCGGATTGGGCGGCGGCTTCGGCGGCGGCGGAGGCGGTGGCTTCAGCGGCGGGGGCGGGGGCTTCGGCGGCGGCGGCGCCGGCGGGAGCTGGTAGAGGCGGCGATATGAAGCTCATGCGTCTCGTTCGTCATCTCGTCACCACCCGCTGGAGCACTCGCCGGTATTTCTCCGCGCAGGTGCGCGCGGCCATCGAGCAGGCCATCGCGCGAGTGCGAGGCGCGCCACGACGGGGAGATCCGTTTCGTGGTCGAGACGGCCCTCGACATGCCGGAGCTGTGGCACGACATGCCGGCCGCGCGCAGCGCGCGCTGCAGCTGTTCGGGCAATTCGGGGTCTGGGACACCGCCGACAACAACGGCGTCCTGATCTACGTACTCATGGCCGATCACGCCGTCGAGATCATCGCCGACCGCGGCATCGCCGCACGCGTCGCCGAGGGCGGAGTGGGCGACCGTGTGCCGGCAGATGGAGCACCATTACCGCGCGGGAGATTTCGGGAGGGCTCGATCGTCGGCATCCTCGGGGTGGGCGCGCTTGCTCGGCCGGCATTTTCCTGGCAGGGCCGCGAGCGGCAACGAGCTGCCGAACCAGCCAGTGCTGCTGTAGCGCATCGACGACAGTTCGCCTCAGCGCCCCATCGGTCATAATGTCCTCATCTATGAAGAGCTACCGTCGCCGCACTTCACTGCGGCCTTGCCTGTGTGCTGCTCGCGGATGCTCTCTGTTCGGCTCCTGCCGGCACGCCCCACCGCCACCACCACCGCCGGCGCCGCCCGCACCGCCGCCCCTGCCACTGCCGGTGGCCAACGAGCGCTTCGAGCTCGCACCTGGACAGGACATCGTCGGCGTGGTGCAGGTCGTAAGGCGGGCCAAGGACGACACGCTCACCGACATCGCGCGCCGCTTCAACGTCGGCTACGAGGAGATCCTGCGCGCCAATCCCGGGGTCGACCCGTGGCTGCCCGGCGAGGCGACGCGAAGTCATCGTACCCACGCAGTTCGTCCTGCCGGACGCGCCGCGCACCGGCATGGTCATCAACATTCGCCGCGATGCGCATCTTCTACTACCCGCCCGTGAAGCACGGCGAGCCGGCGGTGGTGATCACCCACCCGATCGGGATCGGCAAGGTCGGCTGGCGCACCCCGAGGGGGTGACCCGGATCGTGCGGCGGCAGAAGGATCCGACCTGGCGGGTGCCGGTGTCGGTGCGCAAGGAGCATCACGAGAACGGCGAGGATCTCGAGCCGGTGATCGGCCCGGGGCCGGACAATCCGCTCGGCAAGTACGCGTTCTACCTGCAGTGGCCGAGCTACCTGATCCACGGCACCAACAAGCCCGCCGGGGTCGGCTTGCGCTCGAGCCACGGCTGCATTCGCCTGTATCCCGAGGACATCGAGCAATTCTTCAACATGGTGCCGATCGGCACGCAGGTGCGCGTGGTGAACCAGCCGTTCCTGTTCGGCTGGCACGACGGTCAGCTCTACTTGCAGCCCTACAACGTGCTCGAGGACGACACGCGCGACTGGAACAAGGCGCAAAAGAAGCTGCTGACCGCGTAGCTGGCCGTGACGCTGCAGCGCATCTCAAATCCCATCACGAGCAGATCGACTGGGACCTGGTGTCGGCCTGACGCAGCGACCGCGCGGCGTGCCGGTGCCGATCATCGACTGCGGACGCGAGCTCGAGCAGATGCTTGCCGCCGCTCCGCGAGTGCAGAACGTGCTGCCCGAAGGCTCCACCTGGGACGGCAAGACTGATCTGCCGATGGATGAGGTGTCTTCAGGCAGCTCACGTCAGAGATGGAGCCGGGTTCCGCTCCGCCCGGCTCGAACCCGGGGCCGCCCCGGCCGCGGACGCGCCATCGGCCGGCAAAGCACCCGTGGGGAGCGCTCCGGCGACCAACGCTCCGGCGACCGGCGCCCGGCAACCAATGCTCCGGCGACGAGCGCTCCGGCGACCGGCGAGCCGCCGCCAAGGGCGGCGGCGGATGAGCGGCGATACGCCACGCGCTCTGTCGGAGTGGCTGCAGCTGATGCTCGCGGAGATCGCAGCCAAGCGCGCCGACCGGGAGTGCGCCCGCTGCGAAGCAGCCGGCGCGACGCCGAGAGCGCCGCGGGCCGCCGCACGCGCCGCAGCCTGTGACACTCGAGGCGCCGGCCGCACAGACGCGCACGCGTTGAGTCAGCTGTTAAGTTGACGAGCGCCTCGCCGATTGCCGGCCATGGCGCGCTGCGGCTGTGCTAGAGTCGCGCAGGCAGATCATAAAGGCGCTCGAGTGGCAGACAGCCTTAGCGCAGGCGCAGAACTCGAAAAACAAAGCCGCGACTGTCACGCGATTGAGCGCGTGGCGACCGGAGTCACCGCCTTCATCGGCCGCACGCTGCGCGGTCCGGTCGACCAGCCGCTGACGGTTAGCTCGTTCGGCGAGTTCCAGCAGCAATTCGGCGGGCTGTGGCAACCCTCGACGCTGTCGTACGCGCTCGAGCAGTTCTTCGAGAATGGCGGCCGCGAGGCCCGCATCGTGCGCGTCGTCAACGGGGCCGGCCCGCCGACCGTCACGCCTGCCGGCCGGCCGCGATGTGCTGCCGCTCGCGGCGCTCAACCCGGCTCGCGCGAGTACCTGCGAGCCTCGGTGGACTACGACGGCATCACGGTCGCCGAGCACGAGCGCTTCAACCTCGTCGTGCAGCGCGTGCGCGCCGCCGGGCTCCGAGCTGGTGGAGGACCAGGAGATCTATCGCCGCGTGTCGATGGCGCCCGCCTCCGGGCGGTACGTCGGCGACGTGCTGCTGAGTCGCGCCTGGTGCGGGTCTAGCGGCCTTGCCGGCTCAGCGTCCCGATCGCTCCGGCGGCGGTCCCGGCGGCGTGGCGGTCGGCTACACCCTCTCCAATCCCGACGGCGATGACGGCGCGCCGCTCACCGACTACGACGTCATCGGCTCGGCCGGCAGCGGCACCGGGCTGTTTGCGCTCGGCGGCGTGCAGCGCTTCAACCTGCTGTGCATCCCGCCGCTGGCGCGCGACCAGCGACGTGGGGCTCTCGACGCTGCTGGTCGCGGCGCGCTGTGCCGTGAGCGGCACGCGCTGCTGATGGTCGACCCGCCGGCGTCGTGGACTTCGGCGCGCGGCTCGCGCTCGAGGCCTGCGCACTGGCCGTTCCGCAGCGACAGCGCCGTGATGTACTACCCGCGCGTGCAGGCCTTCGATCGCCTGCGCGGCCGGGTCGAGATCTTCGGCTCGTGCGGCGCGGCGGCCGGCATGATCGCGCGCGCGGACGAGAGCCGGCCGGTCTGGACCGGCGCCGAGAGCGAGGAGGCGATACTGCGGCCGGGACTGCGGCCGGCGGTGGCGGTGTCGGACGCCGAGCGCGCGCGTCTGGCGCAGGCGGCGTCAACACGCTGCTCGCCGTGCGCGGCGGCGCGCGCACCGGCGTGAGTCCGCGCACGCTCGCCGCCGGCGGGCGCGGCGCCGCGGACTGGCGGTACCTGTCGGCGCGACGCCTGGCGCTGTTCGTCGCCGCCAGCATCGAGCAGGGCACCCGCTGGGTGCTGCTCGAGCACAACGGACCGGCAACCTGGCAGCGCGCGCGGCTGCAGGTGAGGCGTTTCTCGAAACGCTCGCCGCGCAGGGCGCGTTCGCAGGCACAGAGAGCGAGGAGACTCACTTCGTCATTGCGACCAGCGCGTCAATCGCCGCTAACGCTCGCGGAAGGCAAGTTCAACCTGCTGTTCGCTTCGCCACCAGCAAGCCCGGCGAGTTCGACACCTGGCTCGTGACACATCGCGCCGGCGGCAGCCGTGTACGGCCGGTGTCGGTGAACCGCTCGGCGACCTCCGGCAGCGAGTCGAGTGGGAGATCGAGACCGCGATACTGCGCTAGCGTGGCCAGTGCCTTATTGGCCGCATCCGGTCTGCGAAGTCAGGCCGCAGGTCATCTGCAGTAGCCGTCGTAGCGCAACTCGACGCGAGCCCACACCTCGACGGGCTGTGAGTTCCACCGTGGCGGCGCAAACCTCCAGGAACCGGCAGCCCGCAAGGCTGCCTCATCGAGCTCGGGCGATCCTGAGCCTCGAGCCACTGCCACTTTGATGGGCTCACCGTGCGGATCTATCAGCAGATCAAGCAGCACCGGACCCTCCATGCCGGCCAGAGCCCAGTCGATGGAGTACTTCGGGCGCAGCCAGACAACCATCCGCAGAGTCGAGCGCCTCGCTGCAGGTTTGTTAACTCCAGGCGGCGCCGGGGCGGGAGTCTGCGTATCTCGCGGATCGGGTCGTGCGTCCGTAACGGGTGTGAACTGCGACAAGCTCGCCGACCATTCCGGCGAGTCGGACAGATATCGATGGCGGGGAAAATCCAATGTCGGGGCGGGGGAGTGGACTGATCTTCTGCAGGCGGCGCGGACGGTCTTGCCCTCAGGGCATCTCCACGTCGCACCCCCACTTTGGAAATGACGGGTGTGAGCATAGGCGGGCCGTCCGTGCTGGACCGCGATGCGCGCAGGCGGGCCATCTCATAGAAGAGAGCGGTGTAGCCGATGACGAGCACGAGGACCACGACCGCGCGGGAGCGCCACGATATGGGCAACCTCGGGCGCGGCGTGCCGACAGGTTGGTGCTTTCTGCGCATCGATCGGACCCACCGCCATACCACTAGACATAACGTGCTCAAGCACTAGACATATCGTGCTCAAGCGCTCATTCTTATGACAGCGCGATCTCGAGATTCGGATCCAGTCGGATACGTCCTGAGACCGAGCCAGACACCGAAAGGGCAAACCCGTTCGAAAGGCGGGGACGCAAAGCCACCGGTCTAAGGGCGTAACGGCCTAAGACAGCGGGGTTGCCACTCCACTCCCAGGTGTGAGCGTGCAAGCTCGTCTGCATCAGGTCCAGCGCTCTCCCGACCGTGATAACGTTCGTTTCAGGGAGCGCTTATGAGATCAACATCGCAGGACCCACTGGGCTCGGACCCCATCCAGCGCATCGGGCCCAGGCTGCCACTGGCCATTTCATGCTCACGCTGTGCGGCTGGCTGCACCCGTGATCCATTCGGCCGCCCCAGTCACCGCAGCTAAAGCCTTTCACATTCTTTATGAGTCGTGCGCGTCAGCCGGATGGCAGTGAGCGGTTGTACCTCCACATGGGGTACTTCGAGACGCTGGCGGAGGCCGAGAGATGGGTGGAAGCCGTACGTCGCCATTATCCCAACGCGTTCGCAACCCTCGCACCGGTCGCGTTTTTGCGGCGGGCCAATTCCGAGGTGCCTTCGTCGGCGCGGCCGTTCAGCCGGTAGTTCCCCAAGGCAGCGAGCCTGCACCGGTTAAAGATGAGTCGTTGACCGATACACAGGTCCTGGAGATTCTGGAAACGCGCCATGTTTCTGCAGCTCAGGACGACGTTGGTGGGCGGAATTGCGATCAGATCGAGTTGCTCCGCCCGGACGACACCGGTACCCGGCAGGCTTTGAAGGAGGCCGTCGTTCAGGGTGCACCGGTTTCCTTCGCCGTGCAGCTCCACTGGTCGGCACAGTCGATCGACCTCAGCCGCCTGCCGTCGCTCGCGATATTCAAGGCACATACGCTTTACGCGACAGAAACCCGCCGGCAGGGGCGTTCCCGTTGTTTTCTTCGGGTTGGGTTTCTTCGCAGATCCGTCTGCGAAGCAAGTCGCTGTCCAGGTG
>CAWCKP010000004.1:0-233146 GCA_963796165.1 uncultured Acidobacteriota bacterium
TAGGGTCAACTTTTCGTCAAAGTACGCCGGGTTCAGTCCCGAGTCCCTCGCGTGCTTGAGTCGTTCGAGTCCTCGCACGGCTTCGTCAATCCCTCGATTCACCAAGAAAAGTGCTTCATAAAGATTAGCTTTTTGCATCTAAACCTCCTCTGTTTTTGGCAACGGGAAGGGGGGCTTCGCCGAGGTTGAGTAAGCGGTGGTACACACACCTCTCCCCGTAGTTGGCGCTGATTCGAACAGGTCCGGGGAGTCAGTTGGACAGCACTATGGCGGGGTCCTGCCACTTCTAGAAGAATGGAGCGAGCGATCGAAACAAAACGGAGGCGCTCGGGTTGCGCCCAAAGGGCAAACCCGATACTTTCTATTGCAGCCACAGTTGCACCTCAGTCGTGCGACTTGGTCAGGGGCGCGTGCAGCGTTAGCGCGCTGGCGCGTCCCGTTTTCATTTGTTTTTCACTTGCTCGGCCTGTTTCTCGACCTCCGACCCAGGCCCTTGCCCCAATATCGTGTAGCTTTGTACTCTTTCAGCTTCGACAGTTCGTTTTCCGTCCAAAATCGACAACGAATGCCGGAAATGGTCTGAACGGACGGTATTGGTATCATGTTCTGATGGATCCACCGGTGAAGTGTCGCACGGTTGACCCCGAGAACTTTGGCCGCCTCTGAAATCGTGTATTTCCTCATCTGTAGGATGCGACACCTATGTTGCATTTGTCAAGCACGAACTCTAAATCAATCACCGAAAGCACGAGAATCATTTGCTGCGTCAGAGGATACCATGGCCGAGGTTCAGCGGAACCGGTACCGCGACGCGTGACGCAACCTGGCAACAGTGTGAGGGCAACCCGCTAATTCAGCGCAATTTTATCCTGATGGACCGGCATTCGATGGTTCAGAAATTGTGAGAATGATGTCACCGTCAGTTCCAATGTCGGGTACGGTTGCATCAATGCGAGTCGGCTCCCAATGTTTCGGTGTTGCGGCCACGCCCTTACAGATGGCGGGTGCTAGAGCATCGCGAGCCCATGACTGCAAGTCCACGCTGAGGCGTCTGCTTTCGGAGCGACACCGATTCGATTTCAAGCGATATCGTTACGAAAAGACGCATTCACACAAGAATTTTCTCTTGATTAGAAGCGTGGCGAGCACTCCTGCGCCCAAGGTAAGCGCAGAAACGCTAAGCAGTTGGTTCGTCTAGCATTTTCCTATTTCATGTACCACGGTTTTGGATGGTGTTCGGCTCTTATCGTTCCCATTTTGTTCCGAGGTGACCCCCTCAGATGGCCCAATTTATTTGGGCACAGCTTCCGCTTTCACAAAAGCGTCTTTCGCATCTCCTGGCAGGAGCAGGGAGTCTGGGGAAGGGGGCCGGTCGCCCCCTTTCCCAGAGATGCTGTCGATCCCTGGCCTCTCCTCATCGTTGTTCTCAAAAAACTCCATCGTTGCGCTTCGCGATTCAGGCGAGCCGGAAGGCCCAGTCTGGCGCTCGAATTCTTCCGGAGATCGATAACCCAGTGCCGAGTGCAACCGCAGCCGATTGTAATACTGGTTGATGAGGTCGCCTCGAGGGCTAGGTCGAACCATTTCGGCTGTGTACTCCAGAGCGGCTCAGAAAAGCGTTCCTCCACGACAAGAGGCTCGGGAACTTCCGCGCCCGGAAGTTCCTATTGCTTTCCCATAGGGCGGTGTGGGAGACTTCGGGGCGCAATATGGGTATCCCATAGGGGTGATCGAGGAAGGTTGCCGAGAGTCGATGGGCGAAAAGAAAGATGTGTGGCAAGGGACGTTGGCACTGATGGTGCTGCGGACGCTGGACATGTTGGGGCCGCTGCACGGGTACGGAATTGCGCGCCGCATCGAGCAGACCAGCGGCGATCTGCTGACCGTGAACTACGGGACGCTGTACCCGGCGCTGCTGAAATTGGAGCAGGAGGGTTACATCCGATCGGACTGGGGCTTCTCCGACAATAATCGCCGGGCAAAATACTACAAGCTGACGCGTGCGGGACGAAAACAATTGGAGCGCGAAGCGCGCGATTGGGAGCAGACGACGGCGATTCTGGCGAAATTTCTTGCGCGCGGAGAGGGTTAATTATGAGAGGACTGCGAGCCTGGCTGTTACGATTCGGCGGAGTATTCGGCAAAACGCAGAGTGAGCGCGAGATGGCGGAAGAGATGGAGAGCAATCTCCAAATGCACATCGAAGACAACCTCCGTTCGGGAATGACCGCGGAGGAGGCGCGGCGTGCGGCGCTGATGCGGCTCGGGGGGCTTGAGCAGACCAAAGAAATTTACCGCGAGCGGCGTGGGTTGCCGGCCCTGGAGACCCTTTGGCAAGACCTGCGATTTGCTGCTCGCGTGATGAGGAAGAGCCCAGGATTCACGGCGATCGCCGCGCTCACGTTGGCGCTGGGGATCGGAGCCAACACGGCGATTTTCAGCATTGTCAATGCGGTGATTTTGCGGCCGCTTCCCTATCCAGATTCGTCGCGCCTGGTGACGTTTAACACCAAGACCGCGATGTTCCCTGCCTTCACGCTGGGTTTGACATGGCCGGCGTTTCAGGAGATTCGAACGCAAGCAGGTTCGCTGGAGGAAACGACGGCATATTGGGAAATGGATCGCACACTAACGGGATCCAGCCAGCCGGTCGTGCTCCGCGTAACGGGCGTGTCTGACAAATTTTTCGAGACGCTGGGAGCGCGAGCCGAACAGGGACGTTTGCTGTCCGATCAAGACCAAAAGGCCGGACAGGATCGCGTGGCGGTGATCAGCGACACGTTGTGGCGCACGCGGTTTGCTCGGGACCCGGCGGCGATCGGTCGGCCACTGATTCTGGACAAGCAGGTGTACACCGTCGCAGGCGTGGCGACACCAGGATTTGCGTTTCCCGAAAAGACCGATCTTTGGGTGCCGATATCACTCGATGCGATGACGCAGCAAAGTCCAACGTTCTTCCGGCTTGGCGTGCTGGGAAAGCTGCAGACGGGGGCGACCCTGGAAACCGTGCGGGGCGAACTGACGATGATCGCGCCGCGACTGGCCGAGCAGTTGGCGAAGGAAAAGCCAGACCTGAAGGGCGACTACCGGCTTGTGGCAGAGACCCTGCTCGACAATCGTGTGAAGTATGCGCGGACGGGCTACCTGGTTTTGCTGGCTGCGGCGACTCTGGTGCTGCTGATCGCATGCGCGAATTTGACGAGCCTGCTGCTGGCGCGCGGCTGGGGACGGAATCGCGAATTGGCATTGCGGGCGGCGCTGGGTGCCTCGCCAGGCAGACTCCGGCGGCAAGTATTGGTGGAGAGTTGTCTGCTGGGGTTGCTGGGCGGTCTGGCAGGAATCGCACTGGCGGCAGGCGGCGTGACGATGTTTCGCGGGATCGCGCCGGCCGAAACGCCGCGCTTGAGCGAGATCTCGGCGGATTGGACGCTGCTGTGGTTCGCGCTGGCGAGTTCGCTAGTGTCGGGCGTGGTCTTCGGTTTAGTGCCGGCCCGGCGCGCGGCGCGAATGGCACCGAACGAGCTGCTGAAGGAAGGTTCGGGAGGTAGCGGCGCGGGGAGTTCGCGCTTCGGCAATTTGCTGGTGGTGGTGGAAGTGGCGCTGGCTTTTGTTCTGCTGATTGGCTCGACGCTGATGGTGCAAACGCTGGCCAATCTGCTGCGGCAAAATCCCGGATTCCGTACCGATCACCTGCTGACCGTCGACTTGCCACAACCGGCCAACCTGGACGGCAAAGACACGGAAGGCCGAGCGCTGCGCGAAACGGCGAATCTCAAGGCGATCCTGGCGGATTTGCAAGGCTTGCCAGGCGTTGAAGACGTGGTGGCCTCGGATCACAGTGTGCTCGGCGGGCTGATGTATTCGTATGCAGGCGTGAAGCTGGAAGGAACGCTGGCGGAGAAGGAGACCATCGGCGACGGGATCAGCGGACGCCATGTTTCGCCTGGATACCTTCGCGCGATGGGCATTCCGGTCCTGCGCGGGCGGGAGTTTGACGATCACGATGGGCGAGACACGCCGCGCGTCATTCTGGTGAATGAAGCGATGGCGCGAGAGTTCTGGGGCACGCAGGATGTGCTGGGAAAACGCGTCAGCGTCTCACGGGACGCGAAAGGCGAGCCGGAGTGGAATGAAATTGTGGGGGTGGTGGCGAACGCAAGGGATGTGAGCATCGATGAGGTGGCTACACCGGAGTACTTTCTGGCTCTTTTCCAGCGGGGCACGGATTCGCAGCACTTAATTGTGCGGACGAAAACGAATCCCGAGGTGCTGGCGGATACGATTTCGCGCCGGATCTGGGCGGTCAATCCGGATCAGCCGGTTACGCATGTGACGACATTGACGCGGACCATTGTGGAGTCTGTGGGAGATCAGCGGCTTCACGCCGCGCTGCTGGGAGTTTTCGCCGGTGTCGGATTGGCGCTGGCCCTTTTGGGAGTTTACGGCGTGGTGTCTTACTCCGTGGCACGGCGAACGCAGGAGATTGGGGTGCGCATGGCACTGGGTGCGGCACAGCGCGATGTGTTGCGGATGGTTTTGCGGCAAGGGTTAACACTGGTGGTACTGGGTACGGCGGTTGGGTCGGCGCTGGCGCTCGCGGCGGTTCGCGTGATCGCCAGCGAGCTTTATGGCGTTTCGCCGAGCGATCCTTGGACTTTCGGCGCGGGCATCGCGCTGCTTCTGGCGGTGGGATGCCTGGCCTGCTACATTCCGGCGCGGCGCGCGATGCACGTCGATCCTATGGTGGCCTTGCGCTACGAATGAGTGAGACCAAAGTGAGAGATTAGAAGTTCCGCTCCATCGCAGTACCTTCTCAGCTGTCAGAGAAGAAAATCATGGATGGCGTAAAGCTCGGCGAACTCATGTTCCCGCCGCGCTTGCCGGTTGTGGGGACTTGATTTGAACTAACGAAATGCATCGGCTGCCCGGGCTATCACGATCAACGGAGGCCACACGTTATCACAGCACTGAGGTGGCCATTTGGATATGCCTTGCAAAGGAATTCATAAGACTCGTTCCCGCTCTCGAATTCATCGGCGCGCGGTTTGGCTGACCAGACGAGAGCTCGAGGTTCTTGGTCTTATGGCGACGGGGATGAAAAATAGGAAAATTCGTGAATCATCGAACGCAATCCCCGCACCCATAAACACGATAATATTTGTGTAGTTCCTGAATAATTCTTGCAGGATTTCCTTCATGTTTCCCTCTTGACCGTCGGCCATGAAGAAAGGCTCGCGTTCATCTCTCACCGATCGAGAGCGAGTGATGTGCGAATCACAAGCTAGTCTCATGTTTACGGCTGGGACTATTTGCAGCTTGACAGGGTAGCGACCACCACTGATAATTTCGGCAAGTTTTGGGCACCTCAGCCGTTCCCTGCTGCCCGGAACGTAATTCGTCTCCTTCCCGGTTTTTTGCTATCTCGTCGAACTTAGAAGGTCGAAAGGATTCAGAAGACAATGAGAACGAGCAAAAGGGGGCGCACTGGGCCTGCCGTGCTTATCTGCCTCGTCGCGCTATGTTTCTTCTCAATTCCAGCAGCAGCCCGAAAGCGATTTCAGGTGTTGCATAAGCATGTTCGGCCTGCCGTTACCAACGGCCAAGCCGCACGTGTCGGTGCGATGTCAAAGAGTCAACGCTTGGGGCTTGTAATCATTTTGCCAGTCCGCAATCAAAGCGAACTGACAAACTTATTGAAAAGGCTTTATGACCCATCCAGCCCCGATTACCGGCGTTTTCTTACTGTGGCTCAGTTCACGCAACAGTTTGGCCCCACGAAGCAGGATTACCAGGCTGTGGTGAAGTTCGCCAGATCTGAAGGTTTCAGCGTGACCAATACACCTGCGAATCGCCTGCTGGTGCATATTAATGGCACAGTGGCACAGATCAACAAGGCTTTCCACGTGGCGATGACGACCTATCGCCATCCAACGGAGAACCGTACTTTCTATTCCCCGGACCGTGAGCCCTCACTCGACCTGAGCGTTCCGGTGACGCACATTGCGGGGCTGAACAATTTCTCCTTACCACACCCGAAGTTCAAAAGGGCCCCAGCGAACTTTCGCCGCAATAGCACTGGCTCGGGACCCAGTGGTGCGTATCTTGGTGGCGACATGCGTGCAGCCTACTACGGCGGCACCGCGCTCACAGGCAGTGGCCAGGCAGTGGGGCTGTTGGAGTTCGACGGATACAACATGAGCGATGTCACCGCGAGCTTTGCAGGACAGCGCAATAGCGTTCCCATTCAGAACGTGCTGCTCGACGGCGCCAGCGCCGGCTCCGACGGCGATGATGGAGAACAAGTTCTGGATATCGTGCAGGCGGCGTCCATGGCTCCGGGGATGAGCCAAATTCGCGTTTATATCGCTCCAGGCACTTCGCAAATCGGTGTCGGCGACGTCGACATATTCAATGACATGGCAACCGAAAATATCGCCAAGCAACTAAGCTGCTCGTGGGGTTGGAATCCGGATGACACTGCGCAGCTTGACCCCATATTCCAGGAATTTGCGGCGCAAGGCCAGAACCTTTTCGTGGCATCTGGAGACGCGGGAGCCTACACCGGTTCGAACTCTACAGACAATAGCTATCCGGCGGAATCCGTTTACGTGGTGGCCGTCGGCGGAACAGATTTGACCACAAATGGCGCGGGCGGTCCTTGGCAATCAGAAACGGCGTGGCTCGACAGCAGCGGCGGCCCGGCCGACGACGGCTTCGCGATTCCGAGTTGGCAGGTCGGCGTGGCCAATTCCTCCAACCAAGCTTCCACGACCATACGCAATGTGCCGGACGTGGCTGCGGAAGCAAATACTGACAATTATCTCTGCGACCAAGGATCCTGTACAGGAGACTATGGCGGTACCAGCTTCGCCGCGCCGCGATGGGCCGGCTTTCTTGCGCTCGCCAACCAACAAGTGGTGGCCAGCGGGAACTCGACTTTGGGCTTCATTAATCCAATCATCTACTCGATTGGTACGGGGGCCAGCTACCACGATGATTTCCACGACATCACCAGTGGCAGCAATGGCAAGTATTCGGCAGAGCCGGGCTACGACTTGGTCACTGGCTGGGGCAGTCCGAATGGCACTGGCCTGATCAACGCTCTAGCACCGTAACGGTGGAGTATGAACATACCCACGCCATTAAGGTAGAAGCGCGAATGCAGATTGAGAGGAAATATGGAAGCGGGCCCCCGAATGTTTTCCAGCTGTCCCTTCCATTAGTTCTCGTGTTTGCAGGGTTGCTTCGAAGCAACCCTGCAGCCGCTCAGCAGGCAATCACGTCAGAGAACCACCAGGCCACGGCGACGGCGGAACAGGGAACGGGCGTTAAAGGTATTCTGGCTACCATAACCCAATCGCGCTCCACCAACACCCTTGGCTATAGAATTGTGATATACGATGATGGCAGCGCCACAGCAGAAATTGGTGGCGCCAGCTCTGCCCTTCGTACCGAGCCATCGCGATCGCAAAAGTTTCCTCCTGGAGCGATCGATACAAAAGCCCTGCGGCGCCTGCTTACAGAAATTGGGGATGTCAGCAAGATCGCGACTGGAGGCTGCGCGAAGTCGGTCTCCTTTGGAACGCGCACTCAGATTACGTATGCGAGCAAGACCAGTGGAGATCTGCAATGCATCCGACAGCAAGCATCAGACGGCGATCAGGTGCCACAGCAAGCATCTGAAGATTTAGGTAGATTCGTGCAGACCACATTGGTCCAGTTGAAGATTAACGACAGGCGCGTCGGCTCGAACCAGTAGAATCGACGAAGCCAATCAGACTTCCGTCGCCATTCTTAACAGGCCCTCTGCTACGGGTAGTCCTCCTATATGCCCAGCAAGGCGACTAGCCGAAAGCAAGAACGCACCCTGCCCGCCAATCTGGTACTTGTTTTGAACTGTCTTACCTTCAAAACCACATGAGAAACGGGATTCTCGGTTGGTAAATGTGAGCCGTCGGCCACCTGGCGCCACAAGACCACGTTGCGCTCTCACGCCAAGAACAAAATTTGGACTGACCCGATCGGAAGACGCCGGTGGGTTGGCCGACGGGGGCACTCGGGTCGAGTCCGGTGAGGTGTCGCGAATGACGGTCCCCTGACGGATGTGTGGCCGTCAGGCCGCTTGGGCCACGAAACGACTTCATGCCCGCGCCTCAAAAAACGAACTTGGTTTTGGGTGTTGATCGGCCTTCCACGTCGCCGCCCTAGCGAGCCGACGCAACCATTAAGGGCGTTTACGGTTCCTACTATCCGGTGCATGACCCCAGCGATTTCATTTGCACGGGGGTATACATGTCCGACGTAGACAAACAGCGGTGGCGCAACCTGTGCGAGCGGGCCGTCAGCGAACGGAATCCCCGGAAGCTCGGCAAAATCATTCAGGAAATAAACAAACTCATCGAAGAGAAAAAGCCCGACCTGACAAGCAAGCCCCCAGAACCTAGGACCTTAGTCGGCAGTCACGCGCCGTGGAGCGAGCGAACGGCTGAATACCTTCATCTCCTTGTTTACAAGTGTGGGAACTGTGGCGCTCCAGTAACGCGCAGCGTTGCCTCTGATGATCTCGAGCTTTCAGACGCAGCCATGAAGGACGCCGACGATGCCGAAGTGTGGTGTGAGTCAGTTGGCTGTGGCTGGCACGGACGCGCCGGCGAGTTGGAATTTATTGAGAAGTCCCGCAGCGAATGGAATACCCCTAAACAAAAAGGGGCGCCGTAGCGCCCCGCTCGTTAGTTGTTTGGTTCAATCGGCAGAAGACTACAGGCAACCGTCAACATGGCGATCGAGACAGGGTGACCCGGTTGAATGTCCGTGCGGTACATCAACCGAATCGCAACGGCCGCGCTGGTGAAGTAGGCGTCTTTGCTGTTCTGCAGGCGATTCGCGTGCAGCTGAACCGCATCCTCGATTCGTAGGCCCGAATAACGCAGGAGCAATACGAAAGCTCTGAGTCTCCGAGCGTTTTTCAAGCCGGCACTCTCGCCGTACGGACCTAACGCAGTAAGAATGGCCGATCATTTCTTGGCGATTCCGCAAGGATTCGCTTGGCGATCGGGGAATCTCATAGCCACACCATAATTCTCGCGTTGATTTCGTCCCCCACCGCATTTATTGCGTTCTTTGCGAATGCCACAGCTTCGCCTATCGTTTCTATCGCGAAATCGGCCTCATGTATTCGCGAATCATCTCGAAGTCGCCCGTTTTAACATCACAGAAGTCAGCTCCAACGACGAACATTTCGCAGGCGTAGCGGAGGGAGAAGTCCGTCTTATCCTTAAACCGAATGGTGAAGTACAACGTACCGTCCTGGATGGAATGGCTGATGAAGTCCACGATCTTGCCGTGGACCTCGGGGTACCGCCTGCGTAGCCGCTTGAGATGTCTCATTATGCTCTTGTCGATTTTCCTGCGCTCCTTCGTGCTGATTGGGGTTATATTTCTGTCTCCGATCCAGACAACCTTTCGCTTCTTAGGCATGATCGCTCTCGCCTCGACGGCTGCTAGTGTCGCTCGGCGATTTCAGAGATTGAAGCTCCGCCTCACGTTGTTCTTCTCCGCTGAGGAACGTTATCCTCGGAGCCTTCCCCGCCAGGCGCCTTCGCTCCTCCACGGCCTGTACGTCCTGATAAACCTGCACTTCATCCAAGGCCTCCTTCCGGTATTCGCCATGTTTCTTCTCAAAACGAGCTTCGTCCCGGAGCTCACAACTCTCAACGTTGTTGCAGAAACAACCGTTGAGCAGAGCACGGTGTACTTCAAATAGCGTCAACTTTTCGTCAAAGTACGCAGGGTTCAGTCCCGAGTCCCTGGCGCGCTTGAGCCGTTCGAGTCCTCGCACCGCTTCATCTATCCCTCTATTCACCAAGAAAATTGCTTCGTAGAGATGAGCCTTTGGCATTTTGGTTTCCTCCATTGTTTGTGGATCGAACGCGGCGGTTCGGCGATTGATTCCTGTGTCGGAACACACGCCTTCAAATGGCCCGGTGCCGACTTGAATGAGCCAATGATTGGAGTTAGACAACGCAACGAAAGGATTGGGCGTACTGAGGGTATTGAACGGAGGGTTGAACCGCGATCGGTGGGTTGCGCCAGAACGCGGAACCCGATAGCTTCTAGTTCAGCCATTGTTGCCTCTAAGCCAGGCGACTTTGGTTAGGGGCGCGTTCGGTGTTCAAGCACCGGCGCGTCCCGTTCTTATGCGAGCGATAAGAGCGCTGGAGTCCAAGAACTCCATGCCAATAGCGCTATAGGCATAAGAATATCGCAGACTGATGCGCCAATGTCAATCCCTGAATATTTGGCATTGCAGGTGATTCCCCTTAGGATGGGGCAATGAAACAGGACCTCGTTTCGCAAGTGATGCGAGAGATGGGCAGGAAGGGTGGCAAGGCGGCTAAGGGTAAGGGCGCAAAGGCGCGTATGGCGGCCCTTACGCCAAACGAAAGAAAAGAGCTTGCAAGTAAAGCGGCCCATGCGCGATGGTCGAAGGAAAAGAAAAACCGCAAAGCTCTGAAGGGAAAAAGCGCCTAATTCCTTCGCCTAAAACTATCTTTTCATCGAAGCGTTCTTCCGAACGAGTAGAATGCCTCGGGTCCCCGACAGATTCGAGGAGATCGGGGGAAGGATCGCAGCCAAGGAACGAGAGCAAACGCTTGCGATCACCGCTGAAGTCGAAAAACAGTTCCTGATCGAAAAGGTGCGGGTGGAGACTAAAGCGAAGGCCGACCTCGAATTGGAGGGCAGCAGAGTGCCGCCCGCGAGACGCGGCCCAGAAGGCTGCTGAGAAACTGATCGACGAGAAACTTGCCGAAGCTGAGCAGACGCGCGCCGCCCTTGTTGCTGCGTGGCGGCGAGAGCTCGCAGAAGCCCAAGGCGCTCAGAAAACCGCCGAGGAAATGTCCGTGAATCGGCAGGCAGAGATCAATGAACTGCGGCCGTTCAAGGGATCGATCGCCTGCTGCGCCATTTGGCTGCATACGGCAGCACGAACAAGTACAGACCGGTAAAAAACTGAAAGGCCAGCGGGATCACCGCCACGAGGCCCAACCCCCTCGTGTACTTCTTCTGTGCTATGGCGATGCCGTTGACGATAACGGCCACCGTAAAGGCCACGGACAGCCAGCGGTGGGTCTGCCGAATCCATTTGCTCCAGTTCAATGTGGAACCTCCTTTGAAGACGGGCCCGAAAAGGATCGGGCATACCTGTCGATTCATCCAGCGTCAGGAATTGTAGCTGCAGGAACGGCTCGGTCAAGTGCTAGTAACAAGCGTTAGCGCAAGTTTGCGCCGTTTGTTCGCCCACACTTCGGAACGTGGGTATTTGCCCAAATAGCCTGTCTTGAAAAGGTTCCTGTTCTTGCGGATAATCGCACTCGCCCATGCCAAGAAGCACAACCAACTTCGACACTGTGCGGAAGATCGGCTTGGCGTTGCCCGGCGTGGAAGAGAGCACAGCTTACGGGTCACCCGCGCTCAAGGTTCACGGAAAACTTTTGGCATGTGTGCCTGCTCATCGTTCGGCTGAGCCGGGTTCACTTGCTGTTCGCGTTGACTTTGACGAACGCGCTGAACTGCTCGCAGCAGACCCGGATGTCTACTACGTGACCGACCACTATCTCAACTACACCGCCGTGCTGGTTCGCCTATCCCGCGTCACACCCGATGTCCTGCGGGACTTGCTCGGCATGGCTCACAAGTTTGTGACCGCGCATGAGGCACGCCGTTCGCCATCGCGGAACCGCCGCAAGCCTGTCTGATTCTGGCTGGCTTTCGAGCAACCCGAGACCAACAGAACTGATATTGCTACGATAGGCATTGATCGTTGGGGAGAGGAACCATGACCGTCGCATCCGCTACGAGCGTTAACGTCAAGCAGGCGGTGCCCTTTTTCGGCGTGACCAACATGGAAGCGTCGCTGCGATTCTATGTTGACGGACTTGGCTTCAAAATGAAGCGCTGGTGGATTCCAGACCGTGGGGAGGACAACGCGGACGGCAAGATTCGTTGGTGCTGGCTTGAGCTCGAGGATGCCGCCATCATGCTTCAGGAGTTCTTGCCGGAGCGCCAACCGAAGGAGACGCTGGGCACTGGAGCATCGGTCTGTTTCATGTGCGAAGATGCGCTGGCACTCTATCGCGAGTTCAAATCACGTGGAATTCAGACGCGGAAACGTCCATTCGTTGGCAATCGTCTTTGGGTAGTGCCGCTCACCGATCCCGATGGCTACCGCATTGACTTCGAAAGCCCAACCGATGCGCCAGAGGAAAGCGAACTAGAAGAATAGTGGCGGGAACATAGGGGCGACGATGAAGCGAGAACGGACGCCGAAGGTCGCGCGGTGAATGCCCCGACGCGATCGGACGGCTGCAGCGACGTAGCCACAAATTTCTGCGCGGCATCGCGGCCCCGTATCAGATCCCCAGTGGCGGCGTTCACGTCATCAAAGTAAAGACCCAGGAATCGTTGCGGTGTGGATGCGGAAGCCGATGGCCCGCTGGCGCCGGAGCGGCGGGATTGGCGGAATCGGCTGTCACTACCGCGTCATGCTTCACGGTCAACAAGTTGAAATTGCTGATGACCTGCTGTTTGCGATTATCGAAGACCTCAAAATCCTCGCGGTTCAGCGTCCCGATCGCCTTGCCGCCGGAATCGCGGACCACTACACGCACTAAGACCATGTTGCGCGCACTTGGAAGGTCGGAGCGGATTCGTGCGAGGTCAGTTCCTCCTGGTTGGTCGCACCCGCAGGCGCGGAGGCTCCTCCAGGCTGAGATTCATTTCCGTTTTGCGCAGCGGGCGGCGGTGCTGGCGCTGTTGCCCCGACGCACCGGTCGCTCCGGAATCGGAGTGACTTGGCGGCGGGGTGGCATCCTGCCCGAGCGTGACGGAAATCCCCGAACCCAAAACGATAAGAGCAAGCCACAGGCCGCCGGTCAACAACCGGCTTGCAAGGCGTGGACACGTGGAATGAGACGGCATAGAGGTGCAATCACGAAAACCAGGCCGTCCGCGAATGCTGGAACTATCCGTCTGGCCATTGCCAGTGTCAACGAGAGTATCCGGGCTTCAGGGAGGGCTCGGGGGACGCTAGCTGCTGTGTGAAATCGACGCCTGGGGCACCCACTTCGCTTCGCTCAGCGGCCTTATCGTCGATAAATTTGCTTGATATCTAAAAGAGAATCTACAAGCGCACAGAAATCCGCGGGCGTGGCGGGTGTGGACGGGTGTGGTTGTCTCGTTGTGTCTCGGGAGGGAGAGGCGTAAGATGCACTGACCTGAGGTCTGATTCGCCGGTTCTGGCTTGGGTCGCGATATTGATGGCGGCTGGTACTAAGCGCGTTTCGCGGTTCTTGCCGGGCCGGTGGAATTGGTTGTGAGTGTCGCGAGAGTTCGGGGAGGTTGTCCGCGATGAAATATCCCCTTCGTCTTTTGGTCCTGTTTGCGGCTTTGGCATGTGTTTGTGCCTGCTTTGGCCCCGGTGTGTGCAGCGCGGTTTCCGCTCGTACCTCTAGCGGCTCCAGTGGCCGCGTAAGCGAGCAGCCGAGTACGCATTCACAGCCACCGCCAGGAGTGGCTGTGCCACAATCTCTGGCTACAAATCTGGCTACAACTGCATCCGAAGAGAGCGCCGTGCAGTCCAGCGAAACGGCGACGGCTACGATCCCCGGGCCGCTGCGGTCTTTCTCGCGTATCGCTGGAATCAGCCAGAAAGCTGCGCCCGACGAAGTGCTGCCGCTGCTCGCTCGTAACGTCTTCCTGCATGGTTATGAGGGGTCGGGCGCTAACCCTCGGACCACCGAGTTTCTGATTCTGCTGAGAAGATACGTGCAGCAGGCAAGAGAACTCTCCGCTTTGGCGGCGCACGACGGCGTGATTCATGTTACCGGCTGCGGCGACGCCAAGCAATTGCTGGAAATCCTGGGCTACCGGACGTCGCCGGACTGCGGAACACGCAGCACTTTCGTGGAAACGGCAGATGCGCGACGAGCATTTCTTACCATCGACTCCGGATTCCCGCTGCCCGAACTGGAGAAGACGCTGCAGGGAGGCGCGCCCTTCGCCTACCCGTTCCCCGATTCCCAAGTGCCGGTATCTCTCACGGAAAAAGAATGGGCGATGCTGATCGCCGAGGGCGGCAAGGAACGCGGCAGCCGGCCATTAGTGGATACACTGCTGCACGATCAGGCGCTGGCGCGTCTTTATTACGCTTGGAGTCACACCGATCCCGAAACCCAAGCGGCGCTGCTGCGATCGCCGGGTCTGAAAAAATTGAGTCCGCTTGCGGCGCCCTTGGATTTTTACGGGAGCTACATTCGCGTTCGATCCGGACGCGTGGTGGTGCCCGGAGGGGCAGGGGCGGAGTCAGCATGGGCGGAGTTGGTGGGCGCCAGCCCGGACGCTCCTGGGGAATTTATCCCGCGGCTTCTCGCAAAAGACAGCGGCTGGCTAGCGGTCTATTTTGACTCACTCTCTCGAATTCCGTCGGAACAGCAAGCTCACTTCGTCGAGCGTGCCCGGCTAAAGCAATGCTACGAAGCACTACGCGGGAAAAGAGTTCTTCCGAGCGCGATGGTGTCGGTGTTTCGGCCCGACCCAAATCTTCTGTTCTTGATGACTCGCCTGCAGTGGGAACCCAACGGCGATCCACACGTGCCGGGAAGCCTGCAAGCGTGGAACAACATTCTCAGGCAGAAATCTAATGCCGGGCTTGCTCACGGCCGGCAAGTGGGAACCAGAACATGGAATAAGCCGGACGAACTTTTGCAAACCATGGTTGCGCTCTCGCGAGTGGACCTGGAAGGAGGGCCGACTGAAGCCTTCTTAGCGCTGAGCGAAATCGACGCCAAGCGACCTTCCGGGCGCCGCTTGAGCGCGGCAACAGTCGAACTGATGGCAGGGAAGTTTCGGGAGTTCTGCAACCAGTATTCGATCTTTGCCGAGTTTCCGGAGTTGAGCGATGCGTCCATCGCGGCGTTTTTAGCGACAGCCGGCGCCCTGGGGAAAATTCCCGACCACACGCTGCGAGGGAATGCGATGGGAATTTTTGAAGCCAACGTCGGGCTTTGGCAAATCCTGGCTCGCCAGGGCGAGATTCCCGCAACCGCCCAAGACGAATCCTGGAAGGGAACGACTAAGCCTTTCGCGCATTTCTCCTCGTCCGCGCAGCTCTTCGATGCGGGACGCAGCTCACTGGAACACCTGCTTAGCGCGGCCAGCGGTGAACCGCAGCGATCCCAGAATGAGATCATCGATTTGATCGCCGGTCCTCGCCAAACAAATCCGGACGCTCAGCGAATCCATCGGGAAGTGGCGGACCGGATTCGCGCGGTGCTGGACGATCAGCGGCTGGTTTCCCTCGACACGCTGTTGGCGCTTGGCGACGGACTGAATTCATCGGAGCCGGGCACTGCGGCACGCGAAAAGCTGGTCGCGCTCGCGGAGCAACTTACCGAATTCCAGATGCCGCGCCCGATCTTTACCAGCAGCGAGAGAACCAGCTTTACGGCTGGGAGTTACAACAACCGGCATACCGACCTGGAGATGCGGACGGACGTGGAGCGGATTCTGAAGTCGCAGGCTACCAGCGTGGAACTCGAACGGGCGCGCGGAGAACTTGTACCGTTTCTGAGGGACACACTGGTCGGTTTGAGCTACGCCTATTACGAACCGCCCGGGGCGCAGGCGATCCACCACAACCCGCTGCTCGTCCGATCGCACGACTTTTCGGGAGATACGATCATGGGCGTCGAGGAATCCCTCTGGCAAACTCCGCGCTTGGTCGACTCGGGATCGCCAGCGGGCGGCGGCGCGCATCTGGTCGGATCGCTCGCCGATTTACCGTACGTCCTCGCGCAAGTGGAAGAAGATTTTATTGCCCCGGAAAATGTGCAGGCGCTGATCTGGTTAGACCTGGTGCCGTCCGTTTTGACAAATTCCGTTTTGCCGCGTTGGTGGAACGTGAGCCGCAATGAGCTCCACGCAGTGGCGCTGTATCAGCGCGCGGGAGAGGAACTGCTGGCGGCCTCGGTGGAAAATGAGGCGGTGCGGGGCAAAGTGACGAGTATTCTTTCCGACCGGATGATTCCGTGGAGATCGGCACAACTGGAGACTGCGCTGCGAGCAGGAAAGCTGGCGGAGGTCTCTGCTCAGATCACACCGGCCGATACGTTCTATTTGACGGTTGAGTTTCGGCGAAGATTTCCCGAGGAAACCAGTTCCTGGGGGAACGCCGGGCGAGAACTGGATGATTTGTCTCGCCAGGATCCGGCCGAACTTAGCTGGACGCGGCTGTCGCGGGATTTCGGCGTGCCTCATCCGGTGTTGGCGCGCAGTTACTCTCGCGAATTGCTGAACGTGGCCCCATTCCCGATGTTTCAAGGTTTTTCCAGCCGGCTACTGGCGGAGACATGGGATTCCACGAATCTGTATTGGGCTCGCTTGGCCGACGAGATGGGCTATTCGCCGGTGGCGCTGAATCGTCTGGTTCCTGAGCTCACGGTTCGCATGATCGCGAAGATTTTTGCCACGGAAATGAACGATTGGCCGGCCATACTTCGCGCCATGCGAGAAACAGGAGAAGAGTTTCGGCAGGGCAAGGTCGCTTCGCTGCCGTCGAATTTTGGCGCCCCTCAGCCCTAGGCAGCTCTCGCGAGGCCCGGGCAATTTGAAAAGTTGCCCGGCCAGCCCGACGAAAGTGGGGCAGCAGGTAACATCGAGGATCATCATGGTCAAGAGACTTTTTGTACTTCTCGTTTTCTTCGCGGGACTCCCGGTTGTGTTCGGAACCTCTTCGATCGCCCAACAGAGCGAGCCGACACGCATCAACGTGACCGTAGATTTGGTGCAGATGAATGTGGCGGTGACCGACAAGAAGGGGAAATATATTACCGGCCTTCGTCCGCAGGACTTCATCGTCACCGAGGACGGGATTCCAGAAACTATCGCCACTTTTGGAGAAGGCGACCAATCCGTTCGCCCGCTGGTGAACACGCCGCCGCCCGGCGCCCAGACGCCAGATTCCCCGACCGGCGAAGAGAGGGATGCGAAGGAGCGTGTGTCCACGGGTGAACTGACCGCTCTGTTAGGGGGCGCCAACGTTTTCGTTCTTTTTGACACCAGCAACTACATGTACCGCGGCTTTGTGTTCGCGCAGGACGCCATCGCCGATTTCGTTCGCTCCCTGGAGAGCGCGGACAAGGTGGCGTTCTATTCTTACAGCCGGGACCTATCCCGAGCCGCGCTGCTCACCTCCGACCGGGCACAGGTTTTGCGCGCTGCGCGCACCACCGTAGCCGGAGACGATGCGGCGCTCTACAATTCGCTCTTGATGACGGTGCAAGACGCAGCGCGCTTCACCGGACGAAAAGTGATCGTGGTTTTCTCCAATGGTCCGGATAACTACAGCATGGTGCCGCCGGAGGATGCCGCGGAGCTGGCGCAATCGACCGGGACGACGATATACATGGTGAGTACCGAGCAAGCGAACCTGGAGCCGATTTCCAACGCCGTGTTTCAACGCATGACGGCTGCTACCGGCGGCAAAGTTTATTTTGCCAAGAACTGGAAAGAGGAAAAGGATGCGTTTGCTTCCATTCGGGATGATTTAGCGCATCTCTATTCGCTGAGCTACTACCCAAAACCGAATCCCAACCGCGGCTGGCGCACGATCACGGTGAAACTGGCGAATGAGCAGCACAAGACGTATCGGATTCGAACGAGGAATGGTTATCGCCTGCAACGTTCTCAATTCACTTCGGACAAGGTAACGTCTGCACCGCCCGAAGCGAGTTCAAAATAGCTTTGCCCAGCGCGCGTCAGCACTCTCACCTTTTGTGGGTTGGATCGTGGGTTGGGAAATTCTCCCACATTGGCCTCTGCCCTATTGCGGCAAATCCTTTGACAGCGCCTGTCTGCCTGCCTAAAATTGCAACTCCTCTCCCGTTGCGCAAGGAGGTATTTGCTGCCGGCCTGCGCTGGTCAACTTATGCCACAAGCATCCTCGACACCTGCGGGCTTTCATAGCGCCACACCATACCTGATCTTCGACGGCACGGCAGCGGACGCGATTGCGTTTTATCGCGACGTCTTCGCGGCCACCGAGCTGCCGGGCAGGCTCACGAATCCTGCTGGAAGAATCCTAGACGCCGCGATCCTGATTGGGGACTCCGTTATCCGTGTGGGCGATGAGGCACCGTGGCGCATTGCAAAGAGCCCCCAGACACTGGGCGGTGCATCGTCATTCGTTCACCTTTACGTCACCGATGCCGACGCGGTGATCGAGCGGGCTGTGGCCCTCGGCGCGAGAATCCTGTTGCCCATCAGGGATCAATTCTACGGGGACCGCTCCGGAAGCATCGCCGATCCATTCGAGCAGGCCTGGACTGTCGCCACACATAAGCAAGATCTGTCGCCGGAAGAGATCCGCCAGCGGTTCACTGATTCTCTTCGCGGTTCATAAGTGCATGATCCCCGAAAAGTGGTCAAGTGTTCATGGGACAAAACATCAAGCTGCTCACGGCGGCTTCCACCCGTGCGACCATGGCTAGCGGATAGCGATAAGCAGACCGCCGCTTAGGCCGACCGACCGCTCATGGGCTCGCCCAAACCCATCTTCGTAGCCCGGTTCGAGATACCACCCGAAGCGCCTTTTTTTCGAAGGCCAGAACATGAAATCCAGCACCGCCTCGCCTGCGACGGAATTCGTGGTCTCACCGCCATGCCGCAGGTGGACCCACTCCGGGCCGACGCCCGCCATGAATTCCACTTTCTTCGATAGCGTCCAGGGCTTTTTGAACAGAAGATCGACATCCCATTCTGTGGAATGGCGGCTGAAAATCGGCGTTACGCCCGCCTCAAGTTCCAGCCACTTCTCGATGGGTGTCACTTCGACGGCCGCCGTGGGCGCGACATTCGATCCGCCCGACGTAATACTCCAATCGGCCGCTGCCCCGAGTTCAACGACCGCGACTTCTTTAGGCTCCTTATCTGCCGACTGAGCGAAGGCGCTTGTGCAGACTAACAGCAACACCCCCAACAGCGCGTATTTTGTTACGGGCGTGCCTTCCGCAATTCTCAGGGCGTTTTCCAGCTACACGGCTCAGCTCGAACGTCGCTCGCAACAAACGCAGACGAAGTCGCTGACAGCAAATCCTTTTTCGGCAACGGCCGCGCATGTTAGCCTCTCGCCATTCAAGCATGAGGTCTATAGTGCCTATAGGGTCAAGCGCATGAATTCAGATGAGCGATTCAGCATCGGAGAACTGTCGAAGGCGACGGGAGTTAAGGTTGTGACGATACGCTATTACGAGCACGTCCAACTCATGCCTGCCCCGCCGCGCACCAGTGGAAATTACCGAGTCTATAAGCGGGAACACCTGCATCGCCTGCAGTTCGTCCGGCGCTGCCGCGACCTGGGTTTTACACTCGACCAACTCCGGGATCTTCTGCGTCTCTCGGTTCAGCCGCGCAGGAGATGTTCGGGCATCGATCGCATCACCGAAAACCACCTGAAGGGGATCGCGGGCAAAATCGCCGATCTGCGTCGGCTTGCAGCCCATCTGCGGCGCATCAAGAACCGCTGTCCGGGGAGAGGCCGCATTGCCGACTGCCGCATCCTTGCCGCGCTCAATCCGTCTTGTCAATGGGGAGGGTTACCGAGTGCTCGGAAGAAATTGCGGAACAACAGTTCCTCGTTGCGGAGGCCTGGAACCATCGGAATTGTTTAGTGCTGCCTTTTGGGTTGCAATTGATCCCGGCTGGTGGCGTAAGCAGCGTGCGGGGTCAAAAGTCATAAGTTTGCGATTGCTTCCGTATGGCCAACCGCACGGAAGTTGGCGAGACCAGTCAATAACAGGTACGAATCCGAGGGACGGACCGACAACCTCCGGATTGCCCGTTACCCGACAGGATCAATCGAGCCAACTTCACGGCACGTTTTTCCCGTCCATTTCATCCAGAATTTGCTTTACTTCGTTCAGTTCGGCAAGTTTGCGACGCCGTAGCCAAGCCGCCCCGTACCACAGCACCGCCGCCTGCATCAGCACGCAGGCAACCAGCAACGCAACCCAGTCCTTAGGATGAGCCTTCACGTCCTGCCCAATGGTTGACCAATTAACAGCGGTAAGTGCCGCACAGAAAAGGAGCCAGCCGGTAGACAAATAGGTCGAGATCCGAACCAGCCGAATTCGAGCCGCCACTCTTTTGTGCCAAAGTTCGACGAACGCACGCGTCGACTGTGTCTCAGGACGCCACGTTCGACGCAAAACCCATATCCGAACTCCGGCCGATACGAATACTAAGACGCATATACTCGTCGCCCAGCCGGTTCCCATCCAGCTCGATTGATGCCGCATGACCAAGGCGAAAATCAGAATCCCCAGGAATGCGATCACCGAGAGGACATTGCCAAGAACGAAGCGCCGGTCCTGCCGCTTGATCCTCTGCTGCACCTTTCGCTGGAAGTCCTGTGGCGGTTCCGCGACGCTCACCCATTGTTCGCGCCACGCATCAAGTTCGCGGTCTTCGATCATCGGCTCTCTCCCAACCCATCCTTCAGTATGTTCCTTGCACGGTTCAGACGCACCGCCACATTGTTTTCCGTAATGCCCAGCACTTCAGCCATTTGTGCGTGCGACAAGCCTTCGAGCATGAGCACAATCATTTGTCTGTGAGTCAGGGGCAGCGATTGAATTGCCGACATAAGCCGCATCCGCTGGTCGGTTTGCGCCACCTGCTCCTCCGGATGCGGCCGCGGGTCAATCGGCTGGTCCGACTCTTCAATCTCGTCCAGCGGCTGATGCGGCGGCCGTCGCTTCCATACATGGCTAAGCCCGCGATTGTGAGCAATGCGGTACACGAATGTTCTCTCCGAGCACTCGCCTCGAAAATGCGCCAGCGCTTGCCAGATAGCCAACGCGATGTCTTGCACCAACTCTTCTCTCACGCTCGCCACCGTCTCATAGCCGAACGCCAGCCGCGAGATGGCCGCACCGTGCTCACTGAGAATGCGATCGAACTGCGCTTCCAAATCGTGGCGGCGTTCACTCACGATTGCGACCTGGCCGGCGAATCGATCTTTGGCTGATTACGCATCGCTCATTCGGGCAGAAAACGCAAAAGCAAAACTTACAATGGTCTCCGAGGCAGCTAAAACTCACGAGAGTGTCACCGAAATCGACTGCGGTCTGTGGATCTGATACCGAGTCTCGCGATAATAGCGGCTGAAAATTAGAGCTACAAGCAGTAACGCGATGGGTGTTAACACACTGGCCTCCGGACCAACCATCCCGCCGGTGAGCCACTGCGGTCCGCTTAAGTTGGAACTGAGTAAATTGTGGTAGGGGACGATTCCGCTGTCAGGAACTCCGTAGAACATTTGTCCCCAGTCGTAGCCCAGATGAAAGCCGACCGCACACCAGAGATTCCCGGTCCGCCGCAAAAACAGGCACAGCAGGAGCCCGAACATCACAACGGCTACGGAGCCCACCGCATTTTCGTGCGAATTGAAGAAGTGGCCGAAGCCGAACAAGCCGGACATCACGAACGCCGCCGGCCAGAAGCCGATTCCGGAGGTCAGTGTGTACTGGATGTACCCGCGAAACAAGAATTCTTCAGCCAGTGCGGCCAGCAGAAATGCGATGCCCCACCCGAAAAGCGAGTACAAAATTGCCGTCCCGTGAATCGCCAGGCCGGTAACACGGAATCCATGCAGCAGAAACATCGTTAGCAGCGTGCCGCTGATCGCCAGAAAACCTATTAGAGACCCAACCCAGAGGTCTTTTCGTAGCGCCAGTCGCAGGGGCAAACCATATTCGCCGAATTTGCGATGCTCAAGTTTGCCCATGGCCAGCGCAGCGATGCAGAGAAACAGCAAAGTGATTGCCTCCGACCCGGCGATCAAAAGCGGCGTGATCGTAACCTGACTCTGGTTCCTGTACCGCTCCCGGAAGGCTTCAGGCCCGCCCGCTCGGATGAGAACGAATGCTCCAAATAGAACGGCCAGCAAAGCGGTGAACATGAGCACCCGCCAGCCTGCACGCAGACCATTGGGTCCGATAAAAATTTGCTTTAGCCCGAACGTGGGATGGGAACTTGGCTGGAAAGATTCAGCCGATAATACCGGCAAGTTTTCAGCAGCCTTCACTGGGTTTGCAATGGTCATTTTTCTCTCCTGGATCAGGAATGGTCCGGCTCTCAAAGAAATCGAAGCCGCCGGTTGTATTGGGGCCACCCAGGTCGACGGTTAGTGGAGCCTGGGGCTGAGGCCACGAAGCGGCCGGAATATGTCCGACGGTCGGATTTGCGCTTCATGTTCTCAGCCGTCCCTATTCAGGTAGTCTCGGGCAGGGAAAAAACCTTACAAAGAAAGTTGCCGCGTTGCAGTTCTCTCTTACGTTGATGCCTACTGGATGCTGGCGGGTGTGCTCAGCGCTCATGTTTGTCAGCTCGTTTCTTCTGAAAAAAATGAACCAGGCAAGGTTGGGTACGTCTCAGTTCACTAGGATTCTGGGAAAAGTCTGTGTCACCTGCCGCTGACATTGACTCGCGAATCTGGCGCAGCCCGGTGATGACGCTTACGCTTTCGATGCAATACGCCGAGAACGCCGCGCCGGAACTTACGTAGCAGGGAGCTCGGCGTAGGAGCCGAACCCGCGATATCCCTTAACAAGCAACAACGAAAGTCACAAATTCGGATGGTTGCAGGGTTTGCGCAAGTGATTGAAAGAGAAGAAAGTTTGGTTTTGGGGGGCCTGCAACCATCCGAATTTGTTAGTCCTCCCATTCGTGACCCGTCGCGCCGCCTAGTGTCGCGAAGCGTGCGAGTTTTCGGGCTTATCTCCTATCGCACCAAGAATCGCCAATCTCTTGCCGCATTTCTAAGCGCTTGCCTTATGTGTCGAGTCGCTTACCGAAACAAAACGACGGACGAACGCGAGTGCAGTATCGGCCACCCCTTTCCAGCCGTTGGCGATTATCAGCGCGTGCCCGCGGTTAGGGCATCTCGACGATCTCAGTCACTCCGTCGTCGCGCTCCGTATCCCCGGGTCGCGCCGGTCAGACTGCCGCCCTGGTCGCCGCGCCTTTCAGGAACGCCAGCAGGTCGGCGTTAATCGTATCGGCTTCCGTCGTGGGCATGCCATGCGGAAAGCTTTTGTAGATTTTCATTGTGCTATTCCGCAGCAACTTTGCCGACAGCGGTCCAGCCGCGACATAAGGCACGATTTGGTCGTCCTCGCTATGCATCACCAGGACTGGCACAGTGATCTTCTTCAGGTCTTCGGTGAAGTCCGTCTGGGAGAAGGCGACAATGCCGTCATAGTGCGCCTTGGTGCCTCCCATCATGCCTTGGCGCCACCAATTCCAGATCACTCCCTGAGAGGGTTTCGCACCGGGCCGGTTGTAACCATAAAACGGTCCAGCGGGCACATCGTAGTAGAACTGGGCTCGGTTGGCGGCGAGTTGCGCCTGCAATCCGTCAAACACCTCCTTGGGCTGACCGGTCGGATTAGCCGCCGTTTTCAGCATCAGGGGCGGCACCGCGCTGATAATTGCCGCTTTTGCCACCCGGCTTTCGCCGTGGCGAGCCAGATAGTGCACCACTTCGCCCCCGCCGGTCGAGTGACCGACATGAATCGCATCTTTGAGATCGAGATGTGCAGTCAGCGCCGCCAGGTCGTCGGCGTAATGATCCATATCATGGCCTTCCCAGGTCTGGCTGGAACGTCCGTGACCCCGGCGGTCGTGAGCAATCACACGGTAGCCACGTTGACCGAAGAACAACATCTGTGTGTCCCAATCGTCCGCTGAGAGCGGCCAGCCGTGGCTAAAAACAATGGGCTGACCTTTGCCCCAGTCCTTGTAGTAGATCTCTGTTCCGTCCTTCGTTGTAATCGTGGGCATGACGTCTCTCCTTTTCACATCGAGCGTTAATCAAAGGCCTTTGGTTATCGAATCTCTATGATACCCTTGCGGCTAATCTCTGGCATGGGCTCAGATTGTGCTAATGGTCTTTCGAGCTGCGTTGCGTTATTGTTTTTCATCTCTCAGGCTCACGTCGTCACTCTGGGGTTATGGTGTCGTTGATAGCCCGAGTGGGACTCCCTTCGCCGCCGAAGTCAGGGGCCAGTGTTTAGCGAAGAGAAAGTTCGTCAGCACCGCCATGTGGCCTGTTATTCCCGAGCGCCTTGTATTAGGCGCTTAACGGAGGATTTTGACAATGGGCGCACCTGACAAAATTCGGGGCAAAAGTGACAAAGACGGTCTGCGAAAAGTCACCGAAATTGGGATCTTGCTCTACCCAGGAGCACAGGCTTCCGCTGTAGCTGGCCTGACGGATCTATTCGTGGTTGCAAATCGCCTGAGCGCGGAACGCGGAGGCCCCCGCGCGCGAGAACTGCGGACGAGTCATTGGCGTGTCGAAGGAAACAGAAATCAGCTCAAACGAGTCTTCGACACACATAAGCATCTCGCGAAGCACGGACTTCTGGTCGCCTCGATCATCCCTCCAAGCCTGAACACCGAACCCTGTGGCAAACCGTTTCGATCACACGCTCGGTGGATTGCAGCGCGGCACGTCGAGCGAACCATTATCTGCTCAATCTGTGCCGGAGCATTTCTACTCGCCGAAACCGGACTTCTGAACGGGCGCTCAGCTACAACCCACTGGATTCACGCGGAACGGCTGGCGCAGAGGTTTCCAGCGATCCATGTCAACACGGACAAGCTGATGATCGACGACGGAGACATCGTCACCGCAGGCGGTATTATGGCGTGGATCGATCTTGGACTCCGACTGATTCACAGGTGGATTGGCCCGACCGTTATGCTGGCGACCGCTCGTTACTTTCTCGTGGACGCGGCTGGCCGCGAGCAACGTTTCTACTCGCCGTTCGCCCCGCGATTAGAGCACGGCGACTCCGCCGCCCTAGAGGCTCAGCACTGGGTGCAGGCGCATTACGCCGAGCGAGTGACGGTTGATAGGATGGCCTTGCGTGCGAAACTCGGAGAGCGGACATTTCTACGCCGTTTCCGCAAGGCAACCGGGTTGAAACCGAACGAATATCTACAACACGTGAGGATAGCCAAGGCGCGCGAGGCACTTGAGTTTTCGACGCAGTCGATCAACGAGATTGCCTGGCAGGTCGGCTACGAGGATCATGGCGCTTTTCGAAAAGTCTTCAATCGCATTGTGGGTCTCTCACCGGGACAGTATCGTGAGCGCTTCGGAATTGCTGACCGCCCGCGTGTCGATTAGCATCGCGACGTGAGCAATCTTGTTGCGAAACCGCCACACAGGGTGCTGTCACTACAACCAAAACGAGTCTTCGTATCCCCAAAGGGGCGCTGCCGGCGGAACGCCCTGAATTTGTCCCGCGCCGTACCGGCTTCGCTTGAGCGGCCGGTTGTAGAAGCGCGCTTCACATGCGCCTCCGACCTGATCGAGGAGAATGGCAACGGTCATTTGCGTGGACTGATCCGGCTCGCAGCATAGCCAGCGTGCAAGGTCACAGGTTCGCGATTACTTCCGGGTAGCCACCACCCGGGAGTTGGCCAGACCACTCCATACAACGAGGCAATGGATCACTTCGAGTGGTTCGTCACTTGACCGCTGGGCTGGCCTGCTCCTTCCATCGTTGTTCGTTTACGCCCATCATGAGGAGCCACAGCATCACCGACCCTTGCCCGAGGATGCCGAGGGCCAGATCGTAAGGGGACAGATAGCGTGCGAGCGGTGGCGATAGAAAAGTGAGCCAGCCGAAACCGGCACACGCTATCAGCGCGCCAAGAATTCGAGGCAGAAAGGTCGACCTGAAAATAAGGTAGCCGATCAGGAGGCAATAGAATCCGTCAAATACCACGGGAATATCCACGCCCCGAGGATTCCATCGAAGTGCCCCAAAGGTGAGTCCCACAAGGTTGCAGGATGCCGCGAGCAAAGAGAGGCCCCCGTTCACCGGCTTGAAGATGCCATAAAGGAGCAGCGTCACGGCGATCATGCCCGAGACCGCGATGAGATCGGCCGCGATTTCCAGCCGGCGAACGAAGAACTCACCGAATAGCGCCGAGAGTGAGCCGAGCACGAAAAGGGCACCTGCGATCCTGGCCTTGAAACGCGGTGACGCTTCTGCAATCCGTTTCGTCATTCCATAGCTCCAGGAGGGGCTCTTCAGGTTATGTTGTATCACCGATACGTCGGAAACGCCGCCAACGCCTGGTAAGTTCGCTGGTAGCAAGCGATCTCCGCGCTTGGCGTCGGTTCTCGACGGATTACGGGCAAGCCTTAGTTAATCCGGTAAGGGAGGGTTTGCCGACAATACGTCCACGATTCGACGCCCCGTAACCGAAATCGCATTAGGACGGCACATATCGAGATTCCGATTGCTCGTCTATGCCGACTCATCCCGCGTGTTCCCGCAGCACTTCGATCACTGCGTCTTGCTTCATTTTCTCCGCCCACTTCCTCGGCGTAGCCCACGGTTCGGCGTCCAACTCGTTTACCGGCGCACCACGCGCAATCAGCAACTCGACCAGTTCCTTTCGTCCCCAGCGGCACGCCCACCCCAGCGGCGTAGACTTAAGTAGCTCATCCCGCAGGTCGAGCCGCGCACCGTGATCGAGCAACATGCCCGCAAATCGCGCGCGCTCCGACCCAGTCAACTCGCCTTGCCTCGCAGCCGCGAAATGCAAGGCAGTTTGTCCAAAACGTGAAATGTTTGCGTCGATCCCATGTTGTAGCAACACGTCCATGCATTTGAAGTGGCCTTCGTGGTCGGGGTGATTCGTTCCAACGCCACGAATCGGCTGAATCAAGATCCAGTGCCACCGCGAATCGTCGCTATTCCAGTTCAGTCTTCTAAGTGCTAGTTCTACGATTGCTGGGCATCCGTGATCTGCCGCCGACCATGCCAATTCTTTTGCCAGTTCCTCACTCTTGTCCGCTTCAAGCAGCCGTTTGGCCTGGTCCTCATCGTGCGCCTCGGCGATCATGTAAGGCTGCGGCTTCGCCCCGCGTGCCAATAAGAGTCGTTTGACGCTATCGTCCTCATGACCCCAGGCGTTGCGCAGCGGCCAACCTGACGCATAAACATTCGCGTTGGGATCGGCGCCGCGGTCGAGCAGCAATTCGACCATGTCGCGCTGCCCCGCCAGAGCTGCATACCACAACGGCGTGCCCGAGCTCGGCGTCGGCTCTTCCAATTCGTTTAGCATGACCCGCTCGTCCACATCGGCTCCGAGATCCAGCAACAGTCGAACGATTTCAATTTGTCCGTGATTTACTGCCAGGCTAAGCAGCCCACCGCGTGTCCAGTGGATTTCGCGCAGCACCTCGGGATTTTTTCCCGCCAGTTCGCGAACCCTCTCCGCGTCGGCCAGTGCAACCGCGGAACGGATAGTTACCTCCGCACCACCTTTCAGCAGAAGCTTGGCAATCGTTGGAAACCGTTTCGCGTGCTCGTTGCTCGGACTGGCGGCAAGCGCAGCGCGGTCGAGCGCGGTCAAACCGTTCATATCCTGCTTGCGCACCGGGGCACGCCTCTTCAGAAGCCACGACACTACCTCTTCATTTGCCACTTGCGCGGCGACATGCAGCGGCGTCCCACCCTCACGGTCGCACGCCTGAATCAAGGATCCGTCCGCCTCCAGCAGATCGATGGCCACTGCATTCTCGCCCTTCGCGATAGCTTGGTTGATTTGTTCCTGTAGTGGTGAGATCGTAGCGTTGGGGCAACTCATCTCCTCGCGCCGTAGCCGCTCTTCTTCCTCGATAAGCGCAACGATATCGCTGTATTCCCTATCCTTGGCGATGGCCAAAGCCGATGTTGCATCGCGGTGAGGGAAGATGCCTTTGCGAGCGTCGGCACCCGCTTCCATCAGCAACTTCACCATTGGTGCGTCGCGCCGCAACACCGCATAATGCAGCACGCGGTGCTCGTCGTTGGCAGCCATGTCCATGGTGATCAGCTCCGGGCGAGCACTCAGCAGGGCGCGCACTCGCGCCGCATTTCCAGCTTTAACCGCCTCCGCGAGACTTGCGACACTCGCTCCATCGACAAACGCTTTAAGTTTAGGCCAACTCTCGTAACCGTAGGCGCGCGCCAGCACGCGCTGCGCGTCGTTAAGCGCGAACGTCGCGGGGTCGGACCGCCGCTCGAACTGTTCGACTTCCGCCACAGCGGTAGGGTCGCCCGCACGATATTGTCCCAAGAGGTGCTTCGCCTGCTTGCGCAACTGCTCCAAACTAGGCCGTTTGGGAAGCTGACGCGTTGGATAGGATTGTGGAACGGGTCCGGACATGACGATCTCCTTTCGAGTCATTGCCCGGCGTCCGCGTCACGGGCCGAAAGAAGATTCGTCTCGATCATGCTGAAATACGGGTGATCGGTGGGCTCAGCCCTTCCCGCGGACACGGCGGCGTCCGGCGCGCCAACCTCAATATAACTCGGAACTAGGGGTGCGTGCCAAGCGGATGTCCACTCTCCACTGTGGCATACAAATTCGGATGGTTGCAGGGTCTGTGGAAGTGATTGAAAGAGAAGAATCTTTGGTTGCGGAGGCCTGCAACCATCCGAATTGTTTAGTCCTGCCCTTCCGTTTCGAATTGATTAAACCAGCCGCATAGCCGTTGCCTGGGCCGGTCAGCCCTGGAATCCGCCTGCCAACGACCTGCGTTTACAGCGTTTTGGCAGTGGCCTGCCGACAGTTGCATCCTTGACGTACTTGCGTTGAGGAGATCGCCGCTCAGCAAGCTACAGGTCCGAGTCAATTGGAGGTCTGGAGGAACCTTCCCAGGACCGATCGATGGATTGAATGTACTCCCGTGGGGCCACGCTGAGGGCTAGATAAGACTATAATTCGGAAGAACGGAGACAAATGTTCGCAATTACTGGAATTACCGGCAATGTAGGCGGCGAGGTCGCTCGCAACCTGCTGGCTGCAGGGCAGCCTGTGCGGGCCGTGGTTCGAGATCTGACCAAAGGGGAAACGTGGAGCAAGAGCGGCTGCAGCCTCGCCGCCGCCGACATCGACGACGCTGTAGCGATGACCGCCGCGTTCAAAGGGTCCGAAGGCGTGTTCGTCGTCGTGCCGCCTACCTTCGACCCGTCACCTGACTTTACCGAAGCACGAAAAAGGGGCGAAACTTTGAGTTCCGCGCTTAACGCGGCCCGCCCTGGAAAAGTCGTTTATCTGTCGACGATCGGTGCGCAAGCAAGCCGCTCGAACCTGCTGACCCAACACACGATCATCGAGCAAGCGCTCAGAACGGTGCCATGGCCGATCACTTTCCTTAGGCCGGGCTGGTTTATGGAGAACTCCTCCTGGGACCTCGCTCCAGCGACGAGCAAGGGCGTTATTCCAAGCTTCCTACAGCCTCTCGACAAGCCAGTGCCGATGGTTGCCACAGCCGACATCGGGTGCCTCGCCGCCCAGTTGCTCCAGGAAACGTGGAGTGGTCACAGGATTGTCGAGTTGGAGGGAGCGCATCGAGTGACTCCCAACGAGATCGCAGCTACTTTTGCAAGACTGCTCGGCCGCCCTGTAAAAGTTGAAGCCGTGCCGCGCGAGACCTGGGAATCGTTATTCCAATCACAGGGCATGAAGAACCCGGCGCCGCGCATTCAGATGCTCGATGGCTTCAACGAAGGGTGGATCGAGTTCGAGGCTGGTCAAGCCGGCTCCCGCAAAGGAAATGTGGCAATGGAAACTGTGTTGCGAATGCTCATCGAACGCGAACGTAACTTGTGAGGGTTCTCCCGATTGAGAGTGCCGCCCGTACGGCTTGAACTAGCTGGGACTCACCAGGGTCCAACCCTTCTCGAAACCAGTTGGAAACAGGAGGAAGAATGTCGCAAGTGTGGTTAGTTACGGGTAGTTCTCGCGGTCTGGGTCGCGCCATTGTCGAGGCCAGCCTTGCAGCCGGTAATAAGGTCATGGCGACAGCCCGAAACACCGAATCAGTTAACGATCTGTCGGACCGCTACGGTAATCAGGTGAAACTATTTGCCTTGGATGTGGCCGACGAGTCCGCCGCGACTGCTGCCGTGAAGACAGCTATCGATACGTTTGGCTCGCTGGACGTTGTTGTCAACAACGCGGGATACGGCAATCTCTCGTCTGTCGAAGACACACCCATGTCGGATTTTCGCGCGCAAATCGAAACGAACCTCTTCGGGACGATCATTGTGACAAAGGCAGCCCTTCCGTATTTCCGCGAAAGGAAGGGCGGTCATTTTGTTCAATTTTCATCGATGGGAGGAAGGATCGGACCTCCGGGTCGCGGACCCTACTCGGCTGCGAAATGGGGCGTTGAAGGTTTCTCCGAAGTGTTGTCGCGCGAAGCATCTCCGCTGGGCGTTAAGGTCACCATTGTTGAACCAGGTGGCTTTCGCACCGACTTTGCGGGAAGTTCTACAAAGCTAAGCGAAGGGCGTCCCGAATACGATTCGACAGTTGGCGCGACCGCCAGGTTTCAGCGTGACTACAATGGAAAGCAGCCGGGCGATCCGAAAAAGGCTGCTCAAGCAATCGTTCGTCTGACTCAGGAGCAAAATCCACCGTTGCGGCTTTTACTCGGCAGCGACGCGTACAATGGCGCAGAAAAGAACGACCTTGCGCGGTTGGAAGAAGCCAGAAGATGGAAAGAGCTCAGCTTGTCGACTGATTTCTAGTTTCGTCTGCATCTTCGGAGGGATCAAATGGGACTGCTCGAAATCCTTGACCATCGTAGCGAAGTCCTATAAGGCTGTGCTCGTAAGAATCTTTTTGCTTGCGATGTTGTTTTTCGTCTAAACGAGGAATGGCTCGGATGACAGTTCCCTCAAGCTTAGGGTACGCCTTGCCGCCAACCGGTGCGTCTGTGACACCGCGATCAACAATTCTTCGTCCAGAAGATGGTTCCAGCGGACGTCGCTTGGCCCAAACATTCCCGGGACGGACAAGCATAGATCGATATTGCCTGCGGCAAGCTCTTTCATCGGCATCTCTCCTGAGCGCTGGACAAGGAGCGTGAATTGAATCTTGGGATGTTTCCGGCAATACTCTTTGATTAGTCGCGGAACCATTTCAATTCCGAGTGAGTGTAGAAAGCCAAGCGATACGGTTCCGGATTCTTCCCCGCTCTGTTCGCGGAGCAAACCCTTTCCGCTTTCAAGGATACTGAGTGCCCGATTGACATGCTCCAGAAATAGGCGCCCATAACGCGACAGCACGACCGCGTGTCCCTGGCGAAAGAAAAGTGGGACTCCCAGTTCCTCCTCCAATTGGGTAACAGCGCGGCTGATCGCAGACTGAGAAACGAATAGCTTCTCGGCAGCGCGTGTCACATGTTCTCGCTCGGCCACTTCGCGAAAATACTCTAGCTGTTGTAGTTCCATCGAGCCCTCCCCATGTCACATTCGTCGCGCACGGCGCATCGTTATGATGAATTCATTGTATTGGACGCGGCACACGGCGAATGCTACCTTGCAATCGGTGGGGAACAGTCGCCGAGTTCGAACATGCGCCGGGCACGTGGGAAATCGAGTGGCTGATTTTACTGAGATTTTCTGCCCCCTTGGAGGAAGAGCAGAGTGATCGGCCGTGCTAGACATTATTTTGAGCGCACTCCTGCCAATGGTCGTCACGTTCCTGCTCGGTTTCGTGGCGGCGCGGCGACACGATTTTGGTTCGAAGGATGCCCCAACCCTGAATCGGATGGTGCTGCAGTACGCCGTGCCCCTGGCGCTTTTTGCTGGAACCGTTACGACGTCACGCGCCGCACTCAGTAAGGACATCCCGCTGGTGATCGCCTTGTGCGCGGGCATTATTGGATTCTATGGTGTGGTGTTTCTGTTCTCCCGTATCGTTCTTCGCATGCAAGTGAGCATGAGCGCACTCGCAGCGCTCACAGCCTCCGCGCCGGCGGTGCCGTTCGTAGGTCCAGCTGTGCTCGGCGATTTGTTCGGGGGGCTCAGCGCCATTCCGATCGCGCTCGGCGGTCTCGTCATTAACCTCACCGTCGTGCCAATCACGATTCTGCTTCTCGCGGTGAACTCGACCGGGAGAGAACCAACGGAAAATACTCCCGCCGCGCAGGGAGGAGAGCAATCGGAATCGTCTCCCAGGTCGTACGTTTCGGTATTCGCTGCCAAACTCGTGGAAACTGTCAAAGAACCGATCGTATGGGCACCTGTTATTGCTTTCGTTATCGTGCTCATTGGTCTTCACATTTCTCAAGTCTTCGTCCACTCGCTTTCCCTGCTGGGCCAGGCATCCGGAGGCGTCGCGCTCTTTGCCTGCGGGATCGTGCTTGCATCCGGCAAAATCAAAGTTACCTGGCAGATCTTGTTTTTCGTATTCCTGAAAAACGTCATACAGCCCGCCCTCGTGCTCGGTGGTTTGCGATGGCTCGGCTATGGCAGTCCCGTCGTGAGCGAGGCGGTTCTTACGACGGCGATTCCGACCATGCCGATTGTGATCATGTTTGCTCTGCAGTATCGCATCGCGCAGGCGGAGGCTGCTTCCGCCGTGTTCTTCAGCGTGATGGGCTCGCTCGTAACGATGGCGGTTTTCATCGCCCTAACACGATAGACGAGTGACCTCACGGAATAGAAAAGGAGGATTGAAATGACGACTCAAGTTGAAGCGCTTGCAAAGTACGCCGCGCACGCCGGATTTGCGGACCTCTCGCAGGAGTCGCGCAGGCAATTGCCGATTCACATCCTTGATTCGCTGGGTTGCTGTATCGCTGCGCTGGGTGCGGGCCCGGTGCAGGCGTGTCGCGAGCAAGTCGCCGAGTTCGGCGGCAGCGGCCCGTGTGCGCTGACCGGCGGCGGACAGGCGAACCCGATCTACGCGGCGTTCTGGCACACGACGCTGGTACGCTATCTGGACTTCATGGATAACTTCCTGGCGCCGACCGAGACTTGCCACACCGCGGATAATTTCGGCGTGGCTTTGACCATCACCGACTACGTGGGCGGCAGCGGCCGTGACTTGATGCTGGGCGTGGCTGTGGGCTACACGGTGCAGTCACGATTCGTCGATCACGCCAATTTCATGAGCAGCGGCTTCGACCACACTTCGCAACTGGCCTTCTCACATAATGCCGCAGCCGGACGGCTACTCGGCCTGAGCGAGCAGCAGATCGCGAACGCCATCGCTATGGCTGCGGTCAGCGATGCGTCCTTCGCTGTCGTTCGCGCCAAGCCGCTTTCGCAATGGAAAGGACTCGCCTCGGCACAGTCGGCGCTCGGCTCGATGAACGCGCTGTTCCTCGCACGACGAGGTGTGGAGGGTCCCGTGCAGGTGATCGAGGGCCCACTGGGCATCGACCATCTCCTGAGAATGAAGATCAACATTGACTGGGACAAGCAGGGATACGAGGGCGTCGTCGAGAGCACCATTAAGAAATACAACTCGATGATCCACACGCAGTCCGCCGTTCATTGCATGGTCGAACTCGCTGCGCAGAACAAGATCGATCCCGGTAAGGTGATTTCCATTGAGGCTGAGGTTTTCCAACTCGCTTACGACTTCGCCGGCGGCGGCCTCTACGGCGTGGACAAATTCATCCGCACCAAGGAACAGGCGGATCACAGCCTGCCGTACCTGCTCGCTGTGGCGCTGCTGGATGGCGACGTGATGCCCGCGCAATTCCAGCCGGAGCGCATTGCGAGAGCTGACGTGCAGACATTGTTGAAGAAAGTTTCGGTCCGCCCGAACCAGGAATACACGGCTGAATATCCAGCGAAGATGCCTGCCAAGATCACCGTGCGGCTGGTGGACGGAAAAATCATCGAGCACGAAGTACAGGCCTATCCGGGACTCGCGTCCGAACCGTTCACATGGGAAGAATCCGTGGAGAAGTTCGATCGGCTCGTGGTCGGGCGTGCCGATGAAGCGCTTTGCGGCGAAATCAAGGACGCCGTACGGTCGGTGGAAAATATCCAGGTGAGGGACCTGACGAAGCTACTTGGGGCCGTCAAAGCGAGCCAGCGCGGCGCCGCGTCGTCCGGAAGTAGCAGATGAACCACAAGAAAGGAGAAATGAGATGGCCATTACATCCGAGCGTGTTCGCGAGATTTTCAAGGGGCTGGAGCAGGGCGATGGCGCCGCGTTTTTTGAACATGTAGCCGACAAAGTGGACTGGATTGTGGAGGGAACGCACCCGCTTGCCGGTCATTACCTCAGCAAGCAGGCATTCATCGCAGGTACCTTCGGCAAACTGGCCAAGGTGCTGCCGGAGGGCACGGAGCTGCATGTTGAAAATGTACTCGTGAGCGGAGATTGGGCGGTAGTTGAACTGCATTCCCTGGCCACCGCGAAGAACGGGCTCAGATTCGATAATCGTTACTGCTGGGTCTGCCGGTTCGCAGGCGGCGAAATTGCGCAAGTACGTGCGTATCTGGATTCGGCTCTCGTGGCTCGGCTCTTTCAGGAGAACCCAATTCCAAACCAAGATAAGCCAATAATTGACGGCAAAACCCGAACCGCTGGACGCCCAACTGGATGACCGTCGTGCGCTTCAAAAAATCTGAACGTTGGCCGCTCCAGGCCTTCCAAAAAATTTTAAACGCATAGCATCGGCAACGAAAATCTCGGCTACAACAAGGAGGATACATGGCTATCTATTCTGGCAAGGCCATGCCCAAGGAAGTCGGTGGTACGACAATGGATCCCGAGGTCAAGAGTTGGCTCAAGGACGGCCCCGTCCTTGGCTCGCACGAACCGATACATGTGCAGCGCGCGGCACACGATCGGTTTATCGACACCAACAAACCCCCGATCGGGAAAGTTGAACATCTGGGCCTCGACGGTCCGCACGGCACCATCCCGATTCGCTGCTATCATCCATCGAAACCCGGCATCGCCGAAGGCGCCGCACTGGTGTACCTGCACGGCGGCGGTTATATCGTCGGGTCGCTCGATCAGTTCGACACCGCAATGCGGCTCTTCGCCGAGAACAGTGGGGCGCAAGTCTACGCCGTCGACTACAAGCTCGCGCCGGAATACCAGTTTCCGGTTCAGATCGAGGAAGATGAGTTCGTCGTTCGCTGGCTCCACGAGCACGCGCACGAGCGCGGCATCGACCCCACCCGCATCGCGCTCGGCGGCGACTCGGCCGGCGGCAACCAGACGTGCGTCGTGGCCCTCAAGCTCCGCGACGAGGGCGGTCCCAAGCTTGCGCTGCAGATGCCGATCTATCCTGAGGCCGCGCTGCCGTTCGACACTCGCGCCGGTATTGAGAACCGTAGCGGCTCGTACGTCGATACCGCCGGCGTGCTTCTCTTCGCCTGGTGTTATATTCCGCAAGGGGTCGACTACTCGCAGCCGTACATCACGCCCCTAAACGCACCCAGCCACGCCGATCTGCCCAAGACGCTGCTCGTCACCTGCGGTTTCGACATGCTCCGCGACGTTGCACATGCGTATGGGTTAAAGCTCGCCGCCGCCGGCAACGATCTTAGGTACGTGCATTACGACGACCTGCCGCATGGCTTTATTCAGATGACGCGACACTCGAAGCGCTGCCTGGAGTCGACATTGGAGATTGCGCGACTTCTCGGCGAAGGGCTCAAAAAGACGCGCGCCGCCGCGGCCAAGCGCTGAAAGCGCCCTAAGAAGTCCACGTTTGGTTGAAAGCAGCCTGGGAAATTGCAGAAAACAGACGGCTGCCGAAGTTCGCCAGGCCGGGATGACAAGCCTTTCGCGCGCGGCTATGGGAAACGCGTGGCAACCTTTGATCAGAGCGTAACGAAAGAATCAAAATGAGTAATTCTATGAAGCCTTTGCGAGTGGTAGTAAGAATCTCTCAGTCCTCGTGCATCGTTTTGTTGCTGTTGAACTGCGGCGTGCTCTCAGCGCAGAACCAGGAGCATCGCGTTCGGAATATTGTTCTGGTGCACGGAGCCTGGGCAGATGGCTCTGGGTGGAAAGGCGTTTACGAAATTCTTGTAAAGGATGGCTACGACGTCAGCGTCGTTCAGGAGCCGGAGACGTCGTTCAAGGATGATGTGGCTGCGACGAAGCGTGTGCTCGCCCTGCAGGATGGACCGTGCATTCTTGTCGCGCACAGCTATGGGGGAGCCGTAATTACGGAAGCGGGCGCGGATCCATCGGTGGTCGGCTTGGTGTACGTCGCGGCGCACATGCCAGATACTGGAGAGAATGAGGCTGACGACGGAAAGCGTTTCCCAAGCGACCTGGCCAAATCGGGCGCCATAAAGAAAACTCCGGACGGTTTCACGTATATCGATCCGGGACAATTTCATGAATTGTTCGGTGCGGACCTGCCGGCCGAGCAGGCCGCTTTCATGGCGAGATCGCAGGTGTTCAACTTTGCGGACAATTTCTCAGCGACGATCACCACGGCTGCCTGGAGAACCAAACCGAGCTGGATGGTGGTGGCCGGAAGCGATCGAACGATCAGCCCGGACTTGGAACGTTGGTATGCCAAACGTGCAAAGAGCCACACGGTCGAAGTGGCAGGCGCCAGCCACTCAGTCTACGTCTCGCATCCCAAGGAGGTTGCAGATGTGATTGAGAGTGCAGCGCGTGCGGTCTCAAAGTAGCTCGTTTTGTGATTTTGCTAGACCGAAAATTCGATTCGAGATCACTTAACAACCAACAGCATCGAAAGTATCAGCACCGAGTGAAAGACAAGAAACTTTGGTTGCGGCGGCCTGCAACCATCCGAATTGTTTAGTACTGCCTTTTAGCGTGGAGCTGATCCGGCTCGCAGCGTAGGCGGCACCGCGAAGGTCAACGGTCATAAGCGGGCGATTCCGTGCAACCGACCAGTCCGAACTTGGCGACGCGAGTCAATACAAGCGCGTTTCACAGGACTAATGTTGAGTCCGGTAAACATTGCTCGCTGAGCGCATTGGCCTGAGGGGCGCGTCGTCTGCGCCCCAAAGGATCTCAACCTTTGCGCTACCTCAGCCCAGATGGTCGAGCTTCTTCCACTATCCTCGTCGCATACGCCAGACCGTCGGCCCGCACCAAAACAAAAAAGGCGCCATGCCGAAGCAAAGCGCCTCCGAATCCTTTACCTCATTTACTTCCTTTACCTCCTTAACCTCCTCAATTCACTTCTTCGGCCTAGACTCCGGCGGCACCAACCCATTCATCCGGTAATACACCACCAACTGCCCGTAGTGCTCCCCCGAATGCTCGATCAGCCCGTAAGCCAGATCATAAAGCCGGTCCAGGTGCGGGCTGCCGGCCTCAACCTCCTCGTTCATCCCCTTATCGCCCTTTTCCTTGATCGCCGCAGCCCCGTCCTCCACGGCCTTCTTCACAAACGCCACCAGTTCCGCCCGGCCCTTGATATTCAGATCCTTCGGATCGTCCGCGTACTGCGGCTTTTTCCCCATCGCCGTATCCGTGAAGTAGTACATGGAAGCGCTGGCGTGCAGCATATTCGCCAGAAACGTCCGCGACTCGGCCTGCGGCTTAAACCCAAACTTGTCCTCGGGAAAATCTCCTGCCATTGCGATCAGTTTCCGCCCGATATCGTTCCACTGCTCCAGCACGGCTTGTGAAGGACTGGGCGCCGGCCCCGGTTTCTTCTTCGCAGCATCCTGTCCTCGCGCCGGCAACACGCAGAAACCCGCCACCACCAGCAACCCCGCCAAAAATTGCATTCGTTTCATCGCTTCTCTCCTTAAATTGCTTTAGCCGGAAATGCGAGTATTCGGCCAAGCGGCGAGAGGCCCGTTCTAACTAAGCCTCCGCCGCCATCCTTAGCTGTATCTCGTACATGACGATCATCAAAACTTCAACTTCTTATTTCGCCTGCGCTAGCCCCGCAACAACTGCGGCGACTTTATCGAGTATCTGATTCCAGCCCTCGAGTTGCCCGCTGTTCTTTGCGTTCTCCATGGTTTCATTTCCAATGAAGGTGAGTTTCGTCTGGCCGTTTCCAAAATCCTCAAAAATAGCCACGTCGTGCGCATCGTCTATGGCCTCATGTTCTATTCCATAGTGCGCAGGCTCAACCTTGTTTCCCTTCGAGTCGGGAAAGTACATGGAGGAAACGATCTTCTCGTGCAGAACAATCTCGTGGTATTCCCCAGCATTCCAGCCCTCCTCCCCATCCGGCGTTCTCATGCAGCAGAGAAATTTTCCTCCTACGCGAAAATCCATCTCGCAAAAAGGCGCAGTAAAACCCTTCGGCCCCCACCACTGCATCACATATTTCGGGGTTTGTCCACGCCTCCCAAACCAATGCGCGTGGGGCATCAAAAACTCTAGTGATAACCATCCGCTCTGTCTCGTTAACCGTGTTTCCTGTTTGGCGACGATTCGATTGTTTCGTTCCGCGGAGTTTGTTCCGCCCGCTTGGCACAGCGGCAGAGATACACTCCTGCATTCGCTCATCTTGGGAAAACGCAACGCCACTCACCCACGTTAAATCAACTCCATAATCGTATCTCTTGATCACTTACCGTCTCCATCGCCGCACACGAAAGTGTGTCATTTATTACAGTGAGATGAAGACGCCAACAAGTAACTATTGGTCTTCTTTCCTTGGCGACACCAGATCATTTCCGGTGTCACAATTAGACTCTATTCTGGTTCGGAAGAAGGGAAAATGATTAACAGATTCGAAGTGATCGGCATTCCAGGCGGGAAGGGGAGAATCGCGATAAACCTACCAGACAGCCCCCAATCGGTCAGATATTTGCGTTCGGACCCGACTGGGTAGGCATTGCAGAGGGAAGACGGATGCGCATCGTCGCCATAGAACGCGAGACCGAAACCTGTGGGTCACTGCACTCTATACCACGAAGCAAGATTTTCGCCTTTCCGGAGGACCTCTATCTGAAAAACTGAAACCGTCAACTATTTCACCACCCCAACCAAGGGGTGCCGACGCAGCAGGAGGGATGAATCAACACTGCTGGCTCATATTGCGCAGTCTCACGCAAGCAAGTCCCGCACGGAAGGGTACTTTATGACTGAAGAATCGAAAAATGCTGTTCTGGGCCGATTAACGAAGGAGCAAAAGGAGAACAAAGAGCACATTGGCAGGCTGGCCGCCGAAGCCTCGAGGTGGGGACAAAGGCTTACCGAGATTGGCGGTTTCCTCCGGTCTAAGCCAGAAAGCTTAGTCTTAAATGGTCAGAGCCTGGACTTGCGGTATCGGAAAAACGGATCAGACTTTTCTCCAAACGATTTAAACGTCGAAGGATTAACAGCGTTGACAAACGACTATCGGGAAGCTTTGCTAGTTCGAGATCGTCTGGTGAACCAAATTGCACAGTTAGGGTTCTCGATTTCTTAGAGGAAAATGGGTTTTGCTGAGATAGCCGCAGGTGCAGTTAGCCGAGCCATCGGAGAGCGCACGGCTCCGCGTGAATAGTGTCCCAAGCCCCCTTACTACTAAGGGATTTCGTCCTCGAATGTTCCTTTCGCCAGGCCAACAATTCGCTTCCCTCGACGTGCGGACTTGGTCATACGCGGCCATTTGCGATGAATTCGACGCTTGATCATGCCGATCCGACAGTGATGCCACCGAAAGGAATCGGCCTCTTATTTCGCAACTGTGCGAAATGAGATAGCATGGTTTCGATCGCAACGTCATCCTGGGTGCATGCCGCATGTGAGAACCAGGAAAGAAGACGAGGCGACACGTGCCAACGTCTTGAAAGAAATGGCGGAGCCGCGCATGACCAGGTCCGCAAGAATAGCGGAGCTGAGTCTGGAAACTGCCGAACTCCAGAACCGCCCAGTGCCCGCCTGCCCGGAACCGTCGACAAAATTATTCCGCCCCGAGTCCGAGCCAACCGGAAAAGGCTCAGATTTCTGTCGAAGGCGCCGACCGACGGTATCGGGATCTCCGCATTGAAAATACGCTAACTGACGAACATAGTGATGATGTGAAGCTCAAAAGGGGTTCACGGGTTGAAGTTACGATCACAGCCGAGCCACAGAAGTGCTGCCCGTCAGACCTTTCTAGAGCATCCGCGTCATATTTGAGCCACTCGTCGGATACGCGAACAGCGTGTGCTTTAGATCGGTGGCACGTATCCCGGCACGGATGGCAATCGCGAAGAGATTGATGACTTCACCGGCGTCGCTCCCTAGAATGTGCGCACCCAGAATGCGGTCCGTGCCTTCTTCCACGAGTACTTTATAGCCGGAACGCGTCTCTGCAACTCGACGAGACGAATACCAAGTCGGGGTCATCGCTGTTTTGACCCTGAACTTAAGGTTTTGCTCTCGTGCACCACGTTCACTGAGGCCCACGGTAGCCAACGGGGGAACCGTGAATACCACCGACGGGACGCCTAGGTAGTTTGCTTTCTGATGGTTTCCCTTTAGGAGGTTTGCGGCCACGATCAACCCTTCGTAGCTCGCCACAGGAGCCAACGGTGGGCCTCCACTAGCGGCGGCATCTCCTGCTGCATACACGGCAGGATTCGACACACTCTGTAAGAATTCATTCACTCGCACTCCCTGCTTCTCCCATTCGATCCCGACAGCATCCAGATTCAAGTCATTGATCTCTGGTACGCGACCTGCAGCATGAACAACCATGTCCGCCTGAAACGTGCTCCGCTCGCCAGAGGCCAATGCTCGGACAGTCAACTGAGTGGAGTTCTTTTCGATCCCAATCGCCTCGGTTCCCAGATGAACGGCAATGCCGAGTTCGCGAGTTCGTTCCATGAGTTGACCGACGAGATCCGGGTCAAAAAGGGAGAGAGGACACGGGCCGCGTTGTAGTACTGTGACCTGCGATCCCACACGGGCTGCTATATGCGCAAACTCAAAAGCGATATACCCGCCTCCGATAAACAGGATTGTCCGCGGTAGTTCGTTCAACTCCAGGAATTCATCGCTTGTCGTAAGGTGCTCGGCGCCAGGAATTTCCAAATTTGCCGGTGCCTCCCCGGCCGCTATAACGACAAACCGTCCGTCCAGTATCTCTTCGCCTACTTGCACTGTTGTTGGAGCGACGAACCGTGCCCGACCATGGAACCCTGCGATGCCAGCTTTTGTGAATTCATCTTCGCGCCGTTTTGTAACGGGCTCGGTGAAGGAACGCTTAAAGCGCATTAACTCGGGCCAATCAATCTGAAGCTTCTCTGCCCGAATACCTTTACCCTCCATCCGACGAGTCCAGTCGACCGCTTCGGCGGCTCCGACGAGCACCTTCTTGGGGTCGCATCCCCGAAGGGCACAGGTACCTCCGAACGGCCTCGAATCCACGATCGCAACCTGCCATCCTGCTTCGCGACACCGCGACGCTACTGCCGAGGCGGCTGATCCCGTTCCGATTGCGATCACATCAAATTTTCTAGTCATAATTCCCTCAAGGCATTTTGCCCGTGTTCGGGGACGAACCCGTGAATCGCAGCGATTCACTCGTGATCATAGGCAAACACGTATTCAGTTGGATATAAGGTCGGCGAAAAATATCCATTTGGACGTACATAGCACCAATCGGACATCCGATAACTCGTTTAGAAAGAATGGTCGATTTGGTGAAGGCCTTGATTACGGCAAGTATCGTTCGCAGAGACATGGGAAGACCCAGGGCGGCCGTGTGTTCAATCGTGACGAGCCCACTCGGTTTGCAGCCTCGGCGGCCGCATTAAGGTCTGCATCACCACGCAATACTGTTCCGTTTTTTCTCGCAATCCGCGCAGTTGTTCCGGGGTTGCCTCAGGCGCAGCAACGTCAAAATGAAGATGAATGCTCTCAAAGCCGACGGGCACGTCTTTCGATATGCCCAGGGTGCCGCGAAGATCCAAGTCTCCCTCCACCGTGACCTCAATGCGTTCGGTTGGTATGCCCATCGCCGCGGCCACCATCTGACACGTGATTTGCGCGCAAGCGGCCAGAGCCCCTAGCAAAAGGTCACCGGAACAGGCGCCGCTACCGCCGCCTCCGACTCCCTTGTGGGCTTCGGCATGGTAGATGGCGCGCCCGATATCGACCGAGCATGCTACCGGAACATCCGTCTGTGCGCCTTTCGCCCGGAGTGTGATTTGCGAGGCGCTCGGGTCACTGCGGTATTGCTCTTTCAGCGGCTTCTGAAGCGATCGAAGATCCATGGCAACCTCATTTCTTCAATTCTTGGCCACTTTTTGCTGGCCGAGAGCAGGCTTCGGCCAAGCCGTCTTGAAGCCACTCCATCCGCATGCTAGCATGCAAGCCAATTAGAGGGATGCAATGCCCAAATTCGTCATCGAACGCGAAGTCCCGGGAGCCGGAAATCTATCCGACGCGCAATTGCGGGAAATCTCGCAAAAGTCGGTCAACGTTTTGAAGGGAATGGGTCCCGAGATCCAGTGGCTCCATAGCTATGTAACCGGCGACAAGGTGTACTGCGTCTATCTCGCTCCGGACGAGGCGGCCATCCAAGAGCACGCCAGGCGCGCAGGCCTTCCTGCCAATCGCGTCTCCGCCGTGCGCCGACTCATCGACCCGGCAACCGCAGAGTAATCGCTGCCTGGATCTTCTAACAGCACCTGGATTTCCTTCGCCATCGGCGTCCATCGGTCCGGGTACCGGTGCGCTAACACGAGGGAGATGCCGCGTCGGGCTTGAGCACTTCCTCGATAGCTTTCTCGATCCGGCATAGTCCCAACCTTCTAACCAGGCCGTCGCGCCCGCGGTGTTGCTCAATGCCTGCCGTGGCCGGGTCCAGAATGGCTTCCAGTTTGGCCTGTTCCGCGGGCGTGAGCGGAGCGCCAATATTTTGGCGCAGCGCAGCCGCTGCGCCTGCCAGCCGCAGCGAACGCTCAGCCTGGAGTTGCGCGGCTGCTGAGCACGCGAAACACTCCAGCAGGCGGGCAATTCCGCGTTTATGTTCCAGTTCCTGGAAAATTTTCAGGCTTTCCCGGTACAGAGAGTGCGCTGTGGGGCAATCCTGCTGTTCCCTCGCCAAGCTTCCCAGATCAGCCAGTGTGCCAGCAATGCCCCAGCGGTCGCCGAGTTCCCGAAAAATTGCCAAGGCCCTGTTCGTACAACGTCCGCGCGCGCTGCGGAGTCACCCTGATCGCGAGCGACATCCCCCTGGTGGTTTAGCGACCAGGCGACGCCGGTGCGATCTCCCAGTCCTTGGAAAATGGAGAGACACTCCGCGTATAGAGAGCGCGCGCGAGCATAGTCGCCCTGCAACTTGACGACATTCGCCAGGTTACTGAGAGAACGAGCGACAGCCTTCTGGTCGCCCAATTCTCTCCACAGTCCAAGGCTTTCTTCGAACAGAGAGTGCGCAACCGCGACGTCACCCTGGTCCCGAGCATGGACCGCCAGCGCGTTTAGAGAGACGGCGACGCCCTGCTTGTCACCCAACTGACGCGCGATGTCGAGACTTTCCCTCGATGAGTGCATTCGCCGAGGCGTAATCTCCCTGCTCGCCGGCGAGCACGCCCGCGGCAAAAAGCGCGCGCGCGCGCGCCTTCGTCGGAGCGGCCGCTCCTGCCATCTTCAGCAGCTTGCCCAGCCTGTCCCTGCCTTCGGCGAGATACTCGCGCATCTCCCAGAAACGAAACAGGGCCGTGCCGAGACGCAGGCCCCACTCCGCATCTCCGGTTTCTGTCAGCCACTCAAGTCCCGCCCGAAAATTGTCATGTTCGAACGCGAAGCGTTCCAGCCATTCCGCTCCTTCCGCGCCGCTCTGCCCCGGTAGCCTCTTCTTCGGCCAGCACCAGGCAGTAGGCGGCATGGGCGCGCTTCGTTAAGGCCTCCTCCCCGCTTGCCTCCAGTTTTTCCAGAGCGTACTCGCGAATCGTTTCCAGCATCACGAACCGCGATTCACCGTTTGCTTGCTCGACCTGCTGCACCAGGCTTTTGTCCACCATGGATGCCATACCGTCGAGCAGATCCAAATCGAGATCGCCTTTGGTGTCGCATACGGCTTCCACGCCTTCCAGAGTGCATCCCCCCACGAACACCGACAATCTTCGGAAAAGCTTCTGCTCGGCGGCGCTCAGCAGATCGTAGCTCCAATCGATAGCGGCGCGAAGGGTCTGCTGCCGCTGCGGCAGGTCCCGCGCGCCGCCCGTTAATAGCTGCAACCGGCTCGCCAGGCGTGTCCGCATGGAAGAGAGTGAAAGAACTTTGATTCGGGCGGCTGCGAGCTCGATCGCGAGAGGCAGACCATCCAACCGGGCGCAAATCTCGGCGACGGCCGGCGCGTTTTCTCGGTTAAGTTCAAAATCTGGCTTGGCGGCGACGGCGCGTTGCACGAACAGTGCGACCGCGGGATACTGTGACAGGCTCTCAACTGGAGGCATCGACCGCGAATCCGGCAGCGCCAGCGGCGGGACCGGAAATTCATGTTCTCCGTACACGTGCAGCGCTGCGCGACTCGTTACCAGAATCTTAAGATTGGGAGCCCATCGCCAGGAGTTCCGCCACGGTAGGCGCCGCCTGAACCAGGTGCTCGAAATTGTCCAGCAGGAGCAGCATGGGTGTCGCGCAATGAATCCTGTAAATTCTTCTTGAGTATTTCGAGCGGCGACTGACCTCCCGCCTCGCGGATCCCCAACGCCTGAATGATCACAGAAGCGATCAAGCCCGGATCGCTTATCGGCGACAGCGGGACAAAATGGATCCCACCTGGAAAGTGCTCGACAAGACCACTCGCCACCTGCACCGCGAGACGCGTCTTGCCGATCCCGCCTGGACCCGTGACCGTGACCAGGCGCACATCCTGACGCAGCAGCAGTTCTTTGGCGGCTGCTACTTCCTTCTCTCGCCCCACAAACCCAGTCCGCTGCACAGGAATGTTGGTCGGGCGGGTCTCGACCGGCTTGGCCGCCTTTTCCGACAAGCGGTCGCGTATCGCTGCAAGTTCCCGCGCGAGATCTCGGGTAGACACGTAGCGCTTGTCGGGTTCTTTTGCCAGGCACCTCTCGATCGCCCAACACAGTGGAGCGGGGACGTCGGGATTTTGCACTCCGATCGGTTCGGCCTGTTCCCGGAGAATGGCCACCATGGTCTCCGCTGCTGTGCTTCTCCGAAAGGCGCGTTTTCCGGTCACCATCTCGTAGAGCACCAAGCCGAACGAGAACTGGTCGGACCGGAAATCCAGTTCTCCGCCGCTGGCCTGCTCCGGTGACATGTATTGCACCGTTCCTAGAACCTGACCCGGTCGAGTCTGCCAGGTGGACACAGCGAGCGTCTCGGACACCTCTCCGCTAGCTGACGCGAGCTTCGCCAGGCCGAAGTCGAGGATTTTGACGAATCCATCGTCAGAGACCATCAGGTTCGCGGGCTTTATGTCCCGGTGCGCGATGCCCGCTTCATGCGCCTTGGCTAGCCCGTCCGCTATCTGCGTCGCGATTTCAATTACTTTTCGTATTGGCAGCAAGCCGGCGACAAGCAGCTCGCGCAGGGTCTTCCCCTCGATCAGCTCCATCGCAATGTAGCGAGTAGAACCGTCCTGTCCGAGTTCGTAAATGGTAATGATATTGGGGTGATTAAGGCCAGATGCCGAGCGCGCTTCCCGCTCGAAGCGGTGCAATCGATCACGGTCTGCGGAGAATTCGGCGGGCAGAATCTTGATGGCAACACTGCGCTTTAGCCGGGTGTCGTGGGCGCGGTACACCTCACCCATTCCGCCCGCGCCAAGCGGAGCGACGATCTCATAAGACCCGAGTTTGGTGCCCTGAGCCAGCAAGATGGTGGGCAAGATTATAGCCGAGGGGCAATCATCGCACAGTTCCTAGAGCCCACACAGGCACGTATAACAAACTTGCCGTAGGTGTCACAACGTGGATTTCGGCTGACTGCCAAGCAAAAACCCTCCCTTCGCTGGCCCCCCGAGACAATGCTTCTGCCGCGGAGGTGATTGGCTTCGACACACTGGCGATGCGAAACAGGTTTTGCGGAGTCACCGGCTGATGGTCATAACGATCCGCCACGCCATATCCCTGCGCGAACACGATTCGCTCACCTCGTCCATACGCAAGCGAGAGACCTGGCACATCGTAGGCCGCGAGGTATGCTTTTGCCAGAGTAGCTACTCGACTGGGATCTGGCTTTGCGGTTGCGTAACGGTTGCAGCCAAGGCTGAGCCAGGCAGAAGCCGCCAGCGATGAACCCAGCAAGCAGCGCCGTGTGAGCATGGCCAAGATTATACGCGGATACGCAGACTTCATCAGTCAGCCGCAGATGGCTAACTTGTCGATGAACGCGCTAACAATTCGTCGCGGCTACTTCGAAGAACGAATCTGGCTAAGTATCGCGACGGCGTTGTCGCCAAACGTTGCTTGATATTTGGGGTATTGCCGGAAATCCTGGTACTGCGGTAGCTGAATTTTTTGCCGCACCTCGGCTTCGGTAGCCCCCGCCTGCGCCAGTTGCACCACTTGTGCGTCGAGATCAGCCATGTAATTGCGGAAGCGCTGGACGGTTTGCCTGGTGCCGACTTCGAAATGTCCGGGGACAAAGTGGTCTGCGGGAAGCGCGAGAATCTGATCCAGATCCTGAATCCAATGTGCCGCGCTACCTTGGTCCATCGCCGGCACGCTATTCGTTAGGTAGAGATCTCCCATAGCAACGGTGTGCTCCTTCGGGAAATACACATAAACATCGCCCATGGTGTGCGCCGGCCACGCCGACACAATCTCCACCGGTTCATCACCGATATAGACCGTCATTTTCTCGGTGAACGTCACTGCCGCCGGTCGAAACAAAAATTCGTGAGCAGGCGTCCCAGCCCGTTGCGAATCCGGCTTGGACGCGGCCGCAGCGACAGCGATGGTCTTCTCTCGGGTGAACGGGGAAGAGATGATCGTGGCATCGGGACCAACCACCCCATTTCCGCCTTGATGGTCCGGGTGGTAGTGAGTGTTGACGATGTAGGCGATCGGACGCGAGGAAATCTTCCGAATTTCGCGCAGAATCTTCTCGCCTTCGGTGCGATCCAAGCCGGCATCGACCACCAAAATGCTCGATGGGCCCACCAAGAACGTAGAATTTGCGCTCCCATCGTTGTCGGAAATATAGGCGTAAAGATTTCCGCTCAGCGACTCGACCCGCGGCCCTGGCGCCGCAGAAGCCGCCATCAGCGATACCCCGAGAATCAACGCCCCAATCAAAAGAACCTGCGTCCGCAAGCCTTTGGACAATCGCTTCACGATTACCGCCTGATCGGGCTCAACCAGCACTCGCCGAATTAGGATCGAAACAAAAGCACCGCGTGCTTCTTAGAAAATGAACTTGAGCCCGAACTGAATCAGCCGGGGGCCGCCCGAGCCGAGTCCCACGTTATTCTGCGCCACGTCCGGCGTCTGGTACAACGCGCCAAATGACGGCGAGCTGAGGACGTTGTTTGGCAGCGCGAAGTTCGGGTGGTTGAGGATGTTAAAGAATTCCGCGCGGAATTGCATCTTCAGGCGCTCGGTGATTGCGGTATTTTTCATCAGCGCGAAATCGACGTCGGTGAATCCCGGTCCGGTGACGATGTTGCGGCCCGAGTCTCCAAATGTTAGCGGGGCGTTGAGCGAGAAAGCCGCGGTATTAAAGAATTCCGCCACGGTATGCGGACCGGAGTTCGGGTTGCCGCTCACATTCGCGCGATCGTCGCCTAGACCGGTGCTGCTTTCGTCCAGGCCGGTCAGCACCGAAAACGGCTGGCCAGTTTGAGCCGTAACGATGCCGCTGATCTCCCATCCATTGGTCAGATGCTCGGCGACCGCGGAACCTTTCATGCCCGGGAAGCTATAAATGTAATTGAAGACCAATCGCTGCCGGATATCGAAATCGGAAAGACCCTTCTCGGCAGCCGTGTCGTAATTGTTTTGCGGAAAGATGGTCGAGCCGTTCGCGCCGGAACCGAAAAAGTCCGATGCGCCATCGATGGACTTCGAATAGGTGTATGCGACGCCGAAGCTAAGCCCGTGGCCGATGTGCTTGTCGAGTTTGGCTTGCAGCGCGTTATAGCTGGAGCTCATGGAGTCTTCGGCCTGAAAAATCTGTGCGAAACCGAAGTAGGGTCCCCGCACGATCGACGGCATTAGCGCGATGTTCTGGGACAGGAAGGTAGCCACCGGAGCGGGAATTCCGAGGAGCTCCATTCGAGTAACCACGTCCGGAGTCAGCGTGTTGATTTGCGCCTGGGTAATGTACGCCTGGTCGATTTGCCGGAAGCGCGGCAAGTGGGTGCCGGTGGTCCCGACGTAGGCGACGTCGAGCAACATCTTACCCGGCAATTCGCGCTGGATATCCAGGTTCCATGCTTGCGAATACGGGGTCATAAGCTTTGCGTCGGTAACCGTAAGAACGGGGAACCCGGAAGGGCCGAATGACTGAGGCCACCCAGGGTCTGAGATGTAGTAGTCCGGCAGAAACGGCGGATTTAACATCACGTTTCCGGGAATGTTTCCGAACACCGTATCGTAGAAAATGCCATATCCTGCGCGCAGCACGGTCTGCTGAGATTTTCCGAGCGACCAGGCCAGGCCGATGCGCGGCGCAAAGTTGGTGTGATCGCCGTCGTAGAGACCTCCCAGCTGGCTCTGGGTGGCGATGCCCGACGCCTGCAACTCGGGCAGATCGGTCTGTGACGCAGAGGGCGAGAGATATGTGGTGTACAGGTTAGGACGCCATGTGCTGGAGCGGCCCGTCGCATCGTGCAACACCGTGTTCAACTCATACCGCAGCCCGTAGCTGAGTGTTAGGTTCGGCCGCAATTTGAAGCTATCCTGTGCGAAAAGGTCGTAGCTAGTGGTGCGATAGCTGCGTCCGGAGTTGCCGACAAATTGCAGCGAAGAACTCGGCAGGCCCTCCGCAAAGTCCACCAGCGGATTGGGAATTCCTTCGGGGTTGTTCGAGCCGGTGAAGCCGAGCTGTCCGTTGAAGTAGAGATCGTAGACGCGATTGTCGCGGATGTTGCGAACCTCGCCTCCGAATTTCCATTCGTGCCGCGGCGTGAGGTGGGAGAAATTGTCCACCCATTGCAGTGTGTTGATCCAGTTGCCCGCAGGGTTGTTTCCGGATGCGCCAATATTGGACGTCGATTCCACGCCGGAAACCAGGCCGCCGGAAAACGTGATGTTAGGAATGTCGCCAAGGCCTATGGGAGCGCCCGCTGCATAGCCGGTATTGAATCCATAGGTGACGGCTTGCGGTCCGGTTTGGTTGTAAGTGTTGCTGGTCACCCGCGTGTAACCGAAGCGAAATTCGTTGAGCGTGGTCGGGCTGATAAACCGTGTATACCCCAGCGAAGCCAAATGACTCGTTTCCGAATCATTCACTCCATAGCCTGGAATCGCGGTGGTTCCTTGGCCCGGCTGAAAGGGATAGAAGATGGTCGCTCCAGTGAAGCTGTAACGAGCGGTCAGCAGTCCGTTCGAGAGGTGATGATCCATTTTCAGCATGTACTGGTTGGTGCTATTGGTCAGGTTCGGCGAGGAAACGTAGTTGCCGCCAGATTCGGTGGTATTGGGTTCGGGGAACAGGCTGAAGAGTTGCGCGCTAACCGGGTTCACCGCTACCTGGACGTTTTGCCCAGTGGCTGGATTGAAAAACAGCCCGGTTCTTTCCGCGTCAGTGGGAACATTGGTCAGGTTGGTGATGCCTGCAATTTGACGAAAGCCCTCATAGTTGCCAAAGAAGAACGTCTTGTCCTTCTGTATCGGGCCGCCGAGGGTAGCGCCGAACTGATTCAAGCGAAGTTCCGGGGCGGTAAAGGCCGGATCGGCGAAGAAGTTTCGCGCGTCGAGATCGTTGTTCCGCAAAAACTCGTACGCCGACCCATGCAACTGATTGGTCCCGGACTTGGTAATCAAGTTGACGATCGACCCGCTGCTTCGTCCGTACTCCGCGGCGTAATTATTGGTCTGCACTTGGAATTCCTGGATCGAGTCGATAGACGGCAATTGCGCGACGCTGCCGGCTTCGTAGTTGTTGTTGTCGATGCCGTCGACCATGAAATTGTTCGAAGTGGAGCGCTGTCCATTGGACGAATATCCGGAGATGCCCCCTTCACCGCCCTGCTGGCCGCCGCCGCCACCCGACGCAGAAACGCCCGCATTGAGCAGCGCCAATTGTGCGAAGTTGCGGCCGTTGAGCGGGAGCGTGGTCACTTGCGATTCCCCAATCACGCCGCCGAGATGCGCTGTCTCCGTATCGGTCATGGTCACCCTGCTCTCGACGGTTACCGTGTTTGTTGATTGCGCCAGGGCCAGGGCCACGTCCGCGGTGGCCGATTTCGTCAACCAGCACCTCGATGCTCTCGATCTTGGCCACCGCAAATCCGGTTTTTTCGGCCGAGAGGTTGTAGATTCCGGCGGGAAGTGCGGGGAAGCGAAACAGACCGTTATCCGCTGTGGTCGCCGTTCGCACCAGTCCTGTCGCCGTGCTGGTGATCGTTATTTTCGCCCCGGGAACCACTGCTCCCTGTGGATCATGCACCGATCCGGCGATCTCACCGTTGTTCGATTGTGCGAATGTAGATCCCCCAGATCATCACGAGAAAAATTATCAAGGCAAAAAATTTCTGTACCATGAACGATTCCTCCTGAACATCGAAACTCTTCCGCCGCCGGCGCATCCTCTCGCCGGTTCGCACCCCGAGTTGTTTGCAATATTCCGGTCAATCGTGTATCGGCTGCGCCAGCTAAAAATTTCCTTTGTAAACCACTCCACCCTTCATCACGAAATCGACATGTTGCAGCACGGTAATGTCGCTGAGCGGATCGCCATTCACCGCGACGATATCGGCATACTTGCCGGGCTCAATCGCGCCGATCCGGTCACTCCAGCCCATCAGATCGGCCGCATTCACGGTTCCGGCTTGCAGTGATTGCACCGGCGTCAGTCCCAACTGCACCATCGACCAAAACTCTCCGGCATTCAATCCGTGCGGATACACCCCGGCATCCGTGCCCAACGCCACTTTCACTCCTTCCCGATATGCCCGCGCCACATTTACTTTGGCCGCCGGAATGATGAGCGCCACCTTTTCAATCACCCACGGAGGAAGGTGCAAGCTGTCCTCGTTTTTCTCGTACCAAAAAAGCGGAAAGGTGGTCGCCGAGAGATAGGTGCCGTGCTGTTTCATCAGCTGGATGCCTTCTTCGTCGATATAAATTCCATGTTCGATAGAATCGACGCCTGCGCGCACGGCATCCTTAATGGCAATCGTGGAGTGGGCGTGGGTCGCCACTTTGCGGCCCAGCCGGTGCGCCTCAGCAATCAGCGCCTGCATTTCTTCCGGGCTGTACTGTTCCAGCAGGGGATTGTCGCCCTTGGACATCGTTCCGCCGGAAGCAGTGAATTTGATGACGTCCGCGCCGTACTTGATGTTCTCGCGCACCTTCGCCATCACCGCGGGAACGCCGTCGGCCACGCCTTCCGCCGAAAAATGAAACTCGAAGGGAAGAAGATTGTTGTCGCCATGCCCTCCGGTGATGCTGATGATCGGACCGGAGACTTGCATTCTCGGCCCGATCACATCGCCGTCGATAATCGCGTCGCGCAGCGCGACGTCCGCAAATCCGCCGGCGCCGACGTCGCGCACGGAAGTGAAACCCGCCAGCAGGGTAATCCGCGCGTTTCTCGCACCGCTCAGCGCGTGCCGCGGAATGGAAACTCCCAACGAATCGTAGCCCGCCGCGCCCGCCTTCGAGGTCAAGTGGGTGTGAACGTCGATGAATCCCGGAAGCACGGTGGCCTTGCGCAGGTCGATTTCATGCGCGCCGGCCGGAACCGGCAGGTTGGCGCCGATCCGCTCGATGCGCTCGCCATGGATAAGAATGTCCTGGTTCTCGAGCATGCGGCCGGCGTGTGCGTCGAACAATTTTCCCGCGTGAATCACGGTGACTTCGGGCGGCTTGGATTCCTGCGCGGCCGCCGAAATCGCGTGCACACCAAAGCCAACCAAGAATGCGAGGTAGAAAACTCTGGCCCGGTAAAAATGCTCAAGAAGGATATTCATTGGGATTCCTTTCCACCTATTCGCACACCAATTGACGGGGAAGTATATGGATTGCGGAAATTTGAAATAAAGCTCGGGAGCAGGCGCCCGCCCGCGGGGTATGGGGCGACTGTGTGTCCACGCGAGGCATTGCAATGCGGGCCCGGATGTTGGCGCGCCGGACCAGCCATGTCGTCAAGACCGGAAAGTCCACTCCCCAGAGCGCATTGATATCCCCATAGGCCCATGAAACGGTCCGATCCCTAGTGCATCCGCCCCCGAATGACGATGCGTGGCCGACAAGCTAACTCGCGGCTGCATGCCTGTCAAGTACATTTCGCATGCCATAAGTATACGAAAAACGAATGCCTCGAATAGAAACCCACAAGCCCCATGTAGCGCATCGATTGCTATTGAGTCCGATTGGCGTGCGGCTTAAAACCCTCCGCCGCTTCGCCGGCAGGCTCGCTGCCCGCCACCACGTTTCGCAATATTCCCATGGGAGGGATGGTGATCTCAATCTCATCGCCCGGCTGCAAGGTGAACTCATTCGGGGGAACGATTCCGGTGCCGGTCATCAGCATGCAACCATGCGGGAAGGAGGTTTCCCGATAAAGGTATTCCACGAGTTCGGCGAACGAACGCTTCATATTTCGAATGTAGGTGACTGCAGAGAACGCCAGGTCGCGTTCACGCCGGACGTTCATTCGGATCTCCGTATCGGGCGACAGTGGTTCCTGCGTAAGATAAACGCAAGGACCAAGCGCGCAGCTGCCGTCGTAAGTCTTGGCTTGCGGCAGATATAGCGGATTCTCCCCTTCGATATCGCGCGAACTCATATCATTGCCGACGGTGTAGCCTACGATCGCCCCGCGCCGATCGATTACCAGCGTCAATTCCGGTTCCGGCACATTCCACGTCGCATCGCGCCGGATGCGAACCTTTGAACCGGAGCCCACTACGCGGTAGGGAGCTGATTTGAAAAATAGCTCAGGTCTCTGCGCGGCGTACACCCGCGCATAAAAATCACCGCCTCCAGAATCTTTCGATTCTTCGATCCGGGCATCCCGGCTGCGGAAATAAGTGACGCCAGCGGCCCAAACTTCCTGGCTTCCGATCGGAGGAAGAAGCTCCGACTCAGTCGGTGCCGAACACGGTGTCAGTTCCGCCAGAGCCTTGCAGTGATCGTCGGCATTGATAACGCCATCCCAGTCGGATGTTGCCGCACGAGAGAACGATCCCGCGCTTTCCACAACGATACCTTGCCGGGTGCGAAATACTCTGAAGGAATCTCCACGGGTAGCGATGCGCATCTCCTGAACAGGCCGAGCCGGAATCGCTGCGGGAAGGGGAGGGTCTCACTTCAGCAGTCCGCAGCCACGCTCTTTCAAGATTCTCCCGAAGCCGGTGCCATCATAAACGAATTGTCGTTCGGTTCGTATCGAAACGACACTTCGAAAAAATACAATCTATTTGCGGTGCCTCCATAGGATCGCGGATGCCTTACGCAACGTAATCGAATCGATTCACACGGTTCATTAGCGTTGACAATCCTTCTTTCGCGGTGATATTGAACTGACGCGTTGTTCCAGCTCTGGCGCACGCACAGGCGAGTTCCCAAGACCGTCGCGTTCCCCGGTGTGTGCCACACCGGTTGAGAAACCGGGGCGGGTTCGCCAGGCGCGGAAGCTTTCGCGAAAAGGGAATCGATGATTCACCGCAGCCGAGCAGGGTGGGGGATGGAAGCGGCGCTACGGTGTGCGCTCGCAGCGCTGGTTTGCTGGTTCGCCGGATCGGCGTTGCCCGCCAACTCCGATGATTCCGCCGCCAGCTCCCTCGCCGGGCAGACCAGCGGGGCTGGCAATCCCTATCCCGCAAAGCTCGAGAACATTAACTACCGCGGTTGGCACGCTACCCGCCTTACCAACGGCATGGTCAGCCTCGTCGTTGTTCCGGATATCGGTGGCCGGGCAATTCAGCTTCAGCTGGGTGACCGCGAGCTCTTCTTTGTGAATCCGGCGCTCGCGGGGAAAGTCCTCACCGAAGCCGAGAATAATCCAAGTACCGGACTGTGGAATTACGGCGGGGACAAACTCTGGCCCGGTCCGGAAGGTTGGCAGAGCGACGAGCAATGGTCCAGTATTCCCTATTACGTACTCGACGGTAGCCGTTACCGCGCCGATGTTGTGGCCAACACCCCGGAAGAAGTCGCCTTGCGAGTCACCAGCCCTGAAGATCCGCGCACCGGCATTCAATTCGCCCGCACCTATCACGTTTACGCAGGGACCACCCGGGTCCGAGTCGATCAGCTCATGCGCAACGTCAGCCGCCGCCAGATCCGCTGGGGAATGTGGCATCTGGTCCAGCACGACGCGGCGGATGTCAACGACCCCTCCAAACCGAATCCCGAACTTTACATGTACGTGCCGCTCAGCCCGCACAGCATGTACCCGAACGGCTACACCAAACTCTACGGCGATGTTCGCCACCCGAGCGACGACGTCATTGATAACGGGAAAATCTTGCGGGTGCACTATTTATACCGCGTCGGAAAGGTCGGGATCGACAGCGATGGGGGGTGGTATGCGGTGGTGAACGGCCAGAAGAAAACCTGCTTCGTCGAGACCTTCCAATATTTCCCGGGCCAAGAGTACCCGGATCACTCTTCGGTCGAATCCTGGAATGACGGTCCCGGAACGATTCATCGCGATCCCTTCGATCAAATTCTGAAAGACGACCCGAAGGAGACGCCATTCTTCCTTGAATCGGAGGGCATGAGCCCTTATATCACTTTGGACCCGGGGCAGGAGCACGTGTTCACAATCGAGTGGGCAGTCACGGACGCGATGTCGCCGATTGCGGACAGTCGCTGGGTGGGAGTTGTCAGCGAGCCTTTTTCTGCGGTGCCGGCGGCCAAATCGGTTGCACTGAAGGGCGCTTTCGGTGTGTACCGTCCCGGCTCGCTCCAAGTAACATTTTTCGACGGCCACGGGGCGGTGCTCCAACAGAAAAAGCTGCAGGACGTCGATCCGCGAACCGCGGTGCGGCTGGATCAAGTGACGGATTTGCCCGCGGGCACATATCGCCTGAGCCTGTGCGTTCGTGACGCGGCCGGCGAGAATCTTGGCTTTCTCGGAAACGTCGTTCTACGATAGGAATTTGCGCCAAGATGCCTTTAGCCGCTGGAATCTCCCGTGCCGAATATCGCCATCTTCACGTATCCACTGCAAGTTCGGTTACTTCGAATATTGACGAAGTAGCTCGTCCACCTCGTCGTAGCCTGAAGGTATCTCGATGCCGGACGTTGATGCTCCCGCCTGGAGCAGCGCCTTAACCGAGTCGGGAGAACGCCGATCTTTCCAGTGGGAATCTACACAGGCCTTCACCGCAAGAATCAGCGCGGTGCGGCCTTTCGCGTCCCGAGCATTCACCGCGGCTCCGCGAGCAATCAACTCTTTCACCGCAGCGGGCCACCCGCGCCACGCAGCCACGTGCAGTGCGGTGCTGTTCTTCGCAATTTCGAAATAAGGATCGCCTGCTTCGAAAACCGCGGTCGCGCTCACGCCGAGATCCAGGAGGCACCGCAGGCCTGCAACATTTCCATTCCCGGAGAATTCAGCCAGCAGTGTCCCGCCTTCTGCGGTGAGCTGCGGAATGAGGTGAGGTTCATGTGCGGCGAGTTGGCCTATCGCTTCGCGATTGCCCTGAGCACACGCGGCAATCAAACGGTCCACGCCATGCAAATGGAGAGCAATCCCGCGTTGTTCGAGCTGAGTGAGAACATCGCCGCGTCCCCGGCGCGCGGCCATCGCCGTGGCCGATCGGCCATCTCGCGTATTCTGCAGCGTCGGATCGGCTCCGTGATCCAGCAGTCGCTCGATAATCCGCAGCGAGTTGTCACGGCGCATCGCATGATGAAACGCATTGCCGCCGAACTTGGTCATGGCATTGGGATCGACGCCGTGCTCCAGCAGCAGGTTAATGCCATTCTCGTCATGCCAGTCGCTCTTGCGCAAGAGCATGGTGGTGAGGCTTACGGCGTTGAGCCGGCCACTTTCCAGCAGGATGTTCACGACGGTGTTGTCGTACCCTTCCGGCACGTGATACGGAGTTTCCTCGTCGTTCGGATCGGCTCCGTTTTCGAGCAACAAACGGGTCAACTCCGGATGCTGCGCAAGACCCGCAGCGCCGTACAGCGCGCTCTCAAACATCGGACGCGGGTTGGGATGGTCGATCATTTCGTACCAGCCAGTGTTGGCGCTGGCGCCGGCATCGAGCAAAAGCCGAGCGGTGCGCACCAGCGCATCGGACCGTGCGCGGTCCAGTCGTAGATACCGCGAGAAGCACAGATAGGTGAGCGCGTCCCAGCCGTGCAGACCTCCCGTCGCGGTAGCGCTCTTTGGATCGTGCGCGAGAAAGCCCCGCACTGCGGCCTCGTCGCCGCGAATCGCTGCGCTGTAGATGTTGCTGCCGGCCACCTGCGGGTAACGCGCCAGGATCATCTCGGCGTGCTCCAACGTGCCTGAGGTGTGAAACGCATTGCGAGGCACGCAGGCCACTTCAATGAACGCGGCCACCGGGTCCGCGAGAGACGCGACGGAGCGAATCAAGTGCAGCATCTCGATGTGCTTGGCAAACTTGGGCCAGCTTTCGAACCGATGTTCGCGTGCGATCACCAGTTGCGCATCGCTAAGGCTGAACGATGCGCGCCGGATGTCTGCCATCGGCAATTTATGCAAGCGAGGGTGATGTCGCCCGACACGCTCCAGCGCGTCGGGAACGCCGAGTTCATGACTCCTAACGAGTTCTTTGGCCTGCTTTTTGTATTGTTCGAGGTTCGGACGGGCGGGAAGTTCTCGGTCGGGCATACGAAGCTCCTTTCACTGCTTGCCTGGAGTCCGCACGAGTCAGGCTGAAAGAAGATTCGTCAAGTTGTGGTACGGAAGGTGGGCACGGCCCTTTCCGCGGACTGGATGCGCCCTTCGCGCTGGTGTTCACGGTAGAAAATTCCCGCGCGAAAGTCAATCGAGTTGTCTATTCGATGGTGGGTCAGTCTCCGAATACCATCCGGGAGTTGGCTAGGCCAGTCAATACAAGCTGAGGATATTTTTGCGCAGTTGTGTCGAGCCGCTTCGTTTGCTAGTTTGGCGTAGATGCCGCCGCCTGTGCCCGAACAACTCAGCAGGACCATTGAGGCTCTTTACCGATCGGAATCGGGCCGGGTTCTAGCGACGCTCGTGCGCCTCCTCGGAGGTCTGGATCTCGCCGAAGATGCCATGCATGAGGCATTCGCCGCCGCTCTGGAGTCCTGGCCTCAGACTGGTATTCCGGAGAGCCCGCGCCCCTGGCTGATTTCCACGGCGCGCTTCAAGGCCATAGATGGGATGCGCCGGCGCACGCGCCTCGACGGAACCCAGAAAGATTTTGCGCTCTATACAGAAGCGCGCATCAATGAAGCTTCCCTGCATAACGAAGAGATCGATGACCAGGAGATCGAAGATGATCGCCTCCGTCTGATCTTCACCTGTTGCCACCCCGCTCTGCCTCCGGAAGGACAGGTTGCGCTCACGCTACGCGAAATCTGCGGCCTGACCACGGAAGAGATTGCCCGGGCATTTCTGGTTTCGCCGGCAACGCTGGCGCAACGCATCGTGCGGGCGAAGGCGATCATCCGTGATCAGGCCATTCCTTACCAAGTGCCAGCCTCGCAGGAATTGCCGGCCCGGTTGGGAGCCGTCCTTCTAGTTGTGTACCTGATCTTCAACGAGGGATTCTCGGCTGAAACGACAGGCGCCGAACTCAGCCGTGAGGCGATCCGTCTGGGCAGACTTCTGCTCGGCCTGCTCCCGGAACCCGAGGTGATGGGCCTGTTGGGGCTCATGTTGCTGCACGAGTCGCGCCGCGCCGCCCGAACATCGAGCGACGGAGATTTGATCCTGCTGGAGCAGCAGGATCGTTCGTTGTGGAACCGGGACCAGATCGCCGAAGGCATCTCGCTGACCGAAAGCGCGCTTCGATCGCGCCGCTTCGGTGCGTACACTCTGCAAGCGGCCATAGCGGCCGTTCACGCCGAAAGTCCCTCCGTGGCCTCCACGGACTGGCGCCAGATTACGCTGCTCTATGACCAGTTGCTTCGGGTTCAGCCATCCCCGGTTGTCGAACTGAACCGCGCGGTGGCCGTTGCCATGTGCGAAGGTCTGGAGCAGGGTCTTGCTCTTATCGATGACTTGCTGGCGCGCGAGCACCTCTCCCAGTATCACCTCGCGCACTCGGCCCGCGCGGATATGTGCCGCCGATTAGGGCGAATCCCGGAGGCCCGTGCTTCGTATGAGGAGGCTCTTACCCTGGCGCCCCAGGCATCGGACCGCCGTTTTCTCGCCAGGCGGCTTGCAGAATTAAAATAAAAATAATTCGCCGCCGCTGTCGATTTTTTCCCTTCGCGACGACTATAGAATGAAGATGCAGTGCGCAACGCTGTGCTACTGGCCCGAAGACCGTTAAAGGAGAAGTTATGGCGCAATACTTGGTTGCGATTTACCTGCCCGACGACTTTGACCCGTCTAGCGCGGACAAATCGATGGAGCACGATATCCACGTGCTCAACGAGGAGATGGCGGCTAAGGGTGTCAGGCTCTTCGCTGGCGGGCTGCGCCCGGCGAGGGACGCGAAGGCGCTGCGAGTGCAGCGCGATGGCAAGGTGCTTATCACCGATGGGCCATACCTGGAGACCAAGGAGCACGTGGGCGGTTTTTGGATACTGGAAGTCGCTGACATGGACGAGGCATTGGCGTGGGCGCGCAAGGCCGTCGTCGCTTGCCGGGCGCCGGTTGAGGTGCGCTCCTTTTTTCGTAGTGACCCTACTGGGCTGCTGGCCCGAAGGCCGTTAAAGGAAGGAATGACGCAATATTTGGCTACGATTTTCCTGCCGGAAAACTTTGACCCGTCCGCCCAGGACAAAGAGATGGAAAGCGATATCGACGCGCTCACCAAGGAGATGGAGGCTTCTGGTGTCAAGGAGGTTTTCGCTGGCGGCCTGAGCCCGGCGAGCGACGCGAAGTCGCTGCGAGCGCAGCCCGATGGCAAGGTGCTTATCACCGACGGGCCATACCTGGAGACCAAGGAGCACATAGGCGGTCTTTCGATAGGGGAAGCCGCTGACATGGACGAGGCACTGAAGTGGGCACGTATGGGCGCCGTCGTCTGCCGGGCGTCGGGCGAGGTGCGCCCGTTTTTTCGGTCGAACACTCCATCGGAATAGTGTTTACCGCGCCTGCCGCAGGCGAGCAAAAACCTATATTCAAGGAGACCGTATGAGAAAGATCAGGATCATGGAACATATCTCGCGGGACGGCGTGATCCAGCAATCCGCCGATGAAAACGATTTCCCCTACGGCGCCTGGACCGCGCCCTATCGGACCCCCGCTGGCAGAGATGCAATCCTCGCCGCGTATGGCGAGAGCTACGATCTGTTGCTTGGTCGTCGCACCTATGATATGTGGTCCGGCTTCTGGCCAAAGGCGCCGAGCAGTCCGATGGCGGACCGCCTCAATGCGGCAACAAAATATGTCGTTACCCACCGTCCGGAAAGTCTTGCATGGGGCCCGTTCGAGGGCCTTGGGCCGGACATCGTCGAGGGCATTGGCCGCATCAAGGCGCAGGACGGCTCGGACTTTATCCTTTCGGGTAGCTCCACGCTGACATCGCCGCTGCTCGAGCATGGGCTTGCGGATGAAGTCCTGCTGGTCGTCTTTCCGGTCCTGTTGGGCACGGGGAAGCGCATCTTTGCGGAGGGAACCCCGCCACGCTCATTCGAGTTCGTCAGCACGAAAGCGCTGGCATCGGGCGTCATCATCAACACCTACCGGCCCGACGGACCTTTGCGGACCGGCACCATGGGCGCATAGGCGCAGCGACCTCAGAGGGAGGACTCAAATGAGAAAGCTAATCTTCGCGATCAACACGACCCTGGATGGCTGCGTCGACCACACCAAACAATTTGTCGATGAAGAAAAACTTGAATATTTTACTCACCTCATGCGAGAGGTTGACCTGCAGGTCTTTGGGCGTAAAACCTATCAATTGATGGTTCCCTATTGGCCTGAAGTCCTCAAAAACCCGTCTGAGACAAAAGCAGATATCGAATTTGCTCGGGCATTTGATTCCACCAACAAAATTGTTTTTTCGCGGTCACTAGCCACCGCTGAAGATAGAAATACCAGGATTGTTCGTACCAACCTTCGCGACGAAATACTTAAGTTGAAGCAAGAACAAGGCAAAAATATTTTGGTCGGTGGTGTAGATATTCCTTCACAACTTATGGAGCTTGGCCTGGTGGATGAATATCGTTTTGTCGTTGGGCCAACCCTTGCAGGAGCAGGGAGACGGCTGTTGGAGGGTGTTAGCCTGCCGGAGAAATTGCAATTAAAACTTGTTGAGTCAAAGTTTTTCAAATCAGGATGCGTTGCGCTTCATTACTCGAAACAGTGACAGAAAAATCTGCGACACCTGTGCTGCTGGCCGCCATCAAGGGGAGACGAACCATGAAATACATTTGTTTGGGCTACTACGACAAAAGCAAACACGACGCCATGACCGAGGCCGAGAAACAAGCGATGTTCGACGCCTGCTTCACCTACGACGACCATCTCCGCGCCAACGGCCACTGGGTCGGTGGAGAACCGATTCAACCTGCCGAAACCGCCTTAACCCTCTATTGGAAGAACGGCAAAGTCGCCACGACGGACGGTCCTTACGCCGAAACCAAGGAACAACTCGGCGGCATTCTCATCCTCGAAGCCCGCGACATGAATCATGCTCACCAGCTCATATCCCAGCATCCCGCCCTCAAATACGGCGCCATCTTCGAGATTCGTCCCGCCGGCGACCTCAACGAAATGCTGAAGGCCAGCGAGCAGCGCCGGCAGAAGACTGCGCGCTGAAGCTCGCCTGACAGAATACAAATCAATTTCGTGACCTCACCAGCGCGACGGCAATCGTGTCGGCTCGGTCGACTCGGTCGAAGTGTGAATGGATAAGCACAAAATCGAAAAATTACGGAGGAAGGCAATGACCCGAAATCAAATACGCATCACTTTGCTGAGCGGATTCGCACTCGTCGCCGCTCTGATCGCATCCCGGCCCGTCGCAGCACAAGATGCAAAACAGCCGTATCCCAACATGGCCCCAATCGAACAATATCTGATGGATCGCGACGCCGAAATCGCCCTCGCCCGCAGCGCCGCTCCAGACGCCATCTCCCACGACGCCTCAGTGATCGTCCTGACCCGCCACGGCTACGAAACCGCGGTGGAAGGCAAGAACGGCTGGGTATGCTGGGTGGGACGCGGATGGATGGGCATGTTCGATCATCCCGAGTTTTGGAATCCAAAAGTCCGCGCCGCGGAATGCATCAATCCACCAGCCGTCCGCTCCGTCCTGCCCTATGCCTACAAACGCACCGAATTGCTGCTCGCCGGCCATTGCAAACAAGAAGTCATCGCCGCAATCAAAGCCGCAATAGACAAAAAAGAATTACCAGCCCTGGAGCAGGGGACTGTCTCCTACATGATGTCGAAGGATTCGTATCTCAGCGATTACGGCGGCCACAACGCCCCGCACATGATGTTCTACGAAACAGCGAAAGACGGTGCAGCCTGGGGCGCAAATCTCACAAACTCCCCAGTTCTCGCCGTAAATTACTGGTACATCTCCGCCGAAGCCTACCCACAACTCAAATCCTTCCCACCACTGTCAGTCTTCCTGGTAGGAGTAACCAAATGGTCCGATGGAACGCCGGCACCGAGCATGTAAAGACCTAGCGGCTGATCGACTCCGTGCATCTCACGTTGGTGCCGGTTCTCCTCGGTCAGGGCCAGCCACTGTTGCACGGTCTGGACCTGCATGCGCTCGGATTTTGCGTAACCAATCGCAAGGCTTCGGAATACGCGACGCACTTTGTGCTGGAGAAAGTTGCAATATAGAGCTAACGACGAAGGCCGGTGAAACGAAAGTCAAAAAGGACAGGTTCCGGCTGCTGGCTTCGTAGCTTCGTTTGGAGATGGAATGAACCGGACACCCATTGCATCTCCTCTGTTGCTTGTTGGACGAGACGCAACAGAAACCGGCATGGCCCCGACGATGAGTATCGCGAAGTCGGCATCTCGTTGGGAAATCAAGCACTGAAGAGATGCGCGTTACTTGCGATCTATCCCCGCCAGTGCTATGCCACCACACTTCCTCGAAGCGGGATTCCACTTGTCCGATTGAAATTGCACCGCGAAGTCACCGCGACCGTAAAGCTGGCTGTCCAAAAGCAGGAGTAATTCCCGGGAACGCCAAACTTGTCCCGAGCAACGCCGAGGGATGTCCCGATGAGCGTTTTGAAAATCTAAGTGTCGCGCTTCTCGCCGGATTCCGTCGGCAGGGAAGCGCCGACCCAGCCGCTGATTCCCGCGGACATTACGTAGACGTTGCGGTATCCCATGTCCTTCGCGCGGCGGGCCGCGTTCGGCGCCTTTCTACACATGAAATTCGAGCAATAGAACACCAGCGTGGAATCTCTGTCTGCTGGGAGATCGCTCTCGTCGTAGCCCATCGGGTCGAGAGGCCGCGCACCCGGCACCCGCGCCGTGAGCCAGCTCTGCCGCGAGTTCACATCGAGGACACTCACGGGCTGCTTCTGCATCAATTGCTGCAGCTTGCCGGGCGAGATGACGTTGAGGCCCATCAATCGGGCGAACATGGTTGCTCTTTAATCTCCGTGGCGCTTCAGAGTGCGCTCGGCTTCGCCCGTCGCAGCCAGACCGCTTGCCCGAGCGTGACGAGGATGGCGCTCGGCAGCAAGAGGAAGGACATCGCCTCTGCCAGATTGATCGGCAGCGTGAGCCATGCAATCGCAACCGCGAGACCCGCCAGCACCCAGATCCAGCCGGCGAGACGTTCAACGGCCTAAAGCTTTGCGGGGTCGCAATGCAGCGCCGCCAACGGCGCGAGGGTTTTCGGTATGGCGTTCCCGGTCACGGCCAGGAAGGTGCCCCCGATCGCCATCGTCGCGCGTAGCGCGATATCGCCGTGGTGGACCGCGCCGAGCGCCACGGCAAGTTTCGCGCCAAGCGAAATCACGAGAATCAGACCGGCTGTCACGATCCCCCTTCGGACGGACCCCCCGGCATCGCGGCGCGGTGCTTCTTCCTTAGGCTCGCGAGAAACGAGGACAAGAGCCAGGGTCATCCCGATGAGAAGAAGCAGGACCACCAACCAGCCCCCCGCGCTCTGGGGCCGCAGATACCAGTTCTCGGCGACCAGCAGAGTGTTGAGCGCGATCAACGCCGGCGGAATGTAGTTCCAAATCGGTTTGGCTGCCATGGTTAGCCCTCCTGCTTCAGTGGACGCAATCTTGTCCCGCTCTTTAACGCGGCCCGGCGCGCACCGCCCCGTGCCTTCATGTCCCAACCCACCGTTTGCGCGAAGCCGAGCAGCGCCTCCTCGAGGACGGACATCTTGAGCCGGTAGACGATTGTCCTGCCGTTTTTTTCGGCTTCGATCAGCCCGGCATTCTGGAGCACGGAAAAATGGGCGGACATGGTCGGCTTGGAGACCGCAAAATGGTCGGACAACTCACCGGCCGACATCGGCCGTTTGCGCAGCAGTTGCAGCACGCGGCGGCGCGTTGCATCGGAAAGAGCTTTGAACACGCTGTTCACGAGTCTATATTTAGCTAATCATCGAACTATTGTCAAGCACCAATTTCGAAGTACCAGCAGTCAAGAATGGGGATGATTCCGACGTCGATAACGTGATTGCGTTTGGTTTCGACTGGAGTCGCCCGGCGAAGCTCCCGCAGCGTCGCCTACACCGAAGCTATCCATAAGCGGGGTTGTGGGAAATAGCTCCTGCTTTGCGGGCTTCTCGTCAGCAGATCGTTCAGCGGCCCTATTGTTGCCAGCCGCCGCCAAGCGCGGCGTAAACCTGAACCAGCGCGTTCAGTTCGTTGGATTGCGCCTGAGCGAGCGCCAGTTGCGCCGCGAAACGATTCGTATCGTTGGTCAGCACTTCCAGATAGCTGGTGACCCCGGCCTTATATCGAATCTCCGCAAGTTTCGCGGCGTCCTCTGCGGATGCCGTGAGTAGTTCCTGCTGTTCGCGGAATTCCCGATTCTTTTGGTAAGCGATGAGCGAATCGGAAACGCCGCGGAACGCTTGCTGAATGGTCTGCTGATACGTCAGCAGCGCTTCCTGTTGCTGTGCTTCCACCAGTTTCACGTTCGAGTGGATCTTACCTGCCGTGAATATCGGGACCGTCACATTCGGACCGAAATTCCAAAGTCCCGCAGGGCCGGTGAAAAGTTTTACCAACGCCGGACTTTGAAAGCCGCCCGTTCCGGTCAGCGAGATATCCGGATAATAAGCGGCCTTGGCCACGCCAATCAGCGCGTTCGCCGCCACCAGCTGTTGCTCCGATTGTTGAATGTCCGGCCGCCGCTCCAGCAGCGTCGAAGGAAGACCGACAGGGATGCTAGGCAGGTGCGGCTGCTCGGTCAGTTTTCGCCCGCGCGGCACCTCGCCCGGATTCTCACCCAGAAGGACACGGATGAAGTTTTCTTCCTGCTGAATCTGCCGCTCGACGTTGGGTATCGTTTCGCTCGCGGTGTACACCAGTTGCTCGGCTTGGCGCACATCCACCAGCGATGCCGAACCATTCTCTTCGAGTGCCTGCTCCAGCTTCAGCGATTCCCTCCGCGAGGAAAGCGTCTGCTGGGAAATCTCCAGTTCCAGGTCCAACGCGCGAAGCTGAAAATATGCCGTGGCGATGTTGGCGATCAGCGTACTCACAACCGCGCGTTGGCCCCATTCGCTGGCCAGTAAATCGGCGCGCGCTGCTTCGGTCGCCCTCCGGTACTTGCCCCAAAAATCGAGCTCCCATGAAGCGGAGACGGTCAGCTGCCCGGAAGTTTCTTCAAACGCCGGAAATTCGGGAGACAGCGCGGTGCGATTGCTGTTGATGTTGGCGCCGCCAGATAGCGAAGGGAATTGGTCGGCCCGAGTGATGCCGAGCTGGGCTCGCGCTTGCAGCACTCGAGTGGCGGCGATCCGCAGGTCGTAGTTCTGCTGCAACGCGGTGCGGATCAAGCCCTGCAGTGCCTCGTCCTGGAAAACCGCCCACCATTTTTCGTCGCCCAAGGATGCCGGATCGCTAGCGGCAGTATTGCTAACCGCGGCCCCGCGATACGTTGGCGGCACGTCCACGTTTGGACGTTTGTAATTCGGTCCCACCGCGCAGCCGAACAGCGCGAACACCACGGGCAGAACCGCCGCAGCTCGGAGCCGGCCCATCACGCCACACCTGTATCCGCGCCAGCCTCCGGTACCTTCGATGGAACCGGGGCCGTGCCCTTGAAGCGAGCCATCCAGCGTTCGACCACATCGAAGGTCACCGGGATCAGGAATATGGCGATAACCGATGCCGCCAGCATTCCGCCGATCACCGCCGTGCCCAGCACCCGCCGCGAAACCGCGCCCGAACCCGTCGCCGTCCAAAGCGGAATGCAACCCAGAATAAACGCGAAGGCAGTCATCAGAATCGGGCGCAAGCGGAGCCGGGCGCCCGCCAGTGCGGCATCGTCGATGCTTTTCCCGCCCTCGTATTCGTTCTTCGCGAATTCCACGATCAAGATCGCGTTCTTTGCCGCCAAACCGATCAGCATCACCAACCCGATCTGCGCGTACACATCATTGTCGAATTTTCGCAGCCACAGCGCGGCGTAGGCTCCGAACACCGCGATCGGAGTTCCCAGCAGCACGCTGAATGGCAGCGACCAACTTTCATATTGCGCGGCAAGAATCAGGAACACGAACAACAGCGACAGCCCGAAAATTGCCGCGGGAGACACTCCCTGCGAAGCTTTCTGCTCCTGATACGACATGCCCAGCCAGTCGTATCCCATTTCGCGGGGCATGGTCTGTGCAAATACTTCCTCCAACGCTTTGGCCGCCTGGCCCGAACTGTACCCTGGGGCCGCGGCGGTGCTGATCTGGGCCGCGCTGTACTCGTTATAGCGCATCGTAAATTCGGGCCCCGCAACGCTGCGGGTAGTGGTTAAGGCGCTCAGCGGAACGCTTCCTCCGCTGGCGTTGCTCACATGGAACTCGCCCACGTTTTCCGCTCGAGTCCGGTAGTCTCCTTCGGCTTCCACGTACACCTGCCATTCCCGTCCAAAGCGATTGAAATAATTCACTAGATAACCGCCCATGAATGTTTGCAGCGTTTCATAGACGTCACCGATGTTTACTCCCTGCCGCATTACCTTGGCGCGATCCACATCCACAAATACCTGCGGCACGTGCGGCGTGTAGGTGGAAATCACTCCGGCTAGCTCCGGACGTTTTTGCGCTGCAGCGACGAATTTCTGTACGTTCGCCGCCAGGAAGTCATTACCGCTGCCGGAGCGGTCCTCCAGAATGAAGGTCGCGCCGCCCGAAGCCCCCACTCCCAGAATCGCCGGGGGAGGGAATGAGAACGCCAGGCCTTCCTTCAGCGATGCGAGTTGCCCGCCCAGATGATTCTGAATCGCCTCGAATTGCTCTTCCGGTTTTTTTCGCTGGTCCCAAGGCTTCAGGGTTACGAAGAAAAATGAATTGTAGGTATTTTGCGTGAAACTCAACAGACTGAAACCGACCACCGTGGTGCATCCTTGCACGCCCGGCGTGTTGAGAATCATCTGCTCCACTTTGTGCGCAGCCTCATCGGTGAGCTGCAGCGACGACGCATCCGGCAATACCATCGCCACGAACAAATACCCTTGGTCTTCGGTCGGCAGGAATTCAGTGGGCAGCGCGCGGCCCACGAATAACGCGGCTACCGCCACCCCAGCGAGAAATAAGAAGCTGATTCCCGCCTTGCGAATCAGCACCGCGCTAAAGCCTACGTATCCATCCGTCGCTCGTGCGAACGTGCGATTGAACCACTTGAAAAATCGCGCCAGCGGCCCACGCTTTTCGGTTTTCGGCTTCAATAACAAGGCGCAAAGCGCAGGGCTGAGCGACAGCGCGTTGAACGCCGAGAATAAAACCGAAATCGCTATGGTCACCGCGAATTGCTGGTACAGCCGGCCGGTAATCCCGGGAATGAACGCGGTCGGAACGAAAACCGCCGCCAGGATTAACGCGATGGCCACCACCGGCCCGGAAACTTCCTCCATCGCTTTCAGCGCGGCGTCTCGCGGGGTCATGCCTTCTTCGATGTGATGTTCCACCGCTTCTACCACCACGATCGCGTCGTCCACCACCAATCCGATCGCCAGCACCAAGCCAAATAGCGAAAGCGTATTGATCGAAAATCCCAGCAGTGGAAAAACGATGAAAGTCCCGATCAGTGAAACCGGAACGGCCAGCAGCGGAATCAGCGTTGCGCGCCAGCCCTGCAGAAAAATGTAAACGACCAAAATCACCAGCAGCAGCGCTTCAAAAAGTGTCTGGACGATTTCTTTAATTCCGGCCGAGACCGCCAGGGTGGTGTCCAGCCCCACTTCAAAATCGAGATCCGCCGGAAACCGTTTCTTCAAATTCTCCATGCTCTTGCGCACGCCCGCGGCCGCTTGCACCGCGTTCGCGTCCGGCAACTGATATATCGCCATAATCGCGGCGGGCTTGCCTTTGTACCGGCCCACCACGTCGTAGGTCTGCGCCCCCAGGCTGATCCGCGCCACATCTTTCAGCCGCAGGGTCGAACCATCCGGGTTCGCGCGAATAATAATTTCGCCGAACTCTTCCGGCGAAACCAACCGTCCTTGCGCGCGCACCGTGTAGGTAAATTGCTGTCCCGCGGGAACCGGTTCGCCCCCCACTTTTCCCGCTGGATTCACTGCGTTCTGCGTTTGGATCGCTTGAATGATTTGCGGGACGGTGACTCCCAGTTTGGCCAGCTGATCCGGCTTCACCCAGCAACGCATCGCGTACTGTCCCGCGCCAAACACCTGCACCCGCGCGATCCCCGGCACCCGCGTGAGTTCGTCCACCAGGTTGATGTATGCGTAGTTCGCCAGAAATATCCCGTCGTAGGTGCTCTTTGGCGAATACAAATCCACCAGCATCAGCGGCGCGGTCAGCGATTTCTGCACGGTGACCCCGGCGGTGTTCACCGCGGCAGGGAGCTGCGAAGTGGCCTGCGAAGTCCGCAATTGCGTGAGCACCTGATCGATGTTCGGATCGGTCTTCACGTCGAAATCCACGATCAGCGTGGTCTGCCCGTTATTCGCGTTCGTGGAATACATGTAACTCATGTTGTCCACGCCGCTCATTTGTTGCTCGATGGGCGTGGCCACGGATTGTTCCAAAGTCTCCGCGTCCGCGCCGGGATAAAGCGCCTGCACCTGAATTTCCGGTGGCACGATGTTGGGAAATTGCGCCGTGGGCAGGCCCAGCATAGACACCGCTCCCACGATCACCATCAGGATGGCGATCACCATGGCTACAATCGGGCGGTCGATGAAAAATTTCGCCATCGCTAGTTCGCCCCGGCCGTTGCCGGTGCGGCCTCGATTGGCGCCGCTTCTTCCGTTGGCCTTACCGGGGCGCCCTCGCCCACCTTCATCACCCCCTCGGTAATCACCCGCTCATCGGCCTTCAGTCCTTCGCGCACGATCCACATCGATCCCACCCGGGGACCCATCTTCACGCTTCGAATGTTCACTTTGTCGTCCGCGCCCACCACCGCCACTTGATAGCTTCCCTGTAGCTCGGTCACCGCGCGTTGCGGAACCAAAAGAGCGCCGTGCAGATTCTCGGTCACCGTGCGGATCCGCCCGAATTGCCCGGGACGCAAAATGTTGCCGGGGTTGGGGAAGCTTCCCACGATGCGGATCGTTCCTGTTTGCGAATCCACTTGCCGGTCGGCGAAAATAATCCTTCCTTGATGTCCGTACTCGCTGCCATCGGAAAGTACCAGGGTCAGAGGTATGGTGCTGTTGGACGCCAGCAAGTCCACCGATCCCGAAATCTTGCCGGCAATGCGCATATATTCCTGCTCGCTGATCGGAAAATAAACCTTGATGGGATTCACCATCGAAACCGTGGTCAACACTGTGGTAGGCGATACCAGATTTCCGATCTGCGTCTGCGCGATACCCGCAATGCCGTCGATCAGCGAACGAACTTGTGTAAATCCCAAGTTCAGTTGGGCCTGTTCCACCGCCGCCTGAGCCGCTGCCAGCCCCGCTTCCGCGCTGAGCTTGGCCTGAACGTCGGTATCGAGCTGGCTTTGCGCGATGGCGTGCAATTTCGCCACCGGCGTATCGCGGTTCACATTCAACGTCGCTAGACCCAACTGCGCATTGGCTTGCGCCAGTTGCCCTTTGGCTTGATCCAGCACCGCCTGAAACGGTCGAGGGTCGATCTCAAAAAGCACCTCGCCCTTGTGTACCTGGGATCCTTCGCGGTAATTCTGTTGCACCAGGTAACCGGCCACCTGCGGCTGAATCTGCGCGTTGGTATACCCGTCGAGGGTGGCTACCCAATCGCCCGAGATCGGCACATCTTTCTGTATAACCCGGGCCACCGTCACCCCGGGCGGCGGCATAGACATGGGCGCTGCCTTTTGGCATCCGCCCATCAGCAGCGCGCCAGCGGCGAGCAACGCAGTGACCGCGGAGAACGAAAATTGGCCCGAGAGAAATCGGGAGGAGTGCTTCATAAGAGTTTTCTCATCAGAGGTGGCGGTTCCTTCCATTTCGAAATGGGATATCGACATCGGCCCCGCGGCGCGGGAATGCCGCGACCGTCTTTGGATGCGCCAGCCGAAGATGCGACTCACTGCAATTAGAAAAAACAGCTGCGTCCGTTCGAGAACGGCGGTATGCGGATAGCAAGCGCTTGCGATGTTAGCAGCCGCTTGCCATTATAGCAAGTACTTGTTATTATTCGCGGTGTGAGCGTGTGCGCCGATAAAATCGAATTTATCAGTTGCCTGATGTCCCAGGTGACTCACGCCATGGAACACGAAATCACCCAAACCCTGGCGGCCATGAATCTCACCCTGCTGCAGTTGGCCACCTTGGCCGAACTCGATCGCAACACCGGGCTCTCCACCGCCGACTTGGCCCGCCTCACGTCGGTTACCCCCCAAAATATGAGCCTCGCGGTTTCCAATCTCGCAACGGGCGGCTATCTGCTCCGCAAACCGCACCCCACCAATGCACGCGTCAACCGTCTAATGCTCACTCCCCGCGGCTTAAAAGTATTGCGCAAGGCCGCCGCGCGGGCGCGGGCAATGGAGGCTGACATGTTTGCCGCCCTGTCGCCGCGCGAAAAAGAACGCTTTCGCACCGTGCTGAGCGGTTGTCTCGAACGCATCAACAACTCCAAAGCCAGGAAAAATCCCGCCGGCCTTCGATCCCGCCGCAAGAAAACGGCGTAGTCCTCCGGCCATCCAAAACGGAAACGTTGCCCAAACAAGATCAGCGTACCGGTTCACTTCAAGGCGGGATGCACCAGTCGGCAGACCTATCCAGCAGCCACTCGTTCCAGTCGTTCCAGAGTGTCGGGATACAGGCGCACCAGAAGCACCAGCGCCGCCGCTTGGCGATTGGGCCGGGCACGGCCCTGTTCCCATTTCTCCAGGGTTCTCTCGTTGATTCGGAGTTTCCGCGCGAACACCGCTCGTGAGCAGCGCAGTTTCTTTCGAGTGTCTTTGATCAGCTTCGCGTCCACTTTTGGAAGTGGTCTCGGCTGAATCTTGTAAGTCCGTAGCGTAAGTTTGCCCTGGCGGTGTCCCGCCATCGCCGCAACACCCTCGGAGATCCCCCGAAAAATATGTCGTTTGGCGTGCACCAGGTCCTCCGCGGATTTTGCGTTGCGCACCGCAACACTATACGCTACTAGCGTACTATAGGCGCCCCGGAGCCAACTACTTCAGTTCCACTTCGCCTTCGATCTCCACGGGGATGTTGAATGGAAGCTCCGCCAGCCCCACCGCGCTGCGGCTGTGAGCTCCAACCTCCGATCCAAACAGTTCCAGAATCAGATCCGAGAATCCATTGATCACGGCAGGCTGCATGTTGAACCCAGGCGCTGAATTGACCATTCCGAACACTCGTCCCCACGCCGCGATGCGCTCGAGATCGCCTAGGGTGCGCTGCAAGCTGCCCAGTATCGCCAGCGCCGTCAGCCGAGCCGCCGCATAACCCTGTTCCAGACTCACCTCTCGCCCCACTTTACCCAACGGCTCAGCGATCGAGCCCTGCGGGTTTTGCGGACCGTGCCCCGATATGAGCGCACGGCGGCCAAGGATCCGGACCAACTGAAACGGCAATGCGACGCCCTGTGGCGGCTTAAGTGGTGGAGGCAAGGTGAGCCCGAGTGCTTTCAATCGCTCTTCGATTTGCGCCATCTGTGAACCTCGCGGTGGAGTGGAATCAGCGGATTCTACAACACAAACGCAGCGAGAACCGCAGCACAGGCTACTCATCCAAATTCAGGCAACGCGGGCTTGGTCGAAAGCGGGCAGGCCCGCACACCCGTATCTTGTAGGCCCAGTCGTCCGCGAAAAAATTGTGATTTTTGAGGTTCCGCCGCCAAGAATGGCAGCGCGACAATCGCCGCGGCGCCACAGCTTACGGTAGCGCCGCCCAACGCTCAGGAGCTCACGCCGCCCCAGCGCTCCGCGTCCGTTTAGTAGACGGCGAGCCCGACTGCCCGCTAAGCATCGCCATCACCGCCGACCCATTCGGGGAACCCAGACCAGTACAGGGATCCCATCCCTTCGCAGCAGGGAACTTCCCGCCCAAGTCGTTATAAATGTCGTTGTTCCCGGTGGTTATATCGTGGAATGGCGCCTCACCCTGCGCGTACAACAAAGTATTGATGAACCCAACCGGCTTGCCCAATTTCTGATTTATGCGCGCCAGCAGCCCAGCCCAGAGCGGTGCCACCGCACTCGTTCCTCCAATTGTTTGGGCCTTGCCGTCAACGAACACCTGGTACCCAGAATAAGGATCAGCATTCCCGGAAACGTCGGGCACTCCCCGTCCCCCGGCACTGCTGACCGGCGCCGGAACATTCGTATTCGACTGGTACGAAGGTTTAGGGAAGAAGTTGCTCACTCCACCGCCGGTGGCCCCGCCACTTGCGCCTTCATTCCACGTCGTCTCGACCGGTGAATTCGGCACGGAAGACGCAGCGAGGGTCGTGCCGCCGCAGGCCAAAGAGTAAGTACTCGACGCCGGGAAATCCACGTGAGGTTTGTGATCCCACTGCGCCAAAACCTCGTCGGCCGAGCCGTTGTCTCCTGCGGCAACGCACACCGTCACCCCGATTGCCGCGGCTTCCTCCAGCGCTTGCTCCAGACCTTGCAACATCTGCGACGTAGCGGTCTCCTCGGCTTGCCCCCAACTGATCGAGATGATCGATGGTTTCCTAAGGTCATCATGCACCGCTGTAGTGAGCGCCTGGATGAATCCATCATCCGTGTTGGTCCCGAAATACACCGCAATGCTCGCACCGGGGGCGATCGACCCCGCCACTTCAATGTCCAGGGTTACCTCGTCGTCCGCGTTGGGATCCTTTCCCGGAACGTTGGCCCCGCCGTCAACTCCCACCGCGGTGATCGTCGGCGTAGCCAGTCCCAGGTTCTTAAAGAAGGTGTTCAAATCGGAAGTCGAGTAACCCGCGCCAGTCGCATCGCCCTGACTATTCACATCGTTCAGTTCGATCAGCCCGATGGTCTGCCCGGTTCCATCCAGGCCAGTTGGAAAAGAGTAGATCGCGCCCACTTGTGGTGGCGTGTAATTCGTCGGCGTGGGATGTTGTGCGGTCTTCTTTTTCTTGGAACCACGCGCGGTTCGCCCCTTGGCTCCCTTGGCGATCCTCCGGTAGTGCGGTATCACCGTGGGCCGGTCGTCGAGCCCCAGCACCCTTTCGATGATCCCGCCCAAGCTCGCCGGTATCGTGATTTTTCCGGTGCGCCCGCGATAAGAGACCGACCCTGCCTTGTAACGCTGCAGCTTCACCCCAAATGCCGCGCTTATATCTGCGATCGTTCCGGAAAGCTTCACCGTCCGCCGGGGAATGCTCACCTCGGTGACCGACAACTTGTTCTGATGCGCAAAAGCATCGATTTTGGTAATGTCCGCCGGATCGGCGCCCGCCAGGTTCGCCAATTCGGTGCGGCTCATGTATCTGCGCTCGGCTGGCAACTGCGTCGCGAGCTCCATAACCTTTTTCGCCAGTTCCACTTCGGACTTGCGCCGCACCTGAATGGTAATCTCAATCCGCTGGTTGGGGTCTGCCTTGCCAACAACCTTGGCGCCCTTGAGGGCAGTTCGACTACTTCCTGGAAGGTCGATGCGCTTTTCCATGATTAGCTCCTGGTGAGAGAGAATTCCGTGGGCGGAGTAATCAAGCTAGCAGGTAGCATGGAATTGTCAATCGGGTAATTCCCGGATGAATTGGCCAAGTTTTCGCGAAAATCCTCACTGCATTTACGGCATTCCAGCCGCCAGCGCGCAGCACGCCAACGCGCTGTTCTATGACTAATTTCCTTGCGCCGCCTCGCCCGCCGCATCCGAATATATCGCCGGTTCCCCCAGACTTCCCGCTGCAGGCAGATGCCGTATATAAACCACCGCCGACCAGATTTCTTCATCCGTAAGAATCCCTCGCGACGCAGGCATCCCCGACGGCCTCAGCCCATACTCAATAATCCAGTGTAACTGTCCATCGCTATAAGCCTGCACCCGCCGCGAAGCCAGCGAAGGAACCGCCGGCGACATCGCATCCGCAAACGGCACCCCGGTGTTCTGCCCGTCCATCCCGTGGCACACCACGCAATAATGCGAAAAACTTTCTTTCCCCTCAGCGATGTTCTCCGCTGTCGGTGGCAAAGGGTTGACGACATGCTTGTCCCCAACCATCACCCATCGCTTCGCGTCTTCCATCGCCGCGGTTTCCAGCCTTCCCGCCGGTCGGGCCTTGCAACCGCACAAACCCACCGCCATCGTTGCCGTCAGCACCGCGAGAACTCCTGCAGCATGCCGCGACATGGTCATTCCACCACGTTGACCTGAAGCGTCATCGATCCGTGGCCCTTCCCGCAAAAGTGCGCGCACTTGCCCACGAATTGACCCACCTGCATCGGCGTCACCGCGATTTCCGTATCTCGCCCTTTGCTGATCTCAGACCGCACTCCCAGCGCTTCGATCTTCAGTCCATGGGTCACGTCCGAAGTGCGCAATACCAGCACCACCGGCTGGCCTTTCTTCAGCGTAATCTCGCTCGGCGAATACGAAAACTTGCTGGCCACGATTTCAACCCGCCGTGCTTCGTCCGCCGATCCCACCGTAAGCGTAGACGCAATCGCCATCGCCGCAATCGCTATCAGAATAATTCCTCGTAAAAGCTTCATATCGTTCTCCTTTTAGTTTAGTTGGCCGCCCGCACATTTACGGTGCGAGGTACTGCAGGATTAATCTTTCGTCTTCCGCCGTCAGCCGCGCTCGCACCCGCATCTGCCGTACCACCGCACGCGCTTCTCGCGGAGACAGGTTCTCCGGAGCGTTGTGGCATCGCCCGCAATTCGCCTGGAAGCGTTTCTCTCCGTCATTGGATCCGCTGGTACTTGCCTTCTTCACCGGCTCCACGAACTGCGAAGCGTGGGCCGATGCCTGCGGGTGTTCCTGTGCCGCCGCAAGCAGGCACGCACTCATCAGCAACCAACACAATATGATCCGTTTCACTTCAATCCCTCCCTGGCCACAGCGGAAATAGAAATCGATAGGTAACGCCAAATTCCCAGATATTGCCATCGACCTGGTTATTGAACTGCCGCCCGTAGCTCGCGTGTAACCGCACTTCGTGCGGTAAGTAGTAGTTCACACCGAAGTCCGGACGGCGCTGGCTGATGCCCGGCAGAAAATCTCCGGCGATCGGTTGGCTGCGATGGAATTGCTGCATCCGGATCAATGGTTCGAGCCGCCCGATCGCCGAGCCGCTTCCGCCGTATCGCGATAGCCGGTACGCCGCTTCAATCCAATATCCTTGTCCGCCCGCGGCGTGCGCCCATTCACCCTTAACGTCTAGCGGTGCGCTGTAGGGATCCCAGGAAAGATCCAGTCCTTCGGAATTTCCGCGGGTACCCTGCAACGATTTGTTGTACGAAGTTCCGATTTCCATTCGCGTCCGCGGAATAAATACTCCGAACCGTCCGCCCGCCGACCTCTGCGATTCGAGCTTGTTCACCGTGCTCAGCGTGGAAGCGTACGCGGTGTAGTTGATGCTGTACCCGCTCCCAGAGTCCCATCCGCCGCGCGCCATCAATCCATCGGCGTAGCCTGCCGCTGTTCCGATCGTCGCTATATAAGGACCATCCTGAAAGCGGTTGATCCAGATCGGCGTGAGCCTTTCGTTGAAGATTCCGAACGGCGTCAGAAAACGCCCCGCGGTCACCGTCAGCGCCGAACTGACGTTGTAATCCACTTGCAGGTATTCGAGTGTTCCGAAGAACTGTCCTTGATAAGGACCGCTGCTTCCGTCCTGCTGATAAATCACGCCGCGCAAATCCGTTCTCGACTCAATCAGCCAGCGGTCACCCAGCGGAACCACAACCACCGGCGTAATCACTGGCTGAAACGTTGTTGCCCCACCTTCGGTGTTGCTGAGAAATCCAGTCCCGCCCGAAATTATCGGCACGTCGGATTGCGCTCTCACTGCTCCGCCGCACCAAAGTAAAAGTAAGACGACCCACAACCATCGGTACCGCATTGATCTTGTTCTCCAAAAAATCTGCATATCGGCTTCCTTCTTTATTAAAAAATGCTGTTTGGCGTTTGAACTTAAGCACCCGCTCTTTCCGCTGTTCGAAGAGCACGAGTACCAGCCAGCCAGCCCAACCCATGAGCCCGCCGCCAATCGTTCGCCCGCGGCAAGATCACAGCCAAAAGATACTCAGAAGTCGTCCAACGCTTGTCACGGGTCCGTTAAAAGCAAGTCACTTCTCGTTAGCGCATCCTTAGACATTACAGTTTGCGCAAAATTACAAACCTTCCGAATGAGGCGGCGCTCTTCCTATCTCCAAGGTATCTGCGTATTTGCGCTTTCCTGTCACCAAATGCCCAGCAAAAGTTTGCGCACTGGTGACATCCCGGTGACGTATACGCGCACGAAATCTCCTAGAGTCGTTCTCGGAACGGGGGGGTGCACGATGCCAAAACATTTTGCTGCAGTTAATCATCTCGATCGGAGAGTTCGCGGCCGAACTCGATCGCTGTTGCGCGAGGCATGGTTGCTTATGCTGGCGGCCTTGGTGCTCGCTCTGCCGCCTGCCGGAGTGCACGCGCAAGGGTCAGGCACTGGCGCCATTTCCGGAGAGGTGCTCGATTCCTCTGGTGCCGTGGTAGCGGGCGCGCGCGTCTCGATCGTCGACGACGGCACCGGTCTGGCCCGCGATGTGCTAACCAACGATCAGGGCACATTTCGATCGACGTCACTGCCGCCGGGCAGTTACTCGGTCACCGTGGAGGTCTCGGGATTCCAGCGCAACGTCGTGCACGGAATAAATATCAATGTTACGGAAACCACTCCGCTGGTAGTCCACCTGAAATTGGGCGCCACGGCTTCGGAAGTCACCGTCACCGCGTCAACCGGCCTGGCACAAACTCTTACCGCTGCCCTGGGCTGGGTAACCGACGAACAAACTATCGAGTCCTTACCCCTGGCCAATCGCAACTTCACCCAAATACTGGCGCTCTCGCCAGGGGTAGTGGTGGAAACACCGAATGCCGCTGCCTTGGGGAAAAATACCCAGAACGTTTCGGCCAACGGCGCTAAAACTACTGACAACAATTTCCAGTTCAATGGTATCGACGCCAACAACATTTCCGAAAATTCCGCGTCCGGCTTCGATCCCGAGGTGGGCGTGGCCATCCCCGCTCCCGACACCATTGCCGAATTCAAAGTGCAGACCGGAATGTATGACGCCGGCTACGGACGCGGCGCGGGAGCGAACGTCGATATCGTCAGCAAAGCGGGAAACAATCAGTTTCACGGCGCCGCGTGGGAATTTCTGCGCAACAATGCGCTGAACGCCAACGATTTCTTCCTGAATCAAAATGGCCAGGCGCGTCCAGTGCTCCAACAAAATCAGTTTGGAGGCGCGCTCGGCGGTCCGCTAAAAACCGACAAAACGTTTTTCTTCGTTTCCTATCAAGGCGCCATTCAGCGTAACGGCCAGGCGGTTGGCTCGCTGGTCAGCACGTTTCTGCCACCCCTCACCAACGACCGCTCCGCGGCCGCGCTCGGCGCGCTTTACGCCGGCCAATCCGGCGCGCTCGGCGGCGTTGCCATCGCCCCCGATGGCTCCAACATCAGTCCCGTTGCCCTGGGCCTGCTGAATGCCAAGCTGCCCACCGGAAATTTCGTGATTCCTAATCCGCAGACCATTCTTCCCGGAGATCTGGGCGAATCCACGTTTTCCAGTCCCGCAGCATTTCGCGAGGATCAGTTCACGGTGAATCTCGACCACCAACTCTCCCCTAGCAACCGGCTTTCCGGCCGCTTCTTTTCCTCACTCGCAAGGACCGGCGAACCGTTCACTCCCTTTGGCGCTACCGTCCCCGGATTTTCAACCAGCGAACACCAACGCAACGACAACTTCGTGCTTTCCGATACCCACGTTTTCAGCTCCAATGTCGTGAACGTCGCTCGCTTTGGCTACATTCGCTTCAGCGGATTTTCTGCCCCGGCTAGCCCCGTTTCCGCGGCCAGCGTGGGCATGGCTACGCCCTCCGGCCTGCCGCAGATCCCCGGGATCGCCCTCGACGGACTCTTCTCTTTGGGCTCTGCAGGCGAGCCTTTCGACTTCGACCACACCAACACCTTCGTCGGGCAGGACGTGGTGTCGCTCACTCGCGGACGACACACTCTGCGCCTGGGCGCCGAGGTAAAACGCCATGAACTCGATATCGATATTCCCTACGTCACTGACGGCTTTCTCTTTTTTCTCAGTTTTCCAGATTTTCTGCTCGGAGAGAACGCCACCCAGAACGGGAGTGGCTCAAGCAACGTGTTTGAGAGCGTGGGGGCGTCCGGGCAGTTTCGCAAGAACGAGCGTTACTTAGATCTCGCCGGTTTCGTACAGGACGACATCAAAGTGACTTCCCGATTTACGCTGAATGCCGGCCTGCGCTACGAATATTTTGGACCTCCCGATGAAATTTACGGCGAGCTCTCCAATTTCGATCCGTCCATCGCCAGCCACGACGTCCCCGCCGCCGGCAGTTTCAGCGGATTCGTGCTGCCTTCGAATTTCAATGGATCGGTTCCCGCTGGTTACACCAAATTGCCGCATGATGGTCTGTGGAACTCCGATAACAAGAACTTTAGCCCGCGCCTGGGTTTTGCATATCAACTCGCCCAGCATCCCATCCTTGTTTTGCGCGGTGGCTACGGCATTTATTACTCGCGGCTCTCCGGGCAGCTCGCCATGGACAATCTGGGCCAGCCGCCGTTCGCGCTCACCCAATCGCTCTCCGGATCGGAGAACGCCGCCGCCACTTTTGCACAGCCGTACAATCCGGCGCTGGTTCCGAATTCTGCTTTTCCGGTGTTCATTCCGCGCACTCCCGAGAGTGCCATTACGATTTCCGCGATTGGACGCAATCTCACCAGCCCCTACTCGCAGGAGTACGACCTGAATCTTCAATACGAGTTCGCCCACAATTTTCTGTTGCAGACCGGATACGTCGGATCGAAGACCACCCACCAGACCGGCTGCGTCGAGTTCAATCAAGCGCTGCTGGCCACGCCCACCAATCCGGTCAACGGCCAGACCACCACGACCAACGAAAATCTCGCGCAGCGCGTTCCGTTCGCCGGCATAGCCGCGGGGTCCTATGTTTGCGAAACAGAGTTTGACGCCAACTACAACTCACTGCAGACCAGTCTCACCAAGACCTCCAGCTTCGGCCTCAGCTTTCAAGCCAGTTACACCTATTCCAAGAACCTCGACTTCACCAGCGGCACCGGCTCGCTCTCCTCGTTCAATCTCAGCTTCCTCGGCAACGATCAGAACAACCCGCGCGGATCGTATGGGCCCGATGATTTCAGCCGGCCCCATCGGGTGGTCCTCAGCTTTATCTACGATCCTCCGGCCATAGCGGAAGGCCCGCGATGGTCGCGTGCCGCGCTCTCTCACTGGCAGTTGTCTGGAGTCTCGGTCATGCAGTCGGGTCTCCCGATTACCCCGATCGATTCCACCGCCGGATCCGTTTACGGAAACTTGGTCGGATTCACCCGCGCGGAGTGTACCGGCGAGAACCCCGCTTCCACCGGTTCGCTGACCTCGCGCCTGACCGGCTATTTCAATCCGGGTGCGTTCAGCGCTCCCCCGGCGATCGGCGACGGCACCGGATTCGGCAACTGCGGGGTGGGCATTCTGCGCGGGCCCAGCCAGCTCAATCTTGATTTGGGCATCCAGCGAACCTTTGCGGTCACCGAGCGAAACCGCATCGAGCTGCGCGGAGAAATATTCAACCTGACCAACACGCCGAAGTTTGGGCCGCCGGACAACGATCACGGCGCGGGGCCCGCATTCGGGGTGATCTCTTCGACGGTGGGCAATCCAAGAATCGTGCAGTTCGCGTTGAAATATAAGTTCTGATGAACGACGAATCGGCATCGCGGCCGCGCCAGCTCGCTTCGCGGCACGCCCGAACCATCCAGGAGGGAAGAGAAATGCCGCCAACCAAAACAGCGCCAGACAACGACCCGGTGCTGGCCGATTTCGATCTTTCGCTTCGCGCCACTTTCCATCCGGCTGGCTTTTCCGTCGAGGTCGTTACCAATTCACGCGAAGTTCTGGAAGCCGCCCAGGAAAGCTGGGGGAAGTTCAAAAAGGTGTTTGCGTATCCGCCGGTGCGCCTGCGTCTCGGCGTTCTCGGCGACCATTCTTCAAAATGCCCGCCCCCGCCGGTGGCGCGATCGCAGGGCCATCTGATGTCCCAAATCGCCGACGCCGAAAATTTCACCATCTGCGATATGCGTCGCGGCTTTGCGTACGGTTGGGTCACCCCGGCGACGGTGAGAAATCGCTCGTATCTCCGCTACCACATCCTCGAGGGGACCGTCTGGATCTTGCTCGACCAATGGTTTCTCACCACCTTGCACGGCGCGTGCCTCAGCCGCCACGGACGCGGCGTGCTTCTCTGCGGCGATTCGGGTGCAGGCAAATCCACGCTGGCCTATGCCTGCGCGCGCTCTGGCTGGAAATTCCTTTCGGATGATGCGAGCAGCCTGATTCGAAATCGCCCTGGACGCATCGTCACTGGCAATCCCCACCAGATGCGTTTCCGCGCCCCGGCGCTCGACCTATTTCCCGAGCTCAGAAACCAGCGGGCCACGCCACGCCTCAACGGCGGAATGGCCGTTGAACTGGACACTGCGAGCATGCCGGGCATCGAGACGATCTCCCATTGCGCAATCGAGCACATCGTCTTCCTGAAGCGTTACCCCTCGCATCCGCCGGTGTTTTTTCCTTATTCGAGGCAACGCGCCGCGGCATGGTTCGAACGAACCTTCTGCTACGGAGAGGCGGAAATTCGCAACGAACAGAAGGCCTCACTCCGCGAGCTCCTGATGGCCGAGGTGGTCGAGTTTCGTTACGATGATTTAAGTTTAGCCGTGCCGGCGCTGGACGCTCTGGTCCGTGGCGCCGCCGGTCCGCTCGACGTATCCAGCGCAGGTGCGGAGGTTCGCGCCAGTGCCTGACCCGCTTTCCATTATTGTTTCGGCGCTGCGATTTAACGATCCACATACCGATTCACTGGACGCCTTCACCGGCGGCCACTGGCGTTACGTACTCGCCCGCTGGGACCTCCAGCGTCTCACGCTTCCGCTGCGGCTTACTCGCGCTGAACATGTTCCCGAATGGGCTCGCGCACATATCGACAGGAATCTCGCCGACAACGCCAGGCGCTTCGAAAGAATCAAGCAGGTATACACCCGCGTGGCGCACGAAGCGGCTGACGCGGGGGCCGAACACGTGGTGCTGAAGGGATTTTCACACGGGCCCGGATTCGTCGAGCATCCTCGCCTGCGCTACCAATCGGACATCGATTTGTTCTGCCCGCCCGAATCGCTCTTGCTCATGCGCCTGGCGCTGATGAGATTGGGCTACCGGACGGAGGAACCCAAACATCGCCTGCCCCAGGACCACATCGCCCCGATGGTGCCGCCGGGCTCTTGGCAATGGAGCGGCAATGCATACGACCCCAATATGCCCGTTGGCTTCGAGCTGCATTTTCGTTTGTGGAATCAGCAGCGCACCCGCCTGGCTCCCGCTGGCCTGGAAGATTTCTGGTTGCGCCGGCGTCAGCGGCCGCTGGACGACGTGACTTACTCCGGCCTGTGCGACGTGGACACGATTGGGTACGCCGCGATTCATTTGCTGCGCGACCTGCTAAGCGGCGTTCCGGATTCGGCGAAAATTTACGAGATCGCTCGTTTTCTGCACCGCAGCGCGGACGACCATGATTTCTGGGGCCGCTGGCGCGAATGCCACGATCCCTCGCTGCGGCGTTTGGAAGCGGTAGCTTTTCGGCTCGCTACCACCTGGTTTGCGAACAGCTTGGCGCCGCAAGTGCAAGAAGAAATCGAGCGGCTCCCGGCGATGGTGAATAATTGGTTCGAGCTCCGCGCCGATGCTCCTTTGCTCCGCCGTCCACCGCTTTACAAAGATAATGTGTGGCTTCATATTGCTTTGCTCAGCTCGGCCCAGGATAAGTGCGCGATTTTTTTTCGAGCCCTCGCTCCAAAACTTCCGCCGGTGGAAGCCGACTACGTTCAGGGTGCCGGCCTGAAACCCGGAGAGGCGCCGCCAGCGTCGTGGCGCAAATACACAAAATATTGTTGCTACGCTACTTCGCGCGCGATCTCCTGGGCGGAAGTGATCCCGCCCACGTTGGGGCGCGGCGTGAAGCTTGCCGCTTCCGCGCCAGGGCTGGACCGCCAGTTTTGGACTTTCTTCAGCGCATCCTTTTGCTTCGATTTCGGCATGATGATTTACTTTTTCTTCTACAACCTTTTTCTACTCGATCGCGGCTTCCACGAAAATGTTCTGGGCTTGGTCACCAGCGCTATGGCCGCCGGAAGCCTTGCCGGGGCCATCCCTGCGGGCTTTCTCGCGCGCCGCATTGGTCTGCGAAATAGCTTGCTGATTTGTTTCTCACTAACGACGCTGGTCTCCGTGGCGCGCGCTCTGGTCAACTCCGAGCAGGCGCTGCTAGCTCTGGCATTTGCCGCCGGCGCGGTGATGACCATCTGGGCGGTAGCAATTTCGCCGGCCATCGCACAACTCACCAGCGAGAAGAATCGCTCGCTGGGATTCAGTGTGATATTTTCCAGCGGAATTGGTTTGGGAGTTGTGGCCGGCCAGTTCTGCGGACATTGGCCGGAATGGCTCGCCCATCTGCGTCCCGGCATCGCCGGCGTTCACGCCAAGCAAATTGGCTTGCTGCTTGGCTGCACCATTACCGCCATCGGCATTTTGCCCCTCTCACGGCTTCGCTTCCGCACGCTGCCGCCAGCCGCTGCCAAATTCTATCCGCGCAATGCGTTCATGTACCGGTTCCTGCTGGCCATCGCGACGTGGAGTTTGCTGACCGGCGCGATCCCGCCTTTTGCCAGCGCGTACTTTTCACGGCACATGGGAATGAGCGTGGCGCGGATCGGATCGGTGTTTTCCGCATCGCAGTTCGCGCAGCTGATCGCCATTCTCGCGGCGCCAGTTATTTTTCGCAGGTTGGGAACCGTGACCGGCATTGCCTGCACCCAGATCGCTGCTGCTATCGCGCTGCTGGGGCTGGCGCATACCCAAGGGCCGGAGCCCGCGATGCTGGCGTACGTGTTCTTCTCGGGTTTCTTGTGGATGAGCGAGCCGGGAATGTATAGCTTGTTGATGAGCCAGGTAAAGCCGGAAGAACAAACCGGAGCCTCGACCATGAATTTTCTGGTGATCGGGCTGGCGCAGATGATCGCCGCGGCCGCGGCGGGCGCCGCGTTCGCCCGGTTCGGTTATTCGGCAGTGCTGGGGGCCGCTGCCATACTGGCGTTGCTCTCCGCGATTCTATTTCAATTGCTGCTCGGGAAAACTCTCTCCGAGATGGCGACCAGCCAAGTTCCCGGAACTTTCTCACCGGTCGATCGAGCAAATGAAATCAGCGAACCATCTACCGGAAGGGCCTGATTCCGGCGCAACGTTTCGTAGTCCGTCTTCCACTCGTCCGCAGTCATCCACAGACGTTGGCGCAACTCCGCTGCGCGATTCTTGAATTAAGTCGTCGACTCTGCGGCACGCGACATCTCAAATGCCATGCGGCGCACGATCTGCCCGGTTTTTCCCGGGTTTATCGCGGCGAACAAAACCAACGAGCGGCCAGCAATCCCGTATTGCGTACCCGATTGCTGCCGCGGGCAATCTTCGCGCTCCGCTTCGTTGGTGTCGACCAGCGCAATCCACCACTGCCCGCTGGCGAACGGCGGAAGCGTAAATTGCACCATGTCGGAATGTGAATTCATAACCATCAATAGCGTTACGTCATCCGCGGGGCGCTTGATTCCGCTGGATTGTCCGCGGCCATCCATCAGCATGCCGAAGCAACGCAGGTTGGTATCCTTCCAGTTGCCTTCGTCCATCTCCTTGCCGGTCGCATTAATCCAAGTGAGCGCTTTGACGTCCAGTTTTTCATCGTAGGTGGCGTCCAGATAACGATTGCGGCGGAGCACCGGAAGCGCGTGACGCAGCATGGTGAGTCTTCTCACGAAGGTGGTTTGCGCTTTTCCCTCGGGCCCAATCTTGTCCCAATTCACCCAACTGATTTCGTTGTCCTGGCAGTAGGCGTTGTTGTTTCCTTGTTGGGTCCGCGCAAATTCATCGCCGGCCAGAAGCAGCGGGGTTCCCTGCGAAAACAGAATGGTGGCCAGCATGTTGCGCATCTGGCGTTGCCGGAGTTGGTTGATCCCGGAGTCCAAGGTTGGCCCCTCTGCGCCGCAGTTCCAGGAAAGATTGTTGGAGCTTCCGTCTTGGTTGTCTTCGCCATTAGCTTGGTTGTGCTTTTCGTTATAAGAGACCAGGTCGTTGAGGGTGAAGCCGTCGTGAACGGTGACGAAGTTGACGCTGGCCCAGGGCTTGCGTCCTCGCTTGTCGAAAAAATCCGCGGAGCCGGAGAGCCTCGTGGCCAGCTCCGCCACTTTGCCTTGGTCACCCTTCCAGTAGCTGCGCACGGTATCGCGGTAGCGGTCGTTCCACTCCGCCCAGCCGGGAGGGAACCAACCCACTTGATAGCCGCCCGGACCGAGATCCCAAGGTTCGGCGATGAGTTTCACTCGAGCGAGCAGAGCATCCTGGTTGCAACTATCCAGAAATCCTCCGGCCTGATCGAAGCCGTGCTGCTCGCGGCCGAGAATGGTGGCCAGATCGAAGCGGAAGCCGTCGACGTGCATCTCAGTCACCCAGTAGCGCAGGCTATCCATCACCATTTGCAGGACCCGCGGATGGCTGAGGTTCACGGTGTTTCCGGTGCCGGTATCGTTGATGTAGTAGCGGGGCTTGTCGGGAACTAAGCGATAGTAGGAAGAGTTGTCGATTCCTTTGAACGAGAGCGTCGGCCCTAGCTCGTTTCCTTCCGCGGTGTGGTTGTAGACCACGTCCAGAATCACTTCCAGGCCCGCGTCGTGAAAGTGCGCGACCATTTGTTTGAACTCCGCCACCGCCCCGCTGGCGGAGTAGCGCGGATCGACGGCGAAGAATCCGATGCTGTCGTATCCCCAATAATTTGTTTTTCCTCGATCCAGGAGGGACTTGTCGTCGAAGAAGGTGTGCACCGGCATGAGCTCGATCGAGGTGACCCCGAGGCCTTTGATGTATTCGATAACCTCGCCCCGTGCCAGCCCCGCGAACGTGCCGCGCAAATTCTCCGGCACCTGCGGATGCAATTTGGTGAATCCTCGCACGTGCAGCTCATAAATAACGGTGCGATCCCAGAATATTTCCGGTTTGCGGTCGCGCGTCCAGGTAAAGGAAGGGTCCACTACCTGGCACTTGGGAACGAAAGGGGCGCTGTCGCGTTCGTCAAACGCAAGATCGTCTTTGGTCTCCAATTTGTAGCCGAAGATTTCAGGCCCCCACTGGAGCACGCCAATGTGTGCTTTGGCGTAAGGATCGAGCAACAGTTTGTTGTGATTGAAACGCATTCCTTTCTCGGGATCGTACCGGCCGTACACGCGGTAGCCGTAGACGGTTTCCGGGCCAACATCCGACAGATAGCCGTGCCAGACTTCGTTGGTGTACTCGGGCAGCTCGATGCGCTCGATTTCCGTCTGCCCAGTCGCGTCGAAAAGGCAGAGTTCGACCTTGGTCGCATTTGCGGAGAACAGAGCGAAGTTGGTTCCAAATCCGTCATAGGTGGCGCCGAGCGGCGTGGGCAACCCTTCGTCGATGCGACTGGTGTAGACCGAGTCAGGCATGCAATCCCTCGTTGAAAGAAGTCAGTGGCGCACGGCAGGAGCAGCAGCATCCTCTATAAGGGGTCCGAGGCGAATCCGTAAGTTCGTGCAGAACGGGACCGGCGGTAGTGTAGCGCTTGAGTCGGTCCGCGGGCCATCGAAAGCCATTCAGGGCCCTTGGCCTGGCCTTCACCTACATAAACTGCAATTTGCCGGTTATCGAATTTTGCTTCTCCTGTATTTTGTTACACACACGATTTCTAATCCCCACCGGTGCCTGGATTGGGATTTTCTCCATTCTTCGCGCCGCCGGTCGGTCGTTCTTTCTCTGGGCTCAGCGGCGCTGGAAGGCTAGCACTGTGGGCGGGTGAGTAAAAGGATGAAAGTCTGTGGAGATTGATGTGGCCGACCGGTAGCAGGAGCATTTGGGTCTGCACGGATGTTGTTGGTAGGAATGGTTGGAGGTGAGTTGCGGACGATTGCTCGGGGCCCGGGAAGGATAACGGCGTCGAACGTCGAACCGTAAAGAAAACCCTATTCGTATCGCAAGGCGACCATCGGGTCCACTCGCATGGCGCGGCGGGCCGGGATGTAGCAGGCCAGGAGCGCAATGGCCACCAAGCAGAACGTCACGGCAGCAAAGGTCAAAGGGTCGGCGGGCTTCACGCCATAGAGGATCGAGTTTAGGAAACGGGTGACGCCCAGCGCTGCAGCGACGCCGATCGCCGCGCCGGTGGCTGCTAGCGCGAGACCTTGTCCGATAACCAGGCGCAACACGTCACGCGAGCGCGCACCGAGCGCGACGCGAATGCCGATCTCGCGGGTGCGCCGAGCAACTTCGTAGGCCAGGAGTCCGTATAGTCCGATGCACGAAAGCAGGAGCGCCAGCGCGCCAAAGAGCGTGCCGAGCTTGGCGATCAACCGTTCGGTCATTAGCTGGCTTTCGATCTGCTGGGATTCGGTCCGGATGCGATTGAGTGGCAAGTTGGCGTCTAATTGGGCCACCACGCTGCGAATCTGAGGTATGAGACTCGACGGATTGACCGCGGTCCGCAGCGCGAAGGACGCGCCCTGACCGGTGAACGCAGCGTAAATCGTCGGCGCGATTTCGCCGCGCAGCTGTTCGTATTTGGCGTCCCCCACCACACCGACAATCTCCCATCCCGGGCTTGCGGATGGATCGGCGTCCGTGGCGACGGAGCTTCCGAAACGCAGCCCGATCGGAGTGCTGTTGGGAAAGTACTTTCGAAGAAGGGCCTCGTTGACGATCACCGGCAAGGGCTGCAGAGTGGCCGTCTCGCGGTTATTTTGCCCGGCCAGATCCTTGGCGCCAGCCTTTAGACTCGCGGCGATGCGCTGCTGCTGGCCGTCGCTCGCCTCTCCATTCTTTGCAGCCACCGCAAAATCCGAAGCGATGAATTCGCGTCCCTGGCGCAGGGGAATTCCGAGGGTGGGAAAGAAATCCATGCCGACCGTCAACATCTTCGCGCTGGCCTCGTCGGTCTTGCCGGGGAGATGAAAACCTGTGGTCCAGAGGCCTCCGCTCAGCAGCGGCATCCAGGAATAGCTCACGGAAGTAACGCCCGGGATGGCCGCTAGCCGCCCTTGCAAATCACTGTAGAAGGTGTCGACTGCGGCACGTTTATAGCCGGCTGAGGTAGGGTCGATGCTGAAGGTGAGGATATTTCGGGTATCGAAGCCAGGGTCCACCCTACGCAGGTTCTGCAGAGTGCGCACCAGGAGACCGGCTCCGGTGAGCACGACAACGGTGAGCGCGACCTGGGCCACCACCAGCGCATTTCCCATGCTGAACCAGCGTGCGATCGGGCGCCCGGACCGCAAATTCCCAGCCGCGTCCTTCAACGCGGGCGTCAAGTCGACACGCATGCCGCGCACAGCCGGCGCAAGGCCAAACAACATTCCGGCCAGCAGAGAAACCGCGCCGGTGAACAGCAGAACGTGGGCGTCCAGGCCGGAATTGAGCGTGGTAGTCCCCGCGAAGTCCTGGTTTGCTGCCACAAATGTGTTAATCATGGTCATGACCCAGCGGGCGAAGAGGAGACCGAGTGCGCCGCCGGAGATCGAGAGCAGCAGGCTCTCGGTCAAGAGCTGGCGCACGATTCGCTCCCGGCGCGCGCCAAGGGCAAATCGCACCGCCATTTCCTTCTGACGCGCCGCGGCGCGCGACAGCAGGAGGCCCGCGACGTTGGCGCAGGCAATCAGCAGGACCACTCCCACCGCTAGCATCAGCAGGTAGATGGGGGTGGCAATTTCGGTGGTGAAGCCGGTGAGGCCTGATTCCGCGGGACGGAGTGAAACCTGAGGATGGTCTTCCGGCTTAAACGCAGGTTTGTCGCCGTGTAGGGCTTCATTGAGGAACAGAACGTTGACGGCTGCTTGGGTCTGCCCGCGCGGAATTCCCGGTTTGGTCCGCGCGACCATGACCAGCCACCAGAAGTTGTGATCGACGTCGCGATTGTCCCAAGGTACTGCAAGAATGTGGCTCTGGGTGGAAAGCGGAAGCCACATCTGGATTTGACGTCCGGGTGATAGGGCGTCAAAACGCGGCTCCGCGACGCCGACGATCGTGAAGGGAACCCGATTTAAGAAAATCGTCTTGCCCACGGCGGACGGCGACGCATCGAACGCGCTCCTCCAGTAGGCGTAGCTCAAGACGGCAACGGGCGAGGCCGCGGTTTCGTCCGCGGAGCTGATGAGGCGCCCGCTTTCCGGCCGCACCCCCAGGGTTTGGAAGTAGGTCCCCGAAACGTACTCGGCGTTGTCGACGGTGCTGGCGGCACCGTTGCCGGTGAGGGCGACTTCTCCACCGCCTGCAAACGCGGCCAACTCCGAGAAGAGGCCCTGCGATTGAATCTGATGGAAGAGCGGCTCAGAAAAAGTGCAGCCGCCAGAACCGATCCCGCTGTGGTTTTCCCGGCAATCGCCATAGGAACTGGTCCCGAGGTGGTTCGATGGGCCCTGCGCGCTCCACTGCAGTAGCACTAGACTCTGGGGATCGCTGACCGGCAGTGCGCGCAGCAGCGCGCCATCAATAAAGCTGAAGATCGCGGTGTTCGCGCCGATGCCCAGAGCGAGGGTGAGAATGGCGACGAGGGCAAACCCGGGACTCTGGAGCAGCACGCGGACCGCAAAGCGGAGGTCCTGCACGATGTCTTGAATCCAGTTTATGCTGCGCATGTCGCGACACTCCTCTCGGATTTGGTCCACGCCCCCGAATTCCCGCATGGCCGCATAGCGCGCTTCTTCCGGCGGCATTCCCGCGGCGATGTGAGCGGCCATTTGCTGCTCGAGGTGAAAGCGAAGTTCTTGCTCCATTTCCCGATCCACAGCGCTGCGCTGGAAGAGGGAGCGAAAACGTAGAGCTATGTTGTGAATCCGACGCATGGCGATCGCTCCTAACCGGCCGCGGTTTTCAAAACCAATCCGATGGCGGCGCAGAGCCGCTCCCAATTGGCTTCTTCCCGATCCAGATATTTCTTCCCGGCGTTGGTGAGCGAATAGAATTTGGCGCGACGATTATTTTCAGACTCGCCCCACTCGGCGTGGATCCAGGATTGTTGCTCGAGGCGATGCAGGGCCGGGTACAGCGCGCCCTGATTCACTTGCAAAACGTTGCCAGAGACGAAGCGGATGCGTTGAGCGATAGCCCATCCGTGCGTGGGTTCGAGGGCAATGGTTTTTAAGATCAGCAGATCGAGCGTGCCTTGGACCATATCGGTAGGTTTGGTCATGAAGTAGCTTCCCCTAAGTTATCGACAGGGAATTTACTCGAAGCCGACCGCTGTTGTCAATAACCTAGGGGGAGGGGCAGCCACGGGAGAAGGTCACCGCTAACCGCACAATGAAAATGTCATCCACCGATTTCAAATGGCCTGATGGACTGCGGCGGTCATGCAGGTGGCGCTGAGTTGTGGCAGCCGGTGATCGGAATGCGGAAACTGGACTTAGTTTGCGCGCGGCTCTGGTTTGGTGTGCACGCGATTGTCCAGCATTTCGTAATCGAAGGGGATCGAGAAGTATTGGGCGTCGGGTTCGGCGCGCGAAATTTCGGTGATCTTGCGGGTTTGGGCGCCGTTGCGCGGGTCGGTGCGGGTGGTGAAAACATCCAGGTCGAGTTCCGGGGAGTGCCACACTTCTTTGGTGGTGATGATGGGCCGATGATTGCCGTACGCGCCGGCGGCGATGGTGGTGGTTTCGCGGGTGCCGGTGACGGTGAGCGACTCGATGACGTCGGTGCCCAAGCTGACCGACTCGGTGGAGGAGGCCGGCGGGGCCTCATCGCGGGACTGCGATTCGGCATAGGTGGTGCGGCGAAAGGAGTTGATCCGGCAGGTCTTAGTCGCGACGTAGCAGATGGTGCGAGTGCGCTCTCCGGGGTCGATCACGATGAAGTAAGTGCGCGGCTCCGGGTCGCCGGACGTAGGCATGGGGCGGCGGTTTTCGAAGTAGATGCGCCCGGAGGAATCGCGTGCCAGCAGGCTGAAAAACTCGAAGTAAGAGGTGGAACCGTCGCGGAGGGTGTGGGTGAGGGAGGCGACCGATTTGGCGGAGAAGGGCGCGTGAGGAATGGGCGGTACGTACATGTTCTCGATGCCCTGTACGAGGTCGGGAGCGGCGGCGCCGGTGGCCACCGGAGCCGACACCGGCACGCGCGGGGTAGATTCCTGGGCGGCGAGAGCAACTGCCGCGAGGAGCAGCGCCGCGGTCAAAGCGAGCCACGAGACGCGATTGCGGGTCATGGAAACCTCCGGAAAACGATGGGTATAAGCTACGGCTGAGGGCCGCGGGACGTCAAGAGCGTTTGCCGCGGAGTGTAGCGGGTTGCGAATTTGCGCGGGGAAGTTTGGCGGGATGTGGACGAGTCTGTTTTCCTTCGAGCAGGCGGTTTATTTCATCAAAAATGACTTTTAGTTTGGCGGGGTCCTGTTCGTGGACCGCTTGTTTGCTGAGTTGATGCCAGAAGCGAGTTTCTTTGCAGAGCATGGCGGTTTCCTATAAGCCCTAGTCTAACACTAAACGCTAGCACAAAACGTTAAAACTTGTCTGTTTTTTCACAACGAGCGGACTTCTATGCCGGCGGTCGCGCTGCACCCGCATTTTTAAGCGATTCGTCAGGGATGGATTAGGGCGTGGAGATAGAAAGTTCGACCGGTTCACTGCGGCAGCGGGTGGGCGATTCGTGTCACCGTAGGATCTAGTCTTCGCTGGCACTCGTGGCGAGCCTCCCCGCGGGTGTGCGAGCCCCCGATTTCGGCTAAGGTGTTTAGACTGTAGGGCGACCCAGTACCGCCTAAGCCGCTATTTTCGGTGTGGTAGTGGCTGTGATAGGCTCGCAGCACCTAACCCGTTCGGGCCCGCGCGAGGCTGCTAATGACTCACCGGTTCACCATCGGCGTCGAAGAAGAATTTCAGATCGTAGATCCAGTTACGGGCGAGCTGCGTTCGCACGTCAGCGAATTGGTGGCCGCCACTGCGCACCTGGACGAGCAAGTTAAGCCCGAGCTGCACCAATCGATCGTCGAAATCGGCACCAAGATTTGCGCCGACGTCGAGGAATTGCGCACGGAAATGCGGCGGACCCGGCTGGAGCTGGTGAGCGCCGCCGAACGAGTGAGTTTGGCGGTAGCCGCCGCGGGCACCCACCCTTTTTCGAACTGGCTGGACCAGGTGATCACCCCCGGCAAGCGCTACGAAAAAATCGTCGAGGAACTGCAGCAACTGGCCCGCTCGTTACTGATTTTCGGGATGCACGTGCACGTCGCGGTTCCCGATCGCACCACCATGATCGACCTGATGAACATGAGCCGGTATTTCTTGCCGCACCTGCTGGCGCTTTCCACCAGCTCGCCGTTCTGGGTGGGGCGGGATACCGGGCTGAAATCGTTCCGCACCACGGTGTTCCGGCGGTTCCCGCGCACCGGAGTGCCGGACCATTTTAGTTCATGGAGCGAGTACGAAAATTACGTGAATTTGCTAATCAAGTTGCACTGCATCGACGACGCCAAGAAAATCTGGTGGGACGTGCGTCCGCATCCGACGTTTGGCACCCTGGAGTTTCGGGTGTGCGACGTGGTGCCGCGAGTGGAAGAAGCCACCGCGATCGCCGCGCTGACCCAGGCGATCGTGGTGAAGTTGCACTGGCTGTACACCAAGAACATGGGATTTCGAATGTACCCGCGCGCGCTGATCGAGGAAAACAAATGGCGGGCGGCGCGCTGGGGAGTGGAAGGCAAGCTAATCGATTTCGGCAAACAAGCGGAAGTGCCGATGCGCCAGCTGGGCGAGGAGCTGCTGGAATTCGTCGACGATGTGGTCGACGATCTGGGTAGCCGCGAGGCGCTGCAGCCCATCCACACCATTCTGCAGCAGGGAACGAGCGCGGAGCGGCAGATGCGAGTGTACAAGGCAACCGGCGATTTGAAGGCAGTGGTGCGGCAGATTGTGGAGGAGACGCGCGGCGGCCACCCGCAGCAAGCGGCCGCGGCGAGGGGCGCTGGGGCTCCCAACGGTTAGCGGCGTGGACAGTGTGCCCAGGGTCGCCACCAGCAGGCGCGGGGCGGCGGCGCGGAAATCACGGACGAGCGCGGTTCGATCGACGCGAAATCAGCGTTCCAAACGGAGCGAGCCAATGATCGTGGGTCTAATGTGCGGACGCGAGTTCAGTTTTCCGGCGGCGTTCATAAACAGGGTAAATGAGCTGGGCGCCTCGAAAAAAGTGACCGCGGAAATGGTGTCGCTGGGCGGCACGAAGATGGGCGAAGAGGCGCGCTATCGGGTAATCGTCGACCGCATCTCGCACGAGGTGGAATACTACCGCGGCTATCTGAAGCACGCGGTGCTGCAAGGCACCTACGTCATTAATAATCCTTTCTGGTGGACCGCCGACGACAAATTCTTCAACTACTCGGTGGCCGCGAAGATGGGCATCGCGATTCCCAAGACCATTCTGCTGCCGCAGAAATCGTACCCCGCCGATGTGGATCTGACGTCCGAGTCGCTGCGCAACCTGAAATACCCAGTGGATTGGGAAGGGCTGCTGGATTACGTGGGGCGTCCGGCGATCCTGAAGCCATTTTCCGGGGGCGGGTGGAAACACGTCTACAAAGTGAACAACCTGACGGAATTGCTGGCGGCCTACGATGGCACCGGGCCGTACTGCATGACCCTGCAGGAATTCATCGACTTCCGGCAATACGTGCGCTGCTTCACGTTTGGGAAAAACGACATCATCCCGGTGGCCTACGACCCGCGCGAGCGCCGCTACCTGGTGGAGCACCAGTATCTATCGAAAGAGTTGGGCGCGCGGGTAGTGAAAGACGCGCAGACCATCAATCAATTGCTCGGCTACGAAATGAACACCATCGAGTTCGCGGTGAAAGATGACGTGCCCTACGCCATCGACTTCCTGAATCCGGCTCCGGATTTCGAGCGCGACCGCATCACCGCATTTTATTTCGATATCTGCGTCGAACGCATGGCGCGCCTGGTGATCGATCGCGCGCTGAATGGCGACCCCGCGAATCCCTGGCCGCGTTGGGAAGAGATGCTCGGGATCGGCGCTCCGGCTGGATTTGCCGGCGCACCCAAAGCCAAGGGTGCTGGGGTATCGCAGAAATGACCGCGGCGGGACCGTCGGCCTCCGCCGCTTGGCCCGGCTCTGCGGGCGAATCTCCCGCGGACGTTTGGCATGGGTTGCTGCGTCCGGAGGTGGAGCTGGCTCCTGCCTATTCAGCTGAATTGAATGCGCGGATGCGCGCTGCGCGGCTCACCTTTGGCGATCGCGTCCATTGTCCCTTCCTGCGTCCGTTCTTTCTTTCCGCTGAAGACGAATCGCGAGTGCGATTGGTGACCGAAACGATTGCTGCGCTCGGTGAACGCGTGGTGAAGCGCGCGCTGGTGGACCCTAGCCTGTTGGCGCAGTTCGCGCTCTCTCCGGAAGAGGAGCGGCTGACACGGATCGACCCCGGGTATAGGACTTCGAGCACCGCTTCGCGTCTGGATTCCTTCCTGCTCCCCAATTCGTTGCAGTTCGCGGAGTACAACGCGGAATCTCCAGCGGGGCTGGGCTATTCGGAAACGCTGGGTGAAATTTTTCTTTCGCTGCCACTGATGGAGCGCTTTGGCGCGCGCTACTCGGTACGGAAACATCCTTTGATGGCGGGCATCCTGAGTGCGTTGCTGGCGAGCTATGCGGAGTGGGGCGGCAAAGCCTCGCCGCCGGTGATTGCGATCGTGGATTGGCGCGGCGTGCCGACCTGGAGCGAGTTCGAAATTTTGCAAGCGCGCTTCGAGCGGGAAGGCGTTCCGACGATAGTGTGCGACCCGCGGGATTTGGAGTTTGCTGGGGGTAGGTTGACGGCTGCTGGGCGGCGGATCGATATGGTCTACCGCCGGGTGCTGATGAACGACATCATTGCGCGTCCTGCGGAGTGCGCCGCGTTGTTGCAGGCTTACCAAGCGGGCGCGGTGTGCATGGCCAATGCGCTGAACTGCAAGATTCCGCATAAGAAGGCGTTTTTTGCGGTGCTCACGGATGAGCGGAACGCTGAGTTATTTAGCTCTGGGGAGAAAGAGATTATGGCGCGGCATATTCCTTGGACGCGGCTGCTGGAGGATTGTTCGACGACGCGGTATGGGCAGACGGTGGGCTTGCTCGAGTATGTGCGGCAGCATCGCGGTGAGTTTGTGCTGAAGCCGAATGACGAGTATGGCGGAACTGGCGTGTTGTTGGGTTGGGAAGCCGGCGAGAGCGAGTGGGATGCGGCGCTGGCCGGTGCGGTGGCGGATCGCTCGCGAGCGTGGGTGGTGCAGGAGCGGATTGCCATTCGGCGCGAGCTATTTCCGATGCAGACTGCGGATGGGATTGAGATGCGGGACATGCTGGTGGATTTCGCGCCCTATTTGTTTCGGGGGAAGATGGCGGGATTTCTTACCCGGCTGAGTTCGACTGGGCTGGCTAACGTTACTTCAGGCGGCGGACAGGTGCCGGCGTTTGTGGTGGAACGGGTTGCTTGATATTTTTGAGCTTTACGGCTTGAGCGATTGGAACTGCGGTCATTTGTTTCCCGCCTTTTAGTACTACACGCCCACCCTTTCATCCGCCTTCGCGCGAAATCGGCGCCACGGCGGTCGGAAAGAATGGGGCCCGGAAAAGATAAGAGCGTAGAACCGTACGACTCAAACCGCACAGCTAAACTGAAAACCTCTACGGCGTTACAGCGGTTGGACCTTGGCCCAGAGGTAGTAGCCGCCGGCGATCGCGGAGGTGTAGGCCGGAGGGTCGGTTACCTTCACTTGGAGGCTGGCTACTACCCCGACTACTTTATTTTTCGTATGCTCCTCGGCGGGGGCGCTTTCGCGGAGATACGCGGGAGAGGTAATTGCAAATTGCTCGCCCACTGTTATCACCGGGGAGAGGGTGGTGGCCACACTCTTGGGGCCCTTGCCGGCCCATTGCTGCTTGTCTGGACCCACATGTCCTAGCAGAAGCCATCCCGAAACTTTCGCGGTCAGCGGCGAGGCCTTGGCCGCTGCGGCTTGCTGGGCGACCAGGGTGGTCTTGATGGTGTCATCGGTGGACTGCGCCTGCTGCTCCAGGCCCTGGAGATACGTCACCACATTCTGTATGTCGTTCCTGCTAGAAGCATCACTCACGGTGGCCTGAATCTGTTACAGACGTTCGACGCTGTCGGAGAGGCCGCGGTCGAGGGTCGAGACAGTGCCACCGGCATCGGCGACATCGATATCGCCGAAGGGTGTGGGCACCGATTTAATGCCCACTCGTGTGAGCAAGGATTGAAAAGTGAGCGGGAAGACAAGGAGAAGGACAAAAAGGATCACGATGCACATTTCGCGCAGCAGCACGAAAATGTCGGTGGTGATTCCCACTATGTTATCGAGAGGTTTTGCATCGCTGATCGATTGGAATCCCGGTGTTGGATTGGAAGGTGGCGCATGTTCTTCGTGCTTCGGATTGCGACCACACTGTATACCTGTCGAGTACGTTGCTGGAAAATATTTCGCTGGGGGTGGGCTGTCAGTGGCGGCCGCGTTGGTGAGTGGGGAACGGTTTCAAACTGGCTTTCACGGCTGCGCGAACAGGTGAACGATTGGGGCGGTGGGGTTTGCTGGCACGGGTTCGGCGCGCGAAAGTAGGTTAAGATTAACGCTATGATTTTTGGTCCTGCCCAACCTGAATTGAGTCTCGGTGCGCGAAATGCGGTTGAGACTTGTCTGAGCATTCTGCCTGGCGAGCGCGTCACGCTGATCAGCGATGAGTCCAGCGCGCCGGTGGCGGCCAGCTTGGCTGCGGCGATCGAGCGTCGCCGAGCTATCGGCGAACCATTTCTATTGGAGAGTTTGGGTCCGCGGCCGCTGCGGCGCGCGCCGCAAGCGGTGCTGGACAGCTTGGAGTCCGCCGACGCGGGAATTTTGTGCATGAATCCACAGGAAGGCGAGCTGGGCGCGCGCAAGGACATCGTCGGCGTGGTGGAGCGCCGCCAGATTCGTTACGCGCACATGATCGGTGTTACTCCGGGAATCATGCGGCAGGGAATGCGCGCGGACTATAAAATGGTGGACCGCTTGAGCGAGCAACTGCTGCAGCGGATGCACGCGGCGCGTTCGCTTACGGTGCGCACCGCAGCAGGGACGTCGCTGGTGGCTACTTTCGATCCTGGGCTGGACTGGGTGAAAACCAGTGGGCTGATCAGCCGGAGGTATTGGTCAAATTTGCCGGCGGGGGAAGTATTTACTACGCCGGCGCGGGTGGATGGGACGTTCGTGTGCGACGGAACTGCGGGAGATCATTTCTGCGGAAAATATGGAGACCTGCGAAAAACGCCGCTGCTGCTGGAAATTCGCGGCGCGCGCCTGGTGTCCGCGGAATGTTCGCGGAAGGATTTGCAGGCGGAATTCTGGAATTATTGCCACACCGATGAGAATAGCGACCGCGTGGGCGAGCTGGCTTTTGGGACTAACCTGAATTTGTCGGACATGATTGGGGTGCTGCTGCAGGATGAGAAACTTCCGGGGGTGCATTTGGCGTTTGGGGATCCTTACGGGAGCCAGACCCATGCGTCGTGGAGTTCGTGCACCCATGTGGATGTGTTGGCGCGCGACTGCAATGTGTGGATCGACGACGATCAGGTGATCGCGCAGGGGCGGTATTTGTTGGAACGGTTTCAGCTGGGGTGAGTGTTGTGGCGCTGTTTGCGCGGGGCGCTGAAACCAACTTCGGTAAGCAACTTCACGAATAGACTTCAACAACCCGATCAAAACAAAACACCCACCCTTCCCACACCGGGCAAGAGCGGGGCACCCCCAATTCGTGCCAGCTTAGGGCAAAACCGTTGATCGAAAAATTTGCTGCGGGATTTCTAGGGGAGGAGTTGGTTGATGTATTCCCACATCTGGTGCTTCCAGTAGGGCCAGTCGTGGCCGCCCTGCGGGCCCCAATCGTCCAGATGATGGCGGATTCCGGCGCGGTGCAGGATGCCGGATAAACGGTCGGACGGGCCGCGATGTTCCCACTGGCCGCAGCCGGTGGCGATGTGGATGGCGCATTGGTCGAGTTGCCAGCGCAGGTGCGGGTCGGAGAGATTGGCAAGGTAGTCGACCGGATTGTTGAAGTAGGTGTTGTCGTCGTACATTCCGTCCATGAAGCCGCGAATATCGTAGACGCCGGAGAGCGCGAAGCAGCGGCGGACTACGTCCGGATGTTTGAAGAGAGTATTGGCGGCGTGATACGCGCCGAACGACGCGCCCATCGTTGATATGGGGACGCTGTTCGATTGGCAACTATGGTGGATGAAGGGGACCACTTCTTCGCGGATGTAGGCGTCGAACTGGGCTTGCATGTAGCTGCGATGGAAGGGATGGGCCTGCTTGTTGTAGAGGCAGGCATGATTGGCGGAATTGACGGAGAAGAATTTCACGCGGCCGGCCTCGATTAGACCGGCCAGGCTGCCGATCAGGCCCATGTTTTCGAGTTCATGCTCGTCGCCGGCGCTGGTGGGGAAGCCTAGCATCGGTTGGCCCCAGTGGCCGTACACGATTAGGCCCAGCTCGAAACCCATTCGTTGCGAATACCAGCGATGATATTCCTTGCGCATTTTTGTGCGGTTCTCCGTTCTGACAGCGGAATTTCTCGGGCTTGGATTCGCGGTGGGTATTATACGCGGGCTGCCGGAATTGCAAGCGAGAAAGGCGGGGGTCGGATGAGCAGGGAACTCTTACTCCGGGCCGTACACAACCAGCAATGGTTGGGCATAAGTCCGTTATACTTAACGCGCTTTTACATATGGAGGATTGCGATTGACGGGGGCTACCGAGCAGCTCAGCAGCCAGTTGCGGAAGCACTTGCGGTTTCGGTCTCGATTCTTGCCGGGGGCGCGCGATCTAATCGTGTACGTTCCGCCGGCGTACCATCAGGACGGGCATGCGCGATTTCCCGTTTTATACCTGCAGGACGGGCAAAATTTGTTCGATCCGGCCACTTCGTTCGTCCCAGGCAAGTATTGGCGAGTGGGGGAAACGACGGACGATCTGATTCAGCAGCGCGCGATTCAACCCCTGATGGTGGTCGGAATTTATAATACGGGGAAGCGGCGGGTGCGCGAATACACGCCGACCCAAACGAAACGGCAGGGCGGAGGCGGGGCGCATCGCTACGCGCGCATGCTGATTCAGGAGATAAAACCGTTTATCGAGGCGGAGTATCGCACGTTACCGGGACCGGCCAATACTGGGCTGGGCGGATCGTCGTTGGGCGGTCTGCTGACCATGAACCTGGGGCTCACTTATCCCCAGATATTCGGCAAGCTGGCGGTGCTGTCGCCGTCCGTGTGGTGGGATCGGCGCTGGATTCTTTCCTACGCGGAGAACACCCACCTGGATTACCGTCCGCGGGTGTGGCTGGACATCGGCACCGGCGAAGGGCCGCGCACTCTAGATGACGCTCGCAAACTGCGCGAGGTGCTGACGCAACGGGGCTGGCAGGAGGGCCGGGACCTGCACTACGAGGAATTTCCGGACGGCCAACATAACGAAGAGGCTTGGGCCAAGCGGGTGGGGCCGTTCTTGCGATTTCTGTTTCCGGCCGGCGAAGGCGCAGTATAATTCGCCGGATCGCGATTGGCGCGCCGGCCGCATCGATAACAACAATGACCCAAGCATGTACATAGAGCACTCACGAATCTTCGGATGAATTCTCCCTCGAGCCAACCCGCGGCAGCCCAAACACCTGAACCAAACCCTCGTCCGCTGACGGTGCTATGCATCACCTCCTACGAAAAGGGACAGAACTTCATTCGTGCATGCAAGCAGCAGGGCTGCCGGGTGTTGCTGCTCACCGTCGATAAGCTGCGCGACGCGGATTGGCCACGCGCGGCGATCGACGAATTTTTCTACATGCCGGAAGAGTTGCCGGCGGCGGACCTGATTCGCGCGGTGAGCTACGCGGCGCGCTCCCAGCCGATCGATCGGATCGTCGCGCTGGACGAATTCGATCTGGAGAATGCGGCGGCATTGCGCGAGCATCTGCGCATTCCCGGTATGGGGCTCACCACCATGCGCTATTTCCGCGACAAGCTGGCCATGCGCGGCCGGGCGCAAGAATTCGGAATTCGAGTGCCGGCGTTTGCGCACGTTTTGAACTACGAAGTTTTGAAAGAGTTCATGGCCCGCCACCGGCCACCGTGGCTGCTGAAGCCACGCTCGCAGGCCTCTGGCATTGGCATGAGCAAGATTCATGATGCGGCGGAGCTGTGGCCGCTGCTGGATCGGTTGGGCGACGACCAATCTTTCTATCTGCTGGAGGAGTTTATTCCGGGGGACGTGTTTCACGTGGACAGCATCGTGTCCGAGCGCGAAGTGGTTTTTGCCGAGGCCCACGCCTACGGCAAGCCGCCGCTGGACGTTTCGCACACCGGCGGAATTTTTACCACGCGCACCTTGCCGCGCACTTCCGCCGAAGCGCTCGCGCTTTTCGAGATGAATCGCAAAGTGATCGCAGAGATGGGGCTGGTTCGGGGAGTGACCCACGCGGAATTTCTTCGCGCGCATGCCGATGGCGCGTTCTACTTCATCGAGATTGCGTCGCGGGTGGGCGGCGCATATATTTCGGATGCGATCGATGCCGCTACCAGCATCAATCTTTGGGCGGAATGGGCGCACCTCGAAGTGGGAGCGGGGAAGAAACCTTATGTGCTTCCGCCGCGGCGCGGCGATTTTGCGGGGGTGGTGGTTTCGCTGGCGCGGCAGGAACATCCCGACACTTCGGCGTACAACGATCCGGAAATCGTATTGCGAATTCCGAAGAAGCATCACGCGGGTTTCGTTCTGCGATCGCCGGATCCAGCGCGGATCGCGGCGCTGCTCGATTCTTACGCGCAGCGGATCACCCACGATTTTTACGCCACGGAGCCGGTCCCCGAGAAGCCGACATCATGATCGCAACGATTTTGAAATGGACGCTGGTGGTGCTGGTCGCGGTTTTAGCCGTGGCGTATTGTGGCGACTATGTGGTGATCAAAATCCGTGCGGCGAAAACGCCCAGCGCCGCATTTTCGGTGATGAAATACCGGATGACGATGGCGATACCGCACAAAGACGGGCGGCAAGAGTTTGTTTTCGGAGATCCAACCACCGAAACCTGCGTCAACTCGCTGTTTCCTCATTTCGGCGACCGGCCGTGCTGGTATGTCCGCAGCCAAGTGCGGGAGCCGATTCCGATGACCATTCTCCCGGCGGCAAGCGGGCATTAAAAGCCAACGGCGTACCACTAAACCCCGCATCCTCAATGCCCAAGGGTGCGCCACCCAACAGCAAAGTCAAACCAAGTTAAAATCGATGTTTACGAAATCTTTATAAATTATTCAGGACTTCCTCATTGTTCAGGCGTGATCCTTGCTTTCGCTTTAATGGGTTGGTGAGCAATGCGCCTCGTCGTCCTGGCTGCGGTTTGTTTTCTGGCTTGTTGCTTCTTGGTGTTCGTGCTGGTTGAGTGGGTGCTCGACGCTAAGCGCAGGCCGGCGGTGCACCCAGCAGTTGGTCACAAAACTGGGGAGAGGTTGGACTAGGAGCGCGTCATTTGCGCGATCAGCGCGCTGTGCTGGGGATATTGTTCCTGTAACTCCTGCCGCTTGGCCAATTCAAAATCTTCGAAGTCGAATCCCGGGGCCACCGTGCAGCCCACCAGCGCAAACGTGGTGGGGTCCTTTACCCGCGAGGCAAACCAACATCCGGCTTTGACCACCGCCTGAAAAACTTCGCCTGCGTCGACGCGTTTTCCGAGCTGAATTTCTGAATAGGCGCCGGAGGGATCGATCACGTGGACGACTAGCGCGCTGCCGGCATAAAAGTGCCACAGCTCATCCGATTGGATGCGGTGAAACGCCGAAAAGTCGGCGGTTTCGAGAAGAAAATAGATGGCGGTGGATACCGGTCTTGCGCCGCGAAAGCGCCCAGGCAGGGCACTGTGGGGAATCGAAATTTCCGAAGCGTAGGTAACGCGGTAATAGCCGCCCTCGGGATGAGCCACGAGACTGAGATTCTTGATCCAATCGGCAGCGCTGGGCGTCAACGTCGGCTCCGATCAGTCGAGTCCCAATTTGTGCTGCATCTGTTCGAGGGAAATGCCCTTGGTTTCGGGATAGACGAACAGTACAACGAAAAATTGGAGAAGGGTCATGCCCGCAAAAAATATGAAGGGGTAAGCACCGGAACCGAGAGTGGCGACGTAGGGAAACGTCAACGCTATCGCGGCGTTGGTGATCCAGTGCGCGGAGCTGCCCAGGCTCTGGCCTTTGGAGCGCACCCGATTTGGAAATACTTCGCCGATGTACACCCAGATTACCGAGCCTTGGGAAATGGCGAAGAATCCGATGTAGGCGACCAGCAGCCACACCAGATAATTCTGGTGGCGCTGCACCAGAAATATTCGGGCGACACCGGACAGGCAGCCCACCATTCCCGCCGCACCGATCAGCAAAAGTGTCTTGCGTCCGGCCTTATCGATCAGTGACATTCCCACCAGCGTCGCTAACAAATTCATCGCGCCTACGCCCACCGCTTGCAGGTCGCCGGAGACTTTGCTGAATCCGGCGGCGGCGAAAATGTCGTTCAGGTAATAGAGGATGGCGTTGATTCCCGCGAGTTGGTTGAAGATCCCGATGGTAATCGCCAGGAAAATTGGGAAGCGGTATTTCCATTTCCACAGCGATTCCGCGTTTGCTGATGTGTCGGAATGGATCGACTCGATAATGCTGTTCATCTCGGCGTCAGGATCCGCGGAGCCCATGCTCTGAAGCACCTCGCGTGCTTCCGCGTTGCGGTTTTGCAAGGCCAGCCAGCGGGCGCTACGCGGGATGGAAAACAGCAGTGCGAAGAAAATGGCGGCGGGAAAGAAGCCCACGCCAAACTGCCAGCGCCACTCCGCTGCCCCCAACCCCATTCGTGCGATAAGGAAGTTGGACAAGTAGGCCGCCAGAATGCCGATCACGATGTTGATTTGAAAAGTTCCTACCAGCCGCCCGCGCCACTTGGCCGGGGCGATTTCGGCGATGTACACCGGGCCCATGACCGATGATCCGCCGATGCCCAAGCCGCCGATGAAGCGAAACACCAGCAGCGACGGCCAGCTCCATGCAAAGGCGCATCCAATCGCGGAAACTACATAGCACGCAGCCAGAAAGCGTAAAGTTTCGCGGCCGCCATATTTTTGCCCGGGGATCCCGGCGAACATCGATCCGACAATCGTGCCGAGGAGCGCGATCATCACGGTGACGCCCAGAGTTTTCTCGTCGAGATTGAAAACGATACGGAGGGCGTGGGTGGTGCCGGAAATTACCGCGGTGTCGAAGCCAAAAAGCAGGCCGCCGAGAGCGCCGACAAGGGTGGCCTTGATCAGATTTGCGTTGAGCTTCATCCCGCCTCCGCCAGGGCTACGGCGGGTGGACCCCGTTGCCGGCCAGCAAACGATACCATAAACCGTCCAGCCTGACTTATAATCCCGGCGCCGAACGTTAACCGGGCTCGTGGGTTTACGCCCGGGCGTTGCCCGGTGCCGCCGTATCCGAATCGATCCCACGAAGCGGCACAGAATCGCAGTATCCGGAGGAGCTACCCATGGCAAATCAGAATCCCAATCGATGCGCAAACCCAGGGATGCATCCGCAGTCCGCTCGCTGGGGTCGGCAAGCTCGAGTGCGCCGCGTGGCTTCCGCGCTCCTGCTGGCCATGGGGGTGTTTTTGGCTGCGCCAACCGGGCACTCGCAATCCGAAACGCAAAAGGCGATTGCGAAACTTTCCGCTGGGTCGCAGGAAGTGGCGCGGCAACTGGCGGGCCTGACCGAGCTACCTGCCGAAGATTGGAAGCAGCATGTGGGCGACCTCGCCCACGGAGAATCTCCCGATCTAAATGACCGCGACTGGGCGACCGTGATTGGATCCGATTCCACGCACTCGCCGCAAGATGCGGTGTGGTATCGCCGGCGAATTGAAGTTCCGAAAACTCTGAACGGCTACGACCTGACCGGCGCGAAAATCTGGTTTCAATTTGAGGCCTCGGCCAATGGTCCGATGCCCCAGATCATTTATTACGACGGGCGGCGAGTGGCGATGGGCGATGACCTCGAGCCGATCGTGTTGTTCGATCGGGCCAAACCCGGAGAGTCGGCGTTGGTAGCGGTGAAGCTGTTGCACACCGAGGACCAAAAAAATTTTAACGGAGTGACGCTGCGCATCGATTTCGCGACGGGCCGGCCGAGTCCTGCGGACTTGCTCGACGAATTGCTCTCCACGGCAAATCTGGCCGGCTCTCTGGGCGCGGATGCTCAAAGCGTCGAACAGCAGATCGATCGAGCCGCGGCTGCGGTGGATCTGCAAGCGCTGCGGAATGCGGATCAAAAGGCGTTCGACGCTTCGATCGGGAAAGCTCACGACACCCTGGAGGTGGTCAAGCCCCAATTGCAAGCGACCACGATTCGACTTACCGGAAACTCGCACATCGATGCGGCGTGGCTGTGGCCCTGGGCGGAAACCGTGGAGGTGGTTCGCCACACTTTCGGCACCGCGCTGCAGCTGATGTACGAATACCCGCAATACACCTACACCCAATCCGCCGCCGCTTACAGCGAGTGGACTTGCCAGAAATATCCGGCGCAATGCGACGAAATCGCCAAGCGCATCAAGGAAGGGCGCTGGGAATTGGTGGGCGGCATGTGGGTGGAACCGGACCTGAACATGCCCGACGGCGAATCGCTGGTGCGTCAACTGCTGGTGGGCAAGCGCTATTTCAAGCAGAAATTCGGAGTCGACGTCCGCATCGGCTGGAACCCCGATTCTTTCGGATACAACTGGCAGTTGCCGCAAATTTATAAAAAATCCGGAATCGATTATTTCGTCACCCAAAAAATGGCCTGGAACGATACCAACCAGTTGCCGCTGAAACTTTTCTGGTGGGAATCTCCAGATGGCAGCCGTGTGCTTTCCTATTTCCCGCATGGCTATAGCGACGACCCCGATCCGGTATCGCTGGCGGCAGATGTAAGTCGCGCGCGGGAGCGGAATCCCGGGCTGACGGAAATGATGCATCTGTTCGGAGTGGGCGACCACGGCGGTGGGCCTACCCGCGACGCGCTGGATGCTGGGTTGCACTGGTCCGATCCCGCGCGGGTGTTTCCCAAAACGATCTGGGGGGTCGCGCAAGGATTCTTTTCGGACGTAGAGAAGTCCTTGGATAATGAGAACTCGCCGGTGTGGAACTACAAGGCCATGGCCGCCGGCCCAGCACCGCTTCCCGCAGCTCACGATGGCAAGATCAGCATTCCCACCTGGAAGGATGAGTTGTACTTCGAATATCACCGCGGGGTGATGACCTCGCAGTCCGAGCACAAGCGCCGCATGCGCGAGGGCGAAGAGCAAGTGCTCAACGCCGAGAAATTGTCTTCGATGGCTGCGCTACTCGGCGCGAGTTATCCGGGGCTCGAGCTGACTGAGGCGTGGAAAAAAGTGTTGTTCAATCAGTTCCATGATTTGGCCGCGGGATCGGGCATCGCGCCGATCTATCAGGACGCCGCGCGCGACTACGAGCACGTGCAACTGGTCACTGCCAGCATTTCCAACGCGGCTACCCGCGTGATCGGGGAGAACATCGATACGCGGGGCGCGGGCGTCCCGGTGATGATGGTGAACCCGCTGGCCTGGACCCGCGGCGGCACCGTGGAATTTCAGGTGCAGATGCCTGAGGCGCCGAAGGGCGGAATTCGAGTGCTCGACTCGGCGGGAAAACCGCTGGCGTTCCAAATTTTGTCCAGTGATTCACGGGCCCCGGCCGGCATTTTTCACTTGCGGGTGGCGGTGGATGCGATGCCGTCGATGGGCTACGAAATTCTGCGGGTGGTTCCCGGCGGGCCGGTGCTGGGCGCCGATGTGAGCGCGCACGGTTTGACTTTGGAAAACGCTGCGTTGCGCGTAACCGTGGACGGCAAGACTGGCTGCATCACGAGTTTGTTCGACAAGCGCGCCAATTTCGAATCCATCGCCAAAGATGGTTGCGGCAACGAATTGATCGCTTTCCAAGACACTCCGAAGGATTACGACGCTTGGAATATCGACTCGGACTTCGAAAAAGTGAGCACCCCGATCGATGCAGCAAAATCCGTCGAGCTGGTGGAGAAAGGTCCGCTGCGCGCGGTGATTCGCGTGGTGCGGGAGTGGCAACACTCGAATTTCCAGCAGGACATCACTCTCTACGCGGGATCGGATGTGGTCCAGGTGGCCAATGATTTCGATTGGCATGAGGACCACATTCTACTGAAGGCCGCGTTTCCGCTGGCGGCGTCGAGTGCTCAGGCCACCTACGAGATTCCTTACGGGTCGATTGGGCGGCCGACTACCCGCAATAATTCCTGGGAGGCGGCGAAATTCGAAGTGCCCGCGCTGCGCTGGGCCGATCTGGGCGATGCGCAGCACGGTTTCAGCGTGATCAACAATAGCAAATACGGTTACGACGCGAAGGGCAACGTGCTGCGCCTTTCGTTGCTGCGCGCGCCCACCTGGCCGGATCCTAACGCCGATCGTGGCCGACACTTGTTTGCCTACCAGTTGTATCCGCATGCGCAGGACTGGAAGAAATCGCAAACGGTTCGGCGGGGCTACGAATTCAATTATCCCTTGCAGGCTTTTGCGGTTACCACCCATCCGGGAAAGCTGCCGGCTCGATATTCTTTCGTGGAGGTTAGCTCGCCGAATGTGGTGCTTACGGCGATGAAGAAAGCGGAAGGCAGCTCGGATATTATTTATCGATTTTACGAGTGGGCGGGTGGCAGCGGGACGGTGGACTTGACGATTCCCGGAGCCAAGCGCGCTCGCCAGACGAATTTGCAGGAGCAAGTGCAAGGCCAGGATTTGCCGGTTGCGGGGAATGGCAAAGTTTCTGTGCCGGTGCACCCGTTTGAGATTGTTTCGGTTGCGGTGGAGTCCAACTAGGGCGCTGCACGGGCCGCTTCTGATAGTCTGATGGTTCGGAGACTGCATCTTGCAGCCGGAGCAAAACCTGGAAGCGGAACGAAAGCGGAGGCTGCGCTCGGCGCGGCGGCTGGTGGTGAAGCTGGGCACCTCGACGGTCACTGGGGTCGACGGCGAGTTGTGCGCCGAACGGGTCGAGCCGATCGTGCGGTCGATTGCGGCGCTCGCGAAGTCGCAGCGGCAGGTGGTGCTGGTTTCTTCGGGCGCAGTCGGCTTGGGGCGGGCTTGGCTCGGCTTGCACGCTTCGCGTTTAGGGGACATGGTCACCAAGCAGGCCTGCGCGGCCGTCGGGCAGAGCTTGCTGATGGATGCGTACAAGCGGCTCTTTGCGGAGTGCGGCCTGAAAGTGGCGCAGGTGCTGCTCACCGAAGAGGATTTTACGGTTTGGCGGCGCTACTCCAATCTGCGTCACACCATCGAAAAACTTTTGCAGTTCGGCGTGATTCCCATCATCAATGAAAATGACACGGTATCGACCGCGGAGCTCACCGCGACGAACGCCGGGAAGCGAGCAGCGTTCGGTGATAACGACCGGCTGGCTGCTTTGGTGATGAGTGGACTCGAAGCGGATGCGCTGGTGCTGCTGACCAACGTACCCGGATTTCTGCGCGGTAAAATGCCGGCGGACGGTGGCCGGGCTGGCGACAACGCCGACGCCGGCGTGATCCCGCTGCTCAGCGAGATGACGCCTGAGTTGAAAGCCCTGGCGGCCGGCCCGTCCGGTGGTGGCCGCGGCGGGATGACCACCAAGCTGGACGCCGCGGAAGTGGCGATGCACTGTGGAGGGGTCGCGGTGATCGCCAACGGGCAGACGCCGCGGATTCTCGAGCGCATCCTGGACGGAGAAAAAATCGGCACCGCGTTTGTGCCCTCCAAGCGCATGCGCGGGAAACGCCGGTGGATCGCTTTTGCGGCCAACGTTCAGGGCCGCATGGCGGTCGATAGCGGGGCGCGGCGCGCGCTGGAGCATGGCAAGGCGAGCCTGTTGGTGTCGGGCGTGGTGCGCATCGAAAGCCATTTCGCCACGCGTGACGTGGTTAGCATTGTGGACGCCGCGGGCAAGGAATTTGCGCGGGGAATCGCCGCGTGCTCGAGCCACGAAGCGGAATCTTCGCTCGATTTGGGAAAAGCGGCGCGCGGTGCTGCCAGCCGGGCTGCCTCGCGCGTGGTGGTCCGGCGTGATAACATCGTTTTGCTGTAAGAAAATACCGTGAGCTCTCCGAATTCAGCGCCGCTTCCCGCCGATTCATCCCACGATACAGTTGCTCAGATTGCCGCGCGTGCGCGTGCGGCTTCGCGTTCACTGGCGCAGCTAAGCCTGCTTGCTCGAAATGAAATTCTGATGGCCCTGGCCCAGGCCATCGAAGACGGCTGGCGGCGGATTATGGACGCCAACGAAATCGATTGTCACGCCGCCGCGGGAGATGTGGTCTCCGAAAAAGTCTCTCCTGCGATGTTTGCCCGGCTGAAAATTGACGGACGCGGGATCGAAGAGATGGCCGCGCGGGTCCGCGACGTGGCGCGCTTGCCGGATCCGCTCGGCCGCCAGCTTGCGGTTACCGAACTGGACGACGGACTGACGCTGCATAAGGAATCTTGCCCGCTGGGCGTGGTCGGCATTGTTTTTGAGTCGCGTCCCGACGTGATTGCGCAGGTTGGGTCTCTGGCTGTGAAGTCGGGCAACGCGGTGATCCTGAAGGGTGGCTCGGAAGCGGCGCGCACCAATGAGGTCTTGGTGGCGATCTGCCGGGAATGTCTGCACGCTTTTCCGTCAGTCTCCAGCGACGCGATTCAATTGCTGCACACCCGCGCCGATGTGATGGAGCTGCTGGCGTTGCATCACGATGTGGATTTGATCATCCCGCGCGGTTCACGGGAGTTAGTGGAATTCGTAGCGCGGCACAGTCAGATTCCGGTGCTTGGGCACGGCCAAGGGATCTGCCACGTGTACGTACACGGTGCGGCAAACCTGCAAAGAGCGCTGGACGTATCTTTCGATTCCAAGGTGCAATATCCCGCAGTGTGCAATGCCGCGGAAACGCTGCTGGTGGACGCGGCGATCGCGCCGGAATTTCTGCCGGCGATACGCGCAAAATTGGCAGACGCCGGGGTGGAGTTGCGCGGGTGCGAAAGGACCCTGGCTTTGTTGGGCAAGGGGGAAGTGAAGCCGGCCACCGACGCGGACTGGGCCACGGAATACGGTGACTTGATATTGTCGATTAAGGTCGTGGATTCGATTGCTGAAGCGATCGGGCACATTCACCAGTATGGTTCCAAGCATACCGAAGCGATTGTCACCGAGGACCGCGAAGCCGCGAAGCGCTTTATGAACGAGGTGGATGCGGCGGGGGTGTTTCAGAATGCCTCGACGCGGTTCGCTGACGGTTACCGATACGGCTTGGGCGCGGAGTTGGGAGTCAGCACCAACAAGATTCATGCCCGCGGGCCGGTGGGACTCGAGGGATTGACCAGCTACAAGTACAAATTATTTGGCCAAGGTCACACCGTTGCGGAATACGCGAGCGGGGCGAAACAGTTCAAACATCGTCCCATCCAGTAGTTTCTTTTGATGTCACTGGGCGGGACCCCTGAGCAGTCTTGGTGAACGGGGCAGCTTCGAAGGCCTAAACACCCACCCTTCCTAGAACCGGGGAAGAGTGGGGCAGCCGGAAAAGACTAAGACCGTAGAACCGTACGCACAGACTCAGAGTCCGAGGGAAATGAGGAGTTTTCATGGATCGATGGCGGGGCAAATGGGCGTTGGTCACTGGCGCTAGCGCGGGTATTGGCCTGGAGTTCGCGAAACAGTTGGCGGCGGGCGGTGCAAATCTGGTGCTCACCGCGCGCCGGCAGGATCGGCTGGAGAAAATCGCGCAGGAATTGGCGTCGAAACATGGCATCACTGTTGAAATTGTGGCGGCGGACCTAGCGGCCGCGGACGCGCCTCGGCAAATTTTTCAATTCACCCATGACCGGAGAATTGAAATTGAATTGCTGGTGAATAATGCCGGTTTCGGCGTCTACGGTGAATTTGGCGGGTCGGATATCGCTTCGGAGCTGGATATGGTGCTGGTGAATTGCTCCGCGGTGGTTCATTTGACGCATCTGTACTTGCCGTCGATGATCGCGCGGAGGCACGGCGATATTTTGATTGTCGCGTCGATCGCCGGATTTCAAGGGATCCCGTTTTTCTCGATCTATGCCGCGACGAAAGGCTTTGACCTGCTTTTTGCGGAGGGATTGGCGGAAGAAGTTCGGCCGCATGGAGTGCACGTTTGTGCGCTGTGCCCTGGCTCGACGGATTCCGAGTTCCACGCCGTCGCCGGCACTCCGCAGCGGTCGTTTAGATCTCAGGAGACTTCGGAAAAAGTGGCGCGGGTGGGATTGCAGGCGGTGGCGAAAGGGAAGTCCTACGTTATTTCGGGTGCGAAGAATTACCTGCTAACGCATAGCCAGCGGCTCACCCCGCGGTCACTGGTGACTAAGATAGCTGCGAAATTGTACCAGCCCGAAACGAACCGGAAATAGATCGAAACTTGTGCTCGCAGTTTTGGCTTCCCCCTGTTGGGGAGAGGTCGGCGTAGGGACCGAAGCAATGTGGGTTGGCCTCCCGCGCCGCCAAGCGTGGAGTGCGCCACTACCCCGCGAGCGAGCCATTATGTGTAAAGTAAGTTCCATATTTACATCGAGTTACACCCATTCCTCCGGCCCCACCGGCGAGCTAGCTGGCCGCATCCAATTAGAAGTACATGTCCTCGATCCCCACGTTCCCTCACCCACGTTCGAAAAATTCGGGAACTCTTTGTCAGGTCCACCGGAATATGTAACGTGAGCCAGCGGAGACCGTCCTACTCAGTAGCGCGATGATTGAGCTGAACGAACTTCCGGACGACGAACTCCTACGGCGCATGATCGCCGGTGACCAAGACGCTTTTGCGTCTCTGTATCGCCGGCGTCAAGGCGGTCTGTACCGGTTTGCCCTGCAAATGACGGGCAGCACCGCCACTGCCGAAGACGTAACTCAAGAGGCGTTTATGACTTTGATCCGCGATCCGAAACGTTTTGACGCCGATCGCGGCAGCGTCTCCGCTTTCCTGTTCGGCATCGCCAGAAATCACATCATGCGGCGCATGCAAGTGGAGCGCGCGTTCGTGGCCATGCCGGAGGGCCATGAGGAAGAGTTCGCCACTTCCATGAAAAAGCGGGCGGGCAACCATCCCAGCGCCACTGAGAATCCCTCGGAAATATTCACGCGCGCCGAGACGGTCGACCAGGTGCGCGAAGCGGTGCTGACTCTTCCGGCGGTCTATCGCGAAGTGGTGGTGCTGTGCGACCTGCAGGAACTCAGTTACGAAGATGTGGCCGCCACGATTGGCTGCGCCATCGGAACAGTGCGGTCCAGGTTGCATCGCGGGCGGAATTTGCTGATTTCAAAATTGCGGACCCCGGCCCCGGACCACCAGGCTTCAGCCGCCGAGTTATTGACGGTAATGAACGAACGCGCGATGAGGCGAGCGATATGAACTGCCTGGAATTCGAAAACGTAGTCCACGATATTACCCGCAACACCGATGTTGTCTCTCCGTGGCAACGCGGCTTGGATCATGCGCAGGGTTGCGAACGATGTGCCGTGCTCCTCGCGGAAGCGCGCGCCGTCCACGCATCCTTGCGCACCCTGGCCGTCACCGACGGAGAGAAACAAGCCGGACCCGCAGTGGAAGCGGCATTGCGTATGGCCTTCCGCAAGAATCGCCTGGTGGTCCCGGCATCGCCGCGATGGAGCCAGTGGACCATGGGCGCGATGCTCCTGGCGGGGGCCGCCGCCGTGGTGCTCGCGGTGGTTTTGAGTTTTCAGGGCAGCCTGAATAACCGTCCGCAGCAACCCTTCGCGAGTAATGACGCGGCGCAGCCAACCGCGCCTGTCCCAGTGCCCGGCGACGCCAGCGGAGCGCATGCTGCGTTGACTGCCGAGTCGGCAAAGGCGCCGGCGGTGGCGGAAGTTTCAGCGGGAGCGAATCCGGCGGCGGCCGTCGAAACGGCTAACGCATCGGACGGAGCGTTTACCCCCCTGCCCGATAGCGACGATTCGCTCCCGCTCGACGGTGGCGCAGTGATTCGCGTCACCATGCAGAAATCCTTGCTGGCGTCTTTCGGTTTGCAAGTGAGTGATGACGACGCAAACAGCACGGAGCAAATAGCAGCCGATGTCGTAGTGGACCAAGCGGGAATGCCGCGGGCGATCCGCGTCGTTCAGTAACGAGTCCGGCAGGTTGCCGAGGAATCGATTCGGCGGCCCGGCGGTCACCAAGAAAGTTTGTGAATGGCAGCGAAGTTACCTCTGGAGGCAGTCTCCGATGAATATGCGATGGCAGTTGTTGCGAGTGTTGAGCAGGACAGCAGGAATTCTTCTAATTTCCCCGGTGGCTTGGGCGCAATCAGCTCCGCCGCCACCGCCACCCGGTGCCGTAACTTTTGCCGGAGGAGGGATGCCCTTCGGTCATGACGCCGGATTCGGATTCGTAGGTTTCGAAGGCGGCATGCGCGGAGCGGTGGTGAAGGCGGCGCCGTTTTCGGCGCAAACCAGCGTCGAGACCACCCAGACGCTCCCCGACGGCAACGTAATCAACCGCAAGGTGACCGGCGCGGTGTATCGCGATGGCCAAGGCCGCACCCGGCACGAGGAGAGTTTGCCGGCGATCGGGAACTTCGCCGCTTCTGGCAATGCGCCGCACGCGGCATTTATCAACGATCCGGTGGCAGGCGTCCACTATGTGCTGGAGGAAGACCACAAAGTGGCGCGTAAATTTACCCCGGTCAATAATGCCGATGTGACCCGCGATCATCCGCACAACAAGCCGGCGAATGATGCGGAGGAAACCACCGAGAGTCTCGGCACGCAAACCATCAACGGCGTTGCTGCCCAAGGCACGCGGGTAACCCGAACGATTCCGGCGGGGAAAATCGGGAACGAGAAGCCGATCCAGATTGTCACCGAGAAATGGGTTTCGCCTGAGTTGCAGACCACGGTGATGCTGAAGCACTCCGATCCACGCGACGGAACGATGGTCTTCCAACTGCAGAACATTTCCCGCGCGGAGCCTGCGGCCACGCTCTTTCAGGTGCCTTCGGATTACACCGTGAAAGAGAGTGGGCCACGCGGCGAGTTCCGTCACGGACCTAGGGGACCGGGTGGGCCTGGTCCTGCGCCGGGCTCTGCTAGCCAGCCCGAATAATTGGCGCTGCTTGTTTTTACTCCCGGACGCGCGCGACCCGTCGCCCGGATACCCGGGGCGGAGGCCCTCCTCCTCCGCCCTTAATTTTTCCTCCTGCACATTTCCGCTTGCGCAGACCAACATGCTCTTCATCTCCAGACTTTCAAAACTGCGCCGGCTTAGGGTGTGGTGTTATGCTACTCGGCGAAAGGCGAACTCAATCCAGGTGATTTCCGTTGGCCAAGCCGCGCATACTGCTCACCCATTCGCTGTTTGAACCTGCCATCGCGCTGCTCGCTCCCCATTTTGAAATGGATGTTTGGCGGGAGCCTTGCAGCATGCCGCGCGACGAATTGCTGCGGCGCGTGGCGGATAAGGACGCGCTGATCTGCCTGTTGAGCAACAAAGTGAACGAAGAATTGCTGGCGCACGCGCCCAGGCTGCGCATTGCCGCTACCGTCTCGGTGGGCTACGACAACATCGATGTGCCGGCGTGCACCCGGCATTCCGTGGCGGCCACCAACACGCCGGGAGTGCTGGACGACACCACCGCCGATTTTGCGTGGACCCTGCTGATGGCGGTGGCGCGGCGCCTGATCGAGGGAGACAGTTGGCTGCGATCGGGCACCTGGCCCGGGTGGGATCTCGATCAGCTTTGCGGCGCGGACGTCTGGGGCAAGACCCTGGGAATTTGGGGATTCGGACGCATCGGCCGGGAAGTGGCGCGGCGCTCCCAGGGTTTTAAGATGCGGTTAATCTACTACAGCAACCACCGGGCTCCCGAAGAGGTGGAGCGAGAACTGCGCGCCGAGTACGTCGATCGCGACCGGCTACTTGCCGAATCGGATTTTCTTTCGCTGCATGTGCCGCTCACACCGAATACCCACCACCTTATTTCCAAGGAAACGTTGTCCAGGATGAAGCGAACCGCGTTTCTCATTAACACTACCCGCGGTCCGGTAGTGGATGAAGCGGCGCTGGCTGCGGCGCTGGCGTCGGGAGTAATTGCGGGCGCGGCGTTGGATGTGTTCGAGCACGAGCCCAAAGTGCATCCTGCGCTGATACCTCTGAAGAATGTGGTGCTGGCGCCGCACATGGGCAGCGCTTCGATCGAGACGCGAACGAAAATGGCGGTGATCGCGGCGCAGAACGTGGTGGCGTTCCTTCAGGGGAAGATGCCGCCGAATGTTTTGAATCCGGATGCGGTGAGAATCTAGGGCGGCGGAAACGGCTTTTTGGTTTCGCCTCGAAATTACGCCCGCAGATCCGTCGAGCGATCGCCGCGGAATGAATTCAGAAAATGAAAGCTGTTGCCGAGCGGATTTTTCGCGAAACTCTCAATGCCATCGACATTCGGGCGACGCTGCCGTTGCGTTTGCCCCGTAGCGGCTGGGTGATCGACGCGTCCGCCTGTGCTGCGGCTTCCGGACACCCGCTCGCAAACGCTCCACCGGTCTCCTCGGCACTGGACCTGCGAAATTTCCGGAAAGTGTACGCGATCGCCTTCGGCAAGGCTGCCGCCGCAATGGCGCATGGGCTGACGGACATCCTGGCGCCCGATTTCGCCCCTGCTGGTATTTGTGTGGTCCCGGCGCCGCCCCGATCGCCATTGCCGGGCTGGGAAACCATTGTGGCCGGGCACCCGATGCCCAACCCGGAGAGTTTTCGCGCCGGGCGCTTAATCCTCGATTTGCTGCGCGGGTGCGATGAACACTCCTTGGTTTTTTTTCTGGTTTCCGGCGGCGGATCTGCGCTGGTCGAGCAACCCCTCGATCCGGGGATTTCGCAGGAAGATTTCCGAGGGCTGAATGACGCGCTGGTGAAATGCGGCGCATCCATCACGGACATGAATGTGGTCCGCAAGCATTTCTCCGGCGTCAAAGGCGGGCGCTTGGCCATCGCCGCGCCCACCGCCACGAAGATCACCCTGGGCGTCTCCGACGTGCCGGACGGCCAAGACAGCGCGCTCGCCTCTGGACCCACACTTCCGGACCCCAGCAGCGTCGACGATGTTCTACGAATCGCGAAAGAGTTTCACCTGGCCGCGCTGCTTCCGCCTTCGTTGCGAGAGCGGTTGGAGACCCGGCGCATCGAAGAAACACCAAAGGCGGACCACCCGGCGTTCGCGCGCAGCCGGTACCTGCGCCTGCTGGGTTCGCACGATTTGACGCATTGCGCGCACCGCGCCGCGGAAGCAGCAGGCTTCGTCTGCGAAGTGGACAACTCGACCAACGATTGGCCCCTCGAACAAGCTTCCAGCTATTTGCTGGGGCGCCTCGCCGAACTGAAAGGCTGGCACCCCAACCGCCCGGTAGCCTTGATCGCCAACGGGGAACTTTCCAGCCCGGCGGAGGGAAGTGGAGTGGGAGGAAGAAACGCGGCGTTTGTGTTGACCTGCGTGCCCAAGATCGCCCGCAAACGCGTGGTCGTGCTCAGCGCGGGGACCGACGGCATCGACGGTAACAGCCCGGCCGCCGGGGCAGTGGCGGATGGCGAGACGCTGGGACGCGCAGAATCGGCTGGGTGGGACCCCGAGGATTATAGACGCCGCTTCGATTCCTTCCATTTCTTTGAAAACATGGGAGATACGGTGATTACCGGGCCGACTGGCAACAATTTGCGGGATCTTCGCATCCTACTCGCCCCCTAGTTCCGCAGCACCCTCTGCCGGTTGAAATTATTATGGTTCTGGTCCTGCCAACTCAGGTTTTTTTTGTTAAGCTACGCTCGCTCTCATTCATAAATACATTTTATAGGGGCCCCTTAATGCAACTCTTCACATCGCACGAAGTGTCGATTCCGTTAACAGTAATAATTCTGCGTTGGATTGCGGTGGTCGTACTTTTTCTGGAACTTCCAGTACCCTTTTACTGGTTCATCCTCCATCCAAATTCCACTTACTGGCGTACCCGGCAAAAACTAGGATTTACGGTAGCGGTGCTGCCGTGGCCGATCATCGCTATTTTGATGTGGGTATTCCGCAATCAGATTTTTCTCAGCACCGCTCCTCGCTATTGGGAAATGCTTGCCGGCATGGCGGCGATCCTGCTGGAATTCTGGCTGATCGTGCTGGCCAAACGGGCCCTAGGTCTGACAAGGCTGGTGGGAAAAACCGAGATGGACGGTGGCGGCGAAATCGAATCCGGGGGAATCTACGCTCGGATGCGGCATCCGCGGTACGCGGGAATGATCGGAGCGGTGGTCGGGGCTGGGTTGCTCAGCGCGACCACCACACTTTGGATCGTCCTGGCGATTTGGACCCTGTTGGTAGTGGCCGCGGTGGTGCTGGAAGAGCGCGAGTTGGAGCGCCGTTTCGGCGCTGCCTATCTGGAATATTGCCGGCGGGTGCCGCGATTTGTGCCTAGCCGGTTTCGCGCCCGCGCCGACTGGCCCCAGTAAAGCCGCCGGAACCCCCGGCTATTCCCAGGCGGCCTCGAAGAACCGGAGATCGAAAGGCGCACGGCGCGGCTCGCGCCGTGCGCTGACGCCTGTCCGCGAACGTGCATCCGCGAACGTGCAATCCGCGAACGTGCATATTGACGTTGCCCGCCAGAAGCGATAGGGTGCCAGTCAACTTAGGGAGGCACCCATGCCCATCGCATCGTTGTCCCGAATCGCCAAGCCCGCCATTTTGGCACTAGCGCTGACCTCGTTCTTTGGCGGTGCAGCGCGCGCTCAGCTAGGTAAGCGGGTGACGACCAGCGCCGGCACCCCGGAAGACAAAGCGATTACCGAGATCTACGCGGCCACCGACCCGGCGGCCAAGATCGCCTTGCTGGATAAGTTCATGGCCGACCTCGGTAAGGGCGACTTCGAGCTGGTGGGCGACCAAATCTATGTGGCTACCTACCTCGAGCAAAAAAATTATCCCAAGGTCTACGAGTACGGCGAAAAGGTGTTGAAGCTCGATCCCACCGATTTTGGCACGCTGGCGAAAATGGTCCAGGCGGCGGATGAGTCCGGGGATACCGCAAAGATTTTTGGTTTCGGTGAACGCGCCGGCAAGATTCTGACCGAGTACAACGCTTCCGCCGCAGCGGACGACAACGCCAAGGCCGTCAAGGCCCAAGTGCTGCAAGAAAACAGCGCGGACATCAGCCGCGTGGAATATTCGATGTACAGTGCCGCCGCCAAGAGCACCGCGCCGCTCGAGAAAGCCGTGCTGATGGAGCGCTACGCCGCAGCGTTTCCCGATTCTCCTTTCACGAAGGACGCTAGAGACTCCGAGGCGGTTGCTTACCTGCAGGCCCAGAAAAGCGACAAGATGGTTGAGGCCGCCCAGAAAAATCTGGTTGCGGATCCGGACGACGTCAGCATGTTGATTCTTCTGGCGGACTACTGGAGCGAAAAGGGGACCCCGGCGCAACTGGACAAGTCCGCGCAATTCGCGCAAAAAGCCCTCGACGATTTGGCCACCGCGAAAAAGCCTGACGGAGTTTCCGACGACGACTGGAAGAATCACCTCGCTATCCAGCAGGGGCTGGCTTACTCCGCGATGGGAATGGTGTATGTGAACAAAGGCAAGAATCCGCAGGCCGTTGACGCTTTCAAGAAAGCCAGCCCGCTGCTGAAAACCGATACGCTGAGTTACGGCCGGAATCTTTATCGGCTGGGGTTTACGCTGGCGAAAATGCGGCGGCTTCCGGAGGCGAAGGTTGTTCTAAATCAGGCGGTGGCGGTAGATAGTCCTTACAAAGGGCTCGCGAAGCAAACGCTCGACACAATCAGTAACCCGCGCTAACTGAAAAGCGGTTCGTAGCCCGACAATCGTGTCGGAAAACATCCAAACGCACTCCGGCTGCAAACTCCAAATCTGACCACCACCACAACCTCATGCACTCGAGTTTGCTGTTGCCGTTGCCATGGCCTTAGCCGTTGCCACTTTCGGCGTTCCGCGCGCACGCATCCCAGGCCGCGTCTTCCGCAACGAACGAATTTAGAAATCATTTATAGGAAACAGCGGCGGAAATTTCCGGGGGGCGCCGGAGGAGTGCGCCCCCGCGGATTACTCCTGCACGGTTGTTTCAGTGCGAGCGAGCAAACTCTGTAGATCGGCGCCTACGGGCTTGGTGTCCCGATCGATTTCGATTGCGCCTTTCAGGTAGGCGCCTTCCTCGATGGAAATTCGCGAGGTCACCAGGTCGCCGATGAACGAGCCTTCCTTGTGAATTTCCACGCGATCGTGAGCGCGAATTTCTCCACTCACCTTTCCTTCGATAACCACTTCGCGGGCCACCACTTCACCTTGAATCTTCCCGCCGGGGCCCACGGTGAGACGGTTGCCGCCAAGCGACACCGGTCCATCGAGCTTGCAATCGATGTGCACGTCTTCTGCTCCGGACAGCTCGCCTTTTAGCGTTAGTCCGCTGCCTAGCCACGCCAGCGGCCGCGGAGCTTGTGCCGACGGTCGATACTCGTGCGTGCCCGCGGGCGTAGGCCGGCTCGGTTCATTCAGGGTCGAAGTGCCGGACGAGCCTGCTGCGCCTGATTTGTTTGTCCACATATGGTTAAGCTCCTCAATGCTGCGAATAGTCGGCGAGTGTAGCTGATCGAACTGTAGACTTCGTTCCGGGAAGCATCAACCGGGAACCACCCAGCGCTTGTCGGGATTTGTATTGGCGTTTTGGTGTCGCCGGAAATTCGGCGCGTATTTTGCCGGAATTTCAGGCCAAGCCCACCGCCGAACAGCCGATTCACCGGTTTGAGCGCCTCAGTGATTCTCAGACGCTGTTGCTGGGCATCGGCGAGGCCTGCAACGGCTGGTACAGATGCCAAAAATTGTCTCCCGCGCGTGCGAACTCAACCCCGACTCGGAACATTCCACGGCGCGTTTGTGCAACGTTCACCACGCGGCACTCGCGCTCTTCCTGCGTCAAGCTGTGCACCAGCAGGATGGATTGGCCCGGAACCACGGGCGCGGCAATCGAGATATTCGCACCGAAAGCATTCACGCTAATCGTGCGTGTGTGGCCGCGGAAAGGATGATTGTCGGGTGTGCGTCCGTACACTTGTATCGGAACTCGCAACGGCAACCGCTTGCTGCGGCGGTGCGCGGCCCCCGAGTATTTCTCGGCGCGTGATGCGGTCATGTGGGCACCAAGTTAGCGCGAAGTTCAGTTCAGAGGCAATAGTACTTGCGGACAGGTGGCACCAATGTACCAATTCCGTCCTATTCGTCAGTTGGCAGGAAAGACAACACCACGTAGGTTTAGGGAAGGGAGCACTTACGTAGTTTCCAGGAGTAGCTGTCAGGAACGTGTTACACCCTTTTTTGCTGGAGCTGCTGCGGCGGATGTTAAGCTGGGGTCTGATCCAGCGTCATTTCCGCGGACCGCTTCCCAGGCGGCCGGACGAAACCTTGGGGATGGCGCCTCGAAAGTGACTCAGGTCTTCTCGGTTTTGTGTTGAAACTCGCACGCTCGTTGTTTGTTCTGATTCGCCCGAGATTACGGCACCAAGCGTCGCCATTCAGGCTTCAGGAGCCATGATTCACAATGGTGGTTGATTCGTTACTTCGAAGCGTTCCCTCCGCCCCGCACGCAAGCGGGCCCGAAACGGCCAGCGCGGAACGGCAATCGCCGCGCATCGTCGAGACTTCTTCCGCCGCCGCGCCGGTGGATCTGGTCGAGCAGGAATTGTATGCCCTGCTCGAACAACATAAAGACTGGGTGGAATTTAACGGCGAGCGCGGACAGCGGCTAGAACTCTCCGATGCCGAGTTTGCCGGCAAGGACTTGGCGGGCGTCAATTTCCGCGATGCCGTACTGCACCAGGCAAATTTCTACCGCGCGGAACTGTTGCTGGCGGATTTCCGTGGGGCCACCCTGGCCCAGGCGGACTTTCGTGAAGCCAACCTCCTCGGCACCGAGTTCGAGGATGCCAATCTGCAAGGCGCGCGATTTACCGGCGCCACCGGAATTCTCGGCCGGAAATTCGCGGGCGCGAACTTGCTGGGCGCCGCGCTACCGTCTTCCGTGAGCGATATTCACGAGCTGGCCGCCGCACGGAGCGCGTACCGCAAGGCCCAGCGATTGTTCTTGGGGATGATGATCTTAAGCGCGGGTGGTTGCGCGGTGGCGGTGTCGGTTTCCGACGTGCAGCTGATTCGGAATCTGCCCCTGCCGAAACTGGGTGCGGCAATTCCAATGGTGGGATTTTTCTTCGTGGTGCCGGTGCTGCTGGTGTTCGTCTATCTATTCTTTCATCTGGCGCTGCAGCGTCTCGGCGAAACCCTGGCGGAGTTACCGGTGATGTTTCCCGATGGGCGGTCGCGAGAAGCGGCTGGCCCCTGGGGGAAGTTTGGGCTCTTCTCCGGGCAGGTGCAGGAATCGTCGCGCCGCCGGCGCCCGCTGGCGTTCCTCGAGGGCGCGATTTCCCGTTTCGTCTCCGATTGGATTCCGCCCGCGGCGCTGGTGGTCTTCTGGGCGCGCTATTTGGTGCTGCAGGATGTACGCGCCACGCTCCTGCACATTCTTCTGCTGGCTGGCGCGACCACCTTTGCGATTTACATCCGGCGCAACCCCGAAACCAGCGAAGCTGCGTCGCGGCGTTCGCGCTGGGCTCGCCGGCTCGGCCGCGCGGCGGTTCCTCTGCGCGTTTCTGCTGGTATCGCTGTGCTACTGGCCGTCGTGTCGATCGGAACGATTTACGGCGCCCCGCACGATCCCAAACGAGCCCAGCAATTTTCGGGTGCCAGCCTCCATCGCTGGGCCGCCGATACGGTTTGGGCTTTCGGTTTTGACCCCTTCGCGCACCTCACCGAGTCGGATCTCTCGGTGCGGCCCAAGGGTTGGACGGGAAGCGAGGAACAGCGGGTGCTGGTGAAGGGCGCAAACCTCAATAAATCGAACCTGCGCTACGCCGAGGCTTACCGCAGCTTCTGGGTAAACGCGCATTTGTGGGAAGCGGATTTTCAGGGTGCTTCGCTCTCCGAATCCGATTTTCGCGGCGCCAACATGCGCGAAACCAACCTGCAGTCAGCGCGCCTGGATCGCAGCAATTTCGCTCATGCCAACCTGCAAAACGCCGATCTGATGCACGCCAATCTGTCGGAAGCTGACTTGAGCGACGCCGATTTGTCATTCACCAATCTGCAGCAGGCCACCCTGGCGGAAGCGCGCATGGCCCGAGCCAATCTGTTTTCCGCCGATCTGCGCCAAGCGCGCCTGCCGCACGCGGACATCGAGCAAGCCGATTTGCGCGACGCGCATCTGGATTATTCACAGATGCCACAAGCCAATTTGCAGGGCGCCTATCTTTGGTCCGCCAAGCTGGCCGGTGCGCACATGCAGGATACCCAGTTGCAGCACGCCATTATGATCGAAGCCAGCTTGCGCTCGGCGGATTTGCGCGGCGCCCAGTTCGAAGGCACAGTGTTGCGCGGCGCGGATATCGCCGATGCCATCCTGGATGGCGCGGACTTCCGGGGTGCGATAGGCCTCACCCCCGAGCAAGTATGTTCCGCGGGCACCCGGCGCGACGCGCACTTCGATGCGCCGATGCTCGAGCAGTTCAGCGTGATGTGCGGTCTGGGAGGCGCGGCAACCGATGCGCCGGCCGCGCCAGCCGCAAGCACCCCTTATGTGCAGAAGCCGGCTGGGTTCCCGTCGGTCTGGAAGAAACCATCGCCGCCTCCCACCCCCGACCACTAATCTCCGCGATCCGATCGCAGAACCAAGAAGCGAGGCGATGGTCATCGCTGCGAGCAGTCCGTATTGCGGTTCCTAGATTCTTTCTTGGATATCAAGCAAATCTATCGACGATAGGGGCGCTGAGCGAAGCGAAGTGGGTGCCCGAGGTGTCGATTTCACACCGGGGTTCTCTACGTTTTTGACTCGGCTTTGTGTTGCGTACCGCCGCGTAGCTCATTGACCAAGCGGTGGTCGGAACCCCCTGATGAACCCTGATCCGCTAGAATCGCCCCGCCTGAAAACCTTGAAATCGGCGCCGTTGGACTCTTGGATCGCTCTCTCCGGTGACCAGGCTACCGTGGTTCGCGAGTGGCCGCAGCTTTGAATCCGTTTGCAGAAAAATTGATGAAGCGGACCTCTCGGATGCGGTCGTGCTCAAGACGCCCGAGCAATGGTCGTGCTTCCCGGTGTGAATTAGATATTTGCCTGTAAGGTTTACCCCGATCCGACATAATCATAATGAGGTTCAAAAGATCAGGAACCTCTCCGATCCACCGCTATTGGAAATACTCGCGGCTACCCTTTATACTGATCTACAGTGCTAGACGGCAGCGGGAACAGTATTTCGCTCCGTCTGGCGAGTGTTCGCCATTGGCGTCGCCGCGACGCCGCAAAATTCTCTGGATCGCAAATCGACGTAGGACGGCAGATGGACTGGCAAAAGCGAAAAGTTCTGGTAACTGGCGGTGCGTCATTCATCGGATCGAACTTGGTCAACGCGCTGCTCGACCGCGGCGCCCATGTGCGGGTAGTGGACGACATGAGCAGCGGCCGTCTCAGCAATATCAGTGGGCTCATCGAGCAGAAACGCGTCGAGCTGGTGGAAGGTGATTTGCGCGCGCAGGGTGTGGCCGAACGCGCCGCGGCAGGCATGAGCGTGGTCTTCCACCTGGCTGCCGACCACGGCGGCCGGGGCTACGTCGATCTGCATCAGGCGGCCTGTTCGGTGAACCTGATGCTCGACGGCCTGGTTTTTAACGCCTGCAAGAACGCCAAAGTGGAAAAAGTGGTTTACGCCTCCTCCGGCTGCGTCTATCCCAACCACATTCAGACCAATCCTAGCGAGGTGCTCTACCTCACCGAAGATATGGTTGGACCTCCCTACGATGCCGACCATATGTACGGCTGGGCCAAGCTGATGGCGGAGATGACCCTGCGCGCCTACCACAAGGATTGGGGAATGAAATCGGCGTCCTGCCGCTATTTCACTGTATATGGGCCGCGCGGCGTGGAAAATCACGCGGTGATCGCCATGATCGCCCGCGCCTTCGTGAAGCAGGATCCCTTCGCGGTGTGGGGAACCGGCGAGCAAATTCGCAATTGGACTTACGTGGACGACATCGTTGCCGGCACCATTCTCGCCGCCGAGAAGATCGACGACGGAACCGCGGTGAACCTGGGCACCATGGAACGAATCAAGGTGATCGACGCGGTCCACGAAATCCTGCGCATTTTCAAACACAATCCAAAGATCGAGCTGCAGCCCAATATGCCCACCGGCCCATTGAACCGCGTGGCCGATAATTCGCTAGCCAAGAAGCTGATGGGCTGGGAGCCGAAAACGATGTTCAAGGACGGCCTGCGCAAAACCATCGACTGGTACGTCGCCTCGAAGAAACAGGAAGAAGTAGCGGCCAAGCTCGAGGGCATGCTCACCGAGCGCTAGGGGCACAATCGTCCTGCGTCAAATATCACCACATCCTTTGCAGATTTTCAGAAAGCATTATCAAGACATCCGTTACACTCTCTGCTCGGTTTTAGCTCCGCCGTTGTGGCACCGCGTCTCCTCGCGGCGGCGGCCCCCCAAAGCCAGAGCCTTCTCCACCCCACACAACCCGAGCACAATCTCCAAGCCGGCAGCGTGGTGGCCCAACCATTCCTGGTGGTAAGCGCCTAAAAATAAAGAACTCAATGCAAGATGCGGGTGCAGACCGTTTCCAGGTGTAACTCGCCCATCCCGGTGATGATGGTCTGCCTGTTGGTGGAGTCGGTCTTAATTCGGATGGTCGGATCTTGTTGGTGCGAGATCGCTCAGTGCTCGTTGAAAGCACTGGCGGTCAGCATGGATCTTCGGACTGACGGCCACAGACACTATGGGACGGCCTTGGGTGTTCGATTCACTCATGGCACGGATTGGCTCGTTACCGGTGCATATTTACTGATCCAAGTCTTCAGAGTCATCGCGACAAATAACCTGAGAAAGAAACCCCGCTTTGCTCGGCTCATTGAGTCCGGTGGTGCTCTTCGATCTTGCGAAACTCTTGCGCTGGAGAGTCCCAAGCAAAACGTCTCGGTTACGTCCGCCATTTTCGACACAGCGATGATCACCGGATTCGGTCGCGAAACGACGTCAGTGTGGGGACCTGCCGGCAGCAATTCCGGCCGGCGCGCGCGAGTTGATCTCGGGCGAAGTGACGACGAGGATCGTTCCATCCGCCGAGTCCGCTAAGGGCAGGGCGAACAGCGTTGCCGACGTTCGTGAGGAGAACTAATTAATTTGCTAGGTAGCGTGCCAGCGCCAGGCTGCCAACGCCGGTGGATTGTTTCGTGGTGATACCCACCGCCACGATGCCGCCGTTCGATTGAATCAGGGTCGCCTCGATGAAATCGTCGTTCTGGAAGCTGGTGGTCACCGTGCCGCCGGTACCGAACGTCTTATCCAGGCTGCCGTTGGAGTCCAGCCGTGCCAACCCAAACACCTCGGTGGAAAAGCCCCCGGACGCATAATAACCGCCCACGATGATTTGACCGTTCGACGTTATCGTCACTCCGCCGTAGTCATACCCCGGGGCGCCAGCTCCGGTAAAAACGAAGGGCGCATTGTAGAAGGTGGTATCCACCGCGCCAGTGGCCGTATAGCGAACCACTTGCTCGTCTTCTTGGTGTTTCACCGGCACCACTTCGTCGGAGGACAGAAATTCGCCGCTTGAGTAAAACGCGTTGATTGCGCCATGGCCGCTGGAGGCCGTGATTGTGGCGGGAGTAACCTCAGCATCAAGGATCCCGGCCGAGGTGAACTCCGAGATGCCCGCATAATCCACAACGAAGATATCCCCCGCGGCATCCAGCCCGATAATGTCGGTGGAAACGTCGGAAGCTGTCGCGAGCACCGTTCCGCCACTGCCAAACGTAGTGTCCAAAGTGCCGTTTGAATTGTAACGAGCGAGCGCCGGAAACGTAGAGCCACCGTGATAGCCCGAGATGGTGTCCACTCCCGCCACCAGAATCTTGCCGTTGGGCTGCACCAAGACAGCGTTCGCCGTCGCTTCCAACCCGGTCGTGAAGGTGGTCAAGAGTTGCCCCCCGGTGCCAAAGGTGGAATCGAGCGTCCCGTTGGTGTTCAAGCGCTCCACAGCGAAAACCCCCGAGCCGCCGCCTGCGGCCACGATCTGGCCATTGGACTGCAGCGCCAGGGAGTGAGGGAGAATCAGAGCGTCGGTGTTGAACGGTGTCGTAACGATGCCGGTGCCACCAAAAGTTTTGTCGAGAGTTCCGTTCGAGAGATATCGCAACAGCACAAACGAAACCTGATTCGAAGCGAGGACCACAATGCTCCCATTGGGTTGCAGGATGGCGTCGCCAACGGAATACACCGAAACGGGGTCGCCCGTCGAGGGGTTCGTTCCAAGACTAGTGGTCACCTTGCCACCGGTGCCGAAGGTCGGATCCAGACTGCCCGCTTGTCCGAAAGCGGCTCGGGAGCCGAGGGTCGATCCCAAAAGTAGCAAACCTGCTAGGATGAATCGGAGGGTGTTTCTCATACCGTTTTCTCCCTTTCCTCAATAATTCAACGCTTGGTGGAATCTCGGGTCACCTTTGCAGCATGATGTTATAGGGCGAGCAACGACGCCAGCTTGTCTCTAGAACGTAAAATATTTGCAAACACCACGTCTCCGATGCCCGCCACACCGTTGTGGCACCGCACCGTCGTTGTGGCACAGCGACTCCTCGCGGTGCGGCCCCTAAATACCCAAAACCAACCCAGCCTGAGAGAGACGACCACGACGTCGGCGGTCTCGCCTTCAAGTGTTCCACTCGCCCGGTTCGCCAATCTGTGGCGGAAAACCAGCTATGGCGTTAGTAGGCGCATCAAACAAATCGCTGGAACTTTGCCGGGCGCGGTAGTGAACTACTATCAGGGAAGCATGCACCGGGAATTTAGGACGGAAGCTCTTACTCAAGAGGAGATCAACCTTGATGCGCGGACTACGAAAGCCAAGGAAAACATGGACTTACACCCTAGCAGCTGGATGCGCGGCGATAGCGTTGTTGCTGGCGTGCAGCGGTGAGACGCTGCGCGCCGATGGCCCCAATCTGGCCGGCACCTGGAAGCTGAACGAGAAGAAAAGTGATGACGTGCGCGCCAAAATGCAGGCGGCGCGAAATCAGAATCAGGATCAACCCCAAGGGCAGGATGCAGGTGGCCCGGGAGGCAATGGCGGCCCGGGTGGCGATGGCGGGCCGGGAGGAATGCGAGGAGGTCCGGGGCGAGGTGGAATGATGGCCGATTTCTCGCAAATCACCATTGAACAGACCGCCACCACCGCAAAAGTGACCGGCGCAAGTGGACGCGTTCTGGCCGTTTTGGGTCCGGGCGCTGATAATTCCGGCGCGGCCCCAACCCATGCCGCTTCGGCGGACGATCTCCCGGCGAATTCAGATGCCGGCCCACGCCCCCGGCGCGGCCCGCCTCCCCCGGCGGTGGCGCACTGGAACGGCGGCCAACTGGTCAGCGAGTCGCAGAACCCGCGCGGCGGCAAAATGACGCGTACCTATGAACTCTCGCCTGACCACAGTGAATTGTTCGTCAGCACGAAGATAGAGAACCCCAACCTCAGCGAGCCGGTGACCTATCGCCAGGTGTACGACCGCGCGAAGGCCAACTGAAACGGTGTAACGTGTTGATTCGTCTTTCGAGTGGGTCCGGCGGCAGACGTCGGGGCAATGTGGTTGTTCGATGCGCCGCGGCCGGACCCTCTTCGTTTCCGCACTGTGCTGCCCAGCACTCATCGCGGCGGGCATCAGACGTAACCATCCGCATCATCGAAAGGCGAGACTGATTTGAGGCCCACTCACCGCACGGGATGCTTGATTCTGGCAATCCTGTGCGCATTCATCGCGGCTGCGGCTCAGCAGCCGCCACCACCGCAAACGCCGGCACCGGCACCGGGGACAACAGCGCCATCGCCGCCGCCCGCCGCCGCGACCGCCAGCGCGGCCGGCATGGTGCGCTCGACCGGAGGACAGATTATTCCGGGAGCGCCGGTCCGCTTCACCAATTCCGATACCGACAAGGTATGGGTCAGCTGGACCGACGAGAACGGTAAGTTTGTGTTTCCCGCGCTTCCTCCTGGGGATTACCACGTAGAGGCCAGCCAGGTGGGATTTGTTCCGGCGCCCGCGGAGGTCCATCTGCCGGGGCCCTCGGACCACAAGATCGAGCTGGTCCTGCGCATCGCAACCATTCAGGAATTGGCAGCCGCGGCTGCACAGGCCGCCGCTCCCGCCCGAGCCCCTGCAGCGGCTGGGAATAAGCCGGCACCAGGTGCCGCACCAGCGCCGAGCAACGCCAACACGCCGCCCGGGAATGGGCAAAATCCGAGCACGCCCGGCGGCACAACTGCATCCAATGCCGCCCCGGCGAATGGAACGCCCGCGAATGGCAACGCCTCGGGGCGTAGGGGAAGAGGTCAAGCCCTGCCAGCCGGAGATTTGAACGCCCTCAGTCAGGGCCTCGCACAGACCGGCACCGGCGGCTTCCAGCAGACCGATCTAACTACGGAGGGCGGCGGTCAGAATCAACAAAATGAACAGTCAGCGTCAGGAACCAGCATCGCCACCCTAGCCGCGGCCAATGCGGGCTCGATGGGCAACGCCGCATCGGTGTCGTCTGACTCATTCCTCATGCAGGGCACCGTGGGCCAGAGTTTCTCGCAAGGCGGTCCGGGCGGATTTAACTTCGGAGGCCCTCCAGGTCCAGGAGGACCGGGGGGAATGGGCGGTCCCGGTGGAGGCGGTCCCGGCGGCGGTGGTCCCGGCGGCGGTCCCGGCGGTGGTGGCCAGGGTGGTGGTAGCAGGGGCGCTCAAGGATTCGGCGGGGGCGGGGGTGGTGGCGGATTCGGAGGCTTCGGAGGCGGGCGCGGCGGCCCAAGCGGCCCCGGCGCACAGAGCAGGCGCATCCGGCAAGCCATCAACCGCGTGCGCTTCAGCTTCTTCGATCAGTTGCAGGATTCGGCGTGGGACGCGCGGCCCTACGCGCTCACCGGTGTGCCATCGCCGAAGATCGGCCATTACGACGATAAACTGGGCGCCAATATTGGCGGACCGCTGAAGATCCCGCACATCTACAACGGCAGCGACCGCACGTTTTTCTTCGTGAACTACACGCACGAAACGAACCACAGCCCGGTCGACGCTTTTTCCAGCGTCCCCACCGCCGCCGAGCGCGCCGGTGATTTCAGCGGAATCGGGGCGCAGCTCTTCGACCCCTATTCCAACATCGCCGGCCCGCGTACTTCATTCGGCAGCATTATTCCCACCGCCGATATCAACCCCGCGGCGGCTGGCCTGCTGCAGTACCTGCCGCTGCCAAATCTTCCCGGTACGGTGCAGAACTATCAACTGCAGACGACCGTGCCGGTCCTGACGGATTCGGTAAACGCCCACGTGCTGCACACGATCAACTCCAAATTCAATTTGAACGTGGGATACAACTTCAATTCCGTCCGCCAACGAGCCATCAGCAGTTTCTTGGATTTCGGCAGCCACAGTTCCACACGCAATCAAAACGTCACCCTTGGCCTGGTACAGAACTGGAACCCGCGGTGGGTCAACAGCACCTCCGTGAATTTCAGCCGCAGCCGCATCGATCTGCTCAGTGACCATTCTTACGGTGCGGACATTGCCGCCGAGCTGGGCATCACCGGTGTTTCCACCAGCCCGATCGACTTCGGCATTCCGTTGATCGATTTCACCAACTTTTCCAGCTTGAGCGATCCGGTGCCCACCCTGACTCGCAATCAGACCTTCCGATACATTGACAACGCCACTTACACCCGCAGCAAGCACACCCTGAAATTCGGCGGGGAAGCGCGGCGCATCCAGAACAATATGCGCAGCGATCCGGACCCGCGCGGCCTGTTCACTTTTACTGGGTTAATGACCAGCCAGCTCACCGCGACCGGCGAACCGGTGCCCGGCACCGGAAACGATCTTGCGGATTTCCTGCTGGGGCTTCCCGAAGCCACCACCACGCGCTTCGGCGATTCCAGCCACTACCTGCGAAGCTGGGAATTTATCGGCTACGGGCAGGACGATTGGCGCGTGAACAAGCGCTTCACCCTCGAATTCGGCGCGCGCTACCAGTTCGTGACGCCGCCGGTCGACGTGTACAACACCCTGGCCAATATCCTGCTCGATTTCAATACCAATCAGGCGGTGGTGGTTACTCCCGGCGAAGCAGATCCGTTCACCGGCGGCACCATGCCGCGCTCCCTGGTGCGCTCCGACTACAACAATTGGGCGCCGCGGGTGGGCTTTGCCTGGGATCCCAAGCTGAAGATCCGGACCATCGTTCGCGGGGGCTACTCGATTTTCTATAACGATTCGGCGTACAACTCGCTGGTCACCTACCTGGAGAATCAGCCGCCCTTTGCTTCCGCGATCACCCGGGTTACCAGCACCGACAGCGTGCTGTCACTCGAAAATGGATTCCCACCGGCCAACACCGCGAACTCGCTGACCAATACCGCCGCCGTCGATCCCAACTACAAAGACGGCTACGCGCAGATCTGGAATTTCACTACCGAAACGTCGTTCCGCCACAATTGGGTGCTCGACCTCACCTACACCGGCACCAAAGGCACCGACCTGGACTTGTTGCGCGCACCAAACCGCGCACCGCCGGGAAGCCCGCTGGATACCGATGAAGACCGCAGGTTCGCGAACGCCGGCGGATTTACCTACGATCAGTCGGTGGCCAACTCCATTTACAACGCCCTGCAAGTCCGGGTGATGCATCGCTTCACCTCGGGCCTGATGTTGCAGGCGGTTTACACCTATTCCAAATCGATCGACGACGCCAGCTCCATCGGCGGGGTGGGCGCGGTAGTGGTCCAGGACGACAACGATTTTGCCGCCGAGCGCGGCCTTTCCTCGTTCGACATGCGCCACCAATTCCGCGGATACTCGGTGTACGAGCTGCCCTTCGGCGAAAGAAAACGATTTGCCAAGCGTGGCTGGGAGGCGCGCGCTTTCGGAAATCTCAGGCTGGGCAACCTGGTGACCTTTAACACCGGCACGCCATACACCGCGCAAGTACTCGGCAATCAAGCGGACTCTACCGGAACGGGGGCGAACTTCTCCGAACGCGCCGACCAATTGGGCAATCCGTCGCTCGGATTCTGCGGAGGCTCGGCGACTCTGGCGTTCAACACTGCGGCGTTCGTCCTGCCGCCGACTGGACAGTACGGCGACGCTGCGCGTAACACCATCGAGGGGCCGTGCTCGTTTAGCTGGAATCCGTCATTGGCTCGCGATTTCCGCTTCGGCAGCGACAACTCGCGCCGTGTAACGGTTCGCTGGGAGGTGCAGAATTTGACCAACCATCCGAATTTCACCGGCATATCGACGGTGGTCAACTCCACCACCTACGGGCGGGTGACCACCGCGGGAACCATGCGCACTATGGATATCAACGTACGGGTGGCCTTCTAATGAACGTCCGGGAAAAGTTCGCGAGCGTGGATTTCGTTGGGCGCGCCGCGTTGGCTTTGCTTCTCGCTGGCGGGCTGGCGCTGGCTCCGGTGTCGCCGATCTCAAGTTCGTGGGCGCAGGACGGAGGCCCGCCGCCCGGCGGTGGCCCTCCCGATGGCGGGACGGTGCCGCAGGGACCGCCGCCCGACTCGCAGGGTTCCGACAATCAAAATAATCTCAAGCGTGCTCCGTCGATCCGCACGATTTCGGATTTGGTGCGCATCGATGTCGAAGTCACCGACAAGTCCGGCAAGCCGGTAAAGGGATTGCCGCAGAGTGATTTCATCGTCACCGAAGACGACAAGCCGGTGAAGGTCTCCTACTTTTCCTACTCCGACATCGAAAAGATCGAAACCGCCGGCCAGAGCGACCAGGCGCCGGTGGTGATTCCGCTGGCCAACAACACTCCGGCGCAATCGGAAGCTCTGCAGGAGCAGACCCGCGACCGGCGCATGATCGTTCTTTTCTTTGACACTAGCTCGATGGCCACCGACGAATTGTTGCGCGCGCGGGACTCGGCATTGAATTTCGTGAAGAAAACCATGAGCCCGGCGGACCTGGTGGGCGTGGTGGTGTACGCGAACACCCTGAAAGTGCTGGAGGATTTCACCAACGATCGCAAGAAGCTCGCCGCCGCCGTCCAGTCGCTGACCCCGGGAATGGAATCGCAGCTCGCTACCAACGATTACGCCGCGGCCACCAACGGCGAGTACGACGTGAGCGAGTACACCGGCGCGGCCTACACCGCGGACGAAACCGAATTCAACGTCTTCAACACCGACGAAAAACTGGCCGCAGTGCAGAGCCTGGCGAACGTCCTCGCGGCGATTCCGGGGAAAAAATCGGTGATTCAGTTCACCAGCGGGATCACCCAGACCGGGGAAGAGAATCGCACTCAGCTTCGCGCGGCTACCGACGCCGCCAATCGCGCCGACGTATCCATCTACGCCGTCGATTCGCGCGGCCTGATGGCGGAAATCCCGGGTGGCGACGCCACCACCGGTTCGGCGAGCGGCACTTCGGCTTTTACCGGAGCGCAAGTGTTCAAGCAGAACGATAGCCGCCAGGATTCGCGCGATACCCTGGCTACGCTGTCCTCCGATACCGGCGGCAAGACCTTCTTCGATCTGGGCGATCTGGGCGATGCGTTCAAGGGCGTGGAAGCAGACAACACCGGCTACTACCTGCTGGGCTACTACATCGGCGCCAATATCAAACGCGACGGAAAATGGCACGACATCAAAGTGAAGGTGAAAGCGCCCGGCGTGCATGTGCGCTTCCGCAACGGCTACTATGCGCCCAAGGATTTCCAGCATTTTGCAAACGAGGATCGCGAGCAGCAGCTGCAAGATGCGATGAGTTCGGAATCACCGATCGTCGATTTGCCGCTGGCGGTGGAAACCTCGATGTTCCGCGTGTCGAGCAACCAGATCTATGTTCCCATCGACGCCAAGCTCTCTTCCAGCGCGCTCGATTGGGCCAAAAAGCACGACCGGCGCGAGGCCGCTTTCGACTTCTCGGTGGAAGTGCGGGCGATGCCCTCGGGCCAGGAGGCGGCCGAGCTGCGCGACACGGTGCATGTGCGGCTCGATAATCAGCGCTACGAGCAGGTGAGCCAGACCAACCTGGTTTACGAAGGTGGCGTGCTGCTTCCTCCCGGAAACTACCGCATGAAGTTTATCGCTCGGGAGAACGAGTCGGGAAAAATTGGCACGTTCGAGCAACCGCTCATCCTGCCGGCTCTCGATCCGGCAAAGCTCTCGCTCAGTTCCGTGCTGCTGTCGAGCCAGCTGGTGCCCGCCGAAAAATCGTCGGAAGTGCAGACCAAGGGGCAAGGCCTGCGCGCCCGCTTGGCCACTACGCCGCTGGAGATGAACGGCGAGAAAATCGTGCCCAGCGTCACCCGGTTCTTCACTCAGCAGCAGACCCTCTACGTTTTCTTCCAGGCCTACTACCCGGAGAATATCGACAAGGGCGTCAAATTGGATTCCAGCGCCCTGCGCGGGGCTCTGATCTTTTTCCGCAACGGTATACAGTTGAACTCCACCCCGTTACTCGCGCCCACTGACGTCGACGCCAAGAATCACACCGCTGGTTTCCGCATTAGCCTTCCACTCTCGAAACTGGACGCCGGACGCTACACCGTCCAGGCCGTGGTGGTTGCCGCCGGCACGCAGCAATCCGCGTTTGGGCGGGCTTACTTGGCGGTGCAGACCCCGCCCGCTCCGGCAGCGCCGAACGCGAGCCCAGCAACGCCCGCCGCTCCTGCAGCGCCTGCCGGGCCACCTCCAACCGCTGCGCCAGCCCCACCGACGCCGCCAACTAAGTAGCCGTGTGTTCGTAGGCATCCGTCTTGGTTCGAGCCTTCATACATCTTGCCCGCTATCGTCGCGTCGATCATTTCCCGATCCGAAAGATGGTAAGGTCTCAACGAGCGGTCTAGCGATAGAATCGCGTCGATAACGAAACGCGGAGGCGCCTCCCGTGAATAGAAAGAGAAACCTTTTCGTCACTGTCCACTGCACTGTTTTGATTGTCGCGATCCTGGTGTGCCAGCGGCCGGGTTTTTCGCAGGCGCCCGCGGCTAGCACTGCGGCGTCGGATCCCCAGCCTGCGGGGCAGGCAGCGGCCGGGGATCCGATACCGGGCATCGAACAACTCACTGCATACCAAAAGTCGCAATTGATTAGGACTTTCAACGACTGGGCTTTCCTGGCGAAGTATGGCGCTGCCGATAAGGCGCTGCCGCCTCCCGCGCCGGGCGAAGTTCGCGTGGTCTTCATGGGAGACTCCATCACCGAAGGCTGGGGGATGAAAGCGACGGCAACTTCTCCGGGACGCGCCGAGTTTTTCCCCGGCAAACCATATATCAACCGGGGTATCTCCGGGCAGACCACGCCGCAGATGCTGATCCGCTTCCGGCAAGACGTTATCGATCTGAAACCGAAAGTAGTGGTCATATTGGCGGGCACCAACGACATCGCTGAAAACACCGGAAAGGAGACTCGGGAAGAGATCGGGGATAACATCGCGTCTATGAGCGATCTTGCCCGAGCGAACGGGATTCGCCTCGTGCTGTGCTCGGTATTGCCTGCCACCGATTTCCATTGGCATCCGGGGCTGGAACCAGCGCCCAAGATAAGCGAGTTAAACGGATGGATCAAACAGTACGCCGCGAAAAATGGACTCGTGTATGTGGACTACTATTCGAGCTTGGCCAACAGCGACGGAGGGCTGAAAGCAGAGTTCAGCGCGGATGGCGTGCACCCGAATAAAGCGGCATACGATGTCATGGCGCCGCTCGCAGAGGCGGGAATCGCGCAAGCCTTGCGGAAGCCAGCTCCTTAACGCATAGGGGCGCAGTTAGCCTGAGCCCTTCGGTTAGGCTGGCTGCGACTGGCTGAGCAGCGTGACGGCGCGATGCGCGGAAAGGGCGGCGCCTTCTTGCCATCCTACGATGTGACTCACGTGGTCGCCTGCGAAAAAGATCGGACCATCGGGTTGGAGCACGCGCTCGTATCCGGGATACATGGCCGGTTCATTCATGTGAACCCAAGATCCCAAGTTGTAAGGGATGCGGCCCCAGCAGACGTAGACTGGCTTGGTCAGTTCTTTCGAGTGCCCCGGATGCAGCGCTTCTACAGCGCGCCGTGACGCATCCAGTTTTGCGGCGAAGTCCATTTTCTCGAGTGGGCTGCCGTTCTCTATGCCGTAGCCCGCGATCAGCACGCCCTTTTCGGAGAAGATCTGCGCGCTCGGATACCACACCAGATACACCGGCTGGGCGACAAACGAAATGCCGCCGTAAATGGAATATTCCTTTTCCCAGAAGCGCGGCGATTCCCAGGCAAACTTATATCCAGCATCGTAGGTCACGCCGCCCACCACCCGTTTAACATCGGGTGACAGGTCGGTGTCGATATTTCTTAGAACCGAAAACGGCAGAGCGCAGATGCAGTATTTCGCTTCCACGCTCGCCGCGGCGCCGGTGCTCTTATCGCGATACACCACGCGGACGCCGGCGGGCGTCTTGCGAATCTGCTCGATCGGAGAGTTGTAGCGAATCATGTGCCCGACGCGTTTCTCAAACGCGGCCGGGATGCGGTCCATGCCGCCGACGGGCTGAAACATGGTGGCCTGCCAGTTGAACTGCTCGTCGTACAGCAAGCCTTCCCAAAGGTTGGCGTCCAGAAGCGCGCGCATATCCAGGGGATCGCGAAGAGTGCCGCTTTGAATTCCAGCGCCGGGTGCAAGTGAGTAACCAGCGCGATTGGAGCCCTTATAGAAATCGTCGGGTGAGAGATCACCGTAAATTCGCAGGAACGCTAGCATGCGCTCTTGGTCTTGCGCGGAAAGTTCTTGATCGAGCGAGTTGCGATGGATGGCTTTGGCGAGGAGTTCGGAAACGTGGCCGCGGGTGTCGGTAACCACCTCGCGCTCCTGGACCGGCTTGCCGCCGTTCAGCTTATCGCTTTGCATCAGAGCGCTGCGGGAGGAGTTCACTTCCACTTCGAGAGGCACGCCAAATTCCTGGCAGTAGCCGAGCATGGTGACGTGTTGCGAAGGCAGGCGAGCGGGGCCGGCGTTGAAGTAGTTGCCTTCGTCGAAAGTACAGGTTTGAGCGATACCGTCGGTCATCTCCACGCGGGTGCCATTGCGAATGGTCCAATTGCGTCCTCCCGCGCGGCCGCGGGCTTCGAGAACGACGCAGTTGTAGCCTGCCTTGGAAAGTTCCCAGGCGGAGACCAGCCCGGCGATTCCCGCACCGAGGATCACCACCGTCTTACCCTTGCCCGATGCCGCAGGTAGCTGCAGGCGGCTCGCCTCGGTGGGCGGAATCGGCAATAGTCCGAGTGATTGCATGATCAGATAGGTTGCGCCCAAACCGCCGGCACGGCCCACTTGGGTGAGGAAGTTGCGTCGCGTGGTCATTGGAGTTTGTGGAGTTCGGAGGATAGAACAAAAGATGGCGCGATGGAGAAAAATTTCCATCGCGCCATCCCATTATTTTCCGATCGAGCTAGAAAATCAGCTTCAGCGCGAGTTGCAGGCTGAAAGCTTCTCCCGGCCCGATGCCCGGAGCGCCGTTGTAGTCGCCGATGGTGTCGCCGCTGAGACCTCCGCCGCTGCCATCGGTGCCGTTGGGAGGAGCGAGGTTTATGCGATTGAACATATTGAACAATTCGATCCGGAACTGGCTGCTGACCCGTTCGGTGATCTTGGTGTTCTTGACTACCGACAAATCCACGGACGCGTATCCGGGGCCGCGGTAGCCGTTGCGTGGACTATTTCCGAAGGTGCCATTCGGGGGGTCCACGAATGCAGCCGGATTGAACCAAGTTACCCCGGTGGCCTGAAATGCGTGTGACACGCCGGCGAAGGGATTGCCAATTATGTCGGCGCGCTGCTCCTGCTCCCCGGTGCCGCTAGTATCCTCGGACGCGAACACGGTGAAGGGCTGGCCGGCATGGATGGAGACTAAGCTGCTGAGCATCCAGCCGTTCAGCAACGGCCGAAAGCGGGCGGCCTCAGGCAGATGGTAGTCAAGGGTCGCGGTGAAGTTGGTGCGGGTATCGAAGTCACTGCTGCCGTAGTCGCCCTTAAGGTCATAACTGTTTTGGGCCAGAGTGCCACGATAGGCGGTCATATCGTCGAGAGCATGAGCCCAGGTGAAGGCGAAATTGGAAGTGAAGCGGTGCCACTCCCGAATTTTGAGGACAGTCTGTAGGGAGTTGTAGTTGGAGTTGCCATCGGTTTCGATCTGGTTGATTACACCGAAATCAGGGAACTGAGAGTAGTAAGGACGGCTCGGTTCCTGCTCGGCCTGAGTGATAGCGGCGCCGAGTGGGGAGAGAGCGGGTTGGTTGATATCCGCGGTAGTGAGCAGCCGATGGGCGGCGCTGCCCACGTAGCCAATCTGCCAGACCAGGGACCGGCCCAGTTGTTTTTCGATTTGGAAATTGTAGCTGTAGCTGTATGGGGTGCGGAAAGCCTGGTCGACGGAGAAAAGATTGTATATCTGCGAGCAGCCGTTACCGGTGGGGCAAACCGAGCCGCCGGCTGGGAACACCGGCACGCCGTACTGAAAGGTATAGTTATTTACCTGCAGCGTGTCTACCGGGCTGGGCCCGGCGGGATTGCCCTCTAAACCGTTGGGAGCGTCGTTGGATGGGCGGTTGTCCAGGAAAGGATTCAAGTTGGGGCGATCGAAAAAGACTCCGAATCCGGCGCGAACCACTAAGCTGCTGTCTCCGGTCGGCTGAAAGGCAAATCCAACGCGCGGCGAGAAGTTCTTGAAATCCTTCGGGTACACGGTAGTGATCCCAGCGCCCTGAAATACCAAACCGCCCTTACTGGGAATAAATACAGAGAGATCCTTCAGATCATCCCCCAGCGGACCGTTGTAATCCCAACGCAACCCGTAATTCACGGTGAGCTTGCGGTTGATCTGCCAGGCATCTTGGGCAAACGCGTTGAGGTCCTTCACGAACACCAAGCGAGTGGGATTACCCAATGCGATGCTGGCGCTCTCCGCCTCCCCTGCCATGAAATCGGCGAGGGCCAAGACGTTGCTGCCGTCGGTGTTGGCGAGGGTGCCAGGAGTGGATGCGTCCGCCGCCCACGGACCCTGAGATCCATCGAAAAGAAAGCTACCGAGAGCGTGACGATGATAGAACTCCTTCAATTGGGCGCGGCGGAACTCTCCGCCAAAGCGGAACTGATGTCGCCCGACAGTGTAAGAAGCGACGTCAGTAAGGTGCCCGGTAATGTCTTCGCGGCCTTCCGGCGGGGTCAAGCCAGTCTCGTCAAAACCGGCAATCTGAAGGTTCGGCGCTCCGGGCAGATCGAAACCAGGTGCGAGCACTAGCCCGTAGCTGGCTAAGTTAAAGCTGGTGTTCTCATCGTTGAAGATCTGGTGAAAGTAATTCACCCCGGCAAGCACCTGGTTGGAGAAGCGCGAGGAAATGGCGGAGTTCCAGACCAGTGCGTAGTTCTGTACGTGAATGGGGGCGACTTCATAGTAGTACTTAATTTCCGAAGCGGACTCCGAGAGAGCGGTGCCACCGACCGGAGCGACCTGGTTTCCCTGGCCAACGAAATAGTGAAACGACAGAGTATTCTTCTCGTTGATCTTGAAATCGATCTTCGCCAAGCCGTTGTAACTGAAGCCAAATTCGGGGTCGGGGCTGGAGTAGTTAAGACTGGTCGCCGGACCGTTGAGAGAGTAGGCCGGCCAAAGATTGGACAGCAAATTCGCGCTGACCGGGTTTTCGGCCACACCATATTGGGACATCAATGCGAGGGCTTCGGTCTGATATGCCTGCGATGGTTCGGTTCCCAACCCGGGCAGCCCAATAACGAAGCGCTGTTTTTCAAAAGTGGCAAAGAGGAACAGGCGGTCCTTTACGATCGGTCCACCCGCGGAAAAACCGGCATTGTAGTTACGATTCTCCTCCTTGGTGGGAGTAAACGGAGACTTTGCGGCAAAGGCTTCGTTGCGGATGTAGTAGTAGCCGGTGCCATGGATATCGTTGCCGCCTGACTTCAGCGCCAAATCCACGGTGCCCCCTGGATTGCGGCCTGATTCGGGGGCGGCCTGGGTTTGCACCGAAAACTGATCGATCGAATCGATCGGCAGGATGATACCGGCGATACCGTTTACGCCGCCTTGATTCACGGCCGGTATGTTGTGCCACAAGTCGTTGTTGTCCACGCCGTCAATCTGCCAGTTAATTTGGTTGGCGCGTGCGCCATTCAGCGATCCGTAACCTCCGGCGGAATACCCGGCGAAGCCAGGGGTTACTTCAATCAATTGCGAGAAATCGCGTCCGTCCATGGGCAGCGTTTGCAGGTCCCCGCCGGTCAACAAAGTCGTTTGCGTCTCGGTGGTGGTGTCCAGGGTGAGTGCGGCGGCGGATACTTCGACGGTGGTGGACTGCGCCGAGATCGTCAGCTTGGCTTGCAGTGTGTAGATCGCGCCTTGGGTTACCAGAATGTCGTCCACCTTGAGCACCGGGAAGCCGGAGGCAGTGACTACCACGGAATAGGTTCCGACGGGGAGGTCCTGGAAGGCAAACTGGCCGTCGCTGGTGGAGGTGGTTTCGTGCTCGATGGCCGTGGCCTTGTCGGTGGCACGAACCGAAGCCCCGGGCACGACGGCTCCGGAAGGATCGATCACACTGCCGTTGATTGCGCCACGATAAGTCTGGGCTTGAACGGGCCCGGCATGAAGAAATGCGAAAATTGCCAGCACCAACGCTACCGCGAAAAACACTTTGGATGTGGACATGTAGGGTCTCCTTGAGCTTTGACCGATCCGGATGCTGTTAAACGTTGTTTGGAATAAAACTTAGAGCGGCGCTGGTAGGCAGGGTCAGAAGAGACAACCACAGACCGCTGCTCCAGAATGGAACAATTCCCCTCGGTACAGCAGACACAGGGGATGCCCTTCGGAAATACAAATTGCCCACAACGCGGGCAAAGTTTCCGGAGACCGAACTACGGCGGGGTGGCTAGAGAATACCGATGACGAAACGCTAATAGTTGCTGAACCCATGTGGGAGAGACAGTACGTATAGGCTCCGCCAGAGTCAAATTCAAATAGTGGATGGGCCTTACTCGTTTGACGGATGCATGCTACCTGCTCACTGCGAAAGTGAAATTCGCGCGAAGGCTTGGCACTGGTTGGGAGTTTTTTTTTCGCCACGATGGGCGGCACTACCGGCCGCTGTAATAGTAAGGATGACGGTGGATGGATTGCCGAGTCTGCCGCCGCGGGGTATACGTGAGCCATGATCATAGTGCTAAAGCTGATGGCGACTGTCGCGGCTGGTCTTTTCAGCGGCGCGTCGATATATATCAACTTGGTAGAGCATCCTGCGCGAATGGAATGTGGGGTAGCCGCCGCGGTCGCCCAGCTACCAGAGGGCGGCCTGATGCAGGCCAGTCTAGCCGTAGCGGGATTGCTTAGTGGGACTAGCGCGTGGATATTAGGACGCGAGTTGGCGTGGCTGACGCGCGGCATCCTGCTGGGGCTGGTGATCCCGTTCACGTTGATCGTGATTTTGCCCACGAATCGAAAGTTACTGGACCCAACTCTGAATAAAGAATCGCCGGAAGCTCGGGAATTGCTGGATCGCTGGGGCAGATACCATGGGGTGCGGAGCGTTTTGAGTTTCAGTTCCTTCCTGGTTTTCGTGTCGGCGCTCAACGGGAGTTTTCACTAACTGGGTTCGCCAGCTGTGATAGCCTGAGCTTGTTACCCCAGATCGAACATGGACCCCAAAATCCTTGCCCAGTTTCGCGCGCTGCTGCCTGCGGCGGCGGTCATTACCCGGCCTGAAGAACTGTATACCTACGAGTGCGACGGGCTCACCAACTTTCGGGTGCGGCCGGAAGCGGTTTTTCTTCCGTCCTCCACGGCCGAGGTTCAATCCATTCTGCGCGCGTGCCACCAGCACCGCATTCCGTTTGTGGCGCGGGGCTCGGGCACTGGACTGAGCGGCGGCTCGCTGCCGGTCGAAGGCGGGGTGGTGATCGGTATGAACCGCATGAACCGCATCCTCGAAGTCGATTTGGAAAACGGGATCATGGTGGTCGAGCCGGGAGTGATCAATCTCAACGTCACTGCCGCGGCGGCTGGGCGCAACTATTTCTACGCGCCCGATCCCTCCTCTCAGCAGATTTGTAGCATCGGCGGAAACGTGGCTGAAAATGCCGGGGGCGCGCACTGCCTGAAATATGGATTTACTACGACCCATGTGCGCGGGCTGGAAGTGGTCCTGCCCGATGGTTCGCTGGTGCACCTCGGGGGTAAAGCGGCGGACGCTCCGGGCTACGATCTGTGCGGCGTGTTCGTTGGCTCGGAGGGCACCCTGGGGATCGCGACGAAAATCATTTTGCGGCTGGTGAAGCGGCCGGAGCGGGTGCAAATCCTGATCGCCGCGTTCCATTCCACGCATGACGCCGGCGCTGCGGTGAGCGAGATCATCGCCGCAGGAATATTGCCGGCGGCGATCGAGATGATGGACCGCCTTTCGATCCAGGCCGCCGAAGCCGCCGTCCATCCCCACTATCCGGACTGCCATTCGCTGTTGCTGGTGGAACTGGATGGACCGGGCGCGGAAGTGGAAAGCTTGATGGCCGAGGTCAAGGATATATGCACGCGTTGCGGGGCGTGGGAATTGCGGGTGGCCCAGTCGGTGGAAGAGCGCGCCGCGTTTTGGAAAGGCCGGAAGGCGGCGTTCGCGGCGATGGGCCGGATCGCCAGCAACTACATCGTGCAGGACGGCGTAATTCCCCGGACTGCGCTGCCCGCGGTGCTTGACGAGATCGAGCGCTTGAGTGCGGAGGTTGGGTTGCGGGTGGCTAATGTATTTCACGCCGGCGATGGAAACCTGCATCCGCTGGTGCTTTTCGATCGCGCGATCGAAGGGCAAGCGCATGCGGCGGAGGAATTGGCGTTTCGAATTGTGGAGTTATGCGTGAAGGCTGGCGGTTCGATTACCGGCGAGCATGGGGTGGGCGAGGAAAAGAAGAAATACATGTCGGTGATGTTTGCGGAGCCGGACTTGGAGACCATGCAGCGAGTGCGCTGCGCGTTCGATCCCTTGCAGCTCTCGAATCCGACTAAAGTGTTTCCTCGTCCGCGCTTGTGCGGCGAGAAGACCGGCGAATACGTGCCGCACCCGCTCGAAACTTCGGGGCAGGCGCAATTTTTCTGAGCATGGTGACGACGCCACGATGATCTCTCGCGACGAACAGGAAAAATATCCGGCCCCCGCTGCGCCGGAAAATCCATGGGCGGAGATGGCCGCCATTATTGGCGGCGAGCATATTCGTGACGCCGCGGCTTCTGATGCGGTCGCCGGCGTTGCGCCGTCGAAAGTGATTGAGCCTGGCTCCGCACAGGAGTTTGCCAAAGTTCTCGTGGTGGCGGATCGCTGTGGCCTGGCGGTGGTGCCGCGAGGCGGCGGTACGAAATCCGATTGGGGAAATCCGCCGCGGCGCGCCGATGCGGTGCTCTCCACGCGGCGGCTGATCCGGATTCTCGAGCACGCCTGGGGTGATCTGACGCTGAGCGTCGAAGCTGGATGCACCGTTGCGCAGGTGCAGGCGGCGCTGGCGAAGCACCGGCAGCGCCTGGCCATCGATCCGCTATGGCCGGAACGCGCTACCATCGGCGGCATTCTGGCCGCCAACGACAGCGGCATTCTGCGCACGCGCTTTGGCTCGCTCCGCGACCTGATTATCGGGATCACCATTGCGCTGCCGAGTGGCGTTCTGGCGCGCAGCGGTGGAAAAGTAGTGAAGAACGTAGCGGGCTACGATCTGCCGAAGCTCAACACTGGAGCACTCGGCACGTTGGGGGTGATTACCCAGGCGGTGTTTCGTCTGCATGGACTTCCACGCGAGTCGCGCAGCGTGAGTTTTGCCTCGGACTCCCTGGGGAAAATCTGCGCGCGGATGAATGCGCTGCGCGATTCGAACTTGAGCTACACGGCGCTGCAGGTTCGCGCCAACGGGGAAGGGAATTATCGTCTCGATCTGTTGTGGGAAGGAACACCCGAGGGCATCGCCGCCCAAGACCGAGAACTGCGCTCGATTGCCGCAGATTTGCAATCCGCCGATCCTTCCGGCTGTTGGAGCACGCGGCAATCGTTGTGGGAAGAAAGGGGCAGGCCTCGCGCGGTGGTGAAGATAAGCGTCCTGCCCATGGATCTGGCGAATTTTTGTGCGGCGGTCGAATCGTGCAAAGCGGCACAATCAATCTGGTGGGAACTAATCTTTCAGAGCCTGGGCGTCGGTTTACTGCGGATCGAAGGGGACGAATCTCAACTGGTGGATACGCTGACCCGATTGCGCCCTCACGCCGAAAAATCCAGTGGCTCGCTGGTGGTGCTTTCTGCGCCGCTGGGAATCAAGCGGCGCATCGACTCCTGGGGTGATCCGGGCGACGCGCTGCCGCTGATGCGCGCGGTGAAACAGCAACTCGATCCCCACGGGATTCTGAATCCCGGGCGATTCGTGGGAGGCATTTGATGGCCGCGCATCAGGGAATTCAAATCGCTGCGGCGCCGAAGAATTCGGCGGGTTGCTCGGCATTCGACTCGCACCATCCACCACCGGCAAAGTTGATCGACGAGTGCGTTCATTGCGGCTTCTGCCTGCCCACCTGCCCCACCTATTCGCTGTGGGGCGAGGAAATGGATTCACCGCGTGGCCGCATCTACTTGATGAAAATGGCCAGCGAGGGGCTGGTCCAGTTGGAGGAACCCTTCGTCCAGCATTTCGATAGCTGCCTGGGCTGCATGGCGTGTATGACGGCGTGCCCGTCCGGGGTGAAGTACGACAAGCTGTTTGAGTCCACCCGCGCGCAGATCGTGCGCAACTACTCTCCGCGACTTTCCGAGCGCATCCTGCGCGCTATGATCCTGTCGCTATTCCCGAATACCGGGCGGCTGCGGGTGATGGCGAAATTCCTGTGGCTCTACCAGCGCTCTGGGTTGCAGTCGCTGGCGCGCTCGTTGGGCATTTCCCGGATTCTCCCGGAGAGGCTTCGGGCGATGGAATCGCTCTTGCCCGATCTCACCCGGCCGGCTGCGTCCGCGCGCATGCCGGCACAAGTGGCGGCGCAGGGCGAACAGCGGCTGCGCGTGGGATTGCTGCTGGGTTGCGTGCAGAGTGTGTTTTTCAGCGATGTCAACGCGGCTACCGCGCGCGTGCTGGCCGCGGAAGGCTGCGAAGTGATTATGCCGCCCGCGCAGGGCTGCTGCGGCTCGCTGATGATGCATTCGGGATGGGAGAAGGAAGGCCTCGATCGGGCCCGAGCCCTGATCGATGCGTTCGCCGCCGACCACGTCGACGTGATCGTGACCAATGCCGCCGGGTGCGGATCGAATCTGAAGAATTACGGCTACCAGCTTCGCGACGATCCGCAATACGCCAGTAAGGCAGCGGATTTTGCGGTGCGCTGCAAAGACATTTCCGAAGTGCTGGCGATGCTTCCGCCACGCGCGGAGCGCGGTCCTCTAGCGTTGCGCGTGGCCTATCATGACGCCTGCCACTTGCAGCACGCGCAAGGGGTGCGGTCGGCTCCGCGGGAAGTGCTGGGCACTATTCCTGGACTGGAGATTCTCGAAGTGCCCGAATCGGCGATTTGCTGTGGTTCGGCGGGAATCTACAACATGATGGAACCGGTTCCCGCGCGGGAACTCGGGGACCGCAAGGTGAAGAATTGCCTGGGGACCGGCGCGCAGCTGATCGCTTCGAGCAATCCAGGCTGCTTGCTGCAGCTTCAGGCGGGAATGGCTCGCGCCGGCCAGCATCTGCCCGTGGTTCATATGATTGAATTATTGGACGCTTCGCTCCGCCATCAACCTGCCAAATCGTTGCTGCCCACGGCCGGAGTCCGAGCCAGCTCGCAACACCTCCGCTGATCGAAATTGACTGCACAAGAGCGGGGAGCGAAGATGGCTTCAGCAACGACCAGGAGCCGTCCACTTGAGCGATATCCAGAACGCAGGCGAAGCGCAGATTGAGAGTCACTGGCAGGAAGAAAAGATCTACCCGCCAAACCCCGAGTTCGTTGCGCAGGCCAATCTCGCCGATTCCTCGATGGCACGGCGCTTCGACGAAAAACACTTTCCTGATTGCTTCACCGAGTATGCCGACTTGCTCACGTGGTCCGAGCGCTGGCACACCGTATTGGATACCAGCGATCCTCCCTACTGGAAGTGGTTCGTGGGCGGCAAGCTGAATGCCTGTTACAACTGCGTCGACCGCCATCTGCCGCTCCACAAAAACAAAGCCGCGTTTACCTTCGTGGCGGAGCCGGAATCGGAAGCGATCGTGGCCATCACCTATCAGGAACTCTACAGCCGGGTGAATGAAACGGCGGCGCTGCTGCGTGATTTCGCCGGGCTGAAAAAGGGCGACCGCGTGACCATCCACATGCCCATGGTGCCCGAGCTGCCGGTGACTATGTTGGCCTGCGCGCGCCTGGGAGTGATCCACTCGGTGGTCTTCGGCGGATTCAGCGGGGAAGCTTGCGGTACCCGCGCGGCGGACAGCGGCAGCCGCGTGCTGATCTACTCCGACAGTTACTATCGCGGCGGAAAATTGATCGACCACAAAGCGTCCGCGGACATCGCCTGCGAAACCGCTGCGCGTGAAGGGCAAAATATCGATAAGGTGCTGGTCTGGCGCCGCTACCCCGGGAAATATGGTTCTGCTGCGGCCATGGTGGCCGGCCGCGATTTCTTTATGGATGAGGTTTTGCAGAAATATCGCGGCGCGAAAGTCGAGCCAGTCGGGATGGACGCGGAAGATCCTCTATTTCTGATGTACACCAGTGGCACCACCGGTAAGCCCAAGGGTTGCCAGCATCGCACCGGCGGGTATCTGGCGTACGTGACCGGGACTTCCAAATATATCGAAGATATTCACCCGGAAGATGTGTACTGGTGCATGGCGGACATCGGGTGGATCACCGGGCACTCGTATATCGTTTACGGACCGCTGGCGCTGGCGGCCACCAGCGTCTTGTTTGAGGGAGTGCCGAACTATCCTGACGCGTCGCGGCCGTGGAGCATAGCGGAACGGCTGAACGTGAATATTTTTCACACTTCGCCGACGGCGATTCGCATGCTGCGTAAGGCTGGACCGGACGAACCTAAGAAATTCGATTTCCATTTCAAGCATATGACTACGGTGGGGGAGCCGATCGAGCCGGAAGTGTGGCGATGGTATTACCAGGTGGTAGGGAAAGGCGAAGCGGTGATCGTCGATACTTTCTGGCAGACCGAGACGGGCGGATTCATGTGCAGTACTACGCCTGCCATTCATCCCATGAAGCCCGGCAGCGCGGGGCCCGGGGTTCCGGGGATTTATCCGGTGATTTACGACGAAAATGCCGAGGAAATTCCGGCCGGTGCGGGGAAAGCGGGCAACATTTGTATCCGCAATCCGTGGCCTGGAATCATTCAAACTATTTGGGGAGATCGCCAGCGGTTTGCGCGGCAATACTACTCGAAGTATTGCAAGAATCCAGCGAGCAAAGATTGGCGCGACTGGCCTTACTTTGCAGGGGATGGGGCGCTGCTGGCCGCGGATGGATATTTTCGAATTCTCGGGCGCGTCGACGATGTAATTAATGTGGCCGGGCATCGCTTGGGGACCAAGGAACTTGAGTCGGCATGCTTGACGATTCCGGAGATTGCCGAGGCGGCGGTGGTGCCGGTGGTGGACGAGATCAAGGGGCGCGTGCCGGAAATTTACGTTTCGTTGCGTCCGGGGGCTACTGCCAGCCATAAGGATATTGCCGAGCGGGTGGTGCGTACGATCGAAACTATGATTGGGAAAATCGCGCGGCCGCGTGCGGTGCAGATTGTGCCGGATATGCCCAAGACGCGGTCGGGGAAATTGATGCGGCGGGTGCTCGCGGCGATTTCCAATCGTACCCCGGTCGGAGACATCACTACGCTGGCCAATCCGGACATCGTCGAGCAGATTCGGGTGCAGGTGCAGGGGAAGGGGCCGGTGGAGTTGGTGGATGCGCCGGAGGATGTGAAGACGTTTGGTTCGGTGGAGTAGGCGCCGAAAAGCAACGGCGACAAATCAAACCCCCACACCTAAAACCGACGACTGGGGCACCCACCTTCAACAGCTCATTCAAAATCTTAACGGAGTAGGTCTTCGATTTGGATGCGGGCGTCGGTTTTGGAATCGCGGTATTTGACGATTACTGGAGTGTAGAGGGCGAGGCCCCACGCTTTTCCTTGCGCTTGCGAGACGGCGCGGGAGCCTGGCACTACGACTGCTGCTTCCGGGATGATTAATGGAAGGCCTGCATGGGCCGAGTGGATCGTGCCGGCTACCAGATCGTAGACTGGTGTCGACGCGTTCAGGATGGTGCCGGTGCCGAGTACGGCGCGCGCTTTCACGATCACACCTTCGTAGATCCCGCACTGACCTCCGACCAAGACGTTATCTTCAATAATTACGGGGAGCGCACCCACCGGTTCTAGCACGCCGCCAATTTGCGCTGCCGCGGAGATGTGGCAATTCTTGCCCACCTGCGCGCAACTGCCGACCAGGGCGTGCGAATCGATCATCGTTCCTTCGTCGACGTAGGCGCCGGCGTTCACGAACATCGGCGGCATGCAGATCACTCCTTTGCCGATGTGGCAGGCGTCGCGAATGCTGGAGCCGCCGGGGACGATGCGCACGCCGCTGTCGAGGGTGATTTTCTGCGGCGGGTAGGTGGACTTGTCGAAGAAGGGAATTTGTTTTCCTCCCGCGGAGCCGTCGCCGACTGAGTAGTCCACGATGCGGCCCATGCGGAACCCGGCCAGGATGCCTTTTTTTACCCAGTCGTTCACGCGCCAGCCGCTCGCGCTGGCGATGTCGGGAACGGCGGCGCGGATGCTTCCTCGATTCAACGCGCTTTTGAACGCGTCGAATAATTGGAACTGCTTTTCCGAATATTGTTCCGGCTTTTCGTTGTAGAGCTGTTCAATTTCTGACGGCAGCATACTTTCCTTCAATCATCCCGCGCGATTTTAGCAAGGTGCGGATTTTTTCTAGATTTTCGGGCGCGGGAGGAACCAGAGGCAAGCGAAAGACCGGTTCCAGAAGGCCCATCAGGCCCATCGACGCTTTTACCGGGATTGGGTTGGTCTCGATAAAATTGATTTCCATCAACGGAAGGAGCGTGCGATGAAGTGTGCGTGCTGCCGCGAAATCGTCCGCGAGACATAATTCTGCCAGCCGCGCCATCTCGCTGGGAATGACGTTCGAGGCCACGGAAATTATGCCACGGCCGCCCAGCGCCATCAGGGGCAGGGTGATGGCGTCGTCGCCGGAGAGCACCACGAAGTTCTCCGGCACGCGATTCAGAATCGAAACGATCTGCGATATGGCGCCGGAGGCTTCTTTCACTCCGACGATGTTATCCATTTCCGCGAGGCGGACCAGAGTATCTGCGGCCACATTGACGTTGGTGCGGCCGGGCACGTTGTAGACGATCACTGGAATGCGGATGGAGGCGGCGATGGCTTGGTAATGCTGGTAGACGCCTTCGGCAGTGGGCTTGTTGTAATACGGCGTGACCGAGAGGATGCCTTGCACGCCCAGGCGTTCGAGTTCTTGCGCCAGGGCAATCACTTCGGCGGTGTTGTAGCCGCCGGCGCCGGCTAGGACCGGAGTTTTTCCTTGCGCTTCTTCCAGGCAGATTTCTACTACCCGTAGATGTTCCGCGTGGGTGAGCGTGGGGCTTTCGCCGGTGGTGCCGCAGGGGACTAGAAAATGGATTCCGGCGTCGATCTGGCGGCGGATCAGGCGGCGCAACGTCGGTTCATCCAGGGTTAGATCGCGATTGAATGGAGTGACTAAGGCGGTTCCGCATCCTGTGAACATCGTTACCTCCTCGTGACGACTGGCGTGACTCATGGAACTCCGAGGTCTTTACGCCCACCCTTCCCCAAAAAGCGGGGAACAGTTGAACCGTGAGTCAAGAACCCCACACGTAAAACCGACGTGTGGGGCACCCACCTTCAACTACTAGATCAAAACACTCACCTGCGCCGCGCTCGGGCTTACCGGCCCAGCTCTGCTCGGATGTCGCGGAATTCGTAGAAACCTTTTTTGCCTTTCGTCCAGCGGGCGGCGCGCAAGGCGCCGCGCGCGAAGCCGTCACGGCTGCGCGCGGTGTGGCGCAGGGTGATGCTGTCGTCCGGGGAATCGAATCCCAGCTCGTGCGTACCCGGCTGCCAACCGGCCCGGTTCGCGGCTACGTTTACTTCGCGCGAATAGCCATTTTTCTCGATTTCGCGAAGCATGTTTCGCAGCGTTCCGGACGGCGCATCCTTTTTCGCAGCGTGATGGATTTCCCAGGCCCACGCGCCGTAATCCGCTTCGGAGGCCAGCAGCCGCGCGGCGGTCCCGACGATTTCCATAAAAACACTCGCGCCCACTGAAAAATTCGGTCCCCACACCAGCGCGGTACCGCTGCGCTGCACCACGCTGCGGAGGTGGTCGACGCGGTCCAGCCAGCCGGTGGTGCCTATCACCGTGTTTACGCCCAGCGCCGCGAGGCGCTCGGCGTTTTCAACGCATACCGCGGGGGTGGAAAATTCCACCGCTGCGTCGATCCCCTGAAATTTCTCTTTCGTAAAGCGATCGGCCGCGCCATCGTCGCGGCCGATCTTCAATCCGACGGTAAAGCCGTACTCCGGCGCAAGCTGCTCGATTCGCCGCCCCATTTTGCCGTAACCGACGATGGCCAGATTCATCTAGTCCGCTCCCGCTCCATCGGCGGAGAGAAGCTGGTTCACCAGCCGGGCGTAGATCTCCGCGGCCTCCACCAGTTCGCGTTTGGCGACCCGCTCATCGGGCGAATGGGCCACATGGATCGTCCCCGGTCCGAGCAGGAAAGGCTGCCCCCACGATTCCGCGAGAATGGGCACATCGGTGGTGTAGGCGACCACCGTGGTGGCGAAGCCATCGAGCCCGCCGAGCCGAATTGCCGGAATGTGCAGCACCTCTTTCATTTCCGCCCGGCCGGCAACCGCTCGGGTCATCGCGTCGCGAATGGAGTCGGCTGGACCGACGATTCGGAACAGAATTTCGGCCCGCGCATAGTCTGGAATCACGTTGGGCGCACGGCCGCCCGAAATCGTGCCGATATTCACGGTGCCGGGGCCGAGCACTGGATCGTGCGGCAGCGGAATCCGGCGGATATCCTGCAGAACATCGATCATGTGTTCGATGGCCGACTCGCCCAGTTCCGGATAGGCGGAATGGGCCATTTTCCCGCGGGCGATCAGGTCGTATCGCAGGATGCCCTTGGACCCCAGCGCCAGACGGTTTTCCGTGGGCTCGCCGTTGATCACGTACTGCGATCCGCGAGGTGACCCCGCCGCCACTTTCGCGCCCGCGCTGTCTTTTTTCTTCGCCCACCACAAACAGCAGGGCGAAGTTTCGCACTCCGCTCACCGCAAGGTTCTCCCCGGCCGCGAACATTGACGCGATGATCCCTTTCGCGTCGGTCGCACCCCGCCCGTAGATGAATTCATCGTCCTCGCGCGAAGCGAAAAACGGCGGCACGGTATCCATGTGGGTGGACAGAGTGACCACCGGTTCGCCCCAGCAAGCGAGTACGTTGAAGCGTTTCTCGGCGACCAGCATCCGTTCCACGCGGCCGTTGGTGCGCCCCGCCAATTCTGAAAGCAACTCGAATATCAGCTCGCCAACCGCGCCTTCGTTGTGGCTGATCGATTCGACGTCGACGAGACGCCGGGTCATCTCAAATATTTTCATGGGTTCCAGTCTGGGAGGGGGCGGTGCGGGAAGGAGAGGCCGCGAGACGTGGAGCGCGTGCTCTTCGCTTCCCGATAGCGCTCCATCCGAATTGCGGATGACAGTAGACGATCCTTGGAATCGTCTGCCAATCGCCGGGAAGCTCGCTCTTCCGGCGGTTTCGGCGGGAGGTGCTTGCAGACCCCTTTCGTCCGGATCCGAAGCGAATCGGAACTGCGTCCCGGAGTACTGTTGGCTCCCGCGCCTCTACCAAGAAAAACTGAATTTAGCTGATTCCCAGGTGGAAGTCAAAGCGCGGCGGCCCCGTCGCGGCACCGCCTTCCCACCGCTCACATACTTCCCGAAAGGGCTATAATCCCCGCCCATGAGACTGCGCTTGCACGGTCTAAGATCGGTTGCATCAATTATCCCAACGAAATCGCTGGAGCTCGCGAGGCGAATTACCGGGCGGCGGCAGAATTGAGGCGACGACTCGGACTGTGTGACGCGCTACTGCGGCGAAGGATAGTGGAACTGGAAACTGTTGCCGGCGGGGCCGGAGACGGCGCGGGTGTTGTACTCGAGAAAATAGTTTAAGTGATCGGCGTCGGTGGGATAGCCAATGCCGGCGGGATAGGGGAAGGGTAGCAGGGTGTGGAAGGGCAAGGGCGCGACGGTGTCACCGTAGGCGGCGTAAAAATCCATGTCCTTGTCGAAGCCGTCGGCGAAGAAGAAATAGTCGCGTTGCCAGCCTGCGGGCGGATGGCCGAGGGCTGAGGAATCGAATTCCACGGCGATCTCATCGCCGGAACCTAGGATGACGTATTTTTCGTCTACGCCGGTTAGCAACGCCCGCACGTCGCCGTAGCGGGTGTAGTTTCCGGCTTGGCGCGTGTACGGGCCGGTCAGGCTGACGTCTTCGTAGATATATTTCAGGTCGTCCACCGGATTACCTTCCAGCACGCGCGGGTAGCCGCGGAAACGCAAATCGGCGGCGGCGAGCGGGACGGCGTTGGTGTGGAACGGCGGATCGGCCGGGGAATTATCGATGCGGATACGATCCCAGTAGACGCGCAGGTTGGTCTGGATGCGAATGCGGCGCGTCCCGACGGGAACTTTTCCGGTGAGGTCAACGACCATGGTGCGCGCGAGGCCGGCGGGAAAGCCCATATCGTCGATCACGCGCACCCATTTTCCGGATGCGTCTTGCGCTTCGAGGTACGGCGGGATCGGCGTGATCCCAGCCTGCCACGCGGAGTAAATGGAGCTCGCCGAGTAATAGTCGGTGAAGCCATCGAGGATCAGGCGCAAGGGCTGTGCGGAATCCCACGGACCGAGATCGAGCTCCAGCGAGTGCAGGCCGGCAAATCCCACGTAGGGCTGCAGCGGAAAATCGGTAACGTATTTGCGGTCGCGATCTTTCAATAGCGGCAGCAAGTCGTGCCCTTGTGCGTCCCACGCGCCAGCCGGCAGCCGCGCCCCTTGCGTGGCAATCACTTTGAACTGCGGGAACGGCGGATTGCTGTAGAAATGGCCGTTGGGATAGACCTCGACACCGGCAGGGTGATCGATGGCCAGCAACCTCACCTGGTCGACGTAATCGAGCTCCTCCATTGGTTCAATCAAGCGGAAACGCAATTTTCCGTTTTGCGCCGAAACTTGCGATCCATCCACCTTGAGATATTCCGCGGAATTCGGAATATTACGCTGGTTGGGCCCGATCCAGTGACCCACGATTCCGGGACCGGCGATATCGGAAATGAATTCAAATTTGCTGCCATTCCAGGCGAAAAGAATCGGGCACGAACTTCCGCGGCGATCCAGTTCCACGATCTCGGGCCTGGCGCCGGCAGCGATGGATAGTTCATCCTGCAGCACTCCGGTAGGCCACAGCAAGCGCACCACGTCCGCTTCTTTCGCCGCGCCCAGGCCGGCGATAATTTCGGTATCGCTCTGGCCCAGGTAGCCCGCCGGGCCGGTGAACTCCCATTTCTGGCGCAGCGCTCCCGCGTAGACTTCCACTTTGGTGCCGAAGGCAGTCTTGCTGTCCGCTTCCCCTTTCAGCCCCAAGCGTATCCAATTATTTTTGTTGCCGCCCACGTTGTGCAGCAGAATCGGCGGCCCGCCCGCTTGGGTTATGAGCAGGTCGGTCGCGCCGTCGCGGTCGTAATCGAACGGGACGATCGCGCGCGGATGCGAGAGGGTTAGCTCTGCGAGCCCCACAGCTTTGGTTACGTCGACGAATCCGGCCGAGCCTTCATTGCGGAGCAGCGCGACGTGTCCGGCGCCAGCGGCGTCTACTCCAACTGCTACCAGATCGATCCAGCCGTCGTTATCGAAGTCGAGCGCGGCGACGCCGTAGCCGTGCGCCCAATTCAGCTTGGGCAGTTTTACCGCGTCGAAAGTCTTCCCGTCGTGATTCCTCCAAAGGCTGAGGCCAGGTGCTGCGGCATGAGTGAAGGCCAAATCCATCCAGTTATCTTTGTCGAAATCGAGAGAGGCCACGGCGACAGCGGCGGATGGCATAGCCGATCCCCAGGGCTTCGCGGAAGGGAAGCGGCCTTCGCGGGGATTGAAATAAATCACGGGATCTTTGCCGCTTTCAGTGGTAACCAGATCGACGGCGCGGTCGTTGTTGATGTCGCTGCCGAGCGCGGCTACGGTGTTACCAGCGGCGGCGAGTCCGGATTCATCGGTCCAGACGGTAAACGTGCTGTTGCCATTGTTACGCCACAATTCTCCCGGCGCTTCCGCGTGAGCGACCATCAAGTCCAGGTCGCCGTCGTGATCGTAGTCGACGAAGGTCAAGCCGATTACCGCGGCGGTGGAGTGAATCCCGGCGGCTTCGGTGACGTCAGTAAATTTTCCAGCGCCTTGGTTGTGAAACAGGCGGACGCCGGTTGCCGATCCAATGGCGAGGTCTGGTTTGCCGTCGTTGTCGAAGTCGCCGGCGGCGCAGGAAATTCCGGCAGCATCGATCTTCAAGCCGGAGGCAGCGGTCACGTCAACAAAGTGGCCACCGGAGGTATTGCGGAGCAGCGCCGGTTTTCCGTCACCATTCGCGTTAGCGAGAAAAACGTCAGGCAGTCCATCGCCATCGAAATCGAAAACGCACGCGCCGGAGCCAATTGCATCCGCCGGCGGGTTTCCATTCGCCGACACGCCACTGGCCGTAGGCAGACCGGCAGTCTTGGTGGCATCGACAAATTGCACCGCGATAGCGGGCGGAACGGTCATCGCCGCCGACACGATTTGTTCGGCCAGCGAATATTTTCCCTGTTCGCCATAGATCAAGCTCATGGGCTTGCCGATCTTGGTGGCGTTGATGTGCTGGAAGCGCTCGAGGTGGGCTTTCGATTCCGCGGTTTTGCCGGAACGCTGATAAGCCTGGGCGTCGCCAAACTCAGCGGAGGCATGAAAAGGATTCAGTGCAATGGCGCGCTCGAAGCATTCGATGGCCTGGGGATACTGTTGCTTCTGTGCGTACATCACGCCGAGAAAATACTGCGCGTCGGGATCGGCGGGATCGATTTGAACGACGTGCTGAAATGCCTCGATGCCCTGGTCGGATTTGCCTTCCGACTTCGCAATCAAACCCAGGTTGTACCACGCGCGGGTGTTTTGCGGATCCTTGGCGACCACTTCGTTCAGCAGCTTGCGCGCCTCGTCCAAGCGCTGCGCGTTGACCAGCCCGATTCCTTCATTCACTCGCGCTACCACTAGCGTGGGATCGGCCGCCGTGGCTTTCTGAAAGTATGAGAGGCCTTTCTCGGTCTCTTGGCGGTCCATGTAAGCGACCCCGAGGTTATTCAAGCGAATGGCTTCGGACGGGGCTGCGGCGGAGCCTTGGGAATCTTGCGCGAGGCTAGGGAAATGGGAGGTCAGGATGGCTGCAGCGAGTGGAATCGCGGCGGCGAAAATAACGGAAGCGATCCAAGCCAGACGATGGCGCGATGGCATGCGCAACATCATCGTTTGCGAAGCGCTTTCGAGTCAACCAATCCTTGCCCCTCTCTTACACCAGTGATCGGAACACAACGTGGTAAAAACGAGAGGAGCGATACTCGCTCAGTTGATCGGCAATCGGCGATGGCGCGCAGTCGATTCAACGGTACTCGAACCACTCCGAATGTTGGAAGGCAGGCTACCCCGGCCGGCTGTGCGGCTGACCGGGGCCAATAAGTTCGAACGGCGCCTGCTGGGGGGTGTTGATGAGTGCCTCGACGCGCCTTTAGGGGCTCGCGAGAGCGTGTGATAAGCATTCTACCGATGCCCCCACGCGGCGCAATAATGGGTAAGTACTAAGCGCGGCAATGGCGGATACGGCGGCAAGCTGCTAGAAGGTGCCGCGAGACGTATGTCCTTTCGATTCAATGCATTCGTATAGCTGGCCTGCCCCTAGATTCTTGAATTCTTCGGTCCGTCCGCTAGGCCATTCGATCACCGCTCGGTCAATGCGATCGCGCTGGCCCAAACCAAAAGTTACCGGCAACTCGGATTGGGAAAGGTAGCTCGATCCGCTTTTTACCGTGCGCGACTGGGTAACGCCACCAGCTTCGACGCGCACCACTGCACCGATGGCATCGCGGTTCGATTGCGTGCCCACCAGATGGAATCGGATGCCGTGGTTCTTGACGCCCTGATCGTTGCGGTAGAGATAGGCCGGGCCGTTATTGGTGGTGATCAGAAGGTCGAGGTCGCCGTCGCGGTCAAAATCGCCGTAGGCAAGTCCGCGGCCGACTTTGGGGCTGGCGAAGTCAGCGCCGAGTGCGGCGGCGACGTCGGCGAATCGTCCGTGGCCATTATTCAGGAAAAACTGCGGCGGCTGGGCGTAGCCGACGTTTCCGCGGATGTTGCGAACGGTTTCGTCGATGTGTCCGTTGGCCACCGCGAGATCGAGACTGCCGTCGAGGCCGGCATCGAAAAATGCGCAGCCGAAGCCCAGAGTATTTTTCGAGGCGGCGCCGATCCCGGCCTGCGAAGCCACATCTTGATAGGCGTGGTTGCCAATGGAGCGATACAGCCCGATCATTTCGTTGTCGAAATTGGTGATGGCCACGCCGGGTGTGCCAGAGTTATCGAAATCGGCGGCGTCAACGCCCATACCCGCGCGGGCCTTGCCTTCGGTACTGAAGGCCAGTCCGGCTTCGACGGCGACATCGCGAAACGTGCCGTCATGCAAATTGCGATAAAGCTTGTTGGGCTGGGTGTCGTTGGCGACCAGCAGATCGGGCCAGCCGTCGTGATCGTAATCAAGCATGGCCACACCGAGCGATTTCGAGCTGCTATCGAAAATTCCGGATTTCGCGGTGACGTCCTCAAACGTTCCGTTCCCGCGATTGTGAAACAGCCAGCAGGTCTCGCCGCGATAGGCTTCCGGGGTGCAGTAGGATTTGTGCTTGCCGTCCAGGCTGCAGAAAACGTCATGCTCGGCGGACCACTTCACGTAGTTACACACGAATAAATCGAGCAGGCCGTCGCGATCGTAATCAAGCCATAGCGCCGATGTGCTCATGGCTTGGCGTCCACTCAGGCCGCTGGCGCGGGTGGCGTCGACGAACGCGCCTTTGCCGATGTTGCGGAACAGGCGGTTCTGGCCCACGCAAGTGATCAGGATGTCGGGGAGCCCGTCGTTGTTGTAATCGCCGACGGCCACGCCCATGCCGTACATTTCGACGTCGAGACCCGCGGCATGGGTAACGTCGGTGAAGGTCCCGTTGCGATTGTTGCGATACAATTTTAGCGTAGAGGTTTGCTGCTTGTGGCCGGGCCAGCCCATTCCGTTGACCAGCAAAATATCCTGCCATCCATCCGCATCGTAATCTAAAAACGCACAGCCCGACCCCAAAGTTTCGGGTAGCAGCTTGCCGCCAAACGCGCCATTGTTGTGGCGAAACTGGATTCCCGCGGCTTGGGTCACATCAGTGAACCGGAACGAGGGTTGCGCGGACGCAGGTTGCTGCGGCAGGAGCGCGTCGAGTGCGCCGGCGTGAAATGGAACTGTCCAGGGCCCCGCGAGGGCCGCGCCCGCGACGCTTTGCAGGAACGACCGGCGATTCACGCGATGTTTACCAGGCCATTGCGGATCGCGTAGACCACCAGCTCAGCAGTCTTGTGAATTCCTAGCGCGTCCATGATGTTGGCGCGATGCACCGCGACGGTATTGGCGCTCAACCCCAGGTCATCCGCGATTTCCTTATTCGATTTACCGTCGACGATCAGTTGCAAAATTTCCAGTTCGCGCGGCGTGAGGGCGGAGGCCCGCTCGCCCTTCAATGCGGTCGGGCGGGCGAGCTGCGGAGCAAGGACGGTGTCTCCGGCGGCGACGTGGCGGATGGCGCTGGCCAGGTCGACATCGACGGCGTTCTTCAAAATGTAGCCGCGCGCGCCGGCGTCGAATGCCTGGCGGACCAGGGTCTCTTCGGAGTGCATGCTGAGAACCAGCACCGCAATGGACGGCGATTTTTCCAGGATGATGCGGGTGGCCGCCAATCCACTCATGCCCTGCAACGCGCAGTCCATGACGATAACCTTCGGCTGGAGCTCTTTGGCCACGCGCACGGCTTCTTCACCGGAGCTGGCTTCGCCGATCACCATCAGATCCGGTTCGTCTTCAATGATGCGGCGAAATCCGGTGCGCACCAGACTGTGATCGTCCACCAGCAGTACTGAAATTTTATCAGGCATAGGCTTCCTGTTTTTCGCCCAGGGCTTTGCGCGGAACTTGCAGGCGAATCCGCGTACCGCCGCTTTCGGGGCGTTCGATTTCGATGCGGCCATCGAGCAATTCGGTGCGTTCGCGCATGGCTACCAGGCCGATTCCGGGCTGTGCCGGCGTCACCACCAGGCCCTTTCCACGATCTTCGATGGTAAGCTCGAGCGCCTCGGGATGATAACGCAGCGCGACCAGCGCGTCGCGCACCCCGGAGTGGCGCGCGACGTTGTTCAGCGCCTCCTGCAGCACCCGATAGATGTGAATCCCGGCGCGGGGGTCCACCGGAAATCGCTGGCCCGATTTCTCGTACTGAATTCGAATGTCTAGCTGTTTTTCGGCGGTGGCGATGTACCAATCGATGGTGCTCTCCAGGCCGGTCTCTTCCAGCATCACCGGATGCAGCGATTGCGAAAGGCTGCGCACGTGGTCCAGCGTGGTTTGAGCGATGCCTTGAATTTCGTGTAAGTCCGCGTGCACCGGGGAATCCAGCGGCACGTGCCGGCCGACACGTCCGAGCATGGACCCCACCGCCGTCAATATCTGGCCGAATTCGTCATGCAACTCCCGAGAAATGTACCGCAGAATCGATTCTTGGGTCGAGATGAGCTTTTGGGCGAGTTCGCTGCGCTGTTCGGACAGCGAGGCGAGTTGCGCGAACAGGCTGCGGTTCCAGATGATGGAATACAGGCTGGTGAGGAAAATGGCGGCAAGGGTGGCGGACAGGAAGAGATACACCTGCCGCTGCACGCGTTGGTAGATCACGCTTACCTGCTGCGCGGCCTGATCTTCGCTTTCGTTATTTTGCACCAGCAAGCGGGAGACCGCGGTATTCAGCGAGGCGATGCGGGCTTGCAGCGAAAAGCGAATCTGGTCGCGGGCGTCTTTTTCGTGGCCGTCGCGAGCCAGCGTGAAGGTGCGGTCGACCGCGTCCCAGAATTGGCGGAACGATGTTTCCAGAATCTGGCGCTGCTCGATCGTGCCATGGGCGCCGCTGAGGTTTTCCTCAATCTTTAGGGCGTCATCGAGATCGGAATGAATTCTCTGGAATTGAGCGGACCAAGCGGTGACCGGATAAGGCTCGTCGTTGTCGAGCATGTCACGCATGGCCAAAGCCAGGGAATTCAGGTCGTTCTGCACGCGCAGGAGCTGCAAGGAATCCTTGCGATTGCGGTCGACCAGATTATTCTGCAGTGCGCGCAGGCCCGATATCTGATGGGTGATGTACCACGAGTAGGTGATCACCGCGGCCAGGGTGATGATCAGGCCGAGAAATAGGCCGGCGGTGGGAGACCTGGTAGCGGTGCGTTGCACGCACGAGAGAATACAACGAGGCGGGCGGCGTTGCTACCGCGCCGGTTACGACGCTCCGGACTTGGTGAGAGCATGCCCTCGCATTTGGATGGGAGAGATTCAATGTCGAGGGCCCCGCTGCCAGGAGTGGCTCGGGCACCACTAGGCGGTGTAGGCGCGGGAGATCAGGATGATAGCCAGAACGTAGAAGACGAACATCAGCGCGAGGTAGGCCCGTGCGGCGCGGTTCGCGCCGGCGAATTCCTTCCAGACCAACACCCCCCACAACGCGGCGACCATCGGCGCGGACTGTCCGATCGCGTAAGAAATCGCCACACCGGAAAAACTTGCGGCGACCAGATTGAAGACCGTTCCTAGTCCCCAGATCGCCCCGCCCAACAAGCCCAGCATGTGTCCGCTCGCCGGCGCGGTGAAGAAACCGGAAAAGGCGACCGGTTCGCCCACCAGCGGCTTTTTCATGAAGTAGATATTCCACACGAAGCAAGAGAGCAGCGCACCCAGGGTAAGAAACACGGCGACGCTGTAGGGCCCAAGGGTGTTGCCAACGGTCATCGAGCGAGTAACGAACGGCGCCCAGATACCCATCAGGACGCCGGACACGATGCACACCACGATGCTTTTTTTCGACGCGTGCTGGCTGGCTGCTGCCAATTGGCCGTAGGCCTTGCCGTCGAGCACCACCGCGACGAACGCGCAGGCCACCCCGGCGCCGAGCATCACGGCGTTGCCGCGCGGCTGGAGCAGGTAGCTGGTGACCACGCCTACCACCAAGGCGATGCCGATGGAGATGGGGAAGGCGATGGCCAGTCCGGCCATGTCGATGGCGGCGACCAGCAGCAAATTGGCGAGATTAAAAACCACACCGCCGAGCATGGCGGAGACGATGTTGGAAGTGTCCGCGAAACGGACGTTATTCAGGAAACTGTTGGCATCGTGGCCAGTGCTGCCCATGGTGAATGCCAGAATCACCGAGATCAGAAAAATGCCGACGGCATAGTCCCAATAGAAAAGCTCGAAGCGGTAATTTTTTACGCCCTTGTAGGTGTTGGCCCATGATCCCCAGCAGAACGCGGTGGCGACCATCATGAGCAATGCGAGATTGAAACTTTGTGGCGTAAACATGGCAGCCATGCCTCCTGGGCAACAAAACTTTTTCTTGCGCGTTCAGAACGCCGGCGCGCCTTTGGGACTCTTCGTGCGAATAAATTCGACCACTTCTTCGCGCTTGGCCATGGCGCGCGCGCCCACCTTGGTGCAGCACAGCGCGGCGCAGGCGTTGGCGAACAGGCCCACGCGTCCGGGATCCCAATTCTGGAGCAGTCCGTAGGAAAGGCCGCCCATGAAAGCGTCACCCGCGCCAGTAGTATCGACTACTTCCGGAGCGAAAGCGGGGACGTGAGTGACTTGCTCGGGAGTGCAAATCAGGCAGCCCTCCGCGCCCATGGTGATAGCGACGATCTTGGGTCCCAGCTTCAATAGCCCGGCGCCCATCTGCTCGAAATCGGTTTTTCCGGTGAGTTCGCGCGCCGCGGCCTTGCAGGGCTTCAGAACGTCGACATCTTGCAGGGAAGCGGCGAGATCGTCTGCGCTGCCGAGCCCCGATTGCGCAAAAAAACTGGGAGAAACGTCGAAGTCGAATATCACACGGACCCCTGCATCCCGCGCGATTTTCATCGCTTCGCTCACCGGTGGCAGCTTGAGCTGGGAGGCTTCGGTATGGAAGTGCTTGGCCTGGCGAATGTGCGGGGCGAAGCGCGTGCGGACGTTTTCCACGCCGATGCTTCCGGTGACGTTGGGGAACATGTAGATGCAGCGCTCGCCGTGGGCGTCCACCGGAATCCAGGTGAGCCCGGAAAGTTGCCCGGGGATCACTTCGATCCCGGAAACGTCCATGTCATCTTCGATGAAAGCGCGTTGGATGATGCGGCCGTTGTCGTCGTCGCCGATTAGGCCGAGCCATCCGGTTTTGGCGCCCAGACGCGCGACCTGGGTGAGATTGTTGGCAGTCACGCCGCCGGCATGAACCTCGAGGCGGTCGGCATTGATCTTTTCTTCCGGCCCGAGCAAACGAGGAACCAGGGCAAAAAAATCTACGGTACAGCTTCCGATTCCGACCACTTCCGTTTGCGAGGCCATGGGTCCCCCTGCTGACTTATTCAAAGATTCGATTTGCCCGCTGCGCCCGGCTAAGTCCGCTACGCGGCGTCCTGAGCAGGAGCCGGGACCGGGGCGCTACCCCACGCCTCCGCGGCCGGTCAATTGTCCGCGCTATCGTGCCGGAAGGCAATCGCGGGCCGGACTTTCGGTGGGCGAACAGCCTAAAAAGGCAGCGCATGTTTTTAATTCCTTGGCGCGGGAGGGTCAAGCGAAAAGCTCGCTCGCGCCGCTTCTAGTGTTTGGTGGCCGACCCGTGATTGGCTGCGGGTGTAGGCCCGGCGAGCAAACTGGAAAAGAGCTCGTAGAATTTTTCGCGGTCGAGATCCTGCTGCACTTCAACGAGCTGCTCGCCCAGGCCCGGCTGCCTCCCGGGTTCCCACACTAAGGTCTGGCCATAGGATGCTCCGGGATCGGTGGAAACATCCATATACAGCTGGGCGCTCTTGGTGATGATCGAAGGATCGAGCCACGCCGCCGCGGCGAGTTCGTCCCACAGAGTGTTGGGTTGCGCGTATTTCACGGTGTATTGTGCGGCTGCGGACTTGCCCTTAGCGATTTCATCGATGAGCGCCTGGGTCATTTTGGTGGTTATGGAAATATCCACGGTGGTGACCACAATGCGCGGCCAGTGGGAGTGGAACACCCGGCGGCTGGCTTCGGGATCGAACCACAGGTTGAATTCGTGGCGCGGGGTGTATTTGAACTCAGGATCGTCGGTGACCGGGCTGATGGACCCGCCCATCAGGACCAGTTCCTTGGACAGCTCGGCAAACTGGGAATCGATGGTCAGTGCCAGAGCGAGGTCGGTCATCGGCCCGGCGGCGTAGATGGTCACTTCATGCGGGTATTGGTGCACCATGCGGACCATGAAGTGCGCGGCGTCCTCGTCGGCGGCCTTGATGTGCGGAGTGCCCTCGGGCATGGGTGGAATCTCGCTGGGTCGGTGCACCGGCCTGCCGGTGTTCCACGCTCCCTGATAGATCAATTTGCCGTAGATGGTTTCCCAGCGAGCGATGAATTCTTTGCTGTTCACTAGCGGAGTGACCGCGCCGGGCACTACCGGGATGTCGGTGCGTCCGATGATTTCCAGCAAGCGCAGGGTGTGCTGGACTTCTTCGTCCCGCCAGGCATCACCGGTGAGCACGGTGATACCCAGCACGTCGGTCTGCGGCGATTGGATCAGGGTAAGAATGGCCTGCATATCCGTGCCGCCGGGGCCTGCGGCGTCCTGATCGATTATCACTTTTCGCTTTTCCTGCGCCGCGGCCGGGAATGCAACCATCACCATCAGCAGCACAACAACAATCCAGCTCAATTTGGGTCTATTCATCGAGTCACCGCTGGTCAGATAACTGAGTTCTTAACCGCTCGCGCATCGCCCAATCAATACATGATCGTCCGGGTCAGATGATGGGGCCAGAACGTGGTGTGATAGTGCGTCCAGATGCGCGCATCGATCTGCGGAATAATCACCTGCAGATCGTGCGGGCGCAGTTTGTTGATTTCCTCGCGCAGCAGCGCGGTGGCGTAGAGAGTATGGGCACGAATCTCGATCTCCTGAGTGCTGTCGCGCGGAACCATCTGGTAAGTGCCGATGGTTTTCTCGAGCGCCGGCGAATAGCTGAGGATGTTCAGCAGACGCAGTCCGGCGGGAACGATGTAATCGGCGAGCGCGGACAACTTTTCGGGATCTTCCAGTTTGAATCCGCCGCTGGCATGCAGGCTGGAATACAGCATCCACACCCCGAGTTGCGCCAGCTTGTAGATCTTTATTTCGGCGCCGTCGTAGCGGCTGACGTCGTGAAAGCGTGGGAATTCCGCCACTAGCTTATCGACCAGGCCTTTGCCGTGGTCATAGCAGCGCGGCGATGCCGATTTCACAAAATTGGAAAACCGCCCGGCGTACTTCGAAGCTAGCAGCGCGCCCACCTGGTGAAAAATGGCCACCCGTTCATCGAGCATGGGCATTTCGATATTGCCGCGAAACAGGCCGGCTAAATCCATTTTGGTGATTCTGGCCAGGTAGGTGCCGTCGAGGAAAGGAATACCCGCATCCATCGCGCGCTTGATGCAGGCGAACATAGCATCGGAATCGGACCAGTGTTGCCCGGCGTAGTCGACCTGGAATTTCTCGTGGGTCTTGAAATCGGTAAATGCGAAATCGATGCAGTCGCCGACCATACTGAAGTCGACGGCAATCGCTGGGTCTTGGCCGACGCCGAACGGCAGCGAGAATTCGGGCATGGGCAGATCCTCGTAGGCCATCCAGCCGGCGACTTCGACGATCTTTTCGATGTGGGTATGAACGTCGCGGGAATTTTCGATCGCGGGTCCCAGGCTATCGAGTACCGGGCTGCCGATTGGCAACGGCCGGCGTATGACGCTATGCACAGGTTTATTCTCGCTTTCCAAAAGAGTGGCTGCCAAGAGCGACGAGCTCGACGCGACTGTTAAGGTTGCTGCGCTTCCCAGAGTCTTCAGCAAGCTTCGCCGCGCCCTGTTGGGATGTTGCATAGCTGGCTACTTTCCGGCCAGCCGCGAAATCAGCAGATCGATGAAGCGGCGGTCGTCCACCCCGGTAGCGACCTGTACGTTGGGCTCGACCTTATCGAGTCCTTCAATCCATAGATGGCCGTCGTGCGGGACGTTCCTTTCCACTTCGTTACGGCGGTTGGCTACGGTTTCGCCGCGCGTGAATTCGCCGCGGGTTTCGACGTCCACGTGAAACGCCTCGGTTTTCAAGATCGTAGAATCGATGGACTGGCCCACTGCCAGCGGATCGTACATCTCCGCGCCGGTACCGCCGAACTGAAGCGAGCGGTCAACGATGTATCGCAGCACCCCTACCGCGGCGTCGTTGACTGGGCCGTGGGTCTGGCCCAGTTTGGCGAGGTTCGCAGGAGTGAAGATAGTTTTGTTGCCGACGTCGAGACCGACCATGGTCAAGCGCCAACCGGCTTGAAAGACGATCTGCGCCGCTTCGGGATCGCCGAAAATATTCGCTTCCGCCGCTGCGTTCACGTTGCCTCCGGAGATCGATCCGCCCATCAGGATCACTTCCTTCACCAGCGGCACGATTCCCGGGTCTTTTTGAATGGCCAGCGCGATGTTGGTGAGCGGCCCGATCGGCACCAGGGTGATTTCGCCCGGAGCTGCGCGGACCATCTGGATGATCAGGTCGGGTCCGAAACGTGGATCGGCGTGGCACTTGCTGGCGGGCAATTCGACGTCGCCCAGGCCATTGCGGCCGTGCCAAAATTCCGCGGTCACCAGTTTTTGGAAAAGGGGATGCTGCGCGCCGCCAGCAATGGGCACATCGCAGCGGCCCGCCAGCGAAGCCAAACGCAGCGCGTTTTCGAGTCCTTGCGCGGCGGTGACGTTGCCTGGCACCACGGTTAGCGCCCGGACGTCCAGTTCCGGCGAATTGAGGGCCAGCAGCAGCGCCACGGCATCGTCGGTGCCGGGATCGGTGTCGATGATTACCTTGCGCGGTGGCGCGGCGTGCGCGGAAAACAGCGCGAAAGCCGCCAGGAATTGAAGCGATAACAATCTAGCTACGAAGCGAGGGGCCCTGGGAATCGTCATTTTTTTCGATCGTTCGGAGCGAGAAGAAGAGTGTTGAGAGCGCAACGCCGTCCACCCGCAAACTGCCATTGCGGCCGGCGTCGAGCCCAGACTTACGCTCGAAATCGAAAGCAGCGTAGCGTTCGCTCCCGAGCAAAGTCAAGACAAAAGCCAATACGTGGCGAAGGGTCCGTGAAAATACGGAGTCGAGGGGCGATCCGCCGCGACACGGGGCGCGCACGCCAGCCGCAAGAAAAAATCGCCCGGAACCCGATAGGTGATCGGGCTCCGAGCGGTGCATGCCAGTGACGATCGAAATCCAGATGCGCGATTACAAAGCGCAGGCTAGTTCGCTTTCTTTTTCGCCGCCGGTTTGGTTTTTGCGGGAGCGGCCGCCGGCTGTGGATTCCAGAATTCGGGGTCCGAGGTGACCCATTCTTCCGGCGGGTAGCTCATTCCTGTGTCGATCGCAAACAAATTGGTTTCCGAGGTGTCCACTGCTGCGCGGCCAAACTCGATGATCTTCTTGTGGTTTTCCTCACCGACAGCATCCTTGTAGGCCTTGCCGTGGGCGTCGTCGGACTGATCCTCTTCCGCGAGCGAGTGCATTGGGATTATGACGATGTAGGTGCCCGAAGCCCCTCCGGCGACGAGGCGGTAAACCGCGTAATGCTCTTTGACTGCGGCGGTTTTGTGGGCTGCGGCGATCATCTTTCGCAGTTCCTTATACTCGTCGACGTGTCCCGGCTTCAGGTGCAGCGTTGACACATCGAAATAGCGGGTGCCCGGAATCGGTGCATCGATGTTGTAGCTCAGCTCGGGTTCCAGGGTCATCACCAACGTGCTCGTCCCGGAGAGCATCTCCCCGTCCTTAGCGCTCAAGGAGTCCAGCTCGTTGGAAAGCGGCTTATCTTTCGCGACTGCGTTGTTATCGGCTTCCCACGCCGCAAACGAATCGTAGCCGATCAGAAATATCACACGGTGCTCGCCCGACAGTGCACTGGCAGCGATGTAATGCGATCCCCACTTTGCTTTGGCAAATGCCTTAAGGATTGCCCCCTCGGTGACTTGATGCGCAGCTTCTTTGCCCGGCTTAACCACTTCGCGGTCCACCACCAGGACTTTCGGCGGCCCCATGGTGGTTTGCTGTGCGCGAAGGCTTGACCCTGCTCCTACTATCATTAAGGAAAGTACCAACAATCCAGGCTGCAACTTTCTCATCATTGTTTCTCCTCTTGGATTCCCAACCGTGAATCCTCGCCGGATCACGCGACATTCGAACTCTTTCGTTTGTGACGTGCTGTCCCAGCGATTGCCGAGCGTGTCCAGGCGAGAACCCGCTGAGTGTATGCCTGGAACGGGAAAAGTCAACCAGGCTGGCGGCTATGCGCTTCTGTGCTCAGCTGAACTGGGCAAGAAATTCCCGAACAAAACTGCGTCGGTATACAATATGGCCCAGTTTCTGAAATTCACAGGGAGAACTCCGGTGCAAACTCCACACGTGGGTGTCCCATGACTCCCGTCGAGATCGTCCTGCAGTTTCTGGAGCGCATAAACCAGCGCGACGTGGATAAGTTGGCCGAGTTGATGACCGAGGACCACGTGTTCATCGATTCGCTGGGGCACTCGGTGCGCGGCCGCGAGAAGATGCGGACCGGGTGGCAGGGTTATTACGCGTTCTGTCCCGACTATTGGGTTTCGCACGAGCAGATCCTGCAAAACGCAAACACGGTCGCGGTATTCGGTTCGGCAGGCGGCACCATCGCCGCGAATGGCAAGCTTCGGCCCGAAAATAAATGGCGGATCGAAGCGGCCTGGCTAGCGGTAGTAGAAAATCAGCTGGTGAAAGAATGGCGCGTGTATGCCGACAACAAGCCGGTGTACGACATCATGGCCAGATCCAAACCTCATCCGGGACAATAGGCTGGGCCCAATCGCGTGCAATTACCACCTGCGCATGCCCGGCAGTGAGGAGCCCTGAAAATCTTGAAAGGGGAGCCGCGAGTTCGCTTTTACTTTTTGACTACGGGTTGCAGCGACGCGCGAACCACCGAAATCTTCCCGCCAGCCTGAGTGCGCAGAAAATACAACGAACCGTCTTGCGTTGCGCCGATCAGCGATCCTACCTTGTTGGTGGCGATGAGTTCGGAGACAGGGTTTAGCGTCGCTGCATCGTAGATCCTGAGGTTGGTGTAGAACTGATTGAATTTGTTCGAATTGGTGATCTCCTCGGCGACCAATTGGCTGTTCGGAAGGCTGACCAGGTTGTGCAGGGCCGGCGATGCTTCCAGCCGTGGACGTGTGCCGGGTGCGCGATCGGTTTTGCTTGTTGTTTTGAGGTTCAGTTCCTTCCCGCTCGTGTCGAAAAATCGAAGATCGAGTCCGCCGGGTGCGTCGTACACGATCCGTTTGTTCGCGGCATCCCACACCAGAATTCCCGCGCGGTTGGCAAAGCCGGTGGATCTGACGCTCGCTTGATCGCCGAAGGAGTGCAATATTTTCCCGTCTTTGCCAATGATTATCAGGCTCAAACGGTCTTTGGGATCCAAACTAAGTCCGTAGATGGTTCCGTCGGGCGTGATCAACACACGTTTGAGCACCGCGCGCATCGAGCTGGAGGAGTCCTGCTTCAGTTTTCCGTCCGCGGTCACCTCGTAAATCGAGAGCTTGCGCTCGGTGGTATACAGATGGCGCTGGGCGTCGCAGGCATAGGTTTCCGGGTATCGCGGCAAGGGAATCGTGGAATCGGTGAGCAACAGTTTGCCGGTAGCATCGAAGGCTTTCAGGCCGCTGCCATGAATGCCTGCGTAAAGCGTGCCGTCCGGGCAGAGCGCCAGGCCAGGCGCGTGGTCCGCGGTGGCCACCCCGAGCGGAAATTGAACCTGCTCCACCAGGGTGTAGCGCGCGAGAGGCGCAGCCGGTACAGGCGCAGAAGCAGGCACAGCGGCAGGAGTAGACACAGGCGCAGGCTGCTGCTGGATGACGCTGCCCGCCAGAAAGATGAAAAGAGCCGGTATCCCAAGATGCCTAGCACTGACGTCGGCCATTATTTCTCCTCGATATCCTTACGCTAGTTTGGTGAAATGGTTGAACAACAGCAAAGCACCCACGCACGTCATGGGCAGCATAGCTCGAAGAATGCTGAACTTCTCACCGCTCAGGTTGTAATCGATCATTTCCCAGAAGCCGCCAACCACCGCTGCCGCGGACAACAGAAGTGCGAAGATCGCGGTATCAGACTTTCTGGCGTCGGTGGACATTACCGGGATGGTACTCCCACACAACACCAGCACCACAACAATCATCACCGCCGCCAGCGGGGCTTTGTTCATCCAGCCGTTTGGTTCTCCGGATAGGCCGAAGTGCGTGGCGATCCGCTCTGGCAGCTCATTCCACGAGGAGACGAACTTGGCCATGAGCGCGGCGGCCCCGATCCACGGCAGCGAGAACAACACTTTGACCGGTATCATGCCCGTTTCCGGTACTCATTTAATCACAGAGGCGGGTGGCCGAGAGCCTTTATCCCTTTGAAAATGGGCCTCGCGCCCAATTAGATAATGGTAACCGGGCCGGGCAGGAACGCCTGTTTCCGGAGGCGAAATGGGGTTTCCGTGGCGGCGTGTTATCGTAGGAATTGGTCCACTCGGCGAGTTGTCCGTGGCAGAGCTCGCGCCGCGGCATGAACCACAGGAGGCATTTTGCGCGTTTTGGTCACCGGCGGTGCGGGTTATATCGGCAGCCACGCGGCGCGCGAGTTGGCGCGTTGCGGTCATGAAGTGAGAGTCTTCGACAACCTGGTAAACGGCCATTCCTTCTTGTGCCGTGGTTTTGATTTCGTGCCGGGCGATCTGCGCGATGCGAAATTGCTGGCGCCCGCGGTAGCGGGCGTGGACGCGGTCATGCACTTTGGCGCGCTGGCCAGCGTGGGCGAATCGGTGGAGCACCCACGAAGATATTTCCAGAACAACGTCGAAGGCTCGCTGCGGCTGCTGGACGCGGCGCTCGACGCCGGAATTAAGAAATTCATTTTCTCTTCCACCGCCGCCGTTTACGGTAATCCGGAAGTGGTTCCCATCCGCGAGGATTCCCCGCGCGTTCCGATAAATCCCTACGGCGTGAGCAAACTGTTGATCGAGAACGCCCTGGAGGCCTACCGCCGCGCGTACGGATTGCGGTTCATCGCTTTCCGCTACTTCAACGCCGCCGGCGCCGACGCTAGCGGAGAGATTGGCGAGGTTCACGAGCCCGAGACGCACCTCATTCCGTCGCTGCTGTTGGCGGCTGCCGGCGCTCGTCCCGAGGTGAATATTTTCGGTGACGACTATCCTACGCCGGACGGCACCTGCATCCGGGATTACATCCACGTTTCCGATTTGGTCAACGCCCACGTGCGCGGGCTGGATTACCTGTCCGCGGGCGGAGAATCGACGCCCATGAATTTGGGCACAGAGAAGGGATTTTCGGTGCGCGAGGTAATCGCCACAACCGAGCAGGTGACCGGAATCACTCTGCGCCAGAAAATCGTCCCCCGGCGTCCCGGTGACCCGGCCGTGCTTTTGGCCGATCCAGCCCGCGCCAAGCGACTGCTGCAGTGGACTCCCACTCGTTCGCTTGAAACGATGATCGAGAGCGCCTGGAAATGGATGCAGAATTATCGGTCGCGGCGCGAGGCATCCAAATAATTGCCCGCTGCTGCAGCCAGCTCTCCATAAACCTGCTCGGGCCATCGCGCGAATCGCGGCCGCGTTACCCGCGCGCTAAGCCAGACCTGACATTGCTGAAACTCCTTCGTGCGCAATGTGTTACCCTAGCCCGGTTCGCTCTAACTGAATTGGTATTCCCCAGGAGTTCGAGGGAGAGTTGTGTCGCCTTCTGCGACGGCATCGGAACGGCGCGCGTGGGCCGGGCTTATTTTGGCGCTGTTGGTCCTGGCCATCATTGGACTCGCGCGCATGTGGACTACCATGAACCTGGTTTCCACGTACTCCTGGATTTCGCATACCCGTGAAGTGCAGACCGCCCTCACCGCGATTCGAGCCGACATCAGCGGCGCCCAGAACGCCCAACGTGGCTACGTGCTGGTCGGCGGACAGGTTTACCTGGACAAGTACCGCGAAATGGTCGGCAAGATGAGCCAGGATATCAACGCCGCGCGCCAGCTCACCATCGATAATGGAGACCAGCAGAACAGTCTTACCGCTCTCGAGGCGGTGGTTGGCCGCTACACACAGCTTTGGAATCGCTCCATCGGAGCGAGTGCGTTGAGCCTTGCCGATCCTGACTTCCAAAAGCAAGTCGCCGCGGAAGCCGATGCGCCCGATCCGCAGGCCGCGGATATCCTGCGAAGGCTCGAACAAGAGGAAGCGACACTGCTGGACGAACGTCAAAAGCGGGCACAAATTCTGGCCCGCCGAACCGGCGTCGCCGCGCTGGTGGCGTTTCTGGTGGTGGTGATCTTCTTAGTAGTGAATTTCGGGTGGCTGATGTCGGAGTTGAAAGAGCGCATCAGAGCCGAGCGTTCCTTAGAGGAACGAGCGGCCGAGCTCGAGCAGAAGAACTCGCAAATCCTGCAGCAGGCCACTGCGCTCGAAGCTTCTAACCTAAGCTTGCGCGATCTTTCGTCGCGGCTGCTGCGCGTGCAAGACGAAGAGCGCCGCCGGGTGGCCCGCGAGTTGCACGATAGCACCGGCCAAGCGCTGGCGCTGCTTTCCATGAACGTTGCGGTGCTGCAACAGGAAGCCTCCCGCCGCGATCCGGAACTGGGCCAGATGGTGGGCAACGTCGACCAGTCGGTGCGCCAGCTATCCGATGACGTCCGCACGATTTCTTACTTGTTGCATCCCCCATTGCTCGACGAAATGGGGCTGCGCTCGGCGATCCGGTGGTTCGCCGAAGGCTTTGCCGAGCGCAGCAAAATCGAGGTCAACCTGCAGCAGCTCACCGATCCCGGGCGCCTATCCTTGGACCTGGAGACAGCCATTTTTCGCGTGGTCCAAGAATGCCTGACGAATATTCACCGCCATTCGGGTAGTCCCAAAGCCGCCATTCGCCTGGAGAAATGTTCGCAAGGAATCTTGCTGGAGGTGGCCGACCATGGAAGGGGTATTCCGGCCGAAAAATTGGCGGCAGTCGCATCTGGTGCGCGAATGGGGGTAGGGTTGCGCGGAATCGGCGAGCGAGTGAAGAGCTTCGGCGGCGACCTGAAAATCGAATCGAACCAGCAGGGAACGCGGATTAAAGTCATTCTGCCGATGATCGCGCGCGCCTGAAATTTTCCTCTGGTAGCATGGCTTGCGGTTTATCGGTGTTTCGGCGAGCGCCGGGAAAAGATCACGGGCGCGTTCGGTCCGCACTGAGTTGGCCGCCCACCTGGATTCTGGTTTGCAGCACCCGCAAGATCGCGTCGCGCGCCACGATACCCACGATGTGCCCTTCTTCGAGCACCGGCATCTGGTTGATATCCCGCTCGCGCATTCGATTGAGGATTCCTAGCACGGACTCTGCCGGCGCGGCCCACTGAATTTCGTCCACTTTACGCATCACCGCCTGCACCGAGGTGTTGCCCCATTCTGCGCGCGGGCAGTCGCGCACCGCGTGCAGGGTCACCAATCCCACCGGCACGCCGTTGCCGGTGACGATGTGGCATCGCCGTCCGGTGCGCAGGACTTCCTGGACGTAATCTTCGAGCGACATGTCGCGCGGCACGGTAGGCACGTCCGGGGTCATGATGTCGGCTGCCCGCAATCCTGCTAGCGTCGATTGAATGGCCACCTGCGCGTAGGTTTCCTGCGCCGCCGTCCGCAGGAACCACCCGATAAATGCCAGCCACAATCCGTTCACCCAGTTGCCGTTGAATGCTTGCCACACCCCAAAAAGGATCAGCAGGTAAGCCAGCAGTTGTCCACTGCGGGAAGCGATCCGCGTGGCCTTGGCGAAGTCTTTGGTGATGCCCCAGGCGATGGCCCGCAACACGCGGCCGCCGTCCAGCGGGAATCCCGGCGCGAGGTTGAATGTGGCCAGGGCCGCATTAATTCCGGAAAGCCACCACGCGGCCGCTCCCAGCATTTCGAAGCGCCCCGAATGGTGCGCCAGCAGGTAGAAAGCGGCCGATAGGAAGTAGCTCGAAATGGGTCCGGCAATGGCGATATTGAATTCCTGGCCGGCGGTGGCGGCCTCCCGCCCGATTCGCGCCAGACCGCCAAACACAAACAGAGTTATGGATACGACCGGAATTTTGTAACGCATAGCGACCACGCTGTGGGCCAGCTCGTGAAAAAGTACCGACGCAAAGAACAGCAGGCTGGTGATCACCCCAAGCGACCAGTGTTGCGCAGGGCTCCAGGCGGGGTGCTGCGAATTGAATTGCGTCCGCAGGGACAGAGTAATTAGCGCGAAGATAATGAACCAGCTCGAATGGACGTAGATCGGAATACCCAGAATCCGTCCGATCCGCAATCCACCGTTAGGTGTCATTGTTCCGCGTTCGCCCCCGCCATCGATTATAGCAAGTCTGGGGAGCGGGTCTGCGTTTCTGCATTTTGTGGGAGCCGGGACACGACGATTTTGCGCTTTCCCCCTAAATGCCCCCGAATCAGCGAGCAGTATCTGGCAGGCAGCATGCTTTTCTCTGATGGGTCCGAGTTACTTAGCTCGCCGCGAGAACCAGACGGTCGAGAGTTCGAGAAAAGGGACTGCAGGCGCTGGGCGCGGTTTGGCGCCAGGCGCCGCAGAGAGGAGCGAACATGACCGCGATATTGGATTTCGGAGCCGTGGGTGGGTTCATCGGAGGCGCGTTGTTAGTGGCGTTCGTGCTGGAGTGGCTCAGCTTGCTCGGCTTGCTGAGTCTGATGCCCCTGCCAGCTCGCCCGGCGCCGAAGACTGTTTCGATGGAGGCCGCAACCAAGAAAACTCGTGCGGCACTAGGCCGCTGATGGTTTGCCGCCAACAAAGCTTCGCGGGACTTGGCTGCCGTGCGAAACCGGCGGTCCCGAGTTTGTGTAACCGATCTTCCATCGCACCAAGATGGATGGATTGCCTGCCGGCAAAACCCCTGCGGGCGGCCCCGCTCCTCTCCCAGCGTGCCGCCCTGCCGGCGGCTGCGTGACCGCCGTCCCCGGTGTGCTACGATGAACCGCCAAGGATATCCGACACATTCCGATGCGGTTCTCCCCTCCAGCCAACCTCGTCCGGCGATCGCATTCACCCGAGCACCCATCGCTATTTCGCCTGGCCCCGCTGCTGCTCCTGCTGTGGGCGTGCAGCGCAGTCAGGTTAGGAGCCCAGCAGCCAACCCAAGCAGCCTCGATTTGGGAAAGCGCCGCGCGCGAGTTTGTGGCTAAGCTCGCCGCTGCCGGGAGCGTGCGGGGCAATGGCACGCTGAGCGTGCAAAACATGTGTTCGCTGGACGCCCCAACGGCGGCGCTGATCGAACACAGCTTATTGCTTCAACTCAATTCGCGAGGTTTTCGATTCATTCCGCCGGCAACCGGCGGAAATGAACCGCGGTCTCCCTCGGCGCCGCCGAATCAGGCGTCCATCGACATTCGTGTGACCCTCTCCGAGAATCTCTCTGGCTTTATCTGGATCGCCGAACTGCGCACCTCCAGCGGGAAAAAAATCGTCATGTTGGCGGTGGCCGCTCCGCCAGGAATTTCCGCCAACGAGACGCACCCGGTTCCGTTACTCGAACGCACCATCGTCTGGCGTCAGCCTGAACCCATCCTCGATTTCGCGATAGTGGGCGCGACCCCGCAAACTCCGGCGCAATTAATCGTGCTATCTCCCGAGCGCGTGGCGTTCTACAACTTCCAGCAGGACACATGGCGCCTCGCCGCGTCTTCGGCCATCGAGCACACCCATCCTTGGCCGCGCGACCTTCGCGGGCGAATCGAAGTGGACTTGGGGAAACTCTCGGTCTATCTACCGGGAATTTTCTGCACCGGCACGATGGGGACCGAACTGGGGCTCTACTGCGCGCCGGGGGAAGAGAAGATGTGGCCGGTCGATGGCAGTGGGCTGGTCACCGGCCCCGTGAGTCATGGCGGCAGCCTGGCCAGGCTCGATCCCACGCGCGATTATTTCTTGGACGCGCTCCCATCATCCAACACCGACGGGGCGAAATTCGCGCCGTTCTATTCCGCGGCGCTGCAAACCGCCTATGACGTTCACCCGGTGATTCTGGCCGGCTTGGACTCGAGCGCCCAGCTTCACGAAGGCGGCGATGAAATCACCGCCCATTTTTCCAGTTGGGGCAGCGACATCGCCTCGCTCAACGATGCTTGTGCTGGGCCCTCTCCGGTGTTAGTCACCGGGACAGGGGACGATACTTCCACCGACACCATCCAGCTCTACCAGATTGGCGATCGCCAGGCGGTAGCCGTCGGACAGCCCATTTCGTTCGCTGGTCCGGTCCGTGCGCTGTGGGCGGCCAGCGGCGGGGATTCGGCGCGGGCCATCTCGCAAAATTTGCAAACGGGAGCTTATGAAGCGTCGAGCATTTCAATTTCTTGCGGTCGCTAGCATCGGATGCTGCGCGCTCACGCTGCACTCCGCGCGGCGTCCCCGCTATGGAGGCACCCTACGGGCAGAGGTGGGCACGTCGTTGCTTTCGATCGATCCCGCTTTCCCCATGGATACGGCGGACCAAATCAACGTCCGCGAGAGACTGCTGGCACTGGTGTGCGACCGCCTGGTCACGCTCGACGAGCACGCACAGCCCAGGCCCGCATTGGCGATATCCTGGCAAGCGGCGCCCGGGAATAAATTGTGGAGTCTCCGGCTACGTTCCAACGTTATGGCGCAGGACGGCGCGCCGTTCACCGCCGGCGATATCGTGCCAGTTCTCGAAGCCGCCAACCCGCGCTGGAGAATCGCTGCGGCCACCAATCCGGATGAATCGACGACGCTGAATATCGAGGTCCCCGTCGCCGATCCGAGCCTGCCAGTGGAACTGGCCATGCCTCGCAATTTTGTTTTCCGCCGCAGCGCGAATGGCACGCTGGTGGGTACAGGTCCCTTTCAAGTGAGTGGCTGGCAAGCCGGGCGGGAAGCGGTCTTCCGCGCATTCGACGCAGCGTGGCAGGGCCGGCCATTCGTCGATTCGATCGAGCTGAAGATGGGCCGGCCGGTGCGGGACCGCCTGATCGACCTGGAAACGGGCAAGGCCGACTTCGTGGACGTGCCGCCGGACGAAGCGCGGCGCGCCGCAGACCGTGGTGCGCGGATCCGTGCGTCACTGCCGGATGAACTCTTATCGCTCGAGTTTGCCCGAGGCCCGCACGCGGCGGAAGATCCCGCGTTCCGCCACGCCCTGGCTCTTTCGATCGACCGCGACGCGCTGGTGAAGTTCGTCCTGCAAAGGCAGGGTGAGGCTGCCTGCAGCCCGCTGCCGCAATGGTCCAGCGGGACCGCCTTTCTGTTTGCCGCCGCCCCCGATCCTGCGCAGACTAAGCAACTTGCGGCGCAATTCCAGAACGCTCCGGCACTGCTCTTGGGCTATGATGGCGCCAATGCCTTGGAGAAGGCAGTGGCCGAGCGCATCGCGGTCAACGCCCGGGACGCAGGCATCCGCGTCAACCTGCAAGCGGACTCGGGTGTGGGCATTACGTTGGATGCCAGACTCGTTCGGCGAAAGATGATTTCGCCGGTTCCGCGGATTGCGCTGATGGAGTTGCTCCGGGAATGGGCGCCGCTGGGAGGCGCGGAGGTGGCTCCGTTGACCGATCCACTCGCGCCGGAAGATTTGTATGCGCGAGAGCGCGCGGCCATCGAGAACGACCGCGTGATTCCGTTAGTGTACTTGCCGGAAACTTTTGGATTGAGCGCCCGGATGCGGGACTGGAAATCTCCGCTCCCCGCTTCGGGTGATGGTTGGCCGTTCGCACAGGTCTGGTTGGAGGGAGAAGGCCGGTGACGTTTCGCAACAAGATTTTCGTGATCTTCACGCTGGCGATCGTTTTCGCGGTAGCCGTCGTCACCACCGGGGTTACCTACTCCGCGCGCCAGGCTTTCGACGACCTCAACGTGCGGCGCACCACTGCGCTGATCGGTCAATTTAACAACGAGTATTCAAGGCGGGGCCTGGACATCGTTCGCCGCACCCAAGGGGTGGCGGACGCCGAAGCCACGGTGCGCATGGCCATCGATCTGAGCCGCCCGCAAGCGGATGTCTCGTTGTATGTCCACGACGCCACCGGCGTCTCGCAGCAGCATCAGCTCGATTTCCTCGATTTTGTCGGCAGCGACGGCACCATTATTTCTTCCGCGGAATGGCCCGCGCGCTTCGGCTACAAAATGGATTGGCTCAATCAGACACCGGACTGGATTACGGTCGGCGCGTTTCTCACGCGCATGGATAGCGACTCCGGACCCAGCCTGGCATTGCTGGCCGTCTCCACCGTGCGGGTCGGTGAAAAAACGCTATACGTCGTCGGTGGCGAGCGCCTGGGCAAGGAATTTTTGGCCTCCCTGGTACTGCCCTCCGGCATGCGCGCCCTCCTCTATCGCAACCTCGATGCCAATTTCACCCCCGCCGACTTGATCGACGCTGGCGGGCCGGCCAACGACGCCGATCGATTCGCCACTCTGATCGCCGATGAAAAACAAGGTCCCAGCGAGCGATCCACTGAGATTTATTGGACCCACGATCCCGCCAGCGCGGAAATGTTCCACATCACGCCCTTGTGGGGCCGTCAGAAAGCTTTACTAGGATTGCTGCTGGTGGGCAGTTCGGAACGCGAAGTGGTGGAGCTGGAGCGCCGCATCCTGTTGATCGCTTTTGCCGTGGCGGCGGTCGGCGTGCTGCTGGGCTCGCTCACCAGTTGGTGGGCGGCCGCGCGCATCACCCTCCCGGTGCAGAAGCTCGCCGCCGGCGCGCAGCAAGTAGCTCAGGGCAATTGGGACACTCACGTGGAGGTGCACTCGCGGGACGAAATTGGAAAACTCGCTGGGGCCTTCAATCAGATGACCGACCGCCTGGCCGACCAGCGCGACCGCCTGGTACAGACCGAGCGCGTGGCCGCCTGGCGCGAACTGGCCCGGCGTCTGGCCCACGAACTGAAGAATCCTTTGTTCCCCATGCAGATCACCCTCGAAAATCTACGTCGCGCGCGCGCCGAACATTCCGAGCAATTCGAAGAAGTCTTCCAGGAATCTACTGCAATGTTGGTAAGCGAACTCGACAATTTGAAATCCATCGTCGCGCGTTTCGGCGATTTCGCGCGCATGCCTGCGCCCATCCTCCAGCGCGTGAACCTCAACGAAATCGTTCGCAACGTCATACGTTTGTTCGAAAGCCAGTTCAGCGCGGTGGGCCGCCCGCAGATTACCCCCGACCTGCACTTGGACGATTCGCTTCCGCCGATTCAGGCCGATCCGCTGCTGATCCACAAAGTGGTCGAAAACCTGGTGCTGAACGCCATGGATGCCATGCCCGCCGGGGGAACGATCTCGGTGGGCACATCCCGCCATCACAATGCGGTGCGCCTGGAAGTAACCGACACCGGCGCGGGCCTCACGCCGGAAGAATCGAAGCACCTGTTCACCCCGTATTACACCACCAAGCAGCACGGGACGGGCCTGGGTTTGGCGATCGTCCAGTCGGTGGTCAGCGACCACAGTGGAACGATTGGCGTGGAGAGTGAACCCGGAGCCGGAACCACCATTCGCGTCGACCTGGCGATCGCGCCGCCCTCGACGCTGCAGCTGGAGGCTGTCGGAAAACTGTCGGCGTTGTCTCCAGTCCAGACCCGCGCCCTATTGCCGAGCGGATCCGAAGATCTGGCACCGGGTGAGGGCCAGGATGCCGGTTCGGCGGCCGCAACCGAGCATGCCGAGTCCGGCGAAAAAATCACCGCACTATCGCCCGTGTTGCCTCGCGACCCCTTGGCGTCCGAGCATGAGTCGGAAATACCGGAACCCGCGGCGCCAAAGGAATCCGTACATGCCGCGGACGCGCATCCCGGGCTTCCGCAAGGACTTGGCGAACCTACGGTTGAACCGCCGGATAGCCCTGAACGAGAGGAAGACTGACCTTCGTGGCCAAAGCGCGCGTCCTGATCATCGACGACGACGCCAACACCCTGGCGTCGGTGGCCCGCGCCTTTCGTCTAGCCGGGCATGACGCGGTGGTCTGCGACAACGCCGCGCGCGCTCTGGAAATCGCAAAATCGGAACGCCTCGATTTGATCCTCTCCGACGTGGTGATGCCGGGCCAAGACGGCATCGCGCTGCTCGAAGAACTCAAAATGGCGGGTGTGGCCGTGCCGGTGGTGTTGGTGTCTGGCCAGGCCACCATCGACATGGCCGTGCGCGCCACCCGGCTGGGCGCCGCCGATTTTCTGGAGAAGCCGCTTTCCACCGAAAAGCTTTTGCTCACCCTCGAGAACGTACAACGGGTCGTCCAGCTCGAAAACGAAAATCGTGACTTGCGCCGCCGCCTCGGTCGCCATCACCTGGTCTGGCAGAGCGCGGCGATGCGCGATCTGATGGCCCAGGTGGAGCGTGTGGCCACCAGCGAAACGCGCGTTTGCATCCGCGGCGAGACCGGAACCGGCAAGGAATTGATCGCGCGAACCCTGCACGATAAGAGCCCGCGCTTCGCCGGCCCCTTCATCTCCCTGAATTGCGCCGCGATCCCCGCCGAATTGATCGAATCGGAATTGTTCGGGCATGAAAAGGGCGCGTTCACCGGCGCCGCCGCGCGGCACCTCGGAAAATTCGAACAGGCTCACCAGGGCACGCTGTTGCTCGACGAAATTGGCGACATGCCCGCGAACATGCAGGCCAAGCTGCTGCGCGTGTTGGAGGGGAATGAAATCGAGCGCGTTGGCGGCAGTCGTCCGGTGGCGGTGGATGTGCGCGTGGTGGTGGCCACCCATCGCGACCTTGAAGTGCTGGTCCAGAACGGCAGTTTCCGCGAGGACCTCTACCACCGAGTGGTGGTGTTCCCGCTGGTCATCCCACCGTTGCGTGAACGCCCCGAAGACATTCCCGCGCTGGCCCAGCATTTCGCTCAGCAAGTGGCCGAGCAAAACAACTGGAAGGCCAAGCTTTTTTCGCCGGAGTCACTCGAAGAGCTGGCCGCGTATCCTTGGCCTGGCAACGTGCGCGAGCTGCGTAATGTGATCGAGCGCGTTCTGTTACTGAGCTCCACAGACTCGGTGGACGCCGCGACGGTTCGCCGGGCTCTGCCGCATGCAAGTGCGGCTCCAGCGCCCGCGGCCTCGCCGGGCGCCGCGCCCGACACAACGGCAGGCGGCGCCGAAACGGCGGGCAACTTGACTAGCCGCATGGACGCCTTCGAGCGCAAAACGATTCTAGCCGAGCTCCGCCGCCACCAGAATCACGTCACCAACACCGCCAAAGCCCTTGGCCTGGAGCGCAGTCATCTGTACAAAAAGTGCCAGCACCTGGGCATCGATTTGCACGCGATCCGTACCACCATGTCTGAATCGTAAATGCCCGCAAAAGATTATCGCCGGCGCCGCAATCAACTGGCTTATCCCGCAACGGTTTCATTCTCGGACGCAAAACTTTACACTTCGCGAGATGATCGAGCGGCCCGCCGAACATGATCTTTAATACCTGGGATTACTACCTGCTGGTTCCTTATTACCAGCGCGGTCGGAAATCACGCTATGCTCTACTACCTGCGAGAGTCGAACGCCTCCGCCCGGGAATGTCGCAGCTGGGCATGCCGGAGCAACGAACCAACCGTTTCGGAAGGGCCGCGGATTTTGCGGTGTCGGAGGCCGCCAATCCGCAGGAATTTGTGGGCGCCGGCGATCTCGCATCCGCACCAGATCTGATCGCACCGGTAAACGAGATCATTCGCCAGGCGTCCGACGCCGGCGCGCAGGTAGTATTCGTCGAGATGGCCATGCATCCCGACCATGGGCGCGAGTTCTACCGGCTTCCGGAGTGGCAGCGATACCGCGAACATTTACAGCAGATTCTTGCGCCGCGCGGGGTGATGTACGTCGATGCCAGTGATTGGATCGGCCAGGACGCTTTGTACTTCGATCACTTCCCCTTGGGCCCCGAAGGCGCAGCGCAGTTCAGTGAACGCTTGGGCAAAGATCTCAATACTGTGGGCAGCGGGCCGCCAGCGGCAGTACCTTCTGCAACGCCACATGAGTGATCCCGTACATGGCCACCAGCGCCGCGAAGATCGCCGCCAGATGAATCGGCGCGGTCCCTAATGCTCGGTGCCACACCGGATCGCGAAATGCAAAATTGTAATTGTTCGCGGAGCCGGCCAGGCGCGAGAGCGGGACCACCACCGCCGCAATCGCGCATTGCAGCACCCAGCCTCGGCGGTCGTACCCCGTTCGCCGCAGCGCAAGTATCAGCGCTGCCGGCAACAGCATGTGAAACAGCGAGAGCGCGCGAATCCAAAGTGGATACTTCACGTCAAAGAGGTATTCCGTACCGCCGATCAAATGGTGATGCGTGAGCAGCCGCCACAGCGCATCGAGGGTCCACAACAAATCGATCAGCAGGGAAGACACCGCTTGCGACGAAAGCAACAGCGCGCTACTGGTCCACAATCCCAGGCAACTCAGCACAATCGCCAGATCGCACAGATGTATGAAATTGCTGAATCCCCAGAACCGCCAGTAGCAAGGAACCCAAAGCACCAGCCATGCCACGGCGCACCATCGCGCCCATTCCGGAATCCGATGATTGTCCGTTGCGCACATATTCCGCCGATCGCCTCGATCGTGCTGTCCCGCGAATGCACCGCATCGTAGCATTCTGGGGAGGGTGGGTGTTTTGAATTGCGGTTGTACGGGTTTTATCTTTTCCGGGTACCCCATTCTTCCCGGTTGGTGGGAAGGGTGGGCGTTCAGTCCTTCTAAGCATTCGGAATTCAAGGCAGCTCACAAGCAACGCGGGTTGGCCCTCGCGTGCCCTTCATGCGAAAATCCAAAATGTGAACGCGCCAGCGATTGCCGAGTTATCCACCGCCGGTTTTGCCGCCGCTGCTGGCGCATGGGCGTGGGGCAGCTTTCTTCCGAGCTCGCAACTGTTCGGCCCAACCATCCGCCGCACCGCTGATCCCCAAGCCATGGCCCTCACCTTCGATGACGGACCAAACCCCGCCGCCACCCCCCAACTCCTGGAGCTCCTCGATCTCCACAACATTCGCGCCACATTTTTTCAGATCGGCAGCCGCGTGCGGCAGTTTCCCGCCCTGGCCGCGCGCGTTGCGGCTGCCGGACATTCCATTGGCAACCACACCGACACCCACCCGATCCTTACGTTTCAATCTCCGCGTCGTATCCGAACCGAGCTGGAAGCCTGCCGCCACGCGATCGCGGACGCCATCGGCCACGATCCGCGATGGATGCGTCCTCCGTTCGGCGCCCGCGGTCTGCACGTAACTGCCGCATTGCACCGCGCCGGTTTCGATGCGGCCATAATGTGGTCGGCTTGGGGAAAAGATTGGAAGGAAAAGACGCCGGAGGGAGTCATCCGCCACTTGCGCGAAGCGCGAGGCGGGGACATCGTGCTTCTGCATGACGGCGACCACCGTATTCCGGAAGGGAAGCGCCAGCACACCATCGATGCGCTAGCCATGATGATTCCGCAGTGGAAATCCGCGGGCATTCGTTTTGTAACCTGCGATCAGCTAGCGCCAGCGAAAACAATCGCCGAGTCCACCGCTCGCGAATAACTCCTGTAAGCGCTTTGCCTCTCAGGGTAGAATTGTAGATATGGATGACAAACGGTTTTACGACGAAAAGCAGGAAACCAAGGAAATGGAACTGCGCTGCCCACACTGCCGCGAAGAAAACAAGTACCCCGTCCGCTGGATGGTTCGCACCAAAAAGGAACGCCTGCAGCCCGGCGCCAACGACGACGATAAGGCCCGCTTCGGCAAGGCCCGCACTTACATGGTTCGCGTCGACGATATGGTCGCCTGCCGCAACATCCGCTGCCGCAAGCGCTTCGATCTGCCCGGCCAGACCGTCATACTGACCTGATCGTTCATCGTCAACAGCCCAGCCGCCGCTCGGTGGGCGCCGCTAAATTTCCGGATACATATCGAAAAACGCGTCCAGCGATTGCTTCAGCGTTTGCTCGATCTCTTCGCGGCTGCCCTCGATCAGGTGCATGGTCACCCGCCCCTCGCGCCCATTCTTCAGCGTCACATTCGCGTCGCTCACCGTATCCAGATCGTCGGCAGGGAATAGCCGCATTCCATACACCAGGGCCAGCTTGGCCATGTCTATATCTCCTTAGGTAGCGGCGGGAAACTAGTTCGGCCGGGTCCCGGCCGGCACCACATCCCGGCTGGTGTTGAGCACCTCGCGAATCTTACGCGCAAGGTCCCTGAGTCCGAAAGGCTTTTGCAGGAAGGCCATCTCGCCTTCCAGAATGCCGTGCCGGGCGGCACTGTCGCTGGTATAGCCGGAAATGAAGAGGACCTTCAACTGAGGATTGAGTACCAATAAACGATCAGCCAGCTCACGGCCGCTCATCTTGGGCATCACCATGTCGGTCACCAGCATATGCACGGGCCCCTGGTGACGGCGCGCCACCTCCAGCGCTTCCGCTCCGTCGCTGGCCTCGGCCACGGTGTGGCCCATATCGCGCAAGTATTGCGATATCAGCTCGCGGACACTGGTTTCGTCTTCCACCAGCAGGATGGTTTCGCTGCCCTCGAGTTTTTCCAGCGGACTCGCTGGTGGCTCGCTGCTTTCTATCGGCTGCTCCACCGCCGGCAAGTAGATCTTGAACGCCGCCCCCTGGCCCTCTTCGCTGTATACCCAAACGTATCCGCCGCTCTGCTTAACGATGCCGTACACCATCGCCAACCCCAGGCCGGTCCCCTTGCCTTTTTCTTTGGTGGTGAAAAACGGCTCGAAGATTCGCGACTGAATCCCCTGCGGTATCCCGCATCCCGTGTCGCTCACCGTCAACACCACATAACGCCCCGGGGGGACTACCGGGCGCCGCCGGATGTAGGTGTCGTCGACGACGAGGTTGGAAGTCTCAATCGTAATTCGTCCGCCGCCGGGCATGGCATCCCTGGCGTTCACCGTTAGGTTCAACAGCGCCTGCTCCAATTGCCCGGCATCCGCCTTCACCGACCACAATCGCTGGCCCGGGCGGAACGACACCTCGATATTCTCGCCGATCAGCCGCGGCACCATTTCGATCATTTCCGCGATCACCCGGTTGACGTCCAGCACTCGCGATTGCAACACTTGCTGCCGGCTGAACGCCAGCAACTGCCGGGTGAGCATCGCGGCTCGCTGCGTCGCTCGGTCCAGCTGATCGAGGTTGTTTCGTGCGGGTATGTCGGCGCCGGGCGCCAGGCGGGTAGACAGGATCTCGATATGCCCGCGCATGACCATCAGCAGGTTGTTGAAATCGTGGGCGATTCCCCCCGCCAATTGTCCCACCGCCTGCATTTTCTGGATCTGCTGGAGCTGGCTCTCAAACTGAATCCGCTCCGTGACATTTTCCGCCAGCACTTCGTAATACAGCCGGCCCGTTTCGTCGGAGTCCACTCGTCCGCCCAATCGCACGTTTAGGCTCCCTCCGTCCTTGCGCCGCCACTGCACCTCGGCGCCCTGGATGTGATCTTTTTCGCGCAGCAATTCGAGTAGCCGTGCGTGATCTTCGGGCTTTTCGCAGATATCCGTCATCATGTTGCGGCCGCGTAACTCTTCGTTGGAGGCATACCCCAGCATTTCCGCCAGGGCGCGATTCACCAGCAGCAACTCTCCCTCGTCGGTGACTCGGCAAATTCCGTAGGGCGCCTCTTCGATCAGGTTGCGGTAACTCATCTCGGTGCGTTCGAGAGCTCTTTGGGCGCGGAGTTGCTCGGTGACGTCCAGGGAAACCCCAATCACGCCCTGGATCGATCCGTCGCTGCCGCGCAGAGGCTCGACGTGGGTCTCCAGCGATCGCCCTTTCCAATCGAATTGGAATGTCGAGCGCTCGCCCCGCAGCGCGCGCAGGTGTGGTTCGATCGGCGGGTCTTGCCGATTCGTCTGGTAGTATTCGCTGAGCGCCATGCCGGTGAGTTGGTTGGGTTCGAGATCAAACGCTTCGAGCCCCGCGCCCAGCGACGAAGTGAAGCGCAGATTCGCATCGGTGGTCCACAGGATTGCGGGCATTCGCTCGACCAGCAGGCGCAGCCGCGCCTCGCGTTCGTGACGCTCGGCCTGCGAGTTCTCCACCGCCCCCAGCATGCGATTGATCTCCCGCTCCAGGTCGGCCAGTTCGTCATCCGCCGCGGGTACCAAGCGCGCGGAGAGATCGCCGCTCGCCGCGATCCACGCGACGCTGCTTTGCAGCGCGGCGACGCGTGCCAGCACCATCCTTTCCAGCAATATGATGGTCAAAGCGCCGAACAGCAGACCGGCCCCGGTGAGCCAGAGCAGAAATATCGTCTGGCTCGATTGTCCCTGCATATATATCGCTCGCGGTATGGTCAACTTGAGCACCAGCGCCGGTTGACCCCAGATGTCGTTCACTAGGCGATAGGCTTCCACCACCGAGTCGCCCGTGGGCCTCACCACCGCCGGGGATTCCCGCGACATCAGCGCTTCCACCGTCGCGCGGTCCTGGCTGTTGGCAAAGTCTTTCAGCGCGACCACCGTCAGCGGCAAGTGGATAGTTTCCGCGATCGCCCGCACTTCGGATTCGTTCAATCGGCGGCCCATTACCATCGTCCCTTTCGCTGGACCGGTCCCCGCACTCGTGTGTACCGGCTGCGAATCGATCAGCATCGGACCTTCCGCGGTCATAATGATCCCGGAAATACTCTCCTCGGAGGGTACTGACGCGCGTGCCAGGGTGGGAATCGAGTCGAGTTTGGCCCTGATCTCCGGCGAGATCGCAACTTCAATCCCTTGTTTGCGGTCGAACTCGGCTGCAAATAGGACCTTGTCGTCGGTGTCGGATATGGAAACAACGTCGATGTCCAGCTGCATGAAAGTGGAAGTAGGGAACTCAGATTGAGGATAGCTGGCCAACTGCCCTTGCACGAAGGCGTAGGTCTGGTTCCAGCAGCTGTAATCCTTGTTGTTGCGGTCAAGCGCGGCTAGTTCGTTGTACAGCCCACTATATGCCCGGCCCAGGTCTTCCCGGGTATAACGCGCCTCCAGCCGTGCGAAGCTCCGCAAAATGACCAGCCGGGACACCATATACAGCCCGGCGACCAGCCCAAATATCGTAAAACACACAATGAGCAGGGTCTTCTCGCGCAGCGAGAGCCGTGACAAAGTTACCGGAGGTGTGAGAGGGCCGCCAGCCGCCGACATCGCATTTGAGTATAATCTCGGGCCCTCGAGACCTGTCCCATCGGCCAGTTCGGTGGGTGTCCTAATAGCCTATAGCGCAACCGCTAGCCCCGCCGCTTCGGTTGATTATCTATGTACTCTACAAGCCCCAGCGCATACCCATTCGGGCTGCGGACCCCGCCGCCTGCTGGTCTGATCGGTGCAGGCCGGAACAACTACCTTGGCCTGTACGTTCCGCAAGCGTAAGCTGGTAGGCATCGGTGGGTTCACCGCACGCATCGGAACCCTGAGAACAGGGAAGGGTGGCCATGACGCTACACTCCAAGCTCCACACCGTCCGGCCGGTTCTGGCAATCGCGCTAGCTCTCATACTCCCGGCAGCTCTCGCCGCTCAAGATTCGGTGCCTCCTTCACCGCCCACTCCCGATGCGCCTGTGCCGGCGCCTCCGAACCCCGACGCTCGGCCGGCCGCACCAGTGCAGCCCGCTCCCACTTCGCCGGAGCCGGCAGCCGCCCCGGCTACGCCAAACGATCGCGCCGTGGCGCCCGTCGCGCCGGGCGCCAAGCTCGAACTGCCGGTAGGCACGCGCCTTCCCCTGGTTCTTCATAACGGCATCACCACTCGAATCGCGAAGCCAGGTGACCCGGTATATCTGGAAACTTTGTTCCCGGTGATCGTCGACGGCAAGATCATGGTCCCCGCAGGGTCCTACGTCAGCGGGGAAGTCACCGAAGCGAAGCGCGCTGGCCGCGTGAAGGGCCGCGCCGAAATCAATCTGCGGCTCAAAGTCCTGATTCTCCCCAATGGCTACATCGTCAATTTTGCGGGCGCTCCAGCGGGCGCTGGAACCGGCGGCGGGGAAACTATGGACAACGAAGGCAAGATCAAAGGTGACAGCGACAAAGCTTCGGACGCCGCAACGCTTGCGAAAACGACCGCGGCCGGTGCGGGGATTGGAGGCGTCGCGGCTGGCGTCAAGGGACTGGGTATTGGCGCGGGCACGGGAGCCGCGGTAGGTCTAGCCGCGGTTCTCCTCTCGCGCGGTCCCGACGCCCAACTTCCGCGAGGCACGACGCTCGACGCGGTGCTCGACCGCCCCATCTATCTGGACGCTGACAAGATTCAATTCACAGACCCAGGCCACGCCTCCACGCTCCCGGGGCCCGGCAATCGCGAGCCCGAGCGCAACCGCGTCCCGTTCTAGTGCCACCACCATTCTGGTTGTGAGCATTCCATCGCAGGCATTCCGCCAACAGTCACGCTTCCGCAGTTCTGACGTATGCTTCTACGCTTCTCGTTTTATATCCGTATTGCGCGCTGCCCAAGATGACAGACCCACCAGCGGTGGTCTAAGCTTACGTCTCGATGTCGGGTCCCGATCTGGTTCATCTCGGAGTCGCATTCGCTTCGGCGTTCATCGCCGGCGCGATCAACGCGGTCGCCGGCGGCGGCACCTTGGTTACTTTTCCCTCGCTGATTTGGCTGGGGCTACCGTCAGTCGTCGCGAACGCCACCAGCACCGTGGCCATCTGGCCGGGCTCGCTTGGCGCGATGTTTGGCTTTCGTCGCGATTTGCGCTCCATCGAACCACGCATGTACGCCTTGCTGATTCCCAGCCTGGTAGGTGGGATTGCCGGTGCGCGGCTCCTTCAATGGACTCCCTCGAAATTCTTCGACCAGCTCGTTCCGTTCCTGATTCTCTTCGCCACGCTGCTCTTCGCGGTGCAAGGCTACGCCCAATCCAGACTCAAGAGAGAAAAGCCGCTGGGGCGCCGCTCGGGGCGCTGGTTTGCTGGCGCTGTATTCTTCCAATTGCTGGTGGCGCTTTACGGTGGTTACTTCGGCGCAGGGATTGGCATCCTGATGTTGGCGGCGCTGGGAATTCTGGGACTAACCGACATCCACCAAATGAACGGACTGAAGAATCTGTTGGCGATGTCGATCAACGGCGCCGCCGCGGTGTACTTTGTGTGCGCGCATATGGTTCAGTGGCAGTACGTGGTGATTATGGCCGTGGGCGCCGTGGTGGGAGGTTATAGTTGTGCAGGCATCGCACACCGAATTGGAGGTATTGCGGTGCGGCGCATCGTAGTAGCGGTGGGACTGGCGATGGCCATCTCGCTTTTCATCAAGAGATGAGCCCCGGTAGTAGATTCTCTCGTGAACAGCATTTCCTGCAACCAAACGGGCCTCGATAAAATCTTACTTAGGTACATCGATGATCGACCTTGGCTGACGGCTGTACCATCACAAGGACAACTTCATGATTCTCCGGAACCCCCACTGCCGTCGAAAACTGGTCACCGTCGTTTTACTCGCCGCATCCCTGCTTTCCATCGCCCGCGCCGCTGACGTCCCCAATCGCACCGCTGTTCTTAGCCACCTGAGCGCGGTCATCACCTGGTATCGCGATTCGACGACCAAAGGCCCGAGCATCGAGATTCCCAGCGACGCCATTTTCCAGGACAACATTCAAGCTCTGGCCGCGGAGACCGTGCGGCTCGCATTCCAGTCCGCTCGCGCTGAAGCGGTTCTGGCCGCCGATTCCAATCCCGCCCCAGCCGACGAATCCGGGGGTGCGGGGTCCTCCGCTCCGAATTATGCCCAGATGCAGGCCCAGGTGAGCCAGCGCATCACCGACAATGAAAGCAAGATCGATGCGCTCAACAAACAGATTCCCACGGCTCCAAGAAGGACTCACGACAATTTAGTGGCGGAGCGCGATGCCTTGGTGGGCTCGCTGGCACTGGACAAAGCCATGCTCGATGCGGTGGGGAAGATGGCGACCTTCGTGGAAACCACCACCGAAAATAAAAAGGGCTTTGAGGGCAGCATCAACGAGCTGGCGCGATCCATTCCGGAGGTCTCAGAAGCCACCGTGGCCGCCGCGCCCTCCGCTGTAGCGCCGGTCAAAGAAAAAGCGACCCAGGCAAAGGCGGTAGCAGCAACGCCGAATTCCGCTGAGGAGAAGACTTCTCCCGGGTTGATCGGGCAGGTGGTTGGCCTCTACGGCGAATTTAACAACGTGCGCGCCATCAACCGCCTGCTCGAGGAGACAGCTCATCTCCACCAGACCGCCACCGACTTACAGGCTCCTCTGCGCGATAGTATGCGCGCCACGACGCAACGCGGTCAGCAGCTCTCCGCGCAAGCGACCCAGAATGTGGCTTCCAACGCCGCTGCCCCGCCCAAACCGGCCCCGGCGCCGAAGACGGCTGGTGGAGCAAATGGCGCTGGCACATCGAATGCCCCTGCGGCGCCCACTGTGGAATCGACCACCAAGGAATACGCCGACCTTACCCGCCAGTTCAATCACCTGTCAGCGGCGCTTTTGCCTTTGAGCCAGGAACGGGTGGTGCTGGATCAGACCCGCTCCAACCTGAACGAATGGAAGCGCGCGATCACCGAGCAATCCAAGCACAATCTAGTTTCCGTGCTCTTTCGCGTAGGGAGCATCACCCTAGCACTGATCATCGTGCTGCTTCTTTCGGACATATGGCGGCGTCTCACTTTTCGTTACATCAAAGACGCGCGCCGCCGCAGGCAGTTTCTGGTGTTGCGGCGCTTCGTGGTGGGCTTCCTGATCGGGTTGGTGCTCATTTTGGGATTTGTCAGTGAATTCAGCTCGCTGGCCACCTACGCTGGGTTCGTTACCGCCGGTATCGCCGTCGGCTTGCAAACTTTGCTTTTGTCGGTCGCCGCCTATTTCTTTGTGATTGGTCGCTACGGCATTCGCGTCGGAGACCGCATCAGCGTCGCTGGAGTCACCGGCGACGTGGTGGATGTAGGTCTAGTGCGGTTTTATTTGATGGAGCTGGCCGGCACTGGCGTGGACCTTTTCCCCACCGGACGAATCGCCGCGTTCTCGAACTCCGTCCTGTTCCAAGCCAGCACGCCGTTGTTCAAGCAGATCCCGGGAACCGAATACGCCTGGCACGAAATCGCCGCGACGCTTACGCCGGCCGGGGATCACCAGCTGGTACAGGACAAATTGATGGCTGCGGTCAGCACGGTCCACGCCAAGTACGGTGAAGCGATGCAACCGGAGTACGGCAGCGCCGACGATCGCATGGAAATTTTCCTGAAGGAGCCGGTTCCCGAAGCGAAACTCCAGTTTGTCGACGCTGGCCTCGAGCTGATCGTTCGCTACCCAGTAGATCTGCGCCGCGCCTCTGAAATGGACGACCAAGTCGCCCGCGCCCTGCTAGACGCCATGCGCGATGATCCCGCAGTAGCCGCCGGGATCACCGGAACCCCCAGAATCCGCGCCGCAGTAAAGGGCTAAGCCTGTGCTGGGGGTTTGCCTTACGGTTCGACGCCCTTATCTTTTTCGGGTGCCCCATCTTCCCGGTTTTTTGGCAAGGCTGGGCGTAAAGACCTAGTAAAGACCGGCAAGCTCAACTTCGCGACTCGAGTGAGGGCTCTCACTCACCCCAGCTCGGTCGCGCGCCGAACCACACCAGCAAATCGCAGCGGCGAGTATGGCGTGATATCCAGCGACAACTCTTCGCCTAGGATCGATTGTGTCACCAGGCGCGCCGTGATGGCCGCCAGCAATATTCCATTGCGGTAATGTCCGGCAGCGATGGTCACGCCCAGCGGCTCGCCCACCGGTCCAATGATCGGAAGGTGATCCGGAGTATCTGGCCGCAACCCCGACCAAGTCTCCACGATCTCCGCGCTAGCTAGCGGGGACGAAAGCTCGACCGCCGCGCCCAGAATCTTCATTTGCCCCTCTGGCGTAATTCGCTTCTCGTATCCATCATTCTCGAGCGTGCTCCCGGCGATGATTCGTCCGTCCGCTCGCGGCACAACATATCCTCGAGGACCACGCAGCACCCGGCTCGGCGCTGCCCCCCGCGGACGCAGCGCGGCCATCTGACCGCGTACTGGATGGACTGGCGCGTATCTCTGAACTCCTTCGATCGAACTCGAATAGCATCCTGCAGCGACCACCACATGCTGGGCCGCTATCTCCCGGCCCGCGGCGATCACTCCCGTGCAGCGATGATTGTCGGTAATCAGCGAAGTAACATCGGCGCCAGTATGAATTTCCACTTCGCGCCGTGCTAGCGCCAGGATCAGCCCGTGGCCCAGCGCTCGGGGATCGATCGTAGCTTCGTCCGGGAGCCATGCTGCAGCGCGCGCGTTCGATCCAATGGTTGGCTCCAATTTCCTCGCAGCGCCCAAGGAGATCGCTTTCGTATTTAGTCCCAGCCGATGATGTTCGCCGACAAACACGTCGCGCTCAATCTCCGCGTCAGGGCCCATAAACAGCTCGAGCGTCGCTTCGTGACGAATGAGAGGGGTGATTCCGGCCACCCTTTCTATTGCAGAGGCCCACGCAGGGTACAGATCGAAACTGGCCTTCGCGAGCGGAAACAATACGGACGATTCGGAAGGTTCCGGTGAGGGTGAGAGCATTCCCGCGGCTGCCCACGAAGCTTCGCGCCACGGCTCATGGCGGTCAAGGATCGCGACCCGCAATTTGCGCCCCGCCAATTCCCAGGCGATCGCTCCGCCGATGATCCCCCCACCGACGACCAGCACATCAAATGATTTCATGGGAATTAGTTTAGCAGTAAGGCGCGCCAGTCGACCGAAGTGATCTCTTCGCCTGGTGTCGGCGCAATGTTAGGTTGCCGTAGTCGAGTGTTGTGTGTTTTAGCTTCGGCCGCCGCAGTTGCGGCTGGGTGCCCCAGGTGTCGCTTTCACACCCGGGGTGCTCCAAGTCTTTGATCTTTCTTTGATTTGGTAGTTGCTAGTTTTTCCCTTTCCTGGGGTTTTGCGAAGGGTGGGCGTTCTTTGAGCGAATCGCTCCACCGTGCAATTTCGAGCCACACCAAGGGTGTGAGGGTTTTTCCCCGTAAGCAACTGATTCTAAAGGACAGACAATTGCCGAGCCCCGAGCCGCACCAATATCTAATTTCGATTTCAGCGTTTTTACAGCGAATTCACGAGCTCGACGGAGAGCAGATACGCCTTCTGCGAAAGGTTTTGCGCCCGCGCTAGGTCGGCTTCTTTCACCGCGTCACGGGCCTGGTCCATAAACACCTTAATTTTCTCAACCAGATCGTTTTGCGCCGAATTGAGCGAGTGTCCCGAGGCCGTTTGCAAGTTTTTCTCCGCCCCGGCGATGTTCTCGTTGGTTTTTTGCTCGTACGCCGCTTGATCGGCTACCGAAATCTGTGGCGAAATCTGCGGTGCTGGTGTTTTCACCGGAGCGCTCACTTCCGGCTTCGGCTTGGGGGGCGGTGCGGCCGGCTTCACCAGGTCTGCGGGCGTCTCCTCATCTGTTTCCGGCAAATTCACTCCCGAATTCGCGGGCGCCTTCACTGCGGGAGGATTGGCCGGGGGCGGAGTGGGGGTATTCGCGGGAATCGGCTTTGCCGGCGGCGCGTTAGCCGCAGGCACCTGCGCCTGTGCTTTCTTCGCCGCGCAGCCACCGGAAAAAATCGCCAGCACCACGGCAATCGGCAGCACCGCCCAAGCGGCACGATCGGTGCGTGGACATACCGTAGCGTCGGTTTCAGTAATAGGGCCGGCCATTACTTTCGTCGTCCTTGGGAAAACGGTTCGCCGTACGCGCGGGCTAACGCCGCCGCGGTGTCTGCCTTACGGTTAAAGGGCAACTCGATTCGGAATGTGGTGCCTCGCCCGGGCTCCGAGCTGAATTCTATCGAACCATTGTGCAATTGCACAAATCGAAAGGTGTTGGCCAATCCGATTCCTGTTCCTCCCGGACGTGTGGTGAAAAACAGCTCAAAAATCTTGCGCTGATTTTCGGGAGTGATGCCGCGGCCGGTGTCGGTCACCTGCAGCAGCGCGCACTCCCCCTTCTCGGAAAGAGATACGGTCAACCGCCCGCCGGGTTGCATCGCTTCGCACGCGTTCAGCACCAGGTTGAGCACCGCTTGATGAATCATCGCGCTGTCCGCGCGAACCGAAGGGAACCGCGGAGGAAATACGGTGACCAATTGTACTTGGGCCCGCCGGATGGCCGGCTGGGCGCTTTCCAATACGTCCGTCAGCAGTGCCACCAGGTTAGTCTCCACCAATGTGATTTCCACCGGCCGCGTGAAATCCAGGAACGTCTTTACCGCTCGGTCCAGTCGGTCGATTTCCGAATCCAGCATTTTGGCGGCTTGCTGGGCCTCAGGCTCCGGCGGCAGATTGCTCTTTAGCACTTCCAGCCACACGCGCATCGAGTTCAGCGGGTTCTTCACTTCGTGCGCCACCCCGGCGGTCACCCGGCCCAGCGCTGCCAGCCTTTCCGACACCTGCAGATGTGAGCCGATCTGCTCGATCGAATCCAGGTCGCGCAAATTGACCAGCGCGCCCACGGACTTTCCTTTTTCGTGGATCGGTTGTGCGGTCACCGCAAACCGCCGCGGCCCCGCCAGGCTGTCCAGTTGAACTTCGACCGCGTTCACCGGCTGGATACGATCCCCTTCGATCTTCAACGCGTCCCGCAACGGGTGGCCGAACGGAAATATCTCTCCCACCCGCCGGCCCATCATCCCCGCCGCCGTCGCGGACAGGAATTTTTCGGCGGACGGGCTGACCAGCATGGCCCGACCCTCGGCGTTGAACAGCAGAATCCCGTCTTCCAGACCTACCATCACTTGATCCAGATTTTCGCGAAGGGTCGAGAAAACTTCCCGGACGTCCCGCAGTTGCTTTCCGATCCGGCTGATCTTGGTGCTCACCAGTCCCAATTCGTCGTGCCGCTCGACCGGCGCGAGATCGATTTCGCCTGCGGAGATGCGGTCGAGTTGCGCAGAGATGCGCGCCAGCGGGGCCAGGGTGATCGCACTCAAGATAGCCGCCAGCAGTGTGGACAGCACCACCGCCGCCAGGGCCACGATGCCGGCCGATTGCAGCCCGGGGGAAACCTCATCGCGCAACAAGGTGGAAGACAGTCCGATGTGAATATCCCCGAAGGGAGAGTCGCCTAGAACGAAGGGCAGAGATACTTCGAAAATCATGGGCTTGCCGTAGAGCACTTTCAATTGCTGGGGAAAGTTCGAACCCACCAATTCGGAATACGGCACGCGCCGAGTAATGTTGCGGCCGCGCAAAGTGGGATCGCTGGACTCGAGCACCAGCCCGGAGCGATCGCTCACGGTAATTTCGTAAATGATGGGGGAATATCCGAGTGCGGATTCCTCGACGAAATTGAGGGTGCTGCTATTGTCGAGTGCTTGGCGAACGTACTCCCGCACATCCTCCGGCCGTGCCGAGGCGGGAGTCTTGCCCTGCTCGGCCGCTTCCTGCAAGGCCTGGTGGCAGGCGCCCAAAACCTCCTGGGCCACGTAATGCGCGCGGTCGTCCGCCTGGCGGATCACCTGGCGGCTCAGGCGGGTGAGAAATAGCCAGGAGACGCAGGTCACCACTCCCAGGACCACGAGTGACGTTGCTAACGTAAACTTAGTCTTTAGACTGAGCGGCATACTTCCCAACCGCCTCGTATTCCTTGAGTTTGTTGTGGAGAGTTTTCAGGCTGATGGCCAACAGCTCGGCTGCCCGCGTCTTGTTCTGATTGGTTGCGGTAAGGGTTTGCAGGATCAGCTCCCGCTCCGCCGCTTCCACTGTGGTGCCCACCGGGAAGCGCAAGCTCGACAACTCGGAAGATTGCGTGGCCGGCGCCCGGCCAAAATCCGCGGGTAGATCCTGGCGGCCGATGATGCCGCGGTCGCAGGCGATGGCCGCGCGCTCGAGCACGTTTCGCAATTCACGCACGTTCCCCGGCCAGGGATAGGATTTGAATAGTTCCATGGTCTCGGTGTTCACCGCGGTGACGGTGCGATTGTGTTTGGTCGATATGTCGGCGAGCAGCGACTCGATCAGGATCGGCAAATCTTCCTTATGTTCGCGCAACGGCGGCAGGTGCAGATGAAAAACGTTTAGGCGGAAATATAGGTCCTGGCGCAACTGGCCCTTGGCGACCGCTTGCTGTGGATCTTTATTGGTCGCCGCGATCACCCGGACGTCTACGGGCGTCTCGACTTTGCTTCCCAAGCGCCGAATTTTCCGCTCTTCCAGCACCCGCAACAGCTTGGCTTGGGTGGGCGCGTGCATCTCGCCAATTTCGTCCAGCAGCAGGGTTCCGCGGTCCGCCAATTCGAAGCAGCCCACGCGACGCTCGGCCGCTCCGGTAAATGCACCGCGCTCGTGCCCGAAAATCTCACTTTCCATCAGCGATTCGGGAATCGCCGAGCAGTTGATGGCGATGAACGGTCCGTTGGCCCGCTGCGAGAGCTGGTGCAGCGTCCGTGCCACCACCTCTTTGCCCGAACCGGTTTCCCCGGTGATCAGCACCGACGCCGTCGAAGGCGCCGCCATTTCGATTTGGCGCATCACTTCCTGCATCGGCTTGGAGGATCCGGCCAGGTCGCCCAACCGCCCTACTTCCCGCAGTTGGCGGGTGAGCGCGGCCACCGCCCGGCGATCGTGGTGCAAGGCCAGTGCACGGTCCAGCAGCGCTCGCAGAACCGGCGCTTTCAAAGGTTTTTCGATATACCAAAACGCGCCGGCTTCGATCGCTTGCGCCACCCGATCTTCGCTGCCGCGCCCGGTGATGGTGATCACCGGTATGTTCCGGTTTTCCTCCAGAATTCGGCGGATCAGCTCGAGGCCGTCTATACCTGGCAGTTCCACATCCGCCAACACTACCGCCGGGCGGAACTCCACCATTTTCTCAAGCGCCTCTTCCGCGCTCCCCACTCCCATTACTTCGCATTGCCACTTGCGAAGCAGCGCCTCGTAGCCCTTGCGTGCGTTCTCCTCATCTTCGACGATCAGGATGCGGTCTTCCAGTCGGGTGTCGTTCGTCATGGTCGGAATGAAACTATCCTTGGATGAGTCTAACCTGCATGAATCTAGCAGCGACCAGCGGCGCGTGACAAGCAATCACCGCGTGGGCGACCCGGCGCTCTCCGGGTTCCGCCGCCGCCGCGAATCCTCATGCGAACAGAGGGCTTAACCTATCTTCGTCTTTTCTCTTGCCAGGTCCAATAGGAAAAAGCAGGTGAATTCCTGAACCACGATAATTATCGCCAAGTGAAACTGTTCTATGACCCGTGAAGCGCCAGGACCACACGCTCGCGCCTGCTAAACATGGCGAAGAAAGCCATAAGCTGTCTCCACGGCATGTATTTCCGATTAATGAGTTTCATGCCGCGCTCGGCTGCGTCGCCTGACACTATTTCCGCACGAGCGTCCACCCAAGACCCCTTCACGCTCCCTCGCATATCGCATGGCGCGATGCGGACACGGGGATTGTTCCTGATGCGCTTCATTTTCCCGGTGTCTCCAATCGTGTAGAAATACAGCGTCGCCGGCGTCCCCGCCGGCGGCTCGCCAGCGAACCACACGGGTGTACGGATGGCGGTACCGTTCTTGCGAACAGTTTCCAGGCTCAGGTACTTCTGACCCGCAAAGGCCGCGAAGGGTTGGGAATCGGTCATAGTGATTCCGCGAGGCCGCGCAATCAGTTATCTTACTGCGTGTCACGCACTCACCGAAACTAATTCCAGCAAGCTATCGCGCCGGCAACGTGAGCGGGCGCTCGAGGATGAGCTCCAGCTTGGTTTCTTTGTCGAGGACCACGTCCTGTCCCAACCCCGCAGCCAGTAGCAAAGCGGTGACTCCGGCCGCCGCTGCGCCAAGCGCAGCCGCTTTCTTTCCGCCACTCTTCGCTGCGGTGAATGCCGCCATTGCGGCGGCGCCGGCAGCGGCTTCCGCTTGTTCTGTGGCCGAATTGTTGCGGCTTTCCACTTCGCCTTCGTGGCTTTTTCCCACCCTTACCGAACGGTCGCTAGGGATATCAAAAAGGTCGGCGACGATGGGGACTCGCCCGCCGGGCGCGTGAATGTCATCGAATGTCAGCCAGAGGCGGCCGCGCCCGGTTTGATTCGGAGCGTCCACGCGGCTCACGCGCGCGCGAATTTCGGCCCCCGCAGGGAGGCGCGTACCGTCCTGGGTGACCAGCGGCTCGACGGTCCGCAAAGTGAACCGTTTTCCACGTTGGTCCACGGCGGTGCTCAGCACGTCCTGCAAGCTAACCAGAAACCGCGTGCCGCTCTGCACCTGGAGTGGTCCTTGCGCATTACCGTACGAAGCATCAACGGGTACCGAATCGGCGGGCGTGGATGGGGTCGAGGGCGGTGGCGGAGCATCGTCCTGCGCGAAAGAATTAAAAGGCACAAGCAGCAGAGACAGAAATGCCAATCGAGACAGAAATCTCCGGTCCATAAATAATCTCCCTGAATTAGATGGCCGTCCTTCCGGGAGGTGGATCGGCGGAAAGCATTCTATCAGATGAGCGGGAGGTGCGAAGGGTGGCCCCACGGAATTGGGGAATGGTACGATTTGCGGGCGCAGGTTCGAAGCAGCGAGCGTATGGCTGTGTAGCCAAGGTCGAGAGCCATTTTCTGGCGAGGGAAAGCTTAGCCGCGAAGCACCCAGTTTTCCGGCTTATCGACGAATTGAAATCCGTAACGCGGCCACGGTGCTGCCGCTGCCTCGCGCCGAACGGCCTTGGCTCGTCCGACGAACGTCTCGCCGCCGCTCACCAGAAAAACTTCCACAATCGCATCCTTGATCAGCTGCTTGGTCGCGGTGGCCAGAAATCCGCCGGCGCTGACGTTTTCGGTGACTGTAGATTCTTCGAACGACGTACCCCCGGCGTCTGTGCCACGCAGCTTCAGGGGCACCTTCATCTGCACGCGGACGTGCGCGCGGCGCTCCGGCCGTTTGGTCTCCAACTCGCTGGCCAGACGCGTTTTCAGATTCTTGAAGTCGATCGGCTTTTGGAAAACACATCGCGCTCCCAGATTCGCGCAGTGTTCGTTGTAGGCCTCCGCTGATTCGCCGGTGATCACGAACAGCGGAATTTGCGCGGTGTAGCTGAGGTTGTGCAGGCTTTGCACCAGCTCGAACCCGGTAAATTTCGGCATCATCAGGTCCAGCAAGATCGCATCCGGCTTGTGCTCCAGCGATAGGCCTAGGGCTTCTTCGGGGTCGCCGGTCTCAATGATTTCGTAGGTGTCCGACAATCGCAGCCGCAAGAGCCCGCGCATGGCCTTGTCGTCATCCACGATTAGAATTCGTTGCATGGCTGCGTCCTCCGCACTCGCTTCAAGACACTGACGTCAATGATTCCAAACGCGCCGCCCGGCCATCCAACGCTTCGCGTATCTTCTTAGCCAAGGCTTCCCGGGTGAACGGTTTTTGCACGAAAATACTTCCCGGATTCAGTACTGCGTCTTTATTGAATACCTGGCCTGTGTATCCCGACATGTAAACCACTTTCAAATCCGGCCGCTCTTGGGTGATCTGCTGCGCCAAGCTGGGGCCGTTCATCCCTGGCATGATCACGTCGGTCAGCATCAGGTGGATGGCGCCACGGAACCTCTTGCTGATCTCCAGTGCGTGGGGGCCATCTTCGGCCTCCAGCACGGTGTAGCCGTAGGCGGCCAGTATGTTGCGGGCGAGCTTTCGGAGCGCTTCTTCGTCTTCTACTACCAGAATGGTCTCGGCCCCCTGCTGCGAATCGTTCACCCCTTCGGCCGGTGCCTCGTTCGCGACGGTCGCGACGGTGGCCTCGACGCGCGGCAGGTAAATCCGAAAGGTGGTGCCCACGCCAAGCTCGCTTTGAATGTCAATGTAGCCACCGCTCTGTTTCACCACGCCATACACCGTGGAAAGACCAAGCCCGGTGCCCTTGCCCTTTTCCTTGGTTGTAAAGAACGGCTCAAAAACGCGCGCTTGGGTGGCCACGTCCATCCCGACACCGGAGTCAGAAACTGTCAGTAGCACATACGGTCCGGTCTTAACGGGATAGGGGTAGCGCTGGGCGAAAGCGTCGTCGATCTGGGTATTCTGCGTCTCGATCACCAGTTTGCCGCCGCCGGGCATCGCGTCGCGGGCATTGACGGCGAGGTTCATCAGCACTTGTTCGATCTGCCCTTGGTCGGTTTTGATGTGGCTCAAATTCGGTTCTAGCCGGGTGGTCATCTGCACGTCTTCGCCGATCATGCGGTCCAGCATTTTCTTCACGTCGACGATCACCGCGTTGAGGTCCAGCACTTTCGGTTCGAGGACTTGCTGACGGCTGAACGCCAGTAGTTGGCGGGTCAACGCCGCTGCCCGCCGCCCGGCATGGAGGATTTCCTCCACGCTGGTCCGTTGCGCCTCATCCGGACCGATTTGCTCCTGCAGGATTTCCGCGTATCCGATGATTAGCCCCAGCAGATTATTGAAGTCGTGAGCGATCCCGCCCGAAAGCCGTCCCACCGCCTCCATCTTTTGCGATTGCCGGAATTGATCTTCCAACTGGCGGCGGCCGGTAATGTCACGGTTGACGATCACCAGTTTTCCGGGCACTTCCTTGGTGCCGTTGATCATGCTGGCCGTCGATTCCAGGGTGCGCCAGGTGCCGTCCTTGTGCATCATCCGGTATTCGATTCTTTTTCCCACCCCGTTCGCCAGGGCTTCGGCGCCGGCTTGCTTCACCTTTTCCTGGTCGTCGGGATGAACCTGGGAGAGCGGTACGGTGCTGTCGAGCTCATCGCTCGTGTATCCCAGGATCCTTCCGTAAGACGGGCTATTGTAAATGCGCCGTCCGTCCGAACCGACCACCGCGATCATGTCCGCGGCGTTCTCGGTGATCAGACGAAACAACTCCTCGCGCTCGACCAATTGCCGGCGCACCAGGTGAATCTGCAGTTGCTGGTAGATGGTGTAGACGTCGAATATCAATACCAATCCCACCAAACCCCGCATGGCTAGGTTCATTTGGGTGGGATCGAACTGAATGGCCCCGTTGCGTAGCATCGGAAATGTGAAAGATGCCAGGCCCAGGGAGAGGACCAGTGTGACCGTCACCGCAGCCCACGAGAGCCACCATTGGCGGCGCTCGATCTTGCGAATGCGGGGAAGCGGCGAGGTTTTGGATTTGTTCACGAGAATCCTTGAGCCGGTGCGATGAGTCGGATACCTGACGAACCGTGAGATAAGCTGCTTTAGATCACCCATGGTAGCGTACCGGGTGCATGCCGTTACCGGCGGTCTGCAAGGCGCTACGCCTATGAGTTAACGTCTAAGCTAATACTCGGTAAAATCATGTATGGAGCTAAGTGATTGCTAACAGAACTCTTCCCGTTTTGACCTTGGGTCGAGTCGTTCTGGCATCCCGGTGTAACCAGTATAATTACGAATTGTCATTGTCGCCGCCGCCCCCCATCATGCCCCGAGTGGGACTTTTGGGATGCTCGCCGGAAACTCATTCTTCTAACTACGTCCTCCCATCCGAATTCGTTAGTGTGGAATTCCGGATTTGAACTGTTTGGTTCCGATGTTGCAAGGACCAGTCTGTGGCTCAAGCAGGCAGCGGATCACTTTCCATCGAACGCTGCGGCCCCGTTCCGGAATCTAAGGCCGTAACCATGGCAATCGAAGCAAGCAGCGTTCGCGGCTGGGCACTACCGCCGCCGGAATCGGAGATCGAATCCATCCTGGAACACCCGGCGCCCATTTCGGTTTTGTCGACGACGAAGACAGCGCCGGTGAGCTGGGTCGTGATGTGGTGATCGAGTGTGGTTACCACGCACGGCTCGCCAGCACCACCGAGCAGGCGCTGGAGGCTCTCGACGATGAGCCGGTGGACATTCTGCCCACCGACCTGCGGTCTGGGCGGAAATGCCTCCGGAATTTGCGGAAGGGCTCGGCCACGAAATCAACAAGCCGCTGACCGGCATCCTTGGCAACGCCGAGATGGTGCTGGCCACCGCGAACGCTTGCCCGCCGCCGCCGCGAAACGGCTCGATATCGTGGTCGATCTTGCGGTGCGGCTGCGCGAGACGATTCGGCGTCTTAGCGTCACGCGGGACATTCAAGTGCCCGACGCAATTCGCTCCGCGTAGAGAACTCACCAACGTCTCCGCCGTCCCCCGAAATAGCCGAATGTCCGCTCGGTTGCAGGTCGCCTTGGCGCGAAGGTATCCTACGTTTTGGCAATCTCTCTTCTCGTGGGAGACCTATGGTGCCGCGAATTTTCCGACTCATACTGGCGCCGGCGTGGATCGGATGTTTGTTGCTGTCCGCACCCGCGGCGTACGCGCGCGCGGCTACGCCGCGACCGCCGGCGCAGACCTCGCCGCAAACGGTGACCATCTCAGCAGAGACGGTCTGGACGGACACCAAGATCGATCTGCAAGCCGGCGAGAAAATTCGCATCACCTGCTCGGGAACCATCCAGGTGCCGGCGGATAAACAAGAAAATTCTCCGATCTCCACCGGCCCGGAAGGGCTCGCCCGGAGCTGGAAAGATTTGATGCGCATTTTTCCCGTGCCTGACGGCAATCGCGGGACAGTGATCGGCCGCATCGGCGATGATGACGCGGCACAGCCTTTTGCCGTCGGAGCGGCCAAGGAAATTACGGTGATCGTTCCGGGGCGATTGTATCTAGGAATCAATCAGCAGAAGCAGGACCAAGCCGACGGCAGCTTTGAAGCCACGATTGAAGTGCTGTCGCAGGGCCCCAAGACCGGGGGCTTGGTCGCCTATCCTCCGCCGGATACGCCGATTCCCGCGATCACCACGGAAATCCTGAAAGAGATTCCGCGGCGCGTCGGCGACCAGGCCGGAACTCCCGGCGACATGGTCAACTTCATAATTCTGGGATCGCCAGAGGCTATGCAGGGAGTATTTAAGAACGCAGGCTGGGTGCAGGTGGATAAAACCAAGGACGACGCCATCCTGCATGGATTGGTGTCGTCGTTATCCAAAGAAGAATATCTCGAGATGCCCATGAGCATCCTGTATCTCTTCGGCAGGCCTCAAGACTACGGCTTTGCCCATGCCACCCCGTTCAACGTGGTGCGGACTCGGAATCACCTTCGCGTTTGGAAAGCGCCGTTCGATGCAAGCGGAAAAACCTTGTGGGTGGGCGCGGCGACGCACGACATCGGATTCGAACGCGACGACCGCAACAACAGACTCACTCACAAAATCGATCCGGACATCGACCTGGAGCGCGAATATTTGGGCGAAACCTTTTACGAAACCGGGCTACTCTCGCAGCTCACCCACGTCACTCCGCCGGATCCGCTCACCAAAGCGCTCACCGCCACCGGCGGAAGCTTTCATTCCGACGGCAGAATTCTGGTGATGGTGTTGGCGTCGAAAATTACGGGAACGAACTAACCGCTAACGCTACAAGCCGCGCAGCGCCTGCGCCACCGGGCGGCTTGCCGCACGAATTGCCGGGGGCAGCCCGCCAACCACTCCCATAAACAGCGCGAAGATGATGCCAGTTAGCAGCAGCACCGGGGTGATGCGAAACGCGAAAGCCAGGCTGGAGAAGGTCTGAAAATTCATGGTGCTGGTAGTCAAGCCATTAAGCGGGAGCGCGGCGAGACAGCCCACCACGCCGCCGAGGAAGGAGATCAGCAGCGCTTCAATCAAAAATGAAATGACCACGCTGGGCCCGCCGAAACCAAGCGCGCGCATGGTGGCAATTTCCCGGGAGCGCTCGGACACTGCCGAATACATGGTGTTGAGCGCGCCAAACACCGCTCCAATCCCCATCACGATGGCAATTATGGTTCCCAGGACTACGATTAGGGTGGTCACCGATTTCGACTGTTTAGAGTAGTAGTCCACTTCGCGGATCACATCCACTGACATTCGCGGATCGGCGGTCATCGAGTCTTTAAATTGCCGTAAGGCGCCGGGCGAGGTGAGGTGCACGGTCACCGATTGATAGATGGTGTCCGGCCGCTTGTAAGTTTGATTCAGGACCACCGAATCGCACCACACTTCCGAATCGAATGCCGAGCCGCCGGCATCGAAGACGCCCACGACATGCCAGGTTCCGCCGCCGAATTTGACGGTGTCGCCCAGCGCCAGCCCCGCGTAGGTGCTCGCCACGTTGCGGCCGACGATCAGCTCGGTGAGGCCCGGCTGAAAAAAGCGCCCTTCGATGATCTTCACTTTCGAGCGTACTTCCAGCGCCTTCGGCGATACTCCGCGGACCTGAACGTTGGCGTCGGTGCCGGTGCGGATCAGCGGGAAGGGCGCAATCACCACCACCTCCGGAGTGATAATTGGGCCATCGGCGCTGTGCGCCACCCCGGGAGCATCCTCGATCACTTTGACTTCGTCCAGGGACACCGCGCCGGTCATTTCCGAGGTGGCGCCTGCGCGGGTTACCAACGCGTTGCCGGTGGATCCCGATGCGACCAGCGTGGCTTGAAATCCTTTGGCCATCGAAAGCATGGCCACGAAGACTCCCACCGTGCCGGCAATTCCCAGGATGGCGACCACCGACGAGGTCCACCGCTGGCGCACACTTCTCAAGTTGTACACAATCGGGATCGCCAAGTTCACACCCTCCGTAGCGCGTCAACCACCCGCAGCCGCATCGCACCGATCGCCGGCAAAATACCGCTCGCCGCACCGATCGATAGCGTCAGCACCATTCCCACCACAATCGCCGATCCGGGCAGAAAAAAGATCGGCAGCAGGCCATGTGTTGGGTCACCGCCGAGCGTGAAAAACTTAGCTAGCGCCAAGCCCAGCGTGCCTCCGACCAATGCGATCAGCAGAGACTCGACCATCACGAAGATCAGCACCGCCCGATCCGAGAATCCCACGGCCTTCAGCACCGCCAGTTCTCCAGTGCGCTCGCGCACCGCGATGGCCATGGTGTTGCCGGTCACCAGCAGCAGGGTGAAGAACACGACGATTCCGATAGTCATAATCAGGCCTTCGATATTGCCCATCTGTTTTACCCAGTTGGAGGCGAAAGCCTGTTCGGTTTCGGTGCGCGTCTCGTACGGTGAATTGGCGAATTCGTCGTCGATGGCCTTGGAGATGCGCGGGGCATCATCCGGATTATTGATGCGCACGGTGTACCAGCCCACCTGGCCCTTCATTCGCTCGGGTGCACGCTCCTCAAAATAGGCGCGCTGGAACCAGAACTGGGTCTCATCATCCTGCCGGCGCTGGCCATGGTAGATACCGTCGATGTTGAATTCCCATGTTCCGGCGATGATGGTCCCCTTGAGGGGAATGCGATCGCCGATTTTCCAGTTAAACCGTTTGGCGAGCGAGGCGCCCACGATTGCACCTTGGCGGTCGTTCACGAACGCCTTCCATTGATCGTCAGGCACCTGAAATTCGTTAAATACCTGGCGCTGGTTATCGACGTCGATGGCGAACTGAGCAAAGAAATTCCGCTCGTCCTGATACACCCCGCCGAACCAGTTATCGAAGGTGATTTGTTTCACTCCCGGTATCTGCATCATTTTGTCGCGATATGCCAGCGGTAGCGGGTTAATGATCGAGGTTCGGTTAATCACTACGAGACGGTCAACGCCCGCTACCTCGAGCCCCACGCCGAAGGATCCGCGCAGCACCGCCAGCAGGCCAAAGAGAAACAGGGCCACGGTGAAGGATCCGATGGTTAGCGCGAATCGAAGCTTTTTCCGAAACAGATTGGCGAAAAGCAGTGGACTGAATTTCATGCCGCACCTCCGGCCATCGCTCCTTCCACTCGGCCCGCTTCCACCAACGCACCCTTCTCCAGGTGCAGGGTGATGTCAGCCTTTCGCGCCACCACCGGATCGTGGGTGACCATCAACACCGTTTTCCCGTGTTCCTTCACCAGCCGCAGGATCAATTCCATGATTTCGTCCGCGCTGCGGCGATCCAGATCACCGGTAGGTTCATCGCAAAGCAAAAACGTCGGATCGGAGACGATTGCCCGCGCGATGGTCACCCGCTGTTCCTGTCCGCCGGATAGTTGCCGCGGATAATGATTCATGCGGTCGGAGAGTCCCACGATCGACAGTACCGCTTCCACATGTTTGCGCCGTTCGCTCTTCGATAGTTTGGTCAGCAGCAGCGGCAGCTCCACGTTCTGGTAGGCGGTGAGAACCGGAATCAGGTTGTACATCTGAAAGATGAATCCCACGTGGCGCGCCCGCCATTGGGTCAACTTTCCGCTGGACATGTTGGTGATTTCGTCTCCGGCTACCGAAATGCTTCCGGCCGAAGGCACGTCCAAGCCGCCCAGCAGGTTCAGTAAAGTGGTCTTCCCCGAGCCGCTGGGGCCCATGAACGCGACGAAGTCTCCGGGATCGACGTCCAGGTTGAGGCCCTGCAACACGTGGATCTCCTCACTCCCGCGCTTGTACTTCTTGTCCAGTCCTCGCACCGTGACCAAAGTTGACGAACCGCTCTGCCCGTTGACTCGAACCATTTATTTTATTCCTCCTACTGCTTGATCTCCACCGCTTGTCCCTCGTGCAATCCCTCTGGCCCGCGAATCACCAGCGAATCCCCGGCGGAAACTCCCGCCATCACTTCTACATCGTTACCGTGCTCGGCTCCCAGGGTCACCGCACGCCGCTCGATCTTGCCATCGCTCACCACCCACACCACCGATGCCTCGCCAACCTTGCGCACCGCATTCTGCGGAATCATAGCCTTGGCCACCGGCGCTTTTCCTTGCGCCGCCGGCTGGTCGCTCAGGAAGGCCACCTTCACACCCATGTCCGGCAGGATTTTCGGATCGAGGTGATCGAATGACACGCGCACCTTGACCGTAGCCTTCTGGCGATCCGCAGTGGGAATTACCGTGCGCACCGACGAGGGTATCTGCCAATCGGGATAGGCATCGAGAGTGGAGATGGCTCGCTGACCGGGTTTCACCCGAGCGATGTAGGACTCATTCACGTCCACTTCAACTTCGTTGGAATTCATGTCCACGATGGTGGCGATTCCGGTTCGGGTGAAGCCTCCACCCGCCGATATCGGAGATACCATCTCGCCCACTTGCGCGTCCTTGGACACGATGATGCCGTCGAACGGAGCGCGAATGATGCAATTGTCCACGGCTTGTTGGGCTTCGCCGATGCGCGCCGTTGAGGAGGCCACCTGGCTCTGGGCCAGCGCGATCTTGGCCCTTAGGCTGTTGGCTTGCATGCGCGCGTTGTCCAGCGCTTCCTGGCTCTGCACGCCAGCCGCTTGCAGGGAATCCGCCCGCTTCAGCTCCACTTCCGCGTACTTCAGTTGCACTTCAAAGTCAGCGATCGCCGCCTCCGATGCATCGCGGTCCGCCTTGGCCGAGTCAAGTGCACGCCGGACGTCAGAGTCGTCCAGGGTGGCCAGTTCCTGTTGGTCGCGCACGTGTACGCCTTCATCGAAGAACACCCCGGTCACCCGGCCGGTGATCTTGGCTGCCACGGTGGCACGCCGCCGCGGAGTCACGTACCCACTGGCATTCAGCAGCGCCTGAGTGCGCGGATCGCTGGCGGTGCGGGCGAGGGCTACCTCCACTATCGGCCTGCGTCCTTTCCAGAAAAAGAAGGCGGCTGCGGCGGCTACTACCAGCGCCAGCACCACTACGATGGCGGCGATGCGTTTGCCGGCCCCGCCCCTGGTGCGCGAGCGATCGTCGATTCGCAGTGATCCGAGATCAGGTTTGGCAGGAGGAACGGTAGTTGTGCTCATACGCTAAATTTTCGTTCCTTGGGTACTGGGCCACCGTCGGCGGCGGTGGGTAGCGGGGAATCGGAAGGTCGGCGACGTGCAGTGCGGTTCGCCGTCCGGTTTCCCCACGTCCTCGATCGTTACTACGGCGGGAGGCACGCGGATGTTTCACCCGATCCGTAATCTGCCCGATTGTATCATCACCCCGCCCTCAGGCGCTCCCTCCGGGTGGGCGCCCGGATGCAACACACCGACCGGAAAGTATTTACATCCCCATCGAGTTTCCCTAACATGACGGTGTCTCGCTTCTGCAACCCGCTCGCGTGGTTCGCGTGGCGCAGAACCGGACCAACCAAAATGGCGCGTGCTCCTCGGATCATGGTGATTGAGCCCGGCGGCGTTCGCCGCGAAGTGGCCATCAGCGCTTTGCCTTTCCGCATCGGCCGCCAAACCGGCAATGAGTTGACCCTTCGCGATTCCCGGATCAGCCGTCAGCAAGCGCAAATCATCGCGCCGCAAGGCACCTACATCCTGGAGGATGCCGGCAGCCGCCACGGGACGTTCGTCAACGGCCAGAAAATCATCCGCCACGAGCTGCAGGCCAAAGACACCATCGATTTCGGGATGTCCGATTCCTATCAGCTTATTTTTGTGGGCGAGACCGCGTCCATCGAAGAGCTGATCCAGCGCGTTGAATCCGCGCCGCCGGCGCAGCAAGGCTCGCGCGAGCTGTATCACCTGGGCGTGCTGCTCGACGTCGCGCGCACCATGGGCACCGGCCTTTCCCTCGAAGATGTGCTTACCACCGTGGTAGACGCGGCCATTCAAGTGACGCGGACCGAGCGCGGAGTGCTGCTGCAGGCGAATGCCGCGGGCGAATTGCAAACCATGGTGGTGCGCGACGCACACCGCGGCACACTGCGCGCCAACGAAGTGCAGGTGTCGCGCAGCGTGCTCAAGCGGGTCGTGAATACCCGCCGCGAAATGATCGTCAGCGATACCGGGGACAACCCGGCCATGTCCGCCGGGGAGAGCGTGGCGAGGCTGGAGTTGCACACCGTGGTGGCCATTCCGATCGAGAAGTTGCCGACCATTGAGGCGGTGGATGCCACCATCACCACTCGCCAGGGCGAATTGCTGGGGGTCCTTTATCTGGATAGCCACACCGCAGTCACCGCCTTCTCCGATCTGGACCGCGAAGTTCTGCGCACCCTGGCCCGAGAGTGCGCCACGGTGATTGAGAACGCGCGACTTTTTGCGGCTGCTCGCGCCAAATCGCGGCTCGACCACGAAATCGAAATCGCTAGCCAGATCCAGCGCCACTTGCTCCCCAAATCGTTTCCCGATTCGCCTACTCTGCAAATTTGCGGAACCACCCTCGCGTGTCTCTCGGTGGGCGGCGACTGTTTTGACGTCTTCGAGCTGAGTGGCGGCCGCTACGGCTTCTTTATCGGAGACATTTCCGGCAAAGGTATATCTGCGGCGCTGCTGGCTACCCTGCTGCAGGGCGTTTTCTTTACCACCGCCGCGCTGGACATTCCACTCACCGAAACCGTCAGCCGGGTGAACAAATACCTCTGCGAGCGCAGCATCGAAGAACGCTACGCCACGCTGTTTTACGGCGTGCTCGATCCCTCCGGTAAACTGGAATACGTCAATGCCGGCCACGTTCCCCCGCTGCTTCGCCGCCGCGACGGCTCGCTCGACGCTCTGCCGGCGGAAAGTGTTCCGGTAGGAATGTTCGCGGATGCGGTATTCCTGTCTTCCACCATCCAGCTCGCTCCCAACGACGTGCTGGTGATCTATACCGACGGCGTCACCGAGGCTTCCAATATTCACAACGAATTGTTCGACGAAACCAGGCTGCGCACCATCCTGCAGGCTTTCGACGGCGCCTCCGGGAACGATCTGGCCAGAGCGATCACCAACGGCATGAGGGAATTCACCCAGGGCGCGCCACAGAACGACGACATCACCATGCTGGTGGTCACCCATCGCGGCTCTCCGTCATGAGCCGCGTGCCTCCCAGCCAGCCCATCCATCCCGACCCCAGTTTCGATCCCGAGCGCGCCCAACTCGCTTCCGAAGCTTTTTATCCTGGCAGTGAGCCTGCGGAAGTAGCGGCGCGTCTGGTGAAACTGGTCGCGTCGCAAAGCGGGATCGCCGGCGCTCGGTTCTGGCGGGTGGCCGGGGAACGCCCCGCGGTTACTCACGAGGTAGGCCAGCTGCCGGAAGCCAACACCCTCCGCGCGGGCCAGTTACTCTCGGGGGTGCAGCCTGCCCCAGCCAGCGGAAAACATCTCGCCTGGGTTCTTGGCAATGCATCTCACCGGCTCGGAATACTGGAAGCTTTCGGCGATGCTCCCTTGCCGCCCACCACCATCGACCGTGTGGATGAGCTACGGCGCTACGCGGAGGCCGCACTGGACGAGCCCGCGCCGCTTTCCAACCAGCCGGAAATGCTAATGATTATCGATGCCTTCCAGCGCCTGAACGCGACCTTCGACCTCGCCGATGTAATCCAGAACATTCTCGAGTTGGCTATCCGCTACAGCGGCGCGGAGCGCGCTTCCGTCTTCCTCTACGATTCCGAAGGCGACGAGATATGGTCCTTAACCCGCCACGGTAGCGAAGAAAAAGAAATTCGCTTCCCCGCCGCGCGAGGCGTTGCGGGGTGGGTGGCGCGGCACGGCGAGAGCGCGAACCTTCTCGATGCTTACGCCGACTCGCGGTTTACGGCCGAAGTCGACCGCGCCCCGGGCTGCCGCACGCGCAACTTGCTGGCCTGGCCATTGACCGCCAAAAACGGAAAGACGATTGCCGTTGTGGAGCTTTTGAACAAACACGAGAGCGGAGGTGACCATGGGCGCGACGGCGGCTTCACCGCGGACGACGAGCAGGTATTGCGTGCGCTGGCTAGACCCATCGTCGCCGCGCTCGAAAATGCTCGACACAGCCGCACGCTGCGGCGGAATTCCCAGCGCGACCGAGATCTCGACCTGGCTCGCGAAGTTCACGCCGAAACCCTGTCCAAAACTTCGTTGCACATCCCGGGATTCGAGCTCGCCGGGGCGTACCGCTCATCCCCGGCGCTCGGCGCCGATTACTTTGATTTTCTTCCGCTGAATTCGCGGTCGTCGATGGCGGTTCTCGCGGATATCGAAGGGAAGGGATGGGTCGCGGCCAACGGCATGGCCAAGTTCCGCGCGGTTTTTCGCGCTTTAGCCGCCAACGTTCACTCCATGGAGAAATTGACCGCCGCGCTCAACGAGGCTTGGCTTTCTTCGGCGCGAACTGCTCTTTCCGTGGCCATGTTTCTGGCCCTGCTCGATCAGCTTCACGGCGTGCTTCACTTCATCAACGCGGGACACGTGGCTCCGGTGGTGATTCGCGCAGATGGCAGTGCCGAGCGCTTGGAACAAGGCGGGACGATCCTGGGCATGATTCCGGGATGCACTTACCAGCGAGGCTTTTCGCGGTTGTCGCCGGGTGACGTGTTTGTTGGGTTCTCCAATGGAACGACCCAGGCGGCCCGGCCGGGAGGAGAAGAGTTCGGCATCGATCGCCTGGTGGATTTCGTCCGCCGGCGCAGTGGCGAACCCGCATCCCACATCGCCGATGCAATTCTGGAGGAAGTGGGCCGCTACGCACGCGATGCCGCGTTTGAAGACGATCGTGCGGTCACGATTTTGAAGGCACTCTGACCCCCGTCAGGGTCTTCAGCGTCTGGAAGCTTCAGGTGCGGTAGTTCGTCCCAGTGCGCGCCGGTAAAAGCCCTCCATCTGTTCGCTCAGACGGTCCCATCCCAATTCTTTCACCACTTCACGGCAACCCGCGCGGCACTTCAGGTAGAACGCCTCATCGGTGAGGAATCGATAGAGTGCCGCTGCCAAAGCGTCTTCTTGCGGCGGAATCACGATGCCCGCTCGATCCTGCACCAGGGAGTGGATGCCGCAGGTGTTTGAGACGATGACCGGCAGGTCGTAGGCCATCGCTTCGGCCACCACGTTTGCGAAATTTTCGTAGCGCGAAGCGAGTACGAAAATATCGGCGTCGCGCAGCAGGGCCTTCTTCTCGTCGCGGTACACCGGCCCGGTAAACACCACACGATCCGCGCCGCCCGCTTCGCGGGCGCAGCGCTCCAAATATTCGCGATACCCGGATTCACCCTCCGGCCCAGCGATCACCAGCCGCCCGGCATCGGCACAAACTTTGGCGAATACCCGAATCAGCATGTCCGCGCCCTTGCGCGGTATCAAGCGGCTCAGGAAAACGATCAGCGGCTCGTCGGCAGGAAGATTCCAGGCGGCCCGAAAAAGCCCCGCGTCCGGCAGGTCTGCAAAGCTTTCGGGGTCGATTCCGTTGTAACGCAGCACTACTTTATCCGGCGGTATTCCGTCATCCAGAAATTCCTGCTGCTCGAGTTCCGAGGTGGCCACGAGTTCCGCCGCGCCGCCTAGGAATGGACGCCCGAGCGCGCGATGCCACACGCGTTTGAGCCGCAAGCCGCGATCGATGGGACGAAACATACCCATGGGCTCGATCACGTAAGGCAGTGAGCGTTTGCGGCAGAAATAGCTGACCGCAGGGCCGAGCAGGTCGTAGAGCCCGTAAAAGTGAACGATATCGAATCGCCCCAGCGCATTTTGGCTGAAGTCGATCACCTTGGGATTCAAAGTCAGCGCGCGATAGTGCCCGGCGCTACTCAGATAAACGACCGGAATGGCGTCGACATTCGCACGCCAGCCCCACTCGTGGGTTTCCAGTTCCAGGCCGTAGTGCCCGCGGCCTAATCCCAGATCAGCAGTCAGAATCGAGACCGAATTTCCGCGCTCCGCGAGCGCCCGCGCCAGCGCGCGCACCTTAAAAACGGTGCCGCCCTTCTCTTCAAACGGAAAATAGGATTGAACAACCTTCAGGATTCGCATCGCTACGCGCTCAGCACACCCTCACGACCCGGTCGACTCATAGTGCAGCGTCCCCAACCGCCACGCCGCCATCGAAAGCGTCAAGCACAGTGCGGCCACCACTGGAATCAACGCCGCATAAGGACTGAAGGCCGCCCGTCCAATCAGCCGCGCGCTGGGATAAAACGATGCAAACCCAAACGGAATGATCCAGGTGAGAACGAACTGAATGAATCCGCTATATATACGCAGGGGATAACGTCCAAAGGCAAAAAGATTCCAAAACGGAGGGTGCACCCCCAAGCGATCTTCGAACCAGAACGATAAGGTGCTCAGCAGCAGGAAAACCGAAATATAGATGATCCCGCCGCACAGCCCCCAGAACAACAGCAGCGCAGATTTGGCGATGGTCCAGTGCAGGCCCAAGCGCGCACCGGCATAGTGAATAGCAAATAACCCAATCAGCACTTCGTGCAGCGACTCAATCCGAAACGATTCGAACAACACCTGAAACAGCGATGACACGGGCCGCAGCAGCACGCGATCGAATTTGCCTTCAATGATGTAGTTATTTCCGAATTCGTAGAGGTTCAAGCTGACCACGTTGAATAATCCGTACGGTAGCAACGAAAAACCGTAAAGAAAAAGCACCTCATCGAATCTCCAGCCGGCCAGGCTCGGCGTCTTCATGAACAGCACCACCAAAAAGCCCATCGCGAAAAGAGTGGCCGCCACGCTGGTGGCCAGGCTGATCAGGAAATCGCCGCGATAGCTCATGCGAACCTTTGCGTACTGCAGAAAATATTCGACGAAAAGTTCGATATGCCGCTGCACTTTCGCCCACCGGGACTCCGGCGGCTGCGCCGCGCCCGGCACCCAGCTTGGTGCCGGCCCTCCGCTGTTGACCACCCTGCCCAATCAGCCTCCGTGAATCGTAATCTTCGAGAGCGACCGCTCCCACCAGAAGTGCGCCAGCGCTAGCAGCCCGATCACCCAGCACCACTGTTCGCCGACCGCGATCAGCGCATGATGGAAATCGAGTTTGCCGAGGTAGATTTGCAGCGGGGTGTAGGCGATGTGCTCGAACGGCAGCCACGCCAGCACTATCTGTATGCCCTTGGGAAAGAAACTCATCGGTATCAGCAAGCCGGAAAGCAGTTCGATCAGCCAATACTTGGTGCGAATCAGCGCCAAAATCGACTTCAACGGAATCGCACACGTTCCCACCATGAAGTTGATCGCGCCCATCAGAAAAAAACTTCCCAACGCTGCGCATAGGAACAGCGCAAACAACCGGCCGGAAGCCGGCCCGCGCATGGGGAAGATCAGCGCGATCACCACTGCCGTCGGCGCGGTCAATAGTCCCAGCCGAAATGCCGACTCGCCCATGGCCCGGCTGATCCACATCCACAGCACCGAAACCGGCTTGATCAGGTCCATGGCGATCTTGCCTTCGATCACTTCGTAGGCCATTTCCTGATCGATCGTATTCCAATAGAACGAGCGCAGAATCCATCCCACGCTCACGTAGGTCACCATTTGATCCAGGTTGTACCCCGCGATTTGCTGGCCGGTGCGGAAAACCGCGCTCCAAATGAAGTAGTACACCGTTACGTTGATCAGGTAAGTGAGGATGCCGGTGAAATACCGCAACCGAAAAGCCAAAATGTTGACGAACCCCACCCGCGCGAATCCGCCGTAGGGCGCCAGGGTTTCAGCCAGCGTAGCCACTCACCACTCCTGCGTCGCTCAAGGATTCTCCAGCATAGATCCGCTTCACGATTTCTTCGATGGGCTCGTCCTCGATCAATAGATCGCGAATTTCCACCTTCGCCAGAATCTTGCGGATCAGATCGGCGGTGGAAATCTGTGCGCGGTCGAAAATGATGCGATAAGTGAGCTCGTCCACCTGTTCCACCACCGCTCCCGCACTGGAACAACTCTGCACGCTGGCTAGCTGCGCGCGATCTTTCAGCACGAACTTCACCTGCTTGGTGCGCAGCAGCTTCTGTTTCAGGTGATCGAGGGCGCCGTCGAAGAGCACGCTCCCGCGGTCGATGATCATGATCCGGCGGCACAGCTCTTCGATGTCGTCGAGATCGTGGGTGGTTAGCAATACCGTGGTGCGAAATTCCCGGTTGATGGTGCGCAGAAATTGGCGGATATGATCTTTGGCCACTACGTCCAGTCCAATGGTGGGCTCGTCCAGAAACAGTAGCGGGGGATTGTGCAGCAGCGCCGCAGCCATGTCGCAGCGCATCCGCTCGCCCAGGGAAAGCTTGCGCACCGGGGTGTGCAAGTAGTCTCCGATTTTCAGGATGTGATTGAAATGCTCCATGCGCGCGTCGAAGTCCCGTTGCGAAACGTCGTAAATTCGGCGCAGCAACTTAAACGACTCGACCACCGCGATGTCCCACCAAAGCTGGGTCCGCTGGCCAAACACCACCCCGATCGTTTTCACGTATTGGCGGCGCTGGCGGTACGGTACGAATCCGTTCACGTGCGCTTCGCCCGAAGTGGGCACCAGAATTCCCGTCAGCATTTTGATGGTGGTCGATTTCCCAGCGCCATTGGGCCCGATGTAACCCACCATCTCGCCGCGCTGGATCGTAAAACTCACCTTGCGCACCGCTTCCACCGACTTGTATTCGCGCACGAATAAATTCTGCACCGCGCCCCACACGCCTTCGCGGCGCCGGAACGACCGAAATCCTTTAGATAGCTCGCGAACATCGATGATGGGAGGCGCGTTGCGGGGCAGGGAAGCCGTCGCGCCATCGTTGCTGGGGTAGGCCATGGAAGGAATCATTCTACTTCATGTACTGAAGGAAGATTGTAAAACGAACGCCTATCGAATTTTCGCGAGTGGCAACGGCAGTGGTAGCCCGAGCCCAGCTGGCGGAGGACTTAACTCAATACAAGTCTGCAGCTGGAAAACGCGGGTGCCTCGCTACTCGCCCATCACTTTCACCAGCACCCGCTTCGGGCGCGTTCCATCCAATTCCACAAACTGAATAAATTGCCACGGCCCCAGGTCCAGCCTCCGCTCGGTAAACCCGACCACCGCTTGCTGGTTCAACAGTATTGTCTGGAAGTGAATCGAGGCGTTGCTCTCGAACTTCTTGGAGTGCTGGTAGTCGTCGCGCACCGGCGCCAGCGTATCCAGCCAGGTCTGCACGTCCTCCAGCAGCCCCGGCTCGGAATCGTTGACGATGATCCCGGCGTTGGAGTGTAGCACCCCCACCAGCACGATCCCCTCCACGAATCCGCTCTTTTCGATCGCACTTTTTACCCGCGGCGTAATATCCACGAACTCACGTTTTTTTTCCGTCTGCAAGGTGATGTACTCGTTGTAAATCTTCATCGACCATCCTCGAGGCGCAGCGCGATTCACCGGCGCGGCATTCTAACGTGAATTCTAATTTGCGGGAAGCGGAGCCGCGGCGAGTGTCTTAGCCCAATTATTATGTCACCTTTAACGGCCCAGTGAAAATGTCACCCTATGACCCGGAGACATTTCGCTTGAGCCAGAAAGAGTGACCGAAAGCCTTCTGCTGGCCCTCGCCAGAGACGCAGACGGAATTTTTCTGGCCAATGCAGGATCCAATCGAAAGGAGTCCGCATAGTGCTACCTTCGGGCCGTGGCCAACAAGGTCAATTCCAGTTGGGCAGAGCTGAAAAGCAGAAGGATCGGATATGATCCTTGAAAGGATGGGGGTTTTCCCCCCATTGCGCAAAGCGGGTGCCCCGATCTTTCCAACGGAACTGCGGTTAAGTGTCTGGAGTCTAAAGATACCGCTTACCCTGCTCGGCTTTTTGCTTCTCAGGGGGTGACATTTTCCCGTTGCGACAACCGCGCAGCCGCGGTGGGGTTAACGGCGGCGCAGGCCCAGCCTCTCAACCCTTGTGGCAGACCGAGCAGTGCTTCGCTTCATAGTTATCGATGGGGACGACAAACATATTGTTGCAACTGATGCACACGCGGTGGATTTTAGGTCCACTAGCCGCCGCGGCATCCTTGCCATGGGAGCCGGGGCCTTCCGCTGCGTGCGCGCCGGCGCTCTCTTTCGTTGGTTGAGGTGTCTCGCTCATATCCGGATTCTAGCTTACACCGCATAACCCTTCAACAGCCGCAGCACCGCCGCCGTAATCTCGTCCACCCGTACTGGCCGCGGAAGCAAGACCGCAGGTTTCCACGGCGGCGAGGTAACCGTCCGCGATGAAATCAATATCGCCGGCACACCGCTGCCAAGCAGCCGCCCAATCGCCGCATCCTCGGCGCCCCCATCGGGCCCCGCCGCCCGCCCGCTACCCGCGGCGGTGCCCGCATCGATCACCAGCACCGCCGGGTGTGCGCCGGCGTCGATCCGCCCCAATGCGTCCCGAGGCGATTCAATCCCCATCGCCTCAATCCCGCGCTCGCGAAGCTCAGCCCGAACCCCGGTTCGCAGCATCCAATTATCCGAGATGACGAATACGATCGGCATTTGACCCGCCGCCTGACAGCATCTCGCAGCCGGAGCAATCCAGCAACGCCAACGGCGGAATCATATGCAACGGTGGGACTTGCTGTTACAATTTCGTGAATATTTGGGAGAAACCCGCTTAAGATTACCAAGTCAGACCATGGCAAACGGTCGCAAAACGAAAACCGGCTTAGGGATCTTCGCGGGAGTGGTGATCCTGCTCGCTGTCGCTGGCATTGTGGGGCGCCGCAAACCCCCGCTCATTCAGGTGGCTATGGTTACCCGCCAGGACCTAAACGCCGTGGTCACCAGCAACGGCAAGGTGGAACCTATCGACGCGACCATCGCCCACGCCGAATTTCCCACCTTCGTTCAATCCGTCTCCGCGATGGAAGGCCAAGCGGTTCATCGCGGCCAAGTGGTGCTCACCCTGGATGCCGCCGATCTTCGCGGTCAGCTTGCACAAGCCCGCGTCAACCTGCTCGCCGCCGAAGCCGATTTCCGCAATGCCCGCGCCGGCGGCCCTCCCGATTCAGTGGCTCAGGCCCAGGGTGACCTGGACAAAGCCCGCATCAATGTCTCCAATCTCGAACGACGCCAGACCACGCTCAAGGAATTAGTCGCCAAACACGCCGCCACCCAGGATGAGCTCGATCAGAATGCCGACCTTTTGGCTGCGGCCAACGCCTCTCTGAAAGTCGCGCAGCAGCGCCGCGACGAACTGGCACGCCTGGCTCCCGGGGACGCCGATAGTGCTACACTGCGCGTCCAGCAGGCCAAAGATCAAATTCGCGCGCTCGAAGAGAAACTGCGCTCGGCCACGGTCATCGCGCCCGCCGACGACATTCTTTATTCCCTGCCGGTCCGCGTCGGCGACTACGTCACCGTCGGAGGGGCCCTCGCCAGCATGGCCGACCTGCGCCGGGTGCGGGTTCGCGCCTATGTCGATGAGCCCGATTTGGGATGGCTGGCAGCCAATCAGGTGGTGGAGATAACCTGGGACGCCAAGCCCGGCAAGACTTGGCAGGGGCGCACCGAGCTGGCGCCCAAGCAGGTGGTTCCGCTGGGAAACCGCAGCGTCGGCGAAGTGTATTGCTCCGTGGACAATGCCGCGCTGGACCTGGTCCCCAACGTCAATGTGGAAGTCCGCATCCTGGTTCGCCAAAGCCGCCAGGCGCTGTCGGTTCCGCGCGCCGCGGTGCGCACCGACGACCAAACTCGATACGTCTATTTGCTTAGCGATAACCGGCTGCAGCGCCGCGACGTTAGCGTGGGTATCGCCAGCAGCACCCGGGACGAAATTCTCAGCGGCCTTGCGGAAGGCGACCGCGTGGCTTTGCAGGGTGATTTGGCATTACGCAACGGCATGGTTATTCGTCCGCGAGACATCCCTTAGGGAGATCAAAATCGTGCTCCGAAATCATCGACCCCGATATCTCTATTTGATTGCCTGCGCGGCCGGCGTTCTTTCCGCTGGAATAGCCTGGGCCCAGTCCGGCCACAGTGGTTCGACGCCCATTCCAGCCGCGCAGCGGCAGTTCAATAGCGGTGATTATGCTGGGGTGATTTCTTCGCTGCGCACCGCGGCGGCGATGACCTCCAGCGATGCCGAATCGCATTTCTGGATCGCCCGCGCCTACTACGAGCAGCACAATTTCGATCAGGCCATCGCCCACTTGGGGAGAGCGGTGCAGCTTGCGCCTTCCAATTCTCTCTATCACGACTGGCTGGGCCGTGCCAGCGGAGAACAAGCGGACCGCGAACGCAGTTTCACCCTGGCCCGCAAGGTAAAGACCGAATTTGAGACCGCCGTTCGCCTGAATCCGGCCAATATCGAGGCGCGGCGTGATCTGGAAGAATACTGCCTGGATGCGCCGTGGATCGCCGGAGGCAATAAGGACGAAGCCAAAGCGCAGGTGGACGCTATCGCCGCCATCGACCCGATCCAAGGGCATCTGGCGCGCGCCCAGTACGATATTGTGGCGCTCAAGAAACCCGATCTCGCCGACAACGAATATCATCAGGCCTTCGACGCCAAGCCCAAGAACATAGACCCCTTTCTCGCGGCCGCCGAATTTTACGAGAAGCAGAACCGTCCCGCGGATCTCGCCAACGGGATAGACGGCGCCGCCAAACTGGCCCCTTCCGATCCGCGGTTAGCCTTCCATCGCGGCGTACAGCGGATCATGGTCAATAAAGACCTTCCGCAAGCCGAGCAGTACCTGAAATCCTATTTGGCCAGCACCCCCGATCGCAGCGACTGGCCGGCCCACGCCGCTGCCCGCGAATGGCTGGGGCGCCTCTATCAACTCGAGGGCAAGCACGCCGAAGCCGCCGAACAATTCCGCGCCGCGCTGCAGCTCGATCCGAATCGTAAGGAAGCTCGCACCCGCCTCGATCAGCTGGAGAAGGCGGCACACTAAGCTGGTAAGCCGCGCGGCCGATCCGCAGGGCGCGCGGCTCGTGGCTCGATTGAATTCGATGGACCAACATCACCACCACCATTCCGGACTCCTGGGCACGGTAGAAGAAGCCGCCCGCCGCATCGCGCACAGCGAGACGGTTGCCCACGTCGTTCCCATCGCCCCCGAGTTGCTGCAGGCTTCCAAGGTTATGTTTTGGTCGGAGACCTGGCGGCTGGCGCTGCAGGCGTTGCGCGCCAATAAAGTCCGCGCTGGATTGACCATGCTGGGCGTGATCATCGGCAGCGCCTGTATCGTGCTGGTGGTTACCGTAGCCCTGGCGGGAAAGACCTACATCATCAAGCTGATCGAAGGAGTAGGCGCCAATCTGGTTTTTGTCGATCATCCGCACATCGGCCGCGAACAAAATTCCGCGCTGGCCGACGAGATTTCTCTGGACGATACCCAAGCGATCCGAGAGGAGGCTACCAACGTCTCTTACGTCGCCGCCACCCGTAACATTCCTCTTTCGGTGGTGGCCGGCGGCGTGGATTATCCCGTCAATCTGGTAGGGGTCACCGAAGGATTTCAGGAAATCCGGCGCCTGATCGTGCTCCACGGACGCTATTTCGAGCCGGACGACATGGTGTCCCGCAGCAAAGTCTGCCTGCTCACCGACGAACTTGCGAAAGTGGTCTTCCCCGGCGACGATGCAGTTGGCCAGGATATTCGCGTCGGTAACCTGCACTTCACGGTGATCGGAGTATTTAAGGAACGCGTTTCCACTTTCGGAGAATCCGAGATTACCGATAAGTCGGTCATCGTCCCGTTCGGTCTGATCAAGTACTACACCGGCACGGATTTTGTCAGCACCCTATACGCGCAGGCCGACTCGCCCGGAGATGTGCAGCAGGTGGCTGATGAAGTCGGCGAAATCCTGCACAGCCGCCACCGTGCCGGCGCCGAGTATCGCGTGCAAAATCTGGCTTCGCTTCGCGACTCTGCCGAAAAAATCTCACTCGCGCTGACTATCGTGCTGTTGCTCATCGCGTTCATCGCCCTGCTCATCAGCGGCATCGGCATCATGAATATCATGTTGGTGACGGTAACCGAGCGCACCCGTGAGATTGGAATCCGCATGGCGGTAGGCGCCCGCCGCAGCCATATCCTCTCCCAGTTTCTGATGGAGGCGGTGATCATCAGCGGTTTCGGCGCGTTGATTGGCATCGGCATCGGTGTTCTCGTTCCGGTTCTGAGTCGATCCCTGTTGGCTCTCTTGCCGGTGCCCGGGCCCATCCAGATTCCCATTTCATGGCTCTCGGTGCTGGCCGCTTTCCTAGTCTCCTGCGGCACAGGCTTGGTCTTCGGCTATCTCCCGGCAAACCGCGCCGCCAGCCTGCATCCCACCGAGTCGCTGCGCTATGAATAGCGGCCGCTCGCGGCCAATCCTTTTGAAGTTAAGATTTTCAATTCGGAGTTAAACTGAGCTGCTTGATCATGATTGAGCCTTTAACTTTGAGTTTTGGTTTTGATTTACGGTCCTACGGTTTTACGCGTTTATCTTTTTCGGGCGCCCCATTCTTTGCGCTTTTCGCAAAGGGTGGGCGTCTAACTAATCGAGACCAACATACGTGCCCCAATTTTCTATCCAAAGAGGCAAAGGCATCACGCAATGAAACTCTTCACCAGACTCACACTGCAATCCCTAGTCCTTCTTTTCCTGGTGGCTCCCGCGCTCAAAGCCCAGGAGCCTGACGCCACCGCCGTCCTAACCCTCAAACGCGCCGTAGCTCTCGCTATCCAACACAGCCGCGACATCGCCCTAGCTCGCGTCCAATACTCGGTAGCGCAGAGCGAAGCAGGCGTAAATCGCTCTGAATTCCGTCCCAATCTCTACACCGGATCGGGCGCCGCGTACACCAGCGGGTTCCCAGCCGCGCCCGGAGGACAGGGCCCATCGATTTTCAATCTCTCGTATACCCAAGCTCTGTACGACCCGCTGCTGCGCGGCCAGGCAAAAGCGGCAGAGGATCGCGCCGAGTTCCAGAAAATGGAGCTCGACCGCACCCGCGATGCGGTCGTGGTTCGCGCCGCTTGCGTCTATCTCGAACTCGCCAAGGTACGCCACTCTTTGGAGCTCTTGCGCTCCGAGCGCGAGAGCCAGCAGCGCATTGTCGATCTGGTCCGCGAACGTCTGGCCTCCGGTCTGGAACTGCCCATGGAAGTCACCCGTGGTGAGCTGACCTTGGCGCGCATCGAGCAGCACGTGATTCAGCTCGAAGGCAGCGACCAGACCCTCACCGAGCAACTTCGCGATATGACCGGCTACGCGGAAGGCCAAGCCCTCGAAGTGGAGCCTTCCGAGACCATAGTTATCCCCGAACAGAGCGCCGCCGAACTTTCCGACCTGGCTCTCCGCAATAGCCCGCTGATCAAAGAAGCGGAGGACGATCGTAGCGCCAGGCAGCATATCCTGAAGGGAGCCCGCCAAAGTTATTTCCCCAGCGTCAGCATTATTGGTGAATATGAGGTGCTGACCAGATTCAATAACTACGGCGAGTTCTACAATCATTTTCAGCGCAACAACGTCACCGTGGGACTCTCCATCAATCTTCCTTTGTTCAGCGCAAAGACGGCCGCCAACGTGCTTTTGGCGCGGAATCAGCTCGCGGCCTCGGAGCTGTCCCTGAGTAACACCCGCCAGCAGGTCCGCATAGATGTCCAGCAGCAAGTCCAGGCCGTCCGCGAACTCGATGCGGGCAGAGAAGTGGCTCGCCTGGACATGCAACTGTCTCGCGAATCCCTCGACGCCATCCAGGAAAAGTACCAACAGGGCCACGCCACCCTAAAAGACCTGGAGCAAGGCCGCCTGGAAGAGAACGAGAAATGGATCGCCTTCCTGGACGCCGAATTTGCTCGCCAAAAGGAAGAGTTAACCCTGATGCAAGCCTCCGGCCAGCTAGCACGAATCTTCCAATGAACTGCGATAAGCGCGAACGGTGAGGTACAATTCCCGGCGGAAACACCGGGGCGCCGCTGTGATCACACAACAAAGAGCAGTCACGCTAATGCGCAGAGCGGGCAACGTTGGCTTCGTGCTCGGGTTGGCAGTATCGGCCGTGCTGACCTCGGCCGCGTCAGCACACGCGCAGGACTCCTATCAGAAGCCCCCAGCCGCGGTACTCAAAGTTTTAAATGCTCCGGTTACGCCCCGCGCCAGCGTCGGGCGAGCCCGGGACATCGTATTGCTGTACTCGCCGGTACTCTATCCGCCCATTGCCGATATCGCGCGGCCGTTCGTAAGACTAGCGGGCCTGCGCATCGACGTCGCGACCAATGGCCCGCACAACCCGCCTCGCTTTAATAACCTCGTATTAAAGACGGTCGCTGATGGCCACGAACAGAAGATTGACTTGCCGGCGGACTTCTACGTCTCAGAGCCATCCTGGTCGCCAGAGGGACACGCGATTGCCTTCACTCATGCCACCGACACCGGGACTGAGCTTTGGTTGGCCGATGCCCGGACGGGTAAGGCGGCCGCCGTGCCGGGGGGCAAACTGAATGCAGCGCTCACCCAAGCGGGACCCTCGGACGAAAGCTTACCGTGCCACTGGATGCCGGGAGGCGCATCGCTACTCTGCCTGACAATTCCCTCTGGACGCGGCGCGGCGCCTGCCCCACCGGCCGTACCGGTTGGCCCGCGGGTGCAGGAGAGCTTCGGTAAGGCCGCCCCAGTCGAAACGTTTGAAGACCTGCTCGAAAACGAATACAACGCGAAGCTATTCGAATACTACGCCACATCGCAACTCGCGCTGATCGATCTCACCAGCGGAAAGATCAGCAACCTTGGGGCGCCGGGCATTTTCATGGTCGCCGATCCGGCTCCGGGTGGCGAAAATATTCTCGTGGCTCGCATTCACCGTCCCTATTCTTACCTCGTTCCGGTGGAGCGTTTTCCACGCGACGTGGAGATATGGGATCTCAACGGGCGCGTGGTGTACACCGTGGCTAGCCTGCCGCTGCAGGAGAACGTTCCAATGGGCGGCGTACCCACCGGGCCGCGGGATATCGATTGGCATCCCAGCAAGCCAGCGACGCTGGTCTGGGTCGAAGCGCTCGACGACGGCGATCCCAAGAAAAAAGTAGCGGAACGGGACAAGGTGATGTGGGCGCACGCGCCATTCACCGAATCACCTGCGGAACTAACCCCAGTGGAGAAGCGCTTTGCAGGGATTGAGTTTGGTGAAAGGGGTGACTTCGCGATCTTGCGTGATTTTGACCGGGATACGCTTCGAAGCCGAGCATGGTTTTTCAATCCACAGCCAACGCCTGACAAAGCTTGGACCTTTCATGCCAGCAAGCCGGCGGAAAAAACGCTGGTGTGGGACCTCAGTACTCAGGACAGGTATCACCATGCCGGTACGCCGGTACTCTGGCCGCAGCTCAACGCCCACAGTGCGGTCTTGCAGCAGAGCGACTACATTTTCTTGATCGGCGTAGGAGCTTCCCCAGACGGCGACCGGCCGTTCCTGGACCGGCTGGACATCAATACGATGGAATCGAAGCGCATCTTCCAAGGTCAGCCTGAGAGTTATGAAGAAATCGTGGCCATGTTGTCTTCCGGTGGTTCGAAGCTGCTCACTCGCCGCGAGACTCGTCAGGATCCCCCAAACTATTTGATACGCGATTCGGTCCAATCGAACGGAAATTTCGCCGACCCAGGATCGCTGACTAAAGTCACCGCCTTTACCCAATTTACCGATCCGGCTCCGGAGCTGAGAGCCATCAAAAAGCAGCTAGTTACCTTTAAACGCGCCGATGGTGTGGACCTCTCCATGACCGTGTACTTGCCTGCGGACTACAAACCCGGAGAACGCCTGCCAGCAGTGATGTGGGCGTACCCACTGGAGTTCACCGATGCTGGCGTCGCCGGACAGGTGAGCGGTTCGCCTTACCGCTTCATCACTATTACCGGCCCGTCACCGCTGTTTTTCCTGCTGGATGGATACGTCGTGATGGATAACGTCTCGATGCCGGTGGTCGGTGATCCGCAAACTGTAAATAATACTTACATCGAACAGATCACCTCGAGCGCCAAAGCGGCGATCGATAAAGCTGCCGAAATGGGCGTGATCGATCCGAATCGTGTCGGCGTGGGTGGGCACAGCTATGGTGCGTTCATGACTGCGAATCTTTTGGCGCACTCGGACCTGTTCCGAGCCGGCATCGCCCGAAGCGGAGCCTATAACCGCACGTTAACTCCGTTTGGATTTCAGAACGAACGCCGGAGTCTCTGGGAGGCCCCGGAGATATACCTAAAACTTTCCCCATTCATGTTCGCGGACAAGATCAAAGCGCCGATCCTGTTGATACACGGGGAAGCGGACAACAACCCCGGCACGTTTCCCATCCAATCCGATCGAATGTACCGCGCCATCAAAGGAAATGGCGGACCGGTGCGATATGTGACCCTGCCGGACGAGGCCCATGGCTATTCCGCCCGGGAGTCGATCGAGGACACCCTGTGGGAAATGCTGACTTGGTTCGATAAATTCGTAAAAAATGCCCTACCAAGCCGCCCGCCAGACGGCACCCGCCAATGAACCCCAAGAACATGGTCGGTGCGAACGGCCTAAATTGGTACGCATCCTTCGGCGGGCCCAAGTCATCTCACGTAAAGCACATTCTTTTCTTATTTTTAGGATACCCGGGAAATCAAGTACAATAGGAGCAGGGCCTTGCGGCACTGCCCCTGGGGTCGGATGTAGCCGGAATGCGGCGTTTTTACTCAAACCGCTATTTCGATGGAGGATCAAGCTAGATGCCATCGGTAATGAAGACTTTGCTGCTCAATCCCCCCAGCTTTGAGAAATTTGACGGTGGCGCCAGTTCGCGCTGGCCGGCCACTCGGGAGATCGAATCTTACTGGTATCCGGTTTGGCTCACCTATCCCGCCGGCATGCTGCCGGGCAGCCGTCTCCTGGACGCCCCGCCCGATCACGTCTCGATCGCCCAGACCATCCAGTTCGCCAAAGACTACGAGTTTCTGGTCTTGTTTACCTCCACGGTCGGCTTTGCAAGCGACCTGCGCATTGTGCGCGGCATGAAAGAGCTGAATCCCGGCCTGAAAGTCTGCTTCGTCGGACCTCAGGTGCAAATAAAGCCCGCCGAGAGCCTGCTCGCCAGCCATGACATCGACTTCGTAGTGCGCGGCGAGTTCGACCACGCCGTGGTCGAATATGCCCAAGGCAAACCGGTTTCGGAAATCGCCAACGCCAGCTACCTGAAAGACGGCAAACCCGTCCACAATCCTTCCCGGCCGCTGCTGCAGACCGCCGAGCTGGACGCGCTCCCGTTTGCCACCGACGTCTACAAACAGCACCTCACCATCGAGAACTACAACGTTCCGTTCTTACTGCATCCTTACGTTTCCTTTTACACCACCCGCGGATGTCCCGCGCTTTGCACGTTTTGCCTCTGGCCCCAGACTCTTTCCGGGCATTCCTGGCGGGTTCGTTCCACCGACAGCGTTGCCCGCGAATTTCGTCAGGCCCACCAGATGTTTCCGCAGGCCAAGGAATTCTTTTTCGACGACGACACCTTTAACATTCGCAAAGACCGCGTGATCGAGCTCTGCAAAAAGTTTCAGCCGGTTGGTTTCCAGTGGTCGTGCACCGCTCGCGTTCACGGCGACTACGAAACTCTTCAGGCCATGGCCGATGCCGGATGCCGTCTGCTGATCGTCGGTTTTGAATCCGGCGATGCCCAGATCCTCAAGAACATCAAAAAGGGCGCCACCCTGGAGATGGGCCGCAACTTCGTGAAGAACGCCAAGAAAGCCGGCATCAGGGTCCACGGTGACTTCATCCTCGGTTTGCCCGGTGAAACCAAGGAAACCATGCGCAAGAGCATCGAATACGCCAAGGAGTTGGACTGCGAGACCATCCAGGTTTCCATGGCCCACGCCTATCCCGGCACCGAGCTCTACGACCAGGGCAATCGCGAAGGTTTTCTCGCCGGCGAAGCCATTTCCGACGTCAATGGCCACCAGCTTCCTCACCTCGAGTATCCGCACCTGTCCCGGGAGGACATGGTGACCGGCGTCAATAAGTTCTACGACGAATACTATTTCCGGCCGCGCGTCGCCTGGCGCATCGTCCGCGACGCCCTCTGGGATTCCCATGAGCGCAAGCGCCTCTACCACGAGGCTTCTTCGTTCATGAAGCTCCGCTACGAACGTTGGAAACTGGTTCGCAAAGGCATGGACAAAGTGCCCATGATTTCCGTTCCTCCCATGCCCCCTTCCGGTGGCGGTTCCGAGATCGCTGGAGAAACTCACACCGCGTGAGCCGCATGAAACCCACTCGTAACTTACACGCCAAAACTATCTCTTTCATCGCCCTTATGGTCTTCTTTGGGCCTCTCGGAGACGTATTTCTGCGTATGGGAATGAAGCGAATCGGCGCCATCGATAGCTGGACGCTAGCTTCCTCGCTGCATTATTTCCGGCTCATCGTTACCTCGGGCACCATCTGGCTGGGCATTGGTTCACTGCTCATGTTCTTCGTTTGCTACCTGATGGTTCTATCCTGGGCCGATTACAGCTTCGTACAACCTGCGTCCGCAGTCAGCTACCTGGTGGTTGCGCTTCTGGGGATTTACGTTCTGGGCGAAGCGGTAAGCTCGGGACGCTGGCTTGGCGTGGTGGTGATCTGCCTCGGCGTCCTTCTGGTGGGGCACACCCCCCCGCGCACTACCGAAACGGAGCCCTCATGAACGTCCCCGAGGCCCTTTCGCTGATCGTCATCGTCTTTGCCGGTACCGGCGGCGAGCTCGCTGTCTCTCGCGCCATGAAGCAAATCGGCGAAGTTCACGATTTTTCGCCTCGCAATGTGGCTCGCGTGGTTGGACGCGCGTTCCGCATCGGTTGGATGTGGTTCGGCATCTCCTTGATGACCGCCGCGTTCTTCGCCCTGCTGGCCATGCTTTCCTGGGAGAACGTGACCTTCGTGATCCCGGTGACCGCCCTCAGTTACGTTGCCGGCACCTTCGGCGGCCAGTATTTGCTTGGCGAACGAGTCCCGACCAAGCGGTGGGTGGGGGTTCTTCTGGTCTGCGTAGGAGTCACACTGGTCTGCATCAGCTAGCCAGCCCGCCATGTCGTGGTTGATAATCCGCTGGGCTCTCGTCCTCTTCGCGCTGGCTCCCTATTTCTATTATTTGCTCGCCACCGTCGCGGCGCTGCGCTTCTTCCGGCGCCCCCCGCCGTTCCCGGCGAATTTCACCCCTCCGATCAGCATTCTGAAGCCGGTCCGTGGACTCGATCGCGACGCCTACGAGAATTTTGCGAGCTTTGCGCGCCAGGATTACCCCGAATTTGAGATTCTATTCAACGTAACCGACGATCGCGACCCTGCCATTCCGGTAATCCAAAAACTCATACGTGATTTTCCCTCCATCACGATTCGCCTCTTTACCGGCTGCCAGCAACTCGGCGCCAGCCAAAAGATGAATAAGCTCGTCCGCCTGGCGGAAAACGCCCGTCACGACCTCCTGGTCATCAGTGATAGCGACATCCGCGTCGAACCCGGTTACCTGCGTGCGGTCAGCCTTCCGTTCCAAGACTCGTCCGTCGGCTTGGTCACTTGTCTCTACCGCGGGCTGGCCCCGTCTTCGTTCGCATCCGAGCTGGAAGCCATCGGCATCTCCAGCGATTTCGACGCCGGCGTCCTTTCCGCCTGGCAACTCGGCGACATCGACTTTGCGCTAGGCGCCACGATGGCCACCACCAAGGCGCGCCTCACCGGGATCGGCGGCTTTGCGGCGTTGGTGAATTTCTTTTGCGACGACTACGAGCTAGGCAACCGCGTCGCCCATAGCGGTTATCGCGTCGAGCTCTCCCCCCATCCGGTCTCGACCGTTTTCTCCAAGCAAACCCTTGCGGAGTCGTTCCGCCACCAGCTTCGCTGGAATTTGGCGCTGCGCTCCTCCCGTCCGCTCGGACATGTCGGTTTGATCGTCACCCACGGCCTGCCGTGGGCGATTCTGGCGGCGCTGCTCGCTCCTTCCGCAACGATCTCGGCCGCCTACCTGGCGGCCTACCTATTGCTCCGCGGCCTGATGGCTTGGACGGTGGGGGTGTGGGGCGTGCGCGATTCGCTCCTGCGCCGCCGCATGTGGATGCTCCCGGCACGGGATGCATTTGCTTGTGTGGTTTGGCTGGCGAGCTTCTTTCACAACCGCGTCGAGTGGCGCGGATCGCACTACACCATTCGCGATAAGCAACTCGTCCCGCTGGAAACTCCCGCTGCGCCCTCGCCTCGATAAAATTTCCTGCAACTTTTTTTCTTTTCGGGGTTCATATATTTTGTCAGTGTGTCTTCGCACAGAATTCCCTCGCCGCCGACATTCTCCGCCGACATTTTTGGATCATCCGAAAAATTTTTCCGCACGCTTTGCTCCGTCGAATCGATTGAACACATCGAAAAATAAATTACGTGATGGGCAAAAATTTTGTCCATTTCATCGCTCGCTCTTCCATTCGTGTACAAAAATTTGCGCACTCAGACTTCTCTCCGCGGAACGGATTCGCATAACCCTTTGTAAATCGATGCTTCGCGAATCGTCTGGCATTTGGTAATGCGATTGCATCCGCATGATGCGGGGCTCTGGGTTCCAGAGGAGTTGTATGGGGGAAATTAAGGATGCCGGGCTCGGAAAGTGATCGTGCGTGTGTGTGCCGCCTTAGCCTAATCATTCTCTTCGTCGTTCTTAGCAGTTCTTCTCCCGCTAACGCTGACTCGATCGATGCTCACTCCTCGCCGCCGTCGAGCGCCGCGCGCCCCGTCATGCCTGCGAATTCCGCGCTCGCTTTGTCCCTTGCCCCACAGAATTGGGAAAATCCCGCCATAGATTTGTCCGCGCATAGTCTTGAAGCCGCTCCGTCGTTCGCCAAAGCTCCCGAAGCCCACTTCAATCCCGCGCCCGAGCCGGATACGCTTTTGCTATTGGGCACCGGCATGATCCTCATCGGCATCGGCTTTCGGCGTTTCATCGCCTCCAAATCGCCGCGGTCTTCGCCGCCCGCCGATTAGTTTCTTTCGCTCGTCCAGTACTGCTCGTACTATAGAATCATCCTGGAAGACTGTTCCTCGCTCCTATGAATGAAATTCTTCCATTTCGATCACCCTCGGAGTTGCGTAAGTGGCTGGCCGCAAATCACCGGCAATCCTCTGGGATTTGGTTGCGTATCTTCAAGAAGGATTCAGGGGAACCCACCATCACCTACGCAGAAGCACTGGATGAGGCGCTCTGCTTCGGATGGATCGATGGCCAAAAACGGAGCCATGATGACGCTTCCTGGCTGCAAAGGTTTTGCCCGAGGCGCCCCCAAAGTGGCTGGTCCAAGATCAACACCCAGCACGCTGAGAGACTAATCCAGGCAGGCCGGATGAAGGCGGCAGGTCAGGTCGAAATAGACGCCGCGAAAAAGGACGGCCGATGGACATCGGCCTACGATTCCCCCAGCACCGCAACCTTCCCGGAGGACTTTCTGGCCGCCCTGAGCAAAAACAAGAAAGCGCAAGCTTTCTTCGACTCCCTAAACAAAGCGAACCGCTACGCGATTTCCTACCGCCTACAAACCGCGAAGAAGCCGGAAACCAGGCAGAAGCGCATGGAGACGATTCTTGCGATGCTGGCCAAAGGCGAGGCGTTCCACTAAGGCATTCTGCCCGTCATATCAGACCTACCCCGACGGCCGGGACGACGGTCGGGACGTCTTGTCATTCGCCACCCGCTGCGCTAGAGTTACCCGCTCTTCCACATTTAGGACGCCCGAACATGCCCGAACAAGCAGGAGAAAAGCTAAAAGTTCTAATCCGGCGCACCGCCATCCAAAAACGCGTCAAGGAAGTCGCCCTCCAGATCACCAAAGACTACAAAGGCCAGCGCATCCACATGATCGGCGTGCTCAAGGGCGCCTGCATCTTTCTTTCTGACCTCATCCGCGAAATCAATCTGGATACCTCCATCGATTTCATGGCTGTGGGCAGTTACGGCAAGGGAAGCCAAAGCTCCGGCCAGGTCCGCGTGAACAAAGATCTCGACTCCAGCATCGAAGGCCTCAACGTCATCCTGGTCGAGGACATTCTGGACACCGGCCTAACCCTCAATTACCTGCGCCGGGTCATCGAGCAGCGCCACCCGAAGTCCTTCCGCATCGCCGCCCTGCTCGATAAGCCCTCTCGCCGCGTGCAAGCCGTTAAAGGGGACTACGTCGGCTTCACCATTCCGAATGAGTTCGTCGTGGGCTACGGTCTGGACTACGCCGAACGCTTCCGCAACCTGAAGGACGTCTGCGTCCTTACCCTTCCTCCGGAGTAGCCGTGCCGCGCTCCGTCTTCACTTTCGCCGATCTCGAAAAAATTCCCACCGGCGGGGAAGTCTCGGTTCCGCCGGGCGCTCTGATCACCGCGCTAGCCGCCGACGAAGCCGCGCGCCGCTCAATCACCATTAAATTTACCGAGCCGTCTGCCGAAAGTGGGTCCGGTTGGGGATCGGCCCACACCCAAGGCCGCGCCGTCGCCATCGGCGCCGACCACGGCGGCTACGAACTTAAGGAACAGCTCAAGCGTCACCTAAGCGACTGGGCCTATACGGTCATCGACCTCGGCACCTCCGGCACCGATCCCGTCGACTATCCAGACTTCGCGGAAGCCGTTGCCAATGCCGTCGCCCATGGCCAAGCCTGGCGCGGCGTGGTCATCGATTCCGCCGGGATCGGTTCGGCCATCGCTGCGAACAAGGTCCCGGGAGCCCGCGCCGCCCTGTGTTACGATAGAGCCACGGCGCGCAATAGCCGCGAGCACAACGATGCGAACGTCATCACCTTTGGCGCGCGCCTGATCCCGGCGGAAGTGGCCCGCGAAATTCTCGCGCTCTGGCTCGATACTCCTTTCGCCGGCGGCCGTCACCAACGCCGTATCGACAAAATTAAAGCCATCGAAGACCGCAACAGGACCCCCTAAACGTGGCAGACTCTTCTCATCGCCGCCAAGAATCGCCGCACGATGCTTCACCCGCCCAACTCGCTCCCGACCGGGAAGCGCACCCCGCCCAACTCATTCGTCAGGACCGGCAGCCATCAATCGAACAGGCCGCCTTGGAAGAAATAATCTTCACCGTAGCTCAGGAAATGCTCGACTACCTCGGCACCTACCGCGGTCCTGGCCACCCCCTCAACTACGGTTTGCCAGTGGACGACACTTGCCCCGAATGCACCGAGCGCTGCGGCGATATTTGCTCCCACAAGACCCGCCGCGCCCTCGACGCGGGCGCCTGCCGGCTCACCCTGGACAGCCCGGTAACAAAAGTGGAAGCCAAAGTGGCTCAGCTGATCGACCACACCCTGCTCCGGCCCGACGCCACTCGTGACCAGATCAAGACACTTTGCGAGGAAGCCGTCCGTTTTCAGTTCGCTTCGGTGTGCGTCAATCCCTGGAACGTTCCGCAGGCCGCTGAACTGCTTCGCGGCTCCTGCGTGAAGGTCTGCACCGTGGTTGGATTTCCGCTGGGCGCGACTCTGCCGCAAATCAAGGTTTACGAGGCCGAGCAAGCTATCAAGCTCGGCGCTCAGGAAATCGACATGGTGATCAACGTAGGGGCCCTGAAATCCGGTCTCCTCGAAGCCGTGGAGGCCGACATTCGCGGCGTGAATTCTCGACGCCTACCGCAAGGATGACGTCATCAAGAAATTCATCACCAATACAGCGGCGCCCGAGATCGATGTAGACGTGAAGAAGGTCGCGCTCGAACAGATGCAAACGCCGCCGTTCCGCGCGCGGGTGGATTTCTACATGGTCTATTACTCGCCCGCCGACCATAGCGAGCTGAAGCGCGATCTTTACACCGCGAACTTTGTCTTCCTATTCAAATCCCAGGTGCCCAACGAACTCATTCCGATCAACCCGCTCGGCATCACCGTTACCTACTTCCGCGAAGACCAGGCATTCAAATGAGAATCCCGGTCCTCACGCACACCGAAGACGTCGCGGTCGGACGCAGGGCAACGTCGGCCCAACCTCAACGCGCCAGCGCCGCTCTGCTGCACAGGCTCTCCTCCTCACAGACGCCACGTCCCAACTCCGGTTTTCGCCACTCGAACTAACGGCGCGTCTCTGGAGGGCCTCCTTTTTGCCCCGCTTTCCACCCGCTCCCAGAAACGCAAATCGCTTATCGGAAAACCTTCACTGAAACTGCGGATTTCACGATGATCGCGAACGCGCTGCTCTTCACCATCGTCATCCTGTTGGCGTACGGATTCTGGCTCCTCGATCAGTTGAAGTTCATGGCTCGTTACAAAGCGGTCCTGTACCACGCCTACGGAACTAAGATTCTGATTTTTCTCGCGGTTCTTTTTCTGAATCTGTTTGGCGCCGCACTCACCTTCGGCCGCCGCTTCTTCCTCAAGAATACTGGACGCAAACTCTCGCACCTCGACAAGCAATTCAACGTCAGCCACGCGGACCTGCCCGCTCCCGTGAACGAGGAGGATTTCAACTAGTGTCACGCGACATCATTTCCCATGATCCGCAAGGTCCCGGCGATGTGCGCGAAACCTCCTCGCGCCCCTCCGTGCGCTCGCCCAGATCGACAACTCCGGACGCGCGAAAGAGTAGGAATCCGGAATCCCAGGAACGGCCGTGGCGATGGCTCCCAGGCTCGGGACCAGGATCACACCCGCGACGAACGCGGTGATTCTCCCCGCGCCTATTACGTCCGCGACCGCGCCTATCTCCTCCGCGAATCCGAGATGCATGCATTGAAGGAAATCGGCAAATTCCGCGTAATTTCCGTCTCCGACCTCACGAGGTATGCCTACGCGGAAATCCGAAGGAGATGGACAAAGACGTTCGGCGGCTTGCCCAACAGTCTCTCCTTACCGACAAGATCATGGAAATCTCGCAGAAGAAGACCCTGCGTGTGGTGACCCTTACCAAAGCCGGGCATCGCCTTCTTAGAAACTCGAACCAACTTCCCGATGGTCAGCCCATTTATCACAGCTTGCGGAAACCCCGCGAAGTCAAACACGACACCGATCTCTACCGCCTCTATCAGAAAGAGGCGGACCGAATCGAGCGCAGCGGAGGCAGGCCCGTCCGCGTCCTTCTCGACTACGAACTCAAGCGGACTCTCAATCGCGACCTGGCGCTCTTGGACCGGAAAAAGACGATGCCAATGCAAAGCAGAGAATCGCGGAGAGGCACGCCTTGCAAGAGGTAAATGGAAAGATTCCCGTGCCCGATCTACGCGTCGAATACGAGACTCCGGAACTCGAATTGCGCCATGTCGATTTGGAATTAGCGACTCGTGACTACAGACCGCGCGCCATGGCAGCAAAAGCCGCGGCGGGCTTCTCGCTCTATGCGCGTTCGGAAGACGCATCGCGCTTGCGCCGCGTGCTCGACGAACGTGAAATCACCGCAGGAATCCTCACGCTATGAACATCGCGCCTGCCCATCTCGATGCACTCGAAGCTCTCGGTTATAGCAAAGCGGAAGCTCGGTTTCTCTACATCGTAGCGACGCATTCGGGTTACTTCGTAGCGCGTCAATTCCTCGCCTTCACCGCTGCCCATTGGGGCTACCGCACCAACACGTTCTGGGACAAGCTTCACACCAAGAGGCACGCTCCGACCAAATGCTTTCCAAAGAGCGGGACGGTCTATCACCTGTTCTCGCGCCGTCTCTACCGCCAGATCGACCGCGAGAACATTCGCAATCGTCGCCAGCACGAAATCGAATTCATTCAGCGGCGCATCGGAATGCTCGATTTCGTCCTCCTGAATCAGGGGCATCACTACCTTGAAACCGAGCCCGAAAAAGTCCGCTTCTTCTGCGATCAAATCAAGGTCCCGAGTCACTTCCTGCCCTCGAAGATCTATCACGGCCAGAAAACTTCACAGCCGACCCTCCGCTACTTCGTCGATAAATTCCCAATGTTCTTCGGCTCTCACGCTTCTTCGCCTGTGGTGACGTTTACCTACCTCCAAGGGCAGGACGCGCGCCTCACGGAATTTGTGCGCCATCTCGAAGTTTACCTTCCGCTTTTCCGGCAGCTCTCTGAATTCCGATTTCTCTATCTGGCGCGACTCGATTCCCATTTCAAAAAGGCCAAGGAGCTATTCGATTCCCTCGTGGCGATTCCACTTGGGTCGGACGTCTCGGCAGACCTGTGCCGGTACTTTCAAATTCGCAAGGCCTGGGACCTCGCGCGCTACACGTCTCTGACCGAGACTGATCTGATTTTTCGCAATCAGGCCAAAGCCCGATTTAGCGGTCAGCGCTTCGAGCATCTTTATCGCGGATGGAAAGCCGGACGAGTGACCGAGTCCGACATCTGCCGGGATTTTGGCGGCCGCAATCGCCACACGCTCGCCCATTTCGCGGCGGAGGTGCTCTGCCGGTTGGCAGTTTCTGAAGAGGAACCTGAGGGAAAAATCTGAAGAGTGTAAGGATTGCACGCTTCAGGTTCGTCTTCTGCAAGTTCTTCAGGCTGTGGTGCAAGCAATTTCTTTGAAGCGCAGGAGATAGCGGAGAGATGCAAACAAAAGTCACCGTGGAAAAAACACCAAAACGGGCGGGAGCGACCCCACTTTTTCGGCTTTCAGCCGCCCAAAAAGTTCGTGGGGTCGCTCCCGCCCTGCGGCACGCTGAATCGTGCCGGGTGTTTTTTCCGCGGTGACCGAGAGTTCGGAACAAACACGCATCACCAGAGGAGGAACACCATGCCGATCATTAAGAAAGCACCAGAAATCACAACCCGGGAAATTCGACTGGAACAGCCGGTCAATGAACTCCTGGAAGACTACGCACTGTTCATCGAGAGCAATGCCGACCACGTCATCAACGCCGTCCTGAAGAAAGTGCTCTGGAGGGACCATGACTACCGCAGGTGGCGCGAAACACATCGCGCGGCACAGGCCGGCGCTGATAAGGCTCAACCGACCGAGGCGCGAGGAAAGGCTTAATGCACCGAGCACTCGAATCGCGCGCTTTCATCGCGGCCATTCTCGCTATGACCGGGGGAGCGTTCCTTGTTCACACCCACCCCTTTCCCGATCAGGAGATATTCCTTCGTGTCATTGCTCAGCGCGCTCCGCAAGCTTTCTTGAGTTTCAAATACATCTACTACGCGCTCCTGTTCACCACTCCGTATCTCATGTGCTCGACCGTACTTTCCGGTGTTTACATCTTCACGCTCAAAGCCGCCGCGCCATCTCGCCGGAACACCTTCCGGAGTATCCCAATCCGAGCTTGAGAACCGAGCTGTTTCTCGTCGTGGGCGAAGTGCACAACCCGCGCAAGCCGGTGCCGGCCAAAGCGCCCACTTGGCTCACCATTCCCGAGCGCGGGTTGTTTACGGGAATCGCCATCCTGGGCGCGATCGGAAGCGGCAAGACTTCGTGCTGCATGCTTCCTTTTGCTGAACAAATCCTCTCGTACAAGGCGGCCGACAAAGAAAAGAGGATCGGCGGTCTTGTTCTGGAGGTGAAGGGGGACTTCTGCCGCAAGGTAAAAGACATCCTGGATCGTCACCAGCGAGCCGAGGACTACATCGAAATCAGTCTCGATTCCGAATACTGCTACAACCCTCTCCACAATGACCTCGATGCGTACGCCCTCGCCTACAATATCGCCTCGCTCCTGAACAATCTCTTCGGCCGCGGCAAGGAACCTTTCTGGCAGCAGGCTTACACCAATCTCGTGAAGTTCATCATCCTCCTCCACAAGGTCGCCTACGACTACGTCACGTTCTTCGATGTCTACGAGTGCGCGATCTCCCCACCGCTCCTCGAAGAACGGATCGCCGAGGCCGAGGACATCATTCTCGGACGCCACTATGTCGCCGTCGTCCCAAAGGTTTATGGAGAACGCACCGCCGACCTCGCGGGGCTCGGTTTTGTCCATGACGAGAAAGAAGACCGCTTTCTTGCGCCCGCTGCCCCTGAACTGCGGGACAAATTAAGGATACGAGGCATTCCATTCGAGGCTCGCACCGTCCTCGACCCGTCCGAGGCCGATCCCGAAAAATTAGCACAGCTCGAGGCCGTGAAGAGATGGTTCAACGATGACTGGAGGCGCATTGAGACGAAGCTAAGAACCTCCATCGTCGAGGGCGTCTCCGTCTTCTTTTCACTCTTCGATGACAACCCGAAAGTGAAGAGAGTCTTCTGTCCCAAGAAGGAGTGTTACGACTCCCAGAAAAATGCCAACAACCGATTCAGCAAGCCCCTGCCTTCGTTTGGCTGGCTGATCGAACACGGAGCTGTTTGCGCCCTCAATTTCCCAATCGGTATGAACGCCGGACTTGCGAAGGCGCTGGGCGTCATGATGAAGCTCGATTTTGAGCGCGCCGTGCTTAATCGCGTTCCCCAAATCGAAGCGCATCCCGAACAACACTTCCGCCAGGTTTTATTTCTATGCGACGAATACCAGCACTTCGCTACGGTAGGCGAAAGCGACCTGACCGGCGACGAGAAATTCTTCAGCCTCTCGCGGCAACCGAAGTGCATCCCGATCATCGCCACGCAGAGTATCAGCTCGCTGCGTTCCGCGTTGCCCGGCGAAAGTTGGCGCACGCTCCTCCAAACCTTTCGCACCAAGATTTTCCTGTCGCTCGCGGACGATTTCTCCGCGAAGACAGCCAGCGACCTCTGCGGACGCGAGGACCAGCTCAAAGTCAGCTATAGCCTGTCGGAAAGCGGGCACGACACCAAGATCAGTTGGCTCACCGGCAAAGCACTCTCCCACAAGGCCAATATCGTCGCCTCGAAGAGCTACAGCACGCAGCGACTATCGCTTCGACATGAAAACCTTCATGGAGTTGCGCAACGCGCAGTCGGTAATCCTTGCTTACGACAGAATCAACCCAGCGCCACCGACATTTTGCTATCTGAAGCCCCATTACAACGATCGTAACGAACCTACTTTGTTCAGCTCGCACAAG
>CAWCKP010000005.1:0-478971 GCA_963796165.1 uncultured Acidobacteriota bacterium
ATCACCAGTTCCATGCGCCGTGCGCTCGGCACGACATCGGCCCCGGCTTCGGCCAGTCCACGCGCAAGCGTGCGGCCGATTCCAGAACTGCCCCCGATCACAACGGCCACTTTGCCGTCGAGCCCCAGCCGCTTATATGCCATGCTTCCTAATCTCCTTTCTAGTGTATCCAAGGTCTCAGATTCGCCGTACCACGCCCTGATCCGTGGCCTCCGTGTTGCGAACCAACAGCAATACCAGAATCATACCCACGAAGGGCACCAACCCCGCAATAATCACAATCGGGTCGAAGGAATGAGTGCCCGTGGCCTGCCGCGTGTCGGAAAAATAGCCGATGAGCTTGAAGGCAACAATCGTTCCAACGCCCGCCCCAGCCCCGCTCAGCCCGCTAACCGACGCCACCGATTCGCTGTAATAAAGTCCGACGGCAGCACATTCGCCATCGTGGTGAAACCCGCATAGGTAAACGTCGCAATCGCAAACAGAAGAGCGATCAAGTAGAGATTGGTCGTGAAAATCGTCGGGATGAGCATGGTCATGCCCATTCCACCGAAAACAATCAGCGCTTTACGCGCCGCGCCCAACGGCCATCCCCGCTTGATCAAGTATCCGGAAGCTCCACCCGCGAAGAAACTGCCTAGATCGGCCGCGATGAACGGAATCCACACAGCGATCAGTCCAGTCCGCAGTTCGATGCCCTTCGCCACCAGGTAAATGGGGAACCACTCCGTGATGAAGAAAAAAATCGGGTCGGTGGAAGTCTTTGCAATGATAACGCCCCAGGTCTGCGGAAGCTTCAGCAGGTCACTCCACCGGAGCCGGGCGCTGCCTCGCTGTGGAGCAGCCGATTCCTCCTTGTCGGCAACGATCATTGCGAGTTCAGTCTGACTAATCCGGCTGTGCTGCTCCGGCGGGTAGTACAGCCATCGCCAGGCGATCAACCAGAGAAATCCCAGCACGCCGGGAATCATGAACGCGGGGCGCCATCCCCAGCGAAAATAAATCCACAACACAATAAACGGAGCGACCGCCGCCCCGATCGAAGAGCCGCTGTCAAAGAGCGCCGTAGCCAGAGCGCGCTCGCGCTTAGGAAACCACTCTGAAACCGCCTTGGTTGCAGCGGGCCAGTTCGCGGATTCCCCGCGCCCAACAGGAATCGAAACGTGGCAAAGCTGTAAAAGCCGCTGGCCAGCGATGTCAACATCGAGACCAGCGAATACCAGATCACGGTCAGGGTCAGACCGCGGCGGGTGCCGATGCGGTCCATGAGCCTGCCGCAGGCTGTCTGTCCGATGGAGTAAGCCACGCGAAAGGCAATGGCAATATTGGCGTAGTCCGAGTTGGTCCAGTGGTAGTCGAGCTTGAGATAAGGCGCGAGAAGCGAGAGCGTCTGCCGGTCAATATAGTTGATGACCGTGGAAGCAAACAGAAGGCCGCCGATCCACCAGCGCAATGAAGCAATCGGCTTCCGGCGTTCACCATGCGTGATATTCGAATTCGCAAACCGCGCGTCAAGAATCAACCATCGCCTGCGATTCTCACTGAGCGCATTCTGCAAGCCCGGCACTCAGCAGCGAAGCCGAGGCCTTGTCGAGATAGACAGTCGCGTTCGGATGCGTGCGCAGAATCGACGCCGGCGCCATCGGACTGATCGTACCCTCAAGGCAAAGTTTCACGCTTGCGCTTTGCGCGGGCCGGGCACAACCGCCAGGATCTCCCTAGCCTTTAGAATCTGGCGCGCCGACATCGAGATCGCCCGCCGGGGCACCTGCGAAATGTCGGCAAACCAGGCCTCGCCCACCTGCTGCTGCCGGCAGGCCTCATCGAGGTTCACGATGATGTACGGTTCTTCCGTCTCAAAGTCGGCCGGTGGATCGTTGAATGCGATGTGCCCGTTCTCGCCAATCCCAAGAAACGCAATATCGATGGGCATCGATGCCAGTTCTTTGCCTACGCGCCGCACCACCTCCGAAGGATCAGCGGCATCGCCGTCAAGCAGATGGTAGTGAGTAATTCCGGTCTTCTGCACCAACTGCTCCAGCAGCATCTTGCGGAAGCTTCCCGGATGCGTGACCGGCAAGCCGATGTATTCGTCGAGATGAAAAGCTTCCACCTTCGACCAGTCGATCCCCGGCGTCTTGGTCAAAGCATCCAGAAATTCGAGCTGCGACGCAGCCGTCGCAGCAATGATCCGCGCCCGGCCACGCTCCGCGATGGCGCGGCGAATGGCCGCCGCCGCCTGTTCGGCAGCCGCATGCCCCAGCGAGACTCGATCACCGAATACTTTGATCAGCATGAAGAAATGCTCCGGTTGCCCGCGCTGGATTGCGCCTGCTCGGAGTCTGGCAATTATACAAAGAGTGTCGCCAAATCGACGCCAGCTTGAATCGGAGTTTCATTCCGTGAAAGCCACCGCCGTCGTGCATAGCAGAAGCGCCGTCGATTTAATGTATGACTTTACGCGAGGACCGTGCTCAAATCCTCCGAAAGGTATGCCATGAGAAGCAGCCTGCAATTTTTTCCTCAATCCATTCTGAGCAAAACGCCGAGCGCGATCGTTCTCGTGTCGGTTGCACTCGCCTGCCCCTCAAAGCGGAGCAGCGCAAACGGTTCTCGTCGACGCCACTCCCAGTCACGTCGTAAACACGTTCAGCCCTCTCTACGCCCTGGGTTCGACCGTCGACCGCGTGCCCAGCAACGCCACTGACATGTTCTTCCGTCCCGATCAGATCAAGCAGGTCCTCTCGGCCGGCTGGGGCGTCATCAGCTACCGCCAGAACACGGATTTATTTGTGCAGGCCTGGCACTGGAATCCCAGGGGCACCTGGAGCGATCCCGCCGGCAAGGGATATTTCACCGGCGATGCGACTCCGACGAACGAAATGATCCGCCACTCCTACGGCTATTCTCTCCGTCACCGCGGTTTCACGCGAAACGGAGGATCGGAGTTCGATGGCTTCTCGCGCCTCGACGATGGAGATCTCGAGTCCTACTGGAAGAGCAATCCCTATCTCAGCAAAGAATTCACCGGAGAAGACGATTCACTGCATCCGCAATGGGTAGTCATCGCTCTCGACAAGAAAGAAGACATCAACGCCATTCGCATCGCCTGGGCAGAGCCCTACGCGCAAGCCTACGAAGTGCAGTATTGGGTGGGCGACGGCGATGCCATGGATGATCAGGACAAAGGAACATGGAAACCGTTCGCGTCAGGAACATGTGACCGATGGAAAAGGCCGCACCGCCACGCTGCGTCTCGATTCCTCTCCCGTGACCACTAAATTCGTGCGCGTGCTGATGACCCGCTCCTCGAACACCTGCGACACTCATGGTTCCGGCGATCGCAGAAATTGCGTCGGCTACGCTATCCGCGAAGTTTATCTCGGAACCATCGACGAGAAGAATGAATTCAAGGATATTCTTCAACACTCGCCCGATCAGAAACAAACGCTGACTCTGTGCTCCTCGGTCGATCCCTGGCACGAGCCTTCCGATCTCTATCTAGCGCCAGACCGCATGGAATCAGGCGATCAGCCCGGCTTTGACCTGTTCTTCACCAGCGGAATTACTCGCGGCCTGCCTGCCATCGTTCCCGTAGCCATGTTGTACAGCACGCCCGAAGACGCGGCCGCGCAAATGGCATACATCAAGGCGCGAGGTTATCCCGTGTCGTACATCGAGATGGGAGAGGAGCCTGACGGCCAATACATGCAGCCCGAGGACTACGCCACTTTGTATTTGCAATTCGCCGCGGCTCTCCACCGGCGTCGATCCGAATTTCAAGCTGGGCGGACCCGTCTTTGAAGGAGTCACCGAGGACATCAAGGCCTGGCCCGATGCGCAAGGCCGCACTTCCTGGCTCGGCCGCTTTCTCGACTATCTGAAGACTCACGGCCGCCTGCAGGATCTCGCCTTCATGTCGTTCGAGCACTATCCCTACGACGGATGCGAAACGCCCTGGGAAAATCTTTATCAGGAACCCGAGTTGATCACTCACATCATGAAGGTCTGGCGCGACGACGGCTTGCCTCCCGGCATCCCGCTGCTCGACACCGAAACCAATGACCACGGCGGCGAGGCCGCAGTCGATATCTTCGGCGCGCTGTGGCTGGCCGACTCTTTCGGAGGATTTCTAACCGCAGGCGGGCAATCGACGCACTACTATCACGACTTGTCCTACTCACCACCTCATCCCAACTGCGCCAACAGTTGGGGAACCTATCACATGTTCATGGTCGACGATCATTACCAGATTGAGCGCAAGACTTCGCAATTCTTCGGCGCGCAGCTCATCACGCAGGAGTGGGCCGAACCCAAAGACGCCCAGCACAAGCTCTACGCCGGCTTCCAGCGACGTGAAAGATTCCGACGGACACGTTCTGGTGACGGCCTATCCTCTGCAACGCCCGGATGGCCAATGGTCCGTCATGCTTATTAACAAAGATCACGACCACTCTCATCAGGTGCGAATCGTATTTCATGATGCAGTCAGCAACCGCGACAGATTCTTCACGGGGCCGGTCGCGATGATCACGTTCGGCAAGGCGCAATACCAGTGGCACGCCGCCCGGAAGAAGGGTTATGCCGATCCCGACGGTCCACCTGCAAGCTCGCAACTTAAAGGCGGAGAGAATGCCATCTACGATTTGCCCGCCGCTTCTCTGACTGTGCTCCGGGGAAAATTGCAGTCCGCAGCAGAGGATCGCAGCAGGCAAATGATTCTCAGTGGCAGTCTTTTCGCACGGCGATGAGCGAAACCTGCTCCAGGTCAGGATAGTGCCCATCTTTGTCGGGAGTGCGTTCCGCTGGCGCGATCTGCTGGATGGTCGTCCGCGCCGGCAGCTTGCCACGGAAATATTTCCCATACACGTCGTCAAATTCCGGCGTGTCCGCCAAATTATCGAGGTAAACAGTCGTGGAGACAACCTGGCAGAAATCCATGTCGGCTTCTTCAAGATTGTCCATCTGATTGCGCATCGTCTGCCGGAGCTGGACGGCTGCCGTCGAGGTATAAACTCCGCCGTTCGCTCCCGGGATAAAACCACTCTTCGCGGAACAATACAGCGTATCGCCGGCAAAAACGCAGGGGCTCGCCGTAGGGCTCGGAGGCATGTTCTTGGGCCGCACGGCCCGCCGCTCCTTCAAGTCGCGAACCGCAATGCCGGTGTACTCGATCTGGGCTCCACCGGGCAAGCTCGTGACCTCGATCGTAGCGCGCGCCGGAGTATTGCCGAACTCAAACCGGCTCGCATAATGTTGATTCATGACTCGCGCCGGGAAATTCGCAGTCAAGTACGGATTGACGAAAACCATGTGTCCGAGGTCGAGTCCAGCCGCTTCCACCACTGCTTTCATCCGGTCGAGCGCGAAGTCTACCTGCGCCGCCGGATCGTCTGAAACCTTGTCGCCTGCGGAGCCGATAGCAGGCATCGCAGAAACAAACAAGCGATCATGAGTAAGAATGCCCGGCGAAAATGGTTCGTCCGATTTGTAGCCCGGCGGAGAAACGGCCCGCCGTTCCGAGAGATTCGCGCACCGCGACCGCATTGATTTCAATCGGAGGGTCAGGAAGCGCGGCAACGCCAAGCACAGCGCGAGCCGGCGGAATCTTCCCAAAGAACTCGCCGTAAACACGGTTCATTTCTTCGTATTGATGGATGTCGGTGAGGTAGACGGTCGTGTAGACCACGTGATCCATCGTCAATCCCGCAGCTCTCAACAACCGCTTTCAAGTTATTGAGGGTCTGCCGGACTTGCGCCGGGAAGGTTGCCGGCAACGCGCCATCCGCGCCGCGCGGCCCCTGAGCGGAAATGTAGACGTAGTCTCCCGCATCCACACTGGCAGAGCTGGCGCGATGAACCTCAGCAGATTTCTGCGGAGGACCGGCTGCCCCTGCCTGTGCTTGCAAGCTGACGGCAGACCACAGCAACAATCCAAGCAGGAATGTTTTCATCAAGCCTTCCGAACATTGAAACGTGCCAGCCACACTGCGATTCTACGCGGCCCGTTTTCCTTTTTGCGCTGCTCCCAGAATGCCGCGCAATCTTTGTCCTACGATGACTTCTTCGCCGGGCTGAATCGTCATCGAAACCAATTCGATGTGGGTCGGCTTCCGGACGCTCTTTGCGGGTCGGGTTCGGCTTGCCCTCGCGAACCGCCTTTACCAGGCTGGGATTATCCGCCCCAAGCACTTCGATGACCGGGTCGCCCGCACGCAGAGCCTGCACGCAGTCAGCGATGGTAAATCCCCAAGCCTTTCTGATCCCAGGAGACTTTCAGCGTGGGATAGCGGTTCCCATCATCTGGGATGTAGATACTCGTCTCTACCCCAGGCACCGTCTCCACCAGCTTCCTGATGTTATCCACACGATCGTTCCACTCGCGGTAGAGTTTCTTTTCGTCCAGATTCAGCCAGGTCTCAACCGCGGTGAGGCAGCCGATCATTTCTTCTTTCCCAACCTTCATGGGACGGCACACGGCTCCCTCGCGCGGGCTGGAATTCATGATGGCAGCCTCGATCAGATCCTTTCGGCCGAGAAGCACTCCGCTGCACTGCGGCCCGCGCAGTCCCTTCCCGCCGGAAAATGTGTAGAGGTCAATTCCCATGCGAGCGTAGAGCTTGGCATTGTCCGCCGGAGGAATTCCCGCGGCATCATCGAGCAGCAGCGGCACCTTATGATCTTTCGCGATCGCAAGTTCCTTTTGCAACTCATCGCCAAGGTGCGTGGTGTAGATCATGCGGTGTGTTCGATTGATGGCGTTGGCAAGTTCTTCCGGCGAATAAGGTCAGCACCAGTTTCGCGCCCGTCAGCCGGATCGCGCTATCAAAAGCGCTTCGGCCGCCGGACATGACACTTCATTCTTCAGGCCGGTCGTGTCGGGAAGTTGCCAGATAAGCTTGTCATCAGTGCCAGCCATGCATCCTGCGGTTGAAACCGCCATCGCGCCGGCCGCGCCGGAGGTGATCATTCCAGACTCGGCGCCGGTAAGTTCCGCCAACCGCCGCCCAATGCCACGCTGCAAGTCGATCACGTTTACGAAATACTTCCCGGCTTCGATCTGGGCTTCGCGAACTTCAGGAAACTCCAGAGAGCCACTGAGGTAGGTCCATGTGCCTCGGCAATTGATAACGGTCTTGACCCCCAGGCGGCTGTAGCAATTTTGTCGCGGGTCTTTGCCCACTGCGCGTGGCGGCCTTGGCGTAAAGGTCCGCCACTGCAATCTGGCTCAGCAGCGGGGCCGCCGCTGCCCATTTCATAAATGATCGCCGGCTAGATTTCATGGCATACATTTCGACACCTCCAGGATTAATTGGCTACGATTGACTAGCTACTCTTCATCTTCATGCAGCGGGACGCGCGCTCGAACCGCCAGAATATATGCCTTCGCCCCCGGTTTGTTTTGATTGTAAAAGCCGACCGTGCAGTTGGGACGAAAGTAATAAGCGTCTCCCGGCTTTGGCGGGATAGCGGCCTTCGACGCCGTCCATTCCACTGCCGGCAACCATTTCGCCCTGGCCATCGATCACCAGATAAATTTCTTCTGCCGCCTCGTGATGGTGAGGCCAGTTCGTGCCTCCGGGCGTAAAGTCCATCCAGAAAAAACTGTCCATCACGTAGGCCTCATCAATCAGGTCCCGCTTCCCAGAGTGCAGGCCAACCAAAAGTTTGTACAAAACCGAATTAGGGTGACCGCTGACAGTCTCCTCTTTGGCATCCTCCAGGTTCGCGATCTTCGGATGCGGCAACGGAGCGCCGATCGAAATCGATTTCGGAATTTTGAACCCCATGACCATCACCCGCAGCGGCTGATCGGCATTGTTGGAAATCGAATGTTTCGCTCCCGGAGGCAAGTACGTGAAGTCATGCTTGCGCATCGGTTGAACCTGATCTTCGTAGTGCAGCACAGCCCTCCGCCTTCGACGACAAAATAGATCTCCTCCTGCCGGTCGTAGGTCACGGTCTGGCAATTTCCGTGAGCATCCAGCGTGACTTCTCCGAAACGAGCGACGGTTTGTAGAGATCGATTGTCCTTGTCACCCTCGCCGAAGATCGGCCGGTAGTGGCAAGTTTGAGAAGCAAGATCGGACTTCGCCTCCGCCAGCTCGGGAACGTAGCGATGCAACCATGTGGGATCCACCGGCTGCTCTTGTGCTCGAAGGCCCTGAGATGCCAGCAGAATGAACAGCAAGAGAACAGCAGCAGTTTCTTCAGCGCTCCGCGATTCCACATCCGATTTCATTCCCGATCCAGCCTTTAATCCTGGGCATGAGGCTCCTCATCGCTATCTCCCGAATGGGCCTCGCTCAAGATGTAACTGACGAGATCATCAAGCTCAGTTCCGCTGAGCCGGTGCCCGTAATCGACAGGCATGGGATTCTCCGGTTTTCCGCTGCACCGAGACCAGGCTCGGATTTCATGAGCAGATAAAACCGGCCATCTCCATCCTGCAATTGCAGAGAAGCGTTGTCTTCATTCCGAATCATGCCGGAGAACTTGCGTCCATCCCGTCCAACCGCGGTCGCAGTCTCTTGCTGTTCTCCGCTCGGCCGGAGGATCGCATCGCGAATCTCGTTCCCCGGATGATCTCGCGCAAACCCTGCAAGGTCTCCGAGCGACGAACTGACCTCGGTCTCCGATCTGGTGACAGGCTGAACATCCGGCCTTTCCGAAGAAAAGATCCTTGCCCCGCGCCGGATCGCCGGGCGCGGAGCCCCAGCGGACTTGCCTTGCAGAAAGCGAATATAAGCAACAACCGCCTGACCATCTTCTTTGCCAATACTCGGGAAACTCGGCATTCCTTCTTCCGGAATCCCATCGTGAATCAAGTTGAGCAGCGCCTGATCCGAGAGCGCCTTCACCGCGGGGCGGCGGATGATATCAGGCGCATGCTCACCCCCGAGCCCGTCGAGTCCATGGCAAGTCGCGCATTTCGCCTCGAAAATGTTCTTTCCCCGTGCAGGATTCGGGCTCTGGAGAGGACACTTCGCCGTTCGGGTTCTGGCAAAGCATGAAGACTGGCAGCAGACCAAACGAAATCAGCGGACGATTCGCAACAGGTCGACGAATCGCTATTCGCCAGTAATCCACGCCGTGAAAACAGCTTCGCAGGGATCGGTGACATCAACGGTGAACCTGATATACCACAGAATCTGCTTGACGCAAATCAAATTATTTCGTTTGATTGGTTTTGGTTTCGTTCCGTGAAAACGTGTCATCACATCATAGAGCAGGCTGTCCAGTAACTGCGTGCGTGCGAGTACGAACTCCGATCGCTCACGGGACATGTATCATGGCAGCGCGGATTCCAGAGGAAGAGGGACATGATGCGGCGCTTCGCAGTGGCTTTGCTTCTTTGGTTGTTGAACCTGAACGTTGCATCTGCCCAGGCTAAAGCTGAGCCGAACCAGCCGAGTTCGTCGTGTCGCGTCGAGGCCACGAATTACAAGGGTTGGAGCGCGCAGGAACTTTCCAACCGCTGGCTCAAACTGGAGGTCGTACCGCAAAATGGCGGACGACTGATGCAGGTGATTTTCAACGGGCATCCTTTCCTCTTCGTGAATCCCAAGTACGAAGGAAAATATCTGCCGCCCGATCCATCCCACTGGTTTAACTACGGAGGCGACAAGCTCTGGCTCTTGCCCGAGGGAAACGACAACGAACAGCAGTGGGTGGGCAATTCCGATTTGCTCGACGACGGCCCGTACAGCTTTCGAAAGGTTTCGGAAGGGCAGGAGTGCGAAATCGAGCTGATTGGCCCCGCCGATCCGCAGACCGGGATTCAGATCCGGCGCACGATTCACCTGGACGCCGATTCTCCGCGAATCCGTTTTCACGCCACCATGCAGAACAAGACGGGGCACGTCATCGAGTGGTCGATGCAATCCGTTTCGCAATACAACACCGCCGACCCGTCCGCTCCCTCGCGACGGAACCAGAATTTCTGGACCTTCACCCCGGCGAATCCATCCAGCAGCTATCTCAACCGCTACCACGTGCGGTTCGGTCCGGCAGAGAATCCAGCCGTCTCCGTCAGGGACGATGGTCTCTTCGCGCTGCACTACGCGCACCTTGCCGCCGAACTGTGGCTCGACTCGACGCCAGGCTGGCTGGCGGTGGTCGATGGCGACAGCCGCTATGCCATGGTCGAGCGCTTCCGCTACGAAAAGAACGAAACCTATCCCGGCAAGGCATCGGTTATTTTTTGGATGAACGGCCCCGAGACGAGGCTGAATTCCGAGGGCGAAGCCTTCCCTGACTTCCGGGGGCGACGGAGCTCCCTTATTATCTGGAAGCCGAGATCAATAGCCCGCTTGTCCAGTTGCGACCGGGCGAAACTCGCGATCTCGACACGGAGTGGTTTCCCACCCGTGCCGGCAGCGAATTCCACGGCGTGGAGGACGCCGGCATCGTGGTGCGTCCTCTTCGGGCCACCCGTTTGGACAACCGGCCACATCCGGCTCTCGGGTTCATTCGGAGTATTTTTCGCGGGACGTTTGGTCGCGCACCTTTACGACGAACACGGCGCCAGCGTGGGAACCATGCCTCTGACCCAGGTCGACCCCACAGATCTCGTCGTGCTGGAGACAGAGTTAACCCCTTCTGCAAAGTCCTCCCGCATCTCACTTCATCTCGAAGACGCGAACGGTCTGGACCGCGGCGCTCTTCAGGAAGTTCAAGTGGCCGAGCCCGAAAATCATTGACATGAAATCATTCAGGAAAGAATTCATCGTGGCCACGCTGGCCGCCTTCAGCCTGGTCTGCTTTTCCGTCGCAGCACAGCAGAAAGCACAGCAGAAGGCACAACAGGGCAAGCTCCCGTGGTTGCCGACGTCAATGTGAGCCCGGACGACCTGCTTACGCAGCCTCCCGCCGCCAACTGGACTTCCTACAACGGCGACTACACCGGCCGCCGCTACAGCGCCTTGCACCAAATCACCGCCGCCAATGTTGCGCGGCCTTCGCGCCGCGTGGATCTTCCATGCTTCGAATTCCGAGAGGCTGGAAGTGACGCCCGTGGTCGTCAGAGGCGTAATGTACGTCACCTCGGCCAACGATGCATGGGCGCTCGATGCGCGCACGGGCCGGGTTATCTGGCATCACCAGCGGCCGGTGAGCGCAGGGTTGCTCGATGATGCCGCGGCTCATAAAAATCGTGGCGTCGGAGTCTGGAGAAATTTCGTCTACATGGAAACCGACGATGCCCACTTGCTTTGCCTCGACGCGCGCTCCGGACGCCTGCTGTGGGATGTGATGTACGCCGACAAGGCAAAACAATATGGCGCAACCAGCGCTCCGCTGATCGTAAAAGACGAAGTGATCGTCGGAACCTCCGGCGGCGACTCGGGCGTGCGCGGTTTCGTCGCCGCTTACGATGCCGTGACCGGCAAACTGAAATGGCGTTTCTGGACCATTCCCGGGCCGGGTGAATTCGGCTCTTCCAGTTGGCCGGGCGATTCCTACCTCCACGGCGGGGCCACCACGTGGATGCCCGGTACTTATGACCCGAAACTCGATACTGTGTATTGGACGACCAGCAACGCGGCGCCCGATTTCGTCGGAGACTCCCGCCCCGGCGACGACCTCTACACCGCCTGCGTCCTCGCTCTGAACCCAAATACAGGTGTGTTGAAGTGGTACTTCCAGTTCACTCCCCACGACCTCTACGACTACGACGCCAACGAAACGCCCGTGCTACTGAGTGCGAAAGTAGACGGCCGAATGCGTGACTTGCTGGTGCAGGCCAATCGCAACGGATTTCTTTACGTCCTCGACCGCACCGACGGAAAGTTCCTCAAGGCGACGCCATTTGTGAAAAAGCTGGACTGGGCCAATGGAATTGACGCTTCCGGCCGCCCGATCCTGTCAGGAAAAATACCTAGCGCCGAGGGTACGCAGATCTGTCCGAGCATCGATGGAGCCACAAATTGGTTTTCGCCTTCCTACAATCCCGCCACCGGATTCTTCTACGTCATGGCGCTGGAGAGTTGCAGTGTCTTTTTCGCTCACCCGCAAGAGTTTGCCCAGGGCCAGACCTTTTACGATACCGGCACGAAGCTTGCCCCCGATGATCATGCTCAAAAGGTTCTGCTGGCATACTCCGTGCCCGAAGGGAAAGATCGTTTGGCGCTATCCCCAGGTCGGTCAGGGCAATTCCTGGGGCGGGACGCTGACCACGGCGGGCGACTTGGTGTTCTTCGGGAACGACACCGGAGCGTTCGAAGCGGTTGGGGCGCGGACCGGCCGCTCACTCTGGCAATTCAACACCGGCCAGTCCATGCGCGCTTCACCAATGAGTTACGCGGTTGACGGGGTCCAGTACGTGGCCATCGCGGCGGGCAGCGATGTGATCAGCTTCGCGCTTCCTCATGAATGAACTCGACTAATCGACTCATGCTAATCCCGAATCGAGCCGATCACAATCCCGGAATCCAGCGCATAGCATTGTCGCGAAATATTTTCTGTAGCACCGGCTGGGGCAGGTTCAATCCACGCACCTGCTTGCCTTCCACGGTAAGCGTCTCGCCCGTCGCCAGGAATTTCCAGTCACGCGCGTAAGTGGACTGCCATTCGGCCAGCGCATCCGGCGACGTCGGCGTCCGCGTGTAAATCGAGATCCGTGCCGTAAAGGACGCGGTCCTGATACTTGATCAGAAATGCGCTCACTTTTTCCGGCGGCATCAGCATGAGGTATTCCATTCTCGCCGCTGTGTCGATGGCAAAATTCGGATACTTGTCCAGGTGACTGGCGATGTTGTCGAGATCTCGCTCCATGCTGCCCAGATGAACCCCGACCATGCGTAGCTTGGGATTGTTAGCCAGCACATGATCACGCGCTTCGAGAATCCTCTGCTTGGACGGGAACCCGGGCCGGTTGGCGACGTACCATTGCGGATTTTCCTGGTAGTAGGACCAGGACGGATCGGCCGCATCCGGTGGCCCCCATGCCACATCGGGTTCGGCTTGGTGCGTCATCAGCGTCTTGCCGTGGCTGGCGATGTCTTTGTAGATCGGCTCGAACTTCGGATCATCGGCCATGACGTATTGGCCGCTACTATCCTTGATTTCCATTCCGATGTTCTTCCAGATCTTGACCGCCACGGCTCCCTGCGCGAAGTCGCGGTCGATCTGCTGGATGGCATCAGCGCTGAACGACGCACTATCAAACTTGTAAGGGTCGAAGGTCGTACACAGGGCAACGTGGCCACGGCTGGACCGCACCAGCGCCATGCGCATCGTCAATCTGCCGCTGCAACTGCTTGCGATGGGGGTTCGTGTCGTCCATCACAAGAATATTCATCAGCTTCAGGTTCAGCCGTTCGAGCATCTTCTGAAATGCGGGGTCGGTCTTGAAAACATGAACGTGCACATCGATGGGATGGATCGCCGCAAACGCGCGGAGAGCCACTTCGTCATCGGCGGATTTTGCGGCAGCAGACGCGGAAGTCGGCGCTTGAGCCGCTGAAGACAGGGCGATCGAGAGACCTAATACGACTTGAGCGATAGTCCGTGCCGCACCTGTCATCGAAGAAGCGCCGCTAGAAATAAAACTTCAGAGCAAACTGAATGAACCGGGGATCGTGCGCGGCTTGGGCGAAACCGAACGCGCAATTGGAATTTGGGTTGCCGTTCGTGCATCCGGTCTCTGCCGCCGTTTCATCCAACCCGTGCTGGGTGGCGATATTTGTATTAAAGCTGCCGGGATTGTCGAACTCCGGATCGTAATGATTGAAAGCATTGAAGAACTCTGCCCGGAACTCGAGGCGCTTTTCTTCGCTGATGGGGAAAATCTTAAATATAGAAATATCCCAGTTCTGGGCGCCCGGCCCCTGAATAATGTTTCGACCTGCGTCGCCGAACGATCCGATGACTGTGTTCGTCGCAAAGGCGCAGGTGTTAAACAGCGTTCCTTGTACACATGGATGCCCGTTGGGATTTCCGACTACGTTGGGCCGCGATGCGCTGGCAACTTCTCCGCCGCCATCAGACGTGGAGAGGTTGGTGGCAATGTCGGTGGGTGTATACCAGTTTCCCGTCGTTGCGATCGTGATGCCTGCAACCTGCCAATTGCCGATGATCTGGTTCCAGACGCCGGAAGCGCTTCCTCCGAACGCCTTGTTCTTACCGAAGGGTAAATCATAGGCGTAGCTCAAGACGAACCGTTGACGCACGTCAAAATCCGCGTTCCCGTACTCCAGCAGGGGATCGTTCTGGAGGCGGAAGTCGCCCTGCATTCTGCGATCCCAGGCTGGCGCTGGAAGCGTCATCGAGGGCGTGGCTCCAGGTGTAGGCCAGCCTGAAATTGCAGGCCGTGGGTGGGGCGTTTCTCGAAACGGACCTGCAGAGAGTTGTAGTTGGAGACGTCGTTCGAGCGAAATGTTGCAATAGAGGTATCAAACACGGGATCGCAGTCATCGGTGAGGCTAGCTCAAGTTGCAAGTAGATCCCGGAGGAGCGCCGGGAGCCACGGCATGAGCAGGTCTCCGCTCGGCAGTCGGGCAACCCAGCAAGCCGCCAAAATTTGCAATGCAAAGCGCTGCGTACTGCGGGAGGGTCGCAAGCGCTGCCTCATTGCCGTTATAAAAGCCAAAGAGTTTCAGGCCACGCGAGCCCGCGTAGGAAACATCCAGCATCGTGTCGGCGGGCATTTGATATTGCACGCCAAAGTGCCACTGCTGGTTATAGGGAGTCCGCAGATTAGGCTGGATGGAATAAAGTTCCGGAGTGTTGGGATTCGAAAGCGCGGTCGGTGGGAATCCATTGGCCAACGTGTTCGACCCATTCATATTGAGGGAAGCAATCGAGCAATTGAGCGGCATGCCCGGGCGTGAAGGACGGATTGGCAGCCAGGTTCCCGCACGGCGTCGAAAAGGACTCGGAGGAGAAGAACGGAGGATTGAACCCCGGACTGGGATTGGAGTAAGGCCCATTCTCCTGCCCGCCGTAGAAAATCCCGTAACCGCTGCGGATCACGAGTTTGTCCATGGCTCGGAAAGCGAAGCCGATACGCGGTGCAAAATTATTCAGGTCAGGACTGATCAGTCCGCGGGTGCCGTGCGTTATCGGTATGCTGGCTCCGAGCGTTGGTGTGAGTTGTTCATTCTGTCCGCTGGGAACAAGCATGAGTTGGGGCCGAAAACAAAGGTTCCCTCCTCATTGTTGTGCTCCTTGACCGTGCTGAAGACTTCATAGCGCAGACCCAGATTGACGGTCAGGCGGTCATTGGCCTTCCAGTCATCCTGAGCGAAACCGGCGTAGATTTGCCGGCGGTAGTCAATGTTATGCAGGCTCGTAATTCCGCCACCATCGGCAATGCCCAGCAACATTGTGGCGAACGAACTTCCGCCGGTTCCTGGTGCCGCTGGGTTGTCGGTGAAGTCGTTGCCAAAGCTCAGAGCGCCACGCGATGCGGCTGGCTGGAAGATCGTGAACTGTTCGATACGCACTTCAGTGCCGAACTTCAGCGAGTGGTGTCCCCGGATCCAGGTCAGGTTGTCGGTGAAAACAAAACTGTTCTGTTTCTCAATCGAAGGCAGGTAGGTCAGAGCTTCCGATTCCAGCCGTGCCATCGCCGAAGGTGATATTCGGCAAGCCACCATTGTTCGGACCATAAGGGACGTTGGGAAAGTCCAGTTGAGCGCTGATGTTCTCGTTGGAGTTAAGCTGATACCGGTGGGAATTGATCCGGTTGTAGCCGAGTCGGAATTCATTGATCACAGTTGGACTTAAAGAGGTGAACTTCGCTTAAGGCCAGGCTGCGGTAAGAATTGTCCTCAGTTCCCGTCGAAGAACCCTCCGCCATCCAGCAGATTGTTGAAAGGAGGAGGGAATGAAACTGGGCTGGTTCTCGTAACTGAATCGGCCGAAGGCGTTGTCCTTGTCGCTGATCTTGTGATCGATGCGGACGTCGAAGTTGTTGCGGCTTTCCTGCCGGTGCGGATCGGAAAGAAAGTTATTGCCTCCGTTGTTGACAGTTGGGGTGGTATTTGGAGTTGGCCAATATGTTGACAGGCGTGGCTGCAAGCGGATCGATCAGATTGGTGGGAAATATATTGGTCGGCATGCCGCCGGCATAGCCGCCAATCGGGATCGCCGCAGAGACCGGTAGGAAAGTTCCCGCTGACTGGCATGTTTTGCGGGTGTCTGTCGGGTCTGGGTCTGGCGCGTATTGAAAATCTCCCCGGTAGGTCTGTTGGTTATTGCAGTCCAGTACGTTGTAGATCATATTCGCCGGCCCGAACTGGCCAGCCGTGTCCTGGAAGGTAGTTGGTCCCGCCAGATTAGCGCTGAAATCGCCTCCTCCAGAAACCACTCCTCCGGACAGCTGAGGGACCTCCGCTGGCGTGGGAATCAACTCCAAAAACGGCGTCGCCTGCCGGACCCGCAATCCCTCGTAGTCGCCAAAAAAGAAGGTGCGGTTCTTGATGATCGGTCCTCCCAAGGTGGCGCCGAATTGATTCTGCTTGTAAGGCTGACGGTAAATTATCAAACGCGTTGCGCGCATCGAGTTCATCGTTCCTGATGAATTCGTACAGGTCGCCGTGGAAGCCGTTCGTTCCCGATTTGATCACGCATTCAGAATCGCTCCGTTTCCCCGCCCGAACTCCGCACTGTAGGAGTTGGTTTGCACTTTGAACTCGGCGATGGCATCCACCGAAGGCTGGATGACGAAAGCAGTCTCATTCAGCAAATCGGCCAGGTTTGAGTTGTTATCAACTCCATCCAGCAGAAAGTTGTTCTGTTCCGACCGCGCTCCACCCGCGCTGAATCCGTAACTCCCGTTAATTCGCGAACCGGGTTCGGCGGGAGCCACTCCCGCGCTCAGTTGCGCCAACTGCGCAAAGTTTCGGCCGTTCAGCGGAAGAGTCGTGGCCTGTCTGGCCATTCACCACATCTCCGAGCTCGGAAGTTTCCGTCTGCAGTTGTGGTCCCTCGGATGTGATCGTCATGACCTCATGGATGCTGCCCACCTGCAGCGTAATGTCCACCTCAGGGCGCTCCTGGATATTCACCACGATCGGTCCTACAACCGTCTTCTTGAAGCCTTCTTTCTCGGCGGTGACGCTATAGTTTCCAATCTTGAGCGGACTCGCGACGTACTCTCCTTGCGAGCTGGTTGTGACCACGACCTCAGTGCCACGATCAACGTCTTTCACGCTCACCTTGGCGCCGGGAATTACAGCTCCAGCGGAATCACGGACAACTCCCGCAATTCCACCGCTGTCTTTCTGGCCAACTGCTTGCGGCGGCAACACCGTGGCGGCTACCAGCACGGCAAGGACAAATGGCAATAGGTTCCGACCGCTTTTTTTCATAGTCCACCGCCTCCTGATGTTCCGAACGGCCTTGCGTTTCATTTCTCTTTGTTTGCTGGCCTTTCGTTTTCAGACCACGCAACGATCACCGATAATGTGCCCGTTTGTCAATCATTTTGTTTGCATCGGACCGATTGCTTGCTCCGATCGATTTTCCCGCTCTCGGAGGCGTATGTCAGGGCGGGTTCCAACCTCCCCATCCCATGACCCGCCTTCGAAAACGCGCCGGACTCCGACGTACGCCTTACCTGGCCGGTTGGTAGCGCTTGATGCTCTGAGGGTCAAACACGGTCGGCATATGACCGGAGATCCGCACCTGGAAGTGGTCTTCCCCATTAAGCCCGGTCAGGCCAGTGGCTATGAGATGTACGTTGTATTCACCCGGCTCGGTATAGGCATGATTCACCTCAGCGCCCTCGAGGCTAACGCCATCGCCGAAGTCCCAGTGATACGAGAGCACCGCAGCTCCGCCACTGCCGTGGGCCGCAAACCTCAAGGTGGCTCCTGCGTTGCCTTCAGAAGGATGGTCCGCAGCCACGCTGGGAGCAACTGCCGGTATGCGAGCATCGACTATTTTCAATACCCGTACCGAATGAGGTGGTTGATGGAAGACCAGTACCCCGGCGGCTGGGGCAGGCATCTCCTGATTGTCCAGAACATCCGTAACTGTGTACTCGCCCGTCGCGGGCAATCCGGCGGTTGCGAGATCGATGGAGTGATCCCGCTCCTTGTCCGTCCAGTTAAAGACAGTGAGAATGCTTTGCCGGTCCTCCTCCTTGAGGAAGAAGACACTCGGCTGCTCGTCCTCGGCTGCGAAATTCATCAGATCCAGTGGAATCGATGCCCGCCCCAGACGAATCATCTGAATCAGTTCCTGATTCTGAATCAGCGCAAGACGCTCAGGGGCGTTTGACAAGGTTGGAAGATCGTCTCCGATTTCGAACATCCCGCCGGAAACAGCAGCGAGAGCAATCGAGACTTTGGCCTCATCCAAAGTAGCCGGCTTCGTGCTCCCGTGCCATGACTGATCGGGAACGGTTTGCGTTGACACCGTAAACGCGTCGGGATCGGCCACATAAAAATTCCGATTCATGTAGTACCGCGCAGCAATTCCCGGCGCCGCTTCTTTACTGGCGCTGTAGGTGTGCCCGGTATCGAGCGAAGTCCGGCCATAATCCACATAACTGACAGGGTTGAGCATGACGCTTCCATCTTTGTCCAAATAGACATCGTCCCCGACCGTCTCGCGGATAATCCCCAGCCCGATCCTCTGAGCTTCCATCGCCGTCGTGTCCGGCTTGTAGAAGAAGCCCTCAATCGCGCTGTCGTCCATGAAATCCATCTTGATGTAGCGGATACCCCACTCCTTCACCAGAGTGGAGTAAGTCTTTCGCAGATAGTCCTGCGCCCCGGGATTGGTAGTGTCAAGCATGAACAGCTGATCTTTGCCATGTGTAACCGTGCCGGCGTGAATCGGCTGCCCCTTTGCGTTCTTCACCAGCCAATCCGGATGTTTCTCATATACCCACGAGCGCACCGATACCTCAAACGGAGCAGTCCAGATCGCCGGAACCAGCCCCAGTCCGCGCACATCGTACTCGAGTGAGCCGACGCCGTGCGGAAAGTGAGTCGCGTTCGGAGTGATGTATTCTCCTCGCGCATATTGGTAGCCTTCGTCCATGTGGAAGATGTCATAGCCGAGCGATTTCAGATGCTCCGCTTCCCACTGGGCATTGGTCAGGGCCGCTCCCTCCGTCAACCCGAAGTAGTACGCGGTCCAGCTCCACCACCCCATCAATGGCGGCGCCGAAATTCTGGCATGATGAATCTGTCGAATCAACGAACCGTAAGTTTCCAGCTGCCGGTGGTAGTCCGTATTCAGACTGAAGAGCACACGCTCCGAAGAGAGCTCCGCGCCTGGAGCAACCGGCAGGCTTAATTGCACCTGATCCTCTGCCGAGGAATGCTCGAGAGAATTTTCTTTCTCCAGTTCGGTCGTCCCGGTCGAATCGACCTCGTAGGCTACGGGATGAGTTGCATCGCCGGAAGAGGCAAGGTGAAGCCGGAGAATGGTAAGAAACCGCTCCGAAGTAAGCGCGCCCAAAAACAAACTCTCGTGGCTTTTGCGATTGTAGATCAGCTGACTGCCGACGGCACGATGCATGTGCCGCTCAGCATCCGCAAGATCGCGGATGACAATGCCGGGCCGGTCCTCGCTGAAACTATCGGAAAGAACTCGATTGTCGAGCACCGGCCCTCCCAGATCGATAATCGATCCCTCCGTCGCATCCAGAGAACGAATGCTCTCGACGTGAATGGCCTTTCCTGTCGTGTTCCGAACGGTAACCTGGATATCGCCGAAAGGCTCGGTCGCATAAGCGCGCAGATGATAAATAGGTCCGGTTCCCCGCCTAATCCTGTGTAAGTTACTTGCCAGTCTGTCGCCTCTCCCAGATATCCCTGAGCTTGCGAGTGCTCGACTGTATGCCGCGGATAATCAGCCGCATGAAGCCAGTGCCCGTCCACTTCAGCCCCCACTCCCGCCCGCAAAGCAGGCGAATTCGATTCAGGCAGAGCGATCGTGTATCTGCCGTCCGCCGGGTTCACCGCGATTTGCAAAGCATGGTCCCCGCCAGACGATTGCGCCTGGATCGCCGTTAAACCGCCGACAACAACGAGCAGAACCGCCGCAAATCTCACTGCATCCACTCCGATTTGCCTGAGTCCATAGCTGATCATCGAATCCTCCTTGAGAATTTGAGAAGCATTGCGGCCGTTTGCCCGTGGACAACTGGGCCAACTGGAGACTTACGGAAGAATTGGCTTGATTCCCGTGATCTCGCAAAAATCGACTAACGCCGGATAAAGATCTTCGCCGTAGCCCGAGGCATGCATATTCATTCGTCCAATGTTGCAGCAACACGTCGATATCGCAATGCGCGGTCACAAAACCATGAGGCCAGAATGGAATGCCGCATTCGTTGAGCCGCTTTTCTACCTGATCCGGTGCAGGCTCGAAAATGCTGGCTCGGGTGATGACCATCTCGAAACGCACCGTTCACTCTACCCAGTCGCGCTAATACTCCTTCTCCCACTTTGCAGATCAATTTCACAGACAGGCCGCCCGCTTCGCCTTCCGTCGGAATGCCGTGTTCCGAAAATCCAGCCGGACCCAGCTTGCCTGCCAGCGAAGGCGGACAAGCCCCATCCCCGATGATCTTGATTTCCCTTGTCTTCTTATCAATGTGCTGCAAATCGCCGTAATAGACCCGCTCCTTGCTCAACTTGGTGAGCAGGAGAACGGTCAAAGCAGTATTGAAATCGCCCAGCGTAGAAGTGCCGACTCCATCTTCCAGCATCATGCTCTGCGCAAAGCAACTGGCAGAGTAATCGCCGGCCAGTCCGGGAAACGATTGAATCGTATAGAAATCAAACTTTTCTTTCGCAACAAGCTTTCTCAGTGCGAGATATAAACGCATCGAACGCTCGGTCACTGCATTACGCTCCGGCGGCTTGCCAAACAGCTGCTTCAACCTGGGCTGAAGTTCATCCAGTTCGCTCGCCGAGATCTCTTCAGCAGCATGCTTCAATTCCGTAGTGTCGCGGGAGTCGATATCGACGCCAAACATTCTCATCCATTGCGAAGGATCGGCAGCGCCGCAGGTTTGTCCCATCCCGCGCCCGCCAAATGTGCCGATGGTAGACATGTTCAAGAAGTTCTTCATATGAGAAGCCCGCGCATAGCTGACGATCTTGCTTACGGTGTCCGGCTCCTCGAGACCTCCATATACAAATTTGTGCGCCACGCCGATTTCGAGCAAACCTCCGTGCAGCACCAATCCGCCAACCGGCCGCCAGCCTTGAGAGCCAGGGTGCGTCCATAGGAGCAAGCCCTTGCCGCTGCCGCAATAATCGCGAATCGCGCCGACCAGATGCGCCGCCCAGACCCATGTCCCGGAAAATAGAACGACCGCATCGATAGCATCGTCGCATTTCATTTTCTTGAATGCAGCCCGGGCTTCGTCTTTGCTGGCGACAACCACGTCATGCTCAATAACTTTCAGACCCGCCGCAACCAGTGCACTCTTGGCTCGCCGAACCAACGCGTCATCAATGAACGGAGTGCCCATGGGGTCCTTCAGCCCATCTTTGTGAACTCCAAAAACTATGAATCCGATCGTGGCCTGTATCACCGTTCCTCCCCTTCGCTTCTGGACTTCTCAGCTTGTGATCGCCAGTGAGCGCTGAACGCAAGTGGCGGTATTGTTTTACCTGTTGCGCGTAGGCTGCCGCAATCGCACTGTCTGGAGAAACGACAGAAACCTCGCGGACCACCACCTCCACGGCTTCCCGCAAGCTCCCGTATTCTCCGCGTCGCGACTCCCGCAAGTATGGCCCCGCCCAGGCACACCGCCTCCGGACACTTCATCACATGCAGCCGCCGACCCGACAACGCCGCACGCAACTGCAGACCAAGAACCGACCGCGAACCTCCACCAGTAACATAAATGTCCCGAAACTCTCCCACCGCATTTGCCAGAATCTCAGTCATCTGTGACAGCTCACAAGCCAGCCCTTCGAGAATGCCTTTATAAATCTGGCTGCGGGTAGTGTTCGCGCTCAAGCCGGAAATGATTCCGCGCGCATGCGGATTGAAGTCAGGATTGCACGTGCCGATCAGATTGGGAGTAATGCAAAGCCCCGTCGGACCCTCCGGTCGCGCCGCGTTCCAGCGCAGCGTAGTGGATCGACTCCGCGTCAAATGCATCCCCGCCTTCCGCGGGAACGCCTTCACCGCACGCTTCACCATACAGCAGATCGTGAAACCACTTCATCATGATTCCCGACGGAAAATAAGCCAGCGTGACGAACTTGTCCGGAACCACGTGACAATAAGAGTTGAGAGACGCCGCCAGCGCCGCATCCGTCAAGCTAGGCTGATCAGAAGCGGCTGCCAGGCATTCGTAAGTTCCCATCGAGTCGGCCACGCGGCCCGCATCAATCGCACCCACGCCCAACGCACCGCTGGGTTGATCGTGCCCTCCCATCACCACCATCGTTCCGGACGAAAGACCGAGTTGACTCGCAGCAGTTGCGTCTAATTTTCCAGCAATCGTTCCAGCCGGCACAGCAACGGGCAGGCATTCAGCACTTATTTCCGTGGCCGCAAGAATTTCCGCGGACCACTCTCGCCGCCGTATATCAAATGCCAGATAGCGGGAGGCCAACGAATAATCGATATACGCAGGTAGTCCGAGCCGTGAGAGCAAATATCCAATCACACTAACAAACCGAACGGAGGAAGCGAACATCTCTGGCCGGTGCTTCCGCAACCAAAGAATCTTCAGCACCGGATACATGGGATGAGCCACCAGGCCAGTAATTTCGAAAAGGCGCCTCCTCCCGAATGTAGCTTCGAGCTGCACCGTTTCTTCCGTAGCGCGATTGTCCTGGTTGAGAACGGCCGGAGCGATCGCCTCATTACGTCCATTGACTGGCACGAAAGTCTCGCCGTGCGAACAGAGGCATAGCGCTTGAACGGGATCAGAAAGGTTCTTCGACACTGCCTGCGAACAAGCGCACAGCGCCTGCCAAAAACGCTCGGCGTCCATCTCTGCCTGCGAAGGCGCAGGGAACTCCGGTGCGTACGCGCAGGCATGCTGGGCAAGTATCTCGCCGGTCACCGCAAACGCCACCGCTTTGCATCGACTCGAACCGATATCAACCGCAAGCAGACTCATGATGGGTTTTCGATTCCTGCTGCTTTAACACGAAAGGCATTTCATCCAGACTGCCGGGACACGCCGTCAACGCTCATCACAAGCAGACTCAATTTATCTCGCAAGCCGCCGCTTGTCACCTACTTGTTCTAATATGTCCTCGCCCCATGAAGACTGAACCGCAACCTCACCTGACGCGCGCCTTCGGTTTACTTCATGCCACGGCTCTGAACATCTCCAACATGGTTGGCATCGGGCCCTTCATCACCATCCCACTATTGATGGCGTCCATGGGCGGCCCGCAAGCCATGCTGGGCTGGGTAACCGGCGCGTTCATCGTGATTTCCGACGGTCTGATATGGAGCGAACTGGGCGCGGCGCTGCCCGGCTCCGGCGGCAGCTACCATTTTCTTCGCGAAGCCTACGGCCATCAAAGTCTGGGGCCGCCTCATGGCTTTTCTTTTCATCTGGCAGTTCGTTCTAAGCGGACCTTTGGAAATCGCATCCGGGATGATCGGATTCGGAAACTATTCTTCCTACCTCTGGCCAGGCTTGACCGCTCGAGGCCAGCAATACGTCGCCGTGGCCGCAGGCCTCGCCGCTTTGTTCCTCCTGTGCCGGCAGATGACATTCCTGAGAAAGGTCACCATTACAGTTTGGATCGGCACAGTGCTCGCGATGGTAACGGTCATCGTCACCGGTTTTTTCCACTTCAACGCCCACCGCGCATTCGATTTTCCTCCCGGGGCGATGGCTTTTAATCGTGGCTTCGTGCTCGGCCTCGGCGGCGCCACCCTGATTGCCGTGTACAACTATCTGGGATATTACGATGTGTGCTACATCGGCGATGAAGTGCAGAATCCATCCTACGTAGTGCCGCGATCGATTTTGTATTCGCTAGCAGTCTGCTGTGTAGGATATCTGGCGCTGCATCTCGCCTTGATCGGAGTGGTGCCGTGGCGCGAAGGAATTCATTCGAACTTCATCGTTTCCGACTTCATGGAGCATCTCTACGGCAGAGGCGCCGCCATCGTGGTGACTATTTTCGTCCTCTGGTCGGCCTTTGGCGCCGTGTTCGCGCTTCTTCTGGGGTATTCGCGAATTCCTTATGCGGCGGCCATTGACGGCTATTTCTTCCGCCCGTTCGCGCAACTGCATCCCACGAAAAACTATCCTCAGGTTTCTCTGCTGGTTCTCGGCGCCGTATCGATTGCCTGCGCTTTTCTGAAGCTTGATCAGCTCGTCAGCGCGTTGATCACCACCAGAATCCTCGTGCAGTTTCTCGGACAGCTATTCGCTATTCCACTCTTGCGGCGAAAGTTTCCCGACAGCGCGCGGCCATACAAAATGTGGTTTTATCCCATTCCCATGGTCATTGCTTTCTTTGGGTGGGCCTATGTTTTTCTGACCTCGGGCTGGCTCTACATCAAAATCGGCTTATTGACGCTACTCACCGGCGTTCTGGTTTTCTTCGTCTGGGCGAAGTGGAAAGCTACCTGGCCGTTCAATCAGCGAAAGGAATTTATGATCCGGCATAGTCTTTGTGGTTCTGTTCTCTCGATGGCCTGCGTGCTAATCCTGGTCGAGGGCTGTCTCGGCTCTTCTGACCCGACCAAGGCTTCTCCGGTCGTCGTTTCCATCGAGGGCCTTTCTGTGGTTGTTCAGCCGGGCGACGGCACCTACGAGATCCGGACCAGGAAATGGCGGACACAGCATCCTTCACGCCAGAGTAGCGGCGGAGATCGATCACAAGTGGGTTAAATCGACAGATTATCCGAAACACGAGATATCCCAATCGAATTTTGAAGACGCTCTCGGACACGGCAAGAAAATTACAGTCACTTCGTCCGGGCTTCCGAGTCTCCCCGATCTCGCATACACGCTAGAAATCTACGAGGGAAGGGCTTTCGGCGCAATCGAAGCTGAAGTACGAAATCATACGGGCAATCCGATGACAATCCAAAGTATCCGAAGCGTCGAGGCCGTCGGAAACAAAATCATCGATCTCGGTGGCCCGCAGAGCGCCGACCGCATTCTCTCCGATAGCTTCAGCGAAGACTGGCCGCCATTGCAGATTTACGATTTAGGAAAAGCTCCTCAGGGCATGCACCGCGCCGTAGGCAGCCAGCTTATCTACAACCGAGAGAGCAAGCAGAGTCTTTTTCTTGGCGCTCTAACCTCCAACCGCTTCCTCACCATCATTCATTTGCAAACGCAATCTTCTTCGTCAGGTGCTCCCGCCATCGCGTCCTACACAGTCGATTCAACCGGAACGACTGAGATACAAGCGACCGATCCTGAATCCGGTCTGCGCGAAGGGCCTGCGGAAAATCTGATTGAACTAAACGTTCCCCTCGCCCGCAGGCGAATCAATAACTTCAGAGCGCGTGATGTTTGCTGCCGGAAGGAACTATTATTCGCAACTCGATAACTATGGCGCGGCGATTCGAGACCTGCATCACGCTCGCGTCAGCGCCGACAACTTGCTGGGATGGTGGAGCTGGACAGCCTTCTACACCAAGATCACGCAAGGCACCGCGCTCACGAACGCGCAATGGCTGGCCGAGCACCTGAAACCGCTGGGCTATGACTATTTTCATTTCGATCTGGGTTACGGATACTCTCGCGGAGAATATGCCACGCCCAATGCCTCGCAATTTCCCCGCGGCATGTGGGATCTGACTCGCCGCATTTCCCGCCTGGGATTAAAGATAGGAGTTTGGACCGCTCCCTTTGAAGTCGGCGAGCGCTCCTGGATTTACGAGCATCATAAAGATTGGCTCGTGCACAACGCCCACGGCGATCCGATTCCGATTGGAGACGCCGAAGAGGTGAAGGGCGAACGCTTGTTCGTCCTGGACGTCACTCATCCCGATGCGCAGGAATATCTGCGCCAGACTTATCGAACGCTGGTTCGCGAATGGGGTGCGCGCTACATCAAGCTCGACTTCATGGACAACACGGCAATCGAGGGTTATTACCATCGCCCGAACACAACTGCGCTGGAAGCGCAGCGCATCGGGCTTGAGATTATCCGCAAGACCGTCGGCGATGACGTGCTCCTCGATAAAGACGGCAGTCCGATGTTGAACCCGGTCGGTCTGGTGGATGAAGGCCGCATATCCCAGGACACAGGTCATGCGTTTCAGCGCAGCAAGGAAGCTGCGCCGGGCATCGCGGCGCGTTATTACATGCATCGCAATTTTTTCGTCACCGACCCGGACGCGTTCACCGTTTCCCGGCAGCTCCTCGAAGAGCGAACCATTGAAGCTCCAGTCACATTGAATGAGGCCCAGGTCTCGATCGCATTGGCCGCAGTCTCCGGAGGAATGTTCGAAATTGGCGACGACCTTCCAACCTTGGGAAGCGATCCGGAACGCGTGGCCTTGGTCAAGAATCCTGATTTGCTCGCCATGGCAAAACTGGGGCGGGCCGCCGTTCCTCTCGATCTGATGACCTACACCGATAAAGACGAGCAACCAAGCGTCTTTCTGCTGCGCGAAGATCAGCGTCAATCGATCCTGGCCGTTTTCAACTGGACAGAGCAGCCAAGTTCTCGCACTTTCTCTTTTTCCGACTTGAAGCTCCCGCCAGGCCATTCCTACAAATTAGTTGATTCATTGACGCCTGATCAGCCATTGGCCATGGACCACGAAACGCTTCGCCTCGATAATCAGCCCGCGCACTCGGTCAAGCTGATCAAGATCATTGATGCTTCGATCCCAGCAGCCGCGCCTTCGATTGCCTTCGAAGTGCCGTCTCAAGCGAAAATTGGAGAAGAGGTCCAGTTCTCCAGCGCAGCGTCGAAAGACGGAGTCCCCGCTCTCGCTTATCATTGGGATTTCGGCGACGGAGTGGTCGCCGATGGCGCAACACTCACTCATGCCTATACCGCCGTGGGAAACTACACGGTACGATTCACAGCAGAGGGTCTCGATGGCAAGTCCGCAGAAAAGAAGTCTTCGATCGAGGTTAGTGGAACGATGAATCTTCCGTCTCCGCGGCGTTACCTCGATCCGCGCGAATAAGCCGCAGCCGCGAGTATCACAAATGCCGAAAGCTCCATCACCAATTCGGATCGAAGCCGTAGCAAACTTCCGCCTGCGACGTCATCACCTATCGGACCACCGCGCACAAAAACAAGATGTGGTTAGCATCTGCCGCGATATGTGCGGCGTGCAGGCGCAGGTAATGTCGGCCGCCTACCTTCAGCTGTGGACGCGCAATCATTCCGTCACGCGCGCGGAAATCGAAAACGCCCTGTGGAAGACTCGCACTCTGGTCAAGACCTCCCTCATGCGCCAGACCCTTCATCTCATTCCCACCGACGAATTCCCGCTCTACATCGCTGCCCTCAGACCAAGCCGCTTCGCTCAGGCGATGCGCGTCATGGAGAGATGCGGCATTACGCGCGATGAGAGCGAAGCACTCATCCCCTTGATCATGGAGACTCTCTCTGCGGGCCCACTGAGCAGGCCCGCGATCGCCGCCGCCATTCGTCCCAAAGCGAGCAAGCAAGTGCGTTTCTGGATGGAGAACTCCTGGAGCCTGGTTCGTCTCCCGGTGGCCGAGGGATTGATCTGTTACGGCCGGGGTGAGGGCAACGCAATCGTTTTCATACGCACGGACCATTGGCTGCCGAAGCTGAAGCTTGAGCGGATATCTGCGACGGAAGCCCAGTGCGCTCTCTTTCGAAAATATCTTCACGCCTACGGCCCAGCGACGCTGGCCGACTTTTCCCACTGGGCGGGCATTCCCATGCAAGAAGTAAGACCGCTGCGCGCTTTGCTCGAACCCGAACTCGCAGAGATTCCCGGCGACAAGAAGAATCGTTTCCTGCTTCGCGAAGATGTGCCAGCTCTAAGCGGTCGCCCTTCGGCAAATCCCTCAATTCGCCTGCTTCCGAATTTCGATTCCTATCTGCTCGCTCATCGCGAAAAAGACCACCTGCTGAGCGCGCAGCACTACAAGAGCGTCTACCGCAATCAGGGCTGGATCTCGCCCGTAGTGCTTGATCGACGGCGCGATCGCCGGCGTCTGGTCTCACAAACTTCAGGGCAAGAGACTGCTCGTAAACATCGAACCATTCGGCAAACTCTCCAAGGCAGAACGCGCCGGAATCGAGCGCGAAGCCGAGAGCCTGGCGCGGTTTTTCGACAGCGAACTCGACCTGAAATTCGCCTGAGAACGCTACCTCCGACAAATGCCATCGGATTTGCTTTTGTAGCCACGGCATATGAGGATATCTGTGCATGATCGTGAACTTCGCCGAGCGGGCGCACAATCACAACTGGGAACTCGACCCGGTCACCCGATCCCTGCTCGACACCGATTTCTACAAGCTGCTGATGCTGCAGTTCATCTGGAAGCATTACCCGAAGACGCGCGTCCAGTTCACACTTTTCAATCGCTCTGCCAGCGGCCCTGTCGATACCTTCGCCCACGAAGAACTCATCGAGCAACTCGATCACGCCAGAGAACATGCGCTTCCGCAGGTCTGAACTGGTCTGGCTCGCGGGCAACACCTTCTACGGCCGCCGCGGAATTTTCGAGCCCGCCTTCCTCGAATGGCTGGAGCGCGACTTCCGCTTGTCGGACTACGAACTCTCAGTAAAGGACGGCCGCTTTCATCTATCCTTCGACGGCCTCTGGACCGACACCACCATGTGGGAGCTCTATTCGCTCTCCATCATCAGCGAGCTGCGCACCCGCGCGAATCTGAAAAAGCTGAGCGAGTTCGGTCTCGACATCCTCTATGCCCGAGCGAAGACCAAGCTGTGGAGCAAAATCGAGCGCCTCCGCGGAGTTCCCAATCTCACCGTCGCAGATTTCGGAACCCGCCGCCGTCACAGCTTCCTCTGGCAGGAATACGTGGTCGAAGCCATGGCGGCGAACCTCGGCAGCGGCTTCACCGGAACCTCGAACGCCTTCCTCGCCCACAAGCACGATCTTGAAGCCATCGGAACCAACGCGCACGAGATTCCCATGGTGCTCGCCGCGCTGGCGCCGCCCGATGATGACGAGGCTCTGAAAGCTTCTCAGTATCAGGTCCTCGAGATGTGGCAGAAAACATACGACGGCGCGCTCCGCATCATGCTGCCCGATACGTTCGGAACCACGCAATTCCTCGAAGGCGCGCCCGACTGGGCCGCCGATTGGACCGGCCAGCGCATCGACAGCAAGGATCCTTATATAGCCGGCGATGAATATATCGAATGGCTGAGGGCTCGCGGCCGCGATCCGCGTGAAGAAGCTGATCATCGCCTCCGACGCACTCGACGTCGACGACATCCTCGGCCTGCATGCCTATTTCGGTGGAACTCTGCCAACGGAACTACCGTCAACGATTTTCGCAGCGCTGCCGACTTCCACGATCGGCGCAAGTGGACTCCCGGCCGCCGCATTCGTTTCAGCGCCGGCTGGGGCACGCTGCTCACCAATGATTTTCGCGGCTGCGATCCCAGCGGCAGCGGCGGCTTCGATCCCATCAGCCTGATCAGCAAAGTCTCCAGCGTCGAAGGCCGCCCCGCCGTGAAGCTCTCCGATAATTACGCCAAAGCGCTCGGGCCGCCTGTGGAAATCGAACGCTACCGCCGCGTCTTCGGGACAGTTGGAGTTAGTAACATTCCGGTGATCGCGTAACGTATTGATATTAAATGAGTTACTGGAGTGAGCGAAGCCGCCACTTTCTCCTTAGTAATGGCACACTAGAGCCATATACGAGTTTGCCGTCCTGCGATAGTCTCGTTCTTGAGCAGCACTTGGGGGAGGGCTGATCAACAGACGTCCCAAGACTCATAACCGAGTCTGGGGCGTTTTGTTTTGCGCTGAAAATGCGCCGGCGTGCCGCGCCCAGCAAGCGCAGCAAGAGAATGTGTGCCATACTTTGCTTCGCAAGAAAATACTGGCGGTGTGGCAATGTCCCGAGTGCGCTCTCGCGCTGTGGCACTGATCGTCCTGGCGATGGCGGCGGTTATGAGCGGGTGTTCGAGTTCGTCGCCTCCACCGATTTCGGTAAGCCTGTCTCCTTCCTCTGCGCAGGCAATTGATCAGGGTCAAACGGTCGGGATCACAGCAACCGTGACGAATGACTCGTCTAATAGAGGGCTCTCGTGGACCCTGACCGGCCCCGGCTCTCTGAGCAGTTCGATAGGTTCATCCGTTACCTACTCTTCGCCAACAACGAACCTCACCAGCGCACAACAGGCCACGGTGACGGCGACGCCCTTGGCCGACCAGACGAAAAGCGCTTCGCTACAGATCACCGTAAATCCGTATCCGCAGATCCCATTTCAGACGCTGGCGAACGGATCGGTGGGCACTTCCTACAGTCAAATGATCACGCTCACGGGCGGCACGGCTCCATTTCAGTGGAGCGTCTACGACGGCCCAATCCTTACCGGATACCAAGTGGGCGGTTCGGTGCCCAACGGGCTAAGCTGAATGCCAGTACTGGCGCTATCAGCGGTACTCCAACGGGCGGCGGAACGTGGTATTTCGAGGTGACTGTCACAGATGCGACCGGCGCCTTCGGCTTCACTCCGCTGAGCATTGAAATCATCTCCGGCCCTCCACTGACGAATCCGGTCCCATTCTTGAACCAGTCGCTGGTCCCGACCGCAGTTTCACCCGGGAGCTCAGACTTCACCCTTATCTTGAGCGGCACGGGGTTCGTTCGCGGCGCGGGGATCGATTTCAACAACACGGGGATCTCCGCAACATTTGTCGACAGCGAGCACCTCAGCGTGACGGTTCCGGCCGCTAATGTGGCGACCGCAGGCACGGCGCCAGTTTCAGTCATCAATCCCCCACCCGGCGGCGGCGCGTCCAACGTTGTCTATTTCCAGATCGCTGCGCCGGAGTCTGCCGTTTCATTTGCGGCGGCTGCCAACTCTCCGATTCAGGCTTATGAGCCGTTCGGCATGACGGTTGCCGACTTCAACGGGGATGGCAAGCCGGATCTTGCCGTTGCAACGAACGTTACGGTGGCTGTGCTGCTCGGAAACGGCGATGGCACATTTACGGCCGCGCCGGGCTCTCTCGTGCGAGTACCGAGTCCACCGTATGATGATTTCGCCTCACCCTACGTCGGCCCGATCGTGGCGGCAGACTTCAACCACAGCGGTCATCAGGGTTTTGCGGTCGCATTGATCAATAACGAGGCCGCTGCCATCCTGTTAGGGAACGGCGACGGCACGTTCGTTTCTTCCTCGGCATCATTCGCCAGCACAGCAGATCCGACGACATCCGCTCTGGCAGTGGCTGATTTCAACGCGGACGGGAATCTCGATCTTTCCATCGTAAATGAAATCTATGGTTCGGGCTTCGTCGCTTTGGGATACGGGGAGGGCGCGTTTAACGGGGCGGGCGATCTCAACACCACGGGCTTCCTGAATGGCATCGCCGTAGGGGATTTCAACGGCGACGGAAAGCTGGATGCGATTGTGGCGGGCGGAAGCGGCGGAGTTTCGGCTGGGCTAGGAAGTTCGGGACTCGCTGTGTCGCTTGGCAATGGGGACGGGACATTTACTCCGGCAAATGGTTCTCCGATTTCCCTCGGACAGAACCTTTATGCGATCGTTGTCGCCGATTTCAACGGTGATGGCAAGCTGGATGTCGCCGTTACAGACTCGAGTTCCAACGACGTATACATCCTGCTGGGAAATGGTGACGGAACATTCGGACCGCCAAGCACAATTACGGTCGGGAGCGACCCGGATGCGATCGTCGCAGGGGATTTCAACAATGACGGAAAACTCGACCTCGCCATCGCCAACGGCGGAGATAATACCGTCACGCTTCTGCTCGGAAATGGCGATGGGACATTCACTCAGGCATCGGGATCGCCTTATCCGGTGGGAAAGTTCCCGTATCAAATTGTCGCGGCCGATTTCAATGGCGACGGAAAACTCGATCTCGCTGTCGCCAATTTGACGGATGGGACGGTTTCGATTCTGCTACAGCAGTAACTCCGGAGACAAATCAACAAGGAAAAACGCAGCCCTGTCGCGCGTAGCAGAAGCATTACCTTGCAATCCGGCCGCATGGCAACTGGCAACGAGAACCAAGGCGTGCCCCGTCCGCTCGCGTTCGCCGCGAAAGGGTGACCCCAGCCACGGAACAACCGCGTGACCAAAGAATATCCACAAGGACTTGTGACATCCAACCTTGTCTACAGCCCATCGCTTGCGCGATCATGGTCGATGGCGTGACGGCCGGCACAAGCCAAACCGTCATGCTGCGAATGCTCGTTGCACTGATACTGGCGGCTACGTTCCTTGACATCCGAATAGCAATGGAGATAACCCCCGTGAATGCAATATTTTGCGAAGCGGTTACCCCATTCCAAGGCATTTAGCGAAGGGTAAGCCGTCTAAGTCCTTTGAATGGAATATTTTGCGGGTAAGTTATTTACTTTCAAGATTTTAGCCAGATTCAAACTAGACCTGGAAGCCGTAACTTACTGATTCCAGATATCTTAGGCAAGATCGATCTGAGTTTTTTTTATCTGGATCACGGCTCCGTGGTCCCCGCGCCAATGCTGAGCGCAAAGGCCCTTATTCGATCCCCAGCTGTCTCTGGATCTGCTCCAGCGACGCGCCTTTCGTTTCCGGAACCATCGTCTTTACCCAGATAAGCTGCAGCACCATCATGCCGGCAAAGAACGAGAACACGTAGCCGATCGGAAAGGCAGGAGACCATCTTCGGGAAGAAAGTGGTGAGCAAGGCGGCGAAGATCCAGTGCGTGCCGCAGCCTAGGCTCTGGCCTTCCGCGCGATGGCGATTGGGAAATATTTCGGAGATGAAAACCCAGATCACTGCTCCCTGGCCGATCGCGTGTGCGGCGATGAAGGCGAAGATGCAAACCGGCACGATCAAGAAGTGACCGGTAAAGAAAGCCCATGCGACCAGGCCAAGCGAAGTAATGTAGCCGACCGAGCCGATATAAAGAAGAGTGCGCCGGCCCAGCCGGTCAATCAGCCAGAGTCCGACAAAAGTGAAAACCAGATTCGTGATGCCGATGCCGATCGATTGCAGCAGCGCGGCTTTCGCGCCGAGGCCGGTAAGTTCAAAGATGCGCGGCGCGAAATACAAAATCGCATTGATGCCCGGACATTTGATTGAAGAAGGCAATCAGAATGGCAAGCAGGATTGGTTTACGAAGCCGCATCGTCCAGAAATGTCCGGAGGACGATTTTTGTTCCGATGCCGCTGCAGCCATAATCTCATCCGCCTCGGCCGCGATCTGCGTCGTTCGAAGCCTCGGGCTCGATGCGTTGCAGCACCGCGAGAGCAGCCTCGCGGTCGCCCTTCCGGCTAAGCAGCCAACGCGGACTTTCGGGCAGGCCAAAACAGAATGCGGCATAGATCAACGATGGAAACGCAGCCACGCCCAGCATCCAGCGCCATGCGTTGTCGCCGATGCCCGCCAACAGAGCATTCGAAACGTAAGCGATCAGGATGCCAAAAACAATGTTGAACTGGAACATGCCCGCAAGCAGGCCGCGATGCTTGGGCGGCGCGATCTCCGAGATGTACATCGGCGCCACCACGGTCGAGATGCCGATGCCCAACCCGCCGATAACGCGCGCGATGATGAAGACGGTGACGTTCGGTGCCAGACCTGAGCCCACAGCGCCCACAAAATACAGAATGCCGATCCACAGCAGCGTGGCTTTGCGTCCGAAGCGGTCGGCCGGCCAGCCCCCGAGCAGCGCGCCAACCACGGTGCCGTAAAGAGCCGAAGCCATGGCAATGCCATGCAGCCCGGGACTCAGACCCCAAAGCGTTTGAATTGTTTTTTCGGCGCCGGAAATAACCACCGTGTCGAAACCGAAAAGAAATCCGGCAAGCGCAGACGTGAGCGACCAGAAGAAGATGCGACCATTCATAAGTGGAAGATAGTACCGCAGTAGCCTTAGTACCGAGAACTGAGAAGCGCGTTTACGAACCACAAGCAGAGTACTGGGTACTGGTTACTAGCGTCACTGCCTTTCGTCAGCGGATATCCCTTCTCCCGCCAGTCGCGAATTCCGCCGTCCATCGAAATCACGTTGGTGTAGCCCATCTTCTGCAGATTGTCAGCGGCCAGCGCCGAGCGGAATCCGCCGCCGCAGTAAAGCACAATCTCCGCACCCAGATCAGGCACGCGGGCCTCGATGTCGCGCTCGATGATGCCTTTGCCCAGATGAATCGCGCCGGGAAGATGATCTTTGGCAAATTCGCTTTCTTCGCGCACATCCACCAGAATGAACTTCTCGCCGCGATCCAGCCTCTTCTTCACTGCCTCGACGTTGGTTTCGCGCACGCGCGTCTTGGCGTCGTCCACAATCTTCAGAAAGCGCGGAGGATGTTGGTGGGCCATAAGCTTCCTTTCCCAGTCAGCGCTAAACATCCTACCAAGTGTTGCTGGATTGTGCATTCGCGGGTTCTCCGGATTCTCGGTTAGCATGAATGAGTGAAAGCGAACGAAGCGTCTCGGAAGATCGGCCTGGCGCGCGCCTTGTCAAAGCTTGGATATTGCTCGCGGTCGCGCGCGGCGGAGCTGATTCGCGCCGGGCACGTGACCCTGAACGGGAAGAGTCGTCGCGATCCGGAGACGCCAGTTTCCGGGAAGCATGATCAAATTGCAGTCGATGGGAAAGTGGTTGAGCCGCAGGCGAAAGATCTATCTCATGCTGAACAAGCCGCGCGGCGTGGTGACGACGGCATCAGACGAAAAGGGCCGGGAAACGGTATACGCAGCGTTGAACGCGAAGCTCGCTGCCGGAAGAAAGCTCGCCGCAAACAAACCGCCCTGGGTTGCCCCGGTCGGCCGATTGGATAAAGCCAGCGAAGGCTTGCTGCTGCTGACCAACGATTCCGAGTGGGGCGCGCGCATCGCCGCGCCAGAAACGCATTTGGACAAGACTTACCATGTGCAAATGGCGACGGTTGCCGATGAAGAATTTATCCAGGCGCTGGTTCGCGGAGTGAAAGCAAAAGACGGAGAAGTGCTGCGAGCGAAGCAGGCTCGCCGTTTGCGTTCAGGGCAGAAAAACTGCTGGCTTGAAATTGTTCTGGATGAAGGCAAGAACCGCCAGATCCGCCGCATGATTGAGACCTTGGGAGTCGAAGTGTTGCGATTGGTGCGCGTAGCCATTGGGCCGCTGCAATTGGGCGATCTCGCGAAGGGCGAACACCGTTCGCTCACGTCCGACGAAAAGCGGATGCTCGATCGCGATCCGACCATCCTCGATCGCGCCATGCGAGATCGCTCATGAGCGACCTAAACTTCCTTCCTGCCGTTTCCATGGCCGAGCAAATCCGAAAAAAGAAGATCTCTCCGGTCGAACTCGTGGATGCGCACCTGACACAGATCGAAAAACTGAATCCAAAACTAAATGCATTTGTGCACGTCGATGCGGAACGTGCGCGGCGGACGGCTGAGGCTGCTGAGGCCGCGGTGATGCGCAAGAAAAAGCTCGGCCCGCTGCACGGCGTCCCCATCAGCATCAAGAGCTCCATCGGCGTGGCGGGGCTGCGTTGCGAATCGGGCACGCGTCTGCGCGCCGGGTTCGTGTCCGCTCAGGATGCGCCGCTGGTGGCGCGTTTGCGAGCCGCAGGCGCGATCGTGCTGGGCGTGACCAACACTCCCGAACTGCTCATGGCGTGGGAAACCGACAACCTGCTCTATGGCCGCACCAACAATCCGTGGGATCTCGAACGCACGCCCGGCGGTTCGAGCGGCGGCGAAGCCGCAGCAATTGCCGCCGGCATGTCGGCCGGGCGGCGTGGGCAGCGACGGCGGAGGTTCGATTCGCGTGCCCGCTCACTTCAGCGGCATCTGCGGCCTGAAGCCGACGCCGGGACGAATTCCCGCGACCGGCCACTATCCTGCATCCGCGGGTCCATTTGCATTGATCGGCGTCGTCGGTCCGATGGCGCGCACCGTCGCCGATTTGAAAGTTCTCTTCGAGGTGATGCAGGGCCCCGACATCGGCGACACCTGCGCAGCTCCGGTGCCGTTGCGCTGGCCCAGTGAGGCGGAGACCAGAAGACTGAGAGTCGGTTATTTCGAAGATGATGGCCGCACGCCGGTCACGCCTGAAACTCGCGCGGCCGTACGCACTGCGGCAGAAGCCTTGCGCAGCGCGGGATTTCAAGTAGAACCCTTCCAGCCCGGAAGGACTCGAAGAAGCACGCCAGCTCTGGCACAAGCTCTTCGTGGTTGCCGGAGGAATGCTGCTGCGGCCAATGTTCAAAGGCAGGGAATCGGACCTCAGTCCGATCCTGAAGCAGTTTCTGGAGTGGTCCGCCGCCGAACCCGCGCTCACCGGTGAGACTCTCCTGCAAGTCTGGATCCAGCGCGATCGACTCCGCGCGCGTTTTCTCAAGCAGATGCAGCAGTATCAAATCTTATTGTGTCCGGCGGCGGCAATCCCCGCATTCCGGCACGGGGAGCGAAGTTGGCAGGTCGAAGGCAAGACCGTCCACTATCTCGATGCCTGGAGCTACACGGAATTTTTCAACCTGTTGGGCAATCCTGCCGTGGTGGTTCCGGTAGGTCGCTCGCCCGAAGGCCTGCCCATCGGCGTGCAGATCGTCGGGCAGCCGTGGGAAGAGGAGCAGGTGTTATCCGTTGCCGCCGCACTAGAAAAGCAATGCGGCGCGTGGAAGATTCCACCGATTGCCTGAAGCCACTCGGTCTCCGATAGTATTTTTGCATTATTCCCCCAGCGCGCCGGCGTGAGTAACTTGGTTCGCACGCGATTTCAGTACTGTGGGAACTGGAATCCTTCACTGCGAGCCGCCCAACTGTTTCCGATGGGACAAAATTCGTCATCGAAGGCGCCAGTCGGCCGGGCCTTGTCCTGGCTGCTGCCGTTTCTGGTGATTTCCGCCGCGTACCTTTATGCCTTCCCGCAACCCAACATCTTCTATGCGGTCGTGGTGCTTCTGCACGCGCTCGCCGGAGTGATTGCCGCGATTCTCCTCATTCCGCTCTTGATTCGTCTTATGCGGGATGGAAGCTTTCTTGCCCGCGCCGGATGGTTGCTGGTCGCGGCGGGCGCAATTCTCGGAATCATTCTCATCAAGACCGGCACGCCGCGCGCCGAGTGGAACTGGCTTTACCTCCACATCGTGATCTCGCTCGTTGGGGTCGGCCTGCTGATCGCCGAGAATATGGGGAGACGCGGATGGTTGAGCTGCAAGTGCCGCGACCGCAATTCTCCGCACAGCAATCTGCCTGGTCGTAATCGGCGCCGTTGGCTACGGTGCGCACTACCTGCGGGAGAGTTGGCAGAGCGCGCGGCCGCATTCAGAATCCCGCCATGCCGCCCGACAACATGAACGGCGAAGGCGACGGGCCCGAGGGCTCGTTCTTCCCCAGTTCCGCGCAGGTCTACGGCAAGCAGAAAATTCCCAGCAAGTTCTTCATGGAGTCCGACTCCTGCAAGCGCTGCCACGAAGATATTTACAACCAGTGGTTCAGCTCGGCGCACCATTTTTCTTCGTTCAACAATCAGTGGTATCGCAAGTCGATCGAGTACATGCAGGATACGATCGGCACCAAGCCTTCGAAATGGTGCGGCGGATGCCACGATCCGGCCGTGCTCTACAGCGGCCTGATGGATACGCCGATCAAGCAGATCGTGCATCGTCCGGAATCGCAGGCCGGGCTTGGCTGCATGATGTGCCACTCCATCGCCAGCGTGAAGAGCACCATGGGCCAGGCCGATTTTTATCTGGAGTATCCCAAGCTGCACGAACTTGGCCGCCACGAAGAATCCCGTGGCGCGCGCGCTGCACGATTTCCTGATCCGGCTGAATCCGGAGCCGCACCGCCGCGTTTTCCTCAAGCCGTTCATGCGCACGCAGACGGCGGAGTTCTGCTCCACCTGCCACAAGGTGCATCTCGACGTGCCGGTGAATCACTATCGCTGGTTCCGCGGCTTCAACGAATACGACAACTGGCAGGCCAGCGGAGTTTCCGGGCAAGGCGCGCGCTCGTTCTACTATCCGCCCAAGCCGCAGCAGTGCGCCGATTGCCACATGCCCGCGGAGCCTTCGAAAGATGCCGGCAACATCAACGGATTCGTGCACTCGCATCGTTTCCCCGGCGCGAACACCGCACTGCCCACGGCGAATGAAGATGCCGCCCAGCTGAAACTCACCGAAGGGTTTCTGAAGAGCGGCGCTCTCACCGTGGATATTTTTGCCGTATCTCCCGCGCAAGCCCCGCTTCCAGCCGCGCTCAAAGCGTGGCGAGCCAATCGGAACTGGCCACAACGTTTGCCGTGGGCGAAGAGGCGGAAACCAAAATTACTCCCGGAGCCAGCGGAGAAGTTGCTCCGGTCACCGCTCCCCTGAACCTGGTGCAGCCCGCGCTCCGCCGCGGCGATACCGTGCGCGTGGACGTCGTCGTGCGCACCAAGAAGGTCGGACATTTTTTCCCCGGCGGCACGGTCGACGCCTACGACACCTGGCTCGAACTGAAGGGCACGGACGACAAAGGCCAGACCATTTTCTGGAGCGGCATGGTCGAGGACGATGGCAAAGGTCCGGTGGAAAAAGGCGCGCACTTTTATCGCTCGTTGCAGATCGATGCCCACGGCAATCCCATCAACAAGCGCAACGCCTGGGCTACGCGCGCTGTGGTGTATGTGCGGCTCATCCCGCCGGGCGCGGCCGACACCGTGCACTACCGCATGTTGATTCCTGAAAACGCCGGCAACAAGATCACGCTGCATGCCCGCCTGTGTTACCGAAAATTTTCCTGGTATGGCACGCAGTGTCGCTTTCGCCGGGCAGCCCGATCCGAGCAATCAGGCCGCGACTCGGTTACGCCCGATTACGACGACCGTCCGATTGTGTTCACGGCATCGACTCAGTGGAGTTTCGGCGAAGGAAGAGAAAATTCCCGACCTTCCCATCGTCACGGTTGCGGAGAACGAAGTGACGCTGCCGGTGGTCGCGCACAATGCGCCGGTCTCCCGAACCGAAGACCATCGCCCTCAAGAACGAATGGCAGCGCTGGAACGATTACGGAATCGGCTTGTTTCTGCAGGGCGATCTCAAGGGCGCGGCGGCGGCATTCCAAAAAGTGACTGAGGCGGATCCCAATAATCCCGATGGCTGGGTGAATATTGGCCGCTGCGCCGTGCAGGAAGGCGACATGGAGCGCGCCCGCGCCGTGCTCGAGAAAGCGCTGGCTCTGTCTCCGAATCTGGCGCGAGCCAATTATTTTTACGCCCGAGTGCTGCGCGCCGACGGCAACTATGACGGTGCGGCCGCACGTCTGCGCATCGTTCTGGCTCAGTATCCGCGCGATCGCGTCGCGCTCAATGATCTGGGGCGCATTTTCTTTCTGCAGCGCAAGTACGCAGAAGCGGTGAAGACGTTGCAATCCGTTTTAGCGATCGATCCCGAAGACCTGCAGGCGCATTACAATCTGATGCTTTGCTACAACGGTCTGGGTAACGAAAAGCTCGCGAAAGAGCACGAGGCGCGCTATCTGCGCTTCAAAGCGGATGAGTCTTCGCAGGCGATCACCGGACCCTATCGCCAGCTGCATCCCGAAGACAACAACGAGAGGCAGGCGATGCATGAGCATGTTTCCGTGCCGCTGCCGGCGCTCATCGAAGCCTGCAGGAACGTAGCCGCGACCGCTCGGCCGAGGCCCAGCGATGAAGGCAAAACAAGTGCAATTCACCACCCTTCGGCTTCGCTCAGGGCTGGCTCCGTCACAGAGTCACAGAGGAAGTCTGAGATCTTGTTACTCAAGATTTCTCTGTGTCTCTGTGTCTCTGTGGTTAATCGATTTTTCTGCATACCCGCCGCCGACGCACAGGTTCACTTTCGCGACATCACGGCGCAAGCTGGAATTCACTTCACCCACAACAACGGCGCGTTCGGGAAAAAGTGGCTGCCGGAAACCATGGGTCCGGGCTGCGCTTTCATTGACTATGACAACGACGGCTATCCTGACATTCTTCTGGTAAACGGCGAGGATTTTGCCGGACATCCTCACGCTGGACCGACAACTCCAAAGCTATACCACAACAATGGCAACGGAACTTTCACCGATGTAACCCGCAAGGCCGGATTGGCGGTGCCGATGTTCGGGCTGGGAGTCGCGGTCGGCGATTACGACAATGACGGCTTCGACGATATCTTCATCACCGCGTTAGGCCAGAGCCATCTCTTCCACAACAACGGCAACGGCACATTTACTGACGTGACCAAGTCCGGCTGGCATGTGGGGGCCGAACGAATTTTCGACCAGCGCCGCGTGGGTCGATTACGATCGCGACGGCAAACTCGATCTTGTCGTCGCAAACTACGTGCAGTGGACCGAGCAGACCGACCTCTACTGCACGCTCGACGGCGCGCACAAGTCTTATTGCACGCCGGAATCGTACAAGGGAACTTCGGTGCGGCTGTGGCACAACCTCGGCGGCGGCAAATTTGAAGATGCCACGCAAAAAGCCGGCCTCGGCGATCCGACTTCAAAAAGCCTCGGCATCGCCATTCTCGATTACAACGGCGACGGCTGGCCCGATATTCTGATTGCCAACGACACCCAGCCCAACAAGCTTTACCTGAACAAGAAAGACGGAACGTTCGAAGAGCGCGGCGTTCCTTCTGGTATAGCTTTCAGCGAAGATGGCGTGGCTCGCGCCGGCATGGGCGTGGACGCCGCCGATTACGATCGCAGCGGCCACCCCAGCGTCATCATCAGCAACTTCGCCAATCAGATGGTTTCGCTTTATCACAACGAAGGCAACGGCCTGTTCGTGGACGAGGCTCCGCAATCCGAAGTAGGCCGCGCCACTCTGGTCACGCTTGGATTCGGCTGCTTCTTTTTCGATTACGACAACGATGGCTGGCCCGATATTTTCGTCGCCGATGGCCACATCGAAGATGCAGATCGAGCGCGTGCAGAAGCGCGTCAGCTATGCCGAGCCTGCGCATCTTTTTCGCAATCTGGGCGGAGGCAAGTTCCAGGAAGTCACGGCGCAGATGGGGCCGGCGTTTGCCGCTCCGAGAGTGGCGCGGGGCGCGGCTTACGCCGATATCGACAACGACGGATTTCTGGATGTTCTGATCACCACGAACGCCGGCCCGGCTTATTTATTCCACAACGAGGGCGGGACGAATCACAGCCTGCGGCTGAAACTGGTGGGAACAAAATCGAATCGCGACGGGATCGGCGCAGTGGTGCGCGTGACGTCAGGGAGCGACAAACAGTCGAAGATGCTGCGCTCCGGATCGAGCTATCTTTCGCAGAGCGAATTGGTGCTCACGTTCGGCCTGGGTGCGCAAACGAAAGCCGACAGCGTTGAGATTCAATGGCCCAGCGGCCAGGTCGATAAGCTCTCCAACGTCAACGCCGGACAGACCGTCACCGTCGAAGAAGGCAAAGGTGTCGTTGGCCAACGCGCCTACGGGCTTCGATCGAAGTCCAATTGACGACTTTACCCTGTGTTCCCTGTGCCCTCTGTGGTTAAATCTTTACTCGAATGACTCCCCGAATTTCAGCAGCTCTAGCCGGCATGTTCCTGGCCGCGTTTGGCCTTTTCGCGACCCCGCAAACTCAACCGGCCACGAATCCCGCTGAGGCCGCGCGGCTGAACAATCTCGGCGCCGCCTACATGAACCAGCAGCTTTTCGAAAAAGGACTCAAGTCCTTCCAGCAAGCGGCCGAACTCGATCCTAAACTGACGATCGCGCGCCTGAATGAAGGCATCGCGCTTCTGAATCTGCAGAAGATCGACGAAGCCAAGGCTGTGCTGGAAGATTCGCTCAAGCAGGATCCGAAAAATCCGAACGCGTGGTACAACCTGGGACTGCTCGCGAAGAATACTGGCGATGCTCAAGCCGCGATTGATGCCTTCAGGCACGTGGTCGAGATCGATCCGAACGACGCCGACACCTGGTATTTTCTGGGCTCGTCGTACGTGCAGGCCAAACAGTTTCCGCAAGCGATCGACGCTTTCCAGCACGCCCTGCAACTAAACCCGCTGCACGCCTCGGCCGAGTTCGGATTGTCGCGCGCCTACCAGCAGTCGGCCGACATCGACCACGCCCGCGAGCACCTGAAAAAATTCCAGTACATCACGCAAAACAAACTCGGCGCGCCGGTGAGCCTGGCTTACGGCGAGCAGGGCCAATACTCGCGCGCAGTCGAGTCGCCCTCGGCGGTGTTGAAAGCGCCGGCGCAGATCAAGGTGCGGTTTGTGGATGTGACGAAGGAAGCGGGGATTGTGTCGAAGCCGTCCGCTCAAGCAAGCAGACTCCTATGACGATCTTGGCAGCGGCGCGTGCTTCCTCGACTATGACAACGACGGCAAGATCGATCTTCTTCCTATGCAGACAACGGCGCAAACGGTGGCATGTCGCTCTACCACAATGTTGGCGGAAAATTCGAAGACGCTACCAAAGACTGTTTCGCTTGGGCAGTCCCGGTCGCCAATGCTGGGCCGCCTCGCGGCACGAGCTGCGCGGTGGGCGACTACGACAATGACGGTTTTGCGGACATGGCGTATACGTTGGGTCGGCGGACGTTGGCTGCTCCACAATGAAAAGAACGGAACGTTTGATCTCAGATTTCCACTGTATATGGGACTCAAGAATGGAGCAACGGTTCAGGGAACATCACAAAAGAAGGATCGGGAAAATGTGCCCCCGGGAGGCATCGTGGCAGGCGTGCCTGCTGTCATCTACACCGTGATGTCGCTCGGCGTGACCTTCATCGATTACGACCACGATGGCGACCTGGACCTGTACGTTACCCAGCCCAGCCGCATCAAAAAGAAGCCCGAATCAAATGACGAAAAGTGTCCGCCTTGTCGTTCATTGTGGCCGAATCCGGACCTGACGTTATCTTCCAATGTGATATGGCGAAATAACAGCGACGGAAGTTTCACGAATGTTACTGACGCAACGGGGCTCGACGGCTCATTTCGGAATATTGCTGCTGTGGGCACGGATTACAACAACGACCGAGCCGTCGATCTCTTGATTCGGGTGGAGAAACGCCGAAGCTCTTCGAGAATCCGCGTGAAGGCAAATTCCGAGACCGGGGCGATCTGACCTCGTCAATGCCGAGCTTCACCAACGGTGTGGCGGTTCTTGATTTTGACCACGATGGGTGGATGGACTACGCCTTTACGCAGATGGGGCCCCCAGGGATCACGCTCTGGCGTAACAATCATGGAAAGTCTTTCGAGCAAGTCAAACTTGCCCGAGACCGAATGGGTTCGCGCATTCGGCGTAGCTGCCTTCGACTACGACAACGACGGCTGGGTCGATCTGGTCGCGGTCGGCGAAACCAAAGAGGGCAAGGGCGAGGTGCGGCTGTTCCGCAATCTTGGGGCTGATGGTTTCAAAGACGTCACTGCCGATGTTGGGCTCGACAAGATTCAACTCAAAGAGCCGCGCGCCATCATCACCGGCGACTACGACGGCGACGGCGCGACCGATCTGCTGATCACGCAGAATCACGGTCCCGCCGTGCTGCTGCGCAATGAAGGCGGCAATCAGAATCACTGGCTGCGGCTTTCGCTTAAGGGACTGGCCGACAACAAGAGCGCGATCGGCACCAAGGTGGAAGTGTTTGCGGGCGGGAACCGGCAGAAGTTTGAGATCGCGGGATCGAACGGATACCTGGGGCAGAACTCGACCGACATCGTGGTGGGTCTGGGTGATGCGAAAGAGGCTGACATCGTGCGCATGCTGTGGCCGACCGGCGTGTTGCAGGATGAAATCAACGTCGCCGGCGACCGGCAGCAGAACATCACTGAGATCGATCGCCGCGGCAGCTCGTGTCCTACGCTGTTTGTCTGGAATGGCGAGCGCTACGAACTTGTCGCCGACATGCTGGGCGCGGGCGTGGTCGGGCACTGGATTGGGCCCGGCCAGCGCGACGTTCCGCGGCCGGTCGAGTACATCAAGATCGATCGCAACGCGATTCGCGAGAAAGACGGCAAGCTCAGCTTCCGCTTCATGGAGCCGCTGGAGGAAGCTGTTTATCTCGATCAGGTGCGCGTGCTGGCGGTCGATCATCCCGCCGATCTTGATGTGTATCCCAACGAATATTTCGCGTCGAACCCGCCGTATCCGGAGTTCAAGGTGGTGGTGAGCAAAAGAGGAGATGCGCGTCCGCCGGCGGGCGCGTGGGATGAGCACGGCCACAATGTGTTGCCCGATCTGCTGGCGCATCGTTACTTCGGCGATTTTGCGCTTGACGCAGTTTCAGGGCTTTGCCAAGCCGCACAGCCTGACGCTCGATCTGGGCGAGCCTTACCGCGGCGGCCCGCTGTGGCTGCTGTTGCATGGCGAAGTCGAATATTTTTCGGCGAACAGCATGTATGCCGCGTCGCAAGCCGGGGTGCAGGCGATCTCGCCTTATGTGGAAGCGCTGGTTGGAAATGCGAAAGGCGCGAACGGCAAGTGGGTGCGCGTGATCGACGACATGGGTTTCCCCGCCGGCGGGCCGCGCACGATGACCGCCGATCTAACCGGCAAGCTGCCGCCGGGGACGCAGAAGATTCGCATCACGACCAATCTGCAGATTTATTGGGACAGCATTCTGGTGATCCGGACAGCACAGTAGCACCGCCGCGGGAGCTTCCGGCGCCGAGGGCGGGCGCTCGGGACGCCGGCAAAGCGCGGAGCTTCAGGGATGCCGGCGCACAACGTGAAGCCTACGCCGGTTCCGCTGGTCCGCGCTGATCTCGGCTTTCACGGATTTCCGCTGAAGATTGAAGGCACGCCTCCGGGCAACGTGCAATACATTTACGAAAAGACGAGCGCGACCGGGCCGTACACGCGTCCCGCGGGAACCTACACGCGATACGGCGATGTGTTGCCGCTGCTGACTGCGCTGGACGATGAACAGGTCGTATTCGGTTCGGGCGACGAGGTTCGTCTCGATTTTGATCCATCGCAATTGCCCGCGCTGCCCCAGGGCTGGGTGCGCGATTATTTCTTCGCGGCCTTCGGCTATGAGAAAGACATGGACTTCTATGCCGCCGAAGGGAACTTCGTGGCGCCGCTGCCGTTTCTCAAGATGGGCGACTATCCGTATGCGCCGGGCAAGTCGTTTCCGCTCGACGATGCGCACGTGAACTATCTTCTCGAATACAACACGCGGCACATGTCAGGCAACGAGCAGCGCGGATATTGGTTCGACTACGGGAAGTGAAGCGACTCCGCTAAGTACGGAATCGTTTTAATATTGACATTTTCAGCCCTCCATAATCCAATAGGCGGACCCATGGAAACCTGCTATCTCTGTTGCACCGTCCGCCCCACGCCTGCGCCGCACGCTTACACTTTGGGATTTGATTCTTTACGGCGTGATCGTGATTCAGCCGGTCGCGCCCATGTCGGTGTTCGGCGTGCTCAGCAATCGCGGGCATGGACATGTTGTGACCACGATTCTGATCGCCATGGTCGCGATGCTGTTCACCGCGATCAGTTATGGGCGGATGGCGCGGGCTTATCCCAGTGCGGGTTCGGCGTTTACTTATGTGGGGCAGGAGATCAATCCGGCGCTTGGCTATGTGACCGGATGGAGCATGGTGATGGATTACCTGCTCAATCCCATGATCTGCATTATCTGGATCAGCCAGCAGGCGCATGTGTTTGCACCCGGTGTCTCGTATGCCGTTTGGGCGGTTATTTTCGCGCTGATGTTTACTGCGTTGAATGTGCAAGGCGTGAAAACTTCGGCTCGAGTGAATACCGCGCTGGCTGCGGGAATGGGAGTGGTGATTGCGATTTTTTTTGTGGCGGCGGCGCGCTATATTTTTGGCCATCCTCACGATGGTGCGGCGTTCTTTACGCGGCCTTTTTACGATCCCGCGAGCTGGAATACGAAAGCGGTGCTGGGCGGCACTTCGGTTGCGGTGCTCACCTACATTGGTTTTGATGGCATCTCGACGCTCTCGGAAGAAGCCGAGAATCCGCGGCGAAACATTTTGCTGGCGACGGTGCTGGTTTGTGTGGTGATCGGAATTCTGTCGGCCTTTCAGGTGTATGCGGCTCAGCTGATCTGGCCGGCCTCGGAACCGTATCCGAACATGGACACGGCTTTTACTTTCGTGGCGGGACGCGCCTGGGCGCCGCTGTTTGCCATTGTCGGATTCACGCTGGTGGTGGCGAACTTTGGCTCGGGCATGGGCGCGCAGCTGGGTGCGGCGCGGCTGCTTTATGGCATGGGACGCAGTAACGCTTTACCGAAGTCGTTCTTTGGCGCGGTCGATGCCAAACGGCACGTGCCGCGCAACAACGTTTTGTTTGTAGGCGTGCTTGCGTTGGCTGGAGCATTTCTGCTTCCCGCGCTGGCCGGAGCAACCACCGGCTATGATCTTGGGAGCGAACCTGCTCAATTTCGGCGCGCTGATCGCCTTTATGGGTGTGAATGCTGCGGCATTCGTCCGCTACTATTTGCATGAACCGGAAAAGAAGTTGGGCAATCTGCTCCCGCCGGTTCTGGGTTTCGTAATCTGTTTTTTTCTCTGGATTAGCTTGAGTCCGAAAGCTCTGGTTTTTGGGGCGATCTGGATGGCGGTGGGAATCGCCGTGGGCGCGTGGAAGACGAAGGGCTTCCGAGGCAATCTGGTCGATTTCGAATTGCCGCCGGAAGAATAAGACGCGATTGGAGTGCGAACATGCTGGGTTCGATCGACATTGTGGCGTTTGTTCCGACCAAGGACACCGAGAAGGCGAGAGCTTTTTACGAAGGCGTGCTGGGGCTGCGCTTTGTGAAGGATGACGGATTCGCGCTGGTGATGGATGCGAATGGAATCAAGGTGCGGGTGGCGAAGGCGCAGTTCACGCCGGCTCCGTTCACGATTCTGGGATGGCAGGTTCCTGAGATCGAGAAGATGGTCGAGGGACTGCAGGCGAAAGGCGTGCAGTTCGAGAGGTTTGGTTTCTTCGAGCAGGATGCGCTTGGAATCTGGACCGCGCCGACCGGGGACAAAGTGGCGTGGTTCAAGGATCCCGACGGGAATATTTTGTCGGTCTCACAGCATGTGTGAGGAGATTGGGCCCTGGGCATGAGCATAGGGCCGCCTCGCTTTGCTCGGCGGGACAGCCGAGGCGGCTGTCCCCACATGAGCATCTTCCGTCCAAACTCTTACTCCACGTTCCAGCCGGTTACTTTTACTGCTGGCTTTCGCTGCGCCCAGTTCGCTGGCGCGGTAGGTGGCGGTTACTTCGCGCTTCTCGCCGGGCAGCAGGGAAATGTAGTTGTCTTCCCAGACTACTGGCAGAATCTCTTCGCCCTTCGCTCCTTTGTCTACTTTGAGGCGGACAAAGAAAGCGAGACTCTTGCTGGGATTTTCTAGCGTCACGTGGGTGATGGAGTCTTCGCCTTTGCGTTCGGTGCTGCTGGTAACTTTAAGCTTTACCTTCGGAAGTTGCGCCAGCGCGGTGTAGTCGGCGAAGGAATCGGTTGGAGTCATCCACCAGGTGGACTTCGCCCAGTCGAGGGTTTCGGGTTTGGTGGAGAGCCAGTAGAAGTTCGAGCCGACCAGTTTGCCGGCGGAGTCTGTCCAGGCGCAGGGCTAGGAAGTACGTCGGGCTGAGGTCCATCGACGTCAGGCAGCGTGAAAATCTTTGGCGGTGCTGTCGGCGGGCGCGTCGAGCGAGTCTTCGTGAGAAAACTTCTCGGTCATGTCGAGGTTGTAGATTTTCGTGGTGAGCTTCAGGCCTTTGGCATCTTCATACTGGCTGCTGACCACCCAGATGGAATGATCGTCGTAGCCGTAGATCGGATGCAGCGCTTCCATGGCGCGCTTGGCGCCGAAGTAGCCGCCGCGCGGGGCGCAGGTAGTAATCGTAGAGATGCCAGATCATGGAAGGCCAGGCGTTGTTGAGCATCCACTGAATCACGCCGGTGGATTGGTATTTGTTGCGGCTGTAGGCCTCGTACATGGCGCGCACGCCTTCGTAGGTCTGCATTTGCGACTTGGCGGCGAAGTCTTCGCACGTTGTCCGATTTGCCGTAGCGGTTGGCGAGCGCATCGCTGAAGACCTGGATGGTTTTGAATTCTCCGCCGCCGGCGTGGTAGTTCCAGACGTCGTCGATGGGCCACAGGTGATCTTTTCCGACCATGGCGCGAATGCTTTCGAGGGGCGGGACGGCCGGTCCCATGCTGGTTTCGGTGTTGAAGCCGTAGGCGCCGCCGCAGCCGCCGGGATTGCACAGCTTGCGGTTGGGCTGGCCGGCGGGAGTGTCCTGCTCCCAATAGCTCGGAGCTATGTACTCATAGGGTCCCGACATCTTGACGCCGCTGTCTCCGGTGACCGTGGTGGGCTTGCCGGTGGCGGAGGAAACTACGGGATTCGGCCACAGGAGCTGCTTTTCGATGTCGAGATACATCTGCTCGACATCGGGCGGGGGCGGGTTGTCGCTGCCGTTCAGCCACATGACCATGCTGGGATGGCTGCGCAGGCGGTAGATCTGATCGCGCAGGGACTGCTGGGCGATTTCAAAATCCTGCGGCTTCCAGCGCGGCCAGCGCTCCCAGAAATCGCAGCAGCACCAGCCGGCCATGACGAGAATTCCTTCGTGGTCGGCGATGTCGAAGAATTCCTGGGTTTCGAGTTTGCCTTCGAGGCGGACGGTGTTCAATCCCATATCGCGGACGTAGCGGAATTCGTCGTGCAGGCGCTGCGAGTTTTCGCGGAGCATCATGTCGGGAGTCCAGCCGCCGCCGCGGATCAGGATGTTCTTGCCGTTGATGTGGAAGGCGCGGCCGCCGGTGGCGTTTACTTCGGAAGTGACTTCGCGAATGCCGAACTCGGTGGTTGAATGATCGCTGACGGCGCCGCCGACTTCGAATTCCATTTTCAGCGGGTAGAGATTCGGCTTGCCCATCTGCGCGGGCCACCACAGGCGCGGATTGGAGAAGACGAGTTGCGGGAATTGGTCGGGAGTGAAGGTGACGTCTTTGGTTTCGTTGGCGGCGAGTTCGACTTCCTGCTCGAAGGTTACGTCTTCGATTTGGCCTTTCAGTTTGCCCTTGACCGGCTGGCTGGTGCCGTTCTTGAGTTGCGCGGTGACGGTGAGTTGCGCGGAATCGTTGGCGGGCAGGATTCAGTTTCGAGACGACGGTGGGATAGCGCAGCGCGACCGGGCCGCTGGTGGTGAGGTAGACTTCGCGCCACAGGCCCATGTTCTTGTCGGGAGGCGCGGGATTCCAGTCGACGAAGGTGATGGCGAGATCGTTCTCGGTGGGGGCGAAGACCTGCACCGCGAGAACGTTTTCGCGCGCCGGGCTTCACGGCATCGGTCACGTTGAATTCGTAAGTGCGCCAGGCTCCGGCGATGTTGTCGGAGTTGGCGATCTGTTTTCCGTTGAGCCAGACGTTGGCGCGGTAGTTGATGCCCTTGAAATTCAGCCAGACGGTTTTTCCGGCGTAGGTTGCGGGCGCGGCGAACTGCTTGCGATACCACCAGGAGACGGCGTAGGGACTATCCGTCTGCATGGCGATGTTGGAGAAATTTCCGCCGATGGGATAGGTGACGCCGGGGAACTGGCGGAGGTTCATGGCGAAGAACGGGTCGGGGAGGGTTTTGTCTTTGACCAGCGCCGCGACGACCGTGGTGGGCACAGTGGCGTCGTGCCATCCCTTGGGGAACGAATGCGGCGGTGGAAATGATCTCTCCTTTGGCTTCGACTTTGGCGGAGGATTGCAGCGTCCAATGCTCGCGGAGAGCCAGTTTGTCAGTGTGTGGCTGGGGCGGTGGGCTTGGATGCCGGGCGTGTCTGCGGCCGAGGAGAAAGTGCGCACTGAGAAATGAAATCAGTAACAACAGCGCTGACGAAGTGATTGGGGAAGGCGAGCGTCTTGCGTGCGCTTGCGGAGTTCATGTTGCTCCCTTGTGTGCCGTCGGGCACGGTGTGCTCGATCGTTTCGTGGCCTGATCCGGACCTTGGTCCGGAACTAAGAGGGATAACACGTCTATTGATACGTTTCAATAGGTGATTTTGTGCGGGTCGTCCGGAGGGACGAGCCAGCAGACGTGGACGTCGTAGAAACGCCTTGCTGGGCTTGGCGGTGGGTGCGGGTAAGGGGTCCTTCGACTGCGGTTGCGCTTCGCATTTGCGAAGCCTAACGCTTCGCTCAGGATGACAGGGGTTGGGGCGATTGATTAGTTTATAATTGTTGATTCTACGCACAATTCTGGAGTGATAAGAAGATGATTCGATTTCTGCAAACTGAAGGACCGGTCAAGAAGATTGTACTGAGCGGGCTGCTGTTGCTGATTTGCGGGGCCATGGTGATCGCATTCGTCCCCGGCATCGGCAGCGATGACGGATGCGCCGGGCAAACCGGGCGTTATTGCCAAAGTGAATGGCGAGGAGATAACTGCCCGAGGAGGTGCGGCAGACGGCGCGCGAGATGGCGCAACAGCAGGCGCAGCAATACGGCGCGCAGGCCTCGATGATCATGCCTTTTCTGATCCAGCAGGACACGCCGCGAGCGGCCGACCAGTTGATCGACAAGCAGGCGTTGCTGGCGGAAGCGCAGCACATGGGGTTGAAGTGCCACGCCGCAGGAAGTGAAGGATGAACTGCAGCACGGCCGCTATGCCGGAATTTTCTTTCCCGGAGGGAACTTCATCGGCCAGGCTGAGTACGAGAGAGATGCTGCAGCAGCACAACCTGACTCCCGCGATGTTTCGAAGACAGCGTGGGCAAGGAGATTTTGATCACCAAGCTGCAGACGCTGATCACCGGCGGCGCGTCGGTGAGCGATGCGGCCATCCGCCAGGAGTTCATCAAGGAGAATACGAAGGTGAAGTTTGATTATGCCGTGTTGAAGGAGGATGACATCAAGAAAGGCCTTCATCCCACGGTCGAGGAACTCAAGGCGTTTTACGACAGCCACCAGAAGAGCTACGCGAACTCCATTCCCGAGAAGCGCAAGATCAAATATGTGGTGCTCGATACGGCGAAGGTGCAGGCCGGAGTGCAGGTCACGCGCGACGAGTCTGCAGGCTTATTACAATCAGCATCGCGATCAGTATCGCGTGGCCGAGCAGGCGAAGGTCAGCCACATTCTGATCAAGACGCCGCTTCCCGGGCCCGATGGCAAGGTGGATGAGAAGGGCGTGGCCGAGGCGCAGAAGCGCGCGGAAGATTTGCTGAAGCAGCTCAAGGCTGGGGCGAAGTTCGAAGACCTGGCGAAGAAGTATTCCGAAGATCCGGGAAGCGCGAAGGAAGGCGGATCTCTGGGCTGGATCGGGAAGGGCCGGACGGTTCCGGAGTTTGAGAAAGCCGCGTTTTCGCTGCCCAAGGGGCAGATCAGCGGCCTGGTGAAGAGCAGTTACGGCTTCCACATTATTCGGGTGGATGACCGGCAGGACGCGCACATGAAGACGCTCGATGAGGTCAAAGCCGAGATCGAGCCCATCGTAAAGCAGCAGAAGACGCAGGAGATGGCACAGAAGCAGGCGGAAGATCTGCTGCAGCAGGCGAAGACGCAGGGGTTGGATGCTGCGGCGGCGGCGAAGGGCGTGCCGGTTATGACCTCGGATTTTTTCGGCCGCAGCGATGTGGTGCCGGGATTGGGGCCGGCGCCGCAGTTCATGGATGCCGTGTTTGGCGCGGCGGAAAAGACGCCGCCGGAGATGGCTGCGACGTCGCAGGGCTTCGCGGTGTTCCAGTTGCTGGCGGTGAAGCCGCCGTCGACGCCGACGTTTGAAGAGATTCGGGCTCGGGTGGAGGAGCAATTCAAGAGCGAGCGCGCGAGCGTCCTGCTGTCGCAGAAGACGCAGGAACTTTCCGACCGCGCGAAGACGGAGCATGATCTGAAGAAGGCCGCAAAGGAGTTGGGCGCCACGGTGAAGACGAGCGATTTCGTGTTGCCCGATGGCCAGGTTCCGGATATTGGTTCCATGACCGGGCAAGCCTCGGTGGCATTCAGCATGAAGCCGGGAGAGATCAGCGGGCCGATCAACAGCGGGGCTAATGGAGTGGTGATTTCCGTAGTCGAGGTGCAGGCTCCGACGGAAGCGGACTTCGCGGCCAAGCGAGACCAGATTCGGGAGATGCTGATGCAGGGCAAGCAGCAGGAGATCTTCGAGTTGTATGTGACCAACCTGCGCGGCCAGATGGAGAAGTCGGGCAAGATCAAGATCAATCAGGAAGAGATGAAGGCGCTGACCCGCGCGGGAAGCGAGCCGGGGCTTAGCAGAGTGGCTTGCAGTTGACGTATCCCTTTGCCATCGTCTGCCGACGGCGGGATGGCGCAGGCAAGAACCAGGATCCCTCGCTCCGCTCGGGATGACAAGTAAACTTTGGGCGAATCAGGAATTCATGGAATTCAGAAAACCCAGGTAGTGACCGAGTTGCATGCCGTTTCCGCGCGCCGCAGGCATTTTGTTGCATCCCACGTCGTTGCCTTCGCGCGGCGGCATCGGTGATTTGGGGCCGGCGGCTTATCGTTCGTCGATTCTCTCGCCTCCGCTCGCCAGGGACTGTGGCAGGTTCTTCCGCTGGGTCCGCTAGGCTACGGCAATTCTCCTTATTCTTCCATCTCGGCGTTTGCCGGGAACCCGCTGCTGATCAGCCTGGAGCGTCTGGCCAGTCATGGCTGGATCGATCAATCAAGATCTCTTCTTCTCTTCTCCGGCTCCTGACTCGGGCGCGGTCGAGTACGATCGCGTGTTTGCCGAGAAGATGCCGCTGCTGTTTGAAGCGGGGCGGAATTTTGTGGCTACGGCTTCGGCGGCGCGCGCCAGCGATTAGAACGCTTTTGTTCGGAGAACGCGTGGTGGCTGGACGATTTCGTTTTGTTCGATGCGCTGCGTGCGCAGCAGAAATTGGCGAGCTGGAACGAATGGCCGGCAGGGTTGGCGCAGCGCGAACCGGGCGCGCTGGAGCAGGCGCGCAAGGAGTTGGCGGACAACCTGAAGATCCGCAGCGCTTTGCAGTTTGCTTTTTATGAGCAGTGGCAGGCGCTGCGGCGGTATTGCTCGGAGCGCTCGATTCGCATTGTGGGCGACGTTGCCATTTTCGTGAATTACGACAGCGCCGACGTCTGGATGCATCGCGAACTTTTCCGGCTGAAGGAGAATCTGGAGCCGGAGGTGGTGTCTGGCGTGCCGCCGGATTTTTTCAGCAAGACTGGGCAACGCTGGGGGAATCCGCTTTATCGCTGGGACGTGATGAAGGCGCAAGGGTACAGTGGTGGATTCAGCGCTTGCGCTGGGCGACGCGGAATTGCGACTACGTCCGACTGGATCACTTTCGCGGGTTCGACCAGTTCTGGGAGATTCCGGCGGACGGAGCCGACGGCGATTAACGGGCGCTGGGTGGATGGTCCGCGGGACGATCTGTTTCGAAAACTGCGCGAGGCGCTTGGGGGATTGCCGTTCTTTGCGGAAGATCTGGGCTACATCACTCCGGAGGTTCATGCGTTGCGGAGACGGTTGCAGATTCCGGGAATCGCCGTGCTGCAATTTGGGTTCGGCGATGAAGGCGCGCACATGTATTTGCCGCATCGCGCCGCGGGCAAAGTCATTTATACGGGAACGCACGACAATGACACGACTGTGGGCTGGTTCCGGGCCGGCGCCGCCGATCACGAGACGGCGCAATGCGGAAGCCTACCTCGGCCACTGCGACGATGGGATTCATTGGGCGTTTATTCGCGCGGCGCAAACTTCGGCGGCCGAGTTTGCGCTGATCCCGTTGCAGGATGTGCTGGGCCTGGGCAGCGAGGCTCGCATGAACACGCCCAGCTTGCACGGCGGGAATTGGAAGTGGCGGTTTGCTCCGGAGCAGTTTACAGCCGAATTGACCGCCAAGCTTGCCCACCTCGCCGAGGTGACGGACCGGTTGCCTCAGACGGTTCCCGTTCTGGCGGATGAAGACTTCGCGGCTTGAGAACGCTAGGCCGCTGGCCGATTGTTAATGGACCGTTAAAGCGTAGAGGAAGCTTTGCGCGTCATGCGCGGATCGTGTATAGAGGTTACGGAGAGTTTTCTTGGCGACGGAACCCATTATCGAAGCGCGAGCGATTGAGAAGTCTTATCCCCAGCCGGACGGGACGCGCATTCAGGTGGTGGGGCTGACGGACTTTGCCGTCGAGCCGGGAAAAATCATTGCTTTGCTGGGGGCTTCCGGCTGCGGCAAGTCTACTCTCCTCCGCATTCTGAGCGGGCTTTCACAACCTTCGTCGGGAGCGCTGTTCTGGCATGGCAAACCGCTGGGCGGTGAATCGCCGAACGTGGCCATCGTCTTCCAGAGTTTCGCGCTGTTTCCCTGGCTCACGGTACTGGAGAACGTGGAAGCTCCGCTGGAAGCGCAGGGCGTGGCAGCTGTGGAGCGCCGCAAACGGGCGCTGCGCATGCTGGATACGGTGGGCCTTGACGGTTTTGAGACGGCATATCCTTGAGGATCGACTGCCCCAGATGCTCGTGTTGATCTCCGAGAATCAGCATCAGCGCGCCCTGCTTCGTAAGGTTTTCTCCGAACAGTTTCACCGGCGCCTGCAGGTCGTTGTCGGAGAGTCCCGTAATCGCCTTTTGCAGATTGACGTAAGAAGCCTTCAGAGCTTCCTGCAATTTCTCCGGATCGGTGATGGGCGCGGGCTTTCCCCCCGTATGCGGTGCGCCCGAGAGCACGCCGGCGAGCAGACCGTTCTCCACAACGATCCAGTTGAACACGTCGCCGACGGAGCGAACGCCCTGGCCGGGCTTCCAGTCGTACTTGCCCGACATAACGCGCGCGAGTCCGGTGAATTTGTCGGAAAGCTCTCCGGCATCTTTTCCGAAGGCGGCCTGCAATCCTGCCGGCTCCGCCTGCGCCAACGGCAACATCAAAGCGACCGCCAGCGCGCACACTCCGTACTGAGACAGAATCTTCTTCATGTGGAACTCCTCTACGTTAATTTGAACGACTCGTGCTTGCTGCCGTAACGCCGAATGCAAGTCTCAACGCGGCGTTTTCTTAACTCCCTGCGCCAGCGAACCGGCTAGCCGTTTTCAGCACCGCCTGGCCGCGCGCCACCGCCGGCCCCCCAGATCCATGTGTTCTTGGCGATGCTCCTGCTCACGAATATATGCCGCGAAGAACCAGTGTTTGCAGGAAACGTGACATGCGGTGTCCGAAATGAGACAAGCGGTCAGAGTTGGCCGTCAAATACTGTTGTCACGGATCCGTTCACAGGGCAAAACTGGAATTCAAAGTGTGGCAGCGGTATTCGGCACGAAGCTCTGGGCGGTTTGCGGCCAAAAGACTTTGTACCTTCCCAAAGTTGTAAGGGATGGCGCACGTGGAGTCTTGAGCTCCTTACCTTTCTCCCCAATCAACCTGGAAAAAGGTGATGTCTCCTTCGAAGGTTCGGCTATAATCCGTGGCGGAGGGTCGACACACCCATTGCTGCAGGCCACACCTGATATGGGACGGACGAGATGGATTTTGATCCTGTGTGCGTGGACGATTGTAGGACTGTTGTTTGCCGTGCGCAGGATCGTGCTGGTGAAGTTAATGGGTACGAACGTCAGCTGGGTGATGGTGGGTGCGCTCGAACTTGTCTACTGGTACGTATGGGCGGCGTACACACCGCTTGTGATTAGTCTGGCCAAACGGTTCCCGTTGACGGGGCCGAGGTTTGTACCTCATATAGCGATCCACACAATCACGTCGCTCATGATGGCTCCCCTGGCATCTGTCACCGAATACTTTCTGAGCCGTGGACTTCTGCGGACAGTTTCTTCCATAACTGATCCTGGCGTGCTCCGTCTTCTCTCGCCGTTCGGAGTCAGTGTTCTATCTATGAGCTTTACTGGCATGCTTACGTACTGGTTAGTTGTGGGATTGTATCAGTCGATCCACTTTTACCAGGCCGCTATGGAACGCCAGACTATAGCGGCGCAACTGGAGACGCAGCTCTCCCATGCCGAACTTGAGAACCTTAAGAGCCAGTTACATCCGCACTTTTTGTTCAACAGTCTTCACACCATTGGAATCCTGATGCAGGAAGACGTCGATGCTGCGAGCCATCTGCTAGTCTGCCTCGGCGACTTGCTGCGCATGGCCCTCGAACGGCGGGAGAACGAGATCACCTTGCAGAGCGAGCTCGAGTTCGTCGGCAAGTATCTGGAGATCGAACTGACACGCTTTCATGATCGCTTGAAAGTTCACATGGACGTGCCACCTGACCTTCTCGGAGTCTATGTACCGAGCCTGGCGCTTCAGCCACTGGTTGAGAATGCCATCAAGCACGGCATCAGCGTCGATTCCGCCGCAGGCCGGCTAGAGATCGCTGCCAAACTCCACAACGGCAGAGTTTGGCTCTGCGTCCGCGATGATGGCCCCGGTCCGGCACCGGGATCGCGCCTGCGATTCGGCGTCGGACTCACCAATGTCCAGTCACGCTTGAAACAGCTCTACGGGGACGAGTCGTCGCTGGAACTTACCGGGGGCGACGGTCGAGGCTGTGAGGCCATCATCACCATTCCACTGCGGAGTTCGCATTGAAGACGCGAGTCCTCATCGTCGATGACGAACCGATCGCCCGGCGCGGTATCCGTCGCTATCTGGCCGAACACAACGGCATTGAAATTGTAGGCGAGGCGGCGAACGGAATAAGCGCGGTGGAGCAGATCAATGAACTTCATCCCGACATCGTTTTTCTCGATGTGCAGATGCCTGATCTGGATGGTTTTGGAGTCATCGAAAATGTGGAGCCATCGACCGGCCCCGCTCCCGTTTATATCTTCGTCACCGCTCACGATGCGCACGCCATTCGTGCATTCGAAGTGCACGCTGTTGACTATCTCTTGAAACCGTATGATAAGGAGCGATTTGCCAAGGCCCTGGTTCACGCACGCCAGGTCCTCGAACAGCGCAGGAAAGCAAATCGAGGTCTCGAACCACTGCTCCAATCCCTCCGTAGTCTCCGCCCGTTGGAACGCTTTGTGGTGAAGGACAAGAAGCGGATTTTCTTTGTTCCCGTTTCCAACGTTTTGTGGATCGAAGCCACGGGAAACTATGCCTGCATACACACCGCCAGCGACAGTCACCTGTTGCGGGAAACCCTGGCACACCTGGAAGAGAAGCTGGCGCCACACCACTTCATCCGCGTGCGGAAATCGGCCATCGTGAACGGTGCCTGCATTAGCGAGATTCGTCCGATGTTCGATGGGGTTTACGACATCGTACTGGCAGAAGGAACGGTGGTCACGTCGAGCCGCAGATACGCTCACAAGTTACGGGCGCTGCTGGAATCCTAGTCTTGGCAACTGGGATGTAAATTGGCGCGTCGGCGTGGAATGCCAGCGGCGAAAATGAATTCGGTACTTGCCTCGATCCCGATTTGGCGGGCGTAGGCTTTTTGTCTTCAATCGTGGGCCTGTGGCGCAGCTGGGAGCGCGCTTCCATGGCATGGAAGAGGTAGTCGGTTCGATCCCCCCCGCCCCTACCAAAAGCCCTGTTGCGAATTGGTGAAGGACGGGGAAGGGCCCGGGCGTCGGCAGCGAGTTCTGGGTTCTCGGGAGGCAACGTCATATCGGGTCCATGGGGTGGCTAAGAGTATCCGTCGTCTGTGATTTGCGCCGAACTAAGGGAAGGGCCCCACTCCGGCGTCCCGTCCGTGAAGCTACGGACGGGACGTGTTGCTTGCTGGGCTATGTTTCCTCGTCCGATTTGGTTTCTCGGTTAGTTTTTATCTGGATGCGCGTGGCGCCAATTCCAGTATTGCGACTGCTCCTTCTTGTTTGCCTTCGAGAATTCGTGAGAATTCCTGTGGTTTTCCGTAAGGAACTGGCCCCAGGCGCGATTTTCGTTGTCGTCCCAGTTGTGATAATCCTTGTGGTCTCTATCGTAGACTCGGACCTGAACGTTGGCGTCTTGAGGCACGGGGGCGGCCATAATTGAGACTGGCGCTACGAGGGCGCCGGTCAGGAATAGCGAAGCGATGTAACGATGTGCACGGTGCATGTTGTAGTCCTCCAAATTCAAAATGTCCGTTTTCGGAATCGCGGCAGGCGTAATTGTGCATCTAGAGTCGGGTGATTCCTGTCTCATACCGGACACATGCTTCGGATAGAGCCTCAGAAACGCGCTACACGTCCTTGCTTCGTCCTTCGGCAGATTCAAGGACAGACGCGAGGGGCACCTGGCTGATGATTGTTGAAGCTAGCGATTTACGGACCTGCTGATGTCGTTGCGGGTCTTTATCCTCGACTATTTCCGCAAATCAGCCACTGAAGACGGTCACCGGCGGGTCGGGCACGGCCAGGGCACGTTCCTGGCCGAACAACAGGAGGGCCGGCGTTCGCGGACCACTCGAGCGGACGCCCTGGACCGCACGGGTTCAGGGTAGATCAGACCTCAAGTCGGAGCGCACGAGGCCTGGTCCGGTGCAGGGAAGAGCCGGATAAGAGTGAATTGTGGACAAAGATGGGCGCGGATTAGCCAGGCAGGCGCAGTCACCAATTTGCGAGGGGTTTGGTGAAAAAATGCTGCTTCAGCAAGGGGCCGTGTGCAGTTTGAATCGATTGCTCCGCGAATAAGATCCCAAATTGAGTCCCGCTACTTCTTCGAAAGCTCTGTCTTGAAATGACTCTCAACGTCTTCACGACTCAGCGGGTTTCCCGCTTTGGTCAGCAGGACCGAATAGACGACCTCGTTCCCTTCAGTCTGCGCCGTGAGAAATGCCCCGTCTTCCGCCAGTTCTTGATAGATGAATTTCACCTTCCGGCTGTCTTCAAGTGTTTTGATCCACTCTTCGTCGGGCATTTTCGTAGCTCTTCAGGGGAGATCAGTGAATGTCTCGAGTATACGTTATTCACGGCCGATGACGACACTATGAATTGTAGCAACCGAATCCCCGGCCGACTGTTTGGCACCGAGTCGGTCAGCTATCTTCGTTGATGGTGGATGGTGGCCGTCTTTGGCTCGGCGGTGACGGTAACCTCAACCTGGGCACCCTTTTTGAGCCTCACATCATCGCCATGTTCGTCAGTTAATGTATTTTCGATACGTAGATCGCGATGCCCGTGGTCGGCCCCGTCAACGGCGATGTTTGCCTTCTCCACCCGACCCGCACCTGGAGACAGAATTATTTTGTCGACGGTTCCGGGCATGGTCGTGCTTGGGCGTTCTCGAATTCGAGCGGTATCTAGATCCAGTTCCGCTATTCGTGCGGACCTGGCCATGCGCGGCTTCGCCATTTCTTTGGTGACACTGGCACGTGTCGCTGTGTCGGATTTTTTCTTAGCTCTCTTATGCGGCATGCTCCACATGGTGACATCGAGATGGAAGCCATGCAGTCCCATTTCGCACAGTTGCCTGAATGCACCCCTAATGCCTTGACGGGTAACCAGCCTTTCTATCGCTTCCTCTCGAACTGTACCTTTTGAACAGATTTGGTTTCTGCCTCCCGTTAGAGTGCCGCTGGGTGAAATTCCTCGCCCAGGAGAACTCCATGACAAAAGCACCAGGCATCATCACGCTCGCAGGCACAGTCAAGAAGCTGATCGATCGCTCCCTCCTTCATGAACCGCAGCAGGCCCAAATCTCTCTCGTCGGCGCGGATTTCCTCTATGACGAACTTCGAGTTCCCAACATTCATAAATGGGAGGTCGGCAAAGGGATCGAAGTGACGTTGCGGCCGCGCTAGCAAGCACGCACCGTGCACTTGCACGGGGCTGGGTACGTATGAAACCGATAAGAAAGCTGGCTTCACACTTTAACGGTTCTGCTTCCGGCGCCAGCTTGGGCGGTCAGGTCCCGCGGTATCGGCGAAAACAAAGCATCTACCGTCAGGGGGGCTGCCTACACCCTCTTCTACATTGAAGAAGGCGGTGTCCGTCTCACCGTCCGATCGAAACAACGCCCAGCCGCGGTTACAGCCATCCTGGGTGTCGGAGGTTTTTTTTTGGCGGGCTTTGCCTCGCAGGCTATCCCCTTCGTGTGTCCACGGCGGTGGCGTTGACCGCCAGCTCGATACGTGCCATCGAGAAAGAAAAGGCGCTGCACATGCTTCGCAAAAATAAGACGTCAGATTCCATGGTCGCCTATCTGTTGTCCAGCGTTAACCTCACGCGGCGGCTGTTTGGGGGCATGGTGCGAAGGATTGCGGCGCTCCCATCACCAGCAGGATAGGCGAGCCGTAGACGCAAACAGATTTCGGTGCTGAGCGAGACTGGAGAAGGAAAAGTGTTTGAGGAATGGGTGGGAGAAGCATCATTTCTTGGCTTTCAGATTTTGCCGCAGCCGTCGGAAAGGCTCTGCACTCCAAGACCTGGCGGGAGCATTGCATACTGGCGATGTTGAGTGTACGTTATCGGTCGGCTGGGAAGTCAAAATGGAAATTCCGGTTAAAATTTCACAGCAAGCGGGTAAGCACCTGTGCATCTGGCGGCATGCAATAATTTTTCGTAGGGGGGGACTCGAGGCGGGATAACAACTAAATGGAACATTTTTGTCAGACATAAATTTCGGAGGGAGTTTATGACCAAAAACATGGGATTGTTGAGTACGTCTTTGTTTGTACTTCTGGGTTTGATGGAGTGTCTCGTCCCTTCAGGCGCCCGGGCATCAACCGTTGTTGTCGGCACGTGTAAAAGCGGGCTCACCCAATTCAGCACAATCCAGGAAGCAGTTAACGGGGTCCCAGCGGGATCTACCGTTGACATATGCCCCGGCACCTATAGCGAGCAGGTTAAGATCACGGAGAAGTTGAGAAGAACACGATCAACGAAGCTTGTGCCGGAATTCTAGAGGGTTCTGGGACGGGCAACGTTTTTAGTCCGAACACGTATTTTAACGTGATCAACACTGCGCTGCCTGGTGATTCCTGCCCAGCAGTCGCGACGGCTTCGGATCTGAAAGCAGGAACCAACATCAGCCACCCGTCGTTGCGGACCTCGCCTTCGAGGAGATGAAACGTTGCGTGCTCGATGCTTGTCTGTCTAGGGGGACACTTAGAATGAAATTCCTCATCAACGCGAGGGCGACCGGCACAACAGGGCGTTGCCTGAAGAAGCGATTGCGATCTCGACCGACCCCACCCGATTTCTTCTGGGCGGATCTAGTCTCGGACTCGGGCTCCTAAGGCAGTAACGCGGCAAAATATCGGCGAGATATATAGCTCTACAGTTTTTTACGTCGCGCTACTTGTATCTAAATTTTATTCGACAGTTCTTTTTACTTTCGCTAGCCTGGACCGCACCCACGCCCTTTGACAGTTCCTATCAGATTACGCATTTCCTGCGTTAGTAGTCATGAATAACTGAATAACGGTTCCGCTATGAACCTCTTCCACGCTAAATCCGCAGCACCGCTTGGTTGAATAGCTCCGTGTGCCCCCTGCGAGATGCATGAAGCGCTCATTCCTTTCCCTGATGTGCCGTTCAACAATTTGTGTATGGAAACTGTTTCTGATCGCGGCGGCCTCTTGACACTTGCTCAACAACATCGGAAGGCGGGTGAGTTTATCCCACCCACCGAAGGGCCAATTCGTCTTTGAGCAAGACTCAGCTTGAGGTCGTGTTCGGTCTCGTCGAGCATGATCCCCAACCAATCACAAGCCTTGCTTAGAGCCGCACGGTATTAGTAAGATGCATATCGAGAGTTGCGGCTATGAAAGGAACTCGTACTAGAGCTACTACCCCTCCCGACGAAAATCCCAAGAAACTACGCCCTTTCAATGCCCAAACTTTTCTCGATTCGACTGGCCTCGCGAAAACAGTTTTGGAGTACCGAAGACGACAGAGGATCTACTCTCAAGGCGATGCCGCCGCGAGCGTGCTCTACATTCAAAAAGGCGGTGTTAAGCTCTCGGTTGTCAATGATCGCGGCAAAGAGGCCATCGTAGCGCTTCTGGGACCGGGTGATTTCTTCGGCGAAGGATGTTTGGCGGGCGTGCCTTTTCGGATGGGAATCGCGACCGCGATTGTACCGACGAGCGTACTGATCATCGAAAAGAAGGAGATGATTCGCGTTCTTCAGGAAGAACACAAGCTCTCGGACCGTTTCATTGCCTATCTGCTGACCAGGAACATCCGAGTCGAGGAGGATCTGGTCGATCAGCTCTTCCACTCCATTGAGCAACGTCTGGCCCGGGCGCTGTTGCTGCTCGCACGCTATGGCAAGCAAAACCAGCCGCAAAAGATGCTTCCAAGAGTGTCCCAAGAAATGCTGGCGGAAATGGTCGGGACAACGCGCGCCCGTGTGAATGTGTTTATGAATAAATTCAGGAAACTGGGGTTCATTCGTTACAATGGCGGGATTCACATCGACAACTCTCTCCTAAGCGTCGTCCTGCGCGAATAACGAGTCTCGATGATTCAGTCTAAACAAAAGTTACAAGAGGACATACAAATGAGGGAATGTAGCTTGGGGATTAGAGGTGCACCAGTGTTGCAAAAGATTCTCCGGCGCCGTTAGGGGTCACCCGTAATCCACTGAATCCTCGGCACGGTATGTTCAATATTGAACAGTCAGCAAGATCGGGTTTCAGGCATACTCACGAATCGTGTCTTCCGTATCTCCAAATGTACCCGTCAAGGTCCGTCGCTTCCCCAAAAAAGCGAATTCAAGAATCCCAGCATTCGATGTGGAATTATTTCTCGACTCGGCGGGTCTAGCGAGAAGAATCGTCGAATATCGAAGATCACAGAAACTCTACTCTCAAGGTGAGATCGCCTCGACTGTTATGTACATTCAAAAAGGCGGCGTGAAACTCTCGGTCGTCAGCGAGGAGGGCAGGGAGGCCGTCGTAGCTCTTCTGCGGCCGGGCGATTTCTTGGGCGAGGGCTGCCTGGCGGGCGTGCCTCTTCGGATGGGGATGGCGACCGCGATTGCGCCGACTACTGTGCTGGTGATCGAAAAGAAGGAGATGATGCGCGTCCTTCATGAAGAACATAAGCTCTCTGACCGCTTCATCAACTATCTCCTGACCAGGAACATTCGAGTCGAGGAGGACCTCGTCGATCAGCTCTTTAACTCCATTGAGAAACGGCTGGCCCGGGCGCTGTTGCTGCTCGCACGCTATGGCAAGCAAGGCCAGCCGGAAACGCTGCTTCCGAAAATATCTCAGGAGACGCTGGCGGAAATGGTTGGGACAACGCGTCCCCGGATTAATATGTTCATGAATAAATTCAGGAAACTGGGCTTCGTCCATTACAACGGCGGAATTCAGGTCCACAGCTCTCTCTTAAGCGTCGTCCTGCACGAATAAAACCACCCTCCGCTAAACTGTCTTTGCGACGGCTCGCTCTCGGCAATCCTGCGCCAAGCATTGAATACTGATCGAGGCCGCTAGACCTGTCCCCTTTCGCACAGACGCTGCAGCCTCGACTCAATTAGTCTGTTCGAGTCGTCCCGATTCTGCGGGACCTTCAGAACTGCCCTGGAATCAAATGGAATTCGTGTCTAAGTCCCGATTCGGAGCGCTCTTGGTCGTGGTTACGGTTTCATCCGCACTGTTCGCTCAAAATATCGGACCGGGCAAGCCACAGGATCTTGCAAGTGTCCTGGATGCCGGTCAGATCGCGCGCCAATCGGTCGCGGCCACCGAGCGCAGTTGGCAGGCGCGTGACCACTATACGTACACCGAGCGCGATGAGGATCGGCGCTTGGACTCGCTGGGGCAACTCAAATCGAAAAATGCCGACGTCACCAAAATGACTCTCGTTAACGGCGTTCGCTTCGAACAGCTTATCGAACACAATGGGCAGCCTCCATCGGCCACGGAACAGAGGAAAAGCGACGAGGATCTCGACAAGCTAAAGCATGAAACAGCAGCCGAGCAGACTGCGCGGCTCCGCAAGAGCCAGGAAAACAGGGCGCTCCTCCTCGACGTGCTCGAGGCGTTCGACTTTCATGTCGTCGGCCAAGAGGCAGTCGACGGCAGGCCGGCTTACGTGCTTCAGGCTACGCCGCATCCGGGCTATCTCGGGCACGGCAAGTACGGCAAGATATTCAATAAGGTGGAAGGGAAGCTTTGGATCGACAAGCAGGACTTCGGTTGTATCAAGATCGACGGCGAGGTAACGCAGTCGTTCTCGATAGGATTATTTGTAGCGCGAGTCGGGCGTGGCTCGCACATCATTTTGGAGCAGATGAGCGTTGGTGACGCGGTCTGGATGCCGAAACGCGTCGAGGTTCGGGCCAGCGCGCGAATCCTTTTTCTGAAGAGTCTCGACATGGACAGAATCCTCAATTACTCCGACTATCTCGCGACGACGGACAGCGCATATTCGGTAAACCGATAGCGACGGGCTCTTTCCTGCGGTCCAAATTCGATTGGGTGGAGAACCGGTCTGGGCACGCGCGAACGATTTCGACGATTCAGTCGGAGAGTTACGGAGGATATGCACATGAGCGAACGTAAATTGCCCACGAAAGATCAAATTGAACGACGAGCATAGGAGTTATATCGTGAACGCGGCCGCGCGGACGGCCAGGATATCGCGGATTGGCTTGCCGCCGAGAGAGAACAGAGAGAAGTGTCGGAAGAACCCGCTTCCAGCGCGCCCAGAGCCCGCGCTGCCGCTGTTGGCCAGGACGCAACCGCGACCGCCGGGAGGCCCGGAGAAAAAGTTCCCATAGAATAGGTGTTCGTTCTCTATCGGGACCGCATTGGGCTATTTTAGATTGGCGCGAAATCTCTCGTGCTAACACAGGCTTTCGCCCGTGTTAGCACGCATTTTTTATACTGTGACGCTGCTCCCCCTCATGAAATGCACAACGAGGAGAATGATGCCGCCGATGAGCAGAATGTGGAATAAACCGGTGGATACGTGAAATGCGAAAAACCCAAGCAACCAGCAAACGATCAAAACTGCTGCGATGATCCCTAACATGATCCATCTCCTTACGGCGCGCGAAACTGAGCCCTCTCTATAATCGCGCACAGCGCCCGTGCCTAAGCACGGTCGAGCGTCTTGCAGACCTACCTTGCGCGTCTCAAAGCGAAATGTCTGTCCGGTTAGGGACAGTGGGGTTTCTTCCTTTCCCGATTGTGACGCGGCGCCAAGCGGGCGGAAGGGGTGTATTATTGCTGCCGTTTTCGAGGTCAAGAAGGGGATTTCGGAGGAACCCGATTCCATCGCGGCGAGCACCCACGCCGGCGCTGCTGGCTGGGACGCACCGTCAGCGACCGGCGGACGGCCGACCGGAAAGAAGTTGCCAAGGAATAGAGTTACTCGCGACGAGCGAAGGACGACGAACATGGAAGGGACGAACCGACATCTAATGTGGCACGGCATGTTCTTGTTTCTAATCGGCCTTTTGACGGGATTTGTCGAGCAGCGTTTTGCCAATGTGCGCATGGGACTTGCCGCGCACCTGGAAGGGTTGATGAATGGTATGCTCCTGGTTTTGTTGGGTGCTGTCTGGGGCGAGGTGAGGCTCTCGCCGCGAACAAAGGCGATCGCATACTGGAGGGCCCTTTATCCGGGCCCGGCAACCGGGCGGGAGAGCGTAACGGTGCCTTGAGCTGGTTCATGGCTTGATGTGCGGAACGCGAGTTCCGAAAATGATCTCTCCAAAACATCGCCGCCTGATGCCTGGGCGGCGTTTTTGTTTTCGGCCCCTGGTGCACTGGAATGAAAAGGGAGATCACGAGTGAGCATGAAAGTATGGACCACTTCTTGCCGGATTCCCGTTGAACGTGGGGCTCAAGGTTTTAAAACAGCGGAAAAACGGCGTGCCAACATACGATTTGCTGCCTATTTCAGAGCGCAGCAATTTGTTGAATTTCTTAACAGAAAGGGTATATCGTTATCGTTAACCAGGACCCTGTCGGCGTGGACGGGCTGCCGGAAGTTTTCTTTGCCCGGAGCCACCGAGGAATGATGTACGCAGCGTGTATTTGGAGAGGCTTGCGGGTAGGGTTCTCAAACTAGGGCAAACTGAGATGAGCGACGGTCTGCTAACCTCGGTGACGCAAGCGCGTGAACCGGCTCCGCTGGTTGAGGAGCGCGGTCGGCGTTCATGGGCGAAGGAGTTTGAGGTACATCCGTGGTTACAGAATCCACACCTCATGACGGTGCTGGCAGCGTATTGGCCCCGCGATCTTTCCCACCTCTCGCGGCCCACGGAACGACTGGTTGAAATTGAACCGGGGACGCGCCTTTTAGCCAAGTGCCATTGGCAGGCCACACCTCAGCGACATCCCACGATCATTCTTGTTCACGGGTTGGAGGGCTCTAGCGAGTCGTCCTACATGCTGGGGACGGCGGAGAAGGCATTTGCGGCCGGATTCAATGTTGTGCGAATGAATCAGAGGAACTGCGGGGGCACCGAGCATCTGACGCCAACCCTCGACCATTCAGGACTGGCAGGCGACTACCGTACGGTGCTCGATGAACTGATCGCAGAGGACGGGCTGCCGGAAGTTTTCTTTATCGGGTACTCGATTGGTGGCAACCTGGTGCTAAAAATGGCCGGGGAACTTGGCGCGCAGCGCCCCGCAGAGCTTCGAGGGATCTGCGCCGTTAGTCCTTGTCTGGATCTGGCACTGTCGGCGAACGGCTGCGCCGAGCCGCGAAATTTTCTTTATGAATCGTACTTCCTTCAGAGCGTGAAGAACAGGATGCACATCAAGGCCAAGCTTTTCCCGGAGCGCTACTGCCAGGGAAGAATGCCGCGCGCGCGGACGTTGCGCGAATGGCACGAAGCCGTCACTGCCCCGGCGTGGGGCTATCGCGACGCCGCTGATTACTACCAGCAAGCCAGCGCCCTGCCCGTGGTTGAACAGATTCGCGTGCCGACGCTGATCCTCACGGCCCAGGATGACCCGCTCATTCCCATCGCTTCGTTCCGCAGACCGGAGATTGCGGGCAATTCGTTTATTAAGGTCGTGGCGACGGAGCGTGGCGGTCACTGCGCTTTTATTTCCTGCAATGGTGGTGATGAGCGCTTCTGGGCTGAGTCCCGCGTCGTCGAATTTTGCCTGCAACTCTCACAAATGCCAAAGGAACGTGAGAGACAATGAGAATTGCGGAAAAAGATCGCTCGATCGCCGTGCACTATTGTCCCTTACAACCGGGCGACGTTTGTTTCCGTGCGCTCGTCAGCCGACGGATTTTCGCGCATCAGCTGTTCAACTGCCTTTTCCTGACAAGATCGAGGTGTTCGTAAGGCACGCTGAGAGGAAACGTTGTCCGCTAGCGCTCAGGCTCCGCCGACCATCCATCCCGTGCATGGGATTCTGCGCGAGTTTCCAGCAGCATCGAAAGGGATTGCGCTTCACCCAAGCGTATATTTTCTGGCCGCCACCGCGCTCCTCCTCCATATAGCCTTTAACGGGCGCTTCGGCTACTTCCGCGACGAACTCTACTACGCCGCCTGTGGTCAGCACTTCGCCTGGGGCTACCTCGATCACGCTCCGCTTGCGCCGTGGCTTGCGCAAGTGAGTCGCACATTCATGGGCGATTCGCTCCCGACCCTGCGCCTTCTACCGGCTCTCGCTGCGGTTGCCAAGATATTCCTCGCCGCTTGGGTCGTACGCGAACTCGGTGGAGGAAAGTTTGCAGAGTTTCTTGCGTGCTTAGCCGTGCTTTGTGCGCCGATCTACCTCACTTTCGATAATTTGTTTACGATGAACTCCTTTGAGCCCGTCTTCTGGACCGCCTGCGCCGCCATCGTCGTGCGCATCCTAAACGGCGGTGACCGACGGCTCTGGCTGCTGTTTGGTTTCATCGCCGGAGTCGGGATTCTGAATAAGCATTCCATGCTGTTCTTCGGCTCGGGCGTCGCGGTCGGTCTCTTGCTCACGGCCGCTCGTTGCGAATATAGCCATCGATGGATCTGGATCGCTGCGGCCATTTCTTTTTTCCTGTTTCTTCCCAATCTCCGCTGGGAGATCCAGCATGGTTGGCCGACGATCGCGCTGCTGCGCTCGGTCAGCGGCACGAAATACGTACATATTTCAGCCTGGGAATACATCTGGCAGCAGTCGCTCCTGACCAATCCCGTTGCGACTCCTTTGTGGCTAATTGGGTTGTGGCATCTGTTTCGCGATTCCGCAGGCAAGAAGTACGCCGTTCTCGGCTGGGCTTATCTCGTCGTCCTCGTTGAAATGATTCTGCTTCACGGAAAGATCTACTACTTGGCACCGGCCTACATCATGCTATTCGCGGCGGGCGCGACCTGGATCGAATTTCGATTGCTAGCTAGCACCGGCAGATGGCTTATTTACCTGATTGCCGCCACGTTGCTAGTCGGTGCGGCGGTTGCTGCGCCGCTGGCCATGCCAATACTATCCGTTGATACCACGATCAGGTACACCCGCTTATGGGACGTAAAGGCCGTGCGTGTGGAAAACGTTCCGCAGGGCGATCTACCTCAACTCTTTGGCGACATGTTTGGCTGGCAGGAGCAGGTTAGCAGCGTAGCATCCGTCTACAATAACTTGCCCGCTGAGGATCGCCACCACGCCGCCCTGCTTGCGTATAACTACGGCGAAGCCAGCGCCATCGACTACTTCGGCTCGCACTACGGGCTTCCGAGAGCGATCAGCGGCCACAATCAATACGGCCTGTGGGGTCCCCGCGATTATACCGGCGACGTGGTGGTCGCCATCGGTTTTACGGAAGCAAGGCTCCGCCAATCCTTCGGGGAAGTTGTGCCGTCCGTGCAACTTTCCCCGCGGTACGCCATGCCGGAAGAGACAAATCTCACCGTTTACGTTTGCCGTCGCCCCACGGAGTCTCTTCAGTCTTCCTGGTCCCAATGGCGCTATTTGAACTGACGCCGCCAACTTGGTTACGTATCGCGGAGTCCCGACCATAGAGAAGTGTGCTGTTCCCCGAAACATCCGAACGGCTACCATGTTTGGGTGATCGCCACCAAGGATCAGGGAAACTGTCGAACGGAAAAGTTCCAGGGAGACATTCTGATCTGCTTGGCCGCCGGGGCAACGTTCGATGGCACGATGATCCAGACGACGATGGTCGGCGCTGAAGCGAATGAGTGATGCAGTGCCGCCTTCGCTATTTCAGGCGTTTTAGCCATGTGCTTTTGGAATGGGTTCTAGGTTAGCGCCCGGCAGGTCGAATTCCCCTTCGTCTGTTCCGCCAAATCCTGACGTGGAGTCCGCCACCCTTCCAGCATATCGATTGCTAACCATGCTGAGCAAACTCGATTATGCTGGGAATGAGAGCTTGGCCGAGATCAATTTTGTCCAGCAACATTACGGCACCAAAGCTTTGTGCCAGCGCCTTGGAATCCGCGTCGATCCAAATCGAGACGGCCAGTAGCTGGGTTGCGGATCGACGAAAAGCAGACTTAACGTCGAGAGGCCTGAACTCAAATTCGTCACGCATATATAAATCCATGATAACGATATTGGGCTTCAAATCCTTCGTCATTTGCAGCGTTTCTTGAAAATTGGCCGCCTCACCGACAACTTCGACTTCGGAACGATTCTCTAAGAGTCCGCGAACCGCCTTCCTTATGATGGCCGTGTCATCCGCTAACAGTACCTTGATTCGCATCTGACACCTCCGAACCAGAGCCTTTGTTAACAGAAATGGTATACCACGATTGTTATCAAATTTCAGCAAATTGTGCTGCCTCTCTGGAAGCCGGAAATCGGAAGGCGGCGCGCTACTCAATTCGCGGCCTTCTGGGTTCCCGACAACCGTGGCGGGTTCGCAAACAGAGTTAACGATTTCCAACGCCTCGCCTGATCTTGGCATTTGGACGCGCGAAAGAAAAAGGTTCAACGGGAATCCGGCAAGAATCGGCCCATTGTTCATGCCAAGATGGATCAATCCATGAGCAACGGCTGGTAGCGCCACCGGCTGACAAGAGAGGATATCTTAGACTCTTTGGTAGGCGTTCAGTTCGAACTCGCGGTTCCCTTTTTGCTATAGCGAAGGAAGTTCTGCGGTTCCCTGGGAACGCCGCACGCGCCTCCCCGCGTTTTGGGGTATCGGCTCTGCCCGGTCAAGAGGCATCCTTAGAACCCCGCCGCAACCCACCAAACTATCGATGATTCGCACGGAAAGCACGATTTCCCGCGATTTGGCGATAGGACACGCGGTTTACCCATGCGGCTTCCCTCACCAAGTGCTTGCGCGGGTACTAGTCTTGCTGCTTGCGGCACAGCGCGAGAAGTGAGCCGTCGCTGTGGTCCGCAGGCTCATAAAATGGGCCGGCCGATGAGAATTCGCCGCGATTTTATCCGACCGAAGTCGCGCTCAATGGTCGTCGTGCGTCAGGCTCGACGATTTTTGCCCGCCGCTGTCTGGATTTGCAGGATTCATCGCCACTACTTGATAGGCTCGCGTTTTGCGGTCACCACCTTCGGGCATTGTGAGAATCATTTCATTCTTCTTGATCCTGAACTCACCTTCTTGCCCGACCGGTAAAATTGTGGCGTGTTTCAGGTCTATCGGCCGGATTTCATAATCCATATCGTCGGTCCGCAGCAGATATTGTGGACATAACTTCTCGTTCGAGTTTACGTGAGTAATGCCCGCGGATGCCCACAGAGTGCCCAGTCCCGACAGTCCTCTCTGATTCGCGCCGCACGGCACGGCCTCCATTTTCTCGAGGATGCCTTTTTCGACTTCCTTGTTCTTTTTATTGTCGTGCGCATTCAACGGAATCGCCGAACTGAGAACAAGCAAAAGGATGAGCGAACTTTTGTTATCCATGATGCCTCCTATCTTTAGTACTTCCGGCCGAAGAGGCGCTCTCAACCAGGCACCTGTTGGCCGGAGCACACAGCAAAGCCCCGAGAAATTGAAAGCCGCGAATGGGAAGGCCGTTGTGGCTGGCCTTCCCACACCACGGTCAGTGATCGGTTACTGTTTTGGCTTTGGGTTTTGCTGCGGCTCCGGATTGGTGGAAGTTCCCGTGGATGAACCGGTCGTGCCCATTCCGCTGCCGCTGCCATTCACGCCAGCACCGCCAGTAGTGCCGGCGGAGCCGTTGCTAAAGTGCTCTGCTCCCTTGACGAAACTTTGCGGATTGGCCATCAGTTCGTCCCGCACGTCGGGATGAGCATTCAGATAAGCGTTCAGCTCAGCGTGGTTTTGCACGTATTCATGGTCCTTAACAACGGATGGATTCTTCGACAAATCCCTCTGGATATCCGAGTGGTCGCCGAGGAATCCTCCGAAGTCTGCCATGCGGTGCGTCGCGTAGCGATCTCCGCCATTCTCCGAACGGTCAAATCGGTCCTCCTGCCGCATGAACGCGTTCGGGTCCTGCTCCAACTGGTCGCGAACTCCCGGGTTGTCCTGGAGAAAAACTTGCAGAGCCGGATGGTTCTGCACGAATTCTCGGTTATCTAACAATGAGGGATCTTTGCGAACCTGTTCGGCAATTTCGCGATGTTTATCGAGGAACCGATCGAAATCCGCCAAGTCCTTGCGATTGGCGTCGCGGTCTCGCCCGTCCGCATCGTGATCTCCTCGGTCCGCATCACGGTCTCGTCCGTCCGCATCGCGATCTCTTGCATTCGGATCGCGGTCGTAAAGATCTTCTTGCTTCATGAACGCGTTCGGGTCTCGCCTCAACTGGTCCCGGACTCCCGGATTGTTCTGGAGAAAAGCTTGCAGAGCCGGATGGTTCTGCACGAATTCTCGGTTATCCAACAATGAGGGATCTTTGCGAACCTGTTCGGCAATTTCGCGATGTCCATCCAGGAACCGGCCAAAATCCGCGAGGTCCCTGCGGTAGGCGCCACGATCTTGTCCGCCTGCGTCGCGGTCTTGTCCGCTTGCATCGCGGTCACGTGCACTCCGATCGCGATCATAGCGATCCTCAAGTCTCATAAATTCGTCCGGGTGTTGACTTATTTCTTCTTTGACACCCGGATGTTGCTGGAGATACGCGTTGAGCTCGGGGTGGTTCTGCAAATACTCCGGGTCATCTATCAGCGAAGGTGTACGGCGTAAGTCACCGGCGATTTCGCGATGTTCGTCCAGGAATTGATCGAACCGCGCTAAGTCCCTGCGCGTGATGTCGTCGCTTTGGACAGCTCGGCTGTCCCTATCCTGATCCTGAGTAGCCGTAGATTGCGCGTGTGCGGGACCAGGAAGCCACAACAACGTCGTCACACCTAGAAGTAACGTGGGCGCTGTTTGGAGTCGTAATAGCTTGTTGCCCATTTCACGGTCCTCCTGTTGATTAAGTTGTTTGGCGGGGTGCTGTGATAGGTGCAATGAGGAGGCCAAACGCCCAAGCTAAAAATTAAGCTATTTTGATTTCAAGGGTTTGCGAGGAAAGGGCAGGAGGGCTGGAAACTAGACGCGCGGGCAAATTCTATATTCAGAAGAAAAATTGCTATACGGGATCTTTGCTACAGCAAATGCTGTAAGAGATGCTCGAAGCAAGTTTGAATCGCGGGGCTTCGCGCTGGCGAGAGCGAGAATCGCTCCGGCAAACAGCAGCGTGTCCGCAAAGTAGTGGATCCCCTCAACCTTGACCGCAGTGCTCGGGTCGGACATCCGCATGATCAGGCCCACAGATGAACAAGACCAGCAGCACAATCTAGGTACCGAGATAATTGAAAAATGATTTTGGGTAGGTCGAGCGCTCCATAGAAGGCAACATTGTCTAGCCAATGTCTATGTCTGGCACTAGCCTGCACACCAAATGCTCACAACCTACCGATTGACCGAGCCTCGACGGAATGCGACTTCATGGAAAGACGAAACGAGGCGGGCAGGGTTCCGGCTGCGCGAGGCTTGGCGAACCCGGGGGACTCTGATGGCCCCAGCGGATGGCCCCCGCGCGGGAATGGGGCCTTGATTTCGTCCCATCTTACCAATTGCGTCCGGTGCGGACACCCAGGCTGCTTCCAGGTTTCCTGTTTTGGAATCGCTCAAATCCACTTCTCAATCACGATGAACAGGCCTGCCCTACTAAGACGCAGTGCGGACCTTCCGTGAAGGCGACCGCACGTGGTTCACTGCTCCGAATCAACCCCGCCAGGACAACAACAGTGATCTCGGCACAATCGAGACCGGTGATACCAACCCAAACTCCGAATTCCGTCGCGACTCATGGTTGCGCTAGACATCCGGGAGACCGGCCTGGATCGCGGCTGTGCACTGAGGGGCCATGGTGGCCACGGGCGGAATACTGATTAACTGCCCACGGTGCTCACCGGGTAGAGGTGCCGATGATATCCCCGCCGTTCTGGGGTCGCTGAAGTAGCGCGCAGAATACGCAGTCCAGTTTGAAATCCTAAAATCTGACACACCGAAGGCTTGTCCGAGAGGAAAAACACGGCCCACTTCCTGTGTCGACTCGCCCGGCGAACAGTTTTGCGCGAGATTGTAATTTCACTATTACGTATGGTACGCTCTCGTACACAAGATACTCTAAGCGTTAGGAGCTAGGGCTAACTAACGCTTTCAAGAACCCGCTGCTTAATCGATGGCCCACAGCATGTCTTACCTTGTCCTAGGCCCGGCTGAAGACACCGGTAAGTCGGACCAGAGGGACATCATGCGAGAAGTAATCAAAAATGCCGATGTCCAATCGTTGAGAAAACCTAAGGGACCACGAGCCTTCAATGTCGATGCTTTTCTCGATTCGCCCGGCCTAGCGAAGACAATTGTGGAGTACCGAAGACGACAGAAGATCTACGCTCAAGGTGACCCCGCCACGACCGTAATGTACATTCAAGAAGGCGGCGTAAAGCTCTCGGTTGTCAGTAAGGAAGGCAAGGAAGCAGTCGTGGCACTCTTAGGGCCTGGGGATTTCTTCGGTGAGGGATGTCTGGCAGGTTTGCCTTTCCGGATGGGGTTAGCGACGGCGATTACACCAACTACTGTAATGGTGATCGAAAAGAAGGAAATGATTCGCGTCCTTCATGAAGAACATAAGCTCTCTGACCGCTTTATCGCGTATCTCCTTACCAGGAATATCCGAGTCGAGGAGGACCTGGTCGATCAGCTCTTTAACTCCATTGAGAAACGGCTAGCTCGTGCTCTGTTGCTGCTCGCCCGTTATAGCAAGCAAGACCAGCCGCAAAAGATGCTTCCGAAAATATCTCAGGAGACGCTGGCGGAAATGGTCGGGACAACGCGCTCCCGGATCAATATGTTCATGAATAAATTCAGGAAACTGGGCTTCATTGATTACAATGGTAAGATCGAGGTCCACAGTTCTCTGCTAAGCGTCGTCCTGCACGAATAAGACTTGCTCCGCGCTAAACAGATGTAACGCTTCTGAAACAACTGTCCCTTATAACCACTAGACGCCGCGCCATGCAGTGTGAAAAATTGGATTTCACCGGCCCAGGTAGGATGGCGATACCAATTAAAGCAGAGCCTACGGGAGGGTGTAATGGCGGCTAACAGTGAAGAGCGCATAGCGGAGCTCGGCAAACTACTCAAAGGAAAGATTCAAACCGACTGGACTCTACTCGATGAAGCCCACCGGGAACCATTTGACGAATTAATGGAGCTTTTGCGCCACCGAGAATCCGTCGTAGCTTGCATGGTTCAAGCGGCGAAGTGCAGGGGGAATCGGGAGCGTAACGACGATCGCGTTGACGCGGCAGGGATGCAGCTCGTCCAATAGGCCCCCCTTGAGGGGTGCGCCCTCAAACCTCTCGCGCATAACCGCCGTGAAATCTGCTTAGGACCTGGAAGTCCGTTCTTGTCTTTCGCGATCATAGCCACTCAATGCAATTCAGCTCTCCAAAAGGCGAACTGTCCCTTAGAACATGCGCGCCCTCGGCGCTGGCCCGGCGGCCATGCTTGGCCTGCACTGCTGAGCTGTACCACAAAGCCCCAGTCGGCCAGTAGTGACGAAAAATCGTAAACCGTAACCTTGGTTCATGAACGACACACATGAACTGAGCCGCACCACAGTGAACCAGGGAATGAGCCGCATCGCCCTGGCGGCAACGATTCTGTTCGTGATGATCGGCGTGAGCGCCCGCACCGTATCTGCGGCACCGGCCCCCAAGGCAGTAAGTGCTTCGATCACAGTGGCTTCCACCGCTTCCGCCGAATTCCAAATGTTTCAACTGCTTAACAATGACCGCACCGCCCCGGCCCAGGCCGCGGAAGCCGGCGCCAACCCCCAGAGGCTGACCTGGGACCCTAAGCTGGCCGAAGTGGCCCGTGCCCGCGCCCAACAGCTGGCCAACGGCGCGGCCTTCCGGCACGTTACCGCAGACGGTTCGCAGCCCTGGGATCGCTTGAACAAGGCCGGCGTCCGGTGGGTTTCGATGGGCGAAAACCTGGCCATGGAACAGAGCATCGCCAAGGCCGAAGCAGCCTTCATGAACGAACCAAAGTTTCAGGAGAATCACCGCGGTAACATCGTGAGCAAGGCCTTCACCCACGTCGGAATCGGAATTGCAGTCGGACAGGATGGCATGATCTACATCACCGAAGAATTTGTGCAAGGCAAGTAAACAATCGAGGCCGCTCGCGCGTAGCCCCAGACCATCCCCCTTGACCTCTATTTACCCGGGATTTCCGATTTGGACCTCTATCTCGTATCTCGCGCACCCTTCACCACGCTTACCCTGCCCGCGACAAGACAAACTTGCTACCAGAGTGGGCCCGAGCGAGCTCAGCGTTTCGACAGCTCGTTCTTGGCTGTCTATCTACCGGTTTCTCTTGCAACGGGGGCAGTCGCACTCGCGCGCAAATTTCGATCCACCATCACGCTTAAAATTCCTGTTGAATTTTGACCCCGGCAAGGATTACTTTTATGCGCAGCGCAGGACCACTTGTACGGAGCAATGAGATATTCACACACCAACGGGGAATAATTCCAAGTTCAGGATGGGCTTATGAAACGCCTGATGCTCCTCCCCCTGCTTCTCTGTGGTATCAGCCTCACATCCGCGAAAACCCCGGGATCGCCGCCGGCACAAAAACCAACTTCCGCTGCACAAAAGCCGTCCCCGCCCAAATTCAAAGCCATCTGGGAACCGGTAAACTACAAAGAGGACTTGCCCCTATTCGATGTCTTCTTTGTAAGTAAAGAGGAAGGCTGGGTATCCGGTGGTGCCGGAACCATCCTGCACACCAAGGATGGGGGCAATAGCTGGACAGCAGAACTCGGCGGTGATCCGCACGCCGAAGGCCCAGGGCTCAAACATCTATTCTTTGCCGACGCAACCCACGGTTGGGCTCAAAGCTGGAACACTTTATTTCGCACCACGGACGGCGAGTCCTGGCAGCAGGTCACCGGGGACATACGGGGGGACGCATTTTTTGTTTCCGACTTGAAAGGATTCCGTGCTTACGGGACTGGGAAAATTTCGGCGACCACCGATGGCGGCCAAAACTGGAAAGATGTCTTCGTCTGCCGCGCAAAGATGGAAGTCAACGGATTGACGCAGGAGAAAGATTGTGATCTGGAGAGCTTTCACTTTCCCACTGCAACCGTGGGTTATGCCGTGGGCGAGGAGCGCGTCACGGTCAAAACAGAAGATGGCGGACACACCTGGAACGTGCTGGTGGGACCGGAGGAATCGGGTGATCAACGGGTCTGGAATCTGTTCTTCCTGGACGCAAACACCGGCTACGAGGTTCGCTCCGGCGGCAAGTTGGATCGAACGACGGATGGAGGCCAGACCTGGCAGGGCGTCATTGCGCAGCTCAACACGACTTACCCGAAGATCAAATTCGCCGACCAGGAAGTAGGTTGGTCGTGCCTGGGCGGAACGTGGGCCTACACTACTGACGGTGGAAAACACTGGACGACCCGTCAGGTTCACTTTCCGACGGGCGTAAATGGGTTCAGCCTGCCAACGCCGGACCGCGGTTATGTAGTGGGCGATCACGGCATGATCTACCGGTATCGTGTGGTGCCCATCGATTACACGTCCAAGGGGATGCTCGACGCAGCTGTGATGCCGTAAGGTATTTGGCACCGTCGGTAGGGAGAGTAAACACACCCGGTTGTTTTACCGAGAGGCGTAGTGGTCGAAGGGAGTATTAGGATGCGCGAGCTAGGTGTCCAAATCGGAAATTCCGCTTGAAAATCCTGCGCCTATTTTTTGGCGTGTTTGCCGTGGTAGGTGTGGGGCTGCTGATCGGCGGCGTTGTGGCCATCCAACATACCCGCCACTTCCTCGCCACCGCTATCTCCGTGCCGGGTGTGGTTACCGAGAACGTCTGGCACGAGAGTCGCTCACAGTCGTCGAACAGCACCCACTGGGCCTTTTATCCGCGCATTCGCTTCCGCACCACCGACGGCCAGGAGATCTCCTTTATCACCAACACCGGTTCGAGTCCGCCTGCCTATCGCGTCAATGAGCCGGTTACGATACTTTACGACCCGCAGCAGCCCTACCACGCTTACATCCGATCGTTCTCGGAGCTGTGGCTATTGCCCACAATCCTTTTCCCTATGGGCGTGATATTTTGCTCGTTCGGAGCGGTGGCCGTGATATGGAAGGGCATCAGCGCCCGCACGAATGTTTGGCTGGAGCAGAACGGGCGTCGTATCCAGGCGGAGTTCACGCGCGTGGAACTGAACAAGTCGCTTGAAGTCAACGGGGCGAATCCGTATCGCATTGTCTGCCAGTGGCTGGATCCGGCCAGCAACCAGATCCATATTTTCCATAGTGCCAACATTTGGTTCGATCCCACCAACTACATCCCCGGGAAGATGCTCGACGTGCTGGTCGACCCCAATCGGCCGCATCGGTACCTGGTCGAAACCCCCTTCCTGCCGAAGGAGGTGTGATTTCCGGGTTTCTTTGGGACACGAGGTGATCGACAGAGTGGTGCATTGTCTGGCGTGCTTGGCCACTGCTAGTTCCCGTTCAGATCTAAACGCGAACCCCTGTGTAGTAATCGCCTACATGGCGAACATCCGGCATTAGAAACGCTCATCCACGCGTTCTGCGAACCGGACGATGGAGAAAACCCCACCTGGTATTGCGTGGCCTGGCCAGCTCCTGGATCATCGTCGGCATTAGCGGCCAATCTCTGCCCATTCTCAGGGCGTCACTAGCTTGCGCGCTTCGGTAACGATTTTGGTGAGCCGGTTGGAGAGGCGGTAGAGGCGGCGGGAAGTGCCGTTCGGCAGCGTCCGGCGGAACATCTCGAGGACATGTTGAGCGCCGAGCAAAGAATCGATCAGACCATCGAGGCCGGCTCGGGGAGTGAACGGCATCTTCGGCTGTGGAACAAGATGGCGAGGTTTGGAACGAGCTACCTGGAATTCTCGCTGGAGGTCAGTCAGCGTCACGTCGAGATAGCGCATGGTCATCTCTGGGGAAGTGTGGCCGAGTAATTTCATCACGGCGGGAAAACCCATACCAGCTCGAAGCATTTCTGTCGCATAGGTATGTCGACACTGGTGCGGGACGATGCGGGTGGAAAGGCCGAGCGCGTGACAGACCTGATGCAAGTAATCGCGGAGTTGACGAACGAGTGCTTCTTTGCTGCGCGGACGGGCCAGGAGCCGTCCATCGGCAGGCAGGGGATCCAGGGAACGAAAGAATTGGAGGCGTCGGACGAGTGCACCCACAAAGGAATCCACGGGGACCATACGTTCTGTTTTGAGTTTGCCGAGCGGCACGTGAACGGCCCATTGATTCGGGCCGGTGGAGCGCAGGCAGGCGAAGGATAGATCGGCACACTCACCGATGCGCATGCCGGTATGGCGAATCAGCAGAAAGGCATTGCCACCCAGATCGTTGCGGCGGAGGAATTCCTGCTGCAGGAGTTCATCCTGTTCTGCCGTAAGCGGACGTGGAAGTCTCCGCGGGAGACGCGGAATGTCTTCGCGGCGGATCAGATGAGCGAGTTCAGAAAGCTGTTCGGTCCAAGCCAGTTCGTTGAAGATGCCGCGCAGAGCGATAAGCAGGTTGATACAGGATGCGGTCGTGAGCGCCGGTGTTTGCGAACGCAGGCGAGTCATCCAGCCGAGAATGTGGGGTTCACGACGCAATTGGTTCAGGCGCTGCACCTCCGGATGATCAGCGCCGAGATAGCTCAAGAAATTGCGGGCGGTCCCACGGTAGTGACGAGTCGTGTCGGGACTGAGCGAAACAGAGAAGGAATCGATCGCGCGGTCGAACAGCGGAGCCAGAGAATGTTGGAGCGGAGGGCGGTTCAAGAGGCGGTCACCGGCAGGGGACGAATGTGCTGCGCCACGGCACGTGCATACTCAAGGTAGACGTCTTGTGGAGTTACTTGCACGTAGATGAGCGTAGTTTGGATATCAGCGTGACCCATCAGCTGCATGAGCGCGGGCAGGCTCATCCCGGCGCGGATCATGTCGGAAGCAAAGGTGTGTCGAAAGCGATGGGGGTTGGCGAGGTTGATGCTAGTGGTCTGGCGATGGAAGCGAAATAAGGACCGCAATCCCGCCCGGGTCATGCGAGCTCCGTGCACGCGTCCTTTGAGTGAGACGAACAGTGCAGCGGAGCAGGGATTCGGTCGTTCCAGGCGTAGGTAATGTTCGAGCAGTTGCACGGTTTCTGGCGCCAGTGGCAGGAAGCGAAATTTGTTGCCTTTGCCATGAACGCGAAGCTGGGCTTCGGAAAGCAACGCGTCGTCCCGATTCAAAGCCAATACTTCGGCGGACCGCAGCCCTTGCAGAAGCATCAAGCCCACGATGGCTAAGTCGCGAGCGGTGCGGAAACTGGACCAGAAGCGCGACACTTCATTCACCGAGAGCGGCACAATGTTGCGTTTCGGCACTTTCACTCGCAATCGGCTCATGGCCAGCCGCGGTCGGCCGAGGCCCATGGGCTTTCGCTGCAAGAACGCTTGATGAAAGCCGCGGGCGATCTGGCAGGGAGCATCGGGGAACTCGTTGCGGATGGCGCGATCGACAACGGCAACGCGGTCATTGATGACGGAAGGGGAAGGTCGCGGTTGTTGGCCGGACTGGAAGCGCACATAGTCCAGGAGCGTGGACTCGGTAAGGTCACCTTCCCTAATGTCGCCGGTGTAGTGAACACTCTCCCACCAGCGCATAAAGTGCAGCAGATTGTAAGCATAGGTGCACAGAGTGGTGTTCGCCAGGCGGCGAACATATTCGCGATCCAAGTAACGATTGATCCAGCTGACCCCGCGGCCGGTGGCCTGCTCGACGACACGAACCGGGCTTTGTGCGTTATGAGAAGTCTGCTGGTAGATCACACAGAACTTCATGGCTGAGCAGCCTCCAGGAGAGAGTGAAACTGTCGCGCGTCACCGCCCTGGACGAAGAAGGAGTTCGGATCGTGGCCATCGGGCAGGAGGACGCGGCGAGTGACGATGCCTTGCGGCCGAAGACGATGTGCGAGCTGTTGCGAAGCTTGTTGGCCGCTGCCGTTGGCGTCGACATCGAACGTGAGATAGATCGTGCGCGGGTGGTCGCACAACTGTTGAAACTGGCAGGCGTTCAGGTGCGTGCCCAAGGAGCAGGTGACATGGCGAAAACCGGCCTGCCGCAACACGACATAGTCGAACAGCCCCTCGACGAGAATGACCTCGGGGCATTGTTGAACCTGTTCCCAACCATACAAGCCACCCTTCGAGCCGGGTAGGAATCGATGGGCGAAGGAGACGCCGGTACTGCGGCCGTAGAGGTTAACGACACGTCCGCCTCGGCAGCACGGGAAGATGACGCGCCGGTAGAAAGCGTCGCCGCCTTGTGGGTTGAGCAGGCCGAGTCGCTGCAGGAGATCGTAAGAATAACCTTGAGCGGTGAGATGCCGGCGCAAGCTCCCACCAGGGGCATAACCGATGCGCAATTCTTTGATCAGGGCAAGATCGCGCAGTCCTCGTTGCTCAAGATAGCGCAGTGCCTCGAGGTAGCGATCGAGTTGTTGCTGATAGAACGTGGCTGCTTGCTCGAGGACGGCCACCGGGTCAACGGTGAGAGCGCTTTGCTGGTCGAGGTAAGCGAGGCTTTCGCGGAAGGACAGATGACGGGACCGCTGGACAAAGCGAAGGAGATCGCCGCCCTGTCCGCAACCGTGACAGTAAAAGAGATTCTTGCGGGCGTTGACATAGAACGAAGGTCGGGTTTCTGGATGCAGGGGACAGAGTCCGACGAACTCGTCGCCGTGAGCGGCGGGCCGGGCGACCCAATTCTGCTGCCGCAGATAATCGAGCAGCGAAAGGCGCTGTTTCAATTTTTCGAGGTCCTCGCCCACGACGCAGTTTTGCCTCGGGAGGCGAGCGTAGGAGACTGTGGCCAGCATTTCCAGGCAAGGATGGTGGGTGGAGAAATTTTCTCAGAGCCGCAAGGGCCAGAGAATTTGCAAAACCGGAGTCAGCCAGGACAAAGGCCCAGCTTGGTGATCGGCTGGATCACCAGGCGCCAGCCAGTGAGTGACACGCTCGAGTGTTTGCTGGAGAAAGGAAAGAGCCGGTTGGGAGCGGTCTAGATGCTGGGCCCAGCGACGGAGCGTAGAAGGATCGGGCGTCCGATTCGGGTCCTTCAGTGCAGGCGTCGCCTCTTCCCAGGAACAGTGCTCTACAAAGCGCCGCCGCAATGCCTGACAGCGAACCAGCAAGCTGTACTGAGTGTAAGGGGGAGAAAGCAGCGGCAGGAAGGTGAAGGTCTTCCCGCAACCGGGACAGCGACCGCGCCGAATCCCGATCCAATCGTGGTCTTCGTCATGCGCTTGCTTGCGACGGCGTCCGTGGCCGATGATCGAATCGCGCTCACAAACCGGGCATCGCCGCACGATGACTTCGGCGCAGCTCGCGGCCCAATCCGTTTCGAGCTTGTGCGACGGAATGCAAAGTGGGATAAACAGAATCGTAGCTCATCGGGGCTTTGCCCTCCGGCGTTGACCCGTCAAGATCGCAGCCGGAAGCCGAGCCCCTTCCTCCTGAAGCAAAAATCCAACTGGAAGAGAATACAGCTTGCTGGCTAGGGCTATTTAGGGGTGTGATTCAAAGAATTGGCCGCTAATAAACGGCAATCCGGAAATTGGGTAGACTGCGGACGGGCTACCTCGGTCCATGCCTGGAAGCGTACAATTGCTTGTTTTTGATTGGGAGACGCTCGATTGCATCCCTTGCCCTTTTCCGGTGGACCCGCCTACGCGATTCTCTTCTGGGTTACCTATGCATCGTGGATCGTGCTGGAAACCATCGGGTCTAGAACCAAACGATCCCGCGATACCGCAAAGGCTCGCGATCGAGGCTCCTTCAGGCTGATCATGCTTCTCCTTTGGCTCGCCCTGGGATTGGACTTTGCACTCTCCTTTCTCCTCCCACAAGCCACCATTCTGTGGAAGCGGACTTCGCTCTTCTTCATCGGAATCGCCCTCATGCGGCGCAAATGGGAAGCTCATTGGGAAAAGCATCGTCTGCTCCCCAAGAGTTTGTGACTAGAGGAGCCCGTAATGAAATTATACAAATGCCTGCTCGTCTTTGGTTTGATCGGTGCGCTGTTTATTTTCCTAACTGAACGAGCGCGGGGACAGAACGGGACGGCTAGTGCCCAACAGAGTGTGTCCGACAAACGAGATGGGCAACACGATTTTGACTTCCTCGTTGGCTCTTGGAAATTTCACCTCAAACGATTGAAGCGGCGGTTAGCAGGCTCCACTGAATGGGTGGAATTCGACGGGACCACAGTCTGTCGGAAGGTTTTGGACGGGCGTGCAGAAGTAGAAGAAATGAATGTCGAAAGCGCGGACAAGCACATACACATTCAGGGTTTGGCGCTGCGTCTTTACAACCCGGAGTCCCATCAGTGGAGCATTTACTGGGTCAACGGGGCCGATGGAGTCCTAGAGCAGAATCCCATGGTCGGACAGTTTAGCAACGGACAAGGGGAATTCTATAACCAACAAGTGTATGAGGGTAGAGCGATCTATGCCCGATTCGTCTGGTCAGGCGTCACAACGAATTCGCCACACTTCGAGCAATCGTTTTCTGCCGATGGGGGAAAAACGTGGGAGACGAACTGGATAACTGACCAAACAAGAGAGAAGCCTTAGAGGCAACTATTAGGGATCACATAATATAGTTACAAGAGGAAGCGCACCGCGCGATCGCTGCTAAGTGAATTGATCGGCTGAGCCAAGCTACTTCTGGGGAATAACGGTGAGTTCAATAAATTTCCGTGGAGGCTGAGAGCCAATCGTTATATCAGTTGATTCCTTCCACTGCCCCTTTTCATCAATTCGCAACACGGAGCTGGTCTTGATTTCTCCCAACACGAACGCCCACGTAAACCCTTCGCCGTTGTCGGCTAGTTTCAACTCGGTCTCCAGATAGCGACCGTCGTTGTAGGCGCGCATGTGGTATGTTCCAGTGTCGTCGTCGTACAAAACAACTCCCAGCGCTTGGAGCGCGACCTTTGCGTCGGTTTTGCTGCGCCCGATTCCTTCTATCATCAGAACTAACCCGTCCAGCTTGTACTGGGCTTCTTCGGTCTGGACCAGTTCCAGAGGCTCACCAGATCCGCGCAGAATGCGAGCCTTTCCCAACCATTTTCCAACCAAGAAGCTGAGCTTCTTCATTGCGGAGCGCTGCAATTCAGTGTCCGGTACTCGTGGTTGCTGAGCCATGGATGGGACCTTCAATGGTATGCAAACAATAAACAACCTCAGCACCTTAGCACGAGCAGCGTGTAGCGCGTAAAGGGAACTGTCCAAGCTGCCTGCAGAGAAAAATCGCCCACTTGGTACGACACCTCGCGGGCTAGAGAGATTCCAGGCCCCAATCCCCGTGGCATTTGTCGCTTTTTGGCCCGCAAACTCGATGCTTTTTGGAAATGCCTAGCCGGAGGAAGAATACCCAAGATTGGTTGGCCGAGCGCAGTCAATTCGAACTCGCAAGACCCTTTTGTCGAGTGGGCGCTATGCCGTTCTGCCGACAATCATGCCGGGCGGGCGGTGGGGCCGCCTGTCTACCGAGGGCCCTTCCTTCTTGCACGTCCTGTTTTTGCACGCGATTAGCAGAACGAGCTGGAGGCTTTCGCCTGGATTTGCGGCGGATCCTGCTCGCGTGAATCGGAAGGTCCTTCTTTGGCGGCAGTGGCGTGGGTAGCCCAAACCCCCTCGAAATCGACGAAATAGGTTTGCACTTCGATGCCCGGAATGGCGACGGTTAGATTGGCGGCTGCTCGTTGTAATTCCTGGCAGTGATGAATGGCTTCCGCCATGGAATCACCGCTGAAGCCGCCAGCTAAGCCTCCGTACGCGCCACAATCCGAGTGCAACATCAGCATCACCCGGGTAGTTCCGTGCAGGCGCATGGACAAGCGGATCTGTTGCAAAACGAATTCGCGGCTGCTGTCGTGATCAGGAGAGGCTATGCACTTTGCTCCACCAGCGATTTTGATGGAGTCGGAGTGGACCACGCCGACGCTGTGCAGAAAATTCCGAACCGTTAGTTCAAAGCGATTGTCGAAGCACCAGAGAATGGCCGCGTCACAATGATAATTTGCCTTGGGCGCGGTGAACGGGAATACCTTCTTCAACGGGAAGCCTCCGGCGATATAGTGTTCCTGTTCGAGCGGTGGGCACTAAGCCCACATCCAAAATCCGATTTAAGTTACAACATTGCCACCGATTTGGGTATGGCCGAAAATTGTCCAGAAGAACGGTCGGTACCCCGGCGAGGGTCAATGCGGTAAAATATTTGCCTAATGAGAACTACGTTCACAGCCAAATTGCAGAAGAGTCCGAAGAAGGGCGGATGGACTTATGTGGTCTGGCCTGAGTCCGTCAAATTCTTTGGAACTCGCGGACTGGTTAAGGTCAAGGGCAGTATCGACGGTCGTCCATTCCGAAGTTCGTTCATGGCGATGGGTGATGGGACACATATGCTGCCAATAAAAGCGGAAATCAGGCGAATCATCGGTAAGGAAGTGGGCGAGAGGGTCACTGTTCGGTTGGATGAGCGAATAAAGTAGGAGTTGGCAGCCTGGATCGGACTGGAGGCGGTTGCGGCCGTTGATCGTCCGCCAATGCCGATGCTTTCGGCGGCGGTCCTTGCCGATTGCTGATATCTTTCGTCGTCCCAGAGAGCGGGTTCCCTCATTCTGGAAAGCATCAGAAGAGATCCTGACAAATTGTCGGCGATCCGGACGTCGTAGAGTACTCGAGCAGGAACGACGGGACCATCTACTTCATGGCCTTCAGCAACACCCCGCCCACCAAACGTTTGACACCACCAGGATACCGCCCATAATCGAAACCAAGATTGGTCGTTGCGTTTCCGGTGTTGTGGTGAGATTCCGGAGAAACGGCATGCCCAAAAATGATCCGGTCGTTCCCGCTACCAAAGCGATTCCACCAGCAGCTTCCACCCCGGCACCGACAGGAATTGCCCGCGGGACAATGCCGCAGAATGCTCGAAAAGGTACTGAAAAAGCCCTCTACGTGCCGATGGCCCAGCAGCAACGGATCGTCCAACTGCGCCAGATGGGTAAGTCGGTCCGGGAGATTTCCCGTAGGGAAAAACGACGTCGCCGGACCGTCAACAAGGTGTTGCTATTCAACGCCGCGAAAATGAAAGAACACATGGAACGGTCCCGCGCGGCATTCCTGGGACTAACTACCCCGGCCCTCCAGACGATACGTCAGGCGATGAAAAAAGGTGACGTGGACATCGCGTATCGCCTGCTGGTTGACACAGGAGTGGTGCCGCAACTCGGGACAGATTCCATATGTGCTGGGACCGGCAAGTTCTGAAACCACCGAACTCACAGCAAAGGGAAAGTACATCGCCGAGTTTGTGGAAACGGCCATGGAACGCGCCAAGGATTGCGGTCTGGTATCGGATTCGACCTAGCTGCGTCCACCGCCAGACACCGGACAATCCGATTGTTCAGCGCAGTGATCGCGGTGAGCTTCACGGACGAAGACTCCCATGAGATACAATGGCCTGGAGATATATCGTCAATGAGACGCAAGGTTTGACGTTTGCCATGACGAAAAAGCTCAAAATACTGGTTTCGCTTCCCACCCGCGAGAACGACTTCCAAGTAGAACAGGCTGCATCCGCAGAACAGATGGCCCGCAAATTGGGCATCATTCTGGAGATTTCCTACGCGGATAACGACGCCGTAAACCAAAGCACACAAATCTTGAAGGCGCTCCAACGTGATCCTGCGACGCGGCCTGACGGCATCGTGTTTGAACCGGTCGGTCGCGACGCACTGCCTCGGGTGAGCCGAGCGGCTCGGGATGCCGGTGTGGGTTGGGCAGTCTTGAACCGGGCCCCGGACTATGTCTCGGAATTGCGTAGCGGCGCGACGGCACCCATCTTTACCCTCACCTCAGACCACGTGGAGATTGGACGAATTCAGGGACGACAATTTGCCGCTTTGCTTCCGAATGGCGGCTGCGTACTTTACATCGAAGGGCCTTCTCAGAGCTCCTCGGCAAACAAACGTACTTCTGGGATGCTTGAAACGAAACCATCCAATATCCGGGTCAGGCCGCTCAAAGCGCGGTGGACGCAAGAAAGCGCTCAGCGAGCAGTTTGTTCCTGGTTGTGTCTGGCCACATCGAAAAAGGCGGAGTTCGATCTGGTTGGTGCGCAGGACGACTCGATGGCCATGGGCGCGCGCAAGGCATTTGAGGAAATGTCCGACAAGCGGGAGCGCGATGCGTGGCTCAGCTTGCCATTCACGGGTTGCGATGGTGTACCGAAGGCTGGTCAAACCTGGGTGAGCAACGGACTGCTGGCTGCAACGGTCCACATCCCTCCGTTAGCAGGTCAGGCGATTGATATGCTCGCAAGAGCGATTCAGAACGGAGTGCAACCGCCGGAAACTTCGATAACCGTCTCCGTTTCGATTCCTTCCCTAATGGCACTAGCTGCTCGTAAACCATAGGTTCGCCCTCGCGACCAAAACCTGGGACGGTCCCCTCCGGCCCGCGAAGGACTATGGTATAGACGTTGATCCGATTGAGTTGGGCACGAGTCCTTGCGCTGAGCGGAACGCCAGGATGGAGAGCCACAGAAACTCCGGGTGTACTTCTGCTCCCCGCAACGCCGGATGGTTATTGGTAGCGCAGAGCGACCATGGGATCGACGCGCATCGCACGGCGCGCGGGAATGTAACCGGCGAGTACGGCGACAGCAATGAGAAGCACCGCCGCGGAGGCGTAGGCGAGGGGGTCGAGCGCACCGGTATTGACGAGCAGGCTGGCGAGGAATCGCGAAAGACCCACCGACAGCGCCACCCCGATCGCCAGGCCGGTGAACGCCAGCTTCAGTCCCTGCCCGAGAACCATGCTGAAAATGTTCTGCTGTTGGGCGCCGAGCGCGATGCGAATTCCGATTTCGTGGATGCGCTGGTTCACCGCGTAAGAAATCACACCGTACATGCCAACCACCGCTAGCAGGAGACTCAAGCCGCCAAGAGCACCGGCGAACGTGGCGGCAATTCGCAGGAAGAAGAAACCATTTCCGCCCTGGAGAGATTCCGTCATGGGCATGACGTCGAAGACCGGTAGATTCGCGTCCAGCGCGTGAACCTGGGCTTCGATTTCGTGGGCGATCGCGGCAGGCGGAAGCGAGCTACGGACGTGGAGAACGCGAACGGAAGTGTAGTTCTGGTTGAGCGGCACATAGAAATAAGGAGCGGGATTCTCGGCAATGAAGGCAACTTTGCTGTACTTGGCGACACCGACGACCTCAATGTCCGGCCCCTCGCCGGACACGCGGCGGAAGTGATGGCCGAGTGGGTCTCGCCCCGGCCAAAGCTTTTGCGCGAGATTTTCGTTAATCACCGCGACTAGCGGGGTGGTGCTTTGGTCGCGATCGTCGATGGCGCGGCCGCGAATGATTTCGATGCCCATCGCGCGGAAATAGTCCGAATCCACTTGGTTGAAGCGCACGGCCGAGACCTCGCTCGCAGGCAATCCTCGCTGGCTTTCGTTCCACAGCGCATTGCGACCCGAGCTGTAATAGCCCATGGGCACGGAGTAAGCGAAGGCCGCGGATTGGACGCCGGGCAGAGCGCGGACGCGGCTGCCGAGTTGGCGATAAAAACTCGTGCCACGCTGCTCGTCGTATCCCAGCTCCTGCACATCCATGGTGAGATTCAAAACGTGCTCGGGCTTAAATCCGAGGTCGGCCTTTTCCGCGCGCTGCAAGCTGTGCAGGAAGAGTCCCGCCATGATCAACACAACGAGAGAGCCGGCTGCCTGCGCGACGACCAGGACGTTGCGAATGCGGTTGTGAGCGGCGCCGCTGGTAAGACTGCGTCCGCTTTGCCGCAGGGTGTCGTTCAAATCGATTCGCGTCGCACGGAGTGCGGGGAGCAGACCTGCGAGCAGACCAGAGGCGGCCGCCACCAGGCCGACGAACAGGAACATACGCCAGTCAAAGGGTTGATTGGTGCGCAAGGCCGCATCGCCCGGGAGGTGAATGGTTTCCACCCATTTCATCAGCCACACGCCGACGACCCCGCCACCGATCGCGCCCAGCGACGAGAGCAGCAGACTCTCGGTGAGTAACTGCTGAAACAACCGGAGACGGCCCGCTCCCAGCGCGGCGCGAACCGCCATTTCCTTTGCGCGAGTGGACGCACGCGAAAGCAGTAGGTTGGTGACGTTCACGCAGGTGACGATCAGCACCAGGCCCACGAGTCCGAGGAACACCGCGGAGATCAGCGGCCAGGAACTCGCCGAGGAGGCTTCGGGCCGCGCTAACTCTTCGGGAATCACGTCCATCTGGAGGCCGGTGTCGGTGTCGGGGTATGCTCGCGCCAGATTGTCGGCGGTTTGTTGTAGAGACAAACGCGCCTTCTGGATCGAGATGCCTGGCTTCAAATACCCGAGGACGCGGAGCTGGTGGTCCTTGCGGTCGGTGAGAAGATCCGCCGAGCCTGCGCTGCCGGCAAACAATCCGAGCGGCGCGTAGGCGTCCGCGTCTACGATATAAAACGTGCCGAAGAATGTTTTCGGCGCCACTCCGATGACGGTAACCGGGCGCCCGTTCAGATTCACACTCTGGCCCACGACCGATGGGTTTCCGTTGAAGCGGCGCATCCAGTAGGCGTAGCCGAGAACGATGACGGGATCGGCCCCCGGCGTGTCCCCCTCACCTGGAAGAAAAAGACGTCCGAGGGCGGGCTGAATGCCGAGTGACGAAAAATAATTGCCCTTGGTGTAGGTGACCAGAACGCGCTCGCTGCGATTGCCGGTACTGAGGCCCGCGAAATTGACGAGGAACGCGGTCATCGCGGAAGTTACTTCGCTGTGCGCTTGAAAATCCTGGAAATCGGTATTGGACAGCTCGTGGGGGTAGTTAGCTTTTGGGTCGTGATAGGCAACCACCACGAGGTGCGCCGGATCCTTCACCGGCAAAGGATTCAACAAGAATGAATTGACGATGCTGAAAACCGCGGTGTTTGCGCCGATGCCCGCCGCAAGTGTCAGCACCGCGACTGCGGTAAAGCCCGGACTCTTCGCGAGCATCCGAATGGCGTAGCAGAAGTCCTGCGACAGATTGCTCATCGATCTTCTCGGACGTAGCCGATCGGAAAACGTTAGCAGCCGCATCCTAGCACAGCGCACGGCGCCACGGGCGGGAGCACTTGTTCTGGGCGATCAAGAAGTCTGAAGGCGGTCCAAGGCTGGACCGTAAATTTTGCAAGTTCATCTCAACTTCCGCAGGAGAGCCTGGGAATACCTGGGAGTCCGGCTGCTTTACCGCGGCCGGTCAGCGCGGGCGCGAAACCGGTTCACGTACGCCGCGCCGAAGTGGTCCGAATTATTCCCGCACACCGCGAATGCCGCATCTGGGCGTAGATTCCCCCGAATTGGATCTCGTCGTCACCGTCCATCTCGATTTTTCCAAGCGTGCGCGAAAGGCCGCGCGCGCGTTTGGCCAGTACGGTCAGCCAGAATTCCAGAAGGATCGCCGCCATGCCGGGCAAACATTTCCCAGGGGCGAAGGGAGGTGGCGATAAAAATCTTGGTTGAAAAAACTTCCTGATCACCCAGTCTGACTGAGCGGTGTACCCTGGCTGCGGGAGGTGCATTCACTTGACGACTCCAATGAAACGGCGAACTGCTACATGGGTGGTGATCGCGCTTACCGTACCTTTGACCACCGCAGTCGCACAGGTTACCACCTCGCAGTACGACAACATGCGCAGCGGTGCCGTGCTAAATGAGAAGATCCTAACGCCAAAGAGCGTGAACGCGAACCAGTTCGGCAAACTAGGAGCGTTCAAAGTAGACGGTGCGGTATACGCGCAGCCATTGTACCTACCGGCCGTGGAGGTTCCCGGCAAGGGGACGCACGACGTGTTGTACGTCGCGACGGAACATGACAGCGTCTATGCGTTCGACGCCGATCGTCCCAACGACCCGCCGCTGTGGCACGTCAGTTTCCTCGATCGCAGCCGGGGCTTGGGTGCCGTACCCGCGGGCGATGTGGAATGCCCATTCATTCAGCCAGAAGTTGGCATCACTTCGACGCCGGTCATCGACCTAAGAACCGGGACCCTGTATGTGCTCGCCCGGACGATGATCGGCCACACATTCGGCAGCCGCGAATATTTTCAGCATTTGCACGCGCTCGCGATCACCACCGGCGTGGAGAAGTTTGGCGGGCCGAGACTAATCTCCGCTTCGGTACCCGGCAAAGGGGATGGCAGCTCCAACGGTCAGGTGCGTTTCGACCCCCTGCGCCAGAATCCGCGCGCCTCGCTGTTGCTAGTAAAGCGCGCGGTATATCTCACCTGGGCGTCCTCGTGCGATGTGAATTCCTACCACGGCTGGGTTATCGCGTACGATGCGGACACCCTCGCGCAGCAGGCTGTGCTAAATGTCACGCCGGATGGCAGCGAAGGTGGTATCTGGGCGAGCGACACGGGACCGGGTGCCGACCCGAGCGGCAACGTTTACGTGCCGACCGGGAATGGAACCTTCGACGCGTCCTCCGGTGGCCGGGATTTCGGCGACTCGGTGATCAAGGTGGCGCTGGAAGGCTCTTCGCTCATCGTGCGTGATTACTTTACGCCCTATGATCAGGCCCGATTGAGTGACCGAGACGCAGACTTGGGATCCAGCGGGCCGCTCCTGCTGCCAGATCAGCCAGGGCCTCATCGGCACTTGTTACTGCAACCGACAAAGGGGCGCGAGATCTATGTGATCGATCGTGATCAAATGGGAAGGTTTCACGCCGAAGGCGATGCCATCATTCAACGCGTTCATATGGTTGGAGGCGGTTACGGTGCGATGGCGTATTACGACCACCACGTTTTCTTCGCGTCCGAAGACGATCATCTGCGCGACTACAGCGTCGCCAATGGTGAGTTGAAACTGAGCGCATCGTCCGCCATAAAGTTCGACAATCCTGGCGCAACACCATCGGTTTCCGCGAACGGAGCTAAGGACGCCATCGTGTGGGCGATTGCGACCAAAACCTGGAACGGTCCAGACCAGCCAGCGGTCCTCTATGCATTCGCCGCGAACAATATCGGCCAACCGATATACAGCTCGGAACAAAACAGTAAGCGGGACCGCGCGGCGATGGGAACGCGATTTGTCATCCCGGTTGTTGCTGGTGGGCGCGTTTATTTCGGTGTCCGGGGCGAAGTTGAAGTCTACGGACTACTAAAGTAGGGATCTGCGCTTGCGGTCACAGCGTCATGGGGGCGATCCGGCGAGTCCGCGTGAGGGTGCCCAATTGCGGGTCCGAAGGCCAGGGAGCCCTTTTGGACCACCATCGACGCCCCATTTCAGGGCCACGCCTAAACCCGCTCGCAGGTGCCTCCACTGGCGGTCAAGTTTTCAATGGTCACTTTCCGCAAACCATCCTTCATCCACCGTGCCACATCGCGACACCGACTTCGATGATGTGCATCGCGGGATCGTTCGGAAGTCGCTCCGGCAAGGGAGCTTTGGTCGCCGGGATTACCACGGACAACGTTCGGACATTTAAGGAGAGCGGGGTAGAGCGGCGATACCCGTAAGCGACGCACACGAAAGAATTTGGATTTCCCGCCTCGATGGCTACGAACCAAAAGGTCGGGAGCGAAGCCGATCCGCCAACCAAAATCCCAACTAACCGCCGAGCAGTCTGGAGTAGCATTGCGGATGTGCCGCCCTCGCGTTGACGTAGCGACCGCGAGGCAGCGACGCGGCGAAATGATTCGGGCATGACGGGCGGATTCAGCAAACGGACCACGACAACGCGCAGACGTGCGGTCGGCGTCGCGTTGGTGTGCCTGAGCTTTTGGGCGGCGACCGCGGGAGTGGCGCGGGCGCAAGAAACAACCCCGCCGACGGCGGCGGGGCCGCCCGCGCAAGCGAAACCGGTTCCTCCGGAAGAGGCCCCGATCCCGGAGCAAGTAGTGGAGAACCCGGGGGCGCCGTGCGTGCAACCCGCTCCAATGGTGCGATGGCAAGACTACGATGGCAAATTTGCCAAGGTGGTTGGAGCGTTTGGGCGAAAGTTGGAGCGCCGGTCGGCGGCGAATCCGGGGAATGCAATGCACTACAAACCGGACGCGGTGCTTTGCACCCTGGAAGTGAAGGACAAGTTCAAGCTATTCGTCGTGGAAACCGTGGATCCGTTGACGGTTTTGGACGTGGCGTTCAGCGCCGGGCTGTCCCAGGCGCGCAACTCCGATCCACAATTCGGCCAAGGCACGCTGGGCTACGCCAAGCGGTTTGGAGCCTCGCTTGCGGATCAGGCATCCGGATACTTCTTCAAGGACTTCGCTTACCCTACGCTTTTCTTCGAGGATCCTCGCTACTACCGGCTGGGACACGGAAACGCCGGGCCGCGTTTGCTCCACGCGCTCGAGCACTCGGTTTTAGCGCATCGGGAAAATGGCGCGACGATATTCAATTTTTCGGAATGGCTGGGAACGATAACCGCGGCGTCACTAGCCAATTTGTATCACCCGGGAAACAGGCGGGGCTTTGCTCCGACGGCCGGGCGCGTGGGTTACGCGGTGGGTAGCGATATCGGATACGACGTGCTTCGAGAATTCTTTCCGGAAATTGCGCGAAAGCTCAAATTGCCGTTCCGCGGGCAAAACTAGCTGAGAACTTATGACCCTTCCATGTTGAAGATGGGCGGTCACGAATGGCCGCCCCTATCTTCGGCAAGCGCGCGGTCCGCCTATTCCGCTTGCCTCAAAACGAGTACTTGTGTGAAAACTGGATCAATCGCGGCGTACTGATCTCCGAGGTGATCGGCGCGGATGCTCCGGCAAGCGAAACCACCGGCGCGACCGGAATGGCGAACGACGGGTGTTTGAACAGGTTGAAGAAGTCTGTCCGGAACCGCAAAGTCTGCCGCTCGCCGAGCTTGAAACTCTTGCAACATCAACGCCACCCTCAAGAGCGGGGCCGCAGACTTCCATGGCGACGTTTGAGAGTACTTTGGCAACACCGCACTGGATGTCGGCGACTTCTTTCTGCGCAAGGTGGTGGTGCAGCAGAATATAACAGGCTGGTGCTGACCTTGAATTCCTGAATGGCATCGGGATTGGGTAGCGGTGTGAAAGTGAGCTCGCCAAAGGCGTAGTCCGCTACCGAGACACCCTCAATCAGATAATTATTGTTGTCCTCGCGTCCGCCGTTCACATGGATGTAAACCTGCCCGCGGCCTAGCGCGGCAGCGCTGTTTAGGTCGGAGCAAGCTCCGGCGGAAAGCGTGAGTCGATGCTGAAAGTTCCGGGTCGCCAGGGGAAGCGTAGTGATGGTCGTAGAACCCAGCGATTCTCCGGTGGTGGCGTCGGAGGTGTCCACCGCTACCACTGCGGACCGCACTTCAACGGAAACAAGTCTCGGAACGCAAGCGGCACAATGTGCCCGGTCCGTGCCATCCGCAATAGTGCTAAAACACTATTTCGCGGAGGCGCGCGCGCCCCTGGAAAATAAATTGTCATCCTTCTATTTGGATAACCTCGCTGTTTGTCAAGTCGATAGTAAGAGAGAGTAACGAGATCGCTTCCGCTGCCATTGGTCCAGCCGGATTTGACCGGTGTTCACCCCTCATGTAAGCTCCTCGCGCTTTCACCGCCGATTCCAAAACGAAAATCTGTGGTAGTCCGAGTGAGCGGCGAGCCAGGGAGAGGTTCCATTCACGCCGACACCAGTCACGCGAGACGTGGAACCGGACACTTGCTGCGCATACTCGGCGCGGGCTTTGGTGTTGCCGTCGGCGTCGGAACCGTAATCGGTACCGGCATTCTCCGCACCCCTGGCACCGTCGCAAGCCACCTGGGGAGCGCCTCGCTGGTCCTTTTGGTTTGGGCGTTGGGGGGAGCTTACACACTGCTGTGCAGCAGTTCGGTCGCCGAACTCGGCACTATGCTCCCCGCCGTAGGTGGCTGGTATGTCTATGCGCGCCGAGCTTTCGGGGAGAAGATTGGATTCGTCATCGGCTGTTGTGACTCGATGATCCCGACGATCGCCACTGCGTATCTGGCGATCGCACTGGGGGAGTTTGCCGCCGGACTGTATCCCAGCCTCGCGGAGCACCTGCGATTTGTCGCGGTCGGCGGTTTGGGTTTCCTTGCTTTTCTGAACTGGCTCGGCCTGCGCGCGGGCAGCCGGGTACAGGCGCTCACCAGTCTGGCCAAAGCTCTTGGCCTTCTGGTGCTGGTAGTCGCGTGCTTCACCATTGCGCCCAAAGCTGCGGCCACTGGGCCTTCGGTAGCCGCCAATTTGTTAGGAGAAAACCACAGCCTGTTTCTCGGCATCGTTTTGGCTCTGCAGGGTGTGATCGTCACCTATGGCGGTTGGTACGCGCCGATTTACTTTGTAGAAGAAGACCGGAATCCGTCCAGCAACCTGCCGCGCGCGATGTTCGGCACCGTGCTTTCGTGCACGGTCATCTATCTGCTGGTGAACGCTGCCTTAGTTCATGTTTTGCACATGCAACGTCTAGTGGGGTCGGTGGCGCCAGCCGCTGACGCTGCGCTGTTAATTTTCGGCAGCTACGGAAGGCAGTTCATTCTGATCCTCTCCGTGGTTACCGTAATTAGCGCGATTAACGCGGCCCTCTTGATGATACCTCGCGTCCTCTTCGCGATGGCACGAGACGGACTTTTCCCTCAACGCTTGACCTCCGTCAACAAAGGTGGAACCCCCACCGTGGCTCTTTTTCTGTGTACCTTCGCGAGTATCTGCCTGGTTCTCACCGGCACGTTCGAAACCTTGATCGCGATTAACTCCATACTTATCGTGACTGTCTACCTCTCGGGCTTCGTAGCATTGTTAGTCCTGCGGAAACGTGAGCCCGCTCTTCCCAGGCCCCATAAAGCCTGGCTGTTTCCATGGAGCACCATAGTCGTCCTGGCCGCCTCGGCAGCTTTCCTGCTCGGATCGGTCATCGGCGATCTACGGCACAGCTTGTTTACGATCATCTTCATACTCCTCACTTACATGGCGTCCATTTTCATTGTGCGCAGGAAAACATATTCACCCGTTTGATGGTATTCGTGGCCGGGGCGGGGGCCAGCGAATCGGGTTGGATCGTCGTTCGTGCGGGCGCGCCCGCGAATGCTGCGTTGGCGGCGCACTTGGCCGGAATAATTGAATGCGCATTGAGGCTCGGTGTACATTACCTGTCGTCCGGGGAAATCAAAACAGAAATTCCGAAGGGCAGACTGCCGCGAAACATTTATGGGTTTTGCTGGTTTGCTGGAGGATTCGCCGATGCGAAGTCGATTGTGGATATTGGTTCTTGCCGTCATGCCGTTCCCGTGCGCGCTGCATGCACAAAGCACAGCGCCGCACGTGGTGAAATACCAAGCGACCTTGAGCACCATGAAATATGATTTCGGCGTCGCTCAACCGGTCGCGCGACTCGCCCCGGGCGACATCCTGGACACCAACACCATCGATTGTTTTGGCGGGGCGATTCAAAAACCGGGCGACACGCTGGCAATGGCCAAAGGCGATAATCCCCTCACCGGACCGTTTTATATCGAGGGCGCCGAGGTGGGCGATACCATTGCCATCGATTTTCTTACCCTGGAGGTGAACGGGCCGCAGGGTGTTGGCGCGTTTGCTCCCGGGTTCGGCGCGATCAATTCGACGAACTACACACCGATGATCAATCCGCCGTTGCCGGAACGCATCTGGCTCTACCCGATCCACCCAAACGAAGCCACCGCGACGTTTGAAGCGCAGGATACCAAATTTTCCGTGGACATTCCGCTGCACCCTTTTCTCGGATGTATCGGTGTAGCTCCCTCTGGCGGCGAAGCCAGAAGCTCCGTGGTGCCGGCGGAATTCGGCGGAAATATGGATGCTCCGGAGGTCAGCGTGGGCAATACCCTCTATCTTCCTGTGAATGTGCCCGGCGCGCTCCTCTATATCGGCGATGGCCATGCGGCCATGGGTGACGGAGAAGTTGCGGGTACGGCGATCGAAGTTCCGCTCCACGTTCGCCTGCGCGTTACGGTGAGCAAAGGGCGGAAAATTGATTGGCCGCGGTTTGAAAATCAGAACGAAATTATGGCCGCCGGAATTTACCGTCCAGTGGACGACGCTTTGCGCATTGCGTTTACCGAGCTGGTCCAGTGGATTCACAACGACTACGGCTTGTCTGAACTCGACGCCTACGAACTGCTCTCGGAAGTGGCGGCGATTCATCTCACCGAAATGGTCGACCCGAACTACGTGGTGATCGCCAAAATCGACAAGAAATATTTACCCCCGAAAAAACACTGATGAACTAACCAAGGGCCGCAGACACACGACCTCGCGCGGTCTGTGACTGCGGCCCGCTGGTTCTTTCAGGATCCGGATACTGCAATGGGAGTCGACCTAAGTGAAGGCCCTTGGAAATCCCGGTTACTTCGACATCCCTTTCGAGGATACGCCCGTAGCAGGAGTAACTTCGTTCAGGCCATTGGGAATAGATCGAGTTACGCTCCTCCAATGGTGCTGCCTCTACGCGGCCTTGGCGCCTTTGGCCTTTGCCGCACGAACCTTCGCCCAGCGCAACTTCGCTGCCCTTGAGATCTTGGCTCGCCCGGCCGCTGACAGTTTCCGTTTTTTCTTGCCGGCCACCGATTTCGCGCCCGCGGTCAAACTGCCGCCGAACGCCTTGATAGCGTCGCGAACCGCAGCTAAGTGCTTCGCTGCGTTCTTCGCGTGCTTTTCCAACTTCGCTTCTTCTTGCTTGAGTGCCTTTACGATGTCCATGAATCCTCCTGCGGGTATTAAACACTAACCGGGGTACTATTCACAAGGCTAGTTAGGGGAAACCGAGAGAGTAGGTGGGCCGTCCTTTGCCCTGAGGACAAGTGATTGAGATGCGAAGGGGCGCGGGCCAAACAAAGAGTAAAAGCTCTCTCTTTATTCTTCCCGCCAGCAGCATTCTCTTGCTAAGTCACAATCGATCGAAAGTACGGCAAGCGTCCAGTTTTGTGATTGCCGGTGAGAATCAGCCATATATACTCGGAACAACGGGGGGACGAGATTCGTGACCGATAACATACGACCAACAACTATGAAGGCAATGCCGTCTTGGAGCTACGTTTTGCTTACTGCTGTCGCTATCGCACCGGTTTGTGGTGTCGTGGTTGCCGGGGCTTCCGATGCCAAGTTCGGTCCGAGCAATCCACTCTACAAAGCGAGTACCCTGCCTTTTCACGCCCCGCCCTTCGACAAAATTAAGGACAGCGATTATCAGCCGGCGATTGAAGCGGGCATGGCCCAGCAGATCGAGGAGATGACCAAGATCGCGGACAATCCCGCCCCGCCCACCTTCGAGAACACCATCGTGGCCATGGAAAAGACCGGCGAGCTATTCAATCGCGCCTACGCCACCTTCAATGCAGTCACCGGCGCGAACACCGACCCCGAGTTGGAAAAAGTGCAAGAGATCGAAGCTCCCAAATTGGCCGCGCATTCGGACGCCATCTTCCTGAATACCAAGTTGTACCGACGCGTGGCAGCGATCTACAAGCAGCTCGCTTGGCTCGGGCTTGACCCTGAATCGCAGCGGCTAGTCGACTTTTACGACAAGAAATTCGTGCACGCGGGCGCAAACCTCTCCGACGGTGACAAAGTGAAGCTCAAGAAGCTCAACGAAGAGGAATCTTCGCTGGAGAACGCCTTCCGTGCCAAGCTCCTTGTCGCCACCAAGGACGCCGCTTACTTCACCGCCGACCAACAGGCGTTGGCGGGTTTGAGCGACGCACAAATCGCCGCCGCCGCGCAGGCCGCGATGGGCCGTGGGCAGAAGGGCTTTCTAATCCCCCTGCAGAACACTACCCAGCAGCCTTCGCTCGCCGCCCTCAAAGACCGCAACACTCGCCAGAAACTCTTTAACAACTCGTGGGAGCGCGCCGAACGCGGCGGAGCCAACGACACCCGCGACACCATTGCCCGTCTGGCCCAGCTTCGTGCCGAGAAAGCCAAGCTGCTGGGCTTTCCGAATTACGCCGCTTGGGCCCTCGAAGATCAGATGGCCAAGACCCCGGACGCCGCTCTCAAATTCATGGATGCGCTGGTTCCCGCCTCCACCGCCAAAGCCGCCGGCGAAGCCAAGGATATTCAACAGGTGATCGACGCACAGAAGGGCGGCTTTGCGGTGCAGCCGTGGGACTGGAATTTCTACTCGGAGCAGGTGCGCATGGCCAAGTACGACCTGGACGAAGCGGAGGTGCGCCAGTATTTCGAGTTGGATAACGTACTCCAGAATGGTTTGTTCTATGAGGCCAACCAGCTATACGGCCTCACTTTCAAAGAGCACAAAGACATTCCGGTGTACCACCCAGACGTGCGGGTTTTCGAAGTCTTCGATGCGGATGGTAAGTCGATGGCGCTGTGGTACTGCGATTATTTCAAGCGCGATAACAAGAATGGCGGGGCCTGGATGGATAGCCTGGTCGAGCAATCGAAGCTGCTCGGCAACCAGCCGGTGATCTACAACGTAGCCAATCTTCCGAAGCCCGCTCCTGGTGAGCCGGCGCTGATCAGCTTCACTGACGTGACTACCATGTTTCATGAGTTCGGTCACGCCTTGCACGGTATGTTCGCCGATACCAATTACCCCAGCCTTTCCGGCACTTCCGTGCCGCGCGATTTCGTCGAGTTTCCCTCACAGTTCAACGAGCACTGGGCGAGGTATCCGGCGATATTCGATCACTACGCCAAGAACTATAAGACTGGCGCAGCGATGCCGGCGGAGCTCGTCGCGAAGATAAAGAAGGCGGAAACTTTTAACCAAGGTTACGGTCTCACGGAAACGCTCGCGGCGGCGGAACTCGACATGCAGTGGCACATCCTTGCGGCCAGCGCACCCCTGGAACAGCCCGACGCATTCGAACAAGCGGCGTTGCAAAAGACCCACCTGTCGCTCAGCTATGTGCCGCCGCGTTATCGCTCGAGCTACTTCTTGCATATCTGGTCCAACGGATACTCCGCGGGCTACTACGCCTATCTATGGAGTGAGATGCTGGATGACGATGCCTACCAGTGGTTCCTGGACAACGGCGGGCTCACTCGGGCCAACGGCGATCGCTTTCGCCGCATGGTGCTCTCCCGCGGCAACACCGAAGACCTCGCGAAAATGTTCAAGGCCTGGCTGGGGCATGAGCCCAGCATCCAGCCGATGCTGAAGTATCGTGGGCTGGTGCCTTCCAGCGATTCCCAGTAATTGTTTCTCGGACCGCCGGTTTTACAGTTCTACGCACTTATCTTTTCTTTTCCGGACGCCCACTCTTCGCCGATTCTGCGAAGGGCGGGTGTGGCGCCTAACGCCGTTGTTAAGAATCGTTCGCGCGAGCCGGTAATCCTTCGTCCGCAACGATCGGCGATTCCGCGGGTTCCCCGAGGCGTTGACGTATACTCATTACATGGCGTTCGTCTGTGTTTGATAAATGGCGTACCGCGTTTGACTCCTGCGTTGCCAAGATCAAGCGATCTTTCGTTCAGCTGAAACTTCGCTCGCGGCGGGCCTGGTGGCGCTCGCAAGACGGCTGGCACCGCCTTACCTCCGGCATGGAGATCGAGGAGCTGTGGACCCAATTTAAGTCCGAAGCGGTCGAGAGTTCCCGCCCTTACAAGCAGGATTTTGCCGGACTCACCGGAAAGGACCAGCATTCCTGGAAGCAGCCGTTCAAACTTTTGGGCGCTCTGTTCGTCAGCGTCCTGAAGAAGCTGTCTCCCGCCCGGCGGATGTTTCTGCTGCTCACCATGTGCATGGCGTTTCTCGCGGTGATCGGCTTTCAATTCCTGCTGCTTACCCGTGGGGTCGAGTTCATTCTCGCATTCGGCGGCCTGCTGATACTGCTAGTCCTGGTTCTCGCCGACCACATCTCGATGCAGCGAGACATCGAGATCGCCCATGAAATCCAGCGCTGGCTGGTGCCCCGCAGAGCACCCGACGTTCCCGGAGTCGATCTCGCGTTTGTGACCCGCCCGGCCAAAACCATCGGCGGCGATTATTTCGACGTTTTCCGCCGCGCCTTCGACGGTCCGCTATTGATGGCAGTCGCCGACGTTTCCGGTAAGAGCGTTCCCGCGGCGATGCTGATGGCCACCTTCCAAGGAAGTTTGCGGGCCCTGGGGGGTGCGAGCGGAACACTGGCGGAGCTGGTCCGAGGTTTGAACCGGCAGGTCTGCGCGAATAGTCAAAATGGCCGCTTCACCACCGCCTTCCTCGCGGAACTGGATCCGGCGACCGGTGAGCTCACCTATCTCTGCGCGGGTCACAATCCGCCGATTCTGAAGCGCGAGAATGGCGCCTTTGAGCGTTTGAAGTCCGACAATATTCCGCTGGGCATCGAGCTAAACGAAGACTACAAGACCGGAACCACGTGTCTGGCCCCTCGTGATTTGTTGGTGATCTATACCGATGGCGTGACCGAAGCGAGAAACGAGGATAACCAGGAATTTGGGGAACCGCGGCTGGTGTCGCTGCTGGAAAAGACCGGTGGGGAAAGATCGGCGCTCACGCTTTCCAACCTGATGCAGGACCTGGACGCATTTGTAGGCGCCGCCGTGCAGCACGACGACATTACCTGCCTGATCGTGCGTCGAACCTAGCCGCGGTTGTTATTCGGCTCCGCGAATCTCGCCGAATCCGCTTTGGCACCTCTTACGCCGCTATCCGCCGCTGCGCTGAGCTCGTGCGCGCTTCAGATGCGCCTCGGGATGCAGCAGGCGCAGGATGTGCTCTCCGGTCTTCGCATCGAAGCGGTAGGAGAGAACGGCGCCGACGGCATGCGGCTCATTGGCCAGCACCAATTCAGGATTGCCAATGGCAACCTCGCCCAAGTTGTTGATGCGAATTTCGCTGCCCACTTGCATCGGTATTTGCATGGTATCGAGATCGGTCTTCATTTCCTCTCCTGTTCATTCATTCGCTTGGTTCGGACACCTCGAGCCGAACTGATAGGTATGATGCAATTCGATGGCGATGAGCGCCATTCCAGCAGCCACAATTTTTCGCCCCAAACGGCACACGGCGTTTCTGCCAGGACTAGGACCTCTTAATCTGAGGGTGGCCTCGTGGCATAAATGAAATGCCGAATCTTTGACGGGTGCACCGAGAATTTTGTTACCTGCTCCTCGAACTCTCGATCGGCCACCGTGAATCGATCATGTTGGCGCTGATGCTCCGCCCACGAATCCACCAGGAAGCTTTCCAGGTAACGGTACGGATGTTCGGAGTCGAAGAAGATGCCCCAGCGAGTTGCACCGTCGCGTCTGCGGATGCGCTGATACTTGTAGATCGCGGCGAGAAACTGCTCGGCATTCTTGGGGTCGATGCTGTATTCCACGGTAACCATGATCGGTCCCTGATCCGGTTGGGGCTCGATAAACATCGCGGGTTTGCCCCAGTGATTCCAGTTGGTCAAATCGAGCGCCTTACGCGGCATCGGGCAGGGGTAGCGCAGCAACAAGCATGCAGCGACTCCGGCGCTGGACAATAGCAGCGCTCGTTGCGCGCTGCTGTGCTCCGCGGCAATTCCCCAGATGGCGCTGCCGGCGGCGATGCTGCCTTGAAATGTAAGAAGGTAAACCGCCATCACCCTTGCGCGCACCCAATCCGGCGCCAGATCCTGGATCGCGGTATTGAATAGACCCATGAAGCCTATCCACGCGGCGCCTCCCAAGAGCATCAACACACACAGCAGAGCCAAACTCTTGAGCACGCCGGTGGCTAGAACGATCGCGGCAAAGACGGCGGTGGCCGCGGAGAGCAGATTTTCTAAAGAGAGAAACGAACGCGCCCGCTGGAGCGCGACGGCGCCCAGCACGGCGCCCACTCCGAAGAACGCGAGCAACAGGCCGAATCCAATGGAACTCTTGCTCAGGCCTCGTGCGATCGCCGGGAGCAGCGCCCAGAACGCGCTGGAGAAAAAAATGACGCAGCTCGACCGCACCAGAAGAGTGCGGATATGCGGGGAATAGCGAACGTAGCGGACCGCGGCGAAAGTTGCGCCGCGAATGGTTTCCGCGGGTAGCGCGCTCTTCCGCACGGGCCGCTTCCAAATGGCGATCACGAAGATTACGCCGACAAAGGATGCAGCGTTTACCGCGAACGCCGTTCCAACGCCCGCTACCGCGATGATCAGCCCGGCGAGCCCCGGTCCGACGGCGCGAGCGAGGTTGAATTCGATACCATTCAGCGCTAGCGCAGGCGGCAGAATTTCCTTGGGGACCAGCTCTGGGAAAATGGCTCGCCACGCGGGGGCCTCAACCGCGTCGCCCAGCGACAACGCCAGGGTCAGAATCAGCAAAAGCCACGGCGTCATCAGGTGGCCAATCGCTGCGACCGTCAGCAGAATCGCCACCGCAGCCATCCAAACTTCCGTGCCGAGGATGACCCTGCGACGATCGAAAATGTCGCCGATGGATCCTGCCGGCAGGGCTAGCAGAAAGAACGGCAGGGCTGACGCGGTCTGAATCAGGGCGACGTAAGTAGTGCTGGTGGTGAGCGAAGTCATCAGCCACGCGGCACCCACCGTTTGCATGAACGATCCGATATCCGAAACCAAGTCCGCAATCAGCAAATTGCGAAAGATTGGAATACGCAGCGGACTCCAGGTGCCAACCGAGAGCGCGGATTCTTCGTTGGTTCGTGGAGTCATGGAGTACGGGCGGGCTGGGGCTGTGCTACCAAGAGTTTGGCGTAGGTGGATGGATCAACGTTGCCGCCGCTGACTACACAGCACACCGTTTTGTCTTTGAATTTTTCCGGTGCGGTCAGCACCGCGCCCAGGCTCAGTGCGGCGGTCGGCTCTACTTTCAAATTGGCGTGAACAAACAGCAGTCGCAGCGCTTCGGCAATTTTATCCTCCGCCACTTCGATAATTCCTTCCAGGCCGTGCTGCAGGATTTTCCAGTTGTGCACGCCCACACTCAAAGTGCGCGCGCCATCCGCGATGGTCTCCGACTCGTACTCGTTGGCGACGATCCGGCCTTCGCGCAGCGATCGCGCACCGTCGTTGGCCAGCAGCGGCTCAGCGGCGACCACCGGAATCGCAGAGCCGGCGCGGCGAAGCCCGACGATCAAACCGGAGGCGAGTCCGCCTCCGCCCAGCGGCGCGACAACCTCTTGAATACCGCGATTGAGGGCGGCGATCTCGCTGCCCAGACCGCTATTTCCTTCGATCACCAGCGGATCATCAAAGGGAGTGGCGAGGTACGCGTCGGGATTTTCATCGGCGAGCTGCCGCACTCTTTTCTTCCGGGTGATCATGCGAGTGTCGATCAGTTCCACGCGCCCGCCGTATGCGCGCACTGCAGCGATCTTGATCTGCGAAGACGTGGAAGGCATCACCACGATGCAGGACTTTCCGGTGAGCGCGCAGGCGTAAGCCAGCGCCTGGCCGAAGTTCCCGGAGGACGCGGTGATGAAGAGTGTTTGCGGGACGTTGATGACGACATTGTAAGCGGCGCGAAATTTGAAGCTGCCGGTTTGCTGGAAAGTCTCACTGGCCAGGACGATTTTAACGCCCAAGTGGCCCAGGCGCCCCAAATAACTGTCGAGACGAGTAGCCTCGATAATCGTGGTGGGGCGGACGATGGCGTCCGCGGAAAGATAGTTGGCGGCTGCAGAACTCATCGCGCACACCTCGCAGGGATTCTCAAATGCATTTCACGCTGCCCACCATTGTGATTGTTGCTGCCACGCGCCCAGCGGCGCAACTGAACCGGCGCTAGGCCGGCGGCAAATCCTTGCTGAATACTTCGGTGTACTTGATTCCCGAGCCGGTATTGAACAGCACCACGGACTCCGACGGTTTCAGGAACTTGGAAGCGATCAATTTTTGATACGCCACCAGCGCCGCCGCACCCTCCGGGGCGGCGAAGATTCCTTCGCCGGAAGCCCATTGGTAAACGGCGGCCACGATCTCGTCGTCAGTTGCCGAAACGGCGGTGCCGCCGCTCTTTTTCAAGATGTCTAGAATGACGTAGTCCGCGTAGGCCTTGGGCACGCGCAGTCCTGCGGCAACGGTGGTGGCGTTGGGCCAGGCCTCCGATACGCTTTGATGGGCTTCCCAGGCTTTAAGGATCGGCGCGCATCCCGCGGCTTGCACCGAAATCATTTTAGGACGCTGCGGCCCGACCCACCCGAGGTATTCCATTTCTTCAAACGCTTTCCACATTCCGATCATCCCTACACCGCCGCCGGTGGGATAGATGATGGCGTCTGGCAATTTCCAGTTCAATTGCTCAGCCACCTCATAACCCATGGTCTTTTTTCCTTCCACTCGGAAAGGTTCTTTCAGAGTGGAAACGTCGAACCAACCCTCGGCCTGTTTGCGTTCGTTCACTAGTTTGGCGCAATCGTTGATCAGGCCGTCTACCAGCGTGAGGTGCGCCCCGTATTGCTTGCACTCGATCACGTTGGTGAGCGGGACGTCCTTGGGCATGAAGATGTGCGCTTCCAGGCCTGCTGCGGCCGCGTACGCCGCCAGAGCGCTGCCTGCGTTTCCGGCGGAAGGCACCGCAATCTTTTTAATTCCGTACGATTTGCACATGGTGACCGCTGCGCACAAGCCGCGCGCTTTGAAAGATCCGGTGGGGTTCAGCCCTTCGTCCTTGATCCACACGCCGGGATATTTGCGGCTGGGCAGCATCGGTGTGAAGCCTTCACCCAATGTTACCGGGATCACATCCGGCAGTACCTCCGCGTAGCGCCACATACTGGAGACGCGCCCGGCGAGGCTTTCCTTCTTGAATTTATCTACCAGCGGCTGCAGGTGGTATCGGACGTAGAGCGATCCGCCATCCTTGGGACAAAGGTTTTGCGGTGTGTCGGCGCTGATTTTTTCGCCGCATTTGGTGCATTCCAGGTAAGCAATCTCGGCCATTAGAGTCGGGGATCCTTTGAAATCAAAATCGCGTTTTTGTTGCTATTCGGTGGGCTTTGCACAGAAACCGTCCAAAACGGCCCGAAAGGGCCGGGTTTTTGTGCAGCGGGTGGAGTTTGTGTGCAGCCCTAGCTGTGGTACTAGTCGGGGTCCTTTTCCCGTATAAAATGCAGGCTGCCGAAATTGCGCCGATGGGAGAATGTCTTCGGTCGGCGTGTCCCATTTCTGTCCACGTAAAGCAAACGACCTCTCAAAAACAAGGGTTTGATTTTATTAAGGTCCAACAGACTGCCCCCCTGAGAATTAGCGGCTATCTGTTGAGCTATTTCGGTCGAGTGGGCGCAGTTTATGAAAGATCCCGGTTCAATGAAACCGTTCGTGATTCTGGCCCACCAGTCGGTTTTGGCGTCGTCTACCTGTTCGCAGCAGCATTCTTTTTTGGGGGCTTTGGGTTGATGGGGTACGCCTTGTTCGCATTTAAAGGGGTTTGTAGAGGCGTTCTTGTCGCTTTGGCCGTTATCATCATGTTTTTCGGTGTTAGCAGCCTGATTTGGTGGGGCGTCCTGTGCGACAGATGCGATGGGCACAGCAAAAATTGCACAGATGTAGAAAAACAACCAGCTGATCGAGAAGGCTTTCAAAACAAATTTAGCAACAATGCGTAAGTTAAAAATGAGCGCGATGATCACCATGAAAAAGACCGATCCCGATTTCGCCCGGCTCCAGGCGTTGGGATTTCAAACATTGTCTCCGGAAGGTTCGTTAGATTTGAATGTTTTTCCAAACCCCATTGTCCCACCAACGTCATTTTGTTCGGGGTTTCTTGCGGAGTATTTACGGGACGACGATCAGTCCTTACCTTACCGAGTAGAAATCCCTACCGGCCCGGAATTTTGGACGTTCAATCCCAATGAGGTTTTTGAGCACGCGGATCAGTTTAGTTTCAAGTCCGGAATTTTTGAGGATAGCCCTAAAGTGTTTTTCTCGGCGGTTAAGGCACGAACAACTCTCCAATTTTTGGCGACACCCGATGGTCTTGTGCTTTTCCGTGTTTTCATAAAGGCGGATTCACTATGACACCTAAAAATATTATGACGATTGGATTTTCAGAAATAAAAGAAGTCCAAATAACGTGTGCGTGCAAAACCAGTTTTATGCTCCCAGTGCCGGTGGATTTCAAACTTGTTTCTCATGTACAGCATTGTCTCGGTTGCGGCGCGGAATTATGGTCTGGCCAGAATGACCAGCGCTTGCTGCATGTATTTACGCTGACGGAAGCGATTAATGGCTGGCGGAAACTTGCGACGAAAAACTTCGATCTTACATTTGTATTGGATCAGCCTGTTTTAAGAGCGTGAGCTAGGCCACATCCTGCTTCCAAAACACGGGGTCGATACCGAGTTCGTGTGTTTCATGAATGAGAACGGACAAGGTTATGGCAGAGAATCTTACAAAGCGTTTCGTTGACCATCGCAACATCGGTTTTGCTCCGGAGGCCGTCCCGAACTTGCGCTTCATCATGCTAAACGTGGATTCGACGTTGGACCGCTTGTGGTAATGCTGCAAGAAACTCAGTCCGGCGGAACTGAAAGTAGTGGTACATCTTCTCCCATGCACCGCCACCATTGACCGGTATCCGAGAGATCGGAAGGAAATGTACGGGCGTAGCAGCGACATGCGTAATCGGCTTCAGCGTTCTGCTCGCGAGGCGTAGCCTTTGTCGGCGGAAACTTCGGTAATCTGAAAGTTCTCGCGCCGTGGCTGTTGACAAGAGGTGGGAAGAATCCTTAGAGTCATGAGGCGTTTCGACCATGAATTTCTACGGCGGTAACGATGTTGGTTTTGACGCCGCACATCAGATGGCACCTTGACCCAATCATGTTGCTGTTTGACGGCACCGTACTTGTGGTCGAACCAGCGGTGTAAAGTGGCAGGTGCGTAAAACCAGACGAATCCACGGCGAAGTCGGTTTCAACGGACTTGAGAGGCAGAGCTGCTCTCGGTAATCAGCTTTCGGAGTATTGGAGTCAAGTTCGGGATTTTCAAGATAGTTGGAAATGCTGTTGAAGTGCGGAACTTTAGAAATGAAACCACGATTGTGAGCCTCCCGGAGATCGCTCATGAAACGGCGCTGCGAAACGGTGGAATAGACTTTAAACACGATGTTGAAAACGGCATCGGAGAGAGGCAAGGCGGGGGCGGCCAGTCTTGGCGGGTGGAGCAACGAGGCCAGCGCAAAGATCGGCAAGCAAGATTTGGAATTTATCCTGTTCATGGGTCTGCGCTTCGTTGTAGGCAGACCAATTTTGTGGGTAGGTAGTGCGCTTCGTTGCCGTAACAGTGAGGCTTTCAGTAACCGTGGTGCTGCCATCCGCGTTTTGTTCGCGCTTCATGACGAAGGTTGCGGCATAGATGTGCTTGCACTTAACGCCGCGTGTCTCATGGTCGGGGCAGGTGCAGGAAGATCGACGCCAGCGAGCGATAGTTGACTTGGTACATGGTTCCATCGCCACTCTGCGAGGGAACAAACCAGATGCCGCTTTTTTTGCTGATGATTCGGGTTGCCGCCAGTTCCAGACCGCGTTGTTCTCTAAGGTCCACGATATCCTCGCTTCCCTAGCTAAATATATTACTAGCGAGGTATATATCTGTCAAGGGTTATTTTCAGAATTTCTTTGACAATATATTCCTTATCCGGTATATTATTACTCGATGGCAATGGTCACGGTTAAGCAAAAAGGCTACAGATGTGGTCGTTGCTACCCACGAATGGGTACCACGGCAAAGCACAGAGGGCGAACCGAGAGTCTGTCCTAAGTGCAAATCGCCGTATTGGAACAAGCCTCGAAAATACAAGCAAAAAACGAAATAGCCCGTTTTTCCTAAGTACTACATGTCCGCAGGCATGATAGAGAAAATTTTAGGCCCAATAATTGTAGTCATCGTCGGGTGGCTTCTTAAGGCTTCGGTGATGCGAGAGACATATGTGCGCATACTGAAGAAACTAGAGGATGCTGAGAATGAGCTAGACCTAGAATTGAGGAAACCATCCCCGAGGTGGGGGTCGGGTAAAATAATAGACGTTGATCCTATAAAATTTCCGTTTTCCTTAAGCCAAATCGCCAAGCGAGCTAAAGTACCCCTCTGGCTAGCAAGATGGGCTAAGAATTGGGAGAGTAGGCAAGCCATTCGGCGGAGAATTTTGGGTAAGTAAATGGGTTTTTGTGCAGGTTGGAGAGTTTATGTGCAGGACGTGGTTACTGTGAAAGCCTATTCGGTGAATTTCTGTCGTTTGTTTTCATATACATGGAAGAGGGTTATCTGCTGAAGCCATTTCCAGTTTTCCCTCCCTTTTCGCTGTTCGTGCTGCTCTCCCGGTTGTGGCTCTGCGCTCGCATCGCTTTGCGAGGCTAGCATTCTGCGCGAGCGGTTGGAAGGGATCATTGCTGTGGATCATTCCTACGGACTAAGGGTTCAGGCGTCCAGTGCGATCCGGCGGGTGATCAAAGACGAATCCAATTCATGTGAATCAGCGCCAGCGAGCTGAGCGCTACCAACACCCACAGGATCACGCCCTGCATCAGAGGGCGAATCCCGACTTGGCGAATGGTTTCGCGGGTGAGCCCGGTACCGATCAAGAAGAGCGTGGCCGAAAGTCCCAGCTTGCCCAGCTTGTTCAGCACGGGATACGCCGGGGTGAACTGCGGGAGGTAGGTATTGGCCACCGCCGCGAGGCAGAAAAAGAGGATGAACCAGGGCCACTGAATGCGGGTTTTGGTTTTCTTCACCATCGCAGTGGCGATCGAGAGCGGCACGATCCATAGCGCGCGCGCTAGCTTTACGGTGGTGCCGACAGCTAGCGCCTCCGCGCCGTACTTCGCGGTCGCACCCACCACCGAACTGGTATCGTGAATCGCCAAGGCCGCCCACAGCCCAAACTGGGTCTGGCTAAGGTGTAGCAACCAGCCGATCGTAGGGAATATCAGCAGAGCCACCGAGTTCAGTATGAAAACTGTGCCGAGCGATACGGCCATCTCGTGCTCATCCGCTTCGATGATCGGTCCGACCGCGGCAATAGCGCTGCCGCCACAAATCGCGGTGCCGGCGGATATCAGGAAGGAGGCGGTATGCTCGACCGCGAGGTAGCGGCCAAGAGCGAGCCCGGCGATCATGGAAATGGTGATTCCGCACGCGGTGTAGATGAAGCCGGAGCGACCGGCGTGAATTACTTGATGAAGGTTCATAGCAAAACCGAGGCCCACCACCGAAGCCTGCAGCAGAAATCGGCAGAGCACTCTGGTCTGAGACTGGTAAGGGTTCTGCAGCGTTAGGCCGTAGGCGAGTCCGAGAGCGAGAGACACGGCGGGTGAGAAGAATCCGCTGGCGGCGATGGCGAGCCCAACCCAGAACAGGATTTTGTTATTCATGCGCCAGAATTTAAACTCTAAATGGCCAGCGGATTAAGTTACGCCGGACAAAGACGTCGACTTCCTGCTGCCCCCGCGATATCGTGCTGCGCGGGCGCATCGTTCCACGGGAAACGGACAACCTCTTGAAATCCAGATTCCTTGCTGCGGCTTCGGGCGCTTTGCTGATGGTAGCGATCCTCAGCTTGGCATACCGCCTCGGCTGGGTCCAGTTCTCCGGTTCCACTCTCGAAACACTGCGCTGGATCGTTATCCTGCTTTTCGCCGGATATGCCGTGGCGGAACGCTCGCTCACCGCGTGGATTCTGGTGGGCATGGCGGCCGGGGTGGAGTTCGGCCATGACTGGCCGGCGCGGGCGGTGCAACTGCAAGTGCTGGGCACGATTTTTCTGCGATTGATCAGAGTGATCATCGCGCCGCTGCTATTTGGAACGCTGGTGGTGGGAATCGCGGGACATGCGGACTTGAAAAAAGTGGGCCGGATGGGGCTGAAGGCGCTGGTCTACTTTGAAATTGTTTCCACGCTGGCGCTGATCATTGGCTTTGTGGCCATCAACGTCAGCCACGCCGGGGAAGGTATCCGAATGCCGGCGAGCGCTACGGCGCAGACGCAAAACGCCGCACCGCGCACGGCCAGCGAATTGATCGTGAATATTTTTCCGGAGAATATCGCCAAGTCGGTTGCCGAAGGCGAGGTGCTTCAGGTGGTTGTATTTAGCGTACTGTTTGGCCTAGCGCTGGCCATGGTGCCGGAAGAGAAGCGCCGCCCGCTGCTTCGTTTTGCCGAGAGCCTTTCCGAGACGATGTTCAAGTTCACCAATTTGGTGATGCTTGTTGCTCCGATCGGAGTCTTCGGGGCCATCGCCTACACCGTGGGACACATGGGCCTGGGAATCTTGCTGTCCCTACTGCGATTGCTGGGAACCATGTACGCTGCGCTGGGCGTCTTTATTCTGCTGGTGCTGCTGCCCATAGCGCTTCTCGTTCGCGTGCCGATCCTGCCGTTCCTGAAAGCGATTGCCCAGCCGGTGACCATTGCCTTTGCCACTGCTAGCTCGGAGGCGGCGCTGCCGCGGGCGATGGAAAATATGGAATCGTTCGGCGTCCCTCGCGAGACGGTGGCTTTCGTTCTGCCGACCGGGTACAGCTTCAACCTGGATGGCTCGAGCCTCTATCAATCGCTGGCGCTGATTTTCGTCGCGCAAGCGGCGGGGATTCATCTCACCGTCAGCCAGCAAGTCGTGATGCTCTTCACTTTGCTGATCAGCAGCAAGGGAGTGGCCGGGGTGGCGCGCGCGTCGCTGGTGATCGTGCTGGCCACAGCTACGTCGTTCCATCTGCCGCTCGAGCCGGTCTTCTTGCTGTTCGGCATCGATCAGCTCATGGACATGGCGCGGACCGGAGTGAACGTCATGGGCAACTGTCTGGCGACGGTGGTGATTTCCCGCTGGGAGGGCGAAGTCCGGGTTACGCCGCAGAGTGGCTAAACCCGGCTCCGCCTTCAAGACTCCCGGCCGGCGGTTATTCCTTGGGCTGCTGCGGATTCTTTTTCTGCTCCTCTGCAGTCCACGGAGGAACCACCCCCACCATGCGCGCGTAGGCGATCGATTGTCCAAGATGCTCGTGCGCATGGGTCACCAGCAAATACACGATGTCTCCGTCGTTGGCGTCGGGACCGAGCTTCTTTTCTGGTTTGGCGAAATCGGCGTTGGTCATCTTTCCTACTGCCGACAGCGCGAAGGCAAACGATTGATTCAATTGGTCGATGACCTTCGCCTTGTCAGTGGTCGACTTTTCAAATCCGTCTTTCTTAAAGTCGGCTGGCAGCGTGACGCCGAGCATTGACATGATCATGTAGTTCGAACCAGCGATGTGCAGGCACACCTCGGCGATCGAACGCACGCCCGGTGCGGGTTTCCAGTTGAATTTATCGGCGGGGATCGCTGCGGCCAGGTCGGTGAGTTTCTTTTGCATCTGTTGCAGGTCCAGAACCGACTGCGCTTTCATGTCGTAGCTTGGTGGCGTCTTATCGGTTTCGTCTGCGGCTGCTCGGGTTACCGCGCTTCCCAACATCAGGCCCAGTGCCAGCACTGCAATCACGAACCTATTCATGTTCTTCATCTACGATCTCCTTTAATGTTCCGCTTCGGAATTTGAGAGCGTACCGAACCGACCGGTGTCGGCTGCTGTCGTTCCCACTTCAGTGGATTTTGTTACCGAGTGCCTGAGCGGGACAGCCTTGCTGTAGACGGAAGCGCCCTTGGCCATCTGCGGCAACTGCTCTAGGCTTAGACGTCGCGCACGGAAAACGTCTTGCAGAAATTACAGCGAATGAGCCGCGGACCGCTGCAAGGGCTAAGGCAATTGCAACGGCCAGGGCGACGACCAGAGCTTGAGGTTGAGTGGTGGTCGGTGGGGGCGGAGCGCGTTTGGATGTTTTTCGGCGACGAGTCGAGGCGCGTTACAAGGCCGAATCAAAAACGGAGAAAACCCAGATGTGAGATCGACACCTGGGGCACCCACTCGCTTCGCTCAGCAACCCCATCGTCGATAAATTTGGTTGATATTCAAGAGAGAATCTACGAACCGCGGTGAACGACGGTGGTGTCGGTTGTGAGTGTCGGTGGTAGGAGCTCTTCAGGTGGGATGTTTTCCGACACGATTGTCGGGGAGACGAACCCCGCGGCAGGGAACTACGCCGTTGGCGGCGGCAAGCCTGGTTCTTTGGGTAGGTTGGGCGGGACTTCCGGCTGGGGGGTGGGGTTGCCAGGGGGCTCGGGCCGCGGGGGTACTTCGGGTAGCGGCGGGTGCGGTTGCGGAGTGGAGGGCTGCGGCCGCGGATCGCTGGGAGTGGGGTTTGGTTCCATAGGCACCTCGCTGCATCGGGTTGAGCGTCGCACAATGAATATCAAGCACGCAGCCAATCTAGAATCAATGAAAGCATGTAGTTCGCTTGCTATCTTGCTGCACGCGACGAAACTGGCTAACAACACCCAACGACATGTCGCTGAACTGGTTTGGAGCTTGCGCCCACCCTTCCCAGAACAGGGAAGAGTGAGGCACCCGGAAGGGATAAAGGCATCAAACCGTAGAGTCAGCGGCCCGCGACCTTAGGAATACGCTTATTTTCGTCGGTGGCGGCGCTATCGGCCGGGTCGGCCGCAATCTGGCACAGGCAAATGGAGTCTGGTAGTCTCAGTACGCAATTGAGAGCGGAAATATTTTCGGCACTCCTTGGATTTTTGATGCGCGCGAAGCAAAACATTCCCGCGCACGCCTGGAGCGCTTGCATACACTTCCCAAGGAGCTCGTCGCCGCATGCGATTCAAAATTCTTTTCCCGGCCCTGGCCGTGCTGATGTTCCTGCTGCCCGCCGCCGCGCAGACCAAGCGCAGAGTGATCATCGATCAGGACGCCCGCGGGCCCGCGACCACCGATCAGCAATCTATGCTGATGCTTTTGCAATCCCCGGACGTCGAGACTCTGGGCATTACCGTCGTCAGCGGTGACATGTGGCGCGACGAGGAGGTCGCGCACACCCTGCGCATGCTCGAACTCACCGGGCACACCGCAGTTCCGGTTTATCCGGGTGCGGTCTACCCGCTCATCAACCGCCTGGAAACCATCGAGCGCTGGGAAAAAATCTATGGCCGGGTAAATTACAAAGGGGCTTGGAACCGGGTTGCTTCCGGAGACGGCCAGCGCGGAGTGTTTCATGGACCATTCGAAGTGCCGAATCTCAGGGAAGGGAATCCCACCACTAAGGTGGCGAGCGAAGATGCCGCTCACTTCATCATTCGCATGGTCCACCAGTATCCGCACCAGGTGACCATCTATGCCGGCGGGCCGCTCACCAACATCGCGCAAGCCGTCAGCATCGATCCCAGCGTTCCAGACCTGGCGCAAGAACTCGTGGTGATGGGCGGAAGCGTCGCGCCCGCCGTTCCGCTGGGCTGGGAGACGGAAAATCGCCGCGAGTTTAATTTCTGGTGGGATCCCGAAGCGGTGCACATGGTGCTCACGTCGGCCTTGCCGTGGCACAAAATCACCATCACCACTGTGGACATTTCGGTGAAGACCCGGATGAAGAAGGATTACATCGCGGAAATCGCCAAATCCAAGAGCCCCGCATCGCAATATTTGGCAAAGTACGCCGACGAAGAATACATGTGGGACGAGCTGGCCGCCGCCGGCTGGCTGGATCCCTCGATTTTCACCAAAGAAGTGACTCTCTACGTGGACATCGATATTTCGCACGGAGCGGGCTACGGCAACGTGCTGGTCTGGAATTCCGGCGACCAGCCGGGGCTGGGCGAGCAATTGGTGCACCTCCCGCAGGACCTGGACTCCGCAAAGTTTTACAAATTGTTTCAGGACCTGATGGCGCGGCCTTAGTGTACGGTTCGCCAGCAAGGAAAGGGAAGATTAGCGAAGCCGGCAAAAGACGAAAGGACCTGGGGAATTTCACCGGTGCCTTCCATTCGGGCATAGCCTCGCACTTCCGCGCAGGTGGCTCGTCCTATTCCGAACAGGAATACGGCCCTCTGGACGCCCTGCTGCCCGGCCGGCTGATGCGCTGGATTCCGCATGTGGCGCGCTTCTGGTTCCGCAAGAAACATCCGTATCGCGATTACACCAGCGGCGAACACGGCAATGGCATCTACCGAATCGACGACCGAGCCACGATCAGCCTGGCTGGCGACTGGGGTACGGGAACCGACGAAGCGCACATGGTGGCCGATCGCATTCGCCAATTCCATCCCGACATCACCATCCACCTGGGCGACATCTATTACGTCGGCGATCCGAGCGAAATCGACGAAAATTTTCTGGGCAAGAAAACCAGCCCGTACGAACCAGTAGAGTGGCCGATGGGCGCCAAGGGGAGCTTCGCGCTGAGCGGCAATCACGAAATGTACGCGCGGGGCATGGGTTATTTTTCCTCGATCCTTCCGCGCATGGGGCTTTTTTCGCAGTCCGCCGCGGCGAACGTTACGGGCGCACCGCCGCCCGGCCAATGGGCGAGTTTTTTCTGCCTCGAAAATAATTTTTGGAAAATTATCGGCATCGACACCGGCTACAACTCGACTGGTTTTGACTGGGGCAAGCTGCCGGTCCTCAAACGAATCAAGAGTCTCCTTCGCAACGAACACTTTAAGCCCGACTGCCGGATTCCCGAGCCGGCGCTCGCCTGGCTCGACGCAGTGGTCAAGCCGAACGATGATGGCCGCGGACTGATTCTGCTCTCCCATCACGGCAGCCACTCGGCATTCGGCGATTGGTACAAAATTCCCGCCCGGCAACTGGATGGCGCGATTCAGCGGCCCGCGATCTGGTTTTGGGGTCACGAACACAAGCTGGCGATCTACGATTGGTTCGGCGCGCCGCAAGGCATCCGGACCTTTGGACGCTGCATAGGCCACGGCGGCATGCCGGTGGACAGATCGCCGCATCCCCAAGCGGATTGTCCGCTGATCGGGTGGGACAATCGCCGCTACGACAACGGCGAAAAAATCGATGTTGGCTACAACGGACACGCGAACCTGACGTTCGACGGTGCGGCGCTGCGAATTGAATACGTCGATTTGCTGGGGCAGGCGCTTTTCAAAGAGACTTGGCGCGCCGATCTGAAATCAGGGACGCTCGAAGGTCCGCAACTTCAAAAAGTTTCCGACGACCGCCACGTACACGTCCGCGGAGCAAGCTCGGGTGTAGAGATTGCAGGTTGTGGAGTTGCGCCGCGCTAGAAAATCTCTTCCCCGGTACACGATTCTCCCGATTCTGCACGCCTCGCTGCCAGTGTTAACTTGTGCCGCTCGGTTCTCGTTCAAGGAGGCTAGGGAATGCGCAGTCCACTCGGCATAATCATTTTGATCGTCATCATTCTGGCGCTAATCGGCGCACTACCGTCTTGGCCCTACAGTGCGGGCTGGGGCTATTATCCCAGCGGGGGCTTAGGCCTAATCCTGCTGATCGTGTTGATTCTGGCGCTAACTGGCCGGCTCTAGGCCGGCTTCCCGGGCGGGGTGCGAATGGCCGCGTCCCGCCGCGCCAATCGCCGAACCGGCGCCCGTGGCATCCGGTTCTATGACTCCCTTGCGCCCTGGAGGCTGTTTCTGATAGCCTCGCCGCCTTATTGGTTATAGGGCCCTTGGGAGGACGTAGATGCCACATTGCTCTAAGTGCGGAGAGTTGGTTGCGGATGGAGCGGGATTTTGCCGTAGTTGTGGAGCGCCACAAGCTGCTGGCGCGCCACCAGCGAGCGGTAGCTATGTTCCTCCAGCGCAGGCGGGCGATACCGGCCTGACTGAAAACGTCGCGGGCTTGCTGAGTTACGTGCTGGGCTGGATCACTGGCCTGGTTTTCTTCCTGATCGATAAGCGTCCGTTTGTGCGCTTCCACGCCGCACAGTCGATGGTGGTTTTCGGCGGCCTCACGGTTCTGAGCGTTGCCCTTTCGATGTTCACTGCGGCGGGCATATTTGGCGGCGGCTTCCACATCTTCTTCCTTCTTTTCGGGTTGATTCATTTTGTGATCTGGCTGCTCTGGCTCATCCTGTGGGTGCTGTGTATGGTGAAGGCCTACCAGCACGAACTCTTTCGTGTGCCGATCGCAGCCGACATCGCCGATAGCCTCTGCAAACAGTAATTCTCGGTCTGGCATTGTGCGCCGGATGCTCGCGGGCTGATTTACGTCCGGCACCCCGCGCCGGACTAATGCGGTGGGGAATTGCGGTCCGGCTTGCTTGTCACTTGACTTTCCTTCCTTCACTCGCCATTCTTATTGGCTTTCCGCATTTCGTTTTGTTAAACGGCGTCCACGGGGAGAGTTTCGTGAAGGTGCGAGTTTGCTTCCACGATAGATGTTTTGATGGTGCGTCGTCGGCGTCGATTTTTTCGCGCTTTTACCGGGAACGCATCGATCCGCAGGCCACATTTGCGTATACCGGGATGACCCACACCGCGGCCAAACCGTTCGAAGAGGGTATTTTTGACGGCGATGAAAATGCGATCGTCGACTTCAAGTATTCCAGCTCGCCGCGGCTCACCTGGTGGTTCGATCATCACCAGAGCGCGTTCCTGACGCCTGCCGACGCCGCGCATTTTCGCGCAGAACACTCCCCGCATAAGTTTTTCGATCCCGATTTCAAGTCCTGCACCAAATTCATCGCCACCGTAGCCGCTGAGAAGTTCGGCTTCGATGCGGCGCCTCTCGCCGACCTGATTCACTGGGGCGATGTAATCGACGGCGCGCAATTTGAATCGGCCCAAGCGGCGGTGGGCATGGCCGAGCCGGCGATGCAACTCGCGCTGGTGATCGAAAACGCGCCGGAGGCGGATATGTCCGCGAAGCTGATTCCAGAGATCGCCTATCGGCCGCTGCGGGAAACCGTTGAGCTACCGCTAGTGGCCCGGCATCTGCCCCAGTTGCTGGAAAAACATCGTAAATCAGTAGACGTGTTCCGCGAGCGGGCGAATTTCCGCGACAGGGTGGTATTTTTTGACTTCAGCGATCTGGAGATGGACGGCTACAACAAGTTCATTCCCTACTTCTTGTTTCCGGAGGCGTTTTACACCGTCGGCGTTACCGCTTCGCTGGTGCGCAGCAAGGTTTCCGTGGGCACCAACCCGTGGAGGGAGAGCCCCAGACCGGTAAACCTGGCGAGCCTCTGTGAGAGATACGGCGGCGGAGGCCACGCCAAAGTTGCCGCGATTTCTTTGAGCCCCAACGATCTTGACCGGGCGCGGCAGATCGCCAGCGCCATCGCAGACTTCCTCCGCCGCTCCTGACGGCGCTAAGAAATCAACTACGAACGCAGCGACGAAATCAGCCTGGTGGCACACCCCACCGCTGGGGTGCCCGGCCATGGGCGGTTGCGGGAGGGAGGCTCAAATATTAAGCCGGCCGATTAAGGCACCACGCGCCATTGGCTTGGTGGGACCGCCGCGGCCTTTCTCGCGGCCGCGGGCTGCGGCGTCGCGTTAACATTTGCCGCCGCGATAGCCGCTGGGGTCCACTCGACACCCGGATACATGCCGGGGATGCGAAATCCTCGATAGGCCAGTTGTCCAGCAATGTTCATTTGCCATACCAGCTGCGAGGTCGGCTGTGGGGTCACTTCTTGTATGTACGAGAGGTTCGGTATGGCGAGCGCCACGTCGTATTCCAAATCTCCGTTAGAAAGGAACAGTGCGTCCCCGCAGCAGATTGAAAAAGCCGGTGCCAGATTGGTTTCCTGCAATACCGGCGCGGTCAGCGCGGATTCGTCCAATTGATAGACCGGTATGCTGCTATAGCACCGGATCTGCCCGGGAGTCCCGCAAACATCATCGTTGGCGTCCACCAGGCGGTTATTGCCGTTGTTGAAAAACATTATCGAGAAGATGCCGTCACAACAGGCTAAGCAACAACTGCTGACGGCACTACAGCAGTGCGGAGTTCAGAATATTCGTGGGAACATCGCGGGCACTTCGCGTAAGTAGGCGTCGAATTCCGCTCCAAAGGATTCGCGCAACACTTTCTCTTCATTGCGAATTCGGATTTGTGTTCCGATCGCAGATAGGATCGCCGCTAGAAGCAGCGCCCACCAGGTGCTGAGCGCCAGGCCCGTCGCCACCAGCATGCCGAACATCGAGAGGTATATCGGATTGCGCACTGTCCCATAGGGGCCGGCGGTGATTAGTTGGTGACCTTCCATCACCCGTGCGACCAGGCCCCACTGCTTGCCCAGGGTCCGAATCGCCACTATCCACATCCACATCGATCCCGCAGCGATCGCGATGGTGACTATCCCCAGCGTGATTTCCGCGGCATCGGGCATCGGAAACAAAGGAGTGAACATCTGTCGCTTCATTCCGAACACCAAGAAGTACCCGCAACCCTGAAAGAAAAGCCCCCACGCGGAAAGGCCGCGGCGCTTGGCTACCGCGGCCTTTGGGTTCTTCCACCGAAAAAGGAACCATAGCCAAAATACAAACCACGAGGCGATCACCGCACCGAACACCAACGTCGGAATCGGATTCAGTACAAGGGTCTGTTGATGGACCATTGGCACCGTGCCTGGGGTTCTCTATTTTGCCGAGGTTCTCTCGCCCTCAAGCCGCAGACGATACTCTCGCCAGGTGAGAAAAATCACCAGAGCGTCGAATGCGCTGAATATCAACATGGTCACAGAATGGGTGCGTTCGTAGCGATGCATCTGGAAAACAATGAAAGCGGACACCACTCCCATCAACAGCGGATAGGCCCACAGCCGGTCGAACCACAATCCCACCACCAGAATTACTTTCGCCAACCCGTGTGCAAGCAGAAAGACCGCCGCGAACATTTTCCCGCCGCTGCTGAGCCTCTCTGAGGCCATCAGCAGGTGCTCGGCGATATAGCCGTTCACGTCCCACAGCCAGTTGCTGTTGCCGATGGACTGAACGATGCGCGCGAGCAATTCCGGACGAGCGATCAGCAGCAACAGACCGGCGAGCGTTTCGAGCAGGCCGTCGAGGCCCTTCAGGGTAATGCCCACGCGGAACGAGTCATGCAGGATGACGTGCAGGGGATTCTTCATACGGCCGGGACCGTTTCGCCAGCCGCGGCGACGGCGTCTGCCACGCGCATGTTTTTCCAGTGGCGGCCGAAATTGTCGAGGGTGCAGAACGTGCGGACGCGCATGCGGTCGATGTATAGCGTGCCGTTGAGGTGATCGATCTCGTGTTGTAGGATTCGCGCGTACCATCCGGTGGCTTCGATTTGTTTGGCCTTTCCCCGCTGATCGAGGCAGTCGACGCGCACGCGGTGGGCACGGTTCACCACGGCGGTAAAGCCGGCCAAGCTCAGGCAGCCCTCGAAAAATTCCGCGCGCACGTCACCGACGGCCGAAATTTGGGGATTGATGATTACGTGGAAGGGAACGGACCGGCGCTCGCGCTCGGCCAGGTGTTCTGCGGTGGCGTCTTTCAGATATTCCTTGCGGTCTTCGATCACCGCGATCTGCACGGAACGCGCGACCTGCGGTGCGGCCAGCCCAACGCCGGGGGCTGACCGCATGGTCTCGCGCATTTCATCTATCAGTTTCCGAATTTCGCGGCTTCGGATTTCGGCCAGGGTCAAACGCCGCGCCCGCTGGCGAAGGACGGGCACGCCGGCCTGTACGATTTCCAAGGACACAGTTTTATTTCGACGCCAAGTACTTCTCGATCGCTGCGGTCACTTCCGGGGAATCGGGAGTTACTTTGGATTCGAAGCGCTGCACCACGTTGCCGTTGCGATCGACCAGGAACTTGGTGAAATTCCACTTGATGTCGCCGGCGACTGCGGGGTTCGCTTCGGCGGTCAAGTAGTGATAGAGCGGGGCCTGATCGTCACCCAGCACGGAAATTTTGGCGTACATCGGGAAGGTGACGCTGTACTTCGATTGGCAGAAAGTCTTGATCTCTTCGTTCGTTCCGGGTTCCTGATGGCCGAAATTATTGGCCGGGAATCCCAGAATTACGAAGCCTTGATCTTTGTACTTTTCGTATATCGATTCGAGCGCGGTGTACTGAGGGGTGAATCCGCAGCGGCTGGCCACGTTCACCACCAAAATTACTTTGCCCTGGTAGGCCGCCAGCGGGGCCGGCTTACCGTCCAGGGACGGCAGAGTAAATGAGTAAAATTTCGCAGCAGCAAACAACGATGTCGCCATCACCAAGATCACCCCAAGTATAATTTGTGCACGTGTTCCTGCTTTTCCAAATCGATTCACGGCGTCCCCTTTTCGTCTTGGATTTCGCCCGCCCGGATTATACCGCGAACCGTTGCACGGGGCGCCAAAAACCAACAGATTCAACTTCAAGAACTTCAAAATCGGGCAGTGGGGTTTTTGTAAAGTTTCTTCAAGGTCGGAACGCCCACCCTTCCCAAAACCAGGCAAGAATGGAGCACCCGGGAAGGATAAAACCATTAAAACGCAGAACCGGAGGCCAAGAACCCACCCGAATGCTAAACTCCAGACGAGTTTTTGAACGATGTTGTGAGCAGCGAACCCTATGAGCGCTGAAATTGTGCGCGAACCTCGTTGGCCTGCATTCGTGGCGATGCTGGCTGCGGGCGGGGTGTGCTTGGCGCTGCCCGAACCGCTGTCCGTAGGTCCGAGATGGTTGTTGCTGGCGGTGCTGTTCCTCCTGATGATTCCGATCACGGTGACGTATCGCTGGGGGCGGCTGGACGTGACGCGAGTGCTGGTGTTCATTGCCAACGGCGCGATCACCGCGGCGCTGATTGCGGCGCTTGCGTTTCTGATCCAGGGCTTGCCGCTACATCGCGAGCAGCCCAAAGACATGCTGCGTTCAGCGGTGGCGCTGTGGATGACCAACGTTGTGGTGTTCGCGATGTGGTACTGGCTGCTTGATTCCGGCGGGCCGATGAAGCGGGATCGCGGACGCAAAACCCTGGAGAGCTCGTTTCTCTTTCCGCAAATGTTGAGCAGCGAACAGCGGCATCAGTCGTGGTCTCCGCATTTCATGGACTACTTGTTTCTGGCGTTTAATACCAGCACCGCTTTCTCGCCGACGGATACCGCGGTGCTGTCGCGCTGGGCCAAATTCGGCACCATGCTGCAGGCTCTAATTTCCCTAACTATCGTGGCGCTGCTGGCCGCCCGCGCGGTAAATATTCTCTGACCGGTAAGAAGTCTCGGTAACGCCTGTCGTCCAATTGTAAAGAATTGTAGCCGGTGCGTTCTCGCCTTGTTATCTCGCACTCGTTTGCTATGCTGGTGGTAACCCTTGTTTTATCGCGGGAGGAGACCGCTCATGGCTCACAGCGCACCGGCCACGTTCCCCGCTTCGGCGATGTTTCCTGCCCAGGAGCGCGCTGCAGCTGCGGCTATCCCCTGGGAACTCTGGGCCGCTGTGTGCGGCGTGGCGTTCATCGTCACTGGCCTGATTTGGGACATCTCCTGGCACATGACCATTGGCCGCGATACTTTCTGGACTCCGGCGCACATCTGCATCCAACTCGGCGGGATTTTGGCGGCTTGGACGTCGGCCTACCTGATTTTCTCGACGACGTTTGGATCGAACGCCGCCGCGCAAGCCGCGTCCATCAAAGTCTGGGGCTTTCGCGGACCCACCGGCGCGTTCCTGGCTTGCTGGGGCGGGGTGGTGATGGTTACTTCCGCGCCGTTCGATAACTGGTGGCACAACTCGTTTGGGCTGGACGTTGAAATCCTGAGTCCGCCGCACGTCGTGCTGGGGCAGGGAATTCTGGGAGTCAGCCTCGGCACGCTGCTGATGGTGACCGCGCGCCGCAATCGCGCCGAAGCTTTGGCCCGCGAACGCCTCACTTGGTTGATGTGTTTGGTTGGCGGCTTGATGATCACGTTGCACACCATCTTGCTGGAAGAGCTCACCCAGGCATCGATGATGCATAACGCGATGTTTTATCGCGCGCTGTGCCTGGGCGTTCCATGCATTCTGGTGATGCTGGCGGTCGGTAGTGGTTTTCGCTGGGGCGCCACGGCAGTTGCGTCCATTTACATGTCCATCCGCATGGCCCAACTGTGGATTTTGCCGCTCTTCGCGGCCGATCCCAAGCTTGGCCCGGTCTACACTCGCGTCACTCACATGGTGCCGATGACCTTTCCGTTGCTGTTGATCGGTCCCGCGCTGGTTATCGATTTTCTGGTGAATCGGTATTCAAACCGCAACCAGTGGTTGCAGGCAGCGATTGTGGGCCCCAGCTATCTGGCGGCGCTGATTGCGGTGCAGTGGCCGTTTGGGGACTTCATGATCTCGCCGCTGGCGCGCAACTGGTTTTTCGGAATGAATTATTTCGGCTACTACATGCGGCCCCAGGACTACCACTTCGTCTGGCAATTCGAGGCTCCGGCGGCAACACGCGCGCTGTTCTGGCTGGGCGTGTTGATCGCGCTTGTTTCCGCGACCATCTCCACGCGCATCGGGCTCGCTCTGGGCGGCATGCTAGGCCGCCTGCGGCGCTAGGGCAGGAGAAGGGAACATGACTATGCGCCGGCTTTCCGTGTCTCGATCCGCTGCGTTTCTGGCGATTGCGTTTCTGCTGTTCGTCGCAGGACCGCTGCTGCTCGCTGCGCCTTGCTCGGCCCACGTCGGAAGCCCCGACGTTTATTTCCAAGGCCAAGCCGGTCCCTATCCGATCACCGTCACCGTGCGCACTCCCAGTGTGATTCCCGGTATTGCGGTAATCGAAGTGCGCGCGGCGGACCCCAGCGTTCAGCAAATCCACGCGGTACCGCTCTATATTCTCGGCCCGGGTTCGAAGTATCCTCCGGTCCCCGACTTGCTCGCGCGCTCGAAGAATGATCCGCAATTTTTTTCCGGCAGCATGTGGCTGATGTCCACCGGCTCATGGCAAATTCAGATCACCGCCGACGGACCCCAAGGTAGCGGCGCCACTTCGGTCCCGGTGCCAGCGGCCGCTCGCGGCACTTTGCCGATGACTAAGGCCCTCGCTGCGCTGTTGGTCGCGTTGATGTTGCTCATCGTAGTTGCCCTGATTTCCATTTTCGGTGCGGCTCGCCGCGAAGGCTCGGTCGAACCGGGTCAGGCGCCTAGCCCGCAAAATCTGCGCCGCGCGCGGATGGTGATGGCCATCACCGCCGCCGTGCTGGTGCTGGCGCTCGCCGGCGGGAATATTTGGTGGGACCAAACCGCTAGCGCCCGTTCGCGTCGCATGATCTACGCCGCGCCCGCACTGCGGCTCTCACTGCAACCGGACAGCACCCTGCAGTTGCACATCGAAGATAACAAATGGCACAGCTCGCGGCCCGACGCGGTGAACACCGAGCTGATCTCCGATCATGGCTACCTGATGCATTTGTTTTTGATTCGTACTCCGGGTATGGACCGCTTCTATCATTTGCATCCCCGTCAAGTTGCCGGCTTCGATTTCGTCGACGATCTGCCGCCGCTTCCCGCTGGTCACTACCAGGTTTTCGCGGATATCGTTCGATCTTCCGGGTTCCCGGATACCATGGTTTCGGAAATCGATCTTCCGGACATTAGCGGAAAACCGCTGGCAGGCGACGATTCTGAGACGGTGGCGCCGCCGCTTTCCAATGTCGCCGCGAAATCGTCCTCCCCGACATTTTCGGATGGCGACCGTATGGTGTGGGAACGCGACGCATCGCCGTTGGTTGCCAACCGTTTGCTTCTGCTGCAATACCGCCTCGAAGGTCCCGATGGCAAACCGGCGACGGACGTGGAGCCGTTCCTGGGCATGGCCGGACACATGGAAATTGTTCGTTCGGATCGTTCCGTCTTTGCGCACATCCATCCCGATGGAACCGTTTCGATGGCTGCGCTATCCCTGGCCGATCAATCGTTGAACGCGGGAAAAGCATCACCCGCTACGCCCCCGGCCAGCGGTTCGTCGATGGCGATGTCGATGGCGATGCCTGCGCCGGGGGCTGGGGGCTCATTTCCGGCCACAGTGACGTTTCCCTACGGATTTCCGAAGCCCGGCGCCTACCGGTTATTCGTCCAGATGAAGCACTCCGGCCACATCGTCACCGGCGTTTTCGATTGCGACGTACAGTAAATCTTCGGTCGAGGCCCGCAAACGTCTAGCCCAGGTCGCCTGACTTCAATGAAGTTAGGGGTGGCCTCATGTTTCGCTGCTACGGGGTGGCTAATCAAATCAGAAATGCGCCGAGTCTGCTGAGGAAGGTGGAGGCGCCGGTGTGCGCGGCATTGCGCCGGATGGTGGATTAGCGTTCAACAAATTGATCCGATCGCCGCTGCCTTTGATATCCACCTCGATCAGGCTGTATTGCCACGCGCCCGCGACTTTACGGGCCATCACATAAAGTGTGCCCTTGCCTTTTGGACCGGAAATCGGCAGCGTAAAATCGGCGCTGCCTGAACCAGGAGACTCGTTGATGGACCCGGTGACAAACCATGCTTCTTTGATCGGAACACCGAGGCTTTGCGCCACGGCCTGGCTCGACCGTGCTCTGGAAATCGCCTCTTGCGCGACGTAGGAACTCTTTATCGCATACATTACCAGCGACACGATGCCCGCTGCCACTCCCGCTCCCAATACCGCCAAAAGTAACAACAGACCCACCAACAGTTTCCAATGGCTTTTCGGCCGGCTCACGGACCGGCGACCACTTTGGGCGGGCAGCGAGACGGCGACACCTTCGGACCTTGTCGCGCCCGGCATCGCCGCGCCGCACTGATGGCAGAAGCGGGATTCCGGGGCAGCCTGCGTTCCACAGTGTGGGCAAAACACGTTACCTTCCTCCGGTGTTACGCGGCATGACTCCAGCACATTGCAAATTAGTGCACCGCCATGGACCACTATCCCGCGCAGGCTACTCTGGTTCTCTATTGAACACAACGATTTTGCCGCCACAGCGGTGCGATGTTTCAAGGACCGAAGCGCGGCCACAACTTTTCCCCGCACGCGGGGTTTCTCCAGAGCAACTGAAAGAATTCGTTGGAAGTAATTCCCGGAGGTCAACTTTGAAACTTCATTCGAAAATGATCGCTTGTGCATTTGCCGCCTTGGCGGCCATGGCGCCGGCGACGCTGCACGCGCAGCAATCACAGTCCGCTCCGCCGCCCGCCAGCTCCAGTTCAGGTTCCGGTGCTAGCGATCAGACTCCCGCGGCGTCACCCAATCAAACGGCTGGCGGCGGAGCCTGCTGGCGCCAGGCGGGGATTACCCGCGCCGAACTCCAACAGCGCAAGACCATTCAGGCGAAAACTAAATCCCAGATTGCAGGTGTCTGCGCGAATACTTCGCTCACTCCAAAGGAAAAAATGCAGCAGGTGCGGGAACTTCGCGTCGCGGAGAAACAACAGTTGGCCGATCTGCTGACGCCGGAGCAGCAAAAGGCCCTTAAGGAATGCCAGCAGGCGCGGAAAGACGCCCTGCATTCGGATGATCCGGACGCCCCGGAAGCTTCCGGTCCGCATCCTGCCGCCTCGCCCTGCGCCCAGCAGTAGGTATTCCATTCGGCGGTATCGCCAAGCATCTGGCAATCAGCGTCGCACTGCCACGAGCTCGGCCGGGGCGCGATTCTTTAATCCCTCGGCCAGTGCGTTAGGCGGTCACCCATGTGTCGCGGCAGGATGGCCGGCGCGTCTTTCACGAAAGCGGCCAGCGGCGGCCGATCGCGGTGCGACTTCAGGCGGGTTTCCGAAATATGGGGGAAGAACGCGTGCGCCTTATTGTTTCCGTTAAAGACGGAAGATTGGGCTAGATAGCTCTAATTGGGTTCGGCTGGGCCCTCGGCCGGTGCTAGCGGAGGCGGTCCGCTCGATACTTCCTTTACCACTTTGGCCGCTATGCCCTTGCTGACCGCGCAAGCGGAATCGATCATCCGGCACTGCGCCAAGGTCAGCTTGCACCCGCAGGTGCATCCTTCCGCGTTCAGCCGATGCAACGCTACTTTCTTCAGCTCCGGCGTCAGTTTCGTGAAGTCTACTCCCGGCAGCTCGCTGGCATTCGATACCTTGCTCAGGAAAATCTGACCCACGTCGGTGAATTCTTGCACTTGTGCGTCCACCGGCTGCCCCAGCAGCGAGCGTATTTCCAGGTCGTACAACTCTTCCGGGAAGACTCCGACATGCTTTTGCACCACCCGGCCGTCGCGGTTAATCACGAAATTCGTGGGTAGTGCCGAAGCGCCCTCATACTCGCGCACCAGAGCCGGACTGGCCATCACCACTGGAAAATTAATCTCAAATTTATCAGCGAAGCGTTTTACCGCGCTGGGCGGGACGTCCTCGTCCACCGAGACGCCAATAATTTGCAGTTGGTCCTTGTAGCGGCTCTGCAAGTCCACCAGCTCCGGGATTTCTTCCCGGCAGGGCGGGCACCAGGTGGCCCAGAAATTCACGATCACCACCTTGCCGCGAAAAGCTGCCGACGAAATCACGTGGCCGGTGACGTCATTCACCAGAAATGGGGGCATCGGTTCGGGGTCTTTCGCGAAACGCAGGATGATGCCGGAATCGGGTGAATTCGCAGCCTTTGCCGCCGCGGGATGCGCGGCCCATGCCGCGGAAGTGCGCGCCCACAGTGGCCGCGACGCTCGGCTGCTGACCAGCAGCAACGCAATTGCTGGTAATAACAAAGCCGCCGCCGGAATCGCCATGCCCCAACGCTTCATCGAGCCCCACCGCCTAAGTCAATTATGCCGCTTTTGAGTAGTATAGAACAAGCAAGCCCCGCTCGGTGTTTTCCTTCCGGAAATAGGCAGCCCAGGAAATTCGACGGTGGCCGGTGCTTCGATGCTACTTCATGAAGAGGATCGACCGCCGTCGGTTTACCGAACCCGGCGAAGAGAGAGGAAGGGAGGTTCGCGAGGAACCGCCCTTCCAGGGTGGCTTAGACGAGTGTGGTTTCATGCGGCGAAGCGCTAGCCACGTGCACGGCGAAAGGAATACCATCGCCGTCGCCTATCGCCATGATTTTGCTGCCCTTACTGCGTCGAGCAGGGCCAATGGCGGAGCCTGTTTTCGCCGAACGGAAGGTCGCATCGACGATAAGGTGCAACCGATCACTCAGTTGAAAGCGTTTATGAGATAACTTGGCCCTGTTGACATCCTCGTCATGACAATGAATTCAATCAACCGCAGTTGCTGGCCGTTCTTTGCCGGATGCGTTACGAAGACAGGACCTTTCGCGAAGCCGAAGTGCGACTGGGCGAGCATCGCGAATTGCGCCAAGCGCTGGGGCTCGGGAGCGTGCCCGACTTCACGACTCTGTATCGCTTTCCCACAACAGATTTACCGGCATCGCGCGTTGTCTTCAGTCCAGCGCAAGCCCTCGGCGCGTGCACCAGGTCGCTCGCTGCGCACGCAGATACGCCAAGCTCTACTCCCCGGACTGAGTTTCAATCTCTATCGCTTGAAACATCTCTGCCTCCACGCAAGGATGTCAACAGAGCCAGATAGCCTCCAGTCTCCGGCAGCGCGCAGAATTGGGCAGCGCGAAAGACACTGCCCCCGCCGCCAGTGCATGGTCACTTGCATCAGAGGGAGACTCAAGGGGATGAACCGCAGAACCTGCAAATGAAGAGAACAAGCCTTGCTGACATCAAAATGGAAGACGGGGCTGAAGAGCTCTTGAAATCGCGGGAAGCGGAGCCCTGCATCCGGCTCGCCTTGCTTTGGCGTCTCTAAACTTTACGTTATTATCCTTGCAGAAATCCTCCCGATGTGTGTATTTCTTCCACGTCGGTAATTGCGGTGACGTCACAACCGATCTGGGAAAGCCGAAAATGAAGAGTCGTCCTGTGGCGACATTGACCACGGTCGCCAAGCGGGTGGGCCTGACCGTCGGAACGGTCTCCGTGGTGTTAAACAATACGGAAGCGTCTGCTCGGGTTCCAGAGCGAACCAGGAAACGTATTCTGGAGGCGGCGCGGGAACTCCGCTACAAACCGAATCTTTTGGCCCGCTCCTTGCGCGTTAAACGCACACACACCGTCGGAGTGATCGCGCAAGAGATCGGAGACATTTACGGCGCAATGGTGATTAGTGGCGTGGAACAATATTTGCGCCAGCAAAACTATTTTTTTCTGACGGTGATTCACCGGCATGACCCGCAGCTACTGCAATCTTATTCCGAACTGCTGGTGTCACGCGGCGCGGAGGGAATCATCACCGTGGACACTTCGATCGACGAGACGCCGAGCGTGCCCACCGTTGCGATCGCCGGCCACCGCCGTGTGGACAGCGTCACCAACATCCTTCTGGACCACCGGCGCGCTGCCCACATGGCTCTCACGCACCTGGCGGATCTGGGGCACCGCCTAATCGCGCTGATGAAGGGTCCGCCGGAAAGCTCGGACACAAACGCGCGCTGGGAGGCAATTTGTGAAGCAGCCGATGCGCTGAAAACTAAAATGAGGCCGCAATTTTTCACGCAGATGACTACCAGCGCTACGCCGCAACCGGGCTATGAAGCGACGAAAGAGCTGCTCAGAAAATCGCGTGGATTTACGGCCCTGTTTGCGTATAACGATCTGGCCGCGATCGGCGCGATTCGGGCGATCGATGAAGCGGGACTGCGCGTTCCGGATGACATTTCGGTGGTTGGATTCGACGACATACCGAGTGCGGCGTACACCACGCCGAGTCTGACCACGGTGCGCCAGCCCTTGCAGAAAATGGGAAAGATCGCGGCGCGCACGTTGCTCGAACAAATTGAAAAGCGGTCGGAATACGTTCCGGAGATCGCCATTGAACCCGAGTTCGTGATACGCGAGTCCACCGCAAAGGCAACCATCCAGGTGAAAAGCTGAATTCCATCTGCTCCAGCGGCTCCACCGTGGCGGGATTCTCGATCCGCTGAACGCAGACCCTCCGCTGACGATATCGGGATGCCACTGTTTTTGCCAATAATTATCGGAATCAGGCTGGACAGGCGATCGATCGCGGACCGGAATTCGCTCGTGGCGAGGATCGAACAGATTTTAGAAGTGGCAAATGGCCGAGCGACTATCCTATATGCGGATGTACAAAGATAGATCGCCTGCCCGGGTGTTTTCGCGATACCCTTGGGCCTGGAACCGTTTCCGCGGTGTTAAACAATTCGCACGCGTCTGCTTCGGTACCGGAACGGACCAGGAAGCGAATTGTGGAGGCAGCGCGGGAGCTCAGCTACAAACCGAATTTTCTGGCGCGCTCCTTGCGCGTGAAACGGACCTACACCATCGGAGTGATCGCGCAAGAGATCGGCGACATTTACGGCGCAATGGTGATCAGCGGCGTGGAACAATATTTGCGCGAGCAAAACTATTTTCTTCTGACGGTGATTCACCGGCATGACCCGCAGCGACTGCAATCCTATTGCCAACTGCTGGTGTCGCGGGGCGCGGAGGGAATTATCGCCGTGGCCACTTCGGTCACCGACCCGCCCAGCTTGCCTACCGTTGCGATCGCCGGCCACCAGCGTGTGGACGGCGTCGCCAACATCATCCTCGACCACCGTCATGCTGCGCGGACGGCCCTGGATGCATCTGGCCGCACTGGGGCACCGGGAGCTCGCGCTCATGAAGGGTCAGCCGACAAGCGCTGACACCGACGCTCGTTGGGATTCGATTTGTGAGGCCGCCGATGCGCTGAAATATAGCGTCAGGGTAGAATTTGTGGTCGAGGCTCAAACTGGGGCTTTCGCCGGAACCGGGTTATGAAGCGACGAAAGAGCTGCTCAGGAAATCGCGTGGATTTACGGCGCTGTTTGCGTTCAACGATTGGGCCGCGATCGGCGCCATTCGGGCGCTCGATGGAGCGGGACTGCGCGTCCCGGACGATATTTCCGTGATTGGATTCGACGACATACCGAATGCGGCGTATACCCGACCGAGTCTGACCAAGGTGCGCCAGCCTTTACTGAAAATGGGAGAGATCGCGGCGCGCACGTTGCTCGAACAGATTGAAAAGCGGTCGGAGTACGTTCCGAAGATCGCCATTGAACCCGAGTTGGTGGTGCGCGAGTCAACGGGGAAGGCAGCGACCTGTGTGACAAGGCGAAAAGCATCGGGCTCATGAGCAGACAGACCGGCCGTTATTGCTTCGTGCTTTTGTTCTTGCTGCTGACCCTTGGGTCACCCGGTGGCGCTCAACAGGTCGCGCCCGAGCTATTGAACGCCTACTGGACCGCGCAGTGGATCACTTGTCCCCAAGCTCCTGCCCGAGACGTTGCGGTGTGTCATCTGCGCAAAGATTTTACCTTGGCGTCAGCGCCACAACACTTCGTCGTGTACGCGAGCGCCGACAACCGCTACAAGCTTTTCGTCAACGGCAAGCTCATATCGCGCGGCCCTTCGCGCGGCGACCTCGACCACTGGCGATTTGAGACCGTAGACTTGGCCGCTGAGCTTCACACCGGGACCAACGTGCTTGCCGCAGTAATTTGGAATTCCTCTGACCTGGCGCCGATGGCGCAGATGACTAATCAAACCGGATTCGTGCTGCAAGCCAGTAGCGCCATCGAAACCGCGGTGAACACCGATGCGTGCTGGAAGGCGCGGCTGGACACGTCACGGAAGCCCATCCCGTTGTCGCACGAGCAAGTGGCTGGCTACTATTATGTGGCTGGTCTCGGCGAGCGCTTGGATGGCTCAGCTTATCCCTGGGGCTGGGAGAGTGAAGACTATGATGACACACAGTGGGAGCTGGCTCAGATGCTGGGGCGGGCCGGGCCGCGCGGAATGCCCGACACTCATTCTCGATGGATGCTGGTGTCGGACCCGCTGCCTCCGCAAGTAGAGACTCTGCAGCGCTTCGAGCGCGTCGTGAGGGCGCAAGGAGTGCAGCTGCCTCCTGCATTTCTGGCCGGCCAATCACCCTTGGTGGTCCCTCCTCAGACGGTGGCCTCCATTTTGCTCGACCAGACTCTTGAAACCACCAGCTATCCCGAACTCGTCGTGAGCGGGGGGCTAGACTCGCGAGTTAGCCTCACTTATGCGGAAGCGCTGGTAGCTACCGACGGAACTAAAGGGAATCGGGATGAAACTGAGGGCAAGGCTATCCACGGCATCCGCGATGAGTTCCTGCCCGACGGCGGCGAGCACCGCATCTTTTCGCCTCTCTGGTGGCGCGCTTACCGATATGTGCAGATCGAGGTTCGCACCGGATCGTCTCCGTTGACCGTCGAGGATCTTCGCGCCTATTTCACCGCGTATCCCTTCCACCAGGTGGCGTCATTCCACAGTGATGATCCGATGCTGGAACGGATCTGGCAGGTGGGTTGGCGCACGGCGCAGTTATGCGCGCATGAGACCTACATAGACTGTCCTTACTATGAACAGCTTCAGTACGCAGGCGATACCCGCATCCAAGGACTCATTTCTCTTTACCTTACTGGCGATGATCGCCTGCTAAAGAACGCCATCGAACTACTCGCTGACTCGCAGACCTCGGAAGGTCTCACCCAGAGCCGTTATCCGTCCGCGCTGCCGCAGTACATACCGAGCTTCTCACTGTATTGGATCGGCATGATGCATGATCTGAGTTGGTATCGCGGCGACGCCGAGGTGCTGCGGCCTCTGCTCCCAAATGCGCGCGAGGTCCTGGCCTGGTACGAGGGGCATCTATCGTCCTCGGGCCTCCTAGATCGCCTGCCTTGGGCGCCTTTTGTGGATTGGGCGGAAGCGTTTGAAGACGGCGTTCCTGCCGAGGAGCCGGACGGCCAGTCCGCCGCGCTGAGCCTCCAATTTGCAGTTGCCCTGCGCGAGATGGCCGACCTTGAGGCTTCCTTCGGGGGCGCCGAGGAAGCGCTGCGCGATCGCGCCCTCGCCACCAGAATTGGCGCGGCGGTTTACCGACTGTGCTGGGACGCGGGGAAACAGGAGTTTGCCGATACACCCAGGAAAAGAAGCTTCAGCCAGCAGGCCAATATTCTGGCCGTGCTGGCCGATGCGATACCCCCGGCCGCTCAAACGAAGGTACTGGAGCGCGTACTGCGCGACTCGACGGTGACCCAATCCAGTTACTATTTTAAGTTTTACCTCTTCCGGGCGATGAAGAAGGCAGGTTTGGCGAACCAATACCTCGCGCAACTCGATCCATGGCGAGCGATGCTGGGCCAGGGACTTACGACCTTCGCCGAGATTCCAGGCAACCCGCGCTCCGACTGTCACGCCTGGAGCGCGCATCCCGTCTTTGATCTACTGGCTACCGTGGCCGGCATCGAGCCCTCCGCACCCGGTTTTACCCGCGTGGCCATTGAGCCTTATCTTGGCCCGCTTGGCTCGCTGCAAGCAGCCATGCCAGCCCCCCGCGGGATGATCGCGGTCAACTACCAGCGCGACGCAAAGCAATTTACGGCCGAGATTACCTTACCCGAAGGCGTCTCAGGATATTTCGTTTGGGATGGCCGGCGCACACCACTACACTCCGGGAAACAACATCTTTTGCTCACCCCGGCACAGCCGCCCTGACCGGATATGCTGCAAGAATTCAGTACCGGACTGTTATGCGAGACACCGTGCCGGAACACCCGGCACCAACTCAGTGTTTGTCATTCAGAAAGTGGGCGGCGACAACCCCGGGCTGCTCGACTACGCGCTTCTCTTCGGCACAGATCACCAAGCGCATGAACTGGGCCATGCTCCAGGCGAGTGGCGTGGCGCTGCCAGTGCCCGAGCCGAAGACAAACTTGGATGGGGTGGCCTCAGCGCGATCCCAAACCTGCTCTGGAATCATTCCGCCCGCATTCGCGAAATGCATCATTGCGTCGAGGTAAGGTGCGGCGTCATGACCACGAGCAATCTCATACTCGCCGCGCTCGCCGGTGAAGATGGGCCAAAGTCGTCCGACGCCCTCGCCCAGCCAGGGTCCACCGAAGGATGTGTCCCCGTAGCCATCGTGGTTATAGCGGCGAAAGCTGGGGCCATGGGGAGTCTCGACGCGAATGGTGGAATCGATGACTTCCAGAGAGCGCGCGATTGTCTGGTCGTCTGGCCGGCGGATGCCCAACCGCACCAATTCCAGAAACCCTGCGTCGACGACGTCGCGTTCATCCCACACGCCTCCGCCGTTGTGGACGTCGAGCTGGTAGCCGTCGTTCGGGTCGGTATTGTTGCCGATGCGAATGTAATAGCCCTGGGAGGCAAGTGGTCCACCAAGGTGGCCAGTTGTGGTCACTAGCCACTTTTCCAGGTTCCCTGCCCACTCGTCGGCGATCCGGAGGTACCGTTCAGCGTCATTATTTGCGCCGTTGTGACGAGCGATATCCGCAGCGCACACCAAGCCCGCAATTTCGGCAGCAATGGTCGAAGGCGAATACCCGGAGACTTCCTCCCAGCGTTCCTCTTGCGTAGCTGGACCACGGGCCGCGATAAATTCCGCCGCTGGGCGAATGTGGCGCTCCCAAGTGCTGGGATCTGTTTTGGCCAACTGCCAGGCCAGAATCATGGGATAGGAGACTTCGTCCATTTGCAAGGCTGTCCAGTAGGGGCGGCCGTCGAGCCAGCTATTCTGCGGGAAACTTCCATCCGGCTTCTGCTGCACGGTAAGCAAATAGTTGAGAGCGCGTTCGGCGGCGGCGCGGTCGCCGGCGGCGATCAACGCGGTGGCGACCTCGTAAAGATCGCGCGCCCAAATAAGATGATAGCCGCCTACGCTCGGTTTATCGGCAGGCACCGCGGCCCCCCATGGAACACTCATCGAAGCAATCATCGCGCCGGGAAAGGTTTTGTCTTCGTGGGCCTTCAGGACCATCGCTGCGAGCTGGAATTGACGGCTGTACTTCTCGTTGACGTGACGGAGACCCGCCAAATATTTCGTCCATCCCTGGACGTAATCCACGCTGACCGCCGCAAAACTTCGCTGGAGGCTGCTGCGCGCATTCTGGATAGCTGCCGCAGACGTGGGACCAAAGCCGAGAGCGAGAGTGAATTGCTTGGCGGACGGAATCTTGGCGACTTGCATGACATTGCCATTTTCCGCTCGGGCGTATTCCCAGTCGAGCCGGTGATGCAGAAGCAGATCGGTGTAGCCGTCGCTCGCTCCGGCAAACCCGCTGGACATTTGCGCCAACCCGCCGCTGCCGATCAGCGCGGTGGAAACATCTTCCTTCTGGGCGACCAGCGCATGATCTTGGCTGAAGCCAGTATCTCGGTAGCCGGAGTTTTTCAGCGATGGGTCGTAGAGAACGTACAGCGAGTCACTCGCGGGACCCGAAAATGTGACATTGATAAGTAAAGTGTCGCGCTGCGGATCGGTGACATATGTTTTCGTCAGAGCGAAATGGCCGTCGGGATCGCGGCTGGTCTGGCGATAAAGGAGGGCATGTGCATCGGTCCGCTCGATGGAGTGAAGTAGGTCCCTCGACTCAATCCAGGTTTTCTTCCCATCGCTGACGGCGAATTCCAAGGTGCGGACATTTGCGGTGTCCAGGCGGGGATAATAAACCTCAGTTAGAATGCCGCCTTCGAGTGTGAACCACACCCGGGAATCCGTCGAGGTGGCCGTGCCGACTGCCTCTTTGCTGCCCGGCGTCCAAGTGGGGAGCGTCCCGGGTGCACCGGGCGCGCTTTGTGCCCAAAGCCTTGCCGGAACCAACAGCTCCAGCAAGAGAAAAGGCGTGAGCAGATATTTGGTGGCAGCCATGCTGTTCACCTCCATTCGAAAATCAATTCGCGACCTGTTAGCGCTCCTGGAGTCCTTCGGCTCGACAAATGCGCAGGGCGGATCATACGACATTCGGATAGTCCAATTCGATTTTCCGCTCTCGGTCATCTAATATTTAAATATTAGCTTGACAAGATCGGCGATCTGGTATCTAAGTGTCTCCCAGAACGGGTTCCACACCAGCAATATCGTTACTCTAAGAGGAAAAGGGGGGGCGCGCTCATGGGTAAACGGACTTTGAGTGGTTGGTTGGTTTTGTATTGCCTGATTCTCCTATCCGTAAGGCCGCTGCGTGGACAAGGGATTTTCGCAACTCTGACCGGCGTTGTGTCGGACCCCTCAGGCGCAGTGGTGGCCAACGCCAAGATCACTTTGAAAGATGCGGTGTCGGGCTCGACACGCGATACGGTCACCGATAGCGACGGGTACTTTACGTTCGCCTCCGTCCCGGTCGGAGTCTATGGGTTGGCGGTAGTGGTGCCCGGCTTCGAGGCTTATAAGGTCGATAGCATCAGCTTGGACGGCGGCGAAAAGCGCAACGTTAACGTATCCCTTACTGTGGGTGCGGCCACCCAAACCGTCGAGGTCAACGCCGCGGACACCGCCATTGCGACAACCGACTCAGGCGAGAAGTCGTTCACCTTGGAAACCAAGGAACTGGAGAACTTCACCCAGGTGGGAAGCAACGCCGCCGAGTACATCAAGATTGTCCCGGGCTTCGGCATCTCCAACGGCACCCAGAACAAGTCCAACTACAACGGCCAAACGATTGGTATCAACGCCAATGGAGATTCCGGCAGCCAGAGCCCGCTCAATGCCGCTTACTCCTACAATGGACTGCCGCAAAACTCGCTGGACATCGTTGCGGACGGCGCGCACGTTTCCGATCCCGGATGTAACTGCGACACCCCGGTCAACCCCAACTCCGATTTCGTCCAGGAGTTCAAGGTTCTGACCTCGAATTTCAGCGCGGAAAACCAGAAGGGGCCCATCCTGATTACGTCGGTGACTAAGTCGGGCGGCACCACATTCCACGGCAGCGGGTTCTTCTCCGCACGAAACCACTCTCTCAACGCGAATGACTGGCTGAATAACGCCAGCGGCGTGCACCAACCTGCCGACGCTTACTATTACCCCGGCGGCACCATTGGTGGCCCAGTGATAATCCCTGGTACCAACTTCAACAAGAGCCGTCAGAAGCTCTTCTTCTGGACCGGTTTTGAATATTATCACCAGACTTTGGACACCGGGCTGCTGAGGGCCACGGTGCCGACCGCTAGCGAACTCTCCGGCGACTTCTCGCCCGCATCCGTGGCCGGGGAAGGCAACGTTACCGCTGCGGGGAAACCTCCGGGACAGCTCACGACTGCGGCCATAGCGGCTTTCGGGGGCACCACTATCCCCGCGTGCACCGGCACTCCCAACGGAGCCTGTATCGATCCCAATATGCTTGCCCTGGCTAAGTTGCTTCCCAAAGCGAATGCCGATCCGAATTCGACGGGAGGCTACAACTACGTCCAGTCGGAAATCTTCGACCAAAACAACAGACAGTGGGCCACCCGCGGGGACTATAGCATCAGCGACAATACCAAGCTGTTTGTCCGCTATAACTACCAGCGCGAAGTCCAGCTGTTCCCGGTGGGTCTGTGGTGGCGCAATGGCGACCAGGTCCCGTATCCAAGTCCAATCCAGGGACGGAATAAATCGAACTCATGGTCCGGAACGATCACTCACGTATTCAGTCCGACCATGACCAATGAGACGGTTGTCGCCTACACCTTTGTTGGCTTCCCCAACGTCTTTGCCAATCCCGCCGCCGTGGATCGCGCCAATGTGGGTTACACCTACACAGGCCTCTTCAACAACGGGGTCAAACAGATCCCGTCGTTTGGCAACTTTGGTCCCAGCGAAGCCGCACTAATGTTCAATCCGGGCGGATTCGAGGCAGGAGGCGCTTCGCAAGGGTTGTATGCGAACAAGTACATGCCCAGCGTCAGCGATACCTTCACCAAGGTGCTCAAGAATCACACTTTCAAGGCCGGTTTCTTCTATGAGTGGATTCGCAACGCTCAGCCGGCGAATAACTTCACCAACGGCGAAGCGTTGGTTTCCGCCAGCAATCCTTTCAGTTACGGCAATGAATATGCCGACCTGCTAACTGGCAACCTGAACAGTTACGAGGAAACGAATTTCAACCGAATCAACGACATCAACTACACCACGGTTGAGTTCTTTCTTCAGGATTCGTGGAAGGCCACCAAGAGGTTGACGTTCGAATATGGCATCCGGTTCACCCACTTTACACCGTGGATTGACGGTAAGGGTTTCGGCTACTCCATCTTCGACCTTGCTGACTATCAGCCCAGTTGTGCACCGGCACCCACCTACTGCGGATTCGAATGGCACGCCAAAGACTCCGCCGTTCCGCTCGGTGGATTCCCGACGCGGGCCTTGTTTTACCAGCCACGCGTCGGCGCCGCTTATGACCTGTTCGGATCGGGCAAGACCGTTTTGCGCGGAGGTTACGGGCGCTTCTACTACCACTCCGGGCAGTTCACCAGCGGCTTGGACGCTTCCGCGGGTGTAAAGACGGCCAACTTGTCGCCATCCACCTGGGTTGGCGGAGCCGGTTGCCCAGTCAATCCTTCGTCAGGGTCAGCTCTGTTTGCGTACTACCTATCTTGCGTTAACCTGGAAGCCACACCGGCTGCACCTGTCGCGGTCAACTCCACCGATAACGACCAGCCTTACACCGACAGCTGGAGCTTCACGGTCGGGCAGCAAACTCCGTGGGATGGCCATTTGGAGGTATCCTACGTCGGGAACCGAAGCAGAGACCTGGCGCAAAGCGGCGATAACGGTGCGGGCAGTGACATCAACCTGGTCCCGCTCGGGGCCATGCTGGGCGCATCCAACCCGGCGACGGCTAATGCCAACCTTTACAGACCGTTGCAAGGGTACGGCGATCTCGACGAGGCCACCAACAATCTCTATTCCAATTATAATGCCCTGCAGGTGTCATGGATTCGCCACGTTGGCCGCTATACCATTCAAGCCAACTATAGTTACCAAAAGGCCTTGGGGATCGTTAACTCTACCAATGACCCCTTCAGCCTGGCGGCTAACTACGGCGTACTTCCGACAGACCGGAGGCAGCTCTTCAACGTCGCTTACTCCATCGACATCGGCAAACTCGTGCATTCCAACAGCTTCGCGAACGGGTTTGCCAATGGGTGGCAAATCTCCGGCATCACCCAAATTCAAAGCGGCGCCAACCTGACTTACAGTGGCTCCTACACCGGAAACACCAATTACAACATGGCTCTTGATTGCGTGTCGACCACGGTGACATGCCCGCAATCTGCCGCGATCATTCCCGGCTCGGTCAGTGCGACGAACCCCACCGGAATTGCCATCAACAACCAATCGATCCTGGGGACGAATGCGGTGCAGTTGAATCCCCTGGTGACATGCAATCCCACAGCAAACTTGGCCTCGCACCAATACGTCAACGGGGCCTGTTTCGCTGCGCCAACCACCGTCGGAGATAATGGCCCAACTATGCTCCCGGTGGCCTACGGACCACTTTTCTTTACCTGGGACATGGCGTTGTTCAAGAACTTTGCGATCTCGGAATCGAAGAAACTTCAGTTCCGGATTCAAGCGTATAACTTCTTGAACCATCCGCTCTATTCATTCCCAAGCGGCAGCAACCTGACCCTGCAGTTCCAGCAGGATCCGGCGACGGGAGCCATTACCCAGGCCAATCAGGATTTCGGTTATGCGACCCAGAAGCAGGGAGCTCGCATCATGGAGCTTGCCGTGAAGTTCTACTTCTAGTCAAAACCAGCACGCAGAAAGCGATTGGGTTAAAACGGGATGCCTTCGGGCATCCCGTTTTTCTTGGGTGTGCCGAGCATGCTTGACAGCTAGGAGGTGCAAGTCCTCTTCACAACGTGATGGACGTGAAGTGATAGCGAAGCGCAAGGGTGAAATAACACTCGCCGCGAGGCGGGGCCTGAAAGAAGCGCGGAGCAAAGACGCGAGCCGATGAACAAGAACTGGATATGAGGCAGGCAGTGTTCGGACGAGCTGGCCAATGGCAGCGAAGTCCCAATCCATCAAGGGCACTGAATGTAAATCCAGCGGTTGCGCGTCGAAGGCGGTCGAGCTTACCTCGGGAGATCTGCTACCGGTCTCGAATTCGAGACTGAGGAGCGAGAGATCGTTTCTGACCCGGTGGCAGAAGTCAGCAGAGGGCGTATTAGCTGCGCAAGCAGCGAAGGCCCGAACGGTCCCCGCAAGGGGATAAAGGGAGCGATGAGTACGCGGCGCAACTCAAGCACCGACAAGCGGCAGAAAAGCCAGTACAGCCTGGCCTTTCCGGAGGAGAGTAGGGGTGCAGCCCCAACGGCCTTCGAGGGAGGGACCGAATCGGAATTGGCGAAACGCACAGCAGAAAGTCCGGCTACCGAGCAGTGGATGGAAGAAGTCTGCGAGCGGGAAAACTGCAAGCAGGCGTTACGACGAGTGAAAGCCAACAAGGGGAGTCCGGGCATCGACGGGATGACTGTCGATCAGCTGCCTGGGCACCTAAAAGAGCACTGGCCAGCAATTCGTAAACAACTCTTCAGTGGAACCTTCAAGCCGCAACCGGTAAGACGAGTGGAAATCCCGAAGCCGGACGGCGGGGTGCGCAAACTGGGCATCCCGACAGTGCTGGATCGGTTCATCCAGCAGGCGGCGATGCAAGTACTGCAGAGGAGTTGGGATGGAACGTTCTCTGAACACAGCTATGGGTTTCGGCCCAAGCGATCGGCACATCAGGCGGTGGAGAAGGCGCAGCAATATCAAGCCGCAGGCTACCGCTGGGTGGTAGATCTGGATCTCGAGAAATTTTTCGACCGGGTCAATCACGACCGATTACTAGCGAGGATCGCCGAAAGGGTCAGCGATAAGCGTTTGCTGAAACTGATTCGTGCGTTCTTGCGAGCCGGAGTAATGGAGAACGGGCTGGTGAGTCCGGCCGAGGAAGGAACGCCGCAAGGTGGTCCTCTTTCGCCCGTGCTATCGAACATCGTACTCAACGAACTGGATCAGGAGCTGGAGCGGCGCGGACACCGGTTCACACGATATGCGGATGATTGCAACATTTACGTCCGCAGTCGGCGGGCCGGCGAACGAGTGATGAGCAGCGTGACGCGACTCCTCACGACAAAGCTCAAGCTACGAGTGAACAGCGCGAAGAGTGCAGTGGCACGACCATGGGAACGGAAATTCCTGGGTTTCAGCTTCACGAATCATAAACAGCCGAAGAGGCGCTTGGCGCCGAAAGCGGTCGTGCGATTCAAGGAGCGAGTCCGGGAACTAACGCGGCGGACACGGGGCATAAGCCTCGTCCAAATGGTCCATGACGTAGCGGGGTATCTCCGCGGATGGATCGGCTACTTCGGGCGATGCGAAACACCGGAAGTGCTCGGCAAGCTGGAGAAATGGCTCCGACGTCGACTTCGGTCGATGGTCTGGAAGCAGTGGAAACGAGGTACCACGAGATATCGAGAGCTCCGCAAGCGCGGCATCGCTGCGCAGGAAGCCGCGCAAACCGCGGGTAGCTCGGATGGTCCGTGGCACCTTGCCAACTCTCCGGCAGTGAAGCTCGCTCTGCCGAACGCTTTCTTCGCCTCGCTCGGACTTCCCGAGCTCACGGCTCACGGTTAGCTTAACTCGCCGAACCGCCGGATGCGGACCCGCATGTCCGGTCGTGTGGCAGGGGAAGAGAGGTGACTCTCTCCCCTATGCCGATTGTGCCGAGCATGCTTGACAGCTAGGAGGTGCAAGTCCTCTTCACAACGTGATGGACGTGAAGTGATAGCGAAGCGCAAGGGTGAAATAACACTCGCCGCGAGGCGGGGCCTGAAAGAAGCGCGGAGCAAAGACGCGAGCCGATGAACAAGAACTGGATATGAGGCAGGCAGTGTTCGGACGAGCTGGCCAATGGCAGCGAAGTCCCAATCCATCAAGGGCACTGAATGTAAATCCAGCGGTTGCGCGTCGAAGGCGGTCGAGCTTACCTCGGGAGATCTGCTACCGGTCTCGAATTCGAGACTGAGGAGCGAGAGATCGTTTCTGACCCGGTGGCAGAAGTCAGCAGAGGGCGTATTAGCTGCGCAAGCAGCGAAGGCCCGAACGGTCCCCGCAAGGGGATAAAGGGAGCGATGAGTACGCGGCGCAACTCAAGCACCGACAAGCGGCAGAAAAGCCAGTACAGCCCGGCCTTTCCGGAGGAGAGTAGGGGTGCAGCCCCAACGGCCTTCGAGGGAGGGACCGAATCGGAATTGGCGAAACGCACAGCAGAAAGTCCGGCTACCGAGCAGTGGATGGAAGAAGTCTGCGAGCGGGAAAACTGCAAGCAGGCGTTACGACGAGTGAAAGCCAACAAGGGGAGTCCGGGCATCGACGGGATGACTGTCGATCAGCTGCCTGGGCACCTAAAAGAGCACTGGCCAGCAATTCGTAAACAACTCTTCAGTGGAACCTTCAAGCCGCAACCGGTAAGACGAGTGGAAATCCCGAAGCCGGACGGCGGGGTGCGCAAACTGGGCATCCCGACAGTGCTGGATCGGTTCATCCAGCAGGCGGCGATGCAAGTACTGCAGAGGAGTTGGGATGGAACGTTCTCTGAACACAGCTATGGGTTTCGGCCCAAGCGATCGGCACATCAGGCGGTGGAGAAGGCGCAGCAATATCAAGCCGCAGGCTACCGCTGGGTGGTAGATCTGGATCTCGAGAAATTTTTCGACCGGGTCAATCACGACCGATTACTAGCGAGGATCGCCGAAAGGGTCAGCGATAAGCGTTTGCTGAAACTGATTCGTGCGTTCTTGCGAGCCGGAGTAATGGAGAACGGGCTGGTGAGTCCGGCCGAGGAAGGAACGCCGCAAGGTGGTCCTCTTTCGCCCGTGCTATCGAACATCGTACTCAACGAACTGGATCAGGAGCTGGAGCGGCGCGGACACCGGTTCACACGATATGCGGATGATTGCAACATTTACGTCCGCAGTCGGCGGGCCGGCGAACGAGTGATGAGCAGCGTGACGCGACTCCTCACGACAAAGCTCAAGCTACGAGTGAACAGCGCGAAGAGTGCAGTGGCACGACCATGGGAACGGAAATTCCTGGGTTTCAGCTTCACGAATCATAAACAGCCGAAGAGGCGCTTGGCGCCGAAAGCGGTCGTGCGATTCAAGGAGCGAGTCCGGGAACTAACGCGGCGGACACGGGGCATAAGCCTCGTCCAAATGGTCCATGACGTAGCGGGGTATCTCCGCGGATGGATCGGCTACTTCGGGCGATGCGAAACACCGGAAGTGCTCGGCAAGCTGGAGAAATGGCTCCGACGTCGACTTCGGTCGATGGTCTGGAAGCAGTGGAAACGAGGTACCACGAGATATCGAGAGCTCCGCAAGCGCGGCATCGCTGCGCAGGAAGCCGCGCAAACCGCGGGTAGCTCGGATGGTCCGTGGCACCTTGCCAACTCTCCGGCAGTGAAGCTCGCTCTGCCGAACGCTTTCTTCGCCTCGCTCGGACTTCCCGAGCTCACGGCTCACGGTTAGCTTAACTCGCCGAACCGCCGGATGCGGACCCGCATGTCCGGTCGTGTGGCAGGGGAAGAGAGGTGACTCTCTCCCCTATGCCGATTATACTTAACTCGGGATGCGCTTGCCGGTATGTGGAAACCAGCACTTTTCCTTGCTTTTTGCGTGAACGCCGTCGCATCGGCGCAAACTCCTCAGGAATTGGTTCAGGACGCCATCCAGAAGCAGCAGGCGGGCGATCTCCAGGGCGCAGTTATAGAATACAGGCAATTTCTTAAGCTGCACGACGAGGCCACTGCTATTCATTCCAACCTCGGAGCGGCTCTCGCTGGCCTCGGCCGGTTTGAAGAGGCTGTCCCTGAATACAAGATTGCCCTAAAGCAGTCCCCTGCTATGGTCGGACCCAGGCTCAACCTCGCCTTGGTGTATTACAAGATGGGCCAGATCGCAGAGGCTGCCACCGAACTGACTAAGGTCCATAGCGAGGACCCTGCCAACGGTCAGGCCACACTGTTGTTGGGTGACTGCTATTTGCGAATGGGGCGGGAGAAAGATGTCATTCGCGTCCTGGAGCCGGAAGAGCGGAAGCATCCTGACGATGTAGCCATCGCCTACCTGCTGGGAACGGCCTTGATTCGTGAAAAGCAAGTCGCCGAGGGACAGGTTTTGGTAGACCGCATCTTGCGCAATGGCGACTCGGCGGAGGCGCACCTGATGCTCGGCACCGCTAAAATGAATGTTTCCGATTTTGCCGGGGCCCGGGATGAATTCTCTAAAGCTGTAGCGCTAAATCCGGATCTTGCGGAAGCACACGTCCTCTATGGCAAGGCGCTGAAGCTGACCGGAGATTCCGACCAAGCTGCGAAGGAATTCACCGCTGAACTAGCGTTGGATCCGTTCAATTTCGAGTCCAACTTGGAACTCGGCGCTATGTTGAGGCAGGACCAAAATTACGACCAGGCTAACCAATACTTTAAACGGGCGCTACAGACCAGACCAGGGGACCCCGGCGTCCGCTATCAACTGGCGCTGATAGCCTTCGACCAAGGCAAGCCTGACGAGGCCCGCCAGGGCCTTGAATCCCTGGTGCGAGAGTGGCCCGAGTTTACCGAGGCGCATGTTTCCCTATCGCTGGTTTACTATCGGCTGAAACGCCCCGCTGATGGCAAGCGCGAGCGCGAGACTGTCGAGAAGCTGACCGCGGAAGCTCAAGCCAAGCAGCCTGGCGCTAAGGCCCAGTGATTTCGCTGGCGACGCTTGAACTGGCCGGGCGGCCCGCTTGCCAGGACCGGGCAGAAGGCCAACGCTGCAAGTTTGTCGGAGGAATTCTTGCCACGGTGCAGCCAGAACGGAGTCGTTGTTTGCAAACCCTGATGCGATGGCGCCGCCTACTTCTGTGTTTGGCCCTACCTGCGGTCGTGGCGGCGCAAACTAATTCTCGGCCGCCGTCCCCATGCGCCCAATGTCACGGCCAGGGCAGGTCACAGCCGGCCACTTCCATGGCGCACGCCCTCGAGACGGTTGAGGAATGCAAGATTCTCATCGATCATCCTCTGCTGGCCGCTACAGTGGGCAAATACTCGTACCGAATCGAGCGCAAGGGCGACCAGAGTAGCTATTCGGTTTCCGATGGAGTGAAGACCCTCACCATGCCCATCCGCTGGGTCATGGGGACGAGTTCCGGATTTGGCCAAACTTATCTCCTGGAGAAAGACGGCGAATTATATGAGAGCCGGGTGAGCTACTTCAGGGAACTGAATGGTCTCGATCTTACCATCGGCTACCAGGGAACCACCCCGGCCGACCTCACCGAAGCTGCGGGGCGGCTCACCAGCCACGACGAGAGGGTACGCTGCTTTGGGTGCCACGGTACGAACGCGGTCCAGGGTAAACAACTCACGCTGGACAAAATGACTCCCGGAGTACAGTGCGCTCACTGCCATGAATCTGTCGGAGCGCACCTCGCCGCGATGCAGAGCGACAATGCGGACCAGGAACCGCCAATGTTGTTCAAACTCCGTGGACTCACCGCGGAGCGAGCGGCGAACTTCTGTGGACAGTGTCACCGCACCTGGGAAGAAATAGCCCTGCAGAAGAACCCCACCATCGCGAACATTCGCTTCCAGCCGTACCGCCTCACGCAAAGCAAGTGTTACGATCCGGACGACGCGCGAATTGGCTGCTTGGCGTGCCATGATCCGCACCGCGAAGTGAGCGATAAACTACCGGAGTACGACGCGAAATGTACCGCGTGTCACGGCGGCGGGAAAGTTGGCGCGAAGGTCTGTAAGGTGTCTACCGATAAGTGCGTCACCTGTCATATGCCAAAGCTCGATCTGCCGGGCGCACACCATAAGTTTACGGATCATCGAATTCGAATCGTGAAGCCAAATGAGAAGTATCCGGGATAGAACGCGAGATTGCTGAACGTCTTGGCATTCAGCAATTCGGGCAATGCTTGAAGACCAGATACCTGTTATTTGGGCTGACCTGCACGCTTCGCAGCGTCCTTGCGTATCCATGAAATCCGGGTCAATGCGCAATTTAGGGGCGTCTAGTTGGCGATAGGATCACTGAATGAATTTTTCCCGCCGCGGGTTTCTGCGTTTGGGCGTGGCTCTAAGCGCTGCGAAGGCGCTCCATATTCCTTTGCAGGCTTGTGCAGCGGCCGAAGCACCCCTGTTTAGCGAAGTGCTGCCGTCAACAAGCGGCATTGATTGGACCCACGAAAACGCGATGTCTCCCAGTCGCTTCTTGCCCGAGGCGCTGGGCCCTGGCTGTGCTTTTCTCGACTTCGACAATGACGGCTGGATGGACATCTTTCTTGTGAATAGCGGGCCCAGCGATTTTTGGACGCCCCCTAAGCCGGTGCGCAATGCGTTGTACAAGAACAATCGGGATGGCACGTTTACCGACGTCACCGCGAAAGCAGGGGTAGGCGGGGCGTATTTCGGAATGGGCGTCGCTGTCGGCGATTACGACAATGACGGCTGGCCGGACATTTTCGTCACTGCCTACGGTAAATGCATTCTGTACAAAAACAATCACGACGGTACGTTCACCGACGTGACCGCGAATGCGGGCCTCGCCACTCCCGGCTTCACCACCAGCGCTGTCTGGTTCGACTATGATAATGACGGCAGACTGGATCTTTTCGTCTGCAGCTTTGTGGATTACTCGGGGGTACGCAAACTCGAATGCGGCAATAATCAATTAGGCAGAAACTATTACTGCGTTCCGCGCGTTTTCAAGCCTACCGCAAGTTTCCTCTATCACAACAATGGCGACGGTACCTTCACTGAAGTGACCAAGGGCACAGCCATTGCCAAAGCTTTGGGAAAGGGCCTGGGCGTAGTCGCTACCGACATAAATAATGATGGCCGGATGGATCTCTTTGTCGCCAACGACACCGTGCAGAATTTTCTCTTTGTGAATCACGGGCCCGGCCCCAACGGCCGCTGGAATTGGGAAGAAATTGCTCTGCAAGCGGGCGTTGGATTCAGCGAGAGCGGGCGTCCTCGTTCGGGCATGGGCGTGGATGCCGCCGACCTTAACGGAGACGGATGGCAGGACCTCTTTGTTGCCAATGTCGATCATGAGATGTATTCGGTTTACGAAAACAATAAAGATGAAACTTTTCAGGATGTCGCTCAAGCCAACGGCGTGGCCCGCGGCACCAGATTGCTAAGCGGCTGGGGACTGAAATATTTCGATTATGACAACGATGGCCTTATTGATCTCATCTTAGCCAACGGCCATCCCGACGACATGATTGATAGCTACTCGATGCAAGTGAAATACAAAGAACCGCTGCTGCTGTTCCACCAAGGGGACGACCGCAAGCTCCATGACGTTAGCGAGAGCGCGGGTCCGGTATTTCAGAAGTATTTTGCTGCACGCGGTCTAGCTGTGGGTGACTACGACAACGACGGCGCGCTGGACGTCCTCATCGGAATCAATGGTGGCGCTCCGGTGCTTCTTAAAAACAACGCGGCCAAGGGTAACAACTGGCTGGGACTCAAGCTAGAAGGCGTGACCTGTAATCGCGATGCCATCGGCGCGGGCATTCTTTGGAAGGCAGGCGGCAAACAGCGCCGGCGCCTTAAGAACAATGGAGGCAGTTATCTCTCTTCGCATGATCTCCGGGAAGTCCTGGGCATCGGCGCCGCCGCTCAGGTCGATGAACTCGAGATCCACTGGCCTGCTCCCAGTAAGCGTATCGAAAAGCTCACCAATGTGGCCCCAAACCGCTACATCCATATCATCGAGGGGCAAGGAAAAGTGTGATCGCGGTTTCGTCTTCGCCCGCTGAGGGACCTTCGGTGGAGCGGATGACAGGCAATGTAGGCCTACCGGCGCAAACTTTTTCCTCAACTCACTGTGGCGGCGCCGCACTTTTCGGCAACGCGAACGCCACGTAAACGCCTCCCGACGGAAGATCCCACGCTTTTCCGCCCCCCGCGGCGATCACCACGTATTGCCGGCCAGCGACCTCGTAAGTAACCGGCGTCGCGTTTCCACAGAAAGGCAGAACCGCTTCCCAAAGCAGTTTGCCAGTGTCTCGGTCGAAGGCGCGCATTTTCTTGTCGAAATTCGTGGCCGCGATGAATACCAAACCGCCGGCCGTGACGATTGGGCCTCCGTAGTTTTCCGTTCCGGTATCTTTCATACCCTTTGCTGCGAGCGCGGGATATTCGCCCAGCGGTACCTTCCATAGATATTCGCCGGTGTTCAAATCAATGGCATTTAAGGTGCCCCACGGTGGCGCTATCGCGGGATAACCATCGGGGTCGAGAAATAGATTGTAGCCGGTAAATCGGTAGCGCAGCTTCGGCGCTGGTTCCGGGCTCACTGCTTCGTGGGCCTCTCCGCTCGATGCGTGCTCGGCCTTTCCACCAGTCGACACATAATCGATCAGCGCGTCAATTTTGTCCCCAGACAGATTCGAGAACGCCGGCATCCTGCCCTTGCCGTGCCGGATCATGCTGGAAATCTCTTCCCGGCTATGAGTCTTCGACTCGTCCACCAGGGAAGGAAACTGCGGCGGCGATCCGGCCAGCTTTTCGCCGTGGCACATCGAGCATTGACTCAGGTAGATCGCACGTCCCGACGATTCCTGGCCGCCGGTATTTTTCACCAGGGTTCCAGTCGACGCCACGTCGTTCGCATTGACGTACAGGATCCCGGCTTCAGCGTCTACCGCGGAACCTCCCCACTCCGCCCCGCCGCCAAAGCCCGGGAATACCACGGTGGCCCTTCCGACACCCAAAGGGACGAACTGACCTTCGCTGCGAAATTTTCGAAATTCGTTCACCGCCCAGGCGTGAGCTGCAGGCGTTCGAGTGGTCAACATGTCTTCGGTCAATCGTTGCCGCGAAAACGGCGCCGGCCTGGTCGGCAGCGGTTGCGTGGCAGCGGCTATTTCTCCGGGCACGGTGCTGGGCGGATAGGGGCGGTATGCGATGGGGAAAACTGGCTCGCCGTTGGTGCGGTCGAACAAATAGACGTATCCCGACTTGGTAGTCTGCGCGATCGCATCGATGGTTCGGCCATCGTGCTTTACCGTCACCAAGCTCGGCGGCGAGGGGAAATCGCGGTCCCAGATATCGTGCCTCACGCTTTGAAAATGCCAGATGCGCTTGCCAGTCTCTGCGTTCAGCGCGATCAACGAATTGGCAAACAGATCATCGCCAATGCGATCGCCGCCGTAGAAATCCGAAGCCGCCGATCCGGTCGGTACGTATACGATCCCGCGCTTTTCGTCCAAAGCCATGCCCGCCCAATTATTCGCGGCGCCGCTGTAAGTCCACGCATGCTTCGGCCATGTTTCATAGCCAAATTCTCCGGGATGCGGAATCGTGTGGAACGTCCAGCGCAACTTGCCAGTTCTGACGTCGTATGCCCGAATATCTCCAGGAGGCGCGGGAAGCACCTCCGGCTCGCGATCACCGAAAATAATCAGGTCTTTGTAGACTATACCGGGGCTGGTGGAAACCAGCGACTGCCGCTGAAATTCGCCGCGGAGATTCTTACGCAGGTCGATGCGCCCTTCTTCTCCGAAATCGTTGATTGGTTTTCCGATCCGTGCATCCAGGGCATAAACAAAATTGGTGATGCCCACCAAAATCCGTCGGTCGTCACCGTTAGCCCAGTACGATAAGCCGCGATTCGGCTGGCCGCCCTCGATTCCGGAACCGAACTTCCATAACTGACGCCCGGTGGCAGCGTCCAACGCAAAAATCTCCTGCGCTGGGGTAATCCCGTAGAGCACGCCACCCACGATGATCGGGCTAGTTTCCAGTCCCCCTTCTTCCGCAGTGTCGTACGTCCACGCCACCTGAAGGTTTGCGACGTTCTGGCGATTGATTTGTTGCAGGGGCGAATAGCGGGAACCCTCCGGACCGCCACCGTAGGCAGGCCAGTCAACAACCGGCGCGCTGGAAGCGAGCGTCTGGGAATCCGCGCAATACCGAGGAACTCCGATGCCTGTGACCACGAAATAAATTCCTGCGATCAGCGCTGCGTATCTCATCGCTTCCCCGTTGACGCCGCGACCTCTCTGGGTTCCCTAACTCCACAGCCGATCCCAGGAACGTTCCTTGTCCCATTCCGGTGTCGGCTCGAAGTACCCAGTGCCGGGAGCCAAATGTTGCCGCAGCACATCCTCGTTGAGTGTTACGCCCAAACCGGGGCGGTCTGGCACCTCAATAAAGCCGTGGTTCACGATGGGAGTTTTCACTCCTTCTTGGACCAGCGATGACCACCACGGCACATCCAGGGAATGGTTCTCAAGCGCGAGAAAATTCTGAGTCGCTGCGGCGCAATGCACGTTTGCCATGCAACTCACGGGCGTTCCCGCGAAATGCATGGCCATCGGCACGCCGTAATCTTCGGCCATGTCGCCGATCTTGTGAGTCTCCAGGATTCCGCCCGAAGTTGCCAGATCCGGATGAATCTTGCCGACGGCGTGGTTCTCGCACAGCACCTGAAACGGTTCTTTCAAATAAATGTCTTCGCCAGTGAGAATCGGCGTTGGGCTTTCCAGGCAAATCTGTTTGAGCAGATCCGTAAATTGCCACGGAATCACATCTTCGATCCAGGAAAGATTGTATTTCTCGTAGGCCTTGCCCAGCCGGATGATCGACTTCACGCCCAAATGGCCCAAGTGGTCCATCGAAAGCGGAATCTCCATGCCCACCGCATCGCGAACCGCGGCGACGTATTCCTCGAGCATGGCAATGCCTTTGTCGGTCACCTCCATTGCCAGTAGGGGGTGTGGGAGTTGGTTCGCTTCCCATGGTGTGATATCCGCGCGGCCCGTTACCGTGCCGGGCGTCTTCGCAACCATCTCCACGCCCAAATCCATTTTGAGCCAGGTGATCCCCATCACTTCCTTGCGTTCTTTCATGCGCTGCGCATAAATTTTCGGATCGTCGGACTCCGTCGTGTCGGCGTAGATGCGAACTTTGTCCCGGAACTTGCCGCCGCCAACCAGGGCATAAACCGGGGCGTTGTAAACTTTGCCGGCAATGTCCCACAACGCCATTTCAATGGCGCATACCCCGCCGCCCTGGCGCGCCGGGCCTCCGAACTGCTTGATCTTGCGAAAAATCATATCGAGTTGGAGGGGATTTTCTCCCACGATACGGCTCTTCAGAAAGAGCGCGTACGTCGCGCTGGCGCCGTCGCGCACTTCGCCCAGCCCATAAACCCCTTGATTGGTGTCGACACGAATGATCGGACACGGGCTTGGCCCGGGCTTCACCACCGTCGCCACCCGCAGGTCGGTAATTTTCAGCGTCGACGGGCTGGAATTGGTGTTCACGCCCTTCGCGAGGGCCCCGCTCGCCTCGCTCGCGAGGAGCGTGCCCCCCAATGCCAGCGCTGAAGCCTTCAGGATGACCCGACGTCCCAACGCATCTCCGCCATTTTTATTCATGGAAGCCCATCCTTAATGGATTTTTACAGCCGCCCAAATTTTTTCACTGCTTCCTCAATCGATTTAAGTTTCTCGATGAAGGCGTACATGGAATGCTCTTTGAAATCCATCTCCTGCGCCAATGTGAGCACCTCCGCCGCGTTCCCTCGCGGAACTGCCACCACCCCGTCCGCGTCCGCGACGACGATGTCGCCCGCGGCAACCGCCACACCATCACACACCACCGGGATATTGGACCCGGCAAAGCGATAGTGGCGCACGGAAGTGGACGGCACGGTCCCCAAGGCATACACGGGAAAGCCAATCTTCTGCAAGTACGCCACATCACGCACTCCGCCATCGATCACCGCTCCGGAAAAATTGCGCGAAGACATCGCCGTTCCCATCAGCCCGCCCATTCCGGCGATGTCGATGCCGTCTTCTACCACCATCACGTACACCGAGTTCGGGCCGCCTTGATCGATCGCCGCCAGCATACCCTGCAGCGCGTCAGGATCGTGGTTCTCGTCTTTCTTCAACTTTACGGTGACCGCAAGGCCGGCAAATTTTGTGGGGAAGATCGGACGCATCCGGTGCGACATGAATATTCGCCGCCCGGTGAGTTGTTCCATGGCGTCCGACACCGACGCAACTTCTACGTGGCGATACCCATCCAGCAAGCTGGTTTCATCCGTGCCGCCCGGGCTCGAAAAAGCGCGGGGAACGAAAAGGAATGCGGCGCCAACGAGCAACACCGATGCCAGCAGGATGCCCGCCGCAATGACGGCTATTTTCTTGCGCCCCCCGCGAACGTTTTTCATCGATTGCTCCATTCCAGAAAAACTCAAAACGCTACCTAACCTGCGTCATCGGATTTGCTTCCGGGACCTCCGGCGTGAGTTCCTGCTGGGGATCCACTCCCAGCCAGGTCAACGAGCCGGCTGCGCACAATGCGGCGGCCACCAGGAAAGAGGTCCCCCAATCGAAATGTTTGGCGATGAGCGGGGTCAACGACGCCGTGGCCGCGCCTCCGAATTGATTTCCCATATTCATCACGCCGGAAACGGAGCCGGCAGACTGCCCTGCAATATCGGAAGTCACCGACCAGTATGCGCTTTGTGAAAGATACAGCGCTCCTGCGCCTCCGGCCAGAATGACGCTGGCGATGCGCGCATCTTTTGCGTAAGTTCCCACCGCAACAAAAATAGCCGCAATCGCCAGGCTCCCGCAGGCGACCCCGCACCGTCCGGCTCTGTTTCCGTGCTGTTTTGCCACCCGGTCACTGATCCAGCCGCCCAGCGGCGAGCCGGCCGCCATCCCCAGGAAGGGAAGCGTCCCGTAGTACGAACTCGACTTCAGGTCCAACCCCCGCTGGTTGCTCAAATAAATGAAAAACCAGGAAAAAAAGACGTACGCCACATATCCGTAGCAAAAATAACTAAAAGTAATCATTCTCACGTTCTTGTTTCCCAAAATTACCCGCCACGGAAGCGGTTCGCGGGTCGCCTTTGCAGAGGCCGGCAGCCCAGCTCGAATCATTGCCGCCTCTTGCGCATCGATCCAGGGATGCTTCTCCGGAGTGTCCCGCGCGATCACCATCCATATCGCGCCCGCCAGAATCCCGATCAGCGCGCTGATCCAGAAAGACCATCTCCAGCCGTCGTGTATCAGAATGTAGGCGATTAGTGGGGGAGCGATTCCGGCGCCGGCGCCAACGCCCGCGAAGATCCAACCATTCGCGAGCCCCCGCTCCCGGGAAGGAATCCAGCTTCCCACCAATCGGTTGCTCGCTGGGTAGACCGCCGCCTCACCCATCCCCAGAAGAAAACGAACGCTCACCAACAGCATCAACGCATGTGGCCAGCCCGCCGGCACGAACGCGGTCAGTGCAGTGAACAAAGCCCACCACATCGTCCCCAAAGTGAGGATCTTGCGTGGACCAAACCGATCCGCCAGCCGGCCCCCCGACGCTTGGAACAGCGCATAGCCCAACAGGAAAGCGCTGATTACCCACCCGAGATGCACGTGATCGAGCTTGAATTCCTGCTCGATCGAGCGGCCCGCAATCGAAATGTTCACCCGGTCCAGATAGGCGACAGCGCTGATGACGAACATCCAGCAGATCAGAAGCCATCGCAATCGACCACGGAAGATTGTCATGATGAAGCTGACACAGCATCGTATCTTGGCCCCGGCATCTTGGGGTTTGACAAATAGTCACCAATTTGACATTGTCTGCGCGCAGTTGGCCGAACGAATCGCCAACTGATACAACGTTTTCCGGTCCCTTGCAACTCTTATTTCCTTCATTTGGGGGTTCCCGATGACCGACGTAGTCAGCCGCAATCCCGCCCGATCGAGTGTCATCCTCCTGTTTGTTGCGTTCGCGATGGCGCTGTTCTTTCCCAATCTTGTATCTGCGCAGTTACTTACGTTTTCCAAGCAGGACGTGATCGATTACACCCCGGATAATCCTTTCGATCGCCTTCCCGATGGCAGGCCCAAGGTGCCCGACGACCTCATCGAGAGGGCCCGTGATCTCTCATCGGAAGAAGTGTGGGCGGTGCTGCAGGAAAAAGGCTTCAACAACCAATACGCCGACGGATTTCAGGTGCTGCATCCTGGGAAAACCATGGTCGGCCGTGTTTTTACCGCTCAGTTTATGCCGTTGCGCGTGGATCTGGACGACGTAGCGAAGAAGAAGGCCAAAGCTCGCGGAGTGGATCGCCTGACCAATCAAACCGCCATCGACATGCTCCAACCCGGAGATGTACTGGTCGTGGACATGTTCGGAAAGAAAGTGAATGGCACCATCGTCGGCGACAATCTCTTCTATTACCTGATGAAAGCCACGCATGGCGGTGGACTGGTGGTCGACGGAAGCGTTCGAGACCTCGACGGACTCGCGGAGATCGATATGCCTGGTTATTTTCGGTTCAGCGATCCCACCCCGATCGGCAACGTCATGCTCACCGGAATCAATATTCCGGTCCGCATCGGCGGTGTCACCGTAATGCCCGGCGATCTCGCGGTTGGCGACCGGGAAGGTGTGTACTTCATTCCCTCCCAATTCGTGAAGGAAGTTCTTGACCGTGCGGATGTCACTCACATTCACGACGAATGGACGAAGAAAAAGTTCGCGGAAGGAAAATACAAATCGCGCGACATTTACGGCTCGCCCACCGATCCAAAGCTGCTGCAGGAATACCAGGAATATCTAAAGCGCCGCCTGGAAGAAATACAGAAACAGCGAAGCTCGAAACAGCCGTGAAAATTGGGATTGCACAGCGATTCTGATGTTGGGTGGCGCACCCTTCGCCGTTAAGTGTGCGGATTTTCGTTGCTCTTACCCAGGCGTTATCTCGACGTTAAAGTTTCAGTTCTCACCATTCGACGATTTATCTTTTCCGGGTCTCGATCTCCCGCAATCGTAGCGCCGCGACTCGTCGCGGAAAAACATCCGCAACCCGACACCTCCAAAGCTCAAGGGCACATCCACAATTGTGCCTTCGATTTTAGAAGCAGGAAGGAAAGGAGTGCCTTAACCTGCTCATCCCTCGCCGGACCGTTGAACGAATCTATTGAGATTGCTGGGCAGGAACACAGTCAGTTCGAACTCGCGGCTCCCTTTTTGCTTCGGCGAAGGAAGTTCTGCGGTTCTGGCCCCAGTGAAAGGGAACTGCCCGAGCTGCCTGCGGAGAAAAATCGCACGCTTGGTTCCGCACCTGGCGGGCTAGAGAGACTCTAGGTCCCTATTCCCGTGGCATTTGCCGCTTTACGGCCCGGGCGAAATGGTTTATGCAGAGTCGCGTACGGGACTATATTCGGTCAATCCCGATGGAACGGTCCATCATCTGTTCAACAGTACGGATTGGTTCAGCAAGAAGTGTGTGAACTGGTTGCTGTCGTTGTACAACAAATCTTGGGAGTCAAGGAGCGCCACGGATGAGCAAGTCGCGGATCCTTCCTTTTATCATTTTTGTCATTCTCAGCCTGCTTGAGGGACATGCGGCATTCGCCCAAAGCAACCTTCGCGTGGGCGCGGCCCGTGTCGACATAACCCCGCCCTCCGATCCGGCCAATCCTCCGTCCGGCAAATATGCGCACGAAAAACTCTATGTACGTGCGATCGTACTCGATAACGGGTCGGCCCGTGCCGCTCTGGTCGGCGCGGACCAGGGCGGGCTTTCCGAAGAAATCTGGCAGGCTGCTTCGAAACAGATCGCCGCTGAGCTGAATTGCCCCATCGAGAATATTGTGATGTCTGCCACGCACACCCACAGTGGCTGGGGACCCGGCGGCTTTCCTGGCATGCGTGCGCTAAGACCTGATCCCAACGCACCGCCACCGCCAATCGTGGGTCAGATTGTGGACGCGGTCCGACAAGCCAAGGCGAAGCTTCAACCGGGGCGCGTTGGATTTAGTACCGGGAATTCCTACCTGAATGTGAATCGCGATGCCATCGATGCCGAAACCCACCTTTGGACACAAGCGCCGAACCTCGAAGGGTCTTCCGACAAAACGGTGGCGGTGGTCGAATTCCTTGCGCCCAACGGCGAACCGATTGCCCTGTACATGGACTACGCGATGCACCCCGTTAACGGTTTCCTTACCGGAGTAACGAGTGCGGATTTCGCGGGAGCGGCCTCTCGATACGTAGAGCAGGCTTTTGACGACAAGATGGTCGCCGTCTTCGTGCAAGGTGCGAGCGGCGACCAGAATCCGCTTTATCTCCGTACCGGGACGAACGCGATGGCCTCGCGCGGTGGGGTGCCGATCACCGGATATGTCATGACCCGCGAACCGGTCGAGGCGCCGATCCGGGATGGAAAAGTCAAGGCTGGCCCGCTGGATCCAAAAGTACGTGACGAGCTGGAGCGAGTGATGGACAGCGAAGGTGTATTGCTCGGCGAAGAGGTAATTCGCGTAATCACCAACATCAAGAGACTCGAAGCCAACCCGAGTATTGCCGCGGAGCAGAAGATGGTAACGTGTCCTGGACGAAAGCGTACCGACACGGCCCGCGAAGGAACACCGGGAAGCTACGAAGAGGGAAACCCGGTGGACATTCGTTTGGGCGTGCTGCGCATTGGGAATATTGCACTGGCGTCGGTGGATGGGGAAGTGTACAGCGAGATTGCATTACGATTGAAGCGAGAATCCCCAATGGCGAATACGGTTATGGTGACGCTGGCGAACGGCATGGCAAACTCCGGGTATATCCCAAATGACACGGCTTTTGGCGCTCTCACGTTTCAGGTGCTTGGGTCAAGGTTGAAACCGGGTTGCGCGGAAACCGCGATCGTAAATGGGCTGACGGAATTGATTGCTACGACCCCAAAGTAGATCAGCTGCAAGCTGAGGGCTTTATGTTGAGTTACATCTGGCAGGAGATTGTCTGAATCCCGGGAGATCCTACATGAATCTCAAAGCACTTTTCGCAACCAACACCGGCCCTGGCACGAGTGTCGGACTACTGCTGCTGCGCGCCGCGGCACTGAGCTTGTTTCTGAAACATGGGTTGGAGAAGCTCACCGGGTACTCGACGATGGTCCAGCATTTTCCTGATCCCGTCCACGTCGGTGCGCATGCAGGCTTAGCTTTCGCCTTGCTCAGCGACGGCATCTGTTCCGTGCTGGTCATGATTGGCCTTGCCACGCGTCCCGCGGCAGCAGTCATCCTCATCAATTTACTGACGGCATTCTTCTTCGTTCATCATGCCGCGTATTTCTCCAACGGTCACGTGGAACTCGTCGCGCTCTACATCATCATCTTTGCGACACTCCTGTTCACGGGTCCGGGGCGATTCAGCATCGACGGGCGCCTGCAAGGTTAGCCATAGTCACGCGCCAACAGGGTTCCCCTCGGCTAGGCGGCGACGGTCGTTCGCCCCGCCACCGTGGCGCTGGCACCCGAATAATGGCTGGGAAATAATCCACATGCCGAAGAACGCACAAACCGGACAATTGCGGCTCGCTCTCTCGGATAGAGCAGTCCCAGGCGTACGCGGCAGCCCGCTAGTTGACAGCCCGGTTCAAGGAAGTTGTGAGCTATAAATTCCTAATGCTGTCCGGTCGAGGGTACCAGCGTGGTAAATCCGTCAGGCACCTTGATTGTCGATGGATCAACTGGACTGTTCAGGTCAATCCAGGTCAACTGTTTAGTGTAGTCTTGACGGATACCAGCAATATAGGAATGGATTTCCACGCTGCCTATAATGTCAGCATTCATATCAACGCATATCGTCCCGTTGGTCTTGCCGTTGTCGGTGACGTTCCCGAGATGCATATGCAGCGGGTAAATATCACATGTCACGCCAAGAATTACTTTGGTGCCGAGAATGGGGTCCGGAGGGACAAACGGATGTCTTCGAGGTGATACCCCGTCGTCAATGGCCCGTTTCTTCAAGTAGTCCAGAGAGAACCCGTGCCCATCGGCCTGGGACAGCTTTCCTGATATTGCCTGGCCGTTTTCTTTGACGACACTGAGAAAGGCTCCATCTTCTGAACGAACCTCCTCAGTGAACGTCTGCTTGTCCGTCGCGACGCCCGAAGCATCACGCGTTGAGACCGTCTCGGTATAATGTGCAGAGTAGCTAACCCATCTTCCACTGTCACTGGTTTTGGGTGTGGCGTGAGTAACGTTGACGTGTTGCCCTGCCGTTAGGAATAATGCAAGCCCCAAGATCACTTGGACCATTTTTGCTGGCGAGCCCGCAATTCTCGTTGCAGGTTTTTGATCGTATTTGTACATTGGAGCTCCAGTTCCTCGCGAAGGATCATTTTAACAGCACCTCGATTCGCCCGTAACAGTTCTTGACCCGCCGGGCTGCGAGCGGAATGGTGACGGCCCACCTGGCAACCGTCCACTTGACGGTGTCACATGCAACGTGATCTTGCGGTAATAGAGGTTTTCGTCGTCCGTCAGTGCGGATCGGACACTGCGATTCTGGGCGAGTGGCCGCTAGCCTTGATCGGAAATGCCGCGGAGCAGAAGATCCGGGACGAAGTCGGGAACCGAAAAGGGCTAATTCTGACGAGCTTCGCTCTTCCGGGTCGGCAGATATTATACTTCGTGACGTTACGTTCAGTCTGTCTGCAAAAAAAGAATCCCTAGCCAGTGGCGACGACTGCGAAGAGAGAGCAAGCCCAGGACTGGCTTGGCGGAGCGCAGTCAATTCGAACTCGCGGTTCCGTTTTGCTTCTGCGAAAGTGCCTGACGCGTTTCACTTGTTCTGTGAAAGGGAACGACCCGAACTCCCTGCCGAGAAAGATTGCGCAGTTAGCGCGACAGATGGCGATCCAGACAGACCGTATGTCCCTATCCACGTCTGATTTGCCCTTTGCAGGCCGCAAATTCGATGTTTTTCGCGAAAGACTGCGAAGAGAGAGAAAACCCAAGACTGGTTGGCGGTGGACGCAGGCGTGCGCGAACCGTTCTCCCGGCGGTAAATTCCCTGTTAACGGTATACCGTGAAGTCCATGGGCGGCGAACGACTCGAGGTCGCCAATTTGGGTTGGCACGGCCTCGATGGTGACAGACGCCTAGCATTCCGACGGATGGGTGACCGCAGCGAGTTCCCGTGGCTAACAGCAAGCAAGCTTCCCGACCTACTCCTGTTTGCTCCGCACCCCCGTGAAGAAGGTGCTCAGGGAGACCTTCCTACGCATATTCGCACGCCGGATGGCGAAGAGATGCCTGTCTTCGGGGAGGACTTGGCCAGAGAGGTCGGACGTCGGTACGGGGCTCCCGTGCAGATGATGCAGTTGAAACATGGCATCTTCGATGAAGCGAGCATCTCCGTGATCGCCCTTGATACAGTGCGTGAAATCGGACGACTCGCAGGACGGAGCCCGGACGTGCGCCGATTTCGCCCGAATGTTGTCGTTCGTTTACTGCGGCCGGCTCCCTTCCAGGAGGATGAGTGGTTGGACTGTGTGCTCTCATTCGGCGATGGGGATGACGCGCCCGCCATCACCGTCACGATGCGCGACGTCCGCTGCTCGATGGTAAACCTTGATCCCGACTCAGCAAGTCCAGCGCCCGAAGTGCTGAAGGCGGCCGTTCGTGCGAACCAGAACAACGCGGGAATCTACGGCACGGTCACTCGCATCGGTCGACTGGCGGTCGGACAGACCATGTTTCTCCGTGCGGCGACCGAGAAAACGGAACGTGGCTGATCGAGCCATCATCCGCCACGCGTATGCATTTCCAGGTGAGGGTCTTTCCGAAGCTGGTCAGTGTCGACCAAGACACCGGGATGCACCGCGGACGTCCGCAGCTCGGCACCGCGATTTTCTTCCTGTTCTTTTCTGAGCTCTGAGTTTCAAGTCTAGAGGCATGAGCGAGTGGATTGGTTTGGTTGCAAATTCGAAAGATATCTCCGAAGTATTGGAAGCCATTCCTCAAATAATGAGGGAGAAGCAAATCGCTACCACCGTAAGTTCGCATACTTCGAAAGCGTCTCCGGGCGCACTTTTCAAACCAAGCCATGATCATGGTGTTTTGCGTATCTACTGATCCTGATCCTTGAGCAGCACCACGTCACTGGTTTGGCTCCCGCAGGCCAGGGCCGCGCGCTTGCCGTCCGGGGACCACGCAAATCGAAAGATCTGGCCAGACTTGAAATCTGTCAGTTGCCGAGGAGGACCGCCGTCAACCGGCTGGCTCCACAGGTTTGAGACGCCGTTGCGGGTATCGACGTAGGTCAACTCCCGTCCGTCTCGGGTCCACAAGATTTGACGGTAGTTTCCGGCCGGCGTGGCGCTGGCAACATTGAAAGTCTTGACCGACGAGCCGCCTTGGAACGGAATGATAAGCAGTCTCGGCTTGCCCGGCTCAGGTTCGTCGCTGGTTGCGATCCATTTGCCGTCAGGCGAAACGTCCGGCAACCCCGGCGGATGATCGTTGAGCGCTTCCGCTTCACCACCGTCGACCGGCACCTTCCAGAGTGTAGGAGCACTACCGGATCGCAGCGATGCAAAAACTATCCAATTCCCATCCGGCGAACAAGATGGATAAAAGTCTTCATCGAATGTGGTCAGCTGTTTCGCATGATTGCCGTCGGCATCAAACCGCCAGATACCGGGACGACTCGTCACGGTTAAGAAATATCGACCATTGGTACAAGCTCGAACGTCGGCGAACTCTCCGAAGTCTCCGCCTTGAGTGATTTGTTTCGGATGGTTGCCGTCGGCATCCACGGCCCAGACCTGCGGGCTGCCGCTGGCTAAGGACGAATAGGCCAGGTGGTCATTCGAGAGCCACGTGAGGCCGGCAAATCCTTCCTGTTTGCCTCGCCCGGAAGTGATCTGCTGCAACCCGCTCGTTTGGCCGCGGGGCAGAACGCAGAGGTTCGAGAGCAAGTCATTTTGTACGACAGCTAGTGTGTGCGCATCGGCGGTCAAGCTCAGGCTGGAATAAGCATCTAGATCATTTGTGATCTTGCTCAGCTGACCGCCTGGATAGGAGAGTTGCCAAAGCTGAGGAGTGGAAGTTGGCGTAGCGCCCGCCACCAGAACCAGCCCGCTGGAATCTGGCAGCCATGTGACTTCGACGACGAAGAGCGAACTGGCACCCTCCATCGGCACCGGCGTCCCCGACCCTCCCGCCATGGGCAGCACAACCACCCCGGATTGGTTCGTCTTGGTGTCGCTCACGGTTACGGCCAGGAGCTGGCCATTGGGAGACCAGGCCATGCTCGCGCCATAAAACAGGGGTGGGCGTCGCGTGGCCAACTTCCGTTCAGCGCTGCCGTCAGAGCCGATAACCACCACCGAGGTTTCTCCGCCAGCACCAGCGTGAACGAATGCGATTTGCTTGTCGTCCGGAGAAAGAGTTACGCCGCTGTTGAACACGTTCGTTGCCAGCTTTTGCGGCTCTCCCCCCAAACTGGGTACGCGATAGACGTCGCTGCTGGACAGGGAGGTTAGCCGTCGAACGTAGTAAACGTAGTTGCTGTCGTGAGAGAAGGTAAGGCCGAGGAGCACCCCGCCTTCCGGCTGGGAGATTCGGATGTCGGTGTGGGTTGCCACCTGACGTAACCACAGGCTCTGCTGCGCCACACCTCCGGAGGCGTAAGCCAGGTATTTCCCATCTGGAGAGATGGCTGCCCTTTGCACGTTGCCGATTTCAGTAAAACGCTCCATGCGCATCGCCTGAAACGGAGCCGCGGGCTTTTTTTGAAGCAGCACCTTGCAAAGCGCCGCGGCAGCAATCGCGAGCAACGCGGCGGTCACTCCGATCCAGAGGCGGCGCGTCGTGGCTAGAGCCGCCGGCATCGGCTGAGTGGCGGCGACCGTTGTTGCAGAAACCGCGGAACTTTCCCCGGCCGCCACCTCAGCCGTCAGGGCCGCCCTTCGCACCCGCCCCGAACTTGTATCGCGGTTCAACCGCTTCAAATCCGCGCGTAGTTCCGCCGCACTCTGATAACGCAAATCGCGGTCTTTCTCCAACGCCTTGTGAATGATGCGCTCCAACTCCGCCGGCAAGTCGGGGTTCAGCCGCACCACCGGAACGGGGTCGCGCTCCAAAATCGAATTGACGATCATCCCCGAGTTCTCGCCGCGAAACGCCAGCATTCCCGTCGCCATCTCATAGAACACCGCGCCAAGAGAAAAAAGATCCGTGCGCGGATCAAGATCTTTCGCCCGGATCTGCTCTGGCGACATGTAAGCCACCGTGCCTACCACCATTCCCGGACTGGTCAGGTACGCCTCGCCCAGCGTCTGGGTTTGCGCCTCATCACTGATGGCTCCAGAACCCAGGCTCGCGGCCATAACCTTGGCCAACCCGAAATCCAGAACTTTGGCGTGCCCGCGCTCCGTGACAAAAATATTGGCAGGCTTGATGTCACGATGCACAATCCCCTTGCAGTGTGCGGCATCGAGTGCGTCCGCAATCTCGATCCCCAGCGACAGCACGGTTTCCACGTCGAGTGCCTTCCCGCCGATCCGATTGCGTAGCGTCACGCCCTCGAGATACTCCATGGCAATGAACGAGTGTTCCTCGTGCCTGCCAATTTCGTAGATGGTGCAGATGTTGGGGTGGTTCAGCCCAGAGGCGGCCCGCGCCTCGCGACGGAATCGCCCCAACGCCTGTGGGTCTTTCGCAAGGTCATCCGGCAGGAATTTCAGAGCGACGAAGCGGCCAAGCTCAGTGTCCTCCGCCTTGTACACCACACCCATGCCGCCGCCACCCAGCTTCTCGATGATGCGGTAGTGCGAGATGGTCTGGCCGATCATTGGGCTGAAATCTTAGGACCGGAACCGGGGCAAGTCAATGAAGAGGGAAGAGTTGGCTAAGCCTCGCACAGGATACCTGACGGTAAATCGCCTTCCCGCCAACAACTCGGTCGTGCCGTTTTGCAGTGCGTTTATCTGTATTCAATTGCGTAAGAGCGCCCTATCTCTTGGGATCGGCAACTCGGACGATTTGGAAATCGTTGAAGCATGGATGAGATGACGCCGAGACTATAAGCCTAAGAACAGCCTTCCGAGTAGTGCGTCATTTTGAGTCCATCCGGCCTTGACCAGCGTTTCGAGTGCGGCAGATTTTGTGGCTTGGTTATTTCAGTCCTCGCCCGAACGCTTTTCGTCGTTTATGATCTTAGCCAGGGCTAGCATCTTCGCACTGATTTTCAGGCCGGCGCGCTCCGCCGCAAGCAGGTTGACTTCAAAATGAAGATTGTTTCCTTCGACCGTCAAGTTGATGATCCCACCCAGCACAGCGAACCCTTCGGTTTCGCCAACCGTCAAAGTGCTTGATCCCTTCAGGCCCCTCACAATCCTGGTGGCTTGGTCCTTCTCCGTGGCAGGGACAAATACCATGTGGCACACGTTCATGATGTCGCTTGGTCTCAGCGTCCTGACCTCGATCGGATGGCCTCCCACGGTCCGGGTCCGCAACTCCCCCTCAATATCTGGGCTGAATGGATCATGACCAACGATGCATATCACCAGGGGCGCGCCCGGACCACGATATGAGTCGGGCGGGCCACTCGACAAACTTGGTAAAGTTGTACAGAAAAGCGAGTTTGACTGGGTATTCCACGCTTTCCTCATTCGGCGAAAAGGCCTTGGGAGAAGCATTCAAGAAGAGCAGCAGGCGAAGATGAAGATGGAAGCTCGCCGGATTCGGCGCGAATCAATCCTGGGCGCGAAACGCCAGTACCGATCTCCCATTCATTATGTTTTTGCGGTCGAATATTCATCATTGGAATTTAGTACCGGTATCCGACTTTGATTCGAAAAGTTCGGCCATCCTGAACGATAACGTCCTCCGCCAGGCCAGTTGCCGCCAGGGTCGGCATATTTCTGGTTAAACGCGTTATAGAGGCTTGCCGAGACTTCCCATCCCTTAATAACCTTCCGGCTGAACAGGGTAAAATTGGGACCGCGTACGCTCCCGAATATTGGCCCGCCAGTGTTTCTCTGTTACTGAGGTACTGAAGATCCATGCTCGCGAACACTTTTTGTTTGATGAGGGGCACGCTAAGGCTCGCCTGGACGAGGTGTTTCGGGGAATTCGTGATACCCATTCCAGTGGCCGGGTTCGTTGCATCCTGAAAGGTGTAACTGACCGTGCCTTCCAGACCATCCCGCAATTTTCTCGATAAGCCAAAGTCCAGACCTCGCAGGTCCAGCGATCCGGCGTTGGTGAAAACAGCATTTCCGGTTGCGGGGTCAACTTGCTCGCCGATCAGGCTATGGATGGGGTAATAAAATCCCGAGACGGTCAGCCGGAAGTGGTTGGCAAAGTATTGCTCCCACACCAGTTCCATGGTCTTGACGGTCTCGGGCCGGAGAGATGGGTTGGCTTCGTTTCCGGGCGCGTCGTAGTAAAGCTCAAACAAGTTGGGAGCGCGAAAGGACTGGCCGTAAAGAAACTTGAAGGTTGTTTTCTCCCAAGGATTATAGATCAGAGCGGCGCGCGGGTTCGTAGTGCCGCCAAAGGTCGAATAGTGGTCGTAGCGAAGGCCCAGATTCAGTACGAGGTTCTTGCGAAGGTGAATTTCATCCTGAGCGTAAGCGGAAAATATATTTGAGGTCTTGCTGCTACTAAAATATTGAACGAAGGGTTGCAGGTCGTAATTTCCCTGATCTTGCTGAAAGTTGTCCCGGTATTCGGAACCGACGCTCAATCGTTGCGTCTCGAAAACCTGCTTGGAGAAAGTTACCTCATCACCCCACCATTTGCCGTGCGCGAAGTTCTTGTTCAACACTCGGGAAGGTCCGCCCGAGTCGGAGTAATCGTAAATATAAGTGCCATCGTTATTGAACTGATCGTAATACGTCCGGTTGGTGAACGTTCCATCCGCGGCCAAGCTTGCGATCGTATTGCAGATCGAGGTAGCCGCGCGCGTCGATGGTGCGGGTTCCGGTGACGTCGAAGACGGTTCCGAAGGGAGCGGTCGGAATCCCCTTGTCCCGGGATCCAAACACTCCTTGCAATGTGAAGTGGCCCCAGGAAGCATTGGCAAAGAACTGGTGAAACTCGTCATCGTCCGCGTTCACCGCAATGCCGTTGTTGGTGGCGGGACTGTCGAATTCCTTGAAGAAAAGCTGGTCCTGCCCGTGGGAATCATAGAAGGAGCCGGAAAGAAGCAGTTCCAAACCATTATCAAACTTATTGCCGTAGCTGACGCGGCCCTGGTAAGTGCCGTAACTGGCCACCTCGCCTGCCACGCTCACGTTTTGCAAATCCCGCCCCCGTTTTGTAATGATGTTAATGACCCCCAGGAAGGCGCTGGCGACATACAGGGAAGAATTAGGCCCTCGGATGACTTCGACGCGGTCAATCAGGTCAACGTCAATCGGGAACTCCGTCCCAATCAGAGCCGCGTCGAAAATGTTATCGTTGAGCCGGTGGCCGTCAATCAGCAATGTGATGGCATTGTTGTACTCTCCCGGAAGTCCAAAGCCTCGCACTCCCAAGTAGCTATAATTTCGGTCGTAGCTGACATAAAAGCCCCGGACGTTCCTCAAGATGTCGGCAAGAGTCCGGTAGCCGTATTTTTGGATTTCTTCGGATGTAATGATGGTGACGGAGGCGGGCGCTTCCGTAACCTTCTGCTTGAATCCGGAGGCGCCGTAGACGGAATCAATCTCGATCGACATCAAGTCCTCAAGACTCTCGTCCAACAAACTCGGGTTGGCGGGCTTATCCTGAGCCAGCGCGTGCGTAGAGCTCAACAGGGGCAAAAGAGAGAGCACTACCAACATGACCGCTCGGTGAACCGCTGGCCATGAGGCCATTCCTTGCACCCAGTCCCGATAGAGGGACTCCCCATTTTAAAATGGCAACTCGGAAGTGATTACACTATCCACGACGAGAATATTTCGACAGAGGCTGAGCGATGTGTCCCGAACGGCACACTAATTCAACTAAGTGTTAACCGATACGAATATTACGGATCCCGATATTTTAGGGGGGCAACATACGTAAGAGTCGACTTCATTGGCTTGAACGTGCGGGATGACTCATAAGAACCTGTATCAAACTGGACAGATCATCGTTCGTTGCCCGAATAGCCTTGAGAAGAAGCAGGTTTCCTTGAGTTCGCTGTGAAGATGTTGGGTAACTCCCTACAGACCGGGACAAAACTGAACAGGTTCACGGGATCTGACCGAGCGTAACAGACCGCCAGAACGGCCAGTGGCTTGAATCCACCCGCGAACAGGCACCGGGAGTATGGCACAGACGACTCTGCATGGGCCCTTGACTCGTGCGCCCCTGCCCTGGCGAGATTCTCGGCTGAAATCGCCAATCTGGCAATGCACTTAAATAACAGGAAATCTGATGACGGACGATCGTCGCTTTCTACGCCCCTGGAACACTTTATGCCGCCCGCGATGTCTCGTGGCCGGCGGCATGCTCCTGTGCCTGGCGATGCTGGTCCCTCCCGCGCGGTCGCAACAAAATTCGAGAGAGCCACGCTGGTCAAGCGGAGCACGTACGCAAAGCTGAGCTGGCGATTCTAAGAGCGGAGCCTCGATCAGTGGATCTCTCGAACGGAACTCGACAAGGGTTGTGGACACTGCGGTGGAGCATCTCGCTGCAGAGGAGCCAACACGGCAGCAAACAGATCATCGCTGCGACACTCGTCGTCTTCGCCGCATTCAACATGTCACCTGTGGCCTGGGCCCAGTCCAACCCTCACGCCGAATATGACCTTAAGGCAGCTTTCTTGTTTAATTTCGCAAAGTTCATCGATTGGCCTCCTGGAAGTTTCACGAGCCCCGAGGCTCCCTTTACGATTTGTATTCTTGGACGGGATCCATTCGGACATGGCCTGGATGAGAGTTTGCAGGGGAAGATGATCAGGGCTCGGCCTCTCGCAGTTCGACGACTGAAAGACAAAACAGAGGCTCGTAGCTGCCAGATGGTTTTTGTTAGTTCTACGGAAAGTGCGCAATTGACCGAGCTTCTTGAGAGTCTGCGGGGCGCAAACGTGTTGCTTGTGGGTGAGACCAATGGTTTTGCAGCAGCGGGTGGAACCATTGAACTCACCCTCGAGGATAACCATGTGCGCTTCACGATCAATGTGGACGCGGCGGGTCGAGCTAGCCTGACTTTCAGTTCCAAGTTGCTGGCGCTGGCTAAGGTCGTACACGACGAAGGGCCTCCAAAAGGAGCGTGAGATGCGTTCGTACCTGGATCTATCGATTCGTCACAAGCTTCAAGGTATCGCCTTGCTTACTTCCGGAGTAGCCCTGCTCATAGCGTCCGCAGTGTTCACGTTGTACGACCGGCAAACCTTCCTTCGCGAAAAGGCACAGGATCTTAGCGTTTCCGCTCAGATGATTGGATCGAACAGTACCGCAGCGGTGAGCTTTGGCGACGCAAAATCGGCACAGGAGATTCTGGCCGCTCTGCATGCGAAAAAGAATGTGGTGAATGCCTGCATTTACTACAAGGATGGCAGAGTCCTTGCGAAGTACACCCGCGCCGGGCCGCTTGGGAATTTTTCTCCTCCTCCCGTCCAGGGGGACGGGAGCGCGATGGTCGCACAACATATGACATTGTTCCAGCCAATCACTCTTAGCGGCGAATCCATTGGTACGATTTTCATCGAAGCGGATCTCGAGGACCTTCATGATCGGACGACCCGTTTCATTGAGATTGCATCGCTGGTCTTGCTGGCATCCTTGGCAGTCGCCTTCCTATTGTCGTCTCGATTACAACGCTTGATCTCGGGGCCAATCGGGGAATTGGCAGACACCGTGACGTCGGTATCCACACACGGTAACTACTCCCTCCGTGCGACCAAGCGAGGCGACGACGAAATTGGACTTCTATTCGACCAATTCAACGTCATGCTGGACCGGATTCAACAACGGGATCTCGCCTTGCAGCAGGCTCACGACGACCTTGAGGCCAGGGTTGCAGAGCGGACTGCCTATCTGAACGCGCTGGTTGAGAACAGCCCACTGGCAATCATGGTGCTGGACGCTGAACAGAGGGTTCAGCTGTGCAATACGGCATTCGAGAAACTGTTTCAGTATGCGCGCGACGAGATTGTTGGAAAACCCGTGGGCGGCCTTTTTGCCGACATCGACCTGGCGGAGGCTCGCGGCTCATCCGACTCGCTAATGGATGAGGAACCCATACACCTGGTCACCCGCCGGCAGCGGAGGGACGGGAGCTTTGTCGATGTTGAACTACATACAGTTGGCATGCTGGTGAATAGGAAGATGGTTGGTTCTCTTGGCATCTATCAGGACATTTCCGTGCGCAAACGCGCCGAGGAGGGCGCCCGACAGGCTAAAGAGGCGGCAGAAGCCTCAAATCGGGCCAAGAGCGAATTCCTGGCTAACATGAGTCACGAAATCCGCACCCCCATGAACGGAATCATGGGCATGACCGAGCTGGTCCTCGACACTGAGCTGGATCCCGTGCAGCGTGAGTATTTGAATCTGGCGAAGATGTCTGCTGATTCCTTGCTGTCCCTGATAAACGATATCCTTGATTACTCGAAAATTGAAGCCGGCAAACTGGAAATCGATGCGATCAACTTCAATCTGGGCGATGGCCTTGGGGACACGATGAAGACTCTGAGTTTCCGGGCGCACCAGAAGGGACTCGAACTGGCGTTCGAGATTGGTCCGGATGTTCCGGATGCGCTGGTCGGGGATCCGGGGCGGCTGCGACAGATCATCGTCAATCTGGTAGGCAACGCCATTAAGTTCACCGAACACGGCGAGGTGGTGTTGCACGTGGAAACAGAATCGCGGACGGAGCAAGAGATTCGGCTCCATTTCATCGTTGCCGACACAGGCATCGGTATCCCCGCTGAAAAGCAAACCGCAATCTTTGAATCTTTCAACCAAGCGGATGGGTCGATGACCCGCAAGTATGGAGGCACCGGGCTGGGGCTCACAATTTCTTCCCGGCTTGTCGAACTCATGGGCGGGAAACTCTCGGTGGAAAGCTCACCTGGGCAAGGTAGCCGCTTTCACTTTACCGTCGCCTTCGCGCTCCAGAAGTCGCCCGCACGGGTTGTCGTACCGAGGGATCCGATGACCTTGCGGGACATGAGGGTACTTGTGGTGGACGATAACGCCACCAACCGCCAAATCCTGACCAAGATGCTCGATGGCTGGCACCTGAAACCAACTGCGGTGGATAGCGCGGCGAAAGCGATTGTTGCACTACGAGAAGGCCAAGGTCTCGGGAGAATCTTTCCGCTCATCCTTCTGGATGCGCAGATGCCTGAAATGGACGGGTTCGCTTTGGCCGAAACCATCAAACGAAATCCCGATTGGGGCGCAGCCACGGTGATGATGCTGAGCTCCGCCGGCCTGCGAGGCGATGCCGCACGCTGTCGCGAGATCGGAGTCGCTGCCTATCTGACGAAGCCCGTTCGGCAGGCCGAGTTGCTGGATGCTATCGTCACGGCTTTGGGAACTCGTCCCGCGAAGAGCCTTCCCTCTTCATTGGTTACGCGCCATTCGCTCCGCGAGAATCGACCCCAAGTGCGAATTCTTCTGGTCGAGGATAACGCGGTCAATCAACTGGTCGCGCTCCGGCTTCTCGAGAAGCAGGGGCATGCGGTGACCATCGCCGCAAACGGCAAGAAAGCACTGGAGGCGCTAAAAAAGGATTCCTACGATCTCGTTCTGATGGACATCCAGATGCCAGAGATGAACGGCTGGGAGGCCACCAGAGCCATCCGGGAATCTGAGAAAGCGACCGGCGAACACATTCCCATTGCCGCGATGACCGCGCATGCCATGAAGGGAGACGAGGAGCGGTGCATCGCAGCTGGCATGGACGACTACCTCTCCAAGCCCATCCGCATTCCGGAGCTGCTGGCCGTAGTCGATAAAATCGGGAACCGCAAAGCGGCCGCTAGAGGTATGGAGGTGGCTTCGAAGGGCCGAATCGACCTCGCGGCCGCGCTCGATCGACTGGAAGGCGACCGAGAGTTGTTCGACGAAATGACACACCTGTTTATACAGGAGTGTCCGAGAGCCATGGAAGAGATACGGCGAGCCATCGGCACGCAAGACGCCAAGGTGTTGGAACGCCACGCCCACAGTCTTAAGCGGTCCTCTGCGAATTTGGGTGCCGTCGGCGTTTCACGCGCTGCTGGCGCGCTCGAGGAATGTGCTCGCTCTGGCAACCTGGAGCGGGCTGATAATCTGTTCAAGTTCCTCGAACAGGATCTCGACCATCTTCGTTCCGAACTGGAAGCCCTTTCGCAAAGCATTGCGACCTGAAATTCAGGCGTGGCAGCGGCATTGATCAAGTCAATTTGAGCGAAAGACAAGCCGGGCTAAGTCCACGCGGCTTCTTCTATTGTTCCGGATCACGGGATGAACGAAATAGAAAAGCAAAAGAGGATTCTGATCGCCGAAGACGACCCCGTTTCCCGTCGAATGCTCGAGTCCCTTCTCCTAAAGTGGGCTTATGACGTGACCGTGGTAGCAAACGGAATCGAGGCCTTCCGCCTCCTCGACAGCGCAGACGCGCCCTCCAGTCGTCGGCGTTGTCGCGATCGTCCTCCTAATTATTGCCGTTGTGCCGATGCGCTATCTGGCAGCCCCGCGCTGGAGCGTGGTGGTTGTCACGGATGACGGCCAGCCACTTGCGAGCACTAACGTCAGACTTGTCTACCAGAATTATTCCGCCGAAGGTCGATCGCATGAGCTCACTTTAAGAACGGATGAAAGTGGACACGTTCTTTTCCAGGCGCAGTACGGAAGGGTATGTTTCCTTCAACGGTTGTATTACACGGTCTCGTCGGCTGAGGCTGGCGTTCATGCGAGTTTTGGTCAACACGCCTTTGTATTCGCGTTCGGGGGTGGCTATGAAGAGTATGCCTTGGCTGGCAGGTACCTCATCGATTGGCGCGGCACTCCAGTCTCGATGCAGTCTAGAATCGTCGTCAAGAAAACGGGTACTTGAGGCGGGCATGTAAGGTTTCGGTCCAACGACGTGATCGGGAGATCAGCGAGTCCACGAAGAACTGCGGCCAGATAGCGAGGTAAAACCTCTTGCTGCCTGTTAGCCGCAAAGCCGCTCTGAGCCTACCCACAGTTGAGCCAGATCTCTGAGGTTGTGTTTGTACGTACGCGTTACCAAGTATTCTTTGCCACCTTTTACACGCAGCCTGTACTCCCCCGTCGGTAAAGGTTGGATCTCCTCCACGGCCGAAATATTCACTACGACCGAGCGGTGGATGCGAATAAAACCGTAGGGTTTGAGCTTCTCCGCCATGGACGAGAGGGACTCGTGCACCAAATAGGTATTAGGTCGGTGTTGCAACGAAACGTAATTACCTTCGGCTTGCACCGCCAAGATGTCGGCTATATCCAAGAGTAGGATGCTACCCTTCGCCCTGAACGCGACTCGTGGCGCCTGTCGTTTTGCTATAACCTCCAACTGCCGCAAGATTCGCATGAGGTTTGCAGCATCACCTCGGATTACCGGAAGCAATGATGAGTCTGCAGGTTCGCAGAACTCGTCCGCTGTCGGTTCAAGATCCTGAATTTCGCGGGCGCTCATGATGGAACCCCTTACTCTCTCGTTTCGACTTCCTGGTACCCGAAGTGAGATTGACGAGTGCACTGCTTCTAGATGTAATGGTCCTACATAACCGGAGCAGCGGATCCGTCTGTCCACCTGCCCACGGGAACGACATCACCGGTGATTTCGGCAGATCGGCACCCCACGCCTTACCTTCCAGGCCCGTAGGTTACTTCTGCCCAGCGCTCACTGCTGACGGAAAGCTGGATTGCGCGCCGAAATAACACTCAATGGATTGCAATTTTCCGTTCTTGATTCGGAGATACTCCACGTTCCGGAACGATTTACCGTTCTTGGTGTGGCAAAGATACTTCACAAAAGCATCCTCCGCGCCAGTGGTGATTCGCTCCAAGTCAAAATGTCCAATGAAATCGATCTGTGTTTCCCAGCATCGTGTTTTGAAAGTGCTCTTGCTGATGTGGTCGTCGCCGGCCGCGCTTGTAAAGGTGAAGTTATCGGCGAGCAGGCTATCCACTGGACCCCAGTCTTTCTTCTCCCAGGCTGCGTACCACTTCCGGGCTATCTCCTCGTTCGTTAAGTTCTGCCCTCCCAATGCGCTGGCACTTGCCGATCCTGGCAGGCTCACGGCACCAACCAGCGCACAGGCTCCCGTTGCGAGCAGATTCCGGCGCGACACTGCAATCCTTGTCATTGTCCGTTCTCCTTGTGCGCCGGTCAAAACCGGCGAGGTGTAGTGAATGAAAAAGTCATACGAAAGTGGAGTAGCGACCCACATCGGCCCCGAGTCATGCGGAGCCGCTCGCGAGGGCGGCGTCGAAGCGTTGACAGGGGAACGTGCGGGCTGGGTATTCAGCCGCGTAAGACACTCACTCCGGGACGCCGACGCTGTAAGGAGATGCGGAAGGCGACAGCGGGAGCACCGATACCGCGAGGTGCTCCAGAGTCCCGCGCGGTCAGAGACCCCGTGCACGTACGCAAACACCTCGTTAGGGAACCGGGAGATCCCAGGTTCGCCCGGGGGCGCAGATGCCTCGGGACGCATCGGGAAGTCTAAGGACGTACGCCGATGACGAACGAGCCTGGGAAGTCGGACCGCCCTGTAGTACCTGAGAAGTCCCCGAACAAAGCTGGGCAACCGGCAGCGGAGGGGATGGAGGGAAGAGGACTGGCCAAAGGGAACCTGCCCCAGCAAAACGCGTCCCGGATACAGAGCCGGAAAGACGCGCCTAGTGCGCAGGAGCGGGTACGTCAAGCAGCAAGAAAGGATAAGAAGTTGCGGTTCACGGCGCTCTTGCACCACATCTACAACCTGGACACGCTGCGCATGGCCTACTTCCGTCTTAAGAAGGAAGCCGCGCCAGGCGTGGACGGGGAGACGTGGCGGCACTACGGTGAGAAGCTGGAGGAAAACCTCCAAGATCTTTCCGAAAGGCTGAAGCGAGGAGCGTATCGAGCGAAGCCGGTGCGTAGAGTGAACTGGGTGCTCGATCTTGACATACGCAGTTTTTTCGATGGGATTTCCCACGAATGGCTGGTCAAATTTATCGAGCACCGGGTGGCTGATCGGCGCGTGGTGCGATTGATCCAGAAGTGGCTCAACGCCGGCGTGCTCGAGGACGGGAAACGAATACGGGTGAAGGAAGGGACGCCCCAAGGCGGAAGTGCCTCGCCGCTTTTGGCGAACGTCTACCTTCATTATGTCTTCGACCTGTGGGTCCAAGCCTGGCGACGGAAGCATGCTCACGGCGATGTGATCGTTGTGCGTTTCGCTGACGACGTCGTGCTGGGATTTCAGGTGAAATCGGATGCCGATCAGTTTCGGGCGGAACTCACCGAGAGAATGCGGAAGTTTAACCTGGAGCTGCATCCCCAGAAGACGCGCTTGCTGGAGTTCGGTCCGTACGCGATCGACAACCGGCAGAAACGTGGAGAGGGGAAACCGGAAACGTTCAACTTCTTGGGTTTTACGCACATCTGCGTAAAGAAGAGAAGCAACGGCAGGTATACGGTGCTGCGGCAGACGATACGCAAGAGGTTGCAGACCAAGCGGAACGAGGTGAAAGCCGAGCTTCAGCGACGGATGCACGAACCCATCCCCGAAATGGCTAAATGGCTGCAAGCGGTGGTGCGTGGACACATCCGATATTACGGGGTGCCCATGAATCAACCGGCGCTGGCGCTTTTTCGGTTCCGAGTTGGCTGGCTCTGGCATCGTGCGCTGTCGCGGCGCAGCCAGAACGGCCGCGTCCTTTGGAACCGAATGCGGCGCCTCATCACCCGCTGGTTGCCATTGCCTACTGTCTGTCATCCCTATCCCTTGCGACGCATGGGCGTTGTTACCTAAGGCAAGAGCTGGATGCGGGAAATCCGCTCGTCCAGATCCGTGGAGGGGGTCATGAGCAATCGTGATCCCTACTCCGACTTCATGATGTAGTTTGAAGCGCTTCGCCCGATCGCGATGCTGACTGTCCGAGCATACGAACCGGTTGTTATGTAACAGTGCCAAACTGCTCCTTGGGACACCGATGCGATCAACCTCTCTTGCGGCTGCCCGGCGCGCGCAGGGATCGCAGCCAGTCCACGATGTTTCTGATCCCCGCTTTCATCACTTTCGGATCCTGAGCATTCTTTGCCAGCGATGCATAGCCTTCGACCATCGCGATCAGTAAGCCGGCGGCGTCAGCGGGTTCCACGTCGCGGCGAACGCTTCCGTGGGTCTGGCCCTCTCGCAAAACGGAGGCAACGGCCTCCCGCCAGGCATCGAAGATTATCTCCAGCCGCTTCCGGAATCTCGCGTCAAGAGGGGACATTTCCTGCGCCAGATTGTTCAGTTGACAGCCGCCGCGTACATCCGCGGGCCGAACGGGTATACGTTGAACAGCGCCGATCAAAGCGTCGATAGGGTCCTTGCCGCTCTGTAGAGGGCGCACCCACTTGCCGCGGACGTCGGGGGCGATGACCTCATCGACGACGGCGTGCCCCAAGGCTTCCTTGCTGTCAAAGTGGTAGTACAGCGCGCCCTTGGTGACCCCAGCCACGGCCAGAATGGTGTCCAGGCTGGCACTCTGGAAACCCGATCTGTAGATCTCGCGGGATGCCGCCTGCAGCAAGCGCTCCCGCGTGCGCTCAGAATCGCGCAGCCTAGTCGCTCTACGTTTCGGACTCTTGCGCTCTGCCAACATACCAACCAGTATGTATGTTAAATCATCTGAAAATCAATCACAATTGAGCGGCCTGACTTTTGGCTGCTGACATTCTCGAATTTCATAACCTCTCGCCTGTGTGTGTGAAAAGTTGGAGAAACAGGCGCTTTAGCCGTTTTGGGATCGTCCCAGAAAGTTGTTAGTCCGCTACTCGTTTTCGAACTCTGAAGTGTTGGGCTTGTTGTGTCACGTAATTCTTGTGAACGTGGAACACCACATGCTCCCTCAATTCTGACTCAGCAGGAGTTTATGAAGTTGTGAGCCAATTCTGGTCTCAATTGCACGCTAACTGTCCGAGCGCCGAGTGGTACCTGACGTAAATCGCCAGTCATCCCGGCACCACGACTTTACCGGAGGAAAACAAAACATATGAGTACGCTTAGACAGTTGCGGAATTTCTGGGACTGCCAATTGCTTCCGATACACCAGGGGCAAAGGGGGACTTTCATGACGATCCATTTCTCGAAGGCATTTCTTATTCTAGCGTTGGGATTCTTGTTGACCGTATCTCCAGTTTTTAGCCAGGCGGAGGACGGCTCCATCGCGGGCACGGTGCGGGATGCGTCGGGAGCCTTGGTTGTCGGTGCTGACGTCAAGGTCAGGAATGTTGCCACGTCGGCAGAACGCAACGTGCAGTCAGGTAGCAACGGCGGCTATTCGTTACCCGGTCTCGTGCCGGGGAGCTACTCGGTAAAGATCACCAAAGCCGGCTTCCAAACCTTTGAGACAGTTGTCGAAGTTACTGTGGGTGGCGCTGTCACCGCCGATGCCCAGCTGACCGTAGGCGCGACTACAACCGTAGTCGAAGTTGTCGCCGAAGCGGGCACCGCCGTGAATACCCAAACGCAGGAAATGTCGCAGCTCATCGACTCCGAACAAGTGTCGATGCTGCCCAGCCTCACTCGCAACCCTTACGACTTTGTCTCGCTTTCCGGTAACGTCAGCGGTGGGGATAACAGCACCAACAGCATGGACAGCGGCCAGAACCTCACTAGCCGAGGCGTGGGCGTCAGCATCAATGGGCAGCGAGAATCAGGCACCGAGATTCTATTGGACGGCGCCGAGAACGTCGGCGTGTTTGGTGCATCTGTAGGCGAGGACGTCCCGGTCGATTCGATACAGGAATATAGCATTATTACCAACAACTTCTTGGCCGAATATGGGCGCGCCTCAGGAGGAGTGGTTAACGTAACCTCGAAGGTGGGTACCAACCAGTTTCACGGTTCCGGCTGGGAGTTCAACCGCCTTTCGGCGTACACCGCCAATACTTTCGAAAACGATGCGGCCAACGCCGCCGCTGGTTCCATCGTGGATCCGAAGGGTATATACACCCGAAATCAGTTTGGCTTCAACGGAGGTGGCCCGATCATCAAGAACAAGCTGTTCATTTTTGAGGCCACCGAGTGGACGCGCGTGCGCAGCTCAGCCTCCGAGAGTGAGGAAATACTCGACCCGAGCTTTGTTTCCATGTTGCCGGCAAACGCCCAGGCCTATTTCACAACCTATGGTACCGGCGCGGCGCCCGCGTCTAGTGCGGTTACTACCGCGGGGCAGCTAGCCGCGGCCGGGGATCCAGTAGGTCCGATAAACGGCGTCACGACGGTTGCCGCTTCGCAACCGGTCTTCGATACTGTTAACTTTAGTGCGCCCTTCGATGCTGGCGGCGGTACTCCCCAGAACACTTACACCCTGTTGGGGCGCGTTGATTACAACCTGACCGACAAGACTCAGGTATTTTTCCGAGCCGCCAGGGAGGTCCAAGATCAGTTCTTAGGTTCGGCGTTCTACACCGCATACCCGCAATATGATGTCGGCGACGCCATTCTGAACCAGAGTTATCTTTTTTCAATGAGCCACACCTTCACCAACAACTTGTTCAGCAACACCAAACTCAGCTTTACGCGTTTCAACACCCAGAACTCCTTCAACACCAAGCTGACGGATACCCCGAACCTGATGATCGTCTCGCCCACCGACCCAGTGACCTCGGCTTATATTCAACTCCCAGGACTGGAAAACGAGGGGGCCCCGGGCGAGGGTGGGTTACCCTTCGGGGGACCGCAAAACACATTGCAACCGGAGGAGGACGTCGCGTGGACCAAGGGCCGTCACAACATGCGCTTCGGTGGCCAGCTTACCTACATTCAGCTTAACGTAGCGTACGGCGCTTACGCCCAGGCGGTGGAACAACTTGGCGGCACGTTCGGGGAAAGCATGAATGATCTGACCAACGTCGCGGGGAATCCGGGCGGAAGCCAGCTAGTCGCGTTCGACGCCAGGGTCAACGCGAATGGCGTGCTTCCCTGCCATACTGATATATATGGCAATCTAATCGAAACCGCGGCGTGCGCGGTCACTCCTCCGCTGGGTTCGGCTCAGTATGGGCGTAGCTATCGCTATAAAGACTGGGCCGTTTACGCCCAGGATAGTTTTAGGGTGACCCCGAGGTTGACTATCAACTACGGGTTGCGCTACGAGCACTACGGCGTGCAACACAACGACATTCCGAGCTTGGACTCCAATTTCTACTTTGGTTCCGGGAGTAGCGTTGAGGAACAAGTGCGAAACGGCGGGGTCCAGATTGCAGATAAGAGCCCGGTTGGCCAATTCTGGGCTCCCAGGTGGGGTACAGCGGCGCCGCGGGTGGGCTTTGCATACGATCTCTTCGGCGATGGTAAGAGCAGCATTCGTGCTGGTTATGGCATCAGCTACGAACGCAACTTTGGCAACGTGACCTACAACGCCAGCTTTAATCCACCAGCCAGTGCAGTGCTGAGTTCTGTTTGCTCGGCTAGCTCTGCTGGTTGCGGCACCTTGATCACCAATAACGACCTTGGTCCTCTAGGCGTAGCTGGTCCCCCAAGTTACCTTCCTCCGGTTGAGTTGCGCATGCCGGCCCCCAACATCAACGTCGCGCAGACGCAGTTCTGGAGCGGGGCGTTTCAGCGAGAGTTGACCCGAAACACGATGCTCGAATTGAGTTATAGCGGTGCCCGTGGGAATCACCTCTATGACATCGAAAACATCAACCTGCCTGGCGCCGGCCAGTTCTATCTTGGTGACCCGTTGGTCACCGGCGCTGCGTGTGCCGGTACCGGCTATGAGAACGAGGCCACAGGAGTGCCAGAATGCCTCACTCGGCCCAACAATCAATATTCAAATATCAATATGCGTGGCAGCCTCGGTACGAGCGAATACAATGCGTTGAACGTGAAGTTGCAGACGGCAAACCTGCACAATACAGGTCTGAGCCTGGTGGCGAACTACACCTATGCGCACTCGCTGGATGACCTGAGCTCGACCTTCTCCGACAACCTGCAGGGCGGATCCGGGTACATTGGCGATCTTGGCTACACCGATGCATTCGACCCGAAGCTGGATTGGGGTAACTCCGATTACGACATTCGGAATCGATTTGTGGTTTCCCCGATCTGGCAAACTCCCTGGTTCAAGAGCGGAAAGGGCTTCGGCCGGCAGGCGCTGGGAGGCTGGACGGTGTCGGGTATCATTACTGCACGCGGGGGCGTCCCATTCTCGGTCTTCGACTATAACAACGACGAGAACTTCTATACTGTTCCACGTTTGACACCAGCCACCCCGATTACCCAATACCATGTCGGCTCGCCGGTGGCTTCCGGTGCGGGCGTTTTCACTGCGATGACCGTCCCTGTCCCGGCTAGTTTTGCGCCTCTCGATTCGGAATTGGGTCTTTCAGATTTCGGGCCGTTCCCAGCCAACATGACCAAAAGGAACGCATTCCGCGGACCTGGGGCGTGGAACAGCGATTTGGCTCTAAGCAAGAGCTTCAAAATCACCGAGCGGGTCGGCATGGAGTTCCGCATCGAGGGCTTTGATGCTTTCAACCACCACAATTATTATGTAGTTACACCCGATCTGGCTTACTTTACCCCGACCACGACGCCGTTGCCCGTTGAGGAGCTTAAGGGCGGTCTTGGCACTCTCGCCACCGGCGGCAACCACGACGAGCGCCGTTTCGGTCAGTTCTCGTTGAAGCTGAACTTCTAAGCCGCGCCCGCACGAGCAATCGGCGTCGCACCATGTGCGACCGCGAGACTGGAAGACGCTTCTGCATCGAGCTCGTCGAGGCGCACCTACGGCCCTAAAAACTGAAGGCTGGCAAGAGAGAATATCTAGGACTGGTTGGCGGAGCCTAGTCAGTCCGAACTTGGGGTTCCGTTTCTGCTCCGCGAAGGAGGATCTGTGGTTTCCGGATTCCCGAGAAAGGGAACTGCCCAACCTACCCATAGAGAAACATCGCACACGTGGTCCCACAGCAGGCGGGCTCGAGAGACTCTAGTCCACACTATTCGTGAAAGCTGACGTCATGGCGAATGTTTGTCACTGCGAAAGGATCGGCGACGAGAGAAGAATTTGGTTGAACCGAAAGACTGATTCTACGGCTGTTAATGAGGCTCGCAGTCAGATTTTGACGCGAAAAGAGACACCTGGAACAGGGCCGTGACGAGTAAGAATTCCCTGGGCAGCGCTGCGGGAGAACTCAGCCAGTTTGAGCACCCAAACTCAAGGCCAGACGATGAAAGCTATTGCGGTACGGGAACGCTTGAGGCATGTGCAGCACGATGCGCCGCACGGTGACCATGACTTGGGCTCCGATTTTTAGAAAACGCTCGCGCAAGGTCGAGACTTGCGCCCGGGCGTGGCGGGTGCGGGACAAGTGAAGTCGCATCTCCTGCATCAGCACATAGGCCGCCGCGGTCAGCAGCACTCGGAACGTGTTCGCCAAGAAGTTCGAGCAACTGGTCCGGCCGATCTGCATTCCGTCGTGCAATTCTTTGATCCTGTTTTCTATGTCGCCTCGGTGACAGTAAATCTTCTGGTAAATCCACTGAGGCCTCTGCTTTAGGTTGGTGACCACAAAGCGCGGGTTGTCCTTCGGTTCCTTGTTCGCAGCGCGCACCACCTCGGCTTTGTAGATGATGCGTCGTTTCCACGGCCAAGTCTTTTTGGTAGCGTACCGGCACTCGCCATAGACATGCTCGGTTTGGCCGGAGATCTCCGACGCACGACGCGCCCGCTTCATCGCCGACTCCGCCTTGCGCTTCAAAACCGCATTGGAGCCCATCACATAATGCATACGTTCTGGAGACCGTCACGGTTCGCTATCGTTGGCATCCGCTCTTTGGACAAGCTCTTCGTGTTTTGAAGCGGGAGAGAGACCGACACGGACATGGAGAATATCTATTCTGTGAACTACCGGATCGTACATCACGCTCCCTTCCAGCTTGGATGTTCAGCTCCGAGTCCACCGCATTTTCCGTGGGTCCACCCGCCATCGCCATTGAGGCGCTCAGCGAGCTCCGCGATCTCCTGAGCAGCTTGCAAAAATCCAGCCCCTGCGATAAAGCCTCGGCTACATCGCCGCTATCGCAGGAGGAGAAGCGTGAAATCGCATCCGAAGTCCGTCCGTTCGCAACTCAATCTCGCGTTGCTCGATCGCAGGCCGACCGAACTTCCGTCGGACGAACAACACCAACTCGCCCTCGCTCTGGTCGAGCTGCTCATCAACGCCGCCGCTCCCGGCACGCCCGCAGGAGGCCCGAATGAATCCGAAACTCACGAATGAACGGTTGAAACGGAGGGCGATCGTCTACCTTCGGCAGTCTTCCCCCGAACAAGTGTTTCACAACCAAGAGAGTCAACGACGGCAATATGGTTTGGCCGACCAAGCACGCGACCTCGGTTTTCGCGACGTCCTGGTGATCGACGAGGACCTGGGACGCACGGGGTCCGGCTTGGTGGAGCGCCGAGGATTTCAGCGCCTGGTTGCGGAAGTCTGCACCGGTGAGGTCGGCGCCGTGTTTTGCATCGAGGCTTCGCGATTGGCGCGGAACGGCCGTGACTGGCACCACCTGATCTGGATGAGCGGCCTGGTGGGCGCGGTGTTGGTGGATTTCGATGGAGTCTACGATCCGAATCTGGTGAATGATCGGTTGCTCTTGGGCATGAAAGGAGAGATGGCGGCGTTTGAACTGAGCCTGCTGCGGCAGAGATCGCTCGAAGCCATCCGCCAAAAGGCCCGGCGGGGCGAACTGCAGTTTTATCTTCCCGTGGGCTTCTGCTGGAGCGAGAACGGCAAGATGGAGATGGACCCGGATCGTCGGATCCAAGACAGCATTGCTCTGGTATTCAACAAGCTCACTGAGCTCGGCAGTGTCCGGCAAGTGACGTTGTGGTTCCGCCGTGAGAAGATCGCCTTGCCGGCTATTCCTTCAGGGCGAGGCGAGCGCCGTCTGGTGTGGAAGCTGCCCCTGTATCACACCATCTGGGCGATACTGACGAATCCTCTGTACGCGGGAGCGTATGCGTTCGGCAAGACGGAAGCGCGAATGCAGATCGTGGAAGGGCGGGCACACAGGACCAGAGGGCATTGCAAGCCACGCGCCGAATGGATGGTGTTGATTCGCGATCATCATGCCGAGTACATTTCCTGGGAGCAATACGAGAAGAATCAAGCGATGATTGCGGCCAACGCGCACATGAAATCGCACATGGAGCCAAAGGCGGCGCGGGGAGGACGCGCCCTGCTCGCCGGGTTGTTGCGATGTCGGCGGTGCGGTCGGATGCTGCGCGTGGAATACGGAAGCCTCCATATGCAAGGACGCTACTGCTGCCGCGATGCACAAGCGAATGCGCGTGAGGATTGCCGGTGTATTTCTTTCGGGAGTTGGCGGCCAGACGAGGCGGTCGCAAAGGAGGTGCTCGAAGCCATCGGAGGCAACGCCGTCGAGGCGGCGTTGCAAGCGGCCGAGCAGATGAGGCAGCAGCAAGAAGCACGCCAGCGCGCGTCCGAGATGGAGGTCGAGCAGGCTCGCTACGAAGCCCGACTGGCGGAGCGGCGCTACGAAGCGGTCGATCCGGAGCAACGGTTAGTCGCCGCAGAGCTGGAAGCTCGCTGGAATGCGGCTTTGCAGAAGGTACGAGATTTGGAGAAGAAGCTGCAGACACTCGGGAGCGACCCACAGGCGGTTTCGATTCCGTCCAAGGAAGTGCTGTTGAGCCTGGCGCAGGATCTTGCGGCCGTGTGGAATGCTCCCCCGACGGACATGCGCTTGAAGCAGCGGATTGTGCGGATTTTGATCCGCGAGATTGTCGCGGAGATAGACAAGGAGAAACAGGAGATTGTCCTACTCTTGCACTGGGCCGGAGGTCGTCATTCGGAGTTGCGGATCAAGAAGAACGCTGTCGGCCGGCATCGTCATTGCACGAAGCTGGAGGCGGTGGAAGTGGTGCGACAGATGGCGGGTCAGTTCAGCGACGAGCAGATCGCTTCCACTCTGAATCGTTTAGGGATGCGAACCGGTGCGGGCAATGGCTGGAGCGAAGTGAAGGTGCGCGCGCTGCGGCACTACCATCAACTGCCCGCCTACGATGCGAGTCGTGTCACGGCGGACAGTCTCACGCTCGAGCAAGCTGCCGGACGGTTGGGAGTGAGTGTCACCGCGGTGCGGCACTTGATTCAGCGTAAAACCATTCCAGCCACGCAAGTGGTGCCAGGAGCACCGTGGCAGATTCCGGTCGCGGCCGTGGAAGCTCCGAAGGTCCGGCGAGCCGTGATGGATATCCAGAGTCGCCGTCATCCACGCGGAGCTCAGTTTCGCGACGAACGCACGCTGGAGTTGACGGGGTTCTCTGACCCGGACGCGCCAGCTGTGGAATCTTGACGCCCGCAAACTGAGATTTGATTTCCGATTTTCTAATATTTTCAAACACTTAACGAGGTGCAGCAGAATGTCACAGGATCGTTGCTGGCCATATTAACGAGGTATTCCACTTTCGGTTGGCAATCTAAAAAATCCAGAACTTCCGGAGACGCGAAGCCACCGTCGAGTCGCACCCGGATGCTGGCCTGGGGAAAGGCATTGCTCACTCGTGCCATCAGCCGGCGCAGAATCCCCCGCGCGCCCACCGAGCCAGTCGCATTCCCACGCCGCAACACCGCCGCCACCAAGTACTGCTCCGCCTCCTCATTAAAGGTGAGAAAACAAACCATCGGCAAGTAACAGTAGCTATCGTAGTGGCGATTGAAAAAGGTGAACTGTTGCTGGCCGTGCGTGGGGTCATCCGTGGGATCCATATCGATGGTGATGCCACGGGCCCGACCATGCAGACGCTTACGATGTCGTTCAATGACGCTATCCGCCAACGCTTCCGTCATGCGCAACAGTTCCTTACGATCCGGAGCATTTTCAAAGCGCGACAGGGTCGGTTGCGAAGCCAGATCCTCGCCGTCGACGGGATCCCGACCGACCAGCAACTTGTGGATCGGATCCGATGCCAGCCGTGCCGCATCGTTGGCGTCTTCATATCCCAACGCCAGGGCCATGACCCGCTGAGTAATCAACTCATGCAACTCATGCCGCACCTTACCGGGTTGCCGGTCATCTCTCAGACCAACTGCCAACGCCGAAGTCAGCCCTAACCGCCGCTCGGCAGCCTTCAGCAGAATCGCTCCGCCATCGGAACTGCCCTGCTGTTGATCAAACTTCGCCACCACCGGTCGATCCAAGATATCTGGAAAAAGAACACAGTCTGTTGTGGTATGTTCGGTCAAGCGAAGGCCTCGTTTTTGGTCTCAAATCTGCCTAGATAACGGATTTGTACCATAGCGAGGCCTTTCGTGTTTCTGAATTCGTGAATTTTCCGGGCTAGGTCCCTATCGCCGTGGTATTTGTCGCCTTTCGGCCCGCAAACGCGATGCTTTTGGGCAATGTCTGGCCGGAGAGAGAATGCCTAAGACTGGTTGGCGGAGCGCAGTCAATTCGAACTCGTACCGCCCTTTTGTCAGGGAGTCTTTAGCAGAACGAGGCGGGAGGCTTTTGCATGGAATTCCGGGGCAATTCGTGGTTGCGTGAATCGGAAGGTCCGCCGAGCAGTTAATTCGAACTCGCAGGACCCTTTTGTCTAGTGGGCGCTATGCCGTTATGCCTACAGTCATGCCGAGCGGGCGGTAGGAATTTGCCCACGCACCGCTTGCTACCGCCAAAAGATTCAATCTTGCTCTTGCTCAGTGGCCGACAGACCTCGTGTTATTCTTTAGCATACAAAACGAGATCGATGTCAACAGTCGCGCCAAGCGCAGCTATTGACTCGACCTGTTCCTTAGTAAATTCAATAGGAGGAACTTCGCGCGCGAATATATAGATTCCTACCTCAACTAGATTCTCGCCACTCAGTCTACGAATGGCAGGTGCCGAAGAAGCGACCCTATGGAGCAACTGAGATACGCACCTCTCCATTTGCTCAATGCGCGTCGCGTCACTGAGAACTGACTCGCCGTTCCTAATCCTCCAAACGTTTTGGGCATACTGCTTAGTTCCGAGCGAATTGTTCTCTCCTTTCACCTGAATCGAATCCGCCTCGATCCCGACAAGAGCGGCTATCTCTTGGGGGCGACAGAACATCACTAGCAACGGTCAGTTTAGCTCGAATTTCGTCGGTCATCTTTCATCCCTAAAGCCCATTTATGTTGATACCGGTTAGTTCACAACACCCTCAGTGGTGGCGGATACGCGAGATACCATCGCAGACGGCCGATAATCCGGAGACAGCACTTGCTGGGGTTGAGCGCCAAGCGTGATACGGACTCCGATTTCATGCATCCGCTGCGTCACCCAAAAGGACATCACGCCCTCATCTCACGCCTCCTCGGCGTCCTAAGGCATCCAGGTAATTAACGACGCCGTCGCTCCCGTCTGAACCTGAACATCCCAGGTCTCAGCAAAAATCTGCTTCATGATGTGTTCGAGGACCAGAAGTTGCGCCGCGTGCGGGACGGGGCGGGAGCCGACGGGGCGGCCAAGATCCAAGCATTGATCTGCATGCGCGTCGTACGCTGGCCATTCGGGTATACCCGCGGCATTCGGATCACCGGTTTTTGCGAACTGGCTCCAGTAGGTGCGTATGATCGCGCCAAGTTTTTCGTCATCTTGGCTGTGCTGCCAATCACTCGGGAATTCACCGCTCAAAAACTTGAGTTCTAAACCGTGATATGCGCCGAGTGGCGCACGCTTGCCTGTCTCAACGTAGGTGAAGTAATACAAGTATGCTTTTTGGCCTGCACGGGTCATGGTTCGTACCATTGAATAGGCACCGTAGGCGAAGGAATCGTTCTCAAGCTGCAAGGACTGGCCCGGGACATCGACATCCGACGTTGCGGGGTATACTTGAAATTCCTGATCGGAGTACTTGCCGGTGTCTTCCATGAGATAATTCTTATATTGATCGACGGTTTTCAAATCGTTGTGGCCAAACACCGTCGCTTCATTGGCATTGCTGCCGACGAGGACAGGGACAAGCACTTGTTGGGCTTCCGCAAAAATCTTTGCAGGCTGTTCTGGAATTATCCATCCATCGACGATCGCATCAAAGTGAATCTTACGGTTTTTGCTCCAGGCCTTCAGAATTTCGTCAGCAGGAATGCTGCGGAGCTTTAGCAATGTATCTTTGCCATCTGCAACGCCTAAGTCATTTGCCAACTGTTCTCCTGCGCCTTCGCCAGTGCCCGAAATCTCGTTGTATCGAATCGGGGTGCGGATGTCTTCGTTGAAGACGCCTTGGCAATCGCCGCTTTCCATGATCGCCCGCTGAAACAGACCCGCCGCCAATGGAGAGACCATGAGCAGACAGATATCGACCGCACCCGCGGACTGACCCATGACAGTGATCCGGCGGGGATCGCCTCCGAAGCGCGAAATATTCTCGCGTACCCATTTGAGCGCTTGCAGTTGGTCGAGCAGACCGTAATTTCCAGAAGAATGATGTTCGGACTCCGCCGTGAGAGCTGGGTACGCGATAAATCCCAACGGACCCAAACGATAGTTGGCGCTCACCACGACGACGCCAGCGCGCGATAGCGAGGGCCCCAGTGGCGTCAATTGGCTATAGCCGGCCGTGTTTGAACCGCCGTGAAAATAAATGATCACGGGTAGTTTCGCGCTAGCGAAAACTTGCGTCGTCCAGACGTTGAGGTAAAGGCAGTCTTCATTCCAAGGAAGCGTCGGAAGCCATGCAGCTGGAAGCTGAGGGCAAACTGCAGCGAATTTCGTAGCCTTGCGCGTACCCTTCCATTTGCTAACCGGTTGCGGGGGTTTCCACCGCAGATCACCAACGGGTGGAGATGCATAGGGTACACCGAGGAATGCCACTTCGTTTTTTGACGAGCCAAACTGCGTACCTTCGAGGACGCCGGATTCCAGCCTCACCGTCGGGCCCGGGGAGCCCGACGAGACAGACCCGACTCTTGGGTTAGCGAGCGCCAAGCCAAGAACGGCTGCTAAAGACCAACGAAAATATCCACGCATGGGTGCCTTTCTTCGCTCCGCAAGATATTTCATCAAGATTTCTTGCGCGAGTACTCTCCGCGAAACTCCATCGTCCACGTGGCGCCGCCGTCCCTTGATTTCTCCCACGACTGCTCAACCTTATCAGCAGTCACTCGCACCACGTTAATTCTATTCAGAACCGCTTCTCGATTCGGACCAACGCTCGGCCCGACAAACTCGGCGGGAGCCTTGCGCAACTTTTATGTCAAACAAGTGCACGCGTCCTTGATTATCCGCGAACACTCCATGCCAACTCTCTATCATCCGAGCTGTAAGCGAGCATATTTTCGCCGTTGTGGCCTTTGCCACCGTCCCAGCTCTCAACGATCAGGCACTTGTCGAGTTCGAGATATACATTGCTGCTGGCGCTGGCCGGCATTCCGGGATACGTCACGGTCCATTCGCTGAGCCAGAAATCCATCCGCCGGCTTTCCGTGTTATCAGAAGACGTTTCGGAATCGGTCGCGCCGAATGTGAACCCCGCCGGCCCGCAAAAACATCCAATCACAAGAAGGAAAAGAACTCCTCTGAACCATCGCGGAGTTCGAACAACAACCTTTTGCTTCATGATCGGGCTTCTTTCTATATCGGCGCGCAACTTTACTTGCCAGCGGCGTCGGCGACTTGATGTATCTCGCTGATTTGTATTGCGTGCGCGCCATTTCTTGCGAACACTTTGCCTGTTGCTTTCACGTGATCGCCGACAAAGGACTTCAGCTGGTTCTGTCCGGTGTCCGGCATTGTTTCAGTGACGGGAACGTATACTGTGCCGTCATCGGTAAGAATTCCCAGAGGGGAACCCGCCTTGGCACACTGAATGATGCAATCCTTGCCATAGTTGGTCGAAGTAGAGTTTGTTTTTTGCAGAGGGCAGGCAATGTCTCGGACTAGTCCTTCAATTGTGCGTGTCCCAATGGCCGTAGACTGTGCCTCGCCAATCGTTACAATTAAGATCGATGCAGCCACGCAAGCTAATACCGCCCAAGCCATGCGAGCAAATCGAGTCTTGTTCATCTCTTCCTCCTATGTACGAAGTTAAGCAATAAGTTAATGATATAATCCCTCCGAGAAGCAAAAACCGAAATCGGCGCCATGAATCAACCAGCCATACGACCGGCCGCCAATCCCGTCTGGGTAGACGCTAGCCCTAGTCGGCCGCGTTGGTTTTTTGTCGGCATGTCGGCGGCCCTGCTCGCCATTGTTCTGGCCGGCTTTGCGCGAACCTTCTTTCTCCGCGAATACTTCGGAACCGCACAGCTTCCCACAGGCCTCCAGACACTCCCCGCATTGTTGCATGTCCATGGCATCGTACTGACGTCCTGGTTCGTGTTGTTCCTCGTTCAGACTACGCTCATCGCGTCCCGCCACACGGACATCCATCGACGCTTGGGTGTCGCGGGCGCGATACTGGCCATCGTCGTGGTCGTCGTGAGTCTGATGGTGAATATTCGCGAGGTCCCTCGATCTCCGGCGAACGGCTTGAGCGCCGCAGAGTTGCCAGGGCTTATTGGCGCAAACATCGCCTCCCTCCTCAACTTTTCGGTGCTCGCCGCGAGCGGCATATATTTGCGGCGGCGACCCGAGACACACAAGCGGCTGATGCTCCTCGCGAGTATCAGCATCATCGGCCCTGCGCTCTCGCGCATACCCGGAGTTCATGAATTTCCAGTTCTCTATCTAGTCGGCATGCTCTCGCTCTTCATAGCTCTGCCCTTGTACGACATCATCCGCAACCGGCGCGTGCATCCTGCAACTGCCTGGGCGCTGCCATTGTTAATCTTGATCTGGATTTTAGGCATAGTGGTGGGAATGTCCAGCGTTGGGCGATCTTTCATCCACTCGCTCGCGTAGGTTCCACCGAGCGTCTTCAGACAATAGCACAATCGGCCACGAGTCCTGTTTCCCCCGATTCTTCCGCATGGATTCCCCCTTCATCCCGATTCGATGCGCGTTGTGCACCAGCCGATCAAGAATGCCATTTTAAAGGTATTGCTACTAAGACCGTGCGGCGCAGGAACGAAATACGCCCTCTGAAAGCTCAATCTGTGCATCTGTGAAACCTGCTCTGCTAAGCCGCTCCGGAAAAGTCTTCGGATCCAAAATCACCATGGTGTCGAACCAATGAAACAGCTTCATGCGCAAACTCATTCGGTTGTCGCTGCCCATGAATACGCCGCCTGGAGCGAGCACTCGAAGCGCTTCCTTAATAAGAAGTTCCTGCAATGCTGCAGAGGGCACGTGGTGTAACAGGGTGAAGCGAAAGACGGTGCGGAAAGTGCCACTTTCAAATGGCATCGCGGTTGCGTCTCTTTCGATCACGCGAACGTTCGTGTTGTGAAATCGCTCCCGCAGCTTCTTTGCGAGAACAGGATCGTGCTTAAGTGCGGTTACCAAGCGAACTCTCGTCCTTAGGTAATCTGTGGTCATCCCTGCTCCCGGACCTAGTTCGGGTGCAGGCTCTTCGAGCGTTGCGCCGCCCAGCGCCCATGGCATAAGCTCACTCTCAACTCTCCGCTTCCATGCCGTTGAACGGCAATACCAGTGATGTATTCTGTTCATGTTGACGCCTTCGTAGTTGCCAAATTCGATCTAGCCGCCCCCAAACGAATCCGTTGCCTTCTTCAGGTTCGATCGAGACTAGACATTAGCAGTTGATTGTCTTGCGTTCTTTCGATATTGTGACAATTAGTGTTTCAGAAGCGTCAAACTGGGAGTTTTGATCCCGGCACTCCCGGGAACTCCGAGATTACAACCCTCCGTCGCGATTACCCTGCGGGACACGTCGTCCCGTTGCATTTTCACCATCGCGACCAAGTCGTCTATGCCTCACGCGGAGTGATGACCGTCCGTGCTAGCGACAGCGCGTGGGTCGTGCCTACCGACCGGGCAGTTTGGATTCCTGCGACTCTTCCGCACACCATTACGATGTCAGGGATGGTATCAATGCGAACTCTCTACCTCAGGCCGCGCTTGGCGAGGACTTTGCCGCGGAACTGTTGCGTGGTGAATGTATCGCCGCTGCTGAAGGAACTCATTCTCGATGCCTGTGCGCTCGCAGCGTTGACCAGAAGACACGACCGGCAGCGCCATCTCATCGATCTGATCCTGGACCAGTTGGAAACCATCAAGACAGTTTCCTTGCAGCTACCCAATCCGTCAGACCCCCGAGCAATTCGAGTCGCCAGCGTATTGCTGTCGAACCCGGGCGACCAACGCACTCTCACTCAGATCTGCGAAGGAATCGGAGCAGCCAAGCGCACCATCGAGCGGCACTTCCAAGAAGAAACCGGTATGACCTTCGGCAAATGGCGCCAGCAGCTTCGCCTCATGCAGGCGATGCGGCTTTTGGCGGAAGGAGCGAAGGTGACGCACGCCGCGCTAGAATCGGGCTACAGTACACCGAGTGCGTTCATTTCTATGTTCAGGAAAACGTTGGGGACCACACCGACGTTGTACTTTAGAGCAGCCGCAAAAAGCCGATAGTTGCTTCCACCTCTTGACGACGTGCCATTTTCAAACCTTAGCAGGCTTATGCGCACTCACAAAGGCGCTACCGCTCTTGCCGAGCTGGACCCCGGTGAGATCGTCCTGGACCTCGGTTCCGGCGGCGGCATCGACGTCTTGCTATCGGCCAAGCGGGCCAGCCCTGGTGGCAAAGCTTACGGCCTGGTATGACCGACGAAATGCTAGGGCTTGCGCGCGAAAACCAACGCAAGTCAGGGGTAACTGACGTTGAGTTCCTAAAAGGCGTATTCATTAGGGCGAGCAAACCGACTCTGTGGTGACAGCTCCCGCCCGTCGACTCGTACCATCAGTCAACAAAAGCTCTTGACCCTGGAATGGGTTCCAGGGTTTAGACTCTCATCGGGGTAAGACGATGAGATCCGGACAGCTAGCGCGTCTGGCGGGCGTGAGTACAGATACTCTGCGGCACTACGAGCGCCTTGGGCTTTTGCCAGCCCCCATTCGCTTTCCTGCCAACTATCGCAACTATCCTCCCCCTGCGGTTGGCCGAGTCCTGCTCATCCAGCGAGCCATCAAAGTCGGTTTCTCGCTAACCGAGCTAAAGACAATCCTTAGAGAACGTGACGCAGGCGGCCAACCTTGTCGCCAGGTCAGGCGGCTCTTGACGACGAAGATTCGAGACATGGAACTCCAGATTAGAGATCTCGTCTCGATGCGCATCGAGCTGGCTCGGATTTCAAAGGATTGGGACCGGCGGTTATCAAGGACAGCAAAGGGCGAGCCAGCAAGGTTACTGGAACATCTTCCTGTCCACGCTCCGGTGTCAGGCCAACGAAAACACTTGCGGAACAGAGGAGCCTAGAATGCGCATCACGTTTCTTATTGCGTGCCTTGTAGCGTTCGGATCGAATCTCGGCGCACAACAACCGGCCCAGGATCATGATGGTCATGACTGCCCGATGATGCAGCGGGGCGATCAGGCGATGGGGTTCTCACTCGAAACCACTACACACCATTTTCGGCTCTTCCGTGACGGAGGCGAAATCGAAGTCCAGGCGAACGACGTCACTGACGTCACACGCGTGAGCCAGATTCGCGCGCATCTGGCTCACATCGCAAAACTGTTTTCGGCCGGAGATTTTGATGTGCCGATGTTCATCCACGACACGAAACCACCGGGTGTCACCACAATGGCACTACGCAAAGACCAGATCCGATACGGGTTCGTTGAAACTGAACGGGGAGCGAGGGTGCGAATCACGACGACCGATCCACAAACCACCGACGCGGTTCACGCTTTCCTTCTCTTTCAGATCGCAGACCATCACACTGGAGACTCTCCGAAGATAGCCAACCAATAGGACAATCACATCAGCAGCACCCACATCCGAGGCGAGAATCTCGCACTGCCCTCCCTCCCTCGGTCACAATGAGCGGGATCAGATCCACAGCGGCAACTGGATCGATCCACGACTTTCCCCAGATGGCATTGGCCCTCAATCCGATTAAACCAATCCACGCCATATAACCGCAAAGTGCAGAGTGGGTCCCGTCGGCCTGCAGTGCCGCGCTCGACGCAATCGAGGCCAAACGGCGTTTCTGCCTTGCGAGCCAGGGCATAACCACTGCGGCTCCCAGCAAGATTCCGATTCCCAAGAACCTGGGGCGGGCTTCGCGATAACCGAGAAGATTCCATGTAGAAGTCAACATCACGAGCCCTGCCAGAACGAATAGCAATATGCCGGCGCTCTTAGCTGCACGAGATTCGTTAAGTCCAAATCGAAACCGCCAGAGCACGATAGCGGCCGAAAGCAACTCGATCAAACTCTCTCCTCCAAAACCGAAAAGGGTAGGACTATGAGCTCGCCACGCAGCTCCGAGCGACACTAACGCCTCCACCGTCATCCAGACAATCGTCAGAACTTGAAGTTGAACGATGCGGCGCGAGAAATCTGTTGTCGCGGATGATGCAGCCGCGGACATCGAGGACTCCGTGATCTCGTTATTCGACCTTGCAGTAACAAAAGATAAACTGCTGGGTTGTCCCAGCGGGGGTACGATGCAGTTCATTAGAACTCTCTATCAGGCGGAAGCGTACACCGAACTGATTGTGCAGCGATTCCGCGTCATAACGAACTACATCGAGCCCACTGCATTTCACCGGGCCTTCCGGACCGAAGGTGCTCACAATCACGTGGCCACCGGTCCTGACGGACCGAGCGACCTGGCGAACATACGCATCGCGGTCATCCCTCGCAGTGAGAAAATGAAACACTGCGCGATCGTGCCAAACGTCGTACGCGCCGGGCTGCAGAGAGGCGCGTGCTACGTCGGCTACGAGCCAGTGGATCCGTTCCGCAGTCTCGCCCAGGCGCCTTTTGCAAACGTCGATGGCGGTTCCCGAAATATCAAGAACAGTGACGTCCTGATAGCCCCGCGCAACGAGGTCGTCAACCAGTGTCGATTCGCCTCCGCCGACATCGATGATTGTGGATGAAAGGCCCACTCGGGTCCGTTCAATGAGTGCAAGCGAAGTTTCAAGATGCGCGCGGTACCAGCTGACAGACTCCGGCGCCTGTGTCTTGTAAACCGTCTCCCAATGGGTCTTTGCGTCCATACCAGACTTATAATTTTCAACGGCCACTGGGGTTGGCCACCTCTGAAGACTTGCGCACAGTGGCGTCGATAAGCTTGTGAAATTTGTCGGGCTGATCGGGCGGCGCAACCTCAAATGTAAGGGCCATATGATCGGTCTTGGTGCGAAGGTAGGTGAGGCGAAAACGTGGGGTCGCGGGCAGCGCGTCGCTTAGGAATGTAAGCGTATCGCCACCGTTCGAGAAGTTCGCCGTATAGTAAATCACGTGTCCCTCGCTGTCGGTATAGAAGGCCCGCGTCTGTTTTGTCGCTGGGTCCGCGAAAACAATCATCAAGTCGTCGTGGGAATAGGCAGCACGATCCTTTGTGGCAGGATACTCCGCGTGATTCTTTCGGATTATTACGTTGCCGTCTAAATCTGGTTCGAATGTGAAGTAACCGACACCCTGCCCCATGTCGCTGGTTCCTTCACCTACCCATTTGCCAATCAGAAATTTCCAGGCGTCCCAATTTGGAGATGGAGCGGGTCGCTGTGCCGAGAGGACGGAACAAACCAGTAGCATTGGCACCACAAGCGAACCAATCCTCATATGGGCTCCCCCTTCCCCCGCAAGCTCGCGGCGACGAACCGAAGGCCTTCGCCGACCCGACAGACGGCATTCCAAGAGTCGCTCGAACCGGCAGAGGAACTGCTCCCTCCAATCGACGCTCGATGGCACCCTACCAGGGCTAGTGATGCACGAATGACATTAGCATAGCGCCCGTACTATGATGTGCCCATCAAAATCGCTAATTGATATGAGAGATCTGTTTCCCAGCTATTTCACACTCACTGAAGATGGGTTCGCTCAACTGTGGCGGAACGCTACGTGGGCATTTGATGCCAACGTTCTCCTGGATCTATACAGATTGCCAGAGGAAAACCGACAGGTATTTTTCATTGCCCTAGCGCTCTAGCAGGTTTTTGCAAGCGATGGGTCAGAGGAACTTTACTTTTCGTCCTTCGGGTTTTGGATGTTCATTTGTCGGGTTCAGCGTTCTAGAGGCGACTGCATATGGGGTTTATGGTTGTCACCAGCAGTGACGTTATACTTTTGGCCCATTCGACGTTTGGAGTATTGGGTATCCTTTCGGCCCTGTGGGTCTTTGTCGAAACGCTGAATGCCCGCGAGGAGAACGCAGGGCGCATACGAAAGGCTGCTTTCATTGCGGCTCTTTGCATGATTGTGACTTGGATCCTCGGCGGATATTGGTACGTTCACTTCTATCCGCTTGACAGGGCCCTGATCCTAAAAGGGCCGTGGCCATTTGCTCATACGCTGTTCATGGAAACCAAGGAACATCTCTTCTTCATCACGCTGATTCTTTCCCTGTACCTCCCGATTGCAGCCAGCGACAAGCTATATGCCAACTCCAACGCGCGCAAGATGGTGCTATGGGTCGCAGTGCTCATCGCTCTGAGCGGATTGGCGATCGAAGGCTCGGGAGCCATTATCAATCATGGCGCAAAAGTTGCGCTTTTGCACAGCATCACGGGTACAGGACGATGAACATGGCGAATGAAAAACTTGGACGCGCCGGCGCCGGATTCGCCATAGCCGCATCCATCACGATTCTTTTCAGCACTGCGCTGGCCTGGGCGAAAGATGCCTATAAACCGTTGAATAGTTTTATGAAGGTTCTAGCCTGGCATAATTGGATAACCCACGGCTTGGTCGACGTCATTCTATTCAGTGCATTGGGTCTGATCTTCTCAAGAAACAATTGGGCTGAGCGGATCACTCCGAATCGCCTGATTACATTTCTAGTCGCGGCCGTCGTGGTGGCGGGCATAGGCTTGTTCGTTTGGTACGCTGCGTTCTAGAGGGAAAAAATCGTTCAGATTCACCGACGAAGCGAGTTCATAACTGAAGGCGCAGGGCATCCCAAAATCGACTGTGCCAATCTACGTCTCCTTTACGACGACGTGCCTTAAAACTAGTGTAGCGCGTCATAAGTAACAACCTTTTATTATTCCGCACGCGTCCAATAGGCCGGAGACTCAGACGATGCGGATGGCCCCTGCCATCACCTTGAGTTCGGACCAGCAAGCAGTCTTGGAGCAATGGGCGCGCAGCCGGTTGCTTCCGGCACGCGTGGTCAAGCGGGCGCGGATCGTGCTGTGGGCCGCCGAAGGCCTGCAAGACAAGCAAATCGCTGCCGCAATAAAGATCGCGCCCAAGAAAGCATCGCGCTGGCGTTGCCGGTTCCTGTCCTTGGGCATGGCAGCTTTGAAGCGCGATGCCAACGGCCCGGTCGTTTTCCCAGGATCACCACCAGCTTGGTACGGCGTGTGGTGAACCTGACGACGCAGCAGAAACCGCCGAACGCCACTCACTGGAGCACGCGCACAATGGCCCGAACGGTGGGCATCAGCGAGGCCAGTGTGGGTCGTATCTGGCAAACTCACAGCCTGAAGCCGCACCGGGTGGAGAGTTTCAAGATCAGCAACGACCCGGAGTTTGCTGAGAAACTGGAAGACATCGTGGGCCTGTACCTGAACCCGCCCGAACACGCGCTGGTGCTGTCCGTAGACGAAAAAAGCCAGATTCAAGCTTTGGATCGTACCCAACCCGGACTGCCGCTGAAACGCGGCCACAGCCAGACCATGACCCACGACAACAAACCCAACGGCACCGCCACCCTGTTCGCCGCCCTCAACGCGGCCAACGGCGAGGTCTACGGATTTTGTCACGTACGCCATCGGCATCAGGAAGGGCTCAAGTTTCTGCGCCTGCTCGATCAAACCATGCCGCCGCATCTCGACTTGCACCTGATCGCCGACAACTACGCGACTCATAAGCGCCCCAGGGTTCAACGCTGGTTCGAGCGCCATCCACGGTTTCACATGCACTTCACTGCGACCAGTGCTTCGTGGCTCAACATGGTAGAGCGCTTCTTCCGCGACCTCACTCAAAACCGGGTGCGCCGTGGCGTGTTCCGCGATCGGGAAGAACTCATCATGGCCATTGGAAGTTACATCGACCACCACAACGAAAATCCCAAGCCCTTGGTCTGGACGGCTCGCGCCTCCGATATTTTGGAAAAGGTCAAGCGCGCTCGCCGCGCCTTGAATAAACGGCAATCTGCATGACGCCCCACACTGGCAGACGGCCAACGCGAGGTATATCCGATGGCATCGGTATAGCTTGGGTGGTAACCTCCGGGAGGGCCGCCGAGATGCGCATGTTCTTTAGACTGCTGTTTCTTTTCCTCGCCATCGTCCCGTGCACCCAGTTGTCCGCTCAGGAGCCGCTTCCCTGCCCACCGCCCGACGCATTCATCGCTCCCAAAGATCCCGCTTACGCGGACGCCATGGCCCTGAAAAAGAGCCTCGAATCGCAAGGCATGGTGGTACCTTGCATCTTCGAGACGAAGTTCAGCAGCCAGTTTCTTCGCTGGGAGAACGGAGTGCCACGCAGCACAATCGAAGGCGAGGCCTGCATCCGAACCAATCTGGGAGATCTCAGTGTGCTGTTCATGCCGAGGCCAAAAACATTCGCCGCCCTCAAGATTAAGGAGCGGCGTAGCGGCGGCCGATATCTCTACACATTCTCGGGCATGCGCGATGTTTGGCCACGCACGTTCAAAAGTCGGAGCAGCGTTCGTCGTGACTACTTCTTCCGCCATGACAACTATCTGCTATCCGCAGCGGGCGACGAGTTGCGCGGCGCCGTAGAAGCGGCCCTGCACCAACTGCCTTTGTCGCTTTGAGTGCGGTTCAGCCGATCTGGGGCTATGCCCTATTCCTCCCACGCCATCGGCGACTACACCGACCGTCGCAGCGAAAACCCGAAGCTTCTCATCTGGATGATCCGCGCCTCCGACATTCCTCGAAAAGGTCAAGCGCGCTCGCCGTGCCCCGGATAAACGTCATTCTGTATGACACACTACGCTAGGAAGAGTTGATGTTCCACTCGCTTCCAAGCTGCAAGTCAATGAAATCCGTTCTTGCCTAATTGCCTGGACAGCATTGCGTCTCCTGCATCCGACTTCTTGTCGTCTTTCCCCCAAGTATAGTAGAGGCCGAGATAAGCGTAGTTCTCCGTTTGCCCGGCGACGGAGTGACCGTACGCGAAGAGAAATTGGAAATTTGGATTCTTAAAGTGGTAGTAGCCGCCTGCGTCAAGCAGAGTCGAGGATTGTGTTTGAGGAGCAGCCAAGCCTTCCCGCGCGTGAGAAAAGACCTCCACTCCCAACTCCAGCTTTTTGTTGATTTGCCGCTTCACGAGGAATCCGCCATATACAAAGTTGCGATACTGAAATTGTCTGACGACAGCGTATCCAGCACCACCATCGAAGGTCCAAGTCCCCTCGTCTTTTTCAACCCAAAGGGGCAGTTTGTACCAGACCCTTCCAATGCCGAGCGCTTTGGCATAACTTCCGGTTGGAACCTCCAACATTGTGAACGTGCCGATCTGCGGACGACGCTTCGTTTGCTTTATGAAACCGAACTTCACGCCCAGCTCCATGTCCGTTAGGCCAAAGGCGCGGGACCCTTGTCCGCTCGGAGCATAGAGCGGATTATTCGACGGGAACACGGCCCCGAGAGGCAATATCGCGTGGAGTTGGATTCTGGGAAGCGCGCCCCAGTTGAATTCAAATGCTGGACCAACTGTGTCGTATTCCACTGGAGTGCCATCCACGCCGCCGAAGATGTAAGCCTCGTAATGCTTAAAGTCTACCGGCGTGGGATCGTCAGTTTGATATGGAGGCCCTTGCGCCGATACGCTCGGAATGGCCAGCATCAGGAGGAGAAACAGGAGAAGTCTTAGACAGTTGCTGGTGATCGTCATGACGCTCCTAGTCTCTCGCGAAGATAATGATACGTGTTCTGATGCAGGTGATCCAGCATCGAGCTGTTCGGTTATTGAGCCGGCGCAAAACTGTACTGCGGCTTTAGCCAAGGACTGCGTTTGATCTCGACGCTACGAAATCGCACGATCAGCCAGAGGTCGGCGAGAGAACCTCCAAGACTGTTTGGTGGAGCGCAGTCAGGTCGAACTCCGAACTCCCACTTCCTTTTTGCTTCGGCGAAGGAAGTTCTGATAGATCCGGTGGTCCCGTCAAACTAGCGCTTTGGCGCCAAAGGATGTCGGAGTTTTCCAGTTGAAGGCGATGGCAAGCGGTGAGACCGCATGACCCGCGATGAGTGTGAACCCACCTCACGGGTGGCGTGCGCCGTCGGTCAACTACCGAATTCGTTCCGAGCCATGAGGGACCAGAATGTTTTCGGCTTGAACCCGCAAGCGAGGAACCAGCCACCGGAACAGAACTGTTGCCGTAAGGCCTCCCAGAAATTGAGCAGCGATGAAGCCCGGAACGTCGCCCGGTCGGATGCCTGCGAAGGTGTCGCTTAGACAACGCGCGATCGTGACCGCGGGATTGGCGAACGCGGTTGATGCCGTGAACCAATATGCCGCGGTGATGTAGGCTCCAACGGCGAAAGGAACCATCTCGGAACGCCGTCGCGAGCAGCCCCAGATCACTGCCAGCAAACCAAACGTTGCGACAGACTCACTGAAATCCTGCGGCGAACCGCTTCGCCCATGCCGTGAAATCGAAACCAGCGGCAACCGAAACATCAAATGGGCCGTGATCGTTCCGCCAACGCCACCCAAACATTGGGCGGCGATGTACCAGGCGGCGTCAGTCCACGTCAAGCCGTGCTCGATGGCGTCCGCAAGCGTGACGACCGGGTTGAAATGGGCACCCGAGATCGGCCCGAACGTAAGGATCAACGCGACCAACGCGGCGCCTGTGGCCACCGTGTTCGCTAGAAGGGCGATTGCAACGTTGCCTGCAGCGAGCCGTTCGCCCATAATCCCGGAACCGACCACGGCAGCGACCAGAAATCCAGTACCAAGAAACTCTGAAACAGTCCGACGCGGTAGAGTAGCGGTCATTCTTGGCCGATCCGGTCAACTTCTCTCTTGGTGACCAACGCATCGAGGCTGGCCAAAGGCAGAGACAGAAATAAGCCGATCCGGCGGTCCAGTATCATGAACGCATCCTGGTAAACGTGCTCGACGACTTCTGGCAAGCCGGTTACGGCAGCCGGGTCTGGGACGCCCCAGTGCGCCGTGATCGGCTGGCCGGGCCAGATTGGACAGGTTTCCTTCGCGGCGCTATCGCAGACCGTAAAAACGAAATGTATTTGCGGAGCACCCGGCGCCGCAAACTCTTTCCAGCTCTTACTGCGTAAGCCCTCAGTCGCGAGATGTGCGAGCCTCAACTGCCTAAGAGCCTCGGGCCGGACCAAGCCTGTCGGATGACTTCCGGCGCTGTAGGCCGCAAACACCGGCTTACCCTTACGATTCAGAATGGCTTCAGCCATGATCGAGCGCGCAGAATTCCCGGTGCAGAGAAAGAGGACGTTGTAGCGATTCGTCGAGGTCATCGGCTTGGTTTGCAGGCAGACCAGTTATCGCAGCAGGAACGAAGCGCCCGCCTGGAATCGCGCGCTAGCTCAGGTACATCGCGGAAGCACTCTCCCAGGCACTTAATCAAGCTTCGATGGAACGGCGACGCCGGGGCCGTCAGCTTGTAGTACGCCCACAGGCCTTGCTTTCTTTTTTCGATCAATCCAGCCCTCCGCAAGTAAGCCAAGTGCCGCGAAGCCTTAGGCTGTGGCACCTCCACAGGGCTTGTAGAACGATACCGCTCACTACCGGCTTGATGCCAAAGAGGATGCCTGCTATCGCCGGTAGCTTCCCAAAGTGGACGTATAACCATGCTAAGCCGCCGACCATCAACGCCGCTGGAAGAATGAAACAGCTTCCTGCGAGCAGCAGTCCTCTCCAGCCAGCGCACAAATAGCCGATGTGAATAGCGAGTTCGCTTGAACTCGGTCCAGGAATGAGATTGCTTGCGCCGAGGAGGTCGAGGAATTTTTCACGCGAAAGCCAGGACCGCCTGCGAACGAGCTCGTCCTCCATAATCGCGATGTGGGCTGCGGATCCTCCAAACGCTGTCGTGCCCAGGCGGAGAAAGAACAAAGCAAGGTCACCGAGAGAAACTTGTCTGTTTTCGGAAACAACAATTGAGGGCTGAAGCGCTGGTTGTTCAGCCATGAATTTCGCCTCGTCTTGCTGCCAACCAAGCAACTCTTCGCCACAGGACCGAATGTTCTCGCGACACTCAACTGACTGAGAAATCTGAGGTTGGCTGGCCCATTAAAAAACCGTCTTCCTTGGTCCCACTCACGAGCAACGCGCCTCGATTAAATCGAATGGCTCAGTCATGCATTTGTCGTCTGCAGGCGCTCTCGGAAGTACTCCTTCCAACTCTCCGGCAATGCTGCAACTCTTAAGGCCCGGCGCACCGAATCCACATCGTCTTCTGCGAATCTTTTCGCGACATACAGCCTGGTGATTTCCGAAATCGAGACCGCGTTTGGTTCTTGAGAGATCAATTTAATCTCATCGGCTGTGCCAACTTCGCCCTCGCGAGTGACGGCGAAATAGAACCCGGTACGACCGCTTGCCAAAAATCGCCTCACCATTTCATCGGACTCGAATCTGATGCCAAGTTTATAGCAAGGGAGCCTCGGCTGTGTCACGACTATCTCTGCGGAGCCAACAGTGAATACGTCGCCAATATGGATTGAGTTTTCGAGCAGTCCGGCGGTTGTGAAATTCTCTCCGAAAATTGCGATCGGCAAGTCCCGGCCCGCCAACTGTTGCTTCCAATAGTCGTAGTGTTCGGCCGGGTAGCAATAGACGGCTTTGTGCTCGCCGCCGTGGACGCTGAGGTCCGCCTGACGGTCTCCCTCGAGATTGGTCTTCCGCAGAGCGACCCGGCCTTTGACCGATTGCTTGTAGATGGCCGTGAGTACGTTTTTGCCGTGCCACATCACCTCACGAGGAAGTCCAGTGTTCACAGAGACTAACTTCATCTTCCGGCCCTCTCGCTTCGTGTTTCTGATTTAGGAGTCTGACAACAACTAACCATCGTCTGTCACCCGCCGGCAATAGCGCCAACGATGAGTAGGGGTTCCGCACCTGAAGCGACTGCGTCGGGCAACGGCGCGTCTGGTTGCTCGTGGGAAAGATCTTCGCCGCAGGCGAAGAACCGCAAGAAGGGCCGACGCGTTTGGGTGATGTGATCGCGGATCGCACCGCGTAGCATCGGGTAGTGGGCTTCAAGTGCGTCTACTACCGAACGCTGTGTGGCCAGACCTTGGATGTCGAGCTCGACCTCACGGGTGACGTGTGCGAGTCCCCGGAGATGTGGAGGGAGCTCAACTCGAATCATGGCAGTGTCTGGACCTCGATGGAAAGCACGGCCGGAAAGTCCCGGACGATGGGCACCCATGTGTCTCCGGCATCGGCGGATGCGTATACCTGGCCGCCCGTAGTTCCGAAATACACGCCACATTTATCGAGGGAGTCCACGGCCATCGCATCGCGCAGCACGTTGACGTAGCAGTCCGCTTGCGGCAGGCCTTTGCCGAGCGCTTCCCACTCGTTTCCGCCCGTGCGACTGCGGTACACACGGAGTTTTCCGTCCGGAGTGAAGTGTTCCGAATCGCTCTTGATCGGGACGACGTAGATGGTTTCCGGCTCGTGCGCGTGAACGTCGATTACGAACCCGAAGTCGGTGGGCAGGTTTCCGCTGATTTCCTGCCAAGATTCGCCAGCGTTGTCGCTACGCATGACGTCCCAGTGCTTTTGCATGAACAGCACACCGGGACGCGAGCGGTGCATCGCCATGTGGTGAACGCAGTGGCCGACCTCAGCCGCCGGGTCGGGGATGTATTGAGAATGCAGCCCGCGGTTGATCGGTCGCCACGTCTTCCCCGCGTCATCGGTGCGGAAGGCACCTGCAGCCGAAATGGCGATGAAGATCCTGTCGGAATTGCTCGGATCTTGGATGATGGTGTGCAGACACAACCCGCCAGCCCCGGGCTGCCAGTGTGGCCCGGAGCCGTGGCCGCGCAAGCCGGAGAGCTCCTGCCAATTCTGTCCTCCGTCCCTCGAGAGGAACAACGCGGCGTCTTCAACTCCGGCGTAGACCGTCTCCGGATCGGTCAGCGATGGCTCGAGATGCCAGACTCTTTTGAATTCCCATGGGTGAGGTGTGCCGTCGTACCACTGGTGCGTGCCAGGCACGCCGTCGTAGGCGAACTTGTTACCCACGGTCTCCCACGAACTGCCGCCGTCATTCGAACGTTGAATTATCTGCCCGGACCAACTGGTCGACTGCGACGCGTAAATCCGATCCGGATCCGCGGGCGATCCTTTCAGATGAAAAAACTCCCAACCCGCAAAGTGAGGACCGCTGACATTCCAGTGCTCGCGCTTGCCATCTGCCGTTAGAATGAACGCACCTTTCCGCGTGCCCACCAGAACCCTTACCGTACTCATTCTCTCCTCCCGCTTGAGTTTCCGTATACGTCGTCCGTCAACTATCGACGTGGGGCCTCATTATTTCCCCGGACTTGCTGCGGACGCAACGGAAACCGGAAGTCCTTCCTCAGGGTTATCGCCTCAGTTGGTCGGATGAAGGCCAGCACTGGGATTCACGACTTAAGAAACCAGCGGGTCAGATACCGGCGTACCATGCGTAGCCGGATTCAGGAGGCGCGGAGCCCAGACCCTTGCCGAACCCCTTCAGACTGTTGGTGACCGTCAGGCCGGTGATGTATTTCACACTCTTGTAGCCGAGCTGGCGCGGGAGCCGCATGCGAAGTGGCCCGCCATTGCCCACGGGAAGCTCATTGCCATTCAACCCATAGACGAGAAAAGTCTGCGGATGCAATGCGTCAGCCATATCTATGCTGTCCCACCAGTCGCGATCGATCGAGAAGTAGACAACGTATCTGGCTTGCGGCTGGACCCCCACGGCGTCCAGAACGTAGGAGAGAGGCACGCCGATCCACTCGGCTATATAGGACCAGCCCTCTTCACACTGCAGTTGAGTGATCTGACTCCGAGTCGGGTAGCTCCTTAGCTGGGCCGGCGAAAACGTGGCGGGCCGGGCGACCATCCCGTTAACGGAAAGACGCCAGTCAGCGAATCCTCCTGCATGAAGGCGCAGGAACGCGTCACTTGGGGGCGCGACTATGTTCGCGAACGGACGCTTTGAAATTTGGCTTGCAGAGAACTCCCGGGCTAACGAGTGCCTGGTCAGTAGCCGCTGGGAAGCGTAGGTGAGCGTCTCGCCAAGGCCGTAGATTCCGCCGTGATCGGGCGGGATGAGTCCATATCTCTGGGCAACACGCCCGGCCAGGCCCACGCCCGACACGCCCGCTGCGGCCACGAGTCCGGCTTTGATCAGTCTCCGGCGTGAGAGATCGCTCATGTACGCTCCATATGTGTACTGGCCCGGCCGGTGATCATCGCTCGCATACGACTCTTGAACCCGGCCAGACAAACCATCACGACGTGGACGATCAGGAAGAGCACGAGAGCCAGGGACACGAAGAAGTGAATAGTGCGCGCGGATTGCTGGCCGCCGAACACCGTGACGGCCGCCGGAACCGCGGACACAAAGGCGGGGGACATCGCCAAGCCTGTCCAGATTACCAAGGGGAACAGAACGAAGATCACGAGCAGGTACGTGAGGCGTTGCAGCACGTTATATGACCAGGCTTCCGCTTCGCTCGGCCGCTCGAAGCGCAAATGACCCGCGATTGCCGTCGAAAAAGACCGCCATGAGAGATCGCCTTTGCGCGGGAGCAAGTTTTTGCGTAAATGCCCCGTAAATAGACTGGAAATCGTGAACACTAAACCGGTGAATATGGCAAGCCAGGCAGCTTGGAAGTGGAGATACCGGCTCCAGCCGTTCTGGTCGGGCAGCACGTAGCCGTAGCCGGTAGGCACGGTTTCCCTCGATGCGGGGATCGGAAGTTTGAAAAGTGGTGTGGTTAATACATTGCCGGCTTCGCCCCAATAAAAGCGAGGGTGAGAGATCACAATTTCAAGTCCGGTGACGAGCAGGGCAAAAAAGCACAGGGTGATGATCCAGTGGGTGACGCGGACCAAGGCGGAGTGTCGCGAAGTAACGGTCGTAGCGGCAACAACCAAGGCAGAACTTGGCACGTGACCTCCAGTCGGCACCTGGACGTGTCCGAATGTCGCCATTTTCAGCCTCCTGCTGAGGCTCCGACTTGCTTTCTCAGGATGAGCGTCATACTACCACGCCCATGTTCTTCGCGACGATTAGACCAGTTTCGTTTTCGAGAGTGGCAACTCTCGGATACGTTTGCCGGTTGCGGCGTGGATGGCGTTGTAAAGAGCCGGGGCAAACGGTGGCACTCCGGGTTCACCCGCGCCCGCGGGAGGAGCATCGCTCTCGACGATGTAAACGCTGGTGTGTTTCGGAGCGCTGCCCATGCGCACCAACCGGTAGTCGCCGAAGTTTCGCTGGTTCACTGCGCCATTGGTGACGGTGATCTCGCTGAGCAGGGCGAGACTTGCGCCGAAGTTGGCAGCTCCTTCGAACTGGTTGCGGACGTTGTCGGAAGCGACGATCGTTCCGGCGTCAAGAGCCGTCCAGACGCTAGGGATACGCACTTGTCCCTGGTCGTCCACCTCGACTTCAACAACCGTAGCAACGTAGGTGAAAAAGCTGCGGTGCGCGGCAATGCCGAGGCCGTATCCTTTGCCTGTGGGACGCTTTCCCCAGCCTGACTTTTCCGCCACCATTTCCACCACCCGACTCAGCCGGGCGGTATCGAGCGGATAGCGCTTCTGTTCTTCTTGCTCGTCGGGCCCGGCTTGCAGCGGGACGATACGCGACGGCCCAATCAACTGGAGGAGATACTGAACGGAGTCCTGGTTGGCAGCGTTAGCGAGTTCGTCCGCAAAGGAGTGAATGGCAAACGCGTGATAGATGTTGGCAACGCTGCGAAGCCATCCGATGCGCACGTGAGCGTCGGCAGGTCCATTTTCGGCGCGGTGGTTGGGGATATCGAACGGCAGGTTGTTCCAGCCGAGGCCCATTTCGTCGTCGGCATATTTGGCGTTCACGTCGAATGTGGAACCGATGGGAGGATAGACGGTGCGCTGCAGCCACGCGGTCGGCTTGCCGTCGGGACCGACTGCCGCTTTCAGATACATGGCGGCGACCGAGTGGAAGAAGTCGAATCGGATGTCGTCTTCACGAGTCCATACGACCTTCACCGGCTTGCCGAGCTGTTTCGAGAGAATGGCCGCTTCCGCGACCTGATCGGGTTTCGATTTCCGGCCGAAGCCCCCGCCGAGAAGGGTGACGTGGCAGGTGACGTCCTCTTTTTTGATTTGCAGCAAACCGGCGATGGTTTCCTGCACGGCTTGGGGGCTCTGGGTCGGAGCCCATGCCACAACCTTTCCATCGCGGTATTCCGCTACGGCGACCGGCGGCTCCATCGAGGCATGCGCGAGATGCGGTGTGTAGTACTCCGCCTCGATGATCTTGCCGCCCTTGGCAAATTCGGCGTCGACGTCTCCCACGTTGCGAACCACTTTGCCGGGCTGACGGGAAGTGGATTCGAGGGTTTTGCGGAATTGATCGGAGTTGTAGACGGAGTGGGGACTGCTATCCCAATCGATCTTTAGAGCCTTGCGTCCCTGGAAGGCCGCCCAAGTGTTGTCGGCGATAACGGCGACTCCGCCCAGCGGTTGAAAGTGGTGCGGCGGTTTGAAGGTCTCGATGGCCAGGGTCTGCTTCACGCCGCGCACCTTCAGAGCGGCCTTGTCGTCATAGGACTTGATCTTCTGTCCGAGGACGGGTGGATGCTCGACGGAGGCGTACACCATACCGGGCATCTTGGCATCCATGCCGAAGGTGGCTTTGCCAGCGACGATATCCGAAAGATCGAACAAGGCGTTCTCTTTACCGATGTAGCGCCACTCCGACCGGTCCTTGAGGGGCACGGTTTCCTTGCTGGGAACCGGGAGCTTGGCGGCGGCCGCAGAGAGTTCGCCGTAGCTGAGCTTGCGGGCAGTGGACTTGTGCACAACGAAGCCCGCTTCGGTAGTGCACTCTTTCTCCGAGACGCCCCAGTTATTGGCGGCAGCGGTGATCAGCATGACGCGGCCAGTCGCTCCGACCTGGCGCATCTGGTCGAAGAAACTGCGAACCGAGTGCGAGCCGTCGGTATCCTGATCGCCGTACTTGGCGTCGCCGAGGGCTTGTTCGATCTTGACCTTCGACCAATCGGCATCGAGTTCGTCGGCAACCACCAGCGGAAGCGCGGTGCGGCTGCCACAGCCCATTTCGGAGCGATGGGCAACAATGGTGACGGTGCCGTCACTGGCGATTCCGAGGAACATGTCGGGTTGGAAAACAGCGGCGGCACTTGTGGAGGCATTAGCCCAGAGCGATTCAGGGACGAGGTGCACACCGAGCACAAACGTGCCAGCGGCAAAAGCGCCCTTCAGGAACCCGCGGCGGCTGGCGTTCTGGATGTTGTTCATGCCAGCTCCTTCGCGGCCTGGTGAATCGCCAGGCGAATGCGCTGATAGGTTCCGCAGCGGCAGAGATTACCGGACATGGCATCATCGATCTCCGCATCGCTGGGATTCCTATTCTGGCCGAGAAAAGCGATAGCCTGCATGATCTGCCCGCTCTGGCAATATCCGCATTGCGGGACCTTAATCTCCATCCAGGCCTTTTGCACCGGGTGCAGCCCGGTGGCGGAGATCCCTTCGATGGTGGTAATGCTGGTTCCGCTTACGTCTCTCATCGCGACGGAGCAGGAGCGCACCGCTTCGCCATTCCGATGAACGGTGCAGGCTCCGCACAGAGCCATGCCGCAGCCAAACTTTGTGCCGGTGAATCCGGCGATATCGCGCAGGTACCACAGCAGCGGCATCTCGGGATCGCCATCGTAAATGCTTTCGTTTCCGTTCACTTTGAAGCGGATCATTTCTCCTCCGCGTTTACGAGCAGATAGAAGCCGAGCTAAAACTGTCCTATCTTAGTCACCCGCAGCGCAAGCTTCAACGGGGTACTGGAGTCAGGCGTGATCGTTCGGGTGGCAGCCCATCCCGCCCTCGCCGGTCGTGGCGCCTGTCGATGCGCTTGTTCTTTGATTCCCCCGCCTGGTTGGCCACACGCTGATCAACGATTTCCAAATCGTCCATGTTGCCGATCCCACTCCCGAAGCGCTGCGCCTCGGTTGACCGCAGGTGAATCAGAAATTGGACGTCCTGCAGCCTGCATTCTCGCAGTTTCTTGCCTGAAATATTCGTTGAGCCCGAGCACCCCTTTCGTGTTGGATTGCTTGAACCAATCCAGCGCCTGAGATGTCGAATCCGCCTGATCATCGTACTTGGCGTTCGGAAAGTTCGTCAGTTCATGCAAATACTCGCCAAGCCAAGCAGCCTTCTCCGGCAGGTGAACAAAGCCGTTTTCAATCGTGGAAGTAACCGAATGCATTCGCATGATCTTTTCCATCGTCGGCGTATATTGCTTGACCGCGTGCACGCCCTCATGAACCAATTCCTGAATCAATTGGGTGCCGGACGCCTTGTCTTCGATCAAGATCGTTTTCGCCCCAAATGCTTCGGCTTGATCCCGCACGGCGCACTTTAGTTCTGGATAGCCAAGCCGTTTGCGGGTGACATGAAGCAGATAGACATGGTTTTCCTTCACACCCCATGTCGTGCAGACACTGTAATTGGCGAGTTCCGTCGGCTTGTTGGCGGTATCCCAGCTTTGGAAGACCATTTCGAACTTCACCGGGAGATTGACGTCCGTATAGGTCTTGAACCAATCGGCTTTGACCAATCCGGAGAGAGAATCTATAAGACTGGCTGGCGGTGGACGCAGGCTTGCGCGAACTGTTCTCCGCGTTAAAATTCCCTGTTAACAGGGAAAAATACAGGGAAATTGCGCCTTTGGTTCCAGCCATTCGGGAGATAACCCCAGAGCACCGAGCCTTTTGGCGCCAATAAATGCCATTTTCAGGCCAATCGGAACAGGGAATTATCAGGGAATGAACAGGGAATTGAAATTCCCTGTTAACTGGGTTGTTGCGAGAAATGTTCGAGTCGCTTGCTGGGGATGCTCTTTAGAATGACTGCAATCCTTCCCTTCCATCTCTATATCCATCCGGGATGTCTCCTTGGATTCATCCGCGAATTTACAAAACTAGACTCCGTCGCGACAGTCGGGTGACAACCCGCCTCCGTCCCAAGGCTAATCTTTCAACTGGATCGGTACTCCAGGAGCAGTAACTAACCCGGGGGCGAATCCAGGAGAAAAACAGATGATCAGGATAAGCATGATCAAGACAGCCGGCCTGCGGCGATTGCTGCGACCAGCTGCCAAGGTTGCAATGATGATGATGATAGCGGCTTTGATGGGCGGAAACGTGGCCTGGGCACAGGCCGCGGGCACCCTGGATCCAAAGTTTGGCAAGGGCGGCACCGTAACCACCACCTTCACCGGCGCCGGGTCGCCGGTCATGATGCCGGTCGGCGCTATGGAGCAGCCCAATGGCGACATCGTGGTGCTCTCCCAATTCGATTTCGTGAACGGCTCCGGCACTCAGATCGGATTGACGCGGTACACCTCGGCTGGAGTGCTGGATACCACCTTTGGAACGAAGGGGAGCACCATCACGGCGTTCTCTACCTTCACTTTTGGTCCGTCTTGGTTTGCGTTGGAATCGAATGGCGAATTCCTGGTTGCAGGGACGGTCGGGGGACTTGCCTCGGGTTTCGTCGACTTCGGTCTGGCGCGATTCACCGCGGCCGGCGTTCTGGACACAACCTTCGGCACCGACGGCGTGGTGGCGGTGCAAGTCGGCACGCGCGAGGATGGTCCGAGTGCATTCCTGCTCCAACCCAACGGGCAAATCCTGATGGGCGGGCTTGAGAATAGCGGGGGCAAACAGGGTCCTCCGGCGGCGCTCTCGTTGGCGCGGTTCAACTCCAATGGCACTCTGGACACGACGTTTGGCGCCAGCGGGGTTGTGCTGGCTTCGCCCGCCCCTTTAGGAGGGCCGCAGGCGTTGGCCTTGCTATCCAATGGCGACTATCTGGCCGTGGGCCCCAGCGATGATAAAAATGGCATATTGGTGGAGTTCAGTTCCACGGGTGTGCAGCAAACTACCGTGACTACGGGCACGGTGACGGCGACCAGCCCCTCAGCCCTCGAACTTGTCCCGACTCTTTTCGAATCGAACGGCGATTATCTTGTGGCGTCGCCTCATTGTGAAGGCGGCTCGGACTGCGGCGGCACTGACACGAAAGTACAGCTTTTCGGCGAAACCGGTGTGCTGAATTCCGGTTTCAGCTCCACGCCCTTCGGGTTCGGCGGGTTCCATAACACCCCGCAGGCCCTGGCTGTGCAATCGAACGGACAGGTCGTGGTCGGCGACCTTGTTGTTCCCGAAGCCTCGGGGCCGAATTTCGGTGGCATTGCACGGCTCGACACCAACGGCGAGCTGGATACCACGTTTGGGAGCGGCGGCACGCTGACGGTTGACAATAATGTGACCGCACTGCTGATCGACACCAACGGAGACATTCTTGCCATCGAGGGAACTGGCAACGATGGCATCGTGGTGGCGGCGTATCTGGCGAACTAACTTTTCCGACGGCCGGAAGCAGAGTCGAGCCTTTCATAACCAGAACAAGAAGCCAAAAGGCCCTTCATTCCCGAGGGGCCTTTTTATTTTGGCGCCGGTTTTCGTTGGGAGACGGAAAATCTACCGTACCGGCGCGCGTGTTATCCGGGTAAATCGGCTTTATTTGACCGTCAGACTGAGCGCTTCCGCTGGGTCACGATCTTCCCGGGCCCTAAATCCCAATGGCCGGCGAGAGAGAGAATATCTAAGAATGGTTTGGCGGTGGACGCAGGCGCGCGCGAACTTTTCTCCCCGCAAATCCCCGTTAACAGGGAAAAATACAGGGAATTCGACCTCTTGGCTGTGCCCACTCGGAGATAACTCCACGCGGCAGAGTGATTTAGCGCAAGACAACGGGCTTTCAGGTCAAATCAAAACAGGGAATTATCAGGGAATGAACAGGGAATCGAAATTCCCTGTTAGCTAAGATCAGGGCCAAAGGCTCTTCATCTCCAAAAAGGAAATTAAAAAATGCCCGAAACAATGGACTTTATCGGCCTCGGCATGGCAGCCAATCTTATACACGCGGGCTTCGAGATGCGGCAGGACTAGCATCTCGAAGCGCACTTGATCCTGCGAGTCCCGCACGTCCAATCCTTCCTCTAGACAGCATGCTCACTAATAGGAACCGCCTCAGAGCTGCTTTTATTCCCGTTCGCTTCCTGTTTTGTTTGAGCAGCTAAAAAAAATGGCTTATCGGCGCTTATATGGGAATAAAGAGCGACGACCTGCGGTCTACAGAGATGGAACAAGCCCAAAACCGGCGTGGGTACCCTTCGGTTTTCTCGATCCCGCGCTGCAGGTTCCAGAGAAGTACCCGCGGCCGAAAGCAAGAACGATGAGCAAGCGAGAAATCTCGCATTCACCATTCGAGAAATTCAATTCTTGGAGGAAAACGAAAATGAAGGAATCAGAGCGTGGAACGCAACCAGTAAATCGCCGGTCGTTCCTAAAAAGAAGTGCGATGGCAGCGGGGGCCGTGACTGCGGGCGCTATGCTGTTATCGAAGTCACTTCCCGCATTCGCACAGGAAACGGGTGAGCTAACGCAAGGAGACATCGCGATCCTTCGCTTCCTTGCGGCAGCCGAAATCATCGAAAGTGATCTGTGGACACAGTATGCGGAACTGGGTGGGATCGGCAACAATCCACCCATTGAGGTGGACCCCAACCAAACACTGAACAACTATCAGCTGGCCTTGTCGAACCTCGATGGCGATGGCCCGCAATACATCACTAGCAACACCCTGGACGAGGTGAGCCACGCCGCGTTTCTCAATGCCTATCTCGAGTCCAGAGGTGCTGAGCCGGTCAACTTCGATGCGTTCCGTACTTTGGAGGGAAGCACGGCTACCGGATCATCAGGCATTAAGCGCCTGACCAACCTCATGCATCTCAACGTCGACACCAGCTGGTTCGTTCGCTACCGCAGTGCAACCAATCCAGACCTCGGTGCGACCTTCCCTCAGGCACTCACTCTGAAGGGGGTTACTGCCATTCCCAGAAACAATGCCGACTTCGAGGGCGGTGCCTTCCCCGGCGGCAACCCGAACGGCCTTGGCGGCAACGTGCATGTTCAGGCGATCGCGAATGTAGCGGGCTTTCACTTTGGATACATTGAGCAAGGCGGCTCGAGTCTGTATGCATCCTTGAGTCAGAAAGTGACGGATCCGCAAGTGCTTGAGGTCACCCTGGGCATCGGCGGAGACGAGATCGCTCACTTCCTGGAATGGGTGGATTTTGCAGGCAACGGAGTGCAAGCCCCGGTGGCGCCATTTACGGACCCCAAATCGGGCCTGACGTTTCCCAATTTCTTCAGCCCGCTCAATCCGCAGATTCAGCCCAGCCTAATTTTTCCCGTCCCTTGCGAATTCATCAGCTCCAAACTCCCGCATGTCTCGATCATTCGCCCGCTGACCGATGCATTTGGAGGCGCTGTGGCTACGATCGCAAGCTTTACCGCCGATGGGCTCTTCTTCGGCCAAAGCAAGCAGTTCCTCAACACACTGCAAGCTATGGCTGTCGAGGCCGATGCCGCCGTTCGGTTAGCGCCGTAACCCTTGAAACAGAGCTATCGCTAGATCAGGAGTCGGGGGCCTTGCTTATTCAGGAAGGCCCCACGATGACAGGCGGGTTTCCCATGTATACGCGTCGCTGTGGTGATGAACGAGCAGGGCGATGCCGACAGCCGCGGCTGCTGCCACTCCCACTCCGATCCCGATGGCTTTCCCGGAACCGGAACTGTATCCGCCCGTACTTCCAGTGCCACCTGTACCCGAGGTCCCGGAACCACCTGAACTACCTGTACCTCCACCGCCATATTGAGCTGATGCCGTGGCGCACACGGCAAGACAAAGCAAGAGAATTCCTGCCGCTTTTGTCGACCATCTTGAAAGCATCATTTTTTCTTCTCCCTGTATCTTCCCTAGCATATTTCCTCCTCTACATTTTGTTGTTTGCCCATCCTTATTGCCCTCGCCCAGGTGTATTTCTCCGGAACGAGCGACGCAGGATCGAAAGAATCAAAGGGTGTGCCTGCGCCGCTCTTGGACGTTTTCCATCTCTGTAGACCGCAGGCCTTCGAGGTTCTTGCGGTTTCGGGGTTCCGGTGAAAGGGAACTACCCAAGCTGCCTGCGGAGAGAAATGGGCGGCTTGGGCCCTCATCTCGAGAACCAGAGAGGCTGGCGTGGAGGCGGTGCTGAACTATGAGAAAGCCCCGACGTCCGAGAATCGGGAGATATATCTGAAGGAACGGGAGAAAACTCAGCATGAAATCATGGTGACGAAGACGTGGGGGATACTCCTCACAGTCGGCAAACAAGTGTTGATCGGATGGGTGGTCCGGGGGGCCAACAACAAGTGATCGCTTTATCATTGCGGTTCGATATCCTAGCCGTCCCAGAGGCCTCGGATTGGGGTAGCGACGGGCCAGAATCCTATCTATTGCGTCCCGAGATCGGGTCACCAATCTCTGTCGACAGGCTCATCTGTCCTTCGATCTTTCAACCGGAGTTTCTGAGCGCCGACGATGTTCGGCTGGCGTCGACACATCGCTCGATCGAGTAGCCCGAGGACGATCTCAATATTCTTGGCCGCTGATGCCTCTGCGCAAGCCAAGTTTGGGACTCCCAAACTAAGGCGCCCTCCGGAGATGTTCATGGAGACGGTAAGTCGCGACCGGGAGTCCCCTAGTGCTTGCCGCATGTTGGGAGGGTCGATGATCCGAAGCGCGGCACGCAATCAAAAATTTCCCTCGGTTCGGGAATATTTGACCCCCGGCATTGGTCTTAGTAGATGAAGGGCATGGAAAGATCAACAAACGGATCCTCATACAAGGGAATCTGTAAATTCAGTTTGCTAAGGAGAAACTATGAATGTTTGTCAAGAAGCCAACGTGGCTCTGTCCGGCATCGCGCAATTCGCTCGGCTTCGGTCGTTAATCCTCTTGGTCGCGTTGGCGATGGTCACCTCGGTTGGGACTCCAGCGTGGAGCGCTGGGGTTCCGGACATTATCTACTTGGAAAGTAACAGCACGGCCGGAAATTCCATTCTCACTTTCCAGAATAACGGCAGTGGAACCCCAGCCTTTCTGGGCAGTACGCCCGCTGGAGGGATCGGCGTGTTCGATGGCACTTTTGCCCTCGGCCCGTTTGATTCCGACCAAAACCTGGTGGTCAATCCTGAGGGCACGCTGCTGTTTGCGGTAAACTCAGGCTCCAATTCTATTGCTGTGTTCCGCATCACTTCCCGGGGGGGCCTCGAAGCCGTTGCCGGCTCGCCGTTTCCCTCGGGCGGATCCGATCCTGTGAGCGTGGGCTTGATGGGCGATACCCTTGTCGTCGTCAACAAGGCTCAGGACCCGGCCCAGAGTAACAACGCGGCTCAACCTCTACCCAACTACACCACCTTTAAAGTGTCGCCGAATGGCAGCCTGACCCCCGTCGAGAACTCCACGGTGTCGGTGGCTTACGGCACCTCACCTTCGCAGGCGCTGATTGCCGCGCAGGGACCCTTTGTTTTTGGCGCTGATTTTCTGGGCGGATTGCTGCAATCTTTTCAAGTGGTTGGGGACGGCCAATTGAAACAGAATCTGCCTCAGGGACTGCCGAATTCCATCTTCACCGATGAAGCCGGTCCACACCTGCCGTTGGGTCTGCGGACCCATCCGGATTTACCGATCCTCTATGTTGATATCGTGCCCACCAGCCAAGTGGCTGTCTATCGCTATGACGAAAAGGGAAACCTCTCGTTTGTGCGGTCTGTGAAAGAACAATTGGGGGGGGTAGCGCCTTGCTGGGCTATCGTCAATCACGCGGGAACCCGCCTTTACGTCACCAACACTGGCGATGCATCGATCGAGGTTTACGATTTGACGGACCCGCTGAACCCTGCGGAAATCCAACACTTCGTGATGGATAGCACCTCGGGCGGTGCCGCCTTTTCCACGGTGATTGACAGCTCTGGCCAGTGGCTTTACGTTTCGAGCGAGCAGGGAAGCTCCACGGCAACCACCAGCTCCAACGCCTTCCACTCGCTAAAGGTGATGACGGATGGGACATTGACCGAACCATTTGCCCCGGCAATTCTTCCCATCGGCGGGACCCTACCAGTTCGCGCCCAGGGGATCACCGTCGTTGGGGCAAATTAGACGTCTCTTCTTTCGGAGTCTGGGCGTAAGGGTACCAACGCCCAGACTCTACTCCTGGAGAAGTGGATTCCAGGGAGATTGAAAGCATTTTCGCAAGGTCTTTCGTCAAATTAACCCGAGGATCATCCTCGAAATAACTTCCTGAAGGGAGTATGAAATGGCGAACGTCAAGTTCGTGGTAATCTACCCGCAACCGAAAGACCTCGAAGCCTTCGAGCAGGTGTACCAGAACGAACATGTGCCGATGGCAGTCGAGAAAATGGCCGGCAAGACCAAGATTGTCGCAACCAAGGTGGTGGGATCACCCCAAGTCCCCGCGCCGATCTATCGAGTTGCGGAGGTTTACTTTCCCTCCATGGAGGTGCTACAAGCGTGTGCGGCCTCGACAGGCGGGAAGGAGACGATAGCCCACGCCGTCGCGATTTCCACCGGTGGGGCACCCATTATGCTAGTAGCTGAGGAAGAGACGTTCAATTTCGACTGACACCAACGGGCGGGGCCATGCCGGTTGTCCCGCCAACTCGAACTGGCGGTTCCTTTTCTTGCTCGGGCCAACGGTCCTGTGAGGTTCCCGGCTCTGGTGAAAGGGAACTCCCAATCTGCTTGCGGAGAAAAATCGCACGCTTGGCGTCACATTTCCCAGTCAAGAGACGCTGAAGGTCCCTATCGCCGTGGCATTTGCCGTTTTTCGGCCCGCAAACTCGATGCGTTCCGATATTGGCTGGCCGGAGAGAGAATCTCTAAGACTGGCTGGCGGTGGACGCAGGCGGGCGCGAACTGTTCTCCGCCCCAAGATTTCCCGTTAACAGGGAAAAATACAGGGAAATTCGACCTCTTGGCGGTGCCGACTCGGAGATAACTCCACGCGGCAGAGTGATTTAGCGCCGGGAAATGGGCTTTCGGGCGCAATCGGAACAGGGAAATATCAGGGAAGGAACAGGGAATCGAATTCCCTGTTAACTCCACGCGTAAGCAGGAGATCCAAACTACGGGCTGGGCCCGGCTGCTGCCGGTTTCGCTACGATAAAAAGCTCCAATCGAACTCGTACGGAATCACTTACACGAATGAATGGCACATTCTTTGTCATCCCGAAATTCCGCCGGTCAAAGGACAGATTCGCGTAAATTCGGCCACCCCCGTTGCGGTTGGGGTCAAGATCCACCCGAAGGGTGACCGGCTTGGTGACGCCTCGGAGCGTGAAATTACCCTGCGCTCGGAAATTGTCGGGATCACCTGATGGGATTACCTTGGTGGAAACGAAATCGATTGTCGGGTAACTGTGCACATAAAAGAAATCTTTCCCTTTGACCATTTTGTCTTTGATGCGGCTCCCCGTCGTCAAGCTGGGAGCTGAGATCTCCAGCTTCAGCGTCGCGCTTTCGGGAACGCCCGGAGTGGCGACGCCAAAGGTTCCTTTCCAGGACTTGAATGTGCCGTTGACGTCTCCCGCCGAGGAGGCCACAAAAAATTCAATTTTGCTCCTGAGGATATCGATGCTGTATTCGTCCGTGGGCTTCGCCGGCCCATTTGCGGATGTGAGGATGCCCGAAGAAATCAGAAATAGACCAATCGTTACCATTTGTTTCATAGGCCGCCCTTAAAGAAATGGTTCCGGGAGTCGGACGAGATAGGCAGAGCGCGCACGATCATTCCTCGATCTGATCTTGAGGTAAGACTTCCGGGCCTCGTTTGCTCTAACAAATCCGCGGGGGCTTCATCCTAATTGGACCTGAGTGTCAGGTACAATCATAACTGTGGTTCCGCAAAATCCACTGTTCCTTATCGGACATTACGCACGAACAGACTGTGCGCTGTCTTCTTTGTGCGTCGGCAAGAATATGCGTGGTCTCAGGAGCACTCGTTTCGGCCATTCGTCGCTGAGATCACCGCGTGCGGGATTCTGGAGGGGTCGTGCAATCGCATCGCCAGACCGGGTCCGGCTGTACTCGCCGTTTCCAGCGGGACGACTAGTGAGCGTCCAGTCCAGGTCTCGCTTCGTGCTGCTGGTATTAGGCGATCCGGGAAGAGGGGTGCGAAGCTCCTGTGGCCGGGCACGGGAAACGGGGCACGATCCTTTTCTTCAAACACGGGGTTCGCCGTTTGCACGCTTCTCATTGGTTTTCGCGTTCGTTGTTCGAACCTCGTTGAGAAGTAAGACGCATTTCGATTCCGCGACTCGTACTCGATTGGTGCCGGACTTGCGGTAATTATGTGGTGGATGTTCTTGCGATTCGAGGGACCCTCAAGCCCGATGGTGATCATATCTCATCATTCGCAAAGAACCTGTAAGACCGGCTACGGAAGCGAGCGTATTACAATCCACGCAGCCGAGCCTCAAACTCGGTTGAACCCTAAAAGCGAAAATGTCCCTTATTGGACAGAAACAACCATTCCCAGTCATTAAGATAACACCCTGATCATTCGCTGATGAGCGGAAGCTAGAATTAGAAGCTAGGAGAAAAAGATGGCAACTGCGAAAGCTGAGAAATGCGCACACCCCGTTTGTACGTGCCCGACGACCACGAGCAAGTACTGCAGCACCGAGTGCGCGGCCATGGAAAAGACGCCGGACATCGATTGTTCGTGCCAACACACCGGCTGCAAGGGCAAAACGTCCTAATCAGAACGAATTCTGGAATCGGTGAATTGTCATCGTATTTGCGTTGATGAGTTCAAACTTGGAGGGATATAAATAATGGTGAAGCGTCTTGGCACTGTCACAACACTAGTTCTACTCGTAGCTCTGACCACCGTCGCCTCGGACCGCGAGGACGATATCAATCGCAGTCATAAAGCTGCCGAGGTTTTCCGGGAGATTATGAACACTCCGGACAAGGGAATTCCCCGAGATCTGCTGGAATCCGCGAAATGTATCGCCATCGTTCCAGGGGAAGTGAAGTTCGCGTTTATATTCGGAGGCAGCTACGGAAGGGGGCTCGCAACCTGTCGCACTGAGCACGGTTGGAGCGCTCCTATGTTTGTGGCTGTGGACGGCGGCAGCGTGGGTTATCAGATTGGGGGCTCGTCCACCGACTTGGTGATGCTCTTTATGAACGATCACGCCTTGCAAAGTCTACTGAGCTACAAATTCAAGCTCGGGGCCGACGCCTCTGTGGTAGCCGGACCGGTGGGCCGGAGCGCCGCCGCGGGAACGGACTTGAAGCTGACTGCGGAGATTCTTTCTTACTCGCGTTCCAAAGGAGTTTTCGCTGGGGTGAGCTTGGACGGTGCTGTGGTGCAAGCCGACAAGAGTGGAGACGAAGCCATGTACGGCAACGATGTAGCCCGTCATGAAATTCTTCATGGTAAAGTTGCCGTTCCTTCGTCAGCAGAACCCCTCCTGCACGAGATTGGCGGCTATGCGCAGAAATCCAAAGCTAAATCGTAGGGTCTAAGCGACCCAGCCAGATTGCTCCGACCTCGCAGTATGGGAGCCTGGGTTTCAACTTGACATGAAACCTACACTATCCGGTTTGCAGCAACCACAGTCTCAGGGCGGCCGATAAATGACACTTTCCGGCAGGCAAGTTCTCTTGGTCGGTCAAACTATTCATCGGTCGCGGGCCTTGACGGACCGCCTACGGCGGTGGGGATTCCGATGCCATTTCGCCAAAAATGCGCGAGCGGCCTCCGAGCTGTTGAACTCGGACCCGGTTGATCTCGTGCTCAGTGGAGCGCATTTGCCCGATGGCAGTGGCTTTGGTTTGCTGGTGGCCTTATCCGGCCTTCCGATTACTGCATTCGTTTGCTTGCCCGTCGAAAACAGCTGCTTTTGGCTGCCCGCCATTGATGATGGAAAGGAATGCCTGGGACTACCCGCTCTCCGACCTTCAGAATTTGCGAGCGCACTCGAAAAAATGGTCCGATGTTCATCCGGAGTACATTCGGTCAACTTGTCGGGTCCCCGATACGCATCAACCTTTGCCGGAAGAGAGCCTCCCTGGGATAGACAGTCCCTTGGAACTCGAGAACGAAGTTGATTCAAAAGAGGACAGGGAGGAGCGCATGACGCATCGTTCTTTGGCTACAGCAGTAGTAAAAACTGGCACTGGTTTGGCACTGCTACCAGTCGATGAGCTTTTGGAGCATACGGAAGACACGGCGAATCAAATTGCCCGGCGAGCCTTTGAGATTTTCGAGAGCCGCGGGGGCGTGCACGGACAAGATTGCGAGGATTGGCTTCTTGCCGAATCTGAGTTACTCAAGCCCATGAAGTTCTCCATCTCGGAGTCCGGCGAACCAGTTACTGGAAGCGCCGGGGCCAAGCCGGGGACCTCCCGCCGGTTGTTGCAAGAGCCAACGAGCCGGTCGTCAGAGCGCAAGCAGCATCGCTGAACAGATAGCATCGGTATGGTTGAAGCCGGCTGAAGCACTAAAACGGCTATGCGTCTGTTGCGGCAAGGGATCCTGAATGAAGAGCACAAGACTTCTCATCGTTGTAGATGAATCGCCGTCGACCAAAAAGGCATTGCAGTATGTCGCTCGGATGGGCGCGGGGCGGCCGGATTTCGAAGTGTGCCTGGCACATGGTCTCCTGTCACCCCCGCCGCAGCTAGTTGAGTTCAGGGGCAAAGAAAAAGCGCGCCTCAGAGCATACAAATCCCGATGGATTTCCGCAGGTGAGATGATTGAACAGCGGGCCTTGAAGCGCGCCAATGCAGTGCTGCGGCGAGGTGGCCTGACACGCGGAGCGATCGAAGCCCATTATTGCTATCTGGTCGATGGCACACGCGCGGCCCAGGAAATCTTGAAACTCGCGCGATTGCGCAAGTGCGACACGCTAGTGATTGGCAGAGCGTCCCTTTCCTGGCTAGGTAAGCTCATTCATGGAGATCCTGCAGAAGAGTTCGTCCGCCAAGGCAAGGGATTTACGATTTGGGTCGTGGAATAGTCCGAAGGCAGCGCCGTGCTCACAACGGCGAAAGGCCAATGTGACCAATCCTCTTATTCGAGCAGCCTTATTCGCCCGGCTACGGACGAGGTGACGTTTGTTGATACCTCGCAATTACTCGGCTGCTTTCATTCTCCTGTTAGTCAGCATGCTGTGCTGGGGTAGCTGGGCGAATACTCAGAAGGTTGACAGACGGTGGCGGTTCGAACTTTTCTACTGGGATTACGTACGGAGTCTTCTGACGCGACACGCGTGGGGAATTTTAGGAGGAGGCATTTGGGCATCGATACGATTACCAACATCGTGGCTTCCTACGTGCTCGCTCCGGTAAACCATTAGGAGATAAGCACCGGCGAAGGCGGGCTAGAGGCTAGGATGACGAAATCAGGTAACGAAAATGGCGCTTTCGGACATCCCGGGATCCCTCCCCGATGGACTCACGGGGGCAAAGATGGTGTGGGAACCGCCTACGCCGCGTCCAGCCGCGTTTGGTTTACGCTTTGGAATGGGATCATCACCGAAGTTTATTATCCGACCGTTGACCGACCGCAACTCCGAGACCTTCAGTACTTAATTACCGATGGTAAGAGTTTTTTCCATGAGGAGAAGCGCCACCTCAAATCCAAATTCCAACGCTTGTCCGATCACACGCTCGGATATCGCTGCACGAATTCCGATCCCGATGGACGATACGCTATCGTTAAGGAAATTATCACCGACCCTCACGAAGCGTGCGTTCTTCAGCGCACTCAGTTGACGGGCGACGAGTCGTTCATTTCACAGCTTCGGCTATACGCCCTCTGTTCTCCGCATCTGCAAGTGGGAGGATGGGGAAACAATGGTTATGTCGCCGAACTGAATGGCCGCAAGATTCTAATGGCACAGAAGGAGGGAATCTGGCTGGCGCTGGGCGCGACGGTGCCTTTTCCACGTGTTTCATGCGGCTATGTGGGCCGCAGCGATGGTTGGACCGATCTAGCTGACAACTTTCAGTTGGACTGGGTATTCGACCACGCGGCAGACGGCAACATCGCACTGACCGGAGAGCTGGATTTGACTGATCTCCGCGAGTTCACCCTTGGACTGGCGTTCGGGGATACCCAGCATCATGCCCTCGCAACGCTCCTTCAAGCGCTGAGCACACCCTTCGAAGAGCATCACAAACGATACACCGAGCAATGGAACCGCACTTCTGCACACCAACTTCCCTTGAAGAAGAATTCGACTGACAAGGGCAACGTTTACCACAGTAGTTTCAGTTTGATGCTCGCGCATGAGGACAAGTCTTACCCCGGGGCCTTGATCGCGTCGCTCTCGATCCCGTGGGGAGAAGCAAAGGGCGACAAGGACCAAGGGGGATATCACTTGGTTTGGACCCGGGATATGGTCAACAGCGCTTCTGCCCTCCTGGCCTCGGGCGAGAAGGCCACACCCCTGCGCGCGCTTATCTATCTTGCGGTTTCTCAGCAAGAAGATGGTGGCTTTTCGCAGAACTTCTGGGTTAACGGGACTCCATACTGGCGGGGGATTCAGTTGGACGAAGTCGCCTTTCCAATATTGCTGGCCCTGCATTTGAGCCAACAGAATGCGCTCCAGGATTTTGATCCTTACCCTATGGTCCTGAAGGCGGCAAGTTACTTAGTTCGGCATGGGCCGGTGACACAACAGGACCGTTGGGAGGAAGCCAGCGGTTATTCTCCATCAACTTTGGCGTCTAATATCGCGGCCCTGATCGGAGCCGCTTATTTCTGCAGGCAGCGAGCGCATAAACAGGCCGCGGAGTTTCTTGAACAGTACGCGGACTTTCTGGAATCGCACGTCGACGCGTGGACCGTCACAACAGAAGGAACTCTGGTCTCAGGGACTCGGCGCCACTACATACGCATCCTGCCAGCACACATAGACAATCCTGTCCCCATCGAGGACCCCAACTCGGGAACCCTGCAAATTGCAAACCTGGCGCCAGGCGACCCCAATTCATTTCCGGCAAAGGAGATCGTCGATGCCGGGTTTCTTGAGCTGGTTCGTTACGGAATAAGAAAACCGGACGATCCGTTGATCGTGGATTCATTGAAGGTCGTCGATGCGGTGCTGAAAGTGGATACTCCGATGGGGCCCGTCTGGCGCCGCTACAACCACGACGGTTACGGCCAGCGAGAGGACGGAGGCCCTTACGTCGGATCGGGAAAGGGCCGCGCCTGGCCGCTTCTGACCGGAGAACGAGCTCACTTTGAACTCGCTTTGGGACGAGATGTAAGACCGTTCGTACGGGCGATGGAACGCTTTGCTTCAGCGACAGGTCTGTTACCGGAGCAAGTGTGGGACGAGCAGGACCGCCCGGACATTCATATGTTCCTCGGTCGGCCAACGGGGTCGGCCATGCCTCTGATGTGGGCTCACGCGGAGTATGTCAAGCTGCTGCGGTCCGTATCCGATGGTCAGGTGTTCGATTTGATTCCCGAGGTTGCCAAGCGCTATCTCGGAGATCGGAAGGCTTGCCAATCATTCGAGATTTGGAAGCCAAATCGACAGGTGCATTTCGTTAAAAAAGGCTACACACTGCGCGTCCAGGTTCCTGGACCTTTCCGTCTCCATTGGACGGGCGACGAGTGGTGCACCGTCAACGACACCGAGTCGGCAGCAACCGTTTTCGGAACCGAATTCGTTGATATTCGGATCACCGCAGCGCTTCAAGCCCCGATTCGATTCACCTTTTTCTGGCCAAAATCCAACTCTTGGGAAGGCCGGGACTACGTCGTAGATGTCGAGCAATAAGAAAATCACTTACTGCTGCTCGACAGTTTTGCAGCGAAATGGCAATGCACAACATCGGAGCCCCAGTAAGAGAGGCTAAACTTGCCGCCAGAGAATCATTTTGACGTCATTATCATCGGAATCGCAGCCGGTGGGGGAAAGGCTCCCTTCACCGCCATCAAGGAAGCAATCGAGTGGCCGTAAGAGGTTAGCGGGAAAACGGCGGGTGCCTCGCCAATATTCCGCGAATACGTCATATTCGAGGCGGAAGGAGGGAGAAGTCGATCCGCTTTTTTGAATATTTCGACTAGGTTCGGGGCAAATGCGCGTCCTTATTATCGAAGACGAACGGAAAGTGGCCGACTTTATCCAAAAAGGGATGCAGCAGGAGGGGTACGCCGTAGACATAGCACGCGATGGCGAGGATGGTGCCTATCAAGCGACCAGCATTGAATACGACGTAGTGATACTCGATTTGATGCTCCCAAGACTGTCTGGTCTAGAGGTCCTGGCCAGAATCCGCGCCCACAAACTAAGTCTTCCGGTCCTTATACTCACCGCCAAAGGCTCCCTGGAAGACAAGGTAAAGGGTCTCGACACCGGCGCAAGCGACTATCTGGTCAAGCCCTTCGCGTTCGCCGAGCTTTCCGCGCGCATCCGCGCCCTGCTTCGACGTGGCCATCAGGAGACACCCGTCCTTCGCATGGCTGACCTCGAAATGAATACGGTTACTCGCGAAGTGGCTCGGGGTGGAACTAGGATTGACCTCAAACCCAAGGAATTTGCTCTACTCGAGTTCTTGCTCCGGAACGCAGGCCGGCCTGTGACCCGAACTATGATCGTCGAGCACGTGTGGGATATTCACTTTGACGCCGTCAGTAACGTGGTGGATGTCCACATTAATTCGCTACGCAGCAAAATCGATCGAGATTTCCCCGTCGCCCTGATTCACACACTGCGTGGTGTGGGATACGTTCTCAAAGACGAATCATCATGTTAACTTTCGGCGTTCGTACCCGGCTCACGCTGTTCTATTCCGCGGTGTTGTTCGTTATGCTCGCCGCATTTGGCGTTCTCTTCTACCGCACGCTCGGCCTCTTCATGGAGCGCAGCATCACCAGGCAACTCAAAGACCAAGTTGCATTCGTTCACAAGCATATGCAAACCGAGAATGGCACTGCCCAACTTGCGGTCGATCCCGACAACCGCGAAGAGGTCTACCTCGTTCACGTGGCCACCCGCTTCTACGAAGTATTCGAATTGCCATCGGGGAACCTCATCGTTCAGTCCGAAGAGATGGAATTGCTGGGGATTCGCCCATCGCCAGACACGGTGCGGGCGCTGGCCGCCAATCCAGGCCTTTCGGATTCCAAATTACCCACTCACCGTCTGCTTTTCGATAGTTCGATCGTGCCGGCAACGAATGGAAGAAATTCGTTTCTCCTGCGCATTGGAATTCCCCTCGACCCGGCCGACGATGCGCGGCGCGAATTTCTTCATGTACTTCTTTTTCTGGTCCCTATCGGAATCGCCCTCGCCGCTCTCGCCGGGTGGCAAATGGCGCGCCGAGCCCTGCGCCCCATGACCAATCTCGCCCTCGCCGTACGCAGAATTGACGTCCAACAACTTAGTGACCGTCTGCCTGTGCGAGGAACCAATGATGAGGTCGATGACGTCGCCAAGGCTTTCAATGAAACTCTGGGGCGCCTCGAAAACTCCGTCGGCCAGATGAAGCAGTTCACCGCAAGTATTTCTCACGAATTGCGCACTCCCCTCACCACTTTGCGCGGGGAGGCTGAGGTCGCTCTCCTCGACACGCGTTCCGCCGAACAATACAAGCAGGTGCTCACCAGCCAACTCGAGGAATTCGACAAACTGGGGCACATGATTAATCAGCTGCTGGTTCTAGCTCGGGCGGAGGCGGGAGAAATTCAATGGGCCGGGCAAAGGGTTGATCTCTCCGCCCTGACTCTCTCCCTGACTGAGCAAATGGAGCCGCTTGCCACGGCAAAAAGCATTCGCCTCGGTTCGAATGTACAACCGGGTGTGTTCGTCCACGGAGATGCCAACTGGATTGAACGCGCAATTCTTAATCTTCTCGATAATGGCATCAAATTTACCGACGGTCCAGGAACGGTAGATGTGACGCTCAACCCGTGCCAGAACGACGCAGTGCTAACCGTCCAGGATACGGGAATCGGAATTCCCACGGATTCACTCCCACATATATTTGACCGTTTCTTTCGCGTCGAGCCTTCACGCTCAAAAAGCGTCCAAGGCGTGGGCCTTGGGCTTGCCCTGGCCAAGTGGATCATCGAAAAACATCGCGGACATATCGAGGTGCAAAGCCAAACTGGCAAGGGCAGCTCCTTCACCATACGACTGCCGCTAGCAACTGGTGCCTCTCCATCTCTCACGTAAGTCATTGATTAGCAGCCCGTTGCATTCTCCCCGAGCACATTAAGTAGAAATTAGTCATGGTTCATGCTGGCTTCATATAGCTTCCATATCTTGGACTTGTGTCGGCCAAGTTCTTCGCGGGCGCGAGCGTTATTGATTTGGTTCGAAGTAACCCATCCGTTCGCGCACTGCAGACCGAGCACCGCGATTCTGCTACCGAAAATCGAAGAGGAGAAAATGATGAAAGCTAGCGCCAAAGTTAAAACCTGGTCTGCCGCAGCCGTTCTTGCCGTAGGCGTTCTGGTCGGAGGTTCCCTTATTGCCAGAGCGTCGCACGCTGCCGGTTCCGATGCCCCGATTCTTGCACCTGCACTGGCCAACGTCGTCCCTGCCGCCCCGCTCGCCTCCAGCTACGCGCCGATAATCAAGGGAGTACTGCCGGAGGTTGTGAGTGTTTCGTCTTCGAAGCTAGTTCACCGCACCGAATCCATGGAGCCGTTTTCTAACGATCCACTATTTCAGCAGTTCTTTGGCGGCAAGGGGCAGGATCGAGGTCAGGGGCCTGACTCATCCGAGCAGGCACAGCCGGAACGCGAACAGGGCTTAGGGTCCGGAGTGATCATTGGAACGAACGGATATATCATCACCAACAACCACGTTGTTGATGGCGCCTCTGACGTGAAGGTTTATCTTCGTGATAAGCGCGAATTCCCGGCGAAAGTGGTCGGTACAGACGCCAAGACCGACATTGCCGTGCTCAAAATTGACGCCAACAAACTTCCCGCCATTCCTATGGGGGACTCCTCCAAAATGGAAGTGGGTGATCTGGTGTTTGCCGTCGGAGACCCCTTTGGCGTGGGTCAAACCGTCACTATGGGAATCGTCAGCGCTAAAGGGCGCGCCCATCTGGGCATCGAAGACTACGAGGATTTCATTCAGACCGATGCGCCCATTAACCCAGGAAACTCGGGCGGCGCGCTAATCAATGCCAAAGGTGAACTCGTCGGAATCAATACTGCGATTCTGTCACGGAGTGGCGGAAGCCAGGGAATCGGCTTCGCCATCCCCGTCAATCTTGCCCGTCATGACATGGATCAGATCGTCGAACACGGACACGTAATCCGTGGCTGGCTCGGAGCGACCATCCAGGATGTTACCCCCTCGATGGCGAAGGCTTTTGGAATGGACACCCCGGGCGGCGTGCTGATCGCCGACGTTTCGCCCAACAGCCCCGCCGCTCAAGCCGGTTTAAAGCAAGGAGATATCGTCATGAGCGTGAACGGTCAACCAATCAGTGAGTCGTCCGATTTGCGTCTTCAGGTTTCCGAAGCGGGTCCTGGCGCGTCTTTCCCGATGACTGTGAAGCGTGGAACCAGCACGCTGAACGTCACCGCGAAGCTGCGCGAACTCCCCACCGAGGTTGCCAGCACCCCCGGGACGCCCGTAGAAAATCAGGCCGAGCGGGGAATCCAAGTCGAGGAACTCACGCCGTCTCTCCGAGACCAGTTGAAGCTATCTAAGGAAAGTCAGGGAGTGGTCGTCGCGCAGATCGATCCGGCCGGCGCAGCGGCCTCCGCGGGACTTCGCGAAGGAGATCTCATCCAGGAAGTGGACCACCACGCAGTGACCAACGGCAGCGAGTTCAATCAGACCATGCAAAGCGCCAGTGGCCGCTCAATTCTGCTGCGAGTGATGCGCGATGGCACCGGTCTATATCTCGCCGTCGATCCCAGCTGATTTGGCGCGGTTTGTTCCCAGCCTGGCGTGTGACGACCTAGCCGTCGCGCGCCAGGTTTTTTCCTACCCCAAGCGTCATGCAAGTCATTAGGCGCCAACCTCTGGAGAAGCAACGCTACGCGCCTTCGTATGCGGGGCCTTCCCTCGCCCCCACAACGCTCGCTGGCAAACGCTCTGCTGAAAAATCAGCTGACCAGGGGGACTTCTCGTTCCCGACCCACAATGTGCCGATCGTCGTCCAAATCGCAATCAGAAGCAAAATCGCCCAGGGACCCCGCCATGGACTGCGCTCGCCATTGAAAAACAGCGGCAACACGAACAGGAAGGCAACAGAGATCCACGGCCCGAGGACTATGAAATAGTTCCATCGCGTCCAAACCTTCCGTCATGCCTCTATGCAATTTTTCTTCCCCGAATCGGGGGCAGCTTTCTTGGCCATCGAAGTGTGTTACGGTAGTCTGGAATTCGAACCCGGAGTACTTCCTTGTCCCATCCTGACGTCAGTGGGTGCCGATACTCGGGAGTGCTTGCTTTTGACTGGTGACCGCACAACACTGCCGACGCGAACGATCGGACCTGCATTTTTGTGGGCGCTCTCACTGCTGGTAGGGGTTGTGGCAGGTCTGGGAGCCGCAGCGTTCCGAGCCCTCATTGCGATCTTTCACAATCTTTTTTTCCTTGGCAGGCTCTCCGCAGCGTTCGACGCGAACACGCATAGACCAGCAGGCCCTTGGGGGCCATTTGTGATTCTCGTCCCGGTCGTCGGGGGCATGGCAGTGGTTTTCCTGGTGAAGAACTTCGCTCCCGAGGCGAAAGGTCACGGGGTACCGGAAGTTATCGACGCTGTCTACTACCACAAGGGATTTATTCGTCCGATCGTGTCAGTCGTCAAAGCACTGGCGTCTGCGCTGTCAATCGGGAGCGGCGGATCCGTTGGCCGCGAGGGGCCTATCATTCAGATTGGTTCCTCTTTTTCCCCACACTTGACATCGCTGCGCCCGCGTTTGAAGCTGAACATCGAAAACATTATGGATGGCCCCAGTATTGGAACGGCACAGATGTCTGGGGTTCATGGCCAACTCCAAAGGCCCTCGCTGATGCGTCGGAGTTCGCGTCGGAGACTGCAATTCGAGGTGCGGCCACAGACGCGCATTTGCGGAGCACCCGCGAGGTCAGCGGGTACCACGTCAAGGCGAGCGACGGTGAAATTGGACATCTCGAGGATTTCTTGTTTGACGATGAGACCTGGGAAATTCGGTACGCAATCGTTGCCACGAAGAATTGGTGGCCTGGTAAGAAGGTGTTGCTAAGACCTCAATGGATCAAGCGGGTGAGTTGGGTCGGTCGAGAAATATTCGTGAACCTGGCCCGCGAGACCATTCAAAAGAGCCCTGAATGGCGCCCAGACCAGCCAGTTGACCGCGAATATGAACTCCGACTTCATCGACACTACAATTATTCGCCGTACTGGACGAAGGAGAAGTGACGCCGACAGTTGCCCCCTTCGCTTCTCGCGGGACCGAAGCCCTTAAAGACGATCAAATCCTAATTACGCAATAGAGAAGCGCTATGGATTGCCCACGCAAACTGTTCCCTACGGAACAGTTTCCTAGTTCGTGCAGTGGGATAGTCAGATTGGACTTCTTTTGAAGTTCTATGGCGGGTATCCAAGGAGATTACAAAAATGTCCACACAAAATTCTACGGTCGCAATATATCGCACGCATACCGAAGCAGACCGAGCGGTAAAGGAGCTCCAAAGCGGCGGCATCGACATGCACAAACTGTCGATCGTTGGGAAGGGGTACCACACGGATGAGCATGCGGTCGGCTACTACAATACCGGCGATCGCATGAAGTACTGGGGCAAAGTCGGCGCGTTCTGGGGAGGCTTTTGGGGACTTCTATTCGGATCCGCTTTTTTCATGATTCCGGGTCTTGGCCCAATTTTAGCGGCGGGGCCGGTAGTGGCATGGATCGTGGCTGGGTTGGAAGGTGCTGTGGAGGTGGGGGCGTTGGGTGCTTTGGGAGCTGGCCTCTTTAGCGTCGGAATTCCCAAAGACAGCGTCGTGAAATATGAAACAGCCCTCAAGCAAGATCAATTCGTTCTGATCGTGCATGGAACGGACGCCGAGGTTGCGAAGGCAAAAGACATCCTCGAAAGCACAAACCCCTCGCAGCTCTCTCTGCACTCAGGTGAGGCCGTAGCCGTTGCAGCAGTTTAGCTTGCCCACGAATTGTGCAGGCCAGACCGCCTGCTAGGACGCTATTCGCTGCGGTGGTTTGAATCAAGGTGTATCTAGTTGGAACGTTACTCGCGGCGACATGGACCGAGATCTGGCCAGTTGCCGTAGTGGCGTAGGTTTCTGTGCTCCGGAGTAGCGGTTCCGCTCGAATCCGGTCGAATCTTATGGCAACGCTGATGAAAACACCAGGTTGCATCAGAACGCGTCCACCACCCGCGTCACACCTACAGATGAAGAACGGATGATCGCGGAAAGGGTTTGTTGCGTTCTCGGCCTTGGCTCAAAAAAGGGAGAATTGAATCATGAACACAGAACCTCTCACGCTGACTGACTCAGCAACTCTTTCCCCGGAACTGCTCCACAAGATGAATGCCTACTGGCGCGCCGCCAACTATCTGTCGGTCGGTCAGATTTATCTCTACGACAATCCGCTGCTGAAGGAGCCGCTGAAACTCTCGCACGTGAAGCCGCTTGTAGTTGGACACTGGGGCACCACGCCGGGCCAGAATTTCATCTACGTGCATCTGAACCGTGTCATCAAGAAGTATGGCCTCAATATGTTTTACATTGCGGGTCCTGGACACGGCGGCCCCGCGATTGTGGGCAACGTCTACCTCGAAGGCACCTGGACCGACATCTACCCGAATGTTACCAGGGACGAAGCCGGAATGAAGAAGCTCTTTAAGCAGTTCTCATTTCCGGGCGGAATTTCGAGTCACGTCGCGCCGACGACGCCTGGGTCGATTCATGAAGGTGGTGAGCTCGGGTACTCGCTTAGCCATGCCTTTGGCGCTGCGTTCGACAATCCCGATCTGATCGTGGCCTGCGTCATCGGCGATGGCGAAGCAGAAACGGCCTCCTTGGCGACCGCATGGCAGTCCAACAAGTTTATCGACCCGATTACCGACGGAGCTGTCCTGCCAATACTGCACCTCAATGGCTACAAGATCAGCAATCCGACTGTCCTGGCACGAATCGAGCATGAGGAATTGGAGCAGTTTCTGCATGGCTGCGGCTGGACGCCTCACTTTGTCGAAGGCGATGAGCCGGAAAAGATGCATGAACTCATGGCCAGCAATTTGCAAGAGGCCATCGAGGACATCCGGACAATTCAAAAGAACGCGCGGAACAATAGCGACACCACTCGGCCGCGCTGGCCGATGATCGTCCTCAAGTCACCAAAGGGCTGGACGGGACCGAAAATAGTAGACGGGCTGCAAATCGAAGGCACCTTTCGGGCCCATCAGGTGCCGCTCCTGGTCGATTCCGAACATCCCGATCACGTCAAAGAGCTTGAAAGCTGGATGAAGAGCTACAAACCCGAGGAATTGTTCGATGGGAACGGCCGACTCCTGCCTGAATTAGAGGAGCTCGCGCCGAAGGGAGACCGGCGCATGGGCGCCAATCCACACACCAACGGTGGAATGCTGCTGCGTGACCTGCGCATGCCGGACTTCCACGTCCACGCGGTGAACGTGCCGTCGCCCGGGGCCGTTAACGGCCAAGATACACTCGTGCTTGGCAATTTTCTGCGCGACGTCGCCAAACTGAACCAGGACCAGCGTAATTTCCGGGTCTTCGGTCCCGATGAAACAGTGTCAAATCTCCTGGGCGCGGTGTTTGAAGTCACCGACCGTCAATGGGACGCCCGGCACGTAAAGAATGACGAATTCCTCGCACCCACCGGACGCGTTTTGGATTCGATGCTCAGCGAAAACCAGTGCGAGGGTTGGCTTGAAGGATATCTTTTGACCGGGCGGCATGGGCTGTTCAACAGCTATGAGGCCTTCATTCGCATCGTCGATTCGATGTTCAGCCAACATGCCAAGTGGCTGAAGGTGTGCCTGGAACTACCCTGGCGCCGGAAGATCTCGTCGCTGAACTATCTGCTTGCTTCCCACGTCTGGCAGCAGGATCACAACGGCTTCACGCACCAGGACCCGGGATTTCTTGACCATGTCATCAACAAGAAGGCTGATATCGTGCGCGTTTACCTTCCACCTGACGCCAACTGCCTGTTGTCGGTTTTCGATCACTGCCTGCGTAGCCGGAATTACGTTAACGTGGTCGTTGCAGGAAAGCATGCCCTGCCGCAATGGCTGACTATGGACGCCGCTGTTGTTCATTGCACCGGAATTGGCATCTGGCAATGGGCCAGCAACGACCAGAATGCCGAGCCCGACGTAGTAATGGCCTGCTGCGGTGACACGCCGACGCTGGAGATCTTGGCTGCCGTTTCCATCCTCCGCCAGCATTTGCCCGAACTGAAAATCCGGGTCATTAATGTCGTCGATCTGATGAAGTTACAGTCCTGCACCGAGCACCCGCACGGGCTGAGCGAAACGGACTACGATTCGCTTTTCACCAAAGATAAGCACATCATCTTTGGCTTTCATGGATATCCGTGGCTAGTCCACCGGCTCACCTACCGCCGCGCCAACCGCAAGCTCCACGTCCGAGGCTACAAGGAAGAAGGCACCATCACGACCGCGTTTGATATGAGGGTGCAGAACGACTTGGACAGGTTCCACCTTGTCCAAGACGTGGTCGATCGGCCACCGCACTTGGGCACTAAGGGTGCTTACCTAAAGCAGCTGGTGCAGGACAAGCTCATCGAGCACAAGCAATACATCGACAAGCACGGCGAAGACATGCCGGAAATCCGAAACTGGAAGTGGGGGAATCCTCAATGAGTGCACAATCTGCCATCCAGTTCAATGTGGATCAGCATACTCAATCGAAGGGGGGACCGAACCCAGATCCGAAAAGCGATCTGAAAACCCTTCCCATGGTGCAAGTGGAGAAACAATTGGGGTCGTCCCCGGAAGGCCTCAGCCAGGCCGAAGCTCAAAAACGGTTGACGCAATATGGGCCGAACGAGATCGCGGAAAGGAAAACAAATCCGTTACTGAAATTCCTTACCTATTTCTGGGGCCCCATTCCGTGGATGATCGAAGCGGCGGTGATTCTGTCAGGGGTGGTCCGGCACTGGCTGGATTTCTTCATCATTCTCTTTCTGCTTTTCTCCAACGCAGTGGTGGCATTTTGGGAGGAACATCAGGCGGGCAACGAAATTGCCGCGTTGAAGGCCAAGCTCGCGACCAAAACCACGGTGAAACGGGATGGGAAGTGGGTCAACCCTCTAGCGCGGGAACTTGTGCCGGGCGACGTCATCCGTCTGCGACTGGGAGACATTGTGCCGGCGGATGCGCGTTTGTTAGCGGGCGATCCGGTGCAAGTAGATCAGTCGGCGTTAACCGGCGAATCTTTGCCCGCGACGCGCAAGCCTGGCGAGGCTGTGTTTTCGGGTTCGATTATCAAGCGGGGCGAAGCCGACGCGATGGTATACGCCACCGGCACGCACACCTACTTTGGCAAGACGGCGCAACTGGTGCAGGAGGCGACTACCGTCAGCCATTTCCAGCGCGCCGTGCTCAAAATTGGCGATTACCTGATCGTTCTCGCTGTGGCCCTGGTTGCCGTGATTGTCACCGTGGCGCTCTTCCGTCACGATCCAACCCTCAGCACGTTGGAATTTGCGTTGGTGCTTCTAGTCGCCGCGATCCCCGTGGCGATGCCCACGGTACTGTCAGTGACGATGGCAGTCGGCGCGCGTTTGCTGGCAAAGAAACAAGCGATTGTGACAAAACTGTCGGCAATCGAGGAACTCGCTGGTGTGGATGTGCTGTGCTCGGACAAGACCGGCACTCTGACCCAGAACAAGCTGACATTAGGCGATCCCTTCTGCGTGAACAAAATTCCTGCCGATCAGGTCATTCTCTGGGCCGCACTGGCTTCGCGCGCGGAAGACAAGGACACTATCGATCTGGCCGTGATCGGCGGAGTGAAAGACGATAAGGCGTTAAAGGCCTTTCAGGTACTCCATTTCCAGCCGTTCGATCCGGTTCATAAGCGCACCGAAGCGACTGTGAAAGCTGCCGGACGGAAAACAGTTCTTTGTGGCCAAAGGCGCGCCGCAGGTGATTCTCGAGATGTCGACCAATGCCGGCGAAGTTAAGGCTGGTGTCGAGAAAGCCGTCAATGAGTTTGCTGGACGCGGCTTCCGTTCCTTGGGAGTGGCTCGGGCAGATCAGGAAAATAAGTGGCAGTTTGTTGGCGTGTTGCCCATGTTCGATCCGCCGCGCGAGCAGGCCAAGGCAACTATCGCGAGCGCCCAGCAGATGGGCGTGAAGGTGAAGATGGTTACCGGCGATCAATTGGCTATCGCTCAAGAAACTGCCCGGCAACTAGGGCTCGGCACGAACATTCTCGATGCTATCGGATTGGGCGACACGAAGCATCACGAGACAGCGCAGGCAGTCGAGGCTATCGAAAAAGCGGATGGTTTCGCCCAAGTATTTCCCGAACACAAGTTCCACATCGTCGATGTTCTGCAGCAGCGCGGCCATATCGTCGGCATGACCGGCGACGGCGTGAACGACGCTCCCGCGCTGAAGAAAGCGGACTGCGGCATAGCGGTTTCCGGCGCGACAGACGCGGCTCGTGCGGCGGCGTCCATCGTGCTGCTGGCGCCCGGCCTGTCGGTAATCATCGACGCGATCAAGGAAAGCCGCCGCATCTTCCAGCGGATGAATAGCTACGCGATCTACCGCATTGCCGAAACACTGCGCGTGCTGTTCTTCATGACGCTAGCAATCATGGTATTTAACTTCTACCCCGTGACCGCGGTGATGATCGTGATGATCGCCGTGCTGAACGATGGAGCCATCCTGTCCATCGCGTATGACAACGTCCATTACAAGGATAAGCCCGAGGCCTGGAATATGCGGCTGGTGTTGGGGATCTCCACGGTGCTGGGTGTGATCGGGGTCGTGGCTGCGTTCGGCCTATTTTATCTTGGCGAGCGCGTCTTTCACCTCGATCACGCGCACGTCCAAACACTCATGTACCTGAAGCTGTCGGTGGCCGGCCATCTGACGATTTTCCTGACGCGCACGCGAGGTCCGTTCTGGTCCATCCGCCCGGCGCGGATGCTGTGGATCGCGGTGCTCGGCACGCAGATCATCGCGACACTGATTGCGGTTTATGGTTTGTTTATGACACCGCTCGGCTGGCGCTGGGCAGGGTTGGTTTGGGCCTACGCCCTCGTTTGGTTCCTCGTGAATGACCGCGTGAAACTGCTCGCCTATCGGATTTTTGGTTCTGCCAAAACCGATAAGCCGAAGCCTGAGGCCACGGCCGAGCCAAAGTCTGCCGCCAATGTCAAAGGCGACCCGCACTATCAAGCCAAGGCAGAAGCAAAGCCGGAAGCCAAATCCGAGGCGAAGCCTGAAGTTAAGGCGCTGTCCGACCTAACGCCGCAGATCACGAAGCGCGCCTATGAACTCTATGAGGAGCGAGGCCGCGAGGGCGGTCATGCAGTTCAAGACTGGGAGAAGGCGGAGCAGCAGATTAAGAAAGACGAAACCAAGGCCGAGCCGAACCCCGGGACCAAAGCTGAGCCGAAGTCTGAAGGCAAAGTCGAGCCGAAGCCTGAGGCCAAAGTTGAACCCAAGACTGAAATTACGGCCGAACCAACGCCAGAAGCTAAGGCCGAACCAACGCCAGAAGCTAAGACCGAGCAAAGGCCGGAGCCAAAAGCTGAGCCTAAGACTGAAACAGGGACCGAGTCTAAACCGCAAGCCAAGGCCGCCCCATCTGCTGATTTGAATCTGCACATCGTCAAACGAGTACATGAACTCTACGAGGAGCTGGGACGTGAGGATGTGCGCGCAGTCGAGGAATGGGAGAAAGCGCAGCGGGAAACTCGGGAAACTGAACAACACAAGTAACGAAACGAGAACTCCGCGCCGTACATCGCCGAAGGTGTGAAAATGAAAATCAACTCAAAGGATTTCCGTGTGCGGCCAAGAGAAAAGGTGAAGCTTAGAAAGTGGCCAACGCTGATAAAGCCTTTTTTCAAGTCGAAGAAGCAGTATGAAAAACTCCTGGAAAAACACGTTGAGCGGTTGAGCGCGCTGCAACAACTTCACTACGCATCCGCCCACTTCGCGTTGCTGCTAATTTTTCAGGCGTCCGACGCTGCCGGCAAGGACGGCTCGATCCGGCACGTCATGTCCGGTGTAAATCCGGAAGGTTGTGAGGTTTTCAGTTTCAAACAGCCAAGTGCGGAAGAGCTGAGACACGATTTTCTATGGCGCACCACCTGCCGCCTACCCGAACGTGGACGGATCGGAATATTTAATCGTTCGTACTACGAGGAGGTACTCGTCGTTAGAGTGCATCCGGAGATTCTCCGAAACCAGGACCTTCCGGAAGCGTTACGCGACGAGAAGAGCATTTGGAAGGAGCGCTATCGTTCCATCGTGGATTTGGAGGAACATCTCCACCGTAACGGCACCAGGATTGTCAAAATATTCCTCCACCTGTCGAAAAACGAGCAACGAAAGCGCTTTCTCGCGCGCATTGATGAGGCCGACAAGAACTGGAAATTCAGCCTCGCGGATATTCACGAGAGGAAGTACTGGAAGCGTTACGCAAAAGTTTACGAGGAGTGCCTGCACGCCACAAGCACCCATCACGCACCCTGGTATATCGTCCCCGCCGACGATAAGGAGAATGCCCGGCTGATCGTCTCTCGAATTGTTATCGACGCTTTCGATAGCCTAAAGATGGCCTACCCCAAGACCACCACGATACGCCGGCGCGAATTGAAAACTATTCGCAAGGCGCTGGCGAAATGACGCGAATATCATGCGTAAGAATATGAATTGGTCCGGTAAATTAAGTTGAAGGTGGCCGGTCGGTATCATGTCAGCGGTTGAGCTCAAAAGCCGTTTCCTCGGCGTATGATTGTTGGGAATCCTGTCAATCGGGAGTCGCTTCTCATATTCGCGCGAGAGGGTTGTCAGTCAAACTGTGAGTGCGATGCCGTTTTATGCATTCGCCGCGAAACAAAATAGTACGGCCGGGAGCCCTTCAGTCTTTTTCTTGCATGGATGTGACGCACGGGCCGATCGGCTGTAGTTTCGACTGACGTCTGCAAATGCAGTTGTCACGCTTTTTATAGCGAGTCGGAGTAGGGATCACGATTGCTCATGACCCCCTCCACGGATCTGGACGAGCGGATTTCCCGCATCCAGCTCTTGCCTTAGGTAACAACGCCCATGCGTCGCAAGGGATAGGGATGACAGACAGTAGGCAATGGCAACCAGCGGGTGATGAGGCGCCGCATTCGGTTCCAAAGGACGCGGCCGTTCTGGCTGCGCCGCGACAGCGCACGATGCCAGAGCCAGCCAACTCGGAACCGAAAAAGCGCCAGCGCCGGTTGATTCATGGGCACCCCGTAATATCGGATGTGTCCACGCACCACCGCTTGCAGCCATTTAGCCATTTCGGGGATGGGTTCGTGCATCCGTCGCTGAAGCTCGGCTTTCACCTCGTTCCGCTTGGTCTGCAACCTCTTGCGTATCGTCTGCCGCAGCACCGTATACCTGCCGTTGCTTCTCTTCTTTACGCAGATGTGCGTAAAACCCAAGAAGTTGAACGTTTCCGGTTTCCCCTCTCCACGTTTCTGCCGGTTGTCGATCGCGTACGGACCGAACTCCAGCAAGCGCGTCTTCTGGGGATGCAGCTCCAGGTTAAACTTCCGCATTCTCTCGGTGAGTTCCGCCCGAAACTGATCGGCATCCGATTTCACCTGAAATCCCAGCACGACGTCGTCAGCGAAACGCACAACGATCACATCGCCGTGAGCATGCTTCCGTCGCCAGGCTTGGACCCACAGGTCGAAGACATAATGAAGGTAGACGTTCGCCAAAAGCGGCGAGGCACTTCCGCCTTGGGGCGTCCCTTCCTTCACACGTATTCGTTTCCCGTCCTCGAGCACGCCGGCGTTGAGCCACTTCTGGATCAATCGCACCACGCGCCGATCAGCCACCCGGTGCTCGATAAATTTGACCAGCCATTCGTGGGAAATCCCATCGAAAAAACTGCGTATGTCAAGATCGAGCACCCAGTTCACTTTCCTCGTCAGCAGTCCCGTGTAGAGCGCATCCAGCGCTTGGTGCTGGCTGCGTCCTGGCCGGAACCCGTACGAGAAGCCGAGAAAATCCGTTTCATAGATAGCGTTCAGCACCTCAACCGCCGCGCGCTGGACGATCTTGTCTTCCAGCACCTCAACCGCCGCGCGCTGGACGATCTTGTCTTCCAGCGCCGTAACTCCGAGCGGTCTCTGCCGCCCGTCGGCCTTGGGGATAAACACTCTACGCACCGGCTTCGCTCGATACGCTCCTCGCTGCAGCCTTTCGGAAAGATCTTGGAGGTTTTCCTCCAGCTTCTCACCGTAGTGCCGCCACGTCTCCCCGTCCACGCCTGGCGCGGCTTCCTTCTTAAGACGGAAGTAGGCCATGCGCAGCGTGTCCAGGTTGTAGATGTGGTGCAAGAGCGCCGTGAACCGCAACTTCTTATCCTTTCTTGCTGCTTGACGTACCCGCTCCTGCGCACTAGGCGCGTCTTTCCGGCTCTGTATCCGGGACGCGTTTTGCTGGGGCAGGTTCCCTTTGGCCAGTCCTCTTCCCTCCATCCCCTCCGCTGCCGGTTGCCCAGCTTTGTTCGGGGACTTCTCAGGTACTACAGGGCGGTCCGACTTCCCAGGCTCGTTCGTCATCGGCGTACGTCCTTAGACTTCCCGATGCGTCCCGAGGCATCTGCGCCCCCGGGCGAACCTGGGATCTCCCGGTTCCCTAACGAGGTGTTTGCGTACGTGCACGGGGTCTCTGACCGCGCGGGACTCTGGAGCACCTCGCGGTATCGGTGCTCCCGCTGTCGCCTTCCGCATCTCCTTACAGCGTCGGCGTCCCGGAGTGAGTGTCTTACGCGGCTGAATACCCAGCCCGCACGTTCCCCTGTCAACGCTTCGACGCCGCCCTCGCGAGCGGCTCCGCATGACTCGGGGCCGATGTGGGTCGCTACTCCACTTTCGTATGACTTTTTCATTCACTACACCTCGCCGGTTTTGACCGGCGCACAAGGAGAATCACATGGAATTAGGAATGATCGGACTGGGGCGGATGGGAACAAATATGGTGCGGCGCATTATGCGCGCTGGCCACAAGTGCGTCGTTTACGACCTTCAAGCGGACGCGGTACAGGCACTGGGTAAAGAGGGAGCCGTCGGGACCACGTCGCTCGAAGATTTCGCGAAAAAGCTGAAATCGCCCCGCGCCGTTTGGATGATGGTGCCTGCCGCAGTGGTCGATCCGACACTGAAGGCGCTCATCCCACTTCTCGAAAGTGACGACGTCGTTATCGACGGGGGCAATTCCTATTACCACGATGACATCCGCCGCGCCGCCGAATTGAAACCGAAGGGCATCCACTATGTGGACGCCGGGACGAGCGGCGGGGTCTGGGGTTCAGAGCGAGGCTACTGCCTGATGATTGGCGGCGAGGAAACTATCGTCCGGCGAATCGACCCCATTTTTGCCGCTCTGGCTCCAAGCATTGACGAAGCGCCGCGCACGCCCGGGCGAGAAAAGTTGGGTGGCACGGCTGAACACGGCTATTTGCACTGCGGTCCGAGCGGCGCGGGGCATTTTGTCAAGATGGTTCACAACGGAATCGAGTACGGCATGATGGCTTCCTATGCGGAAGGTTTAAACATACTGCGCCACGCCAATGTCGGTAGAGCAGAAGAGCACCATCGATGCCGAAACCACCCCGTTGCGCGATCCCGAGCACTACGCATACGACCTGAATCTTGCCGACATCGCCGAGGTCTGGAGACGTGGCAGCGTCATCTCGTCGTGGCTCCTGGATCTCGCGGCCAGAGCACTCCTCGAGAGCCCGGACATCGCGAAGTTCGCCGGCCGAGTTTCTGATTCAGGCGAGGGACGCTGGACGATCAAGGCGGCCATTGACGAATCCGTTCCAGCCCCCGTCCTGAGTGCCGCACTCTACGAACGCTTTAGTTCGCGCGGCGAGGCTGATTTCGCCGACAAGATGTTATCGGCTCTTCGTTACGAGTTCGGCGGCCATCAGGAAAAAGGCGCCGCCCAGAAGACGAGTGCCTGATGACTACCTCCCGTTCGGATGCGTTGGTGCTCTTCGGTGTGACAGGCGATCTTGCCCACAAGATGATCTTCCCGGCACTTTACGCGATGGCGAAGCATGGCACTCTCAAGGTTCCGGTAATCGGGGTCGCCTTTCCGAAGTGGAGCTTGGATCGTCTTCGCAATCGCGTGACGGATAGCATAAAGCGATCAGGTGGGATAGATGATAAGCGTGCCTTCCGCCAACTTCTGTCGCAGTTCAGCTACGTGAATGGGGATTATAAGGACCCGGCCACGTTCACGGCTCTAAAGAAAGCCTTAGGCGGTGCTCGCCGTCCAGCTCACTATCTGGCAATTCCCCCCTCGCTTTTCGAAACCGTGATCAAAGGCCTTGGTGCCGCGAAATTGGCTGAACACGCGCGCGTCATTGTCGAAAAGCCGTTCGGACGAGACTTGGCCTCCGCCAGGGAGCTCAATCGCGTGGCGCGCTCAGTGTTCCCGGAAGACTCGATCTTCCGCATTGACCACTTCCTCGGCAAGGAAGCGATCATGAATATCCTCTATTTCCGCTTCGCGAATTCGTTCCTGGAGCCTATCTGGAATCGCAACTATGTGGCCAGCGTCCAAATAACTCTTGCCGAGAATTTTGGTGTTAAGGGCCGTGGCGCGTTTTACGAAACCGCCGGCTGCCTGCGCGACGTGATCGAGAACCACCTCTTCCAGATCGTCGCGCTACTTGCGATGGAGCCGCCGGCCGACAGGGATTTTGGGGCGGTGCACAATGAGAAGGCAAAAGTCTTTCAAGCCATGCGCCCTCTGACATCGGACAATGTGGTGCGCGGTCAATATGCTGGCTACCGAAAAGAGCCAGACGTGGCGAAAAACTCCGACGTTGAGACCTTCTGTGCCTTGCGTCTCTTCATTGACTCCTGGCGCTGGGCGGGAGTGCCCTGGTACCTGCGCTCCGGCAAATACCTAGCCGAAAACGCTACCGAAATCCTTGTGGAACTGAAACCGCCCCCACAGAGGCTTTTCGCCGACTCAGCGCCGGCGAACGGTCTCGGCAATTATCTGCGGTTCGAGCTTTCTCCAACTTCTGCGATCGCCCTCTCGGCTCGCGTCAAGCGAGCCGGGAAGGAGTTCGTTGGCGAGCAACGGGAACTCTACCTGGTCGAAGAACAGCCGGGAGAAGAATCACCTTACGAGCGGCTCTTGGGCGACGCCATGGACGGTGATGGGGCTCTTTTCACTCGTGAGGACGCGGTTGAATCAGCATGGGCCGTCGTTGATCCAGTCCTTAAGAAGCACCATCGGAGTCGGCCCTACCAGCGCCACACCTGGGGTCCCAAAGAGGCCGACGCGCTCATCGCCTCAAATGGCTGTTGGCACAACCCTGCACGAACGCCACACCGATGACTGGAAAATCGCGTGGAGCCGGGACAAGCCCGCGCGACATACAGTGGAGCGTTGATGAATAGACTTCTTCTTCCACTTGATTTTTCAAACGCCACGTCGAGGGTAAATCATCAGGCGGCGTTTTTGGCCCAGCATTTTCATTCCGAGATCATACTGTTGCATGTGGTGGCGCCACTGAGCTATTCAGCAGGCGTACTGGAGCGCGGGGATGAACTCACCGGGCGAGATTTGCATGCGGAAGTCGTCAAGCGAGCCCAGAAAGAACTGGATCAATCGCTCCGTCCGGAGCCCGCTGGGATTGTGGTCAAACGGTTGTTGCTCCGAGGAGACCCGGCCCGCGAAATCGCACGGAAAGCTCGTGACGAAAAAGTGGATCTGATCGTGATGTCCACACATGGCCATGGAATGCTGTACCGCTTTTTGCTGGGCTCGGTTGCGGCGAAGGTGCTGCACAATAGCGATTGTCCAGTTTGGACAACTCCCACCTCGACGAAACGCCAACGCGTGAATTCGCCATCCGCAACGTTCTTTGTGCGATTGATTTGAGCCCCCACAGCCGCAATACCGTGTCGCGGGCAGCGCAGATGGCGGTTGAGTTTGGCGCCCGGCTCACGCTCGTTCATGTCACCGCCGGAGTGGAAATGTATGGCCCTGGAGGGTCTCATGTGGTTCCCGAGCTAAAAGAGGAACTCGTCGGCTACGCCTCGAAGGAGATCGCTAAACTTCAGCAGGATCTGGGCACCAAGGCCGAAGTAATCATTGATAGTGGTGATGTGCATAGGCTGTTGAACCGAGCCGCCGAGAAAAGCAAGGGTGACCTCCTGGTCATCGGGCGCATGCCTTCTGGGGGTCATTTGGGTGCCAACGGCAGCGGCTATGCGATTATTCGCGAGTCGCACATCCCTGTTCTCAGCGTCTGAGAAGAGGCGAGGAGCATAAGTCAAGCCTATGCGCATGGCATCATTCCGACGGCGCTGAAGGGTTTCGTTAAAGCTGAGTTGCGAAATCCCTTACGCCGGCCGAAATTTGACAACTGTTCCGTTAGAGACGCTGAAAAATACAACCATCCTCGTGTTGTGACTGGGTACTTCGAAGGTGATACCGAATCGCAAAGATATTGGTACACAATCCATATGCTCTTGAAGGACGCTGGGTTTGATGTGGAGCCAGAGCCAGTAACAAAACCTCGACGCAAAACCCCCACTGACCCTCCAGACCCTGGGTGGCACCAAGGCTTATCAATCAACGTAGAAAGCAACACTCCTCCAACGTCAGACCATCCCCGCCAGCAAATTGCGATGACTATTTTCCAGGTCTTTAACGACTCAGGAATTACAATGCAGCAATATCCAGTGGGTCCAGGCAGTTCCAGCGGCATCCACACGGTTGACAACATAATGGTCTGGGTTGGGTTCAAGAAAGCTGATTGGCCCACAGCTACGACCAGATAAGTTGTCAGGTCTCTGACACGTAGGCATCAGTCAATTCCATGCTTTCTCGCTTGAAGTCGCTCAATAGGCTTGTCATCCGTAGTCTTGGTTCAGGATTACGGTCAAAGTGTTCCAGTGCCAACCTCGCTATGTCGGCTCTTAATTCCCCATCTCCCTCGCGCCCGATTGCCGAGGCCACATTCTCACCAAAGGCTAGGTACAACGGAAAAACCTCCTTGGCGTCATGCCCTTCGGAATAAAGGTTGGCTGGTAGACACGCAGCATATTCCAATTCAGCCTTCTGAAGGTTTACACGAAAATCCGCGATTAGTCTTTTTATGGGCTCTCTCAGCTTCGGTCATCATTCCGAAAGCAAGGCGCAAGGTTAAGTGGGTGAAGAAATAGACAAATTCATAATGCGCAAATATCTCCATCCTCTTGCGACTTTTCTCATCGGATGCAGAAACCCACGGAATAATAACGTCACGACATCTTTCTGCGGGCAGAAGAATCGCCATGCCGACTGCTAAGACTGGATTCAGTTGTCGAGTAAATTTCTTCAAAGACGCTTCGTGCTTCTCATCTAAGCTACGCTCGTCAGCGGTGCGAAACAGCTTCGAGAGAAGTGACATTGCTGGACTGCTCCCTAATGGCAGTCTAGCATCGCCGTGAAAGCGAGATGGCGATTTGTGTTCACGGAGTACACCAGCTTTGAGCAATTCACCGCACTCGATGTCATTGATTCCCACACGCAGAATATCCAGGACTGGTTGGCGGAGCGCAGTCAGTTCGAACTAGGGGTTCCGTTTCTGGTCCCGCGACGAAAGTTCTGCGTTTTCGCGGCTCCAGTGAAAGGGAACTGCCCAGGCTACCTGCGGAGAAAAAGCGCGCGGTTAGGACCGGACCTCACCGTCTACAGGGATACTAGATCCATATACCCGCGACATTTGCCGCTTTTCGGCCCGCAAACTCGATGCTTTTTGGCAATGGCGGTTGGGGTAGAGAATGTCCAAGACTGGCTGGCGGAGGGAATTGGATTCGAACTGGCGGTTCCTTTTCGAGAAGTAAACAAGAGGGAATAGAGCGAAAACATGGCGTTGGTTGGAATCGTGTTTGGCACCAGGCGCGCCATTAAGTAGGGCCGAGGGAGGAACACGTTGGCGACGCCTCGATTGAAGGCAAGCTGAAGAAGCTCCTCGCTCGCGCACACGAATCGCAGCCGGCAACTGCCAGTAATTGAAATTCGGTGTTGCGTTTCGGGGTGTCGCGCTTCTTCCTGATCTGGGGAAAGTGGTGTTTTGAAATTCGGGCCGTTGGATCGGGAGCTTTACCGAGGGTCGGCGCGGAGCAAATTGTTGCCGAATTTTATTGAACTTCTTCGCGCGGAACTTCCCGCACGACGGGAATTTTCGCTTCCCGCAACACATGCTGCACTACGCTGTCCTCCAGTCGTGATGCGTCGTAGTCAAAGTGCAGCCAATTCCTCTTTTCGTCCACACGAAAGCGCTTCAGCCCGTAGGTATTCGCGAATTTCCCCAACGCCCGGTAATTTTCCAGCCCCAGCGGATTCTGCAGCTCGTAGGTCACGGTCATGAATGTCATGCGCAAATTATAGCAGGCTTGGACTTCGATCGCGCTCGGGTCGGGCTGCTCGTGGTGGCTCGTTTTGAATTTCAGGGTCTCTAGCAATGGTCCGAAAATTGTGGCAATCTATCGGGCATGGGAAACAAAGACGCAAAGGGCCGCGAAAAGAAAAAGCCCAAGAAAAAAGTAGTGAAGCCGGACGCTGCTACGATGGCCGCATTGCGCAAGATTGACGGCCGTCCGTAATTCTCGCAGCGCTCCCCTCAAGGCCTTCGATAAACCACGCCTGTAGTATGTTTCTACCGTTGCGCCTGTACGCGTTTACCTTGAGATCAAAGACTCCCGCTCAGCGCCACCGCCCCCGCGATTGGGGGCTAGGCTACAGCGGTAGGCGGCGCAGGCGTAGGGCGTTGGCGATCACCGAGAGCGAGCTGAAGGTCATCGCCGCGCTCGCCAGGATGGGACTCAGCATCCACCCGAAAAAGGGATAGAACACGCCCGCCGCGATCGGTATGCCCAGACTGTTGTAGGCGAACGCGAAAAAAAGATTTTGGCGAATATTACGCATGGTCGCGCGGCTCAGGGTTCGCGCCCGCGCGATCCCGCACAGGTCGCCGCTCACCAGGGTAATCCCGGCACTCTCCATGGCGACGTCAGCGCCGGTTCCCATGGCGATTCCCACGTGCGCCAGCGCGAGCGCCGGCGCATCATTGATTCCGTCGCCGGCCATGGCCACGATGCGCCCTTCCGCGCGAAGCTTTTTAATGTATTCGCCCTTCTGCTGGGGCAGCAGTTCCGCCACCGTACAATCGATCCCCAATTCATGCGCCACCGCTTCCGCGGACCGTTCGTTGTCCCCGGTGAGCAGCACAATGCGAATTCCTTCGGCATGAAGCTGGGCGATTGCTTCCGGCGTTGACTTCTTGATCGCATCGCCGGCCGCCAGCATTCCCGCCGGCGCGCCGTCGATAGTGACCACGATCACCGTTTGCCCAGCCTGCCTCTGCTGCACGATCTGCCGCGCCATTTCCGGCGAAACCGTCCCGTGTCCGGCGCCCGGATCGACGCCGCTGCTGCGTCCCACCTCGACGATTTTTCCGTCGACCTCACCGCGCACGCCGACGCCCGCTTCAGACTGGAATCCCACGACCTTGCCCAACCGCAACCCACGTTCGCGGGCTGCCGTGACGATGGCCGCCGCGAGCGGATGCTCGCTCGATGCTTCCACGCTCGCCGCGAGCTGCAACACTTCTTCCTCGCTCCAGGATTCGATGGCCTCGACGTGGGTCACTCGCGGCCGCCCCTCGGTCAGCGTCCCGGTCTTATCCACCACGATCGTGTCTACTTTTTCCAGCAGTTCCAGCGTTTCGGCGTTCTTGATCAGGATTCCCGCCATTGCCCCGCGTCCGGTGCCAACCATGATCGCCATCGGTGTGGCCAGTCCCAGCGCGCAGGGGCAGGCGATGATCAGCACCGCAATCGCGCTCAGCAGCGCGTGCGCGAACTTCGGCTCCGGGCCAAGCAGGATCCACCAGATGAACGTCAAGATTGCCGCCAGCACCACCGCAGGAACGAAATACGACGCCACCACGTCCGCCAACCTCTGAATCGGCGCGCGGCTGCGCTGCGCGTCGCTCACCATGCGAACGATCTGCGCCAGCAGCGTTTCGCTGCCCACCCGCTCGGCCTGCATCACGAAAGTTCCGGAACCGTTCACCGTCCCCGCGCTCACGCGGGTTCCCGCCGTTTTTTCGGCGGGCATCGGCTCGCCGCTCAGCATCGATTCGTCCACGGTGCTGGCGCCTTCCACCACCGCGCCGTCGACTGGAATTTTCTCTCCAGGACGCACGCGCAAACGGTCTCCGGGTGCGACGATCGCGATCAATACGTCCACTTCCGTGCCGTCCACACGCACCAGCCGCGCCGTTTTCGGCGTCAGCCCCAGCAGCGAGCGAATCGCCGACGAGGTGGCGCTGCGCGCCCGCAACTCCAGCACCTGTCCCAGCAGCACCAGCGTGGTAATCGCCGCGGCCGCCTCGAAATACAGCGGCACCTCGCCATGCATCCCGCGCAATGAATCCGGGAATCGTGACCCCAGGGAAATCGCGGCAGCGCTGTAGAAATAAGCCGCGCCGGTCCCCAGAGCGATCAGCGTGAACATATTCAAGCTGCGGTTGCGCACCGACGCCCAGCCGCGTTCGAAAAATGGAGCGCCAGCCCACAGCACCACCGGCGTCGCCAGCAAGAATTCGAGCCAATCCGCAATCCGCGGTGCGATGATGTGTGCGAACGAGACTCCGGGAATCATGTTGGCCATTCCCCAGGCCACCAGCGGCACGCTCAGCGCCGCGCTGATCCAGAAGCGGAGGGTCATCGACGTCAATTCCGCATTCGCGCCCTCGCCCAGTTCCACCACCCGCGGCTCCAGAGCCATCCCGCAGATCGGACAAGAGCTCGGGGCGTCGCGGACCACGTTCGCGTGCATTGGGCAGGTGTATTCCGTTTTGCTCGCAACCGGCGCCGGTTCCAAAGTTTCCAGCGCCATGCCGCACTTCGGACACGCGCCCGGGTGCGTTTGTCGAATTTCGGGATCCATCGGGCAGGTATAAAGCGTTTCGCCGCCAGCGGCAGCGAACGGGTTCGCTGCGTCGGCAGTGGTCCTTGAAGAAGGCGAAATTTCAGGCGCCATCCTGGCGCCTGCCACCGCGGCGGACCGCGCCAGATATTTCTGCGGCTCCGCCGAAAATTTCATCGCGCAGCCATCGCGGCAGAAAAAGTAGGTGAGCCCCTGAAAATCCCGCGTTGCCGCGGCTCGTTCAGGGACCACCGTCATGCCACAAACTGGATCCTGTGCCATACGCGTTTGATCCTATCACCCTAACCGCCCGCCGGTCTTTTGGGCCACGACCAGTCGAACCGCTGGGTTGTTTTTAGATGTTTGGTTTCCGGTTTTGATCCACGGGACCGTTTTAAGTCCACCCCAAGAGCGTGAAAGCGTGATGCAAAAGCCCGCACGGACTGTGTTGGTTCTTGGTCGATACGCCCACCCTTCCCTAACAGCGGGAACAATCGAGTAGCGGGAAAAGGTGACGGCATTAAACCGTAGAAGCATGGAAGCCCCTTCGTCGCGGGTGACGGAACAAAACACCGCACGTCCAACGTATATGTCTGCAGTGGGCGAGGCCACCAGCTCGGACGCCCCCACCAGGAGAAGCATGACCATGGCAACCAACGGCAAAAACGGAACGAAGCGGCGCAAGCGGTGGATCCTTTTCGGTACAGTTGGCGCGGCGCTGCTCATCGTCATCGCCACGCTCTCCGCCGCACTGCGTCCTAGCCACGTGATCGATCCTTCGAAGCTTGCTGAGGTCGAGCGCGGCGATCTAGCGCGCTCGGTGGTCGCCACTGGCAAGATTGAGCCCCTCACCAAAGTGGAGGTGAAGTCCAAGGCGAGCGGCATCGTCCAAAAATTGCTGGTCGAAGCCGGCGACCGTGTGAAGACCGGGCAAATCCTCGCCGAACTCGATAAAGAGCAGCTCCAGGCCAACGTCGCTGAATCGCAAGCCAATCTCGGCGCCGCCCGCGCTGCGGTGGAAGCCTCGCAGGCCGCTTACGAACGCAATATGGTCGAAGCTGCCGGGCCAGAGATCCCGTTCCTCAAAGCTGACATGGACCGCGCCCACCAGCTCTACCATGACGGCCTGATTCCCCAGAACACTATGCTGGACGCCGAGAAAAATTATCAAATGGCCGCGAACAAGAAATTATCCGCCGAACGCAACGCGCAAATGAGCTTAGCGGACATCAACGAGGCCAAAGCGAAAGTGGCGCAGGCCCAAGCGCAGCTCGACCGGGTCGACGAAGACCTGCATTACTCGACCATCAGCAGCCCTATGGACGGGATCGTCCTCTCGCGCGACGTCGAGGTCGGCGATGCGGTCAGTTCCATCCTGGTGCTGGGTTCGCAGGCCACCCAGGTGATGACCCTGGGCGATACCAGCGAAGTGTACGTGCGTGGAAGAGTGGATGAGGCGGACATCGGCAAGGTCTATCTAGAGCAGCCTGCGCGCATCGTGGTGGAGTCGTTCAAAGATAAGAAATTCGCTGGCAAGGTGACCCGCATTGCTCCGCTGGGCGTAGAGAAAGACAACGTGACCAGCTTTGAAGTTCGCGTTTCGATTCAAAATCCCGGCGGCGAGCTGCGCGCCAACATGAGCGCCAACGCCGAAATAATCCTCGAGGAAAAGCACGGAGTGCTGCAGGTTCCCGAAGGAGCGGTGGTCTACGATAAGGACAAGAATACCTTCGTCGAAATCCCCGATCCCAAGGCCCCCGAGGGCCGCAAGAAATTGGCGGTGAAGCTGGGAATCTCCAACGGCGTAAAAGCGGAAATCGCTTCCGGACTTTCCCAAGGCCAGCAGGTGATTCTGCAATGAACCTGCGGGATCTGGTCGCGGACACTGTGAGGACTCTGTGGGCGCACAAGCTACGGACTTTCCTTACTATGTTCGGGATTGCCTGGGGAATCATCTCCATCACCTTAATGGTGGCGGCTACCGAAGGCCTACGGGTGGGCCTGAAACGTAACAACGAAACTTTTGGGAAAGAGGTGATGATCTTCTTCGCCGGCCGCACCAGCATGCAGGCCGGAGGAATGCGCTCCGGCCGCGCGATTCGATTTGGCGATGCCGATTATCTGCCGGTCGGCGAACAGTCGCCCTCCTGCCGCTACGTCATGCCCGAGTTGGGCAACACCGTTCCGCTGCACAGCCGCTACAACAGCGGTGATCTGTCGGTGGTGGGCTCGCTGCCGCCCTTCGCCGAGGTTCGCTCGATTGGCATCGCGGAAGGCCGTTTCTACAGCGATGACGACAACGACAAAGCGCAACGGGTAGCTTTCATCGGCAGCGATTCGAAAACCCAGCTCTTCTCCGGACGCAACGCCATCGGTGAAACTATCTGGCTGTCTAATATTCCCTACACCATCATCGGGGTGATGAAGCCGAAGGACCAAAATTCCTCCTACGACGGTGAGGACGTTCGCAAAATCTACATCCCGTATAACGCCATGGTGCGTGACTTTCCCAATCGCCCGCCTGCCCCGCCGCACACCGCCGATCGACTCCTGGTTGTTCCCAAGTCGCTCGCACAGCACCAGGCCTGCGAGCGCGAAGTGCGCGCCGCCCTCGGCTTGCTGCATAACTTCGATCCCAAAGACGAGGAAGCTGCCGCAATCTGGGACACCATCAAGGGCGCCCAGGCCAATGCCTTGATCATGGACGGCATGGAATATTTCATGGGGGCCGTCGGCATCGTGACGCTGTTTCTGGGCGGGTTGGGGGTGATGAACGTGATGCTGGTGGCGGTGCGCGAGCGAACCCGCGAAATCGGCGTGCGGAAAGCTCTGGGCGCCACTCGCCGCGCTATCCTCGGGCAATTCTTCGCCGAGTCGCTGATCATCGTTTTCCTTAGCGGCGGGATCGGCATGGCCATCGCCTATGGCTTTTGCGGTTTCGTCGATCTATTCCCCATGCCGCAGGTTTTCGCCGGGATGCTTCCCAACTGGCAGTCGGGCGTTTTGTCGTTCGCGCTGCTGGGAGTGGTCGCGGTTCTCTCCGCCATTTATCCCGCGCGCCGCGCCGCTTCCATCGACCCCATCGAAGCGCTGCGCTTCGAGTCCGGGGGATAATGCGATGCTGAAAGAAATCCTGATACAGGCTTGGAGTTCGCTGCGCCGCCAGCCAACGCGCAGCGTATTGACCATGCTCGGCATCGTTTGGGGCATCGTCGCGGTCACCCTGTTGATGGCCTATGGCGCAGGTTTCCGCACCGTATTGATGGGCACTTTTAATGCTTTCGGCAATGACGTCATCATCGCTTGGCCCGGCACTACCAGCGAGCAGGCCGGAGGCGAAAGGGCCGGAAAGCCCGTTCACTTTCAGCAGGAAGACGTGGACGAAATTCGCAGCAACGCCAACCTGATCAAACGCGTCACTCCCGAAACGGTCAAACGGTTTGCCATCTCCCACGAAGAGCGCGCAGCGAACTGCGCCATTCGCGGCGTCTATCCCGAATACGGCGAGCTGCGCAATGAAGTCCCCAGCGACGGCCGCTGGATCAACTCCGAGGATGTCGCCGAGCGGCGTCAGGTGGTTTTCCTCGGCGCGCGCATCGCCAAGAAAATTTTCGCGGGATATCCGCCGGTGGGCCAGAACGTCAGAATCAACGGCGTTCGTTTTCTGGTCATTGGAGTGATGGATTCCAAGTTCGCTGACAGCAGCTACTTTTCCAACGACGACGAATCCGCGTGGATCCCGTACACTACCGCCAGCGATATGTGGGACACCCGCAACGCCAGCGTCCTGGTGCTCAGCCCAGTCTCCCGCGATTTGGACTCGCTGGCTCGCGCCCAGTTGATTGCCGCGGTCGCCCAGCGCCAACACTTCTCGCCCTCCGACAAGCGGGCCATCACCATGTTCGGCCAGGCCGAATCGCGCCCGATCATGGTCGGCATTTCTTACGGCCTCGAATTTCTGCTGTTGTTCGTGGGCTTGCTGACTTTGGGGATCGGTGGCGTAGGAGTGATGAACATCATGCTGGTGTCGGTGAACGAGCGCATCCGCGAGATTGGTTTGCGCCGCGCGCTAGGCGCGCACCGCCGCCACATCCGCATGCAATTTCTGGTGGAATCCCTGGTGCTGACGATGATCGGCGGAATTGTAGGCGTGATTCTGTCGGTCGGCCTCGGCGCGGCCATCGGCACCTTGCCGTTTCTAGGCCCCGCTTACGAAGACACGTCCGGCAAAGTAGACATCCACATGCATGTATCGGGAGGAATCATTGCCGCGTCGGTGTTAGTCCTGGTGATCGTGGGCGTGCTGAGCGGATGGATCCCGGCCTTCCGCGCCGCGCGCCTGGATCCCGTAGAAGCCCTGCGTTACGAATAGGTGCGCCGGGATCAACCGGCGTGGAGGAGAGGATGAAAGAGCCTTACGGTGAAGGCCTAGCAAGCCACACCGACCCCGAGTCATGCATGGTCAGTCGTGAGGCTGGGCATGAAGCGTTGACAGGGGCACATGCAGGTGGGGTATTGAGCCGCGAAATGACGGGAAATCAGGATGCCGACGCTGTCTATTCGGCGGGAAGGCAACACTGGTGGGCGCGCTATCGCGAGCGCTTACTGGACCTGCGAGGTCAAAGACCCCCGGCATGCATGGAACCTCCACGCGCGAGAACCGGGAGACCCTACCAGTGCCCGACACGAAGCTGTGAACGGGCCGGTCGAGGAAGGTGATGAGCCACAATCTCGACAGGAACGCTGGTAGGGAGTCGGACGGTCGTGTACTACCTGCGAAGGGTCCGAACAAAGGTGGAAGTATCTCACCGGCGGAGGGCCTGGAGGGAAGGCGACCGACCAAGGAGAACACGGGGCAGGCAGCCGCGTCCCAGATGCAAAGCTGGGGAAACGCGTTAGCTGGGCTGCACCGTGTGCGGGAAGCAGCAAAGAGGGAGAAGCAGCTACGATTCACCGCGCTACTGCATCACCTATCTGTCGCGCTTCTGGGGAACAGCTTCTACGCGCTTAAGCGACAAGCTGCCCCGGGAGTGGATGGGTTGACATGGCAGGAATACGAAACGGACCTGGACAAGCGGCTGGAGGATTTGCACAGTCGCGTGCACCGGGGCACGTATCGTGCGCTACCTTCCAAGAGAGCCTACATTCCCAAGCCAGATGGACGGCAGCGACCCCTGGGCATAGCCGCCCTGGAGGACAAAATCGTCTTCCGCACATCTGCGGAAAATCCTGGAAGAATGGGAAGTTCTTCGTGCTGCGTAAAACTATCCGGGCGCGACTCCTCGCCAAGCTGGGACAGGTGAAGATGGCGCTTCGGAAGCGTATGCATCAGCCTCTGGCCGAAGTCGGGAGATGGTTGAGGAACGTGGTGCAAGGCTACTTCAACTATCACGCCGTACCTGGTAACTTCGCCAGTCTCTGGAGTTTTCGTTTCGAGGTACGCAAGCGCTGGCTGCGTGTGATTCGCCGGCGCAGTCAGCGGAGTGGGATGACCTGGGAGCTTCTGGAAGTTTTTGCGACCCAGTGGCTTCCCGTACCCAAATTCTTCATCCACATCCCCTTGTGCGCTTTGACGCCAAATATCCGCGGTAAGAGCCGTGTGCGCTAATGAGCGCCTGCACGGATCCGTGCGGGGGGCGCTGGGCAACTGGCGTCCCTACCGCAACCGACTGGGGGCGCCACGCAGCCTTACTTCTTCGCCAGAAGCGCGTCGAAGTAAGCCATCATCTCCGCGCCGGTCCAGTCCTGCCCGCCAATCAATTTGCGGTCGATGCGGCCTTCGCGATCGATGATGTAGGTTTCCGGATACATCCGTGTGCCATAGTCCTCGCCGATTTTCTTGGTGGCATCGCGATAGGTGGGGAAATCAACGGAATATTGTTTCAGAAAGTCCTCATAGGCGGTGTTGTCGTCGTCCACGCTGATTCCCAGGATGGTGCCGCCGCGCCCGGAAATCTTCTCTTCCAACGCATTCATCGCCGGGGCTTCTTCGACGCATGGCGGGCACCACGATGCCCAGAAATTGAGCACCACCACTTTGCCGTGCAGGTCGCTCAGATGCATCGCCTTGCCGTCCATCGTAAACGCGAAATCCCGCGCTGGCTTGCCGGTCAGACTCGGTTCGCCCAGACGGTAATTGGGTATCGCAAACAGAGCCAGCAGCCCCGCAAGAATCGCCAGGGCCACTCCGCTGAGCAGATTTCGTCGCAATTTTTCGCTGGCGATCAGTGCGATGTCTTCTCGGAAGTTTTGTGACGGTGAAACCAGTTCGACCAGCCTCTCGGAACCATGTGGACCCGGTCCGCAATCCCGACGTACCAGGACAATCGGCCTACGATCACCAGAAGCACGGCCAGGCAAATCAGCACATTGAGAGGGGTAAGATACACGGCAATGGAATGCATGTCAGGCGCCTCCTGAAATCATGCTACCGCTCGCCACGGGTATTCACAAGCGTACCGCCAAGCAATGTGCACGCCGCCCACTATTAAAAGCATCCAATTCGAATCTCGGCGGACGCAGTCCACAGGACTTTTCCCTTCGGTAGCCCGGCCCTAGGCACCTATAATGGAGTGTCTGTCGGTCTTCGCCTGCCTTTCGGTGCGTGTTCGTCATGGCGCCCTTCCAGCGCGCGACCCGGCCGCAGTCGCCTCCGGACGCGAACCACCATGGTTTCCGCCATCATACCCGCGCGAAACGAAGAAGCAACGATCGCCCGTTGCGTGGAATCGCTCGCCCCGCAGGCTGGGCTGGACGAAATTCTGGTGGTCAACGACCAATCGTCCGATTCCACCGGCGAAATCCTCAGCCGATTAGCCGCGGCAGATCCCAAGCTCAGAGTGATCGATGCTCCCCCGCTCCCGCAAGGCTGGATGGGCAAAAATTTCGCGGTTTCTCTCGGCGCCGCCGCTGTAAAAAGCGATTGGCTGCTGTTCACCGATGCGGACACTTTCCATCTTCCTGGCTCCGTCATCCACGCGCTCGACGACGCCCGCAGGCATGACGTTGCGCTGGTTTCCTATTCGCCGGAGCAGGAGATGGGCTCGTTCTGGGAGCGCGCGCTGATTCCCGCGGTCTATTCGCGCCTGGCGCAGAAATATTCCTACAACGATGTAAACGATCCCCACACCCGCGAAGCCGCCGCCAACGGCCAATTCCTGATGGTTCGCCGGGACGCCTACGAAGCGGTCGGCGGACATGCCGCCATTCGCATGGAGGTGCTCGAAGACGTGGCCTTGGCGGCGAACGTCAAGCACGCCGGCTATGGCATTTTTTTCGCGCCAGGGCAGGGTATCGTGCGGACCCGCATGTACCGCTCGTTCTCCGCGATGTGGCAGGGCTGGACCAAAAATCTCTACCCGCTCATCGGCGCGGGCGGACGCAGCGTTTTCCGCGAACTCGAACTCGCCTTTCCCTGGGCGGCCATCACCCTGCTGCTGTTCAGCCCGGTGAGCCGGTGGTTCGCCGTCGCCGGGGTTGTGTTGTTTCTTGGGCACGTCTGGCACTACGGTTCGCAACTCCGCCTGAATCGCTTTTCGCTGGTTCTCATCCTATATTATGTGCCGGGGCAAATCCTTTACGCCGCGGCGCTGATTGCGTCGGCCTGGAAGAATACCCACGGCGTGATTTCCTGGAAGGGAAGAGAATACCCGGCGCCCATGTCATGATTCGAATCACTCGAAAAATGGAATTTTCCGCGTCGCACTTGTATCACAACCCGGATTTTTCGCCCGAAGAGAACCGGCGGATTTTCGGCAAGTGCAATAATCCCCACGGACATGGGCACAACTACGTCCTGGAGGTCACCATCGCCGGGGAGCCCGACCCCGCCACCGGAATGGTCCTGGACTTGAAAGAGCTAAAAGAGGTTATGGAGCGCGAAGTGGGCGACCGCATGGACCACCGCTTCCTCAATTACGAAGTGCCCGAGCTCGCCGGCCAGATTCCCACTACCGAAGTCATCGCTGCGACCATTTGGAAGCTCCTGGAGCCGAAGATCCGCCGCGGCAAGCTCGACCGCGTCCGGCTGTACGAGACGCCTGACCTGTTCGTCGATTGCACCGCGGACGAGCCCGGAGGCCACCGTTGAAGCTTTCGCTGAGCCGCCGCTATCTCTTTTCCGCCTCCCATCGCTTGCACAGCGATCAGGTCGATGAGGCCGAGAATCGCCGTGTCTACGGCAAATGCAACAATCCCTATGGCCACGGCCACAATTACGTTGTGGAAGTCACCGTCACCGGGTCGGTCGATCCGGCCACCGGCATGATCGCCAACCTTGCCGATCTCGATCCCTACGTGAACGAACATGTGTTGGAAGCCTTCGACCACAAATTTCTGAACGAAGAGATTCCGGAATTTCGCGCGCAGGTACCCACCACCGAAAACCTGTGCATCGAAATTTTTCGCCGCTTGAAAAAATTTCCGATAGCCCGGTTACAACGTGTGCGCGTCGAAGAAACCGGGCGCAACAGTTTCGAATACGAAGAGGACCCCTAAGGAGCTGTCGATTATGAAAGACTCCACCCAAATTCTCACTCCCGCCGCACAGAGCCAGGAGAGCATCGCGGACCTGGTCCGCAAGATCATCGTGCAACTCGGCGAAGATCCTGAGCGCGATGGCCTGCAGAAGACTCCTGAGCGCTTCGAGAAGGCGCTGCGATTTCTCACCAGCGGCTACACCGAAGACGCAGAAAAGCTCCTGAACGGAGCGGTATTCGACGTGTGCTACGACGAAATGGTGGTGGTCAAAGACATCGAACTCCACAGCCTGTGCGAGCACCACATGCTGCCTTTCTTCGGCAAATGCCACGTGGCCTACATTCCATCCGACAAAGTAGTCGGGCTGAGCAAGATCGCGCGCCTAGTGAACATGTTTGCCCGCCGTCTGCAAATTCAGGAGCGCCTCACCAGCGACATCGCCAACGCTATTCAGGAGCATCTCCGCCCTCAGGGCGTCGGGGTGATCATCGAAGCGCGCCACCTGTGCATGGTGATGCGCGGCGTGGAAAAACAGAATTCGATCGCCTCCACCAGCGCCATGCTAGGCGTCTTCCGCGACAACAAGCAGACCCGCGACGAATTCCTGTCTTTGGTCCATTCGTAACTGTTTGCATGGGACGGGTTCGCTTCTACGGTTCGGCGATCTTCTTCTTTTCCGGTGCGTTTTGACCTTTAACCAGGGAAGCTCTCGGGTCCAAGCACCGCCAGGAGTGGCTGTGCCACGACGGCTGTGCCACACCGCTTGCGCCCCCCGCCCCTTCCGCACTAAAATTGCCCACCGTCTCAAAACAGGACCAACGCGCCGGAGCTACTTCCGATTCCTGCTCGAAAAATACGCCGGCAAAAAAGGGAGTTCGAGTGCGACTACATCACGGATTCATCGTGTTGCTGTGTGTCGTTTCCATAGGGTTGCTGAGCGTGACCGCGGGGAACGCCGCGCGTCCCAGCTCGGCTGCATCGAACTGGGATGCTCTGGCGGGCGAATACTTCGACCAGGTCCAATTCAAGTTCCAACCCACCGTCGCCACCAGCGCGGGATTCCATCAATATGACCGCCAACTCGAGGATTACTCCCGCCGCGGCGTCGACGGCGAAATCGCCGCCAAGCACGCATTCGAAAAGCGCGTTGAATCCTTCGATCCCAAGTCGCTCGACCCCAGTCGCGCCGCCGACCGCGAGTTGCTGCTCTCATCGATTCGCGGGGATTTGCTCAACCTCGAGACGATTCGGCCCTGGGAGAAAAATCCCGACACTTACTCCTCCGGGATCACCAACAGCGCATTCACCATCATGAGCCGCACCTTCGCCTCGCCGGACGATCGCTTGCGCTCCGTGGTCGCCCGCGAAAAGCAAATGCCCGCCGCTCTGGCCGCAGCCCGCGAGAACCTGAAAAATCCTCCGCTCATCTACACCCAGGTGGCCATCGAGCAGCTTCCCGGCATTATCGACTTCTTCCAGCATGACGTGCCCGATGCATTCGCGAAAGCCACCGATCCTCAAGTGAAATCGGATTTCGCACAGTCCAATGCCGCGCTGATCAAGGCGCTGGGCGACTATCAGTCCTGGCTCGAAAACACCGAGCTTCCGATATCACACGGCGACTTCCGCCTGGGCGCCATCGCCTACTCGAAAAAACTGCTCTACGACGAAATGGTCGACATCCCCCGGGACCGCCTGCTCGAGATCGGCAGGGCCGACCTGCACCGCAATCAGGCCGAATTCGAACGCGTCGCCAAGGAGGTGGACCCTACCAAGACCCCCAAGGAAGTACTCGCGGAGCTCGCCGCCGACCACACCACCCCCGATCACTTGCTGCAAACCTTTCGCGACACCTTCGATTCCTTAGTTGGTTTCATTCAGCAAAAGCACATCATCACCATTCCTTCGCAGGTTCGCCCGATCGTCGAGGAAACTCCCGCCTTCATGCGCGCTCTCACCTTTGCGTCGATGGATACCCCGGGGCCGTTTGAGACCCACGCCACCGAGGCGTTTTTCAACGTCACCCTGCCCGAGCCGCACGCCACCCCGGAAGAGATCGAAGGCCACATGGCGGAGTTCAATCGCGGCACGGTGATCAGCACTGCTGTCCACGAAGCATACCCCGGCCACTATATCCAGTTCCTGTGGATGGCCCAGGCGCCCAGCAAAATTCGCAAGCTGATTGGAGCAGCGTCTAACGCCGAGGGATGGGCCCACTACTGCGAGCAGATGATGCTCGACGAAGGCTACGGCCAGCCCGGCGCCGGCGCCAAGGACGCCCACGAAGCCAAACTCCTGCGCCTCGGCCAATTGCAGGACGCGCTATTGCGCGATGCCCGCTTCGTGGTGGGAATCGAAATGCACACCGGCCACATGACCTTCGAGCAGGGAATTGATTTCTTCGTGAAGGAAGGCTATCAATCGCACGAGGCGGGCATGGTAGAAACCAAACGCGGCACTTCCGATCCCACCTACCTCTACTACACGCTAGGAAAACTGGAAATTCTGAAAATGCGCGAAGACCTGAAGAAAAAACAAGGTTCCGCGTTCTCGCTGGAGACATTCCACAACGACTTCATGAAGCAAGGCTTCCCACCCATCAAGATTGTCCGCCGCGCCCTGATGGGCGATGATTCGCCTACGCTATAAAAAGCAGTGGATGTTGTGGCGCAGCCACTCCTGGCGGCGACTCTAAACCGCTAGGCCTTCCCACGTCAGAAACGCCACCCAACTCTGAGCCCAGAGTCTCGCGGCTCCTCAACAAAATTACAGCGCCGCCTTGGTCATCGCGTCGTTCAGGCCATTGAACACCGCGTCAAAACTGCCGTTCTCCGAAGCGAACCGCAGACGCTTCACAGTTTCCACGCAGATCTCGCCAGACGCAGGCTGGTTCTTCAAAATCTCCATCACTTCGGCGATGTATTTATCCAGCGGCATGGCTCGAGGATCGGAAGCTCCGCCCATCAGATCGGTCTGCACGTACGGCGGTACCAGTTCCAAAACCTCCGTATTCGTCGCGTTCAGCTGATAGCGAATCGACTTCGTGTACGAATGGATCGCCGCCTTAGTGGCGCAATACGTCGGCGTCAGCGCCAGCGGAACAAACGCTAGCCCGGACGAGACGGTCATGATCGTGGAATGCGGCTGTTTCTGCAGGAGCGGCAGCAGGGCAGCGGTCAGACGAATTGGCCCCAGCAAATTGGTAGCAACGATGGCTTCGGCGTCGGCCAGGTCGTCCTGTTGCTTCTTCAATATTTCCGGCCGCATGATTCCCGCGTTATTGATCAGCACGTTTAGCGTCGGATAATCTTTCGCTAGCTGCGCCGCAAACACCCGGATGTTAGCGGCGTTTTCAATGTCCAGTGTCGCCGACTTCATCCCCGGATTGGCGGCGGTGGTCGTATCGAGCGCCTGCTTGCGACGCCCAGCGATGATCACTTGGTTCCCCAACGCCTGAAATTTCTCAGCAAGTCCTCGGCCGATGCCAGAGCCACCGCCCGTAATCAAGATCGTATTGCCGGTAGTTTTCATCGATCGTTTGCTCCTATCTATACATTAGAGGACCTACGCACCGATAGCATTCAGGCACTTGGCGGGATCCCTCGTCGCCGCAGCTAAGGCTGAAAAACCAACCGCACACCATCTCCCGAGCTGTTCCAGAGCGACTCCACATCCCGCAGTGGCGCTGTCTTGATGTCGGTCTGAAACGGTTTTGCCGCCGCTACCTTAGAAAAGTCTCCCACCGCTTTCATGATCTCGTCCAGCGACGCGCTGCCGTAACCGCTCCCAAAAGCTCCAGCCCTGAACTGCGCAGGGTAGCGGCGGCCAGCGAGATGGTCCGGCCCGCGCTCTGCCCAACCTGAATGAACCGAATTCGAGATGTCTTGTGCTTCAGTCCTTTTTCAGAAATTGTTTCCAGGACGCTCTGTGCCGGACGACCCCACAGATAGTCGAGCACCACATCCACCCCCGCCTCGGCGAGCTCGCTCCGAAATGCGGACACCAGTAGCCCATGCTCCTGCTTGAGTGAAATCACCGCGTCCGCACCCAGGCCCTGCAGCCTCTCCAGCACTTGCGGATTACGGCCAGCGGCCACCACCCGCCGTGCGCCCAGCCGTTTGGCAATCTGTACCGCCATCTGCCCGGCCGCTCCGGTGGCCCCCAGGATGAGCACGCTTTCTCCGGCGACAAACTTCGCTCGTGCCGAAAGCGCCGCCCACGAAGACATCCCCGGGTTTGCGATTCCCGCCGCGGTCACCTCATCCAGCCCTTCGGGCGGTGGCAAGCAAATCCAGTCCGGCGCCACCGCGAGTTCCGAAAAAGTGCCGTACGGACGACGCGCAGATCCGAAATAGACCCGCGTGCCGTCCTGCAGCCGTCCCTCCATCCACTCCAGGAATAAACGGTAGTACTTCAGTGCAGCCGTAGTGAGTGCCATTCGCCAGCGACTTCACGATTGGGTGCAGCCCCGCGGCGATCACCTTCACAAGCTTCTCGCTCTTTTCGGCAACCGGATCGGCAAACGAGGTATAGCGGGGCATCGAAAGCATGGATGACCGCGGCATTCATGGGATTCTCCTTCACATGTGCGAATCATCTGATTTGTTTGCAGGAAAGATTGTAAGCGATTTGAACGCGTCGTGATTGCCGTCGCCATGGAAGAGCGTCCACTGTCCGCCCAAAACATCCGCATTTCCGCAACCTTGGCCCACCCCCAACCCACCCCCAAATTTCATTGTCTGTGGCCGCTGGCGTGTGATAGGCTCGTTAGGTCAGAAGAGATAAATAGCGTAGAGAGGGTGTGCGGAGATTCAGATCAAGGGGGTAAGTGAGTGAGCGCAGCCAAGGTAGGACTAATCGAGCAGTATCGTGTACATGTCCGTGATACCGGCTCGCCAGAAGTGCAGATTGCACTGCTGAGCGAACGGATCAGCTACTTGACGACTCATTTGCGCTCCCATGCCAAAGATCATGCGTCCCGGCGCGGACTTATTATGATGGTCAATAAGCGCCGAAGGCTGCTTGATTATCTGAATCGACGTGAGCCGGATCGGTACCGCGAGATTGTCGAACGACTTAGTTTGCGCAAGTAACCTGGCGTTTTTAGACGGTCTTACCGACCGTTTTCCCCTTCACTCAAGCGATGCTTCGCCGGTGGTTGGTGGGCTCTTGCCGGGCCACGTTACGCACGTTCGTTTGCCTGCTGGTCTCCTCGCTTTTGCCCTGCCTATTTCTCTTCCCAAACACAACGGGAGTTTCTCTCGTATCTGAATTAGTCCCGATGGATCGGGACGGAGGATGTATAAGTTATGTCACAGCATCAAGTTAGTGTTGATCTCGGTGGGCGCCCGCTCTTACTCGAAACCGGAAAAATGGCCAAGCAAGCCCACGGTTCGGTCGTGTGCCGCTACGGCGATACCGTGGTCCTGGCCACTGCCTGCATGGATTCCAAGGCCACCGAAAAAGACTTTCTGCCGCTCACCGTGGATTATCGGGAGTACACCTACTCCGCCGGGAAGATTCCTGGTGGGTTCTTCAAGCGCGAAGGACGCCCCTCGGAGCGCGAGATTCTCACCTCGCGCCTGATCGATCGGCCCCTGCGCCCGCTCTTTCCCGAGGGCTGGTCCAACGAGACCCAAATCGTCGCCATGGTCCTTTCCGCCGACAGCGAAAATGACCCCGACGTCATCGGTGTTACCGCCGCTGCCGCCGCTCTGTACTGCTCCCCCATTCCGTTCGTTACCCCGATCGCCTGCGTGCGCGTCGGACAGATCGAAGGCAAGCTGACCATCAACCCCACCGTCGCCGAGCAGAAGATCAGCAGCATGAACCTGATCGTCGCCGGCAGCGAGGACGCCATCGTGATGGTCGAAGCCGGCTCCCTGGAAGTCTCCGAGGGCACCGTGGCCGATGCTCTGGCCTTCGCTCACGAAGCGATTAAGAAGATCGTCTTCGCCGTTCGCGAACTGCACGCCAAGATTCAGCCCAAGAAGGGCACGGTCACCCCTCCTGCTTTCGACCAGGACCTGTTCCACCAAATCGAAAAGGAATTTGGCACCCGCTTGCACGATGGTCTGGACACCAAGAAGTACGCCAAGACCGAAAGCTACGCGATCGTCGATGCGGTCAAGAAAGCCGTACTCGAGACCATTCCCGCCGAGGATTTGGAACGCCGTAAGCTCGCCACCCGCGCTCTGGAGCGCCTCCGCGAACACTATTTCCGGGATGACATCATCACCCATAACCGCCGTCCCGATGCTCGCGCGTTCGATCAGATTCGGCAGATCACCTGCGAAATCGGCGTTCTTCCCCGCGTCCACGGCTCCGCGCTCTTCACCCGCGGCGAGACCCAGGCCCTGGCCACGGTCACCCTGGGCACCAAGGAAGATAAGCAGCGCCTGGATCTGCTCTTCGAGCACGATGCCTTCAAGCGCTTCATGCTCCATTACAATTTCCCGCCCTTTTCCGTCGGCGAAGTGAAGTTCCTTCGCGGACCGGGCCGCCGCGAAATCGGACACGGCGCGCTGGCCGAAAGGGCGCTGATCAACCTTTTGCCCACCGAAGAGAGTTTCCCGTACGCCATGCGCCTGGTTTCCGACATTCTGGAATCCAATGGTTCGTCCTCGATGGCTACCGTCTGCGGCGGTTCTCTGGCCCTGATGGATGCCGGCGTTCCGCTGAAAGCGCCTTGCGCCGGTATCGCCATGGGCTTGGTGGTGGAAGGTGAGAAGTACGCAATCCTCACCGACATCGCCGGCGCCGAAGATCATTACGGCGACATGGACTTCAAAGTAGCCGGCACGCGCGAGGGAATTACCGCCCTCCAGATGGATATCAAGGTCGGCGGCGTCAGCATTCCCATGATGCGTGAAGCACTAGCGCAGGCCCGCAAGGCCCGCCTCCAGATTCTGGACACCATGGAAGCCACGATTAATACGGCGCGCACCACCATTTCGCCGTATGCTCCACACCTCTTCATGCTCCAGATTGCCACCGACAAGATTCGTGACCTGATCGGACCGGGGGGCAAGAAGATTCGCGCGATCACCGAAGCCACCGGCGTCAAGATCGACGTCATGGACGATGGCCGGGTCCACGTATTTGCCAGCGACGGCAAGTCCGCGGAGACCGCTCTCAAGATGATCCGCGACGTCACCGCTACCGCCGAGATCGGCAAGACCTATCTAGGCACAGTGGTCCGCCTGGCGGAGTTCGGCGCTTTCGTCGAGATTTTCCCCGGCACCGACGGCTTGCTGCACATCAGCGAAATCGCGGAACAGCGCGTACGCGCCGTTCGCGACGAACTGAAAGAAGGCGACCAGGTAATGGTGAAAGTGCTAGCCATCGAAGGCAACAAAATCCGCCTAAGCCGCAAAGCCATCCTCCGCGAACAACGCGACAAAATGGCCAAAGCAGCCCCGGCAGGGGCAGCCGCAGCCATCGCCGCCGCGCCGGAGCCAACCCAAGGCAACGAGTAAGCAGCAGCCCGGTTCGGGAATAGAAGTTGCTTCGTAAGTAAAAAGGGGAGACGCTAACCGCGCCTCCCCTTTTTTATGCTGTTCGATTTTACGTCTTGCGGTTCGACAGCTTTTTCTTTTCCGGGTTCCACTCTTCCCATCTTTTGGGATGGGTGGGCGTAACGACATACGAGTGTCCCCGAACCAGCACTCGGTTTTTCGGGGGTTATGTTTTTCCGGGATCTATAAAGGGCGGCGGCTTGTCAACAGACACTGGTAGCGTTCGAGCGGTTAGGTGTGAAATCGACACCTGGAGCGCCCACTTCGGTTCGCTCAGCGCCCCCCATCGTCGCTGAATTTGTTTGGTGTTCAAGAAAGAATCTACGACTTCGATCTAAATGTCTGAAACAAAAACTGAGGGACGGCGAGATCCACAAGCCCCGCCGTTGTGGCCCAACCATTCCTGGTAGGGAAGGCGCAAAGCGCAAAACCATCCAGGCGCGCGATGTGCGAATCAGCTAAGCCTCATAAACGCGCTGGATGCGTGCTCCGACTGACTTCAACTTTTCTTCCAGGCGCTCGTATCCACGATCCAGGTGGTAGATTCGTTCAATCCAAGTGGTGTTGTCGGCGACCAGCGCTGCTAGCACCAACCCTGCGCTGGCGCGCAGGTCCGACGCGATGATCGTCGCGCCGGTAAGCGGCGCGGGCCCCTGCACCAGGGCCTCGCGTCCATCGATGGTTATTTTTGCGCCCATGCGCATCATCTCGCTGGCGTGCAGGAAGCGGTTCTCGAAAATTGTTTCGGTGATCCGCGATGTTCCTTCCGCCTGCGTCGCCAGCGCCATATACTGCGCCTGCATGTCCGTAGCAAATCCCGGGTACTCCTCGGTGGTCATATCCGCGGCGACCAATTTCTTGCCCGCGCGAACGTGTAAGGTAGAAGCGTCCACTTGACGTATCTGCACCCCGCACCCAGCCAGCTTCCGCACCACTGCGTCCTGATGCTTCGGCTCGCAGTTTGTCAGCGTCAACTCACCGCCGGTAATCGCCGCGGCCACCAAAAACGTCCCCGTCTCGATCCGGTCCGGGATTACCGTGTGCGTCGCCCCGTGCAGCTTGGAAACTCCCTGCACCCGAATCGTCGACGTTCCCGCGCCCTCGATCTTCGCGCCCATCTTTGTCAGCAGCACGGCCAGATCGACCACTTCCGGCTCGAGCGCCGCGTTGTGCAAAATCGTCTCGCCCTCTGCCAGCACCGCCGCAGTGAGAATATTCTCCGTCCCAGTTACGGTGATCTTATCGAAGTGAATTTCGGCTCCGTGCAACCGCTCCACCCGTGCCTCGACGTACCCGTGATCCACCACGATTTTCGCGCCCATTTTTTCCAGCGCCTGAATGTGCAGATCGATCGGCCGTGAACCGATCGCGCACCCTCCCGGCAGCGATACTCGGGCGTAACCGAACCGCGCCACGAGCGGCCCCAGGGTCAGCACCGACGCCCGCATGGTCTTCACCAATTCGTACGGCGCTTCGATATGCGAAATCGTCTCCGCTGCGATTATGCATTCGCTCGGCGGCAGGTCCGGACTCTGCACCTTCGCGCGCATGTGCGCCAGCAGCTTGGCCATGGTGATGATGTCGCGCACCTTCGGCACGTTCTTCAGGTGCACCGTTTCCGGCGTCAACAGAGCGGCCGCCATCTCCGGCAGGGCCGCATTCTTCGCGCCGCTGATCTGCACGGTGCCCGCCAGCGGCGTACCTCCCGAAATTTTGAATCTATCCATGTGTCAGGGTTTTGGCCCTGCTCCCGTTCCGGCGGTCCGTCGGCCGCTGAGTGCCGACGCCGCGATCGCCGAGCGTACGTTGCCCCCAGCCTTGGCCAGCCGGGATTTCGCGCGCCCACTATCCTCGTTGGTTTTCGCCATGACCAAGGCCACCCGCAAATCGTCTCCCGCTTGACGCATGATGTGTTCCGCGGTACGCGCTTGCAACCCCGCCGCTTGCTCCAATATCTTTACTGCGCGTCTCTTTAACTTCGCATTCGACTGCACCACATTGATCATCCAGTTGTCGTACACATATCCGAGCCGGATCATCGACGTAGTTGAAAGCATGTTCAGGGCCAATTTCTGCGCGGTACCGGCCTTCATCCGCGTCGATCCGCTGATCGCTTCCGGTCCAGTCTCCGGCGCGATTAATATTTTCACATGCCGCGCGATCGCCGACTTTCGGTTGGACGTCAGCCCGATCGTCCCCGCCCCGCGCTGCTTCGCCAATTCCAGCGCTCCCAGCACGTATGGCGTCGAGCCGCTGGCCGCAATTCCCACCACCACATCGCGCGACGTCAGCCCGCGCGCCGCCAGATCCTTCTTCCCCTGCGCCGCTGAATCTTCCGCGCCTTCCACCGATTTCACCAACGCCTTGGGGCCGCCCGCCATCAACGCCTGCACCATTTTCGGACTGCTTCCGAATGTGGGCGGTATTTCCGATGCATCCAGCGTCCCCAGCCGGCCGCTGGTTCCTGCTCCCACGTAGAAGAGCCGCCCGCCGCGCTGAAACGCTTTCACCACCAACTCCACCGCGCGCGCAATCGCCGGCAATTCCCGGCGCACCGCTTCCGCTACACCTCGATCCTCGCGGTTCAGAGCCTGAAGGATTTTGAGGGTAGATTTCCGGTCGAGGTCACGCGTGCGAGGGTTGCGACCCTCCGTCGCGGACGATTGTGCGTGCCGGGTTTTCACCACAAAGATTATATGGGTTAGGGAACGCAGGAATTAACCGTGGATGCGGATGGGTGTGCGGAGTGTGCCAACAAGCGCGGCTGCGCCCGGCTGCCTAGCGCGCACCGGCGGTGGGCGCCAGACCCAGGCCTTCCATCACCGCGTCGTGAACTTCGGGCCGGACCTTGCGAATTTTATCGTTGGCCGCGCTCGGATGCACCCGGTTGGTCAGCAGCACCACGAAAACACTGCGCACCGGATCGATCCACAGCGAAGTGCCGGTAAATCCCAGGTGGCCGTAGGCGCTCGCCGAAAAGCATTTGCCGGAAGACGAATCCGCCGTCGGAACATCCCATCCCAGCGCCCGCGGCGTCTTATCGGTGACCACCGGCGTCGTGAACTCGGTTACCGTCGCGCGCCGCAGCAGCCGATCATGCTCGTAGATTCCGCCGTTCAGCATCATCTGCGCGAACGCCGCGATATCCGGGGCGGTTGAAAACAATCCGGCGTGTCCGGCGACCCCGCCCATGGCCCAGGCGTTTCCGTCGTTCACTTCGCCCCGCATCAGTCCCTTACGAAATTCGCTTCCGTCTTCGGTCGGCGCAATTTCCTCGCGCAACTTCGCCGGGGGATTAAATGTGGAACCGCTCATCCCCAGCGGCTCGAAAATCGAATCGTGCGCCAGACGATCCTGCGGCTCGCCAGTGAGCCGCGTGACGATCTCGCCCAGCAGGATGAAACCCAGATCCGAATACTCCACTTTGCTGCCGGGTTCGGCCACCAGCGGCTCGGCGAAAATCGCCCGCAACACTTCGCGGCGATCCCGCGCCTGCTGGAAATACGCGCGATGCGCCGGCAGTCCCGAGGTGTGCAGCAACAATTGGCGGACGGTCACCCGCGCGCGCCAGCCGGGATTCGGATCGCTCGCCGTCGCGGTCATAAACTCGGGCAAGTACCGCGCGATCGGCGCATCGAGCGGGATGCGGTCGTCCTCCGTCAGCATCGCTACTTCGGTGGTGGTCACCACCGGCTTGGTCAGCGACGCTACGTCGTACACTGTGTCCGGCGTCACCGCGTCCGAATCGCGGTGATAGGTGAGCCGCCCGAAAGCATGCACGGCCAAGCGGCCTTTCCATCCCACTGCCAGCACGCCACCCGGAAACGCCTTCTCCTTCACCGCGTGATCCAATATGCGATACGCGGCGGCCAGCTTTGTATCCCAGTCGGCAGGCGCAGGCTGCAGCGTCATCGGCTCCGCGGCCACCCGTAGTCCGTCGCCGCGCTTCACCACGCCTGGGACGGTCACCGGAATTTTTCCGGCGATTGCAGTCTGCCCAAATAATGCACGGCCCATCGCCTGCTGCGATACGTCCGGCGTGCTGAACGAAGCGATCCAAGTTTTAGCGGTTGGAAAACGCTGCACTAGATAGGGACTTCCAAAGGCTGCGACGATCACTGGCTTGCCTGCCGCTAGCAACTGCTCGATTACCGCGGCTTGATTGTCCGGCAGCCCCACGCTGCCTTTACGGTCCGCCACGCGCACGAACACCGCGGCAATCGCCAGATCGTAACTCCCCGGCGGGGGCAAATGGAGGGCCTCCACCGGATCGTACTGGGTGTCTGCGCGCAAGACCGTCAGGTGATCCACTTGCAGGTGAATTTCCTGCTCCAGGTCGCCGCCGGGATATGCGTCCGGATCGCCTGAAATCGCCACCAGGAGCACCCGCCGCACCTGAGTTGCATCGATGGGAAGCAGATGCGCATCGTCGCGCAGCAACGTGATTCCGCGATCGGCGATGTCTGCGGCCTGCGCCTCAAATTCCGGCCGGCCGAAGTTCTTGTTGATGGCGTTGACGTCCACGGTCCGCTGCGCTGCCAGACCCAGGCGCGATTTGGCGCGCAAGATTCGCCGCACCGAATCATCGATGCGCGCCGTCGAAATCCGGCCACTTTCCACTGCGTCCACTAATCCCGCCAGCGCCGCATCCGGATACGGCGGCATCAGCAACACGTCCGCGCCCGCCAGCACGGTGCGCACCGCCGCTTCGCCCGGGGTGTACGCGGTGGTCACTCCACCCATGTCCAGCGCGTCGGTAACCACTAGGCCCTCAAATCCCAATTCTTTTCGCAGCAAGCCGGTCAAAATATTGGGGGACAGGGTGGCCGGCACGGTGGTATCCGGCTCAAACGCAGGCACCGCCAGATGCCCAGTCATGATCGTGCTCGCTCCGGCCTCAATGGCGGAGCGGAACGGCACCAGCTCCACGGTTTCCAGCCGCTGCCGGTTTCCCGGCACCGTCGGCAGACCCAGATGCGAATCGGTGGTTACATCTCCATGCCCGGGAAAATGTTTTGCGGTCGCCAAGCCGCCATTTTCTTCCACGCCGCGGACGAACTGTTTCACGAATTCCGCTACTCGCTGCGGGTCTTCTCCAAATGAGCGCGTATTGATGATCGGATTGTCGGGATTGTCGTTGACGTCCGCGTCCGGTGCAAAGATCCATTGCAAACCGGCCGCCCGCGCTTCAAGCGCGGTCACTTTTCCCACGGTGTAGGCGTCGCGCGGATCGTCCGCCGCCGCTACCGCCATGGCGAATGGAAAACTGGTTCCTTCGTCCAGACGCATGCCGGTCCCGCGCTCGAAATCCGCGCCGATCAGCAGCGGCACTGTCGCGAGTTCCTGTAGCTGGTTCACAATCACCGCGGTCGGATACACTTCCGCACGGATAATCCCCAAGCCGCCGCGCTGGGTGATCAAAATAAAACCGCCCACGTGGTTTTCCACCACTTCGCGCACCAGCTCTTTGTATTCCAGGCTCTCGACCGGGGTGAATTGGCCGGCCACCGTCACCATCAGCAATTGGCCCAGTTTTTCGCGCAGGCTCATTTTCTCGAGCGTCTGCGACACCCATCGTTCATCGGCGGGCGGCGCGGACGCGGGCTTCACGGTGTCAAGTTGTTGGGTGTGACCGGAGATTGTCATGAGCAGAGGGATAGTGAGCAGCAGCAGCCGGCGATACCTCATTTTCCGTTGGCAGGCTATCAGGTTGACGCTGCGCTCCTTCGCTGTATATAACACAGGGGTTGATGCCAAACAATCGAACGCCCGTGTGCGTGTTTCCATCCCATCGCGCCGTCCTCGCGATTTTCCTGGCGGTACTGAGCGCCACCGTGCTGTTTGCCCAAGCGCCGCGTCCCGCACGAGCAACTGGTGAAGCAAATATCTCGGTCTCAGCGCAGAAGCTCGCCGAGCTCGACGATGTGGTGCACCGGTCGATCGACAACGGCGAGATTCCCGGAGCAGTTCTGGTGGTGGGTCAGCGCGGCCGCGTCATTTATCGCAAGGCCTTTGGCGACCGCGCCATCCTGCCTGCCCGCGAGCCGATGACGCCGGAGACGATTTTCGATCTGGCCTCCCTCACCAAGGTAATTGCCACCGCTCCGGCCATCGTGAAACTGGTCGAAGACGGCAAGCTGCGCATCAACGATCCGGTGGTGCGCTACCTGCCGGAATTCGCCTCGCACGGCAAAGATCAGATCACTCTGCGCATGCTGCTTACCCATACTGCCGGGCTCGCTCCCGATCCTCCCATATCCGCGGCGCAGGCAGGCGCTGCCGCACTGTGGAAAGAGATTTGCGACGAGAGCCTTCTTGCGCCTCCCGGGATGCGCTTCGAGTACAGCGATACCGGATATATCGTGCTCGGAAAGCTGGTGGAGCGCGTCGCTGGCGAGCCATTGGACCGCTACGCTGATGGCATGTTTTATGGCCCGCTGCGCATGACCCACACTCGCTTCCTGCCACCCAAGGACTGGATTCCGCAAATCGCCCCCACGGAAGAAATCGATTTGCCCCCGGGTGAACAACCTGGCTCCGGCAAGGGCCACGTGCTGCGCGGCGAGGTTCACGATCCCACCGCGCGCGCTATGGGCGGCGTTGCCGGAAACGCTGGCCTTTTTTCCAGCGCCGACGATCTCGCACGATTCTGCCAGATGATGCTCGACGATGGCGCCATTGCCGGCGGCCCTAGTCAGGCCGCCGTCCGGAGAATTTTCTCGGCCGAGACGGTCGAGCGCATGATCCTGAAGGAAAATCCTCCATGGGTTCCGTCGCTCCGCGGCTACGGGTGGGACATCGATTCCACTTTTTCCTCGCCGCGCGGCGAACTTTTCCCGATTGGTTCCTACGGCCACACCGGCTTTACGGGCACTTCGGTGTGGATCGATCCCGAGAGCCGCACATTCGTCGTGCTGCTCACTAACTCCGTACACCCGTACCGGCGCCCAGCCATCTCCAGCCTGCGATCCAAAGTCGCGACCGTGGTGGCTGCCAGCGTAGGCGTTTCGCCCAACGCCTCGGCGCCTTCGGCGATCGAACGCGGCGTGGGCGCGGGACACTCGGCTTCTGGGACCGCACCGCTTCCCGCAAACGTGCATACGCAAACGGGAATTGACGTTCTCGAAGCGCAGCACTTTGCTCCTCTGCAGGGCAAGCACGTTGGTCTGATCACCAATCAAACCGGCATCGATTCGCTAGGCCGCCGCACCATCGACGTTCTGGCCAAGGCCGAAGGCGTGAAGCTGGTCGCGCTGTTCAGCCCAGAACACGGCATCGAAGGGCTTGCCGATTCCCAACTGAAATCCAGCACGGACGCCGCCACCGGTCTCCCCGTCTACAGCCTTTATAGCGATACCAGGCGCCCCACACCTGAGATGCTTCGCGGCGTCGATGCGCTGGTATTCGATATTCAGGACGCTGGCGTTCGCTTCTACACCTACACCGCAGCCATGGGCTTCTGCATGGAGGAAGCGGCTGCGTGGCACATCCCGTTCTTCGTCCTCGACCGTCCCAATCCCCTCGGCGGCGAAGTGATCGAAGGTCCGATGCTCGACCCCGGCCGCCTGAGCTACACCGCCTATTTCCCCATGCCAGTCCGCTACGCCATGACGCTCGGTGAGCTGGCCCAAATGTTTAACGCCGAAAACAAAATTGGCGCCGACCTGCACGTAATCGCTATGAACGATTGGCCGCGCAGCGCCACATACGACGTCACCGGCCTGTTGTGGCTCCCGACATCTCCGAACCTCCGAACGCTGAACGCGTCGCTGATTTATCCCGGCATCGAAATCCTGCAGGCCGGCGGCGTTTCCGTTGGCCGCGGAACCAACACCCCGCTCGAAATTCTGGGCGCACCCTGGGCCCACGCCCGCGAACTAGCCGACGCGCTCAACCAGCGGTTCATCCCAGGCGTTCGCTTCGTTCCTACCCGCTTCGTGCCGAACGACGGCCTGTACAAGGGCCAGCTCTGCGAGGGCGTCAGCGTGATCATCACCGACCGCCAATCGCTAAACTCAATGCTAATGGGCCTGGAAATTGCGTCCACCCTCTGGAAACTTTATCCCGATCAGTTCGCGATCGACCGCACCCTGGTGTTGCTTGGCTCCGGAGTGACCGTGGAGCTCCTGAAGCAGGGGACCTCGCCTGCAGCGATCATGCTGGACTGGTCGGCAGACATCGACGCTTTCCGGGCGATCCGCGCTAAGTATCTGATCTATCGATAAAAGGCGTAATTTGTGGCTTTCAGAACTTGTTTCTCTTTTAGAATCAGATCCGTGGCAATTCAAATCTCTGCAATTGTAGCGGTTGGTTTCTCGGGTTTCGTTAGGGGTACCGTCACTGAGCCCGTTTGCGGTTACAAGACTGATCCTGGTGCGGGCATTGGCTTCGCTCCTTGCACTGGACCCTAGCACCGCGTCGGGGCTAGTGGAAAGGATCGCTTCGGTGGACATTTGGACATGGCTGTGAAAACCAGGGAATGCTAAGGATTGACGAAATGGCCTGGTAGCCGTACACCTTTAGTCGTACGAATTGTACGTTGCTAACGTACGAAACGGAGAATCCCCATGACGGGGTTGGCGCTGACCCATCCAAAAACAGTCCGAGTGAATGGGACAGAGTTTCGCGACAATCTCCGAGCGAAATTGGATCAGGCGGAAAACTGCACCGTGGTTGAAATCTCTGCACGCGATAGCGAAGATGAACGAGTGTTACTCGACAAGAAGTATTTTGATGAGCTGGTCACGAGCTTAAAGTCGTTAACGGAAACGTTGGAGATCACAACAGATCGAAAACTCCTCGAGCAGATCATTCGCGCCGCTGCGCCGCTCGAAGAAAATACACGGCTCGGCAAGCTACATTCCTTCGAGCAAGCGTTCCGGGAGGACTAGCTCGTGTACTGTTCCCAGTTCAAGCGGGAAGCGCTGGGCGACGTGAAGAGACTTCCCAAGAACGTACGCAATGCGCTCAAGCAAGAATTCGAGAGGACAATTCCAGTTTCCCATCGGATGTTCTGTACCATTAAGCGGCGATTTGGGGCAGTACCGCAGCTTTCACCACGACGACTACCGGGCTATCTATCAAGTCTTTGAGGACCTTAAAGCTATCGCTGTGGTCGATGTGGGGAGGAAAGACGCCTACCACCATGCCGAAATCTACAAACAGCTTGAAACACTAGCCGGGGGGGAGAACTTGCGGCTACCGTTTTGAAAACTTATCGTTCGCTTTCCAATAAGGAAAAATCTTAACGTAGCGCCACAGACCATGCGAATCGCGTCACTACTTCCGTCGGCTACCGAAGTGTTGTTTGCACTGGGGCTTGCGGATTCGGTGGTGGGTGTGACGCACGAGTGCGATTTCCCGGCGGAAGCCGCCGGAAAACCGGTGCTGGTGCGGCCGCGCGTCGATTCCCGTGTGGCCGCGGCGGAGATCGACGCGCAGGTGCGGGAGATCCTCGCTGCCGGCGAGGCTCTCTATTCGGTTGACGCCGAGCTGCTGCGCTCGCTGGAGCCGGATCTGATCATTACCCAGGATTTGTGCCACGTTTGCGCGGCGGGGCCGGGCGATCTGGCTGACGCGCTCACGCGGTTCGAGAAAATTCCTCGAGTGCTGTCGCTATCGCCGCACACCTTAGCTGACGTGTGGGAGGATATTCGAAAAATTGGTTGCGCAGCGGGACGCGTCGGCGAGGCGGATCGGCTGGCTGGTGAGTTGAAGGCGCGGATTGCCGCGGTTGAGCAGCGAACTGCCATGCAGAGCCCGATTCCCGGCGTGCTGTGTCTAGAATGGCTTGATCCGCCGTACCTAGCGGGCCACTGGACTCCGCAGATGGTCGCGCGGGCGGGTGGGCGCGATGTGCTGGGGATTCCGGGCGAACCGTCGTTCCGGGTGCCGTGGCGGCGCATTGTTGAGGCGCCGATCGATGTGATTTTGGTGATGCCGTGTGGGTATGGAGTGGACCGCGCGGCGGACGAGTTCCAGAAACTGGCGCTCCCCGCGGGCTGGGAGCGCATTCCCGCGGTGAGGGAAGGCCGGATCTTTGCGGTGGACGCGAACGGGTATTTTTCGCGTCCGGGGCCGCGGCTGGCGGATGGATTGGAGATGCTCGCGCCGCTTCTGGCGCCCGATTGGGCGGACATTGTGGCGAGTGTGCCACCGGCATTCGCGCGGCGCGTGGCGCGCTAATTTAGTGGAGAAATTTTGGAGAGCGAATGCTTCAAAATCGGGTGGTAGGGTTTCTTTTACACGTTCGTGGAGGTCTAAACGCCCACCCTTCCGGTGTGCCTTCGCGCAAAGACAGTGCTACCGCACACTGGGAAGAATGGGGCACACTGGGAAGAATGGGGCACCCGGAACGGATAAGAGCGTTAAACCATGGAACCGCGAAGTCAAAATCTACCGGCTGCGGCTAACGGCTATGGCAAAGTGGAATTTTCGTTGGTGCGCGTTTTTCCCAGTGGCGGTAGAAAATTAGGCCGGAGAGGGTTAGCGCGGTTCCTGCCAGGCAGCGGTACGGATGCGCTGCTAACACGTCTCCGATCACCAGCAGCGATCCCACCACGAATAGGACCGGCAGAGCTGGGTAGCCCCAGGTGCGATATGGGCGAGGCAGATTCGGTTCTTTTCGGCGTAGCATCCATACTGCGCCTACTGCTAGCACGTAGAAAATCCAAGCTGCAAAAATGTAGAGGCTGTAGAGATCCTCGAAAGTTCCGCTTAGCGCCAGGATTGACGCAAAGCATCCTTGAAACACCAGCGCGCGGGCCGGCGTTCGATATTTCGGGTTCACGCCCGCCACGAATCGGAAGAACAGGCCGTCGCGGGCCATGGCGTAGTCCACGCGCGCGTTCGTCAATATCGAGGAATTCAGCGCGCCCAGCGCGCAGATGATCATCGCTGCGGTCAGCCACGCCGCGGCGCCGTATCCCAGCACCCGCGTCATTACATCGGACACCACGTGCGCTGACGCGGCCACGCGATTAAACGGCAGAACGTGAAAGCATGCCGCGGTTACCGCCATGTACAGGACGCCCACCGCGGCCACGCCGCCGATCAGCGCCCGCGGAATATTTTTTTCCGGACGAACGATCTCCGAACCTACTAGCGGCAGGTTGTTCCAGCCGTCGTACGCCCACAGCGTAGCCACCAGGGCCACCAAAAATCCGGAAAAATAGGAATGGATTCCCGCGCCTGCTGTGGTTTCCACCACGCCGTGAAGATCCACATTCACGTGCAGTAGACGCCCAGGCCAAAACCCAATCGCAATCACCGCCAGTATTACTGCCACCTTGATCGCGGTGAGCGCCACTTGAAATCGCCCGCCGAGGCGCACGCCTAAATAATTGATCGTGGTGATGCCCACGATCGCCGCCACCGCTACCGGCTGGGCCCAGGTAAATCGGAAGTCGTACGCTGCGGCCGCGAACGGCAGAGGGATCTTTACAGCGAATAGGGAAGCCGCGGCCGCTGGAAATAAGAATCCGCAGAAGCGCGCGAAACCTGCGGCGATCGTCGCAATCGAAGTGGGCGAGCCGACGATGCAGTGCATCCACCCAAATAAAAATCCCCAACTGGGTCCGTAGGCCCGGCTCAGAAATGCGTACTCGCCGCCTGCTTCGGGCAATGCCGCGCTCAGCTCGGCGTAGGCCAGCGCGCCAAAAAGGGACAGCGCCCCGCCCACCAACCACGCCGCAAACACCACTGGCACGGTCCCTGCTGCGCGGGCCATCTGCGCGGGAATAATGAAAATTCCGGTGCCGATCATGGTGCCCACCACAATCGACATGGCCGCCCACGGGCCTAGCTCGCGCACCAAGTCCAGCGGTTTACTCTGCGTGTTGGCGATTGGGTTCAATGGGGTCCCGTTCTTGAATTTTTTAAATGTTCTCGCGGTTTCTAGTTTTTTCCGACACGATTGTCGGGGCTACGATGCTCAGCAACCCAATCGTCGGCCAATTTGCTGATCTCCAAGAGAGTATCTACGAGTGCGATTCACGCGGGGTTACCGCGCTTACTAAGGATCCAACTGAAAATGTGATTGCTGTGCCAACCAGGACGAACCACGTCCATGCCAGCGGGGTGTGGCGATTCACCGCGATCATGGCTACAATGCCGGCCAGCATTCCGGCGATCGCTCCGGCACTGTTCGCTCGGCGATTCCAGAACCCCAATAGGAATGTTCCTAGCAACCCGCCCCAGGTGATCGAAGCGATGGTCAGGCCCGCAACGAGCACGGGGCCCCAGTGCACCAGTCCCAAAGCGCCGAGGGCCAGTCCCCACAGCAAAGTCATTTTTCGCGAGCGCCGCAACAGTTCCGGCTCGGTCAACGCGGACTTCCGGTTCACGCTCCGCCACGCCCTAAAATCCATCATGCTAGAAGATGCTAGCGAATTCAGCGAACCGCTAGCGTTGGACATCGCCACTGCAAAAATCGCCGCCAGGACTATGCCCACCAATCCTACCGGCATCTGCGTCACGATAAACTCCGGGAAAATTTTGTCCGGATCGTTCACCGTGAAGACGCCGGGGTTCAGCTTCCAGAACACAAACAACATCACTCCAATCACCAGAAATAGAGCGAACTGTATGAAAACGATCGCCCCGCTGGCCAGCAGCGCCTTCTTGGCGTCCTTTTCATTCCGCGCGGCCAGCAGCCTCTGCACCATGGTCTGATCGGTGCCGTGGCTGGCCAGGGTTAGAAACGTTCCGCCGAGCAGACCCGACCAAAACGTGTAACTGCGAGTGAGACTGGCGCTGAAATCAAACATCTGAAATTTTCCGCCTGCTGCCGCCGCCGCTTGGGTGACCCCGTGCCAACCCTCGGGAATGCGGTGCAGCACTAAGAAAAACGCGGCGATCGATCCGCCCATGTACAGAGCGAACTGGACCACATCGGTCCAGATCACCGCTTTCATGCCGCCCTCGAACGTATAAAAGATGGTCAACAAAGCGATCACGCATACCGAAACGCGTTCGCTGGACCCAAACGCCACGCTGACCACTTTCCCGATCGCCGCGATGCGCACTCCCTCCGCGGCTACCCGGGTGGCCAAAAACACGGCCGCCGCGACCGAGCGAGTACGAGCGCCGAATCTATTTTCCAGTAGCTGATATGCCGTGTAGAATTCGCCCTGGAAATAGCGCGGCACCATGATGACGCACAGCACCACCCGCGCCACGACGTAGCCGATCGCCAGTTGCAGAAAGCCCAGGTTGCTAGTGAACGCGATTCCCGGTGTGCCAATTATGGTCAGGGTGGAGGTTTCCGTGGCGACGATGGAAACTGCCAACGCCCACCATGGCGCGGTTCGTCCGCCCAGGAAATAGTCGCGAAGATTTCGTTGGCCGCGGCGGAAACGCGTTCCGAACCAAGTGATTCCGCCCAGATACAGCACCAGAATTCCCAGATCGATGGGGCTGATTCGCATGGCGCCGAGTCCGTCCCCGGCTGGGGGATGCTATCCGCGCGATTCGGAATGTGTCAAGCTCTGGAAGCGACGCGGGCAATCGAGGCAACAGAAGTCGAGGTGAGCGGTATTGAGCTACTTTCTCGGATTTGACGGGGGCGGTTCCAAGACCGATTGCGTGCTGGTCGATGAGCACGGCGCGGTGCTGGCCAGCGCGTACGGTAGTGCATCAAATCCACTTCGTACTGGGTACGCCAAAACGTGGTTCGCGCTCAGCTCCACTGCCGACGCGGTTCTGGAACGCCAGAAAATAAAATCGACTGACATTACCGGTATCTGCGCCGGACTGGGTGGCGCCGCACGGGTCCAAGTGGCGCGCCGGGTCGCCAATTTTCTGGAGCGCTTGTTTCCGAATGCTGCGGTGCAGGTTACTTCAGACATGGAGATCGCCCTGGCCGCCGCCGTCGGTGACGGAAAGGGAATCGTGCTCATCGCCGGCACCGGATCGGTGGCCTTTGGACGCAGCGATTCCGGCGTCACCGCGCGCGCCGGCGGTTTCGGAGCATGGATTGGCGATGAAGGCAGCGGCTTCGAGATTGGCAAGCTCGCTGCCGCAGCGGCCTCGCGGGAGGTTGACGCCCGGGGGCCGAAAACGATGCTCTCCGAAAGCATTTTCAAAGACCTCGATTGCCGCGATTGGAACGAACTTTTCGAGCGCATCGCTAAAAACGCTGACGATGTTTTCCCCAGGCTTTTTCCCACAGTGGCCAAGGTTGCCGATGCCGGCGATCCGGTGGCCCGCGAAATTCTGCAGCACGCTGCCGCTTCACTCGCGGATCTGGCATACAACGTGGCCAAAAAGCTGCAACTCACCGGCGACCCGTTTCCGCTCGCCAAGGTGGGTGGCATGCACGGCCGCAGTAAACTCCTCGATGCCGAGCTCGACGCCAGGCTGACCGCCGTTCTGCCGCGCGCGGTCATGGTTCCGCTGGCGGTTTCTCCGGCGCTGGCAGCCGCGCGCATGGCATCTGCGGCGGCGTCGGGGGACAGCCCCGTCGCGAAAGCCGCCGACGTCCGTAACTGATGTCCGTTGATTCGCCAGGCAGCGCTGCTGCTCAGGATGCCGCCCGGACGGTGGAGGGCGACCACCTCACCGCTATCCTTCACGATGCCGACGAATCGGTGGTCCGGGCGGCGCTCGAGAATCCTCATTTGCATGAATCGCATGTTTGTCTGGTGCTCGAACGGCTCGATTTGCCGGTCCCACTATTAGAGGCAATCGGTTCCAATCCGCAGTGGCTGCGCAGCGAGGCGATACGATTGCGTCTAGCTCGGCACCCGCACACGCCGCAGCGCATTGCTGTGCCGTTGGTCCGGCAACTATTTCTATTCGATCTGGTTACCCTGAGCATGCTGCCGTCCGCGCCGTCGGAGGTGCGGCGCTTGGCGCAGGAAGCGATACTGGCCAAAATCCCGCAGCTTCCATTAGGACAGAAACTTACCCTCGCGCGCCGTGGCCCGGCGCGTGTGGCGGCGGCGTTGATTCTGGAGGGGCACCCACGAGCATCGGTGGATGCGCTGAAAAATCCTTACCTTACGGAGAGCCAGGTGCTGAGAGTGTTGGCTAGCCGGGCGGTCACGGAACCGGTGGTCGCGGCTATTGCCCGGGATCCAAAGTGGTCCGCGCAAAAAAATGTGCGCTTCGGTTTGCTGCGGGCGGCTAGCGAACTCTCACCGCAGATCGAAGCTTTTCTGGGTGACTTCACGCTCAGCGAACTCGCCGAGGTGGTATCGCTAGAGGAAATCGCGTCGCCGATCCGAATCGCCGTCCGGCAAGAAATCGCCAAACGCAAATTGTAGCGTCGCCGAGTATTGCAGATTTCTAGGACTGCAGCACTCCGTCGCTTTTTGGGCCTGAGGGATCTTGAAGTTTTGGGGCCGCGCCGCCATCTATAAACAGCGGCGGCTTGTCAAGAGACACTTGTAGCGCGAGAGCGGTTTGGCTCTCTTTTTCTTAAACAGGATCTTTTGCTCGCCGACCAAGGCACGTCGCTCGATCCCGGATGGAACGCTCGGGTTCCACCAGCCATCTATTCGGTCATATCATCGACCATGATCCGACTGCGAACTCTCCCGCTCTAGGGGAGAGGCAGGGCGTCCAATCAGGAGTTCGGCGGAGTAGTTGCCCTCGCCATGACGGACGACGGACTGCCCTGCGGGCCCACCCGTTGCGCTTCTGCTTCTAACGTGCGCAACATCCAATACAACCGCACCGCCAGCTTGCGCGCGACCGCCACTTTGGCGACGCGAGCTCCGCGGCGATGCTTCAGCCGCAGATAGACGCGATGCAGTTGGGGGTCGAGTCGAGCGGCGGTTTGTGCCGCTTCAATCAGCAGCCAGCGCATCAGCGTGTTGCCCTGCTTGCTGATTTTGCCAAGTTTCTGCCGTCCGCCCGAGGAATACTCGCGCGGATTCAACCCCATATAGCTCACTACTTGTCTGCTCCGACGAAAACGCGTCACCGGTCCGATGGTTAGCACAAAACCCAGCGCCGTCATCGGTCCTACTCCCGGTTGTTGCATCAACCGCCGCGCCGCCGGCCGCTGCTCCGCTTGCTCGGCTACTTTGCGGTTGAGCAACTCGATGCGGGCATCGAGCGTTTTCGTCAGTTCCATCAGATCCTGACGCATCTCGCTACTGAAGCGGCCCAGTTGCAGTCGCGCCAGTTCGCGTTGACCTCGTTGGCTCCACAACCCGGAACCACGCCGCAAGCCCTGGTTCAGCGCCAGTGCGTGCAGTTGGTTGCGAGCCATGGTGCGCATCTGCACCGTCTTCACCCGGTGCAACAGCAAGCGCCGGGCATCGCGATCCTCCGCTGACGGGAGCCACAACCTTGGAAAACGCCCGTCATCGAGCAACTGCAGAATCAACCGCGCGTCGCGTATGTCGGTCTTCTGATGGCGAACGCTCGCGGCACGAATTTCCGCAGCGTCCCCGATCCACAACTCATGGCCTAATTCGGTGAGCAATCTCTCAAACCACTGGGTATAGCCAATGGACTCGATGCCCACCACGCTTCCTTTCGGCAGCGCAGCGTAACATAGCCGCACCGCATCACCGGCGTGCTCCAACCGAAGTTCGATCACCTCGCCGGTCTCCTTGTTGATCGCGGCCACCTGCTGATAGCGCGTATGCAAATCACAGCCTATAATCCACATGTTCGGCTCCTTCGTTCGAGCCTTGGTCGTTAAGCGCTACCAAGTCTACTCGCTCGCTGGAGCCGACGCTGTTTATAGGATCAGGAGTGGCTGCACCACGCTATAATCAATTCGGGCGTTGCGGCCCCGCCGCGAAGAGCATGCCAAAGAAACCGAACCCTGCGAAGTGGATCATCGTGGTCGGCGCGATCCTGCTGCTCGTCGTGCTGGTCCATTCGACCATGCAGCAAACCAAGTATCGCTACGAAGTCTGCGCCACCTTTCATGGTCGCACCCAGTGCACCACCGCCGACGCCGCCACCCAAGCCGAAGCCATCCGGGCCGGACAGACCTCAGACTGCCAATTGCTGACCGGCAGCCGCGACGAAAACATGGTCTGCCTGGACGCCCCGCCCTCCAAAGTGCGCCAAATCGACGAAAAATAGCGCCTGTCGCCCCCTGGTTCGCCGCCCATGCTCCCGGGCATAGCGCGGCCGAAGGTCCCCTAAACGCTAGTATCACCTCCGCGAAAGCGCCGAGTGCCCCGGATTGACACCGGCCCTTAATATGCCTAGGATCAATGTGTTCGCAGGTAACACTTTCTTTCGAGGAACTATGCCTTCTGCCAGACCGTCTGATCGCAGAAGCTTCACCCGGTACCCCTGCCGCATCGATGTTGCCATTGGCTGGGGCTCGAATATTCTGAACGGGGTTACCCGCGACATCGCCCTCTCCGGCATGTTCATCGAAATTTCCGAACCGCTTTGGATGCGCGCCGAATTCACTGCGCGCCTGGCCACTGAAGAGCCTATCGAGGTGGATTGCATCGTCCGCCGCGTCGAGCCCGGCAAAGGTATGGGGGTGGAGTTCAAAGATCTCCCGGAAGCCGAGCGCGAACAACTCGAGCTGCTGGTTCGAAGCCTCACCGCAAAATGACCCGCTGCCTCAACTGCGGGGCAGACCGCGAATCCGACATCTGTGACGTTTGTGGTCTGGGCACTGCGGCCGCCGAAATAGCGCTGCGCCGCCGACTGCTTAATCGCACCGCGGTTTTTCTTCTGGGCGCGATCGCTTTCGTTTCGCTCAGCGGCCGATATCCTCCGTTGGACCTCGACGCTATTCTGATTTTCGTCGGACTGCTTTTCTTCGTGACCCTGGCAATCGGCATGCTGGTGGAGCGCCGCGCCCTGCGCCACGCCGAAGTGGAAGCCATTAAGCGCCTGTACTACGCTTTGATCCCGGTCCCCTGGGTTCTGACTTTCATTCTGGTGGGCAACGGACTGCTCGATCGCGCGCCCGCGCAGATCCATGACGCCCGGGTGATTAGCCGGTTTTCCATGAGCGGTCCGCTGCCCAGCCGCCGGCTGGTGGTCCTGTCCTGGCGATCCGATCACCGCTTCGAACGCGTCCCCGCCACGCGCTTCGACTTCGACCGTTTCCACGCCGGCGACGACATCGTAATTCACGTTAAAGGCGGCTTGATTGGCATCCCCTGGGTAGAAGAAATTTCCCGCCCCTAAATTCGTGTTGCATCTCATTCTTCACTTATCCGTTGGGCGCGATCACTGCCAGGTGGTTCGCGTGAGGGCCATCCACTCAGTCTAACTCGACCTCGATCTCGACGCCGGCCTCGGCCGAGTTGCCGGTTGCAAAGAAACCAAGCGGGACCTTCGCCACCGCCGTAAAATGTGTTAGCACTTGCCTGAGCGGGGAATTGGGAATCAGGAGGGAACATGCTGACAGCCGGACCTGCCAAGAAGGTGACCATCTATGTGGGCCGCGACCACCAATACCGCGGCGAGTCCGTGTACATGGCGATTCTGGAGTTTCTTTTTTATCGCAAAGTCTCTGGAGCGAGCGCTACGCGGGGCACCGCCGGGTTTGGCGCGGATCATCACATGCACACCGATCGAATATTGGTGCTCACCGAAAATCTGCCGGTAAGAGTTGAGTTCATCGAGTCGGCCGAAAAGGTGGAGGAACTGCTTCCCAAGTTGCGAGAAATGGTGGGAACCGGCTTGATTGAAATTCAGGACACCATGGTCGCTAAGCCCGCCGGGGTTTCCACGGGACGAGCGGCGCAGGAATCCATGCCGCCTTTGAAGCGCGAAGGGAAGGCCAAGTTGATGCGGATATACATCGGAGAGAACGATAAATGGCACGACAAGCCGCTTTACAAAGCATTGCTGGAGAGCATGCGCGCGAATGATTTGGCCGGCGTCACCGTCTACCAGGGGATTCTTGGCTATGGCGCCAACCGCAGGATTCACAAGGAAGGCATGCTGCAACTTTCGCATGACCTCCCCATGATGCTCTCCGTGGTTGACACCGAGGAGCGGCTCCGCGAATTTCTGCCGGTGCTGGACGATATGGTCCAGCAAGGGCTGGTGGTGTTCTCCGACGTAGACATCATCAAGTACAGCCACAACTACCAGGAAGGGGAACGCAGAAAGGAGGACCGGCAATGAAGCTCGAAGGAAAGGCGCAGATGGTGCGTATCCATTTCGGAGAAGACGATAAGTGGAACGAGAAGCCACTCTATCGCGCGATTGTAGAAAAGTGCCGCGAGCTGGACCTAGCCGGGGCTACCGTCTTTCGCGGAATCGAGGGCTACGGAGCGAGCACGCTGATCCGCCGCGCCCACCGCATGTCGTTTTCCCACGATGCGCCGCTCATGGTTACGGTGATCGATTCCGCGGAGAAGATTCAAAAGCTGATTCCGTTTCTGGACGCGATGGTGGACGAGGGTATGATCGCGATATCCGAGGTGGAAGTGATCAAGTACGTGCATCAGGACGGTATGCGCTCGTGAAACACCCACCCTTCCCAGAACCGGGGAAGAGTGGGGCACCCCAAAACCATGGAAACGTGAACCATAGAACCTTGAATCCGTGCCGCTGGCGGTATGGACGGGAACATTCCACGGACTCCGACACATCACCCGACCGGTAATATAAGTTGAAGCGCGGGCGCTCGCGCGAGGCCTCCGTCTTCGCTGCGGATGCATCGCAACTCCGCCGAAGGATGCCAGATCCCACCATGGCAGAATCCTCCACCGCTTCCGCCGCGCCGAAGACGCAACTCCTGCGCATCCTTGGGCTCGACTTCGGACTCGCGGTCGTTTTGGGCGCCACCGTCGGCGTCGGAATCCTGCGTCTTCCCGGTACCGTAGCGGCGCAGTTGGGAAGCTTCTGGCCGATCGTCGCGGTGTGGATTGTCGGGGGCATCTACACGTTGCTGGGCTCGCTCTCCCTCGCCGAACTTTCTGCCATGCTGCCTCAGGCCGGGGGATTTTACGTGTACGGCAAGCGCGCTTTCGGCGAACTGGTGGGCTTCGCGGTTGGATGGGGCGACTGGCTCAATAATTGCGCCACGCTGGCGTACGCCTCGTTCGCCGCAGCGGAGTTCTTGGTTCTACTTGCTCCGGCGTTGCCCGCCAAGCCGAGGACCATTGCCCTCGCGCTGCTGATCGGTTTTACCGCGATGCACTGGTTCGGACTGCGCATCGGGAGCGCCGCGCAGAAATTAACCAGCTCGGCGACTGCGGTCACGCTACTGGTGTTGGCCGTGGGCTGTTTTCTGTTCCGCGGGAGCGCGGCGCCGGCCACCGCCGCGCATATGATCTCCGCGACGGATTCAGGCCCGTCGCAGCTCCACCTGATTCCGGTGGTCTCCGTTTTTATCCTTGCGCTGCGTTCGGTGATCGTCACCTATGACGGGTGGTATGAAGCGATCTACTTCACCGAAGAAGATAAGAATCCGGCGCGAAATTTGCCACGCGCGCTCATCGGAGGCGTGCTTGTGGTCATCGCGCTCTATCTGATCTTGAACCTCTCTTTCCTGCGCGTGCTGGGCGTTCCGGCACTCGCCGGTTCCAAGCTTCCCGCGGCCGACGCGGCGCAAATTATTTTTGCCGCCGGCAGCGGAAAATTCGTCACCGTGTTGTCGCTGCTGACATTGTTGAGCCTGCTGAACTGCGTGCTTCTGGGCGCTCCGCGCATCATTTATGCCATCGGCAGAGACGGACTGTTCACCCGCAGAGCAGCCATCGTGAGCGCCGGAGGCACTCCCAGGGCTGCGCTGCTAATGTCCACAACTGCGGCGCTGCTTCTGGTGGCTCTGGGGACGTTTGAGAAAATCATCGCTATTGCCGCGGTGCTTTTCGTCGCCATCTATTGCGTAGCCTACGCCGCGGTTTTCACGCTGCGCCGCAAAGAGCCGGAGCTGCCACGGCCTTTTCGCGCTTGGGGATACCCGTGGACTACTGCGATTGTTTTGGGTGGCTCTCTATTATTTCTGGTGGGCGCCGCCGCCAGCGACCCGGACAACACGATCTACGGAGTCGCGCTTTTGGCGGTTAGCGTTCCCGCGTATTTTTGGAAGAGGAAAAGTCGCGCGCAGTCCGCGGCCGCGCCTTAGCATTGAAGCGCACCGCGGATATTGTTTTCCGCGCTATTGTTTCGGGGGGAAGGTCGTGTTCAAGAACGCCATCGTCCGCATTCCGGGAGAAAATTTCGAGAGTGGGTTAACCCGGGCGGAATTGGGGAAGCCGGTCTACGAAAAGGTGTTGCAGCAGCACGCGACGTACTGCCGCGCGCTGGAGCAATGCGGCCTGAACTTGGTTACGCTGCCGCCCGATCGCCAGCATCCCGATTCCACTTTCGTTGAGGACGCCGCCGTGCTCACTCCCCACGCTGCGATTCTCACCCGCCCCGGCGCGAAGAGCCGGGAGGGAGAAGTCCCCGCCATCCGCACGGCGCTCGCGCAGTTCTACAACGTGTTGCAGCAGATTGCAGCCCCCGGCACGCTGGACGGCGGCGACATCTGCGATGCCGGGAACCATTTCTTTATCGGCATCTCGCACCGTACCAACGAGGAGGGTGCCAGCCAGTTGGCGGCATTGCTCGCCTTGCAAGGATTCAGGTCATCGATCGTGGACATCCGCGAAATGGATTCCATCCTCCACTTGAAATCCGGAATCGCCTACCTCGAGGAAAACACTCTGGTGCTGATGGAAGAAATGGCTAGCCTAGAACAATTCCGCGGCTACAAAGTGATCCTAGCGTCGCCAACAGAGACGTACGCCGCAAATTGCGTCCGCGTAAACGACTATGTCCTGTTCCCCGCAGGCTATCCGCGCCTGGAATCCCGCGTGCAGCAACAGGGATTTAAAACCCTTCCGCTAGAAATGTCCGAGTTCGCAAAAATGGATGGAGGCCTGAGCTGCCTCTCGCTGCGCTTCTAGTTGACTGTAACAACCATTTATAGACTATCATTGCGTCCATGAGAGACGCGATCATGTTGACGACTTCGGAGCTTATGGAACTGACGCGGCGAGCCAATAGCCGGACGGATCGGGCGGAAGACGCCCGACGAGCGCGGCTGATCTTGCTGCTGGCCGAGGGCCATAGCTGGGATGAGGTGTCCGAGCGCATCGACTGCAGCCGCGGTTTTGTAGCCAGTTGGAGCAGACGATTTGCCGAGCAACGCATCGCGGGACTTTACAGCCGGCATTTGGGGCAAGTCGCCACCGTGCTCACCCCGGAACTGGAAGCACGGATTCTGGAGGTGACCCGGCACGTGCCGACCGATGGAGCAACCCACTGGAGCACGCGCAAACTCGGAGCGCATCTGGACGTCAGTCACATGATGGTGGCACGGGTGTGGCGTAAGCACGGACTGCAGCCGCATCGCATGGAGCGCTACATGGCCTCGAACGATCCGGATTTTGAGACCAAGGCGGCCGACATTATTGGGTTGTATCTGAACCCGCCAGCGCATGCCGCGGTGTTCAGCGTGGATGAAAAGACCGCCATCCAGGCCCTGGATCGCAAGGATCCGGTTCTGCCGCTGTCCCCGGGACGCGCCGAACGGCACGGGTTTGAGTACTTTCGTCACGGCACCTTGTCGCTGTATGCGGCCTTCAACACTAAGACCGGCGAAGTGCTCGGCAAAACCGCTGCGCGGCACACCTCGGCCGAATTCGTGGCGTTCCTCACCGACATTGTGATCGATCAACCTCGCGGCAAGGAGATTCATGTGATCGCCGACAACCTCTCTGCTCACAAGAGCAAACCGGTGATGGACTTCCTGGGGGTGCATCCCAAAGTTCACCTGCACTTCACTCCGACCTATTCTTCGTGGCTGAATCAAATCGAGCTGTGGTTCAGCAAGATCGAGCGCGATGTCATCGCGCGAGGTGTATTCACTTCTGTCTCTGATCTGAAGAGAAAGCTCATGCGATACATCCGTCAGTACAACAAATCGCCCCGTACCGTGAAGTGGAAATATGCCGATCCGTCGCGCCATATCAGTACACAATCAGTTGGTACAGGCCACTAGGTCGCATTTTCATCACGCCGTCGGCCTGGCTGCCGATAATTTAGGTGCGGTGCTTGGAGAGACACATGAAACGCAACCAGCGACGAAAAACAGGGCCTGGAAAAAAGTGGTGACTGAGTTGAAAGAAGCTACGGGGTCTCGCATCTGCGGGGTGAAGCTCGCGAAGTGTTTGTGAACGCGATGGTGCATCCGCCACTGCCAAACCGTGCCGCTCGGGCAGCGCTAAAACGGTATAGGAAACGCACGTCTGTCTAATCCTAGAGTCAAGTTCCTACGCGGTGGCCGCTTTGGAGAGGCCTGGCTGATCGGTACGTCCGATGGGAATTTCTTTTGGGGTGGGCGCGCCGCGGGAATCGAAAACGGGCGTAGACCAACATGCCTTGAGCCCAAGTTCTTCGGTTAACGCGCGAAATCCGTCCGACCATCGATCGTCGGTTTCAATATTTTCGCTGACCACCGGCGCTTTCTGATACGCAGCCAAGCCGCAAGGACCGATGTAGGGATACACCGGAACGCCGTCCAGTGCACCGCTATAGGAGGCGGGCAGCTTCGATGTAGTTGCGGGGCGAATCCGCAGTTCGGCATCGATAAACGCAATGGCACAGCGCAGATCTTCGCTTTGGGATTCGGCGTAGCGCGCGATGGCGTCCATGATCGTTAACAGTGGACGACCCGTAGCGATCATTTCCAGGGTTTCTACCTGAAAACGGAAAAGGTCTTCAGTGGTGGACATCGATGCTCACACGTCGACCGCCCGTCGCGGGCATGGCAGGGAGATTGGAACAAAAGTATAGCTCAGAGCCCGGAGTATTGCCGCCGGCGGACGAATTGGCCGCTTCCGGCTTTGCCGGTCCATTTTCCGTTGGAGACGATTTCGCGGCCACGCGAAAAGACGGTTTTGGTCACGCCTTTTACCTTGAGGCCTTCGAACATGGAGTAGTCGACGCGCATGTGGTGGGTGGCGACGCTGATTACCGCTTCCTCGTTGGGATCGAAGATTACCAGGTCGGCGTCTGAGCCCACAGCCACGGTTCCTTTGCGCGGATATAGCCCGAAGAGCTTTGCGGGGGCGGTGGCCACCAGCTGGACGAACCGGTTTGCGGAGAAGCGGCCGCCGGCTACTCCTCCACTGAAAATCAGGCTCAGGCGATGCTCGATTCCTGGACCGCCGTTGGGAATTTTCGTGAAGTCGTCGCGGCCCAGCTCCTTCTGCTCTTTCATGCAAAACGGGCAGTGGTCGGTGGAGACTACTTGCAAATCGTCCTGCGCCAGGCCCTTCCACAATTTTTCCTGGTGCCACTTTTCGCGCAGCGGCGGGGTGAAAACGTACTTCGCTCCTTCGAATCCCGGCACGTCCATATTTTCGAGCGAGAGATACAAATACTGCGGACATGTTTCCGCATACGCCGCCAAGCCACGGTCGCGGGCCTCGCGCACTTTCTCCAGGGCTTCGTTGCACGAGAGATGCACGATGTAGACTGGGGCTCCGGCCATCTCCGCCAGGGCAATGGCGCGCGAGGTGGCTTCGCCTTCCGCAGTGGTCGGGCGCGTCAGCGCGTGATATTTCGGGGCGGTCTTGCCCTCCGCTAGGGCGCGTTGCACCAGGACGTCGATCGCTCCGCCATTTTCCGCGTGCATGCAAATCATCCCGCCGTATTTCGCCGCCGCGGACATCACCCGGAAGATTGAAGCGTCGTCGAGCATGAACACGCCGGGATAAGCCATGAACAACTTGAACGTGGGAATGCCTTCGTTCACCAGCGCGCCCATTTCTTCGAGCTGAGCGTTGCCCAAATCGGTGATGATGCAGTGGAAGGCGTAATCGATCGCGGCTTTCCCTTGCGCCTTGGCCGTCCAGGTATCGAAGGCGTGGCGCAGGCTCTGGCCTTTGTACTGGATCGCGAAGTCGACCAGTGTGGTGGTGCCGCCAAACGCTGCCGCGATTGTTCCGGTCTCGAAATCGTCGGCGCTGTTCGTGCCGCCAAAGGGCATGTCCAGATGGGTGTGAACGTCGATCCCTCCGGGCATCACGTAGCGCCCGGCGGCATCGATTACTTTCGTCGCGTTTTCGACCGGCAATTGCGCCGCGATTGCCGCAATCTTCTCTCCGGCGATCCCCACGTCGGCGGGATAAGTGTCCGTGGCCGTGACTACCACGCCGTTGCGAATTACTGTGTCGAAACGCATAGCCCGCACCTCGGACGCCAGGATCAGAACTGGCCGGAAACGAGATTTCGAAACGGCAGCGATCACCGGCCAGCGATAGAAAGTCCACCTGCGGCGTCATCTTAGGCTAACGTGCGCGTCTGCTGCAAGGCGGTATCAGGCGCCTGGAAAGGCTGTGGCTTACTCAACGGCTACGTCTGCCTCTGTTGGGGACCGCGGACTTCCCCTGGGTCGCCTATGATTGAAACGTGAGACTCCCCGACGCCCTGATCGAACGCCTGCCCTTTCTTGAAGCGCTGGAAGAACCGTGGGAGCGGAATTCAATCGCCGGGCTCGGAGCGTGGCTCGGTTTCTACGCGCTTTTCATTTTTCAGTTGGCTCGCGGGCACGGTCTGCTGGCAATGATCGATTTGGTCTTCATTCCGATCCACGAGGGTGGACACCTGCTGTTTCGGTGGCTGGGGCACACGATGATGCTGCTCGGAGGGACTTTCCTGCAACTATTTGTCCCGGCGGCTTTGGCGGTATATTTCGTTTTTCGGCGGCAAGTGCTGGGAACGGTGTTTTGTCTATTTTGTTTCTTCGAACAGTTTTTGCCCATTGCGACATACATGGCCGACGCGCGAGCGCAGGAATTGCCGCTGCTTACCGTGGGTGACTCTGAGTTTGTGGAGCACGATTGGTTCGCGATTTTTAATATGACAGGTTTGCTCGAGCACGACACGCAAGTCGCCGCAGTGGTACGAGGTTGCGGTTGGGCGGGAATGTTGGCGGTAGTCGGTTGGCTAGCTTGGCGGGCATTTCAGGCTGCGCGAGCGCAAGAGAAACCGCGGGTGCGCTAGCTCGTGCTAGAAATGCGGCAAAATGTCGCGCTGGTAGGCGTCCAGTGTTTTCTCTTCTTCTCCAGACATCAGATAAATATTGAACTGGGTGACTCCGGCGCGTGCCAGAGCCTGCAACTTTTTGCGATGATCTTCGGCGTCGCCAAGTATGCAGAAGCGGTCGACCACTTCGTCGGATACGAACTCCGCGTTGCTACTGCCTACTTCGCAGTGGTGCAGGTAATCGTAGCCGCCGCGGCCGCGCACGTACGACGTGAGCGCCGGCGGCAATTCTTCGGGCTTGTAGCGGTTGATCAGGTCGATCACGTGATTCGAGACCAGGGCCGGGAACCAGCGCACCTGTTTCCGCGCGTGCTCGAGATCCTTGGAAACCCACACTGCGGCTGCCGCCATCACTTCAATCTTGGCGGGGTCGCGGCCCGCCGCCTGGGCGCCTTCGCGGACGAATCCCAGGCACCAATCGATCACGTCGGGGTCGGCGAGCTGCAGGATTACGCCGTCTCCAATTTTGCCGGCCAGGTGCAGCGCTTTCGGGCCGTAGGCCGCGACCCACACCCGCGGCACTCCGCCGGTCGCCCAGGGCAGGCGCGCGGGCTGGCCGTCGTACTCGATCTCCCGGCCGCCAGTCAGCTCGCGGAATTTCGCTACGGTCTCTTCCAGATTTTCGAGGGTGGTCGGCTTTTTGCCGAGAACGCGGCGGGAACTGTCGCCGCGTCCGATTCCCAATTCCATTCGTCCATGCGAAATTAGATTCAGGGTGGCGAAAAGGCTGGATGTAACGGTGACGTCGCGCACCGCGGGGTTGGTGACGCAAGTGCCTAGATGGATCTTGGAAGTGCGCGCGGCCATCAACGTCAGCAGGGGATACGGTTCCTTCCAAATCACGTGCGAATCGAAAATCCACGCGTACTGAAAGCCTGCTTGTTCGCCCCGCCACGTCAAATCCAGAATGCGCTCGACCGAGACGTCGCCCTTCAAGGTGATTCCGAATTCCATTGGCAAGCTCCCTGCGCCGCGAAAAGCGCCTGCGTTCCCGGCTCGCGAGAGTATACATCTACGGCGAAAGCATTTCGGTTGCCGGTTCGGGCGATGGTTTCCAAATTACAAGCGGTCTTGGCGCGGCACAGCCCGCACGAGCTGGCGGAACCATCCGCGCGGTGCCAGCGTCTACACAGTCGTGGGCACTCAGTCTGTTAAGATGGCAGCGCGGAATCAAACGGAATGACATGAAAGTTCTTGCCGGCATTTTTGTCACGGGTGCGCTTGCGCTTTTTCTGGGCCCGATGCGTTGGACGCCGCTATGGATGGACCCCCAATGGATCTTCGCGGTGCTGCTGGCATTCGTGGTCGCCGGTCTGTTGATCGCCTGGCTGGAAAAAGAAGATCCCTCTCGTCCCGACGGGTCTTATTCGCCTCGGTTCTATTTGTGGATCGTCGTGCTGCTTCCGTGGTTGATGGCCGCCGGGGTGAAGGCAAACTCGCTGTTCGATACTTCCACGGCCGAGATCCATCATCAGACGGTGATCAGCTCCGAAAGCGGAATCTACCGTACTAGGATCCGAGTTACTTCCTGGCGTCCCGGCCGGATTGCGGAGAATGTCCGGACCGATCCGGGTAAGACTTGCGCGCCTGGTTCTCCTATCACTATTGAAATCAAATCGGGTGCGCTGCAACTGCCGTGGTTCAGCGCGATTTCCTGCCGGTGAGATTGAACTGCAACCTGTGGTTGGTCCGGAGATCACGGTCGCGATGTACGGCTGGAGTTGATGGGGTTGGTCAGCGGCCGCACCGCGATGAGTCGCTGTGCCACAAGGACGCGATTTCCTGCTGGAAGTGTCTTGGGGATTTGCCAACGAGGAAAGAAGGGGACTGCAGCGGGAAAACTAGAAGCCGCGGCGCAGGTCTTCCATGTGCGGCAGAGCTACTTCCAATACTGCTCCGTAATCGCCTAGCTTCACTCTGATCATCTGCGCTGGACCTACGTCGCGTGAATACCATTCTGAGGTGGGGATTAGTTTGCCGCTCACTGCTGGATCGTCGCCGTGGATGTCGTCACCGGAATGGGTCAAGGTGCTTGGGTCCACCTCGTAGACTGTCTTGGCCTTCAAATCCATCATCAGATAGCGGCGCGACAACAATACCAAGATCAGGTTTTTCTTTTTCTCCGCCTGGTACACGTTCCAGATCTTCAGCGGACGATCGGCCAGTTTCAGTTGCACGCCCTCGACCGGCTTCCATATCAAAGAATCCGGATCGCGTGCCAACGCCGCCGTCGCCAGCCAGAGCGTCAGCGCAAACGCCGCGGCGATTCGTGAAAGACGAGCGCTTCGATGAATCAATCGGCTGCACCTGCAATCTTTCCGGAGGTCTGCACGCGCGTCAAATCGCCATACGAATCCGGCCGCCGATCCCGGTAAAACTGCCACGTTGCACGAACCTTCTCGATTTCCTCAAGGTTCAGGTCGGCCACCACGACTTCGTCTTTGCTGCGGCTGGCCTGGGCGACGATCTGCCCGCGGGGGTTGCAGAAATAGCTCTTCCCGTAGAATTCGCCGATCTGCCAGGGTGCTTCCTTGCCGACGCGGTTGATCGCTCCGACGAAATACTGGTTAGCCACCGCATGCGCGGGCTGCTCGAGTTCCCACAGATATTCGCTGAGCCCCGCCACGGTTGCAGATGGATTGAAGACGATCTCCGCACCATTCAGGCCCAGCGCCCGCGCGCCCTCCGGGAAGTGCCGATCGTAGCAAATGTAGACGCCCACCCGCGCGTAGCGCGTCTCAAACACCGGGTAGCCGGCATTTCCCGGCGTAAAATAAAATTTCTCCCAGAAGCCTGGGTGGCAATGCGGAATGTGGTGCTTGCGGTATTTCCCCAGATACTTTCCGTCGGCGTCAAACACCGCCGCGGTATTGTAAAAAACCCCGGCCATTTCGCGCTCATATACCGGGACGACCAAAACCATTTTGTATTTCGCCGCGAGCTTTTGCATGCGCACCAGGCTCGGACCGCCCGGCACCGCCTCGGTGAGCTCGTACCACCGCTCGTTCTGTTCGGCGCAAAAATAAGGCCCGTAAAAAAGCTCCTGCAGGCAGAGGATCTGCACTTTCCGTTTGGCTGCGGCGGCGATCATCTTTTCGTGCTTGGCGATCATATTCTTGCGGATGTTGGCCAGGGACATCTTGTCGGGCGACCATTCGCATCGGGCCTGAATCAATCCGCAGCGCACCGTTCGTGCCATTTTAAATCCTCCGACCAATCACCGAACAGTGTAGTCCCCGCTTCGGTTCGCTTCAACTGGCATCGCAGGCAACACCGTAGATCGGGGGCATGGATAGGGAACACCGTAGATCGGGGCATGGGACGTCGGGTTAGTTCCGGGAGCTTAGGAGGCCCACCTTTTGCGGAAGGCGCAAAGAATGGAGCACCCGGACGTGAAGAGGCAACACCGTAGAACCGACTGAGGGATCTACCGAATAACCTACTCCTAAAGCCGGGGCACCCGCGCGGGCTGCCTTACGCTATAATCCGCACGCCACTATGGCACCTTTCCTCAGAAACCTCGCTGGCGCCGCGCGCAGGATCGTTCCTGGCTGCATCACGCTTGGGCAGGCGGTGGCGTTCAATATGTTCCTGGGATTTTTTCCGCTGCTGCTGGTCACCCTGGTTTTCCTGAAAACTTCCAACATGTTTCGCGACTTGGCCATGGAGCTTCCGCGCCGCGCGCAGTTCGTCCTACCGCCGGGCAGTGAAGACGTGGTCCTGGATTACGTTCTTCACCGAGGACCGCATCCCGAGCGCCTGATAGCGGTTGGACTCATCGGCGTGCTGCTGACCGGCACGCAAGTGATGATCGGGCTGATGCAGGGATTCCGCGTGATCGACGCGCAAGCCGAACGCGCCAGCTACCTCCGCCAACAACTGCGCGCTATCGCGTTACTGTGCATGACCCTCATTCCGTGGCTGGTGGTGGTGGTGCTCACGGTTTTCGGACGCCAGGCGCGCGCCTGGCTGGTGCATCAACTCGGTTTCCCGAATCTGGCGCGCAACGTGGCCGCCGGCGGGTCGCTGCTGATTGTGTTGGTGCTGGCGCTGGGGGTGCTGATGGTGCTTTATCGCGTGGGCCGCTTTGGAACCTATACCTGGGGTGAAGTGCTGCCCGGCGCCATGGTCGCCACCATTTTGTGGTGGGTGGTCGACATGCTTTTCGGCTTCTACGTTCGCCACGTCCCGTACGGAATCGTTTACGGCGGGCTGGCCGCGGCGATCGGTCTACTGCTATGGATGTACATGACCGCGATGGTTATTTTTCTGGGCGCGGCCTACAACGCTGCTCGCCACTACTCACCCGCGATTCGTTAACTGATTCTCCGCAGCGCGCCTGGGCATTGACCGAAAATGTTAGAATGGTATTGCAGGCTGCCGGTCAGCCGTTGTTCGGCAGTAATCGGCAAGCCCTTCCATCCTGCGGAGGCGCCATGAGCGAACTGCGCGTCCAATGCCATTGCGGTTATCGAGCTGACCAGCGCCCGGTACGATTCACGCTGCGAGGAAGGGAGTTTCAGGTGAATGACATCGACGGTGAGTGGTACACCCCAGAGGCCAAGTACTTTCGCGTGATCGCGCAGGACGGAAATTTCTACGTCTTGCGCCACGACGAAGTGCAAGACTCCTGGACGCTCGACGCTTTCCGTGCTTCCCGCGAATTCCGGTCATCGCAGCGCGCCGCGGAATCCGAAAGTAAACCCACAACCAGCCAATCGGCGAAGGATGGCATGAAGCAATGACCGTGCCCAAACCCGATCCGCGCCGCCATTCCCGCATCCTGCTCGACCCACAACACGCGCTGCGCTGCGAAAGCGCCGCGCCTAAAATCAACGGCTCGGTAACGGTGATCGGCCTCGGCGGAATGTTCGTGCGCACCGCCAGCGTCCAACCTTTCGGCACGGTACTCCGGCTTCGCGTGCACAATTCAGTGATTTTCGAAGCTGGCTGCACGGTGCGCAGCGTTTCGGAAAATGGCGTGGGAGTGGAATTCACGGGGATGGCGCGCGCGGAGGAAGAAAAACTAAAAAACCTGCTGCTGCATCTTCGCCCGCAACGGGCGAACTGATTTTGTGTCACAACGCAAAGGTAAGATACTCAATCAGTTGAGATAACGTATCTTGCTGCGAAGTGCAACTTCCAGCCCGCAAAGGTGTTTGTATACAGTGCCACCCAGTGGATCGCCTTCAAATGCGTAAAACAAAAGTTCACCGGCCCAAAACGCCTTCCCAGAAAAATCACGGGAATCCCACTGCCGCGGGGTTTCTGGGCACGATTCTGGCGGCCATTTGCGCGACGATTCTGGCCGCTCATTCGGGTTACGGGGCATCTCGACTGCCCGCGCCTGCTGCGGCATTGGCGACAAACGATTCCGGAAAGCCGCCGGTGCAGAAACTGAGCAAGTCATTTAAGGGCAAGCTCCCGATCACCGAACTCACCGAGGACGAAGCGGTTCTCCACGCTTTGAACCGCCTCGGGTACGGACCGCGTCCTGGCAATCTGGAAAACGTCCGCAGCATGGGCCTCGATAAGTGGATCGAACACCAGCTCCATCCCGATTCCATCAGTGATGCGGCGCTCGATCAGCGATTGAATGCGTATCCGACGCTGGCGATGACCTCGCAGGAACTGCTTGAAAAATATCCGCCTGAAGACCAGGCGGCGAAGAAGCAGGGCCTGACGAAAGACCAATACAAAGATCAGATGGACGAAAAGGTCCGCGCTGCGGTCGCGGAGATGAAGCAAACCTCCGATGCCGACCGCGCACAGATGGAACTGGTCAAAATTCAAGGGCCGCGGCGCATCGTCACCGAGCTTTCCATGGGCAAGCTGGATCGCGCGGTGTATTCGGACCGCCAGCTCGAAGCGGTGATGGAGGATTTCTGGTTCAACCACTTCAACGTTTTCGAAAACAAGGGTGCGGACCGCTGGATGCTTACTGCATACGTCCGCGATTCGATTCGTCCGCACACCATGGGCAAGTTTCAAGACTTGCTGCTGGCTACCGCCAAGAGTCCGGCCATGCTTTTCTTCCTGGACAACTGGCTTAGCGCGGACCCGCTGGCCTCCAAGGAGCACCAGCAAGAAATGGCCGCGCGCCGCCGCACCTATCAGGGCATCTTTATGGGCGGCAGTTATCCTCCGGGCACGTTTCCAGGGAATCCGGCGCCGGGCGTCGCGGCAACCAACCAGAAAAAGCAGGAGCGCGGCATCAACGAAAATTACGGCCGCGAGGTGATGGAGCTGCACACTTTGGGCGTCGATGGCGGGTACACCCAGCAGGACGTCATCGAAATGGCGAAATGCCTGACCGGGTGGACGGTAAAAGAGCCGCGGAAAAATCCGCGATTCTTTTTCGACGATCACATTCATACCAACGGGAAAAAAGTGGTGCTCGGGCGCACCTTCAACTACGGCGGAATGAAGGATGGCGAAGAAGCCCTGAAAATGCTGGCGAACCAGCCGGCCACCGCGCACTTCATCTCCACCGAGCTTGCCCGGCATTTTGTTTCCGATAATCCGCCGGCGGCACTGGTGGATCGCATGGCGCAGACATTCGTCAATAGCCACGGCGAAATTCACGAAGTGCTGAAGACCATGATCTACTCGCCGGAATTCTGGTCGCGTGAGACCTATCGGGCAAAAGTGAAGACGCCGTTCGAGCTCGCCGCGTCCACCGCCCGAGCGCTGAATTCGGAAGTCTCCGTTCCGGTTCAGCTGGTGCAATGGGTGGGACGCATGGGCGAACCCTTGTTTCAGTGCCAGCCACCCACCGGCTATTCCGACAAGGCTGAAACGTGGGTGAATACCGGTTCGCTGCTCAATCGATTGAATTTCGCGATGACCCTGGCCGGCGGAAAAATGCTGGGTACCAGCGTGGATATGGAATCGCTGCTTGGCAAAGATGCTACTGGCGATCCGGAGATCGCGCTGTCGCGCGCCCTGGACATTTTTCTGGATTCCCAGGTGGCGCCGGCTACCCGCGAGGTGCTCGAAGACCGTTTGAACGATCCGCAAATCGTGCAGGCGCGGCTGGACGATCCAGTGAAGCACGTTAACGAAGGCATGATTGCGGGGCTGGTTCTTGGCGCACCTGAATTTCAGCGGAGATAGCCAGCAATCGTAGGCGATGCGGGGCAGGAGCAAACGACATGGACATCACTCGGCGGGTTTTTCTGAAAAACGGCGGCATTGCGATGCTCGGACTGAGCTCGCTCCCGCTATTCCTGCAGCGCGCGGTGGCGGCGTCCACGACTGCGGGTCCCGGCAGCAAGAAAATCGTGGTGTTGTTTCAGCGGGGCGCGATGGATGGTCTCAACGTGGTGGTGCCGTTTGGCGAACGCAATTATTACGCGATGCGTCCGAGCATCGCCATTCCCCAACCGAAACGCGGCACGACGGATTCCGCAATCGACCTCGATGGCTTTTTCGGCCTGCATCCCAGCTTGCAGCCGCTGGTACCGCTATTTCATGCCGGCCAGCTAGCCATCGTGCAAGCTGCCGGCTCACCCGATCCCACGCGCTCGCACTTTGACGCGCAAGATTTCATGGAATCCGGCACGCCGGGACTCAAGAGCACCGATGACGGCTGGCTGAATCGCGCGCTGCAAGCGGCCCCGGAGGAAAAAGCATCCCCGTTTCGGGCGGTTGCTTTCGGGCCGTATCTGCCGCGCACGTTGCAGGGAGCTGCGCCCGCGCTGGCGATGACCGACCTCAAGCAATTTCGCATGCTCGGTCCGCAGCAAACCGTCGAAGGCGGGTTTGAAGCGATGTACGCGCAGACCGTGGATCGGGCTCTGCACGGCGCTGGTCAGGAAACTTTCGAAGCCGTCGACCAACTCAAGAAAATAAACCCCGATACCTACCAGCCGGCCAATGGCGCGGTGTATCCGAAAAATGCGTTCGGGAAGAGCCTGCAGGAAATCGCCGAACTTTTCAAAGCGGATGTGGGCCTGGAAGTGGCGTTTCTCGATTCCGGGGGCTGGGACCATCACGTGAACGAGGGCGGCGTGCAGGGCCAGCTTTCGAATCTGCTACGCGATCTGGGACAGGGAATTGCGGCGTTCCATCAAGACATGGGCGATGACATGAATGATATCGTTTTCGTCAGCATGTCTGAGTTTGGGCGCACCGTTCGCGAAAACGGGGACCACGGCACCGACCACGGCCACGCCAACTGCATGTTTGTGATGGGCGGAAAGGTGAAAGGCGGGAAAGTTTACTCGCGCTGGCCGGGGCTAAGCCCGGAACATCTTTACGAGGGCCGCGACCTTGCGGTGACCACCGATTACCGCGCGGTGCTGAGCGAAATTCTCACCCGGCACGTTGGCAACGGTTCGGTAGAAAAAGTTTTTCCCGCGTACGCCAACGATCCGAGCCACTACCTAAACCTGATCCGCACGTGATGGCTCGGCGCGGCACCACGCCGGGCCTCCTCGTGTGCCAGCCAGGGCAAGTTTAGTCGGCAGCTGCGCGGGCCGTTTCTTTGGCGATGCCCGCGTGCGCGCCGCCGATGCGCATCCCGTAAAACGAACGATAAACAAAGAAAAACGATACGAGGAAGAATGCCGCTGCGAGAACGTGAGTAAGCATCCCGCCGGTATCCGCAGTGAGTTTCACCGCGAGTTCGACCGCCAGCAATCCGAAAAGAGTAGTGAACTTGATCACCGGATTCAAGGCCACCGACGAAGTGTCCTTAAACGGGTCGCCAACGGTGTCCCCGATGACCATCGCGTCATGCAGCGGGGTGCCTTTTTGCTTCAGGGTCACTTCGACGATCTTTTTGGCGTTGTCCCAGGCGCCACCCGCGTTGGCCATGAAAATGGCCTGGAACAATCCAAAGATCGCGATGGAGATCAGGTAGCCGATGAAAAAGTAAGGCTCAAGGAAGGCGAAAGATAAGGTGGCAAAAAACACTGCCACGAAAATATTCAGCATTCCTTTTTGGGCGTACTGGGTGCAGATCTCCACGACTTTTTTGCTGTCACTCACCGACGCTTTGGCCACCCCTTCCAGCTTGATATTCGCTTTGATGAATTCCACAGCGCGATAGGCGCCGGTGGTGACCGCTTGGGTGGAAGCTCCGGTAAACCAGTAGATCATCGCGCCGCCGGTGATCAGGCCGAGCATGAAGGGCGCGTGGAGCAGGGAAAGCTTGTCCACGTTTTCGGTGAGCCCGCGGGTGAGGGCCATGATGATCGAAAAAATCATGGTGGTGGCGCCGACTACCGCGGTACCGATCAGTACCGGCTTGGCGGTAGCTTTGAAAGTGTTTCCCGCGCCATCATTCTCTTCGAGCATGTCCTTGGCCAGGGCAAAGTTGGCGTCGATGTTGTAGTCGCGCTTCAGTTCCTGCTTGATATTGGGAATTTGCTCGATCAACGACAGTTCGAACACCGACTGCGCGTTGTCGGTCACTGGTCCGTAGGAATCTACCGCGATGGTTACCGGACCCATGCCCAAGAATCCGAAAGCCACCAAGCCGAAGGCGAATACCGGCGCCGCAATCATCAGGCCACTCAGCCCCAGGGTGGAGATTAAATAACCCGCGGACATCAGCACCACCATGGTCAGCCCCAGATAGTAAGCGGAAAAATTTCCGGCGACGAAGCCGGAAAGAATTCCCAGCGACGCCCCGCCTTCCTGCGCCGAAATCACCACTTCGTTGACGTGCCGTGATTCGGTGGAGGTAAATACTTTCACCAACTCGGGAATCACCGCTCCCGCCAACGTGCCGCAGGAAATGATCGAGGCCAGCTTCCACCACTGGGAGGTGTCTCCACCCAGGGACGGAATGATTAGCGAGGAAACCAGGAACGTGAGCGCGATCGAAGCGAGAGAAGTGATCCAAACCAGAGAAGTGAGCGGCGCTTCGAAATTCATGGTGGCGGCATTGCCGTAGCGGGCCTTGGCGATCGCGCCGTTTATGAAGTACGCGCCGGCGCTGGCGATCAGCATCACGATGCGCATCACGAAGATCCACACTAGCAGTTGCACCTGCACGATGGGGTTGGCCACACCCAACAGGATGAAGGTGATCAGCGCCACGCCGGTGACGCCGTAGGTTTCGAAGCCGTCGGCGCTGGGTCCTACCGAGTCGCCGGCGTTGTCGCCGGTACAATCGGCGATCACGCCGGGGTTGCGGGCGTCGTCTTCTTTAATTTTGAAGACGATCTTCATCAGGTCGGAGCCGATGTCGGCGATCTTGGTAAAGATGCCGCCGGCAATGCGCAGCGCGGCGGCGCCGAGGGATTCGCCGATGGCGAAGCCGATGAAGCACGGTCCGGCATAGTCGGCGGGAATAAATAGCAGGATGAAGAGCATCATCAGCAGTTCCACGCTGATCAGCATCATTCCGATGCTCATGCCGGCCGACAGCGGAATGGCGTAAATCGGGTAGGGCTTGCCACGCAGCCCGGCGAAGGCGGTGCGCGAATTGGCGAAAGTATTCACCCGGATTCCAAACCACGCAACGCCGTAGCTGCCGGCAATTCCTACCAGGCTGAAGAGCAGGATCACAATCACGCGGATCGCTTCGTATTTCAGCAGCACGCCGAAGTAGAGGACGATCACCACAGCGATAAACGCTTCCAGCAGCAGAATGAACTTGCCCTGGGTGAACAGGTAGGTTTTGCAAGTCTCGTAAATCAGCTCAGAAATTTCGAGCATCGATTTGTGCACCGGCAAATTCTTTAGCCGGGTGTAACTTACCAGGCCAAAAATTAGCCCCAGGATGCAGAAAACGATTCCTACGAGGAGTAGGCGATGGCCGTCGATGCCCATGAACTGCACGCTGGAGAGGTCCGGCAGCTTGAGGTTGGCCTCGCCGGACTCTGCCGCGCCCTGCGCTGCCGCCACACTCGCGAAGGCCGCCCACAACGCGCCTGCGGCGCTAATTTTTCCCGCACGGCGCGCAAAGGACCAGACAATTGCCATCCAGTTTTTCATCAGGAATTCCTCGTGAAGGGATCGAATCTTGCCGGACCGGCGTCCGCTCGCCCACCTGTCCACGCACTCGCACACGGACCCAAAACCTCTGCGGGTGCGGCGGAAGGAAACCCTCGGTGGGCCACTTTACCAGCTTCATACAGCTCGCGTCGAGCTTTCTGCGCTTACCCCGGCGGACTTTTTGAACGTTCGTGAGCCGGCCGCGAACTTAAACCTCGCCGCATGCGGGGCATTGTTCAACGAATGAAACGCAAACAAACCCCCGTCCAAAGCCTTAGCTTTATAGCACTTACATTCGCGCGGGTCAAATTCTTCGGCATGTGCTGGAGGAATCGATCTGGCTCTACCGTTTTGCGCTCCTGAGCAGGTCCTGCAGCCTGGTTAACAGCTCCCATTCCACGGAATGGATTTTGTTTTGGGCTTCTGCCATTTTGAAAAATGCCGCGCGATCCACCTCGGGAAACTGCTGCTGCTTTCCGGACTTGGGCGGCCATTCCATTGAAAACGTGTTGCTGCGCATTTGGGTCGGATCGCAGTCGCTCTCAAACGCCCAGGCCATTACGATTTTGCCGCTCTTATTTTTTACGCTGCCTAAGGGTTGGAAGATTCCCTCGGGTTTTACGCTCGTCTCTTCTTCGAACTCTCGCTTCGCCGCGTCCAGCGGATCTTCGCCAGGGTTCGGTTCGCCCTTGGGGATGAACCATGAGCCGGCATCCTTTTTCGTCCAGTAGGGGCCGCCGGGATGGACCAGCAGCACTTCGAGCGTTTTGCCACCCCCGATCCGATACAAAACCAATCCTGCGCTTTGCTTGGGCATTGCGCCATTCATCATACCGGAGCTTATTGAGAGTGGATACCTTGGGAGGCGCTCGGGACGGGGTCTTCGATACCGCTCTTCCTTTTCGGTCAATGGTGCTCGATTTATACGCCCACCCTTCCCGTCTGCCTTCGCGCAAAGCAGCGCTACGGCAGACTGGGAAGAATGGGGCATGCGGAAAAGACGAAACCAAAGATAAAACCGTAGAACCGTACCGCACTTCGCTGCCGCGCCGCGGCGCTCTGCTACAATCCTTGGCTCGGCGACAGTGAGGAAATCTTGCAGGCGAAACCAATCAAACTACCGGGATGGTTGCAGCACTATGTGCTGGGAATGGGCGGCGGTGGATTATTTCTGGTCGCGTTCCTGGATTCCTCGGTGCTCTCGTTTCCGGTGGTCACCGATCTGCTGGTGATTCAGCAATCCAATCACAATCCAGCGCACATGCCCTATTACGCAGCGATGGCTTCGCTCGGTTCGCTTTTCGGGTGTATTTGGCTTTACTTGCTCGCGAAGAAAGGCGGCGAAGCCTATTTCCATGGGCACGCGCGGCACCGCGCGGACCGGATCCGGAAGTGGGTGGACGATCATGCGTTCCTCAGCGTTTTCCTTCCGGCGGTCTTGCCGCCGCCGATGCCGTTCAAGGCGTTCGTCGTTGCCGAAGGCGTGTTTCAGGTGCCGTTGCGCACTTTCGTTTTGGCGATTTTGCTGGGCCGCGGGCTGCGCTACTTTGCTGAGGGCATACTGGCGATTCGCTACGGTGATGCTGTGGGGCGCGCGCTGGTGGAGCACAAACTGGCGTTCGCGATTGGATTCTTGGTGCTCTGCGCCGGGGTGGTGATTGGGGGGCGCACGCTGGGGGCTGCGCCGCGCAAGAAGAAATAGGTTTGCCTACCGCGGGGCAAAGTCAAAATCACAAATTCAAAATCAAAACACCCACCCTTCCCCGAACCGCGGAAGAGTGGAGCACCGAAGAGGCATGAAAGCGTGAAGCAAAACCTACGTCAACGACCCCACTACGTGAAGGTCCAGATGCCCACCCTTTACGGAAAACGCAAAGAGTAGAGTACCCGGAAAAGATAAAGGCGTCCAACCGTAGAACCGTCCAAATCGTACAACCCTCGAAAACGTAGAACCGTCGGACCGTAAGGCCGCGAGTTAAATCCGCATACGTGTAAATCATCGTTCAGGGGCGTTGCGCGAAGCGCAGGCCTTCGCGCGTGACGCGGACGTGGAGATCGAGGTCGATCTCCGCGATCAGGTGCGGGAGGCCGTGGACGTCCGAGGCGTAGCGCAGATCGCGAAGAACCAGGCGGTAGCCGTCGTCGGCCTGCTGGAAGCTTGCGGCAGGGAACTGCGCGTAGGCTAAAAACAATTGCGCGGTCGCGGTGCGTTCAGCGGCATCGAGCGCGGGCGAAGGGTCGGGTTTGTATTCGCGGATGCTGCGATCGGGGTCGAATACGCTGCCTGGAGCGAATGAAACTTCGAGAGTTTCGAGGCTATTGTCGGTGGCCACCACTCCGCGCCAGGCGAGCGGGGTAACTATTTCCGGAAAGGCCGCGGCACGTACCGGCGCTGCTCCGTGATACTGCCGCGAGAAAAGCAAATCCTCGGCGCGACGATGCATCCACCCGCGCCATCCGATGGCAGCCGCTACTAGCAGCAGCGCGGCGACGGCGCCTTTCGAAATCTGCGGCCCTTTTTTTCGTTCGCCGATTTCTTCGTTGATCAAACGAAACAACGCGGGCAGCGCTGCTCCCGCCAGCAGAATCAGAAAAATCCACAGCGCGAATGTCGCCGTGAAATTCAGGCACCACCAGCGATTGTAAAACGGCCACCACAGGCGCATGGGATTATCGCCAAACCCGTCGAGTATCAGGTGGCCGCCGCAACCGATAGCACACGCCGCGAGCACCCCGGGGAATCGCAGCGGTGGGGTGCCCGGCGGGCGCTGGGCCGCCCGGCACCGGTCGAGAAACATGGCCAGTCCAGCGATCGCCAGCGCCAGCAAACATGAGCCAGTGACGGAATGTAACAGCGTGCCGTGAAACCGGTAGAAGGTGTTTGGCCCGCCGAAATAGCTGAGTAGATCGAGGTCGGCCGCCACGCCCGAGACGATCAGCAATCCAGTGGCGCCGCGCGTCAGGCGGCTTGCACCCGCTCGCGCGAGTGCCAAAGAAAAAAGCGTGTGCGTCGCTGGATCCATGCTCGGCCTCTCAACTCTGTTTCGCCTGAGGCGATGTTACGTGCGAAGCGCCTTCGGAACAATCAGCGTCAGCGCGTCCGGAACGATGCGAAATTGAATCGGCAGCACGCCGGCCGCTTCGCCATCCACTTGCGCGTAGACGTCCACGCTTTTCGCCGGCCAGCAGGTGACTTCCGTTGTTTTCCAGGCGTGAATGCAGTCCATCTTCCGCAATTGCCCGGTCCACAACGCTGGCAAGCAGATCAAGTAACGCCAGCGGCTGCGCGAGGTGTGCACCAGCACCTCGAAAGAATGCGCGAACAGGTTTGCGCCCGTAGTGATTTTGAAGGGGCCGCCGTAGTTTACGGTGCGGCCGATCACCACCAGGGTGGCGCGGAGGTCCTGTCCGCCGCCGGCCACGCGCATTTCCGGAAAGCGGTACTGAATTAGCTGGCGCAGACCTTCCCACCAATACGCCAAAATTCCCGCGCGAGTTTTTGCGGCGTCGCCGATCATATGCACGATTGCGCCGTCCGGGCCCGCGCCGGCGACGCACAAAAAATAGCGCCGCGCCTGATCGCTGCGAGCCTGGCCAGGCGGCGGCAACGGCGTAGCCATGCCCAGCGCGACGCGGCGTTCGACGCCATCGGCTATCAAATGCGCCGCCGCTGGAATGTCCCACGGAATTCCCAGTTCCTTGGCGAGAATGTTGGCGGTGCCTGCAGGCAACAGCGCGAGCGGCACGCGGCTACCCACCAAACCGTTCACGATTTCGTTGATGGTGCCATCGCCGCCGCATGCAATCACCAGGTCGCGCTTCTGCTCGATAGCTTCGTGGGCCATCAGCGTGGCGGTGGCGCGGCCGGTAGTAGGCGCGAGTTCCGCCGCGATTCCCGCTTGCTTCAGGATGCGCGCGGCCTGCTCGATTTCGCCGAACCGGCGCTTACGGCGGCGGCCACTGGCCGGATTGTAGATTAGAAGCGCGTTACGAATCTCCTTGGGCATCGGTCCTTTACGGCTACGGCGGCTTCCAGCCTTAGGTGGTCAATCGGCGTGTGGTGCGCGAGCGTGAACGCGCATTGTATAATACCGCCCGCGCCGAATGTTGCGCTGATCCAAAATGCCGAAAAATAAAAAACCGGTACCGAAGACGAAACAGCCCAGCGCCGCCGTGAAAATTAAGAAATCATTGGTCAGCGAGCTCGCCAAGCTGCGCGACGAGATTCGCCACCACGAATACCGCTACTACGTCATGGACGATCCGGAGGTGTCGGACGCTAAGTACGACGCTCTGATGGAGAAGCTGAAGGCGATCGAAGCGCAATATCCCGAGCTACGCACGCCTGATTCGCCCACGCAGCGGGTTGGCGGCACTCCGCGCGAAGGTTTCACTACTTTTCAGCACACCACGCCGATGATGAGCCTCGACAACGCTTTTTCGTTCGAGGCGCTGGCGGATTTCGATCGCCGGGCGCACCAGCTTACCGGGCGCGAGAAGTTCGACTACGTTACCGAACATAAATTCGACGGGCTGAGCCTCGCGCTTACCTACGAAAAAGGAATTTTGGTTCGCGGCGTTACCCGCGGCGACGGCCGGACCGGTGAGGATGTTACCCCTAACGTCAAAACCGTCCGCTCGATTCCTTTGCGTATCGATCCCGCGCGCCTGAAGAAGGCCGGCATTCCGGAGGATTTCGAAGTTCGCGGCGAAGTGATCATGAGCCGGAAAGCTTTCGAGCAACTGAACGAGCAGCAGGAGCAGCAAGGCGGCAAGCGTTACATGAACCCGCGCAACGCCGCGGCGGGCGCAGTGCGGGTGCTCGATCCGGCGATTACCGCCTCGCGCGGACTGGATTTCTACGCGTATTACATGCTGGTGGGCGGCCGCGTTCCGAAGAAGCGGCATTCCGAGGTGCTGGAGACGCTTTCCGCGCTGCAGTTCAAAGCGCCCACCGATTTCAAAGTGTGCGCCTCGATCGAAGACGTGGAGCGTTACATAACCCGATGGGAAACGCGCAGCGAAAAGCTGCCGTACGAAATCGACGGCATCGTGGTCAAGGTGGACGAAACCGCGCTGCAAGCGGAACTCGGTTTCACTGCCAAGGCGCCGCGCTGGGCCATCGCCTACAAATATCCGGCGCACCAGGAAACTACCATAGTGCAGGAAATCCGCGTGCAGGTGGGCCGCACCGGCACGCTCACGCCGGTGGCGATCCTCGAACCGGTGGTGGTCGGCGGGGTGATGGTGAGCCGCTCGACGCTGCACAATCTGGATGAAATTCGCCGTCTGGAATTGCACGAGGGCGATACCGTGCTGGTGGAGCGCGCCGGGGAAGTGATTCCGCACATCCTGAAAGTGGTGAAGCACGGCGCGCGCGAAAAGGCGTTTGAAATGCCGAAGAAGTGCCCGATCTGCGGGACGCCTATCCACAAAGCGGAAGACGAAGTGGCATACCGATGCGTGAACGCGTCCTGCCCGGCCAAGCGGCGGGAAAGTCTGCTGCATTTTGCGGGGCGGCACGCGATGAATATCGATGGGCTGGGCGAAAAGATCGTCGACCAACTGATCGCCAGGAATTTGGTGAAGGATTTCTCCGATCTTTACTCGCTGGACGCGGAAACCATCGCTTCGCTCGATCGCATGGCAGAAAAATCCGCGCAGAATCTAGTGGACGAAATTGCCGCCAGCAAGCAGCAGTCGCTGGCGCGCTTGATTTATGCGCTGGGGATGCGCTTTGTCGGCGAGCGCACCGGGCAATTGCTTAGCGCGCATTTTGGTTCGCTGGAAAAGATTGCTGGGGCCACTGCGGAGGAATTGATGGAGGTGGGCGAGGTGGGCCCTAAAGTGGCCGCCAGCATTGCCGAATTCTTCTCGGAGAAGGTGAATCAGGACCTCGTGAAGCGATTGAAAGCCGCTGGGGTGCGCATGACCGAGGAGCGCAAGGCTCTCACGGACACGCGTTTCAGTGGGCAGACTTTCGTTTTCACCGGGAGCCTCTCCCGCCGCTCGCGCGAGGAGGCGGAGGCATTCGTGGCGTCGCATGGCGGCAAGGCCGTCGCATCGGTCAGCAAGAAAACGACCTACGTGGTGGTTGGCTCTGATCCTGGATCGAAATACGAAAAGGCTAAGTCATTGGGCGTGGCGATTTTGGATGAAGATGGCTTCGACGCCCTCACCCGCGCGAAATAAAACGGACCATCACCACCGCCGATATTTGCGCCCGCAGTTGTAGTGCATCGCGCGGTATACTGGAGGCGGCAGGGCGAGTCGGGTGATCGCTGGCTCGGACATTTGCAACACGTCCGGGCGGGAGGAAAGTCCGGACTCCGTTAGGGCAACGCGCCTGGTAACGCCAGGGGGCCAGAAATCTCGGCCGGAGAAATCCGGACGGAGATTCGGGCTACGGACAGTGCCACAGAAAATTAAACCGCCCGTGTGGAGCGCGCCTCGGCGGCAAGCCAAAGGGAAACCTGGGGCTGGCCTGTTTCGGCCGCACGCAAAGGTAAGGGTGAAAAGGTGGGGTAAGAGCCCACCGCCCGAATGGCAACATTCGGGGCACGGAAAACCCCGCGTGGTGCAAGGTCAAATAGGAGGGGAGGGCCGGCCCGGCCCGAGCGTTCCGCTAACGCCGGAACGCAATGACCCTCGGGTAGGCTGCTCGAGCCCCGAAGCGATTCGGGGCCTAGAGGAATGATCGCCACAGGACGAAGTGGCGCGGCGCAAGCCGCGGCGCAGCGCACTGTACAGAATCCGGCTTATAGACTGCCCTGCCAACTTTTCCTTTGTTTTCAGTTGTTTGAGAATTCGAGCGGCGAGAATTGTGACACCGGTGTGACAGCTTCAATTTGGTTTCTTGTCCGCAAGAGGAATGCCCGTCCCGCGGCGATATGCGCCAACTCCTCTAGGCCGACTCCGGTGTCGAGAATCTCCGGACTCGCTCACGCAATTCTTTGACGAATGGATTGTAGTGACTCTCATATTTATCGTATCCCCAAGCATCTTTGCCACATCATAAGGGCTAGCGCCACGGGCCAGCATGTCCACCGCAAAGTTATCGCGAAAACGGTGCGGTCTGGCTCCAACGACGTTTGATCGTCGACCAGAGCCTGGATTCGTTCGTAAAGTCGAGGTCGCGTCAGAGGTTTTTCGGTCGCGGGGTTCAGTAATACCCGATCGTCGGGCCGGGGTTTCGGCGATCCTGTTCGGTCTCCAGGGCGAACTGAAGTTCCGTACCGATTGGCACGACGACTTTTTTCCGGCGCTTTTGCGTGACCCTCACGATTTCTTTTCCGACCAGATTGACTTCGCGCCACGTCAAAGTTACCGCATCCGAACCTCGTAGCCCCGTCCAACGCAGCAAAAGAAACGCTAGCAGGTCCTCGCCGGCGTGCTCGCGCATTCGCCCCAGTTCGTCAGCGCTGTATGGCTCGGCGCCGCCCTCGGGATTGTCACCTGGTCGACCTTCTAGCTGCACCGGGTTCTTCGCCACCATCTCGCGCTTCACGGCGAACGAAAAAATGCGGTGCAGAATAGCGACATCCAAAACCACGCCGGTCGCGGCCCGGGAATTCTTTCGTTTGCTACTGCGATCAATTCGCCACACTTTGAAGCGCTCGACGAGAGGGATGCTAACGTCTTGGAGCAGCCTGACGTTCTGTTCTTCAAGGAAACGGTCGAACTCGCGTACCGTATGCCCGTAGCGTTCAACGGTTGACCTGCGCAGCTTGTCGATCGCCGTCCGTTGATCCATAAAAACTTCGAACGACTCCCGCAGCTGTACCCAAGCAGGAAGTTGCTCTTCCTTGACGCCCGCGAAAGTTGCAAATCGAGCGAATGTGTCAGGTGGCATTAGATGGCCCAGTTCAGGCCACACTGACGACTTTGGTCCTTCGGCGAGCGCGGTTTCTAGCTTGTGCGCGATGCGCCGCGCCGCATCCTCGTTGCGGGTGCCAAGTGATCCGCGAACAAGATGCCTCTTGCCAGCAACCATCAAATCGACATGAAAAACTTTGCCGCGTCTGCGGACGGTCAGCATAGTTTTCTGGTTCTCTGTTTTTCGATTTTCGAGACCACACTAGCGGGCACCGCTTTCTTTCCGCGTTTGCCAGCCGCGGCGAAGTCTAACACTTCACTGCCCGTGGAACGAAGTCGGTTGTAAACCGTTCCGCGCGAGCATCGCCAGCGAGTCGCAAGATCGGCGATGGAAAAGTATGCTTGCGCGTTGGTCCGCGACGCGATTCGCTCTCGGACAGCACTCTCAGAAAGTCCGAACGCCGCCGCGAATTCGGAAACAGACACTAGGTCGCGCTTAGCCGTCGAGTTTGGTTGATCTGGCATTGGAGTTCTGTCGATCGCAGGGCCTTGGGCCAAAACACATGCTTCTGCCCACGGTTTTCGGTGCTAGTTCGTTGCGTTATTTTCAGTTACTTACAGACGTGAACTTCGCGAGGTTTTTGCCCACAGACGAGTCGCCGCAGAGCTATGCTCGCGAACCGACCTCCCGAAAAACAAAGTTGGACCGTTCCGGTTTAAGGCATCGGCTCACGCCGATGGAGGTACACCGGAGATCGGTCCGTCGCAGTTTCGCGTAGAAATGGTCAGGCGGGGCTCAGCCGTCTGCCACTTGGAGCCGCGGAACTACTTCGCACCTCGCATCCAAGAGCGAAAGTTTGGACCTGCTGGGTTCAGGAACGCCGGCTATGTTGGGCCGTGCGGGGGCACGCCCAGCAGGTCTCGCGGTGTTGCTGTTGTTGCCTCGGGACAACAAACACCGAACGCGCCCCTCTCCCGAAAACGGTTCAAGGGTTTAAAATTCTATTTCGCTGAAACGCCGCTTTATCGAGAACTTCAACAATCTTGTCCGGAAAAAACGCCACCATTACCGGGAAGGCGCCGGCGAAGCATTGAATTCGGCAGCCGAGTTGTGGTTCTCCGTGCACCGCACGGCGGTTGTTTGCTTTTTTTACCAAACCGTTTTCGGAAAAACCCAGAGTGGTGAAGCGCTCACGCAGCGAAACAATTTCTTTGATGAGTTCGCAGGCCTTCTGGGACACATCAACGGCCTCACGCCACATTTCCTCGTGTTGCGTGCGTTCGGCTTCCGCTTCGGCACTGGCGGCCATTTTTTCCAGTTCCGAAACTCTGTCGCGCTTCGCTTTTAGAACCGCATCAATGGACCGGTTTTCAATTATTAATCCTTCAAGATCCTTTTCGCGTCCGAAGGTCCGGCTCTCAGCTTCGGCCTCGACGCGTTCCGTTACAAGCGCTTGGACACGCGAGGCTGTCTCAGCCTTCTTGTGCTCGGCCTCGCGCACGTCCGCGCGAGCTTTATCGATTTCTCTTACGAGATTCATGATTTTCTCCGTAGGTTCAGTGTGTTACGAAAGTTTGAGGTTCGTGGCCCGAGATTTACGGGAGGTTATTCGCACGCCGCGCGCGCACGGCTAGGCTTGAGTTGGTCTGTGCGTAGGACCGACTTATCGCTTGATTCAGGTACGGGAGCATGCCCTGACGTTGGCTCCGTTGCGCCTTAATCTTTCCAGGTTGGTTCGTTCCAAGCTGGCACACGGCCTGTTCCGTGCCATGGTTGGACCGCTTTACTCGTGATCGACTTTAGGGAACGAATTTCTTGGAGCGCGTTGACAAACCCGGACCAGTCGCGTAGCTCGGCAAACACAGAGCGAAATTCGTCCTCAACGCAGTCGGTTTCGGGATCGGCGTCATCAAGATCAGTAGCGAACTCGCTGCGCAGCTCCATGAGGCCGTAGCGGCCTGGCGTCATATGGAGTTCATGAATTCCGAACGTCTCGTACGCAAGAAAATTCATAGCTGCGGCAGCGTCGAGCTTCGCTGCGGCCGAACGAAATAGCCGCACAATTGTTCCCCGGCGACTGTCGGCGCGGTTCGACGCCGGCGCGTTCAGCATTCGCGGACGAGGAATTTTAGATAAGCATGCGCAATTCGGCACTCTGCGCAGGTGGGCAGTTGCCGCGAGGACCTGTATTTCTGGCAACCCAATACCTGCCCAACGCCGCAGTCGCATGGGCCAATGGAGGATTTCTTTTGTTGGCAAAGAACGCAAAGCCCATATCTCATAGTGGCCACCTCGGATGCATCGAGCACCCTGATTTTGGGAATCCTAAAATGTGCCGAAAGTTTGCGTTTGGCGACGAGCGCCACCCGCTGCACGTCTATGTGCCAGTGTGACTTACGGTAGATTTCACTGAAAAACAGGAATGCAAACCGGCCCAGCTACTTCGCGCCGATCAGGTTGCGCGAAACACGAAGACTGCACTGTTCGGCCGATTCGCCTTCGCGCCATCCGAGCACGTACTGCAGATAGAGTTTCATCGCCGGCACGCTTCCAGCCTTGCAGGCCTCGACGATGGCGTGGGCAACCTCTCCGTAATTCAAGTGCAGATATCGGTCGATGTAGAAGCGAACGCGGTCTTGTACGTGGTCACTTTGCTTCCACTCGTGCAACGTTGCTCGGTGAACGCCGTACGCCATCCCAAAGTCGGTCAGCGTTCTGGGCTCGCGCGTTGCTTCGGGGCTCGCGAGCCACTCACAAAAAAGCTCTTTGACGGAACCATAGTCGGTCCTTGGTCTGCTTCCGGGGAATATCGCGACCTTCGCGCACGCCATTGATGTCATCCTTTGCGCGGCAATCCGACCGCGCTGCGCATAGGGAATCCTAAACTCTAGAACCGTGGTTCAGTTTCTGTACCCCGGTCACCGTGGTACAGATTTCGAACCATGGTCTGACGAGGTGCATGAAAATCTACGCGTCGCCCGCAATCAAGATAACGCCATGTTTCGGGCCGTTTCTCGCTGTCGCCAGGGGCTTGAAATAAAAAGAGCGCCCAGACAACAGGCGCCCTGATTTCTTAATGTTGCGACCGAATCATGCCGGCCATTTTTGCGATAAGCCGCCAATCCACACCTGGCGACGCCTTCCGCACCCCGTTCGATGGTTCTCATGCGCCGAGGTTCAATTTATGAACCCTGGTTAATCGCGTGGTATAGGCGGATAGCGTACACGCCGTCTCTGTCAGAAAGCCGCAGTAGTAAGCGCGTTGTTTAACCCAAGTGTAGGACCTCAATTCGCAGATAGTGGTGCGCCTTCCACTGCCGCCACGCGTCAAGGGCAGCTTCCACGAACCTCGTCACATCTACGTGTAACCGGAAATCCTCAGTTGATTGATGCGTCCATGCCGCCAACGGAAACGACCATCCCATCTCGTTGGCACAATCGATAAATTCTTGTTTCATCCCAGCGAATTTTGGTATCGGTACGACGCCGCGATTGTCGGATATCGCGAGTTCTCCGCGCGACGATAACCTAGGCGCAGCAGGAAGATTAACCGGGACCCACAGGCCGGCGTCATTCGCTTCGATGAACGTAAGACCGAAGCCAAGCGATCGCATTGACCTTGCGATCTGCGATGTCCTGTCGAACACAAGCCCACGCCGCTTCAATTTCCGCTCGAAACCGGTCTTTAGGCTGATCTCTCAGGGCTTGATCGTAGAGCCTCTCCGCTAATTGCCAAGGTCTCTATAATTGTCGGTCGAATCTGCAGGGCAACTCTTGCGGACATCACCAAGAGTTTTGGTTGCTTGTGAACCTGTTTGTTCTTCAAAGGCACTACCTCCGAATCGCTGTAATGCGGTACGACGCGCGTACGTTCACGCTCACGTTCAAGGCCAAAGGCCTCACCCTCAACCTTCCCAGGTGGGAAACCTTAAGATGGGAAACCTTATTGGCTCACTTACCGGACCCTGGTTAACCGAGCCCCGGTTGACCGGACCCTGGTTCCGTAGACCCTGGTTCCACATCCGCTGGCATTTTCAGTTTCCAGACCAGCTGGTAGATTTTCCTGCCGTACAGCCCAGTCTGCCGATCTCTGTGTTGCACGACGCGTACCCAGCCAGCCTTTTCCAGTCCAGACCGAGCACTTTTCACGGCGGCTCGACCGTAACCCGTTTCATGCATTTGCCGATCGACACCGGGAAAGCAGATCCCGTCCGAATTTGCGTGTGACACGAACGATAGTAAGACGGCCAACGGAGCGCCGCGCAGCGTGGGGAGTTCATCTCGAAACCAGGCCGGGATAAATAAGTCGGGGCCTTCCGGCGGAATCCGTACTTGGCGATTCTTCGGTTTCGGCGCCGCTTTCCGGCCGGCGGCGGCCTCGGCTGCGTCTTCGATTGTTGGCTCGGTAGTGGGCATGTTTACTTGATCGGGACAGCTTCGCGGCCACCGCCGATTTTAGGAATCCTAAACTGGCTACTGGACGATTTGAATCAAGTCATCAAAGCGTATGATTCGTGCACGGTTCCTAATCCGTGCGTCATCCGCAAGCCGCTGGATGGCGGTCGAGATTTGCCTTACCTTCGCGTCGGTGGCTCGAATTCGCCCTTGTTCAACCAGAACAAGCCACACCCGACTTTTCGAAAGCGAAAACGCAACAGCTTCTTGCGTAACACCAAGACTCCTCCGCAATTGCCGTAACGCGGCGCCGCGGCGTCCGTCGTCCTTAAGATTTTTTGCGGCCATCGCCTTATCTCCCCTGAAAAACCAAACCGTTCATTGAAAACCCACCAGAAAACGGTGACCACTTGCAGTAGAATTCCCGTGAAACCCTTTCATTCAAGCGAATCACGTACGGAACCTCGCTCACAACTTCCACGATGTCGCGCTTGAGGCGCCGTGCTTCAGCCGGTGCGATCCAAAGTTTTTGCCCGGAATGCAAAATCGCCAATATCTCACGACCATTCTTTCCCTTGCCCATGCACACACTCCAGCCCTGATAAATTCGTACGCACGCATTAGTCCTAAAGAAAGCCTCACCTGAGATGTGTGAGACCTGATGTGCTGCCTGGGCAGCCACGGCCCGCTTCACTTCGGCCAGGGTCGGTGTTGGCTTTCCCTTCGGGGAAATTACATAAACTGTAACAACGCTTCCTACTCACAGCTTACGCTAAGTAGGTCGTCTTTTTTTTTGCGACCCGTTTTTGCGCGCGTTATCAGCCAATGTTTCATTGGGGTTTGGGCCTGCGTGAAGATTTTTGCATTTTCCATGGTGGATCTGACGAGGAATGGTGTATAAGGTGTGTATGAAAAGAAGGACCAACATTTACCTGGACGACTCGCAGATCAAGGAACTGCGGAAACTCAGCAAGAAGACATTTTCTTCGGTCGCAGAACACGTGCGCCGGGCGGTGACCGAATACCTAAAGAACGAGAAAATTACCGAGCGCCAAAAAGACCGATTCTCGGGGTTCCACATGGGTTAAGCCGTTCCGGCGGCAAAACAATCTCGTCAGGATAGTCGAGGTCTCCGTCCGTTGTTGCTAGGCTTTCCATGTCGGTGGCTGCCTTGCGGAGTTGCTCTACTATCTCGGTCATCTTCATTCCACACCGCCATACGGATTTCTGGTTAAGCTGCCGGCGACTTGGGCAGTTTTAACTGGAGAGCGATCAGCCGCCCGGCAAGAACTGAACACTGCTCGTGCAGCGAACGCAGTGCCGCAACCAAAAGGACTTTCTCCGCGTCTTGCTGTCCGGAGAAATGGTCAGCTCGATTGTATGCAAAGCTGGAGGCGTTCACGCTTTCGAATATCGGCTCCAGCACTCGCAAGTCGGAGTAGAACTGGATTACCTCCAGCGTCAGGGCATCGTCAACGTCGCCCAGCCTCCCGAGCTGGGTCGAGTAGACATCGGTTCGCAGGCTTGTTGAAAAGTGTGGTCCGCGGCCATTCTGCGCGAGCTCGGCGATCGAGTTCTGAGCCAAAATTGATGCCGCATCAAGCTGCTTCAGTAGCCCACCAAGCTCCATGGCGACGGCCCGTATAAACGCGCTCTTCGATCTCTCAGCTTTCAACCGATCTCGCCGTTCAGCAACGCGGAATCCGAGCAATGCAGCGATGAGCGCACCCAAGACAGTGAAGAAAGCAGGAAATACAAGTTCCCGCAACCACGAGATGCTCTGAGTTGGGCAATCCATCGGGTAGAGAGTAGTTTCACCTAACTAAAACGTCAAGACCTCGAGCGTTCCAAGTGGACCACCGCGGAAATCCCTGAGAAGATCGGCCAGTGAATTGGAAGAGTCTAAGTACGCGGAAAGGAGTACCCATGAAGCTCGCGATCGTACTGGCTGGTACCTTAGCCGTTGGTATTTCGGTTTCGGCTGCAAAAGACTCATCCCCGAAGGACTTCGACAACAAATACTTTGTGGTCGCACGCCCGGGCCTGGCGGTCGGTACGTGCGATATTCCGTGCTCGAGTAGTGACAGCTTGTGTGGTGGAAAACTCTTGCCGACCTTGGCTGTCCGCGTCGATGATTCGAATGTCGAATTCCATTCACAAAGCGGAGTCGGGGTTTGTCACGGTGCCGTGCTCCCCAGGACCATAGTGCCTGGAACTGTTCTTCTCTCATCCAAAAGCTTTGTCGATAAACGCGAGAGGCGGTATTGTCTTTTGCTCCAAACGGCATTTCCCGCATCTGTTAGCCGTGGCATCGGTGCTTTTGCCCATTCCTCAGCCGAATTTGGAGCCATGTCTCTCAGGATCCGGCTAAGCGACCCCGAGCGAGTTGGCCTTATCGAATCAGCGCTGGGCCAGTGGCTAACACAAGCTGATTCCCTCGAGAGTGCCACAGAACTGAGCGCAAAATTGCAGCACTCGCAAGCTGAGGGCGCGGTTAAGCAAATAAAGTTGGGGATGACGTTCGAAGATGTTGAAGGAATAATGGGCGTCCCAGATACTCGCGCCGATCTGGGCCATAAGATGCTCTTCAAGTACCCCGGGATGACCGTCGTATTCGAAGATGGGAAGGTCGTTGATGTGCAGTGATCGTGGCGCGACTGGCGCCACGTGGCCCGGTGTAATATCAACGTGGGCATCGGTAGTCGCGCTCCCTGGAGCGGTCACGCGTTCGCCATCAACTCCGCGGACCGAGTGTGTTTCCCTCTCCGCCGATACGTCTGCAACCCAGATTTTAGGATTCCTAAAACGCTCGTCTCGCGATCCAAGTGGGACGGCTACCTACAGGCCAAGCGATTCAGGGGTTCGGTGTCGCGGAATCTCAATAGTAAACCGTACCATCTCCGCGGGATGTTGGCTCAATTTCAGTGGCGGCTAAACGCGGCCTCAGCCGTTCGTAAACGTCTAGATTGCCATGTTCCCATTTCCGGCACATGCTCCAGCAACAATAATCGGCAACTTGAATCCATGCGTTACTTTCTCGACGGTGGTGAAGCACCTTAAAGGGTAGCCCTGCTGGAAGGTCACTGCGGCATGCCGTTTTGATCGCAACCTCGGCGGCTTTGGCCTGCTTCCCGGTGAATGGCAGCGTGTCGGTATAAATCAGTATGCCCGAGGTCCCGGGCTTGACGCGTCCCCTGAAAACGAAACGCAACACCATGCTCGCAAACTTTGGATAAAATTTATCAGGATCGCGAAGCACCGGGTTTACGCGCCTCTTGTCTACGACGATTGAAGCAAAGCTCCAATCGTGATGTCTCCTCAGAACATCTACCACGATCTCGCGTTTGGGTTGAGCATCTTCACGAGCGTGAAAGCCACCTAGATGTTCTCCATGCCCGTCCTTAACCAAGCGGAAACGCAACGCGGTCAATTCGTTCGCCAAAGCTGCCGGTTCATAAGTCCATGCCGACGTAAATATATAGTACCGAGTCCCCGCAGCAGAAAAATTGAGGTCTCCTGATTCATCAAGGTGAACGTGTAGTGTCGGCACCCTAACCCCTATCCCTATTGACGACCGCTCACGCTGATGTGCTAGACTCCGTTTAGGAATTAGAATTCCAAGCGTAAACGTTCCGCCCTGAAAGAGTACTCTTTCAGGGCGGTCGCATTTTATGAGGGCCTTCGGTCGAAAACGCGTGCGCCTGTAATCGTCACAAATACGCGAGCCCAATTCGACCGATTTTTATAGAATTCCGCGTGGTGCCCTGTGGAATTCGGGTTTTCCACAGGCCCACCCCGAGCCGGCCGCCACAGTTTAGGATTCCTAAAATGCTACCTTTCCGCTACGGCTTGGCGCCTCCGTCGCTTCTCTACCTCTCGTGAACCAAAGCAATTGGTCCACAAAATACTTGTTGACAGGTGTGTAGGTAGGGTGTAGAAACGTTCCATGAAGAAACGCACCAACATATTTCTAACGGAGATCCAGATTAAGAAGCTACGAACAATTAGCGTGAAAACGGGCTCCTCATCTGGTGAACTGGTGCGTCAGGCAATCAACGAATATTTGGAGAGGCGCGAGAAGAAAAAGAAAGAGTAGTAGACAACAACGGGACGTGTCGGTGTTCGACCACCGACACGTCCCTAAAACTCACAGGAGGTTGAGCTCCCATGAATTCTGCGCAAATCGTAGCACGCGAATCCGCATCAGTAAAATTACCAGCCCTGCTTCAATTCCCGCAGTCCATCCCAGAAGAACCGACTAACCAAATCAGCCAGGCGGAGCTTCACGAACTGGCCACGCTTCGCCGTGCTGCACGTGACGCCGAGACAAAGGCCGACGCGAAGACCGCCGAACTGCTGGCCAGGCTGCAGACTGGCGCCACGGTCAAAGCGGGTATCTATGACGCTCGCATCGGCGAGGATTCCCGCCGTACGGTGTCGTGGAAAGCGGTCGCCGCCCGCCTCGCGAAACGGCTCGGATTTGACGGTGCGAAATACTGCGAGCGCGTCCTAAACGCAACGAAGCCCACAACCAAGACAGTCCTGAAGTTCGAATAACCGAAACGGCGTGCGCTTTCCGCTCGACTGGGTTGCGCACGCCGTCTGCCGTAGTTGTTCGCCCGCGCAGCCCGGTGGGCGAGGAGAGAAAAGATGAGCGGAAAAGTTACCTGTAAGCACTGTGGGTCGGAAATCGAAACGTACACGGACTACCAACTCATTCGCGGCACGTGGCGCCCGGTGGCCCGGTGGGCGCACAGCGACTTGATCGACGGTGCTACCGACGCCGGCCCGAACGGGAACGGCACGTACTGCGAGGGAACAGATTGCGAAATCGAGGCTGAACCGGCCGAGCAACCAACCAGCGCAGTGGCGGCGTAAGCCAAGGAGAAGTCATGCGAACAACCGAAGTCGATTGCGACACGCAACAAGACCAAGACCGAGCGGAGTTGACCGGCCTATGCAAGGCAGTGCTGGAGGCTAAAGACGCGCTGCAGGCGCGAGAAGGCGAACTGCTGGGGCACATCCTGGCGATGGTCACTCGGTGCCGATGCAAAACCATTCGGCAGCGTTCGGACCATCGTCGCGAATTGAAGCGTACCGTAAGCATCGCTCGCAATTACTTGACTAGCTATTGAATTCCGAAACGGCCCGCGCGCTGCTTCGCGGCCGTCCACCGCAAATTCTGTGAGCCCGTCCGCGGTGCTGATGAGGACGACGGGTCAGGGAGCGATCATGCAAGCCACCCAAAGCAAGCACGCTGTCACTGTTCAGAAGCCAGCACGGCACGCAACGATGTCGGCCAAGGATTTCCGCATCATGGAGTTGTGGTGGGAAATCAACGACCGGCTCGCCGAACTGGTGAAGCTTGGCGACATCGAATTCATGCCCACCCTCGATGGCCTGCGAGCGCAGCTTTTCGTCGAGATCGAGCCTGACGACGGTGCGGGCAATACCGCTTTAGATCTTCGCCAGAACACGGTTGTTGATGAGGCTGGCGCACCCATAGTGGCGTCGTTGGTGATTTCGAAGTCCATCTGCCGTCGCCTGTCGCGCGAGAAGGAGGCCACCGTTAAGTCGCTGGTGAAGCGGCATGGAAAGAAGAACTGGGATCGTCTGGTTGAACTATCGCGCGGCGTCGAGGCTCAAGGGCACTACGAAGTTCTGTCGGGGCGGGCGTAACCGACTAGCTGTCGCATTCGGGCCACGTAGTCAAATTCACGACCGCCATTCCGGCGGCTAAGGGGAAACAAAATGAAGACCAAGAAATTACGGCGAACACAAAATCCACGCCCACGTCCAGGAGTGGAGCACACAGGCGGACAGTTCATAGACCATAGGCGACGAACCAAACCGCGCAATCTCAATGAGGCATTGGCGACCGGCTGGAAGGTTAGGGAGCGTATCGGCTTGTTCAGCCCACACGAAGGTCAGCTCGAATCAGGCGTGGAAATAATAGAAAACCACGAGCACACCGTGCGACTGGAGGTGCCGTTCAACGTGGTCACGATTTACGGGACGCCACGGCCGATCACCAAAGACAGCCGGCGGATAATCGGATCCTAAAAACTCCGAAATCGCGCATATTTTCCGGTGCGCGATATGCCGCAAAACTTTAGCTTGCCAGCGGCACTGACGATGGATCGGCAAGCTTGGAGGAACCTATGCCACATGAAGTCGAACTGCCCAAGTCAGTTGAGGACGCGATCGCTCAAGGCTGGGAATATGACAACGCAGACCAAGTCTCTCACGACAATCAAATGACGGCAGTCGGAATTGCGGTATTCAAACATCCAGATCACCTGGGGGCAAACGAAGCCGACGATCTGGAATTTCAGGCGCCGTTCACTTGCAACTACCTCTACCAGGCCCCACGGTGGAAGATTCCGCCGGAAGAACGGGATCAGATATTGGACGAGAATCCAAGCGCGAGTGCGTCCACCAAGCCGTAATGCGAGCTGCGCTCTATGCTCGTGTGAGTACGGTCGGCAACGGGCAATCGCCGGCGATGCAACTTCGGGAGCTTCGCGAGTATTGCGAACACCGGGGATGGAGCATCGCCGGCGAGTACGTTGACCAGGGCATATCCGGTGCAAAGGAAACGAGGCCAGAGCTCGACAAGCTAATGGCCGACGCTGGGCGGCGCCGGTTCGACGCCGTGGTGGTTTGGAAGTTCGATCGGTTCGCGCGGTCGGTCACGCACTTACTCCGCGCGTTGGATACTTTCCGTGCCCTGGGCGTTGAGTTTGTATCACTTTCGGAGAGCTTGGATACTTCGACGCCGGCGGGGCGGATGGTCTTCACGGTCCTGGGCGCCGTCGCTGAACTGGAGCGCAGCCTGATCGCCGAGAGGGTCCGCGCTGGCTTGCGCAACGCTCGCGCAAAGGGTAAGACGTTGGGACGGCCAAAAAAGATCGTGGATGCCGCCAGGATTGTGGCGCTCCGCGCACAGGGCTTAACGTGGACGAAGATCAGCGAAGAGACCGGACTAACCCGCAGGACGGCTCGCCGCGCCGCGCAGGGGCGTCGCTAGCGTGGGCAAAAACCCTGTGCCGACGCGCGTCGTAACTCGTTCTGGGTCAGGCGTGGAATAAGCCTCATTCTATTGGGCCAAAATAGATGTTATGGCGCAATGGCATGATGTTCAGTTTAGGATCCGAAAGTCACTTTGCTCACGGCCTCGCGCTGTAGGAGGGCACGCGTAAATGAAACCACCAACCTCGCGACAGTGCCAAGCGTTGTTTGAGTCTTATGGGTTAACTGATGACCGCGGCCGCGCGGAATCGAAAGACACGGCCAGGACTCTTCGCATGTGCCGGAAGGAGTTTTCCAAAGGGCGCCGCGAGCGGAAGTATTTTGGCACCCCACCAAATTAGGTTGGGTGAACCCTCGCGCTTGGGGGATTACCTTGGAATGTCACGACTACTGGATGAGTGGCAACACTTGCGGATCGAAACGCCTCCGTAGCCGTAGCTCAAACAACGTCCCATACCCAAAAGCGCCTCCGCCACTAGTCGTGCCGTAAAGATTGCCTTCCCTTAGGGTCACAGCGCCGGGATTCGCTCCATCTGGGGTATTACTGAAAGTATGCAGTATAGTCTCGACACCACTCGGGTCCAGTTTGAATACGATTCCATACCCATCAGCACCACCCAACTTTGCACTACCATAAAGATTGCCCTCCCGGTCTATAACCACACCGACACCAGTATATGTTCCGTCCGGGGGTCCCGAGAAACTGTGGAGCACGGTAAAGGAGACACTTGGGTCCAGTTTGAACACGTTTCCATAGCCGTAGATGCCACCAATATCCGTAGTCCCGTAGAGATTGCCTTCCGAGTCTAAGATCACACCGGCTACTGGATACCCTGTGTCATAAGTTCCATTGAAAGCAAAAAGCACAGTCTCGTTGCCACTTGGGTCCACTTTAAATACGGTTCCAGCCCCCAAGGCTCCCTGGTTAGTTGTGCCGTAGAGATTGCCCTCTGGGTCTAAAACTATACCGGAAGCAGGAGCATACCCATCGTCATCGGGGCAGACGCAGCCTGTGAGGGCGTCTCTCCCGGTGATGACGGAGCTAGCAGTGCGTAGCAGTCCTGAAGTCCCATGATAGTCAAAGCGGTAGAGTATGGTCTCGTTGCCGCTTGGGTCCACCTTGAATACCGTTCCGCAGCCAGTAACAATACCGTAGTAGCAAACTGTGCCCCCGTAGATAGTCGTCCCGTAGAGATTGCCCTCTGAATCGATACCCAGACCTCCGTTGTCATAAGGATAATCTCCATCTGGGATTCCGGAAAAACTGTAGAGCACGGTCTCATTGCCTCTCTTATCCACCTTGAATACGGTTCCGAATCCATAAGCGCCCCCTCCTGGGGTCGTCCCGTAGAGATTGCCCTCCCGATCAAAGACTAAACGTGCTATTGGATTTTCTCCATCAGGAATGCCAGTGAAACTGTGGAGTATGGTCTCCTTACCCCTCCGGTCCAGTTTGAACACGGTGCCGCACCCACCTTGACACGACGTGCTGCCACCTCCATAGACCGTCGTCCCGTAGAAATTACCTTCTCGATCCAAGACTAACCCATCTACCGATCCCCCCATGTCGACGCCCGTGAACGAATGAAGTATGACTTCACTTTGGGCTTTCGCCGAAACCGCTCCGAACATGACCGCGATTGCCAACGCCAGCGCGGCGCTTCCCGCCCGCAAGCCTCTCCCATAGCGGCCGGCTTGAGCCAGGCGGCACAGCGAGACCAGCTTCCACGAGAACAACGGCACAAAACCTGCCACAACCAGATCGTGTTTCGACTTCATGGCGTCCCTCCACCCGTCGGGTTCTCGGGCCCAAACCTAGAGCCGACCACACCACGGGAATTAGAAACGTTAATTTAATTCGTGTGCCTAGTTACTCGCTGATCCCGAAACTCAGGCACTTCCATTTTGGGGAATGATTGCAAGGGGTCGAAAGCTTAAAGCCTGAATGAGCAGACTCTATACCTTCAGTAGGGGAAGTCAACTAAGATTTGACGGCGGTTCAGACCTGACGGCCTGGGGAAAACGGGGCGTCCTGTGGGAATTCGCCGCGATCAGGTTGTTGAAAAGAGCAAAACACACGTTTTGAAGCTTCCAGCGTTGACAGGCGTGGTAGATTCAGAGCCCTACGACACTACCGCTCAGCTATACCGTTCGGGTCGTATCATTCGGGCCACGCAAGCCAATTTTATAAGCTGTCTCGAATCGGAGGAAACGTGAAACCTGCAATCTTGTTTTTCGCCTCTCTGCTCGCCACGGTCGCGATTGCTCAACAGCCCACCGAACCGAACACGAACCAAGTTCCACCGGCCGCGAGCCAACCACAGTCTCAGCCTGCGGAACCGCCGGCCAAATTGGTTTTGAAGGAAGGTACCGACGTGAAGCTGAAATTCGCCCAGGCGTTGAGTTCAAGACTGCTCAGGATGACGATCCCGTAAATCTAGTTCTCGACGAGGACCTTAAGGTTGGTGACGTGACAGTCGCCAAGGCCGGCGCCAAAGCTGTAGGAACCGTCACGAACGCGAAAAAGGCTGGCATGATGGGCAAGGGTGGCGAATTAAACTTGCGGTTGGAATACCTGGTGGTAGGAGATACGAGGATGCGACTGCGCGGAACCAAGGGCAAGGAAGGCGAGGGTAGGGTTGGAGCAGCCGTCGCCCTGACAGTGCTCTTTGGACCGATTGGCCTCATCAAGCACGGCAAGAACGTCGAGGTCAAAGAAGGCACTCCGCTAACGGCCTTCGTGGACCAGGACTTTGTCGTGACGGGTAAGTGACGTTCGCGCTGTTTGGTGAGCGCCCCGAAATTCCTGGGCTCAGTCCAATTTTTCGGTCAGTGATCGGCGTTGACACCACTGCTCAGGCGGCCCGTTAACGCGAAACCATTGGAGTTTGGCGACTTCGGCGCCCGTAAACGTCGCATAGAAATTCTTGAAGGTGTTGAACGCATTCAGCATCCCCTGCGATTTAGGGCCCGTCTTTCTTCTCTCTCTCGATTTCGGCAATCTCGGATTCGGCGTACTTCAGGCCCGCGTTCCATCCGGCGGTAAAGGCTGCGTGCAGCCGATTCTGAAGCCATTCTCCAGTAGCCGTTCCCTCGATGGCGCTCTTCCCTGCTCCAGCAAAGAATTCTTCGACGGCTTTCTCGAATGGAGTTTGCACCTACCCCACCTTTCGCGGCCGGAGTTCGGAAATCTTCACGGCCCCGAGGTCCTGCTTGATTCCGACCTCGATCATGCCCTATCGGCCGCATGCTCCGGAACCGTCATTTACCCCGCTTTCACTCATAATTCAAGGTCTACTTTTTGGGCTGGCGTGAGGCATTTTCAGCGTCCGCGGCGAAGGGGCAGCCTCTTTACCCCACCACATTAAGCTGCGTCGCTGGAAGCGTCGCTACGCGGGGTCGGTAGAGGAAAGTGGCCATCCTAGAGGCGGCCATGACCGCCTTAAACCGCTCGATTTGCTCCGAAGTCATGGGCGAGACCTTTCGGCGCACTCTCGCACCCACCAGGCGAACCGCTAGCTTCACCTGTGCGGCATCGTCTGGGTCGAACAGGAATATGCTTTCAGCGTCGCCGGATTTGACCTTCAGCGTCAGGCCGGCGGCCATCGCGGCCCGGTATCGGTTCCGAAGCTTGCCGCCCATGCTCGCATTGCGCGGTACGGCCATGAATCTCACGCGGAATTCGCCGTCAATCTCGGTGAGTTCACCGTACTTACCAAGTGCGACCCACTCGGCACCGGTTTTTTTGATCTTTAGCCGGTACTTCTCGGAAAACTCTTTGATGTCCATTTCCAGATTCCTCGGGGCAGGCTGGCGCCAGAGCCGGTCGGCACGGTACGTAACATTTTAGGATTCCTAAAATTGGTCGGAGGAACTGTGTGACACCGGTGTGACACAAAACCTGCCAACACTGCCAAGGTTGACACCATTGACAGTTGTGAGCGATTGAAGCGAAACAACTTCCATGTTTCCAATATCGACCGGAGAATCCGGCTTATAGACTGCCCTGCCAACTTTTCCTTTGTTTTCAGTTGTTTGAGAATTCAGCGGCGAGAATTGTGACGCCGGTGTGACGCTTAGTTTGGTTTCTTGTCCGCAAGAGAAACGCCCGTCCCGCGGCGTTCTGCGCCAACTCCTCTAGGCCGACTCCGGTGTCGAGAATCCACCGGACTCGATCCCGCAATTCTTTGACGAATGGATTGTAGTGACGCTCAATCGTGTCCCCAAGCGTCTTTGCCACATCATAAGGGCTGGCACCGCGGGCCAGCATGTCCACCGCAAAGTTATCGCGAAAGCGGTGCGGGCGGGCTCCGACGACGTTTGATCGTCGACCCAGAGCCTGGATCCGTTCGTAGAGTCGAGGTCGCGTCAGAGGTTTTTCGGTCGCGGGGTTCAGTAATACCCGATCCGTCGGGCCGGGGTTTCGGCGATCCCGCTCGGTCTCCAGGGCGAACTGAAGTTCCGTACCGATTGGCACGACGACTTTTTTCCGGCGCTTTTGCGTGACCCTCACGATCTCTCTTCCGACCAGATCGACTTCGCGCCACGTCAACGTTACAGCATCCGAGCCTCGTAGCCCCGTCCAACGCAGCAGGAGAAACGCGAGCAGGTCTTATCTGGATCGGTTCACATCTTCCATATGTCGCTGCTTTGATCTCATGGTATTCGCTGTGGTGATCGGCCGCTGGCGCACTCGTAGGCGACTCCGGGCGCTCATCCCTCATCCAGGATGCGTAGGCATAATCCCTGGAGCGTAAGTTCCTGGTAAGTCGTCGGTCCATTTCCGAATACGCGCTTATTAGGGCAAGATCATGTTTGGGCGGACCGGATGCCCAGTGAGCAGACTTCTTTAGCACGCGTGATTTTTGCCAGAAGGCTCCAACCTTGCCGCCTGTCGAATACATGTTACGGTCCTCTCGATGGCAGCGCATCGGTCCTGTCGTCGCCCTGGTGTTGTCGGCACCTCTGATCGCGGAGGTGCTCTATGGAGCCACGCGCATCAGCGTGATCCTTGTCTTCGTCCCCGAGATCCTCATTTGGGGTTGCGGCGCATTGCTCATCCGGGAGTGTGTGGTGCGCTCGCGCAAAGGTTGGCAAAGCATGTTGTTGTTGGGCCTAGCCCTGGCGGTCGCAGAGGAATTCGTAATCCAACAAACCTCCATCGCACCGCTCGTCGGTCTGGCTCCCCACGCGTACGGCCGCGTCTGGGGTGTGAATTGGGTCTACTTCCTGTGGGCGCTAGGCTATGAAAGTGTTTGGGTCGTCCTTGTTCCCGTACAACTCGCCGAGCTGCTCTTTCCGGCTCGGCGGGGACAGGCATGGCTGCGGACGCGGGGCTTGATCATTGTCAGCATCGCGTTCGTAATGGGCGCTCGCATTGCGTGGTACGGATGGACTCAGCGCGCTCGCGTGACGGTCTTTCACATGGCGCCCTACAGTCCTCCTCCACTTTACTTAGTGGCGGGAATCGGACTCATTCTGCTGTTCATTCTCGGCGCGTACGCGCTGCCGTCAGGAAGTAGGGGAGGCGATGATCCCGGTGGGCATGCCGCACCGTCTCCGTGGAATGTAGGAATTGTCATTTGCGCGATAGGCGCACCTTGGGCAGCGTTCATCCTGCTAGGATTTGGCTTCTTTCCAGCAGTCCCGTTCAGACCAGTGCTAGCCGGCGGATTGGTCTGGGCCGTCCTCACCTTCTTGCTTATGCGTCGCTGGACCTCCAGTCCCGATTGGGGCGACGCGCACCGATTCGCGCTAGTGTTCGGCGGAATATTAGCCTGCATGCTCAGCGGTTTTGTTGTCTTCAAGGTGGGCGGAGCCCTGCGTATCGACTGGATCGGCAAGATTGTCCTCAATGTGACGGCAGTCGCGTGGCTGCTCTCCCGTTGCGTAAAACCGAGTTCGGCGGGTGACGAAGCCAGTTCAGGGTGAGACTGCGAGGGAAGGCCACTCGGAAACGAACTCTGCCTCTCTTACTAGTGAGCTTATCGGCGATGTTCTGCGCTGCGTGTGCCAGGTTCAGAAAAGGCGCTAAAGTTCGCGATGGCCGAGGCGCCAGGAATCGGCTTGGGTAGCGGGAAGGACCGGATCATTTTTGGGCATGGCGTTTCTCCGGAATTCCACCACCACAACACCAGAAACGCGAGCACTGATCTTGATTCGATTATGGGTGGTATCCCAGTGGTGTCAACCGGTTTGGTGGGTGGGGTGTTGCTGAAGGTCACGATGTAGATGGTCACGGTGTTCCTGCTTGAATAGTCCACGACGTCCGGATCACCGACAATTTATCCGGCTGATAGTTTCCAGCCGCACCGGGACTTGCCCCGGCTTGGCCAATTCTGAGCCATATTCGGCCTTGGTTGCCGGAGAGACGCGATTGCTCGTCGGACGACTTCGCGCCAACTCCTACTTTAGTTGCTCATCCAACCGGACAGTGACGCTCTCGCGCAGTTCCTTACCGATGATTCGCCTAATTTCCGCTTTTATTGGCAGTCGCTGCGCAATCGCCTTCATCACCCTGGCCGTGATCCTGCTGCTGTTGCGTTATCGCGCCCAAAGGGATTAAGCCGAAATTTCCAGTCAACATGGCCATTATGACCATTGACTCCAAATCGCTGATCGTTTTCTCCTGCATCTTCTCTAAAAACGGTGTGGAAATCGATTTGGTTATTCTATGATTCGAGTCTATGAAGCCCAAATCGTACGCGATCACAGCGACCTTGCTCATCGTGGTTGGCTACGGCTCGTACCGCTTGGGGTTCAAGCGCGGAGCTAAACACAATGAGACTGGATGGGAGGCCGTGGTTCGTAATGACTGGAACAGCGACCCCACTGCCAAACATTCCGTCTATTACACGCTCGGATTTGGTCGGGGAAGTGCGGCAGCTTGGGAAGAGACGCACGACAAGGATGTTGTCGTATGTGGCGATCACCTTGCAGAACTCGCGGTCGAGGCTGGGAATGCAAAAGTGGCAGGGAAGTGGTTGGCAGAGGGTTTTTTTGCGCCTGAGCAGCTTCAGTCGGCGGAAGACAAAATTAAAGCCAAACACTGAGCTATGTTTTAATTAGACCGGCCTGTCCAACTTGCTTTTATAACCAGTGGTCGGAGGTCAACACTTCCTTCGCGAGACAGCTATTTATTTTTGAGTTTCACCTGCAGCGGTGCATGAAGCCGTGCGACGAATTGTCGCACGTAATTCTGCCAGTCTGTTTCCGCGGTAAAATCGCCACTCTTGCTCCAACCCGCACCGAGATAGTACAGGAATGGCTTGCCAGACTCCGCCGGCGTGATGGCCAGCAAATTGGCGACAGGCGGCAAGCCCTCGTCGTTGGGGGTAACGAGTTCCGTTTGCGTCAGCTTGGGCAGCGTGGCGCTTTCGGCTGCGAATTCCTCGATCTTGGCCGGTAGCACGATCGCGCATCCTATGTTTCCGCGGTCGCGGTCGGCGGGTTGCCAATAACTCATCCAACCTTCTTCTTGGTTCTGGGCGATAGTGCCGTTGCCTGGACGTTGCGCGATGCCGATCCCGACTTCGAACCTCTGGCGACGGCTCCCGGCGAACATGCTGTCGACCCGAGTCATATTCGAGCCAGCGTCGATGCGGATGCGCTTGGTCTCGGAGATTTTTCCTGCTCCGGCATCCCCTGCATCGTAGGTCAGCTCGAATTCGGATCGGACCGGGCCGGTCGTGATGATTCGTGCGCTGCGGTAATTGCTTGACACGAAGTAGGTGTGACCGTCCCAAATGCCGAGGCCGCCACAGCCCCGGCTGCGCCCGACGCGATAATCGTCCAACCCTTCGCCATGATCTCTGTGATAATCGCCGTTCTTGTACCAATTGTTGATCACCAGAGCGCGCGTGCTCTTGACCCACACATCCACGCCACTGCTCACCGTGCCCTCAGCTGGAATCAAGTCTTGCTGGTACACACGATGCGCGATTCGATCGCTCTCCCAGGCCATGTCGCGGTAGCGCTCGCCGATTTGCCGCGCGTAAGTTTTCAGAATCGGTTGCGGCACGGCGGCCAAAGCGGAAACGTCCATGATGTAGTAGGTCCGCGTCTCTCCCGGCGCCAGATCCATCTGGAAAATGAGGGTGTCCAACGGCCGCCCCGGTTCGCTGGCGTAAGTCTGCGAATCGAGAATGCGGGACCCGAGGCCGTCCATCACTGCCAGGTTTGTCGAATGCAGTCCCTGGCCGGCTAAGCGAGCCAGGCTCATCTCGACCGTTTCGCGATAGCGGTAGAATTGGGCCGGATTGGTCACCTCGATCGCCAGCGGCTTGGCATTCTCGAACACCACCATGCGGTAAATCTCGCTGCCCGCCAGCAGAAACGAGCCGACACCGTATACCTCGGTGGAATCATCTGCGAACGTTTTCGGATCGGAACCGATGGGTTGAACATGTGTCAATTTGCCCTCGCCGTCCACGCTATCGACAAGGGCTGTCCACGCTTTGCGGATCGCGGGCTTAAATTTTGCGCCATCGAGCAAACCTTGATTGACGCCCCAAGCGAGCGCGTAGGTATAGAAGCCCGAGCCGCTCGACTCCTTGAGAGGATAATTGTCCGGGTCGAGCAAGCTGGAATGCCACAGGCCGTCGGGTTGCTGAGCGCCGAGAATCGTCTCCGCCATTTCTTGAAACAAGCGCTCGAACCTTGCGCGGCTCGGATTGTTTGCCGGCAACAACTGTAGGACGCGGACTAACCCGGCCATGACCCATCCATTGCCGCGGCTCCAGAACATTTTCTTGCCGTTGGTTTCGCGCCGGTCGAAGTAGGTGCTATCGCGGAAATAGAGATGTTCGCTCGAATCGTAAAGATAGTCCGTCGTACGCCACCAATTATTCACCGCAAAATCGAGATAGCGCTCGTCGCCAGTAGCGGCGTAGAGCTGCATCCAGACGGGCGGGGCCATGAACAGCGAATCGCACCAGGACCACAGTTGGGAGACCTGGTCGTAAGGCTGATGGAAATCCAGACTTTCGACGTTGGGTGGCGCGGAGAGAATGGCATCGAGCCGCGAGCGTAGCGGCGCGATCATTTTCGGATCGCGATATAGAAAATAAAGAATCGCGTACGCTTGGCCGATGGCCAAATCGTCGGCGTGGTACAAGCGTGGTCCGGGTTTCCAGCCGTTGGCCTCGCCCATCGCGAGTAGCGCGTCACGATATTTCGGATCGCTGGAGATGCCGGCCAGAGCCATCATCCCTACGTCTCCGGCGGCCTGCGTCCAGTCGGTCGTGGGGTGCAGCGAAGGATGCGCGAGCTGCCAATCCGCCACGCGTTGCATGACAGAAAGAACATCCGCTGGAGTGAGTCGCCGATTTGGAGATGCGGCTGCGGCCATTGGCAATGCGATGGCGAAACCCACCACGGCGATTCGCCAAGTGCGCCGGCTATAAGTGCTGAGCAGAAGAACCTTCGTGTTCATGCGGTGGTGATTTGATAGGGACTGCTTTTTCGGGTCCCGCTCCCAGCGAAGGATACTCTCCAAACACTGGAAGTTTCAAATTCCTCCTCGGACGCTGCCTCGGATGGAACTTCCATGCGTTGCACACCGGAAGTACGAAGCCGATGAAGTCCGATGGGCCCACCCTAGAGGTATACTTCTCCTGTACCGCGGCGACGATGTTCACGATGACGGCCACCGTAAAGGCAATGGATAGCCAGCGGTGGGTTTTTCGGAACCCTGGGGCAAACGTCGGGGGAATATCTTTTTTACCCGTCGTCAACGGCAACAGGCGTATCGGGGATGCCGCATTCTCCAAGGAGATGGAGGTCACCAGGCAAGCCGTGCGAGTCGCACCGGACTATCTAACTAATTACATCAATCTCACCAACTTCGCCCTTGCCTTGCAGCGGTTCGACGAAGCGCGGCAGAGCATTCACGAGGTGCAGGCGCGAAAAGGCGATGACTACATACCCCGCAACGCTATGTATGCTCTGGCCTTTCTCCGTTCGGATCCCAGGAAGTAAATCATATTTCCATCAGAGTTGGTGGGACAAAGCTGGTCGCCGCATGTTGGGAGACTGTGACGCCGGTGTGACGCAAAACCTGCCCACACTGCCGGAGCTGACACCATTGACACTCTGCGGGCGTTGATTCAAGACAACCTTTGTATTTTCAACGCGCCTCGGAGAATCCGGCTTACAGACTCGCCCTCTCATTCTATTGGACTTGCAAGCGTTTTGCTGTCGAGCTTGGTCATAGGAGCGGCACCCGATAAATGGAGTACTCGTCGTTCGGCCCACGCCTATTGTTCAATGCGGCCTCAGCGCTTTCCCGGCTGGCGTGAATAGAATTAACAATGATTGCATCGGTCCAGTTGTTTATGCATACGTAGACCACAGCAGCGGCTGTATCGGTGGAAAGTTCGCCAATTAAGTCACGGGAACTAACCTTGAATTGGACCGGACCTTGATTCAGCAAATCGGAGATCGCGTTAGCAATTTCCTCATCACGAAAAAAGGCCACTGCTTGCTCCGTTCCCAAAGGTTGTCTCCCCACAAGAAAGATTTTCATTTTGTCAAAAACCACTCCCTGTCCCGCGGATTCGGCCCGCGGGCCGATACTATAAGTCTAGCGATTTGCTCGGCTAGTACTCAAGAGTACAGATGATACATTTCTTATAGTACCCAGCCGGTAGTACCTTGGCGTTTTCGTGCCAGCAAAACCGGCCTAGGCTGCCGCTATTACCACTATTGCCTTCTGCCCGCTAGATTCGGCGCAACTTATTGATTCTGCAAGGTTAGTTACAATTTCCGGCTTATAGACTACTCAGCGGAACGCTCCCCATGACTTCCTAACCGCGAGCGCAGATCTTTATTTCATGTCCGCCAGCGACCACAGGCATTACAAGTAGAGTTCCTAACGCTGCGCGGCCCCGGGCCGAGTTGGAATGCCCGGGCTGCAAAGCAAAAGGCAACTTACCAGCGTTCCGGCCTCAGATACCGAGCGTAGCCTCTAGGCGAACCGCGCCAGGAGTTTACGACGAGGGCGCTCTGAACAGGAGGACCGATAAAAACCCATCTTGAAGGATCACTATCGAAGAACTGGCCGCTGCGCGAGTCAACACGGGGATTGATGCGGAAGATACGTCGAATGCTCCGCTTGCCGCGTCCGATGTAATATCGACCCCAGCACCGGCGGTCGCGCTCCCTGGAGCGATTCGCGTTGGCCATCAACTTCGCGGACCTAGTGTTTTTCCTGCCGCCGATGCCCCCTTTTTTCGGAAGCTAAACCCAATTGGCTAGCACATGTGAACAGGATGCTCCGCAAGCTAGAGGCAGTCGGTTTCAGGACGGCGTTGGTGGCACCCTCAAAGAAAAAGCCCAGCTAGTTTCGGACACTTTGGATCTGGGTCGTCTTTTTCGCTCGAAAAAATTGTACCGCTAATTGTTGGGTAGTCGGGTCTCGGTGTCTCCGAGACGCCAGTGCGAAGGACTTCCGGCCCGAGCTGAAGCGGCTCGTGGCCAACAGACACAAGAGATCCTTCGATGTCGTATCAGGTGGGATACTTGGCCGAGATGTAGTTTTGCAGGTGCTCGATAGTTTCTTCCTGCTCGGAGACAACCCACTTCACCAGGTCACCGATTGAAACAACTCCGAGGACCTTCTCGTTTTCCATAATCGGAAGATGGCGTATGCGGTTTCTCGTCATGATGACCATACATTCGTCCACGGCTGTGTCCGGGCTCACGAAAATCACGGGGCTCGTCATGATCTCCTTGACCAGGGCTGTCCTCGAAGATCTTCCCTTCAGGATGACTTTTCGGGCGTAATCGCGCTCCGAGATAATTCCCACGAGCTTGCCCGCTGAAATCACGAGCAATGCCCCCGCTCCCTTATCGGCCATTTTTTCAATGGCGTCGTATACTGTCTGATCTGGCGTGAGAAACCAGACTTCGCTCCCCTTCCGCTTCAGAACCGAGCCAACCGTGTCACTCATTTTACGATTCTCCTCCGTATTCGGCTGCGTCGCCGGGAATCTCTGGCACAATCCCCGATTGGCTGGCGGTCTCAGGGCCAATGCCTTGATGTGTTTGTGCAGATGCGCTTCCGCTCGGCCCCTTAGAATGCGTCGGCCTCTTACGCTGAATTGCTTTCTTCCCGCGTTTTACCTGGTTCCGGCTAGTGGACTTCTTATTACCTGCTTTCTTGTTGTCGGGTCTCTTCTTGGGCATGCGCGGAGTTTATCACCGGCGGACTTCTCGGGCAAAGAGAGGACGAGGCACTTTGCTGACAAGCAGAGAAAGTCTCCCCTCGTGATGCGCACTCGTGTCCGGCGAATCGGATGAGCAGACGTCGCACCACGATTAAGGCGCTGCGTCGCCCACATGGGTTCAGCACTTTTTTTCACCACTGCCCGGGCGTTTCTTGGCTGCCGGTATCGCCGCGATTTTCGACGTGTTTCGCATTCCGGTCGCGCATTCGGGGACCAAGACAACGGCGCGGCGGATCGCCTGGCGATGATCACCCAGCCGATAGCCAATGTAGGTTCCGATCGCGCGTGAACAACGCGATCACCGGGCTGAACAACGGGATCGTTCGGCGTCTCGCAGTGAGCGCAACTAGATCGAATCAACGTGTAGATCGAATCAACGTGCATACCGTAATCCTTAGCGCGCTCCATGGCCGTTTCCACAAACTCGGTGATATATTTTCCCTTGGCGGTGACTTTCGGCGTCGGTTCCTGATATTTGGCACTTTCGAGCATTCTGAAACATTTTCCCGCGGGCAATTCCTGTTGGTGTCGGGGTGGAAGCTCCTGGAGGGATTACTTTAGGGGCGGGAACAACAGGAAAAGTTTTGGGCATGGCGTTTCTCCGGAATTCCACCACCACAACACCAGAAACGCTGTTCCCCATTCTGGAAATGCTGGTTCGATTATTGGCGCTGCGCCTGGTGGCGTCAACCGATTTGGTGGGCGGGTGCTGCCGCCAAGCCACTTGGGAAATGTTCCGCGAAGGGGGATTACCCTGCCGTGTTTACGCCCCGCCTGACACTCCAAAGAACGTATTTTCCGGCTGGCAAATCGTTTTACTTCCACATTCTAGGTTTTCGCAGGTTACGTTTTGGGCTTGCCAACTTAATTCCCGCAACTTACTGTGCAACTCTGATGGCGTCGCAGTTTCTTGAATTTCGGCTACACCTGCCGGGACGAATTGGCGACATTCCGGACAGGAAATGCCGAAGGCTCTCATTCTTAGCATGGGCTTTACTATATCCGATTTATGGACCTGATGCCGGTGAAGCCAACGGATTGTTGGTGTCCAGCTTTGCTCGAGCGGAAATCTCATGTCCAACCCGCAATCACCTAGCGAATCACGTCGACGGCCAACAGTGCGGGCGGCGACGAGCGTGGAGCCAGATCCGCAGAATGGATCGAGGACGATGCCATCCGGTTTGCAGAATTCACGGATGAGGGGTTCTAATGCCGGATGTTCGCCATGCGGGCGATTACTACACACGCGGTTCGCGCTTAGATCTGAACGGGAGAACTAGCAGTGACCAAAGAGGCCGGACAATGTACCACTCCGTCCATCACATCGTGTCCCAAAGAAAGCCGGAAATCACACCTCCTTCGGGTTCCACCTCTCATCCGACATGGGCGCTATTCTGTACGACACCCCCGGCACCGACGCCGCCATTCGGATTTCCAGGGCGAACACGGTTGGCCCTGTCAAGAACTGGGCTGTTTCCCGCGTTTCGTGTAAAACCGAACACCGCATTGGTTACAACGATAGAAGGTTCGACTGAATATACGTAGAATGATTTTCTCGTAAAGCCCACGGCCGCGAGAGCGATGGAAATCCTCGCTGCGACATCTAGGGCATACGATGAACCGTCCGCTCTCAGCGGCAATCTCCATCGGAATCAGTACCTCCGGAATGCAGTGCGACTACCGCGCCAGGCTTTCGATCCATTGCTTCAGAATCTGTTGATTTTCCAGAGTCATGCTGACGAAGGCAATACCGTTTCCCATTGAAGGATAGCTATACGTCGCCCGGCCTTCGGCTTCAAAGGTCCGACCTTCTTTGATGATACGCATGTTGACGTCTGTTCCCTGCGGAAGCACGACGGAAAGGTCCACAAAACAGCAGCCCATGGCAATTTGCGTTACGCGTGCCTCGTACCGCGCCCCCGACGACTTGACTGTCAGTTCGCACTGGGCAAAGAAATCATACCGTGGATGAACGCGACGGTCCTCGCCGCGTCGAGATTTGCGCCGATCGGCCATCTTAAAATCACCCTTGTCACGGGCATCTACCATCTGCACCCCAGGATCCCGGTTCGGGTCTCTGCCTAGCTTCCATCTGACTGTTCTCCAACCACTGCTGGCGACTATCGCGTCAGGCTTTGAATCCACCCGTCCAGAATTTGCTGGCTTTCCGGACTCACGCTGATAAACGCGACGCCTATCCCCATCGATGGGTGGGTATAAGCCGTCCGTCCTTCAGCTTTGAAGATACGTTCGCTTTTCCTGATGCGTACATGGACTTCAGATTCCTGTTCGATCGCCACGGTGAGGTCAACAAAGCAGCCACCCGCCGAAATCTCGGTCACACGGGTTTCGTAATGCGAGCCCGTCGAGCGGTCGGTGAGTTCGCAGTCTGCAAAGAAAATGTATCGGGGATGAGCACGACGGTCGCGGTTGCCTTTGCGCCGATCGGGCTTCTGAAAGTCGCCCTTGCGATAGACTTCAACCATCTGCAACCTGCCCCGGCACCGGGCCAAGCTGGACATGTCTAACAAACTGGTCAGCGATTACATAAGATAACCCCTAAAACGCAAACCTACAAGGATTCTGAAACGCGGCTAGGTCGCCAGATCCTCAATCGCGGCGTCGGCCAGCATTCTAGGATCCCTAAAATTAAGGAGGAAATTTTGAGCCCTACAAGAGTCCCCACTCCTCCGGGCCCCGTTCAGTCGGTGGGTCGCCCGCTGCCCCACTTGGTGGCACACGGCAGCACGAACAAGTACAGACCGGTGAGCAGCAGCAAGGCGAGCGGGGAACACCGCCAAGAGGCCCACCCTAGAGGTATACGTCCCCTGTACCACGGCGACGATGTTGACGATAACGGCTACCGTGAAGGCAATGGACAGCCAGCGGCGGGTTTTTCCGAACCCATTTGTTCCAGTTCAACGACATTGTTTTGCGATCCTCCTCGATTCACCACTTTTGAGCCGTCTGGAGGCGGCCAGTTGGGCGTTTCAATACCGGACTGCTTGGCGTACTCGGCGTTCAATCGCTGCCAGCCGCCAATCTTCATGGTGTCGGCGCCGACGAAGCGTCCAATCGGCTCACCCGCGAGGAGCCGCTCAAGGACGTCGAAGCAAATGTACCAGCCCCGCGGCGCCCCACGAGATGAAGCGGCGATCGATGTTGTGCCGCAGCGTCAGGCGCGTACCGCCGCCGCGAAAGGCTTCGAGTTTCCACCGGATATCGTTGGCACCCCAGTTGTACTCAAGCAACTTGGGAGCGTCGGCTCGCGTCACCGCGGCTCGCGTCACTGTTGTTTCGGAACCTGCGGCGCGGGCGCTCCACCGTGGTGAGCTTCACAGTGGTTCCAACCGTACCCAGGCTCCCATCGGCTTCAAAGGGAACCCACTTCGACTTGCTGCGCAGTTCGGCCACCGGAACATGTGAGTTTTCGAGTTGATGCAGGGCACCGGGATAATACAGATGGATGTCAAGTTTTCTTTGATTGAGCGCACTCATTGCCGGGGGCCCGACGCTCCGGACAGCCGCGTGGGTAAATCCATCTCGGGCCAGGCGGCGAGTCGTCCAGCGACCGGAGCGTCGTCCGGTCCCCCGCCAAACGAACCGTGCACAGTTTTATTTTTCTATTTAGCGGGCAAACGAAACTCCTCCCGGATAAACGGCTTGATCCCGTTCCCACCCGTCAATCGCAGGCACAGCAAGCTGCCCTTGCGTTCCAGATCGATGTGAAAATCAAAAAAAGGACAGCATTTGCTCTCGGCAGTCACCCAATGTGCCAGTTCTGCAAGATCCACCGTTGACGGACTGAACTGGAATTCGTATCCCATTTCGGTTTCCTCGATCGCTTGTCGCATCGCGATCAGTTTGTCGGTTGATTGCTTGTGCTGCTCCCGCTCGGTCGGCGTGAGCGCCTTGGTGTTGCAATAGAATTTACTCTGCTCTATCGCTTGTCCATCCGTCTTGGTCGCTGGCGAAGCCTGTGCGACCGTGTCGCCCAGGGCACCTATTATCAGCAATACCATCGAGGTTCCTACTGCGCAGCGTCTTGTCATTCCAGCGGGCGGCTTCCTTTCCTTGTTCATCGGATCGCTCCTTGTGGATTTGCAGCTTCCTACCCACCAATGCTAGAACTTAAAGGCAGCTTTAAGTCAAATCCGGCTCAAGGGACGGCACGGAAGGAACGAGATGAGGATTGGAGAACTTGCCAACCGCACGGGCCACCGCGCTTCCGCCATCCGCTACTATGAAAAACTCGGTCTGCTTGCGGCTCCGCACCGCACTGGCGGCCAACGCCGCTACAGCGAAGAGGCCGTCCACCGGGCGCTGCTCATCGCCTTCGCCAGCGACATGGGCTTTACTCTCGGCGAGATCAAGCTCTTCCTGAACGGCCTGCGGGACACGGCTCCGGTTGGTCCGCGCTGGAGGAAATTTGCTCGCCGCAAAATCAAGGAAGTCGAGAAAACCGTCGAGCGATCGCGCCGCCTGAAGTCGCTGCTCGAACACCTTCTCGACTGCCGTTGCGCTTCGCTTGAAGTCTGCGTCGAGCGCCTTAGCCTCAGCCCCCCGTTGCGCTTCATCCGCAGCCGGGCTGATTAGTATCGCCTGGCGAGATGAATGGTGCCATCTCGGGTTCGGCGGTTGATTGCTATTCAAGCTTCTAGAAGCGGGTGGAAAATGGCCTTGACCCTGGAACGGGTTCCACGGTTTAAACTTTGCCCGGGAGTGACACAATGCGATCCTCGGAACGGAAAGCTTCGGTTGGCGGTCGCTGGTGGCCGCAGCTAAATCGAATCAACGTCAAATACCATAATCCTTGGCGCACTCCATGGCCGTGTCCACAAACTCGGCGATGAACTTTTTCTTGCCGGTGAGTTCGGGTGTGTGTTCCTGATATTCGGCGACGACCTGCCGATTGGGACGTGATGGTCGAAAATCCACCCCGCAAATCTTCGGAACCTGCCAGCTTTTCTACCCTCTCCTTCATGCGGCATCTTCAAACATGTTAAACTCGCCGAAATTCCGTCAGATACCTGACGGCCAGGGAGGAAAGCTCATGTCCGCATCCGCTCAACCTATCAGTGAAACGAAGTTGCACGATTTCGTGATGAAAGCTGTTGGTGAAATGGGCGCCGCGATGAATGCGGCGTTGATTGTGGTCGGCGACAAACTGGGGCTGTACAAAGCGATGGCGGGGACTGGCCCTATGACCTCGGAGGAAGTAGCGAAGAAAACCGGAACACTGGAGCGCTACGTCCGCGAATGGCTGTCGGCGCAGGCGGCCGGCGGATTCGTCGAATACGATCCGGCCACCCGGCGCTTCACTCTGCCTGCGGAACAAGCCTTTGCGCTGGCGGTAGAGGATAGTCCCGTTTTCCTTCCCGGCTTCTTCTACATTGTCGAGGCGGTAATGAAGGACGAGCCCAAATTGACCGAAGCGTTTCGCACCGGAAAAGGAGTGGGATGGCACGAGCATGACGCCTGCCTTTTCACCGGTACCGAGCGCTTCTTCCGCCCTAACTACCGGGCGCATCTGATCGCTGAGTGGATTCCGTCGCTAGGCGATATCGAAGGAAAATTGAAAGCGGGCGGCCGCGTGGCCGACGTAGGCTGCGGTCTAGGCACTTCCACCATCTTGATGGCCCAGGCGTATCCCAAATCCACGTTTGTCGGATTCGATTACCACCCGAAATCGATTGAGCTGGCCCGCGAGGCCGCTGCCAAGGCAGGTGTGGGCGATCGCGTGAAATTTGAAGTCGCGTCAGCCAAGGAATATCCCGGCAACGGTTTTCACCTGGTGGCGTTTTTCGATTGTCTGCACGATATGGGCGACCCGGAGGGCGCATCAAGGCACGTGCTGGCTTCTCTTGATCCCGGCGGGGCGTGGATGATCGTCGAACCAAACGCCGGCGACAAGCTCGAAGACAACCTGAATCCGGTGGGGCGGGTGTATTACGGCGCGTCCACGATGCTGTGCACGCCGGCGTCCAAGTCGCAGGAAGTGGGTTTGGCGTTGGGCGCGCAGGCGGGCGAAGCGGCTCTCTCCAAGATTTTGAAGTCAGCCGGGTTCACCCGCGTGCGTCGAGCGAGCCAGACTCCATTTAACATCGTCCTCGAAGCACGGCCCTGACGGCATGCGCCCGTCGCTCAGGCGGAAAGCGAATGCCTTCTAACAATGAAGTGACGTCACTTAGCGCAGGATCCGCGGCCACTTAGCTCCAGGGCCACTGGATGCGGATCTGCGGCAGAGTTGAAGGCGCATCGCCGGGATCATGTCCCGCAAGGCTCGTCGGGCGGATGAGTCGCTCTTTGCTGCCTGCTGCAATCTCCCGCGGCGCACAAGCGGTCCGTTGGAACCGGTTCCGGGTCGTTCTTGTTGCCGACAAAAACGTGCTGCACTCTCAGTAGAAATACTGAGGAATTCGCCCCCTACTGAGCTATGCTCGGCGCCCTGTACTTGTAGGGAGCACATCGGGATGACAAGCCACGTGAGAAAACGAAAGCAGTCGGTGCTTGGCAAGAACCGCCGCCGAAAGCATCAACACTGGGAGACCACTATTTATTATGGGGACGGAGAAAAATTCTCACGAGTCTATATCGACGAGGACAGAGCCAGCCATTTTGCGGACCGCCAGCGGAAATCTCCCATCGTGAATTGCACGCGTGTCCGGCGAATCGCATGAGCAGACCTCGTAACATGAGCGATTCAGGGGAAGGAGCATATGAGCTACGTAGAGGCGAATCTGGTTCCCGGTGAAACGGTGATTTACCAGACCCGACTCCATTGGATCGTGATGCTGGGGCACCTTGTCGTGGGATGCTTGCTGCTCGCTCTTCCAGGAGTGCTTCTGCTCTATTACGCACTCACCCAGACCGGAATTGACAGCAGGACTTTGCACGTCATGGAAGCCGGTGGTATTGCGTTGGTCGTTTGCGGCATGGTGGCGATTGTGATGGGCATAGCGCGGCGGAACGCGACGGAAATGGCGGTGACGAATCGACGGCTGGTGATCAAGACGGGCCTAGCCAGCCGGAAGACGGTCGAAATGCTGCTGAACAAAGTGGAGACCATCGAGGTGAGCGAGACGGCTTCCGGAAGGATTCTGGGCTACGGATCGATAGTGGTGATCGGGACGGGCGGAACTCCGGAGCCATTTGACAAAGTCGCACATCCGCTGGAATTTCGTAGCCAGGTGCAGCAACAGATCGAGAAGCTGCACCAATAAACAGTGACGATGCCCATTCTTGGCGAGCTACAAGTATTTAGTTTTCCGTCCGCTCTGGTCACTCCGCGACTGCCGAGGTCCGCTCAACTGAAAAAGCGGCGTTTAATTTCACTGGGGACAGCGGCATGATGCCTATAGCTGGCTTGACCACTGATCCGGCCGACAATTTCTACGGCGCTACTTATTTCGGCGGCCTTAATGAGGTGGCGTTGTCTTCAAGGCGATGCCCGCTCCCAGTGGCCAGTTGAGTGAGACCGTGATTCACGAGTCCGCCGGGTGTGCCGCAACTGAGTGCCCTGACGGATTTATCTAATGATTTCTCCGCGGGCTGCGGTGTCGGTTTTAAATTGAGACCGGTCCAAACGATGCTTGGGAATACAACATTGTGCCGCTTTCCGGACGCGGTTAACCGAGCGTATCCGACTGACGACCATCTGGCCGTGGATCTCAGCGGCAACATTTTCGGTACCACATTGGTGGGAGGGGATATCAACAACAACAGCATATGTCCCATGGGGGGTCTCTTTATCTCCGGACGCGGAGTAGTCCTCGAAGTTACTGCGTAACTGCCCGGGTCGTGCTAGTCCCGTCGTTCGCTGTTTAGCCCGCTAAATTAGACAACGAGAATGGGGACCCAGGTTGCTGAAATGAGGTTTTGTCAAGAGTTCTAAAGTGCGCTCCTCGGAACTGGGGCACCACAGGAGACGGAGGGTAGACGTGAATTGGATTCGCGCGGCATCCACGGTGTTGGTCGGTGGTTTCCTGACATCGCTGACGGATTGGCTGTTTATGGGCGATTGGCTCTACAGGCGATATAACCAATACCCCGAGATTTGGCGGTTTCCGCATGGTCAGGGCGAAATGCAAGCTATCGTCTGGTCAGCCCCTCTGCCATTCGTCACGTGCGCGGTCTTCACCTTCTTGTGCGCCCGCCTGAATCTCCACTCGTACCGAGCGACTGTCGAACTGGCGCTCGCGATTTGGCTTATCGGGCCTCTACCCTTACTCATCGTGCATGGCATGTTTATCAAACTCCACCCCGCAATTATTGCGGCTTATTCCCTCGGGTGGCTGGTGAAATTAATCGTGGCAGCCGTGGTGGTGACTCTGATTCTGCGTTAAGTCGACGAAAGCCTTTTCAACGAAACCCTAAGAACGGTCCTAGGACATCTCGGACTCGTTGATGTTCGGAGTCAACCGGAGGGCTCAACCTCTTCCGGACCCCGTTTTCCCGCAGCACCCGCACCTGATGCACGATTTGACGGCTGCGGAAATCGCCGAACATCAGGCGGTGGTTGACACAGGCAAAATGCACTGGCCCGCCTCACGCATCTTTCAGAATATGCGCGGCTGGATGTTTCCATACTTCAAGTCCAGGATTATGCCTGGCGATTTTCAGCCGATAATCTCGTGCTTGTTTACGGACTGGAAATCTAACCTCGACTGCCACTATTACTGGTCCTACGACAATCGCGTAAAGGGCATGACGGAAGACACGGCGCGGCGGGCCATCGACTGGCTGCATTCAACGCCTTGCCACGTTCTCGCGCCCACCGGTCGCGAACCTCTGCTGCGTCCGGATTTCGTGCACAAGGTTGTCGATTGCGCCGCGAAAAAGGACTTCTGGGTTTACCTCGCCACGAATGGCCGGCCGATGCGCCCCCGGTGATAGACCGTCTCGTGGACGCCGGCATTGCCACGATCAATTTGCGGTGGATTGCATCAACGAAAAGCCCGGCTTGCCGAAAGCGTTCGAGCACGTTAAAACGCAATTTGAATATCTGGTGAAGCACCAATATAGATACGGCTACACGGTCTTCTTTAATAAGAATATTTGCCGTAACCACATTGACGATGTGAAGCAGCTAGTCGAGATTGCCCACAACAATGGAATTTCGCTCACCTTTCACATCAACGAAGCGCCGATGATGGAGCAGACGCATTTCCAGCATCTCCACGAAAACGATACGTACATCCGGCCCGAGGACCCTCCGGTGGTCGACGATCTGCTGGACTGGCTGATCGACAAGCAGCGCCAAGGCTACAAAATGGTGGATTCCATTCCGCGGCTGCAAAATATGAAAGGCTTCATGCGCGGAGTGGGCGAACACTGGGGCTGCCGCGCCGGACAGAATTGGCTGATCGTTCGCACCGACGGAACTGTCGCGCCGTGCTTTCCGATGTATAACGCGAAATATGACGGGGGAACTGTCGGGAATCACAAGTTTGACACCAAACAGCTGGACGAAATGAAGAAGGGCTGCGAGCCGCACTGCTTCTCGACGCTGGGCTACAACGTGGCTTACGGCTACAGCACGGCCCGGGTGATGAACTGGCTTTGGAAGCAGGCGAAGCACGGTTTCCAAGGGGCGACCGGCAGTTTTGAGTGAGCGTGTGCTGGTCTCAGTTTTAGAGTTCAGCCATTCGACGCGCAAGCTCGCGGGCGATTTCGCCTGCCTCTTGCTCTGGCGAAAATCGGACCGGTTGCCCGATTGTCACTTGCACCTTTCCCGGCCCTGCCATGATGCGATTGGCGCGTTTTAGTTCGAAGAGCCCGTCCAATCGGATCGGCACCACCGGAATGTGCAGGCTCTGGGCGAGAAGTCCAATGCCTGAGCGAAACGGAGCGATTCGGCCGTCCTTACTGGTCTGCCCCTCCGGGAAAATCAGAATATTCCAGCCGCGATCCGCGAGATCTCCTGCGAAAGAAAAACTGCGTCGAAAGCCGGATTCCTTCGGCAGCGGAAAAACATTGAATAGCGCGAAAACCAGATAATAGCTTAGACGCTCACTCCAGCGTTCGAGGATATTCATTTCCGGCGGCGGTCGAAGCATGGTAACAATGCGTTCGCCTTGCATGGCCGTTGCCAGCCGATGACGAAAATGACCCGGTAGAGCAGCGAGCACCCAGCCGATGTCCACATATGTGACGTGATTGGAAACGAAAAGCACGGGTCCGCTGATCCCGCGCAGGTTCTGGCGGCCTCGGACTCGCGGGGCTGCCAAAATATAAGTGGCAGGCCAAACCGCCAGGTAATAGACGATGTTGCGAATGGCTGTGGTGAGCCAGCTCTGCGGCCATCGCGGGTACTTCAGCTCGACTGGAGCTTTCGGTGGATTCCGAAGGACTTCCTCGAGTTCACCGATTGTGGTTGCATCGGAAAACTTCACTTCACTCAAGTCGACCTGATAGCGCTCCTCAAGAGCGCTCATAAGTTCCACGCGGTCCAGCGAACTCATATTCAGATGTTGCTCGAGTGCAGCGGATCCGGGGAGCGATTCTGGGGCCATCCCTTTGATTCGCGCTATCATGTCCGTCAACGCACCGGCCCCAACCGGCGCACTCTTTCCGCCAAACTTGGCTTCCACCGCTGCGCGAATCCGCGGAACGATTGGCTTTTGCGTTGGGGTGCGTGGAAAGTCCGGGTCGGGCCAGACAATCCATCGCCGAACCCTCTGAAAATCCGCGAGCTTTTTGTTCGCCTCCGCAACCATCGGTGCTGGGTCCATTGACGAGTCATCCAGTAAAAGAACGGCGCACGGTTCGGCATTTCCGTCGAGCTCGATTCCCACAACTATTACGTCTTTCACTCCCGGCTGCTCGCGAAGCGCGCGCTCAAGATCCTCCGGATAAATGTTCATGCCGGCGGGAGTGACAATCACGTTTTTCTTCCGGCCCTTGAAATAGAGCCGGTCTTCCGCGCCCACCTCCGCCAAGTCGCCGGTGTGGAACCAGCCATCTGCGCCGACGACTGGCTCCATCTGCATTCCGCGGCGATAGGCCGTGGCAATATTTTCGCCACGGACGAGAATTTCGCCCTCTGGACTGACTTTCATTTCGAGGCCCGGAAACAATTTGCCGATCGAGCCTTTGCCCAACCGGAACGGATGATTGAGGCTGATCAGGGCTGTCGTCTCGGTCATGCCATAGCCCTGAATCACCGCGTACCCGAGGCGATTCCAGAAGGATTCGACAGCCGCCGGCAGGGCCGCGCCCCCCGAGATAAACGCCCAGAATTTCCAGCCGAGCCGGCGACGAATCCGCCGGAACCACCACCATCGCCGGAGAAAGTGTTGACCTTCGGCCGCAGCAAACTGGATCCTGAATTTCTCAAGCTGGCCGTCCCGCTCCAGCCCACGTTCGATTTCCTTTTCCATCGATTCGATCAATCGCGGCACAGCGACGAGCACGGAGGCGCGCTCGCGCCGAATCGTTTGAACCAAATCGGCGGGATTCAGCGATTCCGAAAAGATTGTGGTTGCTCCCAAAATTGGCGGAATGAATATTCCAAGCATCTGGCCGAACACGTGGCTCAGCGGGAGCATGTTGAGAAACCGCAGCGGATGGAAAATCCGCTCGTAACGCAGATATTTTCGAATCTCCCTCTCGATCGGCTCGATATTCGCGAGTACATTGCCGTGGGAGATCACCACGCCTCGCGGCTCCGCCATGGTTCCCGAGGTGAAGACGATCTCCAACACGTCCTTGCGGGAGAGTTGCAGCGAATCATAAGGGGCAGGCGAGTGTTGGGCGATCGTCGCGCAAAGCGATTCGATCGTCAGGATCGGTATGGAGATATTCCCGGCGGCGGCCGCCTGAGAGCAAACCAAGAGCTTGGGATTTACTTGCTGCGCCACGCGCACGGCAAAGTCAGCCGTCGAAATATGATCGATCGGAACGACCACCGCGCCGCGCAGCAGGCATCCCCAGAACACGGCGAGCCACTCGGCGCTATTTTCAGCCCATAGCAGGACTGCGTCGCCCCGGCCGATGCCGCGCGACTCGAGTTCCCGCGCCAACCGGGATGCTTCATCGGCGATACGGCCGTAGGTCCAGCGTTCGACGCGATATCCACGGAAAGATGCAACGGCGGGCTCGTTTCCCCGACGAGCGTACTCGGGGAGGTACTCGATAAGAGATTTGCGCGCCATCGTCGTTTGAAAGTGTGCCTTAGACCAATCGAAATTAGAAAGACTTTTGCGCTTCTCGCGACCCGGATCGCGGATGAGACCAACAATCGGACGGTGGAGAGTATCCGCGGAGGTGATAAATTTTTTACATGGACGCAACGCGGCAGGTGATCGTGATCGGCGCAGGCATCACCGGGTCGCCTGCGCGTTCCGCTTCAAGCAAGCCGGCATTCCGGTCCTGCTGCTCGAAGCTTCTCGCTCATCTGGCGGCGTGATTGCAACTTTTGAGGGGAATGGCTTTCTCTTCGAAGCCGGGCCACAATGCCCGCCTTTCCCGCGCTCCCTGTGGGAACTGGTGCGCGAGATAGGCCCGGAAAGTGAATTCGTGCCAGGCGATTCGCGCGCTCCGCGCTACATTTTGAAGGACCGCCAGTTGCACAGAGCACCGTTTTCACCACTCGGTTTCATTTCAACCAGACTGGTGGGGGTGGCTTCGAAGTACCGCATAGTTTGCCGAATTATTCCGGCGTTCGCGGCCTCCTCGCAACGAAGAATCGCTGGCGGAATTTGTTCGCCGAAAGTTTGACGGCCACATTCTTGATTATCTGGTTGACCCTTTCATCGCCGCGATCTTTGTGCCTACGCCATGCAGGGCGACGCCGTCAAAGCGCAGACCGCCTACAATGATTTCTTCGCGCTCTGGAAAGACGCCGACCCCGACGTCCCCATTTTGGTCGCGGCGAAAGCGGAGTACGCCAACTTGAAGTAAAGGAGGTCGGCGAACAAGTCCGTCTCGAAATTTGATTCGCGCTCCACTATTTCGTCGTCGCCTCGCCTTCGATATCGCAACTGACTCCCTCGCCGGACGGGGTACAGGTGTACGTGCCCTTTCCGGTTATCCCCTTCAGTTTGCCGGTACCGCCCGTGTAGCTCCACGTGCCCTTCTCGCTCGTCTCCACTCCATCCTTCAGCATGCCGGTTCCCTGGAACGATACGAAATACTGGTCCCCGGCATCCGTGGTCGTCACGTGATAGCCGTGAGTCCGAGCTGTGGTGCCGTGGATATCCATTGTTGCAGTGCTCATGCCATCCTTCGATTTTTCACCGCCCACTTCCATTGGCGTGGTCCAAGTGCACTTTCTTTGCGCAACGCCAAGTGCGTGCCCTGCGCCGTCACCGGTAGCCACGATGGTTTGCGGATCAGCCTTGGCAAACAAAGCCGTTCCCGATACTTTCGTTTGCGCAGCAGCAGTCCCTGCGGAAAGCAACATCAATCCAACGACGAGCATGAGGTGGCGCATGTGTTTCATCTCCTGTGAAGTTGTGTGGGGGTTGGCCGAAAACTGCGCCAGCCTATTCCCTTCGTCGGCGTCATGTCAATCTCGATTATTGGCACAGGCCATGGACTCCTGGCCTCTTCTGAGGAAGGCCCTCTTACCGGGAGATTTGTTCTCAGAGTGAAACCTAGCCTCTAACCCATTCACAGGAGAACACTTGCAATTTGTTCGTTCCTTGCCCGCTTGACCCGCGCATCGCGGCTCGGTTACTTCTAACCAAGGGAATGAATGCATATCGATTCAATCCACGTGATAGACTTTGCGGCGTTCGCGGACTGTCAGCGTGACACGGGAGACTAACGGCTACGCGAGTGTTGGGTGCAAGCAATACACGTTCCGCTGCTCGGTACCTTCGAAGGCGCAGGGCGGTGCGAGGGAGGGTCTCATGAGCGAAAATGAAAAGATTTCACGCCGTAGTTTTGTAGCGAGCGCCGCCAAGGGCGCTGCGGCATTTGCGATCGTGCCGCGGCACGTACTCGGGCGCGGGTTCCTTGCGCCGAGCGACACATTGAACATCGCCGGCGTTGGAGTGGGCGGCATGGGCCGCGCCAATTTGATCAATCTCGCCAGCCAGAACATCGTGGCGCTGTGTGACGTGGATTGGGACTACGCGGGCAAGGCGTTTGAACGCTTGAGCGCAGACATTGAACATTTGCAGGCGCGGATCGATCAGCCACCGGCGGCTGGTAGTCCCGAACAATCTCTTTCCGGCTTGAATGCGGCGAACGCGCAGACGCAGGTCAACAACATGAAGCGGTTATACACAGTGCACTGGCCGAAAGCGAAGCGGTACACCGATTACCGGGAGATGCTGGAGAAGCAGAAAGACATTGACGCCGTGGTAGTGGCCACGCCCGATCACATGCATACTCCGATCGCGCTCGCCGCAATGGATCTGGGAAAGCACGTTTACGTACAGAAGCCGCTGACGTGGTGTGTGGATGAAGCGCGCCAGCTGGTGAAACGCGCGAAGGAAACCAAAGTAGCCACGCAGATGGGCAACCAGGGTCACTCCGCCAACGAGGCGCGGCTCGCGGTGGAATACATTCAAGCCGGCGCCATTGGGGAAGTCCGCGAAATCCACGTTTGGACCAACCGCCCGCTGGGATTCTGGCCGCAAGGAATACCGCGGCCCGCACCGCTGACGGTTCCGGCAGATACCTTGAAATGGGACGGCGACGGGGTGAATGCGAGGTTGGCCGCGGCGCTGAGCGGAAATTATCCGGTGCCAGACACCCTGGCATGGGATTCATTTCTAGGCGTCGGACCGATCGTGCCATACCATCCGATCTACCATCCTTTCAACTGGCGCGGGTGGGTTGACTGGGGCTGCGGCCCAATTGGCGACATGGGCGCACATCTCCTGGACGTTTCCCTGTGGGCCCTGAATCTTGGTTTGCCCACGACTATCGAGACCGTTTCCACTCCGTTTAACAAGGCTTCGTTTCCGAGTGCTACCCAGACGTTCTACGAATTTCCCGCCCGAGGAGCAATGCCGCCGGTGAAAATGACGTGGTATGACGGCGGGTTAATGCCGCCGAAGCCGGAGGAGATGGGAGAGGAACAGCTGAAAACGGATGGCGGAACCCTGCTCATCGGAAGCAAAGGAAAAATGCTCCACGACACGTACGGAATCCGACCTCGGCTGCTGCCCAAGTCGCTACAGGATTCCACGCCTGTGCCGCCGCAGAAACTGCCACGAATCAAGGACGAGAGTCACGAACTGAACTGGGTGGACGCGGCGAAGGGAAAAACTGCGTCGTCGAGCCCGTTCGAGTACGCGGCGCTCCTTACGGAGATCATGCTGCTGGGCGTGGTGGCGCTTCGTGCCGGAAGGAAAATATCCTATGACGGGGCGAACATGAAGCTCACTAACGTGCCGGAGGCCAACGACTACTTACGTCGAGAGTACCGCCAAGGATGGTCTTCAGCGTTGGGGAAGCAGGCGTGAACTTGGTACTGGAGGCACAACGCCGGCTTACAGACTCGCCCGCGCCACTATCTATTGTTGTCATCAGCCCTTGCCGGACTCGCCGGGCTTGCTGAACTTGCGAAGATAAGCGTCGGTCTTGTTGATCCAGTCCTCGCGCGGCGGGTTGAAGACGTCGAGGTCGATGGTGTCCTCGAGCGCGACAGCCTCGTGCGGCATGTTCGGCGGAATACACAGCACTTCGCCGGCGCAGACGACAATCTCCTTGCCGTCGATGCCAAATTTCAACGCGCCCTCGAGAATGTAGGTAACTTGCTCGTTGAAGTGGCTGTGCTTCGGCACGTAGCCGCCTTTCTTGATCAGCACGCGCGCGACCATCATGGTGTCGCCGACTACGAATTGGCGTTGGATCAGAGGGTTCAGATCCTCCAGTTCGATGTCGTTCCAGCGAAAGTATTTCAATGCTGTCATTCTGGTTCTCCGTGAATTCTGGCGGTGGTGACGCCGCCCCGCAAGACTATCGCGGCGGATAAAGCTTGGCCGCGTTATCGTGCAAGTAACCGTGGGCGAGTTCGAGCGCCTTCGTTTCGGTCACCTCGCCGTCCGCCACCATTTCGGCGAGCGCCGCCGCCAGAGCGGTGCGAGCGGAACGGACACCCAGCCAGAAAACTTCCTCAGCGCCGAGCGCCTGGTTGAACGGGAATGCATCGCTGCCGAAGATGATCTTGTCCGGGTACACCTCAAGCCACTGCTTGAGCGACTCCTTGAGCTCGGATGGATAAAGAAGCAATTCCATCAACGAGCTGTCCAGATATACGTTTTTCATGGCGGCGAGCCAGATCGCCTCGCGCTCGAGGGGATAAGAACCGTGAAGGAGCACGAAGGTGACGCCGAGGTAACGCGGATCGCGCAGCACGTTTTCGAGGCTCATGCCCAGGCCGTCCGTCAGGTGGTAGTAATCACCAATGCCGACGGCGGAGTGAAAATGAACGGCAAGGTGCAAGGCAAGCGCGTTGTCGAGAAGCCGGCGGAAAACATAGTCCTGGAACGTGCGGTATTCGTCGCTGGTGGGAACACCGCCGGCGTGATACTTGACGTAAATCGCTTCGGCCTGTTCGCGGGTTGGGTCGTCGAAATGCAAGGAGCGAAAGTAGGAGGCTTCGAATTTAATCGCCACGCCGCCTCGTTTCTGATTCTCTGCCAGCACGGTGTGGATCAAGGATTCATAGCCGGCAAGATCGCCGGGAAGAGCGGAGGCGCCTGCCTGTTTCATATAGCGCTGCAAGACTTTTTCCTGCAGGGGCAAATAGAGCGCTTGGTCGGAATCGCGCTTCTCGAGCTGGGAGTTGTCGAACGGAAACAGGAACGAGTCGACGAAGAAAACCCAACGGAAGCGTGAGGGCTCGAGATAATCGGGCATGGAGACGCGATTGGCGAGAACGGTTTCGATGTTAATTTGATCCAGAATATTCGAAAAATATTTAGCGCCTTGCTCTTTTTTCAGCGCCGAGGTTTTGTCTTCAAGCCACTTGGAGTGCTCCGGCGAAAAATCAGAGTAGGGATAACCGAAGAGGCCTTTGGCGGCAGCGACCAACTCAGGATTTGTCTCGCGAATGCGGAAGGCCTCGCTCTCGCCTTCCGGTGAGGCCATCGCGTCGACGTCGGTATCGTCCGCAAAACCGGGATGGGCGTGGTTGTCGAAAATCGGGATCCGATCGATCTGCTTGAGCAGGCGCTCGTAAATCTGGTTAACGTCGACGCCCTTCGGCGGCAGCGGCGTGGCTTGCGCGAATGCGTCCGAACTCCCGCACAGAACGGCCAGCAGCACGATACCGGCAATCCAACCAACCTTGACCCGATCGTGAGACATAAGACCTTTCCTTATGGCTCTCTGGCGTGAGCGCCAGCCGCACGCAGCTGCTGCCAAGCCGGAGCCAAACTTTCAATCCTTCGAATTGCCTCGTCGAGTTGTGCGGCAGCTCCCGCGAACGAAAACCGAATGAATCCCTGGCCCGCTGCGCCAAACGATTCGCCGGGAATTCCGGCGACGCCTGCGTCTTTCAGCAGGATGCGGCAGATCGCCGCAGAATCCAGTCCGGTGTCTTCGATATTGATCCAGGCGTAGAACGCACCATCGGGAGGCCTGCAGCGGAACCCCGGAATGAGATTCAAGGCGGCGACGAAGGAGGCGCGGCGGCGGGAAAATTCCGCAACCGTCGCCGCCACAGCGCCCTGCGTGTCGCGCAAGGCTTCGATGGCGCCGCACTGCAAAAAGTCCGGAACACAACTGTACGAATTGATGACCAGAAGCGTCAATGCGGAAATCACACTGGGAGGCGCGACCGCGTAGCCCAAACGCCAGCCGGTCATGCCAAGAGATTTCGAAAAGCCGTCAACAACCAGAGTTCGCTCGGCCATGCCGGGCAGGGCCGCGATGGATTCGTACGCGCCTCCGTAAATGATGCGGGCGTAGATTTCATCGGACACCACCCAAAGATCGTGGCGGCGCGCCAGATCGGCGAGGGCTTCCAGAACGGGCCGTTCGTACACCGTACCGGTCGGATTGCCGGGGGAATTCAGAAGCAGAACACGGGTGCGCGGCGAAATTTTTGAGGCGATTTCATTCACGTCCGGCTGAAAGCGATTCGCTTCGAGCAGACGATACGGAACGGGAACGGCGCCGAGTCCTTGGGTCACCGATGCGTACATCGGAAATCCGGGATCGGGATAGAGGACCTCGGAGCCGGCCTCGATGACCGCCAGGAGACACATCAGCAACGCCATCTTACATCCGGGCGCGATGAGCACATTTTCGAGGCGATAATGGAGGTTGCGCGTCCTGGCGAGATACTCGGCCACGGCTTCGCGGAGGGCCAGAATTCCTTCGGAAGGGCCATAGCGGTCGCGACCGGCGGCAAGCGCCTCACTGGCGGCTGCGATGACCGGCGGGGTTGGATAGAATTCCGGTTCTCCGAGTTCGAGATGGATGATGGAACGGCCGGCGCGTTCGAGTTCGCGAGCGCGCGCGAAAACTTCGAGCGCGCTTTCACTGCTCAAGCGGCCGAGATGAGAAGCTAACTGTGGCACGGGGGCCCTATTCTAGCGCTATTTTTCGCCCGGGAGAGGTGTAGTCGATATGTGCAGCGAGCTGACGAACCGCGGGAAGCATTCGAAGGCCGCGGCGGTGGCCATCAACTCGATGATCTCCTGAAGGCTGAAGGTCTGCTGAAGCGGGTGGTAGAACGCGTCGTCAATCTCGTCAGCGGAGCGATGCAGGCGGTCGGCGGCGCGGAACCCGAGTTTCTCGCGCGGCGTAAACGGGCCGGCCTCGAAATTATCGACCGCGTCGACCTGCGCCTGCGATGCGCCGCGCACCTTGGCTAGATAGGAATGCGAGGAAATACAATACTCGCATTTATTGAGGAGCGCGACGCGGGTGGCAATCAGCGCAATCAGCTCCTTATACCAGGCGGCCAACGCACCGTCGCCCATGAGCGGCTTGAGGAAACCGGCAACACCCAGCGCGAGCGCCGGCGTGTGCGCCAGCATTTTGAACATGTTGGGGACGACGCCGCGCTCTTCGAGCAGCTTGTCGTAAATCGCGCCGATTTCCGGCCTTACTTCGTGGCCCTCGAGAAATCACCCCAGCCGCAGGCGCGTTGGTTCTTAATGTCATTGTTTCCACACCTAGAAATGGGTCAATGGGATTAGGGATGGTGGGGCTGGGCATACCAGCTTATTTCTTTTGGCGCGCGCGAAAGACAAACCAAGAAGCTCAGAAAACAGGCTCACGTCGATAAAATTGGCAAACGCTGCTAAGAGTGGATAGTGTTCGGCATTGTTCCGGTTGATGACCGATGGCGCCATCACCTCGCTGCGCTCACAATGGCGAATCGAGCCGTGCCCGTGTTCGCGCCACCGCGATTCTGGGTTTTTGAGGTGCGCGATTCTCCTACATCGTACCCTGAATGTTATTGCGGGTTGGTGGGCGGCGTTGGTGGAGTTGGCGGCGTCGATGGCGCCGGTGGCGCCGGTGGCGTCGGTGGCGCCGGTGGTTTTAGCGTTGGCTGGGTTTCCGGCGCCTCCCCGGACGGTGCCGGTGCTGCCGGGCAGAACTTGGCTTTGCCCTGCAACTCCGGATAATCGTTACATAAGCCCTTGAATATTCCGGGCAGTCCATCGCGAGCCACCTGATTCCCCGCTTGCGCGAGACTGCTAAACATTTCTACCTCAATTGCGCTGAAGCGCTGTCCTGCCGGGGTAGTGTAGAACTGCGTGAGGCTGTTGACCTCATCGTCGGATAGATACTGGTGATACACGGCCACGATCTTGTCGCTAAAATCTTGCGATTGAATCAGGTCGACCATCTTGCTGGCGAACGCATCCACGATCTTGTCTCGGTTGGGTGTATCCGGGAAAGATCCATTCAGCCTGGAGCGCGACGACTGAAAGCTCTCCTTGGCCCCTTTCGCGGCCATTTCGCGGTAATGCATAACGTCGAGGAGATGCAATACATCGGTTTTGTATTGAGGATCGATCGCGGGACTTTCCTTAGGCAGCGATGGAGGAACTCCGCCTGCACCTTCCTCGGTATGCACCGGAGCCCCGCCTGGCGCCGCCTCGCTGAGCTTGAAGATCACTTCAACCGTTGTCTCGACGGCCACCGCCTCGCCGTTCAACAGCGTAGGCTGGTAGGTCCATTGCTTTACGGCATCCATCGCCGCTCTCTGTAGCAGTGGTGGCCCGGAAACAAACTGCACGTCCTGCACCTTGCCATCCTTGGCGACCACTACCTTCAGAACTACCGTTCCCTCGATGTGGGCGGTTTTCGCGATCGGCGGATAAACAGGTGAGACTTGGTGGGTCAATTTCGCGCTCATGACGTTCGCACCCACCTTAAGCGGCGCCGGTCCCGACGCGGGTGTTTTTGCGTCGGATGCCGCTGGTTTGGCATCGGACGGAGTGCTCTGATCCTGGGGATGTGCGGCCACCGCAAACACCATTGACAGCACACCGAGAATTAGTACACCCGCTGTTGCTCGCATGACAGCCTCCGAAGGGTCGTTAGTGGCTCGATGGCGCGCGGAAAGTATACTCTGTAACCGGCAGCGCGGGGTATCTGCCAACCCGCAAATTGAGCCGCTCGTTAAACCACAACGCCTTTTTCTTTGGCTGTACCGTTAACGCCGCGATAACCGCGAAAGACGTGCGTGAAGATGAGAATTCGACGTGTAGTCAGCCGATTGTTTTACCGGTCTCGGTGATCCTCAGAAGGTGAACCCTAGCTGCAGATAGATGAGTCGGCTGGCTGAGGCCGAGGAGAATGCGCCACCGGCCAGACCGTTCGATTTGCCGAAAAAGTAGGGAACGCTGGCCGTTTCACCGGGTGAGTCCGGGGCCGTTAGAACGCCGGACGGTTGGTCGAGGTTCTCGAAGTTGAATAGATTTCGCGCCTGGACGCTGAGCGTCAGACTGTAGCGCCGGTTGGTCGTGGCGCCGCCACCGAAGCCTCCCGGACCGCCGCCAAAGCCGCCACCTCGGCCACCGCCGCCTCCGCCGCCCGGGCCTCGACCGCCACCAGGTCCTCCTCCGGGCCCACCGCCTTGTTGCGACCCAGCTCCGGGACGGGAGGTCTCAACGCCAAAACCCCAAGTTTTGGAGACCCGCAGATTCATGCTGAACTTCGGCGGGCCAGTGAGCGAATTGATGGGGACGATGGTCTCGCCGGGCTGCGGAATGGCATCGAAGGTGCCGAAACGAGTGACCACTACGTCGGCCGGATACGAAATACTGCTGGCAAACGCCGGGCGCTGATTGAACTGCGAGCTGCCGATCAAATCGCGGCTGATGGTCAAGCTGTACGGGGTGCCGGAAGCAGCGAGCAGAAAGGGATAGAGCGCAATATTGTGGGGCAAGCTAATCGAACCAGCCAGGAAGACCCGCTGGCGTACATCGAACGAGGCGCGGCCCCAATCCTCTCGGATGTCGAATGGATTTGACGGAAAACTGGTGGGTCCGGCCGTGTCGCTATCTGCGTAGCCCAGTGTGTAGTAGCCGTGCAGCGAGACCCTCGATCCTGCACGATAGTTGATTTGCGCGATCATCTGGTTCTGCCGGAAATTGGCTGCAGATTCAAACTGGTAGACGTTGCCGGGATAGCCGAGCGGATACACCGGACTACCTACGATAAACGTCCCGGGAAGGGGAGTATTGATGTTGTTGGTGAGCAGCTGATCAAAGCCGTGCGAATTAAGATAAGAGACCGACGCGGTGGTGGTTTTATTCACTTGCCGTTCCAGGGTGACTGCGGTTTGCAGCGTGCCTGGAGCGTGCAGGTGCGGTGCGATGCTATAGGTGGTCGGCAAGGTCGAGGCCGAAGCTCCGCAATTGGCGCTAAGCGAGGCAATCGTCGGCACAGTATTGACGTTAAGAAGCGGGCATGGCCCCGAGAGCGTGGCCACGTATTTTGTTTGGTTCAGGCCGTTCAGCAGTGCGGCCTGCAGCACCAGATTTTCGGTGAAGCGGTCGTAAAAGAGCCCTGACCCCACCCGCAGCACGGTCTTGGGAGTGGCCTTTCCCTTACCGATGCCCCAAGCAAGCGCCACGCGCGGCTCCCAATCGAGATGGTCGGAAATATGGGTCTGCTGTTCGGCGCGTACGCCGCCGCTCAAGGTAATGTTCGAACGCACCCGCCAGTCATCTTGCACATACCATCCGGAATCGAACTCCGATACGTACACCTGCGGCGACAGGGTGGACTGATTGGGGCCGGTCACCACGTTTATTTGGCTGGGAAATCCGCTCACGCCATTGCTTTGTTCGAAGGCCTGGTAGGCGGCAAGCGACGTAAACGTGTAGTTGCCGTTGAAGCCGGCGTTGCTGTAGTCGTGGTCGGTGGTCTCCCGCAGCCGTACGCCGAACTTAATGGTCTGATTGCCGTGCTGCCATTGCGTATAGTTCTGAAACTCGTAGTGATTCGAGGTGTCGGCAATATTCTGCTGGTTGTTGCCGCCGTTGGTGAAGGAGCCCAGAACGGTGATGGTGGGAAGCGAGCTCAACGCATTTTGGCTTTCTATGTCGCGAAGGTATTGGAAGTGAATTTCGTTAACCAGGTTGGAGCCGATCACCTGGCTATCGGTTACCTGCAGGGTGTGTTCGGTGGAGATAGTGCTGTATGCCTGTTCCGGCAGCGCAAATCCCGCTAATCCCTGGCCGCCTTCGCTATCCCGATAATACTGATAGCGAACGCTCAGAGTGTTGGTCTTGCTCAGTTGGTAGTCGAAGCGCGGGCCAACATTGATACGCGTGCGAGGCTCGGGCACGGAGCCCTGAAAGGTGGTGGGTTCCAGGGTGGTGGGATCCAGAATCTCGGCGTCAATGACCGAGACGTCGTTGATGTCGCGGTATTGTCCACTGAAGAAAATCGAGGCTTTCTTGCCCAGTGGCCCGCCGATGCTGCCGTTGTATAGCGTCGAGTAATAATCCGGTTCGGTGCCATGCGCGAACGGGTTGGGTGTGTTGAACTCGGAATCGTTGCCTTGCACTTGAATGTTGCCATGCCACTGATCGGTGCCGGGCTTGGTGAATATTTCTATGCGGCCGTAACCCAGCTTGTCATATTCCGACGAGAACGGATTTTGGTTGATGCGGATCTCACGAATCGCCGATTTGGGCGGAAGCTGCCCGGCGGTGAAGCCATCGATGTAGATCTGGCCGCCGTTCGGGCCGGCCGAAGGTCCAGCGAGAGCTTCTAGGTCGTTTTGCAGTTCGTCGGGATCGTCGGAGAGCGCCTTGAGGTCTTCCTGTTTCAGCACGATTGCGCCGACGTTGTTTTCGGGATTGACGTCGACGGTCGGAGCGTCCGCCTGGACCATAACTTTTTCTTGTTGCTCTTCGATTTCCAGCGCGGCGTCCAGCCTTTGCGTCTGGCCGGCGGTGATCGTAACCGTTTTCGATTCGAACAGGGCAAAACCCTTGGCAGTTACCTGCACGTCGTAAGTGCCGGGCGCGAGATTCTTCACGTCATAGACGCCGCTGGGGGCCGTGGTCGCGGTCACCAGTTTGCCGTTTGCGCCGGTCACTTGAACTGTGGCGCCGCCTACATCCGCCCCGGAGGGATCGGTCACGTGTCCATGCAGAGCGCCGGTCGTCGACTGCGCCAGCGATTGCATCGGGGAACCCAGAACCAACAACAAGAACGATACAGTAAGAATGATGACGCTACCGCGGGTTCGGCCTTCCATTCCTTTCATTCTCCTAGCAACGTTTTCCTGTAAGCAATCTGCCCAAATTAAATTCCGAATACTGCTTGGCGAAAATTCAACGGCGCATTTGCAGTTCTCACAATGGAAGATCGCTCAGGGGTTTGCATCCGCACCGGCGTCGCCGCCACCGCCACCCAGAGACCACGGCGAGAGCATCTCGCGGGCGCCGCGTGGCGAAGCGGTCAGCAGCAACTCGACGCCGCCAATTAGCGATATCGCGGTCGCATCTCCCGGCGTAGCACCCTGCGTCGCGACGACCATCACCACATCGCCCTTTTGTAGGTCGGCGATCGAGGAGGCGGGCAAGCGCGCTAGGAACTGCTGGAAATCAGGAGTTCGGCCTCCCGGCCCCGCTGAATTTCCGGCACCCGCCCGCCCAGCTCCGGGAGCACCGGATCCACCGGATGGCGAAGAAGCGGAAGCAGCGAGTGGCGCATTTTTTGAGGGAGCACTCGCTCCCGGGGTGGCCGCGCCGGCGGACGGCGCAGCAGCGTCACCGCCCGCGCTGGCTGTGAGGCGCATCGCAATGCGCTGCGCCATTTCCGGAGGAAGTTTGCGGACCTGCGATTCGGCGCTAATCTTCACCACGATGGGATGCTTGGTAATCGCGTCCATCACCGAGACGGTGTTGGCCGCGGGGTCAATCGCCGTGATTGGGCCGTCAATATTTTGAAACGAGCCGGCGACGATTTCTTCCGCGGTGAACTCGCTTCCATCGGCGCTGCGCGTGCCGCGCGCACGAATCTGGTCGCCGGGCTTGATCTGGTCGAGCGTCGAGGGCTTCGCGTCGTCGAATTTCACCGAATCGGACACGTAGCGCCGGACCACCGTAGCCTTGGAGATGTGAACCGTGACGTTGGTCTTGGCCGGCGCGACGCCCACCCCCACGGTGACCGTGCCGGCCGCAGGATCCACTCCGCTAACCAGGCCGCCAATCCCGCGCTTCTGCCAGTCGTCGCGCTCGTGCTGCTTCTTGGCTTCCAGGTCGGTGTGCTTCATGGCGATGATGCCCACCGCCGCCAGTGATTTTTGATCGGCGGAAGCCTGGCCACGCGCCAGTATCCTGTCGCCGGCTTGCAGATCCTTCAAGGACAACACCACCGCGTTTTTCAGGTCTTTCGAGCCGGGTTCCACGCTTACGATGCGGGTAGTGTCCGCCACCTGGACGTCGATGTTTTCGCCGGCGTCGGTGGTCAGCGTGATCGTGCTGCCGTGGATGGCTTTAATTGTGCCCAGTTGGTGTGCTGCCGCTGGGGCAGCCTGCTGAGCCGGGGTTCCTCGAGGGGCAGCGCCCGCGGACGTGGGGGCGATAACGGACGCCACTATCGCCGCGAGCATCCACATGACGGCTGATTGCTTTCCGAACATTACATTGTGCTCCTAGTAACGCGATCCGTACGCCGAACAAAGGCCATTGCATCCGCCCCGGCCGTGTCGCGATGCAGGGCCGATATCCCTAAGACGCGGGCACCGCCGCATTCGTTTCGCAATATTGGCAGGTGTTCCTTCGCGCGTATACTGAACACGGCCGGTGATTGGGGTGACGCGAGCATCTGGGTCCCTGCCCATTTCCCGTTGGCGGCGTCACGAAACCACTTAGGAATGATGACCGTGACTACAAACAGGATGCTTCTTTTCGCGGCGATATTGCTCGCGGGCATGGCAGTGGCCATACCCAGCGTGGCCGAGAAGAAATATGGCCCGGGGGTAACCGACCACGAGATCAAGATCGGCAACATCGCGCCGTATACCGGCTTCATGCAGGAATACGGTGCGGTGGCCCACGCCGAGGCCGCTTACTTTCAGATGATCGACGATCGCGGCGGCGTGAACGGCCGCAAGATCGATTTCGTCAGTGAGGATGACGGCTCGGACAGTGCGCGCTTTGTCGACCTAGCCCACCAACTGGTCGAGCAGCAGGGCGTCCTGCTGATTTTTAGCTCCTTCGGAACCGAGCAAAACCTTGCGATCCGCTCCTACATGAGCGAGAAAAAGGTGCCCCAACTTTTCATTCAAAGCAGTTCGGCGGTGTTTGACGATCCCTCGCATTTTCCTTGGACCATGGGATTCTTCGCCACTTACCGCACCGAGGGGTTGGCCTACGCGAAATACGTCTTGCAGAATAAGCCCGCCGCCAAGATCGGCGTGCTTTACGAGAATACCGACGCCGGAAAGGAGTACCTCGGGGGATTGCGCGACGGCCTTGGTGACAAAGCTCCAGCGATGATCGTCAAGGAAGTTTCCTATCAGGTTACCGATCCCGACGTTGACTCGCAAGTGCTGGCGCTGAAGAATTCGGGTGCCGACGTTTTCCTGAACTTGTCTGTAGGAACGTTTGCCACCGCCGCCATTCGCGAGGCTTACGACGTCGACTGGCACCCGTTGCAGTTCATTCCCAACGCTTCGCTTTCGATTGCCTCGTTTCTAGATCCCGCCGGCCTCCAAAAAGCCGCCGGGATTATCACCAACGCACGGTCCAAAAGTTGGACGCATCCCCAATCGCGCAACGATCCCGCCGTACGCGACTTTCTGGACTGGATGAGCCATTACAATCCGCGAGCCAGCCTGCGCGATCAGAATAACGTCGCCGGCTACGAACGTGCCCAGGCGCTGATTGAAGTTCTGAAGAAATGCGGCGACGACTTGACCCGCGCCAATGTGATGAAGCAAGCCGCGAGCCTCGACCTTGAACTCGGGATGCTTCGCCCGGGGATACGCATCCGCACCAGCGCGGACGACTACCAACCGATCAAGCAATTGTTCCTGATCCGATTTAACGGCAAGGACTGGGAAGGCATCGGCCCGGTGAGTAGCAGCAACTAATCATCGGTCCGCCCGTACGAATTTCGGTTGGGACCCGGCGGTTGCGCGATGCCGATTGATGTCGTTAATGCCACCCATCCAATATTTCTTTCGCTTTACTTAGCAACTAAAGCGCGGTCAGATGAGTCTAATAAACAAGGGACGGGTGTTTTGTGTGCCGGACCTGCGAAAGCCTGTGACAGAAACATTTATTTACGCCTCTGACCGAAGCCGACGGCTAGCCGCATGCGCTGCTTTGGTGCTGTTCCTTTTTGCTTCATCGGTGGGCCTCTGGCATCACCACGACAACTCCGAAAGCGCCGCGGCTTGCCAGGTATGTCACGTCGCTCACGCACCAGCCCTTCAAACGATTGCCGCGGCCGGCATTTCCGCACCGGTGGTAGTTGGTTGGGCTTCCCCGATTGTTAAAGAAGATCCGCTAGCCGATCGAACTGCCTATCGCGCATCCCCCCGCGCTCCGCCTGCCGCATAGTTTCCTTCCATCCATAGATCCGGTCTGATTTTCGCTTGCGCCGCCATTATTGGCATCGCAGCGAAGGCAATTTCCTAAACCGACCGTCGCTCCCCCTGTACCGGGGGCTGGATTTATAAAGGCAAAAGGAGATGTGATGAGTGTAACGAGGTCCTTATTTCTAGTTCTCGTGGTGTGCCTTGCGCTTCCCAGCGCGTTTGCGCAAAGCGGGAATTCGTCTTCGATTTCAGGCACGGTTCTGGACCCTTCTGGCGCTACCGTAGCCAACGCGGTCGTCACCATACGCAATTCGGTGAGTCAATTTGAGCGTTCGGCCACTTCGGACGCCACCGGCAAATTTAGTTTTTCGAACGTGCCATTCAACCCCTATCACATGAGCGTGACCGCGACGGGGTTCGCGCCGTTCGCCGAGGATGTGGAGGTCCGCTCCTCCGTCCCCACGGAAGTAAAAGTTAGCCTGGAGCTAGCCGGATCCATGACCACCGTAACTGTCGAGGGTGGGGAAGACCTGGTCGAAAATGATTCGACGTTTCACACCGACGTGGATCGCGCGCTGTTCGAAAAGCTTCCCCTCGAAAGCTCGTCTTCTTCGGTCAGCTCGCTGGTGACCCTCTCCACCCCGGGCGTCGCCGCCGATTCCAATGGACTCTTTCACGGCCTAGGCGACCACGCCGAAAACTCGTTTTCCGTAGATGGCCAGGCAATCACCGATCAGCAAAGCAAAGTATTTTCCAACCAAATTCCGCTCGACTCCATTCAGTCCCTGGAAGTGATATCCGGCGCCCCGCCTGCTGAATTCGGAGATAAGACCAGCCTGGTGATCAAAGTCACCACTCGCTCTGGTCAGGGCGTAACCACCCCGCACGGCAGCTTTACCACCTCCTACGGTTCGTTCAGTAGTCCCGAAGCCGGCTTCGATCTGGCCTATGGCAACCAGAAAATCGGAAACTTTATCGCCCTCAGCGGCCTGGACAGCGGCCGCTTTCTCGACCCTCCCGAATTCAAGGTAATGCACGACAATGGCAACGAGGAGAACCTCTTCGATCGCGTCGATTACCAGCTCTCGACCAACAATTCCATCCATCTGAACCTCGGATACACTCGCTCGTGGTTTCAGACTCCCAATTCCTACGACGCCGAAAACGCCACCCCGTGGTCCGGCGTGGTGGTCAATAACGCAGGGCTCGATCCCGACGGCGTTGTGGTTGGTCCCGCCGATCAGCGCTCGGAAATCGGCACTTACAATATCGCGCCCACCTTCACCCGGTTGATAAACGCGTCCACGGTTTTCAATCTTGGCTTCTTCGTGCGCCGCGATCAATTCAATTACTATCCCAGCGACAACCCCTTCGCTGACCTCGGCCCCGCCGATCTGCAGGCGGAGACCGCGGGCCAGAACCGGTCGCTGATGAATACCGGAGTTCGCAGCGATCTTTCCTACGTTAAGGGCATTCACAACATCAAGGTGGGCGCGACCTACGAGCAAACCTTTCTGAACGAGCAGGACACCCTGGGAATTGTCAACCCATTGTTGAACGCGGTATGTCTCAATGCCGACCAAACCCCGGATACCAATCCCAGTGTGACTAACCCAGTCCAGTGCGGTAGCTTTGCCAATCCCGGTGGCTCCGTGAATCCGGCATTCGTTCCGCTTCTGGGCTGCTACGATTTGACGCGAACCGCGGGACTGCCGTTGAGCGACGGCTGCCCCGGGGGACAAACCACCAGCTCGACCTATCTGTTTTCCGGGCACACTGATGTGAAGGAACTCGCGCTCTACGTTCAGGATTCCATCACCAAAGGAAACTGGACCGCCAACGTGGGAATCCGCGGCGATCTATACAATGGTTTGGCGGTCGCTCGCCAGGCCGAACCGCGCGTCGGCGTCGCCTACAATTTTAAGCGGACCAACACCGTCATTCGCGCCTCTTACGCGCGGACCATGGAAACCCCGTTTAACGAAAATTTGATCCTCTCCAGCGAGGGTTGCCTGAACCCAGCGATTGGCGCTCTTTTCCTGGCGGCGGGCGAAGGCTGCACCACCGGTACCGCCACTCCACTCTCTCCGGGCACGCGCAATGAATTCCACGCCGGACTGCAACAAGCGTTCGGGAAATACCTGGTGTTAGACGGCGAATACATCACCAAGTACACCAACCGCGCCTTCGACTTCAGTGTTTTGGGCGCGACCCCCATCACCTTTCCGATCGAGTGGAATAAGTCCAAAATTCCCGGCTACGCCATTCGTGCTAGCGTGCCGGAGTTTCACGGCCTCACCGCGCTGGTGGTGATGTCCAGCGTAGCTGCGCGCTTCTTCACCCCGCAGATTGGCGGAGTGGGTTCGGTTCCCGCCGCAGTAGGCCCGTTCCGCATCGACCACGATGAGAAGTTCAACCAGACCTCCCACATTCAGTATCAACCGTGGAAGACTGGACCCTGGTTTGGAGTCAACTGGAGGTACGACAGCGGCCTGGTAGCCGGTTCGGTGCCCTGCGCGGGCGGCGACTGCGCGAATGGACCGCAGGGTAGCGACACCGTGGTGGACGCTTCCATCCTCAGCCCTGACCAGCAATACCAGGCCGGGCTTTTCTGCGGCTCAACCTACGCCACGCCCACCACCCCGATCAGTCCCAATTCGGTTTGCCCTGCCTCTGAGTACGGCTCCAAGTACCTGAAGATACCGGCGCCGGGCACCGAGAACAACGATCACAATCCGCCGCGAGTAGCTCCGCGCAGTCTGTTCGATCTGGCGGTGGGCGACGATAACCTGTTTCGCGGAGATCGTTTCAAGTGGAGCGCCAGGCTCACCGCGATCAACGTAGCCAACAAGGAGGCTCTCTACAATTTCCTGTCAACCTTCAGCGGCACGCACTACGTAACCCCGCGCACCTTGACCGGAGAAATCGGGTTCCACTTCTAACCGGTGCGTCGACTTTGACCTCCGGTTTCGAAGTACGGTTCTACGCTCTTATCTTTTCCGGGTGGGTGTTTTGACCTGCGGCTTCGCCGTACGGTTCTATGGTTTTATCCTTTTCGGGTTCTATAAAAGGGGATGTCAAGAGAAAACACCTCCCCTCCGGCAGCCAAGGAGGATTCTTTGCATCCAGCCCCCTTGGGATGAAGCGCGATCACTATTGGCAAGAGCGTTGTGGTCATCCATCGGGACTTGAGATCCCCACGGTACTGGGTTCGCATTCGTTCCGTAGCGGCTGAGGCATCCAAGCAGTGCTAACCATGGTTCTATCTGAGACTCGTGGCCTTATGGCTTTGTTGGGTTATCCGAGGGAGCATACGGTGCCCCGTGAGACTCGCAAGCTTCGCGGCCTTACGCCGGAAATGGATACTTACCCTCGAACCCGAGCGCTCAGCGACCGACGGACCGCACCATTTAGAAATGCGTGTTCCGATGGCGCAGCGCGCTCAAGCTGCTTTTGGCTTCAGATGCTCGGCGTCAAATGCCCCTCCTTTTTTCCAAACACTCAGGGTAATTGCGGCGATCTTGCGCGCCAGGGTCAGCCGCGCCATGGCCGGTACCATTCCCTTGTCGAGAAGTCCTTGGTAAAAGGTTCGGAACGGACCTTCGCGCATGCTGGCGGTAGTCGCCGCGCCCTTGAACAAATTCTTCAGTTCGTGGTTGTGGTTCCAGTTCAATCCGCGGATCAACACCGGCTTGCGGCTGCGCACCACCGCCCCTTGGTGGATCCGGTGGTCGGCACTGCTGCGCGTTTCCAGTGCCAGTCCGCAGTAGGTCCAGAACTGCCGCTTGGTGCGAAAGCGATGCGGCGTCTGCACTCGACCGAGCAGCACCGCCGCCCGGATGGGACCCAGAAAAGGGATGGTGCGCAACCGCTTGACCACTTCATGCTGGCGGCTCTCCACGATCAACTCCTGGCGCGCCTGGTGCCGCAGCACCTGCAAGGCGTCGAGCTGTTGATAGAGCAGTTCGGCGCGTCGGCGCAAGCCGGGTTCGCTGAGTTGTGCCAACCACTGGCCGCGATGCCGCGGGCGGTACAGCTTCTTGCCCGCGGTGGCGATGGCCCGGCCGCGAAAGACCGCTTTCAGCCGTCCCATCACCCGGGTGGTGTCGGCGGTCAGCGTGGTGTAGCTTCGCCCCAGTTCCTGGACCGCCGTCAACCCATGCTCGCCGTGATATACCGCCGAGAGCTCGCCTCCACGCAACAATCTCGCCAGCTTGCGGGCGTCGATGGCGTCGTTCTTGTTGCCCGCCTTGAGCAGTGCGTTTTTCCGTGGGTTACACACCACCAATCGGGCCACCCGACCAACCAACAGATCGTAAAGCCAGGCCGAGTAGGTTCCTTCTTCAAAGGTCAGATACACCGTTCCGCGCAATCCTCGGACAAAATCCAGAATCGCACTGGCACGGGTGGCCATGGTCACTTCCATCACCACCCGGCCCTCGGAATCCAGCACAGCCGCCGAGGTCGTCTCTTGGTGGACATCCCAACCCACATATCTCACACTATCCGTAAGGGTGCTCCTTTCGTCAGGCGTCGGTCTGATTTACGACCAACTGCAACCGCAGCCTACTCCGAAAGGGCGCCCTTTTATAATGCGTGCCCCATTCTTCCCGATCTGCCGTAGCGCCGCTGTTGCGCAAAGGCAGATGGGAAGGGTGGGCGTTCCGACCTACCAAGACGCTGAGCGGCGAGGCCTTCGATTGATCCGCGACGGGACCGAGTCCGCATCACTCGGGTAGATGACGAGATCGCCGCCCATCGCCAAGATGTGCTCTGTCCAAATTGGAATTGTCATACAATTCCAGCATGCCCCTTCTATACGTTTTGATTTTGGCGGTTGTGCAAGGCCTCGTCGAGATTCTCCCGGTTTCGAGTTCAGCTCACGTAGTTGTAGCTGAAAAGCTGCTCGGCCTCAACCCCTCGTCCCCACCCATGACGCTGCTCTTGGTCATGCTGCACACCGGCACGATGTTTTCCGTAATCGTGTACTTCTGGAGCCGTTGGCGGCAAACATATTTCTCGAGTGTCGAAGCTTTTAAGAAGATTGCAGGATTTGTAGTGGTAGCAACTCTACTCACAGGCGTGATCGGCGAAGCTATCATCAAGGTGATCGAAAAGGTCTTCATGCGCGGAGTACCGCACGCAGAGATCGAAGACCTGTTCAGCCGGCTCGACTTGGTGGCTCCAGCCCTGGCCGCAGTAGGTATCCTGATCATCATCGCCGGTAGGGCCGAAAAGCGGAACCCAGCAGAAACCGCGGCCCAAACCAGCGATCTGGACATGAGTAAGGCCAGCGTCGTCGGAATCGTGCAGGGCCTCTGCTTGCCTTTTCGAGGCTTCTCGCGATCCGGCGCCACCATCTCCGCGGGAATGCTTATGAAAGTGGCGAAGTCTCGGGCGGAAATGTTCAGTTTCGCCCTGGCTGTGGTCCTCACTCCCCCAGTGGTGTTGCGCGAAGCGATGCGATTCCAGGATGCCAATCATGTAACCGGTGCAGTAAACCTGGTATCGGCAGCACTTCCGAGTCTGCTCGGTGCAGTTTTCGCTTTCCTCGCTGGGCTCGTTGCACTGAAATGGCTGAGCGGATGGTTGGAAGGTGGACGTTGGTATCTGTTCGGCATCTACTGCCTCATCGCTGCGGGCGGGGTGGAGTATTTGCACCATCTGGGCTACTGATCCAGATCTGGGGACTATCCACCCACTGTTGTAGACTAAGGCGCCAAATGTGAGACGGCGGTGCCTCCAGCAATGATGCTCCGACCAATTATTATTCTCAGGATACTGCTCCTCTGGTTCCCGCTGTCCACCTTTGCGGGAACCGATCCAATCCTGGTCCACGGTTTGTGGGTCTGGAAAAGTCCCGCGATCCTGGAAGCGCCGCGCGGCGCCGAGTCGTTGTTGGATTTCTGCAAATCCCAAGGCATCAACGAAGTCTACGTGTCGATCTCCGCGCGCAGTGAAGCGTCCGAAGAACGTGACCTGGCTCACCTGATCGCTTTACTGCATCGCTCAAACGTTCGCGTGGAAGCGTTGTTATCGAGTGCGGACGCCGACGAACCGGGCAAACACCGCGAGACTCTGCTGGATCATGTTCGGGGAATCGTTCAATTCAACCAAAAACATTCGGCGGATCGATTCGACGGCATTCACCTCGACGTCGAGCCGCAGCAGCGCCCGGAAAATAAAGGTCCGGGAAACCTGCGATTCATGCCCGGCTTGGCCGACGCTTTTCGCGCCGTGGGGGCAGTGGCCGAGGCCGCCGGAATGATGGTGAACGCCGACATTCAGAGCAAACTCCTCAAGGGCGATGTCAGCGAGCGGAAGATGCTGCTCTCCGCGGTGCCGCGGGTAACCTTGATGATGTACGAGCTGAGCAGCCCCGGCGACGGACAAACTCCGGAACAACAGGCGGAGAAAGCAGCCAAGGGAAGCCAGAAATTCCTGGATATGGCCTACGACGGCCTCGACGCCTGGAACCTCGCCCAGATGGCCATCGCCCTGCGCACCTCGGATTATGGCGAGCTGCTTCCGCAGATGCTAAAGAAACTCGACGACGCGAATCGCGCCAACCCGCATTACCTGGGTTGGGCGCGTCACTCTTACAACGACTATCGGAACGCGGCGCAGTAGCCGCAAAAAGAGACCCATGGGAACCGAGATGGATTATGCCGGAATGTTGCGGGTAGCGATCGAAGAAGCGCGCCAGGGGCGGACCGAGGGCGGAATTCCCATCGGTGCGGCGATCTTTGACGCAAGCGGACGTCTGGTAGGCCGCGGACACAACCGCCGCGTGCAGGACGGCGATCCCTCGATGCACGGTGAGACCAGCGCCTTCCGCAACGCCGGGCGCCAACGCAATTATCGCGACCTGATCATGGTCACCACCCTGGCCCCGTGCTGGTATTGCAGCGGCCTGGTTCGCCAATTCGGATTTCGCACCCTGGTAGTGGGGGAAAGCCGCAATTTCCCCGGCGGCCTGGATTGGTTGCGCGAGAACGGTGTAAAGGTGATCGACCTGGATTCCGTAGAATGTGTCACCCTGCTCGCGGATTACATCCTCGAGCACCCCGCAGTCTGGCACGAAGACATCGGCGTCGACTGATCCGCACATCCGCGTCACATTTTCTTCACTAGTTTCCCTGGTTCGCTGGAAGCTTGCTACCGCCGGTCCCGCTTGGGTATACTTCTTGCCATCCACTAAGACAACTGTTGGGAATTACCGTGATTCGGCGTCGGGCGCCGGGTTGTGCGCTGTCAAGGCGTGCCAACCACGTGCGCCGGACCGCACAGCGGGCGGTAGGCCCGTGCGCGTGGAAAAAAGGACGATCATGAATACTGAAAAAGAAACCGACCGCTCCACTCGGAGGAACAAATCGTCTGCTCAAGGTTTCCCGGCGAAGGTGGCGAAAACCCCTGCACAAAGGGTCACGCCTCTGATCGTTTACCGCCTGCCGCGAATGGACGAAGTAAAGGTGCACGCCAACCTGAAATATAGCGACGTCGACAATCCCGATCTGATGATGGACGTCTACGCCCCACCGGATCTTTCGCTGAACGGTCTGAGGCCCATCGTGCTTTGTATTCCCGGCGGAGCAGGAGCGCAGTACCAGCCGAAGGATTGGGGAATCTTTCAGTCGTGGGGACGTCTGATCGCCGCGGCCGGAATGGTCGGGGTCGTATTCACGCATCGCCTGGGATACCCAAAACCATGTCTGTCAGAAGCGGCCGCGGATGTAAATTGCGCCATCGCACATATTCGCGCCAATGCGAACTCTTTTAATGCCGACCCGGACCGCGTCTGCTTGGCCGCATGGTCCGCGGGCGGCGCATTGCTGGCGCCAGCGATGCGTGAAAGGCCGGCATTCATACGCTGCGTGGCTGCGTTCTATGCACTGTTGGATTGCCAGCAATCCGCGACACATATCGAAAACGAATCTGCAGCATCGGTGACGGCCTTCTCGCCAATCACTTGTGTTCCAACCGACGCGTCTTCGATGGTCCCGATGTTCGTGGCAAGAGCAGGTGTGGACGAAGTGCCGGCGATGAACGACTCGATCGACCGCTTTGTGGGCGCCGCGATCGCCGCCAACGCCCCCATCACCTTCATGAATCACCCCTCCGGCGAGCACGGGTTCGACAACCAAAACGACGACCACCGCTCGCGCGAAATCATTCAGAGCGCCATCGCTTTCATGCGCGCTAACCTTCGGTAGGATGTGGGTGCGTCAGGCGGCACAGTGCGCGGCGAAGGCTAGCAGACGCGCGTCGGCGCCGCCGGCAGCCACTAGCTGCACGCCAGCTCCATCCGCACACGGAATCGTGACTACCGGTGTCGCCGCTAGACTCATGGGAAGCGTGTAGCGCAGGATTGCGCGGCGCGTTTGACTGTGGTCCGCGCCGGCTCGCAGGTGGCGCATTGGTGCGCACGGCACGATCAGGTAGTCGTGCTCGCGGAGCAAAGCGTCCATGCGATCGCGAAAGGCGGCGTGTTGCCGGCGTCTTTCAGCGATTTCCGTGGCGGGAAGAGAGGCGCCCCAGGCAAGGCGTTCGGCGATGGACGCCTCGAAGTGCGAAAAATCTCCGTTGGTGATCGGACCATGAATCGCGGCCGCTTCGCTCGCCTGAATGGGAGCGTAGATGGCCATCGCATCGTCCCAGAAACTAGTGTCGATAGGAACGATGGTGGCGCCGCGATGGCGCAGACGCTGCGCCGTCTGCGCGTAGGAGTCGAGCACCTCCCGCTCGCAATCGTGCAGGAACGCATCGGGCACCCGCCCGACGCGGATGGCCGCAAAACTCGCAGCGGTGCCCCGCGCCGCTGCTCCTTCGGCCGCCGTCACCTGTGCAGGCCCAAGACCGAAGAGAGCGCTGCTAAGCAGCGCTCCATCGCGCAAATCCCGAAATAGCCAGCCCAGCGTATCGAACGACGGCGCGAGATGCACTCCGCCGCGCCACAGGCCGCGCTGCTCCGCCACTTCAATCCCCGCGCGGTATCCCGCTAGGCCGCACAGCGCCGCCGGAACGCGGATCGATCCTCCTGTGTCGGTGCCGATGGCTGCAACCGCTGAACCTTCCTGCACGCTGGCCGCCGCGCCGCTCGACGACCCTCCGGTAAGCAGCCCCGCATCGCGGGGCTGCCGACAATCTCGGTACTCGGGATTTTCGCCAGTGATGCCATAGGCCAGCGGATGCATGTGCGTCTTCCCAATGATCAACGCGCCTTGGGCGCGCAGCGCTTCCGCCACGGCGGAATCCGCGCGAGCAGTCCCGCCACGAGAAGCATAAAACCGAGTACCGGCGCTGGTAGGGAAGCCGGCGAGATCGAAGCAATCCTTCAACGATACCGGCAGGCCGTATAGCAGCGGCTTGGAAGCTCCAGGGAAGCGCTGGGGAAGCTCATCCGCTGCGCGCTGGACGCGTTCCGCGTCCAGCGCGAGATAGACGTTGCGCGACGCATTGCTATTCGCTCGAGCCAGCGCCGCCTCGGCGGCGGCGCGTGGCGTGACCTCACCGGCCAAAATCGCGCTGCGAAGCTCTTTCAGTGATTCGGGGATCGGCGGCGACATGAAAGCATTCTAGCTGCATTCGCCTCAGGCGGGCAGTCCGCGGCGGTGGGCTCACAAGGGCCACAAAACGAAAACGGCGGCCGCTGGACCGCCGTTTCCTCAATGCTCTACACCCCAAAGCCTGCGAGCCAATCGACCAACGCCTTAGAACGTGAATCCCAGCGACATTTGAACCTGCCGTGGGCTGCCGATGGTCTTGGTCACGATCCCCAGCCCAGCGGGCGCGTTGTAGAGCGGTTGACCCTCCACCGGGAAGTCGTCGTAACCCTCGTTCTGCGAGACGTCGTCGACTGGAATATCGAAGCTGGGCGTATTGGTCACGTTGAAGATGTCCAGGGTGTACTTCATCTTCAAGCGTTCGGTTAACGAAGTCTGTTTTACGATCGAAATGTCGCCGCGCTTTTGCCAGGTCTGCCGGAAAATGTTGCGCTGGCGGTGCGTGAAAGTTGTCTCGTAGGTGTCGCCCGGCGGAATCGCCCCATTTAGATCGCCGGGCTGCAGCAGCGGAAGCGTGAAGCAAGCAGCATTCAGCGCGGGCGTCGAGCCCGCCCCTGACGCACCGGTCGTAGCACTCTTGGCGGTGCACCCGGCGGCCAGCGGAACGATGGGGTTGGTGATCCCATCGGAAACGCCGTAGTAGATGCTGCCTACCGCTCCGGTATAGTCGATCACGCTGTACGGCTGGCCGCTCTGCAACACCGTGATGCCCTCAATCGCCCAGCCATTGGTGAATTTCCCCGCCAGGCTCGCGTTCCGGTGGAAGTCCGGCAATTGGTAAACGTACGAGAAATTGATTACGTGGGTCCGATCGAAATCCGACGACGCGTATCCGTCTCGCGGGTCCAGCGGATTGTTTCCGTTGTAGAACAGGCCCATGGCGCTCTGCTCGTCCAGTGAGTGCGAGTAGGTATACGAGAAGCCCACCTGCAAACCGTGGCTCATCCTCTTTTCGACGTGGGTTTGCAACGCGTTGTATGCGGAAATTCCCAGGGCCTTGTAGGACTCCGACTCAGCCGAATAGCCGACGTACGGCACTCGCAAATCCGTATTGCCGCCTTCGTAGGTCGACTGCATCGGGCCCTGCCCGTTCGGCAGGTTGATCGGATTTGAGGTGACCGGGTCGAGCACCGTATAGCCGTAGGTGTATTCCTGCCCGTTAATCGGATTGGTAGGAGTTGCGATCCCCGGCTGATTGAACGGAATGGGGATCACCTCGTGGCGCCCCAAGTTACCGACGTAACCCACTTCAACCGCCAAATCGTTGCGCGGTTGCCATTGGATATCGAAACTGTTGTTGATGGTGTAAGGAAGCTTGTTGGTTCGATCGTAAGTGGCAAAAGAGAACAGCCGCGCTCCGGCCTCAATTTCAGTGACGTTGGGTAAATAATTGGTAATGTCCGCGGGATTGCCGGTAGGCGCAGGTCCCAGGGTCAGCCCCCAGGGATTCGCCAGCGAAGCTCCGGTAGTCGGATCGCAGGTGGGAATGTATCCCTGATAGTAAAAGGTGACCGGGCAAACCTGCGTATTGACGAATGGCGGGGCCTGGTTCACACCGAAAGGGCCGCCGGTGGTTTCGCCGGCCGCATATCCCGGCGAGAGATAAGAGAAAAGTTCGCCGCGGTCGTAGTAGAAGCCGGTACCAACGCGGAAGATTACTTTATTGTTGAACATCTTCGGGGCCCACGCGGCTCCCAGGCGTGGCGAGACGCCCCACTGCCGTCCGGTCAGCGTGGTCTTGCTCACACCCTTGGTCGGAAATTGCTTGTTGTTGCCGGCGATGATGAAACCGTTGGAGATGATATCGCCGGTGCTCTCGTCAAAGGAGTAGAGCGCCGGGTCGAAGTTGTAAATGCGGCCATATTTTTCGCTGAGGCCGCCGTTCCAATCGAAGCGCACGCCAAGCGTGAGGCTAAGGCTGGGCTTCACCTGATATTTATCCTGCAAGTATTCGCCGGTCTCGTTCGAGCGATAGTAGCGATTGGCGTCGCCTTGCAAAAACGAAGTGGTCTGGAAATCGTCGTTGGTGGTCACCAGGCCCTGAACGAATTGCGAAAAATCGGCCGAGGCGATCATGCCTTTACCGGTTCGATCGTCGCGAGTATTCAGCTGGGTGTACGAAAAAGCGCCGCCGAACGTGACGGTATGCTTGCCAAGCGTCCAAATAGCGTTCGCCGAGGGCATCCAGCGGTTTTGGAACATCCCGGTAAAGGCGCCTTGGGAAGCCGCGCCCGCCCCAATGTTAAGCGATTGGTCGATTACCGGACCCGGATCTGCGGTGGTCCCCACGTTGTTGGGCGAATCGTCTCCCAGAATGTCGACGATGCTGATCCCGGGGAAATAACTCGAGCCAAACGTGTTGATGCCCAGCGACTGCGGCGAAAACAGCTGGCGGTTGGTCGAGTACGCCTTCTCGCGCAGAAAGCCGAAAACCTCGGCAACGCTCAGATTCGGCTTGAGGATTTGGCTGTTGGTGAACGAAATCACCTGGCTGCCTGCGTCCAGATACTGTGTGAACCCCGAAACGCTGGAATAGCCGTACGGTGCGATGCTCGGATCGTGCTGGTAGTAATACTTGATCGAAAGCGTGTCCTTGGGGCTGGCGGTCCAATCCAGATTGCTGACCTGCTGATAGGCGTTGAAATAGGCGGTATTGGTGATTGCCGCGTTGGTTGGACTCGCGTTCGATGGGGTGACCCCGGGCGTGGCCGAAGGAATCAAATACTGCCCGTTTGGCAGTTGGTATTGAAACAGGGCGAGTGCGATCGGGTCGATGTTGGCCGCGGTCAGAGAAGTCCCAAAGTTGGTGTTGGCGATCGCCGCCAAGCCAGCCGCGGTGCGGTTGTCATCGGTCAGGCCAAAGGGAACCGCCAGCCTCGAGATGCCGATTTCCTGGTCGGAGGCCTGGGTCTGTTGGTAGGCGAGATAGAAAAAGAGCTTATCTTTGACCAGCGCGCCCCCCCCCGCGCCGCCCAAACTGTACCGGTGCAGCTCCGGAACCTTTTCACTCTCGGGAATGTTAGGGTTGGCGTTATCGAAAAAGGGAGCCGCGTTAAGCTCATTCGTGCCGCGGTGGACGTACGCCATGCCGTGGTAGTTGTTGGTGCCGGAACTGGTGCTCATATCGATGTGCGCGCCGCTGGTGGACCCTTGCTGCGCGTCGTACATCGAAGTATTCACCCGCACTTCCTCAATAGTTTCCGGTGCAGGAGTGGGCAAGGCCTGCCCGATGGCTAGGTAAACCGAGGCGGTGGTCTGCAGCGCGGTGGTGCTGGTGCTGCTGGCGCTGTTGATTCCGGTGTTGTTGACGATGCGCGCCGATGCCACTTGGCTGGTGCTCTTCCCATTGAACAAGTTGCTCGCGTCCACTCCGTTCAGCAAAAATGTGTTGCTGGTGTCGCGCTGGCCGTTGGCCCAAATCGGTTGGTTGCCCAGTCCCGAGTTCGCTCCGGTACCGCCGGAAAGCTCGGCGTTCACTCCGGGAGACAATATCGCCAGGCCGGTGAAGCTGCCGGTCGGCAACGGCACGTCTTCGATCTGCGATTTATCCAAGACGTATCCGTTGGTGGTGTCCACTGCATTCATCAGCGGCGTTTCCGTCACCGTCACCGTCGTTCCCACCGCGCCGATCTTTAGCGTGGCGTTTACCGTTGCGGTGCGGTCCGCCTGCACCGCAATGGTCGGCACCCGGAACGTCTCGAATCCGTCGTGGCTAAACGTCAGCGTGTACGTTCCGATGGGCAGGTTCACGAAATCGTAGAGGCCGGCGTTATTGGTTTTCAGCACCCGCGTGTACTTGGTTTCATCGCCCACCAGCGTCACGACCGTGTCCGGCAAAACTGCGCCGGAGGGATCGGTGACCGTGCCAGTGATGCCGCCGAGAGTTTGCTGCGCGCGCAACGAGGGCGAGAGCGCCACGCCAAACCAACACGCGGTTAGCAAAAGCGAAATGGATAGTCGAATCCTGCTGTGCATTCAGTTTCCCCCAGAGGAAAATCACAAATGCGTTGCCCTGATCTACGCCCCAGAGCCTTTTCAAAATGTGATTCTGGAAGCGGCGCCGCTTCGGCCGCTTGGATACGCTCTTTCACTAAACTTTGGTGGCACCTTACGCCAAATTTGTGCCGGACTCTAGCAGAATCGTCATCGAAAATTTGTCTCGCGTGAATCCACGATTTGAATGTGGGACTAGCGCGAAAATATTGGTTGGACGCTCTTCCGTTGCGCGGTCGAGCGGCAGTGACGAAACGGCGGATCCCCTTTGTTTATAAGGGCGAGCGGCTTCGGAAGGAAATCGATCGCCAGGCATCCCGCAGCGGAAAGAATGGGCGAGGCGCGAGCGAACTAGGGAGTAGGATTTCCACCGGCTGTGGAAATCTTGTTGCCGCCGCGCAGCCAGAACCACACCAGCCCGGCGGCCAGATACGCCACGTAAATTAATGGCAACTTGCCGTACGGCCCTTCTGGCACCGGATACAAATTTCCCACCAGCGCCAGGAGCATGGCGATCGACGCCAGCGCGGGAATGATCCGTGCGCCAGGACCCATCGCACCATGCGCACGCAAATATCCCGGAAGCGCCATGCACACTAGTGCGTAGGCCACGATGAACCCGTAAGTGGCCAGCGAACCCAACCAACCGTAAACGTCCAGCCCGCTCGCCCCGCGCGCCGCCAAAATTACCGCAGGCAGCACCGCCGCGACGCTGGTCACCATTACCGCGCGGGCGGGAGTGGCGTTGCGAACATGCGTGGTTCGCAGGCCTCCGTGGACCATCCCGTTGTGCGCCATCAGCATCAGCACCCGCGCGGCGGCGGTGATGCATGCCAGTGTGCCGGCAAACATGCTCACCAGCGCTCCGATATCGATAAGCAAACCGAATAACGGCACGCCCGCCACCATAGCCACCACGTGCATGGGAGAGTCGCTCGTTCCCAAGTCCCCTCCCGAGGTGCGAAACGCGAGCACTTCGGTGTACGCGCAAATCGTGAAGAATGCGCCGCTGATCAGCGCGCTTTGAATCACCACGCGGGGAATGGTGCGCAGCGGATCGCGCGCCTCGGACCCAAGCGTAGTAGCGGATTCGAAACCGACAAAACTAAAGAGCGCCAGCACCAGTCCCAGCCGAAGGCGGCTGCCGCTCATGCCCCGCAAGTGCAATTGTTCCCAGTCCAGGTGCATGCCGTACCGCGCCAACACCAGCACCACCACCGCCACGATCACCAGCAGGGAACTGACTTCCACCCACAACATCACTCGCGTGGAAATCTTCACGTCGCGCCAGGCAATCCACATCGAAATGCCGGTGACTAGCAGCGCCAGCAGCGCCGTGGAAATCACGTGCCCGGTGGCGTCGCGCAGCAACAGGTTAGCGAAGTGATAGAACCCGCCAATCACGCTCGATCCGGTCGCCACGTAGGCCAGCAGCAAACTCCACGCCGTAGCGGCGCCGAGCCATGGCGGCAAAATCGCTGACGCGTACGTGTAGAGTGAGCCGGGCGAAGCCGAGTAGCGCGCGAAGCGAGCAATGCACAACGCGACCAGCAGAATCGCGACCGTCGCCAGCAAATACGCCAGCCAAGTGCCGTTGCCACTCAACACGCATACCAGCGGAATCGTGGCCGCGGGGGTGGTGGTAGGCGCAATCGTCGAAACAGATTGCGCCAGCGTCTCCAGCGGCGAGAGAATCTCACGCCGCAAACCGTAGCCGGCACTCTGCGTGTTTTCTGTCGCGCTCATCTTCGAAGTTTTTTCTCTGCGCAGGGGTTACCGCGGACCCGATCCGCGACACCAGCGAACAGGTTGCGTACATTACCGGCCCAGCCCCAGCGACACAAGCAAAACTTGCAGCGCGATTAGAACAAACCGCGACGCACCGCACCGTTCCGAAAAATGGATGCATTGGATTCGTGCTTCTGCCGTTGACGCCGCATCGATCCGGCGACTATAGTGGCTCGCCTTTCGCGGAGCGCCTGCACGTGCTCGAACGCATCTTCCACCTCAAAGAAAATCACACCACCATCCGCACCGAGCTGCTCGCCGGCGCGACGACCTTCGCCACCATGGCTTACGTGGTGGTCGTTAACCCGCAAATCCTTTCGCAAGCGGGCATGCCGGTCGAAGGAGTTTTATTCGCCACCTGCATTTCCGCCGCAATCGCCACGCTGATCATGGGCCTGTGGGCCAACTACCCCATCGCGCTCGCTCCCGGAATGTCGCTGAACGCCTACTTCACTTACTCGATCGTGATCGGCCGCGGCGTGCCTTGGCAGACCGCTCTAGGGGTAGTCCTGTTTTCCGGCCTGCTCTTCCTGTTGCTCACCCTCACCAACGTGCGCGAGCACATCGTCAACGACATTCCGGACTGTTTGAAGCACGGCACCGCCGCAGGCATCGGCCTGTTCATCGCCTTCGTCGGCCTGCGCAACGCCAAGATGATTGTCGCCAATCCAGCCACGTTCGTCGGGTTGGGCAAGGCCTCCGATCCCCAGGTGCTGCTCGCCGCCGCCGGACTTGTGCTCATCGCCATCCTGGTAGCGCGCCGCGTGGGCGCAGCAATTCTGATCGGCATCGTGGCCATCACTATCGCGGGAATCCCGCTCGGCCTCGCGCATGTGCCCGCGCATTTCTTGTCGTTGCCGCACCCTTCCGGCACGTTTCTGAAGCTCGACCTGCGCGGCGCGTTCAAGATCGGCCTCGGCGAATTGGTCTTCGTATTTTTCTTCGTGGACCTTTTCGACAACGTAGGCACCCTGGTCGGGGTATGCGAGCAGGGAGGATTTCTTCGCGAAGGAAAATTGCCGCGGGCCAGCCGCGCGCTCCTCGCCGACGCGTTCGGCACCATCGTCGGCGCGCTTACCGGGACCTCGACGGTCACCAGCTACATCGAAAGCGCCGCAGGAGTAGCGGCAGGCGCGCGCACTGGCCTGGGCAACGTAGCCATCGCCGGCCTTTTCGTCGCCGCAATGTTTTGCGCCCCGCTAGTTGCCGCGATTCCTGCCTACGCCACCGCCCCAGCGCTGATCCTGGTAGGCGCGCTGATGTGCGGCACGGTAGCCAAAATAAATTGGGAAGACTTCACCGACGCCTTCCCAGCCTTCATGACCATAGTAGCGACCCCGCTAACCTTCAGCATCGCCACCGGCCTAAGCCTGGGCCTGCTATCCTACACCTTCATCAAGGTCGGCACTGGCCGCTACCGCGAAATCAGCCCGCTAATCTGGGTCCTGAGCGCCCTTTTCCTAGCCCGCTACGCCTTCCTGGGCATGGAATAAGCGACTTGGCACAACCATTGCTGGCTGTGTGATCAGATGTTGCTGGTGGGTTCTTGGAGTTTGGTGTTGATGGTGGGTGCTCCACACGTCGGTCTTACGTGTGGGTTTTATGACTTACGGTCCTTCGGTTTTTATCTTTTGGGACCTAGGCAGGGCGATCTTGATTTTGACTGTATGCTCTTTCACCGACTGCCCTTTATTATGTTCATGATTCCTACCGCTATGAGCACCGCAATCACAGCGTAAACGCAAAGCAAGCCCAGGAAGCGCTAAACTCGCCCGTACCAAGTTTTTGGATCGTTCGGCCCCGGTCGGAAAACCCCTTCGTGGCTTGGAATTGGGCGGTGGCTCATGTGGGACGGTTTTCGCGGCGCTCTGGCGTTTCATGGTTAACCCTCAATTGGCGGCACGCCATGATTGTTCGAATTTGCGGAATCGCGTCTCCAACTCCCATTCCTGCCGCGCCTTCTCGTTCGCCCGTAAGAAACTCTGGCATTTATGCGATGTCACCGTATCACCGCCCGCCGCACACGCCGGAACTATCCCCGTAAAAACGCCGCGTTCCCGCCACAAACTCTTTCCAGGCAAAAAGCTGTACTCGATGCTGTTGCGCACCAGTTGTTTCAAATCCGAATAATCAAGCCCGTAAGTTTCCACCGCGCGCACAAATTCATGAGTCAGGTCGATCCGCGACACGCCCTCATCGTCGGTCGAAAGCGCCACCGGCACGCCAGCCTTCCGATAGATCGGAAATGGACCTTCGTTGCCTCTCACGCCCAGAATTACGTCGTTGCTGGTCAAATTGATTTCCACCATCACGTGCTGCGCCGCCATTTCGCGCAACAACTCGTAAGGCCGATCCTCGTACATCACCGACACCCCGTGGCCAATCCGTTCCGCATGCGCCACCTCCACCGCCCGACGGATGTGGCAGCACAATCCCTCGTAAGGCGCCAGTCCGGGCGCGAGTTCGCCAGCATGCAGACTGATGTGCACCGCGGGGTACACACCGTGCAAGAAACCCACCATGCGCATCTGCAATTCGTAATCGCGCATAGCAATGTATCCATCCTCCGGCATCACCATGTTGACGCCCACCACCCGAGGATCGCTGGCCGCCGTCTCGAACGCCAGCAACAGTTGCGCGTAGACATCTTCCTTCGGAAATCCGCGCAGCACCTGATACAAATAGCGAATCTCCAGGCCGCACCCCGGCGCATGATCCGCCTGCCGGCAATGCTCGTGCTCCTCGCGCAACGCATCGGCTCGATCCAAATCGGCACTCACGGCGGCCACGTCGTCGCGCAAACCACGGGCCAGCAGTTGCTCCCGCAACTTAGCGAAGTCGTCCATCCATCCAACTTCTTTCGCGGTCGCCAGGGCGTGCGCGATGCTCGGCGTGTGCATCAGTTCGAGGTACTGCTCGTTCTGGCGGGCCGCGCGCGTAGCCACTTCGTCCAGCCAATCGCCCAAATGACGGTCGCTGATCAGGTCGAATCTCTCAAACGCGTCGAAGAAATGGTCGTGCCCAGTCACGCCAGTGGACGGTACGAACCCGCGCATCGAAAACGCATCCACCAGCGCGTCGTAAAGGTGTTGATCTGTGAAAGCCTCGACGGCGGCCGCTTTCCCCACTCCGCAAGGCGCCGAAGCCGTGCCCGGCGGGGGCGACACGCTAAGCGTCGCCCGATCCACGCACATGTGATCTTCAGCGGCCTCGCGAATCCAAGTCTCTGCGTAAATCGCTCCGGTTAAATGATTGTGCAGGTCGCCACCTTTCGGCATGTCCACCAAAAACGCGCGAAGTTCGAGCGGATTGTTCCGGGCAGCGTCGAGCGCGCGGGCGGCGCACTGCTCCTTAGTGCTTCCAGCGGGACCATCGGCCTCGATTTGGCTCCGCGCCTCGACGGAGAAAAGCGCCAGTACGATTGCCGTTACGACCGCCAACCCGAGGAGCACGGAGTGGGACGAAAAATACGCAGCCAGAGCGCGATTCATTTTGTAGGTCCTCATTCAGAGGTGTTTCATGTTCGGACTGCACCCAAAAACTCAAGCGGATTCAACGCTGTTGTAGCATCTGGCGTGGCCGGCAAGTGCTCCTGCCCATCTAACTGATGCCCCTGACGCCCAGAAGGCCCTTCGAGGTGGATGAATCGTCCGCGTTCCAGGACCCGATCCAGGATGGCAGCCGCCAGATCCTCATCATGTAGCACCTTGCCCCACGCACTGAGCGGTTTGTTGGTGGTGAAGATCGTCGGACGCTTCTTCAAGTAGCGATCGTTCACCACATGGAACAGAACGTTGGCGGCATCTTGTCCATGGGCCAAATATCCTATCTCATCGATAATTAAGGTGTGAGGATGGGTGTAGGTGAACAGCGCCTGCTGCAGCTGTCCCTTCTGGCTGGCGTTGGAAAGATCCTCGATCAGTTCCGCTGCGTTGACGCACAGCGTCTCAAAGCCGTTTTGGATGGCCCGATAGCCAATGGCCACCGCCAGATGCGTCTTGCCGCGCCCGTGCTTCCCGTACAGGATCAGCGAGCGCCCCTCGCGGACGAAATCCGGCTCGAGATAAGAACCGAGATGCGACTTCCGCAAAACCGGCTGTCGCTGGAAGTCGAACTCCTCGATGGTTCGGAAGAAGGGGAAGTGCGCCTTGCGCGTGAAGCACACCAGCCGCGTTTGCTGGCGATGGGCCACCTCCTCCGCCAGAAGAAAAGCCAGAAAGTCGCGATAGGACCACTCCTCCTTCTCCGCGCGATCAGCCACCTCCGCATAAGTACGGCGCGTGAGCGCCAGGTTCAAACGGCGAAGCAGAACTTCGATCTCCTCGGCGCTGAGCTTCGGGATTTCTGGTCGGAGCTGCTCGGAGGATGATTTTTCCGGAGCGCTGGAGGTCGTGCCTCTTGGGAAAATCGCTCTACGCACTCCGTAGCGCGAATTTTTTCGATCGTCCCCGTCCTCCCCTCGCTCGCCGATTCTATCGCCGCGGTCCTCGCCGTCAAGGTTTCGTGACGCCGCGGCTCCGCCGCGACCTTACTGCTGCGGGCCGCAGCGAATCGGCTCTGCTAGCGAGGGAAGGACAGGAAGAAAAACTACGGCCCGTGCGCCTGCTCATGGACTCACCTCACAGAAAGGCAGCTTCCCTTGAAGAAAATATTCCACAAAACGGACATCAAACCGCTGCTCCTTCAGCCCTTCTTCCATCGCCTCACGGAGAACTTCGGGGCCGTAGTTCTGCAGAATGTTGTGGAGGCGATCGACATCCGCCCACCATCCCCGCGGCCGTCGATGCACCAACTCCGTCAGGTAGCCAAGCGCGGTTTCTCCTAACTCCAATAACTGCTGTCGCTTCGAATAGCGTTTCCCCCGCTTGCCCGAGACCGCGGCCACCAGCGCGCGCGGTGCTCCGCCCTCCAGGAGCTTCTTGCTCCACAAATCTCCTCGGGTGCTCGGCTTGATACTCACCCGCTACGATCCGCACCCGATCGCTGTACAGAAACAGCGTGGCTGGCCTGCTGATGGCCTCGGGAGGCATCGAGTAGCCATGCCCGTCGCACTGCAACGTCCTCGTCGGTCCCACATAGATCGGAATGCGCAGGGCCAACCTTCTGGTCGCACCCTCAGTGGCCGCAGCCGGGGGGCCTCCCGCCAAACGCACCGCAGGAATGATTCCCGTTGCACGGCAGGGTCGTTCTTCATTCACCTCGCGATGCCACTCGACCAGTTGTCGACGAAGATCTTCTTCATCGTAAAACTTCCGCACCTTGAAGAAGGAAGACTTCACAAAGCCCACGAAGTTTTCCACGCTCCCTTTCTGACGCGCTTGATACGGCCAGCACAACTCCACGCCGATGCCCATCTCCAGCGTGGCCGTGGCGAAGACCGGATTCCATTCCGTCACTTCCCCGTTTTTCTTCCACTTCAGAGCGATGGTCTTCGGCCGGTCGAACACGCACAGCAGGGGACGTCCGCCCGAATCCTGTAAGTGCCCCGCCAAGGTGCGCACCAGAGGTTCCACCGTCTCGTTCGGAACCAAACTGACGCGGATATAGCGCGAGTACTTCGAACTGCGAGGCAAAGAAATGAACTCGCTGGATGGAGTCATTGAGGAACGGGATCTCGACTTCTCCAAATCGGCTGACTGAATTCCCCCGGCAAACCTTCAAAGCGAACCAGCGGCTGGGCCAGCGGAGGACGGAGCGAGGCGACCAGTTCGTACAGCGCCGTCTTCCCTCCTGGGTAGCCCGCCTCGCGCACGCGACGGAGAATTTCCAGGGAAGGCAGGTCGGGCTCTTGTTTCAGGATCGCTTCCACCTGCTTGCGAAAATTCTCCACGACGTTCGGCCTGCCAATCCGCCGTTTCGCCCGCTCGGCGGCATCGTCGACATCGACCACCGACGGTTCCCTGGCGATCCGTCGCACCGAGCGTAACCCCACGCCGCTCAAACGGGCCACCTCCGGTTGCGAATGGCCTGCCTTGAGGAGAATCTCGATTTCGTGACGCTTTAGCATCCCAATCATCCCTCTCCCCCCGCCCGACCGGCCTAACGACCGATGGCAAAGGGAGATTCTTAGCGCTTCTGCTTGGTACTAGACCGGCCAGAATTTCCGAAGAATGGGGCCAGATCCGGAACGCATCATTCCGGGTATGGTCGAATTCGAGCACCAAGCATAGGCTCACTTCAGCCGAGCTAGGCCTAAAACGATTGCCGGCAGGAGAAACGAATGTCCGACCTCAAAAAGTGCGCCCATCCAAGCTGTTCGTGCATGACAAAGGAAAAGTATTGCAGCACTCAATGTGAAGCAATGGAAAAGACCCCCGATATCAGCTGCACCTGCGAACACAGTGGCTGCAAGGGCAAGATCGACTAAATCCTCGAGCACGGCGTTGTGGCACAGCCTTTATGGCACAGCCACTCCTGTCGGTGGCGGCCCGAAAACGATGGCCCACCCAGCCCAGGAATGCGAGCGCCAATCGACCGACCTGCAGCGTAGAGCTCCTTGCGTTTCGTAGTGGCCTTCAGTTCCACCTCAAGCTCCAGCCGTCAGCCTCGGAATCAAAAGTTTAAAAAACCGGTCGGCATCTACGCCCACAGCCACGTGCGTGTTGGGCTTGAACTTCTCATCGACCGTCGCCGACGCATCAGCCTCCCCGCCAACCGCCATCGGCGGCGATTTCCGAATCGGCGCGCGTGAGTAAGCCAGCGTCTGCCCGGCGGTCCACTCGCCCGAAGTTTCCACCGTCACGTAATAATCCTTCAGCGTAAGAATCTGCGGATCGATCAGATGCGCAACGGTAAGCGGATCGTGCATCGCCACCACCGTGCGATCCCCGGTGGCCTTGATCCGGGTGAGCGTAGCGCGCATGATTTTCGCCGCCGCCTGTGCTGCTGGATTCTTCGCTGCTTCCAGCTGCGCGACTTGCCCTCCATTGAGCAAAACCTGCTCGGTAACGTTCAGCCCCACCATAGTTAGCGGGACGCCGGCGTCAAACACAATCCGCGCCGCCTCCGGATCGACGTAAAGATTGAATTCTGCGGCCGGAGTAATGTTTCCACCGGTAATCGAGCCGCCCATAATCACGATCGCGCGAATCATCTTTGCGATCTCGGGGTCGGAGCGCAGTACCGTAGCAATATTGGTCAGCGGACCCACCGCGACGATAGTGATTTCCCCAGGACTCGCTCGCACGATGCGCCGAATGATTTCGGTCGCCGTTTCCGCCACTGGCTTGATTTTCGGCTCAGGAAACTCCACCCCGCCCAGTCCGTTGTTGCCGTGAACGTAGCTAGCGGTTATAAGGCTGCGCACCAGCGGCACGCTAGCGCCAGCAGCGACGGGAACGTCGGTCCGTCCCGCAATCTCCACCAGCCGCAGCGCGTTGGGCAACGTAAACGCCAGCGGCACGTTGCCCGAAACCGGGGTAATCGCTTCCACTTTCAGTTCGGGCGAGCGCAGCGCCAGGAGTATGGCCATCGCGTCGTCCACTCCCGGATCGGTATCGATAATCACTCGCAACGGAGTGGCTGGGCTCGCGGTGCGCGGACTCCCCGCCGAACCGGGCGCGCCCGTAGCGTTCGAAGCACGCCCAGCCGTCTCCGCCGCCACCGACGACAGCGGCAATCCCGCAGCAGCTCCCGCAATCAATAATCCAGCTGAACCCGCGAGCAATTCGCGGCGGCTAGTCAAATTTGTGTTTGAATTGGGTTTCATAACAAGGGCCTCCCGGCGGCAATCACTGTAAACCACATAACCGATTTCCAAGGCGCGAATTTTTCCACCGCGCCATGAAGCAGTTTGCCGTTGGGTGGCGCACCCTGCGGTTTTCAGGGTGCGGAATTTTTTGACCTTAGCTTCCGATTCTACGGTTTCATCTTTTCCGGTGCCCCATTCTTCCCGGTCTGCCGTAGCGCCGCACTTGCGCGAAGGCAGATGGGAAGGGTGGGCGTGTAGTCCACCGCCAGTCAGTCTAGATTACGTCTACCTGTCTTGGATTTGACGTCGCTGCTAATTTTCAAATGTTTCAACGGTCCCCCAGCACCCGCGCTCAGGATTTCCCACGCTCTCCTTGACAGTCGAGGAGAGCAGCGCTATATTCCTAGCTAATCTAGGAGAGACTCCCGAATATGGAAAAGCCCCTCGATCTTCTGCAAGGCACCCTGGACATGCTGATCCTCAAAGCCGTTTCTCTCGGCCCCCTGCACGGCTACGGCGTCCTCCTTCGCATCCAGCAAATATCAAAAGACCGCCTCGAAATCCAACAAGGCTCTCTCTATCCGGCGCTGTATCGCCTCGAACATCAGGGCTGGATCACCAGTGAATGGGGCGAATCCGAAAACAACCGCAAAGCCAAATTCTACCGCCTCACCGCGGCAGGGAAGCGCCGCCTCCAAGCCGAATCGGAGAAGTGGAACCAAATGACCGACGTCATCGCCGGAATCCTGGGGACCAAGCCGGAGGAGGTATGACCCGCACCCGCTGGGCTCGTTTGCGTTCCTGGGCCAGCGCCACGCTGCGCCGCTCGCAAATGGAAAGCGAGATGGACGCGGAAGTTCGTTTCCACGTTCAGACCTATTCCGAAGAATTAATACGCGGCGGCGTCCCACCCGAGGAAGCACAGCGGCGAGCGGCGCTGGAGTTCGGCGGCGCAGAGAAAATCAAAGAAGAGTGCCGCGACGCCCGCGGCGCCAACTTTTTCGAATCGCTCCTCCAGGACCTACGCTACGGCCTGCGCACCCTGCGCAAAGCTCCCACGTTCGCAACGATCGCCATTCTCACCCTGGGCCTGGGCATCGGCGCCACTACCGCGATGTTCTCGATCGTCAACGCGGTGTTGCTGCGTCCCCTGGCGTATCGCCAGCCCGATAAGCTCTACGTCATCCGCGAAGGCATTGCCGAGATGGCTCAGTTTTATCCATCCTTGCCCGCGAACCTGAACGGGTTCCTGAGATGGCAAAGCCAGTGCCGTTCTTTCGAGCAGATTGCCATTGTAAGGCCCGCAGACAAGATATTGACCGGCGCCGGTGAATCTCAGGAAATCCACGGTGGCCGCGGTTCCGCCAATCTGTTCGATGTTCTGGGCGTGCAACCGCAGCTCGGCCGCTCTTTCCTTGCCGACGAAGACCGCCCCGGAAACGACCACGTGGTCATCCTTACCGATTCCTTCTGGCGGGGCCGTTTTCATGCCGACCCGTCGTTGATTGGCAGGTCCATCACCCTCGATGGTGAACCAGACGTGGTCGTCGGCATCCTGCCACCAACTTTTCGGTTCCCAAAAGCGGCGCAGCTTGGTTCGCTCACCGATTTTGGTTTGCAACTCGACTTCTTCAAGCCATTGGGTCTGGACCCCACGAAATTTTCGCTGCTCGGTGAATTCGATTATGCCGCGATCGGAAGGCTCAAGCCCGGCGCGAGCCCCAAGCAAGCGCTCGCGGAACTCAACATCATTCAGGCCCAGATTGTCAAAGACGCCAAAGAAAACGTCGATCTGCACGCGGAACTCTGGCCGCTCGAGACCCAAGTGGTTGGTCCGGCCCGCCGCGGACTATTGCTTTTGCTCGGTGCAGTGGCCGCGATGCTGCTGATCGTCTGCGCCAATCTGGCCAGCCTGCTGTTGGCGCGAATCCCCAATCGCCTGCGCGAGTCGGCGATTCGCAGCGCACTCGGCGCGTCCCGCTCGCGGCTGGTCCGCCAGATGCTCACCGAAAGTATTCTGCTCAGCGTGCTCGGCGGACTGCTGGGGATCGGCCTCGCTTACCTCAGCTTGCACCAACTCGTGCGCTGGGGGCCTATCGATCTCCCGCGGCTCGACGAAGTGCGCCTCGATGCTCGCGTCCTCGGTTTCGCGTTTCTATTGTCCATGGTCACCGGAATCGTTTTTGGCACGCTGCCCGCCTGGCGGGTTACCCGTACCGAACCTCAGGACGCTCTAAAATCCGGCGCACTCACCGCAACCGAAAGCCGGCGCACCCGGCGTCTGCGGGAATCGTTCATCGCTTTCGAAGTAGGCGCGAGCACCTTGCTTCTAATCGTTGCGGGGCTGCTCACCACCAGCCTGGTGCGTCTTCTCGCGGTGGATAAGGGCTTCTCCGCCGAACGCACCCTCACCGTTGACGTCACCTTGCCCCGTCAGAGTTACACCAGTCCCGCGCAACAGCAAAATTTCTACGATTCCGTCCTTCGCGAAGTGCAGCGCCTGCCAGGCGTCAGCCACACCGGCTGGATCAGCAAGCTGCCCTTCGAAGGACAGGAGGAAGTGAACGGCATCCAAGCAGTCGAGCGCCCAACGGACGAGTTACACGCCCCCCTCGCGAACTTTCGCTTCGTCAGCCCCGATTATTTTCAGGCTGCGGGCATTCCCTTGCGGCAAGGCCGGTTCACCGAGGAAAGCGACACGCAACGGCACGTGGCCGTCATTTCGCAGAGTGTCGCGGACAAGTTGTGGCCCGGCGAGAATCCCATCGGCAAGCAGTTCCATCAAGGCGGCGACGATCGGCCGATCACCGAAGTCATCGGCGTGGTCGGGGACATCCGCAGCGTAGCGCTCGACCAGCTTCCGTTGTTGCTAGTCTACGCGCAGAGTGGAGACGTCGCCAACGATTGGAGCGGCTGGCATGCGTCACTAGTGGTTCGTTCCACGTCCGACCCGGTCGCTCTGGCCAGCGCTCTCCGCGGCGCCGTTCGCACCGTCGATTCAACCGTTCCGATCGTCCATCTCCGGCAGATGACCGAAGTGGTAACCGAATCGGTCGGCGTCCGCCGCTTCCAGATGTCCCTGGTCGTTCTGTTCGCGCTACTGGCGCTCTCGCTCGCCGCGATTGGGATTTACGGAGTGCTGGCCTATTCCGTCGAGCAGCGCCGACAGGAATTAGGTCTCCGCCGCGCCCTAGGCGCGCAAGTCTCCGATCTGCGCTGGATGATTCTGCGCCAAGGGATGTCCCCAGTAGCAATAGGCTTGCTGTGTGGCACAGCAGCATCGCTGCTGGCAGGAAGCCTGATCCGCAGCCTGCTATATGGCGTCACCGCCTCCGACCCACTCACGATTGCGACCGTGGCCTTAGTGGTTCTGGCGATCGCCCTCCTAGCCTGCTATCTCCCCGCTCGCCGCAGCATGACCGTCGATCCCATGGTCGCCCTCCGCTACGAATAGCGCCACAACTAGATCAGTCCAAATCGGCCGGTTTGATGAAACCTCTCAACCCTCTTTCACTGCGACAACTCAGCCCACGCTAAGCGATCATCGAGACGTACGCGAAAAGCTCCACAGGTCTTGGGAGATGAACAGTGAAGGAATTGCTAGCAGACGCAGCCGCTCGATCCGCAAAATATTTGACAAGCATCAACAGCAAGCCCACCGCACCGCGCCCAGAAGACATCGCGCGACTAGCGGCGCTAGGCGGCCCTGTGCCCGAAAAACCATCCGACCCAACCGAAATTTTGGCGCTACTCGATGACCTCGGATCGCCCGCCACAGTTGCGACCACCGGCGGGCGCTATTTCGGTTTCGTCATCGGCGGCGCTGTCCCGCCGCGCTGGCGGCGAACTGGCTTGCCGGAGCCTGGGACCAGAACGCCGGTTTCTCCGTGATGTCCCCAGTGGCGGCGAAGCTCGAAGAAATTGTACTGGCTTGGATCGTTGACTCTGTTGGGCCTCCCCCAAATGCGGCGCCGGCCTCGTTACCGGCACCACGATGGCGAATTTACCGCCCTCGCGGCAGCCAGGACGGCGCTGCTCAAGCGCGCGGGATGGGACGTTGAGGAGATGGATTATTCGCCGCTCCGCCGATTACGGGTCGTCGTGGGCGACGAAGTTCACGTCTCGTTGCTGAAGGCGCTCGCCCTATTGGGACTGGGGCGTTCACGCGTAACCCGGTGCCGGCCGACGGCCAAGGCCGCATGATCCTGATGCACTTCCCCAACTCGACGAACGCACATTGGTGTGCATCCAGGCTGGCAATGTAAATACCGGAGCGTTCGATCCCGCCAAGAACATTTGTGCGCGCGCGCACGAGGCCGGAGCTTGGGTCCACGTTGACGGTGCGTTCGGCTTGTGGGCAGCGGCTTCGCCGCGTTACGCCCATCTTTTGGACGGCGTGGACGCCGCTGATTCTTGGGCGATCGATTGCCACAAGTGGCTCAATGTGCCCTACGACTCGGGGCTGGCCGTTGTGCGCGAGCCAGAGCATCTGCCGAAGCGCAATGGCCGTGGCTGCCGCTTATCTACAGACTAGCGGGATGCGCGAACCTTGCCATTACACTCCCGAATCCTCCCGCCGCGCGCGCGGAATCGAACTCTGGGCGGCAATTCGGTCCCTCGGACGCGACGGGCTCAAGGAATTGATCGAGCGCAATTGTGCTTTGGCGAAGATTTTTGCCGAGCGCCTCCAGCAAGCCGGGTTCGAAATACTGAATGACGTCGTCTTGAATCAGGTGCTCGTGTCCTTTCGGCAGCGCGGAAGAAACCAGGCGCGTCATTGCCGAAGTGCAGAATGACGGAACGTGCTGGTGTGGCGGAACCCAGTGGCAGGGACGCACCGCGATGCGAATCAGCGTTTCAAGTTGGGCGACCACCAGAAGACGTTGAACTAAGCCTCGCCGCAATTATCCGAATTGCAAAATCCGGAAAATCGCCCTCGAACGCCGGCAGTCACCTCGAAACACGGTCGAGCTGAATCAGCAGCTTGCGGCTGCGAGCCTTCATCGCTGGAGTACCGCTCCGAACAGACGCGCGCAAAACCTCGATCACTTCGGTCCGAATATTGGTGTCGTCCTGCGCCAAGTCCGCCAGCCCTTGCAGCGCAAACGTTCTTACGATCGAACTACGATCTTCCAGATACTTGTTCAACAAAGACGCTGCGAGCCGCCGTTCCTTACCACCCAGCAACAGCCGCGGAACCATCACCGCCAGATGCCAGCGCAATTCTTGCTCTACCGCCTCGCTCATCAAGCCCAGCAGTTCCTTTTTTGTAGGGCGCGAGCAACTCGCGATTCTTCCGTGTAACCTTCTCCGCCGCGTCAGCCGCCCGTATGCGCACCAGCACATCCTCAGACCACAAACCCGCCATCAACTCCGGAAACAGCTCCGTGTCCTTTGACACCATCTTGGCCACTCGATCCCCGCGCCCAATCGATCGCCGATCCCCGCCAGTAAGTAACCAAAGAATGCTTTTTTTCGGCATCGCTCGATATCGAGGCCTGGGGAGCCTACGATTTCCCAAGACTCTCAGCCATTTCCAGCAGCTTCAAAACCGAATTCCAGTTTCGTCCGGTCCCGGACGTCTTCAACGTCTTATCAATCGTCTTCCAGTTCAGTTTGGTCTTTCCCTGGCCGTTAGGGAAGTAGATGTAGAGGTGCCGCGAACCGAGATGGAGTTCCTCAGGATCGAACTTCATCTTGCAGAGGAGTTCCCGATCCGCCGCGGCAGGGTCGCTCATAAGAAAGCTGACAAGAAGTTTGCCGGGCTCGATCCCGCCGCGCTTAGCAAACGGATTTTTTGCGACCACCTCTCGCAGTTCCTGCACAGTGCGCAACACCACCGGAGGACGAAACCCGAACTTATCCTCGATCGCATCCTCGATTTTCTTGGCGAGCGGCGCGATCTCTTTCCGGTCCGTGCCAAACACCACGTTGCCACTCTGGATGTACGATTGCGCGTCGCGCAGCCCGATCGATGTATAAAGTGCCCGCAGCGCTTCCATCTTAATCATGTTGTTCCCGCCCACATTCACGCTGCGCAGCATCGAAATCACCGGCGTCACGTCAGTCCTCCACAACCAAAGTTGCCGTGGGCTTTGCGCGCAGCCAGCCCGGCTGTGCGCGCGGCACGCCAGCACACCGATCCCACTCTACAAGCGCCAAATTGAATTTTCCCAGGGAAAATTATCCGTGCAGCGGAAGCCCAGCCACATCCCAATCCACCGCGTACAACGCATTGGTAGTAGTCACCAGGGCACGCTTCGAAGCCAACAGCGCCAACCCAACCACATTGCTCCCGCTCAGGACCAGCTCAGCCTCTGCCCGCGAGTTGATCCGCACCAACCCACGATGCCCGCCGTGCGACGCCGCCACATACAAATTCCCAGCGCGATCAAACGCCATCCCCTGCGGCCGTCCCAATCCTTTGAAGAACACGCTAACTTCCCCGGCAGGATTGATTCGCAGCACCCGATCGAAACTGGAAGTAGTCGGCCCAGTTACATAGAGATCGCCGCCCGGGCCGAACGCCAGATGGTAGGCGGAAATGGAAGGCTCCAGCGTGGCAAAAACAAAAACCTGCCGCTCCGAATTAATCTTGAAAATGGTTCCGCTGCGATCGCCCACGTACAAATTTCCGGTGCGATCGAAGGCGATGCCCGTCGCCACGCCCATTCCTTCGATCCACTGCATTGCCCGCCCATCCGGGGCGATGCGATGGATGGTGCCGTCGTAGCGCGAAGAGACAAAAAGCATTCCGTCGCGATTCACGGCCAGGCCGCTCGGATTCATCAGTTCGGTGACGTAAGGCTTGACGGTATTGTCGGGCGTCACCTTGTATAGCGAGACCGGCACTTTCTGCCCGCGCGGGCCGCTGTAGGTGACGTAGATGTTTCCATCGCTGTCCACCGCGGGATTGGAGACCGGATGCAAATTGTCGGCGATAGGCACGCCCAAAGAAATCGGAAACGGCTGGCTTTCGGCGGTGCCCATGCTCACCCGCACCACGCCGCCCTCGGCTCCGTCCGGCACGCGCGCGATCAGGAAGTTATCCGCGGCCATCACCAGCGATGCCTGCGCCGGACCGAATCGCACGTGCGGCCGCACCTGGGTTCGTCCCGCAAAGCCGCTGCCTGAAATCGAGATTTCGCCTCCGGGCAGCGCCGCGCCGGGCTTCACCGCGTCGATTCGCGGAGTCCCATTGGACTTCAATTGAAGTTTGCCGAGCAAAAGTTTATAACCCCGCGGCCCGCGCCAGCCACAATCCCAGCGCTGCATAGATTCCAGCGACCCAGTCGTCCGCCATAATGCCCCAGCCGGCACGCAGCGATTCCGCCTGGCGGACGGGGAAAGGCTTCCAAATGTCGAACACTCGAAAAAGTATAAAACCCAGCAACAAATATTTCCAGTTGACCGGAGCCAACGCCAACAGCAGCGCCAGAAATTGTCCCGAAGTCTCGTCGATCACCACGAACTGCGGATCCTTCTTCCCCGAAAACGCCACCACCCGATTCGCCGCCCACACCCCGATGAGGGCCAGTGCCACGGCGATCGCCGCGCCGCTGATCGAGACTCCCAATGCTCGTCCACCCGCGGTCACTCCAGGCGAGCTCGCGGCGCCAAAGGCAAACGCCTTAATCGGAATCCCGAACGAAACCGCGGCATAAATCACCACCCCGGCCAGCGAGCCGCAAGTGCCCGGCGCCACCGGCAAGTAGCCGGCGCCGAAAACCGTCGCGATCCGGTATGCCAGCCGCGGTTGCGCTGGAGCCTGGGCAGCGGGCGAAACGGCAGCATCCGAATTGCGTTCAGTTTTTGGATTCATCGCGCGTCGGCCGGAACGGCACTTCAGGCAGTGATTCTTCGTCGCGCGTAGGCGCGGCCTCGTCGTCCATCGCCGCAGGTTCGGAGACGACGTACTTTTCAGTCGCCCAATTCGCCAAATCCTGCACCCGGCACCGCTCGCTGCAGAACGGAAACTCCGCAGAAGTCTCCGAGCTAACCGGCTTGCGACAAATTGGGCAGCGGAATTCCATGCTCGTAGCAAGTAGCGTAGCACGGACTCCGCCGCCGCGGCACCTGCCCTCGTTGCACAGCCACGCCGCGCCGCTGCGAGGATGCCTCAAAATAACGAGATGAAATATCGCAATCGCTGCGCGTGACATTTACAATGGAGACGTGGTGCGAGCTCTAATCCTCGGCCTGTTGTTTGCGGCTACCTCAGCTTTCGCCCAAGGTGGGCCACCGTATTACACCAACGATCCGGGCACGCCTGGCAATCTCAACTGGGAAATTAATCTTGGCTACATGCCTTTCTTCTACAGCAATAACTCCGTATCGCACACGCCGGACGTCGACATTAATTTCGGTGTTGGCGATCGCATCCAGCTCACTTACGAAAATGCCTGGTTGCACGTCCGCCCGCCATCTTCCACCAACAGATTTGGCCTGGGTCAATCCAATCCCGGCGTGAAGTGGCGCTTCTACGACGCCGGCGAGGACGGTCTCGCCATCTCAGTTTTCCCGCAGCTGTTCCTGAATAATCCCGACAATGCGGTGCGCCGCGAGGTCACACCTGCGAACGATGTTTTCTTGTTGCCTGTAGAATTCTCAAAGAAATTCGGCCCGGTCGACATCGATTACGAGATTGGCTATCAGTTTGTCCACAAGGCACCGGACGGTTGGCTCACTGGCTTAGTCGTCGGACACGAATTCAACGAGAAGCTTGAGTTAGACATGGAGCTCTACAACCAAGGCATTTTTCATCCTAACGATAACCAGCCCACCATCGACTTCGGCGCCCGCTACAAGATTCACAGCCCGGTGATCCTGCTATTCATGGCTGGACGCAGCCTGGAACCCGCCCACAACAATCAGTCCTACTTCGTCGGCTACTTCGGCATTCAACTCCTGCTCCCCCAAGATCCTACAAATAGGTTAGCGGAGAATTTCGATGAGCAGCACCCCAGCGCTGCTCATCGCAGAAGCGAAAGAAAATATGCAACCGGGGATCAGCCAGTACATTCCGTGGGGATTACCGCGAGTGAGCAAAATGCCCGCAATGCAAAAGGAAAGCGTTGCGCACTGGCATAATGCAATTCGATTGGCCACCCAATACCATGGATGGTATCTGCCCTTTACCCGCAAGCCGCCAACATGAACGGTGACCGTCCTCAGCCACTGCAAGCCGCCGACACCAAGGAATTCCCAGCCCAGCGCTCTTGCCGATTGATTTGGCGCCAAGCCCAAAGTGCCCACGAACAGGACGCCCATCAACAACACGAGCGCTTCAAACGCCCGCGCGGTAACAATCTTTAACTGAAGAATTTTGGCGATGTTGATCGAGACGGCGACAAAGATCAGGCCGGCGAGTGTGGCCGCTGCGCCGGTCTGCGTGGAAAGAAAGCTAGTCCAACCAATGGTAGGGTTCACGTCGGACTTTATAACATCGAGCGCGGCGTATAGTCACCTGTGCTTATTTCTGGCTGGCTGCGGCAGCTTGCGCCGGAATTCCCGGGCGGGGCGCCGCCGGTTCCAAACGATTCGCGCCTTGGAACGGAAGCATCCATCCCGGGTACTCCGGCGGGAGGGTGCTCACGTCGTCGAGCTTCTTGATCTGGTCCTCGGTGAGCTTGACGTCCAGAGCAGCCAGGTTGTCCTTCAGTTGCTCTATGCGTTTGGCGCCAATGATCACCGAAGTCACCACCGGCTTGGTCAGCAGCCACGCCAGTGAGATGCGAGCGGGGCTGCAGTTGTGGGCTTTGGCGATGGGAGCGATGGCGTCGAGAATCTTCCAGGTGCGTTCTTTGTCCACGATAGGGAAGTCGAATTCCGAACGGCGCGAGCCTTCCGGCTTTTGGTTTTCGCGGCTGAACTTTCCGGAAAGCAGACCACCGGCAAGTGGACTCCAAACCAACAGCCCGGTCTTTTCGGCTTCCAGCAGCGGTACGATTTCGCGCTCGAGGTCACGTCCGGCGATCGAGTAGTACGCCTGCAACGTATCGAACCGGGCGAGATTCTTGAACTCAGAGATGCTGAGCGCCTTCGCGATCTTCCACGCTTGCCAGTTGGAGCAGCCGATGTAGCGGACCTTGCCTTGCTGGACCAGAGTATCCAGCGCGCGCAGAGTCTCCTCGATTGGCGTAATCGAATCATTGCCGTGGATCTGGTAGAGGTCGATGTGATCGGTCTGCAGGCGGCGCAGGCTGGCTTCGATGCCGTCCATGATGTGTCCGCGGGACGCGCCAACGTCGTTGCGGCCCGGACCAACGCGGCCATAAACTTTCGTTGCGATGACCACGTCTTTGCGGGCGACCTTCAAGTTCCTGAGCGATTGACCCAGGATCGTCTCGCTCCGGCCTTCCGAATAGACGTCGGCAGTGTCAAATAAGTTGATGCCCGCGTCGATCGAGGACTTGACGATTTCGTCCGCTGCGTTCTGATCGGTGGTGCCGATGGCCTTCCAGAATCCTTCGCCGCCGAAGGTCATGGTGCCGAGGCACAATGTGGAAACCAGCATTCCGGTATTGCCAAGTGGTTTGTATTGCATGCTTCTCCTTTTATTAGCTCGAATCCACGACCCAAATTCTGCACCAAGCAAATCTGCTTTGCGCCGGTTAGATTAGATTCACGAACCCTAGATTGAGGTTCATCGCGGTTGGCTATTTGAAGGTTGCAGGTTTTACGCCAGAATTGAGAAAGGGGAAGAGATCGTTGCTGGCGGTTGCGGAGAAGTTCGATACGTCCGTGCTGCAGAGGAGCGTCGCGCGGCCACACTCGATTCAAATTCCACCACACGCCCGATCAGGTCGTACTCTTTCGCTGAAGTGATTTCCACGGTGGCCATGGTACCGGGCGAGGGCAGATCGGCGACGTCGTTTACGCCCGCCATGTCCGTAATGAATACCTTGCCGTCGATTTCCGGCGCCATACCTTCCAGGCGCGCTTCCCACACCAATTCGTTTTCCGCCGAAGGGCCTTCCAGAAGCGCGGTGACGCACTGGCCCACTCGCGCGCGCAATTTCCGGCGTGAGATTTTTTTCTGGATAGCCATCAAGGTGTTCCGTCGCCGCGTGATGGTCTTCGCGTCCACCTTGCCATCTAGGTGGAAACTTTCCGCGGTGTCTTCGTCGGAGTAGGCGAAGACGCCCATCCAATCGAATTCCGCGGCGCGAACGAAGTCGCACAGCTCCTCGAAGTCCGCTTCGGTTTCGCCGGGGAACCCGACGATGAACGACGTTCGTAGCGAGACGCCGGGAACTTCGCGGCGAATGTTTTCCAACATTTTCAAGAAGACGTGGCCGTTCGCTCCGCGCTTCATCCGCGCCAGCACGCTCCGGCTGGCATGCTGCAGCGGGATGTCCATGTACTTCGCCAGGCGCGGGTGCGCGGCCATCGTTGCCAGCAGCCGCGGGGTGATGCGGTTGGGATAGCAATAAAGGAAGCGAATCCAACTCAAATCCTCGATCTCCGCCAGCCGTTCGAGTAAGTGCGCGAGCCCGTCGCGAATTCCCAGGTCTTCGCCGTAGAAAGTGGTGTCCTGGCCGATCAGAGAAATTTCGCGGACGCCTGCCAGCGCCAGGTTGTGCGCTTCCTGAATGATGGATTCAAAACGGCGGCTGCGGAATTTTCCGCGCAGCTCGGGGATGATGCAGAACGTGCAGGGATGATCGCAGCCTTCGTTGATCTTGACGTACGCGCTGTGTCGCGGCGTGGTGAGAATGCGCGGGGTGGCATCGGTGTAGAGATAGGTTGGAAGAGTGGCGGCTGAAGTAATCGCACCAGAATGGCCCGTCGATTTTGCGGCCGCAGTCGCGGCGGCGGCATCCGCGGACACCTCTCCGGCGCACACCTCGATGATTCGTTCGATCTCGCCGGTACCGATCACTGCATCCACTTCCGGAATCTGCTGCTGAATCTCGTTGCGGTAGCGCTCGACCATGCAGCCGGCCACGATCAGGCGCTTGGCGCTGCCGAATTTTTTGTACTCGGCCATCTCCAGAATCGATTCCACGGATTCCTGTTGGGCGGACGCGATGAACGAGCAGGTATTCACCACCAACACGTCAGCCTCCCCGGGCCGCGGGGTAATCTCGCAGCCGTGGCGGGCGAGCATGCCCATCATCACCTCGCTATCGACGAGGTTCTTCGGGCATCCCAAACTCACAAAACCTACTTTCAGCATGTCGCCTTTTTTCATCCCAGAGGACCAGCCGGGGAAACGGTAATTGTATCACGCGAGCCGGCTCAGTCCCGGGTTGGGATGGGCTTCGATTTGGCCCGCAGTCGCGGCCCGGCTGACCTTTATCCTTCTGTTCAGGGCCTCGTGTTATTTTGCAATTTGCCGGGGTTGGGAACTTATTATGTCGTTTAGAATCATGCACTTAAATTCTAGTCCCCGCAGTTGCCGGGATTGGAATTTCCGTACGTTATTGGCTTGGTTTGCTCCGCGAGCCCGGTCGTCGCACCCAGGGGAGAGCGGCAGGGAAATTCAAATAAGAAAAGCGCGACCCGTTTAGGAGTCGCCCTCTCATTCTGTCCCTACGACGGTTAGGAACAGTTTGAGTGTTTCGTCCCGTATTGTCAGATCTTGGGATCCGCGGTGGAGGTTAGGCTTTGCGGGAGCCGCGAAGGAAGGCTTCGATGGAAGTTAGGAGGGTGGACATGGTTTCGGAATCGGCGGGATGGGCGCCGAAGCGGGCGGATTGGTAGAGCTGGGTGAGCTCGGCTACCGGGCCGGCGAGGCCGGTCTGGGAAATGCTCGCGGCAAATTCCAGCGGAGTTTGCGCGGGCGCTTTGTGCCATCCGCGACGCTCCAGGATCAGGAGCATTTGGCGGTACTCGAGTGCCGCCAGCGCCGCGGGGGCGGTGCCTCCTGGACGCACGCGTAATCTCCATTTCGTCAAGGCATAACCGAAGACGTCGCGCCCACGCACCGCGATCACCAGAATTACGATCAGCGCGAGCACTGCGGCTGGCGGGTAAGTGACTTCCCGTGCGCGCTTTTCGAAGCGCAGCATCGCGTCCATGATCGAGCGCTTTTTTTCCTGGGTGTAGCTGCGCAGCCACTCGCCCCAAGCGCGGGTGGATTTCTGGAAATTTTGCGCCAGGGTTACCTGATGCATGAAATCGTAGTTGATCACCCATTGTCCCCAGGTGAACTGGAACCAATCCCAATACATCCCGAGACGCCCGAACAATCCGTGATGCTTGGGCGAGCCCGGCGGGGTGGGGTCGAAGGTGATCCAGTCGTAGCCGGGGAAATAGACTTCCACCCAGGCATGGGCGTCGGAGGCGCGCACGATGTAGTCGCCTGCCAAGTCGTTTAATTCTCCGGGAAGAAATCCGGTGGCGTAGCGCGCGGGAATACCCAGGGAGCGCAGCAGCACGGTCATGGCGGAAGCGAAATACTCGCAGTGCCCGGCACGCTTGGTGAAAAGAAAATAGGCCAAGGGATCGCCGGTGGGCGGAGTGCCGGAAAGGTCCAGGGTGTAGCCGTAGTGAGTGTGCAAGTAGGCTTCGATGCTAGCCGCTTTATCGTACGGAGTTGGCGCGTGAGCGGTGATTTGCAGCGCGAGAGTGATAACGCGCGGGTCAGTATCCGGCAATTGGAGATACGCGTCGCGAACGCCGGGGGGATAGTCGGTAGACGCGCGGCGCAACTGGTCCGGGGGCACTATCGGAAGCCAGGAGGTGGCGTCGTAATGGGTCTTCGCGCCGGTGTGCACTGGATTCTGCAGCGAGCCCGAGGAATCGATCAGCAAGAATTCCTGGTGACTGATATTGCTCATGCGTTCGGCGCCCGCGCCAAATGGTCCGCGAATCTCGGTGGGGCGCGGAGCAAAGAAAAGCGCGCGAGTGGCCAGCGGTTCGAGCAGCACGCTGTAACGCAACGGCGCCTGATCCGCGGGAGGGATGCGCGGCGGGGTGAGGCGGTAAACGCCGTCACCTTGGGGGTTGATGACCACCGACCGGGGATTGGGATTGAACCAGCGGCGGCCGTCGAAATAGCTGAGGGTAGCGCCGCGCCAGCGTAGCGCCGACGCGCGCACCGGGTCGCCATCCACTTTGATGCGCATCACCACCGCTTGGCTCTGCTTGATCACTCCAATTTCGCCGAGGGTTACGTTGTCGCCGAAACCGGTGAGCAGGGTGGCCTGCAGATTGAACGCGCTCAGGTAGCCGGCGCTCCAGCGCGGAATCATGAAGAAAATGGCGCCGCCCACCGCGAGAGTGGATGCAGCTACGAACACCGAAGTGAACCCCAGGGCGCGTTGCAATTGCTCGCCGCGCGGGGTGCCCCACTCGAGCGGCGGGGTAACCGCGCCTTCCGCGCCGCGCCGGATTTCAAATCCGACGAAGGTGGAAACCGCGACCACTAAAAATATCGACAGGGAGGCGAGGAAGGTGGTGTCTACGGTGAGGATCGCGGACGCCAGCATGGAACTGAAGCCCAACAGCGCGAGAAAGAGGTAGTCACGATTGGTTTGCGCGGAAAGCATGCGCACCAGCCCGGTGAAAATCAGCAAGTGAATCGCGGCCAGCAGTCCGGCGTAGAGGGTGGGGTTGGGCGAGCCGGCGGTCAAGTTGCGCGAGAAAAACCACAGGTCCACCGGGAAAAAGAGGAAATAAGCGAGCACCATCCAGGTGGCCACGCTCTGCGAGAATTCGTGTCCGCGCCCGCGCCACAGCCGGATTCCCTTGTAGACCAGCACGGTCGGCGCGGCAATGGTGGTGAACAGGTCCAGTTTGCCGGTCGCCAGAATCGCGAGGATGCCGGTGGTTACCAGCAGGTAGAGGGAGATTTCGAAATAGCGCTGGACCGCGGATAGCGACACCTGTCCCGAGTTGATTTCGCCATCCATGCGTGTGGCTCCCATTTTAGCAGGTTGGCCGAGGGTAGTTGGGAGCCTGGGGGGCGGAGCCGACGCCTAACCGATAACGGGACCCGTGGCTAGGTGCTCTCGGCTGCACGAGGAGTTGTCCAGCCCATGTTCAACGCCTAAACCAAATTCAGAACACCCACTCTTCCCATCTGCCTTGGCGCAAAAGCAGCGTTAGGGCAGACGGGGAAGAGGCGCACCCGAAAAGCGTAGAAGCGTGGAGCATACAGCCCTATTCAGCTTGCCGTCTGCGTAGCTGATGGTCTACTTGAAGCGTTTTACAAATCAGTGGCGCTGCGTGTATCGTTAGCTCCGGAATTGTGGCTATCTGGACATGGCTGGTGACTCCAATGTTTACGTATCGAACCGCTCGAGTAGCCCTGCTGGTATTCACATCCTTTGCGCCGAAGGCCACGGCTGGCGCCACGCCTGCAGCATCACCGCAAGCGGCAGAAACAAAATCAGCTCCGGAGCGGGTGGCGGCGGATACGCCGAGGGTGACGCCGGGCGGCGCGACTTTCACGGTGCCTTCCGGCTGGTCGGTAGTGACTGGCAAAAACCTGGTGATACTTGAGCCTCCTGAGACCGACACGCACATAGCGATTGTCGACACCCAGGCAGCCGATGCTGCCGCGGCGGTCGCTGCCGGCTGGGCGTCCTACAAACCGGAGGCCAAGCGGCCGCTTAAGCTGGTCTCGCCACTTCCTGCGCGCGAAGGCTGGGACGATCGGCAGGTGTATAGCTACGAAACATCTCCGAACGAACGCGCGGTGGTTCAGGCGTTAGCGCTGCGTGCCGGTAGCGTGTGGACGGTGGTCATTCTGGATGGAAGCGAACCGACATTTGAGAAGCGCGGGGCACCGATTTCGCTGATCATCGAAAGTTTGCGTCCGCAGGGCTACCACCGCGAATCATTTGCGGGTCGAAAGGCGCAGCCGCTGGATGCGGCACGGATCGCGCAGATGAAAGAGTTCGTTGAGACGTCCATGAAACAACTGGGCATCCCGGGGGTTTCAGTCGCCTTCATTGACGGTGGGAAAGTGGTCTACGAGGGCGGATTTGGGGTGCGCGAACTGGGCAAGCCCGAGCCGGTGGACGAGAACACGCTGTTCATGGCGGCGTCCAACACCAAAGGAATGACCACGCTGTTTTTGGCAGAGCTGGTCGACGAGAAGAAGTTGAAGTGGGATCAGCCGGTGACCGAAGTGTACCCGAGCTTCAAACTTGGAAATGCGGACACTACGAAACGAGTGCTGGTGAAGAACTTGATCTGCGCATGCACCGGGCTTCCGCGGCAGGATCTGGAATGGATATTCGACTTTAGGAATGCAACGCCTGCATCCACGTTCACTTTACTCGCGAATATGCAACCGACCAGCAAGTTTGGGGAGGTGTTTCAGTACAGCAATCTGATGGCGTCTGCCGCGGGATACGTTGGCGCAAGCATTGTGTATCCGAACCGGGAGTTCGGCGCCGCGTACGATGAAGCGATGCAGAAAAGGATCTTCGATCCGCTGGGAATGAAGTCGACGACATTTGATATGGCGCGCGCCCTGCATGGCAACCATGCGAGCCCGCACGGTGACGATGTGGATGGCAAGCCCGCGGTGGCCAACATGGCGTTCAATTACGCGGTGGTGCCATATCGTCCGGCAGGCGGGGTGTGGACCTCGGCTAACGATTTGATCCGTTACGTACAACTTGAGCTAGCACTAGGGAAGCTACCCGACGGCAAGCAGCTTGTTTCGGCGGAAAACCTGCTGGTGCGGCGCGCGCCGCAGATTGCCGTCGGCGAGGATGCGACCTACGGGATGGGTCTGATGGTAGACCGCGAATACGGCATTCCGGTTGTGTTTCACGGCGGCAGCATGGCGGGCTTCAAGAGTAACCTCTACTTCCTGCCGGACTCAGGCATTGGCGCCGTGTTGCTTACCAATTCGGACAATGGGGGAGCGCTGTTGAACCCGTTCAAGCGCCGCTTGCTGGAGGTGGTCTTCGACGGCAAGCCCGAGGCAGCCGGCGACGTTGCATCCCACGCGGCTAACCAAAAGGCAGCAGAAGCCAAACGACGTGAACGACTGGTAGTGCCCGCTGATCCGGTATTGGTGGCTCACCTGGCAAAGCGGTATGCCAGTAAGGAGCTGGGTGAGATTGCCGTGCTGAACAAGGATGGACTTACTACATTCGATTTCGGGGAGTGGAAAAGCACGGTGGCATCGCGAAAGAATGACGACGGAACAATATCGTTCATCACCATAGATCCCACCAATGGCGGGTTCGAATTCGTGGTGGCTGAGCGCGCCGGCAAACGGGTACTGATCATCCGTGATGGTCAGCACGAGTACATCTTTACGGAAGTTGCCTGACCGCGGCGCTCGGTAGGAGCATTTCGTTCGAGTAGGCCGCCCTCCGTGTTCGAATCGAACGGCTATTCGTGACGTAAGGCCACCATGGGATCGACACGCATGGCGCGGCGAGCGGGAATGTAGCATGCGGCGAGAGCCACCAGAGTGAGCAGCACGGCGACGGCGACCATCGTCAGTGGGTCGTTGGCGTGGACGTCGTAGAGCATCGAGGCCAGGTAGCGGGTCACGCCCAGCGCGACGCCGATGCCCATAGCGGCTCCCGCAAGGGCCAGCGCAATCCCTTGCCGCAAGACCAGCTTCAGCACGCGTTCTGGTCGCGCGCCAAGGGCCACGCGAATGCCGATTTCGCGGGTGCGCCGCGAAACTTCATAGGAAAGCAGTCCATACAATCCCACGCACGCCAGAACCAGCGCCAGTAAAGCAAAAAAACCGGATAGCCGCGCGACCAATCGCTCTTGAAAGAGCAAGCGGTCGATCTGCTCCGATTCCGTTATTACGTTGAACAGCGGTAAATTCGGGTTCACTTGCGCCACCACTTTGCGTATCGCGGGAAGAATGACCTGTGGGTCAGCCGCCATCCGCAGCTCGAACGATGCTCCTCCGCCGTCTTGCGGCGTATACGTCGTGGGATGGATTTCGCGCCGCAGATCGTTGTATTTCGCATCGCGCACCACGCCGATGATTTCGTAGCCGGGACTCGCCGGGCGGTTCGCGTCCCCCGGCCCTTCGCCAAACCGTTTTCCAAGCGGATTTTCTTTACCAGGATATTTCTCGACGAATGCCTGATTCACAATTACCGGGGTGGGTGCGGATGCCGGAGTAGGCCCGTCGTTGGCGGCGGACAGCTCGAAATCGGAAGCGTTGAATCCGCGGCCTGCGAGGAATGGAATGTGCAAGGTCTCGAAGAAATTCGGCCCCACGCCAAGCGCGTCCGTTTGTGATTCTTGATCCTGCGGCGTGCCCGGCCAGTGGAAGTTGAAGACTATCAGTCCGTTACTCAACAGCGGCATCATCGAGTAGCTCGCGGACTTCACGCCGGGGGTCTCCGCGAGGCGGCCCTGCAGGTCGCGATAAAAGGCGTCAACCTGGAGGCTTTGGTAGCCGATCAGCGTCGGGTCGATTGAGAAAATCAAAATGTTGTGGGAATCGAATCCAACGTCCACGCTGCGGAGATTGGCGAGGGTACGCACCAGAAGTCCGGCCCCGACGAGCACAACGATCGCAAGTGCGACTTGCGCCACCATCAGCGCATTGCCGATGCTGAACCATTTTCGACCCGCATGTCCCGAACTGTCGGAACTTCCTTCACCTGCCTTGAGCGCCGGCGTCAAATCGACGCGCGCGCCGCGAAAAGCCGGCGCCACGCCGAAAAGAATTCCGGTGAGCAGAGAAACCGCGACGGTGAATCCGAGGACGCGCGGGTCGACGCCGGTGGCGAATCCCAAGGGCCGGGTCTGATTGCTGGACACAAATGAAACGATCGCGTGGGCTCCCCAGTAGGCGAACAGAACCCCCAGGGCGCCGCCGAGCACCGATAGCATCACGCTTTCGGTCATAAGTTGGCGCACCACCCGAGCGCGGCCAGCGCCCAGCGCGAGCCGCACCGCCATTTCCTTTTGCCGTGCGGCGGCTCGCGCGAGCATCAGCCCCGCGACGTTCGCGCAAGCAATCAGCAAAATGATTCCGACAGCGAGCATCAGAAGGTACAGCGGATCGGAATAGCGGCTCCGGTCGCCGGTGAGCCCGGTTTGTGCGGGCACAAGGGTTACTTCCGGATTATCGGCAGCCGTGGACAACGTCTGCGCGGCACTAGCCATTTCGGATGGGTGCGAGCCCGCCGCCGGCGCTACTCCCTTCGGAGCCGGCACGATCACCGGCTTATTGCCCGCGGATTGCGGGATCGCCCCGCCGGTCCGCGATACAGGTGTTCCGGCCATCTGACCGCCATGGAAAAGCGGAGCGGACCCGTGGAGCATTTCATTGCGGAAAAGGCCACTGACGGCCGCTTGTGTCTGCGCGAGCTGCGTTCCGGGCTTGAGCCGGGCAATAATTGTGAGCCACCAGTAACTCGGGTCGCCCTGACGGTTTTGCCAGCGCTTGGGATCGATAATTCGCTGTGCGTTGGAGAGCGGCAGCCAAACGTCGTAGTCGCTGCCGGGAGTAATTCCGGTGAATCGCGATTCGGCCACGCCGATAATCGTAAAGGGGACGTTGTTCAATTCAATGGAGCGGCCAATCACGTCGGGAGAGCCGCCGAAGGAACTCTGCCAGTAGCCGTAGTTTAAGACAGCGACCGGCGGAGCGGAGGGCGAATCGTCGCTCGGCGCAAAGACGCGGCCCAACGAGGCTTTCACGCCGATGGTGTGGAAAAAGTCCCCGGAAGCGAGTTGGCCGGTGATCAGGCTGGCAGGGCCGTTGCCGATCAAATTGAGGCGGCCCGGGTTGGCAAACGCGGTGACTTCGGAAAACGCATTGGCCTCCGCCATGCGCCGGAATAGCGGCTCGGAGAAGGAACAACCGGAGGGATTGGCGGCCTCGCGGCGCATATCCGTGGGACAATCGCCGTAGGAACCGTAGCCGTGGGTGTTTGGCGCGTTGCGCGCGCTCCACCTCATCAGGACCAATTCCTTGGGACTCTCGACCGGCAGGGAGCGCAGCATCACCGCGTCGATCAAACTGAAGATGGCGGTGTTGGCGCCGATGCCAAGAGCAAGAGTGAGGATGACGACAGCAGTGAAGCCCGGAGATCTGCGCAAGATGCGCAAGCCGTAGCCGATGTCTTGGAGTAGCTGCTCGAGCCAAACCAGACTCCACACCTCGCGGGTCTCTTCCTTGACCCGGGTGACATTGCCGAACTTCAGTAAGGCCGCACGGCGTGCTTCCTCGGCGGGCATGCCGCGCTCAATATTGTCCTGGGTCTCGATCTCGATGTGGTTGCGGATGTCCTGTTCCAGATCCTCCAAAACGCGCCTGCGGCGGCTCATGATTCGCCTTCCTGCTGGACCGGCCGGAGAATTCGAGCAATCGCTCCTGCTAGCTTGTCCCACTTGTTGGTCTCCACCGTTAGTTGCCGGCGGCCCTTGGCGGTTAGCCGGTAGAATTTTGCGCGGCGATTATTCTCGGAGGTACCGGCTTCGACCGAAATCCATTGCCGTTTGATGAGCCGGTGGAGCGCTGGATAGAGCGACCCCTGTTCGACTTGCAGCACTTCGTCGGAGTTGAATTCGATGGCCTTGGCGATGGCGTGGCCGTGAACTGGGCCTAAAAGCAGTGTGCGTAGAATCAGCAGGTCCAGGGTTCCTTGGAGGAGTTCGATACGTTTGTGTTGCTCTGTAGTAGACATACTAGGTGAGCATACTCAGCTTCCAGTAGGATGTCAAGGGGAGCAGGGGCCGCTGGATGGGGGCGCTGAGCGAAGCGAAGTGGGTGCCCCAGGTGTCGATTTCACACCGGGGTTCTCTACGTTTTTGACTTAGCCTGTACGGCTGTCGTAGCGCCGCGACTCGTCGCGGAAAAACATCCAAACGTACTCCGGCTGCAAACTCCAAATCCGACCACCACCTCAAATCAAGCCCTCGCCGTTGCCCTCCCGTTGTAATTGCCTCAGCCATTGCGGCGGTCCGCCGAAGGCGACTGGGCGCCCCACGTGTCGCCTTCACGTGGGCTCTCTCGCCGTTGCTGTTGCCGGCGTAGCTCCGGCTTTGGCGCGGTGCCGGCGACTGTCGGGAACATGCGCAGGACTGCTGCGGCAATTTTTCGGGTAGCGCTCGAGACCGGAATCTTGGAGAGCTTTTCGAGCGGGATCGCGCGGATGCGCGGGCCTGCGGGGAGTTCGGGGAGTCGCGCTAGGAACGGGAGGAGAGTGATGTTGCGGAAGGTGACGGCGTGGCGCGCGGCGGCAAGCGGCGTCAACGTTTCGATGCGAATGCCCAGCGTTGCTGCCAGATGGCTTCTCAGCTCCGCTTCGGGATCGCCTCCGGTAACCTCGGCGGCGGGGAATTGCCACATGCGCGAGAACAAGACGGCATCGTGCGCGCCGGGATCCTTCACCAGCGCCGTGCGGCGCTGGGGATCGAGCAGGACCGCCGCGGCGATCTTTACGATCACCGGTTCGCGTTTGCGACGCGCCGCGGGAATTTTATTTTGCAGTCCGCGCTTGCGCGCGCTGCAGAATCGCGCTACAGGACATACTGCGCAGCCCGGTGTACGCGGCGTGCAAATCGTTTCGCCGAGCTCCATCATCGCTTCGTTCCAGTCGCCCGCGGATTCGGGGGTGAGCAGGGCCTGGGCGTCCGCGCTCAGACGCTTCCAAGTGCGCGGCGCCCGCAGGTCGCCACGCACCGCGCCGAGGCGCGCGAGCACACGAGCCACGTTGCCGTCCACCACCGCGTGCGGTGCGTCGTAGGCCATGCTCAGAACGGCCGCCGCCATGTAGGTGCCTACACCCGGAAGCGCTAGCGCTTCCGGGTGGGTGCGGGGGAACTCTCCACCGTGGCGCTCGACGATCTCGCGTGCGGCACGGTGGAGGTTGCGGGCTCGGCTGTAATAGCCGAGGCCGGCCCAGTGCCGCAGGACATCATGTTCGCGGGCGTTGGCTAGTGAGTGGGCCGTGGGAAAGCGCGTCGTAAACCGCTGGTAGTAGGGAATTACTGCGGAGATGCGGGTTTGCTGCAGCATTACTTCGGAGAGCCAAATACGGTAGGAATTGCCGTCGCGTTTCGCGGTGGCAAGGCTCGGGCTTGCCTCGGGTGCTGCCTGCGGCGGCACCCGCCACGGTAGTGCGCGGCGGTGCGCGCGGAACCACTTGAGGAGTTCGCGGCGGAACGCCGCGAGCCGGCGCGCGGGAAGATGAATGGTCACGCTGCGAGCATAGGAAATTTGCGCGGAGAGCGCAAACTCCCGGAGGCAGACGAATGAACGTACCGTCGGAAAAGATCAGCGTGACGGCGCCCGACTTCGATTTGAAGAAGAGTAGGAAACGTTTTGACTCTGCTGTGGCAGGTGGGTGCCCCACAGGTCGGGTTCACGTGAGGGGTTTTTGACTTGGCTTCGACGGTGCCCCATCCTTCCCCGCTCCTGGGAAGGGTGGGCGTCCAGTCAACCTCAGCGAACTGACTCACTAACTTCGGTTAGTCGAAGTTCGTGCTTGGTGATCGGTTCGATGGGGATGTTGACTTACGGTTCGACGGTTTTATCTTTTCTGGGTGCCTCACTGTTCGCCGGTTTTTGCGAAGGGTGGGCGTCTCGACCTTTATACAGCGGGGGAACCACAAGTAAGGCTTGCGTCTATGATTCCTTAGCGGAGTGGTAGCCTCGCGCAGACATGAGATTACTGGCGACCAAGGAACGGACAAAAGTGGGCGGAAATTCAGAGAGGAGCCCACGAAAGGTGCCCGCCGCTATCTATCTGAAAACAATGGACGAAAAAATCCCGAGCCGATACCAAATCTCGTTTCGGTACCGTCTCGCGGCCCTTGCGTATTTGTACCTAGTGAGCGGAAACCCGACGGGTCGGGGATCCACCTTCACCGCGATCGCGCGCCGATTACAGGGAATCGATAAAAATGAAATAGGAGGAGGACCATAGGGCGCTGGGGATGGTGTTTTGGGCGCGGTGGGTGAGGATGATTTTGAAGACGGAGTTGTCGGCAGCCATGTCGTCCAGGAAGGCTTTGCTGGTGGCGGAATTGCTGGGCTCGATGGTGGCTAGCTCGCGCAGGACGGCGTAGATGATTTCGCGGGAGGGGAGCATTTCGGTGGAGTGGCGATCGGTGTGGAACTGCATCACCGCGCTGATGCCATAGAAGTGCCAGGCGATGGAGGCGGCCAGCGAGACGGCGCGTTCGAAGCGCTCGGCACGGGCGGCTACCGCGGCGGAATCGTCCTGAGCGGGACCAATGTACGGATCGAAAACGAGCGAGAGCCGGCGTTCATCTTCGCGCGCGTACTCGCGCACTTTCATCGCGCCGGTTTTCGCGGTGGACTTCCAATCCACGTGGCGGACGCTGTCGCTGGTTTCGTACCCACGCAGGGCGTAGAGGTCATTGCCGCGTCCACGAAAATAGGATTCCATTTCGCCACTCAGCAGCGGCAGCACTTCGAAAAATTGCTGCGCGGGCTGCACCTGAGGATAGACCACCACCTCCAGCGGCGATTCCACGCGCCGCGTTTTTTCAAATAAGCCAAAGGGAAATTTGGAGCGGACCGCGAAGGCGTCTTGGCGATACAGGCCGCGCTTGGGAAACAGCAATTCCACTTTTTGCTGCACGCTGGTCTGGCGCGGGAGGTACGGAAAAAAAACCGGGCGCGCCAAAATCTGCGCCGGTTCGGTCTTAGTGCCTTCCCCTACCACCCGCAGCGAAAACGACGGCAGCAGATCTTTGTCGTTGCGCAGATCGAGGGTAGCGACGATGGGCTGGCGCGCGAAAATATGTTCAGGCAGCTCGAGCTTCAATTCGATGGCGGTAAGCACGATACGCGAGAAAATGCCGGAAATCAGCAGACCCGCGAGCAAACACGCGAGCACCAGAAACAGAAGATTGTTTCCGGTGTTCACCGCGGCGAGCACCAGAATGAAGACTGCGCCCAAATAGACGGTGCCTTCCCGGGTGAGCTTGTAATCGACCTGGTAGATCACCCAGCGCAGGCTGGTTCGCCGCGCCAGGCGTGGGACGATGGCGACTGCCACCCATCCCGCGAGGGCCAGTGAGGCCGCCGCCGCGAGTCCGGCGCCCACCACGCGCCCCTGTTCGGCAATCGCGGCGGAGTAAAGCGCCAGGAGCATCGCGCCGCTGAGGGTGACCATGGCGATAGCAAAATGCTTCCAGCCGGGGCGGTCGCGAGTCTGCCACCAACGGGTGACCACGGACGAAGCGGAAGCGGCAGCCATCAGAGTGGGACGTGCGTGGTTTCCACAATGTCGGCGAGGATGGTTTCCGCCTGCAACGATTTCTTTTGGGTGGAGACGTAGCGCGAGCTGACCATCACTCGGTGCGCGAATACCGGAACGATCAGGCGCTTGAAGTCGTCGGGCACGCAGTAATCGCGGCCGTGGAGAAACGCGCGGGCTTGGGCGGCGCGGTGGAGCATGCCCATGCCGCGGGGACTGACGCCCAGGGTCAACTGTTCGGAGGTTCGAGTGCGCTCGACGATCTCGAGGGCGTAGTCGAGCAGGCTATCGTCGACGGCCACGCGGCGCACCGCGTCCTGCATGGCGATCAAATCGGCGCCGTTCATCTGCGGTTCGACGTCTTCGGCCGCGGATTCTCCTGAGCCGTTGCGAATGATTTGCTTCTCGCTTTCGCGTGAAGGGTAGCCCATGCGGATGCGCATCAGGAAGCGATCGAGCTGGGATTCCGGAAGCGGGTAGGTGCCGTGATGTTCGATGGGATTCTGGGTGCCAATCACGAAAAAGGGCTGCGGCAGCGGATGGGTACGGTTATCGACGGTGATCTGGGCTTCGTTCATGGCTTCCAGCAGCGCCGATTGCGTTTTCGGGGTGGTGCGGTTGATTTCGTCGGCCAGCACCATGTTGGCGAAGATGGGTCCAGGCTTGAAATTAAATTCCTGGGTGGAAGGGTGAAAGACGCTGACCCCGATGACGTCGCTGGGGAGCAGGTCGGAAGTAAACTGGATGCGATGAAAAGAGCAATCGAAGGAGCGGGCCAGGGAATTGGCGAGAGTGGTTTTGCCGACGCCGGGCACGTCCTCGATGAGCAGGTGGCCGCGAGCGAGCAGCGACGTTAGAGCCAGTTGGATGACTTCTTCTTTGCCCTTGACGACACGGCCGATCGATTTCTCGACCGCGGCGAGACGGGAATTACCGGCTGGGATCGTCTTTGTTTGCAATTCCGGCCCTTTTGTTACAGAATTTACGTCGGTACGGGCGATTAGCTCAGTTGGTTAGAGCGCTCCCCTCACACGGGAGAGGTCCTAGGTTCAAATCCTTGATCGCCCACCAGCGTTTGCAAGGCGGCGCTAAAAACCAAGGGCCTTAGAACCCCAACTCAAAAGCCGCCCGTACTGCCCGTACATCGAAGCTCTTGACGCCCACCCTTCCCTAAAACCGGGAAGTGTGGGGCACCGTAAGACAACAGCCCCCACACGCACACCCGACGTGTGGGGGACCCAGAATTCGACATCCACACTGCCGAGGCTTGATTCGCCTCCATCATCGCTGTTCTGAAAGTCTCTCATCTTTTGGGCCTCATTTTTGGCCCTGGCTGCCTTGGTGTGCTCAAAGACCTATTTCTAGTTGGTCACCGGTCGCGGGGCTCGCGCTTGCGGCGGCTGTGATAGGCTGATTGCGTTTTCGTGGGCCGCCTGTTGCGGACTGGTGCAAGGATTCCGATGAACCAAGTATTGCGATTTCTTGAGTTTTTCGCGTTGGGGACGTGGCTGGGCGGGATCATTCTGCTTATCGTGATGGCCGCGGGCGTGTTCGGACTGTTGGACAGCCAGGACCAGGCCGGCGCGGTTGTCGGGATGGTGTTGTCGCGGCTGCACACCATGGGATGGATAGCGGGAGTGGTTTATTTGGTTGCCGCAGTGGGGATTGAGCTCGGTCCGCGGGCGCTGGTGCGGCCGGCGGCGTTGGCGGTGATTTTGATGGTGGGATTGACGCTGTTCTCGCAATACCGGGTGACCTCGCGGATGGCGGTGTTGCGCGCGGAGATGGGTTCGGTACAGGCTACGCCGAGGAGTAGTCCGCTGTGGTTGGAGTTCGATCGGCTGCACCATATGTCGGTGCGGATCGAAAGCTCGATTCTACTGATTGGCCTGGCTGCGCTGTTTCTTACGGTGCGCGAGATGCATCCTCGGTAGCGCAAGAGGCGGATAGTTTTTCCTCGATAGCGTTCTATAATTTCCAACTATGGCCAAGAAGAAACGCGCGTTTGAATTTGAATTTCCCGCCGCAGTGCTCTCACTTTCGGCCGCCGATCGTAAGCTCGGGCGCTTTATGGAGCTTGCAGGACCTTGCGGCCTGCAACTGGACGATGCGGAGAGCCCGTTTGAATCGCTGGTGGAGGCCATCGTCTACCAGCAACTGAACGGCAGCGCCGCGGAAACGATATTTAATCGGGTCAAGGCGATTTTCGCTCCGGAGCGATTTCCTTCGCCGCGCCTGCTGTTGGAGGTGCCCGACGAGCGGCTGCGCGGGGCCGGTTTGTCGCGCCAGAAAATCGCGGCGATTCGGGATCTGGCGGCGAAGACGCTGGATGGCACGGTGCCGGACTTGCGTGCGATCCGGCGCATGTCCGACGACGAAATCATCGAGCGGCTTACATCGGTGCGCGGAGTGGGCCGATGGACAGTGGAAATGTTTTTGATTTTTCACCTGGGCCGGCCGGATGTGCTGCCTATCGGGGATTACGGCGTGCTGCAAGGGTACGCCCTCACGCACCGCAAAAGGAAATTGCCGAAGCCAAAACAGCTGGGAGCGTTCGGCGAGCGCTGGAAGCCGTATCGCAGCGTAGCGAGCTGGTACATGTGGAGGGCGGTGCATCTGGATCGAGCGAAAAAGGCCGCAGACAGCAAAAAAAAGAGCGAGAAGATGGCCGCGGAGAAGGACAAGAAGAAGGGGCGCAGGAAACCAACCAAGGATTAAGTGCGAGTGACGCAACTATACGGTGGTGCTTGCCCTCAAACCAGCAAGAATTCTCAGGCTACCCGGCTGTGCTAGTATCGCTGACCTATGGAAACGGGAATTATTGGACTGCCGCAGGTAGGGAAGACGAGTTTATTCCGGATTTTGACGCGCGCTCACGTCGAGGCGCGCGCCGGTCAGCCGGGAGAAACCCATGTGGGCGTGGCGCAGGTTCCGGACGCGCGAGTGAACCAGCTGGCTGAGCTGTTTCATCCCAAGAAGATAACCTTCGCAACGATTCAATACGTCGATGTGGGCGGAATCCAAAAGGACCGCGCCAAGGACTCCGCGTCGCTGGTTCCGCTGCGCGAGGCTGACGCCCTGGCGCATGTGGTGCGGGTGTTTGAGAATCCCGCGGTGCCGCATCCGGCGGGGAGCATCGACGCGATGCGCGACATCGAAAGCATCGACATCGAATTGATCCTCAACGACCTGGAACAGGCAGAGCGGCGAATCGAGCGGGTGCAGAAGGATTTGAAGAAGAAAAAGGAAACGATCCTGGAGCTGGAACTAGCGCTGCTGTTGCGTTGCAAGGAGGCGCTGGAGTTCGAGAAGCCGCTGCGGGAAATCGAGTTCAAGCCGGAAGAGAAGAAGATGCTGACCGGTTTTACGTTCTTGTCGCGCAAGCCGATGCTGTACGTCCTGAATCTGGGTGACGAAGAGGCCGGAGAGATTGGCAATGTGGTGGCGAAATACAAGTTGGAAAAGCTGGCCTCGAAGCCGCAGACCGCGGTGGTGCCGTTCTGCGGGAAAATCGAAGCGGAGCTAGCCGACCTGAGCGATGCGGAGGCGGGCGAAATGATGCGCGCATATGGCTTGGCGGAATCCGGGCGCGATCGCCTGATTCAGGCCAGCTACCGTTTGCTGGGGCTGATTTCGTTTTTGACTTGCGGCGAGCCGGAATGCCGCGCCTGGACCATCGAAAAGAATTGGACCGCGCCGCAGGCCGCTGGGGCGATTCACAGCGACATTGAAAAGAAATTCATTAAGGCCGACGTGGTGCGCTGGGAGGATTTGCTCGCGGCGGGAAGCTGGAGCGCGGCGAAAGAAAAAGGGCAGGTGCGGCTGGAAGGCCGGGAATACGTGGTGAAGGATGGCGACGTGATTTTGTTCCGGCACTCGGGATAGATCCCGCGAATGCGTATTCTGCTGGCGATCGCGTTAGGGGTGACGGCGGCGGCCGCGGACGTGGCCGGCGGCTGGCTGATCGTTCGGCGCCAATGGTCGCGCGAATACCTGAAGTATTTTGTGGCGCTGGGCGCGGGCTTCATGCTCGCGACCGTTTTCCTGGAGATGATTCCGGAATCGTTTCGGCTGCGTGAGGCGAGCGCACGGTCTGCGGTGAGCGCCGAGGTCCTGGTTCTGGCAGGCTATTTGTTGGTGCACTTTTTCGAGCATACCCTCGCACCGCATTTTCACTTCGGTGAAGAGATTCACGGGGACGAAGTGTCGTCAGGCGGGGCCGGATACGCGGCGCTGCTGGGCTTGGTGATCCATACGTTTTTCGACGGCGTGGCGATCGCCGCCGGGCTGCTGGTTTCCACTTGGCTTGGTGCGGTAATTTTCCTGGCGATTTTCATGCACAAATTCCCGGAGGGCTTTACGGTGGCGTCGCTGATGCTGGCGACCGGACAAAGCAAGCGGGCGGCGTTTGTGGCGTCGGCGATTCTGGGGGTGTCGACTTTGGCCGGCGTGGCGCTGATGTACCTGCTGCGGGGCCGGTTGAGCGACGCGATGCCGATATCGGCGGGGGTGACGCTATACGTCGCCGCGTCGGATTTGATTCCCGAGGTGAACCGCGAGCCGGGATTTACTACCGCGTTGGTGGTGTTTCTCGGCGCGGCCATGATGTTGGGACTGAAGACCCTGTTCCATGGGTAAGGACACTTGCGGCAGTCAAAGCGTCGAAGCGGAAGTCAAAACCCCTCCGGGTGAGCCCGACGTCCGGCGTACCCAACTTCGCAACCCATTGCCAATGATGGGTTTGTAGGTCGCCCAGGGCTGGCCACGTCGCTGTCGCGGAAGGGTAAAGGCGCTCGGGGCTGGCAAGCGCCCCACTCTGATATAGGATAGGAGGGAATCGACTCGAACTCGTTCGGCAGCAGCGGTGGCGGGTACCGCGCTAACCCCCGGTGGAAACGGTGCAACTTAATCACCCCGTGGGTGTTAGCAATAGTGTGGAGGCCATGGTCAGGTCGGACGTCCAGTTAATGCTGGAGGTGAAAGCTGGGGACGAAGCGTCCTTTGAGCTTTTGCTACAGCGGTATCGGACTCCGGTGGTAAATTTCTTGAACCGCATGGTCCGCAATCAAGCTACCGCTGAAGATTTGGCGCAGGAAGTCTTTTTGCGGGTGTACCGCTCACGTGAGAAATACGCGCCCAGCGCAAAGTTCACTACCTGGCTATTCCGCATCGCGACGAATCTGGCGCTTAATTCCATCCGGGACTACCGCCACCACCAGTTGGATGTCTCGATCGACGTTCGCGCGGAGCAAGAGGATGGGCGCACCTTCGAATTGCGGGCGCGCGAGAAAAATATCGACCAGCAAATGCTGGAAAACGACCGGGCCACGGCGATTCGCCGGGCGGTGGACGCGCTGCCGGATAAGCAGCGCGCGGCGGTTTTGCTCCACAAGTACGAGGAAATGGACTACGCGCAGATATCGAAAGTGCTCGATTGCACCGAGAGCGCGCTAAAATCTCTGCTGTTCCGCGCGTACGAAACTCTGCGAGTACAACTCGCGCCGTTGGCCGGCCTAGCTGCCGCGCAAACGGCCCCCGGCGTTCCCCTGCCGGTAGACGAATTGGGGAAAGGAAGAACGTCATGAATTGCGAACCGATTTCGAAATTGCTGATCCCGTTTGTGGATGGGCGCGCGGATATGAAAGAGCGCGGCCGGGTGGAAAGCCATTTGCAGGACTGCGCCGTGTGCCGCGCGCGAGTGGAACAGTACCGCACGGTGTGGATGATGCTGGATGAGGAGCCGGCGGTGGAACCGTCGTTCGGCTTCGATGCCCGGCTGCGTGCGCGGATGGTCGCCGAGCCGCGGTCGAGATGGTTTGGGTGGATGGTGCCCTCGCCGCGTCTAGCGTTCTCGACCGCGCTCTTAATCGCGCTATCGGCTTGGATTTCCATGATGCCCCCAGCGCAACCCAACTATCAGGCGTCTCTGCAGCCCGAAAAAGAATTTCAAATGATCAAGGATTTGCGGGTGCTGGAGAATTACGACGTGGTGAGCGACTTCGATGCGCTGTCGGAGATGCCCGCTGCGGCGCCGGGCGAGCCGGGTGCGACGAATCCGGCCAACGACGGCCAGCAACAGCCGCAGGGCACCGGCACGATGTGATGGTGGTTCGGATCCAACTCGGGCGGGTGGGGAAATGGGCGATGCTGACCGCCTTGATGGCGGCAGCGTGCGTTCCAGCTCCCGCGCATGCGGGATTCGGAGGGCATCTGTTGTTCGCCGCGCCACAACATCATGGCGACGGCGGCGAGGATAAATCGGACTTCAAGGCCAGTGGCGGGGGGAAGCCCCAGGGCCACGGGAAGGGCGACGGCCGGGGAATGGCTGGGCTGCCGCCAAAGTGGGTGGAGCGCTTGCAGGAGATGTCGCCGGAAGAGCAGGAAAAGTTCATGCGCAACAATGCGGAGTTCCGCCATTTGCCTCCGGAACGCCAAGCGCAGATCCGCAACCGGCTGCAGCACTGGAACAGCCTGACCCCTGAACAGCGCGCGGAGATGCGCACGCGGGAATTCAACTTCGAGCACATGTCGCCGCAGCAGCGCGAAGAAATCCGCAACAATTTGCTGCCGAGGTGGCGCGAGCTGCCGATGGACCGGCGCATGGTGGTGCGCGAGCACTTGAGGTCGCTGCAGGGGTTGAGTGCGGCCGATCGGGAAGCGCGGCTGAATGATCCGGAGTTTATGCGCGGGCTAAGCCCAAACGAGCAGGGAATTCTTCGGGACCTGAATGGCATCCAGGCCCCGCCTCCGCAGTAGAGTAGGACCTCCTTCCTTCGCACTTCCACTGCAGAAAGCTGCAGGCCCGTTTGTGGCGCCCGTGTTGTTGAGTTTGGGAGTTTGTGTATTTTGAATTCCGCGCACCCGCCGCCACTTTTTGCGATCTTCTCTTTATGTTCTCCTGCGGTCTGTTGACTACAACAACATCAAAGCGACGCGAAATATTTTCCGTGTAACCATGGATCGATGTAGTCTCGCTTCGACGCCGCAAGATGTAGTGGCGTTGTAGCACAGCGCGAGTTTGCGACGTGCGAAAAGACACACAAGCCTCGCTACATTCCCCTACGTAGTTCTCCAATTTTTTTTCGAATTCTTGAAAAAGGCTATTGACACAGAGCAAAAGCCCACTACAATCGGGGTCCAAAGTGGTTTGAAATGGGTTGCCGTGGTCGAAAGTGTAGTAGAGTGGCAATCGAAACGGGCGGCTTCGATGAACTCAGGGCGAGTTCAGGGCGATTTGAGCGGCGGGCGTCACGGCGGCCGTGGATACGTAACAGGGCGGCGATTCAATGCTTCGCGGAAATTATCCAGCAAAGGTGGACGACAAGGGTCGGGTGAAAGTGCCCGGCGCCTACTTGACGGAGCTGCGCGAATTGGGCGAACAGTTTTACATCACCAGCGAGAACGGCGATCACGCGCGGCTGTATCCCATGAAGTTCTGGAAAGAGATTGAGGACAAACTGGCGCGAGTATCGTCGCACAACGCATCCAAGAAAAAATTTCTGGCGCGCACGAATTATTACGGACAAGTGGTGGAGCTGGATGGGCAGGGAAGAATTTTGATTCCGGCAGTGTTGCGAGAGTCGGCGCAGATGAAGGGTGAAGTGGACGTGCTGGGCAATCTCACTTACCTGGAAATCTGGAACCATGACCGGTTCACCGACGAAATGAACCGCAACCCGATCACGGCCGACGACGAAAGAATCCTGGACGAGCTGGGCATTTAAGTCTTGGACGAGTTGCACAGACCCGTGCTGCTCGTCGAAGTACTGGAGTGGTTGCGAGTAAGGCCGGAGGGAACTTACCTCGACGCCACTTTGGGGACGGGCGGGCACGCGGTGGAAATTGCGTCGCGGCTGACTACCGGAAAGTATATCGGGCTGGACCGGGACCCGCAGGCGATCGAGATTGCACGAGAGCGGTTGAAAGAGTACGGCGAACGGGTGAGTTTGGTGCAAACGAGTTTTTCGAGGATCGGCGAAGTGGCGGCGGATCAGAGCACGCAGGGATTCGACGGCGTGCTGGCCGATCTGGGAGTGTCCAGCCTGGAGCTGGACGATGTGCAGCGAGGATTTTCGTTCCGCGGCGCCGGGCCATTGGATATGCGCATGGACCCGAGGCAAGAGCTGACCGCGGATGAGATTGTGAATCGCTGGCCGGAGCAAGAGCTGGCCGATCTCCTCTATCAGAATGCGGAGGAGAGGGATTCACGCAGAATCGCCAGGAATATTGTGCGGGCGCGGCCGATACGCGATACCGCGCACCTGGCAACGGTTGTGGCAGGGGGACGTAAAGCAAGGGGAAGGCAGAGACTGCATCCCGCGACAAAAACCTATCTGGCGCTGCGGATAGCGGTGAATCGAGAGTCGGAGGAACTCGGGCAGTTTCTTTCGCGGACCCCTGCCACTTTAAATTTGGGAGCGAGGTGGATCGTGCTGAGCTACCACTCGCTGGAAGACCGCTTGGTGAAGCGCGCGTTTCAAGAGCTGGTGCGCGGCGGCGGCTTCCGAATCCTGACCAAGCATGTCGAACGGCCAGGCGAACAAGAAGTTCAGGACAACCCGCGGTCGCGAAGCGCGAAGATGCGGGTGATCGAAAAGACGGGCGAGAGCATGGTGCCGGGCGGCGACGACATGAACGCCAATTCGGCAGAAGCGAGTGCAGCATGACCGAATTTCATACCGTAAAGCGGATCGATAATTCGCGGCTGGTGCGTCCGATGGCGCCTGGCCGGTGGCGGGAATGCGGCCGCCGGATGGCGCTTTCAGGAGCGCTGGCGAGCTGCGCGCTGTTCTACGCCTGGCAGCATTTCCAATGCATCCAGCTGCGCTATCACGTGGAAGATTTGGAGAACCAGCGCGCGCGGGCTACCGAGCTGAATCAGCAATTGCGCCTTGAGGTTGCCTCCCTGCGTTCTCCTATGCGCATCGATTCGATCGCGCGGCAGCAGCTGGGTCTGACGGTGCCGGTGCCGGGGCAAGTGGCTCCGGCGCAGGGTGACGGCGCAGCGGCGTTAGCGCAAGCGCGAGTGGCTCCCGGACCAGCCCAGCCGTAACGAGCCCAGCACCAAACAATTCTCCTTCCTGCCCGGCGGAACGCGAGTTCCTCCGGGAAGAAAAAGAAAATCGACGTAGATAGGCCGGACTTCATGGATCAGCGTATTCCGCGTGCCCGCTGGATCGCCGTTTGGTGTTTCGCTGTTCTATGGATATTGCTGATTGTTGGCCGCCTGAGTTACCTGCAGCTGTACCGCTATAGCGATTACCTCCGCCGCGCCCAGCGGCAGCAAGAGCACATGGTGGAAGTGAATCCGCAGCGCGGAACCATTTACGACCGGCGCGGGCGCGAGCTCGCGGTGAGCATTCCCATGGACGACCTGGTGGCCGACCCGGGCGAAGTGAAAGACGCGGCCATGGTGGCGCGGCTGCTTTCACGGGTGATTGAGGTTCCTGCGGAAGAAATCCAAAAGAAGCTGGACGACGCGCAGGAAATTTTCCCGTTGGCGCGCAAGCTGACCCCGGAACAGGCGGCGCGAGTCGCGGATTTGAACCTGCGCGGAGTGTACACCCAGAAAGAAAATCATCGAGTGTACCCGCAGCACGATCTAGCCGCGCACGTTTTGGGATTCGTCGACGTGGACGAGCACGGGCTCGGCGGCATCGAGTTGGAACTCGACAAAATGATCCGCGGCCGTCCGGGACACATCCTGGTGCAATCCGACGCGCGGCGACGCTGGTACGACCGCAGCGAAGTGCCGGGCATACCCGGCACGCCGATAACCCTGACCATCGACGAGACCATCCAATACATAGCGGAAAAAGAACTGGCGCGGGCGATCGCGGAAACCCACGCGCAGAACGGCTCGATCGTGGTACAGGACCCCAATACCGGGGAGTTGCTGGCGGTGGCCAACTGGCCGAAGTTCGACCCCAATTACGCGGGAAAATTTCCGGATGGATCGCGGATCGACCGCGCGGTGGCGTCCGCGTACGAGCCGGGATCGACGTTCAAGGTGATTACGCTGGGCGGCGCAATTGAAGACGGGGTGGTGAAGCCGACCGACATGGTCGATTGCCAGATGGGTTCCATCGTGGTCGCGGGTAGGTTGATCCACGATCACAAGCCATTCGGGGTGATCTCGGTGCAGCACGTTTTAGAGGTGTCCAGCGACGTGGGTGCGATCAAAGTGGCGTTGCGTCAGGGCGAACCGAGATTTTACCAGACTATCCGGCGGTTCCATTTCGGCGAGCTGACCGGGATCGAATTGCCCGGGGAAAACCGCGGACTATTCCGGCGGCTGGAAGATTGGACACCGAGTTCGATCGGGTCGCTGGCGATGGGCCAGGAAATCAGCGTTACGCCGATACAGATGGTATCGGCGATTTCCGCCATTGCGAATGGCGGCACGGTGTATCGCCCGCGGGTGGTGAAGTCGATGGGAACGCGGAGCGGGGTGCTCGAAAACGTTTCGTACCAGAAACCGGCGGCTACGCAGGGGTTTGATGCCGATACGTCCGCATCCGTGCGCGAGATGATGGAGGGCGTAATCCTGAACGAGCACGGCACGGGGAAGACCGCGCGCATTAATGGATATACGGCGGGAGGAAAGTCCGGCACGGCGCAGAAGATCGATCCGGCGACTGGCCGGTATTCGCAGAATGAGTACATCGCGTCGTTCACTGGCTTCGCTCCGCTGAATGATCCGGCGGTTACGATTTTGGTGGCGCTGGATTCTCCGGTGGGGGCGCACTTGGGCGGTGAGGTGGCCGGACCGGTTTTCAAGCGGGTGGCCGAGCAAGTGTTGCCGTACCTGGATGTGGCGCATGACGTGCCGCCGGGAGCGGAACCGGGCGATCCAATTATGCCGGCCAAGACGCCGCGTAGGACGGTGGACAAGGATTTACTGACTGCAAAAAAACGTGGAGGCGACCCAGCGAGCGTGGCCCCGGTTGCTACGGGTGCGCAGCCACTGTCGGCAACACAGCCCGCGGGGAATACGACCACAGTGGAATTTGGAGGCGATGCTGGGATCGCCGTGCCGCCATTCGCGGGAGCGACGGTGCGCAGCGTGACCGAGGCCTGCCTGAAGCTGGGCCTCACTCCGATTCTGATTGGCAATGGGGTTGCGGTGGAACAGACGCCGGAAGCGGGTGCGCGGATCGCGCGAGGCGGCCGGGTGACGGTGCGGTTCGAGCGGAGCAGCGGCGGCGCAGTTTCGGGAAATGGTTCGGGAACGGCAGGCGCGGCGAATGTTAGCTCGGGGAACACTTCGACGGGGCCGTCGAATTGAGGCGCAACCGGAATTCGAGCCCGGCGGTGGTGGATGCGGCTCCCGTAGGGCTCGTGGAATCGCATGCCAAAGAGCCAAAGATGCGACTTTTGGAAGTGTTTGCCGGAGCGGAAGTGCGGAACGTAAGCGGACAGGCCGATCGGGAGATCGCGGCGATCGCCTACGACAGTCGCAAGGTGGTTCCCGGAACGATTTTTTTTGCGTTGAAGGGCGAGAAATTGAACGGCGCCGATTTCGTGGCGGGCGCGGTGGAGCGTGGTGCGGTGGCGGTGGCCAGCGAAGATCGCCGGGCGCTGGATGGCTTGCCGGAAAATATTGCCACCGTGGAATTACTGGCAGGATCCGAGCGGCGAGCCTTAGCCACTGCGGCAGCGAATTTCTACCGGCATCCGGCGCAAGCGCTGGCGCTGGCCGGCGTCACCGGCACCAATGGCAAGACCACCACCGCGTTTTTGATCGACGCGATTTTGCGTGCGGCGGGGAAGATCACCGGGCTGGTGGGAACGACCGGATACCGAACGCCGCGTGGTCCGCGCCCGGCGGTGAATACCACTCCGGAATCGCTGGACATCCAGGCAATGATGGCAGAAGTGCGGGACGCCGGCGGTTCGCACCTGGTGATGGAAGTGAGCTCGCATGGGCTGGCGAAAGAACGGGTATGGGGCTGCCATTTTCAGGCGGCGGTGTTCACCAACCTGACCCACGATCATTTGAACTTTCACGGAAATTTCGACAATTACTTCGCTGCCAAACGCCGGCTGTTTGAAGGAACCGGCGCGGGAGCGCCGCGCTTTGCGGTGATCAACATCGACGACCCGCATGGGCGCCTGCTCCAAGGGCTATCGCAGGAGACCCTGACGTACGGGCTCGAAGCGGGCGGGCACATTACCACCAAGAAATTTTCACGGGCATTTAACGGATTGGAATTCACCGCGCAGACGCCGGCGGGAAAAATTGAGGTGCATTCGGCGTTGGTGGGCCGCGTGAATGTGTACAACATTTTGGCGGCGATTGGAGCGGGCTTGGCGCTGGGAGTTGCGCCGGCGGCGATCGAAGCGGGGATTCGGGAACTCGCGGCGGTGCCGGGACGCTTCGAGCGAATCGACGAGGGCCAGGAATTCCGGGTGGTGGTGGATTACGCGCACGCCGACGATGCGTTGCGAAACTTGCTCAAAGTGGCGCGGGAATTGGCGGGAACGGGCCGGATCATTTTGCTGTTTGGCGCCGGGGGGAATCGCGACCGGACGACTCGTCCGCTGATGGGCGAGGCGGCCGGCTCATTGAGCGATCTGGTGATACTGACGAGCGACAACCCGCGCACGGAAGACCCGCTGCGGATCATCAACGATGTGGTGGTTGGCTTGCAGAAGGTGAATGGCAGCTATCAGATCGAGCCGGACCGCGAGCGGGCCATCGAAATGGCGTTTGACGCGGCGCGTTCCGGAGACATTGTGCTGCTGGCGGGCAAGGGGCATGAGAGCACGCAAATATTGAAGGACCGGACGTTTAGGTTCGATGATCGGGAAATGGCGCGGGCAATTCTCCGGCGGCGCGGTTATGGCAAGCCGGATGCAACCCGGAATTAGAGGGTTTTGCCGGCTGGCCGGTAACGGCGGGAGACAACATGCTGCGCTGGAACATCGATCAAGTGGCTCGGGCCCTGGAAACACCGAGGCCGTCGGCGGTTCCCGCGACGGCGCCGGTGGCAGGGGCGTCGATTGATTCGCGCAGCGTAAAACCCGGTGAAGTGTTCTTCGCGATCCACGGACCGCGTCACGATGGACACGAATTTGTAAGCGAAGTTTTGGCCCGTGGCGCCGTCGCGGTGGTGATTTCGCAGGACCGCTGGGCAGAGTTCCCAGGTGCGGTGCAGAGCCGGGCGATCGGGGTTGCCGACACGGTGGCGGCGTTGGGGAAATTATCAGCTGAGGTGTGCCGGGCGTGGCGCGGTGCGGGAAGTGGCCGGCGGGTAGCCGGAGTGGCCGGTTCGGTGGGAAAGACCACCACCAAGGAAATTCTAGCGGCGCTTTTGTCGGCGCGGTATCGGGTGCTGAAGTCACAAGGAAACTTGAACAACGAGTTTGGGCTTCCGCTGACGTTGTTGCAGCTCAACGAAACACACGAAGCGGTGGTGCTGGAGATGGGCATGTCGCGGGCCGGGGAGTTGGGGAGGCTCGCAAAGATTGCCGAGCCAGACGCGGGGGTGATCACGCGCGTAGCGGTGGAGCATCTGGAATTTTTTTCATCAATTGGCGAGATTGCCAAGGCCGAGCGCGAACTGATCGAGAATTTGCCGAGGCCAGGGGCCGCTGCGGTCCTGAATCTCGACGACGAGCGAGTGGCGCGGTTTGCCGACGTCGCGCCCGGAAAGGTGATCTGGTTCGGCGAGAGCCACGCCGCCGATTTCCGCGCCGAGAATGTTGAGGATCGCGGGATCCGCGGGACTGCTTTCGATTTTGTGTGGCCTGAGGGACGGCAGCGTCTGGAGTTGCCGCTCGCGGGCCGGCACAACGTGGGCAACGCGCTGGCGGCGTTGGCCGCAGCGAGCGCGTGGGGAGTGGGCGCAGCCGAAGCGCGGGAAGTGTTTCCGCGGCTGCAGCCCGCGGAGATGCGCGGGGAAATCGTCGAGTTCGAGGCGGGATTTACAGTGATTAACGATAGCTACAACTCGAGCCCTCTGGCGCTGGCCGCCGCAGCGGAACTGATCGCGGCGACCGAGGGATATCGCCGGCGCATCCTGGCGGCGGGCGAGATGCTCGAGTTGGGCGCGGAATCGGCAGAACTGCACCGCGATGCCGGGCGCAGCGTGGGCGCGGCGGGCAAAGCGGATTGGATCATCGGGGTGCGGGGCGCCGCGGCGGAAATGGTGGGAGCGGCGATTGCGGCCGGGCATCCGCGCGATCGCGCGAAGTTTTTCGACAACTCCGAAGAGGCGGCCAGCTTTTTGACGGGATTCCTGGAATCAGGTGATTTGCTTTTGATCAAAGGCTCGCGCGGCGTGCGCATGGAAAAGATTTTAGCGGCGCTCGAAGCGCGGCATCGGGTGAAAGACGGGAAAACGCAGGGAGCGGTGAGCGTAGGCCGAGGACACGAGGAGCCCAGCTAAGATGCTCTACTACCTGCTCTTTACCGTGCTGCACAAGCACTGGAGCCCGCTCAACGTCTTTCGCTATTTGACGGTGCGGACCGCCATCGCCACATTGACGTCGCTGTTCCTTTCGCTGGCTCTGGGTCCGTGGGTGATTCGCAGGCTGCGTCTATTACAGGTGAAGCAATACATCCGCACCGAGGGTCCGGAGAGCCATCAGTCCAAGGCCGGCACGCCGACCATGGGCGGAGTGCTGATCGTGGCAGCCATCGCGGTTCCCACGTTGTTGTGGGCGGATGTGCGCAGTCCGTACGCGATGCTAGCGGTGGCGGCGACGGTGGCGTTCGGAGCGATCGGATTCGTCGACGATTACAACAAAGTGGTGCGGCGGCGAAATCTGGGGCTTACCGCGAAGTGGAAATTCGCCCTGCAGGTGCTCACTTGCGTGGGCGTTGGATCGGTGCTGATCGGTTTGCAGCAAAAGGGAGTTTACTCGACGGCGCTCAGCGTTCCATTCTTTAAGCGCCTGCATCCGGACTTGGTGGTGCGCTCGCTGCTTACCAAAAGCGTGGTGTGGCCGCTGGCGTTCGTTCCGTTCGTTTTGTTTTTGATCCTGGTGATCGTGGGATCTTCGAACGGGGTGAATTTGACGGATGGGTTGGACGGCCTGGCGATCGGCTGCGTGCTGGTTTCCGCCGGTGCGCTAACGGTGCTGACGTATCTTTCCAGCCACGCGCGCTTCGCGGAATATCTGGAGATTCAGTGGATCCCGGAAGTGGGTGAACTGACGATTTTTTGCGGCTCGGTGCTAGGCGCGTCGCTGGGATTCCTGTGGTACAACGCGCATCCGGCGGAGTTGTTCATGGGGGACGTCGGTTCGCTGGCGTTGGGCGGTGCGATTGGCGTAGTGGCGGTGATTATCAAGCAGGAAATTCTGCTGCTCTCGGTGGGCGGGGTATTTTTTCTGGAGACGCTATCGGTAATTTTGCAGGTGGGGTCGTTCAAGCTTACCGGCAAGCGCATTTTTCGCATGGCGCCGCTGCATCATCATTTCGAGCTGATGGGATGGAGCGAATCCAAGATTATCGTGCGGTTCTGGATACTGGCGCTGGTGTTCGCGCTGTTTTCGCTCACCACGCTGAAACTCAGGTAGCAAGGAAATGAAGCCAGGCACGCATCTTGCGGGAAGGAAAGTGCTGGTGGTGGGGTTAGCGCGCTCGGGTATGGCGGCAGCGGAGTATGCGTTGGCCGCCGGCGCGAAAGTGACGGCGACCGACGTCAAGACCGCGGAGGAACTGGGTCCAGCGGCGGCGAATCTTGCGGAGCGGGGCGTGCGCCTGGAAGTGGGGACCCACGGCGGCCTGGCGTTTGAAGATGCGGAACTGGTGGTGGTGAGTCCCGGCGTGCCGTCGAATCTGCCGGGAATCATGCGAGCGCGGGAACGCGGGGTTCCAGTGTGGGGCGAAGTGGAATTAGCGTGGCGGGCGATGCGAGGGCGGATGATCGGAATCACCGGATCGAATGGAAAAACGACCACCACCGCGCTCACCGGGCACGTGCTGAAGGCCGCGGGGATTCCGACGTTGATCGGCGGGAACATCGGCACGCCACTGATATCGCTGGCGGCGGAATCGACCGATGCGACGGTAACGGTGGCGGAGATTAGCAGCTTCCAATTGGAGACGATCGACGCCTTCCATCCGGACGTGGCGGCGCTGCTGAACCTGACTCCGGACCATATCGACCGCCATGGATCGTTCGAAGAATACGCGCGGATGAAACTACGAATGTTTGAGAACCAGACCGAGACGGATATCGCGATCTTGAATGCGGACGACGCGGAAGTAGCGAAACGGGCTCCGGCGCGCTCGGAAACCTGGTGGTTCAGCCGCGAGAAGCGGGTGGCCGAGGGAACATCGGTGCACGACGGGCAAATCGTGTTTCGCCGGGAAGGCGAGGAATCGCCGATTCTGCGGGTCGAGGAGATACCACTACGCGGGGCGCACAACGTTGAAAACGTGCTTGCGGCGAGCGCCGCGGCGTGCCTGGTGGGAGCGGACCCAGCGGCGGTGTCCGCCGGTGTGCGCAGTTTTGCGGGCGTCGAGCACCGGCTGGAATTCGTGCGCGAGGCGGGAGGGGTGGAGTATTTCAACGACTCGAAAGCCACCAACGTAGATGCGACGCGCAAGGCGCTCGAAGCATTTTCGGGCAACGTGATCGTAATCCTGGGCGGGAAGGACAAAGGAAGCGACTACCGCGCGCTTTCGCAGCTGTTGCGGCAACGCGCCCGGCTGGCGCTGTTGATTGGCGCCGCCGCGGAGAAAATTGCGTCGCAGATTGAGGGTGCGGTGGCGCTGGAATTTGCGGGCACTCTGGATCGCGCGGTGGAGATTGCCGCCGAGCGCGCCAGGTCCGGGGACACTGTGTTGCTCGCGCCTGCATGTGCGAGCTTCGACCAATTCGACAATTTCGAGCATCGCGGACGAGTATTTCGCGAACGGGTGATGGCATTGCCGGCAGGCGTGCCGGGTGCGGCAGCGACGAAGCGTTAGCCAGCGATAGAAAGGCCAAGGGAAGGGATCGAAATGCCACGCAGCATGCAGCATGACCGGCAGCTTTTCGGGGTAGCGCTGGCGCTGTGCCTGATCGGCGCGGTGATGGTGTTCAGCGCGTCGGCGGTAACCGCGCGCGAGCACTATCACTACGGCGCCTATTTTTTTCTGAGGCAGGTGCTGTTCTTGGGGCTGGGATGCGCGGCGATGTTCTGGTTGATGAACGTCGACTATCGCAAGCTGCGCCAGCCGCAAGTGATCTTTTCGGGCCTAGCGGGCGTAATCCTGCTGTTGATCGGGGTCCTGTTTCTCGACCGCTCGCATGCCACGCACCGCTGGATGCGCATGGGCCCAGCCAGCTTGCAGCCGTCGGAACTGGCCAAGCTGGCGGTGATTTTGTATTTGGGATGGTTTCTCGAACGGCGGCGCCTGCCGGAGAAATTCACCGCAAGCAATATCGTGCACACACTGCTGCCGGCACTGGCTCCAGTGTCTTTGATGATGGTGTTGGTGCTGATGGAGCCGGATTTGGGAACGGCGTGCCTAATTTTTGTGACCATCCTGGCCATGCTGTTTATCGCGGGAATTTCGGTGCGGTATCTGGGGTACGCGGCGGTGGCGTTGGTCCCGGTGATGTATCTATTGATTGTGTGCTTCCCGTATCGCTACGCGAGGATTTTGGCCTTCTGGTCGCCGGAAGCGGACCCCCAAGGGCACGGATTCCAGTTGTTGCAATCGCTCATCGCGGTGGGCTCCGGCGGGTTTACCGGAGTAGGGCTGATGGAGAGCCACCAAAAACTGTTTTATCTGCCCGAAGCGCACACCGATTTTATTTATGCGGTGCTGTGCGAGGAGATGGGCTACATCGGCGCGGTGGCGGTGGTGGCGCTGTTCGCATGGTATGGCTGGCGAGGGCTGCGGGCTTCGCTGCGCGCTCCCGATGACTTCGGGAAATTTCTGGGGCTGGGAATCACCACCATGGTGGTGGCCCAGGCGCTCATCAATTTGAGCGTGGTGCTGGGGTTGGTGCCGACCAAAGGCATTTCGTTGCCGTTCGTCAGCTACGGAGGCACCAGCTTGCTGGTGATGCTGATCGGCACCGGGGTGCTTTTAAATATCAGCCAGCACGCCGAGGAATGATAGTGCGGCGGAAATCGCAGCAGCGCAACAGCCGGCCGAGGAGCCGAACGCGAGAATGAAATTGCTGATCGCCGGGGGCGGCACCGGGGGCCACGTGATTCCGGCGATGGCGGTGGCGCGGGAATGGTTGCGGCGCGGGACGGCGGAAGGCGGCGAAACTAGCCGAGGCAGCCGAGCAAACGGCTCGCCGAGCCGGGAAGTGGTGATCGTGGGCACCCAAGCGGGCCTCGAAGCGAGGCTGGTGCCGCAAGCAGGTTTGCCGCTGGAGACGATTCGTGCGGCGGGATTGAAGGGAATGGGAGGAGCGAAGTTGTTGCGCAATGCAGCCATGCTGGTTCCGGGACTAGTCGATTCCGAGAGAATCCTGCAGCGGCACCAGTTCGCGGCGGCACTGGGGGTGGGCGGGTATGCTTCCGGGCCGATGATGCTGCTGGCGGTGATGCATTCGATTCCCACGGTGGTGTTCGAGCCGAACGTCGAGCCGGGATTCACCAACCGCATTCTAGCGGACATGGCCACGCGGGTGGCGGTGGGATTCGAAGCGGCGCTGGACCGCTGGGGTGGACGAAAAGCGGTGGTTACCGGATGCCCGGTGCGCCCGGAATTTTTCGCCGCGCCCGATTCGGCGCCGCGGGCGCCCTTTCGTTTGCTGATCACCGGAGGCAGCCGCGGCGCTTTGCCGATCAACCGGGCGGTGGTGGACGCGATGAAATCGCTGGCGGCGAAAAAAAATCAGCTTTTGGTCGTGCACCAGACCGGAGAACGCGACTATAATGCAGTGCGAACCGCATATGCGCGACACGAATTTAGCGCGGAGGTCAGCCCCTTCATCGAGAATATGGCGGAGCAGTTTGCCCAGGCTGACCTAATCGTCTGCCGCGCGGGCGCGATCACGGTGGCGGAAGTCGCCGCCGCCGGACGTGCCGCCATCTTCATACCGTTCGGCGCTGCTACCGATGCGCACCAGTTGCGAAACGCGCAGACGATGGAAGCTGCGGGGGCCGCGCGAGTCCTGCCCCAAGAAGAGTTGACCGGCGAGCATTTGGCCGAAGAGATTTTTTCCCTGTTGGACCAGCCCCAAAAACTTGTTGCGATGGCGCAGCGTGCGCGGAGCCTGGCGCGCCCGCGAGCGGTGCAAGACATTACCGACCTGCTCGAATCGGTGGCGCTGGCGCCGCCGGGCGGGCGCCCGCACTCGCCGGGTGTCGGTGCGCGGGCGGAAATGGTGGCGCGGCCATGACCATCACTTTCCGGAATTTTCAGCGCATTCATCTGGTGGGGATTGGCGGTAGCGGCATGAGCGGCATCGCCGAGGTGCTGCTCTCCAGCGGCTACGCGGTATCGGGTTCGGATACCAAACAATCGGGCGTCACCGAGCGCCTCACCAACCTGGGGGCACGCATTTTCAACGGACATCGCGCCGAGCAAGTGCACGGCGCGCATGTGGTGGTGATCTCTTCGGCGGTGCGCCCCGGGAATGTGGAGGTAGTGGAAGCGCAGCGGGTGAAAATCCCAGTGATCCCGCGTGCCGAAATGCTGGCGGAATTGATGCGGTTGAAATACGGGATCGCGGTCGCGGGGGCGCACGGAAAGACCACCACCACTTCGATGACCGCGTCAGTGCTGGCGGCTGCGGGGCTCGATCCCACCTTTGTGGTTGGCGGACGAGTGAATCACGTGGGCTCCAACGCGCGCGTCGGGCAGGGCGATTACATGGTGGTGGAAGCGGACGAGAGCGACCGGTCGTTTCTATTGCTGGCGCCGGTGGTGGCGATCGTCACCAATATCGACCGCGAGCACCTGGACCAATATGCATCGCTGGAGGAAATCCAGCGCGCCTTTTTGCAGTTTGTGAACCGCGTTCCGTTCTACGGGCAGGTGATCCTTTGCGCGGACGATCCCAACGTCGAGGGAATTCTAGCGGGAGTGAAGCGCCCAGTGGTGACCTACGGCACATCGGAGCACGCGGATTTGGTGATCCACGATATCCGCATGGACGGCTTGGCCAGCCATTTCCAACTGCGGTTCCGCGGCGAGGAATTTGGCGAGTGTCATTTGCCGGCGCCTCCGGGCATTCATAACATTCGCAACGCGGCCGCGGCCGCCGCCGCGGGTCTGTATCTGAATTTGCCGCCGGAGCTGATTCGCTTGGGCCTGGAGAAATTCGGCGGGGTGGGCCGGCGCTTTGAGGTGAAAGGGACGTTCGCCGGGGTGACGCTGATCGACGATTATGGCCATCATCCCGCGGAAATTCGCGCCACACTGGAGGCCGCGCATGGCTGTGGATTCGATCGCCTGCTCGTTTTGTTTCAGCCGCATCGCTACTCGCGGACGCTGCACCTGTGGGAAGAATTTCGCAGCGCTTTCCCGCGTGCCGACGTGTTGCTGGTGACCGATATTTATGCCGCGGGCGAACAGCCCATCGAAGGCGTTACCGGCGAACGGCTGGCGGAAGCGATCGCCACCGCCGGTCACCCCAGCGTGATTTATTCCTCGACCATGCAGACCGCCATCGAATTTCTGTTGCGCGAGGTGCGTCCGGGCGACGCGGTGCTGACCATTGGCGCGGGCAGCGTCTACCGCGCATTGGACGAGCTGGCCATGCTGCTGGGATCGCACATACCGGCGTCCCATGCGGATTGAATCACCGGCGGTGGCCGCGCGGCTGGCGGAGATGGGAGTGGAATTGCGGCGAGGCGTTTCGCTGCGAACGTTGACCTCTCTGGGGATCGGCGGCGCGACCGACATTTTGCTGCTGCGGCGTTACGAAGGATTGCCAGAAGCGATTTCGCTGCTGAAGCGCGAAGGAATCCCCTACCGGTTTCTGGGTGGGGGGACCAATGTGCTGGTGGTCGACGGAGAATTGCCGTGGGTGGTGCTGCAACTGCCTTCGGCGCCTTCGACCGCGAAAATCGAAGGGAACCGCGCGCACATCGATGCGGCGGCGGACTTGGGTGGCACGGTGACGTACTGCGCGAAAAATAATTTGGGCGGCATGGAAGGGCTGATTGGCGTGCCGGGCAGCATTGGCGGGGCGTTGCGCATGAATGCCGGAGCCTACGGAACGCAGATTGGAACCTACGTGCGCGCTGTGGAGTTGTATCGCGGAGCGAGCGGGCGAATTGAAACGTTACGCGGCGAGGACATCCACTTTGATTACCGGCACACCTCGTTTGCGCCGGACGACGTAATGTTGCGAGTGGAGTTGGAGCTGCCGTCGAAGCCCTACAAGGAAATCGTGGCGGGCATCAAAATATGCAACGAAAAGCGGCGCAACAGCCAGCCGCTCAACCAGAAAAGTGCCGGCTGCATTTTTAAGAACCCGCCGGGCGGGTCGGCGGGGCGAATGATCGACGAACTGCAGTTGAAGGGGTACCGGCGCGGGGGAGCGATGGTCAGCGACCGTCACGCCAATTTTTTCGTCAACGCCAGAGAAGCGAGCTCCGACGACATGCTGGGATTGATCGATGACGTACGGAAACGCGTGCGCTCAGCCTTTCGAGTGGATCTCGAAAACGAAGTGATCGTGTGGAATAACTGAGAAGAGCCACAACTATGGAAGCGGAAGCTTATCCCCAGGAAGTACTCGCCGAACAGGAACCGCGATATTTGCGGCGGCAGAAGCCGCTGGAAATCAAGCGGCGGAAGTTCGGGGAAGAAAGCGTGGAAGGGTTACCTGCGGTGGCCGGCGATCGCTGCGGCAGCGTTGGCAGCGTTGGCGGCGGTGTATCTGGCCAGCCATTTCCTGCTCACTTCGCCGAGCATGTCCTTGTTGCATCCGGGGCAAGTGGAACTCGCGGGAAATAAGTATGTGTCGCGCGCCGCGGTGCTGGAAATTTTTTCCGGCGATCGCGGACGAAGCGTGCTGCTAATTCCGCTCGAGGAGAGGCGCCGCCAATTGGAAACGCTGGCGTGGGTGGAGCAAGCCGTGGTGCGGCGCGCTTTGCCGAATCGTATCGAGGTGGAGTTGGTCGAGCGAGTGCCGGTGGCGTTCCTGAGGCAGGGAAGCGATTTGGCGCTGGCGGACGCCCATGGTGTGATTCTGGACCGTCCGGTGGAAGGCGATTTCCATTTTCCGGTAGTGACTGGAATCAATGCGGCGATGCCCGCCGATGCGCGGGAACGGCGGATGCAAATGTATTCGTCGTTTCTGCACGGGATCGACGCGGCGCGTCCGGGCGCCAGCGAGATGGTGAGCGAAGTGGAAGTGCAGGACGTAACCGACCTGAAGGCCACGCTCCAGGGGCTGCCGCCGGCGGGCGGCAAGCTGGCCGGGCCAAACCCTGCATGGACCGAAGCGGACGGGCCGTTGTTCGTCCACTTTGGTGACCGGGATTTCCAGGCCAGGTATCAGACCCTGCTCGATAACCTGGGCCAGTGGCGAGCGACGGCAGGCCGGGTCGAGTCGGTCGATCTGCGGTTCGACCGCGAAGTGGTGGTGAACCCCGAAGAACATCTGCCCGCGGCGCGCATGGCGGCTGTAGCGGGGGTTTCGGCCCGCGGTACGGTGGGGCACATTGGGACAGGGCGCGGCGCGGCGCCAACGGCAAAACCTTTGGCCGCGCACGTCGGCGCGAAACCCGCAACGAGCAAAACGAGCAAAGCGAACGCCGCGAAGGCATCCAGCTCCAGATCGGCCGCGAATAAAGGGCACGACCAGTGAGTTCCAGCACGCGGAGGGATTGAGATTCATGTCAGCGCTGGGGGGGCCAGCGTCTGAAGCAACGAAGGAGCAGGGGGACGTGGGAAAAAGAGAAAGACAAGTGGTTGGACTCGACATCGGAAGCACGAAGACCTGCGCGCTGATCGGGGAGATCGACGACGACGGTCACGTGAAGTTTCTGGGCTTGGGTGCCGCCGAATCAAAGGGCTGGCGCAAGGGCCAGATCGTAAATCTGGATTTGGCGGTCAGCTCGATCCGCCGCGCCGTCGAGGAAGCCGAAGCGGTGGTAGGTTTTCCGGTGGAGTCGGCGCTGATTGGGGTCGCCGGCGGGCACGTTCGCGGAGTGAACAGCCGCGGAGGAATTACCCTGGGGCAGAAATCGCGCGACGTGGATCGCGACGACGTGCGGCGTGCGGTAGACGCAGCGCGCAACGTCTCGCTGCCGCTGGACCGCGAAGTGCTGCACGTATTGCCGCAGGAATTTTTTCTGGACGCGCAGGACAGCATCCGCGATCCCGCGGGGATGTTGGGCCAGCGCCTGGAAGCGAACGTGCACATCGTCACGGCTTCGGCGGCCGCCGCGCAGAACGTGGTAACCGCGGTGAATCGTGCCGGAGTGCGGGTAACGGACACGGTACTCGAAGCACTGGCCGCAGCGGAGGCGTGCCTCACCCAGGATGAGCGGGAACTGGGAGTGTGCCTGCTGGACATCGGCGGTGGCACTACGGAAGTGATCGTCTACAGCGGCGGGGTGGTTCGCCATACCGGCGCGGTGCCGGTGGGTGGCGACCATTTTACGAACGACTTGGCGGTGGGGCTGCGCACGCCCATTCCGGAAGCGGAGGCGATCAAGAGGAAGCACGCCACCGCTTGCCGCGAAACGATGGCACAGGACGCCGCCATTGAGATTGCCAGCGTGGGCGAGCGTCCGCCGCGGACGATTTATTCACGCATGTTGTGCGAGATCGCAGAAGCGCGCACCCAGGAATTGATCACGCTGGTGCGCGACGACCTTCGCCACGCCGGTCTGGACTCGCAGATTCCCGCGGGGTTGGTCTTCACCGGCGGCGGAGCGCGCCTCCACGGCCTGACGGAACTGGCCGAGCGCATGCTGGCTATGCCGGTGCGCATCGCGTCGCCGCGCGGGTTGGCAGGCATGAGCGAAGAGGTATCACAACCGGAATATTCGACGTCGGTAGGGCTGGTGTTGTACGGAACGCGCGCGCGCCGCATGGCGGGGCAGCGCGCGACCGGATGGACCAGCAAGTTCAAAGCATTATTTGCAGGTCAGTCATGAGGGAACCTCTGAGGGGAGGGATTATGTCGAGAGATGCAGGGCTGCGGGTTTCATTTAGTGAGGAAGTTGCCAACGGCGCTCGGATCAAGGTCATCGGGGTAGGCGGTGGCGGTTCGAACGCGGTAAATCGCATGATTCGGGCGAAGGTGGAAGGAGTGGAGTTCATTGCCGCCAATACCGATTTGCAGGCGCTGAAGTTGTCGCAGGCGCCGGTGAAGCTGCAATTGGGCGCGAAGCTCAGCAAAGGCTTGGGCGCGGGGGCCAACCCCGAGGTCGGTCGGAAGGCCGCGCTTGAGGATACTGAGAAAATTCTGGAAGCGCTGGACGGCGCGGACATGGTTTTCGTCACCGCCGGACTGGGCGGCGGTACCGGAAGCGGCGCAGCGCCGGTAGTGGCGAATCTGGCCAGCGAGCTCGGCGCGCTGACCGTGGCGGTGGTCACCAAGCCGTTCGCGTTCGAGGGCAAGCGGCGCTTGCAGCAGGCCGAGCAATCGCTGGCCGAGCTGATCGGTTGCGTCGATACCGTGGTGGTCATTCCCAACGAGCGACTGATGGAAACGGTCGAGCACGGGACCAGTTTCTTCGAGGCGTTCCGCATCGCCGACGATATTCTGCGCCAAGCGGTGCAGGGCATCAGCGACATCATTACCATTCCCGGGATCATCAACCGCGACTTCGCGGACGTGAAGACCATCATGTCCGGACAAGGCTATGCGGTGATGGGCACGGCGGTAGCCAGCGGGCCGAACCGCGCGGTCGACGCGGCCAACCGGGCCATCAACAGCCCGCTGCTGGAAGATAATTGCATCCAGGGCGCACAGGGAATTCTGATCAACATTACCGGATCGTCGACCTTGAGCCTGCATGAGGTGCATGAGGCGTCTTCGATCATCCAGAAGGCCGCGCACGAAGATGCCAATATTATTTTCGGCGCGGTGCAGGACGACGCGATGAAGGAATCGGTGAAGATCACCGTAATCGCGGCCGGGTTCCGCGAAGTGGCGATTCGCAAGAATCAGCCGCGTCCGTCGTATCTGCCCAAGACGTGGAAGGCAGCCCGCGAGCCGCAGCCCGCGGCTATGGACACGCCTCGCGGGATCGACGAGATGATTCACAAGGCGCCCGCCGACGATCTGGACGTGCCCACCTTCCTGCGCCGGCAAGCGCAAAAGGCCTAAGAGAAATCACGGGGTGGTTCGGGACGGGTAGCTTGATTCCAGCCGCGGCGTGAACGGAAGCTTTGCGCCAAACGGGAACGCGCAGCAGGAGCCGCATCCCATTTCGCGGCATGGTTAGAGTTTGTAGCCGATCTTGCGCACGAATTCGTGGCGGGCCTTCGCGTCTTCGGGTCCTTCTACCCCGGCTGGAGACGAACCGTCGATCACGCCGACGATGCCGCGGCCTTGGGCGGTCTGTGCGACGATCACTTCCACCGGGTTCGCCGTGGCGCAGTGGATGGTGCACACCTCGAAGCAATCGCGGACGCGGCCCAGCACGTTGATCGGATACGCCTGGCGGATCAGCAGCACGAAAACGTGTCCGGCGCCGATGGCCCGGGCGTTGGCGGTGGCCGCGCGGCGCAGATCGTCGTCGTTGGCTTCGATGCGCGTAAGGCATGGACCGGAAGCTTCGTTGAAGGCCACCGCAAACTTTGCACCGGGCACGGTATTGACCATCACCTCGTAGAGATCTTCTGCAGTTTTAATAAAGTGAGCGTGCCCGAGAATCAGGTTGGCGCCCTCGGGAATTTCCATTCGCACCGTTTGCAAATCCATGTTCGCTCCCCGATCCGGGAATTTTTCCAGGAAATCGTGCCGCAGTAGCCCGCCGCAGTGCACCGTATCGTGCGGGGCGACTGGCAATTCGCAGCGAAGTCTATTATCGGCAGTGTTGGCGACTACGGCAAGCCGCCCGATGGCTTGGAAACACGCGTGCTAGGATGAATATCGAAGTGAAAGCGAGTCTCGAAAGGGAATTGAAACCCGGGGTTGACCCACATTTTACACGCAACGTTGAAGCATTTGTCATACCCGTCGCGTAATACTGAAGTGGGGTGTAGCAACCGTTAGGAAGTTTGAAAGCCTCGCGGCATTGAGGGGTGTTCGGTGGTCAGCGGAACCGATTGCGTCGACGCGGAAAGGGAAGTCGCCAATTGCGAACTGGAAGTCGCTGCGGAAGTCGCGCCGGAGGTGTTTCCGGCTAGCGCGAACCAGGGATCGTACGTCATGTGGAACAGAACGCTGCAGCAGAGCAAGCGTTATCTAAGAATCGTTTCCGGCTTCGTGCTGCTCATCGCTGGGGCGGTGATGTTCTTTACCCCTGCGCCGGGCTGGATGGTGATCCTGTTAGCCTTGGGCATTCTCGCCGCCGAATACGTCTGGGCCCGGGTGCTGCTCGACCGCATGAAAGAGCAAGGCACTAAGATCCGCGATTTCGTTTTACCCCGCCAACACCCCGATCAAGTTTGATCTCATCATGCTGCGACAGTAAAATCGCTGCCACCCCACCAATATAGTTTGCTCGACAGGCTCACCCCAGCTAGGTGTCGTGTCGCGCCGCCACCGGGTGGGGTGTGTAGCTCCATGACCCGCCGAAGGCGCTACCCTAGCTTCCCCGATAGGAAGCTCAGTCCGCGAAGATGGGCAGGCGCAGTGGCGGCTGGACGTGAAAGTCCATGCGCGCAATTTCTTCCAGCGCGCCAGCTAGCAGCGACGTGCTGCATGGCTCGATGGTGATTACGAAGGGGAGGGCGGAATGCGGGTAGCCGGGCTTTTGCAGGACGGCGTCGATACTGATGCCGTGGCGCGAGAGAACCGTGGCTAGCGCGGCGATGATTCCGGGGCGGTCGCTTATCACCAGGCGCAGGTAGTGGCGGACGGTGAAGTCTCCGCTGACCGATTCGGGAATTTCGATGGCGACAGGCACCCGCGGCGCAGCAGCGCCGCTGCTGCTGGCGATGGCGATGAGATCGGAGACCACGGCGACCGCCGTGGGATCGCCGCCAGCGCCGAAGCCGGAGAAAACCATCTGGCCGGAAAATTCGCCGGTGGACGCGACCAGATTTCGCCCGCCTTCCACATGGGCGATCAACGACGTCAGCGGCACCAGCGCGGGCTGCACCGCGGCAAAAAGTTTGCCGCGTCCCCCCGCGGCGGAAGAAACTTTCTTTGCGGACGAGATTTGGCGAATGGTGCAACTCAAGTCGTGCGCGTAGGCGAAGTCCACCGCTTCGATGGTGGAAATGGGCCGGCAGGGAATTTGCTCGGCGCGGACGCGCATGTGCAGTCCGGCCTGAGTGAGGATCACCAATTTCGCCCGTGCATCGATGCCGTCAATGTCGCTTGATGGGTCGGCCTCGGCGAAGCCCAGCTTCTGGGCTTCGGCTAGCGCGGTGGCGAAGCTCGCACCACGCGCTTCCATCTGGGTGAGGATGTAGTTGCAAGTGCCGTTGAGAATCCCCTGTATCTGAAACAGGCGGTCACCCGCCAGCCCTTGCTCGATGCCCATGATTGCGGGAATGCCTCCGGCGACGGATGCACCAAACTCGATTCGTTGGCCCGACGCGGCCGCGAGCTCGATGAGCTCGGGGCCAGACTCAGCGATCAGCAGCTTGTTGGCGGTCACCACGGATTTGCCGGCGCCCAGGGCGCGGCGAATCAGCGTACCGGCGGGCTCGAGGCCTCCGATCAGCTCGACGACGATGTCGGCGTCGGACGCGACCACTTCGTCGAAGCTGTCGGTCCAGCGGATGTTCGCGGGCAGGGCAGCGGTCTTCTTGCTCTGCACGTTGCGATTACAAATCGAGATGAGCCGCAGGGGACCCCCCGGATCCGCGCAAAGTATCTTCGCGACCGAGCGGCCCACAGTGCCGAAGCCGGCCAGCGCGACCTTCAAAGGGCGAGCGCCGGCGGGAATTTTTCCATCACTACCGGAGCGGTTTGCGCCGGGCACAGGCTGGGAGGACGGTGGGTTGTGGGTCACTGAAAATCCCTTCGCGCGATAGTGAAGTGCTCGACGGCCGCCGTGGGCCACGCTGCGGCACTCGCCGGCGGAACACCAAAGGTTAGCCGCGCGAGAATTGTATCAAGACCCGGGAATTCGGCGAAGCAGCCCGATCGCAAGCTGGCTGATCGCGAGGTTGACGAATATTCGCTTCGTGTTTAGAGTAGATCAAGACAAACGGGACAGAGCTAGAAGCAAACCAGATGGGTACGACTGTGCCCAGAGCAAAGTCCTCGGTTCAGTTGGGAGGTCGTACAATTGGCAGTACATCAGATTCTGGATCTGATTATCCTGGTTCGAGTCCAGGCCTCCCAGCCAACTCTTTAGAATCAGTGGCTTAGGCTCCTTCCTAAAGGCAAATCCTAAGAAATCTGCGCAACTCAGTATTAGGTTTCGGAGGATTTGCGCATGGCCCAACCCAAATACACCATCTGTAAATATGTCCGCTTCAAGGACGGCTCTTGGCGTTACTGCCAAGCGGCACTCTACGCCAATCACACCATTCAGCCCGATGTCGTGACCGTCGGAGGCAGAGAGGAGAAACACCCGGAGGGCAACTACTACATCGCCTGCAGCGGAAATGGATTCCTGCTGGGGCTGACGCACTGACCGCGCAACGGCAACGACACGCTCTGCTATCGGGCAATGCGCTGCAATACCAACTCTACTCCGGCAGGTCCGTGCCGAAAGCCGCCGTAGTTCAAGCCCGAGAGCCCGTTGTCAACGGGCGCAAGAAGGTCAGGGACGAAATCTCTAAATACCTCATCGACATGGTCGCCTCAAAGCGGCCGGGGAAGAGCGTCCGTATGAATCGCAATTTTCTCAACGCTTTTGCGAACGGCAAAGACTACGCCGACGAATACAATCGACACGATGTCATCAAGTTCCGCAACGATCTTCTCGATAAAGGCTACGAGAGGAAGCACATCGACACTCAAATGGATTTCGTCCTGAGGTTCTTTAGGCACTGGATCAAGTTGCCGATTCAATTGGAAAGGGGTGATCGACTCGAATACGCTGCAAATCCTCCCGAGCCTTACGCCGACCAGGAAATCATTGCGATGGAGCGGCGAGCCCAGGGCAAGTCTCACCTGCTTGTCCGGCTGTATCGCCCGACGGGCTGCCGTTTGCGGGAGATCACCCACCTCTGGGATACGGATGTAAATCCCCACACGAAGACCATTTTCATTGACGAGAAGCCGTCTACAGACTGTCCCGACTGCCGCGACCGAGGCGGCGTCTGGCGACCGAAAACACCTGCGGGTACCCGAGAAATCCCAATCAGCGACTCGTTGGTGGAGGGACCAGTTTCACGCGCCTCGTCGATCTGCAGCCGAACGTCTTTGCGCTCCGCCGTCTGGAAGCCCTTGAATTCGACACGCAGTGTGTAATTGCCGACCGGCAATAAAGGGATGAGGTAGTGGCCGGCGTCATGGGTGTTCGCCGTGCGAGATGCACCGGTTTCCTGCGAAACAACCGTGACCGACGCGCCCGTGATCACCGATCCCGATTTGTCCACAACGGTGCCGGAAAAACTCGCCGTCGCTTGGCCGTGCATGACCGGAGTGATGCAAAGCACCACCGTACACGCCATCGCCAGAAAAAACATTCTCTTGCGCATCGCCGCACCCCATGTTTCCGGCCTACCGCCCCGATTTTCGTCTTGACAATCACGAGATCCGTGCGCCCTCAATCTGGATTGGCTCTTTAGCAGACCGAAGGCAAAAACGCAGATTCGCTGAGGCCTAAATACAACGTTTCGACAAAATGCCAAGAGAAATTTGTTCGAGTACGAATGAGTGTCCAGTGATACTCAAATGAACGGATTATGGCTGCGGCTGGCAGGAGTGTCGTGATATCGCAGGAAATCGTGTTACGATACCGGAAAGAATTACCATCGTCGTTTGGATGAAAAATCTGAGATGTGGTGGAGACGCGAAATCGTAAGGTCGTTGCCATACTTCCAATAGAAACTAATGAAAGAGAGCATGCGCGCGAGTGTTCACACCATCTCTCACCGTAAGAGAAAGCAGACTTTGCAGGATTATGTGCTGGAGGTCCAGGTCGGTTTCCTGTTGCGCCAAGCCAACCAGCGCCACACAGCAATTTTCGTAAGTCGGATGAGCGGTGAACTAACTACGACTCAATTCGCAGCTCTTGCTAAACTATATGAAGTGGGACCGTGTTCTCAAAATAGGCTGGGGCGCCTGACCGCGATGGATGCGGCGACCATCAAAGTAGTCATCGATCGACTGAGGGCTCGTGGCTTCACAAAGGTCGCACGCCACTCTCAGGATACCAGGCTGCTGATGGTTGAACTGACGCCCGGAGGTCTGACGGCGGTGGAATCAGCCATTCCAAACGCAATCCAAATTACACGCGAAACTCTAGCGCCATTAGCGGCGAAAGACCGAATAGTGTTCTTGAAGCTGTTGAAGATGCTGTGTTGATGCTGGAGCAATACTTAGAATCAGTCGCGCCGCACCGCCACGCTCACGATTCAAGAATTCGGCGATTCCATCGAAACCGCTGCGGGCCATCGTCCGTACCCCCGCGGCGGCTTCGTCCATCAGCTATAAAACTGGTCTCCGTTCACAAGACTCGAACCGGGCACGGGTCGATAAATCAGTTGCCCTCACTGGTGTGCTCATATACAAACAGGTTGGTGGAAAGCTTCGGTCACCATCCGCGACGTGAAGCGTGCATCGGAGATGAGCGATGTCCCACGATGAGCCGGAAAAACTGGCGGCGAATACAAAACTTGTAATCTGCAAGATCGGGCTCGTGTTGAGCGGTGATTTGCAGAAGCCGATCCTTGATGGCGACACGATAGTTGCGATCAACGGAAGAATCACTGCCGTCGGTAAAGAGAAGGATCTTGATACCGCGGGCGCAACGACGCTCATTGACGCGAACGGCACGGCACTTGCGCCGGGCCTCATCGACAACCACGTTCATCCCGTCGCGGGCGATTGGACGCCGCGGCAAAATCAACTCGGCTGGATCGATAGCTGCCTCCACGGCGGCGTCACGACGATGATTTCGGCCGGCGAAGTTCACACACCAGGACGGCCGAAAGATGTAATTGGGCTGAAAGCCATGGCCATCTGCGCGCAGCGATCGTTCGCCGCGCTACGGCCAAGCGGCGTGAAGGTTCTCGCAGGCGCGCCGGTGATCGAGCACGGCATGGTGGAAGAAGATTTCAGGGCGCTGGCGGAAGCAGGCGTGACGCTACTCGGCGAAGTAGGCCTAGGCAGCGTGAAAGACGGCGCGACGGCACGCCAGATGGTCGCGTGGGCACGGAAGTATGGCATTCAGAGCACAATTCATACCGGCGGGCCATCAATACCAGGCTCAAGCCTTATTGACAAGGACATCGTGCTCGCCGCCGATGCCGATGTGATTGGCCACATCAATGGCGGGCACACGGCGTTGCCGGACGATCAGATACGCGATCTGTGCGAGAAATCGCCGCGCGGCCTGGAGATCGTGCACAATGGGAATGAGCGTGCCGCGCTGCTTACGCTGCGCACCTCCAAGGAATTGAAGCAACTTGGCCGGGTGATCCTCGGGACCGACGCTCCGGCAGGCTCGGGCGTTCAACCACTCGGCATCATTCGCCTTATCTCGCTGCTGTCATCCGTAGGCGAGATTCCGGCCGAGTTGGCGTTCTGCTTCGCGACCGGCAACACTGCAAAAATGCGCAAGCTTGATGGCGGGCTAATCGAAGCCGGCCGAGCAGCGGATTTCGTTTTCATGGATCGCGCGCAACATTCCGCGGGGAAGTCGCTGCTGGAAAGCGTGCGCCTCGGCGACTTACCCGGTATCGGAATGACGGTGATAGATGGCATCGTGCGATCGCAGCGCAGCCGAAATACGCCGCCAGCCACGCAAACTCCGACAGTAGTGCAGGGCTGAGTGCCGAAGCTGAATCGGTCGCTAGCGCAGGCCGTCCTCGCCTTTGATTTCTTCCTTCTTTAGGCCGCCGACGCGGGCTAGCGGGCGGCCGCTGTCCGTTACGGCGATTGCTACTATGATTTCGTTGGCGCGTGGGGCGTCGTTGATGCGCACTTCCATACCGTCGAAATGGCTGCGGACGAAGGCGGCGTCTTTGTGGCCGAGGGGAATATCGAGCGAGACGCCGAGGCCGCCGCGTTTTTTGGATGAGGGAATGAGCGCAGCGCCTTTGCCGAGAATCTTGCGCACCGGCGTGCCCAGTTTGGGATGCAGGATCGCGGCGGCGTGCTCGATTTCGCCGTCTTCGCCGACCGCGGCGGCTTTGCCATAGCTTTCGGCTGATGGGCCGGGAATACCGAGCGCTGCGACGGCTCGCTCAGCGAGCAGACTGCCAAGCTCTTCGCCGATGGCCATCAGCTCGCTCAAGTCTTCGACGTATTTTCCGGCGCAGGGATTTTCGATCACGGCGACAGCAGCAGCGCGGCGCGTGGGCGGCGAGATGGCGCGGCCCATTTCGCTGTGCGTCTCTTCAATAAAGGTTGCGATCTTGCGGATTTTGGCCTTCGTCGCGGAGCTCATCGCAAGCCGTCCTCTCCTTTGATCTCAGAGGCTTTCAGGCCGCCTACGCGGGCGTGGATGCGCGGGCCGGTGGTCATCACGAGAGCGAGAAGGATTTCATCGGCGCGGGGGGCATCGGCGACCCCTACTTCCATAGAATCGAAATGGCTGCGCACGTAGGACGCGTTGACATGGGTGATGGGCACATCTAAACGCGCGCCTGGGCCGCCAACTTTTTTCGAGGACGCTACAATCGCTTTCGCGCCGCCGAGGATTTCGCGCATGGCATAGCCGCCGGGCACGTGCCAGAGTGCGCCATGCTCGAGTTCGCCGGCCGAGCCGACGATCGCGCCTTTGCCGTAGCCTTCGATGAGTTTGGCGTTGCCGTCGAGGGCTGCGACCAGGGATTTTGCCATCTCGAGGCCCAGCGGCTTGAGATCTTCCATGAAGCCGGCGATCTCTTCGACATATTTGCCGGCGAATGGATTGTGGATCACGGCCAGCGCGGCGGCGCGGCGTAACGCCGTCGCCGAAGCAGGGCCGCCTTCGTGGAAGATTTCTTCGACGACCGTGAGGCGCTTTCGGAGTCGGACTTCATGCATCGGTGGCAGTCCAATTCTGACCGATCGAATTCTCGAACGGCGCCGCAGTCCTCGGGGACTGAAGCCCAGCGAAATCGCCGGCAGTTCCGTCAGAACTGAAACTCTGACCCCCTAAAGAGACATGCAAGTCCGTGACGCGCGTGTGGCCGCAAAGATTTAGCGCTGCCGCCCGAATCAAGCCCTCGCGAATCAATTGATCGGCTACGGCGTGGCCTGGCGACAGTGCGCGCTCGATTTCATTTGGCGAAAGCGCTCCGACCGCGCGCGTGACAAGGCGGTCGCCTAGATCATTGTCGGGAGCGATTTCGCAGGCGGGCACGCGCACGATGGCTGGATGGCCGGGCAAATCTACGGCGTTGGCTATGATTGTTGCTGCGGAGTCGGCTTGCGAGGATCGATCGGCCAGCACCGTGACGGCATCGGCGATACCGAGTGAAAAGCTGCGGCCGCGCCAGCCGCTTGTGGCGATTCCGCGAACGGGCTGCGCGGCTTCGATGCGCGCGGTGCCGAAAAGCGACGGGCTCTCCGGGCGCTCGACCATGCCGATGGTGAACGCTTCGCCCGGAGCGAGGTGCAGCGCGATATCGCCGCCATCGTTCACGTAAGCGCGCGAAAGGGATGCGGACGCCGTCATCGCCGCAAGAATCTCCTCAGCGACCGCGCCTGCTACGGCGGCCATCGGGGTGATAAAGCAGCGCGCCGCATAGGGCGCGACTGCGTCAGCCATTCGTTGCGCGACGCGGCCATGCGGGCGCGGGCCATCCGAACGCGCGGCGGAACGCAGAAGCGGAAGTTCACTGCACAGCTCGTCGAGAACGGTGGTGAATCGCTGCGCCGCCGCGCGATAGGCGGCTTCAATTTCCGACGGGGCGGCGAACGCTTCGAGAATGAGATCGATTGGCCCATCGTGAAAATGGAGCCTACGCTTATCGGGAAGAAAGCGAAGCACGGGAGGCTCTCTCACGGCCGTTCGCTCCGATGCGCATCAGGCGCAGCAGCACCTGGTTTCGCAGCGATTGGCTGGCCCACGGCGCGATGGCCCTTCGCAGCGAGCGAGCTAAGCGGGCGGACATAATCCATGTGCCCGCCGAGCGCGGCGTAATCTTTGAGTTTCAGCGAGAACTCAATCGGCGCGACGAGCGCAGGCGTAGGAACGTAGCCGAATCCATTGGCAGGAACGCGCGTAACATCCACCATAAACGTGATGCCACCGCCCGGCCAGACATACACGGGCGCCCCGCCGCAGGTGACGCGGGTGAAATTGTGCTTGATCGAGCGCGTGAGCTGAACCGGATTCTCGGTGACACCCGCGCGCAGCGATCCACCCGCGCCGCCCATGAACAGCACGTTGCAAAGCGCCGGCTCGCAATTCTCGCGGATGCGCCCGACAGTTTCGGTGAGCGCTGCGGGCAATTCGCGTTCGACGAGCCGCAGCTTTTCGTCCAGCTCGTAATAGGCGAATTGCTCGCCGGTCGTGCTGATCATCAGCAGCCGAAGGTGCGGCCAGGCAATGGCCGGCTTAAATCCAGCAACAATCGAAAGCGGATCGGAAATATCCGTGCCGCCCCAGCCAGTGCCCGGCTCGGCGACTTGAAAATAGCGGCCGGGAGTCGAGCGGCGTCCTTTGATGCGAATGCCGGTGGCGCGGATGCCGAGCAGCTTGCCGGCCTGATGCTCGGAGAGCACGCCGGTGATGTGATCGTCCACAACGACAACTTCATCCACTTTGCCGAACCATTGCCGGGCGAACATGCCGATGGTCGCCGAGCCGCACCCCACGCGCATGCGCTCCTCGAGCGCGCCATTGATAACCGGAGGCTTGCCCGCGTGAACGGTCACGCTCGCGCCATCATCCACCGCAAGCTCGACGGGCTTGCCGTTGCAAAGCTTAAGCAGCGTCTCGCATGTGATGCGGCCTTCTTTCTTCCCGCCGCCGGTCAGATGATGTACGCCGCCGAGTGAAAGCATCTGCGATCCATACTCGCCCGTAGTGACATGGCCGACCGGTTCGCCCTCAGCGCGCACGAGATTTCGCTCCGGGCCGAGGTGCCGGTCAGTATCGATTTTCACTTTCACGCCGCAGTAGCTGAAGATTCCCTCGGTCACCACGGTGACCATGTCCACGCCTTCGACTTCCGAGGAAACGATAAATGGCGCCGGCTTGTAATCGGGATAAGTCGTCCCCGCGCCGATGGCGGTGATAAATGTGTCCGAGCCTTTGACAACGCGGCCATCCCAATCGCGTTGTGCTTCAAGAAATGGAACGACGGGCGCGCCTTCGGAGACAGCTCGATCGAGAACAACGTGCGGATCAACGCGCACGAGCTGCCCCTCGTGATTCGCGTAGCGGTCGCACGCGCCGGTGTGGCCGCGCTTGATGTAGCAGAGCACAGGGCACGCGTCGCAGCGGATTGTGTCTTCAGGCATCACGCGAACCTGCCTTCGCGGCGGCGACGATGGCGGCACGCACGCGGTCCGGCGTCACAGGAATTCGCCGGATGCGCACGCCGGTAGCATCGTAAATCGCATTTAGAATCGCCGGCGCTGTGGGAATCAACGCCTGCTCGCCGATTCCCTTTGCGCCGTAGGGACCGAACGACGACGGAACTTCGATAAGGATCGATTCCACCGGCGGCATATCGCCGATCGTCGGGATCAAGTAATCGTGCAGGTTCTCGCCCTCGCCGGGAAAGAATTCTTCCATCAGTGCCATGCCCAATCCTTGCGCGGCGCCGCCTTCGATCTGGCCTTCGACGAGCGTCGGATTGATCGCCCGGCCGACATCGTGCGCGGCGACGATTCGGAGGACGCGCACAGTGCCGAGCTCAATATCCACACTCACTTCGGCGAGATGCGCGCCAAATCCAAACACCGCGTATGGATTGCCCTGACCGTCTTTATCGAGCGGCGTCGTGGGCGGATCGAATGTTGCTTCGGCGGACGTGACGTAGCCGCGCGCGTCGAGCGGCAACTCGCGAAGATCAAGCGTGCGGCGCGCGCCATTTTCTTCGATGAGCACGACGCCATCGCGAAATTCGAGCTTTGCGCACGAGCAAGCCCCGGCAAGACGCAGAATCGCCTCGCGCAATTGCGCGCCGGCCAGCCATGCAGCCTTGCCGCTGACGAAAGTTTGCCGCGATGCGGAAGTCTTGCCGCAATCGGGAGTCAGATCGGTGTCGCCAGAGAGCAGATCGAAACACTCGATGGACGCGCCGAGGGCTTCCGCGCAAATCTGCGTGACGACGGTGGCCGAGCCCTGGCCGATGTCCACGGCGCCCTGATGCAGCGCAATCCGCCCATCGCGCTTCAGGCCAACGCGCATCGTCGAAGGATTCGGCAGCGAAGTGTTGCCGCAGCCGTACCACATGCCGGCCACGCCGACGCCGCGGCGAAGCGGGCCTTCAGGCGATACATTCGCAGCGGCAGCCGCGGCGCGTGCGGCAGCCCAATGCGGGCGGAGCACCTCGAGGCACGCGCGAATGCCGACGCCCTCGCCGAAGATCTGACCCGTCACCGTTGGGCTATCGTCATCGAGCGCATTCAAAATGCGGAATTCGAGACGATCCATGCCCACACGTTCGGCGAGTTCGTCGTAAAGCTGCTCTTGGGCGATGGTTCCCTGCGGCACACCGAATCCGCGAAAAGCTCCGGCAGGAACCAGATGAGTATGCACGGCGCGAGTGAGCGCGCGATAGTTCGGAACTTTGTAAGGCCCGGAAGCGTGAACGGGCACGCGATAGGCGACAGTGGGACCCCAGGATGCGTAAGCGCCGGTATTGAAATCAGCCTGAAAATCGAGCGCGAGGAGGTGGCCATCTTTCGTCGCGCCCGCGCGCGCGCGAATGCGCGCGGGATGGCGCTTGGTGGTGGACATAATGGACTCGATGCGCGAGTAAGTCATGCGCACCGGGCGGCGCAGGCGCCAGGCGGCGATGGCCAGAAATGGCTGTACAGATAGATCAAGCTTCGCGCCGAATCCGCCGCCAACCGCCGTGGGAATAATTCGCACCGACTCCTGCGGCAGGCCGAGAATCGCGGCGATGTCCCGGCGATCCATGTAAGGCGATTGCGTGCACGCTTGGACCTCGATGCGATCGCCGACCCGCCGCGCAAATCCGGCTTCCGGTTCGATGCAGGCGTGCTCGATGAAACCGGTCTCGACTTCCGATTCGACGACGACGTCGGCTTGCTCGAGCGCCGCATCCACGTCGCCGCGGACGACGCGGCCACGAACCAGGACATTCCCGGGGCGGTGAGCGTGAATCAGATCAGCGCTGGGCGCGAGCGCGTCTTCGAGCGTGGTGATCGGAGGCAATTCCTCCCACGTCACCGGGAAATCCTTCGAATCAAATTCCTCGATCGCGCCGGCGTCACCGGTAATCGCGGCGACAGCCTCGCCACGAAAACGCGCTTCGCCTTCGGCGAACACAGGCTGATCAGCCGTATTCGGAATCACCCCGAAGCAATTCTTTCCGGGGACGTCTTTCGCGGTAAACGCGGTGTGAATTCCAGGATGTGACGCGACGAACGCGTCAAGATCGCCGAAGCGAAATCGCGCGCGATGAAAAGGGCTGCGAATCACGCTCAGTACAAGCGAATCAGCCGGGGCTTCATCGGCGCCGTAAATCTCGCTGCCATCCACCTTGCGTGCGCCATCCACGCGAATGACGCGGTCACCAACGTGACCACGCGCACCGGATTGTTCCGCGATAGCGCTACCGGAGCTGGCGTCGAGCACGGCGGCGATGATTTTGCGATAGCCGGTGCAGCGGCAAAGGACGCCACTCAGCGCGTCCATGACCTGGCTTTCATCCGGCCGTGGATTCGATTCCAGGAGCGCCGTCGCGGAAACGAGCATTCCAGGCGTACAGATACCGCACTGCGCCGAGCCGCTCCTCAAGAATGCGCTTCTGATTTTTTCGAAGTTCTTCGAGTATCGCGCGAGTCCTTCGACAGTCGTAACTTGGGCTCCTTCGAGCTGCCCGACGGCAATCAGACAGGCACAGGCGGGGTTTCTGTCCACCAAGACCGTGCACGCACCGCAATCGCCGGCTTCGCAGCCGACTTTCGTGCCGGTGAGTCCGAGCTCCTCCCGGAGCACGCTGGAAAGGCGAGCAATCGGTGGGGCGCAAATCGAAGCCTTCGTGCCATTTACCGAGAGGACGATCGTGGATGCAGTGCCTGGCACGACTAGGCTTCTCCCACACACGCATCGAGCGCACGTCCAATCAGAACGAGCGACGCCTCACGACGATAGGCTGCAGTCGCGCGCACGTCGTCAATCGGCGAAAGCAGCGCGAGATGCTGTGGCGACACCAGGCGGCCGAGACCCGGGCGCGCCGGTGCACCGACAAGAGCACTCTCAAGCGCAATCAGGCGGCGCGCCTTCGCCGAGCACGAGCCGACGGCGACGTGCGCCTGAGCGACGCGCCCCTGACCGTCCGACAACACGAGAGCTGCGACCATCACGATTGAAATCACGAGATAGCGCCGCGCTCCGAGCTTGAGAAATGCCGCCGACGCACTCTCGAGGCGCCGCGGAATCGTGATTCGAGTCATGATTTCGTTGGAACGGAGAGCAGACTTGCGATTTCCGAGGGTGAAATCCGCGAGCGGCATCGTGCGCGAGCCCGATACGGACTCCAGGGTGACCTGTGCATCTAGGGTCAGTAGCGGTGGCACGCCATCGGCAGCCGGCGACGCGTTGCAGAGATTGCCAGCGACCGTTGCGAAGTTTTGGATCTGGATTGAGCCAACCTCACGCGCGGCGCTTTTCAAACCGTCAAAGCCGTGCGGCAGCGAACTCGCTGCGATTTCACTCCAGGTCGTCCGCCCGCCAATATGAATTCGATTGCCGTCAACAGTGATGCCCTTCAGCTCACTGACGGCAGAGATATCAACAACAGGTCCGACGATCGGCCGGTCAACCCGCGCGGGGAAAAAGTCCGTGCCGCCCGACAAAATCGCGCCTCCCGATTGGGAGAGCGCCTGAACGGCTTCCTGCAGCGTTTTGGGCCGGAGGTACAAGCTCATCTGCTCCCCGGAGGACGAAGGCTACGTCACGTCATGGCCGGGCTGTTTCTGCCATTCATTTGTACGCCAATGATCACGATTTGTGAAGCTGTAAGCGCGCTCCACCACGGTGAACTGCCTCCAAGACGGTAGTGCATCACGAACAACACAACACTCCGATCGAGAGGTGAATTCGCCCATTATTCCTCACCAGGCGAACTGAGTTGTGCTTCCAGCTTTCGCACGAGTATTGCGGGCTGAGTCTCGGTTTCCATCTCCAAACGAGCAGGACTTATCGAGTAGCTGTGGCTAGAAAGTTCATGCGCAGACAGTCCCCAAGCCAAATCTAAGATCGCATCGTCAAGGGATCCTGGGAAGTCGAACGGAATGATGATCACATCCGGCCGGTAAGACCGGTGCACAGGCTGTACTTTCGGGGCATGACGGGCTCCACGGATCTCGACGCTCCGGGGCGCGTCGCCGATGGTCTCTCAATTGCGCGGAACATACCGCTCGCAAGCCTCCAAATCCTGCTTCCACGGCAACAGACATGTTCGCTCAAGTTTTCTAACAAGCCTCTCGGCGAAGGAATCTGCCTTCTCGTGGAGCCAAGCGGGCTCTGCGTTCGGACGCCTTAGGGAACTCCGGTAGCAGGGCAGCGCCCACGCGAGGTCGAGGATGGTGTTGTCCAAGGAGCCTGGAACAAAAGCCGGAACAATCATTCGATGTCCTTGTTATATTAGCGTCCTCCTGAATCGAATTTCACCGTGCACACTCGCTGAGGATGTCTCGCCTTGCGCAGACTGCACTTGCCGTGTACCCGCCGTGTACCTCAGCTCGGCGTATCTACCGGTTTTGCAGGATTTGGCGGAACGTGGAATGAATAGCTTAATTTGCTTGGCTCGGATGTGTTAAGCTAAAGCCTTACTGTTTATCAATATAAACCAAAATTTTCAAGGACAAGACGGACTTCTCGCTCCGCTACGCGTGCGACATGTTCGTCGTCGGTGCAGACTTCTGCGACGTCAAGACGGGAAACTTCGAGATGATCCGGGAATACATGAGGTCGATTCCGCGATGAGGCGCAGTGCACTTGGAAAGCATCCGTAAACTTGCGCATTGGGTCAATCTGGCGCGCAGGATCGGGCTTGAGCCGATGAGTGGCGATGCACCCGACCCGTAGGAAGTACATCAAACAACTTGCGCCACCCAGGGGAACATCTCTTCCAGCGCTTTTAGGTGCAGCTTCCGAAAATCGGAGATGGTCCGGAAATCGGGTTGATTACCGGCCGCTAGCACCCGAAAGGCGACGTCTTCCACCAAACGCTTCTGGATCTTGCGCGACGAAAAGACCCCCACACAGTACCCGTACAGCAGGATCTTGGTCAGCATGCGCGAACAAAGGTAGCCCTACCGACCGGCTATCTAGCGTGGCCTATTTGTGGCAGTGCTGGTTCAAAAACCGGATTACGTCGCCACCCCAGACGGAGCTTCCAAAATACCCGAAAGTATGACCGTCTTGTGCGGACTTGCCGAACGGGGGATAAATCTTGATCTTAAATTCTTTGCCAGCGTCTTTCATCGCTAGCGAGAGTGTGCGGCTCGGCGAAAGATCATAGTCGTTTTCGGCTTGGAAAAAGAAAATGGGAGCGCGCGAATTACGGACTGCGCGCGTCATCGAAGCTTGAACAGCGGGCGCATCTGCCCAACTCTGAGCGGCGCCTGCCGAATCCACCGCTGCGCAGTACGACCCACGCTCCGAGCCGAGTACGGTCTCGACGCCGCCGAAGGAATTGCCCGCTACGGCGATCTGATCAGGCTTAACGAAGCTCTGCGCTCGCAGCCACGCCAGCGCGGCCAATTGATCGTTCAGGTGATCTGTCTCCAGCAGCCGTACCATCGTTGCGGCGCCGGCAGTGACGCCACCCTTCTTTTCAGCGGCGGCAATCTGGTCTCCAATATACGGACCGGCCGACGCACTAAGACCTTGGCCTCGCCGGAAAGGTCCAAAGAACACCCATCCGTGGTCTGCGAAGACAGGGCCGAGTGTTTCGAATGCTTGTTTACTCAGCATGCCGGGAGCGCTCCCGTGGTTGTATAGAACCGCCGGAAACGGTCCTGTGCCTTTGGGTTTGTATAGCATTCCCTGGAGGGTGAGCTTTCCACTCGGAAACGACACCACCTCGGCCCCTGCCGAAACTACGGTAAACCCTGGCAGCAAAAGCAGCCCAAAGAAAAGTAATGCATCCGTGATTGGAATCATTGGGTTCATACCGTTTTGTAGGCACCCCCTAGATTGCTAACACACAGGAGATGGTAGCAGCAAGATTGGCAGCCGACGCTGCGCAAAAATGGCTGAAAGACGGGGAAAAGGGCCTGAGTTCACCGTGCCCGTACCTCGGCCTCAACGTCCGGACGTGCCTTCACTTGACCATGCTCCGCTGGCCGGAAAACGCTACTGCCTCACAGGCAGGATGCCGGGAATCCATCGAACCGCATTATCGTGAAAAATTCGGCGCACGACTGGCTCCGGCAGATTCAGCCCCTCGATTGGCCGGCCTTTGTACTGCAGGATTTGCCCGGTAGCCAAAAATTTCCAATCTCTGGCGTAGGTCTCTTGCCAATCCCTTAAAGCATCGGCGGTGGCCTCGTCGTTGAGGAATTCCAGGTCGGTGGCATACAACACCCGATCCTGATATTTGATGAGAAATTTCCGCACTTTGTCTCGCGGCTGAATCATCAGATATTCCATTCGCGCCGCGGTATCCACTGCGAAATTTGGATAGCGATCGAATCGTTTGGCAATCAGGTCCACATCGGTTTCCATGCTTCCCAGATGTGCGCCCACAACTCTGAGTTTTGGATTTTCAGCGAGCAGATGATCGCGCGCCGCCAGGATCACTTCCTTGCGGGGATGGTCGAGATGCCGGTACATATACCACTCAGGATTTTCCTTGTAGTAGTCGTAGTCGGGACTAGCGGGGTTGGGCGGTTGCCAGCACGAAGAGGGCTCGGCAACGTGAGCGACCAGGGTTTTATTCTCCGCCGCGATTGCGCGATAGATGGGCTGAAACGCCGGATCGTCGGGCATCACGTACCGGCCGCCCGGTGTTTTCAGTTCCATTCCAATGTTCTTCCATATTTTCACCGCTACCGCGCCGTCCGCGAATTCCTGTTGAATCTGCTTGACCGTGTTCCGAGCGAAATCCTTTTGCTGGAAACCAAAAGGATTGAAAGTAACGCAGAGCTTGGCATGGCCTTGGCTGCTCTCCACGAATCCCTTGGCGCGCCCAAGTTCGGTCTCCAGGTCGCCATAAACGCCCTGACTATCCACCACGCAAATATCCATAACGTGCAATCGCAGCCGTGCGATTAGTTCGGCCATAGCAGGATCGCTTTTGAACGCATGCACGTGAGTATCGATCGGGTCGATCGCCGCAAAAGCCTGCAGATCGCTTTCGGAATCGGGTGATCGATCCGCCGCCTTCGCTGCAGGTATGGAGACGCCGCTAAGGCGGCTCATTGCCAGGGCCGCGGATGCAATGCCGCCAACAATGAGCGGGAATATCAGAAGCCTTTTGTGGATGAGGTTCATGTTCTCAATCCGTGCTCTGCGCGGCCTGGACGCGGGCAATCCCTTCCTGTTGCCAATGCGGCTATCAATCCGGCGAGGCGATACTAACCGGTGCCGGCCGCAAAATCATCTTCAAGTTGACAAAGGCACACAAACAGGCCTAATTACCTGCAGCGATTCTCAACGTTGTTGCAGGTCAAATCGTCAATTGGGTCAACCCATTTAGGAGCATTGTGCCCACCACGCGGAGGGAGGGTTTTCGGTGAAAGATTCTCGCTGCAGTATTCCGTTCCATCAAAAGGATTCAAGGGCTGGGTTCGATCGGATCTCGCGCGACGCCAGACCGCTCCGGCTTATGGTGGCCTTGTTTGTGATCGCGTTTTTTTCTTCCTATTCCGCCGCGTGGGCCCAGAAAGACGCTGGGGCAATCGCCGGGACGGTAAGGGATGCCTCGGGAGCGGTGGTAGCGGCGGCGAAAGTTAAGGTTACGGATGTGGACCGCGGCACCGAAGAGGATACCGTCACTAACGCCGAAGGCGAATATACGGTAAGCCCGCTAAGAGTCGGCCACTACAAAGTGGCCGTCGAAAAACCTGGATTCAAAACCTCCGTCGCCGGACCCGTGGTTGTGGAAGTTCAGGAACACCCATCGGTCAACGTTACACTTCAAGTGGGCCACACCGATGAGACGGTGAGAGTGACCACCCAGGGTCCGCTGCTTGAGGTTGAAACCTCTGACCTCGGTCAGGTAATCAACGGCGAGCGCGCCGAGACGCTGCCGCTCAACGGACGTAACTACGCGCAACTGGCGTTGCTCGGCGCGGGAGTTGTTCCCAGCGAGCCGGGCTCTCGCGTGGAGACGAGTTACGGCTTTAGCTCCAATGGCGCCCGGTCTCTCCAGAACAACTATTTGCTCGATGGCGTGGACAACAACTCCAACCTCGGAGACGTTCTAACCGGCCAAGCGTACGTTATCCAGCCTTCCGTTGACGCCATCGAAGAATTCAAGGTTCAGACCAACGCCTACAGTGCCGAGTTTGGACGCGGGAATGGGGCGATCCTCAACGCCATTATTAAATCGGGAACGAATAGCTTCCATGGGGACGTTTACGAGTTCTTTCGAAATGATGCGCTCGATGGACGCAACGCATTCGATACCAACCGCCAGCCGTACCACCAGAATCAGTTCGGGGCCACCCTGGGCGGCCCAATTAGAAAAGATAAAACGTTCTTCTTTGTCGATTACGAAGGTCTTCGCATCATCCAGTCCCTGCCGCAGCTTTCGCTGGTTCCTACACCCCAGGAAATTGGCGGCGACTTTTCAAGTTTTCTCACTAACGTGCCCGCCATGGCCGTGGATATGAACGGCAACCCTACCAATCAGGTCGCGCTCGATTGCAACGGGAATCCGACTTATATGGGTGAAGTCTTCAACTCGCGCCTGGCGCAAAATTCCACTTTGAATCCCAGCGGTGTTTGCGGGGTGCCCATCGGGGTCACCGCAGGCGGCGTCCCGACCAATATTTTTCCGGCTAGCTCGATCGATCCGCTGGCGGCCCGGCTTTCCGCCCTCTTTCCGGCCCCCAACACCAATGTGAACGGGGCTAATTTTATTGCCGATCCTCGACGCACCGCCAGCCGCAACAATTTTGATGTTCGCCTCGATCACAAAATATCCGATCAAGACAGCATCTTCGGCAGGTTCAGCTACGAAGCTCAGCCCAGCTTCACGCCTTCGCCCTTTCAAAACGCCCTGGACGGCGGAGCTTTCTCCGATGGAACGGAAGACGATTCTTTCCGCAGCATAGCCATCAGCGAGACCCATCTCTTTTCGTCCAATGTGGTGAACGAAATTCGTCTCGGATACAACCGGATCAATTCGCACCGCTTTCAGCTCGATGCCAACGACAACGTTTCAGCGCAGCTTGGATTTCCGGGCGTTCCTTTCAGCCAGGACCTCGGAGGCTTGCCTCAAATCACTATCGATGACGGGACCGCAACGATCGGCAGCTCGGGTTTTCTGCCCGCCATTGAAAAACAGAATAGTTTTGTGCTGACCGACAATTTGACCTGGATTCACGGCCGGCACTCCGCGAAATTCGGAACCGAAATTCGCAACGAGCAATTCACTCTCTTTGAGCCCGCCGCTCCTCGCGGCACCCTGGATTTCGCGAGCGACTTCACCGACAATCCCGCCGCGCCCACCACCGGCGGCGAGGCTTTCGCTACGTTTTTGCTGGGCGTTACCGACGCTGGGTCGATCACCAATACTCACAATGTGGACTACCACCGGCAAATCTACTCGTTCTACGGGCAAGACGATTTTCGGATGACCCAGCGCCTGACCCTGAATTTAGGATTGCGATACGAGCTGTTTACCACCATCAAAGCCGCCGGGAACGAGCAGGCCACATTTGACTTTGCCGACGACTCGCTGCTGGTGCCCACCGGGCAGAACACTCAACTGACGCCGTTTCTGGCCGCTAACATTCCCGTGGTGAGACACGGCAGCGCGGGGCTGATTTCTCCCGACCTGACTGACTTCGCCCCGCGCCTCGGCCTGGCATACCAGATCTCCGACAAGCTGGTGTTACGCACCGGCTACGGCATTTTTTACGGCGGGCAAGAAAACGGTCCCTACTCAAATCCGAGCCCCGGTTTCAATCCGCCGTTTTATGTAACCCAAAATTTCAGCGAACCATGCTTCCTTCCGGCCGCAAATCCGAACGGCCCGGACTGCGCGATTCCGGGGCTGAGTGTGCTCTCCCAAGGGTTTCCGTCCAATTCGCTCACCGATCCCAATACCCCCATCTTGTTTTCGGTAAGCCCGAGCGTGCGCACACCGTTCACCCAGCAATGGCACTTTGGATTTCAATATCAGTTGTCCAGCCAAACAGTGCTGGAGGTTTCTTACGCTGGCTCCCACGGCGCCAATCTCTACAATTTCTATAATGGAAACCAGGCGGTGCCGGACCCAACATTTTGCACCACTCCTCCAAACACTCCCGAGAATTGCCCCACCGCCCCACGCCGCCCGGCAAAAATGTGCGACGACTCCGTTTTTCCGCCCAGTTGCAACGAAGTTTTCGATACCGCGATTGACTTGCTCCGCACCGACGGTTTCTCCAATTACAATTCCTTGCAAGTCCGCTTGGAGAAGAGCTTTTCTCACGGGCTGCAATTCGAAGCGTCGTACACCTACGCTCACGCTTTGGACGACGCATCGAGCGCTGCCCTGGGCTCCCTCAATAATGGCGATTTTCGCGACCAGCAATACCCGTACCTCGAATACGGCAATTCCGATTTCGACGTTCGGCATCGCTTGGTGGTCAGTTATGTTTATCAACTCCCTTTTGGGAGCGGGAAGACCTTCGGAGGCAATGCCACCGGCCTGAAAAACCAAGTCATAGGGAATTGGCAGTTCGCCGGCATCACTACTGCTTCCACCGGCAACTGGTTCACGATTACCGACGCGGTCACCAATGTCTCCTCCAGTGATGGCGGTGGAGGAGTGGGCTACTTTGAGGTTCGCCCCAACGTGGTCAGTAACCCCAATACGAAACCTTGCGTCCCCGGCACCGCCTTCAATACCTGTGCCTTCGTGGACAACACCATCCCATTCACCTTCGGAAATGCGGGACGAAACATCGTGCGCGGACCCGGTTTCCAAAACTGGGATCTATCGCTATTCAAAATGTTTCCGGTGCGCGAGCAGATGCGTTTCGAGTTTCGCGCTGAATTTTTCAACATCTGGAATCACGTGAACCCATTATTCGAACCCACCGGCGAGATCAGCGAAGAACCGCAACCGCTGGAGTTCGGCACCCCGCAATATGGTTACGTGCAGGGCGCGCGGGATCCGCGATTCATTCAATTTGCCTTGAAGTTTTATTTCTGAATCAGCCGCCATGCGCCCCACGGGCCAGAAAACGGCTGGTGAAATTCCCGCACAACACTGGCTCTATCGTTAGAACAGCAAGGGCACCAGCGCCCATGTGTCGCGCCGGTACGAATCGAACTCAGCGCCGAAGGTCTGATGCAGAATCTGTTCCTCGAGCCGGATTTTTCGCAGATAAGCGACCACCAACATCGTTAATCCAAGCAGCGCGTGAAACTGGCTGGAGGCGATGGCCGTACCCAGAAACATGCCCAGCATCGCCGTGTAGATGGGGTGCCGCAAAAGACTATAGGGACCGGTGCGTACCAATTGATGGTCTTGTCCAATTCTCACTTCTGCACTCCAATTGCGTCCCAGATGCCGCCGCGCCCAAACGGCTAGCAGCCCAGAACCTGCCTGGACGATCACGCCGATGGCTACAAGAAAATGAAGCCGCCGCGGCAGACACCAGCCGGTTAGCCCCGGCACCGGGAAGACCAGCAGCAAGAGCGCCGCGTTGAGCACCAACTGATGGAAATAGGTCGACGCAGAGCATTCGGAGCTCTTGGCCGGCGCAGAGTTCCGAGAGGCAATCGCCCAGTAGACCGAGAAGATAACCCAGAGTATCAAAGCGGGAGTCACTCTGTTCCATTCCACGTCGTAATCGAAATGATTGCTGTTGCCCGCCAGCAATGACGGCGGATGCCAGCCTAGCTTGGTGAGCACGACGCCCAAACTTGCTCCTATCACGGCTCCCAGTACTCCCTTCACAGCAAGCACAGATCACGCTGGCGTTTCGCCCACTGTGGCCATCCGTTTGCACCATTCCGCAAACACCCATGCGCTGGCCCGGAAGAACCACAGAACCGAACCGAGAAGGAACGTAGAGAGAATTCCCATTGGGTTCAGGCGCGCGTAGACCACGTTCATGCTCCACGCCGGCGAGGTGTAGACCGTTCCCGAGTGGCGAGCGCCAATGCGGTTCCTGACCGCTGGTTCGTAAAGGATTTTTTTTTCGATTCCCATGTTAAAGAATTTGGCCATCTGCACAATTCGATGGTTATAAGAACCCGTCGCTCGCAACGGCAGACGATCCCTCTTGCGATATTTCAGAATAAGCGCCGATGCTTCGGCCGCGTGCCGCAGCGCCGCCGTCACCCCATTCGCGGTGATGGGATCCACCATGGACGCTGCTTCACCGGCGATAAACCAGTTCGGACCGGCCACTCCGTCATAAACACGAGATTGGAAGGAAGTGACGTTGCAAGGTTCCAGGGGGCCGGCCTCCAACAGAGGGGCAAACCGCGGGTACTTCGCCAGTTGCTGCCGGAAAATATCCTCGACCCCAAGCCCCTGCTCCCGTTGGACCTTCATTGCCGCGCCGGTGGTGGCATAACCTACGCTGATGATCTGCGGATTGATCGGAATTTCCCAGATCCACTCGAGATATTTTGTGGACAGCGGTCCCATATAAAGAGTGGTGCCTTCCACCGACTCGGAAACTGCAAAGTAGGCCCAGACCGCAACCTTTGCGGGGCCGAACTGAATCGCAGGAAGACGGAATTCTCGCGCCAATAAGGACGTTGCGAATCCCGAGGCATCGATAAACCAGGAAGAAGAAAACCGCGTGCCGGCGGTGTGCACGGCAGAGATACTTTGGCCATTCCTCTCTACTCGGATAACCGTGTCACGGATAATGGTGACGCCACCGTCCAGAGTTCTCTTGAGCAGCTCTTCGTCCAGCCGCAGCCGATCCACGTGCAAAGTGCGTAGCTCGATGTGGAACGGCTTCCCAGCCAGCCAGGGGGCCGGAATATAGTGCTCGGAATCACCGCTGCGCAATTTCATGGTTACATGCCGCTTCCAGGTGGCCATCCGCGCGCCGATCAGATCCTCCATCGGCAGCCCCAGATCGCTCAACAAAGCCGGAGCGGACCAGTCCAGCGATTCCCCCACCGGCGGCGGACGGAGGGGCTCCTTCGGCTCAATGCACACAACCCGTAGCCCGGCCTGCGCAGCTGTAGCGATGCCGCCTTCCCACACAAGCCACCCCCGATGATGGTCACGTCGCAGTCCGGGGGCTGGGTCGACACCGCGGGAAATTATCGTTGGCGGTCACCCGCACCAATAGTAGGAAACCATTAGAGGCGCGCTGGGATGGAAACTGCTCGGGCGGAGGGTTTACTGCGGAGAGGCGTGGGTATCTTTAGTTTACTGGGTTTACCGGAGCGAAATTGATGGGGGTAGCCGAAAGGACTCCCTTGCCTTCGCGAATCGTGATGAATTGATTGGGCTTAACGCTAGGGATCGAGTCCTTCTGCCCGCTCGGCCACGCAATTTGCAGGCGAGCGCTTTTCACGCTGCCGGGCTTTCCCAAACCAAAGGTGAGAGGCAGCTCGCTCTGCGACAAATAACTCGAACCCCCCTTGACCACCCGTACCAGCGTCGCACCAGAAGTGCTGGTGAGGGTAGCCTTCGCTCCAACACCGTCCCGATTCGACTTTGTGCCAATTAGTTTCACGCGCAAGACATCGTTTTGGTTTGCGTTGTCGTTGCGCAGCAGCCGGGCCATGCCGTTGTTGGCAGTAACCACAAGATCCAGGTCGCCGTCATTATCGAAATCCGCGTAGGCGATGCCGCGGCCTACCACCGGCTGCTCGATTGCGCGGCCCAGCTTTGCGGAGACATCCTCGAAGGTTTTGTTTCCCAGGTTGCGATAAATCCCCATCGGTTCCGCGTATTTCACCGTCGGTTGCACCACGGATACGTCATCGGAGACGTGCCCGTTGCTTGCGACAATGTCCAAAAGTCCGTCGAGGTTGTAATCCATGAAGAAGCAGCCGAAGGTGAGCAGCTGGTTGGTGGGCCGGCCGATACCGGACTTCATCGATTCATCCATGAACAAACCGGAGCCATCGTTGCGATAGAGCGCCATACTTTCGTTGGTGAAATTGCCGATCACGATGCTTGGAAATCCGGAATTATCGAAATCGGCGGCGTCGGTGCCCATGCCGGCGCGCACTCTGCCCGACTCGCTGAAAGCAACTCCGGTGGTGACGCTTTCGTCGGTGAAAGTGCCGTTGTGGTTGTTGTGGTAAAGCTTATTGGGTTCGGTGTCGTTGGTGACGAACAGATCCATCCAGCCATCGTTGTCGTAGTCCAGCAGCGCCACGCCCAGCGCCTTACTGGTGGGATCCCAAAGCCCGGCTTGTTTGGTCACATCTTTAAAAATTCCGTTGCCTTCGTTGTGATACAGGTGCGAGGTCTCGCCCTTGTAAGTTTGCGGCGTGCAGTAAGACTTGTGCTTGTTGTCCAGCGAGCAGTACTGATCCGTTTCAATCGACCATTCGATGTAGTGGGTAACGAACAAATCGAGCTTTCCGTCGTTGTCGTAATCGAACCACACGGCGCTTGCGGAAAATCCGGGGCTGGCAACGCCTGCCTTGGCGGTAACGTCGGCAAATTTGCCGTTGCCGAGATTGTGGAAGAGGTGGTTGGAGCCCACGGTGGTTAGATAGAGATCATCGAAACCATCGTTGTCGTAATCGCCGACGGCACAGCCTAGTCCGAAGGTTTCGATCGCCAAACCGGCCTGCCGGGTGACGTCGGTGAACGTTCCGTCGTGATTGTTGTGATACAGAGCGGGAAACGATTTGCCGCTCTTGTGCTCCGGCCAGTCCATTGAATTCACCAGGAATATGTCCGGCCAGCCGTCGTTGTCGTAATCGATGAAACAGACGCCGCTGCCCATGGTTTCCGGGAGGTACTTCTTACCGAATGCGCCGGTGTTGTGCTTGAAGTGAATGCCGGCTTGCGCGGTGACATCGACGAATTGAATCGGGCCGGAGGGTCTGGTCGTCCCTGGGTCCGCGTGAGCAGCGGCATCGGGAGATGCCGGAGCGACTGTGGGAGAGACAGGTTCGGCCGGTGACGGCGTTGATGATGGTGCTTGCGCCGATGCGGGAGCGGGTTTCTTGTCTTCGGCCGCCTTATGCCCGCATCCGATCGCCAGCACTGCGACGGCGAGTAAGAAAACAAGGCTTCCTAGCGGTTTCAACCCGTCGAATCCCGTGGGTAAGCGCGGCCTCATCACGCGGCAACACGCACCGGAGCGGTGCGCCGCGAATCGATCCACATCTCAATGAGCATCGCCGAGGGTCCCACCATAAACAAAGCATAGAACGGCGCGTACACCACTTGCGACAATCGCAGAACCATTTCCACCACCGCCACCAGAGCAACAACCACGCACTGCCAGGATTTGGAGCGCACCGTCGTCTTGGGATCGGTGATCATGAAAAATATAAAGAGCTGGTACATCGGGCCGGTGAGCGGAGCGATTTCCGACTGCCATGGGCTGCCGGTGATGTGACTGCGAAGAAATGCCAGAACAACAAAGCAAATGACGTAGGTGAAGGTGATGTGGAAGCGCCGCACTCGCCAAATAATCACCGAGCCCAGGCACCAGATCACCACCATCGGCAGCAGATAGTTGCCCCACTGGATGCTCAGAGTGGCCACGGCTTCCGGCGCGAGAAAGAGAAGCACGGAGATGCCAAAGTTTGACGGATTCCAGATGTGCCGGCCTTTAATCCGCAACACGTACTTGGACATGATGGAGACCACGGCGCAAAGGACATACGGCCAGAATGCCGGTGAACGGACCAGGATCCCGACGCTAATGCCGGTGATATAAGCGCTGGCAAGGTTTGGCCACTTCCCGGAAAAAATGCGGCCGAGCGTGAGCTCGGTGAGCAGCGCGGCGACGATGGCGAGACCGGTCTTTTGGTAGGACTCCAGAATGCCAAACGACAGATGGCCGGCCAGCAAGATGCAAGTGATGAACGCGGGGGCAAGATAGCGATTCTCCGGGCCGAGGAAACGCTTCCATGCCGGCTGTTGAGGCGCAGGCGGGATGGTAACCGAGACGGCCGGGGGCTGGCTCATGCTGGCTCCTTGATCGCGTGTATCTGGCCGGGTGCTGGATTATCGATCGTCTGGATCTTGCCGGAGGGCCAACGAATGACCGCCTTCTCCACGTGCGGGTTTTTACCCAGTCCAAAGTGCAAGCGGCGTTGATTTTGAGCGGCGAACCCGCTGCCCCCGGAAACCTCTTGCACCTGGTGCTGGCCATTCCAAAACAGGGTGACCTGCGCGCCGATCGCGCTGCGATTGCTTTTGGTTCCCTCGAGGTCGAACTCGATCCATTGGTTCTCAGGAGTTACCGTATTCTTATAGATCAGCAAAGGCCCGCGCTGGTTGGCCACCACCACGTCGAGCACGCCTCGATTCCACAAATCCACCAGGGCTACCGCGCGGCCATCGTACGTATCGGTGACGCCAACGGCTTGCGCTACATCGACGAATTTTCCGCTGCCATCGTTCAGCCACACATGCTTGGTCTGATAGCCCGACAAACTGCGCCCTTCCATGGCCGGCCAATTCTTGGCGTCGTTGATGATGGCGCTGTGCCCGCCGGCAATTTTGGAAAAATCGTACCAGTAGCTGTGATTGTGGTCGAGCGAGACGTAGCCGTTGGTCAAATACAAATCCAGGGTGCCATCGTTGTTCAGATCGCCGAATTGCGCTCCGAAACTCCAGCCACCGAGTTCCACCCCGAAATCCCGCGCCAGATTTTCATACACCAGGTTGTCGCCGTCGGATCCTTCCTTGGGCACCCACAAATTATTTCCCTGAATCAGAACGCCATCTTCGGAGATATTGGACACGTAGACGGCATAGCGGCCTTGATTGAGGATATCTCCAAAGCTCGCGTTCATCCCGCTCTTCGGAGCGAATCCAACCCCGGTCTGTTGGCCAACCTCGTGGAAGCTATGGCCATCGTTGAAATAAAGTTCGGATACGCCGTAATCATTGGCTACAAAAAGATCGGGATGGCCGGTACCCCTCAGATCGGCCGCGGCAGAGGCCAGCGCCCAGCGGCGGCTATCGATCCCCACCTTGGCGCTCACTTCTTCAAATTTGCCGTTTCCCAGATTATGAAAAAGATACTTACGGCCGCCATTCTTCGCATATTCGAAACTGTCGGGCATCATCTTGGTAGAAGACAGATGCCAGAGATCGACGTTCTCGTTGTAGTAGCCGCCAATAAAGAAATCCAGCAGACCGTCGCCGTCGTAGTCAAACCACAGCGCCGTGTTGGCATTGATCCAAAGGGGCAGACCAACCTGATCGGTAACGCGCGTAAAGCCGTGCCCCGCATCGTTGTGGAATAACTCCGGCTTGCCCCACTTGATCAGTAGGAGATCTTCATAGCCGTCGTTATCGTAGTCTCCCCACACCGCGCCCATGGAGACGCCGGTGCCCGGACGATTCACGTCGGCGATACCCATTTCTTCGGCGACGTCTTCGAAAGTGCCATCGTTCATGTTGTGATAAAGAGCGTTCTTGCCGCCTTCCTTGCTGGTGGTGACGTAGATGTCCGGCCATCCATCGCGATCGAAATCGACGATGGAGACTGACGCTCCCATCGACGCGACCTGCGGCATGATGTTGGCCAACTGTGGATCCAGGGTAGGCGCTTGATGAACGAAATTGACTCCGGCGGCGTGGGACACTTCCTGCAAATGGAAGCCGTGCCGCGCCAGAGCGGTCTGCACATCAAGCCGCGCGGTGGCCTGGTTACGCCGCGACGCGTGCCGCTGGATGAGGATCGGAGAGATCAGCAAACCCACGAAGACCAGCGTCAAAATAATCCTTGCTGCAGGGCCTCGTTTCACTGGGGTGACGCGCTCCTCAGCGAATTCTGAAAGACGTAGGGCGTAACGTAGCGGGTGTGATAGTTCTGCCAGTCTTCCGGGTGCTGGCGATATACGTACTCATCTTCCAGCCGTCCCGGACGCGTGTCGTAGGCGTCCTTCGCATGGTAGGGCAAAGGCAATACCGTCTTCGAGAATGTGGAGTTGAAATCGCCGTCCTTGATCCATCCGTCGCCGATCACGATGAAATCGCGAAGCCAGCCGGCGGGCGGGGCAGGCTGCTCGTGAAAACGCAGTGACATTTCGTCGCCGGAATTGACGATCACGTAGCGATCGTCCACCTGCTGCAAAAGCTCGCGCACGTCGCCATAACGCGTGTAGTAGCCGATCAAATCGCGCCATCGTTGTTTGGTGCCCAGTATCTGGTAGTAGTCGGGAACTTCGGGCGCGGGCGGACCCACCTCGGGACGGTTGATCACCGAATAGCCGCGATAATGCAGGTCGGCAACTTCCGGTTCGAGAGTCTGCGTTTCCACCCTTGTGTAAGGCGCGCCTTGGGCCCATTCGATGCAATCCCAATAGATTTCCAGATTGGTCCGCAAGCGCACCCGCCGACGCGTTCCGGGACGAAAAATATTGGTGAGGTCGAAAAGCACCGTCTTTTTGCGGCCAGCGGGGAAGCCCAGGTTCGATTGAGCGGTTGCCCATCCGCCGTGCCCATCCGGAACTTCGACGCTCATTCCCTGGGCACGCCAGCGCGTCCCTTGCGTGATGGCCACGTTGAGGGACGATTCGGTGTCATGAATGGATCCCTGGGCGATCAGATAGAGTGGCCCACTCGTCGGAGCGTCATCTCCCAGATCGATCTCCACATAATGGTCGCGCGTGATTCCCTGATACTGCCCGCGCCCAAAAGAGTCCAGCGCGCGTCCATCCAGGGTGCTGACCAAATCGGTGACGTCATTGCCCAGGTCATCGGTTGCCCGCGCGATGCGGTGAGGAGTGGCCACCGTCTTGAAGCCAAGCTTTGCCGGAGGGATGACGAAGCGTTCGTCGACGTAGATTTCCGTGCCCGCGGGATGATCCACGGTCATCAGTGCCAGACGGTCGTAGTAGTACACCTCCCAGAGTTCCGCGGTGATGCGCAGGTCGTAATATCCATCGTGGGGGACTAGCTGGTCCCGGCCAATTTTGTACCACTCGCCGGTGGCCGCGATCTTCGCAGAGCCCAGGGTGTTGATGCGCAGACCAATCGCGGAGCCCCACGGCACCGCATCCTTGACGAATTCCATGCGCTTGCCATTCCAGGCGAAAAGAAATGGGCACGAGGCTTTCAGCCGCTGCTCGGTGACCACTTCCTGATCCGCTTGCACTCCAAATTCGGCGCGCACCGTTCCGTTCGGCCAAACCACGCGCACCACGTCGGTGCTGGTCTGGTTGCCGAGGCCAAAGTGAAGCTGTGGACCGTAGATGGGTTGTTTTTGGACCAGCAGACCCGCGCGAATTTCGATTTCGCCGCCGACACCGAACGGATTGATGCGTTGATCGCCAACGGCTTGCTTCGCGTGCGGCCGCACCACTTGCCAATGATAGTTCTGGGAACCATGACTGGCGGCCTGGACTGGCTTGCCGAGCGCGTCGAAACCGAGCAGGTCAAGGCGCCCGCCGCCAGTCAGATCGGCAATATCATAGATGGTGCTTGGTCCCCCGGCGTGATCCAGAAGTGAGAATTTTGACGTCGAATCCCCCAGCCAAATCAGCGGGGTTGCTTTGGATTGGGCTCCCGGAGCCGCCACCGAGCTGAGAACGAGGTCCAGTGCGCCGTTATTATCGAGGTCGGCGACCTGCAAACGGACCTCGCCCGCCAAACTGGCTGCGGGATTGGGAACTTGCAGCAGCGGCGTTTCCTTCCATCCACTCTTTTCGTTGAAGGAGATGCTTGCGATCGCGCCGGTGGACTCGACCGCGACCACATCCAGCACGCCATCGTTGTCGGTGTCCGCGACGCCGAGAGCTTTCACTGTCGGTAGGTTCGCCGGGAGTGCAACCTCGCTGAATTGGCCTTGGCGCTCGTTGTGAAAGATATGGAGCCGGCCGGCGCCATCGACAATTGCCGCGTCGGCATTGCCATCTGAATCGAAATCCGCCCAGGCAAATGCGCGAATCCCAAACACCCCGGGAAAAGGTTGGATCACTGTGAAGGTGTCGTCGCCGTTGTTTCGCAGCACTTGCGGCGGACCGTCCTTCTTCCCAAGAACGATGTCCAGGTCGCCATCGGCTTCGATATCCACCGCCCACGCGCCGGTGTACGACCCGTTGACGACGCTCGTGGGCAGTTTCGTGCCGACGGTGACATCGGTGAATTTCTCCGGCGCATCCTGCCGCATCAGTCGTATCCCGCCCGCGCCGGCGAGCACCAGATCGGTTTTGAAATCGTAATTGAAATCGATCGGCAAGATGCCTTCGGGATTTGGCGCAGTGCCAGATGGGCCACCGGGGAAGGGAAATGCTGCGCCGGTCGAGAGGCGCACTTCCCGGGCGTTGGCTTCCGCGATGACCGGAGCTCCGGAGCTCCCGAGCTGAATTGCGCCAATCCAGGTCCAGTGTGTGTCTCCACTGGGAATCGGTTGTGAGCTAAACGTCAAAGTAGTGTCGGGAGGCGCAGGCGAAAAGTCCGGCTGCGGGAGGCGGAGGAAATGGGTGAACGGCTCCGCTTCTTCGCCTGCAGGGGCCTGTAACACCGCGAGGCTCTCGCGAAATTCGGGGACGCGCATGAGCGTATTACGCAGAAAAGTAGTTCGCGTGGCTGCCGCGTGCAGATCGGGCCCATTGGCAGCCGTCTGCAGGGCAGTCAGTTGCGTCTTCACCTCCGGCGGCCAATTCGAGGAGCGCGGAGCAATCTGCAGCAAGACGGAGTGAAGGGTTGCGGCGTCTCCTCTCTTTGCGGCGATGCGAGCGAGTTCGAGCTGAGCGGCGAGATTATCGGGCTGAGCCGTCAGGATCTTTTGGATCAATTGCTGATATTCGGCGTCGCTGTTGGCGTCCGACTGGCGTTCCACTTCCTGGGCTAGCTGATACGCGGCGCGGTAGTTGTTCGGGTCGAGTGCAACAGCTTTGCGCCAATCGGCGATCGCGTTCGCGGAGTTGCCCCGAGCACTCTCCAGCAGCCCGCGAAGCTGATAGATGCGATCGTTGTTGGGCGCGAGTTTGCTGGCTCGCTCAAACCGCTGCCCCGCCGCATCCAGATTTCGTTGGCGCAGCGCCAGCACCCCCCAATTCGCCCAACCCGCCGGCTCACCCGGCAGCAGAGTTGTCGCTTCGGAAAGTTTGCTTTCGGCGTGCACATCGTCGCCCACTTGCAGCGCGGCTAGCCCGATGTAGAAAGCGGAAACGGCTTCGGCGTATTCCTTGGAGGATTTCTGGGGAAGTGTGTTGGCGGAACGGCACGAACACAGGCTTACCGACAGCACACTACAAAGCAGTATCGAGGCCGCTCGCCGGAAGTGGAAAGAGCGGAAGCCGGGGCGAATCGCAGGTGCGCTGTAGGCCATCGCCGGATCGACTTGGACCGCGATTCGCAACGTGATTTCTCTCTTTTCTTCCACTGCATTCAAAAACGGACGCACAGATTTGCCGCTTAGTCTCTCATGCAAAAAGGGCAACCGCAAAACTTCAACGGGCCTGCTGGGCCAACGCTTTTCGCAGCCGGTATCGTTTGGTGATGGCCGTGAACCACAGAAACCCGGCGCCCAGAAACGGCAAGAGATATAGCAGCAAGTCCCAGCGCCCAAAGCCGGGAGGAGTGGCCTCCACTCTCGAGAACGCTTCGCCCCCGCCCGCCGAACTAGCCAGAATCAGCCGGACGTTAAAATAATCTTGCCGGTCAAACTGGGCCTCCGTCTTGTATTCCACTTGCCCGCGCAAATCTTCCAGCCATGCGGAATACACCACCTCAGGAAGCCTCTCGCTCACCGGCCGCACACCAAGCTGAATCTTGAGATCCTTGGGGATCGAGCCGCCCGGTACGGGATCGACCACGATGTAGAACGCTCCGGTGCCAATATCCGGATGCGCCCAGAGCGAAACGATGCACGGTCCCACGCGCTGGTCGGTAATGATCGGAAACGGCGGACCATTGTGCGCCGCGGCCCTCGGGGCGACCAGCACTCCCAACAGGCCCGCCAGGAGCCATGGAGCCACCGCTCGCAACACGCGAGTTCTCCCATTTCCTTTCATCCTTACCTTGTGTGATCCACTAGCCGCCCATCAGCGTCGCGCGCATTTCCATCGGCTGCAACATCAGCCAGACCGAAGCCAAGCCGACAAAAACGCAAACCGTCGCCCACGGCACAAAGGCGCGCATTGGATGCGGCGCACAATCCTCTTCCGCCAGGTGATGTACCACCAGCAGCGAGCCGGCAAATCCCAGCAGAAGAAATCCCAACTCGATGGGTTGAACAACGTGCACCGGCAGGCCGGTCCACCTCCAAAGCGGCGCGCCGAACAGATGCACGCCGAGCCTAGCGAGAGCGGTCTGGGTAACCGGCACGATGGTGAGAATGCCGGTGAAGAAGTGGAACCCGTAGTGCGCCAGCCACATTCCAAATCCCAAGGGAACCAGCGCGTAGCTGTAGCGCACTGCAAGAGGCACCAGCTTCAGACTACTGCCGCCTAGCGCGCGCGTCAGCCACGCAGCGCCGCCCAGCAGCACCAGCGGCTCGACAACCAGAAAGAACGCGAAAATAATCCCCAGCACCGGAGCTTCATGGCTGACGGAAAGAAGGCGGCCCAGCCAAGCCTCCACCGCGTACACCGGACTCACCATGCCAAACGCATTGACCAGCGCGCCAAAACTGAAAACGATCGCCAGAGCCGCGATGTCCTTCCGGCGAGAGAAGTAGCCAATGCCCGAACGAATCGGATCGATGGTCAGTTCCTCGGCCGGCGGCCGGCTGGAAACGCCGATATTGTCGTGGGGGCAGGCGTGCACGCAATCCAGGCAGAACGTGCAATCCATGTTTCCCACTTTACGCGGCAGATACAGGGCCAGCTCGCAGCCCCGATTCAGAATCACCAGTCCGGACGAATTTCCGACCGGTGCAGAGATCGCCGGAGCGCCGGCTGCTGCCAGAGACTCGCTAGTCGGAATCGCGCGGCGGCCGCGGATGCAGTCCTTAGTTTTGCAGCGATCACAGACGCCCTGATCGCGAACCTGTACTTCGAGTGGCGAGAGTGTAGAGGCAATGAAATTGAACTGACCAATCGGACATACGAACTTGCAGAACGCCGCATGCTTGAACAGCCCGTCGATCAGTAGCACCGCTAGGAAGTACGCTATGGCCAGCGACGCGGTCCACCATGGCGACGACCACAAACCGAAAAGTTCATACGTGAAGAGGATGAGGACGAAGAGAGCGACCGAAAGCCACTTGTTCCGCAGCGCCCTTGGCCAGTTGAACCGCGGACGAAACAGTCGACGCGCGGCATTGCGCACCAGCATAAACGGACATGCCAGGCAAAAGAAGTTACCAGCACAAAGCAACACCAAGACCAGCGCTCCCCGGAAGTGGACCCAGGTGAGCACGGTCGCAAGATTCTTCGGCGCCAACGTGGGGCCGAGCAGTCCGTGCAGGATCATCACCACCGCAACCACCAGCAACGGGATCTGCAGAACAGTGCGGGAATGCTGCCAACGCAGGAAACGGCCGATGAACGGAACGCGAAGCAGATCGAAGCGGGGCGCATCCACGGACAACAGCGCCGGATTGGAAGATTGGGTACCCACTGAACTTAATTTAACTTACGTCGCCCGAATATGTTGCAGCTCCACTTGGCGGTCAAAGCTCTCGCCGCTGGCCAACGTGATATGGAAGACGACGATCCAGTCGCCCAACATATTGAGATCGAGTGTACCGCGATATTGGCCCGGAGCGATTTCCCGGGCTTCGCCAAAGACCGGACTCATTCCTGGGTGAGACATGTCACCTTCGAGTGAAATCCGCGCTCCAGCCAGCCGCTGGTCATTTCGGCCGGTCAGAACAACGGTGAAGGTGTTGAGACCTACGCGAGGCGGCTTTGGATCGCTTTCGTAGGCAAACGCGACGTCATGCTTGGCCGATGAGGACCTCGCACAGCCGGCCGATTGAAGGCTCGCCAGCAAGAGCACGGCAAAAACAGAAAGGCCGAAGCGGCGATGATTGCCAACCATGAGCATGCTTCGCCTTGGTAATACCACGAGACTTGGGTCGCGAAAAGGAATCGCTACGCGGCCAGGGCTGCCGCGCTCTTTTCGTTTTTATCCCACTGGCAAGAGCAAGCAGACATGCCTTCCTCTCCCTGGGGCGGAAACATGTGGTAGTACATCCCGATCACCATGGGGATAAACACGATCGAGTTGTAGAAGAGATGCAGCTCGACGCGAGGGATGAACAACTGCAGAACGCTACACGGCACCGGTTTGCCCCAGAAATTATGATGGGTGGTCGCCTGGATGAGCAGCAGCAAGTGCTCGATGTGATGCCAGAATTGAATGACCAGCGCCACCGTCCACCACATGCGGCCCGTGCCGGTAAAACCCTTGCGCAACACCCAAATTCCGATAAGCATCACTAGCGCATAGCCGTAATGCAGTGTTTCGGACTTAATCAGCCAGGGATACCACAGGCCCACCAGGCCAAGGGCCTTGGGAATCGGCCATCCCAGCACATAAATCTGATAGGCCTGAACCAGGTGCTCCGCCCAGTGCGCCAGCACCACCGCCATGAATATCTGCAACGCGCGCTCGTGCCACTGCGCGTTGAGTCTGTCGTAGATGCTGGAGCCGGAGGCCGCCGGGAAGTGTGTGCTGTGAATCGCAGGAGTGGAGACCGCCATGGCGTTGCCCTCCGAAGTCTAAGGAACCAAGCGACAAATGCGAAACGGCTCTGCCGATGCTGGCACATGGTCGTTGGGACTATCAATAGTATATTCATATTAGAGTCAACCACGCGATTCGCGAGAACAATTACGAATAATCATATTGACGCGTCCCGCCGAGCGGTCGAGAATACGCGGGGCCCTGCGTCACATAGCGATCCGGCGGCCCGAACAATCATTCTGAAAATGGGGGAACTAGAAAATGCCTGAGAAAGACGTGATCGGAAACCAGAAGCAGATTTTGCAAAACCAGAAAGCGATACTCGCGAACCAGGCCGTTCTGAAGGCCAATCAGGGAACGATCAAGAAAAACCAGGCCGCCATTTTGAAGAATCAAAAGCAAATCCTGGGGAAACTGAAATAACTCTTCTCTTCGAACCCCTCTTGCCTGTTTGGCGCGAGCCTGCTAGCTCGCGCCGCGTTTAGACCTTGGCCGGAAAGTAGTGAAGCCGGCCATTTCCTTTTTCTTCCTCGCCAGCCGCCGTGATTCGGCGCACCCATTGCCCGGCTCCGCTCTGCGACCCACCTAGTATCTTTCGATTATTGCGCTATCGCTGGTGCTCAATAGAATGAACGGCACTTTTATTGTTTGAGCCTCGGACGCCACCGCGGAGGCCGAAAAATTTCGCAGCGTAGAAGACTGCCCGCAATGCGCATTTCTGCCGATGGGTGTGTGCATTCGCGGCTAATGGTGCCCACGCGGCGCGCGTTTGCGCTGCCTGAAATCACTGAGAACTGGAGAGCCCGTGAAGAGTTTTCTCGTATGTTTGGTACTGCTGCTGGCCGCAACCGCGATCCACGCACAAGATTCCGATACCCAGCCGATCCAATTGGGAGACGTCACTTTTTCCGGCAGCATCCGCGAAAAAGTCGAAACCTGGGACTGGTTTGAGCCGGCCAGCGGCCACAATCTCTACACCTACTCAGGAACCGTGGTTCGTTTCGGATTTTCAGCAGTGCACGATCGCTACGACTGGAACTTGGAGTTTGAGTCGCCCATTCTGCTGGGCCTTCCCACCCACGCAGCGAATCCGTCGCCGCTGGGCCAATATGGGTTGGGTGGATCTTATTACGCTGCCAACGATAACCACAGCAATGCCGCTTTTATTTTTCCGAAGCAGGCCTTCATTCGGATAAAGGGTGCGCATCAGAGCGTGCGGATTGGCCGCATGGAGTTCAACGATGGCGGCGAAGTCACGCCCGAAGATCCCACTTTGGCTTCGCTGAAGGCCGACCGAATCAGCTCACGATTGATCGGTAACTTCGGATTCTCGGACGTGATGCGAAGCCTGGACGGCGTGCAATATCTGTATGGCAACGGTCCATGGACTTTTACCGCTCTCAGCGCGATACCCACCCGCGGCGTGTTTCAAGTGGATGGCTGGGGATGGGTGAAAACGCCGGTTAGCTATGTGGCTTTGACGCGCGAGAGTAATTCCGCGCACCTCAACGAGGAGTGGCGCATTTTCGGAATTTATTACAACGACGACCGCCACGTCGTGAAGACCGACAACCGCTCCGCTGCCGCGAAAGCCCACGATTTCGGCGGCATCAACATCGGTACCTATGGTGGACACTTCATTTTGGTGGCTCCTACTTCCTCCGGATCGTTTGACCTGCTTGGCTGGGGCGCGCTGCAGAGCGGCACTTGGGGCGAACTTACTCAGAAGTCCGGCGCCGGCACCCTCGAAGCGGGCTGGCAGCCGAAATTCGGCAATGGCGTGCGTCCGTGGTTTCGAGGTGGCTACTACTATTCCAGCGGCGATGGCAACCCTAAGGACAACACGCACACTACGTTCTTCGCCATACTCCCCACTCCTCGGACCTATGCGCGCTTTCCGTTCTTCAATTCCATGAACCTTACCGACGAGTTCGGAGAAGTGATGCTCCGTCCGGGCAAGATCCTCACCATACGCAGCGACGTGCACTCACTATCGCTAAGCAACAAGAATGATTTGTGGTACTCGGGCGGAGGCGCGTTCCAACCTTCCACCTTCGGTTTCAACGGCAGGCCATCGAATGGCGCCACCTCATTGGCGACGCTGTACGACATCAGCGGTGACTTTAAGATGAGGCACGGGTTCTCGGTTGGCTTGTACTTCGGATATGCGGTGGGCGGCGAAGTCATCAAGAAGATTTACCCGGTTGACTCCAACGGCGCGCTCGGTTTTACCGAGCTAGTTACTGTTTCTAGTTCCTGGCTGGGAACACCGCTTGACTTAGGAAGTACCCAACGCGGAGGCTTCTCCAATAGGGATGTATCAACGACTAAATACAAGAATTGTTAAGCTCACCCGCTATTTCTCTAGCTAGTGACTCGCAGCTAGTGGGTTTGGATTATGGTGTGGCGCCTGCTTCTCTCCTAAGATTCCCGCTCTTACTGCTTGGCGAATGATTCATAACGTCTCAGGGTGGGAACGGGTTCTCTAAAAAGCCTGCAGGGTTTGTCGTTTTGACGCTGCACTAATAAGCCGGAGCAGCAGCGGCGCTTAGGCTCGACTTACACCCTGTTCCCATGCCGCAAAGGCATTGGATGTCCCCGCACGATCGCATCACCACACTCTTTTCGCGCCCTCGATCACAGTGCGCAGTTCCCAACTTGCAGTTGTGTCTAAGGTTGCACGTGGGTTTTGCCTTTTGTGTAGGTATTGCAGGTGGATAGCACCTTTCGGCTCTCAGAGTACTGATCCCGGCTTCCGGTTGCGCTTTTGGGGAAGCCTCGATGTATGGCCTCGCGAGAACTTTGGGTCCGCGCAGACGGATCGTCTACATTGCGGCGACGACGCCAGACGGAAACGCGGGCCGGGCCTGTCGCCTACGCTCTCGGTTCTATTGCGTGTGCTGGTTGTAGTTCGGATACTGCGGCTTATGCGGTTCCGGCACAGGGTGCTTCGCCAGTTCGTCCAGCGCCAGGCTCACAGCTTTTTCAAGCTGCGGATCGTGACCCTCGCTGACCGGCTTCGGCTCCATGTCCACTTCGTAATCCGGCTGTACGCCGTGGTTTTCCACATCCCATTGACCCTGCGGATTGAAGAATCCAAAGCTGGGCGAGGTCACCTGGCCGCCGTCCATCAGTGTTGGGATTCCGCCGATTCCGACCAATCCACCCCACGTGCGCTTGCCGACCAGCGGGCCCAGTTGCGCTTCCCGGAAGTACCACGGCATTGCATCGCCGCCCGAGCCCGAGAATTCGTTGGTGATCATCACCTTGGGTCCCAGGATCGAAGCCTGCGGAGTGCGGTAGATCGCTCCATAGCGCGGAGCCCACCAGCTCATCAGCGTGCGCTGCATCGCGTGGATGATGTAGTCCGCCGCCTGCCCGCCGCTGTTGAAGCGCTCGTCAATCACGGCCCCTTGCTTGTCGAGTTGCGCGAAGTAGTAGCGGTTGAAATTCGTCAAGCCGCCGATCCCCGTGTCCGGCAGATATACATAGGCCAGCTTTCCGCCGCTCAGTTCCTGAACTTTGCGCCGGTTCGCCTCGATCCATGCCAGGTTGCGCAGAGTGACATCGGCAGCGATCGGCGTCACCGTAACGTCATGCGCATCTTTGCCGTTCGCATCGGAGGCGATCTTCAACACCACCTGTGTTCCCGCCGTGCCTTCCAGCAAGCGCTGAATGTCGTCGGAACCGCTCAGGTCCTGGCCGCCGACGGCCAGGATGAAATCTCCTTCCGCGACTTTCACTCCCGGCTCCGCCAGCGGCGCATGCGCCTGCGGATTCCAGTGCTCGCCCGTGTAGATCCGCTTTATCCTGTACCGCCCGTTGACGATCTCGTAGTCGGCGCCCAGCAGGCCGCCCGGCACGCGATTCGGATGTGGAATCGTTCCACCGCCGCCGCGCAGATGCCCGATCGAGAAGTCGCCCAGCATCTCCTGAAATAGATAATTCAGATCGCTGCGCGAGCCAACCTCGTCCAGATAGGGCCTGTACTTCGCTTCCGCCGCAACCGTGTCGACGCCGTGATAGTGCGGATCGTAGAAGAAACTGCGCTCCATCTGCCATATCTCGTGAAACATCTGCCGCCACTCGGCCCGCGGATCGACGCGAACTTCCATTCCGGAGAGATCCAGTTTGCCTTCGCCGGGCTTGACGGGCGCATCGGCGGGAACGATCACAAACGTAGGCGCAGGACCGCCGGCCGCCTGCGGCCCTTCAGATTCGCCGCGTGTCATCTCCAGCAGCATTTTGTTCCCGTCGAATGAAAGATCGAATCCCGCGACGTGTTCGGCCAGCTTCTCGGATTTCTTCGTCTTCAGCTCGAAGCGCGTCAGCGTCTGGCCGCGGTCGCCGCGCAACTCCTCCACAGCAGATAAAGCGTGCCTTCCTTGCCCGCCGCCAGACCTGTATAGTCGCGTGGAGGCAGCGGTAGCGCGACGGCGCGATCCTCCAGGCGTTCGAGATCGATCTTCACCGGCTTCGGCTTCTCCGGCCTTTTCCGTTTTCTCCTGCTTGCCTGCCTCATCCGATTTCTTCGCCGCATCGGACTTGTCCTTATCGGCGTGCTCGTCGCCGGAATCCTTCTGCTTGTCCTTGTCTGGCGTCGGGCGCCGACCTTCTCGTCTTCACTTTGCGGCGCAACCGGAGAAGGCGTATCCGCCGCCAGCGCGAGCCCGTACACGCTGCGCGTTACGTCAAACGCGTCGCTGCTCATGTCCAGCCCGCTTGTGGTCGTGCCGTAATTCGTGCTTTCCGTGAAGTAGAGGTACTGCCCGCCGCGGTCAAACGCGGGGAAGCGAACATCGCTGGTGCCGTCGGTGATCTGCGCGCTCTTGCCGGACCCTACGGAGTACAGAAACAGCGCATGGAACCGGTTGGCGAGACCGACTGAGTATACGCGAGCCACTTCGAGTCCGGCGACCATGACGCGTCATAGTCTCCGTCGTCAACAACGGCCTTGTCGATCACCGCGGCCTTGCCCGTCACCGTGTCCAGCTGCCAAATTTCCATCTTATTGTCGTGGAAGGCGATCAGCTTTGAGTCCGGTGACCATATTCGGATCGGAAATAATATGTCGCGTCGTTCGCCAGCGGAAACTTCTTCACTTCGCCCGCGCCGGTCTGCCTGCTGATGTGCAGCGCATACTGGCCCGACTCGTCGGAGAAATACGCGATGCTCTGCCCATCCGGCGACCACGCCGGCTCGCGCTCCATCACCCCCGGAGTATTGGTGATATCCCGCGTCGTGCTCTGTTTTGCCGGGACGGTGAGGATGTCGCCGTGCGCTTCAAACACCGCGCGCAGCCCGGTAGGCGAGATGGCATAGTCTGGATATCGCGATCCACCGGCGAAATACGTGCCCGCACATCCGGCAGGTCCGCGCTGACGTCCACAGCTGATCGGGTGCGTCTGGCCGCTGGCCGTGTCGTACAGAAAGAGCTCGCCGAACCGGTCGTAGACGATGCCGCCCGGCCCCGCGCTCGCCGAACGAATATCCGCGCCGTCATTCTTCACCACTTCTGTTACGGATTTCTGGCTGGGTCAAAACTGAAACAGCGATACCGCCCCATTGCGATCGGAAAGAAAATAGACTTGCTTGTCGACCCACACCGGATTGAAGTCATTCGACCGTTCCCGCGGGAACCTTCACCACATCCAGGGTCGCCATGTCCGCAATCCATACCGAACTTGCCAGTCCGCCGCGGTAGTTTTTCCACGAAACATATGCGGAATAATTGAAGCCCGATGCGCCGCCCGCGGGCGAATATGCAAAGTATTTTCCGTCCGCCGAAAACTTGCCGGAGAAGGCCATGGGCAGCGGCAGCGCGGTGGCCAGCCCCCCGTTCAGCGAGACCTTGAACAACTTTGTGTAGCGCCCGCTGTCGCTCTCGCGGTTGGACCGGAAGATCACGTCCTTTCCGTCCGGCGTCCAGCCCACCGCGGCATCCACTGCGGGATGATAGGTGAGGCGCTTGGGAACACCGCCGGTTGCCGGTACCACGAAGACATCCGTATTGCCGTCGTATTCGCCGGTGAAGGCGATCATGCTGCCGTCGGGCGAGAACACTGGGTCGGTCTCAATGCCGGTCCCGGTGGTCAGGCGAGCAGCGCGACCGCCATTGCGGTCCACCGTCCACAAATCGCCGGCATAAGAAAACGCGACGAGATTGCCGTTGAACGCGGGCCGCTGCAACAGTGGGTGCGAAGACTGAGCGATGATCGCCAGCGGACAAAGCGCGGCGAAAATCACGACAAAAATCAGGCGAATCAAGCGCATCGGTTTTTCTCCATTATTTATTCGCGGGTAATAATAGCCCAATTTGATGAGTCCTTAGTAGTTCAAGCCAAGCCGAAATGGTAAAGCGGGTGCGCGGTGTGTCGTGCGATGTGTCCTCCGCTTGGGCTTATCCGAAAATTGTTGCTGTGGGCTTGCCAGTTTTTGCTATTGTTGACGTTACGGGTAGCAAAGCAGCGTCAGACTGGCTGCAGTGGCCACCGCGCGGATAGGGGAACTGGGGACTCGCCGCGCTCTTGGTTCCGTTTTGGGCGTCCTGAACGGCTCGTCGGCCACTCTAAATGCTTAGAAACACCCCACTTGTCGGATAAAGCACAAGTCACGCCGTTTGCTCGTTGGGTTCCCGGTGCAATGCTAAAATCTATTCTTACCGTCCCCGCCCCGGAGGAATTATGCGCGTCGTTTTAAAAGCAGTCCTTGGCACCGCTTGCATGGCCCTAACCGCCGTGTCGTCGGTCCCGGCCCAGCAGGCCAGCCCCGACCAATCGGCCGACCGTGTCTTCCAGCGCGAAGCCCAGGAAGTCACCGCCCTGAAACAGTACTCGCCGGTGATGGAGCTCTACGTCCAGGACCTGAAGAGCGATCAGGGGCACTTGGCCCCGGAAGCCGACCACTATTACCTGGGGCGTGCGGTGCTTGCCCAGGGGCAGATGCAGGGCGAGAACGGGGCCAGCCTCAACGCCAAGAAGGACAAAAAGGAAGAGAAGAAAGAAAGGGAGGAAATCAGCGCCGAGAAGATCGACAAGAAACATGCGCCCGGGATGATTGGCGAACTGGCCGGCGCTTTTCCCAAGGAATCGGTGCAGCAAGGCTTTATGAAGTTGATTTATGTCGATCCCCTGGGCTTCGATCGTAGCCGCTACAAACTGGATTACGTTCGCCGGGAATTTTTGGGAGAAGTGCGGTGCTTGGTGTTCGATGCCATGGTGGTGCCGGGGCTGAAAGGGCCGCATTTTCAGGGACGAATTTGGGTGGAGGATCACGATTACACCATCGTCCGTTTTAACGGCGAGTATTTCGGGGACGAGGGCAAGATCAGGGGCTTTGGGCTGCGGCTGGATAGCTGGCGCGAGAACATCGCGCCGAGCGTGTGGGCCCCCGGCTACATTTTCAGCGTGCTGTCCGATCCCGAAAAGGGGCTAGCGCGATTTGAGGCGCAGACTACTTTCTGGAGCTATAACCCCAAGCGGCCACGCACCGAAGCGGATCGCACCGAAGAAGAGAGCCTGCGTGCACAGGACCGCGAACACGAAGATGAAGCGATGGACCGCATGGAATCCGCGGCCCTACTCGCGCCGGCTGGGGAGGTGGACAAGGTCCTGGAGCAATACGGTACTGTGGTACCTCGACTGTTCAGGTGCTTGCTCCAGACCTGCCCACCTCCCAGCCGGCGCGAGTAGGGCCGCGGATTCCATGCGGTCCATCGCTTCATCTTCGTGTTCGCGGTCCTGTGCGCGCGGCTCTCTTCTTCGGTGCGATCCGCTTCGGTGCGTGGCCGCTTGGGGTTATAGCTCCAGAAAGTAGTCTGCGCCTCAAATCGCGCTAGCCCCTTTTTGGGATCGGAAAGCACGCTGAAAATGTAGCCGGGGAAACACCGCTCGGCGCGATGTTCTCGCGCCAGCTATCCAGCCGCAGCCCAAAGCCCCTGATCTTGCCCTGGTCCCCGAAATACTCGCCGTTAAAACGGACGATGGTGTAATCGTGATCCTCCACCCAAATTCGTCCCTGAAAATGCGGCCCTTTCAGCCCCGGCACCACCATGGCATCGAACACCAAGCACCGCACTTCTCCCAAAAATTCCCGGCGAACGTAATCCGGTTGTAGCGGCTTCAATCGAAGCCCAGGGGATCGACATAAATCAACTTCATAAAGCCTTGCTGCACCGATTCCTTGGGAAAAGCGCCGGCCAGTTCGCCAATCATCCCGGGCGCATGTTTCTTGTCGATCTTCTCGGCGCTGATTTCCTCCCTTTCTTTCTTCTCTTCCTTTTTGTCCTTCTTGGCGTTGAGGCTGGCCCCGTTCTCGCCCTGCATCTGCCCCTGGGCAAGCACCGCACGCCCCAGGTAATAGTGGTCGGCTTCCGGGGCCAAGTGCCCCTGATCGCTCTTCAGGTCCTGGACGTAGAGCTCCATCACCGGCGAGTACTGTTTCAGGGCGGTGACTTCCTGGGCTTCGCGCTGGAAGACACGGTCGGCCGATTGGTCGGGGCTGGCCTGCTGGGCCGGGACCGACGACACGGCGGTTAGGGCCATGCAAGCGGTGCCAAGGACTGCTTTTAAAACGACGCGCATAATTCCTCCGGGGCGGGGACGGTAAGAATAGATTTCAGCATTGCACCGGGAACCCAACGAGCAAACGGCGTGACTTGTGCTTTATCCGACAAGTGGGGTGTTTAGCATTTAGAGTGGCCGACGAGCCGTTCAGGACGCCCAAAACGGACCAAGAGCGCGGCGAGTCCCAGTTCCCCTATCCGCGCGGTGGCCACTGCAGCCAGTCTGACGCTGCTTTGCTACCCGTAACGTCAACAATAGCAAAAACTGGCAAGCCCACAGCAACAATTTTCGGATAAGCCCAAGCGGAGGACACATCGCACGACACACCGCGCACCCGCTTTACCATTTCGGCTTGGCTTGAACTACTAAGGACTCATCAAATTGGGCTATTATTACCCGCGAATAAATAATGGAGAAAAACCGATGCGCTTGATTCGCCTGATTTTTGTCGTGATTTTCGCCGCGCTTTGCCCGCTCGGCGATCGCCGCTCAGGCTTCGCACCCACTGTTGCAGCGGCCGGCGTTCAACGGCAATCTGATCGTCTTCTCTTATGCCGGCGATTTGTGGACGGTGGACCGCAATGGCGGCCACGCCTCTCGCCTGACAACCGGGACCGGCATTGAGACCGACCCGGTGTTCTCGCCCGATGGCAGCATGATCGCCTTCACCGGCGAATACGACGGCAATACGGATGTCTTTGTGGTCCCGGCAACCGGCGGAGTTCCCGAAGCGCCTCACCTATCATCCCGCAGTGGATTCCGCCGTGGGGTGGACGCCGGACGGAAAGGACGTGATCTTCCGGTCGAATCGCGAAAGCGGCAGCGGGCGCTATACAAAACTGTTCAAGGTCTCGGTGAACGGCGGGCTGGCCACCGCGCTGCCGCTGCCGATGGCCTTCTCCGGCAAGTTTTCGGCGGACGGAAAATACTTTGCCTACTCGCCCGTGGGCGGCGCATCGGGCTTCAATTATTCCGCATATGTTGCGTGGAAAAACTACCGCGGCGGACTGGCAAGCTCGGTATGGATTGCGGACATGGCGACCCTGGAGGTGGTGAAGGTTCCGCGCGAAAAATCGAATGACTTCAATCCGGTGTGGGTTGACAAGCAGGTCTATTTTCTTTCCGACCGCAATGGGGCGGTATCGCTGTTTCGTTTTGACCCTGCCAGCAAGTCGGTGAAGGAAGTGGTGAAGAACGACGGTGCGGATATTCGTTCGGCGAGCGCGGGACAGGGCGGCATCGTCTACGACCGGTTCGGCGAGCTCTTTCTGTACGATACCGCCAGCGGCCAGACGCACCCGATAGCGTGGACCTAAGCGCGGACCTGCCGGATGTGCGCGCGCGTATTTCGCCGGTGGATCGCGAGATCCGAACTATGCCATCTCGCCCACCGGGGTGCGCGCGGTCTTCGAGGCGCATGGCGACATCCTCACCGTCCCAGCAAAAGCAAGCACGACCCGGGATATCACCAATACCCCGGGGGTGATGGAGCGCGATCCGGCATGGTCGCCGGACGGGCAGAGCATTGCCTATTTCTCGGATGAGTCGGGCCAATATGCGCTGCACATCAGCAGCCAGACTGGCGCGGGCGAAGTGAAGAAGTTTCCGCTGGCGAACGACCCGACATATTATTTCCATCCAGTATGGTCGCCGGACTCAAAGCGGATCGCCTTCCACGACAATAAAATGGAGATTTGGCAACTGGACACGGCGACCGGCAAGGCCGCGGTGATCGACAAGGCGGTCGTTAACGACGGAGACTATGACGCGGCCTGGTCGCCGGACTCGAAATGGCTCGCCTATACGCAGTCGGTCGCCAACCGGTTCCATGCGCTGTTGCTGTACTCCGTCGCGTCGGGAAAGAGCACGCAGATCACCGATGGCATGAGCGATGTTCGCTTCCCCGCGTTTGACCGCGGCGGTAAGTATCTCTACTTCACCGAAAGCACGAATTACGGCACGTCCACAAGCGGGCTGGACATGAGCAGCGACGCGTTTACGTCACCCGCAGCGTGGACGGGCTCGCACTGGCTGCGGATACGCCTTCTCCCGGTTGCGCCGCAAAGTGAAGACGAGAAGTCCCCGGCGCCAAGACGCCAACGACAACAAGGGACAAAGAAGGACTCCGCCGACGAACACGGCGACAAGGATAAAGACAAGTCCGATGCTGGCAAGAAGTCCGATGAAGGAGGTACGCCGGAGAAATCCGAAAAACCGGAGAAAGCAAAGCCGGTGAAGATCGATCTCGAACATATCGAGGATCGCGTGGTCGCGCTTCCCCTTCCTCCCGCCGGTTACAGCGATCTGGAGGCGGGCAAGGACGGCACGCTTTATCTGCTGGAAGGTGGGGGAAGATTCGGGGCCGACCGCGGCCAGACGTTGACGCGCTTCGAGCTGAAAACGAAAAAGTCCGAGAAGCTGGGCGATCACCTCGCCGGATTCGATCTTTCATTCGACGGCAAAAAGATGCTGCTGGAAATGGCCCACCCCGAATCGGATGATCCGCAAGCCATCGGCCCGGCGCCAACGTTTGTGATCGTTCCCGCCGATGCGCCGGTCAAACCGGGCGAAGGCAAATTGGATTTGTCGCGCATGGAAGTCCGCGTGGATCCGCGCGCTGAGTGGCGGCAGATGTTTCATGAGATATGGCAGATCGAGCGCAGCTTCTTCTACGATCCGCACTATCACGGCGTGGACACGGTGGCGGAAGAAGCGAAGTTCAAACCGTATCTGGAGGAAGTGGGCTCGCGCAGCGATCTGAATTATCTCTTCCAGGAAATGCTGGGCGACTTCTCGATCGGGCATCTGCGCGGCTTTGGTGGAACGATTCCCCGCCCGAATCACGTGCCGGGCGGTCTGCTGGGGGCCGACTACGAGATCGTCGACGGGCGTTACCGGATCAAGCGGATCTACACCGGTGAGCACTGGAATCCGGAGGCGCATGCTCCGCTAGCCGAGCCGGGATTGAAAGTCGCTGCAGGAGATTTCATCCTCGCCATTGGTGGTGAGGATTTGCGCGGCACCGATGACATTCAGCGTTTGCTGGAGGGCACCGCGGGAACCCAGGTGGTGCTGAAGATCGCGTCGGACGCGAGCGGAAAGGGCGCACACGACCTCACTGTAACGCCGATCGGCGCGGACCTGAATCTACGCAACCTGGCGTGGATCGAGGCCAACCGGCGCAAGGTGCAGGAGCTGAGCGGCGGAAAGCTGGCGTACGTCTATTTGCCGGACACCGCGCTGGGCGGTCTGACGAACTTTAACCGTTACTACTTCGCGCAGCTCGATAAGCAAGGCGCGGTGATTGATGAGCGGTTCAACAGTGGCGGACAAGCCGCCGACTACATCATCGACGCGATGAAGCGCACGTTGATGAGTTGGTGGGCTCCCCGCTACGGAGCGATCTACCGCACCCCGCAGGCCTCGATCCTGGGGCCCAAGGTGATGATCACCAATGAATTCTCGGGCTCGGGCGGCGACGCTATGCCTTGGTACTTCCGCGAAGCACAACTGGGGCCACTGGTCGGCAAACGCACTTGGGGCGGCTTGGTGGGAATTGGCGGTATCCCGGTGCTGATGGACGGCGGCCGGGTCACCTCGCCCAGCTTCGCCTTCTTTAATCCGCAAGGCCAATGGGACGTAGAGAACCATGGCGTGCAGCCGGACTACGAAGTGGACATGGACCCCCAGCCGGTCAGCGAAGGTCACGACCCGCAACTAGAGAAGGCCGTGGGTCTGGCGCTAGAGGAATTGGCCAAGCATCCGGCACCGGAACCGCATAAACCGCAATACCCGAACTACAACCAGCACACGCAATAGAACCAGAGCGTAGGCGACAGGCCCGGCCCGCGTTTCCGTCTGGCGTCGTCGCCGCAATGTAGACGATCCGTCTGCGCGGACCCAAAGTTCTCGCGAGGCCATACATCGAGGCTTCCCCAAAGGCGCAACCGGAAGCCGGGAACCGCACCCTTAGAGCCGAAGGGTGCTATCCACCTGCAATACCTACACAAAAGGCAAAACCCACGTGCAACCTTAGACACAACTGGAAGTCGGGAACTGCGCACTGTGATCGAGGGCGCGAAAAGAGTGTGGTGATGCGATCGTGCGGGGACATCCAATGCCTTTGCGGCATGGGAACAGGGTGTAAGTCGTAGCTAAGCGCCGCTGCTGCTCCGGCTGAAAGAGTGCAGCGTCAAAACGACAAACCCTGCAGGCTTTTTAGAGAACCCGTTCCCACCCCTAGACGTTATGAATCATTCGCCAAGCAGTAAGAGCGGGAATCTTAGGAGAGAAGCAGGCGCCACACCATAATCCAAACCCACTAGCTGCGAGTCACTAGCTAGAGAAATAGCGGGTGAGCTTAACGAATATCTTGTATCTAGTCGTTCTTACATCCCTATTGGAGAAGCCTCCGCGTTGGGTACTTCCTAAGTCAAGCGGTGTTCCCAGCCAGGAACTAGAAACAGTAAGTCAGCTCGGTAAAACCGAGCGCGCCGTTGGAGTCAACCGGGTAAATCTTCTTGATGACTTCGCCGCCCACCGCATATCCGAAGTACAAGCCAACCGAGAACCCGTGCCTCATCTTAAAGTCGCCGCTGATGTCGTACAGCGTCGCCAATGAGGTGGCGCCATTCGATGGCCTGCCGTTGAAACCGAAGGTGGAAGGTTGGAACGCGCCTCCGCCCGAGTACCACAAATCATTCTTGTTGCTTAGCGATAGTGAGTGCACGTCGCTGCGTATGGTGAGGATCTTGCCCGGACGGAGCATCACTTCTCCGAACTCGTCGGTAAGGTTCATGGAATTGAAGAACGGAAAGCGCGCATAGGTCCGAGGAGTGGGGAGTATGGCGAAGAACGTAGTGTGCGTGTTGTCCTTAGGGTTGCCATCGCCGCTGGAATAGTAGTAGCCACCTCGAAACCACGGACGCACGCCATTGCCGAATTTCGGCTGCCAGCCCGCTTCGAGGGTGCCGGCGCCGGACTTCTGAGTAAGTTCGCCCCAAGTGCCGCTCTGCAGCGCGCCCCAGCCAAGCAGGTCAAACGATCCGGAGGAAGTAGGAGCCACCAAAATGAAGTGTCCACCATAGGTACCGATGTTGATGCCGCCGAAATCGTGGGCTTTCGCGGCAGCGGAGCGGTTGTCGGTCTTCACGACGTGGCGGTCGTCGTTGTAATAAATTCCGAAAATGCGCCACTCCTCGTTGAGGTGCGCGGAATTACTCTCGCGCGTCAAAGCCACATAGCTAACCGGCGTTTTCACCCATCCCCAGCCATCCACTTGAAACACGCCGCGGGTGGGTATCGCGCTGAGAGCGGTAAAAGTCCATGGACCGTTGCCATACAGATATTGCACGCCGTCCAGGCTTCGCATCACGTCCGAGAATCCGAAGTTACCGATCAATCGTGAGCTGATTCGGTCGGCCTTCAGCGAAGCCAAAGTGGGATCTTCGGGCGTGACTTCGCCGCCATCGTTGAACTCCATGCGGCCAATCCGCACGCTCTGATGCGCACCCTTTATCCGAATGAAGGCCTGCTTCGGAAAAATAAAAGCGGCATTGCTGTGGTTATCGTTGGCAGCGTAATAAGATCCACCCAACCCATATTGGCCCAGCGGCGACGGATTCGCTGCGTGGGTGGGAAGGCCCAGCAGAATGGGCGACTCAAACTCCAAGTTCCAGTCGTAGCGATCGTGCACTGCTGAAAATCCGAAACGAACCACGGTTCCTGAGTAGGTGTAGAGATTGTGGCCGCTGGCCGGCTCAAACCAGTCCCAGGTTTCGACTCTTTCGCGGATGCTGCCGGAAAAAGTGACGTCTCCCAATTGGATCGGCTGGGTATCGGAATCTTGTGCGTGGATCGCGGTTGCGGCCAGCAGCAGTACCAAACATACGAGAAAACTCTTCACGGGCTCTCCAGTTCTCAGTGAGTTCAGGCAGCGCAAACGCGCGCCGCGTGGGCACCATTAGCCGCGAATGCACACACCCATCGGCAGAAATGCGCATTGCGGGCAGTCTTCTACGCTGCGAAATTTTTCGGCCTCCGCGGTGGCGTCCGAGGCTCAAACAATAAAAGTGCCGTTCATTCTATTGAGCATCAGCGATAGCGCAATAATCGAAAGATACTAGGTGGGTCGCAGAGCGGAGCCGGGCAATGGGTGCGCCGAATCACGGCGGCTGGCGAGGAAGAAAAAGGAAATGGCCGGCTTCACTACTTTCCGGCCAAGGTCTAAACGCGGCGCGAGCTAGCAGGCTCGCGCCAGACAGGCAAGAGGGGTTCGAAGAGAAGAGTTATTTCAGTTTCCCCAGGATTTGCTTTTGATTCTTCAAAATGGCGGCCTGGTTTTTCTTGATCGTTCCCTGATTGGCCTTCAGAACGGCCTGGTTCGCGAGTATCGCTTTCTGGTTTTGCAAAATCTGCTTCTGGTTTCCGATCACGTCTTTCTCAGGCATTTTCTAGTTCCCCCATTTTCAGAATGATTGTTCGGGCCGCCGGATCGCTATGTGACGCAGGGCCCCGCGTATTCTCGACCGCTCGGCGGGACGCGTCAATATGATTATTCGTAATTGTTCTCGCGAATCGCGTGGTTGACTCTAATATGAATATACTATTGATAGTCCCAACGACCATGTGCCAGCATCGGCAGAGCCGTTTCGCATTTGTCGCTTGGTTCCTTAGACTTCGGAGGGCAACGCCATGGCGGTCTCCACTCCTGCGATTCACAGCACACACTTCCCGGCGGCCTCCGGCTCCAGCATCTACGACAGACTCAACGCGCAGTGGCACGAGCGCGCGTTGCAGATATTCATGGCGGTGGTGCTGGCGCACTGGGCGGAGCACCTGGTTCAGGCCTATCAGATTTATGTGCTGGGATGGCCGATTCCCAAGGCCCTTGGCCTGGTGGGCCTGTGGTATCCCTGGCTGATTAAGTCCGAAACACTGCATTACGGCTATGCGCTAGTGATGCTTATCGGAATTTGGGTGTTGCGCAAGGGTTTTACCGGCACGGGCCGCATGTGGTGGACGGTGGCGCTGGTCATTCAATTCTGGCATCACATCGAGCACTTGCTGCTGCTCATCCAGGCGACCACCCATCATAATTTCTGGGGCAAACCGGTGCCGTGTAGCGTTCTGCAGTTGTTCATCCCTCGCGTCGAGCTGCATCTCTTCTACAACTCGATCGTGTTTATCCCCATGGTGATCGGGATGTATTACCACATGTTTCCGCCCCAGGGAGAGGAAGGCATGTCTGCTTGCTCTTGCCAGTGGGATAAAAACGAAAAGAGCGCGGCAGCCCTGGCCGCGTAGCGATTCCTTTTCGCGACCCAAGTCTCGTGGTATTACCAAGGCGAAGCATGCTCATGGTTGGCAATCATCGCCGCTTCGGCCTTTCTGTTTTTGCCGTGCTCTTGCTGGCGAGCCTTCAATCGGCCGGCTGTGCGAGGTCCTCATCGGCCAAGCATGACGTCGCGTTTGCCTACGAAAGCGATCCAAAGCCGCCTCGCGTAGGTCTCAACACCTTCACCGTTGTTCTGACCGGCCGAAATGACCAGCGGCTGGCTGGAGCGCGGATTTCACTCGAAGGTGACATGTCTCACCCAGGAATGAGTCCGGTCTTTGGCGAAGCCCGGGAAATCGCTCCGGGCCAATATCGCGGTACACTCGATCTCAATATGTTGGGCGACTGGATCGTCGTCTTCCATATCACGTTGGCCAGCGGCGAGAGCTTTGACCGCCAAGTGGAGCTGCAACATATTCGGGCGACGTAAGTTCAATCAAGTTCAGTGGGTACCCAATCTTCCAATCCGGCGCTGTTGTCCGTGGATGCGCCCCGCTTCGATCTGCTTCGCGTTCCGTTCATCGGCCGTTTCCTGCGTTGGCAGCATTCCCGCACTGTTCTGCAGATCCCGTTGCTGGTGGTTGCGGTGGTGATGATCCTGCACGGACTGCTCGGCCCCACGTTGGCGCCGAAGAATGTGCGACCGTGCACACCTGGGTCCACTTCCGGGGAGCGCTGGTCTTCGTGTTGCTTTGTGCTGGTAACTTCTTTTGCCTGGCATGTCCGTTTATGCTGGTGCGCAATGCCGCGCGTGGACTGTTTCGTCCGCGGTTCAACTGGCCAAGGGCGCTGCGGAACAAGTGGCTTTCGGTCGCTCTCTTCGTCCTCATCCTCTTCACGTAGTGAACTTTTCGGTTTGTGGTCGTCGCCATGGTGGACCGCGTCGCTGGCCATAGCGTACTTCCTAGCGGTGCTACTGATCGACGGGCTGTTCAAGCATGCAGCATTATATATGAGTTGAGGTATGTCTGATAAGTCCTAGTTCAATTTCCTTGCCTTTACCGCTAGACCTTCGAAGTACAGGTTGGCGACGGGGCGTTGTCGCTTCAAAAACTGAGCTTCATCACCACAATTGGTTGAGGTTGACCACACTGGTGATTGATGAACGGAGTGTGTGTGTGTGTGTGTGTGTGTGTGTGTGTGTGTGTGTGTGTGTGTGTGTGTTTTTGGGGGGGGGGGGGGGGGGGGGGGGGGGGGGGGGGGGGGGGGGGG
>CAWCKP010000006.1:0-271873 GCA_963796165.1 uncultured Acidobacteriota bacterium
GGGCAAACTAGCGTTGACCCAGACCGGCAGCTCCGGATCGCTGCTCAATGTCGGCGCGTAAAGGTTCGCCGCCGCGGTCCCGCCAACAGCCCATTTACGATCGAGCCGGTCGAGCTCGGGGAGTTTCTGAAGCAGATCCTGCGAGGACCTGCTCCACACGTACAGACTCGTTACGCGTTTTGGCGGCTCTTCCTCGGCTGCCCAGAGGTCGAGGATTCCGCCCGCTTCGTTCAATTTCCAATATCGGTTCGGTCCGCTGCCATGCACTTCGAGGAGGTTCAGCCTCGAAAGACGCCAGAGAACTCGAAAGGCAAGTGCCGGCGACACTTTGGCCCGCGCGGCAATTGTTTTTATCAGAATTGGCTCGTGCCGGAAGAAGGTCAGTATGCTCTCGACCACCAGACCGGAACGCGCGCGTAGTTTCGCCTGGACGGCGCTTCTATCCTTCCGTTCCGAATCGTCCCGGATCCTCGTGTCGATCAAAAGACCGCGTCCCGTGAGATGACACACGCCAGTCAGTTCTTCCGCCCAAGAGATTCCTGACTTGCGAAGCATTTCCCGCGTCTGCTCGGCCAGTTGGCGCGTGACCACCAGGGGTGCGCGTGCGGGATCTGTCGCGAACGGCTCCCGGCCTTTGATCAATTCGGCAGCCTTTTCCTTGCTGAGGACGGGAATCGGAACGACTTCAAACGTACGGCGACGGCTGTCCCCGCTAAGCGTGATGGTCAGCGCGTTGTCTTCATTCTTCGTGAGATGAAGACCCTGTATCTGACCCAGCAGGCGGTGAAGCCAAGCGGGGATGGGTGGGCGCTTTCTCACGGCTACATTTTATCCCATAGCCATATTTACAGCAACATTAAATATGAGTTGTTGAGTAAATATACTAGTATTTTCAATAACTTACATCAAACGCTCAGCATGTTTTGCAAAGACTGCAGCGGACGGTCGGGCCAGAGCACTTCTTGCAGCACCCAGACTCCCGCCTCACGTTTGCCTGATACGACCCTGCCGACTGGTGCCCGATCGCGAATGGCGTACAAGAAACCTACCTGGCGAGTCTTCAACCCTAACCAACTCTTCGCTTTAACGGACACCGCCAGATGATCTTCCCCCAGGAGAGGCTTCAATCCGGAACCTGCCACCTAAGACTTGGGAGATATCCTCGACGACTTCCGCCCATAGCTCTTGTTTGTCCGATTTTCGCCGTACACCATTCAAGAGGTTCAGTAGAGGCTCGAGCCGAACTCCTCCGTTGCGCCTCATGTATTCGAAATGTGCAGTCACGTGCGTGAGCTCGCCGCTCCGAAGATCGTCGGGGTGGCATTTCCGGGAGCTCCAAACGCATACCTTAGCCTCCTCGAGGCACTGCGTTCCGGTGGCCGAGACAATACCCTCGTCGTCAAGAAACCGCGCACCTGGGATGCTGCTTAGAACAAAGAACCGCTTGAGCGCTTTCTTTCCTGTGACTACGGATTTTTCAAGTTCGCGCGGCAACACTCGTTTGCCACTTACTTGGCATTGCTCCAATATCCCTGGGACCACAAGATTACCAGTCACGTCGCACTTTTCACCTTCTTCCGGCAGGAGTCCAAAGGACCTCTAAGGGTTTCTAACGGACATTGGAAAAATCAGTAAGTGACAATAAAGTCCGGACGTTAGCCGTTTTTGTTGGCTTTTTCGCAAGTGCCGAAACCTAATCCCTTCGGCTCCACAATTTGCAAAATTCAAGAAGCTTACCTTTAGAAAACCGCTAATTGTTGCCACAGTTTTCCTCCTTATCTGACAGCGATGCTGGTGCTGCTCATTGCCGGTTCCGGAGAGCTATCCTTGGACCATCTTCTGGCCGGAAGGCCATGACTTAGAATGAGCTATTCCCGTCGAACGGAGCGGCGACCATTAACCTACAGCTGGATCAGGCTGCGAGGATTGGACTTGCGTCCCTGCTGGCGGCGGCGGAACCCGGCCAGCCCAGTACCCCCCGTTTGCACCTGTCCTACCGTGTCTTCCAGCGGTCTTTTCTGCTACTCTCCCTAGCAGATTCCGGGAAACAAACCGCCTTTGACCGGCGTCTAACTATATGTCAGATGTTGCAGTCCCCCGTTGCACTGGCGGCACCTGACGGAGGCAGCAAGCAATATGTCTGACCTCGCACAAAGTTTGGATTGGAGCGGTGACGAGTCCGATCTGGTCACCGAACTGCAATCGGGTTCCGAATCCGCTTTCGACTGGCTGGTCACTTACAACCACGCCGCGGTGTTCAACCTCGCCTACGGAATTCTCAGCAATGCTGCCGATGCCGCCGATGTTAGTCAAGAAGTGTTCCTGCGCGCGTTCCGTGGAATCCACGGATTCCGGCGCGGGAGCTCGCTGAAAACCTGGCTGTATCGGATCGCGGTGCGCGAGGCGCTGAATCATCGCCGCTGGAGCTGGCGGCATCATCGCAATCAGGTATCGCTCGAAGCGGACACGGAAAACGAAAAGGCAGCGCTGGAGCTCGAGGACGATGACGCGACGCCGTTCGACCTCCTGGCCTCCAGCGAACTCAATCAGGCCGTGCGCACCGCTCTAGCCGCGGTCCCGGAAGTGTTTCGCAGTGCGGTGATCCTCAGGGATCTCGAGGGGCTTTCTTACGAAGAGGTGGCCGAGGTGCTGGAAGTTTCAGTGGGCACGGTGAAGTCACGCATTCTGAGGGGACGCCGCGCACTGCGCGAAGCCCTGGAGCCAATGCTCCAATCGCCATCGGCTGCGGCGCCCGCCAACGCTTCCGGTCATTCGATATTCGGCCGCGGGATTGGGAATCAACAACTGGCGTATGCGCGTTCGAGTGAGTTGACGCCGCGCAAATTTCGGGGAGGCGCGTGATGACTTGCGGAGCTGTGCGAACGCGGCTACCCGGTTGCCTGGACGGGGCCATCAGCGAGCGTGAGAACGCGCAAGTGCGCGCGCACTTGGAATCGTGTGCGGCGTGCCGACGGGATCTGGAAAGCTACCGGCGAATGGCGGTGCAGCTCGCGCACCTCGAGCGTGTGGCGCCTCCCTCCGATCTGGCAGTGCGCATTCGCGTGCGTGCGGCGCGCGCGGCATCCGATCCGGGCTGGGTTCGCCGCGCGTGGAATCGTTCCGCGCTGGTATTCAAGAATATCCTGGAGCCGCTGGCCGTGCCTGCTACCGGCGGAATCCTCACCGCGGTGATGGTGTTTGTCACCATCGTACAAAGCATGTTGGGCGGTATGCCGTTTGGAGTGATCCATGACGATTTGCCCACCGCTCTGATTCAGCCCGCTCGCCTCGAGCGGCTGGCTCCATTCCCGGTGCCGGGCATTGGCGGGGACAACCAGCTCTCCGACTCGGACAATTTGGTTCTGGAAGCCACCCTGAATGCGCAGGGCCAAGTGGTGGGTTATCGGATTCTGGCGGGGCCGGGCACCGCGGAAGTACGCAAGCAAATCGATCAGGTGCTGCTGTTCTCGCGGTTCCGTCCGATGCTCGATTTTGGCCGACCGATGTCGGGCGGCCGCGTGGTTTTGAGTTTTAGCGAAATTCGCGTGAGGGGTTAGACTCGCGCGGTTTCACCCCCATCCCAGGTCACGCCCAGCGCTCGCTCGCAAGCAACCACCCTTTGCCTAGCTCCGCTTCGATCACCGTGGTGTGGTGGCTGTCCGCATATGGACGACCGCGTCCGATTCCGAACGGGCCGTTTTGATCTCCAATGCGCGATTCTTTACTTTTAATAGGCTTAAGTCGTCTTTAAGATGGCTGGAATCATGCTTATAAGAAGCGGAGGGCGATGACGCATGGATTCTTTTTTCAAGGATTTGGGCTACACATTGCGCCAATTGCGGCGCTCTCCGGGCTTTGCGCTCACCACCGTACTCACGTTGACGATGGCCATCGCGGCCAATGTAGTTGTCTTCGGTGTGCTCAACGCATTGTTGCTTCATCCCCTACCCGTTCCGCAGGCACAGCAGATGGTTCAGATTCAAGGCCAACACTCGAATGACCTCACGATGTCTTATCCCAACTATCGGGACATTCGCGATCGCAACACAACCTTCTCGGATGTAGGGATCTACCGGCTGGCACGCGTTGGCCTAGGCGTTAACGGAGTGGCGCAGCCCGTTTGGGCATACGAGGCAAGCGGAAACTACTTCGACATGCTCGGGGTGCAGCCGCTGCTTGGGCGCTTCTTTCATCCGGCGGAAGACGCCACAGTGAACGGCAGCTCAGTTGCCGTGCTGAGCTACTCCTGCTGGCGGGCTCGATTCGGAGGTGATCCTCAGATTGTTGGTAAGACGGTCCTTCTCAACAGGCATCCATACACGATTCTGGGGGTTGCGGCGCAGAGCTTCAGCGGCATGGAGCGGTTCATCTGGCCAGAGGTCTGGGTACCCATACAAAATCAGCAGGAAATCGAAGGGTACAGTTCGCTAGAGGGACGTAACAACAGCAACGCTTGGGTGGTGGGTCGATTGAAGCCGGGCATAACAGAAACGCGGGCGGACGCGGATCTTGGGCGTATCGCGGCTCAGCTTGCGGAGGACTATCCCACCGAGAACCAGACCCTGACGCTGCGGGTTGCTAAGCCGGGGCTGTTGGGCGCTGCGTTGAGTGGGCCAGTGCGCGGCTTCCTGGTTGGCGTGATGTTACTGGCCACGCTGGTGCTGCTCGCAGCATGCGCCAATTTGGGCGGAGTATTCGCAGCACGCACAGCAGACCGATCGCGGGAGTTGGGCATCCGTATGGCCCTGGGATCGAGCCGTGGGAACATTATGAGGCAGTTGCTTACGGAGTCCATCACCATCTCACTGATCGGAGGAGCAGCAGCCACAGTGGTGGCGGAAACGTTGTTACAGGCGTTGACTCAGTGGCGCCCGGCGCATCTGGAAATTCCAGTTCAGTTTCTGGTGGAACCGGATACTTCGGTGTATTTTTTTGCGGCGTTGCTGGCGGTGCTGACTGGAGTGATGTTCGGCATGGTCCCGGCACGTCAGGTGTGGAGGACCGACCCGAACGAGACGCTGAAGGGAGCCGGCAGCACCGGACACAAAGAGCAACGATTTGCGGCGCGGCAGGTCCTTCTGATGGTACAGATTTCGCTCTGTTGTCTGTTGCTGACTTCGTCGTTCGTGGCCCTGCGCGGCCTACAGCGAACCTTTACCATGCCACTCGGTGTGCGTCCCGAGAATGTCACGATCGCCACACTCGACCTGCATCTGGCGGGCTACCGCGATGCTGACCAGGCCGCGGTGCGGAAACGATTGCTGCATGCGGTCGCCGGTATCCCAGGCGTGGGTCAAGCGGCCTATGCGAATAGCACCCCCTTAAGTATCAACCAATCGAATACCATGATCTTCGCTCCTGGCACATCGGATTTCAGCGTGGCCAACTCCCAGTTTTATGCAGCGTATTTTTATGTGTCTCCGAACTATTTTGGGGTGGCAGGAACACGGCTGCTGGCCGGACGCAGCTTCACGGAACAGGACGATGCCCATGCGCCGACGGTGGCAATCGTAAACCAAACCTTTGCCAAGCGTTTATTCGGAACGGCGGATGCGGTCGGCAGACACTATCCGACCGGAAGCGGCCGCCAAAATGAAATTGTCGGGGTGGTCGAGGATGGCAAATATTCCTCTCTGACGGAGGACCCGGCACCGGCGGTCTTCTTCCCGATCGAGCAGAACAGCGACAGCGATCTGACGCTGCTGGTGCGCTCCGCACCTGGCGCCGCGGAGATGATACCCGCAGTGCGCCAGGCAATTGCGAACGTGGACGCCGGTATCCCGGTATTCAACTTAAGTACGTGGCCGGATGCCTTGAGCCTGGTAACCTTTCCAGCGCGTGCGGCCACCATCGCGCTCGGGGTATTGGGAGCGTTGGCAATCGTCCTCGCGGTTACCGGAATCTTTGGTCTGGCCAACTACACGGTATCGCGGCGGATGCGTGAACTTGGCATTCGCGTGGCCCTCGGCGCACAGAATAATCAGGTGCTGGGTACGGCATTAGGAAGAATCGGATGGCTTCTCGGGGTGGGGTCAGGTGCCGGGCTGCTGCTGGGTATAGGGGCGAGCAGGCTGCTGGCGAGCATTGTGTATCAGGCAACCTCTGCCGACCCGTTGGTGATTTTGATGGTCGTGCTGACGATGGCGATTTTGGGTCTGGTGTCGGCAGCGATTCCTGCCCGGCGTGCCATGCGCGTTGACCCGGCCGTGCTGCTCAGGGATGAATAGGATTTCCCTAGCTCTGGGAAACGCAGATTAACGACTGGATTCGGGACGGTGGCGACACGGCCGCTAATCAAGCGAAATCTCCCGGGTGCCGGCGAGCCGCTCCTGGAAATCGCCGGCACCAGCTCAACCTCCGGCGAAATTCCGGTCCCCGAAAACCGGGTTTGCCGCCAATTCCGGAGCCGTCAATACTTCCAATTGACCCGCTACCGCCCTTTTCCGTTCCTTGACTCCGCGGTGGCCGGCCGATAGAGTTTGTGCGGGGCGAATTGGCGCATGGACATGCGCACGTGGGGCGGAATGCGGGCCGGCACGAATCATCGAGTGAACCGAAAGCTGATCTTCCCACTGGGGCCGCGGTGTTCGCGCCGTCGCATCGCGATGGCGGCGTTGGGTCTGCTAATTGGCACGGCATCGTTGGTGGGCGCGGGGGTGGGCAGCGGCAAAGCCCAGTCGCCAACCGAACCCGAGTCCGGAATTATTGTGGACAACAGCCAGCAGCTATTTGGCGCGATGTGCGCGCTGCACGCTGCAGGCTTGGAGCTGGAGACTTCTTCCATCGAGGGGCACCCTGCGATCGTCTCTGCGGTGCAGTCGCTCCCCGCCGTCAAGGGCCCGGTGGCCGACGCCCTGCGCCAGTTTTACAACGACCACAAGCTGGCCGATTCCGGAGAGACGCTGTCGCGATACATTTCCCTGGTGCTGGTCACCGGCCCTCCTCCGAAATTTCCTTGGTTGATCGACCGCGATCTGTTTCCTCCGGACGTGCTGGCGGTGGAAAGCTTCCACGACATTCTGGAGAACTTCTACGACGAGGCCAAGCTGGACGCGCTGTGGTGGACGGTGGCGCCCGACTACGAGCGGGAACGGCAACGCGCGGAATCGCCGGTGCGGCAAATCGTGTTCATTACCTCCGCTTATCTCCGGGAGATCATTCGGCAACACGGCGACCGCACTTTTTCGGTGTACGTCGAACCGATGGTGGGGAGCCGCACGAATTTTCGCAACTTTGGCGATCGCTACGCCATGGTGATCGGGGGCGGCAAGAATTTGCCGCTCGACGAAATCCGCCACGCTTATCTGCATTTCGTGATGGATCCACTGCCGCTGCGCTACCGCAAGGAGGTGGAAGCGAAGCGGCCTTTGCTGGCGGTAGCGCAACGCGCGCCGCGGTTCCCGCAGGAGTATGAGAACGATTTGACCGGGTTCGTGGATGAATGCGCGATCAAAGCAGTGGAGATTCGTTTGAACCGCCTGGCGGGCGCCAAGCTGGACGCCGAGCTGCTGGATAACGACCGCGAAGGATACATCCTGGTGCGGCCGTTCGTCGCGCAGCTCAAGAAATTCGAGCACTCCGAGCCGGCCATGAGTTTGTATTTCCCCGACATGGTTTCCGCGATCGACGTGGATGATCAGAAGAAGCGCTTCGAGAATTTCGCGTTCGCTCCGGTCGAAGCGGCGCCGGCTCCGGCAACAGCAGCGCCGGTTGCGCCTGTTTCGCAGATCGATGCCTGGATGGCCGAAGGCGACCGGCAGATCGCCGATCAGAATCCCGCGGGCGCGCAAGCGGCCTTTGAGCGCGTGTTGGCCCAGGATCCAGGACGGGCACAAGCAATTTACGGTTTGGCGGTCTCTTCCGTTATGATGCGCCAGGTTGAAAAGGCGCAGGCCTTGTTCGAGCGCCTGACCGGCGAGGGCTCGCGCGGTTCGCTAGCTCCGCCGCCGGCGGGAGTGACGCCGGACCTGCTGGCCTGGTCGCACATTTACCTGGGACGGATTCACGATGTCCTGGACGAACGCGATCAGGCGGTAGCGGAATATCGCGCCGCCATCAATGTGGAAGGCGCTCCGGAAGCGGCGCGCCATGCAGCGCAACGGGGCCTCGATGCGGGTTTCCAATCCTCGCCGGCGAGTCCTAAGAATTCGCAGCCGTAGTCTCAGGTTGCGGAAGCGGGTTTCGCCCGCGAATGGGGTCAACTCAAACAGAAGGGGAATCATATGAAACTGCGATTCGCAATGTGGACGGGGGCTATGGCCCTGGCAATCATCGCCGCGCCGGGTTCGCTAGCCTTCGCGCAAGCACCGGCGACTCAGGGGGCCACCGGTTCAACTGGTTCCACCGGCTCCACGGGTTCCACCGGCCAGATGGCGCCACCCACCGGCACGGTAGAAGCACCGAAGACCGACCCCGCCGAAGAGGCCGCCTACAAGGTCTTTTTCAATATAAAGCAGTCGGACGACAAAGCCACCATCAAGGGCGGCGAGGACTTCATTCAGAAGTATCCCAACAGCCGCTATCGCGAGGGTGTCTACAGCCGGCTCGCGCAAGCGTACTACATCGAGCAAAATATGGACAAAATGTATGCGAACGGCGACAAGGCCCTGGAAATAAACCCTGACAATGTCGACGTCCTGGTGCTGGAAGGCTGGGTGATTCCGCATTCCCACGACCCGAACGATCCCAACGCGGAACGTAGGCTGGAAAAGGCCGAAGAATATGAGAAGCACGCGCTGGAACTCATACCCAAGATTGCCAAGCCCTCGCAAATGACCGACGCCGATTTCACCAAGTCGCGAGATGCCTTAACCTCGCAGGCGCACAGCGGTCTGGGCCTGGTTTACTTCCGCCAAGGGAAGGCGGAGGACTCCGTCGCGGAGTTTAAGAAATCCATCGAACTAAGCGGCGGCTCGGATGCCACTGACTTCTTCGTTATGGGTGTTGAACAGCGGCAACTGAAGAAGTTCGACGACGCCATCGATTCATTCGATAAGTGCGCCAAGGTTCCCAACAGTTCGCTTGCCGCTCGTTGTACGCAACAGAAGGACGAGACTAAGAAGATGGCAACCGCAGCGCCGAAGCCCTGATGCGCGCATGCCGCCGGAAGCGATTACGCAGGGCACCGCGATGACCGAGGACGAACGGCGCGCCTTTGAATCCGTGCTCGGTCATCGTTTCCAGCACATGGAGTTGCTGGAACGCGCGCTGACCCACCGCTCCCGCCGCGAGGGCCTTCCCGGGGTGGGCGCGCAGGACAACGAGAGCCTGGAATTTCTGGGCGATCGAGTTCTGGGCTTGGCGGTCAGCCAATGGTTGTGCGCATCTTTTCCGGATTGGGATTCCGGGCAACTTTCCAAAGCTCTGGCCCAGTTGGTCAGTACCAGTTCGGTTTCTGCCGCAGCGATCCGGTTGGGTATCGGGAGTTACCTGCGGCTGGGCAAGGGTGAAGAGAAAACCGGCGGCCGAGAGAAGCGCCGGTTGCTGGCCGATGCCTACGAAGCGGTGCTGGCGGCGATTTACGGCGATGCGGGTTTGGCGGTTGCCGCCCAATTCGTCGAGCGCAGTTTGATCGTTCCCTCGATGGAAACCAAAACCGAAACACTTCACCGCGCCGACCACAAATCGGTACTGCAAGAGTGGCTCCAACAGCAGGGAATGGGATTAGTGGAATACGTGGTGAGCCGAGAGAGCGGACCGGACCACAAAAAAATGTTTGAGGTGGAGGCGCGCTTGAACGGGCGCACCCTGGCCACCTCAGAAGGCCGCTCGAAAAAAGTGGCAGAGCAGCACGCGGCGCATCTCGCGCTGGCGGCGCTGCGGCTCGAGTTTGCGGATCCCAAGGAGCAGGCGTGAGCACAGGTTCGGACGCGGGATTAGCCTCCGAGCAGGGACTCCCGGCGGAGATCGCACCGCGCGGCGTGGATTCGCCGGACGGATCCGCCGCGCCATCCGGCGAGGCATTGATGGAGCGCGGGACGGAGCCGGGGACCGGTGCGGGGGCGAAATCGGGATTCCTGGAGTATGTCCAGTCTTTGCTGGTCACCTTGGTGCTGGCGCTATACGGCACCACCTTCATCGTGCAGGCGTTCAAGATTCCTTCGAAATCGATGGAGCCCGCGCTGCTGGTGGGTGACCATTTGCTGGTGAACAAATTCATCTTCGAGGGCCGTGGCGCGTGGTACGAGCATTTGCTTCCCTACCGCGAACCCCGCCGGGGCGACATAATCGTTTTCAAGTTCCCGTACGCCGATCACCCTCATTTTGTAAAGCGAGTAATCGGACTTCCCGGCGACCGTCTGCGGATTTTCAATCAGGAAGTTTACGTCAACGGTTTGCGGCTGAATGAACCGTACGTGGTGCACACCTCCTCTCCCGATCCGTTGGCCGACAATTTTCCTCCACGTCCCAATGATTATTTCTACAGCAGCCTGCAGCCGGAGTGGGCCGACGACATTCAAAATCACATCCAAAACGGCGAGCTGCTGGTGCCGCCACACAAATATTTCGCGATGGGCGACAACCGCGATCAAAGTCTGGACTCCCGCTACTGGGGATTCGTCGATCGCGACGCCATCATGGGCCGGCCAGTGATCGTTTACTGGTCGGTGGCCGCCACCAGCCAGGACTACGAGAACAACGGCCAAGGCGGAAACCTGACCGGCATCGGCCACACTCTTTTGCAACTGCCGAGCGAGACGCGCTGGCGACGCATGTTCCATGAGGTCCACTAGCCGCTCCATTGTTTTCTAAAATCCACTTCCGGCGCGGCCGGCCGGCGATCGGGGCGGATGGCAGTGGTGAAAAATCCCGGCTAGTGGGCAACTCTGTTGGTTACCTCGTTTGCATCTACTGACCGAGCGATGGCACTAACAACCCCAGCGATGGTGCTGACGACTCCAGCGCCGTCACCCAGCTCGCAGCCCCGGCGCCCTTGGCGCTGGCTAGGTTGGCTGCTCGTGTTTCTCGTGCTGATTGGGTGCCTGGATTCCGCCCTTTCGTTTATCTTCGAGCATACCCGCATGCGTGAGGTGGTCACCTCGCGCCTGGAAGCGGCGTTTGGCCGCCCGGTCCAGGCCGCCGACTACTCGTTCAGTCTGTGGGAAGGCCCAGTGTTGGAAGCCGATTCGGTAACCGTGGGCGAAGACCCACGCTTCGGCTACGAATACTTCCTGCGCGCGGATTCGCTGCAGGCTCGTTTCCGCTGGCTGCCGTTGCTGCGCGGCCGCATCGAGCTGGGCACGTTGTCGTTCACTCGTCCCAGCCTGAACTTGGTGCGAGCGTCCAACGGCGATTGGAATATCGAAGCGTGGCTGCCGCGGCCTGCCAGCGGCCAGATCGGAACAGCGCCAGCGCTACCAACGGCGCCGGGTGCATGGGCCAGGTCGCGTCTGCGGCGCATCGAAGTGCAAGCCGGGCGCATCAATTTCAAGCGCGGCGTCGAAAAACTTCCGTATGCGTTTAACAGCGTGGAGGGTTCGCTCGAGCAGGAGTCCTCGGGAAGCTGGCGTGTGGACTTGGAAGCGGCGCCTTGGCGAGCCGCCACGATTCTCCAGCAAGCAGGCACCCTGCGAGTGCAGGGGCATCTCGGCGGCACCTCATCGCGGCTGCGGCCGGCGGACCTGGAACTTAGCTGGCGCAACGGGTCGCTCTCCGATCTTCTGCGGCTCATACGCGGATACGACTACGGAGTTCGCGCGACTTTCATGCTCTCGATGCGCGCTCATTCCGATGCCGAGCCATGGGAATTGCAGGGACGATCGGAAATTCGCGGCATCCATCGGTGGGATTTACCGTCGCGCCAGGATAATCCGCTGCTCAACGTGGAGGCCTCCGGCCGCTGGTTGCCGCAGGAATCACGGCTGGAATTGGCAGACGTCTTGCTGGAGGCGCCTCAATCGAAGGTGACCGCCAAGGGAGTCCTCGATTGGAATGGCCGCTCGCCGCGCTATCCGATAACGCCCGAAACGGAGTTGTCGGTGTCGACCCAGTGGATCGCGGCGCGCGATCTATTGGGCTGGCTGCGCGCTTTCCGTGCGGGTGTTGCCGATGACGCGGCGGTCACCGGCGGCGTCGAAGCCACCGCGGACCTTTCCGGCTGGCCGCCGAAAATCGATCGTGGTTTGGTGCAGTCCGACGGAATCGCATGGACCAGCGCGCAAACGCTGGTCAACGCGCATCTCCCGCGCGTTACCGCGGATATCACTCGCGATCGTGTTCGACTCGCTCCCGCGCAGATCCTGCTGAACTCCGGCGCAAGCTCGGTAAGAATCGGGGGGACCATCGAGCCGGTGGTGGTTGCGCCTGCTTCTAGCGCAGCTGGCGCCGCCAAGAGTCCAACCGTGGCCGCCGACCCACCGTACCGCTTTCAAGTTTCAGCGCAGTTCGCTGGGCAGTTCGCCGACGCCCGCGAGGGTACCGACTTGGCCGGAACGCTGGGATGGGCGCTTCCCGCAGGATGGGGACTCACTGGCCCCGCCCACTTCGATCTTCGCTGGCAGTCGAACCTCGCTGGCACGGCGGCCGCAGCAGGTCTGCCCGCCCCGGCGGGATTTGCTGCGACAGCACGCGGGTTCATCGAAACCACGGGAATTACCCTGCGCGCGCCATTTTTGAGCGAACCGGTCGGTCCGATTAGAGCGCGCATGGAATACACCGCGCAGGGGCGCCACATCCTGCTCACCTCGGCGCAAGCGTTCGGCACGCGCTGGACGGGCTCGTTCGATCGCTCGAATTCTGCGAGCGATTGGCAATATGCGCTTCGCGGCGATCACCTCACCGCCGCCAATCTCGATCGCGCGCTGAATCCGCAGCACCGCGCTGGTCTTCTCCAGCGGGTCTTCCCGTTTTTGGGGTCTTCCGCAGGTGCGGAGGTTGTGCCCTCGGCATTGCGCGGGAAGGGAATTCTGGAAATCGAACAATTCAACCTTGGCTCGGTGGTGCTTCGAAGGTTGACTGCCAACTCCTCTATTGATGGCCGCCGACTCGAACTCTCCGCCGCGCAAGCCGATTTCTACGGCGGCACGGTGCATGGCTCCCTCCGTGCGCAGTTGGTTGCGCTGCCCTCCTATGAAGTGGAATCGAACTTCACCCAAGTGAATCTCGCCTCGCTGAGTGGAGCGAATCCAGCCTTGGCACACCAGTTCGAAGGGCTGGCATCCGGCAACGTACTCATCCGCGCCCATGGGACCGGCCGTTCGGCGCTGCTTGATTCCCTGGAGTGCCGCGGTCAGGCGGAAGTGGAGCAAGCCGAATTACACGGCGTGGATTTGGCGGAATCGTTGCGCCAAGGCGAAGCGCAACCCGGCGCCACAGCGATGCCGCAGCTCGACGCTGCGTTTACCTGCCAAGCGCAGAAAGTGCAATTCTCGCGCTTGAGATTTTCCCTGGGCGGACCGGAACACTATTCCGCACGCGGCAGCGTCGATTTCCAGCGCTCCGCCGATTTGCAGATTCGCGTCTTATCCCTGGATGAACCCGAATCCCCCGATTCAACCGGCGCCGTCCGGACCACCATCGCGACGACCGCTCCTTCGGCGAGATTCCAAGGTCTAATATTCGACCCGGAAATCAGCCTCCTGAAACTGGCACCAGCCGAGAAGCCTGGGCCCTAGTTACTCAATCCAAACGCAATACACACCCCTTCGGGTTTCTCTGGCATCGTATGCTAGTGCACCAAGGGCAGGCCTCCGAACCGGGCCGATGCGAAGGGGCCCAGGGGAAGGAAGGGGCTCTTGGGAAGCGGCATAAGATCCGAAAAAAGGCGCAGGGGATTCTTCGAGATGCGTTTGCGAATCTTGGCGATTTCGATATTGGTTGCAGGTTCGGCGTTGGGCGCGGCGAGCGCCGCCGCTCCAGGGTCCTCCACTCCGCGAGTTCGCTTGATCCCGCATTACACGCCGGGCCAGAGCCTCTACTACCAGTTTGAGACGCGTACCCACACCGCCGGGCACACCACCAGCGCGATCAAAGATCCTGAGGGCCCATCTCAACTCGATCAGTCCTCGACCTTCCTGGTGCGGCTCGACGTCCTGGACGTCAAGCCCTCGCCGCAAGGAGCCCCCGACAGCGTGCGTCTGCGCTTTACCTACCAGAAGATAAGCATTTCGACGCAAAGCGACGCCTACGATCCCCAAGTAGATGCCAACGAGGCTCAGCTCCGCGCGATGGAAGGTAAGTCCATAGAATTCACGGTGGGCTCCGACGGCGAGGTGCGCGACGTCACCGGGATGGACGCGATTGTTCCCAACCCTGTGATCGCCGCCAGCATGCGCGGCTGGATGTCGGGATTTGCCTCCGCTTCGTCGTTTCCGAAACATGGCATCACCGTGGGCGAAAAATGGTCGACGGTGCGCCCGCTTCCGGATATTCCGCTGGCCGGGGTGGTCTCGCGAAAAGTCTCTACCTACCTCCGCGACGAACCCTGCGGCGCATCCGCCTCGTTGCAAAACGACGCTGCGTCGCCTCAGGGTGCGACGGACGCTTCTCGCCCGGATACGTCGGCCGCTGCCGCAGCCCCGTCCCCCGCCGCTCCCGAGCCGGAAATGTGCGCGGTGATTCTCACGAAATTTGATATCAGGCGAGACAGCAAGACGGCTAGCACCACGCCGGAGATGTATCGCAAGAACGGCCTGCAGACCAAAGGTAAGTGGACGGGATCGGGAGAAGGTTTGGACTCAATCTCGCTGCGCACCGGCCTGGTGCACTCGGAAACCCAGAACAGCACCCAAGACATGGACTTCACGATATCCAGCGGGCCGGCTGCCGCACACCTCACCTACGCGGGCAACGTGAAGTCCCAGACGCAAATCACGTTGTTGCCCGGAGCCCCACCGGCCACGCCCGCGCAGCAATAGCAACTATAAAGAAAGCGGGCGATCATCGGCATCTATCCCCTGGTTTCCGGTGGAGCGGAGAAACCACTCGCCACGCTCGCCGGCAAAAGAAACTCCTCGGTCGCCGCCAATATCGACATCCAGAATCTGACGGACTCCAGCGGTTTAGCGCGTTTTTTGGTGACGCGGCAGGCAGAAAAAGCTTAGGCAGGATGAAAAAGCGGACCGTGCCGTATAATCCGGGTGGGTCATGCGTTCCATCACCATCACCGGCGCATTGCTTGGGCTTCAGTGTTTCATCGTGCTGTTCGTGGCGTTTCACAATTGGATTCCTCTCGGAAGCCTCAATGACGTGAGAGCGGCTCGGGTGGTGTTCCCGGGCAGCAAGCTTCTCACGATCACGCTCATCAACTTCTCGCCGGTTTCAATCGGCCTCGCAGGCAGCGTTATTTATTTCGGCCAGGCCTGTCCGCCATGGCTCTTCTGGTGGCTTTGGATCACCTACCTCCTTGCTGTCTACGGCTCGCTGAAGGCGTGGTGGATTCCATACCTGTTTCGCCCAGAGCCAGCACTCGCCGCGCGCTATCAAGTGATGTACGGAGCGACCCACGCATTCCTGCCGGAGCGCAACGGCATCCGGCCGAACACGTTGCACGTGATTTTTGACCTAGCGACGGTCGCCATTTTGATCGTTCTAGCTGTATTGACCGCTACACAGAGGTGAGCCGGCTCGCGATTCGCCGGATGCCGGATACCGCCCCTTATCCATCCACGCGCATCGGGTCCCCGCTTTGGATTACAATGGTAGCTTGCGGTTTGCGCGCTTACCGCGCCGGGACGCTCCTATATGGACTTCAAACTAGCCAGCTCCTACGAACCTCGCGGCGATCAGCCGGAAGCCATCCGCCAGATTACTCAAGGACTGCGCGACGGTTCGAAGCACCAGGTCCTGCTCGGGGTCACCGGCTCGGGCAAGACTTTCACCATGGCCAAGGTGATCGCGGAAGTGAACCGTCCGGCGCTGGTGCTGGCTCACAACAAGACGCTGGCCGCGCAACTCTTTCACGAATTCCGTTCGTTCTTCCCGCACAACGCGGTCGAGTATTTCGTCAGCTACTACGACTACTACCAGCCTGAAGCGTACGTGCCCTCCAGCGATACCTACATCGAAAAAGAGTCCACCATCAACGACGAGCTCGACAAACTACGCATGAGCGCCACGCGCTCGCTCTTCGAACGCCGCGACGTAGTCATCGTCGCCTCGGTCTCCTGCATTTACGGCTTGGGTTCGCCGGAGGCCTACTACGGAATGATGTTGCTGCTGGAAAAGGGCCAGCAGATCGCCCGCGAATCCATTCTTCGTAAGCTGGTCGAGATTCAGTACGAACGCACCGAAGACCTGCGCCGGGGCACCTTTCGGGTGCGCGGCGACATTATCGAGATTTTCCCGCCCTATGACGATCTCGCCGTCCGTATTGAGCTGTGGGGCAGCCAGATCGAAGCGATTCGCAAGATCGATCCGTTGACCGGAGAGATTCGGTCCAAGGAAGGCGAAGTCACTCGCCAGCCGATTTATCCCAAAACTCACTACGTTCTGCCCGCCGAGCAAAAAGAGCGCGCCATCCAATCGATCTATGCCGAACTCGACTGGTGGAAGCCCGAGCTGATCCGCCAGGGAAAAATCGTCGAAGCCCAGCGCATCGTGCAGCGCACCATGTTCGATATCGAAATGATGCGCACCATTGGCTACTGCCACGGCATCGAAAACTATTCGCGGCACATGTCCGGACGTCTGCCCGGTGAAGCGCCGCCCACCCTGCTGGATTATTTCCCTGAGGATTACCTGCTGATCGCCGATGAATCGCACCAATCGATTCCGCAGGTGCGCGCGATGTTTCACGGCGACCGTTCGCGCAAGCAGACCTTAGTGGATTACGGATTTCGCCTGCCCTCGGCGCTGGATAACCGTCCGCTCACGTTCGAGGAGTTCGAGCATCGCACCGGGCAAGTGACTTATGTGTCGGCGACACCAGGGCCGTACGAGCTGACTAAGTCCGCGGGAGTGGTGGTGGAGCAAGTGATCCGGCCGACCGGGTTGGTCGATCCGCAAGTAGAAGTGCGGCCGGTGAAGGGCCAGGTGGATGATTTGCTGGAAGAGATTCGCATCCGCGCCGAAAAGTCTGAGCGCGTGCTGGTCACCACGCTTACCAAGCGTATGTCCGAAGATCTCGCCGAATATTTCGGCGAGGTGGGCGTCCGCTGCCGATATCTGCATTCGGAAATCGAGACCCTGGAACGAGTGAAGATTCTGCGCGATCTACGGCGCGGCGAATATGATGTGCTGATCGGCATCAACCTGCTGCGCGAAGGCCTCGATTTGCCGGAGGTTTCCCTGGTGGCCATCCTCGATGCCGATAAAGAGGGATACCTTCGCAGTGCCACGTCACTGATTCAGACCATCGGCCGCTGCGCCCGCCATGTGGAAGGCCGCGCCATCCTCTATGCCGACCACATGACCGATTCCATGCGCCAGGCCATTGGCGAAACCAATCGCCGCCGCTCGAAGCAGCAGGCCTACAACATCGAAAACGACATCACCCCGCAATCGATCCGCACGCTGGTGGATATGGAGCTGGCGAAGATCGTCGACGCCGATTATCTGACCGTTCCGGTTGGGGAACTGGAGTTGGAGGAGATCAACAATCCGGGCGATCTGAAACGAGTGATCGACGAAATGGAACTGGCGATGCGCGCGGCAGCCGGCAAATTCGAATTCGAGCGTGCGGCAGGCTTGCGTGACCGAATTCGCGCCCTGAAGCTGCGCGACCCCCAAGCGCTCTATGCTCCGGCGCCGCAAAATCCGGAGAGCGGCGGCGCCTCGGTCGCTAACGCTGCGATCGTTCCTGGCGCTACGCCTGGGTCGCCCGCGGCGGCTATCGGCGAACCCGGCGAGCGCAAGCGGGTAGCGAACTAGGTTTTGTTGGGGGAAGGTCTATGCGCCCACCCTTCCCATCTGCCTTCGCGACGGCAGCGCTACGGCAGATAGGGAAGAATGGGGCACCCGAAAAAGATAAATGCGTAGAACCGTAAGTCACATTGATCGCTACTCGCGCATTCCGGCTCGCGTTCGTACTACTTATGACGGTGTACTTCCTCGTCGCGGCCGCCACTCCGCTCCCCGCCCAGGATCCTGTCCCTGGCAAAAATGAATTCGACGCCTACGTCGGCGGCTCTTGGGATTCGCCGCACGTCATCGGCGTCACGCCGCATCGCGAAATCATCGACGTCGGCGGGCGCTACGGCCGCACCCTGGAGATCTGGCGCAACGTAACCTTCGGCATAACCGTCGACGTGGTGCCGTTAGAACTGGTCGTCCAGCCCAGAGTTGCCATCGCCTACGCTGCCGGCCCCGGCGGGTCCAGCCAACCGGCGTATATCTTGGGCCCCCGCCACCCCGTCTACGGCGGCGGCTTCAATCCGTTGGGAATCGAATGGACGTTTTTCCGCCATCGCCGCATCCAGCCCATGGCCGCGTCCACTGCGGGGATGGTTTTTTCAGCGATCCCGGTGCCGCTGGACATACCCAACGCCACGCGTTCCAACTTCACCTTTGATTTCCAGGGCGGGGTGCGCATTTTCAATTCATCGCGCACCCGCGCCATTCTCCTGGGCTACAAGTTCCAGCACATTTCCAACGCCTATCGCACCAGCGTGAATCCCGGAGTGGACGGCAACGTGATCTTTGCGGGATACTCGTTCTTCCGTTAATCCTAATTCGTCGGACGGCGCGCAGGCGCATAGCGAGACTCGCAACACTCCCATCCATATGAACGGAAACCAAGCCAGGGGAGGAATCCGCGGATGACTCCGGAAGAAGAGCGCCTAGTAGAATCGCAGGCGCGCCGCGTCCACTGGCGGCGCTGGGGTCCATTCCTGGCCGAGCGCCAGTGGGGCACTGTGCGCGAGGACTACAGCCCCGACGGCGACGTGTGGCGCTACTTCACGCACGAACATTCCCGCTCGCGCGCCTACCGCTGGGGTGAGGATGGAATTGCCGGCATCTCCGATCGGCACCAGCGTATTTGTTTCGCCCTAGCGCTGTGGAACGAGCGCGATGCGATCCTGAAGGAACGGCTGTACGGCCTCACCAATGAGGAAGGGAATCACGGCGAAGACGTAAAGGAATATTATTTTTATTTGGATGCCACGCCGACCGCCTCCTATCTGAAATACCTTTACAAGTATCCTCACGCCAAATATCCATACGAAGAGCTGGTGCGGGAAAATCTGCGGCGCACCCGCAACGATCCAGAGTTCGAGTTGATCGATACCGGCATTTTCAAAGAGAGCCGCTATTTCGATGTGTTCATCGAATACGCCAAGGCTACCGCCGAAGATATTCTGATTCGGATCACCGCTTTTAACCGTGGCCCCGAGCCCACTCGCCTGCGATTGCTGCCTACGCTCTGGTTCCGAAACAAATGGTCGTGGGGCGGTACCGCGCCTGGTGATGTTAAGCCCAACGTTCGGCGCGTGGACGACGGAAATGGAATGAAAATAATGGAAATATCGCAGCCGGACTATGGAAAGCGCTGGTTGCTGGCGGAAGGCGCGCCGGAGCTGCTGTTCACCGAGAACGAAACAAACACCGCGCGCCTGTTTCAAAGACCCAACGAGACTCCTTACGTTAAGGACGGCTTCCACTCCTACATAGTGGACGGAAAACGCGAGGCGGTAAATCCCGCGTTGACCGGTACCAAAGCGGCCGCTCACTACACGTTTGAAATCGCTCCGAGAGCGAGCGCTGCAGTCCACTTGCGCCTCACCAATCAGGATCCTCTGGACTATCCAGGCGGAATCGGGGAATCCGTCTCCGGGGATTCCGTTTTCGGCGCAGGCTTTGATGAAGTATTTACGATGCGCATCAAGGAAGCGGACGAATTCTACGCGTTGCAAACATCGAAGGGCATGACCGCCGACGCGGTGCGCATCCAGCGGCAGGCCTTCGCCGGCCTGGTGTGGAACCGCCAGACCTACCACTACGACGTGAAGCGCTGGTTGGCCGGCGATCCCACCCAGCCCGCCCCGGCGCCGGGACGGAGCCTGATTCGCAATCAAAGATGGCACCACATTTACAACGCCGATGTTATTTCCATGCCCGACAAGTGGGAATATCCGTGGTACGCGTCATGGGATTTGGCGTTCCATTGTGTGGCCGGGGCGCTCACCGATCCGGACTTCGCCAAGGCCCAACTGGTTCTGCTTTTGCGCGAGTGGTACATGCATCCCAACGGGCAAATCCCGGCGTACGAATGGAATTTCTCGAACGTGAATCCGCCGGTGCATGCCTGGGCGGCGTGGCGCGTGTATCGCATCGAGCAAAGAATTCGCGGCAAGGGCGATCGCAATTTTTTGGAGCGCGTGTTTCACAAACTGTTGCTGAATTTCACCTGGTGGGTGAATCGCAAAGATCCCGACGGGATGAACGTTTTCGAAGGAGGATTCCTCGGACTCGACAATATTGGCGTGTTCGACCGCTCCGTGCCGCTGGTGAGCGGATCGTACGTCGAGCAGTCCGATGGGACCAGTTGGATGGCTATGTTCTCACTGAATATGCTGGCCATGGCCATGGAGCTGGCGCACGAAGATTCGTCGTATCAGGACATGGCCACCAAGTTCTTCGAGCATTTCGTCTACATTGCCGAAGCCATGAACGCCATGGGCGAGGGTTCGTTCGGGCTGTGGGACGAGACGGACGGTTTTTATTACGACGCGCTGCACGCCAAGGGCACCGGCCAGGTGCCTCTAAAGGTCCGTTCCATGGTGGGCCTGATTCCCTTGTTCGCCGTGGAAACTTTCGAGCCCGAAGATGTCGAAGGCCTGCCTTCCTTCCAGCGCAAAACCAGTTGGTTTATCGATCATCACCCCGAGGTTCCCGAGCACATCGACCTTACCCAGAAGACCGAAAAAGGCCCGCGCATGCTCATCTCCATCGCCAGTCGCGAGAAGGCCGAGCGCGTGCTGAAATATGCGCTGGCCGAAAATGAATTTCTATCGCCCGCGGGCATTCGCTCGCTTTCCAAATTCCACAAGGATCATCCCTTCATTATCAGTTTGGACGGCGAGGAGCATCGCGTGGATTACGAACCGGCGGAATCGGCGTCGGGCTTATTCGGCGGCAATTCCAATTGGCGTGGGCCAGTGTGGTTCCCGCTGAATTTTCTGCTGATCGAAGCGCTGCAGCGCTATCACCACTACTACGGCGACTCATTCCAGGTGGAATATCCCGCCGGCAGCGGCCAGAAGAAAAATCTATGGGACGTAGCCGCAGACCTCTCCCACCGGCTGGTGCACCCTTTCCTGCTGCAGGACGGCCGCCGCCCCATCTATGGCGACACCGAAATCTTCGCCAAGGATCCCTACTGGCGCGACCTGCTCCTGTTCCACGAATACTTCAATGGGGATACTGGGAAAGGCCTGGGCGCCTGCAATCAGACCGGATGGACCGCGCTGGTAGCCAAGCTCCTGGAACAAGTCGGCCAATAGCTTTTGCCGCACTGCCGTTGTGGCGCAGCCGTTGTGCCGCAGCCACTCTTGGCGGCGAGGGTCGGACTCGGCTGGAGACTTCCGCCTTACAAATCTCCCACCAATCCCAGCCCAAACGAAACGCGATTGATATAGTTGAAGTAAGCTACGGTAAGAACCGTCTCGCGCACCGCTTCATCGCCCCAACCCGCCGCGCGCAGCGTCTCCACATCTTCCGCTTCGATTTCCAGCGGCTTCCGCGTCAGCTTGTCCGCGAAACGAAATAACGACTTGGTCTTCTCGTCTCCTGGCGCATTCTCGTAGTCCACCGCCAGCTTCTTCGCCACCGGCTTGGGCAACCCAAACCCCTTGTGCAGCAGCTCCATATGGAACGCGATGCAATACGCCGACGAATTAATCCCGCTAACCACCAACCCGATCTGTTCCTTAATCGTTGTACTCAGCGCGCCCTCGCCCATGATCGCGTCATCCATAGCCAATTGCGCCTCGATCACCTCCGGCTTGGCACCGAGCGACTGAAAGTAATGCGGCACGTACCCCAGCATCTTTTGCAGCCGGTCATAGATCGACCGCAGGCGCGGCGCGGCCTTGGACACGTCCACTTCATTCACGTAAGCCATCGGAGTGATACCTCATTTCGTGAAAATCTGAAGGAGAAAATCGCTTCGCTAACTTTACCCGTTCCCGCCAGATCGCGCAATCACCTAGCTTTCCCAACCAGTTCGATCAGGATTTTCCGCCCGTCGCTTCCAGTCAGTAGGAAAAAATTCACGCGCGTACCGTTCGCCCCAGCCCGAGTCGCCGGATAGATCGGCTCCAAGCCAAAGCTTCGCCGCAGTATCGCGCTCGCCGCGTCCACATCGCGCACATCGAACTCGACTTGCTGAATACCCTCGCCGAATTTCTCTAAGTAACGCGCAATCGGTCCACCGCCCCCCGAGGTGCGCGTAGTCAGCACGTCGATGCGCACATGTCCAGGGAACTCCAACTCAAATTCCGTGGCGTCCTGGTCGGGTGGCACCTGAGCGAGCGGCGGCGCCCCGTTAGCCTCGCGAATCTTCTCGAACGTCCCCGGCTGCACTGCAATTCCCACCGTAGTGGCACACCAAGGTGCGGGCGTCCGTGGAGCCAGATCGCCAGCCGCGGCGTTCGGGCCAGACGCAGTCGCAGTCGCCTCGCCCTCCACCCGCACCAGCAACCCGGCGAGCTCCCCATCCACTAGCCATTTCCCCAAGATCGGATCAGAGAGTCGCCTACCCCAATCGAAAATATCCCTAGCCGCGCGCAGACGCAGCTGCGCGTCGGCGTCACTAAGCTGTGCGATGTATTTAGGAATGTCCACGAGGAACCAATCCAGTCAAAGCCTGAGGGCCGAAGCCCGGAACGAAATTCGATGTCGTTGCGGTTGGTTTTTAGCGCGGCGCCCCGTGCATACGGCTAGGGCCCAGGGTTGGCAGCTTCCAGCGCATTCGAGTTCGTTAACGCCACCCGCGCCGTCTCGCCGCCGGCAACCGTCACCGCCAGATCCCACTTCAAGTACATGTCGCCCACCGTGGCGGTTACGTCCAGCGTGCTCAGCCAATACGTCCCTGGCGGCACGTTTTCCAGTCGAGCCTCTCCGTTCAGATTGGTTTCCGCGCGCGCCACCAAATACCGGCCGTCCGCGGCGTCCAGGGTGTGCCGGTGGACATCGGCAGCGCGCCGCTTAAGCAGCTCGTTCCAGGCGTGGGTGGGATCGACGTCCGCCAATTCGTTTTCCATTCCGTCCACGCTGCTGGGATTGGCGATGACGAATTTCTTGATGGCGTCGAGATATTCCTGGTTTAGTTTTTTATATTTTTCCGGATCCTTAATTTTATCTTTTTCCTTAGCTTTGGTCGTTGGGAAGGCGATGCCTTTGCTCGAAGCGTTGATCCGCATGTAAGCGTCGAAGAATTCCGGCACGCCCATCACGTCGTCCGGCTTCAGGCTCTTGGTGAAATCGTTGGAGCTCAGCGATACCGCGTGGTTGCGCTTCATCCATGCCTTTAATTCCGGGGACACCGTCAGTTTGTCGATAAACGGGTCCATATCCGGCGGCGGCTCGGCGGCTTCCGCTTCGTGCTGAATATCCTGAAAGCTTTTGCTCAACAGAGCGAAAGGCATTCCCCGGGCTGGCTCGGCAACGCCGCTCGCCGGGCGCACCCGCACTCCGAACTCGATCGCGCCGTTCTGTGCCGCCGCGGGGGGCACGCCACCGCCGCCCAGCGCTGCAATGAGGCAAAAAAGGAAAAACGAAACTCGAATCACGGTGCGCATCATGCCGCCATCGTAACAGAACGCAGAGAGCGGAGGCACGAAGGAACGCAGAAGGTAAACGCAGGGGAATAAGGTTTGTGCAGAATCCAAAAGCTACATCAAGCGGAAGGTTACTTCGATCAGCGCGATCACCCCCGCGGCTTGCCCGGTGGGTGAACTGGCCGGCCGGAACCGCCAGCCGCGCACCGCTTCCACGGCCTTTTCGTCCAGTCCCAAGCCGAGGCCCTTCACCACGTGGATGTCTTTGGCGCGTCCATCAGGTTCAATCAGCGCTTGCACCAGCACCGTTCCCGAATATTTGGCCTTGATGGCTTCATCGGAGAATTCCGGGAGCGGGCAGTACAGACAAACAGGAGTGCCGTAACCGTTTTCCCCGGCATGCGGCGAACCGCCCCCCGTCCCCCAATCGTTCCCGGGGCCGACACCGCCACCGTTGCCGCTGCCAACACCACCACCTTGACCGCTTCCGATTCCGCCCCCACCGCCAGGCCCGCTGGAATCGTTGGTAAGCTTGGCCAAAGGATCACCCCAGTTGGCGGCATTCGGGCTAGGCAGCTTCATATCCGGCGGGCCAAGCACCGTAGGAGTCATCGCCAGCCGAGGGTTATCCGGCGGCTTCACCGAGGGAGGTGTAAATTGAGTGAACGAAAATTTCGGCAATTTGCCGCGGCTCGCGGGAATCGGATTATGCTCGCCACCGCCGCCGCCACCACCCGCCTTTTTAGCACCTGGCGGCAGCTTGGGAGCGTAAGGTGAGAAATCCAGCGACGTAACCGTGACCTGGGTGGAAGCCTTGGTGGTGGAAGGCGATAAAATCTCCGGCAGCAGCGGCACAATGATTAGCACCAGTACCACCACATGGATTGCCAGCGAGAGGTACTGCACCCGCGTGAACTGGGTGTCCTTGGTCCAAATATCCTTCACCGCCACCGGCTGGCTAGTGGTTTTCAGCGGTGGCAGCTTCCGCGGCGAAATCATGTCCCGCAGGTTGGTCCAGAATGAATCGAAGTCCTGCCCCGGTTTTTCCAGCAGTTCGCTGCCGGGTGCTCCAGGCTGCAGCGGCGGGGCGGAGTGGAAGAATTCCTTCACGTTCTCGCCCATGCCCGCGCCGAAAGAGGTGCTCTTGAAGAAATCGCCTTTCTTTGCGACCACTTTCACTGGCCGCTCGGTGAGAAATTGCTTCAAATTCGAGGAAAAGGACGACCACCAGGATTCTTGCGGCACCGCCAGCCGCTGAATGCGCACCATCGCGCTCGGCTGTGGGGCTTCGGGAGACGTCGTATTGCTGGTGATATCCGTCATATACGTCGTGTGGTGCCCCCTGGTTCGGGGTCACCTCTGCTTAGACGCTGGACGTCGCAAAAGGATGTACGCCGCAAGCGCCGCTGACACGTTCTGCAATTCATTGTAACATACGATGTTTACACGTCGCGGCGGGTTTCCTGCCGGGCAATCGTCGGCGGCAAGGCCCGAAAATCTCTCGGCCAGAAGGGGCAAACACCTGGACTTCAAAAGCACGCTCAACCTTCCTCGCACCGATTTCCCCATGAAAGCGAAGCTGCCCGAACGCGAACCTCAGCAGCTGGCCGCATGGGATCGCGAGGATATCTACCGCCGCATCCTCAAGTCCCGCCAGGACGCGCCGGTATTCGTTCTGCATGACGGGCCTCCCTATCCCACCGGCGACATCCACCTGGGCACCGCACTCAACAAAATTTTGAAGGACTTGGTGGTCAAGTCCAAGACCATGGCGGGCTTCTACTCCCCCTACATTCCCGGCTGGGATTGCCACGGCCTGCCCATCGAAAACAAGGTGGAGAAGGAACTGGGCGGCAAAAAGAACGTGGTATCGCCCGCCGCCTTCCGCCAGATGTGCCGCGAATTCGCTGCGCGCTATGTGGCCCAGAACCGCGTCGATTTCAAGCGGCTGGGAATTTTCGGCCAGTGGGAAGAGCCCTACCTGACCATGAATCCGGGGTACGAAGCCTGCATCGCCGACGCGTTCATCACCTTTTTCGAGAAGGGCTATGTCTATCGCGGGATGAAGCCGGTGTATTGGTGCCTTACCGACCGCACTGCCCTCGCCGAAGCCGAAGTCGAGTACGAGGACCATACCAGCCATTCGGTGTGGGTGAAATTTCCCCTGGTTGACGGTCCCAAGTCCGATCGCTACGGGCCCGGCGTAAGTGCAATGATCTGGACCACCACTCCCTGGACTTTGCCGGCCAACCAGGCCTTGGCCTTTCATCCCAATTACGACTACGTCATCGCGGAAACTTCCGCCGGGCGCTTGTTGATCGCCGCCGAGCGGCTCAACGCCGCCGCCAAGGATTTGCACTTCGAAGTGAACAATGAGGGCAAGCGCTTCGAGGGAAGGGAATTCGAAGGCGCGTTGTTCCAGCATCCATTCCTCGATCGCCGGGTCCCCGGGGTGCTCGCCGACTACGTCACCCTCGATCAAGGAAGCGGCATCGTGCACACCGCCCCAGGCCACGGAGCGGAGGACTTTGTAACCGGCCAAAAATATGGTTTGCCGGTCACCGCGCCCATCGACGACGATGGCCGCTTCGTCGAAGGTTTGCCCGAATACAACGGAAAAACGGTGTGGGAAGCGAACCTGCCGATCGTGAATCTTCTTCGCGAACGCGGTGCGCTGCTGGGCGACCACAAATTCCAGCACAGCTATCCGCATTGCTGGCGCTGCCACAATCCGGTGATCTTCCGCGCCACCGAACAATGGTTCATCAAGATGGATTACCCGGAGGCCGGCTCGCTCCGCCAGCAAGCTCTCTCGGAAATCGCCAAAGTGAAATGGACGCCGTCATGGGGCGAGGAACGCCTGCGCGACATGGTCGGCACCCGTCCGGACTGGTGCATCTCACGCCAGCGCTTCTGGGGCGTGCCGCTGATTATTTTCAATTGTGGGGATTGCAAGGCGCGGCTCGAAGATTTCGCGGCATTGCGCAACGTCGTCAAATGGTTCGAGAAAGAAGGGGCGGACGCCTGGTACACCCACGCTGCCGAAGAATTGCTGCCGCCTGGCTTCCCATGCCCGAAGTGCGGCCAAGCAAACTGGCAGAAAGAGCACGACATTCTGGACGTCTGGTTCGACTCCGGTTCCACCCACTTGGCGGTCCTCGATCCGGCCAAGGGCACCTGGCCGGCAGATGTTTACCTCGAGGGTCCCGACCAATTCCGCGGCTGGTTTCAGAGCTCGCTGCTGATCGCCGTTGGCATTCGCGGCAAAGCTCCCTACAAACAAGTGGTTACCCACGCCTGGACGCTGGACGCCCAGGGCCGGCCGATGTCCAAGTCGCTGGGGAACGTGGTACTCCCCCGCGAAGTTTGCGAGAAGTGGGGAGCCGATCTGCTGCGGCTATGGGTCACCTCGCAGGATTATCGCGCCGATATCCGCATGTCCGACGGGGTGATGACCCAGCTTTCCGAAGCGTATCGCAAGCTGCGCAATACTTTCCGCTTCGCCCTATCCAATCTCGACGGCTTTGATCCGGCGCGCGACTCGGTGCACGACTCCGAGCTGTGGGAACTCGATGCCTGGATGCTGCAGCGCAGCGCCGATTTGGTTCGCGAGTGCCGCCAGTGGTACAGCGACTTCGAATTCCATCGCGTCTTCCATGCGGTGCACGATTTCGCGGTGGTGGAACTCAGCTCGTTCTACTTCGACGTCCTGAAAGACCGTCTGTACACGTTCGCGCGCCGCAACCCTGGGCGGCGCTCGGCGCAGACCGCCGTCTACCGCATCGCCAGCGCGCTGCTGCGTCTGCTGGCGCCAGTGATCGTCTTCACTGCGGAAGAAGTATGGAAACATCTGCCGCACTCGATCACCGTGGCCGCAAGCGTGCACATGACCACGTTCCCCGACGAACAGGACTTGCACACCGGCTTCGATCCCGCGAAAGCCGCCAATTGGACCAAGCTCCTGCAGCTGCGCGCCGAAGTGCTCAAGGAACTCGAAGTGGCCCGGGTGGCCAAGACCATTTCCGGTTCGCTCGAAGCCAAAGTGATCCTCCGGGGGGGAGGCGATCTGGCCGCTGCCGCCGAACTCTACCAAGCGGTGTTGCCTTCGCTCTTCATCGTTTCGCAAGTGGAAGTGATCCCCCCGCATTCCCCGGCGGAACATTTGGCGCCCATCCGGGTTGAAGTGGTTAGGGCGGACGGCCTCAAGTGCGAGCGTTGCTGGAATTATTCGACGCAGGTGGGGTCGAGCCGCGAATATCCCACGGTGTGCGAGCGCTGCCTGGCCGCGCTGGCGGAACTCGCTGCGGCCGGCGGGCCGGGCGCTGCCTCTTGATGGCGATCCCGCAACGCACCTCGGGGTTATGGCTTCCTGTTCTTTCGCTGGGCGTGCTGGTGGGCGATCGGCTCAGCAAATACCTGGTGGACCGATTCATGCCGCTCGGCGCCTACAAGGTTGTGATTCCCGGATTGTTGAATCTCATGCACACCACCAATTCCGGCGTCGCTTTTGGTTTTCTGGCGGATTCCGGATCGCCGTGGACGGCGCCGGTGCTGGTGATTTTCTCGGCCGCGGTGATCGGATTCCTGATCTGGTTGCTGATGACCGGCAGGGCTGGCGGCGTTCTGGGCCAAGTGGGGATGGCGTTGATTCTCGGCGGGGCCTGCGGCAATGTGTGCGACCGCGTGCTGCGCCGCAGCGTGACCGACTTCATCGATTTTCATCTCGGCCGCTATCACTGGTACACATTCAACTTCGCGGATTCCGCGATTGTGATCGGCGCCACCTTGGTGGTAGTCGAGCTCCTGCGCGACTGGTCGCATCCCAGTGAGGAGCCCAGTCAGGAGAACAACTAGCGATGCATCCCATCCTGATCCACGCAGGCGCCTTCACCATCTACTCGTATGGAGTGCTGGTGGCTACCGGTGTGTTGCTCTCACTGTGGTATGCGCGGGTGCAAGCTCCGCGTGCCGGGCTCGATCCCGACCGGGTGTGGAATCTCGGCATTTATATGGTCCTATCGGCCATCGTCATCGCCAAAGTATGGTACGTGCTTAGCGATTTGGGCTATTACCGCGAGCATCCGGGCGAGATTTTTGGTTGGTCCACCTTGCAATCCGGCGGCACCTTTTACGGCGGGGTGGTCGGCGCTGTGGGCTTCGCTCTGATCTACATGTGGGCGCAGAAAATTCCCGCGCTGCCGCTTTTCGATACCTATGCCTTCGCATTGCCGCTGGGTCACGCGATTGGCAGGGTGGGCTGCTTCATGGCCGGCTGCTGCTATGGCAAACCCACCACTTTGCCCTGGGGCGTCACCTTCACCAACGAAGCCGCAGAGCGCTTGGTGGGTACCCCCCTGGATATCCCGCTGCATCCGACGCAGCTCTACGAAGCCACCGTCGAATTTCTGAATTTCCTGATTCTGATCGGGCTGGGCCGCCGCCAAACTTTTCGCGGACAAATTATGGGCACCTACTTGCTGCTGTACGGCGTCGAACGCGGCACCATAGAATTTTTTCGCGGCGATCCCGGCCGCACCATGATGTTTCACAACTCCGTTTCGCTAATGCAGCTAGTCAGCGTAGCCCTGATCAGCACCGGAACCGTTTTGTGGTGGCGCGGCCTAAGCAATCGCGCCCCGCTCCGAGCGCCGCAGATGTCCCGCGCCCGCTAACAACTGTTTGAATTTTTTCTTGGGGCTAGTAGTTGAAGGTGGGATTTTGACTTACGGTTCGACGCTCTTATCTTTTCCGGGTGCGCCTCACTCCTCCTGGTTTTGCGAAGGTTGGGCGTTTAAACCTCCCCCGCGTACCGATCGGTTGAAACGGAAATATCCATGGACCAGTCCACACCCCAACTCGAATTCGTAGTCGCTGACGACCAGGTGGGAACGCGTCTCGATCGCTACCTGGCCGACCAGCTCCCGCAACTCAGCCGCGTCCGCGTGCAAGAATTAATGGACCAAGGCCGGGTCCGCGTCGAAGGCACTCCCAGAAAGCCCTCCTACCGCGTAGTCGCTGGCGAATCGATCGTCATCGACATCCCCGAAGCAATCGAATCCGTCCTGGAACCCGAAGACCTCCCGCTAACCATCCTTTATCAGGACCATCAGATCGCCGTAATCGACAAGCCCGCAGGCATGATCGTGCACCCCGGAGCAGGCGAAACATCCGGCACCCTAGCCGCCGCGCTTCTCTATAAATTTGGCGGCCTCGCCAATCTTTCCGACATTGGCGGTCCGCTCCGCCCCGGCATCGTCCATCGCCTGGACAAGGGCACATCCGGCGCCCTGGTGGTGGCGCTCACCAACCAAGCCCACCTGCAGCTCATCGAACAATTCGCCGAGCGCGAGATCGAGAAAACCTACGTAGCGCTTCTCCACGGAAATGTAAAAGGCGACGCCGGACGCATCGAACTCCCGGTGGCCCGCGACCTGCGTCACCGCGGACGCATGACCGCCCGCCGCCGCGATGGCCGCCCCGCGCGCACCGACTGGACCGTCCAAATGCGTATGCCCGGTTTCACGCTGGTCTCCGCGCTCCTGCACACCGGGCGAACCCATCAACTGCGCGTGCATTTCTCCTCCCAGGGAAACCCAGTAGTGGGAGATAGGCTCTACGGCGCCCCGCACCAACCCCATGCCGGAGGCCAAAGCGTCGAGCCCCTCGGCCGCAATTTCCTGCATGCTGCCCGGCTACGTTTCATGCATCCGGCCACGCAAGTTCCCATCGAGGCGCGCGCCAAGCTGCCCCCTGAACTGGTCGCCTATGCCCGCGAACTTGCCCGCCTCGCCCCCGCGCCACCCGGCGTGATTGACGCTGCCCTTCGCGAGTACCTATAATCAAGGGGTGCCCAAAGGCTTGCCTAACGCGCTGTGGGTCTGGCTAGCCGGCGCTCTGATATTTTTCGCCGGTATCCGTTCTGCGTCACCACAAGCCCCACCCGCGAGCGGCACGCAGAGCCAGGCCACGCCACCGCCGGCCGCGCCGCAGAGCCCGCCCGCGCCCGCGAATCCGAGTCCTTCCAAGCAGACGCCGATCATTTCGATCACCACCGGCGCAGTCCACTTGGTCGCCACCGTCGCCGATCGCCATCACAACCTCATCACCGACCTCGACCAGAGTGATTTCAAGATCTACGAAGACGACCAGCCCCAGAAAATCAGTTTCTTCGGTCGGGAAACCAATCTGCCCCTGCGCATCGCCGTCCTTCTGGACACTTCCAACAGCATTCGCCCCCGCCTCAAGTTCGAACAGGAAGCCGCTATCGATTTTCTCAGCAACGTCATTCGCCGCGGCACGGATCAGGCCTTCCTGATGACCTTCGACAATGAACCAGAAGTGATCCAGGACTACACCGACAACGTCGACATTCTCAACCGCGCCATCGAATCGCAGCGCGCCGGTGGAGGCACCGCCTTGCGCGACGCCATCTACAATGCCACCGCAAAATTAGCCAAGGCCCCCTTGCCTCCTCCCCCCGAAGTTCAAGTTCGCCGCGTTATGGTGGTGATCAGCGATGGCGAAGACAATCTCAGTGACCACTCCAAAAGCGATACCCTGGAATCGGTCGAGCGCGGGGAAGTAGCCATCTACGCGATCAGCACCAGCACCGACTGGCTCGCCATCGATAGCGACCAGCCCAAGAAATACATGAAGACGTCTGGCGATCAGGTTCTCGAGGAATTTTCGAATCTGTCCGGCGGGCGGGTCTTCTTCCCTTACAAAGTGGATGATCTTGAGGAATCGTTTCAGGACATCGGCGCCGAATTGCGCAGCCAGTATTTCGTCGCTTATGCGCCCAGCAATGCCGATTTCAACGGCCGCTACCGCAAGATTCGGGTCGAAGTGGACCGCAAAGGGTTGGTCGTACGCACCCGCAAAGGCTATTACGCGGTAGCCCCAGGTTCGTCGCCCGCCAGCCCTCCGGGTCAATAGCTGCTCGCGGGTTTCTCCGCCGATTGTCGGCCGCACCTCAACCCAGGCCTTCTTAGTCGCAGCTAGTGGCGCGGAGCGTAGTAGCCCTTGCGGGTCAAAACCTTGAACTCACTCTTAGTGGTTTCCAGCTTGATCTTTCGGAATGTACCGTCGCGCTTCTCGTTGGTCGAGTAGTAGCCCAGCACATACTGCTGCCGCAGCTCTTGGGAAATCTCGTCGAAGGCCTGTTCCAGGTGGCTCTCGCTGTGGACTTCGATCACCCGCCCTCCGGTATCTTCGGTCATGCGCTTGGCCACACTCGCGCCGCTGTTGAAACCCCCGCCAAAGCCCATGCTGAATCGCCGGTCGGTAACCAGAATAATGTGAATCACCGCATCGGACCTCTGCGCCGCCTCGATCGCGTCTCCCGGCCTCATCTTGCTGCCGTTGTCCTCGGCATCGGTCAAAGCGATCACCGCTTTGCGTCCCGCCTGATCGCGCAACTGGTCGTGGCAGGCCAGATAAACCGCATCGTAGAACACTGTCCCAATGTTGCCGGGATCGATCGTTGGCGCCGTGCCGCCTCCACCCATAGACGCATTGATCTGGGTCTTGCGCAGGGCGCGTTCCAGAATGGAAGTGTCTTCCGTGAAATCCGCAAGTAGGTTGGCGTCCAGGTCAAAGCTCATCACCATCGCCAGATCCTTCTTGCGCATCACTTCGTGCACGAACCGCGATCCCGCGTCCTGTTCCGCTCCGAGCATGTTCTGTTCGCTTCCACTGGTATCGATGAGCAAGGCCAGCGTGATCGGCATATCAACTTCTTTCTGAAAAAACGCCACCTTCTGCTCGACGCCGTCCTCATAAATCTTGAACTCGTCTTTGGTGAGATTGTTAACGAACGAATGGTGGCTGTCGCGCACCGTCGCGAACAGTTGGACCAGGTTCACTTGCACCTTGATGGGCTGCTGGCCTCCTGCCGCGGTCTGCGCTCCGTCCGCCCCGCCTTGGGGGAATGCGGGCGCGGCATGCGCCCGGTTGGTAGGCATCCAGGAAGAAGCACAGAGCCCTGCAAAAAGGAAAAGGGACCACAGACCGGCGCGAAGATTCGTCGAACGCATTATATAATCCCCCTGAACAGCCTATCGTTTGCTTCGATGCAGCTTTTGGGTCCGGCGATGCGTGCGATCCGCTGGTCTCGATAGAAACGCAACCGAACGATGCCGTTCCGCGTCAATGTCTCAAGCGGACCTCAGGAGCACCGATGGTTAAAGATAGCACGCAAACTTTACTGGCAGTGGTTCTCTCCGTGCTCATGATCGCCGCCCCGGCTAGGTGGACCCCGGCGGTTTGGGCTCAGGACCAGCAACCCACTCCGCCCCCGGCCCAAGGTCCCGACTCCAAGAAAGCGCCGCCGCCCGATCCCAAGCTGAGTTCGCCGCCGAATCCCAATGACTTGCCCGATCCCGACGAGCTGATGCCGCCGGACGCTAAGCAAAAACCGGCGGACCAGAATCAGCCTGCCGGCCAATCGGGGTCCGCGCCCGGCCAAGGGGCCGGCAATACGCCCCAGGGACAAAAGCGGGGTCAAGCTCCCAATATCGTGACGCAGACCAACTTGGTTTTTGTTCCGGTGACCGTCAAGGACTCTGCCGGTAACATCGTTGGTGACCTGCGCAAAGAGGATTTTCGTCTGTTTCAGGACGGCACGGAGGTGCCCATCGGATTTTTCTCATCCGATGCGGTTCCGCTCTCCGCGGTCATCCTTCTCGATAACGATCTCTCCACCAAGCCTGCCGAGCAGGTGCAGAAAAGTATCGAGAGCATCAGCGCCGCTTTCGGGCCCAATGATGAGGCCGCTATCATGGCCTATGACGAATATCCGGAGATGTTGCAGGACTTCACCTTCAACAACGACGCTCTTTTCGCCAAGCTCAAACACACCACCATCGGTTCGACCATGCCGGTGGATGACGAAGGCCCGATGACCTCTGGCCCGGTAATCAACGGGGAGTCGCAGGATACCGGCGTGCATCCGCGGTGGCATGGTCACGAACCCACCAAGTGCCTGGACGACGCGGTATATGCCGCGGCCAAGGCCGTGGCTCCGCGCGGCCGCAACCGTCGCAAGATTGTTTTTCTGGTAGCGGACGGCACGAACTCGCGTCATAACAAAGTGGCATTCGAGACGGTGGTTCAGTTTCTGCTGAAGTCCGACATTCTGGTTTACTCCATCTCGGTAGGCAACGCGCTGCTGAAACATGAAACCGGCCGCTTGGTGAGATATCCCCTCGAAACCGGCGGCGATTCTTACTTCGCCAACAAAGAACGCGATCTGGATCGCGTCTACAGCACACTAACCGAGGAAGCCCGCAACGAATACGCCATAACCTTTACCCCCAAGCCCAACAAAACCCCGGAAGGCTACCACACCATAGAAGTAAGAGTAGAGCGCCCGGGCTTGCACGTCCTAGCCCGCGAGGGTTTCTTCGACCAATCCCTCCAACCCTAATTGGATGGTTGTTTTGCTTATGTGTTGAAGGGGGTGCCCCCCGGTCGGTCTTACGTGTGGTGTTGTTGACTTCCGGTTTGTAGTTGCGTCAGTTTGGGGTTTGCGGGATTCGGTGGGATGATGGGAGCGTAAAGAGGAGGATCGGCATGAAACTCCGAATCGCCATTTGGGCGGTTACAGGCGCACTCGTTGTGGTTTTGTGGAGTCTATACATCTGGGCGACGTCCCCCGCTCCACTTGGAATTTTGTGGAATCTAGCCTATCTGACGTGTCCGATTTCGCTGGCTCATCATCACGCCCTCAGTGTCTATTTTGTTCTTCTTATGAATGCCGCGACGTATGCGTTGGTCGGTACGGTCGTGGAAACCATGCGCTACCACAAACAAGCCCACTTGACTTCAAACTGACCCACTGCCGTTGTTTTGACTTGCAGTTGGTTCTTAGCGCCCCGCGCTAACGGTAGAAATCGAAATCAACTGCTCGAACGCCGGACAAATCGCCTTGAAGTCGCATGACCGGCATTGATATCCAGGCTTGGCCGCAAACTCCCGCGCCCGGATCAAATCCGCGGTCTCCTGAATTTTCTCTTTCGCCTTATTCAGGTCCTTCGCTTCCCGGGTAGCACTCACCGCCTGGTTGCTGAACAGGCTGTAAAGGGTCACTCGTTTCGCCGTCAGCTCCAGAAAATCCCGCGCCGCCAGCGCGTAGATACTCAATTGCAGACTCTTCTTTGCGTCTTCCGGCTTTGGCGACCGCCCCGTCTTGTAGTCCACGATCTCCACTTCATTCCGCCCCAGCTTGTTGATTTGATCGATCCGCCCAGTAATCACGACGTTGTCCTCCAGGTGCAGCTCGAACGGTTTTTCCTGGTGCAGCACAGCCGCCGGCGCCGCCATATACGCTTTGCAGAACGCCTCCAGTTCCAACAGCCCCTCGCGCCGGTATTCCTCCTCCTGATAATCATCCAAAAATCCCGCGCTGCGCCATTCGCGGTTATAAGAAATCGCCACTTCCTCGAACGGAATGTCCCGGCGCCGCCTGCAGTTATCCACGAATTCCTTGATGGTCCGATGCATCACCATTCCAAACGTCATCGCCGCGCGCTGCGCCCCGCGAATTCCCCAGCCGTACTGAAATAAATATTTCTGCGGGCATGACTGATACGCGCCAATCGCCGAATCGCTAAGCTGCAACGGCTCTGGCCGCGGTGGACGATACGCCTTAGCCCACAGCGCGATCCGCGAATACATTCGCGCGTCGTCCGCCGCCAGCCCGAAAAGTTGCGCTTGCGCCGGCCGGGAAGGCTCCGGACCGGCGCCTTCCTCGACCGGTGGAAGCACAACGCTCGGCGTCAGCTGCAGCGCATCGCGCGCCTTAATCTTGGGGTTCATCAAAATGTCTTCCAGGAAAATCGAAGGCTTCTTCCTCTTGGCGTTGACGAACGTCAATGTCAGTTGCCGCCGCGCCCGGGTTAGCGCCACGTAAAACAGCCGGCGCTCCTCCTGAATTCGGAAATCACCCTCCGGCTGTTCCTCCTTCATCAATTCCTTGGGGAACTCAAAAACCGGCCGCTGCCCGCGCGACGGAAAATCGCCATCGGATAGCGCCATCACGAAAACGTAAGGGAATTCCAGGCCCTTTGCCGCGTGCACCGTCATCAGTTGCACGCCATCGTCGGTAGGCTCGCGTTCTAGGTTGATGTCGCCGTTAGCTTCGGCGAAATAATCGAGGTACTGCACGAAATCGCGCAGATTTTTCGGGTTCGCCTTCTTTTCCCAGTCGCGAACGAACTCTACAAACCGCTCCAGGTACAGCCGGTCCGCATCCGAAGGCAGCGGCGCGATTCGCACTTTGTGGATCAACTCATCCAACAGCGTAGCCGTGCCGGTTTGATATCCCCGCTTGCGCATCTGCTGGTAAAACGCCACCAGCTCCGCGTACCGCGGCGCCCCAGGCCCCGCCGCTTCCGTCGACGCGGCCGCCTCCAGCGCGTCGTAAATCGACCGCCCTCGTTCCTTGGCCGCGCGCTCGACCAACCGATGTAGATCGCGCGGCCCCAAATCCCAGTAGGGAATCGCCAGCACTCGCGCGCCAGAAACGTTGTCCGCCGGATAGGCGAACCACCGCAAGTACGCGACCAGATCGCGCACCACGGTGCTCGACATGATCGAATAGTTCCGGATCACGAAGGGAATTCGCCGCCGCCGCAGCACTTCAATCAACCGGTCGCGATGGTTGTGCTTGCGGTACAGCACCGCATACGATTTCCAAGCCCGCCCGGCGACGTGGGTGCGCTCGATCTCCGAAGCCACCCAGTGTGCTTCCTTGTAGGCATCGTCGAATTCAACGATGCGAATTTTGTCGCCCGGGCCCTGGTCGCTGGTGAGCTTTTTGCCCGCGAGCAGTGGCGATTGCGGGTTCAACTCGATCACCTGCCCCGCCACATTCAGAATTCGCTCCGTGGAACGATAATTGCGCGTCAGCGAAACCAGCGGCGCAGCAGTTTCTCCAGCGATCGCTCCGATCGCGCGTTCCGCCGCCTTCACGTTCGCAAATCGCTCCAGAAAAATGGTGAAGCTGCCGAACGACGCCCCGCGAAAACGATAAATCGCCTGGTGATGATCGCCCACCGCGACGATGTTGCGATGTCCGCCCGCCAGCAGCCACAGCAGCTCGATCTGGACGATGTTGGTATCCTGAAATTCGTCCACCAGCACGTAGCGATACTGCGCCCGCAACTTTTCCAGCAATTCCGGATCGGACTGCAGCCGCTGCACCGCCTGCAGCAATTGCCCGCTAAACGTAATTTGGTTGGCTTCCCGCAGCAACCGCTCGCTCGTCCGGTAGACCTGCGCCAACTCCTCCTGCCGCGCGATCTCCTCCGCCTCGGCCGCGCGCTGCTCGTCGCTCATCGCTGCCTGCCGCTCTCGGAACCGCGCTTGCAGCGTCCCCACGTAGTTTTGAAAATCCTCCGCGGTCACCATCTCGTCCTGGCAGCGCGCAAAAAACTGTATAAAGTCCCGCAAAAACTGCCCTGGCTCAGCCAGCCGCCGGAAATGGTTCAGCCCCAGCGCGGCAATATTGCGCCGCAACAAGATCCAGTAATCCACATCGTTCAGCACCTGCATGTTCGAGTTCACTTCGCGCAGCACCAGCTCCATGCAGAACGCATGAAACGTCCCCAGCCAAACCCCGTCCGCGCGCTCGCCCAGCCCGGTCTTCAGCCGCGCCTTCATCTCCCCTGCGGATTTGTCAGTGAACGTCAGCCCGAGAATGCTATCGCCAGAAAGCTCCGGATGCGCTTCCAGCAAGCAGCGTATCCGCTCGACGATTACGCGAGTCTTCCCAGTCCCAGCCCCTGCGACGACCAGCAACGGCCCATCGCCGTGCTGCACCGCAGCAATTTGTTCCGGATTCAAATCGATTTCGCTGTGATGAGAAGTTTGCGGAGTCATGCAGTCAACATTTCCATCCTACAGCTTTTCCAACGCACCCAGCAATCCCACCGCAGCGCAGCCGCAAGCCGCCTTAGGGATATCTCCCAAGCACACCCCAGTGACAGGGCGGCAACCCCATCCCTAATTTTTTGTCTTTAGCTTTGGCAGTCGAAGGTGGGTGCCCCACTCTTCCCGGGTTTTGGGAAGGGTGGGTGTCGTGACCTAAGCAGTTGAAAGTCGGTGCCGCACAACGTCGAGTTCCCGTATAGCCGCTCTTGATTTTATCTGTTGGTTCTACCGCCGCCGCGCGCCCCGCGCTATTCGTACCGCAACGCGATCATCGGATCAACACGCATCACCCGGCGCGCCGGAATAAAGCATGACGCGACCGCCACCAATCCCAGCAACACGGCAACCGCGATAAAGGTGACCGGATCGGTAGCACTCACGCCATAAAGCAAGCTGGACATCAGTCTCGTCAGCCCAAACGCCGCGATCGTGCCAATCGCCACGCCCGCCAAGGCAAGTTTTGTCCCCAGTTTCAGCACCAACCCCATCACATCTTTAGGTTCCGCTCCCAGCGCCATGCGAATTCCAATTTCGTGGGTCCGCTGCACCGCGGTATACGCCATCACCCCGTAGATTCCCACTGCGGCAAGGACCAACGCGATGCCCGCAAAAATGCTAAGCAGCAGCATGATGAACCGCGTCTGCGAAAGCGAACGCGCACGCAATTGGTCCATCGTCGCCAGTTCCGCGACCGGCTGGTCAGCCAGCAGCGCATGAACTTGATCGCGCACCGCGCTGGCCGCTGCCAGCGCATCGCCCGTCGTCTGGACCACTAGCATCGGAGCGGGGTCCCAACCTTCATTTTTATACTGCGCGTACGGCGCGAAAACAGTCGGGAGCGCCGGCTGGCTCATCGAGGTGTCCTTCATATCGGCGATCACCGCTACAACCGTCCGCAACGGAGCAAACTGGTCCAGCGGGCTTCCTGCCGGCAAAAGATTCAACGGAGGCAGCATGCGGATGGATTTGCCCACAGGATTTTCGTTGGAGAAGAACTGGCGTTCAAACGTTTCGTTAATGATGGCCACCGCAGCCCCGCGTTGATCGTCCTGATCCGAAAAGAATCGGCCCTTGCGCAGCCGCGCCCCGATCGCCGGCATGTAGCCGGGAGAGCTCATCTGGAAGCGCACCACCGGAACCTGATCGATCGATGTCGGCGGTGTATGACCCTGCACGTCCACGTATTTGCCCCAGCCGCTACCGAATCCCAGCGGCAGAGTTGTGGTGATACCCGCGTCCTTCACCCCGGGCAGCGCCCTCACTCGCTGTTCGAGATCGTTAAAAAATTGCAGCGATTGGTCCTCGTGTCCGTGCGGAAAATCAGCGCTGGAAAGTGGCACCTGCATCGTCAGGACGTGCGCGGAAGCAAAGCCCGCATCCGCGCGGCGCAAAGCGCTCAATGTTTCGATCAACAGTCCCGCGCCAACCAGCAGCAACAGCGCCAGCGCGACTTCAACCACCACCAGCAGATTGCGTGTCCGGCGCCGGCCACGATTCTCGTTGCCGCCTCGAGCCCCTTCGCGCAATGACTCCTGCACATCGGTCTTCGACACATGAACCGCCGGTATCAACGAAAAAAGCGTGGCGGTCACCAGGGAAGCCGCGGCGGTGAACATCAGAACGTGTCCGTCGATCCCCACCGGATTGAACCTCGGCAGGTTGCTGGGCATCAGCGCGGTGAGCAGTTTGATGGCCCAAGCCGCCACTAACACCCCTCCTATGCCGCTGAGCAACGTGATCGGAATACTTTCCGCGACCAGCAGGCGCAGCAGACGCCCTCGGCTCGCTCCCAGTGCGGAACGCACCGCGAACTCCTGCTCGCGCGACGTAGCGCGAGCCAGCATCAAGTTGGCAACGTTGAGGCAAGCAATCAACAACACAAAACTCACCGCGCCCAGCAGGATGATCAACGCCGGTTGAACGTCTCCCACCAGTTGTTCACGGACCGGCACCACTTTGCCTCCGAGCCCTTTGTTTTCGGGATATTCAGTCTCGAGCTGCTTGGCGATATCGGAAACGTCGGCCTGAGCTTGTCCTATCGTCACACCCGGTTTCAGCCGCGCCACCACCTGCAGGTAGTGATTCCCGCGAGTATTCATCTCGTCTTTCGGCGCGTATGCCAACGGCGCCCACACGTCCACCGGCGGCAAGTCGTCGAAGAATGGCATGCCCCGCGGCATCACCCCGACAATGGTTTCATCCTCTCCATCCAGATGAATGGTCCGTCCTAAGATCTTCGGGTCTCCCGCGAATCGTGATTGCCACAGCCCGTAACTCAGCAGCACCACATGGTGACGTCCCCATTGCTCCTCTTCCGGCAGAAAGGTGCGGCCAAGAGCTGGGTTCACCCCCAGCAGCGGAAACAAAGCGGCCGTAATGGCTGCGCCCTTGAGTCGCATCGGCTCTTGTCCCTGAACCGCGATATCGAAATCGCCATAGCTCCAAGCCGCCACATCGGTGAACACTTGATTCCGGGCGCGCCATTCGCGAAAGTCTGGCGCTGAGGAACCGGATATGGGTATGCCTTGCGAAATCATTGTGGACCATACGAAATCCAGCTTCCCGGAATCCCGGTAGGGCAGCGGCTCCAGCAGCACCGCATTGACCACCGAGAACACCGCGGTGTTGGCCCCAATCCCGAGCACCAGGGTGAGAACTGCCACCGTAGTGAACCCCGGGGATTTGCGCAGCAGTCGCAGACCGTGGCGAACGTCCTGGGAGAACGTCTCGACGACACGCGCCACCCGCAGGTCGTGGTGGCCCTCACGCAAGCCCGCACTCCCTCCCAGGCGAATCCGCGCCGCGCGCCGCGCTTCGCCGGGAGCCATGCCGCGGCGCACGTTTTCCTCCGTGAGCATGGCCAAGTGGATTTCCAACTCCCGCTCGAACTCCTGGTCGTCGCGCCCCGCGGTGAACAGCCCGCGAATCCGGGAAGCGAACACTCGCAAATAACTGATCATGACCCTACCTCCGCTCCGAGAGCCGCAGCACTCGGCCAATCACACCCGCCATCCGTTCCCAGCTTTCGGATTCGGCGGTCAACTGTTTTCGTCCACCCTTGGTGATCGAGTAGAACCGCGCCTTACGATTATTCTCCGACGCGCCCCAAGCCGCCGAAATCCACCCTCGCTGCATCAGCCGCACCAGTGACGCATAAATCGTCCCCTGGTTAAGCTGCAGCACATCCTCGCTCAGTTGCTCGATGCGCCGGGCAATCCCGTAGCCGTGCAGCGGCCCCATAGCCGCAAGCGTCTTCAGCACCATCAAGTCCAAGGTCCCCTGAAGTATTTCGGATTTACCTTCGCCCATCTCTCCTCCTGTGGCTTATGCACAGGAGTCTCCCAATCTTCCTGTGGGATGTCAACAGAAAAGATTTCTGAGCCCGGTGATCCCGCAGTCCCCGCGCGCCGCCTCTGCTTTTTTTTGGTGGCAGTTGAAGGTGGGTGCCCCACTCGTCGACTTCACGGGCAGGGTTCTTGACTCATGGTTCTACAGTTCTACGCCGTGATCTTTTCCGGGTCACGGTTCTACGTTGTGATCTTTTCCGGGTTCTATAAAAGGGGATGTCAAGAGAAAACACCTCCCCTCCGGCAGCCAAGGAGGATTCTTTGCATCCAGCCCCCTTGGGGTGAAGCGCGATCACTATTGGCAAGAGCGTTGTGGTCATCCATCGGGACTTGAAGATCCCCACGGTACTGGGTTCGCATTCGTTCCGTAGCGGCTGAGGCATCCAAGCAGTGCTAACCATGGTTCTATCTGAGACTCGTGGCCTTATGGCTTTGTTGGGTTATCCGAGGGAGCATACGGTGCCCCGTGAGACTCGCAAGCTTCGCGGCCTTACGCCGGAAATGGATACTTACCCTCGAACCCGAGCGCTCAGCGACCGACGGACCGCACCATTTAGAAATGCGTGTTCCGATGGCGCAGCGCGCTCAAGCTGCTTTTGGCTTCAGATGCTCGGCGTCAAATGCCCCTCCTTTTTTCCAAACACTCAGGGTAATTGCGGCGATCTTGCGCGCCAGGGTCAGCCGCGCCATGGCCGGTACCATTCCCTTGTCGAGAAGTCCTTGGTAAAAGGTTCGGAACGGACCTTCGCGCATGCTGGCGGTAGTCGCCGCGCCCTTGAACAAATTCTTCAGTTCGTGGTTGTGGTTCCAGTTCAATCCGCGGATCAACACCGGCTTGCGGCTGCGCACCACCGCCCCTTGGTGGATCCGGTGGTCGGCACTGCTGCGCGTTTCCAGTGCCAGTCCGCAGTAGGTCCAGAACTGCCGCTTGGTGCGAAAGCGATGCGGCGTCTGCACTCGACCGAGCAGCACCGCCGCCCGGATGGGACCCAGAAAAGGGATGGTGCGCAACCGCTTGACCACTTCATGCTGGCGGCTCTCCACGATCAACTCCTGGCGCGCCTGGTGCCGCAGCACCTGCAAGGCGTCGAGCTGTTGATAGAGCAGTTCGGCGCGCCGGCGCAAGCCGGGTTCGCTGAGTTGTGCCAACCACTGGCCGCGATGCCGCGGGCGGTACAGCTTCTTGCCCGCGGTGGCGATGGCCCGGCCGCGAAAGACCGCTTTCAGCCGTCCCATCACCCGGGTGGTGTCGGCGGTCAGCGTGGTGTAGCTTGGCCCCAGTTCCTGGACCGCCGTCAACCCATGCTCGCCGTGATATACCGCCGAGAGCTCGCCTCCACGCAACAATCTCGCCAGCTTGCGGGCGTCGATGGCGTCGTTCTTGTTGCCCGCCTTGAGCAGTGCGTTTTTCCGTGGGTTACACACCACCAATCGGGCCACCCGACCAACCAACAGATCGTAAAGCCAGGCCGAGTAGGTTCCTTCTTCAAAGGTCAGATACACCGTTCCGCGCAATCCTCGGACAAAATCCAGAATCGCACTGGCACGGGTGGCCATGGTCACTTCCATCACCACCCGGCCCTCGGAATCCAGCACAGCCGCCGAGGTCGTCTCTTGGTGGACATCCCAACCCACATATCTCACACTATCCATAAGGGTGCTCCTTTCGTCAGGCGTCGGTCTGATTTACGACCAACTGCAACCGCAGCCTACTCCGAAAGGGCGCCCTTTTATAATGCGTGCCCCACTCTTCCCGGGGTTGTTTTGGGAAGGGTGGGCGTCGTGACCTTAGCTGTCGAAAGTAGGTGCCGCACAACGCCGAGTTCCGGTGTAGCCGTTTTTGGCTCTTACCGCCCGCGCCGCACACCGCAAAATTGACCCCGCGAAACCCCGCAGCCTATACTAACAAAATGGATCAGCCGGTAATCCTGAGTGCCGTCCGCACGCCCGTAGGAAAATTTCTAGGAGCGCTCTCCTCGCTCTCCGCCACCGAACTGGGCGCTAAAGCCATCGCCGAAGCCGTTCGCCGCGCCGGCATCGATCCCGCCACAGTCGACGAAGCCATCATGGGCAACGTAATCCAAGCCGGCCTGGGACAGAACCCCGCCCGCCAAGCCGCCCTCCGCGGCGGCCTGAGTCCCCGCGTAGCCGCCATGACCATCAACAAAGTCTGCGGCTCCGGCCTAAAAGCCGTAGCCTTAGCGGCCCAAGCCGTAGCCCTAAACGAATCCGAAATGGTCGCCGCCGGCGGCATGGAATCGATGTCCAATAGCCCCTACTTACTCACCAAAGCCCGCACCGGCTACCGCCTCGGCAACAGCGAGCTAATCGACTCGATGATTCAAGACGGCCTGTGGGACGTCTACGAGAATTACCACATGGGCCTCACCGGCGAGTTGGTCGCCGAGAAATACAAAATATCCCGCGAAGAACAGGATAAGTTCGCCGTAGAAAGCCATCGCAAAGCGATTCACGCCACCCAAGCCGGTTTCTTCACCGACGAAATTCTGCCCATCGAAATCCCGCAAAAAAAAGGCGCATCGCTAATCATTAACACCGACGAATCCCCGCGCGCAGACACCTCGCTCGAAGCCCTGGCCAAGCTCAAGCCCGCCTTCAAAAAAGACGGCACCGTAACCGCTGGCAACGCCCCCGGGACCAACGACGGCGCCGCCGCTCTAATCGTCACCAGCGAACGCATCGCCAATAAACTAGGCAAAAAGCCATTGGCGCGCATAGTCGCGCAAGCCGTTAGCGGCGTAGAACCGAAATGGGTGATGATGGCCCCCGTAGAAGCCGTAGAAAAACTCTTGCAAAAAACCGGCTGGGACCGGGACAAGGACGTAGACCTGGTCGAACTAAACGAAGCCTTCTCGGTAGCCGCAATCGCGGTAACCCGCGAGCTCCGCCTAAATCCCGAAAAAGTAAACGTAAATGGCGGCGCCGTAGCCCTGGGCCACCCCATAGGCGCATCCGGCGCAAGAGTCCTGGTAACGCTCCTCTACGAAATGGAGCGCCGCGACCTCAAGCGCGGAATCGCCGCCCTCTGTCTAGGCGGCGGCAACGCCGTAGCCCTAGCCGTCCAGCGCGACTAACAAGCTTTGCCCTAAGCTAAGACCGCGGCGCCCTTAAAGGGTGCGGATTCTGATTTTTGTTTTGGAGTATGGGTGCAACAATTTTTCAGAGGCACGCCGGCGTTTTTCTCCGCCACTGGTAACCACGACGACGCATCGAGGCTGGTGGTAGAGTCATCCATCAAGCGCGAGAGGATGATATGCGTCTCAAAACGTTCGCACCCATAGTCTGGTTTGCCTTATTGGCCTGGACCTGGGGCGTGCACGCACAACAGTCTGAGAGGTCCGCGGCTCCCTCCCCTGCATGGAATGACAATTCTCTAGTCACCGTTCAGAAAAATGGCGGAGACCCCACTCGTTCGGGCGATGTCAAGATCGAGTTCTATGGACACGACGCATTCAAGATCACCTCGCCGGCCGGTTTGACGCTTCTCACCGATCCTTGGCGCAACGATCCAACAGGCCTTTACCCAAAGTGGTTCCTGAATGAGTTTCCAGCCGTTCGGGTCGACATTGTTCTTTCCACTCACGCTCATTTCGACCACGACGCCGTCGAGCGGCCCAACGGGCTGGTGGTGCTCGAACGCCTGGTTGGGCAGTTTAAGCTTGGCGATATCGAAGTAACAGGTCTTGCCGACAAGCACCAATGTCCATCGACGCCCGGCGATACATCGGATCGCACCTCCACAGACTTCCAGGCAGAGACTTGTCCGCCTAACAACGTAATCGGGTTCGATAACGCGATTCAAATCATTGAGACCGGGGGATTACGGATTGCTATCTGGGGCGACAATCGCGGAGCGCCGGATCCCTCTCTCGATCATTATTTGAAAAATGTTGACGTGCTGGTCCTGCCTGTTGAGAGTGTACTCACGCGCGCGGAGGTGGATGCCATCGTGCGGAAATATGATCCTAAGGCTGTAATTCCAGCCCACTACTTTCTCAATGGCTTGACGACCCACGTCTCGGGTCTGGAGTCGGCCAATGGATGGGTAAATGACCAGGAGAAGGTTCGTCATGCGGATGTTCGTCGCCTCGATCGCGCGGATTTGACGCTTAATGCAGCCGAGCTGATAGGATCCCATCACAGGGTCTATTACTTCGGGGACCACTTTGAGAGGAAATAGAGATTTGCGCCGCTGTGCACCCCGTAAGACGGGCTCTGTTCCCTTAGCCGCTGTTTCGAGTTGTCACAGGCCGATGCCAGGCGGCCTGTGCCGCGTCAACACCATTGCGCCGGCACTGTCGAAGGGAATTGGCATTGGCGTGGAAAAGTGTATGCCACGTCTCTCGACGCTTACGTTTCCACCGAAGCGATCCCTTCCAATCCTGTCCGCAGCGTGCTACGTTCCGCGCAGGAGGAATGGCCAATGCTGGAGCCCACATCGTTTCTCGTTGTGGCACCGCCTCCATGCTTTTGCCGCACTGCCGCGCAGACAACTTCGCTGCGAGCTCCGATCTTCCCGAACCATTCCCAAGCAGCGGCCCCCAGGGGTAACTCGAATCCGTCCCGCAAGGCCCGAATTCTAAATCGCAACACCGCCAGCATACTCCCACCGATATGCCTGATTCTAAAGGACGGAAAACACCCGAATCCCGGCAAAAATACATTTCACAGTTTCCCCGAGCGCTACTTCCCAGGCGACACCAGGAGCAAGGCGAATCCCTCCACAAATCGCTTCGCACAGGCGCCAATTCTAAATCGCAACACCGCCAGCATACCCTCACCGATGTGGTTGATTCTAAATGGCGGAAAACTCCCGAAACCCGGCAAAATTGCGTTTTATATTCTCGATCAACCAAGCTCCAAAGCCGCTCAACCCGCTCGAGGGATTTGGCCGCCTCCCGCCCGCTTGACGTCCCGACGCGTCCTGTGTTTCCTTTACCTCCGCCACTTGAACACAACTCTCCCGGAGGTTTCATGAGCGCTGACGCGGTGAAAACGGTAGGGGTGCTAGGCGCCGGCACCATGGGCAACGGCATCGCTCACACTTTCGCCAAGGCCGGTTTCAAAGTGTTGCTGCGCGATGTAAAACAAGAATTCCTCGATCGCGCCCACGAAACCATCGCCAAGAATCTCGACAGGGAAGTGAAGAAAGAGAAAATCGCCGCGTCCGAAAAACCGATCATTCTCGCGCGCATCCACTTGGTCACCGACATCGCCTCGTTCGCCGAAGTCGATTTCGCTGTCGAAGCCGTGCCCGAAATTCTCGACCTGAAGACCCGCGTCCTGAAAGACGCCGATTCCGCGATGTACAAAAACGCAATCCTGGCGACCAACACATCCTCAATCTCGATCACCGCGCTCGCCGCGCACACCTCCCGCCCGGACCGATTCATCGGCATGCACTTCATGAACCCGGTGCCCATCATGGTGCTGGTCGAAGTGATCCGCGGCCTAGCCACCAGCGACACAACCTTCGCCCTTACCATGGCGCTGTCCGAAAAACTCGGCAAGAAACCGGTGGCGGTCAACGACGCCCCCGGCTTCGTTTCCAATCGCGTGCTGATGCCCTTGATTAACGAAGCAGCGTTCTGCGTGATGGAGGGCGTAGCCACTCCCGAAGGAGTGGACGCGGTGATGAAGTTGGGGATGAATCATCCCATGGGCCCGCTCGAGCTCGCCGACTTCATCGGCCTGGACGTCTGCGTCAATATTCTCGAGGTTTTGCACCAGGGTTTTGGCGACTCCAAGTACCGCGCCTGCCCCCTGCTGCGCAAATACGTAGCCGCCGGCTGGCTGGGCCGGAAAAGTGGCCGCGGCTTCTACGTATACGCGTAGCGCCCGGGGGGTGCCCTAGAAGGGGCCACAAATAAGGCTACAAATAGCCTTTGCTTTTTGTTCGCCTTATGCTACGCTCCCGGCATGGTTGGACGGCAGCCTCCGGCGAGCGATCTCTCTGCTAGAATAGCCATAACTGCGTCCTCAGTTTAAATCCGAATCTTTGAGGTGAAGAAAGATGTCCGACGAAAAAGCAAAGCTACTTGAGGCCGCGATTTCCCAGATCGAGAAGCAGCATGGCAAGGGTTCGATCATGCGTCTGGGAAATAAAGATGTCCTGGTTCCGGTCAGCGTGATTCCTTCCGGAGCAATCTCCATCGACGCCGCACTCGGCATCGGCGGTTTCCCCCGCGGCCGCGTGGTAGAAATCTATGGTCCGGAATCCGGCGGTAAAACCACCCTCACCCTGCACGTCATCGCCGAAGCGCAAAAGGGCGGCGGCCAAGCGGCCTTCATCGACGCCGAGCACGCCCTCGATCCGGCCTACGCGCGCAAGCTTGGCGTGAACGTCGACGACCTGCTGGTCTCCCAGCCCGACAATGGCGAACAGGCCCTGGAAATTGCGGAAGCGCTGATTCGCTCCGGCGGCGTGGACATCGTGGTGGTCGACTCGGTCGCCGCCTTGGTCCCCAAGGCCGAACTCGAAGGCGACATGGGCGATCCGCAGATGGGATTGCAAGCGCGCCTGATGTCCCAAGCGCTGCGCAAATTGACCGGGATCGTCGCGAAATCCAATACCTGCCTCATCTTCATTAACCAGATCCGCGAAAAGATCGGAGTGATGTTTGGCAATCCGGAAACCACCACCGGCGGCCGCGCGCTGAAGTTTTATGCCTCGGTGCGCGTCGACATTCGCCGCATTCAATCGATCAAGGAAGGCGATAAGGTGGTGGGCTCGCGAACCCGCGCCAAGATCGTGAAGAATAAAGTGGCCGCACCGTTCCGCGAGGCCGAATTCGACATCATCTACGGCGAAGGAATTTCCCGCGAAGGCGACCTGATCGATCTCGGCGTCACCAACGGCATCGTGGAAAAATCCGGCACCTGGATCTCCTACAAGGGCGAGCGCCTGGGACAAGGCCGCGAAAACGCTCGCGTCTTCCTGCGCGATAATGCAGGCATTCGCGGCAAGCTCGAAACCGAAATGCGAAAGGCGCTCGGCTTGGTCGCCGTGCCCTCCAATGGCCACGTCAAGGAAGCTGCGAAGCCCGAAGCGTCCGACGACAAGCCGCTGGCTCACGCCGCGGCTGCCGGCGCCAAAAGCAAGACCACAAAGTAGAACCGAAAGGGCCGCCCGCCGCATCCGGGCTAGGCGGCCCATTACCCTCCCTCCATCTTCCCTCCTGAAATCTAAGAACCTGTTAATAAGGACAGGTGTGCCATTTCGTACCTGTCCTTGCTGTACAGGAAAGTGTGTACGTTTCTAGTTGCGCTCCGGCATACGCTCCCATAAGATTTTGTTTCGGCTTGCTACAGGGATTTCCACTGATTGCCGATAGACTTACCGAGATGACTCTCTACCCGGCTGTGAGGTTGGTGCGTTCTGTTTTGGCCGTCACCGTGTCGCTTCTCGGCGCGGCGGCGATCTGCGCTGCACCTCCGCGCGCCCCTGCTCCGGGCCCCCCTCCGAGCACTGCCCCGGGCGCTCCATCCACCACCGCGAAGAAACATACCGCTAAGAAATTCGCAGCCCATAAACGCGCGGCAGGAACCTCCGCAATGAGGACTGTCGCGCTCAGGACACCGGCCACCGCGACTACCACCCATCATCGCCGCCGGTATACCGGCCCATCGAACTACGCCGATCCCACCAGAGAAGACGTAGTGGACTACGACGATCCCACCGTGCGCGCCATTGCCGTCGACGCTCTCGGCCGATCGAATGGTTCGGTGCTGGCTATGGATCCCACCACCGGCCGCATCCTGGCCATCGTCAATCAGAAAATGGCATTCTCCGCCGGCTTCGAACCCTGCTCGACCATCAAGCCGGTGATCGCCCTCGCCGGCCTACAGCAAAACGTGATCACCCGCGACACCATGATCGAAGTCGGCCGCCGCCGCTACATGGACCTCACCGAAGCAATGGCCCATTCCAACAACAATTTCTTCGAAGAGGTTGGCCGCCGCCTGGGATTCGATAACGTGGAACACTACGCGCGCATGCTCGGTTTGGGCGAGCGCGCCGGGTACGACATTGCCGAAGAGCAGCCGGGCCTGGTGCCCACCTCGGCGCCCGCGTACGGCGGTGTATCGCGCATGTCCAGTTTCGGCGAAGGGATCAAGATTACCCCGCTGCAGCTCGCCTCCCTGGTTTCAACTCTGGCCAACGGCGGCACCATTTACTACCTGCAATACCCACGCACCGCGCAAGCGCGCGCCGACTTTCAGCCGCGCATCAAGCGCGTTCTGGATATCGGCCAGTTGCTCCCCGATCTCCGCGAAGGAATGCTGGCAGCCGTGCTGTACGGCACCGCCAAGCAAAGCTACGATCCTGACGGCGAGCAGGCCCTCGGCAAGACCGGGACTTGTAATGACGAAGGGTTGGGTGGCCGTCTCGGCTGGTTCGTCTCCTACGCCGATCAGGCCCATCCGCGAATCGTGATTGTGGTTCTTCTGCGCGGCGGCACTCGCATCGTCAGTGGCCCGCACGCGGCCGACGTGGCCGGGCGCATATATCACGGCCTTCGCGAGCACAACTTCTTTGCTGAAGGCTCGGGCGGTAGCTACGCGCAGGTCGCTAGTCAAGCCGCAAAATAATCCCCCGTAGAAAATCATCGCCCCCGCGCCCCTGGTTGTCCGGAATTTGCCTTGGGTCCGCCGCAAGGTTGCGGTATGCTGCGAAACGTTTGGAGGGTTGGTGAGCGGCAACAAATTCTGGACCGCGGAAAGAATCGTAACCTGGCCATTGTTACTGGCTCTCGCGGCCGGGACCCTCGCTTACTCCTATCACCGGCTCTGGACGGCGGAAAGCCAGGTTGCCGGACAAGCTCTGCAGGCGCAAGGCGAAGCTCACCGCGTCCAGTCCGAAGTGATTCTATTCACCGAGCACGTGATCCCACCGGGCGCTCCCTTCGCCTCGATCATGAAAGATCTGGGCATCGATGGGTCTATCGCCGGCCGGCTGGTCTCCTCCGCGCAATCCGTTTTCAATCTGCGGCGCCTGCGCGCGGGCAATCGCGTGGCCGTCGGACGCTCGGTGATGGGCGAGCTGCGCGCGATTCGCTATCGCATCGATAGCGACCGTATGTTGTGGATTTCTCCCAAGGGCTCCGATTTTCGGGCCGAAATTCAGACCGTACCGTCGGTGAGGGAAACTGCTGGCGTCGAGGGCCGTATCCGCGGCTCGCTGTTTGAGGGAGTCACCGCCGCGGGAGAAAAGCCGGAACTGGCGATGCGCCTGGCGGACATCTTCGGCTGGGATCTGGACTTCTACACCGATACCCGCCCCGGCGATACTTTCCGGGTGGTGGTAGAGAAAAAGAAATTCGGGAATGGCGATGCGGTGGTCTACGGCCGGATTCTCGCCGCGGAATACAAAAATCAAGGGCACGTCTACGGCGCCGTTTTGTTTCACGATCCTTCCGGGAATCCCGCGTACTACACACCCGAAGGAAAAAATATGAAGCGCGCGTTTCTGCACTCGCCGCTGAAGTTCGCCGCGCCGATCACTTCGCATTTCAGCATGGCCCGCTTTCATCCCATCCTGAAGACCACTCGCGCGCATCTGGGCATCGACTACGCCGCGCCCACCGGCACCCCGGTGCAATCGATCGGCGAGGGCCATGTGACTTTTGCGGGCCCGAAAGGCGGCGCCGGAAATCTGATTCAGATCGAGCACTCCAACGGCTACCAGACTTTCTACATGCACCTCTCGCGCATTCTGGTGCACAACGGCGAGCGCATCGCGCAAGGCCAGATCGTCGGCCTGGTAGGAATGACCGGCCTGGCCACTGGTCCGCATCTCGATTTCCGAATCGAGCGCCACGGCCAATTTCTGAACTTCGAACATTTGCCGCTGCCGCCCGCCGATCCGGTGGCCCAACGCGACTGGAACGAATTCGCGGCGGTTCGCGACCGCTCGATCAGCTTATTACCTGGCGCTCACGAATCTCTAGCAAGCACCAGCGCCACCGGCGCTGCGCAAACCAATCCGTCCAGCGCTTCACCAGCCGCGCCTTCCTCCACTCCATAAATAGTCAGGGTCTACTTCAGATGTTCCACCAGAAATAAATCAGACAAGGTGCGGATGTAGCCGAAAACGTAATGCTGCTCATCAGCGGAAATGAGCGGACATGCGACCGCAATGACACCGGCCACGTCGGAGGGGCTAAACGTCTTCCATGGTGTGCGAGTGCCGGCTTGCAAATCCAAACGCGATACCGCACATGAAGTATCGCTAGGGCTTCCGACGAACAGCGACTGTCCATCTTTCGTCCAGCGCACTACCTGGTCGCCGGGTTGCGAACCGCGCAAAAGTTGCGGTTCGCCGGTATCGACCGAAGCTAAGGCAATTCCATCGCCGGTCCCGAGAGCGGCGCGTTTGCCGTCAGGCGAGAGCGGACGCCCCAGCAGGCCGAACCCTTCGGGGGTTATGGCCCGTGGCTGCCCGCCATCCACATTCATGACATAGACGCGCGAAGCATGGCCGGATTCGTGGCCCTCAAACAAGATGCTCTTGAAATCGGGCAAGAATTGGCCATGGCTGGGACTCACGCTGCCGGTAGCAAGTGCGCGCTGCTGTCCGACCCCGGTCGGGAGCAGCACGAAGTCTGGAGGCGACATGTTCTGCCGTAGAACCAAAGCCCACTGGCCGTCCGGGGAAAGTGCGCGCGAAGATCCCTGGCCCAAGCGGACCGCGGATCCGCCATTCGTATCACGCATGAACACCGCATACTCGCCGCCACCTGCCTCACCCGCCTCGGTAAATAGCATGTGCCTTCCATCCTCGGTGATGTCGGAAGGGGTTGTCCAATCTTGCCAACTCAGGTCGCGTTCTTTGGTTTCCCCTGCCGCCAGCCCGATCACGCCGGCGCGCATGGCGTCACGCGAAATCAGGGCGCGGCCGCCGGTGCCAACATCATGCAACGTGAGCGTCCCGGGGGCACTGAGCAATTCGCGGAGCGTGCCCGACAAACTGACGCCGCGCAGCGAACGGCTGAAACCGGTAGCGGTAGCGGTGAACCAGATTTCGTCCCCGGAGGGTGACCAGGCCAGACCATAGGCGCTGGCCCAACGCTCGGTGAGCTCGGACTTCTTGCCCGCGAGGTCGACCACGCTGATGGCTCCGCCGTCGTCGCGCAGAAGTGGATGGTCGATGAACGCCAGGCGATCGCCTTTTGGAGAGAAGCGCAGGTGGCTGATCCAGCCCGCGGTTTCGTAGAGCACCTTGCCGATGGGGAACTCCAGGCGGCTCTTGCCGCTGACTTCGTGTACTACTGCGAGCGAGCTGCCGTCCGGAGTCCAATCGGCCTGCTCCACCCTGTCCAGCAGGTCGCGTGGCGCGTCCGCGCCGATCGAGAGCTGAGCCAGTGTCCCGATATGGGTGAAGGCATTGTCGCTGGTGCGAAAGTTACGCAAGACAGCCATTTGCCCGGCCGATGAAACCGCAAGCACTTCTGTCTGCACCAGCCCGAGATCACGGGACTCGGTTGAATTCGGCGAACTGATGAAGACTGCCTGCGGATCGCCCTCCCAATCCGCGCTGTAAATCGCTGAGCGCGGGTCCGGGCAAACCGGGCGGCCACCAGGGCGCCCCGGCGGAAGGTTAGTTCGCGAAACGTAGGTACGGGCCGCGCGGCGGTGCGCTTCCCGATTTGGAAGGCGACGAAAGTGAGTGCAAGCAGCGCAAGTAAGACAGCGGCGCCGATGAGTGGAAGGCGCTGGCCACTTATGCTCGGCGCGGCGGCGGGCCTGGCGCTCTCGATGGCGGGCACGACTGCCACGCCGGACCCGGCGGCTTCGACGAATTGCTTCGAGGACGGAACCCGGTCACGGTGCAAGCGTTTCAGGTCCGCGCGCACATCGGCGGCGCTCTGATAACGTAGATCGCGCTCCTTTTCGAGCGCCTTGTTGATGACGCGCTCGAGTTCCGGCGGGAGCTCGGGGTTCAGCCGCACTGGTGCGATCGGGACTTTGTTGAGAATTGCATTGAAAATTGCCGCCGAAGTGGGTCCCTCAAATGCCAAGTGGCCGGTACACATTTCGTACAGCACTACCCCGAAGGAGAACAGGTCGGTGCGCGCATCCAGTTCTTCGCCCAGCGCTTGTTCCGGGCTCATGTACGCGACGGTGCCCAGGGCCGAGCCCGGTGAGGTCAGTTGCTCGGGCCTAACTCCGGCGGTGGGACCGGCGGTGGCTTCCCCTGCTTGGTTATCTTTGCCGCGCTCCGATACCACTTTGGCCAGGCCAAAATCGAGGATCTTGGCGTGGTTGCGCGCGGTGACGAATATATTGGCCGGCTTAATGTCGCGGTGAACGATGCCTTTGGAGTGCGCTGCGTCGAGCGCGTCGGCAATCTCAATGGCCAGACTCAGGAACAGTCCCGTTTCGAGCGGACGCCCGGAGATACGGTGCTTGAGCGTCGAGCCGTCCAAAAACTCCATGGCAATGAAGGACTGGGCTTGGTGCTTGCCGACCTCGTAAATGGTGCAGATGTTGGGATGGTTCAGGGCGGAGGCCGCGCGGGCTTCTCGCCGGAAACGCTCGAGGGCCTGAGAATCCTGCGCGAGACCGTCGGGCAGAAACTTCAAGGCCACAAAGCGCCCGAGTTGAGTGTCCTCGGCCTTGTAGACGACGCCCATACCACCGCCGCCCAACTTTTCGATGATGCGGTAATGCGAGATGTTCTGTTCGATCATGAGAGCCCAAATTTCCGATGCGCGTATGTTATGGGCTTGCCCGATCGAAGTCAAAGTCTTCGCAGGTTGAAGGCTCATGAGGAATTGGATGTACCATCGGGTGCCCGGCCGGATGGCGAGAATGCAGTGCGAATAATGAGAGTGGAACGGTGAAGCACAATCCAAAGCACGGCGACGAGGCGGTCGGATTATGAGTTTAGAGGGTGCAAGCAAAGCGCCGCGGTCGAAACGTGAGGTGTGGATTCTGACGGCCACGATTCTGGGCACGAGTCTGGCGTTCATCGATGCAACCGCGGTGAACGTCGCGCTTCCCGCGCTGCAGACGGCAATGCATGCAACGGTCAGCGACGTGCAATGGGTGGTGGAAGCATACGCACTTCTGCTGGCCGCATTGCTCATCGCCGGCGGATCGCTGGGAGATTTGTATGGAAGGCGGAAAATTTTCGTCGCCGGCGTCACTTTGTTCGCATTGGCTTCCGCCTGCTGCGGACTTGCGCCGTCGATCGGATGGTTGGTGCTGGCGCGTGGCGTTCAAGGCGTGGGCGCGGCCTTGCTGGTGCCCGGCAGCCTGGCGCTGATCAGCGTTTCGTTCGCGGTGAATGAGCGAGGCCGGGCCATTGGAACCTGGTCTGGATTTACGGCCATCACCGCGACGGTCGGTCCGGTGCTGGGCGGCTGGCTGGTGGAACATGCCTCTTGGCGTTACGTGTTTTTCATCAACTTGCCGCTGGCGGCGATAGTTGTAGTCATCACCCTGTGGCAGGTTCCCGAGAGCCACAATCCGGAAATCGGCGCGAGGCTCGATTGGCCCGGCGCACTGCTGGCGACTATCGGACTAGGAGCCCTCACCTTCGCACTCATCGAAGCTCCACGGCGGGGCCCAGGCGCAGCGGTAGTGGGGGCGATCGGAATTTGCGCGATCGTTGCGTTTTTGATCGTGGAAGCTCGGACGCCGTCGCCGATGGTTCCTTTAGGCCTGTTTCGCTCGCGAAACTTCAGCGGGGCCAATTTGCTGACCTTTTTTCTGTACGCGGCGTTTGGTGGATTTCTGTTTTTCCTTCCTTTGAATCTGATTCAGGTGCAGCACTATTCAGCCACGGAAGCGGGAGGCGCGCTGGTACCGCTGATTCTATTAATATTTTTGCTGTCTCGCTGGTCAGGCGGTTTGATCGCGCGCTATGGAGCTCAACTGCCGCTGACCATTGGGCCTTTGATCGCGGCCTCAGGCTTTATTCTGCTGCTCCTGCCCGGAACAGCGGCCGAATATTGGAAAGCGATATTCCCGGGAGTGGCAGCCCTCGGCTTGGGAATGGCGGTGAGCGTCGCTCCGTTGACCACCGTGGTGATGAGCGCGGTGAGCGAGGATGAGGCAGGGGTCGCCTCTGGAATCAATAATGCGGTGTCGCGAACCGCAGGCCTGCTTGCGGTTGGCGTATTTGGACTAATGCTCTACGGAGCTTTCGGCCATGCACTCGACAATGGTCTGCGAAGGCTTTCGCTCTCTGCGGCGGAACTGCAGTACGTAAACGAACAACGCCCAAGACTCGCCGCGATAGAAACCGATGATGGGAGAGTAAAAGACGCAGTCGATCAGGCTTTTTTGTCGGGATACCGGACGATTCTATTAGTGGCTGCAGGGCTATCGATCGCCAGCGCTCTAACCGCTGCATTTGTGCTCGACCCTGCTTAAAGCGCCGAATTAATCGCGTTCATCCCTGGTCGGGAAGGGTGGGCGAAAATGTTTTCAGTACGGTGATCGCCGCGTCGTTGATTTCCATGTTGCTGAACGTTTTCATCGTGCGCGCCATCTTCGGATGGCTGGGCCAGCGATCTCCGGTGATTCGGAATGCTCGAAGCGAAGCAGCGTGCGCGGCCGGTTAGCGGCGAGTCTGGATGCGGAAGCTGGGGGGCGGAAAGGAACAAATGTGCGTAAAGCAGCGAGAAGCCCGCGCGATTAGGCGCGGACTTCCCAGGTGTCGCCGGAGCGCAGCAGCTTGGCCAGGTCGCCGGGGCCGCGCTTGGCGATGACGTCTTGAATCTGGGCGTTGATCACGTCTTCGTAGCGGGGAACATCTCCCCAGGAGCGAAGCACGCCGATGGGAGTGGGGAAGCCGGGCGTCTCCTCCATCTTCGCCAGCAGGAAGGCGTAGGCCGGGTTGCGGATGATGTTCGTCGTGGACGAGCAGGTCCGCTTCGGCGATTCCGTTGCCGAGAGTGCACGACTTCGAGGTCCAGGCCGTTCAGGCGGATGCCCTTGTCGCGGTTCTTGCCGAAGATCGAGCGGCTTGCCGTGTTCGAGCTGCACGACGTGCTCGCTGCGGGCTTCTTTTTCGGTAAGGTCAGAACCATGCGCCGTCGTTGAAGATGTTGCAGTTCTGCAGAATCTCGACGTAGGCCGAGCCCTTGTGCGCCGCGGCCTTTTTCAGAGTGTCTTTCAGGTGTCCTTGGAAGACGTCCACCGAGCGCGCCACGAAGGTGGCTTCCGCGCCGATCGCCAGGGCGATGGGATTGAACGGCCGGTCGGCGGTGCCGAACGGAGTGGATTTGGTCTTCTTGCCGAATTCCGACGTCGGCGAATATTGGCCCTTGGTCAGGCCGTAGATCTTGTTGTTGAACATCAGCACTTTGATGCCCACGTTGCGGCGCAGCATGTGAATGGTGTGATTGCCGCCGATGGAGAGCGAATCGCCGTCGCCGGTGGCCACCCAGACTTCCAGTTCGGGATGGGCGATCTTGACTCCGGTGGCGACCGCGGGCGCGCGCCCGTGAATGGTGTGGAAGCCGAAGGTGTTCATGTAATAGGGAAAGCGGCTGGAGCAGCCGATGCCGGAAATCACCACGAATTTCTCGCGCGGGATTCCCAGCTCCGGGAAAACCGATCTGGACGGCGGAGAGAATGGCGTAGTCTCCGCAGCCCGGGCACCAGCGAACTTCCTGGTCGGTCTGAAAATCTTTCTTGGTCAGAACTGGCATCGTGGTGGTGGTCATTTCCCGAATCTCCCTGGGTCGCGGCGGGCCTCAGCCCACGAATTCTTCGATCTTCTGCTTCGAGCTCCGATTGCTTGAAGGGCTGGCCTTGAATCTTGTTGTAGCCTTGCGCGTCCACCAGATACTTGGCGCGCAAGAATCATGGAAAGCTGGCCCATGTTCATCTCCGGGACCAGCACCTTGCTTGTAGCGCCTGAGCAGCTCGCCGAGATTGCGCGGCAGCGGATTCAGATGCCGCAGATGCACGTGGCCGATGCGGTGCCCATCGGCGCGTTGCGTTTTCAGGGCGGCGGTGATCGCGCCGTAGGTCGAGCCCCACGCAACGATCAACAAGATCGCCGTCCGGATCGCCCGCCGGAACGACGGTCCGGAATATCCTGGGCGACGCCTCGACTTTGGCGGCGCGCAAGCGCACCATCTTTTCGTGGTTCAGCGGCTCGTAGTTCACGTTGCCGGTGACGTCCTGCTTTTCGAGGCCGCCGATGCGGTGCTCGAGGCCCGGCGTGCCGGGAATGGCCCAGGGACGCGCCAGCGTTTCCGGATTGCGCTTGTAGGGCTGGAATCCCTCGGGATTGGTCGCGAAATGCACCGGAATTTCGGGCATATCGTCGACTTCCGGAATGCGCCAGGGCTCGGCGCCGTTGGCCAGATAGCCGTCGGAGAGAATGATGACCGGGACCATGTACTTGAGCGCGATGCGGCTGGCTTCGAGCGCGACCCAGAAGCAATCGCCGGGGGTGGACGGCGCAAGCACCGGAATGGGCGCTTCGGAGTTGCGGCCGAACATGCGCTTGCAGCAAGTCGGCCTGCTCGGTCTTGGTGGGCAGGCCGGTGGAAGGGCCGCCGCGCTGGATGTCGCAAATCACCAGCGGCAGCTCCACCACCACCGCCAGGCCCATCGCTTCGGTCTTCAGCGCCATGCCCGGACCGGAAGTGGTGGTGAGCGCCGAGCGCCCGGCATAGGCCGCGCCGATGGCCGAAGTGATGGCGGCGATTTCGTCTTCGGCCTGAAACGTGATCACGCCGAAATTCTTGTACATGGAGAGCTCGTGCAGAATGTCGGAAGCGGGCGTGATCGGATAGGAGCCCAGGAACAGCGGGATGCCGGCCTGCTGCGAGGCGGCGACGAAACCCGATCGCCAGCGCCTGATTGCCGCTGAGATTGCGATACATGCCGGGAGTCAGCTTGGCCGGCGGAATTTCGTAGCTGACTTGGAAGGCTTCGGTCGCTTCGCAATAGCTGTAGCCGGCCTTCATGGCCAGCTTGTTGGCTTCGGCCAGCAGCGGCTTGTTCTTGAACTTGTCGTCGCAGCCAGCGGTTAGGTGGGGTCCATCGGGCGGTTGTAGAGCCAATAGCACATGCCCAGCGCGAAGAAGTTCTTGCAGCGGTTCATGCTCTTGGCGTCCAGACCCAGGTCCTGCGAGCGCGGCGTGCGTCAGGCGTTCCAAGTCTACGGCGAACAGGCGGTAGCCGTCGAGCGAGTGATCTTCCAGAGGATTGGTGGTCTCATGTGCCTTGCGCAGATCGGTTTCCGTGAAGCTGTCGCTGTTGACGATCAGGATGCCGTTCTTCTTCAGGTCCTTGATATTCATCTTCAGCGCGGCGGGATTCATGGCCACCAGCACGTCCACCGCGTCGCCGGGCGTGATACACGTCGGTCGAGGAGAACTGGATCTGGAAGCCGCTGACGCCGGGAAGGGTGCCCGCAGGGGCGCGAATTTCGGCAGGGAAGTCCGGGAAAGGTCGCCAGATCGTTGCCGTAACAGCGCGGCGGTATTGGTGAACTGGCTGCCGGTGATCTGCATGCCGTCGCCGGAATCGCCGCAGAAGCGGATAACCGCGCGGTCGATTACTTCACGCTTGCGATTGGGAAGTTCCAGTATCGTTGCCATGTTTCGGGCTGACCCCTAGTTCGTTTGGACGTATCGTCCAGTTAGATGTATTGCGCTTGCTACCGGGTGGCCCAGCGGACGGAACGAGCGACTCGAACACACGTCGTTCCCATATGCCGTGTGCAGAGCGGAGCGAACGCGGCTGGACCACCGAAAAGCCTAGCATAGCGGAGGGCATCCGAGTACTGAAAATCGAAAATAGAAAATGCCGGTTATGACACAGCGCAGCGCACGTCAGGCCACGGCAGGAACTGCCGCGAAGCCATAGCAACGGAGGGAGTTAGTTCCCATACCGACTTCGGTGAAAAATCCCTCTGATCACCCCCAACCAGAATAGGGTGGTGGTGGCAACCGAAGTATTGACGCAGTGATTCGAAAGGCCAAAAAGCCGGAGAGAAAAAACAGCGGTATATTTTTCCCATCACTTCTGGGAATCTCAACGTGATCGCCTATCTTGCTTGCTGGCGATAGCTCGTATCTAGCGAACCCCCAATCCTAAGCAGTTCCAGAATCATATGAGTTTTCGTTTGCCTCTATCGCCGTTTCATTCCGTGGAGCGGTGGAGCGAGAACTTAGTTGACGTTCGCTTTTGGTTCGCCTATCATGGGCCGGTAATGGAAAGCTTTAGGCAACTGCCGTGATCGAGTTGCCTTGGGAGCTGCGCCGATGGCCCTGACTAAGCGACAGAAAGAAGTGCTCGACTACCTGGTTGGTTTCCAAAACAAGAACGGGTACTCGCCTAGCTACCTGGAAATTGCCGGGGCGATGAAACTTAGCTCGCTGGCTACGGTGCACAAGCATTTGTCCACGCTGGAACGCAAGGGATTCGTTCGCCGCGGCTACAATCAGAGCCGCTCGATCGAGATTACCCAACTGCCCAAACCGATCCGCGAGCAGGTGATTGAGCGGCACTCCACTAGCCTGCCTCTTATGGGGCGGATTGCTGCTGGACATCCCCTGGAAGCGATCGAAGAACGCGAATCTATTTCTATGGCTGATTTTTCAAGGGGACCGAATACTTTTGTTTTGAAGGTGCGCGGCGATTCGATGCGCGATGACCATATCCTCGACGGCGATTTCATCGTCGTCGAGCAATCGCAGGTGGCTAATAACGGCGAGATCGTGGTGGCGCTGGTGGGCGAGGACGAGGCTACCGTGAAGCGCTTTCACCGTGAGCCTGGAGGGAAGATTCGGCTGCAACCTGCGAATTCGCAGATGGCGCCGATGATCTTCCCGGGTGAAGAGGTGAAGGTGCAGGGGAAAGTCGTTGGTGTCCTGCGGAAATACTGACCGTTCGCGACGGAGGAAGGTCTTGACGCCCACCCTTCCCAAAACCGGGGAAGAATGGGGCACCGGGGAAGAATGGGGCACCCGGAAGTGATAAGACCGTCGAACCCGTTTGAGCGTAGAACCGAAGGTCAACACCCCCCACGTAAACCGAGGTGTGGGGCACCCACCGTCACCGGCTAAAGTCAAAACTCGTCAGCCATACCTTGCGGGCAACCCTAGTTCCCTCGTTCTACCCCCTTCCCCTCGGCTATAGTTGGGCTGGCAATAGGTCCTACCCTACCTTTTTTTGGCGAACACGACATTGGCGGCCCAGACACCTTTTGCCAATTTGCCTTTGCCATGATAGCCTCCGCGAGCTTAGATTATATTTCTAGTCCTAGTACGCGACTACTGTCTTTCTCTCGTTTTGAGGCCAAGGGGGGAGTCATGTGGGGAGACAAGAAGCCGGGATTGCCGCCGAAGCCGGGGGCGAGTCCGGAAGTACCTCAACCATACCAACACCCAACAACAACCGTGGCGAGCAGTTCACCGGCGCCCGTGGAGGTTAAGACCATGAGTCCAATTGAACCAGCAGGTTATCCATCGACGTCGGGCACTGACCGCGCCACCGCGCGACTCGGTCCCAGTTTGCATTTTAAGGGTGAAATCACGGGCAACGAAGATCTGCATCTCGACGGCAGCGTCGAGGGGCTGGTCCACTTGGAAGACCGCAAGCTCGTGGTAGGCGCCAGCGCGAAGGTCACCGCGGATGTGATCGCTCGCGAAGTGGTGGTGTACGGCAACGTGAAGGGGAATTTGCGAGCGCGCGACCGGATCGAAATCAAGAAGGATGGCTCGGTGGTGGGGGATCTGACCACCGCGCGCATCATGATTGAGGACGGCGCGTACTTCAAGGGCTCGATCGAAATCGACAAGTCCGGAGACGCCGGCGAAGACAGCAGCAAGGCCGCGTCGTACCGCACGGTCACCCGCAGCACTTCCTCAGCAAGCTCGTAGTTGTTCGCGATGTCACGGTGAGCAGGCGGCGCATCGGGCCGCCTGCAGCGCCGCCTCAGTCTTCGATGTTCCCACTTTGTCGTACCCGTGTGTCTCCCCACCTTGACTGAGAGATTGAAGCGGAATTAACCCACACGAATCAACGCGCGACTCCGACGGCAGCGTCGCCCGCGGCGGGAATGACGGCTTTGGAAAATGCTTCCATTTCCTCGAGCTGTGGGCTGAACTGGAGGAGGAGCAAGTCCACGCCAGCGGCCTCGAACGCGGCTACGGTTTCCTGCACTCGCTCGGGCGTGCCGACCAGGCCGGAGCGCAAACCTCGGTTGGACACGGAATAATCTTCCAGAGAGACCCGCTGCTCGAGCTGCGTTCCTGCGATCCACTGTTGATAGTTCGCATAGCCTGCCGCGGATTGGCAGACATCGGTGATGCGGCCCAACTCATCTTGAGCTTCTGCTTCGGTTTCGCGGACGATGGCGTAGCCTGCCACGCCGAATTTCAGCGGCTCGGCCTTAAATTTTTTGCGGCGTTCCTGCATGTCCCGAACCCGTTCGCCAACTTTCGCGGGCGGATCACCGTGGGTGAGATAGGCATCGGCTTTTTCGGCGATCAGATCCTTCGCGGCGGGCGATTCGCCTCCGGCGTAGATGATGGGACGCGGGCGGGAGAGCGGCTTAGGTTGCAAGAGATTGTCTTCGACGCGGTAATACTTGCCGGAATAGGAGAAGTGATCCTTGGACCACACGCCATCGACTACATCGAGCCATTCGCTGGTTCGCGCGTAACGATCGTCATGTTGCTCGAAGGAAACGCCGTATTTGCGGGCTTCGTCCGCCCACCATGAGGAGACCACGTTCAAGGAAAGGCGGCCGCCGCTGATGTGGTCGATATTGGCGGCTTGCTTGGCGAGCAGGGCCGGGAGGTGGAACGTGGGCCTGACCGCGACCATCAGTTCCAGTTTCTCGGTGACCGCGGCGAGGGCTGCGGCGGTCGACCATGCATCCAGGGAGGGTGCGTCAACCCCTTTGATGTCGTTGAGATTCAATTCGGCGATGAGGGTAAGATCAAAGCCAATCGCTTCGCTGCGATGGGCCAGGCGTTTCACGTAGGCCCAGGTGGCTTCCATGCGTTCGTCGTCTACGTTGCGAAGCCATCCGCCGAAAACCGGGAGCCAATAGCCGTATCTCATTGGCGCCCACCTGCGCGCGACAATTGCGCTGCGTGGAGCGCTGCGCTGCGCTGGGCCTCGCGGATCAGATAGTCGGCGGTTCTCGCGTAGGGGTTGAAACCAATCACGCGTTCCGGCTCGGCGACGAAGTTCGATAGCGCGTTGATGTCGTAGTAGAGAAGGCGGCCGTCGCGATCGTCGATCACGTATTCGACGCCGCCGATGTCGATTCCCGCGGTCTGCATGATTCGTTCGACGTCTTTTCTGACTTGCGGAGGCGCGTCGTACGCTTCCACGCGCAGGCCGGTTTTGGGCGCGTCCACCGCGCACGCCGAGCGGACTAGTTCTTCGCCCCGGGCGCTTTTGCAAATGTCGGCGGGGCACAGATCGAATGTCTCACCGGTGATGTGAATTTGAATGGCGTAGAGGTATTTGCCGCCGAGCACTTCGACGCGGGTGATGATGGCGTCGCGGGCTGTAAAATATTCCTGCACCAGCGCGGTGGAATCGATCCCGAAAAAGAGATTGTTGTCCGCGACGGCGCGGTTCAGTTCGTCCGCATGCGAGAAGCGTACGATGCCCGCGCCGCTGCCGCCGATATTGGGTTTCACGACCAGCGGGAAGCCGATTTCTTTTGCCGCGAGCGCGGCTTGCGATGGACGGTGAATGACCACGGCCTTGGGATAGCTCAGGCCCAGGCGTTCGAGCAAATCCAGTTGCAGAGCTTTGGAGGTCTCGTGGGTGAAGCCCTTGAAACCGTTGATGACCCGCACGCCCTGGGCTTCGAGGTGGCCGAGGTAGCCGAGAGTGTAGAAGATGCCGTCGGCGAGACCGCGCTTCCAGGCGGAAGGGCTCATGCGATTGAAGACCAGCGAGTAGGGGACGTCGGTGGCGCTAGGATTGTAAGTATGGTTGCGCGCGTCGATCTCAGTCCAATGGGCGCCGCGCGCATCCAATTGCGCGAAGAGCGGGCGAAACCAATCGGGATGCTCGTAGTAAATCCCGATCGGCTTGTTTAGCGGATCGGCGCGATCGGTGAGCTCATGCGTCATCTAGCCTCTCTTCGGTCTCTCGTTTGACAACAAAAAGCCGCTCGAGGGAGCGGCTGGCCAGTCGTGCGGTATCAGGAAACCGTTGCGACCTAGCCAGGTCCGGTTGTTGAAGGACAACAACAGGCAGCGGGACATCGAGCGAGAAAGCCGTTGGTCTTCGGGAACGTCCGGCTAGAACGAAGAGCAGTCTCGAACTCAGGATTCATCGCCAGCAGTATATTACGCGAAGGGCCAATGTGTCAGTGGGCAGGCCGGTAGATTAGGCCGATCACGACGCCGGTGACCAGCCATGCGACGAAGTAGATTGCCGATTGTTCGACTGCCAGTTTCAGCCCGATGTTCAGGTTTACATAGTTGTGCAGCACGAACGCGCAGACCACGAAGGCGCCGATGAGCGCTCCGAAACGGGCGCCTTCGATGAGGCCGGAGCCGCCCTTATAAAGCATTGCGTAAGTCACCGCGAGCACCAGCATCCCCACCAGCATGGCCAGCATTCCAACTGGCATGACGCTCTTCATAGCGTCCGGTGAGCGGTACACGGCAGGATATTTCAGGAATTCATTTCTTAGCGAGGCGATGGAAAATGTGAGGCCGCCCAGGATGAAATAAGCTACCAAGGCGCCGAACGCGGCGAGCGCGATGCGGGAGATGTTCATTGGGCACCCCTTTAAGGATTGCCAGAGCATACCTTAGCAACGGGGAATCTGAGGCGGCGATCTGTACGCCGCCTCCCATCCAAGACCGGGAGGTTATTCCGAGCGTAGGGCCTGGGTGACGTCGACGCGGGCGGCGCGCGCCGCCGGCAGAACCGACGCGATCACCGCGGCGGCCAGCAGCACGGTCGCCGAGGCTACCACCGGCACCACACTGGGCATGCGCATATCCACCACGTAGCTGGCCGCGAGACGCGCCGGCATGTACCCAAACACTGCGCCAGCGAAGATGCCGATCACGGCCATCACCGCGCCTTCGGCGACCACGCGGGTGAGTAGATTTCGCGGTTGCGCGCCGAGAGCCAAGCGGATTCCGAACTCACGCGTCCGCCCACTGACCGAGAACACCAACACGCCGGCAACGCCAATCACTGCAATCGCCAGAGCAACTGCCGCGAAGCCACCGAACACCAAGGCGTTGAGGCGATCCGGAGTGAGCACTTCGGCGCGCACGTCTTCCAGCGTGGCGGCATGCTCGACCGGCTGGTCCGCGGCCAGATCGCGGATGATGCGGGTGATCGGCGTCACCAACCCGTAGGGATTCGAGTGGGTGTGAACGAACAAGCGGCCTCCGCCGATCTCTTGCTCGAAGGGGTGATAGATGTTCATCGCTGCGCCAGGCACCACGTTCTCATCGTCCAAATCGGCCACCACGCCGACGATGCGCCGGGGCTCGGGGCTGACGTCGATGAATTTCATCACGGGATCGGTCCACAGGAAGTGGTGGTTGACGGCATCCCCGCTCGGGAACATCCGCTGGGCCACGCTCTGGCTCACAATCACCACTTTTTCGCTATCTTTCCGATCGGCGTCGTTGAAATCGCGTCCGGCGATCATCGGCACGCCGAGCGCGGCGAAAAATCCAGGGGACACGGTGCGAAATTGCGCGCGGGGATCCTCTTCGCCAGCGGCACTAACGTGGCCGTCCGCGGAGAACTGGAAGCCCGGGCCGAAGGCGCCCGCATCGCGCCACGGCACCACGGTGCCGACGGCGACGCGATCCACACCCGGAAGAGCGGCGATTTGGCGCATCGCTTCTTTGTAGAAACCTTGGATCTGATCGGGGGTGCGGCCGTATTTCATTACCGGTACGTTCAAGGCGAGGATGTTGTGCATGTCCATGCCGGTGTGGACGTCTTGTAGTGCGAGGAGCGTTTTGAGCAGCATGCCCGCGCCTGCCAGCAGCATGAAACAGGCCGCGATCTGAGTCACAGCGAAGACCCGCAGGCGGCGCCCGGTGCTGCCGGTGATGCGCACGCCGCTGCTGGCGACACTCAATGCATTCGAAGTGCCCGCGGAGGGCAGACGCGGCACAAAAGCCAAAAGCACCGCGGCGACGACCGCGAGCAGCGCGCCAACCCAAAGCAGACTGGAGTCAACCGTGAGATCGAGGGCGCGGACGGAAAACCGCGATGCGTACCGCGCCAGGATCGCCACCATCGGCCGAGCACTCAGCACGCCAAGAGCCGCGCCAGCGCCACAAAGCAAGAGGCTATCTGCCAACAAGACCCGTCGCAGCGAGCCGGTGCTTGCGCCGAGCGCGGCGCGAATGGCCAATTCGCCTTCGCGCCGAACGGTGCGGGCGAGAATCAAGTTCGCGGCGTTGGAGCAGGCGATGACGAAGACGAGGACGGAAGCCGCGAGCAGGACCAGCAAAATCGTCTTTGCGCGCGAAGTGATTTGGTCGCGCAGCCGGACCGCGCTAATCGGAAGTCCGCTCTCGGCGAATAGGCCTCGGGATGATTTTTGATCATCGTGGTGTAGACGCCGTGGAGTTCGGCCCGCGCGGCGTCAATGTCGACGCCGGGTGCAAGGCGGCCGAAGAGTTCGGTCATGCGATGGACGCGGCCGGTGACCATGGTTGCGGAGAGATGGTGCGGGCTGGTGACGACGTTGGCGATGATTTCGGTTTCTGCCGGGTAAGGCACGGACGGTTCCAGCACGCCGACGATGGTGGCCGTGCGCGGGTATCGAGGCGCACGGTCTTGCCGATAACGGAGGGATCGCTCTGCATCACCGCGGTCCAGAAGCGATAGGTGAGCACCGACGGCGCCGGCGGCATTTGGGCCGTCGTCGTTGCGCGTTCAGCAACCGGCCGAGCACCGGGTGCAAGCCCATGACCTCGAAATAGGAACCGTCGACGACGCCGGCGCGGACTTCGCGCGGCTCGCCGAGGCCGACCATGCGAGAAGCCGATGGTGGAGAAGTCGCCGAACGCGGTGAGCGTTTTTGACGCGGGCCTTAAGATCCTGGATTTCGGGAACGGAGAAGCGTAGCGTTTTCGATCGCCGATGCCGGGCGCGCTCTGGCGGATGTAGATCAGGCGGTTCTCGTCGCGGTTGACCAATGGGCGCAGCAGCACTCCGCGGACCACGCTGAAGATGGCGGCGTTGGCGCCAATGCCGAGGGCCAAGGTGAGCATCACGGTGATCGCCAGTCCCTTGGTACGCGCCAGCGAGCGCAGCGCAACTTTTAGATCGCGGACGAGCAATTCTGGTTTGAGCATCGACGTAGGACCTCGGTACAACTAGCGTTAGAAGCGGATCGTCAAGCGCCCATGGTAAGAAAGCAAATCCGTTTCCGAGTGATGCGCTAAGTAACCGATTTATTTTTAAGGGCTTACCGTAAGACAAGGGGCGGCCCTGCGAGCAAGACTGTCCGATTGTGGGATGCGTGCATCCTCGATTGGGACATGAGAAAGCGAACCTTTCCTCTCGCGAACTCGCGCTTCCGACTCATCCGTACTGCAGGTTGTAATTCCGGGTAGGAATAGCGAAACCGCGGCTAAACTCACAATCGGAATTTTGGAATCGGCCAGGACGCCAGTCGCGACAGGCGCTGTTGGAGGAAGATGCGGACGGATGGGTCGCGCTCTAGGCCGATCGCGATTTCGTAGGCTTGGCGGGCTTCGCGGTGCGCGCCGGACTTAGCCAACAGCTCTGCGCGGGCCGCCCAGTAGGGCTGGTATTCTGCGAGGCGTGAATCGGCGGCTACCTGTGGCATGGCCGCCAGACCATCGCTGGCGCCATGCAATTCAGCGATCGCCAGGGCGCGATTGATGGCCACCACCGGTGAGCCAACCAGCGCGAACAGTGCGTCGTAGAGTTGCACCACTTCGGCCCAGTTGGGCTGGCCGGTGCGGCAGCGATGAACGTGCGCCGACTGCAACGCACCTTCTAGCTGATAACGGCCAATCACGCCCAGAGCGCTGCCACGCCGGAGCAGCGCCTCCGCTTCATCAATCATTGGCGCGTCCCATAACGCCGGGTCCTGCTCGGCGAGCGGCACGTAGTCGCCGTTGGGTTGGCGCCGCGCACCACGCCGGGCTTCCGCGTGGAGCATGAGTGCAAGCAAGCCCAACGCTTCGGGTTCCTCGGGCAGGAGTTCGGTCACAAGTCTGGCCAGAAACATGGCTTCCTCGGTGAGATCGCGGCGGACAACGTCGGTACCGCCGGGATCGGTCCAACCTTCCGAATAGGCGGCATAAATGGTGTCCAGCACAGTGTCCAGGCGGCCGGGAAGCTCCTCGCGCTCGGGAATGTGGAACGGGATCGCAGCCTGGCGGATTTTGTCCTTGGCTCGGACGAGTCGCTTGCCCATGGCCGCCGGAGACATCAGGAAGGCTGAAGCGATGGTCTTCGCATCCAGCCCTAGCACCACTTGCAGAATCAACGGCGCACGAATGCCGGCGTCGATCGCGGGATGCGCGCAGACGAACATCAGCGCGAGACGACGGTCGGGAATGTCAGGGTCCGCTGCGGCGTCCAACTCCTCCGCGAGGATTTGCAGGTCCACGGTTGCGGCCTTGCCAGTCGAACGTCGCCGCGCGACATCGATCAGCTTTCGCCTGGCGACGGTTAATAGCCAGGCTTCGGGCTTGGAGGGGACGCCATTCCGCGGCCAATCTGACAGTGCCGAAGCGAAGGCCTCCGAGAGCGCGTCCTCGGCCGCAGCCACATCCCGGGTGCGTGCCGCGAGAAAGGCGACGAGCTTGCCGTAGCTGCGGCGTGCGACCGCGTCCGCGGTGCTGCGCGCTTCGTCGCCCTGGGGGCTCTCGCGGAAGTCCGTGGGTTCACTCTCGGCCTGACTCACGCCTACATGCTCCAGAGTGGGCGCACCTCAACGACACCGTGGCTTGCCGCCGGGCAGCGCGCCGCCCACGAGATCGCGGTATCGAGATTGGGGACGTCGATCATGAAGTAGCCGCCAAGCTGCTCTTTTGAGTCCGCGTATGGACCATCCAGTACTTGCGATTTGCCGTTCGTCACGCGCACGGTGGTAGCTGCGGTACTCGGCTGGAGGCGATTGCTGCCAGCGGCGACACCCGCTTTCGCCAGTGCTTCCCCATACGCCATGTAGGCCGCTGCGCCTTGTTCCTGCTGCTCCTTAGTCAACGCGGCAAAGCCGCCCTCGTTCACATAGGCCATCAAAAGATATTTCATTTCGATCCTCCGTTTATGAGTGTTCCGTTACGTGTGTGTTGCAGGCGGATACTGTGCGCCGCCACTATGATGACGTTCGAACCCCCGCGATTTGGACAACCTGCGATTCGACTCGGAGCAAGTAAAAGCCCTGAGCGGCGGCTCGATCCCGGCCAGCTCCGTTCATCGCGATCATGTGCCGCACGCAACAGCACCGTCAAGTTGTAGAGGCTAACGGATGACCGCCACGCTTTGCACTGAGCGCTATAGTTAGCGCGTGACGGGTGATCCTAAACAGAAGGGCAAGTTGCAGCCGCCGTGGAGGACGATGTACCTGCGAAAACAACTCTAAGTTCGCGGCGCCATGCTGAGCAGCAAGAGGCTATCCGTAAAAGTCCTACTGTGGCGAAATCCTGTCCGGCCTTATAATGTTCTAGCACGTAGTCACTAGTCAGGTTTTGATGGCTGATCGCATCCAATTTCAGTCAGAACGTACCGGCGCCGAATCCAGAGCTGATGCGTCTTTTAGAAGCGACTGCTGGGGTGCGTGCGGACCGAAGCCGAAATGCGCGGGCCCTTAGGCTGGGACGATTCTTCAATACTACGCCTGAGCTCTGGGTTAATCTTCCAGCGCACTACGATCTTGCGATTTCGAAACAGGAGGCAGGGGAAAAGATAAACCGCGACGTTCACCCCATGGAAATCACCGCGTAGTGGCGTAATGTGACGCTGTTGATAGAATCCCCCGATCTCGAAAAACCGGCTTTGCGTTGACAAAGTGGCATCCGGACTGTAAAGTTAGAGATTGTCTCTAACGGAAAGGTGTGACCAGACTGATGCGGACGTATGTTCCTAAGGGCCGGGCGGTAGAAGAGCTCACCATTGGTAAGGATTGGCACGTTTTGAATGCGGATGGCCAGGTGCTGGGGCGCCTCGCCACACGGATCGCAAGTTTGCTCATGGGCAAGGACAAGCCGGCTTTCACGCCATACCTCGATTGCGGCGATCACGTGGTGATTATCAACGCCGAGAAGATCCGGCTGACCGGCAACAAGATCGACCAAAAGATTTATTACCATCACAGCGGGCACCCGGGCGGGCTGAAGGAAATTCCCATTCGCCGCCGGATGCAGACGCGCCCCACGGAAGTGCTGCGCGACGCGGTGCTGGGTATGCTGCCGAAAAACAAGCTGCGCGCCAAGAGGGCTCGCAAGCTACGCATTTACGCCGGGGAAAGTGGTCTCGCTCGTCACGCAGGGCAGAACCCCAAGCCGCTCGCGCTGTAATTCCAAGTGCCCGAACGACTCGTTCCAGGTGTGGTGCCGGTTTTCCGGTGCGCGGTAGAACTCTCGTCCCGATTTCTGTCTTTGAAATCGTGAACAAATTTGCAAGTCAGCTGCAGGAGGAATTTTGAGCACTACACCGAACGCTTTGGACGCCGCCGCCGCTAAGAAGCACTACGGCACGGGACGCCGCCGCGAAGCCGTGGCCCGCGTTTACATCAAGCCGGGTTCCGGCAAGTTCACCGTGAACGGCCGGCCGGTGGATCAATATTTTCGCAATGTGGCCTGGCATACCACCGCGGTCGAGCCGCTGAAATTTACCCAGACCCTGGAGCAGCTGGACGTCAGCGCCACCGTTAAGGGCGGCGGAGTGGGCGGGCAGGCCGGAGCGGTGCGCATGGGAATTTCGCGCGCCTTGGTCCTGTTCAACCACGAGCTGCACCACGGTTTGCGCACCAACGGTTTCCTAACCCGCGACTCGCGCATGAAGGAACGCAAGAAGTACGGACAGAAGGGCGCCCGCCGCCGCTTCCAGTACAGCAAGCGCTAGATTTTTTACCGTTCCCGCTTTACCGCGGGGCCGGAATTCACGGCCGGAAAAGGTCCGGCACAAAAGGATGCTGCCGCCGAAAGGCAGCCCCGCCTGGCAGGACTGGCGTTACCCGCCGGTGAGGCCAAGCATCCATTCAAACAGGAGGGAACTTGGGAGTTGAAATAACGATGAAGGAACTGCTGGAGGCTGGAGTTCACTTTGGCCACCAGACCCGCCGCTGGAATCCGAAGATGAAGGAATATATCTTCGGCGAACGCAATGGAATTCACATCATCGATTTGCAGAAGACCCTGAAACTCTTCCGCGAAGCCGCCCGCTACGTTGCTGATTTGATGGGCCAAGGCAAAGCCATTTTGTTCCTGGGCACCAAGCGCCAGGCGCAAGGGGCCATCGCCGAAGAAGCGCAGCGCTGCGGAATGTTCTACGTGAACCACCGCTGGCTGGGCGGCACGCTGACCAACTGGACCACCCTGCAGAAGTCGATCAAGCGGTTCAAACTATTGAAGGCCATGGTCGAGGACGGGCGCATGGCGGCGCTGCCGAAGAAAGAAGCGGCGCGACTGGAGCGTGAGCTGAAGCACCTGCAGCAGAATTTTGCGGGTGTGGAGAATATGACCCAGCTTCCCGACGCCATTTTCGTGATCGATCCCAACGCGGAATTGATCGCGGTGCGCGAGGCGCGCCGCATGGGCGTGCCGGTGGTGGCAATCGTGGACACCAATTGCGATCCGGACCTGGTGAATTGGGTGATTCCAGGCAATGACGACGCGCTACGGGCGATCCGCCTGTTCACCTCGAAGATTTCCGACGCGGTGCTCAGCGGCCGCAACGTATTCGAGCAGTCACAGATCGCCGAACAAAAATTGGCGGAAGGCGAAACGCCCAGCCAGGATGTGGATTACGTGGACACTAGCGCCTACGAAGTTTACGAGAAGCAGGAAGGCGACTACGTCGAGCCTGAAGGCGTCGATGCCGCTGTTGCTGCCGCGGTGGAACCGCCGGCGGTGACCGAGGACGAAACAGCTTCGAAGTAACGCGAACCCTCGGCCCGGCCCGTCCCCTCGCTGCGGCGCCGGAATGAAACCAGCGAAAAATGCGAAGCCGGACGAAGCCTGGATAGGCACACCGTCCGCGCGGCTCCGGAAGCGGAGCGAAAACTTTTCACAAAAGGAACCGAAAACGTACATGGCCACAAATTCATCAGCATCGTTCCAGCCATCCGCTCAGCAGGTGAAAGAATTGCGCGAACGCACCGGCGCCGGTTTTTCGGCGTGCCGCGATGCGCTGGCCGAAGCCAAGGGCGACGCCGAGCAGGCCATCGACCTGCTGCGCAAGAAGGGCCAGGCTGCTGCGCAGAAAAAGGCGCAGCGAGCCACGTCGGAGGGGCTGGTGGGCCACTACATCCACGCCGGGGGAAAGATCGGCGTGCTGGTGGAAATCAATTGCGAGAGCGATTTCGTCGCGCGGACCGACGATTTCCAGAAGCTTTGCCACGACGTGGCCATGCACATCGCCGCGCTCGATCCGCGCTTTCTGCGGCGCGAGGAAGTGACCCAGGAGATTTTGGACCGGGAGCGGGACATCTACCGCGAGCAGGCGCGCGCCACCGGGAAACCCGATCCGGTAATTCAAAAAATCGTCAGCGGCAAAATGGAAAAGTTCTACGAAGAGAATTGCCTGTACGAACAGCACTTCATCAAGGACGAAGGCACCACGGTAGGGGAGATGGTGGCCCAGGCCATCGCCAAGCTGGGCGAGAATATTGCGGTGCGCCGGTTCTCCCGCTTCAAAGTGGGCGAGTCCGATGGCGTCGCTTCGCCCAGTCCCGCTGCCGAAAACTAGATGCGACCGTTCGGCGTCCGCCATTCGCTTTCGATGGCCGCGCTTCGATTCCTGTCTTTCGAGCGGTCGGCGGCGTCGCCCGCTCGAATTTCTGTCCCACCCCCAAACGTTGAGTGAGATGCGTTTCAAACTCTGCTAGAATTCGTGCCGCAGCGATTTATGCGGGCTGCGGCGCGCGCGGCGAACAGGTTCCAGGCGAGAATGCCAGCGGCGTCAATTGTTTAACGAGTTTAACGAGCGAAGCCCGAATGGCGAAATCAATAGTCGCAAACAAAGCCAAACCCGACGGCGTCACTCCCGTTTTCGAACGCGTGGTGTTGAAGCTTTCCGGCGAGTCCATGCAGGGCACCCAGGGTTACGGCATCCACGCCGAGACGGTGGCGGCGATGGCCCAAGAAGTGAAAGAAGTGCAGGACTTGGGCGTGCAAGTGGCGATTATGGTCGGCGGCGGCAATATTTTCCGCGGTACCCGCCAGAAGCACCTGGCCATCGACCGCGCCACCGGCGACTACATGGGCATGCTGGCCACGGTGATCAACGGCCTGGCACTGCAGGACGCGCTCGAAAAGGCCGGCGGGCACACTCGCCTGCTTAGCGCCATCGAAATGCATCAGGTGGCCGAGCCCTTCATCCGGCGCCGCGCCACGCGCCACCTGGAAAAGGGGCGGGTGGTAATTTTCGCAGGCGGCACCGGCAATCCCTATTTCTCCACCGACACTGCGGCGGCGCTGCGCGCCATGGAAATCAAAGCCGAAGTGATACTGAAAGCGACACGGGTGGACGGCGTCTATGATGCCGATCCCGAAAAAGTGCCGACCGCCAAGCGCTTCGACAAAATTTCCTACCTCGATGTTTTGCAGAAGGGTCTCACGGTGATGGATTCCACCGCCATCTCGCTGTGCATGGACAACAAAATGCCCATCATCGTGTTCGATATGGGCGTGCCCGGAAATCTGAAACGGGTATTGCTGGGCGCACGGGTCGGTTCGATGGTCGGAGCGGCCTAACCAACCCGGAAACGGAGGAGCCAACCAATGACCACCATCGCCACAAGCAAAGACGCGCTGGCCCAGGCCAAGACGCGCATGGAAAAAGCGGTCGAGGATTTTCGCAAGGACCTCGCCTCGATTCGCACCGGGCGGGCCAACGTGGCGCTACTGGATAGCATTCGGGTGGATTATCACGGCACGCCCATGCCGCTGAATCAGATGGGCTCGCTCACCGTCGCCGACGCCATGATGATTGTGGTGACGCCGTGGGATCCGAGCGCTGCGGCGCTGATCGATAAGGCGATTCGGACCGCGGACCTGGGACTGAATCCGGCGACTGACGGCAAAGTGATTCGCGTTCCGATTCCTCCGCTGACTGAAGAACGGCGCAAGGATTTGGTCAAGCAACTGCATAAAGTGCTGGAGAACCACCGCACCGCGGTACGCAATATCCGCCGAGATATCAAAGAGGCTATCGAGAAGTTGGAGAAGGACAAAAAGATCGGTGAAGACGATCGCAAGCGCGGCATCGACGAACTAGAGAAGGTCACCCAGGCCGAAACGAAAAAGATCGAAGAGCTGTCTGCCGCAAAAGAACGCGAAGTGATGGAATTGAAGTAGCCCTCGCACGCGGCGCTGAGAAGCGACGGCGACGGCAACAGTGCTAGGTCAATACGCCCACCCCTTCCCGCAACCAGGGAAGAGTGGGGCACACGGAAAAGATAAGAGCGTAGAACCGTAGAACCATAAGTCAAAATCCCCACACTTAGACCCGACGCGTGGGTACCCACGTTCAGTTCTTAGCGCCAAATCCAAAGTACTGATTTCGAGTTGATTATGGGGAATAGGGCTGGTTCTCTGGCCAGAGGTCTACTCGTAGCGTAGTGCCACCATCGGATCCACGCGCATCGCGCGCCACACAGGAACGAGCGCGGCGATTGCGGCGACGCTGAGCAGCACACCGGAAACGGCGAGCAGCGTGGCCGGGTCGTTCGGCGAGACTTCAAATAGCAGGCTGCGCAGCACGCGCGCACCGATCTGCGCGACAAGCCAACCAATCGCCACAGCGGCGCCGGCCATCAGCAGTGCTTCTCCCAGTACCATGCGGCCGACGTCCCGGCCCCGCGCCCCCAGCGCCATGCGAATGCCGATTTCGTTGGTGCGCTGCGCGACGGTGCCGGAGAGGACGCCGTAGATTCCGATGGCCGCGAGAATCAGAGCGAGTGCGCCGAATCCGGACAGCAGCGACATCGTGAAGCGCCGCTGCGCGAGGGAATCCGACACGACTTGCGACATCAGCGCCGGATTGAACACGAGGGTGTTCTTGTCGAGCGCCCAGATTTGCTCCTCGATGGCGCGAGTGAGCGCGGCGGGCGCCACACCACTACGGACCAACACAACAGTCGCATATGTGAACGGCGTGTGGGTATACAGCACGTACGCCTGCGGCGTGACCGGAGCGTCGAGTCCGTATTGATGCACGTCGCCGACAACGCCGACAATTTCCGCCCAAGGTTGTGTTTCGCTGCGTCCGCCCAGTTGAATGTGCCTGCCGAGTGGATTTTCGCCAGCGAAGATCTTGCGCGCGGTAGTTTCGCTGACGATCGCGACTGGGTTGGCTCCGGCGGCGTCCTCGTCGGTAAACACGCGCCCTCGGACCACAGGAATACCAGTCGTTCGAAAATAGTCGGCGCTGACGATGTAGCGATCGACCGACGGCACTTGGTTAGCCGGAATGTTGCGATCCTGAATATGGAATCCAGCGCGATCAAAGCCGCCAAAGCCTCCGACTCCGGGAGGCGTGCTGGCTAGACTTACCGATTCGATACCCGAAATCTGGCGCAGACGCTCCAGCGTCTCCGTTTGTGCGCGCACCACGGCTTTCTCGTCGCCGTACTTCGCACCGATTAAGGTGAAATTGACTTCGTAGAGCCTTTGCGCCGTGAAGCCGGGATCGACATTCCAGGCGCGCACGAAACTTTTCAACAACAGCCCGGACGCAACCGTGAGCACAAACGCGAGGCAAACTTCCGATGCCACCAGCATGCTACGGACGTGGCTGCGCGTGCCGAGCACGCCGCGCCCCGATTGCTGCATCGCTTGGCGATGATCCACGCGCGAGGCTTGCAGCGCTGGCACGACGCCCATCAGCAGCCCGGTGACGGTGCTGATCAGCAGGGCGAAAAGCAAAACTCCCGGATCGACGTGCACTTCGTCGAGCCGCGGAATCTGCTGGGGCGCCCATTTCGCGAGCAGCGAGGTTCCCCAGACCGCGAGGCAAATTCCAGCCGCGCCTCCCAATACACTCAGCAACGTGCTTTCGGTCAACAACTGGCGCACTATGCGCCATCGCGTGGCGCCCAGCGCGGCGCGCACCGCAACTTCACGCCTTTTCTGTGCAGCGCGCGCGAGAAGGAGATTCGCCACGTTCGCGCACGCAATCAGCAGCACCAAACCGGTCGCGCCCAGCAGCAGCCACAGCGCCGTTTGCACCTTGCCGTACCACGCCTCGCGCAGCGGTCGAATCACAACATGGTCGCCTTCGGCATAGTCTTTGGGAAATTCGCGAATCAGCCGCGCGGTCACCGCGTCCATCGCCGCGCGAGCCTGGCCGATGCTGAGACCATGGTGCAATCGCGCCACCGCCTCCAGGTGTTGCCACGAGCGGCCAGCTTCCGGAATCGACAAGTCGTAGCCCAGCGGAGCCCATACGTCCGGCGGACTGCCCGCGTCGTTAAACGATAGCGGCTGGAAACTTTGCGGCAGCACGCCTACGATTTGAAACGGAATCTGATTCAGAAGGATGGTTTTGCCAACGGCGTTCGGGTTTCCGCCAAAATGCCGGATCCAATAAGGATAGCTGAGCACCACAACGTTCGAGCGATTAGGGCGATCCTCCTCCGGGAGAAACAGCCGGCCCTGCGCGGCAGAAACGCCGAGAAGCTCGAAAAAATTCTGCGTCACGCGCAGGCCGTAAGTGATTTCCGAATGACCGTCGGTGGACGACGCTGGCGTCCAGCCCCCGCTAAGCGCAATTTGCTGGAACGGAGCGTTTCGCGCTTTCCAGTCTTCCACTTCGCCATAGGAAACGTTGGTTGGGTTGTCGGTATCCGCTCTGCCTTCGGCCAGCGTCGCCAAGCGTTGGGGTTCACGATAAGGAAGTGAGTTCAGCAGCACCGCCTTCACCACGCTGAACAGCGCAGTGTTCGCGCCGATCGCCAGCGCTAGAGTCCCAGCGGCAACCACGGTGAACCCGAGATTCTTACGGAGCGTGCGGAGGCCAAAGTGCAGGTCCTGCCACACCGTCTCGACAATGCATTCCCAACCGGCGGCGCGTACCTCCTGCTTCGTAGCTTCGATGCTCCCGCGCTCCAAGCGCACCGCGCGAAGGGCCCCGGCACGGGTCATGCCGTCTTTCATCTTTTCCGCAGCCGCCATCTCGACAAACCCGCGCAACTCTTCATCTAACTCCCGCTCCTCGTGTTTGCTTCCGAACAGCGACCGGAGGCCGCTCCCGATGACCCGAAGCAATGCCATGGCCTTACGATGCCTCCAAAATTCTGGCGATCGCCGATACTTGCCGTTCCCACTCTCGTGTTTCTGCGTTGAGTCGCTTCCTCCCCGTTTCGGTGAGCTGGTAGTACTTCGCTCGTCTGCTGTTTTCGGTCTCCTTCCATTCATCCTTGATCAGTCCGGCGCGCCGCAGCCGCTGCAAGGCGACAAACAACGAACCCGCATTGAGGCGAAAAACGCCCTTGCTCACCTGCTCGATGCGAACAGAAATTCCATAGCCGTGCGTGGGTTCCAGCGCTAGGGTCTTTAAAATCAGCATGTCCAGCGTGCCTTGGACGAGATCACTGGGCTTGTCCGGCATAAACTCACTCCCCCTTGAGCCTCAAGAGGAGGATACTCTCCTCCTACTGAATGTCAAGAGGTGACGGAAAATGAGAACCACCAGAGCGCCGCCGGGCGCTCGAAGCTATTCCGCTTAAGATATAGTTTATTGGTTTGCGTTGGTGATGGGCTGGAAAACGAAAGCGCACTCGCCGTCGGCCGAGCAGGTGGCGGTGCCGCGGCGCAGGAGCTTTTCGAGGTGGGCATCCGGAAATGTTTCCCTGAGGTGGATTGATCGAAGACGCTCGCCGAGTGGCCGCAGCTTCTGCTCCCCGTCGATGAATGCCGAGGATTCCACCGTCGTTGTGTTACCGTTGCGGGCAAACAGAATCATGAACTCGGCGTTTGTGCCGGGCGCCGAAAATTTCCCTAAGGGAAATGTGAACGTGACCTTCAACCATGCGGCAGAATCTCGGATATGGCGGTCGGCATATTCTGGGGACCCCGTCAACGTCACCAGCCGGGCGTGGATTTCCGGAGTGACGGGGTCTGCGGTGCCGTAGACTTGCACTGCCAGATCGCCGTTCCCGCGCTTTTCGTAAAGTTGGCCGAGGTGCTCGGTTACTTCGCTGTTGGGATCGAGCTGCCATGCGGCGTGCAGATATTTTTCAGCGGCGTCCAGTTCGCCGCGCTGAAAATGCACCCAGCCCAATGTTTGCCAACAATAGTCCAACACAGCCATCGCTGAAAAATCCTTGCGTCCGATGTGGTCGATCTTGATGCCACGCATGGCCGCTTCCGTGGTGGCCACCGCGGATTGCGCATATTTCAGCGCGGGGTCCAGGTCCTCGTTGGCGTCGGCCAAGATGCCGGCGATATGACTCTGAACATCAGGAGTAGGAGAAACTTCCACCGCTTTTTCAAACGCGGCCAACGCGTCGTGGTTTTGGCCCGCGTGTAGATAGGCGTTGCCCAACTGAATGCGGGTCCACGGATCTGTGGGCGCGAGGATCGCAGCCTTGTCGAGTTCGGTGGCAGCCTGCGCGTACTTTTTTCCTTTCAGCAATACTTCGCCGAGCGACGTGCGGGAATTCTCGTCGCCAGGGCTGCGTTCGATTTGGGAGCGAAGCGCGGCTTCCGCGTCGGCGTCCTGACCGGCGCCCATGAGCGCCAGTCCGATATAGCGATTGGCGGTGGCGTCGCGCGGATCGATTTCCATTTGCCGGCGAAAGGCGGTGATGCTCTGTGTCCAATTTCGCTGGCGCAGCCGCGCGAGCCCCAGAGCGCTCCAGGCGTGCGGTTGTGTTGGATCGAGCACGATTGCCCGCTCCAGCAGCGGGATCGCGTCGTCCGAATGATTATGATCGAGCGCGGCCTCCGCGGCTTCCACCAGCTCGCTTGCGCTAGCCGATATGGGCGTCGCAGAAACGTCACTGGAAGAATTCTGAACGGAGATGGTTTGCGCTTCGTCGGACTCTACCGCGCGGGAAAAAGCGACTAGGTCGTCATGGCTGCTGGCCGGAAGCTCGGAGGCGGTGAACCGCAGCGCGCGATCCGCGATTACCATGCTCGCTTCGGCATGATAGTTGGAGCTGTATTCCGCATAGCTGCGTTGTACGTGCAATCCCACCGGCGCCTGTGCGGTATCGTTCGCTGGGAGCAGGAGCTGCAGCGTCAGATGAACCGCCAAAGGATTGCCGAGCGCGATCGGGCCGGTGGTGCGCTCCTTCGTTTTGGGCGCTTCGGGCAGGCTGAGGACCGGCACCGGCAACCCCAGTCGCGCACTCTTACGTTTCCAGTCGAGGAACGCCACCTGTGAATATTCCAGATCGATTACGAACGGATCGCGGGTGGCCAGCGGATCGCCCGGTTTTACCGACGTTACGTTTCCGCTTAGGCCGTCGAGTGCGGTCATGGTCTTGCCGAGTTCGGACCACTGGCCGGACGGAGTCTGCTGAAAAAGAGTGCGCAGCGCGAATTCGTTGTCGCCGCGAAGGGTGTAGCGAATATGCGCGGTCAGCTTTCCCAGCGCGCTGATCTGCGCATCCACATTCACCCGCTGCGCGGCGGGAAACGGCAGTGCGGTCGGCGTGGTGACGAGCTGGTTCGCGGCGATCACCAGTGCTTTACGCCCGCGCAGATTCGGGGTGAGGTATCGGAACGGCCCGACCCCGGTGGTGGTATCCAGCCACATCCAGCCATCGCTGCTGCCGGGTGCTCCGCTCTGCGCCCCGGTCCCCTCGATGCTCTGCGGTACGGCGGTAATCAGGTGATCGAATTGCGAGGGCGACGGCACGTCCATGTTGACGGCTCGCGCGATGGGAATCAGCGCCGGTGAGGCGTGAACACCGATCGCTTCGAGCAGCGCGGCCAATAGCGCGTGCTTGTCTTTGGCGTCGCCGAAGCGGTTGGCCAGAGTGTCTTTCGCGGCGGTTGGCTCGAAGCGCCCGCGGCCGAGCGGAACGCCGACGTAGCGAATCTGAGTGCTAACGAAATCGTAGAGCGCGGCAATCTTGTCGGATTGGCGGGCGGCGCCGGAGGTCAACGTATCGGCCTGGGCTTGAATTTCGGGCGTTGGAGCGGCTGCCGGGCGCGAGAGTTTTTCGTACCATGCCGCTATCTGCGGCCAGGTCTGAAACGTCGAGAACAAGATCGAAGCGGGCTTGGCCTGCGCAGAGGCCTGGTGCCGGGCGCCGTTATCACTCACCTCGGTTGCGTCGGACGGCGGATGCGCCAGATTTTTGTGCGACCAGGAATATATGCGGCGGTCGCCGTCGATGCGAATCTCGGGCGCCGCGCCGGAAAGCGTCTTCAATCGGATGGGGCGATCCTTGGGGAGATTAGCGATAAATTTCTCAGCCAGGCAGATGGCGATGTCGTTGTAAGTGTAGTCGTACCAGAATTCTCCGGGAGCCGCGGAGGCGGTGATCCGAGTAACGATGCGGTACTCGATGGTGTCACCCGGCTCGAGCCCCGCCAAGGGTAGGCGCATCTCCCGAACGTCGCCGTACGCCGTAGTTTCGCGGACGATGGACGGCGCAACGTCGATCACCGCAGCCGGCCGGCTTCGGGCAAGGCTCCCGTCGGACTTGCGAATCCGCAGGTAATCCACCGAAATACTTTCGCGCGCGGAATCATAGCTGAAGACCAGCTCGTTGAATTCACGCACGCCGGCAGGATTTTGCACGCGGACGCTGGCCTCGGTGTCGCCTTCGCCAGTGCCATCGTTTTCGAGCCGCACCGTGGTGAGCGAATACAAGATCACGTAATCCTGCAGGGAGAAATCGTCGCCTCCCGATTTAGCCGTGGGATGGGAAGAAGCTTTTGGCGCTTGCGGCGCGGCCGATTTTGCTTGGGCCGAGCCCCCTCCGGCGGCCGGTGGGCCAGACGCACACAGGGCCAAGAGCATCGCGAGAGGCCAGAGTAGGTTTGTCGGGACGTGGGGTCGGAAAGCCATTATTTGTCAGTAGCGACGCTAGAGTCTAAGCAACGCGCCGGTTGGAGTAAAGACCAGCCGAAGAGAGTGTTTCGGGGCTCAACGCACCCGCTATAGCGATCAAAGCGGGCCAAGACGTGAATTGCCGTAAATAATTGAAAGTAGGACACTAAGTCCATTATCATAGTGGGTATGGCGCTTTCCCCAAAAAGACACAATCGTGCCAAACGCCACGGTGTGCCCTGGCTAGAGATACCCTCTAAGACAAAGAACCATCAAGATATCCACAGAATTGGGTGTTGACATGCAGTGGAAGCTTACCTATACTCACTCGGTTGTTCGGGGGAGTATTTTGCCTCCTGCTGTGGTGAAGAGATAGTCTTCCTTACCCGGAACAGAGTTGGAAGGAACGGGTTGGAAGAGCGGCCGAAATGGGGCGCCAGCCCCGCAAAGCCGTCCTGCTTCTCCGCCTCGATCAGATGGTTTCAACTCTGCGTCTAGAGTACGTCTGTGCGGGGTATCGTCGGTTCCTTCGGGGTAGAACTTAAGCCCTTTCTGTTCAACCATCACAAAAAAGCGGCGGAGGAGTTTGCTCCGCAACGCGCGCATTAGCGCGGGTTTTTTGGAAATTGGAGGGTGTCGCGTGCCGACGTTTGCGCAATTAGTACGTCATGGCCGGGAAAAGATTCGCACCAAAACGAAGTCGCCGGCGCTCGAGGGTTGCCCCGAGAAGCGCGGCGTATGCATTCGTGTGTACACCCAGACGCCCAAGAAGCCGAATTCTGCGCTGCGCAAAGTGGCGCGCGCGCGTTTGACCAATTCCGCCGAAGTGACCACCTACATTCCCGGCATTGGCCATAATTTGCAGGAACACTCGATCGTACTGATCCGCGGCGGCCGGGTGAAGGATCTGCCGGGCGTCCGCTACCACGTGGTTCGCGGCACGCTGGATGCCGCCGGTGTGGAAAACCGCAAGCAGGCACGTTCGAAGTACGGCGCGAAGCGGCCCAAGGCCGCCGCCGCAAAGTAGCAGGAGGATAAGGGATGCCTCGTAAGGGATGGGTACTGCGCCGCAAGATACCGGGTGATGCGGTATACGGCAGCGATCTGGTGCAAAAATTTATCAGCAGCATGATGTACGACGGCAAGCGCTCCACGGCGCAGACGATCTTCTACGACGCCATGACCCAGATCGGCGAGAAGACCAGCGACGATCCGCTCAAGGTGTTCAAGAAGGCCGTCGAGAACTGCAAGCCGGTGCTGGAAGTGAAGTCCCGGCGGGTCGGCGGCGCCAACTATCAGGTTCCGGTGGAAGTGAATCCGTTCCGGCGGCAGTCGCTGGCGATTCACTGGCTGGTGCTGCACGCACGAACGCGCGCCGGCAAGTCGATGACCGCCAAGCTCACCGAAGAGTTGATGGATGCATCGAACGGCCGCGGCGGAGCGGTGAAGAAGAAAGAAGACGTGCATCGAATGGCGGAAGCGAACAAGGCTTTCGCGCACTATCGCTGGTAGTTAGATAGCCACAGGGACGAACAGACGAAATGCCACGGCAAGTCCAACTCGACCAGATTCGCAACATCGGGATCATGGCGCACATCGATGCCGGAAAGACGACCTCGACCGAGCGCATCCTGTTCTATACGGGTGTGACTTATAAAATCGGCGAAGTGCACGACGGCACCACGGTGATGGACTGGATGGAGCAGGAGCGCGAGCGCGGAATCACCATCACTTCTGCCGCGACCACCGCTTCGTGGAAGCGCTACGACAAGAAATACCGCATCAACATCATCGACACCCCTGGCCACGTGGATTTTACCGTGGAAGTGGAGCGTTCGCTGCGCGTGCTGGACGGGGCGGTGGCGATTTTCGACGCGGTCGCAGGTGTGCAGCCGCAATCCGAAACGGTGTGGCGTCAGGCGGACAAGTACCGCGTGCCGCGCATCGCCTTCATCAATAAAATGGACCGTGTCGGCGCCGATTTCGATCACTCGGTGCGCTCGATGCGCCAGCGTCTTTCGGCCCACCCGGTCCCCCTGCAGTTTCCGATCGGAAAAGAAGAGAACTTCATCGGAGTGATCGATTTCCTCGAAGAGCGCGCCATCATCTGGAATGACGAAACCCTGGGCGCGGAATACGAAATTTTGCCGTTGGAAAAATTGTGGGATGCCGAGTATCTGGCCGCCCATCCAAACGTAGAAGTTGCCGTGCGCGCCGCTGCGCTGAGCCCGGAATTCTACAAGGAACATCGCGACAAGGTTGTGGAATACATTGCCGAGCACGACGATGTGATCCTTACCAAATATTTGGCCGAGCATAAGCTGGAGCCCGCGGAACTGCGCGCTTCGCTGCGGCGATCGACGATCGCCCTGAAACTGGTTCCGGTTTTGGCCGGTTCGGCATTCAAGAATAAGGGCTTGCAGCCTCTGCTCGACGCGGTTGTCGACTATCTTCCCTCGCCCGTGGACGTGCCGCCGGTGGAAGGCGAAAATCCCGATACCGATGAAGCGGAACTGCGCCGTCCGGCGGACGATCAGCCGTTCTCGGCTTTGGCTTTCAAGATCATGACCGACCCCTACGTCGGCCATCTCACCTACATCCGGGTGTACTCCGGAATGCTGCAGACCGGCGGATCGATTTACAACTCGACCAAGAAAACCCGCGAGCGCGTCGGCCGATTGCTGCGCATGCACGCCAACAAGCGCGAAGAAATTGAGTCCATCGAAGCGGGCGACATCGCGGCGTGCGTCGGACTGAAGAACGTTTCCACCGGCGACACCCTGTGCAGCGAGGAAAAACCGATCGTTTTGGAATCGATTGATTTCCCGGCACCGGTAATTTCGGTGGCGGTGGAGCCAAAGACCAAGGCCGATCAGGAAAAAATGGGAGTCGCACTGGGCCGCCTGGCGCAGGAAGACCCTACCTTCCACGTGGCTACCGATCACGATTCCGGGCAGACCCTGATTTCGGGCATGGGCGAATTGCATCTGGAGATTATCGTCGACCGCATGATGCGCGAATTCAACGTGCAGGCTACCGTGGGCCGTCCGCAGGTGGCTTACCGCGAAACGATTTTCAAGCACGCCCAGGCCGAAGGAAAGTATATCCGTCAAACCGGCGGCCGTGGACAGTACGGCCACGTGAAGCTGACCGTGTATCCTCTGCCGCTTCCCGCAGGCCGCGAAGATCTGCGCGACCTGGGCACCGACGATCTGGAAGCGCTGGCCAAGCAAGTGGCGGGCAAGGGCGGCAAGTGGCGCTACGACAAGGAGCATCGCCTGCTGTTTATCGACAAAACGATTGGCGGTTCGATTCCCCGCGAATTTATTTCGCCGATCGAAGACGGAATCAAAGAAGCGATGGGCAACGGAATTTTGGCCGGCTACGACATGGTGGACATCGCGGTTACCGTCGATGACGGCAGCTACCACGATGTAGACAGCTCGGAAATGGCCTTTAAAATCGCGGGCTCCATGGCCTTCAAGGAAGCTTGCCGCCGCGCCAGCCCCAAGCTGCTGGAACCGATTATGCGCGTGGAAGTGGTGGCCCCGGACGATCACGCACCGCCGGTTTTCGGCGATTTGAATTCACGCCGCGCTCAGATTCAGGGTAACGAATCGCGCGCCGGCAGCCAGATCATTAAGGCGCTGGTACCGCTGGCCGAGATGTTCGGGTACTCGACCGATCTGCGCAGCCGCACTCAGGGGCGCGCCAGCTTCACCATGCACTTTTCGCACTACGAGCAGGCGCCGAACGCGGTGTCTGAGGAAATTATTGCTAAGTCCACCGGCCGTTCGCTAAGAGGGTAGGCGGCGCAGCACCGATTTTTTGAGTAGCAAAGTTTTGGGAATCACAAAATAGGTTTCAGCAATACTAGATTGAGTTGAGGAGCGTATAGCAATGGCCAAGGAGAAATTCGAGCGCAATAAGCCGCACTTGAATATTGGGACGATTGGGCACATCGACCACGGCAAGACCACGTTGACCGCGGCGATCACCAAGGTGTTGTCGAAGGGCAATCCCAAGGTGCAGTTCCGGGCGTTCGATTCGATCGATAATGCGCCGGAAGAGCGGGAACGCGGAATCACGATTGCCGTCTCGCACGTGGAGTATGAGACGCCCAACCGGCACTACGCGCACATCGATTGTCCGGGGCACGCGGACTACATCAAGAACATGATCACCGGAGCGGCGCAGATGGATGGCGCGATTCTGGTGGTGGCGGCGACCGACGGACCAATGCCGCAGACCCGGGAACACATCTTGCTGGCGCGGCAAGTGGGGGTGCCGTCGATCGTGGTGTTTCTGAACAAGTGCGACGTAGTGGAAGACCCCGAGTTGCTGGAACTGGTCGAGCTGGAAGTGCGCGACTTGTTGAAGAGCTACCAGTTTCCGGGCGACACCATTCCCATCGTGCGCGGATCGGCGCTGAAGGCGCTGGAAGGCGACGCGCAGTACGAGAAGTCGATTTTGGCATTGATGGAAGCGGTAGACACCACGGTGCCGCTGCCGCAGCGGGATGTGGATAAGCCGTTCGCGATGCCGATCGAAGATATATTCTCGATTTCCGGCCGCGGCACGGTAGTGACTGGACGAATCGAGCGCGGCAAGGTGAAGGTCGGCGAAGAAATCGAAATCGTGGGATTCCGCCCGACGGTGAAGCGCGTAGTGACCGGGGTAGAGATGTTCCGCAAGCTGCTGGACGAGGGCATGGCGGGAGACAACGTCGGATTGCTGCTGCGCGGCACGGAAAAAGAAGACGTGGAGCGCGGACAAGTGCTGGCCAAGCCAGGATCGATCACCCCGCACACCAAGTTCAAGGCGGAAGCCTACGTGTTGACCAAGGAAGAAGGCGGGCGGCACACCCCGTTCTTCACCGGATATCGGCCGCAGTTTTATTTCCGGACCACGGACGTAACCGGAGACGTGAAGTTGCCGGCAGGGATCGAGATGGTGATGCCGGGGGACAACGTGTCGGCGGAAGTGACGCTGATCACGCCGGTAGCGTTGGAGAAGGGGCTGCGCTTCGCGATACGCGAAGGCGGCCACACCGTCGGCGCCGGCGCCGTGGTTGAGATCATCGAGTAAACATGTCCACCGGCGAAAAAATTCGGATTCGTTTGAAAGCGTACGATCACCGCATCCTTGATCAGTCCACCAAGGAAATTGTGGACACCGCCAAGCGCACCGGCGCGGACGTTGCCGGTCCGATTCCTCTGCCCACGGTAATCAACCGTTGGACGGTATTGCGGTCGCCGCACGTCGATAAGAAGTCGCGGGAACAGTTTGAGATGCGCACCCACAAGCGCCTGATCGATATCCTCGAGCCGACACCGGACACCGTCGACGCGTTGATGAAGCTCGATCTGCCGCCGGGTGTGGACGTCGAAATAAAAGCGTTTGGCCACGCGAAGTAAGTATTGACACCAGCGGTAGCAGCAAACGCGCCGCAGCAGAGCCGTAACGGAGAAGGAAGAACGCAATGCCAGTCAACGGGATTCTGGGAATCAAGCTGGGAATGACGCAAGTGTTCACCGAGGACGGCACGGCGGTGCCCTGCACCGTGCTGCAAGCGGGCCCCTGCGTGGTGGTGCAGCGCCGCACCACGCAAAAAGATGGTTACGACGCAGTGCAGCTCGGCCTGGTGGAATTCATCAAGCCGCAGCGCATTCGTAAGCCGATGACCGGGCATTTCAAAAAAGCAGGCGTGGCGCCAATGCGCGCGCTCGGTGAATTTCGGCTGGATGATTCCAAGGAAGAAACCAAGGCGGGCGACCGCGTATTGGTCGACGGCTTTACCGTCGGCGAGTATGTGGACGTCAGCGGAATCACCAAGGGCCGCGGTTTTGCCGGCGGTGTAAAGCGCTGGCACTATGCTGGCGGCGATGCCACCCACGGATCTATGTTTCACCGGGCACCCGGCGGTATCGGCGGCAGCTCGTTCCCTTCGCGAGTGTGGAAGGGGCAGCACTTTCCGGGACATATGGGAAACCACCGCGAGACGATCAAGAATTTGAAGGTGGTGCGGATCGATAGCGACGACAATTTGTTGCTGGTGCGGGGAGCGGTTCCGGGCCCGGCCGGCGCGTACATCACGATTCGCAAGGTCAAGAAGGGCCAGAAAGCCAAAGCTAACTAGTGAGACGCCGATGCCTGTAGTGGACGTTTTCAATTTGAGCGGTAAGACGGTTGGCCAGGTCGAACTGGCTGACGAAGTGTTTGGCGCAAAGGTGAATCGCGACTTGCTGCACGAAGCGGTGCGGCATTTCCTGAATAGCCAGCGCGCCGGGACCCACAAGACCAAAGACAAGAGCGAAGTGAGCGGAGCGGGGCGCAAGCTGTGGCGGCAGAAGGGCACCGGCCGCGCCCGGGTAGGATCGATCCGGTCTCCTCTCTGGCGCCACGGCGGCACGGTCCACGGACCCACGCCGCGCAGCTACGATTATCGGTTTCCGCGGCAGATGGTGGCGGGCGCACTGCGCTCGGCGCTTTCGGCCAAGCTGGCGGAATCGAAGTTGACGGTGGTCGATGCCTGGACGCTGGACACTCACAAGAGCAAAGCGTTTCGCGCGTCGCTCACCGGGTTGCACAAAGACTGCCGGACGATGTTGCTGGTAAGCAACGGCGAGAATTTGAATCTCGAGCGGGCCAGCCGGAATCTGGCGAACGTGATGTTGGTTCCTTCGACCAAGCTCGAACCTTACGATCTGCTGCGCCACGATCGTCTGGTGCTCTCGCGGGAAGCAGCGGAGCGGTTGAGCAACGCGCTGCGGATCAACAAAGTAGCGGTCGAACCCGGCGGAACGGTGCAGATTGCGCCGGCAGCCAGCGAAGGCCCGGCGGCCGAAGCGGCTCCGGCCAAATCGAAGCCGAAAACAAAGGCTGCGCCGGCAGCGGCGGAAAAGAAGGCCGGGCGGAAGAAAGCGGCCAAAGAGAAGCCGCAGGCCAAGCCCAAGGCGAAAAAGGGATAAGCGATGACTACCCGCGCATTCCAAATTATTCGCCGGCCCATCATCACCGAAAAAGGGCTGGGCGTGAAAGAAACGCAGCACACGGTTGTGTTTGAGGTGAGTCCGGACGCAACCAAGACCGAGATTCGTGAAGCAGTACAGCAGATTTTCAAGGTCAAGGTAGCCGCCGTCCGCACCGCCAATTTTCACGGGAAGTTTCGCCGGCGAGGACGAGCCGAAGGTCACCGCCGGGATTGGAAGAAGGCCTACGTGAAGCTGGCGGCTGGCGAAAAGATGATCGAGTACGGTGAAAATCTGTAGTTCCCGAAAATCGGGGTTGAGCATAAGCGTGAGGGTACGATGGCACTAAAAAGCTTTAAACCATATACACCATCGCGGCGTTTTCTGACGGTGGTCGACCGCAGTGAGTTGACCAAGGCAGAACCGGAGAAGTCCCTGACCGAGCCGCAGCACCGCACCGGCGGCCGCAACAGTCACGGCGAAGTGACCATCTGGCATCGTGGCGGCGGCCACGCCCGGAAGTATCGCAATATCGATTTCCGCCGCGACAAAATTGGCGTTCCGGCTAAGGTGGCCTCGATCGAATACGATCCCAACCGCTCGGCGCGCATTGCCTTGCTGCACTACGCCGATGGGGAGAAGCGCTACATCCTTCATCCCACGGGATTGGAAGTGGGAGCAACAATTCAGAGCGGCGCGGCGGCGGAAATTCTGCCGGGCAATGCGCTGCCGATCCGGAACATTCCTCCCGGAACGATGATGCACAATCTCGAGTTGAAGCCGGGCAAGGGCGGCCAGGTAGTGCGGTCGGCCGGCGGCGCGGCGCAGCTTTTGAGCAAGGAAGGCGATTTCGGGCTGGTGAAGCTGCCGTCGGGCGAGACCCGCCGGTTTCATGTGGATTGCATGGCTACGGTAGGTCAAATCGGAAACCTCGATCACGAGAACGTGACCTACGGCAAGGCCGGAAAATCGCGCTGGCTGGGAATACGTCCCACGGTGCGCGGTGTGGCGATGAATCCAGTGGATCACCCGCACGGCGGTGGAGAAGGCCGCGTGAAGGGCAACCATCCGCAGACGCCTTGGGGCTTTCCCACTCTGGGCGCCAAGACGCGCAAGAAGCGTTCGCAGTCAAAGATGATTGTCGAGCGCCGTAAGCCGTAAGGAATCGCGGGAGCGGGCTTGGCGGCAGATTTCCCCGGTTCGGTTAGGAATCGGATTCATGACAGCGTCACGAACATCACGGGCAGGGTCAAGGCGGCGTCCCGCGAGGGCTCGAAAAGCGGCGCCGCGGATCGCAGCAGCCGCGGCCAAGGAAGTGAAGCCGGTATCGAAGCTGGTTCCGGCGCCACAGGTTTTTTTTCGGCTGTGCAAGGCGGGATGGGCGGTAATTGTGGACAAAATCCCGAATATGCAAGGGACCCGGTTTGTTTGCCCGTTCTGCCCGCTGTCGCATCGGGTGCCGGGTCCGGTCCGAGGATTCCGAAAGTTCCGCCGGGCGCAGTGGGTGAAGCTGCGGCGGGTAGAAGAGTAAGGGAGATTCGAGAGATTTATGCCACGCTCGCTTAAGAAGGGGCCCTTCATCGACGACCACCTGCGTATCAAGGTGGAAGCGTTGAACGTCCGCAACGAAAAGAAAGTGATCAAGACTTGGTCGCGCCGCTCCACGATTCTGCCGGAGATGGTGGGTCATACGATCGCGGTTCACAACGGCAGAAAATTCATTCCGGTGTACGTCACCGAGCAAATGGTGGGACACAAACTGGGCGAATTCGCTCCCACGCGCACCTTCAAGGGCCACGCGGTAAAAGCCGCGCTCGAGAAGGCTGCCGCGGCCGCAGCTCCTCCCGCTGGCGCCACCGGTGGCGCAGCTCCGGCGCCGGCGCCGAAGGCCTAGGACATGGTTCCCGAGACGGCAACACACGCGCAGATTGAAGGGCTGGCCAAGGCACGCTTCGTGCGCGTGTCGCCACAGAAGGCGCGGCTGGTGATCGATTTGATTCGCGGGCATCGCGCCGAAGAAGCGCTGCAAACGCTGCGTTTCACCAAGAAGCGCATCGCCCACGATATCGAAAAGGTGTTGCGCAGCGCGATTGCCAACGCCGAACGCAAGGCTGAGGATGCCGGCGACACCCTGGACGTCGACGCGCTGTTCGTTACCAACTGCTACGTGAACGAAGGTCCGCGCTGGAAGCGCATGCGTCCCGCTCCAATGGGCCGCGGTTTCCGCTACCAGAAGCGCACCAGCCATATCGTGGTCGCGGTGTCCGAGCATGTACGTGCCGCCGCCGGCCGCGCCGCTGCCGCTGCCGCCGAGGAAGCCGAATCCAAGGGCGTGCGCGGAACGGTACGCAAAGTACGCAAGGCGCTCACCGAGAGCGGCCAAAAGGGCCGCCGGCGCGTGGTAAAGAAGGCCGAGCCGCGAGACAAGAGCAAGGAGTAGGAGGCAAGAGTGGGTCAGAAAACACATCCGTACGGGTTTCGCCTGGGCTACAACAAGCCCTGGAAGTCACGTTGGTTTGCTACCCGCGAGTATGCCGACCTGTTGCACGAAGATGTGCTGCTCCGCAAGCAGCTCAAAGAGCGGCTGAAGTCCGCGGGCATCAGCAACGTGGATATCGAACGCGCCGCCAACAAGCTGGTGATCCGCATCTCCACCGCGCGCCCGGGAATCATTATTGGGCGCAAGGGTTCGGAAATCGACAAACTGAAGCAGGAAGTGCAGAAGCGCACCAAGCGCGAAGTGCACATCGACATCGTGGAAGTGCATCGTCCGGAGCTGGATGCGCACCTGGTGGCGGAATCGATCGCCTTGCAGCTCGAGAAGCGGGTGGCTTTCCGGCGCGCCATGCGCAAGTCGGTGGACTCGGCGCTGCGTTTCGGATGCAAGGGAATCAAGGTCCGCGTGGCGGGCCGGCTAAACGGCGCGGAAATCGCACGCAAAGAATGGTACTTGCAGGGGCGGTTGCCGCTGCAAACGCTGCGCGCGGACATCGATTTCGGAACCGCGCGGGCTAACACCACCTACGGCGTGATCGGCGTGAAGTGCTGGATCTACCAGGGTGAAAGCATCCCCCATAAGGGAAAGCCCGGACCGGGCGCGGACGCCTAGCAGCGGCCAGCAGTACATGGGACAACGAATATGTTGATGCCGAAGAAAGTGAAGTATAGGAAGCAGCAGCGCGGCCGCCGCAATGGCAAAGCCTGGCGCGGTGGTGCGCTGGCGTTTGGCGACTACGGATTGAAAGCGATGGAGCCGGCCTGGATCACCGATCGTCAGATCGAGGCGGCCCGCGTAGCGATTACCCGTTTCATCAAACGCGGTGGAAAGCTTTGGATCCGCGTTTTTCCGGACAAGCCATTCACCAAGAAGCCGGCGGAAACCAGAATGGGTAAGGGCAAGGGCGCGCCGGAACGCTGGGTGGCGGTGGTCAAGCCGGGCCGCATCATGTTTGAGATGTCCGGCGTCGATCTGGCGTCGGCAACCGAAGCCATGCAGTTGGCCGCGCACAAGCTGCCGATCAAGACGCGCCTGGTCACGCGCGCGGGAGAGCTGTAATGCCACGACCCATCGATGCACTGAAAGAGCTTGCCGACAACGAGCTGGATAATAAGCAGCGCGATTTGAGCGAACAGATTTTCCGGCTGCGTTTCCAGATGACTACCGGACAGTCCGAAGGCCTGAAGAAGCTTCGGGAAGCCCGCAAGGATCTGGCGCGCGTGAAAACGCTGTTGCGGCAACGCGAACCGAGGAAAGCATAATGACCGAAGCAACTGCGGCAACACCCGCGCCCGAACTGCGCGGCGCCAAGCGCCAGGAATTAACCGGCGTGGTGACCAGTTCCAAGATGCAGAAGACGATCGTGGTGAAGGTTGTCCGCACCGTGCAGCACCGCATGTATCAGCGCGTGGTGCGAATAGCCAAGAAATATTACGCGCATGATGAGAAGGGCGTTGCGAAAGTGGGCGACACGGTCCGAATCGTGGCTGCGCGTCCGCTATCCAAGCTGAAGCGCTGGCGCTTGGCCGAAGTGTTAAGCCGTTCCACACGCGTCGCGTAGAGACTTCGCCGGGACGAGGAGAGAGCAACCGACATGGTTCAGATGCGCACATGGCTGACGGTAGCCGACAATTCGGGCGCGCGCCGGCTGACTTGTATTCTTCCGGTGGGCGGAGACGTGGGCCTGGTGGCCAGTATCGGCGACGTAATCACCGCGGCGGTAAAAGAAGCGGCGCCCGATAGCCCGGTTAAAAAGGGAAGCGTGGTGAAGGCGGTGGTAGTCCGAACGCGCAAAGAGCAGCGGCGCAAGGATGGCACCTACATCCGGTTCGACGATAACGCTGCGGTATTGATCAACGAAGCGGGCGAGCCGGTGGGCACTCGCGTTTTCGGGCCGGTCGCCCGGGAACTGCGCGAGAAGAAGTACACCAAGATCATTTCGCTGGCCCCGGAAGTGTGGTAGCGATGAAACAAGTGATCACAGCGAAAACGCGGTTGTTCATCCGCCACGGCGACATGGTCAAGATTCTGACCGGCCGGGACAAGGGCAAGACCGGGAAAGTGCTGCATGTAGACCCGGCCAAGCGCAGGGTGAAAGTGGAGCACGTGGCGGTCATGAAGCGCCACACCCGCGCCAACCCTTCGAAGAATATCAAGGGCGGCATTCTGGAAAAGGAAGCGGCCATCGCGGTCTCCAACGTGATGCTGATTTGCCCGGGGTGCGGCAAGGCTTCACGCATCGGCCATACCAAGTTGCACGATGGCAGCAGCGCGCGCAGTTGCCGGCGCTGCAACGCGACGTTTGAGAACTAGTTGAGAATTAGCAGCCGGCGTGGTCAGTTTCACGCCATTCAAAAGTTTTCGGGAATTGGAAACGAGGTTGGGAAGCGGAAATGAAGAGTCGACTCCACGAGAAGTACACGAAAGAAGTGATCCCAGCGCTGGCCAAGCGCTTCGGACATGAGAACACTATGGCGGTCCCGCGCTTGCGCAAGGTGACCATCAACATCGGCATGGGTGAAGCCAGCGCCAACCCCAAGCTGCTGGATACTGCCGCGGCCGAGCTCGGGCAGATCGCCGGGCAGAAGCCGGTAATTACCCGGGCCAAGAAATCGATTGCGAACTTCAAAATTCGCAAGGGAATGGCCATCGGTTGCATGGTTACGCTGCGCGGCGAACGGATGTATGAATTCGTGGACCGCCTAGCCAACGTAGTGCTGCCCCGCGTGCGCGACTTTCGCGGGCTGCCGCCGAACTCCTTCGACGGCCGCGGGAACTACACCATGGGTTTGAAGGACCAGTTGGTGTTTCCGGAAATCGACTACACCCGGGTGGACAAAATCAAGGGCATGAACATCACATTTACGACGTCCGCGCGGAATGACGAAGAAGGCCGGGAATTGCTGAAACAGCTCGGCGTCTCGTTTCGCGCGTAGGGCATAAGATTGCGAGGAGAACTATAGATGGCACGCACCGCACAGATGGCCAAGCAGTTGAAGAAGCTGAAGTTCAAAGTGCGCCGCCGCAATCGCTGCCGCATCTGCGGCCGGCCGCGAGGCTACCTGCGCAAGTTCGCCATGTGCCGCATTTGTTTCCGAGGCCACGCCCTGCTGGGCGAGATTCCCGGTGTGGCCAAGGCCAGCTGGTAGAGGAATACGAGGAAGATTGAATGACCACTGATCCGATCGCCGATATGCTCACCAGAATCCGCAATGCTTCGCGGGCCAAGCACCCCCGCGTGGATGTGCCCAGCTCCAAGCTCAAAGTGGAGCTCGCGCGCATCCTGAAGGACGAAGGCTACCTGAATAATTTCAAAGTGGTGGACGAGAACAAGGTGAAGCGGACCCTGCGCATCGCGCTGCGCTACACCAGCGACAAGCGCAGCGTGATCACCGATCTGAAGCGCATCTCCCGCCCCGGTTGCCGTCGCTACGTCGGCAAGACCGGCATTCGATCGGTGGTTGGCGGAATGGGTATTTCGATATTGTCGACGCCCCGGGGGTTGATGACCGGGCAATCGGCGCGCCGCGAAGGTGTGGGCGGCGAACTTTTGTGCGAAGTCTGGTAAGGGAATCGACATGTCACGAATCGGAAACAAACCAATCCCGTTGCCCCAAGGCGTGAAGATCAATATTCAGGAACGCGCCATCGATGTGCAGGGCCCCAAAGGGAAAATGTCGGTAGGTGTGCCCCGGGGAATCAAGTTTATATCGAAAGACGGGGTGCTCCACGCGCAGCGCGAGACCGAAAATCATCGCGCGTTGCATGGTCTGGCGCGCGCGCTGGTCGCCAACGCCGTGTTCGGCGTTACCTCCGGCTTCAAGAAAGATCTCGATATCGTTGGCGTCGGCTATCGTGCTGAGGTGAAAGGCAAAAACGTGGTCTTCACCCTCGGCTATTCTCATCCCATCCTGTTTCCGATTCCTGAGGGGATTCAGGTGGCGGTGGAAAAGCAGACCCACATGACCGTTACCGGCGCCGATAAGAATCAGGTGGGGCAAGTTGCCGCTAACATGCGCGCCCTGCGGCCACCCGATCCGTACAAGCAGAAAGGCGTGCGCATCACCGGCGAGCGGCTCAAAAAGAAGGCCGGCAAGGCCGGCGCGGCCAAGGCTGCTGGATAGCCGTAACGTTTGCGTTTCGCGCCGGCGCTTTAGCGGCATGGCAGCATTCAGGATCGAGGGAGAAAAGTCGTGGGAACAGTTTCAGTCCGAAAGCTTTCGCGGAAAGCGCATCGCTCGCGCATCCATCTGCGCATGCGCAAGAAGTTGGCCGGCACCACCGAGCGTCCGCGCCTGTGCGTTTACCGTTCGCTCAAGCACATGCACGCGCAAATAATTGACGACCTCCTCGGCAAGACCCTGGTTGCCGCCAGTTCGCTCGATGAAGGCGTGCGCGCGCACATCAAGGGCGGCGGGAACGTCGCGGCATCGAAAGTGGTTGGCAAGGTTATCGCCGAGCGGGCCCTGGCGGCGGGCATCGAACTGGTGGTCTTCGATCGGGGAGGCTATCAATATCATGGCCGCGTACAGGCGCTCGCTGAGGCGGCCCGGGAGGCGGGTTTGAAGTTCTAACGTTTATGCCCAAACAAGAGCTCAAAGATATTCTGTCGGTGCGGCGCATAATCGACGCCAACTTGTCCAATTTGAAGGACCAGGTGGTGTCGATCAATCGCGTAACCAAGGTCGTGAAGGGCGGCAAGAACCTCAGCTTCTCAGCGCTGGTGGTCGTGGGCGATCAGAAGGGTCATGCCGGTTTCGGAATGGGTAAAGCCCGCGAAGTGCCCATGGCCATCCGCAAAGCGATCGAGCAAGCCAAGAAGAACATGGTCTCCCTGAACCTGAAGGGCACTACCATCCCGCACCAGATTTTGGGACGTTACGGATCGGGCCAGGTGCTGTTGAAGCCGGCGTCAGAAGGAACCGGAATCATTGCCGGCGGACCGGTACGCGCAGTGATGGAAGTTGCGGGAATTCAGAATATTTTGACCAAGTCGCTAGGAACGTCGAATCCGCACAACGTGATCAAGGCGACCTTTGACGCGCTGCTGCATCTCAAAGACGCCGCCAAGGTGGCGGAAGGTAGAGGCCGGGGCGTCGAAGACGTCGCCGCTTCCTCTTAGGATCGGGACAAACGCATGACCACACCGAAAAAGAAAACAGACACGCTGAAAATTCGCTGGGTGGTAAGTTTTATCGGTTGCCCCAAGAACATGCGGCTAACCATTCGCGGTCTGGGGTTTCGCCGGATGCAGCAATTGGTCGAGCGCGAAGACACCCCCTCCATTCGCGGAATGATCGCCCGCGTGCATCACCTGGTTCGAATCGAGGAATAAGGGGATACCATGGAAGCGAAGCTCTCCAATCTGAAACCGCCGCGCGGATCGCGCCACAAAAAGGTGCGCGTCGGCCGCGGCATGGGATCGAAACTCGGGAAAACCGCGGGCGCCGGAAATAAAGGGCAGCAATCGCGGCGCGGCTATTCACGTCGGCCCGGATTTGAAGGCGGCCAGATGCCGCTGCACCGGCGGGTACCGAAGCGCGGTTTTCGCAGCCCGTTTCCGACCGAGTACGCAGTGGTGAATGTCGAGACTTTGCAGGCGTATTCCGCGGGCGATAGCATCACCCCGCAAACTCTGTTGAACAACGGCATCGTCCGTTCCAAGAACAAGCGCGTAAAGATTTTGGGTGAAGGCGAATTGACGCTGGCGCTCACCGTTCATGCCCACGCGTTCAGCAAATCGGCGCAGGAAAAGATTACTGGCGCCGGAGGGAAATTCGAAATCCTGAAATGAAGAAGCTGCTCGAAGCATTTCGGAATATCTTCCAGACCCCGGACCTCCGGAACCGCGTGCTGTTTACGCTGGCTCTGCTCGGTATTTACCGCTTGGGCGCGTTCATCCCCACGCCGGGTATCAACACCGATCTTTTGCAGACCCTGTTCCAGCAAGGCCAGGGGTCGGTGCTGGGGATCATCGATTTATTCAGCGGCGGCAACTTCCGCCGTCTGACGATTTTTGCTTTGGGCATCATGCCGTACATCACCTCCTCCATCATCTTGCAATTGATGGTGGTGGTATGGCCGTACCTGGAGCGGCTGCAAAAAGAGGGCGAACTGGGGCGCCGGAAAATTACCCAGTACACCCGCTATTTGACGATCATTTTGAGCTTGTTCCAATCCTTTACGATTTCGTTGGCGCTGATGCGCCAGAATTTGAATGGCGCGTCGGTGGTCTATCATCCCGGCGTGCGCTTCATTCTGATGACCATGCTCACCCTCACCACCGGCTCTGCCTTCATCATGTGGCTCGGCGAGCAGATCAGCGATCGCGGCATCGGCAATGGAATGTCGTTGATCATCTTCGCTGGAATCGTGGTGGGCTTGCCACGCGGGGTGGCCGATCTGTGGGATAAGGCCCGCAATCAGCAATGGGGACCGCTCACCACCGTTGCGATCATCGCGTTGATCGCTCTGATGGTTGCGGTCGTCGCTTTCATCGTGTTCGTCGAGGGCGGCCAGCGGCGCATCCCGGTGCAATACGCCAAGCGGGTGATGGGCCGCAAGGTGATGGGCGGGCAGATGACTTATCTGCCGCTGCGGGTGAATTCGGGCGGGGTGATCCCCCCGATTTTTGCGAGTTCGCTGCTCACCTTCCCGCAGACCCTGGGCTTGTTCTTCCAGCACAAGTCGCCGTTTTTCGAGTCGCTTCGAAAATCGTTGATATCCGGCGAGCCTTTATACACGTTCATTTACGTGTTGCTGATTTTGTTTTTCGCGTTCTTTTACGTGGGCATCATTTTCAATCCCACCGAACTGGCCGACAACATGCGCAAGTACGGCGGGTTCATCCCGGGGATTCGCCCGGGACGCAACACCTCCGAGCATATCAATCGCATTTTGACGCGTTTGACGTTTGTCGGCGGCATCTACCTGGCCATCGTCTGCGTTTTGCCGGAGTGGATGATCAGCGGAATTCACCTGCAGCATTTGTGGCTGGTGGGGCCGTGGATTGACGCGCATTTCTGGCGATTCATCCTCGAGGGCTTGAATGTGCAATTTTATTTCGGCGGCACTTCGCTGCTCATCGTGGTCGGTGTGGCCATGGACACGGTGCAACAGCTTGAAGCGCAGCTGGTGATGCGGAATTACGACGGATTCGTTAGGCGCGGTCGCGTGCGCAGCCGCCGGGGATAAAGCCGCGCTGGGACGGCATGGATGGCTTTTAATTGCGCGGTTATTTTCATCGGCCCGCCGGGCGCGGGGAAAGGCACTCAGGCGAAGCGCTTGGCGCATCGCATGCAAGTGCCGCACCTCTCCACCGGAGAGATGCTTCGCGATCACGTTGCCCGGGGCACCAGCCTGGGAGTGCTGGCCAAGCCGCTGATTGAGGGCGGCCAGTTGGTGTCCGACGACATCGTTCTGCGCATGGTCGAAGAACGGCTGATGCGCCCGGATAGCCGCGAAGGCTTCGTGCTGGACGGCTTTCCGCGGACCATGCCGCAGGCCCAGGGACTGGACACCGTGCTGTACCGGCGGGGATTCGAACCGCCCTTGGTTCTGGATTTTCACGTGGACCGCGAAATGTTGTTCAAGCGGCTGGCGGGGCGAAGAACGTGCAGTTTGGGCGGCGAGACGTATAATATTTATTTCCAGCCCCCGATGCGCGAAGGGATTTGCGATTTTGACGGTGGCGCGCTGATTACCCGTGCGGATGACCGGCCGGAAGTGGTGGCCGCCCGCCAGGAATCCTTCGCGCAGCAGACCGCGCCGCTGATCCAGTACTACACGGACCGCGGGCTGCTCGAGCGGGTCGACGGACTGGGCACCATGAACGAAGTGAGCGCAAGAATACTCGAGGTTCTGAAGCAGCGGAAGATCGGACATGATCGTTTGTAAATCATCTTCGGAACTAGAAAAGATGCACCGCGCCGGGATGATTGTCTGGGAAGCGCTGCAAGGGTTGCGCGAGATGGTGAAGCCCGGAGTCACCACCCAGGATTTGGACGCTTTCGCGGAGAAGTACAGCGCCGATCGCCACGCGCGTCCGGCATTTAAAGGATATCGCGGATATCCGAGTTCGCTGTGCACTTCGATTAACGAGCAGGTGGTGCACGGGATTCCATCGGCCAGCCAGCCGGTAAGAGCCGGCGACATACTATCGATGGATTTCGGAGTGGAAATCGCCGGGTATTACGCAGACGCCGCGGTCACTGTGCCGGTGGGAAAAGTGACGCCAGAACGGGCCAAGTTGTTGGAAGTGACCCGGGAATCACTGGATCGCGCGATCGAAAAGGTCCGCGTCGGAAACCGCCTGAGCGATGTTTCCGCCGCGGTGCAGACCTGGGTCGAGAGCAACGGATTTTCAGTGGTTCGCGAATTCGTCGGCCACGGAATCGGAACCAAGATGCACGAGGATCCGCAGGTTCCGAATTACGGCGATCCTGGACGCGGTCCGCGCCTGCAGCAGGGAATGGTGCTGGCCATCGAGCCGATGGTTACCACCGGCGGCCCCAACGTGCGGGTGCTGGAAGACAAGTGGACGGCGGTAACCGAAGATGGCAGCGATGCGGCGCATTTCGAACATACCGTCGCGGTGACGTCCAACGGCCCCTGGGTATTGACGCGGCCCCGCGATGCAAGCGGACCCTGCTGGTAAGCCGTTGGTAATGAGTAAGAGGATGGACTAGGAGAGCATGGCCAATACGAAAAGGGTTGAGCGGGAAAGGAAACCGAATAGCGACGGCAACACCAAGGAAGACGCCATCGAGGTGATGGCTACGGTGGTCGAGCCGCTGCCGAACGCGATGTTTCGCGTCGAGCTCGAAAACAAGCACCGCGTACTCGCGCATATTTCAGGAAAGATGCGCAAGAATTTTATTCGTATTCTGCCGGGCGATCGCGTGGCCGTCGAGCTTTCCCCTTACGATTTAACGCGTGGACGGATCGTGTACCGCTACAAGTAGAGTCAGGCGCCAGGGAAGAACGGAGCATCAAATGAAAGTTAGGGCATCGGTAAAGAAAATTTGCATGAAGTGCAAAGTGGTTCACCGGCGCGGCGTGGTTCGGGTGATCTGCACCAACCCCAAACATCGCCAGCGTCAGGGATAGGGAGAAGCTTATGGCACGTATTGCAGGCGTGGACTTGCCGCCGAACAAGAGATTGTGGATCGGGCTCACCGCCATCTACGGGATCGGGCAGGCTCGCGCCCGATCATTGGCGGAGAAGGCCAAGGTCGACCACTTCAAGAAAATCAAGGACCTGACCGAAGAAGAAGTTACCCGCCTGCGCGCGGCCATCGAAGCCGAAGGCCGGGTCGAGGGCGATCTACGCAAAGAAATTCAGATGAATATTCGCCGCCTGATTGAAGTGCAGTGCTATCGCGGCCTGCGTCATCGGCGCAACTTGCCGGTGCACGGCCAGCGCACCCACACCAATGCGCGCACCCGCAAGGGACCGCGCAAGGGCGCAGTGGCGACCAAGAAGAAAGTTGCGGCGCGGAAGTAAGTAGGCGCCGCCAAGGAGATACACGCAAGTGGCTAAGGAACCCCAGGACGCGGCAGGTGCAGCAACAGGAGCGCCGGCGAAAGCGCCGTCCAAGCGTAAGAAGGAATTTCGTAAGAAGAAAGAGAAGCGCGTGGTGCCCCACGGCGTGGTCTGCATTCAGGCGACGTTCAACAATACGATTGTTACCCTCACCGATCCGGATGGCCGCGCGGTGAGCTGGTCTTCGGCGGGTTCGGTGGGATTCAAGGGTTCCCGCAAGGGCACTCCGTACGCCGCACAGCAGGCTGCTGCAACGGCTGCGGGCGTGGCTCGCGATCAATACGGAATGAAAAGCGTGGAAGTGCGAGTGAAAGGCCCAGGCGCCGGCCGTGAATCCGCGGTCCGCGCGCTGGCCTCGGCGGGACTGCACATCAACGCCATCAAGGACGTCACGCCCGTGCCGCACAACGGTTGCCGTCCTCCCAAGCGCCGCCGCGTCTGAGCGCGCTGGGAAAGCCTCGCCGGACCCCGATTGTTTCCGGCGAACGAAACAAGTTTTTAGTGGGAGCCTTAACCCAGTTCGGAAATCGCAGTCGCTCTTCGTTGTAGAAGAAAAGGAGAATCTGTCTTGGCAAGACATCGCGAAGCAGTCTGCCGCTTGTGCCGCCGGGAAGGCATGAAACTCTTCCTGAAAGGCCTGCGGTGTTTCACTGAGAAGTGCGCCATCGAGAAACGCAATTTTGTTCCCGGACAGCATGGCCAGGCTCGCCGCGCAAAAATGCAGGGTTACGGCATCCAGTTGCGCGAGAAGCAGAAGGTCAAGCGCACCTACGGCTTGCTCGAGAAGCAGTTCCGCAATTATTTCGAGAAGGCCGAGCGCGCCAAGGGCCCCACCGGCTCGAACTTGATCGTCACCCTCGAGCGGCGGTTGGACAACGTCATCTACCGCACCGGATTTGCAGGTTCGCGCGCCCAGGCCCGCCAGTTCATCCTGCACGGGCACGTGCGGGTGAAAGATCGCAAAGTGAATATCCCCAGTTACCTGGTGAACATCGGCGAAGAGATCGCGCTGAAAGACAAGATGCATCAAAACGCGATGGTGCTCGAAGCCAAAAATCTGGCGCAGAACCAGAGCGCCACTTCGTGGCTGGAGGTGGACCGTGAGAATTACAAAGCCCGGGTCATCGCCATGCCGCGCCGCGAAGACGTGCAAACACCGCCGATGAACGAACAGCTCATCGTCGAACTTTATTCCAAGTAGTTCAGAAGAATACGCGAGTTTTGTTGGTCCGTGCGATCGGAAGCGCCTGCCGTCCTGGGGAGCGCCAATCGCCAAGCGGGCCGGGAGGAATACAGAATATGTGGAAGGGATTTCAGAAACCGAAGCGGTTGGCGGCTGAGCTCGAAACACTTACCGACAAGTACGGAAAGTTTTCGGCGCAGCCGTTTGAGCGCGGATGGGGAACCACCGTCGGCAACGGAGTTCGCCGTGCGCTATTGAGCTCCATCGAAGGCGCGGCCATCACCGCCGTGAAAATCGAAGGCGTGCTGCACGAATTTTCGCCGATTCCCGGCGTGGTCGAAGACGCCACCGACATCATCCTGAACCTGAAGCAGATTCCCCTGAAGCTGAATTCGGATCAGGCCAAGACCATCACCCTGGTTGTTGATACCCCGGGTCCGGTCACTTCCGCGCGCCTCGAAGAGGACGCGGACATCGCCGTCCTCGACAAAAACGTGTACATCGCGACGGTCAGCGAAGGCGGCAAGCTCGAGTTGGAAATGCGCGTCAAGACCGGCCGCGGCTACGTCGCTGCCGACCGCAACTTCGACGAAGACCTGCCGATCGGCTACATTCCCATCGACTCGGTGCACTCGCCGGTGCGCAAAGTGAATTACTCCGTGGAAGCCGCGCGTCTCGGACAGATGACCGATTACGAAAAGCTCACCCTGGAAGTGTGGACCAACGGCGCGATTACCCCGCAGGACGCCATCGGCCTGGCTTCCAAATTGGTGAAAGACCACATGAGCATCTTCATCAATTTCGAGGAACAGCCCGACCTGCCGGAAGAAGTGATCCAGGATTATGCCGATCCCCGGCTGGAATACCTCGATCGCTCGGTGGAAGAGCTCGAGCTTTCTGTGCGCAGCTACAATTGCCTGAAGAACGCAAACATTCAGAGCCTGCGTGAGCTGGTTCAGAAGACCGAATCCGAAATGCTCAAGACCAAAAATTTCGGCCGCAAGTCTCTGAACGAAATCAAAGATATACTCCAAAAAATGGGTCTGGGTCTGGGCATGAAGTTCGACGAGCACGGACGCATCATCTGGCCGCCACTTCCGAGCCAGACCGCGCCGCCGCCCGCGGAAGAGTCCACCTCGATCTAACCCCCGCCTCGGCGGGTGGCAGCGTAGTCCATCAACTTTGTCTTTAGCTTTGGGGTGCGCGAGTTCCCCGGGGACACGGGAAGCGAGAACATGAGACACCTGATTTCAGGATCAAAGCTCGGACGCAACCCGGCACATCGCCGGGCCACGCTCCGCAACCTGGTAACGAACCTGATCGAGAAGGAACGCATCACCACCACCATCCTGCGCGCGAAGGCAGCGCGTCCGTTGGCTGAGAAGATGATCACCCTCGGCAAGCGCGACACGTTGCACTCGCGGCGCCAGGCGGCATCGTTCCTGCAGACACCCAACGCAACCAAGAAACTCTTCGCCGATCTGGCCCCGCGGTTTGCGGACCGCCAGGGTGGCTACACCCGAATCACTCGTGTAGGATGGCGCATCGGCGACGGAGCCGAACTCGCAGTCCTGGAGTTCCTGGGTTCGGAGCTGAAGAAAAAAGAAAAGAATCCGCGCCGCGAAAATAAGGAAGAAGTAAACCCAGAGAAAGCCTCCACCAAGTAGGCAGCAGCAATTGGTGACTTCGAGGCCCGCAAGGCGATCCGCCCGCGGGCCTTTTCATTTGCCCTACGGTTCTACGCTCCACGGTTCTACGCTTTTGGGATGCCCCATTCTTCCCCGGTTTTGGGAAGGATGGGTGTTTTGAATTCTCGTTTGGTTTTGTCTTTCGGTCCTACGGTTCTATGCTTTTATCTTTTCCGGTGCCCCATTCTTCCCCGGTTTTGGGAAGGGTGGGCGTCTGGACCATCGCGGTCTATAGAATCGCCGAACGAAGTTGGTCCCATTGTTACTAGCTTGACCTCAAGCTCACCGGGCCCGCGATTCAAGCGTTGTGGCACCGCCACTCCTGATCCTATAAACAGCGTCGGCTCCAGCGAGCGAGTAGACTTGGTAGCGCTTAACGACCAAGGCTCGAACGAAGGAGCCGAACATGTGGATTATAGGCTGTGATTTGCATACGCGCTATCAGCAGGTGGCCGCGATCAACAAGGAGACCGGCGAGGTGATCGAACTTCGGTTGGAGCACGCCGGTGATGCGGTGCGGCTATGTTACGCTGCGCTGCCGAAAGGAAGCGTGGTGGGCATCGAGTCCATTGGCTATACCCAGTGGTTTGAGAGATTGCTCACCGAATTAGGCCATGAGTTGTGGATCGGGGACGCTGCGGAAATTCGTGCCGCGAGCGTTCGCCATCAGAAGACCGACATACGCGACGCGCGGTTGATTCTGCAGTTGCTCGATGACGGGCGTTTTCCAAGGTTGTGGCTCCCGTCAGCGGAGGATCGCGATGCCCGGCGCTTGCTGTTGCACCGGGTGAAGACGGTGCAGATGCGCACCATGGCTCGCAACCAACTGCACGCACTGGCGCTGAACCAGGGCTTGCGGCGTGGTTCCGGGTTGTGGAGCCAACGAGGTCAACGCGAACTGGCGCGACTGCAACTGGGCCGCTTCAGTAGCGAGATGCGTCAGGATCTGATGGAACTGACGAAAACGCTCGATGCCCGCATCGAGTTGCTCAACCGCAAAGTAGCCGAGCAAGCGGAGCAGCGGCCGGCGGCGCGGCGGTTGATGCAACAACCGGGAGTAGGACCGATGACGGCGCTGGGTTTTGTGCTAACCATCGGACCGGTGACGCGTTTTCGTCGGAGCAGACAAGTAGTGAGCTATATGGGGTTGAATCCGCGCGAGTATTCCTCGGGCGGACGGCAGAAACTTGGCAAAATCAGCAAGCAGGGCAACACGCTGATGCGCTGGCTGCTGATTGAAGCGGCACAAACCGCCGCTCGACTCGACCCCCAACTGCATCGCGTCTATCTGCGGCTGAAGCATCGCCGCGGAGCTCGCGTCGCCAAAGTGGCGGTCGCGCGCAAGCTGGCGGTGCGGTTGTATTGGATGTTGCGCACGTTAGAAGCAGAAGCGCAACGGGTGGGCCCGCAGGGCAGTCCGTCGTCCGTCATGGCGAGGGCAACTACTCCGCCGAACTCCTGATTGGACGCCCTGCCTCTCCCCTAGAGCGGGAGAGTTCGCAGTCGGATCATGGTCGATGATATGACCGAATAGATGGCTGGTGGAACCCGAGCGTTCCATCCGGGATCGAGCGACGTGCCTTGGTCGGCGAGCAAAAGATCCTGTTTAAGAAAAAGAGAGCCAAACCGCTCTCGCGCTACAAGTGTCTCTTGACAAGCCGCCGCTGTTTATAGATGGCGGTGGCGGCCCCTTTTCCCTAAAAACGTCGCCCACTCAAAAGCTCCCCCCGGGCCCCGTCGGCCGCGCAGCGAGCCGCTGGCGTTCCTCTCTCCAAAAAGCTAGCAGTCCCGCGAGCACCTGCGCCGCCGCCCCACCCACCACGTCCAGCAACACATCCGCTACCGCCGGAGTTCGCCCCGGAACAAACGACTGATGGTATTCGTCGAGCGTAGCGTAAGCAGCCAACACCGCGATGGCCACTAGTGTCCATCGCCATCGCCGGTCCGGGTGACCCAACCGAATACCGCGCGTAATCAGCAGGCTGAAAACAAAGTATTCCGTGAGGTGCGCGCTCTTGCGGATGAGATGATGCCAAAGCAGTAGTTTGTCCTGAGGCCACGCCGGAAACAGCCAATGCAGCAGAGGCAAAATCACCTGCGATGTGTGAGCCTCACCGAAGCCGCCAGTCGAGAGCGCCCAAATGATCGCCGCCCACAAGAGCGTAGGCCACCACCGACCCAGCCACGTGATGAATCGATTTGCCCGCAGGTTCGTTCCGTGCATCGTCGATGCATTAGCCGGTGTATTCATCGGCGTGATTCGCTGGGACCATGGATGTACAGGTAGACTCCGAAGACGTGCAGGTTATTCCAAACGATAGTTCGGCGCTTCGCGGGTGATGATCACGTCATGTACGTGGCTCTCGCGCAAACCGGCAGACGAAATGCGCACGAAGCGCCCGCGTTCCTGGAGTTCCTTCAGAGTGGCAGCGCCGCAGTAGCCCATTCCACTCCGTAAACCTCCCACCAGTTGCTCCACTAGGCCCCCCAGCGGACCCTTGTACGGCACCTGCCCCTCGATTCCTTCCGGAACTGTCTTCCCGCGCCCGGCGGCTTCCTGAGCGTAACGATCCGCCGATCCGGCTTCCATGGCGCCGATCGAGCCCATGCCTCGATACGATTTGAAAGTGCGGCCCTGATACAGAATGGTTTCGCCCGGAGATTCTTCCGTTCCGGCAAAAAGCCCGCCGATCATCACCACGTGCGCACCGGCCGCGATCGCTTTGGTGATGTCGCCGGAAAATTTGATCCCGCCGTCGGCGATGATCGGAACTCCCGAACCTTCCGCAGCCCGCGCGGCTTCCTGGATTGCGGTAATCTGCGGCACGCCCGCTCCGGTCACCACCCGCGTGGTGCAAATCGATCCCGGCCCGATCCCTACCTTCAAACCGTCGATGCCCAAAGCGATCAGATCGCGGGCGCCTTCGGCGGTAGCTACGTTTCCAGCGACCACCTGAACGTCGGGGAGCCGCTTCCGGATGGTCTGAATAGCTCCCATCACCCGGGTGGTGTGGCCGTGAGCCGTATCGATGGCCAGCACATCGCAACCGGCGCGAGCCAGTTCCACCGCGCGCTCCACAAAATCTCCCACCGCGCCAATCGCCGCTCCCACTCGCAGCCGGCCGTGGTCGTCTTTAGTGGCCGACGGGAATTCGATTTTCTTCTGGATGTCTTTGACGGTGATCAGCCCCTTCAGGTTGAAATCGGAATCGACCACCAGCAGTTTTTCGATGCGGTGCTGCTGCAGAATTCGCTCCGCCGCGTCCAGCGTGGTGCCCACCGGCACGGTTACCAGGTTTTCCTTGGTCATTATTGCGCTCACCGGCTGGTCCAGATTGCGCTCAAAACGCAGATCCCGGTTGGTCAGTATGCCCACCAGTTTTTGCCCGCGCGTCACCGGAAGGCCGGAGACGCGATACTTGGTCATGATTTCCAGCGCTTGGCGCACCGAAAGCTCCGGAGAAATCGTCACCGGATCGACGATCATCCCGCTTTCCGAACGCTTCACCCGATCCACTTCCTCGGCCTGCCGGGCGATGGTCATATTGCGGTGAATGAATCCCAAGCCTCCCTGGCGAGCGATGGCAATCGCCAGCCGCGCGTCGGTGACCGTATCCATGGCCGCCGCCACGATGGGCACATTCAGGGTGATCTTGCGCGTCAGTTGAGTGCTGGTGTTGGCCTGTGCCGGCAACACCGCCGATCTGCCGGGAAGCAGCAGCACATCGTCAAACGTCAAAGCTTCGGGAATGGGCCCTTCGATCATCGTTTCTTCGCTACCTCGAAAATTCCCCTAAGTGCAGCCCCGAATACAACAAAGCCCGCCGAGGCGGGCCGGGCGTCGTTCTGATTGTCTTTGAACCAAGTCATAGGCGAGAATTTCATTTTAGGCGGCCCAGCGGACTAAATCAAGCGCTTGCCTTTGAGCGCTTTGAGTGCCCTGTGTCAAGGTCGTTCGCGGGTTGCATCATTCCTTTAGCGCATAGCGATCGCCACCACGGCAGTTTGCGCCGCGGGGTGTATAATCCCAGGATCATTCTGATTGACGACTTCACTCCTCCGAACCTGCTTCGGAATCCGCATTTCATGACCCTTGCCGCGGCATACTGGCCGCGGACTTTCCCCCAACTGAGCGCGCCCACGCCGCGGAATTTCGAAGTGGAACCCGGTTCGAGCATCCGCGGAGATTGCCATTGGCAGCCCGATCCCAAGGAATGCCCGGCGATGATCTTGGTTCACGGACTGGAAGGGTCGAGCGATTCGAATTACATGAGGGGCACCGCGGAGAAGGCCTTCACCGCCGGTTTCAGCGTGGTGCGCTTGAATCAGCGCAATTGCGGAGGAAGCGAAAAGCTCACCCCCACGCTCTACAATTCCGGCCTCAGCGGCGATTGTTGCGCGGTAGTGAAAGAACTGATCGAGCGCGACAGTCTCTCCGAAATTCTTGCAGTGGGCTTTTCCATGGGCGGAAACCTGGTGATGAAGATGGCCGGCGATATGGGGCCGCATGCGCCCCCGGAGTTGCGCGGGGTGATGGCGATTTGCCCCTCGCTCAACCTGGCGTCCTGCGCCGACGCGGTGGGCGCCCCTCGCAATTTCATTTATCAGTGGCATTTCGTGAAGCGCCTGAAAGGCCGCATGCGTTACAAGGCCAGCCTGTATCCCCATCTGTACGTTGTGGACGGCATGCGTGGGATCCGCAGCGTGCGCGCGTTCGACGACGCGATCACTGCCAAATACTGCGGGTTCGAAAGCGCCGACGACTACTACGCCAGATCCAGCGCCAGTCGCGTCGCCGCTGAGATTCGCGTCCCCACCCTGGTGTTGATTTCGCAGGACGATCCCATGATTCCCATCGAACCTTTCCGCGATCCAGCGCTCCTGGGCAACCCCAACATCCAGGTGCTAGAGACGCGCTACGGAGGACACTGCGCTTACATTTCCAAGAGCGCCGGGCCCCAGCGCTTCTGGGCGGAAACCAAGATCATGGAGTTTTGTTCGGCCCACCGCAAGAACGCATAAAGCCGCCGCGAGAGGATGCCTGCGAGAAAAAAAGGAAGCCAGCAGCAGTCAGTGCCTAGCTCAGTGGCTGAAGGAGTGCGTAACGTAGCGATAATCAGGATTGCTGGGACCGGCGTCGGCAGCAGACTACGAGGCAGCGCTGGGCATCACCGTTACCGTCAGCGGAGACTCCAGCTGAAAATCGAGCCTCGTTTCCGGAGCAATCTTCAAGCTCTTGCCACCCTTCGCGCCCTGGTAGATCGCGCCGCCTCCGCCCCCAATCGCGGCGCCGATGGCCGCGCCTTTGCCTCCGCCGGCTATCGCGCCCAGAACCGCGCCGACCACCGCGCCGCCTCCGATCTTCTTTCCTGAATCTTTGCTGCGTGACGACCCACTCGCCTCGTAAGTACCGCTCACCAGCGAGTACGATCTCCCCTCAAAATCCATTTTGATCAGCTGCAGATGCAGTTCGTTCTTGCCCCTCAATCGCCCCGCCGAAGACACATCCGTCAATTGCACGTAGACGTCCGCGCCGCGCGGCACTACCACGTTGTTATCCACCATCAACGGCCGGTCCAACGACGCGTGAAACACTTCGCCGGTATGATTTACCGCCGAGTCGATGCCGTCGATCATTTCAACGGTGATCGTCGTCCCCGCGGGAATGGCTACCTCAGCCGGTTGAGGCGGCGGTGCCGGCGCGGGCGCCGGCCGGGCCTGTGGCACCACGGGCGCGGGCGGCGGGATCAGCGGGGGCGCCTGGATGGTGTTGGCACTCGAGGAAACCGGTAGCGGGGTTGAGGCAGCGTTCAATGGAGGGTTCTGTCGGTCAGCCACCGCCGATGCGGCTGGCTTAGCTGGCGATTTGTGTGCCGGTTCGCGCTCCGGCACAGGGGTGGCCGCGGGAGCAGAGGAGAAAACCGCTACATCCGCGGTTTGCACCGTCATTTGGTCGGTGACTTTTCGTACCCCTGCTGTTTGCGTCGCAATTTTGTTGGCTTCCAGCCGTGCGGCGTCACTGGTCACCGCTCCGGCAAGCGTCACTTCTCCACGCGAGACGACCACCTGCAGCTGCGAACCCTTCAGCGCCGGGTCCGAAAACATCTGCGCCTTGATTTGCTCGGTCAGACCCGCATCGCTGGGGCGGGTCGAGCATCCGACAGCCACGGCCAGCGCCATCGCCGCAAACGCCGCCGCTGCTGTCACCGTTCTCGCCGCCACTCCTGGTCCCCCAAACCCTCAATTATAAGGGTGCAATCTGAACATGAATTTGCGCGACGGTCAGTTTACTACGATGCACAGTACCATTGGAAAGGTGTCTTCCGGAGGGGTGCGCGGGGGAGTATGGCTAGCCCTGACCGAAGCCCCCCTCACCACCTCACTGGACGCGTAAGCTATTAATACTTAATCTGTTAGCGGACGGCGCCAGCCACGCCACAAACCCGGCACGATCCTTTTCCAGCAAGAACTAGAACCACGCATGAACTGCAACTTTTCTGTAGGAGGAGGGTTCTATACCCACAAGCGTTAGAGCGATGAAGTCGTCAGCAACGATCGATCGCAGGTTCCGACCAGCTCGAAGCAGAAACTAATCTTGGAGTGAACTTATTTGGAGGAAGGAACTGCCATGGAGAGAATTAAAAAAGTAGGGTCGTTGTTTTTGTTGGTGCCGCTCGTAATGCTCATCAGCTGCGGCGGCGGCGCAGGAAGTTCATCCAACACCGGAACGCCATCGCAGCAGTCCGCCACCGTATACACGCTCGGCACCGACGCATCACCGACGATGCCCAACATCGTATCGTTTGTTGCCACCGTGTCCGGTGCGACGCTCACCGACGGCAGCACTACCGCCGACCTGACCACCACTCCGCAAACGCTGGATTTCGCCAAGCTCAGCGGCTTGCATACCCTGCTGGACCTCAATAGCGTTCCCCCGGGAACCTACACCACCGTGAATATCATGCTGGGTGCGGCCACCATCACCTGGCTTGATACCTCGGCGGTGGCAACCGGTGGCGCCCCGGTGGTGAGCACCACCACTCCCACCCTCACGTCATCGAACGTTGCCGTCACACTGGCTCAGCCGCTGACCCTGAACGCCGGGGACACTGTGGGCCTATTCGTCGATTTTGATTTGGCTAAATCGATCGCCATAGACGGGAGCGGCAACGTGACTGTGAATCCGACTTTCAACATCCGGGCGCTAGCGGCCAACGATGTGCAGCGCGAAATCGACTGCTTCTTCGCGGGCGTCGTGAGCGTGAGCGGCAATACCTTCCTGATCCAAGGACCTTACGGACGGCAGTACACCGTGAGCACCGACAGCAACACGTTCTTTGCACCGAACGACGGCTTGTCCACTTTTAATACCAACACCATTGTGTCGGTCTCCGGCACGATCGACCCGGCCACTCACGACATCGACGCCGATGAAGTATTGGTGGTGTCGACTGACAACTTTTTCGTTGATGGCCTGAACACCTTGGTATCCCCCAGTCCGGGAGCGGCCACCTCGCTGCAAGTCTTTGTGCGTAGCGAGTTGCCTGACGGTGCTGGCCTTACGATCGGTGAGATCAGCACTCTTGGTTTGAATGGCAGCGAGATATACAGAATCGGGAATATCAATCTGCCGATCACCACTCTGTTGTTCAACAACAGCAGCCTGACGCCGGGTCAGCGCGTCGCCATCGGCGGAGCGCTGGATACTTCCACGTCTCCTCCGGGGTTGACCGTTCACCGGGTTATTCTGCAGAGGCAGGGGCAGGAAGGTTCATGGGTAGCCGGAAGCACGCAGGTGACCAGCGGAAATGCCGGCAGCTTCCAGCTCAACGACAACAGCTTGGCGGGCGTATTGCTGCCAAATCCGCTGACGGTGATGACCACCAACTCAACCTTTTTCATCAACATGTCCGGACTATCGACGTTGACCGGGACCGCCCCGATTAACGTCCGCGTCGTCGGTCACGTGTTGATCGATCCAACCACGAGCCAAGCGGTCTTCGTGGCTCGCTCCGTCGAGGAGATTAACGACTAATCGGGAAGCACGGCCCAGCCCAGCTATAACACCCCGAGACGCCGGCCATCGAGTTACTTCGATGGCCGGTTTTTTTTGGTGTGCATTCACGCTGAGTTTCGTGACGTCCGCGATTTTCGCGTCCGCGACGCCCTACATCATCACCTACAGTTATGGCGGAGACACGAACTTCAGTACCGCGACGAACAGCAGCACCACCCTGATGGTCGGTAAGGCCACCGCCACGTTCAGTTCGGTGACTGCGTCGCAGTCGATCACCGTTGGCACGGCGTCGATCAGCCTAGGCGGAACGTTGAGTTCGGGCTCACTGCACCCACCAGCCGGCGAGACGGTGACGGTGACGATTGACAGCGTCTCGCAGACCACTACAACGACCGGGACGGGCGGCACATTCACGCTGACCTTCACCACGTCCGCGATCCACGCGTCGGCGACGCCTTACACCATCCGCTACAGTTACGCAGGAGACCCGAACTTCACCACCGCGACGAAGACCAGCACCACTCTGACCGTCAACAATGCCGCGAGCGGCGGCCTGACGATCAGCCCAACGTCGCTGCCGTTCGGCAAGGTCTATCTCGGAACGATACCGGTGAAGATGGCGAGGTTCACTCCCGCCGCGAAGGGCTCGCTTACCGGCCAGATCACCCTGACTGACAACGCGCTGAATAGCCTGCAAACGATCGCCTTGTCAGGAACAGGAGACTGAAGCCATAGGCGGACGCGGCGTTCACCACTGCGAGTTGATGTTTGGAAAGTGCGCAAGGTGATGCGATGAAGAGCGAAGCTATTCGCTGCGAGTGGCGACTACCTTCGAGCCTTCGACCTTTACTTCGATGGCGATCGGCGGACGCGTGGCGGCGCCGGCGATCACCACCCCGCGGACCAAACCGCTGGGTGCCGACGCGTACTCCGCGAGATCGAAGACCGAGCGATTGCAGGGATTCACGACCATGGGATGGCCCGCGTTTACCTGATATTCATCACGCAATTCCTTGGTGTCAGTCACGTAGTTGAGCTGGCAGCTACCGTAGGGTTCTTTGAGCGAGATGGCCCAAAAGCCTCCACCAGGCAAGTGCACTACCTCTGCGGGAATCATTTCGCCGGTCAATTGATTGCGGAAGATGAAGCGCTTGGCGGCCCACGGCTTATTCAGTTCCTGCGTGCTGGCGATGGGACCCGGAGCTGTGGGGATTCCCGCGCTGGCATCCACCGGATGGTCGCTAGCGGTCGGTGTGGCGATCGGCGCCGCCGCAGCCACGTGAGAACGAGCGCGCTGAGCGGTAACCTCGACGCGCAAGACCACTGTGAATATAACCACCGTGGCGATAAACAAGTAAACGGGCCAAAGCGGGGCAGAGAACTCGGAGCCTTTTGGCGCCGCGCTCGCTGAGTTTGCTGCGCTTCCCGCGCTTGCCGCGCGCCGGTCGAACGAAGCGCGAGCCGGCACGCCCGGAATGACGGGCTGCGGTGGCTTGAACGGATCCTTCAACGAATCGACGTTGGAGGGTTTGGGTGCCTCAACGGGCATAGAAGTGTGTCCGTGCTGAACTATCAGCTTGAGGTTGATCCGGGGAAAACGCAAGGAGCCGCTGGGGGCGGTGTTACCGCGTCGTCAACGGTATTTTCGCGCAGAGCCGGCCAGCCAGCGGCGCCGCAATGCGGTGGCGCGAAGATTCCTACGCCTAAGCGCCGTGGCACTTCTTGTACTTCTTGCCCGATCCGCAGGGGCAGGGATCGTTTCGGCCGACCTTGGCGGCGGCCCGAACTGGTTTAGGAGCTTCGGCCTGCGCGGGACCGGTCTGGTATTGCATGTTCTGCTGCTGTTTGCGCTGGCGACGCTCGATCTCACTGGGAGAAAAGACGGCGGGCCGGGCCGCAGTGGTGGAGATGTTGCCAGACGGTGCGCCAGGAGGCCGAGGCGGCGGATTTTCGGCTGGGCGCACCAGAAACAGGAAGCGCACCGATTCTTTGTCGATGCGATCCATCAAATCGTCAAACAGGACAAAGGCTTCCTTCTTAAACTCGACCAGCGGGTCTTTCTGTCCGTAACCGCGAAGACCGATGCCTTCTTTCAAGTGGTCGAGAGTGAGCAGGTGGTCCTTCCACTGCGCGTCGACGATATCCAACAGGATGCGGCATTCCAGCCAACGCAACGTCGCGGCGCTGAACGCTTTCTCTTTTTCCTCGTAGCGCACATTGATCGCGGTGGTGAGGGCTTCGGCAAGCTGGTCGTGATTTAGCCCCGCTGGATCGATACCGACGGCCTTCAGATCGATTCCAAACTGATTGAGAACTTCGTTGGCAAACTGGGTGACGTTCCACTGCTCGGGATGCTGCTCGCGAGGGCAGTAAGTGTCGACGAGCTCGAGTCCGATTTCCTCGGCGCGTTCGAGCACCATTTCCTTCTGGTCTTGCCCCTCCAGCACCGAGCGGCGCAGGGTGTAAATGGTTTCGCGCTGCTTGTTCATTACATCGTCGTATTCCAGCAGGTGCTTACGGGCTTCGAAGTTCTGCGCTTCGACGTTTTTCTGCGCGGTTTCGATACGGTTGCTGATCAGCTTGGACTCGATGGGAATTCCTTCCTTCATTCCCAGCGCGTACATCAGCGCCTTCACGCGTTCGCCGCCGAAAATGCGCATCAAATCATCTTCGAGAGAAAGGAAGAAACGGGACGAGCCGGGATCGCCCTGGCGGCCGGCGCGTCCGCGGAGCTGGTTATCGATGCGGCGGGCTTCGTGGCGTTCCGTGCCTAGAATGTGCAGGCCGCCCATGGCCACCACTTCATCGTGTTCGGCGCGGCACTGCTCGGCGAATTCGTCGTAGACGGGTTTCCACTGTTCGAGCGGAACCTGAAAGATGCGGCCCTCTATCTGGAACAACACCATCGGCACGATGGCCGGCGCAGACGCCAGGGCGGTGGCCGTTCCCTCGCTGCTGCCTACCGCTTGGGCGGTGGCGGCGGCCGCTTCGGCGGTAGTCTCCCCGACGGCGCTGGTAGGGATTGCCGCAGTTGGGGTGATGTACGGCAGGGCCAGCTTGTTTTTCAGGAAATGATCGCGGGTCATCGCTTCGGGGTTTCCGCCAAGCAGGATGTCCGTGCCGCGGCCGGCCATGTTGGTGGAAACGGTGACCGCTCCTTTTCGGCCCGCCTGGGCGATGATTTTCGCTTCGCGTTCATGTTGCTTGGCGTTCAGCACTTGGTGTGGAATGCCGGCTTTCTTCAAGAGCTCGGCGATCTTTTCCGACTTTTCGATGGAGATGCTGCCCACCAAGACGGGCTGGCCAGTCTCGTAATACTGGCGAATGCCGCCAGCCTTGGTGCCGTCTTCCTGGAGGATGCCGTCGACCGCGGCTTCGAATTTTTCCCGCTCGGTGCGGTAGACCACGTCGGAATTCTCAATGCGGATCAGCGTTCGGTTGGTGGGAATGGCCACCACGTCGAGCTTGTAGATCTTGTGAAATTCGGACGCCTCGGTTTCCGCGGTTCCGGTCATGCCGGAAAGCTTTTTGTACATGCGGAAATAATTCTGGAAGGTGATGGTGGCGAGGGTCTGATTTTCGCGCTCGATCTTGACGTTTTCCTTGGCTTCTACGGCCTGGTGCAGGCCATCGGACCAGCGGCGTCCGGGCATTTGGCGGCCGGTGAATTCGTCGACGATGATCACCTCGCCGTCTTTCACCACGTAGTCCACATCGCGCTGATACAGAGCGTGCGCGCGGAGGCCCTGGTAGACGTGATGGATCATGTCCATGTTCTGAGGATCGAAAAGATTTCCGAGGCCCAGCAGGCGTTCGCACTTGGAGATGCCCTCTTCGGTGAGGGTGGAGGTGCGGTGCTTTTCGTCGAGGGTGTAATCGATATCGCGAATGAGTTTGGGGACGATTTTGTCGATGCGGTAGTACTTGTCGGTAGATTCCTCGGCTGGTCCGGAAATGATGAGAGGAGTGCGTGCTTCGTCGATGAGGATGGAATCGACTTCGTCGACGATAGCGAACTGATGTCCGCGCTGGACGCAGTCCTCGAGATTGTATTTCATGTTGTCGCGGAGGTAGTCGAAACCGAATTCGTTGTTGGTGCCGTAGGTGATGTCGGCGGTGTAGGAAGCTTTGCGGGTAACTTCGTCGAGGTCGTGCACGATCACCCCGACGCTGAGGCCGAGCATTTTGTAAATCGGGCTCATCCATTCCGCGTCGCGCCGTGCGAGGTAGTCGTTCACGGTGACGATGTGAACGCCGCGGCCAGCCAGCGCGTTTAAGTAGGCGGGAAGGGTGGCGACGAGGGTCTTGCCTTCACCGGTCTTCATTTCCGCGATTCGGCCTTCGTGCAGGACGATGCCGCCGATCAACTGAACGTCAAAATGGCGCATGGAAAGGGTGCGGCGGCCAGCTTCGCGGACCAGCGCAAACGCCGGCGGCAGGACGTCCTGAAGCGCAGCCTGCAGACGCTCTTTGTATTGCGGGTCAGAGGGCTCGACGTCGCTGAGCGCCGCGGTAACCTGGGCCTTCATTTCGATGGTCTTAGCCATCATCTCGGCGTCGGAGAGCGCCTTCATTTGCGGTTCGAGGGCGTTGATCTCGACGACTAAAGGCGAGATGCGCTTGACGTCGCGCTCGTGCTTGGTGCCGATGAAACGAGCGATAAAATTGTCTATGATGCGATCAAATTCCATGGTGGGTGCGGAGTGTCCTTATCGCCGATGTGGTAACTATCTATTCTAACGTGCCGGGCCCGATTCGCGCAAAGCACTCTGGCGATGTGAGTTGCGCGGCGGGCGTCGAATGGGCGCTGGGAGTGGGCCTTTTTGATTCGATACCAACATGGCATTTGGTATCGGCTCGGAATTTTTCTGGCGTTTAGAATCAGTGATTTGGACTGTCCCAGCTTTACGCGGGGTGCGACCTGAAAAACACGTCGCCAGAACGGCGGTGACAGCGGCGCACCGCAAACGTGAAATCGCATTTTGCCAGGATTCGGGAGATTTCTGTGCTTTGGAATCAAAGACTTGGAGTACCCATTGCTGGCGGTGTTGCGGTTTAGGGATTCCGGTATTCGCGCGGGATCGGTTGGGGCCGTCGTGAGTGTTGGTTCGCGCAAAGTTCTCATCCGCCGCTCGGAAAGTAGCATTGTCGGGAAAGGTTGGGAAGGGATGGTTTCGGTGGACATTTGAGAGAGTCGACCGATGCTAGGCGTTCATGATCATCTCGGGCTGAACGACGTAGGACCTTCAAGATGCCCTTGCAAAGGAAGCCATTTGGAATGCTTCCGTGAGTACCTCGGTGGGTTTTGCAGGCAGATCGCTTGAGCGCCATGCCACATAACCATCTGGCCGGACCAGGGATGCTCCGCTCCGCCCTAAACCGAACAGCGTTCGGAACGCGCTTGGCTCGGTTGGCGTCACGTCCGTGACGACATGGATAAAGCTAAGGTCGATACCCAGTCGCGCAGCGGCCTCTGCCGCGGCAGCTCTCCAAGCTTCATCTTCGGCGAGGAGGACCCAATCGCGTTGGAATAGATCCAAGGTGGACAAGCGGCTATCGCCACGCGTCAGCCAAAGATGAGGCGCGCGTGTTCCTGGTTGGCCATTCCATTCATCTGGCCGAAGGGCAGGAGGCAGATTGTCAGGCGCGCCCAGGATCGCTTCAGAACGGTACAGCTGTCCCAACTCCATGGCATCGTCATCGATAATCGGCTCGCCCTCGGCAATTCCGTTTGCATAGGGCTTGTAATCGGGTCGCGCGAAAATCTGCTGATGACGCAGCCATGCGACAGGTCGCCGCTCAACATCATAAGTGTGAAGTAATGAAGGGTCCGACTTACCGGATAGGACCGCCTTGAGCTTCCCGGCCAAGTTGTTCGCGTCGTGGATGCCGGTATTTGCCCCGTAACCACCGCGCGATGGCGGAAAGGCGTGGGCCGAGTCTCCTGCCAGAAAAATTCTTCCCGAGGAGAAGCGATCCGCTACAACCGCGCCAAGGTTCCACCGGCCAGTGGTGATGATTTCAATGTCGAGATCCGACCTGCCTATGGATCGAATGATCGCCCCCTTCAGTCCCTCATCATCTCGTTCGATCTCGTCGGTGAACATCAGCACCCAGCGCCCGTCGTTGTAGGTGGTAAGAAACGCCTTGAAGCCGGGCTGATCGATATCGAATTGGAAAACGCCCTTCGCGAGATACTCCTGCAGAGGGGCGCGAAAGAGCACACTGCGAACGGTGCGCATGTGGCCTCGCCCTTTCGTGCCGATACCAAGCACTTCACGAATTGGACTGGCACCACCATCACAGGCGATGAGATAGCTGGAGCGAATTCGGTGCTCGCTTCCGTCGAGGCGATTTCTCACTTGCGCAGTCACGCTATCGGTGCCCTGCTCGAAGCCGATCAACTCGGTGCTTTGCCGCCCGTCAGCTCCGAACTGGATAGCTGCGGCGCGGAGGATTGGCTCGATCTTGTCCTGGGCGATGGCGGCGCCTCGGCACGGCGAGTATTCGACTTTGGCGGCCTCCGGTTTTTCGGGTGACCAAGCGGGCTCTTCAACCCATTTGCCGGCGAGGCTCTCTACGCGCGCCCTGACGAGTCGAAAGTTCGGCGGAATCTGCGGGATTTGATCTGCGATCCCCACTGCACGGAACAGCTCCATGGTTCGCGCGGTGTAGCCAATCGCCCGTGGATGCGGCGAACTTCCCGCGTGCTTCTCCACCAATGTCACGGGAACCCCCCACTTGGCGAGGAACAAGGCAGTGGATAAGCCGACTAGGCTACCGCCGACTACGAGTACGGAAGTATTTTCTGGGGTGTTTGACAAGGGCTCCTTGCAATACACTGTATTTGTGCGGGAGAGCCAGCTTCGGAATCAATCTGCAGAAGTCATATTAGCCGGGCCGCGAAAACGCACGTTAACGGATTAACGGGCTCTCCCAGACACAGCAGAGCAGCTCCTTAAGCTGAGCGAAGTCCTTTGGCCCAAGCTCCGCGCTCCATTCCCGCTCGATATCGCGCAGTACGTCCAGAGCCCTTGCGTAGGCGGCGTGCCCACGCTTCGTAAAGTGAACAATTCGCGCGCGGCCCTCGGTCCGGGCGTCGCTCCGGACGATATATCCTAGGTCCTCGAGGCTCCCCAGCAACCGGTTCATGGCCTGTTTGCTCATGCCCGCGCGCTCGGCAAGAACGCCGGGGCGAACACCATGGGGACTGGGAAATCGCAGGACCGCCAGGTGCGGCATGCTGAGCCCCGCAAAGCCCGCGGCATTCAGTTCCTTGATGATGCGACGCTGAATCGCCTGGGCGGGAACGCGCAGCAGCGCGCCGATAAGCATATCTTTGGTTTTGACCGGGGGACTTTCCTGCAGGAAAGTCATTGACGCTGTTGGTAAACTATGTTTACTAGGGTCCACGGTAAACATAGTTTACCAAGAAGGGGGAGAAAATGACACCCAAGGCACCGACGGGCCCCTTCCATTCCTCTGACCAAACATTTGGAGCGAACTGTGAGGGAGGTTTCCATGTCACTGCCATCTATCGATCTATGCGTCAACCCTGCAAGCGAAACGATCCGCCTGGGACCGATCGAGGTGCGCTTCCTCATGACCGGTGAGAACTCGACCGGCTCGATCGCGGTCTTTGAGGTAGCTGTCCTCGCCGGACAGCGCCTGGCGGCGCCGGCGCACAGCCACGACCACTTCGAGGAGACGGTATACGGCATCGACGGTGTGTTGACGTGGACGGTGGACGGCAAGCCGATCAATGTTGGGCCGGGGCAGACGCTCTGCATACCGCGGGGCGCCGTTCACCGGTTCGACAACAACGGTAATGAAGACGTGAAGGTGCTGTGCCTGGCTACACCCGCGGCAATCGGTCCGCAGTTTTTCCGCGAGTGTTCTGAGGTGATCAACGCGGCCGCTGGTGGTCCGCCGGACCGGGCAAAGTTGGCGGAGATCATGCACCGCCATGGACTGACGCCTGCTCCGCCCGCAGCAGGTTCTTAGGATCAACAGACTTAGAAAGAGGCTGCGTTACCCAGGACCTCGGCAATAGTTCCGACTTTCAATGCGGCGTACTTTCTTTGAATTTTAGTTGTTGCCACGTGCTGCGTGGGAAGGCGGCGCGTAAGACAAAGCCGAGTCCAAAACGTGGAGAACCCAGGTGTGAAATCGACACCCTGGGGCACCCGCTTCGCTCAGTACCCCATCGGCGATAAGTTTGCTTCCGACACGTTCTACGCGCCGCCACCCGTCCCTAACTACCGCAGCGGCGAAACAAATCATAAATCAAGTTATTAGTGCTTAACGTTGTGTCTAAACGGATAGCACTATCCCTGGCGCCGTATAGAAATGTTTCAACGATATCTGGTGTCCGAACAGACACCGGGGATCCGCTGATCTTTTGAGCAGCAAGTGCGACCGGGTTGGGCGGAGCTTTGTCTCCCCGGTGCAACAAGGCCAAGAAGAGAACGATCGCCGCGAGATTGAGGCCTTCGCGTGCTTGGAAAATTAGCGAAGTAAAGCGGTAGCGGACAACACTGACCTTCAGTCGATCGAGATTTGGGGGCTTAGAGTGTGAAAAAGGGAGGGTCGACGGTTCCAGCCGTCGCACCTCGCCTTTTGTCTTTTCTGGGGCTGCGTCCCCCGCGGTAACCGTTGATCGCGGTCCTGCGAGTCGAAGCCCACTCACTCGGTCACTGCCTTGCTTCCCGCAGGCGAAAAGCGTATATAAAAGCCATTGCCCTGCCGCGGAGGCACGCGATGCGGTCATTCGACCGTTACATGGCGCAGTACGATCACGAGCACACGAATCCGTGGAACAAGGCCCTGCACGGCATCGGAATCCCAATCATCCTGGTGGGAATCGTTGCGCTGATTCTTACGTGGTGGCGAATCGGGCTGGCATTGTTCGTCGGCGGATGGATTCTTCTCTTCGCCGGCCATCGCATCGAAGGCAACAAGCCTGCCTTCTTCCAGGGCGTGGTTTATTTCCTCGTAGGCCCTATCTGGATCGTCAGAGAAATTAAGGACACCTTCTTCGGCGCCTCGCACGACTCCCCCGCAGAGCACTAACGGCTGGTGTTGTTTTGCATCGGCGGCACTCGTGCCATAATTGAGTTTCCGGAAGCTTGTCGCATTTTCGAAGTTGCCCCACCCAGGAGAGGACTTCTATGGCACCGCTTAGTAATGCTGCTGTGGTGGAAGCACTGCGCACGGTGATCGATCCGCAGCAGGGCAGGGATATTGTGAGCCTGCAGATGGTGAAGGGGTTGCAGGTGAGTGAGGGTGCGGTGGCGCTGCTGATGGCGCCGATTGCCGAACCGGCGGCCAAAGCGAACATCGAGAAGGGAATCCGGGCGGCCCTGGCTAAGGTGGGGATCAGTTCGGTGCAGTTCCACGTGGAGGAACCCGGAGGACCAACGGCCGTGGCGCATCACGAACATCCGCCTCATGTTGGGCATGCCCGAGGGGCTGGGCCCGGTGCGGCTGCTGGAGGGCCGGGGGGCGCCGGAGGCCCCGGGAAGCGGCTTTCGGACAAACAACCGATTACCGGGGTGAAGAACCTGATTGCGGTGGCTAGCGGCAAAGGTGGAGTGGGGAAAACCACGGTGGCGGTCAACCTGGCGATCGCGCTGGCGCGTGGCGGCGCGGCGGTAGGGTTGCTGGATGCGGACGTCTACGGGCCGAACGTGCCGTTGATGTTGGGAGCGACCGAGCAGCCGCGGGCGGTGGACGAGAAGACCATTATTCCGGTGGAAGCTTATGGAGTGAAGACTATATCGATGGGTTTGCTCAACCCTGGGGATAAGCCGCTGATCTGGCGCGGTCCGATGCTGCATTCGGTGATGCAACAGTTCCTGCGCAACGTGCAGTGGGGCGAGCTGGATTATCTGGTGGTGGATTTGCCGCCAGGCACCGGGGACGTGCAGTTGTCGCTGATCCAGAGTACTGCGGTGAGTGGGGCGGTGTTGGTGACTACGCCTTCGATCGTGGCGCTGGCGGACGTGCGCAAGGCGATCGAGATGTTTCGGCAGGTGAATGTGGAGATTCTGGGCGTGGTGGAGAATATGAGTTACTTCAATTGTCCGCACTGCAATGGGCGGATCGATGTGTTTGGGCACGGTGAGGGCGAGCGGATGGCGAAGACGTTTGGCGTGCCGTTTTTGGGGGAAGTGGAAATCGATGCGCAGATCCGGATTGGCGGGGATACCGGGAAGCCTGTGGTTTCGCTGGGTGAGGATGCGCCGGGGGCGGCTAGTCTTTTCGCGGTGGCGCGGAATGTGGCGGAACGGGTGGCTGCGGTGAATGCTTCGGCGGCGGCGCCGGTGGTGCAGATACTGTAGGGCGTTTGCGCGGGGCACTGAAGAGCAACGGCACACTTGGATCGCGAGCTTTGTGTTTCTCGGTACGCGGTGGTGAACGGTACGCCCACCCTTTGCAAAAAACCGCAAAGAGTGGGGCACCCCGAAAAGATAAAGGCGTCGAACCGTAGAACCTTAAAGCCCTTCGGATTGGCGGTTTGTTTTGTTGGCGGGGCGTGTGCTACTTTGCGGATTCTTGCTGTGAATCTTGAGGCTTATCGATGATTCGGAAATATGGCGGGCGAGTGCCGCAGATTGCTGGTAGTGCGTACATTGATGTGGCGGCGGTGGTGATTGGAGACGTTGCCATTGGGGCGGATTCCAGCGTTTGGCCGGGGGTGGTGATTCGCGGCGATGTGAACTGGATTCGAATTGGGGCGCGGACCAATATTCAGGATGGGTCGGTGTTGCACGTCATGCGCGATACCCATCCGTTGATGATCGGGGACGGCGTTACCGTGGGGCATGGGGTGATTTTGCATGGATGCACGATCGAGTCGCGCTGCTTGATTGGGATGGGATCGATCATTTTGAACGGGGCGAAGATCGGGGCAGGATCGATTATCGGGGCGGGGACGCTGGTGCCGGAGCGGACTGAGGTGCCGCCGGGGAGTCTTTTTCTGGGGCACCCGGGGAAATTCCGGCGGGCGCTGATTCCTGAGGATCAGGAGTCGATCGATCGGTATGCGGAGCGGTATGTGGAATATAAGGAATCGTATAAGAAAGAGACCAACCAAAACATTGGGTAGGTTGGAATAGTGGTCGCGTTTTTGGGCTGGGTTGCTTCTTAGATTATGGGGCCCCGTCGCCAAGAGTGGCTGCGCCACAACGGCTGAATCACAACGGAAATTTTGGGGAAGAGGCTTTCAGGTCCGCATGAAATTTCAATCTATTAGGGGTGTGCGCGACATTTTGCCGCCGGAGACGGCGCTGTGGAATCGCGTGGAGCAGACCGCGCGCGGCATTTTCGGGGCTTATGGATTTGGGGAGATTCGTCTGCCCATTTTCGAGTCGACGGAATTGTTTGCGCGGTCGATTGGGGCCGATACGGATGTGGTGGCGAAGGAGATGTACACCTTTGTGGACCGCGACTCGGAATCGATCACGTTGCGGCCGGAGGCTACGGCGTCCGCGGTGCGGGCTTACATCGAGCACGGAATGCAGACACTGCCTGGAAATGTGAAACTGTATTACATGGGCCCGATGTTTCGGCGCGAGAGGCCGCAGAAGGGGCGCTACCGGCAGTTCTATCAGATTGGCGCGGAAGTGCTGGGTCCGTCGGACGCGCCGGGAATCGATGCGGAAGTGATCGAGATGCTCCTGGCGTTTTTTGGGAAGCTCGGGCTGCGGGGCACGACGCTCTATGTGAATTCGATTGGGTGCAAGGAATGCCGGCCGCGCTATGTGGCGTTGCTACGCGACGAATTGCGTAAGGTGGTCGACAATCTCGGGGTGGATAGCCAGCGGCGAGTGGAGACGAATCCGCTGCGGGTGCTGGATTCGAAGTCGCCGGAAGAGCAGGGCATCATTGAGGGACTGCCCCGGATTGCCGATCATCTGTGTGAGAGTTGCCGGGTGCATTTCGCGCGGTTGCAGGAAGAACTGAAGCTGCGGGGAATTGCTTACGAGATTAACTGGCGATTGGTGCGCGGGCTGGACTACTACATGCGCACTACATTTGAAATTGTGGCGACGGGATTGGGGTCGCAGAACGCGGTGTGCGGCGGCGGGCGTTATGATGGGTTGGTGGAATTGCTGGGTGGGCCGGCGGTGAAGGGGATTGGGTTTGCGATCGGGACGGACCGGTTGATACTGTCGCTGCAGGAAAATTTGACGAGCGCGGCCGGGGCTACGGTTGCGACTACCAATGGATTGAAGCCGGTTGCCGGCGTCGACGTTTTCGTGGCTTGGATGGGGGAGGTTGCTTACGCGCCTTCGGTTCGGCTGGCGCGACTTCTGCGGGACCAAGGCGTTTCTGTGGAGATTCCGGCGGAAGAGATGAAGTTTAGGAAATCATTGGGAATGGCGGATAGGCTTGGGGCTACTTATGCGTTGATTGTTGGTGGGGATGAAGTGGCTTCGGGGGAATTTACTGTGAAGCGGTTGGCGGATGGGGAGCAGCGCAAACTTTCGGAATCGGAATTGGTTGGATATTTGAGTGGGCGGACGGGGAGCTGAGGACCCGGACGGGTGTTCTCGAGTACTTCTCTGATTCCGTTCAGTGGTGGCGGACATTACGCCCACCCTTCCCCAAATCGGGGAAAAATAGGGCACCCGGAAAAGAGAAAGGCGTCGAACCGTAGAACCGGAACATCAAGTCAAAACATCGGAAAAGAGAAAGGCATCGAACTGTAGAACCGAAAGGTTAAGTCAAAACACCCACCTTTCCCCGAAACAGGGAAGAGTGGGGCACCCAAAAAGCATGGAAACGTGAAACGTAGAACCTAGAAGCAACACCGCACTTCAGAGGAAGGGACGGGACTAGACAATTGCTCGATCCATTGGGAAATCTGAAACGCACGAATTATGCTGGGGCGCTTCGCGCTACCGACGCCGATACGGATGTGGTTCTTACTGGGTGGGTACACCGGCGGCGCGATTTGGGGCAGCTCATCTTTATCGATTTGCGCGACCGCGAGGGAATTGCGCAGATCGTTTTTAATAAGGAGCAGCATCCTGAAGCGCACGCTAAGGCGGAAGGCGTGCGGCCGGAGTACGTGATTGCGGTGGAGGGGCGGGTGGTGCGGCGCGGAAAGGCCAATCCCGAACTGGCTAGCGGGGAAGTCGAAGTGATGGCGACTAAGCTGCACTTGCTGAATACGGCGAAGACGCCGCCGTTTGTGGTGGAGGACGAAACCACGGCCAGCGAAGAAACCCGGTTGCGCTATCGCTATCTGGATATGCGGCGGCCGAAAACGCATAAGAATCTGGCCTTGCGGCATCGGGTGATTTTTGAAATTCGTAAGACGCTGGATGCGCTTGGTTTCTACGAAATCGAAACACCGATGCTCACCCGGTCGACGCCCGAGGGGGCGCGGGACTATCTGGTTCCCAGTCGCATCCATCACGGACAGTTTTACGCGCTGCCCCAATCGCCGCAGATTTTCAAACAGATTTTGATGATCGGGGGGATGGACCGCTATTTCCAGATCGTGAAGTGCTTTCGCGACGAGGATTTGCGCGCGGACCGGCAGCCGGAATTCACGCAGCTCGATTTGGAGATGTCGTTTCCGCGGCAGGAAGACATTTTCGACACGATCGAACAGGCGGTGGTGGCGGCGTGGCGAGTAATTGGGGTGACCGTGAAGCGTCCCTTCCGGCATCTGGATTATAAAGATGCGCTGCGGCTGTATGGCAGCGACAAGCCGGACCTGCGATTCGAGATGACCTTGAAAGATGTGACGCGGTTCTTCGATCCAGTCCGCGCGGCGATGCACTTCGAGGGTAACGTGCAAGCGGTGGTGGCTACCGGCGGAGCGGCGCTATCGCGCAAGCAGATTGACGAACTGGTGGAGCACGCCAAGGGCGCCGGTGCTAAGGGCGTGTATACGATTAAGGTGACTGCCGAGGGCGCAAGCTCGTCGCTCGATCGCAACGTGGGGCCGGACGGGGTGAAGGCGTTGGTGGAGGCGGTGGGCGCGAAGGCGGGCGACCTGGTGGTTTGCGTGTCCGCGAAAGAGCAGATCCAACACAACGATACTTCGCTCGGTGTGGCGGGACAGGTGCGGCTGTACCTGGGCGACAAGCTGAATTTGATCGACCGCAGTAAGTGGGAATTCGCGTGGATCACCGGGTTCGCGCTATTCGAATGGAGCGAGAGCGACAAGCGCTGGGTGAGCGCGCAGCATCCCTTCACTGGGATATACGAAGAGGATATCGAGAAGCTGGAGACGGCGCCGTGGGAGTGCCGGTCCAAGGGCTACGATTTGGTGTTGAACGGCGTGGAGCTTGGTTCTGGGAGCATTCGAATTCATCGGCAGGATGTGCAGGCTGCTTTATTTAAAGCGCTGGGGTTGACGGAGGAGCAGGCGCGGACACGATTCGGATTTTTTCTGGACGCGCTCACTTATGGAACACCGCCGCACGGGGGGATTGCGCTGGGGATCGACCGCGTGGTGATGTTAATCGCTGGGGAGAAATCGATTCGCGAGGTGATCGCGTTTCCTAAGACTACTGCGGCGCAGGATCTGATGGCGGAGTCACCTTCCGGGGTGGGGAACGATCAGTTGAGCGATTTGGGGATTCGGTTGAAGGAGACGGAGTAGGGAACAAAGAGGACGGCGCTTGCGGTCGTTGCGCGCGTTTTGGGCACGGCTCGTAGGGAATCGGGACTAAAGCTAATGTCGCAGATACGCATACTTCCGGACGCTATTGCCAATAAGATCGCCGCAGGCGAGGTGGTGGAGCGGCCGGCTTCGGTGGTGAAGGAACTGGTGGAGAACGCGCTGGATGCGGGCGCGAAGTCGATTCGGGTGGAGACGGAGTCGGGGGGCAAGCGGTTGATTCGGGTGATCGACGACGGCTACGGGATGAATCACGACGACGCTCTGCTGGCGTTCGAGCGCCACGCGACTTCCAAACTGCGCGCGGCCGAGGATTTGCTCTCGATTGCCACGCTGGGTTTTCGCGGCGAAGCGCTGCCTACCATCGCGGCGGTCTCCCGGCTGGTGCTGGAGACGCGGACCACGGATGAAGAGCAGGGCATGCGAGTGGAGTTCGCCGGCGGGAAGCTGGTAAGCGTGAAGCCGGCCGGATTGCCGGCAGGAACATCGATAGCGGTGCACGATATTTTTTACTGCGTTCCGGCGCGGCGAAAATTCCTGAAGTCCGAGACCACTGAACTTGGGCACATTGCCTCGCTGGTGACGCACTACGCTTTGGCGCATCCCGATAAGCAATTCCTGCTGAAGACTCCTAGCCAAGAAATCGTGAACGTGGCGCCGGTAGAGCGTTTGGCGGACCGCGTGTATCAACTCTTCGGCCAGCAAGCACTGGCGGAGTTGCTGGAAATTCCAGCGGCCGAAGGGCTGCTGCGCGCATCGATTACCGAGGCTGGGCTGGATGCGGACGAGGAGTCGGCGAAGATTCGCATCACCGGATTTACTTCGCGTCCGGAAGTGCAGCGCGCCAATCGGAATGGGACCTACATTTTTGTGAATCGGCGGCTGGTGCGGGACCGTTTGCTGCTGCACGCGATTACCGAGGCGTATCGAAATATTTCACCGCAGGGCGTTTTTCCTGCGGTGCTGCTGTTCGTTGATTTACCTTACCAGGAAGTGGACGTCAACGTGCATCCCTCCAAAGTGGAGGTGCGGTTTCGGCATCCGCAGTTCGTGCATGATTTTACGCGGGATGCGATTCGCAACGCATTGGCGAAGGTGCGTCCGATCGCTGGATTTCAGCCGGGGATGCGGGCGCCAGCGCAAACCTCGCGACTGGGTATGCCTTTCGGCGCGAACGGAGGCGCCGGGATGGGGATCTCGGCGGGAGAAGGGGCCGCCGCAGTACACGCGGCGGGGCATGCGGAGTGGGGAGCGCAGGCCGCCGCCGCAGGCGCTGGTGCGGGCGTGGTTGCGGGACCACCGCCCGCGCTAATCCCGACTTCGTTTTCACCTGGCGCGGCACTGGAAGAGGGGTTTGAATTGTCGGGTGCGCCGCTGCAACCGCGGGAACAGCGGTTGCAGTTTGGTGCGCAAGGCGGCACGGAATTCGTGGCGCCGTTCCCTGGCACGGCCGCTGCTGGCGCCGCGACCGCTACTGCGCCGGGCGCGTTTGGCGTGGCTCCCAGCGAGATCGAGCGTGGCGGAGTACTGCCGCGGCCGGAAGAGATTTCGGATCTGAAGCCGCTGGGACAGGTGAGCAACAGTTTCATCATCGCGGTGAATAGCGAGGGATTGTGGATCGTCGATCAGCATGTGGCGCACGAGCGGATACTTTTCGAACAGCACTTGCGCGCGCGGCGCGCGGGGGTGATGGGCGGCCAGCGGACGCTGGTCCCGCCGGTGGTGGAATTGAGCCCGCGGCAACTGGCTACCTTCGATCAGATTGCCGAGGAGTTGCGGGCGAACGGATTTGCGACGGAACTGATGGGGCCGCGCAGCGTGGCCATACTGGCCGCGCCGGCAGGCATCACCAGCGGTGATGCCGAGCGGTTGCTTGCGGAAATTTTGGACGGCATCGCTAAGGAAGCGCAGGCGATTTCCATCGATTCGCTGCAGGCTAAGATTGCGGCTTCTACTTCTTGCCATGCCGCGATCAAAGTGAATACGCCGCTGGATACTCAGAAAATGGAGTGGTTGCTGGCGGAGCTTTCGAAGGCGGAGTATCCGATGAGTTGTCCGCACGGGAGGCCGGTGGTGCTGAGGTATACGGTGCGGGAGATCGAGCGGGCGTTTAAGCGGATTTGATTGGTTGAGTCTGCAGGGTCCCAGGCTTTTCTTTCCTGGTCGGCAAACCTTATTCTAGATAACTGGGTGGGTGTCATCCGTTATGATTCGTGTGCGAAACCGGTGTGTGCTTCTTGTGTGGATAGGTAACTCGGATCAGGGGACATGCGGAAACTGATTATTGCCATCGATGGGCCAGTGGGGTCGGGGAAGAGTACGGCGGCGCGGCGGGTGGCTGAGTTGCTGGAGTACGTTTACATCGATACTGGGGCGATGTATCGGGCGTTGGCGCTGAAGGCGATTCGGCGGGAAGTGGCGCTGGATGCGGGCGATGAATTAAGCGCGCTAGCGCGCGACACGCGGATCGATCTGAGTGCTGCGGGCGGCGTTCAGAAAGTTACTTTGGATTCCGAGGATGTGACTGCGGCGATACGCACGCCGGAGGTTTCGCAGGCCGCTTCGCGCATTGCAGTGATTCCGGATGTGCGGCACGTGCTGGTGGCCGAGCAGCGGCGCGCTGGTGCGGCGGGCGGTGTGGTGATGGAAGGGCGCGACATCGGGAGCGTGGTTTTTCCCGATGCGGATCTGAAAATTTATCTTAGTGCTTCGGCGGAAGTGCGGGCGCGGCGACGTTGGTGCGAGCATCAGGCCAAGGGCGAGGATGTGGACTTGGTTCGGACTCTGGAAGAGGTGCTTCAGCGCGACCGGCGAGACCGTGAGCGCGCGGCGTCGCCGCTGATTCGGGCCAAGGACGCGGTGTTGGTGGATAGCTCCGCCATGGAATCGGAGGAAGTGGCGCGGTTGGTGGCGTTGTTGGCGCGGGAGCGGATAGGTCTACCGGAAAAGATAAAAGCTTCGGATCTTTAGAAAACGTAAGTCAAGAACCCCACCCATAAGACCGACGTGTGGGGCACCCAACTTCAACGGCTTAAAGTCAAAATACCTACGTTTTACACGTACGTCTAAGGACTAAACGCCCACCCTTCGCAAAACCGGGGAAGAATGGGGCCCCCAGAAAAGATAAAGGCATCGAACCGTTGAACCGTAAGTCAAGGCAAAACGCTTAGGCGCTCTGGCTAGGTGGGGCTCTGCATGGATGATAGGAATTCGGCGTTGGTTTTCGTTTTGGCTAGGCGGCCTAGGAGCAGCTCCATTGCTTCTACTGTGGATAGCGGGCTTAGCACCTTGCGCAGGACCCAGATGCGGTTTAGTTCGTCGGGCGGGAGGAGCAGTTCGTCTTTACGGGTGCCTGAACGGTTGATGTCGATGGTGGGGAAAACGCGTTTGTCGACCAAACGGCGATCCAGGTTGATTTCCATGTTGCCGGTGCCCTTGAACTCTTCGAAAATTACGTCGTCCATACGGCTGCCGGTATCGATTAGGGCGGTGGCCATGATGGTGAGCGAGCCGCCTTCTTCGATATTTCGGGCGGCGGCGAAGAAACGGCGCGGACGCTGCAGGGCATTGGCGTCGATACCGCCGGAGAGCACTTTGCCGGAAGGCGGGGTGATCGCGTTATAGGCGCGGCCGAGACGGGTGAGCGAATCGAGCAGGATGACCACGTCGCGCTTGTGTTCCACCAGGCGCTTGGCCTTTTCGAGAACCATTTCGGCGACTTGAATGTGGCGCTGGGGCGGCTCATCGAAAGTAGAGCTGATGACTTCGCCTTTCACGGTGCGCTGCATGTCGGTAACTTCTTCGGGGCGCTCATCGATGAGCAGCACGATCAGGGCGACTTCGGGATGATTGGTGGTGACCGAGTTGGCTATCGACTGCAGCATCATGGTCTTGCCGGTACGTGGCGGCGCGACGATCAGTCCGCGCTGGCCTTTGCCGACCGGGCAAAGCATGTCGAGCACCCGGCCGGTGAGATTTTCCTTGGTGGTCTCGAGGCGAATGCGGTCCGCGGGATACAGCGGCGTCAAGTTGTCGAAGAAAATCTTGTTGCGGGCGACTTCCGGGTCTTCAAAATTGACCGCTTCCACCTTGATCAGCGCGAAATAGCGCTCGCCGTCCTTAGGAGGGCGGACCTGGCCGGAGACAGTGTCGCCGGTGCGCAAATCGAATTTGCGGATCTGGGAGGGGGAGACGTAGATGTCGTCCGGGCCGGGAAGGTAGTTGTACTCGGGGGCGCGCAGGAAGCCGAAGCCGTCGGGCAGGCATTCGAGAACGCCTTCGGAAAAGATCAGGCCGTTCTTTTCGGTTTGCGCGCGGAGAATCTGGAAGATCAGTTCCTGCTTGCGCATACCGGACGAGCCGGGGATGTTGAGTTCTTTGGCGATTTTCGCCAAGTCGGTGATGTTCTTGTCTTTCAGTTCCGCCAAACTAATGCTCATCGGATGTTCTCTCTATTGGCCTGATGATCAGGCGAGGATTACTTGGAATTGGACTCCGGGGCGAATCAGGGGATCTCTCTCCGGCTTTCCTCAATCAAGCTCACAAACTGCGTCTACCACGGGTTTTGACTGCATGTGACACGATTCTCCGGTGGCAGAAGGCCGGTGGGCCCGCCGCAGTAAGGAGTATCGGGGGAATTCAATTGGTCAATTCTTTGTCCTGCCCGACTTCAGCGGTAAATTTGGGCTCTACATCGGGAATGTCGGCAGGCGCAAGAACGGGCAACGAACGTTCCAGCGCGATTTGCAGGACTTCATCCATCATTTCCACGAAGTGAATCTTCATTTCCGCCTGAATTTCGGGTGGAATTTCAGCCAGGTCTTTTTCATTGTCCTTCGGCAGGATAATGGTGCGAATGCCGAGGCGGTGCGCGGCCAGCAGCTTATCCTTCACGCCGCCAATGGGCAGCACTTTCCCGCGCAAGGTGATCTCGCCGGTCATCGCCAGGTCGCAGCGCACTGGAATGCCGGTGAGAGCGCTGACAATCGAAGTACAGATGGTAATTCCGGCCGAAGGGCCATCCTTGGGGATGGCGCCTTCCGGGACGTGTACGTGAATGTCGATATTGCGGTAAAAATCTTTGGGCAGACCGAAGAGATGGCTGCGTGAGCGCACGTAGCTCATGCCGGCCTGGGCAGATTCCTGCATCACATCGCCGAGCTTTCCGGTGAGAGTGAGGCGTCCCTTGCCTTGCATCAACGTTGCTTCGCTGGTGAGCACCTGGCCGCCTACTTCGGTCCAAGCCAGGCCGACGGTCATGCCCACTTCGTTTTTCTTCTGGTCCCACATCTCGCGGTATTTCACCACGCCGAGATAGTCGGAAACGTTGGGAGGAGTGATTTCGACGGCGAACTGCTTGCCATCCTCGACCACTTTGCGCGCCACCTTGCGGCAGATATTGGCGAGCTCGCGGTTCAGGCTGCGCACGCCGGCCTCACGGGTGTAATGGCGGATCACGTCGGTGACGCCGGCATCGGTGATGCGCATGTTGGCTTCGGTGATGCCGGTGGCTTCGCGCTGTTTAGGCACCAGGAAGCGAGTGGCGATCTGGTGCTTTTCCTGCTCGGTGTAACCGGCGATGCGCAGCACTTCCATGCGGTCCTGCAAGGGCTGCGGAATGGTGTGCAGCACGTTGGCGGTGCAGACGAACATGACCTTGGAAAGATCGTACTCGACGTCGAGATAGTGATCGGTGAAAGCGTGGTTCAGTTCGGGATCGAGCACTTCCATCAGCGCGGCCGAAGGATCGCCACGGAAATCAGTGGACATCTTGTCGATTTCGTCGAGTACGAACACCGGATTGATGGTGCCGGCCTTACGCATCATCTGAATGATTTGACCCGGAAGCGCTCCGATATAGGTGCGCCGGTGACCGCGAATCTCGGCTTCGTCGCGCACGCCGCCCAAGGAAACGCGAACGAATTTGCGGCCGGTGGCGCGTCCAATAGACATGGCCAAGGAAGTCTTGCCCACGCCCGGAGGCCCGAGGAAGCAGAGGATCGATCCCTTGGGATTTTTCACTAGCTGGCGGACCGCAAGGTATTCGAGGATGCGTTCTTTGATCTTTTCGAGTCCGTAGTGATCTTCGGCGAGGATTTTTTCCGCGGATTTAATGTCGCGAATCTCGCGCGAGCGCTTTTTCCACGGCACCGCGAGCATCCAGTCGAGGTAGTTGCGCGAAACGGTGGATTCCGCGGACATCGGCGGCATCATCTCGAGCCGCTTCAGCTCCTGCATGGCCTTTTCCTGCACTTCGGTGGGCATGCCGGAGGTTTCGATCTTCTTCTTGAGCTGCTCGATTTCGTTGGCTTCGCCCCGGCCGAGTTCCTTCTGAATGGCCTTGAGCTTTTCGTTGAGGTAATACTCTTTCTGGGCGCGTTCCATCTGGCGCTTGACGCGGGTGTTGATGGAGCGGTCGACGTTAAGCTTTTCGATCTCGACATCGAGAATGTCGGCGATGCGGTTCAAGCGCTCGGAGAGTTCAAAGAGCTCCAGCAATTCCTGTTTTTCTTCGACTGGAATTTGAACGTTGGCGGCGATGGTATCGGCCAGCTTGTTGGGGTCATCGACGCGAACCGCGGCGATCATGGTGTCGTAGTTCAGGCTTTGCGAGAGCTTGACGTATTGTTCGAATAACCCGGTCACCCGGCTGGCGGCCTGCTCGATGGCCGGAGTCTGGTCGGTTTTCACCGGTAGGACGCGGACGGTAGCGCGGAAAAAACCCTCGTCGCTGGTTACCTGGACCACCTTGGCGCGCTCGGTGCCTTCCACCAGCACCCGGATGTTGCCGTCGGGAAGCTTGACGCTCTGCACGATATTGGCCAGGGTGCCAACCTGATAGATCTCTTCGGGTTTGGGGTCATCGACCGAGGCATCATGCTGGGTAGCCAGGAAAATCTTCTTCTCGCCGGCCAGCGCCTCTTCCAGCGCGCGCACCGATGCTTCGCGTCCAACGATGAACGGGGTCATCATCTGTGGGAAGATGACCATATCGCGCACCGGCATCATCGGCACACGTTTCACTTCAAGTTTTTCCCGATTAAACATGGGCCCCCAAGGTTCCGTGGCATCCTAGCCTGCCTTCTCAAGCAGGCTCCAGTTGATTTCGCGGCTCTTGACCATCTCTCCGGTGACCACGAAATCGCGCAGCTTGCGCTGCGCCGGGAGGTGGTACATCACTTCCAGCATCAGGTCTTCCAAAATCATGCGCAGGCCGCGCGCGCCCACTTTCCGGGCGAGGGCCAGCTCCGCAACGGTTTCCAGCGCGTCGTCGGTAAACTTCAAACGGACGTTCTCGAACTCAAAGAGCCGCTGGTACTGGCGGATCAGCGCGTTCTTGGGTTCGGTGAGAATGCGAACCAGCGCGGGTTTATCCAGATCGCCGAGCACTCCCATCACCGGCAAGCGGCCCACGAATTCCGGAATCAGGCCGTAGCGAATCAAGTCGGTCGGCTGGGCCTGCTGGAGCACCTCGATATTGCGCCGCGAGGGCGTGGATGGAGAAGTCTCTGAATTGAAGCCCATCGATTTCTGGCCGACGCGCCGCTCGATGATTTTCTCGAGGCCTACGAAAGCGCCGCCGCAGATGAAAAGAATATTGGTGGTGTCCACCGGAGTAAATTCCTGGTGGGGATGCTTGCGCCCGCCCTGGGGAGGAACGTTGGCAACGGTTCCTTCCAAAATTTTGAGCAGAGCCTGCTGGACGCCCTCGCCGGAAACGTCGCGGGTGATCGAGGGGTTTTCGTCCTTTTTGGAAATTTTGTCGATTTCGTCGATGTAGATGATGCCTTGCTGGGCGCGCTGGACGTCGCCGTCGGCGGCCTGCAGCAACTTCAAGATGATGTTCTCGACGTCTTCGCCGACGTAGCCGGCTTCGGTGAGGGTGGTGGCGTCGACGATGGCGAACGGCACTTCAAGCATCCGTGAGAGGGTCTGCGCCAGGAGCGTCTTTCCGGTGCCAGTGGGGCCGATCAGCAGAATATTGGACTTGGTCAGCTCGACGTCGCCCGGCTGGCGGTTCAGGAAAATGCGCTTGTAATGATTGTAGACCGCCACGGCCAGCTTCTTCTTGGTCTTGTCCTGCCCGATCACGTAGCCATCGAGGAAAGTCTTGATCTCCGGAGGACGCGGCAGGCGGCGATTCGCCGGACTGGCCTGTTCGCGCTTCTCATCTTCGAGAATCTGCTGGCAGACGCCAACGCACTCGTTGCAGATGTAGGAACGCGGGTACTCGCTGGGCGAGCTGATGAGCTTCTCTACTTGCTCCTGAGTTTTGTGGCAGAACGAGCAACGGAGCGACTCATCTGGACTGAAGCGTTTCACCAGTTATACCCCTCCCCTGGGGGACCCCAATCGCAAGGGCTATTTGAACCATTCTATGCCACAACAGGGCTGTGGTGCGGAGTTTTCCTCAGTGCTGTTACCAACGCGCCGTGGAAATCCCTTTAGTGGTGTTGGACGATAATTTCATCGACGATGCCGTATGCCTTGCCTTGTTCGGCGGTCATGATGAAATCGCGCTCGACATCTTTTTCGATTTTTTCGACCGACTGCCCGGTGTGACGCGCGAGCATCTCATTCAGCGTCGTCCGAGTGCGGATGATCTCTTTGGCGTGAATATCGATATCAGTGGCCTGGCCGGAAAGTCCGGACATCCACGGCTGGTGGATGAGTATCCGTGAGTTGGGCAGGGCGAAACGCTTCTTGGGCGTGCCCGCCGCCAGCAAAATAGCCGCGATCGAGGCGCACTGGCCGATGCAATAGGTGACCACATCCGGCCGGACGTACTGCATGGTGTCGTAAATGGCCATGCCCGCGGTGATCGAGCCACCGGGAGAGTTGATGTAGATGGCGATGTCCTTCTCCGGATCTTCCGCTTCGAGGAAAATGAGCTGGGCGGTGATCAGGTTGGCAACATTGTCGTCAATCGGCGTGCCGATGAAGACGATGTTGTCCTTGAGTAAGCGGGAGTAAATGTCATACGCCCGCTCGCCACGGTTCGTCTGCTCGACAACCATCGGAACAAGTGTGCCCACAGGAACTCCCGGACCATTTTTATATATCATTGGGAAAACTAGCTGCGCTGAGGGGCCGGCTTCAGGAACTAGTCAGTTTTTGCTTTTGTCTGAATCCGAGCTTTGCGGTAGAGCCACTCGAGCGTCTTGTCGCTGCGCAACTTCGATTTCATCCTATCCAGCGCTCCTTGCTTTGTCAAGCGAGCACGGAGCGATGTTGCCGATTCGCCACTCGCGTTGGCGAGATTGTTAACCTCCTGATCCACTTCCTCGTCGGAGGCGTCGATATTCTCGGCGGTGGCGATACGGTCGAGCAGCAGTTCGGCCTTGACGTCGTCCACGGAACGCTCGCGTTGGCGCTCGCGCAGCGATGCCCAGTCCACATTGACGCCGCGGGGATCCACTCCCTGCGATGCCAATTGCCGCACTACGCGTTCCAGCCTGGAATCCATCTGGCTTTCGGCCAGCGCTTCGGGAACCGGGAAATCGTGCTTCTTGACCAGCGTCTCCAGTATCTTTTCCCGCGCTTCCGCGCCCTGCCGCTCCTTGCGTGCCGCTTCGAGGCGCTCGCGGACCTTCACTCGTAGTTCGGCCATGGTGGTTACACCGTCCGCTTCGCCGGCCAGATCCTTGGCGAATTCGTCATTGAGCTCGGGCAGCTTCTTTTCTTTGATTCCTAGCACTTCCGCGGTGAAGGCGTAGGTTTTTCCAGTCAATTTCGGATCAGGATAGTCGGCGGGATAGGTGGTTTCGAACGAGCGCGTATCGCCGACCGAAGCGCCGCGCAGGTTTTCATTGAAGCTGGCCAGTGTTTCCTCGGCGCCGATGTGGCATACGACGTCGTCGGCGTCGATCGGATCGCCGCCGTTGGAGGACGTGCCCTTAAGCTTGAGCTGCGCGAAGTCGCCGTCGGCAATGGGGCGGCCTTCTACGGGAACCATAGTGGCGGAGCGGTCGCGCATCTCTTCGATGGCTTTATCGATTTGGGCGTCACCGACTTCGATATCGGAAACTTCGATTTCAAGGTCTTTGTAATCGCCCAACTCGAATTCCGGCAGCACTTCGAAGATCGCCTTGAATTTTAGCGGGCCGTCGCTTTTCGGTTGTCCTTCGGCGGCCGGACTTACCTCTTCCACCTGCGGCCGCGTCACCGGGATCATCTTCTTTTCATTGAGCACCTGCTCGAGGAATTCCGGGACGAGATTCTGGACCACCTCGCCGTGAAGATCGGTGGCGAAGCGGCGGCGGATCAGCGGGATGGGGGCTTTCCCGGGGCGGAACCCGGGAATGCGCGCCATTTTTGCGTAGTCGCGCGCCAATTTGTCGGTGGCCTTTTCAACGTTTTCGGCCGGGATTTCAAACTCAAGCTCGCGCTTACAGGTGGCTTCGGTCATTTCGTTTGGTTAGGGTGAAGATCGTCCAGGGAATTTCGGTCGCGTCGCGCCGCTGCTGGTATTCGCCTAAGGGAAGCACGTTGCCGAGCGAAGAAGAGCGGCCAACCGACTTCGTAGTGAAATTACAGTATAGGAAAAGCGCCTGCTGGCGTCAATGAAGGATGCCGGTGGGTGCCGGTGGGTAGTGTCCTAATTTGAAGATTTCACTAGCACGACGAAACGCAATTCTGAACTTCCAGCTTTCGCGTCTACATCCCAACAACCGGCGGTCGGAAAATAAATGCGAGATGGTTGCATTGTCCCCCGAGGCCGAGGATCGAGCGAAATGTCGTACACAAGAGGCGGGGCTGCGCAGTCATTCTTCGGCGGGAGACAATTAACGGGGAGGCGGGTTTGTACCACAGCACCTTCTGGCCTGGCACGTAGCCAGTTTTCGGATCGGGCTGATCTGGCCCGCGACGTACAGAGTCCCAACCCCAAAAAAAAGCCCAAATCGTGCGGTCTGCGTTTGCGTACCAAGCGTTGCTGACATGTGGACCACCGGCGGGGTAGTTAGGGACAGGTAACGAAACCGGACAACTGTTCGCGTGAGCCGTTTGAGCGGGCGCGGATTGAATAGGCGCTGTCAGCAGAGCGCCGATCAGAATGAGCAGCAGGCTCATCATTTTAAGCCCCAACTAATCATCCGACTATACGCTGGGGAGATAACCCGGTCAAAACACTACACACGTTGTGCGTTTCGGTCGAAATTAGGACACTACCTGCCGGTGGGCACTGGGTGAGTTCAGGCATGTGGATTAGTCATCATGAAAAAGACAATCCACGGCAGGGCGGTCGCGTCATTCAAAAAATGAGCAACAGTCGTCGGAAGCAAACTACGACGCCCCAAGAGGTACGCTACGCCCCACATCATCCCGAGAAATGCAGTGGGCAGCACCATGCCGAGCCAGACCAGCCTCCAAGACGCCAAACCGTGACGACACGAGCCCTGTTAGATGAGCTATAGGAAAAGCCAAGGGGAAAGGTTCTGGTGCGGGGTAAGGGATTTGAACCCCTACGGCCTTGCGGCCAATGGCTCCTAAGGCCATCGCGTCTGCCAATTCCGCCAACCCCGCACTGTCCGGCGCTGAATCCGTAATGAATTCTAGCATAGGGATTTTCGACGGTTCTCGGAAACACTTTCGCTAGATCGGCGCTAAGATCCGAGCGGCACAGCAAGCTCCTGATGGAGGAAGACGAATGTACATTCATGTGTTTGCGTTCCGCTGGAAGGCGGGCACTTCGGAGACCCAAAAACAGCGCGTGGCGGCGGATATCGCTGGATTGCAGGGGCAGATCGCCGGGCTGCTGGAGACCCATGTGGGGACAAACGACTCGCCACGGGGGCAAGGGTACACCTTTGGCGGGGTGATGAAGTTCGTGGATCGAGCGGCGTTTGATGCCTATGGACCGCACCCAACGCACCAGGCCCTGCTCAGTTGGCTAATCCCCGCTGATCGATCCGCTCGAGTTGGACTTTGAGGCCTAAGGACTTTTTCCCGCGGTGAACATCACTTTGCGGCGATGTCTTGGTATTGCAACCGCAAGTAATCGAAGAGGTTACCTTGGAATCGGCAGCGACACGCCCGCCGCCTGGTTAACCCTTGCCTGAATCACGAATCTTGCTAAAATGTCAGAATTCTTAAGCGCCCACCTGAACGGGCAAGTCAACCAAGCGCAAAAATATAGGGGGAGAACTTGAAGGCACTTAGAGCTGTAGTTGTTTGCATGATCTTATTTGCGACCGCATGGATAACCATGGCAGATACCGTAGTCTTAGGTAACGGGGACCGATTGACCGGCACCATTGTGAAATCAGACGGCAAAGTGCTGACATTTAAGGGCGCTACCGCCGGAGATGTTACCGTGAAGTGGACCGATATTAAGGAACTTAGCTCGGACAAGACCGTCTACATAGTTACTAAAGACAAGACGTCGTTTAGCGGCACGGTGACCACCGATGGGGCGGTCCTGGTAGTGCATTCCACTAGCGCTGGGGAGGTTCGCGTGGCCGTTGCCGACGTCACCGCGCTGCGGTCCGAGGACGAAGAGAAGGCCTACCTGCAAACGATCCATCCGACGCTGCGGCACAACTGGAACGGCGCGGTGGTGTTTGCCTTCAGCCTGGCCCGCGGGAACAGCGAAACCACCAACCTGGCGCTGGGTTTCAACTCCGAGCGCAAGACGACTACCGACGATTTCAAGGGCTACATGTCCACGCTGTATACCAAGAACGATGCTCCCGGTGGCGGGGTGACCGCGGACTTGATTACCAGCGGCGCGGCGTACGATAAGAACTTCAATCCCAAGGCCTTTGTGGTAGTAAGCGCCGACTACTCGCACGACCAGTTGCAGGACCTGCACTTGCAGTCGATTTACACGCTGGGCTTGGGATGGCACGCCATTGACACCCCGAATACGACGCTCAATGCCATCGCCGGTATCAACTACACGAGGGCCAGTTATGATTCTGGCGTGGCAGGGACGGCGGGAGTTAGCCAAAACGTGGCGGGTGCGACGCTCGGCGAGATTTTTATGCACAAGTTCGGAGCTTCGACGGTATTCAACGAACAATACTATTTCTATCCCAACGTCACCCACGCCGGGCCGTATCGCATGGCGCTGGATGCGAGTTCGGTGACCAAGCTCAAAAAGTGGCTGGGGTTGCAGTTTACGGTCAGCGACCGCTACATCAGCAACCCGCCGGTCGTCGGGACCAAGGCCAACGACATTATTTTTACTACCGGGCTGAACATTGCGTTTAGCGATTAGCGGGTTGAGCCGGCGGTAAAAGAAAACCGAGAGAAGTATACCAACCGCCCCGTCGGGCGATGTATCGCCTGGCGGGGCGGTTTCTTATTGCTGGCGATGATGGATCCGCGCGGAGACGTCCGGCCAGAATTCGGCTACGGCGTTGCTCGCGAATCGCCCGACCACGCCGAATCCGGTGCGAATGAGCGCGTTTTGGGTGTTGGCTTCGCTGTTGGCGCGCCAGGTATTCGACAGAAAATTGCTGCTGGGGATGGCGATGTAACGCGCGTAGGCCGGGGCGTAATCTCCGGACGGGCGGCGCGCGAGCAAAGTGAGCTTGACGGTGTTGCGAACGCGTTCGCGGAATGGCCTATCCGGCACGCGAAAGTATCGGGGATCCTCGTGCCAGATCGCCCCGAGGCCTGCTTCCATGGTGTTACTGGTGGCGAGTCCAGTGAGGCGCATCCCGTAGCGCTTGAAGTAGCCGCTGAACGTGCCATGGTACTCGTAGGGCTTATTTTCGGCGGTTCCGAAGGCCGCTGAGAACAGTCCGAGGGCCAGGGATTGGAACCCCACGGTGCTGTCCAGGACCCAGGCGATGCGATCGCCTTTGGTTGGCTGGTGGTACGTTGCCTCTTGTTCCTGCACGCGCGGGTTCGGATTTTCGGCACCGGGGCCGATGTATGGCCCGTCAGCCTGACGCTGCTGCGCCGCGGTGGGCGCCGCCGGCAGCTCTTTAGGAGCGGATTGCGGCGGCGTCGGCAAGTCAAGAGTTTGCGCAGCGCAGTTCAGCGCCGCCAGCACGAAAATGAGCGCGAGCGAAAACCCAATACGAGATGCACTTCCAAGATTCATAGGCAACTCAGAAACCTTTCTGGCGTTCTGCGAGGATTATGTTGAGCCTGAAACAAGCTTATCATTTTAGGAGAGCGCCTCCGCAAGAGCCATACGTAGAAGGGTGTATTTATCCGGAGAGCTACGAGTAAAAACACGGAGGGGCATTGTAAGGATAGTGTTTCAGGGTGGCACAGGCGGGCATTTTGTTGGCGTGGTCCGCGCCATCATTAGCCATGCTGACGCGAGAAATTCAGGAGCGGACTGCGCTGCTGGCGAACAAAGCGCCCGCACCGGCGATGCCGGCTTCCTCGCCGTACAACGCGGGAAGCAGAGGGATTTCCTGGCAGCGTTGGATGATCGAAAATTCGCAGAGGCGGCGATGGATGTTGCCGAAAAGCGGGCGCAGTAAGAGCGATGCGCCGCCGCCGATGATTAGCACGTCGGGTTCGAGCAGGTCGACGATGTTGCTGAGCCATATGGCCAGGAGATCGACGGTTTCCATCAGAGTTTCGCGGGCGAGCGGATCGCCCGCGGAAAACGCCTCGCCGACCATGTGTCCGCTGATGGCGTCGACGTTTCCGCCGGCCAGTTTCAGCAGCGCCGATCCCCGCTCCGGATCGGCGGCAACTTTCGTGCGGGCGCGGCGCGAGATCGCGTGGCCCGACGCCAATATCTCGATGCAGCCCGGCTTTCCGCATCCGCACAACGGTCCGCGATAATCGATGCTCATGTGGCCGCCTTCGGCGGCCGCGCCGGTGCGTCCGTTGTAAATTCGTCCGCCCATGACGATGCCGGCGCCAATGCCGGTACCGATGGTAGCGTAGAAAACATTCTGGAAGCCGCGCCCGGAGCCCCACATGGCTTCGGCCAGGGCTGCGGCATTGGCGTCGTTCTCCACTTTGACGGGCACGTTGTAGATGCGCGAAACTTCGGCGGCCAGAGGGAAATTGCGCCAGCACAGGACGTTGGGAGGATTGAGCACCACACCGTTGATCGGATCGAGCGGTCCTGGCGCGCAAATTCCGATTGCGGCCGGGGCGCTGGCCGCGCCCTCGGCCTTGACGGATTCCCCGATCACTGCGTCGATCGCGGATTTCACCGCCGCCAGACCGGCGGCGGCTCCCTCGTTGGAAAACATGGGAGTGCGCACGCGGTGGCGGATCTCGCCGGTGGGCCCAACCATTCCTGCGGCAATTTTAGTACCGCCGATATCGACCCCGATTACCGAGCGGGTTTCAGTCATTTGTCATCTGTCAGCGAGCCTCGAATGAGTGTCGCGCCCGATTGTAACGGCGTGCTGACGGCACGCGGTCGGGCTCTCACGCCACGGGCACGTGGTGTCCGTGGGTTCGAACTTGCAGCGACTGCGTGGCCCGCCGTGGCAGGCTGCGCGAATGGGAGTCGTAGGAAGACGTCAACCGGTTCGCCGCACCAGCATTCTATGTGTTTGGGGGGGCGCGCGAAAGCGTTCATCGCGTCGCAAGGAGGATCGGAGGGAGTGGGATGAGCGGCGGGACTCGCACTCGCGACCTTTGGCGACGGGCAGCAACTTTGGCAAGACGGTAGCTTGACTCTAGCCTAGCGAGGGGTTAGCGCCGTGCTTCCGTGGGCCGGAGGGCCTGTTGGTGGAGCATAGAGGTTAGGACTGCTTCGCGTTGGCCGAGCAGCCCCACCAATTCGTCGAAGGGCCGGCGGTAGGCTTCGTCCAGCAGAACCCTGGACATTTCAAAGGCGCCGCCAGTCTGCTTCCAGGTCGTTTGGACCTTTCCCTTGAGCAGCCTTACGAGGTCTGCCAGGCGATCGCCGTTGCTGAATGTTATGACCTTTTGCCGGTTGTGATTTTCGGTTGGTTTCGCCATAGTCCCCTCCCGGGTGCGCCACCCATTGTGTGCGGGGCGTATGGCGGCAGCTAGCTGTCCGGAAGGCCAGGTGTTCGCAACGGTAACCCGTGCATCTCCGTAGTTGTCGCAGCGTAATGATCCCCCTTGTTCGACGATTATTCTTGTGCTTGGCGCTAACAGCAGCCCGAAGTGGAGGCGGCTTTTCGTTACCGCCAAGTGGCAGGAGAAGCAGTTCCACGCAAGCTGTAGGCACTCCGGATTTTGCGAAGGACGCTTATCGATTCTAAAAGGTTGGGGTGAGCGACGGGGATTGAACCCGCGACCCTCGGTGCCACAGGCCGAGGGATACAAGCTAAGTCCTGTTGATAGTGCGCCACTTATAGCTCGGGCCGTCCAAAATCGCCCCCACAACAACCGATTTCGGACGCGAAACGGACGTAGATTTTTAGGTTTGGTAAAAAAGTGATTCGGCTCTCAAAAGCGGCGATGCAAACCGCTGTGTGCGTGGCGCGCGCTTTGCCGAGACCCGAAAGCGGGATCTTGGAGGTGCGGGTGGGAGTCGAACCGGCTCCCCAGATTGAAACGGCGTAACTTATTGATTCTACGTTACGCGAAAAACGCTAAAAGCGCTCGAAACCCAAAACGGGGTTACGCGGCGGTTACGCGGAGTAGAAATCTGTCGGCCCACTGAAGGATGAACGTAATCCCTGGCAGACAGTGGCTGTAAATCTGATGGGTCCGATGCACATCGAGGCGCGGCAAATAGGTTGCCTAATCATTTCTCAGCCTTATCTTGAGATTCTTCCCAAGCCTTTTTACAGACATTGTGAACGATCCCGACAAATTCATTTCCATTGAATACATACCAAGAACTCGGAAAATCAGGCGGTACTGGCTTCCCGCAGTGCAAACACACCCGCAATTCTAACTGTTCCAAGTGTGGCTCTTGTCGTAGTGTGTACATCTTTGACAAAGCTGAGTTTTCCTGTTGCCCCACGGAACGGGGCGATTATTCAGGTTAAAAACCGGATTGTCGAAGCTCATCTAAGCTGCGTTCCATGATGCGATCTGTTTCTTCGTCGCCTTCTCTCTAACTGATTTCGTAAGCTGCGGCTTTGCAAGTTCCTTCTCCACCCGGGCTACCAGCGCCAGGAATACAACGGCCGACTTTTTCTTTTTGGGCACGTTTCACCGGAGCCTTATCGCCTAGTTCTATTCTTCTCTACAGCTTCAGCAGCCGCAGCCTTCCGCAGCGGGTGCCGTTCGTTTCGTGGGCCACCAGCAACCAAGACGCACCGTTTCCCGGCGGCCACACCACACGTAGGACAGGCGATGGAAGACTTTTGCTTTACCGTTAGTTATCTTGTTTTCATTTACTGCCTCCGTCGCTCTAAGTGCGTGGCGCGGTTCGGCGGTCGTGCTGCCGAAAGCCAAAGTCGTCCGGCCCGGGTCTAGATTTTCTTCACTGACATGGGGCGATTTTGCAGGAACGCGACGACCAGGGCGTTATTTATCTGCAAGCCCCCGTTGTAGCTGACCAGACCCTTCTTCTTGAACTCGTTCATGAATTTGCTTACCCTTGCGCGGGTGGTACCAACCATCTCCGCCAGGGTTGACTGGCTCACCTTCAGGGGGGACTCCGGCTTCGATTCCTTAGTAATCTGCCCAAACAGCATGAGAACCCGCGCCAGTCGCCTTTCGCTGAAATTGAAGAATTGATCTATCAGGTCTTCTTCGATTCGAACAACCCGTGAAAGTAGATATCCAACAAACAACGCCGCAAACTGCGGGTCTCGCTTTAGCGTGCGAACGGTCCTCTCTTTTTGCAGTCGAACGATATTGGACAGTCCAATCGATCTTGCCGTGCAAATCCGCAGAGATTGCCCTGCCAGACAACCTTCGCCAAAAAAGCTGGCTCGCTGCAGGATGGCGATTATCGCTTTTTTGCGTATGCTGACTGCCGTGAGCTTCACCGTCCCGCTCTCGATGTAGAAGACAGAATCGGCTGGATCCCCTTGTGAAAAGACGACCTCTTTGTCCCGGTAGCTCCGAAAAGTCATCCCGGTACGGAACTTTTTGCGGAGAACTGCGTGACTGACACCGGGACTAGGTTTACTCGCCATTCGGGTCTGCTCCTTGAATCAACTCGGGAAACTGGTCCAGCGATCAGTCACCGTAGACTGTAGACTCACAAGACCCACCCGTCTAGATGAGCAAAATTGACCACATGCAAGGTGTCCCGAACAGAACATCTGTAGTTGAGTAATTGTGCTATCGCAACGAGCCAGGGGGAACAGCCACGGCACAGTGACGGATATTCTACCGATCTCATGGCTCTCGTATCGGGATTGAGAAGAAGAATAGACGAAGAATAGCAGGAAGACTGCAAAGGGAAATGATGTGAGCAATACCACGCAAGGAAAACAGCGGAGCTTGCGGTCACTCGAATGGCTGAACTTTTTTCTAGCCGATGTGCAAACAGGCCTCGGGCCTTTCCTGGCGGCCTATCTTGCTTCGAGCGCGGATGGAACCCGGGCCGTGTGGGTTACGTCCTGACGTTCGGCGGTCTGGTTTCGGTCGCTATGCAGGCTCCGGCGGGAGCGGTGATCGACGCGGTGCATCGCAAACGGACACTGATTTTGAGATCACGGTGAATAATGTTGTGTTCGTGCGCCTCCTCGAGCGCCTCGGCGATTTGTCCTCCTAATGTTATCGCCGACGGTCATTGCTTCCGGTTCTTCAGCGAACGATGGCAGCAGCAACACAGGAGCGAACTCACTCGGGTCGGCTGATTTTGCCAACGCTTTGGCACAGCTCAATTCGGCCTACATTGCTTCGCCAAAATGTTGCTGGCTTATGAACAATAAAACACTTGCCAGCTTGTCAGCCGTTGTGACTAAGCTCGGTCAACCGTTGGACTTGGTTCACTATGATCCAATGCCAAAGATTTTCGGCATCCCGGTCAAAGTGAGTCCGTCGTTTGCGGGAGTGGGTGCAAGTAACATACCGGTCGCCTTGCTTGATCTGAAATACTGGGCAACGCTTCTCGTAAACGCCGACGATTGCGGCATTTCGCCAATACACCGAAGCTGTCGGGCTCGCTGAAAACTTTAACGTTGGATTCTCCACGTTCCTGCGAGCTTCAGGAGCTTTGCTGTATCAAGACGAGGGTTCACCGTGCCCCGGCGTGCTGATTCAGAACCATTCGTAGTCAAGCAGCGAACCATCAACCCAAGAGCCTCAAGCTGCACGGACAAGGCGTCCGGTCGGTTTGAGGCTGGGGGTTCTCAATGGAAGTACGCGACTTTGAAAAGACAGCGGTGCGGACCCAGACCGGCGGCGAAATAATATTCGATGCTCGCCCTTACGGCGACCAGCAAGGCGCTGCAGTCGATTCGTGCCTTCGTGATCGACTAGGTGTCATCCAAAACACCGGTATCGGAAGGACATCCAAGCTCATCGTCTTGCTATGCGATTCATCCGCCGCGATTCCGGCAACCGCCCAGACATGGCTGGCAGGCTTAGCCGCAATTGGAGCACCAGCCGAAATTCGCCGTGTATAGGAGCTGGCAATGAAATTCATTACGGTGAAACTGGATAACCTCACACCAGCACGGTGGCGATTTTCAGAACCGGGCGAGACGCCAATTTTCAAGAACATTGCTCGGTCTCTGGAAACGCATGGCCAGCTTGCGCCTATTCACGTGCGACGGTTGGACAACAAATCCTGCTTATACGAAATCGTTGATGGCCACATCGTTGTTGAGGTAGCCCGGACGCTTGGCTGGAAAGAGCTTGAGGCGGTAGTTCACGAGGACTTAAACGATGGAGATGCCCTGCTGCGCTACGTACACCTCAACCAGAATAGGGGTAGCGAGCAATACGGGCATGACCATGTGAAAATGCACCGCGTCTTTAATAGTGCACCCGCACCTTCGAGCGAGGAAAAGAAAGATCTAATCGCGCAGCACCCTTCATGGCCATTGGATCGCATTTTGAACTACATCCTGACCGACGAGAACAGCAAGAACTGGGCCAAGTTTATGTACCCTCCAAATCCCCCACAAAAAGACTTTGCTGCTGTGCATGATTGGACGGTTAAGAAGCCGTGATTTTCATGTACGTTTCATGTACGGTTTTCCCGCTGTAGATCACACCACGCTGTTCAACGCCGCATAAACATTGAGGGGAATTGGGGTGAGCGACGGGGATTGAACCCGCGACCCTCGGTGCCACAGACCGATGCTCTACCAGCTGAGCTACGCTCACCACGGAGTGACTGGGGACAGTTTACGACACGCACCTAATAACTTCAACGCGTGACCGGAGGGCGGCACACGCCCGGGGCGCGCGACGTCTGCCGCATCTAGCGCGGTGCGTTTCGGAAGCGCGGAACAGGCCGTAAGCGTGAAACGGTTCATCGATAAGAGGCGTCACTATGATGCGTGGAAGATTCCCGGATTAGCCCCGGCACTTTGGACAACCTCAGCCGAATACACGGAGTCAAAGTAGGAGCGCAAGCGATAAGGTAAGAGTGGTGGACCTTACGAAGAAAGACGCACGCCAGAGATCTTTGGGCCGAAACCTCCCGAGGTCAGCCCTCGGCATCAGAGGTTTGGTCTGGCTTAGCCTAGGTTTCCTGCTTTGGGGCTTTCCCCCTCCCGCTTTGGCTCAGTCTCCGCCGCCCCCACCCGCAGCAGAATCGCCAGCCGGCCAGCAGCTCCCCGTCCAGCCGCTGTCGGGAACCATCAGTGGGACAGTTGTCGATCCCAGCGGAGCAGCCGTCACGGGAGCCGCGGTGGGTTTTACACGTGAAGGTGAATCCACAAGCCAGCAAGTGCTAACTGACGACAATGGAGAATTCTCTCTCGCCAACGTCGCTCCTGGGCCTTTCCGGCTGACGGTTACCGCGGCCGGTTTCACGACTCAAGTAGTCCCTGGAACCCTGCATCCCGGGGAGATTTACACCGCCCCGCAGGTCACCTTGCCGCTGGCTATGGCTACCAGCGAGGTGCGGGTGGTGGTCCCGCAGGTTGAAGTGGCGGAAGCGGAGATCAAGGAAGAAGAGAAGCAGCGGGTGCTCGGGGTGATTCCAAATTTCTATGTCAGCTACGAACCTAATCCAGTTCCGCTAAGTTCGAAACAGAAGTTCGAGCTTGCCTGGAGGACGTCCATTGATCCGGTCACGTTCGTGATCACCGGGGGCATTGCGGGAGTTCAGCAATCGCAAAATACATTCAGTGGATACGGGCAGGGTGCGCAAGGCTATGCAAAGCGGTTCGGCGCAAACTACGCGGATCTGGTTACCGGCACATTTATTGGAAGCGCCATACTGCCATCGCTCCTGAAACAAGATCCGCGTTACTTCTATAAGGGAACCGGAAGCACGCGAGCGCGGATTCTGTATGCGATCGCCAATTCGGTTATCTGCAAGGGCGATAATCGACGCTGGCAGGTAAATTACTCGAATATTCTCGGAAGCCTGGCCGCCGGCGGAGTCTCCAACCTCTATTATCCCCCGAAGAATCGCGATGGGGTGGAATTAACGTTTGTGAGCGCGGGAATCGGGATTGGGGCGACCGCCGCCGCCAACATCGTTCAAGAATTTTTGATCCGGAAATTGACGCCGAACGTTCCTGGTCATGCTGCGGCTTCGGCTAAGCCCTAAACCACCATCGGTCGCAGTACCCACTACACATTTTTTCGGGCGGAGACATCCGACGGCCACCTGCGCACATTCGCCTTTCCGCGGCGTTCGTTTAGGGTCCGCGCCGCCATGAATGGCTGCGCCACAACAGCGACCACAACGGCTAGCCTACTTTGCGGCCCTTCTTGGCGCCTTCGGCCGGTCGTTTGCCAACTACGCTGAGAGGCGGACGTTTTTCGCCGTGCGCGGCGGGCTTTTCGGCGAGGCTCTTTTTCAGGGCTTCCATCAAGTCGATCACTGGGGCCTTTGCGATGTGTGGGGCGGTGACCACTTGGCGTCCAGCAGCTTTGGCGTCGATTAGTTCGCGTAGACCCGCCTGGTAGGCGTCTCGATATTTTTCAGGTTCCCACGGCGCCGCCAGGCTCTGAATCAACTGCAGGGCCAAGGCGCGTTCTGGCTCTTTGATCTCGCCTTTGGGTGGGGCACCGGTTTCGGCCTGACGGATTTCGTTGGTATAGAACATGGTATGGAGGGTCATGCCATTGCCATGGGGTCGCACGATGACGATGTGCTCGCGGCTGTGCATGGTGGCTTTGGCGATGCCCGCGTAGCCTGACTTCTTCATGGCTTCGAGCAGCAGGTAATAGGCCTTCTCGCCGCTTTCCTCCGGCGCCACGTAGTAGGACGAATCGAAATAGAGTGGATCGATGTCATCGATTTTTACGAACTCCAGAATTTCCATGTTGCGCACCGATTCCGGTTCGATCTTCTCGATCTCCTCTTCGGTGAACAGCAGGTATTGGTCCTTCTCGAATTCGTATCCCTTTTCCACTTCCGATCGCTCGACCATGCGGTTGCACTGCGGGCAGAACAGCGGTTGTTTGAGCCGGGTGTGACACACCGAATGAATTTGATTGAAACTGATCCGTTCGGTGCGCGCCGCAGGTGACAGACGGATCGGGATCGATACCAAACCAAACGAAAGAAACCCCTTCCAGGACGATGCAGCCATAGCCCCCTCCACGAGGTTCGCCCATGCTACCCGCGTTGGCGATGCAGAGCAAGCGAGAGAAACGCTGTATTACAAATTCGGCAACATCTTCGTTTCTTAGCTGCTAGGCCCGAAATCACGCCCTTGGAATCGATCGGACGCACTTTCATTCTCGCCGTAGGTTCCATTACTGCTGAGAGCTTCATTACGATTTTTCCTGTGGAAAACGCCGCAAAACTACTTTTCGGATGCTTACTTTAGGAGCATCGTAGAGCCGACGGGTCGGTATTAAATCGACACGTACAAAAAACGACAAGGAGATCTCCATTGAAATACACACTTGCTACAGTTGCGCTTGCGGCGGCTCTGGCTGCTGCAGCGACGCCGTTGGTGCGACATACGGTCGCAGCGCAGGCGGGCATTTCGCATTCTAGTTCGTTTCACCGGCTGCTCGCGGACGGATCGGAACCGCCGCCGCCGTGGCCGGACGGAGGGCTTAATACGATCAAGGTAGCGGATGGATCGGAACCGCCGCCGCCGTGGCCGGACGGAGGGCTTAATACGATCAAGGTAGCGGACGGATCGGAACCGCCGCCGCCGTGGCCGGACGGAGGGCTTAATACGACCAAGGTAGCGGATGGATCGGAACCGCCGCCGCCGTGGCCGGACGGAGGGCTTAACACGATCAAGGTAGCGGACGGATCGGAACCGCCCCCGCCGTGGCCGGATGGAGGGCTGATGCCATTGAACTCATGACCATCTCGGCCCTCGCCCAGATGATCAAAACGACAGATCACAACGCGAAGCCTACGGGTGTGTCATAGCAAGGGGGGGTTGTACATTTCGGTAAGTGTTGCTATGATACGCCCCGGGCTCGGACGTCGTTAGGTAGGCCGAGTCCGGTGTCGCAGGGGCGGCGGGGCTAATGGAATTGATATTTTATATAGTGGTTCCGGTGGTACTGCTGGTGCTGGCGGTCAAGCTACTTTGGCCGAAATCCGAAAGCGGGACTGCGCCGGCGCACCCCTCCAATATTTCCGAATTTCTGCCGATTCATCACCGGGAGTTTCCAGACGTCGCACGGCGGCTCTCGGAGTATGGGGAAATTAGCCGCAAGGCGCACACCGAGCGCCGCGCTGCATCGCTCGCCTACCTGGAATCTCTGCGCGCGGATTTTTTGCGAGTCGAGCAGCTTCTGAATCGCGCGGCAAAATTTCTACCCGAAGTGACCGTGCAGGGCGAGAGCCGGCGAGTGTGGGTAGGATTGGAGTTTCGATTCGGATATTGGATCGCGCGCCAGCAGATTATTTTGGGGCTCGATGTGGCCGAGCGCTTGAAGGATCTGGCGCAAAAACTTCAAACGCTTTCCGACTGGGCGGACGCAGCTCTGAGTGAGGTGGCGCGAGAGCACGGCCTGCCGGTACTGCAATCGGACTTGAACCGCTAGTTTCCATGTTTCCGGGTTGTGCCTCACCGAATCCGTCAGTCTCCATCCTGTCTTCATATAACCGCACCGAATCACCGTCGCGTTTTGAGCAAAGACGCTTTTGGCTGGGCGCGGCATTGACCCGGCTGAGCGCCGCCGCAAAAGAGTGAAACTCAGCTTTGCAAAGTTCCGGTGATATCATTCGCGGCACCGACGATGCATCTAACCACGGCCCAATCCGTCGTATGGCTTATCGGGTTCATACTGGAATTGCTGGTGTGTGGTTTCGCAGTGCGCCGAAGACTGTTCCACGATTTACCGGTGTTCACTGTTTACGTATTTGTGGTTCCCGTGCGAGCCCTGCTTATATTCGGACTCTACCACACCGCCGGCTACGCTTCTCGCACCGCGCTTTACTTTTACTGGCTCACGCAAGCGCTGGAGCTTTTCCTGCGCGGGGCGGCGATCGGCGAGATGGCGTGGGTGGTATCGCGTCCGTATGCTGGATTCCGGACGATCTTGAAATGGGTGCTCCCTGGCATCGCCCTGGCGCTCTTGTTGCGCGCCGGCATCGGTGCGGTGCCGCGAGCGGCTTACTTGCCGGCCTTCGTTTTGGGTCTGGAACGGGAACTGGAGTTGACCGCTGCGTTGCTGCTCTGCGTCTTGCTGGCACTCAGCCGGCGATACGATGTCGAAGTGCAAGCACGGGTCCGATATCTTGCCGCGGGACTGCTTTTCTATTCATTGTTCCAGGTGGCAAATAACGCAATTTCGCAAACTCGATTCCATTCGGGGTGGTTTCAGGTGTGGGCCGTGCTGCGGACCGCTTCCTTTTGTATCACGGCGCTGATTTGGGTGATTGGGTTGGCGATGACCGAACAGATTCCGCTCCGGTCAACGCCGCCAGAAGATGTGGAGCGACAACGCAGGGTGATGACCGAAGGGACCAAAGCGATGAATAAGATTATGGAGGGGCTGCGGCGGTTTCGCCGCTAGATGCTTACTAGGACTTGCGCTTGGGGAAGGGAATCGGAGCTGAGGCTCTTCGTTGTGGGTCGGGCGGGGTGAGCCGCGCGCGGGCGGTGTCCACCCACATTCCATTCGGGTCATACTTGAGATAGAAAGCCCAATGTTCCTTGGCTAAGGCGTCCTCGCCGATTTTCTCGTAGGCCAACGCGAGATTAAAATGCGCGTCGGCGTGCGCGGGCATGCCGCGAACGGCGCGTTTGAGCTGTACGATGGCGTCCGCGATTTCTCCCATTTCTTCCAGCACGCACCCTAGGTTGTAGCGCGCCATCGGATTGGAAGGATCGATCTTCACGGCGGCCAGGAACGCCTGGCGCGCCTCTTCCCAATGGGCGAGCTGGTAATGCGCCACGCCTAAATTAATGTGCGCCTCAATCCACTCGGGGGCCAGCCGGACCACTTGCTGGTAAGAGTAAATCGCTTCGGGAAGCTGTTCGCCCTTTGCCTCGCAAGCCAGAGCCGTCTCGAACCACTCCGCAGCAGTGCGCGCCTCCATTTGGTGCAGGGTAGCTGGAGGCTGACCGAGCGGGAAGGGAAGCAGCCACTGGCCCGACAAGGGATTGAAAGGCTGATCGAACATGCCGGCGCCCAGCACGATCACCTGCCGGGCGTGCTCCATCAATTGCAGGCGGTCGAGCGGTATTTCCGCAACGCCGATTTCCTGGCCGATAGCGGCGAGCGCCTTCTGCACTCGAAGCGCGGGAACTTTCTTGTCGGTGAGCTGCTTGATGGTCCGCAACGCAAGCAAATCGCTAAAGGTGTAGAAGCGTTCGCCCCAGCGGGCCCGTGGATGGACCAGATGCAGACGCTCCCAATAGCGAAGGTGCTGAACGTCCGAGCCTACGATCCGGCTGGCTTCTTTGCGCGTATATCGATCGGTTAAAGCGATGCTGGTCTCCCGCGGGGACGGATGGCAAACTCGCACACCACCACGCGCGTTTGCGTAACAAAGAATTATGCACCTAGTGTCAACCCCAGCGAGCGAAACTTTGCGGGGAATCTTCAAAATCGGAAGCGGAACCGGGAGATTTCGCTGCGAAGTCACGCTTTGTGCGCATTAGCAGACAGGGTACAGCGCCACCGCGCATGCCGAAGGTCGTGCTAGGCTGCCTAGGGGAATTCTCTAGCTACCATGCCGGTTGAAATCGCCGAGAAAAACAGTTTGCAGCGCCAATTCGACCTGCTGCGAGTCGCGTTGGTTGCCATGGCACTGTTGTGGTCGCTCCCGGGAGTACACCGCCCGGGCCAGGAAATGCCGTGGCAGCTATTGTCGGTTTACCTGGTGGTTGCCATAGCCATTGCGGCGTTCGAGTTCGGTACCAGCCGCGCGTCACTGCGCATCAACCCCTGGGTCGATTTGGCTGTCGCCGGTGTATGCGTGGCGGACCCAAGCTATTACGGCGCAGCGGGCTGTCTATTGTTCCTGGGTGTCTACGCGCTGGTGGCGAGGGGGAAGGCGCGTCAGGCGCTGGCAGCGACCCTGATCGCGGTGGTGGGGGCGGTGGCTCCGGCGTGGATCACGATACACATGCTTGCTCCGTTCGGAGTGGGAGCCAAAAGTCTATATTCGCCGTCGGTCCTCGCCTTTGTGTATTTAAGCGCTCTGAGCCTGCCGCTTTCGGCCTGTGCGGCATGGCTCCTGGGGCGGCGCGAACACGCGCACGTGGCCCATCGGCGATTGGTGGACAAGATCATCAGCGGGATCAATTTCGAGCGCGGCCTTTCCGAAGCGGTGCACCAGACGCTGACGGATTTGGCGGTGGCGTTTGGATGCGAACGTGCCTGCTTGATGTTTCTGGACGAGGAATTGGAGCGGCTGTACCTGTGGAAAGTAAGCCCTCCGGTGGCGGAGGTAAAGCCGCCCGAGACGTACCCGCAGACGCGGGCCGACGCGCTGCTGGCCGATTGCTTGGAAGTGAACGGCTGTTGGAACGGGCTGCAAGGCAAGATTGGAGGGTTTGGGTGGGACCGCCGAACTGGGGTGCGGGTGAAGAGCCTGCCCCAGCCGCCAGCGTCGACGGCCACCGAGTTTTCAGCGAAATCGTTGATGGCGGCTTCGATCGAGGCCGCAGGGCGTCCCAGCGGGCGGTTGGTGGTGGTGAATCCGCGACGCAAGTTCCGGCCAGCGGACCTACGCGAGCTGGAAGCTGTCGCCGAACAGGTGCAAGCGCCGCTCGAGAACATGTTCCTGGCGCGACACATGCGCGCGCGAGCCGTGGAATCGGAACGCGGGCGTATTTCGCGCGATTTGCACGACGGCACGCTGCAAACGCTGCTCAGCTTCCAGATCCAGCTCGACGTCCTGCGGCGGAAGCTACCTCAAGTCTCCCTGGAAAGGGCGGCGCAGGAGCTGGATTCGCTGCGGGAGATCGTAAAAGCAGAGAATGACGACTTGCGGCGGTTCGTCACCGAAATGCGCCCGGTACGGATCGAGAGCGCCGATTTGCGTGAAATGATGACCGGATTTGCGCAGCGCTATCGCATGGAATCGGGGGTGGGATTGGACCTTTTCATCGAAGAGGGCGGTTTGCGCGTTCCCGACCGGATTTGCCGGGAACTCTTCCAGATATATCGTGAGTCACTCAACAACATAAAAAAGCATGCGAATGCCAGCCACGTCGTGGTAAAACTAGGGCAGGATGAGGCAAAGGTTTCGCTGGTGGTGGACGATAACGGCCACGGTTTCAGTTTTACCGGCCGCTATTCGAGCGAAGAGCTTGATCGATTGCGCTTGGGACCCATTTCAATTAAAGAACGAACGCGCGGTATGGGCGGAGCGCTGACGGTGGAATCCAACCCGGGGCACGGGGCGCGTCTAAGTATTGAAATTCCATTGAGTTAAAATGACCAAGACTAAAGCAGTGGTGCGCATTCTTGTGGCTGACGACCATGCCATCTTTCGCGATGGACTGCGAAAGCTATTGGAAGGCGCCGAAGACGTGCAGATTATCGGCGAAGCGTCGAACGGCAACGAGTGCGTGAAGATGCTGGCGCGCCTCAAACCGGATATTTTATTGCTCGATCTGCGCATGCCGGAAAAAGACGGCCTGGGCGTGCTCGAGGAAATCAACTTCGATACGGTGCAGACTCGCGTCATCGTGCTCACCGCCGCGGAAGATGACCGCGACGTGGTTCGCGCGATGCGCCTGGGCGCGCGCGGAGTTGTATTGAAGCAGTCCGCCAGCGATCTATTGCTCAAGAGCATTCGCAAGGTGCACGACGGCGAAATCTGGCTGGACAACCGGATGACCGCGGAAGTGATCGACGCTTTCAAGAAATCCGCGGAAGCTGGGCAGCGCCGCGAGAAGCCGTTGTTGAGCGACCGTGAAAAAGAGATCGTGCAGCTGGTGGCGCAGGGCTTCCGCAACCGGGAAATCGGCGAGAAGCTTTTCATCAGCGAGCAGACAGTGAAGAACCACCTTCACAACATCTTCGATAAACTCGGTGTTTCCGACCGCTTGGAACTCGCGTTGTACGCCATTCATCACCGGTTGATCGACCAGACTTAATCTTCGCGCAGAGATTGGAAGTCCCCCACGTAAACCCGGGCTGTGCGTGCCCACCTTCCACGAATTCTGACCTTGGTAGTTTTCGAGATGACCGGAAAAAACACGCGGCGCTTTGCCCACGGGCTATGCTGCGCTATTCTGATTTGGTCGAGATGAGTTTCACCACTTCAGTCCTTCAAAAAATTCAACACATCAGCCTCCGCTTGAATTCCACTTCTCAGCCCGGTGCGCCCCGCACGCTGCGGCGATCACCGCGCTGGTCCGGGACCGCTGGGCAATCGCGCGAGACGGTGATGTTCTCCAGTTTCTTGCTGCTCGCTGGGCTCTTCGTCGTCACCGGCTTCTTATCGAAGATGTTTCATGCCCAACAGGCGAGTTTGGCCCGGCATTGGGCGGCGCAGGGTGAAACCCTCCTGCGCAACGGCGATGCTGCCGGCGCCATTGAGGATTATCGAAGCGCGCTGGTCTACGAGCCAGACGACCGGCAAAACGAATTTCGGTTGGCGCAGGCGCTGGCGGCGGCCGGGCGCAGGGAAGAAGCTCAGGCGTATTTGGTGCGCTTGCTCGAACTTTCTCCCGGCAACGGAGAAATCAATCGCGAGCTCGGACGCCTGGCAGTTCGGGCGGGTTTGGAGTCGGAAGCGATCGACTATTATCACGGCGCGATCAATGGGGCCTGGCCCGACCATCCGCGTCAGCAGCGCATCGCATCGCGGGAGGAGTTGAGCTCGTTCTTGCTGGATGCCGGCGATACTACGCGAGCCGAAGATGAGTTGCTGGCACTTGCGGCTACTGTGCCGGATGACGACACGGCCGACGTCCTGCAAGCCGCGGGTCTATTTTTGCGCGTAGGGAACCTTGCTGGGGCACTCCGCGAATATCAGATCGCCCTCAAGAACGATACTCGCAATCCAGTGGCACTCGCTGGTGTTGGAACCTGCGCCTATCAAGCGGGCGACTACCATGCCGCGGAAGATTATCTGTCCCGGGCGCAACGGGAAGGGAACCGAAACGCCGCGGTGGCGGACATGCTGGAAAAGATACGGGCGTCCGGCGCGCCTCCCGAACGAGGCGCGAAGAAATGAGCGAAGCCTCGCTGGAAACTCAGGCCGTCGGAAGCTCGCTTGAGGCCGAACCACAGGGCCTTCGCGGCGCTTCTCGAAAATTCTGGAGGGCCTGGCTAGGCGCATTCCGGACGATCCCTGAAACCCAGTTTTTTCTCTTACTGGCCATCGTGATCGGACTGTTTTCCGGTTTGGTGGTGGTCTGCTTCCGAATTTGCATCGAGTGGACCAGCATCCTGCTGCTGGGCTCCGGCATGCATCCTTCGATGTTGCGCACTTTGCTGGTTCCTTCGATCTGCGGGCTTCTGGTGGCCATACTGGCGTTGCGCGTCTTCCCCCGCGTGCGCGGCAGCGGTGTGAATCAGACGAAAGCGGCGGTGTACATCTACGACGGCTACGTGCCGTTTAGCACCGTGATTGGGAAATTCATTACCTGTGCTCTGTCGATCGGCAGCGGCCAGAGCCTGGGACCGGAGGATCCAGCGCTGCAGATGGGCGCGGGCATCGCGTCCAAGTTGGGCCGGGGTCTACATCTCTCGCAGGAAAAATTGCGGCTGATCGCCCCGGTAGGCGCTGCGGCGGGTTTGGCGGCTGCCTTCAACGCACCGGTTTCCGCGGTGCTCTTCGTCATTGAAGAGGTGATCGGAAATTGGAGCGGCGGCGTACTGGGCGCGGTGGTGCTGGCCGCGGTCTCGAGCGTCGTGGTCATGCGGCGATTCATGGGCAGCGAAGCGCTTTTTCGGATTCCGCCTTTCGAAGTGCAACATCCGGCCGAGCTGCTGGCGTATGCCGTGCTGGGCATCGTAGGGGGCGGAGCTTCACTGGTCCTGCTGAAATTCATAGGGTGGGCGCGGCCGCGATTGATGGCTCTGCCCACGTGGTCGCGTTACCTGCAACCGGCTGGAGCGGGGCTGCTGATCGGGATCATTGGGATTTGGCTCCCCCAGGTGATGGGTGCGGGCTATCCGATCATCGACCAGGCGCTGCACGATCAATACACCTGGGAAATGCTGCTGTTGCTCGGCGCGTTCAAGATCCTTGCCACCGGATTCTCGTTCACCAGCGGCACCCCCGGCGGCATGTTCGCGCCGGCTCTGTTCATTGGAGCGATGATTGGCGGCGCGGTTGGCGGCATCGAGCACCACTTCTTCCACGGCCTTACTGGCACGGTGGGCGCGTTTGCCCTGGTGGGGATGGGCACGCTATTCGCCGGGTTCCTGCGCATTCCGATCACTTCGGTGTTCATGGTGATCGAGGTGTCTGGGAACTACTCGGCGATCCTGCCAGTCATGATCTCCAACGGTATCGCCTATTTGATTTCGCGGCACTATCAAAGCGTCCCGTTGTTCGATATGCTCTCCCGGCAGGATGGAGTGGTGCTGCCCTCGGTGGAGCAGCAGCGCGAACGGGTGAACCTGCGGGTGGAAGACGCTATGCGCATCCCGGTTGATGACGCCCAGCGCGAAGACGAGTCTTTTGAGGGGGCCGTCCGGAGGGCTATCGCCACAGAAAAGGGCAATTTCCTGGTGCGGCTCAAGTCCGGCGAGTGGGCGATAATCGAACCAGGTGCCCTGGAACGACTGGCCGCAGCTCCAGCCAGCCCAATGTCACCGATATTGGAGGAGCAGGTAGATACCCGGCGACCTCCGACCCTCTATCCGGATCAAACTCTCGAGGAAGCGCTGCACTCCATCCAGGATTGGGCGATCCTGCCGGTTGTGAACCGTGCGGACCTGCATCGGCTGGAGGGCGTGCTAGCGCTGGAAGATGTGCTGGCAGCGTATCGTAAGAGAGGTCCGGGCTAGTCTTCAAGTAATTGTTAATACTAGGTTTACAAAAAAACGTCCCCAAGAGGTGTCCAGTACTTAGGTACTGACTTTCGTCATGAGAATTGAGTCCATCGCACTATTGAGACAAAGGGCTGGAGAGTCTATTCTCAGATCGAATCTTGGGAGGATTCTATTCGTGGGCCACAAAGAGAGACGCTCGACAAGACGCTTCATGATGCGCTTACCGCTGATGGTGCGGTGGACCGATGAACGAGTGGTAGGCGAAGCCTCGACGGAGTCTCGGGAAGTGAGTTCCCGTGGCCTTTACTTTTATCTTCCTAAAGGCCTGCGTAGCGGGTCTCCTGTCGAAATTGTGATGACCCTGCCACATGAGCTAACCCAAGCGGGCCCGGTACGGGTCCGATGCCTGGGACGGGTATTGCGCACTGACACGCAAGATCAAGGCGAGTTCGGTGTAGCTGCCGCGATCGAGCGGTACGAGTTCATGCGCAACAGCGAGTCGGCAGCCTAACGGTTTTCTTGCCCAGCCACTGCGGAGATGGGCGAGAAATGGCCGGGAGGCTTTGCCCCCTCAGCGAAGCCCCCGGCTTCATTTTTGGGATAGCGGCAGCGCGTGGCATATCGTGACACCCCGTGTTCGGTGCCATTGGCATCGGATCGACTGTGTGGGCGCACGAATTGACTCGCGCTGTATTTGCGGGAGATTCTTCGTATTTAGGCTGGCCACTTGCGGGAATTACGCGGTAGGCTGGCGGCCCTAGCGCGCCAGTTTTTGAATCCAACTTTCCAGGACTTTCTGGCTTTCCGGGCTGACGCTGACGAAGGCGATCCCGTTTCCCATGGCATTCTGGTTGTAGACCGCTCGGCCGTCGGCTTCGAAGATCTGATCTTCTTTTCTGACGCGGATGTGGACGTCAGTGCCCATCGCGAGGGCCACGGGGAGGTCCACAAAACAGCCTCCCATGGCGAGCTCAGTCACCCGCGTTTCGTAATGGGTACCTGCGGTGCGGTCGGTGAGGTCACAATCCGCAAAGAAAATATAGCGCGGATGAACGCGGCGGTCTTCCGGGCGTGCGGCTTGCCGTCGATCGGGCTTCTTAAAATCACCCTTGCGATAGACTTCAACCATCTGCACCTGTCCGGTGGTGGGTGCTAGTGCGGATCCCCAAAGACAACACCCCCAATGTAAGATAACCTTAATACTGTGAGGCTTACAAGCATTGCGGGCCGCCCCGGTGTCAAAATAACTACCCTCGCCGGACACTTAGACGGTAATCGAGTGGTGACAGATACGCACCAAAAAACCATCGCGCGTGCCAGATTGAGCCCCTCAGGCCCAGAATAGTAGAGTAGGCAACCCGGCTCCAGAACCGTGTGGACGAGCCTGCGCCGATGCTCAAAAAACGCATCCATCGCTTGGGAGTTGCTGCGGTTGCGCTAGCCGCGACGGCAGCTCTGTTTTGCCAAGCCGCCTCGTCTGCCCGCACCGATCAACTCACCGGTCAACCGGCTTTCGCTCAACAACCGAAGATCGCCAGCCACCACGCGCCGATTCTTAGCCAGTTTGGGTTGAAATTCAGGGATTTGAACCGAAATGGCCAAATTGACGGCTACGAGGATTGGCGATTACCGGTCGATCTTCGTGTTGCGGACCTGGTGTCTAGGATGACCCTTGAGGAGAAGGTGGGGCTGATGCTGCATCCCTCCGTGGAGGGATTCATCGGTCCCGACGGCGCGGTGCTTGATCGAGCCGCCAGTGGCGGTCGCGCGGTAGCCAATCCGCAGGTCGAGACGCTACGCTTTCGACCCTCGCCGCGTGACCTGGTTCTGGAACGTAATATCCGCTGGATGCAAACGCCGGTGTCCGACAAACCGGAAATCGCGGCACGCTGGGCAGATAACTTGCAGGATCTGGCCGAAGGCTCGCGATTGGGAATTCCGGTGGTGCTCAGTTCGCAGCGCAGGGATTTCCCGCGCCGATCCGACCGTAGCGGGAGCACGTGGCCGTCCGCCACGTCGGCCGCGCCATTGGGCACTGGCTCGGCATCCGCCGGCGTTCCCAACTGGCCGGATCCGATTGCGTTCGGCGCGATCGGTGATCCGGAAGCGGTCCGCCAGTACGGCCAAATCACCAACCGAGAATACCGGGCCATGGGCATCCGGGTCATATGGGGGCCGCAAGCGGACGTGGGGACCGAACCCCGCTGGAACGGCATCAGCGGAACGTTCGGGGAGGACGCCAAACTCGATGCCCAAATGGTGAAGGCTTACATTGAGGGATTTCAGGGCGATACGCTTGGTCCCCGGAGCGTAATGACGGTAACGAAATACTGGCCAGGACAGGGTGCGATGAAAGAGGGCCTGGATCCGCATTTCGAATACGGCAAGCTGGAAGTCTATCCCGGCAGAAATTTCGGTTATCAGGTGCTGCCGTTCCGTGCGGCGTTTGAAGCGCATACCGGTGGGGTAATGCCGGGGAGCGCAATTCCGGTGGGCATGGATTCGGTGGGGATGAACTTCTCGAAGAAAATTCTGGGCGACCTATTGCGTGTGAAATATGGCTACGACGGAATGGTGATGGCGGAAAGTTCGGGGGGCGCGCCGTGGGGTGTGGAGGATCTGTCACCGGCGGAACAAATCCACCGGATGGTGGATGCAGGTGTGGACCAGATTGGCGGCGAGGACGATCCGCGAGTGATTCTCGCGCTGGCGCAGAACGGCGCCATCTCGCAAGAGCGGTTGAACGCATCGGTGGCCAGAATTCTGCGGCCGATGTTTGAGATGGGATTGTTCGAGAATCCCTACGTCGATCCCGCGCAGGCGATCCCGGCCGCGGCCCAATCGGAAGCGGTGGAAGCCGCCGAGGCGGCCCAGAGAAAATCGATCGTATTGCTGAAGAACGATAAGGCGCTACTGCCACTCCCGGGGCAACGCAAAATCTACGTCGAGGGAATGAGGAAGGATGCAGCCGGGAAGTACGGGACGGTGGTCGGCGATCCCAAGGACGCCGACATCGCCATCGTCGAGGTGAGTGCGCCGTACGCGTTGCATCCCGGGGCGGAGGGCGCGGAGAGATTGGTGCACGAAGGCACGTTGGCGTATGCCGGCGCCGAAAACGCATCGTCACTCGAAGCGATTCAGAGAGTGGCCGGTTTTGGCAAGCCCACCATTGTATGCATCTACATGGATCGCCCTGCGATTCTGTCGGAGTTCATCGATAACGTCGCGGCGGTGCTGGCGCACTTCGGCTCGAGCGATGAAGCGCTCTTGGACATCATTTTTGGGCGTTACGCCGCCACCGGGAAATCCCCATTTGACATTCCGCGGGACATGACCTCGGTGCGGCGGCACCGCGAAGATACGCCGCACGACATGGAAAATCCCCTGTTCCGGTTCGGATTCGGCCTTTCGTTTGAAGCCGTTGAAGAAAAACCGCCCAAAGGCCCCCACGGAAATAAATAAGCTGCATGCTTTTTTGCTGGTGGTGGTCTGCCGTCTAACGCGGCCACACTGGCGGCACGAACCTAAAAGCGAACGACCGCCACTACTCCACAGCGCGCCCACGATCACGCAAACCGCCGGCATTCTGTGCGGTGGTTAGGCTTCTGGCACGATGCGGGATCTTGTTGTGCCCGGTGTTTTTTTTCGCAACCGCGGCAATCGCCTTAGGGCCAAACGATGGCGCGACATTTACCTCGCCTCGCATTACTGCTTCCAGCGCCGCCAGCATCCGATCTTCCGGGTCAGTTTTTAACACGCAACCCGTGGCGCCGGCGGGCCAGGCCGATGCGAACCAGTTCCGCGGTTTTGTGGATCGTGTGCAAAATGCTCTTCGCTTTGGGGAGCGCCGCGTGGATCGCCCGGGTGGCCTCGAAACCGCCCATTGCACGCATGGAAATGTCCATGATAATTGATGTCGGGCTTTCGCTCAATGCGCAGGCAGGTTTCGCCGGTAGCGGCTTGGCCGCAAAACTGCCAGCCGGGCAAGAAGTCGAACAGTTCGCGAAGTCCACGCCGCACCATAGCGTGATCGTCCACAATGAACACGCGCGGTGTCGGATGCCTCGCCAATCCATTCTCCGCCCGCTGTGCCGCGGTGCGATCTACTGTCTTTGCACGCGGATGCGCTGTCGCCATTTGAGCAGTCGTCAATAATCTCGATACATTACTTGTTTGAGGGAGGTGATGTAGGAACCGTATATTGATTCCCGGAGAGCTACTTGGGATAGTATTCTCCCGGGTCACTCAAGTAGCGGTCATGCGGAACGCTGGCTGGTTGCTGGCTGCTCCACGAAGGATTTCTATGTCCTCTTCGTCTACTTCACGGTTAGCTCGGAGACCCCAGATTGCGGGAATAGCCGTTGCTGCGTGCATGGTCTTCTATTCCGCGGCGTTTTCCCAAGCCCCCCGTTCGGCCACTGCTCCTACGGCATCCGAAGATCCCGCGGTAATCGACCAGATTTGGCAGAAAGCTTGTTCGAAGTTTGACGCCCCGCGCGCCGCCCTGCTCAAGGAAGTAGATCGGGTCGGCCGCGCCGGTCCGTTCCGTCCGGACTGGGAATCTTTGGAGAAATACGAGCCGCCGGATTGGTACAAAGACGCGAAGTTCGGCATTTTCATCCACTGGGGCGTGTATTCGGTTCCCGCTTTCGGCAGCGAGTGGTATCCGCGGGATATGTATCGAAGAGATTCGCCCGAGTACGCACATCATCTGGACACCTACGGGCCTCAGGATAAGTTCGGCTACAAGGATTTCGTTCCTCTCTTCAAGGCGGAGCACTTTGACCCGGCTGCATGGGCGCGGCTGTTCAAAGAGGCCGGCGCGAAATACGTGGTTCCGGTCGCCGAACATCATGATGGCTTCGCGATGTACGACAGTGGCCTGAGCGATTGGACCGCGGCCAAGATGGGGCCGCACCGCGACGTGATTGGGGAACTGGCGAAAGCGGTGCGGACCGCGGGCCTGCACTTCGGAGCCTCCTCGCACCGAATCGAGCATAATTTCTTTCTGGGAGTTGGCCGCTCCATCCCCTCGGACATCAACGATCCCGCGTATGCCGCCTTCTATGGGCCCGCGCACACCTGGCTCGAAGCGAAACAGGGCACCCCGCTCTCCAACGATTTTAGCTACGTCTCTTCTGCGTGGACCGACGACTGGCTGGCGCGCTCGTCGGAGATCGTCGAGAAATATCATCCGGACATAATGTATTTCGATTGGTGGATTGGGCAGGCGTCGAATCGAGCAAACTTGACTCGCTTTGCGGCGTTTTACTACAACCTGGCGCTCCAGAATAGCGGTCATGCCGGGGTAATCAACTACAAGGACTTCGCGATCGAGGCGCACTCCGCGGTCCTCGACGTCGAACGGGGTCAACTGGGTGAGATTCGCCCCTCGTTCTGGCAGACCGACACTTCGGTGAGCAACAAATCCTGGGGCTACATCCAGAACGACACTTTCAAGTCGCCGCAATTCATCGTCCACCAGCTCGTCGACATTGTCAGCAAGAACGGGTGTCTACTGCTGAATATCGGCCCGCGGTCGGATGGCACCATCCCGGACGAGGTGCAGAATATACTGCGCGAAGTTGGCGCGTGGCTCACCGTGAACGGTGACGCGATTTATGGCACGCGCCCCTGGGTGACCTATGGCGAAGGCCCCACGCGAATTGCCGCTGGCTCATTTCATGACACCGACACCGCCGCATTCACTCCGGAGGATTTCCGGTTCACCACCCAGGGGAACGTGCTCTACGCCATCGAACTAGGTTGGCCAGCGGGAGGGGAGGCAGTGATCCACTCGCTGTCTTCAAAGGCTGGGTCCCACGGCAGTCACCCCCAAATTGGTTCAGTCACGTTGCGAGGCTACGAGCCGCCGCTGCACTTCGAACAGCGAGCCGACGGCCTTCATATCCAGCTCCCGGTGGAAGCGCCCGGCAAGTACGCTTATGCTTTTCGGATTGTCCTAAGCGGGCCGCCGAAGTTGCGTACCGGGAAGTAGCTTACCTCAGTAGCCGTCGTATCTCCTTGGGGTCGAGTCCTCTCTTGTCTTCCGGCCAAAGCGGACCCATGGGAGGGTGCTCGATGCCCGCAATGACTTCCCGAAAGGCGGCCAAACACTCGGAAGCTCATTGTTCGCGGTCTCAGTCTTGGCGAAGCGCCTCTGCCGGGTGAATGCGCATCACTCGCGCGCCAGGGATAGCGCATGCGATTGCGGCGACCGCGAGCAAAAAGATGGCGCCACCCGCGAACGTGACTAAGTCGACTGGTGAGATGCCGAAAAGCAACCCACTGGTCAACCTCTGGGTGGCCCAGGCACCGCACAGTCCGATCGCCGCGCCAATTGCGGCCATACCTACGCCCTGCTTCACTACAAGCCAAAAAAGGTTAGCGCGGTTCGCGCCGAGCGCCATCCTTAGCGCTAGTTCGTGTGTTCGCTGGGCCACCAGATAAGATATGGGGCGACATAGAGCGTGGCCTGCTCTTGCTTAGTGCTCGTGCTGAAACGGACATCCCTCGGTGCAAAACAGGAATACAGTAGTGAGGGGAAGCGAGCGGTGTACGCTAGAGTGCAGAAAGGTGGGGCCGTGGTCTCATCGATAAGAATCACAGATGTATTCATCGTCGGCGGCGGGCCAGCGGGGCTGGCAGTGGGCATCGCCGCGCGCCAGAAAGGGCTGCAGGCAATCGTCGCGGATGGGACCGCGCCTCCTATTGAAAAGCCGTGCGGAGAAGGGATGATGCCGGAGACACTGGGTGCTTTGCGCGACTTGGGCGTGGAAATCGACCCGGGACAAGGACAGAAATTCCGCGGAATATGTTTTGCGCAGCAGGGCGCGCGGGTCGCTGCCGATTTTCCACAAGGGCCGGGAATTGGTTTGCGGCGGCCACTGCTCCATGAACGACTAATGGCCCGGGCCGAAGAATGCGGCGTGAAAATGCTATGGAACACCACCGTTTCCGGCATGGATGCGCAGAGCGTACAACTCACCCACGGAAAGATTCATGCCCGGTGGATTGTCGGAACCGACGGACAAGGTTCGCGGGTGCGGCGATGGAGCGGGTTGGAGGCAACTAGGAGACACCGAGCGCGGTATACCCGCCGGCGGCACTACCGTGTGAAGCCGTGGTCCAACTACGTCGAAATTTATTGGTCACCCCATGCCCAGGCGTACGTAACGCCGATTGGACGCGAAGAAGTTTGTATTGTGGTGATGGCGGAACGGGCGGAGCACGCGTCGTTCGATAGCGCGTTCCGGGAATTGCCGGAATTGCGAGAAAAACTTGGCGGCGCGGAACTGAGCGGCCGGGAGCGGGGTGCAGTCACCGCGATGCGCTCGCTCCGCAATGTCCAGCGAGGGAATGTCGCCCTGGTTGGCGACGCCTCGGGTGGCGTAGATGCGATCACCGGCGAGGGGTTGCGCCTGGCGTTCCGTCAAGCGCTTCTGCTTGCCGAGGCGATGGCCGCGGGCGATCTGAGGCCATACCAACGGGCGCACCGGCAACTCGAAAGGCGCCCTTGGTGGATGGGCAACTGGATGCTTTGGCTGGGCCGTAACCCGCGCGTTCGCGGCCGAGTGATTCGCGCGCTGCGGAGCAAACCGGATCTTTTCGCGCGGTTGCTGGCCACCCACGTAGGGCAGGGAACTCCTGCGGAACTCATGTCAACCGGAGCACAGCTCGGCTGGCAACTTCTGGCTATCTGACCTACGTTCTATCGTTTTAATGGTTCTACAGTTCTATCTTTTTCGGGGTGGCCGATTCTTGCTGGCTTTTGCGAAGGGTCGGCGTATCGTTCTCCCCCGCCCCCGATTACTTGATGTAGCGATGGAGGATTTCCACCAAATCTTCTGCAGCCTTGGTTTCGCGCGAGCCCGCTTTAGCGTCCTTGCTGAGCACGTGAAACTTAATTTCCCCTTCCACAATCTCCACCAATAAACCATTGACCGCGCCGCGGCATGCGGCAATTTGCTGCAGCACGTCGGCGCACTCCCGCTCTTTCTCGATGGCCTCGCGAATGCTCTGCAGCTGCCCCTGAATGCGATTAACGCGGACCAGCAGTTTTTTCTTCTCCTCGGAGGTATGGGCCACGGGTGATTCTCCTTGACATACTATACCCAGTATAGTATCACGGGGGTCGCTGTTACAAGCGGTTCATATTCCTGGGTTCTAATGCGCCCTGGCAACCATCCGCGACGCGGACAAATCAGAGCCTACCAGATTCGCGGTGATGTCATCGTGCTGCGCAAAGAACAAAGAACATTGACGCCTTGCCGTAGGGCGCGAGGTCTTCGAATGAACTGGCGGATAAGTGCCATCCCTGCTTTGCTTCTTGCGCTGTTCGCCACAGGTTGTGGTGAATCAAAGCCCGACATCAACGCCGAAGCGCCGCCTCCTCTGAAAGTCCAAAGGGTAGAGGACCGCGATCTATTCAAGGTGGATCATCCCGGCCAATTCGAGCTGACTCAGGCCGTGGCTCACACCGCAACCTCGCAGTTGAGAGCAACGGGCACCGTCAATCCGGACATTGCCCGCACCGTTCCGGTGATCTCCATCGCTACCGGGCGTATCGTGGAAATTCGTGCGCGTCTGGGCGATAGCGTCCAGAAAGACCAAGTGCTGATGCGGGTCCAGAGCGCGGATGTCGCCGGCGCATATTCTGACTACCAGAAAGCCGTTGCTGACGAACAACTCGCCGCTATCCAAATGGAGCGAGCACAGCTTCTTTACGCCAAGGGCGCCATCTCCCTGAACGATCTGCAGGTGGCGCAGGATGCTGACGCCAAGGCCAAGGTCGATGTGAAAACAACCGCGGAGAAGCTTCGGGTCCTGGGCAGCCCTAATTTGGACCAGCCAACCGGCATCGTCGACATTCGCGCCCCGGTGTCCGGGGTGATCACCGATCAGCAGGTCACCAACGCCGCGGGTGTCCCGGGCTTGGGTTCGCCGAACCCATTTACGATCTCCGACCTCAGTACGGTCTGGATAATTTGTGACGTTTTTGAGAACGATCTCTCGAGTGTGCACCTCGGAGAGAAGGCCGACATCCTGCTGACGGCATACCCAGACAAGACATTCACCGGAATCATCAGCAATATTGGCGCGATTTTGGATCCCAATATTCGGACCGCCAAGGTGCGCCTCGAGGTGCGCAATCCGGGGTTGATGCGTCCAGGCATGTTCGCGACCGCCACGTTTCACGGACAGAAAAAGGAGACGCGCGCCGCTCTTCCGGCAACTGCCGTCTTGCATTTGCACGACCGTGATTGGGTGTACGTGCCAGACCAGGATAACCAGTTTCGCCGGTTGGCGGTTACCGCCGGGGAGATGCTTCCCGGCGGGGCACAAGAAATCATCTCGGGAGTGACGCCAGGTCAACGGGTGGTGCGGAACGCGTTGCAATTCCAAAATACGGTGGAACAGTAATGATTCGGAAGATCGTCGACCTGTCGCTGAACAACCGTTTCATCGTCTTGAGCCTCGCGCTGCTTCTTTTCGTCTGGGGCGCAATCGCGTTCAAGAAGCTGCCGGTCGAGGCCTACCCCGACGTTGCCAACACCTGGGTTCAGGTAATTACCCAGTGGCCGGGCCGCGCCGCGGAGGAAGTGGAGCAACAAGTCACCGTCCCCATCGAAATCCAGATGAACGGCATGCCTCACCTTCAACATGTGCGCTCCGCTTCCCTGGCCGGATTGTCGGTGGTCAATCTCATTTTCGACGACGATTCCGACAACGACTGGGATCGCCAGAAGGTGCTGGAGCATCTTTCGCAGGTCACCCTGCCACCCAATGTCAACCCAAGCATCGGTCCTGATTTCAGTCCGATCGGTTCGATCTACTGGTACACGCTGCACAGCAGCAACCCGGCTTACGACGTGATGGAACTGAAGTCGATTCAGGATTGGGTGATCAGCAAATACCTGAAATCCGTACCGGATGTCGTGGACGATTCATCGTTCGGCGGAATCACCCGCGAATACCAGATTCGCATCGACCCCGACAAGTTGATCTCCTACGGTTTGAGTTTGGCGCAGGTGGAACAACAACTCACCAACGCCAACGCCAACGCCGGCGGGAGTTTCATCGAGCAAGGATCGCAACAGGTGAATGTGCGTGCCGTGGGATTGGTCCGGAATGTCGCCGATATCGAGAAGACCGTACTCAAAACGCAGAACGGGACGGCGCTTCGGGTCAAAGACATCGCGGTGGTCGCGCAAGGTCCCAAGATCCGTCTCGGCCAAATAGGGAAAGCAGTCCACCGCGCAGATGGCGTGGTTGTCGACGATGACGACGTGGTCGAAGGTATTGTGTTTCTCCGAAAGGGCGCGGACACCGCGACAACGCTGGACGCCATTCACGCCATGGTTGGCCAGCTAAACGATCACATTCTTCCTGCCGGGGTGAAGATCGTTCCGTATCTGGACCGCGATGATTTGGTCCATTACACAACCCACACCGTGCTGCACAACCTCGCCGAGGGAATGCTCCTGGTCGTATTCATCCTATTCATTTTCCTGGGAAATGTTCGGGGAGCGTTGATTGTCGCGCTGACTATTCCTTTCTCGCTGTTGTTTGCGTCGATTTGCCTGGATTTGCGCCATATTTCCGCGAACCTGCTGTCCTTAGGGGCGCTCGACTTCGGGATGGTGGTGGACGGCTCGGTGGTGATGATCGAGAACATCGTGCGCCACCTGCATCGCCCCGAGGAAGGCACACGCACGCTGCTGGAGAAGATTCGTATTGCGGCGCACGAAGTGCAGCGGCCCGTGTTTTATGCCATCGCCATCATTATCACGGCGTATCTGCCCATCTTCACCTTGCAAAGAGTGGAAGGAAAGTTATTCCGGCCAATGGCCTGGACGGTAGCATTTGCGCTGCTCGGAGCTCTGCTCTTTTCGATGCTTTTTGCGCCTGCGCTGGCCAGCTTCTTGTTTCGAAAAGAGGTGCAGCAATGGGAAAACCCGCTCATGAAATTTTTGACCGAACGCTATCGAAAAGATGTCGCATGGGCGATTCGCAACCGCTGGTTGACGGTTGGAGTCGCCGTGGCCGCATTCCTATGTGCAATCTACTTGGCTTTCGGCGGCGTGATCGGATCGGAGTTTTTACCCCATCTCGATGAGGGCGCGATCTGGGTCCGCGGTACCTTGGCCCCCAGCACTGGGCCCACCGACAGTGCACGTATCGCCGAACGCGCCCGCGAAGTGCTCGCTTCTTTTCCGGAGGTCCCGCAAGTCGTCGACCAGATCGGTCGCCCGGATGATGGGACAGACACCACTGGCTTTTTTAATACCGAGTACTTCGTCGACCTGCTGCCCAAGGAAAAGTGGCGGCCGGTCTTCCACCAGGACAAAGACCGGCTCATAGCCGCCATGAATCGCGAATTGGAAAAGAATCCGGGAATCATCTGGAATTTCTCCCAGCCGATCTCCGACAACCTGGAAGAAGCGGTGAGCGGCGTCAAAGGCGCGCTGGCCGTAAAGATCTATGGTGACGATCTGAAAGCCCTGGAGGCCGAGGGAGATCAGATCGTCAACGTCATGAAGGATATTCGAGGGGTGCAGGACCTTGGCCTGTTCCGTGTTCTGGGTCAGCCCAATCTCGACTTTGCGGTGGACCGCGATGAAGCCGCTCGCTTCGGAATCAATGTTTCGGATGTCCAAGACGCCATTCAGACCGCGGTCGGCGGCAATGCGCTTACCCAAGTGCTCATTGGCGAGCAAAGATACGACCTGGTCCTGCGCTACTTGCCCGAATATCGCGATACCCGGGAAGCGATCGAGAAGATTCGCTTGCTAGCACCAACCGGCGAGCGTGTTTCCCTCGCCCAGTTGACCAAGGTGACCGAGACTGACGGAGGTTCGGAAATCTATCGTGAAGCCAACTCGCGATACGTCGCAATTAAGTACAGCGTGCGAGGCAGGGATCTGGGAAGCACGGTAGAAGAAGCGATCAGCAAAGTGAACGCGGCCGTGAAATTGCCGCCCGGGCAGATCATTGATTGGGCCGGTGAATACGAGAGCGAGAAGCGTTCCGAGCACCGGCTGCTGCTGGTCCTGCCCGTCACCATCTTGTTGATTTTTATCATCCTCTACACCATGTTCCGATCGATGAAATGGGCTTTTCTCATCCTTACCAACGTGGCCATGGCTAGAATTGGCGGGTTGCTGGCATTGCTCATTACCCACACCAACTTCAGCGTTTCGTCCGGTGTCGGCTTTCTCGCGCTCTTTGGCGTTTCGGTCCAAACCGGTGTCATCATGGTGGAATATATCAATCAGCTCCGAGCCAAAGGCTACTCCACGGAGGAAGCTGCGGTGGAAGGGGCAGTGTTGCGGCTCCGGCCTATATTGATGACGATGTTGGTCGCCACCTTGGGACTTCTTCCCGCTGCGCTGTCTCACGGGATCGGTTCAGATTCGCAGCGCCCTTTCGCAATCGTCATTGTTGGGGGACTGATCTCCGACCTGGTCATGAGCATCTTTCTATTGCCTACCCTGTATGTCTGGTTTGCAGCGAGTGGCGATCAGCTTCCAGTGCCTGAGGGTGAGGAATCGTGATGGAAATACCCCGGCCAGTGAGGCTAGTGGTCTTGGACCCAATCGAACATAGAATGGTACGGTGGGGCAGCTCCGGTTGGTTGTCTGCCGGCGGCGGGGAGGAAACCTGTACATGAACAAAGCCGAAGTTTGCGCTCTCATCAGGGACATAGCGATAATTCCCGCAATTCGAGTCTCTTCTGCCGAGCAAGCTCACTTTGCCGCTGAAGCAGTTACCCGCGGCGGAATTCCAATCGTCGAGATCACCATGACCGTGCCGGGCGCAGTCGATTTAATCTCCCACTTGGTTCAATACCACCCCAAAATGATGGTTGGCGCGGGGACCGTTCTGGATATCGGCACCGCGCGGCAATGTGTCGACGCCGGCGCACACTTCTTAACCGCGCCCGGATTCGACCGGGAGATCGTAGAGTTCGCGGGCAAACAAAACATCACCGTCTTGCCGGGTGCATTGACGCCGACCGAGGTGCTTACCGCCTGGAGGGCAGGCGCTGACTTCGTCAAGGTCTTCCCCTGCGCACCGGTGGGCGGCCCCAAGTACATCAAGGCGTTGCACGCCTCGTTGTCACAGATTCCGTTGATTGCCGGGGGAGGAGTGAACCAGCAAACCGCCTTGGATTTCGTACTGTCGGGGGCCACCGCAATCGGGGTGGGAACGGACTTGATTCCGATCGAGGCCATTGAGCGGCGCCAAGCCGACCGAATTCGAGAGTTGGCGATGCGGTTCGCAGGCTACGTCAAGGAAGGACGCGCTCGACTGGAGCCGGTAAAGCGCAGCAGTAGAGATCAGAAATTTGCGCCGACTGAAAACTGCGACCGGCCATGAGCAGGAGCAACGTAGGTTGCTGAGGGATTTGATGCCGCGGCCTGAACTGAATCTTGCAGCCAGACGTGAGGTCTTCCCATGAAACGCACGGAGTGCAGAATACTGGCAATGCCATTTGCCGCGATGCTGATGTTCGGCGGGTGCGGCAGTGGCCAGGGAGACCCCGCCAGGGAAGCGCCGCCACCCGCTCAAGTCGAGCATCAGCAGGATCTGAACGTAATCCAGGTGGATCATGCCGATCAGTTTCCGGTTAGCGAAGTGACCACCCACGAAAGCACGTCCCAGTTGGTGGTCACCGGCACGGTGAACCCCGATATCTCGCGGACGGTACCGGTCATTTCGCTGGCGTCCGGACGCGTCGTCGATATTCGGGCGCGTCTGGGCGACACCGTGAAAAAAGGCGAGCTCCTGATGCGCGTTCAAAGCCCCGACGTCTCCGGCGCGTTTTCCGATTATCGCAAAGCGCAGGCCGATGAAGTCCTGCTACACAAACAGCTTGACCGCAGCAAAGACTTGTACGCGCACGGGGCTATCGCATTGAACGACCTGCAGGTGGCGCAGGACGCGGAAGACAAGGCCAAAGTCGACGTCGAAACTACCGCGGAACATCTGCGGGTTCTGGGCAACGATCCCGATCATCCGACCGGCATCGTCGATATCGTCGCTCCGGTTTCGGGGGTGATCACCGACCAACAGGTGACCAACGCCGCGGGAGTCCAAGGCCTCTCTTCCCCCAACCCCTTTACCATTTCGGACTTGTCATCGGTGTGGGTGATCTGCGATGTCTACGAGAACGACCTCCCCACGGTGCGCCTCGGAGAGACCGCCGACATCCGGCTGAACGCTTATCCCGGCCAGACCCTGAAGGGCAACATCAGCAACATCGGTGCGGTTCTGGATCCGAGCATTCGCACCGGCAAAGTTCGGATCGAGGTCCACAATCCGGGATTCATGCGCCCGGGGATGTTTGCATCGGTGACCTTCCATGGCTTGAAGAAGCAAGTCCACGGAGTGGTGCCGGCATCCGCGATTTTGCATCTGCACGATCGCGACTGGGTCTACACCCCAGTGGGCAACAACAAATTCCGGCGGTTGGAGGTGGTGGGTGGCGACACCCTCCCGAATCAAATGCAGGAAATCGTATCCGGTCTGCAGCCGGGCCAGAAAGTGGTAACCAACGCGTTAGGTCTGCAGAACACCGTCGACAATCAGTGAATCCTAAGTATGAACTGGGCGAGAGGAATGGAAATGATTCGTAGCCTGCTCGATTTTGCATTGGAAAGCCGCCGTCTGGCGCTCCCAGCGGCGGTCCTGCTGTTTGCCGGCGCGCTCTACGCGCAAGGCCCGGTGAAAATAACTCTGGACCAGGCCGTGCAGATGGCCCACGACCATAACCATTCATTGAAGGCCGCGCGCACTACCATCCAGCAAGATCAGGCCCAGGAGATCACCGCCAATCTTCGTCCCAATCCGACGCTTTCCGCGGACAGCCAATTCCTGCCGATTTTCCAGCCGGGGAGTTTCACGAACAACTACGTCAACGAGATTTCGCAATTCGACGTCGGCATCAGCTACCTCTTCGAACGGGGAGGAAAGCGGCAACGCCGCCTGGAAGCTGCGCAGGATGCGACTGCGGTGACGCGATCCACGGTGGACGACAACGAGCGAACCCTGGCCTTTTCGGTGGCCACCCAGTTCGTGAACGTGCAGCTGGCGGAATCGACGCTCGATCTGGCGCTGCAGGATGTGAAGAGTTTTCAGAACACGGTGGATATCAGCGAGGCTCGCTACCAAGCGGGCGACATGAGCGAAGCGGATTATCTGAAGATCGAGCTGCAATTGCTGCAGTTCCAATCGGATGTGGCCAATGCGCGGATGTCGCGAGCGACGTCGCTGGTGAGTCTGCGGGAATTTCTGGGCTACGAATCGGTGCCGGCGGATTTTGACGTGGCTGGGGATTTGGAATACCAACCGCTAAATCTCAAGGAAGAAGATCTGGCGGCGATGGCACTGAAGCAGCGCGCGGACTTGCGCGCAGCCCAGCAAGAAATCACCGCGGCGCAGAGCCAGATTAAGCTAGCCCAGGCCAACGGTAAAAAAGATTTTACGGGCGCGGTGGATTACAGCCACGTGTCTGGGTATAGCTCGTTATCGATATTCGGCAGCATCGACCTGCCGATTTTCGACCGCAACCAAGGGGAAATCGCGCGTACCCGCTACGCGCTGACCCAAGCGCAAGAGTTGGAATTGGCAGCGGCCGAAACTGTGGTGGGCGATGTTAATACCGCTTACGAGACGCTGCATGCGAACGACGAAATCATGGTCCTGTATCGCGGGGGTTATCTCGAAGAATCAGAGAAGTCCCGCGACATCAGCGAATACGCGTACAAGCGTGGTGCGGCCAGTCTGCTGGACTTTCTGGACGCGGAACGAAGCTACCGGGCGATCCAGTTGGCCTACCGGCAGGCGCTCGCGGCCTACGCGCTGGCCCTCGAACAAATGCGCGAGGCCGTCGGAACAAGGAATCTTCCATAAACGAGTTGGTCGCGTTGCCTACCCACGATTGCTCTCTATCGTTCGCCCCGTCGATCGGGCATCCCTCGGCACCAGCCTAGAATGTGAAGCATATCCCCACCCGGGCCGAAACGCGCCTGCACTTGCGTTCGCAATCTGGGCCGCACTTGTTCTAAGATGAAAATGCGGTAAATACGCGAGATCACGTCTGGGTTTTATTCGTCCCGGGGTGTTTGCGGCGGCGCCGTTCCGTGGCTGGAAAACTAAAAGTGCACGGAGCGGTTCCGGCATATGCGATTTCGCGTTTACACGATCAAATTCGACCGCGTATATAGCTTTTTCGGAACCAACAAAGGCTACCGTTGGAAGTAGCAAGTAGGGACTCTCCCGAACTAACTACCGGAGACCATATCCATGCTGCCGCCGGCCAGAGAGTGGTAACGAATACGCTCCCTTTGCTCCACGCAGACGACAATCGGTGACATCCTAAGCACGGACTTCCCGTGAGGAATGGGAAATGATTCGTAAGCTGGTCGATTTTGCGTTGGAAAACCGTTTTCTGGTGCTCGCAGCGGCGGTCCTGCTGTTTGGTTGGGGCGCAATTTCGTTCCATCAGCTACCGATAGAAGCGTATCCGGACGTAGCCGACAACTACGTCGAGATTATCACCCAGTGGCCCGGAATTTCCGCGGAACAAATCGAGCAGCAGGTGACCATTCCGCTAGAAATCGGAATGAGTGGTATTCCCCACATCACCCATCTGCGTTCGTTTTCGCTCTTTGGGCTCTCCGACCTCAAGCTGATTTTCGACGACGAAGAGGCTAACGCCTGGGATCGGGAGAGGGTCCTGGAACGGCTTTCCCAAGTCACATTGCCGGCTGGGATCAACCCCCAAATGGGCACTGACTGGAGCCCGGTCGGACAGATCTACTTTTTTACACTGCACAGCACCAATCCCGAGTACGACGTGATGGAGTTGAAGTCGCTGGAGGATTGGGTCGTCGAGAAAAACTTTAAGGGCGTGCCCGATGTGGTCGACGTCTCCAGCTTTGGCGGTCCCACTCGCGAATATCAGGTACGCGTCGATCCCAACAAACTGATCGCCTACGGGCTCAGCTTGTCGCAGGTCGAGCAGCAGCTCACCAACAACAATGTGAATGCCGGCGGCAGCTTCATCGAATCCGGTGAGCAGCAAGTGAATCTTCGGGAAGTTGGCCTGATCAAAAACGTGCAGGATATCGAAAAGACGGTGATCACCACCAAGAACGGTACTCCGGTGCGCGTTAGGGACATCTCCGTGGTCTTGCAAGGCTCGAAGATCCGGCTGGGGCAATTTGCGCGGGCGATTCATCGCGAAGACGGCAAGATCATCGATAACGACGATGTGGTCTCCGGCATCGTTCTATTGCGAAAAGGGGCCAACGCGGACGAGGCGCTCCGGGGGATTCACGCCAAGGTCAAAGAGCTGAACGACTACATTTTGCCCTCCGGCGTTAAGGTAATTCCGTTCGTCGATCGCAGCGATTTGGTGCACTTCACCACCCATACCGTGCTCCACAACCTCGCCGAAGGCATCATTCTGGTGGTAATCGTACTGCTGCTGTTTCTGGGCAACGCCCGCGGGGCAATTATTGTCGCCGTTACCGTGCCGTTCTCCTTGCTGTTCGCTGCCACCTGTCTCAGCCTGAAGCACATTCCCGCAAACCTGTTGTCGCTTGGCGCGCTGGACTTCGGGATGGTGGTCGACGGCGCGGTAGTGATGGTCGAAAACATTGTCCGGCATATGGGGCGGCCATCCGACGAAAACGGTTCGAAAACCGCCCTCGAGGTGATCCGCGAGGCTGCTCACGAAGTCCAGCGTCCCGTCTTTTATGCGATCGCCATCATCGTCACCGCATACCTGCCGATCTTCACCTTGCAACGCGTCGAGGGGCGGCTGTTCAAGCCGATGGCTTGGACCGTAGCGTTCGCGCTGCTAGGCGCCTTGATATATTCCATGCTGGTTGCACCGGTACTCTCCAGCTTTCTGTTTTCCAGAAATATGCGGGAGTGGCGCAACCCGGTCCTCATCTTTCTCACCGAGCGATACCGCAAAGCAGTTCGCTGGGCCATCGAGCATCGCCCTATAACCTTGGGCGTCGCCGGATTCAGTTTGTGCGTCGCTGCGTATCTTATGTTCGGCGGAGTGATCGGCTCCGAATTTTTGCCGCACCTGGACGAGGGTGCCCTTTGGGTGCGTGGCACTCTAGCACCCAGCACTGGACCCACCGAAGGTATCCGGGTGGCCAATCAAGCTCGCGTAATCCTTTGCTCTTTTCCCGAAGTGCCGCAGTGTACCAGCCAAGTGGGGCGACCGGATGACGGCACGGATACCACCGGTTTTTTCAATACCGAATATTTCGTGGATTTGAAACCGAAAGAACAGTGGCGGCCCGTTTTCCACGAAAACAAAGACGAACTGATCGCGGCGATGAACCGGGAACTCAGCAAAATCCCGGGCGTGGTGTGGGGTTTCTCCCAGCCCATCGAAGACAACATGGAGGAGGCGGTCAGCGGGGTAAAGGGTGAACTCGCCACCAAAGTGTATGGCGATGACCTGAAAGTTCTTGAGGAGAAAGCCGATCAAATCGTCGCGGTGATGCGCCAGGTGAGGGGGGCTGAGGACATTGCCGTCTTTCACGCTCTGGGGCAACCGAACATCAACTTTGAAGTGGATCGCGATCGCGCCGCTCGCTATCAAATCAACGTCGCGGATATCCAGGATGCCATCCAAACCGCGGTCGGAGGCACTGCCCTTACTCAAGTGCTGAAAGGCGAGGCGCGATACGACCTGGTGCTGCGCTACCTCCCGCAATTCCGCACTACCGAGGAAGCTATCGAGAACATTCGTTTATTGGCCCCGTCCGGCGAACGTGTGTCGCTCGCCCAGCTCTGCACGATCGAGGAGCGTGACGGTGGTTCTGAAATTTACCGCGAAGGCAACGAACGCTACGTCGCCATCAAGTACAGCGTCCGTGGCCGCGATCTGGGGGGCGCGGTGGAAGAAGCAATGCGCAGGGTGAGCCAGCAGGTTCAGCTGCCGCGGGGGTATCACATCGAGTGGGAAGGAGAATATGAGAGTGAAAAGCGCGCCCAAGCACGCCTGCTCATTATCGTGCCGTTGACGGTGCTGCTCATTTTCATCATTCTCTATACGATGTTTCGTTCCCCCAAGTGGGCCCTGCTCATCCTCGCCACGGTGGCGATGGCTAGCGTGGGAGGGCTCTTAGCCCTGTTATTTACCGGAACTCATTTCAGCGTTTCCTCCGGCGTCGGCTTTCTGGCGCTCTTTGGCGTCTCCGTCCAAGCGGGGGTCATCATGCTCGAATATATCAATCAGCTTCGCGCCGCGGGCCACCCTATCGAGGTTGCCGCAATCGAAGGCGCGGTCCTCCGGCTTCGTCCGATCATGATGACCATGCTGGTGGCCACACTCGGCTTATTACCCGCCGCTCTCTCCCGCGCCATCGGTTCCGATTCACAGCGCCCTTTCGCGATTGTGATCGTCGGCGGCCTGATGGTGAATCTGGTGATGAGCATCTTCATCTTGCCCACGCTGTATGTGTGGTTCGCCCGCGAAGGCGACCAACTCCCCGAGCCGGAAGAATCATTCGAGAGCTGAGCCTGCCGCGTACCGCGCCGCCTCTCCGTAATTCCCGCCATGCTGGAATTATGGCGCGCGGCCAAGGCGAATCTCGTCCGATCCAATTTCAGGTGTGGATTGCGGCAGACACGCAGCCAGGAACCTACCGCCTTACGGCCATGGGGCGAGTTTCCGGTGGTGAAGTGCAATCGGAGGCGGTGACCATCGACCTGGAAAAATCCGAGGAGCCGGTCGGAATCTGGGCCGAGCCAGCGCTGATCCAGTTCGCGCGCGTGGGTGACGAAATTCCGGCGCGGCTGCTCGGTGCCTTTGCTGGCGGCTCGAATGAAGAGCTCACCAAATCCAGCAAGACTGCCTTTAGTTCCGCCGCCACGCGTCGCGACGGTGAGCGCCGCCGTAGGGCCGGGAAAGACCACCATTCAGGTGCGCACGCCTTCATCCGATTACTCGATTCCAGTGCGAGTGCCGTGAATCGGTTTCACGGTTCTACGGTTCTATCTGTTCCGGGTGCCCACTCTTCCCGGTTTTTGGGAAGGGTAGGCGTTTTGCTCTAGGTGTGGAAAAGTGATTGCCCACACTGTGGGCTTACGTGTAGGCAACGCCTGCTTAAGCGTAACTGGCGGTAGCTCCGATATTCCTCTCGGCCCGCTCCCGCGTAATCCGCTCCAGGTAACCGCTCGAACGAAAAGCCTGCATGGGATCCTCGGGCAAGCGGCGGGCTTTGCGCCATTCGCGAATCGCGGGCCGGACGTCTTGCCAGAACGCGCCGCGCAGAGTTTCCTCCGCATCCACCAGCGAGCAATCCTGTTGCAGCTTCGCAAGCCGTTCATGATCGACAAGAGCGGCGCGCGCGTAAAGCTCCTGCGCGGTGCACACGGTCTGGATCATCGCTTCGATCTTTCCCTTAAGGTTGTGACTCTGGTCGACCATGTAGGCGATGTCCGCAGTGCTTTGGGTCTCCCACTCGAACATCCTGATTTCGTGAAAGATTCGGAAAATCTGGTAGGGGTCGATCGAACCTAGCGTCAAATCATCGTCAGCGTACCGCCGATCGTTGAAATGGAATCCCCCAATCATGTTTTTGTGAAGGAGCCACGCAACGATCTGTTCGATATTTTGCGCCTGATAATGATGTCCGGTATCCACCAGCACGAACGCCTGTGGCCCGGCGTCCTTCGCCAGGAGATACGCCATGCCCCAATCGGCTATGTCGGTGTGGTAGAAGGCGGGTTCGAAGGGTTTGTATTCGATCAGCAAACGCTGCCCGGGCTTCATCGCCGCGTGGATTTCTTTCAGGCCCTCTTCGAAATAGCCAATGCGCTTGCGGATATTTTGCGTGCCGGGATAATTAGAACCGTCCGCAAACCACGGGGAGATATCCCGCGTGGCCAGAGCGTCGGAGATCTCTACGCATTCTAGGATGTGGCGAACCGCTGTCCGGCGAATGTCCGGATCCGGATTGCCGAGCGAGCCGTATTTGTATTCCTGATTCTGAAAAATATTGGGATTGATCGATCCAGGTTGAATGGAGAAGCGCTGCGCTAACTTCTCGACTTTGCCAACATCCTTCACGCCATTGGGCAGGTCCCACTGGACGTGAAGTGCCAAGGTCGGACAGGCCCCGGTGACCGCGCGAACCTGTGCGGCATCGCTGAACTTCTCTTCGATGTTTGTCGCCGCCGCCGGCTGAATGAACTTCCCGAATCGCGTGCCAGTATTGGCAAATCCCCAGGAAGGGAGCTCGACGTTGAACTTGTTTAGCGCATTCCACACAACTTCGACAGACTTGTCCGTCATAGCGAAGTCTCCGTTCGACATATTGCATCCGCTGTGATCGGTTGACATCAATTGGCCTGGCGATAATTCGATATCGCCAGGGAACCGACCGACATCTGCTCGGCCCACTTCGCGACCGATTCCGCGCTAACCCCTCCGGAGGATTTTCGGTCGCGCTCGAGAGCCGCCATCTGGATGGCAAAGTTGCCGATGGTAGTGCTTTCCGTAGAACCGAGAATGATTTCCAAGCCAGTATGCTGCGCAGTCAGACGGTTGAGCAAGGTATTCTGATTTCCTCCGCCGACGATGAACAGGCGCCTCAGCCTTTTCCCAGTGAGCGCCCCGATCGAAGAAAGCACTTCGGCATAGCGCGCGGCCATGCTGTGCAAGACGGTATTGGCCAGCGACAAGATCGCGGCGTCATCGCCGCCGAAGCTTGGCTGCCCGAGTCCCGCTAGCTGCGCCTTGATCTTGGCGATGGCGTTACCGGGCAACATCAATTGTGGATCATCCACGTTGATGAGAGCCGGAGGCGACGGTAGGGACGCGCACCGCAAGAGCAGGTCAGGCAGCGACCAACGCTTACCCTGCAGGTCCCATTCATCCATGCACTGCCGCAGCAGCCACATGCCATTGACGTTCTTGAGGAAGCAAATCTTCCCACCCACACCGCCGAGGTTGGTGAAGTTCAAGGTTCGCGCATCGTCGTTTACGCAAGGCGAGTCCAATACCGTCCCGACCAATGACCACGTCCCAGAGCTTATGAACGCCCAGTCGTCGCCGGCGGCAGGAATCGCGGCGACCGCGGACGCCGTATCGTGGCAGGCTGGGACGATGACTTGCGTTTCACGGAATGCCGGGAGATGAGAGAGGTCACCGGACACGGGACCAAGGACGGAGCCACTGGGGACAATCTTCGGAGCAGCCGAGAGATCCAAGCCTAACTCCCGAAAGATTTCGTCGCACCAGCGATGAGTTCCCAGCTCGACAAGTCCGGAATGAGTTGCATTGGTGTATTCGCTCACACGCTTGCCACCGAGACGATAGGTAATGAATTCGGGCAAATTTAGCCACGGCAAACTCGGATTCAAACCTGCGAGCTTATCCGCGTACAACTGGTAGAGCGTATTGATTCGCAGGATCTGAATTCCAGTGAGCGAATAGAGGCGAGCAGGAGGCAAGATCGAGTGGACTTTGCGCTCCGCGGCCTCGGTTCGCGGGTCTCGATGGCAGAAGGGAAGTGCGGCTGGATTACCGGTGGCGTCCAGTCGTACGTAATCGACTGCCCAGCCATCGACCGCGATCGAAGCGATGCCCTCTGGCGCACGGGTGGCGCAGGAACGCAAGCCGGTTACCACCCCGTCGAATATTGCCTCGATATCCCAGCGCAGGCCATCGTTGGTTGAAACCGGTGCGTTCGAGAAACGATCAATCACCTCGATCTCTGGCACGGTTCGGTTCCAACGGAGGAGGGATATCCGGCAACTCTGTGCGCCCAAATCGATCGCAACTAAAGCCTTCCGGTTTGCCGCTGACTCCATAGAATTTCGCTTACCCTCAACTAACCCAAAGCCTCGGCCAAGAAAACGCCGGGCTAGCGAAGAAAAGCCTCCGTCAGGCCGCCATCCACCGGGATCAGATGACCGGTGGTGCAACGCGACTGTGGTCCGGCAAGAAACAGGATCGCCGCCGCGCAATCCTGGGGATCGATGGGTTGCTGAGTAAGCGTACGCTTCGCGTAGAATTCCGCGAGGGCGGACCGGAGCTGTTCGTCCGACGCTCCGTGTTCAAAAGGAATCGAATACTTGGCGAGCGAAGCGATGACCCGATCGCGCGGAAACATGGTCGAGCCTTTGACCACGGTCGCCGGGCTGATCCCGTTCACGCGGACCTTCGGCGCCAGCGAAATCGCGAATTCGCGAATGATATGGTTCACCGCGGCCTTACTTACGTCGTAGGCTTCGCTTCCGTGTTTAGGGACGACCGCGTTGGCCGAACTGACCAGCACCACGCTCGCGTTTAGATCTTGTTCCCGTAGTATTTTTGCGGCTTCTTCAATCAGACGATGATTTGCGGTGACGTTGATATCCAGGGTCAGGCCCCATTGGGCGTCGGTGATCTGGCCATCCGGCGATGAAGGGAAAATTGCGGCGGTGTTGACGATAATGTCGAAGCCACCATAGGTGGCGACCGCTTGGTGTAGCGCCTGGCGGATCGATTCCCGGTCACGAACGTCGATGGCGGCCGCGATAGCGGTTTCCTTGCTGGCGATTTTTTGAGCTTCCGCTGCAACGCCCTTCGCTGCGTCCAGATCCTTATCGGCTACCACCACATGCGCTCCGCGATGCGCTGCGAGCAGCACCGTCTCACGGCCTACGCCGTTCCCGCCGCCGACCACCAGGCAAATCTGGCGGCTCAGTTCCTTCTCTGGCGGTTGCCGGCGGATCTTTGCTTCCTCCAGCTGCCAATATTCGATTCGAAATGCCTCCGAAGGAGGCAGAGCTACGTAATTGGAGTAAACGCTGAACGCTTCAGTCTTCGCGGCTGGGCCGGCCTGCGGCAGAACGGCCGGTGCGGAACCGGAACCCAAGGCGCTGGCGCCTTCCATGACGTGAATTGCGTTGGTATAGAACTCGCCGGTGACGCGAGCTTCGGTCTTGTTCTTGCCAAAACTGAACATGCCGATGCCGGGCACCAGCACAACGGTAGGGTTAACGTCGCGCATTTTGGGAGAGTCGGGCTGAGCGAACGATGCATAGTAGGCGGCATACTCTTGCCGATAGTGCTGGAGAGCATCATCAATCGCCAGGCGCAACCCGGAGAGGTCCGCTTGCGGCTCCCAAGGTACGAACAGCGGGCGGATCTTGGTACGGATGAAATGGTCGGGGCAGCTGGTTCCGAGATGCGCGAGCTTTTGGGCATCCGCCGAGTTCACGAAACGGAGCACCTCCGGAAGATCGTTGAAATTGCCGATCAGGCGCTGTTTGGCGGAAACGCGGCCACGCAAGAATGGAAATATCTGCTGCGCCAGTGAGAGATGATTCTCAAGAACGGCAGTCCGGGAGCCGCCAAACAGCTTGGTTCCACGCCGTTCCAGATGGTCCGACACAAACTGACCGAGTTGGTCGATGATCGTCAGGGTATTCAGGTAGCACTCGCGTTGGGTATTTCCCCAAGTAAAGAGACCATGGCCGCCCAGGACGATACCGTCGGAGTCCGGGGTTCGATTGATGGTCTCGCGGAGCATCATGGCAAGCTCAAAGCCTGGCCGCTGCCAGGGCAGCCAGATCAGTTTGTGGGAATAGATCCGGTTGAACTCCTCCATCTTCTCCCGGCCGTTGGCCGCCGCGGCCAACGCGATGCCCCAGTCTGGATGCAGGTGGTCGACATGCTTGAAGGGAAGGAAAGCATGGAGGGGAGTGTCAATGGAGGTCGCCACGGCGTTATTGCCGAAAGTGCAGAGCGGGTACATGGCTACCATCTCATCTTCGACATCGACGCCCCGGTAGCGTCCCGCAAGGGCGTGCAGTTTGTCGAGATAGAGAGTGGCAAAGCCGGAGCGCTGAATGCTGCCGATGTCACCGCCACTGCCTTTGATCCACAAAACGTCCTTTTGAGAATCGTCGAGCGGATCACTGGCGACAATCTTGGAGCTGGTGTTGCCCCCGCCAAAGTTGGTGATGCGAAGATCGGAGCCCAGCAGGTTGGAGCGGTAACGCAGGAGTTCCGCGTCGTCCAGGGCGTTGGCGATACGGTCGTCCCAGCGATCTTCCAGATAGCGGAGTGTTTCCTGGATCTTCATTAGGCCCCTGGAAATGACGCAGCAGACCGGCAGCCACCCAAATTCGCGGCAGAAGAACATCGCCAACCCGCAAGCAAGCCACAAAATGATACGGCAACGGGAATGAGTATAACGTAGGGAGGATGGTTCGTTCCAATTTCAATCAAGCCACGCCTTTTGTATTGACGCTGCGGCGCAAGCGAACTAGAGTCGCCCGTTGTGTCTAGCCGGCTGTTGTGCGGCCGGTCATCTTGAGTTCACAAGTTTCCTTTAACAGTCGAAAGGACATCGGTGGGACCAAACCCGATCCTCGGCGTTTTTTTTCATTGGCTCGGCGGACTGGCGTCCGGGAGTTTTTACGTCCCGTACCGCAAGGTGCGGGTCTGGGCCTGGGAAACGTATTGGCTGGTAGGTGGATTTTTCAGTTGGATCATCGCGCCGTGGGTCCTGGCCACATTCATGACCAGCGATCTGATGGGTGTGCTGCGCGAGGCGCCGGCGCAGAGCCTGTTCTGGGTTTACACGTTCGGTGTGCTGTGGGGATTGGGCGGACTCACCTTTGGGTTGACCATGCGTTATCTGGGCATGTCGCTCGGAATGGCCGTAGCCCTAGGTTACACCGCCGCGTTCGGAACGCTGATGCCGCCCATTTTTCGCGGGCAGTTCGCCACAGAAGTGCTTGGGACAACCTCAGGTTTGACGATTCTGGCGGGAGTGGGAATTTGCCTGTTGGGGATTGTATTTGCGGGCGCGGCGGGTATGTCAAAAGAGAAAGAGATGTCCGAGGAGCAAAAGCGCGCTTCGATCAAAGAATTCAACCTTAAGAAGGGCCTGGTGGTAGCCACATTTTCAGGGGTGATGAGCGCCTGTTTTGCTTACGGATTGGCCGCCGGCGATCCGATTAAAGCAATCACACTGGGTCACGGCACTTCCACACTGTGGCAGGGGCTTCCGGTGTTGGTGGTGCTTCTGCTCGGAGGATTCACAACAAACTTTGTTTGGTGCGTCATTCTGAATATCCGCAACCGGACCGGCCATCAGTATTTCAGTTCTGAAGCGAGCGAAGCGGTACCCGCGCGCCGGGTCGAAGCGATCCTGGAAAACGTAACGGACGCGCCCGCCGAGGAAATGGCCGAACTGGCCAGGCTGAAGGAGCCGCGCCTTTCCAGGGCGCCGATGCTCTCGAACTATTTCTTCTCCGCCCTCGCCGGAACTACGTGGTATTTCCAGTTTTTTTTCTACACCATGGGCGAGACGCAGATGGGCCGATATAAATTCTCGAGCTGGACACTGCATATGGCCAGTATCATGATTTTCAGCACGCTGTGGGGTATCGCGTTGAAGGAATGGAAAGGGGTCGGCGTTCGCACCAAGGTGCTGGTAGGATTAAGCCTTTTGGTTCTGATAGCGTCGACGGTTGTAGTGGGCTACGGAAATTATTTGGGAACGGCAAGCTCGGCGGCGAAGGCGTGGGCAGGTCGATCGAGCGGGGCTTCCCCAATAGCGCAATCCACAAGTAGCAGGTGAGCCGGACATAGTGAACTCTCGTCTCTCTTCCCGCGTGATCAACATCGCTGATTTGCGTCGAATGGCGCAGCGCCGTTTGCCTGCAGTGGTGTTTGATTACGTGGACGGCGGCGCCGATGGAGAAGTGACGCTAAGAGAAAATTGCCGCGTATTTGACGACGTTACTTTTCGGCCGCGGCAAGCGGTTAACATTGGCGCCTGCGATCTGCAAACCCGTGTTTTGGATCTCCATTTGTCGTTTCCTGCGATTCTCGCGCCGGTAGGCTACAGCCGCATGATGCATCCGCGAGGGGAACTGGCCGCGGCGGCTGCGGCGGGAGCTGCGGGAACCGCGTTCATATTGTCGACTATCTCCGGCCACAAACTGGAAAAAACGCGAACCGCTTCGACTGGCCCGGTGTGGTATCAACTATATTTGGTAGGCGGCCGTGAAGTAGCTGAACCGGCCCTGGAACGCGCACAGCGATCTGGTTTTTCCGCGTTGGTCATCACCATTGATACCGCGGTAGCCGGAAATCGAGAACGGGATATCCGCCACGGCATGAGAGCGCTCTTGAGCCGCTCGGTATTCGCCAAGCTGCCCTACCTTCATCAATTTCTCGCGCGTCCGGGTTGGCTCGCTGCGTTTCTGATGGATGGTGGAACTCCCAATTTGGAAAATATCGTGGTGCCGGGAAAAGGGCCTCTGCCGCTGCTGGACGTCGGGTCCGCCCTGGCGCGAGCAGTGGTCACTTGGGAGGACATGCGCTGGCTGCGGGAGATCTGGAAAGGTCCGATCGTTGTGAAAGGGACGATGACCGGGGACGACGCGAGACGCGCCGTAGATGCAGGCGCAGCGGCGGTGGTGGTTTCAAACCACGGAGGGCGGCAGTTGGATGGGGTTTCGGCGACACTTCGGGCACTGCCGGAGGTGGTGGCTGCGGTGAACAATCAGGTTGAAGTATTGATGGATGGCGGGGTGCGGCGCGGCGGGGATATCGTCAAGGCGATCTGCATGGGAGCGCGTGCCGTGCTGATCGGGCGGGCCTACGCCTACGGGCTCGCGGCCGCTGGACAGGCGGGAGTTGCCCGTGCTCTGGAAATCCTGCGCGCCGACGTAGAGCGCACGCTGAAGTTGCTCGGGTGCCCTTCGATTTCCGCGCTGGACGGTTCTTATGTGGATGTGCCGTCGACCTGGAACCGAGAGCGGCCCGTCTGACAGGCTTTTACTTTACCGCGGCGCCCATCGTCCCCAGGGTCCCGCGGCGTGGGCAGGTGGGGCAGAGCAGGTCAAAGTGTTACGGCAAGGCCACTTCGAATTGGTAAGTCCCCGCGGGAATTTCGTATACGACACCGCCGCCGGCGGACGATCCGTGAATTTTTTTGCTTTGGGATAACGGCTGGCCGTCGAGCCGGAAAGATTTTTCTTGTTCCGCGGAGAGCGGCAAATTCCCGTTCGCGTTGGCCGGAATAGTTAGGTTCCAAGTAGCGTTATTTCCGGCGATCGACCACGCGGAGTGAATGGTTCCGTAGGAAGATTCATACCAAAAGTCCAGATTGCCCAACCGCTTGTCGAAATTGGGATGGAGAAGGATGCTGTGAAATCCCGGATCGGTGGGCACCGGTTCGAGTCCCGCCGCATAGCGATAAATCCAGTCGGCGACGGCGCCGTACGCATAGTGGTTATAGGAATTCATGCTGGGGTCGTTGCGCATGGCATCGCCATTCCAGCGTTCCCACATGGTGGTAGCGCCGTGTTCAACCAGATAGCCCCAGGACGGATTTTCGGTGCTCAAAAGCAGGCGATAGGCGACGTCGGCATGTCCGGTATCGGTGAGCGACGCCAACAGGTAAGGAGTACCCAAGAATCCTGTGTTCAGGCGCCAATGATTGGCCTCGATGCGATCGACCAAGCGTTTCGCAGCGACACTCCGTAACGATTCGGGCAGCAAATTCATGTGCAGCGCGAGTACGTAGCCGGTTTGAGTTTCCACGGGCGTGGTGCTGAGCGTGGTGTCGACCCCGGACGCAAATACCGGGGGTGGCGGCACGCCGCCGACGAAGCCATCGGGGCGAACGTAGGTCTGATTGAAAGCAGCTTTAATTTTTTCAAAGAGCTCGGCGTATTTCTGTTGGTCAGACGTTTTTCCCACGGCGTGGGCCATTTGACTCATTAGCGTGGCATCGTACGCCCAATAGGCGGTGGCAATTAGATCCACGGGAGTGGGGCCTTCGGGCGCGAGCCAGTCCGCGAATGCGATGCCGTAACTCTTCTTATTGACGTAGTCCGGGTTGGCGGCTTGAATTGCCGCCAGATACTTTTCCATTCCTTCCCAATTCTCTTCGATCACGCTGGTGTCGCCGTTTTGAATCCACGAGGTCCAGGGAATAATAACGCCCGCATCGCTCCACCCCGTTGCGTAACCGGGATTCTCAGTGACAACTCCGGGCGCGAAGATCCCATACATATCCGTACCCACTTGGGTCCCTCTTAAATCTCCCCCGAATTTCCGGCTGAATGCCGCCAGGTCCATGTTGTAGGTGGCAGTGCGCCAGAATACCTCCGCGTCGCCGGTCCATCCCAAGCGCTCATCGCGTTGCGGGCAGTCGGTGGGGACGCCCACGAAGTTGGAGCGCTGACCCCACAGGATGTTGCTCCAAAGTTGATTGACCATAGCGCTGCCGGTCTTCAGCGTAGCGGTGAGCGGAGCAGCGGTGTGGAACACTACCGCTTTGACGTCCTGGAGTTGAGGTCTCGTTTTCAATCCAGAAACTTCGGCATAACGGAAACCGTGGAAGGTAAAGGTGGGCTGATACTCCTCGGTGCCTTTGCCGGCGAGAATGAAATGGTCGGTGGCCTTTGCGGTGCGCAGGTTGTCTGTGTAGAGCGATCCGTCCGGGTTCAAAACCTCGGCAAACCGAATTTTCACATTGGTGCCGGCCGCGCCTTTTGCGCGGATGCGTGCGACGCCGGAAAGATTTTGTCCGAAATCGTAGATGTACACGCCGGGGGACGGATTGGTTAAGGTCTTAGCGTCGAGCGTTTTTTCCACGCGAATCGGCTGGAAATATTGCCAATCGATTTGCGGCTCGTGAGCCGGAATCACCTCCGCCGATTTCCAGTGGCTGTCGTCGAACGCCGCGGTGTCCCAGCCCGCCTGCAACTTGCGAGCGTCGTAGGTTTCGCCATCGTAAATTTCCGCGAACAGAATGGGGGAGATGTCCGCCTTCCAGGTTTCGTCGGTCAGCACCCAATCCACCGATCCGTCTTGGTATGCAATCCTTAGCTGCGCGCGGAGTGCGGGCGGCGTAGTCCCGTAGTTATAGCCCTGGCGAAACCACTGCAGCGGCGTTGCATACCACCCTGGGGCAAGTAGCGCGCCAAGCGCGTTCTTGCCGGACTGCACATCCGCGGTAACGTCATACGCTTGATAGACCATGTGCTCGCGGAAGTCCGTCCACCCTGGCGAGAGAATGTCTTGGCCCACTGCGTGGCCGTTAATGGAGAGCTGGTATGCTCCCAGCGCGGTGGCATAAATTCGCGCGGAAGCTACGGGCTTGTTTACTTCAAACGGGCGGCGAAGAGACTTCACTGCGCCGGTCGGCCACGGATTGCCAAGGGGCTCGGGCCGGGTTTCGGACTGTGGGGCAACGTAGGGAATTGCTTGCTTCCATGAGGCATCGCTGAATTCGGGAGCTTGCCAATTACCCGTGGCGTCCAAAGTCGCGCGCCAACCCTCCGGACCGCTCTTAAATATTTCCACCGTCCCGTCGGCCGCTTCAACGTACAGCACTGCATTCATGGGCGTCTGGCTTACGTTGCCGCCGCCACGGTGGCCTTCGGCATAATGCACGACCTGAATCGCCACGAGATTCTTTCCGTTTTGCAAGACTTGTGTGATGTCCTGGATCGTGTATGTCTTCCACGGAAATTGCCGCCACGCCGGAAGGCCCTGCGCCGCAAGCACTGGTTTTCCATTGATCCACGCGCCCGCCGAGTCTTGTCCGGTGACGTACAGAGTGCCGCGGCGAACCGGCTGGGTCAGGTCGAAATGGAAGCGGAAGTCATGTTCTGTTTTCTCTGCTTCCTTCGGCGCCTCCGTTTCGGCGTTGGTGATCCACGCAGCGCCTGACTCTCTCACCGCACGCAGCTCAGGTTCTTCCATTCCGATCCACTGGGCCTTCCAATTTCCCTGATCGAGCAGTCCGGTCTCCCACCAAGTGGCGTCGCTGGCTGGGTAGTGCTGGCCATCGCGATCCCATGCGATCACCCGCCAGAAATAGCGTTTGCTGGGCGCCAAGGCTGGTCCTTTATAAGCCACCCCGATGGAGCTGTTTGATTCGATGCGCCCGCTGTCCCATATATCCGGTTTCCCTGTTTCGAGCGCTGCGCTGTTGGAAGCCACCTGAATTTGGTAGGCCGTCTGCCGCGCGCCGGGGCGTGAGTCTTGCAGTTTCCATGACAATAAGGGCTCTTTGGCGTCCATTCCGATCGGAGTGGATAGGGATTCGCATTCGAGGCTTGCGGGCTTGTTGGATTGCGCAGACGCAGTGACCGTGAACAGCGTAAACAGCAGTAGGCACGCGATGGTCACCGCCACGCCTGCTAGGACCGTCATGCTGCCGTTCATCTGGGTTCGCATCATTGATCTCCGTGCCGGCTTCCGTGTGGCGCTGACTTCGAATTCAAGTTCGACCGTTGCCGAGGTGGTGGATTCTCTTCCACGGTCGCCAGGGACGTGGCGAACTGTAGCGGCAGTTTGCCTCGGGTGTCAAACCAGATGTGAAATATATTTCCCTATTGATTCAACCGGTCAGCAGTTCCCTCTTGCTTGAACCGATGCCCTCGGCCCGGCGGGGAGTTTGCATGATGAAAGAGCTCTTCTACTTGGAATAGCGCTGAACAGGGAGCAGCGCAGCACCGGTCACTCGATATCCTCGGTGTATAGTAAACTCGGGCCGTCATGTTCTGCCCCGAGTGCAAAGCTGAATATCGTTATGGTTTTACCCGTTGTGCCGACTGCGGCATTGATCTGGTTGAGCAGCTCCCCGAGCCTGAAGCGGCGATATCCGAAGCCGGCGTTCGGGAAGTGTGGGCAGGCGAAGATCAAGGTCAGTGCGTGGCCGTTTGCAGGCGACTCCGAGCAGCGGACGTCCCCTTCCGGGTGTTCCAGCAGGACGAGCAGGCTCTCAAGAGCGTTCATGCAAGTTTTAGGATTGAAGTGCCGCCATACCTTTACGAACAGGCCAAGGAAATAATCGGCAGCGACCGGCCGGAAATCATTGATGGCGCCGAAGAGCAGCGGGAAGTTGAGTTGCCAGCGGAAGATGATGCGGCGACTACCGACGAGGTCGATGATGACTGGGACCCGGGGAATTGGTTCCCAGAAGACGCCACCGTTGAAATCTGGTCCGAAAATATCGAGAAAAATACCTGGATGATCGAGTCGTGCCTGCGCGAAAATCATATTCACGCCCGTACCGACAAATTCGACGATGGTTCCCGGAAAATCTTCGTCATGCCAGACGATGAACGCCGGGCACGTGAAATCGTACGTGAGGTGGAAGAAGCTAGTCCGCTAAAGTGAACCGCTGCTCCCAGGCATTTGTGGCGGCCATTGGGTCGGCAGACCCCCCGCTGCGCCAACCACTGACTCAAATTTTGGAACTTTCCGCTGGCCAAAACCGAATGATTATTGAGTATTGGTCTGCTTGGACATGAAGCGCACCGCAAAAAACCGCACGTCGGGGACCGCGCCAGAGTTTGCGCGCACACTTTCCTTGCTGGTATCGGCACTTCTGCTGGTGCCCGGCGCGCCCCTGTACGGCCAAGAACCACCAAAAATCTCGGTGGAAACAAACATGGTGACGGTGTTTGCCACGGTCCGCGACAAACACAGCCAAATCGTCTCGAACTTAACCAAGGACGACTTCACGGTCGACGAAGACGGCCGCCCCCAGACGATCAGCTACTTTGCTCGCGAAAACGATCTGCCGCTCACCGTCGGCTTGCTGGTGGACACCAGCTTGAGCCAGAGGCGGGTGCTCGATAAGGAGCGCAGCGCCAGTTCGAGTTTCGTCGATCACACCCTGCGTGAAGACAAAAAGGACCAGGCGTTTCTGATTAACTTCGACCACGAGGTCACGCTCCTGCAGGACCTCACCTCTTCCCGCAAGAAATTGGAATCCGCGCTGGACTCGCTGCAAACGCCGCAGATGGAAGACGCCAGCTCAAGTGGCGGGCATCGCCGCGGCGGAGGCACGCTGCTCTACGACGCGGTCTACCTCGCGTCCAACGAATTGATGAAAAAGCAGCAGGGCCGCAAGGCGCTGATTGTGCTTTCCGACGGAGACGACCGAGGCAGCAAAGAGACTCTCTCGACCGCCATCCAATCGGCGGAGCGGGCGAACACCATGGTTTACTCGATCCTCTTCAAGGATGACGAGCCTTTCGGGCCACGAGGGGGATACGGAGGCGGTCGGGGCGGTCGAGGTGGCGGGGGCGGGCGCGGATATCCGCAGCAACAACGTCCTGACGGCAAGAAAGTTCTGGAGCGAATCTCCAAGGAAACCGGGGGACGGCTGTTCGAGGTTTCCAAGAAGCAGCCCGTCGATCAGATATACGATGAGATCGCGCAGGAACTGCGGGCCCAGTACATTCTGGGCTATATCCCCGACAAATCGCCGGTAAGCGGCGACTACCACAGCATTCATCTGGTGACCAAGCAGAAGGAACTGATCGTGCAAGCCCGCGACGGCTACTACGTAGAACCGCCTGCTCCCGCAGCGACCAGCCAATAAGGGTGCGACGGACCTCCGCCTTTCGAGTGCCGACCTCCTAATTCGGATTTCTTACCGGGCAAATCAAAAAGTTGGATTGGCTTTCGCAAATCTGCCGCCTTAGAGTCCCACCCAGGCGCGGGTCTGTTTCCACAGGCTAAATTTGAGTGGATTCAAGCCTAGGCATACCGCATCCGGATGCGCGCTGCGATTCCAGTGACGGGCTTTCGTTCCCGCGTGATTTCGCTACCACGGCGCCGCAAGCAGGATTACTCTATCGGCCTTGGCATCGCGGCATTTTGCTGGAACGCACATGCGCCGAAGTCTTCATCATCAACATGGTGACCAAAGAAACTGGGTTTCGATTTGGGACAGTTTCTTTTGGGTCCTGCTGTTTTGCGGCATCGCGCCGCTGGTTTTTGGGCAGGATGATGGACTTCGTTCGCTGCGGGCCGGATTCGTAGATGCGCCGGCGGATTGCCGAATCATGGTGCGTTGGTGGTGGTTTGGTCCATCGGCCACGAAACCGGAATTGGAGCGGGAACTGCGCGCAATGAAGGAAGGTGGCATCGGTGGAGTGGAAGTACAACCCGTGTATCCGCAGGCGTTGGACGATCCCGAGCACGGCTTTCATAATTTTGCGTATCTCTCGGATGAATTCATCGATGACCTGCGCTTTGCGGCCGAGAAGGCCCGCGAATTGGGGATGCGGGTCGATGTTACTTTGGGCAGCGGCTGGCCGTTCGGCGGACCGCACATCCCAATAACCCAAGCCGCCGGGAAACTACGGGTGGTCACCGTTTCCATTTCGCCGCACCTGCGCTCGATTTCTGTGCCCAGCACCGAAGCAGGGGAAAAGTTGCTGGCCGCATTCCTGACGGCAGGCGAAGGAAGAGACAGTTCAGCGACCGCCGCGCTGGATTTATCGCCGATCCGAAATGGCCGGTTGCCGTTGCCCGCTGGACGTGAGCGGTCTGGCGCCGTTCTTTGGTTCATCGCCAGCCGCACTGGCATGATGGTGAAGCGAGCCGCCATCGGCGCGGAGGGATTTGTTCTCGATCACTTCGATCGTGCCGCCATTGAGAATCACCTCAACACCGTTGGCGAGCGCTTGATGCAGGCTTTTGGCGACCGCCCGCCCTATGCGGTGTTCAGCGACAGCCTGGAGGTCTATGATTCGGACTGGACCGGCGACTTGCTGGAACAATTTCGTCAACGGCGCGGCTATGATTTGACACCGTATTTGCCCGCTCTGGTGCAAGACATCGGCCCGAAGACTTCGGACATCCGCCATGACTGGGGCAGGACGCTCACCGAGCTGATTGATGAGCGCTACCTCACTCCGGTCCGAGAGTGGGCGGCTCAACACAACACTCAGTTTCGTTCTCAGACCTACGGCAATCCCGCGGTAACCCTTGCCAGCAATGCCCTGGTGGACCTGCCGGAAGGTGAAGGCGACCAATGGCGGAGCTTCTCGCCGACCCGTTGGGCCTCATCAGCGAACCACCTGCAGGGAAGGGCGGTCACGTCGTCAGAAACCTGGACGTGGCTGCATTCTCCCGCTTTTCGGGCAACTCCATTGGATATAAAAGCGGAAGCGGACCTATTCTTTCTGCAAGGAATTAATCAGTTGATTGGGCACGGCTGGCCGTACTCCCCGAAAGAGGCGGGCGATCCCGGATGGGCATTTTATGCCGCGATGGTTCTTAACGATCACAATCCATGGTGGCTGGTGATGCCCGACGTCACGCGTTATTTGCAAAGGGTGAGCTACGCCCTCCGCCAGGGCCAACCGGCAAATGACGTCGCGATCCTGTTGCCCACCGACGATGCTTGGGCACAATTCACTCTGGGAAAGGATTCCGTCAGCGAGTCCATGCAGCGGCTGCTCGGGCCGGAGGTGATTCCACAAGTCCTTGACGCGGGCTTTAACTTCGATTTTATCGATGCCGAAACGATCGCTAAGACAGGGATTTCCTATCCGGTGCTGATTCTGGCAGGCGTGGAGCGGTTGTCGCTTTCGATATATCGCCAGATCGAGACGTACGCGCGCAATGGCGGCATTGTAATTGCCACGCGCAGCCTGCCGTCCCATGCGCCAGGCTTGCAGGAAACGGAAAGCGACACGCCGCAGATACGTGAACTTTCAGAGAATTTGTTCCACACTCCGGCCGGGAAGGGCTTCTTCGTTTCCGACGAAAAACTGCTGGGCAAAGCGCTGGCGGAGCACGTCAAGCCGGACGTCAGGACTTTGCCTCGCGCGCCGGAAATTGGCTTTGTGCATCGCAAATTGCCCTCGGCTGATCTTTATTTTCTGGCGAACACAAGCAATCAGCCCGTTACCACCACCACGACATTTCGGGCATCGGAAGCTTATGCAGAATGGTGGGATCCTTGTTCCGGGGAAATCTCACTGGCAAGCACGAGCTCTGGCGTTCCACTCGACTTGCAGCCATACGAGTCGCGGGTGCTCGTTTTTGCCGCCGGCCATCCGCCGGCTGCCGCGCAATCCAAAGTGAGGCTTTCCGGATCGCACCCTCGCCAGGATGTGCTCGATCTGGGGGCCGATTGGACCGTAACTTTTTCTGGCCTTGGCCGAACCCTTCACCTGGATAAGCTGCGCTCTTGGGCAGAAGAGGAAGAGACGCGGTTTTATTCAGGCACGGCCGTTTACCAAAAGAATTTTAGCGTTTCGGCGAAGATGTTGAGTCCGAAAATTCGCGTGGTTCTCGATTTCGGGCCGGGAACTGTGGTCGAACCACCTCAATCGGGTGACCCACATATGCGCGCCTGGTTGGATGGCCCGGTGCGTGAGGCGGCGCAAGTATTCGTTAACGATCAGGCGATAGGTTCGATTTGGAAACCTCCCTATGAATTGGAAATTGCGGGCGGGCTTCACCCTGGCCAAAATCATCTGAAAATCATCGTTGCAAATCTGGCCATCAATACACTGGCTGGCCAATCGCTGCCCGATCGCAGATTACTTAACAGCAGGTACGGAGTGCGCGCCATTCCTCAAGATATGGAGAACCTGCAGCCATTGCCGTCTGGTTTACTCGGCCCGCTCCAGTTGGTGTTCCAAGAAAAGCCCTAGCATGGAGGCAACGGAAATATGATTCTCATGGGAATAATCGTTACGTTCCTCGGATTCGTAATTGGCGTGCTCAGCCTGACGTTGGCTTCCTCGGTAGGCGGGCGGCTGGTTCTGGTGCTTTTCGGGCTGGCGGTTAGCCTGTTCGGCATTCTCGGTTTGCTCAACCGGGCCTACATCAATAAGGCAATCTGGAAACAGGGGTGAGGGTCAGAATGAAGCAAATAAGAAACCATCTGCTGGTGTTGTCGATCGCGGTGCTGTGTTGCGTGCCAATGGGGTGGGCGCAGGCACCCGCGCCCGCTAGCAACCAGGCAGCCGCTCCCACGGCAAGCACCCCACCCGCCCCACCCGCAAAGCCCATCGTGGAAACAGATTTGACCGGAATTCCCGTGCCGTCCGCGGACGCGCGCGCAAAGGGCGATCCGAACGGGTCTCTCACCGGAAACGCCAGCGACGTCACCGTGTCCGACTCCCAAAAAGGTCTGACCATCGGCGACCTGGCCAATCAAGTGGGCCAAAATAAAATCGCCATCAATTTTGTTTGGACGCTCATCACTGGCTATCTGGTCATGTTCATGCAGCTCGGTTTTGCGCTGCTGGAGACCGGGCTAGCCCGCGCCAAGAACGCCAACCATACCATGATGATGAATCTGGCGGTCTATGGCATCGGCATGTTTGCGTATTGGCTCATCGGGTTTGCGATTCAAATGGGCGGAGTGGGCGCGGTGGCCAATCTGGGCGGCACGGCGCCGCTTAGCGCTGAATTTACGACTACCCTTTTTGGCAAGCCCTTCGGCCTTTTCGGACAGCATGGACTCTTGCTGATGCATAAGGGAACGTATGACGTCGGGGTTATGGTGCTGTTCTTGTTCCAGATGGTCTTCATGGACACCGGAGCGACGATCCCCACCGGGGCCGCGATCGAGCGTTGGAAGTTCTCTGCCTTTGCGGTGACCTCGTTTTTCTTTGCTGCGTTTACCTATCCGCTTTTTGCCAATTGGGCATGGGGGGGCGGTTGGTTGTCTAGTCTCGGCGCGAATTTTGGACTCGGCAAGGGCTATTGTGATTTTGCAGGCTCAGGCGTAGTACACGCCGTCGGGGGCGTGAGCGCGCTGGCGATCGCGATGATACTCGGTCCGCGCATCGGGAAGTTTTCCCGGGATGGCCGGCCCCAAGTAATTTTAGCCCACGACATTGTGCTGGTCATCACCGGCTGCTTGATTTTGGCGTTCGGCTGGTTTGGCTTCAACCCTGGTTCCACGCTGGGGGCTTCCGGCAGTGGCAATCTACGAATCGGCTCGATCGCGGTGAACACCATGCTAGCCAGCGCGACTGGGCTTCTCGGTGCCATGTTCTACATGTGGATTGTTTACAAGAAACCAGACGCTTCGATGACCGGCAATGGATTCCTGGCGGGACTGGTGGCAATTACCGCGCCTTCCGGTTTTGTGAATCCGGTGGGTGCCGTGATCATTGGGCTGGTGGCTGGAGTGTTGGTGTGTGTCTCGGTGGCCTTCATTGAACGCACGCTAAAGATTGACGACCCGGTCGGCGCCGTTTCGGTTCACGGCGTTTGCGGCCTGTGGGGCGTGATCTCTCTCGGCCTGTTTGCCGACGGCAAGAGTAACTACGGCGGTGCATGGAACGGCGTGAACGGTTCGGTTACCGGCCTCTTTTACGGCGATGCGGGCCAACTGGTGGCGCAGTTGATCGGCGTAGTCACCATCGTTGGCTTCGTCTTCACCCTCAGCTTCCTCATCGCCTGGCTGGTGGATCTGATCATGGGCCAGCGCTCCTCCGCCAAGCACGAACTGGAAGGCCTGGACCTCCCGGAAATGGGTGCGATGGCGTATCCCGAATTCGAACTGAAGTCCCCGTCCTGGAGAGCGGACACAAATGTCTGAACCAACCATCGCAATACTGAAAAGGCCGGAAGAGCTCACTCCCACCCCGCGCCCCAGCCGGTTGCCGGCGCTGCCTTGGCGTGATCCGCATTCGGTACCGCCGGAAAAGCTCGCCGAGTTCATCGGGTCGCTCACCCAAGCCTGCGCGCAGAATCCAGACAACGCCGACATGCGCACCTGTTTGGGGATCGCCTACGCCATGAATTACGATCCACAACGCTCGATGGATGCGTTCGAACAAGCGTGCCGGATCGAGCCGGAAAATTATTTCGCTCAACTGAAATATGCAGAGTTGCTTTACCGCATGAGGGTGATCGATCGCGCGGAAACGGAGACCATGCGCGCACTCGATTTAGCAGGGAACAACTGGGAGATCGCGATTGCCCGGCGCCAACTCAGCGAAATTCGCCAATTGCGGCGCAAGGGCCTGGTCCGGCCCGATTGGACAAAGTCGCTGAAGGGCTCGGCCATAGGATTTCTGTTGTTGCTATTGGGCGCGTCTTGGATTTATATGGTCTGGAAATGAAATACCGATGGCTTTACTTTCTTGCCGCTTGCTTTTTCACCTCCTACCTCTTAATTTCGCGAGGGGTGCCGCTCATTCCGGTCTTGGCGGGTTGTGGTTTCGCCGCACTGCTTACCTGGCGGCAGCTCTCACGGCGGTCTTCCGCGCAGCGATGAGTTATCCTTGTACGCGCAATTCCCGTTGATACAAAAATGGCACAGTGGCTTTCTCTTTCGATTCTGACGTTGCTGGCGGTGGCAATTTTCGCTCATGGGGCTGTTCCGGCAAAGTATCTCGTCTACATTGGAACTTACACAGACCACGGCAGCCAGGGCATTTATGTTTGCGACTTCGACCCCTCCAGCGGGCGCCTCACTTCGCCCAGGCTCGCCGCAGAGACTTCCGAGCCTTCCTTTTTAGCCGTAGCTCCCGACCGGCGATTTCTCTACACCGTCAACGAGTTCGATCGTTTCAATGGTCAGCCGACAGGAGCGCTGAGTGCGTTTTCCATCGATCCCGCGACCGGCAAGTTGGCTTTGCTGAACCAAGTGCCATCGCGTGACTCCGGCCCCGCCTTCATCACCCTGGATCGCAGCGGACGCTACGTTTTGGTGGCCAACTACACGCTAGGCAGCGTGGCAGCATTCCCTCTGTTGCCCGACGGGAGAATAGGGGAGTCCACCGCGTTTGTCCGTCACCAGGGTTCCAGCGTGAATCCGGAGCGACAAGCGGGACCGCACGCGCATGCGATTCTGATGTCTCCCGACAACCGCTTCGCCATCGTCGCCGATCTGGGACTCGATCAATTGCTCGTTTACCCCTTCGACGCTTCTCGAGGGACCCTTGGCCAAGCGCACGCGATCAAGGCCGACCCCGGCGTAGGTCCGCGCCATCTCGTGCTTGCCGCCGGCGGCCAGATCGTCTACGTCATCAACGAGATGAGCTCCACGGTCACAGTTTATTCTTACCACTCGAGCGATGGAGGGATGGCTCCCATTCAAAAAATCTCCCTGCTGCCCTCTAAGTTCGCGGGCGAAAGTACCGCCGCCGAGGTGGTGCTTAGTCCCTCCGGCAAGTTCCTGTACGGATCGAATCGTGGTGACGACAGCATCGCCGTTTTCGGCGTCGATCCCAAGACCGCCACGCTCACGCTGATCGAACGCGTTCCGACCGGAGGAAAGACACCGCGCAGCTTTGCCATCGCTCCTTCGGGCGAATGGTTGCTCGCTGCCAACCAGGATTCCAATAGCGTGGTCACGTTTCGCATCCACAGGGAATCGGGCCGTCTGACTCCCGCCGGCCAATCGATCGAGGTTAATTCTCCCGCGATGGTGGATTTTGTGGCTCTGGGTGGCGGAAAATAGGCTGCGTCCATAGCGACGCCGCGGAGATCGCCCAGAGATCATGAAAGAAACCTGGCGTTGGTTTGGACCACGGGATCCAATTTCGCTGTCGCAGGTGAAGCAGACCGGTGCGACCGGAATTGTTACTGCGCTTCACGATATCTATCGTGGCGAAGGGTGGCCTCTCGGAGAAGTGCTCAAGCGCAAGGCGGAGATTGAAGCCGCGGGTCTGGTCTGGTCGGTCGTCGAAAGCATTCCTGTCCACAATTCCATCAAGCTGCGTTCGGGGAATTTCCGCGAATTCATGGGAGCCTGGAAAGACTCGTTGGCCGCCGTGGCCCAAGCGGGAGTCCAGGTCGTTTGTTACAACTTCATGCCCGTAGTGGATTGGACCCGCACCGATTTGAAATGGCCTTTGCCTTCCACCGGTTACGCCCTGCGCTTCGACGCCGTCGACTTTGCTGCGTATGACATATTCATCCTCCAGCGAAAAAACGCGGAAATCGAGTATCACTGTAATCAAATTGCTGCGGCGCGGGCGCGCTTCGATGCCATGTCGGAATCTCGCCGGATCGATCTCGAGCAGACCATAATCGCGGGCCTGCCCGGCGCCGAGGCTTCGTATGACCGCGAGGCGCTTCGCCGCCAATTGTCCGAGTACCACGGCGCCACTTCCGCCGACCTCCGCGCCAATCTGCTCGCTTTCCTCGGAGAAGTGGCTCCGATTGCTGAGGAGTTGGGGGTTCGCCTGGGTATTCATCCAGACGATCCGCCATGGTCGCTATTCGGTTTGCCTCGGGTGGTTTCGACGGTGGAAGACGTGCGCCAAATCCTAACCGGCGTTGATGTGCGTGCCAACGGGTTGACGTTTTGCGTGGGTTCGTTCGGCGCGCGGGCGGATAACGACCTGCTCGCGATGATCCGCGAGTTCGCGCCGCGCATTCACTTTGCTCACCTGCGGCAAGTGGCACGTGAGGGGGATGGATCATTTTATGAGGCCGAGCATCTCCATGGCAGTTCCGACATGATCGGCGCGGTCCGCGCGTTGTTGGAAGAAGAGGCTCGCCGCCGTCGCGCAGGGCGGGCCGATCGCGAGATCCCGATGCGGCCGGACCATGGACACTTGCTGGCGGACGATATCCACAAGAAGGTAAATCCAGGCTACTCACTGGTAGGCAGGCTGAAGGGGCTCGCTGAACTGCGCGGCGTGGTGCAAGGTTTGATGTACGCTACTCCAACATTGGCTGAGTGAGCTTTCGCGCGTCAGTGTGGGATAGCGACACGAGTGCCGGATATATCCCAGGGGGACCCCTATGAAGGAATTTGAAAGCAAGGTTGCCATCGTCACCGGCACCACCGGGATTGGCCGAGCCATCGCCAAGAAGCTGGCCACGGGCAGTGCGACCGTTGTGGCCTTGGGCATAGACGCTGCCAAGAACCGTGAGCTGCAACAGCAATCCGATTCTGGTGGACTGGCACTGCGCGTCGAGCAGTGCGACGTTAGCAAACCCGAAGAGGTGCAAGCTGCCGTCGCCAAAACCACCGCGCAATTTGGCGGGCTCGACTTCATCGTCAATTGCGCCGCCTTCCATCCGTTCGGGAATGCCGTGGAAACAGATCCGGAAACGTGGAACCGTTGCATGGCGGTGAATCTGAGCAGCTCGTATCTCCTGGCACACTTCGGTATTCCAGAAATGAAAAAACGCGGTGGCGGATCGATCGTGATTGTGGCGTCCGTTCAAGGCCACGCTTGTCAGCACGGAGTTGCCGCTTATGCTACTGCCAAGGGAGGTCTACTCAGCTTGACGCGTGCTCTCGCTCTGGACCACGCGGCCGATGGGATTCGCGTCAATTCCGTCAGCCCGGGCGCCATTCGCACGCCCATGCTGGAAATCTCCGCCCAGCATTTTTCGCCAGACCTGCCGGTCGATCAGGTCGTGGAACGGTTTGGCTCCGCGCATCCGCTCGGCCGTGTGGGCACCGCCGAAGAAGTGGCTGAGCTCGCGGTGTTTTTGCTGTCCGATCGATCCTCATTCTGCACTGGCGCAGACTATCGAGTTGACGGCGGATTGCTCGCAGGAATCGGAGTGCAATGATTGACCGCGGACGATGGCCTTCCCTCCAAAACGGTTGCCAGTAGGTAGGCAAAGCGCCTTAAAGCTAGGGGTCTGTCCGCTTATCGCTGCCATCCGTGATACCCCGGGCCGACGCGCATATGGTGGTGCCAGGCCATAGGGAAGGCCCACGCCACCAGCGCCCCCAACAGTGCTTGTCCAATCGCCAGCGGGATGATGTTTCGCACCCGCCCAAACATCCATGTCATAACCGCCCCGCCGACAAATGTGAGCGGTACCAGCACCGGATTTGGCCAATGACACGCGGCAAAAATTGCTCCCGTCAATCCGGCAGCCACCCATTCATTCTGTACCAGCGACAGCATCCGGTTGTGCAGCAGGGAATTGAGCGCCACCTGCTGCAGCACGCAAAATGCGAAGTAGCCTCCCAACGCGCGCCACGAAATTGAATTCGGCCCGAGATGCCACGGCGCACCCAGCAAAAACCCAACGACCACGAGAACCGCTACCATTAAACCGAACACGGCCAGAGCCTGCTTGGTGGCAGGCCCAATATTGTCTGCGCGCCACCCCAGAGTTTTCGGGGTGTCGCCATGCAGCAGAAAGCTCGCAACCAGCCACACCACGAATATCACCCAGGTCCCTCGCGCGGTGAATTGCAGCTGCCAGATAAACCACAATATGAAACCCGGCAGGAGGATCACGTCGGCAAGCGATAGCCATCGCTTCAGAGAGCGATTCATTGCTGCCTCGCAAAATGCTCCTCGCAACTGACTTCAGTGAAGAGCGGTTTGCTGCTGGTCCGCATGCGATTTCGCTTGGCGGTGGAAGGGCATGGCAAAAAAAACCATCTCGGACAGGATCGCCGCACAAGACCAACGCTATGATATGCCCGTGCGGCTGGATCAGTGCACAATTCATAGCCGTGGCCAAGCAAACGAATAAGAGTCCTATTCCTGCAGCACCTGCTCGCGGAAGTCATCCTCTTCGCGCACCCTATAGATTGAGTTTCAATGCTTCGCAGAAGGTTGTGTGCTCCGGTAAGATCGTCTCTGATGGCCAAGGAATCCCGGTCCTGGCAGTTGAACCTCCCGGCAGCCGTAGCTATCTGGGCCGCGATCGTTCTGGTCGCGGCATTCTGGGGCATACGGCTTGGCTATGGCGGGCTGCGGTTTGCCATCGCGCTAGGTATCACCGCAGCCTTGTTTGCATTTGAGTTTTTCCTGGCCGCTCCTGCAGTTCTCGATCGCACCCTAGCATTGCTCCGAACACGGGGAAACACCTTCGCTCCATTGGTGCCTCTCTTTGCTGTGCTGCTCTATTGGCTCGTTGTTAGTGCTAACGGGAAAATGATCCTGCTTGGTTCGGTATACGTTGTGGTACCCGCTCTGCTGGTGGCTAGCAGCGCAGCAAGCGTGCCGGGCACCTGGCAAGATTATGCTGCGTTGATCGTGATTTGGACGCCTGTGGAATTCCGGTGGATGTACCGGATGTTCCCTTACCCGCCACCCCTCACTCACACGCTCACGATCCTGATTGCCCTGAGCGCCGGCGTCGCGGCCTTCGTTCTATTGCGGCGTCTCGAAGGGATCGGGTACGCCGTCCAATGGCGGCAGGGGTTCGGCTGGAATTTCGGTTTCCATTTTGTGGCGTTTGCGGCCATCGCAATTCCTCTGGGAATCGGAATTGGTTTTCTCACCTGGGACCCAAGCCTGGCGCGCCTTCATACCCTGCCTCTCGCAGCGCTTGGGATTTTGTTCTTTACCGCGTGGCCGGAGGAATTTCTGTTTCGCGGGCTGTTGCAAAATCTCTTTTCGCGGTCGCTGAACAATCAATGGGCGGGACTGGCGATCGCTTCGGTGATCTTCGGGCTCTCGCACATTTTCCACGCTCCGTACCCCAACTGGAAATACGTCCTGCTGGCAACGATTGCGGGGTTGTTTTACGGGCGAGCGTGGATGAAAACGGGTTCCCTAGTTCCCGGCGTCCTGGTCCACGCACTGGTGGATACCAGTTGGCACGTTCTGTTTCGCTAACCGCCGCGTTAGCGCTGGTGACCAGAACCTAGGGCTTCAGGGCAGCATAACCGTCTTGAATCGAACTAACGATCGCCTTGTTTTTCTCGGTCGGGAGAAGCAGGCGGAAACCATCTTCACTCCCGGCCAGCTTGCCGTAGTCGAATTCTGTGAAGAAAGACCGAACCATCGGCCAGGTTGCGTGGGGATCGGCTCCTTCCACCCAGTCCCAATTACGATGCGGACGCAACTCCAGCACGCGGTCGGTAATCCAGATATCGCCGCCGGAGCTCCAGGTTTTAAGCACCATCCGGGCCAGGTCTTGTTGCCAATGAAAATCTTTGCGAGTCCCAATATTCAGAACTGCATAAGTGTGTACCATGCGGCTGCGAACAATGGGATGGAATGGAAATGTTCTCTCCAAATCCCCTAGTTCATCATGAATATCCAGCAGGACAACCCGGCTACCGGAGTTCAATACCGGCAACACATCCTTCATTCGCTCCTCTACAGGTTGTTGTTTCCTTCGCAATGAGGAGCTCGAGGTTGCGGCAAAATTACTGAAAGCACCAACCAGGAGAATTAGCGTGGCCAGCCATTTCAAATACCCGGGAGCACGATCATCTGTAAGAGAACGGCCCACGGCAAGAAAAAATACCGGGTACAAGGGCAGATAACGCTCCATGTCTCCGCCGTACCAAAAAAGTGCGAACGCAAATACCGGTAGGGTAACTGCCAGACATAACCAAAAGATTCTTCGGTTTACAGAATGCAGTAGCTGCGTGAGAACCACTATAAGCAGGCCGTAAAACACAGATAGCTTTAACAGGCTGGCCCGGCCGAGCTCGAAAACTGAAACCGGATTGTAGGGGTCGTGCAGCAGGAACCGCTTGAACAACACACCGTCGTTGCCCATGTTAACGAAGGAACGAGCCAGACCGAATATCGCCCGCTCTGACCCACTGATGCCGCCGATAGTGGCTGCCTCAACGGTCATCCATTGGAAAACTCCACGGGGGGTGAATATTCCCAGCCGCGCAAGCACTAAACCATAAGCGACGAGGCCCAAGATCAGACAATAGATAGTTGTGCGCAAGGTAAGCGCCCAGGAGAATCGGTTATCCCTGCGCTGGAATAAGGGCGTCGCCAGAGCCCCTGGCACAGCGAACATATACGGGAACCACAGGCAAACGGCGAGAGCCAGCGCGCCGGCAGCCCAAAAAGGCCGCAGTGAGGATGTGCCTGTTTCCGCGGGTACAGCAAGCAAGTAGAAACCGAGAAGCAAGAATGCTAGCCCGGGGATATATGACGAACCGGTGTGGATGTAATTAAGAAACGCGTTGGAACAAAGAAGAGCTAGGGTACAACCATTGGTGATGACCGGTCGAATTGAGAAGTCACGCAAGAAGGCTCGCAGTAAAAAAATGCAAGCTAGTCCCGCCAGCCAGTTTAACGCCACATAAATATATGTAACTTGGATGTGGGGATCGCGCCCGGCAAACAATTCGAGCAAAGGTGAAAGAGCGCGGAGTAGAACCCAACCGAGCGGCCGCCAGAACAGGTGGCCGAATTCCCAAAAGGTGCTGTTGAGCCCGTAATAGTGGCCGTACACATCGGCCACGTAGTCTACTGTGTCAGCCATAAAAAAGGCGCCAGTGAGATAACTCACCACCGTGTAAGCGGCGATCCACGGGAGAGCAATGCGAAGGCGGCTGTTCTCGGCTAACGCCGAAGCGAATGGCCCGGCACTCTCGCCACTAAAGGGCGCCGTATTTGCTACGGCCGCTGAAAACAGCGGTGCGCTCAAGCTGTCTTCTGTAAGTGACATCGGAAAATCCCCCTGGGGAGAAAACGGCTACGGGCGAAGTGAGTCCGCAGCAAGTGCTCATACCCACAAGCCCCGCCCCTGCTCGATAAAAACAAAAGGCATGCTGTGTGTGATCTGATCGTGCGTCCGCTTTAAATCTATTTCGGTGAGCAACCTGACTGCGGCAGGGGAGCGGAGAATACGCGTGGCGAAAATCGATGTCAAGCGAGAATAGCGGTCTAGGATTGTCTCTATTTCATATCAACATCTAGTAATACTAGTAGGCAGCAAGGGCCTTCTGAAATGCTGGCCATTGGCACCGGCCGGACCATGCGTAAGCCGATGATTCTACATTCCAGACGGTGAGTTAGAGTTCTCGAGTAAATGTTTTTCGGCTGTCTTCTCCCGATTCTGACTCCGCACAGCAGTCGCTAGTAATACTAGTAGTCTGCTTACCGCCGCTAAATGGTTCAGTTAGTCCGTGATTTCCTTGACAGCGACAAAGGCGCCACTCACAATACGCATACTTACAGGTGATCGTCAGTCCCGTTGTTTTGTTCAGGCAGGCTCGAGCTCAAGGCGCATTCAAAGTAACTAGGGGATGTTCGTGCATCCAGCCGCAACTGTAGGGTTGACAATTTCGCCGACGCTCGTCGTGCTGCGTTCGATTGCGGCGATCGTGCTTTTCCTCGAACTTCCGTTGCCTTTCTACTGGTTTATTCTTCGTCCGAATTCCAATTACTGGCGCGGGTGGCAAAAATTAGGACGTACGGTAGCCGTGTTGCCGTGGTCCATGGCCGCCATTTTGCTTGCTTTATTCCGCAATCGGATTTTTGTAACCACCAGCCCTCACTATTGGGAAATGTTTGCCGGCATAGCGGCGATCCTGCTGGAATTTTGGTTGATCGTGCGGGCAAAACGCGCGGTCGGCCTCGATGGAAAAAGCGAGATAGACAGTGACGGTGAGATGGAGTCCGGAGGAATCTACGGCAGGATGCGGCATCCGCGGTACGCAGGAATGATCGGAGCGGTGGTTGGAGCTGGGTTGCTCTGCGCCACTACTACACTTTGGATCGTTCTGGCGATTTGGACCATGTTGGTAGTAGCCGCAGTGGCGCTCGAAGAACGCCGATTGCAGCGCCGCTTCGGCGCCGCGTATCTGGATTATTCCCGGCGGGTGCCGCGATTTGTTCCTAACCGGTTTCGCGCCCGCCTCGAATGACCACGGTAAAGCAGCCAACCCTCCCGTTGCTCCCAGACTCTCCCGAGGAAGTTCAAAGCCAAGCTCGCGGCGGGTAGCTTCGCCAGTCGCACTGCCAGCTATTGCTTGGTTGCGGTAGCCGAGTTGTCCGCGGGTTGGTTCTTATGGCCGCGAAACTTGCGCCGAATGTCGGGCCAGAATTCCTTCACTTCGATGGTGATTGTGTCGTAGCCCATTTCCGAGCCCCAGACGCTCGCGGTGTTGCCGATGGTCCGCTCGCGCCGTGGATGATACGAGTAGGTAGAGATTGCGGCGGCGATCGCGCTGCCGAGAATCTCGGAAAAATTGAATTGGCGGTGACCGGAATCGCTGCGGGTCACGAAAATCCGGCTCATTGCGTAGCCGGCGCGATGAGCGAAGCCTCCATCGGGCATTTGGTAGAAACGCGGATCCTGGCGCAGCACCGACGGCAGAATCGCGGAGGTCCAGAAGTTCTCGATGGTGCCGTCAGCGAAAGCGGCTCCGTACCGTTTGGCATAACCCTCCAAGCCCTGGCCGTAGCCCGGTTCGCTATTTTCAGCTTGGCTGATCCCAGCGAGAGCGCCGTACCACGGGAATTCGACATAGTCGAACGAAGAACGAGCCACCACCTTGAATTTCTGTTTGGTGGTAAGCTTGGGAATCTGATCCGCGTTTTCGACGGTTAGAAAGTTAGGCAGCGCGAAAAACAAGCGGTCGTTTGACGTGCCGCTCTTCTGCTCCGAGGTCTTCTCTTTCTGCTCTTGTCCCGGTGCGGGCGGCGTTGGCGGATTCGATTGTTGTTGGGCCGGCGCTGGCTGTTGCGCGGGCGCCGGTGACTGCTGCGCGGGCGGCGGTGACTGCTGCTGGGCGCGCGCCGGGAGGAATGTCAAAACCGCTGCCAACAGAATAACCCAGCGAGTTGCGAAATTCAGACCAGTGCAGCACATCGTCAGGAATTGTCGATTCGCCTGCCGCAGTTCAATGGCCGGCGTCAGCTGCTTGTTCAAGCCCTGCCGCGAGCCGCTCAATCGTTCCTCGATGAGCTTTTTCGGCTCGTCCAACCCGCGAACCGGATCGGGCCACCATCGGACGTCACCGGCGATCCCTGGAAATCGATCTTCAAAGACGCCTGGTACGAGAGCTGGAAGAGCTGATTTGGTTTCTCCACCATTCGGTTTGTGCCTCCGGGGCGTCCTCAACGCATTCAACCCGTCTAGATAAGGATGTCTGCACAGGCCCGAAGGTTTCTTGAAAATACTGCAGCGAGGGTGGGCCATACAGCCAATCGCCCCCCCCCATCATCAGCGCGACGAGACGTTTTCCCAAGCCTCTGCTCACGCGATTCTCGTGACCCGAGTCCCCTTCACGATCGGAGACCTTTTCTGCCGGTCAGCAAAAAGTTTGGCCTTCGCTTCGTCGATGTACACGCGCGCGAACTTCTCTCCATCCGCATAGTAAACAGTGGCCTGCCAGTGACGATGTTTTCGGCGGCGGTCCTTGCCAAACACCGACTTCTTTCGTCTCTTTACGTTCCTCGCCATCTCGCTATCCCCCTGGAACTACCTTGCCGGTCAGCATAACTGAATAGCGCACAAACCGGGAATACCAAACAGGCCGGCAACCCTGGGCGATCTCATCGTAGTTGCTGCAAATGCTTCCAGTCCAATATATGCTAACGGGGTTTGCGAGCCCAGCCCAGCTGCAGGGAACGCGCCACGCGGAACGATACGAGAGGAAGAACAGAATGCATCCACTGACACGTCGGTCATTTATGCAGATCGGTGCGGGTTCTGTGGCCGCCGGAGCTGCGGCCAAGATCCATCGATTGGAGACCGCCGCGCTGTGGGGCGCAGGCCGCGCGGTGGCGCCGAGCGACCGGATTCGATTTGCTTCGATCGGCACCGGCACGCGCGGGTGCGAGCTGCTGACCGCCACTCTTCGGGTGCCAGGCATAGAATGTGTGGGAGTGTGCGATCTCTACGACAGCCGGCACGAGGCGGGTCAAGAAGCGGTGCAGAAGCAGGTGCCGGCCACCCGGAATTATCACGAGATACTGGATCGAAAAGATGTGGATGCGGTAATCGTAGCGGTCACCGACCACCAGCATCGAAAAGTAGTGATCGATGCTTGCGCGGCGGGCAAGGACGTTTACTGCGAGAAGCCAATGTCGCACACGGTGGGGGACGGCTTCGCGATGGTGGACGCGGTGCGCAAGGGAAATCGCATAATGCAGGTGGGCAGCCAGCGGGTCAGCTCCATCGTCTATCAGAAGGCCCACGAGTTGTATGCCAGCGGGGCGGTGGGCGAAGTGTTCCATATCGCAGCATCGTGGAATCGCAACTCGCCCAGTGGGGCCTGGGTCTATCCAATTCCGCCCGATGCCAGCGAGAAAACCATCGACTGGAATGGTTTCCTCGATGGCGCGCCGAAACGCCCCTTTGACGCGGCGCGCTTCTTCCGCTGGCGCTGCTTCGCCGACTACGGCGAGGGTCTGGCAGGCGATCTGTTCGTGCACCTGATCTCCGGCATTCACTTCATCACCGGAACCAACGAGGTGGCCCAACGGGCGCAGTCGAGCGGCGGACTGTTTGCTTTCAAAGACGGCCGTGACTTCCCAGACCTGATCGAGACGGTGTATGACTATCCGAAGTTTCGCGTAGCGCTGGTCTGCAATCTGAACAATGACACCGGCGAATCGATCCAGTTCCACGGCACAAAAGCCACCATGGAAATCAGTGGGCAAACGTTGACCTTCGCGCCCCAGGATATAGCTCCCAAACCGGAGGGATATTCGCTGCTGGGTTGGCCGGAGCGCTTGCGCAAGGAATATCTGGCGCAGTGGGCCGCGGAACACCCGCCGACTGCTCCGCTAAGCTATCAGACAGCCGAAGCCGAGACCTTTACGGCCCCCGAAGGATACCGCGACATTTCGGACCATCAGGCAAACTTCTTTAACGCGGTCCGAACGCGCAAGCCAACCGTAGAGAACGAGGTGTTTGGCAACCACGCCGCGATCGGCTGCCACCTGGCCAACTACGCCTATTTTGAAAAGAAGATTGCCACCTGGGACCCCGGCTCCCAGACGATTAAGGGATAAGCGGCATCGGATACCGGTTTTGAGTTGATCTGCAATTGAGGGTTATCACTATGGATCTCATTTCGAGAAGAACCGTTTTGAAGACTGCCGCAGCCTCCGTTGCCGGGGCGGCCTTGTGGAACAGTGCACCCTGGCTGATGGCCAATCCTTTGGGCCTGCCGATTGGCTTGCAGCTGTACTCAGTGCGGGATTTGCTGCCGAAAGACTATGAAGGAACACTGCGACAGCTCAACGCCATCGGCTATCGCGAGGTGGAGGCTGCGGGATTTTTCAGCCGCAGCGCCAGCGACGTGAAGCATGCCATGGATCAAGCGGCACTCCGCTGCGTCAGCGCTCACTACCCCTTCGCACAACTTGCGCCGCATGTGGATGAAGTCATTCAGTTCGGCAAAGATTTGGGCCTCGAATACATAATCTGTTCTTCGCCGGGGCAATCGGATGGGTCACGCGCCAAGTCGGGCGGGGCTGGGGCCAAAATGGCAGCCCTGACCCTCGACGACTGGCGGTGGAATGCGGAGCAATTCAATCATATTGGGGAACGAGTGAATACAGCGGGCATCCGGTTCGGATACCACAATCACACCGAAGAGTTCCGCGAGAAACAAGGCGTGGTGGTGTACGACGAACTGTTGCGACTAACCGATCCAGCAAAGGTAATCATGGAGATGGATTGCGGGTGGGTAGTCGTGGGCGGCAAGGACCCCGCGGACTACCTGACCCGCTACCCCACGCGTATTTCCATGCTGCATATAAAAGACTTCAAGCTCGACGCCGCGCATACCTCAGAATCTGACGCGCCGCCCTCCGCGGAGTTGGGCCGGGGCAGCATCGACTATCATCGAATCTTCCAAGCCGCGAAGAAAGCCAACATCAAACACGCCTTCGTCGAGCAGGAACAATATGACATTCCAGTGATGGACGCGCTGAAGATCGATGCGGATTATATGAAAGCGTTGACGGTGTAGGTAGATCAGCGTTCGCTTAATGCGGTTCCGCGGCTAGTGGAATGGACTTTCCGGACGCCGCGGAGCGCCGGGCGGCGTCCAGGATTTCCGCGACGACGACATTCGTTTCCAGAGATGAAGGTCCATCCGGCGCCACTTCGCCCCCAATCACCGCCCTCAGGAACGACAAGGAATCACCGTAGGGAGCCGGCAACGGTTTCGCTGCGATCTGCTGCTCCTGTTTCCCGTGCAGCCGCACGCGTACGTCGTCATGCCGGACGGTAATTACGTAGCCAGTCTGGCCATAGACCTCGATATCTTTGCGGTCGAACGGCCAATTCCATGACGCTTGCAAGATTGCTTGTGCCCGAGGATAGGTGAGGATGATCGTCGCTTCATCGTCCACTCGCGGATATAAATTTGGTTTGATTTGTTGGGTGACGGCTGTGACGGTGGTCGGCCGCCGCCCGTCCATCAGCCAGGTGATCAAATCGGCGCCGTAGCAGCCGAAATCATAAAGCGCTCCTCCGCCATTGAGCTTGGGATCGTTAAGCCAGGCCAGGAATTCGGGGCCCACGCCGATTTCCTGGGGGCCTTGATGGCCGTCGTGGGCCACAAATTTACGAATTTCGCCAATCGATTGGTCGTGCACTAGATCGTAGGCCGCGCGGTTGCTGGGATACCAGGTGGTCTCGTAGTTCACCAGCACCTGGATCTTCCCCTGGCGCGCCGCAGCCTCGATGGCATGGGCATCCTCGGCGCTCACCGCCAGCGGCTTTTCCATCATCACGTGGACCCCGTAGCGAGCGCAGACTTCCACCACCCGCCGGTGATCGTAAGTGTTGGTGTAGGCGAGAACGGCCGGTGGGTGCGTCTTGCGCAGCATGTCTTCCAGATCGGAAAACAGCAGAGATTGGTCCAGGCCGAACTGCGTGGCGTATTTCAAGGCGAGCTTCCGGTCCGGCTCAGCGATTCCGACGATCTGGATGTCAGGCCGAAGTCGGGCTTGCTGGAGAAAGCCTTCGACGTGTCCGTGCGCCAATCCCGCTATCGCCACGCGAATTGCAATAGCTTTGCTCGTGGTTTGGGCGTCAGAAACCGTTAGAGTCATGAGCAACAAAGCGGCGACGATTGCCGCGGAGAGATGTCTCATCTTGACCTCCGACCTACGGCAGAAATCGTAGCCGGTGCGGGAAAGGCGGGCCTACCAGCTCGCCCGCGCGGCCACTAGCGAACTCTATTCCATATTGCCTGCAAATCCTTCAACTCCCCACGCAATTTTTTGTGGGATTCCAGAGCGTTCCAAAATTCCGGTTAGGCACCGCCAACGAACCTGCGTGCTGAGTTTGTGACCACGACCCCGCCCGTGCAGAGCTTGAATGGGCCAACCTCGAGAGCTAATATGGATGCGGAGGCAGGGCCAGCCAAGCCGCAAAGGAGGTGCGCATGTTCAGGAAAGCGGTCCTAGCCGGACACGCGGCCTTAGTTATCGTTTTGGGCTCCGCGGTGTTGCTCGGTCAACAGCCGCCCGCGGCGCCCAGTTCTTCGGTGCTTCGTGACTTTCCCGTAATCATGCGGCAAAACGTAGTGGCAGGCAGCACTCCTGTAGGAACCAAGGTACAAGCCAAACTTGTGATCGCCACTCTGGTAGATAAAGTAGTAATCCCACGCGACGCGGTATTGTCCGGAGAGGTTACCGAGTCGGCGGCGAAGTCGGCAAACGAACCTTCCCGCCTGGCCATTCGCATGGATTCCGCGCAGTGGAAAAATGGATCACTGCCGATCAAGGCGTACTTGACTGCCTGGTATTATCCCCCCGCGCCGATGGCGGATCAGAATCTCTCCTACCATCCAGACGACTCACAAAGCCCGAGAGCTTGGAATGGGGCCGGTACATATCCGGATCCGAAGAACCCCGCGGCACAGCCATTTCCGGGTCCCGAGCAGAACAACAAGGACCAGGTTCCCGCGTCGGTCTGGCCCTCGTCAAATATCTCGAAACACCGCTTGCTCATCAAAAATGTGGAGGCAACCCCGCACGATGACGGTGCGGTGACTCTGGCGTCCACGCATTCCAACATCAAGCTGGATAAAGTGACCACCTACGTCCTGATCACCGGCGCCTCGCCCCCGGTCAATTAACCAGATCAATCAACCCCAGGGTATCGCGCAACCGGTTTGAATACAGGGGCTTGTCCTTGCCCGTGTAATCAAGGGAAGCCATGGTAGTTTGGCTTGTCGTTAACGTACACGGTTCCTATCGATACGGCTCCACTACCAAGCCTAGCAGTCCGCCGGCGGCCAGCACAAAGCGACCCATTGGACGTCTCTCCCGAACATCGATATAGGATAGGTGCGGGAGATGGCCCGAGTTGACTCCCCACTGGCGCGGGATATCCGCGACAGGCCCGGGTGGCGTGGGCGTTGTCCACACCTAAACGTTGACCGGAACATTCGTGTGACCAGATCCGTTCCAATGGGAAGCCTGGCGCAACCGTGGAGGACACCGTATGACACCTAGCAACGATTACCAGCCCCGTAGCGAGCACAAATTCTCTTTCGGCCTGTGGACCGTAGGCAATCGCGGACGTGATCCATTCGGGGATTTTGTGCGCCCGCCGATCTCCCCCCTTGAGATTGTATCCATGCTGGCGGAGGTGGGGGCCTGGGGCGTCAACCTGCACGACAACGATCTGGTTCCGATCGAAGCGACTGCTGCCGAACGGGATCGCCTTGTCGGTTCGTTCAATAAGGCCTGCAAGGCCAATGGGTTGGTCGTGCCCATGGCGACCGTCTCGCTGTTCTTCCATCCGATCTTCCGCGACGGGGCTTTCACGGCGAACGATCCCGAGGTGCGTGCCTACGCTCTTCAGAAGACCATGCGGGCTATGGACATTGGCGCGGAACTGGGCGCGAAGATTTTTGTTTTGTGGGGCGGCCGGGAAGGCGTGGAGACCGACGCCTGCCGCCGCGCGGATGAAGCGGTTAAGCGCTTGCGCCAGGCGATCAACTACCTCTGTGACTACAGCATCGATCGCGGGTATGGTTTCCAGTTTGCTTTAGAGGCCAAGCCCAACGAGCCGCGAGCCGACATCTACATGGCCACTACCGGCCAGTACCTAGGCTTCATTCCCACCCTCGATCACCCTGAAATGGTGGGCGTAAATCCCGAGGTCGCGCACGAGCAAATGGCCGGACTCAATTTCATGCATGCGGTGGCCCAGGCGTGGGACGCGGGCAAACTCTTTCATATCGACCTGAACGATCAAATGCCGGGTCGCTTCGACCAGGATCTCCGCTTTGGGTCGTCGAACCTGAAATCGGCATTCTGGCTGGTAAAATTTCTCGAGGACGTTGGCTACCAAGGACCGCGGCACTTCGACGCGCATGCTTACCGCACCGAGGACTATGACGGGGTGAAAGACTTCGCTCGCGGCTGCATGCGAACTTACCTGATCCTCAAAGAAAAGGGTCTCCAGTGGCGCACGGACACGGAAATACAAGCGATACTTAGCGAGATTTCTGGCAATGGCAACGGTACTGCCAAGGCCGGTCGCTATTCAAAACTGGGAGCATCCCAGCTGCTAAACCATGTTTTTGACAAAGACGAGATCCTTAGAAAGCGCCTGCCCTACGAGCGCCTGGATCAATTGACGGTTGATTTGCTGCTGGGCGTGAGATAGCGGCGGTTGGCCCCAATAGGCATTCGCCATCTCCATGCAAACCAGGGTCGAAAACCGCACCCTTAAAGACGAAGGGTGCGGCACCCATAGCAATTTCAGAAGCTATTTCAAATTGACGGACTGTTTCAACGGCAGGCTCTGCGACGAACCGCCCACCATCAGCGTGTAATCTCCAGGAATCAATTGCCACGCATCTCGCTCAACGTTGAAAATAGACAGATATTCCGGGTCGACTTCAATCGTTACCTCTTTGCTTTCTCCCGCACCCAGATTCACCTTACTCCAGCCCACCAACCGCTTCGGTGGCTCTCCGGTACTCGCGGGCATCGCGGCGTAGACCTCCGCAACTTCAGAGCCGACTCGACTCCCGGTATTGGCTACGCTAAAACTGACCTGAATACTTTTCCCCGGTGTCACTCTCAGATCGGAATACTTGTAAGTGGTGTAGGAGAGACCATAGCCGAAAGGGAACTGAACCTGCTTTTGCTCGGCGTCATACCACTTGTATCCCACTTTCAACCCTTCGTCGTAGCGGATCTGGAACGCCGGCAGCCCTGCTGCAATCTTCTTCCAGGCATCAGGGTCGCCATCGGCCGTGGTGGACTCGCGAGGAGGCTTGACGACGCTAGGGTGCGGCAAATCCGCCTCGCTCCTGGGAAATGTAATCGGAAGTTTTGCGGTGGGGTTCACCTCGCCGAAGATCAATCGGGCGATCGCTTCGGCACCCCGGCTTCCGCCGTACCACGCTTCCAGGATGCCGCTCACTTGGTTGGCCCAGGGCATGGTTACCGGGCTGCCGGTCTCGAGCACTACGACGGTATGCGGATTTGCAGCCGCGACCTTGGCGATCAAGTCATCCTGGTGGTCGGGAAGCGAGAGAGTGTCGAGGTCCATGCCTTCGCTCTCCCACTGGTAAGCGAAAACGATGGCCACGTCAGCAATCTTCGCCAAAGCGGCGGCTGCAGCGGGATCCGTGCCTGGGTCGAACTGAACATTGGTGTGAGGAGCCTTGGCCCTAATTGCTTTCAGCGGCGACGTCGGGAACCATATGTGGTCCTGCCACTTCGTTCGGCCTTGCCCCGGGGGCATGATCGCGTTTCCCCCCGGCGGATCCACTTGGGCTGACCCTCCACCAGAGATCATGCCAACATCAGCGTGAGCACCGATCACCGCGATGCGGGCACTCTTGGAGGCGTCCAGCGGAAGTTGAGAATTTTCATTGCGGAGTAGCACTGCGCTTTGTTCCTCGATTTTCTGCGCCACCTCGAAACCGCCCTCGACGTCAACCACACTCTTGGCGGGAGGATCATCGACAACGCCACTGGCAAACATAGATCGCAGGATCCGGTGGACATGGTCATCCAGTTCAGCCGCGGATATTTTCCCGGACTCCACCGCTTTCTTCATGGCGTCCCCATAGAATATCTCGCCGGGCTCCTCATGATCCAAGCCGGCGGCGGACGCCTGGGCGGTACTGTGGGCGCCCTGCCAGTCCGACAAAACGAAGCCCTGGAAGCCCCAGTCTTTCTTCAATACGTCCTTCAGCAGGTACTTGTTTTCGCACGCAAAGTCACCATTCACCCGGTTGTACGAACACATCACCGCACCAGCGTTGGACTCGCGCACACCAATCTCGAATGCCAGCAGGTCACTTTCTCTCATCGACCTCTTATCGATATTGACGTTGACGGCGTTCCTCCCGCTTTCCTGATCGTTGAGCGCGTAGTGCTTAATATCGCCCATCACGTGTTGCGCCTGCTCTCCCCTCATTACCTGAGCCACCATTTTCCCAGCCAGGATGGGATCTTCGCCCATGTATTCGAAAGTGCGTCCATTGCGAGGTTCGCGGGTCAGGTTTATGCCGCCGCCTAATGTCATGTTGTAGCCCTGGGCTCGCAACTCGCGGGCGATCAGCGCGCCATATTCGTACGCAGCACTCGGGTCCCAACTTGCCGCGCCGGCCAGATTGTCGGGCAAAGCCGTGGAATAGCGGCCATTCTCCCCGCTGTTGCGCACGCCGTAAGCAGCGTCAGACATCTGGATGGCGGGAATCCCCAAACGTGGAATGCCCACAACGTATCCGGCGCCGCCGTTGGATTTCCAGGCCAGCGGGCTCATCGGGCTCAGTCCCTCCATGCCGGTTCCATGCAGAAGGGACACCTTTTCATCGATGGTCATTTCTTTCAATACCAGAGCCGCCCGCTCATCGGGAGAAAGGCTCGGATTCATCCAGGCTCGGGGCGGGGCGTTGTGGTCGGAACCCATCTGCGCGGCAACCGGGAGCAGGGCAAGACCGAGGAACGCAATGCTAAGCGCCAGCAAGTTCGTTCGGAGTGAGAATTTCATAGTTCTCCCATAGTGAATTGAAGTCTGAAGTTGCCTTATTCAGCCAGCGCGCTCGCCGCGTTCGCTGCCAATATAACAACCGTCGCCTCTGGCGTGATGATTTTGCCCTCCTATTGGGGAAGGGCAGACGGCGCAGCGGGCATTTTGGACACTAGGCTCTCATCTGCCTTCTGATGCAGCTCGCTGACTTTGGCGAACTCCTTTTGTGCGGCAGGCAAATTCCCCATGGCCCGGTACACCTGCCCCAATCGGTAGTGCGCGTCGGGCTCGGTCGAATCCAATTGCTCGGCACGCTGAAGCGCAGTGATGGCGTCTGGGTACTGTTTCCGCTGAGCAAGAACAGCGCCCAAGTCAAGGTAGGCGATGCGAGTGTCGTCTTTTAGCCCGACAGCCTTCCGGAGCAGGGCAAGAGCCTGGTCTGGATGAGCCGTCTTCATCGCGATGTCGCCCAAGTAAGCCAAGGATTGAGCATGGTTGGGATCGATCGTCAACTCCGTCTCGAACTCGCGCTTGGCTTGGTCGTATCGCTGTGACTTCCAGTACAGGTAACCGAGGCCAAAATGCAGGTTCGGATCTGGCGGCGAGGCCTTCGCCGCCTGCTGAAACTCGGCGATGGCTTCGGAAGTCCTTCCCAGCCCGTCCAGCGCTTCCCCGAGCAGAATGTGCGCAGCCGCGGAATCAGGATTCTGCTCCAGAATTTTGCGGAACTCGTCTTGGGCACAGGAGTATTGCTTGGCCCACAGGCAGCTCTGCGCCAGGAGGTCATGCAATCCGGTATTTGATGGATCGGACTTGGCAACTGGCGCGAGATAGGTAACTGCTTCTGCAAACCGCTTTGCCCCATAGTTGCTGAGGCCAAGCAGGGTTTGCGCCTGTAGGTTATCGGGATCGGCACTCAATACCGCGCTGAGCGGGGCAACGGCTTGCTGGAAGTGGCCTTGCTTGAACTCCGCCAAACCTAAATTCAGTTGCACTCCGGGCAATTTCGGATCCAGAGCGATGGCCTTTCGGTAGGCAGAGGCCGCCTCCGGATACCTATGTTCGGTCGAGAAGATCACCCCTAGGCTGGCAAAGGCCCCAGCGTCGTTGGGATTCTTCTGGATCACCGCTTGCCAAGCCTGGGCGGCCTCGGCTAGCTTTCCCTGTTGTTGGAGGGCCAGGGCCTCGGAAGCACTGGATGCTTGGGCACTGGCGCTGACGGGCCACAGGAGCACCACCGCAACGAGCCTGCACCACCGCCGGTGCACACCGGAGTGTTTTTCCATACGGATAAACTTAGCCGCGGACACCTAGAAAGGCAATGCCCCGCTCACGGGGGTGGTGTGAGCGGGGCACGAGCCTACTGGCAACTGCAATGCGCTGCCTAGAAGAACAGCTTCAAGGCAAACTGGAATTCCCTCGGGTCGAACGCGCCAGTTATAGCGCCGAAGTTGCTGGCACCGAAGTTGTTGCTGATACCGCCGTTGTTAGCGTCACCCTTGAACTGCACGTGGTTCCAGGTGTTGAAGGTCTCCACGCGGAACTCAATACGGCTACCGCGTTCCGCATTGAGCACGAAGTTCTTAAAGAGCGACAGGTTCCAGTCATCTCTGCCGGGCCCGCGGATTGCGTCGAACGGCAGATTCCCGTACGTTCCGGGAGCTGGCGCCGAAAAGTCCGCCGGGTTGAACCATTCCTGAACGGTGTGGGGATAGGAGATAGCACCGTTCACGTCTGGCCGGTTCGAGGAATTGGGAATTACGCTGGAGACGTTTTCACCGTTCACTCCCAGATTGACAGGAGCTCCCGATTCCGCGGTAACAATCCCCGACAGTGCCCATCCACCAGCTACTGCTCTCAGAGCGTGGTTGTCACTGTTCTTCAAGAACGGGATCTGATAAACGAAGTTCCAGAATGCGACGTTGCTGCGGTCGAACAGCGACGGACCGACGTCATACCGCCAACCCGCATAGGGATTCGTGACGTTGTTGAGGTCGCCGCCGCTGCCGTTGCTGGTGGTAGCGTCAATGGCCTTCGAATAGGTATATCCGAATTGAAGGGTGAGGTCGCGGACGTTGGCGTGCAAGTCAAACTGGAGCGAATTATAGTGGGCATTGACTTCGTCATTCGACAGCCGGATCGCCCCGAACCCTTGATATTGGTACAATTGATTGATGCCAGCGCCGCCACCGGCCACCAAACCTGGCAAATCGGCCGCAGGCGGGAGGTTCAGTTCGGCATAGTCGTTCTCATGCCGATCTTGGCTTCCCACATACGACACCGACAATACCGACTTCGCTCCCAGTGACTGTTGGACGCCAATACTAAATTGGTAGCTCGTCGGAGGCGGGTAATTGTCGGCGATGCCGGTGATTCCCACAGGAAGAATCGGCAAATCCGCGGAGGTGATAGTGGTTCCGGTGGTCACGCCCGTCCCTGGGCTCGAAAGCAGGACGTTGTGAACCGTCGGGCTGGCATCGAACGGAGTGTTCGTGGCTCCGTTATACATGTCATTGCCCTGGATGCGATCGTACATGATGCCGAAACCGCCACGGATCGCGGTCTTGCCTTGGCCGGTGAGGTCGTAGGCGAAACCGACGCGTGGGCCTAACGCGGGCCAGAAGGTCTTCACCAGACCGGCGGGAATACCACCCTTTCCACCGATGCCGATGCCGTTTTCATAGAGCTGCAAGCCCGCCAATATGGGGTTGGGACTGGTTCCCAAACCGGGGCTGGCGGCACTGCAACCAGGGTCTCCCGGGCCACTGCAGATAAAACCGGCGGAGTCGAACGTCGCGGCATTGGCTGGGTTATACAAGTTCGGGTAAAAATTCGCGGACTGTTGGTTCGCCTCGTAGGTATGCGGAGCGATGTCCCAACGCAATCCCAGATTCAGGGTCAACCGCCGGTTCACACGCCAGTTGTCCTGAATGTAGGAAGCCCAGGAAACGTTATTCCACTGACCGCTGGTCTTAACAGCATCTTCTTCATACTGTTGGGCGTACCCGAGCAGGAAGTCGGCGAAGTCCAGGCCGGTGAAGGTGCCGTTGAAATTGTATTGTCCTTCGGTGTCGGCGAAGTAGTCCTGGGCCTTCTTGTAAAGCGCCCAACTGAAGCCAAACTTGAGCTGGTGCGCGCCGTGGGTCCAGGAGAGGTCATCGCGAAGCTGGTAATCGTTGGCCGCATTGTTCCACGGGGTCCAGTTCGACGTGTAATCGGTTCCCGTGCTGCCATTCAAGTTGATCGCCGGGATGCGGTTATCGACGTTGGGACCGGTAAACAACCGGTTGAACTCAAAGCCGGTGGGCGCTGCATACACACCCTGGGGAATGATGTGGATGCGGTTGCCGTTGTAGTTGAAGGCCATTTCGTTGAGTAGCGTTGGGCTGATCGCATAAGTGGCGTGGACTACCGCGCTGAACGACGGATTTCCGAAAACGTCGCTAACCGTCGGCACGTTATCGCCGCTCCATTGCGTCTCACCGTAAGTCTGCGAGACCTGCTCAGAGACCCAGTGCCCGAAGATCGAGAACTTGTCGCTGAACTGATGATCGACGCGGCCAATTTCCTCGCGCACCGTGGTTGGTGAGTTGTTGCCGCCCTGGAACTCATCGCCAACGTTGGGAGCGGGGAAAATGTGTGCTCCTAGAAGCAACTGCGCGTTTGGATTGAGCAGCGAAGTTGGAATCGTGTTGTTCGGAAATGGCTGCAGAGTGGCATTCCCCGACGAGTCATTCCCGCAGGTACCGTCAGGAGCGGGAGTGCTGAACGTGGTTATGCCCGCAGCGGCGAAGTTTGCTTGCTGCGTACTGGACAGCTGACTGGCGCACGGCACGTGCAGTTGAGCCGCGGTCAGTGACGACGCGAAAGCGCCGCCGTAGGTGCTGGGGAGCGGTACAACTTGGTTATACACGCCACCCTGAACCAAGCTCCGCCATTCCATGTTGTAGAAAAAGAAAGTGGGGTGCGACTTAAACAACGGGACTTGGTCACCGACGTTGAAGCCATAGGTATTGAATCGCAGCTCGGCAACCTTCTGCGGGGCCGGGTTGAAGAAGTTGCGAGCATCAAAGGCATTGTTACGATCGAATTCCCAGGCGGAAGCATGCAACTGATTGGTTCCGGACTTGACCACCGTAGTGATCGTTGCGGCCCCCGCGAGACCATACTCTGCGCTGTAGTTCGAAGTCAGGTTGCGGAACTCCGCGATCGCGTCCAACGACGGCATCACGCTTCCGCTGCTTCCGCCACGGTCCAGGTTTTCACCGCCATCGAGCAGTTGCAGGTTGTGACCCGCCCGCTGACCGTTAACACTGACGTTGCTGTCACCGCTAACCGGGGTGGGGGTTATGAAGTCCCCTTGGATGCTGGATGCACCCGGCGCCAGGGCGAATAGCGTGTATACGCTTCGTCCGTTGGTGGCTAGCTCGGTAATCTGTTGACCGGTGATGACGCTACTGACCTCGCCGGAATCGGTTTGCACCGCGACCACGTTGGCCTCGACGGTGACCTTCTCCTGCGACGTACCCAACTTGACAACGAAGTCGACCCGAGTACGGTCGTTAACGTTCAATACGAGTCCGTTTCTTGCTTCGACGCCGAAGCCGCTGGCCCTGGCGGTCACGTTATAGTGGCCGATCACCAGACCGGGGACTACGTATTGCCCGTCACCGTTGGTGATACTAGTGCGCACCACACCGGTGTCGGTGTTCTCGAGGCTGATCGCCGCGTTCGGGACTACCGCGCCCGATGTATCGGTGACGGTTCCGACGATGGTAGCTTCCTGGCCGTAGGCGTGGAACGGCAACCCCGCCAGCAGCACGCAGAGTATCAGCAGATGTCGTACTCCACAGCGTTTCACAGCCTGGACACACCCCGCGGCCCAAGCACAAGAATGATAATTCATTGGCGAACCTCCGGCGTTTTTGCTCAAAAAAAGAACCCCACCCCTTGCAGCTAGATAAACCTTATTGCAGGACACGTTAACGTACACGTTCCTTCTGGTGACGCGGTTCTAACGCTAATGGCATTAGCTTGTCAAGTAAATTCAACTAAAATTTTGGATGAGGCCCATCAAAATAACCGTGAGTCTGGTGCTGAGCGAGGTGCGGCCGGGGCGGCCCGGACCTGGGGAGGTCGCGACTCGCCGAGACCTGGGACCCAGCTAAGATCGTGCCGTTTGTTAGGCCTAGGTGCCTTTTCAGCGCTTGGACGAAACTCGCGGGTTCAGCAGCGAATCGGGGAACTTGGCGTCCGCGCGCCTTATTTCGCGGAACAGGTGTAGGTTTGACGACATTACCACCCCGGGGTTGAGGTGAACGATCGGAGGGAGGGGCACCTTGCCGGTGAGGTTGTCAGCCATCAGCCGAACCGCGGTCTGGCCCTGGCGGTGGGGCTGTTGGTAAATCGACGCGGTAATAATCCCTTTTTGGAAGTACGGAGACATCTCCGGGAACAGGTCGGTGGTGATCAGCTTTATCTTGCCGGCCAGACCGCGTGCCCCCAGAGCCCGGCATACCGGCAGACAATTGACCGTATTCACGTAAATTCCAGCGAGTGTCGGGAAACGGCGGAGAAGATCAAACGTCTTTTGGAAACTCTCGTCTTCGTCTTCGCGCCCTTCGATAACTCTGACAATCTTCCCGCCAGGGCAGTGCCGCGGAAATGTTTCCGTAAAACCATCGGTCTTCCTGCGGTGATCCTCGGCACTCAACATTCCCGCCACCACCGCCACTTTGGAGCCCCGCGGGACAAACTTCCCCATCAATTCCCCAGCGAGAGAACCATTTAGCCGCGGTTCCACACAAACGATGCTGGACCGCCGGCTTGCCGGCGCATCGGTGGACACGCAAACCACGCGGATGCCCTTTTCTTCGGCTTGGTCGATCAGAGGTTTAAGACCTTCCGGATTTCCCGCGGTGAGAATGATTCCGTTGACACCGCTCTTCACCAGCTCCTTGAAGGCTGCGGTGTCATCCACCCCCAGCGTTTTCACCGGACGGCATATCAATTGCACGCCCAGTTGTGCGACGCGGCGGCCTTCATCGAGAATCCCGCTCCACAGCTGATCGTAGAAAAAATGGATCTCTCGCGGCATGCACACCCCGATGCTGGTGTTGGTGTTGGTAACGGACAGAGCGCGAGCGGCCAGATTCGGCGTGTAAGATATCTGTTGCGCAATTTGCAGGATCCGCTGGCGGGTGTCTTCGTTGATGCCGGGGCGCCCATGCAGGGCGCGGTCTACTGTCCCGATCGAAACTTCTGCCAGTTCCGCAATCAGGTGGATTCCGCGTCTTTTTTTATTCATTCCTCGCCCACGCTCATCAAAGTGCACCGGCCTGGTAGGCTGACCTGAAAATCTCTCGCCCCGGTATCACAACCCCGGAAGTCAGGCCCACATAGTATGCCTTAAGGTGGCCGGCTAATCCCCGGTAAAAAGCCCGTAATCCACCAAAAATCCTTATACGTGTACGTTGACGGTGCTATACTCCACGCGCTTTTGACGCCGGGCCGCCGGCTCCGAACGATGCCCTTGCCAAGGAGTTCGTTAGCCATGCTTAAAGATCGTTTCCGCATGTTGACGTTGCTGATCGTCGTCGGGTTCGCGGCGGCATTTAATTCCATCGCGCAAACCTCGAGCGCCCCGCCCTACTTGAATCCTTCCTTGCCGATCGAACAGCGGGTTGACGATTTGGTGGCGCGCATGACCCTGGAGGAAAAGGCCTCCCAACTGGTGAACCAGGCGCGCGCCATCCCACGGCTGCAAGTGCCCGCGTACGACTGGTGGAGTGAAGCTTTGCATGGAGTCGCCAATGCCGGAACCGCCACGGTGTTCCCCGAGCCGATTGGACTCGCCGCGACCTTTGATGTTCCCTTAATTCACAATATGGCGGTGGTTATCGGAACCGAAGCACGCGCGAAACACAATCAGGCCGTAAGCGCAGGCCGCCGGGACATCATGGAGGGGCTCGACTTCTGGTCGCCGAATATCAACATCTTTCGCGATCCTCGCTGGGGGCGTGGCCAGGAAACCTACGGTGAGGACCCTTTTCTCACCGGCCGGATGGGCGTGGCCTTCGTTACCGGCATGCAAGGCGACGATCCGAAATACTACCGGGTGATTTCGACGCCCAAACATTTTGCCGTGCACAGCGGTCCTGAGCCGACACGTCATACGATCAACGTCGAGGCTTCCAAGCACGACATGGAAGATACCTACCTGCCTGCATTCCGCGCCGCGGTTACCGAAGGAAAAGCAGGATCGGTGATGTGCGCTTATAACCGCGTGAACGCCGAGCCGGCTTGCGCAAACAGCTTCTTGCTGGAGGACGAGCTGCGCAGCGCATGGAAGTTTAGCGGCTACGTGGTTTCCGACTGCGACGCGGTTTACGACATTCAGCACGGACACCAATTCACCCAGACCCTGGCCGAAGCAGGCGCGGTTTCCTTGAAGCGCGGAATGGACAACGAATGCGCCGATTTTTTCACCAAGGCTAAAGACAACTCCGACTACGGGAAGTATGTGGATGCTGTGAAACAGGGCCTACTGACAGAACAGGACCTCGACGTTTCGCTCAAACGCTTGTTCACCGCACGCTTTCGGCTGGGTCTGTTCGATCCTCCCGCGATGGTGCCGTACGCACAGACCCCCGAATCGGAGATCGACAGCGCGCCCCACCGGATGCTGGCTCTACAGGCGGCGCGTGAATCCATCGTGCTGTTGAAAAACGACGGTGTGCTGCCATTCAATGCTCGCATCCAGAAGATTGCCGTCGTTGGGCCACTAGCTGAGTCGGTTCGGGTGCTGCATGGCAACTACAGTGGAACGGCTTCCCACGCGACCACCGCCCTGGATGGCATCCGCAAGCAATTTGCTTCGGCGAAAGTAACCTACACGCCGGGCATGAACTTCCTGCGGCCGGAAGAGCTGATACCAACCTCCGTTCTTTCCACGCAGGACGGCCAACCGGGACTCACCGCAGAGTATTTTTCCAAGAAGGATTTCGAGGGCACAGCACAGGTGGTCCGCGTGGACCAAGCCATCGATCTGCAGCGATTTCACCCCGAGCGATCCTCCATCGCTCCGCCGGCCGGCATGGTCGGAGACTTCTCGGTGCGCTGGACAGGGTTCTTGACGCCCGCCGCATCGGGCAGTTATGAGATCGGCGACGTCGGCTCGATGAACCGTCTCTGGCTTGATGGCAAGTTGATCGTCGATGACTTCATCCTGCACGATCCCAAACCGACGAAAGCCACCGTCCCATTGGAAAAAGGACATCGCTACCCCATCAAGCTGGAGTACGGCCAAGGAGGTACCGGGATCAGACTGGTATGGCTGCGTCTAGTCGCCGATCCGATTCCCGGGGCGGTCGCCTTGACCAAGCAAGCCGACGCTGTGGTCGCGGTTGTCGGCATCACTTCCCAACTCGAGGGCGAAGAGATGCAGGTCGACGTCCCCGGCTTCAAAGGCGGCGACCGCACCAGCCTCGATCTGCCAAAAGAGGAAGAGGACCTTCTGGAAGCCTTGAAGGCTACCGGCAAGCCGTTGATTGTTGTTCTTATGAATGGAAGCGCGCTCTCGGTAAATTGGGCCAACGAGAATGCCAATGCGATCCTCGATGCGTGGTATTCCGGCGAGGAAGGCGGGACGGCCATTGCCCAAACGTTGGCTGGAGTAAACAACCCGGCCGGCCGATTGCCCGTTACGTTCTACAAAGGCGTGGAACAGCTGCCTCCCTTCGATGACTATTCGATGAAGAATCGGACTTATCGCTACTTTGATGGCCAACCGCTGTATCCATTTGGCTTCGGCCTGAGTTACTCGAAATTTGCCTACAGCAATTTAACGCTGTCGACGCCGACTCTGAAGGCAGGCGACTCACTTAGCGTGGATGCCGACGTAAAAAATGTCAGCGACCGCGAAGGTGACGAAGTGGTGGAGTTATTCTTGAGTTTCCCGAAGGTTCCGGGAGCCCCGATTCATGCGCTCCGTGGAATCGACCGCGTTCATTTGAAGGGCGGCGAAACCCAGCACGTCCACTTCACCCTCGATCCGCGCGGCTTGAGCGCTTCCAACGAAAATGGCGACCGCATGGTGGCCGCCGGCTCCTATCGCATCGTGGTCGGAGGCGGCCAGCCAGGAACAAGTGCTCCCCAGGCGGACGCGGCGTTCAACATCACCGGCGACCAGAGACTACCCGAATAACTGCGGAGAAAGAGCTTCGCTCAGTTGGAGATGTCTCTCGCGCTGATGGTCCGTCGCCCATGGCCATTGCAAATGCGCAACCAGGACCCGTCACGCGGCACTCGACTTCCCACATCCATCCGCGTACATTGTTGCCTATGAACCGCCGCGACTTTTCCAAACTCTCTGCCCTGGGGTTCGCCTGGACGTTTCTACCGTCGTTTGCGCAAAGTGTTGGCTCCGCGCAAAAGCCCGTAGGCTACGCCCCCATTGGTCTGGGTAGAATCTCAGACATCTTCATGCGCGCTTGCGCGCAGTCACAGACAGCGAAAGTCACCGCCTTGGTGACTGGACATCCTGACACCAAGGGCGTGAAGTACGGTGGGGTGTACGGGATTCCAAAATCCTCGATTTATACCTATGAGACGTTCGACCACGTCCTCGACAACAAGGACGTGGACGCCGTATACGTCGGCCTTCCCAACAGCATGCATTGCGAGTACGCCGTGCGTGCCGCGCAGGCTGGCAAGCACGTGCTCTGCGAGAAGCCCATGGCGATCTCCAGCGCCGAGTGCCGCAAAATGATCGACGCTTGCCGCCAAGCCAAGGTCAAGCTAATGATTGCCTATCGCGTGCAATATGACCCGACCTGGGGCCAGACCTTTCAGATGATTAAGTCCGGCGCGATCGGTGAACTGGAATCGTTTCAGGGCGGTTTCTATGGCCAAGAGCCCGTGGGTGAGTGGCGGCTTAACAGAAAGCTCGCCGGTGGCGGAGCACTGATGGACTTGGGCATCTACCCGCTCAACGCCATTCGCCACATCACCGGTGAAGAACCGACGGAATTCACGGGGGTGGTGGCGACCCGCGAACAAAGTGCCCGTTTCTCCGAAGTGGAGCAGTCGATGGAGTGGACCATGAAATTTCCGTCCGGCATTATTGCCTCCTGCGGCTGCTCGTATGGCGCGCGCGGGCCGAGCTACCTGAGCATCCATGGCGAGAAGGGCGAACTCACCATGGATCAAGCCTGGAACTACGACGGCATGCACCTGCGCGGGGAGAACGGCGGTCAACAGATAGATTTGCAAAGCACCGGCAAGCTTCCGTTCGGTTTCGTGTTGGAAGCCGAGCATTTCGCCGACTGCATCCGCAACAACAAAGAAGCGGAGTCGCCCGGCGAAGAAGGCCTGAAGGACCTGGTCGCGATCGAGGCGATTTACAAAGCCGCCGGCGCACCCATCGCCTAGCCGGCCTCAAGCAACATCAGCGTGCTGCCGAAACGGATTGGATGCCTCGATAGCTCTGTGGCGGGCCCAGGTAGCTCGGCTGCACTCCTCCCAGGTCGACCACAATCTTCTGTAGCGCCACGCCGGAATCAACCATGCAAAATTTCAGCGTGTGATAGCCCGGTGCTGCCAGCGTGAATCTGGTCTTGACCTCGCGCACACTGTCTTCCACCGATCTCGACCAATCGGCCATCGAGTTCGCGGCCAGCGCGTCAACAATCTGCGGCGCCTGATCGTCGAACGACAGTGCGTATCGCAGGCCCCGCCCGGGAACGAAATTCAGTGTCGGAGCCAGCACGGCCGCAACCTCAACCGTTCCTGAGTGGACCAAGTACATTTCGTACTCAAGGCAGGGAGAATTCTGTGGCGGCGATGCGCTCTCGGCAGTCACGGGAAATACCGTCATCGAGGACAGCGTCCGGCCGTAATCTGCGATCTTCTCCCAGTGGACTGGGCCAGCATCGGTTTTCTTCGTGTAGTGCTCGGCCTCCATAGAGACATAGCCGTTCGCCTCGATGAAACCACTTAGGGACGCCCGCGCCGGCGTTTCGGCATTGACGGCTTCGACTTTCACCCTGACTTGGTCGCCCGCGCCGGAGATTTTCACGAAGCCCGCCCTTTTCCCTTTCGCCGCTCTGCTCCAATCCACGCTCACCCACAAGCGCTGTTCTTTGTCGATAGTGCCGTGCGTGGCGCTCAAAGAAATCCACGATGCTTGCGAACTCGCTGTAAACGAATACGAAGTCCGTCCGCGGTCAAAGACGTCGATGTACCGCCGCTGTCTATTGAATGCGTCGAATTCGGGAAGGATTGGCGCGCCAGATGGGCCAGGCCAAGCGGCCGTACTGCCCTCAACCGCGATCGCGAGCGCCGCGGGAACGGGGACGTCAATCTCATCCACTTTAGGCATTACGTTGGTCGGCGGATCTCTCCAGCTGGTGTATCCAATGTGCGTCTGGTCCATCATGTGGTCCCATTTACCGTGCGCCAGGGTGTGGTTGTAGTAGCGGGAGAGATCGGCGTCGGCCTGAAACAGAGCGCGAGCCTCCGCAGCCAATTCGTTGGTCATGGCCCGGCCTTGACGGGCGTAGAGCCGGTTCTTCCCCACCGTGATGTATAGCTCAGCCACTTGGGCCGAAGCTTTGGCCGGGTAAAGAACAAGCTCGAAGAAAGCGTCGCGCTCGTTCTCCGGCAGAGCTCGATAAATCCGCTCCGCTTCCTCCGTGATCGACTTCCATTGCGCTGCTACCCGCTCCGCTTCCTGATAGTCCACCAGGCTGAATGTGTCCGGCTCCAGCAGTTCCGGCTTCCGTCTGCCGTTGTACTTGGTGTACTTGGAAACGATATCGGCGATTTCAGGCGCGTACTTCGGCCCAAACTCCCGTTCCGCCCACAGTCGGGTGAACTCTGGAATTTTTTCGGAGGGCCATCGTTGCGGGTCCCGCGCCAGGTCCAGAAAAAATTCCATCGGGAACTCCATCGGCTTCAGGTCGCCGACGTTCACGATCCAGATTTCATTTGCGCCAAACTGATGCGCCAGATTCATTTGCTCCCACACCTTGGTGATGGGGATAGTGTTGAGCCATTTGTAGGAGCGCGGATCGCCGACGTAATCGAAGTGATAGTAAATTCCCGCGCCGCCGCCGCGTTTCCGTTCGTCGGCGGTGGGAAGTCTGCGCAGGTTGCCCCAATTGTCGTCGCACCACAGCAAAGTCACGTCGTCGGGAACGCGCATGCCCTTCTCGTAATATTCCTGCACCTCTTTGTAGAGAGCCCAGTCCTGCGGCACCGTCGCAGGATCAACGTGCAAGCCATCGCCGATGATCTTCCGTTGGTCCGCAACGATTTTTTCTAACAGCGCGATGTTCGCCGCCGTATCACCCCCTTGCACCATCGGCTCGTCGCCATTTCCACGCATTCCGATGGTGACGATGCTTTCTCTGCCTTTGTCCCTCTCGATGCCTTGTTCCCAGAACTTTCGGAGTTCTTCGCCGTTGGTGAGGTAATCCCATGGTCCCTTGCCGTGCCGTTCCCACTCCTTCCAGGCGCGCATCATCGGTTCGTGGTGCGAAGTGCCCATCACAATGCCGTACTCGTTGGCAAGCTGCGGATTTAGCGGATCGTCTTCATCAAATGCGTTATTCCACATGGCTGGCCACAGATAATTGGCCTTCAACCGCAGCAAAAGCTCGAAGACTTTCTCGTAGAACTGGTGGTTTAAATTTCCGTACTTCTCGTGTGCCCAGCCGCTCAGTGCCGGCGCTTCGTCATTCAAGAAAATGCCGCGATACTTCACCGCCGGGGGACCCTCGATGTATCTACCAGCCTTCACAAAGAGGGAGTCTCGGTGCTGCACCGGAACGTCCGCCCACCAATACCACGGCGATACTCCTATCTCTTCGGAAAGATCGTAGATGCCATAGATCGTTCCGCGTTTGTCGCTTCCGGCGATCACCAGCCCATTCGTCACGCCGGGCAAAGGATTCGCCACCACCTGGATGAAGAACGATTCCCACTTCCCGGCGATCGGCGTTACGTCAATCTTGTGTTCCCGGACGAGCCGGTCAATGATTGCGCTCTTGCCCACCGTTCCCACGATGATCGTGTCCGTGCCCAGACCAGTTTCCGTATTGGCCACCATCGGCGTACTGCCAGTAACGCGGCCAACGTCCGCTTGGAGATCGGTCGTGGCACGCACCACTCCGCCATAGTCGTGCGCATCGACATAGATCCCGGCGACCGTTGCCCGCTCCGCAATCGTAAAACTGCCGGCGTGTGGGGTGGTCTCAACGTAATGCGCTTGGCCGAGAGCCAAACTCGCGGGGCTAAAAACCAAATTGCAGGTAAGCAGGACCAGCACGAGCAGGATCACTCGCCTTGGCGGCATGGGGTGTCGCATCCGCACATTCTGGACGCAAATGCTATTCGTGGCGAGTCCTTTGGGGCCGCATTCGATCCAAAAGGCCGCCAGAACGACTCATTATGGAAGAAGCCTCGCGGGGACAGAGCTGACTGCCGGCGAGGCGTCTTCGTCACTGAGTTTTAGAGGTGGAAGCCCAACTCGGCGGTGTAACTCCGTGGCGTGACGTAGTGCGTGCCACTAAAGGTTGAAAGGAAATTGTAGAGTGCAGTCTTGTCGGTCACCTTGGTGGCGGTAAACCGCAAGCTCCATTTATACCGGTCAGCGTGAAAAAGGTTGTCCTCGCCTACGGCTACGTCGAGCTTCGGTTAGTTCCCAATCGCGCTCAGAAAAAGTTTCAAGTGAAACTACTTCTTTTTTTGCCTTGCGAAAATGCATTAGAACCGTATTGAAGGCTATTCTATACAACCAAGTTGAAAATCGTGACTCGCCACGGAAGGTATGAATCTTGCGGAACACCGACAAGAACGCCTCTTGAGTCAGATCCTCAGCCTCGCGGGGATTGTGGACCATGCGGAGACATAACCAGTAGACCCGACCTTTATGCATTTGGTAGATGCGTTCAAATGCCTCCGCGTCACCGAGTTGGGCCGACTGAACAGTTTTGACATCAGATCCAGCAGAAAAGTCCTTTAATGGTGGCATCGTCGTGAGAACGACTCATTATGGAAGAAGCCTCGCGGGGAGCAGACCTGATTGCCCGCGAGGCGTCTTCGTCACTAAGGCTTAGAAGTGGAAACCCACCTCCGCCGTCATGGCACGCGGCGTCACGAAATGTGTTCCACTAAAGGTGGAAATGAAGTTGTACAACGCGTCCTTGTTGGCCACGTTGACTGCGGTTAGGCGTAGGCTCCACTTGTATTTGTCGCCACGGAAAAGATTGTCGTCGCCCACTGCCACATCAAACAAGTTCCGCTGTTTTATGCGCTGCGGATTATGGTCATCGTTCTCCGTTCCGGGCGCAGGAATGGCAACCCGGGTGGCGCCGTAATCGGCAGCAGGACAAGTGTTCAAGGGGGAAGAAAGTGTCGGTAACTCCATAACTCCATTCACGTTACAGAAAATTCCCGCCTGCATCTGTTGGTCTCCGGTCAGTCCGTTCAAGATCACCGTCGGGACACCGTCGACCATCTCTGAGAATCCGGCACAAGTGGCTGTAGCCGGGTTATAGCAAGGGGCTGGACCAGCTACCAGGCCGCTATCGTAGCGCCAGTTGAAGCCGATCCATGGGAGGAGTTTCCTGGGCTGATATTGAAGGTGCGCCGTCGCGTTGTGGAGTTCGTCGTGGTCGATGCGGAACACCGTGACTTCCGCCCCCGGTGTGGCCCCAATCCCACTGATCTGCGGACCGAAGAAACGCGCTGCCACGCTGGATGTGATGGCGTAGGCCGTGAGGCCATGGAAGTTCGGAACGGTTGCACGAATCGCATATCCGGGGATTTTCGATTTGGACCATTCGATAGGATAGGTGATCGGGGTGTCGCCCAGCACGCTGAAGTCAAACGCCCTTATCGTGTACTTCCAGATGTACTCACCATCGATGATCAGGTACTTTCCGAAAGCCTGCTCGAGACCAGCATGAAACTCGTTGCGTTTGCCGGGGCTTAGCGCCGGAATCGTCGAGGACACGCAGGCTCCGCCGGGTACGGATTCTTGAAAAGCGAAAATCACGGGATCATTGCAACCTGTGCTGGCCAGGATTAGGTTTTCGTTGAATGGAGATTCCATAGTGCGGGCGTAGGAAAACCGCAGCACGGTATTGGTCTGCTTAATGTTATAGGCAGCGCCGACGCGCGGTTCCGGTTGCTGGGCGCTGGTGATTCCCCTGTAGACATCGACGCGCAGGCCGAGGTTAAGAGTCAAGTTCTTCAGGGGGGTGAGTGCGTCCTGGACGTACAGAGCTGTTTCCTTAATGTCCGTGTGGCCATTGAATGTGTACAAGCCGCTGGTAGTCTGTCCTGCGGGACACCCGTCGGATGCAGGCAAAGGAGCTATTCTGGTTAAGTCATAGCAGCCCAGGATGGGCGTAAACGGCAAAACTGTAGCCCCCAGCGCCGCGTTGTTCGCTGCGTTATTCGGCGAAAGCGTCCCCGTGCATTCCGTGAAACTGGTCAGCGCCGGGTTGGTGTCGGGACTCCCGTCAGGATTCAAACAAACCGGGTTAACGGTTGGGCCTACAATCCCGAAATGGTCATGTTCATCCAGGAAGGTCTACTCGTAGGTGACTCCCGCCTTAATGTTGTTGATTCCCCTCTCGTAGGAGACCACTGCGCGCCCCCCGGCATTCAGCAACGAGCGGTTCTGAGCGACGGTTGCCCGCTGCAAATCAGGTGTCAAATCGGCGAAGGGATTCGCGCTCGGGTAATAGTTGTATTGATCTCGCCGCATCCACCCGCCCAGGGTAAAGACGGTCCGCGTGTTGATCAGCCGCGTCCACGATGGCGACACATTGAACGTTCCGATTTTCGAGCGTTGGTCCTGCGCTCCTATCGGCAACCCGTTTGGTCCAAGGCCGCCGCAGGAAGCTGTTTGTCCTGGCGGGCAAACTGGGTCTTGCGCGTTGAAACTCCAACCCGTTGCATCCTCTGCGTCAAACGAGTTCGGGGTCTGAAACCAGGACCGGCTGTAACCGAAATTCAAACTTACGGTGTCCGCTGAGGAGAACTTGTAGTCAACCCGGTCGAACAGGTTTTCCTCATTGCCTTTGTCGTGCATGACCACATATTCCGGCCCGTCCAGAAATCGCCCGGTGTTCAAGCCATTGCCAGAAATGAAGTTGCCCCACTTATCGCCGCCGTAAGCCAAGTCGAATCCCGAGTTCACGGTGCCAAACGACCCGTACGAAGACGTCACGGCGCCGTGAGGCTCAGTAACACCCATGCCTGAGCGGGTGGTCGCCACAATCACCAAGCTGGTCTTGCCCCCAAATTCAGCGGGCGGCGCTCCCTCAATTACTTCAAGGGATTGCACCGAATCTACAGGAAGCTGATTCGAGAACACTTTGCTTTGTTGATCCGTGATGGGCTGTCCATCGATCGAGAAGGAGTTTGACGCATGATCGCCAAGTCCGTGAAAGAGTCCGTTCGAATCGGCCGCGACGCCCGGCGAGGCCAAGGTCACCAGCGAGCTAAGTGACGAAGACGTGCTTTCCAGAGGTATCTTATCGAACAAGTCTCGGTCCACGTCCGTGTGCGTAGTCGAATCGTTCTCCACCAGATCGCCGCCGGTGGATTCCACCGTCACCGTGGTCATCGCAGTTCCGATTTTCAAGCCGACTTGCACCTTGGTCGGAACTGCCGAGCGTACTTCGACGTCTTGCGAATAGGGCCCGAAACCCTTCGCCATCACGGTCATGTGGTACGGATTGAAAGGCACATTCGTAAATCGAAATGTCCCGTCTCCGGAACTTACGGTGGTTCGTGTGTAACCGCTGACCGGATCGTCGATCTCGACGATGACATTTGCGACGGTTGCGCCAGAGGGATCTTTCACGATCCCTTCGATCGAACCTGAGTTTCCTGATTGCGCCCAGCTAGATATCCCACAAATCAAAAGGCTTAATGGCAAGAGAAAAAATGCTAGCTTCTTCGAAATCATTGGAATTCTCCCCCCGAACGCTGAGTTCGGCGATATGTGTGATGTGGTCGAAAGCGATAGCCCGAAAATTCGAACCTAGCGCTATCCGGCCTGGTGGGTCAGCGCGAACACATTGGAATCAGTTGGGATATTTCCGGACTAAACAGTAGGGGGAGCGCGGGAAGGGCAATCGTGGGAGAAAAGCTCTTGATGAATCTTGGCGACAAACGGCTGAACATATCCTGCTACTAGAAGAGCACTAACCTGCAGTTCAACTCTGGCTGCTGGTGCTGGGCCGATGTGAGCGGCCTGACAGATCTGGCAGGCTGCTTCGTCCTGCCCTGTGGTATGGAAGTGCGTGAGGCTTTGGACGAGGAATACAACAGACAACAGAGCCAGGGCCAGTGCAAGGACCCTCAGCGGGCTATGTCGCGTCTTTTGCCGACCGTTCCTCACAATGGCAATACACTACTGCAATTTCCCGCGAGACGCTAGCCCCTTGGTGTTCTAGCTCCCTAATTATGTTACCCAGCTGGTACCTTTGCAGGGAAGGGCAGGGCAACGCCCGTACTCCATAGAACAAGATGTATCTGCTTCGCTAGGTTAGTCGACTAGGCCTTCAGGACGGCAATTGCTTTCTTAGCGGGCCGTCGCGCAAAGTTGGGTCCAACTTGGGTCCAAATGCTGCCAAATTAGGTCCAAAACCGTGTACCATGACGCAGAACAAAGCCAGACGGACCAATAAGATAGATTTTTTGCAACTGCCTTGGGGTTTGGGTCTTGCTCAACAACTAGTGCCACGCTTTTCCCCTGGAAGAACCGCTCGTTCCCCAGAATCGTCCTTCGGTTTCGATTACATACTCCGGGGCAGACGAGCACGTCGATCTAATCCGCAGCCTGAAGAACCCCTCTATCATCGCAGCCGTATCGATCAGCGAAAGTTTGCTGAAGACAGCACGAAGCCTGTTTGCTCCGGCGATCGGTCGGCGGCACACGTTTCGAGAACTCTTGCTGCCTCGAAGCAAGCGCGTTGAACTGCGTGGCATCGATGTGGCGTTCTGCGACTCCCTCGCCATGCCTGCCGTCAATTGCCGGCGCAAGATTCATTACCGACTCGTTGCCCCCAGCTGCTTCGAATATCTTGCGACTGCCGTTGAACCAGCGCGGCGCGAATAATTGGCCGTTAATACCTAAGGCATGTGCGCGCAGTGTCGAAATATAGTAACTTTGGCGGTGACCACCCTTTGTTATCGCCTCTTAGAATTCAGTGAGATGGGGAATCAGACGTTTCAACCTTTCTAGCCATGGCCCTTGTCACAGAAGCTGGCCCGGCCAATTGTCTATCTTTCGACACAAAGAGCAACAGCGCTGAAGCCTCCAATGGATGAGGTCGAGTCATCGTCATTCCATCAGACCTAATGGCTCCTGGAAGGACGACGGAAGTTGCTGAGATTCCTGTTACAGCGGGAAGCGATCGGGAGGCACCACTCTTGCTTTGAGACGATCTTGGGGGAAGTCCTTCGGGTTAAGAGTGACGACGAAGTCTGCTTTGCCGTACTCGGCACACATGCAAAACGCATCATCTTCGGGATCGGGAGAAATTTGAGTTGAGGCATGCACCTTCACCGGCTCGGCAAGCTCGCGAATTAGGTTGATGACTTTCCCGATGAGATTCGGACGAACGCGGAGACGCTTTAGGACTTCCTTGTATTCTTCCAGAATATCTTCGGTTATCAGCCAGACGAAATTGTTCTGCTCGGCCCACCGATGAAGCACATCGGCATTCGGATTCCTGCCGGAAAGGAACGGTTCTCGGAAGCCCGATATACCAGCCACAAGCACGCTCGTGTCAACAACGGTCCGTGGCTTGCGTTTCCTAGCTTTCTGCGGCAACGGTGATCTCTGGCGCACGTCTCTCTTTACGATAGCTGCGAACCGTCCGCAAGATTTCTTCTTCGGAGACCTCTCCGATATCCTTTGCCGCCTCGGTTAGCGATTCCAGAAATTCCTTTTTCCAGCCCCGGCGCTTTTTCCCACGCGGCAGGTCCCTGTAGAGATCAGCTCTGCTCATTCGCTCCTCAATCTGTTCCCCCAAGGCTCGAAACGGTACTCCGAGTTTGATTGGTTCCTCTTCCGCCGTGAGGCGACAGTTGAAGATGATGTACTTGGGATTCTCTGACTTGAATTCTTCTTCAGACGCTGAAAATGCTTCCATGAGCTTGGAGAGCACACTCGTCCGCGTGCCTAGGGACTCCTTTAGGTAGGAGGCGACCTTGGCTACCATGAGGGCGCTCGTGTCGAAGAAATACGTTCCCTCTAATCGTCGGGGCTTTACGACGCCGAATTGGACAAGGTTCTGCAGTTCCTTCGGCTCTATCTGTAGGACCGCGCTGGCCTGCTTTAACTTTAGTCCCTGCATTGGCATGTCTCCTCCAATTAACATCTAAACATTAGACTGTAATTGGATACTTGTCAAGAGAACCGACTATGCGGGCAGACGACCGACAGCTTAGCGCAGACCTCTTAAGCGGTCCATAGGTAATCTATAGATGACATATAGACCGCAATAGAATACTATTACTGCTAGGAAGGAGTCACGCCATGACAGGCCAATCGGAGGTTCGGTCCCTCGGCAAACGACGCAGAACTGCGCTGCGTGTGTTTTACGGCTTTGTGGTCGCTGCAATTGCCGCATTCACCCTGGGAGCCCGGGCCAGCAATTCGCAAGGCGTAATGACGGCAATGGAGATTCTCCTCGCGGGCGGCGCGCTCTGGAGCTTTGTTCGCTTCCTCCGAGCCGCAGACGCACATCAGAAACTCATCAACCATGAAGCGACAAGCTTTGCCTTTGTTGCCTCTCTGCTTCTTACGCTGGTCGTCGGTCTCCTCCAGCGGTTCGGATTCCTGTCCGGTGCCTCTCTCCTAGTTCCGGCACTGATGGTCGCGTTTTGGAGCATCGGCCTCATTCTCGCTTCCTGGCGGTACCAATGAAGACCCGGCTTCGTGTGTTGAGAGCGGAGAAGGAATGGTCTCAGGCCGAACTCGCCGAATCGGTCGGCGTGACCCGGCAGTGCATCAACGCGATTGAAACCGGCAAGTACGAACCTGGCCTCGATCTGGCGTTTAAGATCGCCCGCGTATTCGGCAAGAACATTGAGGAAGTCTTCGTCTATCCAGAAGGAGAGCAAAGCTCGCGCTCTTCTTGAGGTCTGTTTGAGGTAAGAAGCACAGATGTCCAGCAGTTCGCATTTCCGACGTCCCCGTTTTTCTCCGCAGTCGAATTTTGCTCCTGCCACATTGAGCGCGACGGAGTGTTGCCATTGCCCAAGGTTTGACGGATTCGAAATTGACGATTTTCGCGATTCTGGTTTTGGTTCCGGGCGCGATGTGGGCCGGGGTTCATCCTCCGACTGGAATGCTCGCACCAGCCTACACAACATCCACCGCGAGGAAGATAGGGCCGACCGACTCGACCGCGAGGAACGGCAACGTTCGCGCGCAGAGCGTCCGCCGCTGGCCCGCGAGGATCCCGTCCAAGCGGTTCTCTCTCAACGCGCACGAACCAAGTACACGGACCGAGACAAAGATTATTCCCTGCGGGATTCAGAGATTCATACGCTTTCGGAAGTTGGCAAGTTCCGCGTCGCAGCCACGAAGGACCTGGCCGAACTGGCTTACAACGGCGACCGTGCCCGGATGGAGAGCGATGTCGAGAGCCTGGCCCGTCGGGGCCTCGTCAAAGTCACGAGCATTTCAGATACCGAGCACAATCCCATGCAGGTAGTGACGCTGACGAAGGATGGCCACCAGTTTTTGTCTCACGGAAAGGTTCTTCGCCCGGACCAGGTTACCTACTACGGACTCAAAAAGCCCAAAGAAGCCATTCACGACGCGGAACTCTACCGGCTCTATCACAAGGTTGCTGATGAGATCGAAGGGCGCGGCGGCAAGGTGCTTCGCGGCAAGCTCGACTACGAAATCAAGCGTGAACTTTACGCCCGCCTCGCCCGCCTTTCGGACGACAAGGGCCACGCCCCGGAGGAAGTGAGGGAGGAAGTCGCCGCACGGTATTACCTCAAGGTTGTGTCCGGTACGATTCCGATCCCTGATTTGCGGGTCGAGTATGTGCGCGAGAACGACGGCGAAATCCAGCGGCGCGACCTAGAACTCGCCACCGACCATTACCGCCCGCGCGGGCTGGCACAGAAGGCCCGCGCCGGCTTCCAAAATCTACGGCCGGCGCGGCGATACGGACCGATTGCGTCGTATTCGAGACGACCGGGAATTGAGCGCGGCGATTTTCAGCTTATAACCCATGCGCGTTTACGAATCCCAACTCGCCGACCTCTCCGCTTTCGGCTATACCGAAGCCGAAGCGCGGTTTCTCTACCTTGTGGCAGCGCATTCCGGCTATTTCACGGTGCGGCAGTTCCTTGATTTTGCTCACGCCCGGAGCGGCAAGCGGAACGCCCGTTTCGTCGAAAAATTGTTTACTCTCGGCCATGCCACGGCCCAGAGATATACGCGCAGAAGCCTCGTGTATCATCTGCGTTCCCGCCGGATTTTTGAAGCGATTGGCAACGCCCATCTCCGTAATCGCAGGGAGCATGAACTCGATTACATCAAGATTCGGCTCCTGGCCCTTGACTTCATCCTTGCCAACCCGGAAGACCGCTATTTCGAGACGCCGGAAGAGAAGCGGCGTTACCTTATCGAACGGTTCAAACTCAGCGAGAGTTTGTTTGTTCCACCCGGCGAGCACGGCAAGGCCATCACGTTCTCCGAGGGATTTCCTCTCTGCGTAGCCTATCCCGCTCCCGATTACATGCCTGTGGTGACGTTTACCTACGTTGATCCCGAGCACCGAAACCTCGACCGATACATCGCGCACTTGCGTACCTACCGGCCTCTGTTCCGGCAGCTTCCGAGCTTCCAATTCATCTACGTTTCAACGGCAGCGGGCCTCCAGAATGAAGCGGCGGAGCTTTTTTCGTTCCTTGTGGAAGCCAAGGGCCTCTCGGATTTGGCTCGCTACTTCGATGTCCAAACCAAGTGGGACAACCGGAAATACGGGTTACTCACAGAGGACGACCTGATCTTTCGGCACGAGACGGGCAAGCGTTTCAACGGGGAGATATTCGGCACCCTCTTCCGTCTGCGGAGGCGAAACCAGTTGCCGAATGACTTGCGGGCTGAATCAGCAACGACTAGAACGAACGCACAAAAAGTCTTGTTCCGGGCTGTGACCGTGCCGGGCCAGGAAGCGGTATTCGGCGACAGCCGGAAAAGATGGGGTGACGGCTCACAGATACGCGGTACTTCAGGTGCGGCCCGAGTCCCGGTGTCACCCACAAGCCAACCGCAGACTCTTCAAAGAACGGCGGATGCGTAAATGAGGCAGGTGACATCTGCACGCGGACAAAACACTCAGGTGGGCGGGAGAAGGGACCCCACTTTGTGCGGCTTTCAGCCGCCCAAAAGGTTGTGGGGTCGCTCCCGCCCGCCCCGAGCCGCTCGGGGCCGTGTTTTGTCCGCGTGCAGAGATCAGAGCAAACAACTTGTAATGCAAGTCGTACTACACCGCGAAAGAGGAAAGCCACGGAAAGCACCTTCTGACTGTTCACGAAGTAGCAGACTTATTGCAAGTCCCTGTGTCTTGGGTCTACGGACGGACGCGCAAACGATCCTTGGAGCGGATACCGAGTTACCGGCTTGGAAAGTACTGGCGCTTCCGCCAGGACGAAGTGTTGGCATGGGTCGAGTCCCAACGGCGAGACTCGCATGCTGCTTGACATGCGGACTACACTCAACGCCGACACAGAACAAGCTGGACGGGCCATCCATGGAGGAACGATGGCTCGAAGAGGTTTCCAGCAAGGATCGCTTTTCCAGCGCGGCACTCGGAGGAAAGTTTGGGTGGCGCGTTGGTGGGAGGACGTAATTCAAGCAGACGGCACGCTCGTCAGACTGAGACGATCCGCAGTGATCGGGACCGTCGCGGAATTTCCGACGCGCCGCCTGGCCATGCAGGAGTTGTCTCAGAGGCTAGGGTCAGTCAACAGCGGCAAGGCACGACCGCAGTCCGTCCGCACATTTGGCACATTTGTCGAAGAGGACTGGACGCCTGTGGTTTTGCCAACACTCAAGTACGCAACCCAGAAGCACTATCGGTACATGCTCGACGTGCATCTCATTCCGGCTTTCGGTCAGAGGCAGCTTCGCGAACTCACGCGGGAAGAGTTGCAAAGCTTTCTCAGTCGAAAGCTCAAGGGTGGTTTGGCGTGGGAAACCGTTCATCACTTCAAGTGCGGTCTGAGCAAGATTCTCGGTGCAGCCGAAGAATGGGGTTATGTCGCCGAGAACGCAGCTCAGAAAACGAAACTCCCACGACGGCAGCATGGAACGGAGAGAACTGTTCTCACTCCGGTCCAGGTAAGGAACCTTGTTACCGTCTTGAATCACCCGGCACGCTCCGTCACGTTGCTATTGGTGCTCACTGGACTACGCGTTGGAGAGTTGCTTGCGCTTCGCTGGGGAAGTCTCGATTTGAATGCTCGCATGCTCCGTGTTTGCGAAACGGTGTATGACGGGCATTTCGATCAGCCCAAGACGAAACGCAGTGCGCGAACCATTCCGATTGGAACGGAGACGGCAGAAATCCTTGCTGCCATCCGTCCCGTCGTTGTTGATGGAAGAGCCTTGGTATTTGCCACGCGCGAGGGATTGCCGCTGGAACGATGGAATCTCTTGCGCAAGCACCTGAAACCCGCAGCGAAGAAACTAGGGCTTCCTGGTGTCACGTGGCATCTTCTGAGACATAGCCACGCGACGATGCTCGATTCCGTGGGTACGCCAATAGGGACGATGCAATCGCTGCTGGGCCATTCCACGCCGGATATCACGCGCGAGATTTATTTGCACGCGATCCCGGAAGAGCAGCGTCGCGCAGTAGAGAGCGTCGAGAGGCTTGTATTTGGACCCAAATGGACCCAAGTTCAGGCTCCGGCGCGACCGGCATCAGCAAGAGTGAATTGAAAAAATCAGGAGTTAGTGGTCGGGGCGCGCGGATTTGAACCGCGGACCTCCTGCGCCCAAGGCAGACGTAAGAGTTCAATCCCGCAGTACTTTTGTACTAGCGCCGCAACCCAAAACCGACGGCCCATCGACTCCTACGGAAACGCCCACTACCCTATTGCCAGGAAACCTGGGAAGTGCAGGAGAGGTACGCCGAGCTGGCTGACCAGACGACCTTTGCTTACTTTCCAGTCTGGCTCCAGTAATAGAGAGAGCGCCGCTGCACCGGTACGCATCCTTGCGTTCCTATCTTGCTGGCGGAGTCCGATGGAAAAGCTGCTGCAAGTTCGAAGCCTAAGCGTCCGGTACCGGTCTGCTGAGGCAGAGACGCACCAGGCAGTCGCCGGAATTAGTTTCGACGTAGCGGCTGGCGAAGTCGTCGGCCTCATGGGTGAGTCGGGCTGCGGAAAGTCGACCACCGCGCTGGCACTCCTTGGCTTGTTGGACAAGCGCAATTGCGTGCTGAGCGGATCGGTCCAGTTTGCAGGACAGCACCTACTTTCCGCTTCGATGGATGAGTGCTCGCTGCAGAAAATTCGTGGCGCGCACATCTCGCTGGTTTCGCAAGAGCCCGGAATCGCGCTTAGTCCGGTTCTGCGGGTGGGCGACCAGATTGCCGAGGTCCTTCGCGCGCACAGGGACTGGAGCGCGAAGCGATGCCGCGCGGAGGCGAAGCAGTGGCTTGGGCATGTGGGACTTATTCCCACGAACCGATTCTATTCCGCCTTTGCGCACCAGTTGAGCGGCGGGCAACTGCAGCGAGTGGTTCTCGCGCAGGCGCTGGCATGCCGGCCCGAACTAGTGATTGCGGACGAGCCGACGGCCTCGCTCGACGCGCGCAACCAGGCCGAATTCCTGGCGCTGCTGCGAGATTTGAAAGCAGAATTGGGAATCTCCGTCCTGCTCATCAGCCACGCCCCCGAAATTCAAGCAACCCTCGCAGATCGCATCCTGGTGATGCACGCGGGACGCCTGGTGGAGGAGGGGACCTTCGGAGACCTTTACCGAAACGCATCTCATCCATACACCCAAGCATTGTTGCGGCGCGTCCCGCAAGCGGGTGTGGCTACCGATGACATTCGCCAAGGTGAGGCCGCCGCGACGGAGCTGCTCGCGCGATGAAAAACCAAAGCGAGCCGCTGCTGCGCGTTCGAGGTCTGAGCATGCAATACGTCCAGCGAAGGCAATTCTCCCGCGAAAAGTTCGAGGTGCGGGCCTGTGAGGACGTAAATCTGACGATTCATCGCGGCACTACGCTCGCACTGGTTGGGGAGTCGGGTGCTGGCAAGTCGTCGCTGGCTCGTTGCCTTGCCCTGCTCGAAAAACCTACCGCGGGAGAAATCTGGTTTGACGGTAGCAACTTGCTCGCTCCCGATCTTGATCGAAAAGGTACAACCTCCGCTCACCGTCAGATCCAGTTCACTTTTCAAAATCCTACGGCCGCTCTCAACCCGCGTTTCACTGCCGCTGAAATTATCGCGGAACCGCTCGTGGTGCAGGGAGTAGGAACGAAGGCGGAAAGACGCCAACGGGTGCGCGAATTAATGGAGCAAGTGGGGCTGTCAGCGGCATGGGAGACGAAATTGCCCCTGGAATTCAGCGGCGGACAACGGCAACGGCTGGCCATCGCCAGAGCGATGTCACTGGGACCTAAGCTTCTGATCCTCGATGAAGCTCTCGCAAATCTTGATCTCGCTAATCAAGCGATGATCTTGAAACTGTTGGACGAGCTGCAGCAGGCGCACTCGCTCACCTACCTGCACATCTCTCACGATTTGCGCGTGGTGTCTCGATTCGCGGACCAAGTGGCGGTGATGCACGAGGGAACAATCGTAGAGCAAAAGACCGCGCTGGAACTCTTCAACCGGCCGGAACACAGCTTCACCAAGGAATTGCTTGCCGCCATGCCCGTGCTCGAGTCTATCTACCAGGAGCGGTTCGCCTAGCCCCGGCCATGAGATACCTCGTCCGACGACTCATCCACGTGGCATTACTGCTGGCCGCCATTTCGATGCTTTCGTTTACCCTGATTCAGTTGACGCCGGGCGACTTCTTTTCCTCGATGCGCATGAATCCCCGTATTTCCGCGCAGACCATCGAGGGCATTCGTTCGCAATATGGTTTGGACCGACCCTTGCCGGTGCGTTACGCGCGCTGGATGCACTCGGTTTTCCATGGCCAGATGGGATATTCGCTTTCCTACAACAGTGCGGTGGGTCCGCTGCTGTGGCCCCGAGCGCGCAATACGCTGCTTTTGTCGGGAGTGTCAATTCTGCTCGCGTGGTTGCTGGCGCTGCCTATCGGAATCTGGAGCGCTGCGAAGCGCGGAACGTGGAGCGACCGGGTGTGCGGCGTTGCCACGTCCACACTTTTGACGATTCCGGATCTGTTCGTCTTTCTTTGCCTCCTGTTGATCGCCGCACGCACCGGATGGTTCCCGACCGGAGGAATGGTTTCGCCTGGAATGGAGAACACAGGGTTCTGGAGCAAAGCACCCGATATTGCCGCGCATTTATTTCTGCCCGCGGTGGGCCTCGCGATCGTAATTCTTCCTGCGTTGGTCCGGCACATCCGGAGCGCCATGATTGAAGTCCTCGATTCGCCCTTTATCCGCGCGGCGCGCGGGCATGGGATTCCACAGGTCCGTCTGCTCCTTCGCTACGCGCTCCCGGCTGCTGCAAATCCGCTCATCTCGCTTTTTGGATTTTGCGCGGCGACGGTTTTGAGCGCTGGATTGCTGGTGGAAGTGATCCTGAGCTGGCCGGGTCTGGGGCCGCTGCTGGTGGAAGCGATTCAGACGCGAGACGTCTTCGAGGTCGTGGGCATCGTCATGCTGTCGTCCGTCTTCCTGGTTCTGGGAAACTTGCTTGCTGACGTTCTGCTTTTTGCGGCCGACCCGCGGATTCGGGTGGAGTGATCGGATGACCCACCGGCAAAAACTTTGGCGCGCGCTGATCCTGCTGGCGGGATTTCATGGGTTGGTGCTGTTCGCAGGGTTCTTCGCTCCATACAGTTCATCGGCGCAGAATCGCAATTTCCCGTTCGCGCCGCCGACGCGGCTGCATTTTGTCGATGCGCGAGGGCATTTTCATGCCCGGCCGTTTGTTTATGGCCTAAAGAATGATTCCAGCAATTCCGGCGGGTATGAGATCGATCTGGCCAAGTTGTATCCTTTGCAATTCTTCGTAGCCGGTTCGTCTTACAAGATTGCCGGGGTGTTCGGGGCACGAGTCCATCTCTTCGAGGTCGAAGGGCAGGCCCGAATTTTCTTATTGGGCACCGACGCCTACGGGCGAGATCAGTTCTCGCGGTTCCTGTACGGCGGACAGATTTCTCTGCTGGCAGGATTGCTCGCCGCTGCACTCTCTATGCTGCTGGGGGTGGCGGTGGGAGCGATTGCCGGGTTTTATGGCGGCTGGCTCGACGAAGCTCTCATGCGCGGGGGAGAGCTATTCATGGCCTTGCCTTGGCTCTATCTGCTGTTCGCGGTGCGAGCTGCTTTGCCGTTGCACATATCCGAATGGCAGGTTTTCCTTTTGCTGGTCGCGGTGATCGGGCTGATCGGATGGGCGCGGCCGGCGCGCTTGATACGCGGGGTAATTCTGAGCGCCAAGGAGCGCAACTTCGTTCTGGCGGCTCGGGGATTCGGCGCTTCGGACGCCTACCTGCTACGGCGGCACGTGCTACCCCAGGCCGGTGGCGTGGTACTTACGCAAATCACCTTGCTGATCCCGCAGTACGTTCTCGCGGAGGTAACCCTGACGTTTCTGGGGCTGGGCGTCGGCGAGCCGATGCCCAGTTGGGGCAGTTTACTGTCTTCATTGCAACAGTATTACGTCCTCTCATCCTATTGGTGGATGGGCCTGCCGGCGCTTCTTCTCATTCCTCTTTTCCTCGCTTTCTACCAGGCTGGTGATGCGCTCCAGGAACGCTGGAAGTCCGTACCGCTGTAAGGGGAAATAAATGTTTGTTAAAATTTTAAGTATGGGGAAGGTTACCTCCTTGAGACCTCTTGCCTTGGGCGCCGCCTTATTAGTCCTCTCCGCCTTTTCCTCTGTCAGCGCGGTGCGTGCCGAGTCTGGCGAAGAGTGGATGGTTACGAATAGCGCGCCGGGACACCCCGGGGGCAAGATCGTCGCCGCTCTTCGACCCGAGCCCAAGACTCTGAATTCCGTGCTTGCCGTGGATGATTCCTCGCGCGAGTTGACCCGTTGCTTGAGCGCCGACCTGATTCATATCGATCGCGAGACCCTTAAGACCGAGCCCGCACTCGCAAAGTCATGGAACGTATCGCGCGACGGCAGGCAGTACACGCTATCCCTGCGCCGCGGCTTGCGCTTTTCGGATGGGCAGCCGTTCAACGCGGATGACGTGCTGTTCACATTTCAGGTGTACTTGGATGAAAAAATTCATTCTCCGCAGCGCGACTTACTGGTGGTGGCCGGGAAACCCATGGAAGTGAGGAAATTGGATGACTATACGGTGCGATTCGATTTGGCGGCGCCGTATGCGGCGGCCGAAAGGATTTTCGATGGTGTGGGTATGCTCCCGCGCCACCTGCTGTTGAGCGCGTATCAGCAGGGTAATTTCGGCGCAGCATGGAATTTGTCGACTCCTCCAAATCAGTTGGCAGGACTCGGCCCCTTCCGCGTAAAGGAATATGTGGCCGGCGAACGCATGGTCCTGGAGAAGAATCCGTACTATTGGAAGCAAGATCAAAAGGGAAACCAGCTGCCCTATCTCGATGAGGTGGAGTTCTTGTTTGTCTCCAGTGAGGACGCCCAGGCGATACGATTTGGCGCCGGCGACACCGATATAATCAGCCGATTCAGCGCACAGAATTTTGCGGTGCTCGAAAAACAGGAAGCCGCCAGGCACTATCATCTCTATGATCTGGGAGCGGGACTCGAGTACAACTTCCTCTTCTTTAACTTGAGCGACCTCACTTCCAAGTCACTGCCGGAGATTGCAAAGAAGCAAGCCTGGTTCCAGGATTTGCGGTTTCGCCAGGCCGTTTCGGCGGCCATTGACCGCGAAGGAATCGTTCGCCTCGTTTACAGCGGCCGCGCGGCACCTCTATGGGGACATGTGACGCCCGGAAACAAATTGTGGGTAGATGACAACATTCCTCATCCTCCACAGTCGCTCGAACATGCACGCCAGTTGCTGCAGTCTGCCGGCTTCACCTGGAAAAGCGATGGCGCGTTGCTGGATGCGCGCGGCAATCATGTGGAATTCTCAATCCTTACGAGTGCTTCCAACGCTCAGCGCAGACAGATGGCCACCATCATTCAAGATGATTTGAACCAATTGGGGATGGACGTTCACGTGGTTGCGCTGGATTTTGGTTCGATGGTGGACCGCTTGCTCCAGAGTTCGGACTACGAAGCCGCGGTGATGGGCCTGGTGAGCGGCGATGCGGATCCTACCTCGGAGATGAACATCTGGGTCACCAGCGGGGAGACTCATCTCTGGGACCTCAGGCGAACCAAGCCGGCGACGCCGTGGGAAGCAGAAATGGATCGCTTGATGGAACAGCAGTTGATCACCCTGGATTATGCGGCGCGGCGGCGCTTGTACGATCAGGTCCAGGAGATCGTTGCCGATTATCTACCGGTGATTTGTTTAGTGAGTCCCAACATCCTGGCCGGGGCCAAGGATCGCGTCGGAAATTTCCGACCGGCGATTCTCGATCCGTACGCGCTATGGAACATCGAAGAACTCTACATCCACTGATCTGCAGGCAATCGGGCCATGGCTTCCCTCAAAACCCCAACTCGCGAGGAGTTGCGAAAGGCGTGGCCGGATACCCGCCTGGTGAAGGAATGCCTCGAGGGAAGCGAGCAGGCTTGGTCCGCGCTGATCGAACATTACAAAAACCTCATCTTCTCTATCCCGATCAAGTACGGATTTTCCCCGGACGATGCCTCCGACGTTTTTCAGGCGGTTTGCCTTGAGCTGCTGTCTGACTTGCCCAAGCTGCGCGAGCCAAAAGCATTGCCCAAGTGGATTATGCAGGTGACCGCGCACAAGTGTTTTCATCGCAAGCGGCAAATACTGCGGACGGAAACGTCCGGCGACGACCAGACATTCGACCAAGTGACGCCGCCTCGCGCCGAGGAAATTCTGCGCGAAGCCGCGGACGAACAGACTCTGCGGGAAGCGATGTTGGGATTGCCGGCCCGCTGCCGCGATCTGATTCGAATGCTGTTCTTGGAAGAGCCGGCGCGCCCCTATCAGGAAGTAGCGGCAAGTTTGGGAATTGCTACCGGCTCGATCGGATTCATACGCCAGCGATGCCTCAGCCGGCTGCGCGCGCAGCTACTGGATGCAGGTTTCCAGTGACGCCACGGACCGAGAAGGCCTTGCTTCCCGAGGACTTGCTCGAGCGCCTCGCGAATATTACCGATAGCGCGAGCCGGACCAAGTATCTGGGACCCCGGCGAAGACTCCATCGCGCGGATGTAGTTCAGCATCTCATCGAAGCATCCCGGGCAAAACTGCGCATCGACTCGCGCCAGGCACTTTCCCTGGCGGAAGCGGCAGTGGCCATCGCTCGCCGCTTGCGCAACAAGGAAGTGCTCGCTCGCAGCTTTCGCTGCAAGGCCAATACCCTGTACAACATGGGGGAAAATAAACCGGCGCTCGAATATCACCGCCAGGCTCTGGCCATTTTTCGGAAACTTGGCAATCTCGAAGAACAAGCGCGTACCCTGAATTCCTCGATTCAACCCTTCATCCTACTCGGTGCGTACGGCCGCGCCCTCAAGGCTGCCGAGGGCGCGCGGAAACTTTTCAAGCGCCTCGGCGACCTCCGCCATCTTGCTCATGTCGAGATTAACTTAGGCAATCTGTACCACCGGCAGGACCGCTTCGAGGAAGGCCTGGCGTGCTACGAGCGCGCCTACGAGATGCTGCTGCCGCTGCGCGACGCGGAAGGTCTGGCCGTCGCTCTCTACAATATGGCGGTCTGCCTGATCGCCTTGAACGACTTTCCTCGGGCGCTTTGCACCTACCAGCGGGCCAGGGAAATGTTTGTTCAGCACGGAATGACGTTGCTAGTGACCCAGAGCGATTACAACATCGCGTATTTGTACTACCTGCGAGGCGAATACACCCGCGCCATTGAAATGCTGCGCGCCACCCGAGACGAATCCGAAAAGAATGGAGACGCCCACGTTCTGGCGCTCTGCTACCTGGACTTGTCGGAGATCTATCTCGAACTCAACCTGAGCACGGAAGCCCAGGAGACCGCGCATCAGGGGTATCTGCGGTCGCAGAAGCTGGGAATGGGCTACGAGGAAGCGAAGTGCCAGGCGAATGAAGCGATGGCCTACGGTCAATTGGGAAAGGCAGCCCAATCGCTCGAATTGTTTGCGCAAGCGCGAGCGAAATTTGTGCGCGAGAGAAATGTTGTCTGGTCGTTCTTGATCGACCTCTATCAGGCCGTCGTACTCTTCAACCAAGGCCGCCTGGTGGAAGCGCGCCGGTGCTGTTCGCGAGCCTCCCGTTTTTTCGCAACCTCCCATTTGCCCGGGAAAGCGGTTCTTTGCCAGTTGCTGCTGGTCCGCCTTTCGCTGCGCGCTGGCGACATCGCCACAGCTCGCACGGAGTGCGCGCAAACTGTGGGACGACTGGCGACGCTGGACGCCCCAGTGCTGCACTACCAAGCGCAGCTTCTGATGGGCGAGGTTCAAAAGGCCTCAGGCGACCCTCACGGCGCGTATCAATCGTGCCAAAAAGCGCGGGAAGCGTTGGAAGCATTGCGGGCGAATCTGCGCGGCGACGAACTGAAAATTGCGTTCATGAAAAATCGGCTGGAGGTCTACGAGAACCTGATCGAGCTTTGCCTGAGCGACACATCCAGGAAAAATTCGGCGGAGGAGTCGTTCGGCTATATCGAGCAAGCAAAATCTCGCAGCCTCGCTGAACTTCTGATGCAGCCGGGGCATCCGCTTACCTTCCCGGAGCGAGGCTCGAGCGATTTGGCGCTCCGGATCCGGGAAATGCGCGAGGAGATCCACTGGTATTACCGCCGCATCGAGATCGAGGAACTAAGCACGGAGGCCGGGGCGCCAAAGCGGGTCGGTGAGCTCCAGAAACAAGCGCTGCATCACGAGCACGAATTGCTGCGCGCCTTGCGTGAACTCCCCTCTTCGGAAGCGCTGGGCAACGCGGATGCGGATAAGGTCTCCGCAACCTGCTCGCTCGAAACCATCCGCGGCTGCCTGGCCGCGGATGCTGCGCTGGTGGAATACTTCACACTCAGCAACCAGTTCATTGCCGCGATCGTGACCCGCGACGGACTTGAGATCGTTCCGGTCGCGCCCGTCGCTCGCGTGGCCAATTTGGTTGGAATGTTACGATTCCAGATCTCTAAGTTTCGCTTGGGTGCCGATTACATTCGGGAGTTCGAGCAAGCTCTTTTGAATACCACTCGATCCCATCTCCAGGAGCTATACCGGGAAATCTTCGCGCCACTGCGTGACCATCTAAAACCAAAAGCGCGGCACCTGATCATCGTTCCCCATGGGACATTGCACTACGTTCCCTTCCACGCCTTATTCGATGGAAAGGACTACCTAATCGACTCCTTCTCGATTTCTTACGCGCCTAGCGCCAGTATTTACGCGGTTTGTCACCAGAGAAAATCGAAGGCGACCGGCCCGCCTTTGGTTTTGGGAGTTCCCGATTCCAGGGCGCCTTCCATTCAAGAGGAAATCGAATCCGTGGCAAAAGCTCTCCCCGGAGCTACGCTTGTTCTAGGAGCGCAGGCCGGCGAGCAAGCATTGCGATCCAAGGGCGTCGAGAGCCGCCTGATCCATATCGCCACGCATGGCCGGTTCCGGCAGGACAATCCCATGTTTTCCGGGATTCGCCTGGGTAGCTCGTATTTGAATCTCTTCGACCTCTACCAGCTCAAGCTCGATGCCGAACTGGTCACCTTAAGCGGATGTGCCACCGGACTTAACGTGGTTGCGGCCGGTGACGAGCTGCTGGGCCTGATTCGAGGTCTGCTGTACGCAGGTGCGCACTCCCTGCTATTGAGCCTGTGGGATGTCCATGATCGGACCACGACGGAACTCATGACGTCGTTTTACCGCAGGTCCGGAACCGCGGGGAATAAGGCCCTGGCGCTCCAGTGCGCCATGCAGGAGCTGCGCGAGCACCATCCGCATCCCTATTACTGGGCTCCGTTTACGCTGATAGGAGGGGCCTTGCGGAATTGAACCTTGCCGCCATTTTTCTCATCGGCGCTATATCTTTTGCATCGCTAGGTACCCTTATGTGGTGAGGGAGAGGAGCCACCGAATAGCTTCAAGCGTTCGGCTCGGCCTGTGAAGTCTTGGGGGAGAGCGAGACCATGAAACATTATTCGTCAGAAGAATGGGCCGATTTCGCCCGCGAAGTAGGGGAAGCGGGCCACAAAGCCGCTATGCAGCGCCATCTGCAAAGCGGTTGCGTTAAATGCAAGGAAGAATTGGGCTTATGGCAACGGGTTCACGCAACGGCCAGGCGGCAGGCCTTCGTCGAAGTGCCGGACAGCCTGCTTCGATCGGTAAAGGGAGCGTTCTCCATTTACGGTCCAGGGAGCGCGCCGAGCGCAAAGCCGACGATCGCTCAATTGATTTTCGACAGCTTCCGCAGTCCGCTTCCAGTGGGAGTTCGCGCCGCATCGGTTGCACCACGCCAACTCCTCTACGGCGCTGGCGACCACCGAATCGACCTCCGCTTCGAACCTGAAGCGGGTTCCGAAAAGCTATCGCTGGTGGGACAAATCCTCAATTCGACCAACGCTGAAGAGGCTGTGGATGCCCTGCCAGTTGTGCTGATGAGGGGCCGCCACATCCTAGGCGGATCTTCGACGAACGAATTTGGCGAGTTTCATTTGGGGGCTACCTTTGGGAGCGGTCTGGAACTGCGAATCAGGCTCCCACGCGGGAAAGAGGTTTTCATCCCGCTTATCGAACTGCTCGAAGAGACGGCCCCTGCCGGTTTGGATCTTGCAGAATCCATGGGCGTTAACCGCCGTCCAAAAAGAGCGAAAAAACGTCCAAGGAAGAAAAACTAACGCCTGACCCTGCACTAAAATAGCCCATCCGTACCATAGCGATGCACGAGTAGTCCCGGCGAAACTTGGGGTGTTCGAGTCCCGTATTGGCACAAGCGGTGGCGGGCACCCTAAGGAGTTGTTCCGGTATGAATCGCCGAGCCTGGTTGGTCTTGGTTCTTTTTGTTGGATTGTGGGGCAAGGCTTCCTTCGCACAAACTTCCCTGACCGGCCCGGCATCGGATCTGGGCCAAGTCCTGACGAACGTCGTTTCCAGTGAGCCACAACCGGGCGTAATTGTACGCACCAACCTGGGCCTGGCCGGGCTTCAAGCAGTCTGCCAACAAAATGGGTGCACCGTCGCCGAAAACCTGGATGGCGGCCTGAATCAGGTCTTCCTGGTGCAACCGCAGCCGGGACTGCTGGCCAGCGTCCTGGCATCGGTGCTGCAACTCATGAGCGGAATTCAGGACGCGGAAGTGGACCAAGTTGTTTCGGTTCTACCCAACCCAACGAACGGCGGCGCGCTCGCGGGCACTCCCCCCGCAGGCCTGTGGGACACGACTCCCGACAACTACTATGGCTCGAACGCCTGGGATGGTTATGTAAACCAGCCTGCGGTCCCGATCATCAACCTCGCCAACGCGCATAGCACGTTCAACGTAGGCGGCTCTGGAATCGTCGCGGATATCGACACGGGTGTGGACCCCACCCACCCGGTCCTGCAGGGCGTATTGCTTGAGGGCTATGACTTTACTCGCAACCTGCCGGGAGGTTCAGAGCTCCGGGATATTTCCGGCACAGCGCCACCACCGTGCCAGACATGTGTGGCAGCGAACGTGAATCAGCAGACCGTGGCGATGGTTGACCAGCACACCGCGGCGATGGTGGACGGCGAAGAGTATGCCGCGTTCGGACACGGCACGATGGTGGCCGGAGTGATCCACTTGACGGCTCCCACGGCGCGGATTTTGCCGCTGAAATCGTTTATCGCCAACGGTACTGGCAGTCTGTCGGACATTCTCCGCGCCATTTATTACGCGGTGCAGAACAAAGCCAACGTCATCAACATGAGTTTTGACTTCACCCAGTACTCGACGGAACTTGCCGATGCGATTAACTATGCCTCGAACAACAACCTTATCCTGGTGGCCTCGAGCGGTAACGACGGTGCGATGGAGGTTGTATATCCGGCCGGCTTGCAAGGAGTTATAGGCGTCGCCTCGACCAACAATCAGGACCAGCGTTCGACATTCTCGAATTACGGGGATCAAGTGGTGTGGGTAGCCGCTCCCGGCGAAGCCATTATCACCACCTATCCGTTCGGGAATTACGCGGCCGGCTGGGGTACGTCATTTAGCTCGCCGTTTGTGGCTGGGACCGCTGCGCTGCTCCAGAACACCCAGCCCAACGTCAATCCGGCACAAGCCGCGTGGGCGGTCAGCAACGCGAAATGGATCGGCCCCAGCATGGGCTATGGGCGTATGAACGTGTACAACACGCTGTTTTCGCTGAATCCAGTACAGGGTGTCTCCGGCTTGCTGCAATAGGGCGGTGAAGCGGAGCGACCGCGGCGGTAGGCAAAACAAAGCCTAGTCAAAAACGTGGAGAACCCGGGTGTGAAATCGACACCTAGGGCACCCACTTCGCTTCCCTTAGCGCCCCCATCGCGGCGCCACAGGCGAGAACCTTCTTCGATGGTGGCTCTACGACGCTGCGCTCGGCACCCCGCCGGCTTCGTTTAGAGTCGATGCTGCCAGAAATTCCTGTAGCCGCCCATTCTCGGCCGAACTGAGATTCTGGAACTCAAGTTCCATTGAATCCATGCCCACTTGGCGGGTAACTCGAGCGGTGCCGTGGATCACCGGCTTTCCCGTATCGAGTTCCAGATTCAACTGGACCATGGATCCCAGTGCAAAAATGCGATTCGCCTGCACCAACATCCCACTCATGCTGATATAGCTGGTCATGCCATGGGCTTGATCCTGGCCAGACGTCATGACCACCCGGCAGCCAGCATTGACGCGCGCAAAGCGCTGCCTTTCGCGCTCCATCGGACCCCGCGTGACCCGCAGCAGGCGCAGGAGCGCCTGACGGTCGACCGGCTTGAACAGGACAAAATTGACGCCCACTTCAAACGCGCGTGTCAGGAACCGCTGCTCTTCGTCGCCGGTGATCATTACCACCAAGGTGGTCTTATTGAGGCTGGAGGCGCGGATTTGACGAGTCAATTCGATGCCATCCGGCGCCGGCATCCGCGCGTCCAGAAAAGCCGCGTCAAATTTCTCGCGTTGCAGTTGGGTGGCGGCCTGGCGGCTATCGGTGACGCCACAGGCTTCGATTTCGGCCGAACTCAGAACCTCATGAATCAATTCGCACGTCAGCGGATCGTCGTCCACCACCAGCACTTTACTCGTCATAACCGCCTCCCATGGGCAGCATCGCGAAAACGTTTTGCGCATCCATCTCTTCGTCCAATTCGGAACTCCGCTTCAGCAACGCTCCAACGGTCAGCCACTTGTCGAGTTGTTCCTGAAGCAACTGAAACTCGATTGGCTTGGAAACGCTGGCGCTGCAACCTGCCTGCAGAATGCGGTCCTGCTCGGTCATCATCGCGTGCGCGGTGACCGCAATCACCGGTACGTGCCGTAAGCTGGGTTGCGTGCGCATCCACTTGGGCAGAGACAACCCATCCTGCGCCCCGAGTTGGATATCGAGCAAAACGGCGTCCGGTTGGATGCGCTCGACCGCCTCAAGCGCCTCCCCCAGGGTGCCTGCCGATTGCACTTCGTGGCCCTGCACTGCGAGCCAATCCTGAAGGAGCTCGCGGCTGGGAGGATTATCTTCGACCACCAGGATGCGACTCATAGGACACTCTCCGGTTGAGGTTGTGGGGCGATTCGCTGCAACCGCTGCATCAGAGCGGCCTGCCAGGGCTGTTGCTTGCGAAAGAGGAATTCGGCGTTGCTGCGGAGGTATTTTTCTTCTTCCCGGCTCAGATCCTTGCTGGTAAGCACCAGCACCGAAAGGTCAGCGGTGCGCGCATTGGCGCGCCACTCGGAGATCAATTCGAGCCCACTTAATTTTGGCAGCATCAGGTCCAGGATTACGATCTGGGGGAGTGAGGCGGCCACGCTGTCGCGAGCCTGAGCGCCGTCGGCGGCCATTGCGACGTTGTATCCCTGCGTGGTGAGCAACTCGGAGATGATCTCGCGGGTGGGCGCGTCGTCCTCGACTACCAGGATGGGTCGCGCGGATGGAGGACTCTTCGGTTCGCCGAGGCAACGCTTCACCGCCGCCAGCAGCGCGGGCTTTTCTACGGGCTTCACCAGGTATTCGTCGGCGCCCAGGATCGCACCCACCGGGGGTTGATCGACGATGGTAACCACAATTACGGGAATTTTCGCAGTGCGTTGGTCGCGCTTCAACCCGGCCAGCACCTCCCAACCGTTGATCGGCTTCATCAGCAGATCCAGGGTGATTGCGTCCGGGCATAGGTTCGCGGCCATTTCGGCGGCGCGCTCCGGCTCGCTACAGTGCACTGCTTGGTAGCCGGAAGAAACAAGTTGCGACTGAATCAGTTGCCATGCAACCGGATCGTCCTCGATCACCAGCACCCGCGGCGATTCGTCCACTTTGGGCTCCCACTCCGTCGTCCGATCGGCCGGATCGCAAGCGTCCCGGTCGACGGGTAACGAGAAGTAAAAACAACTTCCCTGACCGGGTTGGCTCTCGAGAGCAAGTTTGCCTCCGTGCATTTCGACGATGCGCTGGGTAATCGCCAGACCTAAGCCGGTGCCTTCGGTGGCCTCGCCAGACTTCTGCAAGCGGTAGAACGCTTCGAAGATGCGTTCCTGTTCCTCAAACGGAATCCCTGGTCCGGTGTCGCGAACTTCTATCTGGACCCGGTCGTCTCTCCGGCGGGCCAGCAATTCAACCTGCCCTCCTTCCGGAGTGAACTTGATTCCGTTGCCAACCAAGTTCATAAGCACCTGCTTGAGGCGGGTAGCATCTGCGCGGACGTGCAGACCCGCTTCGTTGCGCTGCGACAGCGTCTGCGACTTCCTGTCTGCCAATGGCCGCATGACGCTGAGCACTTCGCCAAACGAGGTTTGGATTGGGACGGTCTCGATGGCCAGCTCAAAGCGGCCCGCTTCGATCTTGGAAAGATCGAGGATCTCGTTGATAAGCTGAAGCAAATGCCGCCCGCCGGTGTGGATGTGTTCGATATAGCGGCGCTGCCGCTCGTTGAGCGAGCCATAGCGCTCGTCACAGAGCAATTCGGAGAACCCCAGGATGGCATTCAGCGGTGTGCGCAGTTCATGGCTCATAGTCGAAAGGAACCGGTCTTTGAAACGCGTGCTGCGCTCCGCCTCTTCCTTCGACTTCACCAGCACTTCTTGTGCGTGCAGACGCTCGGTAATATCTTCGGCCACCACCACCGACACTCTCCGGCCGTTCAGCAACGCCAGGTGCGACGTAACCGCAACCGGAATCACACTTCCATCCTTGCAGGAATACCTTCGCTGGCTCGATTGCAAGTCCGCGCGCCCTTTCTTCAGCGAGTCCAGCAGCGGCCCCACATCCTCGGCGGGCCGGATATCGGTGATGCGCATACCCAGAAATTCTTCCCGGGAATAGCCGTACTTCTCGAGAGCGGCACGGTTGACCTCAAGGAACTGCAGCGTCTCGAGATCGTAGACCCACGTTGGGTGCGGATTGTTCTCGAACAAGACCTGGAAGCGTTCGCTGCTCTCGCTCATGACTACCCCCTTGTCTCACCTTGTTTCACGTCGAGGAACAGCATGCACGTCGAACCAAATCACCGAGTGCGGGCGCGCAAATCGCCCGCGCAAATTATTTGCGCGAACGATCGGCCCGAGGGAACCTCCGCGGAGCCTTCAAACGACCCATTCCGTTGGTTTTTGCAGAAATTGAAATCCGTATTGCTGCGCTGCAGTGCCCGGCCACCTGACGTGGGCCACTTGGGCGCAGCCGACCCGCCGCATTTTGCCTCCACCGGTCGAGTAGACTTCCACCACCGCCTTGGTATCCAGGGGCATGGTGCAGCAGCAGCGAAAGCCGCCCGCGCTCACGTCATCCGTTACGGTTAACTCATGAAATGCTTTCCCAAATCGGTCGGTGCCGCGGAGCTTGATCATCACCTGCATTCGGATCCGCGGTTCGGACCGTCGTTCGACCAGAGGTTCGCCGGCCATCTCGGCAATGCGCTCTGCTTCCTTGAGGAGGTTTGCCACCACCGGATTGTCGTCAGCCATCAGAACTCGATTCACGCTCATCGGGCGACTCCTTCCTGGCGGTAGCCGCCGGCGTTCACGTCCGAATCATTCTCTTGCGGTGCATCACCGTAGTCCTGCCATTGCGGCGCATCCAAGATTTGCCTCACCATCACCAGCAGCGCGTCCCGGCTGAACGGTTTGGCGAGGAGCGCGACGCCAGGGTTGGGTTCGCTTTGTCCCAGGCCGGCAGAGCCCTCATAACCGGACATGCAAAGCACTTTCAGCTCGGGACAAAGGAAGCGGATGTGATCGCTCAAGCGATAGCCGCTGATCTGCGGCATGATCACATCGGTCAAAAGAAGATGGATTGGGCCGCGGTGGATCGCCGCGATCTGCGCAGCCTCGGCTCCGTCGGCCGCCTCTAACACCGCGTATCCGCTGCACTCCAGCAGCATGCGCAACAACTTTCGGCACGCTTCGGTGTCTTCTACCAGCAGTATCGTTTCGGAGCCTGCCAGAACTTCCATGCGTTCCTGGGCTTCGGTGAAATCGGCGACCCGGGATCGGAATGCGGCTCCGACTTTGTGATGCGAATCATTGATTCCAAGAACTAGCTGGGGAGCCATTGGATTCAATCTCCTAATTAGCGTTTCGCGCTGTGTGCCACCGGAAGGCCGTGCTGGCCGCCTGCGATCAGTTCTGGCGCTTCCGGGATAGCGGCTCAGTTAACAAGGGTGGGAAGTAGAGGGGAAAATATAGGGCCATTGCGAATAATTTAAGCAGTGTATTTTCAATTAGATAGGTTGCGGATCGAGTTCAGGCAAACTTCAGCCGGAGCTACCACCACTTCGTGTTGTGGGGCAAATACAAAGCGATTGCTTCGATCCGCGTCCAGTCTGAACGGCTGCGCGGCAGGCGGCCTGACTGGGTCATCGCCGAGATCCACCGTTTAGCACTTCCGAGAAAGGCGGGTCTTGGGTAGTTGCGGGCCGGGGCTCAGCGGTGCCGTGGATGTCGCCATCGAAGTCCCGGTAGTCGCTGCGGATGCAGCCGGTCCCGTACATGGTGCAACGCGAGGAAATCGCAAACCACATGTCTACCATTTTTTTGAAGAGCACTATAAGAGCGACGCCAAGGCGAAGTGCGAATTCGAACTGTTGACTGAGGGCTTTTTCGCCTGATGGGAATTTCATTGTTTCCGCCTCAGGCCCGCCGCTTCATGCTTCCTACGACCAGTTCTTTTGCGTCGATGAAAAGCAAACTTTTCTTTTTGATTTAGGCACGAACAAGATTACGAGCCTCCCCTCCACAAAGAGCAACGTTATGGCACCTGGAACTCTGTCTTTTAGAGTACGTCGTTATCCATGCCCTGTACCGTAGCTAGCACAATCAGGTTGGGTACAATCATCCGACATCCGATGCCTCTAACTCCCGGCCTTGGTTTGGGTCCTTACGAGATCACCGCGCCCGCGATACGCGGCTCGGCCGCGATGTGGCCCTCAAGATTCTGCCCCCCCGACGTGGCCAGTGACCCTTCCCGCCGGCAGCGCTTCGAAACTGAAGCACGCGCCGTCGCGGCGCTCAACCACCCCAATATTGTGGCTCTGTATGACGTGGGCGATGGATACATCGTCAGCGAACTCGTCGACGGAGGGTCGCTGCGCGGTGCCAAACCTAGCCTGCGGAAAGCGATCGACGCCGGGGTGCAGATTGCGGCGTGCCTGGCGGCAGCGCATGCGGCGGGGATTACGCACCGGGACCTGAAGCCGGAGAACATTCTGCTCACTCGCGACGGGCGGGTGAAGATTTTGGATTTCGGGCTCGCGAAGATGGCGGAGCCGCAGTCGGCTGCGACGGCGATCGAAACGATGACGGTAGGGTCCGAAAGCGAGCTCTTGCTTCACATGGCGAGTCATGCTTGAATTTATCGACAACCATCGAGAAATAATCTCTGAGTGACTCTGAAAGCAGGTAGCAGCCTTGAACCGAAGAGAGTTTTTGAAGGCGTCCGGGGCAGTATCACTTTCGCAGTTGTGGCCACGCAGCACGTTCGCAAATCCCGCCATCCGCCGGGTGCGTCCTTCGGACCCAAGTTGGCCGTCCCAAGCAGCGTGGAAGCGCCTAAACGAGGCGGTCGCCGGCAACTTGATTCAAGTCGATTTTCCGATGAACGCATGCCTGTCCTCGTCCCAGAGCGCGGACTGCAAAACTCTCTTCGCAAATTTGAAAAACCCCTACTATATCGGCGACACCCCCGGCATCACCCAAACCCTGGGCTGGATCGACGGTTGGGCCACCAAACCTAGTGTCTACGCTGTCGCTGCAAGAAGTGTCGACGACATCGCAGCCGCCGTAGATTTTGCCCGCGACAACAATCTGCGCCTCGTCGTCAAGGGAGGTGGCCACAGCTATCAGGGCACATCGAACGCGCCCGATTCTCTTCTGATTTGGACACGTCATATGCATGACGTTAGACTCCAGCAAGATTTCGTTCCTGGTGGTTGCACGTCCACTCACGCTCCTCAGCGGGCCATAACTGTCGGCGCCGGAACAATTTGGTTGCAAGCTTATGACGCCGTCACCACCAAGGCTGGCGCCTACGTTCAAGGCGGCGGCTGCACCACCGTGGGCGTCGCCGGCCTGATTCAAAGCGGCGGGTTCGGCAGCTTCTCGAAGCATTACGGAATGGCCGCCGCTGGCCTCCTGGAAGCCGAAGTCGTTACCGCGGACGGCAAAGTGCGAATCGCAAACTCTTGCACCAATTCGGATCTGTTCTGGGCTCTGAAAGGCGGCGGAGGGGGCACTTTCGGTGCCGTCAGCAAATTAACCCTGCGCGTGCGAGATCTTCCAGAACTGGCCGGAGGCGCCAATTTCACCGTCAGAGCTTCTTCCGATGACGCCTATCGCCGCCTGATCCGCCGCTTCGTTGCCTTCTACCCCGAAGCTCTCTTCAACGATCGTTGGGGCGAACAGGCCCACTTCTCTCCCGACAACAAGCTCGAAATCAGCATGGTTCATCTTGGACTGGACACCGAGCAATCGCGAAAAGTCTGGCAGCCCTTCCTCGGCTGGCTCGCGCAGTCCTCCACCGCCTATACGATCGAGTCTGAGCCCGAAATTGGGAGCATGCCCTTCCGCCATTGGTGGGATGTTGACTGGCGCAAAGAACATCACCATGACGTTTTCAAGGTAGACTCCCGCCCTAGCGCTAGCCCAATCAATGTCTGGTGGAACGGTGACGGTGGCCAGGTCGGCTGGGTTGTCTGGGGTTTCGAGTCCCTCTGGATGCCCGCATCACTGCTGCAAGACGATTCACAGGAAAAATTGGCCAACGCCTTGTTCTCGGCTTCGCGCTTCACCGAGGTGGAACTCCATTTCAATAAGGGACTCGCCGGCGCGCCTTCGGACGCCATCGAGTCTGCCAAAGACACTGCGATGAATCCCGCGGTGTGCGGGGCCTTTGCTCTTGCCATCGTCGCGGACGGCCAGGGGCCTGCGTATCCCGGAATTCCCAATCACGAACCCGACGTTGCCAAGGGCCGCAAGGCCGCCGACACCGTGCACCGCTGCATGAACGAACTCCGCGCCGTCGCCTCCAGCGGCGGAGCCTACGTCTCGGAAAGCAACTTCTTCGAGTCCGACTTTGAGCATTCCTACTGGGGCGCGAACCACGCCCGCCTCGCCGAAATCAAAAAGAAATACGACCTCGACGGCCTCTTCTTCGTCCACAACGGAGTCGGCTCAGAACAGTGGACACCCGACGGCTTCACCAGGCTGTGAACCGCGGTAGGGTTCAGAATCGGCTGTGAATTCACCGATCTGCCTATTTCCTGGATGGTCAGAAAATCGGAGACCATCCAGAAACAGGGTTCGGGGAAGCGCCCCACAAGCTTCCTCGAATAGGACTTTCTGGCCCGGAATAGCTACCAAGTAGCCAGGCGGCCTTGCGGCCGCCCGGCCCTCTCAGAACTGGGCGTGAAGGTTTCCCTGCACTTAGCTCAAGCCCTTCGAACGCCTCTTTTAGCGGAGACGCGGTTTCGAAACGGGAAGACGCTGACGATGAACCCGGGCATGGCACTCGGGATGAAGTAAAACGCAGTTCGTAGCACCAGTCGAACCACCCATCACACGGGGACCGCAGTAATGAAGGCGCCAGCCTGTGATCCGGCTGATCTTTGTATGGCACCGCGCGTTCATGCCAGAGATAGCGAAGAGTGCGGGTCATAGGTTGGATCGTACGGGTGAGCTTCGCCTTTAACCTTGACGTGTCGTTTGATGGGAGTGGTCTTGGCCTAGTTAAATATTACAGACGCTCGGGATGGCGGTCTTCTGGGTATGCCCGAGATGTGGCGTGTCCAATATCGTTGGCGATTGCTCACGGGCTCTGTTGAAAGTGGGAGCAGAAAGAGAAAGGGTGTCTCCGGCGGCCTCGGGTGCAAGGGGCTAGCGGATGTGTGTAGCTTACGGAGAAATTGCTCGGGCGAGTGCCACCAAATCGCCGTTTCTCCAATGGCCCCGCGGCTCCGCCGCTGCGCGAGCGAACGTCCACAGCCGGACGCGCTCGTGATCGACGCCGAGCAGGTCCGCAAAGCTCCGGATCATTCCGCCGGGGTCCGATCGCAATCTCGCAGAACAATTGAACAGGTGTTGCGTCGCGTCGTAGGCGGGGTCTCCGACGAAGGGCTTTGGGTCGATGACCAGCCAGGGCTCGCGTTCCGCGTGGAGGACGTTGCCTGCGTGCAAGTCGGTAGCCAGCACGAGTTCCATCGGTTCGGTGCGTGGCAACTCTGTAAAGAGGCGCAAACCTTCGCGGACTAGTCCCGGATCGGGCCACTGCTCGATTTGCGCCAGCGTCTCGTCACTCCAATATTTTGTCAAAGCCGACAAAGGTCGAAAGGGATGGTGTTTTGATGGCGCGCGCCACAGACGACGCATCAAACTTGAAATCACCACGTCTTGCTCGCACTCCGGCAGAGCACGTAGTGCCGTCCCCGGCTCGCAACGCTCCAAGAGCATGGCGCCCAGATCATCGTCGGCCATGAACAGTCGCACAGTCGGGTCTCCGTTCCAGAATCGCAACCCGTGAATTTCGTGCTCTCCCTCCATGTGCGGCATTCCGATCTTCAATACGGCTGGGGTGCCGTCTGCGCGTACCACTGGTGTCACGTACGAGCAACTCACTTCGTCGTCATCGAACGGGGCGTCAAGCGTCAGCGACCATCTGTGCTCCAAATTTCGCAAAACGTCGGGCAGGCGTTCGAGCCATGCCGCATGCTGCGGAGTCTTGTGGCAGCTAGCTCCGAGCCCGCGTGGGATTTTCAGTGCCATGGCTTGATTGTAGCCGCTTTACCAGCTGCGTCGAGGAGGCTTGGCCCCAAGCCGATCGGGAGCAAGTGGCGCGGCTCGAGGAGCTGCGAAGGCGCTTGGACCCGTTTCAGCTGGCCGGAACGATCGAGCGCAAACTGGACCGCATCTATCGACTGGCCAATCGGCGCCTGAGCCCGAAAGAGGTGCAAGCACCAGCATCGAGCCGGCGGGGAAAAGGTGGTGGAAAAGACGCTCGCTCCGCGAGCTTGGAAATCAAACGGCGATTTCCACTTTCCCACCGCCACGGCAACGACGGCGAATCTACGGTTACATTACAAATGTCTCGACGACCATCGCTAGGGTTACATTCTTAAATGGCTTGACAGGGCCGGTGGTGATCGGCTGGCGCATCCAATCAGCCATCTGGACAAAAGGCCGAACCAGCACGGTTGGCTCTAAGTAGCGTCGCGAAAGATTCTGGATCGTCGCGGACACCTCAGTCGCGCTCCGGTAAAACGCTATGGCGGGGATAGCGCGTCGCGATGCGTCCGGGGTTGCCCAAAAACCAGATCAATGCGCCCGCATGTAATTGATTATAAGGTATTTACGTGTTCTAGATTCGGGCTGCTCACAAACATATGATTTTGGGCGGTGTACTTTCAGCCTGCAAATCGCGTGTTACTCCGCATACACCGTAAACCTTTACGTCCTTGTTGCCAACGCTCCGAGAGCTTTCATGGCGGAAAGCGCTTCGCCGGTACTAAGCCCGTCATGCTAGGACAATCCGATCTTGCGTCGCAGCATGCGTATTCAGCATCATGTTCACGTGAAGATCCCTGAGACTATGCTGGCTGGCAGCAGCAGTAGATCCAGGCTTAGTGCGCAGGCCGTCCATCGAAAGGTAGGGAATTCGTGCATGCCGCGTTTCTCCGACACGGAGCAGAAGATAGGCCGGAAATGACCTCGCTTGTGCCACAGGTCCGTAGCGACGGCGGCGGTGCTTTTTCTATATGAAGACGGCGTTGTATGGGCGGATTGTCTTTGGCGCGTCGGCGGTGCTGTTCGGCGTCATCGCACTGATGTGGCACGACCCTGACACCTGGCAAAACCTGCACCAGATCTGGAGACTGCCTTTTGGCACCCTCACCGGCGGATGCCTGATGGTCGCTCTAATTGCCGGTGGGATTGGGATGCAGTACCCGCGGACCGCCCGCTTGGCTTCGGTCGTACTTTGCGTTGTCTATTTGTGTTTCTCGCTGGCCTGCATACCTGGCATCATTGCCGCATCGAACATCTATGACCGCTACGGAGGAAGCTTCTTCCTGTTCTTTTCCTTACTGTGCGGCGCGATTGCACTGTACGCTGCGACTGAGGCGAATGCAGCCAGGTCGACCGTGTTGTGTCGAATGGCGCGCCTTGGACTGGGAGTCTGCGCGATTTCATTTACGCTTGGTCAGGCACTCTTACTTCGTGACACAGCTAGCCTGGTTCCCGTGTGGATTCCGCCGAACCAGGTGTTTTGGGCGATCCTCACGACGATTGCGTTCGCACTCGCGGCCGTTGCCATCCTCATCAATCGCCAGGCACGGCTTGCAATACGCCTGATGACGCTCATGTTGGCGCTCTTTGGCGTGTTGGTTTGGGTTCCACGCGTGATTGCTCACCCAGAGGCGCATTTTAACTGGTCCGAGTGCGCCCTGAATTTCCTTGTTACAGGGGCTGCCTGGATCGTGGCTGATTTAAAGTCTTTGTGATTTAGGCGGTGTTTGTGCGCCGCTTCCTCGGACAACCGCCGCCGGTGCTGTTTCCGGGTTTCTTCGTGTAGGCGGAACCACGGATCGCTTGCGCTATGTCGGTACTGAAGTTGTTGAGTCAGAATCTTGGGTCGAAATTTAAGCAGATATCTGAATTCTTCATCGTGCGGTCTATCACTTCATCGGCATTGCTTTCATGACCCGGCGGAGTGGCCACACTTCCTCCGTTCGTCCCATCGCTAGAACTACAAAGCAGAGCGCAAGGAAACGCCCAGTTCTGGGAGGAACGGCTACTCCGAAATCATCCCGATCGTCCCCAGCCACGTCTCCACCAACTGAGGCCAGCCCGTGATCGCAAACTTCGTGCGCCGCAGCCCAAACGCATGCCCGCCCTGGGCGTACAAATGCATCTCCGCTGGAACCCCCGCCTTCTTCAGCGCAATGTAGTAAGCCAGCGAGTCGTCTACGTTGTCCACGTGGTCATCCTCAGCCTGCAGCAAAAACGTCGGCGGCGTCTGGCTGGTCACAGGAATTTCGGGATTCAACGCAAGATGTTTATCGGCATTGGCCGGATGAGGGACCACAAACTTTTTGGTGCCTTGCTTGGCATCCCACTCCGCCGCGGAAAGCGACAGATGTCCCGGATAGATAGGCACCGCAAAGTTCGGGCGGCAGCTTTCTTTGTCGGCGGCATCGACAGTCGCATACAAACGCTTCGCGTAGTGCGTGCTGATCGCTGCCACCAGATGCCCACCTGACGAAAACCCGAGCACGCCAATCTTGTGCGGATCAACGTGCCACTCCGCCGCGTGAAAACGCACTAGCCCCACTGCCCTCTGCGCATCTTCCAACGCCATCGGCGATTCTGGATATGGCCCCGATTTCGGATACGGTCCCACATCCGTCACGCGGTATTTCAACAGGACACACGTGATCCCTTTCGGCGTCAGCCAGTCACAGACTTCCGTGCCTTCAAGATCGATGGCAAGAACCTGATAGCCCCCGCCAGGAAACACGACCACCGCAGCGCCCGTATTCTTTCCCTGCGGCGAATAGACCGTGATCGTAGGCCGCGTCACATTGCTCACGCCAACCGCTGGCCTCCCGCCGGGAAGAAAGTCTTTCCCCGACGTCTCAGCGTACTCTGTCCCAGCGACAGGCTGCGGATCAGGAGCCGCCCCCGGCCATATCGCTATCTCTGTATGTCCAGGCGCTGGCTGCCAGACAAGCTTCTGCTCGCGCAGACCGTCAAACGCAAACACAACACAGAGAGCAAAGAGCAAGGGCTTCATCACAATCCTCACAGAGGCAGAATACAGCAAGACGAACTCTCGTCGGAAGACAGGTCCTGAGAACGCGCCAGCAGTGACCGACAATCGCTGGCGAGAAGCCTTATCGGGACTTGACCGCGAGAAGTTTCCTCATTTGCGAGATTTCGCTTTGCCTTCGTTCCGGCCGCACTGCCATTCACTCCACGACAACAGCAGTCCAAGTTCTGGTTGCGGTTCGTCGTCGAGCATCGCAATGTATTCCAGAAAATTACCGTCAGGATCATCAAAGAAAACGGAAGCTGCCGGCATCCAGCTAAAAACCACAGGCTCGTCAATCGGCTCGCGCCTTCCTCCAACAGCAGTCACGCCGGCAGCTCGCAGCTTTTGCGGCGCCGCAAATAGGTCCTCGAGTGTCACCTCGAAAGCGATATGGTGCTGCATGATCGTTAAAGGCCAGGTTGAGCCCAACGAATAGAGACCGAGCATGGAACGGCCACGTCCTCCTATCCAAAGCAGTGCTCCACCCATGCCTTCAGGCGACCGTGACTGCAAAAGCCCAACTTCCATGCCCAATATATCGCGATAGAAACCGATGGAGCGTTCGAGGTCACGGACGCTGATGTGGTCTTCGAAGAGCCGCTCAACGGGAGTCAGAGTGTTGGTGCCTGAGCCGCCGATTCTCGCGGAATGACCAGCGTTCCACTCGCTCCACGGCACTATGCCTAGTTCAGGACGCGGCAGATCCGGCAGCATGGCAATGTACTCAAGAAGATTTCCATCAGGGTCATCGAAGATTATAGACGCCGCCGGCATCCAAGCAAACACGATCGGCTCGTCTGTGGGTTCACCTCTCGGGTAGCTGGGAGTGCGGTGTCCCTTCGGAGTTATGCCCGCTGATCGCAGCCTTTGCGGGGCCGCTAAGAGATCCTCCAGCTTCACCTGAAAGGACAGATGATGCTGCATCATCTGTGTCGGCCAGCTTCCTGACGTGAATATCCCCAGCATGGATTTGCCATGGCCACCGACCCAGAAAAAAGTCGTCGGGCGCTCCGGCTGTTCGATCCCTACTTCCAGTCCCAGAACATCTCGGTAGAACGCGACCGAGCGCTGCAGATCGCGGACGATGATGTGAGCCTCGAATAAACCCTTAATGGGAATCACTGTGCTCACTGCACAACTCCTTCCCTTTTTCTAGAACCGGATGGCTGCAAAACTGCGTACAAACGTTTTGATCTTGCCATAGTTGACCTTCCCGTAAAAAGGAGTAGCTGCAGCGCCACGGGGAGGGCCGATGCCGTGATACGGTCTGAAGCACCAGTCTGCCAACTCCTCGCGAACGCCCATCTCGTCAGTGCTTGATTTCCTGACGAGATGCCGACTTGACTTCCCGGTACTAATCCAGCCAACTTCCTCGAACCCGTTTCGGGATAGTTCCGAGTTGCCGATGATTCATTCAGGATGCAAAATTGGATGTTGACGCGCTGTTTCAAAACGCTCTTCAGCATAAGGAGCATGATTCGAGATTTTCATGCGCGCGAGACATAATTCACAGCGATGGACAGAGAGGAGAATACGATGCAACTTCAAAGTAACTACTTTTCTACTTATCACAACCTAAAGATGACACGAGATGACAAAGGTGTGCTGGTTGCTGAGTTCCACACCAATGGCGGGCCGTTCATCATGACCGCACCAGCTCACACGGAGTTTGTCGATGCCTTCTACCGGATTGCGCAGGATCGAGCCAACAAGATCGTAATTCTGACGGGCGCAGGCGGGGAGTTCATTACCGACGTCGCTTGGTCATCTTTTGGCGACGTCGCCGATCCCGGCGTGTGGAGCCAAGTTCACGATGAAGGCGTTCAGGTTTTGGAAAATATAGCCAACATACGCGTGCCGGTCATCGCGGCTATCGAGGGACGTGCCCACGTGCACTCCGACTACGCGCTACTTGCCAGTGTAATTGTGGCGGCGGATGGTGCGACCTTCCAGGATGTGGCCCACTTCGCCGCGGGCGTTACGCCCGGTGACGGAATCTTTACCACCTGGAGTTATCGCGCTGGAGCGGGACGAGCGGAGGCGTTCCTGCTGAACCCACAGCCGCTGACGGCGCGTACCGCACACGAATGGGGCGTGGTTGCCGAAGTTGTGGCGAACGGTAAGGCGCTCAGTCGGGCGCGGGAATTGGCCGAGCTGTACTTGAAGGCTCCGGAAGTGACGCGCCGCAACACCCGCGTGCATTTCATCCAGCCCTTGAAGGAGCGCATCGTGCGAGAAGTTGGCTATGGACTGTCGCTCGAAGGAGCATCGTCTGCTGCTCTCGTGAAATCAATGCAAGCCAAGAGTGAACCTGTCGCTCGGAAAGGAAAATCCGCATGAAGCCCACCGAAAGCGCCTCATCCGCTCAGGTACTTGAGAAGACGCAGCCGGAACAATACGATCTGGTTATCCTCGGGGACGGGACGGGATCGACGCTCGCTGCGTGGACGTTTGCCAGCGAAGGAAAGCGTGTCGCCGTCGTCGAGCGAAAATTCATCGGCGGATCGTGCCCGAACATCGCGTGCTTGCCGAGCAAAAACATCATCGACAGCGCGAAGATCGCGACGTACTTTCGCGGAGCGGAACGCGGCGGAATCGCCGAGCCGGGTTCGGCGATTGACATGCCGGCGGTGCTGGCGCGCAAACGCAGAATGGTGTGGGGTTTGAACGAGATGTACTTGGAGAATTTCAAGCGCAGCGGCGCGGAGCTGATCCTGGGCGTCGGACGCTTCATTGGTCCTCGGACTTTGGAAGTGACGCTTCCGGATGGGGCGCGGCGACAACTTCGCGGAGCCAACGTCATCATCAGCACTGGCACGCGCGCCGTTGTCGAGCCGGTCCCGGGAATTGCCGACGCGCAGCCGTTGACGCATGTGGAAGCACTCGAACTCGACGAAGTGCCCGAGCATCTCCTGGTGATTGGCGGCGGCTACGTTGGATTAGAGCTCGCCCAGGCGATGCGCCGATTCGGCAGCAAGGTAACTGTGATCGATAGAAACGACCGGTTGCTGCCGCGGGAAGATGACGACGTCGCAGAAGCCGTTACCAGTCTGTTCCACGATGAGGGCATCGAAGTCCTGTTGAACGCCACGATGAAGAGGATCTCCGGAAAATCGGGGCAATCCGTCAAAGTAATTCTCGAGCAAAATGGCGCGGAGAAAACACTGGAAGGAAGTCATCTGCTAGTTGCCACGGGCCGAACTCCGAACACGCAGGGCATCGGGCTGGAGTTGGCCGGCGTCCAGGTAACGGATCGTGGGTACATCAAGGTCAACGAGCGGCTGCAGACCACCGCGCCCGGCGTTTGGGCCATCGGAGAGGTGGCGGGCAGCCCGCAGTTCACGCACATCAGCATCGACGATTTCCGCGTCGTTCGCGACAATCTGACTGGCGGCAACCACATAACCACGGGCAGGCAAGTTCCGTTTTGCCTTTTCACCGATCCAGAATTCGCGCGCGTCGGACTGAGCGAGAAGGAAGCGAAAGCACAAGGAATTGCCTATCGCCGGTTCAAAATCCCGATGAAGTCGGTCCTGCGCGCGCATGCGCTCACCGAAACGCGAGGATTTTTGAAGGCGATAGTGGAAATCGAGCGGGATCGCATCCTCGGCTTCACGGCCTTCGCTGCCGGCGCAGGAGAGGTCATGTCCGCCGTGCAGATTGCCATGATTGCAGAGCTGCCCTATACCGCACTGCGCGATGCCGTCCTCACTCACCCAACACTGGTTGAAGGTCTCATACCTCTGTTCTCGTCCGCGGCGTCAGCGCACAAAGCTGTCGAGACAGGACGAGCCCAGATCTCCGCCGCATGAGGTGGAAGTTCGATTACCACGGTATGCTAGGCAGTCTTCTTGCTTCGTGCCTTTTCACGAATCAATGTTGAGAAGTCATAAAATTAGCCAAGTTCGGGTGGCTCGCGGCCACAGCGGACGACGCCTTTGCGCGTCAGGTGCTCGACCATGCCGCGTACGCGCATTTGATACCCGTCGTCGATGGCGGAACGACGTTGGTACCTGATGCGATTTCGAACCTTCTTGTCGCCGGGAAATCGCAGGTCGTCGCGGCCGGTCCCGGACATGCCTGCCTTGAGTGCCAGGGCGCTTACACACAGGAAAAGGCCACGGTCGCGCGAGAGAGTCCTGGCTGGGGTAATTACATTGACCTGCCCGACGATGCGCAAGATCAGATCAAGAAGGAACTGCGCGCGCCAAGCGTCATCTGCAACAACGCCCTTGTCGCAAGCCTGATCGGCTTGCGTGTTCTTGCGATCGCGTTGGGCATCGCTCCGAGGACCGTGCGCGGAACGCAGCGTTTTTATGTCGAGGAAGGCAAGTTGGCCTGGGCTGTAACGAAGGATTGCAAGCCCGGTTGCCTAAAACCGTCGTGGACCGGGCTTGGCGACTCGCATCATATTCCTGTCGGGACGGATTTGCGCTGGCAGGAAATGCGCAAAGCGGAAGCTGCGACGCAAACACACCTCAAGTCGAGCCCCCGGAGGATATTACGAATTCTTAGTAAGGCTTGATTTTCACGACAGTGGCGCCCGTTCTAGGCGGGTGGCGCGGAAGATTCTCCCGCGCCGATAGCGTTGAGAATTCGAGTAGCAGTTTGCTGGATGTGTTCCAGGCTCTCCGACAACAGCTTGGCATCACCCTCGTAAAGCTGGATGTAATCTTGCGCTGCCGAGCCAGTCTCAAGTCCGATTGCTTGGCAGACGACGAATGCTACGGCCTCGGCTTCCGTCTCGCGGCTGCGCTTTGAAGTGCTGGTGCGGCGCTCGTCACGGTGCATCAATTCGTGTGCGACCTCATGCGCTAGCGTTGAGAATTCTTCAGCAGGAGTCTGTCCCGGCAACAACGTGATCTTGCCGCCTGCGGAAGTGCCGCGAGCAGGGGCGATGTCCTGCGAGTATTCGAGAAGAATGCCTTGGTCAGTGACGAATTTACCGAGCCGGTCGCGGTATTCGCGAGGATCGCCATTGACGTTGCCGATTTCAGGAAGTTCTTGACCGTCCGTCTGGCTGATGTCGAACACGTACGCGGCCCGGAACCCGACAGCGGTTGATGATTCATCGGTTTCGGTTTGTTCCACGCTTTGGCTCTTCGGTCGAACGATTGGAGCGAGAATCAAAATGCCTTTCTCGCCTTTCTTCACGAAGCGTCCCAGTTTGTGCCACGTGTGGAAGCCAGCGACGTGCGTAGCCGTTGGGTTCTGCGATGCGATAAGCATCACGTTCCGTAGACTGTACCGATGGAATCGGCCAATCGCCGCGAGGTAATTTCTCAGCGTTTCACTGTGGCCCCTTTCGAGAGCTTGACTGAGTTCTTCGATTGCTTTGCTGACGATCTGTTTGGCTTGCTCGACTTTCATGATTGTTCTCCTGTTTCGGGAGCTTCGTGCCCCCTTCACCAACAGCGAGGGGGCAAGGTCCCGAAACAGAGAACGGAAGCGAAGAGATTGGTGCGTCCAGGTCGGAACGGGTCGCACGCTTGAGTGACACAGGCGTTCCGTGGCGCGAAACGTGCTAGTGGAGACCGGCGGCGTGGGGACTTACTCGCCGGGACGCGGCAATCTCGAAGCGCACTATGAGGCAGAACAAACGGACGGAGGAAGCGATGTACATCGGCCTAGAACGGTGGCGGGTCGGCGAGGTGGCAATACCTATGCAGAGGGAACGGCGCAACATGGTGTAAAGGAGGATTGTCACCTCTACGGGCCTCTTGGAATTCTTGCGGCTCTTGAGGTGCGAATTCCTGTGCGGCGTAGTATTACAACAGATCCTGAATCTCGAGGAATCGTGCCTGGACCTCTGCCCATGACGGATAGGGGCCATAACAGAGCATCTTGCACTGCGCTTCATATTCGCCGCTTATGATCTTGGCCAACTCGGTCGGTGGAAAAAGAGCATCGCTCTTGGCAAAGCGCATTCCTTCAGGAAAGTAATAACTTTTCGCAAAATGCTCTCTGCTGATCTCGTCGTAGTCTTTCTTTATGGCGTCGTACTCACCTGACTTCAGCATGGCGATCACGTCCCCTTGTGCCGCGAGTTGAGACAGGTCGTAATAGTGCCGTGCATATGTTCCGAGCGGCTGCCCGCTGGCCTTGAGCTGTTGAACCTTGCCGTGGATGGCGAACATCTTTTCGACAAAGGTGCGCCGGAAGTGCAGGAGGCGGAGGGAGAAGGGGCCTTCATCCTCCGTCCCGAGGGAGGTTCTTGATTCCTGAAGGAACTGCCCCAAATAGGAGCCTAATTCGACGACCGTGGTGGGTTCGCGGCCACTGGCGGTGCCGGCTTCGAGAAGGACACGGTTGGCAACCTCGCCGGGGCCGCCGAAGTGTTGCTCGTAGGAAAAGCGATCATTGCGCCCAAATCCGCCAATCGTGACGCTTTCGCTCGGAATGAAAGTGAGCGCCGGGTGGGCAGCGACGGCATCACGGAGTTTTTTAAGCTCCCTGTCGATGGCGTTTTTCCCGAGGATAGGATCAAATGCGCGGGGATCGAGAAAGATATCAATGTCTTCTGAAAACCGCTGTATCAGGTTCCAGCCTTTCGCGAGGCTCGTTCCGCCCTTGAAGATGATCTTGTCGGGAGCGATTGCGGCGATAATGCGCAGCGCTTCCGTGACATAGTAGTCCTTCTCGATGATGGCGACTTTCAATCCCCGGTCCCGAAAATGTTCTTGTGCCCGGATTATGGCTTGATCGAAATCGGCGTGTTCAAAGAGCTTCATTTCAACTTCTTTCCTTGGCTTGCCATGTCCGGGCATGGTGCAGCCCCGCAAGCAGGCCAAAATCGAAGCGGGAGAAAGGATTGAGAGTGCCGCGCAGGCGGCGAAGCGCCGCGCGATTCTTTCCAAGCTGCTCACCGATGGCGCCGATTATTGCGCGGACACGCGGAGGCTCGGTGGGCGCAACCCGGAGTAGACGTTCAAACCGCCCTTTTTCGGAGAGAAGCGTCATAGTGCGGCGGATGGTTTCCTCCGGCGACAGCCCGCTCGTCCTGCCCGCCCGGCGCAGGAAGTCCAGCAGCGCCGCATCGGTGTCCGAAAGGCCGGCCCACGCTTCGGGCCGACGCGTGTGAATGACGGTATCGCTACCGACGAGTTTTCGCGGCAGGCTGGGAGAGCTTGTAGCAACTTCGCTGCGTCTGGCGCTCTGCGTGGTGAGCCCGAGCAGATTCGCGGCGGCGATCCCGGATGGAAAAACCGCCCTGCTTTTATCGGCAAGCTTCCGGATTTCGGCCGGATTTGGTCGGCTCTTGCCAAAGGCTGTATCGCGGGCGCTGTAATAGACACCCTTGCTGAGGCGTTCGATCTTGCCTTGGTGCGTGAGGCGCGAAAGGGCCTGCGCAACCGCCATAATCGGAAGGTCGCGGAAATCGTCAAGCCGCCATAGCCGCTCTCCGCCGTTTTCGAGGCGACGCCGAACGATGGCCATGACGCGCTGGGAACTTCGAGATTGAGTTTCATCTTTCGCCATGGGAAAAGAATGTCCTGGGCCACGTCGCATGTCAAGTTTTATTGCATTAAAACTTGACAATTGACAATGTCAGATTATATGATCTATATTACTGACAACGGAGTCAGACATGAGCGACGGGCCCCACAGAAGCCTACCCATGTGCCGCGCCTGGAAAAGGGTCGCGAGATGCGCGGATAACCCGGCGTTTGAAGTCGAGGAAATTAGAAACGTAATTGTTCCCGCTCTGGAACAGGATTGTCGGCAAGAAGTCAGCCGGGGATTTCTGGAGGGCTTCCGTAACATCTGCCGTGACCAACAGACGACGCTGTTCAAGCGTGATCTGCGACCGTCGCTGGAGGCGTTGAAGCGCACAGCAGGCCCGGGGATGGAGCGTCTAATCGTCGACCACGCCATCTATGCGGCTGCCAATGGAAACACCAGCTCCGACATCGCCGAGAAGGCAGTGGCCAGGCGCTCAGGGATCGCGGCCCGAAATGGCCGCGGCGTGGAAGAGCATTTTTTCCGTAATTCAACGGAGCGCCGTGCGCACAGGGTTAGGGCACGGATCGAAGAGGGCGTGAACGGCGCCGATATGAATGCCGTCGCCCGGCATATATTAAACGGGGATGCGAAGAAATTTGTCGTAAAACCATCGAAGCGGCAAGGACTGGATGACGGAGTAAAGCTATGATGACAGAAGCTAATCTTCTTTTTTCGCCACCTTCGCTGAGAGTCCACGTCGTCGAGCCGGGCATCGCAGTGCGCAGCGGGTGGTTGCGATGCCATATCGGCCGGAACGTGGAGTTCTCCACGGAACGTCTGGAATCCTATTGCATCGCCAAATGGGAGCCGGTCGTCTATGACGCTCTCCTGGTGGCGGCTGCGGTCGAATTTGCGAACCGGACCCAGCGGCGTCCGTCGTTGAGCTGGCAAAGAGACTTTCAACTATTGATCCCGGTACACGAGCCAGCGCGCTGGAACGACAAAGCGGTATTGGACGCATTGCACGATGTGTTGAATTTCCTTACGGGCGACAGATCGCGGGTCGAGTCCTGCAAGCGCAAGAAAACGTTGGCCGCTCCGACGCAGCAGCAATTCAGCCTTCCTTCCGGTCTGACCGCTGTCATACCTTTCAGTGACGGCATGGACTCGCGCTGTGTCGCTGGAATCCTTGATCGAAAAATGGGAGACAAGCTGATTCGCGTGAGGCTGGGCTCAAAAGCGCGTGACGGCAAGGCACTTTCGCGGCAGCGGCAACCCTTTACCTCCATTCCCTACCGTGTTCAGGCAGGCCGGCATTCGTTTGCGGAACCGACGGCGCATTAGCGCGGGTTCAAGTTCGCATTGGTCAGCGGACTGGCTGCATACCTGACGAAAGCCGGACAAGTGATCGTGCCCGAGAGCGGGCAGGGGGCGCTCGGCCCGGCGTTGATTTAGGTCGGGCAGGGTTACGAAGACTACCGCAGCCATCCGCTATTCACTGAGCGGATGGAAAGATTTTCTGAACGCGCTTCTTGACCATAAAGTCCGGTTCGATTTCACGCAGCTTTGGCAGACCAAGGCCGGGAGCCCCTCAAACAATTCTCAGAGGAATGCAAGGATGGCTCTTCATGGATCGCGACGTGGTCTTGCTGGCAACAAACCCGGCAAGTCAGCGTGGATCATAAGAAGCGACAATGCGGAATTTGCGCGGCGTGCCTGCTGAGGCGGATGAGTGTGCACGCCGCCGGGCTTAAGGAACCGAAAGAGGCGTATGTGTGGGAAAACCTGTCGGCCGGAACTTTCGAGGGCGGTGCGGCCGCGTCGTATCCGAAGAATAAAATAACAAAGGCTCTTCGCGAATACGCCATCGCGGGGGCTTTGCACTTGGACCATTTGGCACAGCTACGAAAGTCGCAGACTAATTCCGGAATGCTGGACCTTTTCTCTTTCCAGCTAAGCGGCTCTCTCGGTATGGCCGAAGGGGATGTCCGCTCGAAGCTGGACCGCCTGTTGGCTCAACACGAAACGGAATGGAAGGGTTTCATGACCTCTCTCGGGGAGAATTCATTCATGGGCAACTGGGCAGGCGAGGCGCGATCATGAGTGTGCTTGAACAAATGAGTCCGGAGAATGTCGGCGAGCACCTGCGGATTGCTCGCGAGAAGGCGAATTTCACGGAAAAAGATGCGGCAAAAGCAATAGATGTCGCGCGAACGACGCTCGTCGCGATTGAGCAGGGGCACCGGCGCGCGCGCATCCGCGAGGTGCAGAAACTCGCCAAGGCTTACGGAACTTCTGTCAACGCGCTTCTGCGCGAGGAAGCTGTTCACGTCGATCTTGCGCCGCGTTTTCGCAAGCTCCTCACCAGCAAGGATAAAGCCGAGGAGGAAGCCTCTGAAATGCTGGCGAGCCTTGCCACGGCCGAAGTCGAACTCGAAAACCTCCTCGGTATCAAACGCGTACGGGAACTATCCTCCGGAACGGCCGATCCTGCCCGGCGATGTGCGGGCACAGGCTGAACATGACGCAACGGAACTCCGTCATACGCTCGGCCTGGGAATGAGGCCTGTTACCGACATCGTGACGCTGCTTGAACTGGAGCTGGGTGTCAGGGTCTATGTTCGCAGGCTCGATAGCCAGATCTCGGGTTTGTTCGCTTATGACGATGTCCTCGGGCCGTGCGTTTTACTGAACGCCATCCATCCGCGCGAACGGCGCAATCAGACGGCGGGCCATGAATGGGGGCATTTCATGTCTTCCCGGCGGAGGGCCCGGAGATTCTGCATCGCAATGAGACGGAAAACACGCGTGAGGAGCGTTATGCTAATGCATTTGGAAGGGCCTTCCTCACTCCCGCACGCGGAGTCATGCAGAAATTTCACGAGGTGACGGCCGGATCGGATCGGCTCACGCGCCGACATATCATAATTTTGGCGCATTTCTTCGGCGTCTCGCGCGAAGCGATGGTGCGCCGCCTTTGAGGAACTCAGTCTGACGAAACCCGGCACCTGGGACTGGTTCGAGTCCCAAGGCGGGATTACCGACGAGCAGGGCCGTCAGGTGCTAGGTGACCTGATGGCAACCGACAGGGAGAAGGCGGAGGCAGATCAACCCACGACATTGCGTTTGAACCTGCTCGCCGGGGAGGCCATCGCCAAGGGCTCCTGAGCGAGGGACAGTTGTCCCGCCTCTTGCGCCTCAACCGTATCGAGCTGCGCGGAATATTGGACAACCGGGAGAATGAGGAGATAGAGGCTGATGGGATCACGCCTAACGTGCTTGACTGATCCGTCGGCGCTCCTCGTTGCCGATGCCAGCACCGTCATAAACCTGAACGCGTCGGGCTGC
>CAWCKP010000007.1:0-132609 GCA_963796165.1 uncultured Acidobacteriota bacterium
GTTCTCATGCTTCTCATGCGACTTCCGTTTGCAGGCATGGGTACTCGCGATAGAATTCATCTCCGAGGTGCCCCTGTGTCGAGTCCTTGCCGCCGATGGATTTGCAGCGCTCTGGCGATGATCGCCACCAGCGCTGTCGCGCTCTGCGCCCCGGCGCCGGTTTGCGCTTGGGGTTGCGAGGGACACGAAGCGATCGCGTTGATTGCCGAGGCGCACTTGAATCCCCGGGCGCTGGCAGCAGTGAACAAAATCCTCGCGGAGAATCCTATCGATCCCGCACTGAGCCACTTCTGCAAGCTGGAGGGGCTCGACGCCATGGCCAATTCCTCCACTTGGGCGGACGACTATCGCCGCACGCCGGAAGGAAAATCTCCGCGCCTTGGCACTTCATCGATATTCCCCGCGGCGCGCCGGGTGGGGATGTCTCGCGCTATTGCCCGGTTGGGAGCGGCTGCATCACCAGCGCGCTAAGCGCACAAATTAAAATCCTGCAAGGTCGCGCTGCCGCGCCGGCGGAACGCGCCAAGGCTCTTCGTTGGGTGCTCCATTTCGCGGGTGAAATGGAGCAGCCGCTGCATTGCACGAATAACAACGACGAGGGCGCGCACTGTTTCCCGGTCGAATTTTTCGGCGAGCAGCCCACCACCAAGGACCCGGCCCAGGGCGAATACTCCCCCAACCTGCACGGTCTGTGGGACTACGGAATCATCCAGCGCGAAATCGGCCACGAGTCCGTTGCTGATTTTGCGGGCGCGCTCGACCGCAAATACCGTTCCCAAATTACCGCATGGCAAAACGCCCCAATCGCCATCGACGATTGGGCCTGGGAGAGCCATGAAATCGCCGAGCAAACCGCGTACGGTTTGCTGCCGCGCCGCGTCGCGATCGAAACGCCCGCGCCAGGGGGCACCTGCGCCGGCGACAACCACGTCGCCGCCAGAATGCTGGACCTCCACGAAAAAATCGACGCCACTTACGAATCCGCCGCCTACCCCGTAATCGAGCAGCAGCTAGCCAAGGGCGGAGCCCGCCTCGCGGCGGTGCTCAACCACATCTGGCCCTGAGTTGAGTGGATGGCTCACGCAGTGAGAATCCGGTCCAGCGGCCGGCTCCGTCGTTTTGATTCTGCGCTTCACGCTTCCATGTAGTTGCGGTGCCCTACTCTTCCCTGATTTTAAAAAGGGCGGGTGTTTTGAATTGGGTTTTGGAGTTCTGCACTTCGTGCGCCCGGCGCGAACGGCGTGCTATTCTTTTTGCCGCGTACAGGCCCGGTGCGGCTGTGGCGGAATCGGCATACGCAGCAGACTTAAAACCTATTTTCTGTTTCACGTGAAGCACCTAAATAACTCTATTTAAATAAGATATTGACAGACGCCTGTCGAGAGCGCCTCTGATCGCCGCGAGTTCGCCGATCATCGTCTTGCCCGAAGAGGTGGGCGCGGAGGCGACAAGGTGCTCGCCGCGGAGGACGCCGTATTCATTTATGGCTTCGAGCTGCAGCTGATTGAGGCTGGGAATATCGCCGGCCCAGGCGTCAATCACAGCTTGCGGAAATCCGAAGGCCGCAGGGCTCGCGATGTCCGCAGTGGCAACCGGATCGCCGTAGTCAGGGAACGCCGCCCGGTACGTCGCCCCCGGCGTCATCACAGGCCAGCTGTATTCACCGTCAAACGTCCCGCGAATGGCTGGATTCTGCTCATGCCTGATCTGGCTCGCAGCGTCGGCAACGCGGCGGCTCACATAATCGAGCAGACGAAGCAAGCCGATCCGGTCTCCTGCCCGGATTTCCGCGGGACCCTGCAGGGCCTCAATAAGATAGAGGGTTAGAAAGCCGTGGCCAGAGCGGGGACTTTCCCAGGCTTTCTGCGTAGCCCCTGAGGCGGTTAAAACCACGCGCCCTTCTCCGCTGATCCTGTTCAGTTCAGCATCAACCGAATCCAGAGAGCGTGCGCGCGCGTCAACGTGAAGGGCCTTCGCTCCCATTCCGCCCGAGAAACAACAGTCGAGAATGACGAGCAGCCGCCGGCATGGGATGCGGGAGCACCACTCGCCAAGCGCTGTCAGCGGGATTGATGTCCTATCGATATCGTATGGGTCGGTATCATGGGTGACGATCTCGTGCGTCTCCGAGCCGTGACCCGAAAAGGCGATGACGACAACGTCGTCAGGTGCCGCTGCCTCAAGGTTCCGGAACTCTTCCTGAATCGCCGCCAGAGTGGCCCGCTCATCGGTGAGCAGCACCGTTTCTCCACCCATCGAGTCGGTGAAGAGACCATGCAGAGCCACGGCATCCCGACGGGCGCAGCCCAGCCAGGCGATCCCCGGCGAGGCGTAACGGTCGATGCCTATGAAGAGGCCCTTAAAAGACAATTATTTCTCCAACCCAGCTTCCCTCATCAGCGCCACTGACATTCTATTGACCTTCGTATCCATCAAACGCTTCCCGCACAATGGCCTCGATCGAATTAACTTCATCGTCGGTTAGCTTCGCGAATTCGCCTTCGCGACGCTTGCGGCCCAATTTGCCTTCGTTCAGGCGGATGAATCTGACCAGATTCTCCGCCATCCTGTCGGGCATCTCGACCGTATTCATGACGCGCCGCATCGCTTCGTCGTTGCGGCGCAGAAAGTCGATTTCCCGCGGCAAATCCTTGTCGACCGCCTGCGCGACGCAGGCATAGAGAAACTCCGCCACTTCCGTGCAGTCGAAATATCGGTAGAGATCAGCCGTGTCGTTCAGGACTTCGACGTTTCGCTCCGGCCTCGGCCGCCATTCGATGTAATCCATCAGCGGACCGGAATGCGCACGCAGCGTATCGCGGTATGTTTCAATCCGGTCGAGCATCACGGGCGAGACAGGGAACACCATGCCGGGCGGCGTGAATTTTCGCTCCGCCAGGACGTGATGGATCAGGCAGCGATGCAGACGCCCGTTGCCGTCCTGGAAGGGATGGATGTAGACAAAACCGAATGCGGTCGCCGCAGCCTGCAGCACGGTGTCGAGTTCTCCCTCGCGCATCCGCTCGTTCGCGGCGATCATCCCCTGCATCAGGGCCGTCAGGTCCTGAGGACGCGCGCCGATGAATTCCGGTAGCGGATCGCCCTCGTGGTCGCGCTCGCCGAGAAAAACGCCGTCCGGTCGCAGCCCGGCCCTCGTGAAGCGGGTGTCCTCAATCAGTACCGTATGCAGCCGCACGATCTCATCGAGCGTCAACTTGTTCTTTCCGGCTTGCAGTACGGCGCGCCCCCAACGCTCAAGACGGTTGCGCGGCGGCTTTTCGCCTTCAATCTCGAAGCTAGCGCGGCTGTCCGCCAGCAGAAGAAAACTCGCCGCGCGCGCGACCACATTGGGGCCGGTGTGGCCGATGATCTCATTCGCCTTTGCCCCGAGCGCGCGCGCGCCGAAATCCGTCAGTGCTTTCGTCTTGCGAATGATTGGGCAGAAATCCCGGTTGCCGAGCAAATTGTTGCGGACCTTGTGACGGCGGGAGCGAACTGGCGCCGCCGTGAAGTAGAGCTGGCCGTCCAGCAAGTCAGTGAATCCCGCCCCTGCCGCATCCTCGACATCGAGGGTCCGGCCGGTCAGGAATTCGTAGAGGAACCAGGCGCGCCGGTTCGGGGCGCCTGTAGGCGCGCTGCGCACGAAGGCGGCAACGGTGTCCTCGGGCACGGCCTCGAATATCCTTTTCAGGACGAGGAGATCGAGATTTTCGTGGCGCAGCGCGAAGCCGAGCTGATCGCCGAAGGTGTCCCCCGGCCAGTACCGTTTATCGAAGATCGTCCACTCTCCGGCTTCCCGGAAGCTCGCCTTGACGTGCTGATCGGAGACCGCGCTCGGACGGCGCGCCGGAGCCCGGACGCCGAAGCTCCGAACGAGCCAGGCCCAGCCTGCCAACCTTGTATCCACGGGCACGGTCTTGTCCTGAAACGTTTCGAAGCGATCATTGATGTCGGATTGGTTCTCGGGGCTCATCGTCGAAAATCCCTCTCTGCGGTCGAAAAGTAGTAATAATCGTGTCTATCGGTCGAAAATCAATATACGATGGACAGGGTCGAAAACAGACATCATCTTACCATAAAGGTCGAATGCCGATATCGGGCGCTTCTTTGATGATTATGAGCTTTGGCTGCAGGAAATTCGTGCGGTTGCAGGCTTTTCATGCCGAAAAGTAAATAAAGCACAGTAATCCAGCAGGTTACCGGGATTGGTTCGCGCCGAATCCATCCGCAAACTCAGCCGGACTGAAACATAGTCCGGTTGAGCGCACGCGCTAGGAAACCGGGCTCGCTGATAACCAAGCGCTTTCCGCTTCCGCGATGACACGATCTCTTGTTGCGTCCGATTTCGTGCTGATCACCGTGGCTTTGGCGCCGGCGTGGTTGATCGACGCTCCAAGGTGATAGCATGCGCGTCCGTCGAGCACTATAAATCTATCGTGGAACTGCGCGGAACATCTGACCTCAACCCCGCCCCGTTGTTGCTGCAATTTCCGCAACGCAAGCCTGAAATCACCTTTTAAGTGTTCGGTCAGCACCCTGATTTTCACGGAAGCATCGAGACCAGCGAACATGTCGAGCAAATCCTCGTCGACATAGGGATCGATCACCAAGATTTCCGCCTGTGCCTGGCTCATGATGTTCTTTATCGCGCCGTAGGCTGTGAACACTTCGCCTTTAGGAATGAAAATCTCCCGCGCATCATATTCCACATACGACTTTCCCTCGATCGCCGCGATACCTTTGTCTGTCACCCTCACCCAGCCGTCGGGATTCACGAGATCTTTGCCTGTGGGCGTGATCAGGCGAAGCCTGAGCAGTTCACCCCAAATCCATATGAGCGTTTCCTTCTCATCCGGGGTAAGAGTAATTCTCAACCATTGTTCGAAGCCACCTTGGCCGCTCCTGCCGATCGTGTTGTATTTCTCAACGGGGCGCCCCTCTTTTGTCTCTATATAAATAAATTGCAGTAGCTTGTATTTGAGCGCATTTTCGCTGTGGGAAATCAGACCGTTACTTTCGACAGCCTCCCTGAGTGCATCCGTCAGCCGGGCATGAAGCTCTTGGGAATACCGGCTTCCCGCCGGAGTTCGGTTGTCGCGAACATCCTCCAGGAATAAACGCGGAAATTCCACCCACCCTTCCCGGCCCTGGCCGCTGAGTTCCAGCATGTAGACCATCCGGGACAAGTCGTATCCGGCAGCGTGCACGGAAAGACCGGAGTCAATTCAACCCAAACGCCCCCGGATAAGATCAATTCCCGGCACTTCTCTCAATTCGATTTGTTTCGCGCTCATGGTTATTCTGAGTAAGCTTCCAGAGTTCAACCGACCTGCTGGCCGAAGCTATCACTCATCACGAATTCTGAGAACCCGTCATCGTAAAATTCCGCGTCGAATTTCTTCGGCACTAAGTCCGGCACGCGCGCGAAGATCGTGTCCATCACGCTTTTCGCGTCCCCCTGGCCTTTTCCAACGATCGTGATATGGCTCCGGTCGGGCATGAAGCCCAGGAGTCGGGCGATATGCTCATCCCGCCCGCTGAAGCCGATAACTATGAGATTGCTGCAACCACCGTGAAATCCCCTAGCCGCTTCAATATGTGCAGCAGGGCAGGCAAATTCCTTCGGACTGTCTGCCGGAATGACAAGTTGCGGGTGCATGTAGTCGCCCGGCGGATAACTCGGCCGATAGTAAACGTTCAACGCTCTATTCCACATCACGACCGAAGGATTCTCGGCCGAGTAATGAGGCGTGTCGTTTAATTGCGTGGGCCAAAACTCTCCCGGACCGCCGCGCGGGCAGTTGTCGATAGCCCGCGCCCAGTCCACCGACCCGTGCGGCTTTATCAGAATCCATTTCTTCTCTGCGGCAATGTACGAATCCATATCCGAGAGGTGTACGCGTTCGTAACCCATAATGGCTTCGTCGAGAAAAAGATCGTAATTCAGGCTAAGGAACATCACTCTGCGATACGCCGAGGCGAGGGTGCGGCGCATGAGCGTATCGACCTTCGTGCTGCCATGCATATAGTCCTGGCTGATCGCCCAGAAAAGTTGCCTCAGATACAAGGGGATCTGGAACGGCCAAAATTTCTGATTCGCTCGCGCGGAATCGTAAAAGTCGCGGAGAACCGCTTCGAGATTCTCACCCTTCGCGAGCCTGGCGCGTAATTCGTCCTTGCGCCTATCAAGCTGCGGGAAGCAGCAGAGTACGTCATCAAAGCTCTCCCCGAGAACATCCTTCGCAAGCGGGACTCTCTTGTCCGGAGCTTCCACGACATGCGCTCCACAGTCATGCGATGCACCGGCGCCGAGAATAATGCCCAGGCTCTCGGACCCGAAAGTGTTCATGGTCACACGATATCACCCTGTAAGGAACGAAGTAGCCGTGAGTCTCGCACTGCATTCTCTTTTCCGCGGCCTCACACGCCCGTGTATCCTGGGATTTTCCTTAGAATCCCTATGGTTTTCAGCTACCCTGTCTGCCAATGTTCGCCGCACCAGTGTCGAGATGATTGAGAAATATTACGCTGCACACATCAAGACGAATCTCGACGCCGCCGAAATCAACAAAATGAGACCGAGGCTGAAAAAGAAACAGGGCCAGCCAAAGACGCGACAGCAACCGCAACTCCCGATCCCAGAAACTGACGTGTAAATTCACGCTGCCTGCTTTATGATACGGAGCTGAACATCACCAGCCACGCGGGCGTGGCGGAATAGGCAGACGCAGCGGACTTGAGGAAAACTTGAGTGCCCGCCGGGAAACCGGCGGCGTAGAACTGCCCAAATTCGGGGAACCCTGAAATGGCAATCCCGAGCCAAGCCCGGCAGACTTCGCCGGGAAGGTGTAGAGACTAGACGGGCAGCACCTAAGCCCCGGAGATTTCGGGGGACGGTGAAGGGATAGTCCAGACCGCAAACCTGACATGCGTCAGGGCGGCGAAAGCCGTAGACGGCATGAAAATCCGCAGGGCTTAACGGCTCGTGTGGGTTCGACTCCCTCCGCCCGCACCACGGTTCTTCTACCTCCCTTGTGCCTTACGCAAGAAGATTATTTTCCATAGTTACCGCCTCCCAAAATAAACACCACTTCTTCATCGCCCACAGAATCCCCGGCGATGGTCCACGCTGGTGAAGTTTCAGAGAACGCGCGGCGTGCTGCGTTTATGCATATGTATCAAAAATGAAATTACTGAACGTCATTGCTGCATTGACGATCAGCGTCGCGTGGTGCTCCGCCGGTTTGTACTCGCGAACGTGCCGATCACCCATCTTGTTGCTCAGCCGGACAGTCCGCAGATGATGCTGATAAAGCCGGTGAGGGTTTGCTTCAGGCTGTTGTTGATGGCTGGGTTTTCGGGCGACAGGTTCAGGTGCTTCTGCACGCGTTTGTAAAGCTTGGGCAGATCACCGTCGTAGTCAGGCGGCTTGGCATCGCATTCTTTCTCGATCGCGGCCAGAACGGCTTCGACCAGGGACCGGGCGTTCGTAATGGCGCCGTCGTAGTCGCCCTGCACCATTTTGGTCTGCATTTATCGATTTGCTCCATGATGAAAGCGTGGGAGAGGTGACTGGGTTCCAGCTTCACATCGACGAGAATCTCGCCGCGCGTCTTGTCAACGACATCGTCCTCTTACCGTGCGGCACGACTTCGTAGCCGTCGTAAGCGAGGAACTCATTCAGGAACGTCAGCGCATCCTGCGCATTGGCCGGTTTGTTTTGCTGGCTTTCCTTATCGTAAACCGTTGCGCCCATGAAATCCCGCGGATCAAGGGCAGAGAGAATGACTTTCTTCAGTGCCGGCGTGTCGTTGAACTGGCGCAGGCAGTCCTCGGCGAACTTCCATCGTGATGGAAAACCGTCACCGTAAGTATGATTGGTGCCGAAATCATTGAAAAAGCTGACGAGCTTTGGCCCCGAGCGGTACGGAGAGAGCGCCTTGTCTCCCGTGATGATCTCGCCGAGGCGCTTGATCGTTCTTTCCGAGATTTTCATGCGACCGTCGTTTCCTCACGCCTGCGCGCGCACGCGTTCCACTGTCGCCTTCTCGCGCTGATACCTGTCGCCGGCGAGCGTACGCTCTTCGTCCGTCAAATTCGCCAGAAATCCCAAGCCCCTGGTGCAATCGGCGCAGATTCTCTCGCGGTCGATCCTCGCGTCACGGCGCACGAGGTCGCGGAGATCATCCCAGTCGAACTCCCGGTCATCCTGGAATCTCTGCATCAGGCGCGCGGGGTCGAAAATGTCCTGCGCCTGCCAGCGTTTCAGCACCAGAAGGCGCCGGATGCGCGCCTGGTCGAGTGGGCGGGTGGCGAACATGCCGAGATCGTATATGTCGCGCGCCTTGTTGCGCTGATAGCACGCGCGGATTTTCTCGGCAAGGATTTCAGGCAGAGCGAGACAGATGATTTCTGCAGGAACAAACGGCAGGAATTTAAAATAACTCTGTTCGATCTGTGCGCGCCGTTCCACCGGCAGCGTCGGCGTTTCACGCCGGCTGATCTGCAGCTTGATTTCGCTGACGCCGCTCGCATTCCAGTCATGCGCATAGCTCGGATCGACGCCCCAGGACAGGCCCTCCTGCGTTTCGTAGTAGCTGTTGTCGGGAATCCCGAACTGGATTCCGTGAAAGGGCTGCTCGAACGCCGCCATCATTTCGAGGATGACATCCTGGTGATCGTGTTGCTCGATGCCCGTGAAATCCAGATCGGTCGAGAATCTCCCCTGGCTGCCGACAAACATTTTCCGCAAACAGGTGCCGCCCTTGAACGCCAGCCCTTCAGAATGCCGCGCTCGGACAGCAGCTGCAGCAGGAACGTCAGCACGACTTCCTTCTCCGCGATCATGATGTCGCGGAGCCTGGATTCAACGGCGTAACGCTGCACCTGCGGCTGCGTCAGCATTCCTAACTGTCCTTCCTGACGGGCTTGCGCCGGCCGAGTCCGGCGCTGCCCTGGAGCTCTTCCGGTCTTACGTTGACGAACAGAATCAGAAACTTGTGAATTCCACCGCAGCGCCCGACATCAGACAGGCTGTATCTCCCTGTTCCGTTGATCTTACGGTGAGTGTCGCCGAACGCTGACATTTGAAAATGGCGCCGTTCGCTGACTTTTGTACTTGTCGCCGTTCGCTGACTTTGATATAATGTCGCCGTACGCTGACATCCTGCAAGAGAGGACGATTATGCGCATTCGAACGCCCGTTGATCTCGGGGCGCTTATCCGGGATCGCCGGATCAAGCTCGGCCTCGACCAGCGGTCCCTCGCCGAAAAGGTCGGCGTCAGCCGACAGTGGATCGTCGAGGTTGAGAAGGGCAAGCCGCGGGCCGAAATCGGCCTCCTGCTGCGCACGATAGACGCCCTCGGAATCCTGCTGGTGGCAGAAAAAGGAATCTCCGAACAAGAAAAGAGACGGCGCTCCAACGGTGGATATCGACTCCATTGTTACTGCCGCGCGCGGAAAAAACAAATGACCAAGGAACTCGTGGCAATTATCGAGAGCCGGGAAATGGGCCGCGTAGCGCAGGACAAAGCCGGAAAATTGTCCTTCACGTACAACGAAGAGTGGCGCAACGCTGCGGATGCCTATCCGCTTTCGATTTCCATGCCCCTGGCCTTGAGCGAGCATGGAAACGCAAAAATCGATCCCTTCCTTTGGGGGCTTCTGCCCGACAACGCCAGTGTGCTCGATCAATGGGGGCGGCGCTTTCACGTCTCGCCCCGGAACGCCTTCGGGCTGATCGCCAATGTCGGGGAGGACTGCCCCGGCGCGGTGCAGTTTGTCCGCCCCGAGCGTCTGGATGCAATTCTCGGGCAAGCACCTTCCGACATCGAGTGGCTCGATGACGCCGCCATCGCCGAAAGGCTCCGCGCCTTGCGGATAGACCCTTCTGCCTGGCGCATCCCGCGGGATACCGGTCAGTTCAGCCTTGCCGGTGCGCAGCCCAAAACAGCTTTTCTGCTCGATAACGGCAGATGGGGTGTTCCATCGGGGCGGGTGCCAACCACCCACATTCTGAAACCGCCCACGGGTGAATTCGCTGGCCATGCCGAGAACGAGCATTTCTGCCTCGAACTCGCAAGATCACTCGGCCTTCCAGTCGCGCATTCCCGGATCATGCGTTTTCAGGACGAGATCGCCATTGTCATCGAGCGATACGACCGCATCCACACAGTCGCCGGATTGCGCCGCGTCCATCAGGAAGATATGTGCCAGGCGCTCGCTATTCCCCCAACCCGCAAATACCAGAATGAAGGGGGACCGGGCATCAGCGACATCGTCGAGTTATTGAAAACATATTCAACCAGCCCGGAGGAAGACGTGCGTACCTTTCTCGACTCGATCGCCTACAACTGGCTGATTGCGGGAACGGATGCTCACGCCAAGAACTATGCCTTGCTCATCGCTGCCGAAGGCCGCGTCCGCCTTGCGCCTCTCTATGACGTGGCAAGCATTCTTCCCTATCCGGACATTAACATTCACAAGGTTACATTTTCGATGAAGCTCGGCGGCGAATACCGTCTGCGCAATATCAGTCTCCATCACTGGAAAAAGCTGGCAGAGGAACTGCGTCTCGATCCTGACACGCTCAAACAGCGCGTCGACAATTTCGCCACTCTGCTGGGCGACCGCCTTTCGGATGTGAAAAGGCGCATGACCGACGAAGGTCTCACACATCCCATCATCGCCAGTCTGGCAGACGCACTCACAGCGCGATGGGTCAGCTGCCGGGAAATCCTGCATTCGGCGTAGCCGGTGCTTACATGACTGACATTTCGAAAGACTTTGAAGCGCTTTGCGAGAAGGGTTCAATTTTGCCCGCCAGGAAGCTTTCAAGGACCTGGACCGCGAAATCTCCGCGATCAAGAATCGCATGGCCACCACCGGCAATCTCCAGAGTTCCTCCATGGCGCGAGCGGTTGTCGACGCCGTTCTCGTTCGCTTTGACAAAGTGCTAATAGCATTTGAAAGTTCGTATATCGGGAAATGGGCCGACACTGATAGGAATTTCCCCGAATCCAGCCATGCATGGTTGAAGGCCAAAGTCGCCGAAAAGCTTGATCCCGAAGTCCTGGAAGTCAAGGCGCAGTGCAACAGCGCCCTCTGGGAACCAAGAATAACGTTTGTCGCATTCTGGCAAAAAGCGGAAGTGGACGCGCGCGCACGGCGCAACACGGTTTTCGACAAAATCGAAATCCTCCGCCTAAAGAAAAATCAAGGAACAGCTCCCATGGCCGTCCCGTCCCAACCCGCGCCGTCTCCGCAAGCCCAACCAGCTCCGTGGGATCTCATGCACCCCATCGTCGTCAAGATTGCCGGGCCTCGATTTCAAAGCGGCCACTTCGCGGATTCGGTCGAAGCAGCCCTCAAAGAAGTTAACGAAGGGAAGAGCAACGTCACCGGGTATTTTCATCCAGCGGTGAAGCTGCGTATCCTCGCTGCCGACCGGGACACCACGATTCAGGATCTCCTCTCCGAGGCCCTCAACGATCTATTCGCCAAACACGGCAAACCCGAGATTGCGCCCGCGCAGGCACTGCACGCTGAATAAGGCGGACAGATCGCGAAGGGAAGGGACCTGAGATTCTGAATTCACTGTCGCAAAGGATCAATGTTTGATACTTTGCGCGGGCGAGATACGCGCATGCAGACAGCGCTCAAGACGACAAGGGCAGAATCTTTTTGGAATTTCCGGATGCCGAAGGACTTACACAGTTGCTTACACACTTTCACAGTACGAGAAATTAACTATCTGTATTAGCAATCATTTACATGAACACGCATAACACTTAAAATCTGCGGGGCCGCAAGGCCCGTGGGAGTTCAAGTCTCCCCAGCCGCACCAACTCTCTCCATTTTCCGCATCGGACGATCCAAAGGATTCGTGCAAATCCTTGCAGGCCCGCGCAGGTATCTACTGTCCGTCATCTTCCCGAGAGTCCGCACTGCAAACGTGAGAATCAGCGAATCGAAACTTGTTTGGAGACGTCAATACGTGGAGCGGTTTGGGCGGAGGGGCCACGAGACGCTGTGAAATTTGCCGCAAATTTACAATTTACGGATGAGATTCGTTAGCATTTTTGTGTATGATCTGGCGACATCCAACTCCACTTGAGAGAAGAACCTTGACAAATAAGAGATGGAACGACGTTGCAGGTCTGCTCGTTGTCGCTACGGTAGCTCTCGCGAGTTTCATTGCGGCGCGCGCTCACGCCAATACAATTCCTCAATCCAAGGTTCCGACGGGCGCAGTCGCTGCTACTACGAAAGTGAATTTCCCTATCCCGGACATCCCGTACACCAAGTTTGTGCTCGACAACGGGCTGACCGTGGTAGTCCACGAAGACCACAAGGCGCCGATCGTGGCGGTGAACATGTGGTATCACGTGGGCTCGAAAAATGAAAAACCGGGCAAGACGGGATTCGCGCACCTGTTCGAGCACCTGATGTTCGGCGGCAGCCAGCATGCTCCGGGGAGTTACATCAAGGCTCTGCAAGCCGTCGGAGCTAGCGATTTGAACGGCACCACCAGCTTCGATCGCACCAACTATTTCGAGAACGTTCCGACCTCCGCACTGGATTACGCGCTGTGGATGGAGGCGGACCGCATGGGATATCTCGACTTGAGCCAGAAGACTCTGGATCTGCAGCGCGGCGTAGTGCAGAACGAAAAACGCCAGGATGAGAACCAACCGTACGACACCACCGAGGAGTATTTCCCGCACAATACTTATCCCGCGGGACATCCCTATTCCTGGGATGTGCTCGGCGAGATGGCCGATCTGGACGCCGCCTCACTTAAGGACGTGCAGGAATGGTTCAAGACCTATTATGGCCCCTCCAACGTGGTGATGGTGCTGGCCGGCGACATCGACGCCAAGACCGCGAAAGAAAAAGCTCAGAAATACTTCGGCGACATTCCTCCCGGCCCGCCGGTAACTCATCAGCAAGCGTGGGTGGCTAAAATGACCGGCACCCACCGCGAAGTTACCCAGGAACGGGTCGCCCAGGCTCGTCTGTATATGATCTGGAACGTTCCGCCGTTCGGAAGTGCCGATTCCGACTACCTCGATTTGGTAACCATGTGTCTCGGAAGAGGCAAGACCTCGCGGCTGTACGAGCGTTTGGTCTACACCGATGAGCTCGCCTCAGACGTCGCGGTCTACAACGATGCGCGGGAGATCGGGGGGCAGTTTGTAATCCAGATAACCGCGCGGCCCGGGCACACCCCTGAAGAAATTGAAAAGCGGACCGATGAGGAACTAGCGCGATTCCTCAAGGGCGGGCCCACTGCGGCTGAACTGCAGCGCGTTCAGTCCGAGTATCTGGCGGAATCCCTGCGTGGCCTGGAGCGCATCGGCGGCTTCGGAGGAAAGTCGGACTGGCTCGCCCAGTACGCGGTATTCACGGGTGATCCGGGCGGATACCAGAGGTCTTTGAATCGGGTTCGTGACGCTAGTTCCGAGGATCTCCGTGCGGTGGCGAACCGCTGGCTTTCCGACGGCGTCTTTATCGCCAACGTCTTGCCCTTCCCGGACCTCAAGGCCGATTCCGAGGCAACGGATCGCTCCAAGCCGCCAGCGCTCGGCGTCCCGCCGGAACTCAAGCTGCCGAAGCTGGAGCGGGCCACACTATCGAACGGTCTGAATGTGATCCTCGCTGAGCGGCACAATCTTCCCATCGTCGATTTCTCGATGGCCGTGGATGCTGGGTATGCTGCCGATCAATTCGCAGCGCCCGGCACAGCGAAGCTCGCCGCCACCCTGGCCATCGATGGCACCGCCACGCGCAGCGCGCTGCAGATCACCGAACAAGCAGCGTTGCTGGGGGCTGTGCTGAGAAGTTCTTCCAACCTGGATCTGAGTTTTGTACAGCTTTCGGCCTTGAAAGGCAACCTCGATCCCTCTCTCGATCTGTTTGCCGACGTAATTCTCAACCCTTCATTTCCCGATGCCGATTTTGCGCGGGAGCAAAAGCTCCAATTGGACGCCATCCAACAAGAACAGAGCGAACCGATGCAGATGGCCCTGCGAGTATTGCCCGGCCTGCTCTATGGATCGGGTCATGCTTACGGCAATCCGTTGAGTGGGTCGGGAACCGCGGCCAGCGTGCAAAAAATAACGCGCCAAGACCTGACCAAGTTCCACCAGACTTGGTTTCACCCGAACCACGCCACCTTGGTTATCGTGGGCGACACTTCGCTGGCGGAGATTATGCCCAAGCTGGAAAAGCGGTTTGCCGGCTGGAAGCCGGGGGAGGCGCCGAGCAAAAATCTTGCCACCGTTCCGGAAGCGCTGAAAGTGAGCGTCTACCTAATGGATAAGCCGGGCGCCGGACAGTCGGTGATTAGCGCGGCGAGCGTCGCGCTTCCAGCAAACACGCCGGAGGAGCTGGCCATCCAAGCCATGAATGATGATCTTGGCGGCTCGTTCAGCTCCCGGCTGAACATGAATCTGCGGGAGGATAAGCATTGGTCCTACGGCGTGCGAAGTTCACTGGCCGGTGCACGCGCCCAGCGCACGTTCCGGGTCACGGCGCCGGTAGAGACCGACAAGACCAAGGAGGCAATGGTCGAAGTCAATAAGGAGATCCGCGAGTTGCTCGGCGGCCGTCCGGTTACAGCGGACGAATTGGCTCACATCCAGAACAATGAAACACTTCGCCTGCCGGGGTCGCGCGAGACGCTCAACGAAGTCAGCGTTTCCATTACCGATTTGCTCCGATTTGGATGGCCGGACGATTATTACGACACCATGTCAGCCAAAATACTGGCCCTGAAAACCATGGATCTGGATGCGGCGGCCAAAGAAGTGATTCATCCCGACCATCTGGTGTGGCTGGTAGTGGGCGATATGAGCAAGGTCGAAGCCGGTATCCGCGAGTTGAACTTCGGTGAGGTCCACCCGATCGACGCCGACGGTAATCCGGTGCAATGAGAGTTGCGGGGCTTGAGGGTCTCGGGATCTTTACCGGCAAAGGCCAATTACGACGGCGACTAGCAATGCTAATAGCTAGCGAGCGACGTTACTTAGCCCATAGGGCGCAATGACCGGCGCGGAGAAAAATGATAGCCTTGAGGATTGCGCGCGGGGCAACGAATGCCAAAACCCATTGTGGTGGTAGGCAGTGTGAACCTGGATCTGGTCGCTACTTCGCCACGCGTCCCCGCGCCCGGGGAAACCCTTACCGGGCAGGAATTTTCGACCTTTAACGGCGGTAAGGGAGCCAATCAGGCGGTTGGCGTCGCGCGCCTGGGCTATCCGGTGAGTATGATCGGTAAGGTAGGCGATGACGGGTTCGGCGCCCAACTAAAACGCGCTTTACAGAAGCCCGGGGTGGATGTGCGCGCCGTGGCTACCGCCCAAGGCTCCTCCGGCGTGGCGCTCATCCATATCGGCGCGGACGGCCAAAATAGCATCGTGGTGGTGCCCGGCGCCAACGGAGAGATGCGCGCGAGCGACATCCGCAAGAACGCCGCACTGCTGCGGCGCGCCGGCATGATCCTGGCGCAACTCGAAATTCCTATGGAGGCCTTGGAAGCTCTGGGGGCCTTCGCGCACAAGCACAAAATTCCCTTCATGCTCGACCCGGCTCCGGCGCGCGCGTTGCCCGCGAGCCTGCTGGCATGCGTTACCTGGATCACTCCAAACGAAAGCGAAACCCGCATCCTGTGCGAGCTGGACGCGCAGGAACCCGTCACTCCGAGCACCGCCGCCCGCTGTGCCGAGCTGCTGCTGGCGCGCGGCCCTCAGAATGTAATTATCAAGATGGGCGCGCAGGGGGCTTTCCTGGCCACTGCTGATGGCGATCGCCGGATGGCCGCTGCCTTCCCGGTGACCGCGGTGGACAGTACCGCGGCGGGTGACGCGTTCAACGCCGGCTTCGCGGTGAGCCTGCTGGAAGGCAGGAGCGCGCTCGAAGCGGCGCATTACGCTGCGGCCGTCGCGGCCATCTCGGTCACTCGCAAAGGCGCCCAGCCTTCGATGCCTACGGCTCGCGAAGTGAAAGCGTTCTTGCAAGTGGCCGCGAAATCGTAGAAATTTGTAGTGCGCAGCCCGTGCGCTTTGGCAATTCGCAAAGGACCAACGACATGGCACACACCGCGCCCGGCTCCGGGCATCCTTCCCGCAAAGAGTCCGACAGCATGGGGACCATCGATGTCCCCATGGACCGCTACTACGGCGCGCAGACCCAGCGCTCGCTGATCCATTTCGATATCGGGCGAGACACCATGCCGCCCGAGCTGATCCGCGCGTTCGGCATCCTGAAAAAAGCGTGCGCGTTGGTCAATAAAGATTTGGGGAAACTCTCCGCGGAAAAGACCGATTTGATCGTTCGCGCCGCCGACGAAGTGATTGCCGGCAAGCTCGATGAGCACTTCCCTCTTCGCATCTGGCAGACCGGCAGCGGCACCCAGACCAACATGAACGCCAACGAGGTGATTTCCAACCGGGCCATCGAGATGGCCGGAGGCGTCCTGGGCAGCAAAAAACCGATTCATCCCAACGACGACGTAAACATGTCGCAGTCTTCAAACGACACCTTCCCCACCGCTATGCACATCGCCGCCGCCACCCAGGTGGCTCACGAATTGATACCTAACGTCGAGCGCCTGCGCGACGCCCTCGATGCCAAGGCCAAGGAATTCGCCCAGATCGTTAAGATCGGCCGCACCCATTTGATGGATGCCACGCCGCTCACCCTGGGACAGGAATTTTCAGGCTGGGTGAGCTTGCTCGACCGCGACGTCACCCGTCTCCGCGAAGTGCTGCCCGGCCTGTACGAACTGGCCATCGGCGGCACCGCCGTCGGCACCGGACTGAATGCGCATCCCGAGTTCGCCGAGCGCGCCGCGCGGAAAATCGCCGAGCTAACCGGGCAGCCGTTTGCGTCGCACCCCAATAAATTCGCGGCGCTTTCGGCGCACGACGAAGTGGTATTCGCTAGTGGCGCTCTGAAAACTCTGGCCGCCTCGCTGATGAAGATCGCCAACGACGTTCGCTGGCTGGCCTCCGGCCCTCGCTGCGGCCTGGGCGAACTGCGCCTGCCAGAAAACGAGCCGGGATCTTCGATCATGCCGGGAAAAGTAAATCCCACGCAGGCGGAGGCCCTCACCATGGTGGCGGTGCAGGTGTTCGGCAACGATGCGGCCATCGGCTTCGCGGGCTCGCAGGGAAATTTCGAGTTGAACGTATTCAAGCCGGTAATCATTTTCAATTTTCTAAATTCGGTGCGCATTCTGTCTGACGCGTCGCGCAGTTTCGTGGACCACTGCGTGCATGGGATCGAAGTGGAGCAAGGAAAGATCAAGGAATACGTCCAGAACTGTCTGATGCTGGTGACCGCGCTCAGCCCGCGCATCGGATATGACAAATCCGCAGAAATCGCGCACACCGCCTACGTCGATCGCTCCAGCCTGCGCGAAGCCACCCTAAAGCTGGGCTACCTAACCGGAAAAGAATTCGACGATTTAGTGCGCCCGGAAAATATGACCCATCCGTGACGTGGGGCAGAGGTTGTTGTGGCGCAGCGACTCCTCGCGGCGGGGACCCCAAGTTTAAGAGCCTTGCTCACTCCGTAACGCGATAACCACCCCCAAGCAGCGGCGTATCGCTAGTTTGCATCCCCCGCCCACCGCGCGATAAGCGCTTTAATGTTGCGAAGCTAAATATGGCGAGTGACTTTGCGTGGAAAAGTACTTTACAAGAAGAAGAGATGGAGTATCTTAGCCTTGCCAGCTGCGCCTAGGGAGGAGCTAAGAGCAACATGGAAACCCCGCGTCCAACCGGTTCAGATCGTATCAGCGAGCAAAACCCCAGCCCGTTCCGATCGTTGCTCGCCGAAGCCGTCCGATACTGGGAACCACGTCGTCTTATTTACAATTTGCTGCTGACCGCAGTGTGTGTCGCTTGGCTTGTCCTGACCTGGCCGCATTTTCGCCCAGCTCTAACCTTGACTTCACTTCTTCTTCTCTCCATCCTCGCGTTGTTCGCAAATATTTGCTACTGCGCCGCCTATCTCGCGGAGATTTCGTTCCAGCGGTCATCCCCTGGCCCCGTTAGGCAACGCCAACGCTGGGCATTGTGGTTGGTGGGAACGCTCTTCGCGATGGTCCTAACGAATTATTGGATAGCCGACGAGATATATCCGTTCGTTCGCTGATATCGGGGAAAACCCCGGTAACGAAGTAGTTGACTCACGGTAAATAAGCGACAGGAGGCATCGTGCCCCCGAAAACAGATGGCATTCTTGAGTCCTGCTTGTATGTGAGTGATGTCTCCCGCTCCGTTCGATTCTACGAAGATCTCTTCGGATTCCCCGTGATCCTTGAATTCGGCGAGCGTGGTTGCGCGATGCAAGCAGGGGCGCGCCAGGTGCTGCTGCTGTTCAAGAAGGGAGCTTCGCGCGGGATTCCATCGCCTCATGACGGAGACGGCGAACTCCACATCGCGTTCGCTATCGCAGCGGATGAGTTGGCCACATGGGAATCGTGGCTCCCAACCAAGGGCATCGCGGTGGAAGAGAAGCGGAACTGGGAATTAGGAGGCTGCAGCCTGTACTTTCGGGACCCGGATCGCCATCTGGTTGAACTCGCGACGCCCGGCACGTGGCCGGTCTATTGAATGGCTGGAGGTCCGCGCCGCCGGGGGTGGCCGCCCTACCGCCGCTTACGCCATTTCTTCGCTGCTGCTGCTGGGTCCGGTGAGGATCGTGCGGTTCTTGCGGCGGCTGCGGTCGTCCAGCAGCGCGCTGGAGAGCGGACGCCCCAGTTGAATCAGCACGCGGCGCAACTTGGTGCGCTCGTCCGATTCGGCGTCGACAATCTCGAAGGTGCGGGCCTGGGTGTTCGCGTCGCGCACCACTACCCGGAACTTCAGGGACTTTCCCTGGGTGTTCAGCTTCAGAGCTACAATCGAGCCTGGATGCAGTCCGCGTTCGCTCAGCGCTACGCCGCCCGCCAAATTCATCTCCGAAATTTCCACCGGATAATTTTCCTTCAGCCCGGTGGTCACTCCGAGGATCGGACTATCCAGCGACAAACGCAAATAGCGCCGCTGGCGCGCGGCCGGGGAGCCTGGGTCGGGGTCCAGCGGCTCCAGCAACAAGTCCGATTCGCTCAATCCACTGCGTGGGAGGAAATCTTCCATAAATTCGGGATCGATCTTGGTCAGCGCCTGCGCGGCCACAATTCGAAATTCGGTTGAATACTGCCAGCGCCAAACCTGGCGCGTCTCCAGAATTCGCCGCAGAATGCCCTCAGATCCACGCACCCGCAGCCGGCCCAGCGCTTCTACCGCTTTCAATTGCAAGTATTGCGTGGAACCTTGCGGGAGCTCGCCCCCGGCCATATGCACCAGGCGAACGTCTCCGGAGTGCTCGCCCGCCAGGGCGATTTCGTCCAGCGCCAGCGGACGAATCAGCGGATCGATTTTGTCGAAAATGCTCAGCAGCAGGCGCCCTCGTTCGGGAGCGCAGCTTGATTCCAGTTGGCGAACCACGCGATCGTGCGCCGAGCGCTTCCATTCCGAGAGCCGCTTCGGGAGAACTCTTTCCACCGCTTCGAAATCCAGCCGGGCCATCATGCCCAGCACATCGGCCGCTTTGGTAGCGCTGGCGCTGAAGAAAGTTTCGCGCAGGTGATCGGTGGCTTCCTGCCCCAATTTCCTCACGACGTTCAGCAGCAACTCGCACTCATCGCGGAATCCGCAGCGGCTATAGCGATGGGCGAGCTGCTCGGCGGCGTTCTTGGGGACTCGCCGCATCAAATTGGTTAGTTCGTCGGGCACCGCGCCAGCCTTCACCGAATCATCGATAAACTCGGAGAGGTGATCGTCGATGGCGATGCGCGGACGCATGTTCTTGGCTACCGCCGGACGCTCCACGCCGATGAAGTCCATCACTTCGATGGTGCGCTGCACCGCCGGATAATTGCGGTGGATGGTGGCCTGTTGCGAGAGACTCACGAAAGCCGCGCCCATCAGGCTTTGCACTTCGGGTTCTTCTTCCAGGCTGAGTTGCACGCCGGTCTCGCGAATGGCGTCGACGAAGAGGCGCGAATCTTGGGTGGCGTAGAGTGGCGCCAATTCGATCAGGCCGCTCGCGGTGGCGCGCCGCACGCGAACGTCCGCATGCTTTACGCCGCCCAGATAATTTCGCAGAATCTCCAGCACCGTCTCTTGGTCTTCTTCCTTCAGCAACTTTTCCAGGTAGGAGCGAATATTGTGCGCCGGGACGCACCAGCCATCGGAGGAAAGCAGCGCCGCCTGTTTCTTTTCGTCGCCCACTTCGTTCCAGAATTGCTGCGCCAGAATTTCGGCATGCGAGCCGACGCGCAGACCGGCGCGCGCCAGTTTTCCTTCCTGTATGCCCAGGATCTTGCTCAGATTATCGATCTCACCGCTCATGCGTTCGAGAGTGTCCTGGATCGAATTCACGCGAATGTCGCCGCGTTCGTAACTGGCCATAGCGAAGCGGATGGCCACGTGCTCGGCCAGCTTTAGCAGCATGGGCTGGTCCGGGGAATCGGTGGTGCTCTGCGCGGCCATTGCCGAGAGCGCCTGACCCAGCGTGAATCGCGCGCGGGTGGGCAGCTGCGCCAGCCGGCTGGTCACCTGCGCGGTATCGACGTCGGGTTTATCCGGGGTTTGCACTGCGGCGAGCTGCCCTAACATGCGCACGATCCCATAAACTTCCTGCTCGTCAAATGTCAGCGCGTTGGGATCGATCACCGCCGCAATTTGCCGTCCGCCGTGGGAATGGCTCCGATGCGGCGCTTCTACCGGGGTCGCTGGCGACCATCGGGCATCCACAGGCTTCCCATCGCCACCAGGTGCTCCGCCGGAACCAGTCGCTCCACCAGGGCCGCCCAGGCTTCCAATCGGAAACGTTTGCACACTCACCGGAATTCCTGGGGCGCCGCTAGGCGCTCCCGTTTCCACCGGCTCATTGGTGGTGCTCAAAAAGAAGTCCCCGCCCGATCCGGACATGACTTCCAGTGAACCGCCGGGCCCGCCGTAATATCCGCCGAAACCACCGCCACCACCACCGCCTTCTACTCCCGGTCCGCCGGGTCCGCTGCCACCGCCACTACCGCCCTGGCCACCGCCGAATCCCGTTCCTTCTCCCGAGCCACTCGTCCCGGGCCCTCCCGAGCCTGCTCCCGGGCCCCATCCTCCGCCCGGACCGCCCGACCCGCTGCCACCACCGCCGGGTCCGTAGCCACCGCCATGTCCGCTGCCGCCACCGCCGCGCAAGCCGCCGCCACCGCTGCCATCCTGCGAGCCTCGCGAGCCTTCCGCCGCCGCGATCAACTGCAGCAACATTCGCGGATCTTTGAACAATTCGTTGCATTGCTCGGTGTTTAATCCCAGTGTGGCGCGGGAGATGTGCTCAGCCACTTGCCCTTTGGCCACCGCGGAATCCGCGGGCACGTAGCAAACTTCGTTCAGATGAATTCCGGGAGCGTCCGTTAGGGCGGTTTTCAGTTGCTCGGCCAGCACTTCGGCGCGAGCAGAGGCGCCCATCGGGAAAGCTTTCACAAACTTTCCGAAGCTGGCTTGGTTTACGTTGGAAGCAAAATGGACGCTGGCGATGCCGGCATTCGATAGCAGGAGGGCGAAACTTCTCTCCGCTGCGCCGGTGTCCAAGGTGACGCCATCGAGCAGCAGTTTCTCGCCGGAGGCAGCCAGCAGCAGGCCGGTCTCGTTGTCGCCGATTGCGGCGCGAAGCTCCCGCCACGCCGTGTCGTATGCAGAGGCCGTACGCGGATGACCGAAATCGTACATCTTCGCGAATTTGAGCAGAATGTTCAGGCTACGGACAAAGGCCCGCGCCGAAGCGACTCGAGTGTTCGTTTCCATTTCGATCTATTTTGAGGCAACCAGGGTGCTGGCACCGAGCGGGATTCTGGAACCACGCAACCTAAGCGGCAATGGTACTGCGGTACCGCGAATAGCCATAAGTGGGGAAAAGCAACGGTTTTGATCACAAATGGGGCCGCAGAATACGTTACGAGGGATTCCAGAGCGTGGCTTTCGCTAGCCAGCGTTCGATGCCGCTGATGTTTCCCAGGACGTGGAGCGCACCCAATTCCAGAAGTTGGCTTTTGCCCTGTTTCCGCGCTTCGCTGCCGTTGGCGAGGATTCCCAGGAACGGCATCTTGGCGCTGCGGGCCGCCCGGGCATCGTCGACGTTGTCGCCGATGTAGACCGCGCGTTTCGGGGATCGCTTATTCAGTATCTTGAACAGACCTTCGGGATCGGGCTTTCCTTTTTTCACATCTTCCACGGTAACGATACGTCGAAACAAATCCCGCACCTTGAATTTATCCAGGGTGTGATCGAGTTCCTGATAGGTGCGCCCCGTAAAGACGGAAACCTCGGCGCGTTTCGCCAAGCGCCGTAGTGCCGCGGGCGGAAGCAACCATCGTTCGCGGCTCACGTTTCCGTCGAAATTCTTGCCCCAATAGATTTCCTGGAATTTCTCCTTCACCTCGTCGAACGGGTGGCGCCCGCCCAGCTCGCGTATCCAGGCGTGCGAAGTGATCCAGTCATCGTTAAAGCCGGAGCGATTTTTCCATTGGATAAGCTGCGCCAGCGTCACGCGCTGACCGGTGAAATGGCGTACCGTGTCCAGGGTGGTGCGCAGAAACGACCCGCGAACGTCGACCAGCACTCCGTCCATGTCGAAAATGATGACTTCGGGGAAACCGCGTGTCACGCGCACCTTGCCTGCCGGGCACAACCAATCGGAGAGAGGAGTTTCATTTACGAGCGGGTATCTTCGGAGTCGGAGGCGACGTTGTCGTCGGAGTCAGCGATTTCGTCGCCGCCCTCGCTAACGGGGTCTTCGGTCGCGCCTTCCCCACTGGCCGGCACATCTTCTTCAGCCGCATCTTCCTCAGCCGCCCCTTCCTCGCCAGCTACGGCTACCGCTGCTTGGGATGTTGCCTCCGGCGCATCTGCCACCGTTGGCACTTCGGATGGGGCCGCTGCTGGCTTCGCGGGTTCAGGCTTGGCTGGGGGCTGCGCCGCCGGCGCTTGCTCGTGCAAGAATTTCCAGCGCCCCTCCATAACCGACACGATCAGGTCGACGATGGTTCGCGCTCCAGAACCGTCGGGGTCGAGCGCGGGATTGTAGGCCGCAATTTCGATGGCCGCCACATGTTTCTGCTGGACGAAAACTTCCAGCGCTTGGCGCACTTCGTCCGGCGAGAGACCGTCCTTCGCGGGATAATCCGTGGCCGTGAAACCGGCAATCACATCGACGTCAAAATGCAGCGCAAACTCGTTCAGATTTCCGTGGACGCGTTCCACCGCCTCCCGCGCCGCTGCCGCCGCTCCCATCCGCCGCACATCCGAAGCCATATAACGCCGCAGCGGCGACCCTTCCAGCGCAGCCTGCTCCGGAGGGTCCAGCCGGCTAACGCCAAAGAGCGCCAGGTCCGGTTCACGGACCAACGGCGGCTCACCCCAAAACCGCACTAACTCCGCCGCGCCCCGCCCGGTGAGATGCGAAACCACCATGCCGTCCACGCAGCCCGAAGGAGTGGTGGCCGGCACGTTGCGATCCGCATCGGAATCCATGTAAATCATGCTGACGTGGCGGTAGTAGCGGCGCATCCCTGCGATCAAGGCAATCGCGGAGCTGCAATCGCCAGTCAAAATGATAGGCAGCGCGGCGCTTTTCACCGCCAACTCCACGCGCGGCTTCAGCGTCTCCAGTGCTTTTAGGATGCGCGGAACATTTCGTGCGCGAGGGGAATCTTCGTCCGGCTGAAAAAGCTGAGGGGTGTCGTCACCCTGGTCGGTAACTTGATAGCCGGCAGCCTCCAGCCCGGGAACAAGCCCGGCCGAGCGCAGGGCCTTGGGGGCGCCTTCATGTCCCAATGACATGGCGGCTGCGCTGGTGGGCGCGCCCAAAATGACGAGGTGATTCGGTTGGCGGGCGATCTTGGCCGCCACTGGAACTCCTTTACGTTGGAAAAAACGGAACTCGCTCGCCGCGGCGAGCTCGCCAGAGCTAGCCCGCAGCCGGACCGCGCCGCGCCAACTCCGGCGGCAGCGTAAAGCGAACATCTTCGCGAATCAAGTCTAAATCGCGCTGGTTGGTGTAACCAAAACTCGCCAGGCGCTCACTCACTTGCTGCACCAGAATCTCGGGGGCCGAAGCGCCGGCGGTCAACCCGATGCTGGTGGCATTACCTAGCTCCGCCGCATCGATATCGCCCGCATTTTCAATCAATCGCGCAGGTACCCCGGCTCGCTTGGCCACTTCCACTAGGCGGTTCGAGTTCGAGCTATTCGCACTGCCCACCACGAAGATCATGTCCACTTCGCGGGTCAGAGCTTCCACCGCTTCCTGACGGTTCTGCGTGGCGTAGCAAATGTCATCGGAAGCTGGTCCGACGATCGCCGGAAACCGTTCACGCAACTTGGCTACAATCTCCTGGGTGTCGTACAGCGACAGCGTGGTCTGAGTCAAAAACGCCAGTTGGTCGGGACGTTGTACTTCGAGCGCCTCGGCCTCCTCGACGCTGCCCACCACCACCGTCTGTTCGGGAGCTTCGCCCGAAGTTCCCACGATCTCCTGGTGGTCCTTGTGGCCGATCAGAATCAGGGTGCGGCCCTCTCGCGCGAACTTCAGCGCTTCCAAATGGACCTTGGTGACCAGTGGGCACGTCGCGTCGATCACCCGCAAACAGCGCTCCTGAGCCTCTTCGCGCACCCGCGGAGGCACTCCATGGGCGCTAAACACCAGGACTGCGCCTTCCGGCACCTCCTCGATGCTCTCGACAAAGATGGCCCCTCCGCGCCGCAGCTCTTCCACCACGTAGCGGTTGTGGACGATTTCATGGTGCACGTACACCGGCCGGCCATACAATTCCAGCGCAAGTTCAACGATATCTACGGCCCGCACCACTCCGGCACAAAATCCCCGAGGGCGTACACGCACCAGGGTCTTTACTCCGGCGGCAGCGGTCAAATTATTGATCTGCGTAAGAGCCAACTGGCACTCCTTGAACCACTTATCTTAACCGATTCGGCCCGCTTCTCGCTACCGGCTTTTGGCAGAGTGCGTGAATAGACGCGGATCGGGGCCGATCGAGAGCGTTTTGAGCGCGTTTTCGGACCTCCGCGGGTGCTATGATCCCGGTGATTCCAAGGGCGGAGATGCTTTTACAGGATCGGGTGGCCATCGTCACTGGTGGAGGCCGGGGAATCGGGCGCGCAATCGCCCTGCGTTTCGCCGCCGAGGGCGCTCGGGTATTCCTCGCCGCGCGAACCGGTTGTGAACTGGAGGCCGTGGTCCGGGAGATTCAGACTGCCGGAGGCCAGAGCGCCTTTGTCGCCGCGGATGTCAGCCGGGCTGCAGACTGCCGGCAAATAGTCGATGGCGCGCGCGCCGCTTTCGGCGCGATTCACATTCTGGTCAACAATGCCGGTATCTACGGCCCGATGCTGCCGGCCGAAGAAATCACTCCCGAGGAGTGGGACGAGGTGATGGCGGTGAATTTGCGCGGGCCTTTTCTGCTGGCGCGGCTGGTGCTTTGCGGAAATGTACCAACGAGGTTCCGGCGCGATAGTTAACGTGGTGAGTATCGCCGCCAAAGCGGCTTTCGCCATGAACGGACCCTACGCCGCCTCGAAAACCGGACTGATCGGGCTCACCCGTACGCTAGCTGCGGAGGGCGGGCGAAAAGGCGTGCGCGTGAATGCCCTCAGCCCAGGCCCGGTACCAGAAACCAAAATGTCGCAGGAACTAGGCAACGCGCTGGCCAAGCACTTCCCGATGGATCCGGCCGTACTCCGGGAAAGCTGGAACAAAAACATTCTGCAAGGCCGCCCGCAAACCGCCGACTAAATCGCGGCTGCCGCGGTATTCCTCGCTTCCGACCAATCCAGCGCGATAACTGGGCAAGCGCTGAACGTCGACGGCGGCATGGCGTTCTTCTAGAAAAATCGCGGCATCCAAACGTTAGCTTCACGACGCGGATTCTGAATTCGCGCGAGCCGCAGTTTTTCGCGTAAAATATTCCAAAGCGCCCGCGGCGCGCCGCGCCGAGTTTCCGAACCAGCGCACCCCGCTCTCCGACCACCGCAGACCCTGCTCGCCTAGACGCGCTACCAAATAAATTGCAGCCACCGCGAAAAACAAACCGATAAAGAAAATCCCGAATATAATTTCGGCGGCGATTAATTCGCGTACGAAATACATCTGCAAAACAAAAGCAATGCCCGCCGCCCACCACAAGGACCGGCGTAGTGGCGCTTTGGCCAGAGGTTCGCGGAAGTAATTTTTCCAACGATTCCGATGTTCACGCATGGCGTAAGGTGCTCCCGAGCTACATTAGATGCACACGCGCACCCAAAAGGTCGCAAGCTAAGTGGTTGATTCAGCTAGAAATGCGTTGGCCGAAGGAAACGAAACGTAACAATCGTGGCAAATTTATTCCGCTGCGCCGATTACTTTCCCGGTGCGAGAGAATGGGACACTTTTTGGCGGCTGCTCCCGTTTCGCCATGGAACGGTGATGTTTCGCTTCAGCGCCCTTCGAACGGATAACGATCCTGCGCCAGGACCGCGTCCGCAATGCGCCGCCGGATCGCAATGGTATTCACCGCGTCGTGTTTCGCAAAACGCCGCAGCACCGCTAGCTGCGTTTGCAGCATGTCGCCTTCCAGTGTTGCGCTGAGCGCGGTGCGCGCTTCTTTTTCCAGCCGGTCAGTCGCATCGTAAATGAACGCGCGCGCCGCATCGGCCATAGACTCCGCCGCGGAGTTCCCGCGGGCCGCCACTTTCTGCGCCCGCCGCAATGAAGACTCCATGGCATAAATTTCCATCGTGCAATTCGCCAGCGCGGCCATGATTTCCTGCTGTTCGCCGAGCTGATCGCGAAAACGCTGCACCGCTGCGCCGGCGGCCAGCAGAAAAATCCTCTTCCCCTGGGCCACCGCACGTTCTTCGGCCTGCAGCGGCCCTTCCGGGGTCTCGTCCGCCGAGGGTCCCGTCAGCACTTCGTCGGCCAGCTTCATCGCCGCGGGTATCAGCGGCAAGACCCCTGCCAATGCCCGTTTCAAAAGCATTTGCACGATCAACATGCGGTTGATTTCGTTGGTGCCCTCGAAGATGCGATTGATCCGGCTGTCGCGATAGGCTCGCGCCACAGGATAATCTTCGTGAAACCCATATCCGCCAAAAATCTGCACCGCCTCATCCACGCAGTAGTCCACCATTTCGCTGCCCAGCACCTTGCTGATCGAACTCTCGATCGCATATTCCTCGAGCACCTGCATAGCTTGCTGCGATTTATCGCCCGCAGCCGCGCCGGCGCTCGCTGCGGAAACCGCTGCTTCCACCATACCCGCGGTGCGAAACAACACCGAATCCATGGCGTAGATGCGAATGGCCATCTCGCCGAGCTTGGCCCGGATCAGGCCGAAGCTGGCCAGCGGCTTGCCAAATGCGTGGCGTTCCTTGGCGTATTTCGACGCTGCTTCCAGCACTTTTTTCGCGCCGCCTAGGCAGTAAGCGCCCAGCGCAAATCTTCCCGCATTCAAAGTATTGAACGCGACGATGTGTCCGCGGCCCACTTCGTGAATCAAGTTTTCCCTCGGCAGCACACAGTTCTCGAAAAATATCGGCACCGTCGAGCTGCCTTTGATGCCCATCTTTTTTTCTTCGGCTCCCACCGAAAATCCCGGGTAGCCGCGCTCCACCAGAAAGCATGAAAATTTCTCGCCATCCACCTTCGCGAACACCACGAACACGTCCGCAAATCCGCCGTTGGTGATCCACATCTTCTGACCGTTTAGAATCCAGTTCTTGCCGTCCGCAGAAAGCACCGCGCGGGTGCGCGCCGCCAGCGAGTCGGAACCTGCCTGCGGCTCAGAAAGGCAATAGCAGGAAAGCCATTCGCCGCTGGCGATCTTGGGCAGGTATTTCTGTTTCTGGGCTTCGGTTCCGAAGAAGACGATCGGCACCGTCCCGATTCCCGAGTGCCCGCCTTGCGAAACCGCAAACGACGCGTACGCCGCAAGCTTCTCCGAGAGCACGATGGACGATACTTTGTCCAAGCCCGACCCGCCGTAGGCTTCCGGTATTCCGCCGCCCAGCAGCCCGATCTCCCCAGCTTTCTTCAAAATTTGGGGCATCAAACCGGGCTTGTGTAGCTCGAGGTCCGCGATTTGCGGCAGCACTTCATTGGCCACGAATTCTTCCGCGGTTTGTCCGATCAATCGCTGGTCATCGGTCAAATCCGCCGGCGTAAACACATCCTCCGGCCTAACCGCCGAGAGCAAGAACGCCCCGCCGCGAATCGATTGCTGGGAAGTCACTGTGGTCGCCATCGTAATCTCCTGTCCTGCCGTTCGCCAGGGCTCAACCGAGCCGCCCCACGGTTCCAAGGTTCTACGGTTCGCCGCTCTTATCTTTTCCGGCTGCCCCACTCTTCCCGGTTGCTGGGAAGGGTGGGCGTTGTAACCTTCACAGTCTCAATGTCACGCTTCCATGCCGCATCTAGCGAACCATTTTCTTGTTGCGGACGGTGGCATCGATCTGCCCTTCCGCCACTCGCACGCCAATCGCATCCCCTACACTCACTTCATCCACCGAGCGCACCACTCGACCCGCCGCGTCGTAAACAATGGCGTACCCGCGCTTCAGCAGCTGGTACGGGCTACGCTCACGTAATTTCAGATCGCACCCCTCCCACCGCCGGCGCTTGCCAGCCAGCACGCGGTCCATGCCCACCACCAGTGCGCCGGCCCCCCGCTCCAGTTGCCGCCGCAACTTCCCCACCCGCCCGTGCAAATCGAGCGACGCGAAGTGCATTTGCGCGGTATGCAGCCGCCGCCGTTTCACGACCACCGCGCGATCCAGCGCCACCCGCAGTTCCGCGGACTTGCGCTCGAGTTTCACCCGCCATCCGCGCGCCCGCCCACGCAAGTCGAACGCCGCCACCGATGCCCGCGCCGCGGTCAGCCGATACCGCGAACCATCCAGCCGCCGCCGCAAATTCCGCGCCAGGGCGGCGCTGTATTCATCCACTTGCTGCCGCCGCTGCCGGATCAAGATTTCCGAACGCCGGAATCCCCGGTGGGTCTCCAAATCGCGCACCTGATGCCGCCATTCCGACAGCAGGTACTGCATTCGGCGCACCAGGCAGCGGTGGGCCTCGGCGATTTGCTGCTCGAATTCCTGCCGGGTGCGAATGACCATCTCCGCCGCCGCCGACGGAGTGGGGGCGCGAACGTCGGCCACAAAATCGGCGATGGTGAAATCGGTTTCGTGACCCACGCCAGTAATCACCGGGATTCGCGAATCGGAAATCGCGCGCGCCACGATTTCTTCGTTGAAGGCCCACAAGTCCTCGAGTGAGCCGCCGCCGCGGCCTACAATCAAAACGTCCACCGATTCCCAGATATTGAAGTACCGCAACGCTTCCACAATTTCCCGCGCCGCGCCCTCGCCCTGCACCTTCACCGGATACAGTTGCACGTGCGCGCTGGCGAATCGCCGGGCGAGCACATGCAGGATGTCGCGAATCGCGGCCCCCGTGGGCGACGTGATCACTCCGATTTTTCGCGGGACCGAGGGCAGTGCTTTCTTGCGCGCGGGATCAAACAATCCTTCCTTGTTGAGCCGCTCTTTGAGTTGATCGAACGCCAGTTGCAGCGCGCCCAACCCTACCGGCTCGATGCTCTCGACGTAAATCTGATATTCCCCACGCGCCGCATATACACCCAGCGACCCGCGCACGGTGAGGTGCAGGCCGTCTTCTGGACGAAACTTCAGCCCGCGCGATTGATCACGAAAACAGACGCAGCGAATCTGCGCCCGCGCGTCCTTCAGCGTGAAATACAGGTGCCCAGACTGCGCCGGCCGGAAATTTGAAATCTCCCCTTCCACCCACACTTCCTGGAGCGCGTCCTCCAGCACCAGGCGGACTTTTTCATTCAGCTCGCTCACCGTCCACAATCGGCGGCGGGGCATGATGTCTTCGGGAGGCAAAGGGAACGGCAGTTGAGTCATCAGCGTTTTACTCTAACGGCGAAAGTGCCCGACCACCCACATCACCACAGAAAGCAGGACGCTCAGTAAGATGCAAGTAACCACGGGAAAGTAGAAGCTGTTGCCGTTGCGCCCATGATAGGCGATGTCACCGGGCAAGCGTCCCAAACGAAATGGCAAGCGCCCCCCAAAGAAGAAGAAAGCGCCGGCAGCCGCGAGCAATGCTCCGATGAGCAGCAGCCCCTTACCGAGTTCGCGCATTGGCTCTTGGACGAGCATACCTATCGTTGCATACATTCTACCGGATTCGGGGTCGTTGTGGCGCAGGCACTGGGGCGTAGACGCTGCTGTCGGCGCGGCCCCCGAACATAACCTCTCGCCAATCTAGAACGCGACCGCGCTGCACACTCGTAGGGAATCTGGTATCAGGATGGGCGTGATTTTGCGGCCGGCTGGCCGCGCACACCGATCGCCGCGAGGCAACATGACCGGCTTTTAGACGCCACGAATTCCTAGATCAGCTCGCTGCCCGCGAAGAAATAGCCGATTTCAAACGCCGCGGTTTCCGGCGCGTCTGATCCGTGGGTGCAGTTGTATTGGATGCTGGTGCCCAGCGCTTTCCGAATGGTGCCTTCCCCGGCTTTCGCGGGATCGGTGGCGCCCATGGTATAGCGCCAGCGGGAGATCGCGTTTTCACCCTCCAGCACCATCGCTATCACTTTTCCGGAACTCATGAATTCCGTCAATTCCTTGAAGAACGGGCGCTCCCGATGCACCGCATAGAAACCGCCGGCCTCTTCCCGGGTCAGCCGCGCGGACTTGATGGCCACGATTTGAAAATTGGCGGCGTGGATACGGCTGAGAATATCGCCGGCGAGTCCGCGGCCCACCGCATCCGGCTTGATCATTGCGAAAGTACGCTCGATCGACACGTTGGCTCCATTTCGTGAATCGGAATTGTTTTGACTTAGCTAGCTTGCTGCGTGCCCCGGCTGTTGCTGCAACGCGTTAGATGTATTTCGCGAGCGTCGCCCCAATGTCCGCCGGGCTCTGCACGGTATGAATTCCTGCGGCGCGCATCGCCGCGTACTTTCCTTCCGCCGTTCCTTCTCCGCCGCTGATGATCGCACCGGCATGACCCATGCGGCGGCCCGGCGGCGCGGTTTGCCCGGCGATGAATCCCACGACCGGTTTTTTCACGTTCTGGCGAATAAACGCGGCGGCCTTCTCTTCCGCGTCCCCGCCAATTTCGCCGATCATCACGATGGCGTGGGTATCCGGATCGTTGTTGAAGAGTTGCACGGAATGCAGAAAGCTGGTGCCGATGATCGGATCGCCGCCAATGCCGACACACGTCGATTGTCCGATTCCCAGGCGGGTGAGCTGATCCACCGCTTCATAGGTGAGCGTTCCGCTGCGGCTCACCAATCCCACGTGGCCTTGCTTATGAATCCGCCCGGGCATGATTCCGATCTTGCTTTGGCCCGGCGAAATCACTCCCGGACAATTCGGTCCCACCAACCGCGTCGTGGGGCTATCTTTCAACGCCGCCGCCACTCGCACCATGTCCAGCGTGGGAATTCCCTCGGTGATGCAAATCACCAAAGGCAATCCGGCGTCGCCCGCTTCCAGAATCGCGTCGGCGGCAAACGGCGGCGGAACGAAAATCACCGAAGCATTGGCGCGGGTCGCTTTCACCGCATCGGCGACGGTGTTGAATACCGGCACGTCCAGATGCTTGCTGCCGCCCTTTCCCGGAGTGACGCCGGCAACCACTTGGGTGCCGTACTCGAGCATCTGCTGCGCGTGAAAACTGCCTTCACGTCCGGTCAGACCCTGCACCACTACCCGCGTCTTTGAATCGATGAGAACGCTCACGCCGTTCCTTCCCTAAAAGAAAACAATTTAGAGCAAATCCAAACAGTCACAAGCAAACCAGGACTTACCTCCCAGCCAGCGCAACCGCTTTCTCCGCGCCGTCCTTCATTCCATCCGCCACCGTGAAATTCAGACCCGACCCACTCAGGATGGCCTTGCCTTCGCTGACGTTGGTCCCTTCCATGCGCACAACAATCGGCACTTTCACCTCCAGCTCCCGCGCCGCCTTCACCACTCCGGTGGCCAGCACATCGCAACGCAAGATTCCGCCAAAAATATTGATGAACACCGCCTTGACGTTGGGATCGCTCAGCAGAATCCGAAAGGCGTTCTTCACCTGCTCTTCCGAAGCGCCGCCGCCCACATCCAGGAAATTCGCGGGGCTCCCGCCGCTCAACTGGATGATGTCCATGGTGGCCATGGCCAAGCCCGCGCCGTTCACCATGCACGCGATGCTGCCATCGAGCTTGATGTAATTGAGCTTGAATTTGGAGGCTTCCACTTCGAGCGGCGTCTCTTCTTCCAGGTCGCGCAGATCGCGAAATTCCGGATGGCGTCCGAGGGCGTTGTCGTCGATGGCCATCTTGGCGTCGAGCGCCACCAGCCGGCCGTCTCCGGTTACCACGCATGGATTGATTTCCAGGAGCGTGGCATCGGTTTCCAGAAAAGCGCGGTACAGCGCCTGGAAGAATGGCACCGCGGCAGACATCAGCTCCGGCGCCAGTCCCACACCGAACGCGAGCTTTCGTACCTGATAGGGTTCCAGGCCTACTGCCGGGTGAATGGTCTCTCTCAAAATCGCATCGGGATTGTCTTTCGCCACTTCTTCAATTTCCATGCCGCCCGCGGCGCTGGCCATAAACACTGGTTTGCCGGAGCCGCGGTCCACCAAAATACTGAGATACAACTCACGCTTAATGTCCAGGCCCTCTTCGATCAGCAGCCGCCGAACCACCCGCCCTTCCGGGCCGGTCTGATGGGTGACCAGGGTCATGCCCAGGATTTCCGATGCCAGCTTCTGCGCTTCCTCGGCCGAACGCGCCAACTTCACCCCGCCGCCTTTGCCGCGGCCGCCCGCATGAATCTGGGCCTTCACTACCACGATCGGTGTTCCCACCCGCTGGGCCGCCGCGAGCGCGTCGGCTTTCTGCAGTACCACCTCGCCGCGCGGGACGGACACACCGAATTTCGCGAGGATCGCTTTGGCCTGGTATTCGTGAATCTTCATCGTCCACCCTTCAGGCGCCGCCGCTGCACAGCGCCGCGCGTCAAAACGAACCGCGAATGGTGTTAATATTCACAAACGCTCAGTGAGTTTACTCGGAAGCGAAAGAGCGGGCAAGGCGGCGCTGTGTCGCTGGAAATGAAACCGAATTGCGAGAAATGCGAACAAGCCATCGCGCCGGACGCCGAGGCCTGGATTTGCTCGTATGAATGCACCTTCTGCAACGAATGCGCCGAAGGTATGAACCTCACTTGCCCCAATTGCGGAGGCGAATTGGCTCCCCGTCCGCGCCGTAGACTCTCTTCTTAGAAGATGGTTTTACCGTGATTGAGAGCGCGCTGGAAAAAATCATTGCCGGCAACGACCTGAACCGCGCGGAAGCCGAAGCGGTGATGGAGCAAATCCTTACCGGCCGCGCCACCAACGCCCAGATCGGCAGTTTCCTGATCGCGCTGCGCGATAAGCGTGAAACCGTGGACGAGCTGACCGGCTTTGCCGCAGTGATGCGCCGCCACGCGACTCCCATCGTACCTCCAGGCTTTTTTGCTCCCGATGAAGTGCTGGTGGATACCTGCGGTACCGGCGGCGACGCCGCCGGCACCTTCAACATTTCCACTGCCGCGGCGTTTGTGGTGGCTGGCGCGGGAGTGCGCGTTGCCAAGCATGGCAACCGCTCGATGAATTCGCGCTGCGGCTCGGCCGACGTGATCGAAGCGCTGGGCGGCCGTGTGGATTTGCCCGCCAGCACCACCGCGCGAGCGCTGCGGGAAGTGGGAATTGCATTTCTGTTCGCGCCTGCCGCACACACCGCCATGAAATACGCGATGCCTGCGCGGCGCGAGATTCGCGGGCGCACCGCTTTCAATTTGTTGGGCCCGCTAACCAATCCGGCCGGTGCGAGCGCGCAGGTGGCTGGCGTCTTTGACCCCACTTACACGGAAATCCTGGCACGGGTGCTGGGTAAATTGGGAACGCGGCGCGCCTTCGTCGTTCACGGTGACGACGGCTTGGATGAGATTTCCTTGTCCGGTGAAACCACCATCGCCGAGTTGCGCGACGGCGAAGTGCGCACCTATAAGCTGGCACCCGAGGATTTCGGCCTGCTCCGCGCGCCGCTATCGGAAATCCAAGGCGGAGACGCCAGAGAGAACGCCGCGATCATCCGCAACATCCTGGAGGGCCAGACCGGCCCCCACCGCGCGATCGTCGAAGCCAACGCGGCAGCCGCGCTGGTGGCCGCGGACCACGCAATTAGTTTTCTCGACGGCGTCCGCCAAGCCGCCGAATCGATAGATTCCGGCGCGGCCCGCGCCAAGCTAGCCGCGCTAGTAGCCTTCGCCCACGAACCCCCTGTCGCCTAGCTCCGTAGAAGCCCGCATTGACCCAGGCGACGTTTATCGCTAGGCTGCCTGTCTCCACGCCTGCGCGGCGTCCAAGATTATGATGTGTGTGGCTGATCGAGGTCTTACCAAGAGTCCAGAAGCTAGAATTGACGCCCTCAGAAACGCTCCTCCCGACGGATGGGTAGCCCTCTCGGAAGACGAGCAACGGCTTGTTGCCTACGGACCGACCTACGACGAAGTGGTTCAAAAATCGAGGGAAAACGGTGTAACGGAAGCGGTTGTGGTCAAGGTGCCCGAGAACTGGAACGATTTGGCTCTCTGGAATTGAGGCACAACTGCAAGGTTTGGCCTGGATCGGGACACCCGGCTTTCCGCCACGAAGCCTGCGATTGGGCGCCGGTGATGAACGTTCGTCTCATTCATCATCACTCCCCACCTACTATTGCCGTAGAGGTGCTTGGATCGACTCCGGCGCCCCCTCTTGCATGTTCCACGCTGGATTCTGTCAATCGCCTGGTATACGGCTGGAAGATGGCATCAAGTCTAATCTTGGGGGGTTATCGGCGGAGCGGTTGTTCCCATATACTTCCATAGAATCACGATTCTTGTGGGCAGGTTTTTCAGGGGAAGCTGTGGGTGGCTGGCTTGTTGGGACGCAGGGGATTTTGCGAGGCGTTTGTAGTAAAAATGGATTCCTATACCAGTCCGCCGTCGTTCGAACTGAATAGGGCCTAGCCGCTTTGGCGGATCGGGCTCGGCCGGTATTCTCGGGCAATCCGATGTCGGAGGAAGAACACCATGACCTGGATTAAGACCGTTCCGCTGTCGGAAGCTGACGAAAAGCTAATTCGCGCCATGCAGGATCAGCGCGCGCTGTACCCCATCGAGTACGCCACTCCCGTTTTCCCCACCAACGATGGGCCATCCGGAATCGTTGCCTCGCACACCCTGATCCCCGAGGCGCTGCACCACGCCTTCGCCACCTTCGGCTCGCTGATGTCTCCGGATTTGCCGCTCTCGCGGCGCCAGCACGAAATGATCACCACCGTGGTGTCGGTCACCAATCGCTGCTTCTATTGAATTGAATCCCACGCAGAGTTTCTGCGTCGCGTCACGTTGGATGATGAGCTCGTAAAAGCGCTGCGCAAGGACTACCAGATCGCGCCCATCTCCGAGCAGGATCGCGTGATGCTGGACTACGTGTTCCAGCTAACCAAAGACGCCACCAAAATCAGCCGCGAGGACCATCAGAAACTCCACGCCGCAGGCTTCGACGACAAAGCGATCTTGCAGATCACTCTGATCGCCTCGTGGTTCAACTATATCAATCGCGTCGCCGACGCATTAGGTGTAGGCCGCGACTAGGGCCGTGCCGCAGCCACTCTGGTGGGCCCTGCCCCAGCACTCGATCTGCGTCCCGCTCAAAACGCGACTGCCGACGTCCAGCGAACTGATCCCTTCCAGCACTCGCGCGAAAATGCTACGTTCCGTGATGGCTAAAAGAACGCCACTAACCGTCCCCGCAACTTGGTCAGCGCTCCGCCGCCCCGCAATCCAGACAACCCAGCTCCAGGGCCCAATTTCTCAGACCGTGCTCAGCAGGGCGGGGGTGGCCCATGTGTCTGATTCTAAAGGGAATAAAAATGCTGAATAGCCACAAAATGGGTGCGCCTCGGGGGAACACAAACGCCTATAGGCTGAGGAAATTTTCGAGAAGGCGCAGTCCTTCAACCGTCAGCACCGATTCGGGATGGAACTGCACGCCCTCCACCCGGAGCTTGCGGTGGCGCAGGCCCATGATGGTGCCGTCGGCGGATTCCGCGGAGATGGTCAGTTCGCGCGGGAGCGATTTTCTTTCGACGATCAACGAGTGGTACCGGGTGGCCAGAAAATTCTGCGGCAGCCGCCGATAAATCGTTTTGCCGTCGTGCTGCACTTCGCTGGTCTTGCCGTGCATCACTTTCGGCGCGCGAATCACCCGGCCGCCGAAAGCGAGTCCCATGGCTTGATGCCCCAGGCATACGCCCAGCAGCGGAATTCTTCCCGCAAACCGTTGCATGAGTGCGACGCTGATTCCCGCTTGCTCGGGACGGCACGGCCCTGGCGAAATTACAATGCGCTCGGGCTGAAGCTGTTCGATCTCATCCACAGTGATCTCATCGTTCCGGCGGACGAGCAACTGCTGACCGAGCTGGCCGAGGTACTGCGCCAGGTTGTAGGTAAAGGAATCGTAGTTGTCGAGGAGCAGAATCATCGGTTCGGATCCACAATTCGATAGTAAACGCGCGTCGCAGTCACTTTCGTTTCGTCGCGGCCTTCGCGGTGCGCGGGCCCCGCGCGCCGGGGGCGGCGCGGCTTTCACGGTCCGCCGTCTCGAGCGCGGTTACTACTGCTTTCGCTTTGTTCACCGCTTCCTGATATTCGCGCGCTGGGACCGAATCCGCAACGATTCCCGCGCCGGCTTGCACGTAGGCGCGCCCATCCTTGGCGACCAGGGTGCGCAAAGCAATGCAGGAATCGAGGTTGCCGGAGAAATCGAGGTACAGGATCGCGCCAGCATAAATCCCCCGCCGGGTGGGCTCCAGCTCGTCGATAATTTGCATGGCGCGCACTTTGGGTGCGCCGGAAAGCGTTCCCGCCGGGAAACAGGCCATCAGCGCGTCGAAACAATCCACGTTGGCGCGCAAGCGACCCTTGAGGCGCGACACCAAGTGCATCACGTGGGAGTAGCGTTCGACGTACATCAATCGCTCGACGGTCACAGAGCCGTACTCGCATACCCGGCCCAAATCATTGCGGCCCAGGTCGACCAGCATGATGTGCTCGGCGCGTTCCTTGGGATCAGCCAGGAGCTTGCCCTCATTGGCGGCGTCCTCGCGCTCGTCGCGCCCGCGCGGCAAGGTACCGGCAATCGGCGAGTAATATGCATCGCGCCCCTGAACTTTCACCAGCATTTCCGGCGAACTGCCTACAACGGCCACGCCGTCGAGTTTCAGGAAATAAAGATACGGCGAAGGATTGATCACCCGCAGCGCGCGATAAATTTCAAACGGGTCCGCTGCGGTTTCGGCGGCAAAGCGCAGACTGGTGACGATCTGAAAGGCGTCTCCGGCACGAATGTATTTCTTGGCCTGGCGCACCGCCTGCATGAACCGGCCGCGAGTCATGTTCGCAGTGACGCGCAGGGGAGCGGTCTTCTTGGGCCGCGGCCTTTGGTCCGGCAACCGACCCTCGAGCGCGCGGCGCGTGCTTTGAATCTGACCGACCGCCCGATCGTAGCTCTGGCGCAGCGCGCCGGCGCGCTGGCGCAGGCCGCCGGGCTCCTGCGTAAAAACGTTCTGGACGATCCACACACGGTGGCGCACGTGATCGAAAGCCACCAATCCGAGATAAAACATCAGCACTGCGTCGTCCAGTCCCAGATCGTCGCGGCCCGAGGCCGGAATCTTTTCGATTAGCCGGACCATGTCATACGCAAAATACCCGATTGCGCCGCCCACCAGAGGCGGCAGGCCCGGCAACTGTACGGGACGGTAGCGCGCCATCAGCCGCCGCAGCAGCAGAATGGGATCTTCCTGGGATTCCCGGCACCGCCCGCCGGATTCCACCCAACAGGATTTTCCGCGGGTGCGGACCACTTCCGCCGGGTTCGCTCCCAGAAACGTGTAGCGCGCAATTCGTTCGCCGCCTTCCACGCTTTCCAGCAGGAAAGCGTGGCGCGTGCCGCGAGCGATGCGTTGGTACGCACCCACCGGAGTGAGCAGATCGGCGGTGAGGCTGTCGTACACCGGCACGAGGTTGCCGCGCCGCGCGAGTCGCGAAAATGTTTTGAAATCGGGCTGAATCATCGCTTGCTGCGTTCCTTCTCTTCGCGCTGGAGGACGGCTTCGACCGCGCCGCGCATCGCTGCCACTGGAGCGCGCAGGCCGGTGAAAATCTCGAACTGCGCGGCCCCCTGGGCCACGAACATCTCCAGGCCGGAAATGGTTTCGATGCCGCGCTGCGCCGCGAGTTGTAGCAAGCGCGTTTTTCGCGGACGATAAATTAGATCAAGCACGAACCGGCAGTTGAGCTCGCCGGCGGCCAGTGGGATCGCGTCCGCGTGGGGATGCATGCCCACCGGCGTCGCGTTCACGATCAAATCAAATCGCGCGCCACGTAGCGCTCGCCGGGGAATCGACTCGCCGCCCACCGCTCGCGCGAGTTTACCGGCGCGCGCCGCGCGCCGGGCACAAACAAAGACGCACGCGCCCGCCGCCGCCAAGGCAAACGCCGCTGCCCGCGCCGCGCCCCCCGCACCGAACAGTAGCACTCGGGCGCCGCGGGGCTGAATGCGCTTGTGAATCGCGCGCAGCACACCAGTGTAGTCTGTATTGTACCCGTAGAGTTTGCCTGGACCGCGTACGACCACGGTATTTACCGCACCGATATCGGCAGCCAGGGGATCGCAGTCGTCGAGGTAGCGCAGGATTCGCGCCTTGTGCGGCAAGGTGACGCTGAATCCGCGAATCCCTAGCGGCTCGAGGGCGTGGAGAAAATCGCCTAGATCGGCGACCCGGAAAGGCAGAAACACGCCATTAAACTTCCGCGCGTGGAACGCCGCGTTCTGCATCACCGGGGAAAGCGAATGGCCGATCGGATCACCGATCACGCCGTACACGTGGGTTTGCGCGTCGATGGCGTCGGCACGATACAGCGTCTTCATGTCCGCGAGCGACGCTTGCCCAGGCGCGGTGGACGTCTCAACGCTCGCGTACGCCAGGGCGCTGCCGGCCCGCAGCGCCAGGATTCGCGCCGGCAGGCTGATCTCGCCCATGGGTATCGCGACCACGTCATGGCGTCGGTGCGCCAGATCGCAAACCCGCACCGCGTCGCGCAGGGATTTGGCCTGCGTAGCGACCTTGTAGGCATCCGCCCGCAAACGCTCCATGCGCGCCAAGAGGTGCTTTAGGCGCGTAGGGGTGGACCGAAACTCATGGTGGGAAATCAGCCACCGAGCTTTCATCCGTACCGGGGCCGCAGCCGAAGCCCGAGCGCGCTCCGGATGTAGCGAGTTTGCCTGCCGCGAGGGGGACCAAGCCGCTGGTGCGGCGCGCGCGGACCATTGCTGAGCGCTCAGGCCCGCGGCGGTCTCAATTTCCAGATCGAGCCAGGCGCAACCGCTCTCGGCGGCTAGCCGCAGGAGTTCCAGTTGCGCTGCTGGGCCGCCGCGAAACTTGCCGCCGGCATCTTTGCGGCGACAAGTAGCAATGAGCGTGGCGCGCGCGATGCGCGGCACCACCCGCCTAAACTCGCTCAACTGCGCGAGAAAGCGGCGAATCTGGCGAGGACCGGGCAGATAGTCAAGACGCAGTTCCACGGTGCTGGTGGAATAGAGGGCTGCGGCGAGTTGCCGAAACATGTCGCCGGGCGTCGCGGCGGCCACCACGCCGCAAATTCGATCCCCACCGAAAAGAGCCGCCATCTTGCGCTTTCTCCCGTGAATTCCACGCATTAGCCGGACTGAGGCTTCTACCATGCGGTGCACAAAGTGTAAAGCATGCAGAAACACCGTATTGACGCTACTAGGGACGCCTGCTACGTTGGGCACAGCAGTACTGGACCTATGTATGGCCCATGGTAGATGTGTTTTCGTAGCTGCGGATACGGGTGCTTGCGAGCCTACCCTGGGAATTGCGGTGAAGATGGCGCGAAACGCGCAGGGTTAGCCGCGATCGCGCCATGGATGAAGTGGTGGCGGCGCTAAAAGGAGCGATGGCGATGCGTGCAAAATTTTGGATCATGGGTGGAGTGATTTTGCTGGCGGCGACAGTGGCGTCTGCCCAGGGTCAATCGCGCACGCCCTTGCAAAACGACCTGTATTGCTCGGGAATCGTCAGCGATGAAGCGGTACCGAGCCAGACGATCGTGATCACCGGAGATTTCGCCAACACCCTGACCACCTTTGGGCATGGCGATTATGTCTACATCAACAAGGGAGCGAGCCAGGGTGTGAAGGTGGGCGATGAGTTCATCGCGGTCCGCCAGGTGAAAGACGAAAACAAGACCCTGTGGTTTTCCTGGGAGGACTCGATTCTGAACAAGATCGGAAAAGTGTGGGAGGACGAAGGGCGCGTGCGGGTAGTGGTAACCCAAGAAAATACCTCCACCGCGCAAGTGGTCCAGTCCTGCAGCTACCTGCAGCGTGGAGACATAATCCTGCCGGTTCCCGACCGCCCCGCCCCGGTGCTGAAGCCGGAGGAAACATTCGACCGCTTCGCGCCGGCCAGCGGCAAGGCGCTGGCCATGGTGGTCACCGGAAAGGAATTTCACGTCTCGATGGGCACCAATGACATCGCCTACGTAAACCTGGGAGCAGCTCAAGGCGTGAAGGTGGGCGATTATTTCCGGGTGTTCCGCTATAGCGGCACGCAAACGGAACTCGCCTATCAAGTCAGGCGCAATGCATTCCAAGTGTACGGCTTCGGCGCGGCGCCGGCGAAATACAAGTGGGATACCGTTCCGCGACAAGTGCTGGGAGAAGGAGTCGTGTTGCGCACGGCGCCCAACGCTTCTACCGTCATGCTAACGTTTACGCTGAGCGAAATCTACGCCGGCGACTACGTCGAACTGGAATAACCCGCAACTGGAATTCATCGCAGTACTCCGACTTGCCAAAAATGTCGTTGAGGTTTTGCCGACTGCTTCAAGAGACTTGTGACTGAGTCAGGTCGTCCATCACCAAAACCTACCCCTTTTGCGCCTTCCGCATCGCCTCGACCCGTTTGCAGGTCAACGCAAAGCGCTCGCGGCCGCTCTGGCTCTTGTTGATGACCTTTTCTACGACCGCAAACGCCATGGGGCTCTGCGTTTTCTCGCGGATTTCCTTCAGGAACGGGTATATTTTGGCAAAGATAAATAGCATCTCGTTACTGCCAACACCCGGCGCAAAAAACAATTCCTCATGCAGCCCACCGTGCAGCACAATCGCGGCCACCATATCCCAGTAAGTCGTCACCTGCCGCAGCCATGCGTTCTCCTGGGTACCGAAAGCGGACATTACCTTGAGATAGTCGTCCGCACTGTGGGGCAAGAATTGCCCGGTCACCCAGTTGCGGGCTTTCCGTAGCTCCGCTTCCCGGCGGAGGTCGTACAGTTGAAGAATCAGTTGAGCATCAGCGTGGGTCATCTTCTTCTTGGGCATGTTTTCTCCAAATCACTTGCGGGTCGGTGTTGAAAGATAGGAATTGTACGCTCTTTCATAACACTTCCAATTCCTTACATGACATGCAACCAGCGCCAGTTCCCCGCGCCTGGCTATTTCTCCACCTTTGTCCGCGGTCCGGTATCTTGCTGCCCTGCTTCGCTCGCGGTGGAGAAAATTTCCGCAGTAAACCCCTGGATTTGCGTTTCCGGCAATTTCCACGCGTTGGGCTCCAGGCTACCCTTGCGGCAAGTTTCCTCGAGAAAGCGTTCGACACTCAATCCGTGCTCGACGGCCACCTGCGGCAGCAGCACACCCCGAGACTGCCCTCGGGACACCACCAATCCGTGTTTGCCGATCTCAATTTCTTCCGGGCGGATGGATTGGAGCGGAGAGAGCACCGAAATCTCGATCTCGAGCGATCCGATTTCGCCCACGACGACCGGCGGAAACCGGGAATCCTGAAGCCCCGCCGACACTGCGGCGTGCGCCACCACACTGCCCAGCGGTTCGGCCGCTTCGAGTTGCCCCACACAACCGCGCAGTTCTCCAGCGCGGCGCAAGGTGACAAAAGCGCCGGCCGGTTGGCGCAAACTGCCAAGTGCAGGCGGGGAGTACCCCGGGCGACCCTCTTCGACGGCGTTGCGGAGAGCGCTACGAGCTATTTCCAGAAGAAGAACTCGCTCGCGGCTACCGAGTGAGGACATCTTGAGGCTTCTTGTCCGATTCGATGACCAGGGCGCTGCGCTGCCGCTGCTCTACCCGAACGTTGATCTGGCTCCAAAACATCTGGAAATAGTGCGCGGCGGAGGCCACCGCGCTGAGCACCACCAACCACAGCAAAACATTGCCCAGCGGCTTGAGCGCTGGGTGCCGGGCGGCCAGAATGATAGCGCAGCCTGCGAGGACCTGCAGGACCATCTTGGTTTTTCCCAGCGCCGACGCGGGAATGATCAATCCTTCGGCAGTGGCAATATTGCGCAATCCCACGACGATGAATTCGCGGCCGATGATGATCACCACCATCCACGCCTGCACCAGTCCCATTTCCACCAGGGAGATGAAGGCCGCCGAGATCAACAGTTTGTCGGCGATGGGATCGAGCAGGATTCCTAAGGTGGTGACTTCCCGCCACTTCCGCGCGATGTAGCCGTCGATGGCGTCGGTCGCTGCCGCGACCAGCAGGATCAGCACGCCCCACACTTCGAAATGGATCGGAAGGCCCCAGAAATCAAAGTTGGGCTCTTGGGTCAGCAGAACGACCACCAGGAGGGGCACAAAAAAGATACGAAGGATAGTCAGGCTGTTCGGGAGATTCATTTCGTTCTCGATGCCGTCCTTCGCACCTTTGGCAGGAGAATTTCACTATAGTCCTGAGAATTGTCGGAGTCAACGGGACCCCCGGCGGCGCCGGCGGCGAAGTAAACCGAAAATCGGGTTCTAAACATCGACGCGGCGCGGCAAATCTTTTCGCCCAGGAAAGGATTTCATATTTTTTGTGGGCGACGATGACCATGGAGAATTTTGTGGCGCGTAACTTCGATTTTCAGCCTCGCGGCGAGGCGGTCGGGCTATGAGGCGTTGCACGCAATCGAGTTGGCGGAATTTATTTGGTTCGCGGCGCGTTTATGGAGAAAATTCGAAACAAGGCCGAGTCCTGCGAGGTGCGGCGTGTGCTCGATTCGTACGACTTTCTAACCCCCCTCGGTAGTATCGGTTAGGGAACAAAACGCTGCAAACCTGTGCAAATTGAAGAATGCATATTCGCTGCGGCTTCCCCGGGGGCTGGAGCTGGCTTGCCGCTCGAGGCGGGCTGCAAATCCTGTGATTACAGCCGAATACAGTGGTAATGGTAGTTCTACAGATGGGTGCCCACGGCAAGATTCTGTTCCACCGACTGAAATTCCGGCCCTTGCTTTTCCACAACTATTTCCACAGAAGGGCCATTTTTCTTGCCTTTCTGCACCGTCGCTCATTGGTGCGGTTTTTCCGCATATTCCTGCAGGTTACGCGCAATTCCTTCGGGCAATTCCACATCCAGTGACATATGCCCATCTTGGAGTTCGCAGTGCAAAACGCGGCCGCAAGCGTGCACCAAAGCTAGTTCGCGGCCCTTGCCCAGCGGCAACGCCAGATGCATGTGGATCATCGGATCGACTGGCAGCGCCGCATCCATCATTTTGAGCAATTCATCCAGGCCTTGGCCGGTGGTTGCGGACACGAAAGCGCGGTTCGCGCCGGGCGCTGCGGCTTTCGATTCCAACAGGATGCGCGATTCATCTTCGCTGAGCAGGTCGATTTTGTTGTAAACGTGCAAGCGGGGCCGCTCGGCCACTTTTAGATCCTGCAAAACCTTTTCCACTTCGGCGTCCTGCTCGGCGTGGTCGGGATTGGAAATGTCGGTCACCTGCATGATCATCGCGGATTCCTGGACTTCCTCGAGAGTGGCGCGAAACGCAGCGATCAGTGCGGGAGGCAAGGCGCGCAGAAATCCGACGGTGTCGGAAAGCAGCACGCGGCGTTGCGACGGCAAACGCACCGCGCGAATGGTGGGATCGAGGGTGGCGAACATGCGGGAAGAGGTGAGCACCGCGGCGTGGGTGAGCGCGTTGAACAAGGTGGATTTGCCGGCGTTGGTGTAGCCCACCAGCGCGACGGTACCCAACGGCATTTCGAAGCGCGCGCGGCGGCGGGTGGCGCGCTGGCGCCGTACTTTTTCGATGGCCTGCTCGATTTTGGCCACTTTGTCGCGAATTCTGCGGCGGTCCACTTCGAGTTTCTGTTCGCCCGGTCCACGGGTGCCGATTCCCGCGCCCTGGCGAGTTAACATGACGCCTTTTCCGGTTAAGCGCGGCAATAAATAATTTAGCTGCGCCAATTCCACTTGCAACTGACCTTCGCGGGTCCGGGCGTGCCGGGCGAAGATATCCAGGATCAGCTGCGTCCGGTCGATTACCCGGCAATCCAGGGCGTCTTCGAAGTTGCGCAGTTGCACCGGCGAAAGATTTTGATTCACGATGACCAGCGTGGCGTTGGCTTGCAACACCTGCGCTTTTACTTCTTCCAGTTTGCCGCGGCCGATCAGCGTGGCCGGATCGATGGAATCGCGGACTTGCAGGAGGCTGCCAACGATAAGGGCTCCTGCGCTGCGCGCAAGCTCATCGAGTTCGTCGAGTGAGTCGTCCGCTAGCAGGCCTACGGATTTGCCGCGGCGGGCATTCTTCTTGAGAGACACACCTACCAGGACCACGCGATCGCGGCTGTCACGGCGGTCGGTGGTAATCATGCGGAAAGTGTCGAGAAGCGGTTTGGGATAGAGAAAGCGGGAAGTAGCACGTCTCTATTGTAGCGCGGCAAGTGCGCCAGGTTGTCACGAAGATGTTAAGGGCGAGATCATCTGAACAGAGCTGCTGGCCCCAGGGTTCCGACCCGGTGCCGGCCCATGGGGAACGGAAAACCAAGAATGAATTTCGAGGCCGCAGGACCGCCGGTGCGGTGCAGGATAACCTTGTGGGCACTGGCGTGAGTCCGAGGCTCCCCGAGGGTTCTTCACCACACGCAGGGGGCATCCGGCGGGCAGGCGGGGCTGCCGGGCCTGGGGCAAAACTCTGGTTCGCCCTCTGGAAGGAAATGCTCCGAGCGGAAGTTCGCCAGCCGATGCTTGCGTGTTATCGTAGCCTTCATCGAGCGCCTCTGGAGATGCCGATGAGAATCCTTGCCAAGAACGAACCCCGCTGTGCTTTGACGGTGGCGGCTCATCCATGAAAACCGCGCTGTCGCTTCTTGCTTTGCTATTTAGTGTTTCGTTTTCCGCTGCCGCGCAGCAGCCGAAATCTCTCTTTTACATGACGCGGGACCCCAACTCGGTGCGCTCCTTCCTCGCGCACGCCGACAAAATCGACACGCTGGTCCCGACGTGGTACGTGGTGGATTCGAGTGGGCTGGTTTCCGGCGGGCCGAACCCGATGGTCATGGAGACCGCGCGGCAGCATCATGTGCCGGTGATGCCCATCGTGGCCAATGCAGCGTTCGTGCAGGACGATTTTCACAAGCTACTCGTCAATCCCAGCGCCTACCGGCAGATGTTTGCGCAGCTGGTCCACGCCTGCAAGGATTTCGGCTACATCGGATTTCAGTTCGACTTCGAAAACATCCATTGGACTGACCGCGACGCTCTATCGACGATGGTCGGCGAAGCCGCGTCCCTCTTCCACGAACAGCGCTTGGAGCTCACCATCGCCACCGTGCCTAACGCTCCCGGAGCTGCCGGCGAAACCGGCTACACCGCGTGGATCTACGAGAACTGGCGCGGAGCTTACGATCTTGCAGCGCTGGCGAAGGGCGTCGATCTGATCTGCCTGATGACCTACGATCAGCACACGCGCTGGACCCCTCCGGGCCCGGTGGCGGGTTGGTCGTGGACGGTGAGCAACGTCGAATACGCGCTGAAATTCGTACCGCGCGAAAAGCTTTCGCTGGGCATCCCACTGTACGGCTACCACTGGTTCGCCGGCACACCGGTGAAGCTCGTCGATAAACCCAATCCCTCCGCCGAGTATATTTCCACTTCCGATGCCCTCGATCTTGGCCGCGCGTATGGCGGCCAAATCGAATGGGACGCCGCCGATCGCGCCCCCTGGTTCTATTTCTACCGCGACGGCGTGCGCGAGTGGATTTTCTACACCGATGTCCGAGCGTTTCGGGAGCGCTATACGCTCGCCAAAGAACGCGGCCTGCAGGGGTTTTGCTCCTGGGTCCTGGGCACCGAAGACCCCGGCATTTGGGACCTGTTGCCGTCGCATCCGTGAGTGGAAATGAGCGCTTTTATGGGCGGTTTGATTTTTAGCGAGGGAAAAGTAACCTATTGCCTACAATGATTCCACAAATGATTTGACCACACGGTTCGCTGAGCAGAGTCTTTACTGGACGATTAAGTTTATCTGCCATTCCCGATTTTCTTGCTTATTTCAAAAATAGAGACCTTATGAACGCACCCGTCACCGAACAAGGCACCCCAGAGCTTTCCACCGCGTCTATCATTTCCCAGATGCTGCAAGGGGCCAAGCACGCCAGCGACCTGATTTTGTCGCCTCATCAAGCGCCCCTTGCCAGAGTGAACGGACAACTCGTTCAGGTAAAGATTTCCGGCATGGAAAAGTTCAGCCCCGAAGACACCGCGCGGATTGCCTCTGACTTAATCGGCTCCAACCAATTAGCGCATCGAAGGCTGAAAGAAGAAGGCTCGTGCGATGTGTCCTACAGCATTCCGGCGTTGGCTCGCATGCGCGTGAATGTCTTCATGCAACGGGGAACACACGCCATCGTGATGCGCTCAATTCCTACCAATATACCCGACATCGCCTCCCTGAATTTGCCTGTCCAATTTACTCAGATCGCGGAGCTGAAGACGGGAGTGGTGTTGGTAACCGGTTCCACTGGATCGGGTAAATCTTCTACTTTGGCGGCGCTGGTCGACCTCATCAACGAGAAGAAGGCTTACCACATTGTCACCGTGGAAGACCCCATCGAGTTTGCCCACAATCACAAAAAATCGGTAATCCATCAGCGAGAGCTGCATAGCGATACTCCCCGGTTCGATCTCGCGCTGCGCGCCGCTTTGCGGCAATCTCCCGATGTCATCTTGGTCGGAGAGATGCGCGATAAGGAAACCATCGAGATCGTATTGGAAGCGGCGGAGACCGGTCACTTAGTATTATCAACGTTGCATACCATCGACGCCGCCGCGACCGTCGGTCGGATCATCGGAGTCTTTCCATTAGGCGATCAGCAGGCCATCCGCGACCGCTTTGCAAAATGCTTCCGGTACGTTATCTCGCAGCGTCTCCTCCCCCGAAAAGATCGCCCCGGCCGCATCGCGGTTCTTGAAATCCTGAAATCCACATTGCGGACCCAGCAATACATCATCAAGGGAGACGGCGAGGGTAAGTCGTTATTGGATGCGATGCGAGACGGCACTACCGAGGGCATGCAGCATTTCGACGGCGAAATTGAGCGGCTGGTTCGAGAAGGCGTAATCGATGTTGAAACCGCGATGCATTATGCAACAAACCCAGGAAACCTGGGGCTCGAGATGGCTGACTTCGAAGAGAAACCAAAAGAAGACCCCGCGCCCCCTAGTTCCAGCGAACTTGAGTTAGAAATAGAACGATGACCGTGATTCGAGAAGCGTTCTCCGGATCGTTCCCGCCATCGCCGAATACCATCCAAATACCGTCAGCGCCTTGCCGTCAAAAGTAGTTGCGGGAAGGTCCGTCGCTAATATTTGCCTGCGGCGGGCCGTTAGCGGTCGCGGGTAGGCTCTAGCATTTGCAGCGCTTGCGCTGCGATCCTTGGATCGTCGCCGAAACCATTAAGCCATTGAACATCCTTCTCGCGGCGGAACCACGTCGCCTGGCGCTTGGCGTATCTGCGGGTGGCTTGCTGGATTTCCTTTGTGGCTTCGGCCAGCGTTGCGCGGCCTTCCTGGTGCGCGCGTAGCTGCGAGTAGCCGATGAACTGGAAGGGCTTGGCAGTTGCGGGAATTCCCTGCTCGCTGTGGCGACGGACCTCGTCGAGCCAGCCGGCATTTAGCATCGCTGTGACGCGAGCGTCCAGCCGGGCGTACAGGTCGGCACGGGCTGGCGATAGGCCGATCTTCACGACCTCAAATCCTTGCAGCTTGTCGCGTCCATCCTCGTGAATCTCGGTTAGGGTTTTGCCGGTTAGCAGGCAAACTTCAATCGCGCGAATCAATTTGGGGATGTCTGCCGGGGCAATTCGCTGGGAGGACTCGCGATCCAGGCGCGCCAGCAACCGATGCAGGTGGCCTGGGGATTTTGTGGCACGCTGCGCTAGGCGCTCGCGCAGAGCCTCGGAGCGGGTTGGAGCATCGGCTAGCCCTTCCAACAGCGCTCGCAAATACAAACCCGTGCCTGCAGTCAATATGGGCAGTTTGTTGCGGCGGCGCAAATCGGCCAGGACGTCCCGAGCGGCGCGCCGATATTCTCCCGCGGTGAAGATTTCATGGGCGTCCGCGAGATCGACGAGATGATGCGGAACGCCTTGCTGCTCTGCAGGCAAGACCTTTGCAGTGCCAATATCAAAGCCGCGGTATATCTGGGTGGAATCGCACACCAGGACTTCGCCATCGAGTTCGTGCGCCAGGCGAATTGCCAGCGCCGACTTGCCCGAGCCGGTAGGCCCGAGCACCACCACCAGCCGCGGCAGCACGCTCATCCGCGATATATCCAATAGCGAAGTAAGAGAAACGGCAAAGCCAGCAGAGCTAAGAGCAGGGCGCCGACGACCTGGTTGCGCGAAAGCCTCACTGGAAGTCGGTGGGCAGGTTGTAATAGAAATAAAATCGCAACTCGATAAAGGGCCCAGGAAAGGCGGCCGGCAGCGGTTCAAACGGATTCGATGACCGGATCGCCGACAAGGCGGCACGGTCGAGCGGGTCCTTGCCGGACGTGCTGGTCAGGCTCGGATCGGGAAATGGCACGTTCCCATCTTTTTGTATTTTGAACTCTATGGTCACGCGCCCTTGTTCGCCCAGCCGCGCGGATTCCGGGATGATCGCGTACCAATTGCGCCGGACACTGTCCAGCACACGCTGCAAATAGCTCCGGAAATCGACGCCTTGGGGATCGGTGAGCATGGTGAGCCCGTTGCCGATTTGGCCTCGTCCACCACCACCGCCTCCACCACCCCCTCCACCTCCTCCCCCCGGCATGTTGCCTTCCGAGGACATTTTCGGGCCTCCGCCGCCCTTCAGCGCATTCTGCTCCGACTGCGCCAGAGCGCGGCTCGGCGAAAGACTGGGAATACCCAAATTCAGTTTGCCCGGCTGTGGCGTGGGCACCGTAATGTCCGAGCGGGGCGGCGGAACCTGGGAGGGCGGAGCGGTCTGCACCGGCGCCGGTTGCTCAGCGATCGCCGGCCGCGGAACCGGTGCCGCTGGCAACTCCGCCTGCGGGCGCGGAACTACCGGGGCCGGAGGCGCTTCCACCGGACGAGGCGGCGCGACCTTATTCAGTGTGCCCGGAGCAATGTGCAGCTTGGGGCCCGCGGGTCCAGGCGGCTTGCGGTTAATCTCGCCGGGCGCCGGCGGCAGGAAGTTGGGGACAAAACTCAATTGCCGGCGAGCCAATTCGTAATCGGCGGCAGTAGGAACGCGCGACTGGAATAAGTTCGGTGCAAAAAGCAGCAATAGGATCAGCGCAATGTGCACCACCAACGAAACGACGCGGGAGACGTTGTTCTCTTTCTGGTCCTTCTCTTCCACCGGCCGGGTCCACAGATTTACTTCCCCGGTGGTCATCACGTCCGGTTCCACCATCTCCAGTAGTTCGGAGGTGACCACCGGAAGCTGCTCGAGCCGGCGCACATCTTCTTCAGTTATCGGGTTGATCTGCACCGGCATCACCGTGCGCGCTTCCAGCACGGCGAGCGGCAAGTGCCGGGGCAACGCCGGAGTAAATTCCATCGGGTTGACCGGCATGCTGCGGGGCACGAGAGTGCGATTGGTAAGCGATTCCAGCGGAACGTGCGAGGGAATATTCGTCCGCGGATCCAGCGGCGTGATGGGCATGTCCAGAGGGATGATGGTGCGGCCGTCGAGAGCGGACGACAAACGCTGAGCGGGCTTGCGCGCTTCGTCCAGGGTGATCGGCTTAACGTCGGTGGGGACGAGGGTGCGCGGGATCATCGAGTGTCCTGAGGGGCCAATGTCGAAAGTTGGACGCGCCGAGCATGTTCCAGGATGCCCGCCATAACCCGGTCGGCAAGTTCGAGGGCGCGCCGCCCCACTACGCCGTCAACCCGCGGAGTGCGGCGGGTGCGCACACAGTCCGCAAAGGCGCGTAGCTCCGCGAGCAAGGGCTCTTGGTGTCCGGCGCCCAGAGTTTCAAACCGCGGCATGGGCAATTCCAGAGCAGCGCCGGGGGTGCGCGGTGCGGGCGGATCCACTTGTACCCGCAAAACATCTTGCCGGGTGAAGTCCATAGAAACGTATTCGTGCTCCTGAAAGAAGCGCATCTTGCGGACACGCTCGGTGGAGACGCGGCTGGCGGTGAGATTGGCGACGGCTCCCGTTTCGAATTCGATGCGCGCGTGAGCGATGTCGACTTTGTCGGTTAGGACAGGAATGCCCACCGCGCGCAGGTCGGCCACTGGGCCAGGAACGAAGGCTAGCAGAATCTCCAGGTCGTGAATCATGACGTCGTAGACCACGTCTATATCCAGGCTGCGCGGCGAAAAGACGCCCATACGATGGATCTCGAAGAATAGCGGCCGCCTTATGATTTTTTCCGCCGCGATTACTGCCGGATTGAAGCGTTCCAGGTGACCCACTTGCAGGATGCGGCCGTTGCGCTTCGCTGCGGCGAGCAAAGCGTCGGCTTCTTCGAGCGAAGCCGCGATTGGTTTTTCTACCAGAACATCCAGGCCCCGTTCTAGCAACTCGCAACCGATTCTGGCGTGGTCGGCGGTGGGGACGGCTAGTGAGACGGCTTGCGCGTGGGAGGCTAGGTCGTCGAAGTCGTTCAGGACCACAGTGGCGAACTCCGTCGCCACTTTTTGTGCGCGCTCGGCGTTGGCGTCCAGGACGCCGGCTAGTTCGATGCCTTCGAGTTCTTTCCACACCCGGACGTGGTTGCGTCCGAAGTCTCCGACGCCAACTACCGCTACCTTGATGTTCTTTTCGGTCAAATCATCCCCTGCTACGTGACTATTAATCCCAGCACCTATCTAACGCCCACCCTTGCGAAAACCGGGAAGAGTGGGGCACCGGGAAAAGATAAGTGCATCAAACCGTAGAACCGTAATTCAAACCCACCAACAAAGCTTACGGTGCCGCTCAATCGCCGGCTTCGGCGGTGGCCGGTACCCGGGCGTCTACTGGCGTTACTGCTTCGATGGCGATTGCCGCTTCGTTTGCGGCCTTAATTAGTTTTTCGCGATCGAAGAGCAGTGTTTTCGCGGCGTCGATCGCCAGCACCGTGGCGTTGCTGCGGCGCATTACGGCTATGGTGCGCAGGCCTACCACGGGGACATCAAATCGCATGTCCTGGTTGGGCTTGCTGACCTTTACTACCACCAGGCGCTTACCGCCGGTGATGCGTGCGGCGCGCTCGATGGTCTCGTCGGTGCCTTCCATGGCTTCGATGGCGACGCAGGCGCGATCGCGGACTACCACCGTTTGGCCTAAATCCAGCCCTGCGATCTGCCGGGCGATGCTGCGGCCGTAGGCCACGTCTGCGGTTTCTTGCGCGTCCGGCGCACGCAGGGTCAAAACGCCAGGGCCAGGAATCAACGGCGCTAGGAAGGAAGTGGAATCTACCAGCTCAATTCCCTCCTCTTCCAGCACTTTGGCGACGGCGCCAATCAGCGAATTGGTGTTGCGCTTGGAAAGCGAAAAGATTACTTTCGCCAGCCTCCAATCGGGACGAACCGCACTGAAAATCCTGTTGTGCTTCACCTGCCCAGCCATCACCGCGTGTTTCACGCCTTCCTGATGCAGCAGTTCGATGGCCCGGCTGAGTTCGCCCAAGCCCAGCCAATGCAGACGGGCGGCGTGCTTTTCGAGTTCCGGCGAAGCTTCCTCGCGAATAGCGAAGACCGCCATCTCGATTCCCTGGCTGCGCGCGCCCTCCAGAACCAGAAACGGGAAATCGCCATTGCCCGCTATCAGACCCCAGCCGCCCGTAGTTGCAGAGTGTTGAGTTGAGGAAGGCATGCTGTCCCTTTATTTCGTCAAACCGCGGTCGGAAGTCGATTCGATGAAGGCTATCAATTCTAAGACGTCCGGCGAGGCGCCTAAGGTTTCTTTCATCTTTTCGACGGCTTGCGAAGTGTTCAACTTCGAGCGCAGCAGCAAGCGATAGGCCTGCTCGATATTTTCCATGCGCTGGGCGTCGAAACCTTGGCGTTGCAGGCCAATTCCGTTTACCCCCACGCAGCGAGTTTCGCGGGGCGCGGCAATTTTTGAAAATGGCGGCACGTCCTGGGTGATGACCGTGTTCGCGGCGATGTAGCTGTAGCGGCCGATACGGACGAATTGATGCAGCGCGCAGTAGGCGCTGATGGTGGCGTAATCGTCCACGTGAATGTGGCCGGCCAACTGCGCGCCATTCACGAATACAGTGTGGTCGCCGACCACGCAATCGTGGGCGATGTGGGCATAGGCCATGATCAGATTGTGGCTACCGACGCGGGTGACGCCGCCGCCTTTGGCGGTGCCCCGGCTGATGGTGCAGAATTCACGAAATTGGTTGTCAGAACCGACTTCGAGTGTGGCCCGCTCGCCGTGGAAAGTGAGATCCTGCGCATCACCGCCCAGCGCCGCGAAAGAGTGCAGATGATTGCGCGGACCGAGCGTTGCCGGACCCTTGATCGAGGCGTGCGGCTCGAGGTGGCAACCCTCGCCCAGCTCGACTTCGTCGCCGACCACCGCGAATGCGTCGACCCGCACGCCCGGCCCCAGCCGCGCGCTGGGGGAAACCACAGAGCGGGGATCAATTAGATTCGCAGGCAACCTGGGCGGCGAACTCACTGATGAATCCTCTCCAACCTGCGGCATGGAAGGCTGGCCCTCAAGACTTGACCGCTTCCGCGGGCGCGGCGGCGGCAGCGGCGGCCATCTCGCGGTCAACCATCTTACACATCAGGGTGGCTTCGGCCGCTAGCTCCCCATCCACGGTAGCCTTTCCTTGCATCTTGCAGAAGCCTCCGCGCCAGGTAATGGTGGTGACTTCCAGGCGAAGCTGGTCACCGGGCACGACCGGGCGGCGAAAGCGCGCCCCATCGATGGCTACGAAATAGAGCAACTTGGTTTCGCGATCGGGGATCTGGCTAAGAAGCAAAACACCACCGGCCTGGGCCAGGGACTCGAGGATCAAGACGCCGGGCATGATGGGTTTGCCGGGGAAATGACCCTGAAAGAAATATTCGGTTATGGTGACGTTCTTGATGCCGACGATGCGCTTGAGGCCTTCCATCTCAATGATCGAGTCAACCATCAGAAAGGGATAGCGATGGGGCAGGATGGCTTGAATGGCGATCGAGTCCAGGATCATTTGGTTGTCTCCAGCTGCCGGTATGAAATTGCCCAAGGGCGTAAACCTCGTAATTCTATACGAAACGCGGAAGCGGGGAAACGACGCGGTGTGGCTGATACTGATGGGTAACCGTAATCGTGCGAGGAAATGGAGCGGCGCTACGGCGCCGGAGGAACGCGTTGGGGGGAGTGGCGCCGGGCGGCGCCACTTCCCCCCAACGGATCCGGCACTGCGGATGGATCGCTGCTGCCGGCTCTCTCGACCGGCGGCAGCCGTTTATAGCTGTCGTTGGGCTGCGTCCGCTGCTTCCGCCAGTTGCTTCAACGTCTGGAAAAACAGCGGTGACTGCCCGAGAAACAGGTTGGAGTTGGTTAACGCGGTAACCGCCGCTTGCGCACCGGCGAATTCGTCTCAGCCCGAATTACGGCGCAATGCGGCAGATCGGCGCTAATGAAGAGAACGGGCTTCCGCTGACGCAAGGAGACATCGCGATTCTTCGCTTCCTCGCCGCTGCGGAAATCATCGAGAGCGATCGATCACCTCGCTACTTCGGCACTCAACTTAGCTGCGTTCGCGGCGGGTTGTGTCAGCGGGAAGTGAAAGGAAGGTCATGTTCGTGACTCTGTGCGTTTACATGGTGTGGTTGAGAAAAAGGCAAGTTTGCGACAGACCAAAGTCAAGGGATGTGATTTGGAACTCTTCTTACAAGTTCGGTCTGTTGGTGGGGGCGGACATTGATGGATGGATGGATGGATGGAAGTGCCCAGCGCCAGCAGTGGCTGTGCCCCAAGGCCCCACCACGCTTTGCCAGACAAACTGGGCGCTGGTAGCATTGCGGGCGCTATGACTTCACGACTCTCTGTGGCACGAGAATTGTTGCAGAACCTGAAGCTGCGTCTGCCGGGGATGGTAGACCTACTGGGGGATTTCGTTTCGATCGAATCACCGAGCCACGACAAAGCTGCGGTGGACGCAATGGGCAAGCGGGTGGCGGAGGAGTGCCGGCGGCGCGGGGCCCGGGTGACCACATTGGCGCAGAAAGTGCGCGGTAATCACGTCCGGGCAGAGCTGATTGCGGCCCAGGGGCGGCGATTGCGGCCGATCCTGGTGCTCGGACATATGGACACCGTCTACCCCAAAGGCACGCTGGAGCGGATGCCGCTGCGGGTGACCCGCGGGCGAACGTTTGGGCCAGGCACGCTGGATATGAAGGGCGGGCTGGTGATCGCGCTGTTCGCGGTGGATGCGTTGCGGGCCCTGAAATTTCCGCTGCGCCGGAACCTGATTTTTCTATGGACCTCGGACGAGGAAATTGGAAGCCAGTCTTCGCGGCGGATCATCGAGCGCGAGGCACGAAAGTGCGAAGCGGTGTTGGTGCTGGAGCCGGCGCTGGGAAGCGGCGGCAGCCTGAAAACGCAGCGCAAAGGCGTGGGAGAGATTCAGATTTCGATCACCGGTCGCGCGGCGCACGCCGGGATCAATCCGCAGGACGGATTGAATGCGGTTCACGAGCTGGCTTTTCAGATTGCGCGGCTGGCGGACTTCAACGATCCCACCCACGGAATTACGGTGCAGGCCAATATCATTGAAGGCGGGAGCGCTACCAACGTGGTGGCGGAGAAGGCCTCGGCACGAATTGACGTGCGATTTACTCACGCGGCAGATGCGCGGCCACTGGAGCGAAAGCTTTTCGGCCTGCGTCCAGTTTTGAAAGGAACGCGGATCGAGGTGCGCGGCGGATTGAATCGGCCGCCGCTGGAACGCACCGCGTCGATTGGGGAGCTATTTGAACAGGCGCGGGAACTGGCCGGGCAGATGGGGTTCGCGCTGGAAGAAGCGGCGACTGGCGGCGGGAGCGACGGGAACTTTACCGCGGCGTTGGGCGTGCCCACGCTGGACGGTATGGGTGCGGTGGGCGACGGAGCGCATAGCTCCGGCGAGCATGTTGTGAATCGCGCGCTGCCCGAACGGGCCGCGCTCTTGGCTAGCTTGATGTGCACGCTTTAGAGTGGCCGACGCTTGGCAGCAACGGCAACAGCCGCTGGATTGGTGACTGTGATCCCGTTGGCGTGGGGAGGAGGCCTGTAGCGGTTAAGTCACAACCGCCAAGAGTGGCTGTGCCACTAGCGAAGGTATTGCTTGCGGAGGTAGGCGGCCGTTTGTTGTTCCAAGTCTGGGTAGTTCGAGCGCAGCGCGGTGCGCAAGGCGGCTTCTGGGGAGGCGCTGCCGGCGATGGCGTCCAGCAGGCGGCTGATATCGCTGGTGCCGCCGGCCTGAATGATCGATTCTACTGCCGCCAGCGACCACCCGTAGGCGAACGCGGCGGTATTCCCTGAATAGCCCATCCATGATCCTTCGAGAGTGGCGAATGACGGGGCAGACTTAGCCTCATACGCGGCTACCAGTACCGACGCTGAATCGCCACAGCGGCGGCCTTCCACCCATTGCGCTACGCCTTCCTGCAACCAGGTGGGAGCGCGGCTGCGGGTTTTCTGGGTGATGAAGCTGTGGGTCAATTCGTGGCGCAGCACGCGGTCCAGGTCCGGCGTCACCGCGGTGAGTCCCTGCACCGGCACGCGGATGCGGCCGTCGTTGAGCGCCCCGGCCCAACCTGGCGCGCGGGTGATATCCGAAAAACTTTGGTCGGTGTAGAGAATTACGCCAATGGGATCGGTGGGCGTGTAATCAAGCTCGGACTCAATCTGGCGAAAATTCTCTTCGAGCGAGCGGAGCACTCCGCGGGAGAGGTCTGGAGCCGCGCCACCGTAATATTTCAGAACGAAGTGGGCGGTTTCGCCCTGGCGGTAGCTTTCTTCTTCCTGGCGGTCGCGTTCGGCTTTATCGAGAGCGGCCTGGACGTCGGGATCCTGGCGCAGAGCCAGCGAACGCTTCCATTCGGCGACGGCTTGATCGATTTTGTTTTGGCCATAATAGGCCCAACCTTTCAGTTTGGCAGCGTCCGCGGAATTGGGGGCGGCGCGCTCGGCAAGCTCGATCGGGTCCATGGCGGCGGTGTACTGGCTCTGGCGTAAGTAGACGACCGCGAGATTGAGGAGCAGGCCGGGGTTAGCTGGGGCGAATATCAGCGCGCGGCGATACTGGTCGACGGCGTGACTCATGTCGCCCTTGGCCAGTAAAAATTGCGCTGCGGCGTAGTGCGCGGCCGCCACTTTCGCCACGGCGACGGAGTTTCCGTTACTGGCTTCGGCGTCGATGCTGGCCAGGTAGGTGACGTCGATCGAACCATCGTGCACCGCGCCGTGGACCACCTCTTCGTATCCCTGCGACGGGTCGACCTGAGGGGCCTCGACCGGCGGCGCGGACGCGGAGACGTTCGCCGGGCCGGCGTATGCGCCCGGGGCCAACCCATTCCGTTCGATGCGTTCGACGATGGCCTTGGGCAGGCTCAACTCCCCGGCCGCGGTTTCGTAGTGAACGTGCTCGCCTTCTTCGGTTACGTTGCTCCCAATAATGCGCCGGCCGTTTTTCAGGACGATGGTATCGGCCCACGCCGGCGCGCCGAGTAGAAGCGCGGCCAAGCCCGCCGCCAGAGCTGTTAAGGAGCGGGCTGCGAGACTGGCTGCCAGAAGGTGGAGTCCCTGCGCAGGAATTTGGCCGCTGGATACACGCCGACCCACGCGCAGGAATGGCAGTTGCATAGCTATGATTCTAGCAAGGCCGGCAGGGCAATTCGTAAGGCGCTTGCCGCCGATTGTCGTAACTTGCTACAGTCGATCGTACCCCATCGAAAATGCAACCCAGAGCCCTGGTCCCGGTAGCGGCCTTTTCCCTGATCGCAGTCATAGCGTGGTCCGCCCAGGTAACCTCCCGATTTCAGAATCCCCGAGTTCCGGCGGCAACACCCCTGGAGCCGCGCGCGCTGTACCAGGCCCTGAACGAGCTGCGGGTGAACCCCGAGCAGGTATACGAGGTGCAGGACATCAAGCTGAGGCGGGGCCCGGTTTCGATCACTCTGTCCCGCGGCAGGCTGGCTTTTCTCTCTCCCCTGCAGGATCGCATCACCGGCGCGGTATTCATGGGCAACGGACACGTGATCGCCACGCCCAGGGATCCGGCGGAGCGGTTGTCGATGGCCAGGTTTCTGGACGTGCCGCTGCTGGATGAGTCCTTCTCCCGTGCGCTCTTGCGGTTCACGGACGACACCGGGGACGAACTTCGAAAAAGCCTGCAAGAATCCGGAGCGGCCGCCGGCTCCGACAGTTCGTTCGCGCGAGCCTGGGACCAGATCGTCAGCAACGCGAACCCCTGGCAATCAAAACGAATCCTGGCGGAATGGCTGTCCACGGACCTGCAGCCCTACTTCTACGCGGGACTCTTCAACGAGCGTCAGGGACTGTTTGATGTGTTCGTGGACCACGAACGTGATGAGCAAGTTTCGATCGGGCAGGCCCGGACGGTGAGCGGCGACACGTTCTACGACACTTGGGCGTCGTACGCGCTGCCAGGCGTTCCGCGGGCCGAGGACAGTTTCGCACCAATGGATTACGCGCTGGACACCACCATCGAAGACGATCTTTCGCTGCGTGCCAATGCCGCGCTGCACCTGCGGGCGCTGCACGACGGTGGCCGGGTGATCGTGCTCGAACTTTCGCGCTATCTGGTGGTGGATGAATGCACCAATGGGGAGGGAAAGGCGCTGGTTTTTTTCCAGAATCAAGACGTGAGCCGGCGCGAAATGTTGCGCCGGGGAAACGATCAGCTTCTGGTGGTGCTGCCGGCGGCGGCCCACGCCAACCAGGAATTCCACATCGGAATTCGCTATCACGGAAACGTGATCAGCGACGCGGGAAACGGAGTTTACTATGTGGGCGCGCGCGGGACCTGGTATCCGCACCTGAACGGGTCGGAACCGTTCGCTTCCTACGACCTTACTTTTCACTGGCCGCGAAGACTCAAATTGGTGGCCACCGGGGATAGCGTGGAGACCCATGAGGACCACGGGCAGCACTCCGCCCGGTGGCGCTCCGCCGTGCCGATGGCCTTCGCGGGCTTCAATCTGGGTGATTATCAGAGCGAGACGCTAGGTGAAAGCCCGAAAATCAGCATGTTCGCCAGCCACGAAATGGAAGAGGCGTTAATGGCCCGGATAGGCAACATCTCTGCGGGTCTGGCCTCGGCAACCGGCGGTTCGGTGCGCCACGGGGATATCGACGAGCCGAGCGAACCACCGCCGCCCAGTCCGGCCGCCCTGCTGAAGAATCTAGGGGCTTCGATTCTGGATTCGGTTCGATTCTACGAGAAGGCCAACGGCCCGTTCCCGTTTGATCATCTGGATGTTTCGCAGGTCCCCAATATGACTGGACAGGGCTGGCCCGGGCTGCTGTACCTTCCCACCCTGGTGTTCCTGCCTTCGGGAGCGCAACAGCGCGCGGGAGCGAACGCGCGGGCGCAGCAGGAACTGAATGAGGTGATGCCATTTCACGAAGTGGCGCATCAATGGTGGGGCAATGTCACCGTCCCGGCCAGCTATCGCGACGTGTGGATTCAGGAAGCCGTCGCCAATTACCTGGCACTCTGGTACACCGACTCCAAAAGCCCTGCGGAACATTTTATGGCGCACTGGCTGGCGCGCTATCGCGACGAACTGACCGCCAAACCCAAAGGCGGCAAGAGCGGCGAGACGGTGGCCGACGCGGGTCCGCTGAGCCTGGGATCGCGGCTCGATTCTTCGCGATCCCCCGGGGCGTACGGGCACATCATTTATGGCAAAGGCTCGTGGGTAATTCACATGCTGCGGATGATGCTGCGCAATCCTGAAGCGCCGGGTGCGGACGCGCGTTTCCAGCAGTTCCTGCATTTTGTGCTGACGGAATATCGCTACAAAACTCTCTCCAACGCGGACTTTCAGAAATCCGTCGAGAAGTTCATGACCCCAGCGATGGATCTGGAGGGCAGCCACAAGATGGATTGGTTTTTCGAAGAGTGGGTACAGGGAACGTCGATCCCGCATTATGTTGTGGAGTTCAGCAGCAAAGCGCAGGGCAAGGATTTTCTAGTTACCGGCAAGCTGAAGCAGGAGGATACCTCCGAGGAATTCACGGCGCCGGTGCCCTTGTATGTCGCTCGGTCGCAGTTAAAACCGGTGTTTCTGGGGGTGGTTGATACCCTCGGCCGGGAAACCCCGTTTCGGTTCCGGTCACCCATCCCCGTAACGAAGATTCTGATCGATCCTAATATGACCGTCCTTAGCAAGTAGCGGCAAGCCGCGATCCGTAAACCTTTCTACGGGGCGCTGGGCTTAGGGCGCTTGCGATACATTTCGTAGAGTTGGAGATGCTTGTTGTCCAGGCTGGTGAGTTGGCCCTGGATGAAGAGATAACGGAGCTGGGTGCGCAATTCCAGGACGTCGCCATCGGTGATAATTAGGTTGGCCATTTTGCCTGGCTCGATGGTGCCGAGGCGGTCGTCCAGTCCAAGCATCTTGGCGGCGTTGAGGGTGACTGCTTTTAGCGCTTCGTCGCGGCTGAGTCCGTAGGCCACGGCGTTGCCTGCTTGCTGAGTGAGGCGCCGCGAAAAATCGGTGTTGAAGCTAGCGAAGGCGATGGGGACGCCAGCGGCTACCAGCTCGGCAGGCTGGGTCATGGGCTTGTCGTAGGGAAAATCCTCTTCCTCGGGCAAACGCATGGTCGGATCGATGATCACCGGAATATTTTTCTCCTTGAGGAGCGCCTTTTCCTTCCACGCCTGGGCCCCGCCCGCCAGGATCATCTTCAGATTCTGCTTCGAGCAGAATTCCACGGAGTTGCGAATATCTCGCGCGGTATCGGCAAAAACCAGCACCGGCTTTTTGCCTTGCACCACGGGAATCAACGCTTCCAATTTCAAGTCGCGTTCGTAATTTGCAGGGGCGCCCTTGGCCACGGCCTGCGCGTAGTGGCGTGCGCGATCCAGCCAATCGGAGAGTTCGTTCAACTGCTTGTCATACCCTTCCTTCGCTTCCGAGTAGGGCTTGGTTTTAAAACCAAACGTTGCGAAGTCGAATTCGTTGGTGGTGATCGACGGCCAATACAGCGCCATGGCTACCGATTTGTCGATGGCCATATCCGCCATCGTCCATCCTGCGAGGTTGATTGCAGAGGCTTGCCCGGCGATTACACCGCCGCCGGATTGCGAACCGAGCCCGCCGACACCCTCGACCGACAACACATGGGTGATTCCCGCGGCTCGGGTGACTGGAATATGGGCGCTGGCGGGATTGATGGCGGTGGCGGCGACGACATCGGGATTGTAGTCGCCGGTTTCGGTAGTGTCCTGGGTGGATAGAACTTCATCGACCTCACCCAATCCCATCCCGGTAATGGGATCGAACAAGCCCGGATACACTTCGAGGCCTTTGGCATCGATGACCTGCGCGTCCGCCGGCGCCGCTAGGCCCGCTCCGACCGCGGCGATTTTTCCGCCGCGAATCACCACCGTGCCGTTTTCGATCAGCGGTCCGGCCAACGTGTAAATCTTTGCGTTGGTGATGGCGAATACCGCGCCGCTGGCCGCCGCGGGAGTTTGCGAAGAAGATTGCGCAGCGAGGTTCGCTGGCGCCACAAATGGCGCCGCGATCGCCAACAACAGACCGGCGGCCGACACGAGTGAGGAAACAAATGCGCTCCTCCGCTGCCGGGCATAACTGCTGGTCCTTCGGTGGGTTCTGGTCATCGAGCTGTTACGGCGGCGGCTGGTCGGGCGGCTCATCGGGTGCCTCCTTCGCTAGCAGCATCCGCTTGCGGGGGCTTGGTGGTGGTCTCGGGTTTCTTCTTGCCCGGATTCTTTTTCTTGGCGGCGCTTTCATCCGGCTCTTTGGCGGATTTTTCGTCGGCCTTCTTTTCGTCCTCGGCGGCTTTCTTTTCCTTGTCGAGGAGCGCCTGCTTTTCTTTCTCAAGTGCAGGGCGCTGGGCGAGGTCTTGGCTGCGATCGAAATACACGTGTCCATCGATCAAAACTTTCTGGACGACGGCGTAGACGCTCAGCGGATCGTGGTTGTAGATCGCCAAGTCCGCGTCTTTGCCCACGTCGATAGAACCCACGCGATTATCGATCCCCAACTGGATCGCCGGATTGAGGGTGACCATCTTTAGAGCTTCCTCCGGCGAAACACCGCCGTACTTGATAGCCTTCGCGGCTTCCTGGTTCAGATGCCGCGCTTCTTCCCCGTCGTCGGAATTGATCGAGACGATCACGCCACGCTCGGCCATCAACGCCGCGTTGTAGGGGATGGCATCGAAAGCTTCCATCTTGTAAGCCCACCAATCCGAAAAGGTGGAACCACCGGCGCCGCTGGCGGCGATTTCGTCGGCGATCTTGTAGCCTTCGAGGACGTGCTGGAACGTGCGCACCTTGAAGCCAAATTCATTGCCTACCCGGATCAGCATCAGAATCTCATCCTGCCGGTAGGAGTGCGCGTGAACGTAACGCTTGCCTTCCAGAACTTCGACCAGCGAATCGAGTTTCAAATCGCGGCGCGGAGCAATCAGGTTGGCTTCGCCGGCTGCTTTCCGGCGATTGTAATCGTCCCAGGTTTTCTTGTACTCCTTGGCTTCAGTGAACGCCTGGCGAATCACTTCCTCGACGCCCAGCCTGGACGCGGGGTAGCGAATGGGAATGGGAGGCCGGGGGCGAAAATTCGATTGCTTGGGATTTTCTCCCAGGGCGAATTTGATGCCCGGTAATGCTCCCTCGAACGGCAGTTCGCTGGCGGGCCGGCCCCAGCGCAGCTTGATGACTACGGTCTGGCCACCGATGGGGTTGGCGCTGCCGTGAAGGACGTTGGCGACGGTGACGCCGCCGGCCAGATCGTCGTAAATGACGATGTCGTCGGGGTTGAGAACGTCGTGGATGTTGACCATCGAAGAGACGCTCACGCTGCCCTCGTTGACGCTGCCGTCTATCGCGATGTGCGAGTGGCAATCCACGATTCCGGGCATCACGTACTCGCCGGCCGCGTCGATCACCGTGGCGCCCGCGGGAACTGCGACGTCCGTGCCCACCGCCGCGATCTTGCCGTCGCGAATCAAAATTGAACCGTGCTCGATGGTCCCGTGGCTGACGGTGAGAATCGTGGCGTCTCGAATCACGGTGACGCCCGAAGATTGCGCGCGAGCGGCGGCGGGAAGCAAGACTGAGAGCAAAACCGCGATGGCCATGGGCGCCGCAACGATAGTGACGGTGCGGCGATTGCTGCGAGTAGCTGGGTTGATGAGGCGATTCATTGGGCCACCTTCGCTTGTGCGGTGCGAGCGGCGCCCGCGTTGGCGGAACTCACATCATCGATCGCGGCGCGCGAGGGCTTGGGCTCCGCCGACTTGTCGGGAGGCGCCTCCTCGTGTACGACATACCACCGGCCATCGACGAAGACGTGTTTGATCTTGGTTTTTTCGGCGAATAAATCGCCGTCGGTGACCACCAGGTTGGCGATCTTGCCAGGCTCGATGCTGCCGAGGATGTCGCTCGCACCGAGTATTTGCGCGGCGTCGATGGTGAACGCGCGTAACGCGGCATCCGCGGATAATCCCGCGTCCATCGCTTTTTTCAGGTTCTTGCGGATGTCCTTCGGCCCGTCGAGGCCATCGGAATAAAACGCGAACTTCACTCCGGCCTTGGCCAACTCCGCTGGGCTCCCCGGAGCGCGGTCACGGAAACGCAATTCGCGCAGGGTCTGCTCCTTTTCGGGATCGGGGTCTTTCTCTCGCGCCGGCCATTTCAAGCTGACCAGCACCGGTATTTTCGCTGCGGCAATGGCCGCGGCCACCGCGTAGCCTTGTTGGCCGCCCCAAATTGCCGCCGGAACGTTCCATTCTTTAGCGAGCAGCAGGGCGCGCACGATCTGGACTTGATTGTTCGCGGGAATCAGAAAAATTTCCTGGCGCTCGAGTGCTTTGTCGAGGAAATGCTCGGTGTGGTCGTAGGGGATTCTGGCGATGCCGTTGCGATGCGCTTCATAGGTGGCTTCCGCCGCGGTGTACCATCGCGTGTCATCCAAAACTTGGCGCATGTAGGCGAGCGAGCCCATCAGCGAATCGGGATAGCCGTAAAAGCTCCCGCTGACTTGAAAAGAGAGCGGCACCGCGTCGTGCGACCGAACCACCATGTTTCCGGCGCGCTCGCCGCCTAAATCGATTAGGCTGCCCTGCCCAGGAAAAATTCCACCGGAGGGAAGTGCCAGCGTGGAAGTAAACCCAGCGTTGCGCCAGATGGCGATGCGCTTGTCGTCAGGCTTCAATTCGTCGGCGGCAATCCGCCAGGGAGTGGTGTAGGGGCGATCTTCTGGCCCCATCGCTGGATGCGCGCGGTCGGCATCGGGATGCGCGGGGCCGTGACCTTCCTCAGGTTTCGGCAATCCCAGATCGCTGCCCGCATCGATCAAACCGGGGTAGATGGACATACCCTTGCCATCGATGACCCAGGCTTCCGGGGGAATCTTGGCGTCGGCACCGACCGCTTGGATCAGGCCTTGGGCGACCACTACCGTGCCGTTTTCGATCACCGGGCCCGAGACAGTGAAGATTCGGGCGTTAGTGATGGCGAAGTAGGGAGGCTCGCCTCCTTCGGCGTGGACGGCTAGCGTGCTGCAGACGAAATACGCTGTGAGCAGGATGATCGAGGGCAGCGCGGTTCGTGCGGGACGAGATGGCATAGATGACCTCGGGAATAAATTGAAATCGGTTCAATCTAAGAAACCCGGAAAAGAGAACAACGCAAAAACTTTGAACCGTAAGTCAAAATCCTTACCCTTAACGGCGAAGGGTCCGCCAGCCAACTTCAACAGCAAATGCAAAGACCCCACCCCAAGGCCCTCCTGCTAGTTGCGCAGGGGCTTTCCGGTCTTTAGGGTGTGGGCGATGCGCTCTTGGGTCTTGCGTTCGCCGCACAGGCTGACGAATGCTTCTCGCTCCAAATCCAGCAGGTATTGCTCGCTGACATTTTGCGGGGCGGAGAGTGCGCCGCCGGAAAGTATCGTGGCTAGCTTTCGCGCGACTACCGCGTCGTACTCGGTGATGAACTCGCCGCGCAGGAGCATGTGGACGGCTAGTTTTGCCCCGGCGAGAAATTGCTCGCCGAGCACGCGAACCTCGGGCGGAGCAGGCGGCTCATAGCCGACGCGTGCCATCTCTAGCGCGGTGGCTTTGGCGTCGGCGAGCAGACCATCGCGGTTCATGGAGACGCGGTCGTCGCGGCGGAGGTAGCCCAGCGCGCGCGCATCTTCGGCGCTGGTGGAAACCTTGGCCATGGCGATGTTTTCGAATATGGGCTTCATCGCGTGGAACAAGTCCATGTTCGCTTCCGCGCTGGCGGCCAGCGGCTGCGTGCCGCCCGCGGCGTGCTGGTTCGCGCGGATCAGCATTTCTTTGCACCCGCCGCCCGCAGGGATCAGGCCCACACCGGTCTCAACCAATCCCAGGTAGCATTCCGCCGCGGCTTGAACCTGCGGCGCGTGCAGGGTGATTTCACAGCCGCCGCCGAGCGCCAGGCCCTGCGGTGCGACCACCACCGGACGCGGAGCATATTTGATGGCCATGTTGACGTGCTGGAACTGGCGCACCGCCAAGTGGACATCGTCCCACTCCTGCTCCTGCGCACTGACCAACAGCAACATGAGGTTCGCGCCGACGGAAAAATTCACAGCGTGGTTGGCGATGACCATGGCTTCGAAATCTTCATCGAGCCGCTTCAGCCCGGCGTGAATCATGGCGACGATGTCGCCGCCGATGGCGTTCATCTTGGAGCGAAATTCGCAGCACAGCACGCCGTCGCCGATATCGATCAGCCGCGCACCGGAATTTTTCCGCACGACCTTGGTCTGATCCTGAGGCGGCGGCAGGAAAATCACGCCCTTGGCGCTGGTGACGGGCCTAAGGGACTTTGCCGCAAGGTCGAAATAGGTGAGCTGGCCGCTGTGGGCCTGGTAAAAGGATTCTTGGCCGGACGAAAGCAACGCGGTGACTAGCGGTGGTAGCGTTTTGCCCTGAGCTTCGAGGCCCCGGGCCATGGGTTCCACTCCCAGGGCATCCCAAATTTCAAACGGGCCGAGCTCCCAGCCAAATCCCCAGCGCATAGCGCGGTCGACGTCCACGATGCGATCGGCAATTTCAGGAACGCGGCGCGCGGCGTACAGACCGGTTTCTCCGAGAGTGTTCCAAAGAAATTTGGACGCGTTGTCGGCGCTTTGGTGAGCGATTGCCGGAGCGACCAGGGCGCGCAGGCGTTCGCGGGTGTCTGCAATGAGTTTGCCGGCCTCGAGGGAAGCGAAACGCGGCTTCTGGCGCTGGCGATACTCGAAGGTGCGCCAATCGAGGGTGAGGATGTTGCTTTCGCCGGCCTTCTGAATGCGCTGATAAAATCCTTTTCCGGTCTTTTCGCCGAGCCAGCCGCGTTTGAGCATTTCTTCGATCAACGCGGGGACTTGGTAGGCGTCGCGAGACTCATCTTGTGGGGCGTTCTCATATAGATTGCGCACCACGTGGACGAGCACGTCGAGTCCGACGATGTCGGCGGTACGAAACGTCGCGGAGTTTGGCCAGCCCACCGCAGGGCCGGTACAGGCGTCCACTTCCTCGATGGTCATACCGAACTGAGCCATCGCGCGAACCGCGGTGAGCATCGAGAAAGTTCCAATGCGATTGGCGATGAAGTTGGGCGTGTCCTTGGCGATTACTACGCCCTTGCCGAGGCGGTGGTCGCATATTTCCTCGAGAGCGTCGATCACCGCCGGGAGGGTGTGCGGCCCGGGGACCAGCTCGACCAGCTTCATGAAGCGCGGCGGATTGAAAAAGTGGGTACCGGCCCAGTACTGCTGAAAATCTTCGGACAGCCCTTCGGCGATGGTGTGGATGGGCAAGCCGGAAGTATTGGTGGTGGTGATCGTGCCGGGGCGGCGGAACTGGTCGACCTGCGCGAGTAGATTGCGTTTGATCTCCAGATTTTCGGAGACAGCTTCGATGATCCAGTCGACGCCGGCGAGTTTTGCCAGGTCATCTTCGAAATTGCCGGTGTGGATAAGGCGGCTGGTATCGGGGGTGAAGAAGGATGCCGGACGGGATTTGCGCGCGGCGTCGAGACCGGCCTGCACTACACGGTTTCGCGAGCGGGGATCGCCGGCGGTCACAACGTCCAGAAGAAGGCATGGGATTCCGGCGTTGGCGAGGTGCGCAGCGATGCGCGCTCCCATGGTGCCCGCGCCGAGTACCGCGGCCTTCTGAATTCGTTGTTTCATGACCTCACGATAGCTAACCCAGATTTTGACGAACGGCCATCATACGCCAACCAATAACCGCGCGGCATCCCTTGTTGGCGCCGGCCAAAACCACCGAGGTGGCGGGTGGAAAAAGCCTGCCACTGGCCCTGCTCACCGTTCGCGACTGGTTGCGTCGAAATACACAGAAGGGCCGAACCCCTCGGCGGTGACGCTGCAACGCCCCTGTCATTGCGAGATTGGTAGGCCCTTCTTTTTTTGCCTGGACCAACTATCGAACTCCGATCGCCCTGGAGCCCCGCCTTTTGTAAGGTGTGATTTTGAATTCTCTGCCGGGATTCAGCGAATCTCCGCCCTTTATTTTCACATACATGCAAGCGGATTGCTGGCCGTGTTGCGATTTAGCTTTTTCCTTCCTTTTTACTGCTGGGCTGCTTTCCCGGTCTTCGCGATTGGCTCGCATCTCGGTAGCGAGGCTAGCATTCTGCGCAAGCCGTGGGAAGGGATCATTCCCGTGGATTATGGGTTCCGGCCGACCCGGAGACAGCCGCCATCCGACGCAAAAGCATGGGCATAGCGGGTATGCACTTGTGGATGCCTGGTTTGTTGCAAAACCGATATCGCTGGCCTACACTTCAGGGAATTGAACACCTGGTAGCTGTGGAAGAGCACGCAGTCTCGGACAGGAGCCTGCCGACGTCGTTGCGCGATTTTTCGGCCTAGGAGACGAGCATTGTCGAGATCGTTTGAACATTGGGTGGAGGAGTGCGCAGCCCTAACCAAGCCCGCCAAAATCGTGTGGTGCGATGGCTCCTTGCAGGAATACGAAACGCTGGTGAAGGGTATGCTGCAGGACGGCACTTTCATCGGCCTGAATGAGAACAGCTTTCCCCGCTCGTACCTGCATCGCAGCATCCCAACGACGTGGCCCGCACGGAAAACCTGACCTTCATTTGCTCCCGTAACAGAGGAAGACGCCGGCCCGACCAACAATTGGATGGATCCGGCAGCGGCGAAATAAAAGTTGCGTCCGCTGCTTGATGGAGCGATGCGCGGACGGACCATGTATCGTGGTTCCCTACATCATGGGTCCGGCGAATTCGCCGAGGAGCAGAGCCGGCATGGAAGTGACCGACAGCCCTTACGTCGTGGCCAACATGGGGAAATCATGGCGCGTATGGGCAAAGTGGCGATGGAACGGCTATAAACGTCGGCAACGGAATTTGTTCCGGGGCTGCATTCGATCGGCGATCTGGACCCGACACGGCGGTACATCATGCACTTTCCGGAGGAGAAGCTGATCTGGAGCGTGGGCTCGGGGTACGGCGGGAACGCGTTGCTGGGCAAGAAATGTTTTGCGCTGCGCATCGCGAGCGTGATGGCGCGGGAGCAGGGCTGGATGGCGGAGCACATGCTGATCCTGGGTCTGGAAGCAGCGGACGGCAAAGTGACGTACATGGGCGCGGCGTTCCCTAGCGCCTGCGGCAAGACGAATTTGGCGATGATGGTTTCGACGCTGGAAGACCAAGGCTATCGCGTATGGACGGTAGGAGACGACATCGCGTGGATGAAGATCGGCGACGGACGGAATATTTGCACGCGATCAATCCAGAGGCGGGATTTTTCGGCGTGGCGCCGGGCACCGGGAATGAAAACCAACCGCAACGTGATGGCGCGCTGCAGCAAGAATACGATTTTCACGAACGTGGCGATGACCGTGGAGCGCGAGCCGTGGTGGGAAGGGATCAACAGTCCTCCGCCGGCGGGATTGATGAATTGGAAGGGCGAGGTGTGGGACCGCCGAAGGGAACGGCGGCGCACCCGAACGCGCGCTACACCGTGCCGGCGCACCAGTCGCCGACATTTCGCCAAAATGGGAAGACGCCGGAAGGCGTGCCGATTTCCGCGTTTATTTTTGGTGGACGGCGCGCGCGCGTGGCGCCGTTGGTGTACGAAGGCATCGATTGGCAGCACGGCGTGTTCGTCGGCGCGACGATGGCCGGCGAAACGACCGCTGCGGCGACGGGGAATGTGGGTCTCGTGCGGCGCGATCCCATGGCCATGCTTCCGTTCTGCGGCTACAACATGGCCGATTATTTCGGGCATTGGCTGGAGATGGGCAAGCGCATTCCCCATCCGCCGAAGATTTTTCATGTGAATTGGTTCCGCAAGGGCGCCGACGGGAAATTCCTGTGGCCCGGATACGGCGAGAACGTGCGCGTACTGAAATGGATCCTGGATCGCACCGAGGGCCGGGCGGCCGCGGTGGAAACGGCGATTGGGCTGGTGCCTAGCGCAGAATCCCTTCCCCTGGAGGGTCTGCCGCTCTCTGCAAAAAATGTGCAAGAGCTGCTGCGGGTGGATGCCGGGGACTGGTTACCGGAACATGCCGCGATTGGAGAGTTTCTGGAGAGGTTTCGAAGGCGTTTGCCGGAGGCGCTGCGAAAGGAGCATCAGCGTTTCGGGCATCGATTGCATCAGAGCGTGCCGGTCAGCGTAAAATAAATACGATTTTCTCTCGATAAACGTCGTTCGGAACTACAGCCACAGCTAGCCGATCTGCTAGAATTTGGTGCATGAAACTCAGAATGCTGAGATTTGCGTCTACTACGGCCGCCTTTCTGGCGATCGCCCTGTTGCCACTGCTTTTCTCCCAAGCGCAATCCCCAACGGCCACCGGTGCCCCCAGTGTGGCGGCGCCGTCCGCCGAGATACACGCGGTGGCGCCCGCCCTGGCGGAACGGCTCGCCAAATTCAAGAACGTGAAGATGCCGTTTGACGACAGCGCGTACTCAGCGCGGGAGCGGCAATTGATATTGAAGTTGGTGGACGCCCTGCAGCTCGCCGACGACATCTACTGGCGGCAAGCGGATCCCGCGGGCCTGAAACTCTATCTTTCGCTGGCTGACAGCAAAAGCCCGGCGGACATCGCCTTGCGCCGCTACCTGTGGATCAATGGCAGCCGCTTCGACTTAATCAACGAAGATCAACCGTTCGTAGGCACGGAGTCGGCGCCGCCGGGCCGGGGTTTCTATTCTCCAGGGCTGACCCAGCAACGTATTGAAGATTTTGTGGCCAAGCATCCGGATCGCCGGAAGGATATCTACAATTCGCTGACGGTGATCCACGAGACCAAGGACGGCGACCTGGAGGCCATCCCGTACCACGTGGCCTACAAGGAATTTCTGGAGCCCATGGCGCAGGACTTGGTGGATGCCGCGGTTTACAGCGACGACCCAGCGTTCTCGACGTTTCTGCGGCTGCGCTCGAAAGCTCTGCTGACCGACGATTATTACGCCAGCGACATCGCCTGGCTGGATTTGAAGAATCCGAAGTTCGACCTGATCCTGGCCCCTTACGAAACTTACATGGATGGATTGCTGGGGGTGAAGGCCAGCTTTGGGGGCTCGCTGCTGATCCGCAACGAAGAGCAGAGCCAGAAACTGGAAATGTTTCAGAAGTACGTGCCGGAGCTGCAGGAGTCGTTGCCGCTACCGATGGAGGACTTGCCGTCCAAGCGAGGAAAACAATCGCCGATGGAAGTGATGGACGCGCCGTTCCGTTCAGGCGACATGGGGCATGGATACCAGGCGGTAGCCGACAACTTGCCGAACGATCCGCGAGTGCACGAGCAGAAGGGGTCGAAGAAAATATTTTTCAAGAATTTCATGGATGCCCGCGTGGAGTACATCATTTTGCCAGTGGCCAAGGCGATGATGCTCCCGGATCAGGCGGTGGTGGTGAGCGGCGACGGCTACCTGGCGTCCACCATCATGCATGAAATTTCCCACGGACTGGGCCCGGCCTACGCGCAGAACACTGCGGGACGCAAAGACATCCGCGAGGCCATCGGGCCGGCGTACAGCGCGCTAGAGGAATCGAAGGCGGACGTGGTGGGCATGCTGTGTTTGGCGTGGCTGGTCGATCACCACGTGCTGCCGGAGGCAAAATTGTACGGATATTATGCGTCGTACATTGCGGGGAACCTGCGCTCGGTCCGCTTCGGCGTGGCCGAGGCACACAGCCGCGGCGAGATGATGGAGTTCAATTTCCTGTTGGAGCACGGGGCAATCAGCTACGATCCGGGGTCGAAGCGATATCTGGTGCAATTCGCAAAAATGCCGGAAGCGATCGCGACACTGGCGAAAAAACTTCTGGAAATCGAGGCCAGGGGCGATCGGCAGGCCGCCGAGCAGTGGTTCGATCATTACGGCACGATGCCCCCCGAACTAAGAGAGGCGTTGACGAAAACGAAAGCGATTCCGGTGGACATCGATCCGACGTTTTCTTTTCCCGACGGCCTGAAGTAGCGGCCGCGCAGCGCCGTTGTGGCGCAGCCACTCCTGGTGGGGGGATCAAAACCCATAGCCCTTTAGCGCCCCAGCAAGGAGCCAGCTAAAGGATGGTGGCGATTTCGGCGTCGATGGAGACGTGGGTTTGCGGGAAGCCGTTGACGTCGTAGCGATCCCCGGAATCATTGCGCAAGTGGAAGTAGCGGCTGATGTGGTAGTCCTCGTCAAATACCGCGAGTACCTGCTCGGTTTCCGTCTTAGGCAAGCCAAACACCGACAGCGGCGCCACCTTTCCGTATTCGCCGGTCTGCGCGAGGTATCTTTCCACCGCTTCTTGCAGCGTCATAATCCCTCCCCACCTGGCGGCGAGAACGATCGGTTCAGCTGATGGTGATGCTGAAGGTGATGGTGGCAGAGCATCCAGCCGTTTCTTCTGGCGTTGCGGTTTAGCCACAGTTCCTCCGCCCACTCCGGCGCTGCGGCCACGCGGCGATTAAAACCACAGATAAGCTCCGGCGGCGCTGTAGGGCAAATTGATGTAGAAAATATTGGCTGCGGCAATTCGTTCGAGCATGGCGCGCATTTGCTGCGCGGCGTGGTTGGGGCAAAGAGCTTCGCCCGCCGCGGCCTGGATTTTTTCGGTCTCTTCGAGGGAAACAATTTCCTCGCGAGTAAACCACAGCCACGCGGCGGGCGCTGAGCAGCGATGGCAGCCAGTGGGAAGTCTTTTGAGGCGCTGATCGAGGACCGCGGCTAGTTCTGCCGTCACACCTGCGGCTTCATTATCTTCGGCAGCCACATAGAAATATTGGCTGAAGTTTGCCGGGTGCGGTTCGAAGGCGACCACTTTACCCTCGTGGGTGGCGATTTCGTTGCTCAGGATGTGCAGCAGGCAATCGCGGCACAGAGACGCTTCCGGGCGGGCAGGATCGCGGCGCTTGGCTGCTTTGCCGCGAAGGTAAAGTACGTCGGGTTGCAGCAGCGCCATCCAATTCGGATCGCCTTCCAGATGCTCACACTCGGGCGGAAAACCTCGCAAGCGCCAATACCAACTGCGGGTCCGCGGAAGAAAGTGAATGCCGGGGTAGGACGTCTCGACCTGTATGCGCGCCACGGAGTGATGTTAGCAGAAGTGGTGGCAGGAGCGGGAGAAGACGCTGGGCGGCAGGCCGATGGCGACGCCGGAATGGCGACGCGAAGTGGGGTATGATTGTGGGGTGTGCGATGTTTTGATTTTAATGGTGGAAATTTTTTTGTGGGACTGATTCTCGAAAACTAACTTTGGAGGAAGCACTATGGCAATCGCAGTGGGATCGGCGGCGCCGGACTTTACGTTGAAGGATCAAAATCAGAAGGAAGTGAAGCTTAGCGATTTCAGGGGCAAGAAGAATGTGGTGATGGTGTTTTACCCCTTGGATTGGAGCCCGGTATGCACCAACGAGCACGCCTCGCTGGTCGATACATTCAAACAGTTCGAGCAGTTGGACGCGCAGGTATTGGGGCTTTCGGTCGATAGCACCTGGTCGCATAAAGCGTTCGCCGAGAAAATGGCAATTCAGTATCCGCTGCTGGCGGATTTCCAGCCGCGCGGGGCGGTGGCCGACAAGTTTGGCGCCTACCTGGCGGATAAGGGCATCACCGGACGCTCGATCACTATCGTCGACCGCAACGGAAATGTGGCCTGGACGAAGCAGTACGATATTCCGCAGGTCCCGGACATCAGGGAAGTTTCCGAAGCGTTGTCGAAGGTGAAGTAAGCAGGGTATTCGGAGCGATTCAGCGAGGAAGCGTTCGGAGGTAGATCACCACCTCCCAGCGCTCTTCATCGCTGAGCTTGTTCCGAAACGACGGCATCGGCCGGCGCCCTCTGGTAATTCTCCAGAAAAGTTCTCCGTCGGTCTGGTTGCGGACGCGGGGATCGGTCAAGTCGGCGGGCGCCGGCGAATACCTGCTCGCTTCCTCGCCTTTTCCGTTACCGTTATCGCCGTGGCAATTCGTGCATCGCACTTTATATAGCGCTTCCCCTCCCGCTACGGTGCTGTCGTTCACCTGAACCGGATTTTTCTGCAGGCGAGCCTCGGGCGGCGGAGTCCAGTCACCCCGGTCCTGCCGCAACATTAGGACGGTAGCGCCGAGCGCGAGCGCGATCAGAAAGAAAAAGGCAAATTTGATCGCGGAATTGTTCTTGCGCGGAGGGGCCGGGCTCGCAGGCACTGGGGTCATGAGCGGGAGATTAGGAAACCCCGCGGAAGATGGCCACCAACAGCCAGGCATTCATGGCCAGAATGATCGCCGTGGCCACGTAAGCTAGCCAATTGGTAATCGGACGATTCGCGTGAGCGCCCATAAGACCCTTTCGGCGGGTGAGAATCAGGAGCGGCACCATCGCAAAGGGCAGGCAGAAGCTAAGCACCGCCTGGCTCAGAATCAAGGTCTTGAGGGCGTCGAAGCCGTAGGCAATGACCGCGATGGCGGGAATCATGGTTAGCAGGCGACGCAGAAAAATGCTCATGCGAACTCGCAGGAAGCCCTGAAGAATTACCTGCCCGGCCATGGTGCCGACGCTCGCGGAGGAAAGCCCCGAACACAGCAGCGCAACGCCGAAGGCCGTGCCGGCTAGCTTACCGAGCAAGGGTCCCAGCGATGCGTGGGCGGCCTCAATCGAGTAGACGTGCATGCCACGGCCGAAAAAAACAGCGGCGGCCATCACCACCATGGCCGAATTGATCAACCAGGCACCGTTCATGGCCAGCAGAACGTCGAACAATTCCATTTTGCGGTGGTGATGGCCGTCGCGATCTTCGGGGGTGCGGCGCGGCAGAACCAGCGCGGAGTGCAGATAGATCACGTGCGGCATCACCGTGGCGCCGAGCATGGAGACCGCCAGGTAAATCGAAGATGAATGAATTTCCGGAATTAGGGTGTGAAACACGATGGGGCGCCAGGCGGGTTTGCTGACGAACATCTCCAGAGCGTAGGCGATGCCGATGAGTGCAACAAACACCATGATCACGCGCTCTAACCAGCGGAAGCCGAGATGTTCGATAAGCAGGATGCCCATCACCACCACGCCGGTGACAATCGCTGAGGGAAACATGGGGATGCCGAAGAGCAAATAAAAGCCGAGAGCGGCCCCCAGAAATTCGGCCAGATCGGTGGCCATGGCACCAATTTCCGCGGCGACCCACAACAGCAGCGTGGTGGGGCGCGAAAATTCTTCGCGGCAATTTTCAGGGAGGGTTTTGCCCGTGGCGATTCCCAGCTTGGCTGCCAGGTACTGCACCAGGATGGCCATGGCATTGGACCACAGCAGCACCCAAAGCAATTGGTAGCCGAAACGCGCGCCGCCTTCGAGATTCGTCGCGAAATTTCCGGGATCCATGTAAGCGACGGAAGCGACGAACGCGGGTCCCAGATAAAACCACGCTTCGCGCCGGAAGCGCCGGGGCGGCGCGGTTGAATCGAGTGCGGCGGCGCGTGCGTCAGTGGGCAGGGAAAGGGAACCGACGAACTCGGAGGTGATTGGCGCAGGCATAGTTAACTATGATGAACTACAGATATAAACTACACTTAACTTCGAAAAGCGTCAATATGGTTTGCGGGCGGGCAGTTTGTTATAGTAATCGTTGGAATGCAGGGGAGGCTCGATGAGCGAACCAACAGGCAAGCCGCAACAGCAGAATCCGCCGAATCAACAGGTGCAGATCAAAGCGGATGAAAAGGAACTTCTGGGGCAGTATGCGAACCTCGCGGTGATCCATCACAACGGCGAGGAATTTACGCTGAACTTCATCTACGTTTTTCCGACGGTGGCCCAGGGAAAGCTGGTCGGCAGCATGATCCTCAGCCCCGGACACGCCAAGCGGCTATCCCGCGCGCTGCAGGAAAATATTGCGCGATATGAAGCGCAGTTCGGAACGATTCCTGAGGGTTCGGGCCCCACACCGGAACCGACCGTGGGATTCATCCAGTAGTCAGTGGCCGTCGGGATCTCGCGCGCGGAAGGGCTTGCATTTGGGTTTCTTACCGCCCCGCCGCGGGGGGCAGGCAAGAGTGTCGGCGCCTCGCGGTTCGCTGCTCGCAGCGCGGCCTGAAGTAGCGGGGCTCCCCGCCAAGAGGCCCGCGGCGGCGGTTAGTACGTTGAGTGACCCAGGATCCAGTGTCCCTGCGATTGCAAGAACTCAATTCCCACCACAAAGCCGGCGCCGCGGACCAACTCGCAGTAGGCCACCCGCGCGACCGAGCGGAACGATCCGGTGAGAGTGGCGACGGTGATCTGATCGCCGATCTTCCAGCGCCGCGCACTGATTACCCGCGCCCCGCGTTCGCTGACGTTTTCGGTGAAGGTGGTTTCCACTCCGGGCTGTTCGACGTGCCCGGCGATGTGAACTCCCACTTCCATGGGCACGCGCTTCTCGCGGCGCGGATGTTCGTGCATTTCGCCCGTAGCGGGCTTCTTGCGAAAGAACATGGCGGCTCCTTCCGCGAAGCTTACAGGCATGCGGCCACATTCTCGATGCGGAATTTGGGGGTCTCGTGTCGTTTCATACCATACAGCGCGCGGTCGGCTGCCCCCAGAAGCTTTTCGACGGTTTCACCATCGCGAGGATAAACGGAGACGCCCACGCTGACGGTGATCCGCGGCTCTTGCCCGTCATTGGCCAGCCGTTCGCAAATTCGCGCAGCAACTTTCAGCGCGGGATCTTCGGTGGCCTCGGTTAGCAGCACCGCGAATTCATCTCCACCATAGCGCGCCGCGGTGTCCATGGAACGGCACTGGCTGCGCAAGACATCGCCCAAGCGCTTAATGGCCCGGCTTCCTACCAAATGACCGTGCTTATCGTTGATCGCTTTCAGGCCATCGAGATCGAGTAACAGCAGTGCGAAATCGCGTCCGGTGCGCCGGGAGCGTTGCAGTTCAGCTTCAATCACCTCGATCAAGCGACGGTGGTTGGCCAGGCCGGTGAGAGGATCGCTAATGGCCAGATGGCTTACCTGGTCGAACAGTTTGGCGTTATCCAGCAAAGTGCCGCCCAGAACCACGGCGTAACTGGAAACCATCAGGACGTGGGCGAAAACGAAAGGCGCATCGAGCAGGCGTTCGGACTGGGACATCGCCAGGTGGCAGGCCACGTTCATACCTGCGGCGAACACCAGGGCTTTATCGAGAGAGCTGGAAGTATTGCGCAGCCGCTTCTGATAACCGATGGTGGCGCCGAGATACAGCGCCGCGGGGAGAAGATCCCAGATTCGCGGAAAGATGGCGTGACGGTAGATCCCCAGGGTCACCGGGAGAGCGAAATAAAACGCGCTGGTGACATAGGCCGCGGCGCCCACCACCAGCGTGGCCACTCCGATCTCCCGTGTGGAGTCCCGTGAGCTGGGGGTTCGGCGCTCGATGATCAGCCCCGCAATCAATAGAACCGCCAGCAACGTTCGGCCGGACATCCAGGCAACCGAGACATATTGCAGTGGTGAGATCGATAGCCCGATGTCGCGGTAGACCGCGACGCTGGCGCCCGCTTCGATCAGCCCGGACAACAGAAACCCAAACGCGAGGATCAGCGAGAGGCGGTCGTGGTTTCCCTTGAAGCGAACCAAAGCGTTGGCGGCGAAGGTAAAGCCGAGCAAGCCGCCGGCCATCTGCAGATAGTTGTCGAGGTAGGGGTCGGCGATGTAAGGCGATCTGCGCAACGCCCAGACCAGCGCCGCAAAAGCCGCGAAGATGAGCGCTCCCGCGATCCATAGCCGCAACGTCTGAAAGAAGCCCTCGGTTCGAACTCGTACCCGCACTGCTCCCCCATGGGGAAATGCCCAGTTCCCCAAAGTTAATAGCAACCGCCGGGCCCAAAATGGAGGACAAACGCACAGCTCTATATGACTGATATGATTATGGTTATTTGTTTTCCCAATTTGGAATAGTACTGGCGCATCGTCGCCGCACACTTTGACGGGTAAAAATGTGACCGACTAGGTAGTAGGGGACAACCTAACGACGGGCAAATCGAGCTAGATCTTGGGCTTGGGCGGGGGCAGGTCGCGCGCCGTGGTCTCGCTCACGAAGTTGACCTCGCGGTGCTTGCCGTCGCAGAACGGCTTGTTTTCAGAATGGCCGCAGCGGCACAGACCTAAGACGGTGCGCCCGGCCAGACCAAAGACATTGCCCTGCTGATCGCAGATCTCGAAGTCACCTTCAATGCGCAGCGGTCCGTTGTTGCCTACCGTAATCTTAGTTGCCATTCGGAGTCCTCGTCTCGAGATTTTTGGTCTACCGCTTTCGTCCGGCCACGGCGGACGGCGTCAATACTTCGCCATCGATGGATCGACTTCGTCCGCCCAAGCCAGAATCCCGCCTTTCAAATTCAGAAGCTTGCGGAACCCGGCCTTTCGCAAAAATTCGGCGGCTTCAGCGGAACGCTTTCCGCTGCGGCAATGCGCGACAATTTCCTTCGAGCTATCCAGTTCGCTCACTCGCTTCGGCAGATCGCCCAAGGGGATCAGGTGCCCACCGATATTGCAAATTTGAAATTCATGCGGTTCGCGAACATCGAGCACGTAGAGATCGTCGCCGCGATCGAGCCGGGCCTTTAGTTCCCGCGGGGTGATGTCGGGAACCGTGGTCTGCTGCGCCGGAGCTTCTTCGCCGCGAATGCCGCAGAACTGGACGTAGTCGATGAGCTTGGTGACCGTGGGATGGGTTCCGCAGACCGGGCAATCGGGGTTCTTCCGCAGCTTCAGCTCGCGGAACTTCATTCCCAGAGCGTCGAACAGCAGAAGCCGGCCGATCAGCGGGTCGCCAATACCCAGGATCAGCTTGATTGCTTCCATGGCCTGGATGCAGCCGACAATTCCCGGAAGGACGCCGAGCACGCCGCCTTCGGCGCAAGATGGAACCAGGCCCGGCGGGGGCGGCTCCGGATATACGCAGCGGTAGCACGGGCCGCCAGGAGCGCCGAAGACGCTTACCTGGCCATCAAAGCGAAAGATGGAACCGTAGACGTTGGGCTTACCCAGCAGGACCGATGCGTCGTTCACCAGATAGCGGGTGGGAAAATTGTCGGTGCCGTCGATGATCACGTCATAATCGCGCAGCAACTCCAGCGCGTTTTCGCTGGTCAGATGGGTATCGTAGGATTGAATTTGGATGTCGGGATTGAGCGATCGCAGCCGTTCGGTGGCAGCTACGCTCTTGGGACGTCCCACATCGGAAGTGCCAAACATGACCTGGCGCTGGAGGTTGGTGAAGTCCACCGTATCGAAATCGACCAGGCCCAGACGCCCAACGCCGGCCGCGGCCAGATACAGGCCGAGCGGCGCGCCCAAACCTCCGGTGCCAATCAGCAATACTTTGGCCGCCTTTAGCTTGAGCTGCCCTTCCATGCCCACCTCGGGCATGATCAGGTGACGGCTGTAGCGAAGAATTTCTTCGTTGGAAAGCGACACAGCTGCGGGCGTTTGCGGCGCCGCTCCGATTTTCGTAGCCATTGCGGTTCCCTTTCGGCGATTAACGGCCGCCGGCGATGGACGGCACGATGCTGATGGTGTCGCCGTCGTTTACTTCGGTTTGGTCCTTGTGCAAGAAGCGAATGTCTTCGTCGTTCAGATAGACGTTCACGAAGCTGCGCAGCCGGCCCTCATCATTATATAGATGTTTGCGCAGCTCGCTGAACTGCGAGGTGAGCGCGGTGATGGCGTCGCCGACGGTGGTCGCTTTCACCTCCACGGTGTCGAGCTTATTGGTGTACGCACGCAACGGCGTGGGTATCAGAATCTTGACCGGCATTCAACGGCTCCTCTCATGCAGTGATTTCGATTGGCTCGGGGTCGTAGTGCGACCGGTCGTCCACCAGGCGCCAGGAATTCATGGCCTTGGGCCCGACTTTTTCAGTGCTAACGATGATGTAGCTGTACCACGGCCAGGCATGTTCGCGATCGAACTCGCTGGGCCGCGCCGGCGCATCCGGATGTGAATGATACCAGCCCACGAGGTCGGCACCCAACTCCCGCGCTTTTTTCTCGGCCATGCGCACATCGTCCGCGGTAATTTCAAAACGGTTGCGCGGCGAATCGTCGCGGCGGTTGGCCAGCGGCACCAGGGCCAGCACGGCGCGTGAGGTATCGTCATCACGGCCCAGTATGGCCCCGCAACACTCGTGGGGATATGTTTCCGCGCCGTGGGCGCGAATCGCGGCGGCGAATTTTTCGTTGAGCCTTAGCATGTTCCGTTCAGGATTCGTCCCAGAAACGCTCGCTGAGGTATTTGTCGCCGGAATCGGGGAACACCGTCACGATCACCGCGGAAGTATTGTGCGGGAGCCGGCGCGCAACCTCCAAACATCCCCGCAGTGCGGCGCCCGAGCTGATGCCTACGAGCAATCCCTCTTCGCGGGCCACGCGACGCACCATTTTGTAGGCATCCTCCGTTTGCACTGAAAAATCCTCATCCGCCAGTTGGGGATCGTAAATCGCCGGCACGATAGAGGTGGCCATGTGCTTCATGCCTTCCAAACCGTGGAAAGATGAATCGGGCTGCAGGCTGATTGCGCGAATCGCGGGATTGAATTCCTTCAAGCGGCTGGCGGTGCCGACGAAAGTGCCGCTGGTTCCGAGTCCGGCAACGAAATGGGTAATTCTCCCGCCAGTCTGGTCCCAGATTTCCACGGCGGTAGTTTCCCGGTGCGCGCCGGGATTGGCCGGGTTCGAATACTGGTCGGGATAAAAATACTTTTGCGGATCCTCGGCGTAAATCTGGCGAACGCGGCGAATCGCGCCGTCCGAACCTTCGTCGCCCGGCGTCAAAATCAGCTCCGCGCCGTAGGCCCGCAGGATGCGCTTGCGTTCTTCGGAAGCGCTGGTAGGCAAACACAGCTTTACCGGATAGCCGCGAGCCGCGCCGATCATGGCGTAGGCGATGCCGGTATTGCCGCTGGTCGAGTCGAGAAGAATTTTTCCGGGGCCGAGCTTGCCTTCGCGTTCGCCCTCGCGAATCATCGACCATGCCGCGCGATCTTTAACCGAGCCGCCCGGATTGAACCATTCGGCCTTGGCGTAGATCTCGATGGCCGGGAAATCCTTGGCGATGACTGCCAGGCGCAGCAGCGGGGTATTGCCAATCTGATCCACCAGGCTATGTCCTTGGCGATGTGCTTCCCGCGCGCGAGTTTCGGCGGCGGCGGCGGGGCCGGTGGTGGAGTGATCGTCGAGCAGCATTGCTTTGTGCAGTCCCATGGGTCGCGGGGAGGCCGGCGTGATCGCGATTCCCCGGTGAAATTAGATGCGCGAGAAGCAGATTGTATTCAATTTCGCGCTAGCGAGTTAGCGCTAAATCGCCAGTAGTTCCCCAAAAGGACAGGCGCTCACATCACGGTTGTATCGCCGGCGGTGGATTACTTTATTGGATGGAGAGGCCAGGAGGGATCGAAGCGGGAACGCCCAGAGGCATTCAAACGCAAATCTATCAGACATCCGTGGCTAGACTCGGTTGGCATTGGATGGTCCTCCCTGGGGTCGGCATGAATAGCATAGCCTGGCCCTTTGTTTCACCTTAAGTGCATATGTTGAGTACGTCATCGTGGCGCACCTTGACTCGCCACACAAAGCTAGGAACCCCAACTCCATTGTTATCAGGCGCTTCAAAAGAACGTGATCGAGTGGAAGACCCGGGGGCTTGCGCTAAAGCTAAGTGTATTTGCAAATCATCGATGGTCATGCCCGTGTATTCGGCGTTATTTCACTGACTCTATTGACTATCTGCGCGCGAGTTCATATTCTGGATTTCCATGTGGTACATCAACCGCCACTTTGACTTGAAGCAGATCGATACTTTGCCGCCTCTGGGGTTCAGCCTGCGCAGCACCGGCGGCGTGGTGCGCATCGAGAAGTACGGCTGTGGCTCCGAATTGCGCCGCGCGCCGGACGAAAGCTTCGTCATGACCGAATTGCCCACCATCATGTATCAGGGGCAGTTCACGCGCTTGTGGGATGCGGGCTATCAGAAATTTCTGATCACCCACGACGATACCAAGGTGCCCGCACACATGGGGCATCTTAGCAACCTGCGAAAATTCAACGAAGAATTGCGCACTGGACTGGGCGTGCCTACCTATTACAACGAAGCGCTGGGCTCCACCTGCCACTTCAGCGTTTACGATCGAGTGAAAGGCCGGCCCGGTGCGGTGCCGGACGACACGGTGGGAGTCGTGGAGCAGCATCACGACGAAGATTAGAGCAGTTCGAAGAGCACAGGGCTTTTTGCACTAACTCAGGGTTCTTCACTTTCCGTCGCCTTTGCTTATGCCAGAACTCACTCGAAGCATCCTCGCGACGTTCGACGACCTAAAGCGCGACACCTTGGACCTGCACACATTTTTCGAACTCGCTGCCGGCGCGGCGCCGGACGAACGCGCGGCGGTTCTGGATGCGGTGGCCGAGCTGGTGGGTGATGGATCGCTCGAAGAAACTGGCGGGGATTTTTACCGGCGCAAGGAGCCGGGCCGGTTGCGGTTGGCTGGTCCGCTGGACGTTACCCTGTATACGCGGCCGGGTTGCCACCTGTGCGAGAAGGCCAAGGTCGCGATGGCGCCGGTGCTTGCGGAGTTCCGAGCGCCGTTGCGCGAAGTGGATATCGACACCGACCGGCAACTTCGCGAGATGTATACCAACGACGTGCCGGTGGTTTTCCTGGGCTCGCGGAAAGTGGCCGAGCATTCCGTGGACGTTCAGCAGCTCCGGCGACACCTTCAGGAAGCCAGATGCGCGGCGCGGGACGCCTGAAAAAATCTTTTGGCGGCGCGGCGCAGAGCCGGTTAGGGCCGAATCGTGTATCCCGTTTGCAGCGGCCCCATCACTGGAAAAAACGCGCGCGCGCGGAATAACTCCGCGATCTGGCGGATGTGCCCCAAGTCGTGAAATGCCCACTCGTTCATCAACTGTGCCACAGTGATTGTTCCGTGTATTGCGTGTACTCCGGTCCGCGACAGGGCGCTCGGGGACATGTAGCGTAAGAATGATAGAGTGCGGTCGCGCTCGTGGCAGAAAACTTTCAGATGCTCGAGCGGCGCGCCGCCGGAATATTTTCCTGCCGCATAGGCAGCATCCTGATCGAAAGCCGCGATGGGCGGATTTTTTTCCTTGATCATCAGCTCGATGCGGTCGCGGAACGATTCACCTTCGACGTCGACCAGATGGGCCAGAATTTCGCTGATCGACCATCGGTCCTGCGCAGGCTTCCACCGTAATTGATCGGGGCTCGCCAAATGCACCAGCTTTTCGATGATGATAGGAGTCTGTTCCAGCACGCCCAGTCCTGGTACGACGTTTCCATGCGCTGTTGCTGGACTCACTGGCGCCTCCGATTGATGCAAATTGGTACGGAATTCCGCCCCATGCCATACATCCCCATCGTTTTACCATCCCCGTTATACCTTATACCGCTGGAACGTGGAAGGCGCGCTGCACCTGGCGATTCACCGAATATTCGTGAAACCCCAGGCCGCATCGTAGCTCTAATAACAGGGGATGGTTGTCAGACGCGTTTGAAAAGAGTAGAAAGGTAGCCCTCGGAGGTGGCGTCCGTGGCTTCGCCCAAGATCGCGGCTACCAGTGCGGACCTCCTGTTCGCGCGTTTGGAGTCTGCCCGAGAGCAGACCGATGCCATTTTCGATCGGATCGATTCCGAAGCGCTGTACTCGCGGCCCATCCCTGAACGGCACCGGCTGATTTTTTATCTGGGGCATCTGGAAGCGTTCGATTGGAATCTGCTGGGACGGGGCGCGCTGGGTCTGGATCCGCACCATGCCGAACTCGACAAATTATTTTCGTTTGGGATCGATCCGACGCACGGTGATCTTCCCACCGATCAAGCCGATGACTGGCCTGCGGAAGCGCGGGTAAGGGAATACAACCAGGAGCTTCGCGAGGCGCTGGACAAGCGAATCACCGATCCGCGGTCAGCGAAGGCGCTGCCAGCCTCGATTGCGAATGGCACGCTGCTGCACGTTGCGGTGGAGCATCGCCTGATGCACGCAGAGACGCTGGCGTACTTGCTGCATCAACTGCCATACGACCGAAAGCAGCACCAGGAAAAACCATCGACTGAGGGCGGTGCGCTGGTGGCGGCGCGAGCGGTGGATATCCCGGACGGGATTGCGACACTGGGTCAGCCGCGCGCCGCGACGGGAGCGTTGCGCGACGGAGAACGCCGATTTGAATTTGGATGGGACAACGAATACGAGAGCGTGTCGGCGGAAGTTCCGGCGTTCCGGATCGGCGCGTTCCCGGTTACCAACGGCGAATTTCTGAAGTTTGTCCGCGGCGGCGGCTATCACAATTCCGAATTGTGGGAAGCCCAGAGCTGGGCGTGGAAGCAATTGCGCGGCCTGGAGCATCCTTTGTATTGGGCTCGCCGCGGCAACGAGTGGAAGTATCGTGGAATGTTTGAAGAAGTTCCGCTGGCCCTGGATTGTCCGGTCTACGTAAGCCACGCGGAAGCCTCCGCGTTCTGCAAGTGGGCGGGAAAATCGCTTCCCACCGAAGCGCAGTGGCATCGCGCGGCGTATGGACTGGCGGACGGTTCGTCCGAGCGGCTGTACCCCTGGGGCGATAGCGCCCCGGAACGGACGCGCGGCAATTTCGATTGCGCGCATTGGGATCCAACGCCGGTGACCGCGCATCCCGCGGGCGCGAGCGCATTCGGGGTTCAGGATTTGCTGGGCAACGGATGGGAGTGGACATCAACGCTATTTGCTCCTTTCCCAGGATTCGAGCCATTTCCGTTTTATCGCGGATACTCCGCGGATTTTTTCGACGGCAGGCATTGGGTGATGAAGGGCGGATCGGCGCGCACCGCTGCGTGCTTTCTCCGGCGTCCGTTCCGAAACTGGTTTCAACCGAACTACCCTTACATGTACGCGACGTTTCGTTGCGTCGAGGAATAATTTATGAGCACTGCGGCACGCATGGCTAGCGAAAGTGTTTCCTCGACGCACCGTGCCGAGTTCGCGCGGGAAGTGCGCGAGGGTCTGGACCGGCCGGGACAAAAAGAGCTTCCTTCGAAGTATCTGTACGATGAAATCGGGTCGGCGCTATTCGAAGTGATTTGCTTGCTGCCGGAATACGGACTGAGCCGCGCCGGAGAACGGCTGATGGAGCGCTATTCCGAAGAGATGATCGATCTGTTGCCCAAGCCGGTGGTAGTCGCGGAACTCGGCAGCGGCACCGGACGAAAGACACGTTGGGTGCTGGAAGCGCTTTCGCGGCGGCAAGATGTGGATTATTACCCTATCGATATTTCGCGTGCCGCCCTGGACCACTGCGAGCTGGACCTGGGACAAATTGAGTCGGTGAGCATCGTCGGATTCGAGCGCGCGTATCTGGACGGCCTGGTGGAAGTGGCGGCGCGGCGGAAACCACAGGATCATTTGATGGTCCTGTTTTTGGGGAGCACCATCGGCAACTTCGACCGCCCCGCGGGCGCGCAATTTCTGCGCCAGGTGCGGCAGGTGCTTTTCCCTGGCGATTCGCTGTTGCTGGCGACCGATCTGGAGAAACCGATTCCGGACCTGATTCGCGCGTACAACGATCCGACCGGGGTGACCGCGGCGTTCAATAAGAATCTGCTGGCGCGAATCAACCGCGAACTGGGAGCGGACTTCGACCTGGATCGATTTAAGCACTGCGTGCGGTTCGATGAAAACGAGCGCCGCGTGGAAATGCATCTGCGACCCACGATCAGCCAAACGGTGCGGATACCCGCGGCAAATCTTTCGGTATTGTTTGCCGCCGGTGAATCGATCTGGACGGAGAGCTCGCACAAATACAACCGCGACGAAGTGGTGGAGATGGGCGAGCGCGCCGGTTTCGATTGTAAGGCACAGTGGACCGATCGGGAGTGGTCGTTCGCGCAGAGCCTACTGATCGCGAAGTAGTGTTTTTGACTTTTGCTTCTAGGTTCGACGATTTTATCTATTCCGAGTGCCCCATTCTTCCCTGGTTCTGGGAAGGGTGGCGAGTCGACCTAGCACCTTCCCTATTTTAGACTGCGAGTGTTTCCATGCCGCGTAGTACGCCGAAAAGTTAGAGCGGCGGTGTGCTATATTTTCCGCTCGCACACCAATGCCTGCCAAAAGACCCAAGACCAAACCTGTTCGCTCGAAGAAGAAACCGGCGCGGCGCGGCGCCACATCGAAGCCCGCCACTTCCCTGCCCCAGCCGTCTATCCCAACCAAGTTGGGCCCGCCTTCCAAGCTTCGCGGGAAGAATCCGGAGCGCGTCCGGCAGATTCTGGAGAAGCTGGACGAAGCGTATCCAAACGTTACCTGCGCGCTGGAGCACCGCAACCCTTTCGAGTTGCTGATCGCCACCATTCTGTCCGCACAGTGCACCGACGTGCGCGTCAACATAGTTACGAAAACGCTTTTTGAGAAATACCGGTCACCCTCGGAATTTGCGCACGCCAACCCGGCGGAACTGGAAAATGAAATTCGCTCGACTGGATTTTTTCGGAACAAGACCAAATCGATCATCGGGGCCGCGCAGAAACTACTCAAGGACTTCGATGGCCAAGTGCCGAGGACGATGGAGGAGTTGCTTACCGTGCCGGGCGCGGCGCGCAAGACCGCCAACGTAGTGCTGGGCACGGCGTACAAAATCGCTTCCGGAGTCGTTGTGGATACCCATGTCCAGCGGCTCTCACAGCGGCTGGACCTCACTGAACACGAGGACCCGAAGAAAATCGAGCAGGACCTGATTGAGATTATCCCGCAGGATAAGTGGATCCTCTTTTCCCACCAATTGATTTGGCACGGACGCCGGGTGTGTGTGGCCCGGAATCCGCGTTGCGTGGAGTGCGGCCTCGAAAAACTGTGTTACTCCGCGGATAAGACCCTTGGGTGGAAACTGCCAGCACGCACTGCAACCGCTAAACGTTAGGCGCGGGCCAAAACGAAACGACGCAGCTGTCTCGGTCACAACGCCCACCCCTTCCCAAAACCTGGGAAGAATGGGGCACCGGAAAAGATAAAAACGTAGAAGCGAAAGCTGAAACCAAAGAAAATTCAAAATACCCACCGTTCCAAAAACCTGGGCCTGCTTGGCTAATGGTCTGATGGGCCTAGGATTGTTAGGCGAATTCCTAGGCGGAAAGCTAGGGGCAGCGACGGATAGCCGATCTCTTCCTGGTAGTGCTGGCTTAGGAGATTGGTGATCGCGAAATAGGTTTCCAGGTGGCGGTTCCAGGTGTAGCGGCCACTCCAATCTACGGTCTGGTAGGCTGCTTGCAAATTGCGATTCGGCAGCAGCATCGTATATCCCTCGTAGGCGTCGCTCAGGAACGTGCTGCCGTCGCGGCGACCGACGAAGTAGCCGGAGAGTGCGGTGCCGAAGCGCTTGCGAGTGTAGTCGACGATCAAGCTTCCGGACTGGGGAGAGCGATTGAATGGGCGCGCGCCAACCAGCGGGGCATACGCACCGATCGGGATAGTGGGAAAATCGGGATTGTAGGCCGGCGACACCGCGCTGCCGGTGAATGACTTGGTTACCACCGAGTCGAGGTAGGTGTAAGCGGCTTGAATATGCAAGCCGTAGCCGAGATTGGAGTTGAATTCGAATTCGGCGCCCTTAGCCTTGTAGGAATCGGAATTGATGGTGGCGCCGAATTGGCTGTCCGCCGCAATGGTGGGCGGCACTCCCAGTTCCGGGAGAACCCCGGCGTCGACGTACTCGATCAGATCGTAGAAATTTTCCTGGAACAGGGTAATGCCGAATCGCGCGTGGCTGCCAAACAGGCCCTGATCGAGTCCAAAATCGAAGTTGCGGCTGCGTTCGGCGCCGATGGGCGAGATGTTGTACTGCTTGATTAACTCGGGGCCGTCCGGGAGCGTCAACAGCAGGGCGTAGAGCGACTCCGTCTGATCGGCGATGCTGGGCTCCTTGATTCCCTTCCCGAAATTGAATTTCAATTTTGTTTCGTTGAACACCGAGCCGGATTGCGGCCGCCGCAGATAGTAGGCGGCGGAAACGCGAGGAGTCGCGGCGAATCCGAAGACGGCGTTGTGGTCGAAGCCCACTCCGGCGGTAGCGAACAAGCGATGGCCGAGATTGCCGTTGGCTTCGGCAAACGCGTTGTAGTTGTTGCGGTCGGTAGAGGTGATTGAGCCGCTGGAATTCTCGATGCCGCTCTCGTATTCGTAGCGAAAGCCGCCGGTGACGCTGAGTTGGGGATGAATTTGATAGTCGGACTGCGCGTAGAACGAACGGCGCGTGGTTTGCGTATCGTAGGTTTCCGGATAGACGCCGGCGTAATCCAAAATGGCCTGGCCGGTGACGCTATATCCATTCGCGCCGTTGATCGTAACCGTATTGCCGAGATAATTTGGTCCGACGTCATACGGTGTGCCGACAAAAGGATCGAAGGGAGTGCCGGACGGAGATGGATCGATGTAAGCGTAATTCAAAGTAGTGGAAGCAAATCGAAACAGGTTGTGCCAGCGCGGGGTGGTCTGGTTCTGCAGGGTGACGCCCCAATACAAATTGTGATTTCGCTGGGAGGTCGTGTCGAAGACACCGCCGTAGAAGTCGAGCGCGTTGGGGTCTCCCAGGTCCACGGTGGTGCGGCGGACGGTGAAGCGGAGACTGGTGGTGTGATTCAGTTTCCAACCCGCGTTGCCGGAGTAGGTGAATTCGTGGAAGGCGCTGTTGGGCGTGCCGTTGCGCGTGTCAAAGTCAGTGAACTCGGAAAAATAATCCAGGGAGCGGTAGGCGCCGGCAATCGAACCATCGTTGCGGTAGGTATTGAAATTTCCGCCGTCGCCGGAGTAGCGAATCTCCGGAATTTCCGAAGTTCCGTGAGGGCTGGTGATGTTGATCACGCTGCTCAGCGCGTCGGTTCCATAGATAACGCTATTGGGATCGCGCAGGATTTCCACCTGATCGACGCCGCTGGATTCCAGGTTGGCCCACTCCACGTCGCCGCCGATGTCGTTCATGGGAATGCCGTCGACCAAAACTTTGTTGAAATCGGAGTCGCCACCCCGAACGAACAGCGAGGTGGTGCTGCCGGGCGGCCCGGACTGGACGAACTGCACTCCTGGAATCGCGCGCAGGCCCTGATCGATTCTCACAGTGGAAAGATCGTTGAATTGCTGCTGGTCCACGACGTCCAGGGAAGCACCGACCTGGGAGATGCGAGTTTCGGTGCCGGTCGAGGAAACCACCACGCTCTGCGGCAGCGTTCCGATGGTTAGCGAAAGGCCCAGGGTCTTCACTTCTCCAGGGCCGAGATTGGTGATATCGCTATTAAGAACAGTGAACCGCGGCGCTTCCACGCGCACGCGGTAGCGGCCGGGATTCAACGAAGCGAATTCGAATTGGCCTTGCGAGTCGGTTTGTGTTGTGCGTGATTCCGCGCCTTCGAGGAGCAACGTCACCTTCGCGTTAGCGATGGGCTGCGACAGCGAATCCGAAACCGATCCGCGCAATGTTGCCAACGTCACGGACGATGACACGCTCGCGCACACAAGCCACGCCGCGACCATGGATAGTAGGAGTTGCTTGCGGCAAGTTCCGATCATCAAAATATCTCTCCTTCGCCCTGGAAAGAGCGAATCCCGTCTCTGGATACACCGATGGAACGAACGGCGCGGCTGGCGTTATGTTTGGATGGCCGTGATCGAGTGGAATAGAGAGACTACCTCCCCAGCGACACCACCACCCTTTCGATAATTAGCCTGCCGGATGCGCGGCTCCACAGAATCGACGCCAATGCCCCGTAGGCAATGGTGCGAGTAGATGTGGGCTTGGTCGGTCTCCTGACTTGCGTTTCATTGGACCGGAGCCGCCTTCCCAAGGCCGTATCGCCTCAGTGGCATGGTTCGCTCCGGCCCTCCACGCTTACAGTGGCGGGGCCGTGCCGGATTTACACCGGCTTCCCTAATTCACCAAGCTGGCTTGCTTATAGGATGCGGGGGAAAAATTGTCAAGCGGTTTGGACGGAGGAAGGCCGCGCGGAAGCCGCGGAATTTCGGTGGCACTGGATCTGCAAGCTCTCAATGCGCGAATTCAGGTCTGGCTACAGCAGGACTCGATCGCGGGAAACAGGTCGATGCTGAGGCTCCCTTTATCGATGCAGCCTTGTGCTCCGGCGTCGAGAACTCCTGGGAGCATATGCGCGGTGTCATGCTGGCTCATGATCAGAATGCGAGTCCCGGGAACGCTCTCTCGAATCATCCGCGCGGCGTCGAGGCCGCTGATTCCGGGCATGCTGATGTCGAGCAGAACGAGATCGGGCTTGAGCTCAACGGTCTTCTGCAGGGCCTCGGGCCCATCGGCAGCTTCGCCGCAAATCTCCCAGCCCGCGTTGGCCAGCAACAAGGCAGTAATGCCGCGGCGGACTGGTGCGGAGTCGTCAGCGATCAGGATACGCAGTTTTGGCGGCGTAGGCATAAGTACGAGTGGGATGGAGTATAGCGCGACATCCGAGAACATGCGCTGGGCAAACGGCGATCGCGCCGGGCGCCGGCGGCGATCCGGCTCCATCTTTCTCGCTTGGCTGTGGCGCTGACCGGAGTAGAATAACGGGCCATGAAAATTTCCTATATTTCGAGTTTGTTGGCGGTGCTGGGAACCACAGTGCTGGCGACGTTTTGGGGCTCGCCCGCTGCGCCGGTGGAAACTGCACCGCAAACGCGCACCGTGGAGATCACCTACTCGGCGCAAGTGAGTGCGATCCCCGCCAATAGCAAGCGCATCGAAATCTGGCTCCCTTATCCGCAGAGCGACGACAATCAAAAGATAATCAAGGGCAAGGTGAGTTCGCCCGTCCCGTCGAAAATCCTTACTGACTCGCAATACGGGAACAAGATCGTACACATCGACGTGAAAAATCCGGAGGTAACGGATATTCCCATCACCATGGTGTTTACGGTTCGCCGCAGCGAATACGTTCACAATAATTTCTCAGAGGCAACGAACGGCGACGGCCCCACTTCTGCTCAAGAAAACCTGGATCGCTGGCTCCAGCCCGATCGCTTGGTGCCACTCGATAAGCGAATCCAGGAACTGTCGGCTACGGTCGTGGCCGGCAAGACTACCGATCTCGATAAAGCGCGCGCGATTTACGATTACGTGATCGCGAACATGACCTACGACAAGACTCCGGCGGGCTGCTGCAACGGCGACATCGTCTGGGCCTGCGACGCCAAGCGCGGAAACTGCTCCGACTTTCATTCCCTTTTTATCGGGCTGGCGCGCGCGGCCGGAATTCCCGCGAAATTTGAAATTGGATTGCCGCTAGCGGCAGACAAGCCGGCCGGCGAAATCGGCGGCTATCATTGCTGGGCCGAGTTTTATTTGAAGGGCTACGGCTGGGTTCCCATCGACGCTTCGGAAGCGTGGAAGGATCCCTCAAAAAAGGATTTCTTCTTCGGGGCGCTGGACGCCAACCGGGTGCAATTCAGCGTGGGCCGCGATCTCACCTTGGCGACGCCGCAGACCGGCCCGCCGCTCAACTATTTCATTTATCCGTACGTGGAAGTCGACGGAAAACCGTTCACCCACGTGAGCAAGAAGTTCGCGTTTAAAGATTGGAGCGCGAACGTCGCCCCTGCTAAGTAGGCCACGCTACGAATTCGCCGGTCGGGGATTCGCCCGGCACTACGTATAGGAACTGAGAAGACCCCTTCGCCCACTCGGCAGGTAAAAAACACATTTTGGTGCGGCTCGGGAATTTTCCGTCGATTGTTTTCATGTACATAGAGGAGCGTAGCCGCACACCCTGGTGCGTCTCGATTTCTCCACCTCTTGCCGTTCCCCGCTCGCCAGAGATCTCACCCTAGCGCGAGGCTGTCATTTGCGAGGGGGTCGTGGAAGAGATCACTTCCAGTGAACATTGATACGAATTCTCCAAGCCGCCGGGAAACAACGAAAGCAACGTCAGTTCGCCGGCGGAGTGATGATGGAGGCGCTAAGCGTATGCTTGCGCTTCGACCTCTGTCTCGCTACCTTAGGCAGCGACTGCGGGCGGAACCGGACGTCAATGAGAAGCAGGTCCGATTGCCAGCGATTGAGGGAATGACCGGAGCGAGGATGGAGGCAGCATGATTACTCGACGTGAATTTATCGACAAGGTTGCCGTGGGCGCCGCCGGGCTAGCCATTGCGTCGACCGCAAAGAGTTATGCCCAGATCGTTGGCTCCAACGATCGGCTTAATTTTGCGGTCATCGGGTTGAATGGGCGGGGCTACGCTCATCTCTCTTCGCTCAAGGCGAATCAAAGCACGGCTCGCGTGTCGCATGTGTGCGACGTGGAGAGCAACATCCTTAAAAAGTTCGCGGATGCTTCGCAGCACGAGCTAGGTTATGCGCCGGAGGCGGAAACAGACTTCCGCAAGATTCTCGAGCGGAAGGAAGTGGATGCCATCTCCATTGCCACGCCCGATCAGTGGCATACACCTATGGCCATTGCTGGATTGCGGGCTGGCAAACACGTCTACGTGGAGAAGCCGTGCAGCCACAATCCGGCAGAAGGTGCGCTGCTGATTGCGGCGCAAGAGAAATACGGGAAGCTAGTGCAGATGGGCACTCAGCAGCGCTCTTCGCCGCATACCATCGAGATCGTCGACAAGATTCATTCCGGGCTGATTGGGCGGGCGTATTTCGCGAAAGCCTGGTACGCGAACACTCGAAAGACGATTGGCATCGGGAAGGAAGCGCCGGTGCCGGCTACGCTGGACTGGGATCTGTGGCAAGGGCCCGCGCCGAGACAGCCATACAAGGACAACGTTCAGCCTTATAACTGGCACTGGTTCAGAATTTACGGAACGGGCGAGACCCTGAATAACGGAACGCACGAAGTGGATGTCTGCCGATGGGCGCTGGGCGTTGATTATCCCAATTCGGTTACCGCGTCGGGGGGCAGGTACCAGTTCAAGGATGACTGGCAGTTCTACGACACGCTGGTGACCAGTTTTGCGTACGATGACAAGCTGCTCTCATGGGAAGGCAAGAGCTGCTCGGGGGTGAAGTATTATAACCGCGATCGCGGCTCGCTGATCGTCGGGACTACCGGCTCGGTGATCGTCGATCGAGGTGGCTATGAGATTTACGATCTGAAAGGAAACAAGACCAGCGAATACAAAGTGGGCAGCTCGAGCTCGTCCAACGACCTGATCGGTGCGGATTCCATGACGGACGCGCACTTCGCGAACTTCATCGCGGGTATCCGGAGCGGCGAAAAGCTGCGCGCTCCGGTCTCGACCGGCAACGTCGCGGTTACCATGCTGCAGCTCTCCAACATTGCTTGGGAAGTGAAGCGGGAGTTGCAACTGGATACGAGCAACGGACATATCTTGAACGATCCGTCGGCTATGGGGATGTGGGGACGGGAATATGAGAAGGGTTGGGCGCCGCATCTGTAGGGTGGCATTAGTGACGGCGGAATTCAAACCACAACATCCCTACGGGCAGACATCGTGCTCGTGTTTTTTTGGCCGAGTAGGAATTGAGATTTGGGCCGCCACCGCCGGGAGTGGCTGTGCCAGGACGGCTGTGTTACGAGGGCGGATTGTGAGGTGCTGCTGTGAAGAAGATATTCTCTCGGCGTAGTTTTGTACGCTCCAGCGCTGTCGCTGGTGCTGCTTGCTTTGTTCCGTTACCTGGCGCCTGCTGGTTAGCGGAGGCTGCGTCGTCGAACAGTGCTGTTTCGGCAGTGCGGCTGGGGCTCGCCAGCTACACGTTTCGCAACTTTACGCGGTCGCAGATGATCGGTTTCATGAAGCAGTTGAACGTCAACGCGCTCAACGCGAAGGATGTTAAGGATCATCTGCCCATGGACCCGCAGGAGGAGGCGAAAGCGCTGGCTGACTATGCTGCCGCGGGGATCGCGCTTCATGCCGCCGGAGCAATCTACTTCGAGAAGGATGAAGACGAAGACATTCGCAGTAAGTTCGAGTACTGCAAACGGGCGGCGATTCCGGTAATTGTGGCCGGGGACCCGTCGCCGGAAACCCTGCCACGCATCGAAAAGTTTGTGAAGCAGTACGACATTCGCATCGCGATCCACAATCATGGTCCCGAGGACAAGCTGTGGCATTCGCCGCTGGATATTTTGAAGGACATTAAAAGCATGGACCCGCGCATCGGGTGCTGCATTGACGTAGGGCATACGGTGCGCGCGGGTACCGACGTGGTGCAGGCCATCCACGCGGTGGGGCCGCGGCTCTTCAATATGCACATGAAAGACCTGACGGATTTCCAGAGCAAGGAAAGCCAAGTGGCTGTCGGGGAAGGGAAGATGCCGGTGCGAGGGATTTTTGAGGCCCTTAGCGCGACGAAGTACAAGGGGCTCGTGGACCTGGAATACGAAGTGCACGCGGATGATCCGATGCCGGGAGTTGCGAGCAGCTTTGCCTACATGCGTGGGGTGCTCGCAGGCATGGTTTAGTGAACGCGGTTTGGCAGAGTTGGGCCGAACTGGGTTTACGGAGGGTCGTTACGCGACCTTCCTGTGAAAGTCGAGCCGCGAGCTTTTCCATGCATTCTTCGTTCCGGCAGAAGCTTCTCAGTTCGGCAGTGAACGGCGTTTAATGGATGAGGTGCGGATGCATCTAGCGTATCGTTGGTTCTTTGGTCTCGGCTTTGACCACGAAATTCCCGACCACTCGACGTTCTCCAAGAATCGCCATGGTCGATTTCGGCAGTCGGGTACATTTCGGAAAGTATTTGAGGAAATCGTGTGCCGTCGTTTAGAGACGGGTTTCCTCGAAGGGCGGAATCTGGCGGTGGATGGGACACTGGTAGGAGCCAATGCCAGCCAACAAAGCCGAGTTCCCCGGGAGAGATTAGGCGAGGTGGCACAAGCTATGGTCTATTTCCGCTCCCCATCGGTGTCACAGGCTTTCTACATGGGGCCTGGTGATCGGCACCCTAGTGAGGCTTGAAGATGTCCGGTCGAGATGATCTTCGAGGGGGACGTGCATCACTTGCAGAATTCCGGCCTGCAGTAGCTTTGCCGCAGATCCCGCAGCGACCGGACGCCCGAGATAATAGCCTTGTCCCTCGGTGCACCCGTGACGCTTAAGAAAAGTGAGTTGCGCATATGTCTCGACGCCTTCTGCAATTACCCGCAACCTCGCACTCTTGCCGATATCGATCATGGCGCTGACGATGTCCGCATCGACGGGGTCCACAGTGATCTCCTGAACAAAAGATTGATCCAGCTTTAGGGCATCCACCGGAAAACGCCGCAGGTAAGTAAAACTCGAATATCCGGTTCCGAAGTCGTCGATGGCCAACTGCACGCCCATTGCCTTTAGCGCACCCAATACGACTAAGGTGGACTCGGCGTCCTCCATCAGCGCGCTCTCGGTCATTTCCAGCTCCAGATTGACAGGCTCCACTCCCGTCGCAATCAGGACCGCGCGAACACCAGAGAGAAAGTCCTTGTCCTGGAACTCGGCCGCTGACACATTGATTGCCACTGAGACAACTCCAAGCCCTGCATCGCTCCATGCTCGGGACTGTCTACATGCTTCTAAAAGCACCCACCGTCCTATCGGTACGATCAACCCGCACTCTTCCGCAATAGGGATGAACTCCGCTGGAGATATCATTCCTCGCTGCGCATGTGTCCAACGTAGAAGCGCTTCTACCCCAGTTATCACTCCGGTCTGAAGATTGAACTTGGGCTGGTAGTGCAACACAAATTCGTTCCGCCCTAGCGCGTAGCGCAAATCCGCTTCGAGTGAACGTTTCTCGGTAAGCCGCGCGTGCATGTCCTCCCGAAAGAACTGAAAGTTATTCCGGCCGTGTTCTTTAGCGTCGTACATCGCGGTATCCGCGTTATCCATTAAGGTCTTCGCGTCGGGACCATCCATCGGGAACGTGCTTATCCCAAGGCTCACGTTGATATCCAGACTCTTGCCATCGATAGAGTGCGGAACCGCCAAGGCCCTGATGATTTTCTGCGCGGTGATGGCGGCGTCCTCGCCGCGCGCGACTTGGGAAAGGAGAATAACGAATTCGTCCCCGCCCAGCCGGCTTACCGTGTCAGTCCGGCGAACACAAGCGACCAATCGCTCGGCAACCGACTGCAGCAACTGGTCCCCTACGTTGTGGCCCAGTGAATCATTGATCTTTTTGAAGTGATCTAGATCGAGAAACATCACGGCCAGTTGCTTGTCCTGGCGCACAGCCAAGGCAATCGCCTGGGTCAGCCGATCTTTGAAGAGTATCCGGTTGGGCAGATCCGTGAGGGAATCGTGTTGCGCTAAGTGCGACATTTCGACGGATGTGGCTCGGGCCGCGCTCACGTCGCGGAAAGCCACCACCGCGCCGGATACCGTCCCATCGTTGTCATGGGTGTCCGCCACGGTAATTTCAATCCCGAACTCGAGATCGTCTCGTCGAATGAGGACGCAGCTCTTGCAGTTCGCGGTTAGCCTGACGGTTTTATCTTCTTGTATGGCGAGCTCCACTGCCTCGCGAACCATTGCGCCGTTGGCGCGATCGATGATTCGGAGCACGTCCGCGACGGGGCGCCCCAGAGCTTCCTCGCGTGACCAGCCGGTCATCTTTACGGCCATACCATTTAGATAGATGACGTTACCGCAGATGTCCACGCGCAGCACGGCCTCGCCGATAGCATCCAGGACCACGTTGGCAGCTTCATTTGTCAACGAGGTTGCTAGCACAGCACGGCGATCGATCATGGTACGCACCATGCGCCTTAAACGGTAGCCATCGGCTTGGTTCTTGATCACGTAGTCCTGGGCCCCGTGCTGGACTGCTTGCCTGGCTGATGCTTCTGCCTCGCTGAAGCTTAGTATCGAAATTGGCACCCGAGGCGCCGCATGGAAAAGCTTGTCGAACGTCTCGACGCCTTGGCTATCGGGCAAGGTCAGGTCAAGAAGCACGGCCGCAACCCCGCCATTACGTAGGCGCTTTATCCCGCTCGATAGTTCGGTAAGCCATTCGACATGTAGTCTTTCGGTGGGTGCCAAACGCAATTCGCCTAAGATTCTGGCAGCATCGTAGGCGCTACCTTCAATCAGCAGAACGCATTGGTCGCTATCGTTGGTGCTCGCCGGTCTCGCCGGTATCGGTAGTAAGTTTGACATTTAATTTAATCCGTCCAAGGTCGGTTGCCCGCGCTTGACGTTCAGCCCGGCGTCCGCAGCCATGAAGCGCAACATCTGTTGTTTCAATTGCGCATCGACCTCGTCCGCGATCGTGACAATGTCGGGAAGCAGCCGACTGAATTCCAAATGCTTAACGCTTTTGTGCAGGGTGGAAAAGATGCTGACCTGCAGAAGGCGCGACTCCTCTACCGCCATCGCTACTGTATAGCCTTGCTTACGGCGCAGATCCCCGTGAATACCCGCAGCCTCGGATATGGGAGCCTTCGTCCCTGCACATAGACGTAGCCGCGCGATCACATCATGCAAGAGCTGAGGAAGATGGCCGGTTCGCTCTTCATAGTTTAGCGGAACACAATTTAGGTCTGGCTCCTGATCGACGCGAAAAAGCCAGTCTTGAATCACGTGTTGGAGTTCCCGTTCGAGAATGTCCGCCACGCTCTCAACAGTGACAGCGCCACCAATCTCATTAAGACCTCTCGCAGACTCTACAGCTTTGATCATTACTCCCCCTGGTCCTTACGCTGCTTCATCGCTGTTCTTGTGACCCAGCGTCCCTACCCGTTTCGGCTAGCCCTTGATGTTCACTGGTACAAATACAAGCGTCTCATTGAGCGGGGCGACAAACTGTGCGAATAGGGACAGATATACGCTTAGGAACCCTGGCGTGTCCTAAGAGTAATTCGTATATTAATTAACTACGTACCACCCTCTATATGGGATCTGTCGTTGCCGACAGCCGTCGTCATCTCTTCGAGGGCGAAAAGACAAATACCTGCTCGGAGCCGGTCTCACAACCCTTGTCGGGGCGATGCCGGTACTCCTCCATATTCGTACTGCGTCAGTTCTTCTTCAGTCAAATCGATGTTCACTTCGAGCAAAATGCTTGCCTTCTGGTCATCGGGAACGTCGGAGAACCAGACGCCTGTGTGCTGTTGATCGATGCTGTAGAATCCCGTCGCATCTTTGAACCCAGAACTCAGAATCGACCGCGCGGGGTCAGCCGAAGTCCGGTGGAAATAGCTTCATATTTTTCCTCGCCCTTGCCCAGAAATCCATATCTTGCCCAAAATCCCTACCAGATGATCTTTCGGAACCCTAGCAAAACCGCTTGCCCAAAAGTGCAGAGTGACCGCCCCACAAAGAACTGAGCCTGTTGAAAAATCAGTTGGCCCTACTTTCGCATCTATGATCTTCGTTCCACTTATGCCACAAGGCTGAGTGCCCAAGGCGTAGCCGATGAATGGGTGACCCAGATGCTCCACCAGAGCGACGGCGCAAGTCTTCAAGGAGTATTCGCAAATGAAGTTGCAGATGACGCGCGAAGCACTGGTAAGCTCAATCGTCGAGCCAACGAAATGGCACCGCTGATACTCTGATGGCGGCGCCAATGCGGATGCGCACAGTCACGGTGCAATAACCTCATTTGTGCACAGTTCGTGCACAGTCGGAGGTGAAAACGATAGACGGACTAGGAGTAAAGTTGGGAAGTGCTTTAGAATGAATTAAACCATCACAGTCGGGGCGTAGCGCAGCCTGGTAGCGCGCCTGCCTTGGGCGCGGACCGACCGACTCCAACAACTCCACCCATCACTTCTAACTACTAACGTTTCCAAAAAATCGGGGAATCTGCTTTTCGCTCAAAGCTATCCCCAATGCCATGAAAACATCGGATTCTGGCACACTTTTGGCACAGGGGACGCGCCTGCTTTTGTAGCAGCAAGTGAACCCCTTGGTGAGTCAAACTGCGATGGCTTCGCAGGCTGCGAACAGCGGCCAAGGCAGACACGGACACAGAACTGTCGGATACGACGAACTTCCCGTCGGCCTTCAAAACAAATGCTTGGTATGATCAGCTCGCAGAGCTGGGATCGAATCTCTCCTCTGAATCAGCTGTCGGGACAGTTCTTAGTGACCTAATGAATGAAGCGCTCAAACCTGTAGATTTCGAGATTTCAGACTCGGACTTGCACACCGCTCTCGTGGCAATTGATACGCAGCTCAGAGCTAGCAATAGCAAGCTGTTCGGCCGCGAACTACGTGGCTGGGGATTGTTCTGTCAAAAATTCCATTTGACGATGGCCATGAGCGATCCGCTCACGGTTCGCATATTCGATTGGTTTGCCCGCCAATATGGCGACCGATTGAAAGGCAATCTGGATTTCGGAAACACAGTGGCTGAGATTCGCCACGATTTTTACTCTTTGCGGCTTCCACGCCTTTACGGTTCGGCGATCGTACATTGTGATCCGACGCTCCCAAAAAGCCACTTTGGCCCGGAGCTCACAGTGAACTCCGGCGGTGTCAAAACAAATCTCTTCGACTATCTGCAAGGGGTGACGCCGGAATTCGTCAAGTCACTGACTGATAAGGAATGTATAGAATTGCTGGATGTATACGCTCGCGGCGTGGTCGGGTATTCACGAATGGACGATTGCCAGGGAGCACCCTACAGCAAAGAAGCACTCGACGATCTTCACCAGTCTGCAAGGCAGCTGACTGACCACAACCCGAACTACGGATTTTCTCGCTGGGCTTCGTTGCAAGCTGTGGAGAAGGTACTGAAAGGCTTTATCGAACAGCGAGGAAAAACATTTGAAAACATTCATAATTTGGCGAAATTAGCGGGCGTTGCGGTTTCAGCTGGATTGCCTTCTCCCGACGCTCGATTGTTGGCAAGGATTCAGTGTAAAGCCGACGTGCGCTATTCAGCCGCAGCCGCAGGCAAAGCGGAAGCGTTGCAAGCCCACTATGCTGCCCTTGCTTTTTGCGTAGATGTTGCACTTCGTTTGGAACCACAATCAGGATGGCGTACCCAAGTCCGGCCGATTTCTTATCTGGTTGATGGGAAACCCAGACCAATGGCGGCTCTGGTTGTAAGCCGGCTCAAGACTGCATGAACCAAATGGCAAAGGACCTCACCCATGAGGCCGTTTGTGTTGAGAGGTTCAAGTGAGTTACTTTAGGCCGCAGCAGGCCGGAAAAATCGACCCGAGGTCCATTCACACCTTTTCGGATTCAACTTCGCTGCTGTCTCAAAATGCGGGGCGGTCAATTCCGCAACCTGTGCATCACGAAACTGTCTCACTTTAGGGGTTCACTCCAGGACGCGTCTGCTCCGAACCGATGATTCCAAAGCATGGCCATTCCCTTATTGAATTGAATGAACGTCCCTAAAACCGGACTACGGGATATGAAATCTGAATACGCACACCGCTTCAAAACTGCGATGCGAACCTATCGCACCAGCTTGAGCCTTCTTCCGGTCTTTCGCGGCTTCTTTTTCGTTCGAGCTGCTATAAGTTTCAGTGCTCGGCCTTTGTGAATCGCGACGTGGTCGGTCTTGTCGCTCTTGATGAGGAACTGAGGCTCCTCTTTCGAGGCATGATGCACGTAGCCTTTGAACTGCACGTCAGAAATAACTTTCTTGAAGATAACGCCCCGAACTCTGCCAGCTTCTGAGTTCCATTCAACATGGTCGCCAACTTTGAATGTTCTTGGCATCGGTCTCAAATCATTTATCAATGAATCGTATGCGAACTTTCAACGTGGTATCACTGGACATCCTGATGAGCGATTCCGTGAATGGCAAGGAACGCGGATCTTCGCTAGCGTTATAAAGACGCCTGCACATCCATCGGCACCTTTCCAGAAAAACGGCGTGATATTCAACCTTTACTACCAACTCCGTTTTCCTTTCGAGAAGTGCGACTGCGTGACAACCGGAGTCGACTGGCCTTGCTAATAGGGTAGGTGATTCGATTGCCTCGCACACGTCCAAAAGAAGTCACATGGTGCAACTGGCACCGGGCTTTGCTCATGATGTCCTCAACCCGGATTCCGCGCACAGTAAGCGCATCCCCGACGAGCGAACGGTGACAACGCCAGGGAACGGCTTCCGCGCACATCAATGCGCTCCGTTTTAGCCCGGCCAACTTGATCAGCCTCTGTAACCCCGCGTCGAATTCCGAGGTCTGCATGTAATCAGCGAATCCACGAAACGAGGTATTGCGCCACCCCATGTTCGGCGAATCGCGCCGCGCATGGCGCAAGCCTCCCAGCTTTCGCAGGTGAACGTAGCCGATCCTTGCGGCCCGCAACTTCCTGCGCAGGGTCCCTCGGTTGAATTGCGGGTTGTGTCGAGAGCGCGGGATACTACGCACATCTATGACGCGCTCGACGCGGTGCGCCCGCAGAATATCGAGAAACTCTTTCCAAGTGCGCGTGGAATGCCCAATCGTAAAGACAACGGGCATCTCGACCTTGATCTTTCTCAACGACGAATACCTCTTTTCCTGCCAATTCATCGCAGGCAATGAGGGTAACGCCCCCATCCAAATGACCTCATTAGGAATTTCAATCTGGCTACCACTTCCCATTCGGATCCAGATCTTCACCCGATATTCCAAAGGACGCACTTACTTCTGTGAACCAGCCTCGTCTGTTTCAGATTTTTGGCCATGCCACGACATCGTTAGCAGAAAAGCACTGTCTTCCACCGCTTCAACATCATGACGAACGCCTTGGTCCAACACGAGCAACTGCCCCATGGGCAGGTCCACCGTGCGATCTGGCAGCCTGAGGCGAATGTGGCCTGCGAGAGTCTGCACCGAGATCGTTGCACTAGCCATGTGTTCAGACATGCGTATGTTCTTCCTCATCGCGAGGAGGACGATCCTGAGGTCGGGATGCTTCACAAGAGTCTTTGAACTAGCCCTGTCCTCTGCAACCAAGCATCTTCTTGGTGAAGGTTTTGTATTTCCTTAAAAAGATCACACTGAAGAATAGGCGTGTCCAGCGTGTCCTCAATCATCTCGTGCCCCACCGGGCTCACTTGAGACTCTTTCTTCGTTGGTTGTGCCATGATGTTTCACCTCTCTTTTCATCCTGATTAATTGGCCTCGAGCGGGCGGCCGGCAAATCCAAAACTTTAGGCAGCCTCCTGGGTTCGTTCAATAGCCAGCAAAGTCTTCGGAGCGGACATCGTCCTCGTTCACCCGGGCGTTCGCGAGAGTTTTTTTCATGGCGGCCACCATGGCTGGCGGCCCGGCGATGTAATAAATCGGTGCCGCTACATCCGGGATGAATCGGCCGAGCATTACCTTGTCTACAAAACCGATTTCGCCGTTCCACTGACGTTTCGATTTCTCCATTTCCGTCATAACCCCAATAATTTGGCAATTTTTGTTGTCGTCTCCTATCTCTTGAAGTTCCTGAAGAAAAGCGCAATCTTCAGGGCGCCGGTTCGAATAGAAAAGCACGATGCGATTCTCGAGTCCCGTGCGCGCGGCGTTGACGAGTATGCTGCGAAAAGGTGTGATGCCAATACCCCCGGCGAGGAACACCGCCGGCCGCGACGCATTGCTATGCAGCGTAAAGGAACCCAATGGCCCTTCGACCCTGACTTGAGTTCCGAGCGGCATTGTCCTAAGTGCACGCTTGAACGCCGTGTCCCGCATGCGCGTCGCCACCATCAAAGTGCTTTCCTGAGGCGCGCTCGCGATCGAAAAACTTCGTATATTGCCTTCAGAATCCGTCTCAGGCGGGTCCAGCAAAGTCATGTCAACATACTGACCAGGCTTGAACGTCCAACCAGTTGGCTTTTCAAAGTGGAAGGCCATGGTATCCTCGGCGACCTCGTGCCGACTTTTCAGTTTGCACATGAAGTCCGATGGTGCTGCGGCAGTCCTCATGATTTATTTCCCTCATATGATCGCTTCAGTTTGATCATTTCATTCCTCGTTTCTCGGTTCCTCGTCCGATCGCTAAGTCCGCTGTGCTATCAGCCGCTAATCCGCATTGTCACCACCCAGGTCAAGGTTGTTGAATCAGATCCCAGCCTCCTGGCTGAAGTACTGGTAATCTTCCCGCCAGCCGCCTTGTCCCTGGCCGATGGATTTGTAGTCCGCGATGAACTCCATTGCGCAGATGAATTTCACCATGGTGAAGCCAAGCTGGGTTTCCACGCGGAGGCGAAGCGGCGCTCCGTGGAGGATAGGGAGTGGCTGGCCGTTCATTTCGTAAGCGAGAATAGTTTGCGGATCATCGGCCAACCCGATGCGAATCGTGCCGTAGAAATATCCGGGGCCCTGCGCATGCGGTTCCGACGTGGATTTATTGTCGAGCGCATAGAAGACAATGTAGCGGGCAGCGGAGAGCGGTTGGCAGAGTTCAACGATGTGATGCAGTGACACACCACTCCACTCTGCAACGCCCGACCAGCCCTGGATGCAGCAGTGTTTGGTAATTTGAGTTTGCTTCGGCATCGCGTGAAGGTCCGCCAGCGTTAGATGCAGCGGCTTTGCGACCAAGCCCCCGACCTCCAGGCTATAGTTTGCGAATTTATCGCGCGCCATTGCCAGATAGGATTCCTCTGCTGGCGGCCGGCCATTCACCCAGAAGTAGGGCGAGATATCTGCAGCGGAATAATGCTGCGCGGAGATTTCGTTGCCGAATAAAAGTTTGCGCAGCGCTTCCGTGGTGGACTGAGTGCGTTTTTGAACGAAGCGCGGAATGCGGCGGGAGCAGACGGTGGTCACGACGTGGATGATAACTATGCCGGTCAACCCAGAAAGCCAGACGACCAGAGCCAGATTTAAATGCGGATTGTGCGTCTGCCCTAGAACAATCATCGCCAATTCTGTCCGGAAACCATGTAAGGCCACGATGATGACGTGTCCTACGAAGAATATGATGAACGAGCAAAGAGCCAGGAAATGCAGACTGCGCGCGCTCTGGCGTCCGTGAAAAAGTTTGATATACCACGGAAAGCGAGCGGCGACGGCCGGGGACATCGCAATTCCAGTCGCAATGCTGAACGGCGCGAGAAGGAAAATGACGGCCGCGTAGCTCAACTGCTGCAATGCGTTATACGCTCCCGGCGTTTCCACGATGTGAAAGGTTAAGTAGCTCAACACGGCGTGCCAGGCGTCCGGGACGGCCTGCCAGGAAGTCGGAATCAGGCGCCGCCACTCCGGCGTGACGAAGAGCAGTACGATGTATGTCAAACCCGTCAGCAGCCATGCAAAATCCGCGAGGAAGTGCCAGTGCCTTCCGAGACCTAGATTTTCGTGGCCTGGCAGGGCAATCGCGGACGGAAATGAGGATTCCTCGTCACTGGCCGTCCAGAGTTGGTCCTTAGGTCTCTGCTTGTTAGTGAACTTGAGCCACTCGCTACCCGGCGTGCAGTGATCGTTCCAGTAAAACCTTGGATGTGCGCTCAAAATCTCGAGGCCGCTGCGGACGAGAAGCGATAGGAGCAGGAAATTGAAGAAATGCGCTGCACGGAGCCATAACGGAAAGTCGAGAATCTCCACCGGGTACCTCCCGAATCCGAGCCTATCGATTCTCATGCGTGGTACATTTCGAGAGCCCACAGAATGTAACAATTAGATAGTTCATGACAGCCAACCGTTCCGGAAATCAGCGCTTCGCAGCCCCTCAATCACATAAGGACAACGCCGCATTAATCGCCATAAGAAGCCGGTCCGGTAATTTTCTATCATCATGACGATCGGCCCCTGGTTCAATCCATAGTGCCAGGGCGTGACCCAACCGTAGGGCCTTCCGCCTTTGTCCGGATATGTCGGATTAAACGTAGCCTTGAAGCCGTATGGATTCATCTCGCTCAGGCGCAATTCATTAAAGTGCCGGATCGTAGGCACGACTATTTCCGGTGCAAATGGCAATGATGCCACAACGGCCCAAGGCGCAACCGTGCCATCGTCGGGGCCGAATGGCGCACCGCGCGCCACATAATCGAAAAATGTCCGTTCGATCCCGGCGATGCGGCAGGTCGCAGGACCAGGGCCGTCGCTTGCGGTTATTCCCCAGCAATGTTCTCCGTAATGCGCGAATTGATGGGGATTGCGAATTGCATATTTTTGCTGCACGAGCGTCGCCCGGCGGCTATTCTCAAAATAATCGATGCCTCTCTCCCGCATGAAATCGTCTTGGATGCGACGCAAATCCAGCCACAAGTGCGACAGTTGATGGATGAAGAGCGGTCCTGCGTACAGAAATTCAATGTCGTATATCCTCTTCCACTCGTATGAGGAGCTCCACGCCGAGTAGCTTTCACTTACCAGTGGATGCGTCGGCGAACCGAGCCCTAGCACGTACAGCAGTAAAGCTTCGTCATATCCTTGCCAACGATATTTCAAAAAACCGGTTTCAGAATTCCAGCCCATGCTGACCGCGAAACCATGGTCCTGAGCCCACTGCCAATCCGCGCGCCGGTAGAGCGCATCCGCATGCTCGCGAACTTCACGTTCGTCAGGTGTATCGCGATCGAAATACATGGCCGCTGTCAAGGCTCCCGCAAGAAGAAACGCGGAATCAATCGTGGACAGTTCGCACTTCCAGGCGCGCTGGCCTGTCTGCATATCAAGGAAATGATAGTAAAATCCCTTATATCCGGTCGCATCCGCCTCCGTTCCTTGCCGGCTGTGCGAGAAAAACCTGAGAGTCGCAAGCGTTCTCTTGATCGCATCGTCTCAAGTCAGAAAAGAGCGCTCGACACCTATCGGGTAAGAAGCCAAAGCGAGTCCCGTGGCAGCGATACTCGCGGGCCAATCTTCTTTCGTCTTATCTCGTACAAGCCCATTCTCCAGATTCGATTCATGCAGAAAATAGCCGAAGGTTTCTTTTTGAAGCTGATCCAACATGGCGACGTCTGGTGGATTCAGTGAATTAATTGGGAGGGGCTGCCGCATTTTTGTCACGCACTCATGCGAATTCAACCGTGATTGCCGCGACGGAGTGAGGTGGAAGCGCGAGGGACAAATCTATATTCTTCTGTCCATACGTCCACGGTTGCGCTTGTTTTAGCAGGCATGAAGCGGCCTTTAGTTGTTCCATCTGCACCGCGTTCAAGTATTTCGGTTCGCCCATGGCTCGCCACAGCTGCCGCGGGTTGGCATGATCCTCATCGATTTTTTCGACGTAGACAACGCTCGGTTTCGGGCCATCGGTGATGCGCAGATTTGATAATTCCGTCTGAATGGGATGCCGAGGCATGGCATGGTTCGTCAGCAGGATCGTCGCGGACTTTTCCTTTCGAACGATCCAGGCGTTCACGGTTTCATGGCTTCCTTCGACACTGAGTAATTCAGTCCCCAGATGATGCAATAACTCAAAAGCTCGGTACGCCGGCTTTGCGATCCCGTGAATATTCAGCAGGCCAAAACCACCCTGAAACGGGATGGACGGAAAGTAGTTCTCGGAGAAAATATCGCTGAACGTCCAGAAGCTGTAACCCTGTACGAGGCCGGTTGCTTCCATGACGATCTTGGCGGCATATGCCGCAGTAAAGGTCTCGTCATGCAGCGGGTCGCGCGGATTCGATGAGATGTTCCATTCCGTGTAGTAGACAGGCAAACCGCGCGCTTGATCGCGGATTTTGGCCGCGTCTTCGCGCATGATCCCGCGCGGCGCGTGCTCTAACTGCGTCACGGTGTCCGCACCTATTTTTCCAAAGGCATCCGTCGGATAATGATGTGTCGTGATGAAATCGACGGGTACTTTGTTCTGCTCGCAGAAATCGAGAAATTCTGGAATCCATGCATTCTTTGCGGTGGCCGGGCCACCCACTTTGAGCAAAGCGTCGATGCTTTTCACCGCCTCGACAGTCGAGCGGTAGAGCTTGAAATAATCCTGCTGAGTTCCGGTCCAAAATGTTTTAAGGTTTGGTTCGTTCCATACTTCGAAGAACCATTTTCGCACTTCGTTCACGCCGTAGCGCTCGACCCAGTGACCCGTCAGTTTGCCGATTAGAGTTGCCCATTGCTCGTAATCCTTTGGCGGGGTTACATTCGCTTCGTACCGGAACACGGTCGTGTTGCCCGAGGCGAGAGTGCTGGGCATGAAGCTCAGTTCCACAAAGGGCCTCATTCCGATCGAGAGAAGAAAATCCATTATTTGATCGGCGTTAAAAAATGAGTACAGAAGTTTCTCTTCCTCACAAAGGAGTGTCTCCATTTCCTCTGAGAGCAGCGCATGAAAGCGAACGTGCTCGAAACCCAATTCGTTGTGGCAAAGACGCAGTTGCGACTGCCAGTCGGCCCGCAATGCGAGGGGCGCATGGCCGCTTCCGACGGTATGCTCCCAAAAATGTGGAAAGGGTTTCCCGGGCTGCGAAAATGCGCATGTGAAATCTGGCATTCCCTCCTCCTTACTAGCTGCCCTAATTTGACTTCACGCGTGCTGTGCTTGCCGCCGTCCACTCGATCACTTCCTTAATGGTGTTAGCTTGATGGTGGCCCAGCTAACTCGCCGAACTGACTTGCCGGATGATGATCAGTGATTAGGCCGTTGATGTGATTTGGCCAGCGCAGATGGGCTTGCGCTAAATCATCCGCGGCCATTTGGAAATGGCCGCGAGCGGCGTTGACGCTGCCAAGCATGATCTGATTACCAAGAACCAATTGGCGGACCAGTTCCGCGCCAGCGATCTGCAGAGGACGGTCTCCGCCGGGAATGCCGGTGAGGACATAAACCCCGTTCAAAGCGAGCGCATCCAGCAGACTAAATTCCAGCTTGGCAATACCGCTGGCATCGAGGATCAACTGCATCGATCCAATTTTACTCTCGACTTTGTCTGCCGAGACCTGACGCCCATCCACATAATGGCCGCCGATGCCATCTAGCCATTTTGGACGTGCGCTCGCGGAATCAACCACGTCCAGTCCGTAAACATCGCCGCCTCGCAGAGGTGAGGACCATCGCAGCCAGCAAGCCCCACAGGTCCTAACCCGGCCACGAGGCACCTGCGCCCGAACAGCCAGTCAGGAGTAACAGCAGCTTCAGGAGACCGCGCGATTTGCACGCGCAACGCTTCATCGATTGCTTTTTCGACGATGGATAGCGGCTCGAGCAAGACGCCAATTGCCTCCAGTTCGGGCGCTACGCGCACAACGTAGTCCTCTTTATCTACGACGTATTCCGTTTGGTAGCCGTCTAGTCCTCGAATGCCTCTTTCGCGATATTTACCGGTCTGGCACATGTCCGACCGTCCCCACCCGGCAGGACAAGCATTCATCGCATCCTCGTCTCACCGTGAACACGGCGAAGTCGTCAGTCTTAACGCGGGTGACGGAAGAGCCCACGCTCGCGACCTGGCCAAACATTTCGTGGCCGATTACGAGTTCCTTCTGACCATCAGGCGCCTGGGCACGGCCTCCCGATACTTCCTCGCGATCGGTGCCACAGATTCCGACGCGGATGACTCGAAGCTTGATGTCATCTGGTTGGGTGATGGAGGGCTCAGGCCGTTCGACCAACCGCGAGCCGGCCGTCCCGGTACGATTGCGATGGCTTTCATCGCACGCTTCCCCTTTTGGACTTCCGGAACTGCGGGCATTCGCATGGGCCCCCGTCCTGTCCATTTAATGCTGATCCCTACTGAGTGCGCTCCGTGAGTCGAGGAAAGCAACGAGGTTTGTCAATTCCTCACTCTTCAAGAGACCGCCAAAAGCCGGCATATTCGTGCCGCCGTTTACGATTCGAATCGTTGTCTGATCGGCGGAAAGGCGATCTCCAACATAGGTGAGATCGGGACCGCGATGCCCGCCGAATCCCGAAACGGTGTGACAATACTCGCATCCCTTGGAACGGAATAATTTTGCTCCTTCGTATAACGGTCCGCTGCTCGCATGGACAATGTCCGCAGGCAGCGGCACCGCTAGGAATTCAGGAGACCAAGGAGCTTTTTTGCCTTCAATCCATAGAGTGCCAATCATCATCCAGCATGTAATCACAAGTCCGATTGCCCACGGGCGACGCCACGCGCTACGTTCTCCTTTATTCGCGACGAGCGGAGGAAGAATCAAGAACAGGACGAACAAGAGGGGCGCCAGGATCATCACGTAATTTTCCAACTTCGGCGGCGTGAGAGCGAGAAGCGCGAAATACCACAGCAAATACCAGTCCGGCCGTGGCTCTGCCTGAAGAATGGTGGGATCCGGTGGCTTCGCGAGATGAGGCGCCCCAACGGCCCAGGCCAAGGCCACCAGGACCAAGACCATCGCGACTCCAAAGACCACATCGCGCCAGGCAGCATTGGGCCAGAACGGGTGTCCCTCTTTCTTGAGCATGTCTTCGTACCATGCGCGATACGTCTTCGGATCGACAGGACGGCCCTTCTTTGGCGGCTCGGAAATTCCATTGCGAATCACGAGATACAAATGAACACCGATGAATCCGAAAATCAGCATGGGAATGAAGAAAACGTGAAAGGCAAAAAACCGACTGAGAGTTGCGCCGCCAACGATGTCACCTGCGAGAATAAAATGGGCGAGGGTCTTGCCGATGAACGGCACGCGTCCGGCCTGTTCCGCCGCAATGTAAACGGACCAATACGCACCTTGATCCCATCGAAGCAGTTGGCCGGTGAAACCCATGCCGACGATAAACAACAGCAACGCCGAGCCGCTCAGCCAGCTCATCTCACGCGGATACTTGTACGCGGCCATCAAATAGGTTCGGGTCACATGAATTCCGACCAGGAGAATCATGGCAGAAGCGCCATAGTAATGGAGGCCGCGCAGCAGATGTCCCCACTTTGCCAGCGTGCTGATGAACTGCAGGGTGCTGTAGGCGTTTGCGGTGGACGGAATGTAAATAGTGGCAAGCGCAATGCCGGTGACGACTTGCACAATGAAGGCCACCAGCGTGGCGCTGCCGAACACATACCACCAGCCGGTGTTACGAGGGACAAGGTGACCGGCTGTGGCCTTCCAGACGGTGGAGGCGCCCGTCCGGTCGTCAAACCAGCTCCAAAGATGTAAAAGAATCTGCATAGGCTGATTTATTCGGCTGTTCATTAGGTAATTGGCGCAGGACTTGTGAGAATCTCGACTTGACCGTTCTGAATGCGCACCGGGTATTTCGTCAATCCTCTGGGCGGTGGACCCGCTGCCACGCTGCCGTTTTCGTAATAAACGCCCCCGTGACAGGGACACATAAAAAGTTTGGCAGTTGCTTCCCACCGCACGGGGCATCCCAGATGGCTGCAGTTGGCGGAATAGGCGACGAACTGCTGCTCGTCTTGACGGTAAAGCCAGGCCGCTGTTTTGCTGGTCAGGCCCGCCCAAGGAAGCGCCGATGTTTCGTCGAAAGTGACTTCGGAAATATCGCCGACATTGAAATCGTCGACGCCTCCTACCGGGCGCCACAGCCGGGGAGCAGGTCGAAAAAGAGGTGCGACCAGGAAACCAATGACCGGGACACCGACTAGGAGAGAAGCAACGCCTATGAAGGCGAGGCTTAGCTTATTCAGAAAACCGCGCCGATCCTTGACTTGATGGGCGGCCTTTTCAGCGTCGTTCGATCCGGAATTAACCGGGTTGATGTTCATGGTGAAGTTCTCCAATCCATCCAGCCAAAGCGATTCCAAACAGAACAACCCCCAGCAACGAAATCAGATAGGTCGTCACGATGCCCCACAGCAAACAGACAATTGCGAGCGCCATCACCGCCGGGCTATAGGTGGGTCGAGGGATATTTTGAGTGACGCGGCTCAGTCCACGAAACATGAGCTAGCGTATCTTCTAAACTTTTCGCTGCCTGATCATGTGCGGTAGAAAGATTTTGCGGATGTGGCTCGGCCGGCGAGTCGTCCGATTTGGATACGTTTGAATTTCGCGGGTCTAAAATATTTTTTGCGGGTCTTTGCTCCCGTTTCGGGGATCTTGGCTTAGAATGGGATCGCCACTTGAGGAGCAAGCGGTCTAGTGCCGCGATTCCGCACAGCAAACAGACAGTAAAGAAGGCCGTCACCCCCGGACCATAAGGTCGCGCCGATGTTTCTTGAATGACGCGCGTCGCTCGCCGAATCGTCCCTGTGAGAGCCTCCTGAGTGAACAGCTGCGGCCTTATCAGTCATGAGCTTCTCCTGGCACCTCAGAAGTCTTTCGCCGAAAATGACATCGTTGGCCGGGCGATAAAGCGGAACAGCTTCCGGAGTTCGATACCAACGCGCGAGCGTGGCAAGCAAGAAACCAAGATACACAAGGCAAGCAGGAACCCACATCAGGAGTCCGCCCCACTGCTGATCGGCGCGTGGCGTAAGGCCCCAGCGATCTCGAATAAGCGGGAGGATATCGAGCGTGTCCGCTGGATGCAGATAAGCCGGATAAAGTCCCAGGGGCGCAAACGTCAGGAGAATTGCGAGGACCGAGTGGGCAATACAAGCGCCGAAAACATAAATCACCGCGCGAACGAGGCGCCAGCCGAGCTTCCTCGACTGGGTCGAGTACGGGCCACCAAAAGATCACAGCGCTGACGAGGAACATCAAATGTTCCACGACGTGGACAGGTTGATTGGCCAGCGCGGCGTTATAGAGCGGAGGCCAGTGCCATATCCACATGGTTCCGACGCCAATGGTCCACGCGAGAATCGGTTTGCTCAATCCGCGCTCTAAGGTACCGACGAGCGGGTAGTGGAGAAGCTTATTCGCGAGTCCCGCAGGCACTCCGAGCAGCAACAGAGGTGGGACGACCAAAATCAGCAGGATGTGCTGCAACATATGCGCGCTGAATAAATATGTATCTCCGAGCGTGTCCAGTGGGGACACAAGCGCGAGCAACAGGATAATTAATCCAGCGACGAAGCAGCACGCCACTTTCGGAAACTTGAATCGCAGAGCCAGAAAATATACCAGCATGAGCGCGGCGCATCCTACGATCACGGAAGGTTCCCAATCCCAAGCCGAGACAAAAAGTTGCCAGCCAGTCATAGGTCAGCCTTTAAACGAAGGCCCAAAGATAGACGATAGAAAAAATCACGACCCAAACCCAGTCAACAAAGTGCCAATACGTAGCAATGGTTCTGACTGCCGATGATTGTCGAGCGCTCGATTTGTCGGCGAGCGCAATCCCAAAAAGAATCGTGAGTGCAATCAACCCGAGGAAAACGTGCAATCCGTGGAATCCGGTAAGCGTGAAAAATGAGGTGCCAAAAATATTCCGACTTACAGTTACGTTGAGACGGTACAGATGAATGTATTCGCGCCCCTGCCCGAAGAGGAAGACAGCGCCCAGCAGGATCGTTAGCAGGAGCCATCCGGCAAACGCGCGCCCTCGGCCGCAGTCATAATTCTTTTCTGCGCGCCAGACGGTAAAACTGCTTGCAAGCAGGGCCACGGTGTACATTCCGGACTTCAGAGGATCAAGACTATTGGACGCGCTCGGGCCTGACGTCACGGCGCCGTGAAAATATACATAGGCGATGATGAGAAATGCGAAGAACGCCGCCTCGGAAAGTAAGAAAAGGAGCATGGCAAACCTGTTGATGTCGGCGCTAATAAATCGTTCAGCGCGATCAGCGTCCATATTTCCAGTCCGGGTTTTCTGGGTGTGTGAGATCCCAAAGCGGCCGACGGCTGCGAACCGGCGGTAGCAATTGAAGTTGTCGGGCGGGGGCGGCGAAGTAGTTGCCCATTCGAGCGTCCAGGCATTCCATGGATTGTCGCCGGCGACCTGGCCGTGCGCGAGACTGACGGCGATGTTCCAAAGGAAAACGAGCGACCGCGAGGCCCATCACAATCGCGCCAATCGAAGAAATCATGTTCAGGATGGCCCAGCCGGGCAGATCGGGATACGTAAACGTGCGGCGCGTCATGCCCATCAGCCCAAGGAAGTGCTGATCCAGAAAAGTCATGTTGAAACCAGCGAGCATCAGCCAGAAGTGCCATTTGCCCAGAGTCTCTGAAAGCATGCGTCCGCTGATTTTGGGGAACCAGTAATACACACCCGCAAATACCGCGAAAATCGTGCCGCCGAAAAGCACATAGTGGATGTGGGCGACGAGGTAATAGGTATCGGTCACCTGCCAGTCGATGGGAAATGCCGCGAAGGAAACTCCTGTGAGCCCGCCGATCGTAAACATCACGAGAAAGCCCAACGCGAACAGCATGGACGTGGTGAAACGGATCGCCCCTCCCCACATGGTGGCGATCCAGTTGAATATTTTCACGCCGGTGGGCACCGCGATCAACATGCTGCCCACGGCGAACACCAAGTCAACCGGATGGCCTAGCCCCACGGCGAACATGTGATGAGCCCAAACAAGAAAGCTGAGCACGGCAATCGCAACGGTGGAAGCTGCGACGAATTCGTAACCATAGATGACCTTGCCCGAGAAAACGGGGATCACTTCGGAGATCATTCCGAAAGCCGGCAGTACGACGATATAAACCTCGGGATGCCCAAAGGCCCAGAAAAAATGCTGCCAGAGGACCGCCGAGCCGCCGGAATTTGCAACGAAGAAGTGGGCGTTCAAGAGGCGATCAATCAGCAGCATAGAAAGCGAGGCATTCAAGGCGGGAAGCGCCAAAAGGATGAGGACTTGCGTGACGAGGACCATCCAAACGAACAGCGGTAGTCTGCGAATGGTCATGCCCGGCGCGCGAAATTCGGAGACGGTAACGATGAGGTTGATGGCGGCGATGATGGAGGCAATTCCCAATACGAGAAGGCCCAGAGCGTAGTAATCCACGCCGCTGGATGACGAATAGGGTTTTTCGCTGAGCGGCGCGTAGCTGAACCAGCCGGCTGCGGGCGCCCCTCCCGCAAAAAAGCTGAAGTAAAGAAGCAAGCCGCCGAAGGCGAGAAGCCACACAGACAGCGCGTTCAGCCGGGGAAATGCCATATCTTTCGCGCCAATCATCAGCGGCACGAGGTAATTGGCCATGCCTGTGAGCACCGGCATGGCGACAAGAAAGATCATCGTCGTGCCGTGCATCGTGAAAATCTGATTGAACGCGTCCGGCGACAAAAAGTTATTGTTGGGGCGCATGAGCTGAATGCGCATCAGCAGCGCCTCAATCCCACCCGCACCAAAGAAGATCAAGCTCACCAGCAGGTACATGATTCCGATTCTCTTGTGGTCAACGGTTGCAACCCAGCCCAGCAATCCGGACATGTACTCTTTCTCTCGCGGGATGGGCAACGCTGGAGCAACCGGGATATAGGACGAGCCGTTCACTTCAGTGTCTCCAGATACGCGGTGAGCTGGCGAACCTGGCCGGACGTCAGCTCGAAATTCGGCATGTGAACGCCCGGCTTAACGGCTTGAGGATTGGAAAGCCACTCTGCAAGATTCGCGGGCGAGTTTTCGAGGCGCCCCGCTGCGAGCGTCTGACGACCAGCAATGTGAGTCAGGTCGGGACCGATTGTTCCTCTCAGCGGAAGTGCCCGCTATGGTGTGGCAGTTCGCACAGGTAAGTTGCTGGAGAAACAGCTGGGCGCCAAGCGCAGCGTCATTGTCAGCGGATGGAGCTGGCGGCACGTCAAGTTGGCGCTTCGTCCAGTGCAAGAAGTCAACTTCGGGCTGTGCGACTACCAGGATGCGCATCCAGGCGTGCTCTGCTCCGCAATATTCGGAGCAAGTTCCCAGATAGGTTCCTGGAACATCGGCCTCAAGCCAAAAAAGATTGGGATGTCCGGGTATTGCGTCCATCTTGCGCCCTAACTGCGGCACCCACCAATCATGGATCACGTCAGCCGATTCAAGACGGACCAGCAAGAGCTTGCCGACAGGAATATGGATTTCGTTCGCGGCGACAATATGAGAGGCCATGTAGCGAGCCTCCCACCACCACTGGTGCCCCACGATGACCATGTCCGGCTGGCGATCGGTCGAGATACCGGGATCTGCACCGCGCATCGCGTGAACCGTGATCGTAAAGATGTAGACCAGCAAGATCAGCGGAGCGATGGTCCAGGCGACTTCCAATCCTTTGCGCCCGAAGTCCTGCCGCGGTTCAACCGCTCCGGGACGCTGCCGATACCGGAATGACGCGTAAAGGACAAGTACAGTTACCAACAGGAAGATTGCCATCATCACGATTCCCAAGACGAGGAACAAGTGCGCGATTGGCTGCGCCAGACTTGAGGCCGGATTAAATGGAGAAGCGCTTGGCATGGATGCATCCCGCGATGCGATTCCACTTCACTCCCGCAACGTTTCTCGAGTATCTTTTCGCAACATCGTCACGCGTTCTTAGACACGACAGCGACTTCCCAATTCGTTCCTTCCCATTTGCCGGCGTCGGACCAGAAGAACGTGAAAATAACTTTTCCGCCAACCGGCAGTTTACTTGTCGGCAAATCCGCGTAGTGCAGTCCCAGTCCAGAATCCACCGTTTTCACATCAGTTACCGTTTTCCAATTGTCGGCGCTCCAATGCACCAGTGCGCGCGCCAGTAACTCGACGCGCAGACTCGTCCCTTGCAAAAGATGGTTCGCCAGGTGATTGAAGCGCCAAGCGGAAAACGAAGAACCGGTTTTCTCCACTTGATAGCGTTGTACCGTTTGCGGAGGCATGTCGAAAACACGCTTATCGCGTAGCGATCGCGCCAATTTTACATACTCTGCGTGAGCCCAAACCAGCGGCATACCTGAGCCTGAAGGGTGGCCGTTGAACAACTCGCGTCCCGGAATATCGGGCGCATCCCATACCTGTTCGGGGATGAGCCCGCCAGGACTGGTTTGTCTTGCCATAACACCGAGCAATCGGCTCGCCTCTGCAGAACTGCCCCGAGCCAGCTCGTAGTGAGCGCGTTCGCCAGCCAGAAGGGGCCAGCCGCGGCCGATTCCCGCGCTTCGGAAGGGGCCGCCATCGCTCGTCTCTCCGTAGCCATCCATCGTGTAGCGGTGCCAGACGGGTCCGGTCGAAACTTCCGTCTTCAGCGTGGCATCGATCACCTTGACTGTGTTCGTGATGCGCGGATCGTCTGCAGCGCGCAAGCCGTAGCGCACAAGTGCCAAGGCGTCCGGGCTCACTACAGCGCTTGCAGGCAACGTCCCCTTATCCGCAGGCTGATTCTTGATTTTCAGAGAGACATCCAGAACTGATCCAGTTTTCAAGACCTCGGGAGGGGCCATGCGAACATAATAACCATCGACACCCGCTTTATGAGCCAGCTGTGTGCCGGTCGCGTACGTCCACTGATCGATGTTGGAGTTCCAGGTATCAGCGGTCTGGCGCAAATAGTTGGCCAAGCCACTTTCCTTCGCTTGGTCGGCGAAATCTGCGGCAGCGAGTAGAGCTGCGATTTCGACCGCCATAGTGTAAGTCGAATAACCAGAATTCTCTTCCCAGCGGTCTTGCTCGGATTCTGGACCATGCTTCACGAGGAATCCCGCTGCCGCCCGCACGGTTGGCCACGGATCAACGGCGGATAATTCGCCGGCGCGCCGCAGCAGGTCAGCGAGCAGGATGACGAACCCTGTCCCGTCCATTTGAATCCCATTCCAGTAGGGAGTTCCATCCAGCCACATGTTCTGCGGCCAGTGACCGTCAGCGTCTTGTGTGCTCATCAGATAAAATAGAGTACGCCGCGCGCTGTCCGGATCTCCTGCCGCGACTAGACCACCGGCTGCCTGAACCAAATCACGAGGCCAGACAACGTGGTACCCGGCAATGTCGTGATCGCCCTTGGACGCACCCCAGGGAATTGACAAGCTCGCAATCATCCCGCCGGGAAACCGATTCGACTCGTGTGTCCTTAACACCGCGGTGCTTACGCGGTATGTGTCGAAGCCATTTTGTTGAGCTCCTCTTAAGTCCAAGCATGACTTCTGAACGCGCTGCCAGTCATCGACATAGCGTTTTACGACGCAATCAAATTTTTCGAGCAACGTCGCTCGGGCACGTTGTCCGGCCTCCGCGGGAGTTTCTCCGAACCCCAGCGCAAGACAAAAATCTCCGCTGCACGCTTGCAGATCGACCTCCGCGGTCAATGCAATGTTCCCATCTATCGCCCGAGGATAGGACCAGGTCATGCGCTTGTGCTGGCTTATGTCCGTCCAGCCGTCGCTCCGGCCGACATAACCGCAACTTCTGCCAAGGAAGGAAGTCGAGCATGCCAGCGCGAGGACGATGTCACCTCTTTGGGCAAAGAGCATGGGTATACCTTTGTAATCGTCCACCCAGCCGTCATTGCCTTGCCCTTGATCATTGACATGAGGCGCCAACAGTGCATAGAGGCGATAATCCTTCAGAGAGCCCTGAAGCGGTTCGAATCTGATCCCTTGCAACAGAACTTCGCGAAGAGAGTCAGTCACAACCGTCTTTACGATGCGATACCGGTTCCGCTTGCAGGTGTTTGTCAGTCGATAACCTGGAACTCCATGAGCGAGTGGTTCAATCTTGTGCTCGGTATCCCGTTTTTCTTCGGAGAAAAAACTTGAACCGTCTGCGACGAGCAGCTCAAAGTCTCGCGTGTCGGCACAGTCGATATTCGGATAATAGATTTCATTGATGATTCCGTGAGAGACCGTAAACCACAGACGACTCTGCCTGCTGACAGCAGTCCCCACGCCGCTCTTGCTGCTCGAGGTCCAGTGTGCGGTGATACCCGGATGTCCGGGAGCGACCTGACCACTTGCCTTTTTTGAACTCATAAACGATTTCTCCGATTTTCGACGCTCTCCGTACCAAATCACGTCAGGCGGACAACCGCGCTGCGCGCCTCCCGAATCACCAGCGGAACAGAAGCAAACGTAGCCGCGGAAGCAAGGAGACACCAGAAGCACAAGGCGCCGTGGTTCCGCCATTCGTCAAGAGTATATTTCGCCGCCACAATGGCATCGATTCCCACCTTTACCGCCAGCGCGATGGGAAGCAACGGTTGTTTGTTCACTCTGTCAGGCGATCCCATCGCGGCCAGGGTCATGGTCACTGCATAACTACCCATAGCCAGAACGGCATCAGGCGTTGCGAGGAGTGAATAAGCCTTGGCTGATCCAGTGATATTGTCGGAATCGAATCGACGCAAGGCCGGTTCCGGAACGCGCCTCAGGATTCCCAGTTGATACAACGCGATAACACTCATCGACGCACTTGCTGCCAGGAATAACCCGAATATCCCGCGACGCCGTCGGAGGGACTTGCCCGAACCATGCCGAAGACCTGAACCCAACGCCTCGGATTTTTGTTTGTTCCTCTGAATTAGCTCCATCGCCTGCCCCCCAGCACGGCCGCGCATGCCAGCACCACAACGCCCAATCCGACTGCGAGCCAATTACGATGGGTTGTTTGCCAAAGCTGCGCACTGTTGTCATGCGCTCGGCTGTCAAAGATTCCGTGAGCGCCGTGGTCTCCGGCTACCGGCTCAAACAGATTGTTTGGGCGGTTGGGGTTGACCGGTTCATCTGTTTGCTGCCCATCGTAGCAAGTGCGAGCAAGATATAGATCTAGCAACCCCGGCGCAATTTTGTTGGCCTCGATGGCTTGCACTGTTGGTCCGCCGACATAAACTTCCCGCCGCTTGTGATGCGCAGCCCAAACGATGGCTTCGGCAGCGACTTCGGGTTGAAAGATAGGCGGGACCGGTTGTGGATGGCGCGGAAGGCGGGTTTTGCACCAATTGAATTGCGGCGTATTCAGGGCTGGCATCTGCACCATGGTCAGATGGATGTGGCTCTGATCGTGAATGAGTTCTGAGCGTAACGAGTCGGTAAAACCCATGATGGCGTGTTTTGCGCCGCAGTAAGGCGCCTGCAGCGGAATCGACCGGTACGCGAGAGCAGAGCCGACCTGCACGATCGTTCCGCGGTTGCGAGGGTACATTCGCTTGAGGGCTGCCATCGTGCCATAGACGGCTCCGAGATACGTGACTTCGGTCGCTCGCTTGAACTCGTCGGGCGTGATTTCTTTCAGGGGCGAGAATATTGTGGTCATCGCGTTGTTCACCCAAATATCGATAGGTCCGAACCGCTTTTCGACGGCCTCCGCGGCAGCCTCGACTTCGTCGCTGTGAGCCACGTCCGTCGAAACTGCCAGCGCCTCGCCGCCGTCTGCTTCAACGTCAGCCCGGGCTCCTTCCAGGCCATCCTTCCCCCGTGCGAGAAGCCCAATGCGCGCGCCTCGGCGCGCGAAAGCCCGAGCCGTGGCGCGGCCAACGCCAGCCGACGCGCCGGTTATAACTACAACTTCCGCATGATCGCCATTTTGCGATGACATTTCAAAACTCCCTTGTCCCTTTCTAAATGAGGAATCCGCCAAGAACATCGTTACTCTTCTGTTTCGCGCGTCAGGTGAAACGTGGCACGCCCTTACCCCACGTACCGGGTGGAGACAAGTCGTATCGAATGGGCGGCTGCTTCGTGCTGCGAGTTGATTTTTTGAGAGCTTCGCTCCCCTGCGAGATGAGGTAGTCGGCGGTTCGTGCAGCCAGCGCTTGGATCGTGAGCCCGGGATTCGCCGATCCTTGCGTGGGCATTACGCTCCCATCACAGATAAAAAGATTCGGAATGTCGTGCGCGCGTCCGAACTTGTCCACCACGGAAGTGCGCGGATCATTTCCCATGCGTGCGCCGCCCACTAGGTGGGCATAGCGCGCTTCCTGCACGACTTCCCCGGCCCCAGCCGCTTGCATGATTTCCATGACCTTGTTCTTGCCGTACTCGATCATCATCTTGTCGTTGTCATGCAGATTGAATGTGACCTTGGCCACCGGAATGCCGTTGCGGTCTTTTTCCGCCGCCAACTCCACGCGATTGTCTTCCCAGGGAAGGATCTCGCCGAGTAATGCGATCGCGCCCCAATGGTTGTAGTCCATCATCACCCGGCGCATGCCCCATCCCCACGCGCCTTTCGCAACCATCATTTGCCGGGCGAAGGAGATCGGCAGCGGACCAACAGTTTGAACGGCAAACCCGCGAGCAAATCCGCGCTTTGGATCGGTTTCGTAGAATTCTTCAGTGAGTGCGTGCGCGGGAGGCGCTTTGTACATGCGTACGAGTTCTTCGAAGCGGCCAAGAACCACATTTCCTGCCTGTGCCATCAGATAGCGGCCGAGAGTGTCACTCGAGTTCGCCAGGCCTGCTTCATAGCCGGGGCAGGCAGAGTTCAGCAGCAGCCGCGGAGTTTCAATGGCATACCCGCAAACGACAACCGCCCTGGCTTTTTGCTCAGCCTCGTGTCCTTGTGAATCGAAGTATGTGACACCGGTCAGTCGTCCCTCTCGACCCATATTGATCCGGGACACCATGCAGTTATCGCGAATCTCGGCGCCGTGCGCGAGGGCATCGGGAACGTGCGATATCAGAGTGCTTTGTTTGGCTCCAACTTTGCATCCTTGAATGCAGAATCCCCGATAGATGCAATGCGGCCGATCGCCGTGAGAACCCGCAAGAATGGCTACGGGGCCGCCGATGCTGACCCGGATCCCCAGCTTCGTACAGCCCTTGATCAAAATATCTCCGCATCCGCCCATTGGGTGTGGACCATACGGGTAGCCGTGCGGATCGCCCCACGGAAAATAGGCTGGGCCGGACACGGGGATTTCTTTTTCGAGTAGTTCGTAATACGGCTTTAGTTCCTCATACGTAATCGGCCAGTCAGCGCCTACGCCATCTTCCGTGTGAACACGGAAATCAGATGGGTGCAATCGCGGAGTAAAGCCGGCCCAGTGCACGGACCCGCCACCAACACCGCGGCCGCTGTTGTTTGCACCGAGCGCAAGCGGATCCTCTCCGCCGGTTATGCGCAATTCGTTCCAATAGAGCCGATGGGACCCAGCCTCGTCGCTGACCCAGTCGCGCTCCGTATCCCAAAATGGTCCGGCTTCGAGTCCGACGACACTGAACCCAGCGCGCGCCAGCCGCTGCAACAATACCCCGCCTGCCGATCCGACACCGACAATGCAATAGTCAACCTCGTCAGTGTTCCGATAGCGACGCATTGGTACTTCGAGTCGTTGCATAGCTCCAAGCATGTGTTCATGCTTGGGCGCTTCGAAGGCGCCCAAAAGAGGCTTTTTCAATGCGTGCCTCCTTGTCCGGGACTCGCCTTGTGTTCCTCCGAGCCCCCCACGGGAGTGAACTCCGCGGATGGTGAACCCGGAGGCGGGGCCCATGCGTACCGGCGTTCATCGACTTCCCACGGTTCCGGTTCGCCGTTTTCCAGGCGCATGTAACCTCGCGGATATGCTGGACCACCAAAGCCAATCTCGTCCCAGGCATACGGATGGGCGTAATACGCGCCGACGACATCTTGGACGAGAAGGAGCCAATAGCGGGACACAGACATCCGCTCCCATATATCGTGACCCGTTGGCGGCTGACCGTCGTGCAAGGTCTTCAATACGGACTCTTGATCCAGCGGGCTAAGATCCACAAATGGCTTTCGGAACAAATGTTGTGCTACTTCCGCAATTCCTTGTAGGCCAAGTCGATGCGCTTCTTGGTCCGTAGGCATCCCGTCGAAACGGTAGCCATCTAGGCGATCCTCGTACAAGCGCTCGTCGATGGAAGTCACGATGGGTATTTTGTGGAGTTCGTCGCGATCGTCTTGCGGCAGAATTCGATTGCATACCGCTGTCATCAACTCGGCTTCTTCGGGAGTAAAGAATCGAATCGGTGGAATTTTCTCGACCCTGGCGAGAACTACATTTCGCGTCGCTTGGTCCCAAAAAGCTTTTTGCTTAAGCGTGCGAAAACCGGGGTAGTAACCGGGCTGGGCGCGCGGTGGCAATCGCTCTCCCGTTTTTGGATTGACGGGCCTCCCGTCATGCTTCGAACCAGGCATCAACGTTCCCTGCGAAACATGCTTGCAAGTAATCCTAGAAATCCGCATGCCGCGAATAGGAGTGGAGCAAAGATGGGCGGACCATACATGATGTTGTAAATGGCGTGTTTCAAGCCGCCCGGTCGGCGCGTGACGCCACGAGCGTGATAGCAAAAGCCGACCGCACCATCCACGATTGCGAGTGCGGAAGTTGCGGGCAACAGTTTCTTTGCGACTTTGGGGCTTCGGATTGCACCTAAGGCCACTCCGATCAACAACGCAGAAATTACAATGGGACTCCACTGAGCTTTATATTTGAAGTTATTTTTGTAATGCGAGTAAAGCGCTTCAATTCCGCTGAAGAATGCCGACGCCGCCGTTGCAAACGCGAGGTGTTTTTGAAAGCGACCTTCTCGTAACTCCTGAACGACCGTGATCTCCCGGCCGCGTAGTTTCTGCGGCCATAATTTCGACCATGTCGGAACTGGACGCCGCAGAGCCTGTTGTGAGGAGTCCTCGCGTCTCAAAACCGAAGCCACTAAACCGAGGTACGCGCTCGTTCCGAATAAGAGAGGTGCAAAAATGGGGGGGCCCATAATTACGTTGAACACCGGTAGGCGCCAACCTCCCGGCTTCCGTTGTATCCCTCGCGCGTGAAAGCCAAATCCAATCAGGCAATCGGCAAGAGTAATCGCAGACACGAACGGTAAAATAGTCCGGGCCGCACGGCGATTCACTGCTGCCGAAACACCAGAAACGAAGAGCGCTCCACTGAGGATGACCGGGGTGTACATGACGGGGTTGCTGTAACTGCCCCGATAGTGCTCGTAAGAGACTTCGAGTCCCGCGATTACGCTCGATAAGCCCGCAACGAGCGCCAGACTCCGTTGAAATCTACCTTCTCTTATGCGATGGACGATCATGTGTTCCACATTCTCGATCCCATCCAAAGGATCCCCGGTACTTGATCGCTCTCTCCCCGCCTTCTCAAAGGAATTCATCTGAACACCACAGCCTCTCGTCGCCGTTGTCGATCGGCTCAAATGACCTCGCGGATCTTGTCCTCCAGCACCGTCTTGATAATTTTCCAGCTATCTTTCTGGCCTCTCGCAAGCGATTCCGCGAACTTAAATGCCTGCTCCGAAGTGACGTTACCCGGGAGAGGCGGTTCGTTGGGATCGACGACCGCCTGAACCACGGCGGGGCCCTTTTGAGCAAGTGCCTCCCGCAATATGGCTCTGGCTTGTTCAGGTTCTTCGATCGTGTAACCGGCCGCTCCACAGCTTTTCGCTACCCCCGCAAAATCGATGGGCTGAAGCTCGACGCCAAACTCAGGGTTGCCTTCCATCACCATTTGCTCCCATTTGATTTGTCCCAGCACATTATTTTTGATGACGATCACCTTCACCGGAAGCTTGTACTTCACGAGCGTAGCGATTTCGCCCATCAACATCGTCAAGCCTCCATCTCCAACGATGCAAACCACCTGCCTTCCAGGAAATGCGACAGCTGCCCCAATGCTGTAGGGAAGGCCATTTGCCATGGTTGCCAGGGAGCCCGACAATGAGAACTTCATATCACCGCGCATTTCAATGTAGCGCGCACTCCAGGTCGCGATCGTCCCACTATCCGATGAAACGATGGCATCGTCGTCAAGGAGCTTATTCAGGGTCCATGTGACAACTTGAGGCTTCATCGGCTTATCCTTGCGCGTGCCTCGTTCTTCAATTAGTCGATTCCATTTCTTCATATTCTTCTGAGCACTGTTCAGGAACGCCTGGTCTTTCTTCTTGCGGATCAGAGGCAGCAACGCTTGCAAGACCGCTCGGCACTCGCCTGCCAGGCCAACGTCCACTGGATGGCGCAAGCCGATCCGCGCTGGATTTATGTCAATCTGGACTGTTTTCGCACGACCTGGCTTTGGATAAAACTCCATGTAGGGAAATCCACTTCCGGCGATGATCAGGGTGTCGCATTCTTGCAAGGCCTCTTGGGAGGGCGCAGTACCAAGCAATCCGATACCTCCCGTCGTATACGGGTTGTCGTCCGGTACAACAGCTTTTCCCAACAGAGGTTTTATGATGGGGGCGGCTATTTTCTCGGCGAGCTGCAGCACCTCATTCCGGGCTTTCAAGCATCCCGCTCCGGCCAAGATCGCAATCTTGGATCCTCGATTGATTATTTCAGCAGCTTCTTCGAGCAATTCATGGTGTGGTGTGGGATGGGCCGCTGCATACAAGTCGGAACTGTGTTTAGGAACATTGGCTTTCGACCTTTCTTCATCGTGAGACGTCCATTCCTGAATATCTTTCGGAATCGTGATGTGGCTTACGGTGCGCCGCGTTAGCGAAGTCTTGATGGCTTCATCAACAATATTATTTACATGCCCCGGTCCCATAATGCGCTGGTTAAACTCAGCCACATCCATGAAAAGCTTGTCGAGATCAACGTCCTGTTGATAGTGAGTTCCGATCAAGTCGTGAAACGTATGTCCGGTGATAGCGAGCACTGGCTGACCATCACATTTCGCATCGTACAGCCCATTCAGGAGATGAACTCCGCCGGGGCCGGATGTCGCGATGCAAACTCCTAGTCTCCCTGAGTACTTCGCATACCCGCACGCCGCAAATGCGGCTGCTTCTTCGTGTCTTACTTGAATGAATCTAAGTTTTTCCTGATGGGTGCGTAAGGCTTCGAAGATTCCATTAACTCCGTCACCGGGAAATCCGAAGATTGTGTCCACACCCCAACTGATCAATCGCTCCACCAATAAGTCCGCAACAGTCTTTGCCATGAAGTGTCTCCTCTAACTCATCAGAAGGCGCTGCGCGATCGTCCGTGTTGCTCCTCGCTCGCATGAGGATTCATTATTGTTAGACTCGCGATGTCTGTTTGAAACGCAGTGAGTAGCTCGTGGCCCGAGCGCGTCACCGCGACCATGTCACAGTGACGTACGCCTCCGTATCCATGGATGTACACAGCAGGCTCGACATTAAAGACCATGCCTGCCTCGAGCACATCGGGAGATTCGGCATGTATGCGGGGGATGCTGTGAGCACTCATCGGCGAAAACCCGACACCGTGACCGGTGCCATGTCGTAAACACAATCCGAGCCCGAAATCTCGGATCACGTCGCTCGCCGCCAAGTCAACATCGCGCGCTCGTGCGCCAGGCTTGATTGCGCTCAATGCGGCGGCCCGGGCTGCCTGAACCGCGGCATACATTTTCGTTTGCTGTTCATCTGGCGGCTGCAGCGTGTAGGTGCGCGTGATATCGGTCCAAAAGCCGTCCACGTAGGAATTGCAATGCATCATCACCAGATCCGTCGGTTGCAGAATCCGCGAACGCGTACGTGCGTAGGCCGCGCTGGCTTTGGCGGAGTTTGGACCCGACATGCAGAACGCGAATCCATTCCATCGCTGAACCGGACGTTCGGAGGCGTCGGCGCTGCTGAGTCGCGCCCGCAGGAGTTCCGCGGCTTCAAATTCCGTGATATGAATGCGCAGTTGTGGTGCGGCCCATTCGTAAGCTTTTTCTGCGATGGCGCAAGCTTCGCGGATTCTCGCAAGCTCGAAAGTTGTTTTGATCGATTTCAACTTTTGGATCCGTTCTTCGATCGGAGTAAGCGTTGCATTAGGGAGCAAATCGTGCAGCATGTTCGGGAGTTCATTGCCATAGAGATGCACTGCAAGGTAAGAAGTAGCCTGAGAACTGGCTTCGGATTCGATTCCGATTGGGCCAGGTGGGATTTTGAGTTTGCGTAGGATGTCGGCAAGCGGCGGTTTTACTGCCTCGGAACCGCGGGTCATAGTGAGTAATGTTTCTGGAACAAATGTCTCGATCGAGTTCGCGAAACTCTGCTCGGCGAGTTCTAACTCATCCTCGGGAACGAGCAGGATGGTTGGTCCACCGCGAAGGCAAATTGCGATACTGTCGCCCACCACCGGCCAATATCCAGTTAGCACGAGAACATTAGACGGAAGCGAACAAACGATCGCCGCCAATCCAGCGGCCTCCAGAGCCTCTTGGATGCGCAGGCTGCGTTCGGTCTCTATGGCATTCTCCTAAACTGCATATCGGTCGGCATCGGCCCTCTTGAATTCCAGGCCCATCCCCGGTCGCGACAAATCTGGATGGAGCCGGCCTTTAACCGGCTGGATCGTTCCTTCAAAGAACATTTTCTCGATTCGGACATGGTCGTGGAAATACTCAATGTTGCGAAGGCATGCGAGAGCACAACAAGGATGCAGATGCAGCGAGGGCGACGTGTGCGCGGACATCGGCATGTTCGCCGCCTCGCAGAGTGCTCCTACGCGCAAAAATTCGCTGATTCCAGCACAGCGCGATGCATCTGCCTGTTGGACATCTACCGCGCCAGCGTCGAGCATCCGTCTGAAGTAGAGAACGTCATAACCGTATTCACCGGCAGCGATGTCCATTCTCGCGGGAGCTCGATCACGGATAAGTCGCAAACCCTCCAGATCGTCCGAAGTGACGGGCTCTTCAAACCAACTCACCTCGAATTCCGTGAACTTTTCCGCCATGGACAGCGCTTGCTTGCGCGAATAGGCCCCATTCGCATCCACATATAACGCGGCATCTGCCCCGATCGCTTCACGCGCGGCCTTCACGCGCACAATATCCTGATTTGGATCTCGCCCGATCTTCATCTTCACCGCTTTGATCCCTTGCTCGATCCAGCCCCTAAGTTGCTTCTGTAACTGCTCGATTGAGTACGAGGTAAATCCACCGCTACCGTAGACTTCAACGCTTGGTTGCGCTGTCCCTAGCAATGACACCAGTGGAAGGTCCAGCAGCTTTGCTTTTAGATCCCACAAAGCGGAGTCAACCGCGGCAATGGCCATCGAACAAATACCTGGCCGTCCTAGGTTGCGAATTGCGTGTCTCATTGCGGCCCAGCAAATCGGCACGCTCATGGCATCCTTTCCACGAATGAGAGGCAGAAGCGTGCCGCTAATTAATTGCGCTGTCGCGACGTCAGCATAGGTATAGCCAATCCCCACTTTGCTGTTAGCGCTCGCGTTTACCAAAACAAGGGTTGTCTTGTCCCACGCGAGCGTGCCATCGGATTCAGGGAAATCCGTGGGCACCGTATATGCTGCAACCGACGTCTCTCGAATAACTGAGACATCTAAGGTCACTGCAATCTCCCGTGGTGGAAAGGCGGAGCCAGGCTCCAACAAAACAAAACGTCCGCCAGATTGTTCGTTATCGACTAGGTTCAAATCGCTATCGCATGATTTCCATATCGATTGAGCGTGTAAGATCGCGTCGAATTGCCCGCTGCTAAGAATGGGCTTTTGCTGTTTGGACATATTCATCAATTTCACGCAGCAGTAGACGCGCCGATTCAGGAACGGGAACGCTGCCTTTCAGGATTTCGTTGCGGTTCACCTCGGCGCCATACATAGTTTGATCTCCGCTCTTGTCCGCCTGCACCACAGCTCCGTCAAGACTGACCCCGGCAAAAACCTCTTTACTGCGTGAATAGGACAGGATCTCCGCGTGCAATTTGAGATCGGTGTCGGCCGCGGCATGCCGACCCACTGGCCCGGCTGCTACCGAGGCGTCGGCGCCGAGCTTGAATTTGTCGCTTAGGAGGCTTTGTAGCGCACGGTCGTTCATAAAAAGCATCACGAGGTCCGTCGAAGAGCCACCGATCTGATAGCCCACGCTCCCTCCGTCGACAGCCACAAACATCGGAGCGCTCCAGCCATGTCCCGTGCGGCAGGTTGCAAGTCCTCTCCCGTAATTACCCCCAAATATGAAAGCGAACTTAACGTCGCCTGGAATGATGGCAATACATTTGGCCGATTCCAGTAGTTCTTGAGGGATGCCTTTATCCGGAGTGTCCATGATCTCCTTGAAGACTTGCGTAGCTTTGTGAGTACGACTTATATCGTCATCACGATCGGAGGCCGAAACTACGGCGGGCAGGATCCCAAACATAACCAATCCCAAGATGATGAGAAGCCTTTTCGATATCATTTTTGTCTCCTTTAATTGTTCCGTTCATCCAAGCACTATCTACACGTCGGACCACGACCAATTTTACGATCAACAACTTCGTCGTACATGCCCGTCGCCATGCTTCGCTCTGCCTTGGACTTGGAAATCACCGAGACGGTTCAATGCGATTGTGATGGGCCGGCGAGACGTGTTTAGAATCTGCTTCGGTCACCGGAGCGGAGCGTCCTTGGCCTGCTGCTGCCGTTCTTGTTTTCTGTGGGGATGAGGAATACTGTTCCAACAGCTCTTTCTCGGCAGCTAACCAGTCATCGACGTCACGGCCATTTTCGCTGCCACGATCCAGATAAATTTCATATGCTCGGCGCTCGATTTCCTTTTGGGTTGGTGATTTTTCACTTATGTCAGACATTGGAAACCCCCCTTCTACCTTCTGATTATTTGAAAGTGATTCGACTGCAAAAAATTCAAATCGGTGGTGGTTTTCGTCGCTCATATAGTCCATAAGCGCTGTCTCATGACCCTCTTCCTTTCCTTCGGAATAGGATTCCATTCCTTATGCCACCCGAGAGACGGCGTCATTGCGGCTCACCCCAGGTGGACGTGAAGCTTAAGAGCCTTCGGCTTAAGGGGCCAGCAAGTCCTCCATCGGAGAGAGAGAGCCTCTTTGGGCTAACTCTTCAAGCGTACGCGTAAACTCCGCGAGCCGTAGCGCCGGCGATCCCCAACAATTGCGTCCGCAATCGATGGCGGGCAGCCAAAAGCAACTATCTTCGACCGGCAAACACAGGAATGCGCTGACCGGGAGCCCGGACAAAGCCCCGACTAGGCGGAAACCGCTGCCGTCAGGGAGGCAAGTCTCGGTGAGAACCAAATCAACCGGGTGCGAGTTCAGCAGATGTGAGGCCGCTCGCAACGTATCGGCGAAGTGGCATCGGAATCCCCACTGGCGCAACCGGGTAGGCAATGTTTGGGCACTATGAAAATTCCGTCCCACCAAAAGTACGTCCATACCGGGAATTGTCATCGATTCCCTCCCACGCCTCCTCGCCACTTTCCTGTCAGTTGACACGCAAGCACAGATGGCGGTTGGCGATAACAACTGAAACGTCCGCCGAGCTGCTTTTCACTCCCGTGAAGAAACATGCTGGTACACCTTCACGAAGGATGTGTTGTAGCAAAGCAGAAAAAGTGGCTTGGCGCGTTACTGTCCAGTGTCTAGCTTGCCTTCGCTGCTCTTGTTTTCTGCGCGGCCGCGTCGCCTTGCTCAGTCAGCTCTCGTTCGGCGGCAATCCAATCTTCGACATCCTGGCCGGCGTGGCGTCCGCGTACTTCATAAAGTTCGTGAGCTCTGCGTCGAATCTCTTCTTTCGTTGGCGTCACTTTATTCGTATCAGACATGACAGTTTTCTTCTCCTTTGAAAATAAGTTCTCAGGGTCGGAACCGGTATCTCCGCTTAGAGCGTTGACGCGAGTGTCTGCAAAGTCCCTATGGACGGAACAGCTCCAAGCAATCGCGCTCTTCCTGTGCTCCTCGGTGGGACAATCGATCTGAACCAAGCCGTGAATCGAATGATCGGTAGGACGGCTGAATTGGCACTGATTTCGCATTATGAAATCAAGATTGTCGGCCAAGGTTTTTGAATGATAAGAGTTTGCGAAATTCAGACGTGGGATCGAGGAATCAGATCGCGGGATGGAGTACCTGCAGACTAGCCCTTCATAGCCACGATTCTTTACCTTCCAAACTTCAACTGAATTCATCGCAAGATCCGGTACATTCTCGTACACGACATGTATTGAGCAGGATTCATTGGGAGCAACTAGTTTTTCCCAAGATGAAACCACTGCGAGTTCAAGTGCCCGGTCAAGCTCCATTTTGTTCAATCCTTCAACTGTGTGATTTGAGCGGAAACTCCGTCCAAAAGCGTCCCGAGCCAACTCCATTCGATCGGGCGCTTGCTCAAGACAGCGGCGAATTTCCCCATCAGCCCTGACATCCAGAAGCGCAAGTCGCCAAGCACGGGTATCTCCTTCGTCGGCTACGTGATTGGAGTGTCACCTCGGGCCATCCATGCCCCAATCAGATCTCCGTAGCTAGCCACTCCACATGCAAAATCGGACGCGATTCCAGCCAGAATTGCTAGCGGCGCTCACCGACTTGGCTTCAACCGCGCTTTCCGAAGTCGCTTCCATCTTCGGATTGCACCGATCTTGCGACAATGGGTCGTTTATACCTTCAGAAGAAACAGCTGTAATCTAAGAAGAGCCTGGTTTATTTCGACTGATCTAGGAAAAATAATCTTCAGCAAGCCGGGAATTCTGCGAGTTAGACCAGCTTTCGCAGCACGGCGTGGGTGACGGCTTCTAGACGGTTGTGGGTGTGAAGTTTCTGATTGATGTGGTGCAGGTGATTCCGTAAGGTTTGCAAGGTGATCCCCAGTTTGCGTGCAATCTCCGTCGCGTTTTTCCCCACCGAAAACAAATGCAGAATTTCCGTTTCCTGCTCAGAAAGCGGCGAAATCGGCGCGGGTTTCCCTACCACGTCTTGATCTTGCAGGTTGGCCAGCTGACGCGAAATACTCATCATCTTGCGCAGAAGTTCTTCGTTCTTTTTCGTCGTCGTGATGTCATGCGCAAGGTTCACGATCAGGCGTCGATGGTTCCGAATGTTTTCGAACACGACGGTAGACACATTCACCCACATCCGACGCCCGGAACGGACCTTTACTTCCATGTCATAGTTAGGGATTTCGAGGTGCTTTGCAGCGCAATCCCGGATGCTGCAATTGTCGCCCCAAATCTGGGTGCCCAAGGCTCCGTGCCCTTGCAGGAGACTCTGACAACTCCTCTGGAGGACTTCCGCTCCACTGTAACCAAAAAGTTTCTCTGCAGCCTTATTCCACGAACAAATCTCGCCTTGATCAGTTACCGTGAAAGCGGCGTCAGACGTTCCCTCTAAGAAGTCAAATAGCTCTTTCTCTAGCATCGTAGCTCTTGTGTTTCAAAATGACAGCGAGAAAATTCGGAAATTGAAAACTCCCGGCGCGGGAGACGTTGCTTTCCCCGCGCAGCCGAACGGAGAAACAATATCTGCCGTAACGATCTTGAAAAAAAGGCCAGTTCCGGCAGCCTCACCAACCATTCATGTAAACCTCGCCAGACCGACTGAGCCTTGCCGCAGGACATCAGTATAGAACCCGTCGTTGTGAACGTTGATGTCCCACGGCCGAGACTGGCACATCCAACGTCAACCGGGAAAAGAGTTTCCTGCACCCGGCTTCGAGGTGATTTGAAGCTATGTGCTCGGTGAGTCCTCCTGATTTTCCCGCCATTATCCAAAAAAGTCCGAACGTTGACATGCTACGCGCCGATCAACCTCGCCGTCCATTCTACTGCGACGCCGTCGATACCCGCTAGCGACGTAGCGATAACGTAAAATGATGAAGAACAATCCCCGCAATTAGTCCCATCCGTACGATGGAAAATCGGCTACATCGCATTACGATCATCATTTTCTCCTTCTCCGAGCTCGCCCCCGGCTTGAGGGCGCAAGGCCGGTCTCGATTTTCTAAGCTAAGATTTATGCTTGACACAACGACTAAAGTCAATCAAGAGAGTCGGTCGTAAAATCAAACTACACAGGGCGTATCATCTAAATTCGACGGGTCTGCGTACCAAGTGAGTGCCTCAAACACATGGTTAAAGGCACCTCGTCGAAGCCTTCGAACATTGTCGCATCTGCGCTAAGCCGAACTTGCATATGCATTCGAAAATAACCGAGCCTCTTAGATTACAGCTGTTTCTTCTGAAAGTATAAACGACCCATTGTCACAAATTCCTTACAGCTGAAAGGATACATAGGAAAACAGAATCTCAGTCGATTGGCTAGCAGGCGCGCGAAATCGGTTTCTTCAAGGGTTGCTTATGGCGTATCGAAATGCCGGAAGAAACAAGCACTAGCCTGAAGACCATTTTCTGCAGGCAGATCGAGGCCCAAAAGAGACGAAGCCGTGCCGCGTGCTCATTGGCGTGAAGGATGGATGCGCTGTGAGTGTCCGTGGAAACGCCCATGGCGCGAACGTTAGCATTTTCAAGTCGTTGCGATGCAGGGAATACTCAGTCTTCAGAGGCAGATGTGACATACGCCGAGCAGACTCGCAGAGTTTGTGAATCGGGCATCGTTCGATGACATTTCAGCGGCCGCCCGCATGCAGCTCAAGATTCGCATTCTCGATTCCTCGGGTTGTGCCATCGGTGCAATTGGAAGTGGTCCAGTACAGCTTGTTCGCGAGCAAGTGGAAGAGTTTGATGGCAAAGGAAGCTGCACATTGATCGGAGGAGGTCGAGCGGCCCCGGACCGGGCAGCCTTCTACAACGGCGCCTTGGTGCGATATCTTGATTTCAACGACAGCTATCTGGCCAAAGGGGAAACATGTCACCCCAGCGATAATCTGGCGCCGGTCCTGGCAGCAGTCAGAGTATAGACAACGGCACAGGACGTGACTTGCTGACTGCTCTGGCAGTCGCCTATCAGGTTCAATGTCGTCTGAGCGACGTTGCCCCGGTACGGGCGGCAGGATTCGACCACACGACGCAAGGTTCTTACGCAGTCGCAGCGGGAGTTTCCAAAGCGCTCGGACTCAATCCAGACCAGACTGCTAACGCGATCGCTATCAGCGGTACCGCCTTCAATGCCCTCCGGGTCACCCGCACAGGCAGGCTCTCCAATTGGAAGGGGCTGGCATACCCGAACACAGCTTCCTGCTGCACCTTTGTCACATTCCTGGCGAAGCGAGGGATCACCGGTCCCCTAGAGGTGTTCGAAGGGGAGAAAGGATTCATGGATGCGATCGCTGGATGTTTTCGAAATTGATTGGGCTCGAGGATCTCGATCGAGTAACTGCCACGATTCTCAAGAAATACAACGCCGAAATTCATTCGCAAACGGCAATCGAGTGCGCATTGCAACTAAAAGCAGCAGGAGAAAGTTCGACTCCGCAGAGATAGAACATATCGATATGGAAATCTTCGATGTCGCTTACCACATCATCGGGGGAGGAGATGAGGGAGACAAAACGGTGGTGAGCACAAAGGAGGAGGCAGATCATAGTCTCCCGTATTTGATCAGTGTAGCGCTTCTAGATGGGCAGGTGATGCCCGAGCAATATACAGTCGAGAGAATAACGCGAGGCGACGTTCAAGGACTGCTGCACAAAGTCACAATCCGCCCAAGCGATGAGTTCTCCAATCGTTTTCCAAAGGAGATGCCTTGCCGGCTCAACAATGACGCTCCGGAACGGTCGTGTAGTGAGTAAGGAGACTCACGATTATCCGGGATTCATTACTCAGCCCATGTCCTGGGAGATGGCGTTCGGGAAGTTCGAGCGAATAACCACTCCGTTTACGACTGCCTCTGTGCGGCACTCGATTGCGGATGCCGTGAAGAACCTAGAGTCGGTTCAGGTTAGAGATCTCACACTATTATTCCATAACATCGACACTCGCATCTAGAACACGCTCTGAACGCGTGACGCATCTATTCGATTTTCGTGGGGAATCTAACAGTTTCATGTCTGGCAACGCTTCTGCAAGCGACGATAGTCGTCGACCGTCGCATCGGGTGGCCGCAGCTTCGCATTGGGCGCGACGGGAAAACGATGGTCATAAATATGCATGTGACAATCGCAAGCGTTCCCACCGGCGCCTTCACCCTCGGCGCCTCGGTCCCCGCCGACCACGGCGCCTCCGTCTGCCCCAAGGCCGCCCGCGATCCCCCCGCCATGATG
>CAWCKP010000008.1:0-385749 GCA_963796165.1 uncultured Acidobacteriota bacterium
GCCATCGTCGAACCGGCAATCGCCGCGTCGATCATCGTTGTCGCGGCCGAGAACTTCTTCTCGCGCAATGTCCAGCCGCGCTGCCCGGTACGTTGCCTTCGGCCTCTTCATGGCTTCGGCTTCGCCAGCGCTTTGCAGGAGATCGGGCTGCCGCCCAATGCGCTGGTGCCGGCCTTGGCCGCATTCAATATCGGCGTCGAGATTGGCCAGATCGTCATCGTGGCGCTGGTGTTCCGTTGTTGTTGTTGTCAGATCGGATTGGCCGCGGCGGCGCAGCCAACAGAGGACGCCATCCGGCTCTGGTGTATTCCGGTTCGGCAGTGATCCTCGTGCTCGGTCTTTGGTGGCTGATTGAGCGCACGGTATTCGCCTGAGTAGCCCGGCTATGTCGCAGTGAGTGTTCAGTTCATCAAGGACGACGATTGGCGGCGTTCCAGGGCTACGCAGGATGGCGGCCCTTGCCAATTCCAACACAATGTCAGACGTGCAGCTTCGCGTCCTGCAAAAGTCGGCCCGCTCGCGCGACATCGAGCTTTCAATTCATCGGTGGCAGCCATCGACTCCGCGAAAGCATGGCGCCACAGCGCTCAACGTTCTGGGTTCTCCGGTCCTCTGGGCCAATCGTTATTTGATTATGGATCGTGTCGCAGCGCTGCACTTGCCGGCCATGTATCATCGCCCGAAATACCGGAGGAAGGTGGTTTTGCCGCCTAACGGACCACGCGCCGCGCAGTTGCTTCGGGATATCACAGTGCGCTCGGTGTTACGGCCCCACGGCATTGCTTTTGCGAGCTGTTGAGGTAATCGAATAGCGACCCATGTCGCTGTCTGGCCCGAAGCAACCGAGCCGGAATGTCCGCTGTTCCGTCGCTGTCGGAGGGAAAGCAGACGTGACGCCGGACATGGCATTTCGGCAATGATCCGAGACGAATTATTTAGTTCTTAGCTGCCTTGCAGGGCGTGAAGCTCGCGCGCCACAGCCGCGTCGTGCGCCTCGTCGTCTGCCCGTGCCGCCGCCGGGCTCCAGCGCCCGCGCATCACGAAGATCGTGGCGATGAATACCACCACACCCCCGATGCAGATCCAGTACCAGGCCTGCCACTCGGCGGGTGCCGCTGCGGCGGCAGCCTTGATCGCGCCGAGCGCCTCAATAAGTGGTGCCGACGGCGTCACGTGGTTTGCCAGCGCTTGCTGGTAGGCTGCCATGTAGTACGGCGCCTCGATCAGCGGCGTTACCGACCTCACCACCATTGGCAGGCACAGGAAGCACGCCGTTATCACAATCCGCACCAACCATCCCCAGATTGCGAGCCCGGTCGCAGTCAGCGCCGGATTGTGCGCTTCAACCGTCTCGGTGAAGCTCGCCATCCAGGTCACATAGGCAAAACCCATGAATACCGTTTGCACGCAGGAGATTACGGCCAGCGTTGCGAATGTTGGATGTTGCCCGGCCTGCAGCAGCCAGATCCAGAGCATGACGGCACCGCCGATGCCGCCAGCCAACATGAAGGGTTTGCGCACCCTGAGTCGGTCCGAGATTACTCCCGCCGCGATCAGTGCGATCGCATTAGCGCCCCAGGTCCAGTTCGCGAGTACGTTCGCCTGCGTCACGCTGAAATGGAAAACGGTCACCAGGTAGATGAGCCCGAATCCAACTGCGGTATAATAAGCGAGCAGCATCACGGAGACGCCAAACGCCGAGGCGATGACATCGACATGCATCATCTGCCGCCACGGGTGGCGTAGGCTTGCCTCAATATCCAGGCCTTTCGCCTTTAGCTCCACCAGCACTCGGTCGCGCTCGCTTACCATCAGCTGGTCACGCAAGGCCGGCGCTAATTCACGCAGAAATAAGAATGCGAGCATAAAGACCACCGTCCCTACGACGCCGCAGATCACGAACTGACTCTGCCAGGTCTGATAAATTGGCAGCGTCAGTGTGTTGACCGCGCTCACTGTCAAGCTGCCGAGCACCGGTCCGATGGTCCAGAATCCCATCGCCGTCGCTCGCCCCACTTGCGGCGCGAAGTCACGGATCAGCGCCGGCGTCGCAACCAAAATGATGCCTTCAACGAACGATACCACTCCGAACGATAATCCAAATTGGAGCGCGTTGGTCACGTTAGGCACCCAGAACAGTGTAATCAGCCCCACGACCAGGAGGCCGTACACCACAAGATTGGCGCGTCCGAATCGATCCGCGAGCCCCGCCAGCAACGACGCGAACGCCCCGAGCAAGTTTCCCGCTGCAAGAATGTAAACGAATATCGGGAACGGTATCCTCAGTTGCGCCAGCATGATCGTCGCAACTCCGCTGCCGACATAGAGCTCGTAGTAGAGCGTGACGGTAATCAGTACCACCAGCAGCAGATGCATCCGCCGCGTGTCGCGTTCCGGATATGTTACAAGCTCACGATTCCAGATGCGAATGCCGCTGTGGCCGGCCGATAGAGGACTTGTCGAAGCCATTGGTAATCCTCCAATTCGGCGCCTCGCGCCGTGTTGCTCTCTAAAAATACACAGTTCGCGAGCGCGCGTGGAAGGGCTTCGATGTCTCTTCCTGGCCCATTTCGACGTTCGGGACGCTTGGATATTATGTCTGAAATTGAGGGATGAACGGACGTCACGCGGACATCGCAGTTCGGTCGCGACTAGCCCCAACCGGACATGAGCGCGCGTCGCCGGATAAGGCTGCGGCCGGCGGTAACCAGGACACGACTTCTCGGCTGCGCCGAAATCGCTATCATTCGCATCAAGTTCAAGCGTTCATCCGGGTAATGCCGGTTGGAGCTAGGCCGACTGGCGTTAAGCGGCAGCCAAAGGGGGCGATATGACGACTTTCCTTCTCGTGCACGGCGCCTGGCATGGCGCATGGTGCTGGCGGCGGGTCGCCCGACTGCTCACCCGTGCCGGACATGAGGTGTTCGCGCCGACGCTCACTGGGCTTTGCGAGCGCTCGCATCTGTTGACGCCAGCTGTCGATCTCGACACCCACATCCTCGACATCGTCAACGAGCTCAAATGGCAGGAACTGAAGGACGTGGTGCTGGTTGGACACTCCTACGGAGGCATGGTGATTTCCGGAGTCGCCGAGAAGATGGAAAAGGCGATCGCGTCGTTCGTGATGCTTGATGCTTTCATGCCGGAAAACGGGCAATCGGTGGTCGATATCTGGCCGGCGGCGATGCGCGAGGGACTGCTGGCCGCCGAGCGCGCCGGCGCGACCACGGTGCCGCCGCGGCCGGCGGAGGCTTTCAAGGTCAACGAAAAGGACCGGGCTTGGGTCGATGCGCAATGCACACCGCAGCCGATCAGATGCTTCCTCCAGAAATTGACACTCACCGGCGTCCGCGAGCGTATCGCCAAGAAGTCCTACGTTCGGGCGACCGGCGTCTCTATTCCGTATTTCGACGCCGGCCTGGCGAGCGCGCGGCAGAAGGGCTGGCGCACGTACGAGGTGCCGTGCGGCCACGATGTCATGCTCGATATGCCAGAACGGCTAGTTGCGATATTGCAGGAAGCCGCCTGAGCAAGCGGTGCGGATGCGCTTTGCATTTGCGGCAATGACGCTCGACGGATCGGCATGTTGATGCTCGATGCGGCCCATCCTATCCGACCAACTGGCCGAAGGTGGCGGGGCTTGCGCTCGCGCACAAGCTCCCGGCGATCTCGGAGATACGTGAACCTGCGTTCTGATTTCAGGGGAGCAAACACGTGGTTCAACTCGTCGACGCCGACATCAAAACTCGCGAGGTGCTTGATTGGAGGGGCGTGCACGTCCTGCACTTCATGGGCTCATCGTGCTCACAGAAGCTTCAAATCTTCCTCAACCTCAAGGGCATCAAGTGGGAATCCCATCTTGTTGACCTGTTTGCCGACGAGAACTTCCAGCCGTGGTTCCTCGGCATCAACCCGCGCGGGCTAGTGCCCGCGTTGGTGCACGACGGTGCCGTGCACATCGAGAGTAACGACATAGTCCAGTATCTCGAACAGAAATTCCCGACCCCAAAGCTCATTCCAGCCTGCTACGAGAATGAGATCGCGGGCCTGCTCAAGCACGAGGACGACCTCCATCTCGATCTTGCACGCTGAGCTTCCAATTCGTATTCAACCCACCCGGGCCTCCCAAGCCTGCGGCGATGCTCGAAAGTTATGCCGCGAATGGCACCGGCACCGTGCGCGGCTTCAAGGATCGCGACAAGGAGGTACAGATCGAGTTCTGGCAGCGCGCTGCAAAGGAAGGCTTCACCGACGAGCGGGCACGCGCCTCGGCGCACAAGTTCCGCGTCGCCTTCGACGCACTCGAGCAGCGGCTGGCACAGCATCCCTACCTGATGGGCGACAGTTTGAGCGTGCTCGACATCGCCTGGTTGATCTACGCCCACCGGCTGTCGCTGGGCGGCTACCCGTTCGCGCGGCTGCATCCGCGAGTCGCCGCATGGATGGAGAAGCTTCGCGCCAGGCCTGAGTTTGCCAAAGAGATCGCAATGCCGCCGGAAGCGGTGACGCGGCTCGAAGCCACGCGGCGTTCGCAGGTGGAGGCGGGGAAGACGCTGGAGGCGGTGGCGGGATTTTAGGGCGCTTTTCTTATCGACCTCATCGCTAATTGCTGTGGTGCATGAGTCCGGTTCTGGGCCCAAAGCGTCGGTTCGGTGCGTGGCAGTCGTACGTCCGAAGTCGGGGGTGAAGCAGACATGCCGACATCGCTCAAACGACGCGATTGACCCAGCTTGTGTGAAAACGCAAAAATTTGGAAGGTCGCGAGAATGATATTTCTCAAGCCAAACAAAACCGAACAAGCTTGAGAATCTTTGCGTCCTTAACCGTGATCTGACCGAACGTTATTCTACTACGCTTGGGCGCCGCCGCGTTTTTACACAGCCAAGACCCACAACAGACCTGGTGGGCGGCTCTGCCTCATGAACCATGATTAATCCGCTACGTCGGGGACCAGTGCTATCATGACCGCGACGCAACGCTGGCAGCGCGGTTTTTAGGACATGGATACCCCTTCATCATTCAAGTACCGCGCGTTCCTGAGCTACAGCCATAGCGATATTGGCTGGGCCAAGTGGCTGCATAGACGGCTTGAAGCGTTCCGCTTCGACAACGATCTGATCGGCCGCAAGACGCCCCTCGGATCTGTGCCAAATACGTTGCGGCCAATCTTCCGCGACCGCGAAGATTTTTCCGGCGGTCATACGCTGACCGACGCGACGGTGGCGGCGCTCGACGCCTCGGCGGCGTTGATCGTGCTGTGTTCGCCGGTCGCGGCCAGCCGGCCGGCCGTCAACGAGGAGGTGCGGCTGTTTCGGTCGCGTCACCCCGACCGTCCGGTGGTCCCGGTCATTGTCGATGGCACATTTCCCGACAACTTTCCGCCCGCGCTGCGGTCCGAGCTCGACGCCGACGGCAACGTGACCGACCGCCCGGTCACCATTCTCGGCCCCGATCTGCGCGAGGCCGCCGATGGCAAAACTCTCGGGCTTGCCAAAACTATTGCCGGTCTGACCGGGCTTGGTGCCGATGATGTTTTCCGTCGCGCCGAACGCGCACGCCGCCGCAGGACGCGGATTTGGGGAGGGGTCGCCGGGTTTTGCTTGCTATTGGCGGTTTTGGCGAGCGGCAGTGCTGTCTTCGCTTGGCAGCAGCTCAAGACCAACGAGGCTTTTCTCAGCGCCACGCTCAAAACCGCAGCTGACATCGTCGACACTGCGGTGGCCCAGGCGGAAAAATACCGTGTGCCCCGCGCCGCAACGCTTGAACTTCTCACCAAAGCGGAAGGCTTGTTTGACGACATGGCGCGGTACGCTAGGCCCACGCCTGAGCTGCAATATCGGAAGGCGTGGATGCTCATCCAGTTCGCCCGCAATTACGCCATCTTGGGCGACACTGGCAAGGAACGCGCCCACGCTGAGGAAGCCTACCACCTCTTGGCCGGGCTCGCCGCCGCGAACCGCGACGACATCGCCTATCAACTCGGCCTCACTGCCGCTTACGACGAGGTCGGCGATGTGCAAATGGCGCAGGGCGACCTTGCCGGCGCGCTCAAGTCCTACTGCGACAGCCTCGCCATCGGCGAGCGGCTGGCGCAATCCGATCCCGGCAATGCCGGCTGGCGGCGCGATGTCGCCGCGTCGTACGAGAAAGTCGGCGACGTGCAGGTGGCGCAAGGCGATCTTGCCGGCGCGCTGAAGTCCTATAGCGAGGGCCTGGCTATTGTCGAACGCCTGGCGCAATCCGATCCCGGCAACGCCGGCTGGCAGCGTGATCTGTCGGTGTCGTACGACAGGGTCGGTGACGTGCAGGTGGCGCAGGGCGACCTCGCGGCTGCGCTGAAATCCTATGGCGACAGCCTCACTATCTTTGAGCGCCTAGCGCAATCCGATCCCGGCAATGCCGGCTGGCGGCGCGATGTCGCCACGTCGTACGACAAGGTCGGCGACGTGCAGTTGGCGCAAGGCGATCTTGCCGGCGCTCTGAAGTCCTATAGCGAGGGCCTCGCTATCTTTGAGCGCCTGGCGCAATCCGATCCCGGCAACGCCGGCTGGCAGCGCGATCTGTCAGTGTCGTACAACAGGATCGGCGACGTTCAGGTGGCGCAGGGCGACATTGCGGGTGGGCTAAAATCCCGTCGCGACGGCCTCGCCATCACGCAGCGCCTGGCGCAATCCGATCCCGGCAACGCCGGCTGGCAGCACGATCTCGCGGCGAGCTACGCGAAGTTGGCTTCCGCGTACCTTCGATCCAACGATATCGACAACGCGTTGGCCGTGCTGCGAAACGGGCAAGCGATCATGGATCGGCTGGCTAGGCTCTCGCCGGACAATGCCATTTGGAAACGTGATCTGGACTGGTTCGATGGTCACATCGAATTCTTGACGAAGCAGGCCACATCCGCCGGCAATGGCGGAGTCAATTAACGAAGTGCGGAGGTCGCCTTTTGGCCCTCAGCTGACTTCCAATTCTGCCGGCGAATGTCTGCTTTGGAGGTATTGCGGAAACGTCTGTACCGCGTCCGCATCCAGAGCCGCCGCTGCCATACGGGAACCGCGGCGTGTGCTAAGCGTTGAGGGTGCTGCCGGGACAGATTATGGGGAAATCGACATGAGAACATTCGTCGCCGGGGAAACCAAGATCGACGTCATTGCCCATATCAGCCAGGAAGACCTAGAACTCGATCGGCTGGTGCTCAGCCGGTTCGAGGGATCAGAGACGATCGCAAACGCGGCTTTTCAAACGCTCGTCGAGCGCTACGGCGGCAGGCCCTTGGCCGAGTATGCCTCGGCGCCGCAAGAGATCGATCTCAACTAACGGACGCCATCTGCCCAGGGGCAGATGCAGGGCGAGAACGGGGCCAACCTCAACGCCAAGAAGGACAAAAAGGAAGAGAAGAAAGAAAGGGAGGAAATCAGCGCCGAGAAGATCGACAAGAAACATGCGCCCGGGATGATTGGCGAACTGGCCGGCGCTTTTCCCAAGGAATCGGTGCAGCAAGGCTTTATGAAGTTGATTTATGTCGATCCCCTGGGCTTCGATCGTAGCCGCTACAAACTGGATTACGTTCGCCGGGAATTTTTGGGAGAAGTGCGGTGCTTGGTGTTCGATGCCATGGTGGTGCCGGGGCTGAAAGGGCCGCATTTTCAGGGACGAATTTGGGTGGAGGATCACGATTACACCATCGTCCGTTTTAACGGCGAGTATTTCGGGGACGAGGGCAAGATCAGGGGCTTTGGGCTGCGGCTGGATAGCTGGCGCGAGAACATCGCGCCGAGCGTGTGGGCCCCCGGCTACATTTTCAGCGTGCTGTCCGATCCCGAAAAGGGGCTAGCGCGATTTGAGGCGCAGACTACTTTCTGGAGCTATAACCCCAAGCGGCCACGCACCGAAGCGGATCGCACCGAAGAAGAGAGCCTGCGTGCACAGGACCGCGAACACGAAGATGAAGCGATGGACCGCATGGAATCCGCGGCCCTACTCGCGCCGGCTGGGGAGGTGGACAAGGTCCTGGACGCGGTGATGAACAACATCGAGGTCGGCAACAATCTGGACATCGAGCCGGAACCGGAAGGCCGGGTGCTCATGACCTCCACGCTGGAATGCTTCAACATCGGGCACACCGTGGTGATCAGCCGCGGCCTGCTGGATATGCTGCCGGACGAAGGCAGCCTGGCTGCGGTTTTGGCGCACGAACTGGCGCACATTCTCGCCGCGCACCCCCAAAGCGACAAGTGGTCCTACCGCGATTGGTCGGCGTTCCCGAGCGAAGACAGTTTCAATCACTTCGAATATCCCATCATTCCGCAGGATGAAGATGCGGCAAATAAGAAAGCGCTCGAACTGCTTAAGAATTCGGCGTACAAGGATCTGTGGAGTGCGGGATCGTTCCTGCACATCATCGATCAGTACTCCAAGTCGTTCCCGAACTTGATCGGACCGCACGTGGAGGCGCGCACCCCGATGTCTGCTCCGATTCTGGCCACCGCGCAGAAGCCGCAAGGAGCTCCGGAAGAGAAACAATTGGCGGCGCTGCCAATTATGGGGACACGAATCCGGGTCGACGTGTGGACCGATCAGATCGAGCTGCGCAAGAACAAGCCCGGTGTGCTGCCCTCGATAAGAGAAGTGCGGCCCTTTGAGATTCGCCCGTTCCATCTATATCTAACTCGCTGGGCGCCCCCGGGCTCGCCTGCTGCAACGCCAGCCAAGGCTTCGGACTCTAATGGAGCGGCAGCGCCCACCCAGCCCCCGGCGCAACGGCCGAACCAGAACTGAGCTCGGTCCGGGAAGCCGGCCAGGGAGCGGCAGGCAATGGCCGACGAATCCAAGCCCTTTAGAGGCTTCCGCAACCCGCTACTGTACACTTCGATACTTATGGTCGTAGTGCTGATCTATGTGGGTATGACGTTCCTTTCCAGGCGGCAGCAAAATCGGGAATTGGAACAGCAAGCGAAGGCCAAGCAACGCCAAGAGGATAGCCAGACGGTCGAGAGCCTGGGCGGGAACCGCTTCGAAATTCTAAATTTCTACGCGATGCCGGGGCGAATTCACCGCGGCGACGAGGCTCAGCTCTGTTATGGAGTCTCGAACGCGAAGACGGTAACGATGGATCCTCCGCTTGAGGGTGTGTGGCCCTCGCTGAACCGTTGCATCAACATTTCCCCGAAAAAAGACACCACCTACACATTCACCGCGCACGACGCCGCAGGAAATACCAAGACCGCATCGCTGACCCTGGAAGTTCGCTGAACGCGGCACCCTGATTCGTCGCTGATTCTGGGAGCCGAGGAGCAGGCTGCAAACTTGGCCGAGTGCCTTGCTTTGGACTCCCTAGTGGTGTGTTTTCTTGGGGATACGATTTCTAAACGCGGCAGATGCGATCCGATTCGTCCCGGCCTGAATTTGAGGTTTAAGGTGCGATTTGCGTTTCCGCGCGGCGATTCGGGAGTCATTTTCGGGTCTCGGAACGAGGCGAGCAAATCGCGGCGGGGTAAGACATCCGTTCGATTGCGGATGGCACCAGCGAGCGATCCCGACCACTCGGCCGAGGTTACGCTCGAGCCGGTGATGCTGACTGGTTCGAATCTAGGTGCGTGTGCGGAACTAGCGGCGGCAGTGCCTCGCCTACATCCGCCGGGAAGGGGAATTCCGATATCCGGCGGTTGGGGTTCTTGGCAATCTCCACCAGCAGATTGCGCAACTGGCCGATCAACAAGCTGATCGTCTCTCCGTCGTACAGATCGTAGTTATATTCGCAGGAAAGCCGCCAGCCGTCGGATCGCCGGACCATGAAGAAATTCAAATCGTAAATGGCGCCGGGAGATTTCGAGGGCATCGGCTCCATGGTCAGGCCGCAGAATTCGAGCGGCTTCACGAAATCGCGCTGATAGATGAAGTTGATGCTGTATAGCGTAGGCCGGCTGGGATCGCGCTTGGGCCGCGCCGCTTCCACGATTTGCGAGAAATGCAAATCCTGGTGGGCGAGCCCGGCCTCAAAGGTATTGCGAACGCGATCGAGCAGCTCGACGAAAGTAGGATCGCCGGCCAGACTGGTGCGCAGCACGATGGTATTGATGAATAATCCAAACATCGGCTCGAGCTCGATGCGGTCGCGCCCGGCCAGCAGCGTTCCGATGTAGACATCGTTCTGGCGCGCGTGGTGGCGGATCAGCATGTTGAGAGCGGCAACCGCGGTGAGATACAGAGTGCATTCGTGCTGGTGCGAGAATTCCTCGATCGTCGAGGTCAACCCCACCGGCAAAACGGTCGAGAGAATGTAGCCGTTGTTGGTCTTCACCGCCGGCCGCGGATGATTGGGCGGAATTTCCAGCAGCGGCAGATTCGCGAGCTGCTGCTTCCAGTAAGCTTTGTTCTCGTCGGTGGCGGATAGCTTGGCGCACTCGGCCTGCCACACGGCGTAGTCCGCGAATTGAAAGGCCAACTCCGGCAGGGCCGGCGCCGTTCCGGTCATCAGGGCCTGATAGTTCGCGGCAACCTCGTCGCTGAATACCCCGATCGACCATCCATCGGAGACGATGTGGTGCACGGTCATGATCAGCACGTGCTCTTCTTCCGCCAGGCGCAGGATCCGTGCGCGAATCAGCGGACCAGTCCCTAGATCGAACTTGTGCGCCCCTTCGATAATGGTGCGCCGCTCTTCCTCGACGTCGCGTTGCGGCTGGGGCACCCGGCTCAGATCGTCGCCGGGCAGCGGGATGATCGCCGAGGCGTGAACGATCTGCATCGGCGCGCGGTCCACCAGCGCGAAGGTGGTGCGCAGAATCTCGTGCCGCCGGGGCAGTTCGTTCAGCGCGCGGGCCAGCGCGGGAATGTCCAGGCGCCCGCGAATCTTGAAGCGCACCGCGATATTCCAGGCGGGGTTGCCGCCCTCCATCGAGTGCAGCAGCCAGAAAGTTTGTTGTGCGACGGTAGCGGGGAAGCGATACAGCGGCTCGCCCAGGGAGCCGCGCGGCCAATCGCGCTCCTTGACCGGGACGGGCTTGACGGGTGTGCCGAGTTTATAGATGGAATTCATGCCTGCTGTGGTATTACCTCCGGAAAGTAGTGGTGGGCCGCAGCCGATATTGCTCGCGCGATACCGGAACGATATCCGGCAGCGCGGGCTTCGGCGCGGCCGTGACTTTGGCTGCGTCGCTCGTGCCGCTCGGGCTACTGTCCGCGGCGCCGGGCACGGCCAGGGACGCGGAGGCCAGCGCAGCAACCGTACGCAGCCGGAATACCTGCTGCGCGGTAATCACGATGCCGGCGCGGCCGGCGCGGGCGATGATCTGAAACATATGCAGGGAATCGGCCCCAAGGTCAAACAGGCTGGCTTGCACGTTCACCCTGTCGAGATGCAACACTTCACCGGCAATCGCTGCCAACTGCGTCTCCCGTGGCGTGCGCGGAGCCACAAAAGTCTCTCGCGCCGCCAAATGATCGGCGTCAGGGGCGGGGAGCGACTTGCGATCGATTTTACCATTAGGTGTGCGCGGGAGCGCCGCAAGAAAAACGAAAACGGAAGGAATCATGTACTCCGGCAACGCGCGTCCCACCAGGTTGCGCAGATCGTTCACCGAAGGACGGCGCGATTCGTCGGCCACCACGTAGGCCACCAGCCGCTTCTGCCCAGGCTCATCTTCGCGGGCCACCACCACCGATTCCTTGATCGCCGAATACTGCGCCAGCACCGCTTCGATTTCGCCCAACTCGATGCGGAATCCGCGCACCTTCACTTGATTATCGAGCCTGCCCAGGAATTCGAATCGTCCCGAAGCCAGATAGCGAACCAGATCGCCGGTCCGATACATGCGTTGCCCGGGCAGCGAATTGAATGGGTCCACCACAAAACGTTCCGCGGTCAGGTCCGGGCGCTTGTAGTAGCCGCGGGCCACGCCATCTCCGGAAATAAAGAGCTCGCCCGGCACGCCGACCGGCAGAGGCGCGTTAAACTTGTCGAGAACATAGAATTGAGTATTGTGGATCGGAGGGCCAATGGTCACCGGACCGGGGCCCGCTTCGACCACGGAAGTGGCCGACCAAATCGTAGTTTCGGTAGGGCCGTACATATTCCAGACCTCGCCGCACTTCTGCAGCTGATCCGCCAGGTCGCGCGGGAGCGCTTCACCGCCGCAAAGAATCTTCAGTTTGGGTGTGCCGGTCCATCCTGCTTCGAGCAGCAAGCGCCAGGTGGACGGCGTCGCTTGCATCACGGTCGCCCCAGAATCGCGCATACGCGCGAGCAACCGGTCCCCATCCATGGTCTCTTCGCGGCTGGCGATCACTACCTGCGCGCCGGTAATCAATGGCAGGAACAGTTCGAGGCCGGCGATATCGAAGGAAAGCGTGGTGACCGCCAGCAGGCGGTCGCTAGCGGTGAGCCCAGGGGCCTGGCGCATCGAGAAAAGCAGATTCGCCAAATTGCGATGGGTGATTTCCACGCCTTTGGGCTTGCCGGTGGATCCGGAAGTGTAAATGGTGTACGCGCCCGATTCGGAATTCATCACTACGTTCGGGCTGGTTTTCGATTCGCGTCCGATCAAGTCCCAATCGCTATCCAGCGGGATCACCCGGGTGTTCGAAATCGGCAGGCCCACCGCGAGCCTGGCCTGGGTGAGCAGCACCGCAATGGAAGATTCCTGCATGATGTAGGTGAGGCGCTCGGGCGGATACGCGGGATCAAGCGGGAGGTACGCCGCGCCGGCTTTCCAGATGCCCAGGATTCCCACCAGCATATCCAGCGAGCGTTGCACGCAAATTCCGACCAACGAGCCGGGCCGCACGCCCAGTTGAATCAAATGGCGCGCCAGTTGATTGGCACGGCGGTCGAGATCGAAATAGGTGATGTTTTGGTGTTCAAAGGAAGCCGCAGTCGCTTCCGGCGTGCGCACGGCCTGCTCCTCGATGATCTGATGAACCGGCGTCGAGAGCGGGTAATCGGCGGCCGTCTTATTGGCGTCGAAGACGATCTGGTGGCGCTCCGCATCGGTGAGCAGGGGGAGACGATCGACCCCTTGGGTAGCGTCGGCGGCGATGGACCGCAGCAGCGTTTCGTAGTGGCGCAGCCAGCGGCCCAGAGTTTCGCGGTCGAAAAGCTCGGTGTTGTAGTCGCAATCGAGCTGCAATCCCTGGTCCGATTCGCCGATGTTCAGGAAGAGGTCGAAATTCACCGCGGTCTTAGGGTTGGGATCCACTTCCACGTCCAGCCCGGAAAAGGCCAGCCCCGCGCCTACTTTCTCGAGGTTGAACTGCACTTCGATCAGCGGCAGGCGGCTAGGATCGCGACGAACCTTTAATTTTCTCACCAGCGTGCCGTAGGTGTAGGTTTGGTGCTCGTAGGCGTCCAGCACGGTGCGCTTGGTTTGTTTGAGCAGATCGCCGGCGGTCTGGTTTTCGGTGATGTGCGCGCGGATCGGCAGGAAATTCACACAGTGCCCGACCAGCGTACCGTCGTCCAACATGGACTGTCCGGCGGTGGGAATGCCGATGACGATGTCATCCTGGCCGCTCAAGCGATGCAGCAATGCCGCGAAGGAGCCCAGCAGCGTGGAGAAAAGCGTGCAGCCCTGCTTGGCGCCGGCTTGCTTGATCAGCTTATAGGTATCGGCGTCGATGCGCGTGCGATAAGTGGAACCTTGGAAAGTTTTCACCGCGGGATGCGGTCGGTCGGTCGGTAGATCGAGCACCGGCGGAAGTTCCGCGAACTGCTGCATCCAATAGGACTCGACGCCCGCGAAATCGGCAGTCTCGCGATTGGCGGCTTGGGTGCGCGCGTAGTCTCCGAATTGCACCGGAACCGGCAGATCGACGCGGCTGTGGTTGACCCGCGCGGAATACAGTTGGCTCAGCTCGTCCAGTAGCACGTTGATCGACCACCCATCGCAAACGATGTGATGGCTGGTGAAGACCAACGCGTGGGATTCAGGTTCCCGGCGGAACAGCCGCAGCCGTAGCACTGGGCCGTTGACCAGATCGAAGGGTGTGCGCCCTTCGGAATCGATCGCGGATCGCACCCGGGCGTCACCTTCGGCGGGGGCGAGCGAGGAGAGATCTTCCAAGGGAATGTCGATATTAGCGGAGGCAGCGAAGGCGATGCGCTCGCCGCTGGCGGCGAAAGTGGCGCGCAGCGCCTGATGACGATTGACCAAATCCCGAAGCGAATCGCGAAATGCGGCTTCGTTGAACGGGCCGCGCATCTTCAGGGTAAACGATTCGTTGTAGGACGTGGATGCTTCCGAATCGATTTGCGCGGAGAGGAAAATCTCCAATTGCGGTTCGGTGAGCGGCGAATCGCTGGGACCCGGGATGGGCGTAGCGGCTTCTTGCAGCACCGGGGCGGCTACAGCCACCGGCGCAGGCGGCGCTGCTTCCGACGCGGGGGCTTCGGACATTGGCGCCGCCGCGCTGGTTCGAGATGCGTTCAACTCCGGCGCGAAACCCGCGGCGCTCGAAGCAAAAAACTCGACCGCGACCGGCTCGCTGGGAATTTCGCGGGGCGCGCCGGTACCCGGCGGAGGTGGGAAGAAGCCAGCCTCCTGCATCTCGACGACGCTCTCTTTGAAGACCTGAATGATGCGCTCGATATCGGCTTCGGAGTGCGCGGTGGTGAGGAAGCACGGGAAGCCTTCGAGAACGTTGACGCCCTTAAGCCGCAGGTAATAGTAGAAGAGGCTGGCGAAGCGCTCTTCCGGCGGCACCGCGAAGTAGAAAATGCTGCCGAAACTTTCGAGGCGGGTGGGTGCGTTGTTGGCTTCGAGAAACTCGTTGATCGCACCCACCATCCGGGTGGTGTTGGCGGTAAGGTTTTCCTGCAGCGACGGGCCCTGCTGCTCGAAATGCTGTAGCACCGCGCGAACCGCGGCGAGCGCCAACGGATGGCGAATGAAAGTGCCGGCGAAGAAGGTGACGCCGACTTCGGGAAACGAAGCATCGCCGAACTGCCATGCGCCGCCATCGAGCGCATCCATGTACTCACGCTTTCCGGCGAGCACACCGACGGGCATACCACCGGCAAGCACTTTTCCATAGGTGGCCAGATCACCACGAATTCCAAACAACGCCTGGCAGCCGCCCTGGTGGACGCGGAAGCCGGTGACCACTTCGTCGAAGATCAGCGCGGTCCCGGAATTTTCGGTGATCGAGCGAATTTCTTTCAGGAATGCGACCGGTTGCAAGTGCGGATGGCGGCTCTGCACCGGCTCGACCAGCACCGCGGCCAGTTCTTTGGCGTTGGCGCGAATCCATTCCAGCGATTCCGGCGTGCCGTAATCCAGCACGGTGACGTTGGCTACTTTTTCCTTGGGAATCCCAGGCGCCACCGGCGTCGATTGCGGCACACCCGCCTTCTTATGACCCTTCACCAGCACTTCGTCGGTCTGGCCGTGATAGGCGCCGGCGAATAGCACCACTTTGGTTCTTCCCGTGACGGTGCGCGCCACGCGAATCGCCGCCATGACCGCTTCCGAGCCGGTATTGCAGAAGGTCATACGCTCGTTGCCGGTCATCTTGCAGAACATCTGGGCGACTTCGCCGGCCAGCGGCGTTTGCGGCCCGATTTCCATTCCTTCGTGCAGTTGGTGCTCGATGGCCGCTTCGACGAAGTCGGGGCGATGGCCCAGCATGATCGGGCCAAATCCGTTCAGGATGTCGATGTACTCATTGCCATCCACATCCATCAGTTTCGATCCCTTGGAATAGATGGTGTTGATCGGGTAGACCAACTCTTTCCATTGCTGGCGGAATCCCATCACCACCCGAGGGTCGGCGAGCGCGGCGCGATACTGCTCGGTCATGGCCTTGGATTTGGCGGTGCGCTTGGTGTAGCGCTCGACCAGCGACTGCAGGCCCTTTTCCTGCGCGGGCGTCAATTCGCCGGAGATTCCTTTTTGGGGCGGTTTGTATGGACCAAAGGGCTTGAATTCTCCAGCGTCACCATGCCCCGCGGGCGCTGCTGTTGCGGCCGTAGCGGAAGGCGCGGGTGCGGGTGGAGCAACCTTAGGCGTGGCTGGCGCGGAGGAAACCACCGGCGCAGGGTTCGCTGGAGCAACCGTTGCTGACGCGGGCACCGGGGCCGGAGCGCCGGGCGCGCCCCCACGGATCGCCTCGAGTTGTCGTGTAAAAAGCTGATTCATCGCCTGAAGCTGTTCGCGCATCAGGCGTTCTACGGGAGATTCCGACATATTGACATCTCCATATTCGCCGGCGGAAGCCGACGGTGTGCCAGCAGCATACACCGGCGCGGTAGCAGTTGGCGATTCCATCAGCGGCGCGAAGGTGGACGCGGCGGCCTGGACGGGCGCTGGTGGCTGCGCGGGTTCCTGTAGTTGGTCGGCCGGCAGCTTGCAATCGATGTATTCGGAAAGGGCATCCAGAGAACCTAGGTTGCCGAGCAGCTGGCGGAAGGTAATCTTCAAATCGAATTTGGATTGCAGCGACTGGGTCACCTGGGTCAGGAAAAGCGAATCGAACCCGAGTTCCAGGAAGGAGGCGGCGCCGTCGGCTTGGGAAGTGTCGACGCCGGAAAGATCCTCAAAAATTTCATTGAGGATGGAGCGAATTTTCACTGGGCGGCTGGTTGCGTTGCTGGCGGCCGCGAGCGTTTCGATTGAGGGGCTCACTGGCGATATTTCCTCCCTGATAGTCGATGCGCTGCTTGGCGAGACGTCGCTCTGGGTGTTGATGCCTGGGGTTGCGAAGTTCGCCGGCGCGGCGCCTTCGGTAAAAGTGCTTGGGGATGGCGCCGCCGTCGCAATCACCGCCGCCGCGACCGCCGCGGTGGCAGGCAATTCCAGCCAGAAACGCTTGCGTTCGAACGGGTAGGTTGGCAGCGAGACGCGTTGGCGCTGCTCGCCGGCGTGAATCGTGCTCCAATCGGGCTTGCAGCCGGCCAGCCACAACGCGCCGACCGCCGTAAACAAGCTGGCCGCATCGCCCTCTCCGGAAAAGCCGTCGGAGAGCGAGCTGGCGATAGTGCGTTTGGCGACGTCCATGCCATGCTGGCGCGAGAGCGTGCCCAAAACATTTCCCGGGCCCACTTCGAGCAGCACTGCTGAGGGATGCTTCAGCAGTTCGATTATGCCCGCCGAAAATTGCACCGGTTGCCGGAAATGCCGCGCCCAATACGCTGGGTCGGTAGCTTCCGCGTCGGTAATCCAGGTGCCGGTGACGCCGGAAACATAAGGGATACGCGGCGGCTGCAAATGTGCTTGTGCCGCGCGGGCGGTGAATGGCTCGACGATCGGATCCATCATCGACGAATGAAACGCATGAGAGGTCACTAGCCGCCGGAAGGGCACCGATTCGCCCGCCAGTCTTTGTTCGAACGACGCGATGGCATCGAGCGGTCCAGCCACCACGCACAGGGACGGCGCATTCACCGCAGCCAGCGCGAGCTGGCCATTCGCTTGACCATTCAGCCGCGACCGCACATCCGATTCTCCCAGACGCACCGAGAGCATCCCGCCCGCGGGGAGCCCCTGCATCATCCGTCCGCGCTCGGCGACCAACGACAGCGCATCTTCGAGGGAAAAAACTCCGGCCAGCGTGGCGGCCACAAATTCGCCGATGCTGTGCCCCAGCATGGCTTGCGGACGAATGCCCCAGCTCAGCCAGAGCTGGGCCAGCGCGTACTCGATCGAGAAAATGGCCGGCTGCGCGACGATGGTATCGGTGACCCGGCGCCGGGCCTCGGCGGAAACGTCGTCTCCGGGATATAGCAACTCGCGGAGATCGGCGTGCAGATATGGCCCTAGAATTTCGGCGCAGCGGTCGAGGGTCTTTCGGAATAAAGGCTGGGACGCGTAGATTTCCCGCGCCATGTTGGGATACTGCGAGCCTTGCCCGGGGAAAAGGAAATACACCGGCGGATTTTCGTCGGGCTTCAACCGGGTCTGCACCCGTTTGCGATCGCGCTGCGAGAGCGCGGAGATGGCGTCCGGCACATCGCGCGCGACCACCGTGCGGCGGCAGGGAAATGCGCGGCGTCCGGACTGCAGGGTCGCAGCCACGTCGGCCAAATTGCTGCCGGGATGCGATTCCAGGTGCGCGGCCAGATTGGCAGTAGCGGCCTCCAGCGCCGACTCGCTGCGCGCGGAGAGCACCAGCAGTTCGACCGGTTGCTGCGACGGCGCGGATAGGGTTGGCGGAACTTCTTCCAGCACCACGTGCGCATTGGTGCCGCCAACGCCGAACGCGCTCACCCCCGCGCGCCGGGGCCCTTCAGCGGTTTTCCATTCCTGCAGGGTGGCGTTGACGTAGAACGGACTGCTGGCCATATCGAAATTCGGGTTGGGCTTATGGAAATAAAGTGTGGGAGGCAGTATCCCGTGCCGCACCACGTGGGTCGCATGGATCAGTCCAGTCACGCCCGCGGCGATGTCCAGGTGCCCGACGTTGGCCTTGGCGGTGCCGACCGCGCAAAATTGTTTGTCGCTGGTACGCGTGCGGAACGCCTGAGTGAGCGCGGCCAACTCGATGGGGTCGCCCAGCGGAGTGCCGGTGCCGTGCGCTTCGATGTATCCAATAGTGCGCGGGTCGACGCCCGCGGTTTCCTGGGCCATGGCGATTACCCGCGCCTGGCCTTCCACGCTGGGAGCGGTATAACCGACCTTGGCAGCGCCGTCGTTGTTCACGCCGAACCCGCGAATCGCGGCGTAAATATGGTCGCCGTCGCGCAGCGCGTCTTCCATGCGCTTCAGCAGCACCACCGCCACGCCGCTACCAAACACCGTTCCCTGGGCATCCGCGTCAAACGCGCGGCAATGGCCGTCGGGTGACACCATTCCGCCGTCCTGGTAGAAGGAGCCGCGCTTCTGCGGAAAGGTGATCGAAGAACCACCCGCGAGCGCCATGTCGCTCTGATAGGTGAGCAACGACTGGCAGGCCTGGCAAACCGCTAACAGGGAAGTGGAGCAGCCGGCTTGTAAGGTAAAGGCCGGTCCGCGGAGATTGAGCTTGTAGGAAACGCGGGTGGCCAGGAAATCGACGTTGTTGCCCATCATTTCCGGATAATTGCCGACCTGGTACGCGCCGGTGAAGCGGCGGATGAAATCGGGGTCGGCGCATAGCCGCGAAAGGAAATACGTGCTGACGCTGTTGCCGCCGTAGACGCCGATCGCTCCTGGGTAGGCGAAGGGATCGCAGCCCGCATCTTCCAGCGCGGTCCAGCAAACTTCCAGGAACAGGCGCTGCTGTGGGTCCATCAACTCCGCTTCGCGCGGATACATGCCGAAAAATTCGGCGTCGAAAAGGTCGACGTCTTCCAGGATCGACCTGGCGCGCACGTAGTTGGGATGGCGGGAAAGCTCGACGGCGTCGGGCACTTCCAGTTCCTCAACGGTGAAATGGGAAATCGATTCGATTCCGGCGAGCTGATTCTTCCAGAATTCAGCCACGTTGCGCGCGCCGGGAAACCGCCCACCCATGCCGATGATGGCGACGCCGTCGAGAACTGGATTGCGGGATTCGGTCATGCTGGATCACCACTCCCGCCACCACGCTTCTGGCGCTGGCGGGCGAAGGCGTCGCGTTGGCGCTGGGCCTGAAGCTGCGAATCGCTGAGGGAAGGCGAAGCTGCAGGAGCTTTCGGGGAGCCGAGGCGTCGCGCCAGGGTGCGCACGGTGGTGAATTCGAAAAGATCGGTCACCGGGATTTCGATCTGCAACGTCTTTTGCAGATTGGAATGGACCGCCACCAGCAGCAGGGAATCGCCGCCGATATCGAAGAAGTTGTCATCCAGGCCCAGGTGATCGACGCGCAGGATGCGCTTCCACAAGGCGATCAGATTTTGCTCCAGCTCAGAGGACTCCGACGCGGCGCTGGATGCGGGAGATTCCGCGGGGCTGGCTTGCGCGGACGCGGCTGTTGGTGTGCCGGGAGCAGGCAGCGCCGCGCGGTCGATTTTACCGTTGGGCGTGAGTGGCAGCCCCGGTAGCGCGACGAACAGCGCCGGCACCATGAACGCGGGCAGTTTCTCCGCCAGAAATTTCTTCAGATCCGCGGCAGCCACGCCGGACTCCGGCGCGGCGACGTAGTAGGCCACCAGGCGCTTCGATCCGCTCTCGTCGGCGTGCGGGACCACGCAAACCTGCTTCACCGCGCCGTGCGCGAGCAAAGCGGCCTCGATTTCACCTGGCTCAACGCGGTAGCCAAGAATCTTTACCTGGGTATCGATGCGGCCCAGGAACTCGACCGCTCCGTCCTCCCGCCACCGCGCCAAATCTCCGGTGCGATACATTCGCCCAGTCGAATCCGCTGCAAACGGATCGCGCAAGAATTTCTCCGCGGCTGCCTCCGGACTATTGAGATAGCCGCGAGCCACGCCGTCGCCGGCCGCATACAGCTCGCCGGTTTCGCCCTGGGACACGAGACGCCCAGATTCAGCGAGGATGTAAACGCGAGTATTCGAGATCGGGCGGCCGATCGGCACGGAATCCGGAATCGCATCGCCCGAGCTCATCACATGGCAGCAGGTGAACGTAGTATTTTCCGTCGGTCCGTAGCCGTTGATGAGCGTAAGGCCAGGATGGGCATCCAGCACGCGGCGAACGTGGCGGGCGGGCAGCACGTCGCCCCCGGCGAGAAGCTGACGCAGCGGCGCCAGATCTTCCAGGCGCTGCTCGACCATCAAACTGAAAAGTCCGGCGGTGAGCCACATCGCGGTAACGTACTGATCTCGAATGGTGCGTCCCAAATCCACTAGCGAAGAGGCTTGCGGCGGCATGAGCACCAAGCGTCCGCCGTTCAGCAGCGGCCCCCAGATTTCCAGGGTCGAGGCATCAAAGGAAATCGGCGCGTACTGCAGAAAAACTTCTTCCGGGCCGAACCGGCAGTAGTTGGTGTTGCGCACCAGGCGCACGATGGCGCGATTCTCGACCATCACCCCTTTGGGCCGTCCGGTGGAACCGGACGTGTACATCACGTATGCCAGCGACTCCGGGCCGCCCGCGGGCGTCGGATTTTGGTCGCTGTCCGCCGAGGCCGGCGCCGATGCCAAAGCCGAGGCCGCAAATTCCTCATCGTCCACCACGATTGCTGCCACTTTTCGCCCGGACAACACATTAGCAGCCAGCGATTTCTGGGTGATCATTACCGGAGTATGGGTGTCTTCGAGCAGCAGATCGAAACGCTCTTTCGGATACGAGGCGTCGAGCGGAACGTACGCCCCGCCCGCTTTCAGAATCGCCACCAGCGCGACGATCAGGCCCAGCGATCGCTCCAGGCAGCATCCCACCATCACCTCCGGCCCCACTCCCATCGGGCGGAGCCGATGCGCCAGCCGATTGGCGCGGCGGTTGAGTTCGGCATAAGTGAGCGCTTGCCCGCCCAGCACCACGGCGGTGGCGTTCGGGTGCGCGGCGGCGGTCTCTTCGAAAAGCTGCGCGACGGATTTATCGCGAGGGTAGTCGGTGCGGGTATCGTTCCATTTCTGTAGCGGCTCGGGCAGCGAGGCGCGGCCAGACTCCGGAGAAGTCGGCTCCGCCAATTGATACGACTCAGGTGTCATCTCTTGAACCGTTTCCTCGCCCGTCCGAGAAGCTTGCAGCCCTATCGGAGCAGAATTTCTTTTTCGCCAAACAACCGCTCGGCGGTAATTCCCCGGGTGCGGCAAGTATCGATCAGCAAATTGGACTGGATGATCGGATTCGACTTGTCGGTGTACTTGATGCTCATCACGTAATTCAGCCAGGGCTCCTGGCCCATCGCGTAGACGTACACCTCTTTGCAGTGCAACTGTTCGACGATGTTCAGGGCGCGCTCAAAGTTCGAGCCCGCCAGCCGCCGCGAATGGTCTTTGGCGCGTTCGATCCGCTGGGTAATCAGCGGTCCGTAAATCCACGATGCCGGCGCACCATCGCATTCCATTCCGACGAAGAGAACTTCCACGTCGCCGATCGCGCGGTGAATGTGCTCGTACATCGCCGGGGCGATGTTGCAGGAGTCGGCAGCGAACAGCAGCGAGTGGTTGTTCACCCGCAGCAGATAAGCGGATTTGGTCTGGACGTTGTAGTCGCCGTGCTCGCCCAAAAACGGCACCGCGGTGATCGAGCCGCGGTCAAAGGGGATCTCTTCCATCTCGGTGACTTCGATGACGTTCTGAAATCCGCACTGCTTCAGCAGCAAGCGCAGCGAAGGATCCTGCAGCGATCCGCCGCCGCTGCGGGGCACCACGATGTGGCGGATACGATGGCGCAATTGCAGCAGGGTCTCGAACAGGATGTGGTCCTGATGATTATGAGTGATCAGGACGTAGTCGATTACTTCCGGCAAATCGTCGTAGGTGTAGCGCGAAATATCGCTCTCGTAAGTATAGCTCAGCACCGGATCGAGCAGCACGTTCACCCCCGGCGTTTCCAGCAAAATGCAGGCGTGGCCAAAATAGCGCCAGCGTGCGCCGTCCCCTTCATATTTGGGGTAGGGCTTGGGTGTCTCGGTGGTGAGGAACGAGCGGAAGCGCTCCGCGTCCGCGCCGGTCAGGCCCAGAGCCTCGCTGGCGGCTTCGAACGAAGCGGGCTCGGTCTTCATGCGAAAGAGTGTATCCAGTGCCGCGCTCGCAAACGGCACTTGCAGTTCGATGGCATCGCCCTTTTCGATGCGCGGGGTGCTCAGCACGAATGGCCGGTCGTCTTGGCGGATTTCGGAAAGCATCAGGGTCTGCAGCGAAGGATCGTAGAATGGGCTCTTGTACAGCAGCGGCTCGATCAGCCGGAACGACGGCTGGTTATTCAAGTCGTAGACCAGCTCGACGTAGCCCTGTAATTCCTCGGGCACCTCGGCATACAGCGCTTCCAGGCTGAATCCCTTGGCCTTCTCGCGCAGCATCGCATCCAGAGTCTCAATCGCCTTGGAAAGCCGGACCAAATGACTGCGTTCGGTTAGGGTGCGCTGGCGGAGTTGCTTGATCTGGTCGACGCGATTGCCGGCGAAATCCATGAATGGACCGCCCAGCAGCGCCGGGTTCTTGGCGGCCGCCTCGTGCGTTTCCGGCGATTCGATGTACGAATCCATTATGCGCATGTGGCGCTCGGTCATGTTGCGCGCAGCGGTGGCCGGCGGGATCAAATGGGCCCACGCGTACCAGCCGTCCACCAGAGGCTCGACCATCACATTGGGTTTGAGGTAGTAGGTTCCGTTGCTCATAATTTTTGTGTGCTCACACCGTTGATCGGGCCAAGTACTTACGGGAAACCGCGCTGTCAAAATATTCCGGGTCAGGCGTACCATTGCAAAGGAATCCACCCGCTCGAGAGCCTTGGCAAGTCGCGGCGGCTCTCCCGTCCTAAGTGCCTGAGCAATCCGCCTTTACGTCCGACCTAACCTCCTTGCGCGGTCTGCGCCGAGAAGGTCTGTGGAAGGGCATTGCCCATAACGGGAGACACATCTCCCCTCAATGCACTTTACACTGCGCATTTTACCTCGCATGTCCCCTGCTCGGTCCGGATTTTTGCGCACTGTTGTCATTTCAGTTCACCGAATCGCCCAAATGGGCACGGGGAAGGCCAGTGTCGGGTACCATAATGAGACGGCTCAGGATTCCATGATGATTGCTTGGGGCTTAGCCGAAGCGGAGCTGGCCTTGAAACGATGCGTAAGGTACCCAGCGTCTCGATAATTCGCCGCGGGCGACTACGCAGTGCTGCATTGGCAACGGACATGAGGAACTGGTTCCTGCAATTGCTTGACGTTCTGACGAGCCGTCTGGCACCATCGTTGCAGGTTACCGCCACTGGAAATGCCCATGACAACCACTCCGACGATAGTCCCTCGTGTCAGTCCTCTGGCTTCGGAACGATGGATTGACGCTGACCCGGCACAATTTGAGGGGAACTTTAATCGTAAGTCCTTTGAAATCAGACACCACCTGGCGACGCACCCCCTGTTCCAACTCCCTAAGCTGCTGGAACTCGCCGAACGCACTCTAAAAAATCGCCCCAAGGAAATTTATTACGACGCCGGCGACGTTTCCGTGGAGCAGCGTTGGGACGCGATACCCAAGAAGCCTTTTTCGGCGGTCGAAGCCATGCAGCGGGTGGAAACCTGCGGGGCGTGGTTTATTTTCCGGTCAGCCCAGAATGATCCGGAATACCGGGTGTTTCTGGATAAGGGCCTGGCGGAGCTGAAACAGCACATGGGGCCGGGGATCGATTCGAAAATCATGGTCGAAGACATCATCATTTTCGTGACCTCGCCCAAGCGCGTGACCACCTATCACATCGACCGCGAATGCAATTTCCTGCTGCAAATTCGGGGCACCAAGAGCCTGTACGTGTTCGACCGGGAAGATCGCGAGGTGCTTCCGGAAGAAGAGATGGAACGCTTCTGGACCGTCGATAACAACGCCCCCATCTACAAGCCGCATTTGCAGCAGCGCGCGACTACCTACCATCTGGCGCCGGGGAACGGGGTGCACATTCCGGTAAATTGCCCGCACTGGCTCCAGAACGACGACAACGTCTCGGTTTCCCTCAGCGTGAATTTCCAATTCAAGGATCCGCTGAGGGCCAACGTATACCGCGCCAATTATTGGCTGCGAAAGTTCGGATGGAAGCCGACGCCCCCGGGGAAATCTCCGATTCTCGATTCCTTCAAAGCGCAGGCAGTGAAGCCGGTGCTGCTGGCGCAGAGTGTTTACGATCGCCTGCGCTGATTTTTCCCTTTATGACCACCAGCGGCAACCATTGGCTTCCCGGTATTCTGGTTGCACCAGTCACGCCTGAATCTCCATCGTGGCCGACGAGGTTGGTTTGCCTCTAAAAAAAACAACGCTCACCATCATTGCCAGCATTCCCGCCGGCAAGCGCCTGCTAAATGCTTTCAGCCAGCCTCACGGCGTCTATGCCACTTTTGCCGAGGGATGGGCGGCCGCCCGAAAGACAAATCTGGCCGGCCATGAGGATCCCAACGAAGTTAAAGTGCATCTTCGCCTGGCGGAATCACTCCGCCCCAGCGACTATGCCGCGCTGTATTGGATTTCACGCATTCAGCCGCGAAATCTGAAGCTGTTTGATTTTGGGGGCAGCGTAGGGAATCTCTATTACAGCTATTCGCCTTACTTGCGGGAGCTAGAAAGCGTCGAGTGGACGGTGTTTGAAATACCCAACGTGGTCGAGACGGGACGTGAGATTGCGACCGAACGTAAGGCGGCGGGATTGCGATTCGTGGATTCCGTCGAATCATTTCGCGCGGAGCAAATCTTGCTGGTTTCGGGGGCGTTTCACTACTGGGAGCAGGACATTCCCGCGTTCGTGCAGCACTTCGGCGATTCCCCTCAACACATAATCATCAATCGCAGTCCGGTGCACGAAGTACAAGCTTCATTCGTTACCGTTCAAGGCACGCCGTCATGCGCCTTTCCATGCAAGGTTTGGAATTCCGGTGAGCTGGTAAGGGGTTTCGCGGCGTGTGATTACCAGCTGATCGACCGCTGGCGCGCCTGGGAACTGTCGGTACACCGCCCGCTTTTTCCAGGCTTCTCGGTGCCCTATTATTCCGGTTTTTATTTCTCTAAGGCGGGCCGCGTTTAGTTTCGCGGGCACTCCTTGGTGCGCCCGGCGCTTACACCGGGCGCACCGCAGAGATGTGTAACGAAGGGGCCGTTGGTTACTTACCCGAGGAATTTTCCACTTGCAGGTTGTTGGTTACCTGGAACACATTGGGTACCTGGTTGGCGCGCATGTACGCCATGTCTTTGTCGGTCTGATTCCTCACCACGCCGACCAGAGTCACGCGCCCACTGTTGACGATGATGTGGATCGAGTGCAAGGCGCCCACGTTGTAGGACTCCAGTGCCGGAAAGGAGTAAATCGACCGAAATTCCGCCATGCGGATCTGATCGTCCATAGGCGACGGCGGGAGAATGGTGATCTGATTGTCGACCGCTTCCACACCCTCCAGTTTTTTCACTACGTTTTCGGCCTCCGACTTGAGGTCGCCGTGAATGGAAGTGACGTCGCCCATAAGTGTAACTTTGGTTCCGTCCACTTTGTACGACAGATCGTCAAATACCGAGTACCACGGCAGCAACGCCAGTTGGTGATGCACTTCTTGGGTAAGCCAGGCGTCGTACTTGGTTGTGTCCCGAGGTGAAGGCGGCTGCTGCGGACTGCGAGCAAGCGCCGCGGTCCCCGAGCCTAGGCCCAAGACTGCGACTAACAGGATTTGTGTAGCAAGCTTCTTCATGGCAAATCTCCTCCGAGAACGCAACCTGCGCGTTACTCCAGTTCGACTGCTTTCCTCTAATTAGATGCGGATGGGCCTAGGCAGGTAACTGCTTGAAGCACAGGACTTACTGGTGATTTAGGGGTGAAAACCCAGTATGCCGCGATAGGGTTTTTCAGGGGGTCGGGAGCCCGCGAGTCCGGCGGCGCCTGGCCGACGCCGACGCCCAAGCCCAACCGAGCATTCCGGCGGCAGTGAACTGTGAAATCAACGCCCCAGTGGTGCGGTCCCAGGTGTGGGCCATGCGGATGTCCACCTGGTATGTGCCCGGTGGCAGCGGCACCAGCAATTGCGCGGTATCTTCCGCGGGCACGGCGGTTGCCGGGTGGCCGTTGACGTCGACGTGCCATGCCGGGAAGTACTCGAGCTTGGGCGCTAGGCGCAGCGGCACTCGCGATTCGACCTCGATGTGTTTTTGCTCGGGGCCCCATCCTTGGACGTGCAGCCGAACTCCATCCGCGGCGTCCATTGGATCGCCGTCCTCGTTGAGCGCACTGGCGCGCGGGGCGTCCTCCGGCAGGTCGGTGCGGTCGCCGCCTAAAGGGGTGTACTCGTCAGTGCCTTCATAACCCTTGCCGGAAGCGATCGCCTGCTTCAACTCGGGAACATCCTGGGTATCCCACCACGCGGTCGAGATCATCACGCCCAGCAAGATTGCCAATACCGCCCAGACCCCGATCCATGCCAGCCATTTTTTCCGGAGCCCACCGAAAGACATCGCCAGGAACATCGAGCAGGGAACCGCGAGCGGTCCCAGCCACCGCCATGGAAATTGCACGAAGCGAAGCTTCGGGAAGTGCTCCCAGACAGGCAATGAAACTCGTGACATCAGGCAAAAGATCATCGCGGTAAGCGTCGCCAGCGTCCACCAGACATCGGCAGCGATTCGGCGGCGCCCGGCGAAACCACCGGCGATCGCGGTTGTACCCAGCATCAAGCACGCGATCATCGACATCCGCCAGTTGAACCACACGAACTCGGGATTGTCGGCATGAGTGAACAGAAAATTCTCGATCGGCTTCAGCTCGAAGGAAAGTACTTGGCCGATGTCTACCCAGCGTTGTTCATACGCGGCCGGCAGAATGTAATACGCCGCCAGGCCCATGCCAGCGGCGAGCGCCGCGCCACCGGCAAGAACGGGCACCAGGCTTTTCTTGAGCGCCGCAAGCACCACCAGCAGCAACGCCGCCGAATAGCTCGCCAGCACTGCTTCGGGAGCGTTCGATAGCCATATCGCCGCGTACACCACGGCTAGGCCGCCGATCGCTCGCCGGTCATTTGCCGCTACGCGCAGCAGACCCAGCACCAGCAACGGAAACAGGGCTATGGCGATCAGTTCCGCGTAATCGCTGCGGAAATAAACCACCATCAGGATGTAGGGGTTCGCCGCGAAAAAGACGGCTGCCAGTATCGCATCGGGTTCGGGGAGCGCGGAGCGTGCCAGCCGCCACATCGATAGTCCCGCCAACACCAGTGCCAGCCAGATCAGCGCGCCGGGGACCACCCTCCACGGCAGCACACAGCCCAGCGCAGAACCGGCCAGCCAGGATATCGGGGGGTAAAAAATGAAACGAGGTTCGCCAAACCCGTAGTTGGCGTCGGCCGTCCACCGCGGATAAAGCACTCCCTGATGCCATTGCTGGGCGACGTCCATCCACGACGCGAGATGGAATTCCATGTCGTGTCCGGAGACGTTACCGCGGAATAGCATCGGCAGAACGATCAGTGTGGCCACCGCGGTAATCGCCAACAACGCGCGAACCGGCATTTTTGCGGCGCGGAAGGGGGCGCTGGTGGAGAGATCTTGCGCGAGTGGATTGCCGGTTATGGCGATGTCCCGTGGTCCTGTTAATTTAGTGCCCGCGAGCGAGAGCCGCTAAACAATTCCGCGTTTCAATTTCTCCAGCGGGTAAAAGGTGCCCCGCCAGATGATGCCGCCCTGCCGCAAGGTAATAAACATGGAACGAAGCACCATGTAAATGAAAACCGCGGCGCCCAGCGGATGAGTCATCCCATAGAACGGTGAGACATCGGTTTCCCTCAGCAGTAGCCCTTGCAACGCCATGCTGGTGGCGACGCACACCGCGGCCGCGAACTGCGTCCATCCGTGAGTAAAGAAAAGCGCGACGGCCGGCACAATGCTGATCAGCGCCACCCCAGCGATGCCAAAAAGCGCGAAGCCAATCCTAAATTGGAATCCGGCGAACATATTCTTGGTCACGCCCTGAACGATGGCGCCAAATCCCTCATGCCAGCGCACCCGCACCGAGTTTTGACTCACCGCGATTCCGGAGCGGAAGCCGGCCTCCTTGACCAATTTTCCCAGCTTCATGTCGTCGATCACTTCCATGCGCAGGCGTTGGTGTGTTCCCAATTTCTCATACACCGAGCGGCGCACCATGTTGAAAGCGCCCACGCCCATATACGCGTGGCTGCGCGGATTGCTCACCCGCCAAGGCTGGGTGCCCAGCACGAAACCGATTCCGAAAAACGAGATCGCCGTGATTTCCCAGAAGCCGTGCATGTCGATGTCCGCGAGAATGGTCAGATGATCCCATCCTTTCAATTCCATCAGGCCTAGGGCCTTGTGCAGCACTTTCGGCGCGAAGCGTACGTCGGCGTCGGTGAAGACGATCCATTCGCCGGTCGCTTGGCGATACGCGGTTTCCAGCGCGTGCGGCTTGCCCAGCCAGCCGTCGGGCAGTTCAGTGACGTGGACAGCTTTGAAGTTTGCGTTGCTGGCCGCGGTGGCATCGAGGATCGCGGCGGTGGCGTCGATCGAACGGTCGTCAGCGGCGATGATTTCGTAGTTGGGATAATCGAGGTGCGCGAAGGTGGCGAGTGCCTGCGGCAGCCCTTCGGCTTCGTCGCGCGCGGCAAAAATAATCGAAATGCGGGGCAGCGGCTGTCCCTCAGGATTGGGAGCTTCGGACATGAACGGGATCTTCGACATTCCGCGGCCGATTACCACTGCGGCGATAATCCACGCCAGAGCCATCAACGAGAAGAATAGATTTACGAGAGTGGACAAGAACGCTTTCTATCCTGTGCGCATCGCGCGCGAAAAGAATATCGTAACACGCGGCAGATGTGAGCACCGCAACAGCCAAGCGTTAAATCGAGGTGTTGCGCAGGCAAGGCTGACGGCGTCGGTCTAGACGCCCACCCTTCCCATCCGCCTCCGCGCAAAAGCGGCGCTACGGCAGATCGGGAAGAGTGGGGCACCCAAAAAAGATAAGTGCATCGAACCGTCGAACCGAAAGTCGAGACCCGCGCCGTTAACGCCGAGGCGATGCATGCGCACACTGCGCCGATTCCGGCCAGACGACTATGCTACGATGAAAATGATGTGGCGGCTGGCATTTGCCGAAGCCGCGCAGCACACCGATCGAAAGAAACGGAGATCGAGCAAAATATGCTGCAAATTCCCGTGGAGCACACCACTCTCGCCAATGGTTTGCGCGTGGTTATTTCGCCGGACCGGTCGGCGCCGGTGGTGACCGTCGGCGTGTATTACCAGATCGGTTTCCGGTTGGAGCCGTTTGGGCGCAGCGGGTTCGCACATTTGTTCGAGCACATGATGTTTCAGGGCTCGGAAAACGCTGGGAAAATGGAGCACATCAAGCAGGTCAACGCCTCGGGCGGGGTGCTCAACGGCACCACCAATTACGACATCACCAACTATTTTGAGACCGTGCCGTCCAACGCGCTGGAGCGCATGTTGTGGCTGGAAGCGGATCGCATGCGCGCACTGAAGGTGGACGACGAAAACTTGCGCAACCAACGCGACGTGGTGAAGGAAGAAGTGCGGGTCAACGTGATGAATCAGCCGTACGGCGGATTCCCGTGGCTGGACTTGCCGCCGGTAGCCTATCGGAACTGGCCCAACGCGCATAATTTTTACGGCGATTTCGTCGATTTGGATGCTGCCACGCTCGGCGACGTGCAGCATTTTTTCAAGACCTACTACGCGCCCAATAACGCGGTGCTGCTGATCGTCGGCGACGTTGATCCTGCGGAAGGTTTTGCTTACGCCAAGCGCTATTTCGAAGATATTCCTCCCGGTCCTTTGCCGCCGCGCATCGATGTGAGCGAGAAGCCGCAAACCGAAGAGCGCCGCGGGCAAGTGGAAGAGAAACTGGCAACGCTGCCGGCGATGGCCATCGGATATCACGGTCCGGCACGCAACACCCCGGACTGGTTCCGTTTCGCGATGCTGGACGGCGTGCTGCATGGGGGCCGGGCGGGCAGGGTTCACCGCGAGTTGGTGCTCGAAAAGCAGATCGCCGTGGATACTTCTGGAGGCTTCGATACCATCGAGTCCAATGGTCCCACCCAGATGGTCACGCGCATTTACTATCACCCCAAATACGATTCCGACGCGACCATCGCGGCGTTCGATGAAGTGATCGCGCAGGTCCGCGAAAAAGGCGTGGCCTCGGCCGAGCTGGAGGAAGTGAAAGTGAAATTCCGCTCCGATTTTTACAGCATGCTCGAAAGCGGCTACGGAACTTCGATGCCACGCTTCGGTCTGATGCATTACCTGGCCTGCTTTACGCTCTTCGATAACGATCCGCAGCGGATCAATACCATCTTGGATGATTTTCAGGCGGTAACGCCGGCGCAACTCAAAGAAGTCGCGCAAAAATATCTGGTTCCGGAAAATCGCGCAGTGCTATTGCGCGTGCCCACACAAAAACCGGAGCTGGTCACCTCCGAAGCAGGTGCTCGATGAGCGTCCCGGTGATTTCGGATAATCAGAGGACGATGCAAGTTCCCGCTCTGGGGCCGGAACGCCCAGTTTCCTGGGCGCGCCGCACGGTGCGCACCTTACCGAACGGCCTGCAGGTGGTGGTCGCCGAATCGAAGTTCATTCCCAAGGTTACCGCGCAGCTTTTTATGCGTAGCGGGAATGCCGTGGTCGCGCATCGCTCACCCGGATTAGCCGATATGACCGCGGCGGTGGTGCGCACCGGCACCGAATCCAGGTCCAGCCGGCGGATTGAAGAGGACCTCCGCCGGATGGGCGGCGATATGTCCACTACCGCCGGGGCCGATTCCAGCGCCATGGGCATTTCCGGCCTGGCCGAATTTTCGCAAGGTCTGCTCGATCTGATGGCGGACCTGGCGCGCCACGCCATTCTCCCGGTATCGCAATTCGAGCGCGAACAGTCCCAGCGCGTGGAAGATCTGCGAATCAGCCGCACCACACCGGGATTTTTGGGATCGGAGCGGCTGCGCCGCGTTCTATTCGGCGCGCATCCTTACGGCACCATCGCCCCCACCGAAGAACAGGTGAAATCGTACACCCGCGACGCGCTCGCGGATTTCTATCGCACCTATTACGTTCCCGCGGAATCGCTACTGCTGGTTGTCGGCGACGTCGATAGCAACAAAATCCTCGAGCAGGTGGAAAGGGCTTTCGGGTCGTGGAAAGCTCCGATGCCGCCGGCCACGGAGCGCCCCGCTCCTCCGGAAATTTCCGGCCGCAAGGTGTACCTGGTGCATCTGCCGGGGACCGTGCAGACCGATGTGTCGATAGGAAACCGCGCGATTACCCGGAACGATCCGAACTGGCTGCGCTTGGTCCTAACAAACTCGATCTACGGCGGCGCATTCCATTCGCGATTGGTGATGAATATCCGCGAGCAAAAGGGATACACCTACACCCCGCGCAGCAGCGCCGTTCCGTTGCGGCAGCATGGTTATTTCGCGGTGCACGCCGCGGTGCGCAACGACGTGGTAGCGGCGAGCCTGTCTGAGATTTTCTACGAGCTCGACCGCATGCGCTCGCTACCTGTGGGCGACGCCGAACTGGATGACGCTCGCAACTATCTCACCGGTGTATTTTCGCTGTCCGCCGCGACCCAGGACGGATTGCTGGGGCAATTGTCCACCGTTTATCTGGAGCGCCTGGCTGAGGACTACCTGGAGACCTACCGGCAGCGGGTGCGCGCCTTGACCGCGGAAGACGTCCTGGCTACTGCGCGACGCTATCTGGATTCGAAGAACGCGCAGATCGTAGTCGTCGGCGACCAGAGTGTGATCGGCGAACAAGCCGCGCTATTCGGCGAAGTGGAAGTCTACGACGCGCACGGCAACCGCTTGGGCAACATCTCGTAAGCATGTAGCGCCGCCCACTCTTCTCCATGTGCTTCCAACGAAAAATGCGGGAGCCCCGCCGGGTCCATCCGTGGCACAACCATTCCTGGTTGTGGAGATCCTCCCAGCTCAAAATACTGATTCTCGTCTTGCTTTGTGTGGGCGCCGCGGCGCTGGCAAAAGATCTGCCGCCACTTCATTCGGTGGAACTAAACCACGCAACCATAGCCGAACTCGAACGGCTTCCCGAAACGGGGCCCAAGCTGGCTGCTGCCATCATTCGATTCCGAGAGAACGGTGGACCGTTTCAACGCATCGAAGATCTTTTGGCGTTTCCGGGAATTACTGCTAGGAGACTCGAGAAGATACGGCCATACGTGCGGATTGATGTGTCCCGCTAGGCCCGTACCCCCACCCTTCCCGAAAACCGGAAAGAATGGGGCGTAGAACCGTAGAAATAAAACCTACAAGATTTGGTGGGTGCGATTTAGCTGGGGGATCGCCAGCGGCACTTGCTCGGTAATCTCCAGGCCGTAGCCATCCAGAGCTACTAGTTTGCGCGGATGATTGGTGAGCACGCGAATGCGCTGCAAACCCAGATCGATCAGAATTTGTGCGCCAATCCCACTTTCACGCTGAATCCGCCGCTGTCCACTCAAATCTGAATCTGCCGCACGGTCGCGCGCGTGGTAGATCAGCCGCGGCAATCCGTCGTTACCCGCGGCATTCGGATCGATTCCAAAACCGCGCCCGGTGTGATGCAGGTAAATGAAAACGCCGCGGTCTTCCTGCGCGATGGCCTCCAATGAACCCCGAATAATCTGGTGGCAATCGCAGGAGGTGGACTCGAAGACGTCTCCGGTAAGGCAATGCGAATGGACGCGCGCCAACGGCGGCACTGCGCCGGAGAGATCGCCGCGCACCAGCGCCACATGGGTCTCGTGGTCCGTCTCGCTGGCGTACGCGATCATTTGGAATTCGCCAAACGCCGTGGATACCGGCGCGGCGGCCACACGCTTCACATACCGCTCGTGCTGCATCCGGTAGCGGATTAGGTCCGCGATCGACACCAACTTCATCTCATGCAGCTTACAGAACTCGATGAGCTGCGGCATGCGCGCCATCGAGCCATCATCGTTCATGATTTCGCAGATCACGCCGGAATGATCCAGGCCGGCAATCCGCGCTAAGTCGACGCTCGCTTCGGTCTGCCCCGCTCGCACCAGCACCCCGCCGCGCCGGGCGCGCAGGGTGGGGACGTGCCCCGGCCGCGCCAGATCCTCGGGCCGCGTTTTCGGGTCGGTAGCCGTCAGTATCGTCGTCGCTCGGTCCGATGCGCTGGTTCCGGTGGTGGTCCCCACGCGGGCGTCGATCGGCTCGCAAAACGGAGTGCCAAAGAGCGAAGTATTCCGCGGAGTGATCGGCGCCAGGCTAAGCGCGTCGCATCGCTCCTGGGTCATCGCCAGGCAGATCAGCCCTCGCCCGAATTTGGCCATGAAGTTGATCGCTTCCGGCGTTACTTTCTCGGCGGCAATGGTCAGATCGCCTTCGTTCTCGCGGTCTTCGTCGTCCACTACCACGATCATCCGTCCTTGGCGGATGTCTTCCACCGCTTCGGGAATCGTCGCAAATGGATATTTAGGTTCGGTCATGTGGGCAGCCTTGTCACTCGCCATATCACTTGATCCAATGAATCGAAAGATAGTAGAACGCCACGCCCATCACTCCGGCGCCCGGAATCGTGAGCACCCAGGCCCAAAAAATTCGCCGGGTAACGCCCCATCGCACCGCAGTAAGGCGATGCGCGGCGCCTACCCCGGCGATGGCTCCGGTGATTACGTGGGTGGTGCTCACCGGGATGCCCGCGGCCGCCGTCCCGATCAGGGTGATGGCGGCAGAAGTTTCTGCAGCGAAGCCGCCAAAGGGATTGAGCTTGGTGATTTTCTGCCCCATGGTCTTCACCACGCGCCAGCCTCCTGCCATTGTACCGCCGGCGATGGCCAAGTGGCAGCAAAGGATCACCCAATAGGGCACCTGGTATGTGGTCAGCGAGCCGCTGGAAACCAGGGCGGCGGTGATGATGCCCATGCCTTTCTGGGCGTCGTTGGTTCCATGCCCCAAACTAAATGCCGCCGCGGACACCAGTTGCAGCCGCCGAAACCATTTGTCGACGCGGCGCGGCGCCTGCTTGCGCACCACCCAACTGGTCATGACGGTTACCACCAAACCCGCGGCTAGACCGATGAACGGCCCGATAAAAATGAAAATGATGGGCAACACCCAGCCGTGCACGATGATCGCCCGAAAACCCGCCGCGGCGATGGCCGCTCCGCCATATCCCCCCATCAAGGCATGCGACGAGCTGGCAGGCAGCCCGATGCGGATGGTGGCGTAGTTCCACACGATCGCTCCCAGCAGCCCGGCCAGCAGCACGTTTTGCGTGACCAGTCTGAGGTCCACCAGCCCGCTGCCCATCGTTTTCGCCACCGCCGTGCCGAAAACGAATGCCGCAACGAAATTCCAGAAGGCCGCCCACACCACCGCCCACAGCGGACGCAGCACCCGCGTCGAGACCACCGTGGCGATCGAGCTGGCCGAATCGTGCCACCCGTTCGTGAATTCGAAAGCCAGGGTGACCAAAATAATCAGCACCAGCATGTGATAGCTGCTCACAGCCGGACCTCTTCCGCAAGAGCGGAACCGTCGGGAGGAAAGTGGAGGTTCAAGCGTTTTTCAGGGTGACCGTTTCGATGACGTTGGCGACGTCTTCGCACTTGTCAGTAGCGTATTCCAGTGTTTCGATAATTTCTTTCCACTTGATGATCTGAACCGGATCTTTTTCCTGATCGAACAATATTCCGATCAGCGCCCGGGACTGGCGGTCCGCGACGTTCTCGAGGCGGTTGATCTCGATGCAATGATCTAGAATGTGATCCTGCTTCTCGATCAGCCGCACCGCCGCAACCATTTCCGCGGTGGAGTCTCGCACCGTCGCGGCCAGCTCGGCCACTCCCGGCCGAATGCTCTGGACGCGATAGGTGACCAGGCGGGTGGCGACCGCGTCCATCAGGTCGATCACATCGTCGATCTTGCTGGCCAGCTCATGAATATCTTCGCGGTCGAATGGGGTGATAAACGTCTGGTTCAACCGGGTAATGATGCTGTGGGTGATGGTGTCGCCGATGTGCTCGAACTTTTCAATGCGGTCGGCATTGGCAATGGGATCCTGAAAGTTCTCCAGCCCTTGCACCAGCGCGATCCCGGCCTGATGGACGTTTTCGGCCTGCTGCACGAACAAATCGAAAAACGTCGTTTCGCGTGGAAGTATCCTGCTTAGTAGACCTGGCATGACCGCGATGTCCCCCCGTCCCCGATACCCAACCGGCTGGCCACATATGAATGGATTGTTACAGCCCTGAGAAGCGCGACTATACCGGAACACTGGGTGCGAGGCAACCCGCCATGTCGTGCAAACCGGAGAGCAAAAAGAAAAAGGCGCCCCGGACTGTGCTAGTCCGGGGCGCCTTTAAGCTGTTGATTAGGCTTGGGTTGTCGAGCGGTTTAGTACATTCCGCCCATGCCGCCAGGTCCACCGCCGCCGGGCGCCGCTGCGGCCTTCTTGTCGTCTTCCTTGATGTCCGCGATCAGCGCTTCGGTCGTGAGCATCAGGGCAGCGATAGAGGCTGCGTTCTGCAGGGCCAAACGAGTTACCTTGGCAGGATCGATGACGCCGGCTTTCACCAGGTCGCCGAACTCGCCGGTCTCCGCGTTGAAACCGAAGTTCTCTTCCTTCGATTCGCGAACGCGTCCTACGACGATTGCGCCTTCGTGTCCGGCATTGAGCGCGAGCTGGCGCGCGGGCTCTTCGAGAGCGCGCTTGACAATATTCACGCCGATCGCTTCGTCATCGTGCAACTTCAGCTTGTCGAGTGCATTGAGGCAACGCAGCAAAGCCGTGCCGCCGCCGGGGACGATACCTTCCTCGACTGCCGCGCGGGTTGCGTGCATGGCATCTTCGACGCGAGCCTTCTTTTCCTTCAACTCCATTTCGGTGGCTGCTCCAACCTTGATGACGGCAACGCCGCCAACCAGCTTGGCCAACCGCTCCTGGAGCTTCTCGCGATCGTAATCCGACGTGGTGTCTTCCACCTGCGCGCGGATCTGCTTCACTCGGCCTTCGATCTCGGAGGCCTTACCGCCGCCTTCGATGATCGTGGTGTTGTCCTTGTCGATGGTGACCTTCTTGGCGCGGCCGAGATCCTCGAGCTTGACGTTTTCCAGCTTCAAGCCCAGGTCTTCGGTGATCGCCTTGCCGCCGGTGAGGGTCGCAATGTCTTCGAGCATCGCTTTGCGGCGATCTCCGAAGCCAGGGGCCTTTACGGCAGCGCACTGCAGGGTGCCGCGGAGCTTGTTCACCACCAAGGTCGCCAGGGCTTCGCCCTCGACGTCTTCCGCGATGATCAACAGCGGTTTGCCCATCTTGGCGGTCTGCTCGAGCAACGGCAGCAGGTCCTTCATCGAGCTGATCTTCTTTTCGTGGATCAGGATGCGCACATCTTCCAGGGTGCAATCCATGCGCTCCGGATCGGTGACGAAGTAGGGGGAGAGGTAGCCGCGGTCGAACTGCATTCCTTCGACCACTTCCAGAGTCGTCTCCATGGTCTTGGATTCTTCCACGGTGATGACGCCGTCCTTGCCGACCTTCTTCATGGCTTCGGCAATGATCGAGCCGATCTGCTTGTCGTTATTGGCGGAAATGGTGCCGACTTGCGCGATCATGTCGCCCTTAACGTCCTTGTGCAGCTTGCGGATCTCTTCCACCGCCACTTCGACGGCGCGTTCGATGCCGCGCTTCAGTGCCATCGGGCTGGCGCCCGCTGCCACCGTCTTCACGCCTTCGCGGAAGATAGCCTGGGCCAGCACGGTTGCGGTAGTGGTGCCGTCGCCGGCTACGTCGGAAGTTTTCGACGCAACCTCGCGGACCATCTGCGCTCCCATGTTCTCGAGCGGATCGCGCAGCTCGATTTCCTTGGCCACGGTCACGCCGTCCTTGGTAATGATCGGCGCACCGAACTTCTTTTCGATCACCGCATTGCGCCCCTTAGGGCCCAGCGTGATCTTCACGGCGTCGGCGAGGATGTTCACCCCTCGTAGAATCGCCTGCCGTGAATTTTCACCAGTTACAATTTGTTTTGCCATAAGTCCTTTAACCTCCTCCGATATCTTTCTGCAGGTTTTCGACTGCGGTTGGGCGGGCCGATTTCGCTAGGCCCGCAAGGGTTACTTCTTGCCGGCGGCCTTGGCTGCGCCGCTAAGCTTGGCAAGGATTTCGTCTTCTTTCAGGATTAGGAACTCTTCATCGTCGATCTTGATTTCACTGCCACTGTATTTGCCGAACAGGATGCGGTCCCCAGCCTTCACATCCAGCGGCACGCGTGCGCCTTTTTCGAGTTTCCCGGCGCCTACGGCGATGACTTCGCCCTCTTGTGGTTTCTCTTTGGCCGAATCCGGGATGATAATGCCACCCTTGACGACCTCTTTCTCTTCGAGCCGCCGCACTAACACGCGGTCGTGTAACGGAGTGACTTGAACTGACATCGTGACTTGACCTCCATGAACACTGCAAGATTAGCTGGAAGGAGAAGCGCTGAAGAAATTAGCACTCACCTACAGCAACTGCTAATATAGCAGACAGGGTAGGGAAGTCAAGGATATGCTTTGTCGGCACTCAACTTTAACCTCCCTGTAATGTTACATTAAGTCTTTCATTTACATTGATATATGTAAGTGCAAGAAAAACCTTACAGTTTTCCTTGGATTCTTTTCTTGCTCCGCGTTAAGATTTTTTTGGATGGGTTGCATCCATAAGTGCCGTACCTCTTCTACTGCCGGCTGGTCGGATTCACCGCAGGGACGCTGGTCTACCTGTTTCTGATCGCGCTGGTGGTCGGCCATCGGCGGCCGCGTCGCCTCGAGCGCCTTTTGTTCTTCCTGCTGCTATCGTTCTTTCTCAGCTATGCCGGCGGCCTGCTCGCCCTCAACGCGCAGATGCACTACGGCTCTCCTCCCACGGCGACGCTGCTCTTTTCCTCGGGTTTGATGACTCTGGGCCTGCTGTTCCTGGTTCCCCTGTCGCTGCACACCCATTGGGAATATCTGCGCGAACTACGCCCTGCGCTGAGTTCGCGGGCGTCGACCCAGTTTCTCTACTCATTCTTGTACGCCTTGGTGGCCGCGGCGGTGCTCCGGTTGCTGTACGTTGAGTTCCATGCGGTTCCCGGCGCCCGCTGGCACGCATACCGTGGACGCCGCGCTTTCAGATCGTATTGATGCCGGTGGTGCTGGTTTGCGCGGGATTGCAGATCGGGATTTCACGCGCGGCGCGAGCGGCCTACGGAAGGCCGGATGTTCCAATGGCTGAGCGTAATTTCGGCGGCCAGCTTCATGTTGCTTGTGCTGTGGAGCGCTAGGGGTAGCGGAGCGGCGAGCCTGGCGGAAGGCGTGCCGCTGGCCGTAGTTATCTGCGGAATTCTGCCGGGTGCGGTATTGATCCATTACTCGCTGCGGCAGGAATTTTTGGAGTTTGGCGCGCAAAGCAACTTGGTCTTCGCGCTCTCCGCTACCTTTGTCGCGCTGCTCTATCTCGCGCTGGTGCGGCGCATCAGCGGATGGCTCGAACCGGTTCTTCCTCCGGAAGCCACCGCCAGCATTTTGCTTTTCGTGCTGCTATTCCTGTTTGAGCCGCTCGAGCGTGCCATCGGTCCGGCGCTCTACCGCCGGTTTCGCGAGCGAGTGGATCGACTGCAGCAGATGACCGCAGAGATGCAAGAAGTGGCCAGGCAAGGCGACCTCGATCGTCTGGTGGCGTTCTCGACCCAGCGCGTGCAGCAGGAATTTGCCTTGGCGGAGGTCCGCATTTCCGTTCCGGCCGCGCCGCAGCAACCCGCGCTAAGTTCGCCCGGCGGCTTAGGCCACGTGTTTCGCGCCCCAATCCAGCAAGATGGCCGCGAGTTCGGGGTGTTCGAGGCGAGCTCCAGCGGAGCGGTGCTCACCGGAGAGACCAGCGCGGGCCTGGAATTCGTCGCCGAGCAATTTCCAGCGATGATCGCGCTCTGCAAGCTGATTGGGGAACGTGTAGAACTCGAACGGGAACTCGCCGAGCGTCAACGCCTGGCGCTCTTGGGCCAAATGACCGCGAGCATTTCCCACAATTTGCGAAACCCCCTGAGCGCGATGAAAACCATTCTGCAAGTGCAGCTAGAAAACAAAAATCTAGATCCCGCCATCCGCTGCGACACCGAGCAAGTCCTGGCCGAAACCGGCCGCCTGTCCCAAAAGCTGAACGAACTCTTGCGCTATGCCAAGCCGGTCGTGGCGCAGCCACTACTGGCGGCGGAGGCCCAGACGTTGGCCCGGCCGAAAAATGAGGATGCGAGTAAATCGTCCGCTGCTACGCCTCGCCAAGTGATTGCAGCCACCACCGTGGCCGCGGAGGTAATCGCGCTGCTATCCAGGGATTCCCAAGCTCGCACCGTGGACATCGAATTCGTACCGCCGCCGCGCGCCGAAGAACTGATGATCTGCGGACCCGAGGAATCCTTCCGCGAAATACTGTCGAACCTCATCGAGAACGGAGTGGAAGCGCAGCCACGCGGCGGCGTCGTAAGAATAGAAATGCAGCGCCGCGGGGCGAACTTAGAGCTGAAAGTGACCGACGCCGGTCTGGGCATCCCCACCGACGCGCGCGCCAAAATCTTTCAGCCCTTCTTCACCACCAAGGCCAGCGGCACCGGCCTGGGCTTGGCGATAATAGCGAAGCGCCTCGAAGAGATGGCCGGAAGCATCGAATGCCTCACGCCGGTCGAAAACGGCCGCGGAACGCAGTTCACCGTCACGCTGCCGCTGGCGGGGAACTAAGCAAGATTTCACCGAGCAGATTTCGGAAGAGCACTAATTTGCGAAGGACGCTGGAAAAATGAAAAAACACCACAGAATCCTAATCGTCGACGATGAGCCCTCCGCCCGCTACGCCCTCCGCCGCGCCCTCGAGAGCGCCTACGACGTAGTGGAGGCCGACAGCGCGGCCGCCGCCCGCGAGCAAATCGCCAAGCAGCGCCCGGACATGATTGTGTTGGACATGGTGATGCCCGACGAAAGTGGCGTCGAATTTCTACGCGGGCTGCGCGCCCAAGGCCATCAGCAACCGGTGCTGGTCGCCTCGGCCCTTGATTCGGCGCAAACCGCGGTAGAAGCCCTGCATCAGGGAGCCGGCGATTACGTAGTGAAGGGCTATGAAGTAGAAGAACTTCGCAACCGGGTAAGAAATCTGCTGAAGCTTGCCGACCTTGATTCGGAGAACGCGCGGCTTCGGCGGGAGCTGGTCGCCGAAGGCCAGTTCGGCCGGATGCTCGGCCGGTCGGCGGTAATGCAGCGGGTATTCGAGATGGTTGAGCGCGCCGCCCCCACCGACGCCACAATTCTGGTGCTCGGGGAGAGCGGGACGGGCAAAGATTTGCTCGCGCAGGAAATCCATACGCGATCCCCGCGTGCCAGCGGCTCGTTCGTCGCGCTGAACTGCGCCGCGCTTCCGGAAGCGCTGATTGAAGCGGAGCTGTTCGGCTTCGAGAAGGGCGCATTTACTGGCGCGACCCAGCAGCGCCGCGGAAAATTCGAAATGGCGGGCGGCGGCACCCTGTTTTTGGACGAGATCGGGGACATGAACGCCGTTACCCAGGCCAAGGTTTTGCGGGCACTCGAAAATCGCCAAATCGAGCGGCTCGGCGGCAGCGGGTCGATTGGGGTTGACGTTCGCATCATCAGCGCCACCCACCGTGATCTCCGCGCCGAAGTCGCGGCAGGCCGATTCCGCGAAGATCTGTACTACCGGCTCCGCGTGGTCACCATCGAAGTGCCGCCGCTACGCGAGCACCAGGAAGACATCGCCCTGCTGGCCGCTGCCTTCCTGGATCAGCTCGGCGCGCGCCATGGCCGTCGCGCCAGACTTGCGCCAGCTGCCCTCGCCGCACTCGAACGCTACGACTGGCCTGGAAACGTCCGCGAACTCAAGAACGCCCTCGAGCGCAGCATGATCCTCGCGCGCGGAGAAGAGTTGCACGCCGAGGACCTGCCCGAAGAAATTCGCGCTGTGAGCACCGCTCCGGCATCAGCCCAGCCAGGCGGCGCAACCACAGAAAAAACAGAAGCGTTCCTGGCGGAATCCGACTTCCGCGAAGCCAAGCGCCAATTTGAGGTCGTCTACCTAAAGCAAAAACTCGAAAAAAATCACTGGAACGTTTCCCGCACCGCCGCCGAAGTGGGCCTGCACCGTCAAAGCCTTCAAGAAAAGCTCCGCGAGCTGGGAATCACCCGCCCCGGAAAGTGAAACGCAGGCCGCAGAACCAGCGGCGGAAGTAATCGAATGACCGGGCTGCGGTCAACCGGTGTATACTACCTGCCGTCCAGGAGGCAGTGTATGCTGCGCATAAACGACGAAGCTCCCAATTTCACCGCAGAAACTTCGCAGGGCACCATCGATTTCCACCAATGGATCGGAAACGGCTGGGCTGTTTTGTTCTCGCATCCCAAGGACTTCACCCCGGTGTGCACCACCGAGCTGGGTTACATGGCCGGGCTGCAGCCGGAATTCGAGAAACGCAATTGCAAAATCATCGGGCTGAGCGTTGACCCGGTGAGCAGTCACAGCAAGTGGGCGGTGGACATCGAAGAGACCCAGGGCCACAAGGTGAATTACCCGATGATCGGGGACCCGGAACTCAAGATCGCCAAGCTCTACGACATGCTGCCGGCTGACGCGGGCCATACTTCCGAAGGCCGCACCGCAGCCACCAACGCCACCGTGCGTACCGTGTTTGTGATCGGTCCCGACAAGAAGATCAAGCTGATGCTGAGCTACCCGATGAGCACCGGCCGGAATTTCGACGAAGTGCTGCGGGTCGTCGATTCCATGCAACTCACCGCCACCCACAAAGTGGCCACCCCGGTGAACTGGAAAGTGGGCCAAGACGTGATCATCCTGCCTTCGGTAACCGAGGAAGAAGCCAAGCAAAAGTATCCGGGTGGCTGGAAGGCGCCGCGGCCCTATCTGCGGATCGTTCCCCAACCGAAGTAGTGGCCGGAACGCGAGGATAATCCAGCGTGATCCTCAAGCAATTTTACTTGCCGTGCCTGGCGCATGCCTCCTACGTGATTGCCGACGAGGACACAGGCACGGCAGCGGTGGTTGATCCGCAACGCGATACCGACCAATACATTGCGTTTGCCGCCGAGCACGCCCTGAAGATCAAGCACGTATTTCTCACCCATCTCCATGCTGATTTTATCGCTGGGCATTTGGAACTGCGCGATCGCGTGGGGGCCGGAATCTATCTGGGTGCTGCTGCCAAAGCCACGTATGCGTTTACACCTCTCCGCGATGGCGACCTTCTCGAATTCGGACAGGTGCGCCTGAAAATTCTGGAAACGCCGGGGCACACTCCGGAATCCATTTCCATCGTTGTTTTCGACTTGAATAAAAGCGCTACTCAGCCGCAGGCCGTACTCACTGGGGACACTTTGTTCATCGGCGACGTGGGCCGTCCCGATTTGCGCGCCGCGCTGGGCTGGTCCGCTTCCGATCTTGGCGGGATGCTTTTCGATTCCTTACACACCAAGCTGCTCGGGCTGCCCGACGGAAGCCTGGTATATCCGGCGCACGGCGCGGGCTCGCTCTGTGGCAAATCGCTCAGCAAGGAAACCGTCTCGACCCTCGGCGAACAACGCCGCACCAACTACGCGCTGCAGCCGATGACCAAGGAAGCATTCATTTCCGTAGTCACCGCCGATCAGCCCGACGCTCCGGCCTACTTCACCTATGACGCCGTTCTAAACAGCCAGGAACGGCCCACCCTGGACGAGACGCTGGCGCACGTGAACGCGATGACCCTCGACGATGTGCTGGCTTTGCAAGCTGTGGGCGCGCAAGTTCTGGATACCCGCGATGCATCCGAGTTTGGCTCGGCGCATTTGGCCGGCAGCATCAACATCGGCCTCGGTGGCCAGTACGCCACATGGGCTGGAACTGTGCTGGATCGCGACCATCCCATCGTAATCATCGCCGATCCCTCCCGGGAGCGCGAGGCGGCCACCCGGCTTGGGCGCATTGGGTTCGATCACCTCGCCGGATACTTGCAGGATGGATTGCTCAGCTTGCGCTCGCGTCCGGATTTGACCGCCACCACCGAGCGCCTCAGCGCGCCATTCGCCGCCGAGCTTTTGTCATCGCCTCAACCGCCGCTGGCCATCGATGTGCGCGCCCCGCGCGAGCGCAATCAGAAATACATCGCTGGAAGTTTGGGCATGCCGCTCAATCATTTGACGGAAAATCTGGAAAAGCTGCCGAAAGATCGTCCCTTGCTGGTCTATTGCGCGGGCGGATACCGCTCGTCCATCGCCGCGAGCTTGTTGCAGAGTCGCGGATTTCCACGGGTCAGCGAGATTGCTGGCGGCATTGTGGGATGGGAAGCCGCGAAACTGCCAGTGCAAGCTGCCCAGGGGTTATCATAGTCACTCGAACAACCAGCCGTCATTCGCTGGACAAATGACCGACGCTCACCCCATCGGTTCTTTCATCCTGGCCGGCGGCGCCAGCACCCGTATGGGAGGTGACAAATCCCTGCTTGAGCTCGCGGGTGAAACGTTGATTGCTCGCACCCTCCATCTGCTGGAGCGCTGCCGGCTGCAGCCCACGATGGTCGGCCCGCGCGAAAAATTTGCAGGTTTGGCCTTGGGCGCCCCAGTCGTTGCCGACGACTCGCCGGGCCTGGGTCCCCTCGGTGGAATCGCCACCGCGCTCCGCCACACCAGGAAGTCATGGAATCTAATCCTCGGCTGCGATCTGCCGTTTCTCACCGAGGACTGGATCCGCTACCTGATCGCCCGCGCTACCCGCGTGCACAAGGACGCCGAATCGCGCTTCGACATCGTCATCCCTCAGAATCAGGGCGGCCTGGAACCGCTCTGCGCGATGTATCATCAGCGCTGCGTGGTCGCCATTTCCGCAGAACTCGATCGCGGCGTCCGCAAAGTGACGGCAGCCTTGAGCGGCCTTCGCCTGGACTCGATTCTGCCCGAGGAATGGAAAGCGTTTGATTCCGGCGGCCTGCTATTCAAGAATATGAATTCGCCAGCGGACTACCAGCGGGCACGCGAGATTCTGGAAGGGAAGTCCAAAGGGCAGCGGCCAAATTGAGCGATCCCTATTTCGAATTTCAGGGTGTTTCGAAATCTTTCGACGACCATCTGGTCCTCGACGAGGTTAGCTTCCGCGTCGATCCCGGCGAGACCGCCATCATCCTTGGCCGCAGCGGAGTCGGCAAATCGGTGAGCCTGAACTTGCTGATGGGTTTTCTCAAGGCGGATGCCGGCCGCATCGTCGTCGCCGGAGAAGACATCACCGATTACACCGAAGAGCAGCTTGGCCCGATCCGCGAGCGGGTCACCATGGTTTTTCAGACTGGCGCGCTTTTCGATTCGCTCACCGCGGCCGGCAACGTCGCCTTTCCGCTGGAGAGCCGCAACAAATTCACGCCCGAGCAGATCGACACGCGCGTGAATGAGCTGCTGGAAATGCTCGAAGTTTCCAATATGGCCGACCGCATCCCGGAAGATTTGAGCACCGGAACGAAAAGAGCGGTAGCCATCGCGCGCGCTCTGGCCGCCGATCCCGAAGCGATTTTGTATGACGAGCCCACCACCATGGTCGATCCGCTCATGGCCGGGCATATCATTCAGCTAATCACCAAGCTGAAAGCCAAGTTCCAGAGAACTTCGATCGTAGTCACTCACGATACTCACTTGGCGCAAAAGCTCGCCGATCGGGTAATTTTCCTGCAAGAGGGCAAGGTCGGATTCTTCGGCACTTGGGCCGAATTCGAGGCCTCCAGCGAACCATTCCTGCGAAATTTCCGCGCGCAAGATGAGCTGATCCCGGCGCTCGACGCTAAAAGTTGAGCCGGCCATCGCCAAGAGCCTTTTAGGAACCGCCGCCCCGCGACTCGATATCCCAAATCCCACAATTCTGATATCGTTCGCCACGCAAAAACTTTCTCCCAGCCGGAGACGCTACCCTTGAGCCAGCCGCTACCCCAGAGTCCCGTCGACGCCAAGAAACAGCTAAGGCGTGTGATGGGATTTTGGGATGTGTTGTTGTTTAACATTGCCACTGTTCTTGGCCCACGATGGATTGCCGCCGCGGCGCACAATGGCACTTCATCGATCAGTCTGTGGGCGCTCTCGGCATCGCTGTTTTTTGTTCCCACCACCCTGGTGATCACCGAACTCTCCACGCGCTTTCCGGCGGAGGGCGGTCTCTACGCGTGGACCAAAGAAGCCTTCGGTGATTTTCACGGATTCGTCGCCGGCTGGACCTACTGGGTCTACACCTTCTTCTATTTTCCCGGATTGCTGCTGGCTAGCGCAGCGATGGCCGCTTACGTCGGAGGCGCAGGCACGTCCGCACTCGCGCAGAATCGCACCTTCCTGATGGCCGGGTCCTTCGCACTGCTATTCGTCGCGGTGTTAATGAACATCATCGGCCTGAATATCGGCAAGTGGTTGCAGAACGCGGGAGGCGTGGGAACATATCTCCCTTTGCTGATTCTGGTGGGCATCGCGGCAATTGTGTGGTGGCACCACGGGTCCCAGACCGTTTTCACCTGGCACAATGTGTGGCCGCACTGGAATCTGGACACCGTAAATTTCTGGTCGCAGATTGTATTTGCGTTCACCGGCCTGGAATTGGTTTCGGCAATGAGCGAGGAAATTCGCAATCCCAATAAAGTGCTGGGCCGCGCCGCGTTTGGCTCGGGCTTTCTGATTGTGCTGGTGTACATCGCTGGAACCGTCGCGGTCTTGTCATTGCTGCCCGCAGCCGCCGTCGATCCCAAAGTGGGTGTGTTCCAGGCCATCGCCAGCGGCGCGGGAATTTTGCGCATCGCATTCGTGGGCGTGCTGGCCGCGATTTTCGTCACGGTAGGAAATGCCGGCGGGGTTGGTTCTACGGTTGCGGGAATCGCGCGCGTACCTTTCGTAGTGGGAATCGACCGCTATCTTCCCGCGGCGTTCGGGAGAATTCATCCGCGCTGGAAGACGCCGTACATTTCGATTCTGGTGCAGGCGTTGATTTCCGGCGCGATCCTGCTGGCGATTCAAGTGAACGAATCGGTGAACGGCGCGTACCAGATCCTGGTCGACGCCGCGATCATCCTGTACTTCATTCCGTTCCTGTACATGTACGCCGCCGCCATGTTCTTGGCGGACCGTCCCGACCGCCTCGGAAATCGCAACGCGGTGTTGGTTCCGGGAGGGAAAATCGGAGTGCGCCTGGCCGCCGGGCTGGGATTTGTTGTGGTCCTTGGCGGCATCGCCTTGTCTCTGATCCCGCCTGCCGAAACGCGCAATGCCAGCGTCTTCGAATTCAAGTTGATCGGATGCACCGCGGCGTCGGTGTTGATAGGGCTCGCCCTGTATTATCGCGGGGTTCTAGCGAAGCGGAGAGAGGACCGCGGACGATAGGCAGCTTAGAATACCTGGCGATGTTGAGAAGTGTTTTTCGTTTCCAGTGAGAATCGAGGCTCCGCTGTGCCCGAGCCTTGAATCCGCGCCGCAGCGTATTCGCCGAGCGCTGGCCCATGTTTGAATCCGTGCCCCGATCCGCCGCCGATCAGCCACACATTGGAAAAATCCGGGTGACGATCGATCAGAAAATCCCCGCTGGAAGTATTTTCGTACTGGCACACCCGCGACTCCACCACCGGCGCATCGCGCAACGCAGGGAACCGGCGCGCCAGGTAAGCCCGCGCCCCAGCCAAGCCCTCCGGCGAAACTACCCGCACTAGCGTATCCGGATCGGCTGGAGGCCCATGGCGGTCGAATGCCAACTTGAAGCCGCGACTCTCGATATCCGGCATCCCGTAATATTCGTCCGACAAAATCAGCCACGTAGGCAGCGCCGGCGAGGTGAAGCGCGCGTCGCCCGCCGGAACGCCAAAGAATAAAATCTCCTGCCGCGAGGGAAAAATCCGACCACCGAGCAGATTGGGAAAAATCGCCGGTAGCCACGGTCCGCAAGCGAAAACGAAACTTCCCGCGGAAATTGCGTCCGCGGAGCTGGTGACGATCGAATCGAGCGTGCCGCCGCTGGTGGGCGCTTGGACCGCCGCCTGGCGATAGTCCACGCCGCTGCGGACCGCTTCGTCGACTACCGCCTGCACCGCGCGCCGCGCTAGCAACACCCCGCTATCGGGTTCGAGCATTCCGCTGACATCGGAATCGATGGCAATTTGCGGATAGCGCATGGCGAGATCGCGATGCGAGAGCGCTTCGAATTTTGCGCCGCACCGCTCCAGTCCAGCGCGCGATTCCTGAAAATAGCGGTCGCTCTGCGGCGCGACCCACAGCACTCCGGTGCGATGAAACAGCGGCGTATCCATCCGCGCAAACAGCTCGACCCACAGCGGCAATGAGCGCATCGACCACCGCGTATAAAGATCGTCCCCACCGTAGCCCATGCGGATAATGCGCGATTCGCCCCCCGAGCTGGCCCGGCTGTTCGCCGGCCCATAAGCATCGAGCAAAATCACCGTGCGCCCAGACCGCGCCAGGCAATGCGCCGTCCAAGCCCCGAAGACTCCCGCACCAATCACTGCGACATCGTATTTTTTGGTTTTGGTCATGCGGCGTGCTTCCTCTGGAATTTGGTCAGCGAGACTGGTAGCGCCTCAGAATCCCTGTTCAATCAATTTCTCGACGCTGAATCCCGGGTCGGCGGCAGCTGTTTTCCCGAGCAAACTCTCCATATATTTCGCCAAAACGTCGGTCTCGATATTCACCGGCCACCCCGCCATCATCTGTTGGATGCTGGTGTGCTGATAGGTGAAGGGAATCACCGCAATGTTCGCGACACCGCCGGTCCACCGCGCTACCGTCAAACTGATGCCGTCGATGGCGATCGATCCTTTCTCCGCCACATACTTTCGCAATTCATCGGGGATACCCACCGAAAGCCACCAATTCTCACCGTCCGCGCGCAATTCGGTTACTCGTCCCACGCCATCGACGTGCCCTTGCACGAAGTGCCCGCCTAATCGTGCGCTAGCGGCCAATGGCCGCTCGATATTCACGATATCTCCGGTCTTGCGCTCGCCAAAAGAAGTCCGCCGCAGCGTCTCCCCGGAAAGGTCGGCCCAGAAACCGCGTGCGTCGCACTCTACAACTGTCAGGCAGCATCCATTCACTGCGATGCTGTCACTCACCTGCAGCGACGCAGCCAGCGCCGGAGCCGCGCTCAGATCGACGCGCAGCCTCCCGCCCGTAGCCGAATTATGCAGCGCTTCAATCCTTGCGGTGGCTTCGATGATTCCCGTAAACATCGGTGAAATATCCCTCCACAACAAAGTCCGGCCCCACGCGCCGCAGCCGCAAATTTGCAAGCACGCTCGCTGCGCCCAGCGATGGAACTTTTGCTCCGCGCAAGGCCATCGGCGCAACCGTCGCGCCGAGAATTCGTGGAGCGTAGAACAAAACCATCTTATCGACAATCTTGGCGTCGAGCGCGGAGCCATTTAATCGGCTGCCCGCCTCGAGTAATACGCTGAGAATTTGCCGGCGACCTAATTCCACGATCGCCTCGCGCAACGAAACTCGCTTACCGCGTCCTCGCCCACTGCCAATCCGCACCACTTCCACTCCTCGGCGCGCAAGGGCCGCCGCTTTCCGCGGGTCTGCTTGCCGCGTAGTAAAAACCAAAACGTCGCCGTCGGCCGATCTCACAATTCTCGAATCGAGCGGCAGCCGCAACTTCGAATCCAACACCACACGCAAAAGCGCGCGACGCCGCGGCAGTCCAGTGCGGTCGGTCATCCTCGGGTTATCTGCGATCACCGTTCCCACGCCGCAAAGAATCGCGTCGGCAGCGTGCCGAATGTGTTGCACTTCGTCGCGCGAGGCGCTGGAGGTGATCCATTTTTCTTTGCGGTTCGGCGACGCGATCTGACCGTCGAGCGTCAGCGCTGCCTTCAGCGTCACAAACGGCCGCCCGGTGAGCATCCAGTGCGAAAACGCTTCATTCAGTTCGCGTGCTTCGGCGACGCGCACGCCTACGTCCACCTGCACTCCCGCGCGCCGCAACTGCCGAATTCCGCGTCCACTGACCACCGGGTTCGGATCGGCCATTGCCGTCACCACCCGCCGCACCCTGGCCGCTAGAATCGCCGCGGTGCACGGCCCGGTGCGTCCAGTGTGGCAGCACGGCTCGAGATTTACGTAGAGCGTTGCGCCGCGCGCCCTGGCTCCAGCCCGCGCCAGCGCCAGAGGCTCCGCGTGGGTTTGCCGCTCGTAAGTATGAAAGCCCTCGCCGACGATCCGTCCGCCCCGCACCACCACCGCGCCAACCAGCGGATTAGGATGCACGCGCGCCACACCGTGGCGCGCCAGTTCCAACGCGCGCGACATGTAGGCATCGTCTCTTGCCTCAACTGCGGCGTCGCGGTGTGGATCGTGCTTCATCGCGGTCCTGGCGGCATGGAAGCGGGATCGTGCATTTTACGTTGGGCGGTGATTAAGCATTCCATCGCAGGAACTCAGTCGAACAGGGAATTAACGTATGTCGTCGCGTCGAACGGTACCAGATCATCCATCTGCTCACCGGTGCCCACGAACCGGATGGGCAGCCCCAACTCGCGCGCGATCGCCACTACGATCCCGCCTTTGGCCGTTCCATCCAGCTTGGTAAGCACGATTCCGGTGATTCCCACGTGGCCGGTGAACTCCCGCGCCTGGTTCAATCCGTTTTGCCCGGTGGTGGCGTCCATCACCAGCAAGATTTCATGCGGCGCGCCGGCGACGAGTTTCGCCGCGGTGCGCTTCATCTTCTCCAGCTCCGCCATTAAATTGGATTTGGTGTGCAGCCGGCCCGCGGTATCGACGATCACCACGTCCGCCGCGCGCGCTCGCGCCGAAGACAGCGCGTCAAACACCACCGCCGCCGGATCGGCGCCGGGTTTCTGCTTGATCAGCTCGACCTCTGCTCGCCGCGCCCACACTTCCAGTTGCTCGATTGCCGCGGCGCGGAACGTATCCCCAGCGGCGAGCACCACCGAACGCTTTTCCTGTTTGTAGCGATGCGCCAGTTTCCCGATGGTGGTGGTCTTGCCCACGCCGTTCACCCCGACGATGAAAATCACCCGAGGCGATTCGCCTTCCGCAACGTCGCTCGCCCGCTGCGGTGCTTCCAGGGTCCGCACGATGTGATTTTTCAGCTCGCGCTTCAGCTCGACAGCCGCGCTCAGCTTGTGCTCGTTCACTTGTTGCCGCAATGCCGCCAGAATTTCGCGAGTAGTAGCAACGCCGATATCCGCGCCGAGCAGCGCCGTTTCCAGTTCGCGCAGCAGCGCAGGGTCCACCGGCCGGTCGCCGGTGAGCAATTGCTCCACTTTTGCGGACAGCTCGGTCCGCGTCTTGACGACGGATTCTTTCAGACGCTCCAGGAGCGTCGGTTCGGGTTTTCCAAACAGAGAGATCATGGACGATTCAGGGCGCCAGCGCACAACCAGCAGCTAGTGTTGGGCGAGCGAACTATTCTAGCAGAGGAGGGCGTACATCACGGTGCATGCAGAAGTGGCTGTAGCGATTAGCTTTCGATGGTGCGGTATATACCGCGCGTCACAACGAATATTAGCAGTGCGGTCAGCGCGATGGTAACAACGGACCAGATCGCGAGGTGGCCGTACACCCCCAACATATAGTCTGGAATCTGTTCCAAACCTAACAACGCCTCGGTGAGGCGCTGGTGACGCGTCAGAACGTCATTCGAAGCACGGTACTCTGCGAATGCGCGCTGAAAGGGCAGAAAGCTCAATATAAAGCCGCCGCTCGCCGCGAGCAACATGGCTGGGGCATTATCGGCCGTCCAACAAGCCGCTCTCCGCAGAATCCTTTTCGCATCTCGAATCTTGCGCGGCCACAGCTCCAGAAGCAGAATTGCCGCGAACGCAGCGACCCCGGCGATTGCAACCAAGGTGCCAAAGCATTGCACCAATATCGCTTCTTTTCGGAAGCGCGCCATCCGCGCCTGATTTGCCGGATCGCGCCAGGGTTGCATTCCTTGCACTCGCCCCTCGACTTGCTTCACCCGCAGAGCGACTCTTCGTTGGTCTTCTGCGTTGCCCGTGCCGGAATAGATGCCAGCTAGTTCTCGTTCCGCATGTTTCGCAAACATCAGCCCGATTATCTGCTCGATCTGTTCTCCGCCCGAGTTCGCCATGCGCATTCCAAACGCGTCCATTTCACTAAGTAAGGTCTCCGCGCGTTTCAAATCCCCCGTTGCTCGCGCGCCTTTTGGTTCCCGCATTTTGATCTTGAAATAAATCCGTATGTTCCGCAGATCGGGAACCGCGCGGTATCACGATCCGTAGAGTGCGGCCGAAGGCGATACATATCCCTCGCGATTCCACATCGAGTGTGCGAGCTGGTAGTACTTCAGGACATAGCTGTCGTACCGTGGCGCTCGATAGGCCCGCTCCATAAGGGCCACCCACGCGGGATCGCTCTCCAAGACTCGAATGACGGTTTGTTCCGGCGCGCCATGCTCATCGAGCATATGAATGCGTGGCTCTACCAGCGCATCGGCCGCAAGAAGATAGGCCACTGCGTTGCCGGGATCAGCCGCCTGCAACCGCGACTGCCAGTCTGTTCGCCGCGGATTATCTTTCGCGTAATGATTTATGACGCCGTAAACCCAGATGAGGTTTGGATCGAGTGCGACGGCTCGTTCCGTTAGCGTGGCAGCTTGTCCCGAGTCCGCCGTGTTTAGCGCCACGAAGCCAAGCGCGCCGGCGTCGTTGTCCTTCTCGGCACGAGCAGCAAGATTCTTAAGGGTCCGCGCGTCCCAACCCGCCTGCTCATAGCCCTGCCAACTCGCGCGCACTGTCCGTATCGCCTCGCGGCCCTCAGGTAGAAAAAGCAATAGGGCCGCCGCTCCCACAATCGCCGCGGTAAGCGCTCGCGAACGCTTGGGAAGCAGGGAAGGCCCGTCCGGCCCCTCCGCGCCGCAGGGAAGGGAACCGCCCGAGGGAAGTTTCAACCACATCCACACCCCCGATAAAATCGAGCGTGCAAAGACGGTCAGTCCTCCTAGCGACCAACGCAGCGCCGCGCGCGCGCTAGCGGTCTCGTCGATTTCCGCGGCCAGAGCCAGCCCCCAGGGACGAGTCTCTGCGGGCCAATGCCGCACCGCGCAGCCCAGGAGCCATCGCGCCGCCCGCGCCGCCGTAGCATTCGCCTGGATGGACATGCTCATGCCTCATTCCCCGCAGGTTTCCAAAAGCGCCGCTCCTGAGCCGTGCGAATCTCCTCGCGGGCCCACCCGCGCGCATTTCCAGAAAGCCGGTAAAGATGCCGCGGTGGCCGCCCGGGTGTTTTCGCGTCTTCCCATCGCGTTTCGAGCCAGTGCAGTTTCTCCAGCCGCATCAGGATCGGATAGAGCGTCCCGGAAGGAATTCCGGTGCTCTGGCTCAAGGGGTACCCGTGCTGCCATTGCCCCGGCCGGCTGAGTAAAGCATCGAGCACCGTGAGTGTTTGGCGAGAAAGTCGAATCCGCAGTCCCATGTTCTAACTCTACATAGATAGATATATTCGGTCAAGACCCGTTTTACCGCCTCTGTGTTCTATGTCTATCTATGTAGATTTATCGAAGCGCAAAGGTTTTCGCCGGACACAATTAAGAACATTAGACTTCGATTAGGGTGGCGCTGAGTTTGATGGCACCGCTGTGCACTGCGGCTTCGAAGGCATCCACCACTTGGGGATCGAAGCGGCTGATCGCCAGGGAACGGATCCGTTCTATCGCGTAGGTCAAATCCATGGCGGTCTGATACGGGCGATTGGTAGTGATTGCGTCGAACGTGTCTGCCACGGCGATGATTCGCGCCAGCAACGGAATCTGTTCGCCGGCCAGGCCGCTGGGGTAGCCGAGGCCGTCCATTCGTTCGTGATGGAATTCGATGCCCGGCAACATGTCTTTAAGTTGGGCCACCGGACGCATGATGTTCGCGCCCTTGGAAGTGTGCTGCTTCATGACCGCGAACTCTTCGTCGGTGAGCTTTCCGGGCTTTTTCAGGATGCGGTCTTCCACTCCGATTTTGCCTACGTCGTGCAGCAGGGCGGAGATGCGCAGACAGTCGAGTTCCTCGGCGTTCATTTTCAATGCTTCACCGATGGCCAGGGAATATTTTGCCACCCGACCGGAATGGCCGCGGGTGTAAGGATCTTTCTCGTCGATCGCCGCGGCGAGCATTTTGATGGAGCCGAGAAACAGTTCGCGATTCGCGGTGGCGGCCTGTTGCAGCGATTCCACGTGCTTCTCGATCTCGCCGGCCATGTCGTTAAACGTTTCGGCCAGTTCGCCGATCTCCGCGGCTCCGCTCACGTCCACCCGCTCGTGGAATTCCGCGCGGCTGATCGCGTGAGTGGACTCGACCAGGCCGCGGATCGGCCGGGTAATTCCCACCGCGAACATGTAGCCCAAAACGATGGCGGCCAGCGAGACGATGAACACGAAGCGCACCGCCTGGGTGGTCAATTCCTGCACTCCGGCATCGATGCGCGCTTGGGCCAGGCCGCGTTGCGCCACTACCGCCCAGCGCAATTGCGGGATGGTGCTATAGGTTCCGATCATTTCCCGCGCGTGCCCCTGCCCCTTGGCGTTCTCGGTGAAGCGAATGTTGGCGGTGGTGCGCAGCTCCATCGGCAGTTCTTTAAATCGCGCCACCACCGGCGAAGTGTTGGATACGTCCATTCCCGGCACAAAGTCGCGCGTCTCGGGATGGGCCACGATGTGGCCGTGAACGTCCACCACGAAGTAGGTGCGGTCGCGCACGCTCGCGTTTTTCAGCAGCTCCACAATTTGGTCCAGCGATACCACCACCGCCAGCATCCCCGCGAATTGGCCGTCGTGGATCAGCGGCACGGAAACTACCAGCGCGGGATTGTTGTCCGCACCCATGGCGAAGGGCTCGCTGACGGTATTGAGCTCCTGCATGCTGCCCTGAAAGGCCCGCTTCAGCGCCGCTTCGACGAACGGGTCCAGCTCGGCGCGGATGCTCCCCGCCGATTCTCCACGCGCCTGCTTTCCCACCGCGGTGACGTACAAAATGTGTGGATCGCTCTCGATAAAATTTTGCAGCATGCGCGTCAGTTGCGGAGAGTGTTCCGGGTCGTCGACGCTCTCGATCCAGCCGGTCAGCAGCAGGAACTGGCGTTGGCTTTGCAGTTGTTCCTGAAGGTTCGATTCGATTTGCAGGATTTCGCCCGCGAGCGACCGGGTGATCTCGGATTGCTGCACCCGCTCAGTATCCTCGAGCTTCTCATCGCTCAGCTGAATCACCTGACGGTGGTAGAGCATTAGCGGCAGCACGCTGACCGCAAACAGCGCTCCCATGACGATCCATAGGAGGCGCACACGCCGGACGCTCAGATTCGATAGGAAGTCGATAATGCGGTCGGAAAGCACACCACACCTCTGCACGAAAAGCCTATCGGAGCGGTGGCGGCAACACAATCCGGCCGAAGTACAGGCGTGGCGGATCGGGCAATGACTAGCTGGGAACGCTAAACTACTCTAAAAAGGCAGTTTGAGGCGGTTTTCGGTGCCCTGTATCAGGCGCTGCAGGTTCGGGCGGTGCATCCATAAGACCAGTATCGAGATAGCCGTAGTTCCCACGGAAACCGGTAGCGCCGGCGCCAATGGAGGGGCGTAAAGAAAGTAGACGAAAATGGGCATCGCCGAGGCGGCGGCCATCGACCCCAGCGACGCATATCGCCAGAATCCCACCACCAGAATCCACAACACCACCGCGAGCGCCACTGCTTTGGCGCAGATCAGCAGCAGCACTCCCAGACCGGTGGCCACGCCCTTGCCGCCACGAAAGCGCAGCCCCACTGGAAACACGTGGCCAATCACTGCGGCTACCGCCGCCAGCATCATCCAGCGAATATTGCCGGCCGAAGCGCGCTGCGCCAGCCACACCGCCAGCGTACCTTTGCCGGCGTCCAACAGCAGGGTAACCACTCCAGCGGCAGCGCCGGCGCGGCGCGTGACGTTCGCTGCGCCGATGTTGCCGCTGCCCTCCGATCGAATGTCCCGACCGCTGGCCAGGTGCACGATCAGATAGCCAAAAGGAATCGAGCCGAGCAAATACGCCACGACGGTAGTCCACAGGAGAAGATGATTCACGAATGACCTTTCGCTGGAAATGTCGCCAGGCGCGTATACTCCGCCCCAGTAGTCTTCAGCACGCTCTGGAACAAATGAAATTCATCGATCTGCGCCGCCCCAAAATCCATCGGTCCGATGCGGGTGATTTCTTTGCGCAAGCGATCCACCCCTTGCAGCGTTTTGAATCGCGCCAGAGTCAAATGCGGTGAGTACGGGCGAGTCTCCCCTTCGATTCCGGCGCCCACGCAACATCGATCGACGCCGGCAGCCAATTCGGGCAGATTTTCCGAAGCTTCCACTCCAGCCCACAGCACGCTGGGCCGCGATTCCCGTGGAAAATATCCGCTGCCGCGAAAACGTATCGCCACCGTCGAGGCGAATGGAATCGTCCGCAGCGCGGACGCAATCACTTCGACCGCCTCGGGCTTCACTTCTCCGATAAATTTCAGCGTCAGGTGCATCGACTCTGGCCGAATCCACCGCGCGCCCGGCGTCTGGGGCAGTCGCGCCACAAAATCTCGCAGGCTAGTGCGCACCGCCTCCGGTATATCCATGGCCACGAAAACTCGCATTACCCATCCCCGCCATTTCTGGTCATTCCTTGGCGTGCGCCGCGTAGAGCAGGTAACGGCGAACGCTGTCGAGCGCCGCTTGGGTGGCGTTCAGGCGGATGCGCTGGCGGTCACCGGCAAACTGAAAGGCCTTATCCCGCGATCCGGCGCGATCGGAGATGGCCACGTGCACCAGTCCCACGGGCTTTTCGGCGGTGCCACCGGTAGGCCCAGCTATCCCGGTAATCCCCACTCCAATGGTCGCCTCGGTGCGCCGCCGCACACCCTCCGCGAGCGCCAAAGCCACTTCGGAGCTGACCGCGCCATGCTGCTCGATGATTTCCTGGGGCACGTCGACCATCGACGCTTTCATCTCGTTGCTGTAGCAGACGATTCCGCCCAGAAAATAGGTGGAGCTGCCGGGCACGTTGGTCAAACGCGCCGCCAGCATCCCTCCGGTACAACTCTCGGCCACCGCGATCGTTGCCGTTTGCCGCTGCAAACTCTCTGCCACCACTTCCTCGAGGGTTTGCCCGTGCGTGGAGAAAAGGTTCTCGCCCAGCGCCAGCGCGAAGCGCTCCGACATTTCGTCGAGCACGCGAATGGCTTCACGCTCGTCATCCGACCACAACCGTGGATGCAGCTGGATTTCCGTAGAAACCGCGAGGATGGTGATACGCACGTCAGGATATTGCCGGTAAATTCCGGAGACGCGCTCTTCCACATCCGATTCCGGCAGACCCGCGATGCGCAGCTCGCGAGTGTACAACCGCAGCCCGGGGCTGCGCCTCGCGAGCCTCGGGGAAACTTCCCGCCCGAACATCGGTTCAAGCTCCCCAGGCGGTCCCGGCAGAAGAATTACGATTCTCCCGCGAGCCTCGAGCCACAGCCCCGGAGCGGTACCGCGAGGATTGGGCAGTATCTCCGCGCCCTCGGGAACCATCGCTTGCCGCGAATTGGTTTCCGGCATCGGCCGTTGGTAGCGCCGAAAGCGTTCTCGAATGCCTTCGAGGATTTTTTCGTCGCGGATCAATCGCCGGTCGAGCAATTCGGCTACCGTCTCGCGCGTCAAGTCGTCTTCCGTGGGCCCTAGACCGCCCGAGGAAACGATCACGTCCGACCTCCCCAGGGCGCCGCCAAACGCATCGCGCAATTGGGTGGGGTCGTCGCCCACCACCGACTTCCGAATCACTTCAATCCCCAGCCGGTTTAGCTCCGCGGTGAGAAAGAGCGAATTGGTGTCGATGCGGTCCGGCGTCAGCAACTCCGAACCCACCGCGATAATCTCGGCGTTCATAATGTGATTGTTTTACCCCGGCGGGGAGCGGCGCGCAAGGCGCCCTCCACGTCTGCTTCATCAAGCGCCGCTCAGCAATCGAAGAAGACCGTCTCGCCGGCGCCTTGCAAAATAACGTTCCACTCGAACTGCGCGGCCTGCCCCGGCACTTTCCGCGCAATCAACGTCCGGCGGCGATGCGGCTCGACGCGGCTGAGCGCGAAGTCCGTTTCGTTGGCGGCGTCCTCATCGGGAAAGTAAATCCGCGTCACCAACCGGCGCATCAATCCCCGCGCGAACACCGATACCTCGATGTGCGGCGCCTGCGGTTTACCATCCGGCCCCGGAACCGGGCCCGGCTGAATCGTGCTGAAACGAAATTTTCCGTCATCGTCGGTGGGAATCCGCCCATAGCCGCGAAACCCTGGCTCGATCGGTTTATCTTGAGTGTCCTCGGGATGTGCATACTTGCCGTAGGAATTGGCCTGCCAGAGTTCCAGCAGAGAATCGGGAACCGGCACACCGTCGCCGTCCAGAACGCATCCGGCAATCACAATGTGCCTTCCCGCGACGCCCGGCGGGGCCAGCGAGTCGCAATTGCCGCGTGTGGATCCAATGCTGAAATACGGACCCACCGTCTGCCAAGGTGTAGGAATCAGCGCCATCACAGTTCCATGGGCGTCGCATCTCGCCCACTCAAAACGATGTCGAACCGATATCCGAGCGCCGTATTTGGTATGGTAGTCTCCCAGTCCAATGCCGAAATCAGCCGCTTCCGCGCTTCTTCATCCGCGGTGGAATTGTAGATGGGATCGAACGGCAGCAGCGGATCCCCGGGGAAGTACATTTGCGTCACCAGCCGCGTCGCGAATGCCGGACCAAAAACCGAAAAGTGAATGTGCGCCGGCCGCCAGGCGTTGTAGTGATTGCGCCACGGATATTCTCCGGGCCGAATGGTCACAAACCGGTACTGTCCCTCGGCGTCGGTAAAGATATGCCCGCAACCTTCAAAATTGGGATCGAGCGCGACATCAGGGCGCTGGTCCACCAGGTGGCGATACCGCCCGCCAGCGTTGGCCTGCCACAATTCCACCAGCGTTCGCCGCACCGGCCGCCCATCTTCGTCCAGCACTCGCCCACTCACCACGATTCTCTCGCCGATGGCCTTTCCGCCGCGCCCGGAAGTGAGATCGGCAGCCTTGGGTTCATCCGGAAAATCTTCGAAGGTAGGCCCGGTAATTTCCGAGAGCGTGTGCGGCAAATAAATGAGTGGCTGTGCGGGCGCACGCTTCACGGAAGATGCGTATCCGGCGTAAGCATTCACCGGTTGCTGGCCCGGTCGAGCCCGCCGATACCCCGGAATCGTAGTCCCGCGCATATTCCTCCGTGGGGGAACGCATAGGGCCTAGGTCTGGCCAGCCCCACGATTTCCGCTCTCTTCGCGAATCTATGCACCCTGCTGCAGCGAGTCAAGGTCGATTATAGGACATCGAAAACATCGTGCGGGTATCGCGCAACTCGCGTATTCTGCGAGCGAGCTCGCCGACGGTTTGCTCGCGGAGGATAGCGATGCTGCTCGAAGATTTTACGCGGAAGGGCGCGCGGTGATCCATCGCCGCGAAATCCTAATCGAATGGGGCGACTGCGATCCCGCCACGATCGTCTATTTCCCACGCTACTTCGAATATGGCGACGCCTGCACCGGCGCGCTATTCGCGAGTGTGGGCATGCCGAAACCTGAATTGCTGAAAAACCACAATATCGCGGGAATTCCGCTGGTGGACGCGCACGCCCGGTTTTTCGCAGCGTCAAGATTTGGGGAGACGCTCACCGTCGAATCTCGCATCACCGCCTGGGGACGCAGCAGCTTTTCGGTTCTGCACCGTTTTTTAAGAGGCGATCAACTGGCGGTCGAGGTGTCCGAAAAGCGCGTGTGGGCGGTACACGACGCTACCGGGACCACTCCCCTCAAATCGAGTCCCATCCCGCAGGAAGTGAAGGACAGGCTGCCGGCCATCCCAGCCGACGCGCAAAAGTAGTTCGCCACTGTCCACAAAGCTATTCCTGGGCCAGGCGCTCGACCATTTCGCTCGGCAATCCATCCAGCAATTTCACGAAGACCCCATTGGTCCACCCAAATCCGATCACGTTTTGGTGGTACCCCGAAACGATTTCCGTCTCCGACGATCCGGTAACCACGTTGTATTTTTCCCGAATATGCCGCTCGCTCTCAAAATCCTTCAGCACCATCACCAGAAATTTGTAGGCGATGCGATTCGCATCCTCCGAAAAACCGTAGCGCCGCAGCCCATCGACCACCAACAAATGTAGCGGCGCCCATCCATACGGAAAATCCCACTGCGCCTGGGTTTCATGCAGGCTAGTGGCCAGCCCGTGCGCCTGCTCGAACAATTTCAGGCTCGCAGCCACCGCTCGCGCCTGCGCCTCCGAAGCCATCCCCGTCCACAGCGGATAAAAAGTGGTGGCGAATTTGTAACTAGATTGCGCGCCCGCAACGAAATCGTAATCGAAAAACATCCCTTCGCCTTCGTTCCAAAGGAATTGGTTTATCTTCCGCTGCCGCTGGAGCGCGCGCTCCCTCCATTGGGACTCTTCCGCAGTGCGCCCCACCCGGACGCAAATCTCCGCCAGATCGGTTTCCGTCTTATACAGCAAGGAATTCAGGCAACTCGGCGCGTAGTGGTGGGTGTCGGCGCAAAATGGCCCGAATCGAAAGCAAACGTCGAATCCGGATTCGCGCATGCTGCGATCGCCTTTGTAATAGTCAGCGGTCAAAGCGATCCGCGGGCCTTGCGCGGCGTCCTCACCGGTAGCATCCTCGGCCCTGGCCGCGTCGGCAAACATCAGCCCCACCACTGAATCGGTTGGGGCGCCCGGCGCGATGCGCACCAGATACTTCTCGTTCGTGCCTCCGTGGCTGGCAAAGAAGTGCGCCACCCCGCGATAGTATTCGCTGGGATCGCCCATGATCTCCGGCACGGGTCCCTCGCCGTGATCGAAATATCGCGAAAGTCCAGTATCGCCGGCCAAGTGCGGCTCCTGGGCCCATTGCGTGTAATCCCTCAACGCGTATTGGTACGCTCGCGCGAGCCATTCGTCATCGCCGCGCCCGGCCTTTCGCTCTGCAGCATCCACCGCGAGAATCATGGAAGTCAGGAATGGGGGCTGGCCGCGAGTGAGGTAGTAGCTGCGATTGGCGTTCAGAACTCCGCCGTAGTGCTCGATCTCAAAAAAGAAATTTTCCAATATGCCCATCGCGAGTTGCTCGCGACCGTCGTGCAGCAATCCCAGAATGATGAAGTAGCTGTCCCATCCGTACATTTCGTTGAACTGCCCACCGGGCACGATGTAGGGGTGGGTGAGGTAGAGTAGTCCTTCGTGCGGGATTTCGTTGCCGTACGCATCGCTGGGGCCAGTGATAACTGTCGGCAAGTTCTGAACCTGCACGTCGCAGTGTGCGGTAAGGTCCGCGAAATCGGCAATTTGCGGGAAGGCTACCGGAACGTAAAGGTATTGCGGGCCATTGATTTTGGAGTCTGGGTAACTCGTGCAGTTTGTGAGAGATCGACTAAGGTGATCCCATCCCACGGAAATGTAGCGCCGGATCACCGCGAGCGGGGAAAATGAATTGTTGGTTTCGTTCACCCCTCATTTGTAGCAACACATCCGATTCCGCGCCAGCGATTCCGAGGTCACACCGTCGCGCGCGCGATCGATTGCCACCGATTTGTCACCGCGGCCCAGCTACGTAGAACCTACGTTGAGGGCGAAAAAAAATCATAAGGGATGGCCCCTACCCAAAAGCTAAGTCACTATAGTTCAATGGCTTAGGCCTTGATTAAAATGGCATCATGGGTGCTTATCTCCCACTTGTGAATACTTCGATCCCAGTCGAAATTCCAAGCTCTTTGAAGAGCGCCACTCTCGGGGACCTCCCCTCGCCTCCAGACCCCCCGAGTACCTCGCTACCAACGACATTCTGCAAGCATCGAATGCTTGTTTTCCGTCTGGGGATCGACGCCGTCATGCACGGATGCGAGGTCGCCGCACGCTTTTTGCCGCGCCCGTCCGCGCTACTGTGTTTCCCTGTCGCGCCTGCGGTCGCCTAGGGATGTCCCGCGGATCGGCAATGTACTTTAATGAGTACTACCCAAATGACTGAAGCCCTTCAACCCGTCCCGTCGCCGCGGCCCAAGTGGCACGAGCGCCTGCGCGCCCTCAACAACGTGCGCCCGATCCTAGCGATGGTGTGGGAGGCCGCGCCAGGGGTGGTCACTGGAGGCGTGCTGTCCCGGTTGTTCGCTGCGGTGGTTCCGGTGGCGATGTTGTGGGTCACCAAGCTGATCATCGATGCGATTCAATACTCGCACCCGCTCCCTACGTATTTCTGGTGGCTGGTGGTGTTGGAGTTTGCGTTAGCATCGGTGGCCACAATTCTAGGCCGAGTGGGCGACTACTGTGACACCGTGCTGGGAGATCGTTACGCGCGCCACGTCAGCACCCGAGTGATGGAACACGCCTCGCGCCTGGATCTTACTTCTTACGAAGATCCCGTTTTTTACGACAAACTCGAGCGCGCCCGCGTCCAAGGCACCGATCGCATAGCCATGATCCAGTCGGTCGGTCGCCTGATCCAGCAAGTGGTTACCACGGTCAGCTTGGCCGCCGGCATTGTTCTTTATTCGCCATGGCTCCTGATTGCCCTGATCGCGTGCGTGGTGCCTGCATTCATGGGTGAAACGCACTTCGCTTTTCTAGGCTACTCACTTAATTTTCAGCAAACTCCGGCGCGCCGGGAACTCGAATATCTGCGCCTGATTGGCGGCAGCAAAGAGAGCGCTAAGGAGTTGAAGCTGTTTGGCCTCGGCCCGTTCCTGGTGAATCGCTACCGCACGATCTCCGACCATCTGCACCACCAAACCGTGCGCTTGGCGCGCCGCCGATTGCTGTGGGGCGCGCTACTCACGATTCTCGGAACCATCGGCTACTACGGCACCTACACATGGGTGATCTACCGAACCGTGATCGGTGCGATCCACATCGGCACCATGATCTTTCTTTCCGGCGCAATTGCCGGCGCCAGCTCCAACATCCAGTTGGTTTTCTCCACATTTTCGAGCATCGCCGATCAGGCCCTGTTTATCACCGATTTGCTGGACTTTTTCGCGGTGAAACCCACCGTGCAGTCCCAGCCCAACGCCTTGCCGGCGCCCCGCCCGATTCGAGAAGGATTCGAATTCCGCAACGTCTCGTTCGCCTATCCCGGCCAGACGCGCTCAGTTCTGAGCAACATAAATTTCAAGATCGGCCCGCGCGAACGCATCGCTTTGGTCGGCGAAAACGGAGAAGGGAAGACCACCATCGTCAAGCTGCTCACCCGGCTTTACGACGTTACCTCCGGCGAAATCTTGCTCGACGGCGTCGACATCCGTGAATACGACCTCGAGGATCTGTGGAAGGAAATCGGCGTCATCTTCCAGGATTTCATGCGCTACGACCTTACCGCTTCGGAAAACATCGCCGTCGGCCGCATCGAAGAGCGCAACAATCCTTTCCGCATTCGCGCCGCCGCGCTCAAGAGCTTGGCGGAGCCGGTGGTCCGCAAGTTTCCCAAGGGTTACGACCAGATCCTCGGCTGCCGATTTGAAGGCGGCATGGATATCTCCGGCGGGGAATGGCAAAAGATGGCCCTGGCTCGCGCTTATTTGCGCGACGCGCAGTTGCTGATTCTCGATGAGCCCACCGCGGCGCTCGACGCGCGCTCGGAACACGAAGTGTTCCAGCGCTTCGCCGAATTGACCGCCGGCAAAATGTCGTTGCTCATCTCGCACCGCTTTTCCACGGTGCGCATGGCCGACCGCATTTTGGTAATTGAAAAAGGCCGCATCGCCGAAGAGGGTCCGCACGATCAATTGCTGGAGCGCGGCGGCCGGTACGCGGAGATGTTTGAATTGCAGGCAGCAAATTATCGATGAAAGTGTGAGGTAGCTCGACCATATGGCAACTCCTAATCAGACTCCTTTATCTGCGTCGCCCGACCCCGCGAAACTGCTGCAGCCGCTCGCGCAGCTGCCGGCTCTCCGGGCGATCGAACCCGCCGCGGCGCCTGCTCTGTCGCCCACTATGTCGGATGACGCGATGCTCGCTGCCCGCGCGGAAGCTTGCGCGCAGTCCTGCACGTCCGTCGAAAAATCATCTGACCTCACGGTGCTCGATGCGGCGTGGGCTGCGGCCGATGCGGCCATTCGCGCCGCCTCGGCGCGCCTCGATCAAGAAACGCGCAACGGTCTGAAGGTTACCGCCAACAACGCGAAATGGTTTATCACCAACGGTGGTCTGATCCGCGCCGCCTTACAGGAAACCGCGAAACAACTGTCCGCTGCGGCACGCCTGCCGCAGGTGCGCAATCTCAACGCGGAAATCGTCCCCCGCGCCTACGCCGCAGTCGAAGGTTTTCTGAACGCCGTTCAGGGCCAATTCGAAAAGAATCGTTTCACCGCATTCCTGCACGGTTTTCAACGGGGTCTCCCGCTTCAGCTCCCGGAACTATGGACGCTGCAAACTTTCACCCAACTGGTCTTGTTGCAGGGCATCGGTGCCCTCGCTCCCGGGCTGCAATCGGCCGACGAAGCGGACTCCGAAGCGCCAGCCGCAGCCGGGGCCTCCTCGATGGCCGCGGGCTCCGGTATTTCCGCGGCTACTTTGCCCCAGCTCATCGTCAGTCTCCGCGAGCTCACCGACCTGGAGTGGGAAAAACTCTTTGAGGACGTCAGCGAAACTGACAAGCTGCTGCGTCAGGATCCTCTCGGTATGTATTCCCGCATGGATTTCGAGAGCCGTGCCGCGTACCGAAATTCTGTAGCCGAGCTCAGCGCTCACTCGGAGTGGACCGAGCAGCAAATCGTAGAGAAAGCGCTGATCCTGGCCCGCGCGCCGCACCATGCTTCGACCCAACGTGGCCAGGATCGCCGCTCCCACGTTGGCTATTACATAGTAGACGACGGCAAGAAGATTTTGCGCGAGGCCATCGGGTATCAGCCCTCCAAGCTCACGCGCATCCGCGACGCTGTCCTCCGCGGTCCGGATTTCTTTTATCTAGTGGGCATCGAAATTAGCGCCTTCGCGGTGTTGACCCTGGTGACCCTGATTTCCCACGTGCGTTTGCCCGGATTTGCGGTGCTGGCCCTGTTCCTGCTGCCCGCGATGGATTGCGGCGTGAGCGTCATCAACCTGCTGGTCACGTTGCTGCTTCCTCCGAAAAAGCCTTTGAAACTGGATTTCGCAAAGGGCATCCCGGAGGAGAGCGCCACCATGGTGGTGATCCCCACTCTGCTGATCGCCGAAGAGCAAGCGCGGGAGGCCGCGAAGGCTCTGGAAATCCGTTATCTCGGCAACCGCGACGCCAACCTGCATTTCGCTTTGCTCACCGATCCGCCCGATTCCACTCAGGAATTTGACGACAAGGACGCGCTCGCCGGGTTTTGCTCGCAGTTGATCGAGGAGTTGAACCGCAAATACGCTTCCGGCGGCCAGGGCACTTTTTTCCATTTCCATCGCAATCGGTTATTCAACGAGGCGGAAGGCATCTGGATGGGGTGGGAGCGCAAGCGCGGAAAACTGGTCGAGTTCAACAATCTGTTGCTCGGCCGTAGCGACAGTTTCCCGGTAAAGGTGGGGGATTTGTCGATCCTGCCGAAAATCAAATACGTAATCACTCTGGACGCGGATACCCAGCTCCCGCGCGACGCTGCCAGAAAGCTTGTCGGCGCTATCGCCCATCCGCTCAACGTGCCGGTGGTCGACCCGGTTTCCCACGTGGTGGTCGAAGGTCACGCGATTCTTCAGCCGCGCGTGGATATCAGCGCTTCGTCGGCGCGTAGCTCACGTCTGGCCGCCATTCTTTCCGGCGACACCGGCTTCGACATCTACACCCGAGCCATCTCCGACGTGTATCAGGATCTTTTCGGCGAGGGCATTTTCACCGGCAAGGGAATTTACGAGGTCGAACCGTTTCAAAGTGTGCTCGATTATCGCTTTCCTTCCAACCGCGTCCTGAGCCATGACTTGATCGAAGGTTCCTACTCCCGCGCCGGACTGGTGTCCGACGTCGAACTGATCGACGACTACCCTTCCCAGGTTTCCGCCTATAGCCGCCGCAAGCATCGCTGGATTCGCGGTGACTGGCAAATCGCCGCCTGGCTGATGCCGCGCGTCCGCAATTATTTCGGCGATAGCGTTAGGAATCCGCTTAACGCCATCTCCCGCTGGAAAATTTTCGACAATCTGCGCCGTAGCATCACCGATTTCGCCATCCTCGCCTTGCTTCTTTGCGGGTGGCTGGCGCTGCCGGACCAAGCGGTGTACTGGACTCTCGCCGCATTGGCGATCGTCGCGTTTCCCACATTTTTTCAGTTTGTTCCTTCGCTGCTGCGCGCCGGCGGTTCGCTCTTTACTCGCGCTTTCTGGAAGAATTTCTGGCCCGATTTTCTCACGGCCCAGGCCCATTTGCTTTTCCGGCTCACCTTCCTCTGCCACCAGAGCTTGGTGACCATGGACGCGGTGCTCCGCAGCATCGGCCGCATGATAATCACCCACAAGAAACTTCTCGAATGGGAAACCGCCGCCGAAGCCGAATTGAATTCCAGCCACCAATCCGTGGTCGAGCTGTACTTGGATTGGACTCCCGCTTTTTCGCTGTTGATCGCCGTGGTGGTGGCCGCCAGCCATCCCTCTTCTCTGGCCGTCGCGCTTCCGCTGCTCGCGTTGTGGGCGGCCTCGCCGGCCATCGTGCACTGGTTGAATCAACCGGTGCCGGAGCGAACCACGGAGATGAGCCCCGAGCAAACGGCCATGCTCCGCAACTCGGTGCTGCGCACTTGGCGCTTCTTCCGGGAATTAAGCACCGCGGAGGAAAACTGGCTGATTCCGGACCTGGTCCAGCAGGCGCCTAAGGTGATCCTGCATCACGTATCGACTACCAATCTGGGATTCTTGCTGAACGCCCGGCAATCCGCGCAGGATTTTGGCTGGCTCACCCTTCCCGAATTCGTTACCGATACCGAGCGCACCCTGCAGACCGCCCAGCGCCTCAAGCGGGTGAAGGGCCATTTCTACAATTGGTACCACACCCAAACACTCGAGCCTATCGAGCCCTTGTTCGTCTCCACCGTGGACAACGGCAATTTGGTTTGTTCGCTGTGGACCCTACAGCGCGGCTGCCTGGAGGCCGCCAAACAACCGCTGTTTCCTGCGTCCCTCGCGCAGGGAGTTCTGGATCACCTGGAGATGATGGAATCGCTTCTGGGCGACGGAGCCGGATATCCCGCTCTGTTTTCCTTAATTCGCGCCATGAAAACCCGTGCGGCTGCGCTCGATTTCAGCCGGCCGGAATGGTTTGGCGCCGCCTCCGATCTCGAAACCCAAGCCATGGCTTTCGAAAAGAAAGTCGCGGTTTCCGCCAACGTTCCCGAGGACTTGGCTTGGTGGGCGCACGAGCTCTCCATGCGCCTGAGCAACCTCGAGCGCATGGTGTACGACTTCACCCCGTGGCGGCTACCGCCGTTCGCGAAATTCTGCGGCGCTGACGATGCCGGGACGCAGGATGCTATCAACACCGCGCAGCTCACCCTCGCGTCTCTTCCGGCGATGCAGGCCGCGCTCAACGAACGCCTCGAGAAACTGATTTCGGCGCGGGATATCGAGCTGCAAACGCGCTCCGGGCTGCGCTTCTTCCGCTCCGCACTCGAACGCGCCGTCAGCATCACCCGCGATCTCACCGCGCGCATGGAACAAATCGCGGGCGTCGCCCACACCCTTGCGGACGAGATGGATTTCGCGCTGCTCTACAATCCAGAAAAGAGACTGATCGCCATCGGTTACGACGGCGCCAAAGAGGAAGTCAGCAAATACCATTACGACTTGCTCGCCTCCGAAGCCCGTGCTGCCGTTTTCGTCGGCGTCGCCAAGGGCGAGCTTCCCCAGGAAAGCTGGTTCCGGCTGGATCGTTCCCACATCCTCTACAAACACTCGCGCGTGCTTCGCTCTTGGACCGGCACGATGTTCGAATACCTGATGCCCACGCTGTGGATGAAGTCCTATCCGCGAACGCTGTTGGAACAGTCCGGGCGTGCCGCGGTCAGCGCTCAGCAAAAGTACGCCGCCCAGAAGTCAATTCCCTGGGGCATCTCCGAATCGTCCTGCAGCGAGATGAACCCGGACGGCGTGCACCGCTACTTCGCCTTCGGAGTTCCCGCGTTGGCGATGAACCGCGACGCTGCGGACGAGTTGGTGGTCTCACCCTACTCGACATTCTTGAGTTTGGGCGTGGATTTGCCGAGTTCGCTGCAAAATCTGGAACGGATGAAAGGCCTGGGTTGGCTTGGTAAGTACGGATTTTACGAAGCGGCGGACTTTACGCCCTCGCGCGTCAGCGAAGGCAATCAGTACGACATCGTTCCGTGCTGGATGGCCCACCACCAGGGTATGAGCCTGGTCGCCGCCACCAACGCGCTATGCGAAAACTCGATGCAGCGCCGCTTTCACGATGAGCCTCGAGTGCAAGCCACCGCGCGCCTGCTGCTCGAAAAGTTTCCGCGGGTGCCGGTAGTTGAGCCCGGACATGAGGGCGTGGCCGCCGCGTCCGCGCTTCTGCAACTCGGCCGCCGCATGCTGACCCGCCCGCAAATTTGGGGTGCGGGATCGAAAGTCAGAACCCCTGCTTAATGCGATTTTGAGGGGCGAACAGGCCTGCGAACTTTTCTAGCGGCGGGCTGAAGTGTTGTGCGCGCTAGTTGCACCGCTGACCGGAGACGGTCCGGCTTCCTCGGTGGTTGGCGGCTGATAACTCTTGAATCCGGCACGGTCCATTCCGCGCTGCGCTTCCGGATTCTTCATAAACGTCTTCCACACAAAACCGGTACGCGCATTTTCGGCCATTACCATGGTGATTCCGGAATCAATTCCCACCACATCGCTGTCATACCAATTCTTCAGCGGATTGAACGCATCCACAAAGCCGTAGTGGCTCCACGTCCCCGCTTCATAGCGGTTCTTGATGGTCCGCAGCACGCGCATGGACGCGGTGGGCGTGAAGGGCAGGGAACCGGCCGCCGCGCACGGCACCACCGTCCCATCAATCGGCCCGGTGGACGGCGGGCCGCCCCAGATCTCATAACCCTTGTCGGAATCCGACGCGGTGATGCCCCACAGGTCGTCGCTGTAATCGGGAAACGTTTTCGCCAGGCTCAGGCAGAATCGCCGGTGCACGTCGGTGGCGATCACCGAATTTTGAAAGTAGTCCGCGTAACGATCGCGCTTTCCGCGAAAATCAAACCACGCCTGGGAATATTGGTGGATGAACAATGGCGCGTACGATCCGATGAATCGTATTCCGTCGAATTCGAAAGTGGTCCGCTTCCAGGCATCCCAGCTATCCGCGGGCAGCGGATGCGTGGAAGATCCCATTCCCATCAAATACATCATCATCATCTCGCTGTAGCTGTCCCAGCGATACTGCAGAAAGCCCGTTTCCGGCGTCCAGCCGTGCGGCAAGATCCGGGTGTCCTCCGAGAGCCAGTTCCAATCCACTCGATTGAACATTTCCGTGGCCAGATCGCTAATCTCGGAGTGCTGGAAATGTTCCCGGCAGGTCAGGATGCCGCACAGCAGAATCGCGGTATCCACCGAAGAAACTTCGGAATCCCACACTCGTTCGCCGGTGTTGATATTCGCCCAGTGATACAGGAATCCGCGCTCGCTTGGCAGTTTCTTCCACATGAACCGCAGCCCGGTCAGCACCCGTTCGCGAGCCCGCGCCGAGGATATAAATCCGCGTTTTTCGGCGATACACAGCGCCGTCAATCCGAATCCCGTGGCGGCGATGCTCCCCACCTCGCTCTTGCCCGGCTTTTCTGGCCAGCGAACGTTGGTGCGGTCCTTGACGATTCCCGTCTCCGGGTTGGTCTGCTCCCAGAAATAGTTAAAGTTCGCTTTTTCGAGTTCTTCCAGGAATTGGTCGTCGGTGGGGGAGAGTTCAGCGTGGGCCCTAACCGGCAATGGACGCGACAACTGCCCCGAAGTAAGCGTCGCAGGCAACGCGCCAAGTCGAATCAGCGGCAGGCCCAAGCTACACTTTGCCGCGAGGCGCAGCAGTTCTCGGCGCGACAGGCCCGGGCGGGTATGTTTCTGCCAGTCCACATATCAAGTCTAAACAATCTCGCAGCCCAATGATACCCGTCTAAACGATCTCGGGGCCTAATGATACCCGCCAGCGCTAAATGGTAAATGATCCGCAGGATTGCTTCCGGGTTTCTGCCTAGCTAGATGTCTTAGGTTCTCTGCAGCATGGGTGCCCACACTTCGGGCGTATCGGTCGGAATATTCACGTAGGGGGTTGCTACCAGTTGCCGGTTTCCACAAAGAATCCTTGCCCTTCTCCCCAGCTTCCGGCTAAATAAATCAAGTCTCTGCGCTGCGGCAAACTGAGTCCGCTGGGCGGTTGGAACGAGGCGGGCCTTGACCCAGAAGTCTGGAAAACGATATGTTCTGGGCAGAATTCGCACGAATGTTCGATTAACGCGCACAATGAGCCCCGCTCCCAACGCCTCTATTACGACCCTCGACGACGCCGTGCGCTCCCTCGTCCACAACGGCGATATAGTCGCCATGGAAGGTTTCACCCATCTAATCCCCTTCGCCGCGGGCTACCAAGTGATCCGCCAGCGCCTGAAGAAGCTCACCCTCGTCCGCATGACCCCGGACGTGATCTACGATCAATTGATCGGCGCAGGCTGCGCCAGCAAACTGGTTTTCTCCTGGGGCGGCAATCCCGGTGTGGGTTCCTTGCACCGCCTGCGTGACGCCGTCGAGCAGGGCTGGCCCGTGCCGCTGGCCATTGAAGAGTACAGCCACGCCGGCCTGGCCAACGCCTACGTCGCCGGCGCATCGAATATCCCTTTCGCCGTCTTGCGCGCCTATACTGGTTCGGACCTGGTCAAGCACAGTGACCGCATTCGCTTCATCGACTGCCCCTTCACCGGCGAGACATTGGCCGCTGTTCCCGCGGTTCAGCCCGACGTCACCGTGATCCACGCTCAAAAAGCCGATCGCAAAGGCAACGTGCTACTGTGGGGAATCCTGGGGGTGCAAAAGGAAGCCGCATTGGCGGCCAAGCGCTGCATCGTCACCGTGGAAGAGATCGTGGACGATCTTCAAGCGCCCCCGAATGCTTGCGTCCTGCCCTCCTGGACGCTCTCCGCCGTTTGTTGCGTCCCCGGCGGCGCGCATCCTTCCTACGCCCACGGATACTATCAGCGAGACAATTTCTTCTACCAACAGTGGGACAACGTTTCGCGCACTCGTGACGGTTTTAACGCCTGGCTCCAGCGCCACGTGTTCGACACCGAGAACTTCGCCGAGTTTCGCCGGGTTCTGGACGAATCCATTTCGGAGCCGACCCGCTGACGAATCCCATGACCAATCGGACCACCAATCCGGCGAGCAATCCCAGCAACACGGTTGAGAGGTCCGCCCCGCCGGTGGAAAGGTCCGCATCGCCTGCCCCAGCGGCCCCCATCGCCGTGGCTGCCGATTTCACCACCACCGAGATGATGACCATCGCCGCGGCGCGCCTGCTTGAAAATAATGCGGTGTGCTTCGTAGGCATCGGCCTGCCCTCCACCGCCGCGAATCTCGCCCGCCTAACCCACGCCCCGGACGTTGTGCTGATCTACGAATCCGGTCCCATCGGCGCCAAGCCCCACGTCCTGCCGCTTTCCATCGGTGATGGTGACCTGGCGGAAACCGCCGACACCGTGGTATCCACTCCCGAGATTTTCCGGTATTGGCTGCAAGGCGGCAGAATCGACGTCGGTTTCCTGGGCGCGGCGCAGATCGATCGCTTCGCCAATATCAACACCACGGTCATCGGCGACTACCATCATCCCAAGACCCGTCTGCCTGGCGCTGGCGGCGCCCCGGAAATCGCCAGCTCCGCCAAAGAAGTGTTCGTAATTCTCAAACAGTCGGCTCGCGCCTTCGTCGAAAAACTCGATTTCATTACCTCCGTTGGTTTTCTCGATGGAGGTGACGCCCGCGCCCGCCTCGGTTTGCCTGGCAAAGGTCCGGTGATCGTGGTCACCGATCTGTGTATCATGGAGCCAGATCCCCAGACCAAGGAACTCACCGTCACTTCGCTCCATCCCGGCGTCACCCGCGAACAAGTGCAAGCCGCCACCGCGTGGCCCATTCGCTTTGCAGCGCAAGTGCGGCGGACACCGCCTCCGGTCCCGGCGGAGATGGAGAAGCTACGCGACCTCGAGCGCCACACCGCCATCGCCCATCAACGCAGCGTCGCCCCGGCCTCCTCCACCCCGCCGCGTATGGATTGATTTGGCGTTTTGACTTACGGTTCTATGCTCTTATCCTTTCCGGGTGCTCCATTCTTCCCCGATTTTGGGAAGGGTGGGCGTCCAGACCTTAGTAGTTGAAATGCTTCGATCTCATCGAGCGGGGAAAGCGGAGATTTACAGTATGCCCTTCATCGAACAAAACGGGCGACGCACTAATTACCGCTGGGACGGCCCGGAATCCGCGCCAGCCCTGGTTTTCTCAAATTCTTTAGGCACCCAGCTCTCGATGTGGGACGCTCAGATTCCCGGACTCTCAAAATCATTTCACGTCCTCCGCTATGACACCCGCGGCATGGGCCTTTCCACCCGAAACGATGCACCGAATACCATCGCCGGCCTGGCCACCGACGTTGTCGAGCTGCTCGATGCTCTCTCGATTCCGCGCGCCCATTTCTGCGGCCTTTCCATGGGTGGCGCGATTGGCATTTGGTTGGGGGTGAACGCCCCCGAGCGCTTCGATAGCTTCGTTCTCTGCAACACCGCCGCTCGCATCGGCACCGTCGATACGTGGAACACCCGCATCGCCAAAGTGCGCGAGGGGGGGATGGCCGGCCTCACCGAAGCGATCCTCGACCGCTGGTTCACCCAATCGTTCGCCCAGCGTGCCCCCGAAAGCATTGCGACCATGCGCCGTATGCTGCTCGCAGCTCCTCCTGAGTCCTACATTGCCTGTTGCCAAGCGCTTCGCGATATCGACCAGCGCCAAACCGTCAGCCGCATCAGGTCTCGCACCTTGATCGTCAGCGGTGCCCATGACGCGGTCACCCCGCCATCCGATGCACATTTTCTCGAATCGCAGATTGCTGGCGCGCGTTACGTCGAACTCGATGCCTCGCACATTTCCAATATCGAAGCCGCCGCGGATTTCACCGCAGCGGTGCAGCACTTTCTCAGCGCCAAGGAGAAAAATTAATGGATGATAGCCAGCGCTACGCTCAGGGGATGAAGGTGCGCCGCGCGGTCCTAGGCGGCCAACACGTTGATAAAGCCGTAGCCAACGCCACCCCCTTCAACGAGCCGTTCCAGGATTTGATTACTCGCTACGCCTGGGGCGAAATCTGGACCCGCCCCGGTTTGCCCCGCGCCACCCGCAGCATGATCACCCTGGCCATGATGATCGCGCTCAATCGCCCCGAGGAATTTCGCATGCACGTGGGAGCGGCGCTCCGCAACGGAGTAACCCGCGAACAGATTCAGGAAGTCCTGCTGCAGAGCTCGATCTATTGCGGAGTGCCCGCGGCGAACGATGCCTTTCGCGTCGCGCAACAAGTCTTTACCGAGATGGACGCCGGCCGCTAACCCCGCGCATATCGGAGAAGCTCATCACCACAACGCGCACCCAAGTGGGAATCATCGGCGCCGGTCCCGCAGGCTTGGTCCTGGCGCAACTTCTGCACCTGCATGGCATCGAGTCGGTGGTGCTGGAAGCGCGCAGCCGCCGCTACATCGAAGAACGCATTCGGGCCGGAGTGCTCGAGCAGGGAACTGCGGATTTGCTCGTCGAAATTGGCGCCGGCGCGCGCATGCAGCGCGAAGGCCTGGTTCACGAGGGAATCGAATTGCGCTTTGCCGGCCGCGGCCATCGCATCAATTTCGTCGAACTCGCCGGCGGCCGCACGGTGATGATTTACAGCCAGCACGAAGTGATCAAGGATTTGGTTGCTCTGCGCCTGGCGTCCGGCGAGCCGATTATTTTCGAGGTCGCCGATGTGACCATCGCGAATTTCGCGGATGCCAAGCCCCCGGTCGCAGCTAAGAGCAGAACCGCGCACAACCCGAAGCCAACTATTCGCTATCGCGACGTCAATGGCGCCGAACACCAACTGACTTGCGACTTCATCGCCGGATGCGATGGCTTCCACGGTATCGCTCGCCCCAGCGTCCCCTCGGGAGTGCTCACCTCGTTCGATCGCATCTACCCCTTGGGATGGCTGGGCATCCTCGCCGAAGCCCAGCCGTCATCCCACGAACTGATCTACGCCTACCACGATCGCGGCTTCGCACTGCTCAGCATGCGTACTCCGCAAATCAGCCGCTTGTACCTGCAGTGCAGCCCGGACGAAGACATTCAAAACTGGCCCGATGACAAAATCTGGGAAGAGCTGCATCGTCGCTTTCATGCCGAGGGATGGAAACTCACCGAAGGTCCGGTGATTCAGAAAGGCATCACCGGCATGCGTAGTTTCGTGGTTGAACCCATGCAATGCGGCGCTCTATTTTTGGCCGGTGACGCTGCGCACATCGTCCCGCCCACCGGCGCCAAGGGCCTCAACCTGGCGGTTGCCGACGTTAGAGTGCTGGCGCGCGCCCTGGAAAAATTCTATCAGTCGGGCGACGCGACTGCGCTCGAGCAGTACTCCGCGAAATGCCTCCGCCGCGTCTGGAAGGTCCAGCGCTTCTCCTGGTGGATGACCTCCGTGCTGCACCGCTTCGCCGACGACAACCCCTTCGATCGCCGCCGCCAAGTTGCCGAACTGGATTACGTCACCAGTTCCCGCGCCGCCTCCCAGGCCCTGGCCGAAAACTACACCGGCCTCCCTATCGAGGACTAACCTCCGAATCCTCCAAAGCGTACCGCCCACAGCACCCGATCCTGTGACGTGGCAAATGCCCTTCATCACTTCGTCACACGCGTTGGCGGAACTTTTGGCTATACTCCCATGCTGGGAGGCTCCCAGTGATCGCTGCGATAAAGAGTGTATTCCTGATTCTGAGTGCGCTGTTTCCGATCGTGGACCCGCTGGGAGGAGCGCCGATCTTTCTTACTCTGACCAAGGAATATTCGCGCAGTGACCGCAGGTTGCTTTCGTGGCGGATCGCCCTGAACAGTTTTTTTCTGCTGATCGGTTCCTACTTTATTGGGACCCACATACTTTCTTTTTTTGGGATTTCACTTCCGGTGGTCCAAGTGGGCGGGGGATTGGTGGTGATCTCGGCGGGATGGACGCTGCTGAAGCAAAAGGATGACGAGGATACCAAAGATCCGGTCCGCAACGTCGAACCTCAGGACCCGCTGCGCCATGCGTTCTACCCGCTGACCTTGCCTTTAACCGTAGGTCCGGGATCGATTTCCATCGCTATCACCTTGGGCGCGAACGCTCCCTACCATCATGGATTCAATCTTTTGGCGATCGTTGCCGCCATCGTCGGATGCGCGTTGCTGGCACTCAGCGTTTTGCTTTGCTACGCATTTTCGGACGGCCTGGCCCGTATCTTGGGCGCCACCGGGATGACGGTGATTATGCAGCTCACGTCGTTTTTGTTGGTGTGCATCGGAGTGCAAATTCTGTGGAACGGGTTGAGCACCCTGTTGGCTTCCGTTCCTCTGCGTCTGCCCTGAGCAGCGAGGCGAAGTGCACATGTTTAAAGTAACGATTGACGGCGGTATTTACGAAACCCGCGAGGATCAGCGCCTCATCGATGTGATCAACCGGTCCGGCGCGAAGGTTCCTCAAGTCTGCTATCACCCTCAGCTCGGCCCGATTCAGACGTGCGATACCTGCATGGTGGAAATCGACGGTCAACTCGTGCGGGCGTGCGCTACCCGCGTCTCTGCCGGGATGCAAGTGCTCACCAAATCCGCCAGAGCGGACGCCGCACAGCGCCAGGCCTTCGATCGCATCCTCGGCAACCATCTGCTCTATTGCACGGTGTGCGACAACAACAACGGCAACTGCACGGTGCACAACACCACTCGCCAGCTCGCCGTCGAGCATCAGCAAATTCCGTACCGCCCAAAGCCCTACGCGGTGGACAACACCAACCCTTTCTACCGCTACGATCCGGGTCAATGCATTCTGTGCGGCCGGTGCGTCGAGGCTTGCCAGAACTTGCAGGTGAACGAAACGCTGTCCATCAATTGGGAGGATCCCCATCCGCGGGTGCAGTGGGATGGCGGTTCGACGATCGGCGAATCCAGCTGCGTTTCCTGCGGACACTGCGTGTCGGTGTGTCCTTGCAACGCGCTGATGGAAAAATCGATGATTGGGCATGCCGGTTATTTCACCGCGCTGTCCAAGCCCGTTTTGAACGGGATGATCGATCTGGTGAAAGCGATCGAGCCCGAAGTGGGCTACGGCGCGATCATGAAAATCTCCGAGGACGAAGAAGCGATGCGCGAGCATCGCGTCCGGCGCAGCAAAACCGTGTGCACCTACTGCGGAGTGGGGTGCAGCTTCGAGGTGTGGACCAAAGACCGCCACATATTGAAAGTGGAGCCGCTGGAGGGTCCCAGCAACGGCGTTTCCACCTGCGTGAAAGGAAAATTCGGCTGGGACTTCGTTAACAGTCCGGACCGCTTGACCACCCCGCTGATCCGAGAAAGCGGGAAATTCCGTGCAGCGTCCTGGGACGAAGCCCTGGATCTAGTCGCTCGCAAATTCGCGGAGATCAAGGCCCAGAACGGGCCAGACGCGCTGGCTTTTGTTTCCTCTTCGAAATGCACTAATGAAGAAAGCTATCTGATGCAGAAGCTTTCTCGCGCAGTGATCGGCACCAATAACATGGACAACTGTTCGCGCTACTGCCAGGCGCCGGCGACGACGGGGTTGTTTCGGACCGTGGGCTATGGCGGAGATTCCGGCTCGATCCATGACATTGAGCGCGCTGACTTGGTATTGATCATCGGCAGCAACACCGCGGAGAGCCATCCGGTGCTCGCTACACGCGTGAAGCGCGCGCACAAACTGCGTGGGCAGAAATTGATTGTTTCGGACTTGCGCGAAAATGAAATGGCTCGACGCGCTGACGTTTTCCTGCACCCGAAGCCCGGGACCGACATGGTCTGGCTCTCCGCAGCGGCTCGCTACATATTGGAGCAGGGAATGGCCGACACCGTGTTTATGAATCAATGGGTGAACGGCCTGGAGGAATATCAAAAGAGCCTCGCGCCGTTCACCATCGAGTTTGCCGCTCGCACCACCGGCCTTTCCGAAGAGACCATCAAAAAAGTGGCGCATATGGTGGCGGAATCCAGGGGCGTGTGCGTTCTGTGGGCTATGGGCGTCACCCAGCACAGCATGGGTTCGGATACTTCTACCGCCATCTCCAACCTGCTGCTGGTCACCGGCAATTACATGAAGACCGGCTCGGGCGCCTACCCGCTGCGCGGACACAATAACGTGCAGGGCGCCAGCGACCACGGTGCGATGCCGAATTTTGTGACCGGCTATCAAAAGGTGGATGACCCGGAAGTCCGCGCACGGTTTGAAGCCGGCTGGGGCGTCCCGCTGCCGTCGACGAAGGGCCTCGACAATCACGAAATGATCGATGCGATCCATCAGGGCAAGCTCAAGTCGATGTACGTATTCGGCGAAGAGTTGAGCCTGGTGGATTCCAACGCAAATTACGTGGGCGACGGCCTCTCCAAGCTGGAGTTTTTAGTCATGCAGGACATTTTCTTCAGCGCTACGTGCCGGTTCGCCGACGTGGTGCTGCCGGCCTGCCCAAGCCTGGAAAAGGAAGGGACGTTTACCAGCACCGAGCGCCGGATCCAGCGGCTCTATCAAGTGTTTGAGCCATTAGAGGGCAGCCGGCCGGACTGGAAAATTATCCGCGACATCGCGAATCGTCTAGGCGCGAACTGGAAGTTCGAGCATCCCTCCGAGATTTATTCGGAAATTGCCGCGCTAACGCCGATGTTTGCGGGCGTGACGTACGAAAGGCTGGAGGGATTCAAGTCGCTGCAATGGCCGGTCGCTGCCGACGGTTCCGATCAGCCCCTGCTGTATACCAAGCAATTTGCTTTTCCCGACGGCAAAGCCAAGCTGTTCCCGCTGCATCCCACGGAGCCCACCGACCAACCCAATGCCGAGTTCGATCTGCATCTGAACAACGGCCGGCTGCTCGAACATTTCCATGAAGGCAACATGACCTACCAGGTGAAGGGGATTCGCGAAAAGACTCCGGACACCTTTGTGGAAGTCTCACCGGATCTGGCCGCGGAGCGCGGGATCCAGAGTGGCACCTGGGTGCAACTGACGTCCCGCTACGGGAAGGTGCGCGTGCGCGCGCTGGTGACCGACCGAGTGCGGGGCAAAGAACTCTACATGCCCATGAATTCCGTGGAGAGCCCAGTGAATCGGCTCACCAGCAGCCATACCGATACCGTGACGCACACGCCCGCGTACAAAGAGACCTCCGTCCAGATGTTGGTGCTGCCGGAAGTGCTCGGGGAAAATCCGCTGCCGCCCACAAATTCGCGCTGGGGACACCCCACGCCGCAACGGGGCGTGGAAGTGGAACGCAAATGGAAGCGGGCGGATTACAGCGTCCCTGGCGGCAACGGGCTGGTGCAGATTCAAGAGAATTGAAGCCGCAGGCGAGGAGAAAAGAACATGGCTCAACCGATTCCACTGGAGCTACCCAAGCGCGATCCGCGCGAAGAGCTGCGTTCGCGGTTGGAGCGGGCGCCCGCGGACCATGCTGCGGCGCTGCTGGCTGGCTACGAAGTGTTGCAAGGCCTGCACGAGCAGGGAGTGCTGGAACTGCTGCGCGGTCTGCTGGCGGGAGGCGACAAAATTCTGGAAAGCGTGGTCGATGCCACCAAGACACCGGAAGCGATCCGCGGCATCCGCAACCTGCTGGTGATGAGCAAAGTGTTTGGGTCGATCGACCCGGAGCTGCTCGAGAAATTCGCAGGCGCCATGCCGGGCGCGCTGGAAGGCGCCGCAAAGGCGCAACAGGCTGACCCTCCTGGATTCTGGGGAATGCTGAAAATACTGAGCGGCAAAAATCTGCGCCGCGGCCTGGCGGTAGTGAACGGTCTATTGGAAGGGTGGGGCAAGAAGTTTTCGACGGCGAGCGGCCGCTAAAAAACCTAGCAGACCCAGCCCGCAGGAGCATGCATCGTGAAATACGTTCTGTGGCCGTTGGCGGTGATCGTCGGCCTGATCATCGTCGTGGTAATCGTTGGCGCGCTGCTGCCCGAAAAGCACGTGGCTGCCCGCTACATATCGCTGCATCAGAAGCCGGAGCAGGTATTCGCCCTAATTTCCGATGTTCGAATTGGCGCATCCTGGAGGCCCGCAGTGCAATCAGTGGATATTTTGCCAAGCAGCGACGGCCAGCTTCACTTCCGGGAACACATGAAGCACGGTTCGATCGCGATGCAAGTGGTCGAGGTGCGTCCGCCGGAACGGCAGATTACACAGATCGCCAAGGGCTTGCCCTTCGGCGGCGTGTGGATCATGGATGTTTCTCCGACCGCGGACGGATGCCGGCTAAACATCACCGAGCGCGGGGAAGTCTACAATCCGTTCTTTCGGTTCGTGTCGCGATTTGTAATGGGGTACACCAACACCATGGATACGTACCTTCGAAATGTCGCACACAAATTCGGAGAGAATGCCGAGCCCCAAGACGGAACGCCGGCGCAATAAGAATACTGGCTCGTCGATTCTTGCGGATGCGCTAGTGCTTTGTCGCCGGTGCGCTGGATGCTTCTGCCGCCATCGCTGCTGATGGAACGCGTAGCGACGCTTCCAGGCGGCCGGTGAATCCTTCCTTGATTGGCGTGAGGATTGTGCGGCGATTTTGCGCGATCACTTTTACCCAGGCTAGGGAACCTACGCAAAAAGGGAAGGCTTATCAGAACAGCGAGCGGCATGACGCGGTGCTGCGTCCCTTATTAAGCAAAGGAGGCGTCAGCCAGTTCGGGGTGGTGCGTACGAAGGACTGGGGTAATGTACGCAACCGTACCAAAGGCCTGTGGCGATTGGCGCCCAAGCACATCCGGATTTCCACGGAGGGGACGGCGGAAAGGTGAGATTCTTGAACAGCGCTGACTAGTCACCGCGGTAAACTCCCGGAAAAATCGGGATACTGCGAACTGATGCGGCCTACTTCCGATTCCGAGCGGCGCCAGCCATGCGCGGCGAAAGTTTCTCGGCCTGCTCTTGCTGGTGCTTCATGTAGTCGGAGTACGGGCCCTTGAAGTCTTCGATTTTGCCGCCTTCGAAATGCCAGATGCGGGTGGCCACTTCGTCGATCATGTCGTGGTCGTGAGTGACCAGCAGGACGGTCCCTAAGTATTTCTGGAGAGCAAAGTTCAAGGCGTTGATGGCTTCGAGGTCCAGGTGGTTGGTGGGTTCGTCGAGCACCAACACGTTCGGCTTCTGCAGCATCAGCCGGCAGAAGATCAGCCGCGCCGATTCGCCGCCGGAGAGCGCTTTGGTGGGCTTCAGGGCGTCGTCGCCGCTGAAGAGCATTTGCCCGAGCACACCGCGAAGCTGTTCCTGCGAAGCCATGGGATCCCACTGGTGCAGCCATTCCAGAACATTGGTGCCCTTGACGATGCTTTCGCTGTGATCCTGCGCGAAATATCCCACCGCGACGTTGTGGCCCCAGCCTACCGTGCCGTTATCGATCGGGAATTGCTGTTCTTCCGCGGAGATGAAGCCCGGCGCGTTGCGCACCAGGGACTTAAGCAGGGTGGTTTTTCCGGTTCCGTTGCGGCCCATCAGCGCGATCTTCTCGCCGCGCGATACGCTGGCGGTGAAAGGCTGAAATACCTTCACCCCGTCGTAGGCTTTCATCACGCTCTTGATTTCCATGGGATGCTTGCCGGAATGCTGGTCCATTTGAAAGCGGATGTACGGGCGGGCTATGTTGGATCGGGCCAAATCGGAAGTCTGCAGCCGCTCGACTTCCTTCTTGCGGGAGGTGGCCTGGGCGGAGCGGGTACCCGCGGAAAATCTGGCGATGAATTCATTGAGTTGCGCGATTTTCTTTTCGCGCTGGGCATTTTCGGATTCAATGCGCGAACGGATCGAGGTCTTGGCCAGCACCATGTCGTCGTATCCGCCGTTGTACATAATGATGGTTTGGTAGTCGATGTCGGCGACGTGGGTGCAAACGCTATTCAGAAAGTGGCGATCGTGGGAGATTACGATCAGCACGCCTTCGTACTCGCAGAGATAATCCTGCAGCCAGTGGACCGAGTCGAGGTCCAAGTGGTTGGTGGGCTCGTCGAGCAGCAGCACTTGCGGATGCCCGAACAGGGCCTGCGCCAGGAGCACCCGCACTTTCTGCCCACCTTGCAATTCCTTCATCTTGCGTTCGTGCAGCGGTTCTTCCAGTCCCAGACCATCAAGCAGCACGGCCGCGTCGGATTCGGCGGTGTAGCCGTCCTCGTCGCCGACGATCCCTTCCAGCTCGCCGAGGTACATGCCTTCCTTGTCGGTGAGCAATTCGTAAGGTTTGGCGTGGAGAGCCTCGCGTTCCTGGAGAGCTTTCCAGAGGCGGCTATTGCCCATGATCACGGTATCGATGACGCGGAAATCGTCGAAGGCGAACTGGTCCTGGCGCAGGATCCCTAGCTTTTTGGGACGGGTGACGTCGCCCTTGGAGGGTTCGAGCTCGCCGGTAAGGATATTCATGAACGTCGACTTTCCGGCGCCGTTGGGGCCGGTGACAGCGTAGCGGCGTCCCTCGAAGAAGGTGGTGGTGACGTCTTCGAACAGAACTCTAGCGCCGAAGCGCATGGTGATGTTATTTACGGTCAGCAAAGGACTTCAATTGTACCTTAGATTCGCGAATCCTCAGAATTAGGAAACCCTACCGCGCCAGGAATTGCAGCAGCTTTTCGTGGGCATTGGTGGTGAAGCCGGTGTGGCCGTCGGCGATGATATCGAAACTCAGATTTTTCAATTGCGGAATCGACGCGCGGTTTTCGGCGGCATCGTCGCAGATGAACCGCGGCGGGTACATCAGACCGTCTTTATTGGCGAACAGCGAGTCGCCGGTGAAGAGGATATTTTTGTACAGATACATGGTGCTTCCAGGGGTGTGGCCGGGGGTATGAATTATGTACATTGCCTCGCCGTCGAAGTCCACTTTATCCAGATTGTCCAAGTCATTCAGCTTGCCTACTGGCGGCGGTTTCGCCGAATACTTGGCGGCCATGCGGGCCATAAAAGCTTTTGACTCGCGCTGGCCATGGATTAGGTCGATGTCGCCCGTACCGACCCAAATCTCCGCAACCGGGAAGGCCGCCAAAGCGCCGATGTGGTCGCGGTGCCCGTGGGTGACGAAAATCGTGTTGACGTTGGCGGAGTTCAGATGTTCGCGGTCCAATTCTGCAAGGATGGCTTTTCCTTGCACATCCATTCCCGCGTCGACCAGCGCCGCGCCGTGCGCGGTGCGGATTACCCAAACGTAGGAGCCGCCGGTTTCAATTCCCACAACTCCCGGAGCTGGCTCCAGCCGCGGAACTTTGTTCATACGCGGCAATTGCGAAACGGTCCACCCCACCAGCAGTGCGAACGCGACGATCACCGCCAGTGCGGTCCAAAGTATTTTCTTCACAATGGGTCGAGGCATAAGTTAGGGCTGCTCCTCGGAATCCGGAAGCACAACTAACAGTAGCACGAGGGCGATTAACCGTGAACATGCGGAAGGGGTGAGAAAAGGAACTAATTCGGTGGATGACGGAGCTGGGGCCGGATTCTGGTCAAGACATCAAGTGAATTGCCCAAACGCGGCCAGAGCCGCTTGCCCCAGGCTAATCCCACCATCATTGGGCGGCACGGCATGATTCGTCCAAATGGGCAGCCGGGTGGATTCGAAGAGCGGCTTCAGCATTCCCAGCAGCAGTTCGTTTTGGAAGACGCCGCCGGAAACAACGACGGCGTCAACTTTGTGGGTCTCGGCCAATTGCGCCGAAGCCTGGGTGACGCCGTGAGCCACGCCCAGGTGAAATGCATGGGCGATTTCCTGGCGGTCACGGCCGCGGGCGCGATCCACCGCGATTGCGTGCAGCAGCGGACGAAAGTCCAATTCGTCGCCAGCGAAAGGGAAAGGGTACGGCGCGATGGCCGAGATTCCGCGGTGGCGGTGGGCGAGATGCTCGAGCCACTGCGCGGCTTGGCCTTCAAAGGTCACCCCGCGGGTAAAGCCCAGCAACGCTGCGGCGGCGTCGAAGAGGCGTCCTATCGACGTGCTCGAGAATGTTCGGACGTTCTTGCGGACCAATTCGGTGGCGGCTCGATAGCGGTCGCCGAAATCGAAGGGGAACTGGCTCATGTCAGGCAAATCTTCCACTTGCGCCAGGAAACCGGCGGCGGCCTGCACCGGATAACGCGCCGCGGCATCGCCCCCGGCGAGAGCCGTGGAGCGCAGGTGCGCGACTCGCTGGAAACCGTCAGCGATGCTGCCAACGAAAAACTCGCCACCCCAGATTGTTCCGTCGTCACCGTAGCCGGTGCCGTCAAAGCTCAGGCCGAGCACTCGGCTGCGCCATTCTTGCCGTTCGGCGAGGACCGAAGCGATGTGCGCGCGGTGATGCGGGATGCTGTGGCGCTCGGCACACTCGACGGCCGTGGCGTGTAGGGTGGACACGTATTGCGGATGGGCATCGTGCACCACCAATAGATCCGCTCGCCGCACTTCGTACATCGAAACCAAATCGTCGATGGTTTCCCGGAAAGCCTGCAGGCATTCGAAGTGATCGAGATCGCCGATGTGCTGGCTGACGAACGCTTGGCCGCCCACCACCAGGGTGATGGCATTTTTTAGATCCGCGCCCAGCGCCAGGATCGGACGATTGGTGGGAAGCGTGGTGACCGACCCGGGCGAGTATCCGCGCCCGCGCCGCAGCACGACGGTACCGAAATGACCGGCGCGCACCACTGAGTCATCTACGCGGCGCGCGATGGGGCGCAAGCCGGCGAGAATCGCGTCGGCGATTCCAGCGAGTTGCTCGACCGCGGTACCATCGTCATAGGCGATGGGCTCGCTGGATCGGTTCGCGCTGGTCATCACCAGGGTGTGCGGCGCGCCGGCGTCGAAAAGCAAGTGGTGCAACGGCGTGTAGGGCAGCATCACCCCGAGTTCGGCGTTGTCAGGCGCGATTCCTGGGAGTTCCACCTTCGCGGGGGCCAGGACGATCGGCCGCTCGATCGAGGTGAGCAGCGCTTCGGACTGCGCGGAAAATTCCACCAAGCGCCGCGCATCATCTATATTCCGCACCATCAGCGCGAACGGTTTTTCCTTGCGATATTTCCGTGTGCGCAACGCCTCCACCGCGGCGACGTTGGTTGCCGCGCACGCCAGGTGATAGCCGCCCAGCCCTTTTACTCCGACGATCTTGCCCTCGCGCAGCAGTTGCGCGGCTTGGGCGATGCTTGCTTGGTTGCCCGAAATCGTTTCCTCGCCGATACGCAAATAAAAATTGGGCCCGCACCGGGGGCAACACAGTGGCTGGGCGTGGAAACGGCGATCGGACGGATCCGCGTACTGGCGCGCGCAGAATTCGTCCATCGGCCAGTCTTTCATGGTGGTGAAGGCGCGGTCGTAGGGCAGGCCGAGAATCACGGTGTAGCGTGGGCCGCAATTGGTGCAATTGATGTAGGGATATTGGTAGCGGCGTTTGGCCGGATCGAATAGCTCGCGCAAGCAAGCGTCGCAAACCGGCAAGTCGGGCGAAATCCGCACCGAAGGCGCATGGCCACGGGCACTTTCGCGGATGGCGAAATCTTTTAGACCTGCGGGAGTTGCCACGCGAACTTCGATCGCGGTGATCTGTGCAGCGGGCGGGGCATCGCTGCGCAGCAATTGCAGAAACAATTCAACGGCGGGATCCGATCCCTCGGCAAAAATTTCCACGCCGTCGTCGCCGTTGAGTACCCAGCCCGTTACGCTGTGCTGCCCAGCCAAGCGAAAAACGAACGGCCGAAACCCCACGCCTTGCACCACACCGCGAACTCTGATCGAGCGGGCGCTCAGCATGGTGTGCGCCTAGGCGACAATACAGCCGTGCCCCTGCCAGCCGACTTGCACCACTTTGCCGTCGTCCACCAGGATCGGGACGGTGCGTTGGCCGCCGGACAATTCGCGCATGCGCTCGCGGGCGGCGGGATCGGCTTCCACATCGTATTCGACGAATTCCGCGCCCTTAAATTCGAGCCATTCGCGCATTTCATCGGTGTGCGGGCAGCGCGCGGCGCCGAAGAGTTCAAGTTTGGCCATGGGCTAGCACCTCTAAAGATTCGCGGATCACGTGATAAATGGAGGCCTGCACTTCCTGGATCCGCGGAATGTAATCGCAGCGGACGATCAGCGGAAAATCCGCCCAGCCTTGCCTTTGAATTTCGCCTCCGTCACGGCCCAGCAGCGCCACCGTAAGCATGCCGCGTTTGCGTGCTTCCTCCAGGGTGGCGATGATGTTGCGCGATCCTCCGCTAGTGGAAATTCCGATGGCGATATCATTGGGCTGGGCCTGGGCGAGAAATTGGCGCAGAAAGACGAGTTCGATTCCCACATCATTGGCGATGGCGCTGATGTTGGCGGGTTCGAGGGAAAGAGAAACCGCGGGGATCGGATGATACCCCGGTGGCGGAGCGACACAATCGATGGCCCAGTCATTGGCGTCGGTAGCCGAGCCGCCATTACCGAAAATAATTAGTTTGCCGCCCCGTTTCACGCGCTCGGAAATCGCCACAGCGGCGTCGGCGATGCGGCTGGCTTCTTCGCCGGCGGCCTGCTCGCGCAGTTTCGCGTCGTCGCTCACTTTCAGCCGGATTGATTTTGCTACTTCGTCGCTAATCGCTTCGGTGGGCTGGCGAGTCTGGCCGAGAAAAGGATATAGAAACGCCGAATCGCCGACGTCGTGCCCCAGCTCGCGGTGTTCGAAAAAGACATGCACTGTCTCCCACAGGGTGTGGTAAAGAACTTCCATCAACTCTTGATGAATGAAATGATCCTGGGTGGCGCTCTCCACCGCGTAACTACCATCGACGCCCGGCAGCGCAAAGGTCATCGCGCCTTGGCGATGCGCCGTTTGCAACGCGGCACGCACCTCGGCGTCGCCGCCTGGCGGGCCGAACCCCATCACCACATCCGCGGGAGTGAGGATCGCCTCGAGCCATGGACCAAACAGAATGGAAATATCGAGCGCCGGCAGAGCGCGCTTGCCTACGATCACCGGGTGAACGAATTCCACCGAGACGTGCTGCGCGTCGGTAGCGTATGGCCCGCGGCCGAACGCCAGCAGCCGGCCTCCGCGCAAGAATCGATCCGACAGCGCCAGACAAGCTTCTGCGAGGCGATGCGATTCCCGCGCAAAAAAAGTTTCCACCACCGGATTTCGCGCCAGCAGGCGCTCTTCCACAAGAGCAGCGAGATTGCTCACCGTGGTCATCGGCTTCAACATATCCGCGGCAAAGGATCGCCGACCAGCATATCGATTATTCTGCTTCCGCCGTACGCAGTGGTCACCAAAACCGATCCGGCAGGCTGCTCGCGAACCTCGCCAATAATCCGGGCTTCCTCGCCGCCTTCCGTTGCACGCAGCGCGTGGAGCGCGCCATCAGCGAGTTCCGGCGCCACTATCGCCAGAAATTGACCTTCGTTGGCGATGTGCAGCGGGTCGAGGCCCAGCAGTTCGCATGCGCCGCGGACGCCGTCGTGGACCGGAGTTTCCTCTTCCTTGATTACGATTCCCAAACCGCAATCGCGCGCCAATTCGTTTAGCGACGTAGCCACGCCGCCGCGCGTGGGATCACGCATCCAGCGCACGCCTGGGCCCGCCGCTTCTAAGACCGCGGCCACTAGTAGCATCACCGACCGTGTGTCCGAGCGCATATCGCCTTCCATGTCCAATTCGCCGCGCGCCAGCAATATGGTGATGCCGTGATCTCCGATCGCGCCGGAGAGAAGAATTTTGTCGCCCGCGCGAACCGAGCGCGCATCGAGTGCGATCCCCGGAATTCGCACACCGAGCCCGGTGGTGGTGATGTACATGTGATCGGCCTTGCCGTGCTCGACCACTTTGGTGTCGCCGCCCAGAATTTTGATTCCCGCTTTTCGCGCCGCCGCGCCCATCGCTTCGATTTCGGCTTGCAGAACGGGCGTGGGCAGCCCCGCTTCGAGCACAAAGCCGACCACCATCGCTGCGCATCGCGCCGCGGAGACCGCCAAGTCGTTCACTGTGCCGTTTACGGCCAGCTCGCCAATCGACCCGCCGGGAAACACCAGCGGCTTCACGACGAAACTATCGGTAGTGAGTGCCAGCGAAGTTCCATTGATATCGATGCGCGCGGCATCATCGAGAGGAGCGAGCGAGGATTCAAACAACAGGGGAGCGAATAGACCTTCCACCAGCCGGCGGCTGGCTTTTCCGCCTGCGCCGTGAGCCATCTCGATCTGCGGCTCGCGAAAGCGGATTTTGCGCCCCTCGAGCGGAATCTCGCTGTTCACGCCGCGCCGGCGATGTTGGCCAACGTCTTCCGATGTTCGTAGTTGAAGTAAGCGGCGCATGATCCTTCCGAAGAAACCATCAGCGCTCCCACCGGATTTTCCGGGGTGCATTCCTTGCCGAAGAGTTTGCACTGCGCCGGTTTCAAGACGCCCTTGAGCACTTCGCCACACTGCGCGGCCTTCGGGTCGGTGACGCGAAGCCCTGGAACGGCAAAGCGCCGCTCGGAATCCCACTCCGCGTACGAATCGCGGAGCTTCAAAGCCGATTGGGAGATGAATCCCATCCCGCGCCATTCGAAATAAGGGCGCAACTCGAAAACCTCGTTGATGGCACGCAGCGCGGCGCGATTGCCTTCCCACGGCACCACCCGCTTGTATTGATTTTCGACGATCGCTTCGCCGCGCTGCAGTTGCGCGAGAATCATCACGATGCCTTGCAGCAAGTCCAGAGGCTCGAAGCCGGAAACTACGATGGGCTTATGCTCGCTTTTCGCAATCCATTCGTAGGGGCGGCAGCCAATCACAGTGGAGACGTGCCCTGGTCCGATAAAGCCGTCGATGCGCATATCGGGTGAATCGAGAATCGCGCGAATCGCGGGGATGATCGTGACGTGATTGCAGAAAACAGAAAAGTTCGGCAGGCCTTCCGCTTTGGCGCGCTGCAGAATCAGCGCGGTGGAAGGCGCGGTGGTTTCAAATCCAATCGCGAAGAACATCACGTGCTTATCGGGATTTTGCCGCGCCAGCTTCAGCGCGTCGGTCGGCGAATAAACGATACGCACATCCATGCCGCGCGCTTTTTCCTTTAGCGGACTTCCGTTGGTGCCGGGAACGCGCATCATGTCGCCAAACGCCGCGAAAATTACGTTGGGGTCTTTGGCAATCGATAATCCGTCGTCGATACGCCCCATTGGCAGAACGCACACCGGGCAACCCGGTCCGTGGATCAACTCGATATTGGGAGGCAGCAAATCCTTCAAGCCGAATCGATAGATGGCGTGGGTGTGGCCGCCGCAAACTTCCATCAGGCGGTAATGCTTATGGGCATCGGCGAGGCGGCGAATTTCTTCCGCGGCTTTGCCAATCAGCTCGGGAGTGCGAAACTCATCCACATATTTCATTCGGAGCCTCCCGGTTGTTTCGCCCTAGGTCCGAGGTTTTCATTGGCTGTGCCAAACGCCGATGCCGCGTTGGGTGAGCCGTTCTCATCCAGCAGGTGGTTTTCTGCTCCGAGTTCATACCCGCGCACTTCTTCAAGCACCGCGGCGCTTTCGCCCAGCGCTTCGAGCGCCAGCAATTGGTCTTTCGCGTCCGCCTCGCTGATTTTGCTCATCGCAAAACCAACGTGGATCAGCACCCAGTCGCCCAAAACTGGCCGATCGTCCTGTAGTAGGCCCAAATCCACGCGCCGCCGCATTCCCACGACGTCAGCCACGGCCCAAGTTTCGCCGGGAGGAATTTGCACGATCTGTCCGGGAATCGCGAGGCACATCGAGCTCACGCTCCTTCCAAAAAACATTGGGACGTTGCGCGGTTACGCAACGAAGTTGGGCCCGGCTGGTTCATATGTCGATCCGTGAAAAACGGTAGTTCGACTATCGGCCAGACTGTACCACGGTCGCCGTTCGGAAAATGAAGTTTAGTCGCGGATTCATCAAAAAATTCCGACGTACAGCATCAGCATGGGTCATATACAGCGTTTGCTGTATACGGCTATTTGTCAGGTTGTGGTTTCCTGAGTCGGGCCGCAGCACATATCTTTAACGATTGGCGCACGCGGCGGCAATGGACGGCATCTCGCACCGCCATTGTCTCGGTCAGGCGCTGAGAATGCCAAGCGATTGTAGACTCGAAAGATTCGCGGCCCCACTGTTCGCTTCAGGTTTCCCGCAACCATGCATGTCCCAGCCTAGTTCAACGCTCCTGCTCTTCCGCTTCACGATCGGCAATGTTTATGGATTTGAGGGAGAACACCGATTGCTGTATCGGTGTTCGTTTCGGTTTGGCCACGCATTCCTAGGTTAGAGAGAGGAGGGCAGATGGCAGAACAAGCAGCAGCGCCGTACGGGAGGAAAACGCAGCGCGCTCCCGCAGTTTCGGATGTCCATATTCTGTGGCTCACCGCCGGTCTTGGCTGCGATGGCGACAGCGTCTCGGTCACCGCCGCCGACCAGCCCAGCATTGAAGACGTTTTGCTGGGGGCGATCCCCGGACTACCGAAGGTGCATCTCCATAACCCGGTCCTCGCCTACGAGAATGGCGAAGACTTCCTAAAATTTTTCTACGACGCCGAAAAAGGCGCACTCGACCCTTTTGTGCTGGTGGTCGAGGGATCGATCCCCAATGAAAAAATCAAACGGGAAGGTTACTGGGCGGCGGTGGGCACCAATCCCGCGACGGGCCAGCCGATAACCACCTGCGAGTGGATCGATCGGCTGTCTCCCAAAGCGCTGGCGGTCGTCTGCGCGGGAACTTGCGCGACGTATGGCGGCATTCACGCCATGGCCGGAAATCCCACCGGAGCGATGGGGCTGGCCGATTATCTGGGCTGGGATTGGCGCTCGAAGGCGGGAATTCCCATCGTCAACGTGCCTGGCTGTCCGGTGCAGCCCGATAACTTCATGGAAACGGTGCTCTATCTGTTGTACCAAGCCGCGGGAATCGCGCCAATGATACCGCTCGACGATAAGCTCCGTCCCACGTGGCTATTTGGCAAGACGGTACATGAAGGATGCGACCGCGGGTCGTATTACGAGCAAGCAGATTTCGCGGACGAGTACGGTTCTTCGAAATGCCTGGTGAAGCTGGGATGCTGGGGACCGGTGGTGAACTGCAATGTGACCAAGCGCGGATGGATGCGCGGTATCGGCGGTTGTCCGAACGTGGGCGGAATCTGCATCGGCTGCACCATGCCGGGATTTCCGGACAAGTTCATGCCGTTCATGGACGAGCCGCCGGGCGCGATGCTTTCGGCCACGGCGATCGGCGTCTACGGGCGCATGATTCGCACCCTGCGGGGGATCACCAACGCAACCGTTAACAAAGAGCCGAAGTGGCGTCATCGAGGCTTCGAGCTCACTACCGGCTACCGGCCGCGGACCTACTAAGGTCGAAAGGACAAAACTGATGGCCACTACCTTGCAGCCCGGAGCGGTAACACCCACCAAGAGCCGAAATTTGGTCGAGATGAACTGGGACCCGATTACGCGCATCGTGGGAAGTTTGGGGATTTTCACTAAGATCGATTTCGAAAACAAACAAGTCGCGGAATGTTTCAGCACTTCCTCCATCTTCCGCGGCTACAGCATCTTCATGAAAGGCAAGGATCCACGCGACGCGCACTTCATCACCAGCCGCATCTGCGGGATCTGCGGAGATAACCACGCCACTTGTGCGGTGTACGCGCAGAACATGGCCTTCGGATGCAAGACTCCGGCGCTCGGAGAATGGATTTTGAATCTGGGCGAAGCCGCCGAGTACATGTTCGACCACAACATTTTTCAGGACAACCTGGTCGGCGTGGATTTCTGCGAGCAAATGGTGAAAGAAACCAATCCCAGCGTCTGGGCCAAAGCGGAGAAGGCTCCGGCGCCCAACGCGTCCAAGCACGGCTACAAAACCATCGGCGACATCATGAAGGCGCTCAATCCCTTTACCGGCGAATTTTACCGGGAGACGCTGCAGGTGAGCCGCTACACCCGGGAGATGTTCTGCCTGATGGAAGGGCGCCACGTTCATCCGTCCACGCTCTATCCCGGCGGAGTGGGCACGGTGCCCACGGTGCAGCTCTTCACCGACTACTTGGTGCGCTTGATGAAGTACGTCGAGTTCATGAAGAAAGTGGTGCCGCTGCACGAGGACCTGTTCGATTTCTTTTACCAGGCGCTTCCCGGCTACGAGAAAGTCGGCCAGCGACGCATCCTGCTGGGCTGCTGGGGATCGTTTAACGATCCGGATGTTTGCGATTACCGGTATCAGAGCATGGGCGATTGGGGCCGGGCGATGTACGTAACTCCGGGCGTGGTCGTCGATGGAGAGCTGGTGACCAACGACCTGATCGACATCAACCTGGGGATCCGGATTCTGCTGGGCAGTTCGTTCTATCAGGATTGGGAACAGGGCGAGACCTTCGTGAAACACGATCCCGCCGGAAATCCCGTCGATAAGCGCCATCCCTGGAATCAAACCACCATCCCCAAGCCGCAAAAGCGCGACTTCAAGAGCCGTTACAGTTGGGTGATGTCGCCGCGCTGGTACGACAAGCGCACCGGCGATTACCTGGCGCTGGATACCGGCGGAGGGCCGATCGCGCGGCTGTGGTCCACTGCGCTGTCTGGTTTGGTGGATATCGGCTACGTCAAGGCTACCGGCAAGAGCGTGAAAATTTATTTGCCGAAAACCGCGATGCTGCCCGAAGCGGAATTTGAGTGGAAGATTCCGAAATGGAGCAATGCGATCGAACGCGACCGTGCGCGAACCTACTTCCAGGCCTATGCTGCCGCTTGTGCGCTGTACTTCGTGGAACGGGCGCTCAAGGAGCTTTACGCTGGCAACACCAAGACCTGGTCGGAGTTCAAGGTGCCGGAACAGGCCATCGGCTGCGGCTTCCACGAGGCGGTGCGCGGCGTGCTCTCTCACCACGTGGTAATTCGCGAAGGAAAGATTGCCAACTATCATCCTTATCCGCCCACTCCGTGGAACGCGAACCCTCGCGATATCTACGGCACGCCGGGGCCGTACGAGGACGCGGTGCAAAACACGCCGATCTTCGAGGAAAACGGCCCCGCCAAATTCAAGGGCATCGACATCATGCGCGCGGTGCGCAGCTTCGATCCGTGTCTGCCGTGCGGCGTGCACATGTACCTTGGAAACGGAAAAGTGGTGCAGGAGCATCACTCGCCGATGTTCGGACTGCAGCCTTAGCTCGAGCTCCAGCGCTAGCACCGGCGCTTCGCAGGCATTCCGCAGGCGAATGCGGTAGGCTCATCAAAGGACAAGCGTGAAAGCGGAAGCGAATCTTCAGCGATTGAGCGCCGAGATCGAGGAGTTGGGACGCAAGGTCGAGTCGATTGCCGACCCGGCGGTGCGTTCCGACGTTCTCGCGCTGGTCCATTCGGTGATGGAACTGCATGCCGCCGGATTGGGTCGGATTCTGGGGATTCTCTCGGATCGAAAACTTGCCGGCCGGGAAGTGATGGAAGCCATCGCGGCCGACGATCTGGCCGGAAGTTTGCTCTCGCTGCACGGGCTCCATCCGGTGGACGTTGCGGAGCGCGTGCTAGGCGCGGTGGTGAAAGTGCAATCGGAATTGCGCGCGCAAGGCGCCACTTTGGAATTCTTGAGATTTGAGGACGGCGTCGTGTATTTGCGCCTGGCAGCCGGAGGCCACAGTTGTGGTTCGTCTTCCACCTCGCTGCAGCGTTCGGTGGAAGATTCCATTTACGACGCCGCGCCCGAAATCGCGAGCATCCAGATTGAGTTGGCGAGCGCTCCCGCCCGGGCCCTGGTTCAGCTTCAGCCCATCGCTAGCGCCGCGCCGCGGGCCTAATGGGGCCGCCAGGATTTTCGCCACCCAAGTGTGGCGCTTGCCAGTTGTTTAGTCACGCCAGATTTGAAATAGGAGGCATCTATGGTCCGTCAAGACACCACGCCAGACTCTCCGTCGCACATCCACGGGGTACCGCGAGGAGAAGATCGATCGGGACGCAGCAAGTATCTCGTCGACGGGCAACCGCCAGCGCAAGGCCCGCGAAAAGCTCATGACGCCACCGGCATCAATCCCTGCGACCGAGCGCCGATTGACCGCCGGATGCCCAATCTTCCGCCCGCGTAGCAGCGAAATTGCTGGTCCTTGACGCCGGAACGCCGGCACGCCGGGAGGCGGTATCAGAGTGAACGCTGCAGCGCCCAAGCAGGATGTGTTTGCCAACTTGCGCCAGTATCTGCGCCCGCGCACTGTTGCGACGGAACGCTGTGAGTTGTGCGGCGCCGCCCTAGGGCCTGAGCATCCGCACATGCTGGAAGTGAAAAATCGCAAGATCGCCTGCAGTTGCTCGCCTTGCGCGCTGCTCTTCGGCAGCGGAGCGGTCGTGCGATACAAGCCCATTCCGCGCGATGTTTTCCTTTTGACCGATTTCGAAATCACCGATGCGCAATGGGAAGGTTTGGGGATTCCCATCAACATGGCGTTTTTCTGCCGTACCGGCGCCGGTAGCGGCGACTCGCGGAAGCCTTCGGCATATTATCCCAGTCCGGCGGGCGCCACCGAATCGCTGCTGGACCTGGAAACGTGGGAAGAGATCGCCGGGGGAAATCCGCAGCTCTCGGGGATGCAGAACGAAGTGGAAGCACTGCTGGTGAATCGGGTGACCGTGCCTTACGAGTATTATTTAGTGCCGATCGACCAATGTTTTGCGCTGGTGGGCTTGATCCGCAAACAGTGGCGCGGCTTTTCCGGTGGCGCCGATCTATGGAAATCGATCGCCGCCTTTTTTGCTTCGTTGAAAGAACGCGCCAGACCGGCGAGAGGACTGGGCCGTGCCGAATCTTGATTTTCAAATCGAGAGCGCCGAAGCGGTCCGCTACGCTGCTGCTCCGATTCTGAACCTGAATATCCGCGTCCAGGACATGGCGCCGGCCGTGCCCATTCACAACGTAATGCTGCAATGCCAGATTCAGATCGAGCCGGTAAAACGGAAGTACACCCCCGCGGAACAGGAATCGTTGCTCGACCTTTTCGGCGAACCTTGCCGCTGGAGCCAGACCCTGAAGCCGCTGCTGTGGGCCAATACCAGCGTGGTCATTCCTGGTTTCACCGGCCAAACGAGAATCAGCGTGCCGATATCTTGCACCTTCGATTTCAACGTGGCGGCCACAAAATATTTTCATGGATTGCTGGGCGGCGACGTTCCGGTCACCGTGCTGTTCAGCGGAACGATTTTTCATGACGGCGGCGAGGATGGCGGGTTGCGGATTTCCAAGATTTCCTGGGAGCGCGAAGCCAAGTACCGTATGCCGCACCAGGTGTGGAAAGACATGATGGACGTGAACTATCCCAATACCGCGTGGCTCTGCCTGCGCCGCGACGTCTTCGACCAGTTGTACCGTTTTAAAGTGAGCCGCGGAATTCCTACCTGGGACCAGGCGCTCGAAAGCGTGCTGGCCACTGCTGGCGGCGTTGGCACAAAAGATAGTGCAAAAGACGCTCTGAAGGCTGACCCATGAGGCAGGAAACGGTAGAAAAGATCGCCGACGCCATTCTCTATGAGGGCTACATCTTGTATCCCTACCGGCCGTCGTCGGTCAAAAATCGCCAGCGCTGGAATTTCGGGAGTATTTGCCCGCGCGAATACAGTGACGCGCAGCACGGTACGGAAGCCTGGCGCACCCAGGCCGAATGCCTGGTTTCTGCCCCTGCCTCGAGCGGCGCGAAAACCTCGATAGGAATCAAAATTCGGTTCCTGCACATCGTGGCCCGGCAAGTGTGCGAGCTGGCGCACCCGGTGGACGATCTCAGCAAATGCGCGGAACAAGATTTTCGCGAAGTGGAATGCCTGCGCCTGGGCGACGGCCTGTACCAAACCTGGCAGGAGGCGATCGATCGCGGCGTGGAAATTCCGGAGATGGACTGGGCGTCGCTGACGCGCTGCCCACAGGAATTTCGTTTTGATTTTTCCGCGGCTCGGGAACTAGAGCCGTTGCGCGAACCTGCCGGCGCTGGCCGGATTGTCGCTGTTTTGATCCGTACGCGGCACGCACTGAGCGGCGCCGTGCGCGTTAGCGTCCAGCCGCTCGCCCCGCCGCTCTTTCGGCTGAGAGTGGAACTGGAAAATCTTACACCGTTGCCCAGAGCGCGGGAAAAAACGCGCGACCAAGCCATGCTGGATTCCTTCGTTTCCTGCCACTCCATCTTTCGGCTGGAGGCCGGCGATTTCGTCTCGTTGCTCGATCCGCCTGAGGCTTTTCAGGAAGCCGCAGCGAAGTGCGAAAACATTGGCAACTACCCAGTCCTGGTGGGAGAGGAAGGCGAGCGCCACACCGTACTCGCATCGCCAGTGATCCTTTACGATTATCCGAAAATTGCGCCGGAAAGCGCCGGGAATCTGTTTGACGGCACGGAGATCGACGAAATCCTTACTTTGCGCATTCTTTCCATGACCGACGAAGAAAAAGCCGAGATGCGCCAGGCCGACGAGCGCGGCCGCAAAATGCTCGAACGCATTGAAGCCGATCCCCAACATCTAGCCAATCTTCACGGGGTGATGAAGCCGGTGCCCTCGGAATCTCCAGCACCACCGCCCGCCGAAAGCCCAGCGCCCGACTCGCCCGAGACGTCCGTTCAGGATTGGAATCCCTGGGAAGAGCGGGCTCCGATCCAGAGCATTCGTATTCTGGGCGTCGATCTGAAACTCGGCGACCGCGTGCGCCTGCACCCGCAAAAGAATGCGGACATCATGGACATCGCGCTCACTGGCCGCGTGGCCATCATCGAAGCGATCGAGCAAGACCTGGAAGACCACATTCAACTGGCGGTGGTGCTGGATGACGATCCCGGCCGTGAATTCGGAATGGTGCGCCAGCCGGGGCATCGTTTCTTTTATTCTCCGGACGAAGTGATACCTTGCGCGCTGGAAAATGACTTCGGCCGCGCCAATCGCTGGTCAGGCGGAAAATGACCCCACGAATCCTCATCGCCGGGATCGGAAACATATTTTTTGGCGACGACGCATTCGGCGTCGAAGTGGCGCATCGCTTAATGCTTCGGGAACTGCCGCCGTCAGTTCGCGTAACCGATTTCGGAATTCGGGGATACGATTTGGCTTACGCGCTGATGGACGGATACGACGTGGCCATCTTGGTGGATGCATCTCCGCGCGGCGGGGTTCCTGGCACCGTCTATACGATAGAGCCGGATTTGCAGTCGATCGTTGCGCCGCAGGGGCATCCGACAGCGCCGGCTATCGACGGTCACTCCATGGATCCCATGCGCGTACTGGCCTCGGTGAAAGCGCTCGGCGGCGATTTCAAGCGAATTCTCGTCGTAGGATGCGAACCCGAATCCCTGGGCATCGAAACCGCTGACGCCCCTCCGGCATCGGACGAGGTGGAACCGTTCGGCACGCTCGACGAAAACGAAATGCCTCAGGGCCGTATGGGTCTGAGCGCTCCGCTCGCTGCGGCCGTGGATGTGGCCGTCACGGTAATCGAATCTTTGATCTGGAAAATTCTGGCAGAGCCTGCGGGTGATTCGAACCTCCAACCACAGGCCCACGCAAAGGCATTTGCAGCAGCAGTTGAAAATTCAGAAAGGATGGGTGAACGAAAATGAAATTCATCTTCAAGAGTTTGCTATTGGCTCTGGCGGTGACCGCGGCGGTGAAGCTCTATCCGGACTTCCAGCGCTACATGAGAATGCGAGAGATGTAGTTCGGCGCGGGCCAGCGCCGACGGCCTGGCATAGGGCCTGCATCCGCAAATGCACGAACTCTCCATCGCGCTAAGCATCATTGAAGGGGTCAGCGAAGAGGTCGAACGCCTCGGCGGCGAGCAGGTTACCTCGGTGCACCTGAAGCTGGGGTCGCTCTCCGGCGTGGTGAAAGACGCTCTGCTGTTTTCCTACCAACTTGCCTGTGCCGGAACGCCGCTCGAGGGATCCGAACTCATCGTCCAGGAGACGCCCGCCATCGTGCACTGCCCGCAGTGCAACGCCAACCACGTGCTGGCCACCATCCAGCACTTCCGTTGCCCTCAATGCGGCGCTCCGACGCCTGAGGTTCTGTCCGGCAGGGAAGTAGAAGTGGTGGGAATGGAGATGATTTCGTGAACCCGCAGCCGCGCCTGGTGGAACTCCGCCACAACGTCTTCAAGAAAAACGATCTGCTGGCGCGCGAGTTACGCAGCCGCTTTCAGGAAGCGGGGGTCCACGCGATCAGTCTGGTTTCCAGCCCGGGATCGGGGAAGACCGCGTTTCTGGAAAAAATGCTCACCACCATGCGCCCGCAATCCCGGGTGGCCGCTCTGGTTGGGGATCTGGCTACCGAAAATGACGCGGCAAGGCTGGCGCGCAGCCAGGCTCCGGTGCGCCAGATTATTACCGGCACCGTTTGCCACCTGGAAGCGGAGATGGTGCAGCATGCCCTCGAAGGCTGGGACTTGCAGGATTTCGATTTTCTGTTTATCGAGAATGTGGGCAACCTGGTTTGCCCCGCCAGCTACGATTTGGGAGAGGAACTTCGCATCGTGTTGTTGTCCGTCACCGAGGGCGAAGACAAGCCACTGAAATATCCTACGATCTTCAACAGTGCGGACGTAGCGGTGATTACCAAGTCCGATTTGGCGATGGCCACCGAGTTTGATTGGGCGGCTGCGGAAGCCAATATCCAATCCGTCCGCCCAGGTATTCGCATCTTTCGACTCTCCGCCAAGACCGGTGACGGCATGACCGCGTTCATCGATTTCCTGCACGCCCGCCGTTCCGCCGCAATCGCCTCAGCCTAGCCTAACCAGGCGCCGGTGGTTATTTCACTTCGAGCACCACCAAGCCATGCGCCGGAATTTCCAGCGTGAGTTCGTCGCCCTGCAAGGACCGAGCTTCGTCCGGCGGCAGTGCCGCGGCCTGCCGCAGCGCGACTAACTGTTGCGCCGTGGGATACCTGGGGCTCCCCATTTTCTCGTAAGCGGGCAGCACGTCGCCGTGGTCGCGATCCACTCGCGCAATGGTTATGTGCTGCTTGCCGCCAAGATGTGCGAATCGCAGGTGGATTATCTCGGGAGATCCCGCCGCCCCCGGCTCCGCGAGATTCCACACCGCCGCGACAATCGCTCCATCCTTGGTTCGGCGGGTCACCAGCACATTGGAATCGGAAGCCAGCCGCTGGTCGCCCAGGCGATGCAGCACCTTAAACGCGTTGAACGATGGCTTGGGAATGCCGCCCGCGGCGAACAGCCCGAAGCCTCCATAGAACGGCGTTTTCACCACGCCCTGCTCCTCGAACACGTCGGAGAAAGTCCAGTACGACATCATGTCCGTCAGTCCGTCGCAATCGCCAATCGTCTGCGCCATCCAGGGGCCCATGTATAGCGCGTCGGTGACGTCCGGCTCGTTCATGTAACTGGCGTTGAATTCGCTCCAGATTAGCGGCGTTTTGGGAAACGCGGAAGCCTGAATCTGTTCGTGCACTTTTTTCACCGCGCGGCAAACCATTCGGTCGCGCGGGATTTGCTCGTTGGTTCCAAAAACGTCCTTGGCGCTGTCGTTGCCGTAGACGTGCGTGGACGCAAAATCCACCGGCACATGTTTATCCGCGCAATGCTTCAGGAACGCATCCACCCACGCCGCCTGCGCGCTGGCCGGACCACCCACAAGCAGTCGCGGGCTCACCGCCTTCAAGGCCGCCGCGGTGTGGTCGTACAATTCCCAATACGTTTCCTGCTTGGGATCGCCCGCCCAAAATCCGATGTTCGGCTCGTTCCACACCTCGAAATACCACTGGCTCACTTCGTCCAGTCCGTATCGGGCGATCAGGTGTTCGGCGAAGGCTTTCATCAAGGCGTCCCACTTCGCGTAATCTTTGGGAGGGGAATCGTTGGGGTGATACCAGAATTCCTGAAACACATCTCGCGCCGCTAGTTTCTTGGGCATGAAGCTGATCTCGACAAATGGCCGCACCCCTTGCGCGCGCAGGCCATCGTAAATTTGGTCCACGTAGGAAAAGTTGTACACCGCCTGGCCCTTCGCATCCTCGTCATACACGCCCACTTCGTCGTGGAGGATGGCGTGGAACCGGACGTACTGCACATCGGTCACCTGCTTCACGTCGCGCAGGTCGCGCCGGTAATCGGCGCGCAATGAGAGGATCGCTCTGCCGGAGCCAAACATCTGCTCCCAAAAGTGTGGGAACGGATGGCCCGCCGCCGTAGCGTCGATTACGATTGGCGTGGGCGAATCATTCGCCGCCTTCGCCGTCCCGAGCATCGCCAGCATCAACGCGATCGCAATGGCGCATGAACTTTTCGTTAGCATGGTTGGCCCATCCTTTTCTCCCCCAATATGTCCGCTGCATCTCTATTATCGCCCGGTATTGGTGAATTCAAAGCCTGCCAGGCCGGGAGAGTGGTAAGTTGGGTACCTAGGCAGGGCAATCTCCGGAGAAGCCCAATATGAAGCTCGACAAAATCTACACGCGCGGCGGCGATGAGGGGAAAACCTCGCTCGGCGACGGCACTCGTCTCGCGAAATTCGATTTGCGCGTTACAGCCTACGGCGAAATCGACGAAGCGAACTCCGTCCTGGGGGTCTCCATGCTGCATATCCTGGACCCGCACGTCCGCGCGATCCTGCTGCATATTCAAAACGACCTTTTCGACCTGGGCGCCGACCTGTGCCGCCCCTCAAGTAAAGGCACCGCGTCGCAACCGTTGCGTGTTACGCCCGTGCAAGTATTATGGCTGGAGCAAACGATCGACCGCTTCAATGCGCCGCTCGCGCCGCTCACCACCTTCGTGCTCCCGGGCGGAAGCCCCGCAGCTTCCTATTTGCACCTGGCCCGCACGGTCACGCGCCGCGCCGAGCGCTCCGTGGTGGAACTTGCCGACCAGCAGCGCGACCGCATCAATCCCGCCGTCTTGCATTACCTGAATCGGCTGTCCGATTTGCTTTTCGTGCTGGCCCGCTATTCCAACGACCACGGAAAGACGGACGTACTCTGGACCCCCGGCCTGCACCGCTAGGCTGGTGCCGGTCACCCATGAACATCGAGTGCGCCCGGATAGCCTGGGATGCTCGCAGCCCGCCGAACCGCGCGCGCAATCGCTTCGGACATTGCCGCCGCGGCCAATGCCCCTATCGCCAAAGTTTCCACGGTTTCCGAAAACGTCCCGGTAGCTAGAGCGAAAATGGTATCTCCGTCGTAGGGGGTATGAACCGGATTGATGGCGCGGGCATAACCGTCATGCGCCATCTGGGCCACCTTGGTGGCCTGATCCTTGCTCAATTTGGCGTTTGTGGCCACCACTCCGACGGTAGTGTTTTTCCCCGGCTGCGCGATGACCGAGTAACCATCGCCTATCCGCGCAATCGTGTTCCGATATCCTTTCCCGTCCTCAGTACGCGCGCCGGCTAAAATCCTACCGCTGTGCGGGTCGTAAACGTCGCCCACCGCGTTCACCACCACTAGCGCCGCCACCACCAAGCCGGTTTTGCCGATTTGCAAACTAACAGTGCCAAGTCCACCCTTCATCGCCCATTTCGGTCCAAACAGTTTTCCGATCGTTGCTCCCGCGCCCGCGCCAACATTTCCTTCCTCCACCTTTTCGCTAGTTGCCGCCACGCTCGCCTTATAGCCGGCTTCGGCGTCCGGACGAATCTTCCAATCGCCAACTTCCAGATCGTAGATAATCGCCGCGGGCACGGTCGGCACTCGTATCACCGGCCCCATCGGGTAGCCCAGTTTTTTTTCGTCAAGATAGCGCATCACCCCGGTCGCGGTGTCCAATCCAAACGAGCTTCCGCCCGAGAGCACCAGCCCATGAATCTGCTGCACGCTATTCACCGGGTTTAGCAGGTCGGTTTCCCGGGTGCCCGGCGCGCCCCCGCGAACATCCACCCCCGCCACCGCGCCCTGCTCCGAGAGCACCACGGTGCAGCCGGTTGGTCGGCGCTGGTCGGTGAAATGCCCAACCTTCAATCCCTCGACGTCGGTCAGTCCCTTCGGGCCAAACGCATCAGCGGAACCCCCATCGTTCCCGGATGTAGCGCCGTTCACTGCGCCCGCCACGCTGCCGGCAAGCAGTGCCGCTCCGCTTGCCGCGAGTACATTGCGATTGAATTCGCGTCGATTCATGGCTGCTCCTCACCCGCCAATTTCTCGTCGCCCGCGCTGCGTGATCCGGGAACCATCGCGCTCACCGCGATCGCCGCAATTAGCCCCGCAAAAATCCCCGCGGCTGGGGGCGACGCCATTCCCAGGCTATGCGCTGCAGTTCCGAACTGCACCGCTAGATCCGCGCCAATGGCCACGAATATGCTCGCCAACGCAGCGTTCACGCTCATCCGCTTCCAGTACAGACCTAGCAGCAACGGAACAAAGAGCCCCACCGCCAGCAGCCCATAAAAAATAGTTACCGCCGAAATCACCGACGGCAGAACGATCGCCAGCCCGATGCCCGCCAGCCCTGCCCCAATCGTCGTCGCACGGCTCACACTCAAGAATTCCTTCGGCATCACCGTTGGGCGCAGAAACGTTTTGTACAAATCCACCGCCAGCGACGTAGACAGCATAAACAAAATCGCGTCCGTCGCGCTCAGTTCCGCGGAAAAAATCGCCGCCAGCGCCCAAACGCCCATCCATGGCGGCACCATCCGAGCCAATACCGCAGGCAACGCCAGCTCGGAGTTGGTCAGCGCTCCGAAATGCACCAGCGCGATCATGCCGAAAAGGGCGGGCACGAACGCAAAGATAAGCTGCCCCACCGAATTGAGCGCCACCCCTACCCGCACGCTGCGTTCGTCGCGCGCGCTGTAGATTTTCTGCACCAGGCCTGGCGAACATATAAAGGATGGCACCAGAATCGCCAGCAGCGCAAGAATGGGACGCGGACCGGCACCGGTGAAGGTAGTCATGCGAGCCGCCCAGGCTCCGGAGTTAGTCGCAAAAGCCGCGGTGAGCCGGACCCAGCCACCCATCGAGTGCAAAGCGTAAAGCGCGGAAATCGTCAGTCCAGTCATGGTGACGGCCAGCTCGAAAATATTCACGATCGCGGAGGCAGCGATGCCGCCCGTTGCGCAGTAACTCACCGCCACCAATCCACCGGCAACGCAGCCAGCCCACTTCGGCAAGCCGATCACCACATTCAGAATCCAGGAAATGGCCATGATCTGACCGGCAAGGATGGCCAGCGTCCCAAACCACAGGATCGCGGAGATCACCCCGCGAATCGTCTTGCTGTAACGAAATTCGAGATAGTCGCCCAGGGTATGAAGATCGTGTTCCTTGGCAATGCGCCACAGCCGCGGCCCAACACTCTGCGAAAGAATCAGCGTTCCGATCCCCGCCGAACCCACCCACCACCAAGCCGAAAGTCCGATCCGGAAGCCCAGGCCGCTCGCGCCCACCGTCGAACCCGCGCCGATATTGGCGGCGAGAAAAGTAGCAAAGATCACCCCGGCTCCAAACCGCCTGCCGCCCACCAGAAAATCGGACGCATTGTGCACCCGCGTGGCGGCGATCTGCCCCACCAGGATCAACAGCGCCGAATAGCCAAGCAGAACGGCAAAGTAAATATTCATCGATCGCTCTGCTCTCGCATCGTCAGCCCCGGCCAGCGCATCCAATCGCCGGGAACGTTGCAGGCTTTGCCGGCCGTCCCGGCATTTCGCCGTGGCAGCGCCTCTTTGAGTGCGGAACCGAATGGGTCACCGATGGTCATAAATGCTGGCACGCTGTGGGGAGCGATAATTGGCCGTCCTCGATTTGCACCGGCTCCTTGAAATCCAATACTATAGTTAAAACGCTCCGTTCCGATTCACTTCTTATCGCCGGGAACGGCCATACTCACGAACGGAGATCGATGGACTCGTCTGAAGCTTGGTTTCGTCGGCGGAACAAAGTCGTTGCCTTACGGCGTGATGGCTCGTGCTTCCGCCAACCTATCGAACGTTTCGCTGCCGTGAACTACGGGAAGTCGCTAGCGCGGATGGCCGCGTTCTTGCTTTTTTCCCTGTTGATCCCCGCCGCCCGCGCGCAATACACTACCGGCACCTTGCAGGGAACTGTTTTCGATGCCAGTGGCAGCGTGATCGCCGGCGCCACAGTCACCCTCCGCAGCCTCGATACCAATGAGGCCAAAAATTTCACCGCGGGCGCCGACGGCATTTATTACTTTGCTGCGTTGCTGCCCGGCTGCTACGAAGTCAGCGCCACCGCTAAGGCCTTTAGTCGCGTACTCGCGCAGATCACGGTATACGCCAGCCAAACCGTCACCCAGAATCTGAACGTGCCGCTGCAAAGCCAGTCCACCCAGGTAATGGTGATCGCCGCATCGAGCACCGTCACGGACACTTCCGATCCACAATTGAGCACCACGTACGGCGCGCAGGAAAATGACGACCTGCCCACCAGCCGCAGCATTTCGAACCTCACCGCGTTGGTGCCCGGCGTCCAACCGATGTACAGCCCGAGCGGCGGCGGGCTGGTGAAGGTGGGCGGCGCGCAAACCGGATTGATCAGCGCGAACGGCGGCCGCCCGGAAAATACCAACGTCGAGTTCGACTACACCGATGCCTACGACTGGGAATTTGGCGGCTTCGCCCTTGGCACCCAGCCGCAGCCCGATATGACCGAAGAATTCAAGGTGCTAGCTTCCAACGTTCCCGCGGAATACGGCATTAAATCCAACGGCGAAGTGGAAATGATCAGCAAGGCGGGCGGCAACCGGCTGCACGGTCAAACCTACGAATATCTTCAAAACAACTACTTCAACGCACGCGATTTCTTCGATACCACCGGCAAAGCCACGCGCATTGACGAAAACAATTATGGGTTTTCCGCCGGCGGCCCGGTAATAAAGGACAAGACCTTCCTCTTCGGCGGCTTTCAGCAAAACAAAACCATCGGTGGCGGCTTCACTGATCTCGCCAACGTGCCCACCTCCGCGGCCATCGCCACGGTCACCGATCCCGGCGTACTGAACTTGATCCACACTTACTTTCCCGCGCCCACCGCCGCCACCAGCAACCCATTGGTGGGAACCGTGGCCGCGCAATTTTCCGCGCCTGCCAATAATTACCAGTTCCTGTTTCGCGGCGACCACCACCTAACCGATCGTAATTCGATCGCTATCCGCTACTTCCAGGGCACCGGCACCTTCGTGCTGCCGTTTCCAAACTTCAACACCCTCGCCGGTTTCGACGCCGACCTGCACTACGAAAGCCGCAACGCCAACATTAGCGATACCTGGGACATCAGCCCTTCCACCGTCAACCAGGTCCGTTTCGCCTACGCCCGCTCGCTCGGACTTTTGCCCCCGGAAAACAATCTGCAAACGCCCCGCTTCGACATTTTGGACGGAAGCCTGGCGAGTTTCGGCGCACTGGAGTTCTTCACCCAAGGCCGCATCTTCAATGTCTACCAGGGCAACGACGTGGTCAGCCATGAAATGGGGCGCCACCAACTGAAATTCGGCTTCGATGCCCGCTACATCCAGGATAATTCGGTCAACCAGACCAACGATCGCGGTCTCTACTTGTTCCAAACGGAGTCGAGCTTCTTAAATGCTCAACCGGCGCTCTTGACCCAGGCCTTTGGTCCCACCGAGCTCGGTTTTCGCGAGCATCTCTACAGCGCTTTCGCGCAAGATGACTACCGCATTCGCCCCACTCTCACCATCAACATCGGCCTGCGCTGGGAATATCAGGGAAGTGTGGACGAATCACACGGGTTGACGTCGGTCCTCGATCCCTCTCGCTCCGGAACTGTTGGCGTGGCTGGAACGGGGCCGCTCGGATCTTTCTACGTCGGAAATCCGGCGATCCAGTCCAACCCCGCCAATTTCGCTCCGCGGGTCGGCTTTGCCTGGAATCCAAACGCCGGGAGGTTGGTGGCGCGCGGCGGCTATGGAATTTACTACGATACTTTTAACTTCACCGCGCTCTCCGAAGCGCGGACTAATCCTCCGACCAACTACACCTTCAATCTCACTGACTTTTCCGGCGCCAACAACTTCGACGCATTACTCGCCGGCACCGCGCCGTTCATCGTTGATTCCCGGCAGCAAGTGGGATCGTTCGGCAATCTCACAAACTTTGGCACCATCACCACCGTCAACCGCGATATGCGCAATCCCTACGTTCAACAGTGGGACCTGCTCTTCGATTACCAACTGGCGCGTTCGACGGTTGCCAGCATCGGCTACGTCGGCGCACAGGGCACGCACTTGCAGGCATTCATCCCCATCAATCCGATCGCTCCGGCAAACCGTCCCGCGCCGGCCACCAGCGTAGCGGACGAACAGGCCAGGATCGGCCAATTCGAGGCCGCGGTGGACGACGAGGACGGGCCTGGCAACAATCGCGTCGACCCGCGATTCGATCAGGTGAATATCGTTACCGACGCTGCTTCATCCACCTTCCATTCCCTGCAGATAAGCCTGCGCACTACTCTGCGCTACGGCTTGACCCTTCAGGCCGCCTACAGCTACTCGAAATCGATCGACGATTCATCGTCCTCCAATCCCAACCAGGAGAGTTTCGATCCAGGCGTGCAACAAGATGTCCACGATCTGGCCCTCGAGCGTGGACCTTCCAACTACGACATTCCTAACCGCATCGTGGTCACCGGCGTGTGGGCGCTGCCGTTCGGCAAGGACCACCCGAGCCAGCTCGCTAATCTCCTTATTAAAGGATGGACCTTCAGCTCGATAAATACCTGGCAATCCGGCATTCCCGCGAATATTTACGCCGGACCGGTAACCGTGCCCGGCGCGCCGCCGATTGCCGACGTTAATATCGACGGTGTGTTGACGCCCGCCGGTGCGGACAACACCCGAGCGAACTGCAATGCCGGCGGCGCTACCTTTCAGTTGGGGAATCCAGGGTCTCTCGCGGCGCAAACGCGCTACACCCAACCGCTTCTGGGAAACGACGGCACGTGCGGACGAAACCGTTTGCGCCTGAACAGCCTCTCAGCATTCAACTGGGCGTTCTCGAAAGATTTTCGGCTCACCGAAAGAGGCCTGATGGGTTCAGGTCCATGGAGCATCCAGTTCCGCGCCGAGGTCTACAACGTGTTCAACCATCCCGATCCAACGGTCTCCAGCGCAGGATCATTGACGCTCACCACGCCGCCAAACCCGAACCCCAGCTTCGGCCTATACAACACTGCGGGATCACCTCGCACCATGCAGTTAGCCCTAAAGCTGCTCTTCTAATCCGCTTGCGTCTGTGAAGATCTTCGCTGTGGTTGTCCACTCTGTGGGATACCTGCCGCTGTTTCATCCGCGAACACAATTCGTGATTTGGCTCATCCCGCAATGGCCGTGCATCCCGCGCTATCCCGTACAAAAGTTTTTCGCGCGATATCTCATTTAGTGACTCGCAGTTGCCTGCGGCACTTCGTCCGCGAAATATCCTCCAATCGCGGCAGAGTGGCACCTGAGCTGCATATTCCCTGGTGGCACGCTGCAGCCTGCCACCAATACCGGCAAAGGCATTTGGGGAACGGCCAAATCCGGAATTTGCAGCGATCTGCGATACCAATACATTACCGGCACGCGCGTCGCCGATAACTCACGCATCACTGGCACCATTGGATCGTATTGGCGGGTGTGGTCGCAGCCCGCGGGTATCCTAACCCTCGGCTTGAATTTTTCCGGTATGCACTACGACAAAAACCTGCGCTACTTCACTCTGGGTCAAGGCGGCTATTTCAGTCGCAGAGTTATTTCCTATTCAACGCGCCATTACACTGGCGGGGGATCTATCACAATCAATTCGAATATTCCCTGGACGGCAGCCTCGGCGCGCAGCACTTTAGGAAGACTCCGCTCCCTATTTTCCGATCGCCTATCTTCCAACCAATGCCGCCGTCCGCCTCGTACTATCCCAGCCAGATCAGCGCCAGCGTGAACTACAGCATTGGAATGAAAGCCGCCTACCGCCTCACCGGATATTGGCTAATCGGCGGCTTCTTCGATTTCAATAACGCGCTCAACTATACTTCCACCAACGCTGGCTTTTATGTCCGCTATTAATTCCATCCCACCTCCCCAGACGCTAAGCCTGGCGAACTCCCCGGCTGGAACGAAGTCGGCACCTTGGTCCTGTCCTCAGCTCGCCCCTAGCCGTTAAGGGTGCGGGTTTTGACTTAACCATCGCCAGTTCAGCGCGCGCTGGCCCAAGCCAGACCATCCGCACCTTTGCCAGCATCGATCAACGACTGCACCTTCCACTGTGCCAAGTCGATCACCGCGACCTGTCCGACCTGTCCGGCTCGCATGCACGAAACGTACGCCACCTTGCCATCCGGCGGCGCCACAATCTCCTGCGGCGCGCCCGGAACGTCAATCGTGCGCGCAACCTTCAGTGTGCCGAGATCCACCACCGCCACTTGCCCGTGCGGCATCGCCACCAGCAGCCACCGCCCATCGCGCGTAGCCGCCGTCCCATAGCCCGACGACGGCAACGCCACCCACGCCTTTACCTTGTTGGTGGCAGTATCGATCACCGCCAGTTGCGGCTTCGTCTGGTCGGCAGTGAACACCATGCTGTCATCGTTCGATATCGAAATTCGCTGGGTATTGCCGGAAATCGGAATCACCGCGATCGTCGTCCGCCCCGTCATATCCAGCACCGAAACGGTCCCCGGACCAACGTTCGCAGTGTACCCGTGCCGCCCATCGTGCGAAATCGCCAGCATGTGCGATTCCGCCTGCCCAGTAGGGATCGAGCCAACGATCTTGAGCATCCGCGGGTCGACAATCGTTACAGAATTGTCGAGTTCCGTGGTCACGTACAGCATCCCGTTCACCGGCTCGTAGACCACGCAGTGCGGCCGCACTCCGTGCCCAAAATCAACTCTGCCGATAATCTTGCGGCTAGCGATATCGATCGCCAGCATTTCGCGCCCATCCAACCCAGCTTGCCCCACCCCCACATTCCCATAGATCGGGACGTAAGCGACGCGTCCATCCGCAGACGCGGCCGCCTCATGCCCATGCATCGTGGTCTGCTCCTCCGAAATGGTAGCAACCTCCCGCGCCGCCACCGGATCCACCACGCTAATATTTAGGTCCCCTTGGTTCACAACAATTAGCGCCGCGGTTCGAGCGACGGTACTCGCACCACCGTCAGCCCCAACGGGGAGCAGGGAACTACCCAGGCAAACGCCGCCAAGCAAAAGTACCAGCCAAATTGGTTCGCGCATATGCCGCAGAGTCTATCACCCCTCGGGATCAAGGTGACACCAACTTTACCGCCTTTAAAGTCCGCGGAAAATACAGGGGGTGAGGATAGCCGGGCTTCCCGACCTCCCCAGGTCACCGTAGGATCGCGCCGGATATCAGGCCCCCTCCATCAGTTGACGATACGTATTGACAAATATGTTGGAGAGCTTCCTCCACTGGATCAACGGGTGGCGCGCGGCGGAGGAAAATGGTTTAATTCTGAGATCAAGGGCTGCACAGGCAGAAAACTGGTAAAGCAATGAAGAAATACAAATTCAAGGCAAGAATTGAAGCGAACGATGGCGGAGGGGCTTTTGTGCTTTTTCCGTACGATACCGTGAAGGAATTCGCCGCCAAAGGGACAGTGCCTGTAAACGCGACCTTCAATGGTATCCCTTATTCGGGTTCACTTATGACATGTGGTCGTCCATTCCACATGCTCGGCGTGCTTAAAAGCATACGCGAGCAAACTGGAAAAGGGCCGGGCGATACGATTGAAGTTGTCGTTTGGAAAGATGAAAAAGTAAGAACCGTTGAAGTGCCGCCTCAATTGAAAGAGTTGATCAAGAAAGAAGGCCTGCTTCCGTTCTTTGAAGCGCTGAGTTACACCCACCGCAAGGAATACTGCCGCTGGATTACCGAAGCAAAGAAGGAAGAAACGAGATTGAAGAGGTTAGAGAAAGCGATTGAAATGCTCCAGAAGGGAATAAGGACTCCTGGGTAGATTGGTCGCGCACTGGTACCTTCGTTCTTCTAGTTTGCGTACCGGCTGGTAGCGATCGCAATCGGAAGTCCCACGCACACAATATGAATGATCACCTGGGTGATCACGCCTTGCGGGGTGACAGGTCTCTTGGCCATCGCCGATAGCGGAATGACGATCAGATTCATCACCAGAAAAACCATCACCCCAAACCACGCGCCCGAAATCAAATAGTGGATCGCCAGAAAAGGGAAGTAGTGGCTAGCTTCGGTAAAAACGGCCGCCGCGACGAATGCGATCGAACAATGAAACAATAGCCCCAGCGCCACCGATGCGTTGCCCCACCCAAAGCTCTCCGGACCCAGCAACCCACTCGCAACGCCCTGCCACAGTTGGCTGGGTTTCACCCCTTTCAACCCGAAGGCCACCGTACTAGCCGCGCCATCCAAAATCGCGCAAGATGCACCGCCCCACAAAATCGCCACCAACGTGTTGGTCATAGCAGTTGTGATGTTAAGCGGCCGCATTCCGATTCGAAGCGGGATCACCCGATTCAGTTCATGTCCCAAGGTTCTGCGGTTTGACGCTCTTATCCTTTCGGGATGCCCCCACTTCCCAACCGCCATAGCGCGGGTCTTGCACGACGGCAGTAGGGAAGGGTGGGCCTATTAAGTAACCGCTACCTAAATTGCGGCATCACAGCCTCGAACTTCGGCAGTTTCTCCCCCTTTGAAACGCGCATGTGAGATTCTTTCAGTTCGGTTGCCGCCCAACCCATCTTTGGGTACGCTTAATCACGCTATCGCTGCGAAAAGGACCGCCGCATGAAAGACAGAATGCTAAGACGCCGCCGTCCCCTGATCGCCTCTCCACTAGAATGGCAAATGACCGCGGCCCCAGTTCCTCATCCGCCCATCCCGGTGCTAGCCGAACGCGGCGGCACGCAGCTCCAAACGCCGCGCCCAACTCTCCTCGTTGACTCGCGCGAGCAGAACCCATTCAACTTCACCCGCTTCAAAGGATGGTTCGCAGGAATCGAAAAGAAGGCGCTAGCCCTCGGAGACTATTCCATCGCCGGCATGGAAGACATCTGCGTAGTAGAGCGCAAGGATCTCTCCGACCTAGTCCATTCCTGCACCGTTGACCGCATGGCCTTCGTCAACCGCCTGCGGCGCATGGCCAGCTATCCGCATCGCCTGTTGGTGATCACCAGCACCCTGAGGCAAGTAAAATCTCGTTACGAACACGCAGTCGTCGATCCCAACCGCACCACCCAATTTCTAGTAGCCGTCCTAGCGGGTCTCCTGGTCCCATTCGTCTGTACCGAAACCCACGAACTAGGCGAAGAACTAGTAGCCTCCTACCTCTACCAAGTCCACCTCTACCACTGGCTAGAAACCAACGACCACGGCCGCTTCCTCTCCGACACCGACATCTAGACATATGAATGCCGCCGCTTCAACGGGCACCCACTTCGCTTCACTCAGCGCCCCCATCGTCGATGGATTTGCTTGACGTACAAGAGAGAATCTACTGCACAACAAAAAGGGCGGCCGAATGGCCGCCCTTTTTGTTGACTTTCGCGGACGCTGCCCGCGGGTGCCGCTGGCAGTTATTTTTTTGGCGCCTTTTTTTCTTGATTCTCATGGCTTGGCTTGTTCTGTGGCTTACTGGCCTGCTTCTGCTGCGGCGCCGGCTTCGCGCTGCTGGATTTGTGCTCCGCCGCGACGTTGTTGTTGGTTTTCTGCCCGCTGCGCTCGGCGGGTGCGTTGTGGCTGACGTTATTCTGCTGGTGGTTTGTCTGCGTGTGCTCCGCTGGCGCAGGCTTGCCGCCATTGGCCGCGCGGTCGTTGGCCGCTGGTTTCGCGGCGGCCGCGGTGTTGGCGGCGTGTCCCTGCTGGTTGAAACTGTGGCCGCCAACGCGATCCATGGCCACGTTGCCAGGCTTCCCATGGTTCGAGGACGCCCATTGACTGCGATCGGCGCTGGCCGCCTTTTCGTGCGAGAGCTGGTTAGCGGTCGGCTGGATGTGGTTCTCATGCGCGTACGACTCTTCCTGTGCGGTCGGTCGCGCGGCGACGCCGCCCGGCCCGTTGAAGGCGGCGTGGTTCACGACGGTGGTGTTGTTGATCACAGTCTTGTTGATGTACGTGTTGTGAACCACGGTGGTGTTGACGTTCATCACCGCAGTGTTATAACGGAACGCGCCGCCGGCCCATTCCCCGCCGACGAAGCCCACGCCGCCATAACCGAATCCGTAGTTAATTCCGCCGTAGAATCCTACGTGCGGGCCCCAATAGCCGCCATGCCATCCATACACGCCGCCCGCGAAACCCCAGTATCCTGGAGTCCACAGAAAGCCCGGCTGCGGCGCCGCGACCCAAACGCCTGGCACCCAGTAGTATCCCATCGAACCGTAAGCCCAATAGCCTGGCGTCCACAGAAAGCCCTCTTGCGGGCACGGTGGCTGGGCGTAAACCGGCAAGGCTGGGGGACCAATGTGAATTGCAACCCCGACGCTAATTTGGGCGTGTGACGTGCCCGGCAGCAGGAACAACAGCACGATCAGAAACAAAAAATAGCGAGACTTCTTGAGTAAGTGCATTTTTGGACCCTCCGTTGGCCCGTTCGCAGGGCAGCCCAAGTTTTTGGAGGAACTGCCGTCGAATAGCACTAATCGAGTACGCTGCGGCAGATGCCGGAGCGCGAACACCGATTGCAACTATTATAAGTAGGTCGAACATTGCTTTTCCGACGTATCGCAAGCACGGTGAGCAAACGGTCAGCCCACTCATGAGCTTTAACCCGCAGCGGCGGAGAATGTCTCTGCGAGGGTGCCACTCCCGGGTAAGGTAATGAGGGGTAAGTCCTTAGGGAAAAGATAGCTATGGGGAGCGGGAGATTGATGGATCCGGGGGTAAACGACCGGCCAGCCCGGCCATGCGGCGGCTCGCGGGCGCTGCGTTGAGGTCGATGGTTTTAGCAGCGGTTACTAGCTGGCGGCGGTGGTGGATTTTGTGGTTTGGTAAAAATCGATTTTGGTGCGGCCCGGGAATTTTCTGGTCTTTAGAATCAGGGACTTCGAGGGTGACGGCCGCACACCCTAGTGCGATACTCCTGGGGCTTTTGCGGCTTGTTTGGGGCGGCGCTGTGGACACTGCCACCGCAGGATCATGGGTGGTGGGGCGGGAGGGCATCCGGGTCTGAGTCCGTCCAGGGCTCCGTCTTCGGTGAGTTGTTCGCTGTGGACCGAGCGCTCAAGGCGTTGGGCGGCCACCATGATGTCGTGGCTGGATACCTTGGTGAAGTCGAAATTCTCGAGCATTCTTTCGTAGACGGGAACGAGCGTGCAGCGGCGGCGTTGGTAGAGGCCGGCGGCGCGGGCGTGGCGGTAGACGTTAGGGCGATCGTAGAGGCCGAATTCTTGGGCAATCTCGGTGGGTTTGTGCCATCGCAGGAATTGGAATTGGATTGAGCGACGATTCGGATGGTGGCAGATTTGGCAATTGCGGGCGTGGTGCGCGGGGAGTTGCGGTAGTTCGGCGCTGCAAGCTTCGCCTGCGGCGGGCCATGATTGGGATTGTGCACTCATTTTAGGAACCTCGCTTTCTCGTTCGAAGCTAGCACCGTGCACAGGGGTGGAAGGGATCATTCCTGTGGACATCGGGGGAAACGAGGTGATCTGGAGATAGTGGATACTGTTTTGGGCTGGGGAATTTGGAGTTTTGGGGCCGGCACCGCCAACAGTGGCTGTGCCACCACGGCTGTGCCACAACGACGACACCTCGGAAGTGAAAGCCTCCCGCCGATGCAGCATCTTAGCGGTTTGGCGCTCGGCGATCCTCTACGCCAAAGCTTGTCAGGTTTCCCTCCTTGAATCTTCATCCTTCGCGCCACCACGGGCTGCGGGCAGCGGCATTGGTCGAAACATCTTGACAAAGAATGGAGCCTACACTATAAGATTTTCAAGGCTGATAAGCGGTTAGACGTGCTCGTTATTATCGCTCACGCTTTTCCAAGGAAGAAACGCATGGCGACGCGCGGAGACCATCCGCTGTGCGAAACCGTCGGGCGCTCATTCATTCGGAGGGGAAAATGCGATTCACTCGCTGCAACCGGCTTTTGAGCCTTGTGGTCTTCGCGTTCGTTCTATTTGCCTGCGGCCGGCTGTTCGCCGGCGTCACCGCTAGCATCTCCGGCACGGTCACCGATTCTTCCGGCGCAGTGATCGCCGGCGCCACGGTGACCGCCACCAATGTGGACACCGGCGTGGCCACCACCCTGACTACCAATGCGCAAGGCTTTTACTCCTTCCAGGAGCTTCCTTTGGGCAAGTACACCGTGGAGGTTTCAAAATCCGGATTCAAGGTCTACCGCGAGACCGACTTGGTGCTGGACGTGAACTCCGCGCTGGCGGTCAACGTGGCCTTGCTGGTCGGACAAACTTCCGAAAAGGTGGAAGTCTCCAGCTCGGCCATCCATGTGGACACCGAGAACACCCAGATGGGCGAGGTGATAACCGGGAAAACGATGACCGACGTCCCGCTGTCGGACCGCAGCTACACCGACCTGCTGTCGCTGCAGGCCGGCGTCACCCAGACCACATCGCAGATGAACGGAGCCTACGCTGGGGCATTCATTTCGGCAGGATTCGCGATGCCACTGGTTTCCGGGAGCCTGAGCGCCGGCGCGCAATCGGTAAACGGAATGCGCGAAGCGGCCAACGGATACATCTTGAACGGGATCAGCGTGCAAGAGACGGGATACTCCGGCGCCGGAGCGGTTCCCAATCTTGATTCGCTCGCGGAATTCCGGATCATCACCAACAATTTCGACGCCGAATACGGCAACTACAGCGGCGGGCAAGTTAACGTGGTCACCAAGTCCGGCACCAACGGGTTGCATGGCAGCGGGTTTGAATTTCTTCGCAACACCGTTCTCGATGCCGCGGACTTTTTTGTCAATGAGAACGGCCAGGGCCGGGGCTCCTACAATCAAAACCAATTTGGCGGCACGCTCGGCGGCCCCGTCAAGCGCGACAAGATATTTTTCTTCGGCGATTACCAGGGCAATCGGTTGATCCAGGCGGTACCGCAAAAGATTTCGGGAGCCCCCAGCGCGGCGACGGAGAGCGGAAATTTTTCGGCCATCGCCAGCGACTTTGCGGGCAACACGGTGAACGGATCCGCGTGGGCGTCGCAATTAAGCACTCAATTGGGTGAACCCGTCACCAACGGTGAGCCTTACTACACTCCGGGCTGCACCAGCAGCGCAGCGTGCGTTTTTCCCAATGCGCAATTGCCGGCCGGCGGAATCAACCCTATTTCAGCGAAGCTTCTTCCCGACATTCTGCCGGCCACCCCTGGAACGATCGACGCCGCAGGCACCGGTTCCTATTCCACCGACGCCGGAAAAATCGATCTCAAAGACAACAAATTCAGCGGCCGCGTAGATGCCAATTCTCAATGGGGACTTCTTACCGCCTATTATTACTGGGACAAATTCAACCGCATCGATCCCTATTGGGCGTCCAACGCCCCGCTGTATCCCGGTTTCGACGTGGATGGCAACGGACTGACCCAGAATATCAATTTGGGAGACACCAAGACGTTCAGTTCCGCAGCGGTAAATGAATTTCGTCTTGGTTATTTCCGCTTGAACGTAAAATTCAACCAGCCCCTGGGAGGAAAACAAGCCAATGAACTAGCCAACCTGGGATTTGCTTCCGGCGCAGGCGGGGCCCCGGGTATCTACCCCGGCACGCCCAGCGTCGAAGGCATTCCGGAAATTGACTTCAATAGCTTCGTGATCGGAGTGCCCAGCCGGCCGAACCATATCCCGGAAAATATCTATGAGATCGTCGACAACTTCAGCAAAATCATAGGCACCCATACCCTGAAGTTTGGCGGGCAGTATCACTACAACCAGATGGAGGAGAACCTTTCGAACGTTGCGAATGGTAACTTCTTCTTCGGAACCAATTTCAACGGTGGGACCAGCGAAACGGGAAGCGACTTTGTGGACTTCCTTCTCGGCGCGCCCAGTTCCTTTGTCCAAGGGCAGTCCTATCCCTCCTACGGCCGCAACTTCTATCTGGGCTTTTACGCACAGGATAGCTGGCGCATGAAACCAAATCTCACCATCAACTACGGCATTCGCTACGACGTCAGCGCCCCGTTCAAGGAGAAGTACAACGAAATTCAAACCCTAATCCCCGGCGAACAGTCGTTGGATTTCCCGGGCTCACCAACCGGATGGCTGTTCCCCCACGACCCGGGTGTGCCCCCCACGCTCGCACCGACCCGCTGGAACAACTTTGCCCCTCGAGTGGGCATCGCCTATTCCTTCGGAGATCACGACGGAATGCTCGGCAAGATCTTGGGCAAGCCGGGCACTACCAGCATCCGTGCCGGCTGGGGCATGTTTTATACCGCTCTCGAGGGAGCTACGGATTTCAACGAGATCGGCGACGCTCCGTTCGGTAACTACACTGGCCAGTTTGGTTCTGAGTTCGCGGCCCCTTTCACCAACCGCGCCACCGGCACTTCCATCACCAACCTGTTTCCTGCTCCGTTGCCTCCGAGAAATTTCTCGCCGTCGAATCCGGCCACCCAGCCGCCGTATGACACGCTGGCCGATTTCTACAGTGCTTTTGGAACCATCGGAAGCTCGCCGGCGTTTTACAACCACAACAAATTGCCTTATGCGGAGGATTACGAGCTTTCCTTCGAGCGACAGATTACTGGATCGGATCTGTTGACGGTGAGTTACGTCGGCACCCAGGGCCATCGGCTGCTTTCCTCCGAATCCGCGAATCCCGGCAACCCAGCGTTGTGCTTGCAGGTCGCGGCCGAAGGCTGCGGTCCAGGTGGCGAGAACGATATCTACATTCTTCCCAACGGCAGCTACGTGCTGGGCACCCGCACCAACTTCCCAGGCGTGGCGCTGCCTCCCGGCACGACGCAAAGCAACGGACAGCCCGTCAGCGGAGGAACTACACTCCCGAACGGCGATATCGGGATCATCCCGTTCGGCAACGATTCGTACTTCATCACCGCAGGAACTTCCGCCTACAACTCCGCGCAAGTGGAGTGGCGCCATACCAGCGGCCGGTCCCAGTCGCTGTTTGCATATACCTATAGCAAGTCCATGGACGATTCGTCCGGCTACGGCGAACAGATCAATCCGATTAATAATCGCTGGAGCCGCGGTCTCTCGGCGTTTGACTCGACCCACAACTTCGTCGCCAGCTATAGCTACCTGTTGCCTTTCGACAAGCTGGGCGGACCGAAGCGTCTCACCAATGGATGGGCGGTGAGCGGAATCACCAAGTTTTCCACCGGTCTTCCAGTGACCATGGTCGAAACCGACGACCATTCCTTGCTGGGAACTGCCTTCGGCGGCCCGATCACGCTTGCAGTCGACACGCCGGACATTGTTGGGTCACTGGATATCACCAACCCGCGCGCTTCAGCCAACAATCAGTACTTCAGCCCCGGCGCGTTCGCGTCGTCGGCGATAGGCTCGGAAGGTGATTCTCCGCGCCGGTGGTTTCATGGACCAGGTCTCAACAATTGGGATTTCGCCCTGTTGAAGAACACCGCGCTTACCGAGCGGGTGAACCTGCAATTCCGCGCGGAGCTCTTCAATTTATTTAATCACGCTCAATTCATGACGCCGCTCGGACTGACCAGCTCCGCGTCTGAGGGTCTGGTCACTGCGGACACCGGACCGCGCATCGGGCAACTCTCGCTGAAGCTGAGCTTCTAGGCGCATCCGAAGCGGGCACGGCGCAAGAAGCGATGGTTACATTGACGTGTACCGGGGGACCGGGCCGCTAACGGTCCCCTGCGGTCTTCTTCAGAAAAGCCTAGGTCACCTTGCGAGTAGCGTAGGAGCTGCGCAAAGTATATATCCATGACGGTCCAAGGAGTACTCGCGGCGACACTAGTAAAGCCCGGACACTACGAAATACGGGAATATCCACTGCCCGATCCGGCTCCCGGTTGCGTGCTGGTGAAAATGGAGATGTCCGGAATCTGCGGGACGGACAAGCACACCTTTCAGGGTTACGTCACGCAATACGGCGATCGAAAGCTGGAATTTCCGATCATTCAGGGCCACGAGAATGTCGGTACGATTGCGGCGATTGGAGGGAACCGAGAGTACAAGGATTTCGAGGGAATTCCGCTGCGGGTGGGAGATCGCGTGGTGGTTGGCGCCAACGTCTGTTGCGGCGAATGCTACTACTGCCGGCACGATTTTCCGTACTACTGCTGTGAAAAGACCACCGACTACGGCAACAACCTGAGCGCCAAGAATCCGCCGCATCTTTTTGGCGGATGGTCGCAGTACATGTACATCGTGCCCGGAAGTTTCCTGGTGAAAGTGCCGGATGACTTGCCGTCGGAAGTTGCGGTGCTAACCGAGATTTTCGCCGTGTCAGTGGGACTGGACCGTGCGAAACAAATGTCGTCGTTTCCGAGCGAGTCTTTTCGCTTCGACGACACCGTGGTGGTCCTCGGCGTGGGTCCGCTGGGCATGTGCTTTCTGATGAAAGCGCGCATGCTTGGCGCTGGCACCATCGTCGCCGCCGATTTGTCGGATTACCGCCTGGACTTTGCGAAACGGCTGGGCGCGGATCATGTGGTAAACGTGGGAAAGAATTCGAAAGCCGAGCGCCTGCACATGGTCAGGGAACTGAGCGGCGGGCGAGGCGCCGACGTGGTGATCGAGTGCGCGGGAGTGCCGCAGGCGGTTCCGGAAGCGCTGGAAATGCTGCGCGTCGGCGGACTGCTGGTGGAAGCGGGCAACTTCTCAGACTTGGGCGAGGTGCCAATCAGCCCGCATCGCCATCTTTGCGCGAAAAATGTGCGCATCCTTGGCGTGGGCGGCGAAGAACCAGCCGCGTATGGGCCGAGCATGCGGCAGATGGCCCGCTACATGACGCACTACCCGTTGCGGGAATTTGTGACTCACCGCTTTGGTCTGCGCGACGTGGAAGCCGCCATGCAGAAATCGGTGGAAGCTGAATCGATGAAGGTTGTGCTGGAGCCCTGGAAGTAGATGTCCCGAAAGGCGGGCGTATTTCAATCGGGGTAGAAAAAGAAGAGAGGAATGAGCATGAGCGAAAGCAACGCGCGATTTCTATTTGGTTCAGCCCCCGATAGCTGGGGCGTTCTCGATTATCCCGGACCTTCCTGGGAGCAATCCTACGAAAAGATGCTGGACGAGATGGTGGAAGCCGGATACACGGGGGCGGAACTCGGGCCTTATGGTTTTTTCCCGACCGATCCCAAGATTCTTCAGCCGCAACTCGAACGGCGGAAGTTAAAGCTGCTGGCGTCCTTTGTCCCGGTGAAAATGACCGATCCAGGCGCAAGCAAGGCAGTAATCGAGCGAATTCGCAAGGTTGGCGATTTGCTAGCCGCGCTCAAAGCACCGTTTCTGGTGCTGGCCGACGACCAATCGCCCGAGCGCAACGCGTTTTCCGGACGCGCGAACGACAAAGACTGCCCCAAGCTAAGCGCGGAGCAATGGAAGCACGTCGGGAAAATTGTTGCCGACGCGGAAAAAGTGGCGAATGAATTCGGATTGGATCTGGTGTTTCATCCGCACGTGGCGACCTACGTCGAGACCCCCGCAGAGTGCGAGCTTTTTTATGACGCGACTTCTCACACCAATGTCGGGTTGTGTCTGGATACTGGGCACTGCGTATATGGCTACGGCGATTCGGTGAAAGAGGCCGAAAAATATAAGAGCAAGCTGCGGTTTGTTCACATCAAGGATTGCGACACCAAGGTGCTCGAGGAAGCCCGCCGGAACAAATGGAATTTTGAGGAAGCCATCGAACATAAGGTGTTCACCATCATCGGAAAAGGCAACATCGATTTCCCAGCGTTCTTCCGAACGCTGGTTAACAACGGTTATTCGGGTTGGTCGGTAGTGGAGCAGGACATTAAATTTGGCGCGACCGCGATTCCACCCGCCGAAAGCGTCGCGGCCAGCTTGAATTACCTGAAAGGCGTTGTGAAAGGCTTGGGAGCGAACGGCGCCGGACAGTAAGCTCAATCCGGCAACGCTTTTTATGTTCCCTCGTCACTAATACATCCCGGATGCGAAGCGGCCAGGATTGTTTGGGAGAAGCGCGGATGCGCAAGTTGGGAGTTGGCGTTGTAGGTGTTGGGGAGATGGGCAAGCGGCATGCCGAGAATTTGCGCCGGCTGGTTCCGGACGCTCGGCTGATTGCCATTGCCGATGTTTCCCAGGCTCGGGCTCGCGAGGTGGCGGCGGAGTACGAAATCGAGCGCTCCTACGGCAGTCTGGATGCGATGCTCGAGAACAAGGAGATCGAGGCGGTGGTGATCGCCAGTCCGGATAAGTTTCACGCCCCCGCGGTAATTAGTGCGGCGCGCGCCGGGAAGGACATTCTCTGCGAGAAGCCCCTCGCATTGACCGTTGCCGATGCGCGTGCGGCCATTGATGCGGTCGCCAAGGCCGGCCGTCGCCTGCAGGTTGGTTTCATGCGCCGTTACGATCCTGCTTACGCCTCAGCGATGAAGCGGATTGAGGCCGGTGAAATTGGAACGCCGGTGATTTTTAAGTCGGTGGGACGCGACAAGAACCAACCACCGATCGCAGCTTATGAACCGATCTTGAATGGAATGCTGTTTTACACCAACACCATTCATGATTTCGATTTGGCGCGCTGGCTGATGCGGGATGAGGTGGCCAGCGTGCATGCGTACAGCACTGTGGCGATCCGTCCGGAAATAGCCAAGTACGGAGATGTGGTGGCCGGCGTGGTGAATCTCCAGTACCAGCGCGGCGCCATTGGAAATATTGAGTCGTACGCCCAGGCCGTTTACGGTTATGACGTTCGAACCGAGATCGTTGGTTCGAAGGGCTCGATCTTTGTTGGCAGCCTCGACACCGTTCCCGCGGTTTTCCTAACTGCTCGCGGCGCCGAGCGGTCCACGGTTGATCATTTCCTCAGCCGTTTTGCCGACGCCTACGTCCTTGAGCTTCGAGATTTTGTACAAACCATGTTGAGCGATCGTGCACCCCGGATTTCGGGGGAAGATGGCCTGAAAGCCCTGGCCATTGCCGTGGCCGCGGAAAACTCGCACAAGCAATCGAAACCAATCGCAGTGGGACTCGATTAGGCGAATTCGTGCTAGCGAAGCCGGGCCAAGGGAGGAGAGTATGACCGACGCCGCAGCTACTGCTTACAAAAGCCCCCTGCATCAAATGACCCAGACCACGCCCACTTGCTTGTGGAACGATTCGGCTTCGGTGCCAGAACTGAAATATTCGATCGAACATGGCGCCGTCGGAGCGACCTGCAATCCGGTGATCGTTCTTGGCATTCTGAAGCAGGAATTGGCAGCGTGGAAGGGCCGCATTAGCGCCTTGATCGAGGAACTGCCGATCGCGACCGAGGATCAAATTGGATGGCAACTGGTCCGCGAGATTTCCATCCAGGCAGCCAAGGTTCTTGAACCGGTATTCCACGCGCACCACGGCAAAAACGGAAGGCTTTCCATTCAGACTGACCCGCGATTGTTTCGCGATACCCAAGCAATCCTCGAACAAACGGTCGAATTCAGCCAGCTCGCTCCCAACATGATCGTCAAGATTCCGGCAACCTCCGCAGGCATTCCCGCGATTGAGGAAGCCACCTACCGGGGAATCAGCATCAATGCGACGGTCAGCTTCACGCTGCCGCAAGCGATCACAGTGGCCGAAGCCGTCGAGCGCGGGCTGAAGCGGCGGGAGCGTGAAGGTAAGGAAATCGCCAGCATGGGGCCGGTGTGCACCATCATGGTTGGCCGTCTGGACGATTGGCTGAAGGTGGTGGCCGAGAAACAAAACATTTCGGTCGATCCGGGTTACCTGGAGTGGGCTGGAGTTGCGGTGATGAAGAAGACGTATCGCCTGTTTCGCGAAAGAGGCTACCGCATTCGTCTGCTTTCGGCTGCTTTTCGCAACCACATGCACTGGAGCGAGTTCATTGGTGGCGACGTGGTGATTTCACCTCCGCACGCGTGGCAGGTGCGATTCAATGCCAGCGATATCGAGGTTCGTTCCCGAATCGATGAGCCGGTTAGGGAGGAAATCGAAAAGGAACTGACCAAGAAGTTCGCAGACTTTCGGCGTGCGAGCACCGAGCAGGGGCTCTCGATAGAAGAATTCGATTCCTTCGCGCCCACCCGCCGCACGCTGCGGCAGTTCATTTCCGCTTGCCACGATCTGGATGGCGTGGTGCGCGACGTTTTGATTCCGAATCCGGACGTGGCTTGAGCGATATGAGAACCGAAAAAACGACAGGATATGCCCGAAAAATGGAAGCGCCCCAAACGATGATCCCGCGAGACAAGGTAGGCTTCGCGGTTGTAGGCCTGGGCTGCATCGCGCAAACAGCGGTGCTGCCGAGTTTTGCCGCATCCAAAAACGCAAACCTGGTCGCAGTGGTGAGCCGCGATCGGGAAAAGGCCCAGCAGGCAGCGCGGAAGTTCAACGCGAGCAACGCCTATACAAATGCCGAATACGCCGCGTGTCTCGCCAATCCGGAAGTGTCGGCGGTCTACATCGCTACTCCGTCCGGCGAGCACGCCAAGTTCACGATACGCGCCGCCGAGGCCGGCAAACACGTGCTGTGTGAAAAGCCACTGGCCGCTTCGGTCGAACAGTCGCAACAGATGGTAGAAGCTTGCCGCCGCAACGGCGTGCTGCTGATGACCGCCTATCGAAAGTATTACGAGCCGAGCTGTCTTTACTTGAAAAATCTCGTACAGGGTGGAGATCTCGGCCGGCTCGATATGATCCACACCGTATTTTGCGAACTCTACAATCCCGGCGTCTCGCCGGCATGGCTCCTCGATCCTGAGTTGTCGGGGGGCGGGCCGCTCACCGACCTGGGCGTATATTGCGTGAACACCTGCCGATGGATCGCGGGCGAAGATCCGGTGGAAGTAAGGGCCCAGGCCTGGAGCCATGACAAGCAGCGGTTCCGCGATGTGGAGGAGGGAGTCTCCTTTCAGATGCACTTTCCCAGTGGCCTGGTGCTGCAGGGCAGCTCCACCTACGGCGCGGCGATGACTTCGTTCATCCACATCCAGGGGACCAAGGGCTGGGTGATGTTAAACCCAGCGTATCAATGTGAGGACGAACGGCTATTGTCAGGTAAGATAGCGGGCCAGCCGGTGGCGCGAAAGTTCGAAGTGCTCGACGAGTTCGTTGTAGAGATCGACGAATTTGCCTCGGCGATTCAGGAAAAGCGCAGCATCGAGCCGGATGGAATCCAGGGCCATCGCGATATGATTATTCTGAGTGCGATATACGAAGCGGCAAGAACCCAAGGCGCGGTTGTCGTAAACTACTGAGCGCCACTTTGGGGAAAGAGCGAGAGGCAGTCGGGCCATCGGTGGGCAGTTTGCTTTCCAGGTGCGGCTAACAGCGCATGCCCTCTTTGAAAAAAGGCGAAACCAAGAAACCTGCGAAATCGGCGAGCATCTACGATGTAGCTCGCGAGTCCGGGGTATCGGTGTTTACCGTGTCCGCCGTGGTCAACGCCAAAAGCCACGTCGGGAAGCAACTCCGCAAACGCGTTGAAGCAGCCATCCGCAAGCTCAATTACCGACCCAACCTGATCGCCCGCAGCCTGGCCAAACAGAAAACCCATACCATCGGAATGATCGTGCCGGATATCGCCAATCCCTTTTTCCCGATGGTGGTTCGCGGCGCCGAGGATGCCGCACAGAAGCACGGATACAACTTGTTGCTGTGCAACAGTGACGACATTCTGGCCAAGGAAGAGAGTTCGGTTGAATTACTTCTGTCCAAGCGCGTGGACGGCATCCTGCTCACCAAAGCGGCGGAAGATTTCCGCCCATCGGTGCGGCTGATGATCAAGCAGATGAATATCCCCTTCGTTCTGGTGATGCGCACTTATCCCAAACTGACTAAGGACGCGGTGATCACCGACGATTACCAAGGGGCTTACGATGCGGTGGCGCACTTGGCGCGTTCGGGGCGGCGGCGCATCGGGTTGGTCAGTGGACCATTGAAAGTCAGCAACGCCAAGGCGCGTTGGGAAGGTTTCCACGACGCACTGAAAGCGAAGGGCCTGCCGTATGAGCCGGAATTGATCATCGAAGGCGATTACCGGATCGATTCCGGCTTTCGCGCCGGACATGCGCTGCTTTCCCACCGTCCGGATGGGGTGTATGTAGCGAACCATCTGATGACCATCGGATTGCTGCAGGCGGCGGAAGAAATGGGTTTGATGTGCCCGGAAGATTTTGGGCTGGTGAGCTTTGACGATTATCCCTGGCTTGGCGTCTTCCGGCCCCGATTGACCACCGTAGAATTGCCCAAACACCAATTGGGAAGCGAAGCGGCGGAACTGCTGATCCGCCGGATCTCCGGAGATCGCAGCAAGGCAGTGGTGCGAAAGCTGCCGCCGGAACTCCGCATTCGTGAGTCGTGCGGATTTTCGCTGCAGGCGTCGCGAGGGCAATCGGCGCAGGGCAGGACTTCTGAGTCTGGCGCTTCGTCGCAGAGCGAGAAGCGCTGAGTACCGCACGGTGCGGGCCGTTGGCCGTGCGCTTTGTTGGGTCCCACGCCATCGACTACTAAGGTCACTACGCCCACCCTTCCCAAAATCTTGGGAACAGTCGGGCACCCGGAAAAGATAAGAGCATCGAACCGTAGAAGCTTAAGTCACGATTGGCTGAAGTCGATGAGTTTGGGCCGAATCCTAAAACCGCGGGTCTTAAACGCGGTGTAGATAATTCCCACGACCAGCCAAAACAGGCCGGCATATTTCGTCCAGGCCTGCAGGCTGAACAGCAGCCCAAAACAGAAGGCAAAACCGAACGCTGGAACGAAGCAATCGACGAAGAAATTTCGGTGTCCTACCGCTTCCTTCGAAAACCAGAAGTGTTTCAACGCCGCCAGGTTCACGCCCATGAACGCCAACAACGCGCCGAAGGTGGTCACTTCCGCGGCATGCTCCCACGGTATGGTGATCACCCCGATATACGCGAGCACCCCGATAATCCAGACGTTGTAAATGGGATTGCTCTTCGTTGGGCTTATGTACCCAAATATTCTTTTGGGAAGCACGTCGTCGCGGCCCATGCTGTAAAGCAATCGCGACGCGCCCACGTGCCCGGCAAGGCCGCAAGCGATGCTGGAGACCAGCAGCATCACACCGTACGCAGTGAAGAGTAGGGGTCCGCTGGCCAGCCGCGCCACGTCCATGAACGCCGTTTCCGGATTCTGGAGGGTGGTGTAGTCCGGCCAGACCAGTTGCGCCAGGTACACTTGCAGCCCGCTGAATAGGCCGGTGAAGAGCACCACCAGCACCGCGGCGAGCATCACGTTGCGTTTCGGATTCTTTACTTCTTCCGCAAGAACCGACACCCCATCGAAGCCGATAAACACCAGCGCGGCCAGGGAAGTGCCGGCGGCCAGCGCGCGTAAATTAAATGTGGCTGGGTTATAGATCGGCTGCATGGAAAACAGGCCGGTGAAATGGTCGTGCAACACGATGTAGCGGAACGATTCGATCAGGAAGATGGTGGTAACCAATACCATGAAGCCGAGCAGCACTTCGTTGGTGCGTGCGGTGAAGCGGATTCCCTGAACGGTCATCACCGTGATTAAACCGACGGCGAGCGCCGCCAAAATGGCGAAGGGAATAAACGGCAACATCCGCTGGATGGCCAGCACCGCGTAAAGCGCGTTCTGGATGGGCTGGAAAAGATACTCGAGGAACATCGCCCAACCCACCACGAATCCGAAGTGCGGGTTCAGCTCGCGGCTGATGTAGGTGTACACCGAGCCGGCCGACGGATACACGTGAGCCATACGGCCGAAACTAACCGCGGTGACCGACATCGCCACCATGGCGATCAGCAGGGTCGACACAGTATGCCCCCGGGAGAGGACTTGGCCGGTGCCGTACAGCGGGACTGCGGCAATCGGCGAGGTGAGGATCACTCCGTAGTAGACCAGGTCCCACAGACCGAGGACACGCTTGAGATGAGGCTGCGCGGGGGATCCGGTTTCAGCCGCCGTTGAGGAGTCTGCCACCCTTACCTCGTTCTCTCTGGGATCACGAAAATAGCACTACTGCGTCCGGCGGAATTCGCCGATGAGCTCAGCTATGCGACCGTTCTCAGCTACTGAAAGGGAAGAGCGGGAAGAGCCGATTCTAAGCGATTATAATAAGCTGAGTCGGAGTGCAGGGAAAGGCCAAAGTGTCATCAAAATCAAAGGAAAAGGGGACGCCGGCGCCCCGCCCGCAGCGTGCGCATAACCGAAAGCAGCAGGAATGTGGTTGCCGCGGGATTCCACCTTTAGCGCTCGAGGTCGCCGTTCCGAATCTTGGTGAACTGACGAATTTGGACTCTTCCGTTGGGCATCTTAGCGATAATCTGGAGTTCTCCGCCCATCGCTTTGATGATTTTGCTCAAGGTGCTGAGGTACATATCCGAGCGGCGCTCCATCTTGGAGATCGAAGCCTGCTTCACATGGAGCGCGTCTGCGAGCGACTCCTGTGTCAGGTGCATCGCCTCACGGAGCTCCGCGAGGCCCATTTCTGAGATCATCTTTTTGGCTGCTTCTTCGCTGCGCACGCGCGCGGCGCGAGGCATTTTTGCTTGAAGTTCTTTGAAGTTCCTGGCCATATTATTTTTCCTTATTTCTTAGAGATTTAAGATGCTTGTCAAAAAGCTCATCCGCGATCGGGACAAATTCGTCGTACCACCGGTCATTACCCGGTTTTGTCACCAGCGATGAGAAGAATCGCACAACGGCGCGGATCAAATGCGAACAGCACTCGATACGGTCGACCTGAATGCTGTATCCGAAGTTTTTTCATATTCCGATGACGGAAAGAGTGGACGAGGTCAGCGTGAGGGCGGGAAGGCTGGGGCCAATCTTTTGAAGCAAGACGAGCTTGGCGTTTACGTCTGCCTGTTCAGCCTCGGTCAACCCTTCCCACCAGCTAAAGAAGTCGTCTGTAAACTCTACCTCCCATTCCATAGATGGAATATAGCTCAAGGGCTATATTTGTAAAGGCCAAGATCACCGCCGCTTCGTGGCCGCACCCTCAATATTGTGGGCGAGGTCCGCGCCGCCCGAAGCGAGTAGTGCTAATACGTGTGGGCGCTGCGACTTCTTGCGCCGCCAGACATCTCATCACTGTGAGTGATTCCGCAGGTTGGCTGTGCTCGTCCGCTCGGTGGGAATTGCAAAGGAACATTGATGGCGGCTATCTCGATTTTGGATCTGGCGTTTGTGATTCAGGGAGCTACCCCTGCGGATGCGCTGCACAATTCGCTGGATTTGGCGCAGCATGCGGAACGGTGGGGCTACCGGCGGTTCTGGCTGGCGGAACATCACAACATGGTGGGGATCGCCAGCGCGGCGACTGCGGTGGCGATCGGGTACGTTGCTGGCGGCACGCACACGATCCGCGTGGGCGCGGGCGGAATCATGCTGCCCAACCATTCGCCGCTGGTAATCGCCGAACAATTCGGCACCCTCGAATCGCTTTATCCTGGGCGAATTGACCTGGGGCTCGGGCGAGCGCCGGGCACCGACCAGCGGACGCTTCTTGCGCTGCGCCGCAGTCCGGCGACGGCGGATAATTTCCCGCAGGATGTGCTCGAACTGCAGGCGCTGCTCGCGCCGCTTCAGCCCGGCCAACTGGTGCAGGCCGTCCCGGGCACTGGGCTGCGGGTTCCGATCTGGATTCTGGGATCGAGTCTGTTCGGCGCCGAACTCGCTGCGGCGCTGGGGCTGCCGTACGCCTTTGCTTCACACTTCGCGCCGGATGCGTTGATGCAGGCGCTGGAAGTCTACCGCGCGAAGTTCCAACCCTCCGCGCAGTTGGCGCGGTCCTACGCGATGGTGGGCGCGAACGTGATTGCCGCGGAAACCGATGCCGAGGCGCGGCGGCTGTTCACCACGCTGCAACAAGTTTTCGTGGGTATGTATAGAAACAAGCGCGGGCAATTGCCGCCGCCGATCGACGACATCGAAACTTATTGGTCGCCGGTGGAGAAGGCCCACGCGTCGAACATGCTGTCCTACTCGTTCGTCGGATCGCCGCAAACGGTGCGGCAAGGGCTCGAGCGCTTCATCGAGAAAACAGGAGCGGACGAAGTGATGGTCGCGTCCGCGATCTACGGTCACGCCGCGCGGCTCCGGTCGTATGAGATTCTCGCTGAAATCCAGGGCCAACTTGGCCGCAAGCTCGCGGGATAAAGCAGATCGCATGGGTGAGGCGTGCGGGAGATTGATCCTGTTCCGGTGTGGACCCCACTCGAAACTTTTCTCACTTGTATTCGTCGGGAAGCTCTGATAGCTATAGCACCCATATGAGCGACAATGTCAGCATTCCGCAGCCAGAAACCCATTTGAGTCAGGTCAGCCGGGTGGTCAACACCTTTGTGGCGCCGTCGAAGACGTTCACCGACGTGCTGCGCGACCGCAGTTGGTGGCTGCCCTTTCTTATCACCGTTGTCATGACTTATATGTTTTTCTGGGCCGCAGCAACCAAGGTGGGATTCCATCAACTGGCAATCAACTCCATCAGCGAAAGTCCATCGCGCGCTGCCCAATTTGAGAAGCTGACCGCTCAGCAACAGGCGACGCAGCTGAGCATCGCCGCGACGTTCACCAAAGGCATCTTCATTGCATGGCCCATCGTCGCTCTGATTATCGTTGCCGTTTTTGGCCTCATTCTGTGGGGTTGCCTGAAGGTGCCGGGTGGGCAGGCGGACTTTACCAGCATTTTCACGGTGTTGATGTATGCCGGTCTAATCCCGCTAGTGAAATTAGTGCTAGGGACTATCGTGCTGTTCGCTGCGGGCGACGCGTCTGGCTTCAATATCAATAATCCGGTCCCGACGAACGGGGGATTCTTTCTGGATGCAAGCTCGGCGCATTGGCTCAAGAGTTTGCTGACCTCGCTGGACGTCATAACCATCTGGAATCTGCTGGTGGTTGCGATCGGATGCGCGATTGTCTCGAAGCTAAAGAAAGGGGCGGCGATGGCGGTGGTGTTTGGATTGTGGATTGTGGTGGTGCTATCCGGCGTCGCACTCGCGGCAATATTTTAGGAATATTGGCTGCATAGAGTTTTCCGGTCCCTACACGTTCGTCGGGTTACTCTCTCGCCGGTTCCTGCCAACATGAAATTCGCGGGTCGCACCAGACAGCACAAGCCGCGTACCTAACCATCACCCCCGCTGCAGCGTGTTCCATAATGTAGGGTACCGCGCTCAGCAAATCCGGCACTTCCGCGAAGGCGTGCTGCCGGCCCCGCTCTGCCCCTCCGATCTTCGTCGGCTCCACCAGTCGGATGAACCGGCAACGCGCCGCGCGCGCCGCGCAGGCATCGATTTCCGAATCCCCAGTCATAAAGGTATCCTGCAAAACCGATTGGTAATCTCGCTGCGCGTCCCACAACAGCCCGGGATTGGGTTTGCGGCAGCGGCAGCCCTCCTCGCGCCGATGCGTGCAGTAATACCCCGCGGCGATGCGTCCGCCCGCGCGCACCACCGGTTGCGAAACCGTTGCGTCAGATCGTCCAGCCCAGCCGCGGTCATTAATCCTTTTCCTACCGCCGGCTGGTTTGACACCACGATTGCCGCGCAGCCAATCGTGGCCAGCATCCGCAACGCCTCCCGCGCCCCCGTCAGAAATTCAATTCCCGCCAAGACGCAACAAATCCCTCCGGCCTGCGCCGGTTAATCGATCCATCCCGCCCAATTAAAATGTGCATCGTCTTAGGCAATGGCGCATACCTGCGCCTGCGCAACGATGCACATGCAATCGAACACCCAAATTTCAAAGGGGGAATGAAACGGAAATTAGAAGTCTCTAGTCCACACTATTCGTGAAAGCTGACGTCATGGCGAATGTTTGTCACTGCGAAAGGATCGGCGACGAGAGAAGAATTTGGTTGAACCGAAAGACTGATTCTACGGCTGTTAATGAGGCTCGCAGTCAGATTTTGACGCGAAAAGAGACACCTGGAACAGGGCCGTGACGAGTAAGAATTCCCTGGGCAGCGCTGCGGGAGAACTCAGCCAGTTTGAGCACCCAAACTCAAGGCCAGACGATGAAAGCTATTGCGGTACGGGAACGCTTGAGGCATGTGCAGCACGATGCGCCGCACGGTGACCATGACTTGGGCTCCGATTTTTAGAAAACGCTCGCGCAAGGTCGAGACTTGCGCCCGGGCGTGGCGGGTGCGGGACAAGTGAAGTCGCATCTCCTGCATCAGCACATAGGCCGCCGCGGTCAGCAGCACTCGGAACGTGTTCGCCAAGAAGTTCGAGCAACTGGTCCGGCCGATCTGCATTCCGTCGTGCAATTCTTTGATCCTGTTTTCTATGTCGCCTCGGTGACAGTAAATCTTCTGGTAAATCCACTGAGGCCTCTGCTTTAGGTTGGTGACCACAAAGCGCGGGTTGTCCTTCGGTTCCTTGTTCGCAGCGCGCACCACCTCGGCTTTGTAGATGATGCGTCGTTTCCACGGCCAAGTCTTTTTGGTAGCGTACCGGCACTCGCCATAGACATGCTCGGTTTGGCCGGAGATCTCCGACGCACGACGCGCCCGCTTCATCGCCGACTCCGCCTTGCGCTTCAAAACCGCATTGGAGCCCATCACATAATGCATACGTTCTGGAGACCGTCACGGTTCGCTATCGTTGGCATCCGCTCTTTGGACAAGCTCTTCGTGTTTTGAAGCGGGAGAGAGACCGACACGGACATGGAGAATATCTATTCTGTGAACTACCGGATCGTACATCACGCTCCCTTCCAGCTTGGATGTTCAGCTCCGAGTCCACCGCATTTTCCGTGGGTCCACCCGCCATCGCCATTGAGGCGCTCAGCGAGCTCCGCGATCTCCTGAGCAGCTTGCAAAAATCCAGCCCCTGCGATAAAGCCTCGGCTACATCGCCGCTATCGCAGGAGGAGAAGCGTGAAATCGCATCCGAAGTCCGTCCGTTCGCAACTCAATCTCGCGTTGCTCGATCGCAGGCCGACCGAACTTCCGTCGGACGAACAACACCAACTCGCCCTCGCTCTGGTCGAGCTGCTCATCAACGCCGCCGCTCCCGGCACGCCCGCAGGAGGCCCGAATGAATCCGAAACTCACGAATGAACGGTTGAAACGGAGGGCGATCGTCTACCTTCGGCAGTCTTCCCCCGAACAAGTGTTTCACAACCAAGAGAGTCAACGACGGCAATATGGTTTGGCCGACCAAGCACGCGACCTCGGTTTTCGCGACGTCCTGGTGATCGACGAGGACCTGGGACGCACGGGGTCCGGCTTGGTGGAGCGCCGAGGATTTCAGCGCCTGGTTGCGGAAGTCTGCACCGGTGAGGTCGGCGCCGTGTTTTGCATCGAGGCTTCGCGATTGGCGCGGAACGGCCGTGACTGGCACCACCTGATCTGGATGAGCGGCCTGGTGGGCGCGGTGTTGGTGGATTTCGATGGAGTCTACGATCCGAATCTGGTGAATGATCGGTTGCTCTTGGGCATGAAAGGAGAGATGGCGGCGTTTGAACTGAGCCTGCTGCGGCAGAGATCGCTCGAAGCCATCCGCCAAAAGGCCCGGCGGGGCGAACTGCAGTTTTATCTTCCCGTGGGCTTCTGCTGGAGCGAGAACGGCAAGATGGAGATGGACCCGGATCGTCGGATCCAAGACAGCATTGCTCTGGTATTCAACAAGCTCACTGAGCTCGGCAGTGTCCGGCAAGTGACGTTGTGGTTCCGCCGTGAGAAGATCGCCTTGCCGGCTATTCCTTCAGGGCGAGGCGAGCGCCGTCTGGTGTGGAAGCTGCCCCTGTATCACACCATCTGGGCGATACTGACGAATCCTCTGTACGCGGGAGCGTATGCGTTCGGCAAGACGGAAGCGCGAATGCAGATCGTGGAAGGGCGGGCACACAGGACCAGAGGGCATTGCAAGCCACGCGCCGAATGGATGGTGTTGATTCGCGATCATCATGCCGAGTACATTTCCTGGGAGCAATACGAGAAGAATCAAGCGATGATTGCGGCCAACGCGCACATGAAATCGCACATGGAGCCAAAGGCGGCGCGGGGAGGACGCGCCCTGCTCGCCGGGTTGTTGCGATGTCGGCGGTGCGGTCGGATGCTGCGCGTGGAATACGGAAGCCTCCATATGCAAGGACGCTACTGCTGCCGCGATGCACAAGCGAATGCGCGTGAGGATTGCCGGTGTATTTCTTTCGGGAGTTGGCGGCCAGACGAGGCGGTCGCAAAGGAGGTGCTCGAAGCCATCGGAGGCAACGCCGTCGAGGCGGCGTTGCAAGCGGCCGAGCAGATGAGGCAGCAGCAAGAAGCACGCCAGCGCGCGTCCGAGATGGAGGTCGAGCAGGCTCGCTACGAAGCCCGACTGGCGGAGCGGCGCTACGAAGCGGTCGATCCGGAGCAACGGTTAGTCGCCGCAGAGCTGGAAGCTCGCTGGAATGCGGCTTTGCAGAAGGTACGAGATTTGGAGAAGAAGCTGCAGACACTCGGGAGCGACCCACAGGCGGTTTCGATTCCGTCCAAGGAAGTGCTGTTGAGCCTGGCGCAGGATCTTGCGGCCGTGTGGAATGCTCCCCCGACGGACATGCGCTTGAAGCAGCGGATTGTGCGGATTTTGATCCGCGAGATTGTCGCGGAGATAGACAAGGAGAAACAGGAGATTGTCCTACTCTTGCACTGGGCCGGAGGTCGTCATTCGGAGTTGCGGATCAAGAAGAACGCTGTCGGCCGGCATCGTCATTGCACGAAGCTGGAGGCGGTGGAAGTGGTGCGACAGATGGCGGGTCAGTTCAGCGACGAGCAGATCGCTTCCACTCTGAATCGTTTAGGGATGCGAACCGGTGCGGGCAATGGCTGGAGCGAAGTGAAGGTGCGCGCGCTGCGGCACTACCATCAACTGCCCGCCTACGATGCGAGTCGTGTCACGGCGGACAGTCTCACGCTCGAGCAAGCTGCCGGACGGTTGGGAGTGAGTGTCACCGCGGTGCGGCACTTGATTCAGCGTAAAACCATTCCAGCCACGCAAGTGGTGCCAGGAGCACCGTGGCAGATTCCGGTCGCGGCCGTGGAAGCTCCGAAGGTCCGGCGAGCCGTGATGGATATCCAGAGTCGCCGTCATCCACGCGGAGCTCAGTTTCGCGACGAACGCACGCTGGAGTTGACGGGGTTCTCTGACCCGGACGCGCCAGCTGTGGAATCTTGACGCCCGCAAACTGAGATTTGATTTCCGATTTTCTAATATTTTCAAACACTTAACGAGGTGCAGCAGAATGTCACAGGATCGTTGCTGGCCATATTAACGAGGTATTCCACTTTCGGTTGGCAATCTAAAAAATCCAGAACTTCCGGAGACGCGAAGCCACCGTCGAGTCGCACCCGGATGCTGGCCTGGGGAAAGGCATTGCTCACTCGTGCCATCAGCCGGCGCAGAATCCCCCGCGCGCCCACCGAGCCAGTCGCATTCCCACGCCGCAACACCGCCGCCACCAAGTACTGCTCCGCCTCCTCATTAAAGGTGAGAAAACAAACCATCGGCAAGTAACAGTAGCTATCGTAGTGGCGATTGAAAAAGGTGAACTGTTGCTGGCCGTGCGTGGGGTCATCCGTGGGATCCATATCGATGGTGATGCCACGGGCCCGACCATGCAGACGCTTACGATGTCGTTCAATGACGCTATCCGCCAACGCTTCCGTCATGCGCAACAGTTCCTTACGATCCGGAGCATTTTCAAAGCGCGACAGGGTCGGTTGCGAAGCCAGATCCTCGCCGTCGACGGGATCCCGACCGACCAGCAACTTGTGGATCGGATCCGATGCCAGCCGTGCCGCATCGTTGGCGTCTTCATATCCCAACGCCAGGGCCATGACCCGCTGAGTAATCAACTCACGCAACTCATGCCGCACCTTACCGGGTTGCCGGTCATCTCTCAGACCAGCTGCCAACGCCGAAGTCAGCCCTAACCGCCGCTCGGCAGCCTTCAGCAGAATCGCTCCGCCATCGGAACTGCCCTGCTGTTGATCAAACTTCGCCACCACCGGTCGATCCAAGATATCTGGAAAAAGAACACAGTCTGTTGTGGTATGTTCGGTCAAGCGAAGGCCTCGTTTTTGGTCTCAAATCTGCCTAGATAACGGATTTGTACCATAGCGAGGCCTTTCGTGTTTCTGAATTCGTGAATTTTCCGGGCTAGAGCCTTTGTGGTACAGCCGTTGTGCCACACACATTCTGGTTCTGCGGGCCAAAAAATTTACAGCTTCCTTGCCAACATCTCGAGTGCAACCTACCGCGACGCAAGTTTTCAGCGATCGATCGCCTTCATGGCTCCCTCGGCATATCGCTCGCCCGCAATCTCGTTCTGCGGAACTGCAGCTTCCAACTCCGCTACCTCGTCCGGAGTGAGTCGAATCTGGGCCGCCGCTGCATTCTCTTCGAGATATTTCCGCCGCTTGGTCCCGGGAATCGGCACCACATCTTCGCCCTTGGCCAGCACCCAGGCCAGCGCCAGTCTGACCAGGCTGTCGCGCCTCGGCGCTGCGCAATCGCTCTCACCCGCTCTACCAGCACCCGGTTCTTATCGAACGTTTCACCGGCAAACCGCGGCATCCTCATCGCGCGCGCAGTCCTGCTCCTCGAGGTCGCTCTTTTTGGTGATCGCGCCGGTAAGAAATCCGCGTCCCAGCGGACTATACGGCACGAATCCAATCCCCAATTCCCGCACCGTCGGCAGAATCTCGGCCTCCACATGCCGCTCCCAAAGCGAATATTCCGTCTGCAGCGCGGTGATCGGATGCACCTTGTGCGCCCGCCGAATCGTCGCCGGCGACGCCTCGGATAGTCCCAGGTATTTCACCTTCCGGCCTTCACCAACTCCGCCATCGCGCCCACGGTCTCCTCGATCGGGGTCTGCGGGTCCACGCGATGCTGGTAATACAGATCGATATGGTCCACGCCCAGCCGCTTCAGCGAAGCATCGCACGCCGAACGCACATACTCCGGCTTGCCGCTGAGCGACCAATGATTCGGATCCGCTTTGGTGCGCATGTTGGCAAACTTGGTCGCCAGAAAAACTTCATCCCGCCGCCCGCGGATCGTCTTCCCGATCAGTTCCTCGTTGTCGCCGATTCCGTAGGTGTCCGCCGTATCCAGAAAAGTCGATCCCCAGATCCAGCGCCCGCAAGAATCGTCGCGGCGGATTCCGCGTCGTTCCGCTCGCCGTAGAAACTCGCTCATGCCCATGCAACCGAGTCCCATGCGGGAAACGACCGCGCCCTGCGATCCAAGCTTTACTTTGTTCATGGTCATCACCGGATAGATGATCGCGCCCCCCCTCGGTTTCGCCTTTATTTCTTCAGTTAGGTTGGGCCTTGGCCGCTCGCGATGTTAGACGCTAGTATGCGATACTCGGAACCCGTATTGTAGAATTGCTTCCGCGATCAGACACCTCATAGGAGCTCCCATTGCACGCTGGCGATCCCGCCGAACAACTCGCCGATGGCGCAACCGCACTCTACATTCGCGCGCCGTGGTTGCTGATGCCTGCGGCGTGGATCGTGCGGCAAGTTTTTGCGGCGCAGCACGAACTAGATAGCCACGGTATCGGCTACATCGATATCGCCTACCAGTGCGTACAAGATGAATCGACCGCATGTTACCGCAGATAGCGAACATTCCGGCGCCGCGCTTCCCCCTGGGCGATCCTTAGTGAAGTTAGTAGAATTTGTAACCGTAGTAAGGGCGCGGACGGCAAACCGTCGTATTCATACCAAGCCTACGGCGGGACGCCCCTGAAGATTCTAACCACACAAGAGAGTCTCATCCCCAACGAACGCGCTGCGTATCTTCTCCCGCAACGCGCAGCGGTAATGCCGTAGGAGTTTCTCAGTGGGCATCGCGCTGCCTCTTCCGCGCCCACACTGCGCTTTGCTCCGCCGCCTCTTTTACCAGAAATCCCATCTTCGGATGGGTCGCTTCGATGTCCGCAGCAAATCCTTCGGCCCTGAGTTCCTCCGAAGTCATCGGTCCAATCGACGCCACCACGATTCGGGCGAAGGCGCGCCGCACCTCATCTTCCAATTTCATCTCCGCCGCTACCTGGAGCAGATGCGCCACTTGAATCGACGTGGTGAACAGCGCTACATCGATTTCCCCGGCCGCAATCCTCCGAACGGCCATCCGCAACGGTTCCAAATCCTCCGGCAACGCCCACTGATATACCGGCACTGTGGTCACCACCGCGCCGCGTTCGGCCAGGCCCGCCAGCAATTCCGGGTTAGACCGGCCGTACTCCTGCACCGCCACGCTCCGGCCCGCCAGCGGCAAAGTCTCCCGCTGTTCATCGAGCGCGCCCAGCAACTCCCGCCAAGTGTTTGGCTCCGGCGCCGCCAGGGTCATGGCAACGCCCATTTCGCGAAGGACCGCGATCGGCTTCGGTCCGCGCGCTACCACGCTCACACCGCGCAGCGCCGCCACGAATTCCTCGCGCGGGCACACACTGTCCGCTACCCGCGCCAGCGCCCGCGTCCCTACCCCGGTTAGAAAAATCACCATGTCGAATTGCTTTCCAGCCAGCTTTCCAACGAACTCCACCGCCTGAACGTTTGACTCGAGCGGCACCTCGCGCATCGAAGGCGCAACCACCGCCTCTCCCCCGTAGGTTTCAATCAGCCGCGCCATCTCCGGCCCGCGCCGGCTCTCCAGCGAAAGCACGCGTAGCCCATCAAAACCTCGCCCTCGCCTGCCTTTCACTGCCGCCGTTTCACTCATCATTCCTCACCCCGCCAATTCCTCGAGCGGCACGCGATTCGTCCGCGGCCCCAGCAGCGCGATAACCAAAGCCACGCCCACCATCGCCGCAGCCAGCATCGTAAACACCGCCGTCACTCCTCGCACCAATACCCACGCAATGATAAACGAACTGAGCGCCGCGCTCAGCCGGCTCCAGGCATACGTGAATCCCACGCCGGTCCCGCGAATCCGCGTCGGAAACAATTCGCTCTGATACGCATGGAAATTCGCCGAAAACGCGTTGTTGCACAACGTCACCGCCGCTCCGCTGAGCACGATCAGCAGCGGCACAGTCCACAGCGCGAAGCCCAGCCCAAACGCCGCCACCAGAATAGCAAGCGCCCCAATCGTCCATTTCCGTTCCATACGATCCGAGGTGGCCGCGGCAAATAGCGGACCAATCGGCGCCACCAGGGCGATCAGCAACGTATATTTCAGCGAATGCAGCAGGGTGAACCCACGCTTCAATAGGAAGGTCGGCGCCCAGTTCGAAAATCCATAAAAACCAAACGTCTGCAGCGCCTGAAAAATCACCAGCATCGCCGTCCGGTTCCGATACGCCGGGCTCCACAGCTCGGCCAGCGCTGCAAGCGAAGCTTGAATCGTTTTGCGCGGCGCAGCGGCCCCAACGTGTAGGGCAGTGGCGCTCTCCGCCGCCGTAGCAGCCGCAGAAATGTTTTCGCGCGCGGGACCGGAGATCGCTGCCCCCACAGCGCCCTTAGCCGCTGCCGCCGCGTAACCCGACTCTACTTCTAGCATTGCCACCACTCGCTCGGCCTCAGCGATTCGTCCCTGGCTCTCCAGCCACCGCGGCGATTCCGGCAACCGCCGGCGAAAATACCATGCCAGCGCCGCTCCCGAAGCTCCAATCACCATCACCCATCGCCATCCGCTCATCAGGAAATGCGTCGGCACCAACAACCGCGAAAGAATTGCCACGCAAGGCACCGCCGCAAAACCAACCACCTGAGTGATGGCCACAAACCGCCCGCGCACGTCCCGCGGAACCATTTCCGTAACGTAGGTATCGATCACCACGATTTCCGCGCCAATTCCAATCCCGGCAAAAAATCGCAGCCCAATCAGCCACCCCGGCGACGGCGCGAACGCCCCGGCCAAGGTAAAAAACGAATACACCAGCAACATCACCACAAACGAGCTTCGCCGCCCCATGCGGTCGCTGCCCATCCCGAAGAAAATCGTCCCCACAAACATTCCCAGAAATCCCGCCGCCACCAACGACGTGAACTCGCGCAACGAAAGAAATCCCGAACTCTGCAGCGCCGCCCCCACGTACGCCACCATAAAAAGGTCGTACAGATCGAACCATCCGCCCAGCGACACCAGCGCAATAAATCGCCGGTGAAACCGTCCCATTGGCAAACGCTCGATCCGCTCACCAATCGAAGTAGTATTTCGCGTTACATCAAACTGAGTCATCGATCGACACCCGCCGTCGCGAGTGTAGCACGCAAGAATTCGCAGGAAGGGAATCGAACACGCGTGTAGTAAGCCGTACCGGTAGTCGGAAGTACAGCAGGAGAGTTCCGCGTCACGAACCCGCAGTTAGCGCCGGAATGCCAAGAGTCCCATCAACCACTTCTACAAAGTTTCTCTCTTCCCGAAGAATGAATTGCTTGGCCTGCGCCATCGCGAAGTTCGCACGCCCTTCGAGATCTTCCCGCAAGCGTGCTCGGTACGTTTCATACGCAGCCAGGCTTTCGAATGCAATCAGCCCCCAGGCCACATCGTTGGTCCCTTCGTAAGGAAGAAAATACCCAACCAGGTGACCACCGCAGCGCGGGATGATGCGTCCCCAGTTTTGCGCATACTCCTTGAATGCCTCTCGTTGGAAGGGATCGATCTGATAACGGATCACGCAGGTTAGTTTCACATTCATGGGCAACCTCTCACTTGCGAGTGTGGCCGAAGAACTGCGGAGCCAGAGGGTCAGGCCGGCGCTGGTCGCACCGGTCGTGCCGGCCGCCCTCATGGCTCCGCGGCGGCCAATCGGGGTGGTTGCCGTTTCCGCCGGCTATTTGAGTGGAATTCTGCCAGTTGTGGTACATCAACAATTCGCTTACCATCAAACTATGAATGTCGAAAGCGTCAACGCCGATGCCGCCATCTCCGCGGTCGCCGCGGCCATCGGTGAACCGGCCCGCGCCCGCATGCTGTGCTGCCTGATGGACGCCCGCGCCCGAACCAGCACCGAGCTAGCCATCGTCGCGGACGTTACCCCGTCGACCGCCAGCGCGCACCTGCAGCGGCTGAAGTCCCAGCGGTTGGTGAAAGTATTCGCCCAGGGAAAACATCGCTACTACAGCCTGGAAGGGACCAATGTAGCGGCCGCGCTCGAATGCTTGGCGGTGATCGGTGGCGGCCCCGGCGATCCATTCGTGGCGCGCACCCCAAATCTGCTGCGCGCCGCCCGCACTTGCTACGATCACATCGCCGGCACTTTGGGCGTCGGGTTACATGACCGCTGCAAGGCACTCGGCTGGCTATCGCCTCGCTCGCGCGCCGGCGTCGCGTACGACCTCTCCCCTGCTGGGGCCAAGGCGTTCGCAGCTCTGGGCATTGACGTCGAGTCATGTCGCAAGCAACGCCGGCGTTTTGCCTACGCTTGCCTGGACTGGAGTGAGCGCCGGCCGCACATCGCCGGCACCGTCGGCGCGGCACTGCTAAACGTAGCCCTGAAACGAAAATGGGTGATCCAGGATCTAGATACCCGCGCCCTGGCCATCACCACACTCGGCCGCCGCGAAATGCTAGCGCGCTTCGGCCTACACGACTGACGCGGTCACTTCACTACAGCTCCCACACTCAGCATTCGGCGGTTTGCCCCAGCCCCCGAAACCTCGATTTTTCCATTTGATGTGGTACACATGAATATGAGATTATTACACATTAGAAAAGCGGCCGATATGCGAACCAACATTGAGATCGACGATCGATTGATGGATCAAGCGTTGCGCAGCAGCGGGGCCCGTACCAAGAGGGCGGCCGTGGAAGCTGCTCTCCGGTTACTGGTTAAGACCCACTCCCAAACCGCGATCCGCCGTCTGCGCGGTAAAGTCAAGTGGGAAGGCGATTTAGACGAGTCTCGCCTGGGTCGTGTGCCAGAGTAGCCGCCTACCATGATCATCGTGGATACAACGGTATGGATCGACTATCTCGGAGAAATCTCGAACGCGCACACCCGCTGGCTCGAACGCGAGCTAAATCAGCAGAGACTCGGACTGCCCGATCTCGTCTTGTACGAAGTCCTGCAGGGAATTCAAGGCGACGCCGGGTTCGCCAAAGTTCGCCGAGATCTATCGAAATTCGAGGTATTCGAAACAGGAGGAGAGGAAATCGCCGTCGCCTCTGCCCAGAACTATCGAGCCCTTCGGAAAGCAGGCTACACAGTGCGCAAGACGATCGATTGCCTCATAGCGACCTTCTGTCTCAGCGCGAATCATTCACTGCTTCACCGCGATCATGATTTTGATCCATTTGAGGAACAACTGGGTCTGAAGGTGATTCACCCCGATGGGCTCTAACCGCCCGGCCAGCCGCGCGAAACTAATCAAACTGCTTCCGAAACTCGGCAAACTGCGCGCGCAAATCCGCAATTTCGTTAGCAATCTCGGCCATCCGCGCTTCAAGCTCCGCAATTCGCTCGCGATCGCTCGGCCCAGCCGCCACTGTCGCTTCCGCATGTGCCGCGGCAATCGCGCCGGGTCCAGCCGCATCGACCGGACCACCCAACAAATGCGCGTAGCGGGCTTCCTTAGTCCCCGGCTGCCGCACCAAAAGCGCCGCCATCGCAGGCTCGCGCTTCGACAACCGCTGCAGCGTCAAATGTACTTCGTTCAAATCCTCGAACTTATGCATCCGCTCGGACCGCCCGCGCAGCTCGCCCACCGTCTGCGGCCCGCGCAGCAGCAAAACACAGAGAATCGCCGTCTCTCGCCGGTCCAGATTGAACGCCTCGCCTAACGTGTGCGAGTACTTCACCACGCGGCTCCCGGAATAGCTGATTGGCTCCGCGAGCTGTTTGTCCCGAAGCCCTTGCACCGCTGCGGCCACCTCGTCTTCACCGAGGCTGGTTACCGGCTCGCGATTATTCTTCTGGTTGCAAGCATTCACCAACGCGTTCAGCGAAAGTGGGTAGTACTCCGGCGTAGTGATCTCTTTCTCGATCAGCGCTCCGAGCACCCGCACTTCAACCTCAGTAAGAATCATGCTCATCCCAATGGACTCCCGGACCGCACCATCACCTAAATATTCTACCCCACAGATTCGCTTTGCGCCTGCGCCCCAGAATCAGATCGTGCCCTCAAGATAAGAACGGAAGTTCAACTAGAGAAGGGAACTGGTGGCTGGTAAGACTGGCGCAGAGGGGCGCCACCTTTTCGACGTTTCGAAATAACCGCAACGCTGGCCATAAAGGGTGGTGCAGTGGCACACTATCCCGCAACCTGAAGCCCGCCCCTGACGCTTTTGGACATTTGCTGCATCGTCAGTGCGAGCGGACCAAGGGGGCTTATAAGGGAATCGTATGAGCAAACCCGTCGCGCTGATTTTTCTGGCAGGAGCCGTCTTGTTCTCGTCCGCTGCTCCAGCAGCCGAGGATTTGCAACTCAACCCGCGCCTGCACTACGGAAGCAATCGTCCAGACGGTCCGCTGATCACCGGAAGCGACATGGAGCGCGGTCTGGTGACCGGCAAGCCCAATTACGTAATCATCTACGCAGAGCGAAGTTTCAACTGCAAGCGGCAAGCACGGCGCACCGTCAGCTTGTATGAAAAGTATCGTGGACGAGTGAACTTCGTGATCATCGATCTCGACCGAAAGCGCAGCCCGGCGCAAAGGGAGGTTGTGCGAAAATACTTCAAAAAATACCTCCCGCAAGTCGTGGTCACCGATCAGCAGGAATCGGCGGTCTACAATCAGGCCGGCGAAGTGGAAGAGCGAACCATTTCCGGGATTCTCGATGCAGCGTTGAAATGAGCTGGCCGCGAAGAGCTCACAAGAGGTCAACCACCGCGCTGCGGATCTCATCAGGAATGAACGGCTCTTCACGCTGAACGGTGGCGGAACCGGTAAGGTCCAGGGCGCGTAGTGTTCGCGGCGAAGCTTCGCTTGACGGCGAGAACCATTAGTAAAAATCTAATAAGAGGGAGCGTCGAAGCGCGGGGAACCCGCCTCAGCTAGGCGTTTTGGCTTCGTCGATTGCTTCGAGGTCAGAGCCCGGGTGTTCGTACTCTCCTTCGTCGGTTCGGACGGTGTGCCAATACTCCCCGAGGACGGTCGGCGTGTCCTCGCATAAAATGACAACTCCTGTCCGACCAGAGCTTTTGATCGAGACGGTAGTGCCCACAGTAAATTGTTTCTTTTCGCCCATGTCGTCTTGCTGTGCTTAATGTCAGCGGCATATACCGACATGGTACACGTAAGCAAGAGTACTGGTCCTGTGGGAAACTCAACACCTGTGGAAATCTGCGGTTAACCGTACCCGCCACGAGGTCGCAGACCTTTGCCCTCGAGCGTGAGGTCCGCCGCTAAACTGTATCTGAAAGGCGATTTGTGAAATGCTAAAAAGTGAGGATGGGCCATATATCGTGCTTGGGAATAAAGCGGAATTGATTGGTTCGGCTACCATTGCTTCAAGCCGGCACAATCCTTGAAGCGCTTGACTATGTCTGTGGCCGCGCCAATGCCGCTTGCCCCCAAGTGATAGGCAAGGTGCGCGGTTCTTCCGAGCAGCACCCCGAATCGATTCCGGTGCGGCTCCCGCTCGAAATCCTGTTCTGACACCGCCGTATGCCGCTGCGCCCAATCCGAGTCCGAGAACTTTGAAAAAGCCTCCCACAGCGTCTGGTTGATTTCTTGCCATGCGGCTTTGAGCGATTGTCCCGAGATAGTCAGCGGAACGGATTTGTCCGGGTTCGAGATGAACATGCCGTCGAACTCGGGATGAAGTCTTTCTCTAATCCCGAGCAGCGGTAATAGCTGATCGTTCACGGCCGCGAGATGGGCCCAGAGATAGATCAGACGGTTTTTCCCTGGAGCAACTTCTTGCTCCAATTGTTCTGGCGACAGTCCCCCAAACAATTTGTCCGCTCGCTCCACGTTGAACTTCCATCCGCGGAGTGCGGAGTCGATGAGCGACTTCTCTGTAGTCATCCTTCACCTTCCTTCCATTTGGACGAATCGCATGTCCTCAGCAGTGCTTCTCCCGCCCTTTCGCTTAGATCTGGGCTCTGCCACCGTCAACGAACAGTTCGATACCCGTGACAAAACTGGAGTCGTCCGAAGCGAGAAACAACGCCACCTTAGCAACCTCCTCGGGTTCCCCAATACGTCCCATCGGAATGGTGGACACAATGCGTGCAATCACATCTAGAGATTGCCGATTCGCGAGCGGCGTATTGATCGGACCCGGACTAACAACATTTGAGCGGATACGACGGTCCTTCAGATCTGTAGTCCAGGTTCGCACGAAAGAGCGGATGGCAGCCTTACTCGCGGCGTAAACCCCGAACGCGGCCGTACCCTTAACACTCGCGACGGAGCCGTTGAGAATGATAGAGCCGCCATCCTTCAGTAGCGGTAGGGCCTTTTGCACGGTGAACAGCGTTCCCCTCACATTGATGTTGAATAGTTTGTCGAAATGCTCTTCGGTGACGGCGCCAAATGGAACAAATTCGCCGACGCCGGCGTTGGCGAAAACAATGTCGATTCGCCCCTTCCTCTGAGAGATGGTCTCGTAAAGACGATCAAGGTCTGCCAATTGGGCAACGTCTCCCTGAACGCCAGAAACGTTGGTGCCGATTGCCTTCAGGGCCTCGTCGAGTTCCTTCGGTCGGCGGCCCGTGATGAAGACATAGGCACCCTCTTTGACGAAAAGTTTCGCCGTAGCAAATCCAATCCCTTCTGTCCGCCGGTGATGACGGCGGTCTTGCCTTCGAGCTTTTTGGTCATTGCCTCTCTCTTGCGCCATTCAGAAAAAAGAGCATCGTGACGGGCTTAGTTCCTTTGTTTCGCCACGCGTGGCGCGTACCGTTTTGCACGATCACGTCGCCGCGCCTCAAATGCACGGTCTCGCCGTCGTCCAACTCCAGCCACATCTCTCCGTCGTAGACAACCGCGTAGTCGACCGTTTTCGTTTCGTGCATCCCTGGATCTTCCTTTTCGAAGTGATCGGCCAATCCTCGCAGACGAAAGCGCTTCCTTTTGTGCGGCCTCGGCATCGAAGGACGGATTCGCGAAGACCGACCGGGGGAAAGGTCACAAAGTGCAGGCTTGTGCCCCCCGGCCCTGGAACGACGGAGTCGGGATAACTGTCAAGCTTCTGCTCCTTGCTGAGATCCGGGGTCGCCGGGTTGACCCAGATGAGCGTGTGCTCGTAGCCGGGAACAGTCTTGAACTGATAGGCCAGCAACGGTTCGTCAGTTTGAACGACGGACTTCCCGTTTACGTTTCCCGTGACGATACGACGGTAAGTGCTCGGTTTCTTACGACGCTTGGATAACTCTCTTTTCTTGGAAACGGTTTCATCCATGACTAGAATCTCCGCGTCAGACATTTTAATCTCTCCGAAATTCACCCCTGCAAACAGGCCCAGGCGGCCACCGCGGAGCTGAGCCTAAGCGGCGGAAGCCTTCCCGTGATACGCAGGCGCAAAGACATCCTGCACAAATATTTCAAACGAAGTTGGTGTGCTGTTCTCCGGCGAACGCGGCTCCAGCGGAGCGAGGACTCCTGCGTTGATGGCCTTGAACATCTCGATGTACACCGCGGCTCTCTTCGGCGGAATACCCATTTGCGTCAACGCCTGCTGCATCTGGTCATACGGAAAATGCTCGTAGCGCAGATCCGGTTTGCCAATGCCACGCGCAATCACCGCAGTAGCTTCCGCCATCGACAGGTCGCGCTCGCCAAGCAGCTCGCGCGTTTTTTTGCCGGAAAAATCCAGGTCGAGAAGGCGCTGTGCGGCGTAGTCGCCGACGTCGCGCGTCGCGATCATGGGCAACTTCAGGTCGGGCGCAGCGCATGTCCGAATCATTCCCGTCCCATGAATCATGCCGATCGCTGCCAGATTGTTCTCCATGAAATACGCGGCGCGCAGGTGCAGAACGTTTAAACCGCTGATCGCGTTCAGTTTTTGCTCCGAAGAATGCAGCCCCGCGACTGGCCCGGTGCCTTCCGGGACATGCGCGCCGTAGCTGCTCAAGTGCACCGCGTAGCGCAGGCCGGACTCCTTCACGGCTTTCGCGATCGCATCGCTCTCTCGCTCCTGGTCCTCCCGGGAGGTAATCGGCGGCAACATCAAATATGCCGCGCGCGCCCCGCTGAAGGCTTTCGTGAGCGCAGTCGCATCGCTCAAGTCGGCCGTGAACATTTCCGCGCCCTTGCGCACAAAGCGCTGCAGTCGCGCCGCGTCGCGCCCGACGACCCGTACCTTCTGGCCCTTCGACAGCAGGAAATTGGTGATGATCGAGCCGGTGTTCCCGCTCGCACCCAAAATCACATACCTCGCATTCGAAACAACGGATGAACCCATGGCTACTACCTCCTTGGTCTGACGAATTGTGCGTGTGATATGCACAATTATAATCAAAAAAAGTCAATGCGTCTTTCCCCGGATCTGGCCAACCAGATCGGCGAGAGTCATTTTCGCGAGCGATCTCTCGAAGCTGTTCTGAGCCTGAGAAAGTAGCCCGGACATGCACTCCTTGAGGTGGCAGCTGACCGGACACTTCTTTTCTATCGGATACGAATGAATCGCAAATGCTGGCGGCGCTGCACTGGCACGGTATATCTCGAGCAGCGTGATCTGTCGCGGGGGACGGGCAAGCACACTCGCTCCACTCCTGCCCCTCTTGGTCACGACCAAGCCTGCTTTCGAGAGTTTGGACAGCGACTTTCGAACGAAAGTAGGATCGGCGTTCACACTGTCGGCCAAGATCGCCGACGAGACTTCCTTGCCGTGGAGGTAACCCAGGGCAGCCATGATGTGCGCGGCAACCGCAAATTGGACGCTTTTTACTGACATACACTCTCCTGCGCAATATGTGATGCTCAATAGCACAATTGGTTGCACTGTTTTTTTCCGGAACCTCCTGCCTGGCGATCCCTGAACAATCCACAGGTTGAGTCGAATGGATCACGGGCTGACGTCGCCCCGATCCTCGCCGAGTAAATCTCTCTTGGGTATGTTCACGCGATCGGGTGTCGACCGAACTCGACGGCGCGGACGCCGGGCCAAGGTCTTATAACAAGTCGCCGTACCGTTCGATTCTGGATGCGCTGCGAGGGTATTTTCTGTTGATTGCCTGAGCCCTTCCGCATATGAACCTCAGTTCCTCTCCGTTCAAAGGAAACTTCGTCCATAGCCCATTTCATTAAGAGGATGCCGCGTCCGTGTTCCGCACCTAGGTTTTCCACCGCCAGAGGATCAGGAACCTTTTGGGGGTCGAATCCGTGTCCTTGATCTCTGACGACAATGAACACACGCTCAGTGTCTTCGCAGTAGCAGCGGACATGAACCAGCTTGCGGGGATCCATGCGATTGCCGTGGAGCATCGCGTTGCTCACGGCTTCACGAAGCGCGAATGCAACGTACTCCTCGTTTCCGGGAACGCAACGGGATTCTGTGATCAGACTCATGAGCCAGTCCACCAACGGCGAGATCAGGGCGATCTCGGTCCGCAGCCAGGTGTGCAGCTTCAGCGGAGCACCAGTGAAACGAGGTTTGCATAGCGCCGCCTGCAGAGATTTGAAACTGCCTACCCAAATCACTATTACAACCTCCTTTCAGGACCTGCTGACCTTTCTGCCGGCGGCCCGTGATGAACACTTCGGCACTCCCTTGACGAAGGGTTTTGCCGTAGCTAACTCAATGCCTTCGGCGCCGCCGGTGATGACGGCGATCGTACCTTCGAGTTTTTAGGCATTGCTTTCCCCCCTTCTTGCCAAATTCTAACGCACTTTCCGGCTCTCACTCAGTTGTACTTTGGGAAAGTCTTTCCGAACATTGGAGTGCCGCTCTTCGATTGCTCTTCTGTGGCCTCGTCCTGAATCACATCCCAATGCTCCACGAGTATCCCGGCCTCGATGCGCACAATGTCTACGGCAATCCAATTCACAGGAGCACCGAAACCGCTAAATCGCCCGTGCACGATCACGTTGTCTCCCTCAGCCACGATCGTTCCCGGTTCGTACTTGAACGTCAGCGGGAGGCTCTTGATGAGATCGAACAGACCCTCGCGACCCGGCGCGATATGCGCGCTGTGTTGAATGTAGTGAGGGGACCAGTAGCGCTCAGCCGCTGCGTAGTCCCGTTTGTTGAAGAGAGTGTCAAAAGCTTCGAGAACGAGTGCCTTGTTCTTTTCCTCTTTAGTCCGGTTCATTGAATTTTCCCCCGTAGGTAAAACCATGTTCTTCGCCGTCTGGAGGCGGCCTGGAATTAGTGAGCTAGCTTTCCTCCATCCACCGCGATAGAGGAGCCAGTCATGTACGACGCGTTTGACGAACCCACAAAAGCGATCACCCGAGCGATCTCCTCCGGTGTTGCCAGACGCTTGAGGGGTACGGTCGAGACGAGCGCCGCCTTATTCTCATCTGTGTTGGTGAAGCGTGTGAGCATGCCCGTATCCGTAGTGCCCACAGCGATTACGTTTACCCGAACTCCAGTCCCCGCGACTTCCAGTGCCGCGGATTTTGTCAGCCCCTCCACCGCATGTTTACTGGCCACATAGACGGACGCCCCAGCAGCGCCGACACTTCCATAGGTCGACGAGATATTGACGATACTTCCGCTCCCCTGTGGCAGCATCACCCGCAGTTCGTGCTTCATGCTTAACAGCACACCCAGTACATTGGTATCAAACGTAGCCGCGTAGCTCTCTGCAGTCTGCTCTGTTACGAGACCCGGTAATCCTTCCGTCCCGGCATTATTGACTGCGATGTCCAGGCGACCAAAACGCGCAACAGTCTTGTCGATAAGTGTCCGGATATCATCGTCGTGTCGAACGTCGGCTTTTATGAATTCCCCTTCTGCACCGAGCTCGCGTAGTTCCTTCTCGAGCTTTTTGCCTTCCAGCTCGCGACGGCCGGAGACAACGACGCGTGCGCCCTCTCTAGCGAAGGCGAATGCGGTGGCGCGACCGATGCCTGTCAGTGCGCCGGTAATCAAAACGACTGGTGAACTCATAGCACTCCCTCCGTTGATCTCGGCCCATGCAGGTTGGGCATGACTGAGAAGTCCGCCAAGCCAGCTTCGGGTAACTCAGATCACTTCGTTAGATGTGGACGACCGCTTGTGGTAGCGCCCTGGAGCATACTTTGTTAAGCTAGCATCGATGCCTCACAAGCATGGGAGTGAAAATGGAATTACGACATCTCCACTATTTCGTCGCGGTCGCTGAGGCAGGAAGTGTGACCTTGGCAGCAGCGCGAGAACTGCACACGTCACAACCATCGCTAAGCCGGCAGATTCGAGATCTTGAGGACGAGGTAGGCACGCGACTCTTGACGCGCCGTGCTCGCGGCGTCGATCTGACACCGGCAGGTCGAGCTTTTCTCGATCACGCCCGCTCGGTGTTATCGCAGGTTGAAGCGGCAACCGAGGCTGCTCGCCGGGCCGCTCATCCCGCGAAGCCATGCTTCTCGATGGGCTTTCTGACCGGGCACGAATTGAGGTGGATGCCCGAAGCCTTACGGATCTTGCGCGACGAGCTACCTAACATCGACGTGATGATATCGAGTCAATATTCGCCTCTGCTTGCGGACGGTCTTTCGAAAGGAAAAATCGATGCGGCCTTTCTTCGACGGGAACGAGGCACGCCAGACTTGGCGTTCCGCCTTCTCGTCAAGGAGCCGTTGATGGTGGTCTTGCCGAGCAACCACCGTCTCGCTGCACTAAAAACCATCCGTCTCCAAGATCTGGTGGGCGAGACATTCGTGACTGTATCGCGCACGGCTCCTGTACTGCGTGGGGTCATCGACAACTATCTGAAGCGGTCCGGAATCAAAATCACGCCCGCTCACGAGGCGGACCATGTCACCATGGGCATGTCCTTAATAGCCTCGACGGGCGGCGTAGGGCTGTTACCTGCTTACGCACAGAACTTTCTCCCTACGTTAGTAACGAGTCGCCCTCTGAAGGGAGATACGCCAACCGTCGATCTGGTGCTTGGGTACAGAAAGTCGAACCAGTCTCCCATCCTAAAGCTTTTGCTTTCGAAATTGGATGAGTTGGTGGCTCGTGTCTCGAAGCAGGCTCACTGAGTGTTCGTGTACAGAAGCGTTAGGTTAGGGGATGACGTGTAGATCGCGAAGCCTGGTGTCATTTCAATGCCTTGTCCACCGTTGTGCAACAGTTTCCAGGCAATCTTGGCGAAAACTCTCCGCGCCTTCTCCCACGTCAAAGCTTCGATCCTCCGTCGACTGGGATGCTGGCTCCTGTGATCCAGCGCGCCCCGTCCGACGCCAGGAACGCGGCCACGTCAGCGACATCTTCCGGTTGGCCGATTCGCTTCAAGGCTTGCATCCCGAGCGTGGCCTCTCGACCCGCCTCGGTTTTCGTGAAGTTCGACATGTCCGTATCAATCACGCCCGGCGCGACTGCATTCACGCGAATGCCCTGGGGCCCGAGCATGGCCGCCCAGTTTTTGACAAGAGTCTCGATTGCTCCTTTGGTCGCCGCATAGGCAAGGATCGAACGATTCTCCAAACCCGGTTTGCCAACTACGGTGCGGGCCACGGCCGAAGAGATCACGATAATGTTTGAGCCTTCTCCGAGAATGGGAAAGAGCTGTTGCACCAGAAAGAATGGACCGCGCACATTTGTCGCAAAGAGGTTGTCAAAGTCCTCCACCGTGTGATCTTTGAAGATTGCAGACTTGGTAATTCCGGCGTTGGCCACGAGCACATCCAATCGCTCGCCGACTAAAGAACGAACCTCCTTAGCCAGCAGTGTTGCGCCATCCGGAGTTCCCAAGTCTGCGCGGATCGCGTCTGCGCGTCCCCCGTTGGAGCGGATGCCAGTGACGAGGGATTCCGCTTCCTGTGCAGAGCGGCCATAGTGGACCAGGACTCGTGCGCCGGCCTTGGCAAGCGCGGATGCTGTCGCGCGCCCGATGCCTCGTGACGCCCCGGTTACCAGTGCTGTCTTGTTTTGAAGTGTTGTCATTTGCATATCCTCCCAATTCACCGACCGCGATCATCTGTTCGTGCCAAGAGAATCAAATCGGGAAAGCTGCTCTTGTTCTAGCCCCCAAACTAATTGCATGCGCGAAAGGCTTAAGTCGGCATTTTGTTGCTCGCCCAACGCATCCAAGGTCGCTTCATCTGATGCGACGCTCCTTTTGCTGTCGCATCTGGAACAATACTTTGTAAGCTTGACAGTCATGCTTTCAGGGCATGGCACGCGAATTAGGGCCACGACAGAACCTGGTCTGCCGCAAAGAGTCCCTACTACCATGCAATCATCCAAATTAGGCAACCGATCGCAAACCGGCCACCGCGGCCGAATCTTCCTCGCGAACCGGATGTATAACCAACCAGGGGGCTCCCGCGGCTGGATCCCTGAGGACGTTAGATTGCATTTTGCTTCCTTTTCAAATCACCTTTCGCGAAGGAGGGAATCGCCGGAAAAAGGCGCGACGCGTTGCCCCCGAGAATGGCCCGTCTTTGCAAATCATTCAAGTCGGAGCTTTGCAAGATGCTTTGTTTCGCCGGTCATGGGAGGGATCCCCGTTGTCAGCCGAGAATCAGCTTGGCGGCGCGGCCTGCAATCATATGGGTCGGCGCGTTGGTCGGCCCTGTAATGATCCGCGGCATGACCGACGCGTCGGCCACGCGCAAGCCCTCAAGGCCATGCACGCGAAGCTGTGGAGTCGACGACCGCGAGATTATCCACGCCCATTTTGCATGTGCCAACGGCATGTCCGAAGCTCGCCGAGCCAAGCCGGGCAAGTTCCCGGATATCCTCGGCGGTCGCCTTGGGGCCGGGCATGACTTCGATCTCGCGCACACTGATCAAAGGCGTGCTGATTTCCAAGTTCACGCGCGGCTTCGATGGCGCGCACGATGGCCGCAAAATCGTGATCCGTACCGAGATAGTTGCCATCGATCACGGCGGCATCCTGAAAGTTGTTGCTCGCCAAACGGACGGCGCCTCGGCTCGTCGGCTGCACAAGGGCCGGCGCGATCGTGAATGCGTCCGCCGGAGGCGCGCCAAAGCGCGCGGCCGCTTCGGGTGTAACGGCCGGCAGTTGTTCGAGGACAAGATTAATGTCGGTATCACTCGAAGGACCACTCGACAAGTAAGCCTCTGCCTCGACCGCATTGCTGTCGGCCGGCCGATCCGGCATCTTGCCTTTGTACTTGAACACGACGCCGGACACGAGCACATGGTCCTGCAGATTCTCGCCAACGCCGGGCAGGTTCTCGACGACGTCGATTCCAAGGCTGCGAAGGGCCTTCGCTTCTCCGACGCCTGAGAGCATCAGAAGCTTCGGGCTATTGATGGCGCCCGCGGTAAGGATCACTTCCTTGTCGGCCGCGATATCCTTTACCGCGCCGTCGGTCATTATCTTGACGCCCACGCAACGAGTACCTTTGAAATTCAGTTTCACCACCTTGGTGTTGAGCAGCAGAGTGAGGTTTGGCCTCGACAACGCCGGGCGCAGGAAGGCGCGAGCGGCGCTCACGCGAGTCCCATCCGCGGCGATGTTCATGTTGATGTAGCCGGCGCCGGGGACCATCGGTCCGTTCACGTCATCCAGAATGGGCATGCCCATCTCGCGGGCTGCCTCGATGAAGGCTGGCGCTGTGGGGTGAGGATTTTTTGGGCGACGGATGTGGATGGGGCCGCCGGCTCCGCGCCAGGCATTGGCGCCGCCCTCCCAGTCCTCCTGACTCTTGAAGACCGGAAGCACGTCGGCGAAGGCCCAACCCTTGGCTCCGTTCTTGGCCCACCCGTCGTAGTCCCGTTGCATGCCGCGTGTCCATACCATGGCATTGATGCTGCTGCCGCCGCCAAGTACATGACCGAGGGCCATGTTGAATGTGCGATTGTTTAATTGCGGCGACGGGTTGACGGGCAGGTGGTAGTCGAGCGGCCCGCCGACATTGTAAAACCAGATGCTTGGGTTCGCGATGGTCGGTGCGTCGTCGGGTCCTCCCGACTCGATGACGAGTACTTGCGCGCCGGACGCGGACAATTCAGCCGCCAGGACCGAACCTGCCGCGCCTGCTCCGACCACGATGAAGTCATACCGCCTTTCTTCACGCGATACGCTGTTCATTTTCGAATCTCCTAACGCGTGAGCTTTGATGTCTCCAAGAGCCGGTTTGAAAAAACTTTTTGTCACACCCCTCGTCGCCTGAGTCAAATGTTTACTTGATCGATCCACCTTCGGACATGGAGAGAGCAATTTTCGAGCTTGATGCCATCGGCCTCGCAGCGGCGGAGAAATTTGACGGCATCCTGGTTGACGAGCATCACATCCCTCAAATCCAAACGGAGCTGCTGTCCAGAGGTCTCGCCGACGAGCAGTTGTGGAAACTGCTCGATATCCTCAGTTGTTTCGATCCGGTCGCTGAGTGTGAACAGAACCCGACCGTTCCCTGTTCTCCGAGCTCTTAGCATGCAAGCTCCCCTTCCTTGAAAGAAGGCCGGTTCCTCGCCGGCCTCTTCTTGCCCTCATGCCTTCACGAATTCCGCCTCCAGAGTGATCGTGACCTCGTCGCCGACAAGAATTCCGCCGGTTTCCAGGGCAGCGTTCCAAGTCAGCCCGAAGTCTTTTCGATTGATCTTGGTGGTTGCTGAAACTCCAACCCGCGTGTTGCCCCACGGGTCCTTGGTAGGCGGGGTTGGCCCTTCCACCGCAAAGCGGACCTTGTGAGTAACGCCGCGAATGGTCAGGTCGCCTTCGATCGCCAATTCACCGTCGCGGACGAGGCGGATGGTGGTGGACTTGAAGCGCAAGGTGGGGAACTTGTCCACGTCAAGAAAATCAGCGCTCTTGAGGTGAGCATCGCGCTGGCCGTCGCGGGATTCAATGGAGGCAGCTTCGATGGTGGCCTCGACGCGAGAGTTCTCCAGGGCCGATTCATCCAGGGTCAGCATTCCTGACACTTTGGAGAAGTGGCCTTTCACATTGGCGATCATCATGTGCTTGACCTTGAATTCAGCGATGGTGTGAGCCGGATCGATGTTCCAAGTGCTGGTTGCCGTTTGCCGTGTTGCGGTGTTGGTCATGGTAGTCATCCTTTCGGTTGCGAGAATTTACTTTCACTGCTTTAGATGTGTTACCACGATATTCGTTGCAACACATATATCCAAAAAAAATTACTCCGGTTTTGCCCGGGCGGCAGCCAAAAGCTCCGCCAGAGCCCGGAGCCGTTCCTTCCCGAGGTGGCCCAACAGTTCGCGATGGACCTCCTGGACTGGTTGGTCCAGACGATTCACAAGTTTGAGGCCCTCGGGGGTGAGCCGTGCCAGCACCACTCGCCGGTCTCGGCGTTCGCGAGAGCGCGAAATCAGGCCGCGTTTTTCCATACGGTCCAGGAGCCGCGTGACATCTGGGTCACGGGTAATCATGCGGCTAGCTATTTCCCCGCAGGGGAGCGCCTGAGCTGCTCCCCGCAGGATGCGCAGGACGTTGTACTGCGTGAGGGACAGATCCTCATTTTTTAGTACCCACTCCGCCCCACGAGTGAGCATGTCGGCGGTGCCGAGTATATCCAAGAACGCTGCCTCCTCAGGACTTCCTTCTCGCCGGGCTTGAGTTGATCGAGCCACGACCACCAAACTATTCGTTTAAACGACTATTGTCAAGACATATGTTTTAAGGGACATCATGGAAGCGGCGGTTGGATGCCTATCAGGAGGCATCTTCCCCCGGCGCATTGCCTTGCAGGCACCGCTCACCAATCGCGGTCCCTTCTGCTAATACGCAGGGATGCTCTTCACAACCACAATCTTGCCATCCAACGAATCAGTTTTCTCGAATGACCGGCGATGGCCTTGGCTTCTTCCCAATTTGGCGTCCCGATATTCGACGGGTTGCCCGATATTGCCGGGCGAATCGCTTGGGCGCATGTAAGTTGTTGAAAAGAATGTGGCGGAGAGGGTGGGAGTCGGTTCAAAGACCCCTCAACGCCCTCTGTAAGTCAAGTTACAGATTCTACGTTCCCGAGGATGCCATAAATGCCACAGTTGCCGGGAAGCATCGCTCGATATCGCTCGACGGAATTTATGTGCCGGCGTTGAACGATTCTCGCATTTGTTCCTGCGAAATTCGCCCGCTTTGCCTCCGTGCCTGACCGCGTTCGAACTGCAGCACCATATGCAGAAGAATCTGCCCAAGAGCCGTAGGAGGCATGTTGGAACATCGTTCGGGTCGAAAGTATGCGAGTATGGCGAAGGAGCGCTGGTCTGTGCTACTTTTCAGGGCGTTGAGTTCGGCGTCGCCAATATGTACTCCTCAGATTTCCTATCATGACCAACGACGATTTATTTCTCGTGCTGACCGAATCGCTGCAAGAAATGGGCCTTGCTGAGCCGGACGATAGGCCGAAGTACACAGCGATCACGGGCGGCGTTTCGTCCGATATCTGGCGCGTCGACCTACGCAATGGTTCCATTTGCGTGAAGCGCGCATTGCCGCAGCTTCGCGTAAAGAATGATTGGTTTGCGCCCGTAGAACGCAATCAGTCCGAGATCGCCTGGATTCGAGAGGTAAGTAAGTTCGCGCCGCAAGCCGTGCCGCGTCTGCTGGGAACAGACGACCGGCGCCACTTATTCGCGATGGAGTATTTGCCGCCCGAAACTCACCGCCTGTGGCGAAGCGAGCTGCGGGATGGCAGGGCCGATCCGGCGATCAGCGCTAGGATCGGCACGCTGATCGCGCAAATCCACTCGGCAACCGCCGGTCGCAGGGAAATTGCTACCGAGTTTGCCACCGATGCCTTTTTTTACGCGCTTCGGCTAGAGCCTTATCTCCAGGCCACGGCTCGCGCACACCCCGAATTGGCGGATCGCCTGAGCGCGCTCGCGAAAACGACGGCCGCCTCGAGATACGCTCTGGTGCACGGCGATGTAAGCCCGAAGAACATTTTGATCGGCCCCGAGAGTCCGGTTTTCCTGGACTCTGAGTGCGCATGGTACGGTGATCCTGCGTTCGATCTCGCTTTTTGCTTGAATCACCTGCTATTGAAATGCCTGTGGGTGCCGCGCAGTGCTGCCCGCTTCCTGTCTTGCTTCGATGCGATGTGCGACAGCTATGTGGCCGGCGTCACCTGGGAAGCTCCTGCGAATCTTGAGGCGCGCGCGTCGGCGCTGCTCCCCGCGCTGTTCCTTGCGCGCGTCGATGGTAAGTCGCCAGTCGACTACGTCACCGATGAAGGGGACAAAAACCGAGTACGGCGCGTCAGCCGCGAATTCATCCTCGCACCGCCGCCCCGATTGGAGTCCGTACGCCAGCGATGGGCACTGGAGTTGGAAATTGGGTAGAGCCTCTATCGAACGCGTCAACGGCCGCCGACTTTGGGATTCCCGTGGTCGCCCCACTGTTGAAGTGGAGGTAACGCTAACCTCGGGCGCAAGCGGTCGGGCTCTGGCGCCGGCAGGGGCCTCGCGAGGAACCGCGGAAGCGATCGATCACCGCGACGGTGGCAGCCGCTTCGGCGGCCAGGATGTAACGCTCGCCGTGGCCGCGGTCAACACCGAGATTTCTGCGCAACTCCGTGGCATGGACGCGAACAACCAGGCAGAGATCGATGCCGCGCTCATCGCTCTCGACGGCACACCGAATAAATCTCGGCTTGGGGGAAACGCCACGGTGGCTGTTTCCATGGCTGTGGCGCACGCGTCCGCGAATGCTGCCGGATTGCCTCTCTGGCGACATCTCGCCCGGGATAAGCAGGTTTATTTGCCTCTGCCCGAAATCCAGATTTTCGGCGGGGGAGCTCACGCAGGTAGACGCGTCGACGTTCAGGATTTCATGATCGTTGCGGTAGGAGCAAGCGATTACACGCAGGCTCTCGATTGGAGCGCCGAGGTCTATCGTTGTGCGGGCGAATGGATGGCCCACGCCGGCCTGCTTCACGGCGTGGCAGATGAGGGCGGCTTTTGGCCTGCATTCTCTGCAAACAGCGAGGCACTGGACGCTCTGGTCCGCGCGATCGAGCTTGCCGGTTTTCGTCCAGGTGAAGAAGTGGCTATTTCTCTGGACATTGCTGCGTCCGAGTTTGGGAGAAATGGTCACTACCGTCTAGGGCTGGAAGCGCGGAACATGGACAGCGGCACATGGAGTGACTTGCTACTTGAATGGTTGCGCCGTTATCCGATTGTGGCGATCGAAGATCCCTTCGCCGAAGATGATCTTGAATCCTTCACGCGCTTCACTGAGGCAGCGGGAAACGTGGCGGTGGTCGGCGACGATCTCCTGGTTACCAGCGCCGATCGCATCCGAGCAGCCGCTACGCGCTCTGCCTGTAACACGGCGCTCATTAAGCCCAATCAGGTGGGGACGTTAACCGAGACGAAAGCAGCGCTGGACGCTGCGCTGGAAGCTGGTTGGAACGCCATCGTTTCGGCACGATCGGGGGAGACTGAAGACGTGACCATCACGCATCTTGCTGTTGGATGGGGAGCGCCCATGTTGAAGGTCGGCTCGTTTGCCCGATCGGAGCGCATGGCGAAATGGAATGAAGGGCTGCGCATCGCGGAAGCCCTCGGCGGCCGTGGCGTCTTGCGGCCCCGGACTGCATTTCCATGGGGAAAATAAATCCTCGCTCGACGGTTTCGCCGTTCTGGCGACCAGCCCAGACAGTGGGGCTAAACAGACTGCGGAAAAGCGAGTCGCTTTTCAACCTCGCCAGATCGTTTGAAGAGATCGCGGCGTTCAGTGCCCGGCAGCTGGGATGCTGTGCAGGGCGATCCGCAAATTGGATTGCTTGAGAACTCCAGGATTGACCACAAATTGAGGAACTCTGCCCGAGAATAATTCCACCATTTGTTCTGCCGCGGTCGTCCGCAAAGATTCGAGGGATTCAACAGAATTGAAACCTGCATGTGGAGTCGCGACCACGCGCGGATGAAGGATTAGTGGGTCGTCAGGATCGGGCGGTTCCGTCGCGAAGACATCCAGGCCCGCACCGGCGATTAAACCGTCATCGAGCGCACGGAGAAGGCTCGCGGAATCTATCACTCCTCCACGTGCGGTATTAATGAAAAATGCAGTTCGCTTCATCTGCCGGAATGCTTCGTATCCGAATAGGTGATGGGTCTCGGTCGTCAGCGGCAAGTGAACCGAAATAAAATCGCTCGAGCCGAGCACTTCGGCAAAACTGGCGCATTCGATGCTGGGGGCGAGACCCGAATTCGGATTGGCCCTGCGACTGGACACCAAGACTCGCAGGCCAAACGCGGCTGCCTTTTCCGCCATACGCCTACCGATGCCGCCGAACCCAATGATGCCGAGCGTCTTGCCCTTGATCCGGAATAACGGAGTTCCCGAGGCAAGGTCGTACCGTCCACCTTTGATCGCGCGATCGAAAAACGTGACTTTGCGAGCCAGCGAAAGCAGGAGCGCCATCGCGTGCTCAGCAACCTCTTCGAGACAATAGGCCGGAACATTTGTTACCACGATGCCGGCCGCCGTTGCGCACCGAACATCGATGTTGTCGAGGCCCACGCCATAGCGGCCGATCGCTTTGCACTTGGCCGCATTCTCAATCACTCGTTGGGTTACCGATTTCCAGTTTGTAAGGATGCCGTCAACGTCTTTGGCCAATCCAATGAGCTCGTTCTCGGACCCTTCTTTCGCAGGGATGAGCGTTGCCCCAATCCTCTGCAATATGGTCCGCTCAATTTCGAGGTCCTCCCACGCGTAATCAGTGACCAAGATAATCACCGCTGGCGTCTCCATGCTCGTAGCGGGATGAGTCTGACACAGAGCTCAAAGAAAAGCGTGATCATGACCGTATACTCGCTGTTCTAGCACGAAGCTCAACTCCGCTGAAGTGTCCGCGATACGAAGACTCGCCAACAGGCTGCGGCCCTTCCACAGAGGGTAGCCTACTGGGCGAACCAAATGAATCACAGGCCTCGCCAGGCCTCACCGTTTGTCGAACGAGGAACGCGTCAACATGCATGTGGTCACCAGCGCAGGATACTACGATCGGCGACGAAGCAGTTCGCGGTCTTCAACGAACTTTTGTCCTGCCTCAGCTGGAAATGGAAAATGGCGTCCTTCCGTTAATATAAACGGAGAGGACACATGCGAAAGGAACGAAAGCATTACAGTTCAGACGAGAAGGTTGCCATCCTGAGGCGCCACCTGTTGGATAAGGTGCCGGTTTCCGATCTCTGTGAGGAACTGGGCCTGCGGCCGACGGTGTTCTACCGCTGGCAGAAAGAGTTCTTCGAGAACGGAGCCGCCGCCTTCCAATGCGAAGCAACGCCCCGCCGTTCAGGTCGAAGAGAAGCAGAAGCGGATCGAGTTCTTGGAGAAAAAAGTGCAGACCAAGGACGAGGTCCTGGCCGAACTGATGGCCGAGCACATCGCTTTAAAAAAAAGTCTTGGGGAGCTTTGACCAAGGTGTGGGTTGCCGCACGATGTGCGGGACCAGGTGGTGGATTTCGTCCGGCGCTGGTCGGAAAAGACGGAGATCGGCGCCGGGCGATTGGTCCGCTGGTTGGGGGTGCGGGCTAGCAAGTTCTACGACTGGCGAGAGCGCTACGGGCGCGTGAATGAGCACAATGGTTGGGTTCCCCGTGATTTTTGGCTGGAGCCGTGGGAGAAAGAGGCGATCATCGGGTTCCATCGGAAGAATCCGCTGGAAGGATATCGGCGGCTGACGTTCATGATGCTGGATGCCGACGTTGTGGCCGTCAGTCCATCCAGCGTTTGGCGGGTGCTGCAACGAGCCGGACTACTCTCGCGGTGGAAGAGAAAGCCTTCGCGCAAGGGGACAGGTTTTGAGCAGCCGCCGCATGCCCACCAACACTGGCACATCGATGTTTCCTACATCAATGTGAGTGGCACGTTCTACTATCTGTGCAGCGTTTTGGACGGCTACAGCCGTTCGATCGTTCATTGGGATCTACGGGAATCGATGACGGAAGCAGAAATCGAAGTGATTCTTGAGCGAGCGCGGGAGAAGTATCCGGAAGCGAAACCGCGGATCATTTCCGACAACGGGCCACAGTTCATCGCCCGGGACTTCAAGGAGTTCATCCGCATCGCGGGTATGACCCATGTGCGAACGTCGCCTTACTATCCACAATCGAACGGCAAATTGGAACGCTGGCACAAATCCCTAAAATCGGAGTGCATTCGCCCACTGACACCATTGACTCGGGAAGATGCACGACGCCTGATTCAAAACTACGTGGATCACTACAACGGGGTACGCCTTCACAGTGCCATCGGCTACGTGACGCCGCACGATATGCTCGCCGGCCGACAGGCCGAGATCCACGCCGCACGGGATCGCAAGTTGGAGCAAGCACGTAGCCACCGACAACTTCGCCGGCAACAGCAAGCATCACTGCTTGCGCATTCTTCGAACGCGGCTACAATGACTTCGCCAGGTGAAACAGAAGCGGGCCATACAGGGATGCAACCATGCTGAGGGATAACCTGGTAGAGCTCATCGAGCCGATGCGAAACAGCGCGGGAGCCGATCCTCTCGCGCTGGGCATCTACCAGCAGAAACCGGCATCGGACGATAGCCTCTCATGCCTTGAAAATCCCCGCCCCGAAGGGGTGGAATCTTCATTAACGGAAAACGTCGCCTCTCCATTTCCGGCTGAGCCAAGACACTTTGACTTTGAAAGGGATGCGGGGATGTCGATCCCTTCCGTCTGGCCAAATTGAACACGTTGTAATACCTGAGCAGAAAAGGCCACGAGGTCTCCTTTGTGCCGCCTGCGTGATGGTCTCTCGATCTTCGCCAACGGTCCAGAAGATGACGGGCGAAAACTTCTCGCCCTTGCGAATTCTCCCGCCGAGCTTCGCCGCGTGATTGAAGGTAAGCCAGAATCGTGATGGAAACCCCTATGAAGCGAGACAAAAGACATTGAGGCCGCGATTCTCTTTCTGCGTGAGCAGGTTTGCGGGAGTCTAACAGGTCCAGGGCTTGCGCTAGGGAGCCACGCCGGATTCAAGTTGCTTGATAGTTTTCTCGGTGATGACTTCATAGACGATTGGCATTTGATTCGCTCCAGTTTCGAATTAGTATTTTAAGGCCCTTTCAGGGCATAAAAAAACAACATGCTTTACTAGAGGCGAGTTCTGGCCGTGCTGTCAAGCCCCGAACCTGCAGTTCAGCCAAGCCCGGAGGGGCGCGGAAGCGCACGGTTGGGGTGTACCGAGCGGAGCTGCACAAGCGGGCTTTACAGTGGGAACGGACTACGGCCTATCTTGCGCCGAGGAAAGCACTTAGGGGTTAAGTGACGCGAGAACAGCAACCGAGAGCTAATTAATGGACCGGGACACCGACCTGGTCCGCCAGCGTTTCCGGACACCCCCCAGTTGCGGTATTCTTCAGTTGAACCCGGAGAGGCGTAAAGTATGCCTTTCCGGGCTTGAGTTTTTACTTGACAAATGCGACTGTCAGTCGCATTCTAACAATGAAGAAATATTCGATTGCTGAGGCAGCACAGTTAGTTGGAGTTGACCGCTCGACCGTGTATCGCTGGATTCAGCAGAAGTTGGTCCCAGCTCCTCTCACAGAGGTTGTCGCAAGTGTTCGCGTCACCTATTGGACGGAGAAGGAATTGGCCAAGCTGAGGGAACACAAGGCACAGCGGTATTGGGGTCAAGGCAAAAAGAGAAGCTAGGAGAAATAGGGCCAAGAAAGAGAAAACGTAATCAAGCGGGACGCGCCAGTGCTACTAACACCGAACGCGTCCCTGACCAGCGTCGCACTGGAGGTGCAACGATGGCTGCAACAGAAGTTATCCGGTTCCGTTTCTCCACGCAAGCAGTGCGCGACGTCCATTCACCCCTCGTTCTAAAACCCTCCTTTCTGTTCGAGCACTCTCCGCCGACCGCCTAACTCGCTCAATCGCGCGCTCTGCTTGAATCGGCCTTCAATTTCGCTGGGATATGTGTGCTCTCGCGTCTCACCAACCGTTATGCCTCCCCGCGTGTCGCGGGCGGAAAGAAAGGCACGAATGCAAAAGGCGAATCTCTACGAAGCAATTTTCTTGGTGAATCGAGGGATAGATGAAGCCGTCCGAGGACTGGAACGGCTCAAGCGCGCCAAGGACTCGGGACTGAACCCCGCGTACTTTGACGAAAAGTTGACACTATTTGAAGTACACCGTGCTCTGCTCAACGGTTGTTTCTGCAACAACGTTGAGAGTTGTGAGCTCCGGGACGAAGCTCGTTTTGAGAAGAAACATCGCGAATACCGGACGGACGCCTTGGATGAAGTGCAGGTTTATCAGGATGTGCAGGCCGTGGAGGAGCGTAGACGCCTGGAGGGAAAAACTCCCAGGGTACAGTTCCTCAGCGGAGAAGAACAACGGGAGGCGGAGCGGCAACGTCCGAGGTCGCCGAGCGAGATTAGCCATCAAGGGGGGAGCGATCATGCCTAAGAAGCGTAAGGTCGTCTGGGTCGGAGGCAGCCCAATAACCCCAATCAGCGCGAAGGAGCGCAGGGAAATCGACAAGAGCATAACAAAACACCTCAAGCGGCTACGCAGGCGATACCCCGAGGTCCAAGGCAAGATCGTGGACTTCATCAGCCATTCCATCCAAGACGGCACGTTGTACTTCACCGTTCGGTTCAAGGATAAGACGGACTTCTCGCTCCGCTACGCCTGCGAAATGTTCGTCGTTGGGGCTGACTTCTGTGATGTTAAAACCGGTGACTTCGAGATGATCCGCGAATACATCAGGCCGATTCCGAGGTAGAAGCGATGGACATCAAGAGATCGAAGTCACAGCTAACGGAAATGGGAGAGACATCATGAAACGCAGAAGACCAGTTCCTCCCACGCACCATCTGAAAACCGCCATACGAAAAATCGACAGAATCGTTTGGAAACTCCACGACGAACAGAGAAGTGTCGGCTGAATTGGAACGCAAATTCCCGCCGAAGGAAAGGCGTCGTGTCGTTCGGCTTGCAGCCTATGAGGGAGAAGTGGCGGTTTTGCACGACGCAGCACAACGGCTTCGATCGCGCATGGAAGCCTCTTATATACAGCAAAGGCGATTCAAGCCCGGCGCTCTGGATGATTCAGAAGAGCGACATCCAAAGGCCGCGAATGCTCGTCAACGTCCTGAATCTACTTGAGTGCAGAGAGGCCCAGGCTTCTCATGGATGGGATGCTTCCGAAGCGTAGAGGCGGTCAAGGGCGACCCTAGGGAGCCGCGTAGCGGTCATGACCACTCGCGACGGTACCTACGCCATAGGTTGAGCATGCCCGATTATATATAGGACGGATCGCTCGAAATCGCTCGATGAATCCGTGTATCGTCTGTATCTTCAACAAAACAATATGGCGGAGAGGGTGGGAGTCGAACCCACGAGCCCGGTTTTGCCAGGCTACCCGCTTTCGAGGCGGGCTCTTTCGACCACTCAGACACCTCTCCGCGGTGAGTGCTCTTCGAGATTATCAAAGACCGCCACGGTCAGCAACACAACCGGCTTGACACCCGTTTGTCAGTTTCCGATTAGCCAACTTCTCAGTGATCTGGTCCGCTCGCTTTCCTTAATTCCGACGTCCGTGGCGCCTCGATGGTTTGCAGCAGCTTAACGATTTCGGGCGCTGCGATGTGCTGGTAATCCACCGTGAGCAGCCCAAACGTTTCCACCGCGTCATACTTGCGTGATTCGCCGCTCGATTGGGCGCCGTTGAGCGGCCAATAGCTCCAGCTCAAATCGTTTTCGCCGAGGTATTGCACGAGCCAGCGGAACCACTGTCCGTGATCTTCGCAATTCAGCGTCTGGCACGTTCCGAACTCTCCAACCCACAACGGCACGCCGGGCTCGGTCCGCAGCAAATACCCCGCTCGCGCGTCGTAAGCCTGCTTCAATTCGTCGTAGCTTGGGAACATGTGCTCGTGCGGCGCGTATGCGTGCGGCGAATACACTACCCGATTCGAAATCTTCAGGGGTCACCGGCAACTTTCCAAACCCGGTGAAGTCCGTCGAGTATTCCGGGCTCTCGACCATCACCAGTAAATTCGGATTTTCTCCCAGCACCGCGTTACCGCCGCGCTCTGCGGCGGCGTGCCAGTCCAACCGCGGATCATCTCCGCCCCACTGTGCTCCGCTGCGCAGTTCGTTCCGCAGATCAGCGCCCACCACCCATGGCTGATTCTTGTAGCGCCGGACGATCGTCTCCCAATCCGACAGCCACTTCTGTTCGGGATATGCCGGGCTGTACCACAGTCCGTTGCCGTCCGTGTCGTTGCAGCACCAGTCCGCGCGGCTCACGTGATTATCCAGAATCACCATGATGTACGCATGCGTCAGCGCGGCGATCACTGCGTCCATCACATCCATCGCGTGCTTGCCGCGAAGCTGTGGATTCGCCTTTACCGCGTAATCGGCGACCAGCGGATTCGTTTCCAACGTTTCATTGGCCCAGGGTAGGCGCACCGAATTCACGCCGATCACGCGAATTTGCGCGACGATCCTCTCCAGCGGCGCGTGGTCCAGCCCGCCGGCGACATACTCTTTTTCGTCGAAACCGTACCAGTTCACCGAAGTGAGCCGCACCACGTGCCCGGCCGAGTCCATTATCTGGTGGCCGCTGGTATGCAGCGGCGGCCGAATCGGTTGCTGCGCCGATACTCTTGGCGGCCCAGCCAGCAGCAAAACGCCAGCAGCAGCGACACGAAGACGCAGCACTCGACTCGAAGGCCAGCGATCTGTCCGCCGTGGCGGGAACGAATCGCGAAGCGACGCATCATCTTCATAACCCCAATGCCGAGTTGCTTCTTAACATGAACTGACATCCCTGGCCAAACCGCTGTTTGTTACCCCTCCGTGGCGCGCGGGAAAAGCGCCAAACCCGCGTCAGTCTGATGTAGACTCCTGCAACTTCACAAGGGGGTCATATGGTTGCCTCGGCCCTACAATCGCTAGGCGGCATATCCCGGACATGAAGCGCGCAGCCATCGGCGTTCGAATGCATTCCGGTTGGGGTGCGCTCGTGGCTGTCACGAACACGGCCGGCACAGTGGAGGTAATTGAAAGGCGGCGCGTCGCCGTCACTGCCCCTGGAGCGCCCGGAGCGATCCAGCCCTATCACTTTGCAAAGGACCTCGAACCTTCAAGGGCGGAAAAGTTTCTTGCGAGCAGTTTTGCAGCATCAAAGCAACTCGCCGTGGCGGCGGTCCAGGATGTGATCGACGCACTCCGTGGCCGCCAATGTCGCGTCGTAGGTTCCGCCATCCTCCTCGCTTCGGGGCGTCCGTTGCCGCCTCTTGCAAAAATTCTCGCCGCCCACCCCTTGATTCATACCGCCGAGGGCGAATTCTTTCGCGAAGTATTTTCCAAAGCATGCGAGGATCTGGGACTTTCGATCACCGGATTTCGAGAGCGTGACCTCGAAGAATGTGCCCACACAACGTTCGGGAAAGCGGCGACTCGCATCTCGCGACAAATTTCTACTCTGGGCCGTTCTCTCGGGCCGCCTTGGACCCAGGACCAGAAAACGGCGGCGCTTGCTGCGTCGATCGTTCTGGCAAACACGAAGAGCTAAGTGCGGAACAGGACGTCCTCGCGATTGAACATAGTGACGGCGGCGACGATGCCCAGTGCTGCGTAGAAGCACATCATTCCGAACACCGCGGCCATCAACCCCCAGGGGTGATTCCCGGCGAGGATTTCTTTGCTCACCAGGCAGGTATTCAGAATTGGGACCAGCGCGGTTTTCCAGTTGAGTTCCACGCCCGGCAGGGTCCCGATGATGGCCGGTGCAATGACCAGAAAGATCATCGGCGAAACGTAGGTCTGGGCTTCCCGATAGCTCTTGGCGAAGAGCGCGACGGCGAGCAGCACCGAAGCGAAAAGAACGGCAATCGGCAGCAGCAGCACCAGCACCGCTCCGACCGCGGCCGGGTCAATCGAGATTTTTGTCGCCGAGGCGCCGGCTCCCAACATTCTTCCTTTCGATTGGGCGAACGTGAACCCGAGCGACAACATCGAGATCATCGCGGTAACCACCGATGCGGTTACTACCGTCAGGAATTTCCCGATCACCAGATCGGTGCGCGAGACCGGGCTGGAAAGGATCGTTTCCATGGTCCCACGCTCTTTTTCCCCGGCAGTGAGGTCCATGGCGGGATACATGGCGCCGGTGAAGCAGAAGATGATGATCATGTACGGGATCATGCCGCCGAACATGGCCGCGCCGACCCTGGAGGGCGGAGCGATATTTTGCGCTTCCACGGTGAACGGTTCCAGCAGGCTGGCCGGCAGGCCGCGGGCAGCCAGGGCCTGAGCGGCGATGCGCACGCGGTAGTCGTCGAAGAATTTCTGCAGCTTCTCCTTGGCCAATTCGGACTTCATGTCTGCTTCGTAGTAATCTACCGCGACCTTTTGCGGATTACCGGCAGTGACCGAAGCGTCAAAGCCATCGGGGATTTCCACCAGGGCGCGAATGGTCTTGGCGGAAACCTGCTGGCGCGCATCGTTCTGATAGGGGACGATCTGAATTGCAGAGGACTTGCGGAGCGCCTCAAGAAGTTTCGGCGAATCGTCGCCGCCGTGAATCATTACCGTGGAAGCTTCCTGGCCGGCCTCGCTGCTGAATTTCTCGGCGGCCCAGCCAATCAGGCTGAAGAGCAGGGGAAACGCGATGACCGGAATGATCACCATCGAGCGCAAGGTGCGTTTATCACGGAGCATGTCGCGAACTTCCTTGCGGAATACGATCAGGACGTTGCGCAGATTCATCGGCCGTCTCCCGAGACTTGCACGAAAATATCTTCGAGGTTGGGTGTGGCGTAGCGCGCGCGCAGCTCTTCGAGGGTGCCTTCGGCGCGGACTTTGCCGCTGTGAATGATGCCGATGCGGTCGCACAGCTTTTCGGCTTCGGTCATCACGTGGGTGGAGAAGATCACCGTCTTGCCCTGGCTGCGGCACTGGCGAATGAAATCGGTGATGGAGCGGGCGGCCATGACGTCCAGACCGTTGGTGGGCTCGTCGAAGATCATCACCGGCGGGTCGTGAATGATAGTGCGCGCGATGGAAACCTTTTGCTTCATGCCGGTGGAGAGCTTGGCGCAGCGGCGATCGCGAAATTCTTCCATGTCCAGGGTCCTGAAGATTTCGGCGGTGCGCCGGGCGATGGTGGCGGAGTCGAGGCCGAAGAGCTGCCCGAAGTATTCGACCGTTTCCACGGCGGTCAAGCGGTCGTACAACGCGGTAGCGGTGGAAAGAAACCCGATGTGCGCGCGGACTTTGGCTGGTTCGCGAACCACGTCGAACCCCGCCACCGTGGCCGCCCCGGCGGTGGGCGCCAGAATCGTCGCGAGCATGCGCAAGGTGGTGGTTTTGCCGGCGCCGTTGGCCCCCAGCAAACCGTAGATTTGTCCGGGTTCGCAGCGGAAGCTAACCGAATCAACGGCCCGGACTTCGCCGCGCTTCTTATCGTTGAAAACTTTGCTTAGTTCGCGCGCTTCGATCATGTTTGCTGCGCCTCTTTTTCAATCATCAGATATCGAGCTCGTACACCTTAGGTGTTGCGCCGCCGGGGTGGTCTCAGGACATCCTTTACACTTACAATTGGTCGCCGCTTGCCCAAAACGGTGCCCCACGGCGCGGATGCAATTTTACAAGTCGGCCGTTTCGAGATACGTTTCCTGACTTGCCATAGGCGTCCGATTTTCTCTACATTCGTTCACGTAGAGCTCGTTCCTTTCCGCGGCAGAGTAGCATTAGGTGGGAAGCGTTGGTAGAGATCACTTCGGTGGACATTTTGGGGGGCATCGCAGGGCCGGCGAAGAGTGGGCACGCGAAAAGGACAAGAGCGTCGAAGCCGTGGAATCTGAGGTGGACGGCTCGCAACCAAGAATGGTTATGTCACGTCCTCAGACCGCGGCAGACCGCGGAGACCGCGGCGCACGATTTGCTTGTATGGAGGCGCGTGACGTAAAATGCTCGGGCCAGTGGCTGATACCTCTCCCATCATCGGTCGTACTATTTCGCGGTACCGGGTCCTGGAAAAGATCGGCGGCGGGGGAATGGGTGTGGTCTACAAAGCCGAGGACCTGAATCTCGGGCGGTTCGTCGCCCTCAAATTTCTTCCCAGCGAGGTCTCCAAGGATGCCACGGCGCTGGAGCGATTCCGGCGGGAAGCTCGCGCCGCATCGGCGCTGAACCATCCCAGCATCTGCACCATTCATGAAATCGACGAGCGCGACGGCCAGTGCTTCATCGCTATGGAGTTTCTCGACGGCCAAACTTTGAAGCATCGCATCAGCGGGCGGCCGCTGCCGCTGGAGCTACTACTGGACGTGGGCGTTCAGATTTCCGACGCGCTCGACGCCGCGCACTCCGAAGGGATCATTCATCGCGACATTAAGCCCGCGAACATCTTTCTCACCAAGCGCGGGCAGGTGAAGATTCTGGATTTTGGCTTAGCGAAATCGATGGCGCCAGCGTCGCCCTTGATTTCGGCGACCGAGGATTTTCGCGGGGTGGGCCCCGAAGATCTCACCAGTCCCGGGAGCACACTGGGAACAGTCGCGTACATGTCGCCGGAACAGGCGCGGGCCTCGGAGCTGGATGCGCGTTCCGATATTTTTTCGTTCGGCACGGTGCTGTATGAGATGGCCACCGGTACGTTGCCGTTCCGCGGAGAGAGCAGCGCGGTGATTTTCGAAGCCATTCTGAGCCGAACGCCGACCCCGCCGGAGCGCTTGAACCACGACCTGCCCGCAAAGCTTTCCGAGGTGATCGAGAAGGCGCTGGAGAAAGACCCGGACCTGCGCTGCCAGACAGCCGCGGAGCTCCGCGCCGACCTGAAGCGACTCAAGCGCGATATAAATTCGAGCCGCCACCCTTCGGCCGAGAAGACGGACACCTCGAAGTCCAACCCAATCGTGACGGCCTCGACCATTAAGTCGGTTGCGGTGCTCTATTTCGAAAATCAAAGCGGCAACAAGGAAGACGAATATCTGCGCGACGGAATCACGGAAGACGTAATCACCGAGCTCTCCAAGATTCGCGGCCTGAACATCTTTTCCCGTCCTACCGTTCTAGCTTTCCGCGACAAGCCGGTTACCCCCACGCAGATCGGCAAGCAACTCGGCGCGGCGTATGTGCTCACCGGCACTTTGCGGCGCGCCGGCGCTCGCTTGCGGATCAATACCCAACTGGTGGATACGCAGACCGATTTTCCGGTGTGGTCGGAGCGGTTCGACCGTGAAATGAAGGACGTCTTCGAAGTTCAGGACGAAATGGCCCGCAAGATCGCCGAGGCGCTGCGGGTCACGCTTTCGCCGCAGGAGCTCGAAGCCCTGGCCACCAAGCCCACGGAAAACTTGCAAGCCTACGACCTCTACTTGCGCGGCAAGCGCTATGCGCGGCGGCAGACTCGCCAGGACCTTGAATTCGCGCTGCAGATGTTCGAGAACGCGGTCGCCATCGACCCCAGTTTCGCGCTGGCCTACGCCGCCTGCGCGAACGCCTGCGCCATGTTCTATTGCAACTATAGCCGCGAGCAGTTGTGGGTGGACCGCGCGCGGGAGGCTTCCGGCAAAGCGGTGGCGCTGCGCTGGGACCTGCCCGAAGTGCAGGTGAGCCAAGCGTGGGTGCTGTACGCTGCCGAACTGCATGACGAAGCGGTACGCATGGTGAGAAAGGCCCTGGAACGCAAGCGCGACTGCGAAGGCGCGTCCTACCTGCTGTGCCGGTCCCTTTTTGCATCGGGACGCTATCAAGAAGTGGTGGATGTTGCGGATGCCGCGATCGAAGCAAGCGGTGAGGACTACAACGTTTTTGTGCCGATACTGAACTCGATGGGCGCACTGGGCAAAGAAGAAGCCCGACGCGAGATGACCAAGCGAAGAATGGCGACGCTCGAAAACCACTTGAAACAAGTGCCGGAAGACGCGCGGGCGCGGGTCCTGTTGGCCGGTTGCTACGTCGAATGGGGCCGGGTGGAAGATACGCTGCGCGAACTCGGCATGGCGCTCACGCTGCGCGCCAACGAAGCCTCGATTCTCTACAATGCAGCTTGCGTCTATTGCAAGCTGCAAAGAAAGGCGGAAGCGCTGGATGCCCTGCGCAAGGCCTGGGACGCAGGTTTTCAAGACTCGGTTTGGGCGCGTCGCGACCCGGACCTAGCCCTACTTCATGGGGACCCAGAGTTCGAGCGGTTGTACCCTGAAAAACCGGCGTCCGCCGGATCGCGCTAGTTCGTCCGTTTCTTTGACTTACCGTTTCGCCAAACCAAAAATACAAGTGTCGGTGGCGGGTGCATTTTTCGGTTTGGGGATTTGGTAGCGGTTTTTTCCGACAGGAGTGTCGGGGCCACGACGGAAACGGGAAGAGCAAGGACAACGGCAACAGCAACAGCAACAGCAACAGCAACAGCAACAGCAAGAGTACCCACGTGTGAAGTCGACACGTGGGGCACCCAGCCGCCTTCGGTGGACCGCTGCAAGGGCTAAGGCAATTGCAACGGCAAGGGCAACGGTGAGAGCTTGAGGTTGAGGTGGTGGTCGGATTTGGAGTTTGGAGGCGGAGTGCGTTTGGATGTTTTTCCGCCACGATTGGCGGCGCCTGTATCTTGACGATGGAGCGAAACTCGTTGAGGAGTAATTGGCGAGTAGCCCCGGCGAGGGAGGCCGTGGCGGGGCGAGGCCTGGAATGAAAGTTCCAAGACCCTGAGTCAGTAGATCGGCCCCCCGCCCTAGTTTCCGAAAACTGAAGAGAATCACAGGCCACTAGAGCCTGCATTTACAAGCTCAGTTGGAAACCGCGCAGGGTCGGGGAGCCGGAGCCACAGCCTACTCCGCGGAGGCGGTGATGGACAGATGGAAGTGTGGGAAGGGGAAGTCGTCGGGCTGGAAGTGAGTGCGGAGGAATTGGTGGTAGCACGGGAAGGAAAAAACAGAGTAGTGTGAAGTTTTGCGAATACCCCGCAGGGCATCCCGAGCTGATCCAGACCCTCACCCGCGGGGGAAGCGGGTGAGAGTGGTTATGGAAACGACGCGATGGCATTGAGTGACGCGGGAGGAATCGAGGTGATGGTGGCGAACCCGCGGGCAGTGCGGAATTTTGCGAAAGCGATGATGCCGCGGAGCAAAAGCGATCGTCTGGATGCGGTGGTGTTGCGGGAGTTGGGGGCACGTATGCGGTTCAAGCGACTTTTGGCCGATGCGAGCGTCGGGGCAACCCCGATTGCCTGTGTCGAGGCGCTGGCGTAGAATACGCGGCCAGTGGCGGATACTCCATCCATTGTCGGCCGCAGCATCTCGCACTACGCTGTCCTGGAAAAACTGGGCGGCGGAGGCATGGGGGTAGTCTACAAAGCCAAGGACACCCGCCTGGGCCGCAGTGTGGCCCTGAAATTCCTCCCTGACGATATTTCCCATGACGCCCAAGCCATCGAGCGATTCCGCCGCGAAGCGCGCGCTGCTTCCGCGCTCAATCACCCCAACATCTGCACCATTCACGATATTGGAGAATTCGAAGATCGGCCGTTTATCGCGATGGAGCTGCTCGAGGGCCAAACTCTCAAGCACCGTATTGCCGGGAAGCCCATCGAAATATCGGACCTCTTGCAGTTAGGCATTCAGATCGCTAACGGGCTCGATGCGGCGCACTCGAAGGGCATCGTGCACCGCGACATCAAGCCAGCGAATATTTTTCTGGTGGATCGCGGGCAGGCAAAGATTCTGGATTTCGGTCTGGCCAAGGTAGCGTCTGCGCTGCGCCACGCCGCTGGAGAGTCGGCCAGCGTCACATCCATGCGCACGAATTCGCATTTGCTCAGTGACGACCAACTGACCAGTCCGGGCAGCTCGATGGGCACGGTGGCGTACATGTCTCCGGAACAAGCGCTAGGCGAAGAACTGGACGCCCGGTCGGACTTGTTTTCGCTCGGGGTGGTGCTTTACGAGATGGCTACCGGCGCGGTTCCGTTTTCCGGCGCCACCTCCGCGGTGATTTTCGACGCACTTCTGCATGGCACACCGGCACCCGCGAAGGAGTCAAATGCGCGCCTGCCTGTAGCCATTGACAACATTCTCGCCAAAGCGCTCGAGAAGGACCGCGAGATGCGCTACCAGAGCGCTGCCGAACTTCGCGCGGACCTGAAGCGCCTGAGTCGCGACATTGAATCCAGCCGGAGGCCCGCCGCCGAGAAGAGCGCTTCGGGCTCCAGCGCGCCGGGTTCCGGCACGCACCCGGCGGCCGCTCAGCAAAAATCGGTCGCGGTGCTGTACTTCGAAAACCAGAGTGGCGCGAAAGAGGATGAATACTTCCGCGACGGAATTACCGAAGACATCGTCACCGAGCTGTTGAAGATCAAGCAATTGCAGATCTTTCCCCGTTCGGAGATGCTTGCCTTCCGCGATAAGCAGGTTACCGCCCTTCACGTGGGCCAGCAGCTTGGCGCCGCCTACGTGCTGGAAGGTTCGATCCGCCGCTCGGGTAACCGCGTGCGGATCACCGCGCAGTTGGTCGAGGCCTCGACCCGGCATTCGGTGTGGGCCGAGCGCTACGACCGCCAATTGGAAGACGTGTTCGCCATCCAGGAGGAAATCGCGCGGAGCATCGCGCAGGCCCTGCGCATCACCCTAACGCCGCAGGAAGAAAAAACCATCGCGCGCAAGCCCACCGAAAACCCCCAGGCCTACGATTTTTATCTGAGGGGAAGAAGCTACTCGCGCCGCGAAAATATCGACTACGGCCTGCAGATGTTTGAACAGGCCATTCAGGTGGACCCCGATTTTGCTCTGGCGCACGCCGGGATCGCTAACCTCTGCGGGCTCATCTACGAAATTCGCGAGCAGAACCCCAAATGGATCGAGCGGGGATTGGCTGCCTGCGACCGCGCCACCGCGCTTGCGCCCGACCTGCCGGAGGTGCTGGTGGCGCACGCCCGCCTCTTTTACGCGCAGAAGAAATTTCACGACGCCGCGCTGCTGGCCCAGCATGCCATCGAGCGCAAGCCAGACTGTGAAGGAGTCTGGAACATTCTCGGCCGGACCTTTTTCGCCTCCGGCCGTTACGAAGAGGCCGCAGCGCTGACCGGGCGGGCCATCGAAGCCAACGGCGATGACTACAATACTTATATTCCCTATCTCAACGCCCTGGAACTGCTGGGACGCAAGAAGGACGCGGAGCACGTCCGCGATCAGATGATCAAGGTCCTCCGCCAACAGCTCGAGCTGGTGCCGGAAGACGTGCGCGCGCGCATCTTGTTGGCCGGCAACCTCGCCTACTTGAAACAAGACGCGGACGAGACCATCCGCCAGTTGCAGACCGCGGTTGCGCTTCGGCCCGGCGATCCTAACACCCTTTACAATGCCGCCTGCACTTACGGTATCCTTGGGAAAAAGGCAGAAGCGCTGGACACCATTAAGAAGGCGTTTGCAGCAGGCTACAGCAACCCTGGTTGGGCTGCCACCGACACCGATCTCGATCTTCTGCACGACGACCCTGAATTCCAGAAACTCGTCGGCCGCAGCGAACGCCCCGCGTCGTAGGACGTAGCTGTTCTCATCCAGTGGCGCGCGATTGCCTGCATCGAGGCGCTGGCGTAGAATGCACGGGCCAATGGCTGATACCTCTCCCATCATCGGCCGCACCATCTCGCGTTACCGCATCCTGGAAAAGATCGGCGGCGGGGGCATGGGTGTGGTCTACAAAGCCGAGGACTTGAATCTCGGCCGCGTAATCGCCCTGAAGTTTCTTCCCAACGATGTCTCCACGGATGCCACTGCGCTGGAGCGATTCCGCCGCGAAGCTCGCGCCGCATCGGCACTCAACCATCCCAGCATTTGCACCATTCATGAAATTGACGAACGCGACGGCCAATGGTTTATCGCCATGGAGTTTCTCGACGGCCTGACCCTGAAGCATCGCATCAGCGGCAAGCCGCTCCCGTTGGAGCTGCTACTCGACGTGGGCATCCAGATTTCCGACGCGCTGGATGCGGCGCACTCGGAAGGGATCATTCATCGCGACATCAAGCCCGCGAATATCTTCATCACCAAGCGCGGGGTGGTGAAGATCCTCGATTTTGGTTTGGCGAAAACGCTGGCGACGGCATCCCCGTTGATCTCAGCGACCGAGGATTTTGTTTCCCCCGAACATCTCACCAGTCCGGGTAGCACCCTGGGAACGGTGGCGTACATGTCGCCGGAACAGGCGCGGGCCCGCGAGTTGGATGCGCGCTCGGACATCTTCTCGTTCGGTACCGTGCTGTACGAGATGGCCACCGGCAGCTTGCCCTTCCGCGGCGAGAGTACCGCGGTGATTTTCGAAGCTCTTCTCAGCCGAGCGCCAATTCCGGCAGTGCGTTTGAACCCGGAACTGCCGGCGAAGCTCGGAGAGATTATCGAGAAAGCGCTCGAGAAAGACCCCGACCTGCGCTGCCAGACGGCTGCCGAACTCCGCACCGACCTGAAACGCCTGAAGCGTGACACCGAATCCAGCCGCTCGCCCGCGGAGAAGAGCGCCTCGGCCTCGGGGGCGCATCCGTCCGCGTCCCAACAAAAATCAGTCGCGGTGCTGTACTTCGAAAACCAGGGTGGCGCGAAAGAGGACGAATACTTCCGCGACGGGATTACTGAGGATGTCGTCACCGAGCTCCTGAAGATCAAACAACTGCGAATCTTCCCGCGCTCCGAGATGCTTGCATTCCGCGACAAGCCAGTAACCGCGTTACAGGCGGGCCAGCAACTCGGCGCCGCCTATGTCCTGGAAGGCTCGATCCGCCGCGCCGGCAATCGCGTGCGGATCACCGCACAACTGGTGGAAGGCTCGACGCGGACGTCCGTCTGGGCCGAGCGCTACGACCGCCAACTGGAAGACGTGTTCGCCATCCAGGAGGAAATCGCGCGCAGTATCGCCCAGGCTTTGCGCATCACGCTTACGCCGCAGGAAGAAAAAAACTTCGCGCGCAAGCCCACAGAAAACCCCCAAGCGTATGATTTTTATCTAAGGGGAAGAAGCTACTCGCGGCGCGAAAATATCGACTACGGCCTGCAGATGTTCGAACAAGCCATCCAGCTTGACCCCAATTTCGCCCTGGCGCACGGCGGAATTGCCCAGCTGTGCGGGCGGATCTACGAGACTCGCGAGCAGGACCCGAAGTGGATCGAGCGGGGATTGGCTGCCTGTGACCGAGCCGCTGCCCTGGCACCCGACCTGCCGGAAGTGCTGGTCGCACACGCGCGCATGTTTTATGCGCAGAAGAAATACGACCAAGCCGCGACGCTGGCCCAGCGCGCGATCGAACACAAGAACGACTGTGAAGGATCCTGGAACCTGCTGGGCCGATCCTATTTCGCCTCCGGCCGTTTTGAGGAAGCTGCCGCGCTCACCGAGCGGGCGCTGGAAGCCAATGGAGACGACTACAACACCTTTATTCCATACTCGGGCGCCCTCAATCGGTTGGGGCGTAAAAGGGAGGCGGCAGATGTCCGGAGGCGCATGACCGGGGTCCTGCGACAACAATTGGAACTGGTTCCGGAGGACGTGCGCGCCCGCATCCTGCTGGCGGTCAACCTTGCCAATTTTGGGGAGCCGGAGGAAAGCGTCCGGCACCTGCAGACCGCCGTCGCCCTGCGCCCCAACGATAGCAATACTCTCTACAATGCTGCGTGCACCTACGGCGTGCTTGGGAAAAAGGCAGAAGCGCTCGAGACGCTAAAAAGGGCCTTTGCCGCCGGATACGGCCTAAGAGATTGGGCCGCCAAAGATCCCGATCTCGATTGCCTGCACGACGACCCTGAATTCCAGAAATTAGTCGCCCGCAGCGAACACCCCGCGTCGTAGGGCCTAGCTGTTCTGATCCAGTGATCCAGTGGCGCACGATTGCCTGCATCGAGACGCTGGCGTAGAATGCACGGGCTAATGGCTGATACCTCTCCCATCATCGGCCGCACCATCTCGCGTTACCGCATCCTGGAAAAGATCGGCGGCGGGGGCATGGGTGTGGTCTACAAAGCCGAGGACTTGAATCTCGGCCGCGTAATCGCCCTAAAGTTTCTTCCCAACGATGTCTCCGCGGATGCCACTGCGCTGGAGCGATTCCGCCGCGAAGCTCGCGCCGCATCGGCACTCAACCATCCCAGCATTTGCACCATTCATGAAATTGACGAACGCGACGGCCAATGGTTTATCGCCATGGAGTTTCTCGACGGCCTGACCCTGAAGCATCGCATCAGCGGCAAGCCGCTCCCGTTGGAGCTGCTACTCGACGTGGGCATCCAGATTTCCGACGCGCTGGATGCGGCGCACTCGGAAGGGATCATTCATCGCGACATCAAGCCCGCGAATATCTTCATCACCAAGCGCGGGGTGGTGAAGATCCTCGATTTTGGTTTGGCGAAAACGCTGGCGACGGCATCCCCGTTGATCTCAGCGACCGAGGATTTTGTTTCCCCCGAACATCTCACCAGTCCGGGTAGCACCCTGGGAACGGTGGCGTACATGTCGCCGGAACAGGCGCGGGCCCGCGAGTTGGATGCGCGCTCGGACATCTTCTCGTTCGGCACCGTGTTGTACGAGATGGCCACCGGCAGCTTGCCCTTCCGCGGCGAGAGTACCGCGGTGATTTTCGAAGCCATTCTCAGCCGAGCGCCAATTCCGGCAGTGCGTTTGAACCCGGAACTGCCGGCGAAGCTCGGAGAGATTATCGAGAAGGCGCTCGAGAAAGACCCCGGCCTGCGCTGCCAGACGGCTGCCGAACTCCGCGCCGACCTCAAGCGCCTCGGTCGCGACATCGAATCCAGCCGTCTGCCCGGTGCTGAGAAGAGCGTTCCCGGTTCCGGGGCACACGTGGTGGCAGCCAAGCAGAAATCAGTCGCGGTGCTGTACTTCGAAAACCAGAGTGGCGCGAAAGAGGACGAATATTTCCGCGACGGGATTACTGAGGATATCGTCACCGAGCTTTCTAAGATCGCGAAACTGGAAATCTTTCCCCGCTCGGAGATGCTCGGATTCCGCGACAAGCCGGTCACCGCGCAACAGGTGGGTCAGCAGCTTGGCGCCACCTATGTGCTGGAAGGTTCCATCCGCCGCGCTGGTAACCGGGTGCGCATCACCGCCCAGCTGGTGGAAGCCGCTACGCGGCATTCCGTCTGGGCCGAGCGATACGACCGGCTACTAGAAGACGTCTTCGCCATCCAGGAGGAAATCGCGCGAAGTATCGCCCAGGCCCTGCGGATTACGCTGACGCCGCAAGAAGAAAAAACCATCGCGCGCAAGCCCACCGAAAACCCCCTGGCCTACGATTTTTATTTGCGTGGACGCAGCTACACGCGCCGCGAGAATATGGACTACGGCCTGCAGATGTTCGAACAAGCCATCCAGTTGGACCCCAATTTCGCGCTGGCCCACGCCGGGATTGCGCACCTGTGCGGGATCATTTACGAGCTTCGCGAACAGAACCCCAAATGGATTGAACGCGGACTGGCAGCCTGCGACCGAGCCACCGCGCTGGCGCCCGACACACCGGAAGTGTTGGTAGCGCTCGCGCGCATCCGCTATGCCCAGAAGAAATATGACGAAGCTGGGCTGCTGGCCCAACGGGCCATCGGGCGCAAACCCGACTGTGAGGGATCCTGGAGTATCCTCGGCCGGGCTTATTTCACCTCGGGTCGTTACGAAGAGGCTGCGGCGCTCGTCGAACGAGCGCTCGAAGCCAACGGGGACGACTATAATGCTTATGTCCCGTATTACGGGGCGATGGACCGCCTGGGACGAAAGAAGGAATCCGAGCATATCCGCGAGCGGATGATCAGGGTCATCCGCCAACAACTCGAGCTGGTGCCGGAAGACGTGCGTGCCCGGATCTTGCTGGCTTCCCAACTCGCCTATTTGAAACAAGACGCTGACGAGAGCATTCGCCACCTCCAGACCGCCGTCGCCCTTCGCCCCAGCGATCCCAACACCCTCTACAACGCCGCGTGCACCTACGGCATCCTTGGCAAAAAGACGGAAGCGCTCGAGGCGCTCAAGAAGGCCTTTGCGGCCGGACATGGCAATCGGGATTGGGCAGCGCAAGATCCCGATCTCGATCTTCTGCACGACGACCCTGAATTCCAGAAGTTAGTTGGCCGCAGCGGATAGCCCGTCGTAAATCCACGTCGAGAAGGGGTTCCACGCCGAGCCATCGGTGCCCGCCGGCATCCGCAAATCCAGGTAAATCGTTGGTCGTCATTGTTCGTGGGATGATTTTTGATTTGGAGTTTTTTCCGACCGGAGTGTCGGGGCAGTACGCAAAACAAGGCCAAGTCGAAAACGTAGAGAACCCAGGTGTGACAATCGAAACCTGGGGCACCCACTTCGCTTCGCTCAGCGCCCCCATCGTCGATAAATTTGCTGGATATCCAAGAGAGAATCTAGACCGCCGGCGGTTGAAGGATGCGTCCAGAGGCAGACGGACTAGGCGGCGGAGGCGGTTTTCGATTTCTGGTCCGCATCTTGCGCTGCTTTACTACGTAAGACCAGGACCGGGCACTCCGCCTGCTTGACGACTTTTTCAGCTACAGTGCCGAAGGCCATTTCGCGCCAGCCGGTCATGCCGTGCGTGGCGATGATGATCATGTCCGTAGCGCTATGCTTGGCGATTCGTACCAGCTCCATGCCCACGTCATTCGATGTTCCGACTTCCGTCCTCACTTTGAGGTTTTTCGACGCCAGTGCGGCGGCGAGCTCGGAGAGTTGTTGCGTCGCGGTGTCGGCGAGGCTTTGGTCGTACTCGGCTTCCTTGAAGATGGACACGGCCCCGGGTAGGTCCGAAACGGCCGGAACCACATGCACGAGCAACAATTCCGCGCCGAAGCGCGAGGCCATGTCGGCGGCGACATTCAATGCCTCGCGCGAAGGCTCGCTGAAATCGATCGGGGCGAGAATCAGTTTAGGGGGCAGCATGGTGTCGTCTTCTCCTTGGCTCCTTGGCGCCAGCGTTGCAGGTCAACCTCTGATCCTAGTCGACCGAATCTTCTCTGACGTTACGCGTCTGTTGCAGTCTGGTTAATTTTGTAGAACTGGGGAGTGGAGGTTTTTCCGGCACAATTGTTGGGCTACGAACCCAATCCGTGGCAATTGCCATGCGCAGGTTTGACTTCCAGCATCCGCGCGGTGGAAAGCTGTTGTTGAATCCGAACACGGGCGAGGTGATGGTGGACACACAGCAATAAGCGTCATTCCCTAGCGGCTTTGCCGTAGACACACGCTGGCCTGTCCCGACATCCGCGGGGCAGGCCAGTTTTTTCTATAGTGTTTTGAATGTATTGTTGGCCGCCTGACAGGGCGTACTTTTCAATTGCGATGTTCTATTTCTCGATCATAATGTCCTCGTTTCGCGTATTCGATCTTTCGGAGAATGCTCCATGCGATTGTCCAGTTTGATTCGAGCTGTTTTGACCGCCATCGTTGCGTTTACCGTGTGCTGCGTTGGGTGCCCGTTGGCATCGGCGCAAAGTCAAGCCAAGGTGGATGCTGCTACCAAGAGCAAAGCGTGCCCGAGCGATGACAGCGGGTTGAAGTTATCCAGCGGTTTTTGCGCGACGGTATTTGCCGACGGTATTGGTCATGCCCGCCACCTGGTGGTCACGGCGGACGGAGTGGTTTACGTCAATACCTGGTCCGGCGACTACTACGATCACGACACGCCGCACGCCGGCGGGTTCCTGGTCGCGCTGAAAGACAGCACCGGCGCGGGAAAGGCCGATGTAAATGAACGCTTTGGCGAGACCGTGCAGAGCGGCGGCGCCGGCGGCACGGGCATCGCCCTGTATAAGGGGTCGGTATACGCGGAGATCAACGACCGAATCGTGCGATATTCGCTGCCTGCCGGGTCGATCGTGCCGCTCGATCCTGCGGATACCGTCGTCTCCGGATTGCCGCTGGGCGGCGACCATCCGATGCATCCCTTCGCCATCACCGAAGATGGATCGATGTACGTGGACGTCGCTACCGCGACTAATTCCTGCCAGCCGAAAAATCGGACGCCTGGGTCGATGGGCGCGAACCCGTGCACGGAACTGGAGACGCGCGGCGGCATCTGGCGTTACGACGCCAACAAAACTGACCAAACATTTTCACCGGCGGAGCGATTTGCCACTGGGATACGCAATGCCGAAGGCTTTGGGATCGACACGGCTGGCCAGCGCATTTTTATAACGCAGCACGGACGCGACCAGCTTTATACCAATTGGCCTGCTTTTTTCAAACCGGAGCAGGAGGCAACGCTGCCGGCCGAAGAGATGATGCTGTTGAAACAGGGCGGCGACTACGGCTGGCCGGAGTGCTACTACGACGGGCCACGGCGGAAACTGGTTCTCGCGCCAGAGTACGGCGGCAACGGCGGGGTACGCGTGGGTGTTTGCGCCAGCAAGCTTGCACCGGTGGCGGCGTTTCCCGCGCATTGGGCGCCGAACGCAATGGTGTTCTACGACAAGACACAATTTCCCGCGCGCTATCGCAAGGGCGTGTTTATCGCGTTCCACGGTTCATGGAATCGGGCGCCATATGCGCAAGGCGGCTACAACGTGGTCTATCAGCCGCTGGCCGGGGACCATGCATCCGGCAGCTGCGAAGTGTTTGCTGATGGCTTCGCGGGGGCGGTCAAGACGCCGGAGGGCGCGGTGCATCGTCCCAGCGGCCTGGCTGTTGGGCCGGATGGATCGCTCTACGTTTCTGACGATATTCGCGGACGGATCTACCGAATCACCTACATCGGCGGCGCCGGCTCGGACGGCGGCGCTGCGAAATTCACGGCGTGTCCGAGTCTGTCGGCCCCGGCCGGCAAAGCAGTGCAAGTGGCTGCCAAGCCGCCGGAAGGCACGAACCAGGATGCGGGTTCAGCCGCAACAGCGACACCGGCTCTTCGCGTTCCCCCCGGGGCTACGCGGACGATGGTTGCTCTTGGGAACAGCATTTACCACGGCCAAGTGGCGGGAGCGGCGTGCGCCGGTTGCCATGGCGTGAGTGCTGGCGGCGGTCCGTTGGGGCCCAGTCTAACGGCCAACAAATGGTTATGGAGCGATGGCAGCTATCCCGGAATCGCGAAAACGATAACCCAGGGCGTGCTGCAGCCCAAGAAATATCGCAGCCCGATGCCGCCGATGGGCGGGTCGCAACTCACGCACGAACAGGTATTGGCGTTGGCCGCGTACATCTGGGCGTTGAACCACCACTGATAGGGAAGCCGAAGTCGCCGATTTGCGGCGCGGGTTGCCGCGATCAGGGGAGGGCGAAATATTGGCAATAATGACCGGCAGGCTGACCGACCGTTTGCGCTTGTGGGTGTTCGGGGTCGCCGTGGCGGCGCTGCTCGGTGTGGTCGCGACGCCAGCGGGGATATCGGCGGCTGCGTCCGCGCCCGAGTTTGTGCTTTCGAGCCCGGATGCGCAGCTAGCGGTTAGCGTCCCATTGGTCTATACCGCGAATGTTTTCGGGTGCAGCGGTGGCAATAAGTCGCCTGCGCTACAGTGGAGCGGCGCGCCAGCTGGGACCAAGAGCTTCGTGCTGACGTTGTTTGACCCTGATGAGAAAAGCACGCCTTCGGGATGGTGGCACTGGGTGGTCTACGACCTGCCCGCGAACGTCGACAAACTACCCATGGGGGCTGGCGCCGAGCACGGTTCCCTGCTGCCCTCGGGCGCCCGAATGGGCCGCACCGATCTGGGCAACGATGCGTATCACGGTCCGTGCCCGGACAAGGGCGATCCGCCGCATCGATATACTTTTACAATCTACGCGTTGAGTGTGGCGAAGCTGGACGTGGCCCCTTCATCCAGCGGGGCGATGGTGGTTTCCACCGCGCAGGACCATCTGCTGGGAAAGGCAGTCTTGGTGGCTCACTACGGACGCTGAAGGCGTCACTTTGCGTCACTTCACTTTATGCCGCGGCGCGCTGCGAAAAATTCGCGCAACAGCGCCGCCGATTCCTCCTCCAGGATTCCCGCGGTCACCTGCACTTGATGATTCAGCCGGGGATGGTTCAGCACTTCGAAGCAGGAACGTACCGCGCCGCCCTTGGGATCGTCCGCGCCGTAGACCACGCGCACAATTCGCGCTTGGATCATTGCGCCAGCGCACATCGCGCAGGGCTCCAGAGTTACGTACATGGTCGCGCCGAGCAGCCGATGGTTGCCGATCTCCTGCGCCGCCGCTCGCAGCGCCACCATTTCCGCGTGGGCGGTTGGGTCGCCGTCGCGCAGGGTGCGATTGCCAGCGCGCGCGATCACTCGCCCGTCTACGACCACCGCCGCGCCGATCGGTACCTCGTCCGCCAGCGCCGCCTCGCGCGCCTCGTGGAGCGCCACGCCCATCAATTCCAAATCCAATTCGCCGCCATGGCTCATCGCTGGAAGAATACCACGCAGCTTCACCGCATCCCTCGGTGCACGGCACGAGGAGGGAACTCGCAAGCGGCGGCTTAGGCCAGCCCAAGTCGGAGTTGCCGTTGGTTTTTAGCGTCCGTGCGAACGGCTTGACTTCCGTGGCTACCCCCGGCAGACTTGGCTCACAATGAAAAAGCTGCTGCGTCGTCTCTTTCTTGTCGATCTGCTCCAGGGCCTGTGGCTCACGTTTCGGTATCAAAACACCAAAAACATCTACACCGAGCAATACCCTCAAGAGCGGCCTATGGTGGCCGAACGCTACCGCGGCGCGCCGCGCCTGAACATCAATCCGGAGACCGGCGAATCGCTGTGCATCTCCTGCAATCTGTGCGCGCTGGCGTGCCCGGAAAATTTGATCGTCGTCGGCTGGCAGCGTGACGACGCCACCCGCCGCAAAGTTCTCACCACTTTTACCTACGATACGTCGCGCTGCATGTTTTGCGGACTCTGCGAAGATGCCTGCCCCACCGACTGCCTGGAACTGACCCAGGATTTCGAGATGGCGCAGTACACCCGCGAAGGGGCCATCTGGAATCGCCACCGCTTGGAAGTGGGCCCAACGCCCACGCACTACACGCGCTAACCCCGCGCTGCACACTTTAGAAACAGCGCGTTGTCGCGCGTTTGCTCGCCTGCGGTTAATTCGCTAGAATTCCGAAGCCAAGAAGTCGGCCCGTGCCATGGAACTTCGCAAAGACCCCATTACTCGCAGTTGGGTGATCGTCGGACATCCTCCCCAGGAGCGTCCGCCAGCCAACCCCTGCCCGTTATGTGCGGCCAACGGTGGACCTTCGACGGCAGCGGCGCCGGCGCATTCCCAAGTGCTCTTCGAAACTCCGGCCGGACCCGACTGGCAAGTGCGGGTGATTCCCAGCGTGCGTCCGCTGTATCGCATTGAAGGCGAACCGGAGCGCGCCGCCGACGGGATTTACGATCGCATGGCGCTGGTCGGGGCCGACGAAATCGTGATCGAGAGTCCTGACCACGGGCGCAGCCTCGCGGACATGGCCGACGAAGAAATCGTCCGGGTGATGGACGCGTGGGCCGCGCGGATCACCGACCTGAAACGCGATGGCCGATTCAAATACATCACCGTTTTCAAGAACAAGGGGTTGCTGGCGGGCGAGGACTGGACGCACTCCTACTCGCAGGTCACTGCTACCACCTTTGTCCCGCGCCGAATTCTCTACGAACTGCGCGCCGCCCGGGAATGGTTTCGCGACCGGGAACGCTGCGTCTTCTGCGACATCCTGCGCCAGGAAGAGCGGACCGGAAAGCGAGTGGTGGATAGCCAGGGGGATTACGTGGCGTTCTGCCCCTATGCTTCGCGCGTCCCTTACGAATTCTGGATTATGCCGCGCCCGCACAATCATCAGTTCGAAGCGCCGCTGCCGGGCGCCAATCGCGGCAACCTCGCGGCGATCCTCGGGCGGATGCTTCGCCGCCTGCGTCAGGTCTCCCAGGATTATCATCTGGTGGTGCACACCTCGCCGAACGAGGGGCAAACTAAAGGCGAATTAGCCGATTACTGGCGAACGATTTCGAGCGACTATCACTGGCACATCGAAGTACTGCCGATCGTGCAATCGCGCAGCAAGTCCTACAGCATTAAGGAAGTCTATTTCAATGGCTTGTTGCCCGAAGCTGCTGCCGAGAGGTTGCGGGTGATCGATGGCGGCGCGAAGCGCTCGTGAAAGGCAATGGAAACCACCATGAAAGCATCTTTGAGCACGTTTGCCCGGCGATGAAGCCGCGCAACGAGAGACCCCACTGACTTCCCGAGCTCGCCATATCACTTCTACTTCCGTAAGCCCCAGGCGGACCATCGGTTACCGCGGCAGGCAGCGTGGCGGAATCATCTCCCGTTTGATCTTCCTGATATTTTTTCTGTGCCTGGTTTTTCTGGTCTACCTGGCGCGCCATCCCTTGCTGCGCATGGCCGGCGAATTCTGGATCGTTGACGATGCGCCGGGCACTGCCGACGCGATCGTCATCCTCAGCGACGATAACTACTTCGCGGAACGTGCCGAACGCGCCGCCCAGCTCTATCGCGCGGGCGATGCCCCGCGGGTGGTCGCCAGCGGCAGGTTCCTACGTCCCTACGCCACCGTCGCGGATCTGATGCTGCATGACTTGAAAGAGCGCGGGGTGCCGGAAAATGCCATCGTCCGTTTCCCCCATCACGCCGCCAACACCCAAGAGGAAGCGGCGGAAATAGCGCACCTGATCCACGAGCGCGGCTGGAAGAAAATCCTGCTGGTCACCTCGAACTACCACACTCGCCGCTCGCGTTACATATTTGAACGAGTGCTTCCGCCGGGCACCACCTTGCTGGTGGTGTCCGCGCCGGATACCAACTACAATCCCGACCGCTGGTGGGAGAGCCACCAGGGCCGTTCCATCTTCTTCCATGAGTTCGCCGGCATGCTCTCCGCGTGGTGGGAGAATCGTCATGCCCCCGCCGCGACATCTATGATCCTGGCCCCAGTTACCGCCGCTGGCTAAGCGCTCGCGATTTAGGCCCCGCCCGACTGAGGCTTTCCATTCTTCCCACGCCGTAGTAATTTCTCAGTCCATGAGACCGTCGCTGCTCTCCGTTTGGCTGTTGCTTGCCGCGCTCTTTGGCTCGCTCGCCTCATTCGGCAAAATCGCGGCTACGCCGATCGTCATCACGCACATAACCGTGATCGATCCGGGCACCCAGTCCGTTCAGCCGGATCGCACCGTAGTGGTGGAAGGCGCTCGGATCACCGCCGTGGCGGATGCGGCGACCTTTCGTGAGCCTAAAGTCGCGCGGGTGATCAACGCCCACGGGCAGTATCTGATCCCTGGCCTGTGGGATATGCACGTACACACCGCGTTCGGGAATTGGTTTCCCGGCGGACGCGAGATCATCCTGCCGCTCTTCGTTGCCAACGGGGTGACTGGCGTGCGCGACATGGGCGGCGACCTTCCAATCCTATTGGCCTGGCGCAAGCAAATCGCCGCCGGCGAAATCATCGGTCCGCGCATGGTTGTCTCTGGCCCGATGCTCGACGCCGATCTGCCGGACGGCAAGGGGCTGCGCTTCCCCAGTTCGGTCCGAGTGACCACGCCGGCCAGCGCCGTGGCCGCCGTCGATTCGCTGAAAGCGCAAGGCGCCGACTTCATCAAAGTGCAATCGGTGATCTCGCACGACGCGTATCTCGCCGCGGCCGCCGAGGCGCACAAGGTGGGTCTGCCGATCGTCGGTCACGTGCCGGACACCGTTCGGCTCAGCGAGGCGGTTGCCGCCGGACAAAAAAGCGTCGAGCACCTGATGGGTATTTTCGAAGGCTGCTCGACGGAAGAGGACAAATTCGTTCGCGGCCAAGGCACCATGGAGATTTTACTGAGCACCCAGGATCCCGCGCGGTGCGACGCGCTTATCGGTCTGCTCGCGGAGCATCAAACCTGGCAAGTGCCCACGATGGTTTGGCAGCACGGCGGGGAACTCCTCGATCTGCTGGATTGGAACCATCCACCGCTTGCTCCATACGTCCCGGCGTACTGGCGTGCCGTCACCTGGGCTCGCTTCAGGGATCAAATGATGCCGGACCTGCAGCACGATCCGCTCGCGCTGCGCCGGCAGTACGTCGCCAAGAACCTGCAAATGATAGGCTTAATGCATCGTGCCGGCGTTCCATTCCTCGCGGGGACCGACACCGCGCCGGCCATCTACGTGCTGCCAGGATTCAGCTTGCACGACGAACTCGCCTATTTCGTCGAAGCCGGTTTTACCCCCATGGAATCGCTGCAAACCGCCACCAGCAACCCCGCCAAGTTCCTGGGCCTGGAGCGCTCCTACGGATCGGTGGTAGAGGGTAAGGTGGCGGACTTGGTCCTGCTCAGCGCGAATCCGCTCGACGATATTCACAACTCCCGCAAGATTTCCGCAGTGGTCGCCAATGGCCGGCTCTTCGAGCGTGCCGATCTGGACCAGATCCTCGTGCAGGTACAGCACGCGGCAAAGAACCAGAAGTAAAAAGCCATTCGATAGGTTTGCCGTTGGCCCGGTCCCGCCCGCCACCCAGGACCGGCCGGGGGCCATGCCGTCCGGGGCAGGGGAGTGGCAACTTAGCCCCCGGATGGGGCGAAAACGGCACGGTACCAACTGGTGCAGGACCACCAGAACCTCGGCGTTTACTTGCCTTGACTCCTGTACTATAGTTTGGCAGCCGCAATCCGGACTCCCACCCCCCGGCTCCGGGCCCGGATCATGCGTCAGGGAGAACCTTATATGTGGAATAAATCATCCGAGGCGAAGCCTACCTCCGGTCCTAATAAATCAAATAATGAAGTTAGCGTTGAAGCGCCGAAGTCCACATTCGTAAATGCACCCGCATTTGTCTCCGCTGCTCTTCCCACAGCCGTAAGCGCGCCGTCCGCCGTCGAAACTTCACGCGTCGGTCCAGGCCTCCGTTTCCGCGGCGAACTCTCGGGAACATCGGATCTATATATCGACGGTGAAATGAACGGAAATGTCCGTCTGGAAAACTCGCTCGTTGTGGTCGGCCCGAACGGGCGGGTCCAGGCAGACATCCAAGCCCGCGAAATTCTGGTCCAGGGCTCGCTCACTGGCAATTTGTTTGCTAGCGACCGAATCCAGTTGGGCCGGGAGAGTCGAGTGGGCGGCAATCTATCCTCGAAGCACATTCAGATTGAGGACGGAGCGCTGTTCAAAGGCCACGTCGATATGGACATTCGCAAGGCCGCCGCTAAGCCCGATGAAAATTTGGCGGTCGAACACGCTTCCACGAACGGCAACGGCGATGCAGGCATCACCACCCAGTCCGGCACATCCGAGCCAACAGCTCTGCCGGCCGCTCCTGCTCCCGCTGCTGTTTCCGTTGCGCCGCCTACCAGTTCGGTTACTCCGGCGGTGCTCCGTGCCACCCGATCAGCAGGTGACAAGGCGGCGAGCTAGTCATGGGTTGGATGGCCAAAGTACGCGCGGCCGATCCCGCTGGTTCTGCGTCGATGTCGGCCCGGTCGAAGGACTTCGATTCGGCCACCGCCGTGAGTCCGCGGGTATCGAACGGGCTCAAGGAATTCCTGTGGCTCGCCAGCGATACCAACCGGGGTACCATTTTGGATCTCGGGCCGGCGTGGCAGGCCACGCTCACCTTTTTTGCCGAGAAGGGCTACCGCATCACCTCCGACGATCTTCTCCGCACCTGGTGGGCATTTCTCACCGGCGAGGAAGAACGCTTGCGCAGCTTGGGCATCAACGCGGAACGGCCCACGAAAGATTCCCTGGCCGAGCAGTTTCTGCAAGATTCCCTGCAATATCCCGAGCATAGCTACAACGGGATCCTGATGTGGGACTTGCTCGACTACTTCGAACCCGCTCTGGCCACCCGCATGATGGCTCGCATTTACGACATGCTCAAGCCCGGCGGGGTGATGCTGGCACTGTTTCACAGCCGTCCGGCCGAGCGTTTCCACCGCTATCGCGTTTCCGATGGGCAAACCATCGAAATGGTTCCCGCGGCGTCGTTCGCTACCCAGGTGCGGGTGCTGCAGAACCGCGAAATTCAGGACTTGTTCGGGAAGTTCCGGTCGTCAAAAACTTTCGTCGGCCGCGATCAACTGCGGGAAGTGGTGTTCCTGAAGTAATTTTGCAAGATCGAAAAGCGATCCGAAGAAAAGGGGCGCGGCTAATTGCCGCGCCCTTTGTTTTGGTGTGCCGAGCATGCTTGACAGCTAGGAGGTGCAAGTCCTCTTCACAACGTGATGGACGTGAAGTGATAGCGAAGCGCAAGGGTGAAATAACACTCGCCGCGAGGCGGGGCCTGAAAGAAGCGCGGAGCAAAGACGCGAGCCGATGAACAAGAACTGGATATGAGGCAGGCAGTGTTCGGACGAGCTGGCCAATGGCAGCGAAGTCCCATATCCATCAAGGGCACTGAATGTAAATCCAGCGGTTGCGCGTCGAGGGCGGTCGAGCTTACCTCGGGAGATCTGCCGTCGTCTCGGAATTCGAGACTGAGGAGCGAGAGATCGTCCTGACCGGGTGGCAGAAGTCAGCAGAGGGCGTATTAGCTGCGCAAGCGGCGAAGGCCCGAACGGTCCCCGCAAGGGGATAAAGGGAGCGATGAGTACGCGGCGCAACTCAAGCACCGACAAGCGGCAGAAAAGCCAGTACAGTCTGGCCTTTCCGGAGGAGAGTAGGGGTGCAGCCCCAACGGCCTCCGAGGGAGGGACCGAATCGGAATGTGGCGAAACGCACAGCAGAAAGTCCGGCATACCGAGCAGTGGATGGAAGAAGTCTGCGAGCGGGAAAACTGCAAGCAGGCGTTGACGACGAGTGAAAGCCAACAAGGGGAGTCCGGGCATCGACGGGATGACTGTCGATCAGCTGCCTGGGCACCTAAAAGAGCACTGGCCAGCAATTCGGAAACAACTGCTTCAGTGGAACCTATCAAGCCGCAACCGGTAAGACGGAGTGGAAATCCCGAAGCCGGACGGCGGGGTGCGCAAACTGGGCATCCCGACAGTGCTGGATCGGTTCATCCAGCAGGCGGCGATGCAAGTACTGCAGAGGAGTTGGGACTGGAACGTTCTCTGAACACAGCTATGGGTTTCGGCCCAAGCGATCGGCACATCAGGCGGTGGAGAAGGCGCAGCAATATCAAGCCGCAGGCTACCGCTGGGTGGTAGATCTGGATCTCGAGAAATTTTTCGACCGGGTCAATCACAACCGATTGACTAGCGAGGATCGCCGAAAGGGTCAGCGATAAGCGTTTGCTGAAACTGATTCGTGCGTTCTTGCGAGCCGGAGAAATGGAGAACGGGCTGGTGAGTCCGGCTCGAGGAAGGAACGCCGCAAGGTGGTCCTCTTTCGCCCGTGCTATCGAACATCGTACTCAACGAACTGGATCAGGAGCTGGAGCGGCGCGGACACCGGTTCACACGATATGCGGATGATTGCAACATTTACGTCCGCAGTCGGCGGGCCGGCGAACGAGTGATGAGCAGCGTGACGCGACTCCTCACGACAAAGCTCAAGCTACGAGTGAACAGCGCGAAGAGTGCAGTGGCACGACCATGGGAACGGAAATTCCTGGGTTTCAGCTTCACGAATCATAAACAGCCGAAGAGGCGCTTGGCGCCGAAAGCGGTCGTGCGATTCAAGGAGCGAGTCCGGGAACTAACGCGGCGGACACGGGGCATAAGCCTCGTCCAAATGGTCCATGACGTAGCGGGGTATCTCCGCGGATGGATCGGCTACTTCGGGCGATGCGAAACACCGGAAGTGCTCGGCAAGCTGGAGAAATGGCTCCGACGTCGACTTCGGTCGATGGTCTGGAAGCAGTGGAAACGAGGTACCACGAGATATCGAGAGCTCCGCAAGCGCGGCATCGCTGCGCAGGAAGCCGCGCAAACCGCGGGTAGCTCGGATGGTCCGTGGCACCGGCGGTGTCAAGATTTTTGTGTAAACGGCCTTCGGTTTTTTCTTTTTGAGTCCTTTTTCGTTCCATTAAAACAACCCGTCGCCGGAGCTGTGGGAATGTGGGAATCTCGCGTCTTCTGCGAGATTTCCAAGGAGATGTGGAAAGCCTGGTGTTGGCTTTCCATAGCTCCGTCATTTCCATAGCTCTGTTTCACGAAATTTTCTCGCGCAAGGCTGGCGCTAACTGTCACGCGCGCTCCCCCGCCGGCATGCGGTCCGGCCAGAGAACGGTGAAGCGGTTCAGCGCGGCACACCAATCCTGTACCGGCCTCGTCCATCTTTTGGAGGCATTTTTCAACGCTAGGTATAACAGCTTCAGAGCCGCCTCCTCGTTCGGAAACGAACCCCGCATTTTGATGATTTTACGCAGCGACATGTTCAGCGATTCCACCGTGTTGGTCGTGTAAATTACTTTCCGAATCTCGGCCGGATAGGCAAAAAACGGTGTAATCCGATCCCAGTGCCGGCGCCAGGTTTGGCTCACCACCGGGTACACCGCATCCCACTTTTCCGCAAACTCATCCAGTTGCACTTTCGCCTCCGAGGCCGTCGCCGCTTGATAGATCTTCCGTAAGTCCGCTGCCACTTGCTTGCGCTGTTTCCAGTTCGTGTAGCTCAACGAGGCCCGTATCATGTGCACGATACAGGTTTGCACCTCGGCCTTTGGATACACCGATTCAATCACCTCCGGGAACCCCTTCAGCCCGTCCACGCAGGCGATGAAGATGTCTTTCACCCCGCGATTTTGCAACTCCGTCAGCACCTGCAGCCAGAACTTCGCCCCTTCGTTCTGCGCCGCCCAGAGTCCCAGAACCTCCTTGTTGCCCTGCAGGTTCACCGCGATCGCCACGTGGATCGCTTGGTTCCGAATGTGTCCGCCATCGCGCACCTTCACCCGCAGCGCATCCATGTACAGGATCGGGTACACCTCATCCAAAGGCCGGTTCTGCCACGTCTTTACTTCCTCCATCACCGCTTCGGTGACGTTGGAAACCAAGGTGGGCGAAACCTCTACCCCATAGATCTCTTTCAGATGCCCCTCGATTTCTCGCGTGGTCATCCCCCTCGAGTACATCGAAATGATCTTGTCGTCGAAACCGTCAAAGCGGGTCTGCCCTTTGCTCACAATGGCCGGCTCAAAGCTCCCGTTGCGATCCCGCGGCGTCTCCAATTCCATCTCCCCGAAATCGCCTTTCAGCTTCTTCTTGCTGGCTCCGTTTCTCGAGTTCCCGCTGTTGTAGCCCGCCGGATCATGCTTTTCGTAGCCGACGTGCTCCGTCAGCTCCGCATTCATCGCCCGCTCTAAAAGAGCCTTGGTGAGCTGCTTCAGCAGTCCGTTCTCTCCGATAATGTCTTCCGGCTTCTTGTAGCCCGCCAGCAGTTCATCAACTAGCTTTGGATCTATGGTCATCAGTTCTCCTTGTTTGAGTCTGCTCTATTCCCGACGACCGTTTACACAATCTTTTTTACACCCTCGTGGCACCTTGCCAACTCTCCGGCAGTGAAGCTCGCTCTGCCGAACGCTTTCTTCGCCTCGCTCGGACTTCCCGAGCTCACGGCTCACGGTTAGCTTAACTCGCCGAACCGCCGGATGCGGACCCGCATGTCCGGTCGTGTGGCAGGGGAAGAGAGGTGACTCTCTCCCCTATGCCGATTGGCGCAACTACTTATAGTTGTAGAGCTCCAGATACCGCCACATTCTCCACACACAAATCCAACTGCTGAGCACGGGGCGTCGACGCCCAAAACCAACGATTGCCTCAGCATTCGGCGCATTTTACAGCGGAAAGCTTTTTGTGCGGGGCCTCCACAACCAGAATGGTTGTGCCACAACGCTAGTTCGGCGAGGCGGTGCCAACGTCGCTGCTTGCGTCGGGGGCCCAGACGTCGACGGTCATCTTGCCGTCTTCGCGGACCACTCCCCGCATCATGGCGTCGCCGTTGTAGGGCATGGCGATATTGCCTTGCGGGTCGATGGCGATGATCCCGCCTTCACCTTTCTGCGTGACCAGCTCCTTCATCACCACCTCGTTGGCGGCGTCGGCCAGCGAGACGTGGGTATAGCGCACCCGCGCGCAAATATCCGCGGCGACATTGTTGCGGATGTAGAACTCGCCTACACCGGTGCCGGAGACCGCGCAGCTCTGGTTATTGGCGTAGGTCCCGGCGCCAATGATCGGCGAATCGCCGACGCGTCCAGGCATTTTGTAAAACAGGCCGCCGGTGGAAGTCCCCGCGGCGAGGTTGCCCGCCGAGTCCAGCGCCACCACACCGACGGTGCCGTGAATTTCATCCGGAAGGGGATTGGAGGACGATTGCTTGATGGTTTCCCCGGAGACTTTGGTTTGGTATTCCTTCCAGCGGCGCTCGTTGAAAAAATAAAACGGGGTGACCATAGGAACGCCCTGGGACTGGGCAAAGCGCTCAGCGCCCTCGCCGACCAGCATCACGTGCGGCGTCTTTTCCATCACCAGGCGGGCTAGGCTGATGGGGTTCTTGACGTGCTTCACCGAGGCCACCGAACCGGCGGCGAGGGTGCGGCCGTCCATGATCGCGGCATCGAGTTCCGGGATGCCATCGCGGGTGTAGACTCCGCCGCGTCCCGAGTTCGTATGTCCGGAATCCTCCATGATGCGGATGGCCGCCTCCACCGCGTCGAGGCTGGAGCCGCCGCGATAGAGTATCCGGTAGCCCGCTTCCATCGCTTCCTTCAGGGTAGCGCGTTCCGCCGTGACGTCTTCGGGCGGCATGGCGCGAAAATTGCCCTCGCCGCCGTGGATCACCAAAGTGAAGTGGCGCCCGGCTGGCACGGCAGGCGTGGCAGGGCGAGCCAGGCCAGAGGCGGTTGCAGCCGCCTCGGACGACACAGGACGCGTCGTCGCAACGGCTGCCACCGCTGCGACGACCCCGGCGAGCAAGAATATTTGCGCAAGTCTCATAGGATTCCTCCAATATTTAGGCGAACAATCGATTCAATCGAGATTCTTCAACCGCGGCGAAAATATACACCAAATGAAGAAGCACCGTGCCACAGCGTCATGGCACAGTCGTTGTGGCACAGCCACTCCTGGCGCTGCAGATCCAAAAACTCAAACGCCTAGCTACTCAACAACTCAAGAACGGTTCGCGGCGGAACATCCTTGCCAACGCTCGTGACGTATCGACATGCCAAAGACTTAACCGTGCGATTCCGTCAGCGGCAACCGCGTTTTTTGCTCAACGAATTGTTCCTGAGGTTTGAATCTCCACCGCCAGGTGGCTGTGCCACAACGGCTGTCGTGCAACACACGTTATTTCGGAGGCGGTGGGTTCTGCGTCGAATCGGTGGGCGCGTCGGCTGGGGTGAGAATGTGGACGGTGGTGCTGAATTTTCGGAAGTTGGTGAAGGTCTTCACTACTTGCAGATTCTTTCGGTCCCACAGCAGCCGGGCGTCCAGGCGAATATCGGAACTGGTGATGCCCCAAAGATCGGCGTCAATGCGGCCTTGGCGAAGATGCATGGCCGAGGTTTCGTTGACGTATGCCGGGCCCCTGCCCAGCTTTTGAATTGGCGCCGCATCGATCTGCACCCATTGGCCATTCTGGACGTCGATCCAAATCGTGCCGTGAAGGAGAGGGAGAATGGAGCGTAGTGGACTCTTGCCCTTGAAGTCGTCTCGCGGCTCGACGCTCAACTCGACGCAGGAGTCGCCATCGCGTTGTTCTTCGCCGATCTTGGTGAAAATGAATCCGTCCACTACATCTTCGCGAATGGCGATATCTTCCTGGAGCTCTTTGGCGGCTTTGCGCTGAAGCTCTTTTTGTTTTGCGGAGCCGAGCTGGGATTCCCGGATCTCGCGATCGATGCGTTCTTCCTGTTTGGAGCGCATGGCCTCGCTCAGCGGCTGGCCGTCGACCTGTATGAGTCGCTCGTAGGGAAAGCCGTCAATAAAAAATACCTCCTCCTGGCGGCTGTCGGAATTCTTGACGCGGTTTTGATTGTCGAAGTAATTGGTCACGCGACTTTCGACAAAAATATAGTCTCGCAAGGCACTCAAATCCCTGCGGTTCTCAATAAGCGCTCGCCGGACGATTGCTTGGGTGCCTGCATCCTGGTCTTGTTGTTGTGCAGACGCGCCGATGACCGATGCACACAGTATCAGCGCTGCAGATAGTTTCAGCAGGGTAGCTGTGTAAGGCCGCATCCAGGTTCGGTTCCTATGGAACGGATATGACGCGAATGGTTGCAGAGGAAAATGATAATCGCTTTCGGGGGCTATGCGGAAACAAAACGGCCCCAGGTTTGGGAGGAGGCAAACCCGGGGCCGGGACTGCTGGGCCGTGCAAACCTTTTGGTGTTGGATCACCCAAATTCGCGCCCCGTTTGGCCCGCCGCGGCGGATTCAGGGCTGTGGCAGCCGGTGTTGCTGGCGGCGGTGCTTGGGATTTCGCGCCTGGACCGCACGCCCCGGCTGCTACTTCTGGGACTCCCCTTAGTAATTCCAGCGTTTCGCGAGGAGCATGGCGCGGAACGACCACTGGTAAGCGAGCACGAAGATCGCCGCGTTCGCTCCCGATTGCCACCGCCGCAGCATGCGTTGTCTCGCTACGGTGCGGCGGCGATCTTTACTCGTTTGATTCGCCTTCATTTTGTCTCCGACGTGCCCATGACCGGAAAGTACAAAGTTACTGGACGGTGAGAACCGGAGCGTCCTGCTCGACGCCGGTTATCATCGATTTGAAAATGTCGACTTCCCAACTGTCAGCGATGCGGATGCGAACCACTTCGGTCGTCTCGGCGACCAGCGTGCCACGCAGCGGAACCCGCAACGAACCTGCAGCCACTCTCAGAACGATGGGAAGCCCAACCCACATCTCGAATCCGCTTTTCATCTCGTTCCCCCTAGGTCCAGCTCAGTGTGACTTTCGGAGTGCTCTCGAACAAGTTCAGTGTGGGGGTAAGGAGCGTACTGACCAATGGTACAGAGGACTAAAACGAGTGGGCGGAAAGTACTACGGTTTCCGCCACATGCAGCACGGAATCGCGGGCGCGCACCAAGCCAATGTCGCTGGCTCGACGCCGATCAGGCAGCCCGCCGAGCGTGCCTCTAAACCATGGTTTTAGAGCGTGTTCAGCTGGGAGTGTGTTGTCGAAACCAAGTACCAACCCGGATCGCGGGCGGAGCACTTTTTCTGTTATCGTAAAGACCGGCGACGCTCTTCGACGCCGAGTCCCGCAGCGCAATATGGTGACATCTCGATGATTGAGTTGATCCGACACATTCTCCATCAACTGTACGACGTCCGCGGCCTGGTCGAGTGGGGCGGAGTGCTGGCAGTGTGCATCATCGTCTTCGTGGAGACGGGATTGTTCGTGGGATTTTTTCTGCCGGGCGATTCGCTGCTGGTGACTGCCGGAGTGATCGCGGCGATCGGCGATTTGAAGGTGGTGTCGCTGTTGACGTTCGTTACTTTGTGTGCGATCGCCGGGGATCAGTTGGGATACTGGATTGGACGCCGCGCGGGGATGAGCTTGTACGAGCGCCAAGACTCGCGGTTCTTCAAGAAACAGCACCTCGAGAGAGCACACGCGTTCTACGAAAAATACGGTGGAAAGACCGTGATCATGGCGCGGTTCGTGCCGATCGTGCGCACCTTCTGCCCCCCGGTGGCGGGCGCGGCGCGGATGAGTTATGCGCGCTATGTGGCTTACGACATTGTGGGCGGATTTCTGTGGGTTTGGGGAATGATTTTGCTGGGCTATACGCTGGGCCGAAAAATTCCGCACGTCGAACAGAAAATTCATTACGTGATCGCCGCGGTCATAGTGATTTCACTGCTGCCGGTGGCGATCCAGGCGCTGCGCCTGCGCGCGAAAAAGGACGCGGAAGCCGTCGCCACCGCGGAGGCGAAGTAATCTTCTTGCGGGGCTCGGATACTTTGAATTTTGTGCAGCGTTTGACGGTGGGTGCCCCACGGGTCGAATTGACGCGTTCCCGACTTCGGTTTCGACCTTTTTTTCTCTCCCGGGTGCCGTGTCGGTTCAATCCCGTTCAGACGGAGGCGGGCCTCCCGGGCCACCCTCGCGCCGAGCGGCAGCAGGAGTAGACGTTGGATCGACGAAGGTCACTAACTCCGCGTGCAACCCTGCCGCGAATTTCCCTGAATCCAGCGGCTGCAGGCGAGCGACGGAGAGTTCCCCGTGCTGGTCGCCGAAGACACCATCCTCCGCTTGGGTGGTTCGGTGAATCGCATGTCGACTGTACGGTTCATGTTTCATTAGTTCGGTAGCGGTTTCTTCAGGGAAGAAGATCTGGCCGACGTGCGACGCATGCCCCGCCTGGTAGGACTTTCCCTGCTCATGGCCGCCCACGCGCACTTTGAAGTGAATGTGATTGGTGCGCCCCATGTAGAAACCGGGGAATACGGTGCGGAAGCTTACCGATCCGTCCGCGCCGGTAAGTTGTATGCCGCGAAGGAAAGTGAGTTTGTCGCTAGGATGGTTTTCCGGTGGACCGCCCATGCTCCCCGGGGGCCGGGGATGGTTGCCGCCATCGGGATGTTCGGGGTCGAAGCCAGGCGGCGGGCCCCAAGGCGGGGAACCTCCAGGTCCACCCGCACCTCCCGGCCCGCCGGGCCCCATCGCGTTCTGCTTAGTGAATCCCGAGTAGAGACCGAGCGCGTCGCAGTGCCATAGATCGATGGCCGCGTTGGGCAGCACGGTACAGCTGCGCGAATCGAGCACCACAATTCGGAGCGAGAGCGGCACGCCGGGTTTGCCCTCAACAATGTCGGAGCGAAGCAGCTCATCGGCGACGTAAAATGGCCCCGTCTCTTGCTCAGGAATGAGCTTGCAGACATCGGTCTTCGGCCCCAGGCCAAGGGCCATAACAGCGCGCTGGAATTGCAGCATCGTTACGGCAGTCAGGCCCGAGGTAATAAAGCGGCGCCGCGTGAAACCGAGAAGTGCCGTTCCCATACGCCTCCCAATGTTTCCAAGTGCCGCAAAGTTTTGCCCGCGTCCACTCCACTATATTCCAATAGGAGGGCACATTAGTTCCGCGGTTCCGAGAGCAAGAGCAATTTCGTCCGCATTGGGGCGCTTCGAGAGTAGAATCCCGGCGACAGGGAATTTCCTGCGCGCACCCAAGAAATGAGCGCAACGTCAGGAGGATTTGCTCACCATGATGCGAATTGCAGCAGTCGCCGCTCTAATTTTCTTCGCGCTCCCGGCCCCATCCTATGCGCAGAAAGCCGCGTTGACCCCGCCGATGGGATGGAACAGTTGGAATCACTTTGCATGCAAGGTAACTGCCGCCGACGTGCGCGCTGCTGCCGACGCCATCGCCAGCAACGGAATGAAGGACGCCGGCTACACCTACGTCAATATCGACGACTGCTGGCAAGGAACGCGCGACGATAAAGGAGTGATTCGGCCCAACGACAGATTTGGCGACATCAAAGCGCTGGCCGATTACGTCCACTCGAAAGGCCTGAAGATTGGAATCTACTCCTCCCCAGGCCCGAAAACCTGCGCGGGATTCGAAGGCAGTTATGGACACGAAACGCAAGATGCGCAGCAATACGCCGCATGGGAGATCGACTACCTGAAATACGACTGGTGCAGCGCGGAGAAAGTGTACAAGCCGGAGCAACTGCAGGAGGTGTACACAAAAATGCATGACGCGCTGCAGAAAACCGGCCGCCCCATCGTGTTCAGTCTGTGCGAGTACGGCTATGGCTTGGTGTGGCGCTGGGGAGCGTCGGTGGGCGGCAATCTGTGGCGCACCACCGAAGACATCTCCGACAGCTACAATCGCATGTCGGTGATTGGCTTCCAGCAGAACGGCCTGGAGAAATATGCAGGGCCCGGGCACTGGAACGATCCGGACATGCTCGAGGTAGGCAATGGCGACATGAAGCACGACGAATACATCACCCACATGACCCTGTGGTGCATTCTGGCGGCACCGCTGCTCGCGGGAAACGATCTTTCCAAGACGGATCCTGACTCGTTGGCCATTTTGACCAACAAAGAAGTGATTGGCGTCGATCAGGATGTTAAGGGAATCCAGGGCCATCGCATCAGCGAAGAGGGCCCGCTGGAAGTTTGGGCCAAGCCTCTCGCAGATGGAGGCTACGCTGTGGGTCTATTCAATCGCGGGGAATGGGAAAATCCCATGACCGTAAATCTTGCCGAAGTTGGCATCCACGGCGCGGCGCAGGTCCGCGATTTGTGGGCGCATAAGGACCTCGGCAAATTCACCGGAAAATTTACCGCGGAAGTGCCGAAGCATGGTGCGGTGTTGATCGAAGTGAAGTAGTCGCGTTGTCGCGCCGGGCGGGCGAGGGATTCGCGAGCAGCCGATCGAGAGGAACTGTGAAAAAGAAAGGTTCCAAGCTCCTGTGGTGCTTAGCCGTATTGGCTTTCATTCTGGTTTTCCTGATGGTGGTGCGCCAGCGGGTACGCGGAGATCAAAACGCTCCCGCTATACCACCGTTCACCGACTACCGCGGCGAAGCTCCCGGCAACACTCATAAAATCACCGTGGCCGATTTACCTGCGCCCTACGCGTCGCAGGCCGCTATCAATTTCCCCAGCGTAGTCGATCAGCCCAAAGGTGCGTGGCCTAAAGTTCCTGCGGGATTCAAGGTGGAACGATTTGCCGAAGATCTGGAAAATCCTCGCTTGATTCGCACCGCCCCCAATGGGGACCTCTTCCTGGCGGAAAGCGCCGCCGGCCGAGTGAAAGTATTTCGCGGCATCTCCAATAACGGGCGGCCCAGCAAGGAAGAAACGTTTGCCAGCGATTTGAATAAGCCCTTTGGCATTGCTTTCTATCCCCTGGGTAACGATCCGCAGTGGGTGTACGTCGCCAATACCGATTCGGTGGTCCGTTTCGCTTACCACCAGGGGGACATGAAAGCCCGCGGGCCGGCGGAAAAAGTGGTGCCAGACCTGCCCGGCGGCGGCTTGCTCCCGGGCGGCGGGCACTGGACGCGGGACATCGCGTTTAGTCCCGACGGCCACAAAATGTTTGTCTCGGTCGGCTCACATTCCAATGTGGACGACGCCGACACCCACAAAGAAGAATTTCATCGCGCCGATATTCTGGAGTTCAATCCGGACGGCTCGGGCCTGCGCGTATTTGCCTACGGCATTCGAAATCCGGTAGGCATCGCGGTGAATCCGCAGACCGGCGAGCTGTGGTGCTCGACGAACGAGCGCGATAACCTCGGCGATAACCTGGTCCCGGACTACATCACCCACGTGCAGGATGGCGGTTTCTATGGATGGCCGTGGTGGTACATGGGCCCGCACCAGGATCCGCGCCACGAAGGCAAGCATCCTGAGCTGAAGGACAAAGTGATCACACCCGACGTGATCCTGCAGCCGCACAACGCCTCACTCGAGATGACGTTCTACGACGGCAAACGATTCCCGGCGGAATATTCAGGAGACATTTTCGCCGCCGAGCATGGATCGTGGAACAAAGCGGTGCGCACCGGCTACGAGGTCATTCGCGTCCCGCTGCACGGGCAAGGGCACGCCACCGGGGAGTATCAGGATTTCCTCACTGGGTTCGTCACCTCCGATGGGAATGTGTGGGGGCGTCCGGTGGGAGTGGCGGTCGCCAGCGACGGTTCGCTGTTGGTGAGCGACGACGGTTCGAACTCCATCTGGCGAGTGAGCTACGTAGGAAACTAGTTTCCGTTCGGTGGGTGACGCAGAGACCGCGAAAAACAAAAGAGGCGCTCCCGTACCGCGGAGCGCCTCTTTTACTCGTGATTCCAAATTTTTCGAGCAGGTTGCTATGCGCTACCTGCTGCCTGTTACGCCATCGCCGCGGACAATCCCTGAATCTGAATCAGCCCGGCGAGCGGCTTGTTTTTGCGGGCCTTCAGGTTTTCCGACATTATCCCGGTGCGCACCAGCGACTTCTCGCAATCCTGGGTGGACGGCCCGCGCATGTTGCCTTCCATGTACGCCAGTCCCGGGCAGCGTGTGCAAGTGCCCATGTTCGAGCACTTCGAGCAACTGGTGAGATCGCGCACGGTGATCGATCGCACTTCGTTCATCTCCGGCGAGTAGCGCCAGATATCCAGAAATTTCTTTTCCCGCACGTTTCCGGTCGGCAGCGGAAACTGCACGCAGGGATAAACGTCGCCGTAGGGTGAAACGTACGCCGCGGTGTGGCCCGCGCTGCATGGCAGGGAATCCAGCGCGTCGGCGTCCGGCGCTGCGGGAATCGAGCAGAATTCCTCGACGTTACCCACCAGCTCCGGAGTGTGAAACAACTTGTCCAGCTCGGCGTGACCGATATTCAAATTCAGAACTTCGCGGTTGCCATCCATCATCGGGGTGATGGTGGGATCGATGGTCACGTAACAACCCAGTTCGTTGCCCAGCGCACGCACGGCCGCCTGGTCCTGAATATTCTGGATCATCAAGACGTTGGCGATGATCACTTTGATTCCGTAGGATTTCAGAAAACGAATCGCGTGTACCGACCGTTCGAGCGACCCTGGAATCTTGGTGATCTCGTCGTGGATTTCCGGGCGGTGCGAATAGATGCTGATCTGCACCGAATCCACGCCCAGAGCGCGAATACGCTCGGCTTCCTTCTCGCGGATCAGGATGGCGTTGGTTTTCAGCTTCACGCAGAACATCAGCGCGCGGGCATGCTCGAGGATTTCGAAGAAGTCCTTGCGCATCAGAATTTCGCCGCCGCTCAAGGTAAGAAAGAAAACGCCGGCCGCCGCCATTTCATCGAGCAGGTCTTTGATTTCCTGGGTATTCATCTCGCCGTGGTCTTCGTGGTCGAGATAGCAATGCACGCAGCGCTCGTTGCAGCGATAGGTGAGGTCGAGCTGCACGCTCAGGGGGATTCCTAGCTTCAGGGCACGCTGGCCCATTTCCTCCATTAAGGCGCTCATGGAGTCTCCTTGGCCGGGCCGCCGGTCTGGGTGATCGCGATCTGCGTGATCGCCGCTTGCGTGATCGGCTGATCCGAAACCAGCAGCAATCCGTGGCTGGTAAGCTCGGCCACCAGATCCTCCGCGTCGCTCAGGGCCACGCTGGGAGCTACTTCAAAGGCCGCGCACACTTTCTGGTCCACGATCTGATCGAGCGGCGTCGAACCGTCCGCCGCTTCCCAGATCGCGGTGGCCACTTCGTTCAGGGTAAACAGGGTAGAATCCTTCGCCGACATAATCATCATCTCTCCGCCCACCGCGCGAGCGGCGATCTGCGTACTTCGCGCGACGTAACGCTTCTGCGCTCCTGCGTCCATTGAGCCTTTTACTGCGCACTTCGATTCACATATTTCTAAGACGATGCTTTAACCCCGCCCAGCTCTATCTTGCTGCACCATTTCCCACACCCGCGCATCCGGCAGAAAGGTGAGCTGCCGCACCGGCGCCTTGCGCACGAACTCCGCCGCCGTTTCGAACACTAGTTTAACAAGCTCGGGGTCCCGCGCGAAGAACAGAATACTCTCCAGGAGTGCTCGGATGGCAACTTGTTCGGGCACTGTTTCGATCTGGTTCACTGGACCCTGCTTTAGTAAGTACAGTACGCCCACGGGTACTTTTACGTTTTCTCCCGGAGTATTCAGCTCGCCAACAAAGGGAGTTCCGTAAGCAAAATACCCCTCCGGAAGCTTACGGACGTAGGAAACCTCATCGGTAAGCAGCGTAGCGCTGGGCGGCGCCAAGCGGGCCATGGTGGTCTTGCCGGCCCCGGAGACGCCCGCAAAGAGCACCGCGCGGCCGCCTACCGAGGCGCTGGATGCGTGCAGCAAGAACCCGCCTTCCCGAGCCAGCAGCAAGGTATGCAGGATGCGCATCACCGCGTCGATGGAATAGGGGTTAGCGGTCTGGCGGATGCGCCCGCACCCCGCCGCCGGATTCCATTCCGCACGAAAATCGCCGCGGGAGAGCGACCATTTCCCCGCATCGAACACCACTTCGACGTCCTGATCCTGATATTCCATGCCCGGCGGTTGCAAATCGATGTCGAACTCAAACCGTGGCTCGCTGGTGGTGGTGACGAACCCGGCATAGCGCTTCCGCAACAGGGCAATGAACTCCGGGTCGGCAACCCGCAGGCGCACCGGCAGCCCGCCGATTTCGATGATGACGCCAGGTACTTCGCTGGGGGTGCTTACGGTTGCCATAGCACCGCTTCTTCCGACCACTTTTCATTGGCCTGCCGGTAGGCCCGCGCCGGAAGGGTGAACCGCAGAAACAGGGAGGTGGCCCGGTCGGAGCGGCGCAGCGCCAGCGCGAGCAAGATGCTCTCGAACCAACTCAATCGTGGACCCGGCGTGAATCGCAGCTCGCCATCGCCGCGGGTGGTGCGTCGGCTCACCGATTCCACCACCGCAATCAAATTCTCGGGAAGCACCGCGGGGTCGTCGCAAACCGCGCGATCCCCTCGGGTGATCCAGCGCCGCGCGCCCGCTTCTTGCAGCACCGTTACCACTCGATGGGTGATCAGCCGCGGTCCGGAGGAGTAAACGATAAGTTGTCCTACGGAAATTTCTTCAGGGGCGGCCCGGCGGACGCTAAGAATATCGCCGGGACGAAGCGTGGGAGCCATGCTCGACCCTAAAACCCTGAGCCGCGCCGCGCCAAACTTCTGAACCAGCTCGGCGGTCATTTCCACTTTCAGCGCTGCGCACTCTTGGGTGTCCCGAGGCATCGCTGGCATCGGCGCGGGACCCGGTGCCGCAGCCTTGCTCTCCGCCGCGGTCATCGCTCACCTCTGGCTTCGCTGGTGCTTCGGGGGGCGCCGGGGCAACGCCCGGCGCGAAAGAAAACGCTCGAAGCGGACCGCCCGTTTTTGCTACAGCTTGCGGGCCGCTTCGAGCGTCGACTTCGGTTATTCATCCAGCGTTAGTTTAGACCATTCTGCGTGGCCTTCACAGCGCAGCCTTGGTCGCCGGTGCAGACTCCGTTGGTGGTTCCCACCGCGAGCGGTGTGAAATATACGCTCGAACCGGAAGTGGAGCTTGCCGAAACCACGTTATCGATAACGATCCCGCTGGTCCCGCCCGGTTCGCCCAGCGACGCTGCCACTGCCGTCGGGAACGCGTCGGTTGCGCTGTCGCCGAGGGTTACGTCGATCGACATCAGGCACCCGCCCGAGCTGTTCGTCTGGCCCTGGCCGGTCAGATCGCAGTTGGCGCCGTTGCCGCCCGCGGTCACTCCGAAGAACATCAGGTCCATTCCGTTGTTGTAGACCTCGGTGAGCGGTGAGCATTCCGAGTCCGGCGTCGTTCCTACCTGCAACTGATTGGTATCGCTGCCGATGAAGTCGCCATAGGCGTCGAACGTTATCCGCCGGATCGTCGGCAAATCCATGGTGGGCTGCTTGCCGCAGTAGTACAGATGGCCCTGGGCCATATCACCCGAGTAGTAGTTGTTGTCGAAGTCGCCAGAATGCATCTGCGCGCCGGCCGCTCCCACTCCCAGTGAGGTAGGATCGGTCAGCGAAACAGTGGCCTGAATGATCTCCGCGTTTCCGGCACCGTTGTTGCCGACGAACACCAGCACCATCTCGGTATTGGAATCGACGATCGGCGGATCCGGAATCGGGTTCCCGCCAGTGGGTATCACGCAGTCGTGCGCGACCGGGGTGGTGCTGGTGGTCACGTAGCTGACACAGCCCTTGGAGTCGGCCATAATGACGTTTCCGCTTACGTTGTCGTACACCGGCCCTGTCAGTTTCGCGCCGCTATCCACGGTGATACTCCACGTCTTGGACGGCGAAGTACCCAGAAACACGCCAGTGTATTTATAGAGCGTACCGTTGTCGTCGCCCACATAGATCACGTCATCCCAATAATCGGCGAACGGGGCTGAGTTGGAAGATGAATGGCTACCCATCGGCAGCACTAGCTGGCAATTGGTGCACGTGCTCCAGGTGGAGCTGGTCGCGGTCGTCGGGGTTGCCGGCGCGGTGATTGAACCGGACCCAGCCGCCCATTTCAGAATGTGCAGGTTAGACCCGGTGGAGGTGCTCACCACAAACGCGATCTTGGTTCCATCCATGGACAGCGCCACCGAACTGGCGGTCGTTCCGCCGGTCTCGCTGGAGGTCGATACGCCGTAAGCGAAATAGGTGGAAGGCCCGGAGCCGCAAGTGGAATAGAGATTGTTCAGGGCCACGAGGTTCGCTGCCGCTGTGCTTGTTCCGCCGTTGCCGCCGATGAACTTCGGAAAGAACCACGTGAAGTTTTCCGAGTTCGAGCAGGAACCGAAGAAGAACGGGAAGCAATCGATCGCGCCGCTCGGTCCCACCGTGGAGTTGTTGCCTGCGGAGCCCGCGACGGTATCCGTAACGATTACCCAGTTGCCGAAGAATACCTGCGCGGTGTAGGTGAAGATCCCGGAGGTGGCCGCGTTGACCGCCGTCACGAAGTTGCTGGCTGCCTGAGAGGGGCTGCTGCCCTGTTGGAAATGCAAACTACTCACCGCGGTGGTGTTGGAGATGGCCGTAAAGGTTGTACCATTGATTTGGATGGTGGAACCCACGGCTGGTATGTTCCAAAAGAAACCGTAGTCGATGGCTTTGGTCGAATAGCCAGTCGCGCCCGTTCCCGACGCGGTATTGGTGTTGTAGGCCACGAAGTCGCTGGTGCAATTCGGCGTTGCGTTGACGTTGAAGCTATACTTGGCAGGGAACTGTTCGTTCCCGACGCTCGCGCTCGCTCCCAGGGCCGCCGTCCAGTCGCGGTGCATCGGACCGCTCTCCGGTTCCGCCTGATGATCTCCCCATCTCGCCGGTAGGGTCGGGTTCACATAGCGTGGGCCCGAGTCGCCTGGGTCCGAGAGGGGTTTCATGGCGGTCATCGCACGCCGGTAGTATTGCTGCATGAACCGTGGGTCCTGCTGGAGCCGCCGGGACTGCTCGGCGCTCTTCGGTGCAGAAAAGACCAGGTTCTTATGGCTCCAGTCGGTGACCAATGGGACCCGGGCTCGGGTTTCAGTCTGAGCTACGTCAGGGGTCTGGGCCATCAGGGTGAGCCCTAGTGTCAAAGTTGACGCGATTCCTAGGGCCACTTTCAGGAAGCTTTTGTGTGTCATATTCATATTCCCTTTGCCTCGCCAAGAAAGATTTGGGGCCCGGTGTTCCGGGTCGATACGGTTATACCGGAGTGCCGCAAGATGGCCCAATCTAATCGGATTTGGAACATGAAGTAGGGGGACGTACAGTACTTTGCCCATGATTCGCAAAGTGAGAATCGTTTGTAAATATATGAATATAGGCAGCTTGAACTTTAGCTCTTTGCGGACCCATCGAGTTTCGAGGCGGAAAACTGGAGTGAGTCAGGCGGCTCATGTATCAGGACCTATAGGCGCAGGAGTACGCTGCTAGACTCGCCGTTGTGGCACTGCGACTCCTCGCGGTGCGGCCCCAAACCACCGAAAACTCCCTGGTCTCAAGACACGAGCACAATGTCTGGGGGGGTGCTACGACAGGTTCTGTTCGAAAAATGGCCCGAGTGCCGTGTTGAGAACCGAGTTTGGTGTTTGTTTTGAGGGGGATGCAATCTCTAAACGCGGCACGTAGGGTTCCCGGATCTGCCCGGTGGCCGCTTCGTGGCTCGAAGCTCGATTTGAACTCGATTGGGCGCGGAGTGATTGGAGTACGGAGCATCGTTCGGAGTTCCACCGGACACCCTTGCAGATGGCAAGGTGAAAAAACATCCGCTGGAATACGGCCTTTCTAACGTTTTGGAGCGGAGATTGTGTTCGTTGTTTTGATTTGGGGAATTTTGTAATGCTGGCACGCACCGCGAGGAGTCGCTGTGCCACAACGGCGGTGTCACAACGGCGCCTTTAAACAAATCACACACGCGAAAATTCACAGGCAAAAATTCTCACGCTAAAAAAAACGCTCACCGCAACAGACACACGCGTAGCGTGCGTCCGTTAACTGCATCTCAAATTTTTTTGTGCGAGTGTGGATGCGTGCAGCGCATTCCTCACGAGACGCGTGCAGCCCTTACGATGCTTTGCGATGGAACTTGCAGGACGACTGTGTCGCGCTGATTTTTCCGCAGTGCAACGCCATGGTCTCGAAGACACGCTCATGACGTACTGCGGGTTTGTGGTATGGTTTTTTCCCTCCCGCTCCTGAGGGCTTGGCGGCGTTTGAAAAATTTGTGCTCAATTTGACCTCATTTCAACCGTGAGATGCATTCCCTAGACGAAGGTGGCAAAAAATACCTCTGGCCATCCGCGCCAGGGCCGCCTGCGGATATTTACCCCCACAGTGTACCATTACGTAGCGCGATTTTCACCGATGTTTGTAACGCAAATGTAAATATTCCAGAACCGCCCCTTCCCGTCCCCCGACAGCCCTTAACGCTAGGTCCAACCTAGCCTTACGCCGAACCGCCCGCCCGGCCCGCGCTCCTAGACCCACCGTCTCAGCCCCTACATGCTGTATGCCCCAGGGGGACGCCTAGAGTGCTCCCAGAGGCCCTCCAGGCACTTTCAGGGGCCCTAGCCCTAGGGCCAAAGCCCGAAGGAGACAAACGTCGGGCCGTAGAAGCGAAGTCAAAACACCCACGCTTCCCAAAATCGGGGAAGAATGGGGCACCCAAAAAACATGGAAGCGTGAATCAAAACCTAAAGGCAAACACGTCGAACCGTAGAACCTAGCCCAATTCACGCTACCAATAAAAAAAGCAGCCTGGATGAGGTTCCATCCAGGCTGCCGGTTTTTGCTGCCATCCGCCCCTCCAGGCGGTTGCTTTTACTGCAGACCTGCCTGCGTCAGCTTCACGGCGCAGTATTTTCCGACGGCGCAAACGGGGTCTGCGGAAGTGCCGACCGCCTCGGTAGTGAAGTACATGCTCGAGGCCTGAGCGGCGGGGCTGATGTTGTCCACCACGATTCCGCTGGTGCCATCCTGCGCGGGCGGGTAGGTATTTACGGAGTGTTCGATGCCCTTGGTCATCACGTACGAGGTGGTGACGCTGTAGCCCTGACCCACCGCCGCTCCGAATGCTCCGGTTCCGCCGGCGATGCGCCCGACGCCGAACAGCATGTAATCGGTGCCGTCGGGGCCGCCGTCCGAACCCGGCTGGAAGATTTCGGTGATCGGTGCGCACTCAGCGTAATCGGACGAAGCCAAGGTGGAGAGGCTCAGCCCGAGGGTTGCATCGACCGCGTTGTTCATGACGCCGGCGTTGAAAGTGATCGCGAACATCGACGGCGCAGCGGTCGTTGAGTTGTCGCAGACGAACAAGTGGCCGGTGCCCGTGCCGTTGTAGTAGTTATTGTCGAACGCCGGCGCATGCACGTTGACTACGCTCGCCCCAGTAGTGGCTGGGTTCGTTCCGCAGAAGGCGCCAGTGCCGGTGCTGAGGTTATTGACGCGGTTGCCGAACAACGTTGTCCCAGCAGCGCCGGTGGAGGCTTGGGTCACCACCGCACGGTTGGAAGAGCTCACCGACGTTGCCGCGTTCTGGGTGTAAGCATAGAGCGCGTTAATCGAATCGTCGATGATCACCGGATCGGTGATGCCTCCGGATTCCACCAGACCGGAACCGCAGCTTCCGGTTCCTTCGCCAACCGCCATCGATGAAGCCGCGCCCGAGCCCAGCGGATACGGTACTGCGTACACTTTACCGTCCGCCGCGCCTACGAACACGTTACCCGATTGCTCGTCCTCAACTGGGCCGGTCAGCATGGTCTGGCCCGAAGTGGTGCCCACCTGCGTGCTGGTGACTACCGGTGCGGCGGTTCCGCCAGTGGTGGCGGTTCCCACGAACACCGGAGAGACCGAGTAGAGCACGCCCTGGTCGTCTCCGAAGTACAGCACGTCGTTGTCGTAGTCGTAGTAGGGTGACGAGAGAGTGATGTGGTTGCTGCCGATCGCCACGTTGACCATGCACGACCCGGAAGCTGCGCAACCCGCTGTTGGCGGGTCCAGGGTTACCGTCGGTGCCGAAACGTAGCCGGTGCCGTTGCTGGTCAGCGTGATCGAAGTCACCGCGCCGCCCGAGATGTTTGCGGTTGCGGTCGCGCCGGAAGCGCTTGCACCGCCGCCGTTGATGTACACGTTCGGAACCGTGGTGTAGCCGCTTCCGCCGTAAACCAGGTTGATCGCGGATAGCTGATCCAGGGTGCTTGCCGTGGCTGCCGCACCAGTTCCACCGCCGCCGGTGCCGAAAGTAACCGTCGGAGTGCCGCTGTAGCCGCTGCCGCCATTGGTTAGGTTAACCGAAGCAACCGAGCCGCTGATGGTTGCAGTTGCGGTCGCGCCCGATCCGCCGGTGCCACTGTTACCGAAGGTAACCGTCGGCGCCGAAGTGTAGCCCGAGCCCGCGCTGGTGACCGTCACCGAGCTGACCACGCCGCCAAGGTTCGCGGTTGCTGCTGCACCGCCGGTACCGCTGATGGTCACCGCCGGGACTGCTGTGTAGTTGTTGCCTGCGTTGGTAACGGTGATCGAGGAAACGTACTTCGATGTGACCGCTGTCGCTGCCGCGCCGGAACCGCCAGTGCCGGTGTTGTTGAAAGTGATGGTTGGCGCGGTAGTGTAGACGCCGGGGGTGGTAACCGTCACGCTGCCGACGACTCCGGTCAGATTAGCCGTTGCCGCTGCACCGCTGCCTGCGCCGCCGCCGGTGAATGCCACCGTCGGAGCTGAGGTGTAGCCAGTACCGACCGCTGTCTCATTGACTCCAGTAACCGATCCGGAGAACGTTACGGTGGCTGCCGCGCCGGTGCCGGTGCTGCTGGTGAATGAAACCGTGGGAGCCGCGGTATAGGCCCCGCCGCTGGTCAGGGTTACGCTCTGCACCGTTCCGCTGATCTTCGCGGTGGCCGTAGCTTGGGTGGTTGCGCCGCCGCCGGTGATGGTCACCGTCGGGTTGGCAGTGTAGCCGCTGCCGCCACTCGTTAGAGTGAGCGAGCCCACCACCTGAGAAGTGGTTGTGCTCACGGTATAAACCGCCGCGGTGTTTTGCACATAGTAGCCGCCGATGGTCATAACGATGCTGCCGCCGGTCAACGTATACGAACCGCCATTGGTGATGCTCACGCTACTGACACAAGAGTAAAGACCACCCTCCGCAGTGGTGCACGGCGGCTTCGCTGTCGCGGTGGCCACCGTGCCGGTTGCCTGGGTGTTCTGGACGCAACCCGTTGCGCTGCAGGAGAACGTCACAGTCGGACTGTAAAACCAGTAGGCGCCGGTGTTGGTAAAGGTCACGCTGCTAACCGAGTAGACCGTGGCCAGGTTCGCGGTGGCCGTAGCGGTGGTCCCAGATGTGGGGGCCGAAATCGTTACCGTCGGGGCCGAGGTATATCCCGCGCCTGCGGTGGCCAGCGTCAATGTACTCACTGGACCCGCGATCGTTGCCGTTGCCGCTGCTCCGCCGGAGCCGCTGAAGACCACCGTCGGCGCGGTCTGGTATCCGCTGCCTGCCGCGGTGACGTTCACGGCCTGTACCGAACCGCTAAAAGTTGCCGTCGCGGTTGCGCCGCTGCCGCCGCCACCAGTGACGCTAACCGTGGGAGCGGAAGTGTAGCCGGATCCGCCACTGGTCAAACTGTAGGATCCAACGCCCTGGCTCAGATTGGCGGTAGCTGCTCCGCCGCCGGTTCCGGAGTAAACCACCGTCGGTGCTGAGGTGTAGCCGGTGCCGCCGTTGGTTACGTTAATCGAAGTGACGCCGGTGGCGAGCACGGCGGTGCCGGTTGCGGTGGTTCCGCCGTTACCCGGTGCCGCTACGCTTACCGTGGGGGTGGTCGTGTAGCCCGATCCGCCTGCGGTTACGGTGTAAGAAGTGACGCCATTGGTGACGTTGGCCGTGCCGGTGGCGACAGTGCCGCCCTGGCCGGTGGGGTTGCTAAACGTGACCGTGGGCGCCGAAGCATACCCGCTGCCCTGCGCGCTGACGTTTACGTTCGCTACACCTGCATTCAGAATGGAAGTAGCGGTGGCGCCAGTCCCGTTGCCACCGCTAATCGTTACCGTCGGCGCGGTAGTGTATCCGCTGCCGCCGTTGGTTAGGGTGATGCTCGAGACCGTGTCTGAAACGGTAGCCGATGTGCCGCGGCATCCGCGGAAAGCGTGGAAGGAGCCACAGCGTGTACCGCGTCGCCGTTGCTGGCGCCGTCGCCCGCGTTCCAGCTCAAAATGTGCAAGTAGGTGGTCGCGCCGCCGCTTTCCAGAAAGGCTACCTTCGTGCCATCCTCAGAGAGCACCGGAGAAGTGGTGATCTTCCCGCCCGAGGCAGTGGTCGTGTTGTACGACCAATAGACGATCGGCCCGGTCCCGGGGCATATCCCGTCCGCTACTCCGCCCCCGTTGACGCCGGTGTACAGATTGTCCAGCGCCACCAGGTTCCCTTGTCCGCCGGTCACGCCCGCCACATCCAGGCCGTAGACCACGAAGTCAGGGAACCCGTATTCGGGCGTCCCGGTGGTTCCGGTGCAGTTCGCAGTGGTCACCGGGGCATTGATGTCGAAAGTGAATTTCGCCGGGTACATTCCCGGGGCCACGAAGCCAGCGCCCAACGAGAACGACCAGTCGATGTGGGCGGGGTTCGCCGGCTGCTGCCCGCGATCCTCACCGAGGAAGCCCCCGGCGAGCCGCACGTCCCTGCCGATCCCATTCGAGGAAGGACCGCCGACGCCCACCGAGGCCGCCGCACGGGTGTTGCTATGCAGCTTCCTCGAGTAGATATAGCGCTTGTCGTTGGGCTTGGCCGCCTCTTCGTCGGGAGTGCGGTCCTTCGAGTAGATCATGTGGGTGTAGCTCCAATCCACTGGCAGAGACACCCGAGTGTGCCCAGCATCGGGGGTAGTCTGCGCGATAGCCGCCCCAGAGCCTATCAGGGCCGCAACAGCGAGAAGAAGTGCGCGACAGGAAGACTTGGCTTTCATGCGACGGAACCTCCAAATTTGTTGTTTCTTTGACACGTTTGCCGGAAGCACCCCTTCCGGCGCCCCGAATCTGGAACAGCTCCAGTTCGGGATCGGCACACTGTACCTAACCCCCCTGTACACAAGCAATTTTGGGAAGCACAGTCCCAGTACTGCCCTCTCCGTGAGTACGCTTGGGAGGGCTGTACCCAGGTCAAAACGCAACTAAGCCTAGTTTTTTCAGTGGCGGTCGGAAATTGCGGGGTGTGTGTCAGCGAATATACAGTAGGCGCGGTGGCCGCCGTTGCGGCCGCTGCGGTGGCACAGCAACTCCTCGCGGTGCGGGCCAAAGCATCGAACACAACGGAGACGGGCTTGGCGCGAATGCGGACGACGACAGGGATTGTGCTGCCGAGGGATTCTGCAGGTTTTTGGGGCACGCACCGCGAGGAGGGCTATCCACCCCCTCACACGTCCGCGCCGACCACGCATAGGGGAAACTGGCCCCCAGCCAGTTGTGTCCGCGTAAGCCCCCTCGCTGCCGCAGACACATTGGCTGTGGGTAAAGAACTCGTTTGATCTCGGCGCTAATGGCGTGTTGAGTCTGCGCCGCAGTTCCTCGCCGCTAAGCTCAATTCAGACCGCTTTGCCTACCTTTACCGCGCGGCCACTGGGGGTGCGCGCCGCAGGGAGGTCCGGCGCGATGTCCTTGGGCGCAGAACCTGCTTTGCGTTGCATGACTCTGAGAAGGTAAAAAAGGATTTCGACGAGGGATAGTGGCAGATGGAAAATGTGGGGACCGAAATGTCTAAACGGTCATGCTCAAAATGTGACGGTAAAATGCTGTAGACCCGGCCGCGAATTCTGCGCTGCGGTGGCACAACCATCGAACAACCAAGAATGGTTGTGCCACCACGAAAGTTACTGCAAGCCGTTTTGCGTGAGCTTAACCGCGCAACCGATGTACGTGCAATTGCCCAAAGGATCGGTCCCAGGCTCTCCGAGCGGCGTGAAGTAGATGCTGGAAGCCTGGGGGAACGTCGAGACGTCAGCAATATTATCGACGATGATTCCGCTGGTGCCCCCATCCTCCGGATACTCCGCTGCGAAGCCCTGATTGAAGAGATCTGTAGCGCTGAGGGTGCTGTCCTCGGTGATATTGAATGACATGACGCATCCGCCGCCCGGGGCGTTGGAGCTATAAACGAGGTCCACCAAGCATGCGTCGCTGTCGGCCTCAACGCTGAAGAAGATCAGATCGGTGTTTGTGTTGGTATTGTAGACTTCTGTCACCGGCGAGCAGAGGTCGTAGGGGTAGGCCGCGACCGACAAGAACGCCGCACTAACTCCATTGATGAGTCCGGTGGTGCTGTCAAAAGAAATCTGCCGCAGGGCGGTGTTCCCACCCCCCGTCGCGCCATTAGGATCGATGGCACACACGTACATGAAGCCGGTGATCGGGGCCTCCCGGGCTGTCGCTGTTGTAGTAGTTGTTGTCGAAATCTCCGCGTGAATCGGCTCCCCGCTTCCGGTACCCGCGACGGGTCCGAAGTCAGCGGTCACAAATGAGCCGTCCCCTTCTTCTCCGTCGCCGCAAACGCATGTGCCGGTTGTCAGAGACTGAGCAGCTAAGGCATGGCCCTTGCCGGGATCGCCGTCGATCTCGTCGTCGCCTGCGAACACGATCACGGTTCCGAGCGAGGAGTCCACAACCGGCGGATCGGGGACGCCATTGGTTCCAGAATTGTAGTAGCCGGCAGCCAGACAAGGGTAGACGTATGGAGGGAAGTCTGGAGGGGTTTGCCCGCTGCACGCACCCGGGGCGGTCGGACCGCTGTTTGTCTCGATGGTAAGGAGGTCACCGTACGCGTCGGAGACGAAAATGCGCCCCGAGGCAGAGTCCTGGATCGGCCCCGTGAGAGCCGGATTCGTTGTCGTATTCATGTATATAGGCCAGCTGCCGCCCGATTCCGAAGGGGTAAAGTTGTTGCCGCCGTTAAATATGTTAACGAACTGGTGGACATTCGCCGAGTCGGTGCCTACGTAAATAATGTCGTTGACGTAGTCGTAGTATGGCGCCGAGTTGCTGTCGGTCGCACTTTTCCCTTCCAAGCGCATCCGATCGAACATGAAATGCTGGTCGAACATCGCCAATCAGGAAGCCGTACCCCAATCGTCACTGAACGGCACGTCCCACATGCAACCGCCGTTGGCTCCGCCGCAATTGTTGTCCCAATAATTTGCGGCGCCGCGTAACTTGGAATCCGGCATCGGCTGGCACAGCGATGGTGCCACCGTCCGTAGCGCTCCACTTCAGAATGTGCAGCACCGACCCACACATGGCCGAGCTCTCGATGAAAGCCACTTGCGAGCCGTCGAAGGACAAGGTGACCGAAGTGCTGGTTACTCCGAGCGGAGTTACTCCGTCTTCCGCGAAACAGGTAGTCACGTTGTATGCCCACATTACGTTGGGAGCGGTGCCGGGGCAATACCCAGTACCGTCGGGGCTGGTGTATAGATTGTTGAAGGCCACGAGCAGCGACGTATTGGTGTTGTAGACGACGAAGTCGTTGACGCAGTCCGGGGGCGCGGTAATGTCAAAGGTGGCCTTGGCTGGGAATTGGCTGGCGCCGACACTCGGTGTGGGAGCCGAGGTTCCGTTGCCGTTCAGTTGAACGCTCCAGTCGCGGTGTATGGGATCGGCCTTGGTGGTGCGCGTCTGCGGGTCGTGCACGCGGTTCCGGAACCGGTCGAGCAGGTCGGAACTATCTACCCGAGCATCCGCGAGCTTCCGGAACGCTGGGGCGTTGCGGCGGGCGAGCTGCATCTGGTAGCGCGGGTCGCGTTCCAGGCGCGCCGCATCTTTTGCGGTGCGCGGCTTGGAGAACACTACGTGCTTCGTGCTCCAGTCGGTGACCAATGGCACGCGGTGATGCGCGCGCGTGGCACTGGTCACTTTGTCGGAGTCGGACGTAGCGCTCACGTCGCGCGGTCCTGCGGTGAGCGCGTAGAGCGCGGTCGTAGCTACGGCGAATCCTGCGTCGGCAGTCGCGGCAGGCGCGGCTGCGCGCACGCCGAACGTGGCGGGGTCACCGATGTCGTTGCGAAATTCGTTGGGGCGCTGCTGCGCTACGGCAACAATGGCCGCGCTGGAGAGCATCAAGAGGGAGAGTGAGAGTACTACCATTTTTAAACTTCGGGATGCGAGCCGCGGGCCGCAATTCATGTAAGAACCTCACTTTGGGTTAGGCCGGTGAGCCTAGGGGCCGGCTGCAATATCGGAGCGTACTAATGTGGTCCTAGTACTACCGACTTTGCATCTTAGACGGGAACCGCTCTGCGGCATATTGTCAGTTTGGAACGGTTTAGGGAGGGATGTCTTACCAGTAACGCGAAGTGCCACGTGTTTTGGAGCCGAGACAACCAGGGTGGTTGTGCCGCCGGGGAAAACTAGCTTTCTTTCAGCAGCAGCCGCAACAAATTCCCATTGCCGCGCGCAGGATTCTCCAGTGCCACGTCCGCGCAGTTGTTAGCGATCCAGTCCGCGCCGCACTCGCGCAGCTTGGCGTCGTCCGCCATAGTTCGAAACGCCACCACCTGCGCGCCTGACGCTTTACCCGACCGAATCCCGGCCGGCGCATCCTCGAACGCCACGCAGTCGGCTGGCGCAAAACCCAGCAGCGCCGCACCTTTTAGAAATGGCTCGGGATCGGGCTTGCCGCGCAGGATGTCCGACGAGGTGATCATCCGCGATGGAATCAGCATTCCTGCCGCACGCAGCCGGGCTTCCGCCAACGCCCGCGAACACGATGTCACGATGGTCCACGAGCCCGGAGGCAGCGCCGCCAGCAGCGCGATGGAACCGGGGAGCGGCAGGACGCCTTCAGTGTCCTCGATCTCTCCGCGCTCGACAATCTCGTTCTCTGCGCGGTGATCGCCATTGGGCAGATACTCCTTCACCGTGGTCATGCTCGGACGCCCATGCGCCCGCGCCACCACCTCCGCCACGTCGAAGCCGTGGACGTGCGCGAAGCGCGTCCACACCCGCTCCACCGCCGCGGTGGAATCAACCAAAGTGCCATCCAAATCAAACAACAGCCCAAGGCAAGCGATCGCAATCATAATTTCGATGATAGCAGGTGCTCACTTTGGCCCCCAAACCGCCGTATTGGCCAGCCGTTGTGGCCAGCCGTGGCACAACCATTCCTGGTTGTGAGCCTTTCTCTTCTTTTGTTTTTTTATCTGTCAGATGCAGAATCCAACACCTTCACAACCAGGAATGGTTGTGCCACGCTGCAGCACGGATCAGCGTGCCAGCACCAGCGGAGTGACAATGGTTTTGCCTCCGGGTTGGCGCTCGACCATCTCCAATCTTCCGCATTAGCCACTAACCCAGCAGTCACAAGGATTCCTTTCGATGTATCGGCAAACGCGGCGATACTCGACAGCATCCCGCACCCAATGGTCAAACGACCCGATCTGCCAAAAATGCCGTCCGCTCCGGCCTAAGATGGCGTTGGCCTCGCGAGGGCTCGCTCCTTTTATTCCTTTGGTCACTTCGCGCAGCTCCGCCCGCGTGGTGATCAGCACGTGCACATGGTTGGGCATAACAACATCCGCGTGCAGGTCGAATCGCCGAAGTTGCACAGCGCCACGCGCCATAACCGCGACTACGCAGGCGGCCACTCGCGGATCGCGCAACCACCTTGGCCCGGTGGCCGCCCGGTCAATCACCCTATCCAGTCGGACAAACTGGTCGCCCGCGCTTTCTTCCGGCATAGTCTTACGCACGTTTAGAGGCAGAGAGCCAAACAATCGCCAGGTAATCAAGAGCGGGACACCATCAGGGTGGCAGTGAGGAAGATCTCCCTGGTAGAAAGTCACAAAACACCTCCAACTTATTGTGGTCCCGGGCCAGCATTTTTCTAACTCTGGTTCATTACGGAGTGGCGCAACGATTTCTGTGTCAAATATCAGAAGCTGGCAGAGATTGTATTTTGGAGGCGCCTTGATACCGGCCCCCGAAAAATTAGATTGCGAAGACCCCCAAAAAAATTAGATTGCGAAGGTTCCCTCGAAAAATTAGATTGCAAAGGCAGACATGAAGCGCGTCGCCATCGGCCTGCTTTCCGCCGGCCATCTGGTTACCGATTTCGCGCAGGGCGCGGTCCCGGCGTTCGTTCCGTTCCTTGTGCTGGTGCGGCACTGGACTTTGCCTATGGCGGGCACCTTCGTATTCGCCATGACCATCGCTTCCTCGCTTCTCCAGCCGCTTTTCGGCCACTGGGCCGATCGCCGGCCGCTGCACTGGATGATCCCCGGAGGCTTCTTGGCCGCCGCGGTCGGTGTCGCGCTGATCGGATGGCTCCCTGGATACTCGGCGACCATCGCGGTGCTGGGCGTGGCCGGCATCGGGGTGGCCGCATTCCATCCGCCCGCCGCGCGCGCGATGCATCGCATCGAACCCAAACGCCGCGCCACCGCCATGAGCATCTTCGCGCTGGGAGGCAACGCCGGTTTTGCGCTGGGTCCACTGGCCGCCACCGGCGCGCTCGCGCTTTTGGGGTTGCGCGGGTCCGCACTGCTGTGTGTTCCCGCGGTGATGCTGGCGATTGCCTACATCATCATGTGGCGCTCGCTGAAGGAAGCGGCTCCAGAGCCGGCGCACGCCAGCGGCGGTGCTGCGTTGAGCGTGTCCTCGCCGGGAGTGAACGAGTGGGCGCGCTTCGGGATATTGTCGAGCGCGGTCTTTTGCCGCTCGGTGGCGTTCTTCGCGCTGGATTCATTTCTGGCGCTCTACTGGATTCAAAATCTGCATCAGCGCAACGGCTTGGGCAGCGCCGCGCTTTCGTTGTTCCTGGCGGCGGGCGCCTGCGGCACGCTGCTCGGCGGTTGGGCCGCCGATCGCTACGGACGCAAACGCGTGGTCACCATGGCGTTCCTGATCGCGGCAGCGCTGAATCTCGCAGTGCCGTTCGCGCCCACTCCGCTGATCGCCACACTCTTGCTGATACCCATGGGGATGGCATTGTTCGCGCCGTTCAGCGTGATGGTCACTATGGGCCAGGCGTATCTGCCGGGCCACATCGGTCTGGCGTCGGGCGTCACGTTTGGACTGGCGGTCACCGTGGGCGGGGTGGCCGCGCCGCTGTACGGTTGGCTCGCCGAGCGGCATGGCCTGGTATCGATATTCTGGATGACCGGAGCGGTGCTGGCGCTGGGCTGGCTGTGTTCCTTGCTGCTCGAGGCAGATTCCCAGCAGCGCGCGCAACCCGCCGCCGGGGACCCACTCGCCGCGGAACTTTCAGCCTAGGGCCGCCTAGGGCGGCGTAGGCGGGTGGCGTCAACTGTGTGTGATAAAGTGGGTTAGCGCGAGGATGGGCGCCTGCGCACTTTTTTTTGGTGTGCTTGGCGCTAACTACCCAATCTTTAGGGCGCGGGGCAGGGAATTTTGTGCGGCATCGCCGGCTTCACCCACAAGAACAGCGTACCGAGTCCTGACCGCATCCACAGCGCGGTGGATTGCCTGATCCACCGTGGACCCGACCAGCAAGGCGTTTTTGAGTCCGGGGTGATTTCGCTGGGCGCGGCTCGCCTGAAAATTATCGACCTGCACGGCGGCGATCAACCCATCGTCAGCGAAGACGCCGCGCACGCGATCGCGTTCAACGGCGAGATTTACAATCACCTGGAAATTCGCAGCGAATTGGAATCGCGCGGGCATCGCTTTCGCAGCCACTCGGATACCGAGACGGTGCTGCGCGCGTTCATCGAATGGGACACCGAATGCTTTGCGCGGCTGCGCGGAATGTTTGCGGTAGCGCTGTGGAGCGAGAAATTGAAACGCCTGGTGCTGGCGCGCGACCGCACCGGAATCAAGCCGCTGTATATCGCGCGGCGCGGCGACGATCTCTATTTTGGTTCGGAACTGAAAGCGATCTTCGTCCACCCGGAAATCGAGCGGCGGCTTTCGCTCGCCGGCCTGGATTGCTACCTTTCGCTCAACTACGTGCCGTATCCGTGGACGCTGGTCGAGGGCATCGAAAAACTCGAGCCGGGGCGATGGCTGGAATGGCGCGACGGCGCGGTGCGCAGCGAAGCATATTGGACGCTGCCGTACGGTCCGGTACCGGGGATAACGCTTCGCGATGCCAAGCGCGTGCTGGATACGCTGCTCCAGCAATCGGTGAGCGAGCATCTGCTGTCCGACGTGCCGCTGGGTGTGTGGCTCAGCGGCGGGATCGATTCGTCCACGATTTTGCATTATGCCGTCACCGCGACTCGCGGACGGCTGAAAACGTTTTCGATTTCTTTTGGCGGCCACTCGTTCGATGAGACCGAATACATCCGGCTGGCGGCGCGGCAATACTCGACCGACCACCAGGAATTCGATCTGAATCCCGAGGCGGGCTTGCAGGATGCCATCGAGGAGTTTGCGTATTACTCCGACGAGCCCAGCGCCGATGCCGGTGCGCTGCCGGTGTGGTTTCTCTCGAAATTGACCAAGCAGCACGCCACCGTAGTGCTCAGCGGCGAAGGCGCCGATGAGCTTTTCGGCGGCTACCTGACCTATCGCGCGGACGTGCTGGCGGCGCGCGCGCGGCGCGTGCCGGCGGCGTTGCGGGCGCTGGCCGGCCGCGCGATTGGCGCGTGGCCGGTTTCCGACGATAAACTCAGCTTCGAGTATAAAGCGAAGCGGTTTCTCGATGGCTGTGACATGAGCGCGGAACGCGCGCATGTCTACTGGAACGGAACTTTCAGCGACGCGGAAAAACGCCGCTTGGTGCCCAGCGCGCCGGGAGGCGCGTTGGCCGCGCAGCTCGCTGAGCTGCGCGGGAAACTCGATACGTCCAGCGATGCGATCGCTCCGTATCTGTGGTTCGACCAGAAATACTTTCTGCCCGACGATATTTTGGTCAAGTCCGACCGCATGAGCATGGCTCATGCGGTGGAGGTGCGGCCGGCGTTCCTCGACCATCGCATCGTCGAGTTTGCGGCCACCCTTCCCGCACATCTAAAAATGCGCGGCGCGCGCCAGAAAGTTATTTTGAAAGAGCTGATGCGCGATAAACTTCCCGCACCGATCCTCACCCGCAGTAAAACCGGCTTCGATATTCCCGCGCATCAATGGTTTCGCGGGCCACTGCGGCGGCTGCTGCGGGATACTTTGGCGGCGGGAGTGGCCGAGCACGGCGAACTATTTTCGCGGGCGGCTATCGACGATTTCGTTGCCCAGCACATCGAGCGGCGCGCAAACCTCGGGTACCACCTGTGGGGCTTGATGATCCTATTCTTGTGGATGAAGAGATGGAAAATCCAAACGGCGGCGGTTTCCGCTTTGACCCAGCAGGCCCGGGAGAGCGTTCCTACCTCTATCTAGCCATTGCACTGATCGTGGGCGCAATTTATCTGGGCTGCATCGTTTCACCGCCATCGCTGATGGATGACGTCGACGCGGTGCAGGCGCAGATCGCGCGCAACATGCTTTCCTCCCACGATTGGGTTACCGCGCGGCTGGACGGAATTCCTTACCTCGAGAAAGCTCCGCTGATCTATTGGGCCATCGCGGTTTCCTACAAGATTTTCGGCGCCCACGATTGGGCCGCGCGCATTCCGGTGGCGCTCGCGGCGATCGCACTGGGGCTGCTGACTGCGGCGTTTGGGGTGTGGGCGTTCGGACGCCGCGCGGGATTCTACGCAGGCCTCTGTATTTCTACGTGCGTAGGGCTGTTTCTGTTTACGCGCATTCTGATTCCGGACGTGATGCTGGTAGGCAGCGTCACCCTGGCGATGTGGGCGTTCCTGCGCGCGCTCGATCCCGAAGAACCGCACGGGCATTTTTGGTGCGCGCTGCTGGGCGCGAGCTTGGGCGCCGGTCTGCTGCTGAAAAGTATGGTGGGCGTTTTGTTTCCGCTGGCGGCCGGGGTGATCTACCTGGCGATCACCAAGCAGCTTTTTTCGTGGAGCACCTGGCGACGGCTGCATCCCTTCACCGCGGCGGCGGTGGCGCTGGTGATCGCGGCACCGTGGCACATTCTGGCGACGCTGCGCAATCCGCCGTATTTCGCGTGGACGTTGCACAGCGGCCCCGGCGAGTATCACGGCTTCCTGTGGTTTTTCTTTATCAACGAGCAGGTGCTGCGTTTCCTCAACCTGCGGTATCCGCGCGACTACAACACCGTCCCGCGATTTTGGTTTTGGGCGCTGCACTTGGTTTGGCTGTTTCCCTGGAGCATGTACTTGCCGGCGGTGGTGAAGCTCTCTTATCGGCCGGTGGACCGCGCCGGCCGCACCCGCTTGCTGGCGGCGTGCTGGCTGGGATTCGTGCTGGTGTTCTTCACCTTTTCTACCACCCAGGAATATTATTCGATGCCGTGCTACCCTGCGCTGGCGCTGCTGCTGGGTTCGGCCATGGCCGGGGAAAGCGTGTGGCTGCGGCGGGGAACTCGCGCCATCGCCGCGCTCGCCGGGATCGCCGCGCTGGCCATCGCTATCATATATATATCCGTGATGCATGTGCCCACGCCGAAAGACATCTCCACCGCGCTCAGTTCGCATCCGAAAGCCTACACATTGTCGCTCGGGCACATCGAGGATTTGACGCTCAGCTCGTTCGCGTATCTGCGGACGCCGTTGCTGGTGGCGGGGATCGCGTTGGTGATCGGGATGCTGGGAACGATTCGCGCGACTGGGCAGCGCGCGTATCTTGCCGCAGTGCTGATGATGGTGATTTTCTTCCACGCGGCGCGGTTGGCGCTGGTGGATTTCGATCCGTTTATGTCGTCGCGGCCGCTAGCGGAAGCGCTGCTGCATGCGCCGGAGGGGAAGCTGCTGGTGGATCACCACTACTACACGTTTTCCTCGATCTTTTTTTATACAAATCGTGACGCCTTACTGGTGAATGGGCGCATCAAAAACATGGAGTATGGGTCGTACGCGCCGGGTGCACCCAACATCTTTATCGATGACTCTCAGTTGAAGGACATTTGGCTTTCGCCGGGCCGCTGCTACCTGGTTGCCAGCGATTCGGCCATGCCCAGGCTGGTATTACTAGTCGGGGCGGAGCGGCTCAACCAGCTCGCGACCAGCGGCGGCAAGCTGGTTTTGACCAATCAGCCTCTAGCGGCGGCGCAACCCGGTCCGCTCTCAAGGGTTTTACCGCAGGTGTCGCTTGCGTTGCCGTAGGCATTAAAGGTAAAAACTTAGGCTGCGCCGGACCCCACAAGGCGGGCCGGTGGTAGCAGGTCATCATAAAATAGGGATTGAATAGGACAAGGAGGATTCATGAAGATTGCTGTGCTCGGAGGCGACGGCTATTGCGGTTGGGCCACAGCGCTGTATTTGTCGGCGAAAGGGCACGCCGTCAGCATCGTCGACAATTTTGTGCGCCGCCAGTGGGACCACGAGCTCGGCGCACAGACGCTTACGCCCATTCGTCCGCTGGCTGAGCGTTTAAGAGTGTGGCGCGAACTCACTGGCCGGATCATCGATGCCTACGTCGGCGATGTAACCGACTACGATTTTCTTTCGGCCATGATGAAGGCTGCCGAGCCGGACGCGGCGGTGCATTTTGCCGAGCAGCGGTCGGCGCCTTATTCGATGATCGACCGCAAGCACGCGGTGGGTACGCAGGTGAATAACGTGGTGGGCACGCTGAATCTGCTGTTTGCGATTCGCGAGTTGCGCCCCGATTGCCACCTGGTGAAGCTCGGGACCATGGGCGAGTACGGCACGCCGAACATCGACATCGAAGAGGGCTACATCGAGATCGAGCACAACGGGCGCAAGGACACCGTGCCGTTCCCCAAACAGCCGGGCTCGTTCTACCATTTGTCGAAGGTGCACGACAGCCACAACATCATGTTTGCGTGCAAGATCTGGAAGCTGCGCGCGACGGACTTGAATCAGGGCGTGGTCTACGGCACGGTGACCGATGAAGTTTCCATGGACGAAGCGCTGATTAACCGCTTCGACTACGACGAAGTGTTTGGCACCGTCTTGAATCGCTTTTGCGTGGAAGCGGCTATCGGGCATCCCTTGACGGTGTACGGCAAGGGCGGTCAGATTCGCGGGTTTCTGGATATTCGCGACACGGTGCGCTGCGTCGAGATCGCCTGCCACAATCCGGCCGCGCCGGGCGAGTGCCGGGTGTACAACCAGTTCACCGAACAGTTTTCTGTCCTGGATATCGCGCACCTGGTGGCGGCGGCAGCAAAAAAACTGGGCGTGACTACGGAAGTGGAGCACCTGCCTGATCCGCGTGTCGAGCTCGAAGAGCATTACTACAACGCGAAGCATTCCAAGCTGATCGATCTGGGCCTGGAGCCGCACCTGCTTTCGGATTCGCTACTCGATTCGCTGATGAATATCGCTCTGAAATACCGCGACCGCGTCGATCCGGAATTGATCTTGCCGCAGGTGAATTGGCGGTCGCCGCGCAACGAGCGCCGCGGGCAGGGAAGCCCGGGCGAGGCGCGTTCGCTAACCCAAGCGAGGTAGTCGAACCTGGGCGGCGTACCATGATCGGCCAAGTCCACACGGAGGCACGTATGTTTAGCCGTAAGTCTCTCACTTCGGCCATTGCCGTACCTCTCATCATCGGATTGATCGGGCTCATGAACTTGATGGGTCAGCCGCAATTCGCGAGCTTTCGCAACGTGGACGTGGTGCAACTGCTTGGTTCCGGGATGTGCTTCGGTGTGGCCCTGGTGGCGCTGTTTGCTTTGTTGCGCGGACCTCGCAACGCCTGATCTCGCGCAAGGCTAAGCAAGTCTGATCCCTCATGGAGTGGCCCCCGGGAGCTTCCCTCGGCCTCCGCATGCTTTCCCCTAACGCATCGGGCGGCGTGTCTCCCGGTGTTCGTTTTCGTAGCAACTGATCTCATTCTCGAACCGATTGACAGGCTTCGCTATCACGGTCACCCATGTAACTCCCTCAATCAAAACCGCTTACATTTACCTAACGTTGGCCCGACTCTTGCACCTAGTGGCGATGGCGGGATGAATGAATGGGAGGCTTGCGCGTGGGAACATTCTGGCAGGACTTGCGTCTCGGATTGCGTATGCTGGCGAAGTCCCCAGGCTTCACAGCAATTGCGGTACTCACGCTTGCTCTAGGCATCGGCGCTAACACCACCATTTTCAGCTGGGTCCGCTCAGTGCTACTCAATCCTCTTCCTGGCGCCGGCGCCCCGCAACGCGTCGTCGCTCTTGAGACCCTGACTCCCAACGCGGAGTGGGTGCCCACCTCCTATCTGGATTTCCGGGACCTGCGCGACAACTGCAAGCTGGTGGAATCGATGGCCGTAACGAAACCCATGGCGCTAGCGGTTGGAAATAACGACGCTGTGGAGCGCGTTTGGGGCGAAGCCGTTTCCGGGAATTTCTTCGATGTTTTGCACCTCAAGCCGGAACTGGGCCGATTCTTTTCCACCCCAGAGGTAGACCACGAACAGAACGCGCACGCATTGGCAATCATCAGCTACTCGTATTGGACCAGCCATTACCACGCCGATCCTGGCGCGATCGGCGCAATCGTGCGCATCAATCACTTCCCTTACACCATCGTCGGAGTTGCGCCCCCAGCATTTCACGGATCGATGCCAGGGTTGTCATTGGAAATGTGGGTGCCGGCAACGATGTATGGGCAATTGAGTTCCACCGGTGACGCGACGCTGCGCGATCGGAAGTGGCGCACGTTTCGCGTGCTTGCCAGGCTCGCGCCGGGCGTTCCCATCGAACAGGCCCGTGCTCAGGTTCAGTCAGTTGCAAGCGAGATGGCGCACCTCGACGCCGACACCAACCAGGGCATGAGCGCAACCCTCCTGCCGATGTGGAAATCTCACTACGGAATTCAAGATTCCCTGCTGGGCCCACTCAGCATCTTGATGGCAGCCTGTGGCGTCCTGTTGCTCATCGTTTGCGCGAATGTGGCGAATCTGTTGCTTGCTCGTGCTACCACTCGACGAAAAGAATTTAGCATCCGGCTCGCACTCGGAGCGTCGCGTTCACGCTTAATTCGCCAGGTTCTCACGGAATCACTTCTTATCGCCATCGCTGGGTCGCTTGCTGGACTCGCCATCGCAGATCGGCTTGGGGGTTCTCTAGGATATCTGCTTCCCAGCTCTTCCGCTCCCACCCTGGCGCGAGCGCCGATAGACGCGCAAGTGCTGCTCTTTACCATAGCGCTGGCGTTTGCAGTGGCGCTGCTAGCCGGTATCGCACCAGCGCTGCACGCGGCCAAGGGAAACGTCAACGAAACGCTCAAGGAAGGCGGCCGTGCGGGGGCGAGCGCTCATTCGGGGCGTCTACGGGGACTATTTGTGACCTCTGAAATGACGCTCGCAGTTGTGGCTTTGATTATCGCGGGATTGTTCGTGAAAAGCTTCCGTCAGGTGAGCGAGGTACGGCCTGGATTCAACTCGGAACACGTTGCCATCGCCCAACTCGACCTCTCCGCGGCGAGCTATGACGCGCAGCAGGCGGATTCTTTTTGTCGCCGTTTGCGCGAGCAACTCGAACGCCAGCCGGGCGTTACTGCGGTGAGCTATGCCGATTACGTTCCGCTCAGCGTCGCGGGCGGCTCATGGGAGGATTTGCAAATCCAAGGCTACGTTCCTTCGCCCAACGAGAACATGAAGCTCTACCGCACTCTGGCGGCGCCCGGATATTTTGACCTGATGAAAATCCCGATTCTGGAGGGCCGCGACTTCAATATGAACGACGACATGGGCTCGCCGCCAGTGATGATCGTCAATCAAGAGTTTGTCCGCCGCTTTATCCCCAATGGAACAGCGATTGGCCGCCAGGTTCAGGGCTGGGGAAAGTGGTTCAGGATTGTCGGCGTGGTTCAGGACAGCAAGATTTACCGGCTTACCGAAGCCCCCACGCCGTATTTCTACGTCCCGATACGCCAGATCTATCGGCCCGAAATGGGGTTGGTATTCTACGTTCGCACATTCGGCTCAATGGATAGCGCGATCGCAGCATTGCGGCACGAGTCCCAAGCGGTCGCCCCGGCGGTTCCGGTATTCGACGCGACTTCCTTGACTGACAGCATCGCCGCCTCTCTTTTCGTGCAAAGAATCTCGGCCAGCCTGCTCAGTCTCTTAGGCAGCGTAGCCCTATTATTAGCGGCCGTCGGACTCTATGGCGTGATGGCGCTTCTGGTAACGCAGCGAACGCATGAAATCGGCATCCGCATGGCTTTGGGCGCGCAACGGCGCCACGTTTTGCGCCAGGTACTTGGCCAAGGAATAAGGTTAGCTGGCATTGGGGTAATCGGCGGTGCGGTGGCAGCCCTCGCAGTCACGCGCTTGCTCGCAACACTGCTATTCGGCGTCAGCGCGGCCGACCCATTGACCTATGCCAGCGTGACGGTTCTGCTAACCCTCGTCGCGCTCGCGGCCTGTTACATCCCGGCGCGGCGGGCCATGCGTGTCGACCCCATAGTCGCGTTGCGACACGAATAGTCCTCCGCGCGCGCCACCGGCATCTCGCCTGAGAACGAGCTGAAGAGAGACAGAGCGGTGCGCAACGGCAAACGCCTTTGAAATCGCGGCGACGCGCGCTAGAATGCTGCCCATGCCGGCAGAGCCATTCCGGGTCGCAGGACGTGCGGGAGCCAACGCGAATATTCACATCCTCAGCTTGAAGGGCGCCATCACCAACTCCACTTCGGGTGAGTTTCAGGAAGCGGTCCGCGCGGTGGCCACGCCGGTCCTGATCGTCGACCTCAGCGAAGTGCCTTGGGTAGATTCCATGGCCGTCGGTGCGCTGGTCCGCGCCTTCGTTTTCTGCAACAAATCCGGCCGCAAGCTGGCGCTGGTCGGCCTCAGTCACCGTATCAAGAACGTGCTGCATATCGTGGGCGTCGACTCGCTTTTCAACACTTATGCCACCATCCCCGAGGCTGAATCCGCGCTGAATTAATCTGTTTTCTTCGCAGCAATCGGGCAACCAGAAATGAATCCAGATGTACTTCTCCGCACGTTGACTTGGTTGACAGCCGAGCCTAATATTGCGCCCTCTGCCAAATGATTGGGCAAATTATCTGGCACTACCGCATCGTCGAGAAGCTGGGCGGTGGCGGCATGGGTGTGGTCTACAAGGCTGAGGACACCCGGCTGCATCGTTTTGTCGCCCTGAAATTCCTGCCCGCAGACGTTGCCCGTGATCCACAGGCCCTGGCCCGTTTTCAGCGCGAGGCGCAAGCCGCATCCGCGCTGAACCATCCCAACATTTGCGTGATCTACGACATTGGCGAGGTGGATGGGAAAGCATTCATCGCCATGGAATTTCTGGACGGCGTCACCCTCAAGCATATGGTTACCGGCCGCCCGCTGGAGATCGAGACGCTGCTGTCGCTGGCCATTGAACTCGCCGACGCTCTGGATGCCGCGCACGCCAAAGGAATCGTTCACCGCGACATCAAGCCCGCCAACATTTTCATCACCGAGCGGGGCCACGCCAAGATTCTCGATTTCGGCTTGGCCAAAGTGGCACCGGCAAGCCAGGGCTCTCAAGCCGAGGGGGCCACAGTCACGGAGACGGTGGATGCCGCGGCGGGGATCAGCGACGCGGACCTCACCAGCCCGGGGACAACGCTGGGGACGGTCGCCTACATGTCGCCGGAACAGGTGCGCCAAAGCCCGCGTGGCCTATCAGGATTTCTTAGCGCTATGGAAAGACGCCGACCCCGACATCCCCATCCTGAAGCAAGTCAAATCCGAATACGCCAAGCTGCAATAACGTGAATCTTTTCGTAGCCGTTCTTGTTGCGTACAGACAGCTTTACCTCGCCCGCAATGCATTGACTTGGCGTGCCTTGCCCCATAATATGGCGCACACAAGCGAGGTTCTCTCGGAATGATCGGTCAGACCATCTCGCACTACCGCATCCTCGATAAGCTCGGTGGCGGAGGCATGGGTGTGGTGTACAAGGCGGTGGACACCCGCCTGGACCGCGCCGTCGCCCTGAAATTCCTGCCGCAAGATTTAGCGCATGACCCTCTGGCTCTGGAACGCTTCAAGCGTGAGGCCAAAGCCGCTTCCGCGCTCAACCACCCGAACATCTCCACGATTTATGACATCGGAGAGGAAAACGGTGTGGCATACATCGTCATGGAATTCCTGGACGGCATGACCCTCAAGCACCGCATTGCGGGCCGGCCGCTCGAGACGGAAACGCTTCTGGCGCTGGCCATCGAAATCGCCGACGCGCTCGAGGCCGCCCATTCCGAGGGCATCGTCCATCGCGACATCAAGCCCGCCAATATTTTTGTCACCAAACGCGGGCACGCCAAGATTCTGGATTTCGGGCTGGCCAAGCTGACCCGACACGAGGCTACGCCGTCGGATGCGACCCAGGCGACCAACGCAGCGGGAGAAGCCGCCGAGGAGCAACTGACCAGTCCGGGCACGGCGGTTGGCACGGTTGCTTACATGTCCCCGGAACAGATCCGCGGGAAGGACCTTGATGCGCGCACCGATCTATTCAGCTTTGGCGTGGTCATCTACGAGATGGCCACCGGCACGCAGCCATTTCGCGGCAACACTTCTGGGGTGATCACCGAAGCGATTCTGAACCGAGTACCGGTTGCGCCGGTGCGAATGAATCCCAGTCTACCGGCGGCGCTGGAGCAAATCATCAACAAGGCGCTGGAGAAGGACCGCAATCTACGCTGCCAGTCGGCCGCCGAGATGCGCGCGGATTTGCAGCGGCTCAAGCGAGACACGGATACCGGCCGGTCGTCAGCGGCGAGTTCGAGTCCGGGGACGGCGGCGGCGCAGGATACCGGCAGTCAGCCAGGCGCGCAGCAACCCGTGCGGTCATCCGGTTCGATTCCGGCGGCGGCTTCATCGGGTGCCGTAAGAGTCCCTGAAGTTCCGGTGACCAGGGCGAAAAAAGTCTGGAAGATTCTGATTCCCGCTGCTGCTGTTGCAGTGGTCGCTTTGGTTGCTGGTGGTTTCTACTTTCGCTCCCGTCCCGCGGCGCCGTTGACCCAGAAAGACACAATAGTGCTGGCTGATTTCGACAACAAGACCGGAGACCCCGTCTTCGATGATGCTTTGAAGCAGGCGCTCGCCGTCCAACTGGGACAGTCTCCGTTCCTCAATGTTCTCTCGGACCGCAAGGTGGGCGAGACGCTGCGGCTGATGGGGCGTGCGTCGAACGAGCGCATCACCCGCGACGTAGCCGGAGAACTCTGCGTGCGGACCGGCAGCAAGGCGATTCTATTGGGTTCGATTTCCAACTTGGGCGGTCAGTACGTCGTTGGTATTGATGCGGTCGGTTGCAGCAGCGGGGACACTCTGGCCGAGGAACAGGAAGAGGCTGCGAACAAGCAGGAAGTGCTGAAGGCACTGGGCAAGGCCGCCGTCAATCTGCGCGGCAAACTCGGCGAATCGCTGGCCTCCATCCAGAAATTCGATGTTCCGGTCGAGGCCACCACCACATCGCTGGAGGCGCTGAAAGCCTACAGCATGGGTATAACCACCGAGCGCACCAAAGGCGATGCCGCGGCGATTCCGTTCATGAAACGGGCCCTCGAACTGGACCCGAATTTTGCCGTAGCCTACGCTGGCCTGGGGGTCCAATACGGCAATCTCGGACAAGCCAGTCTGTCTGCGGAGAATATGAAGAAGGCTTATGCGTTGCGCGACCGGGTCAGTGAACATGAGAAATACCGTATCGCTAGCTTGTACTACACCTATGTCACTGGGGAGTTAGAGCAGGCCAGCCAAGTCTACGAACTTTGGGCCCAGAGCTATCCGCAGGACGAGGTGCCTCCTGGCAACTTGGGCGTAATTTATGGCGACCTTGGGCAGTACGAAAAGGCTGTCGCTGCCACTCTAGAGTCGCTGCGGTTGGAACCGAACGATGTAGTTAGTTATGGCAACCTCGGAGAACAATATCTTGCACTGAACCGCCCGGATGACGCGAAAAAAATGATTGAGCAGGCCGAAGAGCGCAAGCTCGATGGCGACGTGCTGCACTGGGCAACCTATCTACTAGCCTTTCTCAAAGGCGACGCAGCACAGATGGAGCGGCAAGTGGCTTGGGCGGCAGGTAAGCCCGGAAGTGAAGACCTCCTGCTCTCGTTCCAATCCGATACCGAGGCCTACTACGGACGCCTGGTGAAAGCCCGGGACTTCTCCCGGCGTGCAGTGGATTCGGCAGTCCGTAACGACTCCAAGGAAAGTGCAGCGCTGTGGCAAGTGGATGCGGCTTTACGAGAAGCGGAGTTCGGTAACGCCGCGGTCGCGAAGCAGGATGTTGCGGCAGCACTGGAGCTGTCTCCGGGGCGGGACGTGAAACTGTTAGCTGGATTGACGCTGGCGCGATTTGGTGAGGGCGCTCGCGCGAAGGGCATCGTCGAGGAGCTGGAAAAGAACTACGGGTCGGATACCATGCTGAAGATCTACTGGCTGCCAACCATTAAGGCAGCGATGGAACTGAATGCCAACAATCCCGGCCAAGCTGTGGTGTTGCTCGAAGCTACTGCGCCATACGAACTAGGCTCGCCGCCACAATTCCAAATGGGGACAATGTATCCCGCTTACATTCGCGGCCAGGCGCACCTAGCTGGCCCACAATGGGCCGGCGGCAGCCACCGAGTTTCAGAAATTTCTCGACCATCGGGGAATCACACTAAACTACCCACTGGGCGCGCTCGCCCATCTCGGCCTCGCCCGTGCTTACGCTCTCTCTGGCGACACCGCTAAAGCGAAGACTGCCTACAATGATTTCTTCGCGCTCTGGAAAGACGCCGACCCCGACATCCCCATCCTCATCGCCGCAAAAGCGGAGTACGCCAAACTGCCATGATCGGCCAAACCATTTCGCACTACCGCATTGTCGAGAAGCTGGGTGGCGGCGGCATGGGCGTGGTCTACAAAGCCGAGGACGTAACCCTGCGCCGATTTGTCGCGCTGAAGTTTCTGCCGGATGAAGTTGCCAAAGACCCTCACGCGCTGGTTCGGTTTCAACGCGAGGCGCAAGCGGCTTCTGCTCTCAACCATCCCAATATCTGCACCATCTATGAAATCGGCCAGCAAGACGGCCTGCAATTCATTGCTATGGAGTTCCTCGACGGGATGACGTTGAAGCACCGCATCGCGGGGCGGCCGATGGAAATCGAAACGGTTCTTGAGCTGGCCATTCAGATGGCCGACGCCCTCGACGCCGCCCACGGCCAAGGCATCGTCCACCGCGACATCAAACCAGCCAACATTTTCGTAACCAAGCGAGGGCACGCGAAAATACTGGATTTCGGTTTGGCCAAAGTGACGCCAAAGGCCGAAGGCATAGCCTCGGACGATACCCTCGCCACCAATGAGGCGGCAGGCGTGAACCCGGAGCACCTCACCAGTCCGGGAACTGCCATCGGTACGGTCGCTTACATGTCGCCGGAGCAGGTGCGCGCCAAGGAATTGGATTCCCGAACCGATCTGTTCTCCTTCGGAGCGGTGCTCTACGAGATGGCCACCGGCATGTTGCCGTTCCGTGGGGAAAGCGCAGGAGTCATCTTTCGTGAAATTCTGGATCGCGATCCGGTTCCCGCAGTCCGCCTGAACCCTGACGTTCCGCTCAAACTGGAAGACATCATCAACAAGGCGCTGGAGAAGGATCGGGAGACGCGCTATCAGGTCGCGGCGGAAATGCGGGCCGACCTGAAGCGGCTGAAACGCGAAACGGAATCGCGGCAGGGCGTATCAGCGAGTTCCGGGACGATGGCGACGGTACCGGATACCGGCGTCAGTCCGCCGCCGCGGTCGTCCAGCAACCCGTGCCGTCGTCAGGTTCTTCTCCGACGGCTGGGTCATCGGGCGCCGTGAAAGTCGCTGAAGTTCCGGTCACCGGCGGGAAAAAACTCTGGAAGATTTTGGTTCCCGCTGCCGTAGTCGTGCTCGCCGCGTTGGTCGCTGGTGGTCTGTACTTCCGTTCGCGCCCGGCGGCGACGCTCACCGAGAAGGACACCATCGTCCTCGCCGATTTCGACAACAAGACGGGAGACCCCGTCTTCGATGATGCCTTGAAGCAGGCGCTCGCCGTGCAGCTCGGACAATCTCCTTTCCTCAACATTCTCTCCGACCGCAAGGTCGAGGAGACTCTACGCCTGATGGGGCGTGCATCGAATGAGCGCGTCACACGCGACGTAGCCGGAGAGCTGTGCATGCGCACAGGTAGCAAGGCGATTCTATTGGGGTCGATTTCAAGGTTGGGTGGCCAGTATGTGATTGGCATTGATGCGGTCGGTTGCAGCAGCGGAGACACCCTGGCCAAAGAACAGGAAGAGGCGGCGACCAAAGAGGACGTCCTGAAGGCATTGAGCACGGCGGCAGCTAGCCTGCGCGGCAAACTTGGCGAATCGCTGGCCTCCATCCAGAAATTCGATGTTCCAGTCGAGGCCACCACCACCTCGCTGGAGGCACTGAAGGCTTTCAGCATGGGTATAACCACCCAGCTCACCAAAGGAGACGCTGCGTCGATTCCGTTCATGAAACGGGCCCTCGAACTCGACCCGAATTTTGCCGTAGCCTACGCCGGCTTGTCGGTCGCGTATTTCAATCTTGGACAATCCAGCCTGGCTGCGGAGAATGCCAAGAAGGCTTATGCACTCCGCGACCGGGTCAGTGAACATGAAAAATACCGTATCACTGCATTGTACTACGCCGAAGGCACCGGAGAGTTAGAGCAGGCCAGCCAAGTCTACGAACTTTGGGCCAAGAGTTATCCGCAGGACTTGGTGCCGCCGAACAACTTGGGAAACATTTACACCCAACTCGGACAGTACGACAAGGCGCTAGCGGAAACCCAAGAGACGTTGCGATTGGAACCAAACGCCGTGAATGGTTATGGCAACCTCGCAACACTTTATCTTGCGCTCGACCGGCCGGATGACGCCAAGAAAGCGATTGAGCAGGCTCAGCAGCGCAAGCTCGACGGCGATTATTTGCACCAACTGATCTATGACTTGGCATTCTTGAAAGACAATGCATCGGAAATGGGGCGGCAGGTCGCTTGGGCCGCAGGCAAGCCAGGAGCCGAAGACCTCCTGCTCTCGTTCCAATCCGATACCGAGGCGTACCACGGACACCTGCTAAAAGCACGGGACTTCTCCAGGCGCGCGGTGGATTCGGCGGTTCGTGACGAGTCAAAGGAAACTGCGGCGCTGTGGCAGGTGAATGCTGCGTTGCGCGAAGCGGAGTTCGGCAACAGCGCAGCCGCGAAGCAAGGTGTTGCGGCGGCCCTGGCGCTAGCTCCGGGGCGCGACGTAAAACTGTTTGCGGCCCTGGCCCTGGCGCGAATTGGTGAAACCGCTGGTGCCAAGCCCGTCGTCGAGGAGCTGGAGAAGGACTACCCGTCGGATACCGTACTGAAAATTTACTGGTTGCCGGCCGTGAAGGCAGCGATGGAACTAAATGCCAACAATTCCGCCCAAGCTGTGGTTTTTCTCGAAGCGGCCGCGCCGTATGAACTAGGCCAGCCGCCCCAGTTGCAGTTGGGCACCATGTATCCCGCCTACATTCGCGGCCAAGCGCAGCTAATGGCCCACAACGGCGCTGCGGCAGCCACCGAGTTCCAGAAATTTCTTGACCACCCGGGAATCACGCTGAACTTCCCGCTCGGTGCACTCGCCCATCTCGGCCTCGCCCGCGCCTACGCTCTCTCTGGCGACACCGCCAAAGCGAAGAGTGCCTACAATGATTTCTTCGCGCTGTGGAAAGACGCCGACCCCGACATCCCCATCCTCATCGCCGCAAGAGCGGAGTACGCCAAACTGCCATGATCGGCCAAACCATCTCGCACTACCGCATTGTCGAGAAGCTCGGCGGCGGGGGTATGGGTGTGGTCTATAAAGCTGAGGACGTGAAGCTGGACCGCTTCGTTGCCCTCAAGTTCTTGCCGGATGACGTCGCGAAAGATCCACAAGCACTCAGCCGCTTTGAGCGCGAAGCCAAGGCCGCCTCCGCACTCAATCATCCCAACATCTGCACCATTCACGAAATTGACGACCAGCACGGCGAAGCCTTCATCGCCATGGAGTTCCTGGACGGCATGACTTTGAAGCATCGCATCGCCGGCCGGCCGCTCGAGACCGAGACCTTGCTGACTCTGGCCATCGAGATCGCCGATGCCCTCGACGCTGCTCACTCCAAAGGGATCGTCCACCGCGACATCAAACCCGCCAACATTTTCGTCACCGAGCGTGGACACGCCAAAATTCTGGACTTCGGCCTGGCCAAGCTTGCCCCCACCAGCAGTGCTTCGCATCAAGGTGCAGCGGCAAATTCCGCCACCACTCCGATCGATCAACATCTCACCAGTCCGGGTTCTACGGTCGGCACCGTCTCTTATATGTCCCCCGAGCAGGCACGCGCCAAAGAGCTGGACGCTCGCAGTGATCTGTTCTCCTTCGGCGCCGTCCTTTATGAAATGGCCACCGGGCAGTTGCCCTTCCGCGGCGAGAGTACCGCAACGATTTTCGACGCGATCTTGAACCGCACGCCCGCTCCGGTGGTGCGGCTGAATCCCGAAGCGCCGCCCAAGCTGGAAGAGATCATCAACAAGTCGCTCGAGAAAGATCGCAATCTGCGCTACCAGCACGCCGCCGATTTGCGTTCCGATTTGCAACGGCTGAAGCGCGATAGCGAATCGGGCCGCACCGTCGCCGGAACCGCCGAGGCCGGACCGAGGGCTGCCGCACCATCGGCTGCACGTCGATGGATGGCGATTGCCGCTGTCGCGGTGGTGGCCGTTGCGTTGGGCGTGGGCGGTTGGCTGTACTTCTCTGCTCACCGCGCCCACCCCCTCACCGAGAAAGACACCATCGTCCTCGCCGATTTCGATAACACCACCGGGGACCCCGTCTTCGATGGTGCCCTAAAGCAGGCATTGACCGTCCAGCTTGGTCAATCGCCTTTTCTCAACATTCTTTCCGAGCGCAAGGTCGAGGAAACATTGCGGTTAATGGGGCGTCCATCGAATGAGCGTATCACTCGCGACGTAGCCAGAGAACTCTGCGTACGAACAGGCAGCAAGGCAATTATGTTGGGGTCGATTTCAAAGTTGGGTGGCCAGTACGTAGTCGGTATAGATGCGGTCGGTTGCAGCAGCGGGGACACCTTGGCTACCGAACAGGAGCAGGCCTCGAGCAAGGAAGACGTGCTCAAAGCACTGGGCAACGCGGCGACCAGCCTGCGGGGCAAACTTGGCGAATCGCTGGCCTCCATCCAGAAGTTCGATGTTCCCGTGGAGGCCACAACCGCCTCGCTCGAGGCGCTGAAGGCCTACAGCATGGGCATAACCACCCAACGCACACAAGGAGACGCCGCCGCGATCCCGTTCGTAAAACGGGCTCTCGAACTCGACCCGAATTTTGCCGTAGCCTACGCTGGACTCGGGGTCGAATACAGCAACCTCGGACAAGCCAGCCTGTCTGCGGAAAACCTGAAGAAGGCATATGCCCTGCGCGACCGGGTCAGTGAACATGAGAAGTACCGTATCGAATCCTTGTATTACGACCTCGCCGTCGGCGATGAGGAACAGGCGATTCAAGTTTACGAACTTTGGGCCAGGAGTTATCCGCAGGATCCGACGCCAGCTATCAATCTGGGGGCCTCGTATTACGAGTTTGGGCAGTACGAGAAGTCTGCAGCCGAAACCCAAGAGTCGTTGCGACTGGAACCAAATGCAGTAGTTGGTTATGGCAACCTTGCACAAGTTTACCTGGCACTGAACCGGCCGGACGACGCGAAAAAAGCAATTGACCGGGCTGAGCAGCGTAAACTGGACGGCGATTTTTTCCACTGGACCATCTATCAACTAGCCTTTTCCAAAGGCGACGCAGCGGAGATGGAGCGGCAAGTGGCTTGGGCCGCGGGTAAGCCTGCTAGTGAAGACCGTTTGCTCTCGTTCCAATCCGACACCGAGGCGTACTACGGACGGCTGGTGAAAGCACGAAATTTCTCACGCCGCGCGGTGGATTCGGCAGTCCGTGACGACGCGAAAGAGACTGCTGCGCTGTGGCAGGTGAATACCGCTTTGCGGGAAGCGGAGTTCGGTAACGCCGCGGCCGCGAAGCAAGGTGTCGCGGCAGCATTGGCGCTGGCTCCGGGCCGGGACGTAAAACTGTTTGCGGCCCTGACCCTGGCGCGAATTGGGGAAACCGCTGGTGCCAAGTCCCTCGTGGAGGAGCTGGAGAAGAACTACCCGTCGGATACCTTCCTGAAGATCTACTGGCTGCCGACCATCAAGGCCGCGCTGGAACTGAGTGCCAACAATGCCGCCCAAGCTGTGGTGTTGCTCGAAGCGGCCGCGCCGTATGAACTAGGCGAGCCGCCCCAATTGCAATTGGGAACCATGTATCCCGTCTACATTCGTGGCCAAGCGCAGCTGATCGGCCACAACGGGCCTGCAGCAGCCACCGAGTTTCAGAAGTTTCTCGACCACCGGGGAATCACACTAAACTACCCACTGGGCGCGCTCGCGCATCTCGGGCTCGCCCGCGCTTACGCTCTCTCTGGCGACATCGCCAAAGCGAAGACTGCCTACAATGATTTCTTCGCGCTCTGGAAAGACGCCGACCCCGACATCCCCATCCTCATCGCCGCAAAAGCGGAGTACGCCAAACTGCCATGATCGGCCAAACCATTTCGCACTACCGCATTGTCGAGAAGCTGGGTGGCGGCGGCATGGGCGTGGTCTACAAAGCCGAGGACGTAACCCTGCGCCGATTTGTCGCCTTGAAGTTTCTGCCGGATGAAGTTGCCAAAGACCCTCACGCGCTGGTTCGGTTTCAACGCGAGGCGCAAGCGGCTTCTGCTCTCAACCATCCCAATATCTGCACCATCTATGAAATCGGCCAGCAAGACGGCCTGCAATTCATTGCTATGGAGTTCCTCGACGGGATGACGTTGAAGCACCGCATCGCGGGGCGGCCGATGGAAATCGAAACGGTTCTTGAGCTGGCCATTCAGATGGCCGACGCCCTCGACGCCGCCCACGGCCAAGGCATCGTCCACCGCGACATCAAACCAGCCAACATTTTCGTAACCAAGCGAGGGCACGCGAAAATACTGGATTTCGGTTTGGCCAAAGTGACGCCAAAGGCCGAAGGCATAGCCTCGGACGATACCCTCGCCACCAATGAGGCGGCAGGCGTGAACCCGGAGCACCTCACCAGTCCGGGAACTGCCATCGGTACGGTCGCTTACATGTCGCCGGAGCAGGTGCGCGCCAAGGAATTGGATTCCCGAACCGATCTGTTCTCCTTCGGAGCGGTGCTCTACGAGATGGCCACCGGCATGTTGCCGTTCCGTGGGGAAAGCGCAGGAGTCATCTTTCGTGAAATTCTGGATCGCGATCCGGTTCCCGCAGTCCGCCTGAACCCTGACGTTCCGCTCAAACTGGAAGACATCATCAACAAGGCGCTGGAGAAGGACAGGGAGACGCGCTATCAGGTCGCGGCGGAAATGCGGGCCGACCTGAAGCGGCTGAAACGCGAAACGGAATCGCGGCAGGGCGTATCAGCGAGTTCCGGAACGATGGCGACGGTACCGGATACCGGCAGTCAGCCCGCCGCCGCGGTCGTCCAGCAACCCGTGCCGTCATCGGGGTCTGTTCCGTCGCCGGGTTCACCGTCTGCCGCGAGCGTCGCTGAAGTTCCGGCAACTGGACGCCAAAGACTCTGGAAGATTTTGGTCCCCGCTGCTGTTGTCGTGGTCGTCGCATCGGTGGTAGCAGGCCTCTATTTCCGTTTCCGCCCCACAGCGCCGCTGGCCGAGAAAGATACTATCGTACTGGCTGATTTCGACAATAAGACTGGGGAACCGGTCTTTGATGATGCTTTGAAGCAGGCACTCGCCGTCCAGCTCGGACAATCACCCTTTCTCAACATTCTTTCCGACCGTAAGGTGGAGGAGACCCTGCGCCTGATGGGGCGTCCATCGAGTGAGCGCGTGACGCGTGACGTAGCCAGAGAACTCTGCGTACGAACGGGCAGCAAGGCAATCATGTTGGGGTCTATTTCCAACTTGGGCGGTCAGTACGTGGTGGGCATTGATGCGGTCGGTTGCAGCAGCGGGGACACCTTGGCTACCGAACAAGAGGAGGCGGCGACCAAGCAGGAAGTGCTGAAAGCGCTGGGCAAGGCAGCCGCCAGTCTGCGGGGCAAACTTGGCGAATCGCTGGCCTCCATTCAGAAGTTCGATGTTCCGGTGGAGGCCACCACACCTTCGCTGGAGGCGCTGAAAGCCTACAGCATGGGCATAACCACCCAGCGCACACGAGGAGAGGCCGCAGCGATTCCGTTCATGAAGCGCGCTCTGGAACTCGACCCGAATTTCGCTGCAGCCTACGCTGGTCTCGGGGTCGAATACAGCAATCTCGGGCAGATTAGTTTGTCCGCGGAGAATATCAAGAAGGCTTACGCGCTACGCGACCGAGTGAGTGAACATGAAAAATACCGCATCGCTGACTTGTATTACGGCACCGTCACGGGGGAGTTAGAGCAGGACAGCCAAGTCTGCGAACTGTGGGCCAAGAGCTATCCGCAAGATTTCGTGGCTCATGGCAACTTGGCGTATGTATATACCGAGCTTGGGCGGTATGAGAAGGCTGTGGCTGAGACCCAAGAGGCATTGCGGCTGGAACCGAATACGGTGAGTTCCTATAGCAACCTCGCTGGTTTCTACCTTGCCGTCAACCGGCCGGACGACGCGGAAAAAATGATTGAGCAGGCCCAAGAGCGCAAGCTCGATGGCGACTTACTGCACACTATAATCTATCAACTAGCCTTTCTCAAAGGTGACGCCGCAGAGATGGAGAGGCAAGTGGCGTGGGCCGCAGGCAAGCCGGGGGATGAAGATCGCTTGCTCTCGATCCAGTCCGATACAGAGGCCTACTACGGACGACTCCTGAGAGCACGGGACTTCTCGCGGCGCGCGGTGGATTCGGCAGTCCGTGATGACTCGAAGGAAACTGCCGCGCTGTGGCAGGTGAATGCCGCTCTGCGGGAAGCAGAGTTCGGTAACCCAGCAGCCGCGAAGCAAGATGTTGCCGCGGCATTGGCGCTCGCTCCGGGTCGGGACGTGCAGCTGTTGGCCGGATTGGCGCTGGCGCGAATAGGTGAGACCGCTCACGCCAAGGCCATCGTAGAAGAGCTGGAAAAGAACTATGGGTCGGATACGATTCTAAAGGTTTACTGGCTGCCGACCATTAAGGCTGCGGCGGAACTGAATGCCAACAATGCCGCACAAGCTGTGGTGTTCCTCGAAGCGGCTGCACCGTACGAACTAGGCGAGCCGCCCCAATTACCATTTGCAACAATGTATCCCGTCTACGTTCGCGGCCAAGCGCAGCTATTGGCCCACAACGGGGCTGCGGCAGCCGCCGAGTTTCAGAAGTTTCTTGACCATGGAGGAATCACAATAAACTTTCCGCTGGGCGCGCTCGCTCATCTCGGTCTCGCTCGTGCCTACGTGCTAGCCGGAGACACGCCGAAAGCCAAAGCTGCATATCAGGATTTTTTTGCCCTCTGGAAAGACGCCGACCCTGACATCGCTATCCTCATCGCCGCAAAAGCGGAGTACGCCAAGCTGCAATAACAGTCTTTTTGCGAACTAGCTTCCCCTGCTTCTCCAGAGCTTGGCCTTGCCGGCAATCCACTGACTGGCCACCGCTTGGCCCGTAATACGGCCGGATACAGAGAGCAGCGCGGGGTGTGCGGGAGGCGAAGGATGATAATATTTGCTACCCACTATGAAGACTCCTGCGGAACGGCAAGATTTGGGACTGATGCGCGAGATGTTTGGCACCATCGCGCCTCGATACGACTTTATGACCCGGGTGCTGTCGTACGGGATGGATGGGCGATGGAAGCGGCTGGGTGTGGAGAACGCGGCGCTGCCAGACAACCCGGTCATGTTGGACCTGGCGGCGGGGACCGGCGACTTCTCGAAGTTGTTGCTGCGGCGGCTGCCGCGGGCGCGGGCGGTGGTGGTGGACTTGACCGAGCCAATGCTGCAGCAGGCGCGGGCCCGCGGATTGAAGGAGACGGCGTGCGCGGACGCGGCGGCGCTGCCGTTCGCGGATGGGTCGTTTGATTGCGTTTTCGTCGGCTACGGCTTGCGGAATTTTCCTTGCCTGGCGACGGCGTTGCGCGAAATCGAGCGAGTGACGCGGCCAGGCGGGTTGCTGGTGGCGCTGGATTTCTTTCTGCCTCCGAACCGGGCCTTGCGCCAGGCGTATCTCGGGTATTTGTACGCGCAGGGGGCGTTCTGGGGAACGGTGCTGCACGGGCGTCCGCGAACCTACACCTACATACCCGATTCATTGCGGAGCTTTGTATCACTGGGAGAGTTTTCGACGATGCTGGGAGAGATAGGATATGAACGGGTAGACACTCGGTCATTTATTTTTGGAGGCATTGGGCTGCACTGGGCAGTGAAGCGGTAGCGCGAAGCTGCGGCGGATCGGGTGAGGATTCGCGCGCAGGCCGCAGGCACGCGTAGTACTCTTTTGTCTCAGCTGTCTCTGTGGTTGTCTCAACTGTGAGATGAAACGGTACTCCGCGCTGGCGGTACGGGCAGGCCAGCGGCGGCGTGCTCGACGGACCTTAGGTTATCTCCTCGTCAATCATCGAGTTAGTACGGAGTCTCATTTCCGCTACGCACCGGGAGATTTGTGCGGAGGTGGCAGCGATCTTGCAGCCTTTCTAGCGTAGGGTTTCCCCTATCTAAAGGAAGGGTGACGTGCAGGCGCGAACGGGACTGTTTAAATCGGCGCTCGGGCTTTTCGTGCTGAGTATAGTGTCCGCAGCACCGCCGGCGTTTTCCCAGGTCTCCAGCCAGCAAACAATCGCTCGAAAGATCAAAGGCAAGATTGCCGCGAAGTATCCCGACCTAGCGAAGCAGTATCAGCTCAGTGGCAAGGTGAAGATCGAGGTGGTGGTCTCGCCGGATGGCAGCGTTAAAAGTGCTCACATACTCGGCGGCAGCCCGTTGTTGGCAGGCGCTGCGGTCGAAGCGGTGAAGCAGTGGAGATACGAATCGGGTTCAAAAGAGACCCTAGAAACGGTGGACTTCGATTTTGAAAATGCCTCGAAGTAACTGCACTTGATTCGCGATGCCCTCGGCTTCCCCTGACGGGCTGACCGATGCCGCCTGCATTCGATCGCTGGACAGCCCATCCCCGAATTATCAAAACTCAAAAATCCAGACGCAGAGCTACCTGACCGGTCCTTGGTCCGGCGTTGGCAGAGGTTTGATTGGATTGCAGTGCGCCAAAAGTCTGCGGGTTGCTGATGTCCACCGCGGGCGGGGCGTAGTTGGTGTGATTCAATACGTTGGTGAAAGTCGACTCGAAGCGCAGCTTCAGCCTCTCACTCAACACAAACGATTTTCCTAAGCCGGCTGAAACTGCGATCGTGCCTGGGCCCTCCAATATTCCCACTCCGCAATTTCCGATGCGGCCCGCGCCGGCGGGAGTTTGAGCGAAAGCATCCAGGTTGAAATATTCCGAGGTGGTGCGGTGCGCGGGAGTGGGGTCGCCCACGCAATCGGGGCGGAGCAGCGTGCCGCGATTGGCGATATCGGTATTGGACTGATCCAGCGTGGGACTGATGGTGGGAGTGAGCCACGGGCCGGTCTGCAGCAGCGTGACGGTGCTTGCTTCCCAGCCCCCGATCAGCAGATTCTGCCATCCGTTGTTGCTGAGAAATTTGCGGCCAGCGCCCACGGGGATTTGGTAGATTCCGTTCAATTGAAAGCGATGGCGCGGCGTGCCTTCGACATTGCCACGGTCCGCACGCAGATCGAAGCGATTGGAAACCGCGAGACCGTAGGCCACCTCACTGGTGAAGCCGCTGGGGGCATCGCCTTGCGCGTCGCTGAGATTTTTCGCCATGGTGTAATTGGCTTGAAAGAACAATCCGTGTCCCATGCGGTGATTGGCCTCGAGCTGCACCGCTTGATAGTTGGCAAAGCCGTCATTCTCGGTGGAGAGCAAGGTAAACCAGTTGGGATAGGGGGTATTCGCGGCCGAGTACGGGATGGTGCTGGGGTGGACTTGATTGAGATCCTCGGTCGTCGTTAGACGGTAGGAATTCATTCCCACGTAACTGACCCGCAGCAAAGTGCTGGCGCTGACTTGGCGCTCGATGGTGAAGTTCCATTGCGCGGCTTGGGGGTCGCGGAACAACGGGTTATTGGCCTGGTCCAACGTGCCGCCGCCAAAGACCGCGGCTTGATTCGGCGGCGCGGTGGCAGGGAATTGAAATTGCGGCTGGCCGCCAACATCGTTGGTGTAGGTGTGAACTACGGAAAGTGGATTGCCGGCATTGTTGAACGACATCGGACCGAGAGTGGAGACGGTGAAGATGCCAAATCCTGCGCGGAGAACGGTCTTGTTGTCGCGGAATGGACGGAACGCTACGCTGATTCGAGGATCGAAGTCGCGCGAATAGATCTGCCGGAGGCCCTCTGGCAGATGGTCTTGGCTAGCGGTGAGCACGTTGCTGCACGGACCGCCTTGCCCCAGCGAGCAAGCATTGAACGACTGCAAGAATCCGGTGTACACCTGCTGATATCCGGGAGAGCTAGCCAGGGTTTTCGCTAAGCCGTCCGGAACGAGGACGCTGTTGTTGCGAGGATCGAAGCTGCCTAAATCACCAATATTTTCCGCGAAGGGGGGAAGCAGCTCCCAGCGCAGTCCGAAATTCACGGTGATGCGGTCATTCACCTGCCATTCGTCCTGTGCGTACACGCCGTATTGGAAAGCGTTGGCGTGGACCTGCGGGCTGGTGATGGCGAAGAACGAGGTATTGGGCATGCCCAGCAGCGCATCTCCGAAGGAACTGCCGGTGAAGACGCCTTGGTTGAAGGTGAACAAACCATAGTCGTCGGAAGGCTCGAAGAACATCAGATCCTGATAATTTACTCGGCGGATGTCCGCGCCGAAGCGCATGGTGTTCTTGCCCATTTGGCGGGTGAGGTTATCGGTGAACTCCAGCGTTTGGGACTGAGTGACTCCCGCTCGATCGCGTCCAATCGGAGTGAATCCGCTGCCGTCGCTAAAGTTGAAGGTGGGAAAGGCGTGGCCGTCGGGATGTTGGCTGATGTCGATTCCCTGGAGGCCTAGATCCGAGATCGCGGCGCTCCCGAGAATCGGAAAGTTTACGCTGGTGAGCGCGTTGGTAAAACCGAAGCGGAATTCGTTCACCCACTTGGGGCTGATCGCGTAGTTGTAGGAAACCAGCAGGCTGCGGTTGTGCTCGGTGTCCACATCGTTGGGGAGCAGCGGATTGGCTACATCGGTAAGCAGATTTTTCCAACTATAGCGGGCGAATATTTGTTGTTTGGAAGTGATGGTGCGGTCGATCCGGACGTCCCAGCCATTGGTAGCCGCGGGAGTGGGCATCAGCGTTTCGTAATTGAAGGACGGATTGGCCACGTTCAAATTCGCGTTGGGCAGCGGATAGTAGTTCAGCAGAGTCTGGGTGACGGGGCTAATTCGGTTGCCAGCGCCCGAGTTGCAGATCACGTTGGGCTGGTTGCCGTTGCAGCCCATGAATTGTTGTTGAGTGGTGGGATCGATCAGAGTCGCGCTGGGTTGCCCGGTCGTTGGATTGGTGAACGGCGTGGGATTGCTTGCAGTGATGAACCCATTCAGATCGCCGTCGCGTTCCGCCTGGGTGGGCACCAGATACTGCTCGGTGGTAGAGATGCTTCTGCGATTTCCCTCGTAATCGAAAAAGAAGAAGGTTTTGTCGCTGCCGTTGAAAACTTTAGGAACGGACAGCGGTCCGCCCAGGCTGCCACCGAAAGTGTTGAAGCGCTTGGGATTTTTCACGTCGAAGTTAAGGGGCTTGGCGTCGAGAGCGCTGTTCTGCAGGTATTCGAACCCGCTGCCGTGAAACTGATTGGTTCCGCTCTTGGTGGTGAAGGTGACGTCGCCGACTTGCGCGAATTCGGCATTGTTGTTGAATGCGGTGACCTTGAGTTCCTGGATTCCTTCGGAGGAAGGATAAGCATCCTGCAGCGCGCCGTTCTGGCGGACATTGGCGGTGGAGATGCCATCGACGGAATAGCCGACCATCGAGGATGTGGCTCCGCCTACGGAAATATTTCCCTGCGAATCGTATTGCACTTCCGGGGACAGGGCCAGCGCGGCGAGTGGGCTGGTGGAAACCGCTCGGGAGTTGAGCGGGAGCTGGGTGAGCTCTAGATTCTGCAGGCTGGCAGCGATGGTGCCGTTCTCGGTGTTGATTTGTTCGGCGACCGCGCTCACTTCGACGGTCTGGTTTTGGCTGGCAACCGAGAAAGTGAGATTGACGCGAAGATCCTGGCGGGCTTCCAGGGTGAGTTGCGGGACGAGCGCGTCGGCGAAGCCTGGCTTGCGGCCAGTCACGCGGTAGCGCCCTGGCTTCAGATTCTGAACCTCAAAGACTCCATCGTCGCTGCTAACTACTTGGTGGTCGCTGTTGTCGTCCAGGCCCTGGATGTCGATTTCCGCTGCGGGAACAGCCGATCCGGTGGGATCCAGGGTCAGCCCGCGCAGGCTGCCGAAAGTGGATTGGGCGCTAAGCTGCATGGCCCACTGCGAAGAGAGTAAAAGGAAAGCGAGAACTGCCAACTGTGAAAAACGGCTGAATTTCTTCATCGAAACACCCCCCGTACTGGGGCAACTGTAGAGGAGCGCCCATAAGGGAGTCGTAACCCAACCGTAAGAAGTTCATTAGTGCGGATGCAATGTTTCCATAGTGCCAATGGAGTATTTTTATGGGATACGAGTCCAGGAGAGTTATCGCTTGCGCTCGAGTGGCACGAACGGTGGAGGCTGGGTGAGAGAGCGGCCAAGCGCGCAGTAGTGAAAATGCATTTTGCCTGTATTCGGAGATTTTCGATCGTTTGTTTTCATGAACATCCATGAGGGTATGCTGGCGGCGTAGCGATTTAGATTCTCGTCCCTTTGCAGTGTGATTCTGATTCTGGAGCGCGTTTTGGCTGAATGTTGCATGTCTGCGCGAAGCTAGCATTTTCGCAGGCGAGCAAAAGAGATGATGTCGGTGGTGTTCGCCGTGCGAGCCACCGGTTTTTTAAAGTTGGGGAACGGCAGCGACGCGGATATTCTGTCGCGGGCGGATAGCGGGTACGACAGCCGCTTGAGGTAGGAGAGCGTGGCTTTAAGCGGGGGCGGCTAGCCGGATGACGGGCGCGAAGATCGCGGTTGCGGGGGCGGGGATTTACGGTTCGACGGCTGCGATTCGCCTGGCCGAATTGGGGCATACGGTTCATTTGTTCGATCCGCTGGGGGTGATTCGGGCGGCGTCGGCGATCAATCAGTATCGCGTTCATTCCGGATATCACTATCCGCGCAGCCCGGAAACGATCGGGGAAATTTTGGAAGCGCGCGCGGAGTTCGTCGCGGCGTTTTCTCCGGCAATCGTCCGCAACAGCCGGCATTATTATGCGATTCCGCGCGAAGGGTCGCGCACGCCGCCGGACGTCTACGAAAGGGTGATGGGCGAACACGGTTTGCCGCTGCACGCGTGCCGCCCCGCGTGGATGAATTTCGATTTCATCGACCGCTGCTACGAAGTGGACGAACAGATTTACGATCCGGAAATCCTGCGCAGTCTGATCGAGGAGCGGCTTCGCTCGGCGGGGGTGGTGATGCATCATGCGGCGTTTTTTGCCGAGATGCGCGGCGAATATGATTTTGTGGTGTGGGCTACGTACGGGCAGGGGGCCAGCCGGGGAATTTTCGAGCGCGCGAAATTTCAGATCGCCGAGAAAATGTTGATCGATCTTCCAGCGGAATTGCGCGGCGTCGCGCTGGTGGTGGTGGACGGGCCGTTCACCGCGTTCGATCCGTACGGAAGCTCGGCGCAATCGTTGTTTGGTTCGGCGAAGAATACCAATCACTGGTCGTCGACCGATCCCAGCGAAGCGATTCCGGAGCGCTACGCGAAGCTGATGAATGGCGCCGAGTTTGTGCCGGTGGCCTTCACCAATTTTGAAGCGATGCGCGCGGATTGCTGCCTGAGCGTGCCCGCGGCAAAGGATGCGGTGTACCGCGGGTCGCGATTTACCATGCGGGTGGTGGAAGACAATCCCGCGCATGACCGCCGCGTGCTTTACGTTCGCGAGCCGGCGCCGGGAGAGTTTCATATTTTTTCGGGAAAAGTGGTGAGCGCGGTGAAGGCAGCGCGCATCGTCTGCGAAAGGATTGCCCAGAATGGCTGAAGGGCTGACATACACGGTTGTGGGCCGCGGCCGGTGGGCCGGGGTGATGCAACGAATTTTGACGGGCGAGGGGCGCAGAGTTTCGGTGGTTGCGGACGCCAGACAGCGCCAGGGCGAAAGCGACGTGGAACACATGGCGCGGATCGCAGCGGACCTGAAGTTCAGCGGCGCGCAGGTGGCGTGGTTCTGCCTGCCGGCCGGGCCGCATATTGCCTCTTTGCTGGGGGCGGCGCTGGATGTTGGCGTGCACGTGGTGGTGGAGAAGCCGTGGTTGTGCGAGGGCGATGCCACCGAGGCGCTGGCGGAGCGCGCACGGTCGCGCGGTCTGGTGGTTGGGATCCACTACGAATTCTGTTTGCTGGATGGGGTGGCGGCGTGGCGGCGCGATTTCGCGAATGCGGAGGGGTTGGAGTTTGGCGCGCGCTTTCTTACTAGTAAGGCCGCGCGGCGCGAAACATCGGCTCTCGACGATCTGGGCTCGCACCTATTCTCGATTCGGGAATATGCTGCGCCGCGGGCCAGGGTGGTGGAAATCGAATGCGCTTACGGCGTGACGGACGAGCGCAGGGTATGGTTGAAGTGCGGCGGAGAGTTGGTTTCGGCGGTCGATTTCACGGGGAACACTGAGCCGATCGTTCAGCGGTTCATCGCGCAGTTCGAGCGCGCCGTGACGACCGGGGAAAACTTTCCATTCGGCTTGGAATTTGCGATGCGGGTTGAGGATGCTTCGCGCGAATGGAGCGCGCGGCCGAGGTAGGGAGCTTGTCGCGGGTTCCCCGTTGAACCTGACGAATCGCGGGGCGCCCAGCGCAGAGTTGCGTCGTAAAGGCAGATAGGTGGGAGCGAGTCGCACCCTCCAGATTCAAAGATAGAGGCGTCGAACCGTAAGTCAAAATCTCCACACCTGTGCATCGGTCCGGTCAGCGCAGAACTATGTTCTCACGGTCCAACCGTCAGACACAATCCGCAGGCACCAATTTGGCGCTTGGCGTCCCTGCGGACGGCTCCTATCATGACGGCCATGAGCAAACCGTTGAGCAGCGATTCGCCACGAAGCGACGCGATTGTTTCCTGGCTGCAGGGGCACAAGGAGGAAATGGCCGCACTCCTTGCGGAGCTCGTCGCTATTCCTACGGAAAATCCACCAGGGAAAAATTATGGGGCTTGCGCCGAATTGCTGGAGAGGCGCTGGGGTCGACTGGGTCTCGACCATGGGCGGTTTGTGCCTGCCAACTCGGAAAAAGTAACCCGCGATGCTCCGGTCTGTCTGTTGGCGAGTTTTGGAAGCGGCGAGCGATGGCTTTACTTTCACGGGCACTACGATGTGGTTCCTGCGCAATCGGTAGAGCAGTTCCAGCCATATCGCAAAGACAATTTCTTGTTCGGGCGCGGTTCCTGCGACATGAAGGGCGGGATCGTGGCCATGCTCTACGCGATTCTCGCGATAAGGGAATGTGGTGAGAAGTTAAACGGCAGGATCGGTCTGACGCTGGTTCCCGATGAAGAGACGGGAGGCAAGCGCGGGTCCGAGTGGTTGGCGCGCGAAGGATTGCTCGGGCGAAACGGCGTCGGGATGCTTTTGGCGGAGCCGACTGGCGGGGTGGCGTGGAACGCGAATCGCGGGGCGATTTCGCTGCGGGTTCGGATCCTCGGAAAGCCGGCGCATGTTGGCTTGCAACATCAAGGAGTAAATGCGTTTGAAGGAATGCACCGGGTGGTCACGCGGCTGGAACAATTGAAACACGAAGTGGAACAGCGCAGCACCCGATGCAAAGTTGGCGCGGAACAAATGCGCAATTCGATTCTGATGCTCGGCGGACAGAGTGGTGGCGGCTCCAACTTCAATGTGCTGCCGGAGGAGTGCTGGTTCACGATTGACCGGCGAATCAATCCGGAGGAAAACCTCGATCAGGAAAAGGCAAGATTGCTGAGCGTGCTCGAGCAATGCAAACAGGAGGGGATGGCCCTCGAATGGGATGTCTTGCAAGAGGGGCGCTCCGCCGCATGCCGGCAGGACGAAGCGCTGGGCGAATCGCTCTCCCGCAGCGTGCAGGCCATAACCGGCGAGGCGCCTTGCTTTGAAATGTGTCCCGGGTTGCTGGAAACCCGCTTCTATGCAGCAGCAGGAATACCGGCGTACGCCTACGGTCCGGGACTGCTCTCGGTCGCCCATGGGCCGAACGAATACGTTGACCTTCGAAAGGTGATTGATTCCGCGGCAATCTATGCGCTCACGGCGGCCGATTTGTTGAATCCCTAGTTCTGTTTTGCTGCCCGGCGAGAATACTCCGCGGAAGGGAACTGAAAGTAGAATTAGTCTTTTGCCGGGGGTGTGGCTACTGGGACGAGCATTCCGCCGGCGCGGATGTGATATAGCTGGTCGCGCCACTGCACTCGATTGCGTAGAAAACTTGCCAGCCAGATGCTGCAGGCAAAGGCGTCCCACGGTGGGATCAGCGGCAGTCGTTTCGCGATGCCGGATTGTTTCATTCCCCACACGCCAATCAACCAGGTGATGGCGATGCGAAACGCCAGGTAAGTTCCCAGAAAACCAAAAATGACCGGCGCGGTGGGACGAACGGCAATCGCCAGCAAAGACCACGCCAGGCCCTGGGTGAAAATCAGGCCCAGGTGTCCCCACGGGCGCATGTGGCGCATCACCGTCATCCAGCGCAGGCGCTTCTCCAGCAGCTCACGAAACGACTGGTAGCCGGCGAGCTTGACCAGGGTGTACGGCAGCAGGCGCACCTCATGGCCGCCTTCGGCGATTAACCGGCCCACCAACAAATCGTCCGCCAGGCGATTTTCGAGCGCAGCATAGCCGCCAAATTCCGCGAGGCGCGTTTTGGTGGTAACGATGGTGGGGCCGAGGGCGAATTTCACGCCATCGAGCTGCCAAGCGGTAAGAATGCCGGCATAGAGATCGGAAATCATTCCGATGGTATGGAGCTGTTCGGTGAAAGTGCGCTGGTCGGCGGCGGCATACAGACAGGTGACCGCGCCGACGGCTGGGTCGACAAGGGGCGCAACCACCGAACGCAAATAGTCAGGCTGCACGCGGACGTCGCTATCGGCGATGACTAGCACTTCGTGTTGAGCGGCAGCGGTCAAGTGGGCGAGCTTGGCGGCTTTATCGCTCGCGCCCTTGGCGGTGATGCCGAAGACGACCCGAATGCTGCGCGCGGGAAAATCGCGGGCGAGCTTTTCGATCACCGGGAGCACCGGATCGCGGTTGTTGCCGACGCAGAAGATGAGTTCGTAGTCGGGATAATCCTGACGGCAGGTGCTGGCGAAATTTTCGTACGCTTCGGGGTCGATGCCGCGGACGGGTTTCAAGATGCTGACCGGCGGGGTGAAATCCGGGCGGGCAACGTTGAGGGAGCGCGAGCGGCGGAAAAAATGCCAGGAACTATAAAGAGCGATGGAATAGAAGATGAAGGGAATGGCGGCGAAAGCGAGAAAGAGAGTGGAGGGACGAATATTGCCGGGCAAGGCCAAACACAGAATCACGGTCAGCATTCGATTTTGGCCATGTTCGAGCGGCTTCCCGACCGCTTTCGGCCGGGCGGCGATCTCCATTTAAGGCTGAACGATATTATTGCGAATGGCGTAGCGGACCAACTCGCTGACCGAGTGGCAATCGAGCCGGCGCATGATTTGCGCGCGGTGCGTTTCGACGGTCTTGGTGCTCAGCCCGAGAATGGTGGCGACTTCCTTGCTGGTTTTGCCTTCGGCGAGGAGTTGGACGATTTCACGCTGGCGCGAAGTGAGCCGGTCGCGGGTGGGTTTCATGTCCACTTTTCCGGTATTGATCTGCAGGAAGCGGTCCAGCACCATCTGATCGACTTTGGAGGTGAAGTAGGTCTTGTTACGGGAGAGGGCCTCGACGGCTACCACCAAATCCTGGCCGGTATCGGATTTGGTGACGTAGCCGCGCGCCCCGGCATCCAGGACTTCGCGAATCAATTCGTCAGAATCGTGCATGGTGACGATCAGAACTTTAGCCTGGGGATGCACCTTCATGATCCGGCGCACGGCTTCCAGGCCATTCAAGCGGGGCATGCCGTGATCGAGAATGATCACGTCCGGCTTCAGCTTCGCGGCCTTCTCGACGGCATCGCGACCGTCGCGAGCTTCACCAATTACCTCCCAGCCTTTTTGCGCCTCCAAAAGAGAGCGAATACCCTTGCGAACGAGATCGTGGTCGTCGGCGATTAGAATCCGAAGGGGGAGCACTAGCACCTCGTGGACCGAGAATTTTCCGCGTTTCGCCCAAGCGAACGCGCTTGGGGTGCGAGAGAACCGCACCCACATCCTGCCGTCAATTGCACAGCCCGAGGTAAAGTGTACGGCGAATGTTGGAAAAACGCCATTCCCAAACGGCTCGATTCAGGAAAGGGGTCTAAGCGGTTTGACGGCCGGGGACGATCGATCCCGGGAAAACTTAGCGCATCCGGGTAAGGATTTTTTCGGAGGTAGCTACATATAACTACGCATAGACCCAGAGCGCCGAATCCGCGACACTACTCAGTCAAAATCGGCAGCGAATGGAGGACTAAATGAACGGATCATTGGGAGTGCTGGTAGCTTCGAGCCAACTGGAGAACCGCAGGGCGCTAATTCAGGTTCTGGAAGGGCTATCGGCCGACGTCATATCTTCTTCTTCCGTTCAGCAAGCCTCCGAAGTCCTCGCGAAGAGGCCGATCGAGCTGGTTTTCTGCGACGATGAGTTGCCCGACGGTTCCTACCGCGACTTGCTGCCGGCCGCCCGGTATCGCCAGCAAGGTACGAGGCTGGTGGTGATCACGCGAACGGGCGAATGGGAAGAATACCTGGAGGCGATGCGCCTTGGGGCGTTTGACTTCATCCGCCGGCCGATGCACCCGACCGACGTTGAGCTGGTAGTCCTGCGGGCGCAGCACGAACAGGATCAGCGCGCGGCGTAGCTGGCCGGATCCGCTATGAGCCTGCCGGCCGGGCCGACGACTGGCCGGGCCGGCGCTAGCCAACCTATCCAGTATGGAAGGCTTGAAATTCATGGGTGCCACCTGCGACAGGCGTGCCCAGCGGCAGCGCATTGTGGTATTGGTGCGCGCCGGAGTAGGATCAACACCGGCGTTAAGGGTGGCCAGGTGCACTCCCGCGTTTCCCACCTGTTTTCAGGCGCGAATCTCAATCGGACTGGGGAATAATGGCGAAGCGTTCTGAGCAGAGGCGTTTGCACTCCACATCTCTACCGAAAGCTCTTACCGGCATTGCCGGTTTGGACCAAGTCAGCTTCGGCGGTCTGCCGAGGGGCCGGACGACGATCGTGTGCGGCGGCCCTGGTTGCGGCAAGACCATGCTGGGGCTGGAGTTCGTGGTGCGCGGGGCAATGGAGTTCAACGAGCCGGGTGTGATCCTGGCGTTCGAGGAAACCGTGGCGGAGATGACCCGCAACGTGGCGTCGTTGGGTTTCGACCTTGACGATTTGGTGCGGCGCAAAAAACTGTACATGGAGTACGTGCACATCGAGCCGCGGGAGATTCAGGAGACCGGGGAGTACGACCTGGAAGGCCTGTTCATCCGCCTGCAGAGCGCGGTGAAGACAGTAGGCGCGAAGCGAGTGATGCTGGATACGCTGGAAGCGCTGTTCTCGGGATTCCCGAACGAGGGAATTTTGCGTGCGGAGATCCGGCGGTTGTTTCGCTGGCTGAAGGACCGCCATCTGACGACGGTGGTCACCGCCGAGAAAGGGGACAGAACGCTGACCCGGCATGGGCTGGAGGAGTACGTCTCGGATTGCGTGATCCTGCTCGACCACCGCATCAACGAGCAAGTTTCGACGCGGCGGATGCGCATCGTGAAGTACCGCGGAACGCGGCATGGAGCGGACGAATATCCATTCCTCATCGATGAAGACGGAATCTCGGTGCTGCCGATCACCTCGATGGAGCTAAACCACAGCGTTTCCAGTCAGCGGATCTCTTCGGGGGTGGCGGACCTGGACGTGATGCTGGATGGAAAGGGCTTTTACCGGGGAAGCAGCGTGATGGTGAGCGGGACGGCGGGCAGCGGGAAAACGACGCTGGCGTGCACGTTTACGGAGGCCTCATGCGAGCGCGGCGAGCGATGCCTGTACATCGGCCTGGAAGAATCGGATCACCAGGTGGCGCGGAACATGAAGTCGGTGGGCATCGATTTAGAGAAATGGGTACGCAAGGGCTTGCTGGTTCACGAAGCCTGGAGGCCGACGCAGTATGGTATGGAGATGCATTTGCTGCGAATCCACAAGCTGATTGGGAGAGTCAAACCCCGCACAGTGGTGATCGATCCAGTAAGCAACCTGATCAACGCCACCACGCGGCGGGAAGTGCAATCGCTGCTCACGCGGCTGATTGACTACTTGAAGACGGAGCAGATCTCATTTCTTTTCACCAGCCTCACGCACGGAGGAACCGCTCTGGAACGCACGGACGAAGGGATTTCGTCGCTGATCGATACGTGGATATTACTGCGCGATGTGGAGCTGAACGGAGAGCGCAATCGCGTGCTGCACGTGCTGAAGTCGCGGGGCATGGCGCATTCGAATCAACTTCGTGAATTCGTGCTCACGCGACGCGGGATTCAGTTGCGCCCGCCTTACGTGGGACCCGCGGGTGTGTTGGCGGGAACTTCGCGGCTGAGCCAGGAAGCCCGCGAACACGCTGACGCGGTAGCGCGGCAGCAGGATATCGAGAGCAAGCGGTGGGAAGTGCAGCGCAAGCGGCGGGCGCTGGAAGCGCAGATCGAAGCGCTGAAGACGGAGTTCTCCGCCGAGGAAAAAGGGTTAGAGCGGGACCTGGAGCAGTTCCGGAAATTGCAAACGCAAGTGGATTTGAACCGGGCGCAGATGGCCCGGAGCCGAGGTGCGGACGGCCGGGCGGCGAAGACAGGCGGCAGGAAGTAGCATCAACTTTGCCCGGGAGCCAACGCATGAAACCGAAGAGGAAGGTGAAGTCCAAGAAGAAAAGAGAAGACTTCCTACTGCGTCTATACATTGCGGGGCAGACTCCGCGGTCGTTGGCGGCGCTGGCCAACCTGAAACGAATTTGCAGCGAGCACTTGGATGGCAAAATGTATCGGCTGGAAGTGATCGACCTGGTGAAACATCCGCAACTCGCGCACGAGCACGAGATTTTGGCGATACCTACGTTGGTGCGCAGCTTGCCGGTACCGATTAGCAAAATTATCGGTGACCTCTCGAACGTCGAAAGAGTATTGGTAGGGCTGGACCCTGCTGTTGCGGTGCGAAGCGGCAAGTTGGCTGGAGTGTAATGTGAAACGCAAGGTGCATAGCCGCCCCGGAAAGAAGAAAGCTAGTCCTCGCCGGATGTACGCTCTGCGGCTGTACATCACCGGCCAAACCCCACTCTCGGAAACATCGCTGCGCAATCTTAACGAGGTATGTGCCCAACATCTCGCGGGCCGCTTCGAACTCGAAGTGATCGATATCTACCAGCAGCCGCAGCTCGCGCGCGAAGCACAAATCCTTGCCGCTCCGACGCTGATCAAGCGGCTTCCGCTGCCGTTTCGGAGGCTGGTGGGCGATCTTTCGAACCGCAAGCAAGTGCTATTAGGCCTGGATATCCAGCAGGAGCCGCCGAAAAATGGCTAAGGCCCGTCGCCGGCCGAACCCGGAGTCACGACAACTGAATAAGCTGCAGGCGCGAGTAGAGGAACTCGAAGAGACGCTGGCGGCCATCTCCAATGGGCAGGTCGACGCGCTGGTCTTGAGCGGCCCCCACGGCGATCAGGTTTTCACACTGCAAGGTGCGGAACATCCCTACCGGGTGCTGGTGGAAACCATGAACGAGGGTGCGGCGACGCTCGACGTTCAAGGGAACGTGCTGTACGCGAACGCGCACCTGGCGGAGATGTTTGAGGTCGCTCTGGAAAAATTCATCGGCACGCCGCTTACCGATCAGGTGTTGCCCGGGGAACGAAGGAAGCTACAGGCGCTGCTGGACGACGGCGCGCAACGCGAAACCAAGGGCGAAATCAATCTGAAGTCCTTTGCCGGCCGCGCCCGATTGATCCGGCTGTCGCTGAGCCCGATGAAGAGCACCGGATTGCAGGCGGTGGCGCTGGTAGCCACCGAATTGACCGAGCTGGCGGAGGCCAACGACGCGCTGCGGTCCAACGAAGAAGCCTTGCGGCAACTCTCGGGACGATTATTGCAACTGCAGGACGACGAACGGCGGCACATCGCCCGAGACTTGCACGACATCACCGGACAGAAGCTGGCGGTATTGGGGATTTCGCTTTCGCAGGTGCAACGGGCCAAGGCGTTGCTGAAGGACGCGGAGACGCAAAAGCTGGTTTCCGATTGCCTGGTGTACACCAAGCAGATCAGCGAAGAAATTCGAACGCTCTCCTACGTATTGCATCCTCCTCTGCTCGACGAACTGGGGCTGACATCGGCGATCCGCTGGTACACCAAGGGATTCGAGGCGCGCACGGGAATTCACGTGGAGATCGATGTTCCGGCTAATTTTCAGCGCCTTCCTCCGGATGTGGAGGTGACCCTGTTCCGCATCATGCAGGAAAGCTTGACCAACGTGCACCGCTATTCCGGGAGCGCCACCGCCTTTGTGCGGATTCTGTGTTCCGATTCCGAGGTGACCTTGGCGGTGGGCGATCGCGGGAAGGGAATGCGATTGGATTCGACCGAGGCGGTGGTGAGCGGCGATACCGAAGTGTTAGGTGTGGGAATCCAAGGCATGCGCGAACGTATGCGGCAACTCTCGGGGAGCCTGGATATTCAATCGCGTCCGAATGAAGGCACGGTGGTGACGGCGACGGTGCCGGAACTGGAGTCGAAATTGCGGGCGGAAACGGAGGGTGGCGCCGATCGGCCGCACGACGATGCCGATCTCGCTGAAGTGACCGGTGCGCCACGCAGCGGACGCAAGCGCATATTGATCGCCGACGATCACGAAGTACTGAGGCGGGGAGTCCGGACGCTGCTGGGTACCGAGTCGGAATGGGAAATATGCGGCGAGGCGGTGGACGGGAAGGACGCGGTGGACAAAAGTGTGGCACTGTCTCCGGATCTGGTGATATTGGACGTCAACATGCCGGTATTGAACGGGCTGGCGGCGGTGCGGCAGATTTTGCGGCTGCGGCCACAGCCGAAAGTGCTGGTATTTACGGTGCACGATTCCGATCAGACCATGATGGAAGTGCAAGCCACCGGGGCGCACGGATATTTGTCGAAAGCCAAGGCCCAGCAGGATCTGATTCACGCGGTGAAAGCGCTGCTCGCCGGCAAGGATTTTTACCGGTCGGTGCCCGCCCGCCCGCACTAGAGTGTGGCGCCACCTCGGCGATTCGTTTCCCCCTCGCGTTTGATTCTGTGAAGCAAAACAAAGGCAAGTCAAAACCGTAGAGAACCCAGATGTGAAATCGACACCTGGGGCACCCACTTCGCTTCGCTCAGCGCCCCCTTCGTCGCTAAATTCGTATGATGTTCAAAAGAGAATCTACCCCGGTTAGCGGAGTGGTTGCAGGGTCAGGATTTTTTCTTGGTTCTGGGCTTGCGGCTGTTCTTGATCCATCGATAGATGGAGAAAGCGCTGGCCAGCACTGAGATGCCGATCACGACAAACATCAAGTGCTCGAACTGGGTGGACTTCGCCGTCGAAATGATAAGCCTGCCGCCGAAGTGAATAGCCAGAGCAGCTTCCAGCGAGAAGCGAATCAGTCGCGACGTCCCGATGATAATCAGCAGCTTTCTTCGCGGATGATGGAGAGCCGCGGCGGCGGCTACCACCGCCGTGAACGGGAAGGGAGGAGGCATTAAGGAGGCGAATGCCACCACCAGAATTGCGTGCTGCTCCATCTTGTTTTGAAAATATTTGAGACTCTTGCGCGGGACGTGCTTTTTTATTTGGTTCTCGCCGGTGCGGCCTAGCCAGATGGTGGTAGCGCAGCCGGCGACGGAACCGGCCGCGGCCGCCAACACGTAGAGGGGCGCGTGGGTATGGTGTCTCGCGCTCAAAGCGATGACCAGCAGGTCGATTCCGAAGGGGATGATCAAAAATGTGGAGTCGAGGAAAGCGAGCCCCAACACGCCGAACACACCGGCATGTAGCAGGCCCATCAGAAAATTGTGGATGATGGATTTCACTCGGGGAAACCGCCAGAGGTAGTGGCGTCGAAGTTGAACTGCAGGCGGCCCGAAAGTGGCGGCGCTTTGCGTTCGCACAGCCAAGAATTAGGGCTACGCCACGATTCACGGCGTGTCGATGGAGTCGAGAAGGGCATCAAGGGTCTCTCGGCGAGAATGAGGGTCACCGAGGCACTATAGGCGACATCGTGCCGGCGCACCATCGTCGAGGTCCCGGGTGTGCGGCGCGGAAACACCTTAGACCGCCCAACCATGATCGCTTATGCACCTCACTTAGGGAAGGACGGCTGGGATTCTGGTCGGGTTTCGGGCGCTGGCGGTGTCGGATTTGCTGTGGGTGAACTTCACGCCTGGCGAGGATGAGATGGATGTGCGGGAGGAGGCAGGCCGCATCGTCCTTCGAGGTCTTGATTGGCGGCGCTCCGGCGGTTGCAGTATGGGCCGATCAGATCAAGACACTGGATTGGCGCGCAAGGAAGGTTGCAAAGAAGAGAGTCGTTTCGGCGGCTGAGCCCGGTAAGGTACGCGCAAAAGTGCGGGCCCTGCTTGGCTTGTGACGGACGGAACCCCAGAACGAGAACTGGCGGTCGCCCATGAGAACGCCCACAGGCGGGTGAGGTGAGCGCCGAAAAAAAACAGTGAAGACTTCTAAGTTATTCTTACCAGCGGAACCAGCCCCACTTATGTGGGTGGCACCGGCGCGACTCCGGTTCGAGTTCGGCAAATACGTAGGCGGTCACATTCCCTTGCTCGGATGTAGTGCCGACGCCCAGATTAGAGTGGGGAGCGGCTCCGTTACCATAGTCGGAAAAGGCGTAAACAATATGCACGCCGAGTGGGCACACCGCTCAACCGAAAAGAAAAGCTCGCGGGATTGGCCCCCGCAGCGCTCGATACCGTCGCCAACTGCCACGCACCTTGCATCGTGTCTAACTGATAGTAGAGCGATTGTGGCGCCGGTGCGACCGGCGTGGACGAGCTTGTCGCCGTAGCGGTGAACGAAGGATTGCCGTTGCTGGTGGCGAAGATAGCGCTGCCGGCTACCGTCTCGGAATCATCCACTCCCTGAACGGCGGTTGTTAGAGGGATGGCGTTGACGGCGTTGGGGGTTAGAACGGTCGCGCTATTGCTGCCATTGTTGACGACGTACACATTGTCGGTCGCGAGGTTGACGGCCAGGGCGGTGGGATTGGTGCCCGCCGACGCTGGCGTTTCGATGGTATTCGTGGCGCCGTCGATCACCGTGACATTGGCGCTGCCGCTGTTGGTGACATAAATCTTGTTGTTTACCGGGTCGACCTCTACTGCCGAGGGCGTTGTGCCGGTGGCCAGGGTTGCAGTGACCGTATTCGTCGCTCCGTTGATCACCGCGACGTTGCCGCCGATTCCTTGGCTGGCCACATATACGGTGTTGGTGATCGGGTTCGCCGCCACCGAAACCGGAGTGGAGCCCACAGCGACGGTCGCGGCCACTGCGCTGGTGGCGCCATTGATGACGGTGAGGCTGGCGCTGCCCTCATTGGCCACATAAATCGTGTTCGTGGCTGGATTCACGGCCAGTGCAACTGGATCGGTGCCGGCGCCCAGTGTAGCCGTCACAGCGTCAGTCGCGCCATTGATCACCGAAACGGCGTTGCTGCTGGCATTGGCGCTGTACACCGATTGGTCACGGGATTCACGGCGATCGCAACCGGGTCGCTGCCCACCGTTACGGTGGCTTTCACCGTGTTGTTCGCTCCGTCGACCACGCTTACCGTGTTGCTGCCGCCGTTGGCCACGAAAACGGTGTTACTCGCAGGGTTCACGGCTACGGCATTGGGCGCTGTGCCGGTGGAGACGGTAGCGGTCACCGAGTTCGTGGACCCGTCGATCACGGTCAGGCTGTTGCTCGCCGAATTGGCCACGTATGCCGTATTGGTTACCGGGTTGACGGCGACCGCAGCCGGCGTGGTTCCTGCAGGGACGGTGGTGGTCACGGCGCTAGTCGCTCCATTGATCACCGTCACTTGGTTGGCGCCGCTGTCGGCCACGAAGATCCCATTTGTCGCTGGGTTCACCGCAACGGCCACGGGCGCCGACGCTGCCGCCAGCGCGACGGTCCCATTCGTTGCCTCATCCAGTACGGTCACGCAATCAGCCGTAAACTGGGCAATATAAGCCTTGCTGGTCAGAGGGTTGATGGCAATCGAATAAGGCTCGGAGGCTGGCAGCGTGACCGATACGGTGTTCGTGGCGCCGTTAATCACGGTTATCGCGTTACCGCAAAGGCCGTTGCTGTCGCAGTTGTTGTTCAGGTCGGCCACGTACACAATATTGGTCACTGGATCGACGGCGACCGCAGTAGGCTCACTCTGCGCCGGCACGGTCGCGGTTACGGTGTTGTTCGATCCGTTGATTACAGTTACGTTGTCGCTCAGCACATTGGTCACGTAAACCGTGTTGGTTACCGTATTGACCGCCACCCCCTCAGGGCTGGTTCCGGTTGCAACCGTAGCGGTCACCGCGTTGGTTGCTCCATCAATCACGCTCACGGTGTTGTCGACTTCGTTGGTCACATACACGGTGTTGGTCACTTCATTCACAACTATGGCCAATGGAGAGTTACCCACCGTCACGGAGGCCACTAGCGTATTGGTGGCACCGTCGATCACCGCGACGTTGTTGGTGCCGGGGTTGGACACATAAATCATGTTGGTTACCGGGTTTGCGGCAATCCCATAGGGGGCGGCGCCCTCAGAATATCCGGAAGCCGGGGGTCCCACTACGATTGTGGCGGCCACCGTGTTGTTTGCTCCGTCAATTACAGTCACATTGCCGCTGTTTGCGTTCACCGCGTAAATCATATTGGTCACGGCATTGGCCGCAATCAAGCCGGTCGGCGCCGCAGTCTGTACTTCGGTGGTCTCGACGTTCGTGGCCGCGTCAATCACGGAAACGTAACCCGGAGTTTCCCCTCCGAGTCCTACATACAGCGTATTGGTTATCAGGTTAATCGCACTGGTCGAGGCTGATCCCGACGCTAATGTAATCGTCGCAATTACGTTGTTGGTTGCGCCATCGATCACCGCGACGGTGTTTGCGCTACTGAGGGCGTAAATGGTGTTGGTTACCGGATTTACCGCAACGTCGACGGCGGGCACAAGAATGTTGGTGGTCTCGGTCTGCGCGAGGAGGGCACCCGGCAGCAGCAGGCCTGCGAGGACCGCAGCACCGGCCACCCAGCGAGAAGCGGTGCTGTTGTGGTGGTTGAGAGGAATCTGCAGGTGGCTTCCGTAACTCTGTTTAGAATTCTCTGCTTCGGATCGCATAGCAACACCTCTCCCTCGGAAGCCAAACGGCGACAGTACGGGGGCAGCACATGTCATTCCATAGTCTGCGGTTGGCGTATCTCGTTTATATACAGCAAGATCGGACCTTGCTGTTTTCGACGAGAGACCCACATTGCGACGTTGTGGAGGTCGGGTACCTAATATGTGCAGGCTGATAGATCAAGTTCGGGCGGAGCGGGGCGCCGCTTCGCTCCGCCCTGGAGCACCGCAGGACGACGGCGTGGGTGGTGCCGTCCTAGGCACAGTCGCTTTCGGAACTGAACTGCGAGGCTGAACTTTTAATCCAGCCCCGCTTGTGTGGCCTTGACGGCGCAGCCATCGTCTACGGCAGCTTTAGTTCGAGTGCCTGCGGCAACCGTACAGTTTCCGTTGGAAGTTGCCCCGATCAACAATGGGCTGAAGTAAATGCTGGACGCCTGGGCGGCGGTGGAAACATTGTCGATGATTATCCCGCTGCTTCCGCCGGGCTCGCCGAGCGCTGAATTTATCGCGCTGGGCATGGGCGTCGGAAACTCCGTTGAGCTGCCGTCGCTGACGATAATCGACATCACGCAGCCGCCAGAAGGATTAGAACCGGCCGCTCCGTTGCCCAGAGTCGTGCAGTTTGGCGGGTTGCCACCGGTCTGAACGCTGAAAAACATGTAGTCGATACCCGCGTTATATACCTCGGTGACCGGAGAGCATTCTGCGGCATCGACGCCGCTGACGTTGAGAAAGCTGCCATCCGAACCCGCCAAAATACCACTGGAATTGAAGAAGACGCGCTCGATGGCCGGATTGTCGAGGGAAGTGCCTGGATTTTTGCCGCAGAAGTAGAGATAGCCGTATTGGTATTCACCCGAATAGTAGGTGTTGTCGAAATCGCCGTCATGCATCTGCACGCCAGCAGGTCCCACCGTGGCGGATGCTGGAGTCGCGAAATCGGCGATAGGATACTGGACGACCTGGGCGCTGCCGCTGGCGTTGTTGCTCACGAAGGCGGTGACCGTCTCGGAAGTTGAGTCCACGATCGGGGGATCGGGAATGGGGTAGCCGGGTGTGCTGGAGCTGCCGGAAGTGTACGCCTGTGATCCTAACGCCCCGCTAGATTGAACCACGGTACTGACCACTCCGTTGGCATCGGCCACATAAATGTTGCCGGATGCGTTGTCGTAGACCGGGCCGGTGAGCGCGAACCCTGGGTCTACGGCGGTCTGCCATCCCACCGCTGGAGTGCCGATGAACACCCCAGTAACCTCACGCAGATTGCCGGCATCGTCGCCGACGTAGATGGCATCGTTGTCGTAGTCGATAAATGGAGCGGAGTTGCTGTCGGACGACGTGCTCAGGGTGATACTCACCATGCACGGCGCGACGCACTTCCTGTAGTTCCCAGGGACGACGTTTTCCGGGACCACCGGGCTAGCCAAGGACCCGCTCAAATTCGCCCACTTCACCAGATGCAGGATGGAGCCGACCACGCAGCCGGTCTGACCTTTTTGGCAACTCTGGGTGCTTTCCACAATCGCTATCTGCGTGCCGTCTTCCGAGAGCCCCGGCGAGGTGGTAGTTACACCCTGAGCCGTGGAAACTCCGTAGGCGAACTTCACCGTCGGTCCGGAGCCCGAACAGAAGCCTGGGGAGAGGGCGGGGCCTGTGTACAGGTCCATAAGACCAATCAAGTTGGCCACCGAAGCGGTGGTGCCTCCGGCGCCGAAGATAAAGGTCGCGGAGAAAAAGGTGAAGTTACCGGCGCACCCGCTTCCGAAGCAATCGGCGGGCGCCGCAGTCGTGTTGTTCCCGCCCGCTCCCGAGTCCGCCCCGCCGGTGGCAACGGCGGTAATCGTAACTGCGCTACCGAAAAACGTCTGCGCGGTGTACGGGAAAGTTCCGGTCACACCGCCTTCCAACGTGTAGTAGGCGTTGACCGCGGCTGCAAAATTCGTGGCCGCCGTTGTCCCGTCGGTGCCTTGCTGGAAAGTCAGAGAAGTGACGGGGGCGGTGTTAGCGATGACGGTGAATACCACCGGAACGCCCGTCGCGGGCGGAGTGATGCTGATGGTGGAGCCGAGGGGTGGCATACCAAAGAAAATGCCGATGTCGAAAGCGTCCGCAATAAAACCCGTGCGCGTGCCGGAGGCGTTGTTGTTGTTGTAAACCACGAAGTCGCTGGTGCAGTTGGCAGTGGTGACTGGAGCGTTGATGTCGAACTCAAATTTGGCAGGATACTGCTCGTTGCCGACGGTGCCGAAGTTGGCCAGCGAAGAAGTCCAATCCCTCGACAGACTGCTTTCGGCGGCCGGGGCCTTGGGGTCGCCAGGGGCGGGTTGGCGGAAGCGGCGCAAATCCGCCGGTACAGACGCACCGGAATTCGCGATGGCGCCGCGGCGAGCCACCTGTTGCCGGAAGCGGCGATCGGCTTGCAGCCGCTGGTCTTGGGGAGAATTGGCATGCGCGCGAGCATCGGCGCCGGAAAAAACCAGGTGACGATGGCTCCAGTCGGTCACTATGGGAACGGCAGTGTGGTGCTGGCTTTCATTGGACGATTGGGCGGGGAGAATCGTAGCAGCGGAGAGCCAGGCAAATACGGCCAGAAGTGGCATGCACCACGAGACACAAGCCATTTTCATACGCACCTCACAGACTCAAGACGTCCGTCCGAGCGCCGGCTAACAACGCTGCGATTCTACTGCAAAGATTTGCCTGGTTACTAGTCCATCGGCGGAGTCGCGCCGTCTCGGGGCGGAAGTGCGCGACGTGCGCGAGAATCGCGCGTGCTGGGAAAGCGTCCAACGAGTTTTGCAGAAGCAGTTTCCTGCAGTGAAGCGGTGGGGAGCACCGCTTCGCTACAGGGCGCACAACAGGCCGATAGCGGGGGCGCTGCCGGCCTAGTTCCAGTTATGTGTCTAGCTGCGAGGCCTTACGTCTAATGCAGCCCCGATTGTGTGGCCTTCACCGCGCAGCCTATCGGATTGGGGCAGACTCCGTTGGAATCTACAGTCCAGGTTCCATAACCCTCCACAGACACGGTGCCGGGATTCGTTGTTAATGCCGCCGTGATTTTACCAGTGGTGGTACTGAAGCCCGTGATCACGAAAGTCCCGTTATAACCAGCAGGGGTAAAACCTGTAGTCACGAGATATTGTCCGTCAGCTGCACCAGTTGGGATATTAGCAGCGGGAAAGGTGAAGGTGACCACGTTAGTTGCCCAGGTCGCTGCGGTTGCTTGAGCCAGATTTGCTCCTGTGGCAACGCCCAAAGGGCTGAAGTAAACACTCGAGGCTTGGGCTGAGGCGGACACGTTGTCGATGATGATCCCGCTGGTCCCGCCGGGCTCGCCAATCGACGCACTTACAGCCGTGGGCATGGCCGTCGGGCTGCTGGCCGTGGGGTTGGAGTCGTCATTGACGATGACCGACATCACACAGCCGGCGGAGGGGTTCCCTCCGGCCACCCCGCCTAAAGTCGTGCAATTCGTTCCGATGCCTCCGCCTTGGACACTGAAGAACATGTAGTCCGTGGAGCCGTTATATACCTCAGTCATCGGAGAGCATTCTATGCCTGGGGTGACGTTCGTGGTGACGTCCAGATAGGCGGTGTCCAGAGTGGACAGAAACCCATTGGTATCGAAAGTGGCGCGCTCGATGGCGGGACTGTCGCCTTGAGTGCCGCTGGGATCCTTTCCGCAGAAGTAGAGATATCCGTCGGCGTAAGTCCCATTATAGTACGTGTTGTCGAAATCGCCATCATGCATCTGCACGCCTGCGGGACCTATCGGGAATCCGAAGCCCGACGCAAAGTTGCCGCCGATGGTACAGCTAGGGTAGATGACCTGGCTAGCGGCAGTACAGATTATGTACTGGTAGAGGTCCGCGCCGCCGGCGTTATCGTTGCTTTCGAAGACGGTGACCGTCTCCGCGTTGCCGTCCACGATCGGCGGATCGGGAACGGGGTAGCCGGTCGAACTGCCGTCAAGTTCTTCTTGTTGCGAGACGGCGAGGTTGCTTGATTCGACGGTGCTCAAAACTCCGTTGGCGTCGGCTACATAGACGTTCCCGGATCCCGAATCGTAGATCGGACCGGTGAGCGCGTAGCCGGAGTCGATGGGCATGTTCGAGTATGCCACCGATGGAGTTCCCACAAATACGCCCGCAAGCTTAGCCATATCGCCGGCATCGTCGCCGACGTAGATAGCGTCGTCGTAGTAGTCGACGAACGGCGCGGAGTTGCTGTCCGTTGTGCTGCTAAATTTGAGAGTGGTCATACACGGCGCGGGGCATGTGCGGTAAGTGTTGTTGGGGTAGGAGGTTGGGACCGCGACGTTAGTCGAACCGCTGGCTACAATCGGCGCCCCCGGGACAGCCGTAGCCTTCCACTTCACAAGTTGAAGGTACGAGCCGACGCTGCAGGTGCCCGAGACTCCGGTGCAACTGGCCACGCTCTCGACAACCGCGACCTGCGTGCCGTCCGCGGAGAGCGCTGGGGAAGTGCTGGTCACGCCTCCTTCGGTGGAAACGCCGTAGCCGAACATCACGTTCGGACCAGTACCAGAGCAGAGACCCGCAGGGCTGCCGGTATACAGCTCATTAAAGCCGATCAGGTTGGCCACCGCAGCAACAGCGCCTCCGCGGCCACCGAAGAAGTTCTTAGAGAAGAAGCTAAAGTTGGGGTGCGGGGTGGCTTGCGTGCATCCACCAAAGAACGGGAAGCAATCATACGGGCTCGCCGTGGTAGCGTTCCCGCCCGGGCCACCGGTAGTGTCGCTAACGATAATAAAGCTGCTAGCGTTGTGTCTCCCGCCGCCAAAACCAAAACCAAACGTGTTGGACGCAGTGAAAGTGAAAGCGGGATTAGCAGTCGCGTAAGCGATGATCGCCGCTACCAAGTTCGTCGCCGCCTGGGTCGCACTGCTGCCATAATAGAAATCAGGAGTGCCGACGCCGCCGACGTCCCCTGCGGTGCTAGTTGCGGTGAAGTTCACGCCTGCGATGGTGATAATCGCTCCGTTCGCTGGTATTCCGTAAAAGAAGCCAAAGTCCTCAGCATCTTCTAGGAAGCCCGTGCTGCGGTTGCCGGAAGGCTGCTGGTTGGTGTAAACGACGAAATCGCTGGTGCAGCTCGGCGCAGCGTTGATGTTGAATGAAAACTTGGCGGGATATTGCTCGTCGCCGAGGGTACCGTTAGTGGTGAGCGAAGAAGTCCAATCCTTCGTCAGTTTGCCTTCGCCGGCGGTGGTAACGGAATCCGCAGGTAGCAAAGCCCGGGCTCCCAAGTCTGCCGAGACGGGTTGCATGGCGCCGCGCGCCATGGCCCTGCGGCGAGCCAATGCTTGCTGGAAGCGGGGCTCGGCCTGTAATTTCTTGGCCTTGGGCGAATCGGAATTGGCCACCTTTTCGGCATTCGAGTAAACCAAGTAGTGATGGCTCCAGTCCGTTGCCAGCGGAACGCGAGGCTGACTCGCAGTGTCGTCCTTCGCGCTGTCGCCCTTCACGCTCTGGTCCTTCAAGCGCTCGTCAGTCGATTGCGCGCGAACAATCGAGGCGGCCGAGAGCAGGGCCAACAAGGCCAGGACGGGCGCGACAAACCAAAGGTGGAATGGCTTCATAGCATCCTCACAAAATTATAGATTTAGGGAGCCCAAGTACACCCGCACATTGGCTGCCAACTAGGTGTTTGTGTGCGGGCCACTGCTAAGAGCATGTATTTACAGGTGGCCGCGCGAGGAACCCAGCCGCGCGGCGGATCTTGTGGGTAAAAGGTTTGCACATTTCGGGCACTTAACCGCTTCTGTGAGAGTTCATCTGCCACTGGACGGCCCCGGGTGGTGTGAGCATACCGATGAAATCTGGCGGTTGAGAGCTGTGGGGACGAGGTGGCGACGCCGGTTCGCAGCGATCGATGGATGGCGGTCCGTTGGGGTAGCAGAAGCATTATGCGAAGGCCTCGATTAGGGTGCTACAAAGTGCGGTCACTATATACCAGAAAGCCACACGATAACCAGTATTATCTCGATTGGAGCGCCAAGTGCTGTAAGTACTAGATCTGCTTATATTCCTAGCGCCTTGAGTTACATACGGCTGCGTTGCAATCTGAGATTTTGGGCCATGGCGGCAAACCGCGCGAAAAGGCCATAAATTCTAGGCCAAAATGCGGCCCCCTGTCAGGCCCGAATTTGCGGAGACAAAAGTCGATATTTTCGGGGTGCGCCAGCGGCCAATTCGGTCCACTTTTCGGGTTCTGAAATTCGGTCCGTGGTGGACCCTCGCGAAACTTGCTTCCGAAAAACTTGATGGCCAACCCGTCGGCCGGGATAAAATTACTGTAGTGCATCCAGGCCATACCCGAAAATAATTTGAATACGTCGTGCTTTTGGGTCACGCGCAATCTGCTGCGGTCACGGGTAATCGATGAAATCGGGGGAAAGTGTCTGCCTCATTAATTTGTTTTTTTGTTTGATGACCGATCCGCTTGGTAGTCCGGGAAGCTGAATCGATGACCACTACATTCACGCTGGATTTGGAGGATCATCACCCGCAGCCGAATCCCGCTCCGCGTTATCCGGGGATCACTTACAAAATTCTCGATTTTCTCAGCGAGCGCAATGTCAAGGGTACCTTCTTCGTCCTGGGAGAGCTTGCCGAACGGCACCCGGAACTGATCCGCACCATTCATCAACAGGGACATGAGATTGGTTTTCACAGCTACGCGCACGTTCCGCTGAATCGGGAGAACCCAGAACGTTTCCGCGAACAAACGCGGCGTTCGAAAGCGTTTCTGGAGGATTTGACCGGCGCGGAAATGATTGGCTTTCGTGCGCCTATTTTTTCGCTGACCCCTGGGACACTGTGGGCCTTGCCGATTCTGCAGGAACTTGGGTTTCGCTATACGTCCAGCGTTCTGCCGCTTCGGCATCCGCTGTACGGCTTTCCCGGAGCGCCGCAGCAACCATTCCGCTGGAAGGATTCGCTAGTCGAACTTCCTGTTCCGGTCGCGCGGATCGGCCCGTTATTTATGCCCTTTCTCGGTGGCGTCTATATGCGTTACTTGCCGGATTTTCTTTTGGTCAAACTCTTGCGGGGTCAACGTACTGGAGTCGCTTTGTGGACCTATTGCCATCCCTACGATTTCGATCCGGAAGAAAAATTCGTGATCATACGCGAAGCCACTGCGTTAGTAAGCTTGGTGCTATGGCTTAAACGCCGAAATACGTTTAGGACGGTGGCGAGAATTCTCGATCAGGGTGTGGGGCTTCCGTTTCGGGATTACTTGAACGATGGCGCGTACAATTCCGTCCCGGTGTTTGATCCGTCTTCCAGACTTCAGCCAGGAATTGCCGCATCATGACCGGTCACGGGCAGTCCCAGGCCGCTCGGGTGCACCGCGCGGGTGCTCATCGTGACAGAAACTTCCAATATTTCGGTTGCAGCACGGCCAATCCCTGGCAGACGACGCAAGCGAGCGCGCCGGAAAGATCCTGAGGGTCCCACTCCTCGGCTTGGCGCGGCAACCCGCTAAGGAACTTTGTGAGCGGTTCTCGCGCCGGGGGACGTGCGGTGATCCAGCGCAAAATATCACCCGGTACCAGCCAGCGGCAACGGACTGCATCGGCAGATTGGGAACGCACGGTCGGTTGCCCCGCAGCGGCTTGGGCATACAGTACAGGGAAGTTGACGCCGGAACGAATGGCCAACTCCAGGCTGCCCCAGAAGCGCGGGTTAATTTCCATCAGCCGGGCCGTCCCGTCGCGCGGGTCAACTTTCCATTCGACCATGGCAACGCCCTTCCATTTCAACGCGCGCATGAGCGTCAGAGACTTTTCAAGCAGTTCAGGATCGTTGATGCCGACTCTGTCCGTGCTTGGCCCACCGGAATTAGGGTATTGCTGCAGCCGCTTGTGAGAAAAATGCGCAAGACAAGCGCCGTCCGCACCAAACAATAACGAAACACCGATGCCATCACCCTCGGGGGGAATGCGATCCTGCACTAGCGCTGCTCCATAACTTTGCCAGTAAGCCTCCGCGGTCTTGCTATCGAAGCTCGGGTTGTAACGCACGCCGCTAGCGCCAAGTCCCCGCAACGGCTTGACCACGAATTCGCAGCCCGCAAAATCACCGGCAATCTTCAAAAGATCTGCCGCAGTTTCCGCAATCTCGGTGCGCGGATGCGGCACGCCCAGACGCGCCGCCAATGCCATCGTCGCTCCCTTATTTAGGCACACTTCCAGGGCATCCGGTTCCGGCACCAGAAAGTCGGCATAAACGCCCAGCGCCTCGCGCTCGCTCACGACATACCGCAGGGTGTCCTCTTCCATCGGTAGCAGCACTGGCCTGGCGCCGGCCGGCATGGTGGCGGTTACCGACTGGAGATGCGCCAAGAGCACTTGGCCATATCCAGCCGCGTTTTCTTTGGCTTCCGGGACCAGCACCCGCTTCCGGGTGAAGTGCGACCAGAAGCCGACCGTTAGCCAACTGTCTCCCAAAACATGTACGCGGAAACCGGCTTTGCCCAATGCACGAATGGCCGACAGGCACTTGCGCATCATGCCATCGGTGAGAATTGCGACGCGGGCGCCAGGTAATGGGTTTGAAGTCGCAGCGATGGGCAGTGAATCCTGCGCAACATCGGCACTGGATTGAGTCATAGGGGTTCTCACACGAATATTGATTAGCTTACCTAGATTCGAGCAGGGCCTCCATGCAAAATAGTGCGCTTGTGTTGACCGGATGCACGCAGAGAGCTGGCAGGAGCATTGCGTACCAACAGGGAGCGGTGTACGTTACCGCTTTGGCCGGGAAATCAAAACTGGGAATCCCGCTTAAGGCGTGAACGGAAATCGATGACCATAAAATGCTGTTGCTGTGATGGAGACATGCGCAGAGGGCTGGAGACGTGGCACTGGCAATGCCCTACCTGCGGTTATGAGGCCTCGCAATTCGATGTGACCATAAACGAAACATCAAGCCACGCACTAATGGACGAAGCTAGCCGCGAACATGGCTTGAAGACATTGCGAGAAGGAAACTTTCGCGACCTGCTGGCGCTAATCCGCGAGCACGTGCCGCCGGGCCGCTGCCAGCTCCTGGACGTCGGCGCCGCGCACGGTTGGTTTGTGAAAATGGCTTCGGAACGCATGGATGCGCTGGGCATCGAACCGGACGGCGCCATGTGTGTGAAGGCACGCAGCGAAGGTATTTCCCTGATTGAGGGGTATTTCCCCGACGCGATTAGCGCCGATGCCGAATTTGACGTCATTACATTTAACGACGTCTTTGAGCATATTCCGGATGTCCCGCGCACGCTGGCCGCCTGTAGCAAACACTTGAAGGACGGCGGCCTTCTGGTTCTCAACCTGCCTTCGAGTGACGGTTTTTTTTATAAGACCTCCAAACTATTAAAGCGGGCCGGGTCTGGAGCCGCGTTTGAACGTATGTGGCAGAAAGATCTTCCGTCGCCGCACATCCACTATTTCAACCCGAGAAATCTGGTGAGGGCGGCTGAGAAAAATGGATTCGATAAAGTTCGCATCGCCAGCCTTCGGTCTGTTCGCCGGGAAGGACTGTACGACCGGATCTCGCATATTAGTGGCCGAGGAAAATTGCACAACTATTTGGTGTTCGCCGCGACCAGCCTGGTAATTCCAATTACGGGATTTCTTAGCAGCGACATCGCTGTGGTCATCCTGAAAAAGAAGGCAGCTAAGTAGAGAAGAGCATAGGGATAGACGCCTCCTGCCTGGTCGCCTTACCAATCGCCGCAGCGCCAACGTGCCCTGTGCCTTAACGTGTATTAGTGTGTGTTCCCCCGCAGCCCCGCATCGATTGAACGTGCCGTGCGGGGCGTGGCAATATATTTCCAGTCCGCTTCCCTGCTATCTCCAATTGCGCGATGGAAGCGCGGGGAAGCAACGAATCGGGCTTATGCAGCCGTCGCAGGGTGACACGAATTTGTGGGGTCCGTTGGGAATAACTTAATGCGCCAAAAAACATTTCTTGTCTTCGCCGCCTTTGCGGTGGTGGCGGTCTGCGTCGCCTACGCGAACCATTTCCACAACAGCTTTCACTTTGACGATTCGCATGCGATCGTCACCAACGTTTACATTCGTGACCTGCACTATATTCCCCTGTTTTTCAAGGACGCCCGCACAGGCAGTTCCTTGCCGGCCAATCAAGCCTGGCGGCCGGTGCTGATGACTCAACTGGCGATCGATTACCACCTTGGCCACGGTCTCAGCGACACTCTGTGGTTTCACATTTCAACGTTCTTCTGGTTTTTGATCCAACTGATCTTGATGTTTATTCTTTTTCACGAGCTGCTCGACGCGGCCGCGCCGGGGCCGGCCAACCAATACATAGCGCTCTTCGGAGTTGCCTGGTACGGGCTGCATCCGGCAATCGCCGAGACGGTGAACTACATTTGCCAAAGCGCCGACCTGTTGTCCACCCTCGGGGTGGTCGCTGGGATGGTGATGTACATTCGCCTGCCGAAGCTTCGCAAGTTCGGACTTTATTTGATCCCCGTGGCGCTGGGGTCGATGGCCAAGGCGCCGGCGGTGGTTTTCTGCGGTATTCTATTGGTCTACATCTTTCTCTTCGAAGAAGACGGCCGCTGGAACCGGCTGTCGGCAGCGATAGTGAAATCGATTCCCGCCATTATCGTTTGTATGGTTTTCGCGTATTTGAATGTAAAAATGGTTTCCAAGACTTTCGTTCCCACGTACATGTCTTCGCAGGTTTATTGGGCTACCCAACCGTACGTGATCCTGCGATATTTCCGGTCGTTCTTTATGCCGCTATGGCTGAGTGCGGATACTGATCTCGCGCCGCTTCCTGGTTTCACGGATCCACAGGCGTTGCTCGGAATTGGTTTTTGCATTGCTCTGTTGCTGGCGGGAGTCTGGGCGATGAAACGGCGAGAGCATCGTCCGATCGCGTTTGGCATATTCTGGTTTTTCGGGGCGTTGGCGCCGACTTCGGTTTTCGTGCTTTCCGAAGTGGAAAACGATCACCGCATGTTTTTCCCGTTTGTCGGGCTAACGATCAGCGTCATCTGGGCGGCGTACCTGGTGATTTCGCGCTGGATGTCAGCCCAGACCCCGGAGCGCCGGAAAAATGCGATCGTTGGTATCCAGGCGGTCACGGCGGCTCTACTGCTGGCGTATGGCTTCGGCACCTGGAAACGGAACGAAGTGTGGCACACCGAAGCTAATTTGTGGCAAGACGTGACTATCAAGAGCCCGCTGAATGGCCGCGGATGGATGAATTACGGCCTGACTAAAATGGAGCACGGCGATTATGCCGGTGCGCTGGCAGATTACACGCGCGCGGCGATCTACGCTCCCAATTACTTTTTTCTCGAAATCAATACGGGGATCGACCTCGCGGCCTTGGGCCGCAGTCGGGAAGCGGAGCCGCATTACCGCCGGGCCATTGAGCTGCAGCCCAACGAAGCGCAGACCTGGTATTTTTACGCGGTATTCCTCTCCCAGCAGGGAAGAACTGCGGAAGCCGTTCAGAATGCGAAAACGGCGGTGGCCCTCAATCCCGCATACATTGACGCCAGCCATCTGCTGATGAACCTGTATGCGCAGCAGGGGCAATGGGCGGCGCTGCGGGAGGTGGCGCAAAACACGCTGAAGCTGGTGCCGGCGGATCCCGGCACGCTGGCCGCTCTGAACCGCAGCAACAACGTGGCGGCGCAGATGGCGGCGGCCGCGGCGCAGGCCGAAGCTCACCCCACCGCCGAAGGCTACCTGAATTTGTCGCTGCAATATCACCAGGCCGGAAAATATCAGGAATGCATCGACGCGGCACGCAAGGCGCTACGCCTGAAGCCGGATTATGCGGAAGCGTACAACAACATCGCGGCGGCTTACGAGGCAATGTCTATGTGGGATCCGGCGATCGAAGCGGCGCAACAGGCGCTGCGCCTCCAGCCCGACTACCAACTGGCCAAGAACAATCTGGCGTGGTCGATGTCCCAGAAAAAACTACAACACCACTAGAGCAGTGAAGTCTCCGGCTCCGAAGCGCGGCAGAGTATTGTGGCGCGGGCGCGACTCGGGTGCTTGGCAATCTTAAGTGGGAGGAGGCGCAACGTCCTGCTGGCTGGCGACGTGGCGGTCCAGGGTGTCCCGCAGCAGGGCCACTTGCTGAGCCAAAAGCCTGCTGCGCTCGTTCAGCATGGAAACCCAAGAGAAGAGCTCGATGACCAGCAGCGAGAGCCCGAAAATGACGATCAGGAACAGCGCCGACGGCGGATAGGGAATTCCGAAAAGTCTAGCGATCAGGAATAAGTAGCGAAATGCCAGCGATGACGCCAGCAGCAGAAAAATCGAAATGCTCATCCATAGGATGGCAAATCGCTCGGTGATTTTGCGGGTGAGAACCAGCGCCATCACCAGCGCAAAGATCGACGCGGTAAACAGAAAAACGATTATTTGTCCGTGTTCCTGCATGTTCTCCGTTCCTAATCGCGAAATTTAATCTCGGGCTTGCGCAGCAAGTCCATGAAAATGGCCAGTGGTACCTTCAACATGTAGACCAGTGATTTGAACGAGCCAATACTGGAAGTTCCGGCGGTGCGCTCGGCCATGTGCACCGAAGTTTCGGACACCCGCAGCCCGGCGCGGTGCGCCACCACCAGGGCTTCCACTTCCGGGTAATCCTCGGAGTAGCGATGGGACAGCACGCGGATAGCGCGGTGATTCATCACCCGAAATCCGGAGGTGGGATCGGTAATCCGCGTCCGGCAAATCGCCGAGAGGATGAACGAAAAAAGGCGGATGCCCATGCGCCGGGTGAGCGTGGACTTGTACCCTTCGCCGGCAACGTGGAAGCGAGAACCGACCACCAAGTCCGAGCCGGAAGTGCGTTGCGCGTCCAATAGTTTGTATAGTTCCCGTGGAGGATGTTGGCCATCGCCATCGATCTGGACGGCCAGGTCGTAGCCTTCGCGCAACGCAATGTGCAAACCGGTCTGCACTGCGCCGCCGATGCCCAGGTTGCAGGGCAACGAGACCACCCGAACCATGCCGGCGACCACCTCGCGCGTACCGTCGCTCGAGCCGTCATCGATCACCACCACGTCGCACCCGGGACATTCCTTTTTCAATTCATTCATGAGCGCCGGCAGGGATCCCGCCTCATTGAAAGCCGGGACGATGATCAGCACGCGCGCGCCCACGGTTATCGAACCGGGATCCGGCTTCGCGGACGGCGATATTCGTTCGGGCGTCTTGGACGTGAGAGGCATGCGGTTGTGAGTTCGCTCGTTCTGTCCGCCGGGCGCAACGCATGCGGCCGGAAGGGGATTGCGCTTTCAAGTTTAGACTAGCTGGGTCATGGTCCGGCTCACGATCGCTAGTTGTCGGAATTTAGAGAATCGCACTGCAACTATTGTAGCGCCGGGGCTGATGCGGGAGATGTCTATTTCCAGCGGAGGGTTTGCAATCTGGAACCTCCCTTAAAATGCAAACGGCGGGCCTTTCGGCCCGCCGTTTGCGGCATTTGGTTTCGCCCTGCGCTACCCCTTTGCTTAGTAAGGAGTAACGATCAGGCCTCGGTTGGAGAAGTGGCAAGTGCCGCCGCTGCTGCGGTACCTTGCCGTGAAAGTGTAGCTTCCGGCCGACAGCCCGGTCACGACGTAGGTAGCGCTCGCCTGTTGCGGGGCACCGGTCTCCACAACCGCTTGGTTGTCGGAGGCGGCCACTGATGTCGGTCCAGAGGTGCTCGCGAAGCTCATGTAGCACGAGTCACCGCCGGCCGCCCCATCCTCGAGTGCGGTCACTGTGATTACCGCGGTTCCTGCTGCGGACACGTTGACCGTCACCGTCGGACCAGTGGTTGCCAAGTTGGTGTAGCTTCCTGACGCCGTGGTTTGCGATGTGGCCACCACTGCATGGCCAGGCAGGATCGCTCCGCCCGTTGCACCAGTCGCGCCGGTTGCGCCGGTCAATCCAACTCCGGTAGCTCCCGTTGCACCAGTCGCTCCGGTTGCACCCTTCGCGCCCGCAGCGCCCGTTGCACCAGTTGCGCCGGTGGTTCCGACGCCGGTGGCACCAGTCGCTCCGGTTGCTCCGGTCGCTCCGGTTGCACCCTTCGCGCCTGCGGCTCCGGTTGCACCGTTACTCCCGTTCGTTCCGTTGGTGCCGTTGGTCCCAGCTGCACCAGTTGCACCAGCCGGACCAGTTGCGCCGGCCGCGCCGTTGGTTCCGTTGGTACCGTTGTTGCCGGTAGCACCAGTTGCACCGGCCGGACCAGTTGCGCCGGTCGCGCCGTTGGTTCCGTTGCACCGTTGCGCCGGTAGCACCAGTTGCACCGGTCGCGCCGTTGGTTCCGTTGGTACCGTTGTTGCCGGTAGCACCAGTTGCACCGGTGGCGCCGTTGGTACCGTTGGCACCAGTTGCGCCGGTCGCGCCGTTGGTTCCGTTGGTACCGTTGTTGCCAGTAGCACCAGTTGCACCGGCCGGACCAGTTGCGCCGGTCGCGCCGTTGGTTCCGTTGGTACCGTTGTTGCCGGTAGCACCAGTTGCACCGGCCGGACCAGTTGCGCCGGTCGCGCCGTTGGTTCCGTTGGTACCGTTGTTGCCGGTAGCACCAGTTGCACCGGCCGGACCAGTTGCGCCGGTCGCGCCGTTGGTTCCATTGGTACCGTTGTTGCCGGTAGCACCAGTTGCACCGGCCGGACCAGTTGCGCCGGTCGCGCCGTTGGTTCCGTTGGTACCGTTGTTGCCGGTAGCACCAGTTGCACCGGCCGGACCAGTTGCGCCGGTCGCGCCGTTGGTTCCGTTGGTACCGTTGTTGCCGGTAGCACCAGTTGCACCGGCCGGGCCAGTTGCGCCAGTGGCACCGTTGGTTCCGTTAGTACCGGTTGCGCCGTTGGCACCGGTTGCGCCGGTAGCACCAGCGACACCGGTAGCACCAGTTGCGCCGTTGGCACCGGTAGCACCAGCCGCACCGGTTGCACCAGTGGCACCGTTGGAACCAGTTGCACCGGTTACACCAGCGACGCCGGTTGCACCAGTGGCACCAGTTGCGCCAGTTACGCCCGCGGTTCCGGACGCGCCTTTGGCTCCAGTTGCACCGGTTGCACCGGTCGCTCCAGTTGCACCGGTCGTACCCGTGCCGGTCGCTCCAGTTGCACCGGTCGCACCAGTTGCACCGACTTCCGCCACCAACTCCCAGTTGCCGCTCGTATTGGGTTGGTTGCCAGTGTTGCTGGCGAACAGCGAGATGTACGACGAACCGGCATATTCCACGGTGGCGTTCTTGGCATAAGTCTGACTTACTGACCACGTACCCTGCCAGACCATGCCCGCTGCGCCGTTCCGGTCGCGCCGGTTGCTCCGTTCAATCCATTCGCACCGGTTGCACCAGTCGCACCAGTCGCGCCGTTTGTGCCTGCCGCGCCGGTTGCGCCGGTTGCTCCGTTCGTACCAGCGATACCGGTTGCACCAGTCGCACCAGCGGCACCGGTTGGACCAGTTGCGCCAGCGATTCCAGTTGGAGTACACCGGCGACACCGGTTGCGCCAGTAGCACCAGCGAACCGGTTGCGCCAGTCGCGCCAGCGACACCAGTTGGACCAGTTGCGCCAGCGACACCGGTTGGACCAGTCGCGCCAGCGGCTCCGGTTCCACCAGTTGGACCAGTTGCACCAGCTGCTCCGCTAGCGCCGTTGGCACCTTGTTGCGCCAAGAGTGACCAGTAAGCGGCGGAGGTGTCAGGCTCGTTGCCGGTGTTGGAACCCTGCAGCGAGACGTAGGACGAGCCGTTGTAGAACACGGCGTCGTTCAGGTTGTAGGTGGTACCGGCGGACCAAGGAGCGGACTGCCAGTTGAGGCCAGTCGCCCCGGTTACGCCAGTTGCACCGGTCGCGCCGGTGGTTCCGTTAATGCCGTCTGCACCGCTCGGTCCGGTTGCCCGGTTGCCCAGCGGCTCCGGTTGCACCAGTCGCACCAGCGACACCGGTTGCACCCGTCGCGCCAGTTGCACCAGCTGCTCCGCTAGCGCCGTTGGCACCTTGTTGCGCCAAGAGTGACCAGTAAGCGGCGGAGGTGTCAGGCTCGTTGCCGGTGTTAGAACCCTGCAGCGAGACGTAGGACGAGCCGTTGTAGAACACGGCGTCGTTCAGATTATAGGTGTTACCGGCGGACCAAGGAGCGGACTGCCAGTTGAGGCCAGTCGCACCGGTTGCGCCAGTCGCGCCCGTGACTCCGTTGATGCCGTCTGCACCGCTCGGTCCGGTTGCACCGGTTGCGCCAGCGGCTCCGGTTGCACCAGTCGCCCCAGTCGCGCCGGTGGTGCCGACTCCGGTAGCACCGCGTGGCGCCCGCTGCACCTTGCTGCGCCAAGAGTGACCAGTAAGCGGCGGAGGTGTCAGGCTCGTTGCCGGTGTTAGAACCCTGCAGCGAGACGTAGGACGAGCCGTTGTAGAACACGGCGTCGTTCAGATTATAGGTGTTACCGGCGGACCAAGGAGCGGACTGCCAGTTGAGGCCAGTCGCACCGGTTGCGCCAGTCGCGCCCGTGACTCCGTTGATGCCGTCTGCACCGCTCGGTCCGGTTGCACCGGTTGCGCCAGCGGCTCCGGTTGCACCAGTCGCCCCAGTCGCGCCGGTGGTGCCGACTCCGGTAGCACCCGTGGCGCCCGCTGCACCTTGCTGCGCCAAGAGTGACCAGTAAGCGGCGGAGGTGTCAGGCTCGTTGCCGGTGTTAGAACCCTGCAGCGAGACGTAGGACGAGCCGTTGTAGAACACGGCGTCGTTCAGGTTATAGGTGTTACCGGCGGACCAAGGAGCGGACTGCCAGTTGAGGCCAGTCGCACCGGTTGCGCCAGTCGCGCCCGTGACTCCGTTGATGCCGTCTGCACCGCTCGGTCCGGTTGCACCGGTTGCGCCAGCGGCTCCGGTTGCACCAGTCGCCCCGGTAGCGCCGGTGGTGCCGACTCCGGTAGCACCCGTGGCGCCCGCTGCACCTTGCTGCGCCAAGAGTGACCAGTAAGCGGCGGAGGTGTCAGGCTCGTTGCCGGTGTTAGAACCCTGCAGCGAGACGTAGGACGAGCCATTGTAGAACACGGCGTCGTTCAGATTATAGGTGTTACCGGCGGACCAAGGAGCGGACTGCCAGTTGAGGCCAGTCGCACCGGTTGCGCCAGTCGCGCCCGTGACTCCGTTGATGCCGTCTGCACCGCTCGGTCCGGTTGCACCGGTCGCGCCGGTTGCACCCGCGGTTCCGTTCGACCCGCCTTCCGGTTGCGCCGGTGGCACCTTGTTGCGCCAACAGCGTCCAGAAGGTGGCTGAAGTGTCAGGCTCGTTGCCGGTGTTAGAACCCTGCAGCGAGACGTAGGACGAGCCGTTGTAGAACACGGCGTCGTTCAGGTTATAGGTGTTACCGGCGGACCAAGGAGCGGACTGCCAGTTGAGGCCAGTCGCACCGGTTGCGCCAGTCGCGCCCGTGACTCCGTTGATGCCGTCTGCACCGCTCGGTCCGGTTGCACCGGTCGCGCCGGTTGCACCCGCGGTTCCGTTCGAACCCGCCGTTCCGGTTGCGCCGGTGGCACCTTGTTGCGCCAACAGCGTCCAGAAGGTGGCGGAAGTGTCAGGCTCGTTGCCGGTGTTAGAACCCTGCAGCGAGACGTAGGACGAACCGTTGTAGAACACGGCGTCGTTCAGGTTGTAGGTGTTACCGGCAGACCAAGGAGCGGATTGCCAGTTGATACCAGTGGCACCGGTAGCGCCAGTTGCACCAGTCGATCCGTTCAAGCCGTTTGCACCGCTCGGTCCGGTTGCGCCAGTCGCACCCGTGGTACCCACTCCAGTGGCACCGGTCGCGCCGGTGGCTCCTTCCAGAGCCATGACCGCCCAGGTGGTGCCAACGCCGTTAGTGCCGGCGGCGGAGTTGGCGGCCGGATCGATACCGGAGTTGGCGATCAAAGCGATGTAGGTCGATCCCGCTTCGGTGACCACGTCGTTCGCGTTGTAAGCGTTGCCCGAGACATATGCGCTGCGGAAGTTGAAACTCGTTCCGGTCGCGCCGGTTGCACCGCCAGCAGAAACCAAAGCCCACTTGGTGCTGGACGGGGAGGGGGTATTGCCCTGGTTCGCATTGCCCAGCGAGATATACGACGATCCGCCGTATTGCACGACATCGTTAATCGAGTAAGAAGTTCCGCTGCTCCATGAGTTGTCCCAGATCATGCCCGCAAGGCCAGTCGGACCCGCCGGGCCGGTGGGGCCAGTCGGACCCTGAACGCCGGCCGGACCAGTAGGACCGACTGCGCCGGTGAAGGGAACTGAAATGGCCCACGAGCCAGAGATCGCTTGCGTGTGTGAGGCGCTGGGGGTCATCTGAATTCCGAGCGTGTCGCCCGCGAGGACGGTGATGCTGTGAGACAAGTCCTGACAACCGCTGCCGCTCGCACTTACCGTGCAAGTGATGGTTGAGGCTGCGTTGTTGTGAGTGATGGCGAAAGTGATTGTACCGTCACTGCTGCTGGTCGAGCCGGAGAGTGCGACGGTCAAATTAGAAACCGTTCCACCGGCGACCAAGGTCGTGTTGCAAGCGCTGGTGGACGGCGTGCATGGTCCCGAAACCGAGCTGAACCACGTGGCGGCTGGGTTCGAGAACACCGTTGCTCCGTTGCTGTTGCCTTGATAAACCGTTCCGACTTGCCCGGTAGCTCCAGTGGGTCCTTGCGGCACCGTGAAGTTGAATGTAGCAGCCGACGTGCTGCCGGAATTGGTGACTGACGCAGTACTGCCGGGAGCACCAGTGGTCGTGGTTCCGACGGTGACGGTCGCAGCCGCACCGTTGGTTCCGGCCGCGCCAGTCGCGCCCTGTGGGCCGGTTGGGCCTACCGGTCCGCCACTAGGTCCAATCGGTCCGGTTGGCCCTTGTGGGACTACGAAATTAAATGTAGCCGCGGAACTCGAACCGGAATTGGTCACCGAAGCGGTGGATCCCGGCGCGCCGGTGGTAGTCGTGCCGACAGTGATGGTTGCGGCGGCACCGCTCGAACCGGTTGCGCCGGCCGGGCCAGTTGCGCCGACAGGACCGGTAGGTCCTGCCGCGATTCCGACCGGGCCCTGCATTTCCCACGCGCCGAAGATCGTCGTGGTGCCGGTGCCTACGGTCTTTTGGATTGACATCGCAATATACGTGCCCGCAGTGATCGTGGGTGTGTGGACTATGTCACTGCAGGTAGTCGCAGGACCGACCACGTTACAAGTCAATCCGGTCGACGTTATCGTTCCGGCAGATGTTGGCGAGCTTACCAGGGTGAACGTCAACGTAGTACCACTTGCGACGGTGGTGCCGGTCAATTGCACGAACAGATTTGTCGCCACGCCGGTCTGGGGAGAAGCGACAGCCGCCGCGGTGAAGCCGGCAGTACCTGTCGCCGGGACCAAAGGACCCACCACGCTGCTGTATGCAGCGGTGGTGGTGACCCCGTATCCAGTGTAGGTGTCGAATCCGACCGTTCCACTGCTGTTTCCAGAGAGCGTTCCAGAGAGAATTCCGACGGCTCCAGACGCGCCCGTGGGGCCGGCAGGACCGGTAGCTCCGTTCGTTCCGTTTGCTCCATTTGAGCCGTTCGTTCCATTAGCGCCGCTCGGTCCGGTCACGCCCTGAAGGCCGGTTGCACCGGTTGCACCAGTCGCACCCGTTGCGCCAGCCGTCCCGCTTGTACCAGTCGCACCGGTTGCACCCGCTCCGCCTTGTTGTGCCAACAGTGTCCAGTAAGCGGCGGAGGTGTCTGGTTCGTTGCCGGTATTGCTGCTCTGCAATGAGACGTAAGACGATCCGTTGTAGAAGACCGCATCGTCGAGGTTATAGGTAGTACCGGCGGACCATGGCGCGGCATTCCAATTGATGCCAGTGCCAGTTGCGCCCGTGGCTCCAGTTGCACCCGTCGATCCGTTCAAGCCCACTCCGGTTGCACCAGTCGCGCCGGTAGCACCAGTTGCGCCGGTTGCGCCGGTCGCACCGTTCGTGCCGGCGCCGGTGGCACCAGTTGCGCCTGCGGGTCCGGTCGGACCAATTCCACCTTGTTGCGCCAACAGCGTCCAGTAAGCGGCGGAGGTGTCCGGTTCGTTGCCGGTGTTGCTGCCCTGCAATGAGACGTAAGACGATCCGTTGTAGAAGACCGCATCGTCGAGGTTATAGGTAGTGCCGGCGGACCAGGGCGCGGCATTCCAATTGATGCCCGTCCCAGTCGCACCGGTGGCGCCAGTCGCACCGGTCGCACCGTTCAAGCCGTTCGCACCACTCGGTCCGGTCGCGCCGGTAGCACCAGTTGCGCCGGTAACACCAGTTGCTCCGGTCGCACCGTTCGTGCCGGCACCGGTGGCACCGGTTGCACCAGTGGGGCCGGTTCCTCCTTGCTGCGCCAACAGTGACCAGTAAGCGGCGGAGGTGTCCGGCTCGTTCCCCGTGTTGTTGGCCTGCAAGGAGACGTAGGACGATCCGTTGTAGAACAGCGCATCGTCGAGGTTGTAGGTGGTACCGCTGGACCACGGCGTGGAGATCCAATTCAAGCCGGCACCCGTGGCGCCAGTCGCACGGAGGATGGATGATTAACGCCCAAGTAAGGGGAGAAGTTCCGTCCGCCCGCCGTCGGCCGCATCTTCGCACGGAAGCAGGGTCGCAGGGACTTCCATCGCCCCCGTGAGCAGATCGCGCTCCAGCCGGTAGCCCGTCATCTGCCGGATGTGGGCGACCGTCTCCGGCCCGAATTTCCGTCCCAGCATGTCAAGATAGCGAGGATCGGTGTAGTAACGCTGGAACGCCTCGTCGCGGAAGCGCAGCACTTCGCGGGCCGGGACGTAGCGCGTCGGCAGCGGCAGGCAGTCGCGCGAATGCTGCGAATAGCCCGTCCAGTTCCGCGGCAGCGGCACGCCCTGCCGCACTGCCGTGGCGTAAAGCGGCGAACCAGGATAGGCCATCGCCGAGTAGAAATTGGCGAACTCGCAGTTGAGATCGACGGCCAGGTCCAGCGTCGCCTGCATCGTCTCCAGATCGTCCTCCGGCAGGCCGAAGATGTAGTTGCCGATGACGTTGAATGTCCGCGGCGCGGATGCGTTCGATGACGCGGTACACCTCATCCTGGGCGAAGCCCTTGTCCACATCGGCCCGCACGCGGTCGGCCCGGCCTCGATGCCGAACGCCAGCCAGTTGAAAGCCGGCCGCCCTTCAGCTTGTCCAGCATGCCGTCCTTGATCGTGTCCACCCGCGTGTACGCCCAGATGTTCAGGTCGTAGCCGCGCTCGATGATGCGGTCGCAGATGCCCAGGACGTGCCGCCGGTTGAGGACGAACATCTCGTCGGCGATCTTGAGGTTGCGGACGCCGTAGTCGCTCGACCAGCTCGTCGATCTGCGCGATCACGCGGTCGGGACTCCAGAAGCGGTAGCTGTTGACCGAGGGCTTGTATGCCAGCTGCCTTTTCGCCGCTCTTGAACGGCGCCTGGATGCAGCAGAAGGAGCAGTGGTACGGACAGCCGAGCGTCGTGTAGAGGGCGGCGTAGGGCTGCCGGTCCCGGCCGTCGAGGCAGTGCCAGTTGTGGGCGCGGTACTTGCCCATCGGCAGCAGGTCCCAGGCGAGCCCCGGCATCTCGTCGTCCAGGTCGGCGACCAGCGGCCTGTCGGGCGTGCGGCACGGCCGGCCGTCCTTACGATACCAGAGGCCGGGGACTTCGACCGAAGTCCGGCGCCGGCGTCTTCAGCGCCTCGACCAGGCCGACCAGCGTGTGCAGCCCTTCGCCGGCCGCGACGAAATCGGCGTCCTCTTCGCGCAGGGTCTGCTCCGGCAGCGCCGCCACATGGCCGCCGACCAGCAGCACCGGCTGGTCTGGCGAAGCCTCCTTGATCGCCGTGCAGACCTGGCCGGCCGCGGTCATGATCTGCGTCGAGGCCGACGGCTGATGGCCGTACACGACCACCGCCGCCAGGACCGGGTCCAGTTCGCGGACGCGATCGGCGACCTCGGTCGGCCGACAGTTCCTCCGCCTCGGCGTCGATGAATCGCCACCGAAGGCCGCTGCCGCCGGCAGAAGGTGGCCATCAGGCCCGCCCACACCGGGTTCTCGACCGCCGCCAGCTTCGTCCCCAGCGACTGGTAGACCTGCGTCCGGCTGGACGGGTTGATCAGCACCAGATCGAGTTTGCCTGGCCCCGCTCATGCGGCCTCCCGGTTGGACGCGGCCACGTCATTCAACAAGTCGCAGAGCTGCCAAATCCGCTCGCGCTCCAGCGACGGGTAATTGCCGATGTAGAAGCCGAAGAAATGGACGTGATCGGCGTGCGGATACTTCGCCACGCCTCCGGGCCGAGCAGGCGGCGCAGGTACGGCTGGCGGACTTGGTTGCCGCCGCCGGCCGTGCCGCGGCGGAACTCGACGCCGGCCGCCCGCAGCGCCGCCATCACGCGCTCGACACAGGACCGGTCGCGGTTCCTTGAGGATCAGCGTGAAGGCGTAGTTGCTGCTGCCCTCGGTGGCGAAATCGGTCCGGTAGGCGGTCGGGTCGAGGTGGCGCAGGAAGAGCAGAAGGTTCTCGGTGCGGTGGCGGACGTTGTCGTCGAGCCGCGGCAGCTGCGAGCGGCCGATGACCGCGTTGATCTCCGTGCTGCGCACGTTGTAGCCGGGTAGGCGAAGATGAAGTCGGGGTTCAGGTCGGCTATATTCGTCCGCATACTCCTTTTTCCGGCTGTCGGAGTCCAGCTCGCGCACCATGCCGTGCGAGCGCAACATCCGGCACCGTCTCGTAGAGGTCCGCGTCGTTGGTGCAGACCATGCCGCCTTCGATCGTGCTGAGGTGATGGGCGTAGTAGAAGGAGAAATTGGACGCCAGGCCGAACGTGCCGAGCTTGCGGCCGGCGAAGGTCGCCCCGTGCGACTCGCAGACGTCTTCGATCAGCGGCACGCCGTGGCGCTGCAATTCGTCCAGCAGCGGTCGGGTCAGGGCGTTGTAGCCGAGAACGTGCGTCAGGAAGACGGCCCGCGTCCGCGGCGTGATCTTCGCCAGCACCTGCTCGGTGTCCATGCCCAGGGTGCGCGGGTCGATGTCGACGAACACCGGCGTCGAAGCCGCAGTGCAGCACCGCGGCGATGTCGGAGACCCAGGTGAGCGTCGGCACGATGACTTCGCCGCCCGGCCCGTGCAGCTCCTTGAGGGCGGCCAGCGTGAGCAGGTTGGCCGACGAGCCGGAGTTGACAAAGACGCTGTACTTGACGCCCAGCCAGTCGCGACCATTCCTCCTCGAAGGCGCGGACGTTGGCCGACTGCGTCAGGATGGGGTCGTCCTGTTGCAGCAGTGCGCACACGGCGTCGAGGTCCTCGCGGGCGATGTTGTTCTTCATCAGCGGCCAATCGAGGCCGGCCGCGTGGGCGGTCGCTGTTGCGTTGGACATCAGAACGGTCCCTTGAATTCGATGCTTTGGAGGTCGGGTCGCTCGTCGGGCAGCCAGCCGCGTCGCGTCGCCCTTCCACGAGGTCGCGGGCGGCGGCGGCGATGGTCCGGGCGTTGGGGTAGAACAGTTCTTCCAGAGCGGGCGTCGTCGGACAGTCGTCGGCGCGAAGCCCATGCGGCGGAGGCGCAGGTCGCGCACGCCCTGGAGCCGCTCGGCCACCTGGGCGACGATCTCGGCGGCCGCCCCGCAGCAGAGCCAGCCGGTATCGACCACCAGCAGCCGGCCGGTCCTTTCGACCGACACCGCGATCGTGTCGATGTCGAGCGGGCTGAGCCAGATCGGGATCGATCACCTCGGCGCTGGATGCCGACGTCCTCCAGGTAGTGCCGCGCCCGCAGGCACTCCACCTGCATGTACGAGATGCCGACGAGGGTGACGTCCTCGCCGGCCGCGGTCACGCGGGCCTTGCCCGGAGGGACGGTGTAGGCGTGCTTCGGGGACCGGCCCCTTCTGGAAGTGCAGCAGGCGGTGCTCGACGTAGAGGACCGGGTTGTCGTCGCGGATGGCGGCGATCAGACAGCCCTTGGCATCATAGGGCGTGGACGGCGCGACCACCTTCAGGCCGGGGACGTGCATGAACAGGCTGTGCAGTCCCTGCGAGTGCTGCGCCCCCTGGCCCCAGCTCTTGCCGATCATGGAGCGGACCACCAGCGGCACGCGACGCGGCCGCCGTACATGTAACGGCTCTTGGCGGCGACGTTGACGAGCTGGTTCATCGCCAGCAGCAGGAAGTCCATGCGGATGTGGACGTGGATCGGCCGCAAGCCCGGCCAGGGCCATGCCGATGGCCGCGCCGGTCATGGCGTCTTCGGACAGCGGCGTGCCGAAGACGCGCTCGGGGCCGTACTTCTCGGCCAGGCCGCGCGTGGTCCCCTGGATGGCCTTGGGATCGTCCACGTCCAGGCCGAACACGACGACGGCCGGGTCGCGCCAGCTCCTGGTCGGTCGCTTCGCGGATGGCTTCGACGTAGGAGAGCCGCCGCTGGGCCACGGCCCGCGTGCGCCGCAGTTCTTTCTTGGTTACCGCTCCTTCGAGCGCCTCATCCACGGCGAGTGGCGGCTGCATCGCGTTCCTCCTTGAAGACGTCGCTCAGCAGTTCCGCAGCCTCCGGCAACGGACTGGCCTCCGCGAAGGCGAAGGCGGCGGCGATTTCCGCATCGACCTCCGCCTCGATGCCCGCCCGCTCCCGCGGGTCGATCTGGTCGCCGAGCCGGCGCAATGGGTCGGCTGCGATCCACGGCGCCTCTTCCTCTTCGGTGCGGTAACCTAGGTGGTAGTCGTCGGCCGGGGCCGACGTGCTCCTGCCAGCGGTAGGTCATCACCTCGAGGAAGCGCGGCCCTTCGCCGGCCCGGACGCGGGCCACGGCCTCCCGCGCCTTGGCGATCAGGCCGAACAGGTCGTTGCCGTCGAGCAGCTCCGCCGGCATCCCGTGGGCGCGAGCGCGGCCGCAAATGTCGGGCCGGCCCTGGCGGCGGCTCTGGTGCGTGTGGATGGCGTACTGGTTGTTCTCGCAGACAAACAGGATGGGTAGACTGCTTTAACACCGCGAAGTTCAGCGTCTCGGCGAACACGCCTTCCTCGGTGGCGCCGTCGCCGAAGAAGCTGGCGACGACGGCGTCCGAGCGGCGGTAGCTGCAGGGCGTAGGCGTAGCCGGCCGCGTTGGCGATGGTCGTGCCGACCACGGCCGACGTGCCCATGACGCCGCGTTCGGGGTCGATCAGGTGCATCGACCCGCCCTTGCCCCTGGCGCAGCCGGTGGCCTTGCCGTACAATTCGGCGACCATCGCGTTGCAGGTCGCCGCCCTTGGCGAGGTAGAGAGCGTGGCCGCGGTAGGTGCCGAAAACGACGTCATCGGGCCGCAGCGCCTCGCAGACGCCGACGGAGACGGCTTCCTGGCCGATCGACAGGTGGACGGGGCTTTTGATCCGGTCGGTGGGGTAGACGCGGGCGACTTCCTCTTCCAGCTGGCGGATGCGGTACAGTGAGCGGTAGAGCCGGGCGTGCATCGTCGGGGTCCTCCGTGATCCCTGGTGCGGCAAGCAGGCGCGGGCTTCGGCCGGCGGGGGTGGCGGGAAGGTGATCCATCACCCGTGGCGCAGACGGCCCCCGAGCCGGGACAGCGGAATACTCGTAAATGGCATAAGGCGGGCGGCCCTGTCAAGACGGCTTTGGCCTGGTCAGTCGGCGGCCGGCCCGAACCGGCGGGACGCGCGGACGCTGAGGACCGGTGGGAACAGCTGACTGCCGAACCAGCCACCGACCAGGCACAGGCCAAAGCAGCCGAACACGGTCAGCGCGGCCGTCTCCGGCGCCACGCGGCTGAATCCGAACAGCGCCGCCCCCAGGAACACCGAGGCGAGCAAGCCGACACACAAGCCCTGTTTCAGACCGTTCGAGGTGTTATAACCGGCCACGCCGCCGCCGACGAGGATCGCCAGCGCCTGGATCTCCCAGGTCACGACGCGGTCCTGCCAGAAGCCGTCCGAGGCCAGCTGGCCCGCGCTGAAGTCGATGATGAATTTGAAAATCATGGCGGCCGTCAGGTAGCCGGCCGCCACGAAGGTGGCGCCGAGCGCCACGCGGAACCAGGCGACGCGGCCGGCGAACAGCGGCGTCCGTGGTTTCGCCACCCCCGGCTTGCGGACGGCGCCGGCCGCATTGTCGAGCGTCGTCGGCTGCACGGGCCGCCAGATGGTGTAGCCGATCCAGCCGCCCAGCGTGCCGAAGACGATGTGGACCAGCGGCACGCCGAACAGCGCAAGCGCGCTCAGCGTCGGCACGAAATCGGGGTGCAGCACGGGGTCCAGCAGCACCGACGCCACACCGTTCCAGGCGCCGAGGAGGACGCCGAGCGTCACGCCGCGCGGCTGGCCGCCGCCCGCCAGGACGCCGCTCACCATCAGTGTCAGCACCTGCACCGCCTGCAAGAACACCAGTCCGGAAAGGCTGCTCCAGGTCCACTTCACAAGACCCTGGTTGTTGAGCACCTCCATCAGGCCCATAAGCAAGTGCTGAAGGCCGAAATAGAGACCCTGCGCCACTACCAGGCCGATCAAGATGCGGCCCCAGGGCGTCTGCTGCCAGCGGACGGCCGCGGCCGGGGCGGCCGGCTTCGCCCCGCGGTAGTCGTAGAGCAGCCGGGCGTTGCACGTCGGACATTGCAGACGCTGTTCGTAGGAACTGGCGCACTGCGGACAAACCATGGCCATGGCGGTGTCACCTGCCAAGCGGCGGGGCGGGGCCAACGAGGGGCGGCCGGGCGCGAGCGGCGGCGACGCGCTTGCAGCGGCGGGCGATCTGTGGCAATCTGGCGGCTGCGGCGATCCGGCCGACGACGGGCGGACGCCGCTGTCCGCGCAATTTCGGGGCGCACGCCGCCCCTATGGCCAAACTATAGTTCATCTTTTTGCGCCGTGCGGCCGGTGATTCGTCCACACGGCCGGGGGACCGACACATGACGACCGCCTACCTGCTGGCCGTCGATCAGGGGACGACCAGCACCCGGCGGTGGTGTACGATGCGGCCGGGCGGGCGGTCGGCGCCGCCTCCCGTGAGTTGACGCAGCACTATCCGCGGCCGGGCTGGGTGGAGCACGACGCCGAGGAAATCTGGGCAGTCGGTTGCCGCGGTGGTCCCGCAAGCCCTGGCCGCGGCCGGCGTCGAGGCGGCGACAGCTCGACGGCCCTCGGCCTGACCAACCAGCGCGAGACGGTCGTGCTGTGGGAGCGCGCCGGCTGGCCGCCCGTGGCGCGGGCCATCGTCTGGCAGGATCGGCGCACCGCCGACTTCTGCCGCCAGCGCCACGGCGATGAGCCGTGGATCGGCGAGCGCACCGGGCTGGTGCTCGACCCGTACTTCTCGGCGACCAAGGTGCGCTGGCTGCTGGAACAGGACGCGCCGCTGCGCAGCCGGGCCGAGCGCGGGCGAGCTGGCGCTGCGGCACCATCGACAGCTTCCTGATCTGCGCGGTTGACCGGCGGCCGGGTCCACGCCACCGACGCGACCAACGCCTCGCGGACGCTGCTGCTGAACCTGCGCACCGGCGCCTGGGACGACGAACTGTGCCGCTATTTCGACGTGCCGACGGGCTTGCTGCCGGAGGTGCGGCCCAGCGCGGCGGACTTCGGGGCCACGCACGGCCTGGACTTCCTGCCGGACGGCGTGCCGATCCTGGGGGTGGCGGGCGACCAGCAGGCGGCGCTGTTCGGCCAGGGCTGCTTCGCGGCGGGCGAGGCGAAATGCACCTACGGCACCGGAGCGTTCTTCCTGCAGCACACCGGATCGACAATTGAAGCTGTCGCGGCACCGCCTGCTGACGACACTGGCGGCGAGCGGCGACGGGCCGCTGCAGTACGCCCTGGAGGGCAGCGTGTTCGTGGCCGGGGCGGCGGTGCAGTGGCTGCGCGACGGCCTGAAATTGTTCGACGCGGCCCCGGCGGTGGAGGAGCTGGCGCGGCGGTCGGACCCGGAGCAGCCGGTGCTGTTCGTGCCGGGGTTTGTGGGGCTGGGAGCGCCGCACTGGGTGCCGGAGGCGCGCGGCGTGCTGTTCGGCCTGACGCGCGGCACGACGGCGGCCGACCTGGGCCGGGCGGCGCTGGAGGGCGTGGCCTTTCAGGTGGCGGACCTGATCGCAGCGGCGGCCGAGGACGCGGGAGAGCCGTTAAAGAGCTTACGGGTGGACGGCGGCATGGCGCGCAACGCCTGGTTCTTGCAGTGCCAGGCCGACGTGCTGGGCCTGCCGGTGCTGCAGACGCCGCACAGCGAGGCGACGGCGCTGCGGGGCCGCGTTTCTGGCCGGCTGGCGGGCCGGCGTCTGGCCGGACCTCGACGCGATGCGGCGGCTGTCGGAGGACGCCCGCACGTTCACGCCGGCCCTGCCGCCGCCAGAGCGGGAACGCCGGCTGGCCCTGTGGCGGCGGGCCGTGCGGGCGGTGATCGCGTTCTACGCGCCGGACAAATAAGCGCTCGTTAGCGAGGCTTCGCAGAAGCGTCGCCGGCAGGAGCCTCTTCTTGGGCTTGCCACGTCGGCTTGTAATGCTCCAGATACCCCAAAACGTCTTCCTCGCCGTCGAGGTTCGTGTAACCGAAGGCCTTCACTTCCTCGATGGCCTGGGCGTTGGTCCAGTGCTCGAACTCCATGCGATAGATGGCGCAGTAGGCGCCGGTGCGATGGATGCCGGCCAGGCAGTGGACCAGCACCGGGTAGTTGTGCGGGTCGGCCATCACCTCGCGGAAGCGGCGCACGCCCTCCTCCACCGGCGGCGTACCGCCGTCGGCCGCCTCCCAGTGCTGCGGCGCGATGCGCACATAATTGATCTCTTGATTGGTGCAATACTCCTCTTCTTTGCGGTTCCGCTCCAGGTCGCCGCCCGTATCCGCATCGCGGAGGGAGACGACGCTACGGATGCGGTACTCGTGGATGAGGTTTTTCAGGCCGAGCAAGCTGGGCTGGCCGCCGCGGTAGAGGACGCCGTCCTTGACGACGTGGAAGTTGCGCGTCTGCCGTTCCATTTGCAGGGCCAGCACGACCGGCCCGCCGATGCACAAGAAAACAAGGGCGACGGCAAGAACGGATCGCAGGAAACGCCACATGACGGAGGCCCTCCGTGGCCGATGCGGGGAGACGGCCGTCCGCGTGGACGGCTGGGGGATGAATCATAGCGGCGGCGGGCGTTTGGGGGAAGGGCGGGTGGTCAGGCGCGACGGCTGTAGTACCCCTTGCGTCCTACGCCGATCGTCTTGAATTTGCGGCCCTGCGTGTCGTCCGGCGACTGCGGGAGCACCGGCCGCCAAAGACTCAGTTGCAGCGCCGGGAAGATGTAGCTGTATCCTAACTCCCCATCGTCGGGATCGAACGGAGCGTCGCGAGAAATGTGCGAAACCAGCAAATCGGCGTCGGTCTCAAAGACGCTGACCCCATGGTACAAGACCTGATGGTCGTGCCGTCCCGACAACTCAATGTATTCGACGACGGGTGGATCACCGGAGTAATAGACCTGGAAGCCGGCCTCGCGCCAGGCGTCGGTTTCATGCACTGCCTTTCCTCCCTTGCGGAAGCAAAGGCGCTGGCCAGGTATGAAATGCCGCGCTTCTTCGCGGTACATTCCCAACCGCACTGGGCCGACGCCAGCATGTGGAATGACTTCAAACACCTTCATTGGATTCCTCTCACGCCACCCGCGCCGGCTTCCGCCGCCGGAACAGCCGCAGAAACGCCAGCGCCAGGCGCCGCCCCAGCCGTTTGAGCCAGTCGTCGCGCGTCGGCGGCGGCTGCGCGGTCGTCAGGTTCGGCCGGAACACCAGCAGCAGCAGCAGCGGCAGGTGCCATAAGACATAGAGGCCGCCGTTGTCGGCGTACCAGAACTGGATGCCGAGGAACACCGCCGCCGACAGCGCCAGCACGTGAGCGAGGTTCTTCGGCGACGGCCAGAACAGCGTCATCAGCACGAAGGCGGCGTAGGCGATGAACACCGGCAGCCGGTAGACCCAGTAGACGCCCTGCCAGACGCCGCGGTCGGTCGGCAGCCACGGCTGCCAACGGCCCAGCGCCTCCGCCGAGTGCCAGTCCTGCGTCCAGTAGCCGACCGCCCACAAGACGCCGGCCGCCAGCGCCAGCGTCAGCGCCGCAAACACCACGAACGACAGCAGGAACCGCCCCGCACCGCGCTTCCAGTATAAGCTGAACCAGACCGGCAATGTCAGCACCGGAAACAGCACGCCGCCAGCCGCCACGCCGAGGAAGGCCCCCGCCAGCGCCGGCCGGCGGTAGCAGAAGATCGCCCACACCATCCACGCCATCGGCCAGACCTGATCCCAGCGGCCCAGCCCCAACGTCGAGTTCGGCGTCAGCATGTAAGTGTACGGCAGAAGCAAATAGAACGCGGCTGCGGCCATGCCGGACGCGACATCGCCGAAGTGCTTCCAGCCGATCAGCGCCAGGCCGACGACGATGGACAGGTGGCCCAGCAGGGCCAGGGCGCGGGCGGTGCCGATGGGCACGGTGAAGCCGACGACCTCGCCGGGCGTCTGCGGCAACGTCTTTACTAGCACTTCATCGACCGGCGAAGGAGGCGAATCGCCGGGGTCGGCCGGGGTGCGCGGCTGCTGTACGGCCACCCAGATCAGGCTGGCGAACAGGGCGCCGGCGAGGCAGGCCAGGCCGGACAGGTTGAGGTTCGGGCTGAGGGCGGGCCGGCGCACCAGGGCCAGGTCGCCCAGGCAGCGCAGAAAGAAGTAGGCGGAGGCGCCGAGCAGCCAGCCGTAGCCCCAACGCGGCTCGACTCGCGCCTCCAGCAGCAGGAAGCCAGGCGCAAAGAGAAAAAGGGTGAGCACGTCCCAGTTGCGGACGCTGAGCAGGCGAGAAGCGGACGAACAGAGCTGCGGCCAGCAGCCCGGAAAAGTAGAACCAGGTGGCGGCCGTGGGCAGCCGGACGTCTAGAAAAATCGAAACGGGGTTCATGCACGGGCTCCCCGCCCGGGGCGTCGCCGGATGCGTCCGGTACGCTCTACCCGCGAATTATAACGACCCGCGGCGCCCCGTCCCACCGAATCGCCCGGCCCCGCGCCAATTTTCACGCGGCGGCCCGGCGCCGTCGTTCTGGTGGGCGGCGTCGCCGCGTGCTAAACTGATACGGAACGCGGGACGCGCGAGGAGGGGAATATGAGCCGCAATCCGATCGGGGCGGGCGAGGGGGCGACGACCCTGCCCGAACAGCGCGAAGACACCCGCACGCGCCGGGTGCCGCCGTACAACGTCATCCTGGAAAACGACGACGACCACTCGATGCAATTCGTGGTCGAGGTGCTGTGCAAGGCGCTGGGCTGTACGGTCGAGCGGGCCGTGCTGTACATGATGGAGGCGCACACCTCCGGCCGGGCGGTGGTGTGGACGGCGCCGAAGGAAGTGGCCGAGCTAAAGGCGGAGCAGATACGGACCTTCCACGAGGTGCGCGAGCGCGACGGCAAGCAGCTCGGCCCGGTCGGCTGTACCATCGAGCCGGCGCCCGGCGGATGAGGCGGCCGCGCCGCCCATCGGAGAGAGAGGCTCATGCAACTTGGCCGCTATCGCCTGCTGGCCCAGCTGGGAGCTGGCGCGGACGGCGCCTCCTACCGCGCCGCCGACGACGCCGGCCAGGCGGCGGAGGTTCGCGTCCTGACGGCGGCCCCCGCCGCCCCGGATCGCCGGAAGGAAGCATCCCGGCGCCTGCTCCACGCGGCCATGCTCCAGAATCCCACGGCGCTTCGCGTGCGGCAGCTGGGGCTGGACCATGCGCCGCCCTACGTGGCGCTGGAGTGGGTCGAGGGCATGGATCTGGCGGAGTGCTTCGCCGACTCTGCTCCGCCGCCGGCGGAAGCCTTGCGAATCACGCGCGACCTCTGCGCCGCCCTGGCGGAGGCGCATCACCTCGGCCTGGCGCACGGCCGGCTGCGGCCGTCGCAGATTCGCCGTACCGCCGCCGGCGATCTCAAACTTGACTTCACGGGCCTGGAAACCGGGGGCGATCCCGCGCCGCCGGCCGCCCTCGCGGATTTTGAGGCGTCCTGCCGGGCGCCGGAGTTGGCGGGCGGCGGATTGGCCGACGCCGCAGCCGACCTGTACGCCCTGGGCGCCATCCTCTACTGGCTCGTGCACGGCCGGCCCCGCCTCCCCGGACAAACGCCGCAAGAAGTCGTTCGCAACCTCGAGTTTGAGACGCGGGCTTTTCAGGCGTCCTGGCAACAATTCATCCCGCTGCTGCTGGCGACGGACCCGTCGCACCGGCCGCCGGCCGCGTTCCTGCTGCCGCGCCTGCAAGGCGACGCCGCCCACCCCGCCGACCCCCTGGGAGCCGAGACGATCGCCGCTTCCCCGGCCCGCGCGGCGCGGCGGGACGCGCCGCCGGCCCGTGTCGGGCGTTTTCGCATCCTGGAGAAGCTGGGCGAGGGCGGTATGGGCTCGGTCTACCGCGCCCAGGACGTGGCGGACGGGACGGTCGTGGCCGTGAAAATGCTCCGGGGCCGCTGGGACAACCAGGAGACGGCGTGGCGGCGGCTGCGGAAGGAGGCCCGCCTGCTGGCCGAGGTCAACAACCCCCACGTCGCCAATCTGATTGAGCTCAACGAGCAGGACGGCGCCCCGTACCTCGTCATGGAGTTTGTGGACGGCGAAAGTCTGAGCAAAATCCTGGCCCGGCGGAAGTGGCTGACCGAGACGGAGGCCGTGGCGGTGATGGCCGACGTGGCCCGCGCCCTGGCCGACGCCCACCGCCGCGGCATCATCCACCGCGACGTGAAGCCGGAAAACATTCTCTTGAGCGGCGAGGGGCAAGCGGCTCAAGAGGGGCGAGGGGCGAGGGGCGAGGGGCGAGGGGCGAGAGAAGACGGGCCGGGGGAGGACCGCTCCGATTCCCGCTCTTCTCTCGCCCCTCGCCCCTCGCCCCTCGCCCCTTATGTAAAGCTGTGCGACTTCGGCCTGGCCCGGCATGTCCTGCAATCGGCGTCGCTGAACGTCACCGAGGTCGGGACCGTGGTCGGCACGCCGTTCTACGCCGCGCCCGAACAGTGTACGGGCAAGCCCATCGACCCCCGCACCGACGTCTATGCGATGGGGGCGACGCTGTTCCACCTGCTGGCCGGGCGGCCGCCGTTCCTGGCCGACACGGTGCTGAGCATGACGCACCTGCACACCCATCAGCCGCCGCCGCCGCTGCGGCAGTTCAATCCGGATGTCAGCGACGGGATTTGTCGTATTGTCGAGAAGGCGCTCGCCAAGGACCCCGACGCCCGCCACGCCGACGCCGAGGCCTTGCTGCTCGACCTCGAACGGCTGCGCCGCGGCGAGGCCGTCAGCGCCGTGGTCCACCCGCGGCTGCCGCCGGCCGACCCAGGCCGGGCGCTGCAATACGACTGGACCTGGGAGCTGGAGGCGCCGCCGGAACGGCTCTGGCCGCACGTCGCCAACACCGACCGCCTCAACCGCGCGGCCGGCTTGCCCGTCCCGGACTTCACCAGTGAGCCGGACCCGACCGGCGGCGCCCGCCGTTTCGGCGCCTTCAAGAAGGCCGGCGTCGTCAACGCCTGGCGCGAGCACCCCTTCGAGTGGGTCGAGGGCCGCCGCCTCGGCGTGCTCCGCGAGTACAGCCGCGGCGTCTTCAAATGGCTGGCCACCTGGACGGAACTGAAGCCGCGCGCCGGCGGCGGCACCACGCTGACGCATCAGGTCCGCATCGAGCCGCGCAACCTGCTGGGCCGGATCGTCGGCGCGGTCGAGGTCAACGCCAAGGGCAAGCGCGCCGTCGAGCGCGTCTACCGGCGCATCGACGCCTACGCCTGCGGCAAGCTGGGCCGGCCGGAGGCCAGCGACCCGTTCGAGCCAACGCCGGGGCTGAAGCCGGCCGGGCGCCGCCGTCTCGAGCAGCTGCTGGACCGGCTCATCGAGCTGCGATTGGACCCGGCCGTGGTCGAGAAGCTGGGCGAATTCCTGCTGTACGGCGCGCCGCAGGAGGTCGCGCGCATCCGGCCGCTGGCCCTGGCCGCCCGCCTCGGCCTCGACCCGGACGAACTGACGGCGGCCTGCCTGCACGGCGCCCGCGAAGGGCTTCTGGTGTTGTTGTGGGATATTCTCTGTCCGATTTGCCGCATTCCGTCCGGCGTCAAGGACGCGCTGCGGTCGCTGGCGGAACACGAGCACTGTCCCACCTGCGACCTCGACTTCAAACCCGACTTCACGGAGTCGGTAGAGATGATCTTCCGCGTCCACCCCCAGGTGCGGCCCAGCGAACTGGCCGTGTACTGCGTGGGCGGCCCGGCCCACTCGCCGCACGTCGCCGCCCAGGTCCGCGTTGCGCCCGGCGAGACCGTTGAATTAGAGCTGGCGCTGACCGAGGGAACGTACCGGCTGCGCGGGCCGCAGCTGCCGTATGCGCTCGACTTCGCGGTGCGGTCGTCGGCCGGGGCGCGGCGCTGGGACCTGCTCTGGGCCGCGGCGCAACCCCCAGCCGCCGGGGCCGATGCAGGCGGGGGCGCAGGTGCTGACGGTGACCAACGAGCATCCGGTGGAGGTGGTGGTGCGCGTGGAGCGGACGGCCTCGCGCGGCGACGCCCTGACGGCGGCCCGCGCCTCGACCCTGGCCCTGTTCCGCGAGCTGTTCCCCGGTGAGGCGCTGACGCCCGGCCAGTTGGTGAGCGTGGCCGCCCTGGCCCTGCTGGTGACGGACCTGGACCCGGCCGGCCGGCTGTACGAACAATTCGGCGACGCCCGCGCCTTCGGCGTGCTGCACGGCTACTTGCAGGCGGCTGGCGACGCCGTCAAGCGCGAGGGTGGCGCCGTGATCAAGACAATGGGCGAAGGCGTGCTGGCGTCGTTCCTCGACCCGACAGCGGCCGTATGCGTCGCCGTGGAGCTGGCGGGGCGGCCCGCTTTGGGGCCGGACGCCGGGATACGGCCGCGGGTCGCCGTCCACCGCGGCCCGGTGCTGGTCGCCACCCTCAACGACCACCTCGACTACTTCGGCGCCACGGTCAGCCAGGCGACGCGGTTGCCGCAGCGGGTCCACGGCGGCGAGGTGGTGCTGACGCACCCGGTGGCGTCGGACCCGCAGGTCGCCGCCTTGCTGCACGCGCGCGGGCTGCGGATCGAGGTGATGCCGGAGGAGTTGTCCGAGGCGCCGGGCGGCTTTCTGCACCGCATCGCCGTGCTCCCCGCCGCATCCGGGTAAAGAATGCGGCCGTCCGACGCCGATGACTATAACGGATATAACGATTATGCCGGATCGCCGGCCCGTGCGGGCTGGGCCGTCCAAGCAAGGAGGCGGCGGAAATCGCCGGACCATTTATGCGATTGGCGCCGTCCGGCCGACGTTGTCTCCTGGTCGTCTCCGCCTTCCTGCTTTGCCCGGCTTGCCGCGTTGGTGCGGATTCCGGCGCGGCCCCGATGCCCACGACGCCCGACAAGACGACGGACGTGGAAGCCCCTTCCTTTCCCGATTCGGACCCCGAACATCAAAGCTCCCTCTGGCGCAACGGGACCTTTGACTGCGACTGCCCCGCGGACGGCGACGGCCCAAAAAAGTCGCCGCTCTGGGACAACCTGTCCTTCTTCGGCGGGCTGGACGGCTCCAAGGAGCCGGAGGACCTCGGCATCAGCGCCCACTTCGGCCTTCGCGTCGCCGTCAACGCCGGCTTCCCGCTGCTGGAGCAGGATGGCCTCGGCTGGCAGGTGGGGACCGCTCTGAATTACTCGCAAAACGCCGTCGGCGTCCTGAAGCTCGTGGACGGCGTGACCAACGACCTGCAGAGCTTTACGACCCTTGGCGTGTTTCAGCGCAGCCCCTCGGGCGTGAACTGGGGCTTGGTCTTCGATTTCCGGAACGACGATTACTATCAAAATCTGAGTTTCGGCCAGTGGCGCGGGCAGGTCGGCTACGACCTCGGGGCCGACGACGAGGTCGGCGTCAAGGCAATGGTGCGCAGCCTACGGCCAGGAGAGCAGCATCGGGGATATTTCCTTCGACCTGCGGCCAATCACGCAGGGCGACTTCTTCTGGAAGCACATCTGGGAGAATGAAATCGTCACGAACTTCTGGGTGGGCATGGCGGAGGGCCACGGCGCTTTCTGCTGGTGGCGCCGGGCGAGTCGGCGGTGCGTTACCCAGTGGTGTTCGGGGCCGAGCTGTACGTGCCGCTGACGGACAATATCGCGATCTTCGGCGAAGCCAATTTCATCACGCCCAACGACACCGGCACGGTGGACGCGACGCTGGGCATCGCCTTCTACCCTGGCGCCGGCGCCCGGCGGGCGCCGCGGAGCCGCTTCGCCCCGCTGCTGCCGCTGGGCAACAACGCCTCGTTCGCCGTCGATTTACGGCAGTAAATGTTAGAAAAGGCGCGCCACTTCCTTGCCGAGTCGCCGCAACACGCGCAACGGCAGGCGGTGCGGCGGCTGGATCCAGAGCCGGTCCCAGAGCCGCGTGGGCAGCGAGTTGTAGTAGGCGATCAACCGCTGCAAAGCCTGCTGGGTCTCGGACTGGAGGAGGCCGCGGTAGCGCCGGCGCGGCGCGGGTCGAAAACGCCTTCCTCGGCCTTCAGGCCGTACCACCGGCCGCGGTGGAGGTAGAGGTTGAACCCCTGAAAGTCGCGCTCCAGCCAGAACACGCCGTCCGCGGCGGCGGCGGGCTGCCATCCGATCCGCCATTCCGGCTCTTCCTTGTCCGCAAGTAGTCGCATCAGGTCGTCGAGTTCCGGGGCGTCGCCGAGACGGGCGTAGGCGATCCACGGGTTTTCCACGCAGGGCCATACGCGGCCGTCCACGCGGGTCACCAGCACTCGCAGCGACATGAAGCGGCCATCGTGGGGGCCGCGGTAATCGTTGTTGGCGCCGCTCTGGTTGGGGTGCCAGGTGTGGTAGAGGTACTCGTCGCGCAGCCAGCGCTCTGGCAGGCCGTGGTTGACCAGGCGGAAGGTCAGGTCGTAGGGGCCGCAGACGTAGCCGAGGTAATCGAGGTGCTCGTCCGCCCCGCCGACGGCGATCAGGTCGGCGCCGGCGCCGCCATGCACGCCCCGTAGTTGGCGTCATGCAGCATGTCGGGGCTGTCGTCCAGGCCCGCCGAGACGGTCCCGCGCCAGTTCGGGCACCATTGGGGGTCCGTGATTTCGTCGAGGCGCGGGTGGCAGAACGGGTAAAGATCGGGGTTGCTGTTGCGGACCTCGTCCAGGTGCAGCACGGCCCGCGGCGTCTGGGCGAAGCCGTCGATCAGCTTCTCGATGAACGTGGGGGTGAAGATGGCATCGGAGTCGCAGATGACGCAGACGTCGCCCTGGGCGGCCAAAATGCCGAGGTTGTAAAGGCGGTGCTTGTTGAAGATGTATTCGTCCGGGTAGCCGGCCACGATCCACTGGTCGAGGGCGGGGTCGCCGTCGCTGCCGCACGCCGCCGCCCGACGTAGGCCGTCCGGCTTGCGGTCGTAGAACTCCAGCCAGATCAGCTCATAGCTTTCGCGCGGGACGGTCTGCCGGTTCAGGTACTCCAGGCAGTGGAAGCTCTCGCGGACGCCCCAGTCGATGAGGATGACGCTGACCTTGCAACCGGGCCTGGCCCGGTGCAACACCAGCTCCGGCTTGCACACTTTCATGGAACGCCTCCTTGCCGCGGGCGCGGCGGCCGGCGCCGGGCCGCGTCCAGGGCCGCTTTCAAGCCGCGATTCCAGTTCTCCGGGGTGTAGCGCGTGGCCACGTCCTGCCGGGCCTGCCGTCCGAGTCGGCGGCGCAGCTCATGGTCCTCGATCAGGAGAGAGATTGTCTCGATCAGCCCGCGCGTGACAACCGCGTCGGAGTTTCGCAAGGGCGCGTAGTCTTCGCGCAACATGCCGTCGTCGTCCATCCACGACGCCTTGCCGTAGCGGCCGGCGACGACCACGCCGTTCCGCCCGTGCTCGACGTACTCGCGGAACCCCCAGCCGTCGGAGACGACCACTGCCTGGCCGTGGGCCATGGCGCGCAGCACCGAGACGACGTGAAGGCGGGCGGCGGGGAGCAGGAACAGGTGCGTCTCGCGCATCAGCTCGTCCATCTCGTCGTCCGAGAGCCGGCGGTCGATGACCCGCACCCAGCTCTTTTCCAGAATCTTGCGGTAGCGCCTCTGGAGGGCGGGCAGGCGGGTGCGCAGCGTCAGCCGGACGTGCGGATAACGCGCATGAAGCGTCTCAAAAGACCGCAGCACGTCCAGTCCGCCGCGCACGAAGAAACTTTCGGGATCCTGGTGCCAGGAGCACGTGAAGAGCAGGTGGACGGGGCCGGCCGAAGCGTGGTCCTGGCCCGCGGGCGGCAGGGACGCGCCGCACGGAATGTACGCCGTCTTGGCGGCGATGACGTCGCTGCGGAACAGCTGCGGCAGCGCTTCCGCGGTGGACCGCACGTGCGTGACGATGCCGCGGCAGGAATCGGACTCCAGCAGCGCCTTGACCGCGCAGGTACGGCGAGCGGCGGATCGGCGTCCGCGCGGTCTGGCCGTTCCTGTGAAAGGGGTAAAAGAGGGTCGTTACATCCTCGATTTCCACGACCCACGGATGCTGTCCGAAGGTGAAGGGGATGCTGGTCAGGAAGAGCAGTTCCGGGCGCCGCGGCAGCAGAACTTGGGAGGGAATATCGCGCGAGTAGAGGAACCGCAGGGTCGGCCAGAGGGGGCAGCCGGCGCGGCGCAGGACGAAGAACAGGCGGACGGCCGCGGCGAGCACGCGCAGGTTCGGGCCGACGCCGGTGTTCCAGATATAAAGGCTAAATGAAATGGCCGACCGGAAGGCAAGCCGGGCGGCGCGATAGAGCCTGCGGACGGCGTCGCCTGGCCGGGGGCCGCGGCCGGGCGAATCCAATCCCGATCCGGGTTGTGAGCGAACAAACCGATAGCCGTCGGGCGGCGTTTCGGCGTGCGCGAAGTGGGGGTGCCGGCCGCAATCGCCGAAGGACGCGAAGCAAGGCAGCCAGCCGGCGAACTCCACGGCAAAGGCGCCCTGGTCGGCCCCGTCCGCACGTTGGAGGCTTTCTTGATCCGGATTGGCGGACGCACCGGCGCTTGTCCGGTTGAGGACCGCCGCCCCGCTGGGAGAACCGCCCACCGCCCCTCCTTGGTCGTCGCCGCTCCCTGGTGAATGCGCGTCCCGGCGCCCGGCCGGCGTTTCTCTTGCTGAGGCGGGGCATTATTCTTTGAACGCGCTTTGGGCGTCAATCCCAATCCTCTCCCGCCGCCCCGTGCAGCGCGCGGTCAGGCGAACACCGAACCAAGCGTTCGACGCAGTTTTCGGAGGACGCGGCCGGGCAGCCGCCGCAGCGGTTGGGCGCGGAGTTTCCGCCACAGCCGTTTCACGGCCGGCCCCTTCTTGTGCAGGTCGGAGCCGTATTCCATGTTGAGGTAGAGGTTGCGGGCCTGGCGGCGCACCAACTCGAACCAGTACCGATTGAGGGGGCCTTTGTCGTTGGTCAGCTCCATGTTGTTGTAGGTCGGGGCGGCGCCGACGCTGGCCGGCCGCAGGTAGGAACCGCCGCGCGCGTAGAACTCCGCGTGTTGTCGCCACAGCACGATGCCGTACAGGTCGTACAGGACGACCGACAGGCCCATGAGCCAGCTATCGACGTTGGCCTGCCAGCCGAAGTTCTGGCACACCTCGATGAGCCGGGCGCTGACGACGGGCGACCACGGGCCGCACGACACCACCCAGCGCCGGATCATCTCCTCCTGTTCGTAGGCGCCGGCGAACGACTCGATCGGCGGCCGCCGCGGGCCGAGAATGCAAAACTCTTCCCGGATGTCCAAAATCTCCGATACGAACCCGGTGCGCGTGAAGTAGAAGTCGTCCGCCGTCATCAGGCAGAAGCGGGACCGCGGGTCGCGCTGGGCGAACAGGTGCTCCTGGGCGTGGTGGAGGGCGTGCCGGCCTTCGCCGCGCGACCAGACGAAGGAGCGCACCGCGAATGGATAACGGGCGAAGAATCTGTCCGGCGGCCGGCCATCGTCGTCGTGGTCGAACTTGATGAGGAACTCGATCTGGTCCCGCTCCCGCGGCGTGACGTGGGCAGCCGCCGAATCCAGCATCCGCGGCAGGTCGGAGTCCGGGTTGTCCTTGACCCGCGAACAAAAGAGCACGCTGAGCATCGGGTTGCGTCCTCGTGACGGCCTCGGAGAAGAGCGCGAAGTTTATGCACGACTGGCGAACCGAGTCAATAGCCCGCGCCAAGCGGCCTTGACCCGCGTCGTCCCCTTGAACTACTCTGACCGCCCACTCAACCAAGGAAGGCGCGGCGCCACGGCGCCGGGGAATCCGCATGACGGGACCGTTTCACGACGTATCGGCCGCGGTGCTCGCAGGAGGGCTGGGGACGCGCCTGCGCGACGCGGTCCCCGACCGCCCCAAGGTGCTGGCCCCCGTCGCCGGCCGGCCCTTCCTGACGCACCTCCTGGATCAGCTGGCCGGCGCCGCCGTCCGCGAGGCCGTCCTCCTCACCGGCCACGCCGCCGATCAGGTTCACGCCGCCCTGGGCGACGACCATGCCGGGATGCGCCTGATCTATTCCGTCGAACCGGCGCCGCTCGGCACCGCCGGCGCGGTGCGGCGGGCGCTGCCGCACCTGCGCGGAGACGGTCCTTTTGCTCAACGGCGATTCCTACTGCGACGCCGACCTGGGCGCCTTCCGCCGCTTCCACGCCGAGAGGCCGGACGGCGCCAGCCTGGTGCTGGCCCACGTCGCGGACGCCTCCCGCTTCGGACAGGTCGAGGTCGCCGCCGACGGCCGCGTCGCCTGCTTTGCGGAAAAGGCGGCGGCCAACCCGCGCGGCTGGATCAACGCGGGGATCTATCTCTTTCCTCGCCTTTTCCTGGAAGGCATGGACCCAACGCGGCCGGCGTCGCTGGAGCGCGACCTGTTCCCAGCGTGGGCAGCGGCGGGCCGCCTACGCGGCTTCCGCGCCGAGGGGCGTTTCATCGACATCGGCACTCCGCAATCCTACGCCGAGGCGGAGGCGCTTTTCCACGCGGGACGGCGGCCGACGCCCAAGGCGGCCTGACCGCGGCCGGGCCAAGGACGCCCTCATGCTGGATGACGTGGACCTTCTGGTGTGCGGGGCTGGGCCGGCCGGCTGCGTTGTCGCCGAACGGGCGGCGACCGTCCTCGGCTGGAACGTCCTCGTCGTCGATCAGCGGCGGCATGTCGCCGGCAACTGCTACGACTCGCGCCACGCCAACGGCGTCCTGATCCACAACTACGGCCCGCACTACTTCCGCACCAACGACGCCGCGCTCCTGAAATACCTGTCGCGCTTCACGGAATGGCTGCCGGCCCGCTACGAAGTGAAAAGTTGCGTCGGCGGCCGGCTTTTCCCGTTCCCGATCAACCTCACCACGCTCGAACAGTTCTTCGGCCGCGCACTGGATGCGGGATCGGCGGAGCGGCTCCTCGCCGGGCTGCGCCGCCCCGTGCAGCGCCCGCGGAATTCCGAAGAATTTGTGCTGGGCCGCGTTGGAAAAGACCTTTACGAGGCCTTTTACCTCCATTACACGCTGAAGCAGTGGGGATTGCATCCGCGCGAGCTGGCGCCGGAAGTCTGCGGCCGCATCCCGGTGCGCCTCAACCGCGACGGCCGCTACGTGGACCATCGTTTTCAGGTGATGCCGAAACGCGGCTTTACCGCCCTGTTTTCCCGGATGCTCCGCCACCGCAAGATCCGCGTGCTGCTCGACTGCCCGTTCCGCGAGGTCCGCGGGCTGGTGCGGCCGCGCCGGGCCACGGTCTACACCGGGCCGATCGACGACTACTTCGGTTGCCGCCTCGGCCCGCTGCCGTACCGCTCCTTGCGCTTCGATTTCGTGCCCTACCCGACGGAATACCGCCAGCCGTGCGTGCAAATCAACTACCCCAATGATTTTGCCTATACGCGATCCGTCGAGGTGAAGCACGTCACCGGCCAGCGCCATCCCGAAACGGTCGTCAGTTACGAGACGCCGGCGGCGACGGGGGAGCCGTACTACCCGACGCCGACGCCCGCCGGCGCCGCCCTCTACCGGGCATACCAGCGGCTCGCCGACGAGGAGACCGCCCGCCGCGGCGTCTATTTCTGCGGCCGGCTGGCGCAGTACCGCTATTTCAACACCGACGAAGTGATCCTGGAGGCGCTGCGCTGTTTCCAGGAGATCCGTACGCGCTGCGCCGCCGGCGCGGGGCCGGCAGCGCCACCCCCAGGACGTCCTGCCATGATTCAACTCGATTATCTCGTGACCGGCACCGGCCGCTGCGGCACCGTCAACCTGGCGATGACCCTCACCAGCGTCGGCGTGCCGTGCAGCCATGCAGCGCTTCTTCAACGGCAACTCGCTCGAAGAGGCGGTCGCCATGCTCCAGGCCCACGGCGGCCGCAACAGCCATTGCTCCACCGCCAACGCGGGACTGCCGACCGACGGCCAGGACGTGAAGGCCTGCGCCTCCTACATGGCCGCCCCGTTCCTGACCGACCCCCTGTTCCGGGACACGACCGTCATCCACGTCGTCCGCCATCCCGTGAAGGTGCTGCTCTCCTTCCTCAACGACATCGGCTTTTTCTGGTGCGCCGACCCCGACCACGCCCACGAAGCGTTCATTCATCACCACCTGAAAGGCATCCGCGACGTCGGCGACCCGGTGGACCGGGCGGCGTTCTACTACGTCGGTTGGAACAACATGATCCGGGAAAATTGCCGCGGCCGGAAGGCGGTCTTCCACCGCATCGAAGACGGGCCGGACGTGCTTTTGGAGAAGCTGGGCCTGCCGCGGCGGGTGGCCGCGGACTGCTACCGCAACGACGCCTGCAACACCTGGCCGGACAAGAAGGTGCGCTGCACTTTCGAGGACATTTGCGAGAGCAAGTACCGCGAGGAGTTGTTCGCCCTCGGCGCCGAGTTCGGCTACGCCGCATGAGTCGAGCGCGGCCCCGTCCTACCCGCATTGGGCGCGGATGACCTTCTTCAGCGCCTCCCTGGTGTCGGCCGTGAACAATTTCGGATAGCCCTTATTCTCCACCCGCTGCGGGTCGAACGAACCGCACCCCTGGGGCAGGCCGAACCACGCCCCCCGGTAGTAGATCACGTTGACGCCGCACACGCCTTCCTCAATGAGCCGCGGCTGGTCGTCCGCGGCCGGCGTCCACGCCGTGGAGGCGCCCGGCGCCAGCGCCGCGGACGTGGGCAGCCAGGCGTAGGGCTTCACAGGCAGGTCAGCCCAGAGGTGGGCCGGCCCGTGCGTCGTGGGCAGGGCGGGGTGTTGCAGGGGTAGGCCGAGGCGGAAGAAGTGGGCCAGGGCCGTCTTGGCGCCGGGGGCGTTCGTGGGGCCGTCGTCCCGGTTCTGCTCGAAGAACACGCCGCGCCGCCCCAGCATCCGGCTGACGCCCTTGCAGTAGAAACGCGGCTGTTTACTGGTCATTGCCGAAAGAGAAAAGGCGTTGACGGCCAGGTCGCATTCCGTCCTGGTCGCGCACAGGTCGTCGAAGAGGAAATTGGGCACGAACGTAAAGCCCGGCGTCGTCCTTGCCGAAGTCGTGGAGGTTGTCCGGCGTAATAAGGACGTTGTCGCCTTCCCAGAGGGTGGAACAGGTAAATAGCGGCGAAGAGCAGGGACTCTGGGAGGTCCACGAGGTAATAGCGGGCGTGCGGGACCAGGCTGCGGACGTGGTGGGCGAGGCCGCCGTAGCCGGGGCCGATCTCCAGGATGCGCGGCCGCCGCCACCGCTCCTTCCGCAGCGCGGCGAAATCCGGAGTGCGGCCGGCCAGTTCCCACAGCTTGCCGCTCTGGGCGAGATGCGCGACGCATTCGAGATGGGCGACGGCGTCGCGGTTGACGATCTTGCCGTTGACGAGCCAGCCAGTCTCGCCGAAGACATTGGGAGAAGAAAGATGCAAAACATCCGGCAAGTGTGCGATCCGTTCGAGGTAGTCGTCCACCTCCGGGCCGGGTTCGGCGAAGGAGGCCGGCGGACGGCCCGCGAGCCCCTGCCAGTAAAGGCGCAGGTTGTTGAGGACGGCATAGTCCCCATCCGACGCCGCCTGATAGGCGTCGTACCGTTCTCCGCCGGGCGCCCACGGACCTTGCGGCAGGTGGGCCTCCGCCGAGCGGCGCGTTTGCCGGAGGAAGTCTTCGCGGCCGGCGATCAACGCGCGGATTTGGTCGCCGAGACGGCGGCCCCGCTGGTAGGCTTCCTGGGAGATCGGTTTTTGGTCATGCAAATGGCAGAAACGCACGGCGGACGCGGTCATGGGGTCCTTCTCCGAAAGTGGCTAGGGGGGAGAAGCCTAACCGGACGAGCGGGACGGAGTCAACACACGAATTTCGCCGGCGGAAAAGCGCTACCACGGAACCGGCCGGGCGTGTGCGGGATTGCCTCCCTTCGCGGCCTTCCCTATGCCATCCGGGTCGCAACGCCCGCTCTGCCCGCGAGGACCGCTCCATGCCGCGATTGCTGCTCTCTGCCCTCGTCCTCCTCTCCGCACTGGCCGCCGCCCACGCCGCCGACTTCCTGATCGACTCCATGGACGAGGTGCATTTCCAGGCGCCGAAGGAAAAGGCCAAGGTCGAAGCGGTCGAGGGCAAGGTCGGCAAGGCGGTGCGCTTCTCGTTTGCGGGGGGGCCGCGGTACGGAGGAGGCGCCTTCTGCACCAGCAATATCCACGGCACGCCCGCCTGGGACCGGGCCGCGGGCCTGTCGTTCTGGATCAAGGGCGACGGCTCCGACAACTTCGGCGGCCTGGAACTCATCTACGACGACGACTTCTCCGTCCGCTACGACTACGCCTTCCCACTGAATAGCACCGAATGGACCAGGATCGTCGTGCCCTGGCGCGACCTCGTACCGGTCATGCCGGGGCCGAAGTCGGGGCCGCTCGACCCGGCCGGCGACAATAAGCCCTCGCAAGTATCCGCCTTGTGGTTCGGCAAGTGGTGGTACTGGGGCGACTACCCCGCTTACTCGTTCGCCAGTCGATGAAATCCGCCTGGAGGAGAAGATCGCCCTGGACGACGCCGACAACAAGCCGGAAGGGCCGCCGCTGGCGCGCGTGCTGGCCAAGCTCAAGGCCGGCAAGCCGGTCACGATCGTGACGATGGGCGACTCGCTGACCGACACCACCACTGGGCCAACCGGGAAACCAACTGGCCGGCCCTGCTCAAGGAGCGGCTGGAGGCGAAGTACAAGTCAGCGGTGACGATCGTCGACCCGGCCATCGGCGGCACGCAGCTGCGGCAGAACGTGGCGCTGATCCCGACCTGGCTGGCGAAGGCGCCGGAACCCGATCTGGTAACCATCTGTTTCGGCGGCAACGACTGGGACGCGGGCATGCGCGGCAAGCAGTTCCGCGAGGCCAACGACGACGCCATCGACCGGGTTCGCCGGGCCACAAAAGGCAAAGCGGACGTGCTGCTGGCGACGACCGTGCCGTCGGCGGCGCGGTGGGGGGCGTTGGCCGAGCTGGCGGAGGCGTGCCGGCAGGCGGCGCACGACCGCAACGCCGGCCTGGCGGACGCGGACAAGGCGTTCCAGGCAGCGGGCAAGGAGGAGGGAGAAAGGGCGAAATTGTACGTCAAGGACGCGACGCACTTGAGTCCGGCGGGCCATACCCTGATGGCGCGAACCGTTCAGGAGGTCATCGAGGCGACGGCCAAATAGGGGTTCGGCCCAATGCGCATTGGCTCAGCCCCTACCGGCCCGTTTCTATTTCAGCCCTTTCGCCGTTTCATAGTCGGCGTTGGCTTTATCTATATCGCCACTATCTTTATACGCATTTCCTCGGTTCGTGAAATAAAGCGGCTCTTTCGGATTAGCTCGTATGGCCATCGTGTAGTCGGTGATCGCCTTATCATAATCCGCCTGGTTGTATCGGACGTTCCCCGCCCCGTTCCAGGCTTCCGCGCACTTGGGGTCGAGATGGATGGCCTCGGTATAGTCGGCGATGGCCTGGTCGTCCTGGCCCTTGTCCTCGTAGGCGTTGCCCCGGTCGGTGTACGTTCTCGCGTCGTTGGGGTCAAGGCGGATGGCCTCGGTGTAATCGGCGATGGCCTGGTCGCTCTTGCCCTTGTGCGCGTAGCTATTGCCCCGGTTGTCGTAGGCCAGCGCGAACTTGGGGTCGAGGCGGATGGCCTCCGTGTAGTCGGTGATCGCCTGATCGTACTGGTGCGTGTCGTCATAGACATTGCCCCGGCCCACGTAGCCGTTCACATCCTTGGGGTCGAGGCGGATGGCCTCGGTGTAGTCGGCGATGGCCTGGTCGCTCTTGCCCTTGTCGCGGTAGGCGTCTCCCCGATTTTTGTAGGCCAGCTCCAACTGGGGGTCGAGGCGAATGGCCGCGGTGAAGTCGGCGACGGCCTGGTCGAGTTCTTTCTTGTCGCGGTAAGCAAGACCCCGGTTGCTGTAGGCCAGGCGCGAACTGGGGTCGAGGCGGATGGCCTCGGTGTAATCAGCGATGGCCTGGTCATTCTGGGCCTTGTCGTTGTAGACGTTACCGCGGTTGTTGTAGGGGTCCGCGTTTTTGGGGTCGAGGCGAATGGCCTCGGTGAAGTCAGCGATGGCCTGATCGTGTTCTTTCTTGTCGCGATGCACAAGGCCCCGATTGTTGTAGGCGTCCACATTTTTAGGGTCGAGGCGGATGGCCTCGGTGTAATCGGCGATGGCCTGGTCATTGTGGGCCTGATCGTAGTAGGCGTTACCTCGGTTGTTGTAGGCGTCCGCATCTTTGGGGTCGAGGCGAATGGCCTCGGTGAAGTCAGCGATGGCCTTGTCGTGCTCTTTCTTGTCGCGGTAAGCAAGGCCCCGGTTGTTGTAGGCCATCGCAAACTTGGGGTCGAGGCGAATGGCTTCGGTGTAGTCGGCGATGGCCTGGTCGTGTTCTTTTTTGTCGTCGTATACATAGCCTCTGGCCTGGTAGGCTGTCGCCGACTTGGGGTCCAGGTGGAGCGCCCTTGGCGCAGTTGGCCAGGGCCGGGTCGAAATCTCCCTTGTCCGCGTAGACCTTGGCCCGGTAGGTGTAGGCCAGCAGCAAGCCGGGGTCCAGACGAATGGCCTCATCACAATTGGCCACCGCCTTGTCGAAATCGCCTTTTTTCGAGCGGGCCATGCCGCCGACGGCGTGTGCCAGCGCATTTCGGGTCCACCTCCATGGCGCCTGTACGTCCTCCAGCGCCTTGTCCCATTGACCTCGGCGAAGATCAACCGCGCTCGGCATAGGCGGCCGCGCAGCGGGAATTGACCGCCAGGGCCTGCGCAAACTCATCCATGGCGTCGTCGTACTGGTCTTTCTCAAGCAGTGTTTTGCCCTTGCGGACATGCAGCGCCGCCTCGTCGAGCCGCACCAGCGCCGCCGAACCGCTGTTGTGTCCCATCAACTCCGGCCGCTGCGTCTGGCCGTAGGCAGCCCGCACGCGGTCGCCCACGTTCCGGGTCACATACTCGCTCAGGGCCAGAAGCGTCACCTCCCCCTTTTCCGGCGCCGCCGCTCCTTGCAGACCCTGAATCACGAAGTGGAAAAAGACGCCGTGCCGCGAGATCCTCGTCCTCGAAAGCCTTCTCTTTTTCCGAGCAGCTGAAGAAGGCCGCCACGCCTTTGGGCGGCTCCGGCACTTCCGGCCGCGTCACGCTTTCCAGGTCCATCTTGGCCGCCCGCGTGTTGTCCTTGAACGGGTCGTTGCGGCAGGCGTCCACCAGCAGCACCTTCACGCCGGCCTTGCACTGCTCCAGCTCCGCATACACCTCCGCCAGGGACAGGAGCGTTTCGCGGTTTTGTAGTTCAGCGTCGGCCGGGCAGAAGTAACTGTTCTTGTCGTCGCTGAAGTGGACGCCGTGGCCGGCGAACGCCAGCATCACCGTGTCGTCTTCGCGGCGATCGGCCAGCAGCAGGCGCAGCTCCTTGAGGATGCGCTTCTTCATCGGCGTGTAGCGGGGGTCGTCGTTGGCTGCGGTCTGCGTCATCAGCACCACGTTGTCGGCCTTGTAGCCGCTGTCGCGCAGCACCTGGGCCAGTTCCGTCACGTCCCGCTCCGAGTACGGCAACGGCCGCAGTTCTTTCGCCTCCGAATACTTCTGTACGCCGACCAGGAGGGCGTACCTCTCACCATTCGGGGCGGCGTCGGCGGGCGGCGCCGCTGGTAAGGCCAGAGACAGCATCAGCATTGCGGACGGCAGGGACATGGTTCACTCCTCGCGTACAGCGGCCTGGGGATGGGAGCGTATGCCTCCGCCGAATTCCGTGTGGGTGTTTCCTCGCCATTTTGCCGCCGCGGCGGACCCTTTTCAACAAAAATCTCACGCATTTCAGACCGATGGGTGCGTGCGCGGGTCCTGGTATTCGCGCCGCCGGCCTGTCCGGCCCGTGCTTGAGCACGGGCCGTCCGCCGGCGCCAACATTCAGAGGAGTGCCCGCTCCCACGCCGCGCCGTTCCGCTCCTTTTCTCTGAAGTCGGTTTCGCGCTCCGACCGAATAGCAGTCCGTATACAGTTGTACGGTGCTAAAGGGATGACCATGCGAATAGCCGACCGGGAATCGGACGTGCTGGCCGCCTGCCTGCAATACCTCACCCTGAAAGGCATCTACGCCTGGCGGCAGAACCAGGGGGCCATTCCGCTCAAGGGCGGCGGCTACCGGAAATTCGTCGGTCTGCGCGGCGTCGCCGACATTCTGGGCATTCTTTCGCAACGAGTGGACATCCCCGGAGAGGGCGCCGTGTGCTTCGGCAATCTGCTGGCCGTGGAAGTCAAACGGCCGGGGCAGAAGCCGCGCCCGGACCAGGCGTCCTTTCTGGCGCGGGTGAACGAGCTGGGCGGCGTGGGGATTTGCGTCCACAGCGTCCGGGAATTGGAGGAGCGACTCCGGCCGTATCTGGGGTTGCCGTCCGGAGGATGACGGGCGTCCGGGCGAGCGGGCCGGCCCGGCCCTTGTCGGCGCCGCGCCTCTGCGGTTCAATAGGCGAAAGTCCCGGATCGGAACCCAAGCAGGATCGACCCCGCGGCCCGCCGCCGCGCCGTCTTTCCCGGAGCAAACCCATGTCGCGCACGGCGTTCCTCCCCCTCCTCGGCCTGGCGTGTCTGACCGGCTGCCTCGCCGCCGCCGTGGCGCCGAAACCGGACTCCAAAGAGTCGAAAGAGCCAAAATCCGCGGAGGAACCGCAATGGGTCTGGTTCAACGAGGGCAACCCGGCCGTCGAGGCGCCGGCCGAGACGCGCTACTTCCGCCGCGTCTTCACCGTTAACCAGGCGGCCGAGCGGCCTATCGACGCCGCCGAGTTGGAAATCACCGCCGACAACGGCTATACGGTCTGGCTCAACGGCGCCGAGGTCGGCAAAGGCGCCGACTGGAAGGTCGTGGACCGCTTCGATGTCAAGGAGCATCTGCTTCACGGTAAGAACATCCTCGCCGTGGAGGCCCATAACGACGGCGGGCCGGCCGGCCTGATGGTCCGCCTCGCCTACGCGCCCAGCGGCAAGCCGCGGCTCGCCCTGTGCAGCGATGCGACCTGGAAAGCGTCGAAGACGGCCGGCAAGGACTGGCAGAAACTCGACTTCGACGATAGCTCATGGGAGAAGGTGAAGGAACTGGGCGTCTATGGCAAGGCGGCGCCGTGGGCGAAAGGCGCCGCCGCCGGCAACCCGCGCTTCACCGTGCCGGAAGGCTTTCGCGTGGAGATGGCGGCCAAAAACCCCGATCCGAAGGATGTGTTTTCGCTGGTCAACATGACCTTCGACGACAAGGGCCGGCTGCTCGTCTCGCAGGAAAACGGGCCGGTGCTGCTCTGCACCGAACCGGACAAGGACGGCGTGCTTCAGAAGGTCGCGCCGTACTGCTCGGTCGTCAAGAACTGCCAGGGCATGTGCTGGGTCGGCGACGCCCTGCTGCTGATGGGCAACGGCCCGCAAGGCGCCGGCCTCTACCGTTGCCGCGATACCAAGGGGGCGGATCAGATCGACGAAGCGACGCTGTTGCTCTCCTATCCCAAGGTCAAGGCGCCCGGCTACGGCGAGCAGGGCGGCATGAGCGAGCACGGCCCGCACGCCATCCTGCACGGGCCGGACGGCTTGTCTCTACATCGTCAACGGCAACCACTCCTGGGCGAAGGTCGATCAATTGGCGGACAATTCTCCGCTAAGGCGCTGGCCGGACGGCCAGATGACCCCGGACCAGTTCCGGCCCGGCTCGACGGAGGACGTGCTGTTGCCGCGCCTCAACGACGCCAACGGCCACGCCGCCAACCTGCGCCCGGCGGCTGCGTCTGGCGGCTCGATCCCAACGGCAAGAACCTGGCCTCATGGCGGCCGGCTTCCGTAACGCCTTCGACATCGCCCTCCGCCTCGACGGTGAGCTGTTCACCTTCGACAGCGACATGGAATGGGACGAAAACCTGCCGTGGTATCGCCCCGTGCGCGTCTGCCATTGCCCGCCGGGCGCCGAGTTCGTCTGGCGCACCGGGTCGGCGAAGATCCCGGCCTACGACCTCGACACGCTGCCCGCCATCTACGAAGTCGGCCGCGGCTCGCCGGTCGGCATGGAGTTCTACGAGCACAACGCCTTTCCCAAGGCGTACCAGGGCGCCTACCTGATGGCCGACTGGTCGCTCGGCATCATCTACGCGGCCCATCTGCATCCTGACGGCGCCGACCTACAAACTCGACCTCGAAAAGTTCTGCACCGGCGCGCCGATGAACGTGACCGACATCGGCGTCGCGCCGGACGGCAGCGTCTATTTCACGATGGGCGGCCGGCACACACAGGGCGGCGTCTACCGCATCGTTTACACCGGCGAGCAGGCCAAGCCCGCAGAGCAGACGGCCCAGGAGAAACTGCTTTCCTGGCCGCAGCCGCAGGCCGCCTGGAGCCGAGCGGCGCTGGCGAAGTGGCTGAAGGAGGAGAAAGTCGATCTGGCAAAGGAACTGGCGCCCGTGGCCGGCGACCCGGCGCGGCCGGCCGCCGAGCGCATCAAGCGCTGGCGCTGCTGCAAATGCACGGCCAGCCGTTGGACGACAAAAGCCTGCTGCTATTGGTCGCGGACAAGGACGCCGAGGTCCGCGCCGAGGCCGTCTACCAGATCGGCGTCAACAACGACCGCTCCGACGGACCAGCCCTTGTCCTCTCGTTAATGGACGAAAACCCGCTGGTGCGCCGCCGGGCCTGTGAGGCGCTGGTCCGTTGCAACCTCACGCCGCCGCTGTCGGCCGTGTGGCCGCTGCTGCACGACCCCGACGACTTCGTACGCACCGCCGCCCGCCTGGTGGTGCAGCGCATGCCGGTCAAGGATTGGGCTACGGTGTTGCTGAATGAGGAAAACGACCTCGCCTTCCTGGAGGGCGCCGTCGCCCTGTGCAAGATCGACCAGGCGGCCCCATATGCCGAGGCGATCTTCGAGCATCTCCATAAGGGCATCCCGGAGGGGCCGGAGCGCAGTTGCAATATCTGCGCACGCTGGAACTGGTGCTGCTGCACGCGCCGAAGGAGAACCCGCCGGGCAGCGTGCGCGGCATCGCCGTGGAGTGCGAGGAGCTGTTCCCGGCCAAGGACTATCGCGTCAGTAGGGAATTGGCCCTGCTGCTGACGTACTTCCGCCGCGAGAACGTGCTGGCCGCCGACGAGGGCGTGGTCGGCAAGATCATCAGGGCGCTGCTGGACGCCAAGGGCGACCGCCTCCAGCAGATCCACTATTTCTACTGCCTGCACTTCTTGCCCGACGCCTGGACGCCAGCAGAGAAATCACAGATCGTGGAGTGGTACGAAGGCACGCGCGAGTGGAGCGGCGGCAACAGCTTCCCCGGCCATTTGCAGAACATTTACAAGGAGGCACTGGCCGCCTACGACCTCGCCGACCGCAAAGCGCTGCTGGCGTCCGGCGAGAAGACGCCGCTCGTCACCATTGCGCTGGCCAAGCGGTTGCAACTGGACCGGCAGGCGGAATTGCTTCCGGCCCTGGCGGCGCTATCCGACCGGCTGGCGAAGGCGGCCGACCTGCCGCGGGCGGCGGAGTGCGCGGCGCCGTGGACGACGCCATCGCGGAAACGGGCCTGGACCATCCGACGGCGGACAACTTCGTCTACCTCATTGATGGACTGCACTCGAACAACAAGGTCGAGTTGTTCAAGGTGGTCGAGGCGCTGAAAAAGCTCCCGAACAAGCCTAAACCGGAAGACGCGGCTGCTTTCCGGGCCGCCCTGCTGGCGGCCGGCCGGCTGGGCGAGGCCGACCGTTGGAAGGTGGTGGAGCTTTTGCGCCACTGGACCAACGACAAGCAATTCGGGGCCGACGACGGTGATTGGAAAAAGGAAATCGGCTCATGGTCGCGGTGGTTCGGCCAGGCGTTCCCGAAGGAGACGCCGCTGCCGAACGTGACCGGCGACAAGCCGGTCGTGTCGAAGTACAAATATGAGGAACTGCTGACCTTCCTGACGCAGGGCGACGGCCGCACCGGCGACCCGATCAAGGGCAAGGAGGTGTTTGCGAAGGCGCAGTGCATCAAGTGCCACAAGTATGGCAAGGACGGCGAGGGCGTCGGCCCGGAACTGACGGCCGTGTCCAAGCGCTTCAAGCGGTCGGACATTCTGGAGTCGATTTTTTATCCGTCGAAGGTTATCAGCGACCAATACCGCTCGACGCAGTTCGTGACCAGACAGGGCCAGACGATCAACGGCCTGGCGTCGCTCCAGGGCGACGTTTACACGGTGCTGCTCAAGGACGCCACGAAGGTGACGCTGAAGAAGGAAGACATCGACCAGCAGTTCGCATCGCTGATCTCGGTGATGCCGGAGGGGCTGCTCGATCAGCTGGACAAAAAGGAGATCGCGGACCTGTTTGCGTTCCTGGAATCGGAGCCATCCCAGTAAACCACGAACCACGAAGGAAACGAAAAAACACGAAAAAAGACAAGAAAAACAAGGATAGATAAAAAGACAAGTAGAGACCTTGAAGCAGGCTGTTCACGCCTTTTGCTCTTGCATTTTTTCTCGTTTTTTCGTGTCTTTCGTGGTTCGTGGTTTGTCAATGAAGGAGTCAATGACATGGCCGACGTGCGGTTGGACTTCTACGACCTGGACGAGGGCGCGCTGCCGGATGTGTGCATGAAGTGCGGGGCGCCGTCCGTGGCCCGCCCGGTCAAGCAGTTCTCATGGATGCCCTACTGGGCGCGGTGGATGCCTCCGATCATCGGCATCTGGTTCATCAAGCGCCGCCGCGTGCCCATCCCACTGTGCGAACAGCACAAGAACCACTGGACGGTGCGTTACCTCGTCGGCATCGGCGGCATCTTTCTGGTGCTCGCCCTGATTCTCGGCGGCGGCGTCCTCTTTGCCATGGGGCAAGACGACGACCCCAGCGGGCCGCTCGCCATGGGCGGCGTCCTGCTCATGGCCGTGGGCGGCGTCCTGTTCATCGCCTGGCTCATCACCATGATCGCCCTGGCCTCCACGCAGATCAACGTCGCCGAGATCACCGAGGACACGATCCTCATGAAGAATGTCCATAACGACTTCACGCAGGCGTACCGCGAGGCCACGCGCCCAGCATCGCGCCCGAGGTGGACGACGCCATCCGCGACCAGTGGGGCCGGCCGACCGGCCGGCGGCGCGAGGAGCCGCGCCGGCCGAGCGAGGACTACCCGCCGGGCGACAAGTATCAGCGCGGGGGATAGGGGGCTACATGGCCGTCCTGCTGATCGGCACACTCGACACCAAGGGCGTCGAGTTCCAGTACATCCGCGACCTCCTGCGCGAGGCCGGCGTGGACGTGCTGGTGCTCGACGCCGGCGTGCTGGGGCCGCCAGCGTTTGCGGCGGACGTGCCGCACGAGGAGGTGTTCGCAGCGGCCGGCGAGGGCCTCGAAGCCCTGCGCACGGCCGGCGACCGCGGCCGGGCCGTGGACGCGGCGGCGCGGGGCGGCCATAATCGCCCGGGATTTGCACGGCCGCGGACGGGTGAGCGGCGTACTCGGCCTCGGCGGTTCGGCCGGCACTGCCATCGCCACGGCGGCCATGCGCGCCCTGCCATTCGGCGTGCCCAAGCTGATGGTCAGCAGCGTGGCCAGCGGACAGGTCCGGCCCTACGTCGGCCAGAGCGACGTGGGCATGATGTATTCCGTCGTAGATATAAGCGGCCTCAATCGCATCAGCCGGCGCGTGCTGGCCAACGCGGCGGCGGCCATGGCCGGCATGGTGCGCGGCCGGGCTGCGCCGGTCGGCGGGACGGAAGACCGCCCGCTGATCGCCGCCACCATGTTCGGCGTGACGACGCCGTGCGTGGACGCGGCCCGCGCCGGCGTCGAGCAGTCCGGCTATGAAACGCTGGTCTTTCACGCCACCGGCGTCGGCGGCCGGACGATGGAAACGTTCATCGCCGAGGGCCAGATCGCCGGCGTCCTCGACCTGACTACTACGGAGTTGGCCGACGAGCTGGTGGCGGCGTCCTCAGCGCCGGCCGCGACCGGCTGACGGCGGCGGCCCTGCGCGGCATGCCCCAGGTGATCTCGCTGGGGCGCTGGACATGGTGAATTTCGGCCCGCCAGACACGGTCCCGGAGCGGTTCCGCGGCCGGCTGTTTCACCGGCACAACCCGTCGGTGACGCTGATGCGCACCACGCCGGAGGAAAACGATCTTTTGGGGAAGGAAATCGCCCACAAGGCCAGCGCAGCGCGCGGATCGACGGCGGTGCTCGTGCCGCTGCACGGCGTGTCGGCGCTGGACTGCGAGGGCGGCGCGTTTTGGGGTCCGGCGGCGGACGCGGCCCTGTTTCAGAGCCTGCGCAACTGGATGAGTCCGGACGTGAAGCTGATGGAACTGGACCTGCACATCAACGATCCGGCGTTTGCCGAGGCGGCGGCGGCCACGCTGTTGCATTTCCTCGGCCGCTGACGCGTCGGATCTCATTTCAGACTGATTTCATACGTCGGCGTGTTGGCGTTGCTGGCCGGCTGGCCGGGGAAGGGCGGGCAGCCGAAAAAGGCGCGGTCGCCGGCAAGGTGGTAGTCGAACGGCTTGCCGGTCGCGGGGTCCGGAGGCACGGGCACATCCTTGATCTCGTCCAGCGAAGGGGGAAGCTTGCCGTCATGGGCCGCGGCATGGAGGCGCACCGCCTCGACGCAGCGGAGCGCGGCGATGCGGCGGTCGAGCCGAGTGCGGGCCGCGAAGACCTTGGTCGTCGCGGGGAGGAGCAACTTGGCGAGCGGGATGGCGGGCGCGTTTTTGTCGTCCGTCAGGGCCTTCAGCCGCTCTTCCGCCCTGGCCAGGCCGGATTGCGCCTCCCAGAACGGCAGCCCTTGATACTTGAGCATCTCGTCGAACCATTGATCGTACTGCAGCAGCGCGACCATCAGACCGACCTGCACGTGCGGCATGGCGTCCACCAGTTCCTTCGGCCGGCCCTGGTCGATGAGGATTCTCTTGGCGGCCTCGTGTCGTGCCACGAGCCGCAGAGCCAGCGCCGCCTTTTGCACCTGCAACATCGCGCCCTCGTTGGGGTCGATGCCGTCGAGCAGCTTGACGATCTGTTCCACCTGTTCCGGCGCGAACGGCTTGGCGTTGAGGTCTGCGGCCATCTCCGTCATGCCGGGAAACGTGCCGTAGGCGCCGACGCGCTCGCCTTGCATCGGCTTGCGCATGTCGATAAAAGGCCGAGGAAGGTCCGTCAACGCCCAGTAAAGGTTGGGCGCGTCCGGCTGCTGCACGAACTCCTGTATGCGTTCCGTCATCAGGCCGCCGATGGCGATGCCGACCAGGGCTTCGATGAGGGTGGAACTATCGGCGACGTGGCGGCTCAGGGCGAAGCCGATTTGAAGGGAGTGGGCCGCCTTGTCGGGGCGGCCTTCCGCCAGTTCGTAGCGGATACGCAAGGTGAGCAGTGACGCGATGGCCCGCATTTCCTGCACATCCGGCAGCAGCGTGGAGATGCCCTTTTTTGCGCAGTTCCTCCGTTATGCCCCAGTCACAGTCCTCGCTGCGGGCGCCGGCCTCGACCTCCCGAAACGTCGTTTCGCATTGCTGCAGGAACTTGCCCACCTCTTCGCGTGGGAAGTCCTTGAGCGGGACAGCCATCCATTGGTCCATCGTCGGATACCAGTCGCGCGACGGCGGCGCGTTGCGCTTCATGTTCTTGATCGCCTGCCGGTAGTGCGTCACGGCGTTGCCGGGGATGGAATCGCGCAGCTCCGGTAACAGCGCGTACTTCAGGGCCGGCGACGGCGCGGCCGCCGGGTGCAGGGTCAGCGGGATGGAACGGACATTGCCGTCGGCCGCGGCGCCCGCGACGGCGACAAGAAGGAGCGGAAATGCCAGGAAAGTGCGCGGCATCAACAAGCTCTCTGGGAGCGAAGGAGCGTTGTCCAGCTCATGTCCGCCGCGACGCGGCGGAGTCCATGGCCGGAAGCGCGAGCCTGCGTACCCAGTAGAACCTAGTCATTCTTTGGGTGCAGGTCCAGCGCCCGCGATCCCAGGCGGGCCAGCAGACGCACCTTCTGTTCCCGGGACAGCTCGTCGATGTAGCGCGTTGCGCACCGCGTCCAGCCAGCGGATCGGCCGCTTGCCGTAGTCGGTCACGACCCGCGTCAGCACCGGCCCTGGCTGCTCCAGCGCCGCCCGGATGCCGCCGTCGATGTCCTTGTCGCAGTCGATCTCCATGTAGCCGACGCCGAATCCCTTGGCCAAGGCCGCGTAGTCCAGCCGCGCCAGGATCGTCGCCGTCGTCCGCCGGTACGCCTTCTCCTGCAACTGCTGCATGATAGTGGTAGGCCTGGTCGTCCAGCACGAAAAACTTCACCGGCAGGCATTCGCGCGCCGCCGTCGATATTTCCATCGCCGTCATCAGGAAACAGCCGTCGCCGGTGACGGTGACAACCTGCCGGCCGATGTGGACGCGCTGCGCCCCAGCGCTGCGGGGATCGACCAGCCCATCGCCTGGTTGTCGGTCGGGTTGAAGTAGGTGCGCGGGTGGCAGCATGGTGTACGCCTCGGCCGCCCAGTGCTCCGCACAGGTCACGTCCACGAAGGCCAGGGCGTCGGGGCACGTCGCCTGGCGCAGGGCCAGCAGGAACAGCATCGGGTCGGCGCCGCAGCGGGCGTAGCGCTTGTCGCGCTCCTTGGCCTCCTGGCACTTCCAGTCGCGGATGCGGCACGCCAGCGCGGCGTCGGGCGGCCGGCCCACGTCGTCGGCTGCGGCCAGCACTCGGTCGAAAAACACGCCAGCGTCGGCGTGGACGGCGACCGCCGGCTTGACGATCCGGCCGATGTTGTTGGGGTTGGCGTCGACGTGAATGAGGCAGCGGTGCGGCGGGATGGAGTAACAGCCCGTGGATACTTCGCTGTAGCGCACGCCGATGGCCAGCACCACATCGACGCCCTCGAACGCCTTCTCGGCCGTGCGCGTGCCCTGCCGGCCCGTAACCCCAGCCGACGGCCAGCGGGTGGCACTCGTCGATGACGCCCTTGCCGGAGACGCTGGTGGCGACGGGCGCCTGCAACAGCTCGGCCACCTTCGTCAGCGACGGGGCGAAGTCCATGCAGCCCATGCCGGCGTAGATGCCCACGCGCTGGCGGCGGTTGCTAAGCATTTGCAGGCGCAGCTGAAGGCCGCATCGTCGAAGGGGACTTCGGGCGGCCCCAGCGGCGGGCAGTAGAAGCGGGCCGTTTCGATGAGCAGGTTGTAGGGGACCACCACAGCGGTCGGCCCCGGTTCGCCGGCCATCGCCAGCTGGAACGCCTGCCGGACGGCGCCGGGGATGTCGGTGACGCACTCCGCTGTAAAGACGCCCTTGGTCAGCTGCTGAATCAGACCGAGTTGCGGTATTTCATGGAGCTGAAATGGCTTGTATTTGTCGCCGCGGGCCACGTCGCCGACGATGCACACCATCGGCACGCTGTCCAGCAGCGCCTCACCGATGCCGGTCAAGGCATTGGTCACGCCCGGCCCCGGCACGATGCAAATGACGCCGGGCCGGCCGGTGCTGCGCGCGCGCCGTCCGCCATGCACGCGGCCGAGTGCTCGTGGGTGACGAGCAGATAGTCGAGGCCGCGGCTCTTCATCTCGTCCCAGATTTCGTTGTCCTGCGCCCCCGGAATGCCGAAGACGCAGGGCACGCCCTCGCAGATCAGCGCCTCGACCAGGGCGCGGGCGCCGGTCAGGTTGCCGGACACCGCGTCGCCGGAGGTGACGCGGGCCTTGGCCTCCGCCGGCGCCAGGGCGGAGGCCGCCGTCGCCAGGCAGCCGGCCGCCGCCGCCTTGAGTACCGTCCGCCGCGTGATCGGCAGGTCCATGGGTTCTCCTTGTACGGTCCTAGGCGAGCGGGGGGCGTCAGGCTCCTGATTCTTCCTGCGGTCGGGGACAGGATGCCGAATCAGGGGGCTGACGCCCCTCGCTCGCCTGCGCCCTTCTTTCCCCGCCTTCCCTCCTTATCGGCATTTTCCGCCTTCGCGCTTCACGGCGAAGCCGCCGGCTGTAGGATAAACGCCATGCCGCGCTTCGCCGTCATCCTGCCCGCCGCTGGGCGCTCGTCGCGCTTCGGCGCCGCGGAAAAAAAAGTGTTCGCTTTGATCGACGGCCGGGCTGTCTGGCTTCGGTCGGCTGAGTTGTTTCTCGCGCGGCCCGATGTATGTCAGTGCATCGTCGTGGCCGCTGCCGAAGACCGGCCGCGCTTCGCCGAGGCGACCGACGACCGCCTCCTGATCGCCGACGGCGGGGCGGAGCGCTTCGAGTCGGTCGCCAACGCGCTGGCGCGGACCACGGCGGAGGCGGATTTCATTGCCGTGCATGACGCGGCCCGCCCCTGCCTGACGCCGGAGTTGCTTGACAAGGTTTTTGCGCGGGCCGCCGAGACCGGGGCCGCCCTGCTGGCCGTGCCCGTCGCCGACACCGTGAAACGCGACGACGGCGCCGGCCGCATCGTCGCCACCGTGCCGCGCCACGGCCTGTGGTTGGCGCAGACGCCGCAGGTGTTCCGCCGCGACTGGCTACTCGACGCCTACGCCCGCCGTGCCGCGTTCGGCGGCGGCATCACCGACGACGCCCAACTTGTAGAGGCGGCCGGACGCAGCGTTCATCTGGTTTCCGGCTCCGCGGCCAACCTCAAGATCACCACGCGCGAGGACCTGGACCTGGCGGAGGCCGTGTTGCGGGCGCGACGCTCTAATTCCCATCCTGTTTAGCCGCGACCCGAAGGGGAGCGCGGAGTGGTAGGGTGAGCGGGCGCGGCGGTGGAGAATCATTGGTTCGGTGGCGGAAGCGAGCGAATGCCCGACGGCATGTACAGCGTGCTGGCCCTCATTCCGGAAGCGAGCGACTTCACGCTCGACCGGGCCGTCGCCCACTTTGCCGGGCTGACGTTCAGCAAGTTCCGGTCGGGCAAGTGGGTTTACCGTCGGCACCCCCTGCGGGCGGAACTGGCTCGATCGGAGGGGAAGAGGGAGCCTAGCGGGTTCCGAGTCTTCTACGGCGATTGGGCCGTCGTCGCCTGGCTGGAAACGGATCAGACAGTGCGGGACGAGAGCAAGGAGATGGCCGAACTCGACTACCTGCCGGCCCCGGCAGAGATCATCGCGGGCTGCACCCGGCGACTGTCGGTATGGTCCGACGAGGATTTGAAGTTCAACTGGACCGACGACTTCATTGAGTACACCGACCAGCTACGGGAGCGCTTCGGGGTATTCATCCTCGACTGCGTCAAAGGATGCTGGTGGACATAAAGGTAACGCGCGGCGGGTGCCATGCTTTCGCGGCCCTCTTCCGCACCGTGCACTTGGCAAGGCCGCCGCGAAAGCATGTTCGTCCCGCGGGGACTCATGCTTTCGCGGCGGTCCTGCCCGGCATCCAGTCTCCGACGAGGGCCGCGAAAGCATGGCACCCCCAATTACGTACTGACCGGACCCGATACCGCCACCGATTATCAGCCGCAACCCGTCCCTCTGGATCCTGGCGCCGGTGCTCCGCTGAATCAAGGGGCTGACGCCCCCCGCTCGCCTTTCACATATGTTTCTCCGGTGTAGGCGGCAAAACACGACTCCGTCTCCCACAATTTCACCTCGACGACAGGAAAGCCCTGGGCCGCCGTGTAGTCGAAGATCAGCCGGGCGATGTTCTCCGCCGTCGGGTTGACGTCGAGGACGTGAACGGGTTCATTCAGCCGCCGCAGGAACGGCAGGGCCGGGTCGTCGCGGTGCAGCAGCATCTTGTGGTCGAGCGTCTCGTCGATCCAGCCGCCGACGACGCGCTTGAGGCGGCCGAAGTCCATGACCATGCCGAGCCGGTCGAGGGCGGCGCTGGCCAGCGTGATGACGGCCCGGCCGTTGTGGCCGTGCAGGTGGCGGCACTTGCCGTCGTAGTCGAGCAGGCGGTGGCCGTAGCAGAAGGTCAGTTCCCGCGTCACGCTGAACATGGTCGCTCCGTGTAGTACGGCGTCCGATCCGGCAGCCCGACCGCGGCGAAGGCCCGCCGCCGCTCGGCGCACTTGTTGCACGCCCCGCAGTGCCGGCCGTCGCGCGGGCGGATGCACGAAAACGTCCACTGCAACGGCAGGCCGCGGCCGCGCCGCAGCACGTCCACCTTGTGCAACCCCAAATAGGGTTGAAGCACGCGCACCCGGCCGCCGACGGCCAGGTTGGCGGCGGCCTCGAAGGCGGCGAAGAAGGCCGGCGTGGCGTCCGGGAACGGGTTGCTCTCCAGCGGCGCCAGAGCGATCTCCGGCACGCCGTGCAGGTGGCACCACAGCATCGCCTTGGCCAGCAGGAGGACGTTGCGGCCGGGCAGGAAGACCGCCTCGTCGGGCGTATCGGCGGCGGGCGTCCCCTCGCCCGTGAGGCTCCAGTGGACGGGGTAGAGGTCGCGCACCGGCATTTCCAGGACGTGCAGCGGCCGTAGGGCCGGCGCTGCCACGGCCGCGAGGAAACGGCGCAGGTGGTCCAGCTCCACGGTCTCCCAGAACAGGCCACAGCGGATGTATAGGGGATGAACGGCCCGGCGGCTTTGCAGCGATTCGCCTAGAAGGACGGCGCTGTCGAGGCCGCCGCTGACGAGGACGGCCAGGTCGGGCGGATCGGCGGCGGGGAGAAGGGGTGTCATCATGGTGTATTGTAGGGGGCGGACAAGGCGCCCGGCGAGCGGGGGTGTCAGCCGGCTGATATTTCGCGGAAATCAGGGAACTGACGCCCTCTGCACGCCGATAGAAGATGCGTGAGATTCTGTCGCGGGCATACGTGCCGAGGACGCGCCGGATGGAGCGCCAAAAGACCTTCTGCGAGTTCTTTGCCGGCATCGGCCTCGTCGGCGAAGGGCTGAAGGGCTCCGGCTGGGCCTGCGTTTACGCCAACGACATCAGCGCCCAGAAACAGGAATTGTACGAGGCCCGCAACGGTCCCAGTCCGCACTATCACCTGGAGGACGTGAACCGCACGGCGGAGATCGCGGCGTGCATCCCCGGCCGGCCGGCCCTGGCCACGGCGTCGTTTCCGTGCGTCGATCTGAGCCTGGCCGGCCACTACCGCGGCCTCGCCGGCCGGGAGTCCTCTACCTTCTTCGCATTCGCCGCGGTGCTGCGGGCGCTGGACGTTCGCCGGCCGCCGCTGGTGCTGCTGGAGAACGTGCCGGGCTTCCTGACCTCGCGCGAGGGCGCGACTTCGTGACCGCCGCGAAAACGCTGGCCCGCCTCGGCTATCGGCTCGACGCTCTTGTGCTCGACGCCCGCCACTTCACGCCGCAGAGCCGCCGCCGCGTGTTCGTGGTGGGGGCGGCCGAAGAGGTTGCCGTCGCCGCGCGGCCGGCGCCGGAACCAAGCTCCGTGCGCCCCTCCTCTCTCGTGAAGATCCTTACTACACTGCATCTGCCGACCGGCTGGCTGAACCTCGCCCTGCCCGACCCGCCGGAGCGCGGCGTCCGCCTGGAGGACGTGATCGACCTGGACGACGCCCAGGAGTGGTGGGAAACGACTGAAGTGGAGCGCCATTATCGCATGATGAGCGAGGACCATCGGCGGCAGGTGGACGCGCTTCGCCGCGGCCTGTTCCCGCGCGTGGGTACGGCGTTCCGGCGGGTGCGGCGCGGCGGCCAGCGGGCGGAGGTGCGCTTCGACGGCCTGGCCGGCTGCCTGCGGACGCCGCGCGGCGGCAGCGGCAAGCAGATCGTGATAGCCGTGGACGCGGGCCGGCTGCGGATGCGCTGGATGAGTCCGCGCGAGTACGCCCGACTGCAAGGGACGCCGGACTTCCCGCTGACCGGCGGCCGCAACCAGCAGCTGTTCGGCTTTGGCGACGCCGTGTGCGTGCCGGCCGTCCGGTGGGTGGATCGACATATCTTGACGCCGTTGTACGAGGCGGCCGGGGCGGGCCGAAGGAACGGACATGCCGGACAACCTGAGTCCTGAAGACCGCAAGAAGACGATGCGGGCGGTCAAGGGCAGCAACACATCGCTGGAGCGGGTCGTGGACGCGGCCTTTCAAGAACGCGGCTGGACGTGCGAGCGGCACGTCGCCGGCCTGCCGGGCAAGCCGGATTTCGTGTTCATGGAGGCGCGGCTGGTGGTGTTCGTGGACGGCGACTTCTGGCACGGCTGGCGTTTCCCGTTGTGGTGCGACAAGCTGCCGCCGTACTGGAAGCGGAAGATCGAGCGCACGCGCCGGCGCGACCGCCGCCACTTCCGCCGGCTGCGCCGCATGGGCTGGCGCGTGCTGCGGCTGTGGGGCCATCAGGTCGAGAAGGACCTGCCGGCGGCGGTGCGGCGCGTGGCCGTGCTGTTACGGAAGAAGCCCCAGCGCGGGCGACCGGGCGGAACGGCGCCTTGACGCAACCACTGGAGAATCCGTGCATCGTCGTCGCCCTGGGCCGCGAGGCGATGTTCTTCCGGCGGATGCGGCCATACCGGCGGCACGTTCCCGGCCGCCCCGTTCCCGGCGGCTTTCCACGGCGACGAAACAGAGACCATTCTCCTCCTCGAAACCGGCGTCGGCGCGGCGGCGATGGAACGGGCGCTGGCGTGGCTGCTCTCCGGCCCGCCGCTGGACGGCGTTCCCTACCGGCCGTCGCTGGTGTTGTCGGCCGGCTTCTCCGGCGCCGTCGTCCCCGGCCTGGGCGTCGGCGATCTGGTCCTCGCTTCGGAAGTCTGCGACGCGAACGGCGCCGCCTGGCCCGCAACGTGGCCAACTGGCGATTCGCCGCACCGGCGCGGGCGGCTGCTGACCGTGCCGCATATTCTCGGCGCGCCGGCGGAAAAGCGTCGCCTCGGTGAGCGGAGCGGGGCGGTCGCGGTGGACATGGAAACGGCCGTCGTCGCCCGGCTCTGCACGGCGGCCGGCGTGCCGTTCGGCTGCCTGCGCGTCATTTCGGATGATGTGGATACGCCTTTGTCGGAGGCGCTTTTGGACGTGCTGCGCGACGGCCGCGTCAGGCCGGCCCGGCTGGCGGCGGCGGTCCTGCGGCGCCCATCGCTCATGGCCGAACTGCTGCGACTTGCCGCCCACACGCGGAAGGCGGCCAAGCGGCTAGCCGAGGGGCTGGACGGGCTGCTGGCGTCGTACTCAAGGATTTGACTTGGCGGTTTGCGGGGCCGGCTTCTCGTCTGGTTTCGACCAGTATTGCTCGAAGCCATCCACGACAAAATCGACGGCGAGCAGCAGGGAAATCCAAAGGGCGATCACCGGCGGTTTGCCCTGCTCGGGGCGGCCGTCCGTAAGCGCCCACACGCTCAGCCCACAACCGATCAGCACTTTGAAAATGCCGTATGGCCAGGCGTTATTCCGCTTGACCAGGGCGAGGGCCCAGCCGGACCCGGTCACGAACACCAACGCAATCGCCCCGGACGCCCAGTAGGGCCACGTCAAAAGGACGTCCGTGAACTGCCAAAAAAGCCACCCCAGGACCAGGACGGCCGGATAGATCAGATTATATAAACACTCTTTGGCGACAAAGCCGACCCACCACGGCGGCAACCAAGGCGTGGGCGGCGGAGCGGCGGCAGGCCCCTTGCCACCTGGGACAGCGACGCCAGCGAGACGACACGGGCGCACCAGCTGGCAGAGAGGGGAATGATCCGAGAGCAGGTGGCGCACTTGTGGCCGCCGACGGAATGCGGGGAAACGGGATCCATGGGAGCCTCGGTGAACGGCCTTCCATGTCGTCGCCCGGAAGGGGCGGATGACCGCCACCGAATAAATCCCGCCCCTTGAACTCTGTCAAGACGAATCCTCGCGGCGCGTCGGGCTGGTAAAGACGACTCACGTCATCGCCGTGCGGAAGCCGTTCCACGGCTCGCGGGCGTCCGGCCTCCAGTGGACCTTGCGCGTGCAGCCGAGCACCTCGTGGTGCAGCCGCGGCGTGGCGAAGCCTCCTCCGCGGTCCACTTTGTCCCTTATTTGCCGCTCCTCCAGCCGGAGGCGTATGGCGTCATCCAGGTTCGGGTCGGCCAGCAGGAGACGGTCGATAGCGGCCGCCTCGTAGAAGCGGCGGCGCATAGGGTCATCCAGGTGCGGGTCGGCCAGCTGGCCCTGCTGGGCGCACCAGCGGCCGAAGTCCGCATAGTACCAGTCGCTGACCCAGTTGTTGACGTTGCCGGCCATGTCGAGGCAGCCGTAGGGGCTGGCGCCGTCCGGGTAAAGCCCGACCGGCGACGTGCGGCCGACCGCCGTGTCGAAATTGGCGACGGCGGCGTGCGGCCAGGCGTCGCCCCACGGGTAGCGGCGGCCGTCGGTCCCGCGCGCCGCCTTCTCCCACTCGGCGTCGGTCGGCAGGCGTTTGCCGGCCCAGCGGGCGTAGGCGTCGGCCTCGTACCAACTGACGCCGGCGACGGGCTGGTCGCCACCGTCCCAGCCGGACTGTCCCCACTGGCGGCGCCTCCACGCCTGTCGAACAGCGCCACCGCCAGCCGTCCGGGTTCCACCACTCCGCGCGGCGGTAGCCGCCGGCTTCAAGGAAGTGGCGGAAGCGGGCGTTGGTGACTGGGTCCACGTCAATCCAGAAGGCGGTCACATGGACGACGCGCTGGGGCTTCTCATGGTCCTCGGCGAGGAGGTCGTCGTCGGGCAGGCCCATGAGGAAGGGACCGGCCGGGACCAGGACCATGAGGCCGCCGTCGCGCGGGTGTTCGAGCGTGTCGCGGTTCATGGGCGACAGGATACCAGGGAGGGAACGCGAGGGGAATGGTGGCGCTTCTCCTTCCGCTAATTGCGTCGGGTACAAGACCAAGTTGTGGCGCTCCCTTCCCCGGACTCACGAGTACGTTCGCCCGGGGCTTTATTTCCGTCGCCCGAAGCGGGCTCCAAGACACGGGACGAGCAAACGAACGGCAGCCGAAGCCCGGAGGGCGACGGAAATAAAGCCCCGGGTGAACGTACTCGTGAACCCGGGGACCACAGCCGGCGCCAGAATTCGCGCACGCACCCATTTTCGTCCGCCCCCAGATTTCTATTGGCGGTTGGGGCCAAGGGGATAGAATGTCGCTGTTGGTCCGCCGGATTCCCACCGACCGCGCCGCAAGCCCGCGGCCCCCGCCCGCCCGCCTTATTCGAGGAGCAACCGATGCTCACCTTCTGGGGCGCCCGCCAACGACTCTGCGACCGCGTCAGTCGCCGCGACTTCCTGCGCGTCGGGGCGCTGGGCCTGACCGGCCTGACCCTCGCCGACGTGCTCCGCCTGCGGGCGCAGGCCGGCCAGTCCGGCCCGCCGCGAGCCGTCATCATGGTCTGCCTGGCGGGCGGCCCCAGCCATATTGACATGTACGACCTCAAGCCGGACGCCCCGGCCGACATGCGCGGCAAATTCAAGCCGATCCAGACCAACGTGCCCGGCTTCGACATTTGCGAACACATGCCGATGCAGGCCCGCATCGCCGACAAGCTGGCCCTGGTCCGCACGGTGCAGTTCGTCGAGCCGATGCAGCACGAGCTGGAAGAAGTCTATACCGGATTCCCTAAGTCCGCCAAACGGCCGGCGTTCGGCGCCGTCGTCAGCCGCTTCGGCGGCGCCCACGATCCGCACATGCCGGGCTACGTCAGCCTGGACACCTACGCCGCCGACCAGTCCGTCGTCGAGAACCCGCAGTACGTCGGCGCCGCCCACGCCGCCTTCGTCTTCGGCAACGAGGGGACCAAAGACCTTCGCCTGACGGAGGGCGTCACCCCCGGTCGCCTGGCCGACCGCGCCTCGATGCGCGACCTGTTTGACGGCGTCCGCCGCGAGGTTGATCAGCGCGGCGACTTCCCGGCGATGGACGCCTATGCCGCGCGGGCGCTGGAGATGATCACGTCGCCCCAGGCCCGCGCCGCCTTCGACCTGGGCCGGGAGCCGGACAAGGTGCGCGAGCGCTACGGCGCCAAGGACGCCAAGTACATCTACGGCAATGACCCCGTGCCGACGGTGCCGTGGCCAGGCGAAAAGTTCCTGCTGGCCCGGCGACTGGTCGAGGCGGGCGTGTCCGTCGTGACCATGCGCATCTCGCCGTGGGACTACCACGGCAAGGCGTCCAGTACCGGCAACATCTTCACCGGGATGCGCTCCGTGATGCCGCTTTTGGACCAGTCGCTGTACGCCCTGGTGACCGACCTGCACGAGCGCGGCCTGGATAAGGACGTGCTGGTTCTGGTCTGGGGCGAGTTCGGCCGGACGCCCAAGGTGAACCAGTACGAGGGCCGGGACCACTGGCCGGACTGCGGCTTCGCGCTGTTCGCGGGCGGCGGCCTGAAGACCGGCCAGGTCGTCGGCCGCACCGACAGCAAGGCCGCCCTGCCCAAGGACCGGGCCGTCGGCGCCCAGAACGTCCTGGGCACGGTCTACCACGCGCTCGGCATCGACCCGACGATGACGCTGCCGGACTTCAGCGGCCGGCCCATGCGGCTGCTCGACGACGGCGACCCCATCGCGGAGTTGATTTGACGCCTTTCGGCGCGGCGAGCGGGGGCGGCCGCAGCAACCGTCATTGCGGATAAAACAGATCAAAATCCGAATGGCCCGTGATCGGCCACAGGACCAGGAAATGGTGGGCCAGGTCCGACAGGACCAGGGCCAGCCCGATGATGAGGCACCAGCGCCGCCACGACCCACCGCGACAGAAAAACGCCAGCACGATCAGCAGCAGACCGGGGTAGCCGTGGTGGATGCGCAGTCCGAACGTGAGCGTCCGCAGCCAGCGCGTATCGCGCGTGCTCCGCATCCCCAGGCCGAAGTGGAACAGGCACGCCAGCAGCTCGAAAACCGCCGATAGCGCCAGGCACCACAGCGCGTCGATGCCCAGGTTTTCGCGGCGCCGTGGCGCTGCCATGATCGTTCTCCCGGCCGCCGGTCCTATAGCACCGCGTCCACCAGCCGTGCCATGTTTTGCAGCAGACGCACCGGCAACGGCCGGCGCCGCCATTCCGCCTGGGTCAGCACCGCCGAGCCGTCGAAGTAGCGCTGCTGGACGCCGTGCAGCGCCCGCACGGTCGCTTCGTCGTAGACCAGCAGGCTGACCTCGCACTGCAACGCGAACGAACGCATGTCCATGTTCGTCGAACCGATCAGCGCGACCTGATCGTCGATGCTCAGGTGCTTGGCGTGCAGGAAGCGCTCGTGGTAGACGTGAATCCGCACTCCGGCGCCCAGCAATTCCTCATAGTACGACCGCTGCGCCAGGCCGACGAGCAATTGGTCCGCCTGGGAGGAAACCACCAGACGGACCTCGACGCCGCGCTGGGCGGCCGTCGTCATCGCCTGCAACAGCGTGTCGTCCGGGATAAAATAAGGAGTCGTCATAACGACTCTCTTTTGGGCGGCGTACAGCAGGGCCACGACCAGGCGCAGGTTGTTCTCGAACGGGTAGCCGGGGCCGCTCGGCAGCGTCTGGGCCTCCACGTCGCCGGTGTGCTCCGGCGTCGGGAAGCTCTCCTCTTCGTGGGTCGCCTCGGTCTCGGTCTCGAAAAAGCGGTCGGCGAGCAGCACGGCCTGCAACTCGTGGACGACTGGGCCGGTCACGCGGGCCACCAGCTCCTCGTAGACGATGCCGCGCTTGAAGTCGGCGTCCACGATATTTTGCGAACCGACATAAGCGACGCGGCCGTCCAGCACGGCGATCTTGCGGTGGTTGCGCAGGTCGAGGCGGGCGGCCTTGCGGCGGAAGAAGCCGAGCGGCAGCACCGCCGTCACCTCGACGCCGGCCGCCCGCAGCCGCGGCGCCAGGGTGCGCAGCGCCCCGCGGCTGGCGAACGAGTCCAGCAGCAGCCGGCAGGTTACGCCGCGCCGCGCCGCCTCGATCAGGGCGTTGGCGACGCGGTTGCCGGTCTTGTCGTCGGCGAACAGGTAGTAGAGCAGGTTGGCGTGGCGGCGGGCGGCGCCGATGTCGGCGATCAGGCGGCCGATGGCGGCGTCGTAGTCGGGCAGCAGCTCGACGTGGTTGCCGCCGAGGATAGGGAAATCGCCGAGGTTCTCGGCGAGCCGCACCGCCTGGAGAAATTCGGGCGGCAGGTCGGGCCGCCGGACGTGTACCTCCAGCGCCTTGACTTTGCTCTGGATGCGCTGGGACACCTCGCTCTGGAGCTCGAGCCGCCGCTTCGGCATGTAAGCGCGCGCCCAAAAGGGCGTAAAGCAGCAGGCCCAGGAACGGCTCGATGAAGATGAGCAGCAGCCACGTCCGGGCGGCGGCGGGGCTGCGCCTCTGCGGCACGTAGAACAGCATCACCAGGCGGATCGTCCACTCGGCGATCACGAAGGCCCAGGTCCAGTAAACGGCCATCGTCGGGTTGCCCTTCTACAACACCTTCTTGCTACCCTCGCCTCCCAGGAGCACCGGGAACTGGGGAGAATTGAGAAAGCGCCGGCGCCTTAGCCGTGATACTCTTCGTCGGCGCCGCCGGTTCTTCCCTCGGCGGCTGGTTTGGCAGGACGCCCCGCCAAACTAAGACTACCAGCACCACGCCCAGCAGAATCCGGTAGCCGATGAAAACCCACGTCGAATGCGTTTTCAGGAAACGGATCAGCAGCGCGATCGACGCATAGCCGACAATCGCCGCGACCACCGTGGCGATCACCAGATTCAGCACGTCTTGCTGCGAGTGCAGGAGGGCGTCCTTTTCCTTGTACAGCTCATACACCCCTGCCGCGAACACCGATGGCAGCGACAGCAGGAAGGAAAACCGGGCCGCGGCGTTGCGCGTCATGCCGCCGAAGATGCCGCCGGTGATGGTCGAGCCGGAGCGCGACGCCCCCGGGACCAGCGCGAAACACTGAAAGAAGCCGACCAGGATCGTCTCAAACCAACCCAGGTCGTCGAGGTCTTTTTGCTTCTTACCGGCCTTCACCCATTGGCTGTGGAAGCCTTCGGCCAGGGCCATCAACAGAGCGAAGACGAGGGCCGCCGCCGCCACCACGTAAAGACTCCTAAAGGTGTTTTCAATGTGCCGCTTCAGTAAGATACCCAGCACAATAATGGGCACGGTGCCGATGATCAGCATCCAGGCCAGCTTGGCGTCGTGCGTGGCGAACGGCCGATTCTGCCAGATGCCGCCAAAGAACCCGACCGCGAGACGGCCGATGTCTTGGCGGAAGTAGATCACGCAGGCCACCCAGGTGCCCCACTGGAGCACGGCCGTGAAGGCCGCCCCGAGGTCATGGCCAGTAAGCGCGAGCGACGTGATCTCTACGTGGGCGTCGCTGCTCACCGGGATGAACGCGGTGAGGCCCTGAACGACGCCGTAAATCATGGCTTGCCATACGTCCATGTGCGCATCCATGCCTGTGGTGGTAAGGGATCGAGAGGAAGGGAAGCGATGAGGTAGGCGAGCGGCGGGCTTTACGCCCGCCGGGATCAACCCGGCGACTCGCTTTAGAGGCGGTTGCTGTACTTCTTGGTGCGCCGGCCGAACACCTTGGTCGGCGTCTTGAACTCCTTCGGGTCCTCCTTGCGCGGCCGGGGGACATACGCCTGGAAGCCGTCGATGTCCTCGGCTCGATCTCCTTGTTGATGAAGCGCCTCGATGTCGGTCAGCTGCTCGCCCTGTTCGGGCGTGACGAAGGCGATGGCCACGCCGTCGGCGCCGATGCGGCCGGTGCGGCCGATGCGGTGGACGTAGTTCTCCGGGTCGTCGCGGCAGGTCGTAGTTGATGATGTGCGAGATGTTCGTCACGTCGATGCCGCGGCCGACCACGTCGGTGGCGACGAGGTAGACGATCTTGCCGTCGCGGAAGCCCTGCATGATCCGGTTGCGCATCGGTTGCGGCAGGTCGCCGTGCATCACGGCCACGCGCTTGCGCTGCACGCGGAGCATGCCGGTACAGGTCTTCCGCCCAGCGCTTGCGCTCGCAGAAGATGATGCACTGCCGCGGCTCGCTCGCGGTCGAAGACCCGCAGCAGCAGCTCGAACTTGCGATCCTCATCCACGGTGATGTACGACTGGCGGATGTTCTCGACCGTGACCCTGGCCGGCGACAGGTTGATGTTGAGCGGATCGACCATGTAGCGCTGGGCCAGCCGCAGGACCGGCGGCGGCAGCGTGGCCGACAGCAGCAGCGTCTGCCGCTGCTGCGGGCAGCGGCGCAGGATTTTCTCGATGTCGGGCCGGAAGCCGATGTCGAGCATGCGGTCGGCCTCGTCGAGGACGACGTAGCGGACGTGGTCCAGCGACAGGGTGCCGCGCGACAGGTGATCGAGGACGCGGCCCGGCGTGCCGACGACGATGGTCGCAGCCGCGCTTGCAGCTGCGTGAGTTGCTCGCGGAAGCGCTGGCCGCCGTAGATGGCCACGGCGCGGCAGTTCGGGTTCGGACGACAGCTTGGCCGCCTCCTCGGCGACCTGCACGACCAGTTCGCGCGTCGGGGCCAGGACGAGGGCCTGGGGGCCGGGTCGGCCGTCGTCTGCGCCAGCGGTTCAGGAAGGGCAGCAGGAAGGCGGCCGTCTTGCCGGTGCCGGTCTGGGCCTGGCCCAATAACATCCCGGCCGCTGAGGGCTTCCGGGATGAGGGCGGCCTGAATCGGGGTGGGTTCGAGATAGCCCGCGCGGTCGAGAGCCGCCAGCAACTCGGGGCAAGGGAGAGGGAGTGGAAGCCGCTGCGCGGCTCCGCCTGAAGTGCGGTCGTCAAACATACCTCCAGACAAGCGATTTGTGAATGGCGCAACGCGGCCGTTTCACCTTACTTCCTCCTATTTTAACCCCCTGTGCGTATCCTGTCCAGTGCCGTTCGCCGAACTTGCTGCTTGCCGCGCCTCCGACCGGACCATACAGTAAGGCCCGTCAGACCCGTGCCACGATGCGATCCTCTCCCCGGCGGAGGCGCCTGCTCGTGATCGACCTGTCGAAACTGCTGGGCGTGTCGCCGGACCTCGCCAACTGGATCGCCGCCCTGCTGTCGGTGCTGCTGCTGCTTACTTTCGTGGCCGTCTCCGCCATCTTCTTCATCTGGCTGGAACGCAAGGTCGCCGGCCGCATCCAGGACCGCCTCGGCCCCACCCGCGTCGGCGGCAAGTTCGGCTGGCTGCAAACCATCGCCGACGGCATCAAGCTGCTCGTCAAGGAAGACCTCATCCCCGCCGACGCCGACCAGATGCTCTTCCGCCTGGGGCCCTACATCGCCTTCTGCGGCTCCTTCCTCGCCTTCCTGGCCCTGCCGTTCGCCAACGGCTGGGTGGCCAGGTCGCTGAACATCGCCGTCTTCTTCATGCTGGCCGTCATGTCCACCGAAGTGTTCGGCATCATCCTGGCCGGCTACGGCTCCGGCAGCAAGTGGTCGCTGTTCGGCGGCATGCGCGAGGCGGCCCAGATGGTCAGCTACGAAGTGCCGATGGCCATGTGCGTGCTGGTGCCGGTCATCGTCGCCGGCTCGCATGAACCTCAACTACATCGGCCAGCCAGCAGACGGGCTTCTTCTGGAACTGGTACGTCTTCCACGATCCGTTCACGTTCGTCGCCTTCTGGACCTATTTCACCTGCGCCACGGCCAGCTGCAAGCGGGCCCCGTTCGACCTGGCCGAGGCCGAGAGCGAGCTGGTGGCCGGCTTCCACACCGAGTACAGCGGCCTGCGCTGGTCGTTCTTCTTCATGGCCGAGTACGGCAGCATGTTCGCCGTCAGCGGCATCGCCATCCTGCTGTTCCTGGGCGGCTGGAACACCGGCCTGCTGCCCTTCGACCTGAGCGACTGGATCGCTTCGGCATCGGCGCCTGGCTCGGTCCTGTCCTCGGCAACGTGATCAACGTGGTCGTCTTCATCGTCAAGGGCTGGCTGCTGGTCTTCGTGATGATGTGGGTGCGCTGGACGCTGCCGCGGCTGCGCATCGATCAGGTGATGATGACCTGCCTGAAGTACCTGCTGCCGATCAGTTGCGTCCTGCTGCTGGGCGTGAGCCTGTGGCAGGTGGTCGATGCCGCCGCTGGTGCTGAGTCCTGAGCTGTCCGTTGGCCTGGCGTGCCGTCTGGTCGTCTGGCTGGCGTGATGCTGGTGATCACGCAAGCGCCTGGCCGACTGCCGGCGTGACGCCGCTGTGGACGCCGGGATCGCCGCCGCTGTACCGCCGAGCGCAGTAGCCAGGCAGCTCGGACGCTCGCAGAAGCGCATGAGCGGCCGCTCGCCGGCGTAGCCGTCGACTGCTAACGCCGCAATCGGCCGAGCGAACGTGCGATGATGTCCCTGACCAGCATTCCTGTTCTACGTCCTGGCCGTCGCTGACCGGCCTGTGCGCCGTCGCCGTGGTGGTGACGCAGAACATCGTGCGGGCGGCCGCCTGGCTGCTGTTCACCCTGGCGGCACCGCCGGCATCTTCTTCCTGCTCGGCGCCGACTTCGTCGGCGCCACGCAGCTGCTCGTCTACGTCGGCGGCACGCTGGTGCTGGTGGTCTTCGGCGTCATGCTCACCGCCCAGGGGCCGTTCATCAACATGAAGATCAGCGCCGCCGAGTGGGCCATCGCCGCCTGGTCGTCGGCCTGCTGCTCTACGCCGTGCTGGCCGTCAGCCTGCTTGCAGACTCAACATGGCCGGCGGGCGACCAGGCCGAGCGGCGACGCAGTCGTGCCACGCCAGCACGTGGTCATCGGCGAGGCGCTGCTCGGCGTCGAGGAGGCGACGCCGGAGGCCGACGTCACCGGCGTGCCCGGCGCGAGACGCGCCGGACGACGCTGCTCGCGGACGCGGATGTCCTACCTGCTGCCCTTTGAAATCGTCTCCGTGCATCTGCTGGTGGTGCTGATCGGGGCCGCCTACCTGGCCCGTGCCAAGCGCCGCCGAGGAGCGGCGTCATGAGCGACGCATCGGCCTCGACTCACTACCTGCTGCTCGGCGCCGTGCTGTTCGTCTGCGGCGCCGTGTGCATGGCGACCAAGCGCAACGCCATCGGCATCCTCATGGGCGTCGAGCTGGTGCTCAACGGGGCCACCATCAACTTCGTGGCCTTCGCCCACTTCAACCCGGCCTTCGAGATCGAAGGGCAGATCTTCGCCCTGTTCGTGATCGTGCTGGCGGCGGCCGAGGCGGCGGTGGCCCTGGCCATCGTCCTCAACTTCTACAACAACCACATGACCGTGGACGTGGATACGGCGGAGGAACTGAAAGGCTAACCATGATTCTTCGCCGACCTTCCAGTTCACGCGACCACCCCGGCTGCTTCTTCGTCGCCGCCACGCTGCTGCCGCTGGCTGTCGTTCGTGCTGCTCCTGCTGGCGTCCGGCGCTGTGGGCGCTGTTCCGCCGCTACCGCGACGACCACGCCATCGCGGAGCACGCTCTATCAACGTCTTCGGCGGCGACAAGCCGCGGCCGCGGCGCCGCCTACGTCGCCACGGCCGCCATCGGCCTGGCCTTCCTGCTGCAGCTTGACCGGCTTCTCGTCTTCTACGCTCGTGGACGGCGACCAGGAGGCAGTGCACGACCGACCACGAAGTCGACGATCAAGGAACTCCGCGAAAAGCCGGTCGCCGAGCAAGAAGCGACCGCAAGGCAGGTCGAGCAAGAACATCGACGCGGAAGAAGACGCCGCTGGCGAGCGCTGGACGCACGCTGGGCCGGCCGCTTCGACTGGCTGCGCATCTACCCGGCCGGACTGCCCGACGCCGCACGCGGCACGGCGCTGCAGCTCGGCTACCGCATCGACAGCCTGGCGGCCCTCATGTTCCTGATGGTGACGTTCATCGCCACGCTGATCCACCTCTTCTCGATCGGCTACATGGCCGACGAGCTGCAGCCGAGACGGTCGAGGACCATCAGGTCCACACGCGAGCACGGCCATCTGCACCGCCGCGGCCGGTTCGGCCGGTTCTTCATGTTCCTGTCGCTGTTCTGCTTCTCGATGCTCAACCTGGTCCTGGCCGACAACCTCTTCCAGGTGTTCGTGAGCTGGGAGCTGGTCGGCATCTGCTCCTACTTGCTGATCGGCTTCTACTTCGAGCGGCAAAGCGCCTCCAACGCCGCCAACAAGGCGTTCATCACCAACCGCGTCGGCGACGCCGGCTTCATCATCGGCCTGCTGATCCTCTGGACCTACTGTCGGCACGTTCAACTTCGAGGACATCTTCCAGCCAGGTCCGCTCGCCGATGACGCGACGCGCACGGCGAGGCTGGCACTGGCCGGCCAGATCGTCCGCGGCGAACTGGACGCCGAAGCGCAGGATGCTGGACGGACGAACGGCCTGCACGCGTGACCGATCGAGGACGCGCCGGCGGCAGCCAGGTCGCTGCTGTTCCCGCGTCGAGGCCGTCCAGCGACTACCACGGCGTCGGCCACGGCCGCGACGACACGGACAGTGGACGGTCACGCCGACACGCCCGGAGCCGACGCAGTACGGCTCGATGCCCTACTGGATGCTGGTCGTGGCCGGCCTGGGCATCTTCCTCGGCTGCGTCGGCAAGTCGGCCCAGTTCCCGCTGCAAGTGTGGCTGCCCGACGCGATGGAAGGCCCGACGCCCGTCAGCGCCCTGATCCACGCGGCGACGATGGTGGCGGCCGGCGTCTACCTGGTCGGCCGCTGTCTATCCGCTGTTCACGCCGGAGGCGCTGCTGGTCATCGCCTACACCGGCGGCATCACGCTGTTCGTGGCCGCCACCATCGCCGTGGTGATGACCGACATCAAGAAGGTGCTGGCCTACTCGACGGTCAGCCAGCTCGGCTACATGATGCTGGCCCTGGGCGTCGGCGGCTGGGTGGCCGGCCTGTTCCACCTGCTCACGCACGCCTTCTTCAAGGCCCTGCTGTTCCTCTGCTCCGGCAGCGTCATCTACGGCTGCCATCACGAGCAGGAAATGACGCAAGATGGGCGGCCTGTTCCCGAAGATGAAGATCACCGCCCTGACCATGCTGGTCGGCGTGCTGGCCATCGCCGGCATGCCGCTGTTCAGCGGCTGGTACAGCAAGGACGCGATCCTCGCCCAGGCGCTCGGCTTCGTCTACGTGCATCCGCGAGCACGTCCTGCTGTTCCTGCTGCCGCTGGTGACGGCCGGGCATCACGACGTTCTACATGTTCCGCATGTGGTTCATGACGTTCACCGGCGAGCCGCGCGACCATCACGTTTACGAACACGCCCACGAGTCGCCGTGGCTGATGACCGTGCCGCTGGTCGTGCTGGCGGTGTGCAGCGTCGTGCGTCGCCTGGGGCTGGCCGCTGTGGGACGCCGAAGGCGAGCTTGCTGGAGCAGCACATCCACCACGCCCAGCCCGACGTCCGTGCATGGCCGACTTCGGCCGCGATCGAGAACGAGGCGCATCTGGAAGGGCGGCCGGCTGCGGCGACGAAGCGCGACAGCGAGCGCCACTGTCGCCCGCGACATGCATCGGCATGGCCGGCGACCTGGCCCTGGGCGCTGGTCGCGCTGGGCATCGTGTTCGCGTCGCTGCTCTACTACTACCGCGTGCTCGACCCGGCCGAGGCGCAAGGAGCAGTTCCCGGCCGTGCACGCCTTCCTGACGCACAAGTGGTACTTCGACGAGCTGTACAGCGCCATGGTGGTGCGGCCGGCCCTGGTGGTCGCCCACTGGTTCCGGTGCGTTCGACCTGACTGTGATCGACGGCGTGATCCACTGCCGTGGCCTGTGCGGCGGTGTGGGTGTCGAAGTGGGACGGCCGGTTCGACAACGGCGTCGTCGACGGCCTGGTCAACCTGGTGGGCGACGGTCGGTCTACGGCGTCGGCGGCTGGCTGCGCAACGTGCAGACCGGCTACCTGCGCAGTTACGTGCTGTTCCTGGTGCTGGCGGCGGTCGGCATCTTCGTGCTGCTGACGTACTTCGTGACGCTGGCGTTGGCGGGCTGAGCTCGCGTAAGCCGGCGTAGCCTGAGCCGCGGCTGCAGGACATCACGATGGCTCAGCCGCTCGCACGCGACTACGCCGCTAGACGGCGGACTGAGCGACGTTCGTCGGAGCGAAGCTGACATGGTGCCGACTGAATACGACTGACTTGATCTGGATGTCGCTGGTGGTCTTCGTCCCCAGCGTGTTCGCGCTGGGCCTGCTGTTCTTCCCGCGCGGCACGGAAGAGGCCATGCGCTGGTGGTCGCTGTTCGGCACCGCGGTGACGCTGGGCGTCAGCCTGTGCATGTTCATCGACTTCAAGAACGACACCATCGACATGCCGGCGTCGTCGACAAGGACGAGCCGGCGCAGGCCACGCTGCTCCACGCGCGCCGCGGAAGCCGACATGGCCGCCGCGCTGCGGCACCCCGCCGACGAGCCAGCGACTGGGTCGGCCGCTACCCGTGGATCAGCGCTTCAACATCGACTATTACCTCGGCGTCGACGGCATCAGCATGGCCCTGGTGCTGCTGACCACGGTCCTGTGCTTCCTGGCCATGATCGCCAGCTGGAACATCGACAAGTTCGTGCGCGGCTACTGCATCCTGTTCCTGCTCCTGGAAACCGGCATGCTCGGCACGTTCCTGGCGCTCGATTTCTTCCTGTTCTACATCTTCTGGGAAGTGATGCTGCTGCCGATGTACTTCCTCATCGGCGTCTGGGGCGGGCCGCGCCGCGAGTATGCGGCCATCAAGTTCTTCCTGTACACCCTGCTCGGCAGCGTCTTCATCCTGATCGCCCTGCTGGCGTTCTACTTCACCGACGTGCGCGACTTCGTCAACCGCCGACGCGGCCTCAAGGCCGATCGAACGCATGCGCCGCGACATCCCGAGCGTCGACCGAGGCCAGGCGACCAGCAGGTGCAGGTCAACTCCTTCGACCTGGTGCCCTGACGCGTGCCGGCAAGGCCGCGCTGCAATACCTGCAACGGCCAGACGTCGAGCACGTCGACCAGACGCCCCGAACTGCTGGACGGCCAAGCGATCTGAGCCCGCAGGCTCGACCGGCAAGCGCCGGCAAGCGGAGACGGTCCAGACGCCGAGGAGCGGTGAAGGCGGCAAGAACCGTGGCCGCGGCCGAGGCCAACGTCAAGCCGGCCGAGGAATCGCCGCACCGCCCGCAGGCCTGAACGAACGCCTTGACGCAGGCGTTCTTCACGCCCGGCTTCCAGTACACGATGTTCCTGTTCCTGTTCATCGGCTTCGCCATCAAGGTGCCGGTGTTCCCGTTCCACACCTGGCTGCCCGACGCCCACGTCGAGGCGCCGACGCCGATCAGCATGATCCTGGCCGGCGTGCTGCTGAAGCTGGGCGGCTACGGCATCATCCGCATCGCCTATCCGATCTGTCCGTGGGCGGCCGAGCAGCTGGCCTGCTGGGTGGCCCTGTTCGGCATCATCAACATCGTCTACGGCGCCTTCGCGGCCATGGCCCAGACCGACTTCAAGAAGCTGGTGGCCTACAGCTCGGTCAGCCACATGGGCTACGTCATCCTGGGCATCGCCGTCTGGTCGGCGGGGCCGGACACGCACGTACTGGTCGTGGGGCATGAACGGCGCCATGTTCCAGATGATCGCCCACGGCATCACCTCGGCCGGCATGTTCTTCCTGGTCGGCGTCATCTACGACCGGGCCCACCACCGCAACCTCGACAACTTCCGCGGCCTGTACGAGCCGATGCCGCTGTACGGCGGCATCAGCGCCGTGATCTTCTTCGCGGCGATGGGCCTGCCGGGCATGTGCGGCTTCGTCGGCGAGTTCATGGTGGTGCTGGCGACCTGGAACTTCAGCCAGACGGTCAGTAGGTCGGCGTCGTTCTCGGTCTGGCCGCTGACCGTGGTGCTGACGGCGGCCTACATCCTGTGGACGATCCAGCGCGTCTTCATGGGCGACGAACCCGGCCTACAAGAACTACCCGGACATCGACCTGCGCGAGCTGGTCGTGCGTCGTGCCGCTGGTGGTGCTGGCGGTGCTGCTCGGCGTGTGCGCCGTTCGCTGATCCTGAACTGGATGGAGCCGAGCGTCACCGGGCTGATCGACACGCTGGCGCAGCTGCAAGTGATCAGGCGAGCTGCGTGAGCGTAAGCTCGCGTGCGTTGACGTCGACCGCATCACGCGAAGCTGACGCTCGCCGGCTCGCAACCGAGATCGCGAGATCCTTCATGCTGCCGAACATCGATCCAGATCACTGCGGCAGCGACCTCGGCGACTGCCTGGCGTTCCTGCCGGAACTGCTGCTGTGCGGCACGATCGTGCTGCTGCTGCTGTTGCGGCTGTTCCGCCTGCCGACCGCGCTGCACCTCGGCTGGATCGCCCTGGTCCTGACGCTGTGCGCCCTGGCGGTGGCCGTCTGCCAGTGGGGCGGCTACTGCGGCTTCGCGAGCGCCGGAGCCGACGGCCACGGCAGGCCGAATCTGCGGCGACATCTTCGGCGGCCTGCTCGTCTACGACAACTTCACCATCTTCCTGCGCTGCTTCCTGCTCGGCTTCGCCGCCCTGATCGATCTGGCTGACGCTGCTGACCGGCATCCCCGACCGCGAGGACTCCGCCGACTTCTACTGCCTGCTGCTCGGCGCCACGCTCGGCATGTCGCATCATGGCGTCGGCGAACCATCTGCTGATGGTCTTCATCGGCGTCGAGATGGCCAGCTTGCCGAGCTACGCCCTGGCCGGCTTCCTCAAGGGCCGGCGGCAGAGCAGCGAGGCGGCGCTGAAGTACGTCGTCTACGGCGGCGGCGCGGCGGGCGTGATGCTCTACGGCATCAGCCTGCTGGCCGGCAAGTTCGGCACCGGCTACCTGCCCGACCTGGCCGCCGGCTACGTCGCGCGTCCATCGGCCAGCGGCGGCGTTCGACCCGGTGCTGATCCTGGGCACGCTGTTCATGCTGATCGGCATCGCGCTTCAAGCTGGCGGCGGTGCCGTTCCATTTCTGGTGCCCCGACGTCTTCGAGGGGGCGTCGGCCGAGGTGGCCGGCTTCCTGTCGGTGGCGTCCAAGGGGGCGGCGCTGGCCCTGCTGGCCCGCCTCGTGCTGATGCTCGCCGGCGTCGATCCGCTAGTCGCCGCGGCCGACGGCGAACTGGATGGCAGTGCGTCCATTACCTGGTGCCGGCCCTGGCGTTCTTCGCGGCGCTGACCGCGACGTTCGGCAACCTGGCCGCCTACCTGCAGACCAACCTCAAGCGGCTGCTGGCCTACTCGACCATCGCCCACGCCGGCTACATGATGATGGGCCTGGCGCCGCTGACACCGCGACGGCGTCGGCGGCGGTGCTGTTCTACCTGATCGCCTACCTGTTCATGAACCTCGGCGCCTTCGCCGTGGTCGCCTTCCTGCGCAACCAGACCGGCTCGGAGGACCTGACGCGACTTCCGCGGCCTGGTGCGGCGGTCGCCGTGGATGGTGGTGACGCTGTCGTTCTTCCTGCTGAGCCTGCTCGGCATGCCGCCGCTGGTCGGCTTCGCGGCCAAGTTCCAGATCTTCGGCGCCCTGTACGACGCCGGCCAGTATTACTGGCGCGACGGCCAGCCGGCCTGGGCGTCACGCTGTTCGGCCTGCTGGTCGTCGGCGGCCTCAACACCGTCCTGAGCGCGGTGTACTATATCAAGGTGATGAAGGTGATGATCCTCGAGGCCGGGCCGAGGACATCGAAGGCGCGGAGCCGGCGCCGCTGCCGGAGCCGGCCGGCGCGGTGATCTTACGCCACGGTGCTGGCGCTGGTGGTCTTCGTCCTCGGCCTGGCGTGGAACCCGCTGTCGGAAGTCAGCGCCAAGGGCGTCGAGCGCTACTGCCGCAACCGGTCGCGGACGGCGCCGCATGCGCGCTCCGCGGGCCGGGCGGTCGCCGAGGCCCGGGCCACGGCCGGGTCCGGCGGCGAGGCTGGAGAACCAACCGTGATCGACCCCCGCACCGCGGCCTGTTGCAGCAGACGTCCGCCGCGAGAGCCTGTCGATGCTGCACTACGTCGGCGAGGCGTTCCCGTGGACGACCGCCGACGGCGACGCCGCCCTGCGCCGGCTGCAGCGAGATCGAGGCCGAGGACCGCGAGGCGGCACCGACCTGGGCCGCTTCCTCTTCCGCCGCCACATTCCGCCGTCCGTATCGTCGGCTCGTTCCCCGGCGCCTTCACCACCATCAACTTCCTGTCGCTGGAATACCTGCTGCCGCGGCTGGTCGAAACCCAGCGCAAGGCCGTCGCCGACCTGGAACGCGACCTGGCCGCCGTGACGGACGCCGACGCCAAAGCGGCAGCTGGAAAAGCTCCTGGCGGTGAAGCGGCGGCACCTGTCCGAACTGGAAGCGCTGGAGGTCCCGCGCGGCGAGACGACGAAGGTCTGACGTGGCCGCCTCATCGACACCCACGCTCACCTGGACGACGAGCAATTCGCCGGCCGACCTGCCGGCCGTGCTGGAGCGCGCCCGCGCGGCCGGCGTGGCGCGTATCGTGGCCGTCGCCACGACGGCGCCGTCCAGCGCCGCCTGCGTCGCCCTCGCGGCCAAGCATCCCGGACCTGTTCCGCGACGGTCGGCATTCATCCCAACCACGTCGCCGAGGCGTCGCCGACCGCCTGGGACGAGGTCGTCGCCCTGGCCGGGCAAGGCCGAAGTGGTCGGCATCGGCGAAACCGGCCTGGACCGCCACTGGAACTACACGCCGTTTCCGCTGCAGGAAGACTATTTCGCCCGCCATCTGGAGCTGAGCCGGCGCACGCAACAAGCCGGTGGTCATCCACTGCCGCGAGGCCGACGCCGACGTGCTGCGGATGCTGCGCGCCGACTTCGACCGGCACGGCCCGATCCGCGGCGTGATGCACTCCTTCGTCGGCGACGCGGCGATGGCCGAGGCGTGCCTGGCGATGGGCCTGTACCTGTCGTTCGCCGGGATGCTGACCTACAAGAACGCCCAGGCCTTGCGCGACGTGGCGGCGCAAGCTGCCGCTGGACCGGCTGCTGGTGGAGACGGATAGTCCGTATCTGTCGCCGGTGCCGCTGCGCGGCAAGCGCAACGAGCCGGCCAATGTGGTGCACACGGCGGCCTGTCTGGCGGGGCTGCACGGGGTCGACGCCGGAGGTGCTGGCGGAGCAGACGACGCGGAACGCGCGGGAGCTATTCGGGGTGCGGGTTTAACGCGGCGGGCGGTTGAGGTGGCTGGCGGTGCTTGGCCGGGTCCCAGAGGCGGACGCCGATGTCGGCGCCCGGGGCATTGACGTTAGCCGCATCCACATTGCCGCCGTTATCCACACCGTCCTTGCCGACGGTGTAAATGACGACGCCGTCGGAAAGGCGACGATAAATCAGGGGCCCGCCCGTATACGGGTCGCCGGGCACGGCGGCGATGAGATCGGGCGTCAGCTGATTCAGCGTCGCCGGCCAATCGCCGTGTGAACGGCGGTAACGCTCGGCGGCGAGGGTCGTCGCCTGACAGCGAAGGAACGCCTTCATACGGGTGCAGGCCTCGCTAACGCTGCCCAGGGCGGGAAGCGTTAACAGGAGAGGGTTCCTCTTCTTATACACTTCCTGCCCGATCTGGTCGAGGAGTGGCTGCCGCGCCTGGGCGGGCATTTCGTCCGCCCCTTCCAGCCGGGCATAGTAGGCAAAAAACTCAGGCCCCCAAGTGCGGCGCGATCCCGGAAGAACAAAGGCGCGATTACCTCGTCCGTCCAACTTAGCCGCACTGGCCCCGGCTCCTCATCGAGCGGCACTAGATCGCCCCTGGCCATAGCTTCCAGGGAAATGTCTGACAAGGCCCGCTCCCCACGCCAGGCGAGCGGCCAGTAAGGGTGGCGCTCATCCGCCTCCAGCGCCTTTTGCATCGTTTCGAGGTCTTGCTCATCCGGCTCCGATTGTGCCAGCAGGCGTTTCACGGCGTCCCTGCCACCGAGACCCCGGCAATGCGGACCAGGCCGGGAAGGCAGCCCGGCTCGTCGCCGATGGAACGGCCGGCGTTCAGGCCTGCCCGCACGGATCGAACTGCGGCCCGCACATCGCCTGCTTGCAAGTCGGCGACCGCGTCAAGGCGGAGGAGCCGGACGGTCCTGCGCAGGGAGCTGCAATAGGTGGGCAGCATGGGGTCACGACGATCCGCCTGATGGACAATCGGATAGCGTCCCGTCGGCAAGTCGGCGATCAGGCGGCCCGATTCCAGCACAGGCCGCACCCCGTCGAGCGCTTGCCGCAGGCGGGTGAGTTGGTCCGGACTCATCTGGGTTTGCGGCGGCAGGCCTTCGACCTGGGTCGCCAGATCGTCGTCGATCCATTTCTCCGGAAGTTGCTTGCTCAATTCAACAACCCGCAACGCCGAGTTCTCCGCATCCGGCACTTGACCGCGAGCCCTTTCCATATCGTCCAGGCGCCAGCCGGCATGGTCCCGGTCCAGGTCCGCCAGCGCCGACCGAAACCCCATCGTAAGCCGGCAAAACTGGATGGCGTAAAGCACATATAACACGGCCACGGTCAGCTGCACGGCGAACTCGACGGCGCGGAACCAGCGCCGCCAGCGGGACGCTGGCTTAACGACGGGACGGGCTGGGACAAGATTTGTCATGGTCGGTTCCTGTCGCTTCCTCACGTTTGCCGCGTCTATTTCTGTCATCTCCCGTATTAGTGTGACGACTGCGGGCCGGCAGTGCAAGGGTCGTGCGCCGAGGGGCGCACAGCGATTCGGCGTCCGGAGAAAATGGATTATGGAACGCCTAGAAGGGCCAATTCGCCAGCCATTGAAGGCATCGTCCGCTGGCCGCCTGCATCCGTCGAACGCGATTCAGATCCTGGACCATCCACGCGGCCTCGGCAGGACGGGCGTCGCCGACCGCCGCTTCCGTGGACCCGTTGAGGTCGTTGCCGCAGGACGCGCCGTCGTCGATCCGGCAACAGTGGAACTGCAGTTCTTCGGCGAACGCGCGAGGGGAGTTGCTAAAGAAGCGATATTGGGGATCGTCGAGGGGGTGGTCGAAAACGAAGCGCAAGGCGCGGACGCCCTGCTCGTCCGCCTCCAGCACGTCAACCCGGAAGGGCATGGACCCCGCCGCCGGTTGCAGGGCAAACGGCCCGCGGTTCAGGTCGGCCCTGCCGGCGCCGAACCAGGCCAACTGGACCTGATCGCCGAACGCGCCGGAGAAAAAGGCGGCCCCTTGGGAGCGCAAGACCAGGGTGCGGTCGCCTTCCTGCTCCACGGCGACCTCGCCAGCCGGACAGAACAGTTCCGGGGCGAAGGTGAGTGGGTAGACCTCCAGGTCCGGCCGGCCGGAGGCGTTGCGCAGGGCCGGGCCGACCTCCGCCGCGAAAAACGGCAGGTTGATGAAAAAGAGTCGGGTCCCGCGGGTAGTCGGCTGGTTGGGTGGCGAGCACGTCGCGCGCACCAACTTTTCGGCCCTTGCCGCCGAATGCAGCATCCACGCCCCGGCCCACAATCCGGTGAGATACCACGCACCAAAGACCCCGGCGACGGCGAGGACCAGGCGCGGGCGGCTCGGCCACAGGCGCCGCATCCACATCGCCAGCAGCACGGCCCAGCCGGCCGTGGCCAGGTAATAGTTGTAGGAAGCGGAGAAAGAGAACAGCGTCGGCGCCTGAGCCAGCAAGATGCCCACCAGCACGCCCCAGGCAGCACGCGACCGGGCCAGGGCGCGGAAAAGCACCGCGGCCAGCGTCGCCACGACCAGCACGGCGACGGCCGTGGTCAGCGGCCGGCCTTGCCACCAGGGCACCTCCACGATCGGCAGCAGCGGCAGGCCCAAAGGAATACATATCAGATCGTTGAGAGCCTTGTAAGGCAGCCAAGCCAAGAACCCCGGTTCCGTGGGCCAGTGAAAATAGGGGCTTCGTGGCAGGGGGGCGGCCCCGAGCGACCATGCGCGGAAGGGGAGGAACGCTGCGCCTTCAAGGGCCAGCAGGGCGTACAGGCGCCGCGCCGCCGCCACGTCGCCGATGGCGCCGTCACATCCGCCGGGCCTATCGGCGCCGGGCGCCGGCGGCGCAAGCAGTCGAACAGGAGCAGCAGCGGGCCGACCATGACGCCGTTCTCGCGGCTGAACATGGCCAGGGCGTAACACAAGAGAACGCCGACTACCAGACCAGGACGGCGATGGCCGGCCCGCGCCGAGGCGTGCATCAGCCACAGTCCCATCAGTAACCACAGTCCGACCAGAACGGGGCCGTCGTTGGCGAGCCACGGGGTGGTGAAGGCGTTGGCGGGATGAAGGACGAAGAACAGCCCCGCCGCCCCGGCCGGGCGCGGCCCCCATCCGCAGCGGCGGAGCAGCCCGTAGAACAGCAGCACGGACAGGCTGAACAGGGTCAGGTGAACGACGTGGAAGGGGAGAGGATTCAGGCCGAACGCGCGCAACTGAGCGACCCGCATCGCCACCGTCAGAGGGCGGTAATAGGCCCAGCCTGTGTCCTTTTTGGCCCACCAGACGTGGGTGATTCGGCCCGTCCAGTCGAACCGATTGCCGCCCGCCAGGTCAGCGAAGCCATTTTGCCGGCACAGTTCGAGATGGTTGTGATCGTCGAACCAAAAGCCGACCGTCAGGCCGTGGCCGTGCAGCACCCAGGCGCATAGGACCAGGCCCAGCGCCGCCAGGAAATCGGCGCACCGGCGGACGGCGCCCAGGGCGTCTGGCGATGACGCGGGCTTTCCGCCGAGTATTTCGGCCGTCCGGAGCCGTTGGAGGAGGCGGGACATCATGGCTGCCTGGGGTGAGGTCGATGGTCGGAGTGCGCCGTCAATAGGGAGTATCGGGATTTGTCTTTGTTTTCTTCACTCGGACGGGAACGTGGACATGGTAGGATGGGAGGGGCTGGGCGGCGCAGGGCGAAGCGGAAAGCGTTGAAACCCACATTTCCCAGATGAAACTCGGCCATCGGCTGACATTCGCGTCGGAACCCCGGAAAACTTGGCGTTTCCGATCGTTCCCTGCCGATACAACTGCGGAACCTTCGCGCGTGACGGCCACAACGCCCCCCGCCGGATTTCGACCGCTGCATGCGCGTCGGGGATGAGACCGTCGTCGTCTCCGTCCCGTTGAAGCGGCCCGATGCCTGCTCGTTGTCAGAAATCGATTTCCGGATCACCGATTGCCGTGAGCATCCTATCGCGCGCCTGGGCCGTTTTCGCCGCGCCCTGAGGATCGCGCGCTTGCTCCGTTTCTTGCACCGCGGGGTCTGGTGGTATGTGCGCAAAGTCTCCGCGAGTTCGCGGCTCGTATTATTTCGGGACGTTCGGCGTCACCAGCGTGGGAAATTGGGGCGTCAACTCGTTGCGTCCCATCGCCCCGTGGCACACGCTGCTGCACTACGGCACGATCGACGCCGAGGGGCGGATCATAATGCGGCTGACCTGCGACCATCGGGTGCTGGACGGGTCCGGGCCTTCGACGGCACTGGTCGAGATGGAGCAGACCTTGCAAACGGACATCGTCGCGGAGCTGACCGCGCTGCGGCAAGTAGGTGCTATGCCGGTCCTTCCTCAGGGAGGCCCTGGGGAGCGATTGGCCGACCCCAGGGCGGCGTCCATTCGCGGGCCATCCTAGCCGCGTGGTTCATCCGCTGCGGGGAAGGACCGCGATTGCATGGCGCCCTTCTTGGATAGAACAAGAGGCCGTTAGACATCGCGCTGATGCGGGCTGTGCAGGCGCACATGGCCTTCCGGCTGGGCGGCAAGGCGGCCGGCGGCGGCGCGTTGGTTATAGCCCCCGCAACCGGCGAATCTATCTTCTACCAGGGGCCGTCACGACCATGGGCGATCATCCCAACGGCAGGAGCCGTCCCGTCTCCGATACGCCGTCCATCGCTATCATTGGGGCGGGTGCCGCAGGCCTCTGCCTGGGAATGCGGTTGAAGCCACCGGCTTCCACCACTTCACCATTTACGAGAAGTCCGAGGACGTCGGGGGCGTCTGGCACGACAACACCTACCCGGGCGCCGGGTGCGACGTGCCGTCCCACCTCTACTGCTTTTCGTTCGAGCCGAATCCCGACTGGAGTTGCAAGTACCCCAGGCAGCCGGAGATTCGTCGCTACCTCGAGCACTGTGCCACGAAGTACGGGCTCCGATCGCACATCCGCTTCCGTACCGAGGTTGCCTGTGCGCAGCTTCGACGGGAAGGGGGGCGGCTGGCGGCTGAAGATGCGCGGCGGCGAAGAGGTCTTCGCGAACGTCCTGGTGAGCGGGACTGGGCAGCTCAATCGGCCCCACATCCCCGCCATTGCAGGCCTGGAGGGGTTCGCCGGATCGTGGTTCCATTCGGCGCGGTGGAATCACAACCTGGACCTGGCGGGGCGTCGGATCGCGGTCGTGGGCAATGGTGCGAGTGCGATCCAGTTCATCCCACAAATCGCCAGGACCGCTCAGCGAGTGATGGTGTTCCAGCACTCGGCGAACTGGATTCTGCCGCGGAACGACCGTCCGTACACCGCGCGGGAGAAGTGGATCTTTCGCCGCGTCCCGCTAGCGATGCGGCTGTATCGTCGTTTCATCTACCTGGGGCTCGAGGCGACCTTCCTCGGCTTCTTCCCGGGGAGTTGGCTCGGCCGGCAGATCGAAAAGCACCCGGCGAAACATGCGGTCCCACGTCGCCGACCCGCTTCTCCGCGATGCGCTGACGCCCGACTATCCCGCTGGCTGCAAGCGCATTTTGATTTCCGACGACTACTACCAGGCTCTGGTGCGCCCAAACGTCGAGGTGGTCAATGCGCCGATCGCTTCCATCGCGCCGACGGGGTCGCGACCGCCGACGGCGTGCTCCGTCGCGCGGACGTGCTCGTGTTCGCCACGGGTTTCCAGGCTTCGTCTTTCCTGGCCCCGATGCGCATCGAAGGCCTGACCGGCGGAACGCTGGAAGAGACGTGGCGAGAAGGCGCCGAGGCCCACCTCGGTATTGCCGTCTCGGGCTTCCCGAACCTGTTCCTCCTCTACGGGCCAAACACCAACCTGGGGCACAATTCGATTCTCTTCATGATCGAGTGTCAGGCAAATTATGTCGTTCGCTGCATCCGGGAGCTGGCGCGGGCGAAGCTTCGCTGGCTCGACGTGCGGCCCGAGGCGATGACGCATTTCAATGCCTCGCTGCAGCGGGAACTGCAGAAGACGGCCTGGGGGGCCGGCTGCACAAACTGGTACAAGACCCGTTCCGGCAAGATCACCAACAACTGGCCCGGATTCACATTTGGCTACTGGTGGCGGACGCGACGGCCGGCCTTCGTCAACTTTGAACGTCGCCCCTGAACTCACCGGCCGGATCCTGGGAAAAAGGTGGGAAGACGATGAAGACGGTTCGCGGGAAGATAGCACTCGTCACCGGAGCGGCGTCCGGAATTGGGCGGGCGACCGCGCTCGCCCTGGCGCACCAGGGGGCGTCGATGCACCTGCTCGACGTCAACGAGTCCGGGCTGGCCGAGGTCGCGGCGGAGACGAAGCAACTGGGTGTGGAAGCAGTCGTTTGCTGTTGCGACCTGGCACGACCCGAGCAGGTAAGCGCGGCGGTTCGCGAGGTGCTTGGGCGTTGGGGCGCCTCGACCTCCTGGTGAACAATGCGGGCGTGGCCTACTATGGCCCCACGGAGCGGATGACCGCCGAGCAGTGGAACTGGCTGCTGGCCGTCAACCTGCTGGCGCCGATCCAGTTGAGCCGCGAATTGCTGCCGGCGCTGCTGAGCCGGCCTGAAGCCCATATCGTGAACGTCTGCAGCATCGCCGGTCTGGTCGCGGGCGGCCGGCTGACGGCTTACCACACCAGCAAGTTCGGGCTGGTCGGTTTCAGCGAGGCCTTGCGGGTCGAATACCGCTCCCGGGGGCTGGGCGTGACCGCCGTGTGCCCGGGGCTGGTGGGGACCAACCTATTCCACGCCGCAGTGAACGGCCAGGAAAGCAAACCGCTGCGGCATCCACCACACTGGCTGTGCGTCCGTCCGGAGACGGTGGCCCTACGCGTGCTGCGCGGCATCCGCCGCGACCAGGGCCTGGTGCTGGTTGGGGGCATGGCTCACGCGCTGTGGCTGTTCAAACGCCTGTCGCCAGGGCTTCTGTCGTTCCTGGCGGGTTGGCGCAGGAAGAAGGGGACGGTCCGGAGCCACGAAGGGCGGCCGACCCTCCTCACGCCGCCTTCTGCGCCGGATTCGTCTTCGTGTGATGCTTCCATCGCTGTTGCAGCCAGAAATCCTGCTCAGGATGCCGCTTGACAATGCCGCCGGCCGGCGCAGGGCGCAGCTCGGCCAGGATCTGCACGTGAAGCACTCTGTCGAGTTCATGGAAAGTCCGGCAGATGGTACAGCCTTCCATGACGTTGTGATCGTAGATCACCCGCACCACCACCTCGCGCCCTTGACCCCGATCCAGGGAACTGCGAAAACTCGGCGAGGTAGAGGCAACATCGAGAACCCGCCAAGCCAAACCATGCTCGAAACGCGGACGGTCAACATCGCCGGCCATCGGCTGGGCGTCGTGGTCGGAAACGAGCACGGCGCTGGAACGCCGGTCGTTTTCTTGCACGGCATCCTGGGCTCTCCGAGTTTTTGGTCGCCACTCCTGGCGGACTCCATGTACGGGAACCTGCGCTGGTATTCGGTAAGTCTGCCGGGCCACTACCCGGCGAGCTTCCCCGGCAGACTGGGGCCGGAGGACGTGACGCCGGGCCAGACTGGCCGACTTGCTGGGGGAGATGATCCTCCATCTCGTCGGAGACCAGGCGGTCGGCCTTGTCGGCTGGTCAACGGGCGCCTGCCTGGCGCTGCAACTGGCGGGGCGGCGTCCCTGGCAGGTCCGGAGCGTCTTGAGCCTGGCCGGGTTCGCGCGGGGCCGCTGGTACGGCTTCCTGGGCCTGTTGCAGAAACTGGCACGGCGGAACGCCATCAGCCGGTTCGCCTTTCGCGGCGCCTCAGGACGATGGCAGCTGACGATAGGTTGTTTCGCTGGTCGTACGGTCTGGCTGCCGCTAACTCTCGTTCGCTCTGGTCGAACAGTACGGCCTGGCGCGTCCTGGCTGACCTCCGTCCCGACGCAGCGCAACACGACCTCGAAGACATCCGGCTCCTATTCGCATCCATCCACGACTGGGACGTGACCGACCGCCTGCGTACGATCCGCGTACCGGTGATAATCGCTGGCGGCGACCGCGACCCCATCATTCGTTACGAACACACGTGTGAGCTGGCGGACGTTATCCCCGGCGCAGCTGGTGACGTTCGCCGGCACAGGACACGCGTTTTTCGCGGAATCCCTGGAGTCGTTTCACACCTGTTTGCAATCATGGCTGAACCTTAGTTATTAGCTTGCACCGCTCAGGAACGGTCGCTGTCATCCGACGTTCGCGGACTTCCGCGCTGCCGTCGAAGCGATCCTGGCTGGCGTGCTGACAACGCACGCGGGGCCGCACCACGGCGACGGCACCGCGGCGCATGATGACCGCCATATCCTTCCTGCCGCCATCCCTCTCCTTCGCGGTGCGCGCCGCCCGTCCCCGGCCCGCGGTAGAACACAAGGCGCCAGGCGGCCGGCACCAGCCGCCGCCGAGAAGGGAAACGACCGCGCTACGAAACCCCTGCCGGCCGCCGTCCTCTCTCCTGCCGGCGCCGGCATTCATGAGCGAGCAGCTCATCGATTTCGTAAGCCGCCGACCGGCCGGGCTGACCGGCGAAGTGCTTCGTCCAGCAGCGGCCGGACGTGGTGCTGCCAGACCAACCGCAACCGGGCTTCGTCCAGGTCGGGCACCATGAAATAGCTGTGGCCGACCTGCACCTGCGGGCCGAGGTCGGCGCGCAGCCGGGCGTTGAGCCGCTCGAACAGGCCCGTCACCCGCTCGGCGAAGGCGGCGCCGGCCGCCGGCGACGTGCCGGCGCAGCCACGCCGCCAGCACCGCCGCGTCCGGCGGCATTTCCAGGAACGAGAACCGCCGCCGCAACGCCTGATCGACCAGCGCCGTCGAACGGTCGGCGGCGTTCATGGTGCCGATGCAGGTAGAGGTTGGCGGGCAGGCGGAAGCCGCGCCGCGAGTACGGCAGGCCGACGGCCTGGTCGCGGTACTCCAGCAGGTAGAGCAGTTCGCCGAAGATGCGCGGCAGGTTGCCGCGGTTGATCTCGTCGATAATCAGCACGTGCGGCTCCGCCGGCCGCCGGGCCGCCTCCGCGGCGAAGCTACACAGCAGGCCGTCCTCGACCGGATAGGTCACGTCGTGCCGGCCGTCCACCTCCACCGAACGGACCTTTATGCCCTCGACAAACTCCTCATAGCTGTAGGCCGGGTGGAACTGCACCAGCCGGATCAGCTCGTCGCGGCCGCCGGTCAGCAGCCGGGCCAGGCTCGCGGGCCACATGCGTCTTGCCGGTGCCGGGCACGCCTTGCAGGATCAGCTGCCGCTTCAGGTCGAGCAGCCCGCGCGCCGCCGCAGCCAGTCGTCGGACAGGAAGGTGTCGCGGCGGAAGTCGGCCTCGGTGAAACGGCCGCCCGACTCCGGCCCGACGCGGCCAGCCAGGAACGGCAGCGGCGTCGGCCTCGACGGCGCAGGCGAAGGCCGGCAACAGGCGGTCGAAGGTCAGCAGGATCTCGCCGGCCAGATCGTCGCCGAACAGCAAGGGGTCGCCCGCCGGCAGTTCGCGGGCGATCTCGAATGACCGCCCCGCGGCCCACTGTCGCAGACTTTCCGGGTCCGCGATTTCGAAAGCGGCGCCGCCCTCATCGGGCCGGCCGAAGCGGCACGACGCCAGGGCGCCGCCGTCGCGCAGCGCCCTGTACAGCAGATCGCCGTGCCGGCTCACGTTGTCGCGGAAGCGGGGGCAGGCGTCCACGGCCTTGCGGGAGACGCGGAAGCCGACGCCCAGCCCCGCCCGGTCCAGACGGACGAAGAGCTGGGCGTCGCGGCGGCCGCCGACCCCGCGACGACAAAAAGCGATCCATAAAACGGTATTATAGGGCCGCGACCGGCCGTAGTCGTTCTTGCAGATGCTCGTCAGGGCGTGGCCGCTGCGCGCTTCGGCGTCGATGTCCCAGCGGTGGACGCCGCGCAACACCGGCTCGACGTAGCGCGTCGCCAGCGCCCGGCACAACTCCGCCAGCGGCTCGCGGACGGCGAAGCGGTAGCGGTCGCGCTGGGCCTCCATCCATGCGCGGCGGTTGTCGGCCGCCAGGTCCTCCAGGAACCGAAAGGTATCCGCGCAGAATCCGCCGAAAGCCGCCGCCGCCACGTCGCATTGGCCGGCCTCCGGCGCGAGGGCCGCCAGCACATCCGCCGTCTCCAGCGGGTGCATGGGCTGCCGGGACCGCAGCGACGCGACGCCTTCATTGAACAGCCGGTAACGCTCCACGGCCGGCCCCGCCGTGTCGAGGGCGTCGTCGAGCGCGGCGTACCCCTGGCGGACGGCCTCGCCCCAGGGCGCGAAACGTTGCGGGTCGCGCAGGTGCAGCACGGCGGTCGGCAGCCACAGGCCGGCGCCGGGCAGCGGGTCGGCGTCGCCAGAATGCCGCCATAACCGGGTAGGGATCGTCCGCTTCCCACATGCGGCCGACCCAGAGCGTCAGCGTCTCGCCGTGGGCCGCCCAGTCCAGCGGCGCACCGTCCGGCGCCGGCGGGGTCCGCGTCGGCAAGGGCCGCGCCGATCCGCAACCCGTCTCTGCGGGCCAAGCCCGACTCCAACTCCTCCTGCGCACGGGCGACGGCTTCGCCGCGCTCCTTCAGCCGTTCGCGCAAGGGGGTGTGGATGCGCACCCGCCGGATCGCGGCGGCGACGCGGCAGGCGTCATCGTCGTCGTGATTCCGGCCCCACAGTTCGCGGCCCTGCATCGCGGCAACCAGCGCCAGAAAGTGATCGACGTGCAACGCCGACATTGCCGGCGCTTCCGCCTGAATGCGTTCATAGGAATGCAGCATCGCCGCATAGACCACGCCGGGCGAATCGCCCGGCCGTCCGGCGTCCAGACCCAGCCGCCGCAGTCCCCTCTGCACTGCCGGCGTCCAGCCCGGCCGCCGCCCCCGTCGCGCCGCCTGGAACAACGCCGACCAGAAGACCGGCCCCAGCCCGGCGACGTGGTACGGCCCCTCCGGCGAAACACACGCTTCCAACTTGGCCGGAAGCGGGTCGCGGCCGTGCAGCAGGCAAGCCAGGCCGTGTCGCACCAGGCCGATGCCCCGACGCAGCGCTGCGGCGTGCAGCGGCGGATCGACGACGGACTCGTAGAAGCGCGCCAGGGCGCCGCCCAGGTCGGCGTCGGAAGCCTCATCGAGGTAAGCAGGGTAGAGAAAGCGGGCGGTGGCCGAGAGGACGGCGGCAAAGCGCGGGCCGAGGCCGGGCAGGCGGCCGAGTTCGCCGGCCGTCGGCAGGCCGGCCGCGAGGTAGGCGTTGAGCAGTGGGCGGAGGGGTAAATGTACGGGACAAGATGTTTTCATACGACCGCCTCCGCCCCGACCGCGGGATCGACCTTGACGATTGTAACGGTCGTGCGGGAAGCGATCTGCTGTTCTGATGTGCAGCTGCGGGGAAAAACATATGCGGCGAACCGGAGCCCAACGGGTCCGATCCGCCGCATCAGAGGGAGTGATCTTCTCAGCCGCGCGCGGCGGCCAGGGCCAGGTAGAGGCGGGCCAGATGGTGCCAGGCGCCCGTTTCCGGCAGGGCGGCGGCCGCCTGGTCCAGCGACGTGCGCGCCGTCGCGGCGTCACCCAGGAACAGGGCGGCCATGCCGCGGTTGAACAGGACCGGCACGCTTTCCGGCTGCCGGCGCCAAAGCGCCGCAGCCTCCTCGGCGCGGCCGCGATGCCACGCCAGCGCCGCTTCTTCATTGGCGTGGGCGGCCTGCCACTCCGACGGCGGCTTGCGGCGCAGTAGGTCGGCCGCCTCATCGAACTGGTGGGCCAGCCGCAGCACGCCGGCGGCCAGCAGCATTTGCGGATAGCCGGTCTCCTTTTTCGCCCATTCCACCAGGGCAGGCGTCGGGCCCCCGCGTGCCGGGCCGCGCGGAGGGCGGTCAGGTCGCCGCCGGCCAGCAGCGGCTGGAGGTTGCGGACCATCTGCGGGAAATTGCCCAGGCTGAAGGCCAGCGCCACGGCCGACTCTTGCGCTGCCACCAGCGCCGGCCAGTCGGGCGGCGTCGTCCACTGTGCTTTGGCGGATTCCGGGAAACAGCCTGCGGCCGCCAGGGCGTCGGCCCAGGCCCGCGCCGGATCGACTGGCTGCACCGGCACGGCCTCATAAGGCTCGACCTCGCCGCTCGGCTCGGCGTAACCCAGGCCTACGGCCTGCGCCGCCGTCTGGCCCTGAAGGTATTCCGCCAACAACTCCGCCAGCGACGGAGGCGCTGCGCGATCGGCAGTGTTCGATGGATGTGTCATGCCGTGTTACCCTTTCCGTCCGAGCCAACCTGGAGGCCGCATCGCCTCCCGGACATCGAACGCCTTGAGCCGGAAAACTTGCGCCTGCCGGCGCCGCGCTGGTTTACAAGCAGGCTGCCGCCGGGTATCGTTCAGGATCGTTGGTCCCACCGTTTTTTCACCCCGGAGCGATCCTCCCATGTTTCAACTATGCCGTCCAGTCCTGGCCGTCGTCTTCCTGACCGCCGCCGCGCCCGCCGCGGACGCGCCGCCCGTGCCGCTGATGAAGGGCGACCGCATCGTCTTCCTCGGCGACTCCATCACCGCCGGCCGGCGCCGGCCCCAAGGGCTACGTCACCCTCATCAAAGGACGCCTTGCAGGAGAAGCACAAGGACCTGGGCGTCGAGGTCATCGGCGCCGGCGTCAGCGGCAACAAGGTGCCCGACATGCAGGCGCCGGCTGGAGAAGGACGTGCTCGCCAAAAAGCCGACGGTCGTGGTGATCTACATCGGCATCAACGACGTCTGGCACGGCGAGAAGGACCCGGCCAAGGGCACGTCGAAGGACAAGTACGAGGCCGGCCTGCGGGAGGTCATCCGGCAGATGCCAGGACGCCGGCGCCCGCGTCGTCCTCTGCACGCCGAGCGTCATCGGCGAGAAGAACGACGGCTCCAACGTCAACGACCCCAAGCTCGACGAGTACGCGGACATCAGCCGGGCGGTGGCCAAGGACCTGAAGGCGCCGGTCTGCGACCTGCGCAAGGCTATTTCAGGACTACGAAAAGGAGCACAACACGGACAACAAGGAGAGCGGCGTCCTGACCGTCGACCGCGTGCATCTCAACGACGCCGGCAACAGGTTCGTGGCGGATGCGATCCTGAAGATGTTCGGGGATTGAGGACGCCTACCAGCCCGACGCGCCAGCGCGTCGGGCTGGTACAATGACAACATGAACGCCAGCCTTCGCGCCTTGCTCTCCGGCGTCATCGACTACGCCGGCCTGTTTCCGCCGGCCCGGCTGCCGCTCGACCAGGCGATCCGCAACTACGCGCGCTACCGGCAGGAGCCGGACGCCTGGATGCTGGGGCGGTTCGTGATCCCCGCGGCGCGATTGGTCGAGTTGAACGCCTTCGGGGACTCATTCGACAGGGACTGCCGCTTCCTTTTTCCTTGCTCGGACGCGGCGGGGAAGACACGGGACAGTTCTTTGGCGGGTTTGGGGCAGACTACAGCGATGGAGAGGAGTTCTCGAAGCACTTTGTTGGCCACGTCAAGGCAGATGTCTGTGAGATTCGCTTGCCAGCGGACTACAATTTCCGGTGGATTCCCCTCGCGGCCTCCAGCTTTGGGCCAGCGAGGTGGACGCTCTTCTTTGAAGGCCCCCTGACCGGGAATCCAGAGGAATCCCTTCTGGCAACACTATCTACAGCCGCTCATTGGTTCAGGATAAAGCGAGAAAGTGCTTATCCGGCTGCCTTGGCCGGCCTCAAACTCCGCTGCGGCGGCCTGGAAGCATCGGCGTTCCCCACGGTCGAACAGGTTGCCTTCGCCATCCATGCGTGCCGCGACGCGGGCGTCCCGCTGAAATTCACCGCCGGCCTGCATCACCCCATCCGCCATTATCGACGCTGGCGTCCAAACGCACATGCACGGCTTCATCAACGTCTTCGTCGCCGGCGTCTTGGCCCATGCCCGCCGGCTCAGCGAGGAAGATTTGCAGCGAGTGCTCGCGGACGAGGACGCCGCCTCGTTCGTCTTCACTGACGACGGCCTTCGCTGGAGGGATTGGCACGCCTCCACGGCGGAGATCGCCGCCGCCCGCTCTGACTTCGTGACCTCCTTCGGCAGTTGCAGCTTCGACGAGCCGCGCGACGACCTGCGCGCCCTGGGCTGGCTGTGAGGACCGCACATCATGAACGCCGACTCGACCACCGACCCCGCCCTGCGCTCCTTCGTCCCCGTGTCGCCGGAATCGCATTTTCCGATCCAGAATCTGCCCTTATGGCGTCTTTCGCTGGCGTCGGCGAGCAGGCCGCGCATCGGCGTCGCCATCGGCGACTTCGTTCTCGATCTGGCGTCTTGGTGGACAAGGAGTCTTCGACGGCCCGATCCTGAGCGGAAACCGCCGTCTTCGAGTCACACGCTCAACGTCTTCCTGCTGCCGGCCGTCGCGCCTGGAGCGAGGCCCGTTCCGTCGTCAGCCGGCTGCTCCGCGCCGATGAGCCGACCCTGCGCGACAACGCCTCGCTGCGTGAACAGGCGCTGGTGCCGCAGGCGGAGGTGGAAATGCTGCTGCCGGTGGACATCGGCGATTACACCGACTTCTATTCCTCGCGCGAACACGCCACCAACGTCGGCACCATGCTCCGCGGCGCCGACAACGCCCTGCAGCCCAACTGGCTGCATCTGCCGGTCGCCTACCACGGCCGGGCCAGCTCGATCGTCGTCAGCGGCACCGATGTCCGCCGGCCGCGCGGCCAGACCAAGCCGGACGAGCGCCGACGCTCCGGTGTTCGGCCCGAGCCGGTCGCTCGATTTCGAGCTGGAAATGGGCGTCTTCGTCGGCCCCGGCAATGAGCTCGGCCGAGCCGATCCCGATCGGCGAGGCCCGCGAGCACATGTCTTCGGCCTGGTGCTGGTCAACGACTGGAGCGCCCGCGACATTCAGGAGTGGGAGTACGTGCCGCTGGGGCCGTTCCTGGCCAAGAACTTCGCCACGTCGATCTCGCCGTGGGTCGTGACGCTGGACGCCCTGGAGCCGTTCCGCACGGCCGGCCCGGCGCAGGACCGGCGCCGCTGCCGTACCTGCACACAGAGGGACAGCGGACTTACGACATCACCTGGAAGTCCAGCTGCAGGGCGAGAAGATGGGACGGCCGCACCGGATCTGCGCGACCAACTTCAAATACCTGTACTGGAACATCGCCCAGCAGCTCGCCCATCACACGGTCAACGGCTGCAACCTGCGGCCCGGCGACCTGCTCGGCTCCGGCACGATCAGCGGCCCGACGCCCGATTCCTACGGCAGCCTGCTGGAGCTGGCCTGGAACGGCACCCGGCCGCTGACGTTGCCGAACGGCGAGCAGCGAACGTTCCTGCAAGACGGCGACCGCGTGACGCTGACCGGCTGGTGCCAGGGCGACGGCTATCGCGTCGGCTTCGGCGAGGCGACGGGGCGGGTGCTGCCGGCAATCCCGTAAGGCGATCGGGAGTGCGGCGGCGTGGCGGGCAATCGCTCCGACCGCACCCTTGCCGGGCCCGGCTCTCATCGCTACTTCATCACCGCCGAAGTAGGTTGTCAGTGGCCGCGTCCGTCCGTGACAACTCAGTAGCACCCCTACTGTCCGGCGGGCGCGGCCACTTCCGCCCCCACGGCGGGCGGCACTTTAGGCGAGTGCGGGATAACGACTTGCGCTGCATGAGGAGCGGGCCCATCTTGCCGCCCCCGGCCGCGCCGTTGTACAGGACCTCGCGGACGTGGTCCTGAAGGAGGAAATAGCCTGCTTCTGCGTCGGCTTGTGGGGTATCCACGGGTTTCGCAGAACCGTGGAAGCCGAGGGCGAATCACTTCTGGCAGGCCGAGAAATTGTGGGTCATCAGCGTGTAGCTCTCCCCTCGGAGCCGGTTGATCCACGACTGATAGTCCGTCCACGTCATTTGCTCCGCAGGCGGCTCGACCAGAGCGGGGCCGTGGATGTTCACCAAGTAAACACGACCTTTCTCCAGAGGCATCTGGGGCGGAAGTTCCCGCCCCAGGAATACCGTCTTGCCGTCAAACGCCATTACCAGCGCCGTCGCCGTCTCGCCCGGACGAGCGGCGGACAGTGGAGGGGCATCGCCCGCCATCGGAAGGCTCATCCGTCCCGGCGGCGAGGTTCCGGGGAATCCGGCAGGAAGAGCAGCCAGATTTTTGGTGAGAACGTACCAGCAAAAATAACAATGGTTCGACGTCGCCGCCGGCAGCGCGTTGGGGTCGCGCGCAGGATCTCGTCGCGGATCGCCGTCAGCCCCTCGCGGAACACCTTGCCGACGTACGGGTGCCGCCGCGCCCGCCGGATGATCGTCCTGCACCGTGTCCTTGTAGATATTGCCGATCGTCAACTGGTCCAGATCCGACGCGAAGCCGCAGCACGGCTTGACCTCGCCGCGCGGCGTCACGATCAACGCCTGTCCCGGTCCTTCGCAGTAGTCCTCCGCGAACCATGTCGCCGTCCCACGCCCCAGTGAACCGCTCGGCCCGCTCCACCGGCGCCAGGTGGTTCCAGTTCAGCGTCATCGTCAGTTCCGGCGACACCAGCAGATACCGATGCAGCAGGTCCGACCATTCCACCACCGCATCCAGCTCGCGCGCCAACTCATGGACCGGCTCCAGGCCCAGGTCGGGCCGCCGGCTGGCGTAGGACAGCGACACGATGTTGTCGCGGTCGAACACGCGGCGGGCGACCCGGCAGAACTCCGCCGCCTTGGCCGTGTGGATGCCGTGGAACTTGTCCACGCTCAGGCCCAGCTTGCCGCGTGAAGCCGGCGGCCGCCAGTTCCGTCAGCACCGCCTCCAGGTGGCCGGCGTCCTCGTGCCAGACGCCGTTGGACATGATCTTGTCGAAGCGGAAGCCCAGCTCGGCGGCCCGGCGGCACACCGCCATGCACGAACTCGGGGTACAGGAACGGTTCGCCGCCGGTGAAGCCGAGGATGCCGATGCCCTCGGCGTGGGCGTCCTCCAGGAAGCGCACCGCGGCGGCAATGTCCAGCCGATCCGGCCACTCGATCGGCACGCAGCAATGCGGACAGCTCAGGTTGCACTGGTAGACGCGGAGCCAACATAAGAGTAGTTGGGCCGGAACGTCCTGGTGCGGCGGCGGACGGGGCGGGGTTCGCCTCGGCTCAGTCCGGGTCCGGGCCTGGGAATGGTCGGCAGGCATGGCGGCTTCCTCGGTTGGTGTGCGTCTGTGGGGCCGTGTTTAGCATACAGACCGGCCGACGAAAGGGAGGCCGGCAGGGGGCGGGAGTTCCACGGATTGGTCGTGCCCTCCCTAACCGCCGTCGTTTGATGCTGTTCCGCCTTGCCACCTGCCATGCCCCGCCAACTATCATGCCAGCCCGACGAGCAGGCCGGCGAAGGGCCAGAACAGCAACCGCCACCTTGCGGGCCGTCCGGCCCTGCCCGCGTTGCCGACGCCGGCTCGTGGTGCGGACGCCGAGGCCGGACGACTCCCTGCCTGTGCTGGTCCCCGGCGACGCGGTGCGGTGCTCGCGTCCGGGCAGCCTTCTCCCCGGACGCGAGGGGCGGAGCCTGCTACCACGAGGTCCGGGCTATTGGATTTGCCCAATAGTCCGTTGGCTCGTAACCAAGGTCGGTCATCTGGTCGTAGTGAGACCGCGCCTCTGACCGTGCCGCGCTGATCGACGATCTCACCGTTGTCCCAGTACAGGACGACGACGTCGGTCGTGGTGAAGATTTTTCCCGTCGCCGTCTGTTCCCAGTTCACCGTCACCTCGTAGGTGACCGCCACCCGTCCCGTTTCGGTGGGGATGTTGAAGCTGCTGAGGTCGATACCCTGCGCCGACGCTGGCCGAGCCGACGCCAGGACGAGGGCCAGGCCCATCGCCGCGCCGCTCAGATACTTGACAGCTTTCATGGAAATCCTCCTTTGCCCTAGCAATACGTAGTATTAACCAAGAGACGTGGCAAGGTACGTATTGCTAGGATGAAGACAGTTGCCAGGCTGCTGCGGATCCTGTATTTACTATATAGTTAACATGTAACCGCATTGTTTTATGGACATAGTTACCTTACTCATGTTTAACAACAAGTTACGTAAGATATCGATAACTAGCAGGTCACTATAGGTCATGTACTTTCGGGTTGACAAGCCCTTGCCAGCACCCTACCATTTACAGAACCTTAACCAAACAGCCTAGCTAGGACGACTTTTGAGATGCGAGGAGAACTGAATGCGAGGACTTATAGCTCATGGACTGATGATCGCCTTATTGATCGTCGGCCTGGGAGCGGCTCAGGGCCCGAACAACTCGGAGGCCAGTTCAGCCCAAACTAGGGCCGCCAGAACAAACCCGAAATCCGAAACCAGACCGGCAAAACCAAGCCGTATCAAATTGGGACAGCTTCCTGGTACGGCGAGTATTTTGACGGAAAACCGACCGCCAGCGGCGAAGACTATGACATGTACGACATGACCGCCGCCCACCCAACGCTTCCCCTGGGAAGCTACGTGCGGGTAACCAACCTGCGCAACGGGCGGGCGGTCGTGGTCAAAGTAAACGACCGCGGTCCGATCGTGCAGGACGAATCATCGACCTCTCTTACGGGGCCGCTCAGGTCCTGAAATTCGAACACCGCGGCTTGCAAAAGGTCAGACTCGATCTGGTGAAAAGCGGGCACATCCCAGCACCGCCCGGTCTACCAAACCATCGCCATCAACCACCCTGTAGCGCAACTCCCCTAAACGCATTACACTGCTAGGGATCAGACGACTCTCCCCCATCCCATCCCTGGCAGCATCGGCAGCAGGAATTCCCCTCGATTAGTCATGCAGTTGACCCAAAAAGACCGCGCCGAAACTGATCGTTGCCCTGGACGTTTCCACGGCGGCGGCCGCACAGAAGATCGTGGCGGCCGTCGGCGATTCGGCTCTGACCTACAAAGTCGGCATGCAACTCTACACCGCCGAAGGTCCGCAACTGGTGCGGGATCTCGTGGCGTCGGGGCGGCGCGTCTTTCTCGACCTCAAGTATCACGACATTCCCACACGGTAGCGGCAGCCGTGCATGAAGCCGCCCGGCTCGGGGTCAGCATGCTAACCGTCCACGCCGCCGGCGGAGGCAAAATGCTGCACGCCGCGGTGGACGCCGCTCGCGCCGTCAACCCGGCGCTGCTGGTACTCGGCGTGACGGTGCTCACCAGCCTGGACCAGAACGATCTGGAAAAGATCGGGATTCCAGGGAACGGTGCACGAAGAAGTCTTGCGCCTCTGCCGCTCTGGCCCTGACAACGGATGCAAGGGCATTGTCACTTCCGCCCGCGAGGCCGCTGCCGTGCGCGCAGAACTGGGCCACAATTTCGCCATCGTGACCCCCGGCGTCCGCCCCGCGGGCGCGGGCCACGCAGATCAAGCCCGTGTAGCCACTCCCGCAGAAGCGATCGCCGCCGGAGCCAGCCACATCGTCGTAGGCCGCCCCATCACCGAAGCCGCCGATCCGGCAGCGGAAGCCAGGGCGATCCTGGCCCAGATTGACTCTTAGACCGCGCGTGAAGGGCTGACCGAGACGGCGAGAGCAGTCCCGGTTTGTCGGTAGCTTCGGAAACCGAGCCTCCCCAGCTATCGCTCAGCCTTCTCGTTGCGATACTCTTCCGCAACTCCTCCGCCGATCCACTCAGCAGATTCCTCAGCACCGCCACCTCCGCCGCAATCCCCGTGTGCAGCGCCGGATCCACGTCCGGCGCAAACAGCGGAGAGTGATTCGACGGCAGCATGGTCCCGGCAGCTTTGGCTTGCGCGAACTTTTCGGGATCGGCTCCGCCCAGACTGAAATAGAAGCCCGGGAATGCCCTGCTCGACAAAGTAAGAGAAATCCTCCGAGGCGTGATCGGCTCTGCGGTCACAACATTATCTTTTCCGAGCGCCGACTTCGAGACTCCTCGCAGGCGCTCCGCCAGCGCAGGATCGTTGTACACCAGGTCCGTCGCTTCATAGTGGTCGATCGAGGGCGCACGCGGCGCACCCGCCGCTTCGGCTTCCGCCTTGGTGATCCGCGTCAATGGCCGCCAGCACCTGCTTGCGCACGTCCGGTTTGCTCGTGCGAACGGTCAACCCCAACTCAGCCTGATCGGGAATAATGTTGTTCTTGGTCCCGGCCTGAATGTAGCCGACCGTGACCACGGCCATTTCTCCCGGCTTCACTTCGCGCGACGCAATGGTCTGCAGCGCCAGAATCGTTCGCGCCGCGATCACAATGGGATCGATCGCCGTATGCGGCGCCGAGCCATGCCCGCCCTTGCCATAAATCGTGATCCGCAGCGAATCCGCATTCGTGTTGTAGACTCCCGGAGTGATGCCCACCATCCCCGCGGGCAGTGCGTTGCCGACATGCAAGGCTACAGCCACGTCGGGCTTGGGAAAGCGCGTGAACAAGCCGTCGTCGAGCATTCCCTTGGCGCCGCCAATGGTTTCCTCGGCGGGCTGGCCGATCAGCATCAGCGTCCCGTGCCACGTATCTTTGCTGTGCGCCATGATCGCGGCGGTGCCCAGAATCGCCGCCATGTGCAGATCGTGTCCGCAGGCATGCATCACCGGAACATCGTGCCCGGCATCGTCTTTGGCGTGAACCTTGCTCGCGTAGGGCAGCCCGGTCTTCTCTTCCACCGGCAGCGCATCCAGTTCCGTGCGCAGCATCACGGTCGGCCCGGCGCCGTTTTTCAGGATGGCGACAATCCCCGTGCCGCCGACGTGTTCGGTCACCTCATAGCCGAGGCTTCGCAACCGGCCGGCCAGCTTCGCCGCGGTTTGGGTTTCATGCGCAGAGAGTTCCGGGTTCTGATGAATATCCAGATAGAGCGCGTGCGCGTCAGGATAGACGCTATCGACTTCTTTCGACGACGGAGCTTGAGCGCAGCGCCGAAGCCGCCAGCGAGCGAGACAGCAAGAATTTTTGACAGTTTCATAGTCCCGGATCATATCTGGCGCATGCCAGGCTGCAAATTCGTGCGAGCTATTTCGCTAAATCCCCAGGCTTCGCTGACAATTCCAAAAGCGCAACATGCTAGATTGACATTCGTCGATTCCAGTTTTCCACATTGCGCGGGTGTACAATCGGCCTAAGAAAGCACTGGGTTGCGCGCTTCGTTAGCAAGCCCGAGGTGCTCATGAACGTCCACATCAGTTACCGTCTTCATAAAACTCCCGCCGTAGAAAAAGATATTCAACATCAAATCGAAAAACTGCGAAAACGTCTGCAGGTTTTCCGCCCCGAACTCATTCACTGAAAGGCATGGTGGAGGAGATTTCCGCGCGCGAGGGCACCAGCGTTTCGCTGAACCTGCGCCTGCCTTCGGGACAAATGGCAGCGCAGACCACGGCCTCGACGCGCCGCCGCCGCAGTGAAGAGCGCGTTCGAGGATCTGCTGCAGCAGGTCAACAAGCACAAAGAACTGCTGCGCTCGTCGCACAAGTGGCCGCGCCGGCAGAAGGACGCCTCGGCCCGGCGCAATGATTCCGTGCCCTTCGAGCAGACGCTGGCCGCGGTGTTTCCCGCCGACGGTCTCGGCCGAGGACGTGCGCTCCTACGTCAACGTAAATCTCTCCCGCCTGGAGCGTTTCGTGGAACGCGAAATCTATTTCCGCGAGACTGCCGACCAGGTTGTGCCGGACTCCATCACGAAAGAGGAAGTGATTGACGAAACCATCGCCGCCGCTCTGGGCGGGGACGGGAAGTCGGCCAGCGAAAAACCGGAGCGCCTGGCGCTCGAACCCTGGCTCTACCGCTTGGCGCTGACGCGCTCGACGAACTCTCCCGCCCCGATGGAAGCAACGGCGGCGCCGTACACCTGGAAGATCCGCGCGCAAGCCGAATGTCAAGGCCAGCGACGAGCCCGAACTGCAATTCCATCAGCCTGACGAAGCCATCACGGAAGAAACCATCATCGCCGACGACCGCGTGGCCACGCCGGAGCAGATCGTTGGCTCCGACGAAATGATGCGCCTGATCGCCTCCGCTCTGCGCGATGTGCGGCCGGCCCATCGCGAAGCTTTCATCCTGCACGCCATCGAAGGTTTCGGCGTGGACGAGATCTCCGCCATCACCGGCGCTTCGCCCGAGCGAGTATTGAGTTCCATTTCTGCCGCGCGCGATCACCTGCGCAAATCGCCCCGGCTTGTCCGGCCAGTTTAAAGGACGGTTCGCCAAGACCGGCACCGCGTAAATCCATTTCCAATCAGAAAGGGACTGGACAATCGAATGATTACTCGCGAACAAATCCATGAATTGGCGGAATTTGAAGATCGAGAGCCTGCGCTCTCAGCTTTTATTTTCAGCCCACCGCGCCACGCAACAAGGCGCACAAGGAAGAAGCGATCCTGACCAAGGATCTGGCGCGGGAAGCGTTGCGCCAGTTGGAAAGCAGAGTCGAGGGCAAAGGTAAGGACAAAGGCAGGGAAAAAGACGGCGAGTCGGCCCGCGCCGATATCGATCGCATCGTGCGCCTGTCGCAGAATTTGCGCGGCAACGGCGCGCATGCCAAGGCGGTCTTCGCCTGCTCCGCGCAAGGCTTCTGGCGCGAGTATGATCTGCCCGCGCAACTGACCGGCACGCAGCTTCTCGTGGATCGCCATTTCCATCTGAAGCCTTTGGCGCACCTGCTGGGAGCATTTCCCAGCCTCGGCGTGGTGCTGGTCGATCGTCATCGCGCTCGCCTGTTCGATCTGCGTCTGGGCGAACTTAACGAACGCGAAGGATTCTTTCATCCACTCTCCCGCCGTGGCCGCAGCGACGGTTTCGCCGGATACGACGGAGGCCACGCCGAGCGCCGCGTCGCCGATGAGGCCCGCCAGCATTTCAAGTTTGTCGCCGACTTCTTCAAGGAGCGCCTTGGAAAAAGGCATGTTTGAGAAGTGGATTCTGGGCTGCCAGGAAACTCACTGGTCCGCAATTCGAAGCCGCAATTGCATTCCTATGCTTCGCAGAAATTGCTGGGCCGGTTTCCGCCGAAGTGGCTCATGTGAGCCGCGACGAAATCCGCACGCAAGCGGAACGGATTTTCGCCGACTGGCAGGAGAACGCCGCTGCAGCGAAGCGCTGCACGAGACCCTCAGCCAGGCCCGCAGCAACGGCCGCGGCGTCACCGGATTGCGCCGCGTGCTGCGCTCGCTGGAAATGGGCGAAGTGCAAACCCTGCTGATCGGCGAAAACTATCTCGCGCAGGCCGTCGAGTGCTCCGGCTGCGGCCACCTCGACGCCCACCTGGTAAGCTACTGTCCCGTCTGCGGACGCGAGACTCGCGAAGTCGTCGATGTCGCCGAGGCAATATTGCCCTGGGTGATCCGCCGCGACATCGAAGTTTTCTACGTGAAGGATGATCCCGAGTTCGACAAAGTCGGCAATATTGCCGCCCTGTTGCGCTTCCGCTCCGCCCAGAAAACAATAACGTTCGGCCGATCAGCGGACCTCGCACGAACATATCCCCTGGCCGCCAGCCCGGACTGGTCGGCCGTTACCGTGGATGGCCAGCGGCTGATTCGGCCGCTTCGAGACGCGCCGTAGTCTTTGTCATTTCTCACCCGGCCGAAGCCCGGCAGAAGGTGCTTTGCGCTGCGCCGCTGTTCTACCTGCAATCGACTCCGCCAGGCAAGGTGCAGCTGGACACGCTCGCGTGATATGCTTCCCGCTTTCCTACCAGCCGGAGGAACATGACTTTCTCGCGCCGTGATTTCGTTAAGACTTCCGTTCTCGGAGCCGTCGCCGCTGGAGTCGGAACCCAGGCTCAAGGAGACGGAGACCGAGCAAGGCGCCGCGCCAGAACGCGACGCCCAATCCGGACCGCACAAGCGCCCCATCATTGTTTGCGCCAACAACGGCTACGCTTATCTCGAAAACGCATTCGCCTTTCTGAAAGGCGGGGGAGACACACTCGATGCCGCCCTCAAAGTGGTGAAAGGTCCGGAAGACGATCCCAATGACGATTCGGTCGGTCTTGGCGGAATTCCCAACGAAGAAGGCGTGGTCGAACTCGACGCCTGCTGCATGCACGGGCCGACGCGGCGCGCAGGATCGGTTGGCGGCGTGCGCAACATCAAGAATGTGTCACTGGTCTCAAAGGCCGTGATGGAACATACCGGCCACGTCATGCTGGTGGGCGAAGGCGCAGAGCGATTCGCCGTGGCTCTCGGCTTTCCGCGCGAGAACCTGCTGACCGAACACTCGCGCAAGATCTGGCTACTGTGGAAGGAGTTTCATTCGACCGGCGACTGGTGGGGACCGGGTCTGGCCGATCCGCACTGGCAGCCGCCCGCGACCGGCCCGGAAGTGGCAAACCGCAGGCCGAACTCTGGCGAGAGCGAATTCAGGAACTGCAGGAGCGCGCGGCCGATCTCGGCATTGAGCCGGAACTTCGACTTGCTGCTGTGCGCAAAGTTTTGTTTCCGCCGACGGGAACGATCCATTGTTCAGCGCTGAATGATAAGGGCGAGATTTCCGGCTGCACCACCACTAGCGGACTGGCTTTCAAGCTTCCCGGACGCTGCGGCGATTCGCCCATCATCGGCGCCGGCTGCTACACCGATCAGGATGTGGGCTCGGCGGGCGCGACCGGCAGCGGCGAAGAAAATATCAAGGTCGCGGGCGCGCATACCATCGTTGAAAATATGCGCCATGGCATGTCGCCGCAGGAGGCCGGCATGGACGCGCTGAAGCGCATCGTCCGCAACTACAACGGCGACATGAACAAGCTGCGCTTCATGGACATGACCTATTACATCCTGCGTAAGGACGGCGCCTACGCCGGCGTTTCGTTGTGGGAAGGCTACTCGAAGGGCATCCGCACAAGATTGCCGTCCACGATGGCAACTTGCGCGCCGAGGTGGCAGTGAGCTTGATGAAGGGATATTCGCAGGAATTTCCCCCGTTCCCCGACATTCCCGAGGATCTGAAGAAAGGCTCGGTGTATCTGAAATAGCCTGCTCAGACAGGGTGGATGAAGCTTTCTAAGAAAATGTCTAAACGTTTGATAATAAATGCCTTGCTGGATGGCCTTTCGTAACCGTAAACCTGCGGTCGGCAGGGAGATCCCGTGATAGAGTTGGTGAGAGGATCCAGGAGCCCAGCATCGGCATCTAAGGCTTATAGCAACAAGGTTCTAGTCGCGGATGAGAGTGAAATTCGGGTTGCTAGGCACATCTGAGAGATGAGACAATAGAGGAGCAAGGGAGGGTCAACATGGCCACAAAGATTCCAGCAACGGTCCCGGCAACCAAGATTCCCCGTCGCTAGTTCTTTCGCGAGTTCTCTCGCATTACGGGCGTACGGTGCTCGTAAAGTATCCGTCAATTTCTTGAGCGCTATACTTCTTCTCCTCTGCCAGAAGCTTTCGCAAAAGCTGCTCGGTTTCCGCGGTAATCTTCAGTTTCGCCGGAGTATCATACCAGTACTCGTAGGGCCGGTTCGACTCGAAGTCGAGCACCGCGTAAAAGCCCTCCAAGTACTGAATGGTTGGGGCGACGTTTCCAGTCCCGATCCACGCCTGGAACAGTGTCCACGCCTGCTGCATGGAATCCTCCGCAAATTCAACGACTCCGCCTGAGACGTCCGCAAATCTCTTTTCAAAGCCCTCGTAACTGTCGATATCTTCCAGTTGATCCATCGAGTCGCGCACGGCCAAAAACAGAGGGCTGTCCTCTTCTCCGAGACAGGCCAACCGCTGGTTCTTCCAACACACGGCCGCCAGGCTTTCGCCTCTGAGATCCTTGAAGTAAAATCCCCCAATCTCGTTGCGTGTCAAAATCATCTTTCTCCCGCAAAATAAAAGATAGAAAAATGCCAGCCTGGCATTGGATTGCTTCAGACTGTCGGCAAATCTCTCGGCAGCTAACGAAAGCGGCAAGTAGAACTTGGCAGCGTAATTGTGGCTGACGGGAAGCATCTGCTTCCAGGTCTCGGCGCGTACGGCCCGCTCTTGTTCCTGAATGTGCCGTGCGGCATCGATGACCGCCTGGGTGGTCGCCGCCCGTTTCTCTCGCGAGACGTTGATGAAATTGACAAATGCCGTAATTGCGGCACCTACCAGCAGAAGCAAAGCGGGAACCGCAAGAATCTTTAAGAGTTCATCCAGGCTCAACCGGCCGATCCATGACGCATCGACCACCTGATTCTCGCCAAGGCTCACGCCTTGAGGACTCGAGCACTGCGACAGATCCCTTCTCTTTGCTCACAAAATCCCAGGTCACGACCGAGGTCAGAGTTGACGTGTTGTGAAGTGCCGTGGGCTTCAGATAACCCTGAACCGTAACCATCCCACCTGGAGCCAGGGAGCTCGCGATGAGGTTATGAGAAGCCAAGAAGGCTTGCGATGTTTCGCACGGCTGGGTTCGAGGCGGCAATATCGGAACCACACAAATCTGCTGGGAATCATCAAGCCTGTAACTGTCCGGGAGTTTCCAGAGTGTGATGGAGTTCACGGCGATGCCTGAACCAATTTTTCCATCCCCTTTGTTCTTGATGGTGATGATGAACGGCAAGAGTTCGTCCTCGCGGATGACGTGGGACGAAATGTTGGCACTCAGGGAAACTTCAGGAACAACGGCCTGTACAGGAGCGGAATCCGCTTGCGCGAGGAGACACAGCAGAAAACTTAGAAAAAGGGCGCGAGCAGGCGCGGAACTCATGCGGCCTAGGTCCTTTCATCGAAGCGCTAGGCGCTTGGCTTAGGCGAATCTTACTTTCACATCCGGACCCTTTTCAAGGTGGATGCTTTCGATGAAGCGCACCTTGCCAGTCTGCAGCGTGAGGATCACAGATGAAGTCCGAGTGCCTTCGCCGAAAAAGCGAACGCCTTTCAGAGCGCGCCATCCGTAACCCCGGTGGCGGCAAAAATAAGTTGCTTGCCGGGAGCAAGATCTTCGGCTTCATAGATACGATTCTTGTCTTTGATGCCCATGCGAGCCAGGCGCTCTTCCTGATCGGGCTTTACCACCAGCCGGCCGAGCATATATCCATTGAGGCAGCGGATGGCGGCGGCGGTAATCACGCCTTCCGGCGCGCCGCCCGATCCCATGACTGCGTGCACGCCGGTGCCGATCACGGCCGCCGCAATGCCAGCGGAGAGGTCGCCATCACCGATCAGCCGGATGCGGGCTCCGGCAGCGCGGATATCGGCAATCAGTTTTTCATGGCGCGGACGGTCGAGCACAATCACGACCAGATCCTCCACGTCGCGGTCTAATCTTTTTGCGATGTTCTTCAGATTGTCGGCGACGGGAGCGTCGAGTTCGACAGCATTCTTGCAGGAAGGGCCGACCACAATTTTTTCCATGTAACAGTCGGGAGCGTTGAGCAAGCCTCCGCGTTCGGAGGCGGCGAGCACAGTGATCGATCCCGGCGCGCCCGTGGCGCAGAGATTGGTGCCTTCCAGCGGATCGACGGCAATGTCAACCTCCGGCACTTCGCCTCCGTCGGGAAATTCCGCACCCACTTTTTCGCCGATGTAAAGCATGGGCGCTTCGTCGCGCTCGCCCTCGCCGATGACGATCGTCCCACGCATCGGGATGCAATCCATGGTACGGCGCATGGCCTCGGTAGCCACCTGGTCGGATAGCTTGCGTTCGCCCTGACCCATGGTTCGGGCCGAAGCGATGGCCGCCACTTCCACCACGCGCAGAAATCGCGATGCCAGATCGCTTTCAATATTCTGCCCGAAACTGCGGGCCTTGCCCTCCGGACGAGTTTGCGTAGCCATGAGAAGCCTCCAGATACGGCGGCTGGGCCGCCGGTAAGAGCACCGCGCATAATGCTCCATCGATGCCGGGTCCCGTCAAGAAGGAGGACGCTGTACAGCGAAGCGAATTGATCAGGCAGGGCCCGCTAGAGTTGGGCCTGTCGGCGGGCATGGCTCCTTGAGCAATCTACCCCTCTGAAAAGGCGACTTGTGCCGGGAATGGTGGTTGACAAAGTTCCCTGGTCCCACGATAGTTCGAGGCGCCCCTTCCGAATATCAGAAGAACGATTGAAGGCCGAGTCCCTAAACCTGCTGTCACCGGGGATTTTCAATCTTCTTCCTTCATCAGAGTCGAGTGGTCTAGTTTCGCTACTGGTACACGTCCAAAAGGCCATGTTCTTTTGCGGATGGAATCGGTCCCCAAATGTAGTCTCTTTAGGTTTTAGGTTGCTACACGTTAGTTCGGGAACAGTTTCAACCGGGTGCTGGCTTTTGGCCGTTCGAGTATGAACCTTCGGAAATCTACTCGAATCTGGTCTGGGAACTCAGACTGAATTCCGTACAGCCGAGCAGACTTCGGCTGCAGACTTCCAGAGACTCCATGATGGCAAGACGCAATCTGACATTTCGCGCCGCAAAGAAATCCTGTGCAGGTGTAGGACTGATTTTTCTAGGCCTGGCCACGATGGTTGGCTGTCAGGGATTCAGCGCTGCGAAGCCCGCGACGACCAACCAGCCCAAGTTGGTGGTATTAGTCTTAAGCGGCGCCAGCCTCGATTTCGGCAGTGTCACTGCGGGAACCAGCAAAACCTTGACGTTGTCCGCGTCGAATACAGGTGCGGCTCCGTTGAGCATTAGCCAGCGTCTCGATTTCCAGCAAGTATTCACGTTAAGTTCACCCAGCCTTCCGGCGGCATCGCGGCCGGTCAGAATTCCACAATCAGTATAGTTTTTACTCCCAACGCCCGGGCGCTTTCAGCGCCACGGTTTCCATCGCCAGTAACGCCTCCGGCAGCGCATCTACTGTTTCCCTTTCCGGAACCGGAGTGAGCAATGGTCAACTGGTGCTCAATCCAGACCAGCGAGAGCTTCGGCAACGTGACGGTGGGCAGCCAGAGCAGCCAGACCGTTACGCTGACCAACAAACATCATCGAGCGTCAACAGTTTCGCAGGCCGTGGTGAGCGGAAGCGGATTCAGCCTGAGCGGGATTTCCACTCCGCTTGCGCTGAATGCGGGCGCGAATACAACGTTCACGCATCATCTTTGCTCCGCTATCGACGGGCAGCGTGAGCGGCAACTTTGGCGATCACTTCGAATGCGGTTGATCCCGCGTTATCCATGACGCTTTCCGGAGCAGGAGTTACACCGGGTGCGCTCGGAGCGAATCCCACGAGCCTCGAATTTGGAACCGTGCAGGTGGGTAACAACCAGGTCCTGTCAGAAACGGTGACGAATACGCGGTGGTTCGAGCGTGACGATTTCTCAGGTCGCGGTGAGCGGCGCGGGTTTCGCGTTAAGTGGGCTCTCGACCCCAGTGACGCTGGCAGCGGGACAGAGCGCGAACTTCAATGTGACCTTCACTCCCACAGCGGCGGGCAGCGCCAGTGGAAACGCGACCGTTACTTCTAATGGAACGAATCCGACTCTGACCATACCTCTCGCGGGTACGGCGACGGTTGCTGCCGGGCAGTTAAGCGCCACGCCAGCTACCCTGGCGGTGGGAAGTGTATTCGTCGGCGCAAGCGGAACTGCGTCGGGAAGTCTTAATGCCAGCGGGGCCAATGTTACCGTTACGGCCGCCAGTTCGAACAACTCGAGCTTCACGATAAGCGGCTTGTCGTTGCCGGCCGTCATTACAGCCGGACACAGTGCCGCTTTTACTCTTGACGTTCAGTCCACAAGTGGCGGGAGCGGCAAGCGCGACCCTCACATTTACCAGCAATGCGCAGCCTGTGACGACCACGGCGGCGGCTACCGGTACGGGCACTGCGGCGCCGACTCACAGCGTGAGCTTGTCGTGGAGCGCCAGCAGCTCACCGAATATTTCCGGATATAACATTTATCGCGCCATCTACACCGGTTCTTGCGGCTCTTATTCGAAGATCAACGGATCTACGCTGGACACGCTCACGACATATTCCGACGTCTCCGTAACCGACGGCACGAACTATTGCTACGCAACCACCGCGGTGAATTCCAGCAGCGAAGAAAGCGGCTACTCGAACATCGTTTCCAATGTTCAGATTCCTGCTCCATAAGCAGTTTTCTGCCCGGTGCGCGGTATTAAAACCTTTGTGTTAGATCTTACTGTGAATCACTCTTCTGCCATTCCGCACGCTCCGTGGTTTTCCCCGTAAAGGTGACCATTTCAGGAATTTAATTGTGCCGCGTATGGGCCGATGTACGAAGGGCCAACGCCAAACCTGTCCTGTCGAGACCTTCACTTCGCTGGATTCACTTCACACTGCTTGACATGAGACTCCCCCGGTCCATCTCTCATTCCCTTTCTACCCGCGCCTTCTTCGTCGTCCTTGTGGCCGTGTACGCCACAACATTTTCCTGGGGCGCGCAAACCACCACGCAACAATTAACCTGCAGCCCTTCGGTTCTGCACTTTGGCACCGTCCCGCTCGGACAGACGGAGACTCAGCTCATCACTTTGACCAACACCGGAGCGACCAGCGTTACGGTCACGGCGATGAACTTCGTTCGTGAAGGTCAATTCGGTTTTCCCGAGATGAGCCTGCCGCTTGACGCTGGCCGCGGGACAGAGCATCGACCTTAGTGTCACGTTCACTCCGACCGCGACGGGGTGGGCCGGAGGAAACACGACTTTCAGAGTAACGCGGCAAACCCAACCCTTCAGCTGCAGTTCGATGGATCAGGGGTAAAGAGCGACGCGATCGTGGCGAGTCCGGCCAGTGTTTCGTTTGGCCAGGTGAGCGGTCGGATCCAGTTCCACAAAAACTATTACGGTGACCAACAATCGTACCTGGAAGGTATCAGTTTCAGGTTTCCAGACGATCGGAAGCGAATTTTCCACCAGCGCGCCGAGCATGCCTTTAACGCTGGCGGCGGGCAAAGCGTGACTTTACAGTGACGTTCACTCCGCAGTCTGCTGGCATGGTCGGCGGAAGTGTTCTTTTTTCGAATCCTCGTCTGAACGTACCTTTTTCGGGTACGGGAACGCGGCAGCCGCTTCAAGCCAGCTGACCGTAAGTCCCTGCAGTGGTGAACTTCGGCAGCGTGCCGGTGGGAAGCACGCAGACGCAAACGATCACCATGAGCGCCTCAGGGGCTCCGGTAACCGTTTCGGCGGACAGCAGCAGCAATTCGCAATTCGCTCTGCAAGGGAGCGAGTTTTCCTTTAACCATCGCCGCCGGCCAAAGCCTGTCGTTCAGCGTGGCTTTCAAACCAACCAGCAGCGGGGCGGAGTCTGGTTCGCTGTCGTTTGCCAGCAATGCCTCCAGTACCTCGGCGGCCGAATCGCTTACGGGCACGGGGACTGCGACGGCGACCAGCCAGTTGACAGTGAGTCCGGCAGCTGGTGAATTCGGCAGCGTGCCGGTGGGGACCACAGCAGACGCAAACGATCACGATGAGCGCCTCGGGCGCGGCCGTAACCGTGTCGTCCGATAGCAGCAGCAATTCGCAATTTGTCCTGGAGGGCGCTGCATTTCCCCTGACCATTGCCGCCGGGAGCAGCGTGACATTCAACGTGGCTTTTACGCCAACCAGTAGCGGGGCTGAATCTGGCACTCTGGCATTTGCCAGCAACGCCAACAGTTCGTCGGCAGCCGAATCGCTGACGCGGGACTGGAACCGTAACCACGTACAGCGTCAATCTCTCGTGGAATGCCAGCAGCGACGTTGCTGGCTACAACATTTACCGCAGCACCAGCGCCACCGGCACGTATGCCAAAATCAATCCCAGCGTGGACGCAAATACGGCCTATACCGACAGCACAGTAGCTTCCGGTCAGACCTACTACTACGAGGCCACGTCAGTAAATTCCAGCGGACAGGAGAGTGCGCGCTCAACGCCGCCCGTAGTGGCGGCTGTGCCCTAGTTCGGTGTTATAGGTTAACCGGGCGGGGGGAACTCAAGCGAGTCCGCATCGGAAAATTCGGTTTCCTCTCGGAAGCATCAGGTTTATCCTTTTGCTTCCTTTTTTATCTTCTTGGGCCGTAAAACCACTCCGTTCGGGAGTGAGGGAGTGGATATAAGGCTTGCTTTTTTGTTGAAGCTACAGCAAAATCTCGTCTTAGCTGGATCTGAAGACCTAAAGGTCTGCTGTGACGGAGCTAGTCTCTGTCTGAAAACCAGGCGAATGCAGCAAAGTTACAAGTGGGGTCGGTGCGACCCTTCAGGCGCTAACGTAAGGGTTGTAATCCTAAGCGTAGCCTGAGAATCTTCGCCCTTCAGACATCTGAGTAAGTTTGTCAATTAACCGGCTAATGTGCGCCCATTTTTTCGGTGGGATTAACTCCCTTATCGCACCATTTGTGAAATAGAGCAACCCCACTTTCGCCCGGAGTGACGGCGTGTCTGAAACAAGACGATTTTGCGGAGACTTGTGCCCAGAAGAGCATCTTCCCTCTCCAAGCAAGAAGCTCAACTGGAGGAGGAGCAACTCAGCTCTCCTTGCCGTGTCAAGCACTCAGATTGGCCGGTTAACTGTCAAGTTATTTTTTTAGATTTTTTCGATCGCCTCCACGACCTGTCCACTGAGTATCCACAAGGATTTCACAGGGTTTTCGCTGTTGCGGCGAGGGCAGCCAAGGGAGAGCCGCGCCTGGCGAGCGAGGCCAGATACTTGCTCTCATCATAGGCAACTCCGTCTTTCCAACAACGAAATACTATGCGAATCCATTTGAAAGCCAAGGCTCGAACCGCCGCATGGTGGTCCTGGCCCTTGCTGCGTTGTTGCTGGTAGTAGCTTCGTGCCCACACCGAGTACGCGATGGAGTGACCCGCCCATTCGTGAAAACTTTGACGCAGAAACTTGGGACAAGCCCAGCGAAAATGTACCCACTTCTTTTTCCCGCTCTTCTCCGTCACCGGCGCAATCCCACTGTAGGATTGCACTTCCCCGGCATTGCCATAACGCTCTCGCTGCGAGCCAAACGCCGCCAACAAGCGCGGCGCCATCACCGCCCCCGCTCCCGGGAGAGACTCAAAGATGAAAAAATCGGGATGCGTGGCCGCCGCCTCCTCGATCTTCTCGTCTAGATCTGCAATGCCCTTCCCCAAGCTTCCGATGAGCTGCACCATCACTTTCACCACCGTACTCTTGGCCTCGATCACCGCCCGATCCCGAATGGCAGGAATGGCCTGGCGAATCGCCAGGATGCGGCGCTCGATGAGCTCTTGATCCCGACAGTGCTGCTTGCGGAAGAACGTCCGCAGCTTCGCCGGCGGAACTTTTTGCAACTCTTCCAGCGTCGGCCAGTGCTCCAGTAGCGCACCCACCAGCTCCGTGTCCAGGTGCTCAAACCACTCCAGCATCTGCGGGAAGTAGATCTTCAACTGGCTCGTCAAGCGATTGGTTTGCGCGGTCTTCTCATCCACCAGCTTACGCCGCTCCTCCACCAGATTTTGTACCCGGCGGGTCGCTTCCGTGTCTGGTGATAAACGGTGCAGCTTGTCGCGATGCTGCAGCAACAGATCCAACAGCAGATCGGCATCGCGGGGATCATCCTTGCTGCCCGATGGATACAGCGCTTTGCGCATACTGGCAGACATCGTCGACGGCACCGGGAACAGATGCAGGGGCTCGTACTTGGCGAGCATGAATACTAGAGCTCCTCGCGACTGCTCCACCCCCACGGCGATGGGACGATCGCCGAATCGTTGACACAGCTGACCCACCCAGGCCTCCACCGCTTCCGGAGTATGCTCCAGCTCTCCGCTTTCCCGCTTCTCCGAGCCCGCGGCTTGTAAGCACCACACATGTTTCTGATCCGCCCAGTCGATGCCTACGAAAGCAGCGAAGTGCGGCTCCTGGCTAACGGATTCGACTTCTGACATCATGACTTCTCCTCCTGCAGCAACCGAATTACAGAAGCTGGCTTTGCTCCAGGCGAATTCCTTACAGTAGAGCCTTGTTAAACCCAGACCTCATCTGAGTATTCGTTTGTGAAGCAAAGCACATCCCGCTGCTCGAGACTCTGAAGGCAAACATCGAGTGTTTGGGCGGGGCACTCGTAGCAGCAGGACGCCCCTGCTGGCCGCCATTGTTCGGCATCCGGCAGAAAACTTCATCCGCAATCATTTCCACATTCGTTTCCAACATAAACTCGACATCCCCAAGACCGAGCACTCCAATCCAAGCCTGCAATGCTTCTACATTGCCGATGCAGGGGAAGGGGGGATCCTATTCCAACTCTCGGGATGCACGCGTTGCCCCCCTTCCCCTGCACCCCATCCCCCCAAGGCGCAGATTTTCACAGACCGGTTGAGATCACATTGCTGTGGAAATTTACTCTCCCAAATCTCTCGGCCTGAGTAACTGTAAGGGCGGGGAGGTTCAAAAGAGTCGGGAAATGCCTTACCATGACTAGTCGCATCGAAACCGAGGCTGAAGGGGTCGTCGTTGACCGCACAATGACGAAAGAACGCGTACTAGTCGGGAGGCCTCCACTTCTCCGCCAGACCAACGCTCAAATTCTCTTGAGACTTCTTCGCGAGACGGGGCCATGCTCAAAAGCCGATCTGGTTCGCGCTTCCGGGTTGAGCGCTCCGTCGGTGACGAATGTTGTGGCTCATCTCGCGCTCGCGGGCCTGGTTGAACCTATCGGCGAAGGAGATTCGACGGGTGGAAGGCCGCCTGACATACTGCGTTTCCGGGCTGAACGAGGTTGCGTAGGGGCGGTTGAGATTGGGCCGGGCTTCCTGCGTTTTCTTCTGGCCGATTTGGATGGGCGGGAAATCGGAAAGGCGACGATTCCTCTGGAGCGGCCGTCTTCGGCGCCACCGGAAGTCTGCGACCAGATTAGCGAGGCTGTGCGCGACCTCCTGCGCCACCAACACCACACCGAGGAACAACTATTGGGACTCGTCGTGGGCGTACCCGCGATCGTCAACGTTCGAGAAGGTGTCGTAAGGGCGCTGAGTGCGCTCAAGGGATGGAACAATGTGCCTTTGGGAGAAATGCTTGCGAAAGATTTCAAATGCCCTGTAACCATCGAGAATGATACGAATCTCGCGGCCCAGGGTGAATATTATCGGGGAGCAGCAAAGGGAGAGAAAGATTTCGTATTCATTACCATCGGCGAGGGGGTTGGCGCCGGCATTTTTGTGAATGGCAGCCTCTATCATGGATCGCAATGGACGGCGGGTGAGATCGGATACCTGCGAGTGCCCAGCGTCTCCAGGGAGCACCCCGCCATCCACAAATATGGCAAGATCGAAAAGCTTTTGGGTGCTCCGGGAATCCTGAAGAGCTGGCAGTCTGATCGGCAACGATCCCCCACGCATCCCAAGGTGAAGTGTGCAGCTGACGTTTTCGATCTTGCGGCGGCAGGAAATGCTGAGGCCAAACGTCTCCTTCGGCAACGAGCCAACCTTCTGGCTGACATCGTGCTCGATCTGGCGCTCGTCCTCAATCCCAGCGTTATTCTTCTCGGAGGCGAGGTGGGCAATCATCCGCGCCTCTTGCAGGAGGTGGAGGAATTGCTGAAGGGCAGTGAATACCCGATCGTACGGGTAGGATTGAGCGCGCTCGGTTCTGCGGCGGTATTGTGGGGCGCAATTCACACCGCGCTCGACCCAGCTCTTCTTCGACTGTTGCAGCCCTCCGATTCTTTGGCCTAGTCGCGCCACCGGCGGAATCTGGGTTGACCGACTTACTTAATAACGATAACTTAGTACTGTGAGCCACTCGTCGATAGTCATACCCAAGTCGCGCCCCGCCGCTTCTTCCGAAAGAGCGGAACGGAAGCGTGTCGTGATGCAGACAGAGGCTGGCAATGGCGCTCTTCGCGTTCATGCGGGATACGGGCACGTGGTCGGCGTGGACATTGGCGCAAGCAATTTGCGAGTTGCGTTGGCTGACATGAACGGGACGATGTTGGGGAAATGGTCGGCCTCCACCAAGGAAACATCTTCTCCGGCAATGGTGATCGAACAGATCCACACGGGAGTGCAGTCTCTGCTGGAGCAAGCTTCGGTGCCGTGGGGCTCGCTATTGGCCGTAGCTGCCGGGGCACCCGGGATTACGGACGCAGACGCGGGCGTCGTGGTGGCGACCTCCTATCTAAGGGGATGGAAAGATGTCCCCCTGCAAAATTTGCTGCGAGCCGCCCTAGGTGTCCCGGCTGCGGTGGAGAACGATGTAAGAATGGCAGCGATTGGAGAGAACTGGAGAGGGGCCGCCCGAGGCGTCGCCGATTTTGTATTTCTTGCTATTGGAACCGGGATTGCTGCTGGCGTGTTCGCCAATGGCAGGTTGATCCACGGTGCGGATTTCGCAGCGGGTGAGATCGGTTACATGCATGTTCCGGGCACTCCGGAGGAAGCCGCGCAGGATGGCGCTCCGGGATCGCTGGAGAGCGTGATCGGCGGCGAGGGCCTCAGGCAACAGTGGTTACGTTGTTGTAGCGAAAGCGGCGTTGCAGTAAGCCCCGGTCTGAGCGCAACGGAAATTCTTGAACGAGCCCGGGCGGGGGATGAACTTGCCGCGGGGATTCTGCATCGCTCGGCGAAAATATTGGCGTATGCGGTGTACAACGTATCTTTAGTCCTAAACTGCAAGCTGTTCGTATTGGGCGGCGGAGTAGGGATGAGCGAGCCGTTACGAGATTGCACACGCCACTTCCTCGAGCAGTTCAACGAGCCGGTACGGCCAAAGCTCACTATTAGTAGTCTGGGGCAAGATGCGCAGTTGATCGGAGCGATTCGGTTAGCGATGAATAAAGCGGAATCGCGAATCGGTGTGAAAGTGGGCGGTTAAGCCCCGGGCAGCCAAGATCGCTTCTTCGAATTTAGCGAAATCGAATTTGGTTCAAGAAGGCGCCCGAATCGAATGGCTAGCCTTCCTGGGGAAGGCTGATGCTCTCCAAGTCTCTTCCGCGAGTTTCTGGTACGACCAACCGCACAAATACCAGGGTGGCGATACAAAGCGTTCCGTAGATTGCGAATGTGCCAGCGCTTCCCAAGATATTAATCAGGGTTAAGAATGTTAACGAAACGGCGAAGTTAGCCATGCCTGAGAAGAGGGTTCCGGCCGCGACGCCGCGCCCGCGAACCCGCAGCGGAAAGACTTCAGCAACCAAGATCCAAGCGATCGCTCCCAGGCTGAACGCGAAACATGCGATATACACTACAAGACAAGTGATTGCTATTGATCCCAACGACGAACCGAGCATTCCCTGGTGGCCGAACGCGAAAGAAAGCGCGAAGAGCGCGATGGTCATGCCGGTCACGCCCACGTAGAGCAGCGGCTTGCGCCCAACGCGGTCAACGAGCGCGATGCCCACCACCGTTGCAACCACATTCACCGTGGCTACGATCAGGGTTGCCAGGATGGCATTGGCGTGCGAGGAACTTCCCGCGAGCTCAAAAATTTGCGGGCCATAGTAGATGATGGTGTTGATGCCGGTGACCTGTTGTAAAACGGTGAGTCCAACTGCAATGAAAAGTGCGCCGCGCACTGCCGGACTCCAGAGGGCGCTCCAGCGTTGTTCCATCGGCATCTTAAGTCCCTGCTCAATGTCATCGAGAAAGCGCTGTGCCCCCATCTCGTCCGTATAGATACGCAGTACGGCTGCAGCCTCCTTAGGGCGGCCGTGGGCGAATAGCCAGCGTGGACTTTCAGGAACCGTAAGAATTACTCCCAAGAAGAAGACTGTCGGCACAACCGCGATGCCAAACATCAACCTCCAAGCCTGTTGTGCAGCCAGCCAGTAACCGACGAGGTTCGCGAGTGCGATTCCCACCGTCAGCGCAAACTGATAAAGCCCGATGAGCATACCGCGCGATTGAGGCGGGGCTAGTTCAGAAACATAGACCGGCGCGGTTACCGAGGTGAAACCGATCCCGATTCCGATGATCGCGCGGGCCACGATCAGAACGAAGACGTTGGCCGACAGAGGCGCCAGCACAGAGCCGGCGATGAAGATGCCTCCTGCCCATACCAGCGTAGCCCGCCGGCCGATACGATCGGCGATCGCCCCGCCCACAATGGCTCCGATCATGGCGCCAATGAGGACGATGCTGACGACCAACTCCTCCATCAGCGTTGAAAGCGCCCATGTGCGTTTGACGAAGATGGCCGCGGCGGCAATGATGCCCATGTCGTAGCCGTACAACACGCCACCCAAGCCTGCGATCGACGAAATGCGAAGAATGAATCCGCGATTTACGCGAGGCGGAGCGGAGAGTCCGGAATCAGACACGTATTTACCTCAACGGCATCATACTGTATAGTTTATAATGATTCATTATAAACATTGACCATAGGGTGTCCGTTGGCAGATTCACCGAGGGAATCCATGGAAAGCCGGGCAGGCCAAGAGTCGCGCTGGATCGCCGGAGTAGAACCGCCGACAGAAATGCTGACCCGGAGCATGACATCCATTTACGAAATGGAATGTCGGGAACAGCCGGAGCGCCTTGGCCACTTGCTGCGGGCTTATCGGGAAGAAAAGCCGATTTGGGGAGCGCTGGAACAACTGCGACGGATGGCGCTTTCCGCCGGCCCGGTAATGTTGGTTGGAATGGGAGCTTCCTATTGCTCCGCTATGGTCGCTTCCTCTTTCTTACGGTCGTGCGGCAGGTTGGCTTTCGCGGCAGATGCCAGTGAGTGGCTGCACTACTCGCGTCCGGTATGGGAACAGGCCGCGGTTTCCATCTTGTTGACCACTTCAGGAGAGAGCGCGGAACTTGTGCAGCTCTGCCGAAGCAGTACGAAGCTGCCGCTCGCCTTGCTTTGCAATAACGAAAAAAGCACATGTTGGTCGTCGGTCGAAGTAAAACTGCCGATCCTGGCCGGGCCGGAATACGGCAACGCCACCAAGACATTTACCAACGCTACGGCGGCAAGCATCGTGTTTGCTTCCCATATTCTTGGCCGGCCGTGGCGCGAAGATGCAGAGCGGGCGAGCGCAGCTTACGCTGCCGCGCTCGATAAGGTATTCAGCCTGCGCCAAGAACTGGAAAGCTTTTGCGCCGGAGCCGCGAATATCGAGCTTGTAGGCCGGGGGCCGGCGTACGGAGGCGCCATCATGGGCTCGTTGTGTATTCGCGAGATGACCGGCCATCGTGCTGCCGCCCACTCCGGCGGCGGGTTTCGGCATGGGCCAATCCTCGACGTCGACGGCTCGCACGTCGCCGTCATTTCCGCCCTGGGACGGGCGGCCGGCTTAGGAGTCGAACTCGCCCACGACTGTCACGCGCGCGGCGGCAAGGTAATTTTGGTTGCAACCGAAGACCGGCAGAACCAAGAGCAGCAGAAGTCAGAGAGATTCTTGCCGATAACCATCGGTGCAGTCCCGGAGCCGTGGGAAGGAATTACTTCCGTGATCGTGCCGCAAGCGCTGACGCTGGCCATGGCGGAAAAGTTTGGCGCGAAATTACCTCCGCGTTTTCAGTACGGAGTCATGAAGGAGTAGAGCGCGAACGGTTCGCGCGTCCGTATTTTCCGCGCAAGCGGCGCGGTGTTTGGCAGGAATGGATCGTGGTTTGGCTGGTCGTTGGGAAGATTGAGCTGAGAGTCACGCAAGGCGAAGGCTTGAAAAGAGGGAGACGGAAATGACACAGTCGAAGGCGTCCTCGATAATCGCTCGAACGTTGTTCGCAACCCTGTTCGCCACATTTTTCGCGGTGAGCCCCGCTTGGGGGCAGGAAGTCACCGCCACTATCACTGGAAGTGTGACCGATCCTTCCGGGGCTTCCGTGGTTGGCGCTTCCGTGGTGGCTCGCGATGTGGAGCGCGGCACCGCCTACGCGACCGAATCTAATCCCGACGGCGTCTTCAATCTTCAGCGCGTGCCGGTTGGCACGTACGAAATAACGGTAACCTCGACTGGATTTCAGACAACTAAGCAGTCCGCGGTCACGTTGGTGCTCGATCAAATCGCCCGCTTCAACTTCAAACTCCGGCTCAAGGTGTAAACCAGGTTATGGAAGTTATCGATACCCTGCCGAACTTGCAGACGGATAGCGCGCAAGTAGGAACGCTGATCGATTCCAAGACAAACGACAATCTACCGCTCGCCTCGCGTAACTTCGTGCAGTTGACGCTGCTTAGTCCGGGCGCGCTTACCATCGATCCGCAGACCATGAACACTGGATCCCAAACCTCGCAGCAGATAGCGGGCAATGGAGGCGGGCGCCCGTATATCAATGGCAATCGCGAAGAGTCGAATAATTTTATCCTCGACGGCGTGGATGACAATGAGGCTTCGGAAAACGCGGTGGGTTTCACCCCATCGCCCGACGCCATTCAAGAGTTCAATGTCATCACCCAGAACGCATCGGCGGAATTCGGCAATTTTCAGGGCGGGGTGGTGAGCGCCTCAATAAAATCGGGTACCAACACCTTCCATGGCGATGTCTTTGAATTCATCCGCAACGATAAATTCAATGCAAACTCGTGGCAAAACGGATTCTTACCTAATCCACAAGGGACGATCGGTCTCCCCAAAGCACAGATGCGCTGGAATCTGTTTGGTGGCACAATCGGCGGTCCCATCATCAAGAACAAAATGTTCTTCTTCGCTGATTATGAAGGTTCCCGCTTCGATCATCCACCTGCGGCAAGCGGCTTGACCGTGTTATCAACTGCCGAACGCGGAGGAATCTAGCGCCCTGCTGACTCCCACGACGGCAAATCCCAATGGCGTGCAAATCTACGACCCCTGCGTTCCAGGCACGGGCATCAGCGGTACACCGTGCGTCCTATCCGGGAGCCCCGTTCCTTTCCAAGGCAACATCATTCCTCCCAACCGACTTGACAATGCCTTCAAGGTGTTAATGGCCTCGTCGCTCTATCCACAACCAACTCCCCATGCGCCCAATAGCGCTGTAGTTCTCAATGGAAGCCAGAACAACGACGATCAGGAAGATTTCAAAGTCGACTACAACGTCTCTGGAACAAGGACCGCCTTTTCGCCCGCTATTCACGGGGCAAGGAAATCGACCCCCTAACGACTTCCTTCCTGCTTGGCGGTAACTCGAGTTCGGAAGCACATATCGACAACACTGCTTTTGATGAGACGCATACATTCACTTCGTCACTGCTCAACGATTTTCGCATTGGCGTGAACTACGTCTTGCCTTATGGCCCGAATACGACCTTTGCCTCGTCCGTCGGCACGCTCGCCGCTAACTCTGGTATCGCGGGTACAGTGAAGGCGGCATCAACGGATTGCCAAGTATCACATTCACAAGTGCCGCCAGCAACGGAAACGGCATCGGCAACTACTCCAGTATAGGAAACGGCGCGATCATCCAAAAGTTCGCCTCCACCGTCTGGCAGGTATCCGACAATCTTCTGTGGAGTCACGGCCACCACAATACAAAATTCGGATTCCAGATGAATCGGTACCGCCTAAACATTACTTATCCAGGCAATGCCGGAGTACTGGGCGACATCGGCTTCACCAACAACTACACCTCTGAAGCAGGCGATGGACAATCTGGCGGCGATGCGGGAGCGAGCTTCGCCCTGGGCTTGCCCGATTCCGTGGCTCGAGGCGAAGTGGGTGGCGGCTTCCATCAAAGGGACTGGCTGTTGGCTGGTTTTGTGCAGGACGATTGGCATATAGCCGACGGCCTAACTTTGAATCTGGGATTGCGTTATGAGGCACGTACTCCATGGATCGAAACCAACAATCGTCAGGTGAATGTCGATACGACGACCGGCGTCGTGGAGTTTCCCGGAAACAGCGCCATCGGCACCGGCATTGTCGGCAAGAACGGATACGGCAGAGGACTCTACAGTAGCAAATATGATGGACTCGGAGAGTTTGAACCTCGGGTTGGATTCTCCTGGACTCCAGCAGTATTTGAGAAAAAACCGTTATCCGTGGAGCGTTTAGCGTCTCATCCTATCTGGAGGGCACGGGACCAATCTGCGTCTGCCCCGTAATCCGCCATACACGCCAACCCAGATCGGGGGCACGAACAACTACAACCCAGGCGCTACACCTTATATCACCGAGGCGGGAGCTACGGGCGGGGCCACGCCAACCGCAATCGGTTTCCGAGCGGACTATGTTCGCCTGGGATCCGGTGGTGCAGCCGGCGGTCGGGGAACAATGGAATTTTTCGATCCAGCATCAAGTTACACCAACGCTCACTGCGCAGGTTGGTTATGTCGGTCAGAAGGTGACGCACCTGGTGTGCCACTGGATCTCGGACAATTGCAACTGGGAACTGACAATACCCCGTTCATCGGAGGTTTCAACGGAGTCGATGCCGGCGGAAACAGTCTAGGGTATGGCCCGAACAGCTTCGCTGATGTTTACGATACGGCGTCGGTCGGAACCATGCGCTATGACGCTTTGCAAGCAGTATTACAAAAGCGCATCAGTGGAGGACTGGAAGGCCAGCTCGCCTACACGTTTGGTAAGTGCATGACCAACAACAGTGGCTACTATGGAACCTACAGTACGAATTCCGAGACCACGAGTTCGTATCCCTATTGGCAGAACCTCTACGATCGAAATCGAACTGGGCGCGTTGCTACTATGATTCCAGCCGGGGCTGAAGCGGCTACAGGCCTTAGGAACGGCCCGTGGGGCGAGGAAAACCTTTCGGCCATGATCTTCCTGCGGCAGTCAATGCGGTAGTTGGAAACTGGTCGCTGGGTCCAATATTTTCTTATCATAGGCTGATTCCGCTCGCCGTCTACGGACCTGATAGTTCTGGCACCTTCACCGGCAACGACGGTGCCGGGTCGGGTTCTGCTCGTCCGAATTGCAATGGTCCGGTCCAGTAGCACATACACCAGATCGTAAACACTGGCGCGGGCTATCAATTCCAGTGGTTTTCGAATGCAAATAACACATTCACACCGGAGGCGCCCGGGAAACTTTTCGCACCTGCCCCGCACAGGGCCCGGTCATTAGGACCTCACTATGTGGATTTGGATCTGAGTCTGCAAAAGAACTTCCTGTTCGGCGAGTCAAAGCGTTTACAGTTTCGCGCCGACTTCCTGAATGCATTCAACCATCCCAATCTGGCCGCGCCGAATATTTATACAGCTCACAGCTACTACGTTCGGAAATATCACGGGCAGTCAGATCCAGGAATCTCATGTTTGCGTTCAAATTCGATTTCTAACTTGGTTATCGGGCGGCAGAAGGGCAGACATGGTAATGTGTCTGCCCTTGTTAATTCCAGCGTTGCTTCGAAGGGTTCGGCACACCGACTGTGTCTCCTGAAGAGTGTGGGTTCCGGTCCATGTCACACTGCGTTTTAAGCACATGCGGCTGCCGGTTTGAAATCTGGTCGTTCATGGGATCACCGACGCAAAGATGCCAAGTCCAAGCAGCCTATGAGGCGATATTCGCAATCCCCACCAAGATCGATAAGCCGAACAATTTTGTGAGCCATACGGATCCCCCTTGCCTCGCAAGAGAGGCACACTCCTCGCACACAGCCTGGCCTCAAGATAGAGTAGGGATTTTCAGCAGCATCACGTCGTGTACGAACATTCTCCTTGGTGAAGGCGAGGAGCCGGCCATCCGGCGACGGCAGAATGCTGGAAACCAACCCGTGCCAGAAGACATTTCGTGCAGGACTCTCGGGTTGCCATTTGAATCGAGCGCAAGAGTCGCAATCAGGATGGCAGATTGTGCAGCGCGACAAGCTTTTCCCGTCCGCAGCCCAGCTCATCTGCGACAAGAACTGCCATTTCCAGTTCCGGACCGGCAGTATTGTAATTCTTTGGCCCGCCAGACCTAGAAATTCGAATCTCGCCGTTGAAGCTTCTCTCCGTCCACAATCGCTATCCTGCCGCCATCGGATGAGAAATGCTGCATGTCAGGCGGAGGGACGAAGCGGATTTTTCAACATCGAGCGAATCCCCCTCCGCAAGGGATTTTGCGCAATAAAAATGTTGGATCTGACCGCCTAGCAGCGTACTCGTTTCATCAAAACCCTCGCGAGATTCGCAGATCTCGAAGATGGTGTCCAAGTTGGTGATCTTCAATATTTCTCCACCTGTCGGGTGGGGTTCATCGGACTGAATAGAGACACCAGCGGCTTGCAGAGAAACCAAGGCTCCGATTCCGGCGGCGTCAATTGCATCCACATGCGTCAGGTCGAGCACGACATTCCGTCCTACCTGCTGCGCAGCCGGGCACAAAAGAACGTGGTCGTAACCGCGCACAATCCTGCCCAGGCAGTGCACAACGGTGATTTCCTCGAAGTTTTCGACAGTTACTGTTAGCATACTTTCAATCTCCCGAAATTCGCAGCCGAGGGCGGCTCTATTGTAGACGAACAAAAAGCGAACATCAATCTCTCCATGAAGAACCTGAGAACCATGAAGAACCGGGGGGGCGCATTGGGTCCCGAAATTCTTCCTCGCGTCAGACCTTCGGCTCCGCTGCCGCGGGTCCGAATGGTCCGCAGCGTCCGCGCATGCCCTCACGGAATTTCTCCCGTTCCTCGGGCGTCATCTTCTCCCAGCGCTCCATCATGCGGCCGCCGCCAGCCCAATGGCGGCCGGCCGCCGCGGAATCCGCCAAAGAGAATCTTGCTCAGCACCAGAAGGCCCAGCGCCTGCCAGAAGGTGATCAGATGCCAGCCGAAAAGAGCCGGCATCAGCCAGTTCCACAGGCCATGACCACAAAGCTAAACACGGCGAGGCCAAACTGCGAAGCACTACGAACTTCAATCCTCTGCGAAACCGATTTCTTTTCATGTTTTCATTCCCTCATGCTTTCGAAATTCGTCGTAGATCGCCTGCAGCCGCTCCCGCAGATGCAGCACCGCATAATGTTTGCGCGAGAGCAGCGTATTCACGCTCGACGCCGGTTTGCGCGGCAAGCTCTTTGAAGCTGTACCCATCAACTCGTGGGCGACAAATACCTCCCGCTGTTCCTCGGGCAATTCGTCGAGGGCGTCTTCCAGCTCCTCCAGCAGCACGCTGCGCGCGTAAGCGGCTTCGGGTCCGGCGTCGGCGAAGGCAGCAGATCCTCCGAGCAGCAGCTCCTCTCCATCCTCCGCGATCGTCGCCGGTTCGCTGCGCATGCCTCCCGGCTTCTTCTTGCGGAACAGGTCGGTGATGCGGTTGCGGGCGACCCGAAACAGCCAGGCGCCGACCTGCTCGACCGGCTTCATCATCCGGTAGGCTTCGACGAGTTCGTAGAAGACATCCTGAAGGATGTCTTCGGCGTCGCCTGCGTCGGCGACCCGCCTGCGAATGAAGTTACGAAGCCGGGACTGTTCCCGCGCGATCGCCTCGGAGATCCGATGGTCCTGCTCCGCCATCGGCCAGTGTTTTCTCAGCGCCTCGTCCATCTATTGGTGTAGACGAACGAGCGAGAAAAATATTGTAGGCGGGCTGAACGAATCGTGGCACCTTAGCGTGCGCGTTGGGCGAAATGGGAAGGCCGCTATGCGGAACGAATGAAACACAACAATGGCCAGGATACCTCGGCTTCCGGCTCTTCGTGTGCCGATCCCACGCAAGACTTGGGAAGTGGCTCAACCGCGTAGTCCATGATACGGGAACGGTCGGCCCGCTGTGAGGACCGCGGCGCAACTCCTGAATTCTCCCAAGCGAGATCTCGGCTGATTGGGGGTTTCCGGAGAGCGGGCGCTGACTGCAGACTTATGCAAAGAAATGATCCGACTCATCAGCAGAACCTCTAGGAGCACCCGCACAACCTGCTAAACAGGCTGTTTGCTGGCATCTCAAGTCATCGCGCTTCTTGCCTATCTGCTCCATCGATTTTTTGCGTTTCCGTTAACCGAGCGACTTCGCTATGTGTAAAGGGTCGGGATCGGGAGGCGTCGGAATCGCGGCCCATCTCGAACCAGAGCAAGCTAGGGCGAGGGAGTGGCGATGCGGACTGGCAGCAATGCAGTTGAGGCGACCAAAGCGTCGGTGGGAGGGGACGGCCTTCTAGTTCGTGAACAGTTGCCTCGACTGATCGGGCAGGGCTACGAATCGCTGACTAATTCGGAAAAGGACCTGCTGAAGTGGGTGGGCGTCTTCTTCCGCAAGCCCACGCCGGGGAAGTTCATGATGCGGGTCCGGATGCCGAACGGATTCACCAGCAGCTGCCAGCTGCGCGCGGTCGCGGACCTTTCACGCCGTCTGGGGAATTGTGTGCTCGACATCACGACACGGCAACAGATTCAATTGCGGGGATTCGAGTTGGGGAGCGTGACCGAAATCTGGGAGAAGCTTCGCGGAGTTGACCTGCATTCCCTTCAGACAGGCATGGACAATGTGCGCAATATCAATGGATGCGCGCTGTCGGGTCTCACGCTGAACGAGTTGTTTGACGCTTCGCTCGTGGTGGCGGAGTTGGATTCAATCCTGGTGGGGAAGAACGGCAATCCCGAGTTCACCAACCTGCCCAGAAAATTCAACATAACCATTACGAGTTGCGTGGAGAATTGCACGCACGATGAGTCGCAGGACGTCGCACTGGTTCCTGCGATGCGCCGGGATCGCGTGGGGTTCAACGTGCTGGTCGGCGGCAAGATGGGATCAGGCGGGTTCACGATTGCGTCTCCCCTGGATGTGTTCGTATGGATTCCGAAGGCGGCGCATCTCGTCGCCGCGTTGGTCGGCATATTCCGCGATCATGGACCGCGTGACGCACGCTCGAAGTGCCGCTTTGCATTCCTGATTGAAGAGTGGGGTCTGCCACGGGTTCGAGAAGAGCTGGCACGACGAGTAGATCACTACTTGGAACCCGCGGGCCGGGACGTGCGCAGCCAGTATCACTCCGATCATCTGGGAATCACGCCACAGAAACAGCCTGGTTACCGGTCGGTGGGTCTGTGCGTGCCGATGGGACGGCTGTACCCGGACCAAATGGACGAGATGGCGCGTCTCGCAGAGGAATATGGAAACGGGGAGATCCGGCTAACGACCGGCCAGAACGCCATTCTCGCGAATATTCACGACGACCGCCTGGATTCGCTGTTGGAAGAAGATCTGCTGCAGGAGCTTTCTCCGAACCCCAGTCGTTTCCGGCGAGAGGTGGTGGCCTGTACGGGGACGGATTACTGCAACCTGGCCCAGATCGATACCAAGGGGCAAGCTGCGGAGTTGTCGCGCCTGTTGGACGAGAAGCTTGGGACTGTGGGGCACGCAGTCAGTCTGCACTGGTCAGGTTGCCCCGCGGGATGTGGGAACCATCAGGCGGCGGACATCGGCTTCCGTGGATTCAAGGCAAGGGTCGATGGCAAGACAGTAGATGCGGTTGCCATTTACACGGGCGGGTGCACCGGTCCTAATGCTGCCGAGGGCAAAGAGGTCATGGAATTCGTTCCGCTGGATAACAACTTACCTGAAGTGGTGGCCAAACTGATTCAGTGCCTCGATCCCGAGATTGGAGCGCAGGACGACAAGCCATCGTTGGTTCCGGAGGCCACTGCGACAGATCAGCCAGTATCGGTTGACCCGCCGCTTGGGGATTCATCGCAGCCGGAGATGCAGTAATCGAGGAGACTCTGATGGATTATGTTGTTCCGAAGCAGTTAGTTGCCGACATGCTCGAAGCCGCGCGTAAGAAAGCAACGTTATCGGTGCGGGACCTGATGATACGGGGAATTCTGGCTGGCGTTTTTCTCGGGTATGCGACATCGCTCGTAATGGTGGTGCTGTCGCAGGGCTTGCCTCCAATTGTTGGGGCGGTCCTTTTTCCCGTGGGCTTCGTGATGCTCGTTCTGCTCGGTTTGGAGCTGGCCACCGGCAACTTCGCCCTGTTGCCGGCAGGATTGTTGTCGGGTGATGTGCGATTTGGCGAGTTGTTGCGCAACTGGGGTTGGGTGTATTTCGGCAATCTGATCGGGAGCGTGGTGTACGCTCTGCTGTTCTATCTGGCCGTGACGAACTTTATGACCTCTGACGGTGGTGCCTTGGGCGAGCTGGTGCGGCAAGCGGCGCTGAAGAAGACCCTGGGAGTATGCGGCCTTGGGCTACAAAGGCTGGATGGCTGCGATGGTCAAGGGGGTTCTTTGCAACTGGATGGTGACCTTGGGGGTGGTGTTAGCGTTCGCGTCGAGATCGACGCTGGGCAAAGTGGCCGCGATGTGGCTGCCGATCATGACTTTCTTCGCGCATGGGTATGAACACTCGATCGTCAACATGTTCCTGATTCCCGCGGGAATGTTCTTTCACGCGCCCGTCTCCGTTGGCCAATGGTGGTGGTGGAGCCAGCTGCCGGTAACCATTGGAAATGTCGTATCGGGTGCCCTCTTTACAGGCGCCCTTCTCTACCTCACCTATGGCGCGTCTCCACAGCGTGGCAAGGAACCGGTGCTTCTCGAATCGAAGTCCCCTGTGGGCTTGGCGGCTGAGGGAGCATGAGCGGGAGCGTTGGCCTGAATCCTCACTTCCCGCTTCGTGCCCTCGCGTTCTACACTAGCCGCACGCTGTCGTAGCGGGAAAATCATCCATGGCCGGTGAAGGGTTCGGGAATCTGCGCGTGCTCTCGCTCGAGAGCCGGCGGT
>CAWCKP010000009.1:0-531683 GCA_963796165.1 uncultured Acidobacteriota bacterium
GGAAGCATTGACGAAGCTGCGGGTCAGATTGGAGCCGGGCCTTATCTGCGCAATGTTCGGCGTACAGACGGCACTCGCTCGCTTCCCTACTCACGCTTACAAACATGGCGCCCCTCCCAAAGCGCCCCGACATCCCAATTTGCGTGCAATTTCGCGCTTACTTGAGGTTGAGTTGTAACAATCGTTCAATCAGGAAAAAAATACATATCCGCGGTTCTAAGCGCGACGCAGACCTGAGATGAGGGAAGAGACCCCGGCCGTGCCGCGCGGCGAGGTTGGCAAGCCGAGGTCTCCTGCGCGTAAATGCCGGAGGTCCAGTTCCGGCGGCTGATTGAAACCCGGCGCGAGTTAACAGAACCTTTCGGCGACCAAACGCGCAGGCGGCTGCGGTTCTAGGTAATGCCTCCGGTGTTACCCAGGCCGTTACCCAAAGCCTTTAACGAGTGCTGCTCAAGTTCACTAACTGTCTGATTTTACTGGCGGACAGCGACGAACTTGAGCCGTAAACATCCCGCCGCTGAAGCAGAAGCTCTTTGCCGAGATCGAACGCCACGTAGGCAGCGATGCATTCTCGCCAGCAATCGTCGGTAATCCCGATTACCTCGATCATGCAGGGCCTCGCCGGGCGCTAGCGCGCGCTCGGCACCCATTGGTGGAATCCGCCCTATTTGGTGCCGCTGGTGGAAGTGATCGAGACGCAATGGACCTCGCCCCAGGCGATCGATTGGACCACGGCGCTGCACAGAGCCGCCGGCAAGCAGCCCGCGCATGTGAAAAAGGACGTGCCCGGTTTCATCGGCAATCGGCTGCAGCACGCGCTCTGGCGCGAAGCCATCGCGCTGGTCGAGCATGGTGTCTGCGATGCCGAGACGGTCGATGCGGTCATCAAGGCCTCGTTCGGCCGCAGGCTCCCCGTACTCGGCCCGCTCGAGAATGCCGACCTGGTCGGTACCGACCTCACGCTCGCCATCCACGACATCGTGCTGCCGGCCATCGACGGCCGGCCCCGGCCGTCGCCCTATCTGCGAAGGCTCGTGGCTGACGGAAAGCTCGGTTTCAAATCCGGCGAAGGCTTCCGCAAATGGAGCTCCGGTCAACAGGCCGCGTTGCGCGCCAAGCTGACGCAGCACCTCAAATCCATGCAGAGTCTCTGAAAGGGAGGATCTCCATGAGTGACAATGCGAACATCGCAAACAAGTCCGCCGCCCGCGCCGGCATCGATCGCCGCGCGGTGATCGCGGGCGGCGTCGGCGCGCTCGCGGCGCCCGCCGTCCTGCGCGTGATCCCCGCCAACGCGCAGTCGAAGACGATCAAGATCGGGCACGTCAGCCCGAAGACCGGGCCGCTCGCCGGTTTCGGCGAGAGCGATGGGTTCATCATCGACCAGATGAACAAGATCCTCAAACCGGGGCTGCAGAGCGGCGGCAACACCTATCAGGTCCAGATCATCAGCAAAGACAGTCAGTCGAGCGGCACGCGCGCCGCGGAAGTCGCCGCCGAGCTGATCACGCGCGACAAGGTCGATCTCATCGTCGCGTCGTCCGCGCCCGATACCACCAACCCGGTCGCTGACCAGGCCGAGGTGAACGAGGTCCCCTGCGTCACCACGAACTGCCCGTGGCAGCCTTATTTCTTCGGCCGCAACGGCGATCCCAAGAAAGGCTTCACCTGGACCTATCATTTCTTCTGGGGCCTGGAGGACGTGATCGCCTCGTATCTGCCGATCTGGGACGGGGCGCCGACCAACAAAATCATGGGCGGACTTTTTCCCAATGACGCCGACGGCAACGCCTGGAGCGATCCGCAACGCGGGCTGCCGCCGGCGCTCACCAAGGCCGGCTACAAGCTCATCGATCCCGGCCGCTACCAGGTGATGAACAACGACTTCACCTCGCAGATTTCGGCGTTCAAGAGCGCCGGCGCCGAGATCGTCGTCGGCAACATGATCCCGCCGGACTACGCCACCTTTTGGTCGCAGGCGGCGCAGCAGAATTTCCATCCCAAGATCGTGACCATCGGCAAGGCGCTGCTGTTTCCTTCCGTTGTCGCCTCCCTTGGCCCGCGCGGCAACGGCCTGACCACCGAGATCTGGTGGACGCCGACGTTTCCGTTCAAGTCTGGCCTGACCGGCCAGAACGCGCGGGAACTCACCGATGCCTACATCGACGCGACGAGGCGGCCGTGGACGCAGCCGATCGGCTACCAGCACGCGCTGTTCGAGGTGGCGATCGATGTCCTCAAGCGCGCCAAGAGCATCGATCCGAAGGCCATTCTCGACGCCATCGTTGCGACCGACTATCACTCGATGGTCGGCCCGGTGAAGTGGACCGGCCAGCCGGTCAAGAACGTCACCAAAACGCCGCTCGTCGCCGGCCAGTGGCAGCGCAAAGGCAGCGAGTTCGACCTGGTGATCACGGAGAACGCATCGGCGCCGGAAATTCCGGTCGGCGGCAAGCTTGAACTCCTGTCGTAACGTCTCTTAGCTCGTCCGGTCCCTTCCCGGGCAGGGAGGGACCCGCAGTGTTGCCTGACCGATATGCCGCGGCGTGATGGCGATGAATACACCCATCCTGGCGTTGGATAAGGTCTCCAAGCGCTTCGGAGCGATCATCGTAGCGGAAGATATCGACCTGACGCTCGCGGAAGGCGAGTCGCTCGGCATCATCGGGCCGAATGGCGCCGGCAAGACCACGCTGTTCGGCATCGTCAGCGGCACCGTGGCGCCGGATTCCGGCCGCGTGCTTTATGCCGGCCGCGATATCACGCAGGCTTCTCCCGCGCAGCGCTGCATTATGGGCATTGGCCGCTCGTTCCAGATTCCCCTGCCCTTCGCCGGCATGAGCGTATTCGAAAATCTCGTCGTTGCCGCCGCCTTCGGCGCCGGGCACCGCGAGCGCGACGTGTACGACGGCTGCATGGATATCCTCGAACGTTGCGGGCTCGCCGAGAAAGCCAACCGCCGTTCCGGCAGCCTCACTCTGATCGACCGCAAGCGGCTCGAACTCGCCCGTGCGCTGGCCACCAGTCCGCGCGTACTCCTGCTCGACGAAGTCGCCGGCGGTCTGACCGAACGCGAGTGCCACACCCTGATCGATCTCATTGCCGACATCAGGCGCGCCGGCGTCTCGATCGTGTGGATCGAGCACGTCGTGCATGCCCTGCTCGCCAGCATCGATCGCCTGCTGGTGCTGCACAACGGTGCCTTCATCGCCGAGGGCGATCCGCGCGCCGTCATCCGCAGCCCGGAGGTATCCGAAATCTACATGGGAATGGAAACCGATGTCTGAACCGCCGCTCCTCGCCGTGCGGCATCTCGATGCGTTCTACGGCGATTTCCAGGCACTGTTCGATCTGTCGGTGGACGTTCAGGCGGGCGAGGCGGTAGCAGTCGTCGGCGCCAACGGCGCCGGCAAGAGCACGCTCTTGAGCAGCATTGCCGGTCTGATCCGCACGCGGCGCGACGCAGTCACGTTCGACGGCGCCGCCATCGGCGGGACGCCGGCCCATGCCATTGCCGCGCGCGGTATCGCGCTCGTGCCGGAAGGCAGAGCGCTCTTTCCCTCGCTGACGGTTGAAGAAAATCTCCTGATCGGCGGCCAGCTGAAGCACCCCGGCTACTGGAATCTGCGCCGCGTCTACGAACTCTTTCCCACGCTGGCCGAACGGGCGCATGTGCCGAGCACGGCGCTGTCCGGCGGGCAGCAGCAGATGGCGGCCATCGGGCGCGGCCTGATGTCGAATCCGAAATTGCTGCTGTGCGACGAGATCAGCCTTGGCCTGGCGCCGATCGTGGTGCGCGACATCTACGCCCGGCTGCCGACGATCCTCGCGCAGGGCACCTCGCTGCTGCTGGTCGAGCAGGACGTCGTCCAGGCGCTCAAGGCGACACAGCGTGTCTACTGCCTGCAGGAGGGACGCGTCGCGCTCGCGGGCGCGGCGAAGGATTTGACCAGAGAGGCGATTGCCGCCGCCTATTTCGGAGTGTGAACTTTCCTCCGCGTGCGGCGAGCCGGTTGGGGATTGGAGCGGGGCCGTGAAGCGCCGATGATCGACTGGATCAACGTCATCCTGCAGGGCGTGCTCGTCGGCGGCCTCTACGCCATGTTTGCCGCCGGGCTGTCGCTCATCTTCGGCGTCATGCGCCTCGTGAACATCGCGCATGGCGACCTCATCGTTCTTGCGGCCTATGTGGCGCTGGTCACCACCGAGACGCTGGGCGTCGGCCCCCTGATCTCGCTTGCTTTCGTCGTGCCCCTGATGGCCGTGATCGGCTACGCATTGCAGCGGCTGGTGCTCAATCGCACCCTGGGCGACGATCTGCTGCCGCCGCTTCTCGTCACCTTCGGCCTGTCGGTGATCATCCAGAATGGACTATTGGCGGTCTTCACCGCCGACAGCCGCAAGCTGCAGGCCGGCGACATCGAGGTGGCGACAATCCGGGTGTTCGAGGGGGTCTATGTCGGGCTGCTGCCGCTGCTTCAGTTTGCCGTCGCCGTTGCGGTGATCGCGGCGCTGCAGTTCGTTTTCTATCGCACCGCGCTGGGCCGCGCCTTTCGCGCCACCGCCGACAGCCAGTCGGTCGCCCAACTCATGGGCCTCGACAATCGCCACGTTTTCGCGCTCGCCATGGCGCTCTCGCTGGCGGTGGTGGCGATCGCCGGCGTGTTCCTGGCGGTGCGCGCGAACTTCGATCCTGCCATCGGGCCGGCGCGTCTGATCTTCGGCTTCGAAGCGGTGATCATCGGCGGCCTGGGCAGTTTGTGGGGGACATTTGCCGGCGGACTGGTCCTCGGTGTCGCCCAGGCGATAGGCGCCCACATCAATCCGGGCTGGCAGCTTCTTGCCGGCCACATGGCCTTTCTGGTCATTCTCGCGGTGCGCCCCGAGGGACTGTTCCCAAGGGTGCGCCCGTGAGCGTACGCGTCGCCTTCGCCAGCCGGTCGAGCCATATCGGCATGGCCTTTTGCGCGGCGGCTTTGCTTGCTCTCACCGCGGCGCCGTTGTGGGGCGGCCGCGACGACCTGCAACTTCTCTCCGAGGTCTACACTTATGTGGCGCTGGCGAGCCTTTGGAATTTGCTCGCCGGCTACGCCGGCCTCGTCTCGGTCGGCCAGCAGGCCTATGTCGGTCTCGGCGCCTACATCCTGTTCGCGTTCGCCATCCTTGCCGGCCTGTCGCCGCTCTGGGCCATCCCGCTTGCCGGCATCATCGCTGCCATCGTGGCGATGCCCGTCGCTGGCCTCGTGTTCCGGCTGCGCGGCCATTACTTCGCGATCGGCACCTGGATCATCGCCGAGGTGTTCCGCCTGCTTGCCTCGCAGGTGTCCGTTCTGGGCGGCGGCTCCGGCATAAGCCTCCCCGCCTCGCTGGTGATCGCGATTGCCTCGAGCCGGCAGTGGCGCGACTTCATCGAATACTGGATCGCGCTCGCGCTCGTCGTCGCGGTGCTGGCTCTGATCGTGCTGCTCCTGCGCTCGCGCTACGGCCTGGCGCTCAAAGCGATCCGCGACAGCGAGCTCGCTGCGGCGTGCAACGGCATCGACGTGCTGCGCACCAAGGTGCTGGTCTATATTATCACCGCGGCCGCGACCGCGATGGTCGGCGCCTTCATCTTCCTGCAGCGGCTGCGCATCTCGCCCGACGCCGCGTTCAGCGTCAACGACTGGACGGCGTTCGTGATCTTCATCACCGTGATCGGCGGCATCGGGCGCATCGAGGGGCCGATCGTCGGTACCATCGTCTTCTTCGCGCTGCGGCAGACGCTGGCCGATCTGGGCACGATTTATCTGCTGACGCTCGGCGTGGTGGCGATCCTGGTCATGCTGATGGCGCCAAAAGGGATTTGGGGACTCATCGTCGAGAGTTTCGGCTGGCAGGTGTTTCCGCTCGAGCGCAGCGTTTTACACAGCAATGATATCAATGGCTTATTGCGATCTGACAGACCATCGACCTACCAATGAAAAAGTCCATTGCGATTTGCGCACGCTTGCAAAGGTCTATTGGCGCACGTATATTGCTGAAGTCGCCGGCGCCCTTAAAGGATGGCAATTTTTGCCTCAGGCTTGTGCGCGAGAATGTACCGCGCGTGAATTTTCCCTTCCAAATAAAAGGTTGGTAGCAGACCGATAGTCCAAGGAAAGTGTTGTGGGTCGTTGTAGGTCTCAGTAGGCGCGCCCTCCGATTGTTGTTTACAACAATATCAATCTAAAGTAGAATTTGGGTTCGTTCTGCCAAAAATGTGTTTGGAGACACTTGCCCGATGACGCCACGGGGCCCGGCCCCAAGCGAAAAACCTAAATAGCCACAATTCGCGGCCCGGCCGCGAACGAAAAAGTCAATGATTTCAGTTCGTTCTTCTGCCGTTTTCCTAATCTTAGGAACACGGGGCGAATTAACCGAAATTTGTGAGTGGATCAAAGGGGGTAGTCGATGTCACACGGGAAATAGCCCGGGCGTTCGTCGTGAAACACGTTCGTCGTGAAACATCGACCATCGGTTTGCCTTCCATCTTGGCGTAACCATGCGCCATGGCGACGCCAATTTCCTCGTGATTGCCGGTGATGACCTCGGGCTTCGTATTGTTGCCGTAGTTGACGACGGCTTCGTGCAGCCCGCGGAATGTCGATCCACACGTGACCGCGAGATAATCGATATCGAGCGTCTTGAGCACATCGACCATGAAGTCGCCACCGCTGGAACTCTGGAAAACGGGATCGTCATCGACAGGTTCGTGCGCGATGGCCAGCTGGTGAGGATCGGGCGGCATCGTCTCGGCCGCGATCAATTTCGGCCCCGGCGGCGGCACCGGAAGGGCTCGCGCTTCCGTGCCCGCGCAGACGATCTCGGCGGCATCCTCAACGCCTACCAAATACGATGGCACGCCCTCGATGGGTGTTCGCTTCTCCGCCGCACCGCCGAGCGTCACGTCGGAAACGATTTGAGCGGTCGCTAGCCCTTGCACAGTCCTACGACACGCTCGACTGGAGGGGGCAGTAAAAAATTGCGGACAACCCCATGGACCAAGATGTTGAGATACGACTTGAGAATCTAAGGCGAGCACCACGGTGCGGGGCGATGACGCGCACTGGTACAGCGTGCCAACGCCCAGCCGTGCATGGTCGCAGGCGGTGTCGGCTGCATGGCGGGTTGAGCCCCGGTGCACCACGCGGTCACGGTTCCCGACTTAGCGATGTTATAACCGTTTCGATGTCGCCGTTGTTATAAACCCGCGCTACGCTAGGGGCTATCTTGAGAGCCGCAGCTGCTGCCTCGAAGGGAGGGATAAGAAACGAATTGATATATGGAGCGGTTTCGGGATTAAACATGAATGTGGCTCGTTTGACACCCGGTGCGATCTCCCTGAGCAGATCGAGCCACTTGCTCGGCATCGATTCTTCAAACACGCCTAAGCCGGTGATATTTCGGCCTGGACGTGATAGACTGGCAACAAAGCCCGAGCCAACCGGATCTCCAACGATCGCGAATACAATCGGTATCGTCTGCGTCTCGTGCTGAAGAGCAGCGGTGACCGCCGTCGAATTTGCGAGAATTGCGTCTGGCTGAAAGTCGACTAACTCCTTCGCGAATTTGCGCATTGATTCCAGGTTGCTGGCCGCCCAACGGACTTCGATCCGCATGTTGCGACCGTCTGTCCAACCCAATGCGGCAAGGCCCTGCGTAAACTCAGAAAGGAACCCCTTCGCCTCCGGATCAGTTTCACGCAATGCCATCAGCACGCCGATCCGCGTTATTCGGTCAGGCTGCTGCGCGCGCACCGTGAGGGGCCACGCCGCCGCACCGCAGATAACCGAAACGAACTCGCGTCGCCTCATTGGCCATTTCCTCAGGCCAAGGATAGTACGCTATCCCGCGTTGTGCGTTACGACAAATTTCCCCGCCGATTGGCAGCTATGGGGTCAATCGCGCCAAAGCAGCAGCGGCGCATGTCCGGTGCTCCCCGAAAGCGACAGTTAGCCACCAAAATGCGACACGTCGTTAAGGCCACAACCAGACAAATCGACAGCGACTACTCTTACGCGATCGGTCAGATCCATGTAAGTTATAATTGATCGAGCGGCCGTCGGCGGGCGAGCATCCGAACACCCTTTTGGGTGCCATTGTCACCCACATTCAAAGCCAAAACCGCTGCGCCGCAAGTTCAAAAGGGGGATCGTCCATGTCCGTCAACCATTCTACACCGAAGCCGCTTCAGGTCGCCGCCGCCGTAATCGGAAATGCACTCGAATGGTACGATTTCATTATCTTCGGCTTCCTGACCGTCGTTATTGCCCGGCTGTTTTTTCCGGCCGAGAGTCAATATGCTTCATTGTTGCTGACCACAGCGACATTCGGTGTCGGCTTTTTCATGCGCCCGGTCGGCGGCATCCTGCTCGGACTTTATGCCGATCACAAAGGCCGAAAGGCTGCCTTGCTGTTGATCATCGTCTTGATGACGGCGGCAATCGCCATGATCGGCTTTGCGCCGACCTATGCGGCCATTGGTGTGGCAGCGCCCTTAATCATGGTGCTGGCGCGCTTGTTGCAGGGGTTTGCCACCGGTGGAGAGTTCGCGAGTGCAACAAGCTTCCTAATCGAAAGTGCTCCGGCGCATCGGCGCGGTTTTTACGGCTCCTGGCAGATGGTCGGCCAAGGCTTGGCTGTGCTTATCAGTGCACTTTTGGGGGCGCTCATCACGCGCAACCTGACGGCGGAGGCGCTCGACAGTTGGGGCTGGCGGGTCCCGTTTTTGCTTGGGCTCGTCATAGGTCCGGTTGGGCTCTTCATTCGCCGTCATCTTCAAGAAACCGAGGCGTTCCTTGAGGCACGCGGAGCTGCGACAGTTAAACAAAGTTTCGGAACGATGTTAGCCACGCATCTAAAGGAAGTGCTGGTGTGCATGGGTATCATTACCTCAGCAACTATCTCGTTCTACGTCATCCTGCTTTACATGCCGACTTTCGCACGCACGCAACTGCATTTGCCGTTGGACCAGGCCTTCGTCGCCCAGTCGATCAGCCTCGCGTGCATGATCGCGTTGACGCCGCTTTCTGGGGCACTGTCGGACCGCATTGGCCGCAAACCGATCATAATCGCCGCTCTAACTCTCTATTTCGTCCTCGTATATCCGCTATTTAATTGGGTCCATGATAGTCCCTCTTTCGGCAGTTTAGTGACTATGCAAATCATTCTCTGCTGCTTACTTGGAGTTTTCGTTGGTCCATTTTCGACGGCACTAGCGGAACAGTTTGCGACCCGGGCGCGCTCGACCGGCCTTGGCATTGCCTACAATCTGGCCGTCATGATTTTCGGCGGCTTCGCGCAGTTCTTCGTGACTTGGTTGATCGAGGCAACCGGCTCACCGACAGCGCCGTCGTTCTACGTGATGTTCGGCGCAGCGATTGGCGTGGTGGCGGCCTTTTTCCTCGTCGATCGCGCGCAGGATGTTCGCCTACCAACGCTCGAAACCGTCCCCTCGTTAGGACCACAAAAATTACCAACCTGATCCAAGGGCAGCCATGTCCGCGATGCTCCGTCAGCGACGGTCGGCCCGAAAAAGGCGGCCGGTCGTGATGGGCCAATAGGCGACATCTAGCTGCAATCCGGCAGCTCTGCCGGTCGGCGTACTGGGTGTGTAACGCAGCACTTGACTAGACTGGGACACCCTCGATGATCGACAGGGGTGGTCGGTATGATCCCATTTAGTCGCCAACCTGAGGCTGCAAAGAGAGCGCTAAACTCCTTTTCTGTCCGCTCCTTCCCGCCTGAAAAGAGCATCATCATCAAGTCCATGACTTTCGAAGGATCGTAGTTCGCGTCAGCTGGCACAACGCTGTCGACGACGAGCAGCTTTCCGCCTTTGGTGACGCCCACGCCGCTTTCGACCGTAAGTGATTCTTCCGCCAGATCAATACGGACCGCGTTTTCGGTATACACAGAGGTACCTGGGCCCTATGAATCATTCAGTCGAAGGGAACCCCGGCTGAGTTTGCGGGGTAGCGACTGCAATGATTTGCATCTTTGTCGGGGCTCTGAAATGAGCAAGGTTGGCGACGGCGATACGAAGAAAGCGCTCTACTGCTCGTTCTGCGGCAAGAGCCAGCACGAGGTGCGCAAGCTCATTGCCGGGCCGACCGTCTTCATTTGCGACGAGTGCGTCGAGCTGTGTATGGACATCATCCGTGAGGAGAACAAGTCCTCGCTGACGACATCACGCGACGGTGTTCCGACCCCGAAGGAGATCCGTAAAGTTCTCGACGACTACGTCATCGGTCAGAACCATGCCAAGAAGGTGCTCTCAGTCGCCGTCCACAACCACTACAAACGGCTCAAACATCAGGTCAAGCACAACGACGTCGAGCTGGCGAAGTCGAACATTCTGTTGATCGGGCCGACCGGCTCGGGCAAGACACTGCTGGCGCAGACCCTGGCGCGCGTTCTCGACGTTCCTTTTACCATCGCGGATGCGACGACGCTCACCGAAGCGGGCTATGTCGGAGAGGATGTCGAGAACATCATTCTCAAACTGCTGCAGTCCGCCGACTACAATATCGAGCGCGCGCAGCGCGGCATCGTCTATATCGACGAGATCGACAAGATATCGCGCAAGTCCGACAATCCCTCGATCACCCGCGACGTATCGGGCGAGGGCGTGCAGCAGGCGCTGCTCAAGATCATGGAAGGCACGATGGCGAGCGTGCCGCCGCAGGGCGGTCGCAAGCATCCGCAGCAGGAATTCCTCCAGATCGACACCACCAGCATCCTGTTCGTCTGTGGCGGCGCCTTCACTGGCCTCGAGAAGATTATTTCGGCGCGCAGCCGGCCGGGCTCGATCGGATTCGGCGCCAAGGTCATGGCGCCCGAGGATAGAAAGCAGGGCGAGATCTTCCGCGACGTCGAGCCGGAGGACTTGCTCAAGTACGGCCTGATCCCTGAGTTCGTCGGCCGCCTTCCGGTCATGGCGACACTTGAGGATCTCGACGAGGCCTCGCTCAAGCTCATCCTGACCCAGCCCAAGAACGCGCTGGTGAAGCAGTATCAGCAGCTGTTCGAGATGGAGGGGGTCGATCTCACTGTGGCCGAGGAAGCACTCGGCGCCATCGCCAGGAGGGCGATCGACCGGAAGACGGGGGCGCGCGGGCTGCGCTCCATCATGGAGGCTATACTCCTTGACACTATGTTTGAACTGCCGAGTCTCGAAGGCGTCGAGCAGGTCATGATCTCTCAGCAGGTCGTGGAGGGCACCGCAGGACCGCTCTACATGTACGCCGCTCGCGCGGGCGGCGCGAAGGCTACCTAATAGCGCTAATGCGGATGGTCGAGCGATAGTACTCGCCAGTACCGAATGACCAAGAGAACCTGCGGCACTTGCAGTCTGTGCTGCAAACTGCCTTATGTCAGGGAATTGAATAAGTCTATCGACACCTGGTGCAAGCACGCAAGCCCGGGCCGCGGCGGTTGCTTGATCTATCCAGATCGGCCGTCGAGCTGTCGCGGTTTCATCTGCGGTTGGCTGTCTGGCGCCGAAATCGGCGACGAGTGGTTCCCCGCGCGCTGCAAGATGTTTATTACGCCGCGTCCATCAGAGGGTCTCGCCAAAAAGGGAATCCTGGTAACTGTCGATCCCGCCTACCCGAATGCGTGGCGGCGCAACCCATACTGCGCGCAGCTTCTAGCGTGGGCGCAGCATATGTTGGTCGAAATACGGGTGGGACGCCGGTTCATTGGGCTAAATGCCGACGGCACTGAGAGGCAGGTGACCAGAACGCAGGCTTGGATCGAAGGACGGGATGAGTAATTAATGCAGCATCCTGGCGATATTTTAAATCTGACATGGGGTGCCTATCAGGACGTAGACACCGATATCTACGAATGTCGCCGCGCCGACCGAGACAAGGACATGGGTCCGCAACCCGCCGCCGCGCTGCCGGTACTGGCGCTCAGCCCCGATTAAGGCCGCCGAGTACAAACGCAGCGAACAGACTTACCAGCGAACGGCCGGCGAGAGCTGGGTCTTCGCCGGACGCGATCGCCGCTTCCAGCCGCGCCGATGCAGAGTTTAATTAAATTTCGATGTTGGTGTCGGCCTCAGCTTCGCCGCGTAGGCGCGCCACGGCCGCTCGCACCGCGGCGGTTAAGTAGCTTTCGATTTTGTCTACTTGCGCTGGCGTCTTTTCGTACTGCGCTGATGCCAGGGCGCCGACGCGGTTGATCGCCTTTACGGCGCGCGTAACCCGTGCACTAGCCAACCGCGAGAACTTCGCCGCCTTGGTCTCCGCGGGGCCACCCGTTTCCGTTCCTTTCCGTGCCATTAGTTGGTCCTTTCTCTTTATCTAGGAGTCCGTCCAGATAAGCATTGCGGCCGGGCATTTGTTGCACGGTAGCCGCGTCAGGCTCCGGAGACGATGATCGAATCGAAGCCGCTGCCAAAGCCGCCCGATAATCCGTCGCCGGAGGAGAAAGTCGAACAAGCGCCGCCGGAAGAGACGCCGACGGTCATCCCCGAGCAGGCCGAGCAGCCGCCCGAAAAGGTCAAGAGCCGAAGCCCCCCGCCCCGGTCACCGCACAGCGCGCCAAGGCTGGCGCCCCGCACATAGCCTCGTCCTGGGAGAGCAGCTTGGTCCGGCACCTGCAGCGTTACAAGCGCTATCCGAGCGAAGCGCTGTCGCGGAGCGAGGAGGGCATCGTGCTGTTAAGCTTCAGCATCGACCGCAACGGTCACGTGCTGGCGCGCCATATCGCGCGCAGCTCCGGCCATCCCGACCTCGACAACGAGGTTCTGGATATGATCATGCGGGCGGAACCGCTACCGGCGTTCCCGACGAACATGCCGCAGGCGCAGCTCGACCTCACCGTCCCCATCCGCTTCTCTATGCATTGACGCGAATTTTCGCCGCCGGCGCGGAAGGAATGCTGTAAGCATATCGTCGGTAGTGTACAGTACCAATTGCGGCCGCGCCGACAATATCACTCGTATGTTTTGGGAAGGTGAAAAGCGACGCGCGTCCGGACCAACTGATAACATTCACCGGATGCCTCGGTGAGGCTGTCCCTACCGAAAACCCAAACGCTTAGCGGGCAGGCGCGAATCGATGATGCTGCCCGGGTGATGAGCGAGCTTTGCAGCTTAATCTTGTGTGCTTTGGTCCGGCTGTTCAGGTCGCGGGCGGCGTTGCAAGCCGAAATCCTTGTGCTCCGGCATCAACTGAACGTGCTGCGCCGCAAGTCTCCGAACCGCGTGACTTTCTGCAACATTGACCGCTTGGTATTTGCCGAGCTCTATCGCCTGGCTCCTGGCGTGCTTGACGCGCTGCAGCTGCTCAAGCCGGAGACGGTGATCCGCTGGCATCGTGCTGGTTTCCGCCCTATTGGCGCTGGAAGTCGCGACGGCGTGGTGGGCGGCCCAGCACCGCGGACGGCATTCGGCAGCTCATGATGGCGCGATGGAACACTGCGATTGGAACGCTCCCGAGTTGCTCCGGAAATACCCGTTGCGGCGATGGATAAAAATGCTCCCAGAAACCACGGCTGCGCCCGACCACGTTTTCCCAGAGGCGCGACTGACTTTCATGGACGCCGGCCGAGACACCCTTTCCCAGCGGCGTGCCGTCGAGCGCGGCGCTTATACCCTGTTCGTACATCGCATGGCCGGCCTCATGCAGCGTCGAGAACAGTACATCGCCAGGGTCGTTCTCGTTGACGTGAGTGGTGATGCGCACGTCGCCGGTAGAAAAGCGCGTGCTGAACGGATGATGGGTAAGATCAAGTCGGCCACGGTTGAGATCGTAGCCCAGGCGCTGAGCGACATTCAGGGCAAATTCAAACTGGGCCGCTTTGGGAAAAGCTGCCGCAGGCTGGAGTCGTCTGCGATAGGTTGCTCGCAAATCGCGCCCACCATAGGGGCAAGCTGGCTTTTGAGCTCGCTGAAGAGTTTGAGGATCGATGCTGTGGTCATACCCTCATCGGCGTAGTCGATGTGCGGATCAGCCACGTGCTTGTAAGGCGCAAAGTAGGAGGAATATTCCCGGCTGAGATCGAGCGTCCGTTCCGAGATAGGGCACCATGGCCGCAAAGTCGTTTGCCGGTCGAGCCCTGGTCCATGTGTTGTACGAGGCGGAGCCGTGGGCGTTCGCGCGCGCGACATGGTCCGGCGGTATCTTGATCATCTTTTGAAAGTCGCGGCGAGCAACACGGATCAGGCTGGCGTCGTCAAAATCGTGCGGCAGGCTCTCGCCGTAGTGGGCAAGCGCGTCGAGCAGCTTGCCGAGTGCCGGTGCGACCGCCTGCTCGTGCGCCAGACGGTAGAGCACCGCGCATTGACGGCCTCGGGCGTCGGCACCCCCTCGCGGCATGTAGGTCGCCTGATCCCAATTCAGTACGTCGCCCGCCGCGGTCAAATCGCTGATCTGCTCGGCAGAGCGTCGGTTGCGCGCAGACTTGGCTGCGGTCATTCTCTGTCGGGCTGTTGGCATCGATTTGCGGATCTGTTGCATGTGAGACTCGGCCTCATCCGGGTCGGAGTCATTTCGGCGAAATCCCCAAGCCTGGCACGCTGGCCTGCTGGGCGCGCGGCGCGCTGCGCTGATCGGCTTCAAGGCGGCGCCTGGGGGCGGTATTTCAACCCCGTTGGTCGGACCAGCAAAGGCACGCCTCATGGGCTCTGCCATTTTTCTGGGTGCGGGCTGGGCGGGAACTCGGCTCGCGGCCAGACAGATAGTATCGGGCTTGGCAATACCCTCCAACCGCGCTGCGATGTTGACGCCATCGCCCATCAGGTCCGTCGCTCTCCTTGACGACCTATCCGTCGTTCCGGTGGCAAGCCAGCATTCGGCTCGTTGTCTTGCGCTGGATCGTCTGCATAAGCAACGAATGCCGAGGTGACCTCATGCTACCGTCCAAGGACCAGCTGACGATCTGTTTTGCGCATGTTGCCTATCGGCTGCGCGAGCGCTTCCTGACGCTCGCGACCGGCATCGAGAGCTTCGAGGTGAGGGACGGCGCCGCGCTCAAGCAGCGGACCGGCGAGGCCGACGTGCTGGTGATCTCGGGGCTCTGGCGCAACGATCTCTTGCCGCGCGCGAAGCGGCTGCGCTTCATCCAGTCGATCGGTGCCGGCACCGATCAGTTCTCGCGCGAGGCGCTCAGGCAGCACGGCGTGCGGCTCGCGAGCGCCCGCAGCGTCAATGCCCGCGCGGTCTCCGAGCACGTCATGGCACTGATGCTGGCGCTCGCGCGCCGGCTTCCCGAGGCGCGCGACAACCAAGCAAAACGGGTCTGGCGCGGTATGGTCGGCGACCTCACGCAGCGAGAGGACGAGCTTGCGAGCAAGCAACTTATCCCCAAAATTTGAGCGGAGCTGCTCAAAATGGGAGAACCGCACCAGTAGGGCGGCGGCCGGCGTATGGTCGGCGAGCCGCTGCAAATGTTTAGCCTTCGTCGATAAGCTTCCATCAGCCAACAAACGGGGCGCTTGCACGGAAGCTTTCAGCTCGCCAAAGCGAAGAGTGGGCGCTTCTCCAGCTCCAATCCCAACATGCAGAACATACCTAAGTCGGAATCAATTCGTGCGGTCTTCGTTGCACCGCCCGGTAAGCAGCTCGTAGTCGCAGACTACTCGCAGCTTGAGCTGCGGGTGATGGCGCACATTGCCGAAGACGAGATAATGACCGAAGCCTATCGCAATGGCCTGGACCTGCATGCAGCCACGGCCGCGGGCATACTCGGGCTGAAACCGGACGAGTTTGATACTGAGCAGCCGGCCCACAAGGAAGCTCGTCAGAAGGCCAAGGCAGTAAATTTCGGGGTGATCTTTGGGTCGGGTCCGCCGGGTCTAAGAGAGTTCGCCAGAGACGCCTATAATATACAAATCACAGTAGAAGAGGCCCGCGGGATGATCGAGCGCTTCCTCGCTACTTACCCAGGCGTGGCTCGATGGCAGCGTGAGCAGGAAGCGCGAACGCGGCGGACGGGGACCGTCTCAACCAGCGGAGGGAGAGTGCACCACTTCGACTGGGAGCCGGGCGGCGAGTACTCCAGGAACCTCGCCCTTAACCTGCCAATTCAAGGCACCGCAGCAGAAATTGCAGTTGAGGCGTTGATCCGCATCGATGCGCAGCTGCGCGCAACGCTGCCCGGTAAGGCGCAACTGGCGCTACAAGTGCACGACGAGTTCGTAGTTGAAGTCGAATGCGATGACGCTGTGGTGTCGGCGACAAAGAGCATAGTAGAGCAAGCGATGATCGCCGCATTCGAGGCACTGCTTCCAGGTGCGCCGACGAAAGGCTTGGTCACTGCCCATTGTGGACCAACTTGGGCCGCGGCGAGGGGGTAGCCAAGATACTGCGTTATCGGACAGAAGGACCAGTGAAGGCGGGCCGTCGAAAGTACAGGAAAGGCTCTACTATGAAAGAGAGTCCGCAACACACAGCAGACGCCATTGTTGATACCCTGATCAAATCCGACCAGATGGACAGCACCGCAAGATATCTGACAAGCGGCCGACGCTTCGCCAACTTAGAAACAGAGGAGATCAAGCAACGTTGGACAGAGGCCACACGAAACTTCCTAATTAGCTATGGTGCTGTTAATCCCCGCGAGATGGATGATCTCAGTTCGGAGCTCACTCTTAGAAAGGTGGAACTGCCTTGGAAAAATGTTAGTGATGAAACCGCGGCAGTTGCGCAGCGGATTGAGCACGACGATGATCCGGAAACTCGCGCAAGAATTCAGGACCGAATCCGTAGCTTTCGCGATGACCTCGAAAGGCGACGAAATTGAGGGCGTTTGGCCGTTGGCTCTCCCAATCCAGGTTTTGTCATTGGCGAGCGCACCCCGCGCTGGCTTGGCTGCTGCCAAGAAACGCGGCATCAAGCAGGCGATGCTCTAAATGTGCGCGCAATCCACACCCCGACGTTGGCAGGCCGGTGCGATAGCCCACCCTGAAGTGATCCTAGGCTAGCCAGGGACAATCCCAAATGAAACTCTACCACTTTACTTCGCCTCGCCACCTGTACGGCATATCGTCGTATGGCCTTACCGTAGGCGACGTGCCGACTGATCTTTCCAGGTTCAAGGGGCGTTGCGGCGTATGGCTCACATCAGCTAGCGGCTCAGGCGGGCATGGTCTTGAGGGCAGCGCGGCGGACAAGTGCCGGTTTCGCCTAACTGTCGAAGCCCCAGACAATGCGCTTTTAGTGAGATGGGTCGATTGGGCTTCCAAGTATGTCACTGCGGACACCCTACGCTGCCTTCATGCAACGGCAGCGAACTTTGATACTTGGTACGTTTATTTCGGCGTCATTGCTCGAAGCGCCATCCTCGAATGCGTCGATATGGAAAGCGGGACAGTTGTGGATTGGACTGGCAGGCAACCGTCGCCTGTAGATACGCCACCTGTGCCGCCCTGGCGCCGGGAATTTTGGCACAGGAAAATGATCAAGGACGTTAAGCGGGCCTTAAAGAAATAAATCCAGAGCTAGTTCGGATAGCCGAGGTCGATGTTCTTTCCAAGGCAGGAGTTTCCATCACGCCTGCAATCGCGATAGTAGCCGAGCGGCAGACGTTGGGTGCCACGCGCCACCACGCGGGGTCAGGATGCCCTGCTGGGTTACTTGAGCGACGACAGCACGCACGCTGGTGAACCCTTGCATTGATCCTTCCCTTGTTTATCCCGTCCAATTTGTTCCCAAATGCCGGTTCCGCTCTCGAGTCTCGAATAAATTCTGTAAATCGTTTAAGTCTGCGCCTGCCATCGGCGCTTCTCATCCGCGTTCAGTGAAATGGCTCCGCACCTCGGGCGATAAGATTTTCAAGCCGATCTTTGATGATTGCGAAGAGAGTTTCAAAACGTTTTGCGGAGTCCGCAGTCATCAGAACGGTGGGATTAATACCCATGCGCCGATAGAATAGCCCAGCGGTCCTCGTCTTGTGAAAGACCAATCCGATTTCGGCGAACGCGGCCTCAAACCGCTTCACGATGCGCGGGATATTGGCATTCAGATTTAAGTTCTTTCCCGTCAATTCTTTCTCATACGCGTCGCGCGTAAGCCCTTCATACACCGCCGCGTCAAGCAAGTCTTCAATGTCTGCTTCTGTGGGTTGATTGGTGGCGTCAAACGCCTCGGAGACGAAAATGACCTGCTGCTCACGTATGAGCTTTGTCTTCACCATTTCGTCTCTCACGCCGCGAGCTTGGACTTCATCGTCCAGCAAGACAAGAACGGTGAGTTTTTGGGACGTCAGGAGGCTCACCATATTTGGCACTTTCGGAGCGCCGTCAACGGGTGGAAGAGCTAACCCGGGTGGCAGTCCCAGTTTGCCAGCATTCGTGAAATACTTCGATAGGGCCTCCAGTATCCACCAATCGGTCACCCCTTCAACAATTAGATTGTTTTGCCCGAGGAAAAGGCTATCAGTGTAATAGTAGCCGAGCGCGGCGCGAATGGGCGCAAGGGTTCGCCCATCGCCAGTCGGGTTGTTCGTAACTGTGGTACCAGCATCTTCGCTGATGTTGACTGTGCGCAGTCGGTCGAGCGTTTGAATGGGAATCATGAACGGCGAGTGCGTCGTGTAGATAATTTGGTTTTTGAAGTCCCGTTCGAAATGTGTCTGTAAGTCCTTTTGAGACTCGATATGTAAGAAAAGGCTCGGTTCATCGAGTAGCAAAATGGCGTTAGCGGCTCGACCACCGTCCGTATCGGCAGAAAAAGTAATGTAGAAGGAAAAGAACCATCTAAAGCCTCTGCTACGCTCGTCTAAATTGACCTCCACATCGAATGTTGAAGTTGGATCGGAAATGAGAGTGTCGAAATGTTCGCCATCGAGATTGAACCGGACCTTTAGCGGACGATCTTTCCATAGCCTTCTAATCTCGGTGGTAACTACCGCACTTGCACGGTTGGCAATTTGATTTCGTTCTTCATACTTTGCTTCGCCTTGAAGCTGGTGAAGTTGAGCCGGATCAAGGCCTGCGACCTTGCAGAGTTTTTCAAAATAGATGTCAGAGTCCTGCAACTGATTTTGGCCCTTGCGTTGCATGTACTGAGTAATGTTTTGATGCCCCTTTATCTCGGGATATTCGTCGAGATAGATGAACACGGGTAGTCGCTCGACAATCCAATTTTGCGCTGCCTCAAGAGCCACTTTGTCACCGGAAATCGCTTGGGCTGACGTTTGTAGTTTGTGGAGTTCCTTCACATGCGCGCTATCTAGTTGCACCCCGGAAGTTGTAATCGCATCAGTCAACGGCGCGATTACACCGAGTGCCCGCGCCGCCCATTTCTCTATGTCATCCCCCGAAACGACTGCGTCGTGGAATCTTTCCACCGCAGGGGCGAGCGATGATTTCTCCTGATCGCCAAGCTCTATGCAGGCCGTCTTTAGAGCCTCTGAAATCGCTCCGACTTTGCTATCAATGTCTGCGGGATCGAATATCAGTGCTGAAATGTTCTCGAATTTAACCCGCCGGCTCTTTTCGTAGGGCCGTACTATCGTGACGTGAGTAACATTTGCGGCGCGAGGGAGTATTTTTCTTAGTTCGGTTTGCTCACCGGACGTTAGCAGCCACGATGACGAAACGACCATGGTATTTGGCTTGCACTCGCTAAGTTTTCGGTGACGGGGGAAGTCTTTTGTTGGATTTAGCGCTTCAAATCCCTCGACCGGATTTAGCGTTCGTAGGGCAAGCAACAGGTTCGTTTTTCCGCTCTCGTTGCGGCCGAGGAGCGTGGTGATCCGAGCGGCTTCAATGTTTCCGCTATCTGTAACGGATCGAAAATCGAAAATGCGGAACGAGTTTAGCAGCATAGGCCAGCGTCCCAGTGGTCGGGTTGTCACCTTGGTGGGATTTTACCTTTAACTCAATCACAGAGAGGCTCCAATGGTGCATCAAGCCCGCGCTGTTCTCGACGGCGGCTCAAACATCACCACCATTCGGCTATTGCCACACCGTGGGCATCTCGATCGACTTTCAAGCCGAGACAGCGGAAATGCTCGCCCTCGCGTAAAGACCAGCCTTTCCAAGTCCAACTGGCGTCGGTAGGTGCATTCGCGGCTCGACTTCGAACTTGGGCCGTCGTCACGCCCGCGAATGCACCGCGCTACGACGCGCCAACCGAGCGACAGCGCCTCGCCGCTAGTCTCATGCCCGTGAGAACGAATCGTGTACATCCCGCCAGCAAGTGTCAAGAGGAAGTCGAGCGCAGTCCAGTCGGTGGCGCCGCGCCTACGGCGACATCAAGCGCATCGGCGCGCGTGCTCGAGCGACCAGGCGGCACGCGCCGCGGTCGAGCGCGCGCTCGAGCAGGGGGAGGTAGGTTCATGAGGCCCGCCGGGACTCCCGGGAGTAGGTTCCCCTTTTCGGGGTCGACCACCCCGGGGCCTGCCCAAACCTCTAAAGATAAAAAAGCCTCAAATAAACAATCCGGCGCGCCAAGTAATCGTGCGCCGGATTGTGCCTCAATGAAACAACATTGCAGCAGCGGCCGTCGTAGCGATCGCGACGACAAAAACAAGCCCGATAGCGGCCTTGGCAGCAGCACGTGCACCCATTGCTCTATATCGGTCGTCAGCAGCGCCGTCCATGAATGCCTCCTTGCGAATCTATTCGCACAAGCATTTTACCATGTGTCGCGCATTGGCCTTGATTCGTCCCCACAATTCACCGCGCTGAAGCGGAGGCTGAACATGGCAGAATCCGGCAGGGGATGCGACGCTGAGCCGAGTTGGGCGTCCGCAGAAGCGTTTCCGGCCGTCAGTCGTGATTCATCTGAAGATCGAGAGGAAAAAGCTGGAATCGGGAGTTTGCGTGAAGGTACTGGATTTCAAAGAATCTGAAATCGCTCCGTTTTTCCTTTGCGCACTTTTTGTCGATCACCCGCATAATTTTTAGCCGATCTTCGATGTCTGTCCGCGCGCCAAAAACAATACCAGCCAAGTCCTGAAAACGGTACTTTAGCTTCCGTTTGTCTGACGTGCTCATGTCGAAGCCGGAATGGACCACTATCCGGTATTCCTGTTCGCGTTGCCACTCTGGCGTTTTGTAAAGCGCGCTTTCGCGAAAAGTTTCCCAATAGTTACTCCGCCAAGCGTCAATGTCGGTGTACACGGCGTCTCGACACTTACTGAATGATCCGTCCTCACCGAGATACCAAAAACTGTTTATGTGCCTTTCGGGAATCGTCGCGAGCGAACGGAAGAAATCAATGGCAGGATATTGTGCCGTGTAATGCACAGGTCTTAATTCATGAACAAGAAGACTTGATGAGTAAGTAATCGGCTTGCCCCGCGAGCCGTGCGCGCCTGTCACCATTTCAATTTGTAGCGTAGGAGCACCGGCCGCGTTCGGCTCTGCTTTAAACATGAGACATACACCGCGGTGTCCTTTCGCATAGGTGCTCCACATCGAATGATCGTCTCCGACTTTTGTGAAGCACGCCACGTACCAGTCCCGATGGACTAGCCTATCGAGGGCCGCGACATACGCCGCCGGAAATCTGTTGATCAAGAACGCAATCGGCATCCGCCCGCCTTGTTTTCGCAAGCTATACTCAAACATCAGGCTTGCCTGAGCGAAAGTCGCCTCGTTTGCGGCAAGCAATATCTCGAGCATTTTTTCCGGTGGATGCTCGAGTGAGACAATTTTTGGCGCGTTTTGCATCATCCTGATGACATTTTGCGTCAACTGTTCTCGAGGCGGCGGTTGCACTCCTACGTCACGGACTGGTAGCAACCCGCGCTCTTGCAGGTCCGCGGTGATGATTTGGACCGCAAAGCCGTGCAGACCTCGTAAGTAGCTCGTCAATTCATTTCGTCGGATCGGAGTTGTTCTAGCGGCCATAAGCGAAACAAACGTTTCGACCGCCTGTTCCGCTAAAAATTTAGCCGCGAGCCTCTGATGAATTGTATGGATGGGCGCATCGTGGAAAGTCTCCGGTACATTGAAAACTACGTTTTTTAGCATGCTCGGATCGAATTGATCAGCAGCGGGAAAACAAAGATAGGCGGCTTGAAGAAGGCAGAGAACATAATGTTTTAGTAGGTTGCGCCAAACGATTTCGTCGCCCAGCCAAAAGAGGTCTTTGAAGCCCTCCATAGGATCGTTAAGTTCATCCGCCGTGCTAAAATAGATTTCCTGATTTTCAAGCTCGTGATCGCCGTCGAGCACACGTTCGATAGGGCGGTAGCGGTAAAAGTACTCAGTCATTGCGTTTCGACCTACTTTTTTTATTTTCGAATGCCGGTGGCCTCTTGACGGATTGATCAGCAATGTACACCATTTGTTCTCATGGATAGAGACAATCGGCGAGGCGCTGTCGCTCGGCTGGCGCGTCGCGCGTTGCGCGCACGGCCACGAAGATGGTCCGAGCTCAAAATCAAGCCGCGGGTGCGCCTATCGACGCGAGTTGGACATGGAGACGGTTGTGTGCACGCGCGGCCGGGCGTTTCCGTTGTCGCGTCTCGAAAGTCGGTTGCGCTGGCCAAGGTGCGGCTCGCGGGGTGGTCGTGATGTTTGAGCCGCCGGCTGTGCGGCGTCGGCGTAGGTGCTGAGGAATCCGTTGATGCAGAGCGACCCGAAATATCGCGATTACAACCTACCGCTACCGCTTGAAATAGCGCCGCAGCAATTCGGCGAATGGTCGGACGCGCAATTGTTGCGCGAGCAAGACGATGTGACGCCGACTACGCCGCTTTTCCACTATACCGGCCGCGATGCTTTGGAAGGCATTCTAAGAAACCGGCATCTTTGGTGTTTCAGCCATGCTCAACAGGATGACAAGGAGGAATTTCAATATTCCGTCGGCATCGCTCACGCCGAGTTGGACCGCGTAGCAACTCACGGCCAGGAATTCGGGAAGGAGTTCGCCATTTGCGTTATGGACTTAATCAATCAGAACGTTCTAACAAGCAAATTCAAGTTCTATTTGTTCAGCGTGAGCCAAAAACGGGACTCGAAATTGCAATGGAAGCAATACGGCCGTGACAGCACCGGATTTTCCATCGGCTTTGCACCAAAGCTCTTTCTCCCGGATAAGCTAACGCTTAGTCCAGTAGCCAACGAGAACGCGCACGTTGGGCGCGTCGTGTACGGTGACAGCAAAACGAGCTATCGGCACCGAAAGGTGATCGAGCGCGCTGCAGAAATCGCGCACCAAGTCGCAGCCATGAATTGGGGCTTGCTCCGGCGCAAATCTGTGCACGTCGATTACATCAATGCAATGGCGAAAGAGTACATCGCGCGCCAACTCATTTGGCTCTGCCTCACGGCGAAACGCAGTTGCTGGGAGCATCAATCCGAAGTCCGTTTCGTCGTGATGAATCTGCCAAAGAACTTCGATGGTCTGGAAAAGACGAACGATGGTCGGCGCTATATCACCTATGCACTGCCGCTCGCCGATCCCGGAAGCATTGCGGAAATCATGATCGGTTCCGCCGCGCCAAGTGATGCTGAACCATGGCTGCGGCAATTGCTCAACGATCTAGGGTATTCGGGCGTGCTGGTGACTCGGTCGGCCGATTCGTTAGCGGCGGCACTGCCCGCTTGCTGATCATCAGTCGCGCGCCCGAGCGGACGGCGCTATGTGCCCGGCAATCGGCCAGAGGATTGAGAAGGTCAATCGCCCCATCCTCAAAATGGCCACGGCGCCCCGCCGACGTGCTCACCCCATTGGCACGCCCAGCACGAACGAGGGGCAACGAGATGCATATTTTGAACAAGTCGGCTCGCCTCCCGCATGGACTTGCGGGAAGTATTCGCTGCAAATCTTCGCCGTCTACGGCATGCCAAAGGCATCTCGCGTATGAGGCGGAAATCTCGAGAAGGGAGCGTTCTATGCGGCCTCAAAATCGTCGGAAAGTTGGCCGCTGTCCTTGCCGTGGAGCCTGCTGAACTATTGAGGCTGCCACCGACAAGGCGCATCCGAGCAAAATAGGTGCCCGACACGCGCCGGGCCACGAGCTCGGGATATTCTGCGTATTTCCGCGCCGACACATCACGCTTGGCCTCGACACCAACTGCCGCCTACAAGCGGCGGAATCGTCCCTTACCGACGCCGTCCGAGAGCGGCATCGCGCATTGGCCTTGCGGGTGGCTTTCCGGGCGCCGCGTCGGCAACTTGCAATACTCGGTCTCGATCTCGAAGCTCGGCAAGCACGACGACGACCGCGAGTTAGAAGCCGTTAAGGATCGAAGTGCTATGCTGGCACCTGGAAGGCGTGGCAGCACTTCCCGCGTCTACAGCTTGACCGTCATCCGCGAAGGCGTTCGGCGTTGACCCGCGTGACCCACCAAGGGGCAACTTGATCTCGGTATCTGACCGTCAACTTCGCATCGTCGCGGCCGCCGCCGACCTGTTGGCAGTTGAGGCGCGCGGGACGTTTCTGCAGCGCGTCACGGCCGAGCTGCGCGGGCGCGGGGACTTCAGCGACTGCGACATCGAACAGGCGGTGCGCGGGGCATCCTCGCAGGCCGCCGACTGATCGAGCAGCGCACCGCGATCACGGCACCAGCTTGTAGCCGCCAGCCTCGGTGACGAAGACGGCGGGGCGCGGCGGCGTCCTTTTCGATCTTTTGCCGTAACCGGTCCCGCTCGAGCGCACACTCATCTGTTCTCCGATACCATCAGTCTGGTAATCTGTCCTAACTCCTGCTCGAGCGCACACTCATCTGTCCTGCTGGCCGTATTTCGACAACTTGTTGATCCTGTTCACTTCTTCGTCCGATCTGATTTGTTTGACCCCACGATGGGCAGAGCATGGGGAGATCATGGAGCGATTTCGGTCGCCTCGCCGTCGATCACCGTCGCGCGTTCCTTGATCCACTGCTCCTTCGACTTGTCTGAGATCGCGCCTGGCCGCTAGGTGGGTACCCCGACCGCGAAAGACGCATCAGCCGGCTTCCTAGAGGCTCAGGCTCGGCAGGTGACATTCACCCCACACGCCGTTATCTGATCGCCGCGTCTGCGTCGGAGCGTGCACGGCTCTCAACGGTCAGCACGCCATTTACTCTCTGTGCTCAAGGCGGCGATCCGCGACGGCGTCATTGCCCGATCCTGATCGCCGCTTTCGCGGTGAGTTACGATCAACTGGACAATCCAGACCACCCCGATGATCCGAACGCCGGCTACGCGTACCACGAGGTTGAACGCCTCGCCTGGTGCGCACGTCGAGAGACGTAACACGAGCAGAGATCGTGGACTCGTGGCTCGTACGGCTGCGTGCCGAGGAAGGCGGGCGTCGCAAGAGGAGCTCGACTACATCGAGCGGCTCTAGAAGGATTATTGAGCGACGCGGCGTGACGCTGTTGTCCCAGCTCCATCTCGTGCTGCGTGAGCATCACAACGGCTTCTAGCCTGTCGACGCCGAGGACGCTCATCGCCTATGGCGCGATGTTTGCGAGTTGCGCTCCTGCAATCGGTGCCGGTCAAGATTTCAGAGAGCGGCTAAGTATCGGTCGGAGTGGCAGGATTTGTGGTCGAGGAGACCTTCGAGCCGGGCATGACGGTGAGCTTGGTAGCTCGCCAGGATGACGTTGCCTCGAACCAGCTGTTCACCCTGGCGGCGCCTGGTGGCGCAAGGCCGGCCTGACTGCAGCCGGTAGTGGCGAAGAGGTGGTGCGCGGCATCGGACTATCGGGTGCGATCATCAAGGCGCTGCGACGTTGCCGGAGGGAGATCAGCATTGGTGGTCTCGAGCGCTCTGGCCGCGTAGGTCGCCCGTCGGAGTACAAGGCCGACCTGCACGTGAGTCCATTCTTTGCGTACGCGGCAAGCGTCCTCAGGTTCTCTTTATCGGAATCGCGCCCAAAAAATCGCGCTTGCCAATCTCCACACCGCAGTGACGCAGAATCGCGTATGCGGCGGTGACGTGAAAGTAAAAATTCGGCAGCACATAGTGATTGAGGTAGTCGCCGCCCAGCATGCGGCCGGTATGGCCTCCGCCGAGCGGGAACGCGATCTCGCGATCCGCCGCGGCATCGATCTGCTTGCCGTCGAGCGTCTTCAAGTAGGCCAGCGTCTTGGCAAGGCGCCCCTTGAGCTGATCGATCGTCGTCTCGTTGTCTTCGTAGCTCGGCGGTTCGGCGCCGGCGAGGCGCGCCGCGCCTCGTCGCGCCTGATCGGTCGCGACCTGCACCTGACGCGCGAGATCGAACATGTCCGGCGACAGGCGCGAATGCAGAAGCACCGCCGGGTCGATCTTCTTGGCGGCGGCATAGGCCTCGGCTTTGTCGAGAACGGCGGACAGGACGTTGAGGTGGACTTCGAAAACCGGAAGTGAAGCTTGGGACATCGAAAATTGCATGGAGTGGATCCTTTTGGCTTTGCAGATCTGTCGTAGGCGACCAGAAGCGATCGGACAACAATCAGCGCACCTGGAAGACCAGCTTGCCGCGGAAATGCCGCGATTGGCTGAGGTGATGCGCCTCAGCGGCTTGCGACAGGCGGTAGAGCGTGACCTGGGGCGGGCGCACGGCGCCCGCGAGCGGCGCGCGGGCGCGGCCGACGGCGGGCCGCAGCGCTGTCACATCGTCGCGATCGGGCTTCGGCGCCTGCGGGCCGGACGCGATAAAGGCGGCGCGACCGCCGGGCCTGAGCACCGCGAAGGATTTCTGCACCGCCTCGCCGCCGACCATATCGAAGACGGCATCACAATTGCTGACCACGCGGACGAAATCCTGCGCGTTGTAGTCGATGATCTCGTCGGCGCGTTGAGTGGTTGATGTCTATGCCGGTGTCGACAATTTCCGGAATACTGCGCCCTCCCTGGAGGCATGCCGACATATCAGGCCCCGGCTACCTTCTAGCAGCCACCCTGGATGTCGTGGCCGAGGCCGGTTCTCAGCCGGATGCCTGCAAAACGAAATGGCGTGATCTCGGTCACGTTGGCGGCTCCCGGAGGCGTGAGAATTTTAGGACCGAGGGGCTCGGGGCTAAGCTCCGATTGCAAGCCCCTCAGGCCCCGGACCAGTTGTCAAACCCATCTCTTCGCGAATGGCGGGAAGCGTGGTCTGGGGCCACCATTTTGGTTGTGGTGCGTATCAGGAAAGAATTGGCCTGCGGGCAAGTGCGGGGGATCGTCCCTTGGCAGGCGCAGTCGTTGTTGGCGGAGGGTCGATCTGATGAATCCTTCCGGCGTCATCGCATCGTTTTTGTTAACGCGCGCGTTGAAGATCGCTACTCTCTCACTGTCCTTGGTGTTGTCGGCAGTTATGTCAGTCCATGCACAGGCGCAACAACCGCCACGACCAGCATCGCCCCAAGCGGCACGATCCGGAACTACGCAGGATTTCCTCGGCTGGTTACGTCGGTTCGCACCTACTTCGCGTGGCCAGTCGCGAGCAGTGTTACTGCCACCGCTGCCGCGTCCTCGGCCCACGGAACTTACGGCTACACCTATGGAACCGATGTCGGAAAAGCTTCCCGCCTCGGTTCAATCAGACCAAACGCAGATGCCAACTGAACCTGCCCCCGTACCTGACGAGCCGGACGAGGGTCCCCTGAACGTTGCTGAATGTGATCCTGCACGATAAGCCGGAAATTAGGCGGGGCGGCAACGGAAAATCGACAAAACATTCGGCTCGTCACCAAAAATTACAACTGTAATGCTAGTGCGGTGGATTTGAACGGCGAAGAGACGAGTTTGCCAGTAAGACGCAGACGACGCTTATCGGTTCATGCATGTCCCTTTCCCGGGCTATGAGGAGACGTTGTCACGATAGCGTCACCGATCCTGCGCTTGGTTTGGCAAAACAAGCGTCTGCGGGCGGCGCTCATGGCGCCAAGACCGGCCGAAGGGTCCCTATGAACCAGACATTTCCGTCTTCGCTACCCGCCGGTGTTGATAGGCAGGCCCCAGCCGGCACGCGATCTGTGCAAGGTTCTGCGCAAGCGGCGCAAGACCTCATCCGATTAAAATCCCTTCGGCCAGGGGAAATCCGAGAAATTTAGCGGTCGCTCAGACTGATTTGGAGTTGATCGCCCATGATCAATCGCGGTTCAGATCGAATCATCAATATTCCGACCAGCCGCATCGGGTTGCTCTTTCGACTTTTGCTTACTGAACTCATCTTTGGCGTTTGCTTGGCAGCGGCAATGGTTTGCGCTTTTGGCGCAGAGCAGCGTGAGACTGAGCCTCTGCGCGTAGCCGTCTATGACGTACCGCCTTACGGTTACGTGGACACTGAAGGTTCGATTTCCGGCGTCAGCGTGGACCTGTGGCGTAGGGTTGCAGAGCAGATGGAATGGCCATTCAGGCTGATCCCGGTTTCCGATATGGATTCGATTCTCAGCGGTCTGGAGCACGGTCGTTTCGATGTGGCGATCGGCGCTATCACCATTACGCCAGAAAGGGCGGCGCGAGTTGATTTTTCGTATCCCGCCCATCGGTCTGGAGTCGCGATCGCCTTACGAAAGGAAACGGGACCGCTTTTCGCGCTCATGTCCTATGGGGCGGCCCTGTTCGAGCTTAGTCCCTTGATCTTAATCATTCTGACGATGCTAGTTCTGATCGGTCTCGCAATGTGGATTATCGAACGACGAGTCCATTCCGCGGGCCAGGCGCCGGAGTCCTCGGTCGCCACGTTGCGCGACGGCCTCTATTGGGCCGTCGTGACGATGACAACCGTGGGCTACGGCGACAAGACGCCGAAAACCACGAGTGGCCGCTTTGTTGCGATCTTATGGATGTTAGGTAGCGTCGTGTTGGTTTCGCTGTTATCGACCAGTCTGGTTTCACGGTTGACTGCCGAACGCGTTGAAGCCCGCGATATTGCCGCATCAATCGATCTCAGGGGGAAAAAGCTTGCGGCGGTAGCTCAGTCCTCGGGCGCGGAGTATCTCGACGAACTGCATCTTCAATACATGAAGTATAAAGACCTGCCGGAAGCTCTTGACTCGCTGGCCAAGGGACAATCGAACGCGGTCGTCAACAGCGTGGGTGCGTTGCAGTATTTCATCTCGAAGCGCTACGCCAGAGTTCTTGAGATACCGCAAGGCCTTCTTGCGCCCGCCTATATGGCGGTCGCGCTCCCGGCGCATAGTCCGCTCAAAAGATCGATTGACAGAGCCTTGATCAAAATTACAAACAGCCCCGAATGGAGGACGCTCGAAGAACGGTTCTTTGCTCGGTAACCGATCCGTATCACACTCCTGATTTCAACCGCCCGCTGAGCCGGTAGATACAGGCCGCCGCTTGAGCTTCGCTTCGAGCATCCGGGTATGCGCGTTGGCCCGCGGCGAACCGAACTTCCGAGCTGTTGCTTGAAAGCGATAGCAAAAGCGGCTTGCAGCAAGTTCCAACTTTGAGACCGTTCACGGCCGCTTAACCGTGCTCCTCGGCATGTTTCTTCGACGCATGCTCGTGATGCTCAGTGGCGTGCAAGTGATGGCCATGGGCCATCGTGGAGTGATGCGCCGCCTTTTCGTGATGGCCGGCCTTGTGGTGCTTTGCGGCGTCGCGATGGTGTTTGGCCGCTTGTTCATGGTGGTGCGCAGCTTTTTCGTGGTGTTCGTGAATTTCGTGCTCATCCATCGTGCCTCTCCCGGAATAATCGCTTGCTGAAGTCCCGACCATCGCAAGGTTGAATGAAACATTTGTGACCGAACCCTCGGAAACTTTTTCACAGCATCGACCTAGAGCAGAAACGCACCCGGCCACCGGCAATGGTTGCCAGTGGGAAGCGAGTTTCAAAATCGCTAACAGACATGCGGAACGTACATTTCCTTTGGAATTGGACCGCAGAGATAATTCGGGTTGTGCAGCCGGTCCGGTAGGACCGGATGCTCATGCGTAATTTCCTGATAGGGGATCTGGCTCAGGAGATGGGAAATGCAATTCAGTCGGTGCGTTTTTTGTCCATCGCCTCAACGATCCACCAGGGCGCCTCGGCAATGGGGGCCCGTTCCAACATGGTTTCCTTGGCCTTGGTGTATTGCTCCCACCGTCGTCGCGACTCAAGATCCATCGGACTGAGTTTCCATTGCTTCAGCGGATCATGCACGCGCATTATGAAGCGGAAGTGCTGCTCGTCATCAGTGATGGAGAACCAGTATTTGATCAGCGTGATGCCAGACCGGACCAACATCCGTTCGAACTCCGGCACGGTATGGAAGAACTCCTCGTAATCCGCGTCCGCACAAAAGCCCATGACCCACTCGACACCCGCCCGGTTATGCCAACTGCGGTCGAAGAGCACGATTTCTCCGCCGGCTGGTAGGTGTGAGACATAGCGTTGAAAATACCATTGGGTGCGTTCGCGATCGTTCGGGGCCGGTAGAGCAAGCTACACGGCAAACGCGCGGCTTCATCCGCTGCGTGATCCGCTTGATCACCCCGCCCTTACCGGCGGCATCACGCCCTTCGAAGATAACAACGACTTTGAGCTTCTGGTGGACAACCCAGTCCTGCAGCTTCACCGGCTCACACTGCAGCCGAAGAAGCTCCTGGAAATAGAAACGACGGTCAATCGTCTTTTGGTCAGGGTGATCGGCGATGTCGGCGAGTAATTTAGCCAGGCGGTCGTCGTCGATCTCCATCTCCAGCTCTTCGTCAAAGCTGTCAACGAGTTCGCCGTGAATGCGACGATGCCGGGAACTCGCAGTGGCCTCACCTTTTGCAATCATACCGAATTTTTCAATGAAATCGCCAAATGCTGGCCTGATCGAGATGCAAAAAGTAGTGCCGCAGCCATGTGACATTCTCGCGACAACGCTCACGGCTCGTACGCAATCCTTCCTTTCCCCACGCGACGGTTTCGTCTACTGTTGCCTTCGCAATTGCGACCTTGTCGTCACACGATTGTCATTAGCCTAATTGAATTTAATCTAAATCTAGCCGTCGACACAGTATGCGCAGAGTCGAAGGCACCAATGACCGAGCGAGGGCCCGCGTGAGTGACATTGCTTTACCTGGCTCGATCGAGCCCGCCGCCCGCAAGGGCCCGGATCTCGGTGGCGGCATCAATCCTCTGACCGGCATTCTCTTTGGGGGTGTCGTCGCGGCTGTTCTGCTTTTCGTCGCCTACAGTATCTACTCCGATATCGGAGCAACCGGCGCGAAAGTCACGAGCTATGCGCCCTTCCTGCTCCTCTTCGTTGCGCTGCTGATCGCGCTCGGCTTCGAGTTCGTCAATGGCTTTCACGACACCGCGAACGCCGTAGCGACCGTCATTTATACGCGCGCCCTGCCGGCTAATTTCGCGGTGGTATGGTCGGGAACGTTCAATCTGCTTGGCGTTTTGGCGTCTTCGGGCGCCGTCGCCTTCGGCATCATCTCGCTGCTGCCCGTTGAGCTGATCCTGCAGGTCGGCAGTAACGCCGGTTTCGCGATGGTCTTTGCGCTGCTGATCGCAGCGATCATCTGGAACCTCGGCACCTGGGCCTTTGGGCTACCGGCATCGAGCTCACACACTTTGATCGGCTCCATTATCGGCGTCGGTATCACCAACGCGTTGCTGCACGGCCGCAGCGGCACATCGGGCGTCGACTGGTCGAAAGCCAAGGAAGTCGGCGAGGCATTGCTGTTCTCACCTCTGTTCGGGTTCGCCCTTGCCGCTATCCTGTTGTTGGCTCTCAAATTCGTCGTCCGCATTCCAGCGCTCTATGCCGAGCCGACGGGCGATCACGCTCCGCCCTGGTGGATCCGCGGCATCCTCATCCTCACCTGCACGCTGGTGAGCTTCTTTCACGGCTCCAACGACGGGCAGAAGGGTATGGGCCTGATTATGCTGATCCTGATTGGCACCGTGCCGACGGCCTATGCGCTCAATCGCGCCCTGCCGCCTAGCCAAGTGCAGGCCTTCGCGGCAACATCGCAAGCTGCAAGTGCCGCCATTGAGCGAAAGGCGGCGGGTTATAACGTGTTGGGTAATCCGCGCCCGGCGGTGACCGCCTACGTGTCCAGTCACGACCTTAGTGAAGGCACTTATCCGTCATTGGCCGTTCTGGTGCGGGAAATCTCCAACGAGGTTACGCAATACGGATCAATCGCCAAAATGCCGGCGGACACCGTGGGCAACGCGCGCAACGACATGTATCTCGCGTCGGAGGCGATCCGCTTCCTCATGAAAGACAAGGCCAGCGACCTCTCGCCACAAGAGATCAAAACGCTGAACGCCTACAAGCTGTCGCTCGACGAGGCGACCAAGTTCATTCCTACTTGGGTCAAGATCGCGGTAGCGATAGCGCTCGGCCTCGGAACCATGATCGGCTGGAAGCGGATCGTCGTCACCGTCGGTGAGAAAATCGGCAAGACGCATTTGACCTATGCCCAAGGCGCCTGCGCCGAGATCACCGCAGCCGCCACGATCGCTGCCGCCGACGTTTACGGGCTGCCGGTGTCAACCACCCACGTGCTGTCGTCGGGCATTGCCGGCACCATGGCGGCGAACGGTTCCGGACTGCAGCTCTCGACTGTGCGCAACATCGCGCTGGCCTGGGTGCTGACATTGCCGGCAGCCATGGTGATTTCCGGCACCCTCTACTGGGTGTTTTCGGGGCTGTTTTAGCTACTTTCCGGCGCAAAATTGGTGGTTTCATGAACTTTGACCAACGGCGCGACACAAAGCGAAGCCCGTCGGAATGGCCGACGGGGTCTGCAGGCCGCAAGATCGCGGGCGCAGACCTATGGGCCTGACTGCTTTGCCATGGCGCGGCCGATGTTGATGAGGTTGTCGGCGATCACGCCGAGACCAACCCAGCGCTTCACGCCGGCATACGACCCATCCGCCACCCTCTCGTCGTCGATCGATTTCCCGGTTGAGCCGGTTATACGATCTACCCTGCTCCGGTGATTTCTCCCCGGGACGAGGAAGGCTTCTCCAGTTGCTCGGCATGTCCTTGTCACCGTGCTGTCGCTTCTACCCCGCCGAGGTGATGGTGCCGTGTCGGTCAGATTTCGGCACCCCATGCTGCCTTCACCCTACGGTTGCGGGCTCGGCCCTCGGAGCCACTCATTTTCGAGGCCACATCCACGTTCACTGTCGTTACGGCCCGGTGACTCGTAATCTCCCCGAGGGAGACCTCGTCGATAGGCTTCAGGATCTTGGTTTTCCCGCCACCCTGCTATCCGAACTACGGGGCTCCTGACTGTTACCCCGGCAGGTCTACCTCCCGCTGAACACGCCAGCCTTCACTCGACACACAACCGGACGTGCCGATCTCCGGCATCCGGCAATCTCCATCAGTTCGTATGGACGATGAAGGTGCCACGACCTCCGCCGCCCGCCCCATAGCTTCTCTCCGACTGGTTTCACCGTAGGGCACACGGCGAGTAAACCAACCGCACGCGGCTTCGACACGGATTTATTGCGCGCTTTCGGTGTGCTGCAGAAATGGCTGAAGGTGGGTATCCTCGAAAATCGGGTCGTGACGATTAGCGAGGGGGGGACAGGGCAGGGTTCGGTGGCGTCTCCACTGCTCGCCAATGTCTACCTGCACTACGTCTTCGACCTTTGGGCCGAGCGCTGGCGACGGTGTGAGGCATCGGGCGACATGATCATCGCGCGCTACGCCGATGATATCATCATCGGTTTCGAGCACGAGACTGATGCCCGGCGGTTCTGGGATGCAATGCGCGAGCGCTTGGCTGCGCGCTACGACGATTGTGACCACTCGTTCCGAGCATCACGACCACTCGTTACGATCGATCGCGACCAGTGTGGCGGCGCCGTCAGGTGCATTTGCCGATCTCAGCGTTCGAGAAACCACGCCGAATGCACTGGCGCATGTCTCGACGACTTCGAGACGTGATTTTTTGCGTCGCAAAATAGTTGATGGCATGGCCCCCCGGGCAAGCGGCTGGCGTGGCCTGTTGCTATCAGTCCCGGACTGCCGGACCTGCTTGCGCGGATCGTCGGCGGGATCGAGATATTCAAGGCCGAGCGGCTCGATCGCCGTTACTTGCGTGACGTACTCGCCGGATTTTGCCCAGTGGAAGTGCGGCGTGTTGCCAGGCAGCACGATCACGCTTCCCGACGGAAAAGCTTGCACCTTGTCACCGTCGAACCGGTCGCCGAGTCCGATGTAGAAGACGCCCGATATGACCGTGTAGATGCGATCTTCCGGATGCTGGTGCGGCATTAGCTTTGCGCCGCCAGGCGCTTTCACTCTGATCACGTAGGGCCGGGTTCGGAGGGATGGCCCACCACGACGGCGAGGCGAACCGGTGGCGGAAACGCCGGGAACGGCTGCCAGTCGATTTGCTCGGGAAGAATCGATCTGAAAACCGCCTGGCCTGGCTGGTGCGCGCGCGTCATGTCAGTCTCCTTCTTTCCGTCACCTGCAGTATTGCAGGCAGTGATCGCGTCACGCCGGCTGTTTCAGCACGCTGGCATCGATCGGCATCTTGCGCAGTCGCTTGCCGGTTGCGGCAAAGATTGCATTGGCGATCGCGGGAACGATCGCCGATGTCCCGGTCTCGCCTATGCCACCCGGAGGCCGCTTGCCGTTCAGCCCGACAATTCCCGCCCTAAACGAGACCAATGGGAATGATACAAGGTTATCTTCCAAAGCCCTCCGGAAATTGGTACAGCTATCGGTCATAAGCGTGATCGAATGCGTGATGTTGTAGATCATCAGCGGCTTATAGACGTTCATTTCCAGGTAGCCGCGGCGCCGCCGAAGCCCACCGCCACGTCGTTAGCCATCACCTGCACTGCGACCATGGTGAGCGCTTCGCACTGAGTCGGGTTGACCTTGCCGGGCATGATCGAAGAGCCCGGCTCGTTCTCAGGGATCTCCAATTCGGCAAACCCAGCGCGCGGGCCGCAGGACATCAGCCGGATGTCATTGGCGGCGGGAACTTCAACGACGCCGAGGCTGTCCGTCTCTTTCCTCATCTCCGTCATGGTACTCTCCTTTGTACTACAACTGGGTTCTTTACAGCTTCAGCGTGACCACTCCATTGTGTCAACCGAGGGAGCCAACGCAACGGAGGCCTCTGTGGTGAGTAAAGAGGAAGGAACGCAATGGCGGACCTACTCCCCAGCCTTGGCCGCCAATGTTTCGACGACGGCGATATTTGCTAGCAGGTCCGGCGGCAGACCGTGCCGCTCCTTTAAGTACTCCGGGCTGTTGTACGAGAGCCAGACCTTTCCCCGAGCATCCTCCGAAACCAGAATCTTCAGAGGGAGGTCGAGGGCAACGCTGGGAGCGGCAAGCATTAGGGGCGTCCCGCCTTTCGGATTACCGAAGATCAGCAGCTTGGTGGGAGGCATTTTCATTCCCACCTTTGCCGCTTCTCCGCTGTGGTCGACTAGTGCAAAAAGGGTGATTTCTTTGGATTGCAGAATGTTCTCGAGCCTATCCACGGTCTCATCCACCGAGTGATTGCTCGGGATATTGATGATCCCTGCCTCCTTTGCGACGATCATAGGGACGATGCCTCTCTCTTTCGCAACCATATCCCGCGCCGAAGTCGCGGGGCCAAGTACGATAAGCCCCACGACCAGGGTGGCTAGTAGCCAACATTTCACGACGAGCCTCCTATCGCTCCAATCATCCTTTCCGTGCGGGGGCCGCTGGCGACACCCAACTTACTCGTAAATTAGCGTGAATCCCTTCTGCTCCAACTCAGTCACTCTCACCATTGCATTGGTGTTGACCTTTACTCCGGGAAGGAGGTCTTTATTGACCCAATGGTTAGCTGCGGCGGTAGCGCCGCAGAGCTCGATCTGTATACCCTGCTCCATCAAACCGGCGATGAGCTTACCGTAGGGATTTCCAGTTTTAACGGGATGACCGGTTTGAACACGACGATTGGCGTCATAGGAAGCGTCGTTCAGTACGAGATAGGCCGCGTCTCCGTGAAAGACGGCAATAATTTCACCTTTGACGTTCCAGCGGCTGAGATCCGTGGCGAGTAAATCCATGTCTCCGATGAAAAAGGGCATATCGCCGTTGAGCACCAGTTTGCCAATATCGAAAACGACACTCGCCTTTTCCAGTTTCACAGGAATGTCGATGTGAAGGGCCTGATCGCCCTGCGCGTCAGCTCGATCTCCGGAATATGTAGGACCAAAGCTGACAAAAAAGCCGGTAACCAAAAGAACCGCTAACGATTTCCATTTAGACATAGAACGCTCCTGAGTGTTGGTTTTTGCCGCCCCCAATTTGAACCGACAGCCGGCGCAGCTCTAACCCAACTTTCTCTACTCGCGGCCTCCGGCAACGATTTTGGTGGGGTGAAGGCGTAAGAAAGCGAGTCGCATCAAAGGGGCGCGTTGGCAACTCGCCTGTAGTGTAGACCAAGTCTCTTTTCATCGGCTTTGTGTCGCGTAAGTTGATTCGCATGTTCCTGCAATTCAACCGACGCTTCAAAGACGGCAAAGAACATCGCTATTGGAATATTGTCGAGAGCAAGCGCTGTGCTGGCGGCAGAGTGGTGCAGCGCCAAGTGCTGTACCTCGGCGAGATCAACGACAGCCAGCAGCGGGATTGGTGTCGTGCGATCGAAGTCTTTGATGAAGGGACGCTCCGCCACACCCAGCTGGCCTTGTTTCCTGCCGATCGTGCGGTTCCCGAACACGCGCAGGCGCATGGCGTGCAGGTACGGCTCGATGCGATGGAACTGCATCGGCCGCGGCAATGGGGCGCGTGCTGGCTGGCGTGTCAACTTTATGAGCAGCTTGGGCTGGATCGCTTCTGGGCGGAGCGCTTGCCCCCTTCACGCGAAGGTACGTGCTGGCAGCACATCGTGCAGACGCTGGTGTGTTATCGGCTTATCGATCCGGGCAGCGAGTGGCGCTTGCACCGGCAATGGTTCGAGCAGAGCGCGATGGCGGATCTGCTCGGCGGAGATTTTGCGCTGGCGGAGAAGAATGCGCTCTACCGCTGCCTGGACAAGCTGTTGCCACACAAAGAGGTGCTGTTCTGGCATCTGCGCCAGCGCTGGCAGGATTTGTTCGGGGCGCGGTTCGATGTGTTGCTGTACGACTTGACGAGCACCTATTTCGAGTCTGCGCGGCCGGACGACGAAGCCGACAAGCGCCGCCACGGCTACAGCCGCGACAAGCGCAGCGACTGTGTGCAGGTGGTGATTGCGCTGATCGTGACGCCCGATGGTTTTCCGCTGGGCTACGAGGTGCTGGCGGGGAACACCTCCGACAAGACCACACTGCGCGGCATGCTGCGCAAGATCGAAGCCCAATACGGCAAGGCCAACCGCATCTGGGTGATGGATCGCGGCATTCCGACCGAAGAGGTGCTTGCCGAGATGCGAGCGGCCGATCCGCCCCTCTCTTATCTGGTCGGAACCCCCAAGGGGCGGCTCTCCAAATTGGAAAAAGCTCTGCTCACGCTCCCCTGGCAAGCTGTCCGCGAGGGCGTGGACGTCAAGCTTCTGCCGCAGGACCAGGAACTCTACGTGCTGGCGCAAAGCCACGCGCGCATTCACAAGGAACGTGCCATGCGCCGGCGCAAGCTCAAGTGGCTATGGGCGCGCCTCAAGCAAATCTCGGCCATGGACCTCGATCGCGAGGAACTGCTCATGAAGCTCGGCGCCGCACGTGGCCAAGCGCGGGCGGCGTGGCGTCTGATCGACATCGAAGTGGCTCCCCACAGAGCCACGTTCAGCTTCGCACTCAATCGTAAAAAGCTGCGCCAAGTGCGGCGGCGCGAAGGACGTTATCTCCTGCGCACCAATCTGTGTGGACGGGAGCCTGCCCAGCTGTGGCAGTTCTATATCCAGCTCGTCGAGGTCGAGGCGGCCTTCAAGACCATGAAGGACGATCTGCAACTGCGCCCGATCTACCATCAACTCGAAGAGCGCATCGAGGCGCACATCTTCGTCGCCTTCTTGGCCTATTGTCTGCACGTCACGCTGCGCGCACGGCTCAAACCGCTGGCGGGAGGCCTCACGCCGCGGGCCGTGCTCGACAAGCTTGCTGCCGTGCAAATGCTCGACGTAAATTTCCCGACGACCGATGGCCGCACCTTGGTCATGCGCCGTTACACCGAGTTGGGGCCCGAGCAAAAGCTCCTGGTCAAGCAACTCAAACTCGATCTGCCGCCGCAACCACCACCACGCATCACCGCGCCAGCAACGACGGTTCCCGTCCCACCCCACCCCCTGTAGTGGAGACTTCCGCGATGCATCCGTTGATATTGCTCACTTTTTCACGCCAGTTGAGAAAGTTGGGCTAATCCTGCTTGACGTTGCGGCGCCTTCACCCTCCGCTTTCGTCGATGGCGGGAGAATAAGAAACGACCACCGCCGGGAAGACTTTACCCGGGAATTGCGGCAGGCCGAGATTTGCTTTCAAGCCCGCTTCGATCCCGCCGCTCTTGTCCTGCGGTACTTTCACAAAAACACGGATTTTATGCAGGTCGATGACACGGAATAGCGCACGGTCCGGGCGCTCCACGGTACCGCAGCTATCATTGACAGGCATGCCAATGTTGAGGTTCCGCTCGATCAGCACGCCGTCGAGCGGTGAAGTAATGCGCTTGAAGTTCAGCTGTTGGCGTAGCCGGTCGCAGCCAAGGCGACGAGATGAGCTCTGACGCTCTACAAATAGTCATATGACGCCTCGTAACGGCAAATTCAAGCTGACCCAGGGAGGTCCGCGCAGTGGTTTTCTCCCTGAGGAGTCAATGCTTTCCTATAATCGTACCCTCAGCCCTAGAACAGGGAAATGGCGTGTCGTAACCGGTGGCCGCTCTATTGAACAAAATATACAATGGCGATTGCCACGGCAAATACCACGACAATGCCGCGCAGCACAGAAGGCCGAATCCGGTCTGCCGCGAATCCTCCGATGACTCCCCCCAATAAAGCCCCAACGGCCATCACGATCGCCGCCGACCAGATCACCTTGTTCGAGAACAAGAAAAGAACTGCGGCGGCGACGTTTGCGCATAGCGAGATCATTTGTTTCAAAGCGTTCAGCTTGGTGATGGATTCTTGGACCTCGAGCGCAAGCACCGCGAGTACAATGGTGGCCAGTCCGCCGCCGAAATAGCCGCCATACACGGAGGCCAGAAATATCGGAATCAATCGCCACAGGCTGTTTCACATGTCGCGGTCCGCTCTGGCCGATACCTCGCTCATGCCATCGATGAATAGGCTCCTCTATAACCAGAAGCACCGCAGCAAGAAGAATCAGATAGGGCACGAGCGCGCGAAAGGTTGCCTCCCCGGTATTTAGGAGCAAAACGCCTCCCACAAATCCGCCAAGTGCACTGGTGACACCAAAAGCAAGGATCTTCCGTTTCTCGCCACTCAGGTCCTTACGCTCGGCAAGTGTTCCTCCCAAATATCCCGTACAGAGGGCAACGGTGTTGGTGACATTAGCAGGGACCGACGGAACGCCCACTGCAAGGAGCACCGGAAAGGTAATTAGCGTGCCTCCGCCGGCCAAGGCGCTGACTGCGCCTCCGATTATTGCTGCAACACCGATGGCAGCTAATTCGACCTCGGTCATGGTCCCCTTTCTCAAGTGAAAAGCCGGTGACATGAAATGAGTTCTTGCCGATATCGATGCTTGGCAACACAAGACGCGCCCCCAAACGTGACATTCAACAGTGCTCAAGGTCTCGATTGACGTGCCTCACGAGGGTTGCTTGCCACAGCCGCAGTCAAGGCAAAGAAGATAAAGGAGGTAGCCCAGCTGGCCCCTCCGACGTTCGAATATCGACCTCCGATTTTAGCGTGCGGTGCACCGGGCATTTCTCGGCAATTCCCATGAGACGCCCGCGTTGCTCGTCATTGAGGTCACCCTCGAGCGTAACTACACACTCAATTCGATCGATCATCCCTGCCTTCGTTTCGCATTCGGCACAATCTGTGGCGTAAATCCTTGCGTGCCGGAGGCGGACTTGTGATCGCTTCAGAGGAAATTGGTTGCGATCGGCGTAGAGCCGCAGCGTCATCGTGGTGCATGCCCCGAGCGCCGCGAGCAAGAGCTCGTACGGACCTGGGCCGCTGTCGAGGCCACCCACGTTTTCCGGCTCGTCTGCGAGCAGATGGTGGGGGCCTGAGATGACATCTTGCTGGTACTGACCGCGGCCGGTCTCGCGTACCACAACTGTGCCGGGCGCGTTGTCGGCGGCGATTTCCATGAATGAGCCTCCTATATGGAATATTTTCTGCTACGCATCCCTATCGCGGTATCAATCGCTGGCACGGGATAGCCAAGTACGCAGACCAGCCACAGTGTGAAACTCGTCTGTCGAGCGGACTCCACCTGCAGGAAAGAATGGCGCAGCCATGTGGCTTAACGCTGTCCCGGGTCCAAATTCTAAGGCGAGCTCCGCTTCTGCTTCACGGCAGCTTTCCAGACATGCCATCCAGTTAACGGGTGTGCAAATCTGACGGTCCAGCTTGTCGCAACCCGTCTCCACGTCATGGACCGTATCTCCATCGATGCCACTTAAGAGCCGATACATGACCTGCGGCGGTTGTGGCGTCACCTCACTCAGTGCAATCCGGAATGGTTCCACCGCTTCAGCCAACAGCTTCGTATGCGACGGAACGGCAACCCGTATCCTGTGAGCACGAGTGGCGCCGTTAGCAATGGCCTCGTGGCAGCAAGCGTCCAATGCCTCTGCATGACCACCGATTACGAAGCTGTCTGTGTCATAGATGATCGCGTGCTTGACCAGTTTCCCCGGAACATGTTTCGCGGTAGCGCCCAGGCGTCCGCGACCGATCCGTAAAATAGCCCATCGCCCTGGGCAAATCGGTGGGAAGAGCCGTTCGGCGTGTTGGCCGCCCAGGCACGGCCTCCGACGGGTTGTTCGAAGGAGCGGCAGGCCTCCCGGCCGAAAACAGGTCGGGTGTTTGGCTCCCAATCGTATCGCGGGCCATGGCAAAGATATTGCCGCCTCGGATACCTAAGGCAACTCCGATCTAGGGATACACATACCAGGGCGCCCAAATCGTCAATCACTTCTCCGGCCGAACGAACGCAGTGCCAGCTCTGTTTGTGTCACCTGCGTAAGTTGAAGGCGGCTGCCAAAAAGAAGAAGACTCGGTCGGCGAGCATCGCCCGAACATCCGAAGCGCAGTAGCCAAAAATCGCCGCGCTGCTTACCCGCTGCTGTACGAGGAAGACGGCCCCGGGGCGCTTCTCGCCTTTGGGGGTTTGGGGCATAGCGCTGGCGTGCGATTGGCGGGTGCTGGCGCGGGACGCCTATCTCTACGTACCGGAGGTCAAGATCGGCTTGAATCTGCGATGGGGTGCTTTGCCGGCGACGACTTGCGAGCAGGGGCGCAAGCGCCGTAGGCTTGTTGCGGCGCAACACAGCGGGTACAGGAGGCTTGCCGTGCCGCAGGGGCGCACTCCGTTCGAACAAATCGCGCTGTTGCTACAGGGCGGCGGCGCGCTCGGCGCCTATCAGGCGGGTGTTTATGAGGCGCTGGCCGAGGCCGATCTGCATCCGGATTGGGTTGCCGGAATCTCAATCGGCGCCATCAATTCGGCGATCATCGCCGGCAATGCGCCGAAGCGTCGCGTTGATGCGCTGCGCGAATTTTGGCACGCGGTCTCTACTTCGGCACTCGGCATACCTTATTTCGGGCAGATCGAGCTCAGCGACGACCAGCATCAGCTTGTCAATCAGGCGCGCGCCATGAACATCCTGTTGCTCGGCGCGCCGAATTTCTTCGTGCCGCGCCTCCCGCCGCCGACGATATGGCCGCCGGGCAGTCCTGACAAAGCGAGCTATTACGACAACACGCCGTTGCGCGCGACGCTGGAGCGTCTGGTCGATTTCGACCGAATTAATTCCGGCGAGATGCGCTTTAGCGTCGGCGCGGTCGAAGTGAGCAGCGGCAATTTCACCTATTTCGACACGACCACGCACAAGATCGCTTTCGAACATATCGCCGCCTCGGGCTCGCTGCCGCCGGGGTTCCCGGCGACCAAGGTCGGCGAGGAGTATTTTTGGGACGGCGGCTTGATCTCGAATACGCCGCTGGAACGGGTGCTCGGCTCGCGGCCGCGGCGCGACACGCTCGCCTTCCAGGTCGACCTTTGGAATGCCCGCGGCGAATTGCCGAAGGACATGATGGAAGTTGAGGTTCGGCAAAAGGAGATCATCTATTCCAGCCGTAACCGCGCGGCCACCGATCGATATCAATATATTCAGAAGCTGCGGATTGCATTCGCCAATCTACTTAAAGAGATACCTGAGGAGTTGCGCGAGAGCGCCGATGCCAAGCTCTTGCTCGCCGAAGCCGACGACAAAGTCTGCAACATCGTGCATCTGATTTATCGCGCTCGGCGCTATGAAGGTATCGCCAAGGATTTTGAGTTCTCGCGGCGCACCATGGAGGAGCACTGGCAGACCGGTTACAGCAACGCGCGCCAGACATTGGCCAATCCGGAAGTGCTTGTGCTTCCGGATCGGCTCGAAGGGGTGCGCACGTTCGATATCGGCCGAGAGCGGGCCTGACGTCGAATTGGTCTGCGAACCTGGGTATTTTTCTTCGTTGTTCACGAGAGGAATCGCCATGAAGGAAAGTGATGTGCGGGCGCGGGCTTTTGCCATGCCGCTCACCAGTCCGGCCTATCCGGTGGGGCCGTACCGTTTTGTCAATCGGGAATTCCTCATCATCACTTACCGGTCCGATCCGCAGAAATTGCGCGAACTGGTCCCCGAGCCGCTACAGATCGAGGAGCCCCTGGTCAAATTCGAATTCATCCGCATGCCGGATTCGACGGGCTTCGGCGACTACACCGAGAGCGGCCAGGTGATCCCGGTGACCTTCAAGGGCCGCAGGGGCGGCTACTCGCATTGCATGTTTCTCGACGACCATCCGCCGATCGCCGGCGGCCGCGAGCTCTGGGGCTTTCCGAAAAAGCTCGCCAAGCCCACCCTGCACGACGAGATCGATACGCTGGTCGGCACCCTCGACTACGGCCCGGTGCGGATCGCCACTGGCACGATCGGTTATAAGCACAAAGCGGCGGATCATGATGCGGTCATGGCGTCGCTGTTGGCGCCGAGTTTCCTACTCAAGATTGTGCCGCATGTCGACGGTACGCCGCGCATTTGTGAGTTGGTCGAATACGAATTGACCGACGTGAACCTCAAAGGCGCCTGGACCGGACCTGCGGCCCTGACCCTTTCGTCGCATGCACTGGCACCGCTTGCCGAATTACCGGTCCTGGAAATCGTATCCGGCATGCACATCATCGCCGATCTAACCTTGCCGCTTGGCAAGGTCGTGCACGATTATCTTGCCTAGAGCCCCGGCGACGTGCGGCTCGCGTTTAAGCGATGTCTGGATACCCTCCGGTGGCCGGACCATTTTGGGCCATTGCAAACGTAACTCCGCCCAGCAATAAGACCGCCGCTAGGCCGATTCGTGCTGATCTTGTCATGATCTTCGCCAAGCCGATTTTGCTGCACCGAAAGAACAATCGACTGGCATCGGCTGTTCCCAGATCGCAATAGCGACAAATTCCGCTTATGTTGCTGACATGTCGTTGCGTTCGCGTACAAGTTCTTAGAGCCTTGCCTGCCATCGCCTGCCAAACAGGCACCTGGTGGCCCAGGTTGGATACACGAAATCAAGCACGACGATTTCCGTATCATGGCGCGGCGCGATATAGCGCGGGCGTCCAACTCACGACGCGCCACGGCCACGATTTCACATCCAGGTTTCCGCTGGCGGCAGCGGCTGTGGCTGCACTAAACTCGTTCCTGATCGACGGGGAAGCCATCGTTACCAATGCGAAGGGCCTCGCGGTATTCGACCTAATCCATCATGTGCAGACCAGTATTGACAACTCAGGGAGTTAACCGATGAGACACTGGCTTCTGAGATATTGGCGCGCTCTCCTCGCCGCAATCATTGTCATCGGCATTGCCATGGCCGGCCTGCTCTACATTTATTGGGACCAAGCGGTTCCGATCGCGGCGCTGGCGATTAATTATGTGCGCTATTGGTCGGCTCCCACCGGGACCCTTGAAACGGAAGTTGCCCCAACCGGAGCTGCGACGCAGCCGTCACCCCCAATGGCTTCTGCATCGCCGAAGGCTGCTTCCGGCGGAACCGAGGTAGACTGGCCAAGCTACAACAAGACGCTCACCTCGGACCGCTTCTCGCAGTTAAGTCAGATCAACAGAACAAACGCTGACAAGATAAAAGTTCTCTGCACTTATGATACTGGCGTATTTACCGGCTTCAATTCCGGGCTGCTCGAGGTGAACGGCGCTCTCATTTTTGCGACCGAGTACGACATCTTCTCGATCGATCCTTCGACATGCCACGAGAACTGGCGCACGCACGAAGATTACGCGCCAGCCACGCCACAACCTGTCAATCGCGGCGCGGCGTACTTGGACGGCATGCTGTTTCGCGGCACCCAAGACGGCCGGGTTCTCGCCTACGATTTCAAGACGGGTAAGCGCATCTGGGCAACCGCGATCGCGGACCCGAACAAGAGCGAGAGCGTCCCAGCCGCTCCGATCGCCTGGAACGGCTTGGTTTTCATCGGCAACGCCGGAGGCGACTTCAAAGGCGTGAAGGGACGCATGTACGCTCTCGACGCCAAGACCGGCAAAATCGTCTGGGAATTTTACCTCGTGCCGAAGGCCGAGGGCGATCCGACGCGCGGACCGCAAGGCGCCTTGCTGCTCAACGGGTCGACTTGGGGCAACTCCCTGCACGGCGTGCCGATATCCGGCGGCGCAACCTGGACTTCATACAGCTTGGAGCCGGATACCGGCTTGCTATACGTGCCGGGCGGAAACCCCGGGCCCGACTTTGCAGCCGAACTGCGTCCCGGATTGAACCTCTATTCCGGCTCGGTCGTCGTCCTCGACGCGATGACCGGCGCTTACAAGAACCACTTCAAGATCGTGCCGAAAGATTGGCACGATTGGGATGTTTCCGGCGCCCCCGCGATCATCAGAACTGCCGGCGGCAAGAGGGTACTGTCGGTTGCTCCGAAAGACGGCCACCTTTACGGGTTCGATCTCGATACGAACGCCCTGCTTTACCGGATCCCGGTCACTCGGATGGAGAACGAGGACGCGCCGTTTGAGGTTGGGAAGCCCGTCCACTTCTGTCCCGGCTCGGTCGGCGGCGCGGAGTGGAACGGTCCCGCTTACGACCCCCAGACCAACCTCATTTTCATTGGCGAGGTCGAATGGTGCACCACCGTCACGCTCAAGTCGGCCGAGAACATCGCCGCCGTCGCGCCCGGCAAACCGTGGTCCGGCGAAGCGTCGATCAACCCGTTCAACATATGGGGCGAGGCGGACCCTGTTTTCGACTGGGCGGGTTGGACGTACGCCGTCGACGCCGACACTGGCGCTTGGAGATGGAGAGCCAAGACGAATTATCCCATTCAAAGCGGCATGACGCCGACGGGGGGCGGGATCGTTTTCTTCGGCGACATGGGCGGAAATTTCTACGTGCTTGACACCGCGGACGGGCGCAAATTGTGGGGCCAAAAAATCGGCGGCGCGATTGGCGGCGGCGTCATTACCTATGCCGTCAATGGGACGCAGAAGATCGCCGTTGCGGAAGGTCTCACAGAAGTTCTGTGGCCAACAGAAATCACAACCGCCAAGGTATCGGTGCTTGGATTGGAATAGAGGGCTACGAGTTCATGATGCGCAGCATCATCTGGGGTGCGGCACGGATAATTGAGACACCCGGCTGAGGTAAATTGAACCTCAACCGGAGTGTCAGACATGACGAATGTTGAAGGGCGCAGGCCCGAAGGGGCGCCGGAGCGCTCCCGCAAAGCTGGCGAAGGCGCCGCTTCGGGCGTCGATGGTAAGGTTGCAAAGCGCTTTTCCGTTCAGCGCAAGATGGCGGTCGTCGCACGATTGTTGCGCGGTGAGCCGCTGGAACTGGTGGCCCGGGAGACGAATGTCTCGATCGCCAGGCTAAGCGAGTGGCGCGAGCGTGCGCTCGCAGGTGCGGCTACAGCCCTGAAAGAACGCGAACGCGATGACCGCGACGACGAGATCGCGCGGCTGAAATCAAAGGTGGGCGAGATCACCATGGACAACGAGCTGCTCTACGCCAAGATCGAGGCGCTGGAGGGCAAACGCCCTTTGGCCCGCAGGAGGCCGAGACGATGAGCCAGGCACTCTCGCCCTCCTTTGCTCGCTGTTATGGTCTGGCGCGCGTTGCACGCGTATGGAAGATCTCGCGCGCCGGCGTCTACCGCTCTCTCAAAGAGACGCAGCCGAACACGAGCGCCCGTCGCCCTGGTCCGGTCGGTGCATGTTCGGACGCGGAATTGGCAGATCATGTCCGCCGGCAAATAGATGCCTCCCGCCTTCACGGCGAGGGCTACCGCAAGTTATGGGCGCGATTGCGCTTTGCTGGCGTTCGCGCCAGCCCCCGCCGTGTGCGACGGGTGATGCGTGAGAACGGCTTGCTCGCGCCGCATCGCGTTTTACGCACCGAGGCCAAGCCGCACGATGGGACGATCGTCACCGACAAGGTCAATGAAATGTGGGGAACAGACATGACGCAGACGATCACCATCCGGGAAGGCCGGGCCAATGTCTTCGTCGCCGTGGAACACGCCAACTCGGAAGTCGTTGGCATTCATGCATCGCGGTCGGCCAATCGCTTCGAGGCCCTGGAGCCGATGCGCCAGGGTGTGCATCGGTCCTTCGGAGCCATCGCGCCCGGGGTGGCGCGTGGATTGAAGCTGCGTCACGATCATGGCTCCAACTATATGTCCGGCGATTTCCAGGACGAAATAGAATGCCTGGGAATTGAAGCTTCGCCCTCCTTCGTGCGAGAGCCAGAGGGCAACGGCGTCGCAGAGCGCTTCATCCGCACCTTGAAGGAGAACCTGCTGTGGGTGCGGACCTTCGATACCATCGAAGAGCTGCGAGCCGCGCTCGTCGAGTTTGCCACTCGCTACAACGAAACCTGGCTCGTCGCCCGGCACGGCTATCGTACTCCAGCCCAAGTGCGAGCCGATCAATGCCGGCTTGATCAGAACACTACGGCCGATCTAAAGTTGGCCGCTTGAATAAGCCCAGCCGAGTGTCTCAAAACCGGGCTGCAGTACAATGCGCAGCATCATCATCCCGGCCGAGCGCAGCCTGACCAGTCGCCCGCGATGTTGCGGAGATTCATATGCGGAATTCGCGCCGTCAACCAAAACGAGCCCCGAAGGGCCCGGAATATAGTGACCGGCGCGCCGTTCGCAACGCGGCTCCACTGTCACTCGTCGCGGAGCTGTCGATGGCGCGGTGTTCCGGCCTGCTAAGCCGTGGCGGCCTTCGCAGTTGCCTTGGTTTCGCCGCCGTGCTCGCCGAGCAGGGCGGCGCGGCGCGCGGCGATGGCGAAGCGGACCTGGTCGAGCGCAAGCGAAAACGACATCTGCATCGTCTCGTCGTAGTCGTCATGCTCGCTTTGATGGATGATGGCGACCAAGAGATTGTCAGCATCGAGCTGGAGCCGATCGAGCGCCTCCAGCGACGGCGCGGCATGGCTCTTGCGCACGAGCTCAATGACACGCTGCAGGAGCCGCAGCCGCCGCGTGCGGCCGCTCCTGTGGAAATAGCCGGTGACCCCGGCAATCGCTGAGCCAAAGATGGGAAAGATCAGCAAGCCGTAGAAGATGTAGTCGCCGTATTTCTCGAAAAAGGATTTCTGATCATCGTTCAGATAGGCAAGCGCGCCGGGATGCACGATGACGGCCGCGTCCTTGTCGGTCGACGGCGCCTCGATCTTGACTTCGCCCGGCATCGCCGCAGCGAGCGACTGCCGCGATGAATAGATCAGCCGCGCCAAGGTCGTGATGCTGTCATGGCGCGACGTCTTGCGCGCTACCAGGTATTCCGGGAAGCCTAGGGTTTTGAGATTGTCCGCCGGCGCCGGGGGATTGCCGCTGAACATCCCCGCCTCGATGTTGGTCGAATCGAACGCCGGATCGCGCTTGGCGATGGCGTCGGCCTGGTCGATCTCGATGAAGCCCGGCGCCACCCCGTTGCGCGTAGCGGCCGCGACCGCCTCGCCGATGCCATGACCGGCCGCCGGTCCAGCGACGAAGAGCGCGTCGACCTGATTGTCGGCGATGGCGCTGGCCAGGTTCTTCGGCTCGATTTGTGAAATCTGCACCTTGTCGACCGGAACGCCGTAGTGCGCGAGGACGACGTTGAGCAGACCAGCGTTCGCCTCATTGCCGGTCACAATGCCGACGCGGCGGCCGGCGAGCTGTGAAATCTTCTCGAGCTTGCCGGATTCCTCGGCATCGTCGGCCTTGGCGCTTTTTCCCTCTTCGCCCTTTGCGTTTTTTGCCTCCTTCGCATTGGGCTTGCCCTTAGCGGTCTTGGCGTCCATCGCCTCCTTGGCGCCCTTCTTGCCCTTCGTTTCCTTGGCCTCCTCTGTCTTCGCGCTGGGCTTTGCTTCGCCCGGCGTCGCTGTCGCCGGCGCCGGGACAATGAAAGCCATCACGTTCTGCCGAACGATCGCGACGACCGGCCATTCCGCCGACGCGCCGACATTGGCCGGCAAGATCGCCAGGTCGGCGCTGCGATCGGCGATCGCTTGTGCGCTCTGCGCTGGACCGGAGGTGGCGACGAGCGCCGGCTTGATGGTCTCGCCGTCGTGCGCGAATTTTTTCGCCAGGAACTCCACGAGCCGGGCGTCGACGCCGCCGGCGGGTCCGGCGGCGACCTTCATGACGGCATTTTGGCTGGTGAAATAGAAAGCGAGCCACACGCCGCCGGCGAGGATGGCGGTCCCCAGGATGGTGACGAGCCAGGTGTTGCGCAGGAACATTCTGATACGGCTGCGCACCAGGTGCTCAAGCAACTCCATGGCTTTGCCGGCGGCGTGGGCGGGTGCCGAAGAGAGCGTCCTGCCGGCGCCCCCAAAACGTTGCGCAAGCCAAAGCTTCATGCCGAGAGACGCGGCGTGTGTCGGTCCGCCAAGCATGGTTAATCCTAACACGGCTCGGGCGTTCGATGGCTAAGGCGCTCTCGTCAACTCTCGATCGGCCGGCGCGATATTCAGGGACCACGACGTAGCACCTCTCGCGACGCTCGCGTCCTTGCCGTGCCGCTTTTTCGGTTTCGCTTACAGCAGGCGCAATCTCGGCTAGATAGCTGACGTCCTGCCCACACGAGCTTGCCACTATACGTCGTGATACTTCCGGCCGACGCGATGCTTTACGGATGGGCGTTTTGCTGACTAAGGACGTTACTAGCGCAGCACGCGGTTGACGCGCGGCCGTGCGAGCTCCTCGAGCCGCCCCGCGAGTTGCCTGAGTTCCCACTCCCGCGCCAGAGCTGCCGCCTCCGCCCAGGTCGACTTCAGATCGGCAAGGCGCGGCAACGGCGCCTTGCGGTTCATGGTCGCGATCGACCGAAAGAGCCGCAAATTTTCTACTTGCTGCGGGAACCGGCCGGCCTTGAGGATCGCATCCAGGCTTCCGTACTGGCGCAACAGAGCCGCCGCACCAGCCGCGCCGACGCCCGGCGCGCCGGGGAGCTTGTCCGAAGGGTCGCCGCGCAGCGCGATAAAGTCCGGGACCCGCGCGGGGTCCACACCGTAGCGCGCGCGGACTTCGGCCGGGCCGATGCGTACCATTTCGCCGGCACGCACCGGGTAGAGGATCGTGGTCTTGTCCGAGGCCAGCTGGAAGCTGTCGCGGTCACCGCTGGCAACGAGAACGGTGCCGCCGCGGCCCTCCTCCGCGGCGACGGCAGACGCGAGGAAATCGTCGGCCTCGAATTCCGCGCGGCTCGCGTTGGCAAACCCGCAGGCGGCGACGAAATCCGGGATGACCGCGAGTTGCTCCACAACGTCGTCGTCGAACTCGCGCCCGCTCTGATAGGCGGGATATTGTTCATGGCGATAGGTTGGCGCATCGTACGTATCCCAGGCGACGAGCACGGCGCGCGGCCGCTCCTCGCGGTAGAGCCGCAACAGCACGTTGGCGAAGCCGAGGATGGCACCGGCGGGCCGGTCACCTTTTCTGCGGATATTTTTCGGTAGCGCATGATAGGCGCGGTGCGCGATGGAGTCGCCATCGATCAACAGCAGTGGGCGGCGGCCGGCTTCGCGATGAGCCGTTGCTGCGGCGAGTGTGCGCCCGCCCGCGGCCCTCGACCGATCGCGCTGCGCGCGATCTGTCGTCTCTCGGAACGGGCGAGACGGGCTGCCGCCATCTGCGCGCTCGCCTCCTCTGTTCCGCGAGAGGAGGAGGCGCGTCGCGGCCGCGCGCGCGCTGCAACGCTGCGGTATCGGCCAGTTCAACCCAAACCGGCGCATGATCGCTGGCGTTTTCCTCTCCACGAGGCTCGCGGTCGACGCCGGCCGCGACCAGCCACTTCGCCGCTTGCGCGCTCAGCAGCTCTCGAAGACAGCATCATGGACCAGTTTGCGGTGAACACGCGCTGTGGGGGCGTGGCAGCTTACATCGAACGTTACGACAATCACGCCTGGTGAGCGCGCGCGATCTTGGCCAGTCCGAGCAGACGCTCGATCTTACCGATGAGGCGATCGAATTCGATCGGCTTGATGTCATAGTCGTCGCAGCCTGCTTCTATCGCCTTGTCGCGATCGCCGCTCATCGTGCGCGCGCTTAGCCCGATCACCGACACGCCGCGGGTCGCATCGTCCGACTTGATGCATCTAGTCGCTTCCCACCCATCCATCACCGGCAGGCCCATGTCCATTAGAATAATATCGGGCTTTTCGCGCCGCGCGGCCTCGACCCCCTGCTTCCCATCGACCGCGAAAATCACCTCAAACCCGCGGCGAATGAGGCGACGCGATAGCATGTCCCGACTCATTTCATCATCGTCGACCAACAGAACTCTTGTCATGAACATGCCTCGTCGCGCTGATCGTTTCTTCAATTTTGCGCCGGCGCCACGTGCCGGCGTCGTATCGCCTCGCCGATGGCTGCGGCGATATCGACCCTTGTTGCGGTTGCTTTCTCCAACACTTTGCGCGCCTGGCGCAAAAGGCGCTCGCGCTCCTCCGCCGTCAGCTGCTTGGCGGTAATCACGATGACCGGTATTTCGCGCCACTCCTCGCGTGCGGCAAGGGCGTCCAGGAACTCGAACCCGTCCATTTCCGGCATCATCAAATCGAGCAGAATCACGGCCGGGTGTGGATGGTCTGCCAGCCAGGACAAAGCCAAACGCCCGTTGGCGGTGTCCTCCACGGCCAAACCCATTTTTTCTACGGTATTGCCCATCATAGCGCGGGTATCCGCGTCGTCCTCGACGATCAGGACCGGCCCATCGCGGCGAACGAGGCGGTTGAGCAGGGCCGTCAGCCGCCCCCGATCAACAGGCTTGGTCAGGACCTCGACGGCCCCGAGCGAAAGGCCGATGCCGCGCTCCGGCGCGACCGTGACCATGATCACGGGAATCTCACACAGCTCGGGGTCGCCCTTGAGCGTACTCAGCACATCCCAGCCGTCCGGCTTGGGCATCATGACGTCGAGCGTAATCGCATCCGGATGGATCTTGCGCGCTAGGCTCAGCGCCTCGTCGCCGCTCGCGGCATGGACCGACCGATATCCGGCGCCCTTCAAATTGGCGGTGAGCAACTCGCGCGCCGCCGGATCGTCGTCAACGATGAGCACTGTGGCGTTGTTGTTGACTTGGGGCTCGATGCGCGGCGCCTCCGCCGGTGCGATCTGCGCCGGCGCCTCGCTGCGGGCGGGCAGGACGATCGTGAAGGTCGAACCTTCACCCGGCCGGCTGGTCACCGTGATGTCGCCGCCGAGCAGTTGGCAGAACCGCCGGGAAATCGCCAGGCCAAGGCCGGTGCCGCCATACTTCTTGGCCGTAGAAGCCTCGGCCTGGCTGAACGCCTGGAACAGGCGGCCGAGCTGCTCTTCGGTCATGCCGATGCCGGTGTCCGAGACGGCAAATCGCACCATCTGGCGATCGCTCTCGAAGCGCTCCGCCACCACGGTGAGACGACCGTTCTCAGTGAACTTGCTGCCATTGCTCAAAATGTTGAGCAAGCTTTGCTTGAGCTTGGTCCGATCAGTGCGGATGCTGCCGAGGTCTTTAGGCAAACGGAGCTCAAGCGTACTGCCGTTCTTCTCGGCGAGCGGAACGACGAGCGCGCGAACCTCTTCGAGCAGCGGGACGAGCTCGACATCCTCGAGAAAGATATCCATCCGGCCGGCTTCGATCTTCGACAGATCGAGGATATCGTTGATCAGGCCAAGCAGGTGCCGGCCGGCACCCTCGATCTTCTTCAGGTCGGGAACGAGCGCATCCTGTCCGAGATCGGCGACGTCTTCCTGGAGAATTTCGCTGTAGCCGATGATGGCATTGAGCGGCGTGCGCAGCTCGTGGCTCATATTGGCGAGGAACTGCGACTTGTGCTGGCCGGCGACCTCGAGCTGGCGGCCCTTGTCGTCGATTTCGTGGAACAACCGCGCATTCTGAATCGCCAGAACCGACTGCGCAGCGAAAGTCTTGATCAGGTCCACGGTATTCTGCGGAAACGCGCCGGGCGTGCGGCGGCGCACCACCAACATCCCGACGATCTCCTCACCCCGCGAGAGCGGCGCCAGTAGTCGCGCACGATAGCCAGCGCGAAGAATAATCTCATTGGCCGCCGAGGGGGCATCCTCTCGCAAATCCGCGACCTCGACCGGCTCGCCCTTTGCGAAGGCTAATTCGACGTTCGGCTCATCCATTCCGAAATGCTGCTGCCTCAGCGTCTCGATCAACTCCTGATCCATTCCATATGTGGCGCGCAGGCGAAATTCGCCTTTCCCCGCGTCGAAGACATAGATCGCGCCTGCGTCGGTGTCGGAGAGCTGCACCGCCTTAGCAACGATCGTCGAGAGCACAGTCTCGAGGTCGAGCGTCGAGTTCACCGCCTGCGATACTTCGCCAAGCGCGCGAAGCTCCCCGACTGAGCGGCCGAGCTCGTCCGTGCGCTGGTGCAGTTCTTGCGTGCGCTCTTCGACCTTGCGTTCGAGGTTGGCGTAGGATTCTTGCAGGCGGCCGGCCATGTCGTTGAACTGGTTGGCGAGCGCCTCGACCTCGTCGCCGGTCTTGATGGCGATGCGCTGGCCGAGGTCGCCGCCGCCGAGCCGCGCGGCGCCGGCGCGCAGCGCGTGGATCGGCACCACCATGCGTCGCGCCAGGAACATGCCAGCCGCGAAGGCGAGCGCGAGCGCGCCGAGAAGGACGAGCCCGGTGCGCTGCAGCGACGCATAGAGCGGCGCGTAGGCCTCCGCGACCGGGGTCTCGACGAAAACGAGCCACCCGAGCGGAGCGACCGGCGCCGAAGCGATCAGCACCTTGTGCCCGGCGATGTCGTCGGCCTCCTCGACCTGCTCGCTGTCACTGCCGGCCACCTTTGCGCGGGCGCTGCGCACCTGGGCAAGCTGCGACATGTCGGTGTTGCGCAGCACCAGGCTGATGTCGGGGTGGGCGATGAGCCGGCCGGCGGCATCGACCACGTAAGCGCGCCCATGGCCGGAAAATTTGATCTTCGACAGCACGTCCCAGATGAGTTTCAGGTTGACCTGGGCGATGCTCACGCCGGTGTCGCGCCGCGTGCCGGCGAGCGACAGCGTCATGTAGGGCTCGGATTCGCGGCGGAAATAGACCGGGCCGTAGTAGACCTTGTGCGCTACCGCCTCGGCGAAGCTCGGCTCCTTGGACACGTCGGTGCCGCTGCCGACCACTTCCATGGCCAGCCGCGACACCTTCAACTGCTCGTGGCCGCTGGAGTCGATCTCGGCGAGTTCGGTGATGGCCGGCACCTGGCGCAAGAGCCGCAGCGCATCGAAGCGCCGCTGCTCGAGCGTGCCGGCCGACCAGGGCAGCTGCGTGGTCCAGCCGACCTGGCTTTCGATTTCGCCGATGAATTGCCCGATCTTGCCGGCCGCGGCCTCCGCCTGCTCGCGCTGGATGCGGACCAGCGAGGCCTTCTGCTCCTGATACGAGAAGTAGACGTCGAACGTGCCGTTGGCGACGAGCGCCAGGCTGACCACGGCGACGAACAGCGCGACGTATTTGATGAACAGCCGGCTGCGCACGATCGATGTGCCGGCGGCCGCAGCGACGCCGCCCAGGCGGCTCGTCAGCCCGCGTACCGCCCCGCCGCCATGATCAGGCAGAGCTCTCATGCGATCGTCCGATGACCTTGGCGTCTTGCCCAACGAGCAAAAACCCGAGCCCGCGACTTGGTGGCTACATTGGTGGTTACAAACAGCGGGGCAGTACGCCTGCGCCTCATTCTATCACCTCGTCGGCGAGCGCAAGCAGGTTCGGCGGCACATCAAGGCCGAGCGCCTGGGCTGTCTTGAGATTGATCACCAGCTCATACTTAAGCGGTTCCTGCACCGGCAGGTCTGCAGGCTTATCGCCTTTGAGAATGCGATCGACATAGGACGCGGACCGACGATAGAGGTCGCGCATATCGGGACCGTAGGCAACGAGGCCGCCCTCTGAAGCCTCGTCGCGATAACCATAGATCGCCGGCAGCCGGTATCGCGCGGCGAGCGCGATGATCAGCCTGCGATTCGCGTGAGTGTAGATGTCCGGTTCTACGACCATTCCACCGTTCGGGGCAGCCGCCATGGCGCTGATCACGCGTTCAACGTCGGCGGCCGCGCGAACCGGGGCCGGAGTCGCTTCCACTCCTAATATGGCAGCCGCGGCTTCGACCGAATTTTGCCAATGTGAATGAAACGGCCCGAGTTCTGGATGGAAAAGAAAGGCGACCCGTGTGACGCCCGGCGCCAATCCCTTGACCAAACCGAGCCACTTCTCTCCGATCGAAAACTCAAACCCGGTGAAGCCTGTAACATTGCCGCCCGGCCGCGCCAGGCTTGCAACAAAGCCTTGGTCCACTGGATCCCCGATGCCCACGAACACGATCGGTATGGTGTTGGTCGCCTGCCGCAATGCGGTGACAGTTGGAGAAGCGATGGCAACTATCACGTCCGGCGGTTCGCCCACCAGCTCCGTCGCGTAGGACCTGAGGCGAGCGGGATCGGCTCCAGCCCAGCGATAGTCGATCTGCAGGTTGCGACCCTCGCTCCAGCCATGTTCCTGCATCCCCCGCCGGAATGCCCCGATGCGCTCCATCACGTCCGGATCGTCTGCGGGATAGGGGCTGAGAACGCCAATTCGCCGGATGCGCTCGGCCTGCGCTGCGAGCGGCCACGCGAGCGCCACGCCGCCGAGGAGGGTGATGAATTCGCGCCGTCTCATGTCTAACAATAGCACGCCCTTGAGCGGGCGGGGATACTGCTGCACTGCGCCATTTCAATCTCGCCACTGGTCACGGTAGATACCGTGACTACTGTCAACCAGCATTTTGATGCTGAGCTGTTTTGAGTGAAGCATCTCCAGCAGGCATGAAAGCGTGTTAGAGGCGGAGGCGGGCGTCAAGCCCGCGCGCTGCCGCGCGCCCCTTCGGGCTGCGGGGCATGACCCCCACCTCCGCTTCCAACCGAGATCCTGCATGCGATCGATCCCCTGATGTGGCTCAACAGCCCATCGCTATTGCGGGATCGAAAGGTTTGCCCGTTTTTAGAACACCGAAACACAGCACCAACAGCTTCCGCATCGCGGCCACGACAATCTGCTTGGGTTTGAGGCGACCTCGGGACTTCAACCGAGTTACTAGCGCCACAATTGCGGGATTGTATCGCATGGCGGATAGGGCCGGCATGTATAGTGCAGCGCGAAGAACGGCGTTGCCAATCTTGGAGATACGTGTCGCTCGATCGACAGACGTTCCCGACTGATGCTGCCGCGGGTTCAATCCCGCATAGGCGACCACCTCGCCGCTCGAGTGCAGTACATCCGGACCAGGCAATTCGGCCAACACGATGCCAGCCAAAGTATCACCAACGCCACTGATGCTTAGCAGAAGATCGCGTTTCGATCGTAGGTCGGAATCGTTTTCGATCGCCAGTGCGATGGCTTTGTCGACCGCTCCGATCCGGCTCGTGAAGTGCAAGATCGTCGCATCGGCCAGGGCTTGAGCCTCCGCGTCGACAATGCCGCTGTTCTTGCGATTCTTCCATTCCGTCAGGCCCGCGATGATGCCACTCCAAATCGTTTGCAACTCACCCAACCGACGGTGCGCCTCCGAAGGCGGCGCCCACGGCAACGGCTTGAACAATTCACAATACTCACGAATGCGCGATGCATCGATCCCGTCGGTCTTGTTTCGACCCAACTTGGTGCGCACGAAGTCTCGAACCTGAGCGGGATTGATGATGCTGACAATATGACCGGCCTCGTACAACGCACACGCGGGTGCAGGCACTTAGCGCTATGGCGGGCAAAGATCCCCACAGCATTTGAAATGAGAGTGCGCACCTCGGGGCGGCGTCTGGTCGGTGTTGGATTGGTAATTCAAACGACCATGAGCGATCTGGCAAAATTCGTCCTCTTCAGCGGGCGTCGTCGGCCTTGTTAGGTTTAATGCGATTTTCGGTCTCGACGGCGGCTCTCCCTTCTTCCTTCGTGACCACCGTAGCACCCCGTTTTTATTGGAAAAGCTGACATACAGTCATGATACCTTGCCGGAGTGGCCCACGGAGAGCCAGAAAGCGAACATGCTGGAAGCTTTTATGTTGACAACAGTGAGCGGACAAGCTCGCCCGTCTCGTAAGCTCGCCGCCGCGCCCGCTCTGCTGCGCGTTGCCCACGTGTGAGCCGATTCGGCGGTGGTGCTTCGAACTGCTCGCTACAACCGCAGCGCACGCACGTCAGGATGCGAGGCAGACGAGCACTGTCGATTGCCCCGGTGTGATGGCATGACGGACAGATCACGGGCATGAGCATGATCGTAAGGCTACCGCTCCCAAAGCAGGAGCGCGGTGTAGCTTCCCCATCTCAAGTGTGGCGGTTATCATAGCCTTGCCGGGGCTTCTTGAGGATGGGGGAATGTGAGACGGTGTTCAAATCCCAGGGGAGAACCTTTCAACTGCCCGCATCGTAACGGCGCAATATCGGACGATCCGGGCGGAAGCGGCGCGTGACTCGTCACTCCCGCTCCATCGTCGCCGACTGCCCGCGCGACATGGCTGCGTTGGATTATCTCACCAATCCATGCTGACGCAGGCAATAACGCGAATAACCTGCCGCGATCACTTTTTGTGTTCCCTCGACACAAGTCATTGCGTTAGGTCTTTTTATAACGATATACGCCCCCAATGCGTTGGCGCGCCCGAAATCAAGACGCCGCTGGCAAATAAAGACATCGGACCAGCGCTCAGGGCGTCGCGTCCGGCGTCAATGGAAAACGCCCTCAGGACGAGTGCCTTATGGACATGACTAGGACCACAGCTAGACCCAGTGAGATGGCGGAAAAGGGCGCCACGCAAGCGAGAGAAACTTTCGAGAACATGGGCGCCGCGACGACCCAAGCAACCGATGTCATCAAAGCCAGTTCTTCGACCGCGCTTAAGGGTATGCAGGACTTCAACAACAAGTTTTTGGAGTTCGCTCACGCAAACACCAACGCCGCGTTTGACTTTGTGCAGAGGTTGCACGGGGTGAAGTCGCCCTCCGAGTTGATGGAACTTTCGACAGAGCACACACGCAACCAAATCCAGGCGGTAACCGAGCAGACCAAACAGCTTGTGGAACACGCGCAGAAGGCTGTGCTCGCGACGGCCGAACCGCTCAAAATGGGTGTCGCAAAAGCATTCAACCATGTCACGTGACGTCGGTCGCCGTAAACTAGTACCCACTTTCATAGAAGCGTGATTCGTGCGGGCACCGAATTCGAGAGTCGGATGAGTCACTTATTCGCATCGTTGCCTGCGCGGATTGGTGATTCCGGGTACTAGTCTTTGAGGCCCGGCTATGCCGCCGGGCTTCATCGTATCGTCGATGATCTCCTGAACTGATGGTCGTCTTACCCCGCCTGCGCAATTGATAGGCTCCGGCGGCGTGAAGCGGCGAGTAGCGCCCGCTCGGCAGCCTGTTGCGGCAAGGTTCGCGCGAGACCGTCGATTTCGGACGGCCAATCGCTTGGGCGACCGCGCCACATGTAGGCGGACTTGGTCGGTTTATCGGCAAATGGAACGTGCTTCATCTTTTGCAGAATGAGTAGGTGGAATGGCCGCCAGGGGTGATAAGCCACCGGCGGTGTTCTGCTAGGTTCAGATCTACTAACTCTCCCGGTAGGATAGAATGGTAAGGCCGCCGAAAAAGAGGCGACAATAACAGATTGCACCCGGCGGCTTGCCTCTCAACTCACGCAAGCACGACTGCCTGGAAGCTCATCGAACCATTGCAGAAAGCACGGGCCGAAGAACGCCCGGGATTCAGCCCAAGCTCACCACGCTCACTTCTTAGCCTTAAGGTTTAGCGGCATGTCACAGCATCCAGACGTCGCCCGCGCGGCAGCATTTTGCGAAAGGCATAATCTACGAGTGCCGATCTTGATGGCGCCGATGGCCAGCGCATGTCCTGCCTCGCTCGCCATCGCGGTCGCCAATGCTGGCGGACTCGGAGGCTGCGGTGCGCTTCTGATGCAACCAGACGCCATCCAAAAATGGGTAGCAGACGTTCGTGCAGGGACTAACGGCGGTTTTCAACTCAATCTCTGGATTCCCGACCCGCCGCCCAGGCGCGACTCCGCTGCGGAAGATGCGGTTCGGCGTTTCCTTAGCAATTGGGGACCGGAGGTCTCGGCAGAGGCTGGTGATGTCAAGCCGCCCAACTTTGAGGCGCAGTGCGAGGCAATGCTGGAGGCCGGACCAACGATTATATCGTCCATTATGGGCTTATTTCCTGAGCAATTCGTAGCTCGAATGAAGAGCAAAGGAATTAAGTGGTTGGCCACCGTGACAACCGTCAGCGAAGCAAAGGCCGCTGAAAGTGCTGGCGCCGATATTATTGTCGCTCAGGGCATGGAAGCAGGTGGTCACCGTGGCGCTTTCGACGCCACTCAGGCTCAAACCCAAATGGTCGGTCTATTGAGCCTACTTCCGACGGTCGTCGATGCCGTGAAGCTGCCGGTAGTGGCAGCGGGAGGAATTGCCGATGGTCGGGGTGTCGCCGCAGCCCTGCTTTTGGGTTGCCTCCGCGGTGCAAGTAGGGACGGCATTGCTCAGATGCCCAGAGGCGAAGGTGGCCAGCGCCTGGGCAGACGCGATTGGACGAACAGCACCCGAGGAGACGATGGTCAGCCGCGTGTTTTCGGGACGTCCGGCCCGAAGCATTGCGAACGCCTACGCGCGAGCAGCAACATCTCCCACTGCCCCACCAGCAGCTTCGTATCCTGTGCAACGCGGACTAACCCAGGCCATGCGAGATGCCGCGGTTAAGGAGAATGACTTAGAACGAATTCAAGCTTGGGCCGGTCAATCGGCCAGCCTGGCGAAAGCAATTCCCGCTGGGGAAGTCGTTCGTCGATTGTGGGAAGATGCTCAAGCATTGCTCAGATAGTTTTTTCTGGATAGATTTTCGGCCTTTGCAGACGATCTAAAACAAAATTGGAGCGGCCTCCTCGTGGCGATCATCCTCGGTGTCAGCTTTTAAAAAATTTCCATTGAACCCGGCCAAGCTCCTCGGGTGTGAATTGCGAACTTCATCCCGCGAAAAATCATGTCCCTATTCGACGCATACATCATGACTGATTGGTCCGGAGGCTCGCGCCGCCGGAAGAACCGGCAGGACGCCATTTGGATTGCTCACGGTGATATCGAAGATGATTCGCCACAAACCGAAAGCCCACCTTCACGAAGTGAAGCAGTCGAACTGATCCGCTCGCTGATGCTCAAGCGAATCACCACTAGATCGCGAGTGCTCGTGTGTTTTGACTTCGCATATGGCTATCCTGTGGATTTTGCCGCCGCGCTGGAGGCGGCGACAGGCAAATCGGATTTACCCTGGCGGCTGGTCTGGCAGTACCTGACCGAGACAGTCAAGGACGACATGGAAACTTTGCCGAACCGCCGACCTAGCAACCGTAGCAATCGTTTCGAGGTCGCCAACTTAATTAATTCTGCGCTGTCTACTGGCCGGGAAGCGGCAGGCCCCTTCTGGTGCTCAGCAGTCGAGGGCGCCTACCTGCATATTCCTCAGCGCCAACCGGACCAACCATTTGCCTCGGCCCAAGGCTACCTAATAAAGCCTTTGCGCTTGACCGATAAGCGCGCAAAGAGTGGAACGCCATTTCGTCTTTTCGGCACTGCCAGCGTAGGCGGCCAGAGCATCACGGGAATACCCCGCCTCTACAAGTTGCGCAACGAACCAGAACTCGCACGGCGCTCTGCCGTTTGGCCGTTCGAGACGGGTTGGGCTATCAAGGCTTCCTGGCTTCCCGAACACATTTCAATCGTTCACGCAGAAATCTATCCTAGCGTTAGAGAATCGAAACCCGATCCGATAAAGGATCGTGGCCAGGTTCATGCGATGTGGGAATGGGCGCGCGACTTAGATCGGCAAGATCAGCTTTGGTACGAATTTGCGCGTCCGGTAGAGTTCGAGCCAGGCTCGAAGGAAGATATCGCAGTTCAATTAACCGAAGGCTGGATCCTTGGCTCGTCGCCTACCATACGGCATCAGTGAGCTACTCGCTCGGTCAGCCCGCGTCGTAGCTGCTTTCACCGCAGGGCAATGGTCCTGGTTGCCTTGGCTGAGTTTGTTTCTTTCGCGCTCAAACGCCCCTATAGACTCGGACGCTCAAAAATGGCGGCGTAGTGGTAGGGTGGTAAGTCAACAACTTTCAACAGATCCAGTCTGGCTGGTGTGACGGCTGCAATCGTATCTTCCGGAGTCATTCGCAGTTCTGTTCGCGGCCCCCGCGGCTCGCCCAGCACGGTTGTCCGCTCGCGTGGCTGGCGATGCCAATTGACAATGGCGAAGTGACCGCCCGGCCTGAGCGCTTCATAGACTGCGCGGCACAAAAGCCGCTTGTCAGGAACGCCCTGGAAGACATTTGCCATAAAAACGAAGTCCGTTGGGTGGCCCAGCAGTTTCAATAAGTCGTACGCATTTCCCGGGACAAAGCTGCAATTCGTAACGTTATTCTCCGCCAGACGATGCCGCGCGGTTTCAAGGAGTTTGGGCTCGATGTCGATTGCGACAACGTAGTGCACACGTTTAGCGATTTGCAAGGTGAACCAGCCATCGCCCGAGCAAAGGTCAACGACCTCCATATCGGGCGAGATCCCCACAGCGGTCACGATCTCGTGCGGAGCTGGCCACAGAGCCTCCCACCAACCGGCTGTAGGCATTTCGGTGGCGTCAAAGAAGCCTGGGGGATGTCCGGGCATTTGCGAGACTGTCTTGACGAGCCGAAAAACTCGATCTTGCAAAACGTACGTAGGTCAGTATCACCGTGTCAGTCTCACGCCATCCCCATGGCGAGCAAGTTGGGCCCGGTACAACGCGAGCTCTTCTTGGAAGGCCGCGGCGATACTCGGTCGGCGCCGCAGTCGCTGACAGTATTTTTTGATACTCGGGTAAGGCGTCAGAGGAACACGTGTCGGCACACTCCAGCTCAGCACCGTGTATAGATACGCGTCGGCGACTGTGAAACAATCAAGTAAAAATTCTCGACCGCTGAGGTGGTCGTCGAGATAATTGAAACGCGACGTCGATTTGTTCAATGCGTCCACCATGGTCCCCTCAGGGGCATCTTGATCGAATAGCTGGCAAAAGAGCCCCTGATGCAATTCGGTGCTCGTGAAAGACAACCACTGCTGCAAACGAAGGCCATAGCATGGAGCTGCAATTTGAATGCATTACCATCGAAAAAGATGAGGGGACAAGCGCCATACTCGGGCACGCTGGCTTCATAAAGACGGTCGAAGACCTCTATGAGGCCATGGCAGGTTCGGTTCCAAGAGTTAAGTTCGGCATAGCGTTCGCAGAGGCCAGCGGCCCTTGCCTCGTAAGAAGTGATGGAAACGATGATGGCCTGAGGGCGCAGGCGGAAAACAGCATTCTCAAAATAGGTGCAGGCCATACGTTCTTGATTCTCCTTACGATGCTACGCCAAACCATCCGCAACTTCGAGCGTCAGTGCAACGACCACGCTCGTCGCCGCTAGCGATGTTCTGTATCAATCCCTCCACTCAATACTCCTCGGCCAACGGCAAGACGCGTATCGAGAGCAAGTGCGCAAAGTGCGGCGCGCCCTCTATCGCTTCGGCGCAACGGTTTTGCCTTCACCGATGCCGCGGATAGTCGCAACGCCACATCGAATGATGCCCGCGCATGAAGTTGACGCGATGGCCGCCATAGCGCGCCAGACGTCGACGGGTTCAGCGTGCGCGGGCAACGTTGCGGGAACGGCCGGATTGGCGGCAAGGCGAGCTGCGGGCGCCTGTTGCACCGGAGGTGAGGGCGACGGGCGCCGCCTGGCGCGTGACCCGGACGGTACGAACGGATTTCGGCAAATCGGCAAACTCTTGCGCTACGGGCTCCGGCCGGCTTAAATCCGCCTTCCGTGTCGCCTCGCCAAATCCTTCCCACGTGGCATAATTGCAACGGTCAAAGGAATTCGACGGAACGATCCTTGCGATAGCTTCACCAGCAATGCGATTCTCGACTAGGCTTTAGCCGTCCCGTTTTGGGGTTCAGGGGTGAACGGGGGACGGGACGGACATTCTGACCAGCATGTCCTTGGAGGCCGCCGGTGCGCGGCCTCTTCTTTTGTCCGGACGCGGTTCTGTGCGTTCCCCATGGATGGGCCTTACCTCCTTTCCTGGCCCCGAGCCGAAACATCGGAGCCTCTCTTTTTTGGCGTCGTTGCGGGAGCTGGGGCCTGGACTCTAGGTCGCGAGGGCCGCTTCATCCGCAAATACCTCTTTGTCGATCGAAGGCGCAGGGCGGTACGACCTGTTGTCGTGCAATCGTCACACGAACCAACGGTCAAATACGCACTGGCGCAATCCTGAGATTGCGCTTTTTCCCCGGAGAGCCTCGGCGCGTAACGGGCGCGTGCCGGGGCTCGTTGGTGCAGTTCGTGTCCTCGATTAGGTCGCCGAGGTGGGAATCCCCCTCATCGCCGATCGGCGTTTCGAACTAGAGCGGCTCCTTGGCGATCTTAAGAACCCTGCGCACCTTCTCGAGCGGCACGTGGAGCTTTTTCTCAACGCGACATACCGCTTCGGCGTCCTGTCCGTCCAAAGCAACGTTCACGAAAGCAGCCCCGGCAAGTTTCCTCTCGGGCCGGGGCTTAAGTTTACGGAGCAGAAATCGCAGATGGAGCATGCGTAGAACAAACTCCGCACCAATATTATATCCAACAGCAGCACGAATAAAGCCCCGACAACGCAGCCGGGGCTTAAGTTTGTCCAAAGAGGCGGAGCAATGAGCAAACTCCGCACCGGTCACAGTATCCAAATCAGCGGGATGGTGTGACGAAAAAAAGCCCCGGCCGATAAGTACCGGGGCTAAAGTTGCCTCTGCCATCGAACCCGGCCATGGGAGGAAGCCGCTCAAAATGGCCGCATCGACTCAGACAGGATAGGGTGATTCGCGCTACCGCAAAAACACTTCGCAAGACCTTGACGCTGAGGAGTCTGTCCCTTCACAGGGTTATCCACAGAATGGCGGCACCAGATCGCCCCAGGCCGACAAGGAAGTGGCCCATCATGGCCGATTGGGTTGATGAAGAGACCGATAACGTGCGGACGACCGAGAAGTGGACGCGAGACGGCACGAAGTTCGTGCGGCTCAACGTTAGCGTCATCGTGGCGATCGGCTCGACCTACTACGCGGCGGGCTGCATTCAATGGCCGCTTGTTAACAGCTCCGGCGGCTTTGCGATGTTGGCCGCGATGCGCCGCGCCTCGTCAGCTTCGCCGCCGCGCAGAGCGGCGTGATCATGGCTTGCTCCGGCGAAACCGCGATGGCGTGGCAACAATGTTCGAGATATTCGGCAAGCTGGCCGTCGGTCTATCGAGTTCTCCGGTGATGGCGTGGAACAGATCGAGCAGCTCGATCAGCCGCCCATAGGTGAAATCTAACTGATCCCCTGCCGAGAGGAAGGCATCCATGAAAAGGCTTCTGATCCTTACGACTCTCGGCCTGTTCTTGGCGGCCCACGGCGCTGTGGCCGTGATGACCGTCTACCCGCAACTGACTCTCGCCGATTGCCAGAACCGCGGCTGCTAACTCATCCCACGCCGGGGGTACACATGAAGAAGCTTTTGATCCTCATCGCCATCAGCCTAGTCTTAGCCGCCTTCGGCGCGGTGCTCAGCGTCCATCCGATAGTGGTGGCTTGAGAGTTGCACCTAAGCAGAAACGGTTGCTCGGCCGATCAGCAGACGGGTGAAAGTGTTCTCCGCAGGGTGGGAGGGCAAGTCATCCAGTTTTTGAACCGCCGCTCGCTCTGAAGCGCGGTCGCGTCAGCAGCTCGAGATCCGCCTCGCTCTGCCCGCTGCTGCCCATAGCTCGCCCTGGCGGGCACTTGACGATCGGCCCGCGATAGGCCGCGACCGCTTCCGCCATCTCTTCTTTGATCCGCTCGCGTTCGTCCTCAGTCTTCCGGGGCAGCCTCGACGGCAAGCAAAACATCCCGACCTCCTGCAAATCATTCGGGAGAATTAAATTTAGCTCACTTCGCGGGGAAGCGGCGGCCCCATCTGATATGAGATTGCGAGAATTTGCCAACCGCGCCACCCGTCCCCAAGGATGCCCAGGCGCTCGAATTCCATAATTCGGCGGAGTATCAGGAAATCTCGATTGATCGAAAGACTGGCGCGGACGCCCTTGTGCTCCAGTGCAGGGGTCTTCCGTGAGAGCTTCGAAACCCTCGCGCGTGATTTAAGCCAGCCGGTTCCCCTCCATACCCCCTTCATCAATCCTTTCGGCCCTCGTTTAGAAGGACTCAGGTTCGCCCAGAGATGGGCCAGGATTCGATTTTCTTGGGATCAGGCTAACCCTGTCAGCAACGGCAAAACGCAGCAAAGGCCTTCTAGGCTGGTCGCCAACTCGATCACCGGCGACAACTACATCTTCCGCACCTCGCGCAACTCGACCCAGAATGCGGCGTCGAATGCGCTCGCCATCGCTCGTTCCCTATGCAGGCCGGTTCGACGGCCCCACGCTTTGGCGTTTCCACGCCGCCGGATTTCGTCTTCTTCGATAGCCGGCTTCCGGCGATAGTATTCGATGTTGAGTCGCGCAACCAGCTTGTTCATAAGCCGCCTCCATTCGCGGCGTTTGCATCGGGAGGTTGCCACCCGACGACTTTGAGGACTGTCCGTGCCGGTCAGCCGGGCGTCTCGTATCCGCGCTACATTGGAGGTCAGTGTATAGACTCACTGATCCGAGAGTAGCTGGGGTAGCATTGTGCCTGACTATGTTCGTTGGAAACGGCGCGCCCGCGCGCGATCTCGACAGCCGTTACGCAAATGCTTGGCGGTTTTAGCCGCGATAGCTTTGCCGCCCTCCGCACCGTCGCCACGCGCCGTGCCCATGATGATCGCGACTTCGCCGTCCCCATCCTCGTCTTTCCGGAGACGTTTGTTCTTAAAGCGCGCCGCGATGACCACGCGCCCGGCTAGGGTGCATCAATTCTTGCTACCGCTCCCTGCCGGGCTATGCTCTTCTCCGAACAATGAGTGCGTGCCTATTCCGGCCCGGTCCTTGGAGGAAGCTCCATGAAGATCTCTCGCATCGTTGACCTACATGCGGACGCCGGCTGGCGCGTCTTCTCATTCCTGAAAATCGAGACGGACGCGGGACTCATCGGCTGGTCGGAGTACAACGAGAGCTACGGCTCCAAGGGGCTAACGGCCGTCATCATGAAGCTCGCCGAGATGTTGATTGGCCAGGACCCTCGCCCGGTCGAGCTCATCACCGCGAACCTCTATGCGCGCACGCGTCAGGCGCCGGGCGGCCTTATCCAGCAGGCGATCGCGGCCATCGAGAATGCGCTCGTTGACGTGAAGGCAAAAGCCCTCGGCGTGCCCGTATGCGAAATGCTCTGCGGGCCCGTCCGCGATCGGCTCCGCCTGTACTGGTCGCACTGCGGCACCTACCGCCTGCACCACGCCGAGAAGATGGGCCTCCCGCCGATCCGCACCCTTGACGACATCCGCAAGCTCGGCGAGCACGTGCGTGAGCGCGGCTTTACGGCGCTCAAGACCAACATCTTTTTGCTCGACGGTGGGAGCCCGGAACTCTACATGCCCGGCTTCGGTCGCTCGCCCGGTGCACCCGAGCTCAACCCGTCGCTCCGCGTCGAGGAGGCGCTCGACAAACAGCTTGCGGGCTTCCGTGATGGCACCGGCAAGGACGTCGAGTTCCTCCTCGATCTCAATTTCAACTTCAAGACCGAAGGCTACATCCGCCTCGTCCGAGCGCTGGAGCGGCACCGGCTGATGTGGGTCGAGATCGACAGCTTCGATCCGCGGGCGCTCGCCCTCATCCGACGCTCGATCGGAACGCCCCTCGCGAGCTGCGAAAGCCTTTTCGGCCGTCGCCAGTTCAAAGACTTCTTCGACAATTATGCCATGGACGTCGGCATTGTCGACGTGCCCTGGAACGGCATCCTCGAGTCGATGAAGATCGCGGCCATGGCCGAGGCCTACGAGGTCAACTGCGCGCCGCACAACTTCTACGGCCACATGTCCACGCTGATGAGCGCCCACTTCTGCGCAGCGATTCCGAACTTCCGCATCATGGAGATCGACATCGATGACGTGCCGTGGAAGGACGATCTCGTCACCGAGCCGCCGCGCATAGAGAACGGCCACCTGATCATGCCGACCAAGCCCGGCTGGGGCGCCGACATCAACGAGGATATGGTGAAGAGGCATCCGCCGAAGTGATATCCCTCGGTTACTACAGTGGCACGTGGTGGCATCGAGCATGAAGAGACCACGCGACGACGGTGCTGGACGCATGGCTTAAGGCCGCGCCCGACCGAAGGCGTAGTTGGCGGTCAGGAAGAACCAGGTGTCGCCGCCGGTCTTCACGATTGCCTGCCCGGTGCCGTTGGCCAGCGCCCAGGTGTCGTAGGTCCAATGGATGGTGTTCGGAGTGCATTTCGCGCCGGTCAGGTCGGAGGTGGCGCCCCCCGAGACCAGGAACACCTTGTTTTTGTCGCGCACGATCTCGTTGACCGCGAGCGCGACCGAGGAGGTGGGCACGTCGACGATCACGTCGACCTTGCCGGTGTCGATCCACCTGCGCACAATATTCGACCCGACGTCCGGCTTGTTCTGATGGTCGGCGCCGACGATCTCAACCTTCATGCCCTTGGCGGCGGCGCCGAAATCCTCAACTGCCATGCGTGTCGCGATCAGCGAGCCCCGGCCGCTCAGGTCGGAATAGGTGCCCGACATGTCGTTCAGTATGCCGATCCTGATGGTGCCGTCGGTGTATTGCGCTTGCGCCGCCGAGCACCCGAGGGCAAGCGGGACCCAGCTGCGGATCTTTGGCGGCAGGTCGAGAACTTCATCCTTCTTTCGACGGAGCATCACCTCTTTCATGAGGAGGTTCAGTTCTTCGAGGTTCGATGCTTCGGTTGTGACCCAGCCATAGTCGTTCTTGTAAGCGTCGCAGTACTGCTTAGCGAAGGAGATAAAGCTCCTCGCGGACGGATGTCCGACGCAGCGCAGGAGATTGAACAGGTCCCTGGGGCGATTGGTGATCGGCGTGCCTGTAAGTAGATAGACCTGCCGTGGACCATTCAAAGCTGCTCGTGCGTCGTCGGATACGCCCAGCAGCTTGAGGCAGTGCGAAGTTCTCTGGCTATTATTCTTGATAAAGTGCGCCTTATCGAGAATGACGCCAGACCAGGGGATGCCATGAAGACGCTCGGCATTCTTGGCAAGGAGATCATAATTTACGCGTGTCGTTCCTGATATCCAAGGGACGAGCGATTCTAGGCGATGACATGGGCCTGGGAAAAACCCGCCAGGCCATCGTCGGGATGCAAATCGCCGCCCCGGCCTGAATGATCCTCGTTGTCTGCCCCGCGTCCCTCAAGCTCAACTGGCGGCGAGAGATCAGGATGGTGGACCTCAATGCCAAGATTGAGGTGTTGGGTGTTGCAGACGGTGAACAGGCCGAGCCTCGGTGGGTGATGAAGGGTATCCGACGCTTGCCGCTCGATCACGAGCAACTCGTTCCTTTGCCTCAGTTGGAAATCAGCAAGCTGCTGCGCCAGCGCCTCCACCCGATCTTGGATGTCCGCAGCGCATTGTCGGGAGCGATCAGCATCAGTTTCCAGGTTATTCTTCTTTACATAAAGTCCAGCATATTCGAAGATTTCGCGGTCCGCCGCTTTCCCAGAACATGGGTGCAACTGGCCTCAGGTGAGCCGCTTCGACCCTGCCTCCGCGCGCGGCTGCGGTCCATGCCAGGGTGCAGCGAGATCGGCAGGCGTCAACGTGTTCGACGAAGGGTCTCTCATCGACGGCTTATTCGTAGCCTTTGCTGTGGCTGTTGATTGATCTGCGGTCATTCGCTCATTTAAGAACTGATAAAGCAATTCCGCGCCGGTTTGTACCTTGTGCCCGAACTGAACAATTGTTTGAGAACCTGTCGCGCAGGCGCTGGGCTGACGCTCGCAAATTTGATGGATGTCGGAGAGCACGGCGATCGCCGCGGACAAGGCGTCTGTCGCCCCCACTTGAGACACGGATGTCTTCTGTTGCGATGGAGTGATCGGCAGCAGCGCGATGACAACACTCAGCCAGAAGGCCATCCGCAGCAAAAGCCACATTACACTGCCTCTCTAGCTCGCGGTTGTCAAAATCCGCCCGCTAAAATGCTCGGTAGAAATTAATCTCGCAAATGGTGAGGGGAGGCGGGTCAGAGCGCCTCCTATAATCAGGCTTGGTAAAATCTACCGCTTGGCTTTTGACCTCAAGCACATCGTTAATTTAGAGTTAATGAGCCGACGGCCTCGCAGAACACCATTGCGCGCGTGTTGTGCGGAGGCGTTAACCCTTTTTTAACGATAGCCTAGTGCAGCACGCCGCGATGCGGCATCCTCCAACGTTGGGTCTTTCGGAGCATCGCGAGCAAAGCCCACTGCGCAGTGGCGAGCGCAGCGGGCTGAAGAAGCTGCCTTCGGGTGTCGTCGGATCATCACCGTGATCTCTAAAAACTTGAGGACGAAATTGGGAACAGTTGTGATCGCCGCTCTCGCGACGGGCGCAACCGATGCGCTCCCAGCTTTTGCAAGATCCGCGCGACGCGCCGTTCTGGCCGTCGAAGTCACGCAGCCGCCACCCGGATGGGCGGATTTCTGTGCACACGAGCCCACGGAGTGCGCCGGCCTCGCGACAACACCCCGCGACATTGCTCTGTCGTGGGAGGCGTGGACGGACCTAGTTCGCGTTAACAACTGGGTCAACGAGACGATCAAACCGCTAACCGATGTTGAACACTGGGGTGTGGTAGAACGCTGGTCCTACCCCGATGACGGCTACGGTGACTGCGAGGACTACTTCCTGCTCAAGCGGCGCATGCTGATGTAGTTGGGCTGGCCCCGCGAGGCGCTGCTCGTGACCGTGGTGCGTAATCAAAAGGACCAGGGTCATGCCGTGCTGACTGTGACTACCGACAAGGGCGACTACGTCCTTGATAATCAAAATCAGAACATCCTGCTCTGGTCAGAGACCGGCTATCGCTTCATAAAGCGCCAATCGCAGGCTAACCCCAACGTGTGGGTCTCGCTTGGCGGTCAGCAGCGGACAATCGCCACGGCGACCTCACGCTGAAACGTGGGTTCGACGCCGCTTACTTTGCAGTCAGCCATCAACGCTGGTAGCCGCCTGCGCGCTTTGGAGAGTAAAATAATCAAATGCGCTTGGTCGTCATTATCGTTGCTGCGTTGATGATCCTCGGTGTTGCGGCCTCGGGGCTCATTTTGGCGCAAAAGGGGAGCACTCCAACCGCAACGGTGGCTTCGACTGTGTACATCGCTTCGGTGACGCAGGAGGCATCTGCTCTCCCCACCCGTGCGCCAGTTAGTCAAATTGCCCAAGCGACGGGTTCCGAAGCGTCGCCCCTCATTTTGCAGGCCACCGTCGACGCGCGAACCGGTAGCCCAATGACGACGGTCACGCAAACTCCGTCGGCGGCAGCGGCAGCTCCGAATGTCAAAGACCAGAGCCCAAGCACTATTTCCAAGGCTATGGTCCACGAGACCACGCGATTGAAGGACGATGCCACGGGGTGGGCACACAAATTGCAAGAGCTTGAGCTTGATCTCAAATTGCAGCTTGATCTCAAGAAGAACCAAGACGTCGAGGCCACGGGCAAAAACATCAACGAGTGTGTCATCGTGCTACGAGCGGCGGCCGGTCGGTTGGCGCCCGATGCGGAAACCAGGCTTACATTGCGCACACAAGAGGTCGCCGTTCGCGACCTTGCGATCCGCGCGGAAGTGAATCCGAACCCGGAGATTCGCAAGACCGCAGACTATTTTCAACAAAAGACCACCGAACTGCGCGCTCTCAACCGCTCCGTTGAAGAAATACGGACGCGGCTGGTCACGCAAATAGATCGGCTCGAGAAGCTGAAGATTCAGTTGGAGTTCAATCGTACCGCCGCGCAAATTGGCGAGGCGGTGAAAGATGGTGTGGTCAGCCTCGACAACACACAGGCCACTAGTGAGGACGCCCAACGAATAGCTGCGGACCTCGACCTCCACCGGCACGATGCATTCTTCTCTTGTGAGGGGCCTCGGATCTTCGGGGGTCTTCAGCCGCGCGTCCGTCACTTCCACCTCCGCTTTCGCGGCAGGGTGACGACATTCTCCGGCAGTGGCGCTACGATGCCGGCTACGTGCGTCGCCCAGCAATCGCGTCATTGGACGATGGGCTGAGGGTTTACCGCGAAATCGAGAAAGTTGTCGGTGCTCGCGAGCAAGGACCCGCTCCCGCCAGGTCGTCGGCCGAACCGCCGTTAGCGCCGAACGAGCCAGGGGCGCCGTCGTTGCCGGCGGAGAATTTCTTGACGCTCCGATGACGCGGCTTGCGAAGCAAGCACATGAGGGAACTCTTAATCTCCTCGTCGGCGGCGACGAAGCCGTCCTTGCCAAGGTTCGGTCTGTCCTCGCCTCGTTCACCGAGAACGTTAGTAATATCCTGGTGCCCACGTGCGCTCCTCGGGGCCGCGGACGATCTTTTCGCCCATCTCTCTGAGAAGCGCGGCGCATCGATCCACGTCCTCCCGCGAGCGGGCACGAAGGCACAAATGATGCAGCCCAACTCTTTGCTGGACAAATCGTTCACCGGCCAGCGTGGGGTCACAAGGTTTGATGCCAATCGCCGTTCGAGCGCCAACGCAGTAGAAGAACTTGTCACTGTCGTAGACCGGCTTCATGCCGAATTCGGGCAGTAGCCTGCCGTAAAAGGCACGGGCGAGGTCGAACCGGTTCACTGTGAGAATGACGTGGGCCATCCCATTGATCTCGATCACGTCGTGGTCCTCGTTCGAGTAGCGCCTGGGATTGAAATCACGTGGCGATCCGCGCGGTGAAAATGCTAGCCTACAAGGCACAATATACGTTTTGGCACGGGGAAAACGATGCGGCGGCGCGAGTTCATCGCGCCTATGGGCCTGAGGATCGCATGGCCGTTCGCTGCGATGGCGCAGCAACCGGGGCGGATTTATCGTCTCGGCGGCGTGACCGCCAGTCCACGAAATACTCCGGCTTTCGACGGGATGCTTGATGAACTTCGGCGATTTGGCTTCATTGAGGGCCAAAATCTCACAATTGATTGGCGGTCATATGCACATTGACCTTATTCCGGAATTTGCGGCGGAGTTGGTCAAATCCAAGGTCGATGTCATTTATGCCTCCGGAGATGCGGGAATTCGCGCTGCACAACAAGCGACGGCGACCATTCCGATCCTCGGGATTACCCAGGATATGGTCGGGCAGGGGCTGGTGAACTCGTTGGCCCGGCCCGGCGGCAATACAACAGGTGTCAGCGTCTTCGCGACCGAGCTAGACGGCAAACGACAGGAGATCTTGATCGAAGCCGTGCCCGGGCTTCGTCGCATGGCGGTGGTCAACCTCAAGACTGCCAATGCGCTTGGCGTTACGGTGCCCGCGACATTAGCGGCACGCGCCGACAAGGTGATCGAATGAGACGCAGGCCCGAGCCGCGCTTAGGACCTTGCGCAGCAACTCCAGCAGCTTGGCGATGTTGGCGGCGATGCGCCGGGCCTCGTCGTGGGTGAGGAGTTTGGCCGCCGAGCGTCCCGGCTCATCCTCGAAATAGACGTAGGCCAGCGCCTGCCCGTTGGCGTCGCTCACAATGAAACAGGCGTCAGTCTCTTCGACGGTCCACAGCGGCGGGAAGCGACGTGCCTGCGATGTAGCATAGTGATGCTCTTTGCCGAGCCTTGCTGGTGCGTCGCCGCTCGGCCCAGGCCTCTCCCTAGCTCCCGGTCCCGAATAACGCACCAGCGACGATCCTACGGGCTCGGCAGCTCACAGCCGAAACGAGCTAGGCGCTTGGCCAGCTAGGCCTTGAGCGGCGCCGGCCAGGATGCCCCGCCGTCTTCTCTAATTCGGGTAGATAACTTCCGCCGCAGCATGATCACGCGGAAGAGTTACTATAATGTCGTAACTATGACATGCAATCCAGAAGGTAGACCCGTGCATCCCCTCACGTCTGAGATTGACCACGGTGTCAGTGCACTAAAACTCTTAAGCAAGACCGTTTTCGATGACTTGAAACCACCACCAGGTGCATACGCGTTTTTCAACCACAGTGCCCACGCGCTCTCCGCGCTTCAAGACTGCGATCGAATTCTAAGACGCCTATTTTCTGGACGAGCAACTCTCACCGAGCTTTCATACGAAGAAGATAGACTTCGGCCCAGCGACTGGCCGGCTGGCAAGCCCTACCCAGAGGAAGTTAGCAAGGTGATGAGTTGATCGCAGGAAGTCACCGAGTACATGAAGCTCGATTTAGAGAGCTTATACGTATTCGGCGGCATCCTGCTGGATCAGTGGGCGCTACAAGCAATAGCTATCGGCAACATTGTGTGTCCCAAACAACACCCCTTTCGTGAGCTCGTTGATTTTCTAGATACCCATCAGAACTCTGTCCTTAGCGACTTATGGACAACGATGAAGGCAGATGCCCTCTGGCTCTATTATCAGCTTCGCTTTTATAGAAATCGCTTCATCGTGCATGCAAACCGGCCTTGGCAGCGCGGTACTACCAGAAGCGTCTTCGGAGAAGACTTCAATCTGTTTACCCCTACGCCTCCAGGCTGGCTCGACGATGAGGCCCTGGATGCCGAGATTAAGTCGCTGATGCGTCTCGCTCCCGAGTACATTAGGAACGCCCGAGACGATTATTGGGAGAAAGCACGCCCGGGTCGGCTCATAGAGGTACTGATGGACAGGATTGCCGATTTCTCCAAGCCGGATAGAGAGCAAGTGTCGCGCCTATTTGGCAAGAAAGGCGGCAGCACACCCGATTTCAGAGTTCTTGGAAAACGGCTCGTGCAATTCGTCGCTAACGGTACTGAACAGCTGATAGCTGTTGCAAGAAACAATCTCCAGAACATTGACCTAGGCCGGCCACATAGAACGTCAGGCGACATGTGGCAACGAAGACAGGCTGCTGACGAAGACGATTAATCCAAGTTGGGCGGAAATATCGGCGGAGCGCCTCGCGCACCAATTCCGATCGCGTTCTATGCTCTTCCCTACAAACCCGATCAGTCACAGCAACCATTTCGCGGGGGAGTGAGAAACAGAGTACAGCTGTCGCGCGTGCCATGAGCAGATTTTGGGGTGATCCGCACCGCTTTTGCTAGGCATTGCGAGATGGCCGCTGATGCGTCTATCGGCGGCGGCACCACGGCATCATCGGCGCCGGTGGCGGCGAAGACCGGGGCATGGGCGCGGATGGCATCGGAGATCAAGCTCGGTGCCAAGTGGCCGTAATGGTGCTCGACCATGCGCGTCTCGCGATGCCCCAAATTGCGCGGCACCACCATCAGCGGCATGCGACTGGATCGGCTGATGTCAGGAGGAGCTGCCACGTGGCGGTGGATCGGCCGTTGATCCTGATTTCAGCCGATCGGGTGACGTTAGCACCGGGTTTTTGCCCGAACCGGTAGTGTCTCAGTTTGAATTGCAGCAGAGCGCGCAAGCGTGCTTGAAAATAATCACATCATCACCGGTGTAGTGCTCATTGAACGCGATTCCGTCACGCGGTTGCGAGCGACGTGCGCGTGATACAGGCGTGGATCGGATTCTTCGGACATCCAGGAAATCAGCAGGCCGTTCGACGGCTCACGACGCCAACTCGCTCAGCAAGGACTTGGCCTCCTTGAGATCGCGCGTGTCAAACCCTTCGGTGAACCAGCCGTAGACCGGAGCGAGAAGTTCGCGGGCCTGCTGCCGTTTGCCCTGATCGCGCCGGAGCCGCGCCATGCTCATTGCGGCACGTAATTCCCAGGACTTTGCTTGCTGGGAACGCGTCACTGAAAGCGCGCGCTCGAAATACGCTTCCGCTTTCGCCGCATCCGGCTCCGGCGACTTGAGTGCGATTTCGCCAGCCACGCGATGGACCTCGGCCTCGCACCACCTTTCCTTAGTTGTTTCCACCGCCGTCATTGCTTCGCCAATGCAGCGCCAGGCGTCATCGAATTGCCGGAGTTCCGCATAAGCGCTCGCTAGAGATGACAGCCAGTTCGGAATGAACGCCGTCGCTCCCGTTGAACGCATAGCGGTTATCCCAGAGGTCATCATATCGATTGCTCTCGAGGCTTGGCAGGTAAGGGCCAATATCCCACCCCGCGCAGCCATTCCGTTTGCCGTCCAATACAAGGCGCCTTTTTCGTCCGCCAAAGTAACGAGTTCATCGACGAGCGTGTTGGCTGTCGCGTAATTCCCGCACAGGCTATAGGTAATATTTGTGACTGAAAGCGCGTACATCAACGTGGCAGCGTGACCGATCTCGCGCGCATCCTCGAGCGCGTGGTCGGCATCTGCGAGCGCAGCCTCGGGATAGCCAAGCAGCCAAAGAGCCCACGACCGAAAGGACAATATTACCACCCGAGCGTCTAGGCCAAAACGCGTCGCCAGCGGACGATGCTCGGCAGGATCGTAGGACGCAAGCGCGCGATCGAAATGCGCCCGGCCTTCCACAATGTCGCCCGCTTGCAATAGGGAAATGCCCATGAGGCGATACCCGATCATGAGTGGGACTGTCGCCCCTTGCTTCTCTGCGAGTGCCAGGAACTGCACGGCAAGCTCGCGCAGAGCGTCGCCGTTGAACGCCATAAGATTTGCGCCCCAAAAGCCGTAGAGGACCGAGAACAGCAGCAGCGGGTCTTCGGGCGGCTCACCTAGCGCTTCAGCCTGTTCGATCAACAGCCGTGCCCGCTCTACAGTCGCCTTGGTTTCCGGCGCGGCAAACCCTTTGACGTGCATCAGTGGGTTTATGAGCGCGACCTGAAGCTTGATCTCGTCGCGACGAAGTGCCTGCGTAGCGGGCAAGGTCGCGATTTGCTCGAGAGCACGGGTGAACTGAGCTGTGGCTTCGACCAGCGCTGAGCGCTCCAGCGATCGCTGTCCCGCCTTGCCCCACAGGGCCGCGGCCTTCTCGATCAGGCCGGCCTCGGTGCAGTGACGCGCTAGTAGCTCCGGCCGGCTCCCCGCGATCTCGGCGAATTGGCTTTCAAGGGTTTCGGCAATGCGGGCGTGAAGCGCGCGTCGCGGCTCGCGCAGCAGCGTGCCATAGGCCGCGTCCTGCACCAGGGCATGTTTGAACAGATAGGTCGCGTGCGGCGGCGGACCCTGCTGGAACAGCAAACCGGATTGAATGAGACGGTCGAGTGCCGAATTGAGTTCGGGCTCCGACTTGGGCACCACCGCAGCTAGCAGGGCATGGGAAAACTCCCGCCCAATTGCCGCCCCGATCTGCGCTATCTCCTTGGCGGCACCGAGCCGGTCTAGCCGCGCCATCAGCGAGGCCTGCAAAGTAGCGGGCACTGCTAGAGCCGGTGACGGAATTGCGGCGGCGGTCTGGCGCGCTTCACCCTCGCTCTCCACCTCCAGTACCGCCTTCGTCATCTCCTCCACGAACAGCGGAATGCCGTCGGTGCGCTCTACGATTTCCGCCATCACAGCCGCCGGTAGCTCCTTGTTCCCGACGAGGCGCGAGATGATAGCGGCCGCTTCACGCTCTCCAAGCCGGTTGAGCGTCAGGCTCATCACATGCGACCGTCCCACCCAGGGCGGGTCGAACTCGGGGCGGAAAGTTACGATGAGCAGCACCGGGAGGGTTTTAATTTGGTCCACGGTCCGACCAAACACTTCCAGACTGGTCGGATCGATCCAGTGCGCATCTTCGGCGATCATTAGCACTGGTTTTTGGCGTGCCAATCCGGCGAGTTGTGCCGTTAACGCTTCCAGCGTTCTTTGCCTGCGCTGTTCCGGGGCGAGTTCAAGCGCGGGATAGCGTCCATCATTCGGGAGCGACAGCATCTCGGCAAAGAGCGCGGCGTCCTGGATGGGGGTCGAGGTCTGCGCCAGCACCGCATCGAGCTTGTCGAGCTTTACTTGCCGTGTGTCGTCGTGGGCCAGTCCAGCGGCACGCTCCGTCTGGCCGATGATCGGATAGAGGGCACTGTCCGTATGCTGCGGCGAGCAGAAATAGCGCAAGCGCGTGTGCGGCTCGGCAGCTAGGCGTTCCAGCAGCGCGGCCGTGAGCCGCGATTTGCCGATACCAGCCTCGCCGGAGAGGAGCACCACCTGGCCTTCACCGACCTTCGCCTTTAACCAGCGGCGAAGAAGAAGTTCGAGTTCTTCTTCCCGACCGACAAGCTCGGTCAATCCGCTCGCGTGCAGTGCCTCGAAGCGGCTTTCGATTGAAGCAGGTCGCAAGACAGCCCAGGCCCTCACAGGACTGCCTATGCCCTTGAGGTCTTGTGCGCTTAGGCCTTGAAGATCGAAGAGATTGCCGAGGAGCTTCCGTGTGCTCTCAGCGATGACCACCGTGTTCGGCTCGGCAACGCCTTGCAGACGTGCCGCGATGTTTGGCGTCTCCCCGACCACCGCTTGCTCCTGAGCAACACCCGATCCGATTAGATCGCCGACTACGACCAACCCGGTGGCAATGCCCACGCGGGTTTGCAGTGGAGCACTGGACTTCAGCCCTCCCACCGCTTCGATCAATTCCAGCCCCGCCCGTACCGCGCGCTCGGCATCGTCTTCGTGCGCCTGCGGATAGCCGAAGTACACGAGGACGCCGTCGCCCATGTACTTCGCTACGAACCCGGCGAAGCGCCGCACAGTCTCAGCGACGCATTTCTGATAGGCGGAAATGATCTCGCGCAGGTCCTCAGGGTCCATACGCGACGAGAGCGCCGTCGAGCCGACAAGGTCCGAGAACATCACCGTGACTTGGCGGCGCTCGGCGGTGTCTTGGGCCTTCGGCTCGGTAAACGCAGGCTGCGGCGATGCCGGAACGGCACCGGCAAGCTCTGCAATCGCACGCAACATCTTCCGCCGATCACCGAGGACGACACCGAGGTCTCTCAGGTCCTGATCAGTCAGATCGCGAAGGACCGAGAAATCAATGCGGTTTTCAGCAAAGCGCTCCGCGTACTCGGACATGCCAAGTTTGTCGAGCCAATCCGCAATTTGCTGCATTGCGGCGCACCCTGCGACGGCCGTTACGGCGTACTTTCGGGAAGATATCCGACCGACGCTCCGAGGTGAACTGCCCGCTGACCTTCGAGGCGCGTCCATACTTGCAAGTCTCACGGACTTGGGGGCAAGGCGGCGACAACATTGTAGGCGGCGATAGGTCGCCGAATGCCCTTGAGTTCAAATTCCCCAACAGGCTCGACGGTGACGGCGTCTTCAACCGCCATCAGGACGCGCGGGCTAATGAGAATTTGACCCGGCTTGGCTTCGTCGCACAGCCGGGATGCGACATTGGATACCGTCCCAATGGCGGCGTAATCGAAGCGTCCTTCAAAGCCAATGGTACCGAGCGTGGCATATCCGTGGGCAATGCCAATGCCGAAGCCGATCTCGTGCCCCAGCTGACGCCACTTCTCAGTCAACGCACCGATCGCCTCCCGCATTTCTAGTGCCATCTGCACAGCCTGGATCGCAGGGTTATCGACCGCAATGGGATCATTGAATACCACCATCACCCCGTCTCCTGCATATCTTTCAAGGGTGCCGCTATATCTGACGATGATCTCCCCGATGGCCGCGTGGTACTCCCGCAGCAGAGCCATCACGTCTTCCGGGTCGGCGCTTTCCGAGAAGCCTGTGAAGCCGCGCAGGTCGCAGAAGAGCGCAGTAATCTCTCCGCGATGGCTTTCCAGCTGCTTTTCTGTGCCGGATGCGACGATTAGATCAGCTACTTGAGGAGGAAGAAAACGTCGCAGCCTACTCATTCGCTCGATTTCGCCTACCTGCTCTGCGACCCGCTGTTCGAGTTTCTGGTTGAGCTGCTCCACCTCGACTGTTCTCTCGCGCAGTTCTTTCAGCAGCCGCGCGTTCTCGATGGCGATGGCCGCCTGGTCTGCAAAGGTGCGGATCAGTTCGATCTGCCGCTCAGTGAACGGCTCGTTCCGCGAGCGGGCGAGCTGCATCACGCCCATTGGATCACCCTCACGCAGCAGAGGCACGCCGATGATAGCCCGTATTTTCCCCACTGATGCCGCCGCAGACAGCGCGTATTCTGGGTCAGTGGTGATGTCGGCAATTTGTACGGTCTGACGTTCGAGGAGTGTGCGCCCGGTGACGGTATCGCGGCCTGGCCTGAATGACAGGGTTCGCACGAGCGCGTTCCACTCGGGGTTTAAGGCGTAATTCGCTTTCACCCGGTAAACTTCGCCGTCGCGAGTCGCGATGCTGGCCATATCGGCTGCGCAGAGCCTCGCTGCGGTCTCAACCAACGCGTCCAACACCGGCTGCAGGTCGAAGGTCGAACGGCTGATAACTTTGAGCACGTCGGCGGTCGCCGTCTGCTGCTCAAGCGATTGCCTTAGTTCACTGAGCAACCGCGCGTTCTCGATTGCGATGACCGCCTGAGCCGCGAAACTCCTTAGCAGGGCTATCTGCTTTTCAGTAAACGGACGTACCTCCTTTCGGTAGATGCCGATGACGCCCATCAGTTCCTCGTCCTTACGCAACGGCACACCGAGGAGTGTCCGTACCTCACAAAGATCGACAAACTTTACAAAATCAGCATCGCCTCGCTTGTAGGATGCGTCTTCGGTGCAGTCAGCGATGTGCAGGAACTCTAAGCGTTCGGTAACCGTACGCGCAAGCGTTCCGCTGGCGCGGACCACCGGCTCCCGTTTACGAAGCTCGGCAAAGGCCGGCGGCGCATTGTGCATGGCGACGTTGAGGAAAAGTCCGTCGCCTTGATGAAGCAACAGTTGTCCAAAATCGGCCTCGCACAGTCGCGTGGCATTCGTTAGCATAGTCCGAAAAACAGGATCGAGCGCGTTCGGTGAACTCGATATGATCCGCAGCACCTCAGCCGTGGCGGTTTGTTGCTCCAATGACTGTCTTAGTTCGCTAAGCAACCGAGCGTTTTCGATGGCAATGACGGCTTGGTCTGAGAAGTTCTGAACTAGCTCGATCTGCTTATCGGTGAATGCTCGGACTTCCTGGCGCGATAGGAAAAACGCGCCGATCATTTCGCCCTTGTTGAGCAATGGAACGCCCAGAAGCGTCCGTATGCCGCCAAGTGCAACTGCCGTAACAGCCACTGGATCGAGTTGTTCGACGTAGACCTGCTCTGCCTTAATGTCGCTGATGTGAACAGCCGTCTTGTTAGCCACCATGCGGCCGATGGGCGATTGCGGATAAGGACGATACGGCGAACGCCGACGATCCTCGGCGAACGCAGCCGGCGTGTTGTGGGACGCAAGCATGTGCAGTGCTTCGCCGTCCCAGCGGTAGATATTTCCGAAGGTGGCGTCGCAGATGTGCACGGCATTCTCCAGCATGGCTGCAAACACCGGCTGAAGATCGCCGGGAGAGCTTGAGATGACATGGAGTACCTGGGACGTTGCAGTCTGCTGCTCTAGGGCCTCGGTGAGGTCGTCGGTGCGCCGGGTGAGGTCGTCGGTGCGCTGGTGCAGCTCGTTCAGCAGTCGGGCGTTCTCAATGGCGATGACGGCCTGTGCGGCGAAATTTCTCACAAGTTCAACCTGTTGATCGGTGAAACGGTGCACCTCTTGGCGATAAAGAGCGATCGTGCCGATTAGCTCACCTTCCTTAAGCAGGGGCGCGTCAAGAAGAGTACGGACACCGCAAAGGTCAACGAATGCGACGAAGTCGTCGTCACCCTGTTTGTAAGACGGGTCTTCTGTGCAGTCGGCAATGTGAAGCAACTGCTTCGTCACCGCGACGCGTGCAAGGAGGCCACTGGAGCGTATCTCCGGTTGGCGACGCCTAAGTTCCGCGAAGGCAGGCGGCGGATTGTGCGCGGCGGCAACACGGAATTGGGCACGCTCGTACAGCAGTAAGACGCCGAAATTTGCTACGCAGAGACGCGTAGCGTTGGCCAAAATAGTCTCAAGGACGCTATCGAGATTCCCGAGCGAACTCGAAATAATCCGCAGAACGTCAGCGGTGGCAGCCTGCTGCCCCAGCGCTTCATCCCGCTCGCGTGTAAGCCGCGCGACCTTGTCCTCGCCAGCGGGACTGGAACCGCGACGGGGCATGGCTTTGGGGGCGCTACCGGCTTTGGGCTTCAACGCTGAACGGCGTCGAACTTTGGCTGGTTTGCCGCCCGCGCGGGACGACTTCTTCATTGCCTCCGCCCATGGCTGGGAACGAGGCATCGTAGCTGGTCCAGAGAGCAGCGGCCATGGGTTCCGCCGCGTTCGGCGCAGGGGTCGATAATTCGGAAGAACCCTCCGGCACGATGCCTGTCACCCTGATCGCTGATTCGGCTGGGTTGTCCGCTTGGCCATAACACTGCCGCCCGGTCCGCTTGGATCAATTTCACCTCTTGCCGAGTTCAATCTCTGCGACATGTCCCATGGCCGCAAAGGAGATACCCATGAAAAAACACCTTCTTATGCTCACGACCGCTGCATCCATTCTGGCCTGTGGCACTGCAGGGGCGAGCGCTCAAGAAGATACCGACAACCCGGTCATGCAGCAGTTGGAACAAGCGCAACAGGACCCGACCGATGAGGTTAACCCCGGCACCTCAGACCACGGCATGATGCGGCACTGCATGCGGCAATGCATGAGGGGGGACAGCATGATCGAGCGGCACACAATGAGGCACGGAGGTATGAGGGGTGCGTTCGCCATGCGCATTATTTTCGCGTTGATGGATCGCGACGGTGACGGCACCATATCGTTGGAGGAGTTTCAGGCAGCTCACGAACGAATCTTCAAAGCGATGGATGCTGATAAAGATGGCACGCTTACCCTAGACGAGATGTACCCTAGACGAGATGGCGGACTTCATGCACGGGGGAGGTAAAGGACTTCCTGCACGGGAGAGGTAAAGCTGCTTCCCAGCACTAGGCTTGGAGGTGGATTGAGCAGTAACCCGCTTAGGCGGCACGCCGAGCTTAACCAGCGTTGCCGTAGACGGCCGAGAACTATTGACTGATGTAGTGGCACAGAATTTCACTTCCAGCGTTGCCCAGGCATGACCCGACTGGCCGGACCGCTGCTCGTTTGCGCCCTCGCTTTGGGTGGTGGGCACGCCAACGCACAGGCGGGTGCCACACCTCCGACCGAGCCCAAAGAGACCGCTGCGACGCATCAAGCTACAGCGGACGATGTTTGTCGGACCCTGGAGGCGGCGGCGGCGGAGAATGCGCTCCCAGTCGAATTTTTCGCCCGCGTGATCTGGCAGGAGAGCCGTTTCAATGCCCGAGCGGTCAGTCCCAAGGGGGCTGCGGGCATCGCCCAATTCATGCCCCAGACCGCCAGCTGGCACGGCCTTGCTGACCCCTTCGACCCCGTCGAGGCGCTGCGTCACTCGGCAAGTTATCTGCGCGAACTGCGCAACCAGTTTGGGAACCTCGGACTTGCGGCGGCCGCTTACAACGCCGGTCCGGGGCGAGTAGGCGCGTGGCTCACGGGTCACCGGCCGCTGCCGGGTGAGACTCGGAGCTACGTGGCAACCGTCACCGGTCGGACAGCGGACGAATGGGCGTCTCCTTCCGCGCCGAAAGACGCCGAAGCGTCGATGCCGCGAGCGATCCCCTGCACGCGGCTGGCCAACCTGATCCTCCCTCCGAAGCAGGAGGAGGTACAGCATATTGCTGCCGACATACCGCGCTGGGGCATTTGGGTTGCTGCGCATTTGTCGGCGGACAAAGCCTGGGCAATGTACCGTGAGAGAGAAAAACGGTTCGCATCCTTGATCGGTGGCCGCGCACTGGTCGTTCTTCACCGACAATTACCCGGCCTGGGCATGGCAAAGCGCTACATCATTGCCATCGCCGACGATAGCCGCGCGCCGCTCGACAGCTTGTGTACGAAGCTCACTGCGGCGAACATCGCTTGCGACGTCATGCGAAACACCTTCGGCGCGAATTGATCTCAAAGCAAAGCGGGAGATTTGCCGTATCCGCCGACGACCTCGCAGTCGGCTAGCGATGCCTACGGGCGAGTCCGAGCTGCTCGAAGTTATCCGAGCAAAAGCTGGTTTTTTTAGCCATCCTTGCACCCGGTATCCATCATTTAGGCAGCTTATCTGCGAGAATCTCCAGCCTGTGAATATCCGGCGCTTTGGCAAACAGATCGCCGGCCTGCGCCTTTTCCATCAAAGCCGCTGCCACCGCGCCTTTGAGATGCGCATCGCGCCCGGCTTCGGTGTCGAACGTGTCAAAGATGGCAAAGGATGACGGCCCCATTTGAATGGCAAACCAAGAAATCGTTCCCGCTTCGGCGTTCACCAGCGGTACCGCGGAACGCAGAAAATCAGCGACTTCTTTCTCCTTGCCGGGCTTGGCCTCCAGTGGAACGTAAAGCGCAAATTTTGACATTACTTTCTCCTGCTCTTGCGAGCATCATCGCATGTGAGGACGTCGATCATCACCCTCAGCTGTTGACGTTGAGGAGCTCTTGAATTTTTCGTTCAATCTCTTGGTAGTGACCCTCACCAGCATGCTCGAACACGATCTTCCCACTTTTGTCGATGATATACTGCGCTGGCCAATATTGGTTGTGGTAAGCGTTCCACGTCGCATATTCGTTGTCTTGCGCCACCGGATATCGGATGCCGTGGCGCTTGATGGCGGCTTGTACGGCATCGGTGGACTTCTCGAAACCAAACTCAGGCGTGTGGATACCAACGACGATGAGGCCCTTGTCCTTGTAGGTGTCGTAGAGCCGAGTGACGTGGGGCAGTGTGTTGACACAGTTGTAGCAGCCATACGTCCAGAAGTCGACCAAGACGACCTTGCCGCGCAATTCCGCAATATTCAACGGAGCGGAATTGAGCCAAGTTTTGATGCCGACAAAGTTGGGTGCCGCAACGCCGGCGTCCGCCAATGTCATCGGCGTGGCGATCTCGCTTTCATCGGCGCTAGGACCGCGCAACGGCGCGCCCAACAAACAGACGGCGGTCAATACCGTAGCGGTGACCATCGATTGAATACCCATGGAACCTTCCTTTCACAGACCGATTTGGCCATTAGGATAAAACGCGGAAACCCATGCCGTGATTAAGGTGTCGTATTGGAAGTACATCGCCACCGCGAACAGGATGACCAGCACCCCAAAGCCTTGCTGAAGTCGATGCGAGACGCGGGCGACACTTTTGACGCGCGTGGTAACGAGTTGGCCGCCGTAAGCAATCGCCAGCATTGGAACGGCAGCGCCAATGGCGTATGCGACCAGGAGGAACGCTTCCCGTTTGATATGAGGTGAGGTTGCGATAATCGTAAGTATGGAGCCGAGCACCGGACCCGCACAGGGCGTCCAGATTAAACCCAACGTCGTCCCCAACAAGAATCCGCTGACATTGCCGCCAGGCGTTTGGCGCGTAATTTTAGAGTGGTCTACCAAACCGCGACCGTGGGCCACTAACCATTCGAAAGGTGTCGGCCAAAGCATCAGAAGGCCAAAGACTAGAAGAATAGGGATAGCGGTCGCGCGGAGCGTGTTTTGATCGAACTCCAAGTATTTGGGTTATTGTTCCGAAGGCAATTGCCACGACCGAGAAGGATGTCACAAAGCCCAGCGCAATAAACAGAGGCCGTACGTTGCTGGTCTGCGCGACGGACGCGCCGAGAAGTATGGGCAGAACCGGCAATGTGCACGGAGCGGCGACTGTCACTGCACCGGCGAGCGTGGCGATAATAATTGTCAGCATCGGGCGACACCAAACAATGCGGTTCACTTTCTTCGCAAATTCGGGCGAGAGCGGGGGTTTGTTACTACAGGTATGTCACGACTTCGTGAGGGAGCTGTTAAGAGCGTGCGTCGTGAAGTAATCGGGCTCGCCGGAGAGGGCGAGTCCGCTGAGACGTGGGAGTCGTCGGCCGTTGCTTTGTCATCGCATCTTTCTTCATGAGTCTTTACCCATTGCGTCCTTGCCCGTGGCATCCTTACTCACGGCGCCCTTCCGAGGCGTCCTTACTCCGCGCATTCTGAGGCGATCCTCAGGTTAAATGGATGCGGAAACCAATCAAAAACGTTGGAAGTTGCTGCCCGCGGGTGAATGCATCTTCCTCATAAGGAGGCGGCCTCCGTATATAGTGTTCGCCACGATGACAATCGCGACTGCGAATGCATGGACTGTTAAATCCGTTGCCGCTGCATCGTAGGGATGAATGAAGTTGAGGAGCGTGGCCGCTGCGGAGGCGCAGGCGAGGCCGCCAATGATTGCCGTGAGGTTTGGTCGCAACGAGAAGCCCCGCCGCAGCATGACAATAAGGAGTAGTGACAGCGGTAAAGACAGGCTGAGAATAAAGATCAGACACTGTTCGCTCCCAGCAGTGGGCATCGGATAGGCTTCAGCAATTGACCAAGGTCGCAGGCAGCCTATCCCGCTGGCCCCGATCCAAAGCGAGACAGCCGGCAACGGCAGGAGCGCCCAGGCATCCTTTCCATCGGGCAGACTAAGTTGGAACGCGGCCGCCGCCGCCAGCACAGCAGTAAGCACAGAGCCGGCCACCGCAAGCCACAGGTCGGGTGCTGCCACGAGACGTTGGATCATCGCTCCGACGTCAGACACCATCGTTAGCGCGAGGGCGACGGCGCCGACCATCGCCAACCACAACAGGACGCGCAGACTTGGCGGCGCCAAGCGATCAATCGGCGTCAGATCAGCGCTCAGCGCCTGAACTAGTTGCTCATTTAAATCGAAGCGGACCATGATCTCAGTCCTTTCCACCGAGTTGGGTACGCAAGGTCTTGAGGGCGCGATGCCAATTGACCCGGAGCGATCCGCTGGACCGTCCAGTCGCCGTTGCAGCCCGCGTGAGCGATTGGCCCTGGAGCGCAAGATGCTCCACCGCCTCGCGCTGCCTGGTCGGGAGTTTGCCGATGGCCGAATTGAGGACTTCGGCATGACCGATTTGGAATGCTGCTTGCTCGGGATCCCCGCCCGGATCAGCATGATTTTGATAAGCGAGTGGCTTATGAATTTCGCGTTTTCGGGTCCGACCGCCGCGGCGCAGCCCGTCGATCGCACGCCGCTGGGCAATGGTTCTGAGCCAAGCTGTGAATGAGCGGCTCGGATCGTAGGTCTGACGCGCCTGATGAATGGTCAGCAGCGTCTCCTGCACGACATCATCTACGAAATCGGATGGTACTCCTTGGCCGCGCGCCACCCGCTGGATGAAGGGGATGCAGTCGCGCAGTAATGTTTCATAGGCGGCTCGGTCGCCGGCCTGGGCGGCGACCATCCAGGCTGCCCTTCGACCATCCGTTTCGTCCTTTTGAGCGGGCGTTTCTACAGCCACTGTCATCGATCCGGGCGCCATCGACGCAAGCGTGCGCCGTGGCGCACAAGCTCCACCGCCGAAACGATACAGCGATTGAATGGTCACGTTCGAATCATACAAAAGTGACATGTCCGTCATCGGCGTTGCACCAATGCAAGATGGACCAAGCCGTGTATCAGTTACATTTCAATTCGCTGCAAAAAGCTTTTTGTTACAGCCCAAGAAATGTGACCTCGGAGGCCCCAAGCCATAGATTGACAGCGCGCGAAACGCGTTCGAGTTTCGACGCTGTAACAAAATGCTTTTTTCGGCGAAACGAATGAGTGCAGCGAAGCTAGCTGTCATTCTAGCGGGTGAGAGTCCCGCCAACAGAGGAGGTCCAGTCGCTGTTGTAGTCATATCCAGCAACGGGAAGGGAGACCGACCTGTTGAAAGCCTGGAAGTAAAAGCCCCCGGGGCCGACCTGAATATCGGTCTGATCCGTACAGGGGGGCGAGCAACCTGGCAGGCCGTAGCGAATGTGCGAACTAAGTAGCCCCGAAATTCACCTCCCGCGTGAAACGGATTGCGGGATCATTGGGAGTGCCGAGCCGGTTTATTCGCGGCGAAGGCCATGCCGACATCGCTGTCTGGAACTGACGGTGTTCGGATTCCCCGGGGTCGCAGGGGACGGCATGCCAGGAAAGAATGTGCAGCGAAAGCTCGGAACCACTCGCGGGTCGCCTAGGCGCTCCCGCACAGCGAAGGTATCGCGTATAAGCCAAACGGTGAAATCGCGATGTGCCCGCGAGTGGGGCGGATGGGGCCGATTAAGTGATGACGGACCGGGACACTATAACCCGGACCCGAGCGAGGGCCCCTGGGGTAGGTGGAGTATTCCACCGCATGGCGGTGCAGTATCGCGTCGACCGATCCAACTCTGGGCGGATCAACGTTGAAGCACGAAGGGCGAAGACAAACCGATCGTAGGGCAGCGTATGCCGGGAGCAGGCTTAAGCTGATTGACGCGTCGGGAAGGTCCCGCCTGATACGCCAGCCTTTCAGCCGTAACGGGGCGCAGAGCACGGCGGCGGCATCGTGGCGGTATCCGCGGATCAGTCGAAAACGGCAAGGCCGCTTTCGTTGCAGACGACGGCCAGCCGTCGATCAGGCACGAGCGCAGCGGCAGCACGATGAGGACGGCGACGATCTGCGGAAATCGGTTCGAGAAATTATTGCCATTGGCCCTTCGTCGCTTTAGCGGCTCACCATTTTTGGTAGCGATCGGAGGCATAGCAGACATTTCTAGCGGACGCTCGAAATGTCGAAGATGACCCACAACAGACGTGAGCGGGCTGTGACGCGCGAAGCAAAAGAGGTAGCATCGTAGCAAGAAGGAAGTATCAGCACGGGCGAGCGAAGCGTTATGAGGCGTCGCGAGTTCATCGCCCTTTTTGGCGCGAGTGTCACGTGGCCGTTCGCTGCACTGGCGCAGGAAGCGGGGCGGACCTATGGCCTGGGTGTCTTGCTACCGGCCGCGCGCGACGTGCCTGTAAATGCGGCTTTTCTTGACGAATTTCAACGACACGGTTTCTTCGAAGGCAAAAACCTCTCGGTCGAGTGGCGAGCATACGGCCCATACCCCGATTTGATTTCGCAGTATGCCTCGGAGTTGGTCGAAGCACGGGTGGACGTCATTGCAGCGGGCGGGGTTGTGGGCGTTCGCGCTGCACAGCGGGCGACAACGACAATTCCAATCGTAGCAATTGTAGAAGATATGCTCGGGTTTGGACTAGTGACCTCGCTGGCCCGGCCACCCGGTAATACAACGGGCGTCAGCGTCTTCGTGCCCGAGCTTGACGGAAAACGAGTGGAAATCCTGATCGAAGCAGTGCCGGGGCTTCGACGAATGGCAACCCTCGCCGATGCCAACAACACGACGGTTGCGAAGCTTGACGCACTACGTGAGGGGGCGCGCGCACACAACATCGAGCTTTCAATCCATCAGGTCACTAGAGGCGAAGAGATCGCAGCAGCAATCGACAACGCGCAGACATCGGGTGCCACGGCACTGAACGTTTTGGCATCGCCACTCTTCTTCGCTCATCTGCACCTTATTTTGGACCGCGCGGCCGCACTGCGCTTGCCCGCGATCTATGACTTTCCGGAAATGGCGGAGGAAGGCGGATTTGCCGCCTACGGTCCGCGCCTTAGCCAATTCTTTGTAAAGGTGATGCCCCAGCAAATCGTCAAACTATTCAAAGGGGCCAAAGTTGCCGACGTCCCGGTCGAACAGCCGACCACGTTCGAGCTGGTGATCAACCTCAAGACCGCTAATGCGCTTGGCGTTACGGTGCCCCCAGCATTGTTGGCGCGAGCCGACAAGGTGATCGAATGAGACGCCGGGATTTCGTCGTAGGTTTGTTGCTCACCGGCACAACGGTGAGCGCCCGAGCGCAGCGGAAGGCGAAGGTCTACCGATTGGCCATCGTGGACACTGTAAATCCAGTCATCGAACTCACAGAGGCCGGAGAGCTGCCCTACTATCGCGGCTTCTTCGAGCGGCTTCGACAACTGGGATTTGCCGAGGGACAAAATCTTCAAATCAAGCGATATTCTGGTGAGGGACAATCAGAACGTTTTGACGACAGGGTCTCGGAGGTGGTCAACCTCAAGCCAGACGCAATCTTCGTGACTAGCACCCGGCTGCTCTTCATGTTGAAGGGAGCGACAACGACGATACCTTTGGTCGGTTTGATGGGCGATCCAATTCGCTTTGGCCTAACTGCGAGCATGGCGCGACCCGGTGGCAATATCACAGGGGTCTCAGTCGATCGTGGAATGGAGTTCTATGACAAGCGTTACCAGCTATTGAAGGAGGCCGTTCCGAAAGTTACCAAGCTGGGCATCCTTATCTCGCGAGTTTTCCTGGAAAAGACTGCCGATGGAGCCGCGATGAGGGAGGCGGCACGGAGGGCGGGCATTGAACTCATATTGCCCACCATCGAAGCGCCTTACTGGCGAGAAGACGAGTATCGGGCCGCGTTCACGCGAATGGCAGAAGAAAGCGTTGCCGGGGTCGTCGTGGCTACAATGGTCGAAAATTGGACATACCGCCGATTGATTATCACCTTGGCAAAAGAGTTCCGGCTGCCAGCAATCTACCCGGACCGCATCTTCGTCGAACGTGGTGGGATGATAAGTTTTGGACCGGATACCGCTAATGCTGGCCGGGATTGCGCCCGGGTGGTTGCCGAAATCTTCAACGGTGCAAACCCGGCCAATATCCCGATCTCGCAACCAACCAAGTACGAGCTTTGTTTCAACCTAAATACCGCCAAGGCGCTCGGGATCGAGATACCGCCCTCGCTGCTCGTACAGGCCGACAAGGTGATCGAGTAGGCGCGGCGTTCGGGCACTACGGATAGCCCCGCTGCGACCATAGGATGGCCAAGGTTCTCCACATTTTCCCGTTAACGTCTGCCCGAATCACCAGTAACCCTTATAAGCTCGCCGGTTGGGTGGGTCTCTGCACAGCTTCGTTCACAACTTATCCACGGAATTGCAATCTCATGCCTCGCATCGGTAAGGGACAAAAGGCGCTCGACCGCGCCCTCAAGCACAGGGAAGACATCGAGCACCTGCTCGCGAGGACGCCCCATTGGATGCTGCGGGACTGGTTTCTCGACTGGGCCGAGGCCCAGCTTCGGCGCGACCGGTTTTATGTCTACACCGACAAGGAGCACGCCGTGCTCGCCAAGGAGCGGTCCCGGATGAGGCCTTGTGACGGCTTGGGCGGGTACACGATTGATGACCTTGTTCGCGCAGCCGCGGCTTATCGGGCGGACTGCCCCGAAGAAGACGACGAGCTGCTCGCAATTTTGCTGCGTGAGAAACCCGCCGAGTTGCCGCTATGGCTGATGCTCCGAACTCGTCGGCATTTGCCGAGACGTCGCCGGTCTATCGGTCCCGTATACTGACCTGGAGACCGCTACTCGCGCTGCGACTCGCGAAGAGCTTCTCAACTAATACGCTTTGCGAGATAGCGGCGCGTCTTCGGTGACGGTCCAGGGCGGCGGGAAGCGGCGCTTGGGCATGATTTCAGCGGCTCCCGCCCGGGTGTGAAGCACCGAGCGGGCGCCTAATCACCAATCCACCATGGGAGGGCGAACGATGGCTAATTCCAACTTGCGCTACGTTCGCGGCCTCACCGTGCCAAAGACGATAGGCACCGGCCGCAAGCTCATGCACAACAACGTCAGGCATACAGTTAATATGCCGACCGGTGTCAACGGCTTCCGGGCCTGGACCGATACCAAGGTGCCCGCAGGTTCGTAAGGTGCCCGTGTGGGTGGTCAGGGTTGCTGCACTATGCGGACGAAGGGCATGAGAAAGGCCACGAAGGGCAACAACATCGCTACGGACGATGAGCCGAGCGAGGATGGACCTCGACACGAGCGACCTCGACGAGATGGAGAGGGAGCTGGGGACCGGGTGACGTCGTAGCGGCTCCGGAGGCTCCGGTTTGCGTTGGAGGGCAAGCCAATGTCAATGACCATACGGCAGTTCAATGAGATCATCGACATGCTTCTTGGGCGCGTCCCGCTCGACATGCTGGACAGCAAACAACAGGAAGGGGTGACCCGCGTATTTGTTGCCGCAGGCTTCCTCATGAAGCACCGGCTCAAGCTCCCCGAGGAAACGCCGTACTCGCCGACGCAGGCCGAAGTCGTGGCCTTTCTCGACGGCCTCAACGGCACGCAAATGCGGAAGCTGAAGAAGATCGCCGAGGGGGTTATCCCAGACGGCGAAACGAGCGCGAGCGTTCACTAAAGGCGACAGTAGCCAGCCGGGGCGGGTGCGCATCGCCTTCCGCGCGGTGGCCCGTCCGCTCCTGCTCCCGCTCGCGGCGGATTGCCGCCAACGTCTTCCCCCTGGACAGGCGCGCCGCAAGGACCTGCTAGTCAGCCGGAGCGGTGCGCTGCGCCCGGATCATCGAGGAGCTGATGGCATGACCGAGAAGTGGTTCTTTACCCGTGACGACGACGTGGTCTTGCTGCGCGGCAGGTTCGAGGCTGATGACGGCACCATCGGCGACGCGTTCAAGGTTGTCCGTCCCGGCGAGAGGGTGTTCGGCTTCTCCCATCGGAAGCTGTTCAACGCGAAGGCGGGCACGCTCGTGATCGGGAAGGACGGGAAGGGGCGCATCGAGTAGCGGCTCCGGGCGCGCCGGTGCGCTCGCGCAGCGCGAGAAGGTCGCCCAGGAAGGGTTCGATGCGCCGGTCCATCGGGTTTCCCCGCCGTACCGCCTGTCAGCTTAGCGGATAGCCCTTCGCCGCCGAAGGCCCCGCCCCGGGCCAAAGAAGGCCGCTGGTAGTTTCTAATGCGATCTCACCGACTTGGCGATGGTGGCGGCGATCCGCTGGGCCTCGTCGCGGGTGAGGAGCTGTTTAACATGCGCTCGCAAGTGAAACTATCGTTCTGGCTTCGGCTTCCACTCGCGCGCCAATCTCTGCGCCTCTTCGACCTGTGAAGCGGTCATTTTGTGCGCCAAATCGTCTCGCTGCTTCCTAAGATTTTCACGGAAAGCTTCTTCGCCTTCGTATTTTGCAGCAGCAGCTGCGGCAAGGTTAAACCACTTGTGCGCCTCAACATAATCCTGCGGCAAGCCGGTGCCGCTTTCATATGCCAGGGCAAGAGCAAATTGAGAATCGACGTCGCCCTGCGCAGCGGCTCGTCGATACCACTTTAAAGCCTCAGGTAGGTTCTTTCTTCTAACATCTGAAAACAAGTCAAAGCTGAAGCCGTAGTTCATTACGCCAAGGCTCATCTGGGCAACGGCGTAGCCTTCCTGTGCCGCTCTTTCGACCAGCGCATAAACAGCCCCGTCCGAAGTATTTTCGTACTTCAACGGCCAGTTGCGTCCGAGAAAGCTCAATGACCCGGCGGCATCTGCATCGCCAGCATCCGCCGCTTTGCTGAACCACTTGGCAGCCTCAATCCAGTCTCGCTTCAAGCCCAACCCATATTCATAGAAAAAACCAAGGCGCTTCTGAGCCTTTAGATTTCCAGCGTTCGCCAATGATAGATAAAGCGGAATAGCCGTCTTATAGTCCTCGCGCGTTTCGGCTGCTTGAGCGTCTTCAAGAGGACCCGAAGCGGCGCGACCGGCCGTAAGAGCCAGCATGACGCCTGAGAAAGCCAAAACAAGAAAGTGATGACGCATCAGCCCCCCGAACTGGGACGTAGCTCGCTATTTGTGCAGTAACTTTGGCAGCTTCGCAACGTTTGCCGAGATGCGCCGGGCCTCGTCGCGGGTGAGCAGATGCGCGGCCGAACGCCGTCCGGGCTCATCCTCGAAATAGACGTAGGCTAGCGCCTGCCCGTTGGCGTCGCGGACGATGAAGCAGGCCTCCTGCTCTCGATCGACCAGGGCGCGGGAAGCGGCACGGAGACGGCATGGAGGAATCATAGGGTCGGTCGCAGCGGGCGGCGCGGAGCGGTCTACGGCGACCAGCGCCGTGAGCAGCTACTTGATGCAGATCAATGCCGCTGTTCGGCTTCACGGGCCCTGAATCATTATGGCGACGCGGCCCGATGCAGACCGGGACCAGATAGGCCAAAAGCCTTTAGTCCGAAAGCGACCACGCTTGATGGGATCGGACATGCCGATTGGGAGGCATGAAAGATGAGTTTTGCAAAAATCAAAGGAAAGCTTTCGTCGCGCATCGGGCGTCCGGTGCATTTTGGACCGCCCGAAGACGTGAAGCGCAAGGGCGGGGGTGCTGGCGCGGGCACCATTATTGATGAAGTATGGGCCGATCCAGATTTAAATGACGCTCCCCCACACAAGGACTGTGATGGTCAGTGCTGGGGCGACTACTCCTTTTGTAGCCAACTCATCAGATGGGACGACGGCACTGAGGTAATCCGCCTCGCTTACTATCGCCGCCGTTGCGGAGAAGATTTTTGGGAGTTCGCAGCTCAGATGACCCCCACCGCCGAACCAGAAATTATCAAAGTCTGGTTCAATCGGACGCTCGCGAAAGACGCTTGGTTTCGAACTGAGCCATCCGCCTGATGCCGAGCACCTGCTCCTCGGCTGGGGCGGGGCGGTCTGTGGGCGGTCTTCTTCCGCCGCAAAGGGCCGAAAGTCTGAAACGAGCATTCCGTGATTTTGGTCACAGCCCACCCGCCGCAATCCGGGGCAAGCCCAAATTGTCGAAGGGGGGATACGACCATGAAAAAGGTTCTCGTGCTCGCCGCTTTTGCCTTTTTCGCTTTTGCCCTCGCCGCTGGCCCTGAGGTGGCGATGACAGTTCACCCGCTCCAAGTTGTCACGTGTTCCGGCGACGACTGGTGAACGCCCGACGTGACGACTAGAAATAGCCGAGACCTTGGCCCGTGGCGTCGCGGACGATAAATCACTCGGGATGCTCTCGAACACCGAAGGTGGCGGGAAGCTGCACGCGTCATAGCGTCGGCGGCGGGCGGCACCAGCACCTACGGCTGGCCCGGCGGGCGTCGTCTACGGGGTCAGGGCGTCACCGCCCGTGTCATTGTCGTGCTGCGCGATGGCTGGCTCTAGTTTCACCAGGTTGGGGCACTTGTGCCGCTTGGTGTCGTTGCAAGCAAGAAGAGAGAATCCGTCCGCGGTCTCGTACTTGGTCGTAAACCACACGGTCTCCTCGATACCGATAAAGTAGCTGGTGTTCTTGCCCCCCGCAGTGTGGGCATGTCCGATGGAGATTGTCAGTCATCACAGGCTCACCATTTTTGGTAGCGATCGGAGGCATAGCGGACATTTCTAGCGGACGCTCGAAATGTCGAAGATGGACCTAGCTTGTGTGAAAACGCGAAGAATCGAAAAGTCGCGAGAATGATTTTTCTCAGACTAGCTGCGATCGAGCCTCTTTAGGAACGCTTGCGTAGCTAAGCGGCTGTCGGCCGAACGTTTGTTCTATCGCCGCCGCGCGTCGTCGAGTTTTTACACAGCCAAGACCCGAAGCGGACATCGGTCGAACAGAGCGAAATGTCCGCTACCTAAGAGATTAAAGGATTTTTGCGCGGCGACTTAAGCGGCTATGATCTCTTCGTGGTGGTTCGTGTCGTGAAAGGATTGGCTCTCATGCGCGAGAGGGCTGTTGAGGGCTTGGTCGTCGGCTCGCGTCTAGATTTTCCGCTCGTGATCGCGGCTATGCCGATAAGCGAGTGGGAGACCAGAATTGCGCTCAGGGTCGTTATCTTACTATTGAGCGTCGTCGTGATTGTGGCGCCGTTCGCGAGCGTGCCGCTGACCCGCGTTGACGCTTTCATACCGGTTCTCCAAGCCGTCATGTGCGTCGTCGATCTAATTACGGCAGCTCTTCTGTTCGCGCAATATTCGGTCTACCCGAAGCGTGCTCTTCTGGCAGTCGCAAGTGGATATGTTTTCAGCGGACTGTTCGCGTTCATACAAACTCTTGCTTTTCCGGGAGCGTATTCTGCGACCGGTCTAATCGGCGATGGAGTAAATAGCGCAGCTTGGCTATTCGTGCTCTGGCACACGACGTTTGTCCTGGCAGTCATAGTCTACGCGCTGCTAAAAGATGCGGACGAAGCTGCCAGCCTGTCTGTCAGATCGAGCCCCGCCACCACTATTGGTGTCACCGTCGCGTGCATACTCGGGGTGACGGTCGGTCTGACGCGGATCGTGACGGCGGGTGCAGGGTATCTGCCAAATCTCTACATAGGCGTGACCAGACAGACTCCGTTTGCAAGTGGGATGGACGTCTTTCTGTGGTTATTGAGCGCTGTGGCGTTCGTGTTGTTGTTCGTTCGCAGACGTACGATTCTCGATCTATGGCTGCTAGTGATCTTGCTTGCGTGGTGGCCAAATTTTGTACTGCCTGTTTTCATGACTATCGTGCGATTTACCGTTGGCTGGTACGTTGCGCGCTTTTCTGCGTTGTTCGCCAGTTCAACGCTGCTGTGCTTGCTGCTTGCAGAAACTATGGTGCTCTATGGGCGCCTTTCTAACGCCAATCTTCTATTGCGACGCGAGCGCGCGGATCGGCTCATGAGCGTACAGGCAGCCGCAGCTGCAATGGCGCACGAAATAAAACAGCCACTAACCGGAATCTCAATGCACGGTGCTGCAGGCTTGAATTGGCTAAAAGGAACGCCCCCCGCCTTCGACGAGGTACGAGCGTGTCTTGTTTCCATGATAGATGCCAACCGGCGCGCAGGAGAAGTAATTAGCAGTACGCTTGGACTGTTTAAAAAGACTGCCAACCAACGGACGATGGTTCAACTTAATGAGGTTGCCCGCCAGGTATTGGGTTTGCTCGAACACGATCTGCAAGCTAACGGAATATCAGTGACGACCGAGTACCAAGAAAATCTTCCACAAATCCAAGCCGACCAAACGCAACTTCAGCAAGTAATTTTGAATTTGATCAAAAACGCAATCGAGGCCATGGCCTCAAGTTCCTCTGGCCCACGGCGACTGCGGCTGGCGACCAGCTTCGACAATTCAGTTGCTTCACTCTACATCCAAGACTCTGGACCTGGAATAACTACCGAGGACCGAGATCGCATATTTGATCCATTTTTTACGACCAAACACACCGGCACCGGACTGGGACTCTCAATCTGTCGGACTATTGTTGAGGACCACGGCGGCAATTTGCGGCTTGCCGAAACTGGTGGCACCAGTTTTGAAATCGCATTTCCGCTTAGCTAACAAGCGACATGAGCACTTAGAGTGCAGTAGCGCATGCGTGTGATGTTCGCTTCCGGAATGGGAAACAGCTTTGATCATTCGGTGATCCGCACGCTTCGCTTATGACGAGGCGTGGGGCTGACCCAGGCTATCAAGGCCGCCTCAGCGCGCGACCTATTGCGTCAAATGGGACTACAAGCGCGATGTCTGCTGTTGGCCGTGCGCCCCGAAGGCGCGAATCATCAGTGGAGGAAGATTCCACCCAGAGAGTTGTCGATTGATCTGGAAGCTGACGAGCGGTTCGGCCGGGCAACTGGCTGGGCTGGAGCCTCGTGACAAAGGCCGCCTTGGGCGGCTGAGCGATCCGGCGGGCCGTAACGCGTGTGAAGCCCGAGCAGGCCTCGAAAGTGACAATGCGGATGCCGACCCTCCGGCCATTTGGGGAAGGCTGCATGAGCGGGGAAGCAATCGACGCGCGCACCCGCCCGATCCGCCGGGGTAGTGGGCACGGCACGTCGGAAAGGTGGTTCGGGTAATTGGGGGAGACCCGTCATGGGCGAGGGTAGCGGCCTCAACTTCGCGATCGGCGGCGGCACTGGCGGGAGTCGGACAGGGTCATACGACTGTTGAAGCCGGGTAACGCCGGTGGAGGAAAGGACCCTGACTTCTGGTGCGCATTCGAAGATGGGGAGGTCGTGGTGATTGGCGATGAGCCTGAGAACACCATCAAAGACAGGCGCTGTCCGAGACTGCTGTATCGAGGGGCGAAGGAGAGTGACTCACCGCGCCCAAGCCGCGTGCGGTTGTCTCACTCGCCGTGTGCCTCACGGTGAAACCAGTCGGAGAGCCGGATGCCGGAGATCGGCACGTCCGGTTCGATGAGTGGGGATGGGAAACGGAGCGTTGGCCATAGGCCCCAAGTTACCGCGCCTATCCTCAACTCTACCATGACGTCAGATAGTGCGTTGCGGCGATACTTCCGGCATTGGGGTGTAAGCGGACGTGGCGCGGACTGTCGTGAAATGTGCGGCTGCAACCTCGTCACGCCTCGCTTATCGGCAGCCGCCCGCGCAGCAGCTCCGGCAGCTTAGCGATATTGGCGGCGATGCGCCGCGCCTCGTCGCGGGTGAGTTGGGGCCCCCGCCAGCGATTGCCTGCACACGGCGAAAAAATGCTAGCCTACAAGGCAGAACAACGTTCTCGGCGCGGGGAAAACGATGAGGCGGCGCGAGTTCATCGCGCTTATGGGCGCGAGTGTTGCATTGCCGTTCGCTGCGACGGCGCAGCAAGCGGGGCGGACCTACCGTCTGGGTTGCTTGTGGGCGAGTCCGCGCGGCGATGACCCCGCATACAAGGCTTTCTTCGACGAACTGCGACGACGCGGTTTCATCGAAGGCCAAAACCTCACGGTCGAATATCGCGCATATGGGCAACACGTCGATGTCATTCCGCAATATGCAGCCGAGCTAGTCAAGGCACGGGTCGATGTCATCGCAGCTGTCGGGGATGAAACAGTTCGCGCCGTTCAACAGGCGACGAAAACCATTCCGATTGTTGCGCTTACAGACGATCTGTTTGCGTCCGGCTTCGTAAACTCGCTGGCGCGGCCAGACGGCAATACAACGGGGGTCAGTATCCTCGTGCGCGAGGGTGACGGCAAGCGACAGGACATTCTGATCGAAGCAGTGCCAGGGCTTCATCGGATGGCAGTCCTTACCGACGTCAACGACGCCATAACTGCGAGGCTCGACACACTGCAAAAGGCGGCGCGCGCACATAATATCGAGTTTTCAATTCATCGTGTCGCCAGAGCCGAGGATATCGCGGCAGCTATCGACAGTGCGCAAGCATCGGGCGTCACAGCGGTACACATTGTGGCGTCACCGCTCTTCTATGCCAATCGGCGCCTCATTATGGACCGCCTAGCCGCGGCGCATCTGCCCACGATCTATGAATGGCCGGAAACGGCGGAGGAAGGTGGCTTTGCCGCCTACGGACCGCCTCGTGGTCAGTTCTATGCAGAAATAATGCCCCGACAGATCGTCGAACTCTTCCGCGGCACCAAGATCGCCGACATCCCAGTCGAACAGCCGACCAGGTTCGAGCTGGTGATCAACCTCAAGACCGCTAATGCGATGGGCGTGACGGTGCCCGCGACATTAGTGGCACGTGCCGACAAGGTGATCGAATAGGCGCAGGCCGGAGCCCCGCTTAGGCCTTGCGCAACAAATCCGGCAGCTTGGCGATGTTGGCGGCGATGCGCCGGGCCTCGTCGCGGGTGAGCAGCTTGGCCGTTGCGCGTCGGTCAGCGGACCAGGTAGCGATTGCCTGCGCACGACGAAAAAATGCTAGCCTACAAGGTAGAACAACGTCTCGGCACGGGGGAAACGATGAGGCGGCGCGAGTTCATCGCCCTTATGGGCGCGAGTGCCACATGGCCGTTCGCTGCGCTGGCGCAGGAACCGGGGCGGACGTATCGCCTCGGGTTCTTATTTCCTGTCCGACTTGAGCCGCCCGACGCGATAGGCGCTTTTTTCGACGGACTGAAGCGCGCCGGTTTCGTCGAAGGTAAAAATCTCACAATCGAGTTCCGCGGATTTGTGCCGCATCCTGAGCGGATGGCGGAGTATGCGGCCGAGCTAGTCAAAGCCGACTGCGATGTGATTCTTGCAGCCGGGCCCGGAGTTCGTGCCGTACAGGAGGCAACAAAGACCATACCCATACTTGCCGGTGACGAGGACTTGTTTGGGTCGGGACTAGTAACCTCGATGGCGCGGCCAGAGGGCAATACAACTGGCGTCAGCTTCCTCGCGACCGAACTTGATGGGAAACGGCAGGAAATCCTGATCGAAGCAGTACCTGGGATTCGGCACGTGGCGGCCTTCGCCGCTGCGAACCAGAGGAGTACCAAATTCGACGCACTGCAAGAAGCGGCGCGTGCTCGCGATATCGAACTTTCCATTTATCGCGTCGCGTCAGCCCAGGAGATCGCGGCAGCGATGGATACTGCGAAAACGTCGGGCGCCGCGGCGCTTAATTTTTTGGCGAGTCCAATGTTCTTCGGCTTTCGTCAGTTAATTTTCGAGCGAGCCTTGGCGCTGCGTCTGCCAGCAGTCTACCAATTTCCAGAAATGGCGCGGGAAGGTGGCTTTGCTGCCTATGGCGCCAGCATGGTTCACTGGGCAGGTATTATGGCTCGACAGGCCATCCAGCTTTTGCGCGGCACCAAGGTGGCCGATATCCCGATCGAACATCCGACCAAATTCGAGCTTTGGATCAATCTCAAGACCGCTAAGGCGATGGGTGTGACGGTGCCGGAGACATTGTTGGCGCGCGCCGACAAGGTGATCGAATAGCGCGATACCGATTAGGACCGCAGCAGTTCCGGCAGCTTGGCGATGTTGGCGGCGATGCGCCGGGCCCAACCGCTCGCCCGGCGCTCCAACTTGCGCTAAGCTGGGCGGCTTTGTGCAGGGAGGTGCCTCAGAACCAACCCATCGCTTTGCACAGAGTAACGTCGCATTGACTAGGCCCCGCCGCCACAGCGGGGTGTGCGGCGCTATCTCCGGGGCGTAAGATGATTAAGATGATAGAGCTACCCGACCTTCGCTTGCGTTCGTCGCGCCATTACAACTGCGCAGAAGAAGTTTCGAGCGTCGTCTGGTGGAACGAGCTCCTGAGCCGTTTAGGTAGAGATAGGCTGCCCGCGACGCTGATTGTTTTTAACGGCGAGGCGACTATGCGAGGACTGGCTCTGGGCATTGCCATCTTCCTGGCAGGAATGCGGCTCTCGTTTGCGGTTGAGGGCCAGATCAGATTCAAAGACGCTCTGTCCCGTCGCTATCAGCGCGTTCGACGGCAAAGATGCGACGCAGATGCAGGAATTTGTCCGCTTCGTGCAGAACGTTTTCGATGAGCTTGATGCCAGAGTCAAGGGAAAAGGGAGAACCTGCGCTAAAGGCCAAACTGATTGACACTAGCGTTGAAGGGTTGATTATTCTGGGTCATTGCCGCCAGCATCCAACTGAGACAGTTTACGATGCGATCGCAGTTGCCTATCGAGGCTTGAAGTTGCTGCGGAAGCATACGATCGACGATCCCGCCGTACGGCCGCATCCTACCGAAGGTACGTCTCGGTTTCGATAGTTCCGCCAGAAGCTCGATCTTTTAACGAAGCCCGCGACCGAGCGTCAGATCAAGCGGCACCGCGGCGTGGTGTCCGCCCTTCACTTCCTCAAAAGGTCCGGTAGCTTGGCGATGTTGGCGGCGATCCGACGGGCCTCGCGGGTGAGCAGGTGTGCCGCCGAGCGACGGCCCGGCTTCGTCCTCGAAATAAAACCACGGCCCCGCGCAAGAAACTTCGCGGGGCCGTGCCTTTGAACGAAGAGCTTGTTGGAGTTCTTCCTACTTTTTATAGCCCACATAATCAGATCGCTTCGCAGCGCTCGGAGGCGGGCAAGTGTCCGCTCCTCGTCGGACCCGGCAAGCTTGATAAATCCGACCACATCCGCCGCAAGAAGGCTGCGAGTTTCCGGGTCTTCGCCATGGCAGTCCCTTCACCACACGCCAGACTAGCACGATTGTTAATTGGCCTGTATAGGTTGTGGGTTCAACACCTAATTCAACACCTACTTGGTGTTGCCTCGTTCTGTTCACTTGCTACACGTTTGGCTTTTGCCGCGCAATTCGTAGAGGGTCTGCGAAAGGCTGGAATGCCGGACTAATTATCGACGCACCGCCGCGTGCGCAGCCAAGTGAACTCATCATCGCCGGCGTCAGCACCGGAACTCCGCGAGCCTGCGCTCAACCCGATTTTGTCAGTCCAATACCTTGTGGCAGGCTATCTGCTCTGGTGCGATTGTCCGAATGGTCTCCCGTCGATCCGGTCCGCAAAGCGGTCGTCTATGCCCGCGTCTCCTCCAAGGAGCAGGAAAAGGAAGGGTTCTCGATCCCCGCACAGTTGAAGCTCCTCAAGCAATATGCGGCGGCGCAGCGCTTCACGGTAGCGCAGGAATACGTGGACGCGGAGACCGCCAAGCAGACCGGCCGCGCCGCCTTCGGCGAGATGGTCGCCTATCTGAAGGCCCGTCCCGCCGTGCGCGTGATGCTGGTCGAGAAAACCGATCGGCTCTACCGCAATCGCAAGGATTGGGTCACGGTTGACGAATTGGAGGTCGAAATTCACCTCGTCAAGGAAGGCGTGCGGGCGAGCTACGCGCGCGGTCGAGAAGCCCCGGAGCCAGAACGTTTGAGACCACTCGACCGGCATCGCCGCGAAGCTCGAACGTGAGACCAGTCGCATTGCCGCCAAGCGGCCGGAGAAGGCCGCCGATTGTTCATCCTAGGAAGGTCTTCGCTTCTGCGACCGGGGCTACGGTCGCCGCTCCGCTCGGCGGGGGTTCCGATGCTGAAATCGGAGGAGGTGCAGACTTGGCGATGACGTTAGGTGAAGCCGACGTGTCGTTAAGCTCGCAGATCGCGCGCAGCAACCGACGTCGATGACCCATCGACAACCCAAGTTCTCTCAGGTCTTGGTCTGTGAGATCGGTCAGGACGCTAAGATCGATATCGTTCTCAGCAAAGCGCTGGGCGTACTCGGACATGCCGAGCTTTTCGAGCCAGTCCGCAACCGCCCGCATCGAGGCCCCTTCCTCCCGCACCGTTTTATCGAGCCGAGCTTCTGGACAGGGCAACGGAGAGTTTAACCGACAAATTACCAGCGTAGTACATCCCAGTTGGACTAAACCGCCCAAACAGACTGTTCTGTCCTTGGCGCTCAATTTGCAGCGCATCGAGCGAGGCTGTCATGGCAAATCCGGCGTGTGAATCAAAGGACGAGGTAGGATCGGAGAGTAGGCCACCTGTGGACGGCTCCTCGCCATTTTTGATGTTGTTATTGACCTTCGCTCGTTCGAGCGTGCTAATTGTGCAGGTGCGCCTCTTTGAGGAGATGGGCCATGGGAGATCCTACGGTAGGCTGGATCGCTGCCATCATCATCGGCGGGATTGCAGGTTGGCTGGCAGAGCAATTCATGAAGAGTGACATGGGGTTACTCATGAACATTGCGCTCGGCATCGTCGGGGCGGCGGTTGCCAGTGCCATTTTGAGCTTCTTTGGGATCGCCCTAGGGGGATGGCTCGGCTACCTCATTGCTGGCTTCATCGGCGCGTGCTTGCTGATCTGGGTCGTCCGCTGGATACGGGGATCTCGCCGGACAGCCTAAAGCATGCCCTGCTGGCTGCGGTGGTGCGCAAGCCGGAGACCGACATTAATTCGGCGCTCGACCGTCTCCTTAATGCCGGTTTGCTGTTCCGGCAGGGTGTACCGCCGCATGCAAGTTACCTGTTCAAACATGCCCTGGTGCAGGACGCGGCCTATGGCACGCTGCTGCGCGAGCCGCGTCGCGCGCTTCATGCCCGGATCGCCGAAACTATCGAAAACAGCTTCAGCTTGCTAAATCCGACCACATCCGCCGCAAGAAGGCTGCGAGTTTCCGGGTCTCCGCCATGGCAGTCCCTTCACCACACGCCAGACTAGCGCGATTGTATCATTGACCGTATAGGTTGTGGGTTCAACACCTAATTCAAGGTTGACCTGCCCAGCCTTGCGCCCGCTGCCCTCAGCCGCCATGAGTGGCTGGATACCCATGATGTTCATCACGCGGGTCAGATTATAAGCCAGCACATGCAGCGCCATCTCTGAGGCGACCCTGGGCAGCGTCTTCGTCAGGAAGTGAGTGGGGTCCATCCGGGCCTTGATCGTGCCGAAGGGATGCTCGACCGTGGAGCGTGATTTCATCGCGGCGCAGGGCGGGAGTGGCGGGCAGGGTCGCGATCTGGCTAAGGGCGCGCGGGAGCTGCTCGGCGGCTTCAATTAGCGCCGAGCGCTCCAGCGACCGCTGGCCCGCCTTGCCCCAAAAGTTAGCGGCCTTCTCGATCAGTCCGGCCTCGGTGCAGTGCCGAGCCAGCAGCTCGGGTTGGTTCTCGGCAATCTCCGGGAACTGGTCTTCGAGAGTTTCGGCGATGCGCGCATGGAGCGCGCGTCGCGGCTCCCGCAGCAGCGTGCCATAGGCCGCGTCCTGCACCAGGGCATGTTTGAATAAGTAATTCGCATGCGGCGGTGCTCCCTGCCGGAACAGCAACCCAGCGGCAATCAGACGGTCTAGCGCTGATCCCAACTCCGGCTCCGGCTTGCTTACGACCGCAGACAAGAGGCCATGCGAGAACTCTCGTCCGATCGCCGCGCCGATCTGCGCCACCTCCTTGCCTGAGCCGAGGCGGTCGAGCCGCGCCATTAGGGATGCTTGCAGGCTTGCCGGGACAGCCAGTGCGGAGGACGGAACTGGCGCCGCGAGAATCTCAACTGCATCCTGGCTCTCCGCCTCCAGCATCGCCTTTGTCATTTCCTCCACGAACAACGGAATGCCGTCAGTACGCTCGATGATGTCTTGGCGGATGTTGGCTGGCAGCGCCTTGTTGCCGATGACGCCCTCGATCATCGCAAGAATTTCGCGCTCTCCAAGCCGATTGATGGCGAGGAATGTCACATACGCTCTTCCGACCCAGGGCGGATCAAAATCAGGCCTGAATGTCACGATGAGCAGCACACGAAGGCTGCGGACCCGGTCCACAACTCGGCCAAACAGTTCGAGCGTCGTGGGGTCGGTCCAATGCGCATCCTCGAAGATCATCAGCACCGGATTTCGCCGTGTCAGCGCTTCCATCTGGGAAAGGAGTGCTTCGAGCGTTCTCTGTCGGCGCTGCTCGGAGGTAAGTTCGAGTACCGGATAACGTCCGTCGTTTGCCAGCGACAGCATCTCGGCGAACAATGCCGCGTCTTCAATCCGGGTCGAAGTGAGCGCCAGCACCGCGTCGAGCTTGTCGAGCTTCGCTTGTGCAGTGTCGTCGTGCACTAGCCCAGCAGCACGTTCCATCTGGCTGATGATCGGATAGAACGCACTGTCCGTGTGCCGAGGGGAGCAAGGGTAGCGCAAGCGCGTGTGCGGCTCGGTGGCGACACGTTCGAGCAGCGCCGCAGTGAGCCGCGATTTACCGATGCCCGCCTCGCCGGAGAGGAGCACAACTTGGCCTTCGCCGGTCTTTGCCCTCGACCAGCGCCGCAGCAGAAGTTCGAGTTCTTCTTCGAGCCCGACCAGCGCGGTCAGGCCGGTCGCGTGCAGCGCCTCGAAGCGGCTTTCAACCGAGCTTGCCCGGAGTGCCGCCCAGGCCCGTACCCGATCGGCGATACCCTTTAGGTCTTGTGCGCCGAGGTCTTCCAGATCGAAGAGATTGCCGAGCAGTTTTCGCGTGCTCTCGGCGATGACGACCGTGTTCGGGTCGGCGATGTTTTGCAGGCGCGCCGCGATGCGCCGATAATCTGGCTCCCTTGTTATGTCGGTCTACGCAGTTGGACCCCTGCAGCAGTTCTCGCCCTCAAACCGGCATTCTCTTACAATATCGAACTCTGGCACGGTGTCGGACCCAACAGCGACATTCGGGCGACCGCCAACGAAGTCATTAAATCTTCCGGTAATGGCACTTCGCGAGTGCTCAGCCGTCTAATAGGTTCTCTGAGTCTGCTTGTCGCAATATTCTCTCCGATCGAGATCAGCCAGTTTCAATGCTGTTCTCCAACCGAGTTCTTCCAGTTCCACTGCCAATTGGCGGGTGCGCTGCTGCTTGGTGGTGGTGTTCATGCGTCCTCCTGATCAGCTCTGAGACGGAACCCCGGGCAGTGTACGCGCTCGGGGTCCGCTGAGGTTTCACGCTTAGGCTTCTGCGTGCAGAGCGGCCGGGGGTGTCGGGGGGGGGGCGGGGGCGGCCGCTCTGCACGGGGCTAATGGGAAAACTCAGTAGAGCCGGCTTCTCTTCGTCACAAGTACACCTTGGTTCACGCGAGCGATCTGAAAGGGTAGCAGCCACGGCTACCCTTCGTAACCACGTTATAGCATGATCCATGCGCACGATCTGAAAGTGCTAAGCCGCTACACGCGACCTTCCATGACCTAGATTACGGCACCCGCCCTGCGGCTTGGCAGCTTGGACAGCTTGGCGATGTCGGCGGCTATGCGCCGGGCCTCGTCGCGGGTGAGCAGCTTGGCCAAGCCGTGACGGATTTCCGCCAACATCCCGGTTGATCGTATTGCCGATCACTGGGCACCTTTAGCGACCTGCCGGTCGGGTGGCTGCTGGCACATCCTCGTTGATTGAATGGCGAAAGAATTGCAGGGTTTGTTCCTGGCTTTGCGGCACGCTGCCGCAGCGACGTTTCTCCTTCTACCGGCATGCAGCGATGTTGCCTTGCCAAGCGAAGACATGCCGGCGTCTGGACCGGACCCGGGTTACAACAACCTCGTCGCCAATTACCTCAAAAACACCTTCAAAAACCGCGCATCCTACGACGCATTCGGTATATCGGCTTTTCGTTGGGTAGCCGAGAAGGGTGATGAACTCGCGCCGCCTCATTTCAAACCCCCAATTTTTAAAATGTAGCACGGCAGAGGCCCGGCCGTATCTCAATTCACAATGCTGCCGCCCATGACCGCTGTTGGCCCATGACGTCAGATAGTGCGTTGCGGCGATACTCCGGGAATTGGGGTGTAAGCGGAGGTGGCGCGAACCGTTGTGAATGTGCGGGCTGCAACCTCGTCACGCCTCGCTTATCGCGGCGGCCCGCGCAGCAACTCCGGCAGTTTGGCGATGTTAGCGGCGATGCGCCGGGCCTCGTCGCGAGTGAGTTAGGACCCCGGACCTCGAAATAGCTTTTGCAACCTTGGTCCAACAGCGGGCGGAAGGGCTCATTATTGGCGATGATCCCTTCCTCATAACCCAACGCTATCAAATCGTGGCGCTGGCAGCATCCCATGCAGTTCCCACAGCTTATTTCTCTCGTGAGTTCGCCGAATCCGGCGGCCTGCTGAGCTATGGCACGAGCATTGCGAACGGGTATCGTCAAGTCGGCATTTATACCGGACAGATTCTCAAGGGCGTCCAGCCATCTGATCTTCCGGTACTGCAGCCGACCAATTTCGAATTGGTCATCAATCTCAAGACCGCCAAGGCGCTCGGCATCAACGTCCCAGCGACGCTACTCGCTACCGCTGACGAGGTGATCGAATGAGGAAGCGCGACTTCCGAGATCCACGTTAAAAGGGACATCGCGCGTAAACGGCGCCAAGACGCCTAGTCGATAGCTCCGCCCCGCTTGCTGCGCCATCGCAGCGAAGGGCCATGTGACACTCGCGCCCACAAGCGCGATAAACTCGCGCCGCGTCATCGTTTCCTCCCGTGCCGAGACGTTATCGTGCCTTCTAAGGCTAGCACCACTTCGGCTAATACGGCGACGGCGGCCTGCCATAACGATGCCGCCGCCGTTTGTGCCAAGCGTGAGAGTCACTGCCTTGTTTGATGGAAAATCGACTTGTTTATAACGATGCATGACGTTTTTTCCTACCCGATTACAGGTGCAATGGGCACCGTCGAGAACGCTCCGAGCGGCGAACAGCGTGGTCGTCACGTTTGTAGTCGTGCGTCATCGTTCCACCGCGGCCCAGCTTCATCGGCAGTCTGACGTTACCATCCGCGGTCTTACCGAGTATCGAAAGCGACTTGGTGGTTTGCTATGCCGTTGGGCTGTCACGCCGTTCGAGCGGTTTCTGCGTGATGTGAACGAGCAGGGGGCACAGCGGCACTTGGAGGCGCAGGCACAGCCTTGTGTCACCGAGCGCTCAGGTTAGTTAAGCCAGCCTCGTCGAGTAGCGCCTTGGCCTCCTTCAGATCGAGCGTGTCGAAGCCTTCGGTGAACCAGCCGTAGACCGGCGCGAGCAGATCGCGGGCCTCATCCCGCTTGCCCTGATCGCGCCAGAGCCGCGCCAGGTCCATCGCTGCGCGCAGTTCGAGCGAGCGTGCCTTCTGCGCCCGTGTCACATCGAGCGCCTTCATATAACCGGCTTCGGCCTCGGCCGAACCGTTCTCGTCCAACAGCAGATTTCCTTCGAGGCGGTAGATCTCTGCCTCGAAGCAGCGTTCGCCGGTTTCCTCGACTAGCGCCGCCGCCTCGCGCAGCACGGCGCGGCCATTCGTCGCGGCGGCCGCAGGCAGCCAGCGCCTGCGCGAGGAGGATCAGGTGATATGTGCTCTGGAACCGGGCGCCGGTCGCGCGATAGGCCGTGAGCGCCTCGCGGATCTCGGCCACGGCTTCGTCACGCAGCTCCAGCATCGCTCGCGCCGCCCCGCGCATGATCCGGCCCACTGCCACCACCATCGCGAGGCCGCGCTCTTGCGCCGAGCTGATCGCGGCGGGGACGAACTCGGCATCAAAAGATCAGATATGGACCCGCCTTACCGGCAGTCGCCGCAGTTCAAGGAAATGCTGCGGCGCCTGGTCAACGGGCGAAGCCAATTTCGGAGCCATCCGGGCATGGAATGCGGCTCCGGTCTATCAGTAGGCCATTGCGGTTATTGGCCGACAGATAGACGGAGGAGAGGGCACCTCGGCGGCGCGCTGAATACAGCGATGGGGGGCTGGGAGCATTAATATGCGGCTGGCGTAAGCCGTGACCGGAGCCAGACACGGTAGGTGTTAAGCACCTCGCTCTCGCAATAGCGTGCGACCTCCTCAATCTGCCCAGGCGAAACGAATGCGCTCCGAATTCAGGACTGCGCGCGATCTTGCTTTACCGGGATCATAGGGTCAGCGCCTTCCTTTGCGCGGGACAGTCGATCCACTGCGCGTTGGAGAACAGTCACTGCGTCGCCTCGCTCCTTTGTGGACATTGCCTCCATATCAATATCGAGCTTCAACCTCGCGCTCTCTTCGTGGATGAGGTCACGACTTTTGGCAAGATTGTCGTAAAGATCGATTACCTGGTATGTTGCCACGGCGTGGGAAATGCCCTTTACATTGATTTCCCCGCGCACCTCGCAGCAGACCTCGTCCTTCACGTGAGCATAAGTCTCGTAGGAGATGAGGATCTCGCCAGGCGGAGCCATTTGTTCGAGTCTGCGCGCGAGATTTACACCACTACCGATAATGGTGTAGTCCATCCGGTCCTCACTTCCGAAGTTTCCAACGGTACAGAACCCTGTATTGATGCCCGTTCGACAACGCGGAGGTTTTTCTATGCCCGAGGCTCGCCAGACGCTGTCCAGTTCGCGCATTCTTTTGCGCATAGCGATCGCCATGCTTACACATGCGAGAGCGTCCGCCTTGACGCCCTGGGAATCAGGATCGCCGAAAAAAATAAGAATGGCGTCACCCACGTACTTGTCGCTCGTTCCACCAAATCGGAGAGCGATCTTCGACATTTCAGTCAGATAGTGATTGAGGAGCTGTGTCAGGTCCTCTGATTTCGAGCCGTTCAGTCGTCTCCGTAAAGCCTTCGAGGTCTGAGAAAAAGATCGTTAATTTCTTTCGCCGACTGGTGACCGCCACCTTACTTCGACCAGTGAAGATCGATTCATACACTTGTGGGGATAAATATTTCGCGAGTTGATTCGAAAGTTGCTCTAGAGCATTGGTCTTGACGGCAAGCTCCTCCTCGCGCTGCTTGAGCTCCTCAGCCATCTTGTTGACGTTGGCCGCAAGCGCACCTAATTCGTCGCGATTGACAACTTCGACGCGAGGAGTGAAGTTGCCTGCGGCAACTTGGTTGAGCCCCGATTCGATCTCTTTGACTGGGCCAATCAGCGACCAGGAGATCGTGTACCCGAGGGCAAGAGCGAGCACGATGCTGCCTAGTGCAAAAGCACCGACAATCCATCGCGACCTTTCGTATTCTCGCTTGCTCGTTTCAATACCGGCTACCATGTCCGCCTCTGCCTTGTTGACAAGCTGGTTGGTGAGGCGCTCGAGGCGATCCGCTAGGGGTGCAGTCTGCACCGCTTGTATTTCCCGCGCCTCCGATACATGCCCGGCGCGAATCAATTCGACGGCACGCGTGATGAGTTCAACAAATTTATCGTAATTCTGGCGCAAACGAGCGAGCATTTCTACTTCATCCTTCGCCACGAATTGTAGGCGATCAACGTCGTAGCCGAACTGATCGAGCTGGCGAAGTGCGCTCGATAGCGTTGGGTCGTCGGAAGAGAGCAGCGCCGATGTGACGCTGTAGAGTTGGCTCGTAGTGTCGTGCTGCACTTGATGATATGCTTCGATCTTGCGCTGCAGCTTTATGAGTTCCTCCGTGCGCTCATTGACCCCGGTGAGGACGCCAAGTCCGACGACGCCTACCAAGACGAACAGCATCGCAATCGTAAGAAATGCCGCAAGCAGCTTGGTTTCGACGCGAGCGGGCACTCGCGCAACCAATCCTACCAAGCCTGTCACTATTCCCATCATGGCTCTTGCAGCAGGCTCAAGAGGTCACGGCGGAACTCCTCCGGGTCGAAGCGCGCTCCGAGATACTGGACGCGCAGGGTTCCGCGTCGATCAATAATGGACGTAAGGAACGTGTGATGCACATTTCCATCCGCAGATTTCGACGCAAATACGCCGTAGCGGCGCGTCACGTCCCGAATGGCATCCGAGGGCCCAGTGAGAAAAGACCAACCCGCCAGGTTGGCTCCGAACGCCTGCGCATACTCCTTGAGCACTTCAGGCGTGTCGCGCTCGGGATCGACGGTAATGGAAACGAATGCGACCTTGGCACCGAAGTCCGCCCCGAGCTGATCCTGAATGAAGGACATCATCGGCGTCAGAACGGGACAGGTGTCGACGCAGAAAGTGTAGATGAAGGTTACCGCGACGACTTTGCCGCGCATGTCCGCTAGCGCTACCGGTGCGCGGTCCTGCGATATCAGTGTGAATTCGGGTGCTGGCGCAATCCTCGGCAACGGTGGTTCCTGCAAGAATTGGCGAGTCGCACCACCTGGCCACACTATGACGGCGGTCAAAACTAGCAGCGCTTGAACAAGCGCCGTCCGCATGGTCAGCCTTTCAGCTCGCGTTTGAGTTCATTAAACAAACGCCAGTCTGTGCCATCCGCAATGATCTTGTTCGGGCTGGACTTGATCACGCCCGCTTCGCGTAGGCGCAGCGAATAGAACCGGACAGTGTCGTCGGGATCGAACTCGCGCCACTTTCTGTACTGGATTTCTTTGAGCGTCTGCAGCGCGTAGTCATAGCGAGCGGTGAATCCGCCATCGACGATTCGTTGGGCGACACGCATTGGCTCGTTGACGCAAAGATCGGCTGCTTTGACGATCGCACGCAGCGCGCGCTTTGTTGCAACCGGATGTTTGCGGACATAGTCCCGATGCGCCGCCAGCATGCAACAGAGGTACTGAGACCAGGGACGGTCTATGGCACTGTTGAGAATGACCCTGCCAATGTTGCGAGCTCGGAGCTCCTGGGGATCAGGCGGAAACCCCAGGAATGCGTCAATCTTGCCGTCGGCGTAAATTTCCATCGGCTTTGTTGAGGGGGTCACCACCCAATGAATGTCCTTCACCGGATCGAGTCCGACATAGGCGGCTATTGTGCTCAGGAACAGGTGGTGGCTCGAACCCAAAGACGGTACGCCGACGTTCTTGCCCTTCAGACCCGTTATGCTGCGGATGCCAGCGTTCGCAAACAGCTCGAAACAGCCGATGTGCTCACCGCCGACGATCGTGATCGGCTCGCCGGCATCAATTGGAACGATGAAGGATGGCGCGTAATTTGCGGTGAGGTCGACCTCCCCGCGAGCGAGCGCGAGAGCAGCGCCGACCCCGGGATCCGTCGGCACGTAGCGGATGTCAGTAAAGCCTTCCGCGCGCAACAGCTCTTCGGCGACATACTGAGGCGCGATGCAAATGCCGTTGATTTTTGCCAATCGGAGAGTGGTGGTTTCGGGCGGGGCCTCTTGCGCAAACGATTTCGCCGAGCCAACCAGGCCGGTAGCGCTAGCTGACGAGAGTGTAGCGAGAAAGCGGCGTCGATTCTGAACAGCGGGCATGGCAATCCTCCGGGCCAGTTTTCGTGCCCCATCAACTCCGCATCGGCATCGATCGCTGCTGCGAGCGCGCCGAAGCCGACCACGTGAGCGCGACACCCCTTAGCAACCTGATGCTTCCTGGGGTCCGTTCTCCCCGAGCACGCACTCTAGCATACTCCTATGCAAACTGTGAGCGTGACAGCAAATTTCGCCGGATCATTAGCGCCGGTTTCTGAGCGCATTGCGCGCCGTGACACTGCCGCTGATCGGGCTCGGCACGACGAGCGTTGGATCGGCGCTGCGCTGCGCGATGATGTGGTCGATGTCGGCGTCGGTCTTGCCGAACAGTCGCACCGAATCGCGCGCCGCCCGCAGATTATCTTCCGCGGTTTGCTGATCGGAAGCGGTTAGAGAAGTTGGTACCCTTTCTGGTGAGCAGCCGCACCCGGCCGCCGGCGTGCTGGGCCATGATGCGGAAACCGTCGTGCTTGATCTCGTGAATCCAGCCCCGCCGTATAGGCGGCTTGTGAGCAGGACGGGAAGGCACGGCTCGAAGCGTTGAACACCAGCGTGAGCTGGAAACCAAGGTCCGGGAGTTGATCGACCGGAGCAATATCGGGCTGGGCGGAGGGTACTTCATCGATATTTGATTGGCTAAAGCATCCCCAAAAGTCCCCCGTTCTGGGGAAAGGGCGTGTTCCTGCCCGTTCTGGGGAGTGCGGGTGCGGGTTGCCCCCTCTTTTCACTGTCGGACGCGCCCGCTTACTGTCGCCGCTCCCAACGTCCGGTGTCCGCATCCCAAACGCAATCCGTGAACAACCGATTCAGATCGGGAAAGTCGGCGTCACCGTTGACGAAGGAGTCCGAGCGTGCGCAATCTTCCTCGCCCGGCCACTTGCCCGTCCACACTTCCCGCCGCGCATCGCTCGGGTCGAAGTGCAGGCACCCGAGCGCCTGCCAACGGCAATGGTAACAGCGTTCGATATCGCAGCCCGCGCGATGGCGTTCGCCGATAGGCGCGCCGCAATCCGGGCATGGTCTGAGTTGCTTGCTCATGCTTCCTCTCAGCGGGGCCTACTTCACGCCAGCAGGAGGCGCGATGCCTTCGCCAGTTCGGCGCGGTCATCGCCGCGCGGAAACAGGTGCCCGTAAGTGTCGAGCGTCATAGTGATCGAGCTATGCCCGAGCAGGTCTTGCACCACCTTGGCCGACAAGCCGCGCCCGCCGCGCTCCTCGGGATTGATCGACCACGAAGCGAAGAAGTGGCGGAAGGCGTGCAGGGCGTATTTCGGTTTGCCCCTGGTGCGATCCACCACCCCCGCCTTGCGAAACACTGATTGGTCTCCGCCATGGCAGTCCCTGCACCACACGCCAGACTAGCACGACTGTTCATCGGCCTAGACAGGTTGTTACGGCTGGACGATCATCACTCGCCCAGGCAACCCGTCGCCTTCTCGGCAAGCTTTGCGCTTCCATTTGCTCGCTGCGAAACCCGCCATCGGGGTTGAGCGTGGTCTCGCAAAGGTCGTCCAGCGTTGGAAGGGTGTCGTCCGACGACGGTGCCCGGAATCGCGAGATCAGAGGGCGAAATCTCCACCACGCCCATAAACCCCTTGGCGCGTCGCTGGTGAGTCCGGTGCTGGGAGGCTAGGTAAGCGCCTGAGAAGCGCATAAACGAATCCCTGACTCTGCGCAGTGACAATGCGATGGCATCGGTAGCCGATGTCTAGATGCGGTTGAGCCGCACCTTAGGCCCGCAATCGCGTTCTAAGAGTTGCTGGTGCGTTACTCTGTCAGGCAGTCAAAGCGAGCCCATGGCCACGGCTGACTCATGGTGGGGCATTTAGTCGGTGATGGGAGATGACGGTGTCGGCACGCCGTCCAGGTTATTAGGTCCCGCCCGACCCTGAACCACGCAGGGCAGGGGCGAGAGGGGCAGGGCCGCCGCTGGCACCACGTGCGACATGGCGGCTCTGCGGCACCGGTAAGTGGCAAACGCCGATTGGGTGAAACGGCCCAGATGGCATTGAGCGCTGGATCGTGGCCCGCGCCAGTGAGGGCGGCGAAGCAAGTCTGTATTGAGCATCAAGGGGCTGATTTGGCCCTCACCTTTCACTAAGTCATTGCTCCCTTAGAGTAATGACACAACGTCACCGCCCACCAATGCTCAGTTTGTCCGGCCCGGAGACATGGGTGACAGCACGTACCTAAGACATGGGTGACAATCTCATGCCGCGCCCGCAGCGGTGCCCGGCCCCTGATCGCCTGCGCCCGCCAAGAACTGCGAATTGCCGGCGTGCGTCCGCGCCGGAATTGGATCAGCGGTGTCGAGGCGTTGACGCCGAGCGAGCTGCGTGTCGTGCGGCTCGCTCGCGAGGGGCGGTCAAACCGCCAGACTAATGTTGCGCGCGCGCACGTGTGCGCAAGGCGGACCCTGACTGATCCCCAAGTAAGAAGCCGAGGCTGAAAGGACTAGAGCGGCTGCCGAAATGCAACCGCCTAAAAAAGAGCATCCATACATCTCCCTCGCTCGGCAGTCCCGATCACCCGACGCACAACTTTCAACGAGCCCACGCGTTCTTAACCTGAAGACGTGCCACCTTGCTCAATGCGACATCAACACCGGGGCGGTCATTGATCGCAAGATGCTGCGGGTGACGCCGCCAAGCAAAAATTCGCGCAAGCGCGAGTGGCCGTAGCCGCCCATCACGATGAAATCGACGCCCTCATCGGCCGCATGGGACAGCAGCATGGCAGCAACATCGATGTCGCCAAGTGGGATGCGCTTGACCTCTACATTGAGCCCGTGGCGTGCCAAATGCGTGCCGATATCCGCGCCTTCGATTTGATCCTGCTTGCCGCTCTCGTTGGTTACGATAACGACCTCGACACGTCGCGCCCGTTGCAGAAGCGGCATAGCGTCACCGATCGCCCGCGCCGCGGCCCGACCACCGTCCCAGCATACCATCACGCGGTCGAGCTTGAGCGGCGCTTTCTGAATATAAGGAACGCAGATGACCGGCCGGCCGGAATCGAACAGCACAGCTTCGACAATGATCCTGTCGACTGCGTCGGTCTCCGGCTCCGCCTGCCCGACAACGGCCAGATCGAAGCGCCGCGCGATTTGGCCAAACTGCTCGCCGACGCCGACCAGACTTGCGCTGAGCGTTAGCGGATTGGCCGTAACACCGGCGCGTGCGCTCGCAGCGGCGAAGCGCTCCCGCACCGCTCTTATCGCGGCCTGGTAATCCTGCTGAGCCACAACTACTTCGGCGGGAACGTGGCCTACGCTCGAAACTGGCACGACCGGATTGTGAAGGAAAGTGATGCCCGTCAGGTGCGCGTTAAATGCCGCGGCGACCGAAATGGCAAAATCGCTGGCCGGGCTCGCCGTGGCACCAACGTTCAGATTTACGACGATGTCTTTGATCATTGCGGCACGTCCTTCCGGATCAAAACGGATGACAAACCTAGCACATCGGCCAGGTTTAACCCGTGGCGGCCCCCCTGGAGCGCCAGATTGACCACCTTTTGACCCGCAGTTCCGCCGTGTCGCAGAGGTTGGTCGCGGTTGGAGAGGTTATCGGACATTGGCCGCAAGGGCCGCGAGCCCATTTGGGCTGCATTGCCGCTAACGTGGCGGCGGTGACTTGGTGTTGGGCGACGGACTTGCACGCGTCTGCGACTTGCACTTACGACCGCGAGCAATCCTTCGAGATCGTGCGGCTACGCGGCGGCGTCTGCTATCCGGCGGGAGTGTATCGGCGTGATCAATTCCGTTGTGAACTGATCGGCTGCAACATTTCTTGTTCGCGGTGCCATAAAAAAGACCCAGGCAGTCTAATGATGGCTGGGTTTGCTGTGAGTCGTTGCCTCAAACTACTTAGGCTTCTGGACAGCGCGGCAGCGGTGTCGGGGATGGGGGTTGCCGCTCTGCCGGCCTATTGCGTGTTAGATAAAGCTGTTGCTGTTCGGACACAAGTTACAACTCTTTTAACCTAGCGACCGGACGCGTCGTTGCCGTGACATAATTACAACGGTCATGAGAAGACTGGCGGCTCCCTGCGATAAACTCGATCGGGGCTTGGCCAAAAATGCCGATCACAGCGGGCTCCTTGCCGCCTTTCTTCACCCCATCATAGAGCGGCGTGTGCGCGACACGGCGCACGAAGCCGCCGGCGGGCGCCGGCACAGTCGCCTCCGGCTCGAAATTCTCGCCCGAATTCACCCACCAGATACCGGAGATGACAAAGCACAGCCGATCGGTGACGTAGGTGTGCGGCGCGCTCATGTAACCCGGATGCCACTTGACCAGCACCACGTACGGCCCAGGCTCTTTGGTTGCGCCGAACACCAGCACCGTCTCGACCGACTGCGCCGGCGCGCTGGGCAGCCGCGGGCTTCCACTGGTATTGATCAGGTAGAGTGACTTGCGTCTGCGCCGGATCGATTGCGCGCGCAGGATCGGCGAGGAGCGCGGCCGGCAACGCGGCGAGGAGCGGTGCGAGGATGAGTTCGCGGCGCCGAGAATGGTCCCACTCTTTGAGAGGCCGGTAGAAAATGGTCTATAAGCCGATCGAGTCCTACGGTGTCGTCGGCGACCTACACACGGTCGCGCTGGTGGGCATGGACGGTTCGATCGACTGGTGCTGCCTGCCGCACTTCGATTCCCCAAGCATCTTCGCCGCGATTCTCGACGAGAAAAAAGGAGGCTTCTTCAAGATCGCCAGCCTCCACGAGGCCCAGCGCAAGCAGATGTACCTGCCCGACAGCAACGTGCTGGTGACGCGCTTCGTCAGCCCTGACGGGGTCGGCGAAGTGATCGACTTCATGCCGATCCAGGACCCGAGCCGCGGCAAGAAGACACACCACATCGTTCGCGTTGTGCGGGCGGTGCGCGGCGGCGTGCGCTTCCGACTCGAATGCCAACCCGCTTTCGACTACGCGCGGCGGCCGCATCAGGTCACTCTGGAAGGCCGCGGCGCGGTGTTCGAGGCCCCGGGCATGCGCTTGTCGTTAGTTAGCCGCTTTCCGCTAGCGCGCCAAGGCGCTGGGGTCGCCACCGAGTTCCTGTTGCACCCGGGGGAGCCATCGACGTTCATCCTGCGCCAGATCGAGGGCGATAGCGACTCCGAGCTGCTGGAGGCGCGGCTCGTCGGTATCGAGCTGCTGACGCAGACCCTCGGATTCTGGCGGCGCTGGCTGAGTAAGTGCCGCTACCATGGCCGCTGGCGCGAGATGGTTAACCGCTCGGTCCTGATGCTGAAGATGCTGACCTTCGCGCCGACCGGGGCGATCGTCGCCGCACCGACTTGCAGCCTCCCCGAAGAGATCGGCGGGGTGCGCAACTGGGACTACCGCTACACCTGGATCCGCGACGCAGCGTTTACTCTGTACGCCTTCCTGCGCCTGGGGATGACTAGCGAGGCCGAGCACTTCATGGGCTGGTTGGAGCAGCGCGCCATGGAGGGAGCTCGTCTAGGTCCATTGCAAATCATGTACGGCATCGACGGCCGGCACGAGATGCCTGAGGAGACCCTCGACCACCTGGAGGGCTACCGCGGCTCCCGCCCAGTTCGCGTCGGCAACGGCGCTTGCGAGCAGCTCCAGCTCGACATCTACGGCGAACTGATGGATTCGATCTACCTGTTCGACAAGTACGGTTCGCCGATGGCGTACGAACTCGTGGTGCCACGTCCGCCGGTTAATCGATTGGGTTGCGGACAACTGGATGAAGCCCGACGACGGCATTTGGGAGGTGCGCGGCGGCCAGCAGCAGTTCGTCTACTCAAAGGTGCAGTGCTGGGTGGCACTCGATCGCGCGATCAGGCTGGCGACGAAGCGCAGTCTGCCGTTAGATCGTGCCCGCCTACTCGCGGAGCGTGACCGTATTTACGAAGCGGTGATGACGCGCGGCTGGGACGCGAAGCGGTGTACGTTCGTACAGTATTTCGGCACCGACGCCCTGGACGCGGCTAACCTCATAATGCCGCTGGTGTTTTTCATCTCGCCGACCGACCCGCGCATGATCGGAACGATCAACCTCACGATGGCGGAGCTGGTTTCTGACAGCTTGGTGTACCGCTACGAGATCGGCAGGGGCGCCGGCGACGGGCTCACCGGCAGCGAAGGGACGTTCAACATGTGTACGTTCTGGCTGGTCGAGGCGCTGACGCGGGCCGGCCGGCTCGAGGAGGCGCGGTTCATCTTCGAGAAAATGCTAACCTACGCCAACCACCTCGGGCTGTACGCCGAGGAGACCGGACCGTCGGGCGAGGCGCTGGGCAACTTCCCGCAGGCGTTCACGCACATGGGATTGATCAGCGCCGCATTCAACCTGGATCGTCGACTGGAGGGCACGAACTGAGGGCAACGGGTGGTGCGCTTATTCGAGCAGCCGTCATATCTCGGAGTTGCAACCGCCGATTGGGTCGCAGCACTGAAGAGCAGCGATCCGCTAGAGCGGCGCCTGGCCGCGCACGCACTGGCGGAGATTGGCTGCCCGGCGGGGGAGGCGGTCCCCGCGCTCACCGAGGCGTTGCGCGACCCAGTGAGCTTCGTCCGTGTGTGGGCAGCCGCTGCGCTGGCGCGAGTTCGAACCGGAAAACCCCGACGCCATGTCCGCTCTTGTCGCAGGGACGCGCGATCAGATCTCCTTCGTCCGCAGTCTGGCGGCGTGGCACTTGGGGCGCCTCGGGCCACGACACGTCGGAATCGAGGCCGCGGTGCCGAAGCTGCGCGAGCTGGTTATCGACAATGACCCGAGCGTGCGCGCCGAGGCGCTGGTGGCGCTGGGAAACCTCGAGGGCAAGGGCGCACCGCCAGCGGAACTGAAGTCTCTCTCCGCCCACGGGTGATCCGGCCCAGGTGCGAAGCAATTCCGCATCATATTGAGAGGTTGGTCATGTCTTTGAAGAGCAAGGTTGCCATTGTCACCGGCGGCAACAGCGGGATCGGTCAGGCGATCGTTCTCGAACTGGCCCGTCAAGAGGCCAGCATCGTCATCGATTACGTGGTCCGTCCGGAGGCGACTGAGGCGCTCAAACAGCAGGTCAGCAAGCTCGGCGGCCAATCCATTGGCATCGCGGCCGACGTGAGCAAGTGTGCCGATCTCGAGAAACTTGTCGATGCGGCGGTGAAGAGTTTCGGTCGGGTGGACATCATGGTGAACAATGCCGGCATCGAAACCCGCACCTCAGTCCTCGACACTAGCGAGGCGCAGTACGACAAGGTGATGGCGGTCAACCTCAAGAGCGCCTTCTTCGGCACGCAAATCGCAGCCAGGCAGATGATTAAGCAGGGCAACGGCGGCCGCATCATCAATATCACTTCAGTGCACGAGGACTGGCCGATGCCAGGCAATACCGCCTACTGCCTCGCCAAAGGCGGTATGCGCATGCTCACGCGCACCGCCGGTCTCGAACTCGCCAGCCACAAGATTTTAGTCGTCGGCGTCGGCCCTGGTGCGGTGGCGACGCCGATCAATCTCAGCACCATGACGGATCCAACCAAGCTCGCGCAGCTCAATGCCGCTATACCACTTGGGCGCATGGCCGACCCAGAGGAGATTGCGAGCGTCGTCGGCTTCCTCGCCGGGGAAGGCGCAAGCTATCTGACCGCGACCACCATCTTCGCGGACGGCGGCATTATGCACACCAGCGTCGGTCTCTAGTAGTCTGCTGAAACAGAGAACAACGTTCTCGGTCCGATTCCAGTCATTCTTCGAACAGTTGATAAGAGATGAGCTGGCGCGATCGCTCCGACGCTGAGTACTGCGACGTTCACTTCTGGCTTGATGGTCCACCGCGTGCCGTTCGTTGTCACGGAGCTTGGCGCCACGTTGACCCCTTCGTCCTCCACCTCTTCGCCGCGCTGGCGCGAGCGAGCGCTCATTTCGCAGCGGACCAAGGCAGGCCTCGCCGCGGCGGCGAGGTGCGAAGCTCGGCGGCTGGACGGCGGGATCAGAGCGCAGCGCCAAGGAAGCGGCCGCCCTGGCCGAGCGTATGCGGCCGGTCATGGCCCAGCTTGCCGGCTTGTCGGCGCATAAGGCAGCGGCCGAGCCGAAGCGATACCAGTTGGTCAGCTCGGGCCTGATCATGCGGCTGTCTCGGTGGAAGCGTACCTCAACCGATGAACGGTATGCGATGCGAGGAAGACTTGAGTGATGACCTGGCGTCGTATCGGCGCGTGCTCGGCCACAGGCGGCGCGCGGCGCGGTCGAGCAGACGTTGGAGGAGGTAGGTTCACGAGACGGGTCCGAGTCCGGGGGTTTCGACGTGACCACCCTAAATGTGATGATGCCACACACTTCCCTCGATTGTGCGACGTCGGTTAGGCTCGATTGGCGGATGGCACGCGTACCTCTGAGAGGCCGCGCAGACGCGCCGGATCAAGCGGCGGCAAGCGCCCGGGCGCGAATGGCGCGAGGTCGACGTGCCGCGCCGCACCGTCAAGGATCAGTTCGCTCATTGCCGGCATCTTTGAATATCTGTTGCCGGACCATTTCGCCGGGCCAGGATATCGGATCACAACTTGGCTCCACGAGATCGACAAGGACTTGGCCATCGCGCGGTCCCAAAACACCGGGCAGCAACTCGACTACACCGGCGAAGACGTCGGGATCGCAAACGGCCCCGACGCTCTTCGGACCATGTCCCATAAATCCACCGAGCGGCACTGTCCCCTCGAACGCACGATCCAGTCGCTGAAACTTTTTTGGCGTACCTATGACACGGCCGTAGCTCTTGTGGTGATACGTGCCATCGACATGGTACTCGCGTGGGCGCTGCCGCCATCGGCGCGTGGCATGAAGACGAAAAACTCGGACTTCCACGAACGACGAACCCACAGGGTGAGCCAGAGACCGGAGTTGCTGCTCTGCCAGCGGCGCCGGTCACCGGGCAGCGTCAACAGGAAGCGGGTGGGCGCGAGAGCCGGTCCAGTTTGGCGACGACGAGCTTGGCCGGCTTCTGAAGCGACGTAATGTGACCCCCATCACAGAAGGCGCCGCCGGTCTGGAGCAAGGTTACGCTGTAATATGCTGAGAGGATGGAAGACACGCCGAACGAAGCGGAGAAAAATGGCGCTGTTTGAGCGCGGGAATTCTACGCGGCACATTCCGATCCATGGCAGCGACGAAACGGTAGACGTTACCGGCGCGGGGGATACGGTGATTGCGGTGTTCACATTGGCGCTGGCGGCTGGCGCAACGTGCCTGGAGGCCGCGCACATCGCCAATTACGCCGGAGGGATAGTGGTGATGAAGCGGCGCACGGCAACAGTGACACGCGCGGAACTGGAAGGGGCGTTGCGCGCCGAGGTCACCGCTGCGGAAGTGAATCCGGGATGAACACCAGGGAAAAAATTGTGAGCCGCGAAGCGCTGGTGGCGGAGCTGGCCACTAAGCGGGAGAAAGGGCGGCGCATCGTTTTCGCCAACGGATGCTTCGATATTTTGCACGTTGGGCACGTCCGCTACCTTGCCGCGGCGCGGGAAGAGGGCGACTTGCTGGTGGTAGGGGTGAACTCCGATTCTAGCACCCGGAAGTTGAAGGGGAGCGGCCGGCCGATTCTGGCGGAAATGGCGCGTGCGGAATTGGTCGCAGCGCTTGCCGCGGTGGACTACGTCACTATTTTCGACGAATTAAACGTGGAACCGCTGTTGACCGCTCTGCGGCCGCACGTCCACGCCAAAGGAACCGACTATACCGCCGAAACTGTGCCGGAGCGCGAGCTAGCGGCACGGCTGGGCATCCGCGTAGCGATTACCGGCGATCCGAAAAAACATTCCACGCGCGATTTGATCGCCGCTGTGCGCGACCGGGCCGATGGCTGAAGATCGCTTTCTCGTGGTGCGAACCAGCTCGATGGGCGACATCATTCACACCCTGCCCGCGGCGGCCTGCCTTCGCGATTCCTTTCCCGGCGCGCAGATCGATTGGTTGGTCGACCGCAAGTGGCGCGAGCTCTTGCAGGGAAACGCGGACCTGAACCACGTCATTGAAATCGATCGCGGTGATTTGCCGCAGATGGCGGGATGCGTCCAGCAGCTTCGTGCCAGCGGATATACCACCGCACTGGATTTTCAGGGGCTGTATCGGTCGGCAATTCTGGCGTACGCCTCAGGCGCGTCGCGGCGGTTAGGTTTCGATCGCGATCACGCGCGCGAAGGACTCGCGGCGCTGCTCTATAACCATCCGGTCGCTCCGCAGGGAGTCCACAAAGTAGATCAAAATATCTCGCTGGCCGAAGCGGCTGGCGCCAAACCGGGTACGGTGCGATTCCCGTTGGCGATTTGCGAGCAGGCGGAGGATTGGGCCGCAGTGGAATTGGCGAAAGATTCGCTCACGGATTTTTTTGCGCTCAGCCCGGGGGGCGGGTGGACGTCGAAGTGCTGGCCGGCGGAGCGCTACGGCGAGTTGCATCGCGAGCTGAATCGGAAGTATGGATGGCGAGGAGTGGTGAGCTATGGTCCTGGCGAGCGCGGACTGGCGGATCAGGTGCTCGGTGCAGCGGGAGATTCAAGGCCGGTCCTGCTGGAGATGGACATTCCCCAATTGATGGCGGTGCTGCGGCGGGCGAAAGTTTTTGTGGCCGGCGACACTGGTCCGTTGCATCTGGCCAGCGGGCTAGGCACGCCGGTGGTGGGATTATTTGGTCCCACCGATCCCGCGCGAAATGGGCCTTACGGCGCGGCGAACATTGTGGTCCGCAATGCGCGGCCGGAAGAAACCACATACGAGCGAGGTACGTCGCATTCAGCGGCGATGATTTCTATTACCGTTCAGCAGGTGGTGGAAGCAGTGGAGCGAAGATTGAGGCTGGCGTAGTGGCGGACCGCACCGGATTTCTGGCGCGCTGGCGCGTGCGGCTGGGATATCCCTTGGCACCATTGTATCTCTGGTTGGCGCTGCCTATGGTGAAATCGCTGGCATGGGGCATGGGGCTCGCGTTGCTGGGGCTGGTGGTGCGGGCGGTCGCCGCCGGGCACCTGCACAAACAAGAAGAATTGACTGTCTCCGGGCCGTACGCCTGGACGCGCAATCCGTTGTACTTCGGGAGTTTTTTGCTGGTGTGCGGGTTTGCAGTTGCCAGCCATTCGTGGGTTGCGGCGGGGCTGATTGTGGGGTACTACGCGATTTTCTATCCGGCGGTGATGCGGCGGGAAGAGGGCGAACTGCGCCGGAAACATGGCCAGGCGTTCGACGCGTATGCGGCGCGGGTTCCACTGTTTTTTCCGCGGGTGCCACGGAGGAGTGGCGAGGCTGGGGCGGGAGCTGGGCAACTTTTTTCGTGGGATCAGTATGGGCGTAACCGTGAATATCAGGCGGCGCTTGGATTTATGGTTGGGGTGCTGCTGTTGGTGGCGCGGATGCTGGTGGCTGGGGCGGGATGAGGCGTAGGGACGCGGAGTGATAAGAGCCGGTAAACGCGTAAGTCAAAATCCTGCGTTCAACTTCCAAAGAAAAAATAAACACCGATGTCAAAGTCAAACACCCACCCTTCCCAAAAACTAGGGAAGACTGGGGCACCCATAAATCGTGGAATCGTGGAGCAAAACCCAAGTTTAAACACAGACTTCACCGTGCAGCTACGGTCTACACTTACATCTTAGGTCTGAACGCCCCCCTTCCCGGAAACCGGGAAGAATGGGGCACCGGAAAAGATAAGAGCGTCGAACCGTAGAAGCTTAGTCAAAAAGCGGCGCCCCAGGGCGAAGGCGGAAAATTTTACTGGAGGCGATAGACGGCGTGCATTACGCGCTGAAACTTAGGGCGGTATAGAAGGTCGTAGGCTACTTCTTTGCCGGGGAACATTTCCAGGGCAATGCGGCGAGTGGCGGCGGACATTCGGGCGGCTTCCTCCGCGGTCATGTCGCCCGCGGCGATGGCTTCCAGCGCCAGATTGACGACGATTCGCAGGCGGCGCATCTTGCGGCTCTCATCGTCGATTTCTTCTGGGGTCGGAACGTGCTTCGGAGCTTCCGGCATGAATCCTGGAGTATTCATGCGAAGATTATGGACCTGCGCAGTGAGGGCGTGCAATAGTACGGTACATGACAAATGATCCTCACCAAGATCGCGTTGTCGTTGTGCATACTGCCGGAACGGCTACAGAGGCCGTAGTTATTCGAGGCCTTTTGGAAAGTTCGGGCATCTCTTCTCCTGGTTCTGTTTCCTCCGATCCGTTTCCTATGCGCGAAGCTCCGGAAGGGCTGCACGGTCCGGAAATCCTGGTATTGGAATCGCATGCGGCGGAGGCTCGGCGGGTGATCGCCGAATATCAAAAAGGGAACGAAGTCGCGGCCGCGCCGGCCGGCGATGAAGAGACTGGTAGCTAAGCAGCACCAGGTGGCGCGTGCCGAGTAAGGCCCACCCCGACCACATGTGTTGGTGCACACCGCCGAAACGCCGGCTGAGGCCGCCGTGGTGATTCGGGCGCTGCTCGAGAGTTGCGGAATTTCTTCGCCTGACCCTGACGATCCCCTCAACACCTATACATTTTCGGGGCGGCAACGTCATTTGGATGTGGGAGCGCCCGAATCTCAGGCGGCGGAAGCGCGGCGGATCCTAGCAGGATACGCGAAGGACAATGCGTCGACGTCAATAGAATCCGGCGACCCTGAAGATCCGAACAGCTAGGTTGGGGAAACATCTCGTAAGATCTTGAGCAAACCGGCACTGTTCGCGACGGGTGCGCCTGCACTCCATTACCGGCCTCCACAAACGATGGAACCTTCAGGAAATTTCCGTCGGTCCAGGCGCTGACTGCGCCATCGCGGTCGGTGCGGTACGCGCGAATTCCCGCGACTTGCAACGCTCGATGACCCCGGGCGAGGGTGGCCGAAGGAATTCGATTCGCCTACGGAGATGACGGCGAATTTTGGTTGGACGGCCTCGAGGAACGGCTCGGTGGGGGATGTCTTGCTACCGTGGTGGGGGACTTTCAGAAAGTCGGCTGGCAGTGGCGCGTTTTCGGAGACCAACACGCCCTCTACTTTCTTCTCGATGTCTCCGGAGAGCATAAAATTCCGGCCGCCATCGGTGAGGCGTAACACCAGGGAATTATTGTTGTTGGCGGTCGCGACGCGGGAAGCATCCTGGGGCCACAGCACCCGGCCGCTGACGCCGCCGAGGTTCATCGAGTTGCCGGCAACTTCGCGCACGATGAGCTCGAGGGAAAAAATCCACGCGGTCCGCACCGCGCCGCACCACGGAGACACGAGCGCGGCCAGGGCAAAAATGCTGAGCGCGATTGCGTAAAAAATCCGCGGCGGGGGAGTCGCGCTGCCCGCGGCGGCGACGGCAATGCCGCAGGCGAACGACAGCGCGATCCACCGTGCGGGAAGTTTCATTTGTCTCGAACTAACTTCACGATCGCTTCGATGTGAAAGGTTTGCGGGAACAGGTCGAAAAGATGGATCTCTTCGACGCTGAATCCTGACTTGACCAGAACGGCGAGATCACGGGCCAGGGTGGAGGGTTCGCAGGAAACGTAAGTGATGCGCTTGACGCGCATGTGGGTGAGACGGTTCACCGACCCGGGCTCGAGCCCGGCTCGCGGGGGGTCGAGCACCAGCAGGTCCGGATTTTCGCGGAACTGGTACAGAAATTCCTCGACGTCGGCGGAACGCGCCTCGACGCTGCCTTTGACCATGTCGATATTAAGCTCGAGATCGCGCACCGATGCGGGATTGGCTTCCACGGCCACCACGCGGTCGAAATGTTCGGCAAGTGGCACGGTGAACAGGCCCACACCGGCAAAAAGATCGAGGGCCAGTTTTTGGCGCTTTCCGTTGGCGTCTGGCGGGGGCGCAGTAACTACGCGAACCATTTCGTCGATCAGGAATCGATTTACCTGGAAGAACGACATGTGCCCGACGCGGTAGGAATTCATGGCGGCGTCATAACGCAGAAAGCCGGGACCGAAGAGCTCCATGCGGTCGCGGGCAGGCTCGTGAAACAGAATGCTATCGGCTTGGGGGATGAGTTCGCGGATGCTGGCGGCCAGCGCCGGAATGTTGGTGGGGAATCCGACGAACGAAGCGTTGAGAATCAGCTTTTCGTCTTTGGCGTCGGCGAACGCTTCCAGTTCGCGCAACGATTTGGGAATGGCGCCTGCGCGCAGAGCGGTATCCAGAGTGCGCAACGTGGATTCGAGCAAAGGCGAGAGAATCGCGCACTGATCCACGGGCACCAGAGCGGTGGAGCCGGCGCGAAAATATCCAATGCCGCTAAGGCGGCGCTCGTCGCGGTCGTCGGATTTTCCCGGCGGGCGGACTTTCCACTGCGCGCGATTGCGGTATCCCCACGGCGACGCGGCGTGAGTTTCAATCTGGCCGGACCACTCGAGGTGTCCCAGGCGGCGGAGGGTTTCGGTGAGGATTGCGGCTTTCGATGGCACTTGCGCATCGTAGGGCTGATGCTGGTAATGGCAGCCACCGCAGGTACCAAAATACGGACAACGCGGCGCGATCCGCGCGGGCGACCGAGCGACGATGCTTTCCAGTTTTCCGCGAATGAATTTCTTTTTGCGTTCTACCGGATCGATGGCCACCACTTCGTCCGGCAAAACGTATGGGACAAAGACGGTCGCGCCATCGGCGTGCCCCAGGCCTTCGCCTCCATAAATCAATTTCTCAATTTTAACTTCCATGAACAGGGTCCCCGCGGGCCGGATCAGGTCAGATAGAAAAGGCTCAGCCTTGGCAATCCGAAGGATTCATACAGCCGCTTCTGAGTGTACTGCTTTTCGAGCTGGGCAAGTTGCGCCGCAGTCATTTTACGCCGGTAGGGGGCTAATTGGCGGTCCAATTCGCGGCGGGAGTCGAGCAGCACGTCCTCCGGGGCATGCGTGGTTAATGTGGCGGTGAGCTTTTCTTCCAGGATGGATAGGCGGCGCTCGAGATCTTCGAGGTCCAGATGCGCGGGAGGGTCGAGAATCGTTCGCAGCTCGGCGATACGCGCGGCGAACTCTGCGAGGCGCGCAGCCAGGTCCGGATTCGCGGGTCTTTGTTTTTCGGATGCGGTCGCCAGACGTTGCGCGTTGCGTTCGAAAAAGCGCTGGATCTCTTGGCGAGTGAAGGGCTCTGCGGCTGGTTTTGCCGGGGTGTCTGCAGCGGGGCCGGCGCCTGCGGCGGACTCGGCAGCTTCTTCAGCGGCATCGAGCACCGCGTCCACGCAGTAGGCCAGCGATTTCAATTGCCGCCCGCCGGCGGCGCGCTTCGAACGCGCCCAGCTTTCAAACGCGCGATCGATCCCTTTGATCACCGCTTCCAGCGGGATGCCTGACTTCTGCCAGGTCTCGACGATGGCCCAATCCACGGGCGAAACCAGCAGGTGCGCGCCGCGCTTGCGCCAGAAGTGCTCTTCGATTTCGGTGTAGTAATTAAAGTAGTTGAACGGATCCAACGTCTAGCTTCCTCGTTTGCGACGCGGCGAAGTTGCGGCGGACTGGGAGTTACGGGCGTGCGCCGACCAGGCCGTGCCGGGGGAATTGCGTTCCCAAATAATGCGCAGACCTTCGAGGGTGAGGAACTCGTCGATGATTTCGATGTGCCGGGAGCCGGGGCCGATCAGCGAAGCCTGGCCGCCGGTGGCAACGACTTTGGTGGCGAGACCCATCACTTTTTTCATGCGTTCGATGATTCCGTCGACCAAGTCGATGTAGCCGTAATACAAACCGGATTGCATGGAAGCGATGGTATTGGTGCCGATGACTTTGCCGGGATCTTCGATGCTGACCCGGAATAGGCGAGCCGCTCGCGAGAAAAGCGCTTCGGCGGAAATTCCGATGCCTGGCGCGAGTACTCCGCCCAGGTATTCGCCCTTGGCGGAGATGGCGTCGAAATTGATCGCGGTGCCAAAATCCACGCTGATGCACGGGCCACCCAGCTTGGCAAACGCGGCCACGCTGTTGACGATGCGGTCCGCGCCCACTTCGGTGGGATTATCGTAGAGCACCGGCATTCCGGTATTCATCGCGGGCTCGACGAACAGCGCTTTCAGGCCGAAATATTTCACGGTCATTTCTGCGAGACGGGTGTTCAGCGGCGGCACCACCGAGCTGACAATCACGCCGGTAATTTCGCGGGACTCGAGCGACGCGACGGTAAACAGCTCGCGGGTGAGAATTCCGTATTCGTCGGCGGTTTGATCGCGCGCGGTGGTCAAGCGCCAGTTGGCGACCAGTTCCTTGCCCCGAAAAACCCCCAGCACGGTATTGGTATTACCGAGGTCGATCACCAACAACATCAGGGAGCCTCCATCACATCGCCGGAGATCACCGGCTCGATCCCTCGGCCATCATCGCGCTGCACGCGCAGCACGCCGCTCGGTTCCAGTCCCACGGTAGTCCCGGTAAAAGTTTCGCGGAAGGTAGCGATTTGCACGCGCTTCCCCTGGTAGTAGCTGGAAACTTTTGCGAACTGTTCGAGGATGGGCGGTGCGCCATGGGTAACGAAGAGATTGTAGTAGTGATCGAAGCGCCGCAACAGCCGCACCAACACCTCAATGCGCGAATGGATTTTCCCGGTCTCCATGCGCAGGGAAGTGGCGATCGGCGCAAGCTCGCCGGGCATCTTGGTCTGGTTGACGTTGATACCGATTCCCACCACCGCGTAGTGGATGCGGTCAGGTTCGGCGCGCATCTCGGTGAGAATCCCGCCGAACTTTCGCCCGTTTAGGAGCAGGTCGTTGGGCCAGCGGATGTCCGGACTCAGATTGGTTTCCTCGGCCACTGCATCGCGCGCCGCCACTCCAGCCACCAGGGTCAGCAGGGGCGCCAGCGCGGGAGAAATCGGCGGGCGCAGCAGGATGGTGCAATGGATGCCTGCGGATTTCTCTGAAAGCCATTTACGTCCGGCGCGGCCCCGGCCGGCGGATTGCTCTTCCGCCAGAAACACAGCACCGTGCGGCTCGCCCTCTTGGCCCATGTCCATAGCTACGGTGTTGGTGGAATCGATTTTGAAGAAGTGAAAAATGTGTTTCGAGAAGGCGGTGCCGGCGAGCCGATGGCTGAGCAGCTTGGGGACCAGCATGTCTGGAATCTGCTCGATGTGATAGCCGGTGCGCGGATGACCCTTCACTTTGACGCCGAGCGAGCGCAGTTTCTGCACCCAGGTCCACACGGTGGCGCGGGTAACGCCGATTTCCTTGGCGATCTGCGGGCCGCTGACGACGATGGTGGAATTCTCCGCCAGCAGGGTCAGCAGGGCATCGATGCGTTGGTCGGTCGTCCCTCGGAGCTTCGTCAAGTGGGGTATACCCTAAGAACCGCCAGCTTACTTGAGCGACACGTCGGCGACAAGCAGCGAGTTCCCGGGGCGGTGGTTATGCGAAAATGAGACGTAAATAAGTGTCGATACTCACTGCCCCTCTCAGGAGAGCACATGCCGATCGCCCAAAATCCACGTGAAATCGCGGCCGCCATTATGGTCGGGACGCTCGTTAACAACCATCCCGGCCTGCAGGCGAAGCTGCAAGCCGAAGCCGCGGAACCCCGTCAACTGGCAAAAATCCTAATTCCGTACTTCCGCGCTATCCTGAACAAACTGGACTTTGAAGCGCAAGAGCACGGCGCCAGCACTCTCTAACACCGGTGTGGTGCGACCGGCAGCTTACAGTGGCAGACGACCAAGCTGCCCGGCGAATTAGTTTGGCTAAACAGGATTACCGTTAGGCTACCGCACGGCCATGACCGGTACCGCCGCTATTGGTACCGACGTACGATGCGTTTCCGCGATTTCCCCGCTTAACATCCCTACAGCAGGAAGGATTGTGTCGTAGTTCCGATATTGCCGCCGGTCTAGTTATGCATACACCGGCTGAACCGAAGGTGAGGCTCTCCCATGAATTCGCTATACGGGTCCCCAAGCTTGAAAATGGCTGCTCTCGGCCTTTGCGTCGCACTCTCCTGGGCGGCCGGGATCGCGGTGGCGCAGCAGCGCCCCGCGGAATTTCGCGACGTTTCGAATGATGCGGTCATTGTCGGGGAGCGTACGGCCACCCACAATCGCGCCTACACGGAAGGCGCGTCGGTGATCGCGGCGCGGATTGCTGGATCGCGCGAGGCCAGCCCAACGTCCGAAAGATTTAGCGGCGCTGCGGCGCCCGAACATCACCGCGTGCCGATGGTCAGCGATTGGAGCACCCGCCAAGTGGTGTTTGGCAAGCCCCGGATGGAAAAAGACGCGGCCCGCCTGGAGCACAACACCCGCTACCAGATGCAGCTCTACCGCCACGGTGCCCCGACATTCCGGAAGTTGGCCGACGCCGATAGCGGCGAGGAGGGCGCCAGCCTGCTCGACCGGTTCCGAAACCGGATGCAGGACCCGCACCCAGTGCCCACCAAGGCCAGTGCACTGAACCGCGATTGGACGGTGACGCTGGGCGGCAACGGGACTTCGACGCCCACGAAAACGGTGGGGGCCAGCCAGTTCCCAGCCAAGTTCAGTTTTGATATTAACGCGCCGCCGAGTTGCGCCGACGATTTCGTGGTCTACAACACCAATACGTCGCTGCTGATTTCCTTTAACAATCTCTACAGCGGAAAGAATGCGCTGGGGGTGGCCAATGGTTTCTGCGCCGGGGCGACCGGCCCCTCAGTGATGTGGGCATACAACGTGGCCACCAACGGCGGGGTGACCAGCACGTCGGTTACTTTGTCTTTGGATGGCACGCAAGTGGCGTTCGTCGAGAGTTCGGCATCCGGATCGGTACTGCACATTCTGAAGTGGAGCACTCGAGATGGTGGCACGGTGGCCGCACCTGCGACTCCCGCCAACGCCACGGGCAATCTCGCGATGTGGGCGACGTGCGGCGGAGACAACCCCGGCTGCATGTGGAACGTGCCGTTCGCCAAGGATAGTTACGAGGACTACAGCGCTCCTAAGCACACGTTCGCCACCGACAGCAATTCTGCGCCCTATTACGATTACGATAGCGACATCCTTTACGTAGGCACAGACGACGCAAACATCCATCAGTTCGTTAACGTGTTTGACGGCCTGAGCGGCTCGCCGACCCCGGTGGGTGCATCGGAATCGGGCGGCCTCTGGCCGATTTACATGGATACCAACGCCAATCCGCAGCTGACGGGTCCGATCGAGGATTCGTTCTCCGGGCGAATTTTTGTGTCCACCAACCAGGGTTCTCTCCGGTACATCGAAACCGCCAGCGGTACTTGCATTTCGGGCGCTGCGGGTCCTTACCCGTGCGAGGGTATAAACGAATATTCGGCCGGGACCTACGCCTTTCCCGACGCGCCAGTGGTGGACTCTTCCCTGGGAACGGTGATGGTGTTCCAAGGCATAGACGGCTATGCCGGAACCGCGGCAGGTGAGACCCCCAACCCCTATTACTTGCACGCCTACGCCGCGCAAGCTCCAACAACGTCGTGTATTTGCGGCCCGGACGGAATCAGCGGCGGGGCATTTGTGTTCGCTGACTTCGGACTGGTGACGCAAGGCAGCCGGGTAATGCACAACGGAGATTTCGACAACAACTACTACAGCGGCACGGGCACTGGCTACATGTACGTGTGCGCGATCGATCCCAATGGAAACAGAACTCTGGATACTGGCGGGAATATCTCGCTGCGGCGGATCTCCTTCAATTCCGAGGGATTGATTAACTGGGTGGATCCGAACTTCTTACAGGTCTCGACCACCAGCACGGACGAATGTTCGCCGGTGACGGAAGTGTACAACCCGAAGGGCAACGGCGGGGCAGGGCAGGACCTGATGTTCTTCAGTGTGCAGACCGACAGCGTGGCATGCAAGTTGCCGCTGGGGTCGGGAGCCGTTTATAGCACCGTGGCTCCGGAAGGCGGATGCTTGATGTCGGTGGACGTGACCGCCGATTCCGGCCCAGTCGTTGCGCCGGCAACGGCTCCGCCCTTCCCGACGGTCTTCGCGGCATCGCTGGCGGAATCTGGGGGCACCAGCGGAATCGTGGTCGACAACGTTTCATCCGACGCGCAAGCTTCCAGCATCTACTTCACGGCGCTCGGCTGGACGGTGGGCGGGCCTGAAAATTACGGGGCGTGCACGGACATCGGTTGCGCGTCGAAGGCCACGCAAAACGGGTTGAATTAGCAAGGAAGGTGGAAGCGTTAAATCAAGTCCGGGTGTTCTTTACGTAGCCATTTCTCAACGTCCGCGCGGAGTTCACGGATGGGTGTGATATTCAATCCGCGCATGGAAAGCCTTTCCGGTTCCGTAGCATCCTCTTGACGGCTGCTTTTATGGGCAAGTCCTCGCGCAGGCAAGAAAGCGAAATTGAAATAGCCAATGCTTATAAGGGGAAGGGATGGTGCCGGGGGAGGGGTCGGACTCTGGCCGGGTGTTGAGCGGACTTAAGTTATTTGTTTTCTGAAGTACTAGAAGTCCCTGGATTGAAGCGTTCGGGCTTCTGAAGCAAATTTACAACTGGTTCGGTTTTCGGGACGATCAGATTCCTTACGTTGATGGGAGCGCCTCTCCGATTCAAATTAATCCAGAGCTTTACATGCGCAGAGGATAATTGCAGGCGCCTTACGATTTCCGCGACGACCTCAGTTGTTTTCCAGACCTGGACAAGCTCCTGGATCGCGCGAGGTGCCGGGAAATAACCCTTCTCTGATCGGCAGCGATAGTGCGCCGCGCAGTAAAAGTCCTTAAGCGCGGTCATGCTCATTCGCGACAGTTGCTCGTTCAGCGCCGCGAGCTCTTTCCGGGTCAAGACCGTTGCAGGATGGACTTCTGGCCGGCGAGCCATAGCCGACTCACCTTATCACGTTTTCGCTTTGTGTTCGCTAGATAACAAGATTCCTTTCTGTTTTGACAGTTATAACAGATGATGTTATATTACAGAGGTCCGTTCGATCAGGAGATCATAGCCATGACAGGAGAGGATCTCAAAAAGGCGCGCCAACAAAAGGGTTGGACGCAAGTCCAAGCGGCGCAAAGGCTGCGGATGACGCAGGCTTATCTCTCGATGTTAGAGAGAGGGCAGCGTGGCCTTTCGGACTCGGTGCTACGCCGGGCGCATCAGAACCTTAGTCTTGCACCGACTGCGCTCCCTTTACCAGGGGAACCGTCGGCACTGCCTTCCCCGAACGACGCTGTTCGAAGTGAGCTGGCTGCTCTCGGTTATCCGGGATTTTCTTATCTGCAGCGCAAGCCGGATCGCAACCCTGCTGAAGTGCTATTTTCGGCTCTAAATCAATCCGACTTGGATACGCGTGTGGCTGAAGGGTTGCCGTGGTTGACACTCACCTACGCTGATATGAATTGGGACTGGCTCGTTCGACACGCAAAGGTCCACGACCGCCAAAATCGTCTTGGCTTTACGGTAACGTTGGCACAAGAGCTCGCAACAAAAGTCAACGACACAGAACGAGCCGCATCGCTCGAGCCCCATCTACTCGCCCTAAGACAGTCGTTGTTGGCCAGAGAAGATACGTTTTGTCATGATTCAATGACCGAAACTGAGCGAAAATGGCTGCGGCAGAATCGGCCTCCGGCCGCCCAACAGTGGAATCTTCTTACCGATCTCGCGGTGGAGCATCTCGCGCATGTCTTGCCTTGAAAACATTCCAGAGCCGTGGCGCTCTTTCTTACAGGAGATTAATGACGCGTTGGCCGAAGACGTCCGCCTCGTTTGCATGGGCGGATTTGTAATGACCCAATTTTATGGTTTTTCTCGGTCTACTGTTGATATCGACGCTTTCGAAATCGTTCCTAAGAATCTTACCGGTAAGATCCTGGATCTAGGGGAACAATCAGGCCCGCTTCACTATAAATACAAAATCTATTTACACTCCGTAACCATCGCAGCAGTTCCAGAGAATTACGAGGAAAGACTGGCCGAAATGTACCCTGGTGCATTCCCGCGTCTTCGTTTACTTGCACTAGATCCTTACGACCTGGCGCTCTCAAAGCTCCAAAGGAATATTCAACGCGATCGAGACGATGTCTTCCATCTGGCCCGCACCATTCCTTTCGATTTAGAGGTACTTCGAGAGCGATACCAAAGCGAAATGCGATACCAGATGGGTGTTCCCGAACGCGAGGATTTGACGTTGCAGATGTGGATTGATGCTATTGAGGAAGAACGCGCACTCACGAAGGTAACTCCCGCAATCTAGAATTGTCCCGGTCCCGTGCCTACGTCGCAGAGGCTCACCAGGTCTTTCTCACCACGTCCTCGAGGTGTTGCTGCCTACCAGCGATCCAGGGCGCATAGAACTTCTCCGTAATCCGAATACTCCTGTGCCCTAGAAGCGTACTCAGGTTCTCCATCGAGACCCCTTTCTGCAGCAGACTAACCGCAAACGTATGCCGGCATACCTTCGCGGTCTCTCTTCTGCAGCGGTGGCGTGAGCCTTGAAAATGTCTCGCTGCTACTGGGCCATCGGAAGATTGCCGTTACGCAAAAGCACTATGCCGCGTTTACGGAAGGGCCGCCAGCAACACCTGGAACAGGACGTTAGAAAGGCCTGGAAGGCCTCTTAGAGGCCTTTTTGCGGGCACGTTCTGGGCACATGCAGGAAGTCCGATTCGAAATAGCCAATGTTTATAAGGGGAAGATGTGGTGCCGGGGGAGGGGGTCGAACCCACACGGCCTTGCGGCCACCGGATTTTGAGTCCGGCGCGTCTGCCAATTCCGCCACTCCGGCGTTCGGTGCCGGGAATGATTTTACCTGTAAGGCGGGCCATTGCAAATACCGAAAGTTGTTTGAACCTAGTCTCTCCACTGCGACGGCTACGCACCGGCCTGCCGGCGAGGGTCGGGCGCACTGCGCCATCGCCGGGATTAACGGTTGTCCAGCTCGGATAATTGCTGGGCGATGGCGTGTTGGGCGAACGCGACGTGCCCAACGATATCGAAGACCGCGTTGCGCAGCAGCCTCGCTGCGGGCGACGAGGCGGTGGCCAGCTTGGTCATGCGGTCGGTGAGGCTGACTACGCCGCGGGCGATTTGCTGGCGTTTCGTTTGCCAGGCGTCCAGCGCGGCTTCGTTCTTTTGCTGCAATACCTGGCGCAAGGTGCCGGCTAGGGAGATCGCGTCCTGAATCCCGGTGTTCATCCCTTGTCCGCCGGCCGGGCTGTGGACGTGGGCGGCGTCGCCGGCCAATAGAATGTGGCCCTTGCGGAACGTCTTGGCGAGGCGGTGGTGGACGTGAAAGCGCGAGGACCAGGACAAGGAACGAATGCGGACGGTTCCGTTTTCCGGACCGCGTTCCTCCAAGATCTTCTGGAAGTCGGCGATCGAAGGCTCGCGTGGCGCCACCTGCATGGTGGCCACGATGCGGAAGTGATTTTCGGGGAGTGGGGCTACTAGAGTGAGGCCGACGCCGGAGAAAAACAGGCTCACTTCGTCGCGGTCGATGGGCCAGTCCATCTGCACGTCCCCTAGGATGAAGCTTTCTTCGTAGGCGCTGCCTTCGAAGTGAATCGCGGCCTGCTCTCGTACCAGGCTATGCATGCCATCGCAGCCTACCACCCACTTCGCGTGCAGCGTTTTCAGATCATCGTTGCGGCGATACTGAAGGGCAAGGCCGTCTGCGGCATCGGTGATCGCCACTACTTCGTAGGGGCGGTCCACGTGGCCGCCGAGCGCCTGAAGCCGGCCCAGCAAAACGGCTTCGGTTCGTTGCTGCGGGCACAGCACGGTGAACGGGTATTTCGTCGGCAGTCCCTGGAAATGGATGGTGGCAAGCACCCGGCTTCGTTCGCGCACGCGAAACGTCTCGATTTTCAAGCCTTGGGCGATGAGTTCAGGGGTAACGCCAAGCGGCTCGAGCACTTCCAGGGTGCGGGCGTGGATCACCGCCGCGCGCGAGGTGTTATCTCCTGCCGCCAAGCGATCGAGGATGACGGCGGACACGCCCAACCGCCGTAGTTCGGCCCCGAGCGCGAGGCCGGTTGGCCCCGCTCCCACAATCGCTACATCTGTTTGACTGGCGTCCATTTGCGTTGCTCCTCGGTTCATTCTAGGGCAACTTTGCTGATATGGCCGTCAGATCTTAAAGCTCTATAAATGCTGGAGTTGGCTTCGAGATACAACCACATGGCACGGCAGCAGAGGGCAATTGTAATGGGCAGATCTTTCGATGCTCTATCTCCAAGATGGCCTGGTGTGAGGATAGCCCGCCTGTTTGCAAGACAAACAACCCGGCCCGCCAAAGATGTAGAAATTTAGCGCAACCGACATAACAATGGTCTTAGCCCTCTTTGTAAGGATACCCATGCAGATGTCGGAGACGAGGACTAAGTTTCCCGAAACCGCACACGTCCGTATTCAGGACGGATTGCGACGAATCGAACGCAAACAATGGTGGATGTGGATATCCGCCTTTGCGGTAAGCCTCTTGCTGGCGTTGGGGGTAGCCTCGTTCGCGCCCGCCGTTGCGCACTTTCGGGACGCCGAAACCTATGCGTTCTCGCTAAACCAATCGGTTTGGGCATTAATCGCGATGGTCTTGCTGTTCAACACCTACATGCTCTACCAGCAGATACAGATCGCGCGGCTGCGCGGTGAATTGACCGATCAGATTGAGTCGTTGGCCAAGGTGGAACATTTGGCCACCGAGGTTTACAAGCTGGCTGCGCTGGACCCGCTTACAGGCTTGTACAACCGGCGCTCGGGAGAGCAACGTCTCTCCGAAGAAATTACTCGCACCCAGAGGCACGAGCGCGCGCTGACCATTTTGATGATGGACCTCGATTCGCTCAAGCAGGTGAACGACAAATACGGACATGCGTCCGGCGATACCATGCTGAAGGCGTTTTCGGGCCGCCTGACACGGGCGGTGCGCGGTTCCGATCATGCGGTGCGCCTGGGCGGCGACGAATTTATGGTAATTCTGCCGGAGTGCCGGCCGGAGGAAGTGCGGCACGTACTGGCACGGCTGGAAGGTCTTACGATCCAGTGCGAGACGGAAATCGTTCCGGTAGGGTTTTCCTTTGGATGGGCGGAGCACCAAGACGGCGAATCTGCCGACGATTTGATACGCCGCGCGGACCAGGGGCTGTATGAGAACAAGCGCGCCGGGAAGAGAGAAATGAAGCAAGAGTCGTCCGCCGTGCCGGTGTGAAACAGGCGCACGCGCGGCGAAAAGAGATTCGAAAGTAAGAAGGTCCGGGCGAGACGTTACCTTTTACGTCTCATACGGAGACAGATAGTCCTTGCGCCGCTCTTTGCAGCGTGCGTAACATACGCGCGACCCGTATTAGGAGCTAGTTTCGTGCCCAAAGAGAAACCAAAGGTTAATATCGGGGAAGTGATTCGGACCTATCGCAGCGATCGCGGTCTATCGCAGGGCGATATCGAACGCCGTACGGGTCTATTGCGCTGCTACCTCTCGCGCGTTGAGAACGGCCACACCGTTCCTTCGCTGGAAACCCTAGCGAAAATTGCCGAGGCCATGGAGATCAGCTTGGCAGATTTCTTTCCGGGCAGCGATTCGCCGCAGGACCGCGAAACGCGGAAAATGCTCGGGGAACTATCCGAGGAAGAGATTCGTTTCCTGGCTGAAATCAAGAAGTACAGCACCACCCTGTCCGATGATGACAAGCGGCTGGTGCTGGCGATGATCCGGAAAATGGCTACGATTCCCCCTCCGGTGATTCGCAGCAAGACCATCGCCCGCCGGGTGGAGTACTAGCGGCTGGTTCCTCACGCAGGACCTATCGCAAATCATTCCAGAGATCTAGCGGGATTTCCGTTCTTTCGCGCGGGTGCGCCACATTTGTGGTGGAGCTCGTTGCGTGCGAGGCCTACAACCCGAGCGGTGGTGGCGCTACATCACTCGCTCGTTGGCCTTGGTCGAAAACTGAATGCTTTCTACGATCGCCCGAAACACGCGGCCTCGTCCGATCACGTGATCGCCCGAATGCGCTTCCACCTCAAATACCAGGAAGCGGCCTTCATGCTTTACCAAGCGTGCCGAGGCGCGCACGATGGCGCCTGCCGGTACCGGTTTCAGATGGTCCACTTCGATGCGCGTCCCCACGGTAATCGCGTGCGGCGGCAACTCCAGCGCTACGGCCTTCGCCGCAGCGATCTCCATCAATCCGATCATGGCGGGAGTGGAAAGCACGGCGGGCAATGCGGGGTCGTAAGCGGCGATGGTCCACTGGTGCGGCACGGTCTGTTGCACTTCGGCGGCCAGACCCAACCGCAGGGTAAGGCTCTTCTTGGGCATTTCGGGGGGAGTCATTGCGCGGCCTCGCGGTCGTTCACCCGATGCGGCGGAGCAAGCGCTCGCCGCGGGTCCAGAAAGCTTCTGCCAAACTCCGCCATGGTGATGCCAAACTGCTGCCACAGCCGCCGTTTGAGGCCGCGGTAATTTTGCGCGCCGCTGAAGATATCGCGGATCAAGTCGCGAAACGTAGGGCTGTGGCGGACCAGCTGCACTACGCGGGTGGTGATCGCGGCTCCGAAAAAAGTGCCCTTAAACACTTTGCGGGCTATGCGTGCGGCGAATTCCAGGTCGGCGGAAAATTCCGCCTGCAGTTTCTCGGGATACGATTCCGGTTGTTCGGCCATCAGCGCTTGCGCCAGCAGATCTCCCGAACGGAGCGCGTAATACAGCCCTTCGCCGGTGATGGGATCGACGCAAGCTGCCGCATCACCGGCCATGGCCCAGTTTTTTCCGGAGATTCGGCGCTGGCGCAGGGTGTGGGGCTGCGGTGAGGGCAGCACATGGCTATACAGTTCGGCGCCGGCCATGGGAATCTCTTCCTCTTGGATGAAAGTATCCAGATGCTGGCGGAGAACCTGGCTCGACCCGTGCTTAAGCTTTCCGCAGATGCCCACGGAGAGATGGCGATCGCGGGGAAAGGACCACAGATACCCTTCGAATCTCTTCAGGAATTTTACTTTCAGGATGTCTTCTTCGGTCGGCACGAAATAACCGAGGGTCATTTCCAGATCGTCGGAACCGAGGGCCGTGGTGTTGGGGAGCAATTGATTTCGCGCTCCGCCTGCCAGGACCACGAAATCCGCGCGGTAGTTCTCGGCGCCGGTATAGACGCCGACCGCGGCTCCGTCGGTGTCAACGTGGGTGACACGGGAGTGAACGGCGCGGCAGCCCGCGGCAATGGCGCGGTCCAGCAGCAACCCATTCAGAACTTTGCGTGAATAGATCACGATGGGATGATCCAGTTCGAAGCGCGCCCGGTGCCCGCGGCTGGAAATCAACTCCGCGGTCCGGACGATCTTCTTGGGGTGCGGATTATCGAGCAGGAAAGGATAGGTTTCGACGGCTTTGTGGGTGAGCCCGCCGCCGCAGGGTTTTTCCCACGCGAGACGCTCGTCGAAAATGGTGACGCCGAATCCGGCAGAGGCCAGGCGCGCACCACACATCGCCCCTGCAGGCCCGGCACCAACTATGGCTATCTCGCGCATCCCCGGGAAGGTCACCTTGATGGGAAATTGGCGCCAAAACTACGATTCGAGTATAGCACCGAAAGCGCGGCCTTCCGGTGAACCGGAGAAGCGCTTTCCGGCGCTTCAACCTTCATTCCCCGCGCATGATAGAATTTTAACATGCGCATATTTCGACGGAATAGACGGGGGCAAGTTTGGGGCAGGTAGTCACGCGTGACAATCTGATTCTGCTGGTCCAGCAACATAAGCGCAACGGCGAACGCGTGGTGTTCACCAATGGTTGCTTCGATTTGCTCCATCCGGGGCACATCCGGCTTCTGGAAGAGTGCCGATCGTTGGGGGATGTGTTGATCGTAGCGATCAATACCGACGGTAGCGTCGGGCGAAACAAGGGCCCGAACCGTCCGCTGATCCCCGAGCAGGAAAGAGCTGAAGTGCTGGCGGCGTTGGCCGCAGTGGACTACGTCACGGTGTTCGCTGAGCCCACGCCGCGCGAAATCATTGCGGCGGTGCTGCCCCATATTTTGGTGAAGGGCAACGACTGGGGCCCCAGCGAGATCGTGGGACGTGAAGAAGTGGAGTCCGCCGGAGGCGAGGTGGTCTCGATCCCGCTGGAGCCTGGCTATTCCACGACTCGCCTGATCGAGCGCATCGTGCAACTCCCGGTATGATTCTTCCCCTGGTTTCTGAGTTGCTGTACCGCGTCGGCCGCCAGCCCGCTGCCGACAAAGCGATTGAGGCGCTGCGTTACGGCGCGGGGGTATCGCGGCTGGCCGGCCTCACCGATCCCGCGAAAGCCATCATCACCGCGCTGACCGCGGCGCGCCTTCCGCGTCCAGTGGTTCTGGTGGTGGAATCGAACCAGCGTGCGGAATCGTGCCTGGAAACGGTGCGCTACTTCTATCGCGCGGTCACCGGAAAGCCGGACCGCCGCGTGGTGGTGTTGCCCGCGTACGATGTGCTCCCTTACGAAGGACGTTCACCCCATCCGCAAATTTCTGAGGTGCGCGGCGCCGCATTGTGGCGGTTTGCGTCTGGCGAAGCGGACGTCCTGATCGCGCCGATTGCCGCCGCGCAGATGCGCCTGTTCGATGCCAACTTCTACGGCAACCTGGCTCGAGTGATCGAGCGGGATCAGGACATCGCGCACAGCGAACTATTGGGATACCTGCAGTCGGTGGGATACGAAACCCACGAAAGCGTAGAGATGCCCGGGCAACTCACCGTGCGGGGCGGGATCGTGGACCTATTTTCGCCGGAGGCGCTGCGTCCGGTGCGGCTGGAGTTTTTCGGCGATTCGCTGGAGTCCATTCGCGAGTTCGATGCGGATACCCAGCGGTCGACCCGCCCGTTGGAACGCACCACCATTCTTCCGCTCACCGATACCCCGCGCCAGCTCGATTGGCTGCCGCAGCTGGTGGAGGCGGAAGTCGTAGAGGAAGGTTCGGCCCGCCAGCACGATCCTATTCCCGCGTTTTATCCCGGATGGGAATTTCATCGCAGAATCTTCGGCGAGCGACGCTCCAGCCTGCTGGAACTTCGTCCCGACGCGTTGATGATCGAAGACGAGCCGCAATCCCTGCGCGATGCAGATAGCCAAAATCGCGAACGCCTCCGAGAAGAATTTGAAGAGCTTGACGATGACGATGCGCCAAATGCCGCTCCGCCCGACCACTATTTCCTTAACGCCGAAGAGTGGGGCATCGTGCGCGAGCTATACGCGCGCCTGGAGATCGAGCATCTGGCCATGGAGAGGGAAGGGCAGGCATCGTCGTCGCTCTCAACCCAGCCCACCACCCGTTTCCACGGTAATGTGAGCGCGTTCATGTCCGAAGTTCGCGCCCGCCTGCAATCCGGCGACAACGTGATTGCATCCGCCTCGACCATCGGGGAGATCGAGCGCCTCGCGGACATTTGCCATGAGTACGAGGTGCCCTACCGCCTGGGTGAATTTGAAGACAGCCCTACGGGCAGCCGTTTGGCCGCCGACAGCACCGCTGGCGGCGTCCCCGCGCTGGTATTGCTGAAGGCACCGCTGGAAGAAGGCGTGGCGGTACCGGGCGCCAAGCTCACCCTGTTTGGTAACGCCGATTTATTTGAGACGCTGACGGCGGCTCCGCGCAGCCGTTCGCGGCCCAAGACGGCCAGTTTTTTCACGGACATCTCCGATCTGCGGCCGGGCGATCATGTGGTCCACGTCGACCATGGAATTGGGCGCTTCGACGGCCTGCGTCAAATCGCCGTCGAGGGCACCAACGGCGAGTTCATGCTTTTGACCTACGCGGACGAAGCAAAAATCTATCTCCCGCTCGCGCGCCTCGACCTCGTCCAGAAATACCAATCCCTCGGTGGTCCGGCTGCAGTTCTCGACCGACTGGGCAGCACTATTTGGGAGGCCCGCAAAGCACGGGTTCGCAAGTCGGTCGACGACATGGCCGAAAAGCTTCTCGCGCTCTACGCTGACCGCAAGGCCGCGGGCGGCCATGCTTTCCCGCCGGACTCCGAGTGGCAACGTGAATTCGAAGATGCCTTTGAGTTCGAAGAGACTCCGGACCAGGCTAAGGCCATTGCCGACGTTAAGCGCGACCTGGAGTCGGATTTGCCGATGGACCGGCTGCTCTGCGGCGACGTAGGGTACGGCAAGACGGAAGTCGCGATGCGCGCGGCATTCAAAGCTCTCGCCGACGGCAAACAGGTGGCCATGCTCGCTCCCACCACGGTGCTGGCGTTTCAGCACTACCAGACGTTCCGCTCGCGCTTCGCGGCCTTTCCCATGCGCATCGACATGCTCAGCCGCTTTCGCAGCAACGCTGAGCAGCAGAAAACCATCGAGGCGCTTGCCAACGGCCAAGTGGACATGATCATCGGCACCCACCGTTTGCTGTCCAAAGACGTGAAATTTCACGACCTGGGGCTGTTGGTGGTGGACGAGGAGCAGCGCTTCGGGGTCTCCCACAAGGAGCGGCTGAAGGAAATTCGCAAAAACGTCGACGTCCTTACCATGTCCGCGACGCCCATCCCCCGTACCCTGCACATGTCGCTGGTCGGGCCTGCGCGATATGTCGGTGATCGAAACGCCTCCTAAGGATCGCATCGCGATTCAAACCGAGCGTCGCGCCGTTTCAAGAAGGGCTCATCCAGCGTGCGATCGAAGCGGAGCTGGCTCGTCAGGGCCAGGTCTTCTTCGTGCATAACCGCGTCGAGTCGATCGTCTCGCTGGCGGCGCTGGTCACGAAATTGGTGCCCAAGGCGCGGGTGGTGATTGGGCACGGGCAAATGAAGGAGGCGGAACTCGAGAAAGTGATGATGAAGTTCATTCGCGATGAAGCGGACGTGCTGGTTTCCACCACCATTATCGAAAACGGCCTGGACATCCCGCGCGCCAACACCATTCTGATCAATCGCGCCGACCGCATGGGCCTTTCGGAACTGTACCAGCTTCGCGGCCGAGTGGGCCGTTCGAACCAGCGCGCGTACGCCTATCTGCTGGTGCCTCCGGAGGGAACCTGACCACCATCGCCAAGCAGCGCCTGGCGGCGCTCAAGGAATTCAGCGAACTCGGCGCTGGATTCCGTATCGCCGCGCTCGATCTGGAGTTGCGCGGCGCCGGAAATATGCTGGGCCGCCAGCAGCACGGCCACATCGAAGCGGTCGGATTCGATCTGTATTGCCGGATGATGGAGCGCGCGGTGGCCGAACGCAAAGGGTGAAGCGGTCCGCTCGGAACGCCGGGCGACCCTCAATTTGGGTCAGGATATTCGAATCCCGAAGGAATACATCGAGAGCGAAAATCTCCGTTTGCGCATCTATAAGCGTATCGCCGGCATTTCCAAGGAAGCCGAAAACGAAGAAGTACGCAAGCGAACTCGCGGACCGCTTCGGTCCGCTGCCGCGGCGGTCGGGAATCTTCTCGACTACGCCCTGCTAAAGGCGGCCGCCGAGCGGCTCCTGGTAGCGTCGATTGACCGCCGCGGCAGACCAGGTGGCGATGAAGTTCCATGAGGACAACCCCGGTGAGGCCGGAAAAGCTGGTCCGCGTGATTCGCGGCCGGCCGGAATTGCGCCTGGATCCGAGTGGGGTACTGTGGGTGAGCTGGAAGGGGGAAGCCGCGGGGGTGGCGATTGCGGCCCGAAACGTGTTGCTCGAGCTGGAAGCGTAGCGCTAAAATTTCAGTATGACTCGAAAGACAGTGCGAAGTTACATGGCGGCCGCCGCGATTCTGGCTTCGGCGCTGCTCGTACCTACGCTTGGGCGCGCCCAAACCGCCCAGACTAAGGGCAAGGTTGTTGAGGAAATCGTGGCGCGCGTGAATAACGAAATCGTGACGCTGAGCGACCTCGATAAAGCCCGCGAATCCCTGCGCGAGGATGTCCAGCAGGATTGCCCAGGATGCCCGCAGGATAGGTTCGACGCGCTGTATAAAGAGCGCGACAAGGACTTGCTCCGCGATCTGATCGATCAATCGCTATTGGCGCAGCGCGCTAAAGACGACGATATCAACGTCGAAGCCGACCTGGTCAAGCGTCTGGATGAGATCCGCGAGCAAAATAAGCTGCCGGACATGGAGGCTTTCGAAAAAGCGGTGGAGTCCGAGGGCGGCGTCTCCTGGGAAGACTACAAGAACCGTATTCGCAAAGGCCTGCTGACCCAGGAAGTGATCCGCAAGGAAGTAGGACAGCGCATCAATATTTCTCACGAAGATGTGCAGAAGTACTACGACGAGCACCAAGCCGAATTCGTTCGCCCGGAGCAGGTGCTGCTCGCGGAAATCGTCTACAACACCGAAGGCAAGACTCCGGACGAAGTGGCCGCCGCGCAAAAAAAAGCTAACGATATGCACGCGCGCTTGGTGAAGGGCGAGGCCGATTTCTTCGAGGCTGCCAAGCGATATTCCGAAGGTCCTACCGCCAAGCAGAGCGGAGAACTGGGCGCCTTTGAACGCGGCATGCTGGCCAAACCGATCGAGGACGTGGTCTTCGCCATGAACAAGAACGACATCACCGACGTGATCCAGACCAAGACCGGTTTCGGAATTTTCAAAGTGGTCGACCACTATCCCCCCGGCCAGCAGCCGCTGGAGAAGGTCGAGCCCGAAATTATGAACAAAATGTACCTGGAGCGCATGCAGCCGGTGCTGCGGACCTTCCTCGGTGAGTTGCGCGAGGAGAGCTACGTGGTGGTCAAGTCCGGCTATGTGGATACCGCCGGAGTGGCGGGGAACACGGTGATTCAGGAAGTCCCGGCCACGCCGGACACCAAGGACAAGAAGGCCAAGAAGAAGCCTAAAGTGTCGGGTTCATGAAATCAGGCTTCGTCGTTGATCTGAAAGACGGAGTGGTGGTCACTTCGCTGTTCCTCGTTCGCGAAAAAGAAATTCGTAGCTCGCCGCGGACCGGGAAATCCTGGTTGCAACTGGGGTTGGTGGACCGTACCGGCAGCGTGAGCGCCAAAATGTGGGACAACTTCGCGGGCATTGTTTCGACGTTCGCCTGCGATGACGTGATTCGCGTGCGCGGCCGCGCCAAGCTGTACAACGATCAAATCGAGATCACTCTCGAGCAGATCCTGCCGGTGACCGAAAAAGAGTACGACCTGCAGGACTTCCTTCCGCACACCCGGGAAAATATCGATGCGCTGCTAGCCAAGCTGCACGAGCACATCGCCGCAGTGCGCGACCCCTGGCTGCAGCGCCTGCTGACGTCGATCGTCGACGATCCTGCCATCCAGCCTAAGCTGCGCCTGGCCCCGGCCGCCATGACCATGCATCACGCCTACCTCGGCGGCCTGCTGGAACACGTGGTGAGCGTTTGCGGGCTGGCTCGCGGGGTGGCTGGGCATTATCCCGACGTCGATCTCGATTACCTGATTACCGGCGCGGTGCTGCACGACATTGGGAAGTTGGAAGAGCTTTCTTACGAGCGGTGCATCGGCTACACCACGCAAGGGCGCCTGCTGGGACACATCTCGATCGGTTTTGCGATGGTGCGGAAGAAAATCGAAGCGATCGCCGGTTTTCCGCCCGAGTTGGCTACGCTGGTCGAGCATCTTTTGCTCAGCCATCACGGCACGCATGAATTCGGCTCGCCCGCGCTGCCGCAATTTCGCGAGGCGGTGGTTCTGAATTTCATCGACGATCTGGATTCCAAGATGGGGGCGATGCGCGCAACTCTGGATGCCGCCGCCGTCCATAGCGACGACGAGTGGACCGAGCGCAATCCTTCGTTGCGCCGGCCGCTGTTGCGCACCAGTGAATTTCTGCACCCGACGGAGAGGACCATCGAATCCGCAGGCCGCCAAAACAATTCGGCTGCCACCCGCTCCACCGCCGCGCCGGCTCCCGCGCAGCGGAGCTTGCTCGATCCGGGGGCTGCAGGCAAATCATGACCGGAGAGAACATCGAAACCCACCTGTCTGGGCTGGCGATCCCGGCCGCTGCCGGGGGTTCGTCCGGCTCCACCTCCGGTGCGAAACACCGGCGCTCGCTGCTGGAGTTGGCTCCGCTCGAACTCGATTGCATGCACGCGCTCTGGATTTTAGGACCGGCCACGGTTCGCGATGTGCGCGACCGCATCGCGCCACAACGTCCGCGCGCCTATACCACGATCATGACCATCCTCGATCGCCTGGCGCGCAAGGGCGCCGTGGAACGCTCCAAAGTGGGCCGCGCCTATCTCTACCGCGCGAACCTCAGCGCCGAGGAGGCCCGCACCCACGCGGTAGGACAAGTGATCGAGAACTTTTTTGGCGGCTCGCCTGAAGCGTTGCTTTCCCAGCTTCACAACTCCGGCGTGCGAATCGCGCGCACCGGGTCGCTTCGCTCGGCTGGAGCGGCACTGCCACGCGGTTCATCCGTTGCGGCTGAACGCCCTGCGGCAACGGCGTCCGCCGCGGGAGCAGCGCCCGCCTCCTCGTCGTTATCCGAACGGGTGGCGGAATGTGGGGCAGAAGGGAACGCCGAGCGGGCGTCGCAAGCAAACCGCCGACGGCTGGACGAATCGCTGCTCTAGCGAGCGAACATGTTTCCAACCAACCTCAAAATCCGCGATTTGGCCATTCGTCCCGCTACCATCCTTGCGCCGATGGCCGGCGTGACCGACACCGTCTTCCGGCGGGTGATCCGCAATCTCGGCGGTTGCGGCCTGATCATGACCGAGTTCACCAGCGCCGAAGGCCTCACGCGAAATTCCGCGCGCACCCTGCACTACCTCTTTTTCGAAGAAGATGAGCATCCCATCGCCGCGCAGATTTTCGGCGCAGTGCCAGAAGTGATGGCGGCGGCCGCAAAACTATCCGAGGATCTGGGCTTCGATCACGTCGACATCAACCTGGGCTGCCCGGTGAAAAAAGTGGTGAAGTGCGGCGGATCGGGGCTATTGCGCGATTTGCCGCTGCTCGACCGCATGTTCTCGACGGTTCGCAAGGCGATCCGGATTCCGCTGACCATTAAAATCCGTTCGGGCTGGGACGAGCACAACATCGTGGCAGTTGAAGTCGCGCGCATGGCCGAAGCCAACGGCATCGAAGCCGTCGCGGTGCATCCGCGGACGCGCGTGCAGGGCTATGCCGGAAACGCCGACTGGAGCGTGATTCGCGCGGTGAAGGAAGCGGTGAAAATTCCGGTCATCGGCAACGGAGACATCAAACTTCCGGAAGATGCGGTGCGCATGGTCCAGCAAACCGGCTGCGACGCGGTAATGATCGGGCGCGCCGCCCCCACCAATCCCTGGATTTTTCAGCAGCTCGCGCAGTTTCTGGCCACCGGCCGTTACGATGAACCTACGGAGCTCGATCGCTATCAGTTGCTCTCCGGCTATTTTCGGAATCTGGCCAGCTCAGAAATACCCGACGCGGTGGGGAAGATGAAGCAGTTCGCCACTTCGTTCACCTACGGGGTGCGCAACGGTACGGCGCTGCGTCACGCTGTGCATCATTCCTACACGCCCGATGAGATTCTGGCGCGGGTCGATGAATTTTTCGCAGACCGCGTCGGAACGCCTGCCGACGATCCCGCCGCCGGTGCGCCCCGTCCCGCCCCCATCGCGTAATCTGGCGTTCGATTCCGCTACGCCTCTTCGTCTCGCGAAGCCAGCAACTGCTTATAGGCTTCCCGTTTGTTAATGCCGCGTTCGTGGGCGGCAATCTTTAGCGCGGCTTTGCGGTCGACGCCTTGTTCGCGTTCGATCTCCGCCACCCGCTGTGCCAGCGGAAGTTTCATCCGATCGCCGGAATCCGCCGCGTCGAGCGAAGCAGGATCCCCTGGAGCGATCACCACGGTGGTCTCGCCGCGCGGAGGTTTCTCGCGAAGGTGCGCCAGCAGCTCCTCGAGTGTGCCTCGCAGGAATTCCTCATAAACCTTGGTCAATTCGCGCGCCACGGCGGCCCGCCGATTACCCAGTATCTCGCGTGCGTCGGCCAGCGACTCGATCAGCCGGTGCGGCGCTTCGTAGAAAACCAGCGAGCGCGGTTCGTTTGCCAGATCGCGAATGGCCTTTCGGCGCTCACCGCTGCGGCTAGGCAGGAATCCGACAAAGGTAAACGCATCCGCGGGCAGTCCCGAAGCGGTCACCGCGGCGATCGCCGCGGAAGCCCCGGGCACCGGCACGACCGCTAGCCCGAGCTCCAAACACGCGGTGACCAACCGATGGCCGGGGTCGGAAATCGAAGGCGTGCCCGCGTCGGTCACCAGCGCGATCGTCGCACCGGCCGCGATCGCAGCGGCCAGTTTCGGTGCCAGCGCCATTTCGTTATGCTCGTGATAACTCACCAGCGTGGCGTGGATCTCGTAGTGCGCCAGGAGCTTGCGTGTGTGGCGGGTATCCTCGCAGGCAATCTTTGCGGCTTCGCGGAGAATTCGCAGCGCGCGCAGGGTGATGTCTTCGAGGTTGCCGATTGGTGTAGCCACCAAGTACAAGCATCCGGAGTTTTTCTGAGTAGCGTCGGTCATGTTCAGAAGTGTGCGGGCAGGATCAATTTTCGCCGGGCCAAGGCTAGCACGCTAGCGGTCTCGAAAGAAAACGGGGAACACGAGGTGAGCAGCGGCTGCTGGTAGTCGCTGTTGGTAGCCGGAACGGAGACGGCCCAGGCGACCCGAGCGGAGCGCGCGGGCGCGGGGGGTTGCCAGGCAACCGGGAATTGGTGAGGTGCGCCCCACCCATACGCGTGATAGAATTTTTTTAGATAGCGCACCGATCGCCCACATGCCGTGAAATGAGAGGAGTTTGAATTGCCCCTGTACGAATACAAGTGCACCAAGTGCGGCCATCGCTTCGAGAAAATTGAAAAGGTAGACGCGCCGGAAATAGCGAAATGCCCCAAGTGCGGCGGGAAAGCCCCGCGGCTGGCGTCGGCTCCGGCCATCCAATTCAAAGGTACCGGGTGGTACGTTTCCGACTACGGCGGCAAGACCGGCCAGCCGCCCTCCGGCGAGAAATCAGAATCCAAGTCCGACTCTAAATCCGAGGGCGGCTCCGACGCGAAGACCTCCGACGCGAAGACCTCGGAAACCAGCGGCACACCTGCGTCGGGGTCAAAGGAATCATCGTCGTCGAAAGAGTCGTCGTCGAAAGAATCTAGTTCGTCCAAAGATTCGAAGGAATCCCGGAAAAAGGCGAAGTGAAGCGCCCTGCGGGGACCACCCAGTCCGCGCGGTGACTGCTGCCAGCGTTGCCAACTCAGGCCTTGATCGTCTCCAAAATCATGGTGCGCAAATATTCCCGGAAGTCGCTGCCCAGCGACGGATTCTGCAGCGCCAGTTCCACCGTAGCGATCAAAAATCCCAGCTTGTCGCCAGCGTCGTAGGAATGTCCTTGATGGATCGACGCCCACAACCCCGGATCGAGCGCCACTTGGCGTAGAGCATCGGTCAACTGAATCTCGCCGCCTGAGCCCGGCTTGGTTCCCTCGAGGTAATCGAACACTTCCGGCGGCAGTACGTAGCGCCCGGTCACCGCGAGCGTCGAGGGCGCGTCTTTCTCCTTGGGCTTCTCGACCAGGTCTCGAATTTTTAATAGCGTTCCGCCGCGGCGCCGCTCGGTGTCCAGTTCCGCGTCCACGATTCCGTAGAGATGCACGCGATTCTTGGGCACGTCCTGAACGATGATCGCGCCCTGGCCGGTATCTTCGTAAATCTCGATCAGCGCGCGGGTAGCCGGCTGTTCGCCGGTCATGATCACATCGCCGAGCAGCACCGCAAATGGCTCGTCGCCCACCAGGTCCCGCGCCGTGAGCACCGCGTGGCCCAGACCCAGCGCCTCGCTCTGCCGGGTGTAGCTCAGACGAATCCCACCGCTAATCTGCCGGACCATTTCCGCGAGATCGGGCTTTCCGCGTTCTTCTAGGAAATGCTCGAGCTCCGGTGCGGAATCGAAGTGATCTTCGATGGCATTCTTGCGCCTGCCGGTGACGAAGATGACGTGCTCAATCCCCGAAGCAATGCACTCCTCCACCGCGTATTGAATGAGCGGCTTATCCACCACCGGGAGCATTTCTTTGGGCATGGCTTTGGTGGCGGGTAAGAACCGAGTGCCCAAGCCAGCCACGGGAAGTACCGCTTTTCGAACGCGTCGCTTTCGAGATGCCATGTGCGATGATCTCCGATGTGTCGAGTGAAAAGGTTAGCGCCCAAAAAGGCGAACGTCAAATTAATCGCTGCTAATTATTGAATTTGGGCGATGTGCTAACATGAATCTTCTGGAATACACTCTTCCGGCACACTTTCTGCCTTGACCCTTTCGACTATCCACTCGCGACCTTTTATCCTGGGCATCGAATCCTCATGTGACGAAACCGCCGCGGCGGTGGTTGCGTCCGGCCGAACAATTCTTTCCAGCGTGGTTTCCTCGCAAATTGACATTCATCGCAAGTTTGGCGGTGTGGTGCCCGAACTCGCTTCCCGCGAACATCTGCGCCAGATCGTGCCGGTGGTCCGTGAAGCTTTGGAGCAGGCCAGCGTGCACCTGGCAGACCTCGACGCGGTCGCGGTGACCCAAGGGCCCGGTCTGGTCGGCGCGCTACTGGTCGGCATCACCTACGGCAAGGCGCTGGCCTGCGGTCTGGGTAAGCCGCTCATTCCGGTAAACCACCTCGAGGGGCACATCCATGCCGTTTTTCTTGAAGCCCACTCCGAAGCGCGCCAACCCGCACTCCCCGCGGTGTGCTTGATCGTTTCCGGAGGGCACACCATCCTGTATTCAGTAGGCCGCGAATCCGGGTTCCACGCTGATGCGCCGGATGCCGGCCCGCCGCTACGTTTCGTTTATTCACGCATCGGCGGCACCCGCGACGATGCTGCCGGCGAAGCGTACGACAAAGTTGCCCGCATGCTCAGCCTCGGCTATCCCGGCGGACCGGTGATCGACCAGCTCGCCGTAGACGGCAACCCGGAAGCGATTAGATTCAACGACCCGAAAATGAGTGGCAATCGATATGATTTTAGTTTCAGCGGGATCAAGACCGCGATGCTCTATCATCTGCGCCGCCATCCGGAATTTGAATCCGAAATTGCGGAGCGCAAACAAGCCCTGGCGCGCGGAGAGCGGCGAGCCTCGCAGTTGCGCCCACTGTGCTCGCCCGCCACGCTGGACCTGGTCGCCAGCTTCCAAAATGCCGTGGTGAACAATCTGGTGACGCGGTCGCTCGGCGCCGCCGAACAGTTTCGCGCAAAGTCGGTACTAGTTTCGGGAGGAGTGGCAGCAAACCGGCAGCTTCGCCGGACCTTCGAAGAAGAAGCGCAGAAACGCCGGTTGGAAGTTTTCTTTCCCAGCCGGGCGCTATCAACCGACAACGCCGCGATGATCGCGGCCGCGGCCTACCCCAAGTACGTGGCCAAGGACTTCGCGGACGGAAGCCTGAACGCTGAACCGAATCTCCCGCTAGCGTAGATTCGTCCGCGTAGCGCCGAGCCTCAGCCTAGATCGATACTTCGTAGGCGTAGGCCAATCCACCCTGGCTCACCGCGTACAGCTTGGTGCCATCTCCACTCCAGCGGATATCCACCACGCCTTCGGCGGGGCACTCATCGATTACCGTACCATCGTCCAAATTCGCCACGAATAACCGCCCCTTCGCGGAATTTTTCAGCCACGAAGCAAAGCAACCGGCGATGGGCTGTGTGGGATGGCAGCGGAACAATTCCGCAGCAAAAGGCATCGGGGTGGCTTCGCGCGATTCCAGGTTTAGCTGGAAGGCTTGACCTGACGCGCAATAAACAAGCTGCTGGGGGCCACCGCTCCAACTGACGTCGGTGATGTGACCCTGGCCGGCGTGAATATCTGCCAAGCGCAGAGAAGGCACCCGCGCCAGTAGCAGATAATCGTCGGCCCAATCACCGTCGATCTCTGCCACCGCCGCCAGCCATTCATCGCCCGGGCTAAGCGCCAGCGTCCCGTAGTTCTGAAACGATCCCGCATCCTCAGCGACCTCACTCCCCGGGCGTGCGGCGATCCAGTCGGCCACCGCGATTTCCCCTTCCGCCCGGCCCAGTGAAAGTTCCTGATCGTTGGCTTTGCGCCACAAACGGATCGAGGAAAAATCGCCGGCCGCAAAACTGGCCGCAAAATAATTTCCGCTGGCTGACCAGGTCAACGTTTCCGAGGCGTAATCGAAAGTATTCAGCAAGCGCACGTGAGAGCGGGCCGGGACGTCCAACAAGTGCAGTTCCTGCGACCCGTCGGGAGCGGCGGCCACCACGTATCGCCCGTCAGGGGACCAAACGAACGACGCTCGCCGCGCGGGTCTTTCGGGCGGTTGGTCGTACGGAACGTCCAGATTAAATGCCGGAACGCTCAGCTCGATATCGAAGATCGAAATTCGGGCGCGGCCGGCGCGGGCATCGTAGGAAGTGGCGCACACCTGGCCGGCCGGTGAGATCTGCAATTCGTTCATCCGCCGAGTGAAGAGCTTTTTGATCAGCCAATTCGAGTCGCGCGCCAGGTCACGCAGGCCCCGGCGGACCAGCGCCGCAGATTGCGCGGCGAGCGCGCGGGAAGCCCGGTTCGAGATCGTGGTGGTGTTGAATTTCGGCTCCGTTCGCGTGTGCCTCATGAACCCACCTCCACCGGCTGGTCTTGCAGACGCGCTTGCAAATGCGCTACCTGCTGTTCGACTCGCCGGGCCATCTCCTGGAATAGGTCGCGGCCTGCGCGCTGTGCTTCCTCGCAACGGACGCGTAGCTGGAAGACATCGGAGCGAATGATCTGCTCGATCTCCGCTTCAATTTCGGAAATTCGGTTGCGCGCCTGGCTGATTTGCCGGATCACCCGCACCAGGTCCGCTCCTGCGCCCTCGCCTTTCACTGCTTCCGGGCTCGCTTCGTATTCGGCCAGCAGGGTGTGCAAGCGGGCTACGTTGCCGGTTTTGTAGGCCGCGTTGGCTGCGGCCATCAAAGTTTGCCGCTTGGCGCGATCGGCGCGGTCGGAAGTCAGGTCGGGATGAACCCGGCGCGCGACTTCCCGGTATACGCTCCTGATTTCCGCGGTGGGCGTAAAAGTTGGCGGCGCTTTGAGCCCCTCGGCGCCAGCCGCGGCCTGGGATTCCTGCGCGCGGGAGCGAGCTTGCTCGGCGGCGCGGTGCAGACGCTCCTGTCCCGGGTCATGCTCGACCATCTTCTCGGCCAGCAGTGCTTTCAGCTCATCGAGTTCGGCGTAGCGCAGACCGACCTGCCGAAGGTATTGGCGCTCAAAGGCGGAGAGTTCCGCGTGCAGGTTGGTGAGGCGCAGCTCGCGATCGGCTAGGTCGGATTCAAGTTGGGTCCGCTCCTTGCGCTTATCTTCGAGTTCCTGCTCCTCCGGTTTGGCCGGTCGTGCTTTGTGGGTAGTCATGAATTTCGCCACCTGGGGGCAGGAATTGGTTCACTGCCACGGGCCACGTAGTACTATCGGCCGTTTTCCCAACAACAATTGTATTCGCAGCGAAAATCAGGCGGGGCGAAACGTCAAATAAGTTTCCAAAACAGACAATCCTTTCACCTTCGGGGCGCTCGTGCGGCGCCTTTCCGTAGGCAAAGCCGAGAGTTACGGGCGGGCGCGTAGCTATTTAGACGTTGCCGGGGTGTCGCGCAAGAGAACTACGTCGGAGATAATATGCACGCGGGCGACGGCGAGCGATTTGCCGTCGGGGGAGAATTGGAAAGCACGAATTCGGTCCGAGGTGAAGGTGGTCAGCCAATGGCCCGGCGAGCCGTCGAGCGGCTGCGCCCATACGTTGCCAACACCGTTTTCGATAGTGTTATAAGCGACGGCCTTGCCGTCCGGAGTGATCGCAATGGGCACAGCTATGTCCGCGCGGGGTTCGAGATATTTCGTGGACGCTTGGGAGTTCGCGTTGACATCAACGAGAGCAATCTTATGCGTGCTGGTTTGCGCGGCGATATCGCTGACCGAGGCAAGCTCCGGCATCCACCTGCCGTCCGGCGAAAAGTTCAATGCGCCCAACATATATCCGCCGGGTACTGCGCTAGCCTGAATGAGTTCCGCAGAACCTCCGTCGATGGGCATCTTCATGATCCGAAATGTAGCGAAATCAGGGTAGTAAACAGATGCTCCATCCGCTGAGCAGAGCGGCAACCGGTCCGCTTTACCGCTGCTGAGTTGCTTGGGATGAGATCCATCCGCATCGATACGCCAGATGTTGTATGACGTCTTTCCTTCCCGAAGATACGTGCTGAAAAGAATCGGCCCCCCTCCAGGACAAACCGACGAAAAATCTAGGGTCTCCGATGGGTCGGTCAGGAGAGTCGTTTGCCGGCTGCCGTCGGCCGACATTCGCAGGATGGACGTGGTTGTGGTGACGATCAAATCTCCATGGTTGTCCCAGCCCACGCCTCGGACTTCAGCCTGGTTGGGGAGGCCCGGAACCATCGCCGGGGCCGCCTTGCCGGTCATGGGCTGGAGGGAAACGGAATCAGACCGTTGTTGCTGAATCGAGACCATGGTCTTGGCGTCGGCCGAAAGACTCAGCGCTTGATAGCCGCGGGTGTCGTTGGTCAGCGAGTGGAACCGGCCGCCCGGATAGGACACGAAGCCGATCTGGGGGGTGGGCGAGCCGGAGGAGCGATGATTCACGAGCAGGCCCCGTCCATCGGGAGTCCACGCCAACCCTCCGAAAACCACGTCCGGGAACGATGTGAGCGGAGACTCCTTGCTGCTGGCCACCTCCAAGGTGCTGATCTGTCCTTGGGCGTTCCCCTGGGAGTAGGAAAGAAAGGCGATTCGCTTCCCGTCGGGCGACCAGTCGAGAGAGCCCGGCGTAGGAAGCGGAGCGATTTGGAGAATCTTTTCGTCGCCTCCGTCCAGATTCGAGGAAAGCAGCCGATACTTTCCGGTTTCTGGGTCGTTGGCGCGTATGTACGCCATGCGCTTGCCGTCAGGCGAAAACGTTGGACCGGAGTCAACATCCCGCAGCAAGAGTTGCTGAGCGCCGCCGAGCACCGGCATTCGATACACACGGAATTCGCTCCCGCTGGCATTGGTCGCCTTGCGGTAGAAGATATAGCTGCCGTCCGGTGAAAACCCGGGGCTGCGAATCAAACGAGCATCCGCCGTCCGGCGAAATCCCTGCGAGAACGGCCTTGCCCGAGTTGGTTACTTGGGTGACGGCGAACGTTTGAAAAGGGGTGGTCACGGTTCGATTCGCGAAAAATGAGTAGAGGCCGTATCCCGCACCCGCAATCAGCAGAAGCGCGATCACAATCCCGGTGATGAGCGCTCCCTTGTGCTCCTTCGCAGCGGCAACCACAACCGAACTGCTGGATCCATGCGCCGCTTCGACTTGCCCCCTTACTCCCACGCCGCTATCCGCCCGAACTGCGGACTCGCGGGAGGAAGCGATATTGGCCCGCGCAGATGACGATGCCGGCGTGGAGGCTAGACTCTCGCTTTCGGCCGAGCGGACATCGTCAAAAGATTGTGGAACAGCCGATGCCGACCTGCCCGAGTCGGTGTCCCGCTTCAGACGCTGCAACTCGGCTTTCATATCCGAGGCATGCTGATAACGCAGATTGCGGTCTTTCTCCAGCGCTCGGTTGATGATTCTCTCCAAATCGGTCGGCAGATCGGGATTCAGGCGTACCGCAGCCATCGGGGCTCGTTCCAAAATCGCATGGAAGATCACACCAGGGCTTTCTCCCCGGAAGGGCAGGGTCCCGGTAGCCATCTCGTAGAGCACCGCCCCAAAGGAGAACAGGTCGGTTCGGGCGTCCAATTCCTTGGCCCGCACCTGCTCGGGAGACATGTAGGAGACCGTGCCGACGGCAGTACCCGGGCTGGTGAGGTGCTCTGGGTTCACTCCTGCCATCTCATTGGTGGCGAGCGTGGCGTCTGAAGCCACGCCATCGCGTTTTAGGGTCAACTTGGCTAAACCGAAATCCAGTATTTTCGCGTGCCCTCGTTTGGTGACGAATAGGTTGGCTGGCTTGATATCGCGGTGGACGATGCCTTCTCCATGAGCGGCGTCGAGCGCATCGGCAATTTCGATGGCCAGATTGAACAGAGTCTCTGTTTCGATCGGGCGGCCGCCGATCAGGTGCTTCAGGGTCCGGCCGTCCAGAAACTCCATAACGATATAGGCGCGGCCATTCTCTTCGCCGATATCGTAGATGGTGCAAATGTTGGGATGGTTGAGCGCGGAAGCGGCCTCGGCTTCACGCCGGAAGCGTTCCAGTGCCTGCGGGTCGCGCGCCAATTCCTCGGGAAGGAATTTCAGGCCGACCGGGCGATGCAGCCGGGTGTCCTCAGCCTTGTACACTACACCCATCCCGCCACCGCCCAGCTTCTCGATGATCCGGTAGTGCGAAATAGTTTGGCCGATCATGATTGGCGCAACGCTCCTGGCGGAGGAATCTTAGGCTGTGCCTCAGGCCAAGTCAATGTGAGCGCCATTCGACGCATTCGACACAGCGTTGATTGAAAAACATTCTGTGGCGAGTCAATTCCTGGCTCGAACCAAGCCATCAAGACGCAAGATCAGGTAGCTGGTTACCCTGTCGCCCGGCAGGTAACCTGGGCCCCTGCATCCTCATATCGCAATCCGTAACTCCCTCATGTCAATCCGCTGAAAGCGGACGCACACCTATTTCGCGAAGCGCCAAACGCTGGAGGGAATAGGCAGTCCTGGTGTGAAGCGCGAGCTGCGCTCGCAATGCTTCTCCGATCCAGTTTGTTTATCGCTCTCGAGCTGCAGCGATCGAGAGTCCGTAGCCGACCACGCTAAATGAGAGCCTAGACCGCCGAGTTGCCGATCACTCTATGTAAATGAACCTTGACATAATGACAAGGAACATTTACACTACTGAAGAGGTTTATCTATTATGGACACCATTCCCACCTGCCGCTCCCGCTTTACCAGACCGGTCTTCGTGTGGGCGGTTATCGCTCTCGGCACGGAGATTGTGGTCGAGTGGCTCCTGAGGCGGGGATTACCCCAGGCGACGCTACGTATGGTGAGTCTGTTGCCGCTCCTTCCGGCGATGTTCTTCATGCTGGCATTAGTGCGCGCCATCCAGAGGATGGATGAACTGCAGAAGAGAATCTGCCTGGAGTCGGTATTTAGTGCGTTCGTGCTAACCCTCAGTCTCACGTTCATCTTCGCGGGTCTAGATCGCGCAGGAATTTACCGCACACCTGGCAACGACATCGGAACTTTCATGATGCTTATTTGGGCTTGCGCCTACGCCTTTTCCGCCTGGAGGTATCGATGACCACGAGCCGATCGCCTTTTAAGCAGCAGCAGTGTAGCGTTCCGAGCCTTATCCTTTCGTGGCTAGTGTACTTAGCGGGATTGGCCTACATGGGATACGAGCGTCACTGGATAGGAGGGCTGTTATGGTTGGTCCTGGTCCCGTCCGTAAGGTTAGTTCTGTACCGATGTTTCCCCAAAATCTCTCGTTTCCTGGGCTATGGGCGAGTCGGTGACCAATTTCCGGCAAAGTTATCCAAGGCTTGCGTCGCCGTCACTTTTTACAGTTTTTTCAGTTGTCCGTTTTGCCCAATTGTATTGCAGCGCCTGCAAGGTTTGCAAAAGGAAATGGAATTCACTCTGCAAGAAATTGACGTGACACTTAAGCCCCAAATTCTCATGAGTAGAGGAATTTTTACTGTACCAGTAGTGGAGGTGGGGAAGAATCGGCTAGTCGGTAACGCCACTTCGGAGCAGTTAGCCCGATTAATTGGACTGGCCCAACCCCTCGAGTTATCCAAGGCGAGCTAGTCAGCAATGCAGAATCGGCTCCGAGTTCTTCGAGCAGAACGCGGCTGGTCGCAGGCGGAACTCGCTGCGAACCTCCACGTATCGCGCCAAACTGTGAACGCAATTGAAACCGGGAAATACGACCCCAGCCTTCCGCTTGCGTTCGATATTGCGCGGCTCTTCCAGCAGCCCATTGAGGCGATCTTTGAACCCGCGGGCGAATCCAACCGATGATCGTACTCGGTGTCCTCGAAAATTGTAGCGCGATGCGAGAGAAAGTTTCACGCTGATGGCAACCCGCATTTGGTCTCCATGGCTTCGGAACTCCGGTGATTCTGGACGATTTTGTGGCGTATTTGGAAACCATCCCCGCAGCGATCTCCACGGAAAGCGCAGCCGGTACCTAGTCCAATTTGACTCCTTCTTGCGTGCCAGCTTGCCACGCCGCTCTTGGCGTTGACGCCACCGGTAGTTAGAATCGAAGCCTCAGGGGCGAACTTACGGAGGAGTGAACGATGGCCAAAGAAACGGTCGAAGAATACAAGAAGCGCATCAGCGGCCTGGTCGCCGGCAAAGACCCACTGAAGATTCAATCCACCACGATCGCGCACATTGAGCGGCTGATTCAGGGCGTATCCAACGAGAAACTTGCCAAACGCCCGGCCCCGGATAAATGGTCGATCACCGAAATCCTGGCGCATCTTTCAGAAACCGAACTCGTCGGCGGCTACCGCATGCGGGCGGTGCTCGGCGCGCCGGGCTGCACGATAATCGGGTTCGATCAGGACGACTGGGCCGCGGCAGGGAAGTATTCGAAGCGCGACCCTCATAAGTCTCTTCAGCTATTTCGCACTCTTCGCGAAGCCAATCTTGATCTGCTCGCGTCTCTTGATCCTCCGCAGTGGAAGCACTACGGCAACCATTCCGAACGCGGAGAGGAGAGCATGGAGCGGATCGTGTTGATGTTTGCCGGTCACGACCTGAATCACATTTCCCAAATCGAGGCGATTCTGGGGAAATCCGCGTCGGCCTGATCCCAGGCGAATCTCGGAACTCACGCGCTCCGGCGGAATCCGTGCCGGACGCGCGCGTTCTTGTGGCATGATTTGCGGCGAATGATTCGCATCGCCATCGACGCCGGCGGCACGTTTACCGACTGTGTTTTCCTCCGCGGCCGAGCCCTGCAAATTCTGAAAATACCATCGACGCCCGCGGACCCGGCCGCGGCGATCCGTACCGCCATCGACCGTGCTGGGGGCCAGCAAGAATCCGGCGCGCCGCTCGCCGCGGAACTTATCTGTGGCACCACCGTCGGCACCAACGCTTTGCTCCAGAGACGCGGCGGAAAAGTGGTGCTGGTCACTAGCGCGGGCTTTGAGGACGTACTCGAGATCGGGCGGCAGGCGCGTCCCCAACTCTACGATTTCTTCGCTAGCCCCCAACCGCCATTGGTTCCGCGCGAGCGGCGTTTGGGTTTGCGCGAGCGCGTGGGCGCCAACGGAAATGTAATTCTGCGACCTACATCCGCAGAGCTCGACCGCATCGTCCGCCGCGTTCGTGCCTGCCGCGGCGATTCTGTGGCCATTTGTTTGCTCTTCTCCTTCGTGAATTCCGCGCACGAGCGAATGCTGGCACGCCGCCTGCGCGCGGGGGGCCATGCGGTCTCCGTCTCCCACGAAATTCTGCCGGAGATCCGGGAGTTTGAGCGCACCGCGACCACTGCGGCCAACGCGTACCTCGCGCCGGTGATGGCCGGCTATCTGCGGAATCTGCAATCCTTCGCAAGCGATCTCCCGGGACAGCGCGCGAAGAGCCAGGGTCGCGGCCCGCGGCTCCATTCCGTTCGGGTGATGCAGTCCAATGGCGGGGTTTGTTCGGCTGCGGTAGCTGCGCGCGGGCCGGTCCGGACCATTCTCTCCGGGCCTGCCGGCGGTGTGCTCGGCGCACGGTACGTCGCGGAGCTTGCCGGCCTGCCGCGGATCATCAGCTTCGATATGGGGGGCACTTCTACCGACGTTGCGCTGATCGAAACGGCTGGAGGTACGACCGCCTCCAGCGGAGTTCGCACCACCGCGGAATCGGTGGTGGCTGGCCTGCCCGTTGCGGTTCCGATGCTCGACATCCACACTGTGGGAGCGGGTGGCGGATCGATGGCCCGGTTTGACCGCGCCGGCGCGCTCCGCGTCGGACCTGAAAGCGCGGGAGCCGATCCCGGACCCATCGCGTACGGGCGCGGAGAAAAGCCAACCGTCACCGACGCGCACTTGATTCTCGGCCACCTTGGCGCGGATGCGTTGCTCGGCGGAGAATTTCCACTGAATGAAGGCCGCACGCGGCTGTGGATGGAGTGTGCCCGCGGGCGAATGCCATCGGTGGAATCTTTCGCGCAAGGAATTCTCGATGTTGCCGATACCGCCATGGAGAAATCGATTCGGGTGATCTCCGTGGAACGCGGCTACGACCCGCGCGACTACGCGCTGGTCGCCTTCGGAGGTGCGGGTGGCCTGCATGCGTGCGGGCTGGCCGCGGCGTTGCGGATGCGCAGCGTCCTAGTCCCTAAGTTTCCCGGAGGGCTGTCGGCGCTGGGCATTCTTCGCGCGGACGTGGTGAAAGATTTTTCGCGGACTGTACTGATGAAGGTTCCGCTCGACGGGGAGGGGCAGTCGCCCCGCCGCCGCGAGCGGAACCAGGGTCTTGATCGCGATCTGCAGCACGCTTTCAGCGTGCTCGCTCGCCTCGCCGCGCATGAAATGCGCGGCGAAGGTTTTTCAGCCGGCCAAGTTCGGCTCGAAAGATTGCTCGATGTCCGATACGTTGGACAGTCCTTCGATCTGATGGTTCCGGCAGCGATCGACTTCGTCCATCGCTTTCACCAGGAACACGCGCGGCGCTATGGCTACGCCGACCGGGCTCGTCCGGTGGAAGTGGTCAACGTCCGCATACGCGCCACCGGCATCGTGCCCAAGCCGGCGCTGCCGCGTGCACGCGAGCGTACTGCGGACGCGAGAAAGGCCATCTCGAGCGTGCGCCCCATCCATTTCAGCGGAGTAATTCGCCGAACGCCGGTATACGATCGCGGACTTCTCCGCGCCGGAAACCGCTTCACCGGCCCCGCGGTGGTTACCGAATACAGCGGCACCACCTTGGTGCCGCCCGGTTGGCGCGCCCGTGTGGATGCCTACGAAAATCTCTTGCTGACGCACGCTAGGCCATCTAAATGAAAAGGAAATCGCCCAGCTTCGATCCCGTCCAACTGGAAATTCTCAAAAACCTCTTCCATTCTATCGCCGAAGAGATGGGAGCGGTTCTGCGGCGGTCCTCTTTCTCGCCGAACATCAAGGAGCGCCGCGACTACTCCTGCAGCATCTTCGACGCCGAGGCGCAGGCGATCGCCATGGGCGATCACATGCCAGCGCACCTCGGATCGATGCCTGCTTCGGTGCAATGGGCGGTGCGGGAGCTTGACTTGGCTCCGGGCGACGCCGCGCTGCTCAACGATCCCTACGCCGGCGGCACGCATCTCCCGGACCTCACCGTGGTGATGCCAGTGTACATTCCCGGCCACCCCGGCCGCGGCCCCGCTTTCTACGTGGCCAATCGTGCGCACCACGCCGACGTGGGTGGCGCATCCGCGGGTTCCATGGGCCTGGCTCGTGAAATCTTCCAGGAAGGGTTGCGCATTCCGTCGGTAAGAATTTTGCAGGCGGGACGCCTGAACCGGGATGTGCTCGCGCTGCTTTTCGCCAACACCCGCTCCCCGCACGAGCGGGAAGGTGACCTCACCGCCCAAATCGCCGCTTGCCGTACTGGAGAGCGCCGGGTGCTCGAAAGCGTCGCCAAACATGGTCTCACCAAGGTGCTCATCTATTGCGGCCATCTCTTGGAATATTCCCAGCGCATGATGCGGGCGCTGCTCCGGGACATTCCGGACGGCACCTATCGCGCGGTGGACTATCTGGACGACGATGGCATCAGCGCCCAGCCTATACCCATACGCGTGGCGATTCGCATCGCGGGCGAGCGCGCCCAGGTGGACTTCACCGGTTCAGCCCCGCAATGCCAAGGGAGCGTAAACGCGGTGCGCGCCATCGCCGAATCCGCCGTTATGTACGTTTTCCGGTGTTTGCTCGACGACGCGGTGCCCGCGACGTCCGGTTTACTGGGGCCATTCGAAGTCATTGCTCCCGAAGGCACGGTGGTGAATGCCCGCCTGCCAGCCGCCGTCGCGGGAGGTAACGTGGAAACCTCGCAGCGCATCGTGGATACGCTCCTCCGCGCGCTCGCCAAGGCAATCCCAGGGCGGATCCCTGCCGCTAGTCAAGGCACCATGAACAATTTCACCTTTGGCGGGACGGATACCCGTCCTGGCCACGGCGGCCAGCCGTTCGCCTATTACGAGACGATCGCCGGGGGCATGGGCGCCCGCCCCACCCGCGACGGCGTTAGCGCCATCCACACCCACATGACCAACTCGCTCAATACTCCGGTCGAGGTCCTCGAACACGTCTATCCCGTGCGCGTCCACCGCTACGCCATTCGCCGGGGTTCCGGAGGCAAAGGACGCTACAACGGAGGAGACGGAATTGTCAGGGAAGTCGAGTTGTTGGTGGATGCGCAGGTCGCGCTGCTCTCGGACCGCCGGAAAATCGGTCCGTATGGGCTGCAAGGAGGCGGCGCAGGACAAACGGGAGAAAATGCTGTTCGTGCGGCTAATGGTGGGAAACGTGCAAGAATCGGCTCCAAATGCAGCTTTTATGCGCGTTCTGGCTGGATAGTTTGCATTGAAACGCCGGGCGGAGGCGGCTGGGGCAAAAAGCCACGAAACAGGGGTTGACGGACGGTTAGCGATCAAAAAGGCTGCGAAGGGGGCTGCGAAAGAGGAGAACCTGCGGGGCGCAGCAACAGCCGCAGCGCCCCATCAGGTAAAATCGAAGAACCGCTAAAGCTTAGTCGGCTAGCGGTTGTTCAAACGACTCCGGCATCTGTAGCCGGGCTTTGGCCAGCGCGCGAACCAGGTTGGTTTCGACGATCTGCTCGCTAGTGTTTCGAACGGTGGCCAATTCGCTGATCAGCAGGTATTTGGCACGTTCGAGCATCTTCTTTTCGCGGAACGAAAGCGGCTTGGTGCGGCTGAGGGCGACCAAACCTTTCAAGACGGCTGCCACTTCCATCAACGAACCGGTGCGCATGCGCTCGGAATTTTCCTTAAAGCGATGCTTCCAGTCGTGATGGGATGCGGAGCGGCCTTTTTCGAGGTAGGAAAAAACGGCGCCAGCCTGAGTGGAGCGAATCACTGCTCTTAGGCCGACACTGTCGATGTTTGTCTGCGGAACCATCACCTTTAAACCACTGGAGACGATACGCAGCATGTAGTACTTTTCGGACTTTCCATTCATGTAACCGTAACTAATCTGTTCAATTACGCCCACACCGTGATTAGGATAAACAACCTTATCACCTAGTTTAAAGTCCATAGGAGCGACTGCCCTCCCCTGAGAAACGCGTAGTTCCATATTAGGCACACGGGTCATTTGCGTCAAGCTAACTATTACAATTTCGGAATCTAAATAGGGCGTTTTAATGCGGTTTTTTGCATGTTTGGCCTACCAATTGCCCTATACTCATTTCTCGATGATTTCGCTCGCTCTCGACACTAGTGCGCCCTCCGGTAGCCTCGCCATTCTTCGCAATTTGAGACTTATTGGTGCAGTTATGACCGATAGTCATGAGGCCTACTCCACACGAATGTTTCGCCATCTTGAATTGCTGATGAAAGAATTGAGACTTACGGTGCGCGACTTTGGGTTGTTTTCCGTCGTTGCTGGACCCGGATCGTTTACCGGTTTGCGCGTCGGCATAACTGCGGTGAAGGGCTGGTCTGAAGTGTTTGGGACCCCGGTCGCTGCGGTAAGCGGCCTCGAGGCTTTGGCGGCACAGAGCCATAGTGCCGCTCCGATATTGGCCGCTTACGTGGATGCGCGCCGTGGCGGCGTCTACGGTGCGGTTTATGAGCGTTCGGGAGACGAACTCACGCTGGTGGGCGAGGAAGTCTCGATGAGCCCAGATGCCTTCCTGGCCTATGTTGAACAGACCATTACCGATATGCCGCTAAGCGGTCGCGATGGGGTCCGAAACGCGGTTAGTGCGCAGCATGTAGCCTTGGTGAGCGCTACTCCTGAGGTGTTAGCTGCTGCGATTGAGCAGTCTGAAGTCTGGCGGGGGCATGCCCGGGAGACCGTATCCGCGCTTCTGGCACCGGCTGTTGGACGAATCGGTATCGCCCGGCATCGGTGCGGCTTGGTGGTGGATGCGTTGCGGCTGGACGCCAACTACATCCGGCCAACCGAGGCCGAGTTACTTTGGAAAGGGCCGTGAGTCTCGCCGAGGCTGTAAGGATTCGTCCCATGGAAGCCGGCGATATTCCTCGGATTGTCTCTATGCAGGAGGCCAGTCCGGCTGCAGCTCAGTGGGAATCGAGCGCTTACGAAAATCTATCCGCTAGCCAGTTCCTGGTATTGGTGGCGGAAGGCGATACGAACGGCGTGTGCGCATTCGTGGTGGCGCGGTGTGCTGCAGGGGAACTCGAAATTCTGAACATTGCTGTCGCAGGGGCGTGCCGTCGGAAGGGAATTGGGACCGCGCTGCTGGGCGAGGTTCTAGTCCGCGGGAAGGCGGAATCTGCGGCGAGGGCGTTTCTCGAGGTGCGCGAGTCGAATTTTGCCGCTGCTGAATTCTACGCGGGGCACGGCTTTCAGATCACTGGGCGGCGCCGCAACTACTACCAGTCTCCCACCGAAGACGCGCTGCTGCTCTCCCGATTGCTCTAGTGGCTTTGCTACCACGGCTGGTGCGTTGCAGTTTGCGCTCGCATTTTTTCGATTGGCGAGAAGTTTTGGTTTGCGGCCCCGCCGCCCAGAGCCACCCTGCGCCACGGTACGGGTACTGATGAGGTACAAAACAATCTAACTGCAAAATACATGGCTGTACCCCTTGGCGGGCGAACGCGATTTGTGATAGGTTGCGCGAATGTAGTGCATCTGGACAAGACGAGGAGGGTACGAATGGCCATTACGTCGAATGACATTCGCAAGATGCTGATGAATTCCGATCCAGAAATTCAGCATCTGGCTCAAGAACACTCCCGCTGTGAAAAGCAATTGGCAGAGATTCTTCAAGAGCAGTACCGCAACTTGGACGACGACCTCACCCGCGAAATAAATCTGAAAAAGACAAAGTTGCTACTGAAGGATCAGATCGAAGAGCTGGTCAACCGGCGCCAGCACGAACGTAGCCAGCACGAAGCGCAAGTGCGCTGAACGCCCCGCGGTCCGCCTCGATGTGTGGCACAATAGCGGTGTCTTCGGAGAGTGTGACAGCCCCTACATGGTGAAAGACGCTTATCGTTTTGCATTGCCGCTGCTGGTGCTGGGGCTCATTTTGCTGCGGGTGGGGTGGAAGTGGCCCGCGGGTGTTTTTCTGATTTTGGGCGTCTTCGTTTGTTATTTTTTTCGCAATCCGGATCGCGTGATCCCCGCCGAACCGGACGCGGTGGTATCGCCGGCGGATGGCAAGGTGGTGGTGATCGTCGATGAGCCGATGGGAACCCGCCCGGGCCAGCGAATCAGCATTTTCTTGTCGGTCTTTAACGTGCACGTGAACCGCGCTCCGGTGGCGGGACGAGTTACCAAAGTGGAGTATCGGCCGGGCAAGTTCTATGGAGCTTTTCGCAGCCGCGCATCGATGGAAAACGCGCAGAACGTCATCGCCATCGAGACTCCGGCGGGCGAAATGGTTTTCAAGCAGATTTCCGGGGCGATCGCGCGTCGAGTGATTAGCTGGAAGGCAGCGGGCGACCAAGTGAGCAAGGGCGAACTGTTCGGGATCATCCGCTTCGGGTCGCGGGTAGACGTCTGGCTCCCCGCGGATGCGGAAATTGTTGTTGCTCTGGGTGACAAAGTGGCGGGCGGATCGAGTATTCTGGCGAGGTGGAAATCAATAACGAAGCAAACAGCGAGTTAGGATCGTTCGAAGATTTCGAATCCCGCGCTGAAACGGCTGGACCGCGCGTCCTTCGTCCACGCAACCGGCATTTGCGCCGCGGTGTATATCTGCTCCCCACTCTGTTCACCGTAGGCAACCTGCTCTGTGGCTACTACGCGATCCTGGCCACGCTGGAGGGACGCATCGGCGACCTCGACCACGCCGCCCGCGCGATCGGCTACGCCATTCTGTTCGACGCCCTCGACGGCCGTGTCGCCCGGCTTACCGGCACCAACAGTGAGTTCGGCAAACAATTCGACTCTCTGGCCGACATCGTCAGTTTCGGAATCGCCCCAGCGTTCCTGACATATGCCTGGGGCGTGCGCGACTTGCCCTCGCTCGCCATGGGGCAAAGTCTGCACATCTACCAGGCCGGTTGGCTTTTCTGCTTTATCTTCGTCGCCTGCTGCGCGTGGCGGCTAGCTCGTTTCAATATCCAGGGCATGGCGCCCGCGGGCGGGGGCTCCCGCTATTTTGTCGGGCTACCGTGTCCTGCCGCTGCTGGCATGATCGCGGCGATGGTGCATGCGTCCTACGGTCCGGTGCCAGGAGTGGTCTTCGCGATATTGTCGCTGATTTTGGTGTTGGCTCTGGGCATTTTGATGTCCAGCACCGTTCGCTACTACAGCTTCAAAGATATCCGATGGCAGCAACGACGCGCCTCCGGTCCAGTGATCGTGCTGGGCGCGTTAGTGCTCGGCGCGGTTGTCTTTTATTCCCGGCTCACCTTGGTGCTGATGGGCGGCCTCTACGTGATACATGGTCCGGTGCTCGAATTGATTCGAATCCTACGTCGCCACAGACACGCGGCGCGTCCAGCCTAGGAAAATATGACCAGACTCCCAGACGGCAGTTGTCGTGTCGCCATTGCCGGAGCTTCGTCGCTCCGCGGCAAAGAGCTGAAGCAAGTTCTCGAAGACCGCAATTTTCCGGCTACCGATTTTGTGTTGCTCGACGAAGTGGCTGCAGCCGGCACGCTTACCGAAGCCGGCGGCGAACCTTCCTTCATCCGCGCGTTTGCTGAAGACAGTTTCGAAGGTGTGCGTTTTGCGTTCTTCGCGGGCAGCCCCGAATCTGCCGCCCGAGATTGGCTCACCGCGCGGCGGGCCGGGGCTACGGTGATCGACCTCAGCGGAGGCCTGGCGCACGAAGCCGGCTCCTTCCCGTGGATCCCAGCGCTCTCGAAATTGCTTCCGCCTCCGCCACCGGCTTCCAAGAACGGAGCGCCCGGCACGGCGCCGTATTCATCACCGGCGACCGCGGTGCTGATCGCTTGCAGCCTGGTGGCGGGCCTGCAGCAGTTTTCGCCGGTACGTCTGGCGATTACGTTTTATCCCCCGGTCTCGGAACTGGATCAGGACGGGGTGGACGAACTCGAAGCGCAGGCCACCAGCCTGCTTTCGTTTCGCCCGATCACCCAGGCGGTTTTCGACGCGCAGGCTGCATTCAATTTGTTGTCCGCGTTCGGCCCAGGGTCCCGCACGAATCTGGCTGGGGTGCGAGCGGCCATCGCCAAGGGAATCGCCCAGTACGTTGACGGACGCGCACCGGTTCCGGCCATTCAAATTGTGCAGACGCCCACATTTTACGGCTACGCCTTTAGTTGCTATGCGGAGTTTCCCGCCCCGCCGGATCGCAGCGCGGTGGAAGCGGCGCTGGTCTGCGCGGGGATGCAAGTGGCCGCGGCCGGCTCGCCGCCCACGAATGTTTCCGCGGCGGGAGAAAACCGGATTCAGTTGGCGCGCGTCGATCATGATGCCAATGTGCCGACGGCGCTGTGGTTGTGGGGCGTAGCGGATAATCTACGGTTATCGGCGTCGAACGCGGTGCAAATTGCGGAGGAGCTGCTGGTCATCCCGGTTTAGACCAGGAGAAGTTGCTTCAGAGCGGCTTTGACATTTTCACGAAGTGGCCGGGGACCAGCGGAGCGAAACCGGCAGCGAACGGCTCGCTGCCAGCGTCTTCATACCCGCGGTGGTGATAGAAGTCCGGCAGTTCCTTCCTCAGGTTGACGATCCGAATATCCATAACTCGGCTACCTGCCTTCCGGCAATGATCCTCTGCGGCGTTCATCAGCTTCGATCCCAATCCTGATTGCTGTGCCTGGGGATCGACCGCCAGCAATCCGAGGTACGACCTATCGCCCTGCATTTTCACGTACACGCATCCGGTGATTTCTCCGTCTTCCTCGGAGACCAGGAATTCGCCGGTGTCCAAATTGGACTGCACTTCCTGGAGATCGATGCGATCTCCGGGAGCGAAGGTGCGTTCCGCTTGGCCGAAGGCAGCATTGATTACACCCATGATGGCATCTGCTTCGGACATCTCCGCAATTCGGATCGGCACGACACTCCTCCTGATTTGAAGCTAACCTCCCAGGTATAAGAGTTTCGTCTGACACAGCGTCGCAGACCTGTTTGTTCCAACACGCGTGTCCCAAAGGACTCCGCTCGCGCTGGACCAAAGAAGCCGATCGAGATCTACGATACAAATCGAAGATTCTAAGGTTCGCACACAACGCGCAGCGATCACTTCCCAGGCGTGCCTGCTTCTTGCAGCGTCACTTTTTTCAGGTTGTCGCTGGGGATGCGGTCGATCAGCAACAGCAGGGGATCGATGCCCGCCTTGTCCGGCAGCGTGTCGGTGACGAAGGTATAGGTGGCGCGGCCTGAGTTCATGTGCAGCCTCTGGCGGTACAGCACTGCGCCGTACTTTTTGCCTTTCGGCGGCGCGGATAGCGCGCCGATTTCAATCCAGTCATCCACCGGAACTTCCTTCTCGTTGCCTTGGTCGTCGGCTTTGAATTTGTGGGCATCGACGTCGATGGTGACGTCGTACTTGCCGTCACTGCGCTTGCGAGCGGTGGCGGCGTAGGCGCGATTGGAAAACAGAGTGATGTCGTCGAAGAGATCGGCGAGCAGATACTGGAGTTGCGGCGGCGTTTGCTCTCGCAGCGCGTCTTCTAGGGCGTACGAGGTGGGGTAGGGAGGCTGCGCGTATCCGTATTGCTGCAGCACTTTGCGCAGCGCGCGATTGACCGCCTCTTCGCCAATCATCTCGCGAAGGTAGTACATCACCACGCTGCCCTTGCGATAATGGATGTATCCCTGGTTGGCCTCTACCCGCAGCAGCGGACGCTCCTTGAGCAACTCGCGGCCACGGGACCGCAAATAGTTGTCCATCTCATATTCCATAAACTTGCGCATGGTGTCGCGGCCGTACTCCTTTTCCATCACCATCAGCGCGGAATATTGCGCCAGGGTTTCGGAGAGAGACGTAGCGCCCTGCATGTTTGCGCCGACCACCTGGTGCGCCCACCATTGATGGCCCATCTCGTGGGCCACCACGTAGGTCACCATGTCGATGTCGTCGGGATGCTCGAGGTTGGCGATGAAGCCGATGGATTCCGAGTAGGGCATGGTGCCGGGAAACGCCTGCGCAAATGCCGCGACCCGAGGGAACTCGATGATGCGCGCTTCTTTGTGCGGATATGGGCCGAAATTCACGGTGTAATACTCGAAAGCCTTTTGCACCGCGCGGAGCATCTTGGGCACGTTCCACGGCTGCTCTTTCAGGTAGTAAACCTCAATCTTCACCCCGTTCCATTCTCGACGCTCCACGACGTAGTCCGCGGACAAGAACGAATAAAAGTTCAGCGAGAAATGATCCAGCTGATACCGGAAGTGGGGCCGGCCGTCTTCGGTCCACTCGCGCTCCAGTGACCCCGGGGCGATGGCGATCTGGCCGCGCGAGGTGCTGATCACCGTTTCTACGTTCACCCAGTCCGCATTGTTGGTGATGTAGTTGTCGGAGCAGGCGGTGGTGCAGTTCCGCTCCAGCGCAGGCATCAAGTCCTTTTCCTTTAGGCCGTTGCGTTTGCGCTTGTTGCGGTCATCCAGTTCGTTGGTGGGCTGGTAACCAATGGTCGGCACTACGCCACTGTTGAAAAAGGTCCCTTCCTGCATGATCTGGCGGTTGGTAACGGAATTCTCAAAGCCGCGGGTGTGGGTCTTCACGGTGAAGTGCATCACCCGGGATTCGCCGGGCTGCATCGGCGCTGCTAGTTCGTAAATCTGATAGTGCAGGCGCTGATCGTCGGTGGTGATTTTGGCGGAGCCCAGATCGATTTGGGTCTCGAAATTAGGGGCAAGCGTAAAATGAATGTTTTGCAGCGGCGCATTGGACTCGTTTTTGATGGTTTGCTCACCGCGCATGACCATGGTGCGAGTTTCGGGGTACAGGTCGATCGCGTACTTCACATCGCTGATCCGCGGCTGCGGCAAGTTTTCGTATTGCTTGTAGGCTTTCTCGTAGTCCGCCGATCGTTTGTCGCGATCGCCCTCGCTAAGCACTTCGTTCAAGATCTTGGTGTTGTAGTAGGCCCATGCGCCAACCACAACGAAGCTGAGCAGTCCAAACGCCGCGATAAGCCGCAAGGAACCGTGAAACCGCAGCCCGGCGTCGTGCCAGCGTTGGCGCCAACCAGTATCGCGGCCCCGCCGCCACAGCACGATACTGGCGACCGCTAGCAGCACGCAGAAAAGGCTCCAGTACAACGTGAACCACAGGAATCCGGCGATGAACGGCCGGTAGCCGTAGAAATCCGAGTACACCATGTCCGGGGTTCCGGCGAACTGGAGCAGGTTGGTTGCGATGTGCAGCGGACGCCATACGAATGCATTGGCAATCACAAAGGCAATAAAACCGAAGTAGCCGATGTATTTATTGGGCGAGATGACGTGGATGAAGAAAGCCAGCACCGCCAGCATAACGAACCCGCTGAAATCGATCCCCAGCATGGTGGAAACATACAGGCCAAGCTGGTAGCGGTGATAATGGTGGAAGAATTGGACCAGCACTCCCGCAGTCATCACCACGCAAAGGATGATGAAAACGCTGGAAATCAAGGCGACGAATTTCGCCAGATAACTGGGCCATTCGGGATGCGGTAGCGCGTCGTGAATATCGTCCATGTGCGTATCGCGTTCTTCCCACACCAGCACGCCGGCGTAATAGGTGATGATGGCGACGAGCATGAAATAAAGGGTGCCGGCGATGAGTTCGAGCATGCGGTAGGTGACTGGAAAGGAGTGGTTTCCGTATCCTTCCGAGGCATTGAAGATGAGCGTGGGCACGCAGTTGAGCAGTGCCGCAATGGTCAGGACGATGAACGAAGTGGTCTTCACCAGTCCCTTGAATTCGGTCTTGGTAGAGCCCCAAAACTGAATCCACTGCGCGCGCAGGCCAAATTCACGCTTCCCGCTGGGCAAGGCCGCCGCAGGGGCGGCAAGCACCGGTGCTTCTGCCTCGACCGCTCTTTTTTTCTTGCTCTCTTTGTCGCCAAATTGAAAGCGGCTGTAGGCGAAAGCAAAGATTGCCACCGCCACCGCAACCCAGATCAGCCGATTCCACAACACCAAGCCGGATAGCCCGATCGATAGATGATTCTTATCCGCAACCGTCCAATACTTGGTAGCGAGGATAAAGGTGCGGATGCCGAAGGGGTCGATCAACGCAGCCATGGTTTCGTTCTGCAGGTCGGTGGTAAGCGCCTGGGAGACGGCATAGCCGACTAGCAACAGCAGACCGCCGAGGAACGACGTAACCGTGCTGCGGGTCCACACGGCGATGGCAAAAATGATCGCCGCGATAAGCAGGGTATTGGGAATCGCGAAAACCAAAATACTTTTCAGGTGTGCGGACCAGATCACCGGACCCCATCGCTCGGCGTCTATCCAGGGCATATGCTTGGCCACCAAAATCCCGATGGAAACTCCCAATAGCGGAATCACCGAGATCAGCGCGGAGCCAAGGTAGCGCCCGCCCAGATAGTCGAACTTACGCAGGGGGGTGGTGAATAGGAGTTGATGGGTGTTGTACTCGAATTCCCGCGACGCTGCGGAATTCACGAACGCGGTGGTCATCAGTATGGCCAGCAGGCACATGATCGCGTAGTAGTTTTCGATCACCCACGGCGCATTGCGGTAGGTGTTTTCCAGCGCGCCGCCGACTTGGACCTGGTCGGTGCTCACCGCGCCGAAGATCATCAACGAGATGATCGCCAGGAAGATCCACAGCATCCAGGAGCGCAGCCAATAGCGGATTTCAAATGACAGAAAATGTAGGAACATGGATGCTCCTTATTGCAAACCGGAAATTCGGGAGAAAAATACGTCTTCCAGGTCCGCGGAAACCGCCTCGAAGCCGTCGCCCGGAGCCTGCTCGGAGAAAATGTGGATCAGCGGCCGCCCGGCGATCAATTTGCTCGAAATCACGCGGTGTTTTTCTTCGTAGGTCTTGATCTCGGGCTTGGAGATGAATTTCTTCCAGATGCGGCCATCCAGGCTTCGCACCGCTTCGTCCGGAACGCCTGCAAACAGCATCTTGCCTTGGTGGATGATGGCCATATTGGTGCACAGTTCCATCACGTCCTGCACGATGTGCGTGGAGAGAATCACGATCACGTTTTCGCCCACTTCCGAGATTAAGTTGTAAAAACGATTGCGCTCACCCGGATCGAGGCCTGCGGTGGGTTCGTCCACGATCAATAGTTGCGGATTGCCCAGCAAAGCTTGGCCGATCCCGAATCGCTGGCGCATGCCGCCTGAAAAACTGGCCAGCGCCTTCTTGCGTTCCGCGTAGAGATTGATCCGGTTCAGCATGGCATCCACAATTTCGCGGCGCTCTTTGCCGTTGACGTAGCCCTTCAGCAGCGCCAGGTGGTCCAGCATCTCCTGCGCACTGATCCGCGGGTACACCCCGAAATCCTGCGGCAAGTAGCCTAGGATTTTGCGGACTTCGTGCTTCTGTTGCAGCACGTCGAGATCGCCCATCCGAGCGGAGCCGGTGTCAGGCTCCTGCAGTGTGGCTAGGGTGCGCATCAGTGTGGATTTGCCGGCGCCGTTGGGGCCCAGCAGCCCGAACATGCCGCTGGGGATGTTCAGGGAAATGTTGTCGAGCGCCTTCACCCCGTTCGGGTAGACCTTGCTTAGACCTTCAATTCGCAGCTCCATGCGGAAGCTCCCTGTGGAAATCGGTGGTGCGGGTGCGGACTAATATACGCGATTACCGGCGTTATAGTTTCACGATTCGGTAAATGAGCAGCAGGTCAGTTTGGCTTTTCCTTCTGCGCGTCGCGGTAGAAGATCGCAGATAAGAACGCCAACCAAACAATCATGGCAATCCGGCTAACCGCGCGGTGGTGGGTAGCGGCGATCAGCAACCAGAACCCAGCCAGCACCAGGGCCCAAAATAGCGCGTTTTAGCAAGTGCTTTTCGTCTAGGGTCATGCCATTCCCCCGGCCACATTATGCTCCAGGAGGCTCAAACGTAACCACTACCGGTAAAAGGTGAACGTTGGACTTGGATGGTCCCTGGGGGCACAATGCTGGCGACCAATGACCAAACTTAACCGCCGGTCGTTTCTGAAGTCGGCTGCGCTCACCAGCGCGGGCGTGGCGGGTGGGTTGGTGGCGCTGGACGAATTGTCGCCCCGGATTTGGCCTGAAGAAACGGTGTTTGAGCCCAATCATAGTTACTGGGCTAAAAGCACGGTATCGGTAAATGCGGCGCTGGCAGAAAACATGGAAGTCGACGTCGCCATTATTGGCGGCGGGTTCACCGGCCTCTCTTCCGCGTATTACATTCGCAAGAATTCACCGGCCAAGCAGGCAGTGCTGCTCGAGGCTATGACTTGCGGCAACGGAGCTTCGGGACGCAACGGCGCGATGGTGTTGAACATGACCGCGGATCGCTACATGAATTTCAGTTCCGATCCGGCGATGGACAAACGAATCTACGACCTCACTTCGGCCAACATCCGCGCTCTGAGCGGATTGGCGGCAGAAGCGCAAGTGGACTGCGAGCTGGACATTAACGGCTCGCTGCAGACGATGAATACGGCGTCCGACGTTGCCGGTTGCAAAGCCTACGTCGAACGCGCCCGCGCGCTGGGGATTCCTGTCGAGTATTGGGACAAAGGGCAAACCGCCGCGGCGATCGGGACCGAGGTATACCAAGGCGCATTTTACGATCCAAACAGCGGCCGGCTGCACCCAATGAAATTGGTGCACGCGCTCAAAACCGTTGCCGTACGGGCCGGTGCGAAGATTTTCGAGAACACCGCGGTGACCCACATCGAGGAAGGCCAACCCCATCGGCTGCAAACCGCGAGCGGGCACACCGTGCGCGCGAAGTCGTTGGTTCTGGCGACTAACGCATATTCCTCCCGGCTCGGCTATTTCCGCAGCGGCATCGTCCCGATCCACAACTACGTGGGAATCACACCGCCTTTATCGGACCAAGTGATATCGCGGATCGGCTGGCGCAAGCGCGTGCCGTTCTCCGATAGCCGCACGCTGGTCCACTATCTCGGCCGCACTCGCGAGAATCGCATCCACATTGGCGGGGGGACCGCGGACTATTCATTCAACGATGGAGTCCGTGACCGGCCAGATCGCGAGGAGCGCTACGCGGAGTTGCAGAGGGAATTGGCGCGAATATTTCCGGGCCTCGCGGGAACCGCTTTCGAGACCACCTGGAGCGGAGTGGTCGACTGTTCGATGGATTTTTCGCCGTCGGTCGGGCGCATTGGGAAATTCAAGAACATCTACTACGGAATCGGGTATTCCGGCCACGGCGTCAACCTCACTTCGCTATTTGGGCGAATCATCGCGGATATGGAACGCGGCGAGGACCAAGCCTGGAAGGATCTGCCGATGATAAATCACGGCCTGCTATATATTCCCAACGAACCGTTTCGTTGGGCCGGCGTTCAGGCAGCGATGGCTTATTATCGCGCCCACCAATAGCAACGCGCTGCTAAGTTGCCAAGTTTTGCCCACCCATCCCGCTGGACAGGGACCAAGATCTGTCATGATTTCATATGGTTAAGTGATGCTGGAGCACACGAAAGAAATGACTTTACAATTACCACGGGCTACCGATATACTCCGGAGGTATTCTGCACAGAATACTCAAGGAGCATAAAACGTGCCTGACACAGAAAAAGTCTCCTTTAACATCAGCGTCGTTGACCTCGGGCAGGTCGATTTGCTCATCGAGCAGGGTTTCTACTCGAGCCGCACTGACTTTCTCGTGGCCGCGGTCCGTAGCTGCCTGCACACCCACGCGGCGACCGTTCAGCAGGCGGTTGCACACCGATCCATGACCCTGGGTATCGCGATCTACAGTCGAAAAAGCCTGGAAGAGATCGTCGCCGCGGGAAGGCAGCTAGAGCTCCGAGTGGTTGGAGTGCTCGAAATCGCTAAGGACGTCACCCCGGAACTGGCTCGAGCGGCGATTAAATCCGTCTCGGTCTTTGGGAAGTTGCGAGCCAGTCCAGAGGTTACCGCCGCGCTTCTGTTCCGGAAGAGGAGCGAGGGATAGCTCGAAAGCGGCCGAATCCGCGCCTCATCCGGGGACCATGCCGATTGTGGTCGCCCACGTGCTGGCGCCGGTCACTGCTTCGCCAGATAGGCCGATAAGTTTTTCTGCTGCAGGTCGCGCAGCTCGATGCAGGCGTTCACGGTATCCTTGGTGTTTTCGAGGAGCCGCTGGGTGCCCGGCAGCTTCTGCTCCGCGAAAAAGTTCTGGGAATCGTCGCGAAGCTTCGCATCGCAAAACACTCCGGACACGTTGCCGAGTTCACCCTCCGCCATTAAGCCGCCCTTCTTTAGAATCGCCGGGAAATTCCGCTTGAAGAGATCCCAGGCGACACTTTGCGTGTAGTAATTTCGCAGCGGAACGAACAGCGCAAACATATCTTGATTCTTCACTTGGTCACTCAGCACCAGCGCATAGGTTCGCTCGGTCAGTTCGGGCGCCGGAAAATAACCCAGCCCCACCAGGTACAAATCGTATTCTTGTGGATTCTGTGCGGCCTGCAAGTGCTGCAAATATTTGTCGTACAACGCTGCGTCGCCATGGCGGGCAGCCACCCGAACCGACTTTTGGGCCAACGCGGTATCCACGGATTCCGGCGCTGCCATATATTGCTCCACCACCGCGCGCGCCTTAGCCACAAGCCGCGGGTCGTGGCCGTAGACCGCCAGCGAGGCGAACACATCCGAACGCAACGCCGTTCGCTCCGCAGGTTCGCCGGCTACCGGAGCGTCCCCCAAACCGCTGGCGATCGGGCCCAGGAAGTCTCGCACCCATTTCTCGAATGCCGGGCGGTCCGTTTCCGCCACGAGGTGGTCGTAAATATCCGGGATGTGGCCGATCATCGTCTGGAGCACCTCCCGCGACGGTTCTGCCTGCATTTTTTGCAGCAGGCTTAGATAATCTCCAATGTTCATCCGTCCGACGCGGACCAGCGCCCACGCGTCGCTCGGGAATCGCTCGCGTTCTTCGGGCGAAAATCTGGACTCTACTTTCGCAGCCATTTTCGCGAAGGCTGCCGGATCGTAGCTGCTGCGGTAGTATCCGCGCGATCCGGCGTTTGCATAGACCCAGGCCGAGCACCCTGGAAACTCGATGGTTTCTTGTTTCGTGTTCAGCAGGTGATATGTAGTCTGCTTGGCCGCCGAGGGAAGCAGATTCATCGGAACCGGCCATATTCTGTCGGAACCCGCTGCCATTTTCTGTGCATCCGCCACGTAAGGTTCTTGCTTCAGGAGTACTTCAGTCTTATCGCCATGGCACGCGCTTTGTACCGTCACCAGCGGCGCTCCGGGCTGCTCGGTGAAACTCTTCATGATCTTGTCCACCGGTTTCCCCGAAGTCTCGGTGATTTGGCTCCAAAAATTCTCCCCGGCGGCGTTTGCGTAGGCATGCTTTTGCAGATACGCATTTACGCCTTTCTGGAAAATCTCCGGCCCGACGTAAGCCTCCACCATCAGCAAGATAGATGCCGCCTTATCGTAGGCAATTTCGTCAAATAACAGCACAATTTCCGCGGGACTTTCGGCATTCGCGCGGACGATCCTTACCGAAGGTACCGCATCGCTCACCAGCGCGCTTAACGTGTCGCCGACCGCCTGCTGATCCACATTCCATTCCGGCCTCCACGATTCGAGCGGCTTATTCTGCATCCAATCCGCGAAGCCCTCATTCAGCCAGATATCGTTCCACCACTTCATCGTCACCAGGTCGCCAAACCATTGGTGGGCCATCTCGTGGGCAATCACCGCGGCCACCTGCCGGCGCTCATCGAACGATGCGGTCTTCTCGTCCAACAGCAAATCGCTTTCACGGTAGGTGATCGCTGCGGCGTTCTCCATCGCTCCCGCAGCAAAATCGGCGATGGCGATGTGATCCAACTTGCCGTACGGATATTTGATGGAGAAGTATTTGTCATAGTACTTCAGGATATTTTCGGAAGCCTCCAGCGCGTAGCGGGTCATTTCCAGTTTCTCGGGCACCGAACACACGCGTATGGCAATTCCATCCGCCTCGCCTTCGCGGCAGGCAAAATCGCCGACCAGCATCGCCACCAAATAGCTTGAGATCTTCGGCGAAGGAGAAAACTTCAGGGTGTGTTTTCCCTGACCCGGACCTGGTGTATCGGAAATGATTTTGCCGTTTGAAATCGCGGTATCGCCCTGGTCCGTAATCAGGCTGATGCGAAACACCGCCTTGAACGCCGGCTCATCGAAACACGGGAACGCGCGCCGCGCGTCGGTCGCTTCAAACTGGGTGACCGCATACCTTCGCCGTTTCGTCTGGCTCAAATAAAATCCGTGAACCTGACCGTTCAGGGTTCCGCTGAAGCGAATATGGATTTCCGCCGGTCCCTTGCCCAATTCTTTCGCGACCGTCAGCGCGGCCTGCTCGCTGTTCGGATCGAAACTCGCCGTAGCAGTCTGCTGGGTCCCGCCTGCGGTGATCGTCACCTGCTGAAACTCCAGCTCGGCCGAATGCAACGTGACCGCGGTCGTGGGCTTGCTTACGGTTACGTGGATAACCTCCTCGCCCGAAAACGTGGCCTTGGCCAGATCCGGCTCCAGGGTAAGATCGTAGCTTTCCGGCACCACCGTATCTGGCAGGCGCTGGCCCCAGGTACACAGACACGCGGCGAGACTCATCAGCGCGAGCACAAGGATTCGCTTCATGGTTCCTCTCTTCCTTTAATTAAAATGACAATTTAGTCTCGGGGATGCCGGAGGTTGCGTTCGGTCGTATATCATAGATTCGCTTTGCTGCGCCAGTGTGTCGTTTGGTCAGCACGCGGCACTTTTCAGTCGGTGTATGATCCGGTGGAGCTCGATTGACACTCCGCGCGGACTCTTGCTACCGTTCCTGACTGGAATCGGTCGATCGCTACGGCAACAAACCGAACTTCGAGGATTGCGCCAGGAACCACGGTTTCGCCCTCGCTTGGAATGCCACCCCAACCAATTTCCGCGCATCGGACTCAAATGCAGTGCAGGTTGCGGAGGCAACGTTTGTTCTTTTCGGGTAGGGCCTGGCCGACTGGTTCCGCGGGTATGATGGTGGCGCTGCTTGCGGCGCTGGCGCTCGGCGGCTGCGGATACCACGTCGTCGGCACGGAATCGAAATTTCCATCGGACTGGAAGACCATCGAAATTCCCGCGTTCACCAATAAAACTGCGCGCTATCGCATCGAGCAGCGGGTGACCGAGGCGGTAATTCGCGAATTCCTCTCTCGCACCAAGTATCGCGTGGTTTCGACGGGCCCCGCCGACGCGGTGCTGCACGGAGAAGTCACTTCGATCGAGACGGTACCACTGTTGTTTGACGCCACTACCGGACAGGTGACCGCGATGCTGATTACCGTGCACTCCAAAGCCACGCTCACCGACGAGCACACCGATAAGGTGGTTTACGACAATAAGGACATGGTTTTTCGCGAGGAGTATCAAATCTCGACCGACATCCCCAGTTTCTTTGAGGAGTCTGCCCCCGCGCTCGAACGCATGGCCCACGATTATGCCGCGCGCCTGGTGGCCGATCTGCTGGAGGGTTTCTAATGTCCGCGGTGAGCACCGCACAACTGCTGGAGAAAATCGGCAAAGGAAAGCCGGTGCCGGCCATTGTGCTGATGGGTTCCGATCCCTACCTGCGCGATCTTATCCGAGGGAAATTGCGGGAGGCCTACGTCCCCGACGGCGCGCAGGATTGGGCCATCGCCCACATGCCGGCGTCCGATGGTATGGGGGAAGTCGTGCAGCGGGCGCAGACTCTGCCAATGCTCTCGCCCCGGCAGTTGCTATACGTCGAGGACGTGGAACGCATCGAGCGGCTGGGAGAGAAAGCGCGGGACGCAGCCGTCGATGCCCTGGAACAATATCTGAGCGATCCAGCGCCGTTTACCATCCTCGTATTGGAATCGGAGAAGCTGGATAACCGGCAGCGATTGGCGAAAATGCTGACGGCCAAGGCGCTGATGGTGAGCCTGGAGGTAAGCCGCGAAGACGCTTTGGCGCTGACGGAATCAATGGCCAAGGAATTGGGTTCGGCGATCGATCGCGAAGCTGCGGCGCTGCTGGTGGAGATTCTGAATGGCGAACCGGCGCGCATCCGCACCGAGCTGGAAAAGCTCTCGCTGTACACCCTCGAAAAGCCGCGCATCACTACCGCCGACGTCGATCTGCTGGTGATCTCGGCAGAGAAGCAGACCGTCTGGCAGCTCGCGGACATGCTGGCCAGCAGGCAGCGCGACGCAGCCATGCGATTTCTGGATAGTCTATTGCGCGAAGGCGAGCAGCCTGCTGGAATCGTCGGGGCGCTGGCATGGATGTACCGCAAGCTGATGGAAGCCCGCGAACTTCCCGCAGGCACCAACGGCTTCGCGGCAGCGCGCGCACTGCAGATGCGCCCGCAATCCGCGGAGATGGCTCTGCGCCAATCCCGGCTGATGAAGGTTCCGGCGCTGCGGGTAGGTCTGCAAGCGCTGGCCGAAGCCGACAGCGACCTGAAATCCGGAATCGCCAACCCTCGCGCGATAATGGAATTCCTGATCGCCCGCCTCACCGCCTGAAACGGGTTTGCGACATTTTGGCCTGATCGCCTCTGCGAATGCGGCAGGGCCCCGAAACACCTCGCCCTTCCCAGTAGACAACGCGAGCAAAGTCTTCGAACCTTCGCTTTTGACCGGGAATTGGACGTGTAAAGGGCCGAACTCAAAATTGGAGAATCGCTATAGGAGGGAAGCCTGCCAGGCGTTGCAGCGCGCACGCCGCAACGCCGGTCCTAGGCCTTTTTCTTTGCGCGCAACGCGTTGAGCGCCAGCGTCAAACGCGACTTGTACCGATTCGCGGTGTTTTCTGGCAGGATCGTCTTGCGAATCGACCGATCGAGTTCCGAAAATGTCGGTGAGATCAGCTTTTCCGCTGCGGCCACGTCGCCCGCAGTCAACGCCGCCCGCAGGCGGCGCATCGCGGTGCGAACCCGCGTCCGGTTAATCCGGTTAATCGTCGAGCGGCGCACCGTTTGGCGCGCATTCTTCAATACCGACTTCGACTTCTTTTTCTTCTTAACCGTGGCGCCCTGAGCCATTCCGTACTCCTCCACATAAGTTCGTGAAACGAACCAGCGTAATCGAGCCAGCCACCTTTGTCAATTTTCGCCTTGCATTGGTAGTGACGCATTTTGAATTTTAGGCTCCATTGGAGATGTGAACGCAGGACGACGGCAGAGTATGCTGTTGCGTTTGGCCTAGTTCATTGTTCCATTCGACCGTAACAAGGCCAGCCAAAACCCGCACTATTTTCAAGTCTGTGCTGCCGCTATTCAGGCGTACAATGTCGCCGTTGGCTAATTCCAACCGGCTATTTTTCATAATTTTAACTCGCAGAGGTACAAAATGGCTGAAATAAAAGCAGGTGATCTGGTCCAACTCCTCTCCGGCGGCCCAGTGATGACAGTGCGAGACGTTCTTCCCGGAGAAAAGCCCGGAGTGCAAATCGTGGAAGTAGATTGGTTTTCGGGCCGCAAGAATGACAAGAAGGAAAGCGCCACCTATCCACTCGCCTCGCTAAAAAAGGCTTAACCCCACGCAACATGCTTGAACCGCTCCTAGCCCTCGCTCTGACCGCCGTAATGCTTCTCTCGCTGTGGGGTGTCGCAAAGCTAAAGTTTTCCAAACCAACACTAATCATCGTAATTCTTTTCGTGGCGCTCTCTGAAATGGGCATAACCCGTTGGATATTTGGAGAAAAGCTAGGGGACGGCATCGTTGAGTCCGTTCCGGTGATTATTGGCTTGGGCATTGTCGCTTCTTACGTGGGCCTATTCGGATGGCTTGGGATTAAAGCTCTATACAAGAAATTATTCGCAACGGATGTTTAAAAGACGCTTCCAATTCACTGTGTTATTTTCGCCGGATACCGACACCACATCGGAGTGAGCCTTTATGAGCGAAAACCGCATCTCAAACCAAGAAGCGATTGATTTGGTCAGTAAATTATTCACGGAAAGAATCGACGTTTGTGCGTCCTTCTTTTCCCCCTCCGGCGCATTGACAATACTCCGGGGCAAAGTGGACAGCATTACGAAACTGCGCGGCATAGTGGTATCGGTAGACCGACCGCCGTCTCCCACGGGCTGGGTTTCCGTTCTGACATTCGAGAGGAATTTTGTTTGTTCATATGGGGATAAACGAGAGTTTAAAGGCCCCGGCACAGAGCAATTCGTAGAACGATTTGGGGATTCTCTCTTATCTTTTTTCTTTCCCGATTCAGGGGAAGTGTTTTGCCTGACTTTCACGCTCTAGGCCCTCTCGCTACTATCTGTCCAATAGTTGGACAACTTCCTCGACGCTCCAAACGTGGTCTGAGATTCCGGCTTCCATCGCCGGGGTAACGCGCAAAGTCTGGTGCACGCGGCAAAAATTGTAGTGCATGTAGTGCAGAGCGAGCGCCGCGATGTGGTTATCAACCTTCTTCGAGAACGCATTCGTTAGCCGGGTTAGCCGACGAACCTTCATTCGCATCGTAAGGTTCTGGCGTTCTACGTAGCTTGTCGAGATGTGGTCTGGGTCAGGACTCCCGGTTATCGGCACGACTTGGGTGCCAATGCACTCTGCCGGGGAGTAGCGCTGTTCGCCGTATGGGTCGCTGCCGTAAAGTTTAACCAACATGGCATAGTCAACATCGGGACCAAAGGCGTTCTCGACAGCATTCACGTAGATGCGGAGTCCGTCTGTAGTTAACTGCACGCGACCAGCAAGGCGACCAGCTAAGTCAGCCATGAAAGAACGGGCCGCTTGAGCATTACGGCCACCTACCATAAACGACGGCACCAGCTTGGTGTCCGCGTCAATCGCTACCCACGTCCATACATCCCCAAAGCCAAACTCCCCGCGCTTACCGCTTGGGACATTCTTATCCTTGGCGTAGCAGAACGACCAGATTTCGTCGCATTGGATGCGCTTGCACGGCAGGTTGCGAAGCGCCTTGTCCTGATACTCAGCACATGCTGCCCCAATCTGTGGCAATAACTTGAGGACCGTGTTGAAGGACACTCCGCACATGCGGGCCGTCGAGCGCAGCGAATTACCTTCCACCAGTGCGGCGACTATCTGGGTTCGTTGTTGTTGGCTCAAGCGGTTCATGTAAATTATTATGCTTGAGCCGGTCATGCAATGTCAAGAGGAAATTTAATTCTGCAATGTTAGCGTCAATAAAAAAGTTGCAGACTCTTGACTTTTGAATAGGATTTGGTAGATTCAAAAAGGATGAGGCCCCGGTTTGCCGCCAAGCAATGTACCCGGAGCCCCCAGAAGTGAGGTGATGGTCATAAAACGGTAGCGCCCCTCAGAAGGGCGTGGGGGCAGGAAACTGCCCCCTAAACCTTGACCATTTCCATTTATAGCAGAGTCCGATGGAGGATACAAGACATGGCTGAAGACGCAACCTACGGCGCGATACTGGCGGAACTGCTGGAAGATCGCGCCAATATTGATCGTATGATCGAATGGGTACAAAAGAAAATGGGGCCTAACGCAGAGCGATCTTTAGCTTCCACGCCACTTGTGCACCCACAGCCCGAGACCGCTGGAAGCAACCACTATTTCAAGACTCGATCCCATCTCGCTGTGGACAGTTTCTTCCGAATGTCGGTTCAGGACGCTATTACGAAATTCCTCAATCTTTCCAAGCGACCGAGGACAGCCAAGGATATTACAGAGGGCTTAGCCGCCGGAGGACTTACCCACAAGTCCCAAAATCTGTACGCTACGGTTTATCCCACTCTGTTGCGCATGGAACGAAACAATGAAGTCGCCAGAGCCGGAAAAAGAGAGTGGGGCCTAAGCGAATGGTACGGCGGTCGAAAAACAATTACAGAGGAAAAGTCGGAAACCGACAAATAACCTGATGGTAGAAAAATACAAACACACGCTTGCCGAGCGTAATGCCCTACGGAGTTACCTAAAATGGATTCTTGCCTGCAACAACGAAATAGAGCTTATGCGGATTCTGCGCAAGAACGGGATAAAGGACGAAGACCCACGTTTTGCCGTGATCGTAAAGCTTTTCCGCGACTTGCAGAGCGGGAAGACTTAAGCGCCAAATCGCGAATTTCCTGTACCATAGCCCGCGCCTGCTCACGAGGCAGCGCATCTAAATGCGCCTGAATTATATCTGTCGCGATGTCTGCTGCTGTATCGAGCTTTGTTTTCTTGTGCTTCATACCTCTAAGGTTACGCTCCTTGACAAGCGATTCACAAGATTGAAGTATCTAAACGGTGTTATTGACAAATATATCCGAACTAGCTGATTTCAATACCCTTAGACCACCTTGCCTCTGCTGCTTTCTTGCCTATTGCCTGCCGTTTCTTTCGTGAGAGTTTCTTAGCGCGAGCGGGTCCGCCTTTTAACCCACCTTTGCGACCTATGCGAGACAGGTACGCCTTTACCCCTTCATCGGGTAAGATTATCTCCTCTACGGAGATTCTTACTACTTCGGCGGCTAGCTGGTTAGGGTCCATTGGTTTGCTTGAGCGCTTCATGCATCCGATTATGGCAGGGTTAGGAAATCGCGTCTAGTCCCCCTAGAATTCAAAATGCGTCACTACCCTTGCATTTTCGCTTTGCATTGGCACGAACGGTGGCTCGGACATGGCCGCATTGCACCCAGAATACCTGTTTTGTATTGAGGGCTAGCTGCTGAAGTGGTCCCAGTTCGGCAATGCGATTCGGGACACGTGGGAATCACTCCCGGGAAATCGGCTTGCACTAAGACTTGTAGGAAGTGATCTTCGCGCTCGGCATCGATTCTGGACGGAGTACGGGCCATCCGGAACGTGAATTCTCCATGAACGGTCTCTTTGGGCGTAAAGGCGAATCAAGCCCGCGCTGCGCTTCACCAAGTGGCAGGTTCAGCTGACAAGGGTTGCGCGCTCCTTGGAGTGCACAGCATCAGCAACCCTCCGGCAAGTGACGAGACCATCATCACGACCAGTCCGTACGAAAATGATCCAGTTCGAGTGTTCAGGTAACCGAACAGGTAAGGTCCGGCAAAGCCTGCAACGCTGCCAACCGCATTGATCATTCCCACTGCTGCCGCTGCGGCTGACTGGCCCAGGATTTCGGTCGGGATCGCCCAGAAGGCCGGAAAATAGGCAATGCCCATGCCCGCCATCGTGAACAAGAGGAGTGACAACGGAATGGACCGAGGGTGACTGGTGAGCCCCAGAAGTCCGGCTGCCGCGATAAGAAACGGCACCGCGGAGTGCCAGCGTCTATCGTGGCTCTTGTCGGAATGCCACCCGTTGACCTGCATCGCGACGAAAGCCGCCAAGTATGGCAGAGCGCCGAGCAGGCCTACATTCACGTCCGAAAATCCCGACTGGCGTTTGAGCATGGTCGGGAACCAGAAATAGAAACTGTAGAGCACGAAATAAGTCAGAAAGCATACTGAGGCCAGCAGCAGAATCGTCCGAGACCTGAGCGCAAGCCTGATAGATATTGCTTGCGCTCTGACAGACTTTTCTTCGCCCAGCTTTCCTTCAATCCATTGTCGCTGCTCGGCAGCAAGCCACGTCGCTTCGCCCGGGAGGTCCGCCAAGTAGAAGAACGCAACGATGCCAAGTAGGATAGCCGGCATCCCTTCGAGGACGAAAAGCCATCGCCAGCCTTCAATGGCGAACCATCTGTGCCCGAGAATCCAGCCCGCGATTGGCGATCCAATGACGAAGGATATGGGAATTGCGGCCATGAAGTTGCTCGTTGCCTTCGCGCGGTCGTCGTGTATGAACCAGTGGCTCAGATACACGATGACCCCCGGGAAAAAACCGGCCTCCGCCGCTCCCAACACAAAGCGTGCCAGGTAAAGCTGTGTCGGAGTATGCACCAGTCCTGTCAGTGCCGTCAGCGATCCCCACGCGATCATGGTCGCAGAAATCATCCGCCGCGCGCTCCAGCATTCCACCAGCAAGGCGCCCGGAACCTGCAAGGCCACATAGCTGACGAAGAAAACTCCTGCTCCCAATCCAAATACGCGGTCGCTGAATCCAAGGTCGCGAGACATCCGGATCGCGGCATAAGCCACGCTGGTGCGGTCCAGATAATTCGTAATGTAAAGAAGGAAAAGAAACGGCAACAGCCGCAAGGCAATATGACGCCGCGTACGGTCCACTAGATGGGCCGTAACGGGCGTGATCGAGGGTGGGATCGTTGCGGCCACTTCGGTGTTTTAGTCGGATTGAATGTGACCGCCGGAGTATATCGGAATTCCGCCAATGACTGAATGACATAGGACGGGTTCGCCTGTCGAGAGGCCTGTAGAACAGCCCATTAATCGGTGGCATCGAGGCCCAGGGGTAGTCGAGCCGCGCTTAAGCGCGCGGCGCAAGGTGAGCGAAGGCTTCAATATCTGCGCGCCCAGGCCGATGATGTCCACTTCGTTGCGCTCGCCAGCCTGTCTTTCGAGGGGATTGCCCAGCGCGTCATTCTGATGAGTGATCATCCACCCCACCCCCTTCCAGGCAGGGAATCTGCGAAATCAGTTGGCGCGCCACGGCGGGGTGCCGATTGAAACGAGCCGCATCTTCCGCCGGCAGCTCGGCGCGTTGGTAAGCCGCTTCCACGGTTTCCGGGTCCAGGCTGACGCAACCTAATTGCGACATCAGCGCCGCTACGTCGTAGCGCCAGGATTCCTCGAGATGCAGGTCTTTCACGAGGTGCTGTACGTATCGCCGAATGGCTGAACGCGTCCACAAATAGGATCGGTTCACGCCCCTGCCTCTCTCGCCCGCGCCATCGACGTATCGCTGCTCGCCGGTATATATCGGCCACTGACCATGATTTCTTAGCCGCCGTCCGCTGCTCGGGGCCTGCTCCCATTGAGCACTGTGCGTGCTGCAGGGCCATACTTTGCGGTTTTCGCGGTGCAGTGAAATCACCCGTACGCCGGCCCAGGATGTGGCCCGTACCAGGGGCAAGAGAACCCTGGGTAAGCACCTCCTGGTGCCAGCGTGTACAGAGCTTGGTGGGTCGCTGGCGGACTGCGGGTAAGCCTGAAAGGAGTTGCCGTTCTGCCTGTGGATTAAAGCGACAAATGCTTGCCAGGAACATGAACTCCGCGCTAGACTCCGGCCTTCCCCGCAGTGGAAGATTGGTATCGACTGGGTGTTTTATGTCCCTTGCTAGGGAATTTTGCCGGCCCTGTGATGGAATTCCCCGTCGCTGGCAGTTATGCCGGTAGCGAGCCAATCGCGCACGGTTCTGAGGGACAAGGGTTCCGCCAGCTGGTATCAAGCCACCGGCGAGGCCGATTACTTTGTGGAGATCTGTCCGATACCGCCAATTGGTGTTCTGCTCCTCCCGAAGATTCTCCCGAAACAGCAGTTTGGCCGAGGATGCGCCAGGAGACCCTCGCGCATGCTTCCAGCGGCTTCTGCAGGTTTTAGGTATGCGGTTCCGGGCCACAGCGTTGATTTCGTTTTGTTGCGAAATTGTATGGAATTTTCGTGGTGCAACCGTTCTTAGCAGCAGGGTCGTAAGAAAATTTTGAGATGCCAAGGAGATCACGTGAAACCCACCCTCAGTTTTAGCTATCTGGCGACAGTAGCGTTCTTGCTGTTCTCGGTAATGGTCATGCCGCTGTGTGTGTCAGCGCAGAAAAACAAAACATCGAGTGCGCCAGCCAAGCCTGCTGCGGCTGCTGCGCCGGCCAAGCCTGCTGCGACTCAGCATCCCGCTGGGACGGCCAACAACAGACCGAACACCGGATCAAGGCCGGCAACGGGGTCCAGGCCCGCCACCGGTGGAGCGGCGACACGCCCGGCTGGTAGCACGGGGACTCACACCACCGCTGGCACGGCCACCCATACGACCGGCGGGAGCACGGGGACCCACACCGCCGGCACGACAGGGACTCGCACGACCGGCGCCACGGGTACGGGGGCTCGCACCGGCGGTACGGGGACAACTTCGGCCAAGGCGGGAGGTAACGGCGCCGGCACCGCGACTCATGCGGATGGCAGCAGAAGCGTTACGAATGCACGAGGGGACACGCGGGAAGTGAGCAAGAGCGGGCGCACCACTGCGGTAACCACTAAGGCCGGGAACAAAGCGACCTTCAACTCGCGCGGGGGCGTGAGCACCATTCACACCGCCAAGGGAGCAACGATCACCCACAGCGCTGGCGGCCAGCGCCAGGTGGTGAGCCAGCACACCGACGCCACCGGCCACACGGTCCGGGTGGTGAACACCGGAGGTCACGGCGGTTATGTGGAGCACGGGTATTCGCGCGGAGGGCACGAATACATGCGGCGGACCTACGTCGGATACGGGGGACATCCTTACGCGCATGTTTACCGCGGCTATTACTATCACGGTGGCTACTATTATGGCTACGTCCCCGGTTACTACTATGGCCCCCGGTTTTATGGATGGGCCTACAACCCGTGGCCGGCTCCGTTCGTTTACGGCTGGGGTTGGGGTGTGGCCCCGTGGTACAACCCATACGCATATTACTTTGCACCTTACCCGGTATACCCGTCCGCGGCTTTCTGGCTGACGGACTACGTGATTTCCCAACAACTTCAGGCGGCCTATGCGGCAGGGGCGGCCAACGCGGCGGCGGCCAACTCTGCTAACGCTGCGCCTCCGCCAGGCTACAGCGGCGGCGGATCCGACGATGGCGGCAACGCGGGGAACGCGGACCAGGCACCGGCGGCTTCGAATACCGCCGTTACGCTGACGCCTGAAGTGAAGCAAATGATTGCCGACGAAGTGAAGGCACAGCTCGCAGCGGAGCAGGCCGCCGCCGCGGCACCAGCCGCTACGGCGACACCGGCTCAGGCCCCACCGGCGGCTGCCAACACCGACGAGACTCCAGCCGCGCTGGATCCAAATCTGCGCGTCTTTATCGTTTCCGCACCTCTCGACGTCACCGCCAACGGTCAGAGCTGCTCGCTCAGTTCAGGCGATGTTCTGATGCGCACGGAGAACACCCCGGGCGACGACAAGGCGGTGGGGGTGAGCGTGGTGAGCAGCAAGAAGGAAGACTGTTCGGCCGGTTCCGCACCGCGGGTGCAGGTATCCGATCTGCAGGACATGCACAACAGCTTCCGCGAGCAAATGGATAACGGCCTGAAAAACATGGCCGACAACAAGAGCAAGTTTCCGAATGCCCCGGATGCGGGTGGACACGCCAATCCCGATGGCCAAGCAGCACCGGACCTAACCGCAGCGAGCGACGTGCAGGCCCAGCAGCAGGATGCCGATCAGGCGGAGAAGGACGTTCAGCAGGCATCCAGCTCCGGCAACGGTGGTAACTAGGGACTGCAGTGGGAAGAGGTCGGGTTGGTAGGTAGGGCAGCATTGACTGGGGGCGCCGCGGCCGTCGAAGGCAGGCGGCTCGGCGTCCGCAGCACGTCATTCGGGGTATACGTCGCGGCCAGAACGTAAGGAGGATGCAACATGAACGGCAAGTACAGATCGACAATCGGAGTAGCGGTGATGCTCTTGGGCGGACTCCTGTGCGGAGATTCAATTGCGGCGCAGGACGCGCCGGATGCTCCGTTGGCCGATCAGCTGAAAAAGGAAATCAAAATTACTCAGCTGGGGACGGACTCAAACGGAACCTCCGTGACCGACGCTGGTACCGTGCTGGTGCTGAAGAAGGGCGGCGTTTATGGTGTTCCGCAGTCGACCGCGGTCATCGTAGCCCCGTCGACGTTTAAAGATGGCCAACTCCATCAGCCAGGGCTAGTGCAGAAGTCGGTCATACTGAAGATCAGCAAGCTACTCACGGTCGACGAGAAGGTGTATGTCACCAAGATTGATGTTAAGGCCAAAGACGACAAAGTGGTCCTGACGATAACCGAATGCGACTCTTGCAACAATGTTCAAAACCCTTCCTCGTATAAGGGGGCGATTCAGTTCCAATTTCCGAAAGGCTATCTGGACAAGGCCGATGCGGGGCAGGTGGTGGACGTGATTCACCAAGTGCTCGCGGTGCCAACCGACGCAGACAACAGCAACAACAATAACCAGCAGCAAGCGCAGCAAGGCGGCCAGCAGCAAGGCCAAGACCAGCAACAGCAACAGGCCCCGGCGCAGCCGGCGCCAGCACCCGCGCCGGCGAACATCGTGCTCGGTATGGCCCTGAACGACGTAACCACCGCGCTGGGTCAGCCGGAAAAGATGGTGAATCTTGGGAAGAAACAGATCTACGTCTACAAGGACCTGAAGATCACCTTTGTGGACGGCAAGGTCACCGACGTTCAGTAAGGACGTTCAGTAAGAATCAGGATTGAGTTGTAGAACACCTGGATGGGGAGGGACTGAGTCTGCGCGACTTTGAGCTCTCCTACCTGTCCGAATTGCAAACGCCCAACACATCAATAATCTACTGGCCTACGGTTGGACGACTAGGCAGGGTCCTAATCGGGTCTCAATTGGGTATTCGAGAGTCCTCAGAACATGCGGTAAGACAGAATTCTGGACATTTCTTCGGAGCGCAAATGATCTACGGCGCCCACCTAATTGTCTACAGCAAGAACGCCGAAGCGGACCGCGCGTTTTTCCGCGATGTCCTCGGTTTCAAATTCGTGGATGCGGGTCATGGCTGGCTGATCTTCGCGCTGCCGCCGGGAGAAGCCGCAGTCCACCCGTCCGATGAGCGTGGCGCCCAGGAACTTTATTTCATGTGCGACGATCTGAAAGCCGAAATCGCTTCCCTCGCAACAAAGGGCGTTAAGTGCTCTAAAGTTGAGGAAGCACGATGGGGTTCCATTACGAAGATGCGGCTTCCCGGTGGAGGCGAGGTCGGCCTTTACCAACCGAAGCATCCTACGGCCTTAGCCTTGAAATGAAGCGCCCGTGATATTAGAACACTACCGGATGACTCGGATGACTGCGGCCGTTGACGCCACTGGTGCCGCGGCCTAAGATAGTTGCCTTGCCGACCTCCCTCCGCATATTCCGCCGGATTCCTGCCCTTTCAAACGGTCGTCGCCTGGTTGCTGTTTTGGCGCTGGTGGTGTTGGCATTTGCTTGGCCGTCCGGCGCGGAAAAACCGAAGGATCTCAGACCCCAAGGTTACGTCAGCGATTTCGCGGGGATTCTGAGCGATTTGACCAAAAACAAGCTGGACGCGATTTGCGGGGAAGTGGACCACAAAGCCCAAGCGCAAATTGCCATCGTTACCGTCAAATCGCTGGAAGATGAGCCCATCGAGCAGTATTCCGTCGAGTTGGCCGAGCAATGGGGCATTGGGCCCAAGGGAAACGACCGCGGCGTCTTGATTTTGATCGCGCCCAACGAGCATCACTACCGCTTCGAAGTCGGATATGGCTTGGAGCCAATTCTTCCCGACGGGAAAGTCGGCGGGTTCGGCAGGGAAGCCCTACCGCTGCTGCGCCAGAATGATTACGACGCTGCGGCAATACTGTTCACGGCCCGCGTAGCCGCAGTGATCGCGCAGGACCGCGGCATCAAGTTGGATTCGCTCTCGGATACACCACCGCCTCCAGCGCAGGAAACCAGGGAACCGGCGCGGGCATCCGGGCTACCCATCGGAACCATTCTCTTTTTGATTGTTTTTGTCGGACTTCCGCTGCTGCGCATGATGTCGGGTGGCGCGGGCCGGCGGCGGGGAATTTGGTGGTTCGGACCGTGGATCGGCGGCGGGGGCTGGGGCGGTGGCGGATTTGGCGGAGGCGGAGGGAGTAGCGGCGGCGGCGGTTTTGGCGGATTCGGCGGCGGATCGTTCGGCGGGGGCGGAGCTAGCGGCAGTTGGTAGCCGAGCTACGAGATTGAGGAGCGGGGATGGACGATAAACTCGATCGCTTTGTGGAACGAGTGAAGTCAGCGGCGAAGGAAAACTTGAAGGCGGTGGTGCTGTTTGGCTCCTCGGTCTCGGGAGAATTCCACGCCAAGCACTCCGACCTGAACCTGCTATGCCTGGTCGGCACCGCCAATACCGGGGCGCTGGAAGCATTGCGGCCGGAGTTTTCGTGGTGGGCGAAACAGAAACAGCCGGTGCCGCTGGTGTTCACGCTCGATGAGCTGCGCCGCTCGGCGGATATCTTCGCCATCGAACTGATCGACATCAAAGCTCGCCATCGCATGCTATACGGCGAGGATTTTTGGAGCGGGCTGACGGTGCCGCTGAGTTTACATCGCCATCAAATCGAGCGCGAGCTGCACACCAATTGGCTGCGGCTCCGCCAGCGAATTCTGACGATTCCCAGCGGTCCGCTGCGGCTCGAGTTGATGCTGGCGTCGATCTCGACGTTCACCACCTTGTTCCGCCACACCCTGATCGCGATCGGCGAACCTGCTCCCGAGCGCAATCGCGAGGCCATCGAACGCGTGGCGTATCTCTCCGGGGCGGACCCCGGCGGATTTCTGGAAGTGCTCGACATTCGGGAAGAAAAGAAAAATGGCAAAACGATCGATGCGGAAGCCACCCTGCAACGGTTTTTGGCTTTCGTCGAAGCGGTAACCAATGAAGTGGACCAAAGATTTGCGGAGGCATGAGGGAACTGTCCGGACGACGGCGGACGGGATTTTGCCCGCTGCCGGCGCTGGTGACATATTGATCTGCTCGGGAAACTATTCACGGAGGCTTTGGAAATGAATAAAGGGCTCGCAATTTTCTTAGGTGTAGTGGCCGTTGTGGTCATCGCTGTGGTGATCGTTGCTCTGATCTTTGGCGGAATGTACGTCGGGCGGCGGAATGAGATGGTCACCAAGAACGAAGCGGTGAAGTCCGCCTGGGCCCAGGTGGACGTGGTACTGCAGCGGCGCTCGGACTTGATTCCCAACTTGGTCAACACCGTGAAGGGATTTGCGGCGCAGGAGCAGACCGTATTCCACGACATCGCGTCCGCCCGCGCGGCTTTGGGCGGAGCGCAGACCCCGGCGCAGAAAATCGCGGCCAACGGCCAGTTGGATAGCGCGCTCAGCCGCTTGCTGGTGGTGGTAGAAAATTATCCCCAACTGAAATCGAACGACGAGTTCCTGCGCTTGCAGGACGAACTCTCGGGCACCGAGAACCGCATCGCAGTGGAGCGTAAGCGCTACAACGACACGCTCCAGGACTACAACACCTACATCGCGCTATTTCCGAATAACATTTTCGCGGGCTGGGCTGGCTTTAAGCGCAACGACGCCTACTTCACCGCGTCCGCACCCGCGCGGGAAGCCCCCAAAGTGGAATTCCCGGCACCCAACCGCTAGACAAATCTCACGCCTCCCGGCGGGAGCCGGTGTAGCACCGGTTCCCGCTGAAGGCCGGATCCCGAAAGCTCAAACGGTGGAACTAACTGACGTGCTGCTGGCCACTGCAGTCTACCGCGAGGCAGCGTGTCTCGCGCTCACGACGCTCTCGTTCGGCTCGATGACGCCCAGGTTTTTGACAACGTTGAAAATGCCGTTGCTTGCCTGGGCGATGTACATGTTCAGCCGGGCGTGATGCTGTCCGGGTACCATTTCAGCAGGACCACCCGGCCCCGCAGCAATCTTCGCGTGGTCGAGCGCCTTGATGACGGCTTCCTGATTCAGCGAGCCCGCTTCTTTTACGGCAGCCTCCCAGAGCTTCAGCCCCCGGTACATGCCCGTACTGGCACTGCCTGCGGTGAACATCGAGCTGCCCGGATAAAGCTTGTTGTACTGGTTGAGCGGTTCCACGTTGAATGGATCGCACGCGCCGACACCACCGACCTTGGAGCGTGCGTGCTGGCCGCAACGGAAATTTACGTAGGGCTCACCACCGATCGCGCCGACCGCGCAGCTTTTTCCCCGGAAGACGCCGCAGCCGAACTTCGGCGCCTCGCCGCGCGAGGGGCACTCGAGCATCGCGCAATTCAGGCCGTCCTCGGGGCCGCTGGCCACGGCGAACTAAAATCAGCTACACCCAGCCGTCCACAAAATCCTGCCGGGCTTTCCCGCCGCGAAGTCGATGTCCTATGTCTCGCCGCAAGAGGACTCACCACGCAGCAGATCGCCGACAAGCTGTTCATCTCCGGGAAGACCGCCGATCACCACATCCAGCACATCTACAACAAGATCGGTGTGTCGACACGGGCGGCCGCCGCGCTTTGGGCCATGCAGCACGCCGTCGTCCAATAGGCGGTCGCCTCGGGGTTGGCGAAGAGCCAGCAATTTCGAAGTAATTGCTCATTTGTGCCGCCTCGATCATTGGTTCGCTTCCATGCTTAAAGGCTGTGGTATGAGGATGGTAGGATGCGCGGTGGGCGGTTGCAAGCGCCGCAGGCGTGCGAACTAGCTACTGCGCTCTGTGAGCGCTTCTTGACCCGCCCCCCCGGCTGCGCTACGCTTTTAGATCGGCCCGCGCCATAGGGAGAACCTCCGCAACTAGATGCGACATACGGTTCAAGTAGTCGGGGAGCTATCCGAGCTGTTTGGGACCCTCGACGAAAATCTGAAGCTGTTCGAGTCCTCTTTTCACGTCACCATTCACCCGTGGAACAATAACCTCGAGATTGAAGGGGATGCCTCGCACGTCCGCCGCGCCGTTAACGTTCTGGAGGAATACAACCACCGGGTGCGCGAAGGGCGTCCTCTGGGCCGAGACGAAGTGAAATCGGTCTTGCATCTGGCCGCCTCCGATCCCGATAACGAAGTGCGCGAGGCGTTCTCGCCGCTGCGCAACCATCTTTCCGGCAAGAAGACGGTAATCCCCAAGGGCCCCAATCAGCGCCTGTACATGGAGGCGCTGGAAGCGCACGACATGGTGTTTGCCACTGGCCCGGCCGGGACCGGAAAGACCTATCTCGCGGTCGCCAAAGCGGTCTCGGCGCTGCTTTCAAAGCAGGTGAGCCGAATCGTCCTGGCCCGGCCGGCAGTGGAAGCAGGCGAGCGCCTGGGCTTTCTTCCGGGGACGTTGCAGGAAAAGGTGGACCCGTACATGCGTCCGCTATACGACGCGTTGCACGACATGCTGGAGGCCGACAAGCTGGCGCGATTCATGGAGAAGGGCATGATCGAAGTGGCCCCGCTGGCGTTCATGCGCGGGCGCACCCTCAACGATTCGTTCGTAATCCTGGACGAAGCGCAGAACACTACCAGCGAACAAATGAAGATGTTCCTCACCCGCTTGGGTTTCCATTCCAAAGCGGTGATTACCGGCGACATCACCCAGATCGATTTGCCCAACGATAAGCGTTCCGGAATGATCGAAGCGCTGGAAGTGGTGGCCAAAGTGGAAGGCATCGCCATGGTCCAGTTCAACGACCGCGACGTGGTGCGCCACACCTTGGTGCAGCGAATCATCAAAGCCTACGAAGAACATCACCGCGGCGACCGGCACGGCGAATCCCGGCCCGGCGGGTCAAACAACCATCACCGGGCGCCGAACCGCCACGGCTCCGCCGAGTAGTGCCACCCGGATGATCGTCAACCACCAACGCGGAGTCCGCATTCGCACCACAGCGCTCGAAGCTTATTGCCAGCGTGTGGCCAAGCTGGTGAAACTGCCCGCGGAGTCGGTCACGATTTGTTTTGTGGAAAATCGGGATATCGCCCACTGGAATCGAGCCTACCGTGGAAAAAAGGGTGCGACCGACGTGCTTGCGTTCCCGGTGCAAGCGCGGAACGGACACCGGCCGCGCGCCGCGTCGCCGGAGTTTTTCTCCGCGAAGACTCGCACCCCGGCGTACGTCGGTGATATCGCGATCGCGCCGGCGATTGCCAAACGCAACGCGGTGCGCTTCGGCCGCAGGGTCGACGACGAACTGCGCATTTTGATTCTGCACGGCGTGTTGCACCTGCTGGGTTTCGACCACGAAACCGATCGCGGCGAAATGGATCGTCGCGAGGCTTGGCTGCGGCGTCAACTAGGTCTGGCCTGAGCGATGGCGATTTTCCTATATACGTTGGGGGTGCTCGGGCTGAACGCCGGCCTCGTGCTGTTCTCCTATTTCGACCGTGTTTACCGCGAAATTGGCCGCGTAACCACCGGCCGCATTCACCAACACCTGGATCGATTCGAATCGGAAATTGAGCCGCGACTCCATGTCGAACGGCGGCGAGGAAATCTAGCCTTCAGCTTGTTGGCCAAGCTCTGGCTGGTGATCGTCGCGGTAGCCACCACGCGCGGCGTGGTGTTTTTTGTTCCGGGAACGTGGGAAGCCGCCGCCGAGATGGTGCTATTCCTGGGCGCCCAAGTGGTGCTGGCAATGTTCTTTCTCCCCAGCGTGTTGCTGGCCCGGGCGTCCGGACGCTGGAGTTCGCCGCTCATCTGGATCGTGCGTATTTTTCTGGCGCTGATCTGGCCGGTGCTGGCGGTGCTCGAACTGGGCATCTCGCTGCTGCACCTCTCCGAGGAAGGTGAGGCCGGATCGGAGCGGCGTCGTCCGGCGGACCAGGAAGCGCTCGAAGCGCTGATGGAAACCGCTACCGAAGAGGGAATTCTAGAACAGGACGAAGCGCGGCTGATCGAGCAGGTGGCCGAATTCCACGACAAGCGGGTGCGCGAGCTGATGACCCCGCGCCCGGACATTGTGGGCATCCCTGCCACCGCTGCGATCGATCAACTCCGCCGCTTGCTGATCGACACCAAATTCTCGCGCCTGCCGGTTTACGAAAAGTCCCTCGACGAAGTGGTGGGCATCGTCACCGCGCGCGACGTTCTCGCGGTATCCGAAAGCGACGCTGCCCGCCGCACGGTGCGCGAACTCACCCGCCCCGCGCTGTTCGTGCCGGAAACCAAGTCCGGTTCCGAGTTGCTCCAGGAAATGCGCCGGAAGAAACAGCAACTGGCGATTGCCATCAACGAATACGGCTTGGTCGCCGGCGTGGTGACGGTGGAAGACTTAATCGAGGAAATTGTCGGGGACCTCGGCGAAGATGATCGCGTGCCGGTTCCCGACGTGGTGCGCGAAAGCCAATCGAGTGTGTTGCTGCGCGGCAGCGCCAGCGTGCAAAAACTCCAGGAGGTGTTCGGCATCGAGCCGGTGGATGAGGTGGCCGGGCACTCATCGGCGACGCTGGCCGGCCTGCTCAGCAGCATTTCCGGGCACGTGCCGGTGACCGGCGAAACCATCGACTATGACGGTCTGCGTTTTGAAGTCCTCGAAGCCAACCAGCGTAAGGTGCTGCGTCTGCGCGCGCGGCGTCTCCCCGACGGCGCCAGCGCGAGGCTCGCCGGATCCGGCTAAAACACCCCGGCCTGCAGCCGGGAAAAATTCTAGGATGAAACTAAAATACCGCGGCCAGGTTGGAGAGGTGGTGGCTTGCTATTCCGTTTCGGACGATACCGGAACGGTGACGCGCACGAGCGTGCCCTGGCGGTCGGAACGTATTTCGAGCTGTCCGCCCATTTCGGAGACTCGCTCGCGCATTCCCGAAAGGCCTACTCCGGTTGCGCCGCCTGTCTTTTGAATGCGTTCCAGCAGCTCAGAAGGTATGCCGTGACCGTGGTCTCGCACTTGGAGAGAGATTTCCACGTCACTAATCCCGAGGTGGATCTCTGCCTCTGAACTTTCGGAATGACGATGAATGTTAGTCAGGGCTTCCTGTAAGACGCGGAAGAGAACCACCTCGGCGGCCTCCGGCAAGCGTTCCAGGTTTGGCGGTAACTCCAGTGCAACGTTGATCCCGCTCCGTTTGGCAAAGCCCTCGACGTACCATTTGGCCGCCGCCGCAAATCCTAGTTCGTCCAGCAGCGGCGGATGCAGCAGATGGGAGAGGGTGCGAGTTTCCGAGATACAGCGTTCGGTTATCTGCTCGATTTCTGAATAAATGGCGTCCGCTCCGTCTGCGTCGGACCGCCGGTACATCTCCAGATTCATCTTCAACGCCGCCAAGTACTGACCGAGGCTGTCGTGCAGCTCCCGCGCAATTCGGCGGTGCTCGTCGTCCTGCATACGAAGCAAACGCGACGACAGATTCTGCAGCGCCGAAGTGCGTTCCTGGAGCGCGGCCTCCGTTTGCTTCAGCTCGCTGATGTCGAAGCCTACGCCGTGCAGAAACCACGGCCGTCCGTCCGGCCTTCGCACCATCTTCACCTCGCACTGAAACCACACCACCCGCCCGTCCCGCGCGATCACCCGATATGCGGATTTCAGCGGGTTGCCGGTCAGAAACATCTCCGCGGCGTCCGCGCTCCAGCGTTGTTTGTCCTCCGGATGGACTCGCTCATACCAGCGAATCGGATCTTCCAGCCACTCTTCTTGGGAATACCCCAGCGCCGATTCGATTTGCGGGCTGACGTACGCTTCACTAACCCCCTGCTCCAGGTATGCGATGAAAACCAGAGCCGGAATCTGCTCGACCAACACCCGATACATGTTCTCGGGCTTTGGTAATGCTTCGTCCCCGTTGGTTCTCGACTGACCATCGTCGGACACCGCCAGGCAACCTGCCGCAGGCGCCGCGTCGTTCAGAAATACCGCTGCCAAATCACCGAGAATCTCTTCCGCCTTCGCGGGGGTTACCCGCTCATCCGGTAGGCGGCTGGGATGCGCACCGTACCGCGTCGCATTTGTATGATTTCCAGGCATCTCTGTTGGGGGCCCGCTATCGGCGTCGATTGATCGCTTGCGGGGCAGCAGCCACTACGAACAGTCGATTCCAGTATCTCAAGTATGCGCATGCCGGCGTCGCCAGCTCGGCTCCTTGTTGAGCGACGCCTGCGTAAATCGACGCAGCGCGTGAATTGCCCGTCCATATGTCGCCACCGCACTGGCGGACAGCAGTGAACCTGGAGGCTGGTTCATGAACGGCATGAACTTGTCGGGAAAACCGGGCATGGTGCAGCCGATGCAGATGCCTCCAACATTCGGGCAGCCACCGATGCCGCCCATCCATCCGCGCTTACCTACGTTGCACTGCACTACTGGCCCCCAACAACCCAACTTCACGATGCACTTCGGGGAACCATATTCTTCGCCGAACTGCGCCTGCTCGTAGTATCCGCCGCGATCGCAGCCTTCATGCACCGTCGCTCCAAAAAGCCACGTCGGACGCAATGCCTCGTCCAACGGAATGATCGGCGCGCGTCCCGCTGCCATGTGCAGCAAGTACAGAAGCACTTCCATGAAATTGTCCGGCTGCACCGGACATCCCGGAACGCAGACGATGGGGATGCCGCTTTGCGACTTCCACTCCCAGCCTAGATAGTCCGGCAGGCCCATGCACCCGGTGGGATTACCGTCCATGGCGTGAATGCCACCGTAGGTCGAACAGGTGCCCGCAGCCAGCACCGCCCACGCCTTTGGCGCCAGACGGTCGATCCACTCGCAGGTGGTAATCGGTTGCCCCGTCGCTGGGTCGGTTCCGAAGGTGGCCCAGTAGCCTTCTTCCTTATTCTTTTCGTCGGGAATGGAGCCTTCGACCACCAGGATAAAAGGGCCAAGCTTTCCTTCCGCGCCATCCTGGAAAATTCGCACGAATTCGTCGCCATTTTCATAGGCAAGAAATTGATTGTGGAAATGGACTTTCGGTATCCACGGAAGAGCGCCGAGAAGCAGGTCTTCGATACTCGGCTGCTTCGCCGCGGTCATGGCGATGGTGTCCCCATCGCAGCTCAGCCCGGCACTTAGCCAAACGACATGGATCTCAGCAATCGGCTCGGAACTTTTGCCTGGGCCTTCCTTGGTAAAAGCCATCCGTCCTCCTGCGAAGCATCATAGGGAGCGGCTCCCTTCCCCGGAGAGCCGGTCAGAGACTCGGTCGGTTACTGCCCTTGGGTCCAAATCTGGTCGAAGCGCTGCGACGCGGTTCACCAGCAAATTCTAATCCTCCGTTTCTAGCATTGATGGGCGGTGTTCAGCAAGCGCGCTCCCGGGAGTGATAACAAAAAGGGTTAAATCCTTGCGCGCCTCGCGCTTCGCGCCGCGTGGGTGCGTTAGAGTACACTGGTCGGCCTATGAGTGAGGACCGTCCAAGATTCAAGTCAGGATTTGTGGCCATCGTTGGCCGCGCCAATGCGGGGAAGTCGACGCTGGTCAATGCCATGCTGGGCCGCAAGGTAACCATCGTTTCCTCCAAGCCGCAGACCACCCGGCTGCGGGTGCATGGGATCATCAACGGCGACCAAACGCAAATCGTGATGATCGATACGCCGGGGCTGCAAAAAGCGGAATCGGGGCTGGGCCGGCAGATGATGCACGAAACGCAGCAGGCGATCGAGGGAATCGATTCGCTCGCGCTGATTGTAGATGCCAGCGAGCTTTTCGGCCGCGGAGATCAGTTTTCGCTGAAGTGGATCGAGAAATTTCATGGGCCGGTGGATTTGCTGCTCAACAAAATCGACCGCATGCCCAAACACGAGCTGCTTCCTCTGATGGAACGGTACGCGGCCGCCTACAACTTCACCGAGATTATTCCCATCTCCGCTCTGAAGGGAGATGGCTTGTTGGCGCTGCTGGATGTTTGGAAGTCCCGTCTGAAGGAAGGTCCGCGATATTTCCCCGAAGACCAATTCACCGACCAGCCCGAACGATTTATGGCCGCCGAGTTCGTTCGCGAGAAAGTGATTCAGGAAACCAAGGCGGAGGTGCCGCACGCAGTTATGGTGATGGTCGACAATTTCGAAGAGGGAGAAACGCAGACGCGCATCGAAGCGACTATTTACGTCGAGCGGGAAGGCCAGAAGGGAATCGTCATCGGCAAGGGCGGCGCCATGCTGAAAAAAATCGGCACGGCCGCGCGCAAGGATATCGAGAAGCTCGTTGGTACCAAGGTCTTCCTGGGGTTACGCGTTAAGGTGCTGGAGAACTGGCGGCAACGAACGTCCATCCTTCAACAGATGGATTGGCGGCGCGAAATTCCCGAGGAATCCTAGGCTCTTGGCAGGACCGCCCGAACACAGCCAAGCCAAGGCCACCCGGAGCAAGGGCCCTTCACCCGGCGTTGCTTTCGTTTTTGTTTCCGCCACGGCGGCCGGCCCGAAAAACGTCCCCCCAGCGGTAACGATCTCGATGGCTCGAATCAGGTCGCGGCCGGCTTGCGATTTCTGAACGCAGCCATGCACGCCGGTGCGCCGCACTTCATCGACGAAGTGTTCGGACTCATGCATCGAGAAAATCAGGATGGCGCGGCCACTGCCGTTTTTAAGTATCTCCGCAGCGGCCTCCAGCCCATTCATCTCCGGCATGCTTACGTCCATCACCACCACGTCAGGCATCAACCGGGCGACCACCACGACGGCGTCTCTACCATTCGCCGCTTCGCCCACGATCCTCCACTCCGGACGGGCCTTCTGCACGATGGCGCGAACGCCCTGGCGAATTACCTCGTGGTCGTCGACGATCACAATTGTGGTTGCCACGGTGCCTCTTTACCTTTCCAGATTCGCGCATTTCTGCCGCGCGAACCTGATCCAGCCTTGCCCAGTTAGGATTCGCTAGGACGTGCCGGCCACAGGACGGGCGGGTCTCGTCGCCGTGTGTGGCGCCGCTGCAATTACGACCGTCCCCTCAGCGGAGGACGAGATTTCCAGCGTGCCTCCGAGTTGATGCATGCGTTCGTTCATCCCGCGCAAACCGACCCCCAGGGTGCCCCATGAGTCGCGGATCGAGTCCGCGACCTCCGGCTGCATGCCCTGGCCATGGTCTCTTACTTCCAGGCGAACCGTGGCGTCGTCCACGGTGATACGCACCTCCGCCGTAGTGCTTCCGGAATGGCGGTGAACGTTGGTCAGACTTTCCTGGAGCACCCGAAAGATGGCGATTTCGGTGTCGCGCGCCAGCCGCGCAGAATCACGAGGCATCTCAAATGTAGTCTGAATGCCGCTGCGCTTCGCGAAACCGTCCAGGAACCGTGGCACCGCGGATTTCAAACCCATTTCGTCCAGCATGGGAGGGTACAACAAGTAGGACATCGTCCGCACTTCCTTGATCGACTCCTCGACCAGCCCCAAACATTCGCGGATCTGCGACTCGAAGTCAGCGCTCGACGCGGGCCCGCTCGGCAGCGACTCCAGGGTCATTTTTAGTACCGCCAGATACTGCCCAACGTTGTCATGCAGATCGCGCCCCAGGCGCCGCCGTTCGTCCTCCTGCGTCCGCAACAAATGAGCGGAAAGCCGCCGCAGCGATTCTTCCGAGGATTGCAGCCGGCGCTCCGCCGAAATGCGCGCGGTCACCTCGCGCCGCAACTCTTCGTTCGCGCGCGCCAAGGCCTGATCCCGCAGGGTGTGCGTGGTGGTATCGCGGGTGATCTTGGTGAATCCGCTGAGCTGCCCATCCGCATCGCGCGACGGCGTGATCACCACACTGGCCCAAAACCGGGTGCCGTCCTTGCGAACCCGCCAGCCTTCATCCTCGAACCGGCCTTGCTCCGCGGCGGTTGCCAGCGAGCGCTGGGGCTGTCCCGTGAGGCGGACCTCCTCCGGGTAAAAGCAAGAGAAGTGCTGTCCGATAATTTCGTCAGCCGTATATCCCTTGATGCGTTGCGCGCCACTATTCCAGCTGATCACGTAGCCATTGATATCCAGCAGGTAGATGGCGTAGTCCTGGACGCTCTCGATGTCCCGGCGGAACTTCTCCTGGGTCAGGCGCTTGGCAATTTCCGGTTCCAGTGCTTGGACCCGCTGCTGCAAATAGGCAATGTTGCGCGAGCGCTCTTGGTCCGTGGTAAGAGTCGAGTAGCTCTCGGTGGGCACGACGTGGGTGTGAGCCGCACAAATCTGCCGAAAGGATTCCGCCTGCTCGCTGCGGTCAAACACTGGCATCGGATACGCGCAGAGCAGGGAAAAGTCGCGCGTTTGCGAGAGCTCATTCCACAACTCTTCCAATCGAGCGGCGGCTGCCATCTTGCCTTGGGCGCACAAAATCGCCACCAGTTCGCCAAAGGCGGCCACCCGGGCGTTGCTGTCGCCGGCATTTGCTCGCGCCTGTTCGATGTAATCTCCGATCGTCTTGGTGAACCGGGCCGCGTCAGGCCAACCGTCCACCATGAATACGCGAAGCGTGTCGTGAGCGTCGAAAGCGTGGTAACGGCCATTTAAAATGGCGGATGTCACATCCACCCCATCGACAGTGATCCGGTGCTCGAGTGCCGCAAGGTGTTCGGGGGTTGCCAGGAGCAGGGCAACGCCTCCCGCGCGAAGCGTAGTTTCCAGGAAGGTAGCCGAAGCGCTTAGAAGGAAAGACTCATCGGAATAAAACTGCACGGCGTGGGAGCTATCTTTGTGGGCCAGCCATGGTGAGACTGTAGGGCCAGAATCTAGGGGGCCATCGGACGGTCTGGCAGTTCTCAAAACTAGCTCCTCGGCAAGGGCCTCAGCAGAGAGCGGTAAAACCGACGGGTAGAAACTTCCGGCACATGCCGAACGGTTCCCATCTGTCTCGCAAAAGACAATTCGTACCCAAGAAAGCGTTTCCCAACGTCAACCGAGCTTCGATTCAAATACGCTTGATATTCGCATGGCCGGGAGACATCACCAATACACTGATTCCTGTAGGAGCGAAACCGCCATCCGCGATAAGGCGTATGAACCGGCCTAAACCCAATCTGAGAATCAGCGCTCGTCGCGCGGTCCGTTAGTCGTTCGTCGGTCTTTGGCTCAGCCGCTGCGGGCTCCAGTGCTGGCCATGGCTAACCGCAAAGGCTAACCGCAAAGCTACCGGAGCTGCCGGCATTCGGCTAGAATGCCAGCGCCGCCACTGCCATAGGCAGGCGACAGGATCGTGCGGAGGATGCAGGATGAATCTCAAGAGGCTAACCGTAAGTGTGGCCGGTTCCATTCTTGCTGTGGTTCTATTCGCGGCAACCGCGGCCCAAGGTCAATCGTTCACGTCCGCGGATCGTGATTCCGCTGTGAAGTACCTCGAAAAAACGCGTGACGCCGTGGAGGCTTCCACCAAAGGACTCACCGACGCGCAGTGGACGTTCAAAGCGGCGCCGGAGAAATGGTCGGTGGCCCAGGTTGTCGAGCATCTGGCGCTGGCCGAGGACCTGTTTTTCGACGCCGTGACCCAAAAAGTGATGAACTCGCCCGCGGGGGCCCCCGACCGTGACTTCAAGAAAACCGACGCGGACGTACTCGCCCATGTGCCGGACCGTAGTCATAAAGTGCAGGCTCCGGATGAGTTGGTGCCGAGCGGCCGCTGGTCAGCGCAGGAGGCCCTCAATCACTTTGTAAGAAGCCGGGCGCGGACCATTCAGTACCTGCAGAACACCCCCGACTTGCGCGAGCACGTCATGGCCGGACCTACCGGCACGCCGTTGGATGCCTACGAGTGGATTTTGCTAGCCGGGGCTCACAGTGAGCGTCATGAGAAACAGATTGAAGAAGTGAAGGCGGATCCGAAGTTCCCCAAGAATTAGGCCAGCAAACAACAAACGGGCCGCGATGAGCGGGTGTCTGGCGCATCGCGGCTCGCGAGTTTCTCAGCGGCTCGAACTCGCCCTCGCGATCCGCGTCGAGGTCGTCTTTCCCTCGGTAACCAGCCCTTTAATCGCCGGAGTTTTGAGCTTCGATTCGAAACCGGGAGACGTCCCGGCTGTCTCGGTACCACGGCGCCTTGAAGCGTAGCAGGTTTGCAAATCCGCGGCAGGGATTGAGGAACTGAATTGAGAAGAGGTAAAGGGGATTGGAACTCTTGGTCTCGATTTGCCGGATGATGTGCTGGTCGATGAGGTCTTCGCCCATGGACCACACCCAGCCTAGCACAGGTGTCACCACCAGGCCCACCGAGCCGGTTCCATTCGTCCAGCGGTTTGAAGATTTATCGAAATAGAGGTCCCGGCCCGTTGCTCCGAACGACGCTTCGCTCACCGGACCTACCTTCCATTCCGCGCTATAGACGGTGGCCCACAGCAGCGCCCTTAGGCGACTGTGCCAGTAGGCTCGCGAGTTCGCAACTTCCAGGGACATCCCGCGGGGGTCGTTCTGAATAAATATATCCATCGAGATGGCGCCCATCATCGGATGGCCGAGGTAGTCGTCGTAGACCGGATTGTTGTCGCACCAACGATTGAACCGGAAGCCCTCCACCGAAAGCCAATAATTGTGCCAGAAGTTTCCATGAAACGTGTTGTAACGCACCCAATGATTCTGCGCGAGATTCCAGCCGGTCTCGATAGTCAGGTCTTCCAGTTGCTCGCCCAGCGCCGGCCACCAGTGAAATTTACAATCTTTTCCGCTCAAGACTCCGGCCGCACAGTCCTGGCTGATTTGGAAATGGTCCGGAAGCGGTGGAAGCGTCTCGGGAAGCCCCGGGAAAGGCCGCACCTGTCCAATAGGGAGTGGGGTGGACGGACCAGGGTCGGAACCGGAATCGGAATTAGAATCGGGATTCGAACTGGATTTGGAATCGTCATCGGCTACCGCATCGATCGAGGAATCCGCGAAAGTGGACGAAGAAACGAGAAATAGGTTGCCGAGCGCGGCATCGGAGTTCGGCTCCGTAGCCGCTACCGGAAGTCGGCTGGCGGTGGAAGAAGACTGCGCAAAAGCTGCCGGGGCGAACGCAATCAGCGTCCAAGCGCAGCTTAGGAGCCGAATCACGCAGCGACGCCGAAACATATACAGCCTCCGACGTTTTCATCTTACCAAGAAACGTTAGCCGTGGACGTTCGTTTTTTGCGAGGGCTTTAGCGAGTCAGTAAGCAGAGAACGTACTCGTCGTCGGGGCGTCGGCAAATTCTTGGATCGACGGATGGTTGGCGCACTCGCTGGCCATCTCCGTGCGAGGTCGCCCGTTGCAGCAGCCCGAGCACGGTGTGCCGGCTAGGGCTCGACGGACTCCGAGCGCGAAGAGGAAATGCCGAGCGACTTCATCTTGCGATACAGGTGGCTGCGCTCCAATCCGAGCGCGGCCGCTGCTCGGGTCATGTTCCATCGTGCTTCTTCCAGCTTGCGCAGCACGAATTCCCGTTCGTAGGCCGAGCGCGCTTCCTGCAGGCTGCCGTACGGCTTATTCGGCGAGTTCGATACGCCGCGGAAAACTTCGGGTGGCAAATGGTGCGGCTCGATGCGGCTTGCCGGGCAAATAATCACCAGGCGCTCAATCAAATTCTTCAATTCGCGGACATTCCCGGGCCAGGGATAGCTCAGCAGGACGTCCAGCGCGGCCGCGGTGAGCTCCTTTTGTTTTTTTCCGTAAGCGCTGCAAAATTCGGCGAGAAAATGCGCCGCGAGTATGGGCAGATCGTCGATGCGTTCGCGCAGCGCCGGCGCGTAAAACGGAATCACGTTCAGGCGGTAGAAGAGGTCCTCACGGAACTGGTTGCGGCTGATTTCCTCTTCCAGCTTTTTATTGGTTGCGGCGATCACGCGCACGTCCACCTTGGCCGTTTCGTTCGAGCCCAGCGGCTCGAAGCGCTGTTGTTCCAGCACCCGCAGCACTTTCGACTGGGTCTTCAGACTCATGTCCCCGATTTCATCCAGAAAGAGGGTCCCGCCGTCTGCCTTGCGGAATTTTCCGGTCTTGTCTTCGGAGGCACCGGTAAAACTGCCCTTGGTGTGGCCGAACAACTCCGATTCGATCAATTCCTCCGGAATCGCGGCGCAGTTCACCTCCACGAAGGGCATCGAAGATCGCGGGCTTTGCGAGTGCAGGGCCCGCGCGATCAACTCTTTGCCGGTGCCGCTCTCACCGTAAATCAGTACGCGTCCGTTGGTCGGCGCGGCCAAGGTGATCTGCTGCCGCAGCGCTTTCATGGGGATGCTGTTGCCTAGAATCTGGTTGCGATGTTCGATCTGCGCGCGCAGCACCCGATTTTCTTCTTCCAGGCGCAAGTATTCCAGCGCGTTCTTCACCACCAGAACGGTTTTATCCAGCGACAGCGGTTTTTCGATGAAATCAAATGCGCCTAGCTTCGTCGCCCGCACTGCCGTTTCGATATTGGCGTGCCCGGAGATTACCACCACCATCGGAGGCGCTTCCTGCTCCTGGATGCGTTCCAGGGTTTCCAGCCCGTCCAGCTTGGGCAGCCAAATATCCAACAGCACCAGGTCGTAATGGCGCATGTCGATCACTTCCAGGCATTCTTCCCCCGAGCCCACCCCGTCTACTGTGTAACCCTCGTCGCGCAGCAATGCGCCGAGAGACTCGCGGATTCCTTTTTCGTCGTCGACAATCAAAATCGAAGCTGGCATCGGTCTCTCAGAGTTTCTTTAGTTGGATGGATTGGGCGCAACACCTGCTGCGGGAACCGGCGTGCCGCTGGGCGCCGCTAGTTCGAACGCCGGGAAGCGGATTCGAAAGCGGGCGCCCACCGGAGAATTGTCTTCCATCCGCAATGATCCGTTGTGTTCGGCGATAATCCGGCTGGAAATCGCCAGGCCCAAGCCGGTGCCGCGTTTCTTGGTGGAAAAGTGCGGCAGAAACAATTTGTCTTTATCTTCCGGGGAAATTCCGTGGCCGGTATCGGCGACCTCGATTTCCACCGCTTCGCTGTGGCGGTCCAGGCGGGTGGAAACGGAGAGGCGGCGTACCGTGGCGCCTTCCATAGCCTCGGCCGCATTGTCGATCAAATTCACCAGCACCCGGCGCAGCAGTTCGCTATCGGCTTTGATCGGCGGCAAGCCCACCGCCAGATTTTTGGCCAGGGCAATGCCGTCGAGCCGCCCCTGAAATAGCGCCAGCGCGCTTTCCACAATTGAATTCAGATCTGCCGGAGCCAGGCGCGCGGAAGGGAAGCGCGCGAACTGCGAGAACTCGTCGACCAGCGATTCCAGGACGTGTACTTCGCGCTCGATCAAGCCCGCGCACTCCGCCACCAGCGACTCCAGTTCGCTGCGCTCGCTCCGCCCGCGCGACCCGGCGGTCTTGTCGAGGTGGCGCAGCAGACGTTGCGCGGAAAGCTGCACCGGTGTTAGTGGGTTTTTGATTTCATGTGCGATGCGCTGGGCTACTTCTTGCCACGCCGCGGCGCGTTGCGCGCGCAGCAGTTCGGTAATGTCGTCGATCACCACCACGAACCCGGGGTTCGCGCTGCGCGGTCCCAGCGAGCTCACCGTCACCGCGGCGCGAACCAGACGCCCGGCCGCTGCGACTTCCATTTCCCGCGATGCGGCGCCCAATCGCAGCGAGCGGCGCATCAACTGGAGAACCACCCGCGACGCTTCCTCTCCGAGCAGATCCGCTAGCGTCTTGGCGGCGTGGGCCGGGTCGCCGAATATATTGTGAACCGCCGAGTTCGTTCGTGTGATCGCGCCCCCAGGATCGAGCGAAACCACTCCCGTGGGAATATGCTCGAGAATCGCTTCCATCAGTTTCCGGCGGCTCTCACGGTCCTCCACGGCTTGCTGCAAATTCCGGGTAAAGTCGTTGATCTGCCGCTGCCCCTCACCCAATTGTGCGGTCATCTGATTGAACGAGGAAATTAGCGTGCCCAGTTCGTCCGTGGTCTGCATGGGCACCGCTACCGAATGGGTGAAATTTCCGCGAGCGATTTCCTGGGTGGCCTCCGCTAAAGCCTGAATGGGACCGGTAATCTGTTTGGAGAGATACAGCGCCACCCAGGTTGTGGCAAAGAGCAGCAGCAGCGTAATCAGCAGCAGCACCAACAAAATTTCCCGTTTGTAGGCGCGCAGATTGCCTCGCTGCACCTGGTAGGTGCGCGCCTCGGTTTCAATCTCCGCGTAACGCTGCAAATAATCGGCACGCAAGCGGCGCCCCGCGTACACCATGCCGCCCGTATACGCTGCGCTCCCCGTCATGTAGAGATTTTCGTCGTCTTGCCATACTTCCGCTCCCGTCGGCATCTTGCGCGCCAGACGTAGCGCGTGCCCGGTCCCCGGTCCCGGGTTGCGGTTCACCTGGTCAGTCACTCGCTCCTGTCCGTTCGCCGTCCACGCCGCATCCCACCCCGAAACTTGGGGTTGCGCGTGCGCCCAGCCCTGCAGAGTTCGCTGGCCGGGCGAAGCGGAAAGCCATTCCGCGGCCTGTTCCGCGGTTTGGTCCAGGCGGTTGCGCGCGTCGTGGCTCATGTCGGCAATCAACGCCAGACTCTGTTCGTTGGCAATCTCCAGCGGCCGCGGGAACCAGGAATTTAAGGTGCGGTTCACTAGCGCGTAGCTAAAGAAGAAGAGAAACGTCACCGGCAACAGCGAGATTCCGATCGCTCCGAGCACCAATTTGGTCTTGAACCGCGACCCCAACTGACCGGCGCGGCGTTCCGCCCACAGACGCACCAGGCTGCGGGTCAGTACCAGCGAAAAAACCAGGAAAGCGATGCCGATTAGCGTGGAAAGGCCAAAAAGGACGACTAAGTCATTCCCTTCGCCGGGCTCAAAAGGCGGCTTTAGCGATCCCAGCATGAACACGGCCGCCCCTAACAGGGCCACTGCGGTGAGCGCGAAGCCCACCCACACGTGTCGTTGCCAGGGGCGCGGGCTCATGCGTTGTCCCGCTGGATGAGGTCACCGCACAGCGCGATGTAGCTCACCTTCGAACATGAATTGGCCGATTTCTCTGGAGGAGCGGTGGAGAAGCGAACCGATGCAGTTGAAGTACACATCAAGGGCATTCCAGCCGACGATAACCACGGGCCGGACACAAGTCAAGGTGAAGGTGTGGTGGAAAGACCACAACGTGGCGTGTCTACAAGCTATTGCTTGATTCACAACCGGCCCTGTAACCGGGAGGTAGTGCCAAGTGCCATGCATGCTACGGTTATAAGTCCTGGGTACTATAACCGCCGGAGCCGGAAAGAATAATGTCGTCTCGTCTGGGCGAAATTCTGGTCAAAGACAGCCTGATCTCCAGCGATCAGTTGAAACAGGCGTTGGAACACCAGAAAAAAAACGGCGGGCGGCTCGGCACGGTTCTGGTGAAGCTGGGGATCGTTAGCGACGAAGATATTACCGCGGTTCTCTCGCGGCAATACGGCGTGCCGTCGATCAATCTGAAATTTTACGAGGTGGACCCTTCGGTCATTAAGCTGGTTCCGCAGGAAACCGCGGTCCGCTATCAAATTGTTCCGTTATCGCGGGTGGGTTCCACCCTGACCATCGCGATGACCGACCCGACGAACGTTTTCGCCATGGACGACATCAAGTTCATGACCGGATTCAACGTCGAACCGGTGGTGGCTTCGGAAACCGCGATCAGCGAAGCGATTTCCAAGTTCTACGGAGCCAGCGAAAACGCCGACGAACTCGACAAGGTGATGAAAGACCTGGCCGGTGACGAGACCGACCTGGAGTTGGCCGCTGACGAAGCCGAGATGGACCTGGCCTCGCTCGAGAAGGCCGCCGAAGAAGCGCCGATCATCAAGCTGGTGAACCTGATTCTCACCGACGCGGTGAAGCGCGGGGCCAGCGACATTCACGTCGAGCCCTACGAAAAGGAATACCGGGTGCGCTTCCGCATCGACGGCGTGCTGCAAAACGTGATGGCTCCGCCGATGAAGTTGAAAGACGCCATCACCAGCCGCATGAAGATCATGTCCAAGCTGGACATCAGCGAGAAGCGCCTGCCGCAAGACGGCCGCATCATGATCAAGTACGTACGCGACGGAAAGAAAAAAGAGCTCGATTTTCGTGTTTCCACCGTTCCCACTCTGTGGGGCGAAAAGATCGTGCTGCGGCTGTTGGACAAAGAGAATCTCCGACTGGACATGACCAAGCTGGGATTCGAGCCGGAATCGCTGAAGAAGTTCGAAAAGGCCATTTTGAAGCCTTACGGCATGGTGCTGGTTACCGGGCCTACCGGCTCCGGAAAGACCAATACGCTGTACTCGTCGGTGGCCCGTTTGAACCAACCGGACACCAACATCATGACCGCGGAAGACCCGGTTGAGTTTCAGTTGCCCGGCATCAACCAGGTGCAGATGAAGGAACAGATCGGTCTGAATTTTGCTTCGGCGTTGCGAGCGTTTTTGCGGCAAGACCCGAACATCATTCTGGTCGGCGAGATTCGCGACTTCGAAACCGCGGAAATCGCGGTGAAGGCTGCACTTACCGGCCACTTGGTGCTCTCGACGCTGCATACCAACGACGCGCCGTCCACCATCAGCCGGCTGATGAACATGGGCATCGAGCCGTTCCTGGTAGCGACGTCGGTGAACTTGATTTGTGCACAGCGGTTGGTCCGCCGGGTATGCGTGGGCTGCAAAGAGCAGCTACCCATGCCCCAGGAAGCGCTGATAGACGCGGGATACACCCCCGAAGAGGCGCGCACCGTGCAGGTGTTCCACGGCACCGGCTGCGCCACCTGCAACAACTCGGGATACAAGGGCCGCGTGGGTCTGTACGAGGTGATGGAAATTACCGACGAGCTGAAAGAGTTGGTTCTGGTCGGAGCGTCGGCGATGGAATTGAAGAAGAAAGCGATCGAGCAGGGAATGATCACCCTGCGCCGGAGCGGTTTGACCAAGGTGAAAACCGGACAAGCGTCGATGGAAGAGGTCCTGCGCGAGACGGTTCTGTAGTTGTTGGATTCGAGGGAGGCCTTATGGCAGGTATCACATTAAGCGAACTTCTGAAACGAATGATCGAGCTGGGGGGGAGCGACTTGCACCTCTCCACCAATAGCGCGCCGCGGGTCCGCGTCCACGGCAGGCTCACGCCGCTCGATATGCCCCCCTTGACCGCAGCGGACACTAAGGCGTTGGCCTACAGCGTCCTCACCGACGCCCAGAAGCATCGCTTGGAAGAAAACCTGGAGCTCGATTTTTCGTTCGGCTTGAAGAGCCTGGCACGCTTTCGCGCCAATATTTTCCATCAGCGCGGCGCGGTGGCCGCAGTGTTCCGCACCATTCCGTGGGAAATCAAGTCGTTCGATACCCTCGGGTTGCCTCCGGTGGTCAAGACGCTGTGCGATAAACCGCGCGGGCTGGTGCTGGTGACCGGCCCTACCGGCTCGGGAAAGTCCACCACCCTCGCCGCCATGCTCGACAAAATCAACAGCGAGCGCGACGAGCATATGATCACCATCGAAGATCCCATCGAATTCCTGCACAACCACAAAAGGTGTTTGGTCAACCAGCGGGAAATCCATTCGGACACCCACTCGTTTTCCAATTCACTGCGCGCCGCACTGCGCGAAGATCCCGACGTGGTGCTCATCGGAGAAATGCGCGACCTGGAAACCATCGAGTCCGCCTTGCGCATCGCGGAAACCGGGCACTTGACGTTCGCCACACTGCACACCAATTCCGCCAGCTCCACCATCAACCGTATCGTCGACGTTTTCCCCGCTTACCAGCAGCCCCAAGTTCGCGCGCAACTCTCCATGGTGCTCGAGGGCATTTTGTGCCAGGCGCTGCTGCCACGCGCCGATAACCGGGGACGCGCCATGGTTATGGAAATCCTGGTGCCCACGCCGGCCATTCGCAACCTAATCCGCGAAGACAAAATTCACCAGATTTACTCTTCGATGCAGACCGGCACCTCCCAGTCCGGCATGCAAACGTTCAATCAAAGCTTGGTGAACGCCTACTTTGCCAAATCGATCAGCCTGGAAATGGCGCTCTCGCGATCGTCCAATCCAGACGAATTACAGGATCTCATCAACCGCGGGGTGACTTCGCCCGCCGCTGGTAGCGCTCGGCTTCCGGTTCGCCGATAGCTTGCGGTTAAGTTTTTCAGGAGGAAAGGGTCGATGCCGACATTTACATTTCGAGGAACGAATCGCACCGGAGCCACGGTGTCCGGGGAGCGCGAGGCCACCACTAAAGCCGAACTGATCAATCAGCTCCGCCGCGAGCAGATCACTGTCAGCAAGGCCTCCGAGAAGGGCAAAGAATTCAATATACCCAGCTTCGGCAGTGGGGTGGACAGCAAGGAGCTGGCCATCTTTACCCGGCAGTTTTCCGTAATGATCGATGCCGGCTTGCCGCTGGTCCAGTGCCTGGAAATTCTCGCCGGGCAGCAGGAGAACAAGACCTTCCAGAAAATTCTCACCAGCGTGCGCTCCTCGGTGGAAGGCGGCGCGACGCTGTCTGCTTCGATGAAGCAGCATGAAAAGGTATTCGATCAGCTGTACTTCAACATGGTCGAGGCCGGAGAGACCGGCGGTATTTTGGATACCATTCTGCAGCGGTTGTCTGGGTACATCGAAAAGAACGTTAAATTGAAGCGCGCGGTAAGGTCGGCGATGGTCTACCCGGTGGCGGTTATCGGTATCGCCGCGATCGTGATCACTCTGTTGCTGTGGAAAGTGGTGCCGGTGTTTACCACCTTGTTTAACGGCTTAGGGGTCGAGCTGCCCTTGCCCACCCGCATCGTCATCGGGCTCAGCAGCTTCATCGGCAGCTATTGGGGCTTCTCGATCCTGCTGTTTTTTGTTCTCTTGGGTGTCGCCATAAAAGTGTGGTACGGCACGCCCCAGGGACGGTACGCCATCGATTACGCTTTGCTCAAGGTTCCGCTGGTGGGACCGTTGCTGCGCAAAATTGCCGTGGCCCGTTTCACCCGAACCTTGGGCACGCTGATCTCCAGCGGCGTGCCGATCCTCGAGGGTCTGGACATTACTGCCCGAACTTCCGGCAACACGGTCATCGAACGCGCCATCACCCAAACCCGCAAAGCCGTCGAAGCCGGGCGATCTTTGGTTGAGCCGCTTCGGGAAACCGACGTGTTCCCGGGAATGGTCACCCAAATGATCGGGGTCGGAGAGCAGACTGGCGCGATGGACGCGATGCTCCAGAAAATCGCAGACTTCTACGAAGACGAAGTGGACGCGGCGGTAAAGGATTTGTTGACCGCTCTGGAACCCGCGATATTTGCTTCCTCGGCGTGGTGGTCGGAGGCATCGTCATCTCTTTGTACTTGCCGCTATTCTCGCTGATCGCCAAGCTGTCGGGCTAATCCCGGCGGGAACACACGGTTTTTCCCGGAGGCGAATCCACGCGGGTTCGCCTCCGGGCCGATTCGCGTCACACACGGAATGGAAAACACACCAACCTCGAACGAATGGCTGTCTTGGCTCGGACGAGTACGCTTCTACGTAATTACTTTCCTGCTGTGCATTATTCAGTTCCTGCACTACTGGCCGCCGGTGCGCCTGCCGCTGTACTGGTTTGCGCCGGTGATTTCCGCTTGGTACGTGCTGGCGGTTGGCTATTTGGTCCTCTTGCGGTGGAAGGCGAATTCCCGATGGAGCGGTTTGGTTCAGGGAACCGGAGATTTGGCGCTGATCACCGCGCTGGTCTATTCCACCGGAGGTCACGACAGCTCTTTCATCTTCTTGTACTTGCTCGCGATTTTGATGGGCAGCGCGCTTTACAGCCGCCGCGGCCTATTCATTGCCGCAGGCGGGGCGTTCGTGCTGCTGGGCGCGCTGGTGGAATGTTCCTACTACGGCATCATTCCCACCACCGCGCGCACCCAGCCTGCGGCCCGCTCTCTGGAGTTCTGGCTGGCGACCAACCTGCTGGCATTCATTGGAGTGGCCTGCCTCGGCAGTCTGCTCTCGCAGACCTTGCGGCGCACCGGAGTGGAACTGGAAGCCAAGAGCGAAGCTTTTGAAAATCTGCAGGCATTCAACGAAAACATCATTCATTCCATGCGCGGCGGATTGCTGACCACCGATCTGGAGGGACAAATCCTGTTGATCAACCGCTCCGGCGCCGAAATGACCGGGCGGGAACTGGAAGAACTGCACGGCGCAAATGTACGCGATCTGTTTCCGGGTTTCTGGGTGATGGGGTCCGCAGATCCGTCCGACCCGCTGCCGCTGCGCAAGGAGCTGGAATTTCGTACTCCCGTCGGCGATTTGCGCTACCTGGGCATTTCGATATCGCCGCTGCGCACCGGACAGAACGAGATCAGCGGCTACGTATTCAATTTTCAGGACCTCACCGACCTGCGCCGTCTGGAGCGCGAAATCGAGGTGAAAGAGCGCATGGCAGCGATCGGGCGACTATCCTCGGCGATCGCCCATGAAATTCGCCAGCCGCTCACCGCGATGAGTGGAGCGCTGCAGGAGCTGGCGCGCCTGGCGCCCCTGGATGATGACGACCGACGTCTGGTGAAGATCGTGCGGCGGGAATCGCAGCGGTTGAATCAGATCGTTACCGACTTTCTGGATTACTCGCGGGAGAAAACCTACGAGCTTGCGGACGTCAATATTTCCGCGCTACTGGACGAAACCCTGACCCTGCTCGAATGCCAGCCCGGTACCCCGGGAAAATATCACGTGGTGCGTCACCTGGGCGCCCGGCCCGCGTGGGCCCTGGCCGACCGCGACCGCATCAAGCAAGTGTTCTGGAATCTGTTCAGCAATGCGCTGCGGGCTATGCCGGGCGGGGGCACCCTGGAGGTGTGGCTGGAAACGTTGCCGCGCGCGGTGCGCATTCGCGTCTGCGATACCGGCGTGGGAATCGACGCGCAGCACGCCACCAAGATTTTCGAGCCGTTCCAATCGAGCTTTCCCGAAGGTTTGGGGCTGGGCCTGGCCATCGTTTACCAGATCGTGCAGGCGCACAAAGGCGAGATTTACGTGTTATCGGAAAAAGGGAAAGGCGCAGAGTTCGTCGTCGAACTTCCGGCGGCAGAACAGTCTGCGCGGGCAAATTCGCGCCGCGAGGCGCAGGCGCGCGAAGAATCTCGCGCCGCGACGCACCAAGTGAGCTGACCCATGGCCAATCTGTTAGTGGTGGACGACGAAAAATCTATCTGCGAACTTCTGGAGATTGCTTTCCGCAAGGAAGGGCACCGCGTCGAGGTGGCTGCCAACGGCGCGGCGGCCCGCAAGCGCCTGGCCTCGCAGGTCTTCGACATCGTGATTTCCGATATTCGCATGCCAGACATGTCCGGCGTGGAACTGCTGCGTTACTGCAAGGAACTGGCGCCCGCCACGGTGTTCATCTTGATTACCGGCGTGCCCACCATCGGAACGGCCATCGACGCCGTGAATTTCGGCGCCGACCGCTATGCCGTCAAGGGCGACCGGCTGCTAGACGATCTACGTCCGGCGGTCGAGCAAGTGGCCGAAAACCTCCTCCTGAAAGCCGAAGCCGGGGAACTGCGCAAAACCGTCCGCCGCCTGACCGGCCTGGACCACATCATTGGCACCAGCCCGCGCATGCGCGAGATATTCGAGCTGATTCAAACCATCGCGCCACAGTCCAGCCGTGTCCTAATCACCGGAGAAAGCGGAACCGGAAAGGAACTAGTGGCCCGCGCGATCCACGAGAACGGCGCGCGGCCCAAAGCCCCCTTCGTGACCATCGACTGCGGCGCATTTCCAGAAACGCTCCTGGAATCCGAGCTCTTCGGCTACATGAAGGGCTCCTTCACCGGCGCCAACGAAAACCGCCGCGGACTGTTTCAGGCCGCCGATCGCGGGACGCTGTTCCTCGACGAGATCGGAAACATGAGCCTGACCATGCAGGTCAAGCTCTACCGCGTCTTGCAGGAAGGGAAAGTGCGCCCGCTCGGAAGCACCGAGGAAATCGATGTGGACGTCCGCATCGTCACTGCCACCAATAAGGATCTCGAAAAAGAAATCATCGCCGGCAATTTTCGCGAAGACCTCTACTACCGCTTGAGCGTCATTCCCATTCACGTGCCGCCGCTGCGCAGCCGCCGCGAAGACATTCCGCTGCTGGTCCGCACGTTTCTCAATCGCTTTCAGGAATCCATGAAGAAACCGTTGCAGGGAATCGAGCCCGAAGCCATGCGCCGGCTGGAGGCCTACGATTGGCCGGGAAACGTTCGCGAGCTCGAAAACGCCATCGAGCGCGCCGTCGCTCTCGAAAGCGGCCCCCGCATCTCCGTGGAAACGCTTCCGGAACGGGTAACTCGCTTCTATCAGGAACACGATTCCAACCGGAGCAAAGCCGAGCGCGGGATTTTGATTCCCGCCGGAGGGATTGACCTCGAAAAGCAGATCGCCGAGATCGAGCGCGGGTACCTTCTCGCCGCCCTGGAGTGTGGCGGCGGGGTCCGGGTGCGTGCTGCCGAGCTGCTGAAAATGAGTTACCGGTCATTCCGTCACTATGCGAAGAAACACGGTGTATAGCGCCGGGATGCCCGCCGCCGCGCTCGCCCTACCTGTAGTTCCGTCTCACTTTGCCCAGCTCAAAATCTCAAGCGCACCCCAGACGAGAATAGGCGGTAGCGCCGGCCACAACTCCAATGGAGCGTCGCGGCATCTTCGTAAGTATGCGTGCAGTCAGGCACATGCGCGAAAGGGCGGACTGCGGGCAGTCCGAATTGGTCAGAATGGAGTGACAAAGATGGTCACTTTCGATAGCATTCGGTGCGCGGCCAGAATCGCCGAAAATCGAATGGAAGCGAATCACTACCAGCATGTTATTGAAACCAAGAGCGTTGCTGCGATAGTGTCGTAACGGTTACGGTGTGGGCTCGAGTGTGGTCCGGTCCGTGCACTATGTAGCTGCGTGCTCCGCCAGGGAGTGCAAATAAATCCAAAACGAATTTGGATCGAGTCCAAGGAGACTTAAAGAAAATGCGAAAGACACAGAAGGGCTTCTCACTCATCGAGCTTTTGATCGTCGTTGCCATCATTTTGATCATCGCGGCGATCGCCATTCCGAACCTGCTACGCGCAAAGATGGCGGCAAACGAAGCTTCCGCGGTTGGCTCGGTCCGCACCATTAACACCGGCGCCGTGACCTACTCCTCCACCTACGGCGCAGGCTATCCTCCCGCGCTGGCTAACGAAGGCGGCACCATCGGCACCACCGTTTCCTGCGCCGGTGCGCAGTTGATTGACGCCAGCTTGTCCGGCGCAACGACCGCCGCCACCGCGAAGAGCGGATACTACTTCACCTACACCGCTGGCGGCACCGCAGTCACCGTCGGCGCTTGCACCGGCAACCCGACCTACACTTTGCTGGCCACCCCGAGCGTCGCCGGTCAGACCGGACAGCGCTTGTTCTTCTCCGACCAGAGCGGTGTGATCCGCTTCACGGCGGACGGAACCACTCCAACTGTTGCCAGCTCGCCTCTGCAGTAAGCCGAGCCGGAAAAAGCTCACAAGCATAGAGGGGAGGGAGCAGGTCGCTCCCTCCCCTTTTTTTTAACCGGCACCACCAAGTGCGAACGGCGAACCACCGAGACCATGAAGCCACTCCTGATCAAAACCGGTAAAGGGTCTGACCGAGAGCGGGCCGGCTTCTCGCTTATTGAATTGCTCGTCGTTGTCGCCATCATCCTGATCATCGCCGCCATCGCCATCCCCAATTTGATGCGCGCGAGAATGGCCGCGAATGAGGCCTCCGCCGTTTCCAGCTTGAGAACCATCAACACTGCCTCGGTCAACTACTCCACCACCTACAATAATGGATATGCGCCCTCGTTGGGCGCATTGGGCGGCACCGATGGCGGCACAGCGTCCTGCAATGCCGCTGAAATGCTCGACAGCGTTCTCTCGAACAACGGGAGCGGCAACACCAGCCAGAAAAGCGGCTACAACTTTACGTTTGTGCCAGGCCCGGTCAACGGCGCTCCCGCTTCGGGTTGCGGTTCTGCGGGAGTCACCTCGTTTTCGGTCGTGGCTTTGCCCATCCTCGTGTCCTACACCGGCCAGCGCGGCTTCTACATTGACCAAACCGGGGTGATCCGCTTCAGCACCGATGGCAGCGCTCCCACCACCAGCAATCCCGAAATCCAGTAACGGCGATTTCTTTCTGTTAAACTCGGCCCATGTGGCCCCTGTGGTGTTGGTTGGCGCTCGCTGCCTTTGCCCCTTCGTCGGACCTGCCGTCGATAGTGCACGCCGTGGAATCGCGCTACGGCCACGCGCGCACGCTATCCGCCAGTTTCCTGGAACGTTACTCGCAAGGTGGCCGATTGGCGCAGGCAGAATCTGGCAGCGTCTATTTCTCCCGCCCTGGGCGAATGCGCTGGGACTACGAATCCCCCGAGACCAAGCTGTTCCTCGTCGATGGCAAGAACGTCTGGTTGTACATCCCCGCCGATCGCACCGCCAGCCGCGCGCGGGTACGCGATAGTGCCGATTGGCGAACTCCCTTCGCCCTGCTAACCGGGAAATTGACGCTGGCGCGCTTGTGTGGGCATATCGAACTGGCAGGCAACGGCCCCGGACCGTCGGCTCGGGCTGCTGGAAGCGCGGTGGAGACGTTGCGCTGTACGCCGCGCGCCGCGGACTCCGGGCAGGACAGCGCCCCATTTAAAGAGGTGTTACTCGGCCTGGATTCGCAGTATCGGGTCGTTAGCGTGCTGATTCGCGAAGCCGGAGACAGCGAAACCGAATTCGAATTCGGCAATTGGGAAGAGAATCCCGAACTGCCGGAATCCAAATTTCACTTCGAGCCACCCGCGGGCGTGGCCATCGTCGATCAATCCGAACTGGCCGGCAGCATCCACTAGTGCCGGTAGTAACGTACCTGCGCAGCCGGTCACCTCGGTGGAAACGTGTCGAACGAATAATGGGCAACCCGCGGGCCCGGTTCCCTCTTCCTACGGGGTTGACGCTTCAGGGACGCTCCCGAATTGCCTTAGAACGTCTGTGTTAGAATAGCAAAGGTCCGAAACCCCTATAATGGCTGAATTTATATGCAAAGTCGGAGACGCCTCGGGACGAGTCTTCCAGGCCACCGAGGCCGCGCCGTCAGAGGCCGAAGCCCGGCAACGCCTGGCCGAAAAGGGCCTGCACGTCTACACCATCCGCAGCGACATGGGACTGGTTGGCGGGCTCTCCTCCCGCCGGCGGGATAAAGTCGTCCGTGGCGGCGACTTCCTGATTTTCAATCAACAATTCAATACCCTCATCAAGGCCGGTCTACCCATCCTGAAGGCGCTCTCACTGCTCGCCGAACGCGCCGCCGCGGTGCGTATGCGTCCCATGCTGATCGACGTTCGCGACCGCGTTCGTGAGGGCGCCATGCTTTCCGAAGCGCTCGAGGCTCAGGGCGTTTTCCCCGGTGTGTACACCACCGCCATCCTGGCCGGTGAGAAGAGCGGCAATCTCACCGGAGTTTTGGACAATTACATCGCTTACCAGCGGGTGAGCCAGGGCTTCCGCAATCGACTCAAGACGGTGATGATCTACCCAGCGATCCTGGTGGTGGCGGTCATTTCGGTGTTGTCGTTCCTGGTTACTTATGCGGTGCCGCAGTTTGCCCTGCTGTATTCCGATCTCAACGTTAAATTGCCCGACATCACCCGCATCGTGCTGGGTATAGCGCTGCCCATCCGACACTACATTCTGCTCATCATTCCTGGTGTTGCGGCTGCGGTATTCCTGCTCATCGTGTGGGGTCGCACCGAGCGCGGTGCTCATCTGATCGATCGCGTTAAGCCGAAGATCCCGATCATGGGCGAGATCTGGCTGAAAGCGCAGGTAGCTCAGTTTGTGCGCACCCTTTCCACCTTGCTCGCCGGGGGCACCCCGCTGGTCACCGCCGTGGAGACCTCCGCCAATTCCTTGGGCAGCCGGCTGATTGCTAGTTCCACCCGCCGCGCCGCGGCTAAGGTGAAAGAAGGCCAGACCCTGAGCTCGGCCCTGGCCGTCGAAGGTCTGATGCCGGACATGGCCCTGGAAATGATCGAAGTGGGAGAGAACTCCGGAGCGCTAACCGCCATGCTCGCGAGCGTCGCGGATTTCTATGAAGAAGAGGTCAATTTGAAGCTAACTGCTTTTTTAACATGGGTTGAACCGGCAATTTTGGTATTCATGGCCGGTGTGGTAGCCTTGATTTTGATCGCACTTTACTTGCCCATGTTTTCTCTCTCCGTAGGCGCGGCTGGATAATCACATGGAAACCGTTAATCGAACTCCAGCTCCGGAGGTTCAGCGCGACGACGCCGGAGAGATCGAGCGCACTCGCCGCCTGGCCGAGCGCTACCATTTCCCGTTTCTGGACTTGCGCGACCAGCGTATTGACCCCGAACTGTTTCGCGTCATTCCCGCGGAACTGATGTTCCGCTTCAATTTCGTCCCCCTCGAAGCTCACGACAATAGTCTGGTTGTTGCGGTTTCCGATCCCAGCCAGTTCTTAATGACCGATGAGCTCTCCCTGCTGCTGGGCAAGAAGCTGTCCATTCGCGTAGCCATCGCTTCCCAGATCGGCGACCTGCTGAAGCGTACCGAACAGTCCCAGCGGGTGCTGGACGAAGCTACCGAAGGCTTCACCCTGCAGGTGGTTCGCGAAGACGATAACGAAGAAAATATTTCGATGGCCGGTTTGACTGCCGATTCCGGAGTGAGCCCGGTAGTGCGGCTGGTCGATACCGTTATCTTCACCTCGCTCGAGCGCCGCGCCAGTGACATCCACATCGAGACCCGCAGCAACGAAGTTTGCGTGAAATACCGTATTGACGGCGTTTTGCAATTCGCCATGCAGCCCCTGGCCAAGGAATGGCACTCCACCATCCTTTCCCGCATCAAGGTCATGAGCGAGCTCGATATCGCCGAGCGCCGCGTGCCCCAGGACGGCCGTTTCCGCGTCCGTTACAAGGGCCGCTTCGTCGACTTCCGTGTTTCCATCATGCCTTCCGTGCACGGTGAAGACGCGGTGCTGCGCGTCCTGGACAAGGAAACCCTCAGCGAAAAGTTTCGCAACCTCACCCTCGACGTGGTGGGATTTTCCGAAGAAGAGTTGCATCGCATCCGCCGCTACATCCGCGAGCCCTACGGCATGATTCTGGTCACCGGGCCCACCGGCTCGGGCAAGACCACCACCCTTTACGCCGCCATCAACGAAATCAAGAGCGACGAAGACAAAATCATCACCATCGAAGACCCCGTCGAGTACCAGGTTCGCGGCATTACTCAGATTCCGGTCAACGAGAAGAAGGGCCTCACCTTCGCGCGCGGGTTGCGTTCCATCCTGCGGCACGACCCCGACAAGATCATGGTCGGCGAAATCCGCGACCATGAAACCGCACAGATCGCCATCCAGTCCGCGCTCACCGGCCACTTGGTTTTCACCACGGTGCACGCGAACAACGTGGTCGACGTCATCGGCCGCTTCGTGAACATGGACGTCGAGCCTTACAATTTCGTCTCCGCTCTCAACTGCATTCTGGCCCAGCGCTTGGTGCGCATGATTTGCGAAAGCTGCAAACAACCCATCCACTATCCGCCCGACGTCTTGCAAGAGGCCGGACTCGATCCGGCGGTGTGGTCCAGTATCCCCCTGTATGAAGGCGCGGGATGCCTGGAGTGTTCCGGCAGCGGGTATCGCGGACGCACCGCGATCTGCGAACTGCTGGATTTGACCGACCGCATCCGCGAAATGATCATCGACCGCCGCCCCACATCCGAAATCAAGAGAGTCGCCAAGGACGAAGGCATGGTCTTCCTGCGCGAATCGGGTCTGGCGAAAATTCGCGCCGGCGTCACCACCCTGCGTGAAATCAACAAGGTGACTTTCCAGTGAGTTCGCTGGGGGTCACCACACCGAGCGCCACCGGCCGCGGGCCGCTTGGCAAAATCGTCCAATGGATCAATGCCATGCCGCATCCCACTTGCGTGTGCGAAGTTGCGCCCACCTACGTGGCTGCGGCGCGCTGGAGCAGCGCGCAGGGAAGTTTGGGCGGCTACGGAGTGGAAGTGCTGCCCCCGGGCACCCTCCAGCCATCACCGGTCGAACCCAACGTCCTCAACGCCGAAAACTATCAAGCCACCGTCGGCCGGTTGCTCCGCCAAATTCCCAACCGCCCCCCATCGATCGCGTTGTTGTTGCCCGACGAAGTGGTGCGCGTTTTCATTCTTTCCTTTGAAACTTTTCCCCGCAAGGCCGACGAAGCCGCGCCGCTGCTGCGCCTGCGCCTGAAAAAAAGCGTGCCGTTTGACGTCGAGGACACCACCCTATCCTGGATGAAGCAGGTGGGCCGCACCGGAAACGTGGAAGTGATCGCCGCCCTCGCGCGCAAGGAAATCGTGCACGAGTACGAGCAAGCCTTCGTAGCCGAGGGAGCCGCACCCGGTGTGGTTCTGAGTTCTTCCTTGGCCAGCTTGCCGCTGCTGGAATCCCCGGGGGCCACACTGATGGTGCGCATGAGCGGCAGGAGCTTGGCGACGGTGATCGTTCGCGCTGATGCACTGTGCGTTTTCCGGACCACCAACATGTCCGCCGTAGCGGAAACGCTCGACCCGCAGGCCGTGCTGGAAGAGATTTTCCCCTCGGTCGCCTACTTTCAGGATACCTGGGGTGTGGGCATCGACCGCGTCCGCCTGGCCGGATTCGCAAACCGCACCGATGCCTTCCGCGCCGCGATTTCCCATGAAATGAAGTGCCCGGTGGAATCGCTGGGCGAGGGCGCTCTTCACAGTCTGCCCGGTGACGCGCGCACCTTGATGAACCAGGGGCTCGAGCCGCTGGTGGGATGGATGATGAATGGCGCATCTTAGCGCGGGCATTTTGCGCGGTCTCGGCCGCAAATTTCTCGAATCGCGGAGCGGGCAATGAAGCTTCGCCTCAATCTGGCCACCAACGCCCTCCAAAATAATCGCCCGTTCCTGGTGGGTGCGGGATTCACCGGCACCGTTGGAGTGGTGGCTCTGGTGATGCTGTCGCACGCCGCTTACGTCAACTGGAATATGAACCGCGACCTGCGTCAGAAAATTTCCGTCGCCGAGGATCAAATCGGTGATTCGGAGCGCCAGCAGCGCGATCTCGCGGCGTTGTTTCAGACCCCCAGCTCGCGCCAGATTTTGGATCGTTCCGCGTTCCTTAACGCCATGATTCAGCAGCGCGCCTTTCCCTGGACCAAGATATTTATGGATCTCGAGAACACCCTTCCGGCTGGGGTCCGGGTCATCACCATTGCTCCCCGCCTGGAAAATGGGCGGGTGGCCGTTAAACTGGTGATTGGCGCGTTGAGCGATGAGAGCAAGGTGAAATTCCTGCGCGCTCTCGAGGATTCCAAACAGTTCTCCGGCGTCCGCGTGTACGGCGAGAAGCGCGTCGACGAACGCCAGGGGCAGACCGACCGGGTGATGCTCGAAATCGAAGCTTGGTACGAAACCACATGAAGACCTTTCGCAACCAACCCGCGTGGAAACTGTGGATCACTGGCGTCCTCGCTCTGGTGCTGCTGATCGATGCCGTTCTGATCATCGTCAGCTGGCAAGCGGGGATGGGCAGCGCGGCAGCCATGCGCGAAAATCTTGCCAGGCTGCAGATCCAAGCCAAGCTCCTGAAAGCCGACGTCAACCGCGGCCAGGCCATCAAGGTCCATTTTCCCGACGTCGGCAAGGAGTGCGACGATTTTTATAAGCAACAACTGCTACCGGCGCCAGCCGGCTATTCCGGCGTGATCTCCGATCTCGGTCAGTTGGCCGAGAAGGCTGGGCTCAAGACCGGGGGCATGGGTTTCAGTCAAAAAGACGTGAAGGACCGTGGCGTAACCGAGGTGGACATTACCGCCGAGGTGGAAGGCTCGTACTCCGCGGTCATCGGGTTCATCAACGGACTCGAGCATTCCAAGAATTTTTATCTGCTGCACGCGCTCGAACTGGACACCTCGTCCAGCGGCGTGATTCGCTTGAAGCTGGGCGTGCGCACTTATTTCCGGACATGAGAGCATGATCGCGAGTGAGCGTAAGAAGCTGAACTGGTTGATCGCCCTGGTGGTTGTGGGGGGCCTCATGTATTTGTGGAACCGTAACTCCGTTTCGGGAATTACCGGCCCTAGCACTGTTTCGGCTGGCTTTCAGCCGCTCAACGTTCAGGACCCGCAACTGCGGTTGGACATGCTGGACAAAATTCGCAAGCTTGAGTATTCGGGCGCCCATCGCAATATTTTCAGCGCCACACCGTTGCCTCCTCCCGCGGCTGTTGCCGAGGCCGCGGCCGCCGCGGCGCGCCGAAATCAAGGGCCGGTGCTGCCTCCGCCTCCGCCTCCCCCCAGCGTCCCGGCCACATTTTTTGGTTTCGTCTCCAATCCCACCGGCGCCAATCGCCTGGGTTTTTTTCAGGCAGGCGACGACGTTTACGTAGTGGGCGAGGGAAGTCTGCTCCTCACCAATTTTCGATTGCTGAAGATCGGTAACGATACCGCCGAATTCGAGGAAGTCAGCACCGGCCGGAAGGCCTCGCTGGCGATCACTCAGCCGGCGGCTGGCTCTGCCGCGGCCGGGGCCATTGCGGGCGCTGGGAAAGATTCCGCCGGCCAGGGCGATCCCGAGCCCCCACCGCAGTAACCGCAAGGCGGGTTGCCTGCGGCGACACGTTCGAGGACAGAGTGCGTGACGCCTCCGCGGTTTGGCGCATCATAGTAATAGGCTCTGGGTGGATTGCTACGACGGCGTAGCCATCGCTCTTAATGGCGGCACTGAGCGAAGCGAAGTGGGTGACCCAGGTGTCGGTTTCACACCTGGGTTCTCTACGTTTTTGACTTGGCCTTGTGTTAACTACATGACCTCTGTCGAGCGCACTTACGAATCCGTTCCCGTTACGCGCCGCCGTGTGCGGGCGCGTGGCATCGCTTGCCGCTCCGCGCGCCAATCGGACCAGGGCGGTTATGCCTTCCTTTTGACCTTGTTCATGGTGGTGGTTCTGCTGATCTCGCTGACCGCGGTGGTTCCCGGAGTTCTGGTCAACGGCCGGCGCGAGCGCGAACAAGAAATGATTTGGCGCGGCGAGCAGTACAAGCGCGGCATCCGCCTTTACAGTCAGAAAGTGGGAAAGTATCCCACCTCCCTCAACGATCTGATCAAGCATCAGAACGGCACTCTCCGCTTCATGCGCAAGCTCTATACAGATCCCATGGCTCCCGACAAAGGGGAATGGCGCCTGATTTACGTCACCCAGGGCGGCATGCTGATCGGCAGCCTGCGGTACCAGACGCTTCAGCAGTTGGAATTGGCGGAAGCTGTCGGAACGATGGGGCCGAATGGTCAGATGATCGGCGCCGCACTGGGTGGCGCTATGGGAGGTGCAATGGGCGGTGCGTTCGGCGGCGGAATGGGTGGGCTCGGCGGCAACGGCGGGGGTTTTGGCAACCAGGGTTTTGGCAACCAGGGTTTTGGCAATCAGGGTTTGGGTAACCAGGGCTTTGGTAACCAGGGTTTCGGCGGTAACCAAGGCTTCGGCAACAGTGGATTTGGCAGCGGTCAAGGTTCGCAAAACGGTCAGCAGGGAACCGATCCCAATCCGTCCGGCAACCAGCAACAAGGCACCGCCGGCAACGGCGTGGGCCTCACCGGCCAAGGTGGCGCTAGTTCCGGAAACGCGCCCGGTTCAGGCCAGGGTGGAAACGGATCGTTCGGCCAAAACGGCGGCGATTCTGGGAATGGTGGCTTCAGCGACAACGGCTTTGGCGGTGACAGCGGTTCTGGTGGCGACAGCGGATTCGGTGGTGGCAGCAGTTTCGGTGGTGGCAGTGGCTTCGGTGGTGGCAGTGGCTTCGGTGGTGGCAGTAGCTTCGGCGGCGGCAGCAGTTTCGGTGTGGCAGTAGCTTCGGCGGCAGCAGTTCGGTGGTGGCAGCAGTTTTGGCGGTGGTAGTAGCTTTGGCGGCGGCAGCGGTTTCGGCGGCAGCAGTTTCGGCGGCGGCAGCAGTTTCGGTGGCGGCAGCAGTTTCGGTGGAAGTGGCGGAGGATTCGGCAGTGGCGGAACCGGCCTCGCGTCGTCAGGCCAGTCCTCTGGCACCGTAATCGGCGGAAGCATTATCGGTATCGCCAGCAAGATCGACAAGAAATCCCTCAAGGTTTACAAGAAGGGCAAGATCTACAAACAGTGGGAATTCATCTATAACCCGATGGCCCCAGTCCCCGGCAGCGCACAATCCTTCGGCATGCAAGGCACAACCGCAGCCGGCCAATCCGGAATTGGCCAACCCGGAACGAGCGGATCCCAGAGCGGTTTTGGCGGCGGCTCAAGCTTCGGCGGTGGGTCGAGCTTCGGTGGCGGGTCGAGCTTCGGCGGAGGTTCCAGCTTCGGCGGAGGTTCCAGCTTCGGCGGAGGCTCCAGCTTCGGCGGCGGCTTCGGATCCGGTTCTGGCACAAATCAGCCGCAGAGCCCTTCTGGTAACAACAATCCCAATCCCCAGTAATCGGTGTGTCAAGAATCTACGATTCTACGCTCTTGTCTTTTTCTGGTGCCCGATTCTTGCCTGGTTTAGGGAAGGATGGGCGTAACCAACTTCCCTCAAGCACACCCACGTAATCAAAATCTGAGTTAGCGGGCTCGTGCCGCGAGACGGCTCATTAACCTCTTCGAAAGGAACGGCGGGCGGGACTACTTCGCGGGCGGCGTGGTCTTCTTGTTCTTCTCTTCAGCGAACTTCTTGGTGACGCGGCGGACGTAATTCACCGTCTCGGGGTACGGCGGAATGCCGTGATACAGGTCGACACGTTCCGGCCCGGCATTGTAAGCAGCCAGAGCCCACTGCAAATTCCCGTGATATTGATCCAGTAGATCCTTCAAGTAGTGGGTCCCCGCGGAAATGTTCTGCGCGGGATCGAATATGTTAGTCACCGAATAGCGAGCCGCAGTCGAAGGTATCAACTGCATCAGCCCCTGAGCCAGTTTAGGCGAGACCGCCTTCGGATTGAAATTCGATTCCGCGAAAATCACGCTAGAGATTAGCGCTTCGTCCAGTCCATGTTGCCGTGCCGCATCCTGAATGAATTTGCCGAAGGGACCAGTTGGCGTGGCCGCCGCCGGCGGAGGTGCGACAAACACCTCTTCCGGCTCGATCGCGACCACGGAATCGGAAGGCACGTCCACGCTTCCACCGCTCACCGATAGGCGCGTCATGTTTCCTTGCCGCTCGTATCCGGTGATGTGCAGGCGCAACCCTGAGCGCAGCACGGCGTAGTCCGCGCGCGCAGGCGACGCTGCGAGGCAAACCATTCCGAGCAATCCGATGGTTAGAGCGGAACGCATCAAGTCTCACTCAAGGAGTCAAGGCGTACCTACGGATAGCATCCGCCACGCCGCCTTGATCGTTATCTAGTGTAACCGGCCAGCCCAGAGTCTTCAACTCCGGAATGCTATTGCCCATTACTACCGGAACCCCTGCAAATTCAAGCATTTCCCGGTCATTCCAGTTGTCCCCCAGGGCCATTACCGCTTCCCGCGCAATGCCGCGCCGCTGCGCCCACTCCTTTAACGCCACGCCCTTGGTAATGCCGAGCGGCAGCACGTCCATGATCGAGAAGTCGCGATCTTCATATTCGGTGAGCGCGATCGTGAATTCATTGGCCAGCGGATGCGCGCGCAGCACCGCAATCACTTCGCGAACCATATCGACCGGCCCGGTAAATCCCACTTGAATCGGATCTTCATTCAAACACGATTCCAGCGGCGAAGCCTCCGCGAGAAATCGACGGTTTCGCTGGTAGTACATTTTTCGAGTGGGATCGTCCCAAGCGATGTGCTCGAGCATCACCTGGTTTTCTTCGAGCCGGTCAAACACCACCGCGGCTCCGCTGCGGTAGGCCGCGGTCGCCACCAGCACTTCGTGGGCGATCCGCCGGGGCAGCAAGTGCCGCAGATGCGTTTCACCGGACCGCGATTTGATGAGTGCGCCGTTACTGACGATCAAATGCAGGTCGCACGGAATTTGCTCGGCCACGTCGCGGGTGAAATCAAAACGCCGCCCGGTAACCAGGACGATCTCGATGCCCCGCGCCGCCGCCTCAACGATTGCGTCGACGTTGGCTTGCGGAATGTACGACGTCCGCCCATCCAGTAGCGTGCCGTCAATATCGAGCGCAATCATTTTCACTCGCACCCAGCTATTGTACCTTGCCAGTGAATTCAACCAGCCCCCAGGGTTTGTACCCGCCCTGCTCAGCCACCCGCCCGCGGCGCACCCAACCCCGCCATTTCCTCCGGCAGCACCATCTTGATAATTTCCCGCACCCGTTCTCGAATCACCGCCTCCGAGCCCCTCCAACCCTCTTGGCCCACTTCCATGGCAGTGCTAGGCTTCGCCATGGCGTATTCCTGCTGTTCTGGCGTTGTTAAAAAAACTCTGGTAGTTTCCGAGCTGACCACACATGAAAGATGAAAATCTGCTGAATTTCATTGAGGCTGCTAAGAGCCACGGGATATCCGACGATACTCTTGTCGGGCTACTGAAAGGGCATGGCTGGCCTCAGGAAACAGTCTACGATGGCCTCGCAGCTCACTATGAAAAGGCCGCAGGCCTGAAAATCCCGACGCGCGACAGGTCGGGCGCGGCGGCGAAAGACGCCTTCTATTACCTTCTCGCTTTTTCGACGCTTGCAACTTGGACCATCGGATTCGGTTCGCTTATGTTTTCGTTGATCGAGAACTGGATCGCTGATCCGCTGGCTCCAAGGTCATCATATGGATACGCCACCTACGCCAATTCCGGTCTTGCATCTTCTTATAGCATCGATCCTGGTGGCTTTCCCCATCTATCTCTTTGTAATGCGGCTCATCACCCGCGATATTCGACTCGATCCCGAAAAACTTGAATCGGCTGTCAGAAAATGGCTGACCTATATTGCTCTGCTGGTCGCGGCGGGGGTAATGATCGGGGATTTGGTAACCGTGCTGGAATTCTTCCTCCGTGGCGAACTCACCTCGCGGTTTCTCGCCAAGGCTGTAACCGTTATCGTAATATCTGGAGCCGTCCTCTGGTATTACCTGGGTGAATTGAAGAGGCGCGTCTCCGATGCGAGAAGTTCAACGCATTTGAGGGATGGGGGGGCCGCGATCGGTGCAGGCTTGGCCATCGCGATTGCCGTGGTGTTGGGCTTGCTGAACCTTGGAGGACCGAGGAATCAGCGATTGGTGCAAGCAGACAACAAGAGAGTCGCGGATCTCGTCACCATCGCCTTTCAAGTCAACGGCAAATGGAATTCATCTAACGCTTTGCCGTCGAACATGGAGGGGTTACCGGCGGACTTGCTCAGAGATCCGTTAACCCACCAGCCTTACGAATACCACACAAAAGGCACCAACCAATATGAGCTGTGCGCCACATTCGACCGCGACAATCGCAAGGATATGCGGACTGGGCAGAATACTTTCTGGAATCACCCAAAAGGACGCTTCTGTTTCGCACTGGATCGCTCGCAATCTCCGCCTCCGCAGCCTTAGTAAGGAATTCTTCGGCCACCCCGGGACACAGTTTCAAAGACGGTCTACTGGTCATGGACAACGCCACGAGAATATGTCCCAAGCCCTCCGCAATATCGCGGATGGAACGGGCCGGTCGATAGAGTCGCTAATCTTCGGCTCGTCCCCAAATTACGCTTGTACCCAAGATGAAGGGCAAGTTTTAAGGCACAACCACTCTGATGGTGGGTTTCAAAAAACGTACAATGATTCCAGCTCACAAACGGAAAGGCATCGATGACCGACAGGCTCTACTACCGAGACTCATTCACGCATGAATTTCAAGCCAACGTTCAGTCGTGCCAGCCCGCCGCCGATCTCTGGCACGTAATCCTGGATCGCACCGCGTTCTACCCCACCTCCGGCGGCCAGCCGCATGATCTGGGAACCCTGGGCGGCGTCGCCGTCCGGGAAGTGGTCGAGAACGAAGGCGGCGACGTAATCCACGTCACCGAACACTCCATCCCCGCCGGCCCCGTCGCTGGCACGATCGATTGGCCGCGCCGCTTCGATCATATGCAGCAACACACCGCGCAGCACATTCTCTCCGCCGCCTTCATCGAAACCGCCAAATTCGAAACGGTTTCCTTTCATCTGGGCCGCGAAGTTTCCACCATTGACCTCGCCGCACCCGCGCTCGTTCCGCGCCGCCTGCAAGAAGCCGAACGCCGCGCCAACGAAATCATCTTCGACGATCGGCCAGTGCACATCCGCTACGGGACCGCCACCGAACTCCAGGCGCAAGGCATCCGCAAGACCGTGGCTCGCGACGGCATCCTCCGCGCGATCGATGTCGAAAATTTCGACCGCCAACCCTGCGGCGGCACCCACGTCGGCCGCACTGGCCAAATCGGTCTGCTGCTCCTGCGCAAAATCGAAAAGCAAAAACAAACCTGGCGCGTCGAGTTGGTGGCAGGTTACCGCGCCCTGGCGGCCGCCCGCTTCGATAGGGAACTCCTCGCGCAGGCCGCCGAACGCATCGGATGCGGCATGCCGGAAGTTCCCGAAGTAGTAGCCAAGATTCTTGATGAGCGCCGCCGCACCCAACGCCAAATCGAAAAGCAATCCGGCCAACTCGCCGGATTCGAAGCCGAGCGACTGCACCAAGCCGCGCTTACCAATGCCGGCGCCAGCGCCGGCGCGCCAGCGCACGCCGCACGTCTAGTAATCGTGCACATCTTCGACGACGCGGACGCCACATACCTGCGTCTGGTTGCGTCCGCCCTGGCAAAATTCGATGGAGCCGTAGCATTGCTGGGATCGCGGGCGAATGGCGCGATCGTGATGGCCAGCTCCGCCAGCGCCGGCGTGGATGTCTCAGAAGTCTTCCGTCAGACCGTGCCGGTGCGAGGCGGAAAGGGCGGAGGCTCAAAATCCCAAGCGCAAGGAAGCGTTCCCAACGCCGCGCCGCTAGACGAAATTCTCACCGCCGCCGCCCGAATCGCCGCTGGCCAAAAATGAAAATGCCCCATCCTCCCGGAACAGCGAAGGATGGGGCACTTGGAAAAAGCAAATGCCCCTTCCGCCACGGGCATTGCCAGCGGCTTGCGCGCTGCGAAATTACTGCTTGTCGTAGACCACGATGTTGTGAACTTTTTCGCCCTTCGCATTTTTGCCGGTGAAGGTAACCGTGCGGCTCTTCCCATCCGCAGCGACAACCACATTCGCGGTTTGCACCACCGCGCCGCCCTTCTTTATTGTGGCCACCACGTGAGTTTTCGACACGCGTTTAAGCGAGATCGTGTCGGCGTCGGGATTCCCGGTCTCGGGAGCATCGGTGCCGTCGAACTTGGCGCTGAAAGACGCGTGGCTGGTGTTGCCGGAAGCGTCTACGGTGTCGGCGTCATAGGTTTCGGTATCGTTCTCTACCTTGATGGTTACCGTACCGCTTTGCGGCGCCGGTCCCGGACTGTACTTGGACTTTGCGATGTTGATCTTCCAAGTTCCGGCGATCGGGTCATCGGCCGCCCGCGCCGCCGTTACCGCGATTCCGGCGAGCAAGAGCACTGCCGTTAACATCAAGAGACCTCTAATTCTCATCTGTTGCCTCCGTGAGTAGGAACTGTCGACGTAGTCCAGAATTCCGTTGGGAACTTCTAGCCTTGCGAATAGTACGCGTGTCCCCTCGCGGATTCAACGAATTTACCGCCCCCGCTCGCGGATTGGCTTAAGGGTTCGATCTCATCCACTTCAGTAGATCGCAGTATTCGGTTCATGTCCGCAACAGTGAGAAAATTCTATGGTGTCCCTCAGACGGGGCGCTCTGTGATTTCAATGCTGGGGAGGTAAACCCATGATCAGAAAAGTAAGCGGCGGATACAAAGTGCTTTCGGAAAAAGGAAAAAATCTCGGAGGCCCGTACAAATCGAAAAAAGAAGCCGAGAAGAGGCTGAGGCAAGTCGAATATTTCAAGCGCAACAAAGGCTGACGCAAACCACGCGAGCCGCGACCGAGGGTTTCAGCGCGGATCTCAGGCGCGGACGGTCGCAGCCGCGGCAGCTCGTTTGAGATCCAGGACGTAGATCACCGCTGCGAAGATCAGCGGCGCCACGATCCAGCCAGGAATCAACTGCGCGGTCTCCGGAGCCGTGGTGCTGAAAAGCACGGTCCACGTCAGCGCCGTGAGCACCACCATAGCGACGGGCACTCCGTAGCGGCTTAACGCGCTGGCTCGAATCCCCGCCAGAGTCAGGTAGATCCACACCCCCGCCACTGTCATCAGCGTTTCCAGCGTCAGCTCCAGCGGCATGTGCTTCCAGAGCCCCAGGCCAAGTTTCGGGGAATTCTCTCCCAGGATCGGAAGACCCGCCACGTGCACCAGTCCATCCAGCAGGTAATGGGAAACCACCACCGCTGCTACCAGCGCGAAAACGATCGTCCGGTTCGAGCGAGTGGTACGCGATACCAGAAAACCAAAAATCACGCCCCACAAGATCAGCGGCACCAGGCCGTGCGAGTAGGGAAACGTAAAGGTGAGGTAGTGATTGGCCGCGTAGTTCTCCTGTCCATGCGCGGATTCCAATCCCATCCACGCGAAGATTCCCAACAGAAAATCAGCCAGAAACGCGGCGAACACCAGCCAGCCCACATTTAGACGAGGGGTAGCCTTAGCTGCACCCAATGCTAACGCCGCATGTCCCACACCCATGACTACTCCCTCCGCGTGGCGATTATCCACTCAGACCGGCCCACTATACTCCCCTAAGGTCTGCAGGCAAACCATGGTACCGGATTTTTCGATGGGCGACTCACGAGGCTGTTTACAAAAGGCTTGAGCGTCGCCGCGCTAGTGGGCTACTTTGAAATCGCGCCCCGAGCCGCGATCGCCTTGGGAGGTGTATACTATTTGCAGGAGACTGCACATACACATGGGAGCGGCTGTAGCGATTTTCGTTGCTTTATTTGTATGCATTTTCCTTAGTTTCCTTCCGTTAATTATGTCGGGAGAGCAATGGAGAGCAGCGCAGGACAGGGCGCGCGCGCGCCGTATGGCTGAGCACAGGATGAATGCAAGACTCCTGAGACTCAACATTTGATGCGTTCCTAAAGGCTCTGACGTTCGGCGAAGCTGGTAGAAATGTGCTTCGGATCGGGATTCCCAAGGCTCTTCTTGCGCTCGCGGCCAAAGTAGCGCCCTACCGTCGCCGCGCAAATTTCGCACTTCCATTCAGGCTTTGCTAGAATAATTCCGAGTGGGCGGTTAGCTCAGCTGGGAGAGCGCCTCGTTCGCAACGAGGAGGCCGGGGGTTCGAATCCCCTACCGTCCACCAAATACATCCCAATCGTCAAATGAAACTCACCCACTTCCAATTGATGGTCCTGTTCGCGTTGCTGTCGTCGCTGGCCCTGGGAGCCCTGCATCGTGGCAACACCGAAGAACGCGCGCGTTCCGCCGCCTGGACCTTCCTGATGTTCGTCGGCATCGGCGTCGCCATCGCCTGGGTGATCTACCCCTTCTCGCACTGACCCGGAAACTCCAGACCCGGTATACAATCTCCTCTGTTACGCGGCCCGAAAACAACTATGCCGGATACATTTCTCGAATGAGTTCACCAACTCCTGTGCAACTGCCGGCCGCTCCCCGGCGCAGACCCAAGCGCGCTCTCTTGCGCGATTTCTGGCAGCGGGTTAGCGAAGGCCGCCAGCTCGACGAGCTGTGGTCGCAATTCGCGGCCGACGCCCGCGCCACCTACGGATTCTATAAACGCGACGTCGACTGGGAAGAAGCCAACAAACGCCACGGCTTCCGCCGCGGACTGCACATTCTCCGACAATTTTTCTGGTCTCTGCTGCTGAAGCTGGCTCCCGCGCGGCGGGTGCTGTTGCTCCTGGCGCTTGCCTTGCTCATGTTTTCGAACGGCGGCGAGCGGGAGGCACATGCGGGCGGGGGCCGGAACAGTTACGTCTTCTTTGGCGTCCTGATCCTCTTTCTGCTGCTGGCGCTCGAACTGGCCGATAAAGTGATCATGAAGCGCGACCTGGAAATCGCGCGCGAAATTCAAAGCTGGCTGGTGCCGTCGCAACCTCCGGAGGTTTTGAACGCCGATATTGCCTTTGCCACCCGCCCGCAGAATTCCGTAGCCGGCGATTACTACGACGCGTTCTACGCCAATCCCGAATCCCCCGGTGGCGGGAAGCTGATGCTGGTGATTGCCGACGTCGCCGGCAAGAGCGTTCCCGCGGCGCTGCTGATGGCTACATTCCAAGCCAGCCTGCGGACCATCGCTGGCGATGGCGCGCCACTCGCGGCGCTGGCGGCGCGGCTGAATCGCTATTCCTGCGCGCATAGTCTCGATGGCCTGCGCTTCACCACCGCCGTGCTCGCGGAATACGACCCAGCATCGCGCCACCTCACCTACGTCAATGCGGGGCACAACGCACCGATCCTCCGCCGCACGAGCGGCGCCACCGAACTACTCGAAGCGGGCGGCCTGCCATTAGGCATCGATTCGTCAGCCGCATTCGAGACCGGGGCCACCGAACTCGACCCAGGCGACGTCTTGATCTTCTTCACCGATGGAGTGGTGGAAGCGGTCAACCAAGCCGGCGACGAGTACGGCAACCAGCGCTGGCTGGACGCCATCCGGACGTTGCCCGCGGGCAACGCACGAACGGCACTTCAATACTTGATGAAGGTCGTCGACGACTACGTCGGCAGCACCCGCCAAACCGACGACATCACCTACCTGATCTTCAAAAGCAGATAATCCAAGGCAGGCGCAGCGCCCGCGATTCTGACGGCACGGTTTGAGAAAACGTTTACAGTTTTGCCGAGTACCGCGACTCACTTTAGGTCAGCGCCATGCCCTGGCCCAGGGGTCATCAGTAAAACACCGTATGGATTCCTGCCCACGACTTCGCTTACCTTTAATACGCAGTATTTTGCACGGGAGGGACCAGTGATTCGCAACCAAGCCTTAAAGCAATTCATTTTGGAGTTCGGTCTCGCCAACCTCCATCAGGGTCGTACCACCACCTTGCCGGCGCTTCTGAACGAAGCCGAAAAGAAATGCGGCCAATGCACTCGAAGGCAGCTCTTGGACGTACTATACGATCTCCGGCCGGAAGACATCGAATATCAACAAATGATCAGCGGAAACCGGGGCTTTTTGCACCCGGTCCGATTCGAACGCAATAGCGTCCATTGGGAAAGATTTTTCGACTCCGAGTTCAGTATCCGAGTCCTACCCGAAGGCCGTGACCTCGCCATGCATCCAAACCAACAGCCGCGCGAGTCCCCGGCCTCCGGTTCCAGCTACGCCACACGGTTAAAGGTTCACCACAACGCCGCCTAGAGAAGCGCGGTTTACAAGCAAAGAGCCGGTGGCCGGAAATGGCCACCGGTTTCCTGCAATTTGCCGCCTTTCTGTTTTTGTATACTATTTAGAATAAAGTGCTTACAAGTCCTAATCCCCACGACCCTGTGCATTGGAATTTCGCCCGATTTTCAGCTCCATTTTTGGTTTGGCGACCGCACCAGGTTTTTTATCCTGCCTGGCGTGGCAATGTTCATTCAATTCGAGCCTTTCCGTGGGAAGGTAGCATGGCGGGCGGAACGCTGGAAGGGATCACGTTGTGTGATTTGAGGCGAGGCGCGAACGCTTAGCTCCCGGCGCAAACGTGCTATTGTGAAAGAGCGGCAAATGCCGTCGTTTCTTCATCCCGGGGAGAACTGGATGATCATTGGAGTCCCGAAAGAAACCTTCCCATATGAACGCCGCGTAGCCCTTTCCGCGTCGGCTATTCCTAACCTGTTGAAAGCAGAGATGGAAGTGCTGATCGAGGCAGGAGCGGGCCTCGCCGCGGGATATCCGGACTCGGAGTACACCGCGAAGGGCGCCAAGATCGTCGCTACGCGCGCGGATGTTTTTGGCGCGGCAGACGTGGTGCTGCAAGTCCTGTGCTACGGATCGAACGACCGCACCGGCAAGGATGACCTGCCGTTGCTGCGCTCGGGGCAAGTGCTGATCGGATTCCTGCGTCCGCTGGGCTCGCTGGAAACCGTCGAAGACATTGCCGCGAGGGGCGTTACGTCATTTTCAGTGGAGCTGATCCCGCGGACTACGCGGGCGCAGGGCATGGACGCGCTGTCATCGATGGGGACGATCTGCGGTTACAAGGCGGTGATCCTGGCGGCGGACACACTGCCACGAATCTTCCCGATGCTGACCACCGCCGCAGGCACGATTACCCCAGGAAGAGTCTTCGTCATCGGCGCAGGGGTTGCCGGATTGCAAGCGATCGCCACCGCGCGGCGCCTGGGCGCAGTCACTTCCGCCTATGACACGCGCCAAGCCACCAAGGAACAAGTCCAGAGCCTAGGGGGGCGATTTGTGGAGCTTCCGTTGGAGGCCAAAGACGCGCAGGACGCGCGCGGCTACGCTACCGATCAGGACGAGAACTTCTACCGCCGGCAGCGCGAGCTGTTCACCAAAGTAGTCGCAGATAATGACGTGGTGATTTCGGCGGCAGTGATCCCGGGAAAGAAGTCGCCGATCCTGATCACCAAAGAAATGGTGGCCGGGATGGCGCCGGGATCGGTGATCGTCGATCTGGCGGCCGAACGGGGAGGGAATTGCGAAGTGACCCAGCCGGGCGGAATGGTGGTCGAGCACGGTGTGACCATACTGGGATGGCTGAACCTGGCATCCACCGTGCCGTATCACGCCAGCCAAATGTACGCGCGAAACATCAGCGCGTTCCTGCTGCATCTGGTGAAAGACGGCAAGCTGCAGTTGGATCTGCAAGACGAAATTACTCGCGAGACTTTGCTGACCCACGGCGGAGAAGTGGTGAACGCGCGGGTGCGCGAATTCTTCAAATTGCCCGCGCTGGGCTCCGTGCCAGCGTCCGACCCCAAGGCGGTAGCGTAGCCATGCAGATGGACCTGCTTACCAGCCTGTATGTGTTCATGCTGGCGGCGTTCATTGGATTTGAAGTGATTCGCCACGTTTCGCCGTTGCTGCACACGCCGTTGATGTCACTGACCAACGCGCTCGACGCTATCGCGGTGGTCGGCGCGATTATTCTGGCCGGCGAATACCACGCCACCCATCCGCTGCTGGCAAAAATATTGGGGACGATCGCGATCGTCGCGGCCACCAGCAACATCGTCGGCGGATTCCTGATCACCGACCGCATGCTGAAGATGTTCAAACCCAGCGGGCCCAAGAAGTCATGACCCACTTTCTGGTCTCCGACAACATCATCGAATTCACGTATCTGATAGCGACCGCGCTGTTCATTTTGTCGCTGAAGTGGCTGAGTTCTCCGGCCACTGCCCGGCGCGGGGTGTTCGCGGGCGAACTGGGAATGCTGCTGGCCATTGTTGGCACGCTGCTGCATCACGGCATCGTCGAATACAAATGGATTGCCATCGCGCTGGTGCTGGGGACGATCATCGGCGTCCCGCTTGGCGAGGTGGCCATGACTGCGGTGCCGCAGCGGACCGCGCTGAGCCACGCATTCGGTGCGCTGTGCGTCACCCTGGTGGGCACCGCGGAGTTTTATCTGCGCGCCCCGGAAGTTCCGCGATTCATGATGGGGGTGCTGGCATTGGAAGTAATTCTAGGTTCGCTCACGTTTACCGGCAGCTTGATGGCCGCTGGAAAACTGCAGGAAGTGTTGCCGCAGCGGCCGATCACCTTCAAAGGGCAGAACTTCGTTAACCTGGGATTGCTTGGCGTGGCGGTGGCGATTGGGGTTCTGCTAGTGGCGGACCCTTCGAAGATTTATTTGTTTCCGGCGATCGTGGCGATGCCGCTGATTTTCGGCGTGCTAATGATTATTCCGATCGGCGGCGCGGACATGCCCACGGTGATTTCGCTGCTCAATTCCTACGCCGGGCTTTCCGCCGCAGCCATGGGATTCGTCTTGAACAGTAAGCTGCTGATCATTGCGGGAGCGCTGGATGGCGCGTCGGGTTTCATCCTCTCGGTAAATATGTCCAAAGCCATGAACCGGTCGTTCTCCAACGTGCTCTTCGGCGCCTTTGGCCAGGAGCAGCCCGCCGCGGCGGGAGCAGGCGCGCGGGAAGCCAAGCCGGTGCGCAGCGCCACGCCAGAGGAATCCGCCGCGATTCTTGCGCTGGCCAGCCGCGTGGTGATCGTCCCGGGATATGGAATGGCGGTCGCGCAGGCGCAACACAAAGTTCGCGAACTGTACGACGCTTTGACGAAGCGCGGGGTGGACGTGAAATTCGGCATTCATCCCGTAGCCGGGCGGATGCCGGGGCACATGAATGTGCTGCTCGCGGAAGCTGACATTCCCTATGACAAGTTGCTCGACATGGACGAAATTAATGGGGACTTGCCGCAGACTGATGTGGCGTTGGTGATTGGCGCTAACGATGTAACCAATCCTGCGGCGCGGAACGATCCGAGTAGTCCGATTTACGGCATGCCGATTCTGGACGTCGATAAGGCGCGCACGGTGATGGTGATCAAGCGCAGCATGGCGGCAGGCTTTGCGGGGATCGAGAATCCGCTATATCACCTGGACAACACGCTGATGCTGTTCGGAGACGCTAAGCAGTTTGTGGGATCGATCGTAAGGGAACTAGCCGGGGCGGACGGGCATTAGTCACAGCGCCGCCCGAGACAACCAGGAATGGTTGTGCCACGGCGCTCACTTCTTGATGGGGACATCGGCGCTCGCCACACCGAGCCATTTACCGCTGGGCGTCGGATGCTCTTGCCCAGCAGCGGACCGACGAGATCGGGATTATTTGTCTTATGTGACTGCAGCCACTGTTGTTCGCGTGCCGGCGCCGCGGGCCCCACCGGCCTGGGCCCATCCGGTGCTCACCCCTGAGATCAGCGCGAGCAAGCACCATATGCAAGTTTTCTTCACGGCCGTCTCCTAACAGCATTTCGTGAACGGTGGCGGAAAATTCTATCGCCCGCCGCTGCGTTGGGTTCCACAAGGCCATTACGATGTCAGCAAATATCTAAGAGTTGCGCAAGTTCACTGCCTGCGCGGTAGGGCGGATCGAAATCGCGACGGGACCTAGGAGCTGTCGATTGGCGGGGCCTGGCGGCTATCGCTAGCCGCACGAGTGCGGCGCTACAACGGCGACCGTCGTTGCTCTGGCATTTGGCTCGGATTGGTTAGTGGTGAAGTTCGTTCGTTTTTTGGGGCCGCCACCGCGAGGAGTCGCTGTGCCACAAGGGCAGCGGCTGTTGCTCTGGACACTGTGCTCGGATTGAGAAGTGGCGAAGTTCGCGCTCCACTCCTACCACAAAGTCAAAACGTCTACCCCCACCACGGTGGTTGTACCACCACGGCTGATTCACGCTTGGAGTGGTTGCTTACCTCTTTGCGGGCACATCGGCGCTCGCGACACACAGCCATTTGCCGCCGATCATCACCCAGGTGTCGGTCCAGCGCTCATGATCGTCGAAGGGCTTTCCCGTATCATCGGTGCCTTTGCCGTCGAAACCTCCGATGGCGATGGCCGTGTTGCCAAATACGGTTACCTTTACATCGGTGTAGTCGACGCTGTCATATTTGGTTTTCTTGGCAGTCGCCAGCATTCCAGCCTTGTCGTGGACTGTCCCGTCGGCCAAGGTAATCACGATTTTGTCGGATAGCAGCGGGGCGACCAGATCGGGATTATTTGTCTTTTGTGCCTGAAGCCACACCTGCTCCTGTGCCGCGACAGCTTTTTCGGCGGCGCCGGTCTGCGACCAAGCGACGCTGACCACTGAAGCCAGAACGAGCAAGCACCCTATCCACGATTTCTTCATCGCCGTCTCCTGAACTTGAATTTGTTGAGCGTATTGAGGACATTGGCCGGAAGTTCTGTCGCCAGCGCGTGCATTAGATTCCCAGGGCCGGACGATGTCAAGGAAATAGGTGAGCGGAGCGGGAGCTCGTCCAGCCGGGTGGCACCCAGGTATGACGTTTCCACACCGGCGACTGCTGCCGCATCCCACACGCATAGTCTTCATGGAAGAATTTCAAAATATTGATCGCGATCATCGCGCAAGTGCGATGACCGGGGGCAGGGGAGCATGGCGCACGCAATCGCGCATCCCGCAGCTCTGTTGGTTTCCTCATCGGGCCGAGGTAGCTCAGTGGGTAGAGCAGCCGATTCGTAATGTTCCCATCAAGAGTCGGATTCGTTTGTTTTGTGCGTTTTACGGGCCATTCAGGGGCATCAAACGGCATCATTCGCGCGTCTCCCGCACGGTTTTGGCCAAGGATTTGGGCAACACTCAAACAACTAATTCGCCTAGAATCTAAAAAGAACCTGGCGACCTTGAAAACGCGCTCGCTGAGGCGCTTGAGCCCGTTAGGACAAAGGAAGAGTTAGAGGGCACGATCCGATAGTTGGCAATAATGCCGCGTTTTGAGCAGTTACCCCGAGGTATCGCAAGCATCACAATAATCTCGAACGAATCATGCTAGGACGCTACAGAGATTGTGGGAACTTTCGGCCCTCTTCGTACGTAGACCTTCAGTAGTTGACGATCACGCGCCCAGGAGAGATCTCATGAGGAATTTGCTCCGCGATGTGCGCTTCGGCGCGCGGATGTTCCGTAAAAATCCTTGGTTTATGTGCGCGGCAGTGACGGTGCTCGCGCTGGGCATCGGGGCCAATACGGCGATATTCAGTCTGGTAGATGCGCTCCTACTCAAACCGCTGGTGATTCGCAACCCAGGGGAACTGGTCGGGTGCTATAGCCGTGATCCGGGCAAACCGAGTTATCGCGGATTTTCATATCCGGACTACGCTGAACTTCGCGAAAACGGCGGTGCCTTCTCCAGCCTGCTGGCCCACAACCTGGCGATGGTGGGTCTCTCGCAGGGCGACACCACTCGGCGCGTGTTCGCGGACATCGTTTCGGCCAATTACTTCACCACTTTCGGAGTGCCACTTTTTCAGGGACGATCGTTTACGCCCGAGGAGGAGCGACCCGCCTCAGCCGTTCCCGTCGTGATCGTGAGCTATTCGTACTGGAAGAAAACCGGCGCCGATCCGCAGTTGCTCGGCAAAAGCGTGCGCATCAACAGCCGGGTTTATACCGTCGTCGGTATTGCCCCGGAGGGCTTCACTGGGACCACCGCAATGATCAGCCCCGAGCTGTACCTGCCCCTGGGCGTTTACGAAATGGCGATTAACGATTTTGAAGGCGTCGGCCGCGCGCTTGCGGCGCGGAGCAATCACGACCTCATACTGGTGGGCCGTCTCCGGCCCGGTGTGTCCCAAAAGTCGGCGGACGCCCTGCTGGCAACGGCGGCTTCTCAATTGGCAAGGGCTTACCCGGAGGACGATAAGGACCAAACCTTCCTGGCGCAACGGCTGCCCCGGATGGGGATCTCCACGGAGCCGGAGAGCGACTCCGAGCTGATGATTCCTGCGATCTTGCTGCTGGCGGTGGCGGGTGTCGTGCTGCTGATCGCTTCGCTCAATGTAGCAAACATGATGCTGGCGCGCGGTACCACGCGCGGGAAAGAGGTCGCCATCCGGCTGGCGATGGGTGGCAGCCGCGCGGACATCGTGAGGCAGCTCCTGGTAGAGGGCTTTCTGCTCGCGCTTGCCGGCGGCGTGGCTGGACTCGCAGTCACTTACTGGAGCACGGGCGCGCTGGTGCGTTCCATGGCGCGGTTGGCGCCGATCGACCTGGTGTACTCGGCCGGGCCGGACACGCGCGTGCTTTTCGCCACGATCGGGTTCTGCGTGCTGAGTACGATTCTGTTCGGGCTTGGTCCGGCGTGGAACCTCTCCGGATGGAACCTGTTCGCAGGCCTGAAGATCGGCGACCGCGCTGACTTTCAGGCGAACCGGCGCCGCGGCATTTTTGCGCGGCGGAATTTACTGGTGATGGGCCAGATTTCTCTCTCGTTGATGTTGCTCAGCGCGGCCGGGCTGTTCATCCGAAGTTCCGTGCAGGCGGCGCGCGTCGAGCCGGGCTTTCGCGTGTCGGGAGAAATGCTGGCCGAAGTGGACACAAGCCTCGCGGGCTATGATGAGACGCGCGGCCGCGAAACCTACCGCGCGGTGGTAGACCGCCTACAAGCCATTCCTGGTGTCGAGTCCGTAAGTCTGGCTGCCACCGTGCCGTTCGGGATGATATCGCTCGGCAAGACCGTTCAACGCTCAGGCGATGCGCGGTCCTCAGCGACGGGCTCGGCAAGCGCCGCCCCGGAAGGTGCCTGCCGGTACAACATTGTGACCGGCGACTACTTCCAGACAATGAGGATTCCATTGCAGCGCGGCCGAGCATTTGCCGCGGCGGACGCAGCAGGCACCAAGCACTCCGTGGCCATCCTGGATCAGGCTGCGGCCGAGAAGCTGTGGCCTGGCGGTGACGCTGTTGGCAAGAATGTTCGGTTGGTCTCCGAGGGCCACAACGAACCTGCGGTCGACGCAGAAGTTGTGGGCGTCGTGGCGAACATACAAGAAAGCGTCATTGGAACGCAGAGGCCGCCCCACATCTACGTGCCGTTCGGGCAAGCCTACCAATCAGACATGAACATCCACTTGATGACGAGTGCGCAAGACGCACCAGCCGAAGCCCGCTTGCTCGAAACCGTGCGCAGCGAAATCCGCGCGGTGGACCCGCACATTCCGGTGCTCGCGCTCAAGACCTTGCGCATGCACATGGACAGCAGCGTCGATCTTTGGATCGTGCGCACCGGGGCGCGCATGTTCGTGATATTCGGAGGCGTAGCGCTGCTGCTGGCGGCTATCGGTTTGTACGGCGTGAGAGCCTACGCCGTGGGAATGCGGACGCGTGAAATCGGCATCCGAATGGCACTGGGGGCCCGGGCCTCAGACGCTCTTCGCATGATACTGCGCGAAGGGATGGCTCTATTCGGAATCGGCGCGGGAGTTGGGCTCGCGCTTTCACTGCCGGTGGGAAAAGTCCTGTCGAGTCTTCTGTATCGCGTGGATAGCTTCGATCCGGTGGTTCTGACCTTGGCGCCGGCCCTGCTGGCGGCCGTTTCCTTCGTCGCTTGCTACATGCCGGCGCGGCGCGCGGCGCGGCTAGATCCCATGGTCGCTCTCCGCGACGAGTGAGACTTCATGACGTCACGCAAGCATCCTTGTTGCGAGAGCCGAAGCCAATAGAGCAACTGTTAGCGCAGTCGGGGCGCAGATCAAGACTCTTTCGTCCGCTCGCAAGCGGCCCTCTTCATCCGAGGTGTGACTACGGGCATTAACTCCACGTTGGTCGGTGTTGATACATTTTCTTCTTGCCAGTAATCCTACACAGCCCCCAATGCCTGAAAAACCGGAAGTTGAGACGGATGGACGTGGTGAGCTTTACTGGCCTTGTGCCGCGGAAAGGAAGCGGGCTCTGCGGGAACGCAACCATGCTGCATGCTGAGGGATAGCCTGGTGGTCGTATCAATGCCTTGAAAATCCCCGCCTGCGGGGCGGAACACTCACTAACGGAAAGCGCCTTGTTTCCATTTCAGTCTGAACCAACACACGGACCGCTTAATAGTGCTTAGCAGGTGTCACGGCGTTCTCGTAGCGGGGACAAGATTCACAATGAGCAGCGGATTTCAGTCGGCACGTCTACAACAAAATCCCGGATTTCGGCCTCTTGCCAATACCAATTCTTGACAGGCAGTCCCCCTGCGGCGTCATTCTCACCTATGTCAAAAACATTGGAATGTTTCGACTCTCCCGAACGCCAACGGGCCGAGGCGGGACCAGCTCACACGGAAAACCCACGGGATCACGACCCCGGACGACGGCCTCCCCCTGAACGCAGCGAATCTATAATCGGAAGTGTGTCCCGAGGAAGTTGACTGAAAGATACTTCGAGATACTTATTGACGCGCCGCCGCTAATTCGGCCCGGAACTGCTTCGCTCTCTCGGGCTGGTGCAAGGCTTCGTATTCGGCCGCCAGATCTTCGCATGCGAGCCGGCGGAACCTAATCGCCGGGCTGGTTTGCTTGGCCAAAATCCTGTAGCCCGCTAAGCTGTGCGCTTCCGCGTCCCGGTACCGCCGCTCTCTGAGAAGGACCCGGCCCAATTTGATTTGCGCGATTCCCGTGGTCATATGGTCCGCGGAGAATTCTTCAGTGAAACGCTGGACGACTTCCCGGTAGAGCTGTTCGGCGCGAACATACTGCTTCTTCTCCAGATACAGATTGGCCAGATTCGCCATCGCAGTTGTTACTGGAGAGCTCTTCTCCCCGTAAACTGACCGCTCGATGTTTAGCATCCGGGTAAGGTTGCTCTCCGCTTGGTCCAGCTTTCCGCGTTGCTCGTCCAGACCCGCCAAGAGGTTGAGAATGAAGGCGACTTTGGGATGCACCGTTCCATAGGCGCGCTCCTCTATAGGGAGTGCCTGATGCAACAGTTTTGCCTCCTCATCATACTTTCCTTCGGGTCCCAGCGTTTGAGCGAGTCTCGACATTTGCCACGCCGTCTCGGGATGATCACTGCCGTACCAGGATTGATCGATTTCGAGGGCCTGGCGGAAATACCGCTCGGATTCGCCGTAGTTTCCCAAAATTTCCTGATATCCTCCCAGCTCGCTCAGCTCATCGGCGACATGCGGATGGACGGGGCCATAGATTTGGCGGTCTATTTCCAGCGCGCGCCGATGCAAGGAATCCGCGATGGAGTAATGACCAAGGTAGACATGAGCGTCAGCCAACGCAACCAGGCTCTCTGTGAGATCTGTCGGGTCTCCGCCGGGCGCCGACTGAACCCGCACACTTTCTTCAAGCACCTGTATCGCCTCGTCGTATTTGCCGTCATTCTGCAGCGCGTTCCCCAATGCGGTCGCGGCTTTCGCTCGAACGGGGCTGTCACGGCGGGAGACGGAGATTTTCGATCGCAAGGGCTTGGCGCGCCAGCCGCTCGGCTTCCTGATATTGGCCCTGATCTGTCTCGCAACTGGCTGAGCGCAACGAGGCTTTCGGCGGTTTCAACGCTGTCCTGCCCGGCGATCGATTCGCGAATCTTCCGCGCGGATTCGAGCAGCGAATCGGCGCGATCAAATTTGCCAAGCTTCTCGTACATGACTCCGAGCGTCAGATACAACTCGGCCTGCACCTCCGGCTCTTTATCGAGCGTCCGGGCTTCCTGCACGCCGCGATCGATGAGAGCGACGACTTGCAGCTCTTGCGCAGGACCGGCCACCTTGTCGCCGCCGCCGAACAGATTCAACATGAATCGCTGGATACGCTGCGTGCGAGCGGCCTGCATCAGCGCGGCATTGCGCGCGGTTGCCAGCCGCATCGTGTAAACGGCAGCCTGTGCCGCGATCACCGTGAATACGATGGCTGCCGCCGCCACGGCTTTGCGGTTCCGGCGGACGAATTTGCCGATTCTGTAGGGGAGAGTGTCGGGCCGGGCTTCGAGCGGCTCGCCCTTCAGGTAATGATCGATATCGCGAATCAGCGCTTCGACGCGATCGGTATCTCCGCTCGGGATCTTTGTGCATCGCGGTCAGGCACAGCACGTCGAGATCGCTCCATGCCGCTTTGCCGGCGCGCAGAATTCGCGCGATGTTTAGCCGCCACGGCGGACGGCTTCTCCGGTTCGCCGCGCACGATGGCGAGTTCAGCCTCGGCAGGCGTTCTCTTCGACAGATCGAACGGGAAGCCGCCCGGCCAATAATTCATAGAGAATGACGCCCAGGGAATAAACGTCGGATGCGGTGCCCGCGCGGCCGCCCTGGAACTGCTCTGGAGCCGCATAGGCGGGGGTCATGAACCGCAACGCCGTCCGGGTCGGTGCGGCGGGCTCGTCCAGAGTTTCGAGTTGCTTGGCGATGCCGAAATCCAGCAGCTTCACCGTGCCGTCCGTCTTCACAAGGATATTGGACGGCTTCAGGTCGCGGTGAATGATCGCCTGCGAGTGGGCGTATTCGACTGCCTCGCACACGGAGCGGAACAGCCGCAGGCGCTCATCGATAGAGCATTCGCGCTTGCGGCAATAGTCCGTGAGCGGCGCGCCTTCGACAAACTCCATGACGAACCACGGAGTTCCGTTCGTCAGGCAGTCCGCGTCCAGGAGCCGGGCGATCGACGGATGATTCAATTGCGCGGGAAGCAGCGGATTGATGCAGATCAAGGCTTGGAACGACAATGCGCTTGATGTCAGGATTGAAACGCCAGTCAATACCTCGGGCCGGTATCACCTGCGGAGGAGTTCTCGGCTCGGGCTGGCTCATTTCCCGGCAGAAAGTAACGTTCGTGAAGAAGTGAGAGAGCAGAAGCGACGGGAATCCGGAACATCCCAGCCTTGATCAGCCCATACCCCTATGCAAGAGACCCGCTTTCATCCCGAACCGCAACTCCGGCCAGCGCTCGCGCATGCGCAAAAGCGCGAACCACGGCGACCAATCCTCCGAGAGAAAACGGAACACCGCGGTCGGCTTGACGCCGCTTGTGTCGCGGCGCTCGATTGCGAAGGTGACGCGCCGGTTCGGCCCGCGCAATCAGAAAAGCCAGCAGGAATTCAGAACAGTTATGATAATTCAAGGGCCATCATGAGCAGCGGATTGCAGTCCGCATGTCTTACGACAAAATTCCGGATTTCTACCTCTTGCGAATAGGTGAAAGCAGCATGATACTGGACGTGACTCATGAACGCTCGTAGGCGCGGTCTCAAGTTTTGGGCAACAAAATGAGCAGCATAGATGTAACGGCATTTCTAAGTTGTTGAAAACAACAAGGGCCGAGGTAGCTCAGTTGGTAGAGCAGCCGATTCGTAATCGGCAGGTCAGGAGTTCAAGTCTCCTCCTCGGCTCCACTCTTCCTTTCCTTAATGGCATCTACGCGGGTGGTCGCGGCTTCTTAGTTGTGCTCGATTTTCTTTTTCCGGATCGCGCATTTCGTCGCGGGCGCTTCGATTATGCGGCGCGGTGAACTGACTTCCGGCTGCGGGATCTCTCCGTACTGTTGAGTACGGCGGCGTGAAATTTCCCGATCACTTCGGTGCACCAATTGAATGAATAGCGCTTGAACTTGGGATGAACCGCATTATGATGCTCGCGAAATTTATCGTTGCGTGCGCTCTTCATGCACAGCACGTTAAGTCAACCCGGCAACTCCGGCCCGAACTAAGAACACGCTATCCCCAATTTCCTCGTTAGGAGTGCGGATGAGCAGCAACGAGGCAAATGTGCGGCGCGCCCATGGGGGCGAGTGTCCGTCGGCGGCAATGCTCCACCCATAAATTCTTGATTCGTCCGGAAATTGGTATATAGTCTCGGCGGTAGTCAGGCCAGATTCTTCCCACAAAAACCACGTTCGTAAATCGGACACGAAAGGAAAATTTTATGACTGTTAAGAAAGTGATGTTCGCGGTTGGGGTTATGTTGATTGCAGCGGTTGCGGGTTTCGCGCAGAGCAAACCCGGCACGATTGCCTCCTTGGAATTTCAGAAGCTGAAGCCCGGCACCGCCAGGCAGTATGAAGACGGGCGGAAGGCGCAAGCGGATTGGCACAAACAGCAAAAAGACCCTATTCCACTGTTCGTTTGGGAGACGCGCAGCGGCGATGACACCGGGACGTACCTGGTCGGGAGATTGGGGCAGCATTGGGCGGACTTAGACCGCCCGCCGGCCCAGGACAAGGCCGAGCTCGAGGCGTACCAGAAAAACGTCGGCGTGTATGTAGAGTCTTTGATTGACCGCTACTATGAATTTTTGCCCAAGGACAGCAAACCAACCGACTCGATGTCTCCTTCCAAGTTCTCGGAGATATTCACCTACGTCGTGAAGCCCGGCAAAGGTGAAGAGTTTCACAGCGCTATGACCCGAGCCACTGAGGCGATCGAGAAGACCAAGTGGCCCGTACATTTTTACTGGTATGAGCTGGCCAACGGTGGCCGCGCGGGCACCTACGTACTGGTTATCCCCCACGATAATTGGGCGGATTTCGAGGACAATCCAAACATGAAACCGTTCGTCGAAATGCTAAACGAGGCGTTTGGGCACGCGGAAGCGGCTTCCATCCTGAACAGGTTTGACGCCAGCACGGAAATGCAAACCAGCAGTATTCTCGAGTTTCGGCCGGACCTGAGCTACTTGCCGAGCAAGTAGCTGCAGGTTACGCAGCTCTCCATCGACAAGAAGCCGATGGAGAGCTTGGGTCCTAAGTGCAAAGACGCCACGCCGGTTGGCGCGGCGTTTTTTTTTGGTGTGCCGAGCATGTTCGACAGCTAGGAGGTGCAAGTCAAGCGTGGAAGCGTTGGAAAATTCGGGCGGATGCCTACCGCATCCGCCCGTTCTGCGCTTCGGCCGGTTGGGCTTTCGTGGGCTCCGCTGCGGCGCATGACGCAGCGGTGAAGCTAAACCGGCTTCTCACAGCGTGGAGAGGGCTGCGCGGCTCGTGCCGCGCAACTAAATTTTGGCGATTTCCGCCTATTTGCCGTCTTCCCGAATGCCGCTGCACATATGATGCTCTAGTCATCCGGTAATGGAGCCCAGGCTTTGGCCCTGGGTTCCTAACGGCCAATACACAATTTCCCGTAGAACGTCGATCTGCGCAGGGGCGCTGTCTGTCTGGCGGAAAGCGAAAACGGATTGAGGTATAGCGCCCCTGCGATCTCCTAGATGGCACGTAGCTTAAATCGATCGATTGGTTGCGCGTGGCGATACTTACAGGCCGGGAATGCGCGCCCTGGCGGGAAAGCGCGAGCACATTACTCTCCACTTACGTCCCTCGCGCGTCATAAGGTAAAACACTGGTGTTCTTACTGCAACCTCCCCTATTCTCGCCCTTGAGCTCTGCTACAGTGCGTTTTAGCATCAAAATATCATGACATCCGCTCAGCCTAGCCCGGTGCGTATCCTCATTGCCGACGACCACGAATTGATGCGACGTGGGCTCCGCTCGATTCTCGCCACACGTACCGACTGGGAAGTGTGCGGCGAAGCGGTTGACGGCAGTGACGCCATCGAGAAAACCAAACTCCTGCGGCCCGATATTCTGGTTTTGGACATCAGCATGCCCCGGGTGAACGGCTTGGAAGTAACCCGAGCGATCCGCCGCGATTTCCCGGGAACCCAGGTGGTCATTCTCAGCCAGTACGACGAATCGGAGATGCGGCCGTACGCGATCGAGGCGGGGGCGCGTGGGTATGTTTCCAAGGCGGAAGCGTCGCGGCAACTGCTCACGGCGATCGAGAGTCTGATCGTCGACAAGCCGCTGGCGGCGAAGCCCCAAGCCAACTAATTGGCGCGGGTGGGCGAATTAGGGATTTTATTCAGGCGAAGGCCCCGGGGCGACCGTCGGAATTAACCCCCAAGACAATCGTTACTGCGATGGAACGAAAATTCCGGCGCGCACGTCCATATACTAGGGCGGAGTGGAGCGGCTGGGGGAGTGGCTTGTGGGGCTGGTGGCGGCGGCGAATGATCAATCGATAGTCCGCAAGCTGACGCGCGCCAGTCTGCTGGTGAGCACCGTCGCGCTGCTTTTGTCCTGTGCGCTCTTCATCGTTTACGATCAGATCAGCTACCGCAACGGGCTGACCAGTCACATTGCCATCCAGGGGCGGGTGATCAGCGCGAGCGCGGCAGTCGCTTTGAAGGACAACGATCGAACTTCGGCTGAGAATACTCTGGCCGGCCTGCGCGGTTCCCCCCACATCGTCCACGCGGAAATATATACAGCGGATGGGCAGCCTTTCGCCGCTTACTGGCGGGATTCGCCGCAACCGGTATTGCCTGAGCCGGATTTGCCTCGTGGTCAAAGTATGTCGTATGGGTTTGGCACTGAAAGTTTCCACCTGCTGGAGGCGATCGTGTCGGACGGCAGGACGGTGGGCACGGTGTACATCCAGAACGATCTCGACTCGATGTACGCGCGGCTGAAAACCTACGCGCTGATGGTGGCCGCGGTCCTGCTGATCTGCTTGCTGGCTACGTCGTTTCTCTCGCGCATGCTGCAGCAAGCGGTGCTAAGGCCGATCCTGAGTCTCGCGGATACCGCCAGCCGGGTCGCCGAAGAAAAAAATTATTCGCTTCGCGCTACCGCCGCATCCGACCGCGACGAAGTAGCCGCGCTGACCGGGACGTTCAATGAAATGTTGGCGCATATCGAAGAACGTGATGCGGCGCTGCAGCAGGCGCGCGACGCGTTGGAGCGCCGAGTAGTGGAGCGTACCACCGAACTTGCCAACGCGGAGGTCAGTTTGCGGCGGCTTTCGGGAGAATTGATGAATTTGCAGGACGAGGAACGGCGCCGGATCGCGCGCGAGCTGCATGACAGCTCGGGGCAGATCATCGCCGCGCTGGGTCTGAATCTGGCTACGCTGCAGACCGAGGAAGGGAACTTGAGTTCGCACGCCGCGATGGCGCTGGCTGAGAGCCTGGAACTGACCCGTCAATTTTCGCGCGAGCTGCGCACCATTTCGCATTTACTTCATCCGCCGCTGCTGGACGAGTCTGGACTAGATTCGGCGTTGCGGTGGTACGTGGAAGGATTCGCCCAGCGCAGCAACATCTCGGTGAATTTGCAAATCGCCGCGGGGCTGGGCCGGTTGTCGAAAGAACTGGAGATTGCGGTCTTCCGGATCGTGCAGGAATGCTTGACCAACGTTCACCGCCATTCCGGCAGCGATCGCGCCAGCATCCAAGTAAGCCGCGACGATCGCAATGTTACCGTGCAGGTGCGCGATTACGGCTGTGGCATCTCTTCCGGAAATGGAAAGGATTCGCCGCGGCAGATGCGCCCAGGCGTGGGCATGATGGGAATGCAGGAGCGCGTTCGCCAGCTCGGCGGGCATTTGGACGTTCGCAGCGACGCCCAGGGAACTTTGGTGGTAGCGGTAATGGAAGTCGAGCCGCTGAAGAGCCGGCAGAGCTCGGTGTTGGTGAATTGAACTGCCGAATTTCCTCGCCTCCTGGAAAAGAACACGCCTCGACCTCATCGAAGTGAGTTGCATCGGAGCACCTTCTCGGCCACCTTGAAGAGCGCACCCATCGTTTCTTTGTTCTTGTGGCGTAGCGGAAAATGCTACTCTCGTTGGGCGTCGCGTGCGCAACCCGTCGCATGCGTTGATGTTGCGGAGCGTTGAGATCGGAATTCGGTGAAAATGAAACGGCCCACAGCTTGCTTTTTTCCTCGCGTCCTCGGTTGCCTGATTGTCGTCGCCATCTTGCCGTTCCATCTGCTGCGCACGCGTGCGGATGGTGCGGTGCGGGTGGACGTGGATTTGCGCGCCAGCGAAGGCCCGTTCGTTCCGATCCAGACCTGGTTTGGCTACGACGAACCCAATTACACCTACACCGCGAACGGCAAGAAGCTGTTGGCGGAATTGCAGCAGATGAGCCCTGCGCCGGTGCGCGTTCGCACCCACAACCTGCTCACTAGCGGCGACGGGCAAGCGGATTTGAAGTGGGGTTCCACGAACGCTTACACCGAAAACTCGGAAGGGAAAGCGGTCTACGAGTGGAGCGTCATCGACAAAATATTCGACGCCTATGCCGCGGCCGGCGTGCAGCCGATGGTCGAGATCGGGTTCATGCCGGAAGCGATGTCGATTCATCCTCAGCCGTATCACGTGCAATTTCCCGCGGACATATTTCAGGGCGGATGGAGTTATCCGCCGAAGGATTTTCAGCGCTGGGGTGAGTTAGTGGAGCATCTGGCGCAACACCTCGGTGAGCGCTACGGAAAACATCAGGCGGAACAATGGTATTGGGAAGTGTGGAACGAGCCGGACATTGGTTATTGGCACGGCTCGACCGATGATTATCTGAAACTGTACGACGCGGCGGTGAGAGGTGTGCGGCGGGCGCTGCCGGGCGCGCGAGCGGGCGGTCCGGCGATCACTAGCCCTCATAGTGAGAGGGCCGCAAAATTCTTGGTTGATTTCCTCGACCACTGCGCAAAAGTGCGTGATCAATCGACCAGCGGCGCGGTGCCGCTCGATTTCATTTCCTTCCATGTGAAGGGCCGGCCCGAATTGTCGGAGGGCCACGTGCGCATGGGACTCGATAAGGAACTGCTAGCCGCCGACGATGGATTCGCGATCGTTCGCCGCTATCCGGAATTTGCAAAACTTCCGATCATTCTTAGCGAGGCCGATCCGGAAGGCTGCGCGGCGTGTTCGGCCCAGGTAAATCCGCAAAACGCCTACCGCAACGGACCTCTGTACGCGAGTTACACCGCAGCGGCGATGAAGGGGTTGCTCGAGCTGCAGGATCGCAGCCAGGTAAATCTCGCGGGGATGCTCACCTGGGCATTTGAATTTGAAGGGCGGAATTACTTCGAAGGATTTCGCACCCTGGCCACCAATGGCGTGGATAAGCCGGTCCTGAATTTCTTTCGCATGGCGGGAATGATGTCCGGCGACCGCGTGCACAGCAAGAGCAGCGGTGCGGTGGCGATCGACGATATCGAGAAAAGCGGGGTGCGGCAATCCGACGATATCGACGCTTTTGCCACCACCAATTCCCACGAAGCTGCGGTAATGGTCTGGAATTATTTTGACGATGACGTTCCGGCTGCGCCGGCCCTGGTGACCGTCAATATTTCCGGATTACCAGCGAGTGCGCATCGGGTGCGGCTTACCCACTATCGCATCGACGAGTCCCACAGCAACGCGTGGACGGTATGGAAGTCGATGGGCAAACCTGAAAAGCCGACGCTGGAACAATATGCGAAGTTGCAAGCAGCGGGCCAACTTTCGTTGCTCTCGCCCGCGGGATGGCTGAAAGTAAAAGGCGGAGAAGCGAAAATCTCGATCACTCTGCCGCGGCAGGCGATTTCGTTGCTGCGGTTGAGTTGGTGAGCCGCGAAAGGGATATGGATAGGTTGCCGATGCTAAGACTGGTTCAATTGCGCAGTGCCGCTTCGAGGTGCGTCGCAGTGGTGGAAGAGCCAAAACTGCGCTGCCTCGCTGGAGTGCGTTCGATTTACGACCTGGCGCAGCAGATGATCACTACCGGGGAGACGCTGCAAGCGTTCGTGGCTAAGGCCGCGAGTGCCGACCGGCTCGCCTACGATGCGGTTTACGCCGGGGCGTCGACCTGGCATCTGATGCCGCCGATCGACGTTCCAGAGAAGCCTGCGCACGTCCTCGTTTCCGGCACCGGGCTCACCCACCTGGGAAGCGCGCGCGAGCGCCAGGCGATGCACCAAGACGCGACTGCCGACGCCGCGAAGAGCACCGCCGCCGGCGAGCCGATGACCGATAGCATGCGTATGTTTTCCTGGGGCGTCGAGCAGGGGCGGCCAGCGCGCGGAAAAATCGGCGTGGCTCCGGAATGGTTTTATAAAGGAAACGGACGGATTTTGCGGGCGCACGGCGAAGCGCTGCTAATTCCAGAGCACGCGGACGACGGCGGTGAAGAGGCCGAGGTTGCGGCGGTATACCTGATCGGCCCCGGCGGCAAGCCGTATCGCGTGGGTCTGGCGATGGGAAATGAGTTTTCGGACCACGAATACGAGAAGAAAAATTACTTGTACCTGGCCGGCTCAAAACTGCGGACATGTTCGCTCGGGCCGGAGCTGGTCATCGGCGGCGAATTTCGCAATGTGAAGGGCCGGGTACGGATTGAAAGAGCGGGCCAAGAGGTGTGGTCGAAGAATATTGCGACCGGCGAAGAAAATATGTGCCACAGCCTGGACAACATCGAGCACCACCATTTCAAGTTTGAGGCCCATCACCACCCCGGCGACGTGCACGTGCATTACCTCGGAGCGGACGCGCTAAGCTTCGGAGCCGGCATCCATCTGGAAAATGGCGATTGGATGGAAGTTGCGTTCGAAGGATTTGGACGGCCGTTGCGGAATCCGGTGGAAGTTGCGGCGAAGAAGACCAGCGTTCCGTTTCAAGTGCAAAAGATGACTTAGCTCGGTCCTCGCTGGTCCGCTTAGAGCGCCAATTCTGAACGCCGCAACCGGTATAAAACATGGCGACGCAGAGGGTGCCCCTCCGGCAGCCTGGGATGATCGAAATCGTCGGCGGGATTGCGAGCCATGCCCAGTTTCTCCATGACGCGCCGGGACCTCACGTTGCCAGGAATGGTGAACGAGACCACCTCATCGAGCCCCACGTTCTCAAAAGCGTAACGCATCATCGCCCGCGCCCCTTCGGTGGCCAGACCTTGCCCCCAACGGTCGGCGGATAGCCGCCAGCCAATCTCGACGCATGGTGTGAAGGTCGCCTGAAACGCCGGAACAGAGAGGCCGATAAAACCGATGAAGGAATGATCCTGGCGCAGTTCCGCCGCGCACAAGCCGAAACCGTGCTCGCGGAAATGTTCTCCAATTCGATCAGCCAGGCGATCGCTTTCATCCCGCGAAAGTAGCTCGGGCATGAATTCCATGACCCGGGGATTCCCATTCAAGCGAGAGAATGGCTCCCGGTCAGACTGCTGCCAGTGCCGCAGGATCAGCCGGTCTGTCTCCGTCACGACCATAAGCTCCAACTCCCAGAATAATAAAATAATAATGCTGGATGCGCGACAGTGTGCACGCAGAAGCTGGGGGGGCCGGTCGAAATCTCGGAGAAATTCAAGTAGTTAAAATGAAAAATTGGTGCGGCTCTAGAAATATATGTCCTGTAGAATCAGCGATATAGCACGCCTCTTGCGCACACCCCGGGCGGGCTCGGGATTTACGGCTTTTACGCAAAGAACATCCCTCCCGTGACTATTCTCATCCTCTAGGGTTAGAGCCGCCATCGGGACGCCCCCAATCCTCCGGTAACCTAGCACCGACGAGGGGAGCGTGGGTAGAGATCATTCCTGTGGACTTTTGCACCGGAGCGTGGATGCGGCTCTCATTTTGCGATCAGGAATCGTGGACGGAATGCAGCGGGTCAGGTATCTTAACCTCATTAGGATTTTTTTATGGTGGTGCGAGTGCCCCCGCGAACTGAGCGCGAGTTGAAAATGCCCGTCCTGCAAGGCCAACCCGAAGGGCCCGATGCGATGCCAGAGAGGCGCGAACATGCGCGCTTCACGGCGTCGTCACTCTCGTACATCGATCTGGGCGAAGCCAACGGTGGCTTGATCTTGAACCTGAGCGAAGGCGGCGTTTCGGTGCAGGCAGCCGAAGTGTTGATCGGCGATGTCTATCCGCGCATTCGCTTTCATTTGCCGAAATCGGAGGACTGGATCGATACCGGTGGGCGAATCGTGTGGCGAGGTAAGACGAAAAAAGAAGCGGGAATTCGCTTCGTCGATATGCCGCCTTACACGCGGAGGAAAATCCGGGAGTGGCTAGCGTTCGAGGCGAATCAAGACCCATCCCAGATGACCTGGCACACGGTGCAGCCAGCACCACAGGGAACTTGGACTCCCGGCCCTCCGGCCGACGTGCCCACACCGTTACCGCCGCCGTTGCCTCCGGTGGCAGCGCCAATTCCAGAACCGCCGAAGACGGTCTTCGCCTCCGGGCCGCTGAAATTCCCGGTGGGAGTGAAATGGCCGGCGGGAGCCCCCGCAGCGCAGGATGCGGTGGTAGAGGGGCACACCAGGGCACGACGCTGGAGACAGCTACCGGAGCCATCGAGCGCACCGCGATTTAGACTCTTCGATACCGGGGACAGCGACTACGTAGCCGAGCGTGGGTCGGAGCCGCGCCGATGGGTGCTGATGACCGCGGTTACCTGCGTTGTGGGCGTCTTGTGCTTCATTGCCGGGATGTCGGTGCGGACGCGCGGCGCGCTCACTCCTGCGACGCAGGCTTTGGATTCCCTTCCGAGCCGGTCGGGCGCCCCGGTGGCCATCCCGCCCCCGAGCCCGGTTGCGCCAACCGAAGGACAACTCACACCATCAGCGCAGACGAATCAGTCGACCGCCGCGGGCGCCCCGCCTGGCATCGCCGGGGTGGGAAGCAACACGCCGGGAACCGGGGCGGCCGCAGGTGTTGCCACCAATTCGTTGGCCGGGAATCCGGCGGCGCACCGAACCATCGAGCCCGTAGCGCCGGGGGGAAATCTCGGCGTGCCGGTGCTGCTGAATTTGGAGGCGACCGCGGTAGGTGCGTCCGCCTTCGTTGCGATTACCACCAGGCTATCGGTGTGGGTGCCTGCGAACTTCCGCGTGGAACAAGCGCAGGAAAATAATTATCTGCATGTGGGCGACCTGGTTTATTTGGTTGAGCCGGCCTACCCTCCGGAGGCGATTCGCGATCGGGTGGAAGGGACGGTGGAAGTGGTGGCAAAATTTGCGGCAGACGGGACCATCGAGCGCGTGGAGCCCTACAGCGGCCCGGACATTCTGTCCGCCGCGGCGATGGTCGCGGTTCGGCAATGGCGATATGCCCCGACGTACCTCTATGGCCACGCCATCGAGACCACCCAGCACGTGAAGTTTGTTTTCCGCCTGCCGTCGTAAGGCATAGTGGCGCAGCCACTTGGCGGCGCGGCCCCAGAACACCAGGCGGTAACTCCTGAGAACACCAGTGCGCTTGAATTATCGACACTCCGGGATGGCGGGTGCTAGCATCAATTCCGGCTCTGTTTTAGGCACCGGACTCCCTCCCTTGCTGACGTGAGGGAATGTAACAGGGCCCCGATTTCTCCAAATCGGAGCGGAGCAACCGTGTTTAAGAATATTCTGTTTGTGGTGATCATCGTGGGGCTCTTGGTGGGCGTATTCAAGATCGGGCCGCCGTATTACAAGAACTACGTGCTGCAGGACACCATCAATAGCGACGTGAAATTCGCCACCTCCTATCCGTGGAAGACGCCGGAAGGATTGCGCGCCGATATATACAAGGAAGTGGTGAGCCTGGGAATCGACGAGATTAAGAAAGACGATATTCACGTGGAATGCCCACCGTCGCATGACTTTGCAAGAGTGGTGATAGCCTATACGGTAACGGTGGACCTGTACGTCTACCAGTTCCAAATCCAGTTCAATCCAATGGGCGAAAATCATTCCTAGGGGTCGCGCGCCACATCCCAAACGCGGCATCCAATTCGTATCCGGCAACCACATAGCGGCGGCTCGCCGGGCGAGATTGTGTTTGTGCGGCGTGGGGTTCGCACTAGAATTAGGGGCGAACATTCTACAGGCCGGAGACCCATTGTTCCAACCATCCCAACCCACCCTTGCCAGCCGGTTCACGGCATGGCTGCGTCAGGCGCGGCAAAACGTAACGGAGAATCTTCTGCGCATCCGCATCGCACACGGCTTCTGGAGTTCACGCGTAGGCTTGAGCATCCTGGGGACGGTGTTCATCCTTTTTCTTACCGGCGTCAGCGTTTACGGCTACTACTACATTAAGTTCGGACGGCTGATCAACGAACGTCTCACCGGACAGGTTTTTCAGAATACGTCGCGCGTTTTCGGAGCCCCGGAAAAAATCTTCACCGGAGAAACGATTCGCCCCAGCGACGTTTCGAGCTATCTGGGGCGCGCCGGGTACCTCGAGAAGGAACTGCCCGGCGATTTGGGCGAGTTCCACGTGCACGGTTCATCGATCGAGATTCAGCCTTCGAGTTTGTCGTATTTCGCGGGAGGGAATGCACTGCGGGTGGATTTTGCGGGAACGAAGATTTCGCGGATCGCCCGGTGGCCCAGCGGGGAATCGCTGGAGGCAGCGGAGCTTGAACCGGAGCTGCTGACCAACCTATTCGATAGCTCGAGGGAAAAGCGGCGGGTGGTGCGGTTCGACGATCTACCCAAGGTGATGGTGAACTCGGTGATCGCGGCCGAGGACAAGAGGTTCTTCGAGCATGGCGGCTTGGACATCATCCGGGTGCTGGGCGCAGGGATTGCCGATTTGCGGCGCGGGGTGCGCGCGCAGGGCGCCAGCACTATCGATATGCAGGTGGCGCGGAGTTTTTTCTTCTCTACCAAGCGGGAATGGAGCCGCAAGCTTAAAGAAACAATTGTAGCCATCGAGTTGAACGAGCGATTCAGCAAACCACAAATCTTCGAGCTGTATGCCAACGAGATTTATCTCGGCAACCGCGGCAGTTTCTCGATTCGTGGCTTCGGCGAAGGCGCCGAGGCCTATTTCGGGAAGGACGTCCGCGATCTGACCCTGGGCGAGGCCGCGTTCCTGGCGGGAATTATCCGTGCGCCCAATCGTTATTCCTCCGCCGAGCGCCACGCCGACCGCGCCATCGAGGCGCGCGACCGGGTGCTGATGCAGTTGCAGGATGATGGCCTGGCGTCCGCTGCGGACGTGGAAGCCGCCCGCAAGCAGAAGCTGCGTTTTTCCGGCGGCGGGATGACCAGTAGCGACGCGCCGTATTTCGTGGACATGGTGAAGGATCACCTGCTCGAACAATATTCCGAGAACGACATTTCCACGCAGACCTACCGGATTTACACCACCCTCGATCCCGCGCTGCAACGCGCTGCTTCCGAGGCGGTTGAAGTGGGTATGGCCAATGTGGATAAGCAGCTCGCCAAGCGTTACGAAAAATGGAGGAAGAAGGGCCAGGCCGTCCCGCAGGTGCAGGTGGCATTGGTAGCGCTGGATCCGCACACCGGTGAAATTCGCGCGTTGGTGGGCGGCCGTAATTATGGCGAAAGCCAGCTCAACCATGCGGTGGCGCGCCGGCAGCCGGGCTCGGTGTTCAAGCCATTCGTGTATGCGGCGGCATTCGATAACGCGGTGGAGGGCATTCAGCCGGTGGTTACCCCGGCGACCACGGTGGTGGACGAGCCGACCACGTTCCAATTCGACGGCAACGACTACACACCGAATAATTACGGCGAGGAGTTTTACGGCACGGTAACGCTGCGCGACGCATTAATCCACTCCCTGAACGTGGCTACCGTGAAGGTAGCGGAAATGATCGGGTATCAGCGGGTAGTGGAGATGGCGCGGCAGATGGGACTGGATCCACACATTCGGGCGACGCCGGCGGTGGCGCTGGGTGCCTACGAGATGACGCCCCTCGAAGTGGCTGCCGGTTACACCGCGTTCGCGACCAACGGGGTGCGCGCCGAACCGCTTTTCATGCGCTCGGTGATCGATAGTGAGGGCAAGGTGCTGGAACGGTCGCAGCCCACCACCCGCGCGGTGCTCGATCCCCGGGTGGCCTACCTGGTGACCAGCTTAATGGAAGATGTGGTGGACCACGGTACCGGCGAGATTGTCCGGGCGATGGGTTTTACGGGGACCGCGGCGGGGAAGACCGGGACGTCGCGCGATGGATGGTTTGCCGGGTTCACCCCGGATTTGCTGTGCGTGGTGTGGATCGGGTTTGACGATAACCGCGATCTGGGGCTTTCGGGGACCCATACCGCTGCGCCGGTGTGGACCGAATTCATGAAGCGAGCGGTAAAGGTCCCAGGATACGCGGATACCAAAGAGTTTACCGAGCCGTCCGGGGACGTTGCGGTCTCGGTGGATCCTCAATCGGGTCAGCTGGCTACGCCCTCGTGCCCTTCGCCGCGCGATGAAGTGTTTGTGGCCGGCACCGAGCCCACTGAATTCTGCGAACTCCACGGCGGAAAATCGGCGAATAACGGCTCGTGGATCTCGCACCTACTCGGCAAATCGGAGACGCCTCCTCCGCCCGACGCCAATCGCCCCCCTCCAGCGCGGACTACGGTAGTGGCGCAAGGAGCAACCGGGGCCAAAACTCCACCGCCGGGCGAAGCTACCGATGAGGAGCAGGGGCAGAAGAAAAAGGGCCTTTTGCAGAAGATTTTTGGTATCTTTGGTAGCAGCAAGAAGCCTACGGACGACGATCCCAAACCGCAGCCGTAGACTCCATGCGCGGAAGTAAGGAGTGTGCCGCCATGAGCCGTATTTCACTTGCCTTATTCGCGTTCTCGCTAGTCGTCGGTACGTCGATCCCTGCCCAACAACGATCTGGCTCGTCCGATCCCGCGTCGGGCGGGAACCCGCCGGAGATGACCTCCGATCCTACCGTCGGACCAGTGGAGCGGAGCGAGATACAGGCCGACGTGCAGATGGCCCGGAAGATGTATTTTGAAGCCATTGCATCGTATCAAACGGCGTTGGCGCAAGAGCCGAAGAGCGCGGAGCTTCTGAACAAGTTGGGTATTGCCTACCAACAGATAATGGACGTGCACGACGCGACCAAGTATTACAAACTGGCGATCAAGGCAGACAAGAACTTCGTGAGCGCGATCAACAATCTGGGAACGATCGAGTACGGGAAGAGGCACTACGGCAAAGCCATCCACTATTACCAGCAAACGTTGAAGCTGCAAGATCCCTATGACGTGGAAGCTACGGTGTACAGCAACCTCGGCTACGCCTACTTTGGCGCCAAGCAGTACGACCAAGCCATGGGAGCGTTTGCCAAGGCCATGGCGCTCAACCCGCACGTTTTCGATCACCACGCGGGATTCGGCACGGTGATCCAGCAGCGCACCAGCGACGATCCCGGAATGCTCTACTTCCTGCTGGCGAAATCCTATGCCGTTGCGGGAGACGCGGAGCGTTGCGCCCACTACCTGGTGATGGCCCGCGACGAAGGCTACAAGAAGCTGGCGTCGGCGGTGGAAAACGATCCGGCATTCAGCCACGTGGTCCAGGACCATCGGGTGCACGATGCGCTGCATCCCCAAGAGCGGGTCGCCGCGGACCAAAAAGGCAGCGGATAGACAGCCGCTCACCCGTATCTATTGCTATAATAGCCGCGAGATGGACCCGCGATTTCTCTGCTTCGCTATGCGCAAAGCAATTCCTGCTTTGATCCTTGTTATTTTCCTGTGTGCTCCGGGCGCCCGTGCGGCGGAAGCTGCGGCGAGTGCGCCGGTGGTCGAACTGCGCATTGATGGTGAGATTGAGCCGGTAGTGGCCGAGTACATCGGCGCGGGCATCGATCGGGCCGCCGAATCGCACGCACATCTCGTGGTGATCACGATCAATACTCCCGGCGGCCTGGACAGTTCGATGCGCTCGATTATCCAGAAGATTTTGGGGTCGCCGGTGCCGGTGGTGACGTACGTAGCGCCGACCGGTTCGCGCGCGGCTTCAGCGGGTTTCTTTATTTTGCTCTCTGCTGACATCGCGGCAATGGCGCCGGGAACGGATACCGGAGCGGCGTCGCCGCTGCTGGAAGTGGGCGGCGCGCCGGTGCAGGTGGACGAAACGCTGCGCAAGAAAATTCTGAATGAAGCGACCGCGTACTTGCGTAGCTACGTGGCCCAGCGCGGACGGAACGCGGACTTGGCGGCCACCGCGGTGACCGACGCGAAGGCGTTCAGCGAAAAAGAAGCGCTCGATGGCAAGCTGATCGATATGGCGGCAGCGTCAACCGACGCGCTGCTAGCCCAGCTCAATGGCCGCGCCATCACGCGATTTGACGGCACCCGGACGGTGCTGGACCTGGTACAGCCCCGCGTTGAAAATTTTGAGATGACCCCGCGGCAGCGATTTCTTTCGCGGCTGGTACAGCCCGACATGTTTTTCATCCTGCTGATCATCGGCGTCTTGGGGCTATACGCCGAATTTACCCATCCGGGGTTGTTCGCGCCCGGAGTAATCGGCGGCATCGCGCTGGTTCTAGCTCTGTATGCGATGCATTTGTTGCCGGTAAACCTTACCGGCCTGGTGCTGTTGGCGCTGGCGGTAGGGCTGTTCGTTCTGGAGGCAAAATTTCCGACCCACGGAATTCTGGGGGTGGGAGGCGCGGCGGCGATGGTTCTGGGGGCGCTTATGTTGATTCGCTCGCCGCTTACCGGCTGGGGAGTGAGCCTGGTTACCGCGCTGGGGATGACCCTGCCGTTTGCGCTGATCGTGATTTTCCTGATGCGCTTGGTGCTGCAGTCGCGCTCGTGGAAACAGACCACCGGGTTGGAGCAACTGGTGGGAGAAATCGGAGAGGTGATCCAGCCTCTCGGCAGCGATCGAGTGGCGGGGATGGTGCGGATTCATGGCGAGATGTGGCAGGCCGTGGGGCCGCAGGGAATTCCGCGGGGCGCGCACGTGCGGGTGCGGAAAGTGGAAGGTTTGACGCTGCAGGTGGAGCCGGTCGAGATTCGGTCGTAAGTGCCATAGGCTGGGATGCGGGAGATCGAGAAGTTGGCTTGGGGAGGCAGTAATGGAGTTATACGGCATCGCACTGGTCGGCGCGGTATTTATCGGTTTAATGTGGCTATTCAATTCGATCTACGTGATCAAGGAATGGGAGCGAGGGGTGGTATTGCGTCTGGGGAGGATGCAGCCGGTTTCCAAGGGTCCGGGGTTGCGGTTGGTGTTTTTTCCGATCGAGCGGCTGACGCGGCTATCGTTGCGCACGGAAACCCTGGACGTGCCGCCGCAGGACGTGATCACCCGCGATAACATTTCGGTGAAGGTGAATGCGGTTTGTTACTTCCGGGTGGTGGATGCGAATCTGGCGCTTTCGCAGGTGGCGAACTACCTGTACGCCACTTCGCAGCTGGCGCAAACCAACTTGCGCAGCACCGTGGGGCAGTTCGAGCTGGACGAGATTTTGTCGGAGCGCGAAAAGGTAAACGCCAAGTTGCAGATCATCCTTGACCAGGATACCGAGCCTTGGGGTATTAAGGTAAGCAAAGTGGAGGTTAAACAAGTCGATATCGCTGAAAACATGCAGCGCGCCATCGCCAAGCAAGCCGAGGCCGAACGCGAGCGCCGCGCCAAAATCATTCATGCCGACGGCGAATTGCAAGCTTCCACCAAGCTGGCCGAGGCCGCGCAGATTCTGCAGCGGCAGCCGGCATCCATTCAGCTGCGCTATTTGCAGACGCTAACGGAAATCGGTGTGGAGAAGAACACCACAATTGTTTTCCCCTTGCCGGTAGACCTCATCACCGCGTGGATGAATAAGGGAGAGATGAAGTAGCCATGGCTGGAACCAACGGAAGGCAAGCTGGCGGTGAACGGGTGCTGGAGAGCCGGCACTTGGTGGGATTATTTTTGGGCGTAGTCCTGCTGTGCGGAGTTTTCTTCACGCTCGGCTACGTCATGGGCAAAACACAATACGGCACCACTCAAGTGGCCAACGCGGCCTCTCTTGGGTCACCGGCGCCGAAGCCGCAAGCTGCCACCCCCGCGCCGGCTAGCGCTGGCGCGCACGATGCGCAGCCCCCTGAATGGGACTTCGGCGATAAGGATAAGCAACCGCCCCACCTGGATTCTTCGAAGTCCGGCGCCGCGATTTCCGCGGGGCCTCCCAATAGCATCACACCGCGCCGCAACGACGCCGTGCCGTCCGCGGGGCCAAAGCGGGTAGCGGTTTCCGCGCCGCCGAAGGAATCGGCAGGCTACCAGCCGCCAGCGATGGGTAAGGGAGCGATCGTGTTGCAACTGGCCGCATTGAAGCGGGAAGGCGACGCCATGGCGCTGGCGGACGCGCTAAAGCAAAAAAGTTTTCCGTCTTTTGTGGTGACCTCCACGGCCGACTCGCTGTTTCGCGTCCAAGTGGGGCCCTATGCCGACCTGCAAGCAGCAAACGTAGCCAAGCAATCTTTGGCCCACGAGGGCTTCAATTCCATCATAAAACGCTGAATGAACCTCTCACCGCTTCACCGGCTCCTGCTGGCCCTGGCGTCTGGAATGGCGCTGGGGCTTTCATTCCCGACTTTGGAACTTTCCTACCTGGCCTATGCCAGCATCGCGTTGCTGATGCTCGCTGCGCTAGGTGCGCGCCCGGGTATTGCCGCGCTGTGCGGTTTTCTGCACGGCTTGGCCTTCTATCCCACCTGTCTGACGTGGATCGCTACGGTAATACATCAATACGGGAACGTGGATCCGGTAACGTCCGGCGGAGTGGTCTGCCTGATCGGTCTAGCCGGCGGGGTTATTTTATCGGTGTTCACGCTGTCGGTGGCGGCGGTGGGGAGAAGGAGTCTGGTGCTGGCGTGTTGCCTCGCGCCATTCTTGTGGGTGACCCTGGAGTTTTTTCGTACGCATCTGCCGTACATCGGTTTTCCGTGGAATTTGACGGGATACGCGACCAGAAGCGAGTTCGCGCTGCTGCAATTGGCGTGCTGGACGGGAATTTGGGGCCTTTCGTTCGTGATCGCCGCGTATAACTCATTGTTTGTTTATTGTTTTCTGCGGAGAGAGTTGGTTCCGCGGCTGGTGTTGGTCGGCCTGACCGTGGGTTTGTTGATGTTGAGTTTTCTTGGTTCGCGCTTGGTTCCGTTTCCCACTCCTCATCACATCGCGCACCTGGTGCAGACCGATTTTCCGCAGTCCGAACACTATCCGGCGGATTGGATGGATGTTCACGCCGGAGAGATGGCCGAGCTCGAACGCATCAGCGTGGACGCGGCCCGGCGCTCGCCGGGCTTGATCGTGTGGCCGGAAGTGCCGGCGCCATTCAGTTTGACGGACCCGAAGTTCGCGCGAATCGCAAGGGCCATTGCGGCGGAATCGGGAAGCGATTTTCTGGTGGGTATCGTGGACTGGAAACGCCCGCCCGCAGGGCCGTGGGAAGCCACCAACAGCGCGACGCTGCTGGATCCCGCGGGCCAGCGACTTTTTACGTATGATAAGATTCACTTGGTGCCGTTTGGCGAATACGTCCCGCTGCGGCGGTGGATCAAATTTGCGGGCCGCTTGACGGCGGATATCGCCGATTTTACGCCGGGCACCGAGTATCGAGTGGGCCAGCTGCCGGACGGCACGTTTGGCGTGTTCATTTGTTACGAAGCGATCTTCCCGTCGGAAGTGCGGCGCTTTGAGGACAATGGCGCCGAGTTACTGATCACTATTTCGAACGATGGATGGTTCGGGCGCTCCGCCGCACCCGAGCAACATCTGATGATGGCGCAAGTACGGGCGGTCGAGAATCGGCGCTGGTTGCTGCGGGACACCAACAACGGATTCACGGTGGCGGTGGATCCCTACGGGCGGCTCGTCGATCGCCTGCCGACGGATATCCGAGGGGTGCTTGAAGCGCATTACGACTTCCGCAGCGACCGCACGCTGTATGCGCGCTGGGGTGATTGGTTCGCCTGGCTATGCGTAGCGGCCTCCGGGCTATTGGGCATCGCGGGATTCCGAAAGCGAGCGCCTGCGGTTTCTTAACGCAAGACTCAAATTATGGCTGAACACCTCGAAGACCTACAGCAACGCCTCACTGAGCTCCAGAAACGCATCGAGCTGGTGCGGAGCTATCTTTGACCCGGCTACACACCGCAAGACGCTGATCGATCTGGAAGCGCAGATCAGCCAACCCGACTTCTGGTCCAATCCAGAAAAGGCGCAGTCGCTGCTGCAGCAACGCAAATACGCCGAGGCCCAGGTGTCCGCGGACGAAAAGCTGGTGCGCAGCGCCGCGGACCTGGAGACGTTTCTGGAAATGGCGCGCGAGGAAACCAACGTGGCGCAGCGCGATTCGCTGCTGGGCGAGGTGACCAAAGAGCTGCTGGCAACCGATAACTACGTCTCCAAGCTGGAGACGCGCACGCTGCTGGCGGGGGAGAGCGACCGGCTGAACGCGATCATGACCATCAAACCGGGAGCGGGCGGCACCGAGTCCCAGGATTGGGCGGAGATGTTGCTGCGGATGTACCTCAAATGGGCGGAGCGGAGCGGTTTAAAGACCACGGTTTTGGACTCGACGCCCGGGGAAGAGGCGGGAATTAAGTCGGCGACGGTGCAAGTGGAGGGCGAGAACGCATACGGTTTGCTGGCCGGGGAGAGCGGGGTACACCGGTTGGTGCGCATCTCTCCGTTCGATCAGGCGGCGCGGCGGCACACCTCGTTCGCATCGGTGTTCGTTATCCCGGAAATCGATGACAAGATTGAAATTGTGGTTAAGCCGGAGGATTTGCGGATTGACACGTTCCGCGCCGGCGGCCACGGCGGGCAGAACGTCAACAAGGTGGAATCCGCGGTACGCTTCACCCACTTGCCGACAGGAATTGTGGTCACCTGCCAAAACGAGCGCAGCCAGCACAAAAACCGCGAAACGGCGATGAAAGTCCTGCGTTCCCATCTATATGAGCGAGAACTGGAGAAGCGCCGGGGAGAACTGCAGAAGCTGGATGCCTCGAAGCCTGAGATTTCTTTCGGGAGCCAGATTCGTTCTTACACCTTGCAGCCCTACCAGCTCATTAAGGACCACCGGACCAAGGCGGAGCGCGGGGACGTGGAGCGGGTGCTGGATGGGGACATCGATTCGTTCATCCGGGCGTTTTTGCTTTCGAGGCGCTTGGGAGCCGGCAAGGGTCCGGCCGTAGAAGCCGACGACTAGACCATTCCCGGACGACCACCATAGGGCAGCACAGGGCAGGGCGGTGTTCGACCCCTGTTTCTCACACTTGGAAGCACCAATTTACCCTTTGGCGCCGTTTGATTGACAGCCCTATAAGCCTATGCTAGCGTTGGATTTTGGCCAATTCTGTGCTGTATTTGCGCAAATTCCGCCAGTCCTTGGGCGCTAAGAGTTTGACCGGAGGAGCGACGTTTTGACATCCCCTTTGCAGACGCATCTTTTTACCTCGGAGTCGGTTACCGAGGGCCATCCCGATAAAATCGCCGACCAGATTTCCGATGCCGTTCTCGATGCGGTGCTGAAGGACGATCCGCGCAGCCGCGTGGCGTGCGAGACCCTGGTTACTACCGGATTGGTGCTGGTAGCGGGCGAAATCACCACGAACACCTACGTCGACTTTAGCGACCTGGCCCGGGAAGTGATTCGCGACGTTGGGTATACCCGCGCTAAGTATGGCTTCGACGCCGAGACCTGCGCCGTTATTTCCTCGATCAACCACCAGTCGCCGGACATCGCCATGGGCGTTGACACCGGCGGCGCGGGCGATCAGGGCCTGATGTTCGGCTATGCCTGCGACGAGACCGAAGAGCTGATGCCCATGCCGATCCAGCTGGCGCACAGGCTGGCGCGGCGGCTTTCGGAGACGCGACGCAAGGGCGAGGTGGATTTCCTGCGGCCCGACGGCAAGTCGCAGGTGACCGTGGAATATGTGGGTGGGCGGCCGGAGCGCGTGGATGCGGTGGTGATCTCGACGCAGCACAGCGAATCGGTTAGCAACGAAGAGCTCCGCGAAGCAGTGATGGAAGAAGTGATCCAGCCTGTCATCCCCACCGCGAATGATCGACAGAAACACCAAATTCCACATCAATCCTACGGGACGCTTCGTGGTTGGCGGGCCGATGGGCGATGCCGGGTTGACCGGGCGCAAGATTATCGTGGACACCTACGGCGGCTACAGCCGTCACGGCGGCGGGGCGTTTTCGGGCAAGGATCCGACCAAAGTGGACCGCTCGGCGTGCTACATGGCGCGCTACGTCGCCAAGAACATCGTGGCGGCCGGCCTGGCGCGCAAAGTGGAAGTGCAGTTGGCTTATGCGATCGGCGTGGCCGAGCCGGTTTCGGTGATGGCGGATACATTCGGCACGGGAACGATTCCCGACGAGCAGATGACCGATCTGATCCGCGCGAATTTTTCGCTTACGCCGCGCGGCATCATCGAAACGCTGGACCTGCGCCGGCCGATTTACCGTCAGACCGCTGCCTTTGGGCATTTTGGCCGCACCGAGCCCGGGCTTCACCTGGGAGCGCACCGACAAGGCCGAGAGCATCCGCAAAGACGCCGGCAGCCCGCGGCGCTGTGGCTGTCGTAACCGAATTTAAAAATTAAAATCCAGAACGATCGGAGAGGGAACTCGTGGCAACTTTGCCCAGATTCGCTCGGGGCGATGTGAAAGATATCGCCTTGGCCGAGAAGGGCAAGCGCAAGATCGAATGGGCGAATCAGCAGATGCCCGTGCTGCAGCTGATCCGCAAGCGGTTCATCAAGGAGCAGCCGCTCAAGGGCGTGCGCGTTTCGGCTTGCCTGCACGTGACCAGCGAGACCGCGAACCTGGTGATCACGCTGCGCGACGGCGGCGCGGACGTGGTGCTGTGCGCGTCGAATCCGCTTTCGACGCAGGACGAAGTGGCGGCGTCGCTGGTGAAGGACTACAGCATTCCGACCTTCGCCATCAAGGGCGAGGACAACGACACCTACTACTCGCATCTCGGCGCGGCGCTCGATCACAAGCCGCAAATGACCATGGACGACGGCGCCGACCTGGTGACCATGCTGCTGACCAAGCGCACCGATCTGGTGCCCGGCGTGATCGGCGGCACCGAAGAAACGACCACCGGGCGTGATTCGTCTGCGCGCCATGGCCAAGGACGGCACGCTGAAGTATCCGATCATCGCGGTGAACGACGCGCTGACCAAGCACCTCTTCGACAATCGCTACGGCACCGGCCAGTCCACGCTCGACGGCATAATGCGCGCCACGAATCTGTTGCTCGCGGGCATGAAGGTGGTGGTCGCGGGCTATGGCTGGTGCGGACGCGGCGTGGCCATGCGCGCCAAGGGGCTGGGCGCGGACGTGATCGTCACCGAAGTGAATCCGACCCGCGCGATCGAAGCGGTGATGGACGGATTCCGCGTGATGCCCATGGCCGAAGCCGCGAAAATCGGCGACATTTTCATCACCGTTACGGGAAACAAGTCTGTTCTGGCCAGCGAACATTTCGAGCGCATGAAGGATGGCGCGGTGATGTGCAATTCCGGCCACTTCAACGTGGAGATCGATATTCCGGCGCTGGAAAAACTGTCCAGCGGCAAAAAGACCGGCGCGGCCGTTCGTGGATGAATACGTCGATGAAGGACGGCCGCACGAGTTTATCTGCTCGGCGAAGGCCGGCTGATCAATTTGGCGGCGGCGGAAGGGCACCCCGCCGTGGTGATGGACATGAGCTTTGCCAACCAGGCGCTTTCCGCCGAATACCTGGTGAAGCACGCACGCGAGCTGGAGCCGCAGGTCTATACGCGTTCCCGAAGACATCGACCGCCAGATCGCGCGGCTCAAGCTGGAATCGATGGGCGTGGAGATCGACAAGTTGACTCCCGAGCAGGAGCATTATCTGGCCTCCTGGTCGAAGGCACCTAGGCTTCTTTCCGTTCTTCCCGGCCGCAGCTGAGCCGCTTGTTCTACCCAGCGCTGAGCGCGGCTGGCGTCTCTCCCCAACGACAACATGCAGGAGTGGGCCAATCTGGCGCTGGAAACCGCGCGCTGCGCGGCGCCACGCTACGCGGACGCGCGCGTGATGGACCTCCGCCATGCGCGATCTCTCCACCAAAAATGGGCAGGTCGGCACGCTCGTCCGACAGCGAATCGCTGGGCATCGGTGATACGCGTGCGCTGGCCAACGGCTGCTGGGGCTTTGCCTCCACCGACCGGCTGACGCGCGAGGGCGTGCAGGCGTGCGCGGCGCAGGCCGTGGCGATCGCGCGGGCTTCGGCGCTGGCCAAGCGCATGACGTGTCAGATGGCGCCGGAGAGGCCTACGTCGACACCTGGCAGAATCCCTTCATCAAGGACCCGTTTCGGATTCCGCTCGAGAGCCAGCTCGAGTTGCTGCTGGCCGCCGATACGCGAAATGCGCCGCGTCAAGGGCGTCACCTGGCGGAAAGCTCGATGGAGTTCCGCGGCATCGAGCAGTGGTACGCCTCCACGCATCGGCTCGCGCAATCCATCAGGTCAAAATGAGTCCGGCGCGGGAATCGTGGCCACGAGTTTCGCCGGCGACGAAATTCAGAAGCGCTCCTATCCCAACAGCTTTGGCGGGCAGCACAGCTGGCCGGCTACGAACTGGTCGAAGTCGCTCGATCTGGTCGGCAACGCTCCGCGCGTGGCGGAAGAGGCGGTGGCGCTGCACAAGCCGCGCCAGTGTCCCGAGGGCGAGCGCACCATCATTCTCGAAAGCTCGCAGCTGGGCCTGCAGATCCACGAATCCATCGGCCATCCCATCGAGCTCGACCGCGTGCTGGGCATGGAAGCGAATTTCGCCGGGATGAGCTTTCTCACGCTCGATAAGCTGGGCAAGCTGCGTTACGCCTCGGACATCGTCAACGTCGTGGCCGACGCGCGCCTCGAGCACGGCCCGGGCCTGGGCACATTTGGCTACGACGACGAAGGCGTGCCCGCGCAGTGCACCGAGATCATCAAGGACGGGCAGTTCACCGGCTACCTCTCGAATCGCGAGACGGCCGCGGCTATCGGCCTGAATTCGTTCCGGCGGCACCATGCGACGCGAAAGCTGGAATCGCCTGCCGATCATCCGCATGACCAACATCAGCCTGTTGCCCGGCACATGGACGCTACGAAGACCTGATCGCCGACACCGACGACGCCATCCTGATGGAGACCAACCGGTCCTGGTCGATCGACGATCGCCGCTACCATTTTCAGTTTTCCACCGAAATCGGCTGGGAGATCAAGGGCGGCAAGAAAGGCCGCATGATCAAGAATCCCAGCTACAGCGGGATCACCACGGAGTTTTGGAACAGCTGCGACGCGATCTGCTCGCGCGACCATTGGACGCTGTGGGGCACGCCGAATTGCGGCAAGGGCCAGCCCATGCAGACCATGGGCACCGGTCACGGCGCGTCGCCCTCGCGTTTCCGCAACATTCAGGTCGGCGTGGCATTTTCCCACTAATGGCCACCACGAAATCCAAGTCGAAGCGTTCTCTAAAGCGGCGGCAGCCGGCGGCGCGATAGCGTCAAGTGTGTCGGCGGCTAAGCAGAAGAGCTATCGTTCCGGGGTGGTGGATCACCGCCTGGGTGCTGCGCCGCTGCAGGAATTGCCGAGCGCGTTTTGAAGTTGAGCCACGCGGACGAGACCGAAGTGGAGATTTCGGTGGTCTCCGACGCGCTCACCCGCTTCGCCAACAACACCATTCATCAAAACGTGGCCGAGCAAATGCTGCAGCGTTTCCGTGCGGGCCGTTTTCGACGGCCGCACGGCGCGCGCTACCACCAACAAGACCGACGAAGAATCGCTGCGGCGCGTGGTCGCAGTCCGCCCTGGATCTGGCGCGCAGCCAGCCGAAAAATCCCGGCCTGCTGCCCATGCTGGGCAAGCAGAAATATGCGAAGGTCGAGCGCTATTTTCGAAGCGACCGCTGCGGCGACTCCGGAACTACGGCGCGCGAGCGGTGTCGCCAGGGTATGTAGTTCGCGGCCAAGCAAAAGCAGACCGCCGCGGGTATTTTCACCAGTGGAACTGATCGGCGATGGCCCTCGCCAACTCGCAGCGGGCTTTTCGCCCACTATCAGCCAGACCCGTTCCGAATTTTCGGTGACCATCCTGGAAAGCGATTCCTCGGGCTGGGCCAAGGCCAATTCGCCGCGGATCAGTGAGATCGATCCGGAGGCGCTGGCTGCCCGGGCCAGCCAGAAATCGCAGGCATCGCGCGAGCCGCGCGAAGTGAAGCCCGGTCACTGGACCGTGATCCTCGAACCTGCCGCGGTGCTCGATCTGGTCGGCTTCCTGTTTTACGATTTTGCTGGGACTGCGGTGGTCGACCAGCGCTCATGCTTCACCGGGCGCATGGGCAAGAAAGTCATGGGCGACAATATTACGATGTGGGACGACGTTACCCATCCGCTGCAGCTGGGCGCGCCATTCGACGGCGAAGGGCTGCCGCGGCAAAAAGTGACGCTTGGTCGAATCCGGCGTGCCGCGCAACTTGGTGTATGCGCGCGCCACTGCCAAGAAGATGAAGGCCAAGCCCACCGGTCACGGCTTTGCGTTGCCCAACGAATATGGCGAAGCGCCGATCAATCTGGTTTTCGCGGGAGGCAACTCGTCGGTGGACGAAATGGTGCGTTCCACCGAGCGCGGCATCCTGTCTACCCGCGTTTGGTATATCCGCGAAGTGGACCCTTACGAAAAGGTTCTTACCGGCATGACCCGCGACGGCACGTTTCTGGTTGAGGACGGGCGCATTGTCGGCGGCATTCGCAATTTCCGGTTCAACCAGAGCATCATCGAGATGCTATCGAAGGTTGAGATGCTTGGGCCGGCGGTGCGCGCCGCCGGCGAGGAGTCGTTCGAGATGGTCGTACCCGCGATGAAGGTCCGCGACTTCCACTTTTCCGAAGTTACGAAGTTCTAACGCCTAAAAGGCACCGAATAGAACGGCAAAGGATACACCGCTAGGGCCGAAGGGTGCGGCGCCTGCTTGCTCCTCCAAGGGCTAGTGTAGTGTCTCCAACGCTTCTTTACATTTGGCGATTTTGCTCATAATTGGTTCTACAGATGCACTCCAGACGAAAACTTTGGGATTCTGATTGTGGGTTTGAATGTAATGGTTGATAGCGGCGATCAAAGCTGGGGCGTTCTTGAAGGAGCCTCGACGGATGCGCTGGTCGGTGATCTCGCGGAACCAGCGCTCCACCATGTTCAGCCAGGAACTGGAGGTGGGAATGAAATGTAAGTGGAAGCGAGGATGGCGTTTCAGCCAAGATTGGACGCGAGGGTGTTTGTGAGTCCCGTAGTTGTCGACGATCAGATGCAAATGCAGATCGAGCGGCGTCTTGACATCGATCAGTTGTAGGAAGCGAATAAATTCTTGATGGCGATGCCGCGGCATGCAATCGCCAATGACCGTGCCATCGAGCATGTTCAGCGCGGCGAACAATGTCGTTGTGCCATTCCGTTTATAGTCGTGCGTTTGCCGGGCCGGGACTCCCGGCCTCAGCGGCAAGAGCGGCTGAGTGCGGTCGAGGGCCTGGATTTGACTTTTCTGGTCGACGCAGAGCACCAGAGCTTTGTCGGGCGGATTCAGATAAAGCCCGACCACATCGTGGAGTTTCTCGATGAAGCGCTTGTCGCGACTGAGCTGGAAGGTTTCGATCAAATGAGGTTTCAGGTTGTGCTGCTTCCAGATCCGGTGAATGGTGTCTTTGCTCAGGCCCTGGGCCTTGGCCATACTTCGCGCGCTCCAGTGGGTGGCATGGGGCGGCGTCGTGTGCAGGGTGGCGTGGACGACGGCTTGGACCTTGCGGTGAGAAACCCGGGGAATACGCCCCGGGCGAGGCGCATCCTTTTCGAGCCCCGGCAGCCGAAGCGCCAGGAAGCGTTGACGCCAGAGTTGCACAGTGGGCCGCGAGATGCGCAGGGCACGTGCAATATCTTGGCTCCACAGCCCCTCGGCAGCTTTGCAAATAATCTGCGCGCGCTGAACCAATCGGAGCGGGAAGCGACGTCCCGCGGCCCATTTGTCCAGCACCGCTCGTTCCTCGGGCGATAAGGTGATGGCTTCGGCGACTCTCAACGGTAGAGATCATAAGCGTTCCACGTCTATAAGTAAAGCTATTTATGCGACACTACACTAGACGCCCACCCTTCCCAAAAACCGGGGAAGAACGGGGCTCCCGGAAAAGATAACGGCGTCGAACCGTGGAGGCACAAGTCACAACCCATCCGTCGTCTCACGTTCAGCATGGATCAACTTTAGCGCGCCGCGGTGGCAGGGGTGAATGCCATGCTGTCGATGGCGCGGCGAATTACGTTTTCCTGGATTTGGCCGGCGAGCTCGGAGTCCGCGTAGGTGATTCCGAAAACTGTGAAGAGTTGGTTGGCGCGGGGAAGTACGGCTACGATTCCGCTCCAATCTTTGCCGTCCACCGAACCCCGAAAGCGACGCTCGGTTGCTGGCGCGCCGGAGATGGTCACTTGGCGATCGCCGATCGGGTGGTAGTTCTCCATAATGCCCCGCAGGCGTTTGTCCGCCTCCGCTAGATTCTCTGCGAGATCTCCGTGTGCGGGCTCAAGGCCGATAAAAAAGTAAGTCTTCTCGTCGGCAGTCCCTAGAGCCGCGATCGCTCCGGGCATCAATTTCCGTGCCGCAGCGTTTAGCTGCCAATCGGGCGGCCGGTACATGCGCAAACCGTAGGTCTCATTGGTGTATTCGTTGCCGGTAATCGCTTCGCGAACGGGTTCTGGAGCGGGTGGCGCTTTCGGTCGCTTAGGTGGCGCCGGCGACGCCGTTTCGTCCGCACTGCCGGCGGCGGCAACGCTGCTCTGGGCGGGCGGAGATGGTGAAGCGAGCTTTGCCGGTTTGACGGCGCTGGCTGGCGGGACTGCGGGCGGCGCTGTGCCATTGGTTCGATCCGCGGAAACTTTCGGCGCTAGCGGCTTGGCAGGGGTTGGCGCTGGCGCACTACCGTTGCCGGGCGCGCTGACGGAAGCCCGGGCCGAGCTGGTGGCAGGACTCTTCGCCGGCTTGGTCACCGGGTTACTAGCGGAGTGATTTCTCGGGTCGCTTGGGGGTTACCCGTGGAGTTACTGGAGTTGACCAGGAGCTTGTCAGAGGGCTGGCTCGCACCCATGCTCCCTGCGGGCGGCTTTGCATTCGCTGGCGGACGCGGGGGTGTGCTGGCTGCGAGCTTTGCGGCGGCGGAGTTTTCGGTGGCCACCGGAGTTGCGTTGGGAGACGACACAACCGCGCGGACGAGAAGCTGCCCCTTCACCGCAGGCGACGCACTGTCCGGAGACGAAGTCGGTGCGGACGGCGGTGGTATCGATGGAGTAATTAGCGCGGGAGGCGCCGCAGATTTTTTCGCGGCGGACGATTTGTGCGCGGCGGGCGTCGCTGAGGTCGATGCGTCGGTGGTGCTGCCGCCGATCACGATCTGCGCCACTTGTTCTTTGCGAATCTCTGCATAGCCCCAGCTTGTTTTCACGCGGAAGGAATCTTGCTCGTAGCCGACCACGATCCCGGTAACGACCGAACCGTCTTTCAAGTGCAGTTCGTCGGCCATCGCGGCGGTGGGGAGCAGCAGCGTAGTTCCAACCAGGATAGGGAGCAGCCAGCGCATGAGTTCACAATATAACTCTGGAAGCGGGCCGGGCAAGCCGGAATCCGGGGAAATTGCTTAGAAACGCAGGTCAGGCTGGAATCGCGGTTGAATCTTTGAGTGGAGAGGATCTTGTATTTTGGTCAGGAGTGGCTGTGCCACCTTAGGGGATCATGGTCATGCCGAGCCAACCGAAGGCCGCGACTACTCCCGAAATGATTAGGACGGTGCGCAGCTTCTTGCGGCGCACGGCGAAAACAATTGCCGCCATCCCACAGAGCACCAATCCAATTTGCAGCAGCAACCAAGGACTGGAGCCGGTTCCGTCGCCGCTCATGCTTTCCTGAAACCAGTAAGAGGCGAACGAGGTGCCGGCGGTGAGGCAGATGGCTACCATGCAGGCCAGGCCGACGCCCTTGGCCCATTCCGGCAACACCGATCGCTGGCGGGTGTCTTTCCATTCCAGCCAGCTCTGGCCGACTACCAGTGCAATCGCCAATAGGATGAAGATTGCCATGTGCAACCCCCGAATCGCGCTTCGTAACTTAGGACCGTTCCGTTACTCGCGAATCATTGCTGTTCAGCTTCGTCGCGGATAGGAATGGCAATCTGTCCACCAAAGGGAACAATCTCGGCATTTATGTCGAAAGTCCGTATCTATTGCAAACGCCAGGGTTAGGGTTGTCGTGAAATCGCAATTTGAGAAAGGATTTGGTCCGAAGTGCCCGAATGCTCCCAGAGTTTTCCACAGAGGAAATGAGTTTTCCCTATGTGCGCGAGGGTTTCCGCAAATGAGCAGGAACTACCCGGAGCGCCCAACGCGCAAAGTTCTAGAACTTACGTTTAACGTAGTCCTATTGATGGGAATACTTGCTCCGTATTTGCTAGCATAGCCCGCGCATGGCACACCCCCAGATCATCGCGCATCGCGGAGCGTCGGGACACGCGCCCGAAAACACCTTTGCCGCCTATCGTCTGGCGATTGAGTTGGGATCGCACTTTATCGAAGTGGACCTGCAGGTCTCCCGCGACGGGCATATTGTGGCCATTCACGATGCGGCGTTGCAGCGAACCACCAACGGACGCGGAAGCGTGGCGGAATCGACGCTGGCGGAATTGCGGACCATTGATGCTGGCCGCTGGTTCGACCGCGACTTTGCCGGCCAGCGCCTGTCCACCCTCGAGGAAGTCCTGGGGCTTAGCCGCGAGGCGGAAATCGGTTTCTATTTTCAGGTCCGCTGCCCGTTTTCCGCGGAATTCGGCCGATCGCTAATCGACGCGGTGCGGAAGGTGGACGCGATCCATCGGGTGGTGGTGGTCAGTTGCGAGCCCACCACGCTGGCGGCGCTCCGCAAGCTCGATGACGCGGCCATCACCGGTCTTCTGATCGAGGCGCGGCCCTCCGACCCCGTGGCGCAAGCGGCGCGATGTGGAGCGCGGCAGCTGTGTCTGCGTGAGGATTTGGTGACCGCGGAACTGGTGAATCGCGCGCACGGCGCGGGACTGCTGGCAGTGGCTTGGACCGTGAATCCACCCGGGAGGATGCGAGCGCTGCTTTCCAGCGGAGTGGACTGCATCGTAACCGACTTTCCCGACCGGCTGCGCGCGATTATCGAGGATTCCGATGCGGCTGGTAGAGAGCCGGGCCGGGTGGCGTATCCGCATTAAGCATTGAGCGCGGCGTGCAGCCTGGCGAACGCCGCGATGGGCAGTTCCTCCGCCCGCGCGCCGGGATCGATGCGGGCGAGTTCCAGCGCGGCCGCGATCGAGCCGGGATCAATGAACGTGCGCAAATTGTTGCGCAGAGTTTTCCGCTTCTGGCCGAAGCATCGCTGAATGAACTCGAGAAATTCCTCGTCAGCCGCGATTCCCAAATCCTTCCTCGCTCCGGGCACTTGCATTTCGACCAGCGCGGAGGACACTTGCGGCGGCGGCCGGAACGCGCCCGGCGGAATCGAAAAAACAATTTTCGGCCGAGAATAGAATTGGCACAGGGTGGATAGAAATCCGTAGGCACGATGGCCGGGCGTGGCGACGATGCGTTCGGCAACTTCCTTCTGAATCACGATGTGCAGCGAGCGGACCGCGCCGCCGGCCTGGAAGACCCGGCGGATCAGTGGGGAAGTAATGTAATACGGCAAATTGCCGTAGACGCGGAATTGCGCGCCGCCAAAATTTGCGAAATCCACGGCTAGCGCGTCGGACTCGAACACCTCCACTCCGGCCCATTCTGCAGCAGCACGTCTGAGCAGGCCCGAAACCAGCGGAGGATCCATCTCGATGGCGATCACGCGCCGGCCCTCGCCTTGTAACCGGCTGGTCATTTCGCCGTGGCCGGCGCCGATCTCGATCCAGGTTTCCTCCGGGCGCAGCGGAAGAGTGCGCGCGATGCGATCGAGCCAGCTCGCGCTATGAAGGAAGTGTTGTCCCAGTCGCTGGCGGCTCATGGTTCGAGAAGTGTAGCAAAGTAGAGCAGAATACTTGCCCGGTCTCGCGCGAGCACGGATATCACTCCGCTGCGAGCTGTTGCTTTTTAGCCCCCGGTACTAACGGGCCTTGACGAAACATCCTCGATTGATTACCGTCGAGGGTAGCGCGGATTCTGATGAAAATTCTGTTCGTTGCCTCCGAAGGACTTCCTTTCGCCAAGACCGGCGGGCTAGCCGACGTTATCGGCGCTTTGCCCAAAGCGTTGAAGGAGCTGGGACATGAGGTGGCGGTGTTCATGCCGAAGTATCGCCGCGGCGAGCCCACCAAGGTACTGATCCCCAGCCTAACCATTTCGCTCGGGGCCACCACCCGTTTTCCGGCGCTGGTGGAAGCTGACCCCATCGACGGGGTGCGCTATTTTTTTCTGCAGGACCCTGCATATTTCGAGCGCCCGGAACTCTACCAGGATAAGACCGGCGATTATCCCGACAATCCGGAGCGCTTTGCCGAGTTCAGCCACGCCGCTTTGGAATTGGCCAAACAGGTGTGGATGCCCGATGTGATTCACTGCCACGACTGGCAGTCCGCGCTAGTGCCCCTGATGTTGCGCAACCAATATGCCGCCGATCCACTAATGCGCAGGTTACCGGTAGTGTTCACGGTGCATAACCTCGGATACCAAGGGGTGTTTCCGCGGGCGTCTCTGGCGCGAATCGGATTGCCCGAGAGCCTTTTCCGCATCGATGCGCTGGAATACTACGGCAAGCTCAATTTCATGAAGGGCGGGCTGATTTTTTCGGACTATCTGAGCACCGTGAGTAAGCGATACGCGCAGGAGATTCAGACCGCGGAATACGGTGTGGGCTTGGAAGGCGTGATTCAGGGCCGGGCCGACCGCCTGGTGGGAATATTGAACGGCGTGGACTATACGGTATGGAGTCCGGAGCTGGACCCCTTTATCGCGGCAAAATATTCCGCGCAGAATCTTGCCGGGAAGGTAGCGTGTAAGAAGGACTTGTTGGCGGCATTCCAGCTCCCGGCGGAGAGTCTGAGCCGGCCGCTGCTGGGGATGGTCTCGCGATTCGCGGACCAGAAGGGTTTCGATCTGATCGCGGAGATGGCCACCGATTTACTCAAGGAAAATTTGTCGATGGTGGTGCTGGGTTCGGGGGAGCCGAAGTACGAGAAATTCTTCCCGGGCCTGGCGGCACAATACCCGCAGCAGGTGGGGGTGAAAATCGCGTACGACAACGCGCTGGCGCACCGGATCGAGGCCGGGGCGGACATGTTCCTGATGCCTTCGCGGTATGAGCCTTGCGGGTTGAACCAGATTTATAGCCTGCGCTATGGTACGGTTCCAGTGGTGCGTGCCACCGGCGGACTCGACGATACGATTGTCGAGTTCGATCCCGCCAAGGGGCAGGGGACCGGTTTCAGATTCGAACCGTACAACGGCAAGGCCATGCTGCAAACGGTACGGCAGGCCTTGCGGGTGTTTGGCGACAAACGGGCATGGCAGACGCTGCAAGCCAACGGGATGGCTAAGGATTTCTCGTGGAAGACCAGCGCCACCGCGTATGTTGCTTTGTACGAAGCGGCTACGCGTTCTCGAATCCCCAGGGCGGCAGTTACATCTAATTAGCAGCGTGTAGGTCACCGGGCAGCGGCCCCACCCACGCAGACTAGGACCAAAATGTCAGACAATGTCACCGCAGTGACCGACGCAAACTTTCAAACGGAAGTGCTGGACGCCAGCAACACCCAGCCAGTGATGGTGGATTTTTGGGCCGGGTGGTGCCGCCCGTGCCTGGCGCTAGCTCCCACGGTTGAGGAAATCGCCGCGAAGAATGCGGGGAAGCTGAAAGTGGTGAAATTGAACGTGGACGAAAACATGAATTCCGCCGGAAAATTCAATATCCGGGGCATCCCCACGCTGCTGGTTTTCAAGGGCGGCCAGGTAGCCGATCAGATCGTCGGCGCAGTGCCCAAGGAACAGATCGAAAAGATCGTCGGAAAGCACATCGCGTAGTTCGGCAGGAGCGATGTGCGGCCAACTGCCTTCCTCCCGGGACACCCCAATTCGCGGGTCCCGTCTCAATGGTGATGGATTGATGAGCGCTCCAGCCCCAGCGTCCGCGGCCAAGGCCACAGCCGCTTCGGTGGCGGCGTGCTCGCGCTGCGCTTGGGCGGTCAGCGACATAATGATTCGCTACCACGACCAGGAGTGGGGCGTATCGAGCCACGACGATCGGCATCTGTTCGAGATGCTAATACTGGAGGGCGCGCAGGCGGGGCTGAGTTGGGAAACGGTCTTGCGGAAGCGCGAGCGGTATCGCGAAGTATTCGATGGCTTCGACGCCGCGAAAATCGCACGCTACGACGCCAAGAAGGCGCGGCGGTTGCTCGCCGATCCCGGGATCATTCGCAACCGGCTGAAGGTTCGCGCGGCGGTGGGGAACGCCAAGGCGTTTCTGGCGACGCAGCGGGAGTTTGGCAGCTTTGATAAATACATTTGGGGCTTTGCCAAGCCACTGAGCGCGCGGAAGTCCTCGCGCCGGCCGCGACGTATCACTCGCACCGCCGAGTCCGACGCGATGGCCAAGGACTTAAAACGGCGTGGATTCCGATTCGTGGGCACGACCATCTGCTATGCGTTCATGCAGGCCGTGGGAATGGTGAACGACCATTCCCCTGATTGCTACCGCGCGGAACGCAGCCGCATGCAGTCGTAAAATCCTCCCCACCTCGATTCAGCCGGGCCCCACGAGCGCGTTATTGCCTTATGCCGTAGGCGAGCGTACGATAGTTTTTCTTCCGAACAGCAACGGCGGGATGTAACGGCTTCGTAATGCAATCGCAGACTTTCGGTGATAAGTAAAAGAGCGCGGCGGTCGGCGTGTGAATCGGCGTGTTCGGGCCGGCGCGGGCCACGGATAGACTCCTGGTAGTGAGGGGCTAGCAGACTCCATGAAGGCAAAGGCAATCGTAGTGGTCGGCGCGCAGTGGGGAGACGAGGGGAAGGGCAAGGTGGTGGATTACCTCGCCGCGTCGTTTGATAACGTGGCACGGTACGCCGGAGGCCACAACGCCGGCCACACCGTAATCTTCGACCACCTAAAATTCATCCTGCAGCTCATCCCCAGTGGCATTCTGCGTCCGGGTAAGAAGGCTATCATCGGTCCGGGCACGGTGGTTGATCCGGTGGCGCTGGTAGCTGAACTCGACAATCTATTGAAAGCTGGGGTGGAGTACCGGGGGCGATTGTTCCTGAGCAATCGCGCGCATCTCGTTTTCCCCTACCATCGTGAACTCGATAAAGCCGCCGAGGCTGCCCGCGGTGCGGGGAAGATCGGCACCACCTCGCGCGGAATCGGGCCTGCCTATGAAGACAAAATGGCGCGGCGCGGCATTCGGGCCTGCGATTTGCTCGATCCGGACGGTTTTCATGAAAAATTCGAGCGCGTCATTCAGGAGAAGCGCGCGATCAGCCAAGGCACCTATGGGCGAACGCTGGATGATACCGGCGCGATGGAGCAATATCTGGCGCTGGGCGAGCGCCTGAAGGATTTGATCCTCGATACCAGTTATTTGATCGCCCGGGCGATGGACAATGGCGAATCAATCCTCTTCGAAGGCGCTCAGGGCACCATGCTCGATATCGACCACGGCACCTATCCCTACGTCACTTCTTCCAGCGCGATTTCGGGCGGAGTGTGCACCGGCCTGGGCGTGCCGCCGACGAAAATTACCGGAGTGGTCTGTGTTTCGAAGGCGTACACTACGCGCGTCGGTAGCGGTCCTTTTCCCACCGAGATGCAAGACCTGGAGGCCAGCGAAGTCCGTGATCGCGGCAAGGAATTCGGCGCGGTGACCGGGCGTCCGCGGCGTTGCGGCTGGCTGGACCTGGAAAATCTGCGATACGCGAAGCTATTGAATGGCATGGATTCGCTGGTGATCACCAAGCTCGACGTTTTCGACGGACGATCGGAAATTCAGGTGTGCACCGGCTACCGCTATAAGGGTCGGCCGCTCACGGAAATGCCGGCGGACCTCGAAATCCTTTGCAACGTGACGCCGGAATACAAAACTCTTCCCGGGTGGCAGACCCCGACTTCCGCAATTCGGGAGCTGAAGGATCTGCCGGAAGAGGCGCGAGATTATTTGAAATTCATTTCCGATCAACTTCAGGTGGAGATCGGAATGATTTCAACGGGCCCTGAACGCGATGCCACCATCGTCGCCCCAGGCAGTAAGCTTGCGGGCTGGCTCTAGCGGAAAATGCTGTCCTATCGAGCGGCGCGGCAGATTGTGACCGACGTCATGCTCAGCCTGCGCCACGAAATCCCTTCCGAAGAATTGGATCTGAGTACCCATCTGCCGGCTGCGGTGGGGCGCATTCTGTTGCAGGAAATATTCGCCGACCGTTCTTACCCGCCGTTTGACCGCGCCATGCGAGACGGCTACGCGGTACGCTCTGCGGACCTGGGAGAAGTACCGCGTACTCTTCGGGTGATCGGCGAATGCCGGGCCGGCACGCTGTTTGATGGCGAAGTGGCGAAGGGCCAATGCGTGCAGATCATGACCGGCGCACCGGTCCCGCAAGGCGCCGACGCGGTGGTGATGTTGGAATACACCGAGCCTGGGCCAGCGTGCACCGTTGACCTGATCGCGATCGACAGGACCGCGAAGCCCGGCCAAAATATCGTTTTCGCGGGGAGCGAAGCGCCGCAGGGAAAGAAAGTGATGCACCGGGGCCAGCGGCTCGGCTATGCGGAATTAGCGTTGGCCGCGCAAGTTGGTGCTGTTCGGGTTCGCGTGGCGCAGCGCCCTCGGGTGGCGCTACTTTCTACCGGAGATGAGGTGGTTCCGATCGATGCTCAGCCGGGCGCCTACCAGATCCGAAATAGCAATTGCGTCTCGCTCGCCGCGCAAGTAGTGCTTTCCGGGGCGCGTCCGGTGCAACTGGGGAATGCCGCGGACAGTTTGGCAGACCTGCGGGAACTGATTCAGGAAGGGCTGCAAGAGGACATGCTAGTGATCAGCGGAGGGGTATCGAAAGGGAAGTACGATCTGGTGGAAGAAGTGCTTCGCGAGCTGGGAGCGGAATTCCTGTTTGATAGCGTGGATATTCGTCCGGGCCACCCCGCGGTGTTTGCCACCTGCGGTGGGAAGCCGGTGTTCGGACTGCCGGGGAATCCGGTGTCCACGATGGTTACGTTTGAGCTTTTCGCGGCCCCGGCAATCGACATCCTCAGCGGCGCGGAGCCGCGCTCGACGCCGCTGTTCCGCGCGCGGCTCGCGGCGAGCGTCGAGCGGACCGCGGCGCTCACGCATTTCATTCCGGCGCGGGTGAGTTGGGAGTCGGGCGAGCCGCTGGTCACTGAGCTAACGCATCAAGGGTCCGCGGATATTGTGGCGCTAACGGAGTCGAATTGCTTTTTGGTGATGCGTCCCGAACACCTGCGGATTGCCGCGGGCGAACTGGTGGATGTGATGCCCCGCCGAGGTTCGCTGTGAGCGCGGCCAGGAAGCCGGGGAAGCCGCGGCGCGCGTCGAAAAAACTATCGCACTTCGACGATGCCGGGCGCGTCCGGATGGTGGACGTCTCCGAAAAGCCAGTGACGGAACGAACCGCGGTCGCTGGAGTTTTCGTGCGCATGCGGCCTTCCACCCTGGCTACGCTGCGGCGAGTGAAAAATCCCAAGGGCGACCCGCTGGAAGTGGCGCGAATTGCCGGGATCAGCGCCGCCAAACGCACCTCCGAGCTGATTCCTCTTTGTCACCCCCTGATGCTGACGCACGTAGATGTGCGCGTCGCCCTATGCCAAAATGGTATGGAGATCACCTCTCAGGTGACCGCTACAGGGCCCACGGGTGTGGAGATGGAGGCGTTGGTGGCGGCATCCGTTGCGGCGCTTACGATTTACGACATGTGCAAGGCGGTGGAGCGGGGCATGACCATCACGGACCTCCGCTTGCTGGAGAAAAAGGGTGGCCGCAGCGGCCACTACCTGCGAACGGAGTTGGGGCGCAAGCAGCGATGAAACAAGTCAAAGTTCTGGTGGTCGACGATAACGCGCTGGTCCTGGATCTGTTGATGAAGGGATTGGCGCCGCATTGCGAGGCGCACGCGGCGGCAGATGGCGCCGACGCGCTGTTGAAAATCGTGGAGGATCCGCCCGATCTGATCATCTGCGATTACAAGATGCCGGGGCTGGACGGCCGGCAACTGTATGAAAAGCTGCGAGCGCGCCCGCAAACCAACCACATACCTTTTATTTTCCTGGCCAGTCGCGGGGACATCGAAGAAAAACTGCGTTCACTGGTCGATGGCGTCGAGGAGTTTCTTCCCAAACCGTTTTTTGTGAAGGACGTGGTGCGCCGCGCCAAGAAAGTGATCGACCGCCTGGCCCTCGAAAAGTTGCAGAGTCATGCCCATCGTCCGGGCATCGTACATGGTCGTCTGGAAGAGATGAGCATTCTCGACCTGATGCAATCTCTGGAGATGGGGCAGAAATCTTGCGCGCTCAGCATCCGCCGGGCGGGTCACACCTGCCTGTTGTATTTCGCGGCGGGACAGTGCAAGGATGCGCGGTTGGATAGCCTGGTGGGTGAACCGGCGGTGTACGAGGCGGTTCGCTGGAAAGACGGCGAGTTTGAAATTGATTTCAACGCGGCTCCGGAGCGCAACACGATTGCGCGTTCAACCACCAGCCTGCTGATGGAAGGCTTGCGCTTGATGGACGAAGGCGAGCGCGACGCGCAGGACCTGCAGCCGTCAACCTCTTAAGATCGGAACCAAAACTTCATGCGCGTTAAAATCGTGATCGTCAGCGATACCGTTTCCGCGGGCACCGGTGAAGACCTCAGCGGTCCGGCGCTGCGTGAGCGCTGCGAGAAATTGGACTGGACCGTTGGCGAGCTTTCGATCGTTGCCGACGACGAACACTGGCTGGCTCGGTTGCTATCCGATTTCGCCGATTCCGGCGATTTCGATCTGATTCTCACTTCGGGTGGGACGGGGATCGGGCCTCACGACGTAACGCCCGAGGGGACCATCGAGATTCTAGATAAGCAGTTGCCGGGGATCGGCGAGAAAATGCGCGCCGAAGGTATCAAACATAACCCGAGGGCCGTACTTTCGAGGGGGGTGGCGGGAGTGCGCGGTGAAACGCTGGTGGTGAATTTGCCAGGCAGCCCCCGCGGAGCAGTGGAGTCTCTCGATGCCATTGCGGATATTCTGCAACACGCGGTAGACGTGCTGCACGGTGCTCGCCACGATTAGCGCAAGCCAGTCGGGAAGTCGGTCAGGAAGGCGATGGTGCAGTGCGCCGCGCTAGCCACTTTCGCCAGGCGTCGAGGTTGTTTCCGTAGTGCTCGCCGGTAATGTCCATCAGCGCCTGAAAAATCCACAAGTGGGTGGGGACATCAAACGACGCGTCGCCGGCCATGCCCACCAGCGCCGGAACCGCTTTCATTCTCTGTTCGTGAGAGAGCATCCCGGATTGAGCCAGGTTGCTCGCGGCGCGTTCCTTCACTTTGCTGGATGGATCGCTACGCAGCACGTCCAGCAGAGCCTCGATTGTTTCGTCTGAGCCCAGGTTTCCCAATCCCTCCACTGCCCATATTCTCACTTGCTGGTCGGGATCGCGCGCGTACACCGAGAGGGTAGCGAAGGCTTGTGGTTGCTCCACGCCGCGATTGCCCAATGCTCCTAGCGCCCAAAGGGCCCAGGGCCGCGCAGCAGGTTCGGCAGAGATGCGCTTCTTGATGGAAGCGGCGCCGGCCGCGCTCTTCGGAACGTTATACGCAGCGAGGTAAGTATCCAGAGCGGCGGCGCGTACGGCGGTATCGTTCGAATTGACGTCGGAGCGAAGCAGGTCAGAAAGCCGCGGGCTCAGCGTGATCTTGCCGTCCCACTGGCCGGCGCGCTGGCTCAGAATCGCCGCAGCCTGCGGACGGTTCCGCGCCGCTTGCTCGGCCAGAAGTTCGGCCTGGGCTTGGGGCGGCAGGTGCGCGAGGCGTTCGATCCAGCGGTCGGAGTTATCGACAGGCGCGCTCGGGTTGGCGGGCGGCGCACTCCCCGGGGCTACAATGTTTTGTATTTTGCGCCAAGCCCCGCCCACCGCGGAGGGGTTGGCGGCGGCAATGGCGAATATGAGCCCGAGTGCGAGACACCATAGGCCTGCGCGCCACACCCGCTCCAACGGAGTGCGGGCGGCGGGACGGATCGGGCCTTGCTGCGACGCGTTAAATTCCTTCTCGTAGTCCATAAGGTATTGCCGTGAGCAACCTAATCAGGCTAGGCAATTACGCAGTACTGGGCAATGGTACGTGCATCCAGTTTATAACTCCGGAGCCGATTTGGGTACCGGAAATGATTTTCACTGGTGGGCAACGGAGCAGGATTCGCGGAGGAAAGGGGGCTCACAACCCTTGGGTGAAGCGAACGTGGCAAAATAAAAAGAGGGGCCGCGTGCGCGGCCCCTCTTCGCGTCGACCCTACCGGCTTACCAGCGACTATTTTGATTTTCGAGCTGGGCCTCAACCTCGGGCAGCACTGGGGTGCCTTCTTGTCTCACTGCGTCGAGCGCCTGCGGATCTAGTCCCAAGGCCTCTAGGATTGTCGGCGCCACCTGCATGGTTGTCGTTATGTTCGAGACGGTCTGGGCCTTAAAGCGTGGATTCGCCACCATCATGATGACATTGGTGTCGTCATGCCCGAAGCCGCCGTGATCTCCGATTGCCCCGCCGGGGCCCACGTAGGTTATCCCCACGTTCGGGGTCACGATAATGTCCGGCGAACGTGGGTCCAAACCTGGTCCCACACCGCCGATGTTGTAGTTCAGCGCCAGCGAGGGACCGTAGAAGATCTGTCCCAGGCCGATCAGTGACGCATTGGTTTCGAGCAACTGGACCGCCGCGGTCACGCTTTGCCCGGGCGCCAACCACAGTACCGAGACATCATCTTCAGTTGCGCCGATGCCACCCGGGGTCAACGGCGACTCTGAGGCGGGGATGGCGCTGCCCAGCAGCGTGGCCGGCGAATTGGCGCCGTCTGCCACGTACAGGGTCGGGTCGATCGGAGACTCCCCGTGCTTGGCGGTGACGATCACCACGGTATCGTCATAGATGCCCGCTTCCTTGAGGGCGCTGACGATGGAGCCGATGGCGGCGTCCACGTACTGGATCTCATTCAGCAGATTGGGGGTGGGCAAGGCCGCCGCGTTCTGGTAACCACCGGAGGCCGAACTCGACTCCACCAGACTTTGTCCGAAGTACACGGATTGGAAGTTCATGCCGAAGATGGCCGGTACAACCGCCGATCGATGGCCCGAGTGGTGCCTGCCCGCAATCTGGTTCAGCAACGCATTCACCTTAATCTGGTCATAGCACTGGATGTTTGCGAAGCTGCTGCCCCACCCGCTGAGATTGGTGGTATCGCGGATCGTGGAGCACGAAGCGCCGGTCACGGTGGTTACTCCGGGCAGAGCCACCACATTGGAGTCGACCTCAGGGGTATAAAGGTCGTCAATGTTATGGCCACTGCCGGGCCCATTCAGAAAGGCGGCCGAGGGGTGCTTGTCGATCCACGCGGTGTATAGGCCTGCATTATGGGCCACCCCAAAGATGGTGTTGGTCCGGACGAAGTTCCACGGCCACACCCCAGCGCAACCGTTGTTCGGGTCGCGCGCCAAATGATTCACATCAATGGAGGCCGCGCTGCCCTCGGTGAGCCCTGCGCCCGGTGCGCCACCGTTCAGCAGAGTATCGTTAATGTCGAGCCCTTGGTCGTTGTCGGTAGTTGTTCCGGTGGGTGCCGCACCAGGTGTGCACGTGCCCCCGGCTAACCCAGTGCCGGTGGTTTCCGCCGGAGGATCGAGGGTACGGTCATACGCCACGTCGTAGTAAAGGCCGGTCGATTTCGGGGTACCGCCGGTCCCGAGCGCGGCCATTCCGGGAAAGGAGTCCGAAGGTTTTGAAGACACCGCAGCCACATAGTTGATCGCGGTCTGGCCCAGCGCTGCCAGGTTCGGGCAGTACGGGTTCCCATCGTTCGCGCCGGCAATCCCGTTCGCGCAATTATAGAAATCCACCGCGTGCATGCCATCAATGCTCAGCAGCAGGACGTGCTTGAGATGTCGAGTATCGAACGTCCTAGTATCAGCCGCCACTCCAAGTGTCCACCATCCGAGCGCTACTGCCACCGCCGCTCCCGCTAGTATCAGTCGATTTGCTTTCATAAAATCCTCCGCGAGGACTTTATCCACGAAAAGTAAAAGTAGGTGTTAATTCTCTGTAACAATTCAGCTCGCCATTCACAGGCGGGAGCGGCCCAGCTTCAGCCAAGTCACAACCCTGTGAAACACAAATTGTCGCGGCGCTAGTTAAAACGTAACGGATAGTTCATCTGTGAGTAACCCGCTGGCGCTAGTTATTCCTTTGTTGTCTATCTCGAACGGAAAAGGACGGACATGAATAACAAATTTCGCAACAAATTGAAGCTGGCCGTAATTCTCGGCACTTTATCTTTGGCGGCAACAGTAGCGGTTCCATATCTCCACGCCGGGCCCCGCCATGCGGACTCGCAGGATGGCAACGATCATCCGATTCGTCACGTTCTGCTGATCAGCATCGACGGCATGCACGCGCTGGATCTCATCAATTGCTCGAACGGAATCAGCGGAGTCAATGGCGGAGCGCCGTACTGCCCCAATCTGGCGGAACTCAAAAGCGACGGAGTCAATTACCTGGAGACATCCACCTCGAAACCGTCCGATTCATTTCCGGGATTGATGGCGTTGATGACTGGCGGCTCTCCGCGTAGCGTGGGAGTATTTTACGATGTCTCATACGACCGGTCACTCGATCCGCCAACGATCACCACCGGCAACGGACTAGCAGCGGGAAGCTGTACCGCTAATGCCGCGCCATCGGGAACAACCACGGAATTTGACGAGGGAATCGATCTCGATCAGACCAAACTGAACGGCGGCGCACCAGCCGGAGTCGACGGCGGAATTCTTTCGATTGATCCGAAAAAGTTGGAACGCGATCCGAGCAAGAATTGTGCGCCCGTTTATCCGTGGAACTTTGTACGCACCAACACAATTTTCGGAGTGATACATGCCGCGGGCGGCTATACCGCATGGTCCGACAAACATCCGGCATACTCGGCGGTTGCTGGTCCCGGCAATGGTTCTAACGTCGACGACTACTACGCCCCGGAAATCAATTCGGTTCCGGTGAATCTGCCGGGCGTGAAGGTACTAGGCACTACCAGCTGCGATCCGCTGCCCGATCAGACTGAGGTGAGTTCATCGAACGCGTGGACCGATAGCTTCCAGAATATTCAGTGCTACGACACGCTGAAGGTGAACGCAATTCTGAATGAAATTAATGGCAAGACCCATAACGGTAAGTCACCCGCTCCGGTGCCGGCTCTGTTCGGAATGAATTTTCAGGCAGTGAGCATCGGGCAAAAGTTGATTCAGAAAGCGGTGAGCATAACCGGAGGCTACCAGGACGCGCAAGGCACTCCGACGCAGGCACTACTTGGCGAAATCCAATTCGTGGACGCTGCCATCGGCGAGATGGTCGCCGCCCTGAAAAGTAATGGAGTGTACGACTCGACGCTCATCGTGATTTCTGCGAAGCACGGCCAGAGCCCTGTCGATTCCTCCCGCTACACGCCGATAACCGCAAGTGGCCTGGTAACCACATCACCAGCCACCATTTTGTCTGCCGGCACCTGCTTGCCCTACTCCGAATCGCCGGCCAACCCCACCGGAGTGGGACCGACGGAAGATGACGTCTCGCTGATCTGGCTCAGCAGCAGCTGCACCGCTGCGAGCGCGGTGAGCACGCTGGAGTCGCAGTCTCCGGCGACTGCCAACGTGGCCGGAATTGGCCAAATCTTCTGGGGGCCAGGGATCACTCAACTCTACAACGCACCCGGGTTGCCACCGAATGGAGATCCACGCACGCCGGACATTTTGATTACTCCGAATATCGGCGTTACCTACTCGGGCAGCACCAAGAAACTAGCCGAGCATGGCGGATTCGCGCACGACGACGTCAACGTACTGATGTTGCTGTCAAATCCGAGCTTCGGCGCGAAAACGGTGACCACCCCGGTGGAAACCGCGCAAATCGCCCCGACGATCCTGCAGGCATTGGGACTCGACCCCTCCCGTCTGCAGTCCGTCCAATGGGAGGGGACGCCTGTGCTTCCGTCTCTGCCTTAGGACACTAACTACCATTAGCGATCGGCACGCAATGTAAGGATGAGGCGGCGTTCCGGGTGGTTCTCGGAACGCCGCCTTTTTTATGCACCGGGTCCAGCATGGTTGAGGCGTTGCAAACTGACGCGGTCACGTATAGATTATCGGTCGGTCGCCGAGCGCAAACGGGGATTCCGAGCTGCCCGATACTGCGCCGGGAACGAGGCCGTTGCGGTAGCCTGGGGCTACAATGCCACTCACTTTGCAAAGCCAAAACGTCGAACAGGTGGTCGTCATCCGCTGCCAGGGCCGTATCGTCTTGGGCGATGAGATCCATGCTCTGCAACTCGAAGTTGGAAAAATTAGGCACCTTAAGAAGAGAGTCGTTCTGCAGTTGGCGGAAGTGGATTATATCGACAGCGCCGGGTTGGGAGCGCTGGTTCGCCTCTTCGGTCAGCTGCGCGTCGGCGGTGGTGGTCTCAAGCTTTGCCAGATGTCTCCCTTTGTCCTCAAGGTTCTTCAAGCCACCCACTTACTCGGCACGATGCCTAACTACGCATCGGAGAAGGATGCGTTAGAAGCATTCTCCGAGGGATCGGGACCTCTTGAAAAGACGCCTTCGACACCCAGAATGAAAATTGTCTGCCTGGACAGCTCCAGTGACGTCTTGGCGTACCTGAAAGCCATTTTGACGCAGGCGGGCTATGAAGTCTTCACCGCCAAACAGATGTCCGATGCCAGGACGTTCATCGTTGCGACTGGGACCCGCGTCGTAATTTATGGTCTTGGGGCGCAAACGAGCGAGTCGGTGATCGAGAAGTTTCGCGAGAGCCATCCGAAGGTGCAGGTCTTGCTTCTTCCGACCGATTTTTCCACTGCGGAAGCGAGCCAAGCGGGCGCCGAGTTGCTAGAACGACTCCGGTCAGTCCTCGCGAATCATCCATAGCTTCGGGAAGGGAATTATCCAGTTGGTTGCCGGCACGGCGAGGGATCTACGTCTTCCAGTTGAGGCCGAACACCTCAGCGGGGCTGGTAGGCGGGCGCCACATGGTTGCGCCCGCCCGGATTGTACCGCCGCCGAGCCAGTGCGCGCGAATCATCCAGCCGATAACACCCGCGCACCAGCAAAGACACGGAGCCTTCTTTATTGCGGCGCTTCCACCAGAATCGGCGTGGCCGTGATTGTAAAGGTGCCCGAGAGAACTACATTCCCATTCACATCGTAGTAGGCATAATCGCCGGAACCGGTGCAGCAGTTTCCCTCCAGTTTTGTAGTTTGCCGGACCTTGGATGAGCCGGTAGGGTTCCCGTTGGTGTTGGCTAGAACTGGGTGGCGCGGCATTAATGCTGCAGGAGTACATCCAGGACGGCCCGCACGCTTGGAAGCCCGCGGGGAAACTGGGCGAAGGAGCCTCGCTCTGCTTTTTGTGCGAAGATGCGCTGGCGCTCTATCGGGAATTTACTTCGCGGGGCGTTGAAGCATCGGAGCCTCAGGTCGGGAACTCCATGGGGGTCACCAACCTCTCTGACCCAGACGGTTACCACACATTTTTTGAAAGCCCTACCGAAACGCCGGAGGCAATGAAGCTCTCAGAGCTGAAGAACTGAGCAGGCACGCATTCTCACGAGCGAACCAAAGACGGTCCTATACTGCTCGTCATCAGGTTCCTCCCATGACTAGGGAACGCACTCCGGCAGCAGCGCGGAGTTCGGGTCGAGCCAGCGCAGGTAGGTTTCCATACTGTGCCAGCACACCAGACTATTCTTGGCGAAGTCGGAAGAATTGAATGGGCACCCAACATCGACGTGACCGTAGTCCAGCACGATTGGGATATGCGGCGGAAGCTTTGGAACGACGTCTCGTATATTGACGATCCTCCAGGAATCAATCGGTAGTTGGTTGAACAGGTGCACGAACTCCATGTTGCCCACGCGCGGCGATGCGAACGTACACAGCGAGGTGACATCGAACTTGCGCTTCGCATCATTCTCCATCACGAATAGCGTGGCGAGCGCCCCGCCCAGGCTGTGCGCTGTCACGACGGTCGGCCGATTCGGGCGCGCACGGCCTTCGGTGGATGGCGCCGGTAACCCGCGCTCGGCTTCGCGGCTGATCGCCAGTTGTTCGAGTTGCTCCGCGAAGGAGCCGCTGAATGTTTCGGGCGCGGCGCCCGGCGGGCGGGCAGGCGCACCGGGCAGAGGGCGCTTCACCACCTTCATGGTGCTGTAGATCTTGTCGAATCCCGCGGCCACGCGCCCTGCGGAAGGTACCTGGCGGAAGGGAACGGGAATCGCGGCAGCATCATCAATCCACTCGATCGCACCCTCGGTCCCACGGATGGCGATGATCCGCGAATTCGGGTCCTGCACACTGTGGGCAACGATGCCGTAGAACTTTAGTTCCTCTTTCTCGAGGATGAAGTCGGACATGTGGATCCATGCCCCGAGTTCGTAGGAGGGAGGAATGCCGGCAGGCTCGGGTCGGAGCGGGTCCGCACCCTGCGGATTCCTGAACATGCCGTAAGCGGCCTGCACGAACTGGCCGTAGAACGAAGCTCTTTGATTATTGAGTGGTTGGCCCAACGCATGCCTCCGCGTAGAAGAATCACAGCCTAAACAGCCGGGCCTGAAGACGAACGGTCAACCATCCACGAGGAACTATATCAAGAACCTAGCCCCGGCGGTTCACCCGTGTGGGCGCTTCCTATTGACAGTCTATAGGTAGCTGAGTATAGTCCTATAGAGTTTCGATAGGAGAGGCATCTTGAGTTCTGAACCCACCACACTGCTGCAGGGCACCCTGGACATGCTCATTCTGAAATCACTGATCGCGGGCGAGATGCACGGCTTGGGAGTCTCGCGCAGAATCCAGCAGATTAGCGGTGGCACTTTTGTGGTTAAACCAGGCTCCCTCTTTCCCGCGCTGCACCGCATGGAGGAAGAGGGATGGATCGCCTCGTTTTGGGGAGACTCCGAAAATAATCGCCGCGCGAAGTACTACCGCCTGACCAAGCCTGGACGGAAGCAATTCGAAGTCGAAGCCAAGCGCTGGGGCCGCATTTCCTGGGCTATCGCGCAAGCGTTAGAGACATCGTAGAGAGGTGTTGAAAATGCCGCTACTCGTGAAAGCTCAAAGTCTTCTGCGCAATCTTTTGGCATCTGGCCGTGGGGATGTAGACCTCGACCAGGAAGTTCGCTCCCACCTCGAATTGCTGACCGACGAAAACATACGCGCGGGCATGCCTACGGCGGAAGCGCAACGGGCCGCACGGATCGAACTGGGAGGGATTGAACAAGTGAAAGAACATGTTCGCGAGGCACGGGTTGGCAATTGGATCCAGTGCGTGATTTCCGATTGCCGCTACGGCGTTCGCCAACTCCGCAAGAACCCGCTCTTCACCACCGTCGCCATCCTCACTCTGGCGCTCGGGATTGGCGCCAATACCGCGCTCTTTTCGGTGGTCAACGGGGTGCTGCTGAATCCGCTGCCCTACCAGCACCCAGAACGGCTGGTAGCGGTTTTCACGCGCAATGCGGAGTTTGAGCACTCCAGCATTTCGTATCCGAATTTCCTGGACTGGCGGCGCGACAACCATTCTTTTTCCGCACTCGCGGCGTTCCGCGAGGAAAATTTTAATCTTACCGGAATGGGCAACGCGGAACGCTTACGAGCAGAAATGGTTTCGGCAACGTTTTTTCCGCTCCTTGAAGTGAATCCAGTGGCGGGCCGTTTGTTCTCCGAACAAGAGGATCAAGTCGGAGGCGCGCCGGTCGCACTCATCAGCGAAGGGTTGTGGAAGCGCAAGTTCGGCTCAGCTCCAGACGCAGTAGGGAAATCCTTAGCTCTAAACGGAACGTTGCGCACCATCGTCGGGGTGATCCCTGCGGGCTTTCATTATCAGGCGAGCGATTTCCATAACAACAGTGAAGTGTATGTGCCTATCGGGCAGTGGAATGATCCGTTGTTCCTTAATCGTGGTACCAGCATGGGCATGGACGCTGTGGGTAGGCTGAAGCCAGGCGTCACTCTGCAGCAGGCCAATTCGGACATGAGCAGTGTCGCGGTGCATCTCTCCGAGCTTTATCCGGATACCAATAAGGGTTCGGGGATCGCACTGGTGTCTCTAAAAGAGAGTGTGGTCGGAGACATTCGGCCGTTTCTGCTGGTGCTGCTTGCCGCGGTGGGTTTCGTGCTTCTGATTTCCTGCGCCAACGTCGCCAATCTGCTTTTGGTGCGTTCGACCGGGAGGAGCAGGGAATTCGCGGTTCGCACCGCGCTGGGCGCGACTCCGGGCCGCTTGGTTCGGCAACTTCTTACCGAGAGCATTTTGCTGGCGATGGCCGGGGGCGCTGTGGGCCTATTCATTGCCGCGGAAGGCGCCGGAGCGGCGATCAAGAGGCTGCCGGAAGCTCTGCCACGCGCTCAAGATGTTCATCTGGATGGGCACGTCCTGCTGTTCACTTTCGGCGTTTCCGTCCTGGCCGGAATTTTGTTTGGGTTGGCGCCCGCATTTAAGGCTTCGCGATCGGGGATTCACGAAACGTTGAAGGAAGCCGGACGAGGCGGAAGCGGTGCGCGCAACCGAACCCAGACGATCTTCGTGGCGGTGGAGATGGCGCTGGCCTTGGTCCTGCTGGTCGGGGCCGGATTGATGGTTCGCAGCATGGCAAAACTGTGGAACAGCGACCCGGGATTTGACCCTCACAATGTGGTGAGCTTTAGCCTCGCGTCCTCCCAACCGTTGGGCGCTTCGCCGGCTGCCATCCGGGCCGCCTACCGGCAACTGCACGACGCTATTGGCGCTCTGCCGGAAGTCCGAGCCGTCTCATTGACCGTGGGATCCCTGCCGATGTCCGATGATTCGGAGCTGCCATTCTGGTTGGAAGGAGAGGCCAAACCGCCTTCGCAGTCGCAAATGAAAGAGACGCTCTTCTACGCTGTTCAAGCCGATTATTTGAAAGTTATGAACACCCCGCTAAAGCGCGGCCGGTTCCTAACCGAATCCGACAACGAAAATTCGCCGTTCGTAATCGTGATCGACGACCAATTTGCCAAGCTGGTTTTCGCGGACAAGGATCCCATTGGCAGGCACGTCAATTTCGACATTATCGGAAAGACCGCGGAGATCGTCGGGGTGGTCGGCCATGTCAAGCAGTGGGGATTGGATTCAGACGCCACGCAGTCCGTTCAGGCGCAGTGTTATTTTCCGATTTCGCAGGTGCCGGACGCCGCTCTTTCGCTGATCGATCACGGTACCGGCGCGATGGCCCGGACCGAGCAGGCCCCGCTTCCCGCGATGGACTCGATCGGCCACGCGGTGGCTGGAGTGAACAACCAGATCGTGGTCTACGGAACGGAAACAATGACCGACGTGATTTCCGATTCGCTTGCTGCAAAGCGCTTTGCCATGGTTCTTTTGGGTGTGTTTGCGGTCCTGGCCATGGTGCTCTCTTCGATCGGGATCTACGGCGTGATTTCGTACGTCGTGGGTCAGAGAACCCACGAAATCGGAATTCGCATGGCCCTGGGAGCGGAGCGGGGCAACGTCTTGCAGTTAGTGTTGGGCGATGCAGGCAAGATGGTCATGCTCGGCGTGGGGATCGGGTGGGCCGCGGTGTTTGGATTGACGCGATTGATGACCAACATGCTCTTCGGCGTGAGTCCCACTGACCCGGCAACTCTCGGCGGAGTGACGATCTTACTCGCAGCCGTGTCTTTGTTAGCCTGCTACATCCCGGCCCGCCGCGCCACCCGCGTCGATCCGATCATCGCCCTGCGCTACGAATAGGTCATGGTTTTTCAAACCACAACGAACAATGAAAATATTCTAGATTGAGCTATGTTTTAGGGGTCCGCCATGTGGACGAAGGCCGAGTTATTCTGGCGCGATCCGAGCCCGAGTACGAATATGACCTGGACGTCGATGGGCACAACGAACTGTTGCCTCTGCCCCAAAAGCAGAGAGCACGCTAAGGAATTTCGTATCCTTTAGGGCCACACGGCCCGCAGCGTTTCCCAACATGGCACAACCAAACGACACTGGATTCAATCGGGCGGTCCCGTCTCGTATCCGTCGCACCGTAGAGCTCTGCCACGGCGTCTGGATGATCGGATTGAGTTGTTCGGTTTCTTTTTGTGCCACTCGAGATCCTCGACGCGCGAATCTGCGCTGCTACTTCCCGGAAAAGCGCTGGACTCGACCACACACAGGCGACTTTTGCATGCTGCGCCATTCGGCGTCAGAATGGCCAGCGCAGTAGTGAATTTCTGCGCCGCGGCCAGAACGCTGTCTCGACAAGGCAACTCCTGGGAACCGGCGGATATCCTGGCGATGCGCGCGTGCGGCAAACGGCAGAACCACCCACCAACGGATCTTGCGTGGAGCACAACGCGACATTGACCTCCGCCCCAAACTTATCCAGAATGCCATCATCATGAGAAACGCGTTTGCGGGGAAGACTTTCGCAGTTCTGGGCGCCGGCAAGATGGGCGGCACGCTGATCCGTGCTTATCGCGCGCAGCGCCTGGTTTCAGCGGGCCAAGTAATAGGGACGGTGGCGCATGCCGATCGCGCCCGGGCGCTGAGCGAGTCCCTGGGCATCAAGGTCTCCACCGACAATCGCGCCGCTGCGGCGAAAGCCGACGTCATTCTGCTCTGCGTCAAGCCCCAGGTGATGCGCTCGGTTCTCGAAGAAATTCGCCCGGTCGTGAATGCGAAGAAGCTCTTGATTTCCGTGGCGGCATCGGTCCACACCCAAGCGATCGAGAGCGCGCTACAGACCGAGACGCCAGTCGTCCGCGCCATGCCCAACACGCCATGTTCGGTGGGCGCCGGGATGACCGGCATCTGCAAGGGAAGGTTTGCGCGTCCGAGCGACCTGGAACTGGCGCGGGCGCTATTTGACGCGGTCGGACGTACCGTGGTGGTCGACGAAAAGCTGATGGACGCGGTGACCGGCCTCTCCGCCAGCGGCCCAGCGTTCGCCTTCATCATTCTCGAATCGTTCGCGGAAGCCGGCGTGAAAGTGGGCCTGCCTCGCGACGTGGCCACGCTGCTAGCCTCGCAGATGCTCCTGGGCGCCGCGAAACAGGTGCTGGACACCGGAGACCATCCCGCGCTGCTCAAGGACGCGGTGACCACCCCCGCCGGTTGCACCATCGACGGCATTCTGGAGCTGGAAGAAGGCAAGCTACGCGTCACCCTGATCAAAGCAGTAGTGAAGGCCACCCAACGCGCCAAAGAACTAGTCGACGGCTAGAGGTTCGACCGGTTCTGCGGTTTTACGCTCTTCTTTTCCGGTGGCCCATTCTTCCCCGATTTTGGGAAGGGTGGGCGTTTAGACTAAGACCCCCGCGAAGTAATTATTCTGCAGCGGCAGCCTTTTGCAAGTCCCCGTCGTCGGGAAACATCCGTCGACCTTCGTTCAATGCGGCGCGAGCCGCACGACGATCCCCGAGCATCAGATCGATTCCTGCGAGCGAGCGAAAAATCGTCGGATCCAGCTCCGGAAAGAACCGCACCACCCATTCAAAGTTTTGCCGAGCAGGGGCAAGCAGCTTTTCTTCCCGATATAGTTCGCCGAGCTCAAGATGGCAGGCGTAGCTATACGGGTCCTTCGAGAGTCCCTTCAACAACACTGGCTCAGCTTCGGCAAGGTTCGGAATCTTCTCCCAAATAGCGCCCAGGCGACAGTATTCCGATGCCGGGGGATCGCCCATTAGCACCATCCGATCGAGCTGCGTATATAACGCGGTTTGGAAATCATTGCGATCGGCGGCGAATTCCAAACGATCCGTGAGTGCTTGCGCGTCTGTCGGGTTGGCGGCCAAGATCTGAGCGAGGAGTAGATCGGCCGCGGCTTCCTGCCCCATGCGATGATCGGCAACCGCGAGCCAGTGCAACGCCTCCGGCGAATGGGGTGCGAGTCCCACCGCCGCTTGCAGCGCGCTATGGGCATCCTTCAAAAAATTCTGACCCATAGAGAACCGCCCGAGGGCCATTTCGCGCTCCGCAGAATCGGGCTGCGAATCGAGCGCCGCGAGAAATCTCTGGGTGCCCAGGCTGTCGTTGAGGTCCAGATCCACACCAACGCCGGCTTTTAGGGCAGCTGCCGTCTCACCAGGATCAAGGTTTGGCGGGAGTGGCCCGCCGCGGAAGCGTCCGATTAATACCTGATTGGCCTCGCTTAGCCCGTGCGCCAGCAGCGTTCGGGGTGCGTCATATTCCAATATCGTCCGATCGTCGGTGTTCAGAGTGCTGGCCGCGGCAAGCTGGCGCAGCTCCGCATCGCTCAGCAAGTAATACCCAGAAAGGCCCTCCGGCTGGTGGACGTCCAGCGCCTGAAAATCCTTGTGGATCGCGGGATTAGCCCACAGCGCTCGCAGGCGATCGAACCGGAAGGGAACTGGGTCGACCCGGCCGAGCAACAGCAAGTCCGACCCTTCGCCGTGCCATAGCGTCACTTCCGCGAAGTGAGCGGCGAGGGTGCCGATCACCATACGCAAATCGTCCGGCGCAATCTCGTAGCCCTGCACCCACTGGACGAACATGCCGCCGGGCGCCAAATGCGCGCGCACCGACGCGTAATATTCGGTGGTGAAAAGGGTAGCGACCCCGGCCATCCAGGGGTTCGACGGCTCGGAAATTATCAGATCGTATTGGTCCCGCGAAGTCAGCAGGAAATTGCGGGCATCTTCAAAAAATACGCGCATGCGCGGGTCGGCCAGCACCCCTTGATTCAGCTTTTCGAAATACGGCGAGGCCCGGATCACATCGGGCTCGATCTCCACGCAGTCGATTTTTTCCACGTCCTGGTAGCGTGCGACGGCCGCGGCCGTCATGCCGCTACCGAAGCCCACGATCAAAACGCGCCGCGGAGCAGGATGAAACGCGGCGCCCAGATGCGCCAACATCAATTGCGTCCGCGCGTCACCCGTCGATGCATCTACTTTTCCGTCGACCCGCAACGAGAGGTAGTTGTCCGACTGAAAGACGGCGACCGACGAATTGACGCCGTCGGCCATGAACAGCAGTTCGTTGGTGGCGGCAATCTCCGGCAGCGTGAGGTGCCCCTGATACGAATTGCCGTACAGAACGGCAGAAAGCGAGAGCAGCGCGCGATTGTAGAAAAAGGAAGACGAACCCACCGCTATCGCCGCGCAGATCAGCGCAAAATTCGCCGCCTGCAACGCCAGCCGCCGCGGAACCGCCCGGGATTCCAGCGCCACGGCGAGCAGCAGATTGATGACTGCGGTTGCTGCGATCGCGCGGAAACTCCCCAGCCGGGGCACCAGCCAGAAACCCGCGGCAATCGAGCCAACGATCGCCCCGGCCGTGTTTGCGGCGTACCCTTTCCCGACCAGCGTTGCATAGGAGTCGCCGGGCGCGCGAGTGCCGCCGAGCACGACCACCACCGCGGGAAAGTTGTAGCCAAACACGATCGCAATGGGCAGCACCGTGAACGCGCTAGTGGCGAACTGCGCCAGAATCAGCCCAGGGAAAGTATCGTGCGTCGCGCGCAGTACCCCCGGAACGATCCGCGGGATCCAGTGGAACAGAACCAGGGAAGAAGTGGCGGCCAACCCGGTAAGCGACTGGGTCCGCGAAAACGTGCTCACGGTAATTTCTGGGCCGGTCCTGCCCGCCGCGATGGGAGCCGAAAAGCGCCCAAAAGCGGCGCTGCCAATCGCCGTCCCGGCGAGGAACGTCGCCAGCATGATGGTGAAGCCGTAGGTTGAGCTGCCGATAGAAATGGCCAGCAGCCGTGTCCATGCAATCTCGTAAACAAATGCCGTCGCGCCCACCACCCCGAAGGCGACCAGCAGGAATCTGAAATCCCCGGCACCAGCGTCGACGGTGACGTGCGCCCCTCCCGCGCCCACTGCCGGCGGGGACGTGCGGCCACCCGATCTCGCCGCCGCAGGCTCGACTCCGGGGCCGCCAATCCGCCAAGCAAGGGCGCCGGCCACCAGGTTCAGGGCAACCGCGCCAAGGACCGACTCCCGTAATCCCAGTGCGGGCAGCAGAACCAATCCGCAGGCCAGCGTTCCGACCACCGCGCCCAGCGTATTCATCCAGTACAGTCCGCTAACGCGCTTCCCAAGCTCCTCGGAACTCCGCGTCACCGCGCTAACCAGTATCGGCAGCGTTCCGCCCATCAGAAACGTGGGAACGAACAACACCACCGAGGCTCCAGCGAAACGCAACAGGACGAGTAGCGGCTGCCACCCGCCAACCAAGGGGTACGCGGCAATAAACAGCGCGCGAACCGCGATCAGCGCCGCGAGCGACAGCCCGCCCGACACGGCGCATAGCAGCTCCATCTGCGAGTAGAGCCTGACGAGCCCCGGCTGCGGACGGCGCTCGCTCCAGCGCCCCAGGTAGGCGCTACCCACCGCCAGCCCCGCCATGAACGCCGCCAACACCGTAGCAATCGCGTACACCGCGTGCCCGAAGACCAGGCCCAACGCCTTGCTCCACGCCACTTGATAGATCAGCCCCGCCGCGCCGGAGAGAAAGACGCATAGCATCAGCCCACGCGGCAATGCATGCTGGCGGTCCCCCAAAGGTTTTTTCATCGGCGAGTGCGGCGGTAGCGAAGTGGGGTTTCGATGACCGCGATCATATCGCAGACCGCGGCTGAATCTCGATTCCGAGGTGGAACCAACAAGCGCCAGCCGGCAGTCCCAGCCCTCCCGGACGGAATCCGAGAATCTTGGCAGCAACGCGCAACCCTATGGCCCATGGTTGACGCCTATGTTACGATTCGTCCGGAAATTAGGCCATGCCCGGCGAATACATCCCGGTCTTCATTTTTGCGCTGCTAGCTGCGGCGTTTCCAGCCGTTTCTCTCTTTGTTTTCAAATTCATTCGTCCGGACATGCAGAAAATCGGCGCGCGCCTGGAGCCCTACGAGTGCGGCATCCCTGCGGAATCCGATGCCCGGGGCCGCTACTCGGTACGCTATTACATCGTCGCAATCCTATTTGTTATCTTCGACGTGGAGACGGTCTTTCTCTTTCCCTGGGCGGTAAAGTACGGCGCCCTGGGGGTCTACGGGCTGGTCACCATGTTTGTATTTCTCGGGATTTTGCTGGTGGGGTATGTTTGGCTCTTCAAGAAGGGCGCGCTGGACTGGGTGTGAGTCGGTGCCCCTTGGCCGGTCGTTCGCAGGATCAGAATCGTTTCCGTTGTCGCTTCACTCGATACGGTGAGGGACTCAGAAAGTCATCCCGCTTTAGGGTTGGGCGCAAAGGCGCGCGAGGGGTACGGCCAGCGTAACGCAGATCGTTGAACGCCATGACAGACGACGCACCGGAAAAGGACCTCAAGAATGAGCAGCCCGGCACGCCCTCCGGGGCCGCGCCGGACAAGCCGCAGACTACTTCGGAGCCCGCGTCCGCTGCTGCGCCGCCTCCGCCCGCAGGAGGGCCTTCGCCGGTGCCACCGCCGGTGGCTGCGGCTCCTCCTGCCGAAAAACCGGCAGCCCCCGCGGCGCCGGCTGCTGCTCGACCGAAACCCGCCGCGCCAGCCGCTGCGGCTAAACCCGCCGTCCCAGCCGCGCCGAAGGAAACCCCGCTGAAGCCCGTGCCGCTGGAAAACGAGTTGGTCACCAAGTGGAAGACAAGGTTCGGTGATGCGATTCGCGAAGCCTGGACCGATCGCAAGCAATCGATCCTGGTGGTCGAACTGAAAGAGCTGCTAACCTTGGCCCGCTACTTCCGCGACGAAGAAAAATACGATTTTCTCACCGACCTGACCGCGGTCGACTGGCCCAAGCGCGAAAAGCGCTTCGACGTAGTCTGGAATCTCTACTCCTTCGCTAAGAACGAACGCCTACGCCTCAAGGCGCACGCCGCCGAAAACGAGCCGGTCCCCAGCGTCACCGCCATCTGGCCGGTGGCCAACTGGATGGAGCGCGAAGCCTACGACATGTTCGGAATTCGCTTCGAGGGCCACCCCGATCTGCGCCGCATTTTGCTGCCCGATGAATGGCAGGGCTTCCCGTTGCGCAAGGACTACGACATTTTGAAGCAAGACCAAGACTGGGTGCGCGAAAATCTGGGAATCGAGAGCGGGCAATAGAACCGGGAATTCTCTAACGCGATAACGAGCCAAATGGCCGATACTCACATCGAACGAATGCCGGGCGTCAGCTCCACCGTCCTGGGAGCCGACGAAATCATTTTGAATATGGGTCCGCAGCACCCGTCTACCCACGGGGTGCTCCGCGTGAAGCTCAAGCTCGACGGCGAGCGGGTCGTGGATTCCGAGTGCATCATCGGCTACCTGCACCGCGGGGTAGAAAAGATCGCCGAGCATCGCAGCTATCAGCAATTCGCGCCGTACGTAGACCGCATGGACTACGTGGCCGCGGTCTCCAATGGCCTGGGCTATTGCGAAGCAGTGGAAAAGCTCCTGGGCACCGAAGCGCCCCCGCGCGCGCGGGTAGTACGCACCATCCTTACGGAACTACAGCGCATCGCCAGCCACCTGGTGTGGCTGGGCACTCACGCGCTGGACATTGGCGCGCTGACCCCGGTTTTTTATTGTTTCCGCGAGCGCGAAGAAATCCTGAAAATTTTCGAGAAGTATTGCGGCGCGCGCCTCACTACTCACGCATTTCGCATTGGCGGCCTGCAATATGAGACCTATGACGGCTTCGAAGAAGAGGTGAAGCGCTTCTGCCTCGACTTCGAGCACAAGATCGATGAATATTCCACGCTGCTAACCGAAAACCGCATCTGGGTGGGACGCACCAAAGGCGTGGGCATATTGTCCGCGGAAGATGCCATCGCTCTCGGCGTCAGCGGCCCGGTCCTCCGCGCCAGCGGGGTGCGCTGGGATATTCGCAAGGCCATGCCCTACGCCGCGTACGATCAATACAAATTTGAAATTCCTATCGCGCAATCGGGTGACACCTACGACCGCTACATCGTGCGCATGGAAGAGATGCGCCAGTCCCGCCTGATCTGCCTGCAAGCCATCGAAAATATTCCCGCGGGAGCGATCATGGCGCGCATCGGCAAGGTACTGAAGCCGCCTCCCGGCGAGGTGTATCACTCGATCGAAGCGCCCAAGGGCGAGCTGGGCTTCTACATTGTCAGCGACGGCAGCACCCAGCCCTACCGCGTCCGGGTCCGTCCGCCCAGCTTCATCAATTTGCAGGCGTTCGATAGAATGGCGCGCGGAAGCCTGGTGGCCGACGTGGTGGCCATCATTGGCACCATCGATATCGTGCTAGGGGAAGTGGATCGCTAGCGCAGTTGGGTGGCGCACCCTTTGTCCTCAAGGGTGCGGATTTTAGCGGTTGCACAATGCCGCGCGCATGCAGGATCGAAATAGAAAGGGAACTCTTGAACGCAAAAGGGAAATGAACCACGCCACTCTGAATGCGATCATGCCGTACCTGTTGCCGGTCCTCTACGGCATCGTGATCGTGCTGGTCCTGCCGCTGCTGGCAGGATACATCGTGCTGCTTGAGCGCAAAGTAATGGCCGACATGCAAGCGCGCTTGGGCCCCATGCGCGTAGGCCCGCACGGCCTGCTGCAACCCATCGCCGACGCGGTAAAGCTGCTGATCAAGGAAGACATCGTCCCGGAGAAAGCCGACAAGATGATTTTCCTGTTGGCCCCACTGATCAGCGTAACCATGGCCTTACTCGCCTACGCGGCTCTGCCGTTTGGCCCGGTTTTCCAGATTGCGGACCTCGATATCGGTTTGCTCTTCATTCTGGCGATCAGCTCCCTGGGCGTTTACGGAATCGTGCTGGGCGGCTGGGCGTCCAATAGCCACTTCTCTCTGTTGGGCGCGATGCGGAGCGCAGCGCAATTGGTGAGCTACGAAACGGCGGCGGGCCTGGCGCTGATTTCCGCGCTGTTGCTGGGCGGATCGCTTTCGATGAAGTCTCTGGTCGAGGCCCAGGATCAGGCCGGCGCCTGGTTCATCTTCTTTGCACCCTGCGGGTTTTTCATCTACTTGGTCGCTTCCATTGCCGAGACCAACCGTGCCCCGTTCGATTTACCGGAAGCGGAATCCGAGTTGGTCGCCGGCTACATGACCGAGTACAGCGGTTTCCGTTGGTCGCTGTATTTTCTGGCGGAGTACGCCAACATGATCGTGGTCGCCGGAATTGCCACCACCCTATTTCTCGGCGGCTGGCTGCGCCCGCTCGCCAGCTTCCATGGACGTGTCCTGGGCACTTCAATCGAGATTCTAGACGTCCTCCCGGCACTCCTCTTCCTCGGCGTCGGCGGCTACTGCTTCTGGCGCGCGCCTCGCCAACCGGTAGGGATTCAAAAGTTGGTCATGGTTTTGGTTGGCGGACTGTTCCTGGTTCTCGCCGCGGTAATGTTCGGCTCGCTTTTCGTTCCCGCCGCGATGCCCGGAATCCACGGCGCGTTTTGGTTCCTCGCGAAAGTGTTGACGTACCTCTATGCCTTCCTGTGGTTCCGGTTTACGTTCCCGCGCTACCGCTTCGATCAGTTGATGAAGCTGGGTTGGCAATTTCTGATCCCGCTGGCGCTCACCAACGTCATCGGCGTGGGAATTGCTCAGATCTTGCGCCAGCAATGGGGATGGAATGCGTTTGAGGCCTTCGGACTCACGCTGCTGGCAACCATCGGTGTGGCCGCATGGCTAATCACGCTGAACGACCGTCGCGACCAGGCCGCCGCTGCAACCGCTTCAGCGGCGTCGGTGGGTGGAGACTAAATGGCCACCTCCATGGGTCTCGAATACGGCTTCTTTTATTTCTTCGCTGGCTTGGCGATCGTCTGCGCCATTTTTATGGTGGTAGGCCGCAGCGTAGTGCACTCCGCCATTTTTCTGATCGGCGCGCTACTAGCCACCGCGGGAATCTACTTGCAGTTGCGCGCGGAGTTCCTATTCATCGTGCAAGTGATCCTGTACGTCGGCGGGATCATGGTCTTATTCGTGTTCGTTATCATGCTGGTGAATCTGGACGTATCGGCGCGCCAGCGTCAGTTCAGCAAACAACTGTGGCTGGCGGTGCTACTGGCGATTGTATTGGGCGGGCAGGTGCTGCTGATGACCCACATCGATGCTCCCATATTCAACTCCGCCGCGGTTCCGCAGTCGCTGCCGCCCAATACTGCCGAGGTCGCTACGTCGCTGTTCCAAACCTATATGCTCCCGTTTGAAATCGCTTCGATCCTGCTGCTGGTAGCAATGGTCGGAGCGGTACTGATGGCCAGGCGGAGGGACGGGTGATTCCAGTAACCCACTATATTTTTCTGAGCCTGGCGCTGCTCATCATCGGCGTGATCGGCGTGCTCACCCGCCGCAACGTGATCGTGATTCTGATGTCCATCGAACTAATTCTGAACGCCGTGAACATCAATCTGGTGGCCTTCTCCCGAATGTTTGGCACCGTGCAGGGCCAAGTGTTTGCGATCTTTATCATTACCGACGCAGCCGCGGAAGCGGCGGTAGGACTGGGAATAATTATCGCGTTATTCCGCAACCGGGAAACGGTGCTGGCGGATGAGATGGACATCCTGAAATGGTAGAGTCGCTGCCCACAACCCAAGGATTGCTGCCATTTTTCCTGGCGCATATTTGGACCATCCCGATGTACCCGCTCGCCGGAGCGGCGCTGATGCTGCTGGTGGGTCGCAAACTGCCCAAGACCGCCATTGACGCAATCTGCGTCGGCAGCGTCGCCATTTCGTTCTTCTTCGCCTGCGGCGCTTTCCTGCAGCTCGTCGCCCGGCCGGCCAACCAACGCGTAGCCCAGGTGATCCTCTTCGAATGGGTGCCTGCGGGAACTTATCACCTGCAGTCCGGCGCGCTGGGGAGCTTTGTTGCCGACTGGGGATTCCTGCTCGACCCGCTCTCGGCGGTGATGATTCTGGTGGTCACCGGCGTTGGCCTGCTGATCCACATCTATTCCACTGGCTACATGGCGCATGAGGGCGGCTATTACCGCTTCTTCGGATATTTGAACCTGTTCATGTTCTCGATGCTCATGCTGGTCCTGGGAAATAATCTGTTGCTGCTGTTTGTCGGCTGGGAAGGTGTGGGCACCTGCAGCTATTTGTTGATTGGTTTTTACTTCCTTCGAAAATCGGCTTCGGACGCAGGCAAGAAGGCGTTCATCGTTAACCGCATCGGCGATGCTGGCTTTCTGCTGGGGATTTTTCTTACCTCTGCTGTTTTGGGGACGATTCGCTTCACGGACATAACTCCCGCGCTCATCGCGTCGCATCTGCCGGTAGGCGCCCCCGTGTTCACCGCGATCGCGCTGCTCTTCTTCGTCGGGGCTACCGGCAAGTCCGCCCAGATCCCCCAATATGTATGGCTGCCCGACGCGATGGAAGGGCCCACGCCGGTGAGCGCCTTGATTCACGCGGCGACCATGGTGACTGCGGGCGTTTACATGGTTACCCGCACCAACGCCATCTTCCAGCACGCCCCGGTGGCGATGGAAGTGGTCGCAGGAATCGGCGCAGCCACTGCGTTGTTTGCCGCCACCATCGGTGTGGTGCAGAACGACATCAAGAAAGTCCTTGCCTACTCCACCGTCTCGCAGCTTGGCTACATGTTCCTGGCCTGCGGGGTGGGCGCGTTCAGCGCGGGCATCTTTCACTTGATGACCCACGCGTTCTTCAAAGGTCTGCTCTTCCTGGGTGCGGGCAGCGTGATTCACGCCATGTCCGGCGAACAAGACATGCGCCGCATGGGCGGCCTGGCCAAGAAAATCCCGATTACTTACTGGACCATGCTGATCGCCACCCTGGCCATCGCCGGCATCTTCCCGTTCGCCGGATTTCTGAGCAAGGACCTGATTCTTGGCAAAGTTTACGAGCACGGCTTGCTGCTGTGGCTGGTTGGATACTTCACCGCGGGCATGACCGCCTTTTACATGTTCCGCCTGATCTTCCTCACCTTCCACGGAAAATCGCGGGTACCCCACGACATCGCACACCACATCCACGAATCGCCAAAGTCGATGACCATTCCGCTGATCATTCTCGCAGGGCTTTCGATATTCGGCGGATGGATCGGCTGGCCCGAAATTCTCCGCGGCAGCAATCATTTCGTCCATTTCCTCGCGCCGATGATCACCTCGGTGCAAGAGGCTCGGGTCACCGGCGGGGAAGCGGCACAGGCGCATTTGGGCGAAATCGAGCTGATGCTGTTGTCCGAGGGCTTGGTCGTCGTGGGCATTTTCTTCGCGTGGTATCTGTATTTGAAGCGCATCGATCTGCCGGAGAAGATTACGTCGCATATCCACGGACTGTACCGCCTGGTCTACCACAAGTATTACGTCGACGAGATTTATGACGCGATGTTTGTGAATCGCACCAAGGACTTGGCCTCCAGCCTGGGCAGTTTCGACAACGCCGTAATCAACGGACTGGGCGTGGACGGTGCGGGATGGCTCACCCGCTCCATTTCTCGCATATCGATGTGGTGGGACACTTGGATCGTCGACGGTTCGGTGCGCTTAGCGTCTCGTTTCATCTGGCTGGTCAGCCAGGTGGCGCGCATGTTCCAGACCGGCCTGGTGCAGACTTACATGCTGGTGATCGTCATCGGGTTAGTGGGCTTCCTGACCTATTATTTCTGGGTTTTGCATCTGCATTCGTAGATTTTCTGAGGCGTTTTTCAGAAGGCGAGGCACGGACGCATGCTTTTTTCCGACAGCCATATCTTAAGCACCATCCTCTTCACGCCGCTGGTGGGCGCAGTCTTGCTGTGCTTCGTGCCGCGCGGAAGTGCGAACGCCAGCCGCTGGATCGGCAACCTGTTCGGATTCCTCGGACTGGCTGTGGCGCTCCCGCTGTTGTGGAGATTCCAGGCGCAGAGCACGGCGCCCTTCCAATTCGTTCAAGACCTGCCGTGGATACCCTCGATCGGCGCACACTACACCCTGGGCTTGGATGGTCTGAGCTTCCTCTTGGTGATGCTGACCGTCATCCTGGGCCCGATCGCCATCCTTTCCTCCTGGAGCGCCATCCGCAAACGCGAAAAGGAATATTACATTCTGCTTTTGATGTTGCAGACCGGCATGCTGGGCGTTTTCATGTCCCTCGATTTCGTGCTGTTCTACCTCTTCTGGGAAGTGATGCTGGTTCCTATGTATTTCCTGATCGGCGTGTGGGGCAGCGAACGCCGCCTGTACGCCGCGATTAAATTCTTCCTTTACACCCTGGCGGGATCGGTCTTGATGTTGTTGGCGATCCTGGCGATCTACACCAGCCGGGGAACCTTCGACATTCGCGAAATCCTGTTGCACCCGTTCACCGCGCAATACGGCAGTCTGGAAAAGTGGCTGTTCTGGGGCTTCTTCTTCGCGTTTGCCATCAAGGTTCCCATGTTCCCGTTCCACACCTGGCTGCCTGACGCGCACACCGAAGCGCCCACCGCCGGATCGGTTATCCTCGCCGGCGTACTACTGAAAATGGGGACCTACGGTTTCCTGCGATTTTCCGTGCCGATGTTCCCGGACGCGGCGGTAAAGTATCGCGGCTTCCTGGTTGGGTTGTCCCTGGTCGGCATCGTCTACGGCGCGCTGGTGTGCATGATGCAGAAGGACATGAAGAAGCTCATCGCCTATTCTTCGGTGAGCCACATGGGTTTCTGCACCCTGGGAATTTTCGCGCTTACCCCGCTGGGCCTTTCCGGAAGCATCATCCAGCAGATCAATCACGGTATTTCCACCGGCGCGCTGTTCTTGATCGTTGGGGTGTTGTACGAGCGCCGCCACACCCGGCTGATTTCCGAATTTGGCGGGCTTTCCACGCCCATGCCGAATTTTGCCGCGGTGTATATGATCGTAACGCTTAGCTCCCTGGGCATGCCGCTGCTGAACGGGTTCATCGGCGAATTCACGATCTTGCGCGGCGCGTTCGAGGTGCGCTGGCAGTGGGCAGCTTGGGGCGTCCTGGGGGTGGTGCTCGGCGCAGCCTACCTCCTGTGGCTATATCAGCGGGTGATGTTTGGCCCCGTCACTAACCCGGCCAACGAACATATTCCGGATTTGAACGCGCGCGAGTACGCCACGCTTTTGCCGCTGGTCTTCTTGGCCTTCTGGATCGGGATTTATCCCGCTCCGCTCTTTAGGGTGCTCGATAAGCCGGTCCAACGCCTGGTGGAGGGCGTGAATCCCTCCTACTACGCGCCACCGCCGTCGCTGCCGCCGGCCGCGCCTCCCTTAGTTTCGCCGGCCGCAGGAACCAAGCCAGCGTCGAATATGCTTCCCGCTAAGACCCATGCCAGCAAGGGAGGGAAGTAGATGGTCGCGAACTGGCCAGCGGCCCTTGCGAGCACCCAGCAGGACTTTCCCTACATCCTGCCGGAGGTGATGCTGGCGTTTTTCGGTTTGGCGACGCTGCTGACCGATTTCCTGCTCGAGGAAAAGCAAAAATCCTGGAACGCCCTCACCGCCATGCTGGGCGTGGTGTTCAGCGGCGTTTCGCTGTGGTTGCTGCACCCGGTCGCTTCGGAATTAAATCTTCGCTTTGGCGGCTCGATCGTCATCGACCGCTTCTTTATTCTCTTCGGATTCATCTTTCTGGCGGCCACCGCCCTGGTGATCTTGCTTTCCGCGCGCTACATGGACATGGAGGGCGAGCACGGCGGCGAGTATTACGCCCTGATGCTTTTCTCGGTTGTGGGCATGATGTTCCTGGCTTGCGGGAACGATTTGGTGGTCCTGTTCATCGGCCTGGAGACCATGGCCCTCAGTTTCTACGTGCTCACCGGTTTCTTACGCGGGAATCGCCGCTCCAACGAAGCCGCCATGAAGTACGTCCTTCTGGGTGCTTTCAGTTCAGGCATTCTGGCCTACGGTTTTTCGATCCTTTACGGCCTTTCTGGGCCGCCGGGGTCCACCAACCTTCAGGTGATTGCCATGAAGATCGCGCAGCGGCCCTCCTACGATCTCTTTGTGTTGCTGGCGCTAGTCACCGTTTCGACCGGGCTGTTCTTCAAGATTGCCGCGGTTCCTTTCCACCAGTGGGCGCCCGACGTTTATGAAGGGGCGCCGACCACGATTACCGCGTTCCTGAGTGTGGCATCCAAGACCGCCAGTTTTGCGCTGCTGCTGCGGCTTTTCCTCACCGTTTTCTGGTCGGTGCGCCATGAGTGGGTGCCGTTAGTGGAAGCGGTGGCCATCCTGTCGCTTACCTACGGAAATATCGTGGCCATCACCCAAAACAATATCAAGCGCCTGATGGCCTATTCCTCGATCTCCCACGTCGGATACATTTTGCTGGGCTTGGTGGCGGCGGTAAACCGCGACGGCTCGCTGAATCAACGCGGGCTCCAGGCGGTGATGTTCTACCTGGTGGTATATGCGTTCTTCAACACCGGCGCGTTTGCGGTGGTGATCCTGCTGCGCCGCAAAGGCATTATCGGTGACGACCTCGAAGACCTGAACGGGCTGATGCAGCGCAACCCAGGCGCCGCGGTGCTGATGTTGATCTTCCTATTGTCGCTGGTCGGAATTCCGCCCACCGCAGGCTTCCTGGCAAAACTGATGGTTTTATGGGCGCTGATCGAGACCGGCCACACCACCCTGGCGGTGATCGGCGTCGCGTACATCCTTCCGGCGCTGTACTACTATTTCCGGATGGTCGCGAATATGTGGGTGCGCGAACCCACGGATTCGGTTCGCCCAATCATAACTCTGGCGCAGGGCTTGGCGCTGTCCGTAGCCGTGGCGGTCACCTTGGTCGCGGGCATCTATCCCGAGCCATTTTTGCGGCTAGCGACGCATTCGTTGCTTCTCCCCTTTGTTCACTAAGTTCGCTGAACTTGTGGGTTGAGTTCCGTCCATGCCCGATCAAAAATCAGCAACCCGGGCCGGCCAATTAGCGCGCCAGTTCGCGCTCGCCACAGAATTGCCATTCCTGTTGGTCGGCGGGGTTGTCGGCGGAGGCCTCCTCGGGTTTCTACTCGACCGCTGGCTAAAGACCAAGCCTTGGGGCATGTTCGTCCTCGGAGCGGTTGGCTTCTACGTAGGAGTCCGCCAAGTGCTTTTGCGGGCAGGCAAAGCGGATGCTTCGGACAGAGATGGCAATCCCCAGTCGTGATGTAGAGTCCGCGGCCGCGATCCGCCTGGGCTGGCTCACCTTGGCCGTAGGCCTCGCTGCGGCGGTGGTCGTGGCCCTGTGTGGCCGCGCTCGCATGGGCGCAGGCGTGGCCATCGGCGCGCTGCTGGCCTGGCTGAACTATCGCTGGCTGAAGTTGGGTGTGGATGCCCTGGTGGTCTCCGCCACCGAAGGCGACGAACCTTCTCGTCCGCGCGTTCCCGCGGGTACTTATCTGAAATTCGCAGGCCGCTATTTGTTGATCGGGCTGGCCGTATATGCTAGCGTTTCAGTGCTCAAGATACCGCTTCTGGGCATGATTTATGGCTTATTGGCATTAGGCGCGGCCGGGTTTATCGAAGGAATTTACGAACTGATCCGCGACTGGAACAGCTTGTAGCGCCGCCGCTCTTGGCGGTTGTTTCGCCTTTGCCTTGGCGTGGCGTTTATACCCACCACGAAGATTTACTGGGGAGTGAGACCAGCGAATGCCCGAGCACCTGCATTGGTTCACCCTTCTCTTGAATAAGTGGTTTGGTGGCGCGGCCCTGGCGCTTCTTTCCGCCTTGCACATTCATGCCCATGACCCCGCCAACCCGATCCCGAATTCTGTGGCTGGCTCCTTTGCGGTACTGGTGCTGGCGATGATTTTCTTCCTGTGGCTGCGCCCGCGGATTTCCGTGGATAACCCCGGTGCGGTGCAGCAGATGATGGAAGGCCTCATCACCAATTCACAAGGCTTGGGAATTCGCGACCTCTTGGAAGACAACATCGAGCACGGCGCGCTCAAGTATTTGCCGGTGGTAGGCTCAGTCTCAATTTTTATTTTGATCGCTAATGCCATCAGCTCGATCCCGGCCTTCGAGTCTCCTACGCAAAATCCCAGTGTTCCGCTGGCCTGCGCTATCGTCACCTTCCTGTATTACAACTTCGCGGGGATAAAGACCCAAGGCCCGCTAGGTTACGCCAAGCATTTTGCCGGACCGGTGTGGTGGCTCGGCTGGCTGATCTTTCCGGTGGAAATTGTCAGCCATACCGCGCGGCTGCTGTCGCTCACCGTTCGTCTGTGGGCCAACATATTCGCGAGCGAGCTGATCTATATAATTTTCCTGAGTTTGCTGCTCGAGCCCACCGTTGCGCTCAGCCAGCGCAACGCGGTCCTGGGATGGGGCGGCCTGGGCATTTTCGCGGCCACTCTTCCGGGCCTGTTCATCGTGCTGCACTTGTTCGTGGCCGTGGTGCAGGCCTTCGTATTTACCATTCTTCCCGCAATTTATATCGGCATGGCGACCTCCCACGAGGTCTAATTGCCTCCAGAACCACCGGCATGATACGCCGTCAATGTGATCCCGGCTGCTTGAGGATGACGGGAGCCACCGCCTGGCGGCGACTTATAAAATGGAGAAAAAAGTGAAAAAACTGTCCAGCTTGCTGATGTTGTTGTTCACCACCGCGCTCGTCGCCGCCCCGGCCTTGGCGCAAGAAGGAGCCGCCGGAAAGCCTCCCGAGCACGTAGCCATGTGGATCACCATTTCGGCGGGATTCTCGATGGCCATCGCCGCAGCCGCTTGCGGAATCGCCCAGTCTCGAGTCGCCGCCGCTGCTTGCGAAGGCATGGCCCGCAACCCCGCGGCCTCCGGAGCGATTCGCTTGGCAATGATCTTGGGGCTGGTCTTCATCGAGACCCTGGTGCTGTTCACCCTAGCCATCGTAGTTCTCAAAGTAAATTACTAGCACCCGTACACCGAGCATCGAAAGGCCCAGGAAGCCACAAGGCTCCCGGGCCTTTTTCTCTCCGCCACTCTGGTAGGGTTTCGAAGTATCCTGAATCTATGCCCCAGCATATCGGTATCGTTGCCTGCTCCGCGGAAGGCGCGGCCCTCTGTTATCGCACCATCTGTATCGAAGGCGCGCCGCTTCTCGGCGCGCACGGTCATCCGGAAGTCGGAATGCACACCCACCCCCTCGCCGAGTACATGAAGTGCATCTATCGCGGCGACTGGCAGGGCGTCGGCGATCTCATGCTTTCCTCCGCCAATAAGCTGGCGAAATCCGGCGCCGATTTTCTGATCTGCCCCGACAATACCATCCACCAAGCCTTCTCTTATGTTGAACCACGATCGCCACTGCCCTGGCTGCATATCGCCGAAGTCGTCGCCGCGGAGGCCGTCGAGCGCAAGTTCCAATGCCTGGGCTTGACCGGAACTCGTTATCTCGTCCAGAGCGAGGTCTACCCAGAAAAGCTGGCAGCACGCGGACTAAAGTACCTCCGCCCGAACGCCGCCGAACGCGAAGAAATCAATCGCATCATCTTCGATGAGTTGGTCTACGGCGTCTTCCAGCCCCCAGCGACCACCTACTTTCAGCAAGTGATCGGGCGGATGAAAGATGACGGCTGTGACGCCGTCATACTCGGCTGCACCGAAATCCCCTTGATCGTGAACGACTCGACTTCTCCGCTGCCCACGCTAGATTCCACCCGCCTGCTAGCGCGGGCGGCCCTGCGCCGCGCGGTCGATTCCGCTGCTGCGCCGGCATAAGGTTGACGAGAAGGTTGGCGGTTCGACGGTTCTACGCTTTTGTCTTTTTCGGGTGCCCGGTTCTTCCTTGGGGTTTGGGAAGGGTGGGAGTCTGGCCTGTCGCCGAGTAACGAACCGACCACCACCAACGAGGAAACCAAGCGGGCCCACGAATCACGCGGACGCTAGCGAGAGAGCAAGGCTTGTGCTGAGGTATAAGCGAAGTGCATCACGCGGCTCGGGAAAACGCCGAGGTAGATCACCCCGGCCGCGCACACCAGGAGCGCGAGTTTCAGCTCGGTGCCAGTCTTCTGCGGCGGGAATTCCGTCTGCGGATCGTTGAAATACATCACCACAATCACGTGCAAGTAGTAATAGGCGCCCACCACGCTGTTCAGCGCGGCAATAACCACCAGCCACACCAGCCGCGAATCCAGCCCCGCCTGAAACGCGTAGAACTTTCCGACGAAGCCGCCCGTGAGCGGCAGCCCCAGCAACGACAGCAAGAACAGCGCAAAACACGCCGCCAGCACCGGCTGCTGCGTGCCCAGTCCGGCGTAGTCCTTGATCTCCAGACGCTTCTCGCCGCTGCCGCCCAGTTCGGTGACCACCAGAAATGCGCCCAGCTTCATCAGTGCATACGCCGCCAGATAAAACAGCACCGCGGCCATCCCCACCGCCGTGGATGCAGCGAAGGCGACCATGATGTATCCGGCGTGGGCGATCGAAGAATACGCCAGCATGCGCTTCAGGTTGGTTTGCGTCAGCGCCGCGAAGTTTCCAACCAGCATCGAAAGCACCGCCGCAATCCATGCCGCCCAAAACCAAAGCGGCCCGATGGTGCTGAACGACGTGTAGAAAACCCGCATCATCAGCGCGAACGTGGCGGCCTTCGGCGCGGACGCCAGCAGTCCGGTCACCGGAGTCGGCGCGCCCTCGTAAACGTCCGGCGCGTAAACTTGGAATGGCGCAACCACCACTTTGAACCCCAGACCCACAAATATCATTCCTACGCCCAACACCAGCAGGGAACTCGGCGACGCGGAGGACAGCACACCGGCGATGGCCGGGATTCCGGTCTGCCCGGTGGCGCCGTAGACCATCGCTATGCCGTACAGAAAGAACGCCGTGGCAAACGATCCCAGCAGAAAATATTTCAGCGAAGCCTCGTTGGATTTCATCGATGTCCGTCGGAAACCCGCCAGGATGTAGGTGGCGATCGAACTCATTTCCAGCCCCAGGAACGCAGTGACCAGTTCATTCGCTCCGGACAAAATACACATGCCGGTCACCGCGAAAAGAACCAACGCGTAGTACTCTCCCCGCTGCACGCGCTCGTCGTCCAGGTAGCGGAACGATCCCAGAATGGCCAGGGCGGCCACCACAATCACGATGGCGTGCATGAACAGGCTGAATCCGTCCACCACCACCAAACCGGAATACGCCGCGCCGGCATGACGCGAGGAGACCGCAAGCGCCGCTAGCGCTCCGATCGCCCCAGCAAATCCCAGCCAACCCATCAGCCGTTTGCGTGGGGCCGGCGTAAATGGGTCGATCAGCATGATCAGAATGCCGGTGGCGCACAACACGATCTCCGGCGCCAGCCGGTAGACGTTGTCGAGTTGTTCGTAGGAAATGTGCATGGCAGCGGTCGCGGCGGCGTTAGGGGGCCCTTTCCAAGACGGTGGCCGACACGTCGGTCACCGCCGCGCGGTTGGCGCCGGCCGCCGGCGCAAGCACATGTTCAGAAGAAGCGGCAGGTACAGCGGACGCAGCAAGCGGCGTGGCGGCTGGGCGAGCAGCCAGAACCGGACCCGAGGGATGCGGCCGGTCCATTTGCTGCAGCAGATTCTCGGCGGACGGCTGCATGCGGCGAGTAAAGATCGGCGATGCGACGCCCATGAACAGAACCATCACCGAGACAACTACCAGGATGGTCTTCTCCCGCGGCGTCGCGTCGGCCAGCTCATTATTGCGCTCCACAGTCACTTCGCCGAGCGCCACGCGCTGGTACATCCATAGCAAGTAGATCGCGGAAAGCACCGCGCCGGATGTGGCCCACGCCGCCCAAGCCGCGTGTTGCTCGAATACCCCCACCAATATCAGGAACTCGCCGACGAAACCGTTCAGCATGGGCAGCGCCAGCGACGACAGGCAGATGAAAAGGAAAAACGACATCAGGTTCGGTAGCGGCGTAGCCAAGCCGCCGTACTCTTTGATCTCGTAGGTGTGGCGGCGGTCGTAGAGCATTCCGGCCACCAGGAAGAGCCCGCCGGTGGAAACCCCGTGGCTCACCATTTGGTAGATCGCGCCTTGAATCGAAATCGAGCTGAACGCGAAAATCCCGAGCACCACAAATCCCAGGTGGCTGATCGAAGTGTAGGCGATCAGGCGCTTCATATTGGTTTGCACCATGGCCACCAACGCGCCATACACGATGCCGATAATCGCCAAGGTAGCAATGAACGGCGCAAAGCGATGCGCCGCTTCCGGGAAAAGCGGCAGGCAGAAGCGCAGCATGCCGTAGGTTCCCAGCTTCAGCATTACGCCCGCCAGGATCACCGAGCCGGCGGTGGGCGCTTCCGTGTGCGCGTCCGGCAGCCAGGTGTGCAGCGGGAACAGCGGCACCTTGATCGCAAATGCCAGGAAGAACGCGCCGAACATCAGCATCTCGGTCTTCATCGGCATCTGCACCGCACCCGATTGCAGCGCCGCGACGATATCGGGCAATTCGAACGAGTGGGTTAGGTTATACAGCCAGATGATCGCGGTCAGCATCAGAATCGAGCCAAACATGGTGTACAGAATGAACTTCACCGCGGCGTAAATCTTCCGGCCATGGCCCCAGATGCCAATCAGGAAATACATGGGGATCAGCATCACTTCCCAGAAGAAGAAAAACAGGAAGAGGTCGAGCGAGACGAACACCCCGATCAATCCAACCTCGAGCACCAGCATCATGATGAAGAATTCACGGACACGTATGGTGATGCTGGTCCACGAGCACAGAATTGCCAGCGGGGTGAGGAAGCTAGTCAGCAGAACCAGAAACAGGCTAATACCGTCCACGCCGATGTTGTAAAAAATGGGTGGGACGGTAATCCACGAACACATTTCCCGGAACTGATACCCGGAATCGGTCATACGAAACCCGGGTAGCAACAGCAACGAGATGACCAGGTCGGCCAGGGAAGTGGCCAGCGCTATGCGCCGCATCCAAGTGTGATCTTCCGAGCTCAGGCACAACAGCGCCACCACGCCCAGGAGTGGGAGGAAGGTGATTACCGAGAGCAAATGTCCGTGTGGCGGCATGCTAGCGAGTCCACTCCCATACTCCGAGTAACAGCGCGGTAACGCCAATCGCTCCCATCACCATCCATGACGCGTAACTGCGGGTGTTCCCCGATTGAATGCGCCGGAGCCTGCCGCCGGCGCGTTGGGCGACTGTCGCCGAGCCATTCACGGCGGCGTCGATCACCTTTTCATCCACGCCGTGCCAGAGAACGTTGGTGGATACCCAGAGAAGCGGCCGGATGACCAGGAAGGCGTACAGCTCGTCCACAAAATATTTGTGCAGCAGTAGCCGGTGCAATCCCTTGAAGCTGGCCGCCGCCTTGTCCGCCGAGTGCGGGCTACGAATGTAGAATCCCCAGGCAATCAGCAGGCCGGTAAGAGCCACCATCGTGGCGATCAGCGTCAGGCCCAGTTCCAGGGAATGCTGTTCGCCCTCCACAGCGGGCGCCACAGCAGCAGCCGACGCAAACACCGGCGCGAGGAAATTCGCAAAGTGATTCTCGCCGCCCCACATAGCCGGCAGAGCCCACCAGCCGCCGCCCACTGCCAAAATCGCCAGCAGGATCAGCGGCACAGTCATGTTCTTCGGCGATTCGTGCACGTGAACCTGGTGCTCGTCATAGCGCGATGCGCCGAAGAAAGTCATAAAGAAAAGGCGAAACATGTAAAACGAAGTCATCAGCGCGGCGAGCAGGCCCACCACCCACAACCCGACGTTGCGGTAGGGGCCCGCGAAGGTCGCAAACAGGATTTCATCCTTGCTGAAGAAACCGGAAAAGCCAGGAATACCCGCAATGGCCACGGTCCCTGCAAACATGGTCCAATAGGTGACCGGAATCTTCTGGCGCAAGCCACCCATCTTGCGCATGTCCTGCTCGCCGCCCATGGCATGAATCACGCTGCCGGCGCCGAGGAAGAGCAGGCCCTTGAAGAAGGCGTGGGTCATCAAGTGGAACACGCCCGCACCGAATGCGCCCACCCCGCACGCCAGGAACATGTACCCCAGCTGCGACACCGTGGAATACGCCAGTACCTTCTTGATATCGTTTTGCACCAATCCGATCGACGCCGCAAAAAGCGCCGTCACCGCTCCGATTACGGCCACCGCCAACATGGCGGTTGGCGCATGCGCGTAAAGGATATTCATGCGTGAGACCATGTACACGCCTGCGGTCACCATGGTCGCGGCGTGAATCAATGCGCTCACCGGCGTAGGGCCTTCCATCGCGTCGGGCAACCAGACGTACAAGGGAAGCTGCGCGGACTTACCCACCGCTCCACCCAGCAGCAACAGGCAGATTGCGGTGAGTACGCCGACCTGCCCGAGACCCTCGACCGGCATCGATTTGGCCTGCGCGAATATCGTTGGATAGTCGAGCGATTTGAAAGTCCAGAATGCCAGCAGCAGGCCCACGGTAAACGCCAGGTCGCCGATGCGCGTGGTGATGAACGCTTTCTTGCCCGCATCTGCCGCCGACTTCTTGCGGAACCAGAATCCGATCAGCAAGTAGCTGCAGAGTCCCACCCCCTCCCAGCCCACAAACAGCACCACCAGGTTTGCGGCCATCACCAGGGTCAGCATGAAGAACATGAACAAATTGATGTAACTAAAGTAGCGGTAGTAGCCGCCTTCGTGCTCCATGTACCCGGCCGAATAAATGTGGATCAGCAGGCCCACGCCGGTGACCACCAGCAGCATCACCACCGTGAGTTGATCGACCTGCAGCGCGAGATCGATGTGGAAATTCTCCGCGGTCATCCACGGAAAGTACGAACGCACCCAAGGAATGCTGTTTGGGTCGAGGTGGAAAAATTCGCGGACCAATTCCACCGCGGAGACGAACGCCAGCGCCGCGGCGCCGATGGCTACGGAATTGACGTTGCGCCGGGACCAGCGCCGCCCCAGCAGGCCATTCACCGCGGCGCCTAGCAGCGGCAAGGCCAAAACAATCCACAAATTGGCGAGCATCGGCATCAGAATTTGAGCAGGTCCACTTGTTCGACGTTTAGGGTTCGCCGGTTGTGGGCAATGTTGATGACGATCGCCAAGCCCACCGCCGCCTCGGCGGCCGCCACCACGATCACGAAGAACACGAATACCTGGCCGTCGAGCTTGCCGAGCGCCCGGCTAAACGCTACGAACGCCAGGTTCACGGCGTTTAGCATCAGTTCGATGGACATAAAAATCGCGATAATGTTCCGTTTGAAGAGAAAACCCACCACACCTAGCCCAAACAGCACTGCGCTCAAGATCAAGAAGTAGTAGATCGGTACACCGTTCACGGCTCCCTCCGCGCCAGCACCACCGCTCCGACCATGGCGATCAAGATCAAGATGGAGGTGGCCTCGAACGGAAACAAAAACTGCTTAAAGAGCAACTTGGATAACTCGACCGTGGAGGACGCCTGCGCCGGCACCGCGCTGGCGGTCAACTCCGCCTTGCCGGACGTCGACCGAGCAATCCACCATGCCAGATCCAGGACCAAAAATCCCGCCAGCGGCAGGCCCAGATATTTCGCCATCAGGCTCTTGTTCGTGCGGTCTTCCAGTCCGGCGTTCAGTAACATGATCACGAAAACGAACAGCACCATGATCGCGCCTGCGTACACGATCAACTGCACCGCGGCGATGAACTCCGCGCCCAGCAACAGATACAGCACCGCCAGCGCGGCCATCACCAAAATCAGCGCCAAGGCGCTATGGATGGGCTCCTTGGCAAGGATCAACAAAACCGCGCCAAACACCGCTAGCAGCGCGCACGCAAAAAACATAATGGCCGGCACACTCATCGATTCATCCACACAATCAGGAGCGCGGTGACCACCAGATTCGCCAGGGCCACCGGCAAGAGTAGCTTCCATCCGAACGACATCAACTGGTCGTAGCGAAAGCGGGGAAGCGTGCCGCGAGCCCACGCGTAAAAAAAGATCAGGCAAAAAACTTTGAGCAGGAACCAGAACACACCCTGAATCACCAGCATCACCGTGGGATTCAATGCCAGCACTCCCAACCCTAGCGCCAGCAGCGAAATCACCACCAGTTGCACCCGGGCGATGCCATTCCATTTGAAGGCGGCGTCCGCCAGCAACGCCACGCCGGTGAGCAGCAGCCCCACCGCAGGAATGTACAGTTGCCAGGTCCAGCGGTCGGGAAGGGGCGAGAGCCAGCCGCCGAGGAACAAAATGCTGGCCAGGCAAGACACGGTGATCATGTTGGTGTATTCCGCCACGAAAAACATGGCGAACTTGAAGCTCGAGTATTCGGTATGAAATCCGGCCACCAGTTCGGATTCCGCCTCCGGCAAATCGAAGGGCGCGCGATTGGTCTCCGCAATCGCGGAAATGAAATAGCACATGAATCCCACGATCTGCGGAAAGATGCGCCAGCGCGGCAAGAAGTGCCACCAGTAGCCGCTTTGTCCTTCGACCAGGGTTCGAAAATCCAACGATCCGGCCAGCAGCACCACGCCCACGATCGAGAGCGTCAACGACACTTCGTAGCTGATCATCTGCGCGGAACTGCGCAAGCTGCCCAGCAAGGAATACTTGCTGTTGGAAGACCATCCAGCCAGGGCAACGCCGTAAACGCCGATCGAGGTTATGGCCAAAACCATGAGCAATCCGAGGGTGGTATTGGCCACCACCAATTGCGTCGGCTGGCCAAAAATCGTAATGGTCGCGGGGCCGAAGGGAATCAGCGCGAGGGTGGTGAGCGCAAGGGTGAGCGAGAGCAGCGGCGCCAGGCAGAAAACGAACCGGTCCGACGTCGGAATCGTCAAATCTTCTTTAAACAGGAATTTCAGTCCGTCGGCGGCGGGCTGCAGCAATCCGTGCGCCCCGACAAAGTAGGGGCCGATACGCGATTGTATGTGGCCGACGAGCTTGCGCTCGAACCACGTCAAGTAGGCGTTCACCGTCAGCACCGCGAACAGCAAGACGGCAACCTTGACTATCGATACCACCAGGATTGGATGCTGGGTGACGAAGCCCACGGTCTCTCTTTTGCCTCAGTACAGGATTCGAGTCTCGAACAGTAGCGCCCGATCGTGCCGCTCGTGAACAAAGTGTCGTTGGATGAAAATACCGTGCCCGCCGGGACGCCGTACGCTCCGTCCGCGGTCTTGCTGCCGGCAGTGGCCAGCTCCGCGGCGCCGGAAAGCAGCCCGGCCAAGGAAAGATTGTAGCCGTTCACGTTTTGACGAATTTCGTCGAACGCGGCGTCCGCCGTGCGCAGCTTGATGGTCGTCCCCAGGCCCAAATGGAAAAGCTGGTGAGACAGAATACGCAAGAGATCGTAGTCGCTGCGCGGGCCTTGCGGATCGATGCTGCGATGGGTGCGCTGGACTTCTCCCGCCGTGTTGGTGAGGGTGCCGTCCTTTTCGTACGAACTGGCGGCAGGCAGCACCACCTGAGCCTGCAGGGCGGTCTCGGTGAGGAACAGCTCATGCACCACCAGGAATTCCAGCTTCCCCAGCGAATTCGCTGGAGCGCCGAAAGTTTTTACCGGGTTCGCGCCCACTACGTACAGCGCCTTTAGCTTGCCGGTGGCGGCCGCGTCCATCATCACCGCCGCGGTCATTCCCGGCTTGGGTGAAATCTCGCCGCCCCAGAGCTTGGCAAAGCGGTTGCGCTCGGCGGCGTCACTCAGCGGCGCATAGCCCGGCAGACGGTCCGGCAGCACGCCCATGTCCGCCGCGCCGCGCGAGTTCGCGTAATCGCCCAGGGCCATGTATTTGGACTTTCCGGGGAGCTGCGCGCCGAACTCGACCAGATCGCGGATGGCCGCACCGGTTACGCCGGCGCCGAAGACGATGACCACGTCGGTTTCCTTGGCGAGAGCTTCTTGCAACGGAGCGAGCGCTGCGGGTGCCGAGGGCGCGGATCCTTCGCCCGTCGCGAGCCAGCGCATCATCGCCGGCAGATTGCCGACCGGCGCCTGCACGGTCTGCTGCGCCTGCCGCTCGAGTTTCACTGGCCCTTCATTGATTATGAAAAGATGCTGCTTATGCTGGCGAACTCCGGTGCGAATCTGCCAGGCTACCAGCGGATTTTGCTGGGTGGGATCGTTGCCAATCAGAAGCACCGCACGCGCATTGTAGATGTCGGCCATGGTCGCCAGCGCTTCACTGGCCTTCGGACCGAGGGCGGCAGCGAGTCCGGCGTAATCGGCGGTGCGGTGGTGATCGATGTTGTTGGTGCCCAGGGTGCTGCGGGCAAAGCGGCTCAGCAGATAGTTTTCTTCGTTGGTGGTGTGATTGGAACCGATCACGCCGATGGAATCCGCGCCGCTCTTATCGCGCACTTTTTTCAGTTCGCGGGCGATGGTTTCGAGCGCCTCTTCCCAACTGGCCGGCTCGAGTTTGCCATTCCTGCGCACGAGCGGTTGGCGGACGCGCTCGGCGTGGCGGGTGAAGTCAAACCCGAAGCGCCCCTTGGCGCACAGAAACTCGCCATTGATTCCCGAATTGTCGCGGTTGTTGATGCGCAAGATCTCGTTGTTGCGCACGCTCAAGGTAGCCTTGCAGCCGTTGGAGCAGTGCGCGCAGGGATTATTGACGTAGGTCATTTCCCACGGACGCGTCTGATAACGATAAGTGCCGCTAGTGAGCGCGCCCACTGGACAAATATCGATGCACATGCCGCATTCTTCGCAGGCCAGTTCACCGCTGTGGTTGGGGATGATCACCGAGTGCACCCCGCGCGCCCCGACGCCCAGGGCCTTGACGTCCATCCCTTCGTCGCACACCCGCACACAGCGGAAACACAGAATGCAGCGCGGCGCATCATAATAGACGAGCGGCGACCATTTTTCTTCCGGGGTATGCAGCTTCTCCTCGATGAACCGGCTGTGGTCCAAGCCGTATTTGAAAGTCATGTCCTGCAGTTCGCACTCGCCGCCCTTGTCGCATACCGGGCAATCCAGAGGGTGATTGGACAGCAGGAATTCCAGCATGTTTTTCCGCGCGCTGTGTACTTGCGGCGTATCGCTGCGGACCACCATGCCCTCGGCGGCCACCAGGGTGCACGCGGTTTGCAGCTTGGGCGCCTTTTCCACTTCCACCAGGCACATGCGGCAGGCAGCCTGCAGCGAGAGCCCGGGGTAGTAGCAGAAAGAAGGCACTTCGATGCCTTGCTTCTTGGCGGCTTCGATCACCAGCGTACCCGCAGGGGCGGTGAGCTTGTGGCCGTCGATTGTGAAATTCACTAGCTTTGGTTCAGGCATGTTCCCTTGGTGAAAGCTCGCTAAACGCTGCTAACCGCCGGGAGAAAATCCGCCGGGCGGTACGCGCACTTACCTTTTAAATGATCCTCGAATTCATTCTTCCACTTCTTGACGATGCTGATGGTCGGCATTGCCGCAGCGTCTCCCAGCGGACAAAACGTGCGGCCAAGCATATTTTGGGCGAGCTCGCCAATTAGAGGAATGTCTTCCGCGCGGCCGTCGCCGTGGTGGAACCGGTCGAGCATGCTCCGTAGCCATGCGGTGCCTTCGCGGCAGGGAATACACCATCCGCAAGATTCGTGGGCGTAGAAATGCATGATCCGGCGCGCCACGTCGACCATGCAGGTGTCTTCGTCCATGATTACCACCCCGCCGGAACCGAGCATCGAGCCGATCTTGGCGACGGAATCGTAATCCATGGCCACGTCGGATTCCGCAGCGGTGAGCACCGGGCACGAGCTGCCGCCGGGAATTACCGCTTTCAGTTTCTTGCCGTCGCGCACGCCCCCGCAGATTTCATCGATCAGCCGCTTCATCGGGAAGCCCATCGGCAATTCGTAGATTCCGGGCTTATTGACGTGCCCGGACACTGCAAACATCCGGGTTCCTCCGTTTTTCGGGGTGCCCAGCCCGGCGTACCACTCGCCGCCCTTCAGGATAATTGCCGGGACCGCACTGAAGGTCTCCACGTTATTGATTACCGTCGGGCATCCGTACAAGCCCGCAACGGCAGGGAAGGGCGGCCGAATTCGCGGATAACCCCGCTTGCCTTCGAGCGATTCCATCAACGCCGATTCTTCGCCGCACTCGTAAGCGCCCGCACCGGTGTGAGTGACCACATCGAAGTCAAAGCCGCTGCCCAGAATGTTTTTGCCTAGCAAGCCGCGCCCGTATGCCTCTTCCACCGCCCGGTCGACGATGTCCAGAACGTAGCGATATTCGCCACGAATGTAGATGTAGCCTTTCGCCGCGCTCACCGCGCGCCCGGCGATCACGACTCCTTCGATCAATTGGTGCGGGTCCAGCTCCATCAGCGGACGGTCCTTACAAGTGCCGGGCTCGCTTTCATCCGCGTTGCACAGAATATATTTCGGCTGTCCGCCGGTTTCTTTCGGGACAAAGCTCCATTTCATTCCGGTGGGGAAGCCGGCGCCGCCGCGCCCGCGCAGATTCGATTTCTTTACTTCGTCGATGATCTGGTCGGGGGTCATTTCCTTCAGCGCTTTTTCCAGCGCCACATAACCGTCGTGCTTGCGGTAGACGTCCAGCGAACGCGAGTTCGCAATGCCGAAACGCCGGCTGATCACCGGGACTTCCGCGGGGTGGCGCTCCTTAATCGCGCCGGTAATCTGTGCCACCGGCTGAGGTCTTTTGCCCACCTGGAGCTGCTCGAGAATCGAATCGACCTGGTCGTTGTCGAGGTTTTCGTAGTAATCGTAATTCACTTGCATCGCCGGAGCCCCGGTGCAGGCGCCGATGCATTCCACTTCCTCCAGGGAAAACGTTCCCGTGGCAGTGGTTTCTTTATTTCCGATTTCCAATCGCGTTTGCAGATGCTTGTAGATGTCGTTGGCGCCGCGCAACATGCAGGAAATGTTGGTGCAAACCTGCACGTGGAATTTGCCGATCGGCTTGCGGTGCAGCATCGAATAGTAGGCCAGCGTTTCGGTTACTTCGGTAATGTTCAGGTTCAGGCGCCTGGCGATCTCTTCCAGAATGTCGTCGCCGAGATGGCTGAACTGGTCCTGAGCGTAGAGCATCATGGGAATCAGCGCCGAGCGCTTGATTGGATAGCGCCCGAGCAGTTCGCTGAATTTCGCTTCCAGATTTGGCGGCAGTTCCATTAGCGATCCACTTCTCCCAGGACGATGTCGGTAGTTCCGATGCAGGCAATCAAATCCGAAAGCAGACGGCCCTCGGCCAGCCGGGGCAGCGACTGCAGATTCACAAACGAAGGCGCACGCACTTTCACGCGGTACGGCTTGGCCGAGCCGTCGCTGGCGACGAAGAAGCCCAGCTCGCCGCGCGGCGATTCGACAGCCTGGTACACTTGGCCCGGCGGCGGCGCGAATCCCTCCGTAAAAATCTTGAAATGGTAGATTAGGCCTTCGATCGACGTTTTCATCTCTTCGCGCGACGGCGGAATGATTCCCGGCAAGCTGGCGCGGAACGGGCCATCTTTGGGCATGCGGTCGAGGGCCTGCTTCACGATCTTCAAGCTCTCGCGCATTTCCGCCACGCGCACTTGATAGCGCGCGTAGCAGTCTCCGGCAGTCTCGGTGCAGACATCGAAATCGAATTCCTCGTAGCTGGAATAGGGAAACGTCTTGCGAATGTCGTAGTCCACGCCGCTAGCCCGCAGCAGCGGCCCCGAAACGCCCAATGCGATCGCATCTTCGGCGGTGAGATGTCCGACGCCCTGGGTGCGTCCCAGCCAAATGCGGTTACGCGTGAGCAGATCTTCGTATTCTTTGATATGGGGAGGGAAGGACTCGAGAAATCGCTCGACCTTGTCCAGCCAGCCGGTGGGAGGCTCCAGGGCCAGTCCGCCGATGCGGAAGTAGCTGGTCATCATGCGTTGGCCGGAGACGAATTCAAAAATCTTTTGAATGTCTTCGCGCTCCCTGAACCCGTAGAGGAACACGGTCATCGCTCCCAGGTCGATCGCGTGGGTGCCGAGCCACACCAGATGCGAACTGATGCGGGTCAGTTCGGTGAGCAGCACACGGATGTACTGGGCGCGCTTGGGAACTTCGACTCCCAGCAACTTCTCGACGGCCATGCAGTAGCACAGGTTATTGGATAGCGGCGCGAGATAGTCCAGGCGGTCGGTGCAGGTGATGCCCTGGCTGTAGGTCTTCGCCTCCATGGTCTTTTCGATTCCGGTATGCAGGTAGCCAATCACGGAACGAGCTTTCAGAACGGTCTCGCCGTCGAGCTCCAGCACCACCCGCAGCACGCCGTGCGTCGAGGGGTGTTGCGGACCCATGTTCAAGACCATGGCCTTGGACGGCCCGGCGATGGTATCGATGGTGGTGGCCATCAGCGGTAGCCCTCGGTGGGATAGTCCTTGCGCAGGGGATGGCCTTCCCAATCATCGGGCATCAAAATTCGAGTTAACTCCGGATGGCCTTCGAAACGAATTCCAAACAGATCGTAGGCCTCGCGCTCGTGCCAATTGGCGGTGGGCCACAGCGTAGTGAGAGAGTGAATGACCGGATCGTTTCCCGGCAACTTCACTTGAATGCGCAGCCGTTCCTTGCGCTCCAGCGACAGCAGGTGGTAATTCAGCTCGAAGCGCGGCTCCAGGGGAAAGCGGTCCAGCGGGGTGATGTCGGAAAGAAACGTGAAATGGAGCTGGGGAGTGCTGAACAGAAATTCGCAGACACGACGCAGGTTTTCACGGCTAACCACTAAGGTGGTTTCGCCCCGAAATTCGATCAGTTGTAAAACGGCCTGCGCATCCCACTTCTTAACTCGATCGACTGCGGATGTCGCTTGCCTTGGATCCGGTTCCACCGCGCTCGCTTCCCTCGGCCGGGTCTTATCGTTAAATCGATCCGCGACGAGAATGAAAGATGCTGTGTTGCTGGACTTCCGTGCCCGTTATGAAGCTTGTTGCGATTCGCGCTGCGAGGGGCGCCTCACGCCGGAGGGATTCTCCGTAAGCCTAGCGAGTCCACTCCAGCGCGCCCTTCTTCCAGAGGTAAATATAACCAGACAGCAGAATTATAATGTAAAGCAGCATCTCTACAAAACCGAACCATCCTAGCCCACGATACACCAAAGCCCACGGATACAAGAAGATGGCCTCAATGTCGAAAAGGATGAACAGCAACGCCACCAGGTAATAGTGCACCGAGAACGGGTCGCGCGCATCCCCGGTGGGGGTGACGCCGCACTCGTAGGCCATGTCCTTTTCCCGGGTGCGCTTATGGCGGCCGACCAGGGCCGAGGCGGTCAGGATGGCTCCGGAGAGCCCCATGGCCCCTATAAACATAAGCAACAGCGGTCCATATCCGTCTAGGTAATTTCCAGTCATTTTTCGATCCACTGTTATAATAGCGGTGCGCATCCAACCGGTCAAATATACTCCGGGAATTTTAGAAACTTTTTTCGCCCGGAATCGCGAAAGGGGGATTTTCGTGGTTTTTGGCTTCAATACCAACGTTCGTGTAGCCGACCGCGTCTATCACGTGCAGACCGAAGATCTGGGCGAAGTGCGCCGGCTTATCGATACCTCCGTTTATCTCGAGGGACGGGTGGTCCACCACCACTCTTCGCGCTACGAACAACTTCCACCCGCCGCCGACACGCCGGGGCTTCGCCGACGGGTCGAGAGCCAGCACCGCGAGGTGATCGACCTGCTCCGCGCAGGCAAGCTGAAGCTGGATACCGCTGCGCCGCCCGCTCCCAAGGCCGCTGCGCCCGCCGCCGCTGGGGCCACTCCGGCAGGGGCCTTTGCGGTGGAAATACGTTTCGCGGGTGCTCCTCCGACTATCGTCGCGGGAAAAGCGAAAATCGAAATCCAGGTGGTGAGCCACGCGGATAAGCAGCCGGTGCCTGGTGCGAGCGTTGGGGTGATGCTCGAAGGCGCCAATCCGCCGCTCAACGTTCAGGTGGAAACCAATGCCGGAGGCCGCGCGACGATTTTGTTCCCGATGCGGGGGCAAGCCCTCGACGGCGCCCACTTTGTGATCCGCGCGCGTGCGCAAGGTGCCGAAGACGCCATTCGCATCGCCATGCGCCCGAAAGCTACGGAGCCTGCCCCCAAGTCCACGGTCAAAGTTTAAGGTTTAGGGCACGGGAACCCAGGGTGCACATGACCGTCGTCATTAACGGGGAAAACCGCGAAGTCCCTGAAAACCTTACGGTCGCCGCTTTACTTCAGCACCTCGGAATTGCCGCCGAGCGCATCGCCATCGAGCGCAACCGCGCCATCCTTCCGCGTGCAGCTTGGCCGGCAACGGCAGTGCAACCGAAGGATCAGTTTGAAATCGTGCACTTCGTCGGCGGCGGGTAACGTTCAGTAGTTCTCTCTCGAGCAGAAACTAATCCCCAACTAGCGTGTGCAGGGTGTCCGCCACGCCCTTCGGCTTGAAACCGAAGGGGCCTGGCTTGGACTTGTAAGCCACTTTGCCGTCGCGGTCGATTACGTACAGGCGGTCGGGCCATCCGGTGTAGGCGCGCTCGCTTCGGTTGTCGAAGGTATCGATCACCGCAGGGAACTTGATCCCCAGTTTCACCACGCAGAGTTTGCCCATCTCCACCCGTTCATCGTAGGTCTTGGGCTTCGCGAAGATCACCTTGTCTTCCAGATTGTCGGGATCCTGCCAGACGTCGCTGGTGTGGGCTTCGCGGATGTACACCGCATAGAAGGCTACGCGGCCTTGGTATTTCGTGTACAGCTCGTTGAGGGCGGGAACCTCCCGCCGGAAGGGAGGTCAAGTATAGCTGCCGAAGACCAGCACCACCGGCATCTGGCTGCGCAGGGCGGATAGTTGAACGCGGTCTTTGTGGTCGGTGGTTTCCAGCGCGAAGTCGGGGGCTAGGTCGCCGACGGCAACATGTCCGCGGCGGGCGAAGGTCCACAACGGCTTGAACGGCAACACCAGGAAGACCGGCCACGGGACATGGCGCATCACCCCGGCGAAGGTGTCCGGCGTCTGCATCATTATGCCCAGGAAGCTGGCGCAGATCAGGACGTACACCAGCACCACGGCTATCAGCACTTGCAGGGTTCGTCTTACCCGGTGCACCGCGCGCCTCCAAAATACGTATACGTTCGCAGCCGGAAAGGATAAGAGCATAATCCTTGTAAGGCAAGAACCGCAAATCCGTCGCTCGCTCTCAAACGCCCTGCAGCAAGTGCCCGAGCTTATCTCGCTTGGTTTGCAAATATTTTTCGGACTTGCGGCTGGTGGGCGGCTGGCAGGGAACTCGCTCGGCTACACGGACCCCACCTTTCTCTAATTGCTGCACCTTGTCGGGATTGTTGGAGAGCAGGCGGACCGAGTGAACTCCTAGCAGCTTGAGTGCGCTGGCGCAGAACGCGTAATCGCGAGTGTCAGCGGCAAAGCCGAGCTTGCGGTTGGCTTCCACCGTGTCCATGCCGCCATCCTGGAGTTGATAGGCCATCAATTTGTTCATCAATCCGATTCCGCGGCCTTCCTGCGGGAGATACAGCAGCACCCCGGAGCGGGCGCGTCCAATTTTGCGCAGCGAATATTCCAGTTGCGCGCGGCAGTCGCATCGCTGCGACGCCAGAACATCGCCGGTCAAGCACTGCGAATGAATGCGCACCAGCGGAATTCCGCCGCGCTTCAGCGAGCCGCGCACCAGCGCCACGGCGCTTTCGTTTGGCCGGTTGCCTTCGATCCCGTAAATCCGAAATGATCCAAACTCCGAAGGCAGTTTCGCTTCGGCCACTACCCGTGCTTTGCCATTAGCCGCTCGCTTTTTCATGAATCTCCGATGATGGAATGTGCCACAGGTACAGCGTTTTCGTTGTGCCATCCTCGATAGTGACCGCTTCCTCGCGGTCCGCGGGCCAGCCAGCGATGGCATGACTATAGGAGACCACCCGCGCGCCGGGCCGCAATTGACCACGCAGCCTTTCCATCAACCACAAGTTTCCCTCCGCCGAAAGGCACAGGACAATCACGGTGGCCTCGCCCAGTTGGGGTGTCCTGGCGTCCTCGGTGCGGAACTCCACTTGGTGCTCCATGCCGCTACGCTGGGCGTTGGCCCGCGCTTCGGAGATGCGCTGCGGGTTGACGTCCACGCCCACCGCGCGGATCCCATATTCTTTGGCCGCGCGAATCACAATTCTGCCATCTCCGCAGCCCAAGTCATACAGCACGTCCCCAGCCCCCACCTTGGCGAGATGCAGGAGCCGGTCGACAACCATATCCGGCGTCGGATGATAGCCTGCCAAGTCCGGACCAGGCCGGTCGCGTATGCCGTAATCTCGCCACAGTCGCCACGGCCGTTGGATGGCGTACACCGGTGCAAAGTTTCCGGACGCGTGGATCATCTCGCGGTCCATCTCGCTCGGACTGGCCAACAGGCGCAGCGCGTGCACCATCCCTTGCCAATACGTGTCGCGCGAGGTGACGCGAAACAAGGCCCGACTGCGCGCGCCGCTGGCACTACTCCGGGCGCTCGCCTCAGTGGGCGTGAACTGCTCGATGATCGGTCCGGCTAAGCGTCGCACGTGCGCGTCCTCTTCCGCTTGGACGAGAATTTCGTTGCTGACATCAGCGCGCAGCACCCGTTGGGCGACACAAGCGCCCAGCAACAATAACCGCACGCACTGCAATTCCTGCGCGATGCGAATCGCACGATTCCAGTCAACACCGGGCTCCTCGATCAGTTCGCTAACGTTGCCGATGGCCCGCAACTGACTCCAGTAGCCCTTGGCTCCCCACACGCACAGATGCACCAGCGCATCTTCGGCGGATATCGCGCGAATCCGCCTGCCGCTAACTTCTACTTCTATTGTGCCACTTGCCGCGCGTTCGATCATCGATTCCACTGGAAATCCGCGCAGGGTCCGTTCCGTCTGCAGGTTAAGAAACACACCGGTATTTTCATCGGTGAATGGGTGGGCGCCGCCGCTTCCCGAGTCTGGGCGGGGAAGGTAACCAGCCGATTCCAGGATCGCCGCCGCGCTCGCTGCGTGGCGCTCCCGGATCAAAAATTCAAAATCAGCGTATTCGTTATGGCGAAGGGCGCGCGACGCCAGCCACCCCAGGATGGGTACTTGCGAAGGAACAAATGCAATTCCAGCGGCGGCCAAGAGCCGTGAAATTCGTTCCACCTCATCGATCGAGAGCTGGTCGGCTTCGCGTGCTTGCTGCGCGCAGCGCGGCAGCACACCCTGCCATGGGAGGGGAATTCGATCCGCGACGACTTCGTTCAGATGCCCGTTGAGCCGCCACAGGCAGTCATGGCGCAGGCCATCGGCAATCAAGTTGGGCCAATTCACCGCGTCGGGGACCAACGACCGGATGCATTCAGCGTCGACCGCAGCAAGATGTTTTCGCGCGCAGGCAGTCAGCAAGCGGATTTCCGCTGCGCCAGTTCTTCGTTCGGCGGCCAAATGCCCCTCGATGACCCGCGCGCTTCACAGGAGCGAGTGCCTGTGAGGAAAAAGCCTAAACCCCAACGTCAAAAGCGCTGAACAAAAGCGTGTAGAGATTGCCGAAACCAGTGTCACCAAGAACAAGCCTACGACGAAATTCTACCTTGAGCGTCAAGCGCAGACGCAAGGTGCGGCGCTTTACTTCGCACCGGCCTTTGGCTACCTTTACTTCATCGTGCGCGCGCTGCCGGCCAATTGGCGCACCCCATCATGATCGCTCCCGGACAAGTCGAGGCCGTCAGCCACAGCAAAGACATCCTGTTCACGCTGGTCCTGAAAGTGGGTTTTGCGGCTTCTCTGGCCGCTTTGCTGCTGCGCTTCTCGACGTTTCGACGCATTCTTTTTACCGAGCGCAGAGACTCCGACCAAAAAGTGCTGCTTCTGCTCTTTCTCACTCCGCCGCTGGCCATCGGCATCGTCCTCCGGCTGGTCGGCTACCCCTTTTTCGATCTCACCCTGGAAGGTTCGTTCTTGATGGGGTTGATCGGCGGAAACATCGTGGGGCTGTTAGGCGGGTCGCTGATCAGCCTGCCGGCGTTCGGCAACCACGAATGGTTGTCGGCGCCGATGGCGGCGATGGTCGGGCTGATGGCGGGGCTGGTCCGGCAGGTGATGCCCAATAAAGAAGTGGTCTGGGACTTTGGCCCGTTCCTATTTCTGAATCTTCCGCGCTCGATTGTGCGTTGGGTGCGTGACGGCGTTTTCAATTGGGCCATGCTGCCCCTGGCGGCGTGCGCCAGCTTCGAACTGGGACGCATGGCGCTCGCTTCCGCGGTACCGCCGAGCTGGCTCTTCGCCATCCATCCGTATTCCTGGCCGATGATGCTGCTGGTGGTGTTGTCCTCGCTAATGGCCGTGGCGGTCCCCATCAAGATTTGGCACAGCACGCGTCTGGAGATGAACCTCGAGCTCAACCAACAATACCTGCTCAAAGCGCGCATGGACGCGCTGACCAGCCAGATCAATCCTCATTTTCTCTTCAATACGCTCAACACCGTGTCGTCGCTCATTCGCTACGATCCGGACACGGCGCGCGAAGTGGTCATCAAACTTTCCAACATTCTTCGCCGCCTGCTGCGCCAGACGGAAACGTTCGTACCGCTGCGTGACGAACTGGAATTCATCGATGACTACCTGGACATCGAAGTGGTCCGCTTCGGGCCCGACAAACTTCAGTTTTTCAAAGAAATCGCTCCCGATACCCTCGATAATTTTGTTCCCAGCATGTTGCTGCAACCGATGGTGGAAAACGCCATCAAGCATGGCTTAGCGCCGAAGCTCGAAGGCGGAGAAATCCACCTGCGCAGCCGGCGCGAAGGCAGCAACCTGATGATCGAAATCGAGGACAACGGCCTGGGAATGGGCGAGGAGCGCCTGTCGGTAATCTTTTTCCAGGGAATTGGAATCAGTAACGTCCACGAACGCCTGCGCCTGCTCTACGGCGATCAATTCGCCATGGACATCCGCAGCCAGGAAGGCCAAGGAACCCTGATTCAGATCAAAATCCCCGAGCTGGTTTCCACGTTTGCCGCCGCGCCGTAGGGTCCTTCCGCAGCGGGCTGAGCGCTTCGACTTCCGCCGCAAAACTGGCGTACAATTTGCCTCACCACAACGCAAGGGGCGAACCAAATGGCCAAGAGACGGGCTCCGGGAACCGAAGACGAATCGAGCATGAGCGCGCTGGGTCTTCTGGTGCTGCTCATTCTGGCGGCGTGGTTCGCGCTGGGCTACGAACTGCAAACCCTGATCGCCTTCGAGGTCCATCACTGGGCCTCCGCCAATCCTCAATTGAATGTGACGCCGCAAGCCGCTGCCGGCGCCGCGCCCACCGCCGCCACCGGGCCGCGCATCGAGCACTACAACTATCAATTCAATCTAGCGTGGAAGGACCAGCCCGTTCACGATGACGCCACTCCGGATTATGCGGTGGTGCAAGCGAAGACCGGCCAGGTGGTGATCTTCTACAATCCCGACGAAGAGATCGATATTCTCGCTGGAATGAAGGCCGGAAATACTGCTCTCTCGCGCGGATACAATACAATTTTCGCGGACCATCTTTTTGACTCGAACTACAGTTTGTACGCCGCGGTGTATTCCACGGATCCCACCCAAGCGCATCCCTGGATGCCTCGCGCCGACGCCCTGCGCATCGATTCGCTCTTGATCGACAAGCTTTCCTTCGGCATCGAAGCTCCTGGGCCCACCTATCTTTTCAACTGGGGCGGACTTCGCGGCATTCGCTTCGGCGACGCGGCGCACGGAGGTCCTGTCGCTTTCCACGCCTTCGACAATCACGACCGCCAATTTCGCTTCGTGTTCACTGCCCGCGCAGACACAACGGTGACCCTAAATGAAGACGAGATCGAGCAGGTAGTCCAGTCCGTCCGCACCGCGTACTAGAGTTGCCGCTGTCCGAGGTGCATTAATCGTGGGTGTTTCGAGTGGCCGGTTAGGCCAGCTACGCGTTCTGTTTCTTGGCGATCTCGATCAGCGACGGCAGCAGGTGGCCGAAACTGGCGCCGCTGGGCTCGCCAAAATCGAAGTAAATCTTGCGGTATAACTTGTACAGCTCGTGATAGACCTTCTCCGCGTCGGGCTGTGGCTGGTAAACGATGTAGTCGGGGCAAACCTGCTTCTGCGCCTCTTCGATCGTCTTAAAGGCGCCTGCGGCCATAAACGCAAAAATCGCCGAGCCCAAGCTGGTAACGCTCTTACTCGGCACCAGCACTGGCTTTCCCAAGACGTTGGCGTACACCTGATTGAGCACTTGGTTGCTCTGGGGAATTCCGCCGCCGTTGATCACTCGCTCGATGCTCGTTTCGTGCTCCGCCATGCGGTCCATGATCATGCGCGTGTGAAATGCGGTGCCCTCGATGGCGGCGAACAGTTCGTCCTGGGCGGTGCTCTGCAGATTCCATCCGAGCGTAATTCCGCGCAGATTGGCGTTCACTAACACCGTGCGGTCGCCATTGTCCCAGGTCATGCGCAACAATCCGGTTTGCCCGGCACGATACTTCTCGAGGCCCTTGCTCAACTCCGCAACCGACGTATTCGCGCGCTGGGCGATGGCGTTGAAAATGTCGCCGGTCGCCGAAAGCCCCGCTTCGATCCCGGTGTAGTCAGGATGCACGCTGCCTTTCACCACCCCGCAGACGCCAGGGACGAGCTGCGATTGCCGCGAAATTCCGATGATGCAGGTGGATGTGCCGACCACGTTGACCACATCTTTCTCATGCGCGCCCGCGCCGATGGCGTCCCAATGCGCATCAAACGCGCCCACCGGGAATCGGAATGCCCGCGCGCAGTCCCAGCTTTTCCGCCCAGAACGGCGAGAGCGTCCCGGCCATATTGTCCGAGGTCTCGTACGTCGCCTTGCAGCTTGGCCCGCACGCCCGCCAGCAGCGGATCGACCTTCACCAGAAATTCTTCGGACGGCAGCCCGCCCAGCTCCGGATGCCACAACCACTTATGTCCCATGGCGCAGACGCTGCGCTTGGCCTTGGCAGGGACGGTGACGCCGCAAAGCGTCGCCGCCACCATGTCGCAATGCTCGAACGCGCTGGCGAAGCGCGCCCGCTTGGTCGGGGTTGTGCCGCAGCCAATGCAGCAGCTTTGCGAATCCCCACTCCGATGGAATAGACGCCGCCGCACCACTCGATCGCTTCGCAGTTTTTCCTGGTGGGCCATGTCGGTAATTTCGGCGGCTTCGGATTTTGCGCGGTGATCGCACCACAGGTAATAGTCGTCAATCGGCACCATGTGCGCGTCCACCGGCACCACTGACGATCCGGTGGTATCCAGGGCGATAGCGGCGATCGTCATTTCCAGAAATTCCGGCCTGTGCAACCGCCTGACGCATAGCCGCAGCCAGCGCGCGCATGTGGTCTTCGTGCGATTGGGTGGCGTATTCGGGATCCTCGCGCTTGCGGTGCAAGGGATATTCGCTGACCGCGGAAGCGAGCATGCCTTTCGCGCTGTCCACGATCGAAACGCGAACGCTGAGCGTGCCGAAATCGACGCCTGCTACGATAGTCATGGAAAAGAGCCTCGAAGGTATCCACAGACTGCAGTTTTATTCAGTGCTAGCAAGCTCCACTGCCATTTCCAGTAGAGCGCTAACCCTGGTGCCAGTACGTCGGCCAGCCGAGGTAGCGCGTGGCGGCTTCGTAGACCGCCCCGGCGGTGTTCGACAAATTCGCGGCGACGTGATGCTCGAATCCGTTTTCGCAGATGTAGTGCAGCAGCTTTTGCATCTGTGGAATCTCCACCACGCCCGCTCCGCCGAATGTTTCCAGCGGATCGTCGGTGAATCGCCCTTCGCCGACGTACCCGCGAATCACTCCGTGCTGGTCGTCGGTGGAGAATCGCGCAAAGCTCATCGGCGCGGCTTTCACTTTGCCCACGCACGGTGCCAAACGTGTTGTCGATGCCCACGGTGCCGGCGATGATGGCCTGGTAATCCATTTTCATGGAATTGAAGAAATGTTTCGGCAGATTGCTGCAGTGGAAGCACACCGCTTTGTCCGGATTGTCGCCGTAATTGTTATTCCAATCGAGCAGCGCGCTCGGCGTTTCCGACGCCAGCCGCAGCGCGTGCATGCTCAGCACGCCGCAGACGTCCACTTCGCAGGCGCTGGACAGCAGCTCGTCGCTCATCATGCTCATCACCGTGCAGGGAACCACGCCCAGGTTTTCCTCGATCGACGTCCAGCACTGCACCGCGCTGATGGTGACTTCGGTCGCTTTCATCCACTGGTCGATCACCGCGCCGAGCTTGGCCATCTTCATTAGTGCCGCGGCCGGCACCCCATCGGTCGCCACATATTTATGAATCTTGGCCAGCTTCGCCTGCGCCGCTTGCGTCCGAATCTTTCATCCGCTCGATTCGGCCGAGCACTTCGGAAAGGTCCAGCGTCTCCACGGAAATTCCCGCGGATTCCAGAATCCTCTCGCTGTAGCGCACGGTGTTGAATGCCGCCGGCCGCGCGCCGATACTGCCAATGCGCAAATTGCGGAAGCCCGCGCACCACCCGGCAAACCGCGGCGAACCATGCCAGGTCCTTCGAGAACTCATCCGAGCCGGGAGAGACGGTGTGCGAAGTGGTGAGCGAATAGGGAATCCGATACTGCCTCAGGTTGTTGCACGCCGACATTTTTCCGCAGAAGCTATCGCGCCGGTGCGCGATGGTCATTTTGGCCGGAGCATCGGGCGTGGCTTGCACCAGCACCGGGACATGCAGCCCAGCCAGACGCAGCGTGTCCGCGATGGCGCGCTCGTCGCCAAAATTGGGCAGGGTGACGATCACGCCGTCGATGGTGTCCGCATGGGCGTGAAAATGGGCCGCGCAGCGCTTGGCCTCTTCGTAAGACTCGACCGCCCCGTGATTGCTTTGGTCAGCGGGCAGCACGATCGCTTCGACGCCGGCCTGCTTCATCGCCCGCAACATCTCTTCCCGCCCAGTCTCCGCCAAATGCCCCGGGAAAAAACCGCGATTCCCGACAATCAGTCCCATCGTTATCTTGCGGTCCGCCATTACTCAGGTCTCCTGGAAGAAGTGAAACAGCCGAAATACGCCGCCGACGGTGAACGCGGTGAATGTGTGGCCACGCGCTCTCGCTACGACTTGCTGGCGCGCGGCGCGAATTTCAAGCAGTACCCCGCCCCGATAACCAGCAGCACCGCGCCCCACCATATATTCGCGTGCAGATTGAGCAGCACCACCTGGTGGTCCAGCGGGTGATTCAACTGGTACACACCGGCGCCGAGGATCAGGGTCCCGTTGATCAACAAGGACAGCCCGATAAAAAACCAAATCGATACATCGCGACTTTCAGACATGGGCATCACCAGAAAAGAATATTCAAGACTATAAATACGAGTGCCACCACCACCGCCCAGAAAACCGGCTTCTGCAACAGAGTAAGATGGCCCTCAGACGGTATAGCGGTCTCGCCGTACACGAGGCCCGCAAGCTCGCTCACCGGTTTCGGCTTGGTCACCAAACTGACCGCAACCGTAACCGTCACGCAAATGACCCACGACCACAGCGCCCGATACATATTTTCGGCCATGTCCTTAGCATGCGGCGATAGCGCCACGTAACGCAGCGCGGTCGGATCGACTTTTACCCAAGCCCACATCCCAATGGACGATAGCGTGCCGGCCAGCAACCCCCAGAATCCCCCGGCCGGGCTGGCGCGCTTCCACAACATTCCCAGGATCACCGTGCCGAACAACGGAGCGATGAAGAAGCTGAATAGCGCCTGCACGTAATCCATGATGCTGAGGAACTGCATCACCAGATACGCGGTGCCCACACTAATCAGCACCCCCAGAATGGTGCACCAGCGGCCCATGTTGACGTTCTGGTGGTCGGTGGCATTCTTGTTGATCAACGCGCCGTAGATGTCGTAGGTCCACACCGTTGAGAACGCGCTCACGTTGCCAGCCATCCCAGACATGAAGCCGGCAATCAGCGCGGTGATCCCTAGGCCCAGCAGCCCGGGTGCGCAGTAGCGCGCCAGCATCAGCGGCAGCACTTCGTTATAGCTGTGGCCTCCGGTGGCCACGGCTACAGCCTCGCCGGTGAGCTTCATCGGCAATACCGCCAAGCCCAGCAAACCTGGCAAAATCACGATGAACGGGACGAACATCTTGAACGCCGCGCCGATGATTGGCGCCATTTTGGCCGCGCGCAAATCTTTAGCGGCAAGAACGCGCTGCACCACCAGAAAGTCGGTGGTCCAATAACCAAACGAAATGATGAAACCGAGCCCGAAGACGATCCCGGTCCAGTGGATGCCCATGGGGTTATCGCTGAAGTTGCCCAGATATTTCCACGCGTGGGTATATTCGACGGACGCGCGCGCCGCGATCTGCAGCTGCAGATTGTGCCAGCCGCCGGCCTCGATCAAGCCGAAAATCGGAATCACCAGGGCGCCAGCCCAGATCAGAATGAATTGCAGCACTTCGTTGAAGATCGCCGAGCGCAATCCGCCGAGGGAAACATAGATCGCCACGGTTAGCGAAGAAACCCAGATGCTGAAGTGGATATCCCAACCCAGCACCACCTTCATCACCAGCGCCATCGAGTACATATTGATGCCGCTCATCAGCACGGTCATAAAGGCGAACGAAATCGCCGACAGCGCCCGGCTGGGCTCACCGAAACGCATCTTCAAGTAGCCCGGCACCGAATGGGTACGGCTAATGTAGTAGAACGGCATCATCACCAGCGCCAGGAACAGCATCGCCGGGATCGCGCCGATCCAATACCAGTGCACCGCCAGGATTCCGTACTGATACGACGCCGCCGCCCAGCCCATCAACTCGAGTGAGCCAAGGTTGGCGGAGAGAAAACTCAGGCCGGCAATCCACGCGGTCATCTCGCGTCCGGCCATGAAGAAATCTTCGCCGGTATTGGATTTGCCTTTGAGGTAGAAGCCGATGGCCAGCACTAAAGCGAAGTAAAACGAGATGATCGCGATGTCCACGCCCGCAAGACGCACCAGGCGATCGGCCACCAGGAAAGCAAAGGCTGGATTCATGGTTTTGTCACCGTCTGTCCGTAATAAGCCTTGCTGCCATGTTTGCGCAGGAAATGCTTGTCGTGCAACGCTTTCGGAATCGCTTTCTCTTCGTCCATCAGCGAGGCAGTGAAGTATGCCATTTTTGCCACCGCTTCTAGAATCACTGAATTGTGCGCGGCGCCGGCTGCATCTACCCCCCAGCAGAATGGCGCATGGCTGCGAACCAAAACCCCAGGCACGCTCAGCGGGTCGATGTTCTCAAAGGCACGGCAAATTGCAACACCCGTATTTTTCTCGTACTCGGTCTCAATTTCGCCTGGGGTCAGCTCATCGGTCACCGGTACCGGGCCATAGAAATAGTCCGCGTGGGTGGTGCCGAAGCAGGGGATCGAGCGGCCGGCTTGGGCCCATGCGGTAGCGAACTCGGAATGGGTATGGGCGACGCCACCGATGCCGGCGAACTGCTTGTAAAGTGATAGATGGGTGGGTAGGTCCGAAGAAGGGCGATAGTTGCCGTCGACGATTTTGCCGTCGAGGTCGGTGACCACCATGTGCTCGGGCCTCAGCTCGTCGTAGGGCACGCCGCTGGGCTTGATCGCGACTAGATTCTCTTCGCGGGAGATACCGCTGGCATTGCCGAAGGTGTAGAGGACCAGGCCGCGGCGCACCAGTTCGAGATTGGCATCCAGCACTTCTTCGCGCAAGTTCTTTAGTAGCATTTATCTACGCCCACCGAGGTCGTCGCAGGCCTTGCAACCGGCGAGGAAACGTTTTCACAAGGAAGGTGAAGCTACTGAATCTACTACCCTGTTGTCAATGGTAATCCAGGGCCCTCCGCTGGGTGCGCGCCGGCATTGCCGGAGCCCCTCCGGCTCCGAGCTACCAACCAAAGCTCCGTTCATTTGGATTTGTGGACGAATTTATGCCGAATGTCCGGCCAGAATTCGCGAAGTTCGAAGGCAAGAGCATCGTACAGGATTTGCGTCCCGAAGGTGTCCATGGTGTTCCCTACGCTGCGCTCCTGCCTGGGCTGATATACATTGGAAATGCCCGCCGCGGTCATATTGCCCAGCAGTTCCGAGAAATTGAACTGGGCGTGCCCCGAATCGGTGCGAGTAATTATAATCCGCGAGGCCGAATAGATGAAGCGGTGGGTGAACGATCCTTTTTGCAGCTGAAAATACCGGGGATCCTGCTTAAGCAACGTGGGCCAGATCGCTCCGGTGTTTATATTACCGATGGCCTGATTGGCAAACGCGTTTCCATAACGTCTCGCATACCCCTTTAGCCCCTGGTGCCACTCGGGGTTGTCGTTGGTGGCCTGATTTACCAGCGCTACCACCCCAACGAAGGCGAATTCCGCGGGGTCGAACATCCCATCCGCGGAAATTTGGAACTTTTCCTTGGTGGTAAGCGGGTGAATTACTCCCTCGCCTTCCACGGTAGTGTAGTTAGGGAGCACCAGGAAGAGGCGGTCGTTTTGCGGTTTGTTGCTGTGGGGCCCCGGTTGTGCTGGCAGGGACTGTTGAGTCGCCAGATTCGGAGACGGAGCCGGGCTCTGAGCCGCGCTGGGTGCCAGCGCGGGCGGGTCCTTTGGTACGTCTTGGGCTTGGGCCGCTACTTCTTGCCCCCTGCTGATCTGCGGCACGAACAAGAACAGCCATAACGCGGCGTAGACGGCTAGCCTCGCCGTGTTCCCGCCAAATGTAGTGGCCAACGATTATCTCCCAAGGGTAGGGACTGCCCGATCAGCGCCGATGCGCCGAATGTCCCAGCCAACTGTCATGGCGGTTGCAGGTAGCTAGGATACCTCGGGAGCGCTACGGGTTTCCCTAAATCCTTTGCGCCTACTGCTGTTTAGGCAACTCCACACGTCGATTGTTAACCCGGACACTTACGGTCGAGTTGTCCGCGATGGGTTGGGTCCCCGCACCCGCCCCGAGGAGCCCAAGCCGTAACGACAGGCGACGGCGAGGGCATGATCGGGCCATCGGCGAGGAGCCAGACCGTACATTAGATTCTGCTCAAAACTAATGGTTTCTATGCAGTACGAAACCAGTACCATGTAGTACCCCTTCCCCACGACACACTGAATCCCATTTGTACCCTGCTGGCCCTACCGGCCCACCCCACGCCCACGAGATAATCGCCCTTCGCATATGGAGGACGCCATGAAGGTTATCCGGGTGCTAGTCGCCAACCAGCCGCGCTTGATGCGAGAATTGGTGCTGGCGACCATTTCCGACCAGCCAGACATCGAAATCGTCGGGCAAGTGGACCACGACTCCGCAGTGCGTGCCGCGGTGGAATCGACGGCGCCCGACTTTCTAATTGTGGCGCTGGATTCCTCCGACCAGCTCTCCAAGCAGTTCACCGAGATGCTGGTCGCCCATCCGCGTTTGAAGGTTCTGGGCATAGCGCCCAATCGTGACGCCACGATTTGCTACTGGCTTTCGATGGAGATTCGATCGAATCGCGTGGAGTCCTCCGAAGAAGGCATGCTCGGCGCCCTGCGCGGAGGCGCGCAGCTGGTATGAGCAACCCGGCTAAGCTGCTGTACGCTCTAACCTTAGAGGCGAATTATACGATGACGAAAAATGTGAAAACAGGTTCGCGATGCTCGCGGGCGGGCAGTTCATCGATAGTTCCGTACTGGTTTTTGGTCATTGCGAGCCTAGCGCTGCTGTGCTCGGCTAGCCTGTGGCCCAGCGAATCGGCTCGTGCGCAAACCCAGTCGCAGCAGAACCGCGAGGCCAAAGCGGCTCGCCCGACGGACTTGGCACGCGAGAACCTGGGTTTGGTCGCGGCCTCCGCTACCGAGATTTCTACGGTGTTGCAGCAAGAGCCGGGCTTGATGGTCGATCTTAAAGAATGGATCGCACGCGACGCCACCAATCAAGGCCAAGTGCTCGCCGATACCGACCTCACCGACCTCGCCGTCTTGGACCGCTTGCAGACCGACGTTCGCCTTCGTGCCGTCGCTACCAACCTGCTGCGAAAGTATGGATACCTCCAGCCCCGGGTCAATCCGGAATCGCCAATGGCTAAGGAACAGGAGCTGGTGATCCAGGAACGCGCTAAGTGGGTGGCCCAGGACGAGGAACAGGAGCGCTTGGCTGCAGGGAAGAAGCAACGCGAAGAATTGGCCCGGGAGCGGGGGTGCACCCAGGCAACGGATCCCGACTGCCCGGCGCAATCCGGTTCCGCGCCTGGACTGCAACAGACCCAAGGCGGCGCTATTCCCGGCGGGGTCAACCCGCAGCAACTCCTTCCGATGCAGCCGCAATTCAATATTCCAGGCACACCGAACGACCAGTTCCAACCCCAGAACCCGCTGAATCCGTTTCAGTTCCAGATGGGCAATCCGTCACAACCTTCGCTGATCCAGACGCGCTTTGGGGCCAGCGATGACGTGGGTGATTCCTCGGGCGGCGGTATGGGAGGGATGGGTGGTGGTTTCGCTGCTGGTCTTTCCGGCGAATCTTCGGGAATGTCCGGTGGAGGCATGGGTGGAGCAGGCCTAGGCATAGGCGGTGGAGGCATGGGTATGGGCATGGGTGGCTCGGACCTTTCCGGCGGCCTCACCGGGGTTCCCACTCCAGGACTTGATGCCGAAGCGATTGCTTCGATGCTCGGTTCGGGACAAGGGGGAATGGGTGCTGGCGGTTATTCGCCAAGCATGGGTGGCGGTTACAGTCCTTATTCGCCGGCCGGGGCGTACCAGGCATCCGGCGGCAGTTTCGTACAACGCGGACCGGAGCTGCGGCCGTACTTCACACAGAACTACAACGTCGGCTATCAGTTAGTGCGTAAGGTTAACCCGTATCCCGATCTGCCTTCGCTCTACGATATGTACATCCAAGCGTCTCCGCGCTTGCCCACCTTGCGCCGCTTCGGCCTGGACGTTTTCGAAAATGGCACCCGGGACATGCAATTGATTCCCATGGATATGCCCGCGGGGCCGGACTATGTGGTGGGTCCCGGGGATGGATTGTCGTTCGACATGTGGGGCGGGATGACCCAGCGGTTTACCCGCACCGTCGACCGCGAAGGCCGGGTCAGTCTGCCCGAAGTCGGTCCGGTGATGGTCAGCGGCAAAAAACTCTCGGAAGTTCAGGATTCGGTGCAACAGGTGCTGCGCAGCCAGTTCAAAGATGTGTCGGCATCGGTGTCGCTCACCCGCCTGCGCACCATTCGGGTATACGTGGTCGGTGACGTCGAGCGCCCGGGGGCCTACGATATTTCTGCGCTATCGACTCCCATGAATGCGCTGCTTGAAGCCGGCGGGCCCACTGCGCGCGGTTCGTTGCGCACCTTGCGGCACATGCGCGGAGCGCAGGATGTGCAGGACGTCGATGTGTACGATATGTTGCTGCACGGGGTCCGCGATAACGTCGCGCCGCTGGAAAATGGCGACAGCATAATGGTCCCGCCGCTGGGGCCGGAAGTAACGGTGCAGGGAATGGTGCGGCGTCCGGCGATATATGAGTTGCATGGGGAAACCAACCTCGCGCAGACCTTGGACCTCGCTGGCGGCATTCTGCCCATCGCCACACTCCGCCACATCGAAGTGCAACGGCTGATCGCCCACGAGAAGCGCACCATGCTCAGCGTCGATATTCCGGACTCAGCGGATCCCGCCGCGATTCACGTTAAACTCGAGGCGTTCGCCATTCAGGACGGCGACACCGTCCGAATCTTCCCGATCGCGGACTACAACGAGGACGTCGTCTATCTCGAAGGCCACGTGCTGCGGCCCGGAAAATACTCTTACCGCGCCGGGATGCACGTCACCGACGTGGTCGGCTCGTTCCAGGACACCCTGCCGGAGCCCGACTCGCAATACGCCGAAATTATTCACTTGGAAGCGCCGGACTACCGTCCGGAGGTGACCAGCTTCGTTCTGACTGACGCGCTGAAGAATCCCGCGCAGTCTCCGATCCTGCAGCCCATGGATACCGTGCGCATTTACAGCCGCTTCGATTTCGAAAACCCGCCTACGGTTGCGGTGGTGGGCGAAGTGCGCCGGCCGGGAACCTATCCGACCACCGGGCAGATTCATTTGAGCGATGCGGTACATCTGGCCGGCGGACTTTCCGACGAGGCTGAATCGGACGACGCGCAAGTGTTTCGCTACCTTCCCGACGGCAATTTGAAGATCTTTAGCGTGAGTCTCAAGGAAGCGATGGCCGGAGACGTGGCCGCCAACATCGATCTCGCGCCGCGCGACCGCTTGCTGGTACATCGCAAGCCGGCGGCCATTGAAGGCGCGACGGTATACGTCGAGGGCGAAGTGGGCAGCCCCGGACGCTACCCGCTGACCACCAACATGAAAGTGGCGGACCTGATCCACGTAGGCGGTGGACTGAAAGCCAGCGCCGACACCCAACTGGCCGACTTGACCCAATATTCCCAAGGCGAGCACACCGAAGTGGTCGCCCAGAACCGTGACGTCGTCATTTCCTCAGCCTTGGCGGGCGATCCCACTGCGGACCTTCCGCTGCACAACGGTGACGTGCTGACCATTCGCGAGCTTCCTGGCTGGCAGGATTTGGGCGCGTCGATCGCGCTGCGCGGTGAAGTGGTCCACGCTGGAACCTACGGCATTCGTCCCGGAGAGCGCCTCAGTTCGGTGCTCGAACGTGCCGGCGGATTCCAGCCCGACGCGTATCCGTATGGGGCGATTCTGCAGCGGGAACAAGTCCGCGAACTTGAATCCAAATCCCGCGACGAAATGGTGCGCCGCATCCGCGACGCCGAAGCGAGCGTTCAGTTGTTGCCGGACACCGACACCCGACAAAAAGAAGCCAAGGCGGCGGTCCTGCAACAATGGCAGAACACTCTCGATCAACTCGCGAATACCCCTCCGGTGGGACGCGTCAACATCCGTATTTCTTCGAAGATCGATCGTTGGAAGAATACCCAGGACGACATCACGGTACGCACCGGAGACACGCTCCTGATTCCCAAGCGGCCCAGCTTCGTGATGGTCGAAGGCCAGGTATTCAATCCCTCTGCGGTGGCCTATCGTCCGGGCAAGAGCGCCCGCTGGTATCTCAGCCAATCCGGAGGGCCCACGGCGATGGCCGCCAAGAAAGAGATTTTCGTAATTCGTGCCGACGGATCGGTAATCGGCTCGCACGGAACACTCTCAATGTGGAGCGGCCAGGACTTGAATGGCACCCTGGCGCCGGGAGATGCCGTGGTAGTCCCGGAGCGATCGCTGGGGATCAGTTTCCCGTGGGCCAACGTGTTCCAATCGGCGCAGATAGCGGCTTCGGTGGCCAGCACCGTATTTATCGCGTTGCATTACTAGCGGATCGTGTTGATAGACCGAGGATGGCTGCGGATGACGATCAGCGTGGCACTGGGGATTGCGGCGACCTTACTCACCGCATCGGATGCCGGAGCGTGGCCGCAGAACGATGCGGCGGCCGGTTCGCCACCGAGCGCGACCACCCCGGCCGCCCGCACGGTGACGCCGGTTAACAGAGACCCTGACCCGCCGCAAAGGTCAGAGGAAACCGATAACAGGTTGGGGCTGCACTTGTTCAAACATTTGGCCGAAGACCAAAAAGCGATTTGGATCAGTCCGGCGCATTGGCGCTGGGAGGATGCGGATTGGCTTTTGCCGATGGGCGCGGTGCTCGGGGGATCCTTGGCCACCGATACCGAAGTCAGCAAGCATTTATCGAATTCCCCCAAGCGATTGCGCGATAGCGACACACTATCGAACTACGGCGTGGGCGCGCTGGGCGCCGCCAGCGCGGGACTGTTCCTGTTCGGCGATCTGACCCACGAAGACCACAAGCGCGAAACCGGACTGTTAGCCGCCGAAGCCGCACTCAATAGCTACGCGCTGGCCAAGGCCTTTGATTACGGCTTTGGACGCGAACGCCCGCTCTCCGACGATTACCGCGGACGCTTCTGGCAGGGCGGCGAATCGTTCCCGTCAACCCATGCCGCGGTGGCGTCGGCAATCGCCGGAGTGATTACCCACGAGTATCCCGGTCCGCTCACTTCGATGCTGGCCTATGGCGCGGCCGCGGTGATCGGCGGTGCGCGAATTACCGGCAAGCAGCATTTTCCCACCGACGTTTTGGCCGGTGAAGCGCTTGGCTATTTAGCCAGCCAGCAGGTTTATCGCAAGCACCACGACCCTGAACTTGGCGGAGGGGATTGGAATACCTACGCCGAGACTCGTGAAGAATCTACCGGCGGACGCAGGCATTTTACCGGCAGCCCGTTCGTTGCGGTGGATAGCTGGGTTTACCCCGCGATCCTGCGGCTCACCTCGATGGGCTACGTGAAGGGAGATTTTCTAGACATTCGTCCGTGGACTCGCGCGGAATGCGCGCAACTGGTCGCCGATGCGGGTGACCGCCTGCGCAGCGAAGAAAAGCAATCGCACGAAGCCGAAAAAATCTATGACGCGCTGGCGGTGGAATTCGCGCGGGAATTGCACGATGCCGATCCGGGCGCAGAGGGAGCCTATCACGCCCAGCTCGAGTCGCTGTATACCCGCTCCATGGAAATCGTGGGAAGGCCGGTGGAGGATAGTTACCACTTTGGTGAGACCATAACGAATGACTATGGACGGCCATATAGCCAGGGCTATAACAACGATACCGGCTACTCCGGATGGGTTGGTGAAGGACGGTTCGTATTGTATTCGCGCGGCGAGCTCGAGGTCGCGCCAGGCATTCCCGCGCTTTCCAGCGCCGCCGAGCAAGCGATTGCCTTCGACGACCGCAATCCGGTTCAGCCCGCCGTGCCGGTTCCCGCGGTTGACCGTTTCGAGTTGCTGGATACCTACATCAGCGGCATTGCCGCCGACTGGGATTTTTCGTTTGGGAAACAGAGTTTGTGGTGGGGCCCCGGAGAGGGCGGCGCGATGATGATCAGCAATAATGCCGTGCCGATATACATGTTTCGAGTCAGCCGGGTTGCGCCGTTCCAGCTGCCGTGGCTGTTTTCCTGGCTCGGTCCAATGAAAGTGGATGCGTTCTTTGGCAAGCTATCCGGAAACGAGTTTCCGCCGCGGCCGATGCTGCACGCCGAGAAAGTGAGTTTTAAGCCCACCCAAAATCTTGAACTGGGTTGGAGCCGCATGGCGGAAATCGGCGGGGTCGGCCGTCCATTGACCTTGGCCGCGATGTTTAATTCGTACACCGACTTTGGGAAGTCGTCGGTCTACTACGGGGACAACAACAACCCTGGGAAGCGCACCAGCGGGTTTGATTTCTCTTACCGGCTGCCCTTCGTGCGCAACTGGCTCACCGTTTATCTCGATTCCATCGCTTCCGACGATCCCAGTCCGGTGGACGCGCCGCGGCGCGCCGCCCTCAACCCGGGCTTGTATTTGTCACATGTGCCGCTCATCCCCAAGCTGGAGATACGCAGCGAAGGGGTGTACACCGACGTGCACACCTCGCGCAGTAACCACGGAGAATTTCTGTACTGGGATTTGTTCTATCACGATCTTTCCACCAACGAACGCAACCTGATCGGCAACTGGGTGGGCCGCGAAGGCCAAGGCGAGCAATTTTGGGCGCGCTACTCGTTTACCACCCGCACTTGGCTGGAAGCGTCCGGCCGCCACGAACGGGTTGCCAAGGATTTCATTCCTGGCGGCGGTTCGATCCAAGACGTATCGCTCCGCGCACAGTACGCCTGGCAACGGCAGTGGCATTTTGAAGCTTTTGTGCAGCGCGAGAATTGGGTCTTTCCGATTCTAGCAGCAACACCGCAATCGAATTGGACGTCTTCGATTGCCATTACATTCGAGCCGCGCTTCGGAAAGTAAGGCGCTGGGGCCTTACCAGGCATACCCTGCGCGCGGCGATTTAGGCGGATTATGACCGGGAAGTTGCGAACGGCGACGGACAGCTCGAGCGAGCGTGAGAACTTCGATTTCACGCGGCGCGGCGGCAATGGCGGCAATGACCCGCTTCCGGAAAGTGGCGGCGCCCAGCGCAACCGGCCCGACACCATCGCCAAGCTGCGGTTGTTGTGGAATCGCCGCGCTTTTCTCGGGAAGTTTACTCTCTACGGGTTGCTGTTGTTTCTGGGATTGGCGCTGCTGATTCCGGTGCGGTTTGAGTCGGTGGCCAGGCTGATGCCGCCCGATCAATCGGGCGCGGGATTGGGAATGATGCTTTCGGCGTTAAGCGGCGGGTCAAGCAGCGGAGGATCTGGCGGCGGCGCGCTGACGTCGATCGGAAGCGAGCTGCTAGGGATTAAGACCACCGGAGACTTGTTCGCGGGAGTATTGCAGAGCCGTACCGTCGAGGACGATTTGATCGGGAAGTTCAACCTGCGCAAGGTGTACGGCACTTCGACCGCGGAATCCGCGCGCAGGCGGCTTTCCTCGCGCACCGAAATCAATATCGACAAGAAGACCGGAATCATCGAATTGCGGGTGGTCGACCACGACCGCTACCGTGCCGCGGCCATGGCCCAGGAATACATCGAACAGCTGAACCACGTTCTGGTCGATCTCAATACCGGATCGGCGCACCGCGAGCGGGTCTTTCTCGAGGGCCGTTTATCGCAGGTCAACCAGGACCTGGAATCTTCGGAAAAGGCCTTTAGCCAGTTCTCCAGCAAGGAAGGCGCGCTGGATATCAAAGAGCAAGGCAAGGCCATGTTGGAAGCGGCCGGGCAGTTGGAAGGCGAACTGATCGCTGCGGAAACCACGCTGCAAGGATTGGAGCAGATTTATACCCCCAATAACGTACGCGTTCGCTCCACCCAGGCGCGCATCGATGAGTTGAAGCGCCAGATTCTCAAGATGGGTGGAAAACCGGAAGGAACCTCGACCAGCCCGGCTACCGCGGACAACAGTCAGGGTGCGCCATCCTCCTCCGCCGCCACCGAGACGCAAAACATCGATTCGCTTTATCCCAGCATCCGTAAGTTGCCCTTGCTGGGGGTGAGTTACGAAGACCTGCTGCGCCGCACCAAAGTCGAGGAAGCGATTTTCGAAACGCTGACCCGCGAATACGAATTGGCCAAGGTCCAGGAAGCCAAGGAAATTCCCAGCGTGAAAGTGCTCGACGCCCCTGACGTGCCGGAAAGGAAATCCTTTCCGCCGCGCTCGCTATTAGCCTTGCTGGGCGCGTTGCTGGGGCTGGGCACGGCCATCGCCTGGACCTTCGGAACCCAGCGTTGGGACGCCCGCGATGCGGGTGACCCGGCCAAAGCTTTGGCGCTCGAAGTGTTTACCACCGTCCGTGGCAGCGTTCAGGGCATGCTGCACAACGGCACGCGAAATGGACATGCGGACCGCACCGTCGTGCCGTCCGAAGAACCACGCCCCGGCGCTGGCCGGGAAGGCCGTGGGTAGCAAGACTATGGCGCAAGAATTTCGAAATGTGCAGGGCGGGGAGGTGGGAGCGATGCGTTGGGATCATACCAGGGTGCTAGTAACAGGAGGAGCGTCTTTCATCGGTTCGGCGCTAGTCGATGCGCTGGTCGAGCGCGGCGCGCGGGTGCGAGTGATCGACAACTTGAGCAGCGGCAAGCTTGAGAACTTGCGGCAGCACCTCAAATTCTGCGACATCGAATTCCAGCAAAACGATCTTCTCGAACCTTCCGTGGTGCGCCAAGCCGTGGCTGGAATGGACATCGTGTTTCACCTGGCCGCCGATCACGGCGGACGCGGCTACGTTAGCCGCCACCAGGCGGATTGCGCCGGCAATTTGATTCTGGATGGGCAGGTATTTCGGGCCTGCGCGCGGGCCGGGGTTCGCAAAGTGGTCTACGCGTCCTCGGGCTGCGTTTATCCCACCTACCTGCAGATCGATCCCCACCAGGTGGTGCGGCTGAGCGAAGACAAAGCCGGACCGCCCTTCGATGCCGACAATATGTACGGCTGGGCGAACGTAATGGCCGAGCAAACCCTGCAGGCCTATCACCGCGAGTTCGGTTTGCGCTCGGTTTCTTGCCGTTATTTTACGGTCTACGGCGAACGCGCCCGCGAACAGCACTCCATGATCGCCATGATCGCCCGGGCGTTCTTGAAACAGGACCCGTTCGTGGTGTGGGGCAACGGCGAGCAGGTGCGCGACTGGACCTACGTTGCGGACATTGTGGACGGAACCATTCGCGCTGCGGAGCTGGTTGACGACGCCGCGTGCATCAATCTGGGCACCACCGAAGGCACCCGGGTGCTCGCCGCCGCTGAAGAAATCCTGCGCTATTCAGGTCATCAGGCGCGCATCGAGCTGCATCCGGAAATGCCCACCGGTCCTATGAATCGCGTCGCGGACACCCGTTTGGCGCGCGAGCGTTTGGGGTGGGAACCACGAGTGAAGTTTATCGACGGCCTGCATCGCACCATGGACTGGTATTTTCGCACCAAACGGCGCGATCAGGTAGAAGCCATTCTGGGCCAAGCCACTTCCGGCCGCGTTTCGCGGGTCTGCCCCGAAACGAATGACGCGGCCGCAACGGTGAATTGATGCAATCACGCTCCTCATCTTGGTGGACCTCGGCTTCCTTTGCCGTCGGCGTTGCTGGTGTGCATCCCACGCCGGTGGCTGAGCCGGTCGCGGCACCCTCGTCACCTGCCGGTCCGGATTGGCCCACTTCGAATGGCGCAGAGCCAGTCGAACAAGAAGTTGGGCGACGAAAATACAAAGGATTTGGCCGCTGGGTTCAAGCCGCCTACGCGCTAATCGACATTTGCTGCGTGGTCTTAAACGCGTTGGTGGCCTACTATCTGCGATTTGCCCCTGCCGATTTGCGCAGTCTGATCATGACCGGCCGGCTGCGGGTGCCCGAGCACCAGATGTTTTCGCAATACTGGGGATTCCTGCTGCTTTACGTGGCGCTGATTCTGCTCTTTTGCCAGGGGCAGAACCTTTATCGCACCCCGCCCACCCGCTCTTCTTCGCGGGAATCGCGCGCGGTGGTGAATGCCGTCTTTTTCGCCACCCTGCTGCTCACCGCGTTTATTTATCTTTCCGGCGTCAAAGTGGTTTCCCGGATGATCGTGGCCATCGCCTCGCTGCTCAACGTGCTCACCCTGGTCGCCTGGCGCTACGCCAAGCACCAGTTGGTGTTGCGCCGCGTCGAGCAGGGCGTCGGCGCACGCAACGCTTTGATCGTGGGCGCCGGCCGGGTGGGCCAGGCGCTGGCCCGCGAGCTGGAGTCCAACAAGCTGCTGGGTTATCACTTCAAGGGATTTTTAGACGGCAACCATTGCGGCGACCCGCGTATGTTGGGAAAGATCGAAGAGTTGTCGCGTGTGGCGCGCGCCGAATTCATCGACGAAGTATTCATTACCATTCCCTCGGAACGCGAGCTGGTCAAGCAGGTTTTCATGGAAGCGCGCTTCCACCGGCTGGACGTAAAAGTAGTCCCGGATCTCTACGACGGCCTCGGCTGGCGCGCTCCGGTGCGCCAAATTGGCGACTTTCCGGTGATGGAACTGCACTGGGAACCGATCCCCGCGCTGGGCTTGTTTGCCAAGCGCTTGCTCGATCTCACCGTGTCGTCGCTCGCGCTGATTCTTTCCGCGCCGATTCTGGGTATCGCCGCTATCTGGATTCGCTTGGATTCACCTGGACCTGCGCTGTACCGCTCCTGGCGGGTCGGCAAGAAAGGCCGCACCTTTGCCTGCCTCAAACTGCGCACCATGGTTTCCAATGCCGACGCGCTCAAGGACTCCCTGCGCGACCGCAACGAACGTGACGGCCCGTGTTTCAAGATCGAGGACGATCCGCGGATTACCCGCCTGGGAAAGTTTCTGCGCAAATACAGCGTGGACGAATTGCCCCAGCTCTGGAACGTGCTGCGCGGCGAGATGAGCCTGGTCGGTCCGCGTCCGCATCCCTTGGACGATTACGAACAGTACGACCTCGATCATTTGCGGCGGCTCGACGTTCGCCCTGGAATCACCGGTTTCTGGCAGGTGGCGGCGCGCCAGGATCCATCTTTCGAAACCAACATGCGCTGCGACATGGAATACATCGAGCACTGGAATTTGAAGCTCGATATACAAATCTTGCTGCGCACTGCGCTAGTGGTGTTGAAAGGCACTGGGAGGTAAACGGCGGCCGCCCATCCAGTGCCCGGCAGGCTGCGTGGACCACACCTCAAAAATGGTATTTGCGAAGCAGTCCATGGCGATCGTGCGGGCCTCCCGGCCCAACCTGGCGGAGATCGCGGCGTATCGTGTGTTCGCCGATCGCTATGACCTCACTTTCTTTTTTGCCGGCACTCCGGTAGACGATTGTCGCGCGCAACTCGAAGCTTTGGGACTGGGCGCCATAGGCCTGCGACGGTATCGCAGCGTCAGCGATCTGGCGCCATGGAACTGGATTCGCCGGGGGCTCGATTATAAAATCGGAATCGGATCGTACATGCTGAACTATCTCGACGCCGTCCTCCAACACGACATCATCAATGTTTCCGATCCTATCTTTGGCTTTACCCACCAGATCGCAGGCGCCATCCGCCCCCAGCAAAAGCTGGTGGTGGTGCGCTGGGAAAATATTCCCGGACGCTACAATCGGATCTGGACCGCTGCCCGCCGCGCGAGTGCGGTGATGAGGCGCGCCGACGCGGTCATCTGCGTTACCCACGCGGCGCGGGAGGCCATGGAATTGCCTCCGGGATTTGCCGGGAGGATAGCCCAGATTTATCCGGGCGTCGATCAGTCACACTCACCGGAGCGAATCTCCACCGCGACTGCCAGCGCGCGCGGTGAGGGCTCCCCCGCGGGCGCCGGGCTTCCGGTCATACTTTTTGTGGGGCGCCTGCAGCGCTCCAAGGGCCTCCATTTGTTGCTCGCGGCGGTACAGGCGTTGCGCGACCGAATGAAACAGGACGTCCTGCTCTGGGTCGTCGGCGGCGGGTCGTCGGAGCCATTTCGGAAGCTCGCGAACTCATTAGGGCTCTCCGGCCGGGTGGAGTTTTTTGGTGCGCTACCGAATCGCGAAGTACGAAAAAAAATGGCCGCCGCTGTGGTCTACTGCCAGCCCAGCCTGATCACCCCCAATTGGATGGAGCAGTTCGGCTTTGCCATGGTCGAAGCGATGGCCTGCGGGCTGCCGGTGGTGGCGTTTGATTCTGGTTCGATCCGTGAAGTAGCCGGAGAGGACGCCGCCTACGCCGCGGTCGGTGATTCCGAAGCGCTCGCCGCGGAAATCGCCGGGCTACTGCAGGATCCGGTGAAAGCGCGAGCCCGCGGCGAACGCCTTCGCCAGCGCGCCGCGCGGGAGTTCGACGCCGGCCGGCAGGGTTGTAAAATGCTGGAAGTGATCTCCCAACTCGCGGCAGGACAGGGGATTGTGGAGCGAAGTGAATGCGCGTAGGCATCGATCTCACCGCCATTTGGCGCCCGCTAACCGGCATGGAGCGGGTGGCCATCGAAATGACGCGCGCGCTGCTGCGTCTTGACCAGGAAAACGAATACGTCCTGTTCTTTTCCGAAGACGTGCATCCCGCTTTTGCCGATGCTCGCGGCGACTTCCAACCGGTAATTTTCCCGGTGCGTGGTGAGTTGCTCTCCAAAAATGTTTTTTTTGCCTTTAGCCCCGCGGTCTCGCATCTCGACTTCCTGCACTTTCCGGTTTTCCCTCCGCCGCTGTGGTGCCGTTGCCCGCATGGCTGGACGGTGCACGACGCAACCCCTTGGCTCTACCCGGAAACGATGAAGCGGACGTCGCGCTTATATTTCCAGGCGCTGGGTGGCCACGCCATGCGCACCAGCCAGTTGCTGGTCACCGATAGCCATTCCTCACGCAAGGATTTGCAAAGACTTTTCGGCGGCCGGCGCGACGATATTCGGGTGATCGATCTGGCGGTGCGCTCGAACCTCGCCAGGGTGGAAGACCCCACTGTCCTGCGCCGGCTACGCCAGAAATACTCCTTGCCCCAGGAATTCCTGCTGTGCGTAGCCACTCTCGAGCCGCGCAAAAATCTGTCGCGGCTGCTCGGTGCATTCCAGTCGCTTCGGGAGAGTGGCCGCACCGCGGCGTCCCTGGTGATCGTGGGGCGAGAGGGATGGCTATATGACCGCATCTTCGCGGAGATTCTCGCCGCCGGCCTTAGGGATGAGGTGATCTTTACCGGGCACGTTGCGGACGAGGACCTGGCCGGGCTGTACAGTTTGGCGCGAGCCTTCGTTTATCCTTCGCTCTATGAAGGGTTTGGGCTTCCGTGCATCGAGGCCATGGCCTGCGGTTGCCCGGTGGTTACGTCTAACCGGGGTGCGCTGCTCGAAGTGACCGGCCAGGCCGCCGTGCATGCCGATCCCGAAGACCTGGCGTCGATTGCCTCGGCTATCGAGAGGATTTTGCGGGACGAGTCGCTGCGTCAAACGCTGGTCGAGCGCGGGCTGGAACGGGCTAAACTATTTACCTGGGACCGTTACGCCTACGAAATGATGAAAGCGTTTGAGGACACCGCCGAGCGTGCCGAAGCGTTTGCTGGCTCGTGACTCTCATGACCCCGGGCGGCGGGATCGTTCGCGGTGGAAGCGCGCAAATGGACGCCGCAGCACGCTGGCATCGCCTCGGGCCAGCCGCGCCGCGGTGGCCGGCGATGATGAATGCGCGGGGACGGGAGTAACTTTGGCGCTCTATTCCGAATTGGTGCTGGTGGCGGCCTTGCTGGTGCTGTGGTACTGGAAGGAGAACGCCCTATATTTTGTTTTCGTGGCCGCCTATATCCAGAATTTCCTGCTGGCTTACCTCTACACCAATCGAATAGCGGGGATGAATTTTTGCCGCGCCGCGATCCTTTTCAAGGAATTCCTGCTGCTGGGGCTCTTTCTCTACGCCCTGGTACTGGCGTCGCGTGAATATCAATGGGAATGGCCTCGGCCCATGCTGATATTGTTTCTGTTTACCGGATATTGCGTTCTGCGGTATATGTTTGGCGCGCTGTTTCTCGGCGACCTCAGCCTCGATGGCCTTCGCAAACTGCGCATGATGTGCTACCCGGTGCAAATCCTTACCGTTTCCGTGGTCTTTACCTGGTTGCGTCCGGACTTCTCCAAGCGCTTCCTTCGCCACATGATCGTATTTCTGGCGGTGCTGGCAGTCGTCGCCATCGGGCTGTTTTTCTTTGCCCGCGTCGACTTCTGGAAAGAACACGCGAACATCGCGACCTACAATATGGACGTCAAAGGCGACGACCCGGTCACCGTGCTCGAGGATCAAGGTGTTTCCGGCACCGCCGCTGGCCGCGAAGCTTTTCTGTTCTTGTCGTCGTTCCGCGCCATGGGCACCTTCGCCGACCCGTTGGCCCTTGGTTTTGCCATGGCCATGCCGGTGTTGCTGCTGGCCTATTTCTATCGTAAAAATTGGCTGAATTATTTGATGCTGGTGCTCTCCGGCATTGCTTTGTTTTGTACCTTTAGCCGTTCCTCCTGGATATTTGTGGTCCTCGCGGTCGGCTACATTTTGGTCCGTAGGCGGAAATACGTGTTGATTGCCGGATTGGCGTTGGTAGTAACCGTGGCCACCATTGTGATTACCCCATTGGCCGAATTCGCCAACTCGGAAACCAGCGAGCTGACCAGCTCCCGCCCCGGCGGGGCACACGCCGAAGGCTTGATCTGGTTCTATCAACGGGCCTTCATTGACCCCGGCAATCTTTTGGGAAAAGGCACTGGCGATGACGTGCAAAAAATACCCGAGAACGGCTACGCATTTCTGCTCGAGCATTTCGGGTTCGCTGCCTACGCCAGCTTCCTGTGGTTCTGCTTCTCGCTGTTCGCGTATTTCCGCAGCAAGGAAAACTATCTGAATCCGCTCCTGTTGATCGCCCAAGCGGTTCCAGTGTGTATTTTGATCGTCATGCATACCTCGCAGTATCCGTTCGCATTCAGCGAATATCTGATGATCTGGTTTGTGGTCGGGACGTGCTTGGGTCTCACCCTCACAGGGAGGCCGGCGTCGCATGAGCGCAGCGAACTACCCGCCTGAAGCGGCCCCGGCGCACGGCGCGATGCGTAGCAGCCACGGTTACCGGCTGCAGTGCGGACGAATGATGCTGGACTCGATCCCGCTGCATAACGTTTTTGCGCAGCGCCCTGGCCGGGCCGTGCACGTGGCCACCATAAACGCGGAAATTTTCGCCTTAGCCCACCAAGACCGGCGCATGGCCGAAATCCTGACCCGTTCGCGAAACACCATCGACGGCCGGGTGCTGCAGGGGATTTGCAAACTGCTCTATCCCGCTTACGAAATTATCCGGCAAAACGGCTCGAATTTTGTGGTCGACCTGGCCGGTCACTGCCAACGGACTTCCCAACGTCTGTTTCTTTTGGGCGCCAGCGAGGAATCCAATGCCCGCGCGGTTGGCGCGCTAAGCGATCGTTTCCGGAACTGGAGATCGCCGGCTACTCCCCACCCATCGCGCCGTATCCCTTCGATCGCCAGGTCAACCAACAGATACTCGAACCCATTCGAGGCTTCCGCGCCCATCATGTAGTGGTATGTTTCGGACCGCCCAAGCAGGAGTACTGGATTGACGACAACGCTGCGGCCATGGCCGCCATGGGAGTTCACTGCGCCTATGGCCTGGGAGGCACCATCGATTTCATTTCCGGTGTTAAGCCCCGCGCTCCCAAATGGGTGGAATTCGTCGGCGCCGAATGGCTTTTTCGGTTCCTGTGCGAGCCCCGCGCGCGATTTTTTAGAACGCTAACAATGTTTAAAATGCCGTTTTATGCCGCGCGCACCCAGCGCTTCATCTCCCCGGCGGAAGGCGAACATGGACGTTAAAGCTCAGATCGTCAGCGAAATTGAAGCCAGCGTGGCCGTCAAGCAGCAACTCGCCGCCGATTGTGCCGGCCCCATTGCCGAAGCCGCAGCCATCATTCTGCGCCGCCTGCGCGAGGGAAGTAAGCTGATCGTCTTCGGCAACGGAGGCAGCGCTTCCGACGCCCAGCATATCGCCGCGGAGTTTGTCGGACGCTACGAAGCCAATCGCAAAGCTCTCGCGGCTATCGCCCTCACCACCAATAGTTCCTCGCTCACAGCGATTAGCAACGATTACGGCTTCGCGGAGGTCTTTGCCCGCCAGGTGCAAGCGCTAGCCAAGTCCGGCGACGTGGCTCTGGCAATCTCCACCAGCGGCAACTCCGAAAATGTGCTGCGCGGCGCGGCCGAGGCCAGGCAACTGGGCGCATTCACTATCGGACTGACCGGCCGCACCGGTGGAAAGCTCGCCACTAGCGTCGACCTGTGCATCTGCGTGCCCTCCGACGTCACTTCGCGCATCCAGGAATCGCACATATTGATTGGTCACATCGTCAGCAAGATCGTGGAAGGCGCTTTCCTGGAATCCGGGGAAGTGGCTCCCGCAGTTCGCTCACGGAGCCGCGGCGATTAACTTTCATTCTCGCCCTTTTTCGGCGTGGTCTTTCACTCCGCGGGGGGCTTGGCGGGATCAGGCTTGGCGACCCCGTAGAAGTCTTGTACCTGAATGGGTTTGCTCCCCAAGCCGAGCTGGAGCACCTGCAGTTGGCTGTCGCGATCGAACACTTTCCCGGGCAGCAGGCGCTTCACCAACAACCGCACGCCCCCAAAAGCGACTCCCGCAATCACCGCGAACAGGCAGATAACCCCCGTTCCAACGATGATTCCGACGATGATCGGCCCGATCCCTGGCTCGGTAAACGAACTACCCGGTTCGTTCCAAGTGACGTGAATCGCCGAGTGTACCTGGCTAAGCAGCGTATCGGCCTCTTCCTGGCTGCGAGCGCCGGCCACCAAACCGACCAGGGTAAGTTCTCGGCGGGCGTACACCGTTGGCCGCGCGTCGCCCGGAATTGCTGCGTTCAAATTGAAGCGCTGCGAAAATTGTTCGAGTTTGCTGGTGGCGATCTGCGGAGTAGGGAAGTCGACCACCAGCAGCGTCAATTCGTTTCCGTTCACCCGATAGCGCGCCACCTCCGCTTCCGCTCCGTCGGAAAATCCTAGCCAGTCGCCATCGGCGAGAGGGAAAAATTGCCGCAGTCCTTGCGGCCCCAGCAGGTAATGGTCGGATTTTGGTTCGATGCCGCTTTCCGGCAAATGCTGCCACAGAATCGGATAAGCGCCAGAATCGGCGTGCGGCGCGATGGCCGCCACCAGCCCCTTCCAGTCGGGCGCGAGCGCCTGGAAATCTTTTCCGGTAGCATCCACCACGAAATTGCCTTGCAGCATCAACGCGCGAGTGGGCGAGATGGACGAATGCTCGGTAATGTTCGTTCCATGCATCTCGGGTCCTCGCAGGAACGAATACAGACCATAACCGTCGCTCGGATCCTTCATCTGATACAGGCGAACCTCTACCGAGCGCCCGTCCTTGGTGTAGGCGCGCTGCCACCCCGCGACGTAGCCGTATTCCGTCAGGATGCCGGTGCTGGCCGCACCCGCCACCGTAGACGGCTCCAAAGGCGTCTGCGGACCTCCCGTCCATCCGGAGAACGAATCGGGCAGTCCAGCGCTGGTTTGCGCAGTAGGGGCCGCCGCAGCGGCCGGCAAGGCGAAAGCCGTGGCCAGACCCAGACACAGCATCGCCACAATTCGAAAACGATCGATAATTCTCATATATGAATTAGACGCCATAGGTTGAAAACAGTTCCATCTTCTCTCCGTGTTCGATCTCTGGGTCTTCGGCCTCTCCGCGTTCTGCATTGATCATAGTTGATCAACTGTAATAACATCAAATCATCGAATGAATAACGGTGCTGTAGCTGATCCATACCAATTACAAAGGATGCCAGTCGCGGCGAGCCCAAATCCGGCGGTCTTTTGTAGCGTTCTGAACTGGAACGGGTGGCGCGACACCATCGAGTGTCTTGACTCGCTCAAGCAATGCCGCTATCCGCACCTAACCGTCATCGTCGTCGACAATGGTTCGACCGATGATTCGGTGGCCAGAATTCGCTCTGCTCATCCCGATATCTTGCTGCTGGAGAGCGGCAAAAATCTGGGCTTTGCCGCAGGCAATAACATCGCGATTCGTTACGCTCTCGCCCACAACGCCGACTGTGTGTGGTTGCTGAACAATGACACCAAGCCCGCTCCGGATTCGCTTTCTGCTCTGGTTGCCAAGCTGCTTACCGATCAACGCATCGGAGCAGTCGCCTCCATCTGTTATTACGCGGACGCGCCTTCTACCGTAGAGGCGTGGGGCGGTGCGCGCGTTAATCTCTGGGTAGGCTACGGGCGCAACAGCACCCAGCCGCGAAGAGATGACTGGTTCCAGTCCCTAAATGGCACCAGCCTGCTGGTCGCCCGCGCGGCCATAGAAGACGCTGGTTTGCTGGACGAGGGTTTTTTTTTGTACTGGGAAGATACCGAGTTTTGCCTGCGCCTCCGCAAAAACAGGTGGCGGCTCGCCGCCGCTCCGGACTCCCGCGTGGTGCATAAGGTGAACGCGAGTACCGGAGGAAACTCGGTAATCATCGACCGTTACGGAACCGCTTCGTGCTTGCGGATGTTGCGTCTTCATTCGCCGGCGCCTTTTTTGTCTCTGTTTCTGTACCCGGCGTTCCTCTTCATGCGGCGTCTACTGCGGCTCCAGTTTTCGCGGTGCCGGGGTATATGGGCGGGGATTCAAGACTATCGTCGCATGCCCCCGGTGTGCCCTAGAATACGCTGATGCGCCCTCGCGGCCGGTTCGCCAAAAAACACTGGGTATGCCAAACTAGAGCCCACCGTTAGAGGAACTGTTCCAGCGGAACAAGGACCGGCAGCATCTTCTTACGCACACTCCCAGTTCGCGCGCGTCGATCGGGAAAGGCAGTGTGAAATTCTCGCGATCCTACTCAAGCGGAAAGCCGTCATGACTGGCCCGGAGGGCGCATGAGCGCCCTTTTCCTTTCTACCGTCCGCTACATTCGCTTGGCTCTTGGCCAAGGCGAGGTCCAAGGTGATTCGCAGCGACGCCACGTGGGAATTGTCCGCGGCATATTCTCCGGATTAGCGGGTCGCGGCGTGGCCATGATCGTCGGTTTCATATCCGTTCCGCTCACCGTTAGGTATTTGGGGGCTGAACGCTACGGCGCCTGGGTAACCATCAGCACCGCAATGGCATGGGTGGCGCTCGCCGACCTTGGTCTGAGTAATAGTCTTACCAACGCGGTTTCTGAAGGATACGCACATGACCGCCGCGACCTGGCCCAAGGCTATGTCGCTGCCGCTTTCTGGTCGCTGTCGGGGATTGCCGCTTTTCTGCTGGTGGTGTTTTTTTCGCTATGGCACGCGGTACCGTGGACTTCGGTTTTTAACGTTCAGTCGGCCACCGCGCGGGCAGAGGTGGCGCCCGCGGTGGGGACCGCCTTCGCGATTTTTGCCTTGAGCCTTCCGCTGTCCTTAATTCCTAAGATTTATGGCGCCTACCAGCAAGTCGCGATCGCCAATGCTTGGGCTGCCGCGGGTAATATTCTGGGCCTGGCTGCGCTGGTTGCGGTAACCCAGCTGCAGGGAGGGTTGGTTTCCCTGGTCATTGCGGTATCCGGCGCCGTCTTGCTGGTCAACGGCGTCAGCGCGATTTGGACGTTTGGCTGGTCCAAACCTTGGCTAATTCCTCGCCCCGACCGGGTCACGTGGAGCGCCCTCAAAAGACTCACCGGTTTGGGCGGGATGTTTTTTGTGGTCCAAGTAGCGGGGCTGTTTCTCTTTCAAACTGATAATCTGATCATTGCTCACTACCGCGGTGCAGCCGCGGTAACCCCTTACAGCGTCACTTGGAGATTATTTACCTACACCATGGTTTTTCAAATGTTGGCCAATCCGTCCTATTGGCCTGCTTACGCCGAAGCGTTTTCGCGGGGTGATCGGGCGTGGGTCCGCCGCAGTTTTCGAGTGAATTTTACAGTCACCGTTGCGTCGACGTTGGTACTCGCGCTGCCGCTGGTCTTTTTTGGAAAGTGGATTATCCAGAAATGGGCCGGCCGGGCCGCGCTACCCCCATCAGACCTTTTGATTTGGATGGGAATCTGGAGTGTCATATACGCGGCGACCTGTTCGCAATCGTGCATTCTGTCGAGTTCCAGCAGGTTGCGGGGCCAGATGATCTATTCCATCACCGCGGCTGCTGTAAACATCGCGCTCTCGATCGTATTCGTGAAGAGAATGGGGATCACTGGCGCGATATTGGGGACGATCGCTGCCTACGTGCTTTGCATTTTGGTTCCGCAGTGGATTGAAGTCGAGCGCGCGATCCAGGATCCTCACAGTGCTTCGCCGCGGAAGCCAGAAGATGGTCTGCAGGTATCGGCACTTTGACATGACGAGGGTCGAATGAGGATAGCGGTTTGGCACAATTTGCCGAGCGGCGGCGGCAAGCGGGCTCTCCACGACCATGTCTGTGGACTCGTTGCCCGGGGCCACCAAGTGGAAGTATGGTGCCCTCCGACCGCTGATCGTTCCTATCTACCGCTAGACACGATGGTGCCCGAGCACGTGGTGCCTCTAAGGCTCGGTCCTTACTTGGATTCATCACGCTCGCCGATGAGCAAGCTGCATCCCTTTCGGTGGAGCGCCGGGGCCAGGCTGCGGGAGCTGCATCGGCACTCGCGGGAGTGTGCACGGCAGATCGGTTCAAAGCGATTCGACATACTGTTCGCTGCCTGCTGTATGTACTCTGGCACGCCGCCGATTGCCCGCTTCGTCGACATTCCGACCTTTATTTACCTGCAGGAGCCCAAGAGGCATTTCTATGAATCGTTGCCTGAATTGCCTTGGCTGGCGATGTCCTGGACCGCGAAAGACCTGTTGCGTCTTCGATTCTGGTGGGAAGCATCGATCCGCAGGGCGAGGCTTTCGGGGATCCGAGTTCTGGGCCGGGAAGAGCGAACAAATGCGTTGGCCTTCGACGAGATTCTTGTGAATTCTTTTTTTTCTCGCGAAAGCGTCCTTCGGGCGTTCGGCATCGACTCAACGGTATGCTACTTGGGCGTAGATACCGCGAAGTTCGTAAATCAAAACAAGCGCCGCGAGCCGTTCGTTGTTTCCGTGGGAGCCTTAACCCCGGCCAAGAATGCAGATTTCCTGGTCCAGGCAGTAGGGAAGGTCCCTGCTACGCTGCGCCCGAAGCTGGTCTTGATCGCCAACAGCATCGATTCTCAATATCTGGATCACGTCCGCAGGCTGGCCGGCCAGCTCGAAGTGGTAGTTGAGCTGAAGCATCGGATCGAAGACGCCGAACTGATCGATATTCTCAATCGGGCGAGATTGATGATCTACGCTCCCCGGTTGGAGCCGTTTGGATATGCTCCGCTGGAGGCGAACGCCTGCGGGCTTCCGGTCATTGCCGTTGCGGAAGGTGGAGTTCGCGAAACCATTCAGGACGGAGTGAGCGGTATCCTGGTCGAGCACGAACCCCAGAACATGGCTGAGGCAATTGAGCGGTTACTCAAGGACGATGTGCTTCACCAACGCTTGAGCCAACAGGCCGTGGAATGGGTTCGCGCAAAGTTTTCATTACCATCGTCGATAGACAAGATCGAGCAAAGGCTAAAGTCCAAAGTGGGGCCCGCGGCGTTATGAAAGTGCACCCGCTTGGAGTTTTATTTGGTGTTGCCACCGGACGCGAGGGAAGCGGGACGCATCGAGACCACTTTCTGCTGCTTGAAGTTGAGGCTATTCAGGCTCGCGAGATAGCTGCTCACTCCGCGGAATAGTCCTTCCGCGACCACCTCTCGCTCTTCGGTCTTTTTCAGCAACTTTTCGTCAGCCGGGTTGCTGATGAACGAAATTTCCGTCAGCACCGACGGCATCTCTGCCCCGATCAGCACCACAAACGGTGCGCGCTTTACCCCGCGGCTCAAATCGGCATGGTTGGTTTGCTGCAGCTTCTTGGAAAGGGAAGTCTGGATGTCCCCGGCGAGTTCCTTAGACTCCTCGATCTTCTCGTTCCGCGCGATCTTCTGAATCATGTCCTGCAAGTCGTGGATAGGCGTTTGCGCCAAAGCATTTTCGCGGGCGGCCACTTCCATGGCGTCCTGCGATGTCGAGAAGTTCAGATAGAAGGTTTCGATTCCTCGCGCCTTCGGATCGTGGCTGGAATTGGCGTGGATGGAAATAAACAAGTCGGCGTGCGCCTGATTGGCGATCGCGGTGCGCTGCTCCAGCGAAACGAAAGTGTCGTCCTTGCGGGTGTACACGACCTCCGCGCCGGGAAGCCGTTCCTCGATCATCTTGCCCAGTCGCAGGGCGACGTCCAGACACAAATCCTTTTCCAGCAGCCCGTGCGGGCCAATGGTCCCGGTGTCGTGCCCACCGTGCCCGGCGTCGATGACGATGCGGTTGATCTTCAACCCCAGCGCGCGCGTGAGCGATCGTTGCCCATCGTGGGTTAGTTGCGAACCCGGCGTGGTCCCCGGGGTAAGGTTGTTGTGCGCCACCACGCGATGCATCGGTAATTCTTTGGGCTGATGCATGGGGGTAGCCGGCTGGGTGTTGTCGGGTAGCTCCGGTGACGGCGTGGCCGCGGCCAGCTTCGGTTCAGGCGTATCCGCAGCCGCCGTTGAACTTGCCAGCGCGTCGGACGCACTCGCGCTATCAGCAGGCGTAGGATTAGTCGATTTCGCCCCGGATTGTTTCGACCGATTCAGCGCTTGCTCGGCGGGTGCCGGCTCTCCGTGGACGTCGATGACCAGGCGGTACGGGTGCAGCAGCAGGAACGCTGAATATTCCTGCACGCTATCCACGTCCAAAACCAGCCGCACCACGCCCGCCTTGTTTTGCCCGGCGCGAATCGATTTCAAGAAGCCGTTATTGACGTCGAACGTCTTGCCCGCCAGCCCCGGCGCCAGCTTCGCCCCGTACAGATCAAAATAGATACGGTCGGGCGAAAAGATTCGGCTGGACTGAAACTTCACGCTGTCATCCAGGTCCACCACGATGCGGGTGTAGTCGTCCCCATTCCACGAGCGAATGTTGGTCACCCGGGGGGTGCGCGAACCTTTGCTGCCCGGTGCGCCTCCCGAGGTTCCTGCGTTGGCTGGCTGGTCGTTAGCATGGGGACCGGCGCTCGCGGGAGCTGCCGGAGCCGCCGAATTTGCATCCGGCACAGCCGGAGCCGTCTCCGCGGGAACTGACGTTTGGGGTGCCGCGGCACGCGCTTCGGCGATCTGATCCAGCGCGACGCGAGCGTCGTTCGAATTCTCGTCGTGCGGAAATTGCTTCAAGAATTCCTGAAACGTAGCTTTCGCGTCGTCCAGCCGCTCCATATCTTGCTGCTGAATCTGACCGATGCTGAAGAGCGCCTCGGCACGGTAGTGGCTGTTGGTATAGGACCGCAGCAGGAAGCGATAGGTGACGATTGCGGTGTCAAAATATTCCGGCTCGAACTGCCGGCCCATCTGGCGGTACAGCCGCGCCGCGGCAAAAAGTGAATCCGGAGCTTCCGGGATTCTCGCGGTGCTCATGAAAATTTTACGGAAAGCGTTGGCGGCGGTCTTGTAGTCGGCGAGGATGCGATCCTTTTCGTTCTTACTTTCTAGTTTGTCGCGGAGATTGACGGCCTGCTGGTATTGCTCATGGACCGTCACTCGTTTCTGAGCGTGGGCAGGCAAGGCGGAGCCCAGCAGCGCGAGAACTAGCAGCGCCGCAGGTGCGGTGGATTGAATTGCGCGAGAACGAAGGGTCTGGGTATGCGCCTTGGGCGTCATTCGTTCGTAAAAATCACCCGGCCATCGGGCGTCACGGTCGGCCGAACCGGGGGTCTGGGAGCTTCCCACAGTTTCGGATCACGGCCGCTGCCGGGTCGGAAGTATGAGTTCGTCACTTTCTTCACATAAGCGCGGGTCTCCGGAAACGCTGGCACGCCGCCGAACCGCTCCACCGCACCCTCGCCGGCATTGTAAGCCGCTAGGGACACTTCCAGATTGCCGTGGTACCGATCGAGCAGCGAACGGAGATACCGCGCCCCGCCATCCACATTTTGCGCAGGGTCAAACGCGTTGTTCACGCCCATGCGTCCGGCAGTTGAAGGAATCAACTGCATCAGGCCCAGGGCGCCTTTGTTTGACACTGCTTTCGGATTCCATCCCGACTCCGTCCCAATCACAGCCTTCACCAGCGCCGGATCGAGGTTATGCCGCTCCGAGGCTTGGCGCACGATTCGGTCCAGCTCGCCATCCATGCTGCTGGAAGAAACCAATCCCAGGCTAGCCACGGAAGCGGCCGTTGAATCGTTCGGCTTGGCACTCAGAGCCGGGCCGTCGAAACGCCCCCGGGATTTCACAGTGCTGCGCCGAGGCGACGGGGAGTCGTTTGTGTAGATAACTTTTCCATGTTCGTCTACATAGGATGCAATTTGCGCTCTAGTAGCTGTAGCCGAACTGAGCCACAGCCCTCCCAGCGCAACTGCTACCGTGATGGACCGAGTTGACATCTTTGGGGGAAAGGCAGAGACGAATCGACTTCCAGAACAAAACGGGATCACACACACATATACCCATACGTGCGTAATCCTCTGGCGCTACAGCAATTATAACATTCGTTCGAGGACGGGAATCAATTGCTCCAAAGCAGTTTCTATCGCGGATGTGTCTTTCCCGCCAGCCTCCGCCAGGTCGGGCCGGCCACCCCCCGAACCCCCGACCAGGCGTGCTAGCTCTTGCACGATTTTGCCCGAATGCAGGCGGGGGATGAGGTCCTTGGTAACCCCTGCGATTAGCGACACTTTGTCATCATCGCCGGAAAGCAGCACCACCGCCCCTGAACCCAATCGCTGGCGCAGGGTATCCACCAGCTGCCGCATCCCGTCCCGGTCCACCCCTGCCACGCGCGCGGCCACCAGGCGGATGTCTTTCACTTCGCGCACCTTGCCTAACAAGTCGTCAGCCAGCGATCCCGCTGCTTTCCGCCGGAACTCTTCGAGCTGCTTTTCCAGCGCTTTGATTTCTTGGTCCCGCCGGTCGACCGCGGCAAGAAGTTCATCCTCACCCGCATTCAGGCGGCTGGCCAAACTCCGCAGTGTGGCTAGCGCGCGCTGATACTCGGCCAGCGCGGTATCTCCGGATATCGCTTCGATTCGGCGCACCCCCGCCGCCACCGATTGTTCGCTGAGAATCTTGAACATCCCGATTTCGCCGCTGCACGCCACGTGCGTGCCTCCGCACAGTTCCTTGCTATAGAAGCCGTGCGGGGCGTTCGCATCCAGGATGGTCACTACGCGCACGTTTTCCGAGGGGTACTTATCGCCAAAAAACGCGATCGCCCCCGACGCCAGCGCGTCATCGATGTTCATCAGATCGGTGGTAATTCTTGTGTTCCGCAGGATCTCTTCATTTACCGCTTCTTCGATCTCTTTCAGCTCGCCCGGATCCACTGCGGCGAAATGAGAGAAGTCGAAGCGCAAATGATTCGGCGCGACCAGTGACCCCGCTTGCCTGACGTGGGTGCCCAGGTTGTTGCGCAGCGCTGCGTGCAGCAGGTGCGTCGCGCTGTGGTTGCGCTTGTTGCGTGCGCGACGCTGGGCATCGGCCACGGTGGCCACGCGGTCGCCCACCTGCAAATCTTCCTTGGCCACTACGCGGTGCGCGATCAACCCAGTGATCGGGTAGTACGCGCCGTTCACTTGGGCCACTTCGAGCGATAGGTCGTTGTCGTAGAAAAATCCAGTGTCCGCCTGCTGGCCGCCCGATTCGGAATAGATCGCGGTGCGATCCAGCACAATCTCACCGGCCTCGCCGGCCTTCAGTTCGCTGACTTGGCCGTTCTTGGTTACGATCGCTTCAATGTGGCAGTCGCGCGAGGTGGTTCCGTAGTAAAAGTCCGTTCCGGTCTTAAACGTTTCCGCGAGTTTCCCGTAAATCGGATTGGCGGTTTCCTTGCTGCCGCCCTTCCACGATGCTTTGGCCAACTCGCGGTCCTTCTGCATCGCGTCATCGAATTCGCCCCACGCAACCGGTACCCGCTGATCGTGAGTGACATCCTTGATGAAATCAGGAGGCAGCCCATGGGTACTGTAGAGTTGAAAGATCTTGAGGCCCGATAGCGCGTCGGGGGCGTCGCTGGTTCCCTGGGCCACTTTGAACTCGGTAATAAACTCATCGAGCTTGGCCAGTCCTACATCCACCGTGCGGGCGAAGCGAAGTTCTTCCTCGTCCAACACTTTAGTGACTCTTGCCGCGGTCTCCTCCAGTTCGGGGTACGCCTCGCGCATCTCCGCACGCACCGCCGCCGCCATTTTGGAGAGGAAAGGGAATTTGCCTTCGATCAGTTTGGCGTGCCGCAGCGCCCGCCGGATGATCTTTCGCAACACGTAACCGCGGCCTTCGTTCGACGGCACCACTCCGTCGGAAATCAGGAAGGTAGCGGCGCGGGAGTGGTCCGCGATGATTCGCAGCGAAGCTTGAATTTCCGGCTTATCGGCGGGCAACCCGGCGAGTTTTGCGGCCTCCACCATTAGCGGGTGAAACAGGTCGGTATCGAAGTTGCTGATTTTCCCCTGCAGTACCGCGGCGATTCGCTCCAGGCCCGCGCCGGTATCCACCGATGGGCGCGGCAGCGGCAACAGCGCCCCGGCTGCGTCGCGATTGAACTGCATAAACACCAAATTCCAGATTTCCACGTAGCGGCCGCACGCGCACCCAAATTCGCAGTCGGGGTGCCCTTTGTCGGAAGCGACTGGGCCCATGTCGTAATGAATTTCGCTGCATGGACCGCACGGGCCGGTATCGCCCATGGCCCAGAAATTTTCCTGTGAGCCGAATTCGTAAATCCGCTCTTTCTTTACGCCCTGCGCGACCCAGTGCTCGTACGCTTCGGCATCGCGCTCGATGCCGTCCTCGCCCTTGAAAATGGTTACGTAGAGCTTTTCCGCGGGAATTCCGAACCACTTTGGCGAGGTGACCAGGTCCCACGCGAAGGCGATCGCTTCCTTCTTGAAGTAGTCGCCGAAAGAGAAATTGCCGAGCATCTCGAAGAAGGTGTGGTGGCGATTGGTGAAGCCCACGTTTTCCAGGTCGTTGTGTTTGCCGCCGGCGCGCACGCATTTCTGGCAAGTGGTGGCGCGGCGGTAATCACGCTGTTCGGCGCCCAGGAACACGTCTTTGAACTGGTTCATTCCGGCGTTGGTGAACAGCAAGGTGGGGTCGTTCATCGGGACCAGCGACGAGCTGCGCACAATGCGGTGCCCGTTGCCTTCAAAGAACTTCAAAAATGCCCGTCGGATTTCGTTGCCGGTCATCGTGGGTGTGTGGTTATCCGTTTGGCGTTGGTTTCCGGTCGCACGAATCTACTCTCATTATCGCAGAGGGGGTGCGAAGAAAGAAAGGGGACGGAGGAGGAGAGAAGGGATCAAGGCGCCGATTTCGGGTCTGTGTGAAATGCGATTTTGCCTGGATTCGGGATTTTTCCGCTCTTTAGAATCAGAGACATCCGCGAACCCCACTGGCGGTGTTGCGATTTAGGTTTTTGGATTTCTTCGGATGGCAGGCGGGCGCTCTCGGCCGGCACACACCTGGCGGCGCGGGTTTTGCGGAACACGGATTCGCCCCAGTCCTCGATGGTGAAGGCCGGAGAGGTGTTGGCCGACGGCAATCTCAATACGGTCTTCTGCGATCCTCACGGCGTCACTGGTCGCTGGTCCAAGCTGGAATTATTTCCAGGCAGTTTTGTACGCGGAGCTGGCGTGGCGATGGCGACGCTCGAAGAGGTTAGCGGCGTGAGCGTGGCGGTAAATGCTGGCGCGGTTCTTGATTCCGTGTTCGCGGGCGATGTGGCCGGGCTTGCCCCATTCCCTGAATCGGACTTAATCGCCAGACGATCGCGAAGGCGGCAGACACGGGCATTTGCCCGCATGGCGAGCGGGGAGTTTTAGGAGTCCTAATTGGCACGTTGGTGCCGCGGCGGCGGACAGCGGAGTTTGTTCTCGCATCGGAATACCTCGCTTTCGGTTTGACCGCAGCGCGGCGAGGGAGGAGTTGGAAAGATGGGTTTCTGTGTATGAGGGAAATACGGGCGGTCACCGCCGGTGAGCTTCACTACGAGCGCTACGCTGGATCGGAACTCTCGGCCGGATCGGGATCGGACTCCACATCGCCCGCGCCGAGCGCACGAATCTCTGCTTGGATTACGTCACCACCGAATCCGGCTCGCAGCAGGCTGCGGTAAATCGACGCGGTTTTGCGGGCGTCCAGCGGTCCTTTGGCCTTAGCCATGCGTTGCAGCTTGGCGCGCACCAGTCCCGCTTCGTCGGTTTCCGCAAAGACTGCATCGAGCGCTGCTTCGATTGGCGCGTCTGGAACGCCGCGATTGCGCAACTCGCGGGCGATGCGGAAGCGGCCCTGGCGGCGGATGCGCACCCGAGTGCGCGTGAATTCCAGGGCGTAGCGGGCATCGTCCAGGTAGCGATGCTCTTTGAGCTTATCGACCACGGCGTGGATCAACTTCTCGTCTTCGGTCCGGCGACCGAGCATCGCCTTCATCTCGTGCACCGAATGCGCCCGCCGCGCCAGCGCATTCACCGCGGCAACATACAGCTCATTCTCCGTAGACAGCTGGCGTCTGGCGGCAAACACCCAAGAAGCATAGAAGGAGCAGCCGTCCGAATCAAGCGCAGCGTGAGTACTGTGTCCGTTCAAATTTCGGGGTGCCAGCGTATTTACACGGATACCAAAGCCTACTCGGATCGGCCACCATGGTTTCGTAGGCATCAGCCCGTGACTTTCTACAAGCGCAACCTTGGGCACTGGCATCCAGACGGCGCCGCCGTAGTTCTGACCTGGCACTTGGCTGGGGCCTTGCCCAAAGATCTGCTCAAATCCGTCACCATGCAGCAGGCCAGTGGTCTAAAAATTAGCGCGGGTAAGAAGTTCGTGATTTTGGATCGAGCGATCGATGGGGCGGCGGTTGGGCCGACGATTGTCGGGGAATTGGGATCGCAGGTGCGGGAGGATCTGAGCGAAATCGGAGGGCAACGACTAGGCTGCTGACTTGTGCTAGGCCTTGTGCTCGAGGCGGTCGAATTCGTTGATGGCGCGCTCCATGTCCTCGCGGGCTGAATCTGCGGAGGAACGCACGCCTTGGACGCGCAAGCGGAATTCGTCGGGGTTGGAGGCGCGGGCTAGGGCTTCCTCAAACGTGATCAGACTGCGGCTGTAAAGCTCGTATAGCGATTGATCGAAGGTCTGCATGCCGTATTGGCTGGTTCCTGCGGCGATGGCGTCGCGAATCAAGCGGGTTTTGTCGGCGTTGATAATGCAATCGCGGATGTAGCCGGTAGCGATCATCACTTCCACCGCGGGCACGCGGCCCACGCCGTCCGCGCGGCGCACCAAACGCTGGCTGACGACTGCTTTCAAGGTGGCGGCCATCTGCAAGCGAATCTGCTTCTGTTCTGGGGGAGGGAACACGGCAATGATGCGCTGAATCGTTTCGGTGGCGTCGATGGTGTGCAAGGTCGACAGCACCAGGTGGCCGGTCTCGGCGGCCAGCAACGCGGTCTGAATGGTCTCCAGATCGCGCATTTCGCCTACCAGCACCACGTCTGGATCCTGGCGCAAGCCGGCGCGCAACGCGGTAGCAAAGCTCGCGGTATCCACTTCCACTTCGCGCTGGTTGATAAAGCCTTTTTTGTCCCGGTGCAAATATTCGATGGGATCTTCGATGGTGATGATGTGCTCGGCGCGGATCGAATTGATGCGGTCGATCATCGCCGCCAGGGTGGTGGACTTGCCCGACCCGGTGGTGCCGGTAACCAAAATCATGCCGCGCTGCTCTTCGCAGACGTCGGAAATTACCTTGGGAAGCTCGAGCTCTTCGATGGTTCGAATCTTGGTGGGAATTACCCGCAGCACCAGCCCAACGTTGCCGCGCTGTTGGAAGACGTTTACACGAAAGCGCCCCAATCCGGCGACCCCGTAGGCCATATCCAATTCCGCGGACTCTTTGAATTTCTGCTTCTGGCGGTTGGTCATCATGCTAAACGCCATCGCCAGCATCTCTTCCGGAGTAATTCGGGGTATGTCGCTTAGCGGATGAAGGAGTCCATCGACGCGCAAATAGGGATGATTTCCAACCTTGATGTGAAGATCGGACGCCTTGCACTGCACCGCGCGTCGCAGAAGATCATCAATATTTACGGCCATGGAGTCAGGTTCCTGGGTTGGAATGATGCTGAAGCAACCGTAGCACGCCCCTAAAATGGGCGCAAAACCTCACCGCCGTAGGATTGTCTTGAGTGATACCCCCAGCGCAGGCGGTTTAGGCTTTTTTTGAGTATTTGCGATGAGTTGCTGTTCATTGAGCCTGGGTTACAGCTCTTTCTAGAAGGCCCGAGTTAAGCTTCCTTAAGAAGGATCGTTTCGTAGGCGAAGGCCGCAAAGAGCCCCCCCAGCATGGGTGCGACCCAGTAAACTCCGTGGTTGGTCCAATGGTGGGCGGCCAGCGCCGGTCCCAGCACCCGGGCGGGATTTAAGGCCGCGCCGGTGAATGGCGCATCCAGCAACATGGCCACGGTGATGGTCAAACCGGCGCCAAATCCAGCGATGGTGCGAAACGCGCCGCGCGGATCGACGCTGGTGGCAAAGATCACGAAAACCAGCAGAAACGTCAGGGTGCCCTCGAGCCACATCCCTGGGCCGCGCATCAGGTCGCCGGCCAAGTCCGGGGTACCCATGGCCACCGGGCGCCAGATGGATTCCGGGAGCGTCCATTTGAGCAAGTAGGCCGCAACGATGCCACCCAGCACCTGGACCGCTACGTACGCTAGAGATGAGATCGATCCCTGCCTCTTGGTCGCCCAATAACCCAATGTTACCGCAGGATTGAAATGACCGCCAGAAATGTGGCCGAGCACCGACGCCATAATCGCGTAGGTCAGGCCGTGCGCCAGCGCGATGCCCAAGGGGCCAATGGAGGGTTGGCCAGCAGCGCGGAGGAATTCGTCGGCACACACCGAGCCGGCGCCGATCAGGACGAACGCAAAAGTGCCGATAAATTCCGCGGTCAGCTTTTGCGATATCGTGTACAACCAAGCCTCCCGATCGAATGGATCACTGGCGTCTGATGGGGGCGTCAGCGGCTCCGTGACCCAAGGGCGCACCGAAACACACCGGCGCATTCCTGACTCGCGCGCGATTCTACTGAATCCGCATGGGTGAGTCAAAACAACCCAGTCTGGAAAGGCAATGAGGTTTTATCGTACTGCCGCGTTGGCGGCTACCGGAACCGGGCTCAGCCACCCATGAATGTCTGGTTTGCGGCCCTCCGTGTAGGCGAAGAATTCATCCTGGAGCTGGTGGGTAATGGGGCCGCGAGTGCCGGCGCCGATCTTGATGCGATCGATCGAGCGGATCGGGGTAACTTCCGCGGCGGTGCCCACGAAGAAAACTTCCTGCGCGAGGTACAGCATCTCGCGGGGAATCTGCTGTTCGGAGACCGGAATACCCAAATCGCGGCACAGCGTGACGATGGTGCTGCGGGTGATGCCCGGCAGCGCGGAATTGGAAAGTAGCGGGGTGATCACCGCGCCGTCCACAACCAGGAAGATATTTTCTCCCGATCCTTCGCTGACGTAACCGTGCACGTCCAGCGCGATTCCTTCCACGTACCCGTTAACTCGCGCTTCCATGCGGATCAATTGCGAATTCATGTAGTTCGCCGCCGCTTTGGCCATCTGCGGCAGGGTGTTGGGCGCGGGCCGGGTCCAGGAACTCACGCAGACGTCCACTCCGGTCCGCAGCGCCTCTTCTCCCAGGTACTTGCCCCATTCCCAGCAGGCCATGTACACCTCGATCGGGCAGCCGTCCGGATCCACACCCGCGGCGCCGTAACCGCGCAAAACCACCGGGCGGATGTAACAGGAGTCCAGACCATTGGTGCGCACCAGTTCGACCGCCGCGTTGGCTAGATCGTCCACCGAATATCCGGGGTCGATGCGATAAATGTGCCCGGAATTCAGCAGCCGCTGCATGTGCTCGCGCAGGCGAAATATCGCCGGGCCTTGCTCGGTCTTGTAACACCGAATGCCTTCAAAAACGGCCGAACCGTAGCTGACGCAGTGCGACAGCACATGAATATGGGCGTCTTCCCAGTTCACATGTTTCCCGTTATGCCAGATTTTCTCGGTGGTCTTCCACGGCATGGTGTGTCTCCCCCTCACTCGGTGCCGAACGCTTCGAAATTCCGCCAGCGAAGCGAATTATAACATAGGGCTCAGAAACGAAAATCGCAGGATGGTGCGGACCAACGTGCTAGCGAATACCAATATGGACGGGCTTCGAGTTTAAGGGCTTGAATCTTTGGAACGGACGTTCAGGATGCGCCAGCGGCACTAATCCGCATGCGAGTCGGAAGCGTCAAAGGCCCTATCGGCGGCCGACGATCGTGTCCCCCGGCTGATTCGTTCCCACGCGCTGGTTCGCCAATTCTCGCGCACTTGGTGAGGGTGAATCCAGGGCGGCAGTGGCGAAACAAGTCGCGTGGAGAGTGCATTCAAGTACGGCTCGTACATCGCGCGCAACTCGGCGATTTTCGTGTCGCACCCGGCGTCACAGTGAAACTTCATGCCCACCTCCGCCAGCAATTGTCGAATTTGTGCTAAATCCGCAGGAGGCAAGCGATCCACGGCAGGCATACCCGGGGTAGCATGAAAAGTCTGGGTAAGGTCTACCACGGCGTGACGGGCCATCGCAAAGGTGAGTTTGGCTTGGCGCGCGCACGCCCCTTCCACGCCTGCGATCACGATCGTGGTCGAATCCAGAATCGCGGTCAGCGCTGCCACCCACGATTGGTTGTCGTGCTGCGACCGGAAAAAGGCGACCACCGGGTAGGAGATGTGGCTCTCCAGCAGGTCGGCGGACCACCGCTCCCACTCGTGAAACAGCAATTCCAGCGCGTCCATGCCGCGGCTACCGGCGTGCCGCCGCAAAAGCTCGCAGGCCGTGGGCGGTGATCCCGCTCGCGCATCGAGCAGGACGATGCTCACCTCGCGCCGGGAAAAGGCTCCGTAGATCACCGGCAAATACCCGATCACTACCGCCAGAAAACCAAAGCCGGTGCCGGACTCCAGGACCATCACCGCGCGCCCCAGCGTATTGTGCGCGACAACGTCGCCCGGGCCGAGGGTGAAGAACGTGGTCCCGCTAAGATACAGATTCATCCAGAGGCCATGCGCGCCGTCAGCTGCCGGCCATGCCCACGAAATAGCCAAATCGATGAGCCCGAAGCCGAGCACTAGTCCACAGGCCCACACCACCAGTAGTCCAAAAACCGAGAGCGGACCATAGATGCTCAGAAAATATTCGCGCCGCTTGCCCCGCAACCTGTGGGCGATGGCTCGCCACGGGCCCCAGGTCATAATGTAATAGAAGCGGCCCAGCCGGAAATTGCGGGGAACGCGCCGGGGCAGCACCACGGTCTCGAAGGCGTCCTGGAGAATAACCGCGATGAGGCCGATGCCGATGGCTGCGACGAATGCGATCATTAGTTCAGTTCTCGAACTTCGTATCCAGCGTGATTTCCGCTTTCAACAACCGCGAAATTGGGCAGTTGGCCTTAGCGCTCGCCGCGGCGGCTTCAAACGCGGCTTGCGTGCCCGTGGGTATTTTCCCAGTCACTTCGAGATGAATTTTGGTGACCGTCCATCCCGCATCGAGCTTTTCCAGGCTGACCGTGGCGGAAGTGGAAAGAGATTCCGGGGTGAGGTTCAGAGTGCCTAGTTGCGCGGAAAGCGCCATGGTGAAGCAACCCGCATGCGCCGCGGCAATCAGCTCCTCGGGATTGGTGCCCTTGGCATTTTCAAATCGCGTAGAAAAGGAATAGGGCGTATTCGCCAGCACTCCACTCTCCGTAGAAATAGTGCCCTTTCCTTCCTTCAAAGATCCCTTCCACACCGCCGATGCCTTCCGATTCATCGATCCTCCCCTGTGATTTCAGATTTTTTCAGCTTACCCTGCGAACTTCGACCACTCCGAATTAGGGCAGCAACACGATTTTGCCATGCGCCCCGGGCTTCGTCACCGCTTCCTGCGCCTTAGCCGCCTCGCTCAACGGAAATTCGGCCCCCACCACCGGCCGCAAGGACTTATTCTCCAGGCCCGCCCTCAGCGCCCCGTGAATGCTAGCCATGTCCTCGGGCGAGGTAGCCCACAAGGTCATTCCGTAAATCACCGCCTCGCGTCCCATGGCGTCGCGCGGGTTGATTTCCACCGTTCCGCGGTTGCCGACAATCACCGCACGGCCACCGATGGCGAGCAACGGCAGATCTTTGCCGAGATTAACGTTGGCCAGCATCTCGATGATCACATCCATGCCGCGCCCGCCGGTGAGGGTCATGGCCTGCTCGAGATAACCGGGAGAATGATGGTCGAGCACGTGTTGCGCGCCCTCTTTCTCAGCCAATTTCTTCCCTTCGGCAGTGCCGGCCGTTCCAATTACCTGCAAGCCGGCCGCGTGGGCTAGCTGCACGGCCGCAATCCCGGTGCCGCCGCTCGCGCCATGAATGAATACCGTTTCGCCGCCCCGCGCGTGGGCCTTGTGAAACAGCGCCCGGAACGCTGTGGAGTAGGGAACGGCGATTGCCGCGCCTTGCTTAAAGGAAACATGCTCGGGAAGGGAATGCACCGAGTTCTCCTCGCACAAGACTTGCTGCGCGTAGGTTCCCGTGGCGGGCATCATCACGTACACGCGATCCCCAACCTTGAAACCCTTGACGCTGGCGCCCACCCGCTCCACCACTCCAGCGGCGTCCAATCCCGGAGTGTAAGGCAAACTGGGCTTGCGCGCGTAGGTTCCTGCACGAATGTAGGTATCCACCGGGTTCACGCCCGCGGCATGGTTGCGGATCACTACTTGTGTTGGTCCGGGCTGCAAGTCCGGCGCGTCTTCCAATTGCAGCACTTCTGGGCCGCCAAATGCGCGAACGATGATCGCTTTCATGGTGACCTCCGCAGCCTTCCGAACCCCTTTCGGGCTCCAACGACCGTAAGGTTAGATTTCGAAACCGGAATTTCGACTCAAAACGTTTTGTAGATTCGCTGGGTTACTTCGCGGCGTCGGGGCCTTCTCCCGGGTCACCCTTCTCCGTGAGGGCATGGAAATTTTGGCGCAGATGCACGAGCCGGGACCCGTAGGTGTTCTCCCAAACGCCTAGCAGCACGAACGGAATCATGGCCGCCAAAATCCAGGCTTTCGATTTTCCGGAGATGCGCGATTCCGGCTCCCAACGAAAAAGCGCCCGGGAAACTCCAAACGCCACACCCAGACCCACCGCCAGCGCAAACACGTCGCCGCCAATCTCGGGCCAACCTGCCCGGCGCAGCATGGCTTGCTGCAAGCCGCCCACTAGATAGGTAGCCGGCAGAAACAAGGAGACCCGCTGGACCCACCCGGGCAGCACGAACAGCGGAATCGTCGCGCCCGACAGAAACAGGAATATGGACCAGATCACGTTATTGATCACCTGGGTTTCCTGCATGGTGTTGGTGACGCTGGCCACGATTAGGCCAAACGACGAGAAGGTGGCTGCTCCCACCGACACCATCGCAAAAACCTGGGGAATATTTCCCCAATCGCGCATTCCGAAAATCCAGCGCGAAATCAGGAATTCCAGCGTCACCGTGGGCAGCACCAGAACGTAGTTCGAAAGTATGCTCGACGCCAGCAGCGCTCCGGCATCCACCGGTGCGATTCGAAATCGCCGCAGGATGCCCGCCTCGCGATACTGCACCAGTTGCATACTCAGGCCCCAAAAACTGCCCATAACGGTAAGCGCCAGCACCGCACCGAGCAGGAAGGATACTGCCTCGGGATTTCCGCGTCCGAAAATTACGTTGTAGCCGAACAAGAAGCCGAGCGGCATCACCATGCTGAAAAAAATGAACGCGCGGCTGCGTAAAGCCATACGGACGCGAATCTTGGTCAGAGACCAGCTATGCTGCAAAGCAGGCTCCCTAAAATCTTGCCATTCCGGATGCTGCCGGCGCACCGCTTCAATCGCGCAGGCGGCGGCCGGTCAGCTCGATAAACACGTCTTCCAGCGACGGCGATGCAATTTCCAGGCTTTCCAGTTGATTGTTTTCCGCTTCCAGTTGTTTCACCAGGGCTACGATGGTCCGCGGAGGCTGGGTGGAATGCAGCACGTAGGCCCCGTCCAGTTCCCGCACGTCGGCCACGCCCTCGAGCTGCCCTAGGGAACCGTTGCTCGCCGGATTCGCCAGACGCACGCTTACCCGAGTGGTGCCCGCGGAGGTCTGCTTGAGTTCGCGCGGAGTCCCCATGGCGATCACTTGGCCGGAATCGACGATGGCCACCCGATCGCAGAGGCGCTCGGCTTCCTCGATGTAGTGGGTGGTCAGCAAAATTGTTTTCTTCTCTCGCCGCAGCTCTTCGATGATGGCGTAGATTTCGCGGCGCACTTGAGGATCCAGCCCGGCGGTCGGCTCGTCCAGAAAAAGAACCATCGGATCGTTTACCAGCGCCAGGGCCAGCGCCAGCCGCTGCTTCTGCCCCCCGGAAAGCGTGCCGTAAAACGCGTTGCGCTTCTCTTCCAATTGAAATCGCTTGAGTAGCACTTCTGGGTTGGTGCGCCGGCCGTAGAATCCCGAGAAAAGTTCCAGCGCTTCGATCACCTTCAGCTTGTCGGGCAACGCGGTGGACTGCAGCACCGCCCCAATCCTCTCTTTGAAGGCCATCCCGCTCTTTTCGGGATCGAGACCCGCGACCCGAGCGAATCCGCTGTCGGGCGAGCGCAGTCCCTCGAGAATCTCAACCGTAGTCGTCTTGCCGGCGCCGTTGGGCCCCAGCAAGCCAAATACTTCGCCCTCGGCCACCTCAAAGCTCACGCCGCGCAAGGCGCGCACTTCGTGGTAATTCTTTACCAGGTTCTCGGCTTGGATGATCGGTTGGGGCAATTTCTTCTCGGGTCGCCTCTACTTCTATATCACACGCGGCACAGGGCGAGCGACTTTGGCTAGTGGCTTTTTTGCGGAGTGAGGTGGGTGTTGCTGATTCCCGCCTTGCGCGCGAGGTTTCCGACGCACTGGATTGGATTTATTTCGCGCCTTCGGCGACGCCTTTTTGCCGCGTTTCGCCCGCGCGGACACCGGCGTCCACAAACAAGTCGAAATTTCTACCCGGCCATGGCGCATCGGCACGCCTTCGCTCTCGAGCAACTTCCGTTGCTTCGAGCCGATCGGCTCGCGAATGATAAGTCGCCCTCCCGCCGCTACCACCCGGTGCCACGGGACGCCCTGGCCCGAAGGGGTCGCCGCCATGGCGTGACCCACGGTGCGCGCGCCGCCACGAATCTTCAGAGCGCGCGCCAAAAGGCCGTAGGTGGTTACCTGCCCGCGTGGAATTGTTTTTATCAGCTGGTAAACCGGGTCCCAGGACATGGCAATTCGCTCCGATTGGTCCGCGAGCCACGTTTTCTGCGGCCGCGAGAGCGAAGTATAGCGCAGCGCGCGCCGCAGCGCGCGGCCCGAGGTCCCTCCCGAAACCCGCGCCAGCTTTACGTTTTCTTGCACCCTGGTACTGAAAAAGCGTTCTGCACACTAATAACCAGTTCGCAGCAATTTACACGGCAGCAGCGAAACGTACCATTGACGCTGTAGTAGCCAGTTCATAAACTATGCGCATTGATAGCTGTCAGGGTGTTTTTGCTATCGGGGATCGAGCAGTGAGTACGCTCGGTTCCAGGAAACTTCGCCGCGCTAAAGTTCAGGAAATGCAAGCTTTGTCGCGAAACCGGAGTCGGGACAGCCGCTTCCGGCCGGAAAGTTGTCACTGCGCGCCGCAGTTTTGGCTGGCGCCGGTGGTAGACGGCCAAGAAGGCGGAAGTGCCGATTCGAATATTTCAGTCCCATAATCTGCATCGTCGAGGTGAACCGTGCCGGCGAAAGCAAAGAAACTCGACCCCTCTCAACGCAGCCTGGAATCTCGGGATTTCGAAGCGGGACTCAACCGCAAGATTGTTGGGCAGAATGAAGCCCTGCAGGCCGTAGTCGACCTCTACCAGGTTTTCCGTGCCGGTTTGAACTCTCCCGGCCGCCCCGTGGGCAACTTGCTCTTTCTGGGTCCCACCGGGGCGGGGAAGACTCGGGTGGTCGAAGCCTCCGCCGAAATTCTGTTTGGTGATCCCCGGGCGGTGATCAAAGTCGATTGCGCGGAGTTTCAGCACTCCCATGAAATCGCCAAGTTGATTGGCTCGCCTCCGGGCTACTTGGGCCATCGCGAAACTCATCCGCTGATCACCCAGGAAGCTCTAGCGCAGTTTCACACCGAAAAGATCAAGCTATCGATCCTGTTGTTTGACGAGATCGAGAAGGCCTCCGACGCCCTCTGGCAGTTGCTGCTCGGCATTTTGGACAAAGCCACGCTCACTCTGGGCGACAATCGCCGTGTGGATTTGTCGCAGACCCTGATCTTCATGACTTCCAACCTGGGCGGCAGCGAGATTTCCGAGTTGATGTCCGGCGGCATGGGTTTCGCACCGGCAACCCGCGTCGATACCCAGCCCCGGCTCGATGAAAAGGTGGAAAAAACCGCTTCGGAGGCCGCCAAACGTAAATTTTCTCCCGAATTTATGAACCGCATCGACAAAGTGGTGGTCTTCCATCCGCTGCGCGAAGAACAACTCGAACAGATTCTGGAAATCGAGCTGGGCATGGTCCAGCAGCGTGTGCTCGAAACCGCCCGCGGCCGATTTCTGTTTCGGGTAAGCCCGGCGGCCAGGGAGTTTCTGCTGAAGGAAGGCACCGACCTAAAATACGGGGCGCGCCATCTGAAGCGATCGATCGAGCGGCATCTGGTCTATCCGTTGGCGAGCTTGCTAGCCACCGAGCAAGTGAGCCTTGGCGACGTTCTATCGATCGATTGGAATCGCACCGAACCGCACCTTGGTTTCCTAAAGGAATCCGAAGGCGCGCTGTTGCCGGTCAGCAATCCGTCGCAGGGAGTTCACGCAGACTCCTCCTCGATGGGCGATGGCCGCGGCGTCGCGATACCCGCGACCAACGCCGTGGTTGCCGAGCCGGTGACCGCCCAAGCCACCACCCGCGGCAGCAAAGCGATCCCACTCGATAAATTGCGCAACGATTCGGCCAAGTAATCGCGCGGCGTCCGGACCAGGCTCTCCCGCCCCGGTCCGGACGCAACGCGCCTCACCTCAATCAAGCCACCCTAGCAAGCTGCGGAAAAACTCGATGTTGGACTCGATTTTGCGTGGGGCAGTGCTTCCAGCGCTGCGATGTCCGGCTCTTTTTTCAGCAGCCACCTTTAGGCCCCGAACTGTGCAAAAGTCAGGACGTGCCCGGCTGGATCTTTCACCCCGATCTCGCGTGCACCGTAGAAAGCTTTTCGCTCCGGCATGACCACCGTGGCGCCTTGGGTGGCCGCGATCAAATCATCCAGGCTGTCGACCTCGATGTACAGGAACGAAGGGCCCTTAGCATAACCCTGGGCTCGGAATGAACTATCCTTCTCGACGCTGGCGTAACTCTGATACATCAACTCGACTCCCGCCTTTTGCAGCGAAACGAAACCGATCTGGTTGCCCTCGGGAACTTCTATTGCCACTTCGAAGCCCAGTCGCTCTTTCCAGAATCTGACGCAGGACTCGACTTCATCTACCAGCAGTACGGGTGTGATTTTCTTAACGGTCATCGGAATTCTCCTTTGCTAAGTGCCGGCTTGGGCGGAGCGGAGAAGTTCAAATTGGAGCTTGCCAAGGGCACTAGTCTTATTTAGACTAGCTAACGCTATAAGAGATTCCGCCTTTCGTCAAGGAGGTTTTATGGCCGGCGAAGAACAGCAGTTGGGCGACCTGGTTTCGATGGGCCCGGCGATGCTGCGCGATTTCGAACTCCTCGGTATTCGCAGCGTGGCGCAGTTGGCCCGGCGCAATCCGGAAAAGATGTACGAGAAGCTCTGCCAAGTCACCCACCGGGCGCAGGACATCTGTTGCCTCGACCTATTTCGGGCGGCGGTAGCGCAAGCGAAGAATCCGCATCTCCCGATCGAGCAGCGCCAGTGGTGGCGTTGGAGCCACAAGCGCAAGGCAAGCGATGCTGGCCACTAGGAAGCGCGAGCTGACGACTCCCGACCTGGTGCTCCTCAGCCTGCTAGCGGAGCGGCCGCTGCACGGCTACCAAGCCAACGCAGAGCTGGAACGCCGTGAGGTACGCGATTGGGCGGGCATTTCGCGGCCACAGGTGTACTACTCGATTGACAAGCTAGCGCAGTTGGGGCTGGTTCGACCGTCCGAGATTGATTCGGCGGCGGCCGGTCCTGAACGCAGGGTCTTCCAGACCACCGCCAAAGGCCGGGCGGTCCTGGCCGATGCGCTGGAACGTGAGGAGTGGGCGACGCACCGTGAGCGGCCACCGTTTCTCACCTGGATCGCTCTCTCCTGGCAGGCGAGGCCCGGAGTGTTTCGTCAGCAGCTCGAGCGCCGCCGGAAGTTTCTGGAGAAGGAATTGTCACGGGAAGAAGCGACACGACTAGCGATTAAGAGGGAAGTAGGCCACCGGTTTCATGAAGCCGTATGGATGGTCAGCCTGATCATCGAGCAGTTCCGCGGCGAATTGCGCTGGCTGCGGAAACTGGAGCGCGAACTCCCGCGGCGCGCTGCCGCGCAGCACCCATAGGAGAGCTAGTGGCTGGGGGAATTGGAAAAAGACGCTCCTCGTCCGGGGCGGATTCCGGAGATTTCTCCGGCGAAAATAGCGGCGGTGGTGGAAGCCACTCTCCAAACGACTCCCCGAGATGCAACCCACTGGAGCGTTCGTGCGATGGCCAAGGCGCAGGGGATTAGCCGGATGGCCGTTCAACGCATTTGGAACCAGCACAATCTTAAGCCGCATTGGACCGAGACGTTCCAGCTCAGCCGGGACAAACGGTTGGTCGAAAAGCTTCATGAGGTAGTCGGACTGTACCTGAATCCGCCGGACAAGGCGCTAGTCCTGTGCGTGGACGAGAAGAGTCAGATCCAGGCGCGGGACCGGACCCAACCGCTGCTGCCGCTGCGCCCCGGGATGCCGGCCCGCCAGACGCACGACTACCAACGCCATGGGACGACCACCTTGTTCGCGGCGCTGCGTATGCTCGATGACCAAGTCATCGGGGATTGCCTGCCGCGCCATCGCCATCAGGAATTTATCCGCTTCCTGAAACGCATCGATGCCGAGACTTCCGCCGGACTGGCGTTGCACCTGATCGTGGACAACTACGGGACCCATAAACATCCCCGGGTGCAGTCGTGGTTGGAACGACACCCGCTTTTCCATCTGCACTTCATCCCCACATCCAGTTCCTGGCGGAACATGGTCGAACGCTGGTTCCGTGAGATCACCGACCAAAGCTTGCGTCGAGGCACCTTCCACAACGTCCGAACCCTAATCACCGCCATAAGCGATTACATCAACAATCACAACCAGAATCCTCAAGCGTTTGTATGGACAGCTTCAACGGAAAAGATCATGAAGAAAATCGCCAAATGTAAAGAAGTGTTAGGGACACTACACTAGCTTTTTTCCGGCTATGCCTTTCATTCGTTCCGTAGCGCCTCGGCCGGATCCACTCTGCCTGCTCTCCGAGCCGGCAAATAGCTGGCCACCAGCGCAATGGCAATCAACGCCAGCGGTGCGCATGCAAATGTCGCCGCATCGCGTGTGCCCACCTTGTAGAGCACCCCCGAAGCCGCTCCGCCGAACGCGAAGCTCACCGCCAAGGCAAGCCCCAGCCCAATCGCGATGCCCACCCCAGTAAGCGTGAGCCCTTGCCCCACCACTAGCCGAAGGATATCCGATCTGCCCGCACCCAACGCCAGACGAATGCCCAGCTCCCCGCGCCGTTGCGCCACCGAGTACGCCAAAACTCCGTAGATTCCCACCATCGCCAGGGCCAGCGCGGTGGCCGAGAACATACCCATAAGAAACATCATGAAGCGCGGCTGGGCCCGCGAGCCATCCATAAGTTCCTCAACAGTTTTTATGTTGGTGACCGGCTGATCGGGATCGATCGCCGAGATCTGCTCGCGCACCGCGGAAACGTAACGGTGGGGGTCGTTCGCGGTGCGGATCAGCAAGTTCATCTGGCCCCACGGCAACTGCGGGAACGGCAGATAGATTTGCGGCGCGGCCAGAATGGCCAGGCCACTGTTTTTCACGTCGGCAGTTATGCCCACGATCTCGGCAGCCGTAGTTTGCCGCCCAATCACAATGTGCTTGCCCACCGCGTTTTCGTTTGGCCAATAACGCTGCGCCAGCGATTCGTTGACGACGATCACTTTGGGCGACTGGGCGGTGTCCGCATCGTTGAAGGCGCGTCCCGCAAGCAGCGGGATGCGCATGGTCTCCAGAAACCGCGGGCTGGTAGCCTCCACAATGGTGAACGGACGCTCGCCCAAAGGAACTTCCGGTTGACCCTCCGGAAGAACCGGTGTGACGCGTTTCGGGGTGAGCGGCAACGCCGCGGAAATTGCCGCGGAGCTAAGTCCCGGCAAGGCAGACACTCGTCGCAGCAACTCGTCAAAGAATGCAATCTGCCTTTGCGGGTCGGCATACTTCACCGTGGGCAGCGACACCGCCATGGTCAGCACGTTTCGCGGGTCAAATCCAGGATTGACGTTCAGCAGCGCCGCGAAGCTGCGCACCAGCAGACTCGCGCCAATTAGCAGGACCAGCGAGAGTGCTACCTGCCCGACCACCAGAAGACTCTTGAGCCGCGCGCGACTGCGATCTCCGGTGTGGCTCCGCCCTTCGTCACGCAGGGTGGTGTTCACATCGATCCGCGAAAGCTGCAGGGCCGGGAAGATGCCGAAAATAATCCCGGTCAACAACGAAATGGTCAGGGCAAACAGCAGCACTCGTGCGTCCATGCCGATGGGAACGCCCTGAGGAATATTGCCCTGCCCGAAGGTGGCCAGGAATCGCGTGGCCGCCCAGCTCAAGCCCAGCCCCAACGCGCCCGCGACCACCGCCAGCAGCACGCTTTCCGTCAGCAGTTGGCGAAGCACCACGCTCCGCGGCGCACCCAACGCGGTGCGCACTGCGATTTCTTTTCGCCGGCCCAGCGCGCGTGAGAGCAGCAGGCTGGCCACGTTGGCGCCGGCGATCAACAAGACCACCCCGACCGCGGCGGAGAGCAGCAGTAGTCCGGTGCGGATGTTTGCCACCAGCGACTCGGAGAGGCTGGTCACCGCCGGCGACAGGCCCGGGTCGGCGTCGGGGAACCCGGGATTTTCTTTGCGGTACTGCTGGTGCAGCACCTGCATCTCGGCCAGCGCGCGCTGGCGGGAAACTTCCGGACGCAGCCGCGCAACGACCGTCAGATAACCCACGCCCATGCGTAACCGTTGCGGCGTGAACAGCGAATGTTCGAAGTACCGCGGCGACCAAACGTCAGCCGAGCCGATAACCGCAAATTGCACGCCGGCGGGCAGCACCCCGATTATGGTGTACGGAGCAGTATCCAGAGTTAGGGTCTGGCCGATCGCATTGCGATTGCCGCCGAAACGGCTATGCCAAAGGCCATCGCTGATCATAACCACCGGTTTGCCAGCGGGCTGCCCTTCGTCGGCGAGAAAAGTACGTCCGATTTCGGCCTTGACGCCCAGCAGCTCGAAAAATCCTGGCGACACTCGGGCCGCCGCGAGCTGCTCCGGCTCGCCGCGGCCAGTTAGGTTGAAGCTGTCGGGGGCGCCGACTGCCACACCAGAGAATGACTGGTTGCGGTCCCGAATCAGGTCGGACCAACCTAGAGTGCAGCACCTGCTCGCTCCGTCTTTTTGCCGCGTATCCAACAGCACCAGTTGCTGCGGGCGGTGGTACGGCAGAGGCCGCAGCAGCGCCGCGCTAGTAATTGTGAAAATGGCGGTGTTACCCCCAATGCCCAACGCCAGCGTCAGAATCGCCGCGCAACTGAATCCAGGATTCTTGCGCATCATGCGCAAGCCGAACCGCAAGTCCTGCCCGAATGCCTCTATCCATCTCGCCGCCATGATTTGCTCTCCTGCTCGAAGTCCCGCCCCGTACACTTTACACCCACTCAAAAAGTTGCGCTGTGGTCGCTCCTCCCCGCGGTTGCACTCTTCAGTGGCCTGCTCCGTTGGTCTTTGGCGCCCGGCGCTAACGGTTGGTTTTTCGGCCCACCAAGCTAGCGATGCGATACAATTCTAGGATGCAACTAAACGGAATCTTCGCGCCGCTGACCACTCCGTTCGACTTCGATGGCGCGGTCGACCTCGAGAACTTTGCGCAAAATATCGCTCGCTATAATCAAACGGGGGTTCGCGGTTACGTAGTGAACGGTTCCACCGGAGAATCGGTGCTGCTCCGCTGGAATGAAATCTTCAAACTGTGCCAGACGGCCCGGCAAGCTGCCGGCCCCGGAAAGCTGGTGATCGCCGGCACCGCCGCTGAGTCCACCGCCGAGACCATCGAGCACACCAACCGCGCCGCGGCACTAGGATGTGACGCCGCCCTGGTCCGCACTCCTCACTATTTCAAGCCCGCGATGACCGAGGATGCGCTGGCCGAATACTATTTTCGCGTCGCCGAAGCCGCAGGCATTCCGATCATGGTTTACTCCATCCCGATATTCACCGGCATCACCGTGGAAGCTCCGCTCCTGAAGCGGCTGGCCAGCCATCCCAATATCGTAGGCATCAAAGACAGCTCGCGCAGCGTGGCGCGGGTGATTGAGTTTCGCGCGGCGGTCCCCAAGGAGTTTCAAATTCTGGTCGGCGCTCCCACTACGTTATATGACTCCCTTCAACAGGGCGCAGTAGGAGGGATTTTAGGGATTGCCGATGTGTTGCCCGATCCGTGTGTGGAGATCGTCGAGGCTCATGCTAAGGGGGACGCGCCCCACGCCAGCGCCCTGCAGCAAATACTCGGGTACATCACCGACGAAATTCCCACCAAATATGGCATCGCCGGCCTGAAGTACGCGATGGACGTCCTGGGCTATTACGGCGGCCTGCCGCGTTCCCCGATCCTGCCCGTCAGTGACGCGGGGAAACGCGCGATCGAGGCTGCCCTGGCGTCTTTTGTCCCGCAAGGTGCCCAGACCGCTTCGCCGCAGCACGCCAGCTAACCTCGCCGCGCACCTTGCGAAATCTTTTCCCGGGTTTTGCTGCGTCCTTTCCCCTCGTTGTATCATCCATTGGACGATGGAGTTTCTTTGTATCCCGCTCAGTCAGGTTCCCCGCACCTCCAAACTCCATGCGGACTTCATTGAGCATTTCCCCCAGGTAAAGCAATGGTATGGCCACAGCCCCGATGAAGCCGGGGTAATCGCTTCGGCCCGCGAAGCTCGGCTCGATCGCGCCGTGCGCGCGGAGGTCGTTGCCATCCTGCGCGAGCAAAATACCGCTCTGGGTTCCGACGCCTCGGTCACCCAGTCGTTAGACCGCCTGGCCAACGGAGCGGTAGCCGTGGTCACTGGCCAGCAAGTGGGGCTTTTTTCCGGCCCCTCCTACAGTTTTTACAAGGCGCTCGCGGCGATTGCCTGGGCCCGGCGCCTCACCTCCCAAGGCATCGACGCTGTCGCAGTTTTTTGGCTGGCCACTGAGGACCACGACATCGCCGAAATCAATCACACCTGGTGGCAAACTCGCGACGGCATCACCCAATTCGAGATTCCCGCCGATCCGGAATTTGCCGGGCGCCCGGTCGGAAATATTCCTCTGGGCAAGGGCGCAAACTCGCTGGTGGATTCGGCCGCGTCCTATCTCGAGGGAGGGTACAGCGGGGAAGCGGAAGAAGCCTTGAAGCAGTCGTACCGCCACGGGGAGACTTTCGGTTCGGCGTTCGGCAAACTTTTCGCGCGAACTTTGGCCGGCCGCGGGCTGATCCTTCTGAATCCGATCGAGCCGCGCTTCCATCGTTTGTCCGCCAAGGTGCTGCGCTTCGCCGCCGAACACGCCGAAGAGTTGCGCGCCGATCTAATGCGCCGGGACAAAGACCTCACCTTGGCCGGCTATCACGCTCAGGTCCGCGTCACCTCCGAGACCACCCTATTATTTCAGGAAGTGAACGGCCGCCGCATACCATTGCGCAGCCGCGGCCCGCAGTTTATCGCCGACCGAATCACCAGCGACCACGCTGCCCTCGACGCGGCCATCGAAAAGGCGCCGGAGGCTTTTTCCCCCAACGTCTTGCTGCGTCCGATCATGCAGGATACGCTGCTGCCCACCGCCGCTTACATCGCCGGCCCCGCGGAAGTGGCTTACTACGCGCAGTGTTCGGTGGTCTACCAGAAGATACTCGGCCGGATGCCGGCGATCCTGCCGCGGCCGTGCTTTACGTTGGTTGAACCCACACTCGAAAGACTTTTGAAGAAGTATCGTATCGACGCTGCTGAAGTGTTGCGCGGCCGCCAGCAATTGCGTGGCCTGCTGGCGCTGCGATCGCTGCCGCGCGTATTGGCTCGCCGCTTTGAAAAAGACGAGCAACGCATCCGGCAGATCCTGGCTGCTTACCACCAGCCGCTGAAAAAGCTGGATTCCACCTTGCTGGGCGCGGCCCAAAGCACTGAACGCAAAATCCTCTATCAATTTCAAAAGTTAAGCGCCAAGGCCGGCCGCGCCGAAGCCTTCCGCACCGGGGTGATCGACCGCCACGAACGCATCCTGATCGACTCGCTATTCCCGCATCGCACGCTGCAGGAGCGCATCCTGGGCTTCCTGCCTTACCTGGCTCTGCATGGGCCCGAACTGCTCGATGCACTGACCGAGCGGTCTGCGCCCAATATTTGCGCGCATTCTGTAGCGATTCTTTAACAAGGCCGTGGGCCCGTTTTCGGTTCGAGCAGAGGGGTGCGGCTGTAACGGCAACGGCGAGGGCAGCCTTGCTGTGGGGGGCGCATCGGAGGCCCTTGAGATTCTGGCAGTGGAACGTTTTTTCGACACCATTGTCGGGGCCGCTTTTGTGAGGCGTGATTAAGGCCCGGCAAAAACGGGGGCCGAGCGTCGCGTTTTTCATTCGGCAGTTGAGAAATCTTGAAGATCGTGGGAGGAATCGCTGTGCCACAACTACTCCCCACGCCGGCCTAATCCTTGGGGGGAAGACCCAGCTTGCGCAGTGCCTTCGCTTCGATTTGGCCGATGCGTTTTTGCGCTGCCGCGATCGCACCGTCCGCACCCGCGGGCATCATCCGAATCAACTCCTGCTCTCCCTCGCGCAAATAACAAGCGATAAATCTTAAAGGCTCGCTAGCCGATGCGTTGTCAAACCGCGTGATCATTCGATTGGCCGGCTCGTAGACCGCCGCGCCGGCCGCAACGGTGTGCGCCGCCTCACCCTCGATCTGCACAATGGCCGCGCCCTGCACGATGTAGTCGATCACCGCGCAAGGATGCAGGTGCCGCCCCGTTTCTTGCCCACCGGAAAAATTAAGTTCCCGCAACTCGACATTGTCAATCCGCGCTGTTCCAAGTTCCGCCCGAAGAAGCAGCTTCCGTTCAATCTTTTGTGAGCTCATATCTGGTGTGATAACGGCGCCACCAATTCCGATTCATTTGTTTTTTGAAATTCGCATCGGACCTATTGCTAGCTTCCCTCGCCGTCCGTTTGCCCTCGCCCCGTCGCGTGCTAGAATTCCCAGGTGGAACTCGGAGGGATTGCGAATGAAAGTCACCGCAGGTAAGCAGAAGGGCATGAAGGCCGTCTCCAATGAGCGCGGGGTGATCGCCGCTGCTGCCATGGACCAGCGCGGGTCGCTGATGAGCTCGATCGCCAAAGAAAAGGGCATCGACAAAAAGGCTGTCACTCCGGAAATGATGTCGGAATTCAAGCAGGCGGTGGTCCGCATCCTCACCCCTCACGCCAGCGCCATTCTTCTCGATCCTGAGTACGGCTTAGAAGCCGCTAAAGTGCGTGCGAAAAATGCCGGCCTGCTCCTGGCTTACGAAAATAGCGGCTACGACAACACTCGTCCCGGGCGTCTTCCGGACCTGCTCGATATCTGGTCCGCGCGCCGCATTGCCGTCGCAGGCGCAGACTGCGTCAAAATTTTGCTGTACTATACGCCGTTCGATCCGCCCCACGTCAACGACATCAAGCACGCCTGGGTCGAACGCATTGGCGCCGAATGCACCGCGGTGGACATCCCGTTCTTTCTGGAATTTGTCGGCTACGTGGAAGGCGGCGACGAGAAGGGGATTGAGTTCGCCCGCAAGAAGCCGGAAGTGGTTCGCGGCAGCATGGAGGAATTCTCTAAGCCGCAGTACGCCGTGGATGTTCTTAAAGTGGAAGTCCCGGTGAACATGACATTTGTCGGGGGTACCGCCTCCTGTAAGGGCGAAGCTGTCTATTCCCGCGAAGAAGCCAAGGAACATTTCCGCCGCGCCGCTGCCGCCGCCAAGAAGCCTTTCATCTATCTGTCCGCTGGGGTCAGCAACGAGACCTTCACCGAGACTCTGGATCTCGCGTCCGAATCCGGCGTGAATTTTTCCGGCGTCCTGTGCGGGCGGGCCACTTGGAAAGACGCCATACCGATCTACGCGAAGCAAGGTGTGAAGGCTCTGGAGGATTGGCTGAACGATCAGGGCGTGAAGAACATCAAGAACGTCAACGGGCGCCTGTCCGCCGCCAAGCCGTGGTTTAGCTTCTACGGCGCGAGCTCCGCAGCAGCGCTGGCCGACTAATTCTTTGATTGTGCCGCGCCGCAGCAGGCCGCCATGGCGAGCAGCAGCCCACCAACCCGTTGCCGATCGCGTGGCGCAAGCCAGGTGATCCACCTGCGCACCACCCGGCGCACCGAGCTGGTCCACGTCACCGACGAAGTAGCCCGCATCGTGGCCGCATCGGAATGCAAAAGTGGCGTCTGCCACCTGTATGTCCCGCACACCACTGCCGCGGTAATCGTCAACGAAGGTTACGACCCTGACGTACACGCCGAAGGCAATTCCGATTCGCACATCAAGACCGCGATGTGTGGCTCGTCCGAAACGATCTGGATCGAGAACGGGCAGCTCGCGCTAGGGCGCTGGCAGGTAATCTTCTTCTTCGAGTTCGACGGCCCACGTCGCCGCGAACTCCGGGTAAAAATCGTCCCCGACGCGCCAGCCTAAAGCCGCTCCTCCACGACCAGGAATGGTTGGGCCACGTCCCATTTCCGAAATAAACGCTGGTATACAATTGCTGGCGTCTCTCAGCTGAATTTACGACCGTCAACGCTGCCGGAGCGGCTCCATGCGAGCATCCATCGCACGAAAATTTCTGTTCGTCGCTTTCCTACTCGCGCCGCGCGCGCTTTACGCGCAATCGCCGCCGGAAGTGTGCCCGCGCCCTCCGCACAACGCTGAAGTTCCGGAGCCGGAAGATCTTCGCAGCCGGGACGGCGTCCTTAGCGTCGATCTCACCTTCCGAAATTTCCGCGACGCCTTCGGACGCATGCGCTACTGCTACATCTCCAGCTCGGGCGCGATTTCCCCGAATCTGCGCGTGTATCCCGGAGATCTGTTAGTCCTGCGGTTGAAAAACGACCTGAACCTGGCCGACGCCACACCAAAATCGGACGCGCCGCCGCATGCTCACGGGTTGTCGAGCAGTTCTGAAGATCCCTGCGACGGCGGCGAAATGACAGCGAGCGCGACGAACCTTCACTTCCACGGCTTGGCCATCCCGTCCGCTTGCCATCAAGACGAAGTGCTAAGAACCGCCATCCAGTCAGGCGCAAAGCCGTTCGAGTACAAAATCCGCATCCCCGACGACCAGCCTCCAGGCCTCTATTGGTATCACCCGCATCTCCATGGCTTCACCAAAGATCAAGTACTCGGCGGCGCGTCAGGTGCGCTAATCGTCGAAGGCATCGAGTCCGCGGATCATCAAGTAGCCGGGCTCGCGGAACGCGTGTTGGTGATTCGCGACGAGGATTTGCTCCATCCCAACGCCGCCCCCAATGCCGCTGGCGGGGCCGCGGTTCCGCCAGTGATTCTCGATCGCGATGGCGACGCCCGGAATACCGGCACCGGCACCGGCAAGCCCGCCCGAGACCTGTCGCTGAATTTCGTTTCCGCGCCGTATCCCGACTATCCAACCGCGTTTGTCAAAATGAAGCCCGGGGAAAAACAATTCTGGCGGGTGGTGAACGCGAGTTCGATCACTTACCTAAATCTCCAGTTGCTCTGCAAAGGGTTGCCGCAGCCGGTAGGCATCGTCGCCGTCGACGGCGTTCCGATCAATCGCAATGGACTCGGCGGCGGCGATATCATCTATCAAGATCACCTCGGAGTCTCACCGGGCGGCCGGGTCGAGTTCATCATCAGCGGTCCGCCGCTGGGGACTCCCGCCACCCTGGTAACCCGCAGCGTGAATACCGGCCCCGGCGGCGAGAACGATCCGGTGCGTCCGATCGCCACGATCGTAGCCGCCGCAGACGCGCCCGAACCTCGCTCAACGCTGTCCGCGTCGCCCAGTCCGCCGCCGCCGGTGGACCTACCGTGGATCGGCAAAGTGCAACCCATTCGCACCCGCAAACTCTACTTTTCCGAAAAGCTGCAAGATCCCAAGGACCCCAATAGCCCCACCACTTTTTATTTAACCGTCGAAGGCCAGGAGCCCAAGCCGTTTGACCCAGCATCCACCGTCCCCAACATCCTGGTGCACCAAGGCGACGTCGAAGACTGGATCGTAGAAAACCGCTCGACCGAGCTACACGATTTCCACATCCATCAAATTCATTTTCTTCTGCTCGAGTGGTTCGGCATTCCGATCAATGAGCCTTTCCTGCGCGACACCATCAACGTCCCTTTCTGGGACGGAAAAAGCCCGCAATTTCCCACCGTCCGCCTGCGCATGGATTTCCGCGCCGCCAACGTCGTTGGCACCTTCCCCTACCACTGCCACCTTCTGGAACACGAGGACGGCGGCATGATGGGTCTGATTCGCGTAGAACCGAAATCGAAGCAACAAGCGTCGCCGCTGCCGAAACCTCCCGACCCATAAAGACGTCGAACCGATTGCCTCGTGCCACTCTAGAAAGTTTAGAGTGATCTAATGTGACGTGGCTTGGGCTGCAGCCGCTGCCACGTTAAAATCTTTTGCATGGTTGCGAATAGGATGGCACGAATGACTTTTCAAAACTTTGTTTCGATCCTGGTGATGGTGCTCGCGCTGCAAGCGTCCACACCGCCGGTGCCGGTCACTGGCACGCCAGACGACCAGGAAACCACCACTCCGATCAAGCATCTGGTCGTGATCTTCCAGGAAAACGAATCCTTCGATCATTACTTCGGCACTTATCCCCACGCCGCCAATCCCAAGGGCGAGCCGGCCTTCGACGCCCGGCCCGGCACACCCGCGGTGAACGGGCTTTCCGCAGAACTGCTGACCGCTAATCCCAACGGCTCCGCGAATCTGCCTTTCCGTCTCGACCGCAGCCAGAATTACACCTGCGACATGAATCACGGATACACGGCTGAGCAACAAGCCTTCGATACCGGTTTGATGGACATGTTCCCGCGGTTCGCCGCCTTCGCTTGCTCATCCCTGGCGTTCCCGACTTTGGCCACCTACGGCACGCGGATCGTAATGGGCTACTTCGACGGCAACACCATCACCGCACTGTGGAACTATGCCCAGTATTTCGCGATGAGCGACGCGTTCCACGGCACCAATTTTGGGCCGTCCACACTCGGCGCGATCAACCTGGTTTCCGGCATGACCGGCAAAGTCGATAAGGCCCACACCGCCCAAGGCGCAGGTGGCGGCTTGGCTCACGATGTGGTTGACGATTCTTTGGTCGGCGATCCTGGCCCTTATTACGACGACTGCACCTATCCCGACCGCGTCGCGCTGCTGGGAAAAAACATCGGCGACCTGCTGACCGAAAAAAGGCATATTTCCTGGGGATGGTTTGCGGGCGGATTCACACCCTCGGTCCCGTACTCGCCGGCGACCTCGACCTCGCCCGAAAAGCATGCGAAATGCGAAACTGCCACGATCCGCATCGACGGCAAGCCAATCGTGGCGTACGCCCCGCACCACGAGCCTTTTCAATACTACAAATCCACCGCCAACCCCCATCACCGGCCGCCTGCATTCGACGGTGAAATCGGCCATGACGGCCCGGCCAACCACCAATACGACCTCACCGATTTCTGGCGAGCCGCGAACAGTGACGACATGCCGGCGGTCAGTTTCCTGAAAGCTCCCGCCGCGCAGGACGGCCATCCCGGCAATTCGTCGCCGCTCGACGAGCAAGCGTTCCTCGTCGCCACTATCAACAGGCTCCAACTCCTGCCCGCATGGAAAGACACGCTGGTGATTATTGCCTGGGATGATTCCGACGGATGGTACGACCACGTCGCTGGCCCGATCGTCAACCCGTCGAGGTCGCCGGCAGACGCACTCACTGGGAAAGACCAGTGCGGCACCGGCGCGGACTCCCTGGCCGGAATCCAAGCCAGGTGCGGTTACGGCCCCCGGCTGCCTTTGCTTTTGATTTCCGGCTACGCCAAAGAGAACTTCGTGGATAGCACGGTCACCGATCAGTCCAGCATCACCCGATTTATCGAATACAATTGGGAGCTCGAACCCATCGGCCATGGTTCATTTGACACGATAGCCGGCCCGTTAACCAACATGCTGGATTTTAACCACTTTCGCTCGACCCCGTTGTTACTGGATCCGAGCACTGGCGAACTGCAACCCCGGCACTAAACTTTTAACTTTTGGAGATGTCGCGGTTGTCGAACAGAGCGGCGTGGCTTAGACATTCTTGTCTGCAGGGGACCCTAACCACCAAATCTTTCACCGCTCAAGATGCGATCACAATCTTGAAAACGCCGGCAGAAGCGCCGGGATGTTAATCTGTCCGGTGACATGATTCGGCCTTCCCTCACCACCGGCATCTACGTCCAAGTCCCGTTCTGCCAAACCAAATGCACCTATTGCAACTTCCCCACCGGCGTCTTCTCGCCGAAGTTGTACTCGCCATATGTTGACGCCGTGATCACGCAAATCAGCCGCGTGCCAGCAAGCGCTGCGAATCCAACAGCAGCAAAAGTAGACACGATCTACATCGGCGGGGGCACTCCCAGCCTGCTCGAGCCCTCCGCCCTAGCGAGAATAGTCACCGCCATCCGCGACCAGTTTGCAACTACCGAAGAGTTGGAAATAACCCTGGAAGCCGATCCCGAAACCATCACTGCAGCCAAATCCGAAGCCTGGCGCCAGGTCGGAATCAACCGCATCAGCCTGGGCGTGCAATCCTTCAACGACGCCGAACTAAAAGCCTCCGGCCGGATACACCGCGCGAAAGATGTCGCCGCCGCTGTGAACACCCTGCGCCAATCAGGTTTCGCCAACATCAGTGCCGACCTGATCGCAGGCATGCCTCACCAGACCCCAGTCACATGGCAGCAATCTCTGGAAGAGTTGCAGTCACTCCGCCCCGAACATATTTCCATATACCTGATGGAAATCGACTCGCAAAGCCACCTGGGCGCCGAAGTCCTTTCCGGCGGGCCGCGTTACTCGGCCAAAGAAATCCCCACCGACGACGCCATGGCCGATTCCTACGAGTACGCCAGAGAATTTCTAGCCGGCGCCGGCTACCAACACTACGAAATTTCCAACTGGTCTCTGCCCGGTCGCCGATCCCGCCACAACCTAAAATACTGGCGTCGCGAACCGTATTTCGGTTTTGGCGCGGGCGCCCACTCCTTTGACGGCGCGCGCCGCTGGTCCAACGTCCACGACCCCAACGCCTACGTAGCGGCCATCCAACAGCGCGGCCAACTCCATGATCAGGACGAAGTCCTAACTACGCAACAAGCTCTCGATGAAGAACTGTTCCTAGGACTCCGCCAACTGGAAGGGATCGACATCGCCGAGATCGAATCGCGCTACAAAACCACGTTGCGCGATCGCCTTGCCCCGTTAGAAGCCCAAGGCCTACTAGAATCCGCCAACGGCCACACCCGTCTGGCTCCCGCTCGCCTGACCATCTCCAACGAAGTTTTCACCGAACTGCTAGACACTTAACTCCCGCGCCGAAAATTCCCGGAACAGTGAGAAGATAATCCTCGGACCTAAAGGAAAAGAGCCGTGACCAACGCCGCAGTCGACCTCCGCAGCGACACCTTCACCCGCCCCACACCAGCTATGCGCCGCGCCATGGCCCAAGCCGAAGTAGGCGACGACGTCTACGGCGAAGACCCCACCGTAAATCGCTTGCAGGCCCGCGCCGCCGAACTCTTCGAGCGCGACGCCGCGCTATTTGTCCCCACCGGTTGCATGGGCAACCTGATCTCGATCATGGCCTGGGCGCAACGCACCAACGAAGTGATCTGCGAGGAGCGCAGCCACGTCAACCTGTACGAACTGGCATCGATGTGCACCATCGCCGGATGTTTTCCGCGCCCGCGCTTTGCCCCTGACGGCATCCTCACCTGGGAGCTGATCGAGCCGCTGATCCGCGAAAAAATCTACTACGATTCCCAGACCGCCCTAATCTGCCTGGAAAATTCCCACAACATGGCCGGTGGCACGCTCCTCCCCACGGCCCAAGCGGAAGACATCTGCGACCGTGCCCACGCCATCGGCCTGCGCGTGCATTTGGACGGCGCGCGCATTTTCAACGCCGCAGTGGCCCTGGGCGAGAGCGTCGCGCACATGACCCGCAAATTCGATTCCATAATGTTCTGTCTATCCAAGAGCCTGGGCGCGCCCGTAGGCTCGCTGGTTCTCGGCTCCCACGAGTTCATCGAGAAAACAAGAATCTCCCGCAAGCTCCTGGGCGGAGGCATGCGCCAAGCCGGAGTCCTAGCTGCAGCAGGCCTGGTAGCTCTGGAAGAGTCCCCCAAAATTCTCCACCGCGATCACCAACACGCCCGCCGCCTCGCCGAGGCCGTAGCCAAACTACCAGGCACAGCCATCGACCCGAAAAAAGTAGTCACCAACATCGTGATTTTCGACGTGAGAGCCCGCAACAAAACCGGCGAGCAATTCGTCGCCGACCTGGAACGCCACGGCGTGCTAGCCCAGACCACCGCCGAAAAATACGAAGTCCGGCTAGTCACCCACTATGACGTAGACTCCGCGGGCATCGATCGCGCCATAGAAATCCTGGAGACCCTAACCAAACCCTGAATTGTTGTCCGGGTTTTGTAGTTCGCTTCTTCGCTTCTGCGCACTTATCTTTTTGAGGTGCCACACTCTGCCCATTTTTAGGGGAGGGTGGGAGTAATGACCTTGGCGTCGGTATCGATTCGTAGTCTCTGGTCCGGGCAGACTTCCACGGCATTCACAGTTCCAATTTTGATGATCCAGGCCTATGCTTCTTTCCGCTCACTTAAAAGGGGAGACCGCGCGTGTCCAAGAGAGTCCGTGGATCGTTCACCACCGCAGCAATCGCCATTACTTTCGCCACGCTAATTCTGGCCGGGCCTATCGCGGCTCAGCAATTGGCGAATGACGCGCTGTCCGTCAGTGTCGACGCGAAAGCCGGAACTTTTCAGCTCGCCGCGCACGGTGGCCAGACGCTCTTCACCAGCCTCGCCGCCGCACAGGTCGATCGCCAGTGGTTGCGCTCAACCGACTATCCACGTCACGTCGCGACCGAATCAACATTTACCGACGATCTTGGCTCGGGCCGCGCCATTACCACCACCAACTCCGGACTTCCAGACAAGCCCGACCTAATTTTTGTGATCCAGGTATACGACAAAAATCCCTACGCAGTTCTCCAAGTAACCCTCCGCAATACGACCGGGAAAGAAGTCACCCTCCAGGCGTTTCGCGGGCTCGAACTCCTCGGTGACGCATTGCTCGACAATCTCGGTGGCCACGCCTCGGCCGTTCGTGTCCTTTCCGACAGTTACAGCGAAGATCGCCCAGACTTGCGGCTTTACGACTTAGGGAAAGCGCCTGGCGGGATGCATCGCGGCGTGGGCAGTCAGCTCATCTACAACCGCGAGAGCAAGCAAAGCCTGTTCATCGGCGCGCTCACCGCCGATCGGCTACTCACCTATCTCCATCTGCAGAGCAAAGGCGAAGGCGCAGAAACGAAAGTAGCGTCCTATTCCGTTGACTTCACCGGAACCACCGAGATTCAGAAAGAATACGATTTGCGAGATGACCCACCCGAAAATCAACTCGGATTGAATCTGCCGGTCGCACACGGCGCAGAACTCGCCTCCGAGCGCCTCATGTTGCAAGCCGGTCCGCACTACCACAGGCAGTTGCTGGTTTACGGCGATGCGATTCGCAAGTTGCACCATGCCCGCGTCTCCGCGCCGAACCCCATCGGTTGGTGGAGTTGGACCGCCTACTACGGCGCGATCAACGAAGGGGAAACCCTCGCCAATGCCGATTGGCAATCCGCGCATCTCAAAGCGCTCGGCTATAAGTTCTTTCAGGTGGACGAAGGCTACCAGTATGCCCGCGGCGAGTATCTGGCCACCAATGCCACTCAGTTTCCGAGTGGCATGCGCGCCCTTGGACACCAGGTGACCCAGGACGGCCTGATCTTCGGTCTGTGGACCTCTCCGTTTCAGGTGAGCCAACGCGCCTGGGTTTATGAGCACCACAAAGATTGGCTGGTGCATAACGCGGCGGGCGAGCCCATCCACACCGAGGTGCTCTGGCGCCAAAAATCCGATTTGCTTTACGCGCTCGATACCACCAATCCCGCCGCCCAGGATTACTTGCGGCAGACGTACACCACCCTGGTCCGCGAATGGGGTGTGCGCTTCATCAAACTCGACTTCATGGATAGCAGCGCGATCGAAGGCTTGAGGTACCGTCCTAACACCACTGCTCTGGAAGCGCTACGAATCGGCTTGCAAGTGATTCGCGACGCCGTAGGCGACGATGTGATCCTGGACAAAGACGGGAGTCCCATGCTCACCCCCGTCGGGTTGGTTGACACCGGGCGCATCTCTGCCGATACCTCCCATTCCTTTCAGGGAACCAAGACTTCCGCCTCGGGCATTGCCGCCCGCTTTTATATGCACCGCAATTTTTTTCTGGCCGATCCCGACGCGTTCAACACCATCGATCAGCCCTTCCACGAATTTAAGGACCGTCCCGCCACGCATCCGCTGGCCGCAGCACAAGCTTCCATCGCTCTCGCCGCGGTTTCTGGAGGCATGTACGAGATTGGCGACGACATGATGGTGATGGGTTCACACCCGGAGCTTTTGGCTCTCGTTGAGAACCAAGACCTTCTCAATATGTCCAAGGCCGGGCGTGCGTCTACGCCCGTCGATCTGATGACCTACAAATCCGCAGACGAACAGCCCAGCATCTTTTTCCTTCGCGAAAGTTCGCACCAATCCATCTTGACGGTCTTCAATTGGACGAAATCGCCTTGTTCCCACTCGCTGAAACTCGCCGACCTCGGCTTGCCCGCGGAGCATACCTTTGCCGCGTTCGACGTCCTGAACCAGAACTCGCCAGTCGCGCTGGCCTCGGGCGCGATACAGATCGAAAATCAGCCTGCCGAATCCGTAAGAGTGATCAAAATTGTGGATAGCGGCGTCCCCGCCGCCCCACCCGTCGTCGTCGCGACGGTCCCTGCAGCCGCCAAGAGCGGAGAAACTTTCGGCGTGTCGGCACAAACCGACCCAGCGGGCGTACCCGCGATCGGCTACCTTTGGGATTTTGGCGATGGCATTACCGCAGACAGTTTTTCAGCGTCGCACACCTACACAGCAGCCGGCACTTTCACCATCCATCTCACCGTGCAAGGAATCGACGGCCTGCCAAGCGTGCAGACCTTCACAGTCAAGGTATCCGGCAATTTGCGCGCGTTTCCAAACCTGCTAGATAATCGCCGCTTCAAAGATCCCGCCGACCACTAAGTGCGCCGCGGCACAACCACTCTGTGGATCGACCCCTTTGGCTATGAACAGCGCGCACGTCGGTAATAGCAGAGGCGTCAGAGAAACCCCAACAACGCCGCAGTGGTTTCCCGAGGACGTTCCTCCATGATCCAATGCCCAGTATCCTTCAGCACCACCGCCTTCGAATCGGTCGCCACCAACTTCATTTGCTGCCCCAGCGCGTCCCCCATCGACTTCTCGCCGGCAATCGACAGCACCGGCATGGTCAGCTTGGTTTGCGAGAGTTGCGCGAAATCCGTCGCCGCCTGGATGAACGAGACGAAGTACGCCCAACCAGCTCTCATCCGCGCGGGACGCGAATACGCTTCGATGTAGGCCTGGCGATCCGCTTGGGGGAGCGAGCGGTTCTTGTCCGCAGCTAGATCATTCCAGAAATATGTGAAGTAGATACTTTCGCGTCCTTTCACCAGCGCTTCAGGTGTGGGCCCGTTAAACCGGAAATGCCAGATATGAGGATCGTTGTAAATCGCTTCCCAGCCGCCCACTCCCGGCAGGAAGGCATCCATCACCACCAGTTTCTCCACCTCAGCGGGGAACTGCGCAGCATACGCGTACGCGACCATCAATCCAATGTCGTGCCCCACCACCCTAGCCTTCTCCACCCCCAGCGACCGCACCAGCGCGTGAATGCGGATCGCGGCCGTCTTCATGTCCAAGCCGTCTGCCGGAATCGACGAGTCCCCAATGCCGGGCAGGTCCGGCGCGATCACCGTGAATTTCGCTCCCAGCACCGGCAGTATCGGCGTCCACATCCGCGAGGTCTCCGCATAGCCGTGCAACAGAACTACCGCTGGACCGTGCCCGCCCGTGGTGTAGTGCAGCTTCAAGCCGTCCACTTCTGCGTCTCGCGATACGAACTTTGTGTCTGCCGCCTCGGCGCGTGCCGACCCTGCAAGCCCCGCGGAAATCGTCAGCACAACAAGCAGGGCACTAATCAGAGAAACTCTATGTCTGCGTTTCATGAAAGCCTCCTCGAACTCGAATCCTCGGAATGTTACCGACACATTGCGTCACGGCGGCACAACGGGTGTGCCTACCTCCCATCTAGCGCTCCCGAACTCCAGCCCTTGGCCCGGTAATCTTCATCGCTTCAACCCGCAATGTCCACTGCAAGTGATCCCTTCCCGCGCCTACCCAATACCTGCTAGCCTCGCGGAGGTATGAGGAAACCAGGTGAAATGCAGGACCGCAGACGGACGCTAGTTCCACTCGGGTGGCTGGTGGTGAAGGTTGGGTGGTAGCCGCGCAATCTGATCGTGTCCGGCCCCTTTTTTGCGTACATCTCCGGAGGCAGATTCAAAATCGCAACACCGCCAGCATACTACCCCGGATGTCTATGAAAACACGCCACCGAAAATTGCCGAGTCCCGGCAAAATACAAATCACCTACCCTGAACCAGGCGAAAATCGTTCGCCCGTACTTCTACTCACTCCAGTCGTTTGGCTAGCGTCCGATGCCCCGGCTATGACCAGCCGAAAATACCCGCCGCAACCCCCGACTGCCGGCCTCACCCCGTATGATATAAATAGAGTCGGCCGCATTCTCTGCGAGGTGCCGTGGAATTCTCTCTGACTGACGAACAGCAGCAGCTTCGCCGCACCGTCCGCGAGTTTGCCGAAGCTGAAATTCTCCCACACGTCATGGAGTGGGACGAAGCCTCCCACTTTCCCCAGGAAATCATTCCCGCGCTGGCCGATCTCGGCTTGTTCGGCGTAATCTTCCCGGAAAAATACGGCGGCTCGGGACTCGGGTACATCGAGTACGCGATTGCCATCGAAGAATTGGCCCGCGTCGACGGTTCGGTCGCCATCATCATCGCCGCGCACAATTCGCTCTGCTCCAACCACATCTACAAATTCGGCAGCGAGGCGCAAAAGCAAAAATACCTGGTTCCGCTGGCGCAGGGACAAAAATTGGGTTGCTGGTCGCTCACCGAGCCAGAAGCCGGCTCCGACGCTGGGGGTACGCGCAGCACCGCCGTCAAGGACGCCAACGGCTGGGTGCTCAACGGCGCCAAAACGTTCACCACCAACGGCCACTACGCCGACATCTGCGTGGGCATGGCCCTCACCGACAAATCCAAAGGCAGCCACGGAATTTCCGCCTTCATTCTCGAGAACGGAACTCCCGGCTTTCGCCCAGGCAAGAAAGAAAACAAGCTCGGCCTGCGCGCCAGTGACACATCCGAAGTAATTTTCAGCGATTGCCGGGTGCCCGCGGAAAATCTACTGGGCCCCGAAGGCGAAGGCTTCGTCAACAGCCTCCAGATTCTCGACGGTGGACGCATCTCCATCGCCTCCCTCGGCCTGGGAATGGCTCAGGGGGCCTACGAAGCCGCGCTGAAATATGCCAAGCAGCGCAAACAATTCGGAAAGGCCATCGGCGAATTTCAAGCCATCCAGTTCAAGCTCGCCGACATGGCCATGGAAATTGAAGCCGCGCGCCTGCTCACCTACCAGGCGGCATGGCTGGCCGATCGCTCCATCGCCTCCGGCGGCAGCATCCGCTACACCAAGGAATCCAGTTTCGCCAAGCTCTATGCCGGTGAGGTGGCGGTGCGGGTAGCCAACGAAGCGGTGCAAATCTTCGGCGGCTACGGCTTCATCAAAGATTATCCGGCGGAAAAGTTTTATCGCGACGTCAAGCTCTGCACCATCGGCGAGGGCACCAGCGAAATTCAACGGCTGGTGATCGGCCGCCAACTGCTCGGCAAACTCTGAATTGCGAACGGCTCTCCAATCCGCGGAAGGTAAGTGCCGCGTCACGCGTTTGGTAAGCGCGCCAATCTCCGCGCCCGAAACCGGTGCCATGCGCGAAGTCCCCTCGGTAAACGGCGGAGATAAATGCAGGCGGTAATCGATCGCTGGGCTGAAAAGGTGCGCGCTGGGGACGTTCGCGCGCTCTCGCGTGCCGTCACCGCCATCGAAAGCCGTTCTCCGGAAGCCCGGGAGATACTTCGCCAGGTATTTCCGTTCACCGGAAATGCTTACCGTGTGGGAATCACCGGCGCGCCGGGAACCGGCAAAAGTACCTTGGTCGACCGCCTGACCACTTACTATCGTGCGGCCAAGCAAACCGTCGGCATCATCGCCGTCGATCCCTCCAGCCCGTTCACCGGCGGCGCCATTCTCGGCGACCGCATCCGCATGCAAGGCCACGCCACCGATTCCGGAACCTTCATTCGCTCCATGGCCACCCGCGGCACCCTCGGCGGCTTGGCGCAAGCCACCGGCGATGCCGCGCTGCTGCTCGACGCGGCCGGGAAACACATGATCCTCATCGAAACGGTCGGCGTCGGACAGGCCGAAATCGAAATCGTTCGCCTGGCCGACTGCACTATCGTCGTGCTGGTCCCGGGCATGGGTGACGACGTGCAAAACCTCAAAGCCGGGCTGATGGAAATTGCCGATATTTTCGTGCTGAATAAATCCGACCGCGAAGGCGCCGACCGTTTCGAGCAGCAGCTTCGTGCGATTCTCGAACTGGTCCCCGAGCGCCACGCCTGGAAGCCGCCGATCGTGCGCACCACCGCAACCGAGAACCAAGGCGTCGCCGATCTCGCTCAGGCCATCGACCTCTACCGCAAACACTTTGCCGGGTCGACGATGCCCGCCAAAAATCCATCGCGCACTGGAAAGATCGCTTGCTGCAGTTGATCGAAGAGCGCGTTTTTGAAAAGATCGAGAGCAGTGGACTTTCCGGCGCGTCGCTCGATCGCCTGGCCGCCGAAGTTGCCGACAGAAAAATCGACCCGTACGCTGCGGTGGAAGCACTGCTGGTCGGTGCGGGCTTGGAGGGAACGCGTTGAACCTTGGGGACCTGGAATTTCACATTGTTAGCGATGGAGCGATTCGTCTGGACGGAGGGGCGATGTTTGGAGTGGTGCCGCGGCCCATGTGGGAGAAAAAATTCGCGGCCGATTCGCGCAACCGCATCCAGCTAGCAATGAATTCGCTGCTGATTCGCGCCGCGGGGAAAACGATTCTGGTGGAAACTGGCGCCGGCGAGAAGTGGGACGCGCGCCACGCGGACGTGTTCGGCATCGAGCCGCCTCCGCGCTTAGTGGATCGCCTGGCGCTTCGCGGGGTGCGCCCGGAAGACGTCGACATCGTCATCAACACTCACTTGCATTTCGATCACTGTGGTGGCAACACCCGCCGCGAAGGCGATCGGGTCGTCCCCACCTATCCCAACGCCGTCTACATGGTGCAGAAGGGCGAATTCGAGCACGGCAAACATCCCAACGAACGCGACCGCGCCAGCTATCTCTCTCAGAATTTGATACCCGTGCAAGAATCCGGCCAGTGGGAATTCCTCGAAGGCGACCGGGAAATCGTTCCCGGCGTGGAAGTGGTCCGCGCGCCGGGCCACAACGCCGACATGCAATGTGTGATCCTTCGCGGGAGCGGGAAGTCCGCGCTATTCTTGGCCGACCTGGTCCCCACCACAGCACATCTTCCTCCGGCGTGGATCATGGGTTTCGATCTGTACCCGGTGCTCACCCTCGAGAATAAGAAAAAGTGGATTGGCCAGGTGGTACGCGAGAAATGGCTGGCTCTGTTCGTACACGATCCGGTAGTGCCCGCGGCAATGTTGGTGGAAGAAGACGGCGTAGTGCATGCTGAACCTGTTCAGGTGGATTGAATATGGCCAGGAGCGCGAGCAAAGCTTCGAGCAAGAAAAAGTCGCCCGGCCGAAATGACCCGGTAACCATGGGGATCATCGGCGGCAGCGGTCTCTACGGAATGCCCGGTCTTACGGCGACCAAGGAAGTTCGCGTTCGCACACCCTTTGGCGACCCATCTGACGCCATTGTCGTCGGCACCCTGGAGGGCCACCGCGTCGCGTTTCTGGCGCGCCACGCGCGCGGCCATCTGCTGCTCCCCGGCGAAATCAACTATCGCGCCAATATTTGCGCGATGAAGATGCTTGGAGTCGAACGGATACTCTCGGTCAGTGCGGTGGGCTCGCTTCGTGAAGCTTTGCCGCCCCTGGATTTCATGGTCCCCGACCAATTCTTCGATCGCACCCGCGGGCGCATCGCCACGTTCTTCGGCGGCGGCGTGGTCGCGCACATCGGTTTCGACAAGCCGGTGTGCGCCCAGCTCGCCTCGCTGCTGGGCGATGCCTGCGACCGCGCCGGGGTGAACGTCCACCGCCAAGGAACGTACGTCTGCATGGAAGGGCCGCAGTTTTCCACCCTTGCGGAATCCAATTCCTACCGCCAATCGGGATTCGACATCATTGGCATGACCAATCTCACCGAAGCGAAGCTCGCCCGGGAAGCCGAGATTTGTTACGCCACCGTCGCCATGATCACCGATTACGATTGCTGGCATCCCGATCACGACTCGGTGACGCTCAGCGAAATCATCGCCAACCTCACCAAGAACACGGAAAACGTGCAGCAGGTGATTCGTGAAGCGGTGCGCGCCATGCCGTCCGGACGCAGCTGCAAGTGCGGTTCGGCTTTGGCGCACGCCATCCTCACCGATCGGAAACATATCTCGGCCGCGGCGAAAAAGCGTTTGGCGCCCATCGCCGGAAAATATTTGTGAGCGGCGGCGCCGTCAACGCCCGCCCACCCTTCCCAAAACCGGGGAAGAATGAAGCACCCGGAAAACATAAAGGCATCGAACCGTAGAACCATTGCTTTCCGAACCGAAGTGAATTCAATCGAAATTCGATCCGGGAGATCACATGTCCTTGCTGGTCGTAGGTTCCGTAGCATTCGACGCCATCGAAACCCCGTTCGGAAAGCGTGACCGCACCCTCGGCGGTGCGGCCAGCTATTTCGCACTGGCCGCCAGCCATTTCACCCAGGTGCGCCTGGTGGGCGTGGTCGGCGACGATTTCTCCGCCCAGGACGAATCTGCTTTCAAAGGACGCAAGATCGATCTCGCCGGCCTGGAGCGCGCCCCTGGCAAAACCTTCTTCTGGTCCGGCCGCTACAGCAAGAACATGAATGAGCGCACCACTCTGGCCACCGATCTGAACGTCTTCGCGGACTTCAATCCGAAATTGCCGCCGAGCTACGTGGATTCGCCGTTCATTTTTCTTGCGAATATTCATCCCCGCTTGCAGCGCTCGGTGCTGCAGCAAGTGCGCGTGAAGCCCAAGCTGGTGGCGCTGGACACCATGAACTATTGGATCGAGCGCACTCCCCAGGAATTGGCGGAAACCCTGAAGCACACCCACCTCCTGATGATCAACGACGACGAAACCCGCCAGCTAACTGGCGAACACAATCTGCTGCGCGCCGCCAAACACATCTTCCAGCTCGGGCCAAAAACGCTGGTTATCAAACGCGGCGAGCACGGCGCACTGATGGTCCACCACCGGTTCATTTTCTCCGTTCCCGCCTATCCGCTGGAAGAAGTCCACGATCCCACGGGAGCGGGAGACAGCTTTGCGGGCGGATTCATGGGCTACCTGGCGGGGGCTGGAAAGGTAACGGACGCCACGCTGCGTGCCGCGATGGTCTACGGCTCGGTGATGGGCAGCTTTACCGTGGAAAAATTTGGAGTGGACCGCCTGCAGACCGCCAAACGCAGCGAAATCCAGGCCCGCGCGAAGAAGTTTGCGCGCATGACCGCGTTTCAGCTGTAGATTCCGAGCCCGCCGCCCATCTGCCCGGCGTTCGCCTCAGCGGCAACCCTTTCCGCGATGCGTGAATCCGAGTTGATTCGTGATAACCTAAGCACGTTTAGTTGGCTGCGAAATTTTCTCTTCAGTGCGTTTCGGCTCGTGATGGAGGCCTGGGTTCTGCGATTTTTCGGTGAAAGTCTGCGCTCCAAGCGCTTCGATCCGGCCTCCGGTATTAACACCCGGTTGGCTTTCCGCGCCTTACTCGGCGTGGTGCTGCTCGCCGTCTCCGGCTGCGGAAACTCCGTTCCTTATAATGCTACTCCGATCATCACCGGCCTTTACCCAGGCGCAGTGGTCCAGGGCTCGGCCGGATTTAATTTGATCGTTACTGGCCTGCAGTTTATTACCACGTCGACGGTCTACTGGAACGGGAACGCGCTTAAAACCACCTATGATACAAACACCGAACAGCTCACCGCTGCGGTTCCAGCCAGCCTGCTCACCCTTGCGGGAAACGAAACCATAGCGGTCGTAAATCCTCCGCCGGGCGGCGGAACTTCCAGCACGCTCACCTTTTTTGTGGATCCCCCAGCGAATCCGATGCCGGTAATTTCATCTCTTTCTCCGGCCAGTGCCGCGCCGGGAGGGCCCGCGTTTAATTTGACCATCGCCGGGACCGGATTTGTCAGCACCACAACGGCGAACTGGAATGGCCAGGCACTGGCCATCGTTTCCCAGACCTCTACGCAGATTGTTGCCGGCGTTGCTGCCGCAAATATCGCTAATGCGGGCACCGCGCAAGTTACCGTGTCTACGCCGACGCCGGGCGGCGGCACTTCAAACAGCGAAACTTTCCAAATCACCACCACGCCCACCAGCGCGTTTCCGATCTTGGTTTCGGAGAGCGCGCCGGGCGCCGCCGCCGATGGGCGAAGCGATTTCCCGCGCGTCGATTCCGCGGCTGACTTCGTGGCATTCTTCTCGCAGGCCACCAACCTCATCGACTCCGGTGCGCATGGAAACGTTTTCGTGCGCGGTACCTGTGTGGGTGAGGCGCCCAGCTGCGTCGCGCGCACCAGTGCGGTGGATATTGCTCCGGATGGCAGCGCTCCCGATGGCGCGGCGTTCGCGGGTCTGGCGATTAGTGGCAACGGGCGATTCGTAGCGTTTCGTTCCACCGCGCGCAATTTGATCTCGCCTGAAGTATCGGGCAGCGAACATCTCTTCCTGCGCGATACCTGCCTCGGCAGCAGCGCTCCGGCGGATTGTTCGCCGCGCACCGTGCTGGCCGGGGTCGACGCCACTAGTGCACCAATTAGCCGCCTAGATGGCGGCCCCGCGCTCAGCGCCGATGGCCGCTTCGTCGTGTTTGCCGGCGCTTCGGGTGCTTCCGCTGCTACGCCTAATTCCGCGCTTCAAGTTTTGTGGCGCGATACCTGCTTGGGCGTTGCGGCCGCAGCCGCATGCGAACCGCGTACCGAGGCGGTGTCGGTCGACCCGGAAAATAATCCGGGAGATGCCAGCAGCATCCATCCCGGCATTTCGGCGGACGGACGGTTTGTGGTTTTTGAGTCGAGTGCTGGTCTTATACCCGGCGTGAGTAGCTCGGCCACTCAAATCTTCATTCGCGATATGTGTGCCGGGTCCGCGGGAGTCGCGCCAGGCTGCACGCCTAGCACCGCTTTGGTGTCAGTCGGGCTGCGCGGAGAACCTGGCGCCGCGCGCAGCGTTTGCCCATCTATCGGCGACGATGCACGCTTCGTTTCCTTCTCATCGCTGGCCGCGAATCTTGCCGGAGGAATGCGCTCGGGTGTTCTCGAGCGGCTGGTTCGCGACACTTGCCTCGGCCAGGATTCCTGCATCGCGGCTACGAACCTTGCATCGGCTGCGTCTGGTGTGTCTCCGGCGATTCTGCTGGGCCCCGATGAATCCGAGAGCGTCACGGTGACACCTGACGGCCGCTACGCCGCGATTGAATCCTCCAGCGCCAACCTGGTCCCCGGGAAATCCAGCGGGAAGGGCGACGTCTACCTGCTGCGAAATTCGCCTCGCTAGGCGCCGAACACAACCAGGAAGGGTTGTTCCACGACAACGGGTAGTGCATTGCGTATCCGGTGTCATTGCCCCTTCGTGGTTGTGGACGCCTCACCGGCAATTGCATATTCTCGAATGGCATGCCTAATCCGTTAAAACCTTACGCCTTGCAGCCCGGCGATTCGTTTCGCCTGATTGCTCCGGGGAGTCCTGTCCGGGAGGACCGGCTGCGCCAGGGCTGCGAGGAAATTACCCGGCTGGGGTACGTGCCGCTTTTCGAGCGCGGGCACGTTCTGGCGCAGGATGGATTCTTCGCCGGGCCCATGGATGACCGGCTGGCTGCGCTCACGGATGCTTTCTCGGAGCCGGATTCCAAGGCGGTAGTGTGCGTTCGCGGCGGCTACGGCTCGAATTACCTGCTCGAGCATTTGCACCAATTCCCCTCGGTGCGCCCCAAGATCTTCCTCGGCTTCAGCGATATCACTTCGCTGCAAATTTATATGTGGCAGAAACTTGGATGGGTGACGTTCTCCGCGCCGATGGTTGCCGCGGGTTTTGATAGGGGACCCGGACAACCCGGCGGATACGACAAAACGAGTTTCGAACTTGCAGTCTCGCCGACACGCGATGGCTGGACGATTCCGCTGGACGGCGAAACTCTTCGCCCCGGCTCCGCTGATGGGTTTGTGATGGGCGGCTGCTTGACCATGATCGTGGCCACCCTGGGCACTCCTTGGGAAATCGATACGCGTGGCGCAATTCTCTTGCTGGAAGATCGGGCCATGAAACCATTTCAAGTGGATCGCGCGCTCAAGCATCTGGAACACGCCGGAAAATTTCGCGACCTACGCGGACTGATTCTGGGCGAGTTCCCGGAGTGCTTGCCGCCAGCCGGAACCGAAACGGTGCGCGATGTAGCCGCACGGTTGGCTCCGGCGGTTCCGGTAGCCTGGAACGTGCCGTTCGGCCACACCACTCGGCCGATGCTGACCATCCCGCTGGGAATTTCCGCGCGGCTTTCCACCACCGGCACGCCACAACTGCAATTCCTTGAGGCTGCTTGCATCGATTCCGCCCCGGCCGCGGGAGCAGGTCCACGATGATCGATCCTCGCGCCACTGGGAATCTAAAACATCTTCATCTGCTCGGCATTGGCGGTTCGGCGATGTCGCCGGTTGCGGGCATGCTGAAGGAACGCGGCTTTCATGTTACCGGCTCGGACGTTCGGGTCTACCCACCGGCGTCGACGCTGCTACAATCGTTGGGAATTCCGTGGTCGGATGGATATAAGGAAGAAAATCTGAAGCCAGCGCCGGACCTGGCGGTGATCGGAAATATTATCGCGCGCGGAAATCCGGAGCTGGAATACATTCTCGACGCCAAGATTCCATATTGTTCGATGACCCAAATCATCGAGCAGTTCTTTATTCCTGGGCACAATTCGATTGTGGTTTCCGGAACTCATGGCAAAACCACCACCACCGCGATGCTGGCGTGGATTTTTCAGTCCGCGGGTCGGCGCCCGGATTTCCTGGTGGGCGGGGTGCTGCCGAATTTCGGCGAGCGCAGCTACGGATTGGGCGGCGGCAGCGACTTCATCATCGAAGGCGACGAATACGAAACCGCGTTTTTCGATCGCGGCCCCAAATTTCTGCACTACCATCCCGACGATTTGGTGATCACCTCGCTGGAGTTCGATCATGCCGACATCTACGCGGACCTACCGGCAATCTCGCTGCAGTTTCGGCGGCTGGTGAACCTGGTCCCGCGCGGCGGGCGGGTGGTGGCGTGGGGCGAAAGCGCGGAGGTGATGGCCTGCACCGCGAAAGCGTTTTGCCGCGTGGAAACTTTCGGACTGTCGCCGGCGATGGATTGGTTCGCGGGCTTTATCGAGTGGTCGGATCAGGCTACGCAATTCCGTGTGGTAAACGCGGGAAGGGAAGTGGTGCGCATTCGCATGCCGATAGCGGGGCGTCACAACGTTCTGAACGCGGTCGCGGCCACTGCGATCGCCGTGGGACGAGGAATTGCGCCGCAGGCCGTCGAAGCCGCGCTGCGTACGTTTCAAAGCGTGCGCCGCCGGATGGAAACCAAGGGCGAATCCGGCGGGGTGCTGGTGGTGGAAGATTTCGCGCATCATCCCACCGCGATTGGCGTCACCATCGATGCCGCGCGCACCCGCTGGCCGGGGCGCCGGATGTGGGCGGTTTTCGAGCCGCGCTCGAACTCGATGCGCCGAAAAGTGTTTCAGGATATTCTTCCAGATGCATTTCAGCGGGCGGACGCGGTGGTGATCGGAGGGGTGGATCGCGCGCAGCTTTTGAGCGATTCGGAGAGAATCGACCCGTCCAAAATCGCCGAGGATCTTCGTGCCCGCGGAAAGAATGCCCAGGCTTTCAGTTCGGCCGCGGAAATCGCGGAGTATCTGGGAAGGGAAACGGCCCAGGGGGATTTGGTGCTGGTGATGTCTAACGGCAGCTTCGACGGTCTGTGCGGAAAGCTTCTCGGCCAGCTCGAGAAGCGCGCGCAATGAAGTGGTACCGCTGCTGGCACGGTCTGGCCGGATCATTCGCGCTAGCGGCATTCTCGCTGTTATTCATCGGCGCGCCTTCCTCAGCGGCAACGGTTCGCTATCAAGTTTCGCTCGGGCATCCCGAACGTCACCTCATTACAGTAACCATGACCGTGCCGACCGAGCCGCAGGATGCCGGCTCGGCGGCGGGCTCGCTGCACGTGGCCATCGCCGCGTGGGACGCTCTTTACGAGATTAAGAATTTTGCCGGCCGGGTGCGCGGCGTGCGTGCCACCGGCATGGTGACCCTGCCGAATTCTGCGGTGAGTCAGATGTCGTTGCCGATCCCCAAGATCGACCAGCAGACCTGGGCTATCACGCTTCCCGGGCCGTCAGCAAACGGCGGGCGGATCAGCGAGGTGCGGGTCGAGTATCAGATTTTCTGGGACGAAAATAGCCCGTTCTCTTCTCAACTAAACTCGCATCACGCCTTCATCAATCCCGCCGAAGTTTTGTTTTATCTACCGGACCGGCGCGCCGAAGATGTGCGCGTGGAATACGACGATGTACCGGCCACATGGAAAGTCGCGGAGGAATTGCCGGCCGCGCCCAGCGCAACGGCGCCCGCCACGGCGACCTTTGTTGCGCCGAACTTTGACGCCCTGGCCGACGCGCCAGTGGAACTTTCGCGGTTCGATGAATTCCGCTTCGACGAGGGCGCCGCGCACATCCGCGTGGTAGTGGACGCCGAAAACTGGCAGCGCCAACCGCTGGAAGACGCGCTGCGGCGCATCGTCCGCAACGATACGACGATGATGGGCGAGACGCCGTTCCCCGAATACACCTTCTTCTTTCACTTCGGCGCATTCCCGCTGCAAGGCGGGATGGAACACATGAATTGCACAGCGATCGCGGGGCCCTCGGTGGAAGGATCGATTGCCTACGCCGCGCACGAATTCTTTCACCTGTGGAACGTGAAGCGCATACGGCCGCAGACTCTAGAACCCGTTGACCGCTCGAAGGAGCTATTGACGCGGGCGCTGTGGTTTGCGGAAGGCGTGACCAGCACCTACGCCAGCTACGCGATGGTGCGAACCGGATTGTGGAGCCGCCACCAGTTCTACTACGATCTGGCGTCGCAGTTTTCCGAACTGGATTCACGCCCGGCGCGCCACTTCCAAAGTGCGGAGGAATCGAGCCTGGACACTTGGTTTGGAGTGAACGAACTGTACACTGAGCCGCCGTTCAGCATTTCGTACTACAACAAGGGCCAGCTTCTGGGAGTGATGCTGGATTTGGCGGTGCGCGACGCCACCGGCAACTCAAAGTCGCTGGACGACGTACTGCGAACCATGAACGATCGATTTGCGCATCGCGGACGCTTCTACAACGACAGCGCGGACATCGAAGCGGTGGTCGAGCAGGTGTCCGGAAAGGATTTCCACGATTTCTTCGCGCGCTACGTAGCGGGCACCGACGAAATTCCCGCGAATCAGTTCCTGAATCTCGCCGGGCTCGAACTTGTCGCCGGAGTTACCTCGCGGGCAGGCTTGGGCTTTTGGAATGTGCCCTCCTCGGATGGTTCGCAGAGCGCGACGGAAATCGAACCGGGCAGCCCCGCCGATGCGGCTGGAATTCGCGCGGACGATACGCTGCTCACTTTGAACGACCAGCCGTTTCCCGAGAACCTGATGCACTGGTTGCGCGAGCACTCGCCGGGCGAGACGGTGCGGGTCCGCGTTCGCCGGGCAGGCACGGAGCTGGAGATAACGTTTCCGCTCGAGCAGCAGGCGGATCGCAATTACAAGATTGATGAGTTGCCCGATGCGACCCGCCAGCAGATCAAGATTCGCGAAGGCATCTTGCATGGAAAAACCGATTAACTGGCTGCGCACGGGAAAATAGCGGCAGGGAACCGAGTTTGAATATCCTCTACAGTCTGCGCAGCGCGCTGGTGGTTGGGTTCGCGACCGCTTACCTGGTGCTGGTGGCGCCGCTGTTTATTCTGCACGCCATAATCACCAAATCGCCGGATTTGCTGTACCGCGTGGCGCTGGTCGGGGTTCGCGCGTCCATGCGCTTGGCGGGAATTCGCCTGCGGGTGGAAGGCGCCGATAACATTCCGGCCGGGGTGTGCGTCTTTGTGGCCAACCACGCCAGCAACGTCGATCCACCGGTGATCGTCGCGGCGATTCCGCGGCGGGTTGCGGTGCTGGCCAAGAAACAAGTTTTCCGAATTCCGATATTTGCTTCGGCGATGCGGGCGGCGGATTTCATCCCAGTGGATCGAGCCGTCCCGGAGGCGGCCGCGGCGGCGGTGGATCAAGCCGTCGCGCGTATCCACGCAGGAGTTTCCTATCTGGTATTTCCGGAAGGCTCGCGCAGCATCGACGGGCGCTTGCGTGCGTTCAAGAAAGGCTCGTTCGTGATGGCGATTGAGGGGGGCGCGGCGGTGGTGCCGGTATCGATGGCCGGGAGCCAGAGAATCATGAAGAAGGGAGAACACTTCATGCGGCCCGGCGAAATTGTGGTCCGCTTTGGCCCGGCGGTGAACGCAGCGGAATACGCGATGGAGCGGCGAGCGGAGTTGCTGGCGCGGGTCCGTGGACTGGTGGCGGCGGGACTGCCGGAGGACCAGCGGCCGGTGGACGCTAGCCCGAATCCAGCGAACAACTGAGCACGTGAAGATGCGTTGGAGATGCGCAACAAGTGGGTGAGAGACAGAGGTCCAAACCGAATATTCTGATTCAGGCGCTGGTTCTCATCTTGGTTTGCGTCGCACCCATTGTTTTTCTCCAGCCGCGGGCGCTTCCTGCGGAATCCGCCGCCGGGGATACGTTTTATCGCGACGTTTTGCCGATCCTTCAAAATCACTGCCAGAGTTGTCATCGCGCCGGCGAAATCGGGATGATGCCGCTGCTCAGCTACGAGCAAGCGCGGCCCTTGGCCCGCGCGATTGCCAATTCGGCCAGCCAAAAAAAGATGCCGCCGTGGTTTGCCGATCCCAACGTTGGGCATTTTTCTAACGATCCTTCGCTTAACCCGCAGGAAATCGCTACCTTGGTCTCCTGGGCGGACGCGAACGCTCCGGCTGGCGATCCGCACAACGCGCCACCGCCGCGTCAGTGGGCAAAGGGCTGGGTGATTCCACAACCGGACATGGTGTTTCAAATGCCGAAGGCGGTGACGATTCCGGCACACGGCGACGTTGAATACACCTACGAAATCGTGCCTACGCATTTCACGCGGCCGGAATGGGTGCAATTCTGTGAAGTGCGTCCTCGCAGCCGGGAGAACGTGCACCACGCGGTGGTCTACGTGCGGCCGCCAGGCTCGCATTGGTTGCCGCATGCGCCGATCGGCGTGCCATTTACGGGCGCGGACATGACCGACGAGCAGGACCGGAACGACACTCATTTCAGCACCGCCGATATTCTTCTGGTGTACGCTCCCGGCAGTTCGCCGGACAACTGGGGGAGGGCATGGCGAAATTCATTCCTGCGGGTTCCGATCTAGTCTTCCAGATGCATTACATGACCCATGGGCATGCCAGCCACCGACCGGACCAGTATCGGCATGGTGTTTGCGAGGCAGCCTCCCAAGCAGCGGGTGCTGACTCTGCAATTGACCAACGACCAGTTTGTGATTCCGCCTGGCGCGCCCGATTTTCGGGTGGAGGTGCGTGGCTCGTTGCCGAACGATGCGGTGCTGCTGAGTTTCTTTCCGCATATGCATCTCCGCGGAAAGCGATTTGAGTACAACATTCTGCCTGCTAACGGCGCACCAGAGACGTTGCTGCGGGTGAACTACGATTTTTATTGGCAGTTGAGCTATCGCTTGGCTGCGCCGCGAGAATTGAAAGCGGGCACGGTGCTGCAGGCGGTGGCTTGGTTCGACAATTCTAGGAACAATCCCCATAACCCGGACCCGGATGCGGCAGTGCGATGGGGCGATCAAACTTACGATGAGATGATGGTGGGGTTTTTCGATGTTGCCGTGCCTGCCGATGTGGATAAGGAGCAGTTTTTTATTCGGGGGCGGAGTGGTCGGTGAGCCCCATTGGGTTGGGTAGAGGTCAGAACGCCCACCCTTCCCAAAATCAGGAAAGAATGGGGCTTCCGGAAAAGGAAACTGCCTAAAACCGTAAGTCCACACCCCACAAGTAAGTTCGACTGTGGGCACTGGCCTGCAACGGCACCCTCAACTTCACCTTCAACTTCAATTTCAACTTCAGCGGCGAGACCTCGGGCGGTGGTGCCCATTTATTTCTCAGCGGATTTTTGGAGTTGGGCTACTTGGGTTTGCAGTTCGCGCACGGTCTTGTTTACTTCGGCCAGGTGTTTAAAAACGGTGATCACTTTTAGCCATTTGCTCATTTCTTGCGCGGGCGTTCCGGAATAGACCGCGTTCCCTGGCATATCGTTGGGGATGCCGGACTGCGCGGCAAAGACCGCGCCGTCTCCGATCGTTAAATGTCCTCCGGCGCCGACCTGGCCGGCTAGGATGCAGCGGTTGCCGATGCGCGTCGAGCCGGCCAGGCCCACCTGGCCGCAGAGCAAGGTGTCTTCGCCTACTTTGGAGGCGTGGCCGATGACCACCAGGTCATCGATTTTGGTGCCGCGCCCGATGCGCGTTTCGCCGACGGTGGCGCGATCGACGGCGCTATTGGCCTGCACCTCGACGTCATTCTCGAGCACGGTGATTCCGGCCTGCTGGGTCTTCCGCCAGCTCCCGTCGGCTTCGCGCGCGTAGCCAAATCCGTCGCCGCCAATCACCGCGCCGTTTTGCAGGATTACCCGATCGCCGACCTGGCAGCTTTCCCGGACGCAGGAATGGGAGTGCGCGAAAAAGCGTTCACCGATGCGCGCGCCGCGATAGATGGTGACGAAGCTGTGCAAGACGGCGTGCGGCCCGATCACCACGTCATCATCGATGAAGCAATACGGCCCAATGTGCGCTCCGACTCCGATTTGCGCGGTGAAGGACACCACCGCGGTGGGATGAACTTCGGGTTCATAGCTCGGGGGCTGGTGAAATAGGTCGATAGCGCGCGAAAAATCGAGATAGGGATCGGCAGAGCGCAGCGCGGCAACCGGCGCGGTGGCCACGCCGGCGGAGACCAGGATGGCCGAGGCGCGGGTGGTTTTGAGCGCGGCGGAATATCGCATGTTGGAGAGGAAGGTCAGATGGCCTGGGGCGGCTTCTTCGATCCCCGCTACGCCGGTGATTTCCAGTTCGCCGTCGCCCTCGAGTTTGCAATTCAGGCGGTCTGCCAATTCAAAAAGTTTCATCGAGGCCTCTTGGGGACAAATCGCGGGGCTGCTTTCGGCGCGAAATGCCGTCGAATCACTCTACAACAAACCTCTGGGGAATGGTGCGGCCGGGGCGTGACGCCGGACCGCACTAAACACCTACCCTTGGCAGAGAGCGCAAAAAATCGGAGTCGGGAGAGGAGTAAACGCCCACCCTTTGCGAAGAGCGCAAAGAATGGGGCACCTGAAAGAGATAAGACCATAAAACCGTAGAATCGAAAACCTCGAACCGTCGCGGCGAAAGCTTATTCGTCGAAGAGTTTGGCTTGTCCCGCGGGGATCGGGGCGCCGCGGCCGGTCTTCCGCGCCAGGCCAACCACACCCATCACTTTCACTTCCGCGCAGGAGGTGCGCGGGATGAATATCCGCAGGGCGTTGCCGTGCAGGTCCGGCGGGGTGAGCTGCACTCCGTTTTCTAGCAGGTCTCTCAGATCGTTGGCGATGATGCCTTCTATGGCCTCGCCGTCGGGGAAGCGCACGCGCACCCACAATCCTTCCAGCTTGGGACGGCTAAGGAAGGATTTCCGCTCGGGCTGATACTTTTCGGAGAATTCGCGCACGAAATAGACGCAGCGGATCTTTTCGAGTTCCAGAGCGCGGTGCTCCCCGTCCGGAGTAAGGACATCCACCGAGTTGGCCAGACCCAGCCCCGAGGCCGGGAGGTAGCCGCGGATGGCCGAGCCGTCCAAAAGCGCTACGACCACCTTTTTGTGGGTGGATGCGGGGGCACGATTCTTCGAGTTTGAGGTCATTCTAAGGATGGCGCTTGCGAAGCTACAGGGGTTATGTTATTCTCTGCTTAAATCGGTGTCAAGTTGTTGTTGCTGAAAGGGTTAGCTCGGGGCAGGCGCGGATTGACCGAAAAACGGCAGATTCTTAGGTCCGCCTCCATAATTACCGTAGCTACCGTTATCAGCCGTATTTGCGGATACTTGCGGGACCAGCGTATCACCCTTCTGTTAGGAACCTCCTTCGCCGCGGACTGTTTCATCCTGGCGTTCCGTATACCCAACACCCTACGGCGACTGGTTGGCGAGGGGTCCATGTCGGCGTCGTTCATCCCGGTATTTGCCGGTTACCTCAAAGAGGGCCCTAACCCAGAGGCGTGGAGGTTCGCGGAGCGGGTCTTTTGGATCGTCGCGCTTGTGGCGGCAGCCATTACCGCGCTGGGAGCGATATTCTCGCGGCAGGTAATTGCGGCCCTGACCATTCTAGGCGGCCCTGCAGCGAATTGGGACTTTGCGGTATACCTGAACCGGATCATTTTGCCGTACATTTTCATCGTTAGCCTGGTGGCGCTGGCGGGGGCGATTTTGAATAGCCTGCACGTTTTCGGGCTGCCGGCCGCCAGCCCGATCCTGTTCAACGTGTCGATGATCGTATTTTCGTTGGGGGTGGTTTACCGGCCGATCATGAGCTGGGCCCCGGTAGAGTACCGCAGTCCGGCGGTGGCCCTGGCGATCGGAGTCTTAGTCGGGGGCTCGGTGCAATTGGCAGTGCTGCTGAGGGCAGTGTACGTCCGGGGGATGCGGTTTCGTCCTCAAATTTCGCTCAGCGACCCAGGGGTGCGGTCGCTGGGACGCCTGATGATTCCGGGATTCCTGGGAATTGGCGTGTATCAAATTAATTTTTTCCTGAACACGGTTTTTGCCACCTCGCGGCATCTTCCGGCGGGCAGTGTGACCTCGCTGTATGTGGCGGACCGGGTGATGGAACTGACCCTGGGCTGTTTTGCGATCGCGGTGTCCACCGCGATTCTTCCGATGCTTTCGCGGCAAGCGGTGGCAGGAAGGATCGCGGACATGCGAAAAACGTTTGCATTCGCGCTGCGCATGGTTTTGTTCGTGACCATTCCGGCGGCAGCGGGATTGATACTGCTGCGCGAGCCGATTGTGCAGGTACTGTTCCAGCACGGAAAATTTTCGGCGCAATCCACGGCGCTCACTTCGCGCGCCCTGCTGTATTACTCGCTGGGCCTTCCGGGATTCGCGGGAATCAAGCTGGTGGCGCCCTTGTTCTACTCCTTGAAGGACACCGCCACGCCGGTGCGCATAGGGGCCTGCGCGCTGGTCCTGAATATCGTGTTGAACCTGATTTTTATAGCGCGATTTTCCGGCTCGCTTTCCAACGGCGGCCCGGCGCTGGCGACGTCGATTTCCGGGTACGTGAATTTTTCCGTTTTGCTGGCCATTTTCCGGCTGCGGTTTGGACAGCTAGGCGCGCGTTCGATCGCCAGGTCGGTCGGCAAGATCGCGATCTGCTCGGCGGTGATGGCGGGGGGCTGCGCGTTCGCGTTGCGCCACGTCCCTTTCGAAACGCTGGGGCCGGTGCTGTGGCAGGCCGCTGCACTGGCGGCAATGATTGTGGGGTCGATCGGGGTGTACCTGGGATTGGCGTGGGCATTTCGTTGCGAGGAATTGAGCGAGGCGGCCATTCTGTTGCGGCCGGCAGAAGCGGCGACGGCTTTTTGAATTCGGGCCGCGGTTTGTGGGGCAAGTGTTGATTGAGAATTTGATTCGTTCCTACTTGAACTACGCGCGCATCGAACGCAGCCTCTCGACGAATTCCATCGCGTCGTATCGCCGCGACTTGGTGCAGTTCGGCGAGTACGTGAAAAAGCACAAGATCCCGGTCGCCGAGATCGAGCGGAACGACATTGTGGAATTTCTGATTACCCTGTACGAGCGCAAGTTGGACGCGCGTTCGGTGGCCCGCTACCTGGTGAGTATTCGCCAGTTCTTCCGTTTCCTGATGATGGAAGAAATCGTGACGGAAGATCCGGCGTCGACCATCGAGGCGCCCAAGATTCGCCAGGCACTGCCGTTATTTCTGAGCGTGAAAGAGGTGGATCGTCTGCTGGAGGCTCCCGACCAAACCACCAAGGAAGGAATCCGCGACCGCGCGCTGATCGATTTGATGTATTCAACGGGAATTCGAGTCTCCGAGCTGTGCGGACTGTGCGTCGGCGATATTCAAATGCAATCGGGGCGGTTGCGTTGCGTCGGCAAGGGGAACAAGGAAAGGCTGGTTCCGGTGGGGCGTTCGGCGCTGGCAGCGGTGCAGCGGTATATGGACGAGGCGCGGCCGCAATTCTTGAAAGATCGCCTGTGCAATCACATTTTCCTGAACCAGCGGGCCAAACCGCTGAGCCGGCTGACGGTGTGGCAATTGCTCTCGGCCTACGGGCGCCGGGTCGGACTGCGCCGGCCGCTGAAGCCGCACACGCTGCGACATAGTTTTGCTACGCATCTGCTGGACCGCGGCGCCGATCTGCGTTCGGTGCAGATGATGCTGGGACATGCGGATATATCCACCACGCAGATTTACACTCACGTGGTGGAGGAGCGATTGAGGCAAGTTCACAAAGCGCATCATCCCCGAGCTTAATGGCCCGAGCTTAATGGTCCGGGCTTCGGGGGCTGATGCGGCGCGATTTTCGGTTTTCGCAGATTTAGGAGGATTTAACTTTTATGCCTGATTACATGTACCTGCTGGAAAGCCGGCTTTCTCCCGAACAGCGGGCAGTGCTCGAGCGCGTCCAGGAACTGGCGCGGGCGCAGTCGGCGAATGTGTATCTCACCGGTGGCGCGATCCGCGACCTGATTTCCGGGATGCCCATTCGCGACCTGGATTTCACGGTGGAAGGGAGCCCCTTCAAAATCGTGCGCGAACTGGAGAAGGGCGGGGCCCGCGCGATATACGAAGACGAGCGGCTGCGGCACATCGAGATCATTTTGCCGGCGACGTGGATGGATCGATCTCCGCGGCGCGCGACGAATTCTACGACCGGCCGGGAGCGAAGCCGGAAATCCGGTGGTCCACAGTGATGGAAGACCTGCGGCGGCGCGATTTTTCGGTAAACGCCATCGCCATCTCGCTGAATCCGAATTCCCGCGGCCTACTGCTCGATCCCACCAACGGACTGGCGGACCTGGAGCGGCGCGAGGTGCGGGCGCTATCGATTCACGCTTTCACCAACCAGCCGGTGCGGCTGATGCGCATTTTGCGTTATGCCGCGCGGATGGGATTCAAGATGGAGTCGCGAACCAGCGAATGGTTCGAGCTGGCCATCGCGCGCAACCTGCACGAAAATCTGGATGGCGTGCAAGTGGGCTGGGAAGTGCATCATTTGGGCCGGGAAGATAATCCGGTGGCGACCCTGCGGCTGTGGGAAACCCACAATTTGCTGGCGGGATTCATCCGCAACTCGCCAAGCGCCGGCCGGACTACGAAAGGCTGACCAAATTGGCGCACGTCCGCGAAGCGATGCTGGCCTCCGGGGTGCGCGCGCGTTTGTTTGCGCCGGTCACACATTTTCTGCTGGGGCGGCTGAAGGCGCGCGAGGCGGCGGCGGCGCTGCGCCATCTGGAATTGCGTGCGGACGAATCGGAAGAGATCGCCCACCTGATTCCGGAGGCCGAGAAGGCCGTGAAGATTTTGAAATCGCCGAAGATGAAAGCTCCGAAAGACGCATATCTGTGTTTGTCGCAACTGCGGCCGGACCTGCTGGCTTTCATCCAGGTGGAATATCCCAATCCCAAAGCGTTGAACCAGATTCGCAACTACTTGCAGCGCTGGCGGCCTTTGCGGCAGGCTCTGCCGGTGGCCGAGTTGGACGCTCTGGGCATCGCGCGCGGTCCGAAGTTCGATAAAATTCTGGAGAATCTTTTCGAAGCGCAGCTACGCGGGCGCGGGCGTCTGCCGCTGGACCGCACCAAGCTGCTGCGCCAGTTAGCGGGCATCAAGGAAGAAGTTAAGGTGGAAAAGAAGAGCAAGGCCAAAACGGTTGGGGCCACTGCCGCGGATTTGAAGGAACACGCCAAGCACCGGCCCGCGCATGGCGGCTCGTTTGGTTCTGGCGGAGGGCAGCGGCCGCCGGGCAAGCCGAGCCGGTCGTCGACCAGTCCGTTTGGAAAGAGCCAATCGGCACGCACAAACCTATGCCGCCACCGGCAAAAACGGGTAAGGCCGCACGTAAGGGACGCTAATCGACGAAATGTTGTCAGAGTCATGCTGGATTTTTTCAGGTAATGCTTAGGCGAATGAACTGCGGAAGGGTTCAGGGCAAAAACTTTTCCGCGGTGGTGTTATAGAATAACAACGAATGGCTTCCGAAAACTTCGTACATCTGCATTTGCACACGGACTACTCGCTCCTCGACGGAGCTTGCGAAGTAAGCGAGCTTGCGACGGAAGCGGCACGGCGGGGCATGCCGGCGGTGGCGGTCACCGACCACGGCAACCTCTTTGCGGCGGCGAACTTTTTCCATGAAGCCACTACCCGCGGAGTCAAACCCATCATTGGCTGCGAGATGTACGTGGCACCCGGAAACCACAAAACCAGAGGCGCGGATGCGGAACGCTCGAACCATCTGGTGCTGTTGTGTGAAAACGCCGAGGGCTACCACAATCTAATCAAGCTGGTTTCCGCCGGATTCCTGGACGGGTTCTATTACAAGCCGCGGGTGGACCACGAACTGCTGGCCAAGCACAGCAAGGGACTGATCGCGCTTTCGGCGTGCCTGCGCGGGGAAGTGGCGGAAGGGATCATGAACGACAGCATCGATAAGGCGCGCGCGTCGGCCTATCGGCTGCAGGATATATTCGGGAAGGGGAATTTTTTCCTGGAAGTGCAGGATCAGGGGTTGGAAGCGGACATCAAAGTGAACCGGGGGATGGTCACGCTTTCCCGGGAAACCGGAATCCCGCTGGTGGCCACCAACGATGCGCATTACCTCACCAAATCCGACGCGCACGCGCAAGAAGTGCTGATGTGCATTCAGACCGGCAAAACCATGAGCGACGAGCAGCGCATGCGTTTTGCCACCGATCAATTTTATTTTAAGACCGCGGAAGAAATGGCCGTGGTTTTCAAAGAGCTGCCCGAATCGCTGCAGCGCACCCTGGCCATCGCCGAGCGCTGCAACGTCAAGATCGAGCGGGTCAGCAATCCCTTCCCTGAATTCCACGTTCCCGAGGGCCATTCCGCAGACAGCTATTTCGAGAAAGTGGCGCGCGAAGGGTTCGAATGGCGGCGGCCGCACCTGGAGCAGCTGGCCAAGGAAGGTAAGCTGCGGTATTCGATCGCGACTTACGAACAGCGGCTGACCGACGAAATCGCGATGATCCAGAAGATGCGCTTTCCGGGCTACTTCCTGATCGTCTGGGATTTCATTCATTACGCGCGAGCGCAGGGCGTTCCGGTGGGTCCGGGCAGAGGATCGGCGGCGGGGAGCCTGGTGAGCTACGCGCTACGGATCACCGACGTGGATCCGTTGCAGTACGATCTGCTGTTCGAGCGCTTCCTGAATCCCGAACGAATCTCACTGCCCGATATCGATATCGATTTCTGCATGCGCCGCCGCGGCGAGGTGATCGAGTACGTTCGCCAGAAATACGGCGAGGGTAGCGTCGCGCAGATCATCACGTTTGGAACCATGGCCGCGAAAGCAGCGCTGAAAGACTCCGGCCGGGCGCTGGACATGCCCTACGGGGACGTGGACAAGCTGGCCAAGATGATTCCCGCAACCCTCAATATCACCCTGGAAGAGGCCCTGGAGCAGACCCCGCAGCTCGCTGAGCTCCGCGACAAGGATCCCGCGGTAAAGGGGCTGATCGACGTGGCGCTGCGTCTGGAGGGCTTGGCGCGGCATGCTTCGACGCACGCCGCCGGCGTGGTGATATCGCCGCGTCCGCTCACCGACATCGTCCCCCTGTATAAGACCAGCCGGGATGAAATCACCACCCAGTACGACATGAACGCGCTCGAGCGGATCGGCCTGCTCAAGATGGATTTTCTCGGGCTTACCACGCTCACCGTGCTGGATGACGCGGTCCACATGATTCGCGCCAACCGTCCTGAGGATTCAACTTTCGATATCGACGCGATTCCCCTGGACGACGCGCCGACGTTTGCACTGTTTAGCCGCGGCGATACCACCGGAATATTCCAGTTTGAATCGCATGGAATGCGCGACATCCTGCGGCGCTACCAGCCCACCCGCCTGGAAGACCTGACCGCGCTCAATGCTCTCTACCGTCCCGGCCCGATTCAGGGCGGGATGATTGACGATTTTATCGCCCGCAAGCACGGTAAGAAGAAACTGGCCTACGATCTACCGGAGCTCGAGGAATTGCTCTCGGAAACCTACGGCGTGATCCTCTATCAGGAACAGGTAATGCAGATCGCCAACCGCCTGGCCGGCTTCTCGCTGGGCGACGCGGACATCCTGCGGCGGGCCATGGGAAAGAAGAAGCACGAGGAGATGGCGGCGCAGCGCGCGAAATTTCTAGGGGGATGCTCGGGGCGAAAAGTGCCGGCCAAGAAAGCGGAGAAAATCTTCGACCTGATGGCCGAATTCGCCGGTTACGGCTTCAATAAGTCACACTCCTGCGCATACGCGTGGCTGGCCTATCAGACCGCTTACCTGAAGACCCATTTCCCGGTGGAGTTCATCGCCGCCATGCTCACGGCGGAAACCGGAAATTCGGAGAAGGTGGTGAAGTACATCAATGAGGCACGCGGGATGTCGATTCGCGTGCTGCCGCCCGACGTCCATCAGAGCGGGCTATATTTCACGCCGGTGGGCTCGGACGTGAGATTTGGTCTGGCGGCAATCAAGAACGTCGGCGAAAGCACCGCCAAGGCGATTTGCGACGCCCGGGAATCCCGCGGCAGGTTCAAGAATTTTTACGATTTTTGCGAAGCGATCGATACCCGCTCGTTGAACAAGCGCGTCCTGGAGAGCCTGATCAAGGCGGGCGCGCTGGATTGCTGTGGTGGTTCTCGCGCGCGGCATTTTGCCGCCATCGACGACGCCATGGCCTTCGGGCAGCGTGCCGCGCACCGCAAGGCGGTGGGCCAGACCGGCCTGTTTCTCGAGGGATCGAGCCCGTCGTTCGCAGATTGGGAAGGGCGCGCGCTGCCGGAAGCCAACGACTGGACCGAGGAGGAGCAACTGGCCGGGGAGTACGCCACGCTGGGCTTTTACATTTCCGGGCACCCTTTGGACAAATTCGCGGACCGGCTCAAGGAACTCAACGCCGTGGATATCGGCTCATTCGAAGTGTGGAAGAACAACCAGGAAATCGTGGTGGGCGGGATCATCGTGCAGTCACGGGCGATGCGTTCCCGGCGCGGCGCGCGGTGGGCCATCGTCACCCTGCAAGACCGCACCGGCGCGATCGATGCCTTGGTGTTCCCGGAGGCGTACGGGCGCCTCGAGCAGGTGCTGAAGCCGGCTACGGCGTTGTTGGTGAAGGGCAAGGTCGCGGTGGAGGAAGCGGGCATCCGGTTGATGGTGGCGGAAGCGCGCGCCCTGCACCAAGTGGCGGAAAAGCGGCCGCAACAACTGCGGGTCCGGGTGGACCTTGGCGCGGTGGATAGCGGCACGCTTGATCGTTTGCACACTTTGTTTTCCAATCGTCCGGGGCGTTGCCGGGTTACCTTCGATCTAATCACCCAGGACGGCACCGAAGCGGTGCTGGAATCGCAGAGTGGAGTGAACGCCGACCGGGAATTGCTGGCGCAAGTGCGGGAGATCTGCGGGGCCGAGGCGGTAGCTCTGCAATAGTGGGGAACGGAGCCCAAACCGAGCGGGGAATCGAGAAGTAAAGGGAATCGAGTGGACGCGAAGGAAAAGAAACGGCAGAAGGAAATCGAAGCGTTGGAGCGCGAGGTGGAAGAGTTGCGCAGCCTGGGTCCGGAATCGGACTCGACCCTGGCGGACATCGCGCGGATTCGCCGCGAAGTGGCCGAGTTAAAGCAGGAATTCTACTCGCATCTGGGAGCCTGGCAGCGGTTGATGCTGGCCCGGCATCCGCAGCGGCCCTACACCCTCGATTATGTGCGCATGCTGTTTGAAGATTTCTCGGAAATTCACGGCGACCGCTTATTTGCGGACGACCCCGCTATCGTCTGCGGCATGGCGCGGTTTGGGGGGCGGTCGGCGATGATCGTCGGCCAACAGAAGGGAAGAGACACCAAAGCGCGGGTGGCGCGCAATTTTGGCCAAGCCAAGCCGGAGGGATACCGGAAAGCATTGCGGGTAATGCGCCTGGCCGCGAAATTCAAATGCCCCATTTTCTGCTTCATCGATACGCCGGGGGCGTATCCCGGGGTGGGCGCCGAGGAGCGCGGGCAGGCCGAAGCGATCGCGCTCAACCTGCGCGAGATGGCGCGGTTGCCGGTTCCAGTGGTGGTGACAATCACCGGCGAAGGCGGTTCCGGCGGAGCGCTGGGCATTGCCGTGGGGGACCGCGTATTCATGCTCGAGAATTCGGTCTATTCAGTGATATCGCCAGAAGGGTGCGCTTCGATCATGTGGCGCGACCCGAGCAAAGCCGAAGTGGCATGCGAGGCCCTTAAAATCACCGCCAACGATCTGATGGGGATGAAAATCATAGACGCGATCGTGCCCGAACCCGAGGGTGGCGCGCACAACGATCACGAGGAATCGGCACGCCTGCTGCGCCCAGTATTGGAACAAGCGCTGCAGGAGCTAACCCTGCTGTCTCCCACCCAACTCATCGATCTGCGCTATGAGAAGTTTCGCCACATGGCCCAGTTCTACGGCACCGCCCGGCTTCCTTAGCCGTTCACCCAGCACGCTCGATGCTCACTTCAAAAAGGGCTCGGTTTCCCGCGCATCGCTAGGATTTTCTCTATTCCTGCCTCACTCACCAGTACCCAAGTACTAATTGTTTGTGTGTATGCGCGGGCGACGAGTTGTGCTCGCATTGCTAATACACAACTACGGAAACCATCAGCAAACTCCTCGCAGCACATCTGGCGCTCGATCCCCTGCACACTGCAAGATTGAATCCGGTATTGCGACGGAAAAAACGTCAACGCTGTACCTCCTGATTACAGTTTGAGCGAGTGACTTGGGCTCACTAGAGCCAAATGAGGTAGGGCCATGAATACTTATCACGTGAGTATATTAACTCGCTGGGCAGTTGCTGCCGCAGTGCTCGGAAGCCTGCTGCTGCCCGGCGCTCTCCCCGCTCAGACTGTGACCGCCACCATTCCTGTGCCGGCGGTCGACGTTGCGGTGAATCCGGTAACCAACACGATCTACGCGCTCAGCAACGGAAACACTGTCGCGGTGATCGATGGCGCGACCAATAACGTCACCGCCACGATCACGTTGGCGTCGGGGACGGCCGACACCAGCGCCATCAACCCGCTAACCAACATGCTTTATATAGGGCTCGAAGGATACACCCCGGGTTACGTTTCTGTGATTGACGGAGCCGCGAATACCGAAACGACCGAGGTACAGAGCGGTGCGGCGACCGGCTTAATTGCCACCAATGTGCTCACCAATATGGTTTACGCGGTAAACGCAGACAGCGGCAATGTGACCGTAATTAACGGAGCGAACAACACCGTGGCTGCCACCGTGGTAGTGGGCGCCCCCGCGTCGGCCTATTCTGAAGGCGCCGCCCCATACGGGATTGCCGTGAATCCGCTAACCAACATGATTTACGTGTCCAACCCCGGCACCAACAACGTGGCGGTGATTGATGGTGCCACCAATGCGATGGTGGCCTCCGTTGCGGTGGGCAACTATCCGCTGGCGCTGGTGGTGGATGAAGTGACCAACACGGTGTATGTGACCAACTCTGTCGACAACACGGTCAGCGTGATCGATGGGGCGACCAACGCCGTAAACGCTACGGTCGCCGCTGGGGACACACCCCAAGGTATTGCGGTCAATACGGTGACCAACACGGTTTATGTGACCAATGTGCTGAGCGACAACGTGACCGTAATCAATGCGACGAACAACACGGTAACCGCGACGGTCCCGGCACAGAGCGAGCCCTCTGCGGTGGCTGTCGACCCGGTGACCAATACCGTGTACGTAGCCAACCTGAACAACAATTGCGACAGCAGCGGCGCCTGCGGGAACACCGTAACCGTGATTAATGGGGCCACCAATACGGTGACGGCGACACTGCCTACAGCCACAGAGCCCTATTCAGTTGCGATCAACCCTGTGACCAGCAAGGTTTATATTGCCGACATCATGGGCTATAGCGTGACCGTAGTGGATGAGGCGACGAATGGGACAGCCACTCTGGCGGCGGCATCGGCGCCTGCGGCAGTGGCCGTAAACCCGGCGACAGGAACGGTGTATCTTGCCAACAACGCAAGCAACGACCTGAGCGTGGTCAACGGGGCGAACAATGCCCTGATCGCGACCGTACCAGTGGGAAGCGCGCCGAGTGCGGATGCCCTCAATCCGGTAACAAATACGGCGTACGTGGCCAATTCGGCGAGCAACAACCTGACCGTGATCGATGGGTCCGCGAACTCGGTGACCGCTACCGTCTCCACCGGCACAGCGCCCAATGCCGTAGCCGTGAACCCTGCGAGCAACACCATTTTCGTGGCCAACGGCGGCAGCAACACGGTAAGCGTGGTCGACGGAGCGAACAACACGGTGAAAGCCACCGTAACGGTGGGCAGCGACCCGGTTGCGATCGCCGTGAATCCCGTGACCAATCGAGTGTACAGCGCCAATGCCAACAGCAACGGCGTTTCGGTCCTCAATGGGGCGACTGACGCCGTGACGGCTACGGTGGGTACCGGCACCGATCCAGTTGCACTGGCCGTGAATCCAGCCACGAACACGATTTATGTGGCTAATCAGGGCAGCGCCAGCCTCACCGTCATCAATGGCGCCACCAGCACAGTGGCGGCGACCGTCGCTGTGGGCTCCACTCCGGTTTCGGTGGCGGCGAACCCAATCACCAACACCGTATACGTGGCCAGCCAAGGAAGCGGCGGCAACGTGGCGGTGATCAACGGCGCGACGAATACGGTCACTGCAACCCTGGCCACCGGCACCACGCCCTCGGCGGTAGAGGTCGACCCGGTAAACAACAAGATTTATGTCACCAACAGCGGCAGCGCCAATGTCACGGTGATCGACGGCGCCACGAATACCATCGAGACGCCAGCGGCGGCGGGCACCAATCCCACCGCCCTGGCCGTCAATCTCGCGACTGACAATGTGTACGTCGCCAACAATGGCAGCAATAACGCGACGGTATTGACCCCCAACGCCATCAACGCTATCCCACTCACCACCGCCGTTCAGGGTGTGGATGATTCGCAGACCGCATCCGACGCGGCCATCTTCGCCACTGCCAATAGCAATCCTTCGTTCACCGCCACGGCGTCGAGTTCGTCCCTGCCAGTCGCTCCGCCGGCGCAATCGCTCTACTATCAGTTGGACACGGTGCAAGGCGCATGGCAGGTGGCGACCGCCTCGAGCGCTGCGGGGGCCAGTCCCGCAAGCTTTTGCTTTAAGTTGAGCGGCGTATCACCCGGCGTGCATATCCTGTACGCGGTCTCCGACTATGGAAACGGAGCTGCCCCCCAGTCGAATCTGGGCGTTGGCACTCCGTCCGAGCTAGGCAATGTGACCGCCTACGTATTTGCCGAACTGGAACCGGAGTCGCGCCGGTGCCACCCACACAAGTGGGGCTGGTTCCACCGGTAGAAGTCGCCAGTAGCCCTTGCTGCTTATTTCAACGATGGCTCGTCGAGCCTAGGCTAGTGGGTTTCGCGCCTCGCATCTTGGGCGAGAAATGCAATGTGACCGCCTAGGTGTTCGCCGAATTCAAACCGCTTTCGCGCCGGTGTCACCCACGTAAGCATGGGTGGCGCCACGGGTAGCGATCGCGCAGAGATAATGTCAAGACGCTCGCCCCTCCGCGAAGCCGGGGAGGGGTTAATCGCCGAAAAAACAGGAAAGCGTAGAGCCTGCTGGCATAGTTCTCCCTGCTGCCTGCCACACTATCCGCGAAATTACCGAGTCTTATGCCCGTGTGCAGTTGGGCACCTAGGTGTGCGCTGGCGGTTGCTCGCACGCGCGGAGTCCAGTAGCTTTCTTGCAGCGGCGAGCGATCCGCAAAAAGGCGGGCAACTCTTCCATGTCAGAAATTTTCCGGCCATTCGAGCGGCTAGTTGAGATCACCATCTTGGGGAAGAACTTTCTGGTGCCGGAGCGCAACTCGCTGTTGCGCTGCTTTCAGTTCATCAGCCCGGAGACCATTCCTTATGGGCGATTCTGCTGGAATCAAGACTGCCAATATTGCCGGGTGAACTGCCAATTGCAGGATGACGATCGCGCGCGTCCGATCCTAAGCTGTAAATTCATGGTATCGGAAGGGATGGATATTACCGAGCTGGCGCCCGAGTTGGTGGGGTGCCTGCGTGCGAAGTTGGGTCAACCGGCGCACAAAATTTCCTCCCCCGAGCCCGAGCCGGCTGGCACGAAGCCCTAGCCCTCGGCAAAGCGTTTCGGGCGATCGCCGCGCCACGGCGAGCCGCTCGGAATCCGATTGCGCCCTCACAATTTCTGTCGCACACGCCCGCTCTGTGCCATCCTAGGAGCATGCAACGGCAAAACTACGTCCCGCGATGCGACGGCTGCGGCGTGACTACGCCCGATGCGCACATTCGGCGGCGCATCGAACGATTGGAACTGGCCACGCGCTACCGGCCCATCCACATCCAGACTCTGTTTCTGGCGCTGGCACCTCCGCCAGCAATGGAGGATTTTTTCTACAGCGTGGCGCCCCCTGCGGCAGAGCGATCTCCCGGCGCCAAGCAGTGGCTGGGCAACGTGATGGCGCAAGCTGGGATTGGCGGGGCGTTTTCTGGCGATGCGGCGGCGCTAGCGGAGTTTCAGCGGCGCAATTTTTACTTGGCGTACGTTTTGGAGTGCCCGGTGGCTGAGGCTTACCCCGAGCGCGAGACACCGACGGATCCTGGGGCTGCCGGAGCGATCGTCCGCGACCATGGTGCGGCCTTGCTGAGGCGAATTCAGTTTTCGTATCGGCCTAAGCAGATTGCGGTGGTCGCACCCGGCGTGCCGGAGCTGGTGGAGACGCTGCGGCAGACCGGGCTGGACGTCTTGGGGAACACGGCCGGCGGTGCGCGGCAAGCAGCGGTCTAGATTTGCGATAGTTTTTTGGGAATATACACAACCAGGAATGGTTGTGATACGAGTGTCTGACTCACAACGGCGTGGCGCCCGCTGTGATAGAATTTGCCTGTCCCGCCCTAACTTGGTCCATTTGCGAGGTTTGTTATGCCGGCGCGCAATAAATTCGTCATTGGTTCGCTGATCATCGTGGCCGCTCTTGCCGCGCTGGCTTACACCGGGTTCACCCAGAGCAAGACCTACTACCACACAATTTCCGAATTGTCCGGATTGCAGGGCGCGGCCGCGCACCAGCGCATCCGGGTAGCGGGGAATGTTCGGACCGGCTCGATCGCTCGCCTGCCCGGGCGCGTGGATTTCGTTCTGGAAGAGCAGGGGCGCGCACTGGACGTGAGCTACGCGGGGCGCGATCCGCTGCCCGATACTTTCAAAGATAATGCGCAGGCGTTGGTCGAAGGCAAATTGATGCCTGATGGCCGGTTCGTGGCCGAACAAGTGCAGGCCAAGTGCGCGTCGAAATACCAAGCCACTCCCCAGCTAACCAACCCAGGCGCGGCGCCGTCATCACCCAAGTCCAGCCCCCCGTCCGGCCCAATGACCGGCGGCAGCCCGGCGACCACACCTATGTCCGGTAGTTGAAAACGTAAGGAGAACCGGTGGACGTTTTCGGATCATTTGCCCTCATGCTGGCCTTAGTCGCGGCGGTATACGCCGCGGCGGCGGGAATCGCCGGCATCATCACGCGCAAGACGCTGCTGTTGAAAAGCGCCAGCAACGCGGGGATGGCGGTCTTCATCCTGGTAACGCTCGGCGTGGCCAGCCTCGAGTATCTTTTCTTCACCGACAACTTTTCGATGCTGTACGTAGTCGAGCACAGCAATCGCGCGCTTCCCGCGGCTTACAAATTCGCGTCGCTGTGGGCGGGGCAAGAAGGCTCGCTGCTGTTCTGGAGCTGGCTGCTTTCGATCTACGCTTTTTTCGTGCTTTTCCTGAACCGCCGCAAACATCCCGAACTGATGCCTTACGTCGGCGTGGTGCTGGCCTGCGTGCAGATATTTTTCCTGATCCTGAATAATTTTGTGGCCAGCCCGTTCGGCGTAATCGGCAGCGTAGCCGCCGCGGGCTCCGGTGGCGCGCACTTGGTCGCTCAGGCGGATGGGCGCGGCCTGAATCCTTTGCTGCAGTACCCCGAAATGGTGATCCATCCGCCGATTCTGTATCTCGGCTACACCGGGTTCACCGTGCCGTTTGCCTTTGCGATGGCCGCGCTGCTGGGGCGTTACCCGGGGGAGAAGTGGATTCACATTACCCGGCGCTGGACGATGATCGCGTGGGCGTTTCAAAGCGCCGGAATTCTGCTGGGTGCCCACTGGGCGTACGCGGTGCTGGGTTGGGGCGGCTACTGGGGATGGGATCCGGTGGAAAACGCGTCGCTGCTGCCGTGGATTACCGGCACCGCGTTTTTGCATTCGGTGATGATGCAAGAAAAACGCGGAATGATGAAGGTGTGGAATATCTGGCTGGTGTTTACCACGTTCATGTTGTGCATTCTGGGGACGCTGCTGACCCGCTCGGGAGTGGTGGCGTCGGTGCATGCATTCGCGCAGTCTTCGATTGGGTCGTGGTTCACCACGTTTCTGTGCATTATCTTGGCGGTGTGCCTCTTCGTTTACATTCGTAACCGGGATTATTTGCGCAGCGACAATCAACTGGATTCGCTGGTCTCCCGCGAGTCCAGCTTTCTATTCAACAACCTGGTGCTGCTGGCGGCGTGCTTCGCGGTTTTCTGGGGCACCTTGTTTCCGGTTTTCTCCGAATGGTTCACCAATAACCGCATCAGCGTGGGCCCTCCATTTTTCAATAAGGTGAATATTCCCATCGCGCTGTTCCTTTTATTGCTCACCGGCGTGGGCCCGCTGCTGGCCTGGCGGCGCACCTCGATGGATAGCCTGTGGCGAAATTTTGCGTGGCCGCTGGCGGGGGGAGTGGTGGCGGGAATTGCGGCGTTTGTTGGCGGAGCTCGCAGCCCGTATGCGCTAATCTGCTGGATTTTGTCGGTGTTCGTAGGACTGACCATTACTTCGGAATTTTTCCGCGGCGCGCGGGTGATCGCCGGACGCAGTAGCACGAATTTGATCGATGGCGCGGTGCAATTGACGCTGCGCAACACTCGGCGCTACGGCGGGTACATCATTCACCTGGGAATGGTGCTGGTATTCGTGGGCATCTCCGGGCAGGCCTTCAATCAAGACGTGCAGTCGGATATGGGCGTGGGATCGAAAATCTCCATCGGCCCGTATACGCTGGTGTGCCAGAACTTCGATCAGGTGGCTAACCAGAATTTCCAGTCCGATCGCGCCACGCTGGAAGTGTTTCGCAACGGTAAGTCGGAAATGATGCTGTACCCGGAGCGGCGATTTTTCCTGGCCAGCCAGGTGACGGAAACCATGGTCGCGATCCGTAGCAGCGCGCTGCGCGATTTGTATGTGGTGTACGCCGGGCGAAGTCCGGATACCGGCCGGCCGGTGATTCACGCGTACATTAATCCGCTGGTGAAATGGATTTGGTTTGGCGGGCTAATCGTAGTATTGGGTACGCTGCTGGCGATGGTTCCCAACCGCCAGCCGGTCATCGCCCTGCGAGCGGTGCCGGAGCTTTCGCGGGCCACCCCAGCCGGCGCGCCGGTTTCGGTGCTCGCCAAGGGGCCCAACCTGCGTGATTGACCGGCGTACCATCGGGAAGCTCCGGCGGTCGCGCTCGATTCGGGTGGCTGCGGTTTTCTTTTTGCTGCTGCCGAGTTTGGCCGGTGTGGCGCGCGGGCAGTCGAGCGACCGTGCCAAGCGGGTCGGCGGAAAATTGCTGTGCGTGTGCGGCTGCAACCAGATTTTAACGGCTTGCAATCATGTGGGCTGCACCTACTCGCACGGCATGCTGCAGGAAGTGGACGATCGCGTCGCCCGCAACGAGCCGGACGATCTGACGATTCAAGCGTTCGTGCAGGAATACGGCGCGACGGTGCTGGCCGAGCCTGAAAACACGGGATTCAACCGCGCGGCGTGGATTATGCCGGTGGTTTTGCCGCTTCTGGGCATCGCTCTGGTGTGGATCGTGGTGCGACGCTGGCGCGAGCGGGCTCTGCTGGTCCCTGCAGCGGGCGTATCGCCGGAAATGCTGGCGCGGGCGCGGCGCGAGGGGGATCGAGACATCGATGAATGAATACGCGATTCTGGCGGCGTGCGGCCTGCTGACCATCGGCACCCTCTTGTTCGTTTTTCAGGTGTCGCCGGAGGCTTCCGATTCCATGCCGCACCGTTCGCGGCTGGACCAGCTACTAGACCGCCGCGACGCCATTTACGATAACCTCCGCGATTTGCGGTTCGAGCATCGCGCCGGGAAATTTTCCGAGCAGGACTTCGAACAGATGAAGCAGGCGCTCGAACTCGAAGCCGCGCAGGTGCTCGCGGAGATGGATCGCACCACCGGCGGGGCTCCCACGCCCGCCACGCTGCAGTCGATAACGGAGAAAACCCGATCGTGAGAATTTTTCCTGGCGGTTCCCGGCACATTGTGAGCCGTGCAGTTGACGTAGCGCTTTTGTTGATGTTTTTTGCGGCGAGCGTGGCGCAGGCAGGAACCATAGAAGGAACGGTGCTCAACGGCAGCACTGGGAAAGCCGCGGGGGGCGTGGACGTCATTTTGATTCAACTGCAAGGCGAGATGCAGCCGGTGGCGACCACCAAGGCGGACGGTTCGGGCCATTTTAAGTTTGACCGCCCGGAAATTGGGCAGGGGCCCATGCTGCTTCGAGTGGTCTACAAGGGGATCAACTACAACGAGATGGCGCCTCCGGGGCGGGCCACCGCCGAAGTGAAGATCTACGAATCCACCGAGAAGGCATCCACCGTTTCGATTTCCACTCACGCCATTGTGTTGCGGCCCAACGGCGATCAGCTGCTGGTCGGCGAAGAGTACGGCGTCGAAAATCAGACTCAGCCGCCGGTTTCGTTTTTCAAGGCGGATGGCACGTTTCAATTTAACCTGCCATCGAACGGACAGATTCACGATGTGTCGGCGTGGTCCTCGGCGGGCATGCCGGTAACGCAGGGAACTATCGACAAAGGAAAGAATCGCGAGGCCATCGCCTTTGCATTCAAACCGGGCGAGAACGGCGTGCGCGTTTCCTACAACATGCCGTACGGCGGCAATCAGGCGGTGCTGCATTCGCAATCGCCCTACGCCGCGCAGCGCGTTTTGATCGCCGCGCCACCGACCCTGCAAGTCTCCGCGCCGGGATTTACTCCGGCTGGGACCGAGCAGGGATTTGCGTTGTACACCCGCGATAACGTCGCTGCGGATGCGACTGTGGATATTTCCGTCTCGGGTACGGCGCCGCCACCGGAGAGCAGCCGGACGGTGAGCGGTCCGCCGCAGGCGGGTGCGGGCGGCGGCGCAGGTGGGCCCGGTGATGGGCAGGATCAGACGGGCAGCGATGCCCCGGCGGCGACGGTCACCTCACTTCCTGCGCGGCTGGACGACATGAAATGGATTCTGGTGGGGGGATTTGCGCTGTTGTTCGTGCTGGGCGGCGCTTTTCTCTGGCGTCGCCCCCAGGTGGCCGTGCCGCAACCCGCAGGCGCTTACGCAGGTGGCGTCACAAACGGGCCTGTCGCCTCCTCGGCCTTACCTCCTGTAGCGGCCACGGCAAACGCTGCAACCGCCGGTGTCCCTGATGCTAGCTCTGAAATTATGGCCGCAGTGGCCCAGCAAGCGCGGTTGAGCCTGGACCAGCTGAAGGATCAAATGTTCCGGCTGGAGCTGCGTCGCCAGGCCGGAACGATCTCCGAATCCGATTACACGCGGCAGCGCGATCAGTTTGAAACTACGCTGCGCGAATTAGTGCGGGGATAAGCGAACCGCCTTGGGAAGCGATCCCACCACACCGCGCCTCGGCGTCGCTTTTCACAATGTGGAGAAGAGATACGGCTCGCTGGTGGCCCTCCGCGGCGTCACCCTGGAATTCGGCGCGGGTGAATTTGTGGCCTTGCTCGGCCCGAATGGCGCCGGGAAAACCACACTTTTGAGAATGGCCGCCCTGCTGGTCCAGCCGAGTTCCGGGAAGGTTGAATTTCCGGAGCGTGCCGGCGCGGCCCGCGAATCCCTAAAACGCTCCATCGGAATGGTGGCGCACTCGACGATGCTTTACGACGAAATGTCCGCCGCTGAAAATCTTCTTTTCTTTGCGCGCCTCTACGACCTCGACCAGCCCCAGCGCCGCACTGCGGTTGCCCTGCAATCTTGCGGGCTTGCGGACCGCTCCGGCGACTTGGTGCGCACTTTTTCCCGCGGGATGCGCCAGCGCCTGGCCATCGCCCGCGCCCTGATTCACTCGCCTGCGCTGCTGCTGCTCGACGAGCCTGCCGCCGGCCTCGACCGCCAAGGGATTGTGTGGCTTGGCGATACTTTGGCCGAGCGCCATCGCCGCGGCTGCACGATTTTAATGAGCACCCACGGACGCAACGATTCCAGCGGCTGCGTCACTCGCGCAGTAATGCTTTCCGGCGGACGCCTGCAAGCGGATTCTGGCTCGGGCGGCGATCCCCGGCCAATGCTGTCCGCGGTTCCGGTGGAGGGCTGATGCGCACCGACCGCGCGGTGGCCATTTTGTTAGGCAAGGAACTGCGCGCGGAGTTGCGCTCGCAGGAATTGCTACAGACCACGTTGATCTTCGCGCTAATCGTGGTGGTGCTGTTCAGCTTCGCGTTCGATCCTACCGCGGCGGAATCCCGGCGCTTCGGGCCCGGCTTGTTGTGGATCGCCTTCTTGTTCGCCGGCACGCTCATGCTCAATCCGTCGTTCGCGCGTGAGCAGGCCAACGACACGCTGCAAGCGTTGCGTATGGCCCCGATTTCCGCCTTTGCGCTGTTGCTTGGCAAAATTCTGGCCAATTTTGTGTTTCTGCTCGCCGCGGAGCTGGTGCTGCTCCCGGTATTTGCGGTGCTCTACAACGTAACCATGCTGCCGGTGATCTGGCGCTTGCTACTAGTGATTGTTCTGGGGACGCTGGGCATAGTGGTCACCGGCACGGTATTTGCGGCGCTGGCCTCGCAAGCGCGCATGCGGGAATTGCTGCTGCCGCTGCTGCTCCTGCCGGTACTGGCGCCGCTGCTGATCGCCAGCGTCGAGGCAACTGCTTCCTTGCTGAACGACGAGCCGGCCCTCGATCCCACTTGGACCGTTTTTCTAGCGGCCTTCGACGTCGTTTTTCTCACTGCGTCGTGGCTATTGTGCGAACATCTGATCGAGGAGTGAGCGCGCGATGGAATTGCAAATCGAGAGCGCCGTTTTCACCGCGATCCTGATCGGTTGCGCTGGTTACGCCGCCCTATTCATAGCCCCCGATGAATCCACCATGCACGCCATCCAGCGCATTTTTTACTTTCATGCGCCCACCGCCTGGGCGGGGATGGACGCTTTCGCGATCACCTTCATCGCCAACATCGCTTACCTGGTCACCAAGCGCCCGAAGTGGGATTGGATCGGCGTGGCGTCCGCGGAAGTAGGGCTAGTTTGTACCACCGTGGTTCTGCTCAGCGGTCCGATTTGGGCGCACCCGGTGTGGGGCATCTGGTGGACCTGGGACGCGCGGCTGACCTCCACACTGTTGATGTGGCTGCTGTACGTCGCCTATTTGATGTTGCGCAAAATGATGGATACCCCCGAGCGAGCGGCTTCGTACCCCGCAATTTTTGGAATTTTCGCGTTCCTCGACGTCCCGCTGGTTTACTTTTCGATCTGGTTCTGGAGGACCCAGCATCCCGCTCCGGTGGTATTTAGCGGGCACCTGGATCCGGAGATGTCCAAGGTATTTTTCTTTTGCGTACTGGCGATGCATTTCCTGATGGTGATTTTGCTGCGGCAGCGATATCAACTCGAGCGGTTGCGCTACGAGACCCACGAAGCTCGGCTGGCGGCGGAGGATTACGCCGCGCAAGCCGCGACATTTCCGGCAGTAAAGGAGAGCGTCTAATGGAACATTTCCAAAGCTTGTTCGTGGCATGGATGGTGGTGTGGGCGGCTTTCTTCGGCTACGAAATTACGGTCGCGGTGCGTCTGTCGCGGGCTCGCGAGGAACTTGACCGCGTCCGCACGTTCCTACGTCTGAGCTAATGCCGGGAGCGAAACCCAAAACCGGTGTGGTTTTGTTCCAGCTGGGCGGGCCGGACGCCCCGGATGCGATTGAACCCTTCCTTTACAATTTATTTTGCGATCCGGAGATCATCGATTTCCCCCTCGCGTGGATTGCGCGCAAACCGCTGGCCAAATTCATTTCGCGAACCCGGGTCAAAACGGTTGGCGAGCATTACCGCGAAATTGGCGGCTTCTCTCCGATCCGGCGGCTGACCGAAGCGCAGGCGAGCGCGTTGCAAACCGCTCTGGCGCCGGCGCTGGACGCGCGGGTGGTAGTGGCCATGCGCTACTGGCGGCCATTCACGAAAGATGCGATCGCCGCGCTGCAAGCAGAAAACGTCAGCCAGATCGTGCTGCTTCCTCTTTATCCGCAATATTCCTACGCCACCACCCGCAGCAGCCTAAACGAATGGAACCGGGTGTATAGCGCGCGCCCGCTGGGCGTCCCGGTGAAGACGGTGGAAACCTACTACGATCATCCCGACTACATCGCCGCGCTGGTGGAACGCATCGCGACCGCCATGGCGCCGTTGGCGCAACGCGAAAACGTGCACCTGGTTTTCAGCGCGCACGGCTTGCCGCTAAAATTAGTCAAGGCGGGCGATCCCTACCCAAAGCAAATCGAGGAAACGGTGCGCCGGGTGCTCGCGCTGGGTGGATACAGGAACTCGCACACGTTGTGCTTCCAGAGTCGCGTGGGCCCTCAGAAATGGCTGGAACCGTCGCTGACCCAATCGATCGAACGCTTGGCGCGCGAAGGCGTAAAGCGAATGATGGTAGTGCCGGTAGCTTTCGTCACCGAGCACATCGAAACGCTCCACGAGATCAACGTGGAGGCCCGCGAAGAGTCCGAAAAGCTGGGCGTCCAGGAGTTCATCATGATGCCCGCGCTGAACGACTCACCACTGTTCATCCGCGCCCTCGCCGATCTGGTTATCCGCGCCGCGAAGTAATCCAAATTGGGAAATTTCCGCACGCGTCTATCTTCGAGAATGTCTTGACACAGCACCATCGGCGGCATATAAAAACTGCGGTACATTTTGTTTGCTAGCGCGCTTCCGATAGAGGTGAGCCGCGGTTTGACGCGGGCGTATGCCTGATCAAGGGGACCAGAAGATGGCCGAAGCAACCACTCCCGCTTCGGTACCAGCCGCACCGGGAGTGCCGTCCGCAGCGGATACCAAGAAGAAAACCGAGCAGATCAACAAGGGCCGGCGACGCATCGCGTGGGCCTTTATTTGGGGTTATCTGGGCGTCAACCTGCTGATGTTCCTGCGCTTCTTTTTCCCGCGCGCCCTGTACGAGCCCAATACCGTCTTCAACATCGGCTATCCCGCGGATTTCGCTCTGGGTATCGATCAGCGCTATTTGATGACCAACCGGGTGTGGGTGGTGCGCGAGCCTGACCGCCTGTTCGTCATCTTTGCCCGCTGCACCCATCTGGGCTGCACGCCTGAGTGGAAAGCCACCGAAAACAAATTCAAGTGCCCGTGCCACGGCAGCGGATACGACAGTGAAGGCGTGAACTTCGAAGGCCCGGCGCCGCGCCCGATGGACCGGGCGTTTATGGTGCTGGATCCCACCGGCAAAGTGATCGTGGACACCAGCCGGCTGTACGTCGATGATCCGCGCGCGGGCGTGAACCACTTCAACGATGTGGGAGCATTCTTGAACGTGTAATCGAGTCGTTGTGAGCGGCGTTCAGCCGCATCTGGGCGCTAAGGAGTAGGGATGGCGGAAGACAAGACAGGAAATGGGCGGAAGCCCGGGGTTCTGGAACAGGTTCAGGAACTCAAAGAAACCATCCAAGTCAAGGCCAAGGAACAGGTCGAAGACCTCAAGCAGCCTGAGAAAACCCAGCTCTATCGCTCCATTTTTCGCGTCAAGCACGACGCTGAACCCCGCAATCGCGCGCTGAGCGTTCTCAGCAACGTTTTCTTCCACCTGCACCCTGCCAAAGTGAATCGCGACGCGGTGCGTTATAACTTCACCTGGGGCATGGGCGGCATTACCTTTTACTTGTTTGTGGTGCTCACCTTCACCGGCGTGTTGCTGATGTTTTATTACCACCCCACAAAAATCCAGGCCTTCCGCGACATTCTATATCTCGAAAACGATGTGCCGTTCGGCAAGCTGCTGCGCAACATGCACCGATGGGCCGCGCACTTGATGATCATCGCGGTCTGGCTGCACATGTTCCGCGTTTTTCTTACCGGTTCCTACAAGAGCCCGCGCGAATTCAACTGGTGCGTAGGCGTGCTGCTGATGGTGCTCACTCTGTTGCTCTCCTTCACCGGATATTTGCTGCCCGACGATCAGCTGGGATTCTGGGCGGTGACGGTAGGAACCAACATGGCCCGCGCCACCCCGCTGCTGGGGAATGAAGGTCCGTTCGGTTCAATGATGGGCATGACGCCCTACAACGACGTGCGCTTCGCTTTGCTGGGCGGCTCGATCGTGGATGCTAACGCGTTGCTGCGCGCGTACATCTGGCATTGCATCGCCATCCCGCTGATCGCTGCCGATTTTTATGGTCCTGCATTTCTGGCGCGTGCGTAAGGACGGCGGCATCTCCGGCCCGTCACCAGTAATGCTGGAATCGGAGATTAAGGAAGAGAAAGGGCCGCGTCCCGTCGTCATGCGCCCCAGCGGCATGGTATGATGCACAACCGTTGACGTCGACTCTTCGAGGGTACTCATATGTTGGCCATGACTGGCATCAGCTCTGGGAAATCGCTTCGTCGCCGGACAACGTCCCGATCGTGGCGTTGCTGTTTCTCGTGCCGTTTTATATGTGGTACGCCTTGCGCCAAGCGCTGGCCAACGATCGCTTGATCGCTACCCTGTCTGCTGATCCGGCCGCCGCGAAGACCGCAACATCGCAAAACCCAGCCGTGGAATCCCAAGTGGGACCGCGAAGTGCACACTTGGCCGTACCTGATGCGCATGGAATTCCTGGTGGCGCTGATCAGTCACCATTCTTCTGATGGTGTGGTCGCTCACCCTCAACGCGCCGCTCGAAGAGCCTTCCAATCCCAACGTCACCATGAACCCGGCCAAGGCCCCGTGGTATTTCCTGGGCCTGCAGGAAATGCTGGTGTACTTCGATCCATGGATCGCCGGCGTGGTGATGCCCACGCTAATCATCGTAGGCTTGATGGTGGTGCCGTATATCGACGCCAATCCTCTGGGCAACGGCTACTACACCTACAAGCAGCGCCACTACGCGATCTGGACATTCCTGGTGGGCTTCATCGGCCTGTGGGTGAGCATGATTACCATCGGCACTTTCATCCGTGGTCCGGGTTGGATGTGGTTCTGGCCATCGATGACCTGGGACGCTGAGCGCATCGAGTACACCGTGAACCGCAACCTCGATCAGGTATTCGGGATCAACGGTTCGTGGTTCCACGCGCTATTCCACATCCCGCAGGACCAGGCAGCGATCTGGGCGCGCGCGGTGTTTGGCATTTTCCCGCTGATTATTTTCTTTCTGATCGGCGCGTGGCTGGTGCACAAGATTTGCATGAGCACCGAGTTTAGCCGCCGGATTTACAAGCGCATGAGCCTGATTCAGTTGGTGACCATGTACGCGCTGTTGATTCTGATGCTCTCGCTTCCGGTGAAAATGCTGGCGCGGCTGGTTTTCAATATCAAGTACGTGTGGGTGACCCCTTGGTTCAGCGTCTAAGCGCGCGACCACGGTCCGCCCGCGACGAAATGAGCGCGCTGCTTTGCGCGCACGGTGCTTCGTGTCGATCGTCTTCATATCGATCGACGCGCACGCCCCGGTTCCAGGAGGCTTTGGGTGCCTGAACTTCCACCGCCAGCGCCGCAGTCGCCACAAGCGCCGCCAGACGACCCGATTACCAGCCAGTCGTTCAGCTTTTACATCTTGCTGACCGCCTTCCTGCTGATGATCACCGTTTCGTGGTCGCTCTACGATGAGGTCTATGGACTCCGCCCGTGGCGCGTGTATCAGACTCGCTTCGCCGAATCCTACGCGAAATATCTCACCAAACGCGTCGCCGACCAGAAGAAAGCGGAAGCCGCGCTGTACACCTCACCCGATTACAAAAAACTTGCCGCCGACGCGGACGCTCTGGAAGCCGCCGCCCGCCCCGAGGACGATGAGCTCGGCAAGCAGATCGCGCTGCTCGACGACCAGCGCTCCGCGATTGGCGATGCCTTTAAGGACGCCCGCGGAAAAGTAGGCGCGCTCGTCTACCAATACGAAATTGTGCCGGCCGACGACAAAAGCGAAAAAGCCAGCCGCCTCAAGACAGTAAACGAAGCCCGTCAGCAAACCTGGGAAGTGGATTGGCCGGTCGCCCCGGGCCAAGTAGAAAAAAACAAGAAAATGTCGGCCGATCAGCTCAACGACACCTTTACCGGACTGATCAGCCAGCGTGCCGCATTGGTTGCCGAGCGCGGCGATAATGACAAAGCCGCGAAAGCGGCGCGGGCCAAGGTCAACGTGTATCTCGCCGAACATCTGCCCGGCCTGAATTCCGCCGCCCTCGAGGGTTTGCAGCGCAGCGCCAGAGATTGGGACGATCATTTGATCCAGGTGAACGTGAATCCCCCCGGCGCCACGATCAATAATCTAGGCGGCGTGGGCTTGGTGGATCGCTGTCAGTCCTGCCACGTCGGCACCGATCCAAAGTTGGTGCCAGTCCAAATCACCCTAACCAAAGCCGATCTGGGCATGGCCAAGAGCACCGATGCCCCCTTCACCAGCCATCCCGATCCCGATTTGATCAAGTGGCATCCCCACGAGAAATTTGGCTGCTCGCCGTGCCACGGTGGCAACGGACGCGCCCTCGATTCGGTCACAAAAGCGCACGGGCGCTACGAGCACTGGCTCTGGCCTTTGTATTACCCGGAAAATTACAACGCCGGTTGCCAGCAGTGCCACGCTTCCGACATGGTCACCGAGCATGCCCCAGTTTTGAACAGCGGCAAGCAGCTCTATCGCGCCAAGGGTTGCATCGGCTGCCACAGCTTTCAGGGATTCGACAACCAGGACGAAAAACTGGTCAGCACTCGCCAGCAAATCACCCAGCTTGCCGCCGAGAAAGCGCAGAACGAGCTCGACATTCCGCGCCTGAAAAAGCTTGGCGATTTGGCCTCCGACAACGCCACCGCCGAAACCTATTACACTCGCGCCACCGAACTCACCGTCACCGTCAGCAAGATGGACGCGCAGGTGCTCGTGATGGAGACCCGCGCCCACAACTTGCTGCAGGAAGTGAAGAAGGTCGGCCCGGACCTCAAAGAAGTCCGCATGAAGATCCATAAGGAATGGATTCCGTACTGGCTCGGCAACACCCACGAATTCCGTCCCACCACCAAGATGCCGCAGTTCCGTTTGCAGCAGGACGAAATTCAGGCCATCGCCGCCTTCATTTGGCAGTCAGGGAATTAGCGGTCCTGCGCTGCCGAAGCAAAAGCCGGGCGATGCCGAACACGGCAAGGTGCTGCTGGAATCGCGTGGGTGCCTGGCCTGCCATTCGGTCGGCGAAAACGATCTTCGCGTCGGAGGAACTTTCGCCGCCAACCTCAGCCGCGTCGGCGAGAAGGACAATTACGATTACCTGGTACGCTGGGTCCACAATCCCCGCCAGCGCACCCGTCCATATAGCCCATCCGAGAAGCGCGATCTAGGTCCGGAAGATTACGCCAAGCACAATTTGCCGTTCGTATTCGACCTCGATCATTCGCGCGACCCCGACGATGGTCATGAGCTGGTGGTGCAGCAGCCCACCGTAATGCCCAGCCTGCGGCTGAGTGAAGACGACGCTCGCGACATCGCCAGCTACCTGATCACCCAGAAGCATGCCGACGCGAAATACGCTCCCGCCGATTTCATGGACGATCCGGCCCTGCGCGCCAAGGGCAAGGATCTGGTCAGGCACTACGGTTGCGCCGGCTGCCACGAAATCACCGGCATGGAAGACGAAGGCCGCATCGGCACGGAGCTGACCAACGAAGGCAGCAAGCCCATCGAGCGTCTGGATTTTGCGCTGCTCACCGAAGACGCCAAGCGCGGCGTTCTGCCCGACGGAAAGAAGTCGCCCCGCGGGCCGTGGTATGACTTCAAGGGCTTCTTCGAGCACAAGCTGCCAATCCGGCCGTCTACGACACGGGCAAGTACAAGCCGAATCCGCATGGATCGCGCTGCGCATGCCGAAGCCCAACGTCAACGATCCGGCCACGGGCATCAGACAAAGGTCAGCTCGAGCGCTGGTCACATGCTGCTCGGCAGCACCGATCCCACCCTGCCGCCCGACTACATGTACAAGCCGGACGACGCGCGCCGCGCCATTCAAGAAGGCTGGTGGATCGTCACCAAGTACAACTGCATGGGCTGCCATCAGATCGACATCGGCCAGAGCTCGGTGCTGATGGGCCTGCCGATGTATCAGGGCGAGGACAAGAGCGAATCTGCCGCCTGTGCTCACCAGCGAAGGTGCACGCGTCAATCCGGAATGGCTGAAGGGCTTCCTGGCCAATCCGTCGCTCACCACCGCAGACACCAACCGCGACGGCGTGCGCATCTACCTGCAGGTGCGCATGCCCACGTTCTTTCTTTCCGACGACGAGATCGCTCGCTGGTCTTGTTCTTCGAAGCGGCCTCCGCATCAGCCCAGCCATTCATTCCGCAGAAGCTCGATCCTCTCACCGCGGCCGAGCGGGACATGGCGCGCGGCCTGTTCACCAGCACTGCCGCGCCTTGCCTGAAGTGCCACGCGACCGGCGACGCCGCGCACGACAAGAACGCCACCGCGCCGAATTTCCTGCTGGCCAAGGAACGCTTGCGCCCGGCCTGGACCGAGCGCTGGATCACCAATCCCGCCAAAATCATCCCGGGCACCGCCATGCCGTCGGGCTTGTTCCGTAGGGAAGGGGATCACTGGGTTTTCACTGGTCCTGAGCCTCCCGCGCTGCAGCACTACACCGGCGACCAGGCAGACATGCTGGTGCGATACATGTTCGAGCTCACCCCGCAGGAACAAGGCGCGCTGGCAGGCAAAAGCCCGGCAGCTGCAAAACCACCGGGCGGCGGGAAGTAGTTCTCCGGGACGCAAAGTAGCGAAGCCTATGGGAGTATGATTGAATATAGGCCTGTCTATGAATTTAGTAAGTCCAACCAGCTCTAATTTGTGTTTGCAATGAGACGAACGAGGAGGATTTTTTTCATCATGACAACCAAGTGGTCATTCGCAATTGGTACGGCAGCGCTCGCCATTGCGCTCGCCGGCTGTGGCAACAAGCAAGCAACGGAAACTTCTGAGACGCCCTCAGGCGGCGCCGCTCCAGCGGCAGCAGCAGTAGACCCCGCCACCGCCGGATCGGTTACTGGCAGCGTCACCCTCGAGGGTGCCGCACCAACCGTCAAGCCCATTAACATGAGCGCCGAACCGTATTGCCAGAAAGCCCACACCGCTCCGGTAGTGCCGCAGGACGTAGTGGTCGGCGATAAGGGCGCGCTCGCCAACGTGGTCGTTTACGTCAAGGACGGCCTGGGCAACTTCACCTTCGATACCCCATCGACCCCTGTGCCCCTCGATCAGAAGGGTTGCATGTACGAGCCGCACGTGGTGGCCTTGATGGCCGGTCAGACCCTGGAAGTGAAGAACGACGACCAGACCACCCACAACATTCACCCGATGCCCAAGTCCAACCAGGAATGGAATACCTCGCAGCCTCCTGGCGCCCCGGCCATCGATAATTCCTTTGCCCGTGCCGAGCTTGGGATCCCAGTAAAGTGCAACGTGCACCCCTGGATGAAGAGCTACATCGCCGTCTTCAAGCATCCCTACTTCTTCGTCACCGACAAGAGCGGATCGTTCGACCTGAAAAACCTGCCCCCGGGGACCTACACCCTAGAAGCCTGGCAAGAGAAGTACGGCACGGTAGATCAGACCGTCACGATTGGCCCCAAGGAATCGAAGACCGTAAACTTCGTCTTCAAATCAGCCCCGTCGGGAGACTAGCCCGCGGAGTTTGCTCAGATTGCGCAGGGGACCGAAGCCGTTCGGTCCCCTCGCCGCCTCTGATACAATCTTGGCGTCGAACAGACTAGAATGCTTTCGTCACACAATCCGCGCGTTCACTCCTTCGCGATTTTCACCGCCTGCTCCACGCTCGTCCTGTTGATGGCGGGTGCCCTGGTCACCAGCAACGACGCCGGCCTCTCCGTCCCGGACTGGCCACTCTCCTACGGATCGTGGATGCCCCCCATGGTCGGCGGCATTTTCTACGAACACGGCCATCGCATGATCGCCGCCTTTGTCGGCTGCCTTTCGATAATTCTGGCGGTATGGCTCTGGCGGGCGGACCATCGCCGATGGGTTCGCTGGCTAGGCGTTACCGCCCTAGGTTTGGTGATCGCCCAGGGAGTCCTCGGCGGCGTCACGGTGCGCTATTTCCTGCCGCCCGCGGTTTCCTCGGCCCACGCCACGCTGGCCCAGCTTTTCTTCATCACCGTAATTTCCATCGCCATGTTCACTAGCAAGTGGTGGCGTAGCGACCTCCCCGAACTCGAAGATTCCGGCTCACCCGCGTTGCGCTCGCTGGTCGTGTGCACCACCGCGGTAATCATCGTCCAGCTTTTCCTCGGCGCGGCATTTCGCCACAATGCCTTGGGCATCCAGCCGCACTTGGTAGGCGCGGTGGTCGTCGCGGTAATGGTCGTACTTACCAGTCGAGCCGTGCGCAAACGTTTCCCGCTAGTGAAGGACCTGCGCCGCTGCGGCCAATGGCTCAACATTTTCTTCGGCATCCAGATTCTTCTAGGGATCGCCGCGTATTGGGTCACCATCGCCTATCATGACGCGCCGCAACCCATGCCTCTCTTCGTCACCGTCACCGTAGCGCACGTCCTGGGCGGCGCGCTGACCTTAGCGGCCAGCTTCGTCCTCACCCTCACCACCTTCCGGTTGATGCGGCGCAGAGGCGCCGCCGTAGAATCGCACCCGGAGGGCGCCCGGATATGAGCGCGAGTTCCGTTCCGGTCATCCCCTTCGCCAGCCGCCCATCGATCTATTACACGCTCTCGAAGCCCGACGTCACCTTCCTCGTAGTCCTCACCACCTTCGCCGGGTACTGTCTCGGCTCCGCGTCGCCTTTGAATTGGCCGCGCCTGATCAACACCATTTTGGGCACCACCTTGGTCGGCGTAGGTACCGCTGCGTTGAACCAATATTTCGAACGCGATGCCGATGCCCGCATGCGACGCACTGCTAATCGTCCGCTGCCAACGGGTCGGATTACTCCCGCGCACGTGCTGCGCTTTGGTTTGGGCACCATCGTGGTAGGCGGGATCTACCTGGCGGTGTTTGCCAACGTGCTGGCGTGCGCGCTCGCGCTCGCCACCACCGCTCTCTACCTCGGTATCTACACCCCACTCAAGCAGCGTACTAGCTTGGCCACGGCGATCGGCGCGATCCCCGGAGCCATCCCTCCGCTCATCGGCTGGGCCGCTGCCACCGGAAAGCTCTCTGCCGGCGCGTGGGTTCTCTTCGGAGTCTTATTCCTATGGCAGTTTCCCCACTTCTTCGCGATTGCCTGGATGTATCGTGAAGATTATTCGCGTGCCGGAATTCAGATGCTGCCGGTGGTGGACCCGACCGGCGACAGCACCTTCCGCCAGATCATTGTCGCTGCAGCGTTGCTGATCCCGGTCAGTTCGCTGCCTGTCGCTCTGGGCGTAGCCAGCGCTGGGTACTTCTTCGCGGCAGTGGTGATTGGTATGCTCTTGCTGCAGGTTTGCTTGTGGGCCAACCGCCTGCGAACCAACACTCGTGCCCGCTGGCTAATGCACGCGACGGTAATTCACATCCCGCTTTTGATGGGATGGATGGTTTTCGATAAGTTTACGCGATGACTGCTTCAGCGGTAGAAACTAGGCCCGGCATCGGAGGGGCATCTTCCATGTTAGACCGACAAAATAACCTGATACTGCTCGCGATTTGCGTTGTCTTTACGCTCATCGCACTCGCGGGAATTGTTTGGGATATCACTAGCGGCCTGCTGACGTCCGGCCTCGACGGCATCATGCTGATCATGATCTGCCTGATGATCGGCGGCGTTTTTTCGCTGGAGATTCTGATGGTGGCGGATGACGCAGGTTGGATCAAGCTTCCGAATTTGATTCCGCCGCCGGCCCCCGCGAAGCCCAAGCCCGCCGCTGCCGCAGCCGCGCCGAAACCGGCCGCTGCCGCTCCTGCGGCCGCCCCCGCGCCGAAACCAGCCGTTGCCGCCGCTCCTGCTCCTCCTGCGCCAAAGCCGGCTCCGGTTGCCGCTGCCGAGCCAAAGCCAGCCGCCGCGCCGCCAGCTGCGCCACCCAAACAGGGAACCGAATAGTGCCCGCGTCTCGATTGAATTCCAAAGGGCGTGGATGACCTCTATCCCGATTACCTCGCTGCCTGCCATCAACGCGTTTCTCAATGGGTTGAGCGCGGTCCTGCTTTTTGCCGGTTACATGTTCATCCGCCGCGGCAAAATGCCGTACCACCGCGCCTGCATGGTGTCCGCGTTTATTTCGTCGTCCATTTTTCTGGCGAGCTACTTGTACTTTCATTTCCACGCTGGCATGGTGCGATTCAGCGGCCAAGGGTTGATGCGCCCGGTCTATTTCAGTTTGCTCACCACCCACACGATTCTAGCCATCGTGATCGTTCCCATGGTCCTGATCGCTCTTTACCGCGCGCTCACCCGCCAATTTATCCGTCACCGCGCCATCGCCCGATGGACCTATCCGTTGTGGATGTATGTATCGGTCACCGGCGTTATCATCTATTGGATGCTCTATCGCCTTTACACGCCGATCTACATGCCCGGGATCGCTTCGTTCCCACGATGACTGACGCCACATCTCCCGCTCCGGCCGAAAGTTGCGCGCCCGCACCGGCACCAGCCGCCGCGCCCAAGCCTCCCATGGCCGCGAAGTACACCTACGGCATTCTGATTCTGGCGTTTTCTTTCGTCCTGATGCCATATCTTCTTTGGAACGCCACCTGGTTCGGCAAGCCTCTTACCGACGAGCAGCTGACCAAGGCCCTCAACGACCACGAGCACGCCCGCAACATCCAGCACGCCTTCGCTCAAATCGAAATTCGCATGGAAAAAGGCGATCCCACCGTGCATCAGTGGTATCCGCAGTTGGTCAGCCTGGCGCACGACCCGCTCGCCGAAATCCGCCTAACCGACGCCTGGGTAATGGGCCAGGATCCCAGCATCCGCGACTTCCGCCAAGCTCTGCTAGGCCTTTTGACTGATTCCAGTCCCATGGTGCAGCGCAACGCCGCTCTCTCACTAGTGCGCTTCCGCGACGCTAGCGGCCGCCCCCAAATTCTCGCCATGTTGCGCCCCTACGAAGTAGACGCACCCTCCGACGGTGTAGTCAAAATTCGCCTGAAACCCGGCGACGCCCTAAATCCCGGAACCATGGTAGGCAAGATTGTATCGGGCACAGAGAGCAGCGAAGTGCGCTGCGAAGTTCCCGGGAGCCTGCACAACTGGGCCGTCCCCGACGGCGCAAAAGTAGCCAAGGGCGACGTCCTGCTGTACATCTCACCCAGCCCAGAAATGGTCTGGGAAGCCCTCCGCGCGCTCTTCATAGTAGGCGCCTCCGAAGACGGTTCCTCAGTAGCCCCCTACGCCAGAGGAATCGAAGGCATGCCCCCCAAATCCAACAACAAGCCACCCTAACCCTAACCGCCATCCGCGACCGCAATCCCGCCCCACCCCCGGCCTCAAAATAACGGTGAGAACGCAGCAGCTGCTTTTGACTCACACCTCTACGGTTTGACTTTTGTGTTGGTATTGCCGTTGATGTTGGTGCCCAGGCAGTTGAATCGAACGTGACGGATTGTTTCCTATCGGTAATCCGGAGTTCTGTGACGTGCGAGGCCAACTCAACGCAGTTCAGGGCGCGGATCTGCCGCTCTTGCCTGGATATCGATACCTGCCGTGCTTAGACCGGGAGTCGTGGCGGACAGATGAATCGGGCCGCCCTGTCTGGACGTGCGTACTACGACCAAGGCTCGTCCCTGGAAAAGCTTACGCCGGTCACCCTGGTACGTCGCGCCGTCTTGGCTATCTCCGTTTCCCACCGCTGCAATGATGCCGGGCCCGCTGATCGCGAACTGCACCTCTTGCTCCGCGTTCGGTTGGAATCGGCCCTCCGCATCCAGAGCTTCCACGGTGATAAACGACAGGTCTTGGCCGTCACCCTGAAGCACCGAGCGGTCCGCGGTCAGTCCCAATCGCGCAGGCTTGCCGGCAGTGGTGAGAACGCTCTCTGCAACCACGCGATCGGCTCGGAGACCTACCGCCTTCAACGTGCCCGGGGCATAGGGGACCGCAAACTGCGCCTTGAACTGCTCTTCGCGGCCCGTGGGTTTCTCGCCGATCAACTTGTCATTGAGGAAGAGCTGCACCTTATCGGTGCCGGAATAAACTTCTACCTGCATTTCCTTGCCTTCTTGTCCCGGCCAACTCCAGCTAGCCAGTGTTGGATAAGTCGCCCAACCCACGGCGATAATCTTCTTTCCTTCCGGCTCGGGGAAACGGACGGTGGCGTACACGCGATCTCCTCCGTTCCATAAGATGTCTCGATAGTAGGACTGCGGTTTCCGAAAGCCAGTTAAATCAAGGTCCCCGCACACCGCCGCGTGCCAGGGATATCCGTGAAACAAGACCGCCGCTACGGCTTTCATGGCTGGATCCGCTTTGCCCTGGTCCATCGAAGCCATCGCAGCCATCATATCCACCCCGTTCGCCATTCCCAGGAACATCTTGTCCACCATGGAACTGCTCATCATCACGCCCATGATCTGGGCTCCCATCTGGGCCTCTTCTGGAGTGCCATAAGACCACGCGCCGATACCGGACTCACCCAGATAGTCCATGGAAGTCCACGCAAAATCACCTAGAACAAACAGATTGTCGTGCGAGATTTCCCACAAGGGAAATGCCTTCGCTGGAAACGACTCGGTCGTCAGCATGATTCGCGTCGGCAACTCGCGATGGTCGGCCGCATAGGTGGGAAGAATGTTGTAATTGTAACCGGTAATATCTAGGAGCGAAAACACAGCTTCCGCGTTCGGCGCGGTGGTGGTGCCGGGAAACGCCAGCGTGAGCGGGCGCGTATTATCGAGAGATCGTACCTGATCGGCTAATTGCTTACCGATTGTCCCGCCTTGTTCGACCTCCAACTCGGGGATCTCATTGCCGATTCCCCAGATCACAATCGAGGGATGATTGCGATCGCGCAAGACCATTGAAGAGATATCGCGTTGCCACCATTCATCAAAGTCGCGGCCGTAGTCAAATTTGACCTTGTTCGCCTTCCACGTGTCGAACGGTTCGTCCAGTACCAGCAGCCCGAGCCGGTCGCACGCGTCCAGAAATGCGGGTGAAGGCGGGTTGTGCGCCGTTCGTACGGCATTGTGTCCGGCCGCTTTAAGCAACTGTACCTTGCGCTCCTCTGCACGGTCGAACGCTGCGGCTCCAAGCGGTCCGTTGTCATGGTGAACGCTACCGCCGGTAAGCTTGATGCTCTTGCCGTTCAGCAGCAGTCCCTTTTCCACGGACCAAGAGAGCGACCGGATGCCGAACGCGGTCACTACCTCGTCCGCGATTTCGCCGTTCTTGAGCACTTGCGTGACGGCCCGGTACAACGTGGGCGAGTCCGGCGACCACAGCGCAGGTTTAGCCACCACGATGGTGTGGCTTTCTTCGGTGTCCTTTCCCGGCACAATCGTTACGGTCGACTGCGCTGTCCCCGCCTGCTTGCCCTCCCGGTCCATTATTATTGTCCGCACGGTCACTCCGACCTGCTCGGCTGATTCATTTACCACTCGGGCGCGGACCGAAATCTTCGCCGCACTACCAGAGACTTCGGGCGTGGTGACAAACACTCCCCAGTGAGCGACGTGCGTGGACTCCGTCACAACCACTCGCACATGCCGATAGATGCCAGACCCGCTGTACCACCGGCTGTTCGGTTGCGCGGAGTTGTCCACCCGCACCGCCAGAACGTTGGGCGCCGAGAAATCCAGGCCCGGCGTAAGGTCAAAAGAGAAACTGGTATATCCGTACGGATGGGTCCCTAGCTTGTTCCCGTTCAGATACACGGTGGCATCCCTATATACTCCATCAAACTCGACGCTCACTCGCTTTCCTTTCCACTCTCGGGGTGCGGTAAATGTCTTGCGATACCAACCTGCCCCTGCAGGGAAGAAGCCACCTCCCGAACCGGTTGGGTTGTTCTTGTCGGGCACTCCTTCAATACTCCAGTCGTGCGGGAGATTTACTGTGCGCCACGATCCGTCTGCGAATTGGCGCTCCTCCGCACCGCTCGGATCACCGAGCAAGAATCGCCACCCCGAGTCCGCATCCAACTCCAGCCTCGGCGTCTGTGCTTGTGCTCGGTTCACTGGAAAGGTCCCAAGCGAAGCTAGGGCGGCGCACATCGCGATTACTCGGTAGAAGATCGGCTTCAAGCGAAGGCTCCGTCGCTGTTTTGCAATAGTTGCTGTCCCCCCTCTGGATTTCGGGCTGAACCAACACAGTTGAAGTTGAGGTTTTTTTTAGAACTTCGGTTTTTCTTTGAAGTTGCCGTTGGGTGCCCCACACGTCCCCTCCACGCGTGGGGTTTCTAGGCCTTCGATTTTTCTTAGAACTTACAGTTCCGAGGATTCAACCTAGTAGGGAAGCGTCCCATATTCCGCTTCAAACTCCGCAATCGGCACCATATCGATCGCATCCCAAGGGCATCCTTCCAAAAACGCCCCGTCCGGCCCCTTACTAGTGCAAAGCTTGCACCCAATACACAGCAGGGGATCGACCAGAATCTTCCCAAACGGCGGATGTTCCTCATCTTCCACCCAAAACATACATTCCGCCACCGGACAATACTCCACACAAGCCGGCGAGCCCGAACACCCCGTGCACATGTTGTTGATTACGGCCATAATGTGCGGCTTCCGTTTGCGTTTGGTCGTCGTCCCGTCAGACATCGGAAGCGACTTCTCAATTTCGCCGTTCACAAACTTCGATACAACCGGGGCTACGCTCAATTCCTCGGACATCAATTACCTCGCCACACCAGTTTTAACGATCTCATTCTCTTATCTCGCTACATCCGTGTCAACGCCAAGCGTCGAAGTGCCACCGCTCCAGTCAGCCCATGTTTCCAGCCGGGGGAGCGTTGCACTCGGAGGCGGACAGGTATAGATTTATCGGTCTGCCGGGCGGCCAAACCGGAAATTGCGGTCTATAGGCATTTCAGCCGCAGCTCTGCTGCGCTGGATCCGACGTTCGGCGGGATTTCCGGCCAACTTCCAGATGCACTCCCGAGGTACTTGGTTTCGGACAGAGCGCTTGTTAAAAAGCCCAAGATCTAGCCCTGCACGCCCGAGTCAGAGTATGGCGTCAAAACGAATTGAAAATGCAAATCTCCAACAGAAAGGTGCATAGAGGAAACAAACCCTCGTGCTAATGCGTTTGGGGCGATCCGATGAAAACTGATTTTCGCGGTATTTCACTCTATTGGACGATGGGAATTTCATTCGCAGTGGTTGTCGGTCTAGGCGGATGTGCCGGTGCCCCGGCGCTGCCGACTGTAGACGTCGTGCCTCAAACCCTGGTGATTCATCCGGGGGACCAGAACCTTCCGCTCACCGTGAGCCTCAGCGACAGTCCTCGCGCCGACGCGTTCACCATTACCTTGACCGGCTTACCTTCCGGGGTCACCGTCTCCCCGCTGACGCTGAATGCGGGTGAATCGGGCTACTTCAAAGCCCTTATCACCGCGTCCGTAAATTCCGCAGTTGTCGCCTTCCCACCCACGTCGCTCGTCAGCGAACGCCCCTCGCGGTAGACCAGATGCAGCGATTTCTCCGTCCGCCGCGCGATTTCGTGTTCCTCCAAATAATCGAGCATCATGATCGCGCTCATCAACAACGCAGTGGGGTTGGCAATCCCTTTGCCCGCAATATCCGGAGCCGTCCCGTGCACTGCCTCGAACAGCGCCACGCCATCCCCGATGTTACCGCTTGGCACCACACCCAGCCCTCCCACCAATCCCGCCGCCAGGTCGCTCATGATGTCCCCGTAGAGGTTGGTGAGCAGCAGCACGTCGAATTGCCGCGGATTCAGAACCATTTGCATGCAAGCGTTGTCGACGATCATTTCCTGGTATTCGATTTCCGGAAATCCCTCCGCCACCGTTCGAACCGATTTCAGGAACAGACCGTCCGACAACTTCATGATGTTGGCTTTATGCACCGCGTGGATCTTCTTGCGCTTAAATTTTCGCGCATACTCGAACGCGAACTTGGCCACCCGCGTCGACGCTTTCTCGGTGATGATTTTCAGGCTCTCCACCACTCCAGGCACCACCGTATGCTCGAGGCCGGCGTACAGATCCTCGGTATTTTCCCGCACCAGTACCAGATCCACGTTCTGGTGCACCGACTTCACGCCTTCCAGGTTCTTCACCGGACGAAGATTCGCATACAGCTCCAGGGCCTTTCGCAGAGCCACGTTGATGCTCGGCGCTCCCCCGGCAATCGCGGTCTCCAGGGGCCCCTTCAGCGCCACTCGGTTGCGCCGGATTGAATCCAGCACTCCCGATTTCGCCAAATTCAGCGATTTACGCTCCGATTCCGCCAGCGCCGGGATCTCCTCCCACTCGATTTCTGCCCCTGCCGCCGCCACGATTTTCTTCATCGCCGCGGAGACTTCGGGGCCAATCCCATCGCCCGGTATTAACGTCACTGTATGTTTCATATACCAATGATTCTAAGCTGGATGTTCACCCTTGTACACCGGCCGCGCCGGAGCCTTCCTGCGCCTCGTTCCCACTGCGCAACACACGCGACCCGATAGCGCATCGAATCTGATACAATTAGCATCTGATTAGCTGTAAGCGCAGTTGGCTCGTCACAGACTTATGGAGGGTTCCCTAATGGTTGGATTGACACCAGGCGCGATCAGCAAGGTGAAGGAGATTTTGTCCCAGCAGACCCCGCTGCCTACCGGCTTGCGCATCGCCGTGGTTGGTGGTGGCTGTTCCGGTTTCAGCTACCACATGGCCTTTGAAAATCAGGTAAATGAGAATAGCGACAACGTCTATGAGTTCGAGGGGTTAAAAGTGCTCGTCGATCAGATGAGCGAGATGTACCTCGACGGCGTTCAGGTCGATTACATCGAATCGATTGATGGTTCGGGCTTCAAGTTCAATAACCCGAACGTCAAGAGCACCTGCGGCTGCGGCAGCTCTTTTAGCGCCTAGGTTTCGGTTGCCCAGTTCTAGGGCGCCACAGTCAGGGTCGTCCGTGTGGCTCTTCGTGCGCTCCCGGAGTACCATCCCTCCGGGAGCTTTTCTTTTGCCTGTCACGTTTCTGGGACCCCTGCAGAACGGCGTCCCCCGATATTTCGAGATTTGTACGTCATGACTCACAGCCCTCTTATCTCGCAATTTTTGGCCGTGCCACGATGAAACTGGCCCTGGCCCAGTTCAATCCCACCGTAGGCGATTTCGACGGCAACTCCGCCCGCATTCTAGAGATGGCGAGCGAAGCCAAATCTCGCGGTGCCGACCTCGCCGTCTTTACCGAGCTATGCCTGTGCGGCTATCCTCCACAGGACTTGGTCGAACGGCCGGCCTTCCTCCAACGCAATCGCAAGGAAATCCTCAAGCTAGCCAAGAAAATAAGTCTGCCGTCGGTGGTCGGCTACGTTGGCAAGGCTCAGGACGACACCGGGAAACCCGGCGCAAACTCCGCCGCACTGATCGCTGACGGCAAACTCGTTTTCGAGCAGCGCAAGATGCTTCTGCCAACCTACGACGTCTTCGACGAATCGCGCTACTTCCAACCCGCCCACTCCCAATTTGTATTTCCTTTTTCCGGCCAGCAGCTCGGCGTCACCATCTGCGAAGATTGTTGGAACGACAAACACTTTTGGCCGCAGCGCCTCTACGATCGCGACCCGATCACCGAACTCGTGGGGCAGGGAAGTACCATCCTTTTGAATGTCTCGGCTTCCCCCTACACCATCGACAAACGCTATCTGCGCATCGACATGCTTCGCGCTCTTGCCAAGGAACACAACGTACCCGTCGTCTACGTCAATCAAGTAGGCGGCAACGACAGCCTCATCTTCGACGGTGCCAGCGTCGCCATCACTCCCGACGGCCGCATCGCCGCTCAAGCCCACTCCTTTGCGGAAGACATGGTGTATTTCGATACCGTCACCGGCGAGGGCGATTTGCGTGCCCAGCCCGACGACGAGCTCGACGCCGCCTTTCAAGCCTTGGTTCTTGGCACCCGTGACTACGTCCGCAAATGCGGCTTCCGTAAGGTAGTTGTCGGACTCAGCGGCGGAGTCGATTCCGCCCTGGTCGCCGCCATTGCTGTCGCCGCCGTGGGCTCGGCGAACGTTTTGGGTGTTGCGATGCCAGGCCCGTACTCGTCGGAGGGAAGTCTCCGCGATGCCAAAGCACTGGCGCAAAATCTCGAGATCCAGTTCGATATCTTGCCGATTTCCGCGGTGTGGAATAATTATCGCGAAGTCTTGTCCCACGAATTCAAGGGCCTTCCGGAAGACGTCGCTGAAGAAAACCTGCAAGCCCGCATTCGCGGCAATCTGCTGATGGCCCTCTCCAACAAATTTGGCTCGCTAGTCCTAAGCACTGGCAACAAATCTGAACTAGCAGTTGGCTATTGCACTCTCTATGGCGACATGGCCGGCGGCTTGGCGATAATCTCTGACGTGCCGAAAACCATGATCTACGAACTCGCGAAATTCGTAAATCGCAGCAGGGAAGTCATCCCCGTCGCGACGCTCACCAAGCCGCCGTCCGCGGAGCTGCGCCCAAATCAGACCGATCAGGATTCCCTGCCACCCTACGATTTGCTGGATCGCATTCTCAAAGCCTACGTCGAGGAACTGCGTTCGCCAGCCCAGATCGCCGCCCAATACAAGATCCCGCTAGACACCGTCCGCGCCATCGCCAGGCGCGTTGACCAAAACGAGTACAAGCGCAAGCAGGCCGCCCCCGGGCTAAAAATTTCTTCCAAAGCTTTCAGCGTTGGTCGCCGCTTTCCTTTAGCGTATAAGTCGATAGACTAATATGGACCAGCAGTTGTCGCAGCCGCTGTGAAGTAGTCGTCATTGGGCATTCGCTGCTGGGGCAGTCGCCAATGTTGGTTTACGGTCGTGGCAGCCGCTGGTCGCTGATGCGCAGTCGTTGTCCTGGTAGTTGCTGTCGTGGCCATCGCTCTTGCGGCAGTAGTTGGGCAGTCAGTGTCGCGGCGGCGGCTGTTGCGGCAGTCGTTAGGCAGTCACCATGGTGAGGTCGGTGCCGTGAAGCCGCGACTCCTGGCGGCGCAGATTTCGAATCTCCAGTGTTTGACATACGGAGGACAGACCAAATCATGTCCCGAAGACTACTGAGGTTCGCATCCTTAATTGTACTTGCTCGGCTGGTCCCCACAGGCCGTGCCAACGCCCAAGCCACTACACCGACCGCCGTGGCGGCCCAAGCATCCGCCGCTCCTCAATCGAATCTCCTGAAGCCGGAAGACCTCAAGAAAATAGACAACTACCTTCGCAACCTATTCGCCTGGGGACCAGACTTCCAGCTCAAATTAGGCACGATAGTCCCATCGCCCTCGCCCGAAATTTACGAAATTCCCATCGAAGTCACGACCCAACGGCCAGACCGATGCCGGCTCAGTCTACGTGACCAAAGACGCCAAGTTCCTAATTCGCGGCGAAATTAAGCCCATCAACGCCGACCCGTTCGCCGAAAACCGCGCCAAGATCCACCTGGAGGGCGCCCCATTTAGGGGCCCGGCGACTGCCACGGTAACAGTAGTGGACTACAGCGACTTCGAATGTCCCCATTGCGCCCAGCTTTACCGTGCCCTAAAAGGACTGGAAACCAAGTATCCGCAGGTAAAGTTCGTCTCCAAGAGCTTCCCCCTGGTCCAAATCCACCCCTGGGCCCTAAACGCCGCCATAGGCGCCCAGTGCGCCCTAAACCGGTCCCCTGAAGCCTACTGGCAACTCCACGACGCCCTATTCGACAACCAAGACGTCCTATCCGCCGAAAACATCTGGGACAAACTAATCGCCTTCGCCGCCAAAGCTGGAATCCCCCAAGACACCTTCCGCGCCTGCATGGCCAGCCCCGAAGCGAAAGCCGCCGTCCAAGCCCAAATCGAAGAAGGCCAATCCCTAAAGCTCCAAAGCACGCCCACAGTCTACGTCAACGGCCGCGAATCAATAGGCGGCGACCCCGCCACCCTAGAGCAATACATAAGATTCGACCTCCCCACCCCTAGGTAATAAACATAATATTAATTAGCAGTAGTCACGAAGCTCTATTCTTTCTGTGGGTCGAACGTCAGGTTTCTCCCGTTCGCAGTTCCGAGCGCTCTCCCCACCCAAATAGGCGCGAGTTGTAGTCGATGGCGCCCGCCTGGTTGGGGAGTTCGATTTGGCTGAAGATGTCGGCGAAGCCGGTTCGCGGGAGCAAGACTGAATCACTGAAGTCGACTTCGATCGACGTCGTGGTGTTGTCATTGATGACCATCGTGGCCGGCGCACTGAAGAAATCCGCACCGCCGGCCGCCGGAAATCCCAATAGCCGCTGGGTGATATTTGGCGCGGCAGATCCTGGCCGGTCTGGCCGTCAGAAAGAGCGACGTATTCGCGACCGAAGAGGGTTGTGGAGGCCATATCAACGTTGCGGGCACCAGGGAGGAGGAGATAAGCGACAGCGTGGTCCCCGGGGTTTCTTCCTCCCACAGATTTCCGAGCGCGTCGAACGCAAGAAGCGTCTGATTCAGGTTCTGCGTAACATTTGCGGTCTACACCGTTGGTGCTGGGTCTGCGCTCGTTTCGGCCCAGCCGCGAAACCTGATATCATGACGTGTTTTCGTTACACAACCCTGATCGCGCCTGTCGAATCATAGCGATGGGTGAAATGTAGCCGCCGGGTGTATTAGGAGACCCTCTTGTACCGTAAGCTTGCCGCTGCTTTGCTGAGCAGCGTAGTGCTCGTGTTTGTCACGTTGTCAGGCACCGCCCAAACCAATTCTAAGCACGTCTCTGACGCTGCCGGCGGTGCGCGTGGGTCCGTTCGAACGATCCAGGGTCAAATCGCCGCGCTAAGTGCCTCGCCGTTTAGCCTGGCCGCCGGGCCGGACAACCGAATCTATTTCGCGGTTAGCCGGGCGGCATCCGACGAAGCCACAGCGGCGGCCTCGCCAGGTATGTTGAACCGGATTTTTTCGGTTGTGCCCGGCCAAAAGGCGATCCATTTCGCCGGTACCGGCTCGTTCGGTTTTCTGGGTGACGGCGGACTGGGGTCGGATGCTGAGTTCGAGCTGTCCAGCATCGCTCTGGGAAACTCGAACCCCGGCTTATTCTCCGCGCCCGCACCGGTATTGGCTCCGCCCCATAGCGGGATTGTGTTAGGGGCTGACGGCACGCTATTTGTCGCCGATACGCAGAACTCCACGATCCGAACCATCGCTGGCCCCGAGACCAGCGAGCCTATGATTACCCGCAGCCTTGTGGGCAAGTGGGCAGGCGCGTCTGACATCGAACTGATCGCGCCAACCGCCTTGGCGATTGATGCTGCCGGGGATCTGTATATTGCAGACGTCAAGTCGAATTCGATACTCGCTTACCGCAATAACACTATCTCCATGCTCGCGCATGTGATCTCGCCGGGAGCGATCGCTGTGAACGCAGCCGGCACCGAGCTGTATGCCGCATCGCTCGCCGCGGGGAAGGTATTTGAAATCGATTCGTCACCAAATCGAAGTTCGAACGGAAGCTCCATTCGCACGCTGTTGGGCACTCCCGCGCCATCGGGTCTCGCCGTGGATGCTGCCGGAAACATCTTCGTCGCGGACGCTAGCGAGAATACTATCCGACGGTTTGACATCCACTCGGGCTCCCTGTCTGTGGTTGCCGGGACCGGCGTTGCTGGCTATTCGGGCGACGGCGGAGCGGCATTGCGGGCGACATTCAACTCCCCGGCGGATCTGGCGTTCGATCGCGACGGCGATCTTTTTGTGTCCGACGCGGCCAACCGCGCGATACGGGAAGTTATCGAGATCGCCCAACCCGACCAATCGACCACGGTGGTTTTGGGCCCAGCCTCAGCCGGGCAGTTTGGCGATGTACCCACCGGTGGCTCGAGTTCCGCTCAGGCTTTCACGCTCACGAACAATTCCGGGGTGCCCCTAACCAGCCTTGCCGTTACTATAACCGGCGCTGATCCCATTGATTTCTCGCAAACCAATACCTGTGGATCGTCGTTGGCGACCAGCGCGACTTGCAACATTAACGTAGTTTTCAACCCGACCAACGTGGGGGCACTCTCGGCAACGCTGCAGGTAACCGATTCCGATCCATCGAGCCCGCAAACTGCCGCACTGACCGGGTACGGCGACACTTTTTACGTCTCAGCGCAAACCGGAGCGCTGACCACAATGACCATCCGGCAAGGTACCACCGCTACTTTCAACCTGGTCACGGCTCCCGATCAGACGTTTACCGGTACTGTCACTCTACAATGCCCGGCCAATCTTCCCACGAGCACTACCTGCGTAGTGAACCCCACAACAGCGACGTGGCCGACTGCGCCTGGCGCGCCTCAAAATTTCACGGCCGCTTTCACCACTACCAAGAAGACGACCTCCACCATTCCGCGTACTCCGCGATTCCCTTCTCGCCCCGTTGGGCTCGTGGCTCTCGGTCTCCTCGCGCTGATTTGGGTTGCGGCGCAGATCGTCGAAAAACGAAATCCGCTGGGCTGGAAATCCGGGCGCACCAGGACGGGTCATCTTGGCTTGGCGCTGGGCGCTCTCGCGTTGCTAATGACCGGTTGCAATAACACACCTGCGATTTCCACCGCACCCGATCCAACGCCTACTGGAACATATACCTTAACGGTCTCGGGTGAGGCTCAAAATGCCAGCCGCGGCGTGACGCTTACATTGGTGGTGGAAGCGGCCCCGTAAATCGTTTCGCTTACCGATAAGCGACTCCTCTTTTAAGACCGTACGGCCTGCGCCGACGTGCTTTGTATTGTTCCGGCCTAACCTAGCGCTCAATTAGCTTTGTGGTTGCATCCGCGGCAGCGGACATTCGTTCTCCCGGAAATAAAAAAAGCCGGCAATGAGCCGGCCGAGGTATTCAGGTTAGTTCGAAGAGCTGGTCAGCGCGTCAAACAAATCAAGGCTACAATTAAAAGTCCTACGCTGTGTTAAAAATCAATGCAACTCATTATTTCTGTAAATAAAAATCGTGCAAGGTGGCCCACATTCAAACCCTGCGTTTTCCCTGTGACGATACATCGTCACCCCGTAGCCCATCAAAAAAATTACGGCCGCGGAGCTTCCGCAGCCGGCTGTGACGGCGTTTGCGACGGCACCGGCGCCTGGGCCGGTTGGGCCCCGTCCTGGGCGCGTAATGTGAAGGTCACACCGCGCTTCGAGTTCTGCTCTGCGGTCTGTTGTAGATCGACTTGATCGATATCAATCGAGTTCTCGCCGTTCTCCGCGCTGACGTAGTGCAACTTCCCTTCAGCCATCCAGTAGTCGGTCACCGTGTAAGTCGTTCCATCCTTCAGCACCAGCGTGGTTTCTGCCGACGGATTGGGCAGGGTGCCCGGTTGATTGGTCTTAGCGTCCAGCGACGCGAACGGCCCGTACTCACCCGACGAAGAGGTGTTCGCGGAGGAATCACCATACCCTAGCCCATTGTCGTAATATCCCAGACCATATCCGAATCCATATCCAAAGCCGGGACCCCATCCGTAATTCCAAGGGGAGAACGGATTCCATCCGTATCCAAAGCCATACCCGAAACCAAAACCAAAACATAACCGAAACCATAACCGCCATAATACCCTAGCGGAAAGTACGGGTTGTATAAGTAAGGGTTGTATAGCAGGCACCCGTTACAGCCAGTATTGATCGGATAGCGCCCCGGAACTGACATGGCACGAACCGACCCGATGCTGGTCCCTGTGGCAGCGGAAAAGTATTGGTGGTTCGTGGCCGGCGACACCACATCGTGGGCTGAGCCCTGCAGTACGGATGCATTGCTCGGCGGATCTTGCCACCGATACGTGGGCACGCCAGGCACCAGATGCATCCCGGAGGACGCAGGCGTGTAGTGCGTTGCACTCGTGCTTGCTGGCTTAGCTGCATTGGGCGATGATGCCCCGCGCGCCGCTGGCCGATTGCTGGGAGCATTTGCCGCGGCGTGGCCGACCGGACGACTCGCCGCAGACGGCGCGCCTTCGCTGCCGCCAGCACGGCCCATTCCTCCGCCACCACCGAAGCCTCCTCCTCCACCTGCGTGCCCAGCGTGTTGCGCAAGCGTCGGAGTCGCAATCCAAAACACCAGCAATGCAGACGCTGCGAATCGAATCCAAATGCGGTAGGCGGTCATCATAGGGGCCTCCAAGTCAGAGCGGCTGCCCGAGCATACGTAGTGAGGTCAGTATACTCCTTTTCGCGCGTCAAGTGGCCATCCCAATTCTCCCTGGCGATGCAATTCTTTTCGGGTCTTTTCGGACAACAATTCCGCATCAGATCGCATACAATAGAAACATGCTCGGCAAGAGAAACCGCACAAAGCGCTCAGGGTTGATCGGTCGCGCGGTGATGGCCGGTCTGGGCCGCACCTACTCTGGCTTTGGCGTGAAGCCTGAGAAATTTCTGGCGCACATTCAAACCGCCCACCGTCTGCCGATTCAGTCCTTCGAGGAAATGTTTCTTCAGCGTATGGACTTCGTCGACTCGATCGCCGATAAGACCATCCGCAGCTCCAAAAGATTGGCGCTGCTGGAAGGTGCGGGCGTAGGCCTGGGCGGTTTCATGACCCTCGTGCCGGACGTGAGTCTGCTCGCCGCAATCGCCATGCGCATGCTGCAAAAACTGAGTCTAATCTATGGATTCGAATACACCACCCCCGCTGAATCCGCCGAGTTGTGGGTCGCCGCTGCCACGGCCGCGGGCGTGGATCTCGGCCGGGATTTCGTCCAGAAAGAAGTTGTCGAGCGCTTCGTTCCTCGCGTGATGGAACGCATTGCCCTTCGGATCGGTGCCGAATCCGCTGAAAAATGGGCGGCCCGAGCCATTCCCTTGGCCAGCGGCGCGATTGGTGGAGGGCTCAACTACCTTTTCATTCGCGAATGGGGACGCCGCGCAAAGAAGCACTTCCGTGAGCAGCATCTGCTTCGCCGGCAGTCATATTACCGTGTACCGCCGGTTGTCGGCGCGGTCCCCACTGCTACCCTCCGCCATCGATTCAGCGATTAGCACTTCCACCACTCGCTCAGGCGAATTGCCATCTGCTACCATGACTAGGCCATCGTGCTTCCATTTCTCCACCTAGGGCCGCTAGCGGTTCCCACGTTCGGGTTGATGGTCGCAGCTGCGATGCTGGTCGCCTTTGCCATTCTACGCGTGGACCTGCGACGCTGGCGTCTCCCCATCGAGGCCGAGACTCTCGTAGGTCTTCCCGCAACATTGGGCATTGTCGGCGCCAAGCTCTACCACGTGCTCGAGAGCCCGCGCGAGCTCCTGGCACACCCAGGCGGCGAACTTTTCAGCCAGTTCGGCTTTGCTTGGTTTGGCGGCTTGATCGCCGGAATCGCCACTTTTGTCTTTCTCGCCCGCCGCTACCGGATCCCGTTCCTAGAGCTGTGTGACGTGGCTTCTCCCGCCGCCGCGCTAGGCTACGGAATCGGCAGGATTGGCTGTCTGCTATCCGGCGATGGGGACTACGGCATCCCGACGTCCCTGCCTTGGGGGATGGCCTTCCCCAACGGCCTTGTCCCGACGACCGAGCGGGTTCACCCGACGCCTTTGTATGAATTCGCCGCTGCCATCATTATCTTCCTGATACTAAGGCGCTTAGGATCGCAGTGGTTCGCAAGACCGACCAATCAGCAAGCTCCATTCTCCTCCGAAGGGGTGCCCCGCCAAGGACCGGCCCGTAAATCCGGTTCGCTTTTTGCGCTGTTCCTGATCCTGAGCGGTGTTTCTCGATTCATGGTCGAATTTATCCGCATCAATCCAAAGGTCTTACTCGGCCTCACGAACGCTCAAATCGCCAGCCTTGCCTGCCTCCTTCTAGGAATCGTCCTATTTCTCGCTAGGCGTTCCGTCTAAGGCCTCACCTGGTTCCAAACCCAGGTAACGTAACACCCGCGGCTCTGAGCCGGTGGGCTCCAACAGGCTCCAAAGCTAGCTGTTGGAAATTTGCCTGGTTTGTGCTACTATCTATCCGCGTTTGTTGCTCTTGTGATTCCTTTTGACACGGTCCAGAGGCTGCAGGGCAACGCCCTGTGGCCTTTTTTTGTATAACCTCGGCACGCCTCCAGCGTGACGGGATTTATCAGCTCTCGGACGATCAGGGGCAGACTCGAGACACAAATAGCTTCAATCTACGAGGTAACCTGAAGTGAAAGAACAAGGCACAGTCAAGTGGTTCAACGCCAGCAAGGGTTATGGGTTCATCCAGCGCCAGAGTGGTGAAGATGTTTTCGTTCACTTTTCTGCTATCCAGTCCGACGGATACAAAACTCTGAACGAAGGCCAAGCGGTGGAGTTCGAAGTTAAGAAGGGCCCAAAAGGCTTGCAGGCCGAGAACGTGGTTAGCCTCTAACGTCGTCCGGGCGGGAATTCCGTGTGTTCCGCACAGGGTTTCCGCCCTTCTTTTTCATTCTCCCGGCCGGGAAGTGGCCATTGTAGCTCCCGATATTCCTCGCGAATGCTTATTCGTCTCGATAAGCGCACAGCTTTCGCCGGGCGAACTCATAAATTTCCAAGGAGGACATTGTGCAGGTCCTAATCGAAGGCCAAGCCATCAAGCACGAATTGTACGGAATGGGCGTCGTCATGGAGTCGAATTCCGAACGCACTACCATCGACTTCGAAGACTACGGCTCCAAGAAATTCGTTACCAGTATTTGGGTGGCAGAACTGATCGGTGAAGCCCCGGAACATCCCGTCAAACCGCGCCGGGGAGGCCGTCGCAAGAAGGCTGTCGCAAAAGCCGCAAAGGCATAGCCACAAACGCGTGACAGGTTGTTTGAGGGGTGTTCATCTTTCAACCTGTCACTTACATTGTGGTTGTGGTTCCCTTCCGTTGTCTTCCCCGACTCAAGCCTCCACGATGTTATTGCGGACCGCGTAGCGGTACCAAGCCCACCACCGTCGTATTTACGCGCACTTTCGTCCTTTCGCTAGGCCGAAGTTCCATGAGGTCCCAAAAAGTATTCTGCTGATTTCCAAGGGGATAGCACAGAATTCACCTTGCGGCTACTGGGAACATCCGGAGCAATTCGTAAGCCCGGGTCTGCGTTGGCGTCGGCTCCGGCACCTGCCGGAAGGTTAAATTCGTTTTCTCCTCCGACTTGCCCGCTTTGAGCGCGTAAGTCACTCTCGCCCGACTGGCCAACTCCCGTAGCAAGCTCTCGAAGCTGTGCACGGGAAGCCCATCCATAGTTTCATGTGAGCGCTTCTTGCGCTGCGCGGAAGCGGAAGGTTTCGCCGGCAGAATCGGATCGCGGCGCTTCCGCTCCTCCCACCGCTCCTCATCCTCGAATAACAGCGGCGCCCAAGCCCGGCGCAGATGCCATTCCACATAGTAAGCCAACACGCACAGAAAAATGTGCGCCGGCACGCGATCCTCACTGCGATGTCGAATCGGTCGCACCAACAGATCGATCCCTTTCAGACACCGAAAAGCTCGTTCCACTTCCGCCAGGCTCTTGTAGCTCCGCACCGTGTCTTCGGCCGAAAGCCGTTCGACCGGCTCGCTGGTGCGCAGCACATAAATTCCGTCTAGTTTCTCTTCCTGCTCGATCGATTCCGCACGACGGCTCCAGGCGAAGCTGCCCTCGCCGATTTTGCACTCCAAGTGCTTGCCCATTTTGTAGCGTCCCAGCACCTTCCCCACCTTCACACCAATCTTCGCGGCCGGGAGCGGCTTCTTTTTCCGCCGCGCCACTTCTTTGCCGATCTTCTCCAAACTCTTCTCGGTGGCTTCCAGTAAGGCCTGCCGCTTGCGCTTCCGCTCTTGTTCCAGCAGCGGGTTATGACAGACCATCAGCCGCTCGCCGGGATAATCCGGTGCGCTGATCTCGGCCAGATTCTTCTGGTCCAGCAACGACAATTGCAAGCCTCCCTGCTTCACCAATTCCCGAATCGCCGTGCTCGTTAGTGCCGTGATCCATCCCAAACCGGGATGCTGCTGGAGCTTTTCGATCTGCGGCTCGGTAAGCATTCCGCGATCTCCTACCATCACCACCCGCTGCAATCCAAATTGCTCCCGCAGCTTCTCGATTTGGTCGGCTACCGTCGTCGGGTCTCCCGTGTTCCCCGGATATACGCTAACGGCCACCGGACACCCTTCGCCATTGGTCATCACCCCGTAGACGATAATCGGCAGACCCTTCTTCCCATCGCGGTCGTGACCAAACTGCGCGAGCGGACAAGTCCGTCCCTCATAAAAACTGCTCGACACGTCATAGAGCACCAGACCGCCCTCGACCAGATGGCGAGCGGCCAGCTTCTTCTCGATGCGCTCCTGGCGTTGCAAAAGCCAGTCCATGGCTTCATAAAGATCATTCTCGGTGGCCTCGGCCACTCCCAATTCTTCGGCCAGCGTGGTGGTGTGCCACTCGCGCGTGGTCGCTAATTTCGAGCAGGGATCCGTCAGCCGCTGAACGATCATGGCCACGACCAAGTCTCGTTCGCGGCAACGCTGCGCGGAGATCAGGCGATCTAGCTCCAGCCTGCCGATCATTTCCAGGATGGCTTGCACATGGCCGTGGGCTAAAGTTTTCTCCGTGGTGAATAGATCCTGCGGCGAGACCAGAGGCTCGTCGCGCAGCAGGCGGCGGAAGGTTTCGACTTTCTCTTTGGGCCAATCGGAGAGATTGGCCAAGGTGCGCTGGCGGGTTTTATTCCCTTCGCGCCAGCCTTCGCGGAGCAGGATGGCGGGCGGGGATTTACGGTTGGGGACGACGGAGATATACATGCGAACAATAGATCATACACAATATAACCTGTCAAGTACAATATTCACATTACATGAGAACACAAGCGATCTTACACTTTAAACTAACCTGCGGATCTTAAATAGGTTAACCTCGAATTAGGCCCCTGCTATTAGTGGAACTTCGGGCTAGGTCGCGCTCTCAGGCTAACGCTGAGCGGGTACACGATGAGATCTCCCCTGGAGCGTTGCTCTGGCGTTCTGGGCTGGCGCTGCGGTTGTGCTGGAAGGGGAGCTACTGCGTTGGCGGGGGCCAGGTCTCCAGGAGTTGTTCTTTTCTGTAGATCAGGGCGTTGATGTCGTAGGGGGCCAGTTCAAAGTTGTGGCCGTGGGTGATGGCGTCGGTGGGGCAAGCTTCCACGCAGTAGCCGCAGAAAATGCATCGTGAATAGTCGATGTTGTAGGCGGAGGCGTAGCGCTCGCCGGCTGAGATTCGCTTGGCGTCGGTATTCTCGGCGGCTTCGATGTAAATGCAGTTGGCGGGACAGGCCGCGGCGCACAAGAAGCAGCCAACGCACTTTTCCAGACCGTTTTCGTCACGATGTAGGACGTGGATTCCGCGGTATCTCGGTTGGAACTGGACTGGGGCCATGGGATATTTTTCGGTTACGGGCCTGCGCAGCATGGCCCGGAAAGTCACGCTGAAACCCTTTACCAGGGTGGTGAATGTTTCGCCTATTTCGCGGACGATCGATGGCATAGTCAAAAATGTTAACAGAGACAGATGCTCGGGGCAATGTAACGTTCCGCGAGCTGACGGCAAGCGGATCGTCGCTATCGACGTATTCGCCGCGGCCGAGCGCCTCCGGCCACACCAACTCGACTTCGCGATCCTCAAGGCCTGGCGCCCCAAGCGCCGCACGAACCCGCCTCGCGCGGACTACTGCGGCGCGGCTGCGGCGGGATTTCCCCAAACGCGCCGCGCCGTCTCGGCCACCAGCCGCAGCTTGGCCCACTGCTCGTCTTCGGTGAGTAGATTCCCTTCCATGGTCGACGCAAATCCGCACTGCGGGCTGAGCCCAAGATTTTCGAGAGGAAAATACTTCGCCGCCTCTTTGATTCGCTGTATGAGTTCGTCGCCTGTCTCGAGCTGCGGACGCTTAGAGCTAACCAGTCCCAGCACCACCGTTTTTGTTTTCGGAATGAAGCGCAGCGGCTCAAAGGTGCCGGAGCGTTCATCGTCATATTCGAGAAGGAAGCGATCGGCGGACATGCTGGTGAACAACTTCTCAGCGATCGCATCGTAGCCGCCCTGAGCGTACCAGTGGCTGCGATTGTTGCCCCGGCAGAGGTGTATCGCCAGGGTGACGCCGGGCCGGCGCGCCGCTTCGAAGCATGCATTGTCGGCGCGGATGGAGTCCTCAAGCAACGCGTCTGGCTCGACGTTCATTTCTGCACGGATCCACTCGCGCCACTTGGGATCCAGCAAATAGCTGTATCGAGGCGCGTCGAGCTGAATGTATTTCACGCCGTCGGCGGACAGCCGACTAAGCTCGGGTTTCATAATCGCGACGATGTCCCACAACAGCGCGGAATGATTTTCGTACACTTTATCGGTCACCCCTCGCTTAAACGCGATCGCCGGAAACTGAGTGGCGCTGGGCAGAGTTATTTTGATGGCGCCCGGCCCGTGCTTGTTCAGATACGACAGCTCGTGTCCGGTGAACGGACGCACCAACTGCAGCTTGGAGGCAACCACCCCCATCACGCTGCTCTCGCGGGCGGCCTTTTCTCCCCCACCCACGTTCCAGGTGCGCGCCACAGAATCGCCCATGTCGAAACCCACTACCGCGTCGGTGAAATCGCTCATAAAATTCCGGCGGCGCAACTCGCCATCCGTAAAAACTTCAAATCCCAATTCCTTCTGTTTCGCCAGAACGCGTAGGATGTGACTATCCTCGAGCGCGCGCACGCGCTCGGAGTCGCCAGCGCGCCTTGCCTCCAGCAACTCAGGCGGCCGCAGGAAACTCCCTACATGATCGGCTCGGTACGGTGCAGCCATCCACTCCCTCCGATAGAGACCCTACACTTGCGCGAAACCGCGGTCTACAAACAATTCCGCCCGACCTGCGGGCGCGCCAGAAAAGCGACTGCGGACGGATCGGACCTGGCGATTTCTTGGGTCATGCAATTTCTTCTCTTCGGTTCGAACGTATCATTGCGGCGGGAGCGATGAAAGAATGAATCCCTGTGGACATTATCTTACTGCAGCGGTTGCGCGAAATTACTGAGGCGCTGCGCCGATTGATCCGGCCGGCGCTCGAGGCGAAATAGATCAAAGCAGCAACTTAACAAACCCAAACGTTAAGACCGACAGGTCGGGCACCCCGCTACGCTCCAACCCCTTCGGACAACTCGCCACCCATCTTTCCGTAGGTCTTACTTTCGGCGATCCGCAGTACACTGTGGCTCTCAAATAAAAGGAGGAATTATGGATTCAAAACAAGTAGTTCTCATCACCGGCGCGAGCACCGGGTTCGGCAGATTGTTCGCCGAAACCCTGGCGCGCCACGGGCATACGGTCTTTGCGACGATGCGCGATCCTGCGGGTCGCAACGCCGCGAACGCCTCGGAAATTGGCGTGCTTGCCGCAAAGGAAACGCTCCCTCTGCATGTCTTGGAGCTGGACGTCGCCAGTGACGCTTCCGTGGAGCTAGCGGTGCGCGCCGCAGTCGAGAAAGCGGGGCGGATTGACGTAGCCATTAACAACGCCGGCTACGCTCTCACCGGCTTGGTGGAAGCGGCCACCAGCGAACAAGCCCAGCGGATTATGGACACGAATTTTTTCGGGGTGGTTCGCGTCAACCGCGCGGTGCTGCCCTCTATGCGCCGCCAACGAAGCGGACTGCTGATCCACATCAGCAGTGGCGCCGGGCGTCTGGTGCTTCCGTCGCTGGGGCTCTACTGCACGACGAAATTCGCGATGGAGTCGCTGGCGGAGGCTTACCATTACGAATTGGCATCGCAAGGAATTGACTCGATCGTTGTTGAGCCGGGCGCTTATCACACCTCCGTTTTTGGCAACATAGTGATGGCAGCGGACCAAGCTCGCACCGATACCTACGGCGCCGCCAACCAAATTCCACAGAAGGTCAGCCGCGCGCTCACCGCCGCGGCTGGGAATGCTCAGGAGGTCGCCGATACGGTGCTGCGGATTGTGGAAACTCCCGCCGGGCAGCGGAACTTGCGATACCGGGTCAGCCCCACAGACCTCGGCGTGGACGAAATCAACGCCGTCTGCGAAAAGGTGCAAGCCGGCGTGTTGGAAGCGTTCGGGATAGCAGCGGAAACAAAATTCGTCCAGCGAACCGCAGCGACTGCGAAGTAGGCCGTCGCGGCCCGCGGCAGAAAACCAACGGCTACGCCAAGTGCGGCGGCGACGGCCACTCATTGCGACTTCAGGTTTGTTTGTTGTTCGTAGCCCGGCAAACGTGTCGGACAAAACTCACCATAAAATCTTGGCGGCCTCCAAAATCCAAGGCGGGCCCTGGGGTGCTGAGCAGCGCGAAGTGGGTGCCCCAGCGGCGGGTTTTGTACTATCGAACGCGGAAAAGGCCTACCGCCCTCTATGGAACCTGCGGAAACACGATGGAAATAATCCAGGGCGGGCAGGGGCACATGGGACGCCCGTTCGCGTCAGTAGCTTCTCGCACATGCTCTTGTAGCAAATTCACCACAGGCATTCATCCTTCCATCGCTCGCACCGTAGTGCTACGTTCGAACTGAACCGGAGGAAATCAAATGGTCCAAGAAGACGCCAGCTCCGAGCCGACCGAGGTCGGTTTTTTTTCGCGCCGCCGGGCGAATTGCAGTTTTGAGTAGCGCAAAAAATGCGTCAGAGAACCAGGGAGGGGGCACCACGCGCTGCCTTCCGAGCCGCCCGACGTCGCTTTTCTGCCGCGCCGCCGAGCGGCCTACTCGCCGGGGGGGCTGACTGGCGCGGGACCTAGCGGGTCGTGCTTGCCGGTTAGGTGGGAGATGATTTGCTTGCCGTGGAAGCGGCCATTTTCTATGAAAATTTCGCCGGTGAACAGGCCGCCTACCACTACTCCGGCGACGTACAGGCCGGGGACATTGCTCTCCAGGGATATCGGATCACAGGTGGGGCGGCGAGTGACTGGGTCGAGATGGACGCCCAACTTTTCCAGGAACGAGAAATCGGGGTGGTAGCCGGTCATCGCGAAAACTTTTGCCGCGGGCAAGGATTGCTCGTCGCCGTTGGCATCGCGGATACCAACCAGTCCCGGCTGGAAACCCACCACCTCGGTATTGAACAGCGCGCGAATCTCGCCGGCGCTAATGCGGTTCTCGATGTCGGGCTTCACCCAATATTTCAGGGACTTCCCTACCGCCGCGCCGCGATGGACTAACGTCACGTTGGCTCCGCCACGGAAGAGATCCAGGGCTGCTTCGGCAGCGGAGTTTTTTGCGCCGATTATGACCACGTCCTGACGCCAAAAAGGATGAGGGTCGGTGAAGTAATGAGAGACGAAAGGCAAATTTTCGCCGGGGACGTTTAGCAAATTCGGGCGGTCGTAGTACCCGGTGGCCGCCACCAGCTTGCGGGCATGCATCGTTTTTTCTCCGGCGGCGGAGTGGGTGAACACGTGGAACGCGCCGTCACTGCCGTCGATGCCGGTTACGTGCGAATACAGGAGAAACTCGATATCGAAATGTTCTGCGGTTTTGCGGTAGTACTTCAAGGCTTCGGTCCGGGTGGGCTTGTCGCCGCCCACGGTCATCGGGATGTCGCCGATTTCCATGCGTTCGGAGGTGGTGAAGAATTTCATGTTGAGCGGATAGTGGTAGAGCGAATTGCAGAGGCAGCCTTTGTCGACTACCACCGGGCGCAGGCCGGCTCGTTTGGCTTCGATCGCGCAGGCCAGGCCGGTGGGGCCGGCGCCGATGCACAGCAAATCGTAAATTGGGTCCATGGTTTAGTTTGCTTTGAAAGGGTTGTAAATATCAACTCGTGCCGCGGGACGGCCGGTTTTCATTGGAGTTATGCGAGGCTGGCGAGGATGCGGAGAACGTCGGCGCGGAACTGTGCGAGCGCTTCCAGGCGGGCGGGCGTGGCTTCTGCTTGGTTCTTCTTCCAAACGAAAAGTTGCTTGCCGTCGCGCTTAACTCGGACCGAAATGTTTTCGGCGAGCAGGAGCGAGGGCTCGCCGAAAATTTGGAAGTGGGAGTCGTTTGCGACGGCCAGCAGCAGCGCGCACTCTCCTCTGCGGATGCCTACGTGGTTCGCATACATCGGGAAGGCTACGATTTCGAAGTGGTTCTCGCGGAGGAGGTGCAGGGCGGCGGCGTGTTTTTCGGTTAGCTCTAACATGAGATCAATTCAGCGGGCGTGGCGTTGCGGGTGAAGGTCCCCGACGCCCACCCTTCCCTAAAATCGGGAAGAATGGGACACCAGGAAAGGATAAAACCGTCGAACCGTAAGTCAAAACAACCGCCCACCAAAATCTGGGATCACGCGGCGGACGATACGGATCCGGATTCCAGTTCGTGAAGAATTTCGCGCAGGATGCTCGCCAACTCTTCGCGAGAGACTTGCGACTTGCGGAACTGGATGCGCAGGCGGAAGGCGTCGTCTTGAGGCCGGAAATCGAAAAGAAACGGCTTGGGGCGATCGGCCGTGGCGGGGCTTTCTTCCTTGCGCACTTGGCGAGCTTCATCGCGGGTGAGGCCGCCCTGAATGATGCGGTCGACCATCTCCTGCATCTTCTTCTCGCTGGGCTGGCGGGCGATCTGCAGCAACAGGGATTTCGAGACGATCCCGTGCTCGACGCACAGATTGCGGATGCTGGACGGAATGATGCGCAGCGAGAGAACTTCCGTGACCGAGGAGCGGGCGCGGCCGATCTTCTTGGCGATTTCGTCGTGGGTGTAATCGAAATGATCGGCCAGACGCTGCAAGCCGTCCGCTTCTTCAAACGGGGTCAAGTCTTTGCGCTGAATATTTTCGATCAGGCCGAGCTCGAGGGTTTCCGCGTCGTCGGCGATCTTCTCGATGCACGGCACTTCGTGCAAGCCCGCGGCGCGGGAGGCGTGATAACGGCGCTCGCCGGAAATAATGTGATAGGAATCCTCGCGGGGATTGAAGCGCACCAGCAAAGGCTCAAGCACGCCCTTTTGACGGATCGAGTCGGTAAGCTCGCGGAGATCGCCGAGCATTTTCCGGGGTTGATCGGGGTTGGGACGAACTTTATCGATGGGGATCATGCGCCCGATGGATGCGCCGCTATAGCTGGCGAGAGTCTCTACGTAGTGGGCGTCATGCCGCATCTTGAGAGTGACGGGCAGACCGATCCTCTTCGACACGTTGTATAACCTCCAGTGCGAGTTTGCGGTAGTCTTCGGCGCCAGGCGACTTGGGCGCGAAATTGAAGATCGTTTCTTTGTAGGCGGGGCTTTCTTCCAGGCGCACGTTCTTGCCGATGCGCGTTTTGAAAAGCGCCGGACCGAATACCGCGCGAATCTGCTCGTGGGTGTCGCGTGAAATGTTGGTGCGCTTGTCGTACAAAGCGTGATTACCACGCCCAAAATCTTCAGGGCGGGGTTAGGGCGAGATCGAATTCGGCCATAGGTTTCGAGCAAGTCGTCGGTGCCTTCTATGGCGAAGTACGCGGCTTGAATCGGAACCAGCAAATGGGTAGCGGCGACCAGCGCGTTGACCGTGAGAATGCCCAGCGCCGGCGGCGTATCGATGACCACGTAATCGAAATCCTTGAGGACTGGGGAGATCGCATCCTTCAGCTTGAAGGGAGCGTCGAACTGACCGGCCAACTGCTGCTCGAGTCGCGCCAATGCCAAGCGAGCGGGAGCGACCCACAAGCAAGGATCTTTAGTGGGCCGAATGACATTGGCCATCGGGACTGGCGGATCGGCAAAAACTTCGTACATAGTCTGCTGCGAATCGGACGGTTCAAAAAACGACATGGTAGCGTTGGCTTGCGGATCGAGGTCGATCAGCAGGGTTCGTTTTTTGCGAAGGGCAATAGCGGCGGCGAGATTGATGGAGGTAGTGGTCTTTCCAACTCCACCCTTTTGGTTCGCGACGGCGAGGACGCAGGTCAAGCGAGCTCCAACTCCTTCCCTATGCAGCAAGCCCAGGCCAATATGTAGTTGCGACCTGGCCAATGCGCACTACAGGTAGGCAAACTGTACCGATATCAGGGGGTTGACTGCAAGGAGAAAATGCGCCAACGGCTGGGGCAGGGGCTGGCAAGGTGCTTGGCACCGGGCTCAGGAAAGACTCTGCTGGAGGGTTGAACGTGCGCCCCCTACATCTTGTAGCGGCCAAGGTCCTCGTCGTTGAGGCCCTCAAGCCACTTGCGCAGCTCTTCATTGGAGCTCTTTTCGGAGATGGCCGAGGCTTGGTGGGAATTCCTCAGCACTTCGTCGTCGACGAAGATGGGGCAATCCACACGAAGCGCCAGCGCCAGTGCATCGCTGGGCCGCGAATCCACCGACATCATCTGGCCGTCGCGCTCCATCCAGATCAGCGCGTAAAAGGTATCTTCTTTCAAGTCGCAGACCACCACTTTGTGCACGCGAACTTGCAGGCCGAGCAAAACATTTTTCAGCAGGTCGTGGGTCATCGGCCGCGGCGTCTGGACTTTCTCGATTTCCAGGGCGATGGCGTTGGCTTCGTAGATTCCCACCCAAATCGGCAACACCGCGGTGCCCTGCGCTTCCTTCAATACCACCACCGGCATGTTGGTGACCGGGTCCATCATCAAGCCGCGAATTTTGACTTCGAGTTCCATCTTGGCCTCCACGAACTCAAAGGACGTGTTCGCCTACGAAGCTGTTCGGTCCGGCATGGGTAACCTTCACCTGCAAGTATTGTCCCAAAAGCGCCGCTTGAGGCGAAGTAAAAACTATCAAGCGGTTGCTGGTGGTCTTCCCTGCCCACTGATTCTTGGACTCGTGATGGCCGTCGACGAAGACCTCATGGGTTTGGCCGACGATAGCCTGATTTTGGCGAATCTGCAATTCGCGTTGATGCTTCATCAAAACGGCCAGCCGCCGCTCTTTTCCTTCTTCGGGAATCGGATCGGGCATATGAGCTGCTGGCGTATTCGGGCGCGGAGAGTATTTGAACGAATACACGCCATCGTATTGCGCGGCGTCCAGCAGGCTGAGGGTCTCCTCGAAGTCGGATTCGGTCTCGCCAGGAAATCCTACGATGATGTCCGAGGTAACGCTGATGGGCCGGCGTGCCGCGCGAATCCAGGAAATCTTTTCGAGATATTGATCGCGCGTGTAGGTGCGGCCCATCGCTTGCAAGATGGAATCGGAGCCAGACTGCACCGGAAGATGAATATGGTCGCAGATCGCCGGAACTTCATCAATGGCCTCGATGATCTCGCGATGAAAATCATTGGGGTGCGAGGTGGTGAAGCGAACGCGGCGAATGCCCGGAACTGCGGCTACTTCGCGCAAGAGGGCAGTAAAGTTCCAGGCGCGGGGTCCGGGATCACGGTAGGAATTCACGGTCTGTCCGAGCAACTGGATTTCGGAATAGCCCAAATCGGCGAGTTGGCGGACCTCGCGAAGCACCGCCTCACTGGCACGGCTGCGTTCGGGACCGCGCGTGTGCGGCACCACGCAGTAGGCGCAGGCATAGTCGCAGCCCTCGATGATGGTGAGATAGGCACGGTAAGGATTGTCGCGGCGGGTCAAATCGGTTTCGAAGGTCTCTTCGGTGTCCAGGCTCAGACCAGCGACGCGGCGCCCGCCGGCTTCCACTTCGCCCAGCAGTTCGGGAAGTTTGGAATAGCTAGCCGAGCCGCATACCAGACGCACCCACGGCGCGCGTTCGAATATCTTTTCGCCTTCCTGCTGGGCCACACAGCCGAGTACGGCGATCACTTTGCTTTCCGAACCGAACCGAAATTCGCCCAGGCGCGAGAAGACTTTATGAGCGGCTTTTTCTCGAATGCTGCAGGTATTGTAGAAAACCATGTCGGCTTCGGCGGTGGTAGGCACGCGGTGGTAGCCGCGGCCGACGAGCACGCCGATTACTTTTTCGGAGTCGTGATCGTTCATTTGGCAGCCGAATGTTTCGATGAAGAAGGACTTGCCGCTTCCGGGAGCGGCGCCCATTCGAATGTCCGGCGCCGCGCAACGCGCTGCGGAAAGGGCTGCAGAAGGGGCCCCGGAAGAAACACTCGCGCCAGGCTCGCTCGCGAAAATCAGGGGAAACGCGGGAAAAGCTGTCCGCTGAAGAGAAAGCAGGGGGACATCGATTCGCTCGCTCATTGGAAATTTCATTCTAGCACAGCGAGCGCTGCGTCGGTTGAGCGTCGCGCTTCCGGTGTTCCGGGATGTGCCGATCGACCCGCCACCGAAAGCATTTTCTTCATCCCCCCGCGCGGCAAACCGTTGCAGGCGTGCCGCCCAGTCGTTCCGCGACTGGCCGACGAAGATAACCGCTTATCCTCGGTGCCCGCAAGAGGTGGTCTCGTGGCGCGAAGGTTTTTCGCAATGATTTACGTTGGGGGGATGATCTTCGTAACTGTACTTTGATGATTCTGTAACAGGAGCGCAAGAAACTGGAGGCGTGACCTCGAAACCGAGCTAACCGCTTTTACTCTTCAGGGTAATCCGCGATCCGGACAGCCTTACGTGAATACTTCCTTGTTCTCGCAAGAGATTCTGGGATCAGTGGGCAACTCCCCGCGGCGATTTTTTTATGGGCCGGGCATCAACAACTGGGATATGGCCCTGCGCAAGCAAGTTGCCTTGACGGAATCGAAGGCGGTTGAATTGCGGTTTGAATTCTTCAACGTCTTCAATCACACCCAGTTTAATAATCCTGATGGGGAGTTCACCGATTCGACGTTTGGAGACGTGATTAGCGCGAGGGCCGCGCGTATCGGGCAGGTCGCGCTCAAGTTCCTTTTCTAACCAACACAATACTTTTACCATTGGTTTCTTGCCACAGGATGGCAAAAAAGAGGCGCGCGATGCGAAGCGACGTCATGGCTTGGAAATGCTTGTTGCTGGTAACTGGGCTTTGTGTCGCTTTGGCGCGAGGGTGGGGTCAGCAGCTAGCCCGCCCGACAACCCCCATTGAGAACGTGGTGATCATCTTTCAAGAAAATCAATCCTTCGATCACTATTTCGCGACTTATCCCCAAGCCAGGAACCTTCCCGGTGAACCTCGGTTTCAAGCCGCAGCCGATACGCCCAGGGTGAACGGTTTGACGCAAATGTTGCGGACCGCAAATCCCAATCTCGAGAAACCTTGGCGCATCAACCGCAGCCAATCCACTGCGGTAATCGCAGCGTGTGACAACGACCATGGGTATACGGCTGAACAGCAAGCCTACGACACCGGACTGGTGGATAAATTCGTGCAATTCACCGGCGCCAAGGAGCCACAGTGTCCGAAGAACTTCGCCATGGGCTATGTGGACGGAAACACGGTTACCGCGCTCTGGAACTACGCGCAACGTTTTGCCATGAGCGACAACTATTTCAATTCGACCTTTGGCCCTTCCATGCCGGGTGCGATCAACCTGGTCTCGGGCCAGACCGGCGGCGCGGTGCCAGAAAATCTGCGGGCATTAGATGGCCAGTATCAGACGGTCAAGGGCACCATGGTGGACAATGCTCCGGCGGCCTATGACGATTGTGCGGAGCCAGGCGGTACTGGCGTCCACTTCACCGGCAAGAACATCGGCGATTTGATGAATGCTCGCGGGGTGAGGTGGGGCTGGTTTGCCGCAGGCTTCGCGCCCACCGGCAAGACAGCCGACGGCAAAGCGATTTGCGGCCAGCAACACGTGGCCGACAACGGTCAACTGATGGCGGTCTACGATGACCCCGATCCTTTCGAATACTATGAGTCGACCGCCAATCCGCATCACCTGCCACCCAGCGATACCAATTTAATCGGCGAGACGGACCAAGCCAATCATCAATACGACCTCGAACTTCTCTGGGAGGCGGCCAAAGCGGGACACATGCCTGCGGTAAGTTTCATTCGCGGCCCTCAGTACAGTGACGGCCACCCAGGGTATTCCAGTCCCCTGGCCGAGCAAAGATTTCTAGTAGCAACGATCAATCGGCTGCAGTCCTTGCCGCAGTGGCCCAAGATGGTGATCTTCGTCACCTGGGACGATTCCGACGGATGGTACGACCACGTGATGCCTCCTATCGTGAATTCTTCCAAGGACCCGAAGCTAGATGCTCTGGGCGGACCAGGGGCATGCGGCTCCGGTGCGTCGTTAGCCGACATGCAGGATCGTTGCGCGTACGGTCCCCGGCTTCCGCTTGTGATCATTTCGCCGCTGGCGCGGGTGAACTACATCGATCATCACGTCGCAGATCAGTCCTCGCTGATCAGGTTCGTTGAGGACAATTGGAATTTGGGTCGAATCGGAAACGGATCGCTCGACGCGCTTGCCGGGTCAGTGACCGGTAGTCTGGACTTCACCCATGCTGACGCCACCCCTCGGCGACTCGTCCTGGATCCGGAGAGCGGTGAACCTCGATGATTGATCCATGGCCGGCTCACGGCAGGCACGAGTGCGCGGCCTTAGCCCTCCCCGCTCGATAGTGGGTCCTGACCGCCCTCGAGTACATTTCGGCGCGGCGCGGCGCTAGACCCATGTGTCTTGATCGACATACAGTACATTACCCATCGCGTGCGATTTCTTTGAACCCTCCTATAGAGTGTGCTAGCTTGGATTTGACCAGCTACGAACTGTACGAAGGGGGAAACGATTTTAATTTTTGCTTCGGTCTTCATTTCCGGCCATCTGAATGCACTCATCGATCAGACCGGCCTGGTGGCACGCAGCGTACTGGGCATCCTCGCCTTTCTCTCCTTGGTTTCCTGGACGATCATTTTTCAAAAGAGTGGATCGTTCAGCCGGGTGGAGAGCCAAACCAAAAGACTGCTCGATGTTTTCCGCTCGAGTCGTTCCCTTCCCGATCCACAAACCCTTCGGCTGGCCGCCGGATCGTCGCCTTTGGTGCGGGTGTACGAAGCGGGCTACCGGGAATTCAACGCGCAACTCTCCCAGGCGCAGACGCAGGGCGCCACTTCCCAGGGAGGGACGCACAAACTGAAAAATCCGCAAGCGATCTTCGTTAACATGCGGGTGGCATCCAGCGACGAGATTCGCCGGCTGGAAAGATATATGTCATGGCTGGCAACCACCGGCTCGGTTTCGCCGTTCATCGGACTCTTCGGGACGGTCTGGGGCGTGATGGATTCGTTCGCAGGGCTGGGAGACGCCGGTGCCGCCAGTTTACGGGCGGTGGCTCCCGGCATCGCCGAAGCGTTGATAACCACTGCTGCCGGGCTAGCCGCGGCCATTCCCGCGGTGGTCGCCTACAACCACTACCTCACAAAAATTCGGGGCATGTCCACGCGCCTGGATAATTTCGCCATGGAATTCGTATCCAAGGTCGAGACGTTTTACAACTGACCGAAGGTTTTTCCGATGCCACAAATCCAACAAGAATCCGGTTCAACGCTTTCCGAAATCAACATGGTGCCGTTCATCGACGTGGTGCTGGTGTTGCTGATCATTTTCATGATCACTGCGCCGATCCTGCAATCGGGGATCGCAGTGGATTTGCCGAAGACCAAAACGGTGAAAGAAATTTCCGAGCCGCGCATGGTGGTGACCATCGACCGCGCCCAGCGGGTATACCTGGATGACGCGCCGGTGAACATTCACGATCTCGGCGATCAGGTGAAATCCAAGTCGAGCGATCCGGCGCACCAATCGGTGTACGTGCGTTGCGACGAAACGGTGCCGTTTGGCAGCTTCACGACGGTGGTTGACGCGCTGCGCCAATCCGGCATCGTAAATGTGAATGTAGTTACTCAGCCGCTCTCGGAGCGCGCGCAGACGCCTTAACTATGGAATCTTTCGCGGACGAACAACCAGCGCCAAGCCTGACCGCACCCTTCAGCGCATCTCTGGTGCTGCACGCGGCGATTGGAGCGCTGTTGCTGCTTCCCTTCTTTCACGGCAAGCAAGGTGAATCCTGGGGCGGCCCGGGAGGCTCTATCTCTGTAGGGCTGGTGGGCAATGTACCAGCGATACCGATGCCCAAGCCGGAGGTAGAGTCGCAGAATCGGGTGGTGGACGAATCCAAAGGTCTCTACAAATCCGAGCCGATACCGCCGCCGGAGATTAAGAACGACGCGGTGCCGATTCCGAAATTTGAAAAGCTCAAACCACCGCCCAAATACGTGACCAAGCCGTCGAAAGTTCTGGAGAATCCCAAGCCACCACCGCCGAACGCAGTACCTTACGGCGGGGGCGGCACGCCAACGGTGCCCACCACCTCCTTCGCGGTTGGCGCCGGAAAAGCCACCCAAGCGGGGATGGGATTTACGGGCCCGGGTGGGGGCGGGGATTTCGCATCGAAGTATGATTGGTACGTGAGAGCGGTGCAGAGCAGGGTGAGTTCGAACTGGCTGCAATCGGGCGTGGATCCCAGCATCCAATTTGCGCCGCGGGCGACTGTGACCTTCCAGATTATGCGGGACGGCACGATTGCCAATATTCAGGTGACGCAATCGAGCGGAAATGCTTCGGTGGATAACACCGCTAAGCGCGCCGTGCTGGGAGCCAGCCCCGTGCAGCGGCTGCCCAACGATTATTCGGGAAGTTATGTGAATGTGGAGTTTTATTTCGATTTCAAGCGATAGGACGCAGCAACAATTTCAAAGAGGCGGAACATTGAATACATTTCGAACCGTTAAGATCATCTTCATCGTCGTTTTAGGTTTTTGTGCCTTGGTCACCTCCCGGCCAGCCTCGGCTCAGGATTGGTTCAAGACCGGCACCGGACTGGGCGTGGACAAAGCGCGCCTGGCCGTTCCGGAATTTGCAGCGCGTGCGGCGCAAGCCGAGCCGCTCGAAAAGGTATTCCACGACGTACTGTGGAAGGATCTGGACTTCTGCGGCATCCTGGAGATGGTCAGTCCCAGTTTCTATCCGACCCAAGTGCCCAGCCAGCCGAGCGAACTGAGAGCTGCGGACTGGAGCCAGGCGCCGGCCAACGCGTACATGGTTGCGTTCGGCAACTTGGCGGTGGATGCCAGCGGACTTGCCGTGTCCGGCAATCTGTTTGACGTTCACAATCCCAGCGCGCCTCCGGTACTGCAAAAAATTTATCGTGGCGCGCCGACCGACGCGGATGCCCGCAAGCTGGCGCATCAATTCGCCGACGACATCGTGGCACGGCTGAGCGGCGGACTCCCAGGGATCGCCAGCACCCAGATCGCGTTCGTGAGCGCGCGCGGTGGGAACAAGGAAATCTGGGTGATGGATTACGATGGCGGGAACCAGCGTCAGTTGACGCACCTGAGGTCGATCTCACTCACTCCACGGTGGTCCCCGGACTCGACGCGAATCGCATTCACGTGCTACGTGCCATATCGTTCGGTGACCTCGGCGCAAATATGTCTTTATTCGCTGGACTCCAATCGCCTGATTTCGTTTCCGCGTTTCCGCGGCACCAACAGCTCCCCGGCATTTTCTCCCGACGGATCGCATCTGGCGTTCATGTCCAGCTCGGCGGGCTCGCCGGCGATTTTTCTGTCCGACGCTGACGGAGGAAAGGCGCACGGAATCACCTACTCCAACGGAGTGGATACCTCTCCGGCGTGGAACCCCAAGACCGGAAACCAGATCGTATTCGTCAGCGATCGAGCAGGCGATCCGGTGCTGTACACCATGAATTCGGACGGAACCAACGTGCAGAGAATCCCGATGGCGGACAAGGGTTACGTTGTGGACCCGTCGTGGGCACCGAACGGGCAATTACTGGCGTTCTGCTGGCGGCGTCCTTCGGGGAATTTCGACATCTATATTATGGATATCGCCAGCGGGCAATTAGTGGAACTCACCCGGGATGAGGGCCGCAACGAGCGGCCCAGTTGGGCGCCGGACGGGCGGCATTTGGTGTTCGAGTCGACGCGAACCGGCAAGCGAGAGATATGGTCGATGCTGGCGGATGGTAGCCAGCCGCGGCAACTAACGACTTCGGGCGAGAATGAATCGCCGAACTGGTCCACGAAGTAACTACTTTTCGGACCGGATAGCAAGAGAGCAGACCGTAGGGGCGGTAGTTCTGGTTATACTGGTAATGGCTAGTAATCGAGACGTATCACCACGCTGCGCTGCCTGGCCGCAGGAAAGGCGAGGCCGCATCGAAGGAGACTGATTAATGCGCAATCTTAGTTCACGCAGATACGCCGTTCTTGCTTGTGCGCTCGGAATCATCGCACTGGTTGGCGGATGTAAAAAAAATGTTCCGACGTCCCGCCACGAGGAGGCTCCTCCCCCCTCGGCGCCGCAGCCTACCGTCACCCTGAAAGCGTCCACCGTTCAGATTAAACCCGGCGACAGCGTAACGCTGAGCTGGACGTCCACCGATGCTACCGATTTGGGTTTGGCGCCCGGCATTGGCAAAGTGGCGGCGGAAGGATCGGTCCCGGTGACGCCCACGCAATCAACCACCTACACCATCACCGCCAGTGGACCCGGCGGCACCGCGTCGGCTTCGGCCAATATCACAGTGAGCGGGCCCGAAGAGGCTCCTGGCCCCGCAGCCTCCGCTGGACTGGATCAACTGTTCCAGGCCAACGTCAGGGACGCGTTCTTCGACTTCAACAAATCGGATATTCGCGGTGATGCTCGCGAGGCGCTGCTGAAGACCGCGGAGTTTCTGCGCTCCTATCCGCAAATTCGGGTCAGCATCGAGGGCCATTGCGACGAGCGCGGGTCCACCGAATACAACTTGGGATTGGGGCAGCGTCGCGCGCAAGCCGCTCGCGATTACCTGGTCTCGCTGGGCATCCCGGCAGAACGCATGGAGACGGTCAGCTGGGGCAAGGAACGCCCCTTCTGCCAGCAGTCCAGCGAAGAGTGCTGGCAGCAAAACCGCCGCGCACACTTCGTGATGATCCACTAGAATAGAAACCGTCAGGCCGCTCGACGCGGCGATTCCATGCGCGTCGAGCGGTCGGCGACAAGAGTTTGAACGGCCCGCGGCAAATCTGTTTACAGGGATGTTTGGCAATTCGCGGTTCGGAGGAGGAGCACTTTGCGCACACGCGTGGTAGTAACAGGATTGGCGACTATGTTTCTGGGGTCGATGGTCGGCGGCGCGTTGTTCAGTCCTGCGCCGGCCGGCGCGGTCTCGCGCGAGATCGTGCAATTGCAGGACCAGGTGGATCAGGTGCTGCACGGCCAGCAGGACCTGCGCAGCGCCATGGATCAAAACAACGCCATGCTGAAGGTGATGATTCAGCAGACGTCCGATGCGGTGAACGGTTTAAGCGCCAATATGAAGGAACTGCAGAAGAACGTGCAGGAAGTGCAGGCGAATTCGGGATCGCGCATCGAGGCGCTGGCCACCCAGTCACAGGGCACCGCCGATAATCTGCAGGACGTGCAGTCCCGAGTGGGAAAACTTTCCCAGCAGTTGACCGACATTCAGAACTTGCTACAGAGCATCGACGGCAAGGTTTCCGGTAGCATGCCGGCCGCCGCGCCGGGCGGGACTCCGCAAGGAGGCGGGCCAGGCACCGCTCAGCCGATGTCGGGAGGAGCGCCGCCGAGCGCCGTTTCCTCGCAGACCCTTTACCAGAACGCGCTGCGTGATTTTAACGGCGGGAAGAGCGATTTGGCGCGCCAGGAATTCGGTGACTACATCAAGAATTTCCCCAGCGACGATTTGGCGTCCAACGCGCAGTTTTATCTGGGTGAAATATCCTACGGCCAAGGCGATTACCAGGGCGCAATCACCGAATACGACAAGGTGATCAACAATTATCCCAAAAGCTACAAGCTTGCCGGAGCCATGCTGAAGAAAGCTCAGGCGTATCAGGAACTCGGGCAGAAGGCCACCGCGGCGCGTCAATATCACGAGGTGATCCGGCGGTTCCCTGGCACCGACGAAGCGCATCGCGCGGATGCCCGGCTGCGGCAATTGGCTCCTGCTGCCACCACCCAGCGTCCCGGATAGTTCGAGCGCGATCACCAGCACCGCCGCAGCGCGCGGCAAAATCCCGTTGGACATGGACATTTTTTGGCGGCCTCCCCCGTCGCAGCAACACTTTCCCCCCGCCCGCTGCCCTCTTCGCTTTTCCGAGCCTCGCCTTTCAACTTCGGATATACTCGCTTTCACGAAAACTTTGCGTAGAGGCTCGGAGGATAGCTATGTCGGTGAACAAGGTAATTCTGGTGGGACGGTTGGGCCGCGATCCGGAGACGCGCTATACCTCGGGCGGGCAAGCAGTGTGCAATTTCTCTCTGGCTACCGATGAATCGTACAAGGACAAGGCCGGTGAGCGCCAAAAACACACCGAGTGGCATAAGCTGGTGCTGTGGGGAAAGTTAGGCGAGCTCGCTCAACAGTATCTGAAGAAGGGTTCTTTGGTGTACCTCGAGGGGCGCATTCAGTCGCGCGAATGGCAAGACAAGGAAGGACAGAAGCGCACCAGCTTTGAGATCGTGGGGACGGCCATGAAATTCCTCGGCGGCCGCGGTGATAATGCCCCGCCCCGGGCGGCCAGTGCGTCCGCTGGCGGTGGCGGCACCTCCTCCGAGAGCGTCGGATTCGATTCTCCGGTGTCGGAAGATGCCGGCGGTTCCGGCGGTGGAGAAATTTCCGACGAAGATATCCCGTTCTAGGCTGATTGTGATCGCCGGAGTCGAGGGATGGCTGGTGGCTACATCCCTCGACTTCGAGAAGTTCGATAGGCCCACCCTTCCCAAAACTAAACAAGAGCGGGGCACCCGAAAAAGAAAAAACCGTCGAACCGACAGCCAAAAGCGACGGCGTCCAGCACCCACCCAGTATCGCGCCGGGTGCTATTTCGCGTCGGTAATACTGCGACCGGTAATTAGGCGCGCCCCTCGGTTGTAGGTTAAGTACAGAAATCCCCACTGCACGAATACCAATATTCTGCTTTGAAAATCCACGATGTATAGCAAGTGGATGAACAGCCAGATGAACCACGCCGGAAAGCCGGAGATGTGCAGGCCGAAAATATTGGCTACCGCGGAGGCGCGGCCGATTACCGCCATATCGCCTTTGTCGAAATAGTGGAAGGCAGGAACTTCCCTGGCGCCTTTGAGCCTTGCCGCAATCGCTCGCCCGGCATAGCTTCCTCCCTGCATGGCCACTTGGGCAACGCCCGGCAGTTGCCGCCCGTCCGGACGAAAGCCCAGGGCCAGATCGCCGACGATATAGATTTCCGGATGTCCGGCAACGGTTAGATCGGGGAGCACGCGGATACGCCCGGCGCGGTCGGTCTCGGCGTGGAGTTGTGCGGCTAACCGCTTGCCAAATTCTGTAGCCACAATGCCGCCGGCCCACAACACCGTTCGCGCGGGGATGTGTTCGTGCGCGGCGTCTCCCTCGACGGTAACGCCGGTCGCATCGATGCGCACCACTTTCTCGTTGGTGCGCACATCCACGCCCAGCTTGCGCAGCGATTTTTCCGCTTTGGCCGAAAGGTCTGCGGGAAACGGGGGCAAAACTCGCGGCGCGCCTTCGATCAGAATGATGCGCGCCTCTTGCGGGCGGATCGCACGAAAATCATGGCGCAGCGTTTCGCGGGCGATTTCCGCTAGCGCGCCTGCCAACTCCAGTCCGGTGGCGCCGGCGCCGACGATGATAAACGTCAGCCATGACTTGATCTCTTCGGGATCGGAGGCGCGCTCGGCAGCCTCGAAGGCATAGAGGATTTTGTGGCGCACCGCGGTGGCTTCTTCGATAGTCTTGATGCTGGGCGCCCATTGTTTCCACTCGTCGTTGCCGTAGTAGGAAGTCTCCGAGCCGGTGGCGACGATCAAGGTGTCGTACGCATAGCGCCCGCCGTCGGCCAGGATCACGGTTCGCGAGGCGGGGTCAACCTCCACCGCTTCTCCCAGCAAGACGCGGACGTTTTTCTGCGCGCTCAAGACGCTTCGCAACGGCGCCGCGATTTCTCCCGGAGATAGCGAACCGGTGGCCACCTGATACATCAACGGTTGAAAGAGGTGAAAGTTGCGGCGGTCGATTAGGGCTACGTCCACCGGAGCACGCCGTAGCGCCCGGGCTGCGCCCAAGCCGCCAAAGCCACCGCCGAGGATCACCACGCGATGCCTGTGCTCGGGCTCGGTTTGCGGCGTTGTATCGGTGGGGGTTTCAGGATCGGCCATGCGTCAATTATAAGGCAATTTCAATGCGGGTTCCGATGCAGGAGTATCTTGCGAAAAGGCACCATGGCTGTCGCTCGGATACTGCTGGAAACAATTCCGGTGTTCGAGATTTCGGCGGGCGGCTACGACGGCGGTACGCAAAACAAGGCCAAGGCAAAAACGTAGAGAACCCCGGTGTGAAATCGACACCTGGGGCACCCACTTCGCTTCGCTCAGAGCCCCGCCGTCGATAAATTTGCTTGATGTCTAAGAGAGAATCTACGACTTGCGCGCGGCTAGCCAGAGAACCGCGGAGAGACTCAATTGTCCCCGTGCTTCTTGCGTTCCGCGTCTACCCGCTGCATGAAGTTTTCGAATTTGGTGCGCTGCTCGGGGGTGAGAATGGCGCGAATCTTATCGCGGCTCTGCTGGCGGATCGCTTCGTGCTGGGCGTCCAGGGGAGCGTACAGCGCTCGCCAGCGGGCACGGGTGTCGTCAATAATGCTGGCCAGTTGTTGCTGCTGGTCTGAGTTCAGATCGAGCGCGCGCGTCATTTGCTGAATCACATCGTCTCGCGAGGGCTTGGTAAGCGCGCGGGGACCGGCCTGACGCTTATCGCACACGTGCATGCCCACACCCCCGATAACGATCCCTAATACGAATACCAGGATCACGATCGCCACCGCGGCCGCAGCACGTCCGGTGCGACTACTTGTTGTCATTGCCTGCACCCGAAACCATCAGCAGCACATCTTCCCGGCTCTGCGGCGGGTACATCGGATCCTGGAAAATTTCCGTCGGGACGGCGCTGCGTGCGATCTCCTCGCCGTTCGCTTCCGGAACCTTAGGAACCACCTGCGCGTAACCGATTAGCAGCGCCAGTGCGAGCCCGGCGGACATCGCCAGCCTCCACCCAAACGTCTGCATCGGCCTCCAGAAGCTGGTTTCCACCACTGCTGATTCTTCTTCGGCGCGAATCGCGTTCATGGTGCGAAGCGCAAACCCAATACTCGGCTGCGCCGCGGGCTCGATGAATTCCCTCAGCAGTTGCGATGCCTGCCGCGCCGCGCGCAGCGCGTTCGAGCATCCCGCGCATCCGGCCAGGTGAGCCTGCAGCCGCTGGGCTTCCGCGGCATCCTGATCGCCGTCGAGGAGGTCCTCCAGCAAAGGCTCGAACTCACTACACGCATCCAATTGGTTTCTTTCACTCATGTTTTTTACTCCCGTCTTTTTCCTGCACTCGCCCGGGCGGCGCGCGGTTGGCGTCTTTGGTGCCAGTCGACCAGCTTGGCGCGAGCCCGAAAGAGTCTTACTTTCACCGTGTTGATGTTCAGTTCCATCACTTCACTAATTTCTTGCACCGAAAGCCCTTCCACCTCTTTCAGCACCAGCATTTGGCGGTCGCCGTCGTCCAACTGCGCGAGCAGCAATTCCACCGTTTGGCGCAACTCGGCGCGCTTGCTGGCATCCGCCGGCGCTGACTCGGTGGCCACGTACGAGCTGAGGTGCTGATTCTGCTCCTCGCTCAGGTCCGCTTCGTACAGTAAGGGCCGCACGCGCTTTCGCCGCAGGTAATCCCAGCACTCGTTGACCGCGATCTTGTAGAGCCAAGTGGAAAACGCGGCGCGCATATCAAAGCTGCGAATGGAAACGAACGCTTTGATAAACACTTGCTGTGCAACATCTTCGACATCCTCTCGCCGCCTTAGAATCGACCGCACCACCGAGAAAATGCGTTGCTGATGGCGGGTGATAAGCTCCTCAAAGGCGTCCGGTGTTCCATCCTGGCACAGACGGACTAATTCCCTCTCTTTGACGTTGTCCCGAAAACTGGGCACCCGCTTAGCCGGGCCGTCTGGTGCTGTCGAGTTTGGGACGTTAGCCATGCCAGTTCGGTTACATCGGGTATTCTAAAGCAAGTGCCTAGTTGAATTTTACCTTGCAGACGCAAATCTTCCATGAAACAATGTCGCCCATGATAATTGGCGATAGACTTAGATTACTACGCGAAACCAAGAAACTGTCCCAGGGCGACATCGAAAAGCGCACGGGACTCCTCCGCTGTTACATCTCTCGCGTCGAGAACGGTCACACCGTTCCGGCGATCGAGACTCTCGAGAAGCTGGCCAGGGCGATGGAAGTCCCCCTGTACCAGCTCTTCTACGACGGCGAGGAACCACCCGAGTTGCCGAATCTTCCGAAGCGGAAGTCGGCGGACGACATCGTCTGGGGCAGCCGCGGTAAAGAAGCTCGCTATCTGGGCCGTTTTCGGCGCGTGCTGGGCCGCTTGGATGAATCCGACCGGCGCCTGCTGTTGTACGTCGCCCAGAAAATGGCGAATCGCTAGTCGTACGGCATCGATCTGATTTATTCCCATTCGATCGTGCTCGGCGGTTTGGAGCTGATGTCGTAGACGACCCGGTTCACCGCCGGCACCTCGTTGACGATCCGCACTGATATTTTCTCCAGCACTTCCATCGGCAGACGCGACCAGTCTGCGGTCATGCCATCCTGTGACTCTACCACTCGTACCACCACGGTGTCTCCGTAGGTTCGGCCGTCACCCATCACCCCCACGCTGCGCACCGGAAGCAGAACGGCGAAGGCTTGCCACGTTTTTTCGTACAATCCAGCGCGGCGAATTTCTTCCACCACCACGGCGTCGGCCGCGCGGAGGGTATCCAGGCGCTCGCGGTTGATTGGTCCTACTAGGCGGACAGCCAGCCCGGGCCCCGGAAACGGCTGCTTAGAGAGGATTTCGTTGGGCAAGCCCAGTTCGCGGCCGATCTGGCGGACCTCGTCTTTAAAGAGGTCGCGCAACGGTTCAATCAACTGAAACGGCATGTCCTTGGGCAAACCGCCGACGTTGTGGTGCGACTTGATCGTGGCGGAAGGGCCCTTCACCGATACCGATTCAATGACGTCGGGATAGAGAGTTCCCTGCACCAGGAATTTTACCGGCGGCTCTCCGGCTTGCGCGCCGCTGGCCAGCTTGCGCGCTTCTTCGGTGAAAACCTTAATAAAGTCTCCGCCGATTCTTTTCCGCTTTTCCTCCGGATCGCTAATCTCTGCCAGACTGGTCAGAAATCTCTGCGCGGCGTCCACGCCCAGAACGTTCAAACCCAGGCGGACGCGCAGCAACTCCAGGGTCTCCGCGAATTCGTTGCGGCGAAGCAATCCGTTATCGACGAATACGTTGGTCAGGCGCCCGCCGATAGCCTGATGCACCAGGGCCGCGGCTACCGTGGAATCCACTCCGCCGCTCAGGGCGCAAATCGCCCGAGCGCCTTGGGCTTGGCGGCGAATCGCCTCTACGGTTTCGGCGATAAATCCGGCGCGGTTCCAATTTTTCTGCGCTCCGCAAATGGCGAAGGTAAAATTCCGAAGCATATCCGTGCCCTTGTCGGTGTGCTGCACTTCCGGATGGAATTCGACGGCGAAGAGTTTTTTCTGGGAATCCTCGAAGGCAGCGATGGCGTTGGCGGTGCGGGCGGTTACGTGGAATCCCGGCGGCAACCCGGCTACGTGATCTCCGTGACTATTCCACACCTTCAGCGCGCGGGGAATTCCGGCAAAGAGCCGCGATTCGTTTTCGATGGCCAGTTGCGCGGGGCCGTATTCGCGCCGCTCCGCCGGAAGCACTTGGCCGCCCAGCGTCCGGGTCATCCACTGCATCCCGTAGCAAATACCGAGCACCGGCAGGCCCAATTGCAGAACCTGAGCGTCGCAAACCGGCGCGTCGTGCGCGTACACCGAACTGGGGCCGCCGGAGAGAATCACCCCGCAAGGCTGATAGCGGCGAATATCGTCAATGCTCGCGGTGCAGGGCAGGACTGCGGAGAAGACTTCCTGTTCGCGAATGCGGCGGGCAATTAATTGTGTGTATTGCCCTCCAAAATCCAGAACCAAGATGCCACCGGGTACGCTCACGATCCTCCTGGCCATACGCTGTGCTATTTACAGCGCCACGCTCGGAGCACTTGTGCTCTAACGCAGCACGATATTCACGAGCTTGTCGGGCACCACGATCGTTTTGGCGACCGTCTTCCCTTGCAGCAAAACCAAAACTCGCTGGTCGTTCACGGCAAGATCGACCAATTCTTCCTGGGCCATCCCGGGCTCGATCAGCATTTTGCCGCGCAGCCGTCCGTTGATCTGGATGATCACTTCGATTTGGTCTTCGCGCGCGAGGTCTTCGCGGTAGGCCGGCCAGCGCGTTTGCGCTATTCCGCCAGTATGCCCCAGCAATTCCCACAACTCTTCGCCGACATGCGGCGCAAATGGGTCAAGCATCAGCACCAGAATTTCAAAGACCCGCTTGAGCACTCCGGCGCTCACATCTCCGAGCGGCTCTTCGGCTTGCAGCAGGTTTACCAGCTCCATGATGTGCGCGACGGAGGTATTGAAATGCCAGCGGACTTCAAAATCGTTGGTGACCCGCTTCAGCGTTTGATGCGTCTCGCGCAGCAGTTTTTTCTCTTGCGGGGTCATGCTGGCCAGATCCGCGGAATCGCCGCAGGACGGGACCACGCGCAGGCGCTCAGCGTGCTTGGTGATCAGCCGGTACACCCTGTTCAGGAAGCGCGAGCACCCTTCGATTCCCTGCTCGCTCCATTCCAGACTGCGGTCCGGAGGCGCGGCAAACAGGGTGTACATTCGCGCCGTATCGCAACCGTATTTCTCGGCCATGTCGATTGCGCCCACCACATTGCCCTTGGACTTGGACATCTTCGCGCCGTCTTTCAATACCATGCCTTGGGAGAAGAGCCTCTTCACCGGTTCATCGTGATCGATCATCCCGATATCGCGCATCACCTTGCAGAAAAATCTCGAATAAATCAGGTGCAGGATGGCGTGCTCGATCCCGCCGATGTACTGGTCGATCGGAAACCAATACTTGGCTTTGGCGGAGGCGTACGGGGCGCGGTCGTTGTGTGCGTCGGTATAGCGATAGAAATACCACGAGGAATCGAAGAAGGTGTCCATCGTGTCGGTCTCGCGCCGCGCGTCGCCGCCACACTTCGGGCACTTCACGTTGACGAACTCCGGAACTCCCGCCAGAGGCGACTCGCCTTTTCCGGTGAGCCTTACGTTTTCCGGCAGCCGCACCGGCAGTTGATCGTCCGGCACCGCCACCACGCCGCAGCCCGGGCAGTAGATCACCGGGATGGGCGTTCCCCAGTAGCGCTGGCGAGAGACGCCCCAGTCCTTGAGGCGGTAGGTGGTCTGGGCCTCGCCGAAACCCTGCGCCGCGGCTTCCGCATTCATTTTCTCGATGGCTTGTTCGTGAAGTAAGTCCAGTATACGGGCCGGAATTAACCAGGCGGCCGAGCTCCGCGGATGCTTCGGTCATCCAGTCGGGCTGCAGCGGAGGAGCACCCTCCGGCTGAATCACTACGCGCATCGGGAGCTGGTATTTTCGGACGAACTCAAAATCGCGTTGATCGTGCGCGGGAACTGCCATCACCGCGCCGGTGCCGTACTCCGCCAGAACGAAATTCGCCACCCACACCGGAATGCTCTCGCCCGAAAACGGATTCACCACAAATCGTCCGGTGAAGAAACCCTCTTTGGGAGCAGTGGCCAAGTCTGCGGCGCGCAGATTTTTCTGTACCATGGCCTTGGCTAGCGCTTCCATGCCATTTCGGCCTGGGCGGTCAGCCAGCAGCGCGGGCACGGATGGATGTCCGGCGGAGAGGACTACGGCGGACGCGCCGAAAATGGTGTCGACGCGGGTAGTAAAAACTTCAATGTGCAGATCGCCGGGGCCTTCCACCGCAAAACGAATGCGGGTGCCGCGTGATTTCCCGATCCAATTGCGCTGCATGGTGAGCACGCGCTCGGGCCAGCCGGCGGCCAGTTCCTGCATATCGTCGAGCAGTGCATCGGAATACGCGGTAGTCTTCAGAAACCACTGATCGAGTTCTTTGGCTTCCACCGCGGTGGTGTCGTGCTGCCAGCAGTAACCGTCGATCACCTGCTCGTTCGCGAGAACCGTCTGGCACGCTGGACACCAGTTCACCCGGCTCTTCTTGCGGTAGGCGAGGCCGCGCTCGAGCATGCGCAGAAACAGCCACTGGTTCCAGCGGTAATATTCCGGCTCGCAGGTGGAAATTTCGCGGCTCCAGTCGTAGCTGAAACCGAATCGCTTGCAGACCGCTTTCATTTGCTCGATATTGGAATTGGTCCACGCCCGAGGCGGCGTGCCGCGCTTGATCGCAGCATTTTCCGCCGGTAGTCCAAACGAATCCCAACCCATTGGATGCAGCACGTTGTTGCCGCACAGCCGCTTGTAGCGGGCCACCGCATCGCCCAGGGTGTAATTCCGCATATGGCCCATGTGCAGCGTGCCGGAAGGATACGGCAACATCTCGAGCAAGTAGCACTTGGGACGCGAAGGATCCTCGACCGCGCGAAAGGCATCCTGCTCTTCCCACACCTTCTGCCACTTCTCTTCAATACGCTGCGGTTCGTAATCCACTCGGCCTCACTTCTTTTTCGTTGGTTATTTTCGCGCGGTCTTTTTTTTCGGCCTGCTGCTCGCGCCGGATTTCTTCGCTTTCGATCTATGCGGCCGGACGCGGCTGCTCTTTTTTCGAGATATTTTGATGGGGAAACCCGCGAGCTTCCACAGCGTAGCTACGTTGCGGGCATCATCTCCCGCTTTTTCGATCGGAGTCTCGAGGATGAATGGCCGGCCCTTGAGCAGCGGGTGGGTCATGATCCGCTCGAACGCCTCGAGCCCAATTTTCCCTTTCCCGATGTGATCGTGGCGATCGATTTTGGACCCCAGCGGGGTCTTGGAATCGTTGGCGTGTACCAAATAGACCTGATGCAGACCCACGGTCGTTTCAATCTTCTGCATCACCGCTTCCAGGCCTTCGGCAGACCGCAAATCGTGGCCAAATTGGAAAAGGTGCGCGACGTCAATGCACACCCCCAGCGGGATGCCCGGACACGCTTCGATAATCGCCTGCAACTCCTGGAAATAACCGCCGATGCAGCTTCCCTGCCCGGAAGTATTTTCAAGCAATATTCGCAAGTTGCCGGAAAATCTCAGACCGCGGACCGCCTGCCGCAATCCTTCGGCGATCATCGAGACCCCGGCCCGGCGGTCTCCACCCTTGGTGCTGCCCGGATGCATCACTAGAAAATCCGCGCCCAAGGACATCGCGCGGACGATCTCGTCATGGAAAGCTTGCATCGAGCGGGTGCGCAGCACGCGCTCGGGAGAAGCCAGGTTGATCAAATAGTTTGAGTGGATGACTACCGGACCTAGGCCCAGGACCGCTCGACGGTCAATAAATCGCGTGGCGTCCACCGACGCGATGCGCGATCCGCCTTGCGGACGCACCCACATGCGCGGGCTGGACGAAAATATCTGGACGGCATTGGCGCCGATGCGGTGAGCGATGTCCAGGGCCTGGACGATGTCGCCCGCGATCGAAGTGTGAATCCCAATTCGGAGGCTGCCATCCCTCCATGCCGGTGCTTTCGGCGGGGCGGGCGGCTCAGGGCGATATTCGTCAGCGACGTCGTAGGCGGGTTCGGCTATATGTTGTTCGGGGTCGGACATGCCGTAAGTGACTTCCGGAGCGTAGTTTGCGTGGACGGTACGCTCTCGGCCAGCGCTCGAATCCCTATTCTAACCGATTCGCGATTCCTTCGCCATACCAATGCGTTCGGAAACTGATTGCTCAGCGCCGGTTGACTTCCGTTACCGCGTAGGATTAGATGATTCGGTCCGGTCCTATGCCTCCCGCGCCCATCACCGCTCTGAACCCTTTGCCCGAAGACGCTGCCATGTTGTACCCAGGGCAGGAACTAGCGGCTATGGACCACGCGAACAACTACCACCGGTGGATACTAGACCTCTTTCGACCCTATCTAGGAGCGCGAGCCGCGGAAGTGGGCGCGGGAATCGGCTCGTTTTCTCGGATCATACTGGAAACTACAGCTGTGCAAGAGCTTACGGCGCTCGAACCGGCAGCCAATCTCTTTCCAATCTTGCAGGATCGATTACAAGCAAACCCGCGGGCGCAGGCTTTGCCACTTTATCTGGATGCCTGGAAACCGGTGCACGCGCCCGACTCCATCGCCGCGGTGAACGTAATGGAGCACATTCAGGACGACGAGCAGTTTCTGCGTGACGCGAACCGCATCCTCGCGCCGGGGGGCACGATTTTGCTGTTTGTGCCGGCTTTGCCGCAGTTGTACGGCAAGCTGGACGCCCAATTCGGGCATTTTCGACGTTATCTAAAGCCTGAACTGGCCGCAAAACTGAAAGGTTCCGGATTCCACCTCGAGCGGCTTCACTACGTGAACTTCACCGGAATCGTGTCGTGGTACGTCACCGCGAAGGTTCTGGGACGGACCACGATTTCCGCGTCCAGCGTGCAGTTCTATGACCGAGTAGTGATTCCGATCGTCCGTCGCCTCGAGGCCCTAGTTACGCCGCCGGTCGGCCAGAACTTGGTCGCTGTCGGAAGAAAAACATAGCGCCGGGCAACTGCGACGCGCCGCGGGCGATCCGGCCTTACTTCTTCTCGACCAAGCCGATCGTGGCGAGGGTCTGATCCCACGAGACGCTGAGCGTGCAAACATCGCCGGTCTGCTTCAGATCGATGGTCATGTTCTCCACCGCTGGCGTGAATTGTGACGCCTTCATCTTCGCGCGCACCAAATCGTCAGCTTCTCCGGGATACGGCGTGCCCCATTCGCCGGTCTTCTTACTGACTACCAGGGTCCAGGCCTTTTCGCTCGGAACGGTGAACAGAGTGTAGCTGCCTGCCGGGACGGGTTGATCGCCGACCAGCAAATTGGTATTGATGACGAAGGTGGTGGCTTCGTTTGCGCCGGTGCGCCAAACCTGGTCGTATGGGACCAGATCGCCGAAGATTTTGCGGCCCTTCATGCGCGGGCTGGAGTAGTCGATGTGCACGGTCTTGCCGTCGTTGAAGCTGCAATCGGCTTTCGCGGGCGGGCTCGGGCGCTGAGATTTATCCTGCTGAGCGCGAGCTGCTGAGGCGGAAGCCACAAATCCCAGCAAGAGCGCGGTACAAAACCATGAATTCTTGGTCATGTTTTTCTCCTAAATTTATCTCGTGGGTCGAAGCTAACGAAGTATATCGCTTCGTGCCTGCAAATTGAATTTTGAATTGGGGATATCGGGCGTCTCGCCCGCCCCAAGGGCCGGGGTCACGCAGGCGGCTCGGTTTGCAGCCTGGCGCAGCTTTGCAGTAAACTGCGCTTTCCACATCTAGATTCGCGAGGATTGCTAGATTGCGGTCCTCTGACCACGGTTCGACCCCGTTTCCAAGCTGCGGCGAAGAATGAAATTCGCGGGCCGATGCGGAATCTTCCGGAAAATAATGGAGACAGCACCATGCTGGTAGTGATGCAGGCACACGCTTCCGAAGAGCAAGTTCGCGCGGTTTGCGAACGCATCGAATCGTTCGGCTTCAAGGCTCATCCGATCCCGGGCTCGCTGCGCACCGCTATCGGAATCACCGGCAATTCCGGATTCGTGGACCTGGGCACGATTGTCTCGATGCCCGGGGTAGTCGAATGCATTCCGGTAAGCAAACCGTACAAGCTGGTTAGCCGCGACGTAAAGGAAGAGAACACCGTAGTGCGGGTGCCCACGCCCTCTGGCGAAGTGACCTTTGGGGGCACGGCGGTTGGCATGGTCGCTGGGCCGTGTGCCGTGGAAACCCGCGAACAGGTTTTCGCGATCGCCGAGCGCACTAAGGCCGCGGGCGTTCGTCTATTTCGCGGCGGGGCTTACAAGCCGCGCACTTCCCCGTATGCCTTTCAGGGGCTGGGCGAGGCCGGGCTGAAACTTCTAAAGGAAGTTCGCGATACTTTCGGTCTTGGCATTGTTACCGAGGCCATCGACAACGAAAGCTTGGCCCTGGTGGAAAAATATGCCGACGTGATCCAGATCGGCGCACGCAACATGCAGAATTTTTCACTGCTCAAGAGCGCTGGACGCACGCGCAAGCCGGTGCTATTGAAACGCGGAATGTCCGCGACGCTCGATGAGTTTCTGATGGCCGCGGAATACATTTTAGCCGAGGGCAATTACAACGTGATCCTGTGCGAGCGGGGGGTGCGAACGTTTTCCGACCATACCCGGAACACTCTCGACCTCAGCTTGATTCCCGCGGTGCAGCGGCTGAGCCATCTTCCGGTGGTGGTCGATCCCAGCCACGGCACCGGACGTCGCAACAAGGTGCTGCCGCTTTCGCGCGCCGCGGTGGCGGTGGGCGCGGACGGCTTGTTGGTCGAAGTCCATAACGATCCCGACCGGGCGCTGTCCGACGGACCGCAATCCATCCTCCCGGCGGAGCTGGATCGCCTGGTGGACGAAGTCCGTCAGATCGCCCAGGTGCTGCATCGTTCGCTGAATTAAGGCGGCGCCGAAATCTGCGCCAGAACCGAAGCAGCACCGAAACCCGCGTGGCAAATCGTGGAAACAGACGCCCACAGCGAAAATCCACTTGGCCTCGGCCGGAAGCTAAACGGCCGGATAGTTTTTGTTTTGGTGGTGCTGCTGGCGTTCGCCGGCATCGAGATGCTGCGCGAGCGGCGCCCCACGTTCCTGCGTTCCGGTCTGCGCCTGAATGCCTACATCGGCAATATCGACGACGGCACGGTGACGGTAGTCGATTTGGTGCGCCTGGCGCCGGCCGCAACTGTCTCCGTGGGCCCCGATCCCAGCGGTATTCGCGCGAATCCCAAGCGCAATGAAATTTGGGGCGTCAGCTCCAGCGGTGGTTACGTTTGGGTACTTGACGTCCGCACTTTGCAGGTCACTCGCATTCCCGCCGGCCGCAGCCCTTTTGCTATCGATTTTTCCGCGGACGGCAGCCGGGCTTTCGTCGCCGCCTCCGGTTCGGATTCCGTGGTGGCCATCGATACCGTCACTCATTCCGTGGTGGCTCGCGGCCACGCCGGGCGTCGGCCGTGGATCGCACGGGTGACCCCGGACGGCAAGACCTTGCTGGTGACCAACCGCGACGACTCGACCGTATCGTTATTGGACGCCGCTACCCTAGTATCGCGCGCGGTAATCGCTACCGCGCCGACCCCGGAACAGGTGGCCATCCTGCCGGACGGTTCCAAGGCTTTCGTCAGTTCTGGCAGCCGGCCGCAGGTCTCAGTAGTGGACTTGCGGCGCGATGTGCTGCAGGCCAATCTGTCGCTAGGCGGAAATCCCAGCGATCTGATCCTGAAACCAGATGGCGGCGAACTCTACATTCCCTGCCCGGAGACGCATGGGCTGGTAGTCGTCGACACTTCAACCAATGAAGTGGGCGACTACTTGCTGCTCGGACTTCGGCCAACCAGCGCCACCTTTGCAACCCTTGCAGGGATTCTTTACGTATCCGACTCCGAGGCTTCCCACATCGTTCCCATCGCCATCGACGTCCGCCAAGTGGCATCCCCCATTTCCGTCGGCCAAGGCCCCGGCGCTTCGTTAATTACCCCCGGCGGCGATATGTTGTTGGTCGTCGACCAATTCTCCGACGATCTCGCGGTGGTCCGCTCCCTGGCCAGTTTCACCGCGGGGGGTTCCTCGCCTCCGGGGGGACTGATCACGCTGATACCTGTCGGGCGGCACCCGCGGGACCTGGCGGTAAAGATGTTCTGAGCCGCGCGAAGGCGGAAGCCAACTGGGTAAATCACCGGCGTAGTTCCTGCAGCGATAGCCGCAGTCAAATCGGTGCCCGAATAGACGCTTTCTCAAGATGCCCTCCGGCGAACCGGACACACTGGCATCGATCGAAGGGCGCGACGCCATCGCGCCGGACGGTTAGATCGTGCTTTCTCAGGTCCCGGAAAAATTCCGGGTGGTTTCAGATTCGAAACCAAGGACGTTCATTGCCGGCGAGTGTACGTAGTTGTTTCCAATGAGTGAATTCGGAGTAATACGCAGCGGGCATCCGACGTTTCCCTGACGGGAGAGTCCCTGTGGCAAAAAACGCGGGTTCTAGTTTTACATGAAGCTACGCGGAAGCGAAAGGCCACGCAAAAACATCTTCGCCGAGGGGAATTTCGAGGTATCCCGACGAGGGCACTACATCCAGCGGCAGACCGTTCTTCCAAACGCTGACGCTGAGCTGCAGCGACTTCCGATTCTCCGCACCGAATAAATCTCGCGCGAAACTAACTTCGATGATCTTCCCCGCCGCCGCCGCGACCTTCCCGTCCGGGCTCTCTTCCGGATGGATGGTAATCCCGGTCACCCGATTCTCCGCCAGGCGCACCGTCACTAGCTTCTCGTGCCCGTCCCAGAACGTAAATCGCAGCTCGCATTCGCCCGTCCCTGTAACGTCTGCCGGCAACTTGTCGAGCCGAACGAAAAATCGGTCCCGCGAGAAGCCATACGACAACCCTGAAAAAATCCCAGCTCCGACATGCAGCGCGCCACTGCGGCGATCGACGCTATAAGTCCCAGCTCCCAACCATTCAAAATAGCTGCTCTCCCGCCCATCCACCTGGACGTCCAGATACTGCGCCGGCGCCTCGCGCTTCCCGGTTTGCGGCTGCTTCTTGATCGGCTGGGCCAATGCGGTTGGCGCTTCCCGCCCCAGCGCGGCGTACACTTCCGAGAGGTGCTTGCGATAGAGCGAGTCGAACTCCGCGTCATTCGCGGTGCTGTGCTCCGGACCGTACCACCAATTCCAGTCGCTTCCCTCCGCCACCAGTATCGATTCATACGCTCGCGCCAATTGCTCCGCGGACGGCGCACCCCGAGCATTCTCTTTCGCCTGGCGCACCGCATCTTCATACTCCCGCCGCGCAGCCCCCAGCAGTTCCCAGGCGCGGACGTCTTCCTTGTCTCCAATCCACACATCGAAATTCGCATTTATCCATGAACCGGGGAAGATATGGTCCAGCACCGGAATTTCGCCGGCCGCTTCGATGGCCTCGCTGGCAGTGAGCGCGTGGATGTCGGGGTCGTGCCGGACCAAATCGTAAAACCGGCGGAGGAATTCCCTTCCGTTCCTGTCGTAATACTCCCAGGCGTTTTCGCCATCGACAATCACCACCAGGGTCGTAGGTTTCGCCATCGATACGCGCTCGCCCACTGCGCGCACCCGCCGGTGAAAATCCTCCGCGGCGCTTCGCGCATCTATGCGGCTGTAAACGAAGCCGATCAGGTCGGAAATGTAGTGATCGCGAAAGAATCCCGCGATTTCGCTACCGCCATAGCGAATCTTCCACGGCGTGTACAGCGCCTCGGCATTCTGCGGAAAGCCGCTGCCATCGCGCGCGAATCCCAGCCCGCGGCTGTGCCCCAGCACCCCCTCGTCGGTGGCGAACCAGCGAAACCCCATCTCGGCCGCCATCGAAACTACTGGGTCGGAAACCGAACCCTCCGACGGCCATAGGCCCGCCGGCAATTGGCCGAAGGTCTTCTGGTGGAATGCGCGGGCCCGGCTCAGTTGCTCGCGCGCATCTTCGGGATGTTGATACGGCGGATGCGGCAACGGCGTGTGGGGATTGGAGATTCGCGCAACGTCGGTATCGCACAGCAACGGCAGGATGGGGTGATAGAACGGCGTGGCCGATATTTCAATCTGTCCGCGCTTCGCCGCGCTGCCGTATTCCGGCAATACGCGCCCAAGCAATTCGAGCTGTTTGTCGCGCAATGCTCGTTTGTCGCTCTCGGTGTATCCCTCGCCCTTGGCCGAAAGCGCGCTCACCACCGGATCGTGCGCCAGGTATTCCTCGTCCATCCAGGCAATCTGCGAGAGTACCTGCAAATCGCGCCAGTCCTGCACTCCCAACCGCGCAATAGTTGCCTCCAGCCCAAAGGATTGATAGCCATCGAACAATTGCGCGAACCGCGGCCACCGCCGGACCAGATGCTCGGTATTGGCCTGAAATGCACGCAACAGAATTTCGCGCCGCTGCCCTAGCGTCAAACCGCTGGACGCTGCGAACGCCACATCGAACCACGGCTCCCGGAAATTTCCGCTCGCGTATTCCTGAATCTGCGCCGCCAGCGACGGTACCACGTTGAAAGTCATGTGCACTTCCGGAAATTCGTCCAGAATTTTTACCATGCCCCAGTAATCTTTCAGCGCGTGCAGACGCGTCCAAGGAAGGAAGTAGGTTCGCGTGGCAGGATCTTTGTACTCTGGCTGATGCATGTGCCAGATCAACACCAGGTGGACGGGATTCACGGGCCGATGCTCTCCGGTTGAACTCCATTGCTCGTGCTAGAATGGCCGGGCGCGACCATGCGCATCCTCGACCGATACATATTTCGCGAAGTCCTTTCCCACACGCTGCTGGGCCTCGCCGTTTTTACGTTCGTATTCTTCATCCCGCAACTGGTGCGTCTGATGGACCTGATCGTGCGCCACGCCGGAGGCGCAGGCCGTATTACCCTGCTGTTCCTAAGCTCCATGCCCCCGATCCTGGTGTTTACGCTCCCGATGGCGGCTTTGGTCGGCGTGTTGATTGCCCTGGGGCGGCTCTCGGCGGATAGCGAGATCGTCGCGCTTCACGCGCTCGGCATCGGCATGCGGCGCTTGCTGTTTCCGGTCGGCGCGTTAGCGGGCATCGCGGCGGTCCTCACTTTTTGCGTTACCATTTGGGTGGGTCCGGCGTCGCTGCGCACTCTCCATCGGCTGGAGCTCGAACTCCAGTCATCACAGGTTCCTTTTGCCGTCCAACCCCGCGTTTTCGACGAGCGATTTCCGAACACGGTGCTCTACGTCGAAGACGTCTCCGCCACCGCGGCTCGTTGGCGCGGCGTTTTCCTCGCCGAGACTGGCGCCACTACCGGCATGCGGATCACCCTGGCAGAGGACGCCATCGTAGTAAACCATCCTGCCGACAACAAGTTCGAGCTGCACCTGCGCGGCGGCAGCACCCACGAATTCGATCCCCACGACCCTCTTCGCTATAACGTTAGCACGTTCGGATCGAGCGACTTACCGATTGCCATCAGTAGTTCCGAAGGTACAACGCGGACCTTCTCCGATGCCGAGCTTCCGGTGAGCGAACTGCTCAAAATTCAGGGCGCGGGCTGGCGCGAGTCGCGCGTCGAATTCTACCGCCGTCTGGCCTTTCCCGCCGCCTGCCTGGTGTTCGCCCTGCTGGGCGTCTCCGCCGGTATTCGCCCCCGGCGCGGGGGCCGCGCTTCCGCCCTGGTGCTCACCCTGCTGCTGATCTCCGGCTACTACATGCTGCTGCTGGTCGGCATCCGCCTGGCCCAGCAAGGGTTATTGCATCCGGCCGTTGGCGTGTGGGCCGCCAATATTATCACCACCATTTTCGCGATCACTCTGTTTCGCCGGGTCGAGCACGGCGGCAAGCAAAGTTACCTCTCACGCCTGTGGGATAGTTTGGCCACCAAGCGGATTTCCGCCGGAGCTGCCGCCGCGGGGGCACCATCCGATGGGTCCGCGAATGGCGGCCCGATGAGCGCTCCGGTGAGCATCGCGCGGGTATCGTCGCTGGGCCGCACAGCGACGCAGAAAGTGGGAATGAACGGATTTCCGCTGCTGGTAGACGTTTATGTGTTCCGTAGTTTCATTTCGTATTTCGCACTGGTGTTAACTGGCTTCGTAGTGGTGTTCGATGCTTTCACACTGTTCGATCTGCTCGCGGACATCTCGAAGAACCACATACCCAGCTCGGTGGTGCTCTCGTATCTGGGATATCTGGTCCCCTTACTGGTGTACCAACTAACGCCGCTGGCCGCCCTGGTGGCGGTCCTGGTGACCTTGGGGGTAATGGCCAAAAACAACGAAGTGGTGGCGTTCAAGGCCAGCGGGGTGAGCCTCTACCGCCTGAACCTGCCGCTGCTGCTGACCGGTCTGCTGCTGGCCGTTGGCATGTTCGCCATGGACAATACTTACCTGCCCTACGCCAACCGCACTCAGGATGCCTTGCGCAACCAGATCAAGGGCCGTCCCGCGCGAACCTATTTTCAGCCCGCACATCAATGGATTTTCGGGCAAGGTTCGAGGCTCTTCAACTACGACGTTTTCGATTCCGATCACGATTTGTTCGGCGGCCTGAGCGTCTTCGAGCTCAATCCCAAGACCTTCCAATTGCGCCGACGCATCTTCGCGGACCGCGCCATGTGGGAGCCTAAGCTGGGCGTCTGGATTCTGGAGAATGGCTGGGTGCGCGATTTCGAGGGCGAAAAAATCACCCGCTATCTTCCCTTCGAAGTGCTTTCGCTCGCCGAGATTACCGAGCCCCCGTCCTATTTTCGCCGGGAGGTGCGCCAGTACGACCAGATGAATTGGCGCGAACTGCGCACCTACATTGCCGGCCTGCGCCAGGCGGGATTCGATACTTCGCGGCTCAGCGTGCAGTGGCATATGAAATTCGCGTTTCCGATGATCGCGGTGATTATTATTTTCCTGAGCGCGCCTTTTGGATTCCTGGTGGGAACGCGCGGCGCGATCGGTGGGCTGGCGCTGGCGGTGGGCATCAGTGTAATTTACTGGTGCATGGCGCGTCTATTCGAGGCGATGGGCGCGGTGGCGCAGCTGCCGCCACTGCTCGCGGCATGGTCGCCCGATGCGATTTTCCTTTTCCTGGGCGCCTACTGCTTTTTGAAAATGCCCACGTAGCCAGCTGGGGCATTCGGGGCACAGCCAAACGGGCGGTGCGCCTTTCCAATTCGCGAACGGGGGCTCAAAGCACCATGCCTGACCTAACCCATGAAAAAAAAGCGGCCGCGCACGCCAGCATCCGCTACATCGAGTCCGGCATGGTGGTCGGCCTGGGCAGCGGCTCTACGTCTGCGGAATTCATCAAGCTGCTCGGTGAACGGGTGCAGACCGGCAGCCTGCAGATTCGCGGCATACCCACCTCCGCGCACTCCCACCAGCTGGCCACCAGCCTGGGAATTCCCTTGGTCAGCTTCAAAGACGTCTCGCAGATCGACGTGAGCGTCGATGGCGCCGACGAAATCGATCCACACCTGCGACTGATCAAGGGGCACGGCGGCGCGTTACTCCGCGAAAAGATCGTCGCCACGGCCACCCGTCGTTTCGTGGTGATCGCCGATCACACTAAGCTGGTGAGCGTTTTGGGGATGATGGCGCTGCCGGTAGAAGTGATCGAGTTCGCCGAGCCGCTCCTGATCAGAAGAATTTCCGCCCTGGGCGCCAACGTAACCCTGCGCGTCGAGCAGGATGGCAATCCTTTCATCACCGACTCCGGCAACCACATCCTGAATTGCGAATTCGGCGAAATTCGCGATCCCGAAAAGTTAGGCGCCGAGCTGGATCACATCCCCGGAGTCGTGGAACACGGCTTATTCGTAGGTCTGGCGACCGTAGCCCTGGTAGCCCACAACGAAGAAGTCACCGAGCATCACCGCCGCTAGCGGTTCGATGATCTTATCTTTTGCGGTTCTACGGTCTTATCTTTTTCGCATGTTCCATTCTTCCCGGGGCTTTGGGAAGGGTGGGCGTTCAAACTTGCGACCGAAGCCAAGTCATGTCTGCTATTTCTCCGGAACCCCGGTGTCCCCAGTTCGGCTGCGCCCACTCCGGGGAATCAATGACCGGATCTTCTGAATCACCAGATCAGTCCCCACCTGGTTGTACCCGCCCTCGGGCAAAATAATGTCGGCGTTCCTCTTGCTGGGCTCCACAAACTCCAAGTGCATCGGCCGCACCGTAGCCAGGTATTGGGTCACCACCGAATCCAAAGTCCGTCCACGATCCCGAATATCGCGCCCCAGCCGCCGAATGAATCGTAGATCCGCATCGGTATCGACGAAAATCTTGATGTCCATCTGCTCGCACAACCGGGCATTCTCGAAGATCAATATCCCTTCCACGATAATCGCCGGACGCGGCTCCAGCCTCACCGTCGCCGCCAGTCTTCGGTATTCGGTGAAATCGTACGATGGGCGGTCAACCCCCATGCCCGAGCGCAGCTGCCGGACGTGCTCGATCAGCAGCGGAGTATCAAAGGCATCGGGATGATCGAAATTTACCCGCTTGCGCTCTTCCAGCGAGAGTTCCGGGAAGTCTTTGTAGTAGTGGTCTTGCTGGAGGACCAGCACGCTGGATGGCGCGAACGCCTCGATGATTCGGTCGGAGATGGTAGTCTTCCCCGAACCGGTACCACCGCAGATGCCAATGATCAGCGAGCTGGCCTGTCCCAATGCGTCACGAGTAGGCAGCGGCGTTTCTCTTTTTGCGCGTAACTCTTTGCGCTACTTATGCTTGCGTGTCTTCTCTTCCAGCACCGCCTGCGCCGCAGCCAATCGCGCTACCGGCACGCGAAAGGGCGAAGCGCTGACGTAGTCCATTCCCACCTTGTGGCAGAAACGTACACTCTCCGCATCCCCGCCATGCTCCCCGCAAATTCCCACCTTGAGCTTGGGCCGCGTCTTTCTGCCCCGCTGGATGCCAATTTCGATGAGTTGGCCGACGCCTTCGACGTCCAGGCTCTGAAACGGGTCGCTCTTGAAGACGCCAGCCTTCTTCTCGTCCACGTAGTCAGGTAGAAACCTCCCCGCGTCGTCGCGTGACAGTCCCATGCAGGTTTGGGTCAGGTCATTGGTGCCGAACGAGAAGAACTCCGCCACTTCGGCAATCTTGTCGGCGGTAAGAGCAGCCCGTGGCAGCTCGATCATCGTGCCAACCAGATACTCCAGCTTTACTTTAGCTTTAGCAATAATTGCATCCGCTACGCGCCGCGTAGCTTCTTCCAGTATTTTCAATTCCTTACGATCCAACACGAGCGGGATCATGATCTCTGGAAGCACTTTAACTTTAGCTTTCTGGCACTCGATGGCAGCTTCAATAATCGCTTGAACTTGCATCTCAAGAATCTCCGGATAGGTGATGCACAACCGACAGCCGCGGTGTCCCAGCATCGGATTCGATTCATGTAGTTGTTCAACTCGCCGCGTCACGACTTCGACCGGCACGCCAATCTTGCGGGCAAGCTCCGCTTGTTTATCCAGGTCGTGCGGAACGAATTCGTGCAAAGGTGGGTCGATTAGCCGTATGGTTACCGGCAGACCGTTCATGGCCTTAAACAATCCGATGAAGTCTCGCCTCTGGAACGGCAGCAATTTTGCCAACGCCTTGCGCCGCGATTCTACGTTATCGGCCACAATCATCTCTTGAATGGCCAGCTGGCGGTCCGCGCTGTGCTCCGGGTGCTCAAAATCCTTAAAGAACATATGCTCGGTGCGGCACAGGCCGATACCCTCGGCCCCCATCTCACGAGCTCCGCGAGCATCCTGGGGCGTGTCAGCGTTTGTGCGGACCTTGAGGCGGCGAATGCCATCCGCCCATTCCAGCAGGGTGTAGTAAGCCTTGGGGTGGACAGGAGTTACGAGTTTGGCCTGGCCCTCATACACGTCGCCCTCATTGCCGTCCAACGTGACCCAATCCCCTTCCTTAACTACCTTCCCTCCAGCGCGCATTTCCTTCGCGCCAGCGTTGATATCCAACTTTTCCGCACCCACCACGCAGCATTTACCCCAACCGCGAGCTACCACCGCCGCATGGCTGGTCTTTCCGCCGGTCGCGGTCAGAATTCCCTGCGCGACGAACATCCCTCCGACGTCCTCCGGGCTGGTCTCCCTGCGGATCAGGATCACCTTCTCGCCACGCGCGGCCCAAGCTTCAGCTTCGTGTGCGGTGAACACCGCCTTCCCTACCGCCGCCCCCGGAACCGCGTTGATCCCCGTTCCGAGCTTGCGCGACTGCAAATCCTTGGCGGAAGCCGCATCGATCACCGGATAGAACAGCCGCTCGATGTCCTCGGACTTAATGCGCATCAGCGCTTCATCGCGGGTGATGAGCTTTTCATTGGCCATTTCGACGGCCATAACGAACGTAGCCTGCGGCGACCGCTTCCCGGTCCGGGTCTGCAACATGTACAGCTTGCCGTCTTCGATGGTGAATTCCAGGTCCTGCATGTCGCGGTAGTGCTTTTCGAGTGTTTGGCGGACCTTCTCAAGCTGCGGATACACCTTCGGCATCTTGTTCGCCAGTTCCGATAGCGGCATCGGGGTGCGGATACCCGCCACCACATCTTCTCCCTGCGCATTCAACAGGAATTCCCCGTAGAACACCTTTTCTCCGCTCGAAGGGTCGCGCGTGAAACAGACTCCGGTGCCCGAATTGTCGCCCAGGTTGCCGAAAACCATCTGGACCACGTTCACCGCCGTCCCAATCAGCCCGGTAATCTTCTCGACGCGCCGATAGGTCACCGCCTTCTCAGCATTCCACGACTGAAACACCGCGCCGATCGCACCCCAGAGCTGTTCCGCAGGATCTTCCGGAAAATCCGTCCCTGTTTTGGACTTAAAGTACTGCTTATACTCCTTCACCAGCTGGCGCCACCCTGCGCCAGAAACCTTGGTATCGTCCGCTACTCCCAAACGAGCCTTTAAGGCACGCAACCGCTCTTCAAGTTCTTCCTTAGGGAGACCGATCACCACCGCCGAATACATCTGCACGAACCGCCGGTACGCGTCGAACGCGAATCTCTCATTGCCGGTGCGCTTCGCCAGCCCCTCGACGGACCTCTCGTTCAACCCGAGGTTCAGAATCGTCTCCATCATGCCGGGCATCGAGCGCGCTGAGCCAGACCGCACACTGACCAATAGCGGGTCGTTTGCGTCTCCAAGCTTCTTCCCAGTCTGCTTCTCGAGCTTCTCGATGGCCTTGCGAACTTCTCCAGCGAGTTCCTTGGGATACTTCTTATTATTTTCGAGGTAGTACTTGCAGGTCGGCGTGGTAATTGTGAACCCCGCCGGCACCGGAAGTCCGATGCGGGTCATTTCCGCCAGACCCGCACCCTTGCCTCCCAGAATCTCGCGCATCTCGCCGTCGCCTTCCGCCTTGCCGCCTCCAAAAGAATAAACGTATTTCACGCGTCCTCTCATTCGTTCGCCGCAGCGAACCTCAGGTATGCGTTGAGCTGTCGGCTCGCCGACGGATCAAGCAGTAGAATTTAAAGTAAAACCACAGTATGACAATTCGCGTCCACTCGCCTGAGCGCCCGCGACACTAATTGCGCACTGCACAACAAAATCCGTCACTTCAAGTAAGTCATCTACTCGAACTTTAAGTATCCGATGTCACGATTTCCGAGAAGTCCGCAATCGTCGAAAATTCCTTTAACAATCCCCCGAGCATGGTCAGCCGGTTGTTGCGGAGGTCCTCACGTTCCACCATCACCATAACGTCATCGAAGTATTTGTCCACACTCGGACGCAGCTCGGCAATCGCCTCCAGCGCTTCTCGATATCTCCCTTGTCTCTTCTCCGTCGTCGATTGATCCCGCACCCGAATCGCTGCCATGTGCAAGTCCTTCTCCGCGCCGGCTTCCAGCAACTGCGACCGGACCGCCGAAAGCTTTCCGGTCATCCCCGGGCCGTGGCTCCCCGCCTTCTCGACGATCTTGCGTATCCGCTTAAACGCGCTGGCCAAAGGCTCAAAGTTCTTGGTCTTGCGAATCGCCTGCACCGCGGTCACGCGCTGCGCCGCATCCACCAAATCATCCGCACCCGCCGCGAACACCGCGTTTACCTCGTCGTAAGCGAACCCGCGCCGCTCCCTAAGAATATACTTGGCACGCTCCAGTAGAAACTCGATCACCGACGCCTCAACTTCCGCATCAACTTTACGTTTTGGCGCCCTCTCTTCAAGGGCCTTCGATGCCGCGGCGACTAGCTGAGCAAGTGAAAGTGGAAGTTGAAGCTCAAAAATTATCTTAACTACCCCCAAGGCCGCCCGCCGCAAAGCGAATGGATCACTTGAACCTGAGGGTATAGCGCCAATCGCGTAGCAGGCCACGATCGAATCAATCTTATCCGCCAGCGATACGATGCACCCGGTGATGTTTCGCGGGATGGGATCGTCGAGCCCCACCGGCCGGTAGTGATCGTACACCGCTGAGGCCACCGATTCTGGTTCTCCCTGAACCTGCGCGTACAACCCACCCACGATTCCCTGCAGCTCGGTAAACTCCCGGACCATGTCGGTAACCAGATCGCATTTCGCCAGCTCCGCGGCACGGTCCGCACCCGAAACGTCAGCCTGGTGGTAACCGGAGCTGAACCACTGTTCCGCGGTCCATCGCGCAATCTGCCGCATGCGCTCCACCTTGTCGCCGTAAGTACCCAGCCGCGATTCGTAGACAACCGCAGCAAGTTTCGGCAGGTATTCCGCAAGAATATGCTTTTGATCGGTCTCCCAGAAGAATCGAGCATCGGCAAACCGCGCCGCCAAGACCTTCTCGTGCCCCGCGCGCACCAGTTTCTTCGCGTCGCTTTCCAGATTGATCACCGCCAGGAAGTGCGGCGCCAGATTTCCGGCCTTATCTTCCACTCCAAAATATTTCTGATGATCGCGCATCACCGTGAGCAGAATTTCATCGGGTAATTCGAGATAGGATGGGTCGAAGTCGCCCATGATCACCGTGGGGTACTCATTCAAGTACGACGTGAGGTCCACCAACCCAGCATCCGGATGCACTTGAAGTTTCCGCGAGTGGGGTACGGAGTGCAACTGCGATTCAATTCTCTTCCGGCGCTCCGCCGGATCGGCCATAACGAAATTGGTCCGCAGCGCGGAAAGATAGTCGGCTACGCCATGCAGGGTAATCGAGCGCTTCCCCAAAAATCGATGCCCTGAAGTAGTGCTCCCCGAATGGACATCGCCCAGGGTAAAGGGAACCACCTTCCCATCCAGCAACGCTACGATCCACCGAATCGGCCGCGTAAATTTCGGTCCGTTCTTCGAGGTCCAATACATCGCGCGCGGGAACGAGAGCTCCTGAATCCACTGCGCCAGCGATTCTCCCAAGATATCCGAAGTGACGCGACCAACGATTTTCTGTTTGTATGCGAGGTACTCGCCCTTCGCTGTGGTGATAATTGAGATCTGATCGAGCGTGACGTTCTGCTTTTGCGCAAAACTCTCCGCAGCACGAGTCGGCGCGCCGACTTTATCGAACCCAACCGATTTCGGCGGCCCTAGAATTTCCTTTATCGAATCCACTTGGTGCAAAAATAAATCTTCAACCATCACTGCAATTCTTCGCGGCGCCCCTACTGTCCTAATGGAAGCGCCTGCAAGCAGCCCTAATTCACGGAAATGTTTTTCAAGTATCTGTTGAAGATCCTTGATTGCTCCCGGAAGCAATCCTGCAGGTATCTCTTCACACCCGACCTCCAGTAAGAAATCAGATCGCGCCTTCACTGGCTCACCGCCCCAGAGAACTCGGCGCGCAACGGCGCTTGATCCAGCCACAACGCTGCCACCTGGCACGCGAGCTGCCGCACTCTCGCGATCATTGCCGCGCGCTCAGTGACCGAAATCGCGCCACGGGCATCGAGCACATTAAAGTTGTGGGAACACTTTAAGCACATCTCGTACGCCGCGAGCAGGGGGAACCTCGCGCGTTTTCTACCTTCAGTCTTCGAGTAAAGCTTCACCAAGCGTCCCGCCTCAGCCTCGCTCAGATCGAAAATTTTCCGCGTCATCGTCGGATCGGCCAACTCAAAGTTATACGTTGAGAATTGCTGCTCGTCCGCCAACCGCACCACGCCATATAAAGTGTTATCTGACCATCGCAAATCGTAGACCTTAGTTACTCCTTGAAGGTACGTCGAGATGCGGTCCAGTCCGTAGGTGATCTCTACCGGGACAGGCTCAAGATCGATCCCGCCGCACTGCTGGAAATATGTGAACTGGGTGATCTCCAAACCATCAAGTAACACTTGCCATCCGACGCCCCAAGCCCCCAGCGTCGGCGCCTCCCAGTTGTCCTCTTCAAATCGAACGTCGTGATGCTTCAAGTCGATTCCAATAGCGGCCAAGCTCTCTAGATAGAGGTCCTGAATATTCACTGGCGCTGGTTTAAGCAGTACTTGAAGTTGAAGATGTTTGTAGAGCCGGTTGGGGTTTTCTCCGTAGCGCCCATCCGCAGGACGCCGGCTCGGCTGCACGTAGGCCACGCTGTAAGGATCGGGACCAAGCACGCGCAGAAATGTCTCCGGATGCATGGTTCCCGCGCCGACCTCGACGTCGTAAGGCTGCTGAAGGACGCATCCACGGTTCGCCCAGTGCGTTTCAAGTTTAAGTAGAAGGTTCTGAAACGTCAGGCTGTGCGCAGCAGTGCCTGCGTGCGCCGATGGTGCCGGCCTAGCGAGTTTCGAGTTTTGCTTCAAGCGTTTGACTCCAGCATCGATCTCGTTTTCAGCTTCTTTTCGAGCTGATGCTCGATGATATCGAGCATGTAGTTGGTCAGTTCGGAAGCCGCACGCGGCGGTATTAGGGTCTCGTTGAGCAATTCCAATTTTTCAACCTCGATTTTGCGCGCCGCCGCTAGCGCGGCCGACGAAAGCGCCCTCATCCCCGGTACCCGGCACTTCTCGCAAGCCAGTCCCAAGTGCGCCGGCGTGAAATACGCTGGCCCCACTCGCAGTTCCCCGCGGCATTTCGCACAGACTTTGAGCGACGGCAGCCAGCCACCCAATCTTACCGACCAAAGCGCGAAGTACGCCAGTGGCAATACGGTGCGCCCAGTCTTCTTGATCGATTGTGCCGCCAGCAGCAGCAGACGAAACGCCGGATCGGAAGGCTCCCGGTCCGGCAACACGCCTTCGGTGATCTCGCAGAAAAGAGCGAGCACCACGCTGGTCGGGTAATCCGAGTACAGCGCCATGAACGACTCGATCAATTCGCTCTGGGTGATGCGGACCAACTCGCGTGTTTCGCGCTCGAAGAACCAAATGCGGATGTACGAAAACGGCTCCAGCGTCGAACCGAACTTAGTCTTCGGCTTTCGCGCACCGGCCGCCACGCCGCGAATGCGTCCTTCGCGCCGGCTAAGAAAACTAATCAGCCGGTCGCCTTCGCCCAACGGATAAGTCTGCAAGATGATGGCTTCAGATTCGCGGAGTGGCATCAATATGTCGGCGTGCCGACATGCTCTTTTACTTTAACTCGCACAAAGTTTCAGCAGCATCAGTGCGATCAAAAATATAGATTAGTGAATAAAATTTTTAACACAGCAGCGCCTGCGGCGCAATGTCTATCCCCTCTACAGCCCACTGCTGCACCCTTCGTTTCTACTTGAACTTCAAACCGTACAGTGTTGCAGATTTACATGAAGTATTTCTCCGGAATTCCTCATTGAATTCCGGGCGCGCGCAGGTAAAGTAATTTTTGAACTCGAGGCCCGATATGCGCATCAAGTATTCAATGCGGCTTAACGTAATTCTTCGAGAAGCGATCGGATCAAATTCGACACTGCTCGCAGCCCTGCCGTGCAAAAGCGCAGCTTCGAGTTTCGCCCTGCAATCGCTTGAGGCAGTTAAAGTGGATTCGAGGTAGCTGACCAGTGAAGCATTCAAAAGATTCCGCATGCCGTCCGTATCTGTCGAATCTTGGCGGTGCGTGCTAACACATGATCCCCCTCAAAAACCTGAGCCCGCGCTTGACCTTCCCCGCGATGACCTTGCTCCTGATCGTCGCCAACGTGCTCGTCTTCATATATCAAGTATCGCTTCCAGACCGCGCCGCTGAAGCTTTCATCAACCTTTACGGGATGGTGCCCGCCCGAGTCTCTCTAGCCCTCTCCGGGCAGCATCACGTCACCTTCGAACAAGCCCTCATCCCCCTCTTCACTAGCATGTTCCTCCACGGCGGCTGGCTGCACATCCTGGGAAACATGTGGTTCCTGTGGATCTTCGGCGGCCAGGTAGAAGACCGCCTGGGCCATTTCACCTACTTAGTGTTTTACTTGATATGTGGCCTCGGTTCAGGAGTCGCCCAATTGGCCTTCTCCTGGGGCTCGAAAATCCCGGCCATCGGCGCCAGCGGAGCGATCGCCGGCGTCCTGGGCGCGTACATAGTATTCTTCCCGTCCTCGCGCATCCTGACCCTGGTCCCGCTGTTCATTATCTGGTTCACCGCCCAAATCCCTGCCCTAGTGTTCATCGGACTGTGGTTCCTGCTTCAGTTCCTCAGCGGAATTAACTCCGTAGGCGCGGCATCCATGGGAGGCGTAGCCTGGTGGGCCCACGTAGGCGGCTTCCTCCTAGGCGTCCTAATCGCCCAGTTCTACCGCGTCCCCGCGCGCCCCGTTCAGTATCTTTACTAGAAGCCGTTGCCGTTGTAGGGCGCCGATTTCGCGGGTGGAGTTGTCGCCGTGGATGCCGCCGCCCCTGCGGCGAGGTGTCGCGGTAGGCCGCCGTCGTTGCGGCTTGGGTGCCCCACGTGTCGCCTTCACACGTTGGTTCTCTAAGCTTTTGAATCTGTGGTTTTGAGTCTGTGCTCTGCCTATCCAGCAGGGAGAGCTAGTTATTCAACCGGAACTTTAACTATCCAAACTGATTCGCGCTGCCTACGTGCGACTCACCTGCGCCGCCACCCATTCCCCAGTCTCGCGCGTGCCGAGGTTCCCGCCCAGGTCGGCCGGAGTCTTCCCCTCACGAATCGCGGCGCGCACTGCGGTATCGATCTGAATGGCTTGGTTCTGCAGCCCAAGATATTCCAACATCATCGCCGCGCAAAGAATCGCACCCAGCGGGTTGGCCAGATTCTTCCCCGCGATCGCCGGCGCCGAACCGTGCACCGGCTCGAACATAGATACGCGTCCCGGATGAATATTCCCCGAGGGCGCTAGGCCCAGCCCCCCAGCAATCTGCGCCCCCAAATCACTGGCAATATCCCCAAATACGTTGCAGGTGACGATTACATCGAACTGGGAAGGATCCCGCACCATCTGCATCAACAGATTATCGATATACATGTGGCTGGCCACGATTTCCGGGTATGTCTTGCGGACCGTATGAAACACCCGCTGCCATAAGTCGTGCGCAAAGTTCAGGGCGTTCGATTTATCGCTCATGCAAACTCGCCGCAGCCCCCGCGCCCGCGCATACTCAAAAGCGTAGCGAATAATCCGCTCGACGCCCTTGCGCGTGTTCACGTCTTCCTGGGTGGCGACCTCGTCCGGCGTGCCCTTCTTGAAAAAACCGCCAATGCCCGCATACAGGCCCTCGGTGTTCTCCCGAAACACCATGAATTGAATGTCCTTCTCGGTGCGATCCTTGAGCGGTGTCATCCGCCGATCGAACAAGATGCACGGCCGGGCATTCACGTAAAGGTCGAGCTTGAAGCGCAGCCCCAGCAAGATATCCGCAGCGTGGACGTTCGTGGGCACCCGAGGATCGCCCATCGCGCCGAGCAGAATGGCGTCAAAGTCACGCGAAAGCATTTCCGGAGCGTCCGCCGGCAGCGTGGTCCCGTCCTGGAGGTAGCGGTCGGCTCCCCAGTCGAATTCGGTAAACGCCAGGTTGGCTCCGCACGCGGCTTCAAGTACCCGCCGAGCCTCGGGAATCACTTCCTTCCCGATGCCGTCGCCAGGGATCACCGCAATGCGGCGTCTGCGTGCCGACGTCTCAGCCAAGCCTTTAAGCTCCGTTTCGGTAATCGTAGTCGTCGTCATTTGAAGGCGGGCGCCTCAGCTCGAACCTGGCACAACCAATCTGTGTCAAGTATCACGACATCCCGTACCCTTTGGTATCTGGACATCCTTTACAGATTCTCTGCACATTTTAACTCGGACTTTAGCCCCCGCAGAGCGGCTGTTAAAACTTAAAGACGTGCAAAGCTCCAGACCACAACGCAGAGCTGGGCGTAATCGTCACCTGCCTTCGAGTTAAGCCTCAACATGAAGTTCGGGCTCCGCGTCGTCTGCACTCCGAAGTCCGTTGCATGACACAAAACAGCTGTCATGCAGCACAAATGGCTCTGAATCGGAACCTCCACACGAACATTAAGTACGGCCTCGAAACTACTTTAATATCTCATGTTTCACTGTAAGCGCATCGATCCGGTCCATCCGTGGCGTATATCCAATTCCCGGCTTCGCCGACGCCCGAATCGTACCATTCGGGGTCACTCTAACCTCCGGCTCGATGATGTCCTGGTCCCAATAACGCCGGCTCGCGGAAACGTCCCCGGGAAGCGTGAAATTCGGGAGCGCAGAGATCGCGATGTTGTGCGCGCGACCGATACCGGACTCGAGCATGCCGCCGCACCAGACCGGCACGGACTTCTCCTGGCACAGGTCGTGAATTCCCGCGCCGCGGTGATGGCCGCCGACGCGGCCGATCTTGATGTTGATGATGCGGCACGCGCCCGTTTCGATTGCCGCACGCGCATGCTCGACGTCGTGGATGCATTCATCAAGGCAAATCGGAGTCTGGAGCTGGCGCTGCAGCGCCACGTGCGAGTAAATGTCGTCCCAGCCGAGCGGCTGCTCCATCATGATCAGGTAGTAGGCGTCGAGCTGCTTCAGAAGGGGCGCATCGGCCAGCGTGTACGCAGAATTCGCGTCAACCATCAGCCGGATGCGCGGAAAGCGTTCGCGGAGGGCTCGCGTGGGTTCGACGTCGTAACCCGGCTTGATCTTGATTTTGATCCGCTGATAGCCGGCGGATAGCTCGCGCTCGACTTTCGCGAGCAGCGCGTCGACCGAGGGCTGGATGCCAACTGACACGCCCGCGGCGATCTCTTCACGCATGCCGCCAAGAAGCCTCGCCAGCGGGACGTTCTTCTGCTTCGCTTCGGCGTCCCAGATCGCGGTTTCGACCCCGCCTTTCGCCATGTTGTGGCCGCGAATGCGCGCGAGCCGATCCCACACTTCCGACGCCGAACTTCAGGTCCCGATTCCGCAGAATGGGCCAAATAAAATCCCGGATGATGTGCCAGGCGGTTTCGACCGTTTCATACGAATAATACGGATCTTCGCCGGCCGTCGATTCGCCCCAACCAAGCACGGCCATCCACGTCGGCTTCCACCAGCAAAATCCGGCGCAGCGAGGTGTACCCAACGCTGGTTTCAAACGGCGACACCAGCGGCAAATGAATTTCCCGCAACTCAATCTTGCGCACCCGCATAAGAAACGTAATTCCCCTTCCCTAAGTTATGTAGACACGTTGCGTGGTCGTACGTCTCTACGGTGCCCCACTCTTCCAGGGTTTTGGAAAGGGTGGGCGTCTGAGCCTCGGACCTGCGCTGCCACGACCACAAACCCGAGCCCTCGCCTTTACCTGACCCCTCCGAATCCCGCCTCAAGGACGTAGTTAACCTTCCGCGCCCCAGTCTCAAATCCCGTGACCGTATACCCTTCCGCAAATAACTTCTGAAATTTCTCCCGAACATCCGACTGAATTCTCAGAGCCGCGGCGCGATCCTGCCGCTTGATCTCCCCGACATCCGCAGGCAGCGCTACGCGCTCCACCGCGCCCTTCTTCTGGACGGGCTTCTGCGCCGTGCCCGCTACGATCGACCCAACCCAAGCCGATCCCACCCACCACTCCGCCACCAGGCGATCCGTAGGCAGACCCGCATGCAGCGGACTATCCGTGACCCCATAACAATTGGGGATGAATCGCCGCATCACCGCGCCCAGCCGCACGATATTGAAATACGCGTTGCGAATCTCCAGCGGATCGAACGTCCATTCCACCAGCGCAATGCCCCGCGCGAGCGCGTCGTCCCGCTGCGCCAATTTCAATTGCCGCCCGATGCCGCGGTTCTGATATTCCGAAAGCACCGCAGTCATGTGCGAATGAAGAAACATCTGCTGACCGTGAATTCCAGCGACCGCCATCAGAAAACCTACTAGTTTTTCCGCCACGCCTGGCGCAGTTTTCTCGAAGGCCCCCAGAATCTGTCCCCCAGTTTCCTGCGCCACCACGAACATCGCCGAGGGAACCACGATTTGGTCTCCCCAGGTAAGGTGTTCGAGCGCCACGCACTGGTCAAACTCGGCGACGGTGCGGCAATGCCGAACCGCAATCGAGGAAGTATCCGAAGTTTTCGAAGTCCTTGCCGGGGTAATCGACGCAATATGAGAAGTTGCCGCAGTGGAAGACTTCTTCTTGCTCACTGGCGGCGTCCCCAACCTGGCCCCGCCCTTCATTCTGAAACCACCTTCCCGGTTTTGGTTTTAGATTCGTTCCACAACTCTTCCATTCGCTCGCGAGGGACGTCGGCCAGCCGCCGTCCCTCACCCGCCGCCCGCCGCTCCATCCATCCAAAGCGTTCGCGAAATTTCCGGTTCGCCGATTTTAGCGCCACCTCGGCGTCCAGCCCCAGGAAGCGCGCCATATTCACCGCGGCAAAAAGCAGATCGCCCACCTCTTCGTGGACGCCACGCCCCTGAGAAATATTCGTTTGGGACTTGGCTGGGCCGCCATTGGCGCTCTCCTGCGATCGCTGATCGTGAATCGCAGCGCGCAACTCGATGGATTCTTCTTCGATCTTGTCGAATATCCCGCCGGCATCATTCCAATCGAACCCGATATTCGCCGCGCGCCGGGTGATCTGGTGCGCCTCCAACAACGCCGGCAACTTCCGCGGCACCGCGGAGAGGATCGATTCCTGATCCTTGGCGCTCTTGTCCGCCGTACGCTCGTCCGCCTTAATTGCTTCCCAATTCTTCAGCACCTGCGCCGAAGTCCCAGCCTGCACCGCCCCGAATACGTGGGGATGCCGTCGAACCATTTTCGAATGCACCCCCTCAATCACGTCAGCAATCGTGAATTTCCCCGCCTCCTGCGCCAGCATCGCATGGAATATCACCTGCAGCAGCAAATCCCCCAGCTCGCCCGCAAACTTCTGAGCATCTCCCGATTCCAGCGCATCCAGCGTCTCGTAGGCCTCCTCGATTAGAAACGTCCGCAGGCTTTCGTGGGTCTGCTCTGCATCCCACGGGCACCCGCCAGGCCCCCTAAGCGTAGCCTGCAAAGCCACCAACTTCTCGAACCACTGCCCGCCGCGGTCAGTTGCCACTCCCTACCCAGCTCAGGCACGGCCATGTGTTTCGCCTTCACGGTAAACGGTAGGCGTTTCGACTTTGGGTTCGGGTTTGGGTTTGATTCACGCTTCCCCGCTTTTTGGGTGCCCCATTCTTCCCTGGTTTTGAAAAGGGTGGGTGTTTTGGCTGTTGTCCGCACCTTCGCGCCGCTCCCAGGCGTCCGCTTCTTCCCGATTTTCTTGCGCTTCGCCACCAAAGAAATCTCCCGGAACCGAACCGACTCGCAACTTTACGGTACTACCGCAGAAATCACAACGGACGTTGTGGCGCAGCCACTCATGGCGACGGAGACCAAGACCCATCGGTCCTCCTCAATCGAGAACGCGACCGCGCTTCCATGTTTTTTGGGTGGCCACTGCGAGAACCACTTCGAAATCGTAGCCTTCCGACTTACCCGAACCACGCAGGCATCCGCGATCGCGAGCCGAGCACCCGCGAAGTATCCACCGAAACGATCCCTTCTGACTGCCCGCCCATAGTGTTAACGTCCGCTCAGAGGTTGAGTCTCGCAATGGCCGAATCGACAAAACATCAGCAATTCCGAAGCGCATGCTTCCCAATTCAGCTGCAACCGTCGCCACTTCCGCGAAGCACCACCGGTAGAGGTAAGGTCGCCGATGTATATGATTCTAAAGAGCAGAAAATCCCCGAATCGCAGCAAAATCACGTTTCCACTCTCGGCGCTTCCGGCTTTTTTCACCACCCGGGGCACCTCCGAGTTGACCGTCAACGCCGCCAAATTCGCCGTCGACCGCCGCAATGCCGCCATCCGCATACCTTGTCGCTGCTACTGCTGGATGCTAAACTTGCTGTTGCTACTGCCTAAACCTGATTTTCTCGGGAGCCTTCTTTGACAGATCAAAAGAGCGACGAATCATTCAAGATCGTAGACCGCCGGCTCTTTAACGCCGAAGGAGAACTCCGCCAGGAAGCCGTCGACCAGGAGCGCCGCGAGAGCGAGACCGCTGCGGCCGCGAAAGCTGCCGCGCCTCCGGCACCCGAACAGTTTCGCGCCAAGCCAGGCCCGGGCATCGCCGCTGCGGGAATTGAGGGTGCGGCGGGGCCGATCGAGTCCATCGGACCGTCGCGCGGATTTCAGATGCTGGTTGATTTCCTCGCGCGTAACGCTGCGGCGGTCCTTGGCGGAATGGCCGATCCACGCACCGGCAAAGCGTTTGTGGACCTCGAAGGCGCCCGCGATTTGATCGACATGCTCGACGCGCTACGCGAAAAGACCCAGGGCAACCTCGCCGCGGACGACGAGCAGTTGTTGGTTGAAATCCTGGGCAGCCTGAAGCTGACTTTCATGGAAGTTTCCCGCGCCGCCGCGGGAGCGGCGACGGGAGAAAAGGCCAAGGCCCGGCCGTAGTTTGCGCGCGGTTTCATGCATGCCATCGCTGCGCCCCCAGGATGCCGCCGTGGCTGCCCGCGTCGCCTGCGGCCGCCAGCCGTTCCCAAGCTAGCCTGCCGGCCGCCACAAATTTTCTTCCGGAGATCTTTTCTGCCTCCACTGCAATTGACCGTACTCGGTTCAGGCACCTCCATGGGCGTTCCCACGATCGCTTGCGGCTGCGCCGTGTGCCGCTCCACCGATCCGCATGACCGCCGCACCCGCCCTTCGGTTTTGTTTTCGTTCGGTGGCCGGGAAGTGATCGTGGACACGACGCCCGATTTCCGCTATCAGGCGCTGCGCGTCGGACTGCAACGTCTTGACGCCGTCCTGTATACCCACGCCCATGCCGATCACATTCTCGGCCTCGACGACATTCGCGCCTTCAACATAAAACAGCGGGGACAAGTGCCTATCTACGCCTCCGAGGCCACCCTAGCCACCTTGCGCCGAACCTTTGCCTATATCTTTGAAACCACTGCTCCGGAGGGCAGCATTCTGCCCGGCGTTGATTTCCATCCCATCACTGGGACGTTTGAATTGTTCGGCGCTCAGGTGATTCCGGTCCCCGCAATGCACGGCCCGCTGCCGGTCCTGGGATACCGCATCGGGAGCATCGGCTACCTTACCGATTTCAGCGCAGTGGGCGAAGAATCGAAGCAACTCTTGCGCGGACTCGATCACCTGGTGCTCGACGCACTGCGCTACACTCCCCACTCGATGCACTCGACGGTGGACCAATCGCTGGCGCTGGTTCGCGAACTTACCCCGAAGCAAGCATGGTTCACTCACATCTGCCATGATCTTTCGCATGAGGCGGCTAACGCCCGCTTGCCGGAAAATGTTCGCCTAGCCTACGACGGCCTGGCTTTCGAAGGGACTTTTTGATGGCCCTGGCGGTCCTGCACTCTCCGCAAGAATGGCGCGCGCATTTTGGCTCCGAGCTGCCGCGTTCGATCGTTTCGATTGGCAGCTTCGACGGCGTGCATATCGGCCACCAGAAAATTTTGCGGGCGGTGGTGGCACGCGCTCGGCAAATTGGCGCGCTGGCCGCCGTCCTCACCTTTGATCCGCACCCGCTCAAGGTTGTACGGCCGCAGGACTCCCCTCCCCTGCTGATGACCACGCGGCAGCGCCTGGCGGCTTTTCACGAGCTGGGCCTGGATGCGGCGCTGGTGCTGCGCTTCGATCGGGCGCTTTCGATGCTGACCCCGGAAGAATTCGCGCAGCGCATCCTGGTCGAAACGCTGGCGGTGCGAACGGTCTTGGTCGGCGCGAATTTCCGATTTGGCCGTGGGCAGGCGGGCGACGTGCACCGCCTAGAAGAGATCGGAAGAAACTGGGGATTCGAAGTGCAGACCATCGCTCCGCTCTCGGCCGGCGGCGCGGTGGTCTCCAGCACTGCGATTCGCACCGCGGTCACTGCGGGTGAGGTGGCCAAAGCAGAAAAGCTCCTGGGGCGCCCGTTCGCGCTGGAAGGCGAAATTCGCACTGGGACTGGGCAGGGGCGGCGCCTGGTCGTGCCCACGCTGAACCTGGCCACGCCAAATGAACTGCTGCCCAAGCCAGGCGTATACGTCACCCAAGCTCGCTGCGCGGGGGAAACCTATGGTTCAGCGACGAACGTGGGGATGCGCCCGACGTTTGGCGGCCAGCACCTCACTGTGGAGAGCCACCTGTTTGGTTTTTCGGAGGAGCTGAAGTCGGGGCCGCTGGAGGTTTTGTTCCGCCGCCGGCTGCGCGACGAACGAAAATTTTCCAGCCCCCAAGAATTGAAACTTCAGGTGCTCAAAGATTTGAAGCGCGCACGCGAATTCTTTTCCAAGTCGCGGCGTGCAGCGCAATCCCGAAAGAAAGAATCACAGAAAAAGAAGGTCACTGCCCAAAAAACTCCACATCGCACCGTGCCTCGAAAGCCGCTGTCGTAGATTCTCTCTTCAACATCAAGCAAATTTATCGACGATGGGTCGCTGCGCGAAGCGAAGTGGCTGCCCCAGGTGTCGATTTCACACCTGGGCTCTCTACGTTACGCCGAGGTGCGCGGCTTGGGTTGGCAATCGCCGCAGTAGCCGCCTACCTCAGTGCGGGTGACGGTAATGCTGATGCCGCAATCGCGTTCGATCTGTTTCATGAGCTGCTCGTACAGGTGGCTTTCGAACTCCCGCACTTTGCCGCAGCGCAGGCACGCCACGTGGATATGATCGCGCGGGCCGCGGCTCTCGTAATAGTGCCCTTCTCCGCGCAGGTGCAGCAGGTCGAGCTCATCGATCAAGCCGTGGCGCTTGAGCAGGTCGATGGTGCGGTAGACCGTGACACGGGTAACGTTGGGATCGATACGGCGGGCGCGGCGCAGAATGTCGTTCGCCGCCAAATGCTGCGTTGCCGTTTCCATTACTTGCAGGAGAGCCCGCCGCTGGCGGGTCAAGCGAATGCCCTTTTTGGCTAAGGCCTGTTGCAGGTGCCCCGAGGAGTCTGCCGCGTTAATGCGTTCCCCGACGGATACTCGGTGCGAAGGAGTGGAAGACGCCAGTGCCATAATTAGTGGCTCTGAATGAGCCTTAGGATGTCACTATACATTACGAAAGCGAAGATGCCCAAGAGAAACACCAGCCCCACTTGGACGAAACGCTCCTTCACCGCCACGCTCAGATCCCGCTGCATCAAGCCTTCGATGGTCAGCATCAGGATGTGCCCGCCATCCAGAATCGGAATGGGCAACAGGTTGAGCAGCGCCAGGTTCAAGCTGATCACCGCCATCACTTCGAGCAGGCTCATCAGGCCTTGCTTGGCCGCTTGTCCTGAAACGCGCGCGATGCCCACCACTCCCTGCAGTTCGCGAACCGAAACGCGTCCCGAAAAGAGACCGCCGAGTACTCCGCCAATTTGTGTGGTCACCGCGAGCGTCTGCAAGCCCGCTTCGTGTGCCGCAGTAAAAAATCCCATCCGTTCGCGCAACTTGTCCAGCCCGCGCGCCACGCCAATCAGCCAAACTCGCTGGGCGTCGGGGGTAAGTCCCAGCACCGGCGTAAGTTCAAAAGATACTTCCTTGCCGTCACGCCGTACGGTGACGCTCAACGGATTGCCGTTGGATCCGCGCACCACTTCAACCAATTGCTCGAAGGCCACAATCGGCTTGCCGTTCATCGCGACGATCAGGTCGCCTTGCTTCAATCCCGCTTTGCCAGCCGGTGACGCGGGATCAACGGTATCCACCAGGGGACTTTCCGCCGGAAATCCTAGAATGGGCGGGGCGCCCGCATCGTTCATCACCAGCGAAAGCGTTTCCTCGTGCCCGGCTCGCTCCACCACCACCGATGTGGGCGCGCCAGGCTTCGCTTTGCTGGCTTCTTCATACACGCGCTCCCACGTCGGAGTCGCTACTCCATTGAGCTTTTCAATCCGGTCTCCTGCCTCGACTCCGCTGCTAGCGGCGCTCAAAGATACCGCGGCAACGTCCGCCGGCTGCTTGAAGTAGGCCGGGTAAGGTGTTCCGTACAACCAGGCAACTCCCCAGAAGATAAAAAACGTGAGCAACGCGTTCATCGCCGGCCCAGCCACTGCAATCACTACCCGCTGCCAACGGGTCTTCGAAAGAAACTCGTCCTTCGCCCCGGTGCGTTCCTCCAGCGGATTGTCGCCGGCCATCTTGACGTAACCGCCAAACGGCAGCACGCTCACACGGTAATCCGTGTCCCCACGCTTCCAGCCCCACAGCCGCGTGCCGAACCCGATCGAGAATGTCTCCACCCGCACCCCGAAGAGCTTCGCGGCTACGAAGTGGCCCCATTCGTGGACCAGGATCATGATCCCCAGGACGATCGATACCGAGACAATCGCAAATAAGAAACTTTGCATGAGGGTGTTAGTTCCTTCTCCGGTCAATTTCCAAGCGTGCAATTTCCAGACGTGCCAAACGCCTGCCTTCCGCGTCCGCGGCGAGTACTTCTTCTATTGACCTCATCGGCTCGCTGGGCGCGTTCTCCAGCGTCGCTTCGATCACCTCCGCGATGCCCAGGAACCCGATCCGGCCGTCCAAAAAGGCGGCTACCGCCTCTTCATCGGCCGCATTGAGCATACACGGCGCTGCGCCTCCCTGTGCCAAAGCCTCCTGTGCCAACTGCAGGCACGGAAACTTACGCCGAGAGACTTTCTCAAACTCTAGTTTACGCAGGTTCGCCCATTCCAACGCTACTCCATTAGACGTTACCCGCAAGGGATAGGTTAACGCATATTGGATCGGCATGCGCATGTCAGTTGGTCCCAGTTGCGCCAATACGGAACCATCCACGTATTCGACCATCGAATGAATCGTCGACTGCGGGTGGATCACCACTTCGATCCGCTCTCGGCGGAATCCCAAACAGCCAGCGCGCTTCGATCACCTCAAAACCCTTGTTCATCATGGTTGCCGAATCAATCGTGATTCGCTGACCCATCCTCCAATTTGGATGCGCCAGGGCCTGTTCGCGCGTCACTCCGCCATATCTTGCAGCGGCGTCTTGCGGAACGGCCCTCCCGACGCGGTGAAAATCAGCCGCTTCACTTCCCCGCGTTCCCCGGCGCGCAAGACATTGGTGGATGGCGTTATGCTCGCTATCGACCGGCAATACAGCGACGCCGCGCTTTTGGCTCTCGGCCATCACCAGCTCCCCGGCCGCCACCATCACTTCTTTATTGGCGAGGGCTACGAGCTTGCCTGCCTGAACCGCTTTGAAGGTCGCCGGGAGCCCGGCTACCCCCACCGCGGCGGACACCACGATGTCTGTCTCCGCCAGAGTGGCTACGGTTTCGATGCCTTGGGGGCCGAAAACGATGTCGGGTTGGTGATTGCAAGCGCTCGCCGCCAAACGCTCGGCCAGCTCGCGCGCCCCGGCTTCGGTGGCCACCGAAACGACTCGGGGACGGAATTTTACAGTCTGTGTGGCAACCAGTTCGATGTTGCCGCCGGCGGCGAGGCCCAGCACTTGCAGTTGGTCCGCCAGCGAGGCGATCACGTCGAGGGTCTGGCGCCCAATCGAGCCGGTCGAACCCAGAATGGAGATTCTTTTCATCAGGAGGTTTACCGCGTGCGCAGCAGCCAATCCGAGATCCACCATACCGCCGGCGCTGCCAGGATCAAACTATCGATGCGATCGAGCATGCCCCCATGCCCCGGCAGAATCGTCCCCGAATCTTTGATGCCGGCGCCGCGCTTGTAGGCCGACTCGATCAAGTCGCCGAGTTGACCGGCGATATTGCCACAGGTGGCGATCACCAGCAGTTGCGGGATTTCAACCTTCATCCAGCGCGCGAAGCACGCTGCGACGATCAACGACGCCGCCAAATTTGCCGCCGCGCCTTCCCAGGTCTTTTTAGGGCTGAGCGCCGGCGCCAGCGGAATCCGCCCAGCAAACTTTCCCACCACGTAGGCCAGCATGTCCCCGGCCCAAACCAGGCACAGCGTGAAAAGGGCGAGCTGCCGCCCGTATCCATCGATGCCAGGAAATCGAATCATATAGCTAAACGGCAGCGCCACGAAAAGCAACGCCGCCGAACTCGAGCTGATCGCCGGCAGCACTTCGGCAATGGCCTGGCGGCTGAAGATGCCGATCAGCGTTGCGCCCAGCATGAAAATCAGGAGCACCGCTTCGATCGAGATGGTGACTCCGCCGAGGTTGCGCACCAATTCCACGTTGCCGCCCAGATGCCGGGTTACGACCGTATTTTCGGCCCACTGCGCGTAGATCAGCGCGAGCGCGCATAGCATGGTCCAGAAACGATACCCGCGCATGGCCATCCGTTCGGCCAAGCGAAAGAATTCGTCCAGCGCGAGCAGCAGCACTAGCGCGGCCAGCGCGGCAATCACCGCGGACGGAGTCCACAGGACCACGATGACCACGACCGGGATCAGAATGACGGCGGTGAGAAGACGCAGCATCATGCGCGGATCAATCCAGTCCCGCGGCCGTCCGCCGCGACGCGCCCAGTCCGCCGAATCGCCGTTCCCGCTTCTGGAAATCCACCAACGCCTCCAGCAGGCGTTGGCGTCCAAAATCAGGCCACAGGGTTTCGGTTACGTAAATTTCGGCGTAGGCGATCTGCCACAGCAGAAAATTGCTTACGCGCATCTCTCCACTGGTGCGAATCAGCAAGTCAGGATCAGGCAAGCCAGCGGTATAAAGGTTTTCCGAGATGCTCTGCTCGTCGGCACGGAACGCGGCGAGACCGTTGGCGCGAATGCGATCGAGGATGTTGTTGAAAGCGTCCACCAACTCGGCCCGCCCGCCATAATTCAGGGCCACCGCCAATTTCATCCCGGTATTGCGGGCGGTGGAGGCCATCGCCTTTTCGATATCCTTGCGCACCCCGTCCGGCAATTCTTCGGAACGGCCGATCACCAGCAGGCGGATATTATTTTTCTGGATGGAAGGAAGTTCGCGCTTGAGATATTCACGGAGCAAGCGCATTAGAAAATCGGTTTCCGCTCGCGGCCGGCGCCAGTTTTCCAGGGAAAAAGCGTACAGGGTGAGCACCGGGACGTTCAGCCGCGCGCAAGTCTCGATCGATTCGCGCGCCTTCATCACTCCGGCGCGATGCCCAGCGAGGCGCGGGAGGTGACGCCGTTCGGCCCAGCGCCCGTTGCCATCCATGATGATAGCGACGTGCTGCGGCATCCGCTTGGGATCGATTTGCTCGAGCAACTGCGCTTCCGCTTTGCTCGCCGGTTTCAACAATTCGATAGCTTTCACCCAGTCTCACTCGCAGGCAGCGCGAAAAGTCGGCATAGTATAGCGCATCACAACCGCCAACCGCTGCGGATCGCACATGGGTGTACCTAGATTACAGACCTGTGTCCTTCCGAGCGATTCCTCATCATTCTTCTTACTCGCTCTTCTTGGTTGCCGCTGTTTTGGCCGCCGACGTTACGAGCCTGAAGCCATCTTTCGTCTTGGTGCCTCCTGGCGTTGTTACTCCGACGGCGCCGGACTTCGCGCCCTTTGGCACACGCACCGCCTGATTGAACCCGTTCCTGCTGTTGCTTGCACGCCACTATCATTAGCAAGTTTGACGGACTGGCCGGTCGTTGCTGATCCCATGGAGAAGCAGACCGTTGTCACTTTATCGAGGTGGGTGCCGGTGGTTGCTAGATTCTCCGGTATTTTCGGAAGGTCCATTGAGGGTGGATTGATCTTGCTGATACTTAGAGTTGAACCGAGTGCGATTCTTTGTCCGGTTGCTGCTTCTGTGCCGTCCTGGCCTACAGCGTAAACAAAGTACTCAGTGCCGGGTAACGACGCCAAATCGGAAGCCTTGAACGCGGCCTTTGCGGTCGTATCGTCGCCGCTTACGGTCACGTTGCCCTCTGGGCGGTTCGGATCCACGAGGTTGTCCAGATTTGGCGGCGAAACCGCAGTCCTGATCGGCAGCGATTGGCAAGACACCGGCACCGATCCGCTTATCATCCATGTTCGCGCTGAGCCCGGCGACTTTCAGTCTGCCGATCATAACGCGATGGGTAGGGTAGGCAGGATTGTGGGCCACCCAAACTTCGGGATCAATCCAAACCATTTGAAAAGACTCTATCCCCGCTTCCAGCAAGGAAGAGGAGAGCTTTCTTGAAATCTGTTACGAACACCTCCGAGGCTGTGATTGCCCTGGCAAACCGCCCGCGCACTGGCCGGAGGCATCGCCGCCGACCAACGGTGTTGGTGTCGTTGGGCATCCATAGCTGGCTAAGAGAACTTCGCCAACAGACAACTAACTGAGCACTTAGGGAGACGACACCAAGTTCTCGGAAGCATGTTGCGATCGAACCCCGGAGTTTCGGGTGATTGTTCGCGAAGCCCACGTAACACGCCGATCTGACCGAGCAGCAGCACTCACCAGCGGATGGAGGGTAGCCAGCTGCCGGTGGCGTCTGCGCCTGGGGTGGCTACCAGGAACCAGGCGAAGAGCATGGTGAGCACGATCATGGCTATGCTTAGGACCCAGGCTAGGATGTTGAAGGCTTTTCCGTTTACGTATTTGCCCATTAGTTCGGGGCGATTCACCAATAGCAGGACGAATATCATCACTACTGGTAGCCATACTCCGTTGGCTACTTGCGACCACAGCAAAATCTTGTAGAGTGGGGCGCCTGGAATCAGGATTAGTCCGGCGCCTACTGCGATTAGGCCGGTGTATAGGCCGTAGAAAATTGGGGCTTCCTTCCATTTGTGATCGATGCCCGCTTCGAAGCCCAGGCCTTCGCAGACTACGTGAGCCGTCGACAAAGGCAGGATGGAGGCGGCAAAGAGCGACGCGTTCAGCAAGCCGAACGCGAAGAGGCCGCCTGCCCATCGGCCGGCTAGAGGAACCAATGCTAAGGCCGCGTCCGCGGCTTCGGTGATGTTGGTGAGGCCGTGGGCGTGCAGCGTAGCTGCGGTGCAGACGATGATGAAGAAAACTATGATCATGCAGGTGACCGAGCCGACCAGCACGTCCATCCGGGCGTGCTTGTATTGCCTAGGGCCCACTTTCTTTTCGACGAAGCCTGCCTGCAGGTAGAAGAATTGCCAGGGCGCAATGGTGGTCCCTACCAACGCCACCATGATCAGCAAATCGCTGGAGGCCAGATGCGCCGGCGGCAGCACCAAGCTCTTGGTCGCCAGCAGCCAATCGGGCTTGGCCAGCAGGGCGGACAACACGTAGGAGCCGTAGAATGCGCAGGCCACCAGAAAAATCTTTTCCACCATGCGGTAGGTGCCGTACAGAACCAGAACCCATACCACAATCGCCGCGATGGGCACGGAGATGTATTTGCTGATGTGAAAAATCTCCAGCGCCGAGGCCACCCCCGCAAATTCCGCCACGGTGTTGCCCAGGTCCACGCCCAGCGCCGCCAGCATCACGAAGAAAGTCGGCCGGAATCCAAACTCCTCACGGATCAGGTCGGAAAGCCCCTTGCCGGTGACCACCCCCATGCGCGCGCACATTTCTTCGCTGACATATAGAGCCACGGTCAGCGGGATTAGCAGCCACAGCAGCGCGTATCCGGAATGCGCGCCGGTTTGCGTGTAGGTGGCGATTCCGCCGGCATCGTTATCGACGTTGGAAGTAATCAGCCCCGGGCCCACCACTGCAAAGAAAATGGCCAAGCGCCGCCGGGCCGCACGGGAGCGGCGGCCCAGATTGTCGCTGCGGCTCTTCCACGCGGCGAGCGCGTTGCTAATGGAGGGCGGTAAGGTCATACCTGTGCACACAACCGGCTGACTACGTCGTCCACGGTGATGGCACCGATAGGATGGTTCAGGTGGTCCACCACGGTTAGACTCCGCAGATTGTATTTGTCGAAGAGCTCGAAAACGTCGCGGTCCTTGGCGTCCGGATGAATCGAAACTGTGGGGGTCATGGCCAGCTCGGACATGGGCTGTTCGCGGGTGGCCAAGATCATTCGGGAGACCGGCACGATGCCGGCCAGAGTGCCCTGGCGGTCGATCAGCACGATGGTATCGAGTTGCTCGACTTCAACCTCGTTAAAGCGGATGTAATCGATCACTTCGCCGCGGGTCGCGTCCAGCGCCACCATCACGATCTGGGTATTCATCATTCCGCCCGCGGTGTCCTCCTCGAATTGCAGAAGATTGCGGACCTCTTGCGCGTCCTCGCCTTCCATTTCGTCGAGCAGGCCTTCGGAGGTTTCCGAAGGAAGATTGGCCAGGAGGTCGGCCGCCTCGTCCGGGGGCATCTCTTCAATGATGTCCGCGGCTTTTCCGGGCTCGAGCTTTTCCATTACCTGGGTTTGCAAGCGGCTATCGAGTTCGGCGATGGTGTCCGCCGCCTTCTCGTCGGGCAGCGAATCGATGATCGATTGGCGCTCAGCGGGTGACAAATCTTCCGCGATCTCGGCGAGGTCGGCCGGATGCATCTTGCTCAAGGCCTGGCTGGACATGCGCAGCTTGACGCGGCGCAGCGGGTCCGGCTCGATCAAATTGACGTATTCCCAGCGGATGGTGTTGGGCGGCAACTTGTCCTGGACGCGGTGAACCATCGAGGGAGGCACCACGCCTTGCAGCAAACGGCGCACTGCACCGGCCAGGCCCACATCCACGTGGGTTATCCGCAGCTCGACATTGCCGTTGGTGCGCTGCTCGGACATATCGACGTCGTTGATGCGCACCACTTTTCGCCCGTTGGTGTCGATGATCTGTTGGTCCAGCAGATCCTTGCGCACCGCGAGCCATGCCTCGTTAGGGCGGTAGAGCTCCAGGGCGCCCTCGTCGGTGGTGAGGTTGATTCTGCCGGGCACGGCGGATGCGAGCTGATCGTAACGGGCGACCAGTGGGCGGTAACGGCCACGGCCGAGGAGCACCCGGGCCACCCGGCTGGGCTGGTCAGCGGGCTCGATGAAAAGTTCCTTCACCCGGCCCACAAAATCCCCGTTGTTATCGTAGGCGTTTGCACCTAACAGCTCTGTGGCGTACAACATAGCGGCCTCCGCGTACTGAATCGGTGCGGGCAAAAAAATACCCGCAGCCGAGATAATGCCCCGGCCGCGGGCGCTTGACGATACCCGTGAAATCAGCGCTGGCCGGCTCTCGCCTCCGTAGCCCGCGAATGACTCGCGGGCCCAGCTTCGGATTCGAGCGAGGAACCCTCCCGCGCTTCCCGCACGCTGTCTGCCCGCGGGCACGCGGTCTGACTGCCAGGTTCCGACTGCATGGACTGCTGTGTATTGCTGGACATATTTTTTTTTGGGCATTACTTTGTTACGGTTTGTTGGAAAAATTGTCAAGGAAAGAGTGACGTTGCGCGCACTTTAAGTGTCGAAAATCATGTGCCGCGCATTTATTCCCCGGCGCTGGCAATATTCCTGGTGCAAATCCCAGTAGGACCGGCAATCGTAATCCGATCGGGAGTAGCCGAGCAGGCGGGCGGCGCGGTCGATTTGGCGGCGAGGGCCTTCGAGTTCCAGGAAAATTCCCGCGGGGGTTTCATCGAGATCCAGTTCCAGGCGCGGCAGGTTCTTCAGCGTGTATTTGGTTCGGTACTTTTGGTAGCGGAAACCTGGGCGCATGCCCAGGCCTTCGAGAATGCGGGCTAGGTCGGTGCTATTGGCCACTTCGACCTCGATTTCTTTTCTTTCTTTATAGCGGCGGCTGGTGCGGGGCTTCGCGCGACCTGCGATTGGCGCTTTGTATGTGAGCACTGCTCGCTGCGGCGCTGAAGAAGCAGCGGCGCGCGCGGGGTTTATCTGATTCCTCGCTCGGGTCTCTAGGCGCAGGCGGATTAGGCGGCCGGATGTCCGCAACCGTGAATCGCTGGTGTCGTAGAGGGTGTTCGACTCGAAGATGCGGTCATGGGCCTTGGCGCCTAGGCGCGCTAGCGTACGCCGCACCGCGTGCAGATCGGGGACGTGCAACTTGATTTCGATCTCGCGGCCTTGGGGGGAGCGCATGGGTAGGCCGCAGTATATCCGAGTCGGGCGCGAACGGCCTGCTAGTGCCGGAATCTGCTAGTGGTTCCGGGCCGCGACCGTGAGTCGCTGAGCCACAACGGCGGTTGCCAAAGCGGGCGCGCAACGGCCATAATCAAGTTCCTTCGAGGCATTATCCGTCACAATGACCGAGCCGACCACGCCGCTGATGCGGCAATATCACGCTATCAAGAAGCAACATCCCGGCACACTGGTGCTGTTCCGGCTGGGAGACTTCTACGAACTTTTCTTTGAGGATGCGCTCGCCGCGTCGCGCGAGCTGCAGATTACGCTTACCTCGCGCAATCGCGAGAAGGGGCAACCGATTCCGATGTGCGGAGTTCCCTACCACGCTGCCGAGAACTACATCGCCAAGCTGATCCGCGCCGGGCATAAGGTGGCCATCTGCGAGCAGATGGAACAGCCTGGGCCGGGGAAAAAACTGGTGAACCGCGAAGTGGTGCGGGTGATTACTCCGGGGACCGCGATGGGGATCAACGTGGTCGATGCCAAGGACAACAACTACCTTGCGGCGGTGGCCCGGCATCCCAAGGGCGGTTCGATCGGCCTGGCTTACGTCGATCTTTCCACCGGTGAATTTTGCGCTACGGAATTCTCTGGGGAGAACGCCGAAGCCGGGTTGCGCAGCGAGCTCGAAGTGCTTCGTCCGCGCGAGCTTCTGCTGCCGCAGCCGGTCACCCTTTTCGCCCAGCCTGCGGCACTCGAATGGGAAGGTTTGGGAACGGTCGAGACGCGGCTGGATGACTGGATTTTTCGCGACGACGTGGCCGCTCGGCTCCTGGAAGAGCAATTTCGGGTGGCGGGGCTCCAGGGCTTTGGGCTCGACGGCCACCCGCAGGCGATCGCCGCCTCCGGCGCGGTCGTTCACTACCTGCGGGCTACTTCCGCGATCGGCGTCCCGGCAGGCGGCGCCTCGCCGGAACTGCTGGGGGTCCGCCAGGCAGGCGCGGGGCTCGAACATCTCGACCGCATCGGCTACTACGAGCAGCAGCAGGCGCTGGTGCTCGACCAGGTCACCGCGCGCAACCTGGAATTGACCGAGCCCGCCGCCGGCGACGATCGCTCAGCGACGCTACTCGCCGCTCTCGACCAGACCGCCACGGTGATGGGGGCGCGGCTGCTGCGCCGGTGGATTCTTCGGCCAGAGATATCGCTGCTGGAAATCGATGCGCGGCTCGACGCGGTGGCCGAGCTGAAGACCCGTACCATCGAGCGCGAAGAGGTCTACAAGCAGCTCGAGGCGATCATGGATCTCGAGCGGCTGACCAGCCGGGTGACCACCGGCATCGCCACGCCGCGCGATCTGCTCGCGCTCACCCAATCGCTGGCCCGGATTCCCGCGATTCGCGGGCATCTGGCTCCCAATGGGGCGCCGCGGTGTGCACGGCTCACCGAGCTGCATGCCAGGCTGGACGACCTGCCCGAGATTCGCGAACGGATCGACCGCGCCATCGCGGATTCCCCGCCCGCCTCGGCGGCCGATCCAGGAATCATCCGCGCCGGCTATCACCCCGAACTGGACGAGTTGCGTGCGCTCAGCAAGAGCAGCAAACAAGTGATCGCGGCGATGGAGGAACGGGAGCGCAAGCGCACCGGGATCGGCTCGTTGAAAATTCGCTTCAACAATATTTTTGGTTACTACATCGAAATTTCCAATTCCAATCTGGCGCTGGCTCCCACGGATTACGAGCGCAAGCAAACATTAGTCGGCGCCGAGCGATTCACTTCGCCCGAGCTGAAGGATTACGAGCGCAAGGTACTGGACGCGGATGAGCGGATTCTGGCCATCGAACGCCGGCTATACGTCGAACTGAAGGAAGCGGTGGCGAGCGAAGCATCGCGCCTGCGGCAAGTTTCGGCCGCAATCGCCGGGCTCGACGTGCTGGTGAATTTCGCGCGGCTCGCCGCGGCCCGTAATTACACCCGGCCCGATTTCACCGAGACCTCGCCTCGCCGTAAGGGTCCGCGCGGCGAACTGCTGATCGCCGGAGGACGCCACCCGGTGATTGAAGCGCTGCTGCAAAGCCGCGGGGAGCGATTCGTCCCCAATGATATTTTTTTGGACGACCATTCCCAGTTTCTGCTGCTGATCACCGGCCCCAACATGGGCGGAAAATCCACTTACCTGCGGCAGACCGCGCTGATCGTATTGATGGCGCAGATGGGATCGTTTGTTCCGGCCACGCAGGCGCGGTTGCCGTTGATCGACCGCATCTTCACGCGGATTGGCGCGTCGGACAATTTGGCGCGCGGGCGCTCAACGTTTCTGGTGGAGATGAGCGAAGTGGCGTCGATCTTGAATACCGCAACGGCGGCCAGCTTGCTGCTGCTAGACGAAGTAGGGCGCGGGACGGCGACTTACGATGGGCTGTCGATCGCCTGGGCGGTGGTGGAGGCGCTGCACGCCGGCGGGCGGCCGCGCACGCTTTTCGCCACCCACTACCATGAGCTCACCGAGTTGGAGCAGCTTCTGCCTGGGGTGAAGAACGTGCACGTCACCGTTCGCGAGACCGGCGGCGACATCGTCTTCCTGCGGAGGGTGGAGGCAGGCTGCGCCGATAAAAGCTACGGGGTGGAAGTGGCGCGGCTGGCGGGATTGCCGGCGGCAGTGGTCGCACGCGCCCGCGAAATTCTGGCGCGCCACGAAGCTGCGGAACACGAACTGAGCGAAGAGCTTTCTCCCGGAGCGGTTGCTGCCGGTCCCCAACAGACCGCGATCTTTACGCCTATCGATCAATCGGTGCTGGATGCGGTCCGCGCCGCGGACCTCGATAACATGAAGCCACTGGATGCTCTGAACCTGCTGGCGGCGCTCAAGAAGCAGCTCGCATGACGACTAAGAAGATTCGGCCCATGCACGTACTGGGATTGATGTCCGGGACATCGGCGGACGGCATCGACGTCGCGCTCGTGGAGATTTCTGGCGCGCCACCGGATATTCGCGCGAAGCTTACCCACTTCCACTCCGTGCCACACACGGACGCAGTGCGGGAGGAGATTCTGCGCGTGGCCACGGGCAAGCCCGTGCCGCCGGCGGAAATTAGCCAACTTAATTTTCTGCTCGGAGACCACTTCGGCCGCGCCGCACTCACTGCATGCAAAAAATTCGGAGTGCCAATCGCCAAGGTCGATCTGATCGGCTCGCATGGGCAGACCGTGTATCACCAGGGTGGCGCGAGCAAATTCCTCTCGGCGCGCGTTTCGTCCACGCTGCAAATTGGCGAGCCGGCGCTGATCGCGCAACTCACCGGGGTCACCACCGTAGCGGACTTCCGTCCGGCAGACATGGCGGCGGGAGGCCAGGGAGCTCCGCTGGTTCCCTACGTCGATTACCTGCTCTACCAGAGCGCGACGCGTGGCCGGGTGGCGCTCAATATTGGAGGCATCGCGAACGTCTCCGTAATACCGGCGGGAGCGAAACCTTCCGCCGTGTGGGCCTTCGATACCGGCCCGGGCAACATGCTGATCGATGGATTGGTGCGCCACTTTAGCCACGGCTTGCTGCACTTTGACGCCGACGCTAAGAGCGCGCTGCGCGGAAAGACCATCCACGCGCTGCTCGACCGCGGGCTGGAGAATCCCTATTTGCGGCAGCACCCGCCCAAATCCGCTGGGCGCGAACAGTTTGGCGAAGAATATTTGCGGGAGTGGATTTCCTGGAAGGGGCATGGCCAGTTCCGTTCTGAGGATTTTATTCGCACCGCGACAATCCTTGCGGCATCGTCCATTGCGGAAGCGTTCCATCGATTTATTCTGCCCGAGGCCGAAGTCCACGACCTGATCGTTTCCGGAGGCGGCGCGCGAAATCCATTATTGATGGCCGAGCTGAAAGCGCTGCTACGCAACCTGGAATTTCTCTCACCAAAAAGCTTTGGGGTGTCCGCAGAGGCCAAGGAAGCTTTCGCGTTCGCGGTTCTGGCCTACGAATCGTTTCACCACCGGCCCGGCAATCTTCCTTCGGCGACGGGGGCCAACCATCCAGCGATCCTGGGGAAAATTGTCTATGCGCCTCCGCGCTAGAGGCCCCGCCGGCCGCGGCTTCCACAGCTCTCCCCGCTCGGCGCGGACTCTGCCCCCGCTGGCATTGGCGCTGCTATGCGGGCTGATATCCACTGGGCTATCGGGATGCGGTGGAGGCACCCGCAGCGAGGCCGGCACCGTAGTGTTCCTGCTGGATGCGTCCCCGGCGAACCTCGACCCGCGGATCGGCACCGACGCGGTGTCTGAGCGGATCGATTCCCTGCTCTACAGCGGCCTGCTCGACCACGACCAACAAATGAAGCCAACTCCCGACCTGGCCATAAGCTGGCAGATCCCGGACCCGCTAACCTACATCTTCACCTTGCGACAGGGCGTGCGCTTCCATGACGGCAGCGCGCTTACCTCCGCGGACGTGAAATACACGTTTGACTCGATACTTTCCGGCCAAGTGAAAACCGCCAAGCGCGGAACTTACCGTTCGGTGCAATCCGTGGAAGCGCCCAACGACGCGACAGTGATCTTCCACCTGCGGACGCCGGACGCCGCGCTGCTGTGGAATCTGACGCGCGCCGGCCTGGGTATTGTTCGGCGCACGTCACCAGCATCAATCGCACAACTGGCGAACGGCACCGGCCCATTTCGTCTGGAGCGAATGAACGCGGACGACGAAATCGTGTTGGCTGCGAATCCCGACTACTTCGGGGCCCGCGCGCACATCGAACGGGTGCGCTTTCGCATCGTTCCGGACTCTATGACCCGGGCGCTCGAGCTGCGCAAAGGCAGCGCCGACATCGGATTGAACACTCTGACCCCGGACATGACCGACGCGTTGGCGAAATATCCGGGCATCCAAGTGTCGCGGGGCATCGGAACGACGGTGGCGTACATCGCCTTTAACCTCGATGATCCAATCCTCGCGCACCGCGAACTGCGCCGGGCGCTGGCCTACGCTACCGACCGCGAAACGATCATCCGCTACCAATTGCGCGGGCAGGCGCGGCCCGCCAACAGTTTGTTGCCGCCGAACCACTGGGCGGCCGATCCCAACGCGCCGCAATATCCTTACGACCCGCAAAAATCGGAGACACTGCTTGAGGCTGGCGGATTTCGCCGCGGTCCGGATGGAACTCGAGTTCACCTGACGCTCAAGACTTCCACCGACGAATCCACCCGTCAGCTTGCGGCGGCGCTGCAGGACCAATGGAAACGCGTCGGCGTCGCGCTGGATATCCACCCCATCGAATTCGCCACGTTCTATTCCGACGTAACCCACGGAAGTTTTCAGATGTATACCGCGCGGTGGGTGGGCGGGAACAACGACCCGGGAATATTTGAGTACGTCTTCAGCTCGAAGAAGTTTCCCCCGGACGGCGCGAACCGCGGCCACTATCGGAGTGCGCAGGTCGACGATCTGGTGGCGCGTGCTAACGCCGAGCCCGATCAAGACAAACGCCGTGCGCTGTACATTCAAGTGCAGGAAATCGTGGGGCAGGATTTGCCATACATCAATTTGTGGTATCCCGACAACGTCGGAGTGTACCGGGACCGCCTCCGCAACGTAAATCCCGGGCCCGCGGGCGATTACGATTTCCTCACGTCAGTAAGGTTGCAGTAGAAGGAAGGGGAAACGCTGGGGACTTCTGCTAGGAGTCCAGCGCTTTGCGAATATCGTCTTCGGGAATGACGCCGTCCCGGACGATAGCCCACTCATCACCGCGCAACGCAACGATGGTGGACGCCAACAGCCCTCCGGTGTCGCCCGCGTCGAGAACCAAGGGCAGCCGGTCGCCCAGCTGCTTCATGATCTGCTGGGCATTGGTGCAGGAAGGAAAACCGGAAATGTTTGCGCTGGTACCGGTGATGGGACCACCCACGCTGGCGATCAACCCCGACACAATCCGCGAATTCGCCCAGCGCAAGGCCACCCGTCCGCTATTGCCGGTGACTTTCAACGGCAAGCGGTCGGTGGCTTCGATCACCAGCGTTAGCGGACCGGGCCAGAACTGCTGGGAGAGCTTCAGGAAATTATCGGGCACATCGCGGATCAGCGTGATGGCTCGCTCCACCGAATCCACCAAGATCGGTAAGGCGCGGGATTCTGGGCGGCCCTTGATTCGGAATACCGCTTCGATGGCCGCCAGGTTGAACGGATCGGCGGTGAGCGCATAGAACGTGTCCGTAGGCACCGCGACCACCTTCCCACTGGTGATCATGTCGGCGGCGTACTGCAGCGCAGACTTTTGTGGTGCTTCGGACGAGATATTTAGGAGTTCAACGGGCAAGGTGTGTGCTCAGGTCCGTAGACATCATAACCCAGCGGGAAATTATCACAGGGTCGCTGGTATTCGCAAGCCGAATGCTTGCCGCGGTTGCTTGAGCGCGGCCGACAGTGAATTCCGATAGGGCTTTCGCGTCGTGGCTATTCCCTTCCATCGCCGTGCTTTACGCTGCTACGCCCGTTTGCTAGTCTCTTTTCGTGTACCCTCGCGCCAAGCCGCTCGCCGGGAAGGATTTTCGCGGCGCCGCACCGCAACCTGCTCGAATTACTAGCAAGGACAACCGTTGGCTGAAGGTCTTCCGCGCATCGCTGCGGGAGGCTGAGCCTGCGAAATCCGTCGCTGCAAGCCAGACCGGCTCGGCCGCCGAGGACGAAAATTCACCGGGCGCCTGGATCGGGATTGAAGGTCCGCACCTAGTCACCGAACAGCGTCTGCCG
>CAWCKP010000010.1:0-551706 GCA_963796165.1 uncultured Acidobacteriota bacterium
ATTGTGGCGATGCAGCGATCCGCGAATGTGCAGTGGAGATTGGAGACACTGGGCGTTTGGATGACAAGGTACGGATTGGTTGTAGTTCTCCTGCCCATCGGGTGCTTAAAGTTCACAGCAGCGGAGGCGGCGGGGATACCGCCAATGGTCTCACACAGCCCGCTCCTGTCCTGGATTTATCTGTTCCTAGTTAGGCGTGCAAGGCGCGTCGAATCTTATCGGTGCGATTGCGCTTGCCGTGCTGCTGACGCTCCGGCCGATTTCTGCGAAAGCGTTTCTCTCGTGGGCAGGTTGGGGAGCTTCGTGACGTTTCTGCTGACAACTGGCTTTCTCTTCTCAACCCCAGGCGCCGTGCAGCTGAGTCACGGGTTGCCGGTATTGAGTGGCGTGGGACAGTTCTTGATTAAGGATGTCGTGCTACTCGGGGCGTCGTTCTGGACTGCCGCAGAGGCGCTCGGGGCTGTGTAGAAATGGGAGATCTGGCGCCTTGCCATTCGATGAAAAGTGCGGTTTGGCTAAAATATGCTTCCGTCTTCTTGTTTTCGTGCCTCGTAGGCATCAACCCTTGCCGCACGTATCAAAGCAACCAGCCGCGGCGGCACTGTCCCCGCGATCTTGTGGGATACGATGATCTTCAATCCGACATCGGCACCCGTTCCCGCCCACTTGCGCAGATTGTCTCCCATCGCCAATCATGTGCCATTAACCGTCATGGGTTCCTGAATGTTGAGTGAACTTCTTGGGAACCGTCGGTGGCAGCCAATGCACTTGTTGCCAGTATCCGCGTTAGCCTCCGCAACAGACCGTTGGAAATCTCCGAGACTTTCATGTGATTTGCGTTCCTCTTTTTCGATTTTCGTCGTCGTGGTGTCGCAACAAATTGCGCTTCCACGGGATGGAGATTTGGTTCCTTCAATGCGATGCGACGCAACCGAAAATGTTACGTGGGTCCGCAAGTGTCTGTCGCGGGATGGCTGCTTGACGCACTGCGTGAGAACTCGGCCGGGCGACCGTCGCACTCTTTGTAACTTTCTCCGGGTGTCGGCATCACACAGCCGGGAACATCATTTTCTTCTTGTTGTCGGGATGAACATGGCGCAGCCGCAATTGGAATCCACCGAGGCAGAGCTAATCAAGCGTGTTTGCGGAGGGGAACCGCAGGCGTTTGAAGAATTGCTTCGCCCCTATGAGCGCTTGGTCTATGCGACTGCGATTTCGATATTGCGAAACCCAGCCGACGCGGAGGAAGTCGCCCAGGAGGCGGTGCTGAAGGCATTCTCGAAGCTCTCAAGCTTCCGCGGAGAATCTAGGTTTAGCACTTGGCTCGTGCAAATCACCTACAACGAAGCCAGGATGAAGTTGCGTAAGGAGCGTCAGCATCTTTACGAGTCGATTGACCGCGAGCAGCAAGACCAAGAAGGCGAGTATTGGCCGAGGGACTTTGCGGATTGGCGCCCAATTCCTTCCGAGCTGCTCGAAAGACAAGAGCTTCGCGAGGCCTTGCAGAATGGAATCAATTCTCTCAGCCCGATGTATCGGGAGATCGTAATCTTGAGGGATGTCCAGAATTTGAATCTCAAGGACACGGCGGCAGTTCTTGGAATTCCGGAAGGAAGCGTGAAAACGCGGCTTCATCGCGCGAGGTTGCAATTGAGAGACTTTCTAGCGCCAGGCATCGATGGTAGCTGGAGCTCAGGGCAGAATTACCGGAAAGTCAGGCCCTGGTAAAAAGGGAAGGTTGCTATGAGCACCGTTGAAATCAGTTGCGTCGAAGTCTGGCGGGAAATTTCCAATTATCTTGACGGGGAAATTTCGGTCGAACTACGCGAAAGGATGCGCACTCACTTTGAGGTCTGCGACCACTGTACCGCGGTGCTTGATGGGACGCGGAACATCGTACAACTTGTCGGAGATGGGAGGATCTTTCCAATGCCGGATGGATTCAGTGAACGGTTGTACAAGAAGATTCGCGAGCGCCTGTCGCCGTAGGCTGATTCGACGGAACCCGGTCGGGCTGGAACGGATCACGGACATCCTGGTTATCCATGTACATCCATAATTTCCAGTTCCCCTGTGGATTCTTCCGCCAGATATCCACGTAGCGGTTCCGGCGATGAATGGGTGCACCCCCATTCTTGGGCGTGAGCGTCAAATCATGCCACCCATAGTCATAGGCGACATCTCCTTGAATGCGGATCTCGACCACAATCACCGCCAGCTTCACCGCAAATTGCTCGAAAAGGTTCTGCAAGCGAATTGCGAGATGATCCAAACCGCTTTTGCCAAATCCGCTCGGCTGCTCGCTCGAGAAGTTCACGAGGTCAGGATCCGTAATCGCCAGGATCCGCGCCGCGTCGCCAAGATTGAAACCCTCCCGAAATTCGGTCTTGGCAACATTGATCGCATACAAATTGTCCATGTCAACTCCATCTGAATTGGAAGCCGTATTCCATCTCTCGGGGCCTAGAAGTCGTCAGATTAAACCGGCGGCAGGTAGCCTCGGAACAGACTCGATTTCAAGACTCCTCGCCAGCAGTGCGGCATTTCGGCTTCGCACTTTTTATCGGATGATTGCGCGCACGATGTGAAAGTTAAGATCCGTACGTGCGATGTGAACCGGCTGAACGTTTCGGATTCCGGCCACTTTCGATACGGACTTCGCCAGATAAGACGGTGGGGAAACGAAAAAGATGCGAAAAATCTGCTTTGCCGGCGGGGAGGCAGCCTAAGGTTGCGCGCAGGCAAACCAGAGACGTAAACTTGGTGATCGTGGATCAGCGCCATCTGATGGTGGGCGAATGAGCTTTCTCAGCGAAGTTCAACTCAAAGACAAATTCGCGCCTTTTGTTGCGTTTCAAGCGGGGCTGGGATTCGTCCCTAATCTCGTTCAAGCACAAACGTTGTTGCCTCGGCTTATCGAGGCCCAGGCGATGCTCGAAAGTGCCGTGCGCTTGCGGGAAGGAGCGATTCCCCGAGTCCAGAAGGAACGAATCCTTCTAATTGTTGCAGCGGAGCGACAAGACACGTATTGCGTAGCCTTGGATAGCAAGATCTTGTCTTCGGTTGGCCTCTCGGATGTTCAAATCGATGGTCTCTTGGCCGACTACCGGAACGTGGATCTCTCGGAATCTGAGTTAGCCTGCCTGCAATTTTGTCTCAAACTAAGCCGCCACGCCCCCTCCCTGTGTTCGAAAGACATTGATGCGTTGCGGGCATGTGGATTCGGGGACGAATCAATATTCGAAGCCGTCGTCGTGACGGCCTTAGCCGTTTACCGCTGCACGCTGTCGCTGGGGTTGGGCCCGGAGCCGGATTTCGGACCGCGAAAGCTCCCGTCGATGAGAATCGATCAGCAGCCTGGCCCAGCGCCCCACGGCTTGTTGTCCGACTCTCATCAGGCGGCGCAACGAAAAGGGCCCTATGTGCGCGCTCCGTACCTTAGTCCCAAGGCATTTTCACCTTTTGCCGTTGTTCAGAAGAGCCATGGATTCATACCGAACTTTTTCCGCGCTCAGACTTTACGGCCCGACTTGCTCGAAGCGGAGCTAGAAGCAGTGGGCAGGATTCTGCTTCCCGAGGAAGCTCTGACCCGGTTGCAAAAGGAATCCATCCTGCTGGCCGTGTCGGCAGCGAATCTCAACTCTTATTGTGTTGCCATGCATTGCAACCTATTGCGCGGCTTAGGTATGCCCTCGGAGGAGGGCGATCAGATCGCCGTGGACCATCATGAGTCCAACCTCTCGGTGGCCGACAAGGGACTGCTGGACTTCGCTATCAAATTGGGAACGCGCGGTCCGGGGTTTTCTCGTCGAGACGTTGTCAAGCTTCAAGCGCTTGGTTTCAGCGAAGAACAAATTTTGGAATGCGTGGTGGTAACCGCTCTCAATAATTTTGCTAATACCCTCCAAATGGGACTGGGAATCGAACCGGATTTTGCGCCCCCTCCGGTCTTTGAAGAAAACAAAGCGCATCTTTCGGACGCTGTCGCCACTCGTATGGGTCGTGGGGGCGGAGTTTCTCTTGGCGGCATACTCCAGGACCTGGACGTTGAATTGGTCGCCCAGGCGCAGGGTGGGAAGCTCGAGGCCTTTGAAGAGTTGGTTCGCCACCATACCCAGTTGATTTATCGCACTCTGATGGCCATGTTGGGAAACCCTGCCGATGCCCAGGATAGCCTGCAGGATACCCTCTTGAGTGCATTCAAGCACATCAGCGGATTTCAGGGGCGGTCGAAGTTTTCCACGTGGCTGGTCAGTATTGCCAGGAATACGGCGCTGCAGCGGTTACGGGGCAGAAAAAACGTAGAAAGCCTGGATGAGCCTGAGCGCGAGGATGAGGGCGACTTTCGCCCTCGTCAAGTGCGGTCTTGGGCGGACAACCCCGAACAATTGCATTCTAAATCGGAAATCCAGCAACTCGTTGAGGCGGGCATCTTGGGGCTTCCCGCCAAGTACCGAGTCGTAGTGGTCCTCCGCGATATCGAGCAGCTTTCAACAGATGAAGTTGCCAGGGAGTTGGGGCTAAGCGTGCCAGGCGTGAAGACGCGTCTGCTCAGGGGACGGCTCATGCTGCGAGAGTGGCTTTCGCCTCACTTCACGGCCAGTACCAAGGGAGCAGTTAAATGATCACATGCGAGGAATTCTTCGCGGAGTTCGCTGACTACATGGAGAACCAGGTATCACCGGAGATCCGCAAGGAACTCACTCTGCACTTGTCCCAGTGCCGCGCTTGCCAAGTGCTCTACGATACCAGCCTCAAGACCGTCAAAATCGTAACTGAAAGTGGTTCGTTCGAATTACCTCACAGTGTCTCCGACCCAATCATCGACTGTGTCATGGCGAAGCTGCGAAAAGACCGCAGTTGACACGAGAGCTGGAACTGCTCCAGCAGGCCGGGCTTTGCATCACGCGTGGCGGGCTGAATGCTGCTCTTGAATGTTCGCTTCGGCACGGGAGCCTCCCCCGGTCCAACCGACCGGGCAAGGATTTGGACATCGGTCTTCAGCCACTAGCTTCGCTGTCCGGCTCTGGGAAAAAGCGGTGCCTGGCGGTGCCTGAAAAGATAATCGATCTGGCACTGATGCCTCTCCCCGTTGACTCTAATGATGTTTCGTGCGTTGAACTGACGCGGGAAAAGCTTTTTGCAATTGTCGGGGAAAATCACCCTCTGCATAAAGAGAAACAGATAACGCTCCAGCAACTATCCGGCGCGCCTTTTCTGATACTCAAAGACGGTCACTGTTTTCGCGACGATACTTTGTCGGCGTTCCGCGCGGATAATGTGGAACCCCGAATCGTCTTCGAGAGTGGTTGCTTTCTTACAATACTGAACATGGTCAGAGCTGGGATAGCAATTTCCGTAATGCCTGAGATGGCATTCGAACCCACGCCAGGTTGTAAGTTTATTCCGATTAAAGCGGAGCGTGCGATCAGGACGATTGGATTGGTTCAGCCGAAACAACAGTACCAAACGCATTATCTTCGAGCGCAAATTCTTTTATCTCTTTACCTGCGAATCTTGTTTCAGCCACTATGTTACCGTAGCCTTCCTGATAATTACCCGATACAAACCTTTGTATCCGGATTGGCGTGGGTATCTGATTGCTGGCTTCTCGCTGGTCTGGGTCGCAAACATATACATGGGCATCTTCGGCAGGCTTTGACTCGATCTGAGAAAAGAACGCGACGACATCACTGCGGAAGAATCTATTTTCGCACACAGCAAGTAGACTTCTTTCCTAGATCGCAGAGACTCACTTTTGAGTGAGCAACGCGGGTTGAGTGATCGCTATCGACAACTGAGATATCTCAAGGCCCAGCCTCTTATTGAAATCCCGGTGCAAGATTGGTCTCGATCTGGACTTCAGCGAACCACGCCCTATCCTCATGACAGATGACATTCTTTAATAATAGAGTCGCATCATGATGCCGCGCGCCAAGCAGCAAGCGAAGTCCGTTTCCAGTCCATGGCCTCCCCTTCGCGTCACGATTTTCCGTAATCTTCTGGTGGCCGATTTGGTTTCGGATATCGGCGCGTTTATGCAGAGCGTTGGCGCAGCATGGCTTATGACTTCGCTCACCACCAGCGTTACGTATGTCGCTCTGATTCAGACAGCGGCCGCGTTGCCATTTTTTCTACTCGCCCTTCCAGCGGGTGCTATCGGTGACATTTTTGACCGCCGGAAACTCATACTCGGCACGGAAATGTGGATGGCGGCTGTCGCGATCCTGCTAGCCGATTTCGGTCTATCCAATAAAGCTGTCACAATGCTCGCCCATTCCGCATCCATCGGCTCCTGGCACACGGGCTTGCCCGCCCGGTTGTACCAATAGGCGGCGTTGCTCTGTTCGCGTTCCTTGCGATGCAGGTAGGCGTGAACCCACGATCCCTCGACGCCTTCGTCCCGCTGAGCAGACTCGTGCGCCCGCGCCCAGTCGTGCTTCGCATCCCACCAAAGCCCGGCAAGAGCGTGCGTCAGTCCGGCTGGCGGCGCGGTCGCGGTGAGCGATTGGCGAAATCCGTCCAAGGTCATGGAGCTATCTTCTCGAAATATGCGGACACAAACGATGATGTGTTGCTGTATGCCAAGGTGGCATCTCCTTGAGAGAATCGGTACAGTAGAGAACCCTGCCCGATGTACGCCTGCCGCCCTAACCCCTTTGCTTTTCTGCGTCCGCCGCCCTCTTGTTGGTGCAAATACTTTTCGCCATCTCTCGTCTTTTCTATGGCTTGCGCACTCTGTACAGAAAGAGGGTAGGGGGGAATCCACCGATTATGGTTAACTTGCATCGCGAAATTTGCTCAGTTCGCGCTTGGATTTCTCATTGTGAGAACGCAGCCGAAGCGTTAGCATGCGCATCACCGGTTGCTCCCAGCAGGAACTCCCGGCTAGGCCCCTCACACAGACAGCCCGATCGGCACAGGTCGAGGAATGAGCTTCTCGCGTTCACCCACCTGATGCCTGCTCGCGCTGTGGACTCAAAAAGGAGAACGTCCATGAATGTAATTAGCCTTCGCTCTGGGCTGATGCTTTGCTGTGTCATTCTTTTCCCGGTCTTTTCCCAGACTGCTACGGCTGGCAGCCTCTGCGTCAATCCCACCGGCTCACATGGTTGCTACTCGACGATTCAAGCAGCCGTGAATCACGCCTCCGCGAATGACGTGATCAAGGTTGCTCACGGTACCTACACCGAGCAGGTCACGATCGGCATTCCGCTTTCGATCCTCGGTGAGGACGCCGATCGTGTCACTGTCGACGCCACTGGCTTGGCGCATGGCTTTTTTGTGGACGGCTTCGACAATCCCGGCCTTGCTAACGTGACCATCGCCGGATTCACCGTGGAGAACGCCATGTTCGAGGGAATTATAGTTGTGAGCGCGTCGAACGTGACCATCCGCAATAATCACATCAATAACAATGACGCCTCTCCCGGTCTGGAATTCACTGGCGCCACCATGGGATGCCCGGGCCAGCCCGGAAATGGAGTCTACGAAAACGATGAAAGCGGGGACTGCGGCGGCGCCCTTCACCTGATTGGAACAAGCCATTCGGTCGTGTCGGATAATTCCATGACCGGCAACGCCGACGGCATCCTCATCAGCGATGAAACTGTGGAAAGCCACGACAACATACTGCTACGCAACAGTCTCGTGAATAATCCTCTGGAGTGCGGCATCGTGCTTGCCTCGCATCCGCCGACCGGACACGTTTCTCCGCCCTTTGCTCCTCATTACGGCGTCGATCACAACACTGTGGCAGAAAACGTCTCCATCGCCAATGGCGTAAAGATTGGCGGCAGCGGAGTAGGCCTCTTTTCCGATGGGAACGAGCCGGGGCGCGTGGAAGGTAATTTGGTAATTCATAACAAACTCATTGGCAATGGCCTCGGAGGCGTGGACCTCCACACGCACGTCGGCCCGGCGTTCGGGCTGCCGGCCGATAGCATGGACGGAAACGTGATCATTGGCAACTTCATTGCGAAAAACCTTGCGGATCAGGCCGACACCGCCACGCCTGGCAACGTGGGTATCAACATCAATAGCGGCGACGGCGGCTCGCCGGTTTATGGCACGGTCATCGCGTACAACGTGATCCGCGACGAGCAGGTGGATATTGCGGTGAACACTCCGGCTGAAGTGGACATTCATTTGAATGATCTAGGTGGCGGCAACATCGGTGTCGCGGACGTTTGCGCCTTCGACGCCGCAACGGTGTGTACCGGCAGCATCAACGCATCCGAGAACTATTGGGGTTGCCCGGATGGCCCCGGAGCAGCGGGCTGCACCACGGTCAGCGGATCCGATATCACGTTTGCTCCGTGGCTTCAGCAGCCCCCGAGCGACGATCATCATTGGGACAGCGGCTCTGCGTTCAACATCACTCCAGCCGATCGTTCCCACATCGCTGCACTTGTAGACGACACCCATCCCGCCGCCGCCAAGTCTTTCCAGAATGCGGTAGTGGGAGACAGTCTGGCCAATTAAGGTCTGGGCAGCCGACATTTCCACAGATATTAGGTTGGAGGCCCTATCGACTCAGCGCGGGTGTCATAGCCCAAGCCACAGAACCACCCGCCAAGGTGGTCACAAAGCCTTCCAGCGCCTCGGGAACGCCCCAGCCGCCGCCAACCCCCTCCGGGCAGCCAATTCGGCTCCGCCCGGAGGGCTAGGGCAATGGTTTCAGGCTTTCCGCTAAACCTGTACGCGCGGTTTCAGAAGGAAGTGGACCAGAGACACAACCGAATGATGCACAACAGGTGTGAGCCGCAATGTCATCTTGGCGACGATGGGGAAGCGGTCGAGGATGTGCAGCGCCTGGGAACATTTCTGGCGGATCACGTCCAGGTAAGGCGCCCACATGTCCGAGCAGACAAACTCGATCTGCGCCGCGAGGGGCTCTCCAATGACGGTGAAGAAACCCTGGAAGGATTCGATGGTGCGTTCCTTGCCGACCCACAGCAAGCGGGTCAGTCCCTGGTCGATTTGGTAGACCAGGGTCAGGTATTGGTGGCCCTTGGCGTACTGGATTTCATCCACACCCATGGCGCGGATCGACTCCAGGGTGCGATGCTCCAGGCCCCAGCCGACCACATACTCAACGGCGTCGCATACTTGGTCCCAGGAAGTGTGGAAGGCCTCGGCGGTTTCCTTCCAGGAGAGTTTCCGCGCCCAGCGCGCCAGAAACAACATATAGGCTCTGGTCAACTGGTGCTTACCGTCGCCCCAGGGAACCTCCTCGACCACCACCCCACAATTCCGGCAGTCCACGCGGCGCATGCGGTAGAGCAGGAACACCAGCAAGCCCCACAGCGGAATGAACTCAAAACACCGCTCGGGAAGATGATCGTAACCCGGTGCCGGCTGGTGGCACCCGGAGCAGACCGCCGCGGAGCCCTCCCGCGGTCGGACGTTTACTTCGATGCTTTTCTGGTCGGGGCTAAAGCGGGCGTGTTGGTAAACAAATCCCCGATGGCGATGGCAGTGGTTTAGAATCGTGAGCAGTTCCATGGCACCGACTATTTTCAAGGCCAAGACTGGCCAAGTAAACCGCGCGGCTACCGCGGCGGCGTCCTCCAATGCTTCCGCCTACTGCCGCGATCTGGACAACTGGCCGCGCTCGTGGATGGGACTGGAAAAAGACCTGCCGCCAGGGGAAGAACTGGTTGCTTGCCTCCGGCCATTCATCGAGCATCTGGCCGCATCCAGTCTTTCTTCGAAGACCATTCGCCGGCACGTAGACAATCTCTGGACACTGGGTGGAGAAATTATCCGCGACCTGAACTACACGCCTTCTCTGAGAAAGGTTGCTGCGCAGCGACTTCTTCGCGAGGCGGTTCATGCCGACGGCGGCCCACTGATTCACAACGGCTCGGAAGAACAGCAACACTCCCTCGATGCGACCTGCCGCAAACTCCACCGCTTCCTCAATCAACCTCAGCGCTGAGCCCGCCAGTTACCCACAGATTTCCCAGACGAGGCCCAAATTTAGACCGAACCTCATCCCTACAGGATTTGCCCCACTTGCGTTGTCCAGATTTTCCTCTAGGATAGAAACCTCTGCCGGGGACGCCGACTCGATGCTCCGAATCCCTCCGGTTGTACCGAAGTCCCCGAACTCTGACTGAGGCCGCCATGACCGGCACCCGGGAAAAAATCGTAATCATAGCCGCCGACTCCGAATGGCGACGCACCACGCAGTCGGATCTGCAAGAAGCCGGCTACGACGTGCTGCTATTTGAATCTGCGGCTGTAGCGCGCCCGTCCTTGCACGCCGCTCCCCCGCAATTGCTGGTGGTTGATCTAACCTCTGCCGCCGGAGCAGAACCGTCCACCGGCGAAGCCGCGGCAAGCGGTGATCCCGCCGCTCCCGGAAACCCGGCCAACCCGGCCAACGGCTTTCACGAAATGCTGCCTGGGCTAAAGGGCTCCAGTGCGACGCGCGATATTCGCGTGATCGTTCTGGCAGCACAGGCCGCCGAACGCGCCACCATCCTGGATCTCGGCGCCGATGCGGTCCTGTCTCCACCGTGGGACCGCACCGAGCTGCTGGCGCGAGTTCGCGGCCAGCTTCGCGCCCGCCGCGAAATTGACGACCTGCGGCAAAAGGTGGCCATCGCCGAACAGGGCCAGCAAATCGCGCACACCGCCTTCGAAGCGCTGGCAGTCACCGAGAAAATGACCAAGGATGCCTTCTCGCTGGACCGCGCTCTGAAATTGGGCTTTATCGGCATCTGCGTTGTCGCCGCGTTGATGGCCGTAGTTTTCTTCCTCTTCTCGCACAACGCCACCAAACAGATGAAGCTGGCCAACGCCGCCATCGGCCGCCTGGAACGCGGCGTCATCCACCAGGGAGATTTGATTGCCGAGGCCCGTAAGCTTCGTTCCGAAACCGGCATCGCCGCCGAAGCTGAATCGCACCAGGATTTAGAGCAGAAGGCTGCGGACCTGAAGCAGCAGATGGCCACCTCAGACGCCTCGAGTATTCCGGCCCTGCAGAAGCAACTCGCGGAGACCAATGCCCGCCTCCAGCGCGTCGAGAACCAACGCAATACCGCACAAGACGTGATCACCAGCGACGTAGCCAGCGTGTGCCTGTTGCACGTCGCGGTAGCATTTCGCGACAAGGACAGTGGCGAGCGCATCCGTTACGCCGGCATCAATCCCCAAGGTGAACCGCTACAAGATAGCGACGGCCATCCGATTTACACAGTGGGGGGCCGCGGACCGGAAGTCCGCCTCGACGGCTTCGGCACCGGCTTTTTGGCTGGCCCGGGAGGCCGCGCGCTCACCAACCGTCACGTCGCGCAGCCGTGGTGGAAAGACGACGACTTAAGCGCGATGATGAGTCAAGGTGTGCAGCCGGAAATTTCGTCGATCACCGCATATTTCCCCGGCAATCCCGCTTCGCTGCGCGCCGAAATCGAAAAGATTTCCTCGGACTCCGATCTAGCTTCCGTGCAAATCGCGCTGAACGGACTAAGCCGCCCCGTTCTTCCGATAGACGCCGCGAAAAGTGCCGCTATCTCCGGGCAATCGGTAATTTCGATTGGCTACGCCACAGGGCTAGCCGCGATTCTGGCGCGCGCCGATGAAGATACCGTCCAGAAAATCATGAAAGACAGCGGCGGCGACGTCGCGCAAATTTTAGACGAGCTATCGCGCCGCGGCCTGATTCACCCGCTGATTACCCAGGGCCACATTGGCGACGTGCTGGAAGACAAAATCGTCTTCGACGCCCAAACCACCCACGGGGGCTCAGGCGGCCCACTGCTGAACCGCGACGGCAAAGTGATCGGAGTAACGTTCGCAGTCCTAAGCGGTTTCGGAGGGTCCAATTTCGGCATCCCCATCCGCTTCTCCGGCAGCCTACTAGCCACTGAGCCCAAGCAGTAGACGCCGTTGACACAACTATTCTGGCGGCGGAGAGCAAGAACGCGAGATCAAAACCCGCACCCTTAAATGCGAAGGGTGCGCCACCCACCTTCAACACCACAGCAAACCGCTGCCCCCCGACTGAAATTGACATCTGCCCACGTGGCGTCTAGCATAGCGGAAGCGACTTTTCCCCCCTGCCTCGACAGGGATACCCTATACTTTTGCCATGACTGCGGGACTAAATCCGGGGAATATTCTTGCACGCATTGTGTCCGCGCGCCGCGATGCCATTGCACATCGCCAGCGCGTCTTACCGCTGGTCGCCCTGAAGATCGCCGCGAAAGAAAAAGCCCCGCCGCCACGCGATTTCGCCGGCGCACTCTCGCGTGTCGGTTGGAACGTAATCGCCGAATCCAAGAAAGCCTCTCCCTCGCGCGGTGTTTTCCGGGAAGACTACCGGCCAGCTGAGTTAGCCCAGACGTTCGAAGCCGCCGGAGCCGCCGCCCTGTCGGTCTTGACCGAAGAAGAATTTTTCCAAGGTTCGCTGCTCCATCTGCGGGAAGCGCGCAAGGTAGCAGGCATCCCCATCCTGCGCAAAGACTTCATCGTCGACCCCTGGCAAGTGTGGGAAACCCGCGCCGCAGGCGCGGATTCCTTCCTGCTGATCGTGGCGATTCTCACCGACGAACAACTGGTGGAGCTGCTCGCGTTAGGTAGGGAATTGAAGATGGAGCCACTGGTGGAAGTTCACACCCTGGCCGAAATCGCCCGCGCTACAGCCGCAAGCGCGCGCATTATCGGTGTGAACAATCGCGACCTCACTACCTTCGACGTGCGGCTGGAAACTTCGCTGGCTTTGATCGATTCGATTCCAGACAATTGCATCGCGGTAAGCGAATCCGGAATTCATTCCGCCGAAGACATCGAGAAATTGCGCCGGGCGGGCTTCGATGCCTTCCTGATTGGCGAACAATTTATGAGTCGTCCGAACCCCGCGGAAGGTCTGCAAGAAATTCTAGCAGCCCTCTCCAGCGGATCGATCGCGACTTAGGGCGCGACTTAGGGCAGTGAATCACATCTGGGAGTGCGCAGAGACCGTATGATACGAATCAAAATTTGCGGGATCACCAATTGGACCGACGCTCGGCACGCCGTAGAGGCCGGCGCGCACGTGTTGGGATTTAATTTCTATGCCAAGAGTCCGCGCTACATCGCTCCCGACGACGCCCGGCGCATTGCCGGCCGCTTGCCGCGGCGCATCCAGACCGCGGGCGTATTCGTGAACGCGCCCGCGAAAGACATTCTGAAGCTGGCGCGCGCGGTGGATTTGAATCTGCTCCAGCTTCACGGAAGCGAGTCGCCCTCGTCGGTGCGGGAGCTAGCGCATCACTATCCGGTGATCAAGGCGTTTCAAGTGGGACCACGGTTTCAACCCGCAAATCTGGATCGCTACAGCGAAGCCGAATTTTTTCTTCTCGATGGTCATTCGCCCAACCGCCACGGCGGCACCGGGAAAACTTTTAGCTGGGCGATCGCCCGGCGCTCGCGCAAGTACGGTCCGATCATCGTAGCCGGCGGGCTCACTCCCGAGAATGTGGGAGCGGCGATTCGCGCGGCTCGTCCATTTGCGATTGACGTTTGCGGCGGGGTCGAAAACAGCCCCGGGAAAAAAGACCCCATGCGCATGGAGGAATTAGTGCGCGCAGTAGACAACGCGTCGAGGGAGATGGAATGACACTTTCCAGCGGTTCCCAAGAAGCGGCAGTTGGCTCGCGCGGGCGGTATGGCGCCTTTGGCGGGCAATACGTGCCGGAAACCCTGATGGCGCCGCTCGAAGAGCTGGAAAGTGCCTACGACGCGGCCAAAGCCGACCCTGCCTTCCAGAATCGGCTCGCGGAACTGCTGCGCGATTTCGCCGGGCGTCCCACGCCGCTGTTTCACGCGGAAAGATTGTCGAAGCACCTCGGCGGCCCGGCGATTTACCTGAAGCGCGAAGATTTGCTGCATACCGGGGCGCACAAGATCAATAACTGCCTGGGGCAAGGCTTGTTGTGCCAGCGCATGGGCAAAAAACGAGTGATCGCCGAAACCGGCGCGGGCCAGCACGGCGTGGCCACCGCGGCGGTGGCGGCGTTGCTGGATCTGGATTGCATCGTCTACATGGGCACCGAAGATATGAAGCGCCAGGCGCTGAATGTTTCGCGCATGAATATGCTGGGCGCGAAAGTGGTGGGCGTCGACGCCGGAAGCCGCACCCTCAAGGACGCCATCAGTGAAGCGATGCGGGATTGGGTAACCAACGTCCGCGATACGTATTACCTGTTGGGCTCGGCGCTTGGACCTCATCCCTACCCGATGATGGTCCGCGATTTCCAGTCGATCATCGGCGGCGAGGCCCGCGCGCAAATTCTGCAGGCCGCAGGCCGCCTGCCGGACCATCTTTTCGCGTGCGTGGGAGGTGGCTCGAACGCCATCGGACTCTTCCACGAATTTCTGGGTGATGCAGGGGTGGCAATGACCGGCGTGGAAGCCGGAGGCCGCGGAAAGCAATTGGGCGAACACGCCGCGCGGCTGGCGGCGCACGCGGGATTTACCGGCGCGGCCTGGGCGTCCTGCAGGGCACCTACACCTACGTGTTACAGGATGGCGACGGCCAAATTGCCACCACCCATTCCGTTTCCGCGGGCCTCGATTACGCAGCGGTGGGACCGGAGCACGCCTGGCTCTCGCAAACAGCCCGCGCGGAATACACGGCGGTGGATGACGCCGCGGCGCTCGACGCCGCGCGCACCCTGGCGCGCACCGAAGGCATCATCCCCGCGCTCGAATCGGCCCACGCGGTTGCTGAAGTAATTCGACGCGCGCCAAAAGCCAGCCCCAACGAAATCTGGATTCTGAATATTTCCGGGCGCGGCGACAAGGATATGGAGATTCTGGCGCAACATGTCTGAAACCCCCGCCACTCTGTCCGTAACGCCGTCTTCCGCCGTGCGTCCAATTGCCGCGAAGTTCCATGAGCTTTCGCAGGCAGGTGAAATGGGCCTGGTGGCATACGTCACCGCCGGCGATCCCACGCTCGACGCCACGGAAAAAATTGTGCTCGCCGCAGCCGCTGCGGGAGCCGACGTGATCGAGCTGGGCGTGCCGTTCAGCGATCCGCTCGCGGACGGCCCGGTGATCCAGCGCGCTAGCGAGCGAGCCCTGCGCAGCGGGACGTCGCTGCCTTCGGTCGTGGAGCTGGTGGGGAAGCTCCGGGTGAAAACTGCGGTGCCCTTGGTGCTCTTCAGCTATTACAATCCCATACTGCAGATGGGGCTCGGTAAGTTCGCCGCGGAAGCTGCGGCTGCGGGCGCGAGCGGAGTGCTGATCACCGATCTGATGCCCGAGGAGTCACCGGAGTACCGGGCGGTGGTGCAGGCGCGGGGACTGGATACGATTTTTCTAGCCGCGCCTACGTCCACCGACGACCGCCTCGCGCTCATCGCCCAGGCCTCGTCCGGGTTTCTGTATGTGATTTCGCGCACCGGCGTTACCGGCACGCGGGACTCGCTGCCGGAGGGCCTGCCGGCGTTGGTCCGGCGGGTGCGCGCGCAAACGCGGTTGCCCATCGCGGTGGGATTCGGCATTTCGCTGCCGTCGCACGTTTCCGTGCTTGGCGGGATCGCCGACGCCGCAGTGGTGGGCTCGGCGATTGTCGCAGAGGTGGAGCAGGCTTCTTCCGCGGATGCCGCCGCCGAAGCGGTAGGCGAACTGGTTGGCCGCTTGAAGCAGCGGGACGCGAAGGCGTCAGCCGGCGCGCCAAGGATGGCAACCCATGACACCGGAATCGATCGAAGATTGGCGCCGCCGAATCGACGAAATCGATCGCCAGCTGGTCGAACTGTTGAACGAGCGAGCGCGATGCGCTATCGAAATCGGCCGCCTGAAGCGCGCCGTGGGTCTGCCGCTATATCAGCCGGATCGCGAGAAAGAAGTGTTGAAAACGCCGAACGCGGCAACTCCGGTCCACTCGACGACACCGCGATTCGCCGCCTGTTCGAGCGGGTGATCGACGAAGCGCGTTCGCTGGAGACCCGCGAAGCTCTGCAGGAACGGCAGGCTACGCCGAAGATTAAATCGCGAGGAATTTTTAGCGGCCCTTTTCGTCACAGGCTACCCGACAGGGACAAATATCCGGTATTTGGGGAGAGTCTAATGGTTGTAGTTATGCACGCGGAAGCGACCGACATACAGATCCAGCATGTGATCGACCGTCTGGTCTCACGGCTTCGATATTCATCGTTCCACTGGCGAAACCCAAACGGTGCTCGGCGCGGTGGGCGTGCGTCCCGATTTCGATACCCGCGATATCGAGTTGCTCGAGGGCGTGCGCGAAGTCGTGCGCATCACCCAGCCATACAAGCTCGCCAGCCGCCAGTTTCGGCCCGAAGGCACCGTCGTGGATATTGGCAAGGGCGTCAAAATCGGCGGCCCCGAAGTGGTGGTTGCTGCCGGACCTTGCGCCGTGGAATCCGAAGCAGATCAATACTATCGCCGAGAGCGTGGCTCGCGCCGGCGCCGGACTCTTGCGCGGCGGCGCATTCAAGCCGCGCAGCTCGCCGTACACCTTTCAAGGCATGGGCGAGGAAGGCCTGAAGTTGATGCGCACCGCGGCCGACCGCAACGGCTTGTTGGTGGTCAGCGAGGTGATGGACCCTTCGCAAATGTCCTGCTGATGCCGTACGTCGATATATTGCAGGTGGGCGCGCGCAACATGCAGAACTATCATTTGCTGCGCGCGCTGGGCGAGGTGCGCAAGCCGGTGCTGCTGAAGCGCGGCATGTCGGCCACCATCGAAGAGCTGCTGCTGAGCGCCGAATACATCATGTCCGGCGGAAACTACAACGTGATTCTGTGCGAGCGCGGCATCCGCACGTTTGAGACTTCTACCCGCAACACCCTCGATATCGCCGCGATTCCGGTGATCCAGAAACTCTCGCACCTGCCGATCGTGGCCGATCCATCGCACGGCACCGGACGCCGCGACAAGGTGGCTCCCATGGCCCGCGCCGCCGTCGCTGCCGGCGCCGACGGACTTCTGCTCGAAGTCCATAACGATCCCGAGCACGCTCTTTCCGACGGCGCGCAATCGCTCTTCCCGGATCAATTCGCGAAACTCATGACGGAACTGCGCATCATCGCACCGGCAGTTGGCCGGCGCGTGGCGGAATGATGGCCTCGCCGGTATCCGCGGCTTTTCCTCGCGTCGCCATGCTCGGCACCGGTTTGATCGGCGGCTCTTTCGCGCTGGCCATGCGCAAGGAACTCCCCAGCGCGCGAATCGCTGGGTGGGACCGCTCCGAGGCGATGGCTCGCGCCAAAGCACTGGGTGCGGTTGACGAATCGGCGGACACCCTCGGTTCCGCCGTCGGCGATGCCGACCTGGTTTACATCGCGTTGCCCGCGAACGCCGCTCTCGACTTTCTGCCCGACATCGCCGAAGCTGCAAAGCCTGGCGCGCTGGTCACCGATGCGTGCAGCACCAAGCGGTAGTCTGCAAACTGGCGCAGCAGCATTTCACCGCGGACGGCAGCGCCCGGTTTCTGGGCGGGCATCCCATGGCCGGCAAAGAAGCTTCGGGAATCGAACGTGCCGACGCCAATCTGTTTCGTGGCGCGCGTTACGCTTTGATCGCACAGGAAGATGACTCCGACGCGCGCGTCCAGAATTTCGCCGAGTTGCTCCGTGCCATCGGCGCTCAGCCGGTTTGGATCGATGCGGAGACGCATGACTGGGCCGTGGGCGTCGTTTCGCACCTGCCGCAGCTCGCCGCCGTCGCGCTCGCGCGGGTGGTGCTCGATGAACCGACCAAACCGGCCTGCCGCTTACCCTGGCGGGCCGCGGCCTGCGCGACGCCCTGCGCCTGGCCGGCAGCCCCTATAGCGTCTGGCGCGACATTTGCCTCACCAATACGGAAAACATTCAGCGCACCCTCGATCGCATTTCTCAGGCCATAGATCATCTGCGAAACGTCCTGCGCGGCGGGAATTGGAAGACGAATTCGCCGCCGCCAACGGAGTCTACAAAATTCTGCGCAACTTACAGTAAACTCCTTCTTCCGGTTCCTCGGGCTACGGAGACTCTGCAGTGGATAAACGCATCGCCGATGCCGCAAGCGCTGTCGCCAACATTCCCGACGGCGCGACAATCCTGATGGGCGGCTTCGGCCTGTGCGGCATTCCCGAAAACCTGATCGCGGCCCTCCGCGACAAGGGTTCCCGCGATCTCACCTTGATCTCCAACAACGCCGGGGTGGACGACTTCGGAATCGGCGTCCTGCTGCAGTCCCGCCAAGTGCGGAAAATGATCGCCACCTACGTCGGCGAAAATAAATTGTTCGAGCAACTGGTGCTCAGCAAGGAAATCGACGTCGAACTCAACCCCCAAGGCACTCTGGCGGAAAGAATTCGCTGCGGCGGCGCGGGCATCCCCGCGTTCTACACTCCCACCGGCTACGGCACGATGGTCGCGGAGGGCAGAGAGATGCGCGAATTCAATGGCCGGCCGTACCTGCTGATACCTCGATTCGCGCCGATTTCGCGTTTATCAAGGCCTGGAAAGGTGACCGCTGGGGAAACCTGGTGTATCGCAAGACCGCGCGAAACTATAACGCGATGATGGCCACCGCGGCCGATCGCGTCATCGCCGAGGTGGAAGAGATCGTCGAACTGGGCGAGCTCGACCCCGATCACATCCACACCCCGGGAATTTACGTCGACGCCATTTTCGAGGGCAGAGATCATCGCAAACGAATTGAGCGCCGCACCGTGCGCCAGCGGCCGTGAGCCCCGCGCCGTTGCCACCGGAGGAAATTTAGAATGCCGCCGGTCACTGACAAGCGTGAAATGATTGCCCGCCGCGTGGCGCAGGAACTGCGCGACGGCTACTACGTCAACCTGGGCATCGGCACGCCCACGCTGGTCGCCAATTACTTTCCGCCCGGTATGGAAGTGATCCTGCAATCGGAAAATGGCATGCTCGGCGTCGGGCCATTTCCCTTCGAAGGCGAGGAGGACCCCGACCTGGTCAACGCAGGCAAGGAAACGGTCACGGAGATTCCGGGCACGAGTTATTTCTCCAGCGCTGAATCCTTTGCCATGATTCGCGGCGGACGTATCGACCTGACGGTTCTCGGCGCGCTGGAGGTAGACGAAAAAGGCAACCTCGCCAATTGGGCCATCCCCGGCAAAATGCTGAAGGGCATGGGTGGGGCGATGGATTTGGTGGCGGGCGCCCGCCGCGTGATCGTGGCCATGGAACACTCCACCAAGGACGGCAAGCCCAAAATCGTGAAGAAGTGCACGCTGCCCTTGACTGGCGTTCGCGTAGTCAACATCATAGTCACCGAACTCGCAGTGATCGACGTCACGCCCGAGGGCCTAGTCCTCCGCGAACTAGCCCCAGGGGTCACCGCCGAAGAAGTCCAAAAGGCCACCGAGCCCCAACTCCGCCAAGCCCCGCACATAAAAGTGATGGAATCCTGAACTCAATATCCCACGCCAACCTAGTGCACGCCAAGAATCTCCCCGCCCCGACCCACGTGCCCCAAACCCGGTTCTAAGGTAATATCTGGGCCGGACCACACGACATGCAACCACATTCGATCGTAGTCGTCAGCGTTCACACCCCCAAAGAAAAGGTTTGGGGAGAGCTGATGGAGATTTCCACCGCAGGAGTCACCCTGCGCGCGGTCGACGTAAATTCCTTCGACGAATTCATACGCCAGGTCCTCCATCCCGAAGGCGAGGGCGCTCCCATGGGTCTGCCCACTCTTTTTCTGCCCATGCTGCGCATCGAACGAATTTCTCTGGATGAACCCTGCGGTGCGATTCCCTCGCTGGCGGATATTTTTGAGAGAAAGGTGGGCCAGTCGCTGAAGTCTTATCTAGCGCAATTTTCCTGACGGTGCTCAGCCCGGAATCTCCTCATGCAGACCCGCATCTTCAGCGTCCCCAATCAGCTCACCTTAATCCGCCTGGGATTCCTGCCGTTTCTGATCATGGCCATCCACTACGACCGTTACGATTTGGCGCTAGGAATTCTGATTGCAGCAGGCCTCAGCGATGGCTTGGATGGCCTGTTGGCTCGCGTCCTGAACCAACGCACGCCCCTAGGCGCCTACCTGGATCCCATCGCGGACAAGCTGCTGCTATCGTCTTCCTACTTGGTCCTGGCGTTAAAAGGTAAAATCGGTTGGTGGCTGGCGATTATGGTTCTCGGCCGCGACGTGCTGATCCTGACCGCCTGCGCGGTGATTCTAGCCGCAGTCGGCTCGATGACGTTCCCGCCCAGCATTTGGGGAAAAGCCGCCACCACCGTTGAAATTCTGTTAGTTCTGATCGTGATCGTCCTGCAACTAACGATCAGCCACCCGCTATCGGTAGCCCGCGAGATCTGCACTTACCTGGTAGCCGCCCTGGTTCTGATTTCCGGCTTCCACTACGCCATCAGCGGCTCGAAGCGTCTCCACTCCCAACCCTAGTGGTGTCACGGCTTCAGAGTTCCCCGTGTTTTGAAATTTAGCCAGTGCAGGTGGTGGTTTTGACTCACGGTTCGACACTCTTATCTTTTCCGGGTGCCCCCATTCTTCCCCGGTTTTGGGAACGGTGGGCGTTTGGAACTTAGCCGTTGAATGGTCCCAGATGTCGAGTTTGAGTGTGGCTGTTTTGCCGTCGCATTGTTCTGAAGATTCTACCGATCAGCCGGTCTGCAGGAAATACATCACCATAAAACCAAAACTCACCATCACCGCCGCACCAGCCAACCACCCCAGCGCATACGCCCGCTTCCGTTCCGCGGCATCGGCTGGTGCGCGATCCAACATGATTCGACCCAGCGCATAGCCCGCGGCAAATCCTCCGATGTGCGCGAAATTATCGATTTGCGGCATCAACACGCCCATCACCGCGATATAGATCAGCCAGCGAATCAGTTGCGACCGCAGCATTTGCATGCCCGCCGTATGCCGGCCGGTAGTCAACGCCAGCATCACCCCGATCAGTCCGAGCAATGAGCCCGACGCCCCGACGCTAAATCTTCCAAAAAACGAGCTCACTAAATATCCGAACGCGCCGGTAAAAACATAAATGAACAAATAGCGCGCCGACCCGTACAGCTCTTCAATCTGTGGGCCCACATCCATGATCACCCACATGTTGAAGCCGATGTGCAATATGCTGCCGTGCAGAAAAACCGCCATGATAAATCGCCACGGCTGATGCAGGTCGTACGGTAGCGGCAGCGATGCTCCCAGCCGGTTCAATACTGAACCGGAAATTGCTCCCAGGTTAAACAGTCCCCCAATCCCGCCGCTGGGCGGGGTGAACTCGCCGGCCGCGCGAATGGTGGCCATGAGGCTGAAACCGAATAACGCGCAGGTCACCAGCAGGATCAGGTAGGTAACCGGCGCATCGGACTTGATTAAGCCTCCCAGCGAACGGCTGGCCGCGGCCAGCGAGTACGTCATGCTCGCGCCGCACTGGTGGCATTTCGACGCGCTGGCGCCTACCAGCGTGCCGCACGCAGGGCACAGACGAGGCCGGGGCGGCTCCTTCTTGCCGCCTCCCAAAAAAACCTTCAACTGTTCGACGAATCTTTCGAATTTCCAGCGCCAACGGATTGGGAGCGCCAAGTAGGTTCCTTGCGTGAAGTTTTTTGCCTACCTATAATAGCTGAAATGGCGGCAGAAAAATTGAATCGGATCAACGCTTGAGTTCGCCTGCCAGCCGCCAGCCGTCGCCGCGCCGGTTGGGCTCCCACTTGTATCTCCCGCTGGAACTGGCGGCGGCCCTGCTGCTGGTTGCCGGGTGCGCGCATCGCACCCAGATCACCCAGGCGCCCACGAGCGAGCCCTCGTCCGGCACATCGCGTCCCTCACGCACCCCGCCTGCATCGGCGCCCTCCGGCGCACCGCCGCCTGGGGAACGCCTGCCCGCGATTCCCGGCCAGTATGTGGAAGAAGGAGTGGCCTCCTGGTACGGCGACCCATTCAACGGCCGCCGCGCAGCGAACGGTGAAATTTACGACATGTATCAATTCACCGCCGCGCATCGCACCCTGCCATTCAATTCGATCGTGCGCGTCACCAATCTCGCCACCGGAAAACAAACTCAAGTCCGCATCAACGACCGCGGCCCATTCGTCGCCAATCGCATCATCGATCTGTCTCTCTCTGCAGCGCGCGCCATTGACCTGCTCGGCCCCGGCACTGCGCAAGTCCGCCTGGAACTGGTCGGCGGCACCGCCAATCCCACCGCCGGTTTCTTCGCCGTCCAGGTAGGCGCCTTCCTGCAGAGAGAAAATGCCGAGAAACTCCGCGACCGCCTGGCCGAGCGCTTTGCGCCAACCTCGGTAGTGCCCTACGATTCGCCCAACGGGATGTTCTATCGCGTCCGCGTAGGCCGGGTAGCCTCTGAAGACGCCGCCTCGCAGCTAGCCGCCCAACTCCACGACCAAACCCACTCCACCGCCTTCGTAATTCGCCTGGATCCCTGACGCCGCGCTGCGCAGTGGTAGTCGCTGTTGTCTCTGTCTCTACGGTTTTACGCCTTTGTCTTTTTCGGGTGCCCCACTCTTCCCGGGTGCTGGGAAGGGTGGGGGTAAGTCCCAAAAGAGCTCCAGTGACACGTCTCCTGCGAAATGCGTACTCGCCTGTGCCACGAAATTCCCCCGAACTATCACCTATCGAATATCGCCCGCTGACGAATATAATCACGGCGTGCGCCTCAGAGCCGCCCTTCCTTCATTACTGCTCGTCGCGTCCATCGCCGCCCTAGCCGTTTCTCCCGCCGCAAGCAGCCCGAGCCCACCTCCGCCGGCGCCACAAACCATCACCGCTCTCGGCTCAATCATCCTGCCCCCGCGCGTAGTAGCCGGCCAACCCGCCACGCTAGCGGTTCTAGACGCCACCGGCCGCCTGGTTCCCGGCGTTCCGGTGGACATAGGAAATGGTCAAGTAATTCGCACCGACGCCACCGGCCGCGCGAAATTCACGGTACCACCCGGCAACGGCCCATTCCTCGCCAGGATCACCGTAGGTCCGGGCCAAGCCGCTGCAGTGGTCGTCCCACAATCCGCTGCATCGCCGGTGACCATCGCCAACGTCCCGCCATTTGTGTCGCTGCGCGATGGCTTCACAATCCGCGGCAGCGGCTTTCAAGGCGACGCGGACGCCAACGACGTAACCGTCAGCGGACAGCATGCCCTGGTCCTCGCCGCTTCTCCGGTGGCCCTGGTGCTGCTCCCAGGGCCTCGCATCAAACCCGGCGAGGCCAGAATCGTGATCAACTCCAAAGGCAACGCGGTTTCCGCGCCGCTAACCGTGGTCTCATTCGAATTTGACGCCACCACACATCCGGTCCGGCCAGGGAGAAGATCAAAATTGGAAGTCCGCGCCGTAGGAACCAATCACGGGCTGGACCTGGAAGTAAAGAATCACACTCCCAATACCCTCCGCTTTCCCGACGGCGACCTGCAGCTAGTGAGGACCTACGGCGCCGAAGACAACATCGCAGACTTCACTGTGGAAGGCATCGCCCCCGGCGATTTCTCTTTCTCCGTGAAATTGATCCACAGATCCGGCCTGCCCCCAGACCCCGACGCTGCCGAACAATTCCTGGTCGAGGCTCGACGCCACGCCACCGACAAACAGCAACATCATCTCGACCCGCTAATCGCACGCCTCCAGAAGCACCCCAAGGAAGCGCGCAAAATCGAACGCGGGCTGCAGCACTATTTCTCGGGCCCGTCCCAAGGCCAATTCGGCTTCTGGATCGATTCCGCCCGCGAAGCCCTGCGGGGAGACTAGAAGCCGTCGTCTATGTGCCCATGTTGTACTGGAAATACAAACGCATCTCTATGAAGGGCTGAGGAAAGTTGCTTGGTAGATGGTCGAAGGGTGCCGCCTTGCGAATCGCGTTTAGACTGGCGTCATCCAAATCCTTTTTGCCAGAGCTTGACGATACCTTCAAAGAACTACCGAGCAGCTTTCCATCCTTCTGCACTCGGAATTGAACCGAAACCACTCCTTTGTCACCTCGCCGGGCTGAGGCAGGCATGCCTTCATACCACTTCCGTTTAACGGACGAGAACAAGGAAGCTAAGTAAGATCTAACATCCACGCCTTTCGGGTCAGTGAGTAGCTCAATGCCTGGGGTAGATTCTGTAGACGAAGACGAAGATTGTCCCGGTGCGGCTGGCATTGGATAGGCCACAGCTGGTTTCAAAATCAGGACTTGTCCTGCGGCCAGAAGGGTCAGAGCAATGAGACGATTGGGTGAAAACAATCGCACGGCCTTACTCCCAGGATGCCTTCCAGTAGCTTATTTGACTAGCCCGAGTCCTGTACAACCTAATGACGTTCACCCACACGTCGGGCTTACCTGTGGGGTTTTTGACTTACGTTCTTACTCCGAAAAAAGCCGCGAAGTTCTTGGCACGGGCTCCGCTTCATCAGCAGGCAATTCCGGCAGCACTTCCAAATCCGGCAGCGTCCCTTCCGACATCGAATCCACAGTATCGCGCGCCCGTCCCAGTTTTTTCGCCACCTCCTCGTACGTCCCCTGCGCGTTCCGCAAATGAGTTCCCAACTTGTTGTGCGCGTCCGATAGTCCCTCGAACTGCTTCTGCAGCCCCGCCATACTAGCCAGTAGCCGCCGGGCATTTTCTTCCACCTTCAACCCGCGCAGGCTCATGGCAATTGCACACAGATACGCGTAGCAAGTATTAGGCGACACCGGAAACACCTTCAGCAAACGGCAGAATTCATCCAGACGCCCGTACTTCGAATCTTCGGTCATCAGGAGCTCGTAGTACACGCCTTCCGACGGCACGAACATCAACGCAAATTCCAGGGTATGTTCGCCGGGCAAAATATATTTCTCGGCGATCGATTCAGCATGCTTGCGCACCGCCACCGAAAATTCTTTACGCGCGTCCTCTCCCGAATCCAGCATCCGCCGGTACGCCTCGAGCGGGAACTTCGAATCGATGCACAACAGCCGGTCACCGCTGCGGACCACCGCATCCACAATGCTCCCGGTGGTGAAGCGGTGTTGCACTTCATACGCCGCCCGCGGCAGCGCATCTTCCAGCAGACGCTCCAGGGCAATTTCCCCTAGCGCCCCGCGCGACTTCGCCCCTCCCAAAACCGTTTCCAGCGCCTGAGAAGCCGTCGACAAATCCTGGCTGGCTTTCTGCACCTCGCCGATTTGCTGGCTAATCCGCCGAATCGCCTCGTTCGAGGTTTCCAGTTGCCGCGACACTTCCCGTTGCGCATCGGTCGCCAGCTTGCCGGTAGTCGCCACGCCGCTCTGGAGTTCCTGCCGCACCTGCCCCAGTTGGGTGGTTACCGACTGCGCCAATTGCCCCATCTGCCCGGAAATCGCCTGCCCCTGCTGCCCAACCAGCGCCTGCAACTCCTGCCGCAGCATGGTCACGTTACGATCCGACTGCTCCGATCGCCGGTGATCGATCCAGATCAAAATCGCCACAGCCGCCACAGCAATCACCAGCCCCAATACGCCCAGCAGCACATTCATAAAATTTAGAGAATCCTCCGCAAGGTGGGAACGACTCAGTCTAACTCAAAGCGAGGGCGCGTGGGGCGCCGCCCGAGCGTTGCAGCCGATTGTGGTGCTCTTACCAGTTCAATTTCAAAGCAAACTGAAACGTCCGCGGATCGAGCGCCGCCGTAGGCTGCCCGGCCTGACACGTAGCGCTTCCTGCAGTCGGATCGCAAAGCGGATTCACATCCCCAACGTTAAACCGGTTCAAAATATTGAACCCATCCCCGATCACTTCCACATTCCACCGTTCGTTGATCGGAAACCGCCGCGAGATTCGCAGATCCACGTCGAAATACCCAGGCCGTGTAAAGGCGTTCCTTCCCAGGTCGCCGGTGCAGCCGGTGGGCGGCGTAGGCACATCCGGATAGGGCCCAAAGCTGGCCCCGTTCGCATCGATGCAGCGCGTAGGAACGATAAATTGGGCCCCCTTAATGTATGGCGACACGGTGGGAGAAGGGAATCCAGCAGGCACTTGCGTGTCCGCTTTAAGAACCGACGGCCGATTGGTAGCCGTTCCGAAATCGAGGTTAGTGTCGTAGCCGATCAGCACGTTGTACGGCCGCCCGGAAGCCACTTCGATAATCGGCGCCACCGTGAAGTTAGCGAATATTTTCTTCCATAGGCTATCCTCGGTCTGCGCCCCCGGACTCAAGTACACCGCGCTGGTGATCCAGCGGTGCCGCTGATCGAAATCCGAGTTGCTTCGCTCGAGGTCCGGAAAACTGTTGTCTTGTGGATTCAGGAGCGTGGAAAGATCGGTGGAATCGTCGATGGCGTGCGACCAGGTATACGCCGATAGCAACTCGAAGTCATTCGCGAACCGTTTGTTCACCGTCACCGTAAACGCGTTGTATACCGAATTTCCCGAGGAAACTTGGGGGTTCACGTCGCTCCACGGCACTTCCGCTCCATACCCCACCGGATATCCCGCCAGTTGAGCCAAACCAACCAGTGTCGAGTAGCCTCCCGGAACGATTCCTCCGAACGATGGATTCGGTCCCGACCGCCGGAAATAATTAAACACCACCGGTGCCGAAACGTAGCCCAGAGGAACTCCCGAGCAGCCCGAATTTCCGATCGGGAAGGCCACGCCCAAAATGCTCGGAGCGATTACGTCCACGCTGCCTCCGCCGGCGGTGGGCTGGCATCCCGCGGTTCCCGGGATGTTGGTGATCGCCAGCGGACTGGTTAGCGCGGGATCCAGGCCCGACTGAATGGCATTGTTATCGTTGGCGGTCAGCAGCCCAGGATTGGTGACATTCAGGTTTTGCGTGTGGTCCAAATGCAAGCCGTGGGTGTAACTGTAAGCCACGCTCACCTTCAGATTTTTCGCCACTTCCCGCTCGATGGTCAGGTTGCCCTGCTGCGCGTAGGCGTACTTAAAATCCCTTTCCACCGGAATAGTGAACGGCAAGAACGGTAGCGGGTATCCCGAGCCATAGGGCGTCTGAAACTTCAGGTAATTGTCGTTGGTGAAAAACGAATTGGAAAATAGCGGATTGAACCTTTGCTGTTGTGGCTCGTAACACATGGTGGGCACCACCGTCGAGCACCCGGTAATTGTGCCGCTCAGCACACCCTGAAATATGGACGACGCGTTGAGCGCGCCAAAGTTCAGTGGATTGCTCACGTCCGCACTCGACGGCGCGCCCGGTCCAGTTTCCAGCAGCGTGGATTCCGCGCCATCGAACGCATTGGCCAAAAACGCCAGGGCGATGGGCGGATGATCGTAGAATATTCCGTACCCCACGCGGATCACCGTTTTTCCGTCGCCCCGCGGATCCCACGCCAGCGCCAATCGCGGCGCCACGTTGTGCGGGTTTACCGGGATGCCCTGGGTCACGTCGAATATCTGCTCTCCGGCGGCATTCAGGCTGTTGGCGGGTGCAAAGTTCGGCGTCCATTCGATGTCGTAACGCACTCCGTAGTTCATGGTCAGGCGGCGATTGATCTTCCAGCTATCCTGAATGAATACACCCAGGGTCTTGTTGTCCGACGGCCGGTTGGAGTTCCCGATCCCTTGAATGAACTCCTCCGGCAAGCCCGCGCCGTACGATTGCACGGGTGAGAGCGTTGCGGCCGGATTGCCGTCGGCCGGATTCGAAAAACTGCTGAACGTATACACCCCGCCGTAATTCAATTCAAAGAGCTGCGGGCCAATCGCGCGATTCTGGATCAGGTTGAAGTCGCCGCCGAACTTTATCGTGTGCGAACCCTTGGTCCAGGTCAGGTCGTCGGTCGCTTGAGTCCGCCGCTCGATCAGGTTTTCCGTCGAGAACGGCTCCCGGCCAAAGAATGCGTACCCGGTTATGTTCACCGCAGGGTCGTCCCCGCCAGGCAAGTTCGAATATCCGTAGTGCAGCGACCGCCGCGCGTACTGCATGCGAAATTCATTAAATAAATTGTCGTGGATCGCGGTGGTGTGCTGCCCGGCCAAATCGAAATCGTGCGAGTCCTGCAACGACGTGCGGTTTCCCGCGTTTTGTCCGAAGTTCTGGTTTTCCGCGTTCACCTGGATGCCGGTAATGAACGACGGCGCCAGGCTCGCGCGAATGAACGAGGTGTTCCGGCTGTTCCAGATGTGATCGAGCTTCAGCGACCAAAAGTTGGTGTCTTCCTTGGTTGGATAATTTCCCAGCAGCGTGATTAGCCCGGTGTAGGACGCCGGGAGTGGCGCACCACTGGTCGGAAATGTCGCTCCCGGATAATACTGGGTGTTCCCGAACAGCGCCACCGCCGAGGACGCTCCTGCCAGCCCGGCCGCCTGCACATCCGGCAAAGCCGGCGAGCAATTCGCGGGATTGTTTCCGGTCTGCGTATTGATCGCGCTGGTGAAATACGCCGCTTGCGTCGACGTTAGCAGCAGCGGGGTTGGAAAGCAGGGAACCGCGGAAGGCGTCAATCCGAAGTTATCCGTTCCGATGTTGGTGAAGCCGGTAGCCTCGCTGCGAATCGTTTCGTAGGCGAAAAAGAAAAACGTCTTGTTCTTCTGAATAGGCCCGCCCAACGTTGCGCCAGACTGCACCCGAGTGAACGATTGCTTCACCGGGGTCAGCTCCACCAAATCCGTCGCTGGATTGAAGCTGCCGTCTACCGAAAATGGGTTGCGCGCTTGCAACGCCGCCAGCCGCAGGTACCCGAAGACGTTGCCGTGCAGTTCGTTCGCGCCGGACTTGGTCACGATATTCACCACCCCACCCATCGCACGGCCGTACTCCGGCATGTAATTGCTGGTGATCACCTGAAATTCCTGCACCGCTTCCTGAGACACCGTTGCGCGCACGCCGTTCACCGAATTGTTGACCGCGTCCGCGCCATCCACGGAAATCTCGTTCGATCGTCCCCGCTGTCCGCCAAAGTTCAATCCGCTGGTGGGAGCGGCGCCGATCGACGGTGTATCGTCGCGTGCCGATTGCGGCGTCAGCAGCGCAAAATTGATGTAATCCCGCCGGTTGATGGGCAGATTGTTGATTTGGGTTCCGGTAATGCTCTGCGACACTTCCGTTTTGGAGGTTTCTACTAGCTCGGTCCGCGCTTCCACGGTCACCGTTTGCGCCGTACTCTTCAACCCGAGCTGCGGGTTGTATTCCGCGGTGGTGCCCAAGACCAGGGTGAGCGAAGGATTGGTCAGCGTCGCGAATCCACTCGCCTGCACGACCAAAGAATACGCCCCCGGCGGGAGTCCAATGATCTCGTAGCGCCCGTTCGCGTTGGTCGCCGCGCTGCGCGCTACGTCAGTGGCTTGGCTGGTAACGGTTACCTTCGCTCCTTGCACCGCGCCGCCCGAAGGATCCAAAACCGTGCCCGCCAGGTTCACCGTATTCACTTGCCCCCAGACGTTGGCGCTCCCGGTCCAAATGCAGCCGGCCACAACCAAGCACGCGCAAGCCAATTTACGCAAACGCATCGCTGCACCTCTCGAACTAGATTGTTGGTGAATTCTCTGCGGCTGCCCCGCCGCGTGCTAAGGAACCGGGAAGGTCCTATACCTTCCGAAGACCAAACCCCCGTCTCGATGACCGGCTTATATTCCCCCTGCAGGTCCTTTGCAACAACAATCTTGCAGCCCCCAATGCCGATTTAGCTAGGTGCAACATGGAACGGAAAGACAAGCGATCGGGAAGACGCGACGTTGGACCTTGGAAGAACCAAATGGGGAATTAAATCCAGGCTAACCAAGCAGCGCCGGCGCTTCTAGCATTCTTTCCGCTTGCGATCTGGTGTATCGTGGCACCCGAGGTATCTGCGAATGAAAACAATTTTCCCGATACTAGCGGCAGCTCTTTGCATGGCGCCGCTTTCCATGGCACAGGTGGATCCACGGTGGAAGCCAAATGATCCGGACCGTCCCGTACCGCCGGTGATTGAGGCGGGAACCTCGAGTACCCAAAATGCGCCGGGGCGTCCTCCATCCGATGCCGTCGTGTTATTCGACGGCAAGGATCTATCCGGCTGGGCGGGCGAAGATGGCCAGTCGGCGAAGTGGAAAGTAGCGGATGGCTATATGGAAGTGGTGCCGCATAGCGGCTACATCCACACCCGCCAGGCGTTCGGCGACTGCCAATTGCATGTCGAGTTCGCCGAGCCGGTGCCTCCGGTAGGCGAGGATCAGGGACGTGGAAATAGCGGTGTGTTCTTGATGGGCCTTTACGAAATCCAGGTGTTGGATTCTTATCAGAGCAAGACTTACGCCGATGGGCAGGCTTCCGCCGTATACGGACAGTTTCCCCCGCAGGTAAATGCCTCACGCCCGCCGGGACAATGGCAGACGTATGACATCATTTTTCACAGTCCGCATTTTGACAAGGATGGTAAGGTGCTGCGCCCGGCGCGGGTGAGTGTGCTGCATAATGGAGTGCTGGTGCAGGATAATGTGGAGCTATCGGGTCCCACTGCCCACCACGAGCGGCCTCCGTACAAAGCGACGCCGGACAAGCTGCCGCTTGCTCTCCAGGATCACGGGAATCCGGTGCGCTTCCGGAATATTTGGATTCGTGAGCTGGGCGCGGGACAGTAGAACTTCGATCAACCGGTTTTCTCAACCGAGATCTTCGCCGGCCAGGCACTCTGGCCACCGTGGTGGAAGGCGAAGTTGCCGATTTGGCCTGCACGCGCTGCGGCTACCCCGGCTTCCACTGGCGCGTTCGGCTCTTGGCGCGTCTTGATGCACTCGAAGAAATTTTCCATATGCGCAATGGTGCCGTCGCGGTAGCTTTTTTCTGAGAGAACCGGATTCTGTGCAATTGGTAAGCCCTCGCGATAAACCGCGAAGCCGCTCCGATCGATCTTCAATGTTGCTTCCGTCCCGCGGAACTCCAGGCCGCCATCATCGATGGAAGAATTCATCATGCTCTCGAAAACCACATCGAACCCGGCGTAGCGGAATGCCGCCTGGATGGTGTCAGGGCAATCCCACTGATCGAAAACATATTTATCGGCCAGCATTTGTGCCGCGCTGGGCTGTTCGGTTTTCATGGCCCAGTGCACCACATCGATCCAGTGGGTAAACAGATCGGTCATCGCTCCGCCGCCAAAATTCCAGTACCAACGCCAGTGATTGAATTTTTCCTCGGTGAATTGCTGATCCGGCGCGGCTCCCAGCCAAAGCTTCCAATCCAGTGCCTGCGCGTCGATGGGTTTGGTCGGCCAGTTGAGGCGATAGTTCTGCCACCAATAAGTGCGCACCTGCGGGATACGCCCCAGACTCCCTCCCTGAATCAGATCGACAGCATCGCGAAAGTGGGTCCAGCTCCGCTGTTGCATGCCACACTGCAGAATCTGCTTACTCGAGCGAACCGCGCGCGTCAGCGTCGCTCCCTCTTCGATGGTGTGGGTGACCGGCTTTTCCAGATAGACGTCTTTGCCCGCCGCCAACGCGTCCACCGCCATGCGCACGTGCCAGTGGTCCGGCGACGCGATAAATAACGCATCGACGTCCTGCTCGATCACTTCCCGGTAGTCCAGGTGGGTAGTAGCCGCCGCGCCGCCAGTCCTTGCTTTGATCTCATCGCGGTGCGGCGAATACACGTCGCTCACCGCGACGATCTGGTAGGGACCGGCCTTCTCCGCGGCATCGAGCAGACCCCGCATCCGCGCGCCGGCCCCGATCACTCCGACGCGAATGGTATCGCTGGCCCCCAGGACTCTCGTTGAAGCCAGCGCGGTAAGCCCGCTAGCGATGAGAAAGCTTCGGCGATTCAACATAGGCATAGCCCTCCAGGCCTGCTCGTTCGCGTTAATCTTACAACCACTTCGTGTCCCACGCTGATACTTCGCGAGACGCTTCTCAGCAAGATCTTGCGCTGCGGACACGTGAAATGGGTGTGCGCCTGGCGCTCGGCGCCACGCCCATCAGACTTCGGGGAGTGCTTCTGGGGCAGGGCTTACTTGCGGTCGCGGCAGGGACCATTCCCGGAATCGCCGGCGCTGTGCTCACTGGACGGTTTCTCGAGAGCCTGGTTGCCGGGGCGAGGTCCATTGATTTCGCCACGTTCATCCTGTCGATTCTGTTCATCGCTCTGATAGCGTCGGCAAGTATCTGGGCCGCCACGCGACGCATTGCTCGGCTCGACATCCTGGAGATCCTGCGCATCGAGTAGTCTACAGATGCGTCGGATGTACGTGCCGAGTTTTTGTTTTTTTGGCTTTGCCGTTGGTTTTCAGGGCTGCGTGTTAACGCCTAACGAAGCAATATTTCTCCTTGCCCCACCATCTGCTCGTTGAGAAACAATCGGTAGCGAAATGACCCGGGATTCGTGCCCGGACGTATCGGCCCGCTCAAAATCTGCGATCCCTGCGGAGCCTGAAAAATATTCGACCCAAACGGGCATCGCTGCGGATCGAACTCAATTTTCAAATTCCCTGCGTCCGACAACCAAACCGCGTTGTCGCCCGCCTCCAGCACCAACACTTGCGGCAAAATCCCAACCAAAACCAGTTTCGGAGAGTTCGGCATCAAGCTGCTTTCTGCCGCGCCAATAGCATACCCACCAAGCTCGGCTCAAAAAACTTAGCACACTAATGCCGGAAACACCCGTATTTCACTCCGAGCTGGACCGGCGGCTCTCCCCATTCTCCAGAAGCTTGGCCAGGTTGTTGTAGCTCATGGTGATCCCGCGCTCCATGGGGGACTTGAGAACGCCGTCGCGCGCCTCGCGCGAGACGTACAGGATCGTCATTGTGAGCGTGGTCCTTCCGTCCTGCTCGGCATAAGTGGTGGTGATCAGCGCCTCGCCTGGGTACCATGGCACGTCGAACAACTCAGTACACACGATACGTTCTGGCGGCACGATCTCGCGGTACGTGCCGCGCACGCCCATCTCGCTCCCGTCGGAACTCTGCCGCCACACCCATCGGTACGTACCCCCCAGTCGCAGATCAATCTCGCAAACCGCGAGCTCCCACCCGCCGAACACACCGAGCCAGCGCTTGAGCAGTTCGGGCTTGGTCATGGCGTCAAAGACCATCCGCCGCGGCGCGTCGAATTCCCGTGTAACCACGATCTCCCGCTCCGATCGTGCCGCCACTTGTAGTTTTCCGGTGTCCTTCATCGGGTTCTCCTCTATCGCTTAGTTTTGCGACGTTTTTTCTCGCCAATCTTCATCTCGTCGAGCAAGGCGTCCAGGCGCTGAAAGTTGGCCTCCCATAGACGCCGGTAGGTATCCAGCCACACTTCAAGCTCTTGCAGCGGGGCAGCACGCAGCGCATAGATACGTCGCTGCGCGTCCACCCGAACGTCAACCAACCCGGCGTCACTGAGTACCCGCAGGTGTTTGGAGACTTGCGGTTGCCGCAGGCCGAGACGGGTGACCATGTCCCCCACCGGCCGTGGCCCGTCGCGCAGCAGCTCGACGATGTGAAAGCGGTTGGGCTCAGCCAGAGCTCTGAAGGTTGCCATCATAAGGGTTTGAATATGCCACTACGGGAATATGCATGTCAACGAATATGCTTCTATAGGAATATAAGATTCCCGCAGGGAAGCAGCTTGCTCGCTCGGCGGCTCGCCAGAAGGAACATTTTGTGCGTTCCAGGAGTCTAAGCCAATTAAACCGGCAGTTCTCTCAGGCCGCCAGTGCGGCGCCGTAGGCCGTACCTGCATGGGATGTGAGGGTGCGCGGTTCGATTCGGAAGGTGCTTATGAAACGGCTAATGCTGGCCCCGCTGTTTCTCCTCACTATGGCGAGTGGAGTCGCCGCACAAGAACCCATCATCACTCCCGAAACGCTGGTCGGATCACGGCGGAGATGATTTAAAGGACGAGCACGCCGCTCGGTGTTGGCAGGCCCCTCACGCGAGATGACCAATTCCGCCCTGAATCCGCTGATAGGTAGAGGTTGCCAGCTTGATCGGCCACCGCAATGGTTGAGGCCTTTGTCGCGATGCAATCGGTGTCGGCGATACCGCCGATCCACCTAGGGAAACCATCCCCGACCGGCGCCAGCACCCCGTGCGCGTCGATCGGCCGCCGATAGATCGCCCCGTGAGCCGAGAAGTGGCTCTCCGCCGCTGCCACCAGAATATCGTCACCGGAAAGCGCTACCGCCGAGCAGTTCGATGCATGGAGGCCCTCCTGCTCTATGGTCCATGTCGCTCCGGCGTCGCGGCTAATGCACAGGCCGACTGCGGCGGCCGCGGCTACCATGCGAGGATCCGTCGGGTGAGCGCACACTTGATGGACGTCAGTGTCTATATCGATGGTGGGTTGCCAAGTCATTCCGCCGTCGCTCGACCGCACAATGCCTCCGACGTGAACGTTGGCAAGCAGCACCCCATCCGGGGTAGCCGTTACCGAGCGAATTCCAAGCGGTGGACCGACGCGCTGCCCGTTAATAATCGCCGAACCCGCATACCATAGATCCCGCCCCGCGACGTTGTCGAAACCGTCCAGAGGATCCAACTGACCGCCCTCACCGACGCGCAGCATTCGTGCATCCTCTGTTCCAGCGTAAATCGTGTCACCGACGGCCATACAGCAGGACAGTTCGACTTGGCTAGCTATGATCGTAGTCCACTCACCGTTGGCGGTGCGCCGGCGTAACCCATGCCCTCCGACGATTGCGAGCGCGCCGCCGTGCCCGTCAGGCGCAAGCCCTCTGACCGGCTGGCCGGCAATCTCCTGCCTGCGCGTTTCACCGGTGAAAACGAATACCCCATCGCTCCACGTCGCCACAAGTACAGTTGGATTTGTCACCGCACCACCTTCCTTTGAACTGAATCTACCAAATAGCTTCTACGGTGCGAATCCCCTTCCGAACTCAGCTTCCAAACCGGCGGGCCCTTTAGCCCAACGCTTACACCCCACCTGGTTACGCCGAGCCCGCCGGCCTTGTGAGGATGTTCGGTCTCGCGCAGAGCGCGTCCCACAAGTGGACAGCGCGGTGCGAGTGGACCACCGCTCGACTTGCTAAGTGCCGCGCCACCATTCGTCTAGAGAGTACCTTGAATGGGCGGAGACATGCTGTGGATGGTTCTAACGTGTCCCGAGAGGTGCGCACCTGATCTCGTTCTGGCAAGACGTGCGATACAGCCTGCGGATGATTGCCAAGGCGCCGGGGTACGCGATGACCGCCATCCTGACGCTCGCGCTAGGGATCGGCGCAAACACCACGATTTTCAGTTGGATTAATTCCACATTGCTGAATCCGATTCCCGGGCTGGCCAGCCCTGGCAGCGTGGTATCGCTGTCGCTGGGCAAAGCCGGGGAGCGCCCCTTTCCATTTACCTATCCTGATTACGAGGCTTTGCGCGACGGGCAGCAGAGTTTTACCGGCCTCAGTGCGGGCAATATCACTCCGATGAGCTTGACCGGCAAGGGTAAGCCGGAACGGGTGTGGGGGATGGTGACGTCCGCCAACTACTTTGATGTGCTGGGGGTGCGGCCGATTCTGGGACGCGGGTTTCTGCCCGCGGAGGACGAGACCCCCGGAGGCGCGCCGGTGGCGGTAATTAGCTACCGGATGTGGCAGACGCACTTTGGCGCGAATCCAGGGGTGGTGGGCCAGACGCTTGAAATCAATCAGCATCCGTACACGATTGTGGGCGTGACCCCGGCGGTGTTTCAGGGGAGCCAGACCGGACTGCGGTTGGAAATATGGGTTCCGGTGATGATGGAAGGACAATTGGTGCCCCTGGGCGACCTGCTTCATGACCACCACTATTTCTGGCTGGGGATGCTAGGGCGGTTGAAGCCGGGGGTCTTGCCGCAACAGGCCCAGGAGGAAATGACGTTACGTCTGAAGCGAGAGGCGAAAAATTATCCGGAGGAACATCGCGGGCACGACAGTGTGAGAGTGTATCCACTGTGGCGCAGCCCGTTTGGCGCGAATCAGCTTCTCTCGACGCTTCTGCCGATGCTGATGACCATTGCGGGCTTAGTGCTGCTGCTGGCATGCGCGAACGTGGCGAATCTGATGTTGGTGCGGTCGGTCGGGCGACGACGCGAGATCGCCATTCGAATGTCACTGGGGGCGAGCCGGTGGCGGCTGGTACGGCAACTGCTGGTGGAAAGTCTGGTGCTGGCGCTGGCGGGCGGTGCGGCGGCATTGCTGATCACCTGGTGGACCGCGGGAACTTTCATGAAATTCCTGCCGGAGATGGATTTTCCGATCTCGCTCGGCATCCAGATGGACCGCACGGTACTGCTGGCAACACTGGGGATCGCGCTGCTCACTGGCGTCGTTTTCGGGATTTTACCCGCGCTGCGGGCTTCCAGCGAAGCTCCGGTGGAGATGTTGAAGGAGGATACCGCCAGCGCGTCTGGTGGAATGCGCAAGGCGCGATTGGCAAGCGGATTGGTGGTGGCGCAGATTTCGCTGTCTTTGTTGCTGCTGATCTGCGCGGGTCTGTTTATCCGCAGCTTCAGGAGCGCGCAGCAAATCAATACCGGGTTCAATTCACACAGTGTGCTGATCGCTTCCTACGATCTGTTTACCGCGGGTTATTCGGAGGAGCGCGGGGCGGAGTTCGATCGCCAGCTCACTTCGAAACTGGCTGCCTTGCCGGGCATTCAGTCTGTGGCTCTATCCAGCAGGGTTCCCCTGGGATTGGACGGCGGTGGTTCGACCAGCGTGAAGCCGGAGGGCTACATATCGCAGGCCAATGAGTCTATGGAGACTCAGGTGGCGATCATCACGCCAAACTACTTCCAGACCATGCAAATTCCGATTGTGCAGGGTCGCGACTTTACCCTGCAGGACAACCGGAATTCGCAACGCGCGGTAATCGTCAGCCAAGCGTTTGTGGACCGCTACTGGCCGAATCAGCAAGCGCTCGGGAAACAACTGAACTCGGATCTGACCCACCAATGGTTCACCGTGGTGGGCGTGGCGCGCAACAGCAAAGTGAACGGATTGAATGAAAAGCCCACGCCATTCTTGTACCTCCCGCTGTACCAGGTTTATCGGGCCACCATGATCGTCGACGCGCGGGTCACCGGAGATCCCCTGGCACTCGGTAAGACCATCGAGAAATCGATCCATGAGCTGAATGCGGACTTGGTGGTGTTTGACGTAAATACTCTCGAATCGCGCGAGCAAATCGCCAGCTTGGGCCAGCGCGTCGCCGGAACATTTGTCGGCGCATTTGGGCTGCTCGCGCTGGTCCTCGCGGCGGTGGGAATTTACGGAGTCACCGCCTATACTACCCGGCAGCGCACCCATGAAATCGGCATCCGCATGGCGCTGGGAGCGACCAAAGAGAACATTCTGGGACTGGTGCTCGGGCATGGGCTTCGCTTGACGCTCATCGGGGTTGGCCTGGGCCTGGCAGTCTCTTTTGCGCTGACGCGCTATTTGCGGAGCATGCTGCTGGGCGTGACCAGCACCGACACGCTGACTTTTTCGAGCGTGGCGATCCTGCTCTGCGCCGTCGCGTTGCTGGCGTGCTTCATCCCTGCGCGCCGCGCCATACGCGTGGATCCGACGGTCGCGCTGCGATACGAATGAGCGCCCGGTTGGCGGATGACGCGATCACCGATTGCACTTCCGCAGGCATTCGAAAATGATCGCTGTTTGTTTTGGGGGCGCCAATCGAAAGGAGAAAATTGATGACCAAAACGGAACGGATCCGGGAAGCATTTGATCGTCCACTGGACCTGAGCTATCTCCGTGAACGCGAGCGCGCCGGCTGGCGCTTGGTCGCCCTTGAATGGGAACGAGAGGTAGAGGGCGATGATGCCCGTGCGCACAAGCCGCTCGAAGAGGCGCCGTTCGGCGCCCAGGTCTCAGGAGATTGCGAACATCTCGAAGAAAATCCTCCGGAGATGCAGTTTCTTTTTTCGATGATGGAGCTGATCATCCAGGATATTTCCCTGACCAAGGTGGCTGAAGAACTCAACAAGAAGGGTTTTCGAACTCGCCAGGGGACGGAATGGGGTCCTGTTGCGGTGTTCAACATGCTCCCGCGCCTGATCGAAGTCACTCCTAGAATTCTCCGGAGCGAGGAATGGGTCGAGCGCCGAAAGCGGCTTTCTCTGGTCTACTAGCAGACGGACTTATAGTCGCTGGAACGCATAATAGGGGGCTCATCATCACCAAACAGTTGGAGCTTTATGACGAAAATATTCGCCATTACCTTAGCGTCGCTGGTCTCGGTGGCGGCCATTGCTCCAGTTGCGGCCCAAAATGTAGATCGACTCGTAGGGAAGAATGTATCGATCGCGCAGACCAACTATGAAGGCCGGAATGCGATCCAGGTGGTAGCTACGCCCGGGGTCATAAACGGCACGTCGTATGCCTTGATCAAGGATGTGTCTTTTCGAAACGGCGTCATCGAAGTGGATTTGGCCGGCCAACCGGCCGCTGATGCATTGGCCGGCGCCCGCGGCTTTATCGGCATAGCGTTTCGGATCCAGCCCGACGGACGCTACGAGTACATTTATCTCAGGCCAACGAACGGCCGGGCCGACGATCAAGTCAGGCGCAACCACTCCACCCAATACCGTTCGTATCCGGATTTCGATTTCGCTCGGCTGCGGCAGCAGGCTCCGGAAAAATATGAGTCATACGTAGATTTGCAGCCCGGCGTCTGGACCAAGTACAAGATCGAGGTGGATGGCCGGAAAGCGCGCCTATACGTGAACGGAGCGGAGCAGCCCTGCCTCATGGTCAACGATCTGAAGCTCGATCCGCGCGAGGGAGGAGTGGCGTTGTGGGTGGGCCCTGGCACGGAGGGTTACTTTTCCAATCTGAAGATTACGGCCAAGTAGCCGCAACACTTTCTTGCTCTCAATCTCCAGTTCGGAGGCACATGCGGGGAGAAGTGACAACATCTCATCACGCCCTCGCCGATCACAAACCGGTCATTCTCTGCAGGTGCTCCGGATACCGTTCACCCTCCACCGTGATTTTCGAGGCCGCACTGTCGATTTCGCGCAGGTCGTCGGATGTGAGTTTGATTTGGAGCGAACCAATGTTCTCATCGAGGCGAGACAACTTGGTCGTGCCCGGGATCGGAACAATCCACGGCTTTTGAGCGAGCAGCCAAGCGAGCGCGATCTGAGCAGGTGTTGCGTCCTTCTGCTTAGCGATTCTGCCGAGCAGATCGACAACAGCCTGATTCACCTTGCGAGCCTCCGGCGTAAAGCGAGGAACGATGTTGCGGAAGTCGGAACTGTCGAATGTGGTTTTGTCGTCGATCTTCCCTGTTAGAAAGCCCTTACCCAAAGGGCTATAAGGAACCAGCCCAATTCCAAGTTCCTCGAGCGCCGCCAGCACTTCTGCTTCAGGCTTCCTCCACCACAACGAGTATTCGCTCTGCAGTGCAGCCACCGGCTGAACGGCGTGCGCGCGGCGGATCGTTTGAACTCCTGCTTCCGAAAGTCCGAAGTGCTTTACCTTCCCTTGCTGGATCAGATCCTTCACTGCGCCCGCCACGTCTTCGATCGGCACGTTCGGATCGACACGGTGCTGATAGAACAGATCGATCACATCGGTCTTGAGCCGTTGGAGTGAAGCCTCCGCGACCTCCTTGATGTGCACCGGCCGGCTGTCCAGTCCTGCCTGCTTGCCGGTAGCCGGATCCAGTTTGAACCCGAACTTGGTGGCGATCACCACTCGCTCGCGAAAGGGCCTGAGGCCGTCACCCACGAGTTCCTCGTTCGTGAACGGACCATAGACTTCAGCGGTGTCGAAGAACGTGACACCGCGGTCCACGGCGTCGGCGAAAAGCGAGATCATCTCCTGCTTGTCTTTGGGCGGACCATAGGAAAAACTCATCCCCATACAGCCGAGGCCAAGAGCCGAGACTTCCAGACTGCTTTTCCCAAGTTTGCGTTTTTGCATGGCGTCTCCTGGTAAACTGCTTCTCTCATTTCGAGGTTAGGGTCAAACGCCGTGGTAGCGGTAGCCCGATCCTTCCGATTTATTGCCTATTCCTCTCGTCAATGAAAGAATGATTGGCGCATCCGAAGTCTCGCGGCTATCCTACGCAACAGACAAGGAAGCCATGACAATCAAAAATACCAATAAAAACGCCACCGTGTCGCCAGACCAAGCCAGCGCATTGCGGACGGAGCTAGCTCATAGAATTGCCTCTTTCATTGGTTCAAAAGAGAAACTGATAACAGACATTCCCGGCTTATTGCTAACCCGGCGGACCGCCCCCACGGCGCCGGCCTCAGCCACCTACGAGCCGAGCCTCGCCGTGGTTGCGCAGGGGCGAAAGCGCGCAGACCTCGGCGGAACCACGTTCATATTCGACGAGTCGCGATACCTGCTGACTTCCCTCGATTTGCCAGTCATCTGCAACGTCATCGAGGCCAGTGAGCAGGTGCCCTATCTCTGTTTCGTGCTCAAGCTCGATATGCCCGTAGTCCGAGAACTCCTTAGCCGAGCGGAGATTCAAGCGCCTGAGGCGCGGTCCTACAGTCCCGCTATGGCTACCGGCGAGACCACTGCCGAGTTGCTCGATGCCTGCTGCCGGCTCATCGACCTGCTGAAGACACCGCAGGACATTCCCTTTCTGAGCGGCCTGGTTCAACGCGAGATTATCTACCGAATCCTCCGGGGGCCGGAGGGGGCACGGCTTCGAGCAATTGCCACACTCGGAGATCAGAGCCACCGCACCGCTCAGGCGATCGCGTGGGTCAGGACCAACTACGCGAAGCAGTTACGTGTTGAAGATCTCGCAAAAATATCGGGCATGGGCGTCTCCACGCTGCATCATCATTTCCGGGCGTTGACGGCCATGAGTCCCCTTCAGTACCAAAAGCAACTTCGGCTGCATGCAGCGCGGGAACGCATGCTTATGGATGGTCTGGACGCCGCCAGTGCGGCTTTTGACGTCGGATACGAGAGCGCCAGCCAATTCAATCGCGAATACAGCCGTTTCTTCGGCCAACCACCCATGCGGGATATTCGGACTCTCCGCTCGCCAGGCACTCTGCCCTTGGAGTCCATCAGTAATCAGCAATAACTTCCGAGCTGCCGGCGATCCGCCCGAAACTCGGCGGTCACGGTGAGTGGAACGCCGCCCCTTGAAAGTGATCGTCTGATGATGCGGAAGCCAGTCGTCGTAGTCGGGAAGAACGTTGATGTCCGCCAACCCAGAGCGCTCAGTGAGGAGATCGCGAACGCTGACTTTATCCGCTCCTTCAATTCCTGGGACGAAATCACCTACATGCTCATCCAGGCTGATCGAGCCAGGCCCTAGTGTCCCGTCCCATATAACTATTGACAATTTGAATGGCTATGATTAAATGGCAGCATGTTTGCCACCTCCGCCGCTCTTTCCGTGGATGACGATGCCAAAAGGCAGCTGGAATCGTTGGTCCGCTCCGGAACAACGCCACAACGAGTAGCGCAGAAATGCCGGGTGATTCTGCTGGCCCAAGAAGGGATATCGAATCACTCGATCGCCAAACAACTGGGCCTGTCGCGGCCGACGGTGATCGCCACCCGCGCCACGTTTGGCGCCGGCGGGGTGCCCGCGCTGACCGCCAAGCCGAGGCGGAACCGGCTACGCCGGACGCTGACCGCGGAGTTGGAGAAAAAGATTTTGGATACCACTCTCCAAACTAGGCCGCCGGACGCGACGCAGTGGACCGTGCGAACGCTAGCCAAACACGTGCGCGTGTCGCGCATGATGGTCTATCGAGTTTGGCAGCGTTTCGATATTCAGCCCCACCGAGTCGAGAAATTCAAATTGTCCAACGATCCGCAATTTGAGGAAAAGGTGCGCGATATTGCCGGTCTGTACCTGGACCCTCCGGAACGCGCTTTAGTGCTGTGTGTCGACGAAAAAAGCCAGATTCAGGCTCTAGACCGCACCGCTCCGATCCTGCCGTTGCGCCCGGGACTGCCGGAACGCCAGACCCATGATTACAAGCGCTACGGAACAACCACGCTATTTGCCGCATTCAATATTTTGAACGGCAAAGTCATCGGCAGTTGCTGGCCACGTCATCGCGGCAAAGAATTCGCAAAGTTTCTCAACCAGGTGGAGAAGCAAATCCCTCCCGACTGGGACGTGCATATCATTTTGGACAACTACAGCACGCACAAGAGCGCTACCGTAAAGCGATGGCTCAACTTCCGAAAGCGCCGCCACTTCCATTTCCACTTCACCCCCACCAGCAGTTCTTGGCTCAATCAGGTGGAACGCTTCTTCGCCTTAATCACCGAACGCATGATCCGGCGTGGCACCTTCCGCAGTGTTGCAGAACTCGAACGCGCTATCTATGCGTGGCTTGCCAATTGGAATGACAAGCCCCAGCCTTTCGTCTGGAAGGCCACGGCTGATGTCATCCTCGACAAGGTCCGCCGTTGCAAAGAATTAGCTGGGACACCACACTAGCACCGCCATTCATCCTTGTTTCCCGCGCGCGCCCGGTGCTAGCCTCGCTCCGCGGTGCAACGATTCGCTCACCGAAGGACCCGCCAGAACAGAATCGGGCCCCGGACGAAATCCTAGTTCTAAATAGCAACACCGCCAGCAAGGCGTCGGTATGTTGCTGATTCTAAAAAGAAAGAGAGTGCTGGATCCAGCCAAAAATGCATTTCACCGTTTGCCTCAAGCCTCCGACATGGCGTCCACCACGCACCACATCGCTGCCTCGTCCCTTCGTCGTGGTGGGCTCAGCTGCCGTTGGCTTCCGTCTGGCTTTTGGTGTTGCTGTTTAGCGCCCCGTGCGAACGGCTCCGAAAGAAATCCGATGGGCCTCCGGCCCCGGCGCGATCACCACCATCCCGAACACCAGCACAATCGCTGCGAAAATTCCCAGCGCTTGACCGTAGCTCATGTGGCTGCTCATCTTCGATTCGATGAATGCGCTGGAAGACGCCAGCAGCACCCCCACTTGATACGCGAATCCGGGAAAGAATCCGCGCAATTCGTTCGGCGACAGCTCGGTGATGTGCGCGGGGATCACTCCCCACGCGCCTTGCACCATGAATTGCATCAGGAACGCGCCCAGAAAAATCAAAGGCAGGTTCGGCGCAAATACCCACAGCGGGATCAGCAACAGCGCGCCCGCCACCGAAGTGAGCATGGCCCGCCGCCGGCCGCGCCGGTCCGAATAGTGTCCCATCACGATGCCGCCCAGAATCGCTCCGAGCATCGAGACGATGGTGATGAAAGCCGTGGTGCGCGGCAGAAATCCGTGTTGCTGCTGCAAGTAGGTGGGATACATATCCTGGGTGCCATGCGAAATGAAATTCATCATCGCCATTAGCAGCGCCAGATACACGAACCGTTTCCAGTTCGCAAAAATCGCACGCACGTAGCTATTCCAATTAGTGCGCGAGCGCTGCCACACTTCCGGCTCTTTTACCTTGGCGCGTATGAACAGAGTCAGCAGCGCCGGCAGCCCTCCAATGAAAAACATGGGCCGCCAACCCAGATGCGGAAACACTTTGAAATACGCCACCGCCGCCAGCAAATATCCCAGCGCGTAGCCCTCCTGCAGCAGCCCGGACAGAATGCCGCGCCATTTGACGGGAACCGATTCCATCGCCAGCGACGCGCCCACTCCCCACTCACCGCCCATGCCGATTCCATAGAGCAGCCGCAGCGCGAAAAATATCCGATAGCTCGGCGCCAGCCCGGTGAGGAACTCGACTACCGAATAAAATACGATGTCCAGCATCAGCGGAATGCGGCGCCCGTAGCGGTCCGCCATCAATCCGAAAAGCAAAGCGCCCAGCGGACGCATAGCCAGGCTGGCGGTGAGGGTCAGCGCGATATCGGGAATCGAGCAGTGGAATTCCTTGGCGACCGGAACCAATACGAAGGTCAGAATAAAGAAATCGAAGGCGTCAAACGTCCATCCCAGAAAGCCGGCGAGGACGGCATTGCGTGAATTGGTTTGCGCGGCGGCAGCGTCGGAAGGCGGAGTCAAAGAATTGGATCTCAGCCGCCGATTTTAGCAGGACGCTATCGAAAATTTGGAATTTAGAATGCTGCAATTCGTGCCTTCGGACCTGCTTGGAAAGGCCGCTTTGGCAACCGATCCCAGCCCTGAATTGACGGCCATTGGTGCTATCATTAGTTCAGAATTCCTAGGCTGATTATCGAAATGGCGGCGTGCAAACATGACTGAAAAAATTGGCGAGCTTCGGGCGCCTTCTCGCATCCTGCTAACTCCAGGACCATCAATGATCGATCCGGTGGTGTATCGCGCGCTGGCGAACCCCCAAGTGGGGCACCTTGACCCGTGGTTCACCCACATGATGGGCGAGCTGCAGATCCTGCTGCGCAGCGTATTTCGCACCGAGAACCGCATCACCTACCCGGTGTCGGCGTCGGGCTCCGGAGCGATCGAAGCGTCGGTATTCAATGTCCTCGAGCCGGGCGATGAATGCATCGTCTGCGTAAACGGCGCGTTTTCCGAACGCATGGCCATCATCGCCGACCGCACCGGCTGCAAGGTTCATCGCGTGGAAACTCCCTACGGCCGCGCCACCAATCCGGACGATATTCGCCGCACCGCGAAGGGAAAGAAAATCAAGTTTGTGGGTTTGGCTCACGGGGAAACTTCGTCCGGAGTGGTTCAGGGCATTACAGATTACCGCAAAGTGGCGGACGAATTGGGCGCGCTGCTGATTGTCGACGCGGTGGCCTCGCTAGCCGGGGTGGAACTGGACGTCGATCGCGAACGCATCGACATCTGCTTCAGCGGCTCGCAAAAAGCCATTAGCGCGCCACCGGGAATGGCGCCCATCACCGTCAACGCCCGCGTGGAAGAATTGCTGCGCGCGCGAAAGACGCCAGTGCAGAGCTGGTATTTTGATTTCTTGCCGATCATGAACTACTGGGGCAAAGAGCGCACCTATCACCACACCCCTCCGGTGAATCTGCTGTACGCACTGCGCGAAGCGCTGCGGCTGGTGGTGGAAGAAGGGCTCGATGCGCGCTGGGACCGGCACCTGCAAAATCAGCTCGCGCTGATTGCAGGAATCGAAGCGATGGGCCTGCAACTTCTGGTCGAAAATCCGGCCGAGAGGCTGGCCACGGTCACCGCCGTGAAGATTCCACAGGGCATCGATGACGCCAAAGTGCGCCAGCAGCTCCTGGAAGAATTCAATATCGAGATTGCCGGTGGGCTGGGGCCGCTGAAAGGCAAGATTTGGCGGATTGGCCTGATGGGCTTCTCCAGCCAGCGAACTCACGTTCTGCTGCTCCTCGCCGCGATCGAGAAAGTGCTGCTCGAACAAGGATTCCGGGCGCCTGCGGGTGCAGGAGTCGCCGTCGCCGTCCGCCAGTACCAGCAAGCGGGAGCCGTCTCCGCCGCGAGTTGATGGGATCGACCGTGTAATAGTTCCGAGACAAATTTAGGCAAAACTTTACGGCAACTTAGGGAAAGCGGAAACCAAAGAACACATGGCCAAAGTAACTGACACCATGATCCACAACGCCGGCGCGATGCGCGATTTCATCGGCGCGTTTGACGTTCCTTCCAAAGTGACCGACCAGCTCTACCACTGCCGCTTCTCGCATTGCTGGAACGGCATCGCCACGCGCCATAGCGACACCATCGACTGCAAATTCCTGGTCGATGGCAAAGGCGTAATTCTCGGCGTCGCGCACCTTCCCATGGTGCGCTTCCGCGAGCGCACTGGGCGCAACCTGAGCGATCGCGAGATCAGCTATCTGGCCGCCGAATACTTGCGCGAGCGGCTGGAGCAGGAAGACGAGCACATTCTCTACGACGTTTCCCCCGCCGACGTACAGCGCCTGATCGAACGCCTCAATATCCGCTGAAGTGTGAATTCATAAATCGCAATCCCGCCGCGATGCAAATTCGCCGATCGCTGTATAATCCGCTGCGTGTGCGCTCCCATATGCCGCCACCTTGCGCGGGTGGTCTCCAGCCTGGTTCTCGGATCTATGCTCGTGGCGATTCCCGCCGCAGCGCAACAGCCAATGGCGTCCGGAGATTCCCACGTGCATCACTTGATGCCGGTACCATACTCCGTAAAATTTCAGCCGGGGGGTCTGGCGATCGATGCGAATTTTACCGCGGCCGCCACAAAATTCTCCGATGAGCGGTTGCAGCAGGCCATCGACCGCGCTGTGCTTCGGCTCAAACGCCGCACCGGCCTAACCCTCGCCGAGCATCCCGCCTCGGGAACGGCGCCCACTCTCACCGTGAAGGTGGATGGACCCGGCATGGCGGTGCAGGGCCTGGAAGAAGACGAAACCTACTCGCTCGCGGTTAGCTCGAGCCAAGCGGAGCTGGACGCGCCAACCGTGGTGGGAGCGATCCGCGGTCTGGAAACTTTCCTACAGCTTGTGGATTCCGGCAGCAGCGGCTTCTTTCTTCCCGCGACCCAAATTCAAGACCAGCCGCGCTTTCGGTGGCGCGGATTGATGATCGACGTTTCACGCCACTTCGAGCCGGTGAATGTAATCGAGCGAAATCTCGACGCCATGGCCGCGGTCAAACTCAACGTCTTCCACTGGCACCTCAGCGACAATCAGGGTTTCCGCGTGGAGAGCCGCCGCTTCCCCAAACTTCAAGAAGAAGGCTCGGACGGCCTGTTCTACACCCAGGAGCAGGTCCGCGAAGTGGTCCGCTACGCTCGCGACCGCGGGATTCGCGTGGTCCCGGAATTCGACATGCCTGCGCACTCCACCGCCTGGTTCGTGGGATACCCGCAATTCGCCAGCGCACCCGGGCCGTACACCGTGGAACGGAATTTCGGAGTGTTTGACCCGACCTTCGATCCGACTCGCGAAGATACCTACAAGTTTCTCGATCGCTTCATCGAGGAGATGGCCGATTTATTTCCGGACCGCTACTTCCATATTGGCGGCGACGAGAGCACCGGAAAACAGTGGGACGCCAATCCCGCCATCCAGGCGTTCATGAAGCATCACCAGATGGCGGATAACGATGCGCTGCAGGCGTACTTCACGCAACAGGTAGAACACATCCTCACCCGCCACGGCAAACGTACCGTGGGATGGGACGAAATCATGTCACCGGACCTGCCCAAGAATGTTGTAGTGCAGACCTGGCGCGGCCCGGATTCGCTCGGTGCGGGCGCGAAACTCGGCTTCGATGGCCTGCTCTCCGCCGGTTACTACCTGGACGCCATGCAGACTGCGGCGACGCACTACGCTGTGGATCCGCTTCCGCAGAATAGTGGACTCGATCCGCAGCAGGCAGACCGGATTTTGGGTGGGGAGGTCTGCGCCTGGGCCGAGATGCTCACCCCGGAGAATATCGACTCGCGTCTCTGGCCGCGAACCGCGGCTATCGCGGAGCGCTTTTGGTCGTCGGCCACGGTGGTGGATCCCGAAGATATGTACCGTCGCTTGGATGTGGTGAGCGTTCAACTCGAAGAGTTGGGCCTTCGACATCTCGCGGGCCCGGACGAAATGCTGCGCCGGCTCGCGGCCACCCCGCAGATCCAGCCGCTGCGCACCTTGCTGCAATACGTGCAAGCGGTTGAATTGGGTGTGCGCGAAACCGAGAATCCGTTCACGCAGCTCACGGCGCTAACGCACCTCGAGGACATCGTGGTGCCCGATCCGCCGGGCCGCCGAAGAGTGGAAGCAGAGGTGAAGCGGTTCCTGCAGGACAGGAGCGTGTCTAACGCAACAATGGAGGCGATTTTTCAGGAATGGAATGCGCTGCCAGCTTCAGTGAAATCGATGTCGCTGGCGAGTCCGTTGTTAGCGGATGCACAGACTCTTTCCAACGAACTCGCGCAACTCGCGCAGATCGGACACCAGGCGTTAGGGTATCTTGCCCAAGGAGCAGCGCCGCCAGCGGAATGGAAGCAGCGCAGCGCCGCAGTCCTGGCGGAAGCCGCCAAACCGGTGGGCTCGATTCGCATCGCGGTTACAGCTGCGATTCAGCCGCTGATTGACGCTGCAACCGGTACCAGCGCGCCGGCTCCCACTGCTCACTAAAACGCAAACCGCAACGCGAACTGCATGAAGCGCGGTGTGGTTAGCGTCGAGTTGTACTTACCAAACTCGTCTGGCGCGTAGCCCAGCGACGGTTGGGCGCCGCGCACGTCGTAGCGCACCGAGTTGGTCAGATTGAAAGTTTGCCAACTGAACTCCAGCCGCTTGTGCTCCCCGATAGGGAAATTCTTGCTCAATCCGGTATCGATATCGAACATACCGTCACCGATGACGTTGTTGCGGGTCCCGGACTCCCCCGGCCACTCTGGGCGGAAAGCGGCCTCTGCCGCTACCGGATTAGCAAAGATGTCGGGGCCGATGGACTGGCCATTGACCGTGGCATTTTTCGGGTTCGACATCTCCGGTAGCGGCCCGTTGGGCATGGCGTCGCCTTCGATGTTCCAGTCGGTAGCCCAGTCCGGACCGTTGTCAACGGTGATGGGGAAACCGCTGGTCCAGCGGAAAAGACCGGTAACCCGCCACCCTCCAATCAATTCGTCGAGCCACGGGCCTGCGCTTCCACCGAACCTCTGGCCCTTGCCGAAGGGAAGACGATAGACCCAGTTGGCATTGACCTGGTGGGTAGCGTTGAAGTCGGACAGTCCCCGCAGAGCCAGCGGATCCCAAGAATCGATCACGATACCGCCGCCATTTAGATCGTTGCCCGTTCCTCCCGTGCCCTCGTAGGGACCGACGCGCTCCGCCGCCGATGCCTCGTCCAACGATTTTGAAAACGTGTAGTTGAACTGCCCCAGCAGGTTCGCGCCCATGTGCACGTTGTAGGTCACCTGCATCGCGTTGTAGTCGGATGTGCCGATGTTGCGCCAGGCGTATAGCGAGCTAAACTGATCGTGGTAGAAGGCGTAAGGGCCGAGCTTGCTGTTGGGGACGTTCACTCCGGTAATCGAGCTGGGCAAATCCACAAGAAATAGAGCGAAAGTCTCGTTATGCAGGTAGCAAGTCCAGAGATCGTAGATGGCTTGGGTGGCCGTCATTGTGCTGGGGGAGGTGCCGGGCGCGCAATTGAGCGATTGGCCGCTGAGTTGGCTGGCGGTCACGGTGCTCCATTGAGGAAACATGTTCTCCCAGAACGGTATGGGTTGTATTGAAGACGTGGGGGTGTTATTGGCGGCGGCCACCGAGAGCATCTTGGCAGCCTGGAAATAAGTCATTTTACTCGAAGGGTCGACCAGATCGGCGGGAGCGGCCAGGTCGACTTGCATAGGCAGTCGTCGCCCAATACTGCCTACATAGGCAATTTGCAGCGAGGAAGTCGGGGTGACTTGGCGTGCGAGCGAGAAATTGAACACATGCGCGAACGGCGTCTTCACGGATTGGTCTAGCCCCCAATTGATGGCGAAGGCGGCATTGCTGGGGGTTACCGGGAAACCACCCGTGGGAGTAGGTCCGAACAGGCAGCCCGGGCCGTTCAAAGATGGGCAAGGCGGAGGCAGGCAGGTTAAACAGGTGAAGCGAGGAGCGTTTGACACCGTCACCACCCCGGCGGGATTGCCGACATCGGTGGAGAGGCCGAAAGAACCGTGCTGATCGAAGCTGTTCACGATCGGAACGCCAAAATGGTCGTAGACAATGTTGTAGCCGCCGCGAACCGAGAAGCGGTCCTTCTTTCCCAAAATCTTGGAGAGCCAACCCTCGCCGGTATCGGGCGCCCACGCCACTGCCAACCGCGGCGACAAATCCCGGCGGTCCCAGTTCCACAACCCTGGACCGTGGTTGGCGGGGCCGCCCAGGATGAAGGAAATCTCGCCAGCGTCGTTGGCCGCCTGCCCTTCCTTCGCCAGTTTGGCGGTGTCGTTAAACCAATCGGCAATATTTTGATTGCTGCAACCGCCGGCCGCGGCCTCGACGCAGGGTGCTACCTGCAAACCGTGGGTTTCGTACGGGGGTTGCTCGAGCACCCAGCGCAGACCGTAAGTGAGAGTTAGCCGAGGGGTGATGCGCCAGGCGTCCTGCCCATAGAACTCGTAATCATTGATTGCGTAATGGCGGTCGATCGGTGTGCCCTGGGCCAGTGGGGTGCCGTTGCGGGTGTAGTTATAAACTCCATCACCCTCGGCCAAGATGCCGTAGAGGATCGCCGCTGCGTTGTCATAGTTCGGTCCAAAGTTGCTATCCACAGACGGATAGCCATTGTTGCCGGGATCCAGCGGGCTGGTGGTGTTCGAGATTCCTGCGGTATTCAGATACACCACGTTGGTCTGGGCGTCCGAGAACGAATCCTCGTAGCTGGTGTGGTTGTTGCGGATCAGAAATACGTCGGTGCCAAACTGTAGAGTGTGATTTCCCCGAGTCCAGTTCAAGCTGTCGCTGAGCTGGTTAACCGGAACGATGTAAATGAGCGAACGAGTAAAGGGAGTGATGCTGGTGAGATTGTCCAGGATAGCCTCTGGCTGCAGCGAATCGCCGGCGTTCGTGCCTGCCTGGCGGATGAAGCCCCAGTGGAAATCGTTGATCAAGGTTGGGGAGAAAAGCGACGTGAGTCCGACGGTTGAGCCTTTGCTACCGTCGAGCAAAGTGTTAGCCGCCGGTTGGCCGGGAAACTGTTGCGGCTGCGGCTGATTGTCATTCTGGGTCTGGCCGCGCCAGAACAGAGTCTCCGAGCCACTCTGGCTGATATGCCAATCTACGCGGGAAATGTAGGTGTTGAAGCTCGAATCGGCGTTAGAGGAAAACCGATAGCCTTCAATGTTCAAGCCATCGCCCACCGTCAGGTCGTTGGGCATGGGGTACGCCTGCAGCACCTTCTCGACCGCCGGGTCCGGACCGATTCCGAGAGGGTCCATCGCGGTGAGTTGTGCGGGCCCGAGGGTGCAAACTGCCGTTCCCTGGACCGTCGATGGGTTGGGGCAAGTGCCCGAAGTGGAGCCTGAGGCTATGTCGTAGCTGAGGCTGCCGGTCCGCATTGCCTCCGTCGGCACATCGCTTATCTCAGGGGTGCCCTGGGCGTCGCGCCGCCCTTCGTAGTTGAGGAAGAAGAAAAGCCGATTGCGTTTCACCGGCCCTCCAATGGTGGCGCCGAAGACATTGCGCAACAGCTTGGGCGCCTGGTTAGGCAGGCCGCTGGCCCCCTGGTCGGCTTTTAAGAAAGTGTCGTTGGCACTGAAGATGGTGTTGCGATTGTATTCGTAGGTCGAGCCGTGAAAGTCGTTGGTGCCGCTTTTGGTCACCAGCCCGACTTGTGCGCCGCTGGAATAGCCCGCGTCAGCATTGGAGTCAGCGGTAGTGACGCGAAATTCCTGAACCGAGTCGGGGGGCACAGTGAGAACACTGGTAAAGGCGAAGCCGTTATTCTGGTCGTTGACCCCAATATCGTCGAGGGTGACGTTGGATTGGTCGCTGCGTGTGCCGTTCACCGCACCGCTGCGCGTATCGGTGGCTGATTGCTCCAGTTTCAGACCCAGGTACGCTACCCCTGGCTGCAGACTTAGCAACTCAACTACGTTGCGGTCGGGGATGGGCAATTCCGCGATTTGCTCTTGGTCAATGGTGTTGCCGAGTGACGCGTCGGTCCGATTGATCTGCGCCTCGACCGTCGCTTCCACCGTCACCGACGTCGCCATTCCTTTCAGTTGCAATCCAATGTTGACGGTCGATGGGGTATTGACGACCAGCGCGACGTTCGCCTCCGAAAAGGGCGCAAAGCCGTTCGCCGCGGCCTCTAGCCCATAGTTGCCCGGAGGCACATCCAGGAACTGGTAGAGCCCTGCAGCGTTGCTTGTGACGGTCCGCCGCAGCCCTGTTTCCGCTGCGGTGAGAGTGATCTTTGCTCCGGGAACAGACGCGCCAGACGGGTCAGTAACCCTCCCGTTGAGCAGGCTGGTTGATTGCGCCGTGGCCACTGCGGCCAGCAGAGCAAACACTGCCCAGCCGCAAATTGCGCGCCGTGCGCCACGCAACCATCGAGTACCAGCTTGATGCATCAACTCACGCTGCCCGCTGCTCGACCGTCGATGCATTTCCGTCATGGACATAGCACCCTCCCTCGAGAAGGCGAGGCCGAGAAAAGAATCCGCGCGCGCGGTTTTTTCCACCGCGTGCTGGCGGCTTCCCCAATTTTCGTTGGTTGTAGTCCAACAAACAAATCCGGACCTTGTCCCCCGTTCGTGCGCGCATTATGCCAGAAGATCAGATCAAGGAGCATCGAAAAACGGATAGGGCATCAGCATTTCTCCAATCCTCACCGCAAGGAAGAGGATGATGCCAATCGAATTCAGTTGGCGGAAATTGCAGAAGGGAATCGAGCGGGTGGAGAACGGCGCTGCCCACCCTGGCCGGCGCCGGCGGCGCGCAACGGAGAAAATCGGAAAGTGCTGCGGCGGTGGAGGCGTTCTTGGATCGCGACAATCTCTGTTTTGGTTTCGCTCACACAGGATTGTCCGTGCTGTTTGTTACGCGTCGCCTAACGTCTCGCCGAACGCATCGGACGGATTTTCGAGTTCCCCTGCTTCTAGAATGGCTCCGCAGTCGAGGCATTCCATGTATTCGGAATCCTTATCCTTAGCGATAAGTTGGGTGCGCTTATGCGGGCACAAAAGTTGTTCAGGCATATTTCAATTCCCTGGGCTGGACACCGGGAGAATAACAAAAAAGGCCCCGGCCGAGTGATTCTGCCGAGGCCTTTTATGTGCGAATAGTTACTCGTGGCGCGGTGCAATCAAAAGCCGACAGCCTGCGGTCGCCGCGCGGCCGGCCGCTGTTGTTGTTAGAAGTGAAGCTTCAAGCCAAACTGGAACTGACGTGAGCCGGTCGTGCCGTCGTTACGGCCCACCTCGGATAGGGATTCGCCGAATGTTGAATCTCCCACGTAGTTGTCTGGTTGGTTAAAGTTGGGGTGATTGAAGAGGTTATAGACCTCGGCGCGAAATTCGACATTGAACCGCTCGGTAATCCTGGTGGTCTTAGCCAGTACCATGTCGAAGTTCTTGAAGCCTGGGCCATAAAATTGATTTCGGGTCAAATTTCCCGGGCCACCAAAGGTAGGAAAGCTGAACAGACCGGGATTCGGACCAGTCTGTGGACCCGAGGGATTGCTCGGCAGGGGCACCGTAGTGCCGTGCGGGTTGTAATCCGCCCGCTGGGTTGCTCCGGTACCGTTGCTGTCGTCCCCGGGCGCGAAGATATCGTACGGGAAGCCCGTCTGCACCAGCACGATTCCCGACCAAGACCATCCTTCCAAGGCCTTACCGACAAACCCGTTGCTCAGATGGCCCTTACCACGTTCGAGCGGCAATTCCGCCCGATAGTTGCCGACAAAGCGCTGGCGGACATCGTAGGACGAGTTGCCGTGCTCAGGGTGCAGGTCGAAGCTGTCGGCGGGGAACACGGTGTTGTCCTGTTGGGGAAGAAACGCATCGCTGGCATCGTCAAGAGCGTGAGCCCAAGTGTAGTTGGCTTGGAACGACATACCGTGGGCAAACTGATGGGTAAGCGTGGTTTGCAACCCGTTGTAGTTGGAGTTGGCAATGCTGGAAACCTCGTTGGAGTGAAACGCCGCCGCGTTGTAGACGGCGTCATATGGAAGCAGGCCCTCTTCCGCGCCGACGTACAAATTACTGCCTTGAACGGTGCTAGCGGTCGGTGTGTTGACGCATCCAAATGGGTTAGCGGGATTCTCGCAATAGGTGCGCAATGATGCGACTAAGGACGGAATCGGCGCATTGCCGTCGACCACCCGGAGCAAACGATGAGCGTTGTTGCCGACGTAATTCACTTCCAAGGTGTATTTGTGGCGCAGCTCTCGCTGGATACCGAAATTCCACTGTTGGGTGTAGGCGACATGGAAATTAGGGTTAATCGTTGCCGGGAACGCGAATGAGTAGTCGGGCAGACTAAAGCCCGGCGCGGGTTGAGTGCCGGGAATGGGAACATTGGCGATCTGATCGGCAGCTCCCGGCCCAACATTCTCGAACACCGTGTTTACATACGGCAGCGAGAACGGAGGGCTGTTGCGAGTATCCCCAGTCAGGTTGAAGAACTGGCGGTCGCGAAAGATTCCAAACCCTGCGCGGATGGATGTCTTCCCGGTCTTGAACGGGTCCCAAGCAAAACCGACACGGGGTTCAAATCCTTTCGGATCATTCACATAAAGTGGGTTTGATCCGCCACGCGTAACGGTAACGAAGTTAATTGGGGCGGGGCCCGCCAGTGCGGCAGGAGTAGCACTGGTGAGTTGATCCCGGACCACCCAAGGTACACCGTCAAACTCGTAACGGAGACCGTAGGTGAGGGTGAAATTGGAGGCCAGCTTGAACTGGTCTTGTGCGAACGCATACATGTCGCGTTCGCGGAAACCACGCTCGTCACTGTCCACCCTGGTTCCGCTGCTGTTGAAGTTTTGGGTCTGCGATTCGTCGAATACCCCGCCCAGTAAGCCCCAAACCGCATCCTGCGCGGTGGGAGCAGTAATAGCGCCCGCGGGTATACCGGCCAGAGCCGAGACGCCCTCGTTCGAGAATATCGCAAAGCTAGGGGTCGAGCGCGTGGAGAAATTGTCGAAGTCATTGCTGTAATTATCGGCGAATTCGTAACCGAACTTCCAACTGTGGCGGCCCTTGGTCCAGGTGATGTTGTCGCCTATGTTTAGAAGGTCCCGGCGGTGCTCATCGAGGACCTTCGCCAAGAGCTTGGGTTAAATAGAATCGAGTGCCGGCGCAAAAAAAAATGCGCAGAGATTTGCAAGATGCGGGCAGCCTCCTGCGTCACCAGAATCTCTCGAAGTCCCCTGCATTTACGTTGTTCCCAACATCGCCCGCTGCCGGTGTGCCGAGCTGGCCAGACCAGCAAACTGAGCGTGGTTGATACCATCCGCTAATTATTTAAGTCCATATTTTTCAGTTGGATAGAGTAGCAGTGTTTGCGGGCGGGACAACTGTTATATTATTTTTCGTATGTGTTTCGGTATTCCAAATTGGGCGATAAGGATTTCGGGACACAGTTGGCCCGCGGATTTAGCTTGAGGAGTGGTCAGCCATCGCTTTGTGGATTTGCTGCGACAGTGCCGGGTTCGGCTGCAGCTTTAGGGCACGCTCGAATTGGTCACGAGCGTGGCTGGCGTCCTTGTTCTTCAGAAGTGTCACACCCAGGTGATAGTGGTAAGTGGGATTATCGGGAGATTTCTTGATGGCTTCCTCGAGCAGGCCGATCGCGGTTGGATAGGCGCCCTGATAATAGTAAGCCCAAGCTAAGGTGTCCGCCGTGCTGGCCGCTTCGGGCATGCGTTGGCGCGCCGTCTCCGCCAAGGAAAGCGCGACGTCTTTGTTGCCTCCATGCTCTAGCAGAAGGTAGGCGAGGTTGTTGGCGGCGGTGGGGTCATCGGTCTGGGTCTGTAGCGCGACCCTGTAAAGCTTTTCGGCCTCCGCCCAATTTCCGCGTGATTCCTCGAGACTGCCTTGGGCGTCGTACAAACGCACATCGTGCGGACTGTCTTTGGCGGCACGCTGGTAGACCGTTACCGCTTGGTCCACCGAGCCTTGTAGGGCGTAGGCATTAGCCAAGGCCAGGGCCGCGTCAACGTTCAGGGAATCGAGCTGGAAGGCGCGCTGAAATGCGGCCGCGGCCTGCGGAAGATCTTTGGCAGTGAGGAAGAGGTTGCCGAGGATGAGGTATAGGGCGCTGGTCGACGGCGACTTGGTAATTTGGGCTTGGGCGGCGGCGAGGGCCTTGGCAGGATCGTTACGCTGGACGTCGATGTTAACGATTCCTTGCAAGGCGTCGCTGGAGGCGGGATCGCGGTCCAGCGCCTGTTGGAAAAATTGCAGCGCGTCGTCGAGACGCGTCTGGGTCGCCCGCAAATTCCCGAGGCCGGCGTAGGCGCGCGCGTCATTCGGAGCAACCTCCACCGCCTTCTGCAAAGATTTCTCCCCGCTGTCGACATCTCCCTTGCCGATCTGGGCGGTGGCCAGGTCCACGTAACCCTCGGGAGAGTTCGCCTGGGCCCGGATCAATTGTTCGCCGCACTGCCACAACAGATCCCAATCCGAGCGGCGCTGCGCGACGGTAGCCAGGGCGCGTTGGGCCTCGACGAACGAGGGCACCAGCCGGGCGGCGGTTCGCCATTCTCCTTCAGCCTGCTCCATGCTGCCCATCTCCGCGAAAATCAGACCGAGCTGGAAATGGGCCACGGCATTGTCCGGAGCATTCTTGGTGGCATCCTGAAGAATGGCGAGGGCTTCGGTTTGCCTGCCGTCGTGGCTGAGCAATTCGGCACGCAGGATCTGCGCGTCGGTGTCCTTGGGATTGTCTTTCAGAATTTGGTCATTCAAGGTTTTAGCTTCGGCGCCGCGATTGGCCAGAATCAGAAGCTGAATATAGGTTTTCTTGACGCGCAGATCCTTGGGATGAGCCTTAGCCAGGGAAGCGAACTCCGTCAGCGCTTTTTGGGTATCGCCATTGCTCAAGTAAAAATCGCCGAGCATGCGGTAGCCTTCGGGATCCTCACGCAGCGCGCCTTTTGCGTCCACCAGCGCCTGTTCAGCGTCCTCTTTTCGCCCTTCCGCGAGATACAGCGCGGCCAGCGCGGTGCGCGGAGCGGTGGCGGCGGGCGCGGCGGCAATCGCGGCGCGCAATTGCGTTTCCGCTTCGGGCCAGCGCTGTTGCTTCTCGTAGAACTGCCCGAGCGACAGGCGCGCCGGCAGATAGTTGGGATCCACGGTGATCGAGTTCAGGAAGCTGGCCTCCGCTTGCGCATTGTGCCCGGCGCGTAGCTCGAGAATGGCCAGGTTCAGATGCGCGTCAGCACGTTTGGGAGCTACGGCGACGGCGGTCTTGGCTTCCGCGATTCCTTTCTCCTCGCGGCCCATGGCCGCATCGGCGTTGGCCAACACCATCTGCGCGTCGGCGCTGTGAGGATCCAGATCGAGCGCGGCTTGGGCGCGGTCGCGAGCATCGTCAAAGCGGCGTCCTGCCAACAGCAGCTTGCCCAAATCAGCCATGGCCCGAGCGTCTTTGGGGTCCAGCTCGAGGGTGCGCAGCAGTTCCTGATAAGCGCTGCTCCACGCCCCATCCTTTAGGAAGCATTGCGCCAACTGGTAGTGGGCGTCCGAATAGTAAGGATCGGCCTGCAGGGAATTCTGAAACTGAATCGCTGCTTCGTGAAATTTAGCGCGCTGAAAGTAACGCATGCCACTGTCGAAATATTCTTTACGACGCACATTGGGATCGCGAGAGCAGCCTGCCAGCAGAGCGGCGGCGAGAACACCGGCGATGAGGCCGTTCACGGCTTTCGAATTGGAATGTAAGGTCATCCGGTTTTCATCCGAGAAGTTGGCTCGAATCGCCGGTCGGCGCATCCTAGACTAGCAGGCTCGGCGAAATATATGTAGGGCGTTGGGCCGCAGTGATACGCGCTAAGCACGCCTTCGGGATCAGCCGGGGTGCTTGCGAATAGTTATTACCCGATGGGTGACATGGAGCGCGATTTTGAGAGAATTGGCTGCTCGGTACTTCAAATTTACCCAAAAGTACTAGGCATATAGGATTTAAGGGAACTATTTTACCACTTGATGGTATGTTGGGCGTACTTAGGTGCCATTGACAACATGGTTTCAGAAGCGGAAACTTTCCTAGCAGACTCCGAGGATTGTAGTTAGCCTAATTACGACGCACGACGCGGCCCTCGGTGGCGTGGCACTTCAGGTGCAACCCTCTGCGTGTAGGCAGGTTTTTGCGTGTACTGGTTTGGCTAGCCTCCAGGAGGCTGAATGAGCCTCGAAGCTTGGGATTCGCGGTCCCCGATGAGCAAAGACGCCACATTGAGCGTGAATGGAACGAGCACGGTGCGCAGCGTGAGCCCCGCGGTGCAAACGCTCGAGCGCGCCCTGGGCGATATCGCCCTGACGAATATTCCAGTGCTGCTGATCGGTGAGAGCGGAACCGGCAAGAAATTTTTGGCGCAGCAGATTCATCGCCTGTCCCCGCGGCGCAACGAGCCGCTGGCCAAAGTGATCTGTGCGGCGACCGCAGGCGAAACCTTCGCCGCATATTTCCCGCCGGCCGGCAACGGACAGGACATTGGTAACGGCGGCAACGGTGGTAACGGGGGCAACGGGAACGCGAACGGGCCGCACGTTGAGGCCGCGCCAGGATCGCTTTTTCTGGAAGAAATTAGCGAACTCGATGGATTGAGCCAGCGAAATCTACTTTACGCGCTGCCCGATAGCGATGCCGGGGGGGAACAGCACGATCGGAATCCGCGGTTGATTTCATCCACCAGCCGCAATTTAGAAGAGGAGATGCGCGCGGGCCGCTTTCGCAACGAGCTGTATTACCGCATCAATGGGGCTTCGCTGCGTATCCCGCCGCTACGCCAGCGCCGGGAAGATATCCCGGTGTTGGTGCATTTCTTTGTGGCCAAGCATTCGGTGCTGTTGGGGCGACCGCAACCGGCGGTGAACGCGCGGGTGATGAATCTGCTGCAGGAATATTCGTGGCCTGGAAATATTCGGGAGTTGGAAAATGCGGTGAAGAAAATCGTGGTGCTCGGGGATCCGCAAATCGCGGTCGCCGATCTGGTGACTGCCGCCGAGTACGAGCGGCGCCCGGCGCCGGCGATTCTCCGCGGATCTCCATTGAAGGCCGCGGCACGCGCGGCCTCCCATCAGGCGGAACGGCAATTGATTCTGGAAGCGCTGGCGCGGACCCGCTGGAACCGCAAGCGCGCGGCGCAAGAACTGCAAATCAGTTACAAATCCTTGCTGTATAAATTGAAGCAGATTGGCGCGGACGAACCGGAGACGGCCTAGCCGGGCTTCGCAGATATCGGGAGTGGGGATGATGAAATTGAAAATGGGGTGCGCGGGGAGCTGTTTTGCGGCGCTGCTTGTACTGGCAATACCGGACATGGCGCGGGGGCAAACATCGTCGAACAAGGCGCCCAGCGTAACTTTACCACCGAAAGACGCCTCCAACTATCTGATCGGCGCGCAGGATGTTTTGGACGTCAACGTCTGGAAAGAAACCGAGCTGACCAAGACCGTGCCGGTGCGCCCGGACGGGAAAATTTCGCTGCCGCTGCTCAACGACGTGCAGGCTGCGGGCCTGACGCCGACGCAGCTCTCGCAATCGATCACCGAGAAACTGAAGCGGTACATCGCCGAGCCCCAAGTGACGGTGATCGTTACGGTGATGAATAGCCAGCGAGTTTACTTGATCGGCCAGGTGGCCCGGCCGGGAGCGTATCCGCTGCTTCCGGGAATGACCATGCTGCAAGCCATTTCGAGCGCCGGAGGCCTGGCGCAATTCGCCAACTCGAAAAAGATTTTTCTCACGCGGGCGGAAGACGGCAAGACGAAAAAGTATCCGTTCAACTACAAAGACGTGATGGAAGGCCGCGCGCCGGATCAGGACATTCCGCTGAAGGCCGGCGACACCATCGTGGTGCCATAGGAGCGAATGATGCCGAGATTACGAAATCATATTTGGGCGGGCCTGGTAATGCTGGCGTTCTCCGCCTCCGCAGTTTGGGCGCAGGACCCCGGCAATCAACCGTCTTCGCCGGTCGCGCCCATGCAGCAGGGCGCCCCGGGCGCAACGGGGGCGACCGGGGACACCTCCGGCAACGGCAACCAGGGCGGAGACACCGAGCAGAATCCGATACCCGCCAAGGTGGAGATGGAGGCGCCGCCGGCGACCAGCGCAGCGATCCCGGCGCTGGTGGCCGGGGTCACGCGCAGCTTCGTGCTGCCGGAATTCGACTACTACGGCCAGTTCGACACCAACGGAGAGAACACCACCACCACCAACGGCACCAACCAAGACATCACCGAGCACACCTTTCTGGGCGGCATCACCCTGCAGAAAGTTACCTCGCGCACGCAGTTCAATCTGGCTTACGCCGGGGGACGATCCTTCTCGCCGGAAGGCGGCTATTACAACGCCACCACCCAGATCTTCGGTGCGTCCGAAAAATTTGTTGGCAATCGCTGGGCCGGTTTTGTCTCCGACGAGATGAGTTACATGTCCCAGTCGACGTTCGGCGGGGGCATCACTCCGGACCTCGGCGGCAGTTTTGTGGGCAACGGCGTGAACCTTCAGCCGGTGTTCTTGCCCGGGCAAACCGTGTTTACCGCGTACGGGCCGCGGATCAGCAATGCTTCGGTTGCGGAACTCGATTACCAGGCCGGACCGCGCACCTCGATCACCTTTGCCGGGATATACGATCTGTTGCACTTTTTCAACGCCGGACTGATCAATAGCTATAGCGCGGGCGGACAAGTGGGTTTCAACTATCAAAAGACGGCCCGGGATACCATTTCGCTGGTGTACCGCTTCGACGCGCTGCGCTATTCGGGCGACATTCTGAGCGTGAACGACAACGTCATCGAACTGGGCTACCGCCGCCTGGTGGCCCAGCGGCTGTCCTTCAACATCGCTGCGGGACCGGACATCGCGCAAATCCACGATCCGATTAACGGCATCTTCGATCGCACCTCCTACGCGATAAATGCCTCGCTGGGATATGCGCTGAAGCGCGCCACTTTGGGCGCGGCCTACGATCATTACCTCACTTCCGGCAGCGGGATCCTCACCGGTTCGTATACCGATCAACTGAGCGCGGACCTGAATTTACAGCTTTCCCGGCTGTGGACTTTGGGACTGACCGCGCTATACGCGCGCAACTCCGGGATCCCCGGAACGAGCAGCGCGAGCGCCAATGAATCACTGAATGCGGTGGCTGGGGACATACGTCTAACGCGAACCATCGGACGGGCCTCCAGCATATTCGCAGGATACTCGCCGCGGGATCAGCAGCGCGTGCTGGCGGGAGTATCCTCGAGCGTGTTCGCGAATCAAGTTATGTTTGGATTGAGCTGGCGTCCCGCTCCCATTCCCATCGATTGAGGAACGAGACAGGAGATTAATACTTAGATGATCGGGCAACGAGAACTGAAACTGGAAGATTACCTGGCGATCGCGCGCCGGCACCGCTTGCTATTGATCGTGCCGGCGCTGCTGGGCGCCATACTCGGCTACGGAATATCGCTTACCATTCCCTACCAATATCTTTCGCAGACGCTGGTGTTGGTGAAGCAGCCCGCGGTTCCCGACAGCGTGGTGAAACCGATTGTAAACGAGGACCTGAACCAGCGGTTGGCGACCATGAAGCAACAGATTCTGAGCCGCACGCGGCTGGAGCCAATCATTCAGGACTTCGGTCTATATAAGAAAGACCAGGAGAAGGGCCTTCCGATGGAAGAACTGGTCGCGCGGCTGCGGAAAACGATCACGGTGACGTTGGTCGAGTCCATGACCGAAACGCGCAACCAGGTGCCGGGCTTCACGGTGGCGGTGGTTTCCGATAATCCCAGGCTGGCCCAGCAGATTTGTACCCAGATTACTTCGATGTTCATTGAAGAAAGCGAGAAGACGCTGGAGACCTCCGCGGCCAACACCACCGATTTCATTTCGCGGCAGGTGACCCAGGCCAAGGTGAAGCTGGACGAACAGGATGCCAAGCTGGCGGCGTTCAAGCGCCAATTTATGGGTTCGCTGCCGGAAGATGAGGCGGCCAACCTGAACCTGCTCAACGGACTGAACACCCAACTGGAGGCTACCACCCAGGCATTGAGCCGCGCGCAGCAGGAAAAGGCGTTCGCGGAGTCGATGCTTTCCCAGCAGCTCGCGGCGTGGCAATCGACTGCCTCCGAGAAGAGCCCGCTGACGTTGGAGATGCAGTTGAACGATCTGCAGAACCAGCTGGTTTCGATGGAGGCGCGCTACACCGAGGACTATCCGGACGTCATCAAGCTAAAAAACAACATCGCGCAGCTGAAAAAGAAAATTGCGGATACCCACACATCGGATACGCAAAAGCCGGCCGCCCCTAAGGACGCCATCGAGCCGCCGAACATCCAGCAATTGCGCGCGCAGATCCATCAAAACGATCTGGTGATTAAGGACAAGACGGTGCAAGAAGAGCAGATCCAGAGCCAAATCCGAACTTATCAGGGACGCATTTCGCTGAGCCCCTCGGTCGAACAGCAGTACAAAGAACTAACCCGCGACTATCAAACGAGTTCAGACAACTACAATGACTTGTTGAAGAAGCAGACCGCATCGCAAATGGGCAAAGACCTGCAGACCCAGCAACAGGGCGAGCAGTTCACGGTTCTGGATCCGGCCAGCCTGCCGGAAAGTCCCACTTACCCGGATCATGGGCTTTTCGGCATGGGCGGTTTGGGCGGCGGTTTGATGATCGGAGTGGGAATCGTGCTGGTGATCGAAATGCGCGACAATACGCTGCGCACCGAGCGGGACGTGGAATATTTCCTCAAGGTGCCCACCCTGGCGATGGTCCCCGCGCTGGAATTGCGGGGAGGGCCGGTGTACGGGCCCGGCGGCGGTAACGGCAAAAACGGCAAGGGCTTCGGAAACGGAAGAGGTCCCACATATAAAGACCCGGACAGCGTGGCACGCCCTTCGCTGCGTGAACGGGCGGGTATGAGGTCGTAGCGAACTCGCCATGTATAAAAATTTCTTCGGCCTACGCGACAATCCGTTCAACGGCAATCCCGACCCGCGCTACCTGTTTCTCACCCAGGCGACGCAGGAAGCATTGGCGGGGCTGACCTACGGGATCCAGAGCCGCAAGGGCTTCATCCTGCTGACCGGAGAAGTAGGCACCGGCAAGACCACGCTGCTGAATCGCCTGCTGGATTGGCTCAACGAGCAGGGAGTGGCCACCGCCTTTGTTTTCAATTCGCAGCTCGACGTCAGCCAGCTTTTCGATTTCATGCTCGCCGATTTCGGGATTGCCTGCGAATCGCGGGTGAAGAGCCACCAACTGATGCGGCTGAACCAGTGGCTGCTGGAACGCTATCGTTCCGGCCGAACCACGGTGCTGATCGTGGACGAAGCGCAGAATCTATCGTCGCAAGTGCTCGAGGAAATTCGCCTGCTCACTAACCTGGAGACGGCGCGCGAGAAATTGCTGCAGATCGTGCTCTCCGGGCAGCCCGAACTCGAAGTGAAACTGCAGGACCCACAGTTGCGCCAGCTTCGGCAGCGCATCACCATCCGCTGCAAAACGGGTCCGCTGGCGGCCGAGGAAGTGGATGGCTACATCGCGGAACGCCTGCGCATCGCCGGCGCTAACGGCCAGCCCGTCTTCACCAAGGAAGCGATCAAAGCGATCTTCAAATACTCCGGCGGCATTCCGCGGGTCACCAATCTTTTGTGCGAGCACGCTTTGATCAATTCGTTCGTGGACCAGGTGAAACCGGTTCCGGCCGGGGTGGTCCAGGAAGTAGCTAAGGAATTCCTGCTGGATCCGCCGGAGGTGGCCAGGTACCACGCCCACGCCCCGGGCAAAGCCGCGGCAGCGCCGGGGCCGGACGGCACGAAAAGTCAGGCTCAAATTGCCGAGGCTTTCATAAAAACTCTAAGCGATTTACTGGAGAAGTTGAACCAGGCCCAGGCAAGCGTGCCGACTTCCGCCGGGAAAGGAAACCATGAGTAGGATTCACGAAGCTCTGAAGAAGGCGGAAAAGGAGAGGGCTTCGATCCTCTCGAATAATGACCTGGCCCCGCCACCCCGATCGCCGGCCCCGGCCCCGGCCGCGCCGCGCTCTTCCGGTGGTTCGCGCGGCACAATCGTAGGGCGCCCCGAGACGGAGGTGATCGAGCCGCAGCAAAGCGTCGAAGCGCTGTACCCTTCGGGATTTCTGCAGTTCGAGGACATCTGGAAGCGTTGCACGCAGGCTGCATGGCGCGTGGACCCCAGCCAGAGCGCGTTCGCCAGCCCCGATGCGCCGGTCAGCATCACCGAACAGTTCCGTACCTTGCGCTCGCGGCTGTACCAGATTCGCGACAAGCAGCCGCTATCCACTCTGTTGGTGACCAGCGCGCTGCCGGCGGAAGGAAAAACGTTCATCGCCAGCAACCTGGCGCAGGCTATGGTGCGGCAGCAAGACAAGCGCGTGCTGTTGATCGACGCCGACCTGCGCTGCTCGCGTCTGCATCACACCCTGGGCGCGCCCGTTTCGCCGGGCCTGTCCGATTACTTGATGAACAAAGCCGACGAGATGACCGTGATTCAGCGCGGTGTGCCGGAGCATCTTTGCATGATCGCCGGCGGCAGCAATGCCCAGAATCCTTCGGAGCTGCTGCAGAATGGCCGATTCAAACTGCTGCTGGACCGCCTGCAATCCGCGTTCGATTGGATCATCATCGATTCGCCGCCCACCATTCCGGTATCCGATTCGTTGCTGCTGGCGGATATGTGCGACGGCGTGCTGATGGTGGTGCGCGCGGCGTATACCGCCTACGATGCCGCGCAGAAATCATGCCAGGAATTTCACGGTAAAAATCTCCTAGGGGTGGTGCTGAACCGCGCCGAGGACACCAAAGCGTACGGCGCCTATTACTACCACTATTACGGCAGTAAAGAGCCTGAAAAAGGATAGTCGAGTTGATCCGAGTTTTTAATTCGTACCTCCCCAGCCGGACTGTGGTCTTGCTGTGCGGCGAAGTAGCGGTGATCTGCCTGTCGTTTTCTCTGGCGGTCTTCCTGCGCTACGGTCAGGACAGCATCCTGGTGCTGAAGTACGAGCACGGGATGTGGAAGATCCTGGTGGTCACCGCGCTGGCGATGCTCTGCGCGCATTATTTGGAAATGTACGATCTGCAACGGCTGCAATCGCCGGGCGAAACGTATTTTCGAATTTTGACGCTGGTGGGCACCCTGGCTTTCCTGCTTGCTGGTTTGACGCTGGTGTTCCCGCGCCTGCTGGTTGGCCGCAACGTGTTCCTTACCGGCCTGATCATTCTTTCGCTAATGTGGGTGCTGTGGCGCTGGGCGTTCGGGCACTTGATATTTCTGCCGGCGTTTCGCGAAAGGGTGTACCTGCTGGGCGATGGCGAGCGCGCCAAGCGAATAATGGAAGCGGTGCGTTCGCGCGGCGAGCTGGGCATGGATATCATCGGCTGGGCCAACGAGGGCAATAGCGAGGCGCTAGGAAAGGTGTTGCGCGACTTGGGCGATCATTCGAACGTCGATCGTGTGATCGTTGCGCTGAAGGACCGCCGGACAACCATGCCGGTGAACGAGTTGCTGGATCTGCGCTTGAGTGGGGTGCGCATCGAAGACGGAACCACCATGCTGGAACGAATTTCCGGGCAAATTGAAGTGGATGAACTGCATCCGAGCTGGCTGATTTTCGGCGACGGGTTTCGGCTAGGCGAGCGCCACTGGTATTTGCGGCGGGTATTCTCGACGCTGCTGGCGCTGGCGTTGTGCCTGGTCACCGCGCCGTTCATTCCGATCATCGCGCTGATCGTCAAGCTCAGTTCTCCCGGTCCGGTGCTGTACCGCCAGCAGCGCGTGGGTCTGCGTGGCAAGGCATTCACCTGCTACAAATTCCGCACCATGCGGCAGGACGCCGAGGCCGGCGGCGCGAAATGGGCCACCGACGATGATCCGCGCATCACCGGAACCGGGAACTTCATGCGCCGCACGCGGATGGACGAAATTCCGCAGTTCTGGAATGTGCTGCGGGGAGACATGGCATTCGTAGGCCCGCGTCCGGAGCGCCCCGAATTCGTCGAAAAGCTGAACCAGGAAATTCCCTACTATTATCTGCGGCACATGGCGCGGCCGGGAATCACCGGCTGGGCGCAGGTGAATTACGGTTATGGATCGTCGGTGGAAGAATCGAAGGAAAAACTTCGCTACGATCTCTATTACATTCGCAACATCTCGCTGACGCTGGACCTGCTCATCGCTTTTTACACAGTTCGCGCGGTGATGGTGGGCCGCGGGGTCCGCTGACGCCGCGTCGTCATGGGCCACCGAGAACAGCCCTTGGAAAAGATGGATGCCAAGCGATTCATCCAACCCGCCAACCATGAAAATTTCCACCTCTCTACAGGAAACGGCCCCGGAACATAGCCAAGCTCTTGATGCTCTCGGCAGCAGCCAGCCGGGATCCCCGCGATTAAACGTTCTGGTGCTGGATGAAGAGATTCCCTATCCGCTCGATTCCGGCAAACGCATTCGAACCTTCAATCTGCTGGAGCGCCTGGCGCGGCGGCATTCGATCACCCTGCTGTGCTACGGCGCGGGCGGTGGCGCTGGGCGGGCCGCGCTGGAAAGCGCGGGGATTCGGGTCGAGCTGGCGGAACCGCTCCCGGCTGAACGCGGCGCACGGCTGTATTTGCGGCTATTCGCGAATTTGTTTTCGCCCTATCCATTCTCGGTGGTGAAGCACTACACGCCGCGATTCCAGAGGGCGTTTGACGATCTGCGCGCGCGCGAAACCTGGGACCTGATTCAATGCGAGTGGACGCCGTACGCGCGGTTCGTTCCCGAAGACCTGAATATTCCGCTGATGATCTCGGCGCACAATGTGGAATCGCAAATCTGGGCGCGCCGCGCCAGTCACAGCAGCAATCCCGTGGAGAAACTTTTCTTTCGCACCCAGGAATGGAAGATGCGCTGGTTCGAGCGCCGCGCGCTGCTGCGCGCCGCGGGCTCGACCGCAGTGACCGAAGACGATGCCCGAACCATGCGCGAGTGGCGGGTTCCCAACGTCACCGTGGTTCCGAATGGCGTGGATCTGGATTTCTACAGCCAACGCAGCGAACCCGAGCACGAGAATGAGATTCTGGCGCTGGCTTCCCTCGATTGGTTTCCCAACGTCGATTCCTTGCGTTATTTCCATGCGGAGATTTTCCCCTTGATTCGCAAGCAGCAGCCTGCGGCGATACTGCGGATCGTGGGCCGGCGGCCGGCGGCCTCGCTGCGCCAGGAATTTTCGGGTATTCCGGGAATCGATTTCGTCGGTGAAGTGGAAAACGTGCGCCCGTACCTCGACCGCGCCGCGGTGGTGGTGGTTCCGCTGCGCATCGGCGGCGGCAGCCGGCTCAAGATTCTGGAAGCGCTAGCGGCGAATAAGGCGGTGGTTTCCACGCCGGTCGGCGCGGAAGGCCTCGATTTGGTCCCGGGAGAAGACCTCGCAGTGGCGGATTCACCTGCCGAATTTGCGCGCAGCGTTTGCAAGTTGTTGGCATCGAGCGACGCTCGCGGCCAGCTGAGCGAGAGTGGCCGGCGCCGGGTGCGCGAGAAATATGGCTGGGACGGAATCGCCCAGCTCCAGGAATCGGCGTGGCGAGCCATTTCCCGAACTCCGAGCCCGGAGGCGGCCAACGCCCCGGCGCGACTCCATCTTTCACGGACGCCATGAGCCGGCCGCGCATCCTCCATTTGCGAGCCAGCAATTTTGTGGGCGGACCCGAGCACCAGCTGCTGCGGTCGGCCGAACTCGAAGCCGGCGGCTTGTTTGAGGTCTGTATCGCGACGTTTGAGGGCGGCGGCGAAGGCACCGAGCTTCGGCAGGCGGCGGAATCCCGCGGCGTTCCGGCAATCGCCTATCCGGTGGGCTCGCGCGCGGCGCTGAAAGCGCTGCAGCAGACCTTGCGCGACCGGCAGATCGATGTTCTCTGCACCCACGGCTACAAGGCGGACATTCTGGGGATCCTCGCCGGACGCCGCTGCGGCGTGCGCGTCGCCTGTTTTTTGAGGGGCTGGACTGGCGAAAATTTTAAAGTGCAATTGTACGAAGCCGCGGACCGTTTCGCGCTGCGATTCGCGGATCGCGCGGTGTGCTTGTCGCCAGCGCAGGCAAAAAAGCTCACCACGCAATCTGCACTTAGCGAGAAAATTCGCATCGTTTCGAACGCCATCGACATCCCTCCATACGATCCCGACAGGCATAGGCATGCTCGAAGCGAATTGTTGCAGCGGTTTTCGCTGCCCAGCGATTCAGTGGTGATCGCCACGGCCGGCCGCTTGAGCCCGGAAAAGGGCGTGTCCAATTTCCTGGAAGCGGCGGGGCAGCTTCGCCAGCACTCTCCTCGTTTGCGATTCGTGGTGTTTGGCGACGGACCACTCGAGACAGCGCTGCAACAAAAAGCGCAATCGCTGAACCTGACGCCGCAAATCACCTTCGCTGGATTCCACACCGACCTGCGAACATTGATTCCGGGACTCGACCTGCTGGTAAATCCTTCGCTCTCCGAAGAAATGCCTAACATTGTTCTTGAAGGCCTGGCCGCGGAGGTTCCGGTGATCGCTACGGCGGTGGGCGGCGTGGAGGATATAGCGGGCCCACAGGGCGCAGTGCGCTTGGTGCCTCCCGCAGATGTTCCGGCGCTGGTAGAGGCCATCGGTGAGCTGCTTGGCGATTTTGGACGCGCCCGCCAGCTTGCCCGCGCAGGAAGACAGCGCGTGGAAGAAGCGTACTCCCCGGCGCATCAACAGGCGCAGCTCCATGCGCTGTATCGCGAACTTCTGCCCGCGGGTGACACCCGGATTCCCGCTGCGGTTTCGTCATCGAGGGTGGACGTGAATGCGGCGCCGCAAGCGAGCGGGACGCCGCAATCCAGCGTGCCCGAAGGTTCGCAGCCGTTTCTTTCGATCGTGATTCCGGTGCGCAACGAGCAGGCGCATATCGGCGACGTGCTTGGTGCGCTGGTCGCCCAGGAATATCCGTCGAGCCGCTTCGAAATTGTGGTGGTCGACGGCAATTCCACCGACCGCACCGTGGAAGTGGTGCGTGGGTTTGTAAAAACAACCGCGGTTGATGTCCGCTGCCTGGAGAATCCCGCTCAGCTATCGAGTGCCGGCCGCAATGTGGGCGCACGCAAGGCGCGCGGGGAATTCCTATTGTTCATCGACGGCCACTGCGAAATTCCCAGCCGCACCATGCTGCGCGACGCGGTGGATTTATTTCACAAGTACAATGCCGATTGCCTGTGCCGGCCGCAGCCGCTCACCAGCGCCGGAAACACCCTATTCCAGGAGGTACTGGCGCATGCGCGCGCGACACCGCTGGGACACGGACGCGACTCCACGATTTTCTCGCTCGATCAAGAGGGCCCGGTAAATCCTATGAGTGCCGGGGCACTCTATCGCCGCAGCGTGTTCGACCGGATCGGTTACTACGATGAGAGTTTTGACGCCTGCGAAGACGTGGAATTCAACTATCGCGTGGCGCGGGCTGGCCTGACGTCGATCATCAGCCCGAAGCTGACCGTGCGGTACCGGCCGCGTACCAGTCTGCGCGCGCTGGCTCGACAACTGATGCGTTACGGCCGCGGCCGCTGTCGTCTGGTGCGCAAGCATGAGGATGCTTTAACGTTCGGACAGATCGTCCCGGCGGCTCTGTTAGCCTGGGTGGTATTGGGGGTGGTTCTGGCAACATTTTCGAGACTATATTTCCTGTTGTACGCGATTTCGCTAGCTCCTTGGCTGCTCGCGATTCTCTTTTTTTCGGCGCGGCTAGCCTGGCAGCACGGCTGGCGCCACTTCTTTTTGGCGCCACCCATATACGTGACGATTCATTTTTCTCTAGGTGCGGGGTTCCTCGGTGAGTTGGGGCGGGGCTCGAGGCACAACCTTCCGTCGCATTCGCACCAAGCGCCGAAAGCCGCAAAGGTAGATCCCGGATCGGTTTTGCCCGGCGAGCGCCCGCGAGCCCGCCCCGAAATCTAGCTACTTTGGAGACGATTCCCGCGGATCGATTCCAAAGAGGAGTTACACCGAATAGCAACACGCCCGAAGTGAGCGGCGTCGGTCCCCGAAGCGGGCGCTATACTGTTTAGACTCGCCGCACCAGTGTGGCGCTGTTTGCGCACAGAGCATGTAACACTTCTGCAATCAGTAGGTTGAGGGTAAGAGGGCGGGCGGCAAGCGAGCGCTTCTACCGGTTAGCGGGCCGAAGTTTCCATGCGGCGAATACTTGCCGCAGACAAAAAGGGGTTTCGTGGTTCCAGCGGAACAAAACGCCGTCGAGCGCCCGAATCCAGGCGGACCTCCGAACGCGATGAGCGTCGATGTCGAGGACTATTTCCACACCGAGAGCATGAGCCAGGCAGTTCCTCGAGAAAAGTGGGAGAGCATGCCGCTGCGGGTAGAGCGCAATACCCAGCGGCTATTCGAACTGTTTGCCGCGCACGGCGTGCGCGGAACGTTTTTCTTCCTGGGCTGGGTGGCGGAGCGTTTTCCGGGGCTAGTGAAGGAAGCGGTTAGCCACGGCCACGAAATCGCCTGCCACAGTTATTGGCATCGTCCTGTTTTTCGGCTGTCGGCCGATGAATTTCGCGAAGACACCCTGCGAGCCAAGAGCATTATCGAGGATGCCGCGGGAACGGCGGTTCGCGGCTATCGCGCGCCGAGTTTTTCGATCACTCCGGGCAGGGAATGGGCCGCGGACATTCTGGCGGACCTGGGATTCTGGTACGACTCCAGCGTGCATCCGATTCGCCACGATTTTTACGACAATCACAACGCTCCGCGCCTGCCTTACCACCTGCAGGGAAAGCCGCTGCTGGAAATTCCCATCGCCACGTTGCGGCTGGCGGCCAATAATTTTCCGATGGCCGGCGGGGGCTATTTCCGCGCGCTGCCATACCTCGCGGTGCGCTGGGGAATCCGGCGCTTCAATCGCCAGGAGCATCGGCCCGCAGTGTTTTACATCCACCCGTGGGAAATCGATCCGGAACAACCACGAATTGCGGCCGCGAAAAAATCCGTGGCGCGGCAGTACGCGGGTCTGGCGACCACCTGGAATAAGCTCGACCGTCTTTGCTCGGATTTTCGCTTCGTGCCGATGGCCGAGGCTTTCTGTGACGACCTGCCCATCGCACCCGCCACGCCCGCAGTAGGGAGAGGCCAACACAACCCCGAGCGCCACCGCCAGCCTGGAGTGAACTCATGTGGCTAGTGATGGCGGTGTTCTTTATCGGAATAATGATTTATTCGCTGAAGAGCCCGTACGTCGGCCTGCTCGGCATGATGGCCTCGGACGTTTTGCGTCCCGGCGAGCTGTACGATCAGATCGCCTTCCTGCACATCGAGCGTACGCTGGCGATCTTAGTGTTGATGTCGTTTATCATGAGAGTGAAGAAAATCGAATGGCCTACGGTCACCAAGACGCTGTTCTTTTTCTGGTTCACGATGTTTTTGAGTGTTCCGCTCTCGATCTGGCCGTCCGATTCGCTCTCCAACGTGATCGCCTTCGGACGCTTGATGATCTATCACATCTTGATCGTGAACCTGGTGCAAACTGAAAAGCGTTTTAAGGGCTTTCTCCTGGTTTACACCCTGTTGATCGGTTGGGTGGCGGCGTCGAGCTTGATTGCCTTCAGCCAGGGAATTATTTATCACGGCACGGAAGCGGTGGAGCGCGCGGAGGCCCTCAATAGCTTCGGAGGAAATCCAAATTCGCTGGGCACCACGATGGTGGTGAGCCTGCCCTTGGTAATGCTCTTGCTCACCAAGAAATCGGGCATCGCCCGGCTGATTTCGCTCGCGGTAATCGTTCTCAACGTGGCCACCGTCATTTTCACCGGGTCCCGAACTGCTTTTGTCGCCTTAATCTTTCTGATCATGGTCGCGCCACTTCTGCGCAAAAAGGGCTTGCTGTACGTCCCCGTGGCCGTTTTGCTGGTGGCTATGGTATGGGTGGCTACCCCGCAAGCGTATAAGGAACGCTACTTGAGCGTGGAACAACGCGACAAAGACGTCTCCTACGAATTGCGGCTCACCACGTGGAGTGCCGGTTGGCGGATGTTCAAGGACCGCCCGATCACCGGTATCGGCATGGGCGAATTTGGAGTCGCCAACGGGACCAAATATTGGCCGGATCGCGCGCGTCCCCGGTGGTACAACGCGCACTCGCTTTATCTGCAAACCATTTCCGAGCTGGGAATAATTGGGGCGATCGGATTCCTAATCTTCCTGATTCAGTTTTTCAAGCTGAACGGGCGGCAGCAGCGCAGGCTCGAACCACATAAGGAGATCCCTGCTTACATCCGGCTGTTTCCCTACGCCTGCAACATGACCCTCATCGGTTTGCTGTTCGAAGGCTACGCCGGACACGATTTGTATCGCAGCGCTTGGTACATGATGGCGGCGTTGTCGGCAGCGCTCGCGTATATCCCGGTGAAAGACAGCGAGCTCGACGCCAACACGCCCCCTGAAGTAATAAAAGTGGAAAGCACCCCGCCTCAGTTCTCATACGCGGGCATGGGTATGAATAACTCGAGGCGGCCACGATGAATTCGGTCAAAGAAGGTGTAAAGCACGGCATCCTCCGCAGCCGCGTGCTGCGCGCGGCAGGCTCCTGGGCCTCTTCCAAGGTGGTGATCCTCCGTTACCACTCGGTGCAGAACGATCCCGCACCCTTCGCCCAGACCATAGGCTGGGGAATCATCCACGCCACCGCCGCCTTTGCCGAACAAATCGAGATGATCGCCCGGGATTACAAGCCGGTGAGCATCGTTGACGTTCAGGAATTCCTGCGCGGCGGTAAGAATTTGCCCGATCGCGCGGTGGCGGTCACTTTCGACGACGGCTACGCCGACAATTTCGAAAACGCCGCGCCGGTTTTGGATCGCTTTGGTGTTCCGGGAGCGTTCTACGCCACCATCAAGAATGTGGATACCTCGACCCCTCCCTGGTACTGCCGCTTGCGCCATGCTTTTCACGTGAGCCCGAGAAAGGATTGGCCGGATGGGCAGGAAGACCGCCATTGGCCAATGGGAACGCGCGTCGAACGCCACGAAAGCTTTCTGGTAGCTAGCCGCCGCCTGGCCAAGCTGGCAGGCGAACCGCAGCTGCGAACTCTGGTGCAGATTGAAAACGAACTGGAAGTGCAGCCGCTGGGATTCGCCGGCGCGCCGATCATGAGCTGGGATCAATTGCGCGGTTTGGTCAAGGGCGGGCACATCGTGGGATCGCACACCATGACCCATCCCAACCTGGCGTACGTGGACGACGCGGTGGTGCGGTTGGAGTTGAAGGAATCGAAACGCGCCATGGAAGAACGTCTCGGCAGCCCGGTGGTGCATTTTTCCTACCCCTCGCCGATTCTGCAGCCACATTTTACCGAGGGCACCATCGAACACGCGCGCCAGTTGGGTTACGAGACCTCAGTGACTTGTGTTCCCGGAGTGGTGAGGCCAGGGCAGGACCCGCTGGCGCTGCGAAGAGTGTTTGCACCGTTTCAGAAGGATGATTTTCAGTGGAGTCTGGAATGGGCGTTCTTGGGGCGCTACGTATGAATTCCCGGCACATCATTTCGAGAGAGACGCGACCATGACCGCTGCTAGCAACGATTCCGCCAAGAATGCGGCGCCCTCCGCAGGTGCGGCGGAGGGTGAAGGCAAGTACCCGGTTCTGGAAGGTGCGAGGGAGGCAAGGTAGGTTTTCGATTTTGCGATCCTGCGATTTGGCATCGCAGTCTTGGGGAGAAGGGAATGAGCGATCCACAAAATCCATTACCGAGCGGATCAAGCGCCCGTGAGCGCGCGCGGGTGGCCGAGCACGAGCAGCAATTCTATCTGCGCATGCTCCAGCAGTATTTTCGGCCCGGCATGCGCTGGCTTGACGCGGGCTGCGGCCACACCTTGATCTTGCCCTGGCTGAAAAACGCCGCCGAGATCGAGCGGCGATTCCTGGCCGAGGCCGGATTCGTGGTTGGGGCGGACGTGGACCCCGCATCCCTTGCGGCTGCGTCTTCCATTCGCCGGGTGGCGTGCAATCTGGAAACACTCTCCTTTGAAACCGGAACTTTCGATTTCATTACGTGCAACATGGTTGTGGAGCACTTGGCCAAACCCGAGGTGGTCTTTCGCGAGTTTTATCGCGTTTTGCGTCCGGGCGGCATAGTGATCCTGCTGACGCCGAACGTGTTTCATTGGGTCAACATCGCGGCGCTGCTCACCCCCTTCCGATTCCATCAGTGGATCAATAAGAAAATCTGGGGGCGCGAGCCGGAAGACACCTTCCCGACCCTTTATCAGTGCAACTCGGCGGGCCAGATGGAGAAGATGCTCGAGGGTGCGGGGTTCGCTGACGTCACCGTGCATTCGCTGCCAGGCCGGCCGCGTTTCATGAAATATAACGCGCTGCTGTTTTATCCGGAGTGGGCGATGTTCCAGCTCAGCCTGAAGGCTCCGGCCCTGCGCGAGATCCTTTGCGGGATCGCCCAAAAAGCCGGCGAAACCCCGCCGCTGGATGCCTCGCGGGGATCGACGCGCCCAGAACCAGCCGTAAGCGCCTCACTCAGGGGGCCAGCATGAGTTCCTCGATTTATGCCGCCCGGCCCTGGAACCAGCTGTACATGAGCTCGGTCGCGCCGTGGCTCGCCCCACAAGCGTTTCGCGGGTTGCGCAAGCGGCTGCATGTGCTGGAACAGCGCGAAGCGATGTCCTTAACAGAAAACGCGCGATTGCAATGGCAGGCGGTGGGCGGTTTGCTGCAGCACGCCTACGAAACCACTCCGTTCTATCGCGAGCGTTTCGATAGTGTTGGCATCACCCCCGCGCAAATCACTTCGCCGCAGGATTTGCAGCGCATTCCCGCGCTCACCCGAAACGACCTGCGCGGCCGCCTCGACGATTTGTGGTCGCGCCGTTACCGTCGCGAGGATCTGCTGGTCGCAGCGACCGGTGGGACCACCAGTCCGCCCGTAGAGCTTTTGCGCTCGCCCGAAATGATGCCTGAAAAATCGGCGATGCAGAGCCGGTTTGATACCTGGGCGGGGATGTGGCCCGGCGACAAGGTGTTCTATTTGTGGGGTGCGCGGATCGACTTCGTCGAGAACCCCAGTTGGAGGTGGAAGCTCTACGATCGCTATCTGATGCGGCGGGTGTGGGCGCCCACCTCGGTGTTTAACGAAGAGGTGCTGGAATCCTACCGCCAGATCATCAATGATTTCCGCCCGCGGATCGTTTATGCCTATCCCGCGCCGCTGGCCATATTCTGCAAATATCTGCTGGAGTGCGGCAAGCCGTACCACCGGCCGCTTAGCGCGATTACCACTGCCGAGCCTTTGCCGCCCGAAGACCGCGAAACGATCTCCGCGGCACTGGGCTGCGGAATTTTCGAGCGGTACGCCACGCGCGATTTTGGAACGGTGGCGGCGGAATGCGAACAGCACCGCGGGATGCATGTGCACCCGGACGCGGTATTCGTCGAGTACCAAGCGGTGGAAGGCGGAGAGGTCGAGGGCCTGCACGAGATCCTGGTCACCGATCTGCTCAATTACGGCATGCCCCTGATCCGCTACCAGATTGGCGATTGCACCATTCCCTCTGGCGCGGCCTGCCCGTGCGGCAGAGGTTATCCGCTGATCGGGCGGATAATCGGCCGCAGCACCGATAATTTCTACTTGCCGAATGGCGATGTGGTCCCCGGAGTTTCCCTGACCAACCGTATTACCAAAGTGTGTCCAGGCATCCTAAAGATGCAGGTCATTCAAGACACCATCGATTCCTTCCGCATCCGATATGTATCCGGCCCGGCGTTTTCGCCGAGCGACCTGGACAAATTGAGCGAAAAACTGAGATTTTTCTTTGGATCGTCAGTCACCTGGAAATTCGAGCCGACCGCTGCCATTGAGCGGGAAAGCTCCGGGAAAACACGCTTCTGCATTTCCCATGTCACTGAGAAAGACCGGGCCAAGGCAGCTGAATTACACACGCGCGTTTAGCGCGATGGTGAAGGAGTTTGGGACTTGCCGACCATGGTAGAAAGCGGCCCTAATCCGGAGACGGAAGCGCCGCAGCAGGCAGACAACGAGCACTTTTCGGCGTCGGGGATCGCCCGCAGCGTCTTTAGCAACTGGTTTGGCATGGCGGCGAACCTGCTGGTGGCCTTTTTCATGTCGCCGTTCGTGGTGTACCGCCTGGGGAACACCGAATACGGAATTTGGACCCTGGTTCTGCAACTGACCGGATACATGGGAGTGGTCGACGTCGGTTTGCGGTCAGCGCTGATTCGGTTTATCTCCCGGTTCCACGCCCAGAAAGACAACGATTCGCTCAGCGCGCTGTTCAGCACTACCTTGATTGTGTACAGCGGTTTGGCGGCCGCTTGCTTTGGTGTGGGCTGCCTGATGGCTGCGTTCGCACTTCCGTTCCTGCACATCCCGAAAGACTTGATGGGCGAATCGCGCATCACCTTGGTGGTTGCCGCGATGATTCTGGGGACGGATTTCATTTTCGCGACCTACCAGGCGGCGCTCGGCGGGCTATCGCGCTGGGACTTGCGGAACGGGGTGGCCGTCGGGGTGATGTTTTTGCGCACCGTACTCTCGGTGATTGCGCTACTCATGGGTTACGGCCTGGTTTCCTTGGCGGTGATTCAGTTGGGATCGTCCATGATCGGGCACGGATTCGAGGTGGCCCTGGTGCGGCGCTTGCTTCCGAACTTGAGAATCAGCGCGCGCAACTGGCGAAAATCGATTCTTGGCCCGGTGATGAGCCACAGCGGGAATTCCTTCCTGATCAGCTTGGGCCAGACCATCAATTACGGCGTGGACTCGGTAGTGATTGCCGTATTCTTGCCCGTTGCGCAGGTGACCCTGTACGCCATCGGCATGCGTCTGGTACAACAATTGCGCATCGTCATCAATGGCAGCGCGTTGATCGTGGCCCCACTCGCCAGCGAGCTGGATGCGCAAGGCCGCCACGACGAAGTGGGACAGCTTCTGGTCCGCGGTACGAAGTACACCCTACTGATCGGATTCCTCGGCACGGTATCGCTTTTGTGCATCGGGCCGGATTTTATTCGGGTGTGGATGGGCGTTCAGTACGGGCCAAGCTCCGGTTTAATTTTGAGGATCATGGTGGTTTCCCAGTTCATCGCGCTCACCGAAATGATGGCCACCCATCTGCTATATGGGTTGGGAAAACACCGCATCAACGTTTACTGCACCCTGGCTGAAGCGGTCATCAATCTCGGGGCGAGCATTGTGCTAGCCAAGCGATACGGAATTTACGGGGTGGCAGCGGGTACCACAGTGGCGGCGGTGTTGGTGAAAGGCACGGTTTTCCCGATGCTGTTTCTGCGTGTGCTGAAGGTGGATTGGCGCGAGTATTTAAGGTTCGGAATCTTGCCGAATGTATTGCCCACGCTGGGATTCGCGGTGGGCTCATTGGCGATGCACGACTTCGTCCCCATTCACAACTGGCCCACTTTCTTCCTTTCCACTGCGGCAGGTTTGGCTTTGTTCGTGCCTGCCGCGTGGTTCACCACCATCGATGACGCAGAGCGCGAGCGCATACGCGGCGTGGTCCGCAAATACTTGCCCGGAAGAAGTGCTGCGATCACCCCAGCGGGTAGTTAGCGCGGGAGAGAGGCACTACTGGCGCGCAGGCCCTGCTTCGGGCGCCCAATCTCTGCCCCAGCGGGGAATGCCGCGATGTCATCTTTTCCACTGATTCATGACCGGGACCGACTGGTTTTCCGCCATCTGGCCACTGCCCCACGGCGGAGCTACTGAAGAGATTACAAATCGGTGTTTGCCGCTCGGCGGGCGATCGATCTTTTCCACCGTCTCCACCGTGAATTGCACCCGCGGCCCTAGGGCCGCCCGCAGCCGCTCGTCGAGCAGCGCCGACCGGTACCCTGGCTCGCCCGGCCTCAGCACGAGGTAGATCCGCACGTCTCCAACCGACTTCTGCACGAACTGAAACAAGCTGACTTCCGGCATGTCGTAGAACAGGTGGGTGAAAAAGACGCTGTGAATCAGTTTCCCTTCGGGCGTCACAATAAAATCGCTCGATCGTCCCCACAGCTTCTCGATCAGTGGCAACGGCCGCCCGCAACTGCATTTTTTAGCCGACCAACTGCCCACGTCTTCGATTTCATATCGCAGGAACGGCATAAAGAAATTGGTCAGATCGGTCAGCAGAATTCGCCCGGGCTTCCCCGGAGGGAGCGGGTGGCCGGCATCGTCCACAATTTCGATGTAGCGCGTCAGCGAATTCGTATGCAACCCGCTGTGTTCCGGGCATTCCGCGGCAAGGTTGTTGATTTCGCGCGAACCGTAGAAATTGTAAACCGGGCATTGGAACGCTTGCTGGATCACCGCGCGGCGATCGTCTCCCAGCACATCCGCGGTGGTGCGCACGGCTCGTGGCCGGATCACTAGCTCTGGCCGCTCCACCACGAATCTTGCGAACACCGCCATGCCGGAAGCGTAGCCCGTGAGGTGCCGCGGCTGCCACGCCGCCAGCATCTTCGCGAACTCCTCCATCTGACCGCCCTGTAATGCAAACGCATTGCACAGCCGCGTCTGCGCGATGCATCCGTATAACCTCTCCCGCCAGGTCTGCTCTGGCACGTCCCGGTCGGTACCCCACACGGATGCCAGGCGATCCCCAGGCCGGATTCCCCACCAACCCTCGACGAACCGCTCCGACGCTGCCGAGCGGTTCCAGTATTCCTCGTCCTGATAAAACTGGACCGGTTTTCCGGTCGACCCACCGCTCGCGTTACTGATTCCTTCCTCGCGCTGGCGACTGCTGGAGATCAAGTCATTCTGCCGGCCCTGCAGCGTGGATTTCCTCAGAACCGGGATCTGCCGGTAGTCCTCGAAGCTGCGTATATCTCCGGCCGCGATTCCCGCTTGACGAAAGGTCTCCTGGTAGTACGGAACGTTCGCGCCGGCATAATCCACCATCGTCTTTAACTTCGCCCATTGGCGCTCGATCACTTGGTCCAAGGAAGAAAACTCGAGCGCTCGCAGCTCGGCCAGGTAGCGCTGCGTGTGGGGATGCCAGCGGCGGTCGAATACCGGGAAAATTGCCCGCCGAATAAATTCCGATTCAATTCGCCGAAACACGTTTGGCTGCGGAGCGTGACTGGATTCCGGGCGGGGAGCCAGGCGCACCGGCGCCGCTTCCGCGTTCCCGCGTTTTTCGGGGGTGGTCAATTCTGGTTCCTTGAGTTGCTGCATCGATCGATCCTCAATCGAGCTCTCAGCCGGATTTCCATTTCGATTATCCAGTCGAAGGATAATTATACGCGACCAGTGTAACTTACAACGGCTCGGCCGGTGGCTTGTGTCCAACTCGCGAACCAAAATTAGGCCGCGATCAGAGGTCGCTTCCGATCCAAGGGAATTGACGTTCCAGTAGGGATTAAAACAGCGTTGAAAGGGGGCGGCTTTGTTTCTGACCGGTTGGGTGCGGACCGTGGAGCGTCCTCACCCCTAGTTGCCGCAGGTACCGGTCATCGAGCGGGTGTCGCTCATGGTTCCGGAGACCGTTACGCTGTAGCTTAGGGTGCTGCACCCCGCCGCCGAGACAGTCACTGCGTCTGGTGTATGCATTTCCTGAGTTGCTGAAGTACCGCTGTTGTACATCCGGAATTCGGTCACCACCGCGGAGATTTGTCCACTGGAGTTGGTCGTTCCGGAATAAATGCTGTTGCCCAGAGCGTCGGTGATGGAAACCGATGCGCCGCTCACCGCCGCGCCGGTCCCGTCCTCCACCGTCAAGGTATAGGTCCAGTCGATCCAATACTCGGCGGTCTGACCGTTGCTGCCGGGCACGGTCATATTGGTGGAGGTTTTGGATGCGGAGCCGGTGAAAGTGGTATCTCGGAAGTGCAAGCCGCCCGGTGTCACCGGAAGGCTGCCATTCCAGAAGTAGAAGGTGGTGTAATTCGATGGCTCTGGGCCCGATCCTAAGGTGCAGGAGATGCAGGTGAATGGGCCGGCGCCATCCCAATCGACGTAGATTGACGATGTATCTCCGATGAATGTATCTCTAGTCGCGGTGAAGGCCGGCTGCCCTCCGGAATCCATGCTCAGTCCGGTCGCCACTACTCCCGCCGTAAATCCGGACAGCAACTTTCCGGTATAGGAATTGTTCGAAGAGGTGTTGCCGGCGCCGACTGCGGTGAGCCGCAAGCCGCCTCCGTTGCACTGTTGCGCGTTGGCGACGACGGTATTGCTCACGTCCGATGCGCCGGAGGCCTCGTCGTCATATTGCACGCCGTAGGTGCCGCCCAGCTCACAGCCGCCGTATTCGGAATTGTCTGACTTTTCGATTACCGTGATGTTATTCGATTGAACCACGGTGTTGGTCTCCGGCATCGCCGACGAATCGATGGAAACTCCGCGGCCCTGGCTCGGAAGGATGGTGTTGCCGTGAACGTTCTGATTCGTAGCCCACGGGTAGATCGCGAAATCGTTGGTGTATTGGTTGCTGCCCACCGTTCCTTGGTCGATGGTATTGCCGTAGATCTGCGCGCCGGTGGATTCGCTTTGGATCCCGCCTTGCGGCCCGCCGCGAATCGTATTGTTATAGATCTGCGCCGGGGTGCTGGTGAGCGTGGCTTGGGTGATCTCGATGGATAGACCGTCGATGTCCGCGCGGTCCTGAATCGAGGTGACGTTGTTCTTAAGCGTGTTGTTGTAGATCACCGCGGCACCCGGGACGGCCAGGCCCGCGTAGTCCAGATAGATTCCCACTGCGGAATCGGACGACCACGTGATGTTCACATCGTGAATCGTCGGACCGCTGTTCAGTCCTTGCCCTATGCGTATGGGGTGCGCATAGCTTGCCGCTGTGCCGCTGCCTTCTACGATATTTCCGCCGTATACCGTAAAGTTATCGAACGTGCCGCCGCAAGGATTGCCGGCCGGGTTGCTGGTATCCCAGCAAGCCACTCCGCTGATGGCGTAGGTCGCCGCGCTTTGGCTCGCCGTATTGTAGGTGACGGTATAGCCGTTCAAATTCAGAGTTACGTCGCTGGCCTGAATGGAAAAGCAGCTCCCCGCGGAGGACACATTGGCGGTGAGCAAGTAGGTTGTTCCGGAATTGCCCAGGGTGCCACACGCGCTCACCACGGTGCCGGTTCCCGCAGCGGCGATGGCGATCGAAAAAGACTCACTCGCGGATTGCGCGGGCGAACTCGAATCGGTCACTTGCGCGGTGATCGAAGATGTCCCGGACTGTATAGGCGTTCCTGCGATGAGCCCGGTCGACGCGGCGAGCGAGAGGCCCGCGGGAAGCGATCCGCCCGCAATTGACCATTGGTACGGCGTCTTGCCGCCCGCTGCGGTAAGCGTTGACGAGTAGGCGCTATTCACCTCCCCGCCTCCCAGTGAAGCTGTGGTGATCTTCAGCGCTGACGTGCTGCTGGAGACCGCGATGCTCAAGCTCTTGGAAGCGGTTTCTGCGGGGCTAGTGGCGTCGGTAACTTGCACCGTAAACGCAACGCTCCCCGCGGTGGTTGGAGTTCCGCTGATGACCCCTGCTGCCTGCAGCGCCAATCCCGCCGGCAAGTTGCCCGACGTCACCGACCAGTGATACGGGGCGACTCCTCCCGTGGCGGCGAGGGTTTGCGAGTATGCGGATCCCAGCGTCGCGGTGGCCAGCGCGCCAGTCGAAATTTGCAGGGTGGAAGAACCCGCCGACGAGATCGAAAGGCTGAGCGATTGCGATGCGGTCTGCGCTGGGTCGCTCGAATCCGTCACGTTAACCATGAACGATGAGTTTCCAGCGGCCGATGGAGTTCCGGAAATAGTGCCGTTCGCCGCCAGCGTCAAACCCGTAGGCAGTGTTCCTGGCGAAACGCTCCAGGTATACGGCGCGGTGCCGCCGGTAGCGAGGAGGCTGGCGGCGTAGGTCACGTGAACCGTTCCAGATGCCAGCGATGTGGTTTCGATGGTGACGGTGGTCGCCGAAGGCGAGATAGGAGAACTCTTCTTGTCGATGGCGCTACTGGTTACACCGACGCAACCTGCCATTCCCAATAACACGCCCAGAATGACGCAGGCCAGCGCGCTGGCGCTTCGCACACGTGCCGTTTCTGGCCGGGATAGCTTAACGTTTATCTTCATTTTGTCTTGTAACTGGTAAGGCGGGGTAAGATCAGAATATAAGCCAGGGGGACGTCGAACAATTGCCCTTCGGGACGGTTGAGGGACGGCTATCCCTGCGGTACCGGCCTGTTCCAACGGCCAGGTAATGCGATGGTGAACAGCGCTCAGCGGGGTAAACACAATGAGTACGCCGGCAGCTTAATAGAAAATTGCGGCCGCTACAACCGCAACGACAACAGGACGCTGTGGATATTTGCTAACGGAATTCAGCAAGGAGAGGGCAAGCGCAGGGCGGGGAACTATCTTCGGAGCGCCGCGCATGAGCGGCGCCCCGAAGACTCGTTCAGGTTTTCTAGTTGCTGCAGGTACCGGTCATCGAGCGGGTGTCGCTCATGGTTCCGGAGACCGTTACGCTGTAGCTTAGGGTGCTGCACCCCGACGCCGAGACAGTCACCGCGTCTGGTGTATGCATTTCCTGAGTTGCTGAAGTACCGCTGTTGTACATCCGGAATTCGGTCACCACCGCGGAGATTTGTCCACTGGAGTTGGTCGTTCCGGAATAAATGCTGTTGCCCAGAGCGTCGGTGATGGAAACCGATGCGCCGCTCACCGCCGCGCCGGTCCCGTCCTCCACCGTCAAGGTATAGGTCCAGTCGATCCAATACTCGGCGGTCTGACCGTTGCTGCCGGGCACGGTCATATTGGTGGAGGTTTTGGATGCGGAGCCGGTGAAAGTGGTATCTCGGAAGTGCAAGCCGCCCGGTGTCACCGGAGTGCCGCCATTCCAGAAGTAGAAGGTGGTGTAGTTCGATGGCTCTGGGCCCGATCCTAGGGTGCAGGAGATGCAGGTCAATGGGCCGGCGCCATCCCAATCGACGTAGATTGACGATGTATCTCCGATGAATGTATCTCTAGTCGCGGTGAAGGCCGGCTGCCCTCCGGAATCCATGCTCAGTCCGGTTGCCACTACTCCCGACGAAAATCCGGACAGCAACTTTCCGGTATAGGAATTGTTCGAAGAGGTGTTGCCGGCGCCGACTGCGGTGAGCCGCAAGCCGCCTCCGTCGCACTGTTGCGCGTTGCCGACGACGGTATTGCTCACATCCGATGCGCCGGAGGCCTCGTCGTCATATTGCACGCCGTAGGTGCCGTCCAGCTCACAGCCACCGTATTCACCATTGTCGGACTTCTCGATTACCGTGATGGTGTTGCCCTGCGCCACCGTTCCGGTGACCGGGTATGCCGCGGAGTCGATCGAAATTCCGCGGCCCTGGGTGGGAGTAATGGTGTTGTTGTGCACGTTGATGTTCTGTTCCCACGCGTAGATCGCGAAGTCGTTGGTGTACTGGTTGGTTCCGACAGTGCCAATTTTGATGGTGTTGCCGTACACCGCCCCGCCGATAGTTTCGTCCAGGATCCCGCCCTGTGGACCGCCGTTGATGGTGTTGTTGTAGATCTGCGCGCCAATGGTAGTGGCCTGGCCCTGATCGATGCGGATGGATGTGCCATCGATGTCATACCGGCTCACAATCGTGGTGACGTTGTTATTGAAGGTGTTGTTGTAGATTATCGCGCCGCCGGGAATCGCAGTTCCGGCGTAGTCCACATAGATGCCCATAGCGGACTCGGTCTGGAACGTAAAGGTCATATCGTGAACGGTCAGCGCTCCGGTGATGAAGCCTTGGCCCATATTGATGCAGTGCGAGAACGACCCGGTGCTGCCGCTGCCTTCCACGATCGATCCGCCGTACACGGTGAAACCATCGAATGTGCCGCCGCAAGGATTGCCGGACGGGTTGCTCGCATCCCAGCAAGCGATTCCGCTGATGCCGTACGCACCCGCGTTTGAGCCCGTGTTGTAGGTGATGGTGTAACCGTTCAAGTTGAGGGTGATATTGTCGGCTTGAATCGAGAAGCAGGTTTGCGCAGCCGAAACGTCGTTCTGCAGCACGTACGTGGCGCCGGCGTTACTCAGCGTGCCGCACGCAGTGAGAGCCGTACCGGACGCGGCTGCCGAAATAACGATGGTATACGCCTGGCTGGCGGTTTGGGCCGGCGAACTGGAATCGGTCACCTTCAGCGTAAAGGAAGAAGTTCCACTCGCCGTCGGTGACCCGCTGATGGTGCCGGTGGACGCTACCAGGGTCAATCCGGTGGGCAACGTACCACTGCTGACCGACCAGGTGTAAGGAGTGGTTCCACCCGTCGCCGCCGCGGTGGCGGAATACGACGATCCCACTTGACCATCGGCAAGTGACGTGGTGCTTATCGATAGCGTCGAGGTGTTCGACGCGACCACCAAGCTGAAGGTCTGCGTGGAGGTCAGCGCCGGGGAGCTCGAATCCGTGACCTGCACGGTGAACGACGCGGTCCCCGCAGCGGTCGGTGTTCCGGATATCGCACCCGCGCTGGAAAGAGTCAAACCAGCATTTAGCGATCCGGAGGTAATCGACCATTTGTATGGCGTCGTGCCGCCGGTGGCGCTCAGCGTTGCAGCGTAGGCCGTGCCCACCTTCCCGGCTGCCAATGAGGCGGTGGTGATCGAAACCGGGCTGGTGGTGGTTGCCGATACCGAGAGACTATAGGTCATTTGCGCGGTCTGCGCGGGAGAGCCGGAATCGGTAACCTGGGCCACGAATGTAAACGACCCAGAGGCGGTCGGCGTTCCGCTGATGGTGCCTGTGGAGGAGATAGACACTCCACTCGGAAGTGCGCCAGCCGCTAAGCTCCAGGAATAAGGCGTGGTTCCGCCGGTGGCCGCGAGCGTTGTGGAGTAGGCCGTGCCCACTTTGCCGGACGGCACGCTGGACGTCGAAATCGCCAGGGTGGTGACGGCAGAGCTAACCGTGAAGGTGAATTGCTTGGTGGCGGTCTGGGGCGTGGCCTCTGAATCTGTAACCTCGGCCACAAATGTAAACGACCCAGAGGCGGTCGGCGTTCCGCTGATGGTGCCCGCGGAGGAGATAGACACTCCACTCGGAAGTGCGCCACCCGCTAGGCTCCAGGAATAGGGCGTGGTTCCTCCGGTGGCCGCGAGCGTTGTGGCGTAGGCCGTGCCCACTTTGCCGGCCGGCACGCTGGACGTCGAAATCGCCAGCGTGCTCACCGCAGCGCTAACTGTGAAGGTGAATTGCTTGGTGGCGGTCTGGGGTGTGGCCGCTGAATCCGTCACTTTGGGCACGATCGTGTACGTTCCAGATGTTTTCGGCGTACCGGAAATGACCCCGGTGGATGACAAAGTCACCCCGGTCGGGAGAGCACCGGAAGACAGGCTCCAGGCGTAAGGGGTAAGCCCGCCGGAAGCGCCCAACGACGAGATGTAACTGGAGTTAACCGTGCCCTTTGCAACCGACGTCGTGGTGATCGACAGCGTTGACGTTGGCGCGGCCACCACCAGCGTCAGATACTCGCTGGCGATTTGTTCCGGATTGCTCGTATCTAGCACTTCGACCTGGAACTCGAACGATCCGGACGCAGTGGGTGCTCCCGTCAATATTCCCGAGCTACCCAAGGTAACGCCGGCCGGCAGGCTACCGCCTGCCTTGGTCCAGGTGTATGGTTTGGTCCCGCCCGTGGCGGTCAGGGTCGCTGAATAGACCAGGTTTTCCGTGGCTTCCGCTAGCGACGTGGTGGTGATCGAAAGTGGCGGAGCAGCGGTCACCGCCGATACCGTCAGTATGTAGGTCTTCTCGGCTGTTTGCGCCGGGGTGCTGTCGTCCCGAACTTCGGCGGTAATCACGAACGACCCGGCAGCCGTGGGGGTGCCGGAAATCATGCCGCCGGTGGTCATCGTTAAGCCGCTGGGCAAGCTGCCGGCCGCCACATTCCAAGTGTAAGGCGCTTTGCCGCCAGTCGCTCCCAAGCCTTGTGTGTACGCGGACTCTTGCTTGCCCGCCGTCAGCGCCGCGGTGGTGATAGACAACGGGGCAGCCGCGGGAGTAGCTCCCGCGACCGTCAGAAGCATAGCTCGTGTAGCGGTCTGCTGCGGGCTGCTGCTGTCTCGCACTTCGGCGTTAAAGGAGGAAGTTCCGGTCTTGCTAGGTGTGCCGGAGATGGCACCGTTGCTAGCCAGGGTCAACCCAGCAGGTAGCGTGCCCGATGCCACGCTCCACGTGTATGGCGTCTTTCCGCCGATCGCGCTAAGGGTTGTCGAGTACGCCGTATCGTCCTTTCCTGCCGCAAGCGAAGTTGTGGTGATTTCGAGCGCTGCAGCCGCGGCGCTAATTTCCACCGACAAGCTCTTTGTCGTCGTGTGCTTCGGAGAAGCGGAGTCTGCCACTTCCGCGACGAACGAGAAGGTTCCGGCAGTCGCGGGGGTGCCGGAAATAACGCCGGCCGCGCCCAGGGTCAAGCCGGTCGGAATTGCGCCCGAGCTTATGCTCCAGGTGTAGGGAATGGTACCCCCGGTTGCTTGGAGCGTGGCGTTGTAATTCGAGCGCATGCCACCGGCTGGCAACGACGTTGTGGTAATCGCGAGGGCCGCTTCTGGCTGCTCAATGGTTAGGGTAAAGGATTCCGATGAGGTCTGCCGGGTGGCGCTAGAATCCGTAACTTTGACTGTAAATGACGCGGTGCCCGCTACGGTCGGAATACCGGCGAGGGTTCCCGTGGACGAGGCCAGTGCGATACCCGCGGGCAGCGTCCCCGAGGTAATGTGCCACGTATAAGGCAGCACGCCGCCCTGCGCAGTGAATGTAGCGGAATACTGCACGTTCATTGTTCCAGTGGCCAGAGCGGTGGTGGTGATCGACGTAGGGCTTGATTTGGTGGCGGTACTGGGCTGGCTGGCACCAACGGCTCCCGCGCACCCGGTAATGGTCAGCGCGACAACTAAGGTTACAACCGCGAAAATCGCAAAGCGCACATACAGGCGGCTATCGCCGCGAAAGGTCGCAACGGAATACCTCATGGTTTCCCCCACCAATTTTTTTCGGTCCCCAGCGCAGAAAGTCACGCAGGCAAGCCGGAATTCAGATTTCCAGCAGCAAAAAGCAGCCAAATCCCCACCAAACGTCGAGAGGCAACGTTTCGGGTGTATCAGCGCGAATAATTTGGCTTATTGCTCTGGCTTCCGAACCGACTACTGGGAACAACTAAAACGGGCGCTCAGCGAACTATATAAATCTACTGAGGCCTGCTTCCGGCGTTGGTAGGATAGGTATAAGGTATCGCCGAAAACGGAATACACTAAACTACGGATATTAAGGCAGGGGGGCGTGTGCAGTTATGCCGCCAAACGCGGAGCGAATTATCCTGCGCTATCCTGCGCCATTTCAGCAGGTCGAAGCCGGTGAACGCGAGGCTGCGATGTAAATTGTTCGCGACCGCGTAAAAAGTAAAAAGAAGCCGGACGGCCGATCGGGATTTCCACAGGGTGCTCGGAGTTTTTCCAGCGGTTCCGCACTATTTTTTTTCACCGCAACTCATCGCCATTGTCTGTTGCGTCGGCTCCGTAATTGTCATCGAAAACTGGTTTTGTTTGGCCAAGCAACCTTCCTTCTTCACGGTTATCTCGTGCGGCGTGTGCATCTCTTTCGCGGCTTCGAAGGTGTTGTTAAACATTCGGAACTCGTTTAGTACTGTGGAAATCCTCCCACTGGCGTCCGTGGTTCCTTCATATACCGTGCGCTTGCTGGCGTCAGTGACAAAAACGGTCACATTGGGCAGCGGGTTGCCTTGGTCATCCTGCAACGTCAGTGAGTAGCTCCAGTCGATAAAGTACTCCCCGAACGCCGGCCACTGCAGCGGGTTGATGGCCAGCATATCGGTGCTGTCCTTGGCCGCGCCGTTCTCGAATTTCGTATCCTGAAAGTGAATGTTGCGCGCCGGCACTTTTCCGTTGCGGAACGAAAACGTCACGTAATTCGGCGATGGATTCGCGCCTTTCCTCAGGGTGCACGAAATGCAAAAAATATTTTCAGCGCCGTCCCAATCCACGAAAAAATTCGCGCTATCCGCCACGAATGTGTCGGCGTTTGAGGTGAAACCTTTCGAGCCATCAATCGCCAAACCGTAAGCTTTGCCGCGTGCGTGTCCAATCCTTTGTGCCGTGTAAACATTATTGCGCGAGAGATTTTTTTGCTCGGATGACGTTTCGGTGACGCGCAGCGCGGTCCCGTCGCAATCGGCGGCGTCACCGGTGGCGTGGTTGGAATACGCGGTGGCTTCGACCGGGTTGTCGTCGAACTGGATGGCGTAAGCACCGCCGAGTTGGCAGCCGTCATATTCGATATTGTTTGGTTTCTCGATCACCTCAATCACGTTGTTATACACTCGCGCTTCCGCCGTCGATCCCACGATGCCGTCGATCGATATGCCCCGGCCCTGGGTTGGCTGCACGGTGTTGTCGTGGACGTCCATGCGCTTGGCCCAGACGTAAATCCCAAAATCGTTGGTATATGTGGCGTTCTGGGCCACGTGGTTCCCGTAGATGCTCGATCCGCTCGCCAGCGCGTACAAGCCCCCTTGCGCGCCACCGGTCACGGTATTGTTTATGATCAGAATCGGCCGCTGCAGGTTGGCTGACTGGTCGAACTTCACCGACTGGCCTTCCTCCCCGTGACGGTTGTGGATCTGCGTCACGTTATTGTGGAACGTACAGAGAGAGACCTCGCCCCCGCCAGGGACGCCGCCCCCGGCATAATTCACATACACACCAATAGAAGAAGGCGCGCTCCACGTAAACGTGACGCCACGGATGAATGGCCCGCTGTGAATTCCTTGTCCGAACCGAACCGCATGCGAATACGCCACCGCGCCGGGCCCCTGCACGATGCTTCCGGGTCCGGCGAGCGTGAAGTTATCAAACGAAGCGCCGCAGGGGGCGCCATTGGCTTCGCCGTTCTTTTCCGAAGGATCCCAGCAAGCGATGCCGCTCACGCCGAATGTGGCGTAGCGCTGGCTAGCAGTGGCATAGGTTACCGTGTGGCCATCCAGGTTCAGGGTAATGTTGTCGGCCCCTACTCCAAAACACGAGCTCGGCGAGGACACATCGCTGTCTAGGATGTACGTGGCTCCCGCATCCTGCAGCGGCCCGCACGATTTCAGGTGGCGGGGTCCCGAGTTGCGGGCCCCAGCCATGAGTAACGGGACGGGGGCGGGAATCAGGGGAAATAGGACCGCGAGGATCGAAAACGCCGAAATCAGCGGGACAACTTTGAGTCGCGAGCTCACGTCTCGGTTTCGGACCGCCCTTCCTCGAGTGGAAACAACCCGAAGTGTCAAAAAGCGATCATAGACGCCAGGGGGACCCGAAGCAACCACTGCGGGCTTCGCCGGCTGGATGGCCTGGGCATCCGTTCGGCCGCGCGTCATCCCTCCAAAGATAGGCCTTTCACCCCCACCGGATATGCGTCATGAAACAGGCGCTTCAAAAAAGCAGCGTGGTAGGTCGAACTCTTGGGATAATCGAATGAACCGTGGAAGGCAGTCGGAACCAGAACCCACCGCCCGGAACGAGCGGGCGAAAGGATCTGCCAGGCACTTTTTCATGCGGCAACTTCTAAAATCGGCCGCCGTCGGATTTCCCGGCGGGCTGCTCGCGGCGCTCTTTTTGCGCCACCGGGGTTTCCCCGTTTTTATGTTCCACCGCGTGCTGCCGGATCCGCGCACCAGTTACGACCCGGAAATGGTGATTTCAGCGAACCTGTTTGAGTCGTTTCTGCAGTGGGCTTCTGAAAAGTTCCACATCGTTTCGGTTCCGGAATTAATGCGGCGAATCAAAGAGCCTCTCAACGGCGACCGGCGGTATTGTGCCATCACCTTCGATGATGGCTGGCAAGATAATTACGCGCACGCGTTCCCGTTGTTGCAGGCTTACCACGCGCCCGCCACGATTTTTCTGGCCGCCCGGCTGATCGGAAGCGAACGGCGCTTCTGGCAAGAGCGCTTGTGGGCTTGTCTAAGTGGGCCGAATGAATCGGTGATCAACGACGATTTGGCCGAGGAATTCAACCGGCAGTGTCTGTGGTATCCGCCGTTGCGCGCCGGGGATTTTACGTTTTCCAATCTTCGCCGCGTGCTGCTGAAACGGTCCAGCCGCGAGGCCGAGGAATTTGTAGACCTGCTGGAAACCAAATTCCCCTGTCCCAGCGCGGCCCCTGGACGATCCTTCATGAATTGGCAGGAAGTGGAGCTCATGCAAAAGGGCGGCGTGCACTTCGGCTCCCACACTCTGAATCACACCCTCCTGACCCAGGCCCCGCCGGACGTGGCCTGGAACGAAATCGCCGAATCTCGCAAGGAATTGCAGGAGCGGCTGGGCGAGCCGGTCACCGGCTTTACTTACCCGTGGGGACAAACCCTTCCCATAGTCACCCACCAGGTGCAAGCGGCAGGTTACGAATACGCCCTCACCACCCAGCCTTCCTTATTTAACAAGTCCAGCGATGCCTGGCTCATTCCGCGCGTACCCATCAGCGGCAACGTGGTGCGCGACGATACCGGCTATTTTGCCGCGGAGCTCGCGAACTTCAGCATGAACTCCGCGGCTTTCCGCCGCAGTGCCTTGCGGCGTGCGGTTATGCCCATAAACCGGGGGGAACGGCTGCGCATTGCCTACGTGATCAACATGATTACCCAGTGGAATACTGGTGGCACGGAGCGGCAGTTGCTGCATTTGATCAAGTCTCTCGACCCTGCGTATTTCGAGCCGGCGCTGTTCGTTCTGCAAGGCAGCCCCGATCTGAAGGCGGGCGATCCTCCCTTTCCCATCCACGTGGTGAACTCCCATAAGCCATTCGTAAATTTCCGGATCTTGCTCGACCTGCGCAAAAAATTGGCGGAGTTTAAACCGGACATCGTGCAGACTTTTTTTCTGGACGCTACGTTATTCGGAACTCTGGCCGCCACCCTGGCCGCCGTGCCGGTAATCGTGCAGTCACGCCGCAGCCTACTGGTGCATCAAGAGCCCCTGGCGAAGCGTATTTTGCTGCGCGCCGCCAATCGCTTGACCCGGTCCTGGCAGTGCAATTCGCTCACCGTCGCCAGCGAAGTGGAAAAAACCGAAGGCCTGCCGCGCCCGCGGATGAACGTTCTTCCCAACGTGCTCGATCCCCAAGAATTCAAGCCCGCCACTTCGGAGGAAAAGGCGGCGGCCCGGCAGCTCCTGGGCCTGCCGCAAGACATCCCCATTTTTCTTTCCGTTGGGAATCTGCGCGCGGTGAAAAATCACAGCACGCTGATTCGCGCTGCTAGCCTGCTCCGCGAAAAGCTGCCCGATGCGATCTACGTCATCGTCGGCGCGGGCGAACTGGAAGCCGATCTCAAAGCAGAAATCGAGCGCGGCGATCTCGGCTCGGTGGTCCGGCTGGCCGGAATGCAATTGGACGTTTTGCCGTGGCTCGCCGCTGCCGACATGGGATTGATCACCTCACTGAGTGAAGGCAGTTCTAACGCTTTGCTGGAATATATGGCCACCGGCGTCCCGACCGTGCTATCCACCATTCCTTCCAACCAGGAAATGGCCCAGGGTGTATTTTTCGAAACCCGTAATCCGGCCGATCTGGCCTCTAAAATCTACGAGCTGTGGAGCAATCCGCAGCGACGGGAAGAACTGGTCAACAAGCAGCGCAAAATTGCCTTGCGCCACAGTCCGGAATCGATTGCCCGGCTGCTGCAAGCGTATTACGTCAATCTGGTGGCGCAGTTTACTTAGCGCGCCCGGCGGCAGATTCGAATTTCGCATGGAAAGTGAGCGCATGAATTTGACTCTGAGCACGGCACCGACCCATACGTCTCCGGCCGACCCTGCGGCGCCGCGTCCGCGGTCGTGGTCGTGCTCGATCGTTCGAACCTCGGCGGAGTTCGCTGCGCTCGAAGCCCCGTGGAAGGCGTTATTCCAGAGTAGCGCTCGTCCCGTTCCTTTTCTGGCTTGGGAGTGGGTGACTACGTGGTGGAAGCACTTCGGGAAAGCCGCGAAGTTGTTCGTAATTCTGGCCAAGGACGACGCCGGCCGAATCGTTGGAATCGCGCCGCTGCAAATCGCCGCCCGCCACGCGTTCGGTATTTTTCCCCTGCGTAGCTTAGAATTCATCGGCTATCGCGGGTCGTCGGTGTGCGCCGACCACCTGGACTTTATGGCAGAGCGCGGCGCCGCGCATGCCATTTCGGAAGCGCTGGTGGAAGCGATTTTTTCCGCACGCAAAGAATGGGATTCGATCGAGCTGGCGGATTTGTCGGAAGAATCTGCCGTGCCTTCGCTGCTCGAAGGGCAAGCTCGCCGCCGGAAGTTCCGGCTGGCCGAAATTGCGGGACAGGTTTGCCCCTGCGTGCCGTTGGCGCCGAGCTGGAATGAGCTGCTCAAGATCGTGAAGGAAAAGAAACGCTCGGCGATCAAGTGGCGGCGAAAAAAACTGCTGCAAGCCTATCCCACCCAATTTCAGATTTTCTCCGATCCCGCGCAGGTCGGCGCCGCGCTGGAAACCCTCGCGCGGCTGCATACCTTGTCCCGCCAGCGGAAGCACGAAACCGGAAATTTCTACCGCGCCGACTACCAAGCCTTTCATCGCGACGTCGCCCAAGCCATGGCCCGCGCCGGATATCTGTACATCGCGCAAATGGATTGCGGCGGCCGCCCGGTGGCTTCCACCTATGGCTTCCATGTCGGCTCGGTTTTGTTCGACTACCAAAAGGGCTACGATCCGGCCTACAGCCGTGACGGCGTAGGTTCCGTCCTCACCGGCATGGTGATCGAAGACGCCATCGAGCGCCTGCATGCCCAGGAACTCGATTTCCTACGCGGCACCGAGGAATACAAATATTTCTGGGCTACCCGGGATCGCAAGACACGCACCATGCTGCTGTGGTCCACTGGCATGATGGCCACGCTTCGCCAGAGCGAGTTCGATCTGCGCCGCGCACTCGCACCGGTAAAGCGCAAAAGCCTCGAGTTCTGGGGACGCATCACCGCACCAAAGCCCGCCAAGAAGCCGCAGGCGACGGCGCCCCAGCCAGCCACCTGCCCTCAGTCGCCTGCCGCCGTCGTGCCGGAAACCGCGGTCCCGGGCTCGGGACCTGGGGCCCCCGAAGCCCGCAGCGAAACGCGCAAGCCGGCGAGCGAATAGGGCCGGTCCATTTTCCAATGGAATTTTCACCCCGCATCTGTTTTCATGTACTCCCGTTCAGAGCCGGATGGCGCCACCCGCGCCGCGTGGAGCGGGGCGCATATCGCCTGCACTTCTGGAGCGCAGTCCAAGTGAAAACACGCACCCACAGAACGGACCCGGCGATTGCCGCGGAAGCGCCATCATGAACTCCCCCGCTGCGGTTGGTTCTTTCCCCAACGAACAAACTCGTTCCCAGCTTGCCGAAGCCCTCCGCGCCATTCTGCCTGCCCAGGGAACTGCATTCGCGATCCTTGCGGTACCCGACGCCAAGCCCGCCGATTTGCATCCCCAGGAAGCCGCTCTGATTTCCCCTAGCACTGTCGCCGCCAAGCGAACCTCCTTCACACTGGGACGCAACGCAGCGGCGCAGACATTGCGGGCCATCGGCATCGATCCAGCGCCGCCGGTCTTGCAGGGCAAGGGGAAAAATCCACTCTGGCCCGAGCAAGCGGTGGGTTCCATTACCCATTGCGAGCCGTGGACGATCTGTGTGGCCGCTAAGGGCAGCGCCGCCAAAGCCCTGGGGGTGGACCTCGAAGACGTGCGGCGCGTGCAGAACCCTGACATTGGAGAGGTAATTTGCACCCGCAGCGAAATGGAGTGGATCGCTGGATCGGAAGATCAGCTCGGCTCCCTGATCATGGTTTTTTCCGCGAAAGAAGCGATGTACAAGGCGTATTATCCGTTTTGCCGCCGTTATTTTGATTTCACCGATGCCGAGCTCGCGTGGGACCTAGCCATGGGCGGTTTTCGCGGACACCTGTTGACCGACCTGGACAAAGATCACCCGCGTGGACATCAATTTCGCGTATCCTGCCAGCGTGTCGGAAGTTTGGTGCTATCGGTGCTGGTCGAAGTGTAGGGGAGTTATCGATAACCCTGGCGAAGGGCGGTCTGGCACTTTCCCCCCGCGCGTGGGCCTAGGTTTGACGGCTATAGCTCATGGGGAGCTCCGGTTCGCCGTACGGCACCCGATCGACACGGAATCCCGGGACGCGTGGCGCCGTCCGTTGCATCCGTTGGACTTACGCTACGCTGCCCTTTACTCTCGTGCCTTTGCGACCTAACTGTCGGATAATAGACCCTATCCGGCACCGGGCATCGAACGGGCAGGGGCCTCGCGTCGAGCTTGATCTTCAGGGTCTGGACACCATCAAGATGGGAGCGTAAGGCGGCACTCCGCCCCGCGCGCCATGGGAACTCAAAGCGTGACCGAGCCGAAACAGACCGCAACGCCCGTAGGCGTGGCCGCCGAACCTCCGGCCAGCGCTCCGCAGGAAGACGCCTACGTCTTTCCGATGTCCTATTCCCAGCAGCAATTGTGGGTGGTCGATCAGCTCCAGCGCGGAAACGCGGCTTACAACGTCGCCCTCGACATCCGCCTCGAGGGGCCCCTCAATATCTCGGCGTTGCAGGCGTCGCTCGATGCACTTGTCCGGCGTCACGAATCCCTGCGAACTGTTTTTCGCCTGGAAAATGGACAGCCGTCGCAAGTGGTGCTGCCTGCCGCGCCGTTGCTGATTGCTCGCAGCGATCTGCGCAGCTGGGCACCGGAAGTTCGCCAAACCGAGCGCAAGAATATTGCCAGCAACGAAGCCCAGCAGCCCTTCCAACTCGCAAGCGGGCCATTGCTCCGGGCGCGCTTGATGGATTGCGGCGAAAACGATCACACCCTGGTGCTGATCTTTCATCACATCGTTTTCGATCGCGCTTCGATTGACGTTTTCATTCGCGATTTCACCGCGTTGTACTCCTCGTTCCATCGGGGAGTATCTCCCACGCTCCCCGCTTTGCCGATTCAGTACGCCGACTATTCTGTCTGGCAGCGGCAAACGCTCCAGGGGCCAGTCGTCGACGCACAATTGGAATATTGGAAGCGCCAGCTGGCGGGCGCACCGGCTAGCTTCGAGCTCCCGCTCGATCGCCCGCGCGGAAGCGAACGCCGCTTGCGCGGCGAATGGATGGCGGAAAGTTTTCCGCGGGAATTGCTCGATTCGCTGGAAGAGCTGGCTCGCGAGGAAGGGGCTTCGCTCTTCGCCGCGCTGCTCGCTTCGTTTGACACCATCCTGTTCCGCTACACCGGCCAGGAAGATGTGGTCATCGGGTCGACCACGCCGGGCCGGGGCCAAAAAGCCACCCAGGATCTGATCGGAACCTTCATCAATCCATTGGTCCTCCGCGTCGATCTCTCCGGCGACCCGTCGTTTCGCGAATTGCTCCGGCGTGCCCGCAAGGTCGCAGAAGAAGCGGGCGAACACCAGGATCTTCCATTCGAGAGAATGGTCGAGGAACTGCACCTGGAACACGACCCCAGCCGCAATCCGCTGTTCCAGGTGATGCTGCTGTTTCAGGAGCTCGCCGAAGGCTCCCGGGAAGTCGAGGACCTTAAGCTGACCTGGACCGGGGTGCAGAGTCACACCGCGAAGTTCGATCTCAGCGCCTACATCGAGCCGCGCCAAGAAGGATTATTCGTAGGCTTCGAATACAACGCCGATGTTTTCGAGACCTCCACGATTCACCGTTTGTTGGGACACTACCGGACGCTGCTCGAAGCCATCGTCGCCGCTCCCGATACGCGCATCAGTGAGATCTCCATCCTTGCGGAGGCCGAACGCAATCAGCTCCTTTTCGAATTAAACGGCACCGCGGTGGATTTTCCCGAAAAGGACAGCGCGCTGCACGAGCTGATCGAACGCCAAGTGGAACGCACCCCGGATCGTGTCGCGGTCGAATCCGAAGGCCAGACTCTCACCTATCGCCAGCTCAATTCTCGAGCCAACCAGCTCGCTCACTTTTTGCGCAAGCAAGGCGCCGGTCCCGGCGTCCCGGTCGGCGTATCCATGGAGCGCTCCCTCGCTATGGTGGTTGCGCTGCTCGGCGCCCTCAAGGCCGGCGCGGCCTATGTTCCGCTCGATCCCACCTATCCCGCGGATCGCTTGGCCTTCATGGTCGACGACTCCGGCCTGAAAATCCTGCTTACTCAGGAATCGCTGCTGCGGCTTTGGCCCGGCTCCCGCGCCCAGCTGGTTCTGCTCGATCGCGATTGGTCCGCGATTGCAGCGGAGCCGGCGGAGAATCCAGCGGTTCCGGTTCGTCCGGACAATCTCGCTTATGTGATCTACACATCGGGATCCACGGGCCGCCCCAAGGGCGTGCAAATTCCGCACCGTGCGGTTGTGAATTTTGTGCTTTCCATGCAGTCCAAGCCCGGAATTTCCGCCGAGGATAATCTTTTGGCGGTTACTACCATTTCCTTCGATATTGCCGGACTTGAGATTCACGTTCCGCTTTCCGTCGGCGCCCGCATCGTTTTGGCCAGCCGGCAATCCGCGATGGACGGCAAGATTCTCGCCCAGCTCATCGAAGTTCACCGCATCACCGTCCTGCAGGCCACCCCGGTTACCTGGCGGTTGTTGCTTGAATCCGGCTGGCAGGGCAAAAGCAATCTAAAAGCCTTGTGCGGCGGCGAAGCCTTTCCCCGCGACTTGGCGGAGGCCTTGCTCACCCGCTGCGCTTCCGTCTGGAATATGTATGGGCCTACGGAGACCACCATCTGGTCCACCTGCGACAAGGTCAGATCTTCTCAAGGTCCGGTTCTGATTGGCCAGCCCATCGCCAATACCCAGACCTATATCCTGGATTCCTCTCTCCAAGTAGTGCCCGTGGGCGTGGTCGGCGAGCTTTACATCGGAGGGGACGGATTGGCGCGCGGATACTGGAATCGTCCGGAACTGACTGCGGAACGATTCATTTCCCACCCCTTCCTGCTAGGCGACCGGCTGTACCGCACCGGCGACTTGGCGCGCGTTCTGACCACGGGACAAATCGAGTGCCTCGGACGAGTCGATCACCAGGTAAAGATTCGCGGCTTCCGCATCGAATTGGGCGAGATTGAGTCCGCCATCGCTGATTTTCCGGGAATCCGCCAGGCGGTCGTGGTCGCGCGCGAAGACGCTCCTGGCGATAAGCGCTTGATCGCATACCTGGTCGCTGCTGAACCTGACCGATTCCGTCCCGCCGAATTGCGCGAATGGCTGAAGGAGCGGCTCCCGCCCTACATGATACCCGCGGCGGTGGTGGCCTTGCCGGCCCTGCCGCTCACCAACAATGGAAAGATCGATCGCAAGGCGCTGCCCACTCCCGAGCAAGCCAGCGCCGCCGCCGGGCAATTCGCCGCGCCGCGCACCCAAACCGAAAAAGCCATGGCCACCATTTGGGAGCAGGTGCTGGGCATCGAGAAGGTGGGCGTCCACGATAATTTCTTCGATCTCGGCGGACATTCCCTACTGGCCGTGAATCTCTTCGCCCAGATCACCCAAGCGTTTGGAAGCACCCTTTCTCTGAACACACTCTTTGAAACCCCCACCGTGGAAGATCTGGCGCGCTTCATCGACGATCACCGCGAGTCCACCCCCAAGAACCGGGTCATCCCGATCCGCGCCCAGGGGACCAAGCCGCCCGTGTATTGGATCCCGGGCGGGGTAGGCAGCGTTTTGGCATTCCGGAAAATATCCGATCTGCTGGGCGCTTCTCAGCCCGTATATGGTTTGGAATCGAGGGTTCCCGAACTTGGAGAAACCATCGAATCAGTCGAACTGCGCGCTAAGCATTTGCTCGTTCAGGTTCGTAGCTTCCAGCCGAAAGGCCCCTACTACTTCATCGGGTTCTGCGCGGGAGGCCTGGTCGCCTACGAAATGGCCCAGCAACTCAGAATAATGGGCGAGCGCACCGCCTTTCTCGCGCTGGTCGAATGCGTTCCTTACAACTACTCCGGCTTCCGCATCCGCCTGGCTAGTTACTACGTTCAGCACTATTGGTGGAAGCTGCGGCAGAGCCTGAGCACCCGCGGCGTACTGGCCACCATAAAAAAGACGTATGCATGGGCAACGTGGCGTCGCGACTCCGAATCGAGTGACCGGGTCGCTCCGCCGAATCCAGCGTTAATCGCCGATTCTTCGCCGGAAGCGATGGCTAACATACGCCGCATCGAACTGGCACTACGCCAAAGCGATAGGGAATACGCTCCCGAGGCATACCCCGGAAGCGCGTGTTTGATCATCGGACAAGGCGACTACTGGTGCCAGGGAGTCACCGCCGATACCGATCTCCGGCTGGCCTGGAGCCGTTTGATCGGCGGCGGCACAAAAATAGATATTGTGCCGGGAGATCATTTGGATATGCTGTTCGAGCCACTGGTCCGAAGTTTCGGAGAAAAGCTCGGTAATCGGCTCCGCGAGGCACAAGTGGCGAACTGGAAGGGCATCTCGGAAAATGCGGCACGCGGTTCGAGTCGCGCCGCGCAGGTTACCACGGTACCGGCGGCAACCAGCCCCAATCCAGGTTCAATCGCGCGCCCTCAGGGCGCAACGGCCGCCGAATCGATCCCAGCGATTCGCAGCAAGATCGGTAATCCAATTTCGTCGCAGTGATTTGGTCCGGCTCATGACTACACCTGAACACCACGCCCCAGCCCTCGCCGCGATTCCGCTACCGGAACCGAAAACGGGCGCTGCAATATCGGCCGCCGAACGCCACCAACTGGTGGTCGAGTGGAATCAAACGCATGTGGCCTATCCCTATTCCGCCGACGTCGGTCTGCACGATCTCATCGACGAGCAGGCCCGCAGAAACCCAGAGGCCCTCGCCCTCATTTTCGATGGTCAGCGCATCACCTTTCGCGAGTTGATGGACCGCGTCCACCGGTTGGCGCGGCGCCTCCACAAACTGGGTGTCGAGCCTGACTCGATAGTCGCGATTTGCATGGAGCGCTCGCTCGAGATGGTGGTGGCCATCGTCGCCATCCTCAAAGCCGGCGGAGCCTACTTGCCGCTCGACCCGGAAAATCCTACTGACCGCCTGAAATCGATTTTGGACGACGCACATCCCGCAGTGTTGCTTACCCAGGAGCGTTTCAAGGAAAAATTGCCACGCTGGAAAGGGCGCGTCCTGGCCCTCGATGCCGAATCGGCTTCGCTCGCTGCCGAAAGCGCCGAATTTCTTTCCGCGAAAGTGCGCCCAGAAAATTTGGCCTACGTGATTTTCACCTCGGGGTCCACCGGCAAACCGAAAGGAGCGCTGATCCCGCACCGGGCGATCGTCAACCACATGCTGTGGATGCGTTCCCGGTTCGCGGTGGGAACCAGCGACCGCGTTCTTCAGCGCACACCTTTCACCTTCGACGCCTCGGTCTGGGAGATTTTCCTGCCGTTGGTTACCGGAGCGGCGCTGGTGATCGCCCGCCCCAACGGACATAAGGACGTTTCCCATCAGATCGAGACCATCCAGCAGGAACAAGTCACCGTGGTGCAATTCGTGCCTTCCATGCTCCGCGTTCTTCTCGAAGCGGAAGACATCGGGAAATGCCGGAGCCTACGATTTGTTTTTTGCGGTGGTGAGGCTCTCACCAAAGACTTGCAAAAGCTGTTTTTCGAGCGCGTCCCGGCCGAGCTCTACAATCTGTACGGACCTACGGAAACTACCATCGACGCCACCATGTGGAAGTGCCTGCCGGACTGGAGCCTTCCCAATATTCCCATCGGCCGTCCTATCGCCAACCTCACCGCCTATATTCTTGACGAAAATCAGAACCTGCTTCCTCCCGGTGCTACTGGCGAGCTTTACATTGGTGGCGTGGGCGTGGGGCGCGGCTACCTCAATCGTCCCGAGCTGACCGCGGAACGCTTCCTGCGCGATCCCTTCAGCGCCGATCCCGGCGCGCGGATGTACAAGACTGGCGACCTGGCGCGGTTTCTCGGCAGCGGAGATATCGAATACCGCGGCCGCATTGATTTCCAGGTGAAAATCCGCGGCTTGCGAATCGAGCTGGGCGAAATCGAGAACGTGATTCGGGATTTTCCAGGAGTGCACCAGGCGGTGGTGGTCGCGCGCGAAGATGTTCCCGGTGAAAAACGCCTGGCCGCTTACTTGGTGCCTAAGGACACCGATAATTTTCGCTCCCGCGAGCTGCGCGATTTCCTGAAGTCCAAGCTGCCCGACTACATGGTTCCGGCCGCGGTCGTCTCTCTCCCGGTGCTGCCCTTGACCTCGGTCGGCAAAGTGGATCGCCGCGCGCTTCCCGCTCCGTCCTACGACAATCTGGCCGGGGCCCGCGAATACACTCCGCCGCGGACCCAGACCGAACGCTTGATGTCCCAGATTTGGTCCAAGTTTCTGGGCGTCGAAAAAGTGGGAACTCGCGAAAACTTTTTCGATCTGGGCGGCGATTCGTTGCTGGCCCTGATGATGTTCGCGCAGATTTCCAAGGAATTCGGAAATACCCTCTCCCTGAATTCGCTTTTCGATACTCCCACCATCGAACAATTGTCACTGGTGATTGATGCCGGCCGTGCGCAGGGGCCCAAATATCGCGTGGTCGCTATTCGCGCCGAAGGCACTCGCCCACCGCTGTTCTGGGTTCCCGGCGGCATCGGCAGCGTCCTGGCTTTCCGCCGGGTTTCCGTGCTGCTGGGGCAGGATCAGCCGGTCTACGGCCTGGAATTTCGGCTGCCGGAAAACGGCGAGACCTTCGAAGAGATCGAGGTTCGTGCTCGGCATTTTGTCGAACAGATGCGCGCCTTGCAGCCCACCGGACCCTACTACATCGCGGGGTTCTGCTCCGGCGTCCTGGTGGCCTATGAGATGGCCCAGCAGTTAGCCGCCCAGGGGCAGCAGGTGGCGTTCCTGGCGTTGGTCGAAGGAACGCCCGCGAAAATGCCGGGAGCGCTGTGGAACGGGATCGTCTACCATGCCCAGCATTTTGCGTGGCGCGTACGGAAGGTAACCAAAGACGGTCCCGCCGGATTATTTCGATGGCTCGCGGAACGTGCGCGCTCCGCCGTCAAGTTGCTGCGCAATCGCCCCAGTGCCGCTCCCGCTCCGGCCGCGGTCTTGGATTCCGATAAAGTGATGGCCAACTTGCACCGCCTCGAAACCGCGCTGAACCACGTCGAGACTCGCTACAATCCCCGGCCCTACAGCGGCGACGCATTTTTGATGGTGGGCAGCGACAACTACTCCTTCTATGGCGTCAGCGAGGCTGCTGATCCCCGGCTCACTTGGCGCCAGCTGATTCGTGGAAAAGTTCAGGTCGACACCCTCCCCGGCGATCACCTCTACATGCTCTTGCATCCCCACGTCCAGCCATTCGCCGCACGTCTCCGCCAACGCATGGATGAAGCTTGGATCGCCTCGCGCCGCGATCGACTCGGCCCATCCCCCAAGCATTCAGCCGCCGAAGGCGGCGCGCAAACCATCGCCGCCGGCTCCCGCTGATCTAATTTACGTCGGCGACGAAACTCCCAAGCCGAATTGCCCCGGTCGCAGTCTCCGGTCAAAGTGGGTTCCCCGCACCTCGGGTGCAGGTAGCTTGGCCAAACAAAAAAGAAAGGGCCGGCCCAACTGCGCCGGCCCTTGCTCGACTTGGTCCGATATCTACGTGGCTCCATTGCTGTACTTGACCCAACTGCTGTTATTTGGCCGAAAGCCGCTACGTCGAGGTGCCGCAAGCCGGTGCTGGTCCCGTAAAACAACGGCTCCGCGACCCTACAAATCGGCGCTTCGGCATTTATACGATAGAGCGGATTGGTGAGCCATCCAGCGTTCCCTGTACGCCAGCGAATTTGAGCCCCGATTGCAACTTACGGCACAAGTTCGAACGCGAGTTTTGTCGAGCCTTAGGTTGGACCACGGAATGCCTTCACCCCTGGTTCAACGGTCGGTACGTGAAGATGAAGATCCGTGCGTCGGGCCAGCGCCCGGCGAACCGCGACGCCGCTTCGGCACGCAAGAACCATATGTGCCTGATGCTAAAGAACATAAACTCCCGGAATCGAGGAAAATTCCGTCGGTCGGTAAAACTGGGACTTTGCGGGGGCGAAGGAAATCGCCCACTGTGGCCATCCCTCGTAGAAATTTAAGTTTCGGTTGGTAGGGAGGCTAGTAAGAGCGGATCGCTGCAAAGCAAGCTTGGTTGCTCTGGAGGCGCTGGTCCATCACCACCACTGCGTAGCGGGCGCATGTGGCCATTTCTTGCCGGGCCCACGCGCCGCAGCCACAACTGGGGATCGCCTCGCAAAACGAGTTCAGGAGTTCCACGCACCGGTAATAAGCCTTCACGTGCCGCAGTTGGGTGCTCTGCGACGACGCCAGATCAGGGCACAGTGCTTGGATGGCCGAAACATCCCGAAAACCATTCACCGTCATAGAGTTAGAGAACTGTGCTAAAGCCGGCTGGACCGCGCTCGACATTGGCTGGTCCGCGAACGAGATCATTGCAGCGCGCCAGCTGAAAACCGCCAGTTGTATTCCGGCTGCGATAGAAATCACGAAAATGAGCGCTGCGATCATGGTTTCTCCTGACGAAGTCAGTATCTCGCGCGGCTCCGCCCGGACCTATAGATCGGTCGTACTGATTTTGAAACTAAAGGTTGGGTCCTTGGGGGACTTAGATGGGAGAGCGCTTGTGGAGGGAGGGGGGAAGGGGCCCGCCAAAAAGGCCCCTGTCTGAGGTTAGTCCGTGAAGATCGATTAGTAAGAGCGAACCGCCGCGAAGCACGCTTGGTTGTTCTGTAGGCGCTGCTCCATCACGGCTGCGGCGTAGCGGGCGCAGATGGCCATTTCCTGCTGAGCCCAGACGCCGCAAGCCGGGATCGCTTTGCTGAGCGAGTTCAGCAATTCCAAGGAGCGGTAATACACCGCCACCGGCCGAAGCTGCTTGCTCTGCGAGGGGGTCAGATCCGGGCAAAGCGCCTGAACCGCCGAAATCTCACGGAACCCTTTTGCCGTCATAGAGATAGCAACAGGAGTGGATACCTGCTGGCCAGCGAATGAGATCATCGCGGCGCGCCAACTGAAGACGGCAAGCTGTATTCCCGCTGCGACTGAGATCACGAAGATGAGTGCGGCGATCATTGCATTGCCCCCCTAACAGAGACAGTTTCTCTCCAAGGTCCGACGCGGGCTATAGGACGGTCGTACTGTTTTCAAACCATTTGGTCCACCACTTTTTGACCCGTTTTGGGCCCTGCTTCGGGCGTCCCTTCTTTCTTGTATAGAATTCGGCGATAATCCGAACGTTAACCAATAGTGCGGCAATTTCAGGAGGCACGCATTGCGCGCGATCGTCACCGGCGGGTCGGGCTTTCTCGGTTCTCACTTCTGTGAGTATTTGCTCGACCACAGTTGGCAAGTTCTGTGCATGGACAACCTCTGCACCGGGGCGGGTTCCAACGTCGCGCACCTGGAAAAGAATCCGCGTTTTCGGCTGGTGCAGCAGGACGTCTCGCAGGCCATCGATGTTAGCGGGCCCGTGGATGCAGTTCTGCATTTCGCCTCGCCCGCCAGCCCCGACGACTACTTGAAGCTGCCCATCGAAACCATGATGGTGGGATCGGCCGGTACGCGCAATGCGCTGGAATTGGCGCTGGCCAATAAAGCCAAGTTCCTGATGGCTTCTACTTCCGAAACTTACGGCGATCCGGAAGTGAGTCCGCAGCCGGAGACCTATTGGGGGCACGTGAACCCGATCGGCCCGCGGGGCGTGTACGACGAGGCCAAGCGCTTCTCGGAAGCGATGACCATGGCCTATCACCGCAAGCACGGACTGGATACGCGCATCGTCCGAATCTTTAATACCTACGGCCCACGCATGCGTTTGAACGACGGCCGGGCGCTCCCGAATTTTCTCTACCAAGCGCTGACCGATCAGCCCTTGACGGTGTACGGCGACGGCACGCAGACGCGCAGCTTCTGCTACGTTTCCGATCTAATCGAGGGCATCTACCGCTTGCTGGAATCCAGCGAACACGAGCCGGTGAACATTGGAAATCCGCAGGAGATTACCATTAAGGAGTTCGCCGACCGTATTCTGGCGCTCACCGGTTCCAAAGCGCCTTTGGAATTTCGACCGTTGCCGCAGGACGATCCCAAACAACGCTGCCCGGACATCACCAAGGCTCGGCGCATTCTGAAATGGGAGCCGCGAGTGAATTTGGACAAAGGGCTACGTTTGACCCTGGAATATTTTAGAAAGCGCGTCGCGGAAACTCGCCAGAGCTAGTGGGGCCGCCCGATCGAGTAGTATTCGAAGCCCATCGCTTTCATGGTCGCAGGCTTCAATAGGTTGCGGGCATCGAAGATTAGCGGCCGCGCCATGGTGTCGCGGATGCGCTCCCAGTCCAGAGTCTTGAACTCTTCCCATTCCGTCGCCAGCACCAGAGCTTCCGCGTCTTTGGCGGTTTCATAGACGTCCTTTCCCAAATCCACTTGAGGAAACTGCGCGCGCACTTTCTCCATGGCTTGTGGATCGTGCGCGCACACCGATGCACCTTCTTCGATCAGCCGCTTGATCAGATCGATCGCCGGAGCGAAACGGATGTCGTCGGTGTTGGCCTTGAACGCCAGGCCCAGCACCGCGATGCGCTTTTCCTTGATCACCCAGAGCGCGCGGCGGAGCTTCTCGATCACATGGTCGATGCGCCGGCGATTGACGCGCTCGGCCTCGCGGAGCAGCGAAAAATCCACGCCATGGCGGTCCGCCAGATGAACGAAAGCCTGTAAATCCTTGGGCAGGCAGAAGCCACCGAAACCCAGGCCGGCGCGCAGGAAGCTGGGCCCGATGCGCGGATCGAGTCCCACCGCGCGAACCACTTCATCGATGTCCGCGCCCAGGCGTTCGGCCAGATCCGCAACCATATTGGCGTAGGAAATTTTGAGAGCAAGAAAGGAATTCGATGCGTGCTTGATCAGCTCCGCACTGTTGATGGTGGTTACCAGCCAGACCGGGGGGACGGCCGGCGGGCACTTACCGCGGTGCACGGGACAATTGAACTTTTGATCGAGCACCGGTTGGTAGATCTCACGAAGCTGCTTTTCCGCCACCTCGTCTTCCACGCCCGCGACGATGCGGTCGGGGTGCAGGAAGTCTTCCACCGCAGTACCCTCGCGCAGGAATTCCGGATTGGAGGCGACGCGAAACTTTACCTGGGTGCTGCGAGCGTACACCGAAAGCTGACGCAGAAGTTGCTGGCCGGTTTGCGCGGGCACCGTGCTTTTTTCCACCACCAGTTTGGGTGATTTCGCTTCGCTGGCTATCAGCCGGGCTACGCGGTCGATGGAGCTGAGGTCAGCGTCTCCGTTGGGCAGCGGCGGCGTGCCCACGCAGATAAAAATCGCGTCCGCAACCCTTACCGCTTCCGCCGCGCTCATGCCAAAACTCAACCGGCCATCGCGGCGCGCTTTTTCGACCACCTCATCGAGGCCGGGCTCATAAATCGGCAGCTTGCCCGCTTGGAGCACCTGCATCTTGGCGGCATCGCTATCCGTACACGTCACTTCATGTCCGATTTCCGCCAAGCATCCGCCGGTTACCAGACCTACGTAGCCCGCGCCGATCACTGAGATCTTCAATCGCACTCTCCTTGGATTTCGAGCTGTGCCGGCCGCACCATGCGCAATCTTAAATTTTCGTATACCCAGCGAGTGCCGCCAAGCTAAATATTGCGCCGGGCTCGCTGGCGCCGGAGTCTCTGTTACGCTGCGGCGGGATTCGGTTGATAGTACAATTGCGGGAGCCAGCCTACAACCTTTGCGCCGGGCGGGCGTCCGCCGCAAGTGAGGAACGTCTGTCATGAAACTAGTCTGGGCCATGCTGGGCGCCGGCGCTCTCGCTCTCCTCTACAGCCTCGCTTTATACCGCCGGCGATTCCGGTCCCAACGGTCCTGGGCGCGGGAACGCCTCAGTTCTCGCATGGCTGCGGTCGAGGGACGCTCCCGCTTTGATTCGTCCCGCGACGACGCGGAGTCCGCTCGGTCTTTCAGCGAGCAGGTCTGCGTTTTTAGCATGTCTCTTACCGACCGTTTCTGGAACGAGACGCTCCAAGCCACCGCTCAGGAGATGGCGTTCATTCACGAGCACGGTGCGTTTCTGAGTACCGTGAAAATCGAGCGCGGACAACGCCACGTGATCGTGACGATCGCGGAAGTTCTGCCGGAGAGCCGTTCCGCGGAGTGGCACATCCGGTCGTTTGAACTGTTTCCCGGAAGCAGTTCGCTCACTCGCGGCGGGGTCATACTCTGGGAACTTCGCACCGCGGACCCCAGCGACGCCGCTTCCGGCTCTGCCGGCTACCGCGGTTTGGAGCTGCGCTTCGAGCAGAATTCTTTAGCTCTCTCGATCCGCGATTATCCCCCTGCCAGCGAGGTTCGCCTGGAGGATCCGCATCGAAGATTGATCGCACGCGTTCCGTTGGATCTCCGCCTGCTGTCCCGTTTCCGGGTGCCGGACGAGACCGCCGATCCGCTCAGCCCGGAAGCTACGGCCAAGACGCAGGTGCGATTTCCAGCCGACGCTCCCTTCATCTCGTTTTTCGAGCACACCGACACCGAGGTGGGACTGATATGGCATATTTGCCGTCAGGAGTTCGTTCCCAGTGAAGCCTCCGCGCGCTCCCGAACATTAGACGCCGACGAAGTTCGCCACCGCGCCTAGCATGCTGCGCCCGGCCTAAGGCCGTTGGTTCAAGGCGCGGGCCTGGCGGCCCTCGGCGTGGTGATCGGCATTGCTGCATCGCTGGCCATCACACGCGTGATGGCTACTCTTCTTTTTGGCATTAGCGCAACCGACCCGTTGACGTTTGTCGGGGGCCTCGTGCTGCTCTCTGTTGTCGCGCGTTTCGCATCGTACATTCCCGCGCACCTTGCCACACGCGTCGATCCGCTGGTCGCACTCCGATACGAAATGACGTTGGGGCCAGATTTCGAAGACGGAGAGAGACGTCAGCGGCAACTCCAAATTTCGTTGTGCCCAGGGTGGCGGAGAGCATACGATGCGCGAGACAGCGGTCCGACTCGGAGATGGTGGCTAGCATTATGGACTTATCGCGGAAGATTGCCATGGTCACCGGCGCGGGCAGTGGAATCGGTAAGTGCGTGGCCATCACCCTTGCTCAGAACGGCTACGCGGTGGTTCTTGCCGGCCGGCGCAAGGAGCCATTGGAAGCGGCCGCGCTTGAAGTGAAGCAGGCCAATTCCCAAACGCTGGTCGTACCTGCGGACGTCACCAATCCTGCCTCGGTGCGCGAGCTTTTCGCGAAAACGAAAGATGCTTTCGGCCGGCTTGATCTGCTGTTCAACAACGCCGGCATCTCCGCCCCGGGCATGCCGCTCGAGGACTTAACCTACGAGCAATGGAAGTCGGTGGTCGATACGAATCTCACCGGCGCGTTTCTATGTACGCAGGAAGCATGCAAAATCATGAAGAGCCAGCAGCCACGCGGCGGGCGAATCATCAACAACGGCTCCATTTCGGCGCACAGCCCTCGGCCTAACTCCGCCCCTTACACGGCGTCAAAACACGGAATCACCGGTCTAACCAAAGCGACTTCACTGGACGGCAGAACGTACGACATCGCCTGCGGTCAGATCGATATTGGAAACGCGTCGACCGAAATGACCGAAAGAATGAAGCAAGGCGTTCCGCAAGCGAACGGCACCAGCGCCATCGAACCCACCATGGATGCCGCAGACGTTGCGCGCGCCATCTTGTATATGGCCTCTCTCCCGCTCGACGCCAATGTCCAATTCATGACCGTCATGGCCACCAAGATGCCATTTATCGGCCGCGGCTGATGCTCCAACGGCGGGCTTAGCTGACCATGGCCATCTCAAAAACAGCCCAGACCACTGGCGGCCAGCTGACTTCTGACGGCAATGGAATTCCTTCCACGCTGGGAAAGCCGGGCGCCCTGCAGTTGTGGCTAGCGGTCGTCCCTTACGGGAATCGGCACAGGTTTGGGTGCCGTTTTTCCCTACGCGCCTGCTGGAATTTACTCAGCGCGTCGCCTGGAAGGGGTCCACAGCTTCGCTTACTGCCGGAGCTTTGCTTGGCGCAGTACCGGCGCGGTTCTGGCGGCAACCACGCAAGGGCCAGTCTCGGCTGTCGTTCTAATGATCGAATTGACGGGCCGAGATCGTTCTTTCATTTTACCGCTGCTGCTCATTGCGGGAATCTCCACGCTGGCGGGCACGCTCGATCGAGCCTCGCTCGATTTACGACGCACGGCTGACCGACGAAGAAGTGGAGCACCGCCTTAAGCTTCGCGAACAAACCACTTAGGAATTCTGATACCAAAGTGTCGACAATACCTTCGTCTAATTGTTTGGCCTCGACGCTTCTGGTCTGATTGGTTAAACGCACCCGATCAAGTCGGATATGAGCAACACACAGTCTTTTTAGAAAAAAGGAGGGATAATGTCGGACGAAATCATCAAGGAGCAAATGGTGACGGGCTCCCGGCCGGCCAGCGCCGAGCAGCGATTGAAAGAACTGGGCATCCAGCTCCCAGCGCCGCCCGAACCGTTCGGCACTTATGCGGAAGCAGTGCAAACCGGCAATCTGCTTTTTCTGAGCGGGATGCTTCCCACGGAGGGCCGCCAGGCGAAATTCACTGGTCGCGTGGGAGCGGAGCTCGATGTGGAAGCTGGACGCAAGGCGGCTCGCCTCGCGGCGCTCAACGTCCTCTCTGTCGTGCGGCAGCATTTGGGATCGCTCGACAAAGTGACGCGGATCGTCCAGCTCGGCGTGTCGGTGGCCACTTCGGGAGATGTCCGCGATCAGCCGAAGGTCGCTGACGCCGCTTCGGAGTTGCTGCAAGACGTCTTTGGAAAAGACAAGAGCCCTTGTCGCCTGGTGTATGGCGTTGCCAGCCTTCCTTTGGGCACTCCGGTGGAACTGGAAGTCATTTTCGAAGTTGGGGTATAAGAGAGGCTCAGGGTGCAGGGGCTCGCCCAGCGAAAGCAAGAACGGTGCGGTGATCGATATGCGGTCGCCCCGCCGGACAAGTATTTCCAACACGATGCTGGATAAGAGACGGGAGGCAATATGGCAACTTCAAAAGTCGCAGTAGCACCAATGAAGGTGGCGCAGATTTCCAAGGCGGGAGGCGATTTCGAGATCGTCGAGCGCGAAGTTCCCACGCCGGTTGCAGGACAGGTGCGCATCAAGGTGCAAGCCTGTGGTGTTTGCCACAGTGACGTGCTCACGAAAGAGGGCCTCTGGCCAGGAATTCAATATCCTCGCGTCCCAGGGCACGAAGTCACGGGCATCATCGATGAATTGGGCGCAGGCGTCTCCCCGTGGAAAAAAGGGCAGCGCGTCGGTGTCGGCTGGCATGGCGGCCAGGACAACACTTGCGTCTCATGCCGGCGCGGAGATTTTCGCAATTGCCGCAACTTGAAAATTCCGGGCATCAGTTATGACGGTGGATACCAGCAATACATGCTGGCTCCGGTGGAGGCGCTGGTGGCGATACCGGAAAGTCTAAGTGAAGTGGAAGCGGCGCCGCTGCTCTGCGCCGGAATTACCACCTACAACGCGCTGCGGCACAGCGGTGCGATGCCCGGCGACCTTGTTGCGGTGCAGGGTATCGGCGGTCTGGGCCACCTCGGAATTCAATTCGCGAACAAGTTTGGTTATAAAGTCGCGGCTATCGGGCGCGGGCCCGAAAATGCGGCGCTCGCAAAGAAACTTGGAGCAAGGGTGTACATCGATAGCAAATCGACGAACGCAGCAGAAGAATTGCAAAAACTGGGCGGCGCGCAGGTAATTCTGGCCACAGCCCCCAGCTCGAAGGCGATGTCCGCGCTGATCGACGGTCTGGGGCCGAACGGCAAGCTCATGGTCATAGGTGCGACGTTTGATCCCATTGAGGTCACACCGTTACAGCTCATTACTGGAAGTCGAACGATTCAAGGCTGGGCCGCGGGAACACCAGCCGATTCCGAGGACACATTGCGCTTTGCCGAACTTACCGGCGTGCGTCCCATGATTGAAACGTATCCGCTCGAAAAGGCGGCCGAGGCTTACGCGCGCATGATCAGCGGCAAGGCGCAGTTCCGAGTCGTGCTGACCATGTGAAGATCGCCGGCAATGCACTAGAAACCCGATCGAGCACCGGCGCACGAGACTCGCATAACCGAGCTAGGTGATGCGCCTTTGCACCTCACCCGGCTGAATATCCAAAGCAAAGGAGAAGATAATTTGGTTGATGCTCGCGTCATTTCAATTGCTGGCTCGAGCCCAAGGAAAGGAACGTCCCGTGGAACACCCGACTTTTTATCGCACGATACAGATCGATGGGCTCTCCATCTTTTACAGAGAGGCCGGCCCGAAAGACGCGCCGACGCTTCTCCTGCTGCACGGACTTCCCTCTTCATCGCGGATGTTCGAGCCTCTCTTCGCCCGGCTTTCCGATCGCTATCACCTGGTCGCGCCCGATTACCCGGGCTTCGGACACAGCGACTGGCCGGACCCGAAAAAATTCGCGTACACGTTCGATCACTACGCCGAGATCATGAATCACTTCACCGAAGCGCTCGGGCTCTCGCGCTACACGCTTTACATGCAGGATTACGGCGGCCCCGTGGGTTTTCGCATGGCCTTGGCCCATCCGGACCGGATCGAGGCTCTCATCGTCCAGGACGCTGTGGCGCACAACGAAGGCCTGGGGGCGAATTGGAAGACGCGGCGGGCCTTTTGGGCCGATCGCGCTGCCAACGAAAGCGCGCTTCGCACAAATCTTCTGTCGCTGGCGACCACGCGGACGCGCCATGTCGGGAACGATCCCAACGTGGAACGCTATGACCCGGATCTCTGGACCGATGAATTTTACTTTCTCAACCAGCCCGGCCAGGCCGAAATTCAAAGCGACCTCTTCTACGACTACCGCACCAACGTCGACGCCTACCCCAAGTGGCAGGCCTGGATGCGCGAGAAGCAGCCGCGCCTGCTGGTGATCTGGGGCAAGTATGAGCTCTCGTTCGACCCCTCGGAGCCGGAAGCCTATCGCCGCGACGTGCCGAAGGCCGAAGTGCACATCGTCGATGGCGGGCATTTCGCGTTGGACACGGCTGCGGATGAGATCGCCGCATTGGTCCGAGACTTTGTCGGTTCTTCACAGTTGAGGGCTTGCGGCGCGGCGCGTTGGCTGAGGCCGCTATGAGCGAGAACGTCGGCCACTGACAATCGAGGCGTAAACTGGCGGGTGGGCATCCAACTGTTGAGGAGTTTATATGCGATCTGACATTGTTCCAGGGGCTATATTCCCCGACTACGAGCTTTCCGACCACACCGCGAAACACCGGAAGCTCTCCGAACTGCAAGGACCACATCCCATGGTTCTCGTCCTCAGCCGCGGAGGTTTCTGCCCCAAGGACCGCCGGCAGGCGGAAGGCCTTGTTCAACTCCATCGCGAGCTCGAGGTTGCCTATTGCCGGCTGGTGACGATCAGCACCGACAATATCACCGAGACGAATGAATATCGCACCGGAGTCGGCGCCCACTGGCCTTTCCTCTCCGATCGCGGGGCGTATCGTCCAAAAAGATCTCGACATCGCCGAATACACCGATCCCGTCAACAATCCCATGATCCCCCACGTGATTGTCCTCGAGCCCGGTCTTGTCATTTATAAGATCTACAACGGCTACTGGTTCCTCGGCCGGCCCACTCTGGAAGATCTCCGCCAGGACCTGCGTGCCGTTACCAAGAAATGCCGGCCGGACTGGGACATCACAACGCCCGAACTCAAAGCGGCGTGGCAGCAAGGCCGCAAGGAACTCTTCTATCCGTACGGCAAAACGTACGTCCAAACTCTCGGTGAACAGGATTAGGTCCGGTATCGCCATCCGCTTCCTTTGACGCGACAATAGAAATTGTGAGCGGAGCCCAATGTATTTCTAAGCGATGTGTTACTCGACAGGGAACCTTACGGTGGCATTACGTAAGGAAAGTTTTCGTGACACCGAGATGTTAGGCCGGCACATCCGAAGCTAACGACTCGGAGGACGCACCGGCAAACCGGCCCACGCATTAAGCAGGCCGAGAGATTCACGCATCACCGCCAAAGCGTCCTGGGTGGTGTGCCACCAACGGCCCGGATCGTAGGGGTCGCCTGGCGATGACCGCACGATCGCCTGCGGATGCTCGCCTACCAGCACTTTCCAGAGCCGGCGCACGCGACGTGTGTGCGGAGGCGAGGTCACGATGATCACGCGAGTCTTGTTGGTCTGGTTCGCTTGCCTGGAGATGACGCCCACTTCCTCCTCAGTACTGAAGACCGGCGTTTCGAGGATATGAATGGCGGATGCGGGAACGGCGAAGCGCAGCAGTATTTCGCGGGAATACACTTCCTCTCCGATGTACTGGATGCCCATTGGGTCGAGATCCCGGGCGTAGCCGACGGACTTGGTAATCCAGACTTCCGGCGCGTAGCCGGCGTGAAAGAGTCGCGCTGCCTCGATCGACCGGTGGGGAAGCCCGCCGCTCAGCACGACGATAGCGTCGGCCGATTGCAGCGGGTCCTCGACGATAAGCCAGTATCCGATGCTGCGAAAAACAACGACGCCGGCGGCCAGGAGAATTACGATTGCGCCTAACAGCACCGGCCAGAGCCGCCGCTTCTTGCGGTTGCCGCTGGCGGCCGTTAGCGCTTCCTGAGGAACGTACTGGTCCGGCGAGTTGATGGCCGTCTCCTGGTACTGGTGCATCCGGATTCGCGCGAATTGCGACTGGTTGCCACCGCGAGGCTTGATCCGGCGGCGTCAGTTTTTCGTCAATAAAAAGCTGCCAATGACCAGCGCGTCGGCGCCCGAGCAAAAATAGCTGCGCAGGGCATCCCTCGGCGTCACCACTAAGGGCTCTCCAAACAAATTGAACGACGTATTCACCACCACCGGCGCGGGCGATGTCTCGCCAAAGCGCTTCAGCAATTTCCAAAGCAACGGATTGGCGGACTGCGCAACCAGGTGCAACCGCAATTGGCCGCCGGGCAAGAGGAAATTGCGAAAAGTTTCGCGATGTTCCGCGCGCACCAATCCCATGGTCGCCATGAAGCGGCCAGCGGGAGAGCATTCAAAAAAGCGCGAAGCGTCTTCCTCGGGAATCGACAGCGCGAACGGGCGGTAGGACTCCCGATGTTTAACGAAGTCGTTTAGATTTTCCTTAACGTACGGAGCCCAGGGGGAAGCGAGTAGGCTGCGGTTTCCCAGGGCGCGCGGTCCAAACTCCGCGGCTCCTTGAAACCATGCCACGATTTTTCCGGCTTGGAGCAGGCCAATCGCGGCGGCGATCTTGTTGTCGTCCGGGTCGGTCCAGCGATAGGAAGCCTTGCAGTTGTCCAGGACCTGCTTGATCTCCTCGTTGCTGAAACTCGGACCCCAATCCAGGCGCAGCGCCGGAGCCACGCGTGGTTTCTTTTTCATGCTGTGCCAGGCCAGCCACGCCGCGCCCAGCGCCGTTCCTTCGTTTCCCGCGGCGGGTTGGACGAAGACTTCGTCGAAGCCGCCCTGTTTTTCAACGGCGGCAACGATGAGCGGATTGAGAAACAGGCCGCCGGCGAGGCACAAATTTTTCGCGCCGGTGTCCTGGCGCAGGCTGTCGAGAATCTCCAGCACCACCGTTGTGCACGCGCTCTGAACGCTGGCGGCAAGATTTGCGCGTACGCTCTCTTCGATTGGGCCTTCGGACGGCCGCGGCGACTTCAGTCGGCGGTAAAACTCGTCAGAGAACGCGAGCTGGCCGGAATAGCCGCGGCGGAAGAATTTCGGATTCAAGTGCGGCCAGGCGGTTTTCTTGGAGCGGAACATTTCGAGGAACAAATCGCGGAACACGGGCTCGCCGGTGAGCGCGAGCCACTGCGTTTTGTGCTCGTCCGACCGCGGCGTGAACCCGAGTAATTCGGTAACTTGGGTGTAGACCCACGGCAGCGAGTGCGGAAAGCGCACCGAGTGCAGTTCGCGAATTTCACCGCCATCGCCGAGGGCCGCCAGTCCGCAGCGGCCATTGCCCACTTCATCCAGCGATAGGATCAGCGCGCGATCGAAAGGCCCCGCGTAGAACGCGCTGGCGGCGTGGCAGGACGCGTGGTCGAATTGCAGCAGGCTGCGATGAGGCGCGCCTTCGAGAAGATTGAGGATGCGCAGATTATTGAGTTCGCGGGCCAGCTCGCCCAAAGCTTTGCTTTGATAGTAGCCGCTGGAAACCGGTGAGCGCAGGGTCATGCGCGTGCGAAACAGGGCCTGGCGCGCCCAGGTGCGGACCGGGCGGCTGCCCACCGCAATGTTGGCAACGTCCTGCCATCCGATCCCTGCTTTGGCCAAACAGTAGGATATGGCTTCGCGCGGTATCCCCTGGCAGTGCCGCTGCCGCAGGAGCTTTCCTTCTTCGAAGGCAGCGACAATTCCGTTTTCGCCGAGAAGCGCGGCGGCAGGATCATGCGCCAGCGACGAGATGCCGAGGACGTACATATTTATGAGATGGCTCGACGGAGTTTACTGCAGAAAGCCGCCATTGCAGCGAGGCGTGCGCCGTGCATCACCGAACGCTGCCGGAACAACACGATTAACGGCTGACGTCCTGCCGCGCCGCTCGACCCCGCGTCAGTAGTCCGCGCAAACCCATCAGCACCAGACGTGGCTGGCTCTTGCAAATGTGCCACAAAACGCTCATGGCATCGTCGCGCGAATATTGCCCCAGGGAGCGCCGCGCCGAATCATTCAGCAGATCTACCAGGCGGCTGTAGTCCGCTTGCTGAAAATGGTGTAGAGATTTTCGCAGCAGCAGATGGGTATCCAACTCGCGCCGGAGCGATCGCAATTCCGGGCTCCGCTTTTTGTTGAGGATCGACTTGGCTACGCCCAGCGCGCCGCGAAACCCGGTGACGATTCCACCGACGGTGGTCACCTTCACCTGGCCGGCCGCGTCCCCTACCAGATAAATCTCTGCGCTGCCAAATTTGCGTTGCACCGGAATCCAGCGTCGATACACGGGGATGCGCGCGCCCTGAAATCCCACCGGCTCGAAATTCCGCTTGTGCATGAAGCGTTCGAGGTGCGGGCGCGTTTCCGCGCCGGAGACGCCGATCAGTCCCAGCGCGCCGTGGGTCTTTGATTCCGGAATCAGCCAATAAAAATAGGGGGTATCTTGCGGCACGAACCAAACCCGCACCGTGTCCGGAGACATATCCTTAGGCAGCGGGACGATGGCTTGAATCAGTGGAACCGTTTCCTGCGGCGGCCAGCCGCCGGAATGCGCCACGCGGCTGGTGCTGCCGTCTCCACCAACAATGGTGTCGGCGGCGACATCCTCGCGGGCTCCATCAGCGACGCGGGTAAACTCCATGGACATCCCGTGGGGACCGGGCCGAAATCCCTGAAACTTTCTTCCGAAATTGATTTGCGCGCCGGCGCTCTGGGCCATGGCCGCCAGGCTCTTTACGAGAGTGGCGCGCTGGATAATCAGGTCGGGCTGATTCAACTCGATACTGGCGGCGCGGCCGTCGGTAAATAGTTCGAAGCGCCGAATCTCATTGACGATGGATGCTTCCGCCGCCTCGCCGAGCAACTCCCGCATGCGGTGGGTGACGATCAGCGCTCGCGACGCGGGATCCAGAGTCGGCGATCCTTCATACACCTGTACCGCGACTCCGTCGCGTGCCAGCAGCGCCGCAGTGTACAGTCCGGCGGCCGAGCCTCCTACAATAGCGACGGGATGCTTGCGGGATGAGGATTGAGTTTGCGGTTGCAGTTTGTTTTCACGCACTTCCAACGAACTCACCACCTAGAGGGGCGAAGAAGCCACTCAGACCGATGCCAAAAAAAATGTTGAGAGGAAGGATCGTTAATTGATGCAGCAAGATGCGAGCATCGTTCAAAACCATCCATCCAGCTGCCGTAGTATTCCCCAAGCTAGCTACACAACCACCGGCAAGTATATCTTACGCGCCCGAATCCTCCAATCGGCGCGGGCCTGGCACCGCTCGCTAGCTGACTGCCGCGCTGCTCACGCACACGTCGTCGCCGTGCACCAGGCAGGTGTCCGACGGCTCGTGCGCGTCGCGGCGCACCGATTTGAGCTTCATTAGCTTGCCGCCGGTCACGGCCGCCTGTATTCGTGGCTCGCGTTGCGCATCGCGCATACTCTTACACGAATAGATCGCCAGCGGGGTCACCATCTCGGCCAGAAATCGGCCGCTCTCGCGAACGATCTTGGCCATCACGCCAAAGCCTATGGTTGGAGTGGTAGCCATGGTGAGCGGCACCACCAGGCGGCCGCCGTCACGCAGGCGATCCAGCCACAGCGGGCTCGGATGGGTGACCCCGGCGTTGATCAGCATGGCGGCGCACTCACCCGGATCAAACGTCGCGCCGTCGCCGGCAAATACCGTTACGTTCGGGTAGCCAGATAAGTTCTTTTGAGCGCGAACCGCCAGATCCGGTTGCACTTCACTGCATGCTACGCTTCCGTCTGGACCAACTATTTCCGCCAATATCGCGGTGTAGTAGCCGACCCCACCGCCGAGATGATAGGCGCGATCGCCCGGCTTAAGGTCCAGCGCTTCAATCCAGCGTGCCAGTGCGCTGGGCTGGCCGTTGTTGATGTCCGCGCTCTTGTCGATGACCACCACCACGTTGTGGTAGAGGTCGCGCGGATCATCAACCTGGGTGTAAGACATCTGCATGCCTCCTGCGACCGACAATGCTCTGGTTTCCGCCGAAACGACTTCCCAAGGGCCCGGCCCCAGAAACTTTTCCCGCGGCACGCGAGCAAACGCGTCAATAACGGCAGGCGAATGAATGTCGCCTGTGAAGCGTATTTCTTCGGAGTAAAAGCGCCGGCATTCCTCGATGGTCATGTCACTCAGCATAATATGCGAGTATCCCACCCAGATCGCGGGCAAAACAATCGCTCATGCTTTGCGGTGGCGTCAGTTGCTGCGGGCGCTGCGACGGCGCGACGGATCTTTCCACGGGCTCAATACGTTGTAGCGAGGCGTTGCCGTGGCGTTTTCTTTGCTGGCCGCGAGCAGTCTGCGCCGCACCAGCCAGCTCACCGCCGATTGCGCGGAACTCTTGGAAACCCCAATGCACTCGGAAAGTTCCTGATAGCTGATCTGTACCGCCGCATTTCTCCGTTGCTGCTCCGCGGCAAGCCACAGATAAACCAGAAAACTGACCGGCCTGCGGTCATGGCCGACCAGGTCACGCATCAGCACATCGGTTAAGTAAGGGTCTAGGGCCAACATAACTATACCGATGGTTAATATAGCAATGGCTAGCTGATTGCAAATCAAAAACGCGGCAAGTTATCCTCGGGCCCGGCACAGGAGGCCGGCACAATGATTCGTGGACTCAAGTTCATCAGCATTCCGGTTCGCAACCAGGACGCTTCGCTGAAGTTCTTTACCGAGAAGCTGGGATTCAAAGTGGCGACGGATCAGTACTTTAGCGAAAAACAGCGCTGGATTGAGCTACTGATCCCCGGTGCGGAAACCGGGCTGGTCCTTTTCACCCCGCCGGGTCATGAGAATCGTATTGGCGATTTTCAGCCGCTGTCGTTCTGGTGCGATGACGTATTCGCCACCGCCAAGGCCATGAAGTCCAAAGGAGTGGAGTTTGAAAAGGACCCGAAGGCTGAGCAGTGGGGAACATCGGCCATTTTCAAGGATGTGGATGGCAATAAGTTCGTGCTTTCCAGTAAGTGAACTCCGGCAGTCCTGGGCTTTTATTGCGTCGCCGCGCGGGCCGCTGGGGATCGCTGGGAGGTCCCGTTTTTCAATTTGTTCTCCAGATCCCAGCCGCCCAGGGTGAGCGCGACGGCCATGCAGGCATCGCGCAATTCATCGGCCACCGTGCGGTTAACCATGGCTCGGGCCACCACCATGCCGCCCACGCACAAAGCAGCGATGCCCTGAGCGGTGATGCGGCGTGGCCGGCCATTCGCGATCGCGCTGCGCTCCAGCACGCTGACCATCGCTTGGAACACGGTTTCGAACGCGCGCTTGGCGCCCTCACCGCTGCGCGCGACGTCCGTTGGCAGCGCCACCATCGGGCAGGAGTTCTCGACGTCATCGAAATGTTGTTGCGATAGATACGCGCGGACCACTTGCGGCCCAACGTTGGGAGATAGCAAATCAACTTCCACGCCTTCCCAGCAGCTCTTCCATTCCGGGTCGGTGAAAAAGCATCCTAGTACTTCGGCATACAACTCGCTCTTGCTCTTGAAATAGCTGTAGAAGCCACCGTGGGTGAGGCCGGCACCGGCCATGATCTGAGTGATCGAGACATTGTCAAAACCAAGCCGATTGAATAGCCGGCGTGCGCTCTGGATAATCCTTCCCTTCACTTCGGTGCGATGACCAGCGGCGTAGGCCATAAGTCCTCCAGATGATTAACGTCGTCGAGTATCTCGCAAGCGGAGTCTACCGCTCCAGCGAAATATGATCTTGAACATATCTCCAGCCCGTGGCTAGATGCCGGAATAGCTAGCCCGGGATTCTCGGAGGACGAATGATGAGCGAGACAAGGAGTTCGGACATGTTGCACAACACCTCGATGGCCGTCACGTTCACCCGCCGGCAAGCGATCGCCGGTGCCGCGATCGCTTTGGGCAGTGTGACCGCGAGTTTTCCAGTTTGGGCGAGCGCTCAGCAACCGGTCATGAAGGAAACGCCCACCACCGCGGCTAATCAAGCGCGCACGTCACTGCACCAGGAAATCGACCTTAAGGCCAGCCCCCAGCGCATCTATGAGCTGCTGCTCGATTCGAAGCAATTCGTGGCTTTCACCGGTATGCCCGCAGTAATCGACGCAAAAGAGGGCGGCGCTTTTTCCATGTTTGGAGGAATGATCGTTGGACGAAACGTGGAACTGGTCGCCAAGCAGCGAATCGTACAGGCGTGGCGTCCGGCGAGCTGGGAACAGGGTATCTACTCGCTGGTCAGGTTTGAGTTAAAAGAAAAGGGCGCCAGCACTTTGCTGGTTCTGGATCACTCGAGTTTCCCGGCCGGCGACTATGATCATCTTTACGAGGGATGGGGACTCAGATATTGGGAGCCGCTGAAGAAATATCTCGCTTAAGGCCGGTCAGTGGGTCGCGGAAGGCTGGTGAATCTTGCTCTGCCGTTCGTAGGGGGCGGATTCCAGGAAGGCGATGGCGGTCAATCCGCTGGCAGACAGGACCGCAGCGATGCTCAGGGACTGCGCGGGTGGCAGTTGCGGGACCCACAGTGCCGCCGCTCCGAAAAGAATACCCAGCCCATACATGGCCAATACTGCGCCGCGATGGCCAAGGCCGATATTCGAGAGGCGGTGCGCGGTGTGGTCTTTTCCGGGCGAGGTGAAGGGGATCAGTCCGCGGCGGGCGCGGGAAATCGAAACGAGAACGGTATCGAAGATCGGCACGCCCAGAATGAGGACGGGAACGAGCCACTTCGCCACGCTGGGCGTTTCTTCCGGTCGAATCTTCAAGCTCAGCGTGGCCATTAGGTAGCCGAGAAACATCGCGCCGCCATCACCCATAAAAATTTTGGCGGGATTGAAATTCCAGCGCAAGAATCCGAGCGCCGCACCGAGCGTCGCCGCTCCCAAGGTGGCCACCAATACTTGACCTGTCTGCACCGCGGCGATGGTGAAGAAGCCGGCGGCAACCCCGGCCACGCCCGCGCAGAGACCATCCATGTGGTCGAGGATACTGAAGGCGGCGGTAATTCCGGTCACCCAGAAAATGGTGAAGCCGATGTCCAAGATCGCGCCCACCGGTCCGGGAATTAGCGGCGCGAAGACGCGCGCGCGAATGCCGGAAACCAGCAACAGCACGGAAGCAATCGGCATGGCCAGCAACAATTTAATTTGGTGATGCAGCAGGCCGCCATCATCGAGGATGCCCACTAGAGCGAGCATGGTGGCGCCCGCCAAAATCCCCACAATTTGTCCGATGGATCCGCGATGGACCAGCATCACCGCGAGTATCACCCCGATGTAGATGGCCAAGCCACCCAGCAGGGGAATGGGATTGAGGTGGACTTTGCGCGGGCCGGGCCTATCGACTAATCCGACGTAGAGCGCCAGGCGGCGCACCGGGATGGTGGCCACCAGCGTTGCCAGGAATGCGATACTCACGGCGGTGATTGCAGGTTGCATGAGCTAAAGATTTGAACCGGCCGACCGGACTTCCGATGTTGATGACGATGGTATGCGGTTCAAGCTTCCATCGTCCCCATTGCCGGACTTTGATTTCGCCGCGTCTTCGATGACCTCGACGAAGCGAGCCAATTCCTTGACCTTATCATACCTTGCGGACCACTCGCGCGCACGATGGCCCATCTGTTCCAAACGTGCAGGATCGTTGCGCACCGAGCGCACTGCGTCGGCTACCCCCTGCGGATCGTCGGGATGAGCCGTCAAACCGCATCCGGATTCGCGCACGATTTGCGCCGCGTCCGTTTCCGCCGTGCTGACCACCAGTACCGGCCGGCCAGCGGCGAGAATCGAATACATTTTGCTGGGCACCACCACACCTTCCAGTCCAGGCTTCACGGTAATCACTTGCAGATCGCCCGCAGCCATGACGTTGGGCACTTGGCTGAACGGGCGGAACGGCAGGAATCGCACGTTGTCCAGACCCTTGGCGGATTCTTCGATGCGCGCGCGATTGGCGCCGTCGCCCACGAAAACCAGGCCAGTGGATTCGTCGCGCAACAGCTCCGCAGCCTTCACGAGAGTGGACCAAGCGCCGTAGAATCCGAGGTTTCCCGCATGCACCATGGTGAATTTGAACCCGCAGCGAATTTCTTGGGTTATCGGATCGCCAGGCTGGGGCGTCAGCCCCGCAGTCCCCGTTCCATCCCGAACCACCACCACGCGCGCGGGATCGACGCCTTTGGCGATGATGCGCGTGCGCATGTCTTCGCCCAGCACCACCACCCGGGCGGCGCTACGTAGCGCCCAGCGATGCATGTTTTCCCAGCGGGTTAGCCAAGGGCTGGCGTTGACGATGTCGCCGCCTAGGGCCATGTCCGGGTACATGTCGCGAATGTTGTAAACGAACGGCCGATTCTGCAGACCGGCCACCAACGCCCCGGCAATTCCGGCCACCGGTGGGTCAGTCATGGCCAGCACCAAGTCGGTGCGCATTCCCAGGGCGTGCGGAACGCCTAGAGCCATGTAGGAAAGATAGTTGGCGACGCGGCGTTTCATTTTGTGGCGCGGGAAATCGGTCGAGCCGACGCATTCTACGGTCACACCGTTGCGGATTGTTTTTCGCACCCATGCGAACCGGTAGTGCTCCTCCGGATCGTAAGATGGCCGGCCGGCGACTACGGTTACATCGTGGCGTTGAGCGATGGCCTCGGCCACCATGGCGGCCATCTTCGCGGTGGCGGAGGTGTCCGGTGGGTAATATTCGTTTAATAGAAGGACGTGCAAGGCGGTTCACCTGATGGGGGTGTTTTCATCCGTACGTCCCTGGGTGCGCTACGCACCGGCGGCCGGGGACTTCTTTTCAAGAATGTGATTCCCGAGCACCAGCACGTCCATTTTGGTGCGCAGGAAACAATCCAGGGCTTCTTCCAGACGGCATACGATCGGTTCATTTTCGTTGAAGGACGTATTGAGCAGCACTGGAACGCCGGTCTGGTTGCCGAATTCACGAATCAAACGCCAGTACAGTGGATGGTGCTGACGGCTGACGGTTTGCAGCCGGGCGGTGCCGTCGACGTGTGTCGGCGCGGGAATCACCGAACGCTTCTCCGGGCGCACCGGGTAAGCGAAGGTCATGAATGGCGAAGGATCGGTGCGCTCGAAAAATTCACCAGTGGCTTCTTCGATCACCGAGGGTGCGAACGGGCGAAAAGTTTCGCGGTGCTTGATGCGCTGGTTCAAAATATCCTTCATATCGGCGCGACGCGGATCGGCGAGGATGCTGCGATTGCCGAGCGCACGCGGCCCCCACTCGGCGCGGCCTTGAAACCATCCGATCACTTTTCCGGCGGCGATGTGCTTGGCGGTGGCTTGCAACATGACCTCTTCGGGAAGTTCATCGATTTTCAAATCGCCGTTGGAGATGTTGCGCGTCGCGATCAGGCGCCCGACATCCTGCGGCGCAAAGCCCGGACCCCATCCGGCGTGCTCCATCGTAAAGGTGCGGGGGTTGCCGAGGACTTCGTGGTAGACGGCATAGGCCGCGCCCACCGCGAGACCGGCATCTCCGGCGGCGGGCTGAACGTAGACGCGTTCGAAGGAAGAGGCGTCAAAAATTTTGCCGTTGGCGACGCAATTGAAAGCGACGCCGCCGGCGAGGCACAGATTTTTCTGTCCGGCGGATCTGCCAAGCGCAGCGATATGCGCGAGCAGTACCTCTTCCAGGCGTGCCTGCAAGCTGGCCGCAATATCGCGATGGCGCTTTTCGACGGGCGCGTTGGCCTTGCGCGCGGGGCCCAGCAGTTTTTCCAGTTCGGCGGAAAACATGGGGCTGATTTCCGGAGTTTTGCCGGCATCCCTCCAGGTCATGTCCGCGCCCTCGCGCTGGTGGATGAAGTAGTCCAGGTTCAGGCGGAAGAAATTGGTTGGGTGGGTGTGGACGATCTTGCGAAAGGCGTCCAGATACACGTGCTCGCCGTAAGCGGCCAGACCCATCACCTTGAATTCATCGCCGAAGCGCAGAAATCCCAGATATTGAGAGAGCGCGGTGTAATAAATACCGAGAGAATGGGGGAAAACTACTGAGCCGAGCTGGTGGACGTTGGTTCCTTCGCCGGTGGCCCACATGGCGCTGGCGAAATCGCCGAGTCCATCGGCGGAAAGAACCATCGCAGTGTCAAAAGGGGAAACGTGGAAAGTGCTGGCGAGATGAGCGCGATGATGTTCAATGCGATGGACTTGCGCACGAAATGTTCCGCGTGAAACACCCAGACCATCGGCCAGGTCTTCCTTGATGCCCGCTGAGCGCGCCATTACCTTGGTGCGATTCAGCGCGAAACGCGGCATGCGCAGGGCGAAGCGCAGCTTGGTCCCGACGCGCGCCCACGGATCGCGGGGGATTACCACGTGGTCGACTTCGCCAAGCGTCACGCCGGCCTGAGCCAGGCAAAAGCGCACCGCTTCCACCGGCAATCCCGCGGCATATTTGACGCGGTTGAAGCGCTCTTCCTCGACCGCCGCGATCAATTTGCCATCAACCACGATAGCCGCCGAAGCGTTGGGGTGATACGCGTTAATTCCCAGGATGATCATCGGTTCCTATATTTGCAGAAAATCGCTCGATTTCGACATCGATTGGTTCCTATATTTGCAAGGGAATCACATGGGAACGGCGGTGGTACTCCGTTCGCGTACATCCGCGGCGATCGTGCCGCTAGCCAGATTCTTCTTCACCCACTCATTCAGAACGAAAAGGCTCCATGGGCGCGACCACGTGGTTTTTTGGGTGATGAAATCCTTCCACACGTTTTGCGCCGACACGCGGGAAATGAGCGGCTCGAGGAGCGGCGACCATTCCGAAAAACTCTTTGCCACCCGCGCTTGCAGTGGCCCGCGCAGCCAGCGCGCCCACGGAAACGTAAAGGTACGCTTCTTGCGCGCGGTTACTTCGCGCGGCAACAGCTCTCCCAGCGCTTCGATCAGCAAAGCCTTGGGAATACCGCCACGGGTTTTTTCGGCAGCGGGGAGCGAAAGAGCAAATTCCACTAGGCGGTGATCTAGGAACGGCACACGCACTTCCAGGGAATTGGCCATGCTCATCGCATCGGTATCGCGCAGCAGGGTATTGGACATGTAGGATCGCAATTCGAGCAGCGAGACCGCGAAAAACGCGTCGCGTGAATCCGCCAATTGCGCCTGCGCTTCTAGCCGTTTCCACCACGCCGATGCGCGCCAGCCGTCGGGCTGCTGCAACATAGCGCGCGCCTGCCTCGGTGAAAACAGACCGCGAGTGAAGAAATAAGGATGGGGTAGAGCCGAAGGTTCGATCCAGGCCCCGGCGATTTTTCGCGCCCAGTCGGCACGTCCTGTGGCGCCAGCGGCGCCGACGAACGCGGAGGCCATTCCAACGCGCGCAGGTTGGGGAACAAACCGCGCGGCCGCAGCCAGAGTGCGGATGCGGGGAGCGCTGCGAAAGGTGGGGTAACCGCCGAAAAGCTCGTCGCTGCCGAGACCGGAAAGAGCCACTTTCAATCCCGCCTGGCGCGCCGCCCAGGAGACGAAATAAGTGTTGATACCGTCCATGCTGGGAAGGTCGAACGCGCCCAGCGCTGCTTCCAGGCGCTCCAGAGTTTCTTCACCGGAGAGCAAGAACTGGCGATGGTGGGTGCCCAGCCGGTTCGCGGTGGCCTGGGCCATCTCCGCCTCGCTGAAATCGATTTCCGGAAAAACCACGGTGAACGACTGAATGTCGCGGTGTTCGCGGCAAGCCAGAGCGGCAATGGCGGTAGAGTCAATTCCGCTGCTCAGGAAAATACCCAGCGGAACATCGGCGATCAAGTGCTCGCGGACGGAACTTTCCAGGAGCGAGCGCAGGTGCTGCGGTGCTCCAGCGGAGCGGGTCTCCGTCGCGTCGAACGAATTTTCCAGGTTCCAGTAGGGCTTCGGCTGCGGCGCGCCGGATTGTTTCCCCTGGGGAATTTCCATCCAATGTGCGGGGGGCAATGAGTGGATAGCGTCGAACAACGTTGCCGGTTCGGCCAGCGAGCCGAATAACAAATAGGAGGACAGACCGGCCGGCGAGAGTTTCGCGGTAATCATGCCGGTGGCCAGAAGCGCGCGCACTTCGGAGGCGAATAGGAACGCTCCGTGGACCATCGCATAGTAAAGAGGCTTGATCCCCAAACGATCGCGGGCCAGCAAAATCCGCGTGACCGGGCCCTGCGGGCCATCCGGCATTTCCAAAAGAGCGAGTGCGAACATTCCCCGGAGATGCGTCAGGAAGCCGCTACCCCAGGCTTCGTAGGCATGCACGATGGCTTCGGTGTCGGACTGGGTGCGGAATACATGGCCCAGAGATTCGAGCTCGCCCCGCAGATCTTTGAAGTTATAGATTTCGCCGTTGAAGAAAATGGCGAGGGTGGCCGATTCGTTCCACATCGGCTGACTCCCGCCGGGGAGATCGATAATACTCAGCCGCCGCATGCCCACACCGGCCTGGGCAGCGATCAGCGAGCCTTCGCCGTCGGGTCCGCGGTGCACGAGCGCGTCCAACATCCGGCGCAGCAATACCTGCGTGTGGTTCGGCTGTTCAATTCCGACGACTCCACAAATGCCGCACATGAGTTGAGTTCTTCCGGTAATGGACTAAAAGGATGGCCGGTTCCGGGAGCCCATAGGTTCCCGGGGACGTGGCCCGTTAGCAGCCAGTATATCGCGAAACAATCGTGGTCTGGAAATGTCCGAGGCTGGCCCGAGCAGGGTTACAACACCGTGAGTTGGGAGGTGCCGGACGGGCCGCTCAATTCTGAATTGGGGTCTCGCTACCCTTCAACCAGGCAACTCCGATGCGAGCGAGGTGTGTTCGCATCCGAGAAGTGCGAAGGCCCAACCGCTTTTCAGCGTACCAGCGAAGAGCAACGCGGAAGAACAGCACAGACAAGAAAACAATGAACGATAAAATCATGACCCCGAAGGATTCACGCTCCACCAGCATGGTCCAAAATAGCGAGTCCGACCAAGTGGGCCAGTATGAGGCCACCGGCCGCAGCAGATTTCCGATCAGCGGGACCTTCACCAAATGGATGCGTTCGGTGCGATCGTAACGGTACCACGTCAGGTCGTAGCCGGGGATGTTGCGGGTGGCATCGGCCAGGGTATCGGGGTTACGCAATTCGTTGCGGGACAGAAAATGGCCCGAAGAATCGTGCATGATGGTTCGGAACAATGGGTCAACCACAATCCACTTTCCATCCACTTGCACTTCGGCGACCACGTGCTTAACTCTTCCCCAATGGTCGGTAAGCAGCATGCGCCGCGCCGGCACACCGCTACTGCGGGCGACGTTGATGAAGGCATTGGTGGCAGTGCCACAGACCCGAAGTAGATCCTGAAAATTGAGGGTTTCCTCGGGATCGCGAGGGTTCACCTCGAGGGAACCGGCGGAAGGACGGTGCGGGCCGTTGTTCATCCACGCCAGGATGCTCTCGATCTTCTCGATGGGAGAAGCGGGCACCGGGACCATGGCATCGGAAAACCCTTTCAGGTAGACACGAGTGTTTTCTTCCCAGGCCACCGAATAGCAGACCAGGGCCAGGGCGAGCACCAGCAGAACGTTGGTCGCTTCCCACACCCAGGGGAACAGCCGGCTGCCTGATCGGGATGACATAGTGGCCTTTGTACTTACTTTCGGAAAACTCTTTGGCGCTTCGTCCCTGGCCGATGGTACGGGGGACGCACCCGCCGATGTTGTTGAGAGGGACTTGCGTTCGCTACCTGTCAGTGGCATGCCAGGGGCCTGGACAGCAGTGTACGTCCGAGTAACACCTAAGCTCAATCATATTTCGTTCCCCCGTTAACATACACATTCAATATCTGGATGTTAAGCATCAGGTACGGGAAGCCGGTCAGGCGCCGGACCTCTCGGACATGGGAACCGCCAGTAAAAGTTCGGACAAGCGCGACTCGAATTGGCTAAAGATAAAATTCGCACGGACATGTTGTCCCGCGCGGCGGCCCATCTCCATCCGCAGAGAATCATCCTGGAGGAGTTTGCCGATCACCATGGTAAGACGCACCACGTCCCCGTGGGTTACAAGATATCCGGTGTCGCCGTCCTGAATGATGTCGGGAGTGCCGCCGTGCGCACCGCCCACGGTGGGTTTCCCCAGGGCCATGGCTTCGATGAACACATAACCGAACCCTTCGCCGGCGCTGGGGAGCGCGAAGACCTCGCATCGGGCGAAACATGAAACCAGATCGGCGCGGGACAGTCCTCGGAGGAAAATGACGGAATTCGCCACGCCGGTTTCACGCGCCAGGGCTTCGAGCCGCGGCCGATCGTCACCATCGCCCACAGCAACCAGATAGAGGTTCTTGGTTTGGCGCTGCAGTTCGGGAAGCGCCTGGATCAGATGGTCCAGCCCTTTGTAGCGCTCATTCGCCGCCCATCGGCCCACCGAGAGAATAATCCTCCCTTCCGGGAAACCCTGCGGCGGGGGCAGGTTAGGCGCGGACTCTGCCAGTTCCATGAATTGCGGGTCGAGCGAGAGCGGTATGTGAAACACGCGGTCGCTAGCCACATGCTGCACGCTTACCAGCTTTTCTGCGGTGTAGGTGCTGCAGGAGGTGACCGCAGCGGCTCGGCGCAATGCGGCGCGCCGTATCAGCGGTAAAGTTTCCCAAACCTCGATTCCGAACGTCATCACCACCACGCGCGAACGGGGCGATAGCATCCTGATGGCCATCGCCACCGGCGCCAGATTGGGATGATTTGCAAAAACCACGCTCGGTTTTTGAGCCGCCACCTTCAGAGCGGCCAGGATAAATCGGAACTTGGACCTGCCAAATCCTTGGAAGTCATAAACTTGCCCGGCGACGCTGAGGCGATGCTTTCCCGGAGGATCGTTGAGGCTCAACAGAGAAACCGGCCAGCTCCGACCGCGCGCCATGCCCGCCAGGACCGCTGCAGTCTGCCTTGCCGCATATTGAATGCCGCCGTTGGATAGGAGGTCGGTGAACAATCCCGCGATCATTGCGATGATTTTACCGGGAATTGGCGCGCCGCGCTTGGGTTTACGCGGAATTCCCGACCGAACGGGGCCCATTACGTCTGGGGCGCGTGCTCGGCAACCACCCAGCTCGTTCCCGGCGAATTTCTTGACTCCTGCCGGGAGTTCGATATATTCGCGCTCGCATCACATTGTTGGAAGTGGCCAAGCCTCATGGCCTAGTGCCGCTAAGGCGTGGTTTCCGCTCCACGTCTTGTGATCCGGCCCAAAAGTATCGATCGGTTCCAGTTTTCTAAACTTGCCAAATAAAAGGAGAAGTTCAATGTCGAGCCCTGCGTTCGCGGTGAAGACCACCGGCATGCGCGTGGTGGTGGTGAAGACGGATAATGTTGCGGCCTATATGCAGTGGATCGAGAAGGGCAAAGAAATTATGAAGAACCTGGGGATTACCGGTACGGTTCGCGTTTGGCGTGCAACATTCGCCGGCCCCAATGCGGGAAACATTATCGTCGCGATCGAATTTCCCGACATGCACGCGTTCGCAGACGCCGAGACCAAAATCCGCGGCGACAAGAATTATCTGGCATGGCTAGGAGAGATGGCCAAGAACCGGACCATCATCTCGGACAGTTTGTACGCCGAACTCTAGAGCTTGCTTCCCAGGACTGGGTGGCGGGTGGCGAACGACAGTCCTGCGCTTTCTCAATAAGATAAGAAGGACTCGTCGCTCACGACTTGGCGGCGAGTCTTTTTTTTCGGAGGGAGTTCAGTCTGCTCACACGGGGAATGCTTCTACACAATCGCGGCTTTCTATTTAGACTCCTCCACGCCGCGTCCGATCTGTCGTTGGTAATCTGCAGCATCGTAGTGGCCTTGCGACTCGGTAATTAGTCCATCGTCTCCGATCTTCCACACTTCAAAGCCGCTGATGCAAACCCGCTGCCCGGTGCCGCCTGGTGCGGTGTTGGTGCCGACCAGCGTCCAGTGATATTCAGCACCGTCGCCGCGCACCACGACGTCGTCCATAAGCACCCGCAGATCGGGAAACGCGGTCATGAAACCCTGAGCCGCCGCGGCAATGGCACTTCGGCCTGTCGCCGGCTTGCCATCATTGATGCGCAGCGACCCGTGCTCTGAATAAAAGCTGGCCACGCTTGCGGCTTGGTGACTGCACCACGCCACAGTGTAGCGCTTGGCGAACTGTCGCAATTCCGCAATCGCAGGCATCATCGGCGTCGCTCCTGTGAGGACCACCCACTGTTGTGCCTATTGCTGCAGCGGAGTATACGCCACTCGGAGCTGGCCCCGATTACCGCGGAACCGGGAACCGGCGGAACCGGCGAACCGGCGGAACCGGGGGAACCGGCCAACGGTTCCGCAACGAGGATTTCTGAGCGGCCGAGGTATTTGATCCTCTTGTTGTTAGTCCCTTGTTGAGTCGCTGAGCAAATTCGCATTTCATTTTGTGTATTGACATCCTGTTTTGTTCTGGGATACTATACGTATCTCAGATGAAAGGACCGGTTGATACCGCTTTCCATCGCTCTAGGCTCCCGCCTTACGAACGCAAATTTCGTTCTCGTGTGGCTCAGTTAGCTTCCAGCCAGTGGTTTCTTCGCGGCACCCTCTCCGAGCGCTTTCGTAAGTGTGGTAAGGCGAACTGCCATTGTGCGCAAGGCGACCCACACAAATCCCTGTACTTAGTTCAGAGTCACGCGGGGAAACCACGCCAGATCTGCGTCCCCAAGGCATGGGAGCAGCGGGTTCGCCAAGCCGTAAGCAGTTACCAGCAAATGCAGCAGTTCATCGAAGAGGTCTCTGAGTTGGAATGGAATCGCCTTCGGGAAAGGAAACGATAAACCGTTCTCCGGCGCCTCATTGCCTATGCGGAAAAGATCTTCTTCTTTTCCCAGGACCTCATCGCCCCGCTCTCGGATCGCAGACCGCAACCACGCATCTCCACGGCGGCGGTGGTGAAATCGTCGATCATGTTGTTTTGGGCCAGGATGGGCAGCATCAACGCTTGGGAGCAGGTCGGCCGGGCTCGCTTTTGGCAGAGTTGGTTGGAAGAGCCGACCTGCAGCGCAAACACTCTGGGACGCGTCCACGCTCTGCTCGATGCCAACGGGCTGCGGCGAGGGATTCACCACGTCTACGAGCGCCTGAAACGTAACAAAGCCTTGCCGGACATTTATGGTCTGGGTGTAGTGGTTTTGGACGGCCACGAAAGCCACGCCAGCTATTTACGTCATTGCCCGGGCTGCTTGCAGCGAACCATCCGCTCGGAGGGAGGCGATCGCGTTCAGTTTTATCATCGGCAAGTCACGTTGATGCTGTTGCCGGGTGCAACGCCGAAACGCCCAGCAGTCCGTATGCTACTCGATCAGGAACCACAACAAGCCGGGGAAGGGGAAGTGGAAACCGCCCTGCGTTTGTTGGCCCGGGTCATCGCCGCCTATCCGCGCGCTTTCGATTTGATCCTGGCCGATGCGCTGTACGCCGAGGCACCCTTGTTCAATTTTTTGCTGGCTCGCCGGCAAACACGCTTTGGTAGTTCTCAAAGACGAGCGACGCAACCTCTATCAAGATGTAGCCGGGTTGTTTCCTCACCTCACGCCTCAACCAGGTAGCTATCGATCTCGCCAATGCTCCTGGTGGGATTTCCCGGACTTGACCTCCTGGCCCCAGGTGCAGGCCCCCGTGCGTGTCCTTCGTTCCTTGGAAACCTACTCGGTGCGCCGGCAATCGGATCAACAGGAGGATCCCCAAAGTAGTGACTGGATCTGGGTGACCACGCTATCGGCCACCCAGGTTCCCGTTGGCCGCGCTGTCCATTGGGTACACCAGCGATGGGATATTGAGAATTATGCCTTCAATGAGCTGGTCAACGAATGGCACTCCGATCACGTCTACAAGCATGATGCGAGCGCCATGGAGTGTTTCCTGCTGGTAGCCTTCCTCGCTTACGACGTCTTTCATGCTTTCCTTGCGCTGAATATCAAACCAGCGGCGCGCCAAGGCAAAACCCAGATCTTTTGGGCCAAACTCATCGCCGCCAAACTTTATAGCGAGGTGACTCCGGCCAGCTTGTCGCCTGAGCTTTTCGCCGCATCCCTCGTCTGAATCTCGGTAGTCCCGGAGGCCTGCATCGAGGTCTTCCTATCGTTGTCTCTGAAACAGAGTGCCTCCGCCCTTTTCTTCCTCGAAAGCCCCTGCGAATCACCCACGAGTCCACACAAGAACCAGAAATCACCTAACTTCCGCCAAATGAGCCTAATTCCCGTGTCATCCACAGTTCGTTGCGGAATCGCTGGGAACCGGCCGGATCGCTTGACACCGGTAAGCGCCTGCCTGTATCGTTTTTGCCGATGTGTAGACGTACTGGCAAACCACGGCTTGGAATGGCCCGCATTTGCGTCTGGCCCTGAGCTACAATTCAGGAATCCCGAACGAGACCGGTGGATTTATTCGATGTCGAGGCGGATTCGCGTCTGGATGTACGCTCGGCGCGGCGATTACAAGGATATTGGGCTGCAGTTTAGGAGAGAAGCTCGATGAAAAGGGCGCTGATCACAGGGATTTCCGGGTTTGTGGGTCCCTATCTGGCAAAAAGACTTCTGAATTCTGGTTGGGAAGTATACGGTCTGGTGCGCCGGACTTCGACGCCCTCTATCCCAGACCGTGTGGCGCACTTAGGAATCGCTGCAGATGTGCGCATGGTCGATGGCGATCTCACCGACCTGACCAGCCTGCTGGATACGCTCGACGTTTCGACACCTGACGCTATTTTTCACCTCGCGGCGCAATCCTTCGTCCCCCGCAGCTTCGTCAACCCACTGGAAACTTTGCGAGTGAATACCCTGGGAACCGCCAACTTGCTGGAGGCGGTACGAATCAAAAATCTCGATTGCAAAGTGGTGTTCGCGGGCTCCTCGGAAGAGTACGGTCTGCAGTTCGCGTCGCAATCGCAATACGAGCAGGCCCGCAAGAAATACGGCACGATTTTCCCCGAGCCCATCAGCATTCCCGAGTTGCCGATCAGCGAAAAGAATCTTCTTCGGCCGATGAGTCCGTACGCGACGAGCAAAGTACACAGTGATTTCCTGGTACAGAATTACCACTATTGCTACCGCATGAAGACGGTAGTGTCGCGCGGCTTCAATCACGAAGGCGCGGGGCGCGGCGACCACTTCGTCACCGCCAGTATCGCCCGGCAGTGCGTGCAGCTGAAACAGGAAGAGACGAAAAAAATCGTACTGGGGAACGTCAACGCGTTTCGCGACTGGAGTCACGTGCTGGATATCGTCGAAGGCTACGCGGTGCTCGAGGAGAAGGCGGCCAGCGGCGATGTGTACGTGCAAGGCTCGATGCGCATCCATTCGGTTCTCAGTTATTTGTTGCTGGTGCTGGATGAGATCGGATACAAAGTGGAATCGGTGGCGGCATTCTCGGGGCAGAAGCGCGTGGATAATCCGCTGGAGGAGGTGCCGCAAGCGCGATTCGGCGTGTCTTGGACCGGCACGCGGCTGGATGACGCGCTGTTGGCAGGCTCGCTGGAGTACGAACTAGAGGATCAGGGTTTGACGGTGCGAACCAACCGCGGCGACGTGCGCGTGGAGTTCGATAACGCGCGTTTCCGCCCGGCCGAAGTGCCTATCCTATTGAGCGACACGCGCAAGATTCAGGCGCTGGGATCCAAGGTGCGAAAATCGATTCGGGATATTGTGCGGGACCAGGTGAATTATTATTTCGACGAGGGGCGCCGGAAGAAATCCCGCTCGTAAATTCTGCTGGCGGCGCCTACTGCGCCTGCTGCGTTGGCTCCTTCAGGATTTCACCGCCCTGCCGTTTCTCTCTCACCAGTCTGTTGCCGGCTAGCCAAGAAGGCCTCCAAGACTTCCTTGATCTCCGCGGCATTGCGATCCCAGGTGTATTGCGCGACTCTGCGCGTCGCCTCGGCGCCTTCCCGGGCGCACAGTGCGGGATCGGCGACGAACCTGTGGATCATTTTTGCCAGCGACGTGAAGTCCTCAGGATCGGCCAGCACCAAGTTGGCTTCTCCGTCGCGTACAATTTCGCTGATGCCGGCGTGCGAGCTGACGATCGCTGGAACGCCGCAGGCCATGGCTTCCAGCGGCGGCAGCGGAAAGCCGTCATATAGCGAAGGTCCTACATATAGATCGGCGGCGGCGTAATAGAATTCCACATCCGAGCGAACTGGCAGAAACGCGAGCCGTGAAGTCAGGGCATGTTCGCGCACGAATTTATCGTAAGGACCGCTGTCGTCCTTGCCAGCCACCACCACACGAATGGATGGATTCTGTAAAAGGTCCACGGCCTTCAGCAAGCAGCGCAACCCTTTGGTTACCAAATCGTTTCCTATCAATAGGATCAGGAACTCATCGTCGCGCAGCCCCAACGAGCGCCGGGCTTCCGGGCGCAAGGAATTGCGCACCAGTGGTGAATATTGCTGGGAATCCACGGCGTTGTAGACCGGGAACACCAGCTGGGCTTTTCCGTAAATCCTCTGTACGTCCCGCGCCATGATGCCGGTGAGTACCACCAGGTACAAATTCTGGCGAGCGTAGGAGAATTTCTCCAGGGCGATCACGATGCGGTAGAAGAGCCGGCGGTGTAGCAGCCGGAGCCATGAGCGCAAGGGAGTGTTGCGGAAACGCAGCGAATGCTGGATGTCTTGCAAGAACACCCTGGTAATGATGTGCGCGACGATCACGTCGGCATCGAAACAATTTACCCCGGGCGAAAACACCAGATCGAAATGGAGGTTGCGAAAACGGCGGTCCCACCAGCGACAAAAATGATTGGCCACCACGAACCATATGTAACGCAGCACGTGCGGGCCGGGGATATCGCGCACCCGGTGCCAGACGATTCTACCTGGATCGATATCCTCCACCCGCTTGCTGTAGACGTGGATTTCGTAGTCGTTGCTCAGGCGGTTCAGTTGTTCAATCACGCAGCGCTCGGTGCCGTGCTGTTTGTCCAGGAACGGTGAAATGACGGCGATGCGGCGTCGGGGGGCCATTAGTAAGTGGGCCGCCGTGCTGACAGCCGGGCGGGACAGCGGCGCGGCCAGACATTGGTATTCATGACCGAGTTTTCATCCAAGTTCAGGTCGAGCGGCTCCATTACCGAAGATCGCTCCGGAGCCCGGCCATCAACTTTAATGCATATTCCGGCGCGCCGCTATTTGCTTGTTGTTTTGGCATTGTCCAGCCTTTCTGTTGAAAGTGGGTGCACCGAGAAATCTTGGAACGACAATTCGGTCTACGAGCGCTGCTAAGACACCTACCGGGAAGTGTCTTCCGCGCTGCGCGGCGGGTTGGTCGGCGTCTGAGCCTGGCTGCCTGAGATCGGCACGGGGTACGAGGTGGACGACACGGGAGAGGGAGGTGAGCTGCTGAAAACCGGCACGGGTTGAGGGCGAAGCAGGCGGGCGGCCCACAATTTCTTAGCGGCGATGCGCAGAGAGCCCGCCCAGACGGCCAGGTCCACGGGCCAAAAATAAAAGCGCCCCTTGACGGCATTTCGTCCGGAGCGAATCCCCAGCCATTTGGTCTGGCGCCACAGCACCCACAGAAAGCCGCCGTTTTCTGGGCCATGCCAGCCGTCGCGGTACAGAGAAGTATTCGCCAGCACCGCGACGCAGTCATTCTGAATCGAGACCGTCCGGCTTTCGGGGATGTAATGGCTCATCCAGCCCTTGGCCTGCATTCTTCGGCAGATGTCCCAATCCTCTTCATCGCGCCGATAGCGCACGTCGTATCCGTTGACGGCTTCTATCGCTTCGCGGCGCATCAGCACCGCGTGGCCCGGAGCGAAAGGAACTTGTTTCGCCGCTTCGCCGTATTTGCCTTCTTGAAAGCGCATGCGCCAGCGGGAAAACAAGCGCTTGGGAAACTGGGGAACGATTCGCGTATAGCAGGCTCCCACGTTCGGATGGGCCGCGAGATAGCGCGAACAAGTGGCTACCCAATCAGCAGCGGGTAGGACATCGCAGTTGGCGTTCACAATCAATGGCGCCTTTGAGAGCGCGATCCCCGCATTGCGGGCGCCCGATTTGCCTACGTTTTCCACCAAATGGATCAAGCACACATTTCCGTGCGCTTTGATTGCATCGGAGAGCGTAACCGGCACCTGCGATCCATCATCGACCACGTAAATTTCCGATACCGGAGGATCTTGCTCGAGCCATGCTTGCACCGTCGAGTCCAGAGCTTTACCCCGCTCGTTGTATACCGGGATAACCACATCGACCTGGGGCAAATCCGCGCAAGCCAATGGCGACTTATGGCTGCCCATATTCATTATTTTCTCATGTTCCGTCGTCCATTGCTCATGCGCGTTCCCCAGCGTTCCCGAGTACACGAGCGGAGTTATGGCTGGCGCCGCATAACTCGGTTTCGGCCCCCGAGTTGGCGCTCCCTTGCGGCCATGATTAGGTGCTGGCTCGGGCGGAATAATCGTCCCGGGAATGGAGACGAGCACATCATTGGAAATCACGTAGATCTGATTGCCGGTGAAGGGGCGATCGTCCATCAAACTCACTTGGTGGGAACCCCATTGCAGCATAGCCTTCATCAGCGTCGGCAGCGCGTACGCCTCGGCGTGATATTCCAGAGCAAAGCCCTGAATCTTCGCCAAAGTGCCCGAATCGAGGGCCCGAAGGATCTTCAGCTCGGAACCCTCCGCGTCAATCTTGCATACCCGCACGCGGGCGATGGCGTAGTCTTCGAGAATTTGCGGCAGGGTCACACAGCGCACGCGTATGGTCTCTCCCATGGACGTCTGAAAATGTCTGGCGAACTCGGGAACGATGGTGCTTTGTCCACCGCCCAGGGTATGAGAGACCACCATCTCTACTTCCTGATCGGCGTCACTGACCGCCGCCTGCACCGCTACCACTTGGTCGGAGAAACCGTTGCGCGCTACATTCCGCAACAGGCGTTGGTACAGTTCCGGCACTGGTTCAAAGGCGTAGACGCGCGCGCCCTTCTGTGCGGCGTAACAGGTGAAAAATCCCTGATTCGCTCCGATGTCGATGACCACGTCCCCAGGGCCTATCGGCAGGCCCGGAACATCATTGAGGTGCTTGTACCACGTGGCGCTAAACATTTGATGGGAATCGACCGTGCATTCGCAACGCACTCCGGTAGCACGGTCGACCATGGTCATTAGGTCCGAGGGCTTTCCGAATACACGTTTGCGAAAAACGTGGAAGGGATTACCGAGATGATCGGCAGCGGTTAGAGTAGAAGAAAGTCGAGCGAACATTGCACGAACCGGAGGATAACGCCCTCCGCTGCCTCATGTATCGATCTGGGGCAGTGCGGAGACCAGCCCGCCTGCTCCCTGGATTTCATCCTAGGGCTGGCAGGGAGTGGTGTCAATTCGACAGCGTGATGTACCGGTACTGATCCATCACTCTGTAGAGACCACCGCGAAGGCTAGCGGATTTTCAGAAGCGGTAAGAAGAGTGCGGCACCCCCGAGGAATCAGCTGCGATTTAAATTGGGAACTTCTTGCTGCACAGTTCAGCTGCCAGCCTCTAGAAAACAAGCAGCAGCGATACCCATAGCTCCCACCCACACGGCGATATCGATGGGCCAGAAGTAAAAACGGAGCTTCACCAGGTCGCGGCCCAGGCGCATCACCAACCAGCGAGATTGATCGATCACTACATTCAGGAATGAATAGTCGGCGGGCGCACGCCAGTCACCGCGTGCCAGCCCTTTCCGCGAGAGCATCGAGAGAGACGCTTGGGATTCTGGGGAACCATCCGCGTAAAGCATGCCGCGACGCGTGGGTGTTGGTAGAGATGCTTGGAACACATCTCCAGCCAGTCGGGAGCGGGCAGCACTTCGCAATTGATACACGCCACCTACGCGGCAGTCGCAACAGTTGGACCGTGCCGGACGCCATAATACGATCGGGAATGGAGACGGGAACCGGCGATCCGTCATCGACAACAAATATCTGCGAGGCCGGCCAATTCTGGCACAAGCAGGTGTCAAGCGTGGCATCGAGCGCGGCACACCGCTCTCCAAAGGCGGGGATGATGACGTCGACAGTCCGATGCCGGTTGTCGTTCCGGAGACTTCATTCATCGTGTTTTGTCCAATACCTCGGAATACACGCTCATATGGCCGGCGATCATTTGCTGAATAGAAAAGTATTTCTGTGCGCGCTCCCGGGCGCGGCGTCCTAATTCCACGCACAGCCCCGGATTCCGAATCAGGCGCTCCATGCAAGACGCCCATGCTTCCACATCCCCGGTGGCACAGGTGAGCCCTGCATCGCCAACCACTTCCGCCAGGGCGCCAATATCGGAAACCACTACGAGCTTGCCTCGCATCATGTTTTCCAGGGCCACCAACCCGAAAACTTCGCCGCCCAGAGAAGGCATTAGAATCGCATCCGCCGCTTGCAGCGCCGTTTCGAGCGGAGCGCCGGATAGATAGCCTAGGAAGCGGACCCTATCTTCCAACTGGTATTCCCCAGCGAGCGCCTCGAGCCTCGCACGGTCGGCTCCGTCGCCAACAAACCGCACCTGAAAAGCCAAGCCGCGTGATTTCAACTGGCGGGCGGCTTCCAGCAGGGTCTGTACGCCCTTGGTGGTCACCAGGCGCCCGTTAAAAGCAAACGTAACGGTTGGCGAGGTGCGATTGTCGGTCGCCCGGTCCTCCCCACGGTTGCTCGCTTGCCCCTCGATTTTCACTAGTCCATGGTGGACCGTCACCATCCGCGGTAAACGCAGCAGTGTTCCTAGCCACGCGGTCGGGACGATATTCGCGGCTGCTCGGCCGCTCAGCCACCTCCTCGCAAAAGTTAGAGCCCATAGCCGAAAGCTGGCCCAGGTGCCTTCTGCGCGATTGCATTTCAGACACTCGGCGTGACCCCCGGCCATGAAATATCCCGAGCCTGGGCATGGCATGCGGGTGGTAGCGATAAGCAGTTGCCCATTGGGACAAATGGTCTGAAAGCCGTGATGCTCGATCACCACTGGCTTCCGGTAAACGATACTCAGAATGAGAGGCAGGAGCGCTGGACCGGCCAAATGAACCAGGTCGGCTCCTTTCACCAGCTGCGCCAGACTGCCGATCTTAGGGCGCCGGACGACGCGGAACGGTAGATCCAGATCGCTCATTTCGCTGGCGGGCGTGCGAGTGGCCAGCGTCACTTTCCATGCGGCGTCGTCCGCGGAGATTGCACGCGCCAAAGCCGCCGTAATCGTCTCCACACCCCCCGTTTCGGGCGCCCAGCGATGCGCATAAATCAAAAGCTTCATCGCGCCCATCGCGAATTCTGCGTGGAATCATACAAGGAGCAGCGCGGCTCCGATATCCGGTGGTATACGCATTTTCGAGAAATCGGCGGTGAGGATGAAACCGAGTGCCGGTGGCAGGCGGCGAATTGCTGAAAACGGCGGTGGCGAGGCGCTGCCATCATTCCTTGGGCTTGGGACGCCACTTGATTCCGAGCGCGTTCAGGATTCGCCCCTTGCGTCCATAGCGCCTGGAAATGTACGGCTGTTGGTGCCAGGCGACGTCGTGAACGGTGGCGGAAAGTTTCCGGAAGGCAATGGTTCGGCGCGGCAATTCCCAGACGGATTCCCAACGCGGTTCTTCCTGGAGGAATTTGACGAGGTCTAGAACCGACTCCAGATGAATATCGTCGATCACGCACACCCCTCCTACCTTCAGCTTTTCCGCGGTGTAAAACCAATCGATAAAGGGCCACGGCACGGCATGCTTGCCGTCAATAAAAACAAGGTCGAGATCCTGCAGGGTGCATCGCGGCAAATACGTTTCCGACGGCTCCACAACAAATTCCACACGCTCCATGCTGATCTGCTTTTCTCGCCCGTATTCCCGAATCGCTGCAGCCTCACTCGCACTCGGCGTAACCACGGTGTGATAAGCCTTGCGCATGGCAAAAATGACCGTGGAAAGTCCGGATCCGGTCTCCAGGGTTCGTCCACCCTCCACAATCGATTGATGTAGAAATCTTGCGACTTCCGGATCAATTCCGTGACAAACCACCAGATTTTTTTCCAGTACCTCGCGCATGTAGCCGCTGAGCGAAGAGCCCTCCAGGGCTTTCTTGCCGGCGACTTCCGCATCCCCTTGATGCGCTTTTGGCGGGTTGGCGATTACGTGTTCCAACAGATCTTGGCCCATTGCCGCTCCTTCGGCGGAGGACGAGCTGAGTCACACTCTACCAGATATCCCGAGAGCTCGAACCCAGGGCCGCCGCGCAATTGCCGGAACCGTCATGCGTCGCGGCGCTCGTAATCGCCGATGTAGGTGCCGCGGCTGATGCCCAGCATGCTGAGGAAAAACGAGGAGAAGACGATTTGCACTCCGAGGAAAAACCACACCGACCAAAACAGCGTTTGCCGCACCAAATCCAGATGACCAAAATCGCTTAGGGCCCACTGCGCGAACACCCAAGCGTCTCCCGCGAATCCAGCTAGGGCCAGCGCGGCTCCCACCAGCAGGCCGTGTTCAAGTTTTACCTGGCGCAGCAAACGTTGCAGTGACACCCCGCCCGAATCGAAACGTTCGGCATAGCTAAAAACTTTGGCGAAGCAGCCGATGGAAATGATTTGTGCGCCGAGCAACGTGAAAATGACGCCAAAGATCATCGTGTGAATATCAATGGTTACGCGCGGGCCCAAGTGCCGCGGTCCGGGTAGCAACCAGAAGACCAGCCCCAATCCCAAAATCATGAGCGCGAAACCCGGCGTAAAGAACAGCCAGTTCGGCGCATACAAGAGCATGAAACGCAAATTCCTCCAGCCGTCGCTGAAGCTTTTCAGGTGGGGAGGGCGGCCGCGCTTGTCGGGCCACAGAATGATCGGAATCTCGGTCATCTTGGCACGAGCTCGCGCCGCTTTGATGACGAATTCAGGGCCCCACTCCATGCCGGTAGTGCGGACGTCGATGCGGTCGTGAACAGCGCGAGTGAAGCCGCGCAAACCGCACAGACAATCGCCGACGCCGGTATGGAAAAATAAATTCATCACCGCGGTGAGGCCCGGGTTGCCAATGTATTTATGCGACCAGGGCATGGCCCGCGGCTTGATGCCGCCGAGGAAACGATTGCCCATCACCACTTCGTAGCCTTCGCGCCATTTGCGGACAAAGTCTGGAACGGTGCAGAAGTCGTAGCTGTCGTCGGCGTCGCCCATGATGATGAATTCGCCGTGGGCGGCGGAAATTCCTGCGCGCAAGGCGTGTCCGTATCCGCGCTGGCCGACCGGGACGACCCGCGCGCCCTGCGCGGTGGCGATTTCGACCGAACCGTCGGTCGATCCGTTATCGGCGACCACCACTTCGCCGCGAATTCCTGCGTTGCGCATCGCTCCGACTGCTTTTTCGACGCAAATGCCGATTGAGTTGGCCTCGTTCAGGCAGGGAATCACCACGGATACTTCCAAACGATCGGCGGAGAGGGTGCAGGGCGGCGTGGGCATTTAGGGGAAACCCCGCGAGGTTTCCCCTAAACTATAGCATTGCCGCGTGTCGCGGCGAATCCAGCCGCGAAACCTGGGGCGAAGCCCGGGCGGCATCGAATCAGCGGGTTACGCTTGGTCGTGCTTGTAATATTCATAGGCCGACATTGGCTTTTCGCCGCCCTTTTTCCAAACCCGATCGTCCGCCGGTAATTTGCCGAGCGCGCGCGCCATCTCGCGGATATGCGCGGCGGCCGCTCCGCAACAGGCGCCGATGTAATTCACTCCCATGTCGCGGGCCTTCAGCGCGTAATCGGCCATCTCGCCGCGGCTGAGCTGGAAAGGTTCGAGCTGGTCCGGAAACGCGGGCAGGCTAGTGAAATCGCGGTTGGCCGCGGTAGTGCGAAAGGCAACCGGCTGCGCGGCAATGTAGGCGGTGGTCGCCCTGCGCATTTCGGCGATCAGCGGAAGGGTGTGCTCCGGGCTGCGAAGACAATTGATTCCCACGATGTCCGCGCCGGCATCGGCGAGCGCGCGTGCGCAGGCGGCGGCGGTCTTGCCTTCCGGGGTGACGTCCTGATTTTCAAAACACATGGTCACCATCACCGGGAGCTTGGTCTTCCTGGCGGATTCCACCGCCAGCAGCGCTTCGCCCAAAAAGGAAAAGGTCTCGCCGATAACGAAATCGATGCCTTCGCTCACTTGACTCTCGAGTTGCTCGTCAAATAGCGCCAGCACGCGGCTGCGAGATGATTCGCTGCCCTGCTCATACATCCATGTCAGGCTCAGATTTCCGGCCACCAGGCAACGGTTGCCAGCCACTTCTCGGGCGATGTGCACCGCGGCTCGATTCAGCGCCTCGACGTTATTTTCCAGACCAACGGTGGCCAATTTATCCCGGCTGGCATAGAACGTTAGCGCCTGCAGCACGTCCGCGCCGGCTTCGCGGAATTCGATGTGCAATTGGCGCAACGCCTCCGGGTGCGCCAGCGCTACTTCCGGGGTGAATGGCCCCGCACGCACCCAGCCGCGCTTTTCGAGCTCTAGCAGGTAGCCTCCATCGCCCAGCACCACCCCTTCTTTCAGCCGTTCGAGAATTCCTTTTTTCATCGTTCACCTCGTGCTGAATCTCCGCGTGTCGATTTCATCTCCAAACTTGATCAGCACCTGCCTCGCAAGTCGCGCAGAACCTGATGCGCGGCGTTGTAGCCCGGCGCGCCGGTTACGCCGCCGCCAGGATGCGCGCCGGCGCCGCACAAATACACGCCCGGCGCGGGCGAGCGATACTGCGACCAGCCCGCCACCGGCCGCATAAAGAAAAGTTGCTCGAGCGAAAGGTCACCGTGAAAAATATTGCCCTCGGTAAGCCCGTACTCGCGCTCCAGATCGAGAGGGGTGAGCACCTGCCGCGCCAGGATCGACCCGGGAAAATGGGGAGCGTATTCCGCGATTTTTTTCACCACGCGGTCGCCGAGCAGTTCGCGCTTCTCATCCCACGTGCCCTGGCGGAGTTTGTAGGGAACGAACTGAACGAAGCAGGTCATCACGTGCTTGCCAGGCGGGGCGAGCGTGTCGTCGACGTTGGAAGCTACCGCGCAATCGACCCACAGTCCTTCGGGAATTTCCCCGAACTTGGCCGTATCGTAGCAGCGCTCGGCGAACTCCAGCGAGGGAACCAGGGTGAACAGCGCACGTTGCGAAGCGTTCCATTCTCCGGGCATGGCGGTGACGTGCGGTTCTTCGCTGAGCACGAAATTCACCTTGGCGCACGGGCCGTCCATCTTGATTCCACGCACGGCTTGCACGAATGCGGCGGGCAGATCGCTGGGGTCCATCAATTTCAGAAAAGTGCGCTTGGGATCGGCGTTCGACAGCACTACCCGCGCGGCGATTTCGGTGCCGTCCTCCAATAACACGCTAGGCAAACCGGCGACCCCAGCAGAAAGTCTTTCGGAGCTGGTTCCCGCGCGTCCGGGCCGGATTTGCGCCACCGGCGCCGAGGTGCGAATTTCCGCGCCATGCTGCCGCGCCGCCGCAGCCAGCGCTTGGGTGATCGCTCCCATCCCGCCGATCACGTGGCCGTAGAATCCCTGCACGTCACCGTCACCGCCGCTCAAAAGATGAAAGAGCAGCCCCAGCGCCGAGCCCGCATCGTACGGCCCGCCATGCTTTCCATATACGCTGTTGGCCAAAAATAGCGTTTTGATTTTTTCCGATTGGTAGTGGCGATCGAGAAAATCCCCCAGACTGCCGGTGAAAAATGCGGTCAGCTGCGCGATTTCGTCCCCGGAAATTCCGCGGAATCGCTTGCCGACCCGCATCAGCTCCAGAAAGCCGCCTAGCCCGTGGGCCTGCACGTCGGTAGGAGGCTCCAGGAAAAACGGCTGCAAGTATCGCGCCAGCTTTTTCAGTTGATCATCCATGCGAATAAATGTCTCGGCATCGGCCGGACAAATTTTTCGAAATTCTTCCACGGCGCGGTGGCGATCGCTCCACCATGGCACCACCTGTCCATCCGGGAAGGGCACCACCAGACTTGGATCGCAGGGCACCATGCGCAGTCCGTGCGCGGCGAGGTTCAGATCGCGAATCACCGTTGGGCGCAGCATGCTGGCGATGTAAGAAGTGGTCGACGCGCGGCAGCCCGGCGCGATTTCTTCGGTGACGCAGCATCCCCCGACCACCCCTCGCCGTTCCAGCACCAGGGTGGAAAGTCCGGCGCGAGCGAGGTAGGCCGCAGCGGTCAGGCCGTTGTGTCCTGCGCCCACGATGATGGCGTCGTAGGGAGCGGAGCGGGAGAAAATCACGGTTTGGCTTGACCCAAAGTCATGATACGATGCGCGACGCAAATAGATAGCACATTCAGCCCCGATACACGACACACAAAAAGGTGTACGGCGCGCCTTGACCGAGGGTCAAGAATGACCTCCAAGCCTCTCCCCAACCCCAGCCTGTCCCACCAGCGCGTCCAGCCCGCCGGCCGTCTTCGTTGGCAGGCCAAACGCGCGCGTATCATCGACGCTTCTTTGCGCCATTTTGCCGAGCAGGGATATCATGCCGCGCGAATCGAAGATCTTTCCGCGCAACTGGGCGTCGCCAAAGGTTCGATTTTTCATTATTTCGGAAGTAAGGGCGGCCTTTTCGTCGAAGCGTATAAACAGGCGGTGCGCTCGTTTTCGAAATACCTGGATTGCCCGGCAGACGTCCGCGACCGGGGCTTTTTCGAGATCCTGCGCTATTGGCTGGTCAACACCGAACACATGCTGCGAGAAGATTGGATCCCATATCGCGTGGCGTTGCTCGGCAACTACGGTGTGGATCTGGAGATCAAACGCGAGATCAATCGCTTTTTGGCGGCGGAGGATCCCTACGGCAGCGCCGCATTCGTCGGCTTCGGCTTGGCGCGAGGGGAACTGCGGTCGGATGTGGATTCGGCGATGATCTCTTCGATCCTGGATTGGACGGTCGAGCGATTTCAGGATGCTTTGCTCACCGAGGAGCTGGACCCCGGACTTTTCCCGCATCCATCGATCCCGCAGAAAAACGAAGCGCGCATCCACCAATTTCTGGAAATATTACGAGGGGCGATCGGGGCACGCTAGACGCGACTTCGCGCCGTGCGGTCCGGCGCAGTGCCCGGGCGCTCACAGCTTGAGCGGCAAAGAGGTTTTCAGCATGCAACCAACCGTAAGCGAGATTCTGAACATCTACGACGATTCCGCGCCGCTCAACCAGGCGTACACCATTCCCGCGCCGTGGTATGTAGATCCGCGCATCGAGACTCTCGAACATAGTAACGTCTTTGGCCGCAACTGGCAGGCCATCGGCCGTCTGGACCAAGTTGCCGAGCCGGGCGATTTTTTCACCGCGACGCTGGCCGGCGAACCCATCGTGGTCGCGCGCGGGAACGACAATCAACTGCGGGCGTTTTACAACGTGTGCCGGCACCACGCCGCCGCAGTGGTGATCGAAGCGCAGGGCCACGCCGCGCAATTCCGCTGCCCCTACCACGGCTGGACCTACGGGCTGGAAGGTGCGCTGAAGGGAACTCCCGAATTCGACGGCGTCTGCCAATTCGATCGCGCACAGAACGGCCTGGTCCCCATCGCGTTGAGCACTTGGGAAAAATTTGTGTTCGTGAACCTCGATCCACAAGCCCCGCCGCTGGAAAAACATTTGGGCAGCATGATCGAACAAGTGCAACCGCTGAACCTGGGCTCGCTGCACTTTTACGAGCGGCGCAGCTACGAACTGAATTGTAATTGGAAGGTATACGTCGATAACTACCTGGACGGCGGTTATCACGTGCCGCATCTGCACAAAGGCCTCAATAGCGTGCTGGAATACGTGAACTACAACATCGAGAACCGCGAGCGCTACTCGATCCAGTCCAGCCCGGTGAAAGCCGGAAACGAAGACGCCGATGCCAGCGCCACGCGCAAGGGCTCGATGGCCTACTATCTCTGGCTCTATCCGAATTTCATGCTGAATTGGTACCAAGGCTACCTGGACACCAACCTGGTCCTACCGCTCTCCACCGGCCGTACCCTAGTGATTTTCGATTTCTATTTCAGCAAAGATTCGAGCAAGGAGTACAACGCCCAGAGCGTTTCGGTCAGCGATCGCGTTCAAATCGAGGACGTGGACATCTGCGAAGCGGTGCAGCGCGGCCTGAATTCCCGGGCCTATCAAGCCGGCCGCCTCTCCGTGCGCCGCGAAGCAGGCGAGCATTTGTTCCACCGCCTGCTAGCCGCCGACCTGAAGGGCTGACGTGGCACAGCGACTCTTCGCGGTGCGAACCGCAACACGCGGAATCGTCTCCACTCAAAAATGGGACTGGAACCTGTATATCTGCGAGTCTTCTGCTGAGCGCAGCGAAGTGGGTGCCCCAGGTGTCGCTTTCACACCTGGGTTCTCTAAGTTTTTGACTTGGCTTTGTAAACGCCGTCGTAGCCCCGACACCCGTACCACCTAATCGAAAATAACGGTCTTATTTCCGTACAGCAAAACTCGATTCTCAATATGCCAGCGCACCGCGCGCGACAGCACCACTTTCTCAAGGTCGCGGCCTTTCTGAATCAGGTCGTCCAGCAGATCGCGATGGGAGATGCGCACCACGTCCTGCTCGATGATCGGGCCATCGTCGAGCACCTCGGTAACGTAGTGGCTGGTGGCGCCGATCAGCTTCACCCCCCGTTGGAACGCCTGCTGATGCGGCCGCCCGCCGACGAAAGCTGGCAAAAACGAATGGTGAATGTTGATTATGCGGTTGGGATAGTGGCGGATAAATTCTGGCGATAGTACCTGCATGTAGCGCGCCAGCACGATCAAATCGATGTTCTGCGGAGCTAAAAGGTCGAGCTGGGCGCGCTCGGCCTCCGGTTTATTCTCTTTGCTCAGAGGAATTACGTGCAGTGGCACCCGATAAAAATCAGCGAGCGGTTGTACGTCATCATGATTGCTCACGATTAACGGAATCTCGCAGGGCAGCTCTCCGGCGCGATGGCGGTACAGCAAATCGATCAAGCAATGGTCGTAGCGCGAAACAAACAGCGCCACCCGCGGCCGATGGCTCGAAAGCGCCACCCGCCACTTCATCCCGAAGCGCGCGGCGATCGACGCAAATTTTTCGGCAAAATCCTTGATCTCCAGCGCGAAGCCCGCCAGGTCCCACTCGACGCGCATTAGAAATAGATTTTGGTCGTCTTCGCGGTGTTCATCGGCGTGCAGGATGTTGCCGTTGTTGCGGTAGATAAAATCGGAGATGCCCGCCGTCAACCCTTTCTGATCGGGGCAACTAATCAACAGAACCGCAGAGTTCTTCACGTTCGAAATCCCCCAGGGAACATTCAATGCCCATCATTGGTGGTCGCGCGGAATCGTCTCCTGCCAGCTCTTCTTGCGAATTACGCGGTCGTCGACCACCAATTCCCGCCGGTATTCGTAATAAAAATTCCGCGCATCGCTCTTTAATTGTAAATGCGAACGCCACACGATCTCGCGGTCGCCGGCCTCGATGATCGTGTCGGCCTCACCGCGAACCGAGCTGACCGCGCTATCCGCGTCGGAGGCCTCGTAGGTCAGGTCTTCGTGATACTTCTCGTGGCCCCACGGAAATCCCGAGGAGGAATCGCCTTTCCAGTACACCCGCGTGCGGTGATTGATCTCATCGCGCTCGGTGGTCACCGTGCCCGGCCAGGTATCGCCGTGCGATTCCACTCCCGGCAATGCCTCGTCGGCAACCGCCAGTTCGAAATGCGGTGGCGGCGCACCAACCGTAGCAGGCACCACCGGCAAAATCACTCGCGAGCCTTCCGTCCCACCCAGGACGAGCGAAGTGGTCATCGCGTAAGGCGTGGGCCAAATCATCGGCCAGGCGGAATTCGAGATGGCCACGCGAATTCGATGCCCAGCAGGAAACACCCAGGACGTTACGTGCAGCTCGATCTCCAGCGGATAGATTTTTCCCGGTTCCAGGTCAGCCGGCTTGGCGGCCGATTCGCGCTGCGCCCCGTTCAGCCCCGCGCCGGTCACTTGCGTCACCCTCCCGTCCGGCGCTACGTCTTCCAGCCGCGCGATCCAGTCCGCTAGCGGCGCGCTAGCTGAGGCCTGCAGCAAAACACGCGGCAACCCAAGAATAGCTGTTGGACGTTCGAGCGGCGGCGTGTCGTAGATCAAAGAAAAAGCATCGCCCGGCCGCTGGTCGTTCAGAAGTTCCCCCCACCAAAACCCGTCTTCCACCCCAGCCGTGGGAACATACCGCAGATCATGTTTCCCAATAGCGGAAACAGGAGCATCGCGCAGTCCATGCTCGCCATCGAAATACAGCGTGCGGTCCGTTTCGCCCGCAGGCGGCCATTGTTTCTCACTCCGCCACTCGCCCGGAATTTCTTTCAGCGCCGGGTCGGGCGGATACCACTGCCGCATGTAGACGCTGAGCTCCGGTTCGTTCTCGATTCCGTTGCGCACGCCTTTCAGCCAGCGATCCCACCAGCGAACTGCCACCAACCGCCATTCGACCTGCGGTCCATAGTCTGCATCGTGCGGGAAGGTATGGTTCCAAGGTCCGAGAATGGCTTTTACCGGAGCGTGATGGATGTTCGCCAGTGCGCGCGGAACCACGTCGCGATAGCCGTCGCAAAATCCGCCGATGAAGAATGCGGGTGTTTGCATCGTGTCGTAATTCGGACGAAGCGACGCCCGCTGCCAGAAGGGTCCAAAGCGCTGCTGGTGGAGGTACAGCGGGAACCAAGGGTCGGAATCAAAACGCGCCTTTAGATTTTTTTCATCCAGGAGAAAATCCGGCGCCGCGGTGGTCATCAACTCCTGATCCATGCCCAATTCGAATTCGTCCGCATGCATCATGCCGTCGATGTAATGAATATCGTCGTGGAATAGATCGTCGGTGGAATCGACGCTGATTATGGCCTTGAGCGCTGGAGGATGGCGCATCGCCATCTGAATCGAATTGAACCCGCCCCAGGAAATTCCCTGCATCCCCACGTTGCCGTTCGACCATGGCTGGCTGGCCAGCCATGCGATCGCTTCCATGCCGTCCAGTTGTTCTTGCTCGGAGTATTCGCGGTCCGGGGGATGGCCTTCGCTCGCGCCCGTGCCGCGGATATCCACGCGAGCGCCTACGTATCCAAAGCGCGAGAAATAGGAATACAGCCCGTAATCCCGCTCCAGCGCCCAGTCGTCTTTGCGGTACGGCAGGTATTCCAGAATCACCGGGAATTTATCGGCCGGACGGGCGTTCGCCGGGGAAAACAGGTTCACAGCCAGCCGGGTCCCGTCCTTCATCGGGATCCAATCGTGTTCGACGCGCGTGCCGGCATACATAGGTTTGGGATTGGCGGGGGCGTCCTGCGCCGCTGCAGCTCTGGGCGCCAGTTGGGACGACGGTTCGGCGGCTTCGGACGGCAGCGCCCACCGCGATGCCGCCGGGGAATACCCGCTGAGGAACACAAGCAGTCCCAGCGCGGAGGAAACTGCGATTGTGCGAGCCGAGGTCATCTGAAATTTATGCTTGCGAGGCTACCACAACTCTCTGCACGGTGCCGCGCTTCACGGGTGTGCGTATAAGGTATCGCCTTAGTACGATCGTACTATAGGTGCCTTCTTCCACTCCGATTGACAATTCTCTATCACGCGGGTTTCTTTAGGTTTAGGCCCGGCTCGCGCGATAAACCCAAAACATGACCCCGATCACCACAGAATCACGCGCCGAGCTCGAGCACCAGAACGAATCACGTGCCGGAACCGCACCTAGCTCGCGCACCCAGCCGGTATCCGTCGAGATTCCAGTGCTGGTTCGCGGATCACGTCGAGTCGCCTCGGTCCCGGGCCAGCCCGGAAAGTTGGAGCACTTCTCGGAAGAAACCACCACGGTCGTGGTGTTCGCCCAAGGTGCAGTGGTACGGCTGGTTGGCAGCGCCAAGGCCGGGCAGCTGGTCGGCCTCACCAATCGCCAGACCGGCAAAGAAGCGCTGTGCCGCATCGTGAACATCAAACACTTCCAGGACACCCGAGGTTACGTCGAAATCGAATTCAACCACCCGATGAACGGCTTCTGGCAAGCGGCCCTCCCGCAAGAAGCTCCGGCGGCTCCGAAAAAGAATGGATCGTCGTCCTTGGACTCGCTGGGGGAGGTGAACGCAGAACAGTTGCTGCGTGCCAACCCCAAAGAGGTCAAGGCCCAGCCACTCGAGATGGCCGCGCTGTTGAAGGAACCAGTGGCCGATGTAGCGCATGAGCCATCCGTGGCTCCGGCCACACCGCAGGGCTTCTGGAAGAGCACGGTCGCGCCGGAAGAGCAGCGGCCTGCTGCATCACGCGAACAGGTAGCAAGTGCAGACGCGCGGGTAGCTCCAGCTAAAGCATTGAGCGAACTCGCCGCAGAAAATTCCGAAGCCGCTGCGCCGCTGGTGGAAATTGCCGAGGTCACCCAGCTCGCGGCGGAGCAGGCCGGCGCGTCGTCTTTGCAAGCCGATCTTGAGGTAAGCGAAATTGGAGTAAGCGAGTTCGAACTCGCAACCTCCGCAAACGATGCGGCAGTAGCGATGGAAGATGTGTCAATGGCCGCCGAAGCGAAACAAGAAAACGCGGAAGCATCTTCGCCCGCCGGCGAATGGCCGTTGCCTTCCGCCCCAGAAACTCTCGTGACGCAGCCGGAAATCTCATCGGGTTCCTCGCACGATGGCGCATCCTTCGCGGCCAATCCGCCGCCCGCCGCAGCGGAGGAACTCAATGCGGATCTGGAATCCTTGCTCCAGCCTTTGAATGGACTGGCAGAGCCAAGCGCGGAAGCCATTTCCACCCAAGCTCAAATCCCGGAGCCATCGTCCGTCGGAGAGACCCACGTCGAGGCTCACCAGCGCGCCGCAGCGTCGTCGCCGCTTTGGCAGAGTTCGGAAGAGCCAGAGCACACAGCGCCGCCGGTCGAAAATCTCGAACAAGACGGCCTGTCACCGGAAGACATGTGGAACGCGGGATCGATCGTTCACTCGAATCTGGATCGTCCATCGGCAGGCAGTTCCGATGCGGACATGCGCGCCTCGGACGAAAAGACCTTGGAAAATGCCCGGCTGGCGGAACTCAAGGCTGCGTTAGTGACCCCGTCCGCTGCGGCGGCGATGCGCGAAAATGACTCACTGGCGTCCGCGACGGAGACCGATTCGCTGGCCCAACCGCTTTCCTTGGAAAGTGTCTGGAGTCTGTTTCGCAGCCTGAACAAGAGTGTCCCGTCAACGCCCCCCGAGTCGGCAGATGAAGCCGCGTCCTTCAAACTTTTTGCATCGGGCGCGATTTCCGATGCGCGTCTAGTGGCCGCTGATTCCGCGCGCGCCGCTGAATCCCTTACCCCTGCCGCGGAGCTACGGCAGTCTGGCGAAAAGGAAAACTCCTCCCCAGAAACACGCGCGCGCGGGGCGGTTCCCGAGGTAGACGACTCAGATCACCGCAGTGAGAGCGAGGAAAAATCCGAGGCCAGCCAAGAATCCGCAGCGAATCACCCCGCGCACGCCGCGGATTCTGATCGCGATGAAGATGCCGGGCACGAACTTCAAGGCGCAGTTCAAGCCGCAGAAGAAGACGACCACGACGAAGAAGAAGATTCGTCGCCCCAGCCTTCTCAACAGGATCGGAACAAAACCGACGTGGTGCCGCAATGGTATTCCGCCAATGCATCGTCCGCGGCCAGTAAACCGTGGACCACGCCGGGTAGTGCGGGAGCGAATTCACCTTCCACCGGGCTGTTATCCGGCGCGTCAGGGACGATGGCCATCACGGCCGCACGGCGTTCCACCGGCGCGAAGAGCATTTTGGCTCACGCCGCAGCGACGCTGGTGCTGCTCGCGGCTGGGGCCGCCGCGTTTCACACCTTGCGCCCGTCCGTTTCGTATCTAATGAAGGCGCCGGCCGCGCCGCCTGCGGTAGATGCGAACGAAAACGCCACAGCCAGAGATGCGGCGGTTGCATCGCTCTCCGTTCCTCCGCTGCCGGCCGATATCCAGGCGCAAGTGGCGAAGAACGCGCCTGCGGGCAACGCCAAGCCGTCCGTGGTGGCGCCCGGCAGGTCCGGAGCTGTTCAAGGGCCGGTCCCCGGGGACACATCGGCGCCGTTGCGCGTCGGCGACGGCGTAAAGGCACCGCGAGTGCTGACCAAGACTCTGCCCGTCGTGCCGGAAGCCGCACTCGCGTCCGGAACCACTGGCGACGTGGTTCTGAGCGTCGTGGTCGACACCGCTGGGCGCGTCGTCACTGCCCGAGTGGTTTCCGGCCCCGCAGCGCTGCGCAATGCGGCGCTGGAAGCGGTTCGGCAATGGGATTACGAGCCCGCCCTCCAGGATGGCCGGCCCGTTGCCGTACAGATTTTCGTCACCGTTAATTTCCCCCGTCACTGAAATCCGTTACGTTCCGGGTCCCCACTCATCCTGCACTGGGAGGCGAGAGTGTCTTGACTTTGACCTAGCTTCACGGTTTCCATGCCTTTTAGGTGCCCCACTCTTCCCGGGTTTTGGGAAGGGTGGGTATTTTGAACTAGGGTTCTACGCTTTTGGTTCTAGGCCTTCGTCTCTTCCGAGGTCCCCCATTCCATACTCATGATGCAAGAGGAAAGCGTACCCGCGGTATCCGCGATATAATTACTCTAGAGTACCTATAAGTATATGAATATTACATATAGGATAAATCACCTACACGTTAAGCAGAAGTCTTCCTCGCCATTGACGCCGCCCCAGCCTGCCCCTAACATCCTGCCCGGAACATTATTCATGGGCCCTATCTCATTCAAGGAGCAGCCATTCTGGACGGACACGCTGCAAATGCCTGCGGGTAGCGCCGCGCCTCTCCCCGACAAAGTCGACGTGGCCGTAGTGGGCGCTGGATTCACGGGGCTCTCCGCGGCCCGCACCTTGGCCCAGCGCCGGGTTCGAGTTGCCGTCCTGGAAGCGGAATCGATTGGCTGGGGCGCCAGCTCCCGTAACGGGGGCATGGTTCTCACCGGGCTGAAGCTGGACGTCGAGGAGTTGCGCCAGAAGTACGGTGAGCAGGTAGCGCGCAAGATGTTTGCGGCGTCGGTAGCTTCGATCGATTGCGTCGAACGCATCGTTAAAGAAGAAAATATCTCCTGCGATTTCGAGCGTTGCGGACACCTCGAAGTCGCTTGGAAGAAATCCCATTTCGATCGCTTTTGCCGGTCCGCGAAAATTCTGGAAAAAGAATTCAACTACCACCTCGAGGTCGTCCCGCAGTACGGCCTGGACGTGGAAATCGGCTCCGAAATATTCTACGGCGGCGTGGTGGATTATTTGAGCGCGGGCGTGAATCCCGCGCGTTACGTCTCTGGCCTGGCTCGGGCGGCGCAACGCGCGGGCGCAGAAATCTACGATCGTTGCCGGGTGGAGAAAATCGAGCGGCTCGAAACCGAAGCCGGAGCCGCAGGCGCGGCAAAACCGTTCCGCCTGACCACCTCGCGCGGACCGCTGCTCGCGAGCGAGGTATTCATCGCCACTGGCGGCTACACCACGCGGGTCACTCCACAGATTAAAAAGCGCCTCATCCCCATCGGGTCGTTCATCATCGTCACTGAACCGCTTTCCGAAGAACTAGCCGCGCGCGCCAGCCCGCGCAATCGCATGATCTACGATTCCAAGAATTTCCTCTGGTATTGGCGGTTGACGCCGGACCGTCGCATCCTCTTTGGCGGCCGCGCCGCATTTTTTCCGGAGACTTCGCGCACCATCCGCCGCAGCGCGGAAATCCTCCGCGATGCCATGCTGCAAACCTATCCCTATCTGCACGAAACAAGAACCGAGTACGCCTGGGGGGCACGCTGGACTTCACCTTCGACGTCCTGCCCCACGCCGGCACCATCGATGGCATGCATTACGCGATAGGCTACGCCGGCCACGGCGTAGCTATGGCTACCTACCTGGGCCAAAAAATGGCCGAGCAAATTACAGGCACCTGCGACACCAATCCATTTTCCGACGTCCCCTTCCGCGGCGCCCCTCTAGGCCTATACACCGGCACCCCCTGGTTCCTCCCCGCAGCCGGCGCCTACTACAAAATGAAAGATTGGCTTTCCTGATCCACAACTCGTCTCAGGCATACTTTTTTGATTCAAGGTTCGACGGTTCTACGGTTCGGCGATTTTTTCTTTTCCGGGTGCCCGATTCTTCCCGCGGTTTCGGGAAGGGTGGGCGTCTAGACCTTAGACGTACGTGTGCAGGTTAGCTGCACCGTGAAGTCTGTGTCTTGGCTTAAGGTTTTGTGTCACGTTTCCCCGATTTTTGGGTGCCCGATTCTTCCCCGGTTTTGGGAAGGGTGGGCGTTCCTGCCCATGGCCCTCGCGCCAGCCCCCCGTTTCGCCCTCTTTTGTTTTTGGGCCTCCGTCCAAACAGTTATACTCAGGCCTCGCGAAAACTATTTAGGGCAGAGAAGGGCATCCGATGCGCGGCCTGAAAAACAAACGAATCCTGATCACCGGCGGCGCCAGCGGTATCGGCGCCGCCACCGCCGCTCGTTTTCTGGAAGAAGGCTCCCGCGTTTGCATCCTGGACTCCAGCCCTGTAGGCCGCGAAAAAATCGCCCGGGCATTGCCGGGCCTAGCCGCCGCCCTGTCCTGTGACGTCACCGTGCTCAGCGAGGTGCAACAAGCAGTAGCGCAAGCGGTGGAAAAAATGGGCGCCGTGGACGTCCTGGTGAACAACGCCGGAATTAGCATCCGCCACAATTTTCTAGACATCACTCCGCAGGAATGGAACCGCGTCCTAGCCGTAAATCTCACCGGAGTCTTTAACGTTGCCCAGCAGACCGCACGCCATATGGCCCAGCGTGGCGGCCCAGGCGTGATTTTGCAAATGGCCTCCAGCAACGCCTTCCTGGGCCACAAGTTCTACGCCGACTACAACGCCACCAAAGCCGGCGTAGTGCAACTCACCCGCACCATGGCCCTCGAGTTGGCCCCGCACATCCGCGTGAATGCAGTAGCGCCGGGCTACGTGATGACCCCGATGCAGCGCGCCGAATATACCGACGAAATGCTCGAAGAAGTAAACCAGAAAATTCCCTTGCGCCGGCACGCTCAGCCGGAAGAAGTAGCCGCATTGTTCGCCTATTTGGCCTCCGACGACGCGGCCTACATCACCGGGCAGGTCTACGCGATCGACGGCGGCGAGTCGGCCGGTGGTCTGGCGAGCCGCTGATGGCCACCACTCAGCCACCGAACGGCGAGATTCCCAGCGGCCAACTGCGCGCAAAGATAGCCATCGTCACCGGCGGCGCCTCAGGTATTGGGCGCGCCTCCGCTTTGCTCTTCGCCCGCGAATCCGCCGCAGTCGCCATAGTCGATTTGAACCGCGAAACAGGTGCGGAGGTAGCCGCCGAGATTTTGGCCACCGGAGGCCGCGCGATCGCGATTTGCGCCGACGTGACCAGCGATGCGGATTGCCGCCGCGCCATTGAAACGGTGGTGCGCGAGTTTGGCGGCTTGCACATTTTGTTCAACAACGCCGGGATCATCTGCCGCGCCACAGTATTGGAAACCAGCGAAGCGGATTGGGACCGCGTGCTGGACGTAAACGTGAAATCAATCTTCCTGCTTTCGCGCGCAGCCATTCCGGTGATGGCCGCAGCCGGAGGCGGATCGATCGTCAACAGCGCGTCAGGTTGGGGACTGTCGGCAGGACCGATGGCCGCAGCCTACTGCGCGTCGAAAGGCGCAGTAGTTCAGTTGACACGCGCGATGGCCATCGATCACGGCGCGCAGAATATCCGCTGCAATTGTGTTTGCCCAGGAGACACCGAGACCCCAATGCTCCGCGAGGAAGCGCGCCAACTCCACCAGTCCGAGCAAGAATTTCGAAGCGAAGCCGCCCGCCGCCCGCTAGGCCGCGTAGGCACAGTAGAAGAAATCGCGAGGGCCGCGCTATACCTAGCCAGCGACGCCTCCAAATTCATAACCGGAACCACCCTTGTAGTCGACGGCGGCGGCCTGGCCTAGCCGCGCATTATGGGGGGTTGATTTACGGTTCTACGGTTTTTTCTTTTCCGGCGGCCTGGCGTAGCTTCAAGGTTCTTGATGTACGGTTCTACGATTTTTTATTTTTCGGGTGGCCCTCTTTGCGCCGTTTGCAAAGGGTGGGCGTTCCGGCAGCGAACCCTAGATTTTCGTATTCTGCCGAGGGAATGTGACTATTTGTATCGTTGCCTCACGCTTCCATGTTTTTCGGAACTACCGAGGAGTCGATGACGGGGCTAAGCGAGGTTTGCATTTCGTTCCACGTGTTTTGCCTTTAGGTTTTGCTTCACGCTTCCATGCTTTTTGGGTGCCCCACTCTTCCCCGGTTTTGGGAAGGGTGGGTGTTTTGACCACGTTTCTACCGTTCGACGCTTTTTGTCGGTAAGCTGATTCGAGAAACCCAATGAAGAAACTCAACAAAAAATCCGTCCGCCCCCCGACCATCGTTTTTCTGGGCGGCGGCGCCTTGACCCAAGCCATGGTCGCAGGATTGACGCACCACGCCGCCAGCGCACCAAAGACAAACCCCGCAAAGTTCCAACTAATCGTCCACGACCGTCACCCGAACAAGTTGCGCACTCTCCGCCGTCTAGGCGCCAAAACGGAATCGAACCTCCAGCGCGCAGTAGATGCCGCGGATATTTTGTTGATCGCCGTGCGCCCCAACTCGGTTGCAGCTTTGCTAGCCAGCCTCATTCTCAAAGGTCGATCGCTACTGGTAGTAAGCCTGGCCGCCGGAATCCCGATGGAGCGCCTGCGCCGCGAACTAGGGCCCCCAGTGAGATGGGCCCGCGCGATGGCTAGCCCCGCGTGCCGCACCGGCCGCGGCCTTACTGCACTGGCATTTGGCGCAGAACTCAAACCCGCCGAGCGAAAGACGATCCGCACATTTTTCGCCGCTCTGGGGACCGTGTTGGAAGTCCCGGAAGAATTGTTCGACGTTTTCATGGTCACCTACGCGCCGATCCACGGCTATCACGCCCTGGCGGCTCTCACCGCGGCAGCCACGCGCCTTGGTCTCGATCCAGCCGTAGCGTCCACTGCCGCCACCCACGCCCTGGCCGACGGCATCGTTGCCCTCCGCGCCAGCCGCACCTCGCTCGAGGCGGCGCTGAAAGCAGCCGCCACGCCCGGCGGAATCTCCGTGGCAATCGCCGCGAGCAAGAACGCGTCTGGCTACTCCGCAATGATCGAACAGGCCCTGCAGGCCGGGATCGACCGCGCCAAGTCCATGGCGAAAACCTGAATTTCCCCTCCCCAGAGATTTTGGTTCTCCCACCTAAGAATACCTAGGCCCGGAGGGAGGGGCCTTCGCTCTTATCCAATCAACTCTTCCCCGGTTTTGGGAAGGGTGGGGGTTTTGAGCTACGGTTCGACGCTCTGCGGGTCGCGTCGCCAAGTTGTTCATTGGGCAGCCGACCGGCGGCCGCGCCCGCACCGCGCCCTTTCGCGCTATTGCGCGCCGCCTGTCGCCTGGCTTACACTTTCACGTGATGTTATTCGACGGAGGGCCTTTCCCATGGAATGGACAACGCCTAGCTTCGAAGAGATCAGCCTCAACTGCGAAATTAGCTCCTACTCCAGCGCTGAAATCTAAAGTCATCCAGTGCGGGTAAAAATCCTCGGCTCGGCAGCGGGCGGAGGATTCCCGCAGTGGAACTGTGCCTGCCGCAATTGCAGCGGAGTCCGGAGCGGCGGCGTTCGCGCCAAGCCGCGCTCGCAGACTCAAGTCGCCATCTCTCACACCGGAAAGTGGTGGTGTCTGCTCAATGCATCGCCCGACCTCCGTTCGCAAATTTTGAACTCACCGGAACTGCAACCGCGCGAAGGCCAAGGCACGCGCGATTCGCCGATCGCCTCCGTCGCGATCACCGGCGCGGACGTCGATCAAGTGGCAGGCCTGCTCCACGTGCGTGAGTTTCAGCCTCTGGAAATTTACGTCACCCGATCCGTGCGCGGAATTCTGCACGAAGACAATCCGATTTTTTGGGCGCTGGAGCAGATCCCCGAACAGGCGCTCTGGCGCAATCTTCCGGTTGACCGCAACTTCCAGCTCGATTGCGGCGACCAGCCGTCCGACGGATTCAAGTGCGAATCGATCTCGATCGCTGGCAATTTTCCAAGATACGCAGGCGGGTTGGCTGGGCCTAACTCGCCCTCGCCGCGGAACAGCAATGAAGCGGTTCTGGGGTTAATACTTGCGTCCGCTTCGGGGAAGAAACTGGCATATATGCCCAACGTGGCGAAACTGGAAGATTCCTGGTTGCCGCGCCTGGACGGGTGTGATGTTCTCTTGTTCGATGGCACGTTTTGGGACAATGATGAATTGATCCGTATTCGCGGAGAAGGGGAGAGCGCCTGGGAGATGGGGCATATTCCGATTTCCGGCTCGCAGGGAAGCCTCGAACGTCTTGCCAAGCTCACCCATCCGCGGAAAATCTATATTCACGTGAACAACACCAATCCAATTCTCGATGAAGACAGCAGCGAACGCCAGCAGGTGGCCGCCGCAGGCTGGGAAATTGCCGAAGATGGATGGGACTTCGAACTGTGACCGACCCGAGCGCAAAAATTAGCATGCTTCTCACGCCCGCGGAATTGGAAGCGCGCTTGCGCCAGATCGGAGCCGACCGCTATCACCACCAGCATCCTTTCCACCTGTTGATGCATGAAGGCAAGCTTTCGCGCGGCCAGATGCAGGCCTGGGCGCTCAATCGCTACTATTACCAAAGCCAGATTCCCATCAAGGACGCGACCATTCTGGCGCGCACCCAGGACCCAGAATTGCGCCGTGCGTGGCGCTCGCGAATTATCGATCATGATGGCGACGCCGGCGGCGCAGGCCCCAGCCAGCGTCCGGGCGGCGTCGAGAAGTGGCTAGCGCTAGTCGAAGCGGCTGGTCTATCGCGCGAGCAGGCCATCCGTTACCAAGGCGTTTTGCCGGCGGTGCGCTATGCAGTGGATGCATACATCCAATTCGTCGCCAGGAAATCTTTGTTGGAGGCGGTGGCCTCGTCTCTGACCGAGATGTTGGCTGGCTCGCTGATTGCACTGCGTATGGATTCCTTGCGCAAGCACTATCCCTGGCTGGTGCCTGGCTTGGCGTACTTCGAAGGGCGCATTACCCAGGCCCCGGCCGACGCTGCGTTCGCGCTGCGGTGGGCCACCGAACACGCGAAAACGCGCGAAGATCAGGAATTGGTTTGCGACGCGCTGCGCGCCAAGTGCGACATTCTGTGGGCCCAGCTCGACGCTTTGTATTTTGCCTACGTCCAACCGGGCTGGCCTCCGCCCGGTGCGTTTCGCCCGGAAAATTTCGCACCCGAGGGACAATCGAAATAATGCCGCCCGAACTCGAACAACGTCCGCGCCTCGCTCCGGGATGCCGGTTGAGCGAGATGCCTGGCCAGACCGCGACGCTGATGATGCCGGAGAGCGCGCTGCAGTTGAAGGGCCCAGGTTTGAAGATCATCCAGTTGTGCGATGGCCAGCGCACCGTCGCGGACATTGTCCGCATCCTGCAAAAGGCGTTCCCCCAAGCCCAGGTGGAGCGCGTGCAAAAAGATATCGTCGAGTTTCTGAAAACGCTGCACGACCGCCGGGCGGTCGATTTCGAGTGATGATCTATCCGCTGCTAGCCGTGATTGCCGAAGTGACCCACCGCTGTCCTCTGCACTGCGTGTATTGCTCGAATCCTCTGGAAATGAAGTCACGCAACGAAGAACTTTCCACTGGCGATTGGCTGTCGGTGTTCAAACAAGCTGGTGAAATGGGAGCGCTGCAACTCGATATCACCGGCGGAGAGCCGTTGGCGCGCGCCGATTTGGTCGAGCTGGTGGCCGGGGCGAGGAAATCCAAACTTTACGTCAACTTGATTACTTCAGGTCTGGGCCTGAACGAAGCGCGCCTAGACGCGCTGCTCGAAGCGGGGCTTGACCACATCCAACTCAGCTTTCAGGATGCACTCGAAGCGCCCGCCAACGAATTTGCCGGCACCCGCGCCCACGCCGCGAAATTGGCGCTGGCCGCACAAATTCGCGCCCGCCGCGTTGCCTTCACCATGAACGTGGTGGTGCATCGCGCGAACCTCGATCGCCTGGACCAAATCATTGCCCTGGCCGAGGAATTAGCGCCGCAGCGTCTCGAAGTGGCGCACGTACAATATTACGGCTGGGCGCTTCCCAACCGCGAAGCTCTGCTGCCCACGCGCGAGCAACTCGACCGCTCGGTAGAAATCGTGGAAGCCGCTCGCCGGCGCCTGCAGGGCAAAATTCGCATCGAATTCGTCACCCCCGACTATTACGGCAGATTTCCCAAAGCGTGCATGGGCGGCTGGGGACGCAAGCTGATGCTCATCACTCCGGCCGGCGAAGCGCTGCCCTGCCATGCCGCGGGAGTAATTCCCGAACTGCATTTCGACAACGTAGGCCAGCATCCGTTGCGCTGGTTGTGGGAAGAATCTTCAGCATTTCAGAAATTTCGCGGCGAACACTGGATGCCCCAGCCATGCCGAAGCTGCGACCGGCGCACCCAGGATTTCGGCGGATGCCGTTGCCAAGCTCTTCTGCTGGCAGGCGATGCAGCCGCCACCGATCCCACCTGTTCACTGGCGCCAGCGCACCCGGTGGTGGACGCAATTTTGGCGCGCGTGAACAACGCGCCGGAAATTCCGAGCGCGGCCACGCGCCCGGAGTGGGTGTATCGCGTGAATCCCGCGAACTAATCCTCAGTCCCTGGGTAACTTCCTGCCGATGATTTTCTAGCGCTGCAGTTTCTGTGGAGTTTGTTCGAGCAGTTCGCACCAGTGCGAAATGTGTTTTAGGGAAGGAGTGTGGGTGTGATCGAGTACCAGCGGGGTAATCGAAATGGCGCCATCGCGAATCGCGCCATGATCGCTATCGGGCGGAATATCGCCGGTTAATTCCTGCTCGTGCAGCCAGAAATATTTTCGACCGCGTGGGTCTTCGCCCGGGCTGAGCAGGTTGCGGGTGATCTTTGACGATTGCCGCGTTACCCGCACCCCCGCTTTCCACGGCTGGGGCACGTTCACGTTGAGCACCACGCCCTTGGGCAATCCCTCGCGCAAAACTACCGGCGCCAGGTTGCGCGCGAATTCCGCCGCGGCGGTGTAGTCGAAATCCTTTCCGCGATACGCGACGGACATCGCGAACGCAGGAATTCCATTGATCGCCGCCTCCATGGCCCCGCCGACCGTCCCGGAATAATAGATATTCTCGCCCAGGTTGCCGCCGCGATTGATTCCGGAGACAACCAGGTCCGGATGCTCTTCGAGCAGCACATTGAGTGCAAGGATCACCGAATCCGCGGGGGTGCCATCGACGGCCCACTCGCGCTCGGCCACCCGATCGTAGTAGATCGGCGAGCGCAGCGTGAGCGACTGCGCCGCGGCGCTGCGTTCGCCGGAGGGCGCCACCACCGAGACGGCTCCATAATCCGCAAAGGTGCGCACCACAGCGCGCAACCCGGGTGCGTTGATTCCGTCATCGTTGGTAATCAGAATATGCGGCCGCATCAGCAGGAAATCCTTTCCAGATGTTGAAGAGTGTGAACTCCCATTGTGCAGCGGTCCGCAGCGCTTTACCACTGCGGATACGCAGTAGCCGCGTCAAACAGTTAGCTCCACAAATGGCCGGGCGGTTGTCGGGCAGGGAAGAAGCTTGGTAGAAGGCGGTACGGAAGATTGGGCGGGAGAGAAAATCAAATGGTCGGGACGACTGGATTCGAACCAGCGGCCTCACCCACCCCAAGGGTGCGCGCTACCAGGCTGCGCCACGTCCCGAACGGACATCCAGCGTATCACTCGCGTTCGAGAAGGGTCAAGATCGCCTGCAATTCCTCGCGCACATTCAGCAGCAACATCCTCTGCTCTTCTGACAGCCCGACCACGGCAGAGGGCGCTGCGGCGGTCTCGGCCTGTGCGGGGTCCATTGCGACGCCTTGCGGTGGCGGTGCAGCCGGATGCGTCTGCGAAGCCGAGAAATTCGACCCTTCCCGTGCGGGCTGCCGTTCGTGGATCTGCTCGTCGGAGAAGGGCGTGTGTCGACTAATGAAGTGGACTTGGACATCTTCGAGTGCTATCGGCGCTTCGGCGTCAAAGTCGGCGGCCATGGGAGGCTGCTCTACTTCCGGCTTCGCGAGCTTTGCCAGGCTTTCCAGCGTATCGGGGAAAGCGCTGTCGCTCTCTTGGTCGTCACTATGGATATTGTCGAGGAAGCTGGCCTGCGCGTGTTCGGCGCCGCGCTGTGTAGCGCTCCCGGTTGCGGGGCTGCTGAAAGGGGCACTGGTGGCCATGGTGGGCCTGCTAGCAGCCGCGGGGTTGCTGGTCCGCTCACGGTAGAGTCGATCGCTGCTGGACGGATCGGTATTAGGGCGGTCGTTGCCGGCGTCAGCGGCGCTCGCCAGATGCTTTCGCGCACCGGCAATGGTAAATCCCTCTTCATACAGCAGGCGCTTGATCTTCAGGACGGTTTCGATGTCTTCCCGGCGGTACATGCGGTGCCCGCTGGGGCTCTTCACCGGCTGCAGCATCGGGAATTCCGTTTCCCAGTAGCGCAGCACGAAAGATTTTGTGGACGTGATCTGGCTGACTTCTCCGATCCGGTACAAATCCTTCTCGGGCATTCCGGTCGGGCTGTGTGCGGCTGCCGCCATATATTTTTATCCTAGGCCCTTTTCCGCCGGTGTCAACCCGGTTTTAAAAGGCAAAAACAAAATTATTGCGGCGCTGGCCGGTTGCGCCGGACGGCCTCTCCTGCAAGAAACCTTCCCGCTAATCCCTGCGGCGCGGTCTGCCGCCGGACCTGCCCCTGGGTCCGCCGCGCTTTAGGCCGGAGCCTTCCCGCGATTTCCCTGCGGGTCCGCCGCGTGGCTTTCCGCCACCGCCGCCTCGCGAAGTCTGGCCCCGGCGGCCACGCGCATTTCCGGCGGGTCCCCGGTGTGCTCGTCCTGCCGGTCCGCGACCCGGTGCGCCCACTTCACGATTTGACCCGCCGCCCACCTTCACAGGCGATCCGCCCTCAGGGTGGCTGCCCGGAAGGGCCTCGCCCGGCGCGATCTGGCGATTCCCGGCGGGTGTGGCGTGCGATTTTCGGTCTTTGCTGATGCGCGAATGGCCGCTGCCCATGTCCTGCTGATGTCCGCTGCGGACGTTGCGAGTTCCGCTCTGCGACGCGCGCGATTTTCCGCCCATGCGCTGCGCCCTCACTTTTTTGAGGCGCTGCAGGAATCGAATCGGCGCGCCCACAAAATTAAATCGTGCGCGGAGCTGATTTTCCAGGAATCGCTGGTAGCTGAAGTGCAGCGGACGCTTCTGGTTGGTGAACAGCACGAACGTGGGCGGCGCGGACGATGCCTGGGTCATGTAGTAGATCTTCAAATTGTAGCCGGCCGGGGAAGTGCCGCGGTCGAGGTCAACCTCGGTGAGCCAGCGATTGATTTCGCCGGTGGTGACCCGCTTTTGCCGGGCCTCGGCCACCCGGTCGATCAAGCTGAAGAGTTTATCGGCGCGGTCGCCGGTGAGCGCGGAAAGAAAAACCACTGGAGCGAAATCCAGGAATTTGAGTTTGCCTCGAACGATCTTCTCGTAATCGGCGGCGAGTTGCGGCGGATACACAGCCACGTCCGGCTTGCCGTAGGCCGATTTTTTACCCGCCTCCGCCTTCTGGACGGCTGCTTCCACCGCCAGGTCCCACTTGTTCAGCACCACGATCACCGAGCAGCCGGACTGCTCGGCGTAGCTGGCGATGGTAGCATCATGGGAAGTGACGCCCATCGATGCATCGATGATCACCAGGGCGACGTCGGCGCGTTCCAGATGTTTGCGCGCCATAATCACGCTCAGCTTTTCCGCGATTAGTTTGGTTTTGCCTTTGCGGCGGATTCCGGCGGTATCGAGAAAACGGTACGTTTTTCCGTTGTGCTCGACCAACTGATCCACCGCATCCCGCGTCGTTCCGGGCTCCGCCGATACGATGGCCCGCTCTTCGCCGGTGAGGCGGTTCAACAGCGTCGACTTGCCCACGTTGGGGCGGCCAATAATCGCGATGTTGATTACCGGGGCTTCTTCCGGCATTTGGCGCTTTTCGAAATTCGCGGTGAGGGCATCGAGCATTTCGTCGATGCCGAATCCATGCTCCGCGGAAATCGGAAATACCTGATCGCTCAAGCCGTAAAATTGCGCGGCAAGCGGGGTGTGTTGCAAGGCATCCACTTTGTTGGCGGCAATAATCGGAGGCTTCCCGGCTCGGCGCAAAAGGAGCGCCAATTCCTGATCGAGCGCCACCGGTCCTTCGCGCGCGTCGACGATCTGCACCACGAACGTGGCGTTATCAATAGCCATTTTGGCCTGCCGCAGAATTTCCCCCGGGATCACTGCCTTGTCGTCAGGGACGATCCCGCCGGTATCGACCACTTCGAATGGCTTGCCTTCCCACACCGCGGTGCCGTAGATGCGGTCGCGGGTGATGCCCGGCTCGTCGGTCACGATGGACCTGCGCGACCCAGTCAGCCGGTTGAACAACGTGGATTTGCCGACGTTGGGCCGGCCCACGATCACAATCGATGGAAGTTTGGTACTGCCTGCCTGATCCGACATTCGATCCTTTTCTGCTCGCGCCCCACTGGGCGCCATCAATCTCTTTGCATGCCGGACTCTACAGTATCACGCGGAACTCACCCGGTTGGCGCGCTGCGCATATTGCTGCGGTGACCCCATCGCGGATTGCGGCTACCGTGGCGGCATTGGTGGGCAAGGATTATCGGGCGGCGGCGCCCGCGTGCCGGATGTGATTGCTGGTTCCGGCACACCATGATTCGTCGCACCGCCACCCGCGGTCGTGCGAGTTCTAATCCTCCGGCAGTACCGGGAGGATGATCGTGTTTACGGTGCCCGGGTCGTCGCGCAGCTTGACGTACAGCAAGGTGCCGTTGGGTCGCGGGACCGTCAATGTGGAGTCGACGTATCCGGCCGGGACCGGAACGGTGTGGGCCCATTGCGGATCGGACGCCACCGAATCAATCAAAAACAGGCTCGTGCCGCTGAGCTGGCATTTTTGGTCGGGACTATCCGGACAGTGAATATCCTTTAGCGAGGGAACGCGGACCAGGGTCGCCAACGGAAGCCAATCGCCTTTCCCTCCGTCGGAATCCACCGCGCGGAAGCGCAGCGGACCGAAAGCGGATGCGCCAAAGCTCTTCAGCGGCACCAGGGTCGCCAGCACGGTTTGCGAATCCTGCAGGACCAGGCTGCCGTCGGCCATATCGAGCATCACCGAACTGGATTCGTCCGCGGTAGCTACCTCTATTTTTTCGTTTCGTGGGAATTTCTCGGGAACCTCGGATTTCAGGAAAAAGGATAGGTGACCGCCCTGCGGCAGCTCGTCCTGATTTTGCAATCGGACCGCCGAAGGCGCCACCGTCTGCACGTTCTTGCTGATCAGCGACACTTTGGGACGCGCTGCTTCCACGGTCGTCTGCAGATCCAGGGTACGGCCGTCCTTGAGGCCTACGTGCGCCAAAAGAGTTTCGTCGGGCTGCAGGGAAGAGACCGAGGCCGTCTGAGCGGCAGCCAGGCGCAACTCATCCTGTTCGTCGGTACGCGACAATTTGGCGGGCATGAAGTGAATGCCGTTCAATTCAAAGCTCTGCACTTGATCCAGGCGCGTTCCCTTAAGGACGCCCTGGGGATCGCCCGCGTTGATGGTGAAACGATCCAGGTGCGCGGCCTCCGCATAGGTGGAAACGGAAATCTGATCCGGCTTTTCCAGCCCGAATTGCTTCAATTCAATTTTTACGTTGCCTGGGGCCTGGTCTTTGAGCGGAACTTCCACTTCCAACTCGCCGGGCTTCACCAGTTTCGAAGTGGCCGGCAAGGTCTTCCCGTTGGATTCGACTACGCTGACCCGGTCGACGCAAGCGGCGGCGGCTGAGTCCAAATGCAGCGCGTCAGTGCGGCCCACAATCAACGCACTGCGGTCCGCGGATGGAATTGTCCACTGCGCGGTCCGCGCGATGCGCAGATGAAAGCTGGGCCCATCGAAAGTTTCAAATCCCCAGCGGCCGCGGAGGGTTACATTCACCTCTTCACCGAGCGCGTCGGTGGGCATGGCCCGCGCGTCAACAACGAAGCCGCCCTTCGCCGCGTCGGCCACGATCGGCAGATCCGCCCCTTGCCCGGCCTGGTCCGGGATATGCAGCGCGAAATCGTGGGCGATGTCCGTCGAGAAAATCAAGGGAGCCCCTTCCACCGGGAGCACCAGGGAAGGGCTCTGCAGACAAAACACTTCGTCCGGGTTCACCGCGCGCAGCGGCGGGAGTTGCGCGGCTTCCACCGCGGGGAGCGCGATCACCAAGACCGATTTGGGATTGTTAAACGACGGAGGCGTGTTCAGGTGCAGGTTCATGTTTTCCGCTCGCGGCAGCGCCAGCGCAGGAATGTATTGGTATATTGCGGTCCGAAAGTTGCTCATGATCCGGGCCACGTCCACTATCGCTCCGACGTAGGCGCTGTACATTCCGCCGCCAGCAACCGGCGTAACGCTCACCGCGCCGATCAAATCCGAAGAAGGGCCGCTGGTAAGCGCCGCGATCATCGACTGACTATGGCCGTCGTTGAGCACCAGGTCATCGGTCTTTTGCGTGAGGCACACTTCCTGCAGCTCGACGGGTTTCTCGAAACAAGCCGGGTCGACCTTTATACCTAGCGTGCGTGCCAGCGAGAGCGAGCGCTCTTTCAGTGCTCTCGGGTCGGTGTCGTTGGTTTGGCGGATGATATCGAGATACTTATCGAGCCGCGATCGGTACAGGCTGACCTGGTTTAGATCCTGCGAAGCGCGCACAAAAATTCCCGGACGTGCCCGGACCGCCGAGCGCAGGGTGTTGAAGTCGCCGCTGGTCTCCGGAGCGAGAAACAGGAGCGCCTGCTGGGCGTCCTTGGGAACGTGCACCACGATTCCTTCCTCGCGCACATCTTTGCTCCATGTTTCGGCTTTGGTGAACCAGTTTTCGGGCGGGGGATTGGTCGAACCGCGCAGGAAAGCAACCACCAGCACGTAGTGGGCGCCATGATCTTTGTCGAACCCGGTGTGAATCCAGATAGCGTCGTCGGGCTGCAGATTTGGCACTGCGCCAATGGGCAGTGGCTTGCCGGCGCGAGTGACCTTCACTTCTACCGGAGGGCCAGTCAAGTCGAAGGGAGCGGTGTCCGCGTGGGCCGCGGAGTAACCGGCCAACAAAATTGCGATTAAAAAGAAATAGCGGATGAAAGTTTTACCGGCTTCGCCTTTATGAATGTTGCTGCATTCGTTTTTCGCAATCAGCATCGATCTCCTCGTCCCAGGACGGGCCGGACGAAATTCCGGCTATCACTAATTCAGTACCGCTGGTTGAAATTTCAAATGGTCGCATCGCTGCTCAAACTCTTTGATGCACGGAGTTTCCGATCGGTGTCGAATAATTGCAGAATTACAACAAGGCCGGTGTGGTTGTTTATTAGGGAAGTTCGCGTGCAGTTGCTGCACTGGTACGCAAGACTGCCGCGCAATCGACCGCGGCGACTGCGGCGTCAATCGGAAATCGCCATCGCAGCCCCTGGGGCAGTGCAGCTAGGACTTGGCCGGCTTCGGGCCTAATTTTGCGAGCTGAGCATCCAGATCGGCGAGCGCGCCATTCAATTGTTCGGTATATCGCTCGTTGCGCGAACCTTCGATCTGGCGCAAGACACGTGAGCGCGAAAGAAGCAGCACATCTCTTTGCCGGTTGATCTCGAGTTCGGCGGGGGAACGCTGTCCCTTGCGGTTATCTGGTTTTTCGGCTTCAGCGATTTCGATTTGTCCTTCTACCGCTTTGCTTTCCCAACCTCTGGCCATGTCTGCATTATAGCGTTGGAGCGTCGGACGCAAACCAAGAACTATAAGAAATGTCCGAAAGAGCAAATGGTCGCTTTTCGTCCGTCCGGCATGCGACTTGGGGCGACAGCGGCCCAGTAACAGCTGTTGCTTGACGCCTTGCTTCTTACGCCAGGACCGCGCGCGCCAGCACTTGGTCCACGCGTTCCAGCGCGCGTTCGATGGTCGGAGGGTTCCCGCCGTAGCCGATCCGAAAATACCCTTTCATGCCGGTTTGCTCGCCGGGCACGATCAGCACTCCGTGACGCGCGCGCAATTCTTCCGCCATGTTGTCGGTGTCCGCGCCTCCGCGGATTCCAAACCACGCAATGGCGCCCGCTTTGGGAGGAACGTGTGAAAGGGTGGCGAGATGTTTCTTGGCCCAGGCTTTGATGATCGGATAGTTCGCGCGCAGAATACCGCGCGTTCGTTCGTAAATACGCTCGCGCCGAGTGGGTTCAAGAGCGTAGGATGCCAGGCGATCGGTGAGCATGGTGGGGGCCATGCTCGCGTAGTCGTGGTAACTCCACAGTTGTTCGATATCCCGCGGCGGACCGATTACCCAGCCGGTGCGCAGTCCCGGCAGGCCGAAAGCCTTGGAGAGTCCCCCGGTGGCCAGCACGCGGTCGTAGCGGCCCCAAAAAGTGGGAGTGCGGACCGCGTCGAGCTCCGCACCGGTGTAAATCTCGTCGCAAATGATCCACGCACCGACGCGGGAAGCGGCAGCGACGACCGCATCCATCGCGGCCACACTCAGGACTGCGCCGGTGGGGTTGTTGGGATTGCACATGGCGATGAATCGAGTCTTTGCCGTCATCAGATGCGCCAAATCCTCGAGGTCCGGTTGCCACTGCAGTTCTTCGCGCAGCCATAACGGCTTCACGTTGGCCCCGAAGGATTGCGCCAAGGCGGAAATCTGCAAGTAGTTTGGCTGGCAGAACACCACTTCGTCGCCGGGTTCCACCAACGACCAAGTACTCAGAAAATTGGCTTCCGCTCCCCCGGTGGTGATCAGCACGTTTTCGGTTCGCGCGCCCGGATACAATTGCGCCACGCGCCCGCGGAGCTCCTCGCTTCCGTTCGTTTGCGGATAGCCCAGCCGGACGTTCAGAATTTTTTCCAGTGCTGCCGGATCGTCCACCAGTTCGTGGACGGTGAGCGGTTCGACCCCGCTCTCGGAGATGTTCAGCTCAACTTTGTTTTCCCAGATGGATTGCCAGCGTTCCAGCTCGAACGGTTGAATCTTCAAACCCTCACCTCGTACCCAAGGATATTTTCGCGGATGCCGCAAAGCATTAGAGCCCAACGCGGCGATTTTCGAAAGAAAAATTCAGCGTATGTGCGGCGAATAGGACGCGGGTCAGTCGGGTGTTGCGAACGCCAACGCCACCAGGGTTTTCTGCTCCACTTCATGGGCTTTCCCGGAGCCTGTTGCGGGGCTGGCGCTTGCCGAGCGTTTTACCGAACGCACCGGCTTGCCGCGGGCCACACGTTCCAGGCGCGGCAGCAGGAACGCAAGTGCGCCTTGATTTTTAGGCTCCTCTTGCACCCAGACGATTTCGCGCACCGCTGGATGGCGATCGATCTCCGCGGCGAGTTCGGGCGCCGGAAATGGATAAAATTGCTCGAGGAAGACGATCGCGGTGGAATCATCCTTGCGACGCTTGCGCTCGGCGACCAGCTCGTGCCCAATTTTTCCGCTGCACAACAGCATGTGGGTGGCTTGCGGCGCGGTGGTGTCGGGGATCACCTTGAGAAAGCGAGGCTCGGAAAATTCCGAGAGGGAAGAGGACGCCGCCGGGTTGCGCAGCATGCTCTTGGGGGTAAATACGACCAAGGGTTTGCGCCACGCCTGCAGCGCTTGACGCCGCAGCAGATGGAAATATTGCGCGGCGGTGGAAGGTTGGCAGGTCTGGATATTGTCGCGCCCAGAGAGCTGCAGAAAGCGCTCAATTCGTGCGCTAGAGTGCTCGGGTCCCTGGCCTTCGTAGCCGTGAGGCAAGAGCAGCGTCACGCCGGAAAGCAGGTTCCACTTGTCTTCGCCGGCCGCGATGAATTGATCGATGATGATCTGGGCGCCGTTGGCAAAGTCTCCGAACTGCGCTTCCCAAAGCACCAAAGCCTCGGGATAGTCGCGGCTGAAACCGTATTCGAAGCCCAGCACGGAAGCCTCGGACAGCGGCGAATTCCATACTTCGAACCGCGCCTGCCCGGCCGACACGTTTTGCAATGGAATAAACTTGATCTCCGTTTCGGTGTCGATCAGCGCGGCGTGGCGCTGGTTGAACGTACCGCGCTGGGAATCCTGTCCGCTCAGCCGCACCGGCGTCCCCTGGCGTAGCAGCGAGCCGAACGCCAGCGCTTCGGCCATGCCGAAATCGATGGCGCGCTTGCCGCGGCCCATTTCCGAGCGCTGCTCGAGAAGTTTTTTCACCTTGGGATGAATGTGGAAACCGTCCGGATAGCTGGTGATCGCTTCGGTGATCGTGGCAATTTCTTCGGGGGTCACACCAGTGTTCACCACAATCGAAGGATCGTAGAGGCCGCCGCGATAGGCATCCCAGTATGGCGGCAGAGTGCGCAGCACCGGGTTCTTCTCGAGTTCTTCGGCCTTCTGTTGTGCGGTCTCCAATTCCTGGCGGACGCGCTCGACGATCGGCGCGGCATCGACCCCGAGTTTTTCGGCATAGATCTGCCAGAGCGGCGGGTGCGCCTGAATCTTGCGGTAGCGAATGGGCTGGGTGATGGTGGGGTCGTCTACCTCGCTGTGGCCATGCTTGCGGTAGCCGATCAAATCGATCACTGCCGCGCTCGAGAATTCGTTGCGGTATTCCAGCGCCATGCGTCCGACCCGCGCCACCGCTTCGGGATCCTCCGCGTTCACGTGGAATATCGGAATCGGCAGGCGCTTGGCGAGATCGGAAGAAAATCGCGTGGAACTGTATTCGCGCGGGACGGTGGTAAATCCGATCAGGTTATTCACGATGATGTGCAACGACCCGCCCACGCTGAAGCCCTCGACCTCCGCAAAATTCAGCGTCTCGGCCCAGATTCCCTGGCCGGCGAAGGCCGCATCGCCGTGCATCAGAATGGGAACTACGCGATGGCTTTCGGGCTCGCCCATACGGGTTTGCTTGGCGCGCGCGCGGCCCATGGCCACCGGGTCAACCGCATCGAGATGGCTGGGATTCGAAACCAGGTGGATGTCTATCGAGCGTCCCGACGCGGTGGCATAGTTGCCGGTGGCGCCTTGGTGATACTTGACGTCCCCGCTGCCCAGTACGCTGCGGGGATTCACATCTTCAAACCGCGCGAAGATGTCTTCGGCGGGGCGCGCCACGATGTGATGCATAACGTTCAGTCGGCCGCGATGGCTCATCGCCAGAACCGCCTGCTCCGCGTCTTGCGCGGCGGCAGAGTCCAGAATGGCGTCGAGCAATGGAATCAGCGAGGCATTGCCCTCCAGAGAATATCGTTTGGTTCCCAGGTAGCGGGTTTGCAGCACCTGTTCGAATATCTCCGCGCGCACCAGGAGTTCCAGAATCCGCGCCGAATCGGCGGTGACTGGTTCGGCCTCCATGCGCTCCTGAATCCATTGGCGGCGGCGCGGGTCGATAATATGCATGAACTCCACGCCAATCGTGCCGCAATACAATTGCCGCGCAGCGTTCGCCGCTTCGCCGGCCCCAGCGAGCTCCGCAAGCGGTTCGGGAGTCAGATCGCCCAGGGGATCGAGGTCCGCTTGCAGGTAGCCCCAGCGGCGGAATGTATCGAAGATTGGATCGCGTTTGTTGCGGGCGGAAGCGGCGGGCGCAACGGTAGTCAGGGTCCGGCTCATATCGGCAATCCATCCTTGAATTGAACTTCCATTATAAGCGATTGGGAATTTTCGTTCAGCATTTGCACGCCGATAGTACAGACGCGCGATGTTTTTCAGTTGCCGGTAGCCGGCTGGGACCAACGGCAGGTGTGTAGCGTGTGAATACGGCAGCCGTGGCAACCGAGCAGGGCGCCCGGCCCGAATGGGAATCTCAGGATTTCGGCCAGTCGCCCAGCAGCCGCCGAACCAGTATGATTTGTCCGAGGTGGTGAGAGTTGTGGTCAGCGAGCAAAAGCGCTTCGCGAAGAATGGTTTGTCCGGTGCCATGGGGAATCTCTGCGCCCAAGTCGGTCTTGGGGTTGACGACCAGCCTTTGCATGGCCGCGGCGTCGGCCGCAAACTTGCGCAGGCAGGATTTCCACTCCCGGTCGCCAGGAGCTTTGCCGTTCGCTGGCCAATAGCCGGACGGCCAATCCGGCGAGACGTGTTTGGCGTTGCGCGAAAATTCCAGGATGTCCCACTGCGCGATGCGCATGTGTTCGACGAGGTCCCATACCGAGTGCGGGGTCCCGGCCGGGCGCACCCCGCGCAATTTTGCCGGGAGGCCCGCTAGGGCTTGTTTCCAGTCGGCATGGGCCTCATGGCCGGCGAGCAATTTGACGAGATGCTGACGAAGGATTTTGTCATTCATGTGGTGTGGCCTCGCGGGGTTGAGATGCACCCATGTAATTTTAGCAGAGGACGAGTCGAGAACGGGAGCGGGGCGTGCGGGCCGCCCGAGCGAAGTGAGAACTGCGAAAAGGCGAGCGCCGCCGCGGCCGGAGTGAAAGTGAAGACAGAGAACACCGTATTAGATCAGGGCGAGGCTCGGGAAATTGGCAAAGACCATCGTCGATTCGCAAAGGGCCCCGGGCAAGTTATAACCGAGACCTCCCGAAGGCAAGGGTTGTGAGGGCTAATTCAGAGAATGAAACGTTTCAACCACCGGCCTACCCGTTTACCCACCTGCCCGTCACCTGGTTTTTATGCCGTGGCCCCGGTTGCGCCAATCGATCGCCGTTGCTGAAAACACTCGCGGCAATACACCGGCCGGCCCTGAGTTGGCTTAAACGGGACGGTTGTTTCTTTGCCGCACTGCGAGCAAACGGTCCGGGTTTCCACCCGCTGAACGCCTCCCACGGGGCTGGGTCCTTGCGCCCGGGAAGCCTTGCATGATTTGCACCGCTTGGGTTCGTTCTTGAAGCCTTTGTCGGCGAAAAACATCTGTTCGCCGGCGGTAAATACGAATTCTGAACCACACTCCGTGCACTTCAGGACCTTATCGTGATATTCCATTTTCGGCTCCGTGGGCCTGTTGAGAGGGACAGGACTTCACAGAGATCGGCAACAAAACCAACTGAGAAGAAGAAGTTCTCTGGAGACAAACAAATTGCCCGCCCGGACCAAACCCGGTATGGATGGCCCAGCGGGCGTGTCACCTAGTCTTGCTCCCGCCTTTGTTTCTTGCGGAGACGTTTACGCGAGAGTGCTTCCTTAGCGCGGCGTCTCTCCCCCGGTTTCATGTAGTAACTGTGCTTTTTGATTTCCTTGATGATGTCTTCCGATTGCACCTTACGTTTGAAACGGCGGAGCGCGTTCTCTAAGGACTCACCTTCCTGAATGACAACTTCGGCCACGCGTAATCACCTCCATCCCTGGCTCAATTAGAATCACCGAAACGGGTGCTGTAAGTGTAGCTGTTTTCACACCCCCACGGCAATTGCCTGTACCTTCTATCGGAGCGGGGTCTTGAAGTCAAGCACTTTATTTACTGATTACTATGATACGCAATGATTGAGGTAATTTGTTAGTAAATAGTGGTGCGTCGCGGAAATAACGTTATTCACGCAAATCGGGGCGGCGGAAAGCCCCCGTTTGACCCGGCGTCGGGTTGGCCCGCGCAGCGGAGGGGATTTGCGGGAGGGCCGTCCCAACCAACCGCCGCGAACAAACATACTCGCGCGCGTCGTTTCCCTGGGGGACTTCGTCCGGCCGCGGCATCTGCGAAGGTGGTAGGGATAATAGATTCTCGCAACTCTTTGCTAGAATGGAAACGCTTTCGCGCCGGGTGGAAGATTCGCGGCCGCCCACCACAGCCGGTGTCCACCAGCAAGGGGTATTCGCGGCAGCGGGGCCCAGTGCGGCTCTGGATACGAGTAGCCCGAGGGGAATCCGATAATGTCGAGCATGAAAAATGCGATCGGAGTACTAATGGCGGGTGGCCAGGGGGAACGGCTATGGCCGCTGACGCGGGACCGCGCGAAGCCGGCGGTGCCCTTCGGCGGACTATACCGGATCATCGACATCACCCTGTCGAATTGCTTGAACAGCGGCCTGCGGCGGGTGTTCGTTCTGACCCAATACAAAGCGCTGAGCTTGAACCGGCACATCCGGCGGGGCTGGTCGGTGTTGATGGCCCACGACGAATACATCGAAGTGCTGCCGCCGCAGATGCGCGTCTCAACCCACTGGTATCAGGGCACCGCGGACGCGGTCTACCAGAACATTTATTCGATCGGCAGCGAGCAATCGAACTTTGTTTTCATTCTCTCCGGCGATCACATCTACAAAATGAACTACCAGCACATGCTGCAGCAGCACGTGGACTCGGGTGCGGAAGTAACGGTGGCGACGATCGAATCGGATGCCGCGTCCGCCGCGGGCCAGTTCGGAGTGATCGAAACCGACAAACAGTGGCGCATCGTGGGGTTCGAGGAGAAGCCGAAAACCCCCAAACGCTCGCTATTTCATCCGAACATGGTGAACGCGTCGATGGGCGTGTATTTGTTCAATACTTCGCTGCTGGTCCCGATCCTGATCGCCGACGCCGAGGATCCGAAATCGTCGCATGATTTCGGGCACGACATTTTGCCAAAAGCGATCGAGAAACACCGCGTGTATGCGCACAATTTTCGCGACGAAAACAAAAAGGAAATGGCCTACTGGCGCGACGTCGGCACCCTCGAGGCGTATCACGAAGCCAACATGGACCTGGTAGCGGTGAGTCCGATTTTCAATCTGTACGACAAAAGCTGGCCGCTGCACACCTGGCAGCAGCAGTACCCGCCGGCGAAATTCGTGTTTGCGGATTCCGATCGCCAGGGCGCGGCATTCGATTCGATCGTTGCCGGCGGATCGATCCTTTCCGGCGGACGGGTCACTGGTTCGGTGGTGGGCTACGACGTGCGCGTGAATAGCTACGCGGAGGTCGACGACTCCATCATCTTCAATCACGTGAACGTGGGCCGGCACTGCCGGATCCGGCGAGCGATTATCGATCGTCACGTGAGCCTCCCCGAGGGGACCGTGATCGGCGAGGACATCGTTGCGGACCGCTCGCGGTATCACGTGACCGAAAAGGGCGTGGTGGTGGTGACCCGCGAGGAATCGATGATCGAGGAGCCGGAATAGCGGCGGTCGAATTTTTTCACCGTAAGAGGATCATCCCGCAGGTTCTCGGCGAACGGGTGGCGATTCATCTCAAAAGTCGATACAAACTCAAAAAAGGATTGGGGGGATAACTAATGGCAGCCAAATCGAAAAAGAAAGTTGCGTCGCGAGCAGCAGCGTCCCGCACCCCGGCCCAGAAGCCCAGCCACCAGCCCAGGAAGACCGCAAGCGGGAGCGGTGCGTCAAGCGCGACAGCGATCATAGGCGTCATCGGGCGGGAAATCATCGATTCGCGGGGAAATCCTACGGTCGAGGCCGACGTGATTCTATCGGGAGGGACGCGGGGACGAGCGGCGGTGCCATCTGGCGCGTCCACCGGCGAGCATGAGGCGCTCGAGCTGCGCGACCAAGACAAGTCGCGCTATTTGGGCAAGGGAGTATTGAAGGCCGTCGCTCACGTACGCGGGGAAATTGCTAAAGCGGTGCGGGGCATGGACGCTTCCGATCAAGCGGCAGTGGACCGCCGCATGATCACCGCCGACGGCACTCCCAATAAGGGTAAGTTCGGCGCGAACGCCATTCTGGCGGTTTCGATGGCCACCGCGCGCGCCGCGGCGGCTCAAGCCGGCCAGCCGCTCTACGCGTACATCGGGAAAAAATCGGCGGGCGGTGGAACCACCCTGCCGGTGCCGATGATGAATATTTTGAACGGAGGCGCGCACGCGGATAATTCGGTGGACCTGCAGGAATTTATGGTCATGCCGCTGGGCGCGCCCAGCTTTGGCGAGGGACTGCGCTGGGGCATCGAGGTGTTCCATGCGCTGAAAGCGGTCCTTAAGAAAAACGGATATTCCACTTCGGTGGGCGACGAAGGCGGATTTGCGCCCAATCTGAAATCCAACGTGGAAGCGGTCGAGCGCGTTTTGGAGGCCATCACCGCCGCCGGTTACACCCCTGGAAAGCAAGTCTCGATCGCTCTCGATCCGGCATCCAGCGAATTTTATGACCGCGCCAGCGGGAAGTACGTCTTCAAGAAGTCGGACAAATCAGAACACAGCTCGGAGGACATGATCCGCTTCTACGCGGATTGGGTGCGCCAGTATCCGATCGTTTCGATCGAAGACGGCTTGGCCGAGGATGATTGGGAAGGTTGGAAACTGCTCACCCGCGAGCTGGGCGGCAAAGTGCAATTGGTGGGCGACGATTTGTTCGTCACCAACACCCAGCGGCTGGCGCGCGGCATCGCGGAGAAGGCTGGAAACGCCATCCTGATCAAACTGAATCAGATCGGCAGCGTAACCGAAACGATTGAAGCCATCGAGATGGCGCGAAAGGCCGGTTTCGCGTCAATCGTCTCGCATCGGTCCGGAGAAACGGAAGACACTTTCATCGCAGATTTCGTAGTGGGCATGGCCACTGGGCAGATCAAGACCGGATCAGCATCGCGAACCGATCGCGTCGCGAAATACAACCAGCTGCTGCGAATCGAACAGGAGTTGGGCAAATCGGCAAAGTTTCCGGGTGAGAAAGCGCTCCGCCGCGGGCGCAGCTGATTTCGGCATTTTCGGACCGCCAAGGGATGTGACGGCAATCATGGAACAGACCGGGCGTTTAACCAGCGATTGCCATCTCTGTTTCCTGCTGGGATACCGCGTGGCAAATGATCCCAAAATGCCGAAATGGGTGGCGAACGCGGAGTTCAAGGCCATTCGGGAGGCTTCGCTAAAGCAGGCGCCGTAAACTCCAACCCGACCACTCCGCTCTACCAGTTTGGATGCAGTTTGAAAACGATCCCCACGGTCACTTCCGGGCTCATTTGATAGGTGCTGAAGAAGTGGGTGCCGATCAGATCGGCGGAAACCCGATATCCGATTCGGGCGTGGCGTGGATTAATGTCGAATCCACCGCCGAGTTTGTAGCCAAACGCATTGTTGGCTCCGTAAGAAAGCTTCGGCGAGATGTAGGAATACCCCACCACGCCATGGATCCAGGGGTCAACGGATCGGAAGTGCGGGAGGCGGTAGCGCACTCCGCCGCCGGCAAACAGGAGGTTCGCGGTTTTTCCGCTCTGGGAGCCGTAAGTATCGGTGAAATCGGCCTCCACACCAACTTGGTTGTCATAGTAGATCGCGGTTGCCGTGACGCCGCTATTGTTCGTGGTTAGGCTCGGCGCTTCCTGATAGCTAATAAAGGTGTACCCGGCGGCGAACTCTATAGGATGAGAGTCCTCAGGAACCACGCCCTTCTGATCTTGAGCCATTAGACTCGTCGTAAAGAGTAGGACCAACCCGGCCATGATGCCAAACCTGCCCATAAGGACTCCTTTCATTCCGGCGCCGGCCCAAGCCGGCGAAAGCAACGGCACTCGTCTCAGCGCACAAGAAATTCCCGCCAGCTTTCAAAAACCATAATGGCCGGGATCGTTGCGCCTCGGTTGGTCCTGACTACGAGCCAAGGCCTGCGGACACCAGGGAACGCGGTGCAGGAACGGCTGGCAGCGTCAACCTAACGGCTTAGCGTCCCGTGAAAGGTTATGCCAGTTGGGTACCCGTCACCCTCTGAACTGGATTCATTGCTGGACCGACACTACTGGCCGATTGTAGCCGCAGATGAGAAGTCAGAAAGAGGCTGTCTCGACAACCTTGTTTAAAGAATTAACACAGATGAGTGGCCGGTTCGCCTCTAGCCCGAAGAATAATCGAGAGATATCCGCATCGCAAGAGTCAACATCTGCAGCCAAGAGCTCGGAAATTGTCGGTAATCGGAGAAGTCCCCGAGCAGCACCAGAAAGCGCAGCTCCTGGTGCTGTTCGCACTTGTGAGTACTAATACTCGTTTGATAACCAGCCAGCAAAACTATCGTTGTCCTCCTGGGTCCACTACCCGAATATCATGAATGACTGTGGGGCAGTGTCACTGTCCGAATTGGTAACCGAGAAGAACTGGTTTCGGAAACACAAGTGAGTTACTCGAGCACCGTTCCTGCCATCGGCACGCCTTGAGGAACTGAAACTCCAGTTTGCGCAGCATCCAGCGGCAGAGCTATTCGTAACATTCAATGCCAGTTATCAGATTTGATGCATGAAAAGGAAGATGAATATGAATTCCTTCACCAAGTCGCTCGTGGTCATTCTGGCCATGTCTGTCATGTTCGGCTGCACCGGCACTCCTCAGTCCAAAAGCAGCTCTGGCGGAACCGGCAACTCATCGTCTACCACCTACACCATCGGCGGCGCGGTAGCCGGCCTTACCGGCACCGGACTGGTCTTGCAGGATAACGGTGGCGACAACCTGACCATCACCGCGAACGGCACCTTTACCTTCGCCACCGCCATTGCTAGCGGCAAACCTTTTATTGTTACGATCCTCACCCAGCCGACCACTCCAGCGCAGACTTGCACAGTCGCGAACGGCAGCGGCTCGGCCACGGCCAATGTCACCACCGTACAAGTAACATGCGCGACCGCCACGTTGTCGATCGGCGGCTCGGTGAGCGGCCTGCAAGGCACCGGCTTAGTATTACAGGATAATGGCGGCGCTAACCTGACGATTAATGCGAGCGGTACCTTCACATTCCCGACCTTACTGCTCCCGGGAGCCACTTATGCCGTCACCATTCTCACCCAACCAAACACTCCGGCGCAGGCCTGCACCGTAACCAACGGTACCGGGACGGCTTCGGCCAGCGTGACCAACGTGCAGGTAATCTGCCCGGCGGCCTTCTTCAGCATCGGCGGCCAGGTGGTGGGCTTGGTCGGATCCACCGGCAATATGGTTTTGCAGGACAATGGCGGCGATAATTTGACGGTTCCAGGCAATGGCCCCTTCACATTTCCCACTCCCATTGCCTACAACAGCTCGTACGACGTGACTCTTTTCATCAAATCGAATACCCAAACGCAAGGTTGCCTTATCTGGGGCTACGAGGGAACCGCCACGGCTGACGTCACCACCGTGGTAGTCGATTGCGGACACAATGACTGGACTTGGATGGATGGATCGAATACCGGCAATGCGATCGGCCAGTACACTCCTCCTCCATCCACGCCTCCGACTACTCCCACCCAAGACACGGATAGTCCGGGAGGCCGTCGACTTCCAGCAACCTGGACCGACGTGAATGGAAACCTGTGGTTGTTTGGAGGCTACGGATACAACTGGGACAGCACGGTTAGTCCGCAGCCCGCCTTTTTTAGCGATATGTGGGAGTACTCGGGCACCGGGAATTACTTTGGGTCAATCTTCAATGGGTGGACGCAATTGGCGGAATTCAGTAATCCTACAGCCAGATGGGGTGCAGTTACCTGGACCGACTCCAGCAACAATCTGTGGTTGTTCGGCGGTCAAGACGGGAACACCGGTTTACTTAACGACTTGTGGGAGTGCAACACGAGCACTACTCCACCAACATGGACCCATGTGGGTGGTAGCGGTGTTAATTCCGGCGGCAACTATGGAACCGAAGGTGTCACCACAACCACCAACTACCCCGGTGGACGGTGGGGTGCAACCGCGAGGATCGATTCCACCGGCACCGTATGGATGTTCGGTGGTGAAGGCGACGATTCCACCGGCGCCAATGGCTTGCTCAACGATCTTTGGACCTTTAACACCACATCCAAGGAGTGGACTTGGGTAGGCGGCGACAATGTTGTCAACCAAGCAGGCGTCTACGGCACTCTTGGCACCGCCTCCGCTTCCAATGTTCCCGGCGGACGCCAGGCGTCAGTTTCTTGGCTGGATAGCTCCGGCAACTTCTGGCTATTCGGTGGATTTGACTACGGTGCATCGGGCCAGCCAGCCGCACTCAACGATCTGTGGGAATATTCTGCAGGCCAATGGACGTGGGTGGCTGGATCTTCCACGGTCAACCAGACCGGTGTTTATACTCCGATGGCCCCCGTTCCCGGGGCCCGTTGGAGTTCCGCGGCGTGGACCGATTCGAGCGGAAATCTTTGGCTCTTCGGTGGCCAAGGATACGATTCCACCAGCAATGGTTCGCTCAGCGACCTCTGGGAGTTCACCGGTGGAAGTTGGGAGTGGGTGAAGGGCCCCAGTACCGTCGATCAAGCCGGCATTTATGGCATTGAGGTGAATCCGGCCGTGTATCCACACGTAACCAGCAACCCAGGCGGGCGCTGGGGGCCCGGCTACTGGACCGACACACACGGGCAGCTCTGGATGTTCGGCGGTGAAGGCTTCGATTCTACCGGAAGCAATGGCAACAGCCTTATGAACGATTTGTGGCGCTACTTGCCTTATCCCTAGACTGTAGCGTCGCGCACCAACCAGCGGCCCGAGCCCCTGCTAGCTTGGGCCGCGATATTGCTTACACGCAGCTCTCAAAACTAGCTCTCAAAACTTGGCGCAGGTGCCGCATCGCGCGCCGCTATGGCATTGCGGGCCCTGGATCCAAACTGCTGACGGTTGGTTTGCCGGAAGTCTATCGCCACGATGATGTTGTCGCCCCTGGCTGAGAACGAGCGGGCGGCACGCTGGGCCGTACTTGCCCGGCTGCCGCTAAGATCTGGCGCTTGCTGCGGCTGTCCACCAAGCGCGACCAATCCTGCCGGAATTCCACGGCAGTCTCGCGGCTATGCTTGGGACTGTTCAGTTCGCTCTCCATGCGCCCGAGAACGATTTGCCAGGCAATCTGTGCGTCTGAATCCGGGGCCAAAATATTGCTGGCGCTCAAACCCACGCGCGCCGGCGCTTGTTGATCCGGCAAGCTCATCCACACCGCTCCCCGTTCATCGACGGAGATCGTGCCTGCTTCATTCAGTACCCTGAAAACACGCTTCAAATACCCGCGGTTAGGGATGATTTCTTCGTGGATGGCTTCGTCCACTGCTGCACCGAGGTTGTCGCGGTACTGTTTCCAGTCGTTCTGGGTGCCAACAATTTCCTCACTTTCGAGCGCTTCTTCCGCGGCAAGCTGCTGAACGCTGACCGTATACCCACTTACAGTTCGGTCGCTCAGGTCAGCAACCGCTCCCAAGGCTTCAACAGAGGGGTGTGCCTCGAACTGGTGCTGAGGATTGAACCGGCCGGTGATCTCGTAGGACGCGGCGACAGCCGGAATGCCGTACCATGCAAAAACGGCCATAGGAACCAGGAATTTCTTCGAGTGATACAACTGTTCGGTCCCGCTTCGGCATTCGCTGCTGCGCTTGATCGTCCCGGGCACCTGTGCGAAATGCAGAACCCGCAAGTCGAGTTCCGGATGCTCATCCGCATATTTCGTTAGCGAACGCACCACCGCTTTGGGACTAGTCATGAAAAAATCGTTGATGTAATCCCGCTTCACCGCTTTGGGGAAATACGAATTCATCACCCGGCGGGTGAAGTCGGCGCAATTCCTGATCATCCCATTGAAGTGGTTCACGTTCGGCTGTGAGTTGAACCGAGCAATGAGCGCGCGATCCTGCTCGACCGAGGTTTTCACCACAAACATATACATGCTGCGCTCGAGCGTGGCGCCGACCATTTCGCGCCATTCGGCGGTGTTACTGTGGAGGCAGCGCGCGTCCGTGCAGATCGTTTGTAGATAGTTTTCGCGGTAGCGCTCTTCGAGCGCCGCTTTGATTGCCCGGGAGCTGGCCAGCGGACGATCTTGCGGATCTTCCACCCCGTACAGATACACGCTGAGCGGAACGATATTCCATTCGTAAGGCTGGTCTTCGCCCAGGGTGGTGTAATTGCTGATTACCGACCCTTGCTCGCCGGGCCGGCATAACCGCATTTTTACCGGTGAACCATCCGGACAGATATTCGAAAGATAGACGGCGCTGTGGCCAGAGCCGGTGATGCGCGCGACGCTGGTGTCCAGAGACTCATTCAGGATCACTCCAGCATCGGCGAATGAGCAGGGTGCCGTCGCGCACGACAACACAACTACAAGCGCAAACAGTGCCAGAGCGCGCGGGGCGGGAAGGTTTTTCGAGAGCGAGTTTCGGCCAGAACGCGCGGGTTCCCAGCAAGCGTCATGCTTGCTGCGGACTGGCGAACTTGCGATACGCGTGGACCCAAGTTCCAACACGTAAATCCTCCGAATGGTGATACCGAAATCCCTGCGCGTCGCGAATCCTAGGCGGTCCTCGGTGCTTTACACCACCGCCGACGCGCGAGTATTAAACCCCTCGATCTGTACTTTGTTAGATGCATCGGAGCGACCGAACGTGCCCCGGCTATGCTATTGAAAAAGCGTGGGTTATGTGATGGTTATGGGTATAAAAACTGGGGTGATCTAGAATGCCGTGATTGCGCCAGCCACTAAGGCAAGTGCAACCAGGACAAATACGACGAAGGGTGCCAGCGAATCTGCGGCTGAATCCATGCCTGCATGTAGCTCACGGCGCGTCGCTACGCCCTATTCCAGTTGACCCGATGATAATCCCAGGCATCTGGTACGGCCGGAGAGCTACTTTGCGGCCGATGTTTTCTGCAATTCGGTGAGCTCAGCCAATAGCTCTGCGCTGTGGTCGCTCGGCTTCACATCGAGATATTCCCGGGCGATGAGGCCGTCCGGACTGATGATAAAGGTGTGCCGGGCAGACAGTTTCTTCACCCCGAGGTTCATGATCGACCCGTATTCCTCGGAAACCTTATGATCGGTGTCGGCCAGAAGCTTGAAGTTCAGGCCTTCCTTGGTGCAGAACTTCTGATGTGAATCCGCGGAATCCACACTCACACCCAGGATCACCACACCCTTTTCCTGATATTGCGCCAAGTCGCGCTGGAAATTGTGCGCTTCCACCGTGCAGCCGCTCGAAAAATCCTTGGGATAAAAATAGAGCACCACCCACTTTCCATGATAATCATGCAGGCTCACCGGAGTGCCTTCCTGCGAATTCAAGGTGAAATCCGGCGCAGCCGTGCCCGGCGAAGGAGGTTTGTCGCTCGCATGCGAGACGCCGTAGCCAACGCCTAGCAATGCTGCAAGTACGATCAGGGCCAAAACGATAGCGATGTTCGTTATTTTTGACGCGCTCATCTCCAGGGTCTCCTTGCCCCTCGGATATATTATGCGCCGGGGCCGCCCGGAGAGATGTCAAATTAAAGTTTCTTTTGGAGTGACCATTTGCCGGTCGAACCCGACCGAGGTCTTTGCCAGGAAGCGAGGGACGGGAGTGCAGGCGGATGGCCATATGAACATTCATTGGATTGAGCTTCAACCTGATGGCGGGAAGGGACTTCCAAAGGTAGCAAGCGGAAATGGCATAGGGGAACTGAGCCCATTCGAAACGGGCTGCCGCCAGCGGACCACTCGCGACGTTCCGACACGGGGAAACGCGCGGTCATTTCACGGGCGGCGTCATGGTTGCGCCGCCCGTAGTGCGCTTAAGAGGTCCGCGGCTTACTTCCAGCCGTTGCGTTCGCGCAGTGCGGTGATGTGGGCAGTGTGATGACGGCCGTGCCAGCCGTAAATCGCAAGTTGCACGTGCAGCGGCACAACTCCACTTTCCGGGTGAACCAGCGTGCGCGTGTAGTCGGATTCCTTCATGCTGTGGAGCAGCTTGCTCCAGCGGTGATGCAAAGCCTCGAGCAGAGCCAGAGAAGTCTCTACCGGCTCCTGGTTGTCCGCGGTTTGCGCCCACAATGCTTCGGAGTATGGCTTGATGGTGGGGGCGTCTTCGGTGAGCGCCAGTTTGAACCGGACGTACGCGTTCATGTGGCTGTCGGCCACGTGATGGATCGTCTGGCGGACCGTCCAACCCTCGGGCCGATACGGCGTTTCCAGCTGCGCGGACGTGAGGCCGTCGACTGCCCTGCGCAATTGCGCGGGCGCCGCTTCGATTTCCGCGATGTGGCGGCGATTGTTTTCCGGGCTGGGCGAATCATCCTTCTGGAATTTTCCGATCGGATAGCGCAGGTCTGGTTCAGGCATGCTCACCTCGTAGCGTGGATTAGGCCGATGTCGATAGGATGGTCGGACGGCGTCGCGGGACTCCGGGTTAGCTATGATTCTCTTTGTATTCTTCGTGCCACGCCATTTGGACGGCCTCTAGCTTTGCCTCGTTCGATTTTAGCGGGTCGCCGGTAAAGCCCGGAAGCGCGGCGATCCACTGCAGAAGGTCGGTGAAGCGGACGGTCAGCGGGTCGGTATCGGGATGCTTCTCGGCGAGCTGGATGCCGATTTCGTCGATGTCATCCCAATCGAAAGTGTTAGGCATTTCTGCAAGTCCTCCCGGCGCTGGGCGAAGCGAAGTGGGTGCCCCAGGGTGTCGATTTTACACCGGGGTTCTCTACGCTTTTGACTCGGCCTTGGCGGGCTGCGGTAGCCGCGAAACTCATCTCGGGGCTACCCAACCGGTTCTAGTGGTCAGCTTCCTTAGCGTAGTTCTTATTCCACTCCGGAATTTCCACCACCAGATCCTGTGTTCCATCGGGAACGCACTGGCAACCCAGGCGAGATTTCTGGGTAACGCCGGGGGCCATGTCCAACTCATCCAGTTCGGCATCCGTCGGCTCGTTGCAGGATTCCAGTCCTTCGTGAATGATCACGTGGCAGGTAGAACAGGCGTTCACACCGCCGCAGGCGTGGTCCAGGCCCATATGAAAGCCACTGGAGAGATCCAGAATGCTGCCGGGCAAGCCCTCGCGGCCGTATGGCACCTTAGCCGGATCCACTTCTACGATCTTGCCCTCGCGCATGAAGTTCACCTTATATTTTTTCGTCGCCGGTACGTATTTTGCTTGTTCGATGTAGGGATTCGTGCCGCCCATGTCTTGGCTCCTTCCCGCCACCGCGGGGCGTACTCGCTACTGCGGTTGTCTATACGTCGTCCAGGCGCTTGCCTTCGAATGCGGACTGCAGCGCGCCGTTCATTACCAGCTCGGCCAAATGATTGGTGGCCTGGTTCAGTTCGTCGATGCGCTGGCGCATCAACTTGTAATCTTGTCCGGCGGCAGCGGTGCGCAGCGCGCCCGCCGATTTCTCGATGGATGCGCGTTCTGCCGCAGGCAGATCCGCGTCGCCGGCGTTCTGCAGCGCCTTGCTGGTTGCGGTGAGAATAGCGTCGGCTTCAATTCGCGCTTCGATACGCTGGCGCTCCTCAAAATCCTGCTCGGCGAAATCGATCGATGCTTCCAGCATATTTTCAATCTCGGTATCGCTGAGACCGTAGCTCGGCTGAATTTCGATGCTGTGCTGGGTCTCGGTGCGCAGGTCGCGCGCCGCCACCTGTAGAATTCCGTTGGCGTCGATCAGGAATTTCACTTCGATGCGCGCCAGCCCAGCCGGGCCGGGCGGCACGCGCAACTGGAATTTCGCCAGCGAGCGGCAATCCTTGGCCAGTTCGCGCTCGCCTTGCAGCACGTGCACGTCGATCCCGGTCTGATTCTCGACGCCGGTAGTAAACAATTCCTGAGCGCTAGCCGGAATCGTGGAATTTCGCGGAATAATCTTAGCGATCACCCCACCCATGGTCTCGATGCCCAAGGAAAGCGGAGTAACGTCGAGCAGCAACATGGTTTTGACGCCGGACTCCAGAATATCCGCCTGCACCGCGGCGCCCAGGGCCACCACTTCATCGGGATTCAGCTCGCAATGCGGAGCTCGCCCGAAATACTCGCCCACCGTGTGGCGCACCAGCGGAATTCGCGTGGAGCCACCGACCAAAACCACTTCATCGAATTCTTTCGGCGCCAGCTTGGCGTCCGCGAGCGCCAGTTTCACCGGTCCCATGGTGCGCGCCACGATCGGACGAATCAGCTCTTCGAATTCGGCGCGAGTGATCCGCCGTTGGTAAGCCTCGGCGCCGCTGCGGCCGCCGAGCGCGAAACGCACCGTGGCGGATTCCTCGTTGGAGAGAGTGTGCTTCGCGGCGATGATCGCTTTGCGCAGCTCCTGAACGGCTTCGGGATGATCCTCGAGCGAGACCGAAAATTTCTGCTGGATTTCGGAGCGCGTCAGTGCCAGCAAGACGTTGTCGATGTCGTCGCCGCCGAGGTGGGTATCGCCATTGGTGGAAAGCACCTGGTAGATATCGCCTTCATCGGTGGCGATCAGCTTGAGCGTCGAGATATCGAACGTTCCGCCGCCAAAATCATAAACGGCCACATGTCCACGTTTCTGCTTGTGCAGGCCATAGGCCAGCGCCGCAGCGGTTGGTTCGTTAACCAGCCGCAGCACTTCCAGACCGGCCAAGCGTCCGGCGTCCTTGGTGGCTTGGCGCTGCGCATCGTTGAAATACGCAGGAACGGTAACCACGGCGCGGTCGACCGCTTCCTTGAAAAACGTTTCAGCCCAGCCCTTCAGCTCGCGCAGGATGAAAGAAGAAATCTCCGGCGGAGTGAAGGTGCGGTCGCCCAGCCGAACACGGATTACGTTTTCGCTGCCGGCATCGATGCGGAAGGGAAATATCTTTAGCTCATCTTGCACGTCCGCGACGCCGCGGCCCATCAATCTTTTTACCGAGTAGATGGTGCGCTCGGAATGGGTCAGCAAACGCTGGCGCGCCGGCTCGCCAACCAGAATCTTGCCGTTTTCGTCGACGCTGACCACCGAAGGGCACAACGCCGAGCCGTATGGTCCGGGAATGCACTGCGGCGTGCCGGTGGCCGGGTCGAGCCAGGCAATCAGGCTGTAGGTGGTGCCGAGGTCAATTCCGACTACGCGTCCCATGGTTCCTCATAAATCTTTCGATCGGAAGCTGCCGAAGACATTTTTCAGCGCGGGTAATGCCCCGCCGCCTTCAGGACTACGCTCCCGCTAATCGAGTTTGCACGCCCGCCACCAGATTGCGGATGTACGAGCGGCGATTGAGTATTTCGTTCAACCGATGGAGGATCGCTTGCTGCGCATCCGGTCCACCCGCTGCGCCGATAGCCTGGTCCCATTCCTGGAAAACCTGCTCGAGCTCCGCATCCACACTGCCCAGCTTTTCCTGGAAATTGTCACGCGCCTGCTCCAGACGCTGCAACAGTTCGGCAGGAGCCGGGCCGGAAGCCGCCGCGCGATTCTCCTGCAGCTCATCGAGCCATTCGTTCAATTCAAACACTTCTTCCAGCAATTCCGGCGGCGCTTTCTGCTTAGCCGCGCCTTCGCGGCGCATCCCGCGCTGGGCCAACAGATATTCCACGCGAGAAATCGGTTCGCGCAGCGCCCGATATGCATCGTTTAGCTCCGACGACCGCTGCAGCGAAAGATTGCGCTCGAATTCGGTGGCATGCGTGAAATTGTCGGGATGAAGCCTCCAACTGAGCTTGTGGAAGCGCGACTCAAGCGCCGCGTTCTCGATTACCAACTGCGGTGGCACTCCGAAAAAATCGAAGTAAGTGGCGTCGGGCGGCAGGGGCTGAATTTTTCCGCACGCCGGACAGAAATGCTCGCCGTGAGCGGCCGCGCCGCATTGCCAGCAATTCACCCCGGGTTCACGGCCCGGTTCACGAATTGTGGTCGAAGGTGCGTTCATCCATTTCCCAAGGCTTCTGCCACGGCCCGAAAATCTCGCCATGCCACGACCGAGGCCGGCTCGCGCCGGGCGCCGTCCGTCCAATTGGGATGGCCTCTCGGGGGCGGTTAAGCGGTAAACGAACTGCCGCATCCGCAGCTGCGCGTGGCTTGCGGATTCTGGAAGACGAACCCCTGCTTCATCAGGTCTTCGTGATAGTCCAGGACGGTGTTGTTGAGGTACAGATAGCTCTTCGGATCGACGAACAGGCGCGCCCCAAACTCCTCGACCACCTTGTCGCGGTCCCGCGACTGGGTGTCCAGACGCATCGCGTAGGTCAGCCCGGAGCAGCCCCCGCCTTGCACTCCGACGCGCAGACCTCCCGCATCTTCGGGAACGCCGTCCTTGCGCAGCAGCTCGCGAATTTTAGCCGCAGCTCTTTCGGTTACGTGGATCATGTTCTTTGCCCGTTACCGTGCAATTCGACTAGGAATGCGCGGAGGCAGTCTCCGGCTTCACTTCGATGCCTTGCTTCTTCTTCCAGTCCGTCAACGCCGCCTTGATCGCGTCTTCGGCCAGCACCGAGCAGTGAATCTTGACTGGTGGCAAGGAAAGCTCGCGCACGATATCCGTGTTCTTGATCGAGAGTGCCTGCTCCACCGTCTTGCCCTTCACCCATTCGGTGGCCAGGGACGAGCTGGCGATGGCCGAGCCGCAGCCAAAGGTTTTGAACTTGGCTTCCTCGATGATGTGCGTCGACGGATTCACCTTCATTTGCAGCTTCATTACGTCGCCGCACTCCGGGGCCCCGACCAAGCCGGTTCCCACGTTCTTATCGTTCTTATCGAGCGATCCGACGTTGCGGGGGTTGTTATAGTGCTCGATCACTTTGTCGCTGTAAGCCATTGGATTCTCCTGTCAGCCTCAAACTCGAATAATATTGCTGCCCTGCTACTGCTTTAAACTCGCGAAATCCGCGATTACGCGGTTTCCGCTTTCCAATTCAAGTGCGCCACGTCGATGCCCTCTTTGGCCATCTCGTAGAGCGGGGAAAGTTCGCGTAAGCGCTGAACCGTTTCCACCACGCGGCTAACCACGTAGTCCACTTCTTCCTCGGTATTGAAGCGCCCGATGCCGAAGCGGATCGAGGTATGCGCCAGATCTTCGCCCACCCCCAAAGCCTTGAGCACGTAGCTGGGCTCCAGGGTGGCCGAAGTGCAGGCCGAGCCGCTGGAAACCGCCACGTCGTTGATACCCATCAGCATCGATTCGCCTTCCACGTAAGCAAAGCTGATGTTCACGCTGTGCGGCAGACGATGCTCCATCGAACCGTTGATGAACGTCTCATCGAGCTGGGTCATGATGCCTTTCGTCAGGCGGTCGCGCAGAGCCTTCAGCCGGACGCTTTCCTCGGCCATCTCGGCCATGCACAATTCGCATGCTTTGCCCAACCCGACGATGCCCGGAACGTTGAGCGTGCCCGAACGCATACCGCGCTCGTGACCTCCGCCATCGATCTGCGCCACCAGCTGCACGCGCGGGTTGCGGCGGCGAACGTACAGCGCGCCGACGCCCTTGGGCCCATAAATCTTGTGCGCGGAAATCGAAAGCAGGTCGATCCCGTCTTTCTGGACGTCAACCGGAATCTTGCCGACCGCCTGCACCGCGTCGGTATGGAAGAAAATGCCCTTTTCCTTGGCGATCTTGCCGATTTCGTTGATCGGCTGGAGCACCGCGATTTCGTTGTTCGCGTACATGATGGTGATCAGAATCGTCTTCGGGGTGATCGCGCGGCGTAGATCGTCCAGGCTGATCCGGCCATCTTTCTGCACCGACAGATAGGTGACTTCGTAGCCCTCTTTTTCCAGGCGCTTGCAGGTATCCAGCACCGCTTTGTGCTCGGTCACCTGGGTAATGATGTGGTTGCCTTTCTCGCGGTACATCTCCGCGATGCCGCGGATGGCCAGGCCATCGGATTCGGTCGCGCCGCTGGTGAAGATGATCTCTTTGGGCGAGGCGTTGATCAGCTTGGCGATCTGCGCGCGAGCGTTTTCCACCGCTTCTTCCGCTTTCCAACCAAACTCGTGATTGCGGCTGGCACTATTTCCGAAGACTTCGCGGAAATACGGCAGCATAGCGTCCAATACCCGCGGATCGACGGGCGTTGTCGCGTGATTGTCCAAATACACCGGAAGCTGGATGGCCATTCTTAATCTCCTAAATCGTAAGCTCGACGACTTCGGACGCTGGTGCGTCCTCGGCCATCTGCGAAATCGTTACTTTCCTGAAAACTTCCAGAATGCTCTCATTTACGCGCCGTAGCGGCTGGCGGATGGTGCACTTAATCGACTGGCTGCACTCACCGTGCGACGTCACGCACGAAGTGATGAACAGCGGCCCCTCAACCGCCCGAATCGCTTCCAAAATGGTGATACTCGAGGGGTGCCGGTTCAGCTGATATCCCCCCGTGGAACCGTAGCGCGCCACTACCAGCCCTTCCCGCGCCAATTTCTGAAGAATCTTGGCCATCAGCGTACTCGAGATTCCGTAAGCCTCGGCGATGTCGGACGCGCTGAAGGATCCCCCGTCGTAATGGACGGCCAAGTGCCTAAGAGCTATGAGTCCGTAGTCCGCTTTCTTAGAAAGTTTGAGCACGGTAATGTACGACTAAATCAGTCGCAATTCAAATACTATGCTCTGCGGGGTGGGTTGTCAAGCCTGTAGTGGTAGCAACTGGATGGCAAACCCTGTGCTAGCAATGGTTTAAATGCCGACCAATTTAGACCGCGATTCAAATCGGCGCACCTTACCGCTTGGGCTTCCATTGATCGAGGAACTTAGTAACGTCTTCCGGCCCAATCTTCGTGGTGGACTCGAATTCGCCCTGCTGTTGGCTGAAAACCAGCTTGCCGTCAGGGTCAAGTACGGCCAGGCACGGAACACCCTTTTTCAGCGCCACTTGATATTTGTCAGCTAAGTCCAAATTCTGATCGTAATCACCGATGTTGATGTGAACCACGTGGTAATTCGCGTTCACCAGCGGGGCGATCGCCTTGGAATGGAACGTCGCGTCCAGAACGTGGCAGTCGTAGCACCAATTCCCGCCGAAAACCAGGATCACCCGCTTGTGATCCTTGGTGGCCGCTGCCAGCGCGGAATCGATTTCGGGCCGCGCTTGCTGGGGTTCGGGGTACAGGTTGGTATTGGGAACGGCTGGTTCGGGCAGCCGCCGCGCAGTTTTGGGAGCCACGTTGCCGCGTTGCGTCGCGACGATCCGCCAATCGTTTCCTTGCTGCACCCAGGCCTGGCTGGCGCCGTTGACGTAAGGAACTTCGCCCGTGCTGGTGTGAAACGTCAGGGCAAATCGCAGCACCACCTGTGCGACGTCAGGCCGCGGCCGGCGAATCTCCAATATTTTCACGTCGAAACTGCTCAAACCTCGTGCCTTCATTTCGGACCAATACTCCGGCTCCTGGTTGGGATCCTGCGATTCACCCTCGGGCGCCTTGGTGTCGGCCGGCGGCGCAGTGCTGTAAAGGGCCGCCAGGGCTGCTTTGTCGCCAGCCAGCACCGCTGCCCTCCAGCGGGCAAGGGGCTCAAAGGCAGTCTCCAATGCGTTCGCTGTCGCCGAGTGTTTCGCAGGCGCAGGGCTTCCGCCCGCGGCCTGCGGGAGTGCAGCCCCCCAGCGCGCCTCGGAACGCGGAACCGCCGCAAGCGACGCCAAAATTCCGCACCCAATAATTACCACAGATCCACCGGGTTTCATTGCCGCTCCTGTTCGCCGATTGATGCAAATGATTAGACGTTCAGCATAGTGTCCGGTCTCCGATTTTGCAACGAATCGGCCAGCGGGCTCGCCAACGCATTTTTTGGCTTGGTCGCTGACCTTATAGGTTAGAATTGCGAATTGAAGACCCTTCGAGATGACACCCGTCACCGCCATCTATCCCGGCTCGTTTGACCCGGTCACCAACGGTCATCTCGATTTGATCGAGCGCGGCGCAAAAATTTTCGAGCGCTTGATCGTTGCCGTGCTGCAAAACCGAGAAAAAGAGCCGCTGTTCAAGGTGAGCGAGCGTGTGGAAATGTTGCGCGAAGCGACCCACGGGTGGGGCAACGTCGAGGTAGACGTTTTCGACGGCCTGCTGATGGATTACGCCCGACAGAAAAAGGCCCGGGTGATCCTGCGGGGCATCCGCGCGATTTCCGATTATGAATACGAACTGCAGATGGCGTTGATGAATCGCAAGCTGGCCCCGGAAATAGAAACGGTGTTTATGCTGCCGGGCGAGAAGTACAGCTACCTAAGTTCCCGCCTGGTCCGCGAGATATCGCAACTGGGTGGCCCGGTGAAGGATTTGGTGCCGCCAGCGGTGGAAGAGCGGCTGCGGGCGAAGAATGCAGTTACTCCATTAAAGAGTTAGGGGAGCAACCGATGTCGAGTGGCGTGGAAACCAAAGCAGAGACGATCTTTCGATTGTCCGATCGAGTGAACCGCATCGCCGTTTCGCCGACCGCTGCGGTAGTCAATGAAGCCGAAAAGCTCAAGGCTCGCGGCGTGGACTTGGCCGATTTCGGCATGGGCGAGCCCGACTTCGCCACCCCCGAACACATCAAGCAGGCCGCCATCGGCGCCCTCAACGAGAACCACACCAAGTACACCGCCACCGCGGGAATCGCCCCGCTGCGCCAGGCCATTTGCACTTGGCACGCCGCCCAATTGGGGTCGTCCTACCAGCCCTCCGAATGCGTGGTGAACGTAGGCGGGAAACATGCGCTCTTCAACGTGATCTGCTCGCTGATCAATTCCGGCGACGAAGTGGTAATCCCCGCGCCGTACTGGGTGAGCTATCCGGACATCGTGAAGTACGCCGGAGGCAAGCCCGTCTTTGTGCACAGCAAAGAGAGCGACGGCTTCGGGGTGCGCGCGGCAGACGTAGAAAAGGTGTTGAGCGCGAAAACGCGTATCGTGATCATAAATTCGCCTTCGAATCCCACCGGAGCGGTGGTTGCGCCCGAGGAATTTAAGAAAATACTGGCGCTGTGCAGCGAGCGCGGAATCTGGCTGCTTTCCGACGAATGCTATTCGCATTTCGTCTATGGCGACGCCAAGCCTTTCTCCATCGCGTCGCAGCCGGATTCGAAAAATCACGTCATCATCATCGGTTCGTTTTCAAAGACTTTCGCGATGACCGGCTGGCGCCTGGGCTACGTGCTGGCGCCCAAGCCGCTAATCGACGCGGTGATCAAGATGCAAAGCCAATCCACATCGAACCCCAATTCGATTACCCAGTACGCTGCGCTGGCCGCGCTGAATGGGCCGATGGATACCGTCGCCGCGATGCTCGCGGAGTACGATCGCCGCCGGAAACACACCGTGGCGGGGCTGCGCGCGATCCCCGGAATTCGCTGCAACGATCCGCAGGGCGCGTTCTACGTTTTCCCGAATATCGCCGACTGCCAAGTGAACGGTGCGCCGATTCCGCGGACCGCTGCGGGCGAGGCCGATTCATCGTGGGTGGCCCGCGAAATGCTCGAACGCGCGCACGTGGCGCTAGTGCCGGGCGATGGTTTCGGCGCCCCCGGCTACTTGCGGCTGTCTTACGCCGCTTCGATCGAGAAGCTCGACGAAGGCATTCGCCGTTTGACGAAGTTTTTCTCCTGAAAACGTGAACCTCCGCCCCGTTCGTCTCGAACCCGCCTTCGATGCCCGCCCCTGGGGCACTCGGACGCTGTTGCCGCTTTACCCCGACAAAACCGGCCTGCGCGAAAACATCGGCGAAGCCTGGCTAACCGGAAGTCAATGCGCCTTTGCCGACGGCCCGTTCGCCGGGAAAAAATTGGGCGAAGTGTGGCCGCAATTGCCGGCGGAATGGGTGGGCGCCTCCCTGGCCGGCGGTAAGAGTTTTCCTTTACTCGTGAAATTCCTGTTCACCGGCGATAAGCCCTCGGTTCAAGTGCATCCGCACGACGAATATGCGGCGCGCCACGAGGCGGACAAAGGCGGACGCGGCAAGACCGAGATGTGGTACGTGGTGTCTGCCCGCAAAGGTGCGGAAGTGCTGGTGGGCCTGAAGCCCGGGGTCACCCGGGAATCATTTCGCAAGTCGATCGAGGACTGCACCGCGGAAAACAACCTCGCACGCATTCCCATGCAAGCCGACGACGCGGTGTTCGTCCCGGCGGGTACCGCGCACACCATCGGCGGAGGCCTGGTCCTCTGCGAGATTCAGCAGTACTCCGATCTCACCTACCGCGTTTACGATTACGACCGCCGCGACGCCCAAGGCAACCCGCGCACCCTGCATGTCGACAAGGCGCTGGACGTCATCAAGTTCGGCAAGCAGGTTGGCGGAAAACTCGATCCGGTGACTATCGAGCGCGGCCCGATCACCGAAACTTATTTGGTTTCCTGCCGGTACTTCGCCACCGAACGATGGGATTTTCACCTGCCGATCGAAGCCGCTACGGCGCCGGAACACTTCGACCTCCTGATTTTCCTTGAGGGTAACGGACGCCTGGAATGGGCGGGCGCCGGCGGCGAATCCGTGCCCTACTCGGCCTCGCATGTCTGGCTGCTGCCCGCCGCGCTGGGCAGTTACAAAATTGTTCCGGAGAGCCGTTCCGCGCTGCTGCGCACTTACGTGCCGTCGAGCCCGGACGAGATGGTGCGCAGGCTCGCAGGGCAGGGAATTCCGAAGAAACAATTGTCGCGCCTGGTGTATTCGTGAAAAACGGGAATCTTCCCGCGTGCGCGGTGTTGCTCGCCGGCGGCCGTGGCACGCGCTTTTGGCCGCGCAGCCGTACCCGCACCCCCAAGCAGCTTTTGAATATCGCCGGAAGCGAGACCATGATCCGCGAGACCGCTGCGCGGCTCCATCCATTGTTTTCAACCGCCAATATTTGGGTGGTCACCAACGACGGGCAGATCTCCGCGATTCGCAAGGAGCTCCCGGGCGTCCCTCGCTCCCACACATTGTCCGAGCCCGCCGGCCGGAATACCGCGGCGGCGGTTGGGCTGGCGGCGATCCATCTAGCGCACCAACACGGCGACGCGTTGATGGCGGTGCTGCCGGCGGATAGTTACATCGCCGAGCCGGAGTTATACCGCAAGATTCTGAGTGCGGCGCTCGATCTGGCGCGTACTCCCGGGAATCTGGTGGTGCTCGGCATCCCTCCCACCCAGCCCGAGACTGGCTATGGATACATCGAACGCGGCGCCGCAAGCGCGAAACCGCGTGGACGCACCGCGTTTACCGTCCGCCGCTTCACCGAGAAGCCCGAATTGCCGGTGGCGCGAAAATATCTCCGCGCGAAACGGTATTTCTGGAATGCCGGAATGTTTTTCTGGCGCGTCTCCACATTTCTGGAAAATCTAGAGCGCTACTTGCCAAAAACGCGCACAGCGCTGGCGGACCTATCGCGAAGCATTGGAACGCGCGGCTACGAAAAGGCTCTGCGCCGCATTTATCCAGCGCTCGAAAACATTTCCGTGGACTACGCCATCATGGAGCCAGCCACCCGCCCCGCTGAGGGCGCTGCCCGCAACGGCGGAGCAGTGTTTGTGCTGCCGGCCGAGGTAGGCTGGAGCGACATCGGCTCCTGGGCCGCAGTGTACGAACTCCTGGCGAAGAATGCCGGTGAAAACGTTTCGATCGGCCCGCATTTTGCCCTCGACGCGCAGGGGAACTATTTTTGGTCGCCAAAGAAATTTGTTGCTGCAGTGGGCGTGAACGATCTGGTAGTCGTGGAAACCGGCGACGCCATCCTGATCTGTCCGCGCAGCCGCGCCCAGGATGTTGGCAAAATTGTGAAGGCGCTCGAAGCGGAAAAGCGCCGCGAGTTGCTGTAGTCTCCGCTACCCGCCCCGCTGGCATTAGCAGTTGAATATGGGGCGCCCGCATCGGGTCTACGGGAGGTGTCCTTGACTTGCGGTTGGTCGCCTTTAATGAAGATGCGGATGGTGCTCCTGGTGGCGGTTGCTGTTTTGTTTGCTACTTGCCTGCCGGCAACTCCTGCCAAGCCAGCGTTGGAAGTTGTTGTGCTAGGTTCTGGCGGGCCACGGGCGTTCGGGAGGGGCGGGTCGAGCTTCATCGTGGTTGTGGAAGGGACACCCCGGATTTTGCTGGATGCCGGGCCGGGTGCCTTCCTGCGGATCGGAGAATTGGGCCTGGATCTAGAAAAAGTAGATACGGTCTTGTTGACCCACCTGCATATCGATCACAGCGGAGACCTCGCGGCTTTCTTCAACGAGCGAGCGCTCACCAGCGACGGACCGATTGCCTACCGGATTTTTGGCCCCGACGGCGCGGGACTTTTCCCCAAGACCTCGCGATTTGTAGATTTGCTGGTGGGAAAAGACGGAGCGTTTGGGTATCAGAAGACGTTTGGCGCGGACGAATCGTTCGTGGTTCGCGATCTGGCCATCCGCCTGGATTCCCCGCGCACCAAGATTGTGGACGAGAATGGTTTGGTGGTGGAGGAAATTGCCACCCATCACGGCGACTGCCCGTCGGTGGCTTACCGCATTTCTTATAAGGGAGTAGTGGTGGTTTTTTCGGGAGACATGGATGCATCGGCGCTGCCAAACCTGGTGCAATTGGCGAAGAACGCGGATTTGCTGATTTTTAATTGCGCCGTGCTGGATCCTCCCGCTTCGCCACCGCAGTTGTACGATCTGCATACCCCGCCAAGCAAAATTGGCGAAGCCGCGCAAGGAAGTGGCGCCAAGCGTTTGTTGCTGAGTCATCTTGCTCCCGACGTGGAGGGGCAGGAACCTGCAGTGTGGAGATCGATTCGCGCGTCCTATCCCGGGCCGGTTGCGTTCGCCAGCGATAAGCTGCGCGTGCCAGTAGGGAACTAAGCCAGACATTCGCCGATCCGCCAGGCTTCTGCCCGCAGCAGGAACCAAAAACACCAGCCTTGACAAAATCTCACATTAGATATAGTCTAAATGAGTGATGGATGCTAGAGCAATTCGGCAGTCTTTAGAGAGCAGTGGGTTGCGTTGCACTCCGCAGCGCTACGCGGTGATGGCATTTTTGATGAAACACAACAGTCATCCCACGGCGGCTGAAATCTTCGAAGCGGTGAATCGCGTGGATCCGCGATCCTCGAGGGCCACCACGTATAACAATCTTCGGGACTTGGTTCAGGCGGGTTTGGTGCGTGAGGTGGCCCTGGAGGGCCGCGCCGCGCGCTACGACGCGAAAGGCATGCGCCATCACCACTTCATCTGCGACCGCTGCGGCAATGTGGAGGACATCGAGTGGTACGGCGTGCCCCGGCCTGCCTCGGGCTCATTGGGTAAGCGGGTTCTTCGCGAATGCGAACTAATTTTCCGCGGGCTATGCGCGAAGTGCGCACCACGGCGCGGGTCCCCTTCCACGTCGTAATTGTTATCGTAGTTCGTCGCAATAATTTTTTGACTAATTCCAAGGAGCTTGCACCGATGGAAAAAGAACTCACAGGAACAGCAGCGGCGGTACCCAATAATCCCACCGAAGCCAAATGCCCGGTAATGGGGGCGCACCGGCACACCGTTGCGGGTGCACCCACCAACGCGCGCTGGTGGCCGGATCAGCTGAACCTGAAGATCCTGCACCAAAACTCCACCCTGTCCGATCCCATGGACAAGCAGTTCGATTATGCGAAGGAATTTAAGACCCTCGATCTTAACGCCGTCATCAAGGACCTCCATGCGGTGATGACCGCGTCACAGGACTGGTGGCCCGCCGACTATGGCCACTATGGCCCGTTTTTCATTCGTATGGCGTGGCACAGCGCAGGTACGTACCGCATCGGCGACGGCCGCGGCGGAGCAGGCTACGGCACACAGCGCTTTGCGCCCCTGAATAGCTGGCCGGACAATGCGAACCTCGATAAGGCGCGCCGGTTGCTTTGGCCGATCAAGCAGAAGTATGGCCGCAAACTCTCCTGGGCCGACCTGATGATTCTGGCCGGTAACGTCGCGTTGGAGTCGATGGGGTTCAAGACCTTCGGTTATGCCGGCGGCCGCGCAGACGTTTGGGAGCCCCAGGAAGACATTTTCTGGGGGCCAGAGAGCAAGTGGCTGGGGGACGACCGCTACAAAGGCGATCGCGAGCTCGAAAATCCTCTCGCTGCGGTGCAGATGGGCCTGATTTATGTGAATCCCGAAGGGCCCAATGGAAAGCCGGATCCAGTCGCTGCGGCACGCGATATCCGGGAGACGTTCCTCCGCATGGCGATGAATGACGAAGAGACTGTCGCGCTCATTGCCGGCGGGCACGCCTTCGGCAAAACCCATGGCGCTGCCGATGCAGGCAAATATGTTGGCGTCGAACCCGAGGGTGCTCCCATCGAGGAGCAAGGTTTGGGCTGGAAAAACAGCTTTGGCAACGGCAACGGCACCCACGCGATCACCAGCGGTTTGGAGGTCGCCTGGAGCTCCACTCCGGTGAAGTGGAGCAATAATTACCTGCAAAACCTGTTTGGCTATGACTGGGAGCTGGTGAAGAGCCCGGCCGGTGCGCACCAGTGGGCTCCCAAGAATGGATCCGCAGCGGGAACCGTTCCTGATGCCCATGACCCATCGAAGCGGCACGCCCCGGGAATGCTCACGACCGATATCGCCCTAAAGATGGATCCGAATTATGCTCCAATCGCCAAGCGCTTCCTCGAACATCCGCAGGAGTTCGCCGATGCGTTCGCCAAAGCCTGGTACAAGCTGACGCACCGCGACATGGGGCCTCTTTCGCGGTATCTGGGTCCGCTCGTTCCCAAGGAGCCCCAAATATGGCAAGACCCGGTTCCCCCAGTGGATCATGAATTAATCGGGGAGCAGGATATTGCTGATCTAAAGACGAAGATCCGCAAATCCGGACTGTCGATCTCCCAACTGGTTACCACTGCCTGGGTGTCGGCGGCGACGTTCCGCGGCTCCGACAAGCGCGGCGGCGCGAACGGGTCGCGCGTTCGACTCTCGCCGCAAAAGGATTGGGAAGCGAACGAGCCCGCCGAACTAGCGAAGACTCTGCAGAAGCTGGAGGCGATCCAAAAGGAATTTAACAGCTCGCAGCGCGGGGGAAAGAAAGTCTCCCTCGCTGACCTGATCGTTCTGGGCGGCTGCGCCGGCGTCGAGGAAGCTGCAAAGAAGGCCGGGCACAATGTGAAGGTGCCTTTCTCGCCCGGGCGCACGGATGCTTTGCAGGCGCAGACCGATGTGCACTCCTTCGCCGTACTGGAGCCGATCGCAGACGGTTTCCGCAACTACGTGAAGAGTAGCCAGAATGGCCAGCAAAGACCAGCGGAGGAGCTGCTGGTGGATCGAGCGCAGTTGCTGAAGCTAACTGCCCCGGAGATGACCGTTCTCGTCGCCGGCCTGCGCGCGTTGAATACGAACTTCGGGCATTCCCAGCATGGCGTCTTCACCAAGCGGCCCGAGACGCTGACGAATGATTTCTTCGTCAACCTGCTCGATATGAGGACAAAGTGGGAGGCAGCTTCATCCGCAGGCGTGTTTGAGGGGCGCGATCGCGCCACCGGCGAAATCAAGTGGACCGGCACCCGTGTCGACCTTGTCTTCGGTTCCAACTCCCAGCTCCGGGCAATCGCGGAAGTCTATGCATGCGACGACTCCCAGCAGGCGTTTGTTAAGGACTTCGTGGCTGCGTGGAACAAGGTTATGAACCTGGATCGCTACGACCTTGTTGCCTGATCTCGGCGAAAAAGAGAGCCGTCAACTTGGTGCTAACCCCGCTCCTTTTGTTTGGACGGCCAAAACCCAAGTTGACGGCTTTTCTTGACTGACGCGGCCGGATAGCGTGTTCTCTGATTCTGCAAAACGCTACTCGCAAAAATGAAACTGCAAATGAAGATTTAACGGTTTAGTCGTGCCAATTTGGTTCGGAAACGAGATATTTGGATCCACTGCGGCGTGGCCGTCGCACCTCTCTTCGCTTATACTTCTGAACCGTGACTAAAATTAAATTTGGAACCGATGGTTGGCGAGCGGTAATCGCCGAAGATTTTACCGGAGACAATGTCTGCATCATGGCGCACGCGGCCGCGCGCTACATAGTCCGTGTGGAACACCCCGAAAAAGGCGTGATCGTGGGCTACGATACCCGCTTTGGCTCGGAACACTTCGCGCGCGTAGCCGCCGAAACCATAGCCGCTACCGGGACGCCGGTATGGCTTTCGGATCACGCTTGCCCCACCCCGGCAATTTCCTTGATGGTGAAACAGCGCGGCGCAGCCGGCGGAATTCAAATCACCGCCAGCCACAATCCCGCGCGCTGGAACGGAATCAAATTCAAGGCCAGCTACGGCAGTTCGGCATCTCCCGCGATCGTCGCGCAGATCGAAACCCAGCTCGCAGTCACGCTCAAAGATGGAGTTCCGCCACTCCCGCCCCGCAAGGACCTGCTCCATCCGCTCGATGTGCGCACTCCATATCTGGACACCATCGAAAAGTTGGTGGATTGGGAGCGCTTGCGCCAGGCGAACTTCCGATTTGTAGTCGATCCTATGCATGGATCCGCACGCGGGCTATTGCGTGAACTGCTGACCCGCAATGGCGTGCAATGCGAGGAAATCCGCGGCACCCGCGATCCGCTCTTCGGCGGCGTCAACCCCGAGCCGATCGAGCCGCACGTCGCGGCGCTGCAGCGCGCAGTGGTGGCGGGTAAGTATGATGCGGGATTCGCCGCCGACGGCGATGGCGACCGCATCGGCGCGGTGGACGGCAACGGCGTTTTCATCAACCCGCACCAGATTTTTTCCATTCTGTTTTGGCACCTCGCCGGTACGCGGCAACTCGACGGCGACGTCGCCAAGACCTTTTCCACCACGAAAATGATCGACAAAATTGCTGCGAAATTTTCCCGCAAAGTGTGGGAAACCCCGATCGGCTTCAAGTACATCTGCGACCGCATGCTCGAGGGCAATATTTTGCTGGGCGGCGAAGAGAGTGGAGGCATCGGAACCCGGCTGTACTTGCCGGAACGCGACGCCACCATGAACGCGCTGCTGCTGGCGGAAGTGATGGCCTGGCACGGCAAGCGCCTCGAGGAATTGGTAGCCATGTTGCAGGCGGAATTCGGCGAGCATCATTACGGCCGCGTCGACCTGGAATTGCGCGACGGACAGAAAGAACTCGCGCTCGAACTTTTCGCCAGCGGCAAAGTCACCGAAATTCTCGATTGGCCGGTGGTTCGCCAGGAAGATCTCGACGGCGTGAAAGTTTTTCTCGGCGACATTGGCTGGCTCCTGCTGCGCGGCTCGGGCACCGAGCCGATGCTGCGCGTATACTCGGAGACTACCAGTCCGGAAACCACCCGACGGGTGCTCGATCACGTCGTGAAAATCGTACGGGCACTCTAAAGGACAACCGTGAAACGCCGAATTTTTACACTGGACGTATTTACCAATAGAACCTACGCCGGCAATCCACTCGCGGTGGTCACCGACGGCGACGGGATCTCCGCGCAGCGTATGCAGGCCGTAGCGCGCGAGATGAACCTCTCCGAAACCGTTTTCATTCAGCGCCCATCGCACAATCGCGCCCTCGCCCGCCTGCGAATTTTCACCACCACCAGCGAATTGCCGCTGGCGGGGCATCCGGTGATCGGCACCTGGTTTCTGCTGGCCGAGCTAGGCGTGGTTCCCGCAGCCGAGGGTTCGGTCCACGTGTTGCAACAGACCGGGGCCGGAATTCTGCCGGTAGAGATCGAGTTTCACAATGGGCGGCCGCAGCGCGTCACCATGACGCAAAAGCCCGCGCAGTTTCGCCGCGCGCCATGTTCTGTCGCGCCGCTGGCCAAGGCGCTGGGCCTGCGCGCATCGGACATCGACTCCGCGTTGCCGATCGAGGTGGTCTCGACCGGTATCTTCAATATGATGGTTCCCATTGTTTCGCGCGCCGCCCTGGCTCGCATTCGCATGGACACCCGCGGGCTGTATAGTTTGCTGGCCAAGAGCGGTGTGATGGCCTACTGCTTCACCCTGACCGGCCCAAGCAAAGCGCAGACCCGGGGATTGTTGCCGTGGGGGGTGCAGGAAGATCCCGCCACAGGATCAGCGGCAGGTTCGCTAGGCGCGTACCTGGTGCGTCACGGAAAGCTGGCCCTGGGCCAGCAATTGACGATTCAGCAAGGAATCGAGATGGGCCGCCCCAGCGAGATCAACGTATCCGTCACCGAAGAAAAGAAACGCCTAATCCCTAAAGTAAGCGGCTCCGCAGTCCGCATCATGGAAGGCACAATCGAAGCATAAGGCCCGCGCAGATCACGAGTGTGGGCGCGGATTTGGGAAGGGTGGGCGTTGTGACCTTCGGGGCAGTCAGTCTTTCGGAACAGACTGCGGCGCGGCCTTCATCGCCGCGTCCAGAATTCCATTCAGAAATGCCGGTGATTCCGCCGAGGAAAATTTCTTGGCGAGCTCGATAGCTTCGTCCAGAATTACGCGCGCCGGGGCGGAGCCAGAGTAAAGCTCGAAGATCGCCAGCCGCAAGATGTTCCGGTCCACCACCGCCAGGCGTTCGATCCGCCAGTTATCCGAGAGCGTTTCGATTAACGTGTCGCTAGCCTCGCAGTGACCCACCGCGCCCTCAAATAGCTGCTCGGCGAACTTTCGCGTGGATTGCTGCGCCCGTGCCGTCTTCCAGAAATTGTGTTCGATCTGCGCGGGTTGCTGCCGGGCGAGATCCCACTCGAACAACATTTGCAGCGCGAACTCGCGTGATTTGCGTCGTAAGGTTGCCATATTAGCGTTGGCCGCCGCGGCCAGAATCCTTGCCAGATCTGGAGCGCCGGGCTCGCGGCGCGGTCGCAGCACCGGAACCCGAATTACCGGAAAGTTTACGCGAGAGATTCGCCATTTCGACGGCCGTAAGCCCCGCCTCAAAACCCTTGTTCCCCATTTTTAGCCCCGCGCGATCGATGGCCTGCTCCAGGTTTTCACAAGTGAGCACACAAAAAATCATCGGCACCCCGGTATCCATTTGCGCCAACTGAATTCCACGCGCCGACTCCCCCGCGACATATTCGTAGTGCGCGGTATCGCCGCGAATCACGCATCCGATGCAGATCACCGCATCCGGACGGTGCGATTCGGCAAGCTGTTTCGCGGCCACCGGAATTTCGAACGCCCCCGGCACCCGCACCACTTCAATCTGATCGGCCGCCGCGCCCGATCGCTCCAGCGCGTCCAGTGCCCCCCCCAACAGCCGCTCGGTGATGAACTGATTGAACCGGCTCACCACCACGCCGATACGCAAACCCGCGGCGCTCAAAGCTCCGGTGATCGCGGCGGGCTGAATTTTATCAGGCGTCATGCGGCGTGCGGCTACTTCCCTTGAAATTTAGCTGCCCGCTTCTCGACGAATGCGCGGGTTCCCTCGCGCATGTCCTCGGTGGCGCAGCACAGTCCAAATAGCGTCGCCTCCAGAAACATCCCCTCTTCCTGGGGCATTTCGTATCCGCGCTCGATTGCTTCTATCGAAAACTTCACCGCCAGCGGCGCGTTCGCAATAATTTTCTTGGCCATCGCTTCGGCCGCCGGCAACAGTTCGGCCGGTTCCACCACCCGATTCACCAGGCCGATCCGCAGAGCTTCCTCGGCGGAAATCACGTCCCCAGTCAGAATCAATTCGTGCGCCACTCCCTTGCCGCACAGCCGTGCCAACCGTTGCGAGCCGCCGTAACCGGGGATGATGCCGAGCTTCACTTCCGGCTGCCCCAGGCGAGCGGTGCGACTGGCGATGCGCAGCGTGCAGGCCAGCGCCAGTTCGCAGCCGCCACCCAGTGCAAATCCGTTGATCGCCGCGATCGAAGGTATCCCTAGAGTCTCCAGCCGGTGAAAAACTCCCTGGCCAAAGAGCGAAGTTTCCTTGCCCCCCACCGCAAGCTGCACCGCCAACTCTTTGATGTCCGCCCCGGCCACGAAAGCCTTCTCGCCCGCCCCGGTGAGGATTAGCGCGCGGATCGATTCATCGCTGCGAACCACATCCAGCGCCGCACCAAGCTCTTCCACCGTCTTACGGTTCAGCGCATTCAGCGCCGCTGGCCGGTTGAAAGTGATGCGCGCGATCTGGTCGCCGGTCTCGAAGAGAAGATTTTCGTAAGTCATCCGCAAGCAGCTCCATCCGGCAGCACTAATCCGCCGGCCTCAAATTTCCGAAGGATGTATCTTCGCATCTTTCCCCAATTTTTGCCGGTTTGCCAACCGGCCCGGCGCTAGGTGAGCTGTTGCGGCTGGGGGTTCGCCGGATCACTGTAATCGTAGAAGCCGCGGCCGGCTTTGCGACCGTTCCATCCAGCCAGGGCCATGCGCTTCAGCAGCGGAGGGGCGGCAAAGCGCTTTTCCTTGAATTCATTGAACATGATGTCGGCGATGTAGACCGTAGTATCGATCCCCACGAAATCGAGCAGGGTCAACGGCCCCATCGGATGCCCGCAGCCAAGCTTCATGGAATTGTCGATATCCGTCACCGACGCCACACCCTCTTCCAGCGCGCGCACCGCATCCAGCAGATACGGCACCAACAGGCGGTTGACGATGAACCCGGTACGGTCGCTGGTGCGCACCGGCGTCTTACCCACTTTCACCGCGAACGCCACCAGCTCTTCGTACACTTTCGCGTCCGTAGCGATGGTGCGGATCACTTCCACCAACTTCATGACCGGCACTGGATTGAAGAAATGCAGTCCCAAGAAACGATCTGGACGTTTGGTAAACGTAGCCATCTCGGTGATCGAAAGCGAAGACGTGTTGCTGCAAAAGATCGTTGAGGGCCCGCACATTGAATCTAGCGCCGTCCACAATTCTTTCTTCGCGGGCAGTTGTTCGACGATCGCTTCGATAATCAGGTCGCTGCCCTTCAAGTCTTCCAGAGAGGTAGTCCCACGCAGCCGCGAGCGAGCCTGGTCCCGCACTTCGCTGGTGATCGTGCCTTTGTCGACCATCCGCTGCAAATTCTTCTCGATGGATTGCAGGCCCTTGTCGATGATCGGCTGCGACACCTCGCGGACCATCACCGTGCAACCTCCCTGCGCCGCCACCTGCGCGATGCCGGAGCCCATCAATCCGCAGCCCACCACCCCTACTTTTTCAATCGCCATCGTTTGCACCTCGAGAAGTTGTTGCGATCCGGATCCAGGCCACCGATCGCAAAGATCACAAAGATCACCGGGTATGTTTTACTACGGGGATTTCAGCGTTACCAGAGCGCTGCCGCTGCCTTCCGTTTGGCGGAGCTGATCCAGTCCGGTTTCCACCCGATTGATCCATTCGGTCACGCAATCCTCAATGTCGTCGGCCGGACGCCGCGACGCGTCCGCCACAATCATGCTCATGGTGATGCCCGGACCTTCCCAGGGCGTGGGAATGGTAGCCGCGGTCTGCCGCAGTTTTCCCGCAAGCACCAGCGCATTTTCGGCCGAGGTGTCCGGCAAAATAAATGCCAGCGACCAAGCCGTGTATTTCACGGCGATGTCGGTTTGGCGCACGTTGGTGCCCAGGGTGCGCGCCAGGCGCTCGATATATCGCTCTACCGGCGCATCCCCGTGTTGCCGGAGCAGTTCGCTGCCATGATCCAAAAGCAAAACCAGCAACGAGAGAGCGGTATTCTGCGAGCGGGAGCGATTCGCTTCGGCCATCAGGCAATCGATGTACCCGCCGCGGCTGAGCAGCCCGGTCTTCTCGTCGGCCACCGAGAGCGAGCGGACCAGCGAGCGCAAGCGGCTGTGGTTGGTCGATAGCACCACCTGGTCGCCCACTGCATGCATAAAGAAGCTGACGTTCGGCTGCCAACTCCGCGCGCCGGTATCGCCGACCAGCAACGCCCCCGCCGGAGCTTGGGTTTCCTTGTCGGTCAGCAAAATCCCCATCGCCGATTCCAGCCCGATCTTACGCAAAGCAGGAACCGTCGCGGCCTGCAGGTCGATCCCGCCGAGTGCATCCGGCGTAGCGTGTTCCAGCAGACTCAAGGCTATGCCCATCAATTGGGAGGTCCCAATCGGATTCAGGCCGGGCGCGGCAAATTCCGCGGTAAGCGGTTTTTCGCCGGGAGCACCAACCCACACCAGCGCGCGGGCGAGGTCAAGGTGCCGGGCCACTTGCTGCACCGCGGCAAACAGCACTTCGCGTGGCGTGGCTTGGCGATACATCAGCCGGGTAGTTTCGGCGATCGCGGCCAGGTCGCGATGGGTGGTCAACGCGGCTACCGATGACGCTGCACCCGCTGAGGGACTGTTCGACGCAGGAGTGCCGGGCCGCCCCGGGCCGGGCACGGCCACCGGAAGGGACGGCGGCGCGGTCACTGGCGGCGCAGTCCGCTTCGGCCACCACGAGGCTCTTTCATACACCGCGCGGAGGCGCTCGTTGCGTTCTTCTTCGCCGGGAAAAAGCTCGGCGATGCGTTCCAGGCGCTCCACCGCTTTCGCTTGCAATGAATATTGCAGGAAAATTTCCACCTGGACGATCAAATCCTCCAAAGCTTGCTGGGTGCGCTTTTCTTCCGGCACTACCGCCACCGGCGGCGCGGACACCAGGTTACCCACGCCAGGAGTTCCGGAGAAAGCAGCAGGAGGCGCCGGTTTCGCCGCTGGGCTTCCACTCGCTGGCTTGGGTGTGCGGGCGTAAACCCCGCGAAGGTAATCGGGAGTGGCCTTACCCTCGAGTTGCGCGAGGCGCGAGGAATTGCGGTGATCGTAGGGGTCGATGTCGATCATGCGATCGAGGTTGGCGCAGGCTTGCGGTATGCGATTGGCTTCCAGATTCAGGTCGAAAAGACGCACCAACGCGTCGAAATATTTCGATTCGCGGTTCAGATCCTCGTACATCTGGGCCACGAATTCCGCCAGCAGCTGCGATTTGGGGGCCGCAGCCGCCACCCGTTCGGATTGCGCCACAAACTCATTTTCTTTCTGCGTGTCTTTCATGCGCGCCCGCGCCAGGGTGATCACCTGTACCGCTCGATCGTCCTGTCCCGCACGAAGATAGGCCAGCGCCAGATCGAATAGTTTGGTGAAGTTGTCCTGTTTTTGGGTGTAGTAGGACTCCAACGCCTGCCGGGCGCGGTCGAGCAGCCCAGTCTGCAATAGAGCGTCACCGTATAGGGATAGAAAAGCCTGATCGGAATCCGAGCTCGCCAGTGGTTCGAGCAGCGTCACCGCTGCTGCCGCATCGCCGCTGCGCAAGCGCGCCTCGGCATAGAGCAACGATCCCATGCGGTCCTGCGGCGCCAGATCGTGCCCGCGCGCAAAGCACTGCAGCGCTTTGTCGCGGGCCCCCGCCACTTGGGTTAGTTGGCCGGCGCGCATGTAAGCTCGTGCGGCCACATCGGCGCGCCCCAGACCTTCGGCCATCTCCGCCAGCGACAGATAGCGAGCGGAGTTTTCCGGGTCGAGCTGGGTGATTTTCTCTAGGCAGGTGAGTGCTTCAGAATTCTGCCGCGCTTTCTTGAAGAGTCGAGCCGCAGCCTCGTATTGTTCCACGGCTTCGGCCGGCCGGGTCTGCTGCTGCAGCAGCACCGCATAGCGCATCAACCGATCCGGTGGCTGGGGCGTGCTGCGCAGGAAGCGCGAAAATACCGCGGACGCCTTGGCCAGGTCACCGCTTCGCAGCAGGATTTCAAACTGTAAGCCAAAATAGTGGGCCGCCGGCTCCGCGTCGTTCTGGCGGATGTACACGGTGCCTAGCGACTGCAGCGCCTCCAGATTGTCCGGCGCCAGCTCCAGCACCGCCTGGTAATCGGCAATGGCATCGCGAAGCTTATTCTTTTCCAAGCTCCGGCGGGCGCGTTCGAGACGTTTTTGGAGGTCCTGGGCCATGTTGAAGTATGAGCAACCCGGCGTCACCGAGCGCGGCGGCGGGTTGGCGAGCGATCCTGCTATCTCCCTGCAAGTTACGGGCTAGTCTCAGCGCGCAGTGGCGAGGTAATCAATATTAACCGTACCCAGTGCAGCCCCCAAACGCAAATCCATTCGGACGTGCGCGGAATTCAATACCCGGGAAACTACTGGGTGGCAGGGAAGTGGAAGATTTTTTGGCACTCGTCGGCTTGCTTGGCTTTGGGGATCCGAATCACCTGCTCGCGCATCGAGCGCACCGACATCCCGCTGCGCAGCACCGCCGCGAAGCCCAAAACCATGAACGGCAGGGTCATCGCCAGGAACGCAAAGATCGAAAAGCCCGCCGCCTTGGTCTTTTCGATTTGAAAGATGCTCAGGCCCAACACGCAGAAAAACTGATAGGAACCGACGTTGGCGGGAGCGTTGGGCAGCGACACGCCAATGTTGATCACCAGCAGCACCACCAGTGCGGACATAAAGGGCAGGCCCAGACCGTAGGCGTTCATCATGCACCATAGCCCCAGCACTTGCAGGAACGGCATCACCATCGAGAACAGCACCGCCGGATAAAAGCTGGGCGAAGTGCCCATGGCGTGCAGCGCCATCAATGCCGCCATCATCCGATTGGGAAGGTGCGCTTTCCGCGCATCGCAGTTCTCGCCGCTCCCCATGCGGATCTCCAGGATGAAAATCAGGGCCACCACGATCGCCAGCAATATCAGCGCCACCACCCCCATGGTGTCCGCCACTCTCTTGAACTTATTGGGCAAATCCACGAACAGCGCGGCGATCGCCAGCGACGACGTCGCGATCACCAGGTCCACCAGCCTCTCGACCCCTACCGATCCCATCACCTTTCCGAATTTGATGTGCTCAGTGTCGGCCAACAAGTACGCCCGCAGCAGTTCGCCGGGCCGCAGCGGGAACACCAGGTTCGCGAACAGGCCGGCAAATACCGCGCGCGTAGAGCGGCCTAGGCGAACCGGCCCAAACGGCGCCAGCAGAAACTTCCAGCGGATCGCCTGAATCACGTAGCTCAGTACGTCAAACCCAATGCCCAGCGACACCCATTTCCAATCGACATTCGAAACATCGTGGACTAGCCGTCCAAAGTGGATGTCGTGCAGAACCCAGACCAGGCAGACAAGGGACAAGCCATAACCGACCAGGCGCAGGAGCTTGGCGGAATCGGCAACCGGAGCGACTTGGGTGGTAGTGGCGCTCAAAATAATCTATGAGCCTTCTCGCGCCAAGTCGTTAGGGACGCCACAACGTAAACAAAATGCGTGTGACAATCACGCTCCCATAAGAAAAGGCTAGCGAGCCGCGCTGGCGAATATACTCCCAGAGTACGCCCGTACCCGGCTTTTCGGCCGCGGGAGTCCCGCCATTGGTACCAACTGGGTACAGCCTACGATAACCCTGGCCAGCAAGCAATCCCAGGAACGTACAGATGTGGCAAGTGCGGGCGCTATTTCGCCCTAGATAGTCCTATTACTAGGTCGGACCCAGCTCTGACAAGGACTTCGACGTCCGGGGAACCTTCACCCGTTGAGCGGTGTCAATCCACAGTGTGTCGGCAGCAATGGCTTGGCGGGTGTACTGTGTTTGGAGTGGAGGAATGGGATGATTGCTTTGGAAGCACGCGGCCTGATGAAGGCCTACACCTCCGTCCCGGCGGTCAGTGACGTTTCTTTCTCCCTGAATTCCGGCGAAGTGTTGGGCTGCCTCGGCCCCAACGGTTCCGGCAAGAGCACCACGGTGCGCATGCTTACCGGGTTGCTCGAACCCACCCGCGGCCAGGTGCTCTGTGGCGGCGCGAGCATCCAATCCAACCTAGTCGGCTACCGCGAACGCCTGGGCTACGTCCCTGAAGACACCAATCTCTATCCCTTTCTCTCGGGCTGGGAATATCTGGAACTGGTGGGAACGCTGCGGGGGATGAGCCCGGGGCTGCTCGCCAAGAAAATTGATGCGATGCTCGAACTCTTCTCGCTCTTCCCGCATCGCCATTCCGCGATTGGGTCGTACTCGAAGGGAATGCGCCAGCGCATTCTGCTGATCGCCTCGTTCCTGCATGATCCCGACCTGCTGATCTTCGATGAACCGCTTTCGGGCTTGGATGTCACCTCCGCGCTGATCGTCAAGAATCTGATCCGAGGGCTGGGTGAGCGGGGCAAGGCGGTATTTTATTGCTCGCACGTCCTCGAAGTGGTCGAAAAGGTCTGCTCCCACGTGATGATCCTCCGCAAAGGCCGGGTGCTCGCCTATGGCTCTACCACCGAGCTGCAGCAGGCTTCCGGACAATCCACTCTCGAGCATGCTTTCGTGCATTTAGTCGAGGACCGCGACGCGGTGCAAACCGCGCGCGACATCATCGACGTCATGGCCGCGGCTTGACTCTCTACGCCACCCCGACGCCGTCACGCCCGTGGAATAAATTCCTGAAGACGCCGTTTGCTCGCCTGGTCCGCCACTGTCTCGACCGCATTTTCTACGGCGGCGATGCCGCGCAAGAAGACGAACTGGACCTGGGCATCGGCGTCGCGCTGGGACTGCTAGCGCTCCCCGGCGTCCTGGTTTCGTTCTTCCTGATCGACAAGTACGGATCGTTGTTTCAAGTGATTCTCGGCATCAAGGATTTCGACCCTTACACCGCCGCGATGCCCGACGAGTATTTTTTCATCGCCCTTTCCATGGTGGTCACCGCGTCGGTCGCGATTTGGAAGTGGGACAGCCTGCTTCCCGACCGCCGCGATTACGCCAACCTCACGCCGCTTCCCATCCACAACCGCACTTTTTTCTCGGCCAATCTGCTGGCGCTGGCATTGTTGACTGCGCTTATGTCCCTGGATGTGAACGCCGCGTCGATCATGGCGTTCCCCCTGGTGGTCACCGGTTCGCGCTCGTCATTCACTTACTACGCGGTATTCCTCGCCGCCCACGTAACCAGCCTGCTGCTGGCCAGCCTCTTCAGTTTTCTGGTGGTGCTGGCGGTCCTTGGCGTGTTGATGAGCGTCCTGCCGTACCGCGTGTTCCGAAAATTCGGGTTGTATATTCGGTTCGCGATGGTCACCCTGCTGCTCGCCGTGCTTTCGACCAGCTTCGCGGTGCCTCCCCTGCTTCAGAAGCTCTCGCCACACTCGCGATTGCGATTTCTTCCGCCGGTGTGGTTTGTCGCGCTGAACCAATCGATGCTGGGAAGGACCAATCCCGCGCTGGCCGGCTTTTCGCGATTCGCGCTGGAAGCGACCGCCATCGCGTTCGTGGTGGCGATCGCCGCCTATGGTTTCAGCTACCGCCGGTGCTTCACCCGCAGCGCCGAAACGATGGACAGCCTGCCCGCGGGCGGCGGCGCGTTGGTTCCTTGCATATTTCGTGTCCTCGACCGTCTGGTGTTCCGCACGCCATTTCAGCGCGCGGGATTCCGCTTCACCATGAAGACCTTCGCGCGCAGCGACAGCCAGGCTTTGGTGCTGGGATGGTTCGGGGGCCTCGGAATTGTGGCCGCATCGCAGACATTGTTTTTCGCGCTCACCGGCCGCGCTCACGAAATCAATCACGTTCCATCCGCGGCCATTCTCAGCATTCCGCTCACCCTCGGCTACTTCCTGATTTTCGGTTTGCGCTGTGCGTTCGAAGTTCCGGTAGCGGTGCGCGCCAACTGGATGTTCCGCATGACCGTCGATCCAGACACCCACCAATGCGCCCCGCTGGCCCGAAAAATTATCCTTCTGTTTCTGCTTCCCGCGCTGATCCTGATTTGCTTCCCGCTGTACGCGCATTTTCGCGGCTGGCAGTTAGCGCTCACCCACACCGCAATCGTCACGGCGATGTGCCTGCTGTTCGTCGAAATCCTGCTGCTGCGTTTCCGGAAAATCCCGTTCACCTGCGAGATGCCGTCGTTCAAGAGCCACTCGATCGCCGCGGTAGCGATTTTCATTCTCGGTTTCTACGTCTTTTCCTCGCTGGCCTCCACCGCCGAACAATGGGCGCTGGAAGACCCCTTCCGCTTCGTCCTTTTTATCCCGCTGGCGCCCGCAGCCGCTTATGCTATCTGGAAGTGGCGCCAGGGCATGATTCACCTGGACAAGAAAATCACCTTCGAAGACAAATTAGCGCCGGCAGTGGAAGTCGCCATGAACCTCGATTTCGGCCGCTAACAGTTCCGTCCATCCTGACGTGTAGCCCGACGCTGGTGCCTGAAAAACATCCAAACGCACTCCGGCTCCACCTCCAAATCCGACCACCACCTCGGCCCCAACCTGTCGCCGTTGCTGTTGCCCTTGCCGTTGTAGCACCGACAATCGTGCCGGAAAAAATTCCAGTCCCAAAACATCCGAAACTCAAAACGCGAGCCAGCCCCCACCAGACAACCGGTTCCTATCGCGGTTGGTAGCGTCGGCACTGGTGCCGGAAAACATCCCATCGCAAAAGCTCGCAGAACCACAAATGCATCGGCCACCGAAGCGATCCCTTCCATTCACTTATGCAGCGTGCTTCGTTCCGCAAGGAGAGCTGACCGATCCTCGAACCCACCACATCGTTTCCCGTTCTGGCACGTCTGTGCACTTTTTCGCCGCGCTGGCGGACGGCCACTTTCACCGCGGACTCCGATCTCCCAGAACCATCGCCAAGCACCGGCTCGGAAGGGCAACCGGAATGCCTTCGCGAAACTCCCAAGTCTAAATCGCAACAACGCCAGCATACCCCCACCGATATGCCTGATTCTAAAGGACCGAAAAACTCCCGAAACCCGGCAAATTGCAATTTAGTATTTCATCTGAATGTGCGGCGAATATTTGATGCAGAGAGTCACGCTGATTTCGAGACAACCGATCCGACGTTGCGTTGGAAAGCGGAGTAGGCGTCCTAGCAGCGGATTGGAAACTGTGGCACACTCGATTGTTAAGGTAGCTTCTACGGCATTGTTGCTACTGACGCCCTTGAGCCCGCACCGGCCGGGTCGTCCCGTACCGGGTCGGTAGGCCAACTACCCCTTGGAGACAGATGGATCCGCGGTTCATCCGAAATTTCTGCATCATTGCTCACATCGACCACGGAAAGTCCACACTGGCAGACCGCCTGCTGGAGCTTACTGGCGCGCTTTCGCAGCGCGAGATGAGCGCGCAGGTGCTGGACTCGATGGATTTGGAGCGCGAGCGCGGCATCACCATCAAAGCGAAGAGCATCCGCCTGCACTACACCGCGCCGGACGGCCAGGAATACCGCTTGAACCTGATCGATACGCCCGGGCACGTGGACTTTTCCTACGAAGTTTCGCGCGCGCTCTCGGCCTGCGAAGGCGCGCTGCTGGTGGTGGACGCCAGCCAGGGCGTGGAAGCGCAGACGGTAGCCAACGCGTTCCTGGCCTCACGCCATAACCTCACCATTATTCCGGTGATCAACAAAATCGACTTGCCGGCGGCGCGCCCGGATCACGTGAAAGAACAGATTGAAACGGTGCTGGCGATTCCCGCCGATGACGCGGTATGCATCAGCGCGAAAAGCGGTCTGGGAGTTGCCGACGTCCTGACCACAGTTGTAGCGCGGGTCCCCGCTCCCACCGGTTCGGCGGATGCGCCGCTGCAGGCGCTCATTTTCGATTCCTGGTTTGACGCCTATCGCGGGGCGGTGGTGCTGGTCCGGGTAATGGCGGGAAAAATTACGCGCGGACTGAAAATCAAGTTGTGCGCCGGGAATGAAACCTACGAAGTAGAGAGCCTGGGCGTGCTCACGCCCAAGCCGGTCGTGCTCGATGAGCTGTCGGCGGGGGATGTTGGGTTCATCGTCGCCAATATTAAGCGCGTGGCCGATGCCCGGATGGGCGATACGGTGGTGGAGGCGGCTCGCCCGGCGCCGGCGCTGCCCGGCTTTGAAGCCACCAAGCCGATGGTGTTTGCCGGACTTTTTCCGGTGAACGCCGGCGACTATGAAATTCTGCGGGATGCGCTCGGCAAGCTGCAGCTCAACGACGCCGCATTTTTCTACGAGCCGGAAAATTCGGTGGCCCTGGGTTTCGGTTTCCGATGCGGATTTCTGGGACTGCTGCACATGGAGATCGTGCAGGAGCGGCTGGAACGCGAGTTCGGCATCGACCTGATCACCACCGCGCCCAGCGTGCAATACCGCATCACTACCGTCATGGGCCAAGTGATCGAAGTGGATAACCCCACCAAATTTCCACCGCCCAGCTCGATCAACGAAATCGAAGAGCCGATTCTCACCGCCATGATCATCACTTCCGACGAGTCGCTTGGCGGAGTGCTGGCGCTGTGCGAAGAAAAGCGCGGCATCCAGAAAAATTTCGAATATCTTTCGCCGACGCGGGTGATGCTCACTTACGAATTGCCGCTCAACGAGATCGTCCTCGATTTCTACGACCGGCTAAAAGGCGTTTCGCGCGGCTACGCGTCGCTCGATTACCACCTTTCCGGATATCGTGCGTCGGATCTGGTGAAGCTCGATGTGCTGGTCGCCGGCGAGCCGGTGGACGCGCTGACCCTGATCTGCCATCGCGATAAGTCGTTCGAGCGCGGCAAGGAATTGGTTTCGATGCTGCGCAAATTGATTCCGCGGCAAATGTTTGAGGTGCCGATACAAGCGGCCATCGGCAGCCGGGTGATCGCCCGGGAAACGATCAGCGCGATCCGCAAAAACGTGATCGCCAAGTGCTATGGCGGCGACATTTCGCGCAAACGCAAACTGCTGGAGAAACAAAAGGAAGGGAAGAAGCGGATGAAGCGGGTAGGGAAAGTGGACATCCCGCAGGAAGCGTTCCTGGCAGTGTTGAAAGTAGCGAGCTCCAGCAGCACGGAAGACTAATTCCCGGTTTTAAACCGCGACCATCCGTAGCGCCGGCACTCCTGCCGGAAAATGTTTCGCCTTTGAAGTTGGTTGTTGAAGTTCATTGCTCCCACCCTTCCCAAGACCGGGGAAGAATGGGGCACCGGCAACGGCGCGAAGTCAAAGCACCCACTCTTTCCAAGGATCGGGAAGAGTGGGGCACCCGGCACAGACCAAGCGGGACAGTTCGGGGAAGGCCTAAAGACGAGGTGGGTGCCGTCGCATTAGCTAAGGAGGATACGCAGATGAGTGATGCCAAGCCGCAGCGAATCACACGAAAGATTGAAAAGGAAGTCGAGATCGCGGCTCCCATCGAGGCGGTTTGGAAGGCGCTGACCGACGGCGAAGAGTTGTCCCGCTGGTTTCCGCTGAAAGCCAAAGTCCAGCCCGGCGCGAACGGGAATGTTTTTTTGTCGTGGGGACCGGGGCTGGAAGTGACCGAACCCATCACGGTCTGGGAGCCGAACTGGCATCTGCAAATGCAGCATCCCGGGCGCAACGCCCCCGATGACCAAAGAAATTCCGCTCCGGCCGAGCCGACAAATCTGCTGGTGCAGGATTGGTACCTGGAGCAGCGCGGCGGCAAGACGCTGTTGCGACTGGTCCATTCCGGCTTCGTGACGGGATCGGCGTGGGAGGACGAGTGGTATGACTCGCATAATTACGGTTGGACGTTCATGCTGGCCAACTTGCGCCACTATCTGGAGCAGCATCGCGGAACGCCGCGGCAAGTGGCGTGGCAACGCACGGAGGTGAAAATGGAACGCGAGGCGGCCTACCGACGATTCATCGCATGCGGCGGTTTTTTTCAGGATCACACCGCGGAAAATTGGAGCGCGGGGCAGCGTTATTTCACTTACACCACTACCGGCGAGGCGATTTCCGGAGTGGTGGAATTCGTTCAACCGCCGCGCGGATTCTGCGTGAGCGTCGACGAGTTGCACGCGGCTTTACTGTGGCTTTCGATCGAGGGCAGCGGCGCCAAGCACGAAGTCCAACTATGGCTCTCGGCGTACGGTGTGCCGCAAGGACGATTGGACTCGCTTGGCAACCGCTGGAGCGGTTTTCTGAAGGAATTTGCGGAAGCGGATGGAAACGCAGAACCGCAGCGCGGGGACTAAGTTTCCGGTTTTAAAGTTGGTTGTTGAAGGTCGTTACGCCCACCCTTCCCGTAAGCCTTCGTGCAGCAGCGGCGCTACGGCAGACGGGGAAGAGTGGGACACCCGGAAAAGATAAGAGCGTCGAACTGTAGAACCGTAAGTCAAGAACCCCCCAGGTAAAACCGACGAGTCGGACACCCACCTGCAAGGGCGCGAAGTCAAAACACCCACCTTCCCAAAAACCGGGAAGAGTGCACCTTCGACGAACACTAACGAGTAGTGATTAATTCAGGCGCTCGAATATTCCCGCGGCGCCCATCCCCCCGCCGACGCACATGGTCACCATGCCGTAGCGGCCATTGCGGCGCTGGAGTTCGCGGATGATGGTGGCGGTAAGCTTCGCGCCGGTACATCCCAAAGGGTGACCCAGCGCGATTCCGCCGCCGTTCGGATTCACTTTCGCGGGATCGAGGCCGGCGACTTTGATTACCGAAAGCGCTTGCGCGGCGAACGCCTCATTCAACTCGATGACGTCGATCTGATCGAGGGTGAGCCCGGCGATTTTTAGGGCTTTGGGAATGGCGAACACCGGCCCGATTCCCATTTCTTCGGGTAAACAGCCGGCGGTCGCGAAGGCGATAAATCGTACCAGCGGCTTTGCGTTCAACGCGCGCGCCCGCTCCGCGCTCATCACCACCGCGACTGCCGCGCCATCGCTCATCTGCGAACTGTTGCCGGCCGTGACGCTGCCATGCGCGTGAAACGCAGGCTTGAGTTTGGCCAGCGCTTCGAGGGAAGTATCGCTGCGCGGACCTTCGTCGGTATCGAAAATCATTTTCGTGGTCTTGGCTTTAGCGGCGCTGCCGTTGGAGCCGTTTTCCACTCCGGTGACCACCACTTCTACCGGCACCACTTCATCCTTAAAATTTCCGGCAGCGATGGCCGCCAAAGCTTTCTGGTGGCTCGCCAACGAGAACTGATCCGCTTGCTCGCGGGTGATGGCGTATTTCTTGGCCAGATTCTCCGCGGTGAGCCCCATGCCCAAATAGGAATCCGGGTAGTTTTCCATTAACCAGGGATTGGGCGCGATCTTGTTCCCGCCCATGGGAACCATGCTCATCGATTCGGTGCCGCCCGCCAGCGCCACGTCGCCTTGTCCGGACATGATGCGCTGGGCCGCCAGGGCGATCGATTGCAGGCCGGAAGAACAAAACCGGTTGATGGTCATCGCGGATATCTCGATGGGCAGTTGGGCCCGCAGCGACGCGTTGCGCGCCACGTTCATGCCTTGCTCGGCTTCCGGCATGGCGCATCCGAGAATTACGTCTTCAATCTCTTTAGGATCGAGGCCTGGGACGCGCGCGATGGCTTCGCGAAACACAATCGCCGCCAGATCGTCGGGCCGGGTGGCGCGCAAAGTGCCCTTCGAGGCCTTTCCCACCGCGGTTCGCACCGCGCTCACGATGACGGCTTCTCTCATTTCTCACCTGCTTTTGAAGCTTTGTTGCTGGGGCTTTACGCCAACCAGATTAGATGCATCCGCACGGGAAAGGAACCACCGCGTACCGTTACTCGGAGGAGGTCGGAGCACCTTTCCGCGGGACGAAAACCTTCGCCGGCGGCTCGATTTTGTTGACCTTCGAGAAATCGCGCTGGTTCAGCGCGAATCCGATGCGCCCGCGCGAATCGACGTACAACAGCGGCTGGCCAAGGGCTACATCCATGAACGTTTTGGAGTAAGGCATCGGGAAGGGTTTGCCGTCGAGCTGTACGGTCACCTTATCGCCCAGCGCGTATCCCAGTTTCTTGAAATCGTCGCCTTGAATATCGGTGATCAAGCTGCCGAAGGGATCGTCCAGCGCGATCACCTGGCCGGTGATGCCCTTGGCGTTCACGCTGGCAACGCGCGCCGCCAAGCGGACCAGCTGCTTCACCTCCGGACCGGCCATGGTCCAGTCGGCGCCGGTAGCCAAATGCGCCGCGGCCGGCGAGAAAATATCGCGTCCATGAAAGGTGGAGGAAATTCCCGCGCCGATCATCCAGTCCGGATTGGTGATCTCGTGTACCCCCTCGATGCCGTCCCGGTCTTCGATCGGCGTCATCAGTCCGTTGTCCGGCAAAACAAAAAATTGCCCGGTTTTGGATTTCGCGATTATCGCTTTGCGCGACGTGCCCACACCGGGATCGACCACCACCAGGAAAATGGCTCCGGAAGGGTAGTACGGCGTCACCCCAGCCAGGAATCTCGCACCCTCTTCGATCGAAAAGGGGGTGACTTGGTGGGTGATGTCCATCAGCCGCGCGTCCGGCGCGATGCGGATGATTACCGCCCGGCAAATCGCCACCGCGTCGTTCGCGGTGCCGAAGTCGGTCATGAACACGATGGTAGGCCGGTTCGCTTCAGCGGCCTTCTGTGCGTTATCGTCCGCAGCTCGCGGCGCGCATCCGGCGCAAGCCAAGGCCACCACTACCAGCACTGCGCTGAAGCGCAGAAGCTGTGAGGTAAAGAACCTCTTCCTTCGGTATGAGTGCACGACTCCCCCTATTCCGAATTTCGAACAAGGTTACACCGCGAGCGTTTTATGAAAACCCGCCGAGCATCAAATGATTCGCCCCGCGGCCGCGAATTATAGCCTGATGACGGAGGCGCGTCCAAGCCGGAGCGCCGCTCCAGGGGCAGCGCCTTGTAGCGCGTCGTTTAACTTGTTAATTCCGAGGGTTTCTCTGATAATGATGAGCGATTCCACGTCAGTGGCGCTATGGTGCAACGGTTAGCACGTGGCCCTTTCAAGGCCAAAATACGGGTTCGATTCCCGTTAGCGCTACCATGTTTTCATAAACTTACAGCCTTCTTGCTGGCAAATCCATGACCAAATCCAAGTATGCAATTTTTAGTGCCCTGGATCCATTCTTTGACATTGTCCTTGAAGGGCTGGCTGGACTCATCGACGGCAAACATTTTTTCGAGACGATTGCCGATGATGCAGTTTTCGACTTCCGTTACGACTTTCCCGGTTGGCCTCGGACGATTCGTGGGCGAACCGCTCTGATGGATCAGTTTTCGGGATACGGCAACTCCATAAAGCTTCACTCGGCCGATGGGCTTGTGGTGCACCGCTCTCAGGACCGTCGCGTGGTGATCCTCGAATACGAGGTGCACGGCAAGATTCTCGCCACTGGGGTGTCCTATGACAACAGGTTCATCTCGGTCATCACGGTAGAGAACCGAAAAGTGGTGCACTGGACAGACTACATGGACTCTCTGGCCGCGTGGACGGCGCTGAACGCCAAGAAAGTTCCACCCACAACCGGAGGCGCGTAAATCCGATACGCGAAGCGCGGCCAACGGCTACTTCGTAGCGAACCGGGACCGCGCTTTGTTCACCCGCTCCCAGGCCGTTTGCTGGTGCTGGGTGCCCGCCGATAGTCGATCCGGCCCGCGCTCCGACAGAAGCACCTTAAATCTCTGAAAAACCATAGTTTCCAGCTCTCCTGAAGGGTCGGCTCCCGCCCTCCACGTAAATCCCTGCGGAGAATAGCTGGGGGAACGCAACGGTGGGTTCCGGCCTTTATATACCTTGACACGTATATGCGCTTTGGAGTATACACGGGGAGTGGAATCTGTTTTTGAAATCATTGCGGAGCCGAACCGCCGCGCGATACTGAGCTTGCTGGCCGGGTCCCAACAGTCGGTGGGAGAGCTCGAGCGGCAACTAGGTATGACGCAGCCGACGGTGTCCAAACACCTGCGAGTGCTACGCGAGGCCGGTTTCGTGGAGTCTACGGTGGACGCACAGCGCCGCCTGTATCGACTGAAACCCGAATCACTTCAAGAGCTCGATGACTGGCTGGCGCCGTTCCGCCAGTTCTGGTCCGCTCACGTAGATGCTCTGGAACGCCACCTCGACCGCATGGATCAATCCACACCAACGAAAGGGAAGACAAGGAGAAAACGACGCGGCCCAAACCGCGAGCGTGACAAAGGAGAAACGAAATGAAGATCAAAGTGATGAGCGTATTCGTGGACGACCAAGCCAAGGCTCTGCGCTTCTATACAGAGGTATTGGGCTTTACCAAGAAGGCGGATTTCAGTAACGGCCCATTTCGCTGGCTGACGGTGGCCTCGCCCGAGGAGCCGAACGGCACTGAGCTGCAGCTGGCGCTAAACGACAACCCCGCGGCCAAAGCATATCAGCAGGCGATCTTTCAACAGGGTCAGCCCGCGGCCATGTTCTTCACCGCCGACGTCAAGGGCGACTACCAGCGGATCAAGGCCCGCGGCGCCGAGTTCACGATGCCGCCCACCGACGTGCCCGGCTCGACCATTACGGTGCTGAAGGACACCTGCGGCAACCTGATTCAGCTCAACCAGGTGGCACACTACTAAGGGCCGCCATTCAGCAGCACGGCAGCTTGTCGAAGGTGAGGAAAAAATGACCCATCTCGAGCAGTACACACCAGGTCCGGCCAGCGTGGCGCAGGTACGAAAGGACGGAGAGAAGTGGACGCTCATTCTCGTCAGAGAACTGCGCCACTCGCCGGAAAAAGTCTGGCAGGCGCTTACCGACCCAGCGCATCTGCGCGAGTGGGCACCCTTTGAAGTCGATGGGAGCCTGGGTGCGGTTGGTACCACGGTGAAGCTCACCACGTTGCGAGCGCCCACGCCGATGGTTTCCAAAACAACAGTGACGCGAGCCGACGCTCCCAAGGTGCTTGAGTACAACTGGGGTGGCAACGATATCCGGTGGGAACTCGAAGCCCTTGGTGGCGGTACGCGCCTGACGCTGTGGCACAGCATCGATCGCCGCTTCATCTCGTGGGGCGCCGCGGGCTGGCACATTTGTTTTGACGTCCTTGAGCGGCTCCTCGCAGGTGAACCGATTGGACGCATCGCCGGCCCCGACGCCATGAAGTTCGGCGGCTGGCAGCGATTGACCAAGGAGTACGCCAAGCAGTTCGGCATGGAAGCGCCCAATCGGCCGCCCAAGGTCCCGAAGCGTTGAGGCGTGCGAGGAAGACCCCTATGGGATCGACCGTTCTGCAGGCCACTCCGGCGAGTGCCTGAGGCTGCCACTTGCGGAGGTTGCAGGTTACGCGGAGTGCGGTTAAATTAGGTGCGAGAGTTGGAGTTGAACATGAAAAAGCCCGTGTCGGCGGAATCTGCCTCTGCATTGATCGACGAGAAGATCAAAGAACTTGGGGACTGGCGAGGGAAGACGTTCGCGAAAGTGCGCGAGATCGTACACCGGGCGGACCCTGAGATTGTTGAAGAGTGGAAGTGGCGGGGGACTCCGGTCTGGTCGCCACGGCGGCATCGTGTGCACGGGAGAGACGTACAAGAACGTCGTCAAGATGACCTTTGCCAAGGGAGCGGCGTTGAAGGACCCAACTGGTCTATTCAATTCGAGCCTCGACGGGAATGTTCGGCGCGCCATCGACATCCACGAAGGAGAGAAGGTCAATGAGGCCCCCTTGCACGATCTCATCCGCGCGGCAGTGGCACTCAATCTCGAGGGCAAGAGCAAGCCGAAGCCTCGGCGAACCAGCCGCAAGCGGGCCGGCTAGCTTCATCGCAGGTCCCGGCCATATCACCGAACGATTATTTTCTATTTTCTCCCCGGAAACTGTCCCGTCAAAAACTCCGCGCTGGCCCGGCTACCCGTCTAGAAATCCATGCCAATGATAGAGAAGCGCTAGCAAGCTTTGCTCTCCTTTAGGCCTCTCGCCGGTAGGCGTTGCCGGGTGTCTCAGTCGCATCTTTGACGTCTCAATCCGTCTCGAAAATCGATGGTCTAAGGGCTTTCCTGTAGGTGCCGTTATGTAACGATTTTACCCCTCGCTGGTCTACGCTTAGAGAGCCCTTATCGCCAAGCTTCGTTAACTTACTGAAAATAAATTGCTTCCTGGCGCTTGCGCCCTGGCGCTGGGAATGCACTAGTAAAGGCGAAGGTGGGTACCGCTGAGTCTACTGCGGGATCGCGAGGTGGATGGTGGAAGTGACTCACAACGGATCAAGTGGCAGGCGGCTAGCGCGCCAACGGGACGCTCGAGGATTTTCGCTCATCGAGATGGTGGTCGTGGTCATGGTGGCTCTGATTATCTCGGCGATTGCGATTATGAGAATCCTTCCCAACCTGCAGAACTCCCGTAGCGACGTGGCGATGGCGGAAGTCGAGGAGGTATTGCGGCAAGCGCGCGAATACTCGATTCAGAACCGGCGCTACGTCCAGGTGGCCTTTAAGACCGTGGTCGTAGGTTCACAGAGCCAAGCGCAAATCACGACCACTCAGATCAATTCACTGACCGCCAACGCCGGCTCGAACGTGGTTCTGAGCACGGTGACCATCGAAGAGCCAGTGCAATTTTTCCTCTTCTCCGGAGTGATCGACACGCCAGACGCTTTTGGAAATGGCGGGGCCATCTATTTTGAGAGCGAGTCGGGTGGACCGAGCGGAGGAATGTATTTCCAGAACGACGGGGAGTTGGTGGACGGCACTACCTATCAGGCCATCAATGGGACCGTGTTTCTGGGAGTGTCGTCGCTAACGAACACGTCGACGCGAGCGGTTACCGTGCTGGGCGCCACCGGAAGAATCCGAGCATGGAAATTCAATGGTTCCGGATGGAGCCAACAGTGAGGAACGCGATGAGGCACTTCCGCGCAACAAAATCGAATCGAAGCGGGCCGCGGGCCGCTGGCTTTACTTTGCTGGAAACCCTGATCGCATTGCTGGTGCTTGCCGTGGGCGTGCTGGGCTTGGCGGCGATGCTGGCCGACGCGCTCTCCTACATGGCCGCGTCGCAAGACGATTTCATCGCGCAGCAGAAGGCGGAAGAAGCCGTGGAGACGATCTTCACCGCCAAATACAACGGCAATATTACCTGGGCGCAGGTGTCCAACTACAACAGCAGCTCCAGTCCGCAAGGGCTATTTCTTACCGGCCCGCAGCCGCTGCTGCAGCCGGGCCCGGACGGTTTGGTGGGATCGGTAAACGACGCCGCCGCAACCCCCGACTACATCATTTATCCCGGACCGGACGGCGAGCTGGGAACCGCGGACGACATAGACGCGCCACTCAGCAATTTCACGCGCACCATCACCATCTCCGCGATTGCCGGGGAGCAAAACCTGCGCACCGTCCAGGTGGTTATCAATTACACCACCGGAAAATTCACGCGCAGCTTCACGCTGAACACGGATATTTCCGCCTTTTAGCGCGGTGAGGAGCCAGATATGAAGCGGCAAAAAGGATTTTCGCTGCTGGAGATGATGATCGCCACCGTGATTTTGGTCAGTGCGGTGGGATCGGCAATGGTCGCGCTGCTGCAGGCGCAGCATGCTACCCAGGGCATCACCTTGCTCGCTTCCACCCAACAGAACCTGCGGGCGGGCATGCATTTCATAGTCCGCGACCTCACCCAGGCGGGCGCGGGCATCCCCCAGGGCGGCATTACGATACCGTACAACGCCTCAGCGGTATCGAATCTGAACCGTCCGGGAACCATTCCCCAGACCATATTCTCGAGCGCTTACACGGTGCTGCCCCCAATCGTACCGGGCAATGTGGCGGGCCAATTGGCAACCTCGGTGAACCCTTCCACTTTGGCGGTGCTCACGGGTCACAACACCGACATCATCAACATCATGTACGCCGATAACACCTTGGTGGACGTCAGTGGCAATTCGTTGAATTCGTATCCGATCGTACAGGTCTTGCCTTCCACTCCGGTGTGCGCCGGGTTGATTACTTCAATCGCGGTAACCCTGGCGACCAATTGTTTCACCATGCCGGGAACCGCAGGTACAGTTCCGCTGGCCGTCGGTAACCTGATCATGTTTACCGGCAGCGCCGGGAACGCGTTGGGATACATCACCGGGGTCAACGGCCAGGTGATTTCATTTGCCGCGGGCGATCCGGCCAACTTGAATGGCACCGGCTTGGCGAATGGGACGCTGGCGAAATTAATCGCCGGCGGCGGCCTGATCACCATGACCCGGGTCTGGATGATTACCTATTACATCGATACGGTGACCAATCCCTCGCGCCCGCAATTGATCCGCCAGGTGAATTGGCCGGGTTATCCGGCCTCCGGTCCAGCGAACCCTCCGACCGTGCTGGCGGATGTGATCGAAGACCTCCAATTTAGTTACGACATTACAAACTCCACGGCGGCCGCGGGGTCCTACGGAACCGCGGGACCAGGAAATGCACCAGCGCCGATCGCGCCGGACACCGCCAATCAGATTCGCGCCGTCAATATTTACCTGGCGGCACGTTCGGAAACGCCCTACGTGGCCACCCAGCAATTCTTCCGCAACAACCTGGTCACGCAGGTGTGCGTGCGCAGTCTGGCGTTCGTTCCACCGTTCACAGTCAATTGATCGCGGGAAGACCCTGGGACCGCAACGCAGTGGGCATCGTAAAAGGAGACAAGCCGTGAGAATCGAAAGTCAAAAGGGAGTGGCTCTAATCACCGCGCTACTGGTCCTTTTCCTGGTATCGACGCTGATGATTGGCCTGTCCTGGATGGTGATGAGCGACCAGCGGCTGGGAGGAAATTACAGCGCCCGCGAATCCGCATTCTACGGCGCCGAGGCGGGTATGGAAAAGTTGACCGCTGACGTGGGAACCACGTTCACCACCAACGGTTACTTGACGACAGCCAACATCGCCACGATCCAGTCCAATCCTCCTGTGCTTCCCGGCATCACTTTCATGAACGCCGCGAACCTGTCGACTTACTCGATTACCTGCAACGGTTGCCCCAACGCGGTGAACGGCACGATTCTGCCGCCCAGCCCGTATTCGGGGCTGCAGGCGCTGATCAATACTTACAGCCTGTCGGTGGCCGCGCAAACCGCAGCCGGATCGGAAGTGGAGCTGAAGCGCCAATTGCAAACCGCGTCCATTCCCGTTTTTCAGTTCGGAATTTTCTCCAACGTCGACCTGGGATTCCACGCCGGCAGCAACTTTGCCTTCGGTGGCCGGGTGCACACCAACGGAAATTTGTGGCTAGCCTCCGACAGCTGCTGCACGCTGACCCTTTCCGATAAAGTGACCGCCGCGAAGGAAATCGTCCGCTCCAACCTGATGAACGGAATTATCACTTCGACTGGCGGCTATGCCGGACCGGTGATGATGACCACCAACCCGGGTGGCAGCAACTATGTCGCGCTGGGGTTGACCCAAGGAAGCGTGAACGGAACCAACAGCGTCATCAATAACGTCAACACCAGCCTGAACGAACCGACCTTTGAAAATCTTGCGGCCAACACCTACAACAGCAATATCGGAAACGCCGAAACCGGAGTCACCCCGCTGAGCCTGGGCATCGTGATGGGCGATTCGAACGGCCAGACCATCGATCTGATTCGTCTGCCAACCCCCAACGAACAAACCGCCAATCCGATCAAGTATGGTTTGCGCTATTACAGTCAAGCCAGTTTGCGCATTTTGCTCTCGGATTACGGCCCGTCGGGCACTTGCACCGATAGCGACCTGACCAGCCTGTCGGGGATTTCGGCCGGTACCCCCCTCGACCTCAAGACCTTGGCATGGCCGTCCGCATACGCCACGACGGCGCCTTCCGGCTATACCGGCGCCGGGGTTTACCCCCTGCCGGTGGTCCCCAGCGGCATATATACCGCCGGCAGCCCAACCTATAATTCAACCTATGGGTACTGGATTCAGTCGACCTATCCGACCATCACCGGTTGCATCAAGATCGATTATCAGAATGCCGCCGGCACTGCATTTACCGATGTCACCAACGAAATTCTCGAGCTCGGTTTCACCGGAAAAACATTTACCCGACGACATCGACACTTTACAGCGCTCCCAGTCAACCCCTATTGCCCACCTCCCAGGTGGCGCCGCAAGGCGCTAACGGCTCACAGTGCGGCAAAGATCCGAGTCCGAATGCTGTGATTCGACTGGCGCGGCTGCGGGATAATCCAACCGGTTCCGCGGGTAACGTCGCGAGCCGCTGCACCCCGACCGCTTCGGGAATCGACTACTGGCCCAACGTGCTGTATGACGCCCGCGAGGGTACCTTGCGCGACGGACAAGCCCCGTCCGCGACCGGCATTACCTATCCAGCGACGCTTGGGGGTTCGATGTACTACATCGAATTGGACGTCGCCAATCTTTCCCGGTGGTTTACCGGGGCGATTGGCGTGAACGGCCCGAACGCTAACAACACCAGCGGCTATACCGTTTATTTTTCGGACCGCCGCGGCGATCAGAAGGACCCAAATCCTCCGCCATCGGTTTCCAGCAGCACCTATGTAAAGACCGGAGGCTATGGCTACGAAGATGAGGTCAACTACACGACCGACCCCACCAACGGTTGCCCCAACAGTGCCCTGGAACAGGGAGAAGACGCGGAATCGGACTATGGTCTGACCGGGCTGTCGCAAAACTCACCGGCCACCTATCTGCGGACGTACGGCATGATGCCTACATTCACCAACTACACCGTCGCGCCCCCGATGACCCTGCCCAGCACGTTCACGACGACCGGCACGGTGAATGGCGCAACCTTTCTTAATGTTTCCACGACCAGCGTGGCCATCAAAACGAACACGGGTTTCTGCTCCGCGATGGGTAATACCTGGCCCCTGGCGGTAGCGGACGTACAGGACATTCGCGAAAACCCCCCGCTGCTATTCCGGCGAGCCTTGAAACTGGTTAACGCAAGCACCATATCTCTGGGGACCTGCAACACGGTGATCTGCGGACTGACCGTTGCCGCGGAGAATCCGGTGTACATCCAGGGCGACTACAATAACCCCGGGGCCAGCCCCACTTTTACTGCCGCCAACGTTTCCGCTTCGGTAGTCGCCGACGCGGTTACGGTATTGTCGGATAACTGGAACGACATCAACTCGTTTATCTCGCTCGCGAACACCAACACGCGGACCGCGTCGCAGACTACCTACAGCACCGCGATCATCGCCGGAAAGTCCATTCCATTCCCGAACGTTGGACCGTCGGGGGACACCGGGTCGGATGGCGGCGTGCACAATTTCCTTCACTACTTGGAGAATTGGGCCGGCAGCAACATTTATTACCAGGGTTCGTTCGTCACGTTTTATTACAGCCATCAAGCGATGGGCTCATTCAAGTGCTGCACCACAGTTTACGGCGTTCCCTCGAGCCGGAGTTACATCTTCGATAACACGTTCTTGACCCCGAGCTTGCTGCCGCCGCGAACTCCTATGCTGCGCAGCGTCAACACCATTGGATTTACTCAGGTACTCACCGCGCAGTAATCGCGCCCCGGCAACCTGGGTGGTTACCCTCAAGCGGCTTCCGTTACTCGGGAGCTGCTTGGCATTTTAGGCCACTGTGAATCGAGACGCTCAGCCTGCGGCAAGGCGCCTGGATATGCAGACCCTGGCCCTGGCCGCGCCAGTGGCGGCGCGGCAGCTCCTTGCTGCTGTTCTCGCTCACTCGACTTTTAGCGGAGCGGCAACTGAGCCCATACGTCCGCTCAGATCGTCGCGCACAACGAATCGGACGGTATAGTCCCCCGGGGCCAGATCCAGAGCGCCACGGTAGCCAACGCCGTCCTGGTTAATCGCCGACAACTTCTCCGCGGCGAGATGGGTCTCAATCTTTTTGCCTACCGGGCTATCGACCGGCTTGCCGTCCGGGGCCTTCGCCTGCGCAGCGAACTCCATCGCCACGTGGTTATTGTCGGCTTCGTTGATCAGTGTGGGATCTACCGCCAGTTGCATCTCGAAATTCACATGCTTCTTGCCTGGATCCTTGCTGGCTTCGACTTTGTCCCAGCGTGCCACCAGCGCTATGGACGTGAAGTCCACCGGCGACTGCAGCGCCAGGGCGATATCGTTGTTGCGGCTGGACCCCGGATCGACGGTGGCATTGGTTACAAAAAAGCCGCTGCGCGCACGCACCTCCAGGTGCTCGCCTTTCGCTTTCACTACCAGTTTGCGCCAACCAGGCTTGGTCTTGGATTGGTCCAGGTAGTAGCCCAGCATGTGGTATTCCTCGGAATCGCGGACCGCATCGCGAAAGCCAGTCACCAGATCGTTAGAGTTCTCGTAGGCCCGGCCTCCGGTCATGGAAGCGAAAACGTTCATCGTGGTTTGGTTATCGAACTGTCTGCGCATCGATCTGCGCGCGTAATTATTGTTGTTAGCGTTGCGCACCGAGGCGTCGGCCATCACCAGCACCTGCAATCCTTTCACGTCCACCGGGTACAGGGCGATCTGCGCGACATTCAGCATTTGCCAGGTGTGTTCGTACATCGGAAACAAATCGGCGAGGGTGTCGCGGCCGGCCGGCGCCAGTTTCATGGTGTCGTCACTCACGTGGAAGGGGAATCCGCCGCCGGCCCAGATCAACGACTTGCGTCCAGGAACTCCTGCCAACTGCTGGGCGAGTTCTTCCATCGCTTGCAAGGTGTACAAGATGGCGAAGCGCTGCTCCAACGAACGAAAAGTGAGCTCCGAGTCGTTCCACATGCCCTGGATTCTGTCGGCTTCCGCCTTCACCGCGTGTTGGTTGACACTTCCCCCGGACGACGAGCTCTTGCCCGTCGGCGGATGGCTTGGGCCGGAGCTGGCGCTTGCGATGTTGTCTTGCGGCTCCGACTGGCTATCGACCATCTGGAAAGCGTCGCCGTTCAACTGATGCAGGGCCGCCACCAGGATGCGAGGGTCAGTGGCGAAATCATGGATCACCTTAATGCCGCTGCGGGTGAAGGTATAGAGTGCGGTAGGCTCGCGCTGATCCACCGATTCGGTCAAATACTTGAGTAACTCCGCGCGGGTCCTGGCCTGATCCCCAAAGTGGGTATTGATCAAGTCGAGTACGATCAGGGTGATCCGCCCGGTCGCCCGGCCACCCTGCGCGGAATTGCTGAACTCCTCTGGATTGCTGGGACGCGACAACAGCTGCGGGTCACTGGTGATTTCCTGAAACGTGGCGACTTTTTGTTCGGCGCCGTTCTCCAGAACCGTGAAGTCTTCCTGCTTCAGTCTGGTCACGTGTTTGCCGGACTTGTCGGTAACCAGCGTAGGGATCAGCACCAGTTCCGTGCGCGCAGTGAATTTGACTTCCGAGGTGTTCTCTTTGTCCTTGGAGCTTGCGAAGACAAAAAGGGAACAAACCAAGGCGGCGATTAAAAGGTGATGGAGCAGAAAGGCTTACGGCCAATCGACGACGTTCCCATTCGACGACACCTCCCGGATTACGGGAAAGGATGCCCGGTAATTTATGGCCTGGGGAAAGCGAGTGTTCAAATACGGGTAGGAATTGTACGCCTGCTTCGAGTGGCCGCAAAACGAATGATGTTGGGCAGCCACCCTCTCCCGCGGCAACATCCAATTCGGAGCAGGTTGCGGCGCGGCATGAAGGTTTCTGGGTCAACGAGTGGGTTGGCGAGGCCGGCTGCTTTTTGCGCCAGGCTTGGATTGGCCTTTGCGTGGTTTGGCTTCGGGCGTAAGGAGCTGCGCCTGAAGCTTTTTAGGGAGCTTGGCGACTACTAGGGAATGGGCTTGGCGGAGGAGGCGTTCGAGTTCGGGGCGGGAGAGAGCGGATTCAGATTCCAGGGCGACCCAGTGGGCCCTAGCCAGGTACGGTGCAGGGATGATTCCGGGTCGCTCGATTAGTTCGGCGAAGTCATCGGCGCTGCATTTGAAACATAGGCGTACTTGCATGGACTCCAGCGGGGCTATGGCAAACATTTTGCCGCCTACCTTGAAGACGAGATTGTGATCCCACTGGATTTGCTCGCTGGCGCCTGGGAGCGAAAACAAGAGTTTGCGTAGACGATCAATGTCCATAGCAGTAGCGTAATGCAGGAAACTGAGATAGTCGAGATGGTATGGATGGCCTCTCGAAAGACGAGCGCCCGCTTACTGCTTTTTTTGCGGTGCTGCCGGGACGGCTGCTCCTACTCCTGGATCTACCCCAAAATCCCAGACGCACAGGGTGATATCGGCGTCTTGGCCGCGCACTCCGGTGGTTTGGGTTAGCGCGTACTCGCCGGGGGGTAGGGGCTGCTCCAGAGTGTAGCGGAAGACGCGCTGGGCTACTGGCCACTCTTGCAGGGGCAGCGAGTTGGTGACTTCTCGTTGCTCGGTGAATAGCGTGTCAACGTCTTCGACGACGCGGACCGGGCCGTGCACGTGGACGCGCACCAACGCCACCCTGGGGATCTCCGATCCAAACATTCGAATCCAAAATTCGGGGCGCGCGTCGTTGACCCGCAGGTGGGCCCGCGGGTTTTGGATAATTATGTTGCGGCGGGTGGGGACGATCGGAATAGGCACCAGGATTTGCTTGGCGGTTTGCTTTTTGTCGCGGCGCTCTTGCGTTTCCGCTTGGGTGAGCGCCAATAAAGACCTGCCTTGCAGCACGAAGGCGCCTGCTCCCGGGGGCAGGAAGACGTTGGGCAGGACTTCCAGGCTGGCGTCGACGTCCAGGGTGGGGGCGGCGCGGCGGGCGGCCTCGATCTTGCTCGCCTTGGCCAGGATTTCCCCGTCCTTCTTCGACTCCGCAGCTTCTTCTTTCTTGGTTGCGTCCCAATCGACCAGCGCGGCGGGAATTTCTTCCCAATCTGATTGATCGATGCTGTAGAACTTTACGCGGTCGCCATCCAGCTGGTAGCTTCTTACCAGTTGGAAGGTGCCGTCCTTGAGCATCAACTTTTTCCCGCGCGGTAGTGGAGCAGAATCCTCGGAACCTGTTGATCCGGTTGCACTTGCCTGATATGCGGGGCGGCCGGAAAGCAGCGGGGACAGGGCTGAGCCCACGCCAAGCAACAAGAGAGCGGTACGAAGGTGTGCGCGATGCCGGAACATATACTAATGAGGATGCCATATTCGGTGGTTGGGATCACTCGGCATTGCGGGATGTACAACTCCGGTGGGTCTTGGAGATGAGAAGGTTCCAGTCACGCCGGGAAAGACGGGGGTGCGACCGGCGATCGCCGGTGTGCGGGCCCTCGCCCGAGTCACGCCGTGGGCTTAATGCTCGCAGCGGGGAAACAGCACCGCTAGGATCATCAAGTCCGAACTGGTGAACAACATTTTCTGGGCTTGGACTCCGGCGGCTTCCGCAGCGCGCGCCACCGAACCTAGATGACGGCTCTGTGACAAATCGCGCAGATGATCGCGGCAAATTCCGGTCAACCCAGAGACTTCGTCTTCGGTGAAAATCTTTTGGCTGGACTTTATTTTGAGCACGGTTTCCCGCCTCTTGGAACTTCGATTCTGCTTAGAGAATACGAGTTGCATAGTTTTACTAGCAATAGTCCTTCCGTTCTATTTTGCTCCCTTCGGCTCAAGCGCGCGGTTCTTTAGAAAAATCGTGCGAGGCTTTGTTTATGGGCGTTTCGTGATGCAGCGATTCGGGTTAGGGACAAAAAAGTGGGAGCGGAAGGAGTTCCAGTGGAGGCGGCGACTAACTACTTTCCGGATATTTCTACCATTTGAAGAATTTTTTTCCGCTCTTAATAGTACTTTCTTGCAAAGTCCCAGACATTATTTGGCTTTGGAATGTGACGCGTTTCGTCAATGGGTTGGGAGATTTACCGGACGAAATTCGCGGGGGTGGGGTTAGAGTGCGGCGATCAAGACCATTTCTTTATTCGTAATTAGAAATTTTAACGCCGCGTAACAGAGGTGTAGCAGACTTGTGCAGACTTAGGCCCAACTTCAGCGACCGAAATCAAAATACCTCCTTCGTGATCGCTCGCACGATCAACACCTACGCTCAGGGTCAAAACGCCCACCCGTTGCAAGAGACGCAAAGAGTGGGGCACGCAAAGAGTGGGGCACGCATTATAAAAGGGCGCCCTTTCGGAGTAGGCTGCGGTTGCAGTTGGTCGTAAATCAGACCGACGCCTGACGAAAGGAGCACCCTTATGGATAGTGTGAGATATGTGGGTTGGGATGTCCACCAAGAGACGACCTCGGCGGCTGTGCTGGATTCCGAGGGCCGGGTGGTGATGGAAGTGACCATGGCCACCCGTGCCAGTGCGATTCTGGATTTTGTCCGAGGATTGCGCGGAACGGTGTATCTGACCTTTGAAGAAGGAACCTACTCGGCCTGGCTTTACGATCTGTTGGTTGGTCGGGTGGCCCGATTGGTGGTGTGTAACCCACGGAAAAACGCACTGCTCAAGGCGGGCAACAAGAACGACGCCATCGACGCCCGCAAGCTGGCGAGATTGTTGCGTGGAGGCGAGCTCTCGGCGGTATATCACGGCGAGCATGGGTTGACGGCGGTCCAGGAACTGGGGCCAAGCTACACCACGCTGACCGCCGACACCACCCGGGTGATGGGACGGCTGAAAGCGGTCTTTCGCGGCCGGGCCATCGCCACCGCGGGCAAGAAGCTGTACCGCCCGCGGCATCGCGGCCAGTGGTTGGCACAACTCAGCGAACCCGGCTTGCGCCGGCGCGCCGAACTGCTCTATCAACAGCTCGACGCCTTGCAGGTGCTGCGGCACCAGGCGCGCCAGGAGTTGATCGTGGAGAGCCGCCAGCATGAAGTGGTCAAGCGGTTGCGCACCATCCCTTTTCTGGGTCCCATCCGGGCGGCGGTGCTGCTCGGTCGAGTGCAGACGCCGCATCGCTTTCGCACCAAGCGGCAGTTCTGGACCTACTGCGGACTGGCACTGGAAACGCGCAGCAGTGCCGACCACCGGATCCACCAAGGGGCGGTGGTGCGCAGCCGCAAGCCGGTGTTGATCCGCGGATTGAACTGGAACCACAACCACGAACTGAAGAATTTGTTCAAGGGCGCGGCGACTACCGCCAGCATGCGCGAAGGTCCGTTCCGAACCTTTTACCAAGGACTTCTCGACAAGGGAATGGTACCGGCCATGGCGCGGCTGACCCTGGCGCGCAAGATCGCCGCAATTACCCTGAGTGTTTGGAAAAAAGGAGGGGCATTTGACGCCGAGCATCTGAAGCCAAAAGCAGCTTGAGCGCGCTGCGCCATCGGAACACGCATTTCTAAATGGTGCGGTCCGTCGGTCGCTGAGCGCTCGGGTTCGAGGGTAAGTATCCATTTCCGGCGTAAGGCCGCGAAGCTTGCGAGTCTCACGGGGCACCGTATGCTCCCTCGGATAACCCAACAAAGCCATAAGGCCACGAGTCTCAGATAGAACCATGGTTAGCACTGCTTGGATGCCTCAGCCGCTACGGAACGAATGCGAACCCAGTACCGTGGGGATCTTCAAGTCCCGATGGATGACCACAACGCTCTCGCCAATAGTGATCGCGCTTCATCCCAAGGGGGCTGGATGCAAAGAATCCTCCTTGGCTGCCGGAGGGGAGGTGTTTTCTCTTGACATCCCCTTTTATAGAACCGTAAAACCGAATAGACCGGGTTAGCTTGCGATCATGAATCCGCCGGCCTTTTCGAATTGCCGGGCGGCTTGGAGCATTCTGGCTTCGGCGAAGTGTGAGCCAAAAATTTGCAAGCCTACTGGCAGCCCGCAACGCGTTTTTCCGCACGGCACGGAGATCCCCGGCACGCCCGCCAATGATCCAGTAACTGTATATATATCAGCTAGATACATCTGTAGAGGGTCGGCCGTTTTCTCGCCCAATCGGAACGCTGGCGTGGGCATGGTGGGGGTCACGATCACGTCGCACTTCAAAAATGCGTCGGCAAAATCGCGGAAAATAAGCGACCGCACTTTTTGCGCGCGCAGGTAATACGCGTCGTAGTAACCGGCGGAGAGGGCGTAGGTTCCCAGCATGATTCGCCGCTTCACTTCCGCGCCAAAACCCTGCTCGCGGGTTTTGCGGTACATGTCCATCAGCGTCACGCCGGGAACACGCAGGCCGTAGCGCACCCCGTCGTATCGCGCCAGATTAGAACTGGCCTCCGCGGTGGCGATGATGTAGTAGGTGGCGATGGCATAATCGGTGTGCGGCATCTTCAGCGGAATTCGCCGGGCGCCCAATTTTTCCAGCAGCGCTATGCCCGCTTCCACATTCTGGCGAACCTCCGGATCCAGGCCCGCACCAAAATAATCCTCCGGGACGCCGATGCGCACACCGGCAATATCCTTTTCCATTTCTTCGGCGTAGCCCGGAACGGCGATCTGCGCTGACGTCGAGTCGAGCGAATCGTGTCCGGCAATTGTGCCGAGCACCGCCGCGGCGTCGGCAATATTGGTGGCCAACGGTCCGATGCGGTCCAAGGAAGACGCAAACGCGATCAGGCCGTAGCGCGACACGCGGCCGTACGTGGGCATCACTGCGGGAATTCCGCAGCAAGCGCCGGGCTGGCGTATGGAACCTCCCGTATCGGTCCCCAGGGCTGCTACCGCCAATCCTGCAGCCACCGCCGCTGCCGATCCCCCACTCGATCCGCCGGGAACGCGGTCCAACGCCACCGGGTTGTGCACCGGGCCGTATGCAGAGTTCTCATTCGAGCTGCCCATGGCAAATTCATCGCAATTGGTCTTGCCCAAAATCACCGCACCCGCGGCTTGCAGGCGTTCGACGGCGGTCGCGTTATAGGGCGGCACGTAATTTTCCAGGATCTTCGAACCGCAGGTGGTGGGGATGCCGGTGGTGCTTAGGACGTCCTTAACCGCGATGGGTACGCCGGCGAGGGCGGGCAGAGGATCGCCCTTAGCGACGGCCGCGTCTACTCGGGCGGCTTGTTGGTAGGCCAGTACGGGCGAAAGAGCCAAATAAGCATTCAACTCCGGATTGCGACGGGCAATCGCCGCAAAAAAATCGTCGGCAAGCTCGTGCGCCGATACTTTGCGGCTCTCGAGGGCCATGCGGATCGTAGCGACCGTCCAGGGAAGCGTCCGACTCATCGCTCGATCACCTTTGGCACGCGAAAATATGGCGCGCTGGGATCCGGCGCGATCTTCAGCACCGCTTCGGCGGTGTGCATGGGACGCTCGAGGTCCTCGCGGAGTGCGGAATTCTCACGCTCCTCGGCGTCGTTCGATCCATCACTTGCCCCGCCGCGGGTCGCGCCCGCCAATACCTGGGCCATCGGCTCGACCCCAGAGACATCGACCTCATTGAGCTTGCCGACGTAGCTTAGGATGGCATCGAGCTGGCCTCGATACATCTCCACTTCGTTGTCGCTCAGTTCCAGGTGCGCCAGTTGCGCTACGCGCAGCACATCTTCGCGGGTGATCTTCATATTTTTTGGGTCCTTCGAGCAGGCCGGGTATTTGGCGATCCGCGCTTTTGAATCGGCTGGGGTGCAGCGGCCTGCCGTGAGCTGCTTGCTGCGAACTACCTGGCGCTAGCGCTTGCCCTTGCTGCGGATGAACGGCGTGTGTTCGTTGTCGTCTTCGTACCGCAGGCGGCGCGGTCCGGGCTTGGCGGCCACAAAACGCACCTCGCGAACCAGATTCCCGCCCCAGCTCTCGTTAATTTTCTGACGGAAGGCATCCTGCATCTGCTCGAGCTGGCTACGCCAATCTTTTCCAGTCGTGGATATCTCGAGAATTCCGTCGGCGCAGCGCATCGGTTTGGTCTGCGCGGCCACTTTGGCGCCCACGATGCTGGGCCACGCCGCCTCGAGCCACGCCAGAGTCGCGCGGGGGCGCTTCATTTGCCGGACAGTTTTTCCCAAGATGGTGCTGGCCTTTTCCATGCGTCGGAGATTCTAGCACACGATTTATTTTTGCGGCGAACCCGGCGTTAAAGTCCCAGCGTCTCGGAAATCCCGCGCATGGCCTCGATGCAGAATGCGATGTGCTCTTCCAGCGGCACGCCGAGCTCTTCGGCGCCGTTGGTGACGTCCAAGCGATTCACGCCACGCGCGAAGGCCTTGTCCTTCAGCTTTTTCCGCACGGAGGGCGCTTCGACGTCCGCCAGTTTCTTGCTGGGCTTCACCAGCGCACAGGCAGTAAGAAATCCGGACAGCTCATCGCATGCGAACAAGGTTTTATCCAGCGGGGATACTCGCGGGACTTGACAATAGTCGGCGTGCGCCAGGATCGCGTGAATCATTTCCTCGGGATAGCCTTGCTCCCGAAGAATTTTGGATCCCTCAAAGGGATGTTCGTGGTCGGCTGAGTGCGCGTCGTTGGGCCAACGCTGGTAGTCGAAGTCATGCAGCAGCGCGGTGATGCCCCAGAGTTCCTCATCGGCGTTCGATTTTCGGGCGTAGGCACGAACGCAAGCTTCCACCGCGAGGGCGTGCTTGCGCAGGCTCTCGCTGGCGGTGTATTCGCAGAGCAATTTCCAGGCATCGTCACGGGTGGGCATGATTCTTCCTTAGGTTCGGGCGCGTCTCTCGAATTATTTGGCACGCGGTCCCTTGCGGGACCAATTTCGCTGTTTAGTATCGCAAAGGGCTCAGGTTTCTCGCAAATAGGCGTTTTAGAGACGGTAATTCCAGGGATTTGGCTTTTGGCGACAGGAGGTAAGTGGAGCGGTTGCTAGTCAGGAAACGACGAGGGTAAAATATCTTGCGTCAAAATCGAGCAAAGGCATAGAAAATGCTTGACACTTTTTGTCATAATGTAGACAATCTCGCTCGCGCGCCTTGCAGTCTCTGCCTTCCCCTAGACAGAGTTCCCCCTTATCCAATGCGCCGGGTCAGCTTGCGAGGACACCGGTGTCAGAGAAGAATGGAATAGACAGCACCACCGAACTAGACCGCGAAGTGATTCGCTGCCAGGTATGTGGGCTGGTGCAGTATCGAACCCGCACGGGCAACTGCCGCAGATGCTTGCGTCTGATGCCACCGAAAGTGGCGTTTGTCATCCCTTCACCGTCCCCACAGGACTTGCCGGGAGACGATCGGCAGCTGTTTGAAAACTGGCCGAACCGCGAAACCGTTGAGAATATCGGTCAGCGGATACGCCAGTTGCGCGAATCGCGGGCGATGACCCAGAGCCAGCTACAGGCTCGTTCGCGGGTCTCTCGCTCCTACCTCTCGCGTATCGAGAGTGGTCAGATGACGCCGAGCCTCGGCACGCTGGAGAAAATTGCCGAAGCGCTGGGCGTGGGGCTGAATCGGTTCTTCGTTCCTGAATCGAACGGAGAAACGGTGCTGGAAGATCCGTTCATTCAGGGTCTACGGCCGTTCCTGCGTCAGTTGGATTGGGCGCAGTGGCAGTCCATTCTCAAGCGTCTGCAAGCGATCAGCGAGCACGTCAACACCGCCAATAGCCCGCTGCGCTCCATTCCTGCGCCATCGGAGCGGGTGCCGCACGCGCTTCCCCGGAGGCAGCAGCAACCTTCCGCTCCTTCGGCCAGCGCACTGCATCGTTGATTCGGTAGAAAGTTAAGGTCCGAGAATCTGAATTGGGGACTCGGACCGCGGTGGTAAGCCGCAGTTGCCGGGCCGACGGCGGAAATCACGGAGCAACGCGCTTCGCGCCCCGCCACGCGCCGGGGACAGTTCTAGGCATCTCGAACTCTAAGGAACATTAACCAACGCCAGGCTGGCCGCGAGCATACGGTTTGCGCCGGTGTTCAGGTCGCCGTTGAATCTTCTGGCGCGGCGTCGATCTTTTCGATCTACAGGCTGGGAACCCAGGGGTAGTGCGATCGGAGCGTCCCGCAGCACACACCACGTGCCACACCTACACCGGAGTGAAAACAGAACCTGAGGAAGTTGGCGCTTAGCTACTGAAGTTCTTTCTTTCCGACGCGCAACAAGTCGATCTCCGTTCCCGAATCAATGCGCTTGAGCGCCACGATCCGCGCTCCATCGTTCATCTCGTTGACGAACGCACCGTCCGCGTCGTTGAAATTCATCGAGCCTTTCCCCTTCCAGGGGTTGTCGGAATCGGTGGATGAATGCGGGTGTCCTGGTTCGAACCGGAAATCAGCGCCCAAGCGCTTGCGATACCAGTCCTGCACTTTGTCGTACCCATCCGGCGTCGTATATTTCTCCACCGCCATCCCGACCGCGTGGTTCGGGGTATTGATCTCGAAGCTCCCGTTGTTGTTTCCGCTGGTCGCTCCCGGATAAATCGGCAGACCTACGCTGTGCTTGTCGTTATTGACGTTGATCGCGCCCATGGGGGTCTGAATCTCTACCTTATTCCCAGCCTGATGTACATGCACTTCGCGCGCCAGGAAAAGGCCGATCAGCACCGAACCCAGCACCAGCACCACGAAACAGGCTCCGAGAATTCCCAAGATCCACCAGATGGCATTACTTCTTCTTTGCGGCGGGGGTACCGGCACGGTGGACATAGTTCACCTCACTGGGATTCTACCCAAATCATACGCAATCTCCCCTCACAATGTTCCGAGCAAAGGCGTGAGGGCCCCGATGGACCGCAGGCGTGCCCGCTCGTATACTGCACGCATGTCTTTCATGGACCTCCATGATTGAAACCGCGGATCTGCTGGCTGCGCTGCGGCGGTATTGGGGCTACGACTCATTCCGTCCGCTGCAGGAGGGCGTGGTGCGCAGCGTGCTCGCCGGACGCGACACTTGCGTGGTGATGCCCACCGGCGGCGGAAAATCGCTGTGCTTCCAATTGCCCGCGGCGACTCTTCCCGGAAAAACCACCATCGTAATCTCGCCGTTGATCGCGCTGATGCAGGACCAAGTGGCGCAACTCGATCAAATGGGGATTCCCGCGGCGTTGCTGAATAGCTCGCTGGGGGCACGCGAGCAATCCGAGGTGATGCGCAAAACCAACCAGGGCGCCTACCGCCTGCTGTACCTCTCTCCCGAACGGATTGCGCGTCAAGACACTATCGAATGGCTGCAGCGCACGCCTATCTCTGCGTTCGTGATCGACGAAGCCCACTGCATCTCGGAATGGGGGCACGAGTTTCGTCCGGACTACCGCTTGCTCAGCCGCCTGCGGCTGCTGTTTCCCACTTGCCCGATCGCGGCGTTTACCGCCAGCGCCACGCGGCGGGTTCGCCACGACATCATCGAGCAACTGCAGCTCCGCGATCCGCACAAGTGCATCGCCAGTTTTCACCGTCCCAACCTGCGCTATTTGGTGAAGGAGTCCAGCAGCGCGACGCAGTCCACGCTACTGCTGCAGACGTTGGAACGGCACGCCGGCAGCAACGTGATCGTCTACTCGCCGACCATTGCACGGGTGGACCAGACCGTCGACTTTCTGGCCGAGAATGGGATTCCGGCCATCCCGTACCACGGGCAGATGGACAACGCTACCCGCCGCGAGAATCAGGAGCGCTGGATGTCGGACGAAGTCCCGGTGCTGGTGGGTACGGTGGCGTTTGGCCTGGGAGTGAATAAGGCTGCGGTTCGCGCGGTGGTCCACCTCTCGCTGCCGAAATCGATCGAGCAGTTTTATCAGGAAGCAGGGCGCGCTGGTCGCGACGGGCTTCCGGCGGATTGCGTGTTGCTGTGGCAGAAGCGCGACGTTGGTTTGCTTACCCACTTCATCATGCAAATCGCCGACGGGCCGGAAAAAGAGCGGGCGTGGCAGCGGTATCATGGGGTGCGGCGCTTTGTGGACTCGAGTTCGTGCCGGCACCGGCAGATATGCGTGCACTTCGGCGAAACGCCGAAGTGGACGGCGTGCGGGGCATGCGACGTTTGTGGCGTGGACATGGAATGGCTGGACGAAAGTCAGGCGCCGGCGGGCGCCCGCAGACGCGACCGCAGGACCAAGCGCCGGGGTGCGAGCGCGGACGCGAGTTCGAGGTCCAGCAAACGTTCGCGGTCTTATCCATCTGCTGCTTGGTCCGCGGCCTCGCCTGCCCACAGACATTCGACCCGAAGCCCGCGCACGGGCGGAGCCGACGATGTAAGTGCAATCGTCCGCGAGAAATTTCGTGGTGGTGCGTCCGCACCGCCTGCTGCTGGTTCGGGCGCCCGCGCCGCAGGCGCTGGCGCGGCTGCTGGAGATGCTGGCGCGAGCTCGGGTGGCGGGACGCGACGGTTATGGTTTGAGCGGCCGCGGCCACCGGCAACGGAGGCGTCGGTGCCTGCGATGCCCGCTGCAGGCGCAACCCCTCCCGCACGATCAGTCGCCGGCGATGCTGTTGCATCGCCAGGTTCAGGCGCGCCGGGGCGCGTGGCTCCGTCGCTTGCGCCGGGCGCTCGTTGGGTACATCCGCAAGCCCCTCCGGGGTCCGCAGCGAGGGTGCAGGCGCCACGGGTGTCGCCGTCGGGCGCGGCACGGACTGGTGCAGATCGGGACGCCCACGCTGACGCGGGTTTGCTTGACTATCTTCGCGAGTGGCGCCGGGTCACTGCGAAGCAGCAAGGAGTCCCGGCGTTCGTCGTGCTGCACGACACTTCCCTGGAGGAAATCGTCGAGATACGGCCTACGTCCGTCGGCGCGCTGCTACGCGTCTACGGGATTGGCGAACGCAAGGCCGAACGCTACGGCCGGGAAATTCTGGATGCGCTCGCCCGTTTCGCCAAAGGCGAGCGGGCAGCCCCCCGCAAGGCGAAGGCTGCCGGAAATCACTGAGGATTGGGATTACGGAGTCACCCAGGGAACTACGCCAATGAGGCGCGCAGGCGGGGCGCCTGTGCGCTTGGATCTGTGCCCGGCTTTCACACAACCATGAATGGGTTGTGCCGCGCTAGTTGAAGCGCACTTTTACGTCCGGGCGCTTTTCCAGGTGCACGGTGTCGATGAAGCGGACTACGCGGTCTTCTAGGGTCATGATTAGGGACTGGGTGCGCACGCCGTCGCCGAAGAAACGCACCCCGCGCAGCAAATTGCCTTCAGTGACGCCGGTGCACGCGAAGATCAGTTTCTGGCCGGGCGCCAGATCTTGGGTGTCGTAGACGCGCTTTGGATCGGTGATGCCCATCGTCGATAGGCGCGCGAGGTGCTCGGGCTTCGACGCCACCAGGCGGCCGAGGATCTGGCCATTCAGGCAACGCAACGCGGCCGCAGTTAGCACCCCCTCCGGGGCGCCGCCGGTGCCCATCACCGCGTGGATGCCGGTCCCAATCACCGCCGCGGAAATTCCCGCGGACAAATCGCCGTCCCCGATCAAGCGAATGCGCGCGCCGGCTTTGCGGATGTCCGCGATCAATTTTTCGTGCCGCGGACGATCCAGCACGGTCACCACCAGATCTTCGACGTCGCGGTCCAAGCGCTTGGCAATCGCGCGGAGGTTGTGTTCCGGCGTGGCGTCGAGATCCACCGCGCCCCGGCACGCTGGGCCCACCACGATTTTTTCCATGTACAGGTCGGGGGCATGCAGCAGGCCGCGTTTTTCGCTGGCAGCCAGGACGGTGATCGAGTTCGGCGTGCCCAATGCGCACAGATTGGTGCCTTCCAGCGGATCGACCGCGATATCCACGCTGGGATAAGTGATGTAGTTGTCGCGGGTGGCGCGGCCTACTTTCTCGCCAATGAAAAGCATGGGGGCTTCGTCGCGTTCGCCTTCGCCGATCACGATGGTGCCGTCCATTCCTACCTCGTCCATCTCCTTACGCATGGCTTCGACTGCGGCCAGGTCCGCGGCTTCCCTGTCGCCTAAGCCCATGGTGCGTGCGGACGCGATGGCGGCTTGTTCAACAACCCGCAGAAATTCCAGGCTTAGTTTTTCCATGGAGAGCTCCGGGAAATCTTATTTGCGGAAAATAGCTTTTCCGGCGGCGGCAATCATAAACCGCTTTTGGCGGGAAATTGGGGTGATTTGGAATCTTTGCGGGGCCACCACGCTGGCGGCCCCGCAAAAACGCTTCTAGCTAAAGGCGGCGATGCCGGTAATACGCTCGCCGATGATTAGCTTGTGGATGTCGTGGGTGCCTTCGTAGGTGAGGACCGACTCGAGATTGTTCATGTGGCGCATGATTGGGTAGTCGTCCACGATGCCGTTGGCGCCCAGGACGCTGCGGGCCAGGCGTGCGGTTTCCAGGGCCATCCACACGTTGTTCATCTTCAGCATGGAGATGTGCGAGGGATGCACGCGGCCCTGATCTTTTAGTTTGCCTACTTGCAGGGCCAGCAACTGGGCCTTCGAAATTTCAGTGATGATCCATACCAGTTTTTCTTGCACCAGTTGGTGCGATGCAATCGGCTTGTTATTGAACTGCTTTCGTTCCTTCGAGTAGCGCAACGCGCAGTCATAGCACGCCATCGCCGCCCCGATCGCTCCCCAGCCGATCCCGTATCGCGCCTGGTTCAAACAGGAAAGCGGGCCTTTCAATCCTTGCACGCCCGGCAACAGATTAGCGGCGGGTATCTTGCAATCGGTCATTGCCAGGCCGGAGGTGATCGACGCGCGCAGCGACCATTTCCCGTGAACGTCCCAGGCCTTGAATCCCGGCGTGCCTTTTTCCACCAGGAAGCCGCGAACTTTGTCGTCTTCGCACTTGGCCCAGATCAACGCCACGTCCGCGATCGATCCGCTGGTAATCCACATCTTTTCGCCATTCAGGACGTAACTATCGCCGCTCTTCACCGCCCGTGTCAGCATCCCGCCGGGATTCGATCCAAACTGCGGCTCGGTGAGGCCAAAGCAGCCCAGCGCCTTGCCCTGCTGCATCAGGGGCAGCCACTTGTTCTTCTGTTCGTCGGAGCCAAAGGCGTGGATCGGATACATCACCAGCGCGGACTGCACCGAAACGAAGCTGCGCAATCCGGAGTCGCCGCGCTCGAGCTCCTGGGTTACCAGGCCATATTCCACGTTGGACATTCCAGCGCAGCCGTAGCCTTGCAGGCTGGCACCGAAAAAGCCGAGCTCGGCCATTTGCGGGATCAGCTCTTTGGGGAACCGGCCTTCGCGATTACATTCCTCGATGATGGGTAGAATCTGATCGTCGACGAACTGGCGGGCAGTTTGCCGCGCCAGTTTTTCCTCGTCGGTCAACAGGGAATCGAGTTCCAGATAATCAACGCCGGAAAATGACGGCATGGGCGAGCTCCTTGGTTAGCGGCATAGGATAGCATCGCAGGGCCTCCGCGGAAATATGCGTAACCAGCCGCTAGCCCCGCGTCTTTACCCCGAGATCGGAGGAAAGGTCCAGCGCGTGGCCGCCTCGACAAAATCTTCTGCGTGCTCGTCCAGCCCAAACACCGCCCGCACATCCACTCGCCACAACGCGCTCCCGGCTGTTTCTGCGCTACTGTCGGACGTCCCAATCATGGCCTCAATGTCGCCGCCGTATTTCGCGTTATACGCCGGGACGAAAGCGCGTCGCGCGCCGGCATCGTTGATCTCGCGGGCCTGCCCCTCGACGATCACCGCTTCGTCGGCCTCTTCGGTGGCGATCGAGCAGTGTGGATTCGCGGCCAGATTTCGTGCTTTGCGCGTGCCGCGACCGGTGGTGAACCAAAACGCGTCTTCCCGCCATATGCCCCAAACCACCATCAGGTGTGGGCGGTCATTGGGCCGCGCGGTGCCCACCCAGTAGTTGTGCGATCTTTCCAAGCGTTCGACCGCCCAGCTCCAAGGTAGCAAACCGCGGGTTGAGTCCGCGCCGGCCGCTGCATCGTGGGATCGCGCGTCCGGCCAGTAAAGATGGCTGGCTTCAGGCTCTTTTGGCATGGGGCGCCCTCCGGCACGGCATTCTACGCCTTTCTGGGATGTGAACGATGTTGTAATAATGAAGGTAGCGGGCCGTTGACCTCTCTAATTGTCAATGCGATAATCACTCGCTTTCATTGCGTTGAGGTTTGCGAGTTACCATTTCAGCCCAGCTACGCGCGCCCGGTGCCCGCGCGAAACGTTCCCGTTCATAATGGACGATGCTCATACTTCATCAACTCGCTGAGTTGTTCCTCCAAGCTGCGCCCACGGTGGTCATTCTCGTTTTCTTCTTGCTTTTCATGCGCTGGGCCTTCTTCACCCCGATTACCAAGGCCATGGCCGAACGCTCCGCGCGCATCGACGGCGCGCGCGCCGAAGCCGCCGCCGCTCAGGCCGCCGCGCAGCAGGAACTGGACGCCTACGGCGCCGCCCTCAAGAAAGCACGCAGCGAGATTTACGCCCAGCAGGCCGCGGGGCGCCAGACGGCGCTGGACAACCGGGCGGCCATGGTGAAGGATGCGCGTACCCGAGCCGCGCAAAAGGTCGAGGAAGGCAAACAGCGAATTGCGGAAGAACTCGACGCGGCGCGCATCCAGGTGGATCAGCGCGCTCCGGAACTTGCCGCCGCGCTGCTGCAAAACATTCTGCAAAAACCCGCCAACACGATGAGGGGCATCGAGTGAGCGTTCGAATTGCTATCCAAGCCAAATGGAACGGTGCGTGGGCGGTGGTTGGCGCCACGCGGCGCGTAGCCGCCATGGCGTGCCTGGTGCTCGTTTCCATGTTGGCCGCGGGCGCGCCGCTGTTTGCGGCGGGAGAAGGCCAATCGCTGGTGCATTCTCCCACCGGCGAGTTATTTCGCTGGATCAATTTCCTAATCGTCGCCGGGGTGATGCTCTACTTTTTGGTGAAACTGGGTGGGCCGGCATTTCGCAACAACGCCCGCCAAATCCAGAGCGCCATCGCTGAGGGGACGCGAGCGCGTGAAGCGGCGGAACAGAGCCGCCGCGCCGCGGAGCAAAAACTCGCCGGCCTGGAAACGGAGATCGCGGCGATGAAACAGGAGGCCCAAAAAACGGCGCAAACCGAAGCGCAAAAAATTCAGGCGCAGGCTCAAGCCGAGGCGGAGAAAATCGACCTGGCCGCTAGCGCCGAGATTGACGCCGCGGAGCGCGCGGCGCGGCTGGAATTGCGGCAATGGGTGGCCCAACGGGTGGTGGCCAGCGCGGAAGGTCTGCTGCACGATGGGGTAACGCCCGCTGCGGACGGCGCGCTGGTGAATGGGTTCATTCAAGGATTGGGAGGCAAAGCGAATTGAGCGCACTCTCCCAACGTTACGCCGCAGCACTAGCCGACGTAGCTTTGGCGCACAACGCCGCCGCCGCAATTCGCGGCGAATTGGCGGAACTCGCCGGGGCTTTCCAGGAGTCGGGCGATCTGCGCAATTTGCTCTCGAATCCGGCAGTCAGCGGCGAGGTAAAGAAATCGTTGCTGGGGAAACTAGCCGAGCGCATGCAGTTGAGCCAGGCCACGCGCAATTTTCTTTTGGTGTTGGTGGATCATCACCGCGTGGAGCTGTTGCCGCACTTGCTGCCGGCGTACGACACGGAAATCCACGCGCGCATGGGAATCGCCGAAGCCCGGGTGACGTCCGCGCACGAGCTAAGCGGGCAGGAAAAGCAACAGCTGACCGCCGCGCTGGAACGATTGACCCAGAAAAAAGTAGAAGCGCAATTTGCGGTAGCCGATTCGCTGCTCGGCGGCGCGGTGGTACAGATTGGTTCGACGATTTACGATGGATCGGTGCGCCAGCAACTGGAAAGTCTGCGCACAACTTTGGAATCCGAATAGGAGCAGCATGGCGAAGATCAAAGCCGACGAAATCACAAATCTGATTCGCCAGCAAATCGAGAATTACCAGCAGACCGTGGCGGTGGAAGAGGTCGGCTCGGTGATCTCGGTGGGCGACGGCATCGCGCGCATCCACGGCCTGGATAAGTGCATGGCCGGAGAGATGATCGATTTTGGCAACGACGTTTACGGTATCGCCCTTAACCTGGAAGAAGACCAGGTCGGCGCGGTGCTGCTGGGTGACTACGCCGAAATTCGCGAAGGCGACACCGTCAAGCGCACCAACCAGATCATGTCGGTTCCGGTGGGCGAAGAGCTGATCGGGAGGGTGGTGAACGCACTGGGAGTTCCGATCGACGGCAAAGGCCCGATCACCGCGAAGCGCCGCAGCCCGATTGAACGCATAGCGCCCGGCGTGGTGGAACGCCAGCCCGTGCGCGAGCCGCTGCAAACCGGAATCAAAGCGATCGATTCGATGATCCCCATCGGACGAGGGCAGCGCGAGCTGATCATTGGAGACCGGCAGACGGGCAAGACCGCGATCATCGTCGACACCATTCTGAACCAGCGTGGCGGCGACATGATTTGCATTTACTGCGCGATCGGCCAGAAACGGTCAACGGTAGCGCAGCTCGTGAAGACGCTCACCGACAACGGCGCGATGGACTACTCGATAGTGGTGATCGCTTCGGCATCGGAGCCGGCGTCGATGCAATTCGTGGCGCCCTTCGCCGCCTGCGCCATGGGCGAATACTTCCGCGACAACAAAAGGCACGCCATTTGTTTCTACGACGATCTTTCCAAGCACGCCCAGTCGTACCGCGAGATCTCGCTGTTGTTGCGCCGTCCACCGGGACGCGAAGCGTTCCCCGGCGACGTTTTCTTCCTGCACTCGCGCTTGCTGGAACGCGCTTCAAAGCTCAACGACGAAAAGGGCGCAGGCTCGCTCACCGCGCTGCCGGTAATCGAAACGCAGGCGGGCGACGTTTCCGCGTACATTCCCACTAACGTGATTTCCATTACCGACGGACAGATTTATCTGGAAGCCGACCTGTTCAACAGCGGCATCCGTCCGGCGGTGAACGTCGGTCTTTCGGTAAGCCGCGTCGGTGGCAACGCGCAGATCAAGGCCATGCGCCAGGTGGCTGGTTCGCTGCGTTTGGAACTTGCGCAGTATCGCGATCTTGCGGCGTTCGCGCAGTTTGGTTCCGACCAGCTCGATAAGGCTACTCAGGCACAGCTGGCGCGCGGGCAGCGCCTTACCGAAGTGCTGAAACAAGATCAGTACGTTCCGCTCAGCGTGGAACGCCAGGTAGTGATGATCTTCGCGGCGACCAACAAATTTCTCGACGACCTGGAAATCTCCGAGTGCCGCCCCTTCGAGGCCGGCTTGTACGATTTCATCGATACCAACTATCCCGGGATATTCAAAACGCTGCGCGACAAAAAAGCGTTTGACGACGCCCTCAAGGCCGAGACCTCCAAGGCCCTGGACGCCTACAAGGAACAATTTCTCGCCGCCACCCGGCCGCCCGCTGCCGCTGGCGCCGCCAAGTGAGTTCAGCGAACCGATACTAGATGCCTACACTTCTCGATTATCGCCGCCGCATCCGCTCGGTTAAGAACACCCAGCAGATTACTCGCGCGATGAAGTTCATTTCCGCCGCTTTGCTGCGCAAATCGCAGGAAGGCGTGTTCGCGGCCCGGCCGTACGCGAAGGAAATCCTGCGGGTGCTGCGATCGGCCACCGCGCGCATGGAGAATCCCGCGCATCCGCTGATGGAAGTCCGCCCGGAAGAGCGGATTTTGGTGTTGGTGGTGGCGGGTGACCGCGGCCTGGCCGGCGCATTCAACGCCAACGTGTTGCGATTGGCGTATTCGTTTTTGCGGGAGCGTGAGGGAAAGAGGATTCGGGTGGTGCCGATCGGCCGGAAGGCGGTCGACGCGCTGCGCAAGCGCCGTTACGATTTTGCGGCCGAGTATCAAAACGTGACCGCGCGGGTGGAGTACAAGAAGGCCAAGGAAATCGCGGCGTACGTCACCGATCTGTACGTCCAGAAGGAAGTGGACGCGGTGTATGTGGTCTACAACGAATTCAAGAGCGTGATCGTGCAGACCCTGCGTGCGGAAAAGTTGCTGCCAGTCCCGGCGGAAACCTTTTCGGGGAAAACGGAAAAAGAGTCGTCCACCAAGGGCGCTCAGGGCGTTGCGGCGGGCGAGGCGGCGGAGCCATTAGTGGATTACATTTACGAGCAGCCGGCCCAGGAAATATTTGCGGCGCTGGTGCCGCGATACGTAGATGCCGAGATTTTTCGCATTCTGCTCGAATCGTCCGCGGCGGAGCACGGCGCGCGCATGGCGGCGATGGATGCGGCGACTAATAACGCTTCTGACCTCATCGAATCTTTGACCCTGCAAATGAACAAGATTCGCCAAGCGGGGATTACCAAGGAACTGATCGAAATCGTGAGCGGCGCGGCGTCCACCGAATAACCTGCGGATAGCGGGCGAATCACTGGTGCGAACCAGCGCATAAAACGGCTACGGATTTAGGAGAAAAAGATGGCAGAAAAGGAACAGACACTCGGCCATGTGGTGCAGGTAATCGGTCCGGTGGTGGACGTGCAGTTTCCCGAGCATCACCTGCCGCACATTTACAATGCGGTGCGCGTGGTCAGCGAGGGATTCAACGTTCCCGAACCGATCGACATTATCTGCGAAGTGCAGCAGCACCTTGGCGAGGGCCGGGTGCGCACCGTGGCGCTCAAGCCCAGCGAAGGATTGGTGCGCGGGATGAAGGCCTACGACACCGGGTCGGCGATTTCCGTTCCGGTGGGACGCCCGACGCTAGGGCGGGTGCTGAACGTGCTTGGCGAGCCGGTGGATGGTCTGGGTCCGGTAAAAGCCGACAAGTTTTATCCGATCCATCGTCCGGCGCCGTCGCTGATCGATCAGTCCACGAACCTGGAAATGTTTGAAACTGGAATTAAGGTGGTCGACCTGATCGAGCCATTCCTCAAGGGCGGCAAGATCGGACTATTCGGTGGCGCGGGGGTCGGCAAGACGGTTTTGATTCAAGAGTTGATTCACAACGTGGCCATGAAGCACGGCGGCGTATCGGTGTTCGCGGGAGTGGGCGAACGCACCCGGGAAGGCAACGACCTGTGGCTGGAATTTCAGGAGTCCGGAGTGGTGACGCCTGGGAACTCCGAGAAATCGCGCGCAGCTTTGGTTTACGGGCAGATGACCGAGCCGCCCGGCGCGCGCTTGCGGGTAGGATTGACCGGAGTCACCGTCGCCGAATATTTCCGCGATGAAGAACATCTGGACGTGCTGCTCTTCATCGACAACATTTTCCGTTTCGTGCAGGCCGGCTCGGAAGTCTCCGCGCTGCTCGGCCGCATGCCCTCCGCCGTCGGTTATCAGCCGAACCTCAATACCGAAATTGGCGAGTTGCAGGAGCGCATCACTTCCACCAAGCACGGTTCGATAACTTCGGTGCAAGCCATCTACGTTCCCGCGGACGACTACACCGATCCTGCGCCGGCCGGAACGTTTGCGCACTTGGACGCGACCACCAACCTAAGCCGGCAGATCGTTGAGCGCGGGATTTATCCTGCGGTGGATCCTCTGACCAGCTTTTCGCGCATTCTGGATGCACGCATCGTTGGCGCCGAGCACTACAACGTAGCCCGCTCGGTGAAGGGGGTGCTGCAGCGCTACAAGGAACTGCAAGACATCATCGCGATTCTGGGAATCGAAGAGTTGTCGGAAGCCGACAAGCTCACCGTATCGCGCGCGCGGCGCATCGAAAAATTCCTGTCCCAGCCGATGTTCGTTGCCGCGCAGTTCACCGGCTTGGAGGGCAAGTACGTGAAGATCGCTGAGACCGTCCGCGGCTTCAAGGAAATCGTGGAAGGCAAACACGATGCGATTCCGGAGCAGGCGTTTTACATGACCGGAACCATCGAGGACGTTTTGGAGAAGGCCGAAAAAATGGCGGCAACCGCGTAAGTATCTGCGGCCTGCAGGCATAGGCGCAGGGACTCAGCGGCGAAGTTCGTAGTGGGCATGGGGAGATAGTTCGTGGCCGAAAGTAAGCCGGTTCTGCCGGAGACAATTGAACTGGAGATCGTCACGCCGCAGCGGCACGTGTTGGCGGCGACGGTCACCTGGGTGGAAATTCCCGGGCGGGACGGCTATCTGGGAATTTTGCCTGGGCACACCGCGTTGATCACCGAATTGGGAATCGGGGTGCTGGTGTACCGCACCGAATCGGCGACCAACTACGTAACCGTGATGAATGGTTTCGCCGAAGTGCTGGCCGGGCGGGTGATCGTGCTGGCGGAAGTGGCCGAACGCGCGGAAGAAATTGAAGTGGCCCGCGCCGAATCGGCGCGCACCCGGGCGCAAGAGCTGCTGGGAAAAGCGGCCGGGATCGATGTGGATTGGAACCACGCCCAACAAGCCTTGCTGCGGGCCACCGCGCGCTTGGAAGCTAAGGAAAAAGCCGGATCGCCGGCGGCAAACATTCCGGTTCCTGCCGGCCAGTCGCACGCCGCGTAAGTGCCATCATTTCAAGGAAACACAGCCGTATTTCACTGAAGCCAGCCGCGATTCCTCCGCATCAAACTAGGGTCCGATTTCTTGGGCGTTTCATCAAGATTCCAGGGGCGCTATGACTGACAAGGGCACCATAACCATGTATACCAGCACCTACTGCAGCGACTGCCACCGGGCCAAGCAATTCATGCGCGAGCGCGGCGTGAAATTCGAGGAAATCAATGTCGACGAGGATGTTGACGCCGAGCAGCTTGTTTACAAAGTGAACGCCGGCCGCCGAAAAGTCCCCACCCTTCAAGTGCAGGGCCGCTTTTTTGCATGCAGTCCCTTCAATCCCTACCAGCTCGCCGACGAACTGAAAATTCCCCTGAACAAGTAACGCCTTTGGCCGGTCGCGCTAATCGCTCGGTTTCCGATCGCTTCGGCGGATCGTCACCACTTTAGAGAATCAGCTGGTCCAGTTGTTATCCACCGACGGTTCCGGGTTAGCCGTCCTGCCGCCGCTCGCGCCGGCCAAGTATCTCGCTACCGCGAGCGCGCCGGAGAATCTGGGTGGATCGATCTGCGTCGAGATTTCGAAGAAAAAGTCGAAGCAAGTCAGCTCGTTTTCCCTGGCGCTCAAGACCCTTTCGCCGAATTCCCTGACCATCGAGCAAATGCTGGCGGCTGCCGGAAGTAATGCTCCGAGTGAGCATGTTCAGGAATTCAAGGGGCTGGTGGTAGAACCTACCGGCATGGGGGTCTCCGGGACGGTCATCCAGATTTTCCCTAACGGAGACCGCCTTCGGGATGATACGCGCGCTGTGAAGGTCATAACTGACGCGAACGGCCGTTTCTCCGCGGGTCTCGCCGGGCTCGATGTTTTTGCTGGAACGGATCCGAACCCGCTAGCGTTCAAGCCTCTCTACGACGGTTGCGACAAGATCACGGTGACCGCGTGGCGGCCAGGCATCTATAAAGATGAGGAGCGATCGTGCACGACCGTGCGTTAAGCACTATCGTCAAACCGGTGATCGGTGGATCCGTTACTCGTAGCGCAGCGCCACCATCGGATCAACGGCCGCCGCACGGCGCGCCGGTACAAAACACGCTAGCGCCGCCGCGGCCAGCAGCAACAGCGTTACGCCGAACAGGATCAGCGGGTCATGCGAACTCTCCATCACCCACTTGGTGGTGAGTTTTCCGAACGCTACGCAAAGCAGAAGGCCAGCCGCGAGCCCGCCACCCACGTTTACCGCCGTGGAAGCCAGCACCAAGCGGAACACATCGCGGTTATTCGCTCCAAGGGCCATGCGAATCCCGAATTCGTTGGTGCGCGTGGCCACTCCATACGACACCACGCTATAGAGTCCGACCGCCGCGAGCACCAGCGCCAGCATCGAAAACACGCCGAATAGCATCGCCACCAATCGCTGCTGCCCGTATTCCGACTGGCTGGTAATCCAGGTGTGCAGATCGCGAACGCGCATCACCTGCTGATCCCGGTCCACCTGGACCAGCTGCGCGCGCATGTCGTGCAACACCGAAAGCGGGGGCATCCGGGTGTGCACCAGGATCTGCGTAAACATCCACATTTTCAGGGTGTACGGCACATACACGGCGGGCTTGATCGCGTTTCGTAGACCGTCGTCGCGCGCATCCCCGACGATGCCGACGATTTGCAGCCATCCATCGCTACCAGGAACGGCCGGCGCGTAAGGCGGCTCGGCCTTGAGGCTCGGAATCCGGATTTGCTGGCCGAGTCCATCGCCATTCGGCCAATACTGCCGCGCCATAGTCTGATTGATCGCCACCAACGGAGCTCCGCGCATGGTTTCCGCGTGGTCCCACACCCGGCCCTGTTGCAGAGGGATGCCAAGAAGCGGGAAATACTCGGCGCTCACAAAATTCAAACGCACTTCCGGCTTTTCGGCCGCCGTGCTTCCCAGAATTTCGATGGGTGTATCGTTGCCGTTTGACGGCGGGGTGGCGTTGGTCGAGATGCCCGCTTCGATTACCTGCGGCATCGTCGCGATCCTTGCGCGAATCTGTTCGAAGTATTGGGAGCGGTCCTGCCAGGCCATGTGGGTGTTGTCGTGCACCGGAATGGGGAGGGACGCCCGATTGTGAGGGTCGTAGCCAAGATCCTCATTCACGATCCGCAGAAAGCCTTTGCCAGCGGCGCTCGCCCCGCTCATCATCAGTAGGGTGAGCGCCACCTGCGCCGCCACCAGCACGCTGTGCGCGCGTTTCGCACTGCTGCTTCCCATCACCCGTTTCCCGCTGCCCTGCATCAGCCGCGTTATGTCCGGCCGCGATAGCTGCAACGCCGGTGAAAGCCCAAAGACGATCGCGGTGGCGAACGCCAGTCCAACGCTGAAGAAAAGTACCGGCAGATTCATCTTGATCACCGATTCCGCGGGAAAGGAATGGTCCGGCAGCCATGCCACGATCAGAGACAGGCTTCTCCAGGCAAGGAGCACCCCCAACGCTGCACCGACCGACGCGATCGCCAGCGACTCGGTGAGCAGCTGTCGAATCATCCGCATGCGGTTGGCGCCTACCGCGGCGCGCACCGCAAGTTCGTGTTGGCGTTCGGCGCCTCGCGCCAGCAGCAGAATCGATACGTTAGCACAGCCGATCAGCAGCAGGGAGGCCACCGCGCCAAGCAATAGATAGAGCGTGGGGCCGAGCGGCTTGGCGTACACCTCGGTGATGCTCGCGAGATCGCAACGAAACGTCTGCGGATAGCGGGTTGGCGATTGCTTCGCGAACTCCTCGAGAATCGGCTGGAGCTCCGCATTGGCCTGGGCGACGCTGACCCCCGGCCGGAGCTTGAGTGAAGCCCCGTAATAGTTGTTCGGCTCGGCGGTGACCTTGAGCGGCACATACAGGTCCGCCTCACCCCATTTGAAGCGCGGCGGCATCACCCCGACGATCTCGTAGCTCTTGTGAACCAGTTGGATCTTGCGGCCGATAATGTCGGGATCGCCCATGAAATATCTCTGCCAGAACTGATAGGAAAGCACTACCACCGGCTGTGGGTCTTGGCCATATGGCGCGTCGGCCGGAACCAGCCAGCGCCCCTTCAGCGCTGCAATGCCCCAGTGGTTGGGGGCGTTCGGCGAAATGTACCCGCCCTGGACATCCTCGGGAATGTCGCTGTCCGTAGTAGTGAGGTTCCAGCCGTCCAGCGCGACTACGCTTTCCATGGATTTGGTCTGCCGAAGCCGTTCCATTTGCGGGCCGCTCAAGCCCGCCCACCGGTTGTGGCCGGCTTTGTCCTTGAGTCGAAGTTCCATTATGCGATCCGAGCCCGGATACGGAAACGGATCGATCAGCACCGCGTAGATGACGCTAAATACCGCGCTCGTCGCGCCGATGCCCAGCGCCAGCGATAGAACAACGGTGAGCGCAAAGCCTGGGCGCTTGCGCAGTTCCCGCGCCGAGTAGCGTAGGTCGGCTACTATGGATTCCATGAGCGCTCCCTGGTCATGAATCAAAGCCTTGCAAGATTTGACGACCAGATACGGGTGCGGTTAGCGGGCACCTGTTCGACATCTGAGTAACGCAATTCGTCCATGGAAAGTTCAGAGTCAATTTGTAGCCAAGAGGTTGCTGGTAGCGTTTATGATCATCACCAAGCGGGCGTTTGCCTGATTGGCTTGTAATAGCGGATCATTCAGTTCCTGGCACCGAGGCTGGGCGTAAGCGCGAGCCATGGGATTACCGCAAACAGAATGCACAGAAGGGTTCGTGGTGGATAACCAATCAAAGTGTCCGGTGAGCGGGAAGCAGAAGTACAAGAGTGAACGCGAGGCGTTGGCGACCGCCGCATACCAGCTCGCCACCGCCGATGCGCCCAAGGAACTTCGAGCCTATCGATGCTCCTGGTGTCACGCCTGGCATCTCACGAAAAATGCAGGGGGAGCCGGGAAGGATCGTAGATGAAGCGCCTCTTTCTGATCGATACGGATACCGCCTCCGATGACGCCGTAGCGCTGATCATGGCGCTGCGCTCTCCCGAGATTCAAGTGCTGGCGATCACCACCGTGGCGGGAAATGTGGATGTTCAGCAGGCTACCCGCAACGCCCTTTATACCGCCGAGCTTTGCGAATCGAATGTGCCAGTCTTCGCCGGCGCCGATAAACCGTTGAAGCGCGCGCGGGTGAGCGCGGACTGGTTCCACGGCCGCGACGGCTTAGGCGATCGCGGCTATCCCCCGCCATTTCGCGCTCCGGAAAAGCAGAGCGCTCCCGAAGCCATCATCGATAATATTCAGGCTAATCCAGGCGTGGTGATCGTCACCCTCGGTCCGCTAACCAATGTTGCGCTCGCGTTGCAAAAGCAGCCCGCCATCGCGGCGAAGGTGAGTCGATGCGTGGTCATGGGCGGCGCGCCCTGTTGCGAAGGCAACGTTACCCCCGCCGCCGAATACAATATCTGGTGCGACCCGGAAGCCGCGCGCATCGTAGTGCGAAGCGGCATGCCCATCGAACTGGTTGGCTGGCACCTTTGCCGCGGTGACGCCGTGGTGAATGCTTCCGACATCCAGCGGATTCTCAGTTTCCGCACCCCCGCCGCTAAATTTGCAATCGAGTGCAACAGCCGGGCGCAAGAAGCGTTTCACGAGCAGACCGGAGAACACGGAATATCTCTGCCCGACCCAGTGGCCATGGCGGTCGCGCTGGACCCCTCGATCGTCACCTCGCAATCCGAGCACTTCTTGGACGTGGAAACGGAGGGCGAGCTCACTCGCGGTATGACCGTGGTTGACCGCCTCAACGTAGCCGCCGACGAACGTAACCGCGATGTTTGGGCTGCTCATCTCGCCGCAGGACACAAGGCCAAGATCCTTTGGACCATCGACAACGCGCGCTGGAAACAAAGTCTCTTCGCCGCGCTGCGGTAGCTGCCGGCCATAATTGGAAGAGTCCGATTTGTTGCGGGGCCAGAAACCGCTGGGAGGAGCCGTTAAATGAACTATCAGGCGATCAATGTTCAGCAGAAGTTCGGGCTGTTCGCGGAAAAATGGAGCCCTAAGGTGATCGCCGAAATGAATGACTATCAATTTAAGGTCGTGAAGCTGGACGGCGATTTCGTCTGGCACCATCATAAGGACACCGATGAGACCTTCGTCGTGTTCGAAGGCAAACTACGAATTGATTTTCGCGACGGTGCCGTCGACATTGCCGCCGGCGAGATGTTCGTCGTTCCCAAAGGCGTCGAGCACAAACCGTGTGCCGAAGGCGAAGTGAAACTATTGCTCATCGAGCCGCGCGGAGTACTGAACACCGGTGACGAAGGCGGTCCACGGACCGCCGAAAACGATGTTTGGATCTGACCCAGACAGCGAAGCCGGGGACAGTGGATTGAGGTCCGAACCGATCGAAAACTAACGCCGCACCCCGCTGCGGCTGCCTTTCTTTTCCGATCGCACTTCTCGTAGACTGGGTCGCGGTCCGAATTCTGCTGCGGACTGCGCGGATATTCTCGATGCCAGTCGACGCTCCCCCAATTCGAAATTCGGCTCACGCCGAATACACGCGGCGGCTGGCCGAACTGCGAGCCGAGCAATCCTTATATCAGCGGCGCCACGAACAGCTCGGAATTGCGAAAGTGATCGTCGCGTTGGTCGCCGTATTCTTTTTCATCAGCGGTGTAGCCGCCCGGCACATCTCCCTTTGGATTGCTTTTCCCGTAGCGATCTTCGTGCTGGTTGAGGTGACCCACGGCCGGGTGATGCGGAACCTGCGCCGATGCTCGCGGCTGCGCGTCTTCTACGAGCGCGGGCTTTCGCGCCTCGATAACACCTGGATGGGAGCTGGGGAAACCGGCGAGCGCTTTCTGTATCCGGCGCATCTTTACGCGCGCGATTTGGACCTGTTCGGAAAGGGTTCGCTGTTCGAACTGCTGTGCACCGCGCGCACCCGTGCCGGCGAACAGGCGCTGGCGGGCTGGCTGCTGCAGCCAGCCTCCACTACGGAAATCGCGGCGCGCCAGGAAGCGATCGTCGAGTGGCGCGAACGCCTCGATCTGCGGGAAGACCTGGCGGTGCTCGGTGAAAGCGTTCGTGTGGGGATTCAACCGGACGCGCTGGTGGCCTGGGCCGAAAGCACGCCTTTGTTTACGTCGATTGGCGAACGCGCCGTGGCGACTGCGTTAGCCGTGTTGTGGCTGCTCAGCCTGGCGGCGTGGGCCGCATGGGGCTGGCTGCTCGTTGCGCTGGGCGCGAGCCTGCTGAACCTCTGGTTCGGATACCGATACCGGGCGCGCAAGCAAGATTTTATAAAGCCGCTCGAGGACGCCGCGCGCGATGTGGGACTGCTCGCCGAAGTGCTGGCGCGACTGGAGCGCGACAAATTCTCATCAACAAAGTTGGTGGCACTGCAGAAAAAGCTGGTAACCGGCGGCACACCAGCTTCGCGCACCGTGGCCCGCCTTCGCAAACTGGTGGATAGCCTTGAATCGCGGCGCAACCCGTTCCTGAAAGCGATCGATCCTTTTGTCTTTTGGACTTTACAGCTCTCGTTTGCGCTCTCCGCCTGGCAGAAAAAGTTTGGCCCGTCGTTGCGCGAGTACGTTACCGCAGCAAGCGAAATGGAAGCGTTGTTGGCGCTGGCCGGGTACGCTTACGAAAATCCCGATGACGTTTTTGCGGAGATCACCGAGGACGCTCCCTGCTTCGACGCGCAAGAGTTCGCGCATCCGTTGATACCGGCGGACCGGGCAGTGCGCAACGATCTAAAGCTGGACCGCGAACTACAGCTCATGATTATCAGCGGTCCGAACATGGCAGGGAAAAGCACCTTCGTGCGCGCAGTGGGGACTAACGCGGTGCTGGCCCTGTGCGGCGCGCCGGTCCGCGCGCGACGATTGCGCATCTCGCGCCTCGCGGTGTGCGCCTCGATCTGCATACTCGATTCACTGCAGGGAGGAATGTCGCACTTCTATGCCGAGATCGCGCGCCTCAAACAAATTACTGACACCGCCAGCGGCTCAGTGCCGGTACTGTTCCTGCTGGACGAATTGCTGCAAGGCACCAACTCGCACGACCGCCGCGTTGGCTCCGCCGCCGTGGTGAAAAGCCTGGTGGCGCACGGCGCGATTGGAATGGTCACCACCCATGATTTGGCGCTCACGCAAATTGCCGATTCGTTGGGAACCCATGCGGCGAACTTACATTTCCAGGATCGGTTGGAGGATGGCCAACTTCTTTTCGATTATCGCTTGAGCCCAGGCATCGTGCACACCAGCAACGCGCTGGATTTGATGAGGTCGATCGGACTTGAGGTCTGAGCCAGCCCGTGGCAATCCGGAGTCAAATCCCTCACTCTAGGCCCACGCCGCGGGTCAAAACTCCGGCAATGCGCAGGTCGGGCGTCAACACCACCATGTCGGCGTCGGCGCCCGGCGCGAGTGTTCCTTTTTTCCCTGCCAGGCCGAGACGCCGCGCGGGATACAGCGTGGCCATGCGCACCGCTTCGATCAGCGGCACGCCGAGCGCGACCAGATTACGAAGCGCGCGGTCCAGTGTAAGCGTGCTGCCGGCCAGCTTGCCTTCGCTGTTGCGCACCACGCCCCCGGTCACTTCCACTTCAAAATTCCCCAGCCGATAGCGGCCATCGGCCCTTCCGGTGGCGGCGGTGCCGTCGCTCACCGCGATCACCGTGCCGTTAGATTTCGCGGCGAGCAGCACCTGCATTGCTGGGTTGGCGACGTGCACACCGTCGGCGATGATCTCCGCGGTGACGTCCGGATCGGTGAGCACCGCGCCGAGCACTCCCGGATCGCGATGCGAAAATGGGCGCATGGCGTTGAAAACGTGCACCGCGTGCCGAGCGCCACGGTCGATCGCGGCTCGAGCCTGCTCGTAGGTCGCGTCGGTGTGGCCCATACCCGCGACCAAACCCGCGGCGGTGGCGGCGGCGATTAGTTCTAGGCCGCCGGCAAGTTCAGGCGCGACGGTGAGCATGCGCGCGCAGCCGTCCGCCGCAGCCAGAAACCGGCGAAAGAGCTCCAGCGAGGGAAGGGCAATCTGATTTTCCGGATGCACGCCGCGCCGCACCTTGCTGATGAATGGCCCTTCGAGATGAATCCCCAGAATTTCCGCCGCCGGAGTCGAATGCGGCCCTTCGAAAGCTTGTCCGTTGTGAATGTAATTGGCGATCGCCGCCAGGCTGCGGATGGTCTCTTCCGGCGATGCAGTGACGGTGGTGGCGACAATTGAAGTAGTGCCGAACCGCGCCACGGTCTCAGCGATCAGGCGCAGCGCCTCGGGAGTGCCTTCCATCACGTCGTGGCCGCCCGCGCCGTGAATGTGCACGTCCACGAAGCCGGGCACCACGGTCATTCCGGTGGCGACGCAATCGTCAGCGCCAGCCGGAATTTCCACTTCGTCGCGATGCCCGACCGCGGTAATTTTTCCGTCTTCGACCACCACCAACCCGTCAGGAACGGCTTCGTGCGGGGTGAGCACCTGGCTGGCGTGGACGACAAGGGCATTCATGGCGGGCTCTATGGTACTCGAACTGAATCACGATTCACCACCGCGTGATCTCGCGCTTTTCCTAAACCTAACGCGGAGCGAATGCGGCGTGAATCGCGGCAGCAATTCAAAACCCGCATCTCGATGCCGCAGAGTGAGAAGCCACGTTCAGCCCCTACAGTTATGTCGACGGCTTCGCCACTGCACTCGATTCCGCACCAACCCGTTTAAATTTGAAAATTGACCTGCAAGCTCTCTGTAAGTAGAATCCAGTTGAGTGCGGTTTCCGCATCACGCGGGAAGTGCATATCTCAACTGTGGAGGCGCCTGTGCGAACCTATAGCGAAGTACTTACGGGCGGGTGTGTCTCCGCGGTTGGCGCTTACTAGCCGAGTCCCCCCTCCCAGATTTCCAATTCGCGAAAACTCATGTTTTGGTTTTTTAGCTCTGACGGCAGCCGTGTGCCCTTTGCGGTTGCAGGAGGATAAATCAGTGTCTGTTTCTCGGTGGGGATGGAATCCGTATTTTGAGGCAATGTGGCGCGAAGGAAACACGGACAATGCGGTGCCGGCGCGGGTGGTCTCGCAGCAACGCAAATTCTGGCGCGTTGTGGGAGAGTTCGGCGACTGCCTGGCGGAGGCCAGCGGCAAACTACGGCTCGCCGCGGATGAAGGCGCGGACTGGCCGGCGGTGGGTGATTGGGTTTCCCTAGAGCCGCAGGAAGGGAACACAACGGCAATGATTCGCGCGGTTTTACCCCGGCGGAGCCGGTTCATCCGCAAATCGCCGGGAAAAAGAATCGAAGAACAAGTGATCGCCGCGAATGTCGACACTGCATTGATGGTTTCTGCGCTGGACGACGATTTCAATCCCCGCCGCGTGGAACGCTACCTGGCCCAGTGCTGGGAATCCGGAGCCCGGCCGGTGCTGATTTTGAACAAAGCCGACGCATGCCAAGACTCGCGCGGGCAGTTGGCGGAAATCGAACGGATGGTGATCGGTGCCCCTGTTTGCGCGATCAGCGCAAAGACCGGTGAGGGTATGGACAAAATTGAGCCGTTTCTTGTCGCCGGGCAAACGTTGGTGCTGCTGGGTTCTTCCGGAGTAGGAAAATCGACGCTGGCGAACCGGCTCCTCGGGCAATCGTTGCAGAAGGTAAGCGACGTGCGCGCCGGTGACAGTCGTGGCCAGCATACCACCACGGTGCGAAAACTCTTCGCTTTGCCAGGCGGGGCGCTACTTATCGATACGCCGGGTCTGCGCGAACTGCAGCTCTGGGATGCGGAGGATGGAGTCGCGCAAGCTTTTACCGATATCGATTTGCTGGCCGCACAATGCCGATTCGGCGATTGCGGGCACAAGAGCGAGCCCGGCTGCGCTGTGCAATTGGCGTTGTCCGCGGGAACGTTGGACTTGGCCCGGCTGGAAAATCATAGAAAACTGATGCGCGAACAGGCATTCCTCCGGCGCAAGATGGACCCCGAAGCACGTTCGGAAGAGAAACGGCGCATTCGCCGGTTGACCAACGAGGGTCGAGAAATATACAGGCAGAAGAAACCGCTTTAGCTTTCATGCTATCGCGGGGAAAGCTATGCTGCGTTTTACGCATTGCTTTGCGGAATGAAGGCCGGATTCGCGGGCACTTCGGATACAAGCTGAGGCCTTCGTTCCGCAACAGGAGAGCGGCGACTGCTGCGTCACTCGCTTCAGGGGCGAAGGTTGCGGCAACTCTAAACGCCCACCCTTCCCAAAACCCGGGAAGAGCGGGGCCCGGAAAAGACAAGAGCGTAGAACCGCAGATCAAAAAGCGCACCACGCGCGCGAACCGGTTTTCTGAACGGATCCATGGAGAGTCGCGAAAGGACGGAGCCGCAGCGGTTAGGCGGGATTCGCTGGGTACAGGCGCTCAAATTCAGGATCGCCATGAAGCGGGGCGAGGTCCGGGTCGCGGCGCGTCCACACCGCATCTTTGGAACCGGCTTCCCAGGCTTTGCCGAGAGCGTCCAGGGCTTCCGCCTTTTTCCCAGGCCGCAGTATACGCAAGCCGCGTTGTAGAGAATCGAGGCTTCGTTCGCGCGCAAAGTGACCGCCAGGTTGAGTTCACGCAAAGCGTCGTCCTCCCGATCCAATCGCGCGTAGTTAGCGCCGAGAAGGATGCGGGCTCGCGCATCTTCGGGCACGTGTTTCAAATGGTTCTCGAGCGCGACACTGAATCTTTGGGTCATGTTGAGTTTGGCTTTTTCGCGCGGCAAGGCGCCCAGAGCGTTTAGGATAGGCACATAAACGTTGTAGTCCTCGCCGCTGGCCTCGATGGCGGATTCCGAAACGTCCAGAACTTCCTGTGAGCGTCCCGCGGCAAACAGGGCACGGCAGAGCAGGTAATATGCGCCGTCGCAGTCCCGTTTGCGTTCGATGGCCTTTTTCACCATGCGCACCGCTTCGTCATACAGTCCCGCGGCGTACAGCACCCACGCCTGGCTGACGTGCGTTTCGGGCAGGTCCCAGCGTAGCGCCACGGCCCTGCCGGACGCCTCGCGCGCGCGATCGACCCATATCTGATCGCGGCTGAAAAAGGAGTAGTACATCGCGCAGGCATTGGCGCTGGCGGCGTAGGCCAAGGCGAAGCTGGGGTCAAGGGTGACCGCGTTTTCGAACATCTGCAGGGCGAACTCAACGTCCTGGCGAGTCAGCCGCCGGGCGTAGCGCTTGCCGCGCAGGTACAGGTCGTAGGCTTGCAGGTTTTCCGTGGGCTTATCGGCCAGGGCTTCCAGCTCCTGCGGGGACAGCGTCACCCGCAGGGCCTCGGCGATCTTGCGGGCCATTTCGTCCTGTACTTCGAAGACGTCCTTCATCTCTCGGTCGAAGCGTTCCGACCACAGCGGAAAATCGGTGTGGGTATCAACGAGCTGGGCGCTGATGCGCAGACGCGCGCCCGCGCGCCGCAACGTGCCGGTAAGGACATAAGCCGCGCCGAGCTGTTGTCCTATCTGTGCAGGAGTTACCGCCTTGTCGCGAAAAGCCAGAACGGTAGGACGAGAAAATGTGTTCAGCCCGCGGATTTTGGAGAGTTCCGTGATGATGTCTTCGGTGATGCCATCGCGGAGGTATTCGTCTTCCTTGGCGCCGCTCAGATTTTCGAAATAGAGCACGGCAACCGACTTCTTCGCCGGCATGGCGCCAGCGGTGGCAACCGGCGCGGTCGGAGCCTGGGGCTTTTCAACGGATGGACGGCGGGTCGAGTCGAGGTCGCGCTTGAGGCGCTTCAGGTCGGCGCGAAGTTCGCCGGCAGTCTGGTAACGCAGGTCGGTATCTTTCTCGAGCGCCTTGCTAAGAATGTTTTCGATGGCCAACGGCAGCCGGGAATTCAACTTCGTTGCGGGGACCGCCTCGGAATGCAGGATGCCGTCGAAAATCAACGCAGGCGTTGAGCCGGAGAAAGGGGCCAGGCCCGTGGACATCTCGTACAGCACCACGCCCAGCGAAAACAAATCGGAACGTGCATCCAATTCTTCGCCCCGCGCCTGCTCCGGCGACATGTACGCCACCGTGCCCATCGAGCTGCCTGGGCTGGTCAGAAGATCACCGGCGCCGAATTGCGTCTGCGTGCGCATCGACGCATCGCTGGGCTCTGCCATTGCGGCCGATGGCCCGAGAGTTTGGCCAGCCCGAAGTCCAGAATTTTCGCCGGACCCTTTTCGACCAGGAAAATGTTGGCGGGCTTGATGTCGCGGTGAACGATGCCCTTCGCGTGAGCCGCTTCGAGGCCGTCGGAAATTTGAATGCCGATGTCCAGAAGTTCGGATATCGCGATCGGTTTACCGGCAATGCGATGCTTGACGGTCTGGCCCTCGAGCAGTTCCATGGCGATAAACGGACGGCCCTCGAATTCTCCAATATCGTAGATGGTGCAGATGTTCGGATGATTGAGCGACGATGCCGCTCGAGCTTCGCGGCGAAATCGCTCGATCGCCTGAGGGTCCTGGGAAATGTCGTCGGGAAGAAATTTCAGCGCCACGCTTCGGCCCAGGCGGGTGTCCTTGGCGTTGTAGACCACACCCATACCCCCGCCGCCCAGTTTATCCAGGACGCTATAGTGCGAGATGGTTCGGCCAATAATGGATGAAGTGTCGGTCATGGGCCCATGGAGTTTACTCCAATGCGTGCAAATCTCTCAACCTGCTATTGGGCCGCGCGGCTGACTCCCAATACCGCGAAAGAGGGGGGCGGACGACTGGCCGGCGGCTTTGCTTCTGGGCCGGGGTCCGTTACACTTTAGGCTCGCACTTCATGGGAGGGCATTATGTCGGCTGACAAGAGATTCATGGCCTGGAAGCGGCACCAGCGGCGGCGCAAGGCCGCCAAGGCCAAAGTGAAAGAATACGATAAGGGCAAGATCAAGCACGACCAGCTCAACTCGCTGGCCCAAATATTCCACGCCCGCAAGATGCGTTTCCTCACGAAGGCGTCCTAAAATGGAAAGGGCGGTTCGGTTTTCCCGAACCGCCCTCGATTTTATTCATGTACCGCGATTAATCCGCCGCAGGTTCTGGCCCGAGACGGAATTCGGTTTACTTGCTACCTGAGCTGGTCCGCGGTGCAGTCGACTTCGGAACGCTGAGGTAGCCCTTTACCGTGTCCTTGGTCACTTGGTTCACGACCAACTCGTACGGGGTGCGGCCCTGGCGAGTAAAGAAGTAGATCGGCTCCATGGTCGAGCGGTTCTTCTTCTCGAAGCGCTGGTCGTCCACGTACAGTGCCACGGTGTAGAGATTCTTCTTGGGGTTGGTGGTACGCAGCTCAACCATCAGGTCGCCCACTTTCTCGCGGGTGCCCTTCTTATCGATGGTGAACTCGTAGTAGTCCCGCTCCCCCAGCCGCCGCAGATCTTCGATCTCGTCATGATCCTTGGCGATGAGGTTGCCGAACTGATCGCGTGCTTGCGCCAGGTTAGTCTTGGTGTCGGCCAAGTCAGTCTTCACATTGGTGACGTCGCCGCTCACTTTGTTGACGTCGTCCATGCTGGCTTTTGTAGCCAGCTGGCCATTCATCGAATTTTGCAAATCCGCCAATTGCTTGGCGTCGGTTTCCTTGATGGTCTTGGCTTGGGCGCGCGCACGCGACAATTCGCTCTCGGTCAGCTTCATTTTGTCGGTGACCACACTCAATTCGCCCTGCATCTGGGCGTTGGTTTCTTCTTCCTTCGCCAGGCGCTGGCTGACCAGATCGTTGTTCTGTTTGGTGGTCTGTGCCTGCGCTTGCAAGGTCTGCTCCAGCTCCTTGGCGCGCGTCGAGGCTGTCCAGGCCGTTCCCAAACCCAAGAGGGAAACTGCTGCGAGGACCGCGACAACCAATCCAACCCAACGCGGGGTGGCCGGATCCTGTTCGGTAGTAGTCTTGAACACTTGCTCGTCGCTCATCTATGTTCTCCTTCGGGGATGCCCTGCACCATAAAAGGAATGCACGCCTGCCGCCAATGTGAATGGGGTATTAACGGTTACGCAAGTTTAGCGCTGTCATCGACATAAGGCCCCCTTCCCGAAGTGGGAAGAAAGGAATCAACGTACTGTATCTATAAAGTTTACAGGGTTCCGGCCATTTCTGCGCGCGCATGTTTTACACATTTTTTCTCAATCTGACATACACAATATCCCTTGTGTCGAAGTAAGCACTACCGTTCCGATTTGAGACACAAACCGTGCACATTGAGACGCCTCCGTTCTCGTTCCCGTCGAAGGTGCTGGAGTTGTTGAAGTTGCCGGCGGATGCCCCCCACGTCGGTTTCACCTGGGGGGTCGTTGACTTAAGTTTTGCTTCACGCCTCCCTGCGAGTGCGCGAAGAACCTTTTTTTCGCGTCCGGCTAGTATCGCGTGATAGTCATGTTGCGCAGCGCAGCGATGCGATCCGACAACGGCGGGTGCGTGCTGAACAGTCCCGCGAACGTTTGCCGCAGCCCCGAAGGCGACACAATGAAAAGCGACGCGGTGGATGGCGAAACGTCCATCGGAATGCGCTGGTTGTAGGCCCCCAACTTTTCCAGCGCGCGAATCAGTCCTTCGGGATGGCCAACCAGGTTCGCGCCGGAAGCGTCCGCTTGATATTCGCGGGTGCGGGAAATGCCGAGCTGCAGCATCAGTGCAGCCAACGGCGCGAGAAAGATCATCAGGAGGGTGGCTAACCCGCCGCCCTCACGGTCGCGGCCGCGCCCCCCATAACCCCCAAAAATCAGGCCCCACCGGGCCATGTGCGCACCCCAGGTAATCGCCCCGGCCAGCGTGGCGGCAATGGAAGTGGTGAGAATGTCGTAATTGCGCACGTGCGAAAGTTCGTGCGCGATCACGCCTTCGAGCTCTTCATCGTCCATTAGCTGCATCAGCCCCTCGGTCACCGCCACCGAAGCGTGCTTCGGATTGCGTCCGGTTGCGAAAGCGTTGGGCGCGGCTTGTGGGATCACGTAAAGCTTGGGCATTGGAATATTGGACTTGCCGCACAGCCGCTCCATCACTTCGTACAGCCGGGGAAGTTGTTCGCGCGTAACCGGCTGCGCACCGCTGGACTTGATGGCGATTTTGTCGGAGAAAAAATACGCGCCCATGTTCATGACTACCGCAAAGATCAGCCCGAAAGTCATACCCCGCGGGCCTCCGAGCAAGCCACCGCCGGCGACTAATAGAAGGGTCAGTGCGGTGAGCAAAAACAGAGTTTTGATAGCTTTCATAGCTAGGTCCTTTACGTTCGGAAGCGCCTTATAGCGCCTCTAGAATTCAATTCTACGCGGTATTGGCGGCTGCGTCTCCCCGTTTGAAGATCATCTCTTGGTCGCCCTTACGTGCGTCGACCACCACGGTTTCGCCGGGCAGCACCTGCGCGTCGAGAATTTGCATTGCCAGCGGGTCCTGAATCAGGCGCTGGATGGCCCGCTTCAGCGGACGCGCGCCGTAAACCGGATCGTAGCCCTCGCGCAGCAGCAGATCGCGCGCTCCCGCGGTCAGGGTGATCGTGATTTTGCGTTGTGCAGCGAGCGCGGCCAGATGCGCCATCTGCAGATCGACGATGCTTTCCAGTTGCTCTTTCCCCAGCGGCTTGAACATCACGATGTCGTCCACGCGGTTCAGAAATTCAGGCCGGAAAAGCTGCCGCAGCGCTTCCATGGCCTGCTCGCGCGCCAGCTTGGGGTCCTTGGCGGCCAGTTCGAAGATCGATGCGGCCCCAACGTTGGAAGTCATGATGATCACCGTATTGCGAAAATCGACGGTGCGGCCTTTGCCGTCGGTGAGCCGGCCATCTTCCAGAATTTGCAGCAGGACGTTGAAAACGTCCGGATGCGCTTTCTCGATTTCGTCGAGCAGCACCACCGCATAGGGCTTGCGGCGGACCTTTTCCGTGAGCTGGCCGCCTTCTTCGTAGCCAACGTATCCTGGGGGCGCGCCAATCATCCGCGCCACGGAATGCTTTTCCATGTATTCGGACATGTCCAGACGAATCAGCGATTGCTCATCATCGAAGAGAAATTCGGCGAGCGCGCGCGCCAGTTCGGTCTTGCCCACGCCGGTGGGTCCCAGAAAAATGAACGACCCAATGGGGCGGTTCGGGTCGGCCAGGCCGGAACGGCTGCGGCGAATCGCGTTGGAAACCCGGGCCAGCGCATCATCCTGGCCCACCACCCGTTGCCGCAGGCGATCCTCCATATGTACCAATTTGTGGACTTCGCCCTCCAGCAGCCGGCCCACCGGGATGCCCGTCCATTTGGCCACGATCTTGGCGATTTCCTCGTCGCCTACCTCCTCCTTCAGCATGGGGCTGCCCTTTTGCAGTTCGCTGAGTTTTTGCTGGGCGGCGGTCAACTCGCGCTCCGCGGCGGCCAGTTTGCCATAACGGATTTCCGCCACGCCGCCCAGGTTTCCGGCGCGTTCCTGGCGCTGTTCTTCGGTCTTGAGCTGATCGATCGCTTCCTTGGATTTACGGATGCGCGCGATGGCATCCTTTTCTACTTGCCAGCGAGCCTTCTTCGCGCTGGCTTCTTCCTGCAGGGTGGAGAGCTCGCGCTCGAGTTGTTTCAGGCGCTCCTTGGAATGCGCGTCGGATTCCTTGCGCAGCGCTTGGCGCTCGATTTCCAGCTGCATGATGCGGCGCTGGATGATATCGATTTCCAGCGGCACCGAGTCGATCTCCATGCGCAGGCCTGCCGCGGCTTCGTCGACCAAGTCGATCGCTTTGTCCGGCAGGAAGCGGTCGGAGACGTAACGGCTGGAAAGCATCGCTGCGGCGATGATCGCCGCGTCCTTGATGCGCACCCCGTGATGGAGTTCGTAGCGTTCTTTCAGGCCGCGCAGAATCGCTATGGTGTCCGCCACGCTCGGCTCGCCGATGGTTACCGGTTGGAAGCGGCGCTCCAGCGCAGCGTCCTTCTCGATGTATTTACGATATTCGTTGAGGGTGGTTGCGCCGATAGCGCGCAGTTCGCCGCGAGCTAACGCCGGCTTGAGCATGTTGGAGGCGTCCATCGCGCCTTCCGCAGCGCCGGCGCCCACCAGGGTGTGCAACTCATCGATGAACAGAATGATGCGGCCTTCCGAGTCGGTCACTTCTTTGAGCAGCGCTTTCAGCCGGTCTTCGAACTCGCCGCGATACTTAGCCCCGGCAATCATCGAGGCCAGGTCCAGCGCGACGATTCTTTTCGTTCGCAGAACTTCCGGCACGTCGCCGGAGATGATCCGCTGGGCCAGGCCTTCCACTACCGCGGTTTTTCCCACGCCGGGTTCGCCAATCAGCACCGGATTGTTCTTGGTGCGGCGCGCCAGGATCTGCATCACCCGGCGGATTTCGTCGTCGCGGCCGATCACCGGATCGAGTTTGCCGCGACTCGCCAATTCAGTAAGGTCGCGGCCGTACTGTTCCACGGCGCGGAAGGTGCCTTCGGGATTCTGGCTGGTGACCCGATGGCTGCCGCGCACGGCGGCCAGCGCTTGCAGGATCGCGTCGTGGGTTATCCCGGCGCGCACAAGAATCTCAGCAGCGGGCTCGCGTCCGCCGGACGCGATGCCCAGCAACATATGTTCGGTCGAGACGTAGTCGTCCTTAAACCGCGCGGCCTCATCAAAGGCGCGCGATAGCGCGTCGTTGGTGGCTTTCCCTAGAAAGTTCTGGCTGACCCCGGAAATTTTCGGCAGCCGCGCGACCGCGCGATCGACTTCCGGTACCAGGCTTTCCGGGGCAACGCCCAGCTTCGAGAGTAGCGGCGGCACTACGCCGTCGTTCTGGGTGAGCAGCGCCCACAGAAGATGAACCGGCTCAATCTGCTGCTGCCCGGCCTGCGCGCCAAATTCCTGCGCGGCCTGCAGCGCTTCCTGTGCCTTCACGGTGAGTTTGTCGAGTCGTAAGTTGGCCATGTTGTCCTCGTTCCATTCACATAGCTATTAGATACGTTGGCCAGCGCCAGTGTTCTTCCGCAATCATTTTTTTTTCCGCCCATGGCGTGGGTCGCCCAAAAAAAGTGGGCCGGCCACCCTCGGCGACCGGCCCGCGACTACCGCGACTGCGGACGGTTAGTTCTGGCTGTTGCTGGCGACGTTGACCTTCACCTGCTTCGGCTTGGACTCCGCGCGCTTGGGGAGCTCCACCGTCAGCACCCCGTTCTTGTAGGCGGCGCGGATGCTCTCGGAGTCGACCGTGGTCGGCAGGCTGAAGCTGCGCGAAAACGAGCCGTAGACCCGCTCGACCCGCAGGTACTTGTCTTCCGAGACCTGCGAATCGAACTTACGCTCGCCGCGAACGGTCAGCGTGTTGTTTTCGATTCGCACGTCGAGATCCTTCTCGTTGACGTCGGGGAGATCAGCCTTGATGACCAGCTCGTTCTCAGTCTCGTAGATATCGACGGAAGGAGCCCAGGTGGTCAAAGCGGAACTCTCGCCCTGTCCGGAGAAAGAGTCGCGGAAGAGCTGGTTGACGCGGTCTTGAAAAGAGTTGGTGCGGAAAATCTGATTCATGGGAAAGCCTCCAAAGTTTTGGTATATCAGCACAACAGCATCATAAAATATGCGCGTTATGTTGTCAAGTATTAAATCTACCCACCCATACCTCAGTGCCTTCCCATCCATTATTAATCTAAGATTCTTAGAATCATGCACTTCAGGTAGTGCGTTTCTGGCATGGTTAGCAATATGGGGTGGTCCATGGCTTGAGTTCGCCGCTCAACTATGGTGATCGCTCGCTTCGCATCCGTTCCCGCTTCGGCTATGAGCTGCAGGAATCGCGCCTCTGGCAGGTGATGCGAGCACGAACAGCTCACCAGGTAGCCGCCGGGCTTCAGGATCTTGATCGCCCGCAGGTTGATTTCCTTGTAGCCGCGGATCGCCGCCGGCAAGCTGTCACGGTTCTTGGCGAATGCCGGGGGATCGAGCACCACCATATCGAACTGGCGGTCGACCTCGTCGTATTTCTTCAAGAGATCAAAGACGTTGGCTTCGCGGAATTCCACTTGCGGCAAGCCGTTTAGCGCTTGGTTCTCGCGCGCGATGGCAATCGCCGCTGCGGACATATCGACCCCTTCCACGTGCGCCGCCGCCGGCGCCATCGTGAGGCTGAAGCCGCCACCGAAACAGCAGCAATCTAGCACCTCGCCCGAAGCGAACTGGCGGGCCGCGCGATGATTTTCGCGCTGGTCCAAGAACGATCCGGTCTTCTGCCCGTGAAACAGATCGTATTGAAACTGAATGCCGTTTTCGCGGGCGGTAATTTTTTCCGGCACGGTTCCCGCCAGCACCGAAACTTTCTGCTCCAGCCCCTCCAGCAAACGCACCCGGGGATCGTTGCGCTCGATGATCCCTTTGGGTGCGAACAGTTCCTGCAGGATTTCCACCAGCAATGGCTTCTGGCGGTCGGCGGTTTGGCTAAGCGTCTGGATCGAAAGGTAGTCGCCGTAGCGGTCCACCACCAACGCCGGAATTTGATCGGATTCCCCGTAAAGCAGCCGGAAACAATCCGTATCGCTGACTACCTGCTGGCGATAGCGCGCCGCCGCCACCAGCCGTTCGGTGAAGAACGCCCGGTCGATGGGCCTATCCTCGCGGGAGACAAAACGCAGCGTGATTTGGGAGCGGTCGCTATAAAATGCGCTGCCCAAAAATCGTCCGCGCTCATCGGTGACCCGAACGATTTCCGCAGCATCGCTTTGGACCCGGATTACGTCGCTGCGATAAATCCAGGGGTGGCCCAAGCGCAGGCGCTCGGCTCCGCGCTGATTGACTACCGCGTTGGGCACAGCTGTTACCGCCATTTAGGGGACCTTTCCAAAATTCTGGAGCTTACGCGCAAGTTTCGATTCGTGCGCAGGTCGATTTTAGATCATTTCTGCTCGCCAAGCGCAGCCACCGCTTAGAATGATCGGGGTTAGAGTGGGGCATTCCGAACAGATCAGACGCCAAGCCATGAAAATCGCGGATTTCGATTACGATCTACCGCCCGCGCACATCGCACAGGCGCCTCTCGCGGAGCGCGAGGCATCGCGCATGCTTCTGCTCGACCGCTCGACCGGCGCCTGGGAAGATCGCCAGTTCCGCGATCTCCCGGCGCTCCTGCGCGGCGACGAAGTGATGGTGGTGAACAACACGCGAGTGCTTCCGGCGAGGCTCTTTGGGCGTCGCGCGGGACTGCATGCCGAGTATCACACCGTGCATCATGACCACCCGGAGAAGCTGAAAAAGCACGCACAGGGGGACGCGATCCGCGCCGAGTGGCGAGGCGAATTTCTAAGTTCGCGGATCGAGGTGCTGCTGGTCCGGCCGCTCGAAGGCGCGTTCTGGGAAGCGCTGGTCCGCCCCGGACGCAAGGTGCCGGTGGGCGAGACGATTATTTTCGGTGAAGGAGAACTACAGGCGAAAGTGGAATGGCGGGGTGAATTTGGTTTGCGGCGGCTGCGTTTTTTTCCCGCGGAAGCATTCGAAAGCGAGGTTCGCCGCCTAGGCCACGTGCCGCTGCCCCCATACATTCGGCGTCCCGATGAGCCATCGGACCACGAACGCTACCAGACCGTCTACGCCCAGCAAGCGCAAGCGCGGGCGGTGGCCGCACCCACGGCAGGGTTGCATTTCAGCGTGCCGGTGCTGAACCAAATTCGCGCCCGCGGCATCGAGATGGTGGAAATCACTCTGGAAGTAGGTTTGGGAACTTTCGAGCCGGTGCGCACCGAGACACTCGAGGACCACCGCATCCATCGCGAGGCGTACGAAATCAGCGAGGCCGCCGCGCAGGCGATCGCTATGGCGCGCGAGAATAACCGCCCGATTCTGGCGGTGGGGACCACCGTGGTGCGGGCCCTCGAGGACGCCGCGAGCCGCGGCGACAAAGTCCGTGCGGGGAGAGCGGACGCGGAAATATTCTTGTATCCCGGCAAACCGTTCCGGGTGGTGGGCCAGCTTCTAACCAACTTTCATCTGCCGAAATCGACTCTGTTGGCTCTGGTGGCCGGTTTTGCCGGACGCGAGCGAGTACTGGCGGCGTATCGCCACGCAGTCGAGTCCGGCTACCGCTTCTATAGCTTTGGAGACTGCATGTGGATACGATAGCGGGTGTCCGCGGCCCAGGAAAGGCGTAGAAGCGGCGGGTGGCGTCACCAAGGGCACAGAAAAAACCCAGGGCATGGGTTTTAGAACGGATGCAATTGACGCTCGGGTCGTTTATAATTCGCCGCCTGCCGGGAGCGGCTCGCCATGCGGCTTTTGATCCTCAGTGACATTCACGCCAACCTCACGGCGCTCGAAGCGGTGCTCGCCGCTAGCGCCGGCGAGTGGAATAGCATGGCATGTTTGGGAGATGTAGTTGGCTACGGCCCCGATCCCAACGAAGTAATCGACCACATTCGCGGCTTGAACGCGGTAACTATCCGCGGCAACCACGACAAAACAGGTTCAGGACTGGAAAGCGCCGAAGATTTCAATCCGATGGCCCGGGAAGCGGCGATGTGGACGCGTGAGAAATTGTCTCCGGACAATCGGGAATATCTCGAGAAGTTGCCGGCGGGTCCGCTGATCGTGGAAGGGGTGACCCTGGTGCACGGCGCGATGCTCGACGAGGACGAATACATTTTTGCGGCGCCGCAGGCGCTGGACAGCCTGATCGAAGCAACCACTCCCTTGACGTTTTTTGGGCACACTCATATTCAGGGCGGATTTATTTTGCGCGAGAGCACCAATCAGGTCGAGGCGGTGGCCGTGCGTCCAGCGCCGGATCAGAAAATCGTGAGCGTAACGATCGAGCCCGCCGCGACCTATCTGCTCAATCCGGGTTCGGTAGGCCAGCCACGCGATGGAGATCCCCGCGCCGGCTTTGCCATTGCCGACCTCGGCGCGAAAACCGTCGAATTCTGGCGCGTGCCCTACGACGTGCGCTCGGTGCAGAATCGCATGATCGATGCCGGGCTCCCCGGGCCGCTGGTTACTCGCCTGGGACTGGGCCGCTAAGAATTTTTTCAGGGACTCCGGTAAGGATCGAAGATGGACAACACCGAACAGTTGGGCAATGAATCCCCGAGCCGTATGCCGGCATTTCTGATCGGGGTGGTGCTGGTCGCGTTGCTCGGTGCTGCCTTGGTTTGGATGGTGCGGCACTCGTCCGCGGGAGGAGGCACGGCGGTGGCCGAGGCGCATTTGCCGTTTGGTCCGGCGGAACAGAAGGCCGCCGAGCGCATTCACTTTCACGATATCGCCCTCTCCGAAGCCACTAACATGTTGAATCAGAATTTCACCTACGTTAACGGCGTCGTTTCCGACGACGGCGCGGACACCGTGAAAGAAGTGGAAGTAACCATCGAGTTCAGGAACTCGATGGACCAGGTAGGACTGCGTGAGACGCGAAAGCTGCTCGGTCCTGGTGCGGCGCCGCTGCTGGGTGGCGATCACCGCGATTTTTCGGTTACCCTGGAAGCGGTTCCGTCTGACTGGAACCACGAATATCCCTCAATTCGCGTTACCGGCCTGCGGTTGCAATAGTCGGAGGAAATTAGAGCTAATATTGACTCGATGCCCCCCCAGTTCCTACTCACGGCACCATCCATCGCATGAAATGCGCTTGCGCAAAAGCCAGCGCGCCTAGTAGCGCCACGAACAACAGGCTATGCCAAAAAGTCTCCCGCAGTATTTCTCCCTCCTGACCCACCAGTCCAACCGTAGTGACGCCCACCGCAATGTTTTGCGGCGAGATCATCTTGCCGGTCACCGCGCCGGATGAATTGGTGGCCGCCAGCAAAATAGGACTCAGGCCCAGGCGGTGCGCGGCGGCCACTTGCAGGTTGCCAAAGAGCAGATTGGCAGAAGTGTCGCTGCCGCTCAGGAAGCAGGCAATCCATCCGAGGAAGGCACTAGCCAGCGGAAACAACACCCCGAGCGCGGCCAGCGCGGCGCCCAGGGTGTAGGCCATTCCGGAATAGTTGTAACTGTAGGCCAGCGCGACGATCAGCATCACCGTCAGTCCGGGCAATCGAAGCTGCCGCAGCGTGGTCCATCCCGAACGCATCACCACCCCCGGTGACGCGCGCAGGACCATCGCCGAAATCAGCGTTGCCGTGAGCGCCGCGGTGCCCGCGGCGAGCGGCTGAAAATCGAAAATCGCGGCGTAAGGTTTTTGATAGAGAGTAATGAAAATCGCGTGGTCTAAATGCGGGACGGCGAACGCGACATGAAATTTCTGAAATAGCTTGAAATACGACCACACCACCATCACCGCGGAGAGCAGCAGCCAGGGAGTCCACGCGGCAATCGATTCGGCCATCGAAAGTTCCTTCCAAGCCAATTCGCCTGCGGCCGGCGCCGGATTGCGAACCACCTCAGTCGGTTTCCAGAAGCGCAGAAAAATTGTGAGCGCAGCGATGGAACAAAGCGACGCCAGCACGTCCACGGCGTACGGCCCCCAATAGTTCGCCACGCCGAATTGCACCGCGGCAAAACTTCCGCCGGCCACCAGCCCTGCCGGCCAGGCGTCCCGCAAGCCTTTCCGTCCGCCGAGAAAAACGATCAGGTAGCCGGGAAGAAACAATGACATCAACGGAAGTTGGCGCCCGACCATCGCCGACAATTTCATCTGGTCCAGGCCGGTGACTCCGGCCAGCGCTACGATCGGAATTCCCAGAGCGCCAAAAGCCACCGGAGCGGTATTGGCAATAAGTGAGAGCACCACTGCGCGCCGCGGACCGAAGCCAAGAGCCATCAGCAGGAATGCGGCCACCGCTACCGGCGCTCCAAATCCCGCGGTGCCTTCCAAAAGTGCGCCGAAGCAAAAAGCGACCATGACCCCTTGAATGCGCATGTCGCGCGAGGCGTGCTCTTCCATCCAAAGCCGCAAGAGATCGAATTTGCCAGTTTCGACGGCCAGGTTGTACAGCCATAGAGCCGCGAACACGATCCACATAATCGGCCACAAAGCGTAAGTGGCGCCATAAGCCGCGCTCCAAAGAGCAAGAGTCACGGGCATGTGCCACACTCCGCAGGCCAGCGCCAATGAACTCAGCAAGCCTGCCCCTGCCGAGACATATCCCGGTTTGCGAAGCCAGCCCATCAGGATCAATACCAGCGCGAGAGGAATAGCGGCGGCCGCCGCGGAAAGAAACGCCCCGTGCAGGGGGTAGAGAGGTTGAGGCCAGAGATTCATACTTGTGTCCTGTAAGCGCCGACGGCGATTTGCAGGTATGGGAAGCTATCACAAAATGGGCGAAGTAGTTGTGGGGCAGACGTTCTTGTGCGGGGACCCAACGCTCTCGGGAATTGTGAAGTAGCAAACGCAAGGAAGAGGACCCTCTCACCGCGACAGACTTGAATGGAATCGCCCAAGGCGGTGGTCGGAAAGCCAGGATTGCTCCAATGTTTCGCGACCCGCCTCGCGGTGGCGGCGGTCTCGGCTACAACCGTCGGAGCAAGTGCACTCTAATTTAGGATCTGCAATGGCGGCGGTGCCGGGCGAGTTTGGTGTCTTGCGTTTGCTTTCACTCGGGCTTGCCCAATCCTAATGGACGCTTTGAAAATCAGGCCCACCGGAATCAGACCTCCGAGTTTGTGCGCGCCCACCGACGCTAATCCCATCGACGCCACGCATCCGCAGGTCGAGCAATCAGGGTTGCCGCCAAACTGGCAGGGCGTGATTTCGGTCCTGAGGTCCGCCGACAACGTTTTGGTGGTCTGCGCAAAAATACAATCGGCAGGCGTTCGCGGCGGAGAGGAAAATTCCCGGATGAGCACCTCCGGCATGTCCAGCTTCGGGTATATCTGGCGCAACCGCTGCATCTCTGAGATTGCCGTTGTCCGCTCCTCCGGCCCCAACATTTCCGGCAGTTTATCTCCGATCTGCGGCGTAAACAGGCTGAACCACACTTTGTTGACCTCCGGACGGGGCGTCCAGAATTGCAGAAATTCCTCCAGGTAACCGGGGCGTTTCATCATTTGACCTGTGACCGTGCAGTGCACGGTGATCCGTTGCCCCTCGATATTTTTCAGGATGCGCGCGTAGGTGGCCGGTGCGCGCCGGACGTCGTGTTCCGGTTGCAATCCGTCGATCGATACCGACACGTGCAGAAGCGGCAGGCTCGGCCACGTCGGACCCAGCGAACGAAACGCGCTGGTCACGATCTGTACGTGAATTTGGCGCGCCATTAGCTCGGGTATCAGCAGCTCAAGCTCGCGATAGCGAACCAATGGATCGCCCCCGACGATGGACAAGTGCATCGGTTTAAGGCGATCGACCACTTCCAGAACTCCGTCCACCAGGGACTGCCCGCGGCGATCGTTGAGTTCGCGCAGGGTCACACCGCCGCCCAGATGCGCGTCGTCGTACGCGTAGCAACCGGGACATTTCAAAGGACATTCACGCGTGATTTCTATCGAAAGGGCGGGATGTTCACCGCGGAGGATTTTGCCCCACGCGCGAATGATTTGGGAAGTCTCCACCGTCGACCGTCCTTTTCCGACAGCACATCTTCCAACAGCACGTCTAAGAACCTGTTGAGCCGGGGCCTGTGGTAGCGGCCGACCGAGCGAGTGTCGCTTGCGGCACCAGGCCCGGCAGGTTCAAGTTCGCAGGCTGGACGCCGCACAATCCACTCCATAATAGCTGAATGCAGCCGATTTGGGTGTTCGATGCATTTTTCGCGCGAGGGGTGCCCCGGAAAAGACCCGATTTAGCCGATTGCTGGCGGAACGGGGATTTTTGACCAGTTGAGCGCTGGAGTTCGGTGAAGGGTGCTTACGCGGCAACCCCCGGCGCGCGGGCGGAAAAGTTGCGCGTGCTACGGGTGGATGACGGGTTTACCTCCGGGGCGACCTTGGATGCTTGCTCCCGGGCCCTTTTCGCCGCGGGCGCCGCCAGGGTCTACGCTTGCACGGTCGCTCGGGCCATTCCGCAGCACCCTGATTTTGACCAGAGTGTCGCGCCGGCCCCATCCGGGATGTGTCACATTTTGCGCGTGCTAGGCGCGTTTCAGTTGTAGCCTAAAATTAACACACGCACGGGACAGCCATAGTAAGATAAGAGGTATGAAGCTAGGCTTCAGCATGGAGAAGTATGGCTGAAGGCTTCGAGCACGGATTGCGTCCGCGCCCGAGCACCGGCCACAAGCTCGCAGGGAGTGGACTGCGTCCAGAGTCCGTCGTCAAACCGCTGAAAGCTCACCCGAATCGTCCTTCCTTGATGCAAGCTCCGGTGCTGGTTCTGAATGCGACGTTCGAGCCGATCAACGTAACCGCGGTACGCCGCGCACTGGTCTTGATGCTCAAGGGTGTGGCCCAAGCCGAAGAAACTCACCCCAGCAACGAGGTTCATTCGACCTCGAAAGCGCTGCGCGTTCCGTCTGTGATTCGGCTGCTCAGTTACCGCCACATTCCCCAGCAGAGCCGGGCGCTCTCACGCAAAAATATTTTGCTGCGCGACCGTAACACCTGCCAGTTCTGCGGCAAACCTTTGCCGGCGTCGGAATTAACACTCGACCACGTGGTGCCCCGTTCGCGCGGCGGCAGCTCCACGTGGGAAAACCTGGTGGCCTGCTGCTATCGCTGCAATAACCGCAAAGGCGACCGAACCCCGGAGGAAGCTGGATTTCGGTTGGCGCGGCGGCCACGCCCATTTACGCTGCACACCTCGCGCCAACTGATGCGCCTGATCGGCCACAAGGATGAGAAGTGGCGTAAGTACCTATTTTATTAGCCTCCTAGTCTCTATTTGCCGGTTCAAATCCGGCACGGTTTTAGTTCCATGAATTCCGCGAATATTTTTCCGAATACGGTCCTTTTTTACGCAGCCAACTTTTTTTGCTCTGCCTGCTTTTCGTGCAACCAAATCCCACCAGCCGCGTCTAACTTAGTAATTCACTTCTAGGACACACCCCGGGAAGCGGCTACGGTTGCACCAAGGCTGCTTCCCCCTCTTTTTTGCCACCCTCACCACCACGGTCCCTAATGAGTTCGTAGCCCGACAATCGTATCGGAAAACATTCCATCCCCAAATCTCCTAGCCCCAAATTGCAGCCAGCACCGCCATCCCTAATCGGTTCGTAGACTCATTCTTGGATATCTGACAAATTATCGACGATCGGGTTGCTGAGCGAAGCGCAGTGCGTGCCCCCGGTGTCGATTTCACACCGGGGTTCTCTACGCTTTTGACCGGGCCTTGTTTTGCATTACGAACTGCCGCGACAGTGGCCGCGGCGCTGAATTGAGAACCGAACGGCGGAAGACCAGGACCCGTGCAACGATCGACACGTCCCAGAACTGGTTTGAAGTGGGGAAGACGGCGAGCGCTACAGCGAGCCCTGCTCCTGTTTTTCCTGGCAGCTCAAGCAATAGCGAGTCCAGGGTACCGCGTCCAGACGTTTCTGCTGGAGCTCTTCGTGGCACGAAGTGCATTCGCCGAAGGACGCATCACGGATGCGGACCAGAGCGTCGTTCACCAGCTGCAGCATGGAGCGATCGTTGTGGGTCTGCCCAAAGAGAAATTCCTTGGTGTAGGAATTAGCGGCCTTGTCGGCGAGATCCACGGTCGGATCGTCGTCCGCTTCACGGCCTTCTTGTTCGGTGCGAGCGATGATGCGCAGCAATTCGTCTTTGCGGGTCTGCAGTTTCTTTTTGTAGTATTCGAGACGTTTCTTATCCATCGTAGGTTCCCAATCGGGCCAAATAGCCCCAATGAAATCCAACCATATTGCGACGTGGCCACAAAAAAGTCAATCGCCCGCGTCGTCAAAGTGACCGAGTCCATTGGATACTGCTAGCAACGAAAAGGATGCAAGCGAATCGCAGGCGGTGTTCGTGAGACTTCCTAGCGGTGCTGCACCTTGGGCGGGAAGCGGTTGCTTCAGCCACGCTCAGGTAAAACATATTCGCGCTGGGGATAGCAGAAATGGAAGACCACGATCGTCACCAGAAACAATACCGGGATCAATACGCTTCCCTCCGGCCCCACCGATCCGCCGGTCAGCCAATTCGGCCCGTGAAAACTGGGATTCATCAGGTGTTTGGTGGCCATCATGCCGCTGTCGGGAACCCCGTACAGATACGACTGGGAAAAGTCCCAAGCGGCATGATTCCCAATCGCCCACCATAAATTGCCGGTCCGCCACAACACCAGGCAACAGAACATCCCGTCGACGGCAACCATGAAGATTCCCAGACCGGCCTCGCCAGGATTCCCTAGATGTGCCGAGGCAAAGAGCAACGAAGTAATAATCGCCGCCGGCCAGAATCCGAGTCCCCGGCCAAGCGTGAATTGGAGATAGCCGCGGAGCAAAAATTCCTCCGACAGCCCGACGAATAGGAAACCTACGGCGTCGAGCGCGGCGTACTTCAGGATTTCCGGCCCGTGCAGCGAGAGCGTGCCAAAGGAGTAGCCGCCGAGAAGGTGCATGGCCACCAGTAGCAGCGTCAACTGCAGGAATCCCCACGCGGCGCCCTGCCAGAACCGTGAGCCGAAAGCGCCCTGCTGCGGCAGACCGTATCGTCCCAAAGACCGCTTTTCAATAAAGGTCATTGCCCACGCGGCCAGCAAGACGGTAACAAACTGCGGCACTTCCTGAAGCAGCAACGTGCCGGAGGACAATAATCCCGACCGAGCCTCGGCAGCGGCGGTGCGCGCCACAGCGAGATTGTGGGTCGCCAGGAAAAACACCGCGCTAATGGCCGCCAGGATAGCGATGAAGATCAGCAGACCCCAGCCGGGCAGGATGCCGTCATCGTCGAGGAACACAGTTTCGAAAGGGCTCGGCGGGGCCTTGCGCGCGTAGGGCCTTGATGCTGGTTGTGGCTCAAGCTCCGGCGTTGGCACTGGCGAGAGTGCCGCTTCCGGAGGGTCGGCTTCGAAGTTCAAAGGGCGCCTCCATCTTGCGGGACCAGCTGTGCATTTGACGTGGCCCGCGCCCGCAGGAAAGCAAGCATTCCGACTTCCCGTCGGGGCCATGCATGGTACTGGAGAGGCATCGGGTTCTCAAGGGGGCATGTACCTCCGGGTCTGAAACCTGCGGGCCAAGCGCCACATCGAATGGTCTGAGGGATTGCCGCTTGCGTCTGTCTCGGACGTGTAGCTGCTACTGTTCGGGGCGGTTGCGGGAGTTGGGTGCCACTGCTAGAATCACGTGTTTGCGTAGCGCGCCCAGTACCAATGGTGTGCGCAGCGCTTTGGTCTCGGGGAGGCCTCGTTGGCGAAATACGATTTGGTGATCATTGGGAGCGGCCCAGGGGGATATCAGGCCGCGATCCGCGCCGGGCAATACGGGCTGAAGACGCTGGTGGTCGAAAAGGACCCGTTCCTGGGCGGCACTTGCCTGCACGTGGGCTGCATTCCCACCAAGGTGCTATTGCACCACGCCGAGATTTACGACAATTTCCAGCATGCCGCGGAGTTTGGCTTCGATGTGAAAGAAGTGAAAATCAATTGGAAGCAGATGCTGGCGCGCAAGCAGAAGATTGTCACCGGCCATGCCCAGGGCATCGACTTCCTGTTCAAAAAGAACAAAGTGGAAGTGATGACCGGCTGGGGCCGCATCGCTGGGCCGGGCAAAGTGTCGGTCGAGAAAGACGGAAAGATCACCGAAGTGGAAACGAAATACACCATGCTAGCCACCGGCTCGGCGGCGCGGTCGCTGCCGGGCGTGGAGTTCGACGGCAAGACGATTCTCTCCAACGTCGAAATCCTGCAAATGGCGGAAATCCCCAAGACCATGGTGATAGTCGGATGCGGCGCCGTGGGCGTCGAGTTCGCTTCGATCTTCAAGACGTTTGGCACCGACGTGACCTTGCTCGAAGCGCTCCCGCGCATCGTGCCGCTCGAGGACGAAGATATCTCCGCGGAATTATTGAAACAGCTCAAGAAGCGAGGCATGAAAATTGAGTTGGAGGCGAAAGTCGAGTCGGTGAAAAAGAACGCCAACGGCGCGACCGTCACCTACAAGGACAAAGGCGGAAAATCGCAGACCATCTCCGCCGAGAAAGTGCTGATCGCCGTAGGCCGGCGTCCGCTAACCGAAAATCTGGGCCTGGAAAAGACCAAGGTCAAGCTCGATCGCGGCTACGTCGTGGCCAGCCCCTATCTCGAGACCGACGAACCGAACCTTTACGCCATCGGCGACATCGTGGCGGGACTGCCGCAACTGGCCCATGCCGCTTCGCAGGAAGGCCTGATCGCCGTTGCGCGCATGGCCGGGAAGGATACCCAGCCGTTCGACCGCCGGCGCTGCCCCAACGCCACCTACTGTGATCCGCAGGTTGGCTCCATCGGCTTGACCGAGAAGCAGGCCCGCGATGCTGGGCTGAAAATTAAGATCGGAAAATTTCCGTTCGTGGGCAACAGCAAAGCGTCCATACTAGGACATCACGAAGGGTTCATCAAAGTGGTAGCCGACGAGAAGTACGGTGAGATTCTAGGCGTGCACGCGATCGGTGTGCTGGCCACGGAAATCATCGCCGAGCCGGTGGCGGCGATGGGACTCGAGGCAACCCTCGACGACATGGCCGCAACCATCCACGCGCATCCCACGGTGTGGGAAGCGATGGGCGATGCTTTCAATTCTGTGCGCGGGCTGACCATTAACGCATAAAAAGCCCGCGTGGCTGGTGATGGGCGGAATGCACCGGTGCAAGCCTGAAGAACCGGGACCGCGCCGCTCCTTCAAACGAACGATTCTTTCCGGAATGCAAAGAGGAAATGACTTACCCTCAAGCAGCGTGCTGGGTAGTCGATTTGGGTGCGGTGCAGTATGCGCGCGCGCTGGAATTCCAGCGCCGGGCGGTGGCCGCGCGCAAGGCCGGCGAGGTGCCGGACCTGCTGATCCTGTGCGAACATTTTCCAGTGATCACCCTGGGGCGGAATGGCAAGCGCGAGCATCTGCGGGCCAGCGAACGCGTGCTGCGGCAGATGAACGTCGAGTTTCACGATGCCGAGCGCGGCGGTGATATCACCTTTCACGGCCCCGGGCAAATCGTCGGCTACCCAATTTTGGATCTCACCCAACTGCGGCGGGACGTGCGCTGGTACGTCGAACAACTCGAAGAAGTGATGATCGCGGCAACAGCGGAGTACGGCATTGCGGCGTGCCGGGCCGAGGGCATGCACGGGGTGTGGGTTCTGGCGCCGGACGGCGGCGCGGCCGAAAAATTGGGCGCGCTGGGCGTGCATATCAGCCGCTGGGTTACCTCGCATGGATTCGCTTACAACGTGTCCACCGACCTGCGGAATTTCGACCTGATCGTTCCCTGCGGCTTGGCCCAGAGCAAAGCGACGTCGCTGGAAAAAATACTGGGGCGCGCGGTAGCGGTGGAAGACGCCCAGCCACGCCTGGTGGCAAGTTTTGCTAAGATTTTCGGGCGCGACGTGCGCGCGATAGCGCGGCCGGATCTGGAAGCGGCGTTGAAAGAGAGCGAAGCGTCAGCAGCAAGTGCGTAGCAGCGGCCGCCCTTCGTGAGCGGGGTGACCGTGAATTTAGACCGGAGCGGAAAAACATGACCGAGGTTCTCAGCAACGAACAGCAGCTCAATCTCTACTACTTCATGAAGTTGAACCGCGAAGTGGAAGCGACCATGGACCGGCTGTTCAAACAGAACAAGATCGTCGGCGGCCTATACGCCAGCCTGGGGCAAGAGGCCATCTCGGTGGGCACCGCGTCGGCGTTGGCTCCCGGCGACTGGATCGCGCCAATGATCCGCAATATCGGGGCGTTGCTGACCCGCGGGGTGCCGCCGCGGGACATTTTCACTCAACACATGGCGCGCTTCACTTCTCCCACCAAGGGCAAAGATGGCACCAGCCACTTTGGCGATTTGAAAGGCCGCCACATCGTGTCGCCCATCTCGATGTTAGGCGATCTGATTCCGGTGATGGCCGGGGTCGGCATCGGAGCGCGCTATCTAGGTCAGAACATTGTCACCATGACCTGGATTGGGGACGGCGGATCGTCCACTGGAGCGTTCCACGAAGGATTGATGTTTGCGGCGATGCATCACGCGCCGATGGTATTGATCGTTGAGAACAATCAGTGGGCGTATTCGACGCCGGTAGGCCGGCAGACCAGCATACGCGATATCGCCGACCGTGCGCCGGGCTACGGGATTCACAGCGCGATTGTCGACGGCAACGACGTGTGCGAAGTCTATCGGGTGACCAAGGAAGCGGTGGATCGGGCGCGCTCGGGCGGCGGTCCAGTGCTGATCGAAGCCAAAACCATGCGCATGCGCGGCCACGCCCAGCACGATTCCGCCGAGTATGTTCCCAAAGAAATGTTCGCATACTGGAAAGCGCGCGATCCGATTCCACGCTACGAGAAATACCTCTTCGAGAATGCGATATTGGACGCCAAGAAAAAATCGGAGATCGATGCGCGCATCGAAAAATTAGTTCGCGAAGACCGCGAGTTCGCGGAAAATTCTCCCTTCCCTCCACCGGAGCTGGCCGAAGAAGGCGTTTACTGCGACGGCTGCCACACCATTGAAGCGGAGTGGAAGCGCGAGAAGCCCGCCGCCACCGCACTCTATCCCGCAGCGCATCAGGTGAAGGATTACGGCGAATTCCGGCCCAAGGCGGCGCCCGCCGCGCCAGTGGTCGCGCCAGCCGCAGTCGCCGCCGCGGTGACCGGCAGAGCCGACGATCTCGAATTATCGGAAGAAATCCTGGCTGCCGGCGCTGACGGAAAAGTGCCAATCGCGGAAGAGACCCCGCTGCGCGTGCCGTTTGGACGGGGTCCCAAGGACAAGGCGTTTCGCGACGAGCAGGCCGCTAAAACCTACTCGCGCGGCGGCTCGGGCAAAACCTATCCGCACAACAAGCAGCCGAACCAGTCCGGAAAACTGCCAGGCAAAGTGTTCACCAAACCCTTCACGAAACCGTTCACCAAGGAATTCACCAAGCCGGGCCAGGGCGCGTCCTTTCAAAAGGGACCGCACCAGAAACCCGCCAACGCGCCGCGTAAGAATTTCGTCAAGCATCCCGCGAGCAAGCCGGGGAGGGCCTGAACATGGCGCCAGTCACCATGCTGGAAGCGATCCGTCAGGCAATGTTTGAGGAGATGGAGCGCGACCCCGCCGTTGTGGCGGTGGGCGAAGACATCGGCGTGTATGGCGGTGCTTTCAAAGTCACCGAAGGTTTGCTGGCGAAATTTGGCCCGGACCGGGTGATGGATGCGCCGATCGCCGAGACCGGAATTGTGGGCGCAGCTTGCGGCATGAGTTTTCTTGGCCTGCGGCCGGTAGTCGAGATGCAATTCATCGATTTCATCGCCTGCTGCTTCAACCAGATAACCAACTTCGTCGCCAAATCCCACTACCTGTGGGACGCGCCGGTGCCCTTGGTGATTCGTGGACCGTCCGGCGGCGGAGTGCACGGCGGGCCATTCCATTCCGCCAACCCGGAAATGTATTTCGTGCACACCCCGGGGCTGAAGGTGGTGTATCCCTCCACCGCCTACGATGCCAAGGGGCTATTGAAGTCCGCGATCCGCGACAACAATCCAGTGCTTTTCTTCGAGCACAAATATCTGTACCGGCGAATCAAAGAGGAATTGCCGGCCGAGGACTACACCGTGCCGCTGGGAAAGGCGATCGTGCGGCGCGAAGGTCGCGACCTGACCATCCTCAGCTATGCCGCGCTGATGCACACCTCGCTCGAAGCGGCCGAGGAACTGGCCAAAGAGGGAATCGAGGCGGAAGTGGTGGATTTGCGCACCCTGCTGCCGCTGGACCGCGAAACCATCCTCACTTCGGTAAAGAAGACCAACAAGCTGCTGGTGGTGCACGAGGACACTCGTACCGGCGGGATCGCCGGAGAAATCTCGGCGATCGTTTGCGAAGAAGCGTTTCACGATCTGGACGCGCCCATTGCGCGGGTCACTGCATTGGATACCCCAGTTCCGTATTCACCGCCGCTCGAAGAGCGGTTCTTGCCGCAACGGATTGACGTTGTCGCCGCGGCGCGAAAACTGGCAAAATATTGACGTCGACAGGGAGATAAAACATGTCCGTGAATGTGATCATGCCGCAGATGGGCGAGAGCATTTTTGAGGGCACCATCACCAAATGGCTGAAGAAGCCCGGTGAGAAAATCGAGCGGGACGAACCGCTGTTCGAGATTTCCACCGACAAAGTGGACGCCGAAATTCCGTCTCCTGCTTCCGGAGTGCTTCAGGAAATTAAAGTCGGCGAAGGCCAGACCGTGCCGATCCAGACGGTGGTGGGAGTGATCGCCGCGGAAGGCGCCGCAGTCGCCGCGCCGGCTCCGGCCGCTTCTGCAGCCCCTTCCGCGCCGCCGCCAGCACCGCCTGCCAAATCACCCGTGGCTGTTTCCGCAGCTTCGAAGTCGACCGCCGGCGCGCCCGCGGCTCCTGCGGCTCCCGACGCTTCCCAGGATGAAGCTCCGGCGCCGCCGGCTCCCACGCCCGCTACCGGAGCGCCGCAGCTGGCGCGGCCCGGCGTATCGTCGCAAGGCAACGGCGCCGAGAAAGTGCGCAGCTCACCGCTGGTGAAGCGCTTGGCCAGGGAACACAACATCGATGTCTCGCAACTTTCCGGCACCGGCGCGGGCGGCCGAGTGAGCAAGAAAGACATCTTGGGCGCGATTGAAACCGGCGGTTCGGCGCCGCTTCCGGGAGCCGCGCCAGCCCGGCCGGCTGGGGTCATGCCCCCGCCCAGTGGCGGAACCGCCGCGGCCTCCCTGGAAACAGGCGTGCCTCGCGAGAAGATGTACTTCGGGAATTTCCAGGTGCAGCCGATGACCGTGATGCGCCAGAGAATTGCCGAGCACATGGTGATGTCCAAGCGGGTATCGCCGCACGTTTATTCCGTGGATGAAGTGGACGTCACCGAAATCGCCAAGCTGCGCGGCAAAATGAAGGAGAAATTCGAACAGACCACCGGCACCAAGCTGAGCTTCATGCCGTTCTTTGTCCGCGCGGCGATCGAAGGTTTGCGCGCCTTTCCCACCGTGAATTCCTCGGTGGACGGCACCAACATCGTGCTGCACAAGGAATGCAACATCGGCATCGCGGTGGCTCTCGACTGGGGATTGATCGTCCCGGTGGTGAAAAATGCCGAAGAGAAAAATTTCCTGGGGATCGCACGGTCCATCAACGATCTGGCCGAGCGCGCCCGGGGCAAGAAACTGAAGCCGGAAGAGGTTGCCGAAAGCACCTTCACCATCACCAATCCAGGCACCTTCGGCGGCCTGTTCGGCCTGCCGATAATCAGCCAGCCCAACGCAGCGATTCTGGGCCTGGGCGCAATCGAAAAGCGCCCGGTAGTGATCGACGACGCCATCGCTATTCGTTCGATGGTCTATCTAACGCTGAGCTACGACCATCGCGTAGTCGACGGCGCCGTCGCCCACCAGTTCATGGGCAAGGTCAAGCACACCCTGGAGAACTGGACCGAAAGCGTGCTGTAGACTCGCCACGCGAACCGCGCGTAGAAAGCAAGGGCGGGACGCAGGGAACCGCGGTTTATTTTCGGGCGCGGTGCGGTGTTCTTCCAGAAACACCGAACGGACGGGGCGGAGCAAATCTACGCGATCCCCGGCCGTTTTCTTTTGGCAGGCTCGCTTCTAGTGCAGTGACGAAGTAGATTTAGATTTCCAATTTTCTTTGCGTCGCCACGTTCTTCGGTGAGTGGCTTGGCTTTGTCTTGTTTTTGTCTTTGTTTTTGGTTCACGCCTCCATGTATTTTGGGTGCCCCACTCTTCCCCGTTTCTGGGAAGGGTGGGTGTTTGACGTCCGGCTCTGCGGTTCCATGGTTTTATCGTGTCGACTCAAACTCCCTTTCACAGCGGCTGGGGCTCTTCCCCCTGGACCATCGACTTCCGCCCGCGGAAATCCACTCTGCCCGCGCGCGCGGACATCGCCATCGTCGGCGCCGGCTTCACCGGCCTGGCCGCCGCGGCGTGGCTGCGGCACCTCGATCCAACCAAGTCCGTCGTCGTCCTGGAATCGGAAACCATTGGCGCGGGCGCGAGTGGCAGGACCGGTGGAATGGTGTTGAGTGAGACCGCAGCCGGCGATCTCCCTGGTCTAGGAGATGTCCTCGCCGGCTTCGAGCGCACTGTGTCGGAACTAAGAATCGACGGTGCGCTAGCAACTACCGGCGCCTGGGAAATCGAGCGGTCCACTCGTAAAGCCGAAGAGCGCGCCAAGACTCGCGGCGAATCCCCTATCGACTGGCAGGATTCCGGCACCTTGCGGGTAACCAATGACGTTCCCGGCGGAACCATCGACCCAGGAATGCTAGTCAGCGGCCTGGCCCGCGCCGCGGAAAGTTCCGGCGCGATCATCTGCGAAAAGTCCCCAGCCGCTGCTCCGGTGTGGTCAGAAGAAAAAGAAATCGAGATCGCCGTCGCGGGTCGGCATCTTCGCTGCCAGCAGCTCTTGCTGGCCACCAACGCAATGAACCTCGAAGCCGCCGGGATTGCCGAAGACACTGAGCCGAAGTTCACCATGGCAATCGCCACCGAGTCGTTGAGCGAGGCTCAACTCGAAGCGATCGGCCTCGCCGGACGCCAACCCTTCTACACCATGGATTTCCCGTATCTGTGGGGCCGGGTAACCCGCGCCAACGCGGTAGTTTTCGGCGGCGGCCTGGTCCACGTAGGTGACTGGCGCGATCTCTCCGAAATCAACGTGACCACCGGCGAAGCGGCCAGACTCCTCGATTCGCTGGAAGCACGCGTGCGCAAATTGCACCCCGCGCTGCACGCGGTAGCCGTCACCCACCGCTGGGGCGGTCCGATTCTTTTCGCCGAATCGATGAAGCCAATTTTTCAGTGCCATCGAGCCAGCCGCAACGCACTGGTGCTGGCTGGCTACGCGGGACACGGCGTAGCCCTGTCGGTCTATTTGGGCTGCTGGGCCGCCGAAGTGCTGCTCGGCCGTCGCAAACTCCCCCCGTGGTGACGGGCCTGCCATGCGAGTCCGAAAATGCCTCGAGTGCCGTGATTGGGATTGAACTCGCCGTTTGTGTTGTGGGAGATGCGATTTCTAATCAAGGCAAAAAAAGACCGCTGGCCCCCGGTTGGTGTTCGAAGTCCACTTGTCGAACGCCAGCATCCCCGCCAACGCGGAAATATTCTCGACCGCGCGGTGCTGCTCTTCCGGCAGAAAATCGTACACCACAACTGACGCGGGATTCCCCGGATAGCGCGATCTGAACGACGGTCCTGGATTGAAGACGATCCGGCTGCGGGCCAGTTGAATATTCAATTCTTCGGTATGCTTGACGAAATAAGGACTTTCTTGACGCCATAACTCGCTAGGGGTAATCATGCCTTCATGTCACCCACAATGAAGAACGTGCTCTTCGCCATACTCTGGTTCGTCCTCGGCCACCTCAGTTGCGCGGTTATGCACCACCTCCACCATCACGATTTCAGGTGAGTGCTATCCGCAGCTGGCGCCCTTTTAACGTGAGCTCGTCGAGGGACAAAACCCGCACCCTGGTGGGGCGAAGGGTGCGCCACCCGCTAACAGGCTGCTCAGCTAGTAGAGGGGTTGCCGTCGATTTTCAGAGCCGCGCCGCCGGCGCAAGCTGGCCCTGCGGCGTCAGCCGGACGAGGTAACTACGCCTCGGCTGCAGGGTGGAAGTTTCTGCGGCCGGTACTGCCAGACTGCCTGCCAGCCACAAATCTCCCGAAGGTGAGAAGTCATCCTCATGGTAACCAGCCTTCTATGCAAATTCCGCCAGCCTACCAGCTACATCGATGCGCATTCGGATTTGGCCAGCCTGGTTCAGCACGATCATTTCGCCCGCTGGGGCTGGATACACGCCAATGACCTTCTCGCTGGCGACGATGCGAGATCGGCCTCTCGATGAATCGCCAGTTCCGCTGCCAACCGGGTCGTCGAAATTTGCGTAGAGCGAGCGTGGCAGCGCCTTCCACATGACCACCCCGCGCGAGTCGTATTTGACGCCCTGGGGATAGGACTCCTTCGATGAGCGCTCGCGGTCATGGGTTCAAGTAAATGCCGCCCTGCTTATCCATGGCCACCGCGCCCAGCTCATAGTGCTCGGCGGTGAAGTGCTGAATCAGCGTGGGGCGATGGTCGTAGAAGAGCAGGTCTTCCCCGGCGAAGGGGCCTTGGTCCAAAGCGTCCACCCGAAATGCATTTGGTTTCTGATGGTTCTGGTCTTGCGGTTGGATATTGGCGGGAACAGCAGTCAGGCTCAAATACAAACGCAGCAGCAAACGAAACCACTAAAGCTCTCATGCCGGCCTGCTCACCAAAAATGGGGCCGATACGCGCATTTTACTCCGTGGAACTAATGGACTCAACATCACTGAAAACGGTTGCTCACGGAGTAGACCGTGGGTGGCGCACCCTTCGCCCCCAAGGGTGCGGGTTTGGTCCCTCCGCAACCTCGTGTTAAAGCGCCAACTTCAAATGCCGCAAGTTGCCCAGTTACGAGCAGGGGTGTCGTCGATTTTTAGCGTCGCGCTGCCAGCGCCGCTGCCGCGGGGTGACGGGGCTTTGCCGGTAGCCAATGTGCGTTCGCCGATTCAGACTTTAAGCGGTTCTCCACCCGGGCTAGGATCGCTCCAGATCGGAGGTTCTTATGTCCGCTAACGCAACCATCGGTTTCCAGAGCCCGGTGCTAACCGCGGGAATCAAGGGCGCCGCGACGTGGTATGTCGCGCTTACCGAGGAATTGCTGGGAGATTTTAAGGCGTTGGCCCGGCGCATCGCTGCAAAGATTCCGGCCCGTGCCAGGGTCCTCGAAGTCGCTCCCGGCCTAGGACATTTCGCGATCGAATTGGCGAAGCTGGGCGACTACCAAATCGCGGGACTGGACATCCGCGCAGCATCTGTCGAGACAGCCCGCGCCAACGCCGCCGAAGCAGGCGTGCCAGTTGACTTCCGCCAAGGCAACGCCGCCAGGATGCCCTTCGCCGACGAAACATTCGATTTTCTAATTTGCCGGGCACCACGGAAGACTTTCGACGATCCGCAGCGGGCCCTCGAAGAGATGCATCGCGTCCTCAAGCCTTCCGGCCGAGCCCTGATTTTCGATCGGCGAAGCAACGCGTCCAGCGCCTCGATCCAGCAAGCGGTGAACGAAGGTCTGGACATGGTGAACGAAATCGCCGCCAAACTGCCTGTTCACTCGATGCTGCTCAAACGTGCCTACACCAAAACTGAACTAGCCACCTTCATCACCCCGCTCGGCGGGGCGGCAGAAAATCGACCCCTTGGCAACGTAGCGGCGGAACTCTCGGCGGTAGGTGTGAGTCAGGTTGTGTGCCGCGTCCTTCGCCACATAGGCGTCCGGGTTTGTCCATCCGCAATTTCAGTTTAGCGCGCAGGCGGCACATCCCGCAGGATGCTGGATTCGAACGTGCAGCGGTTTTGCTGTCGATTTTTAGAGCCGCGTTGCCAGCGCCCAGCGCAGTAATTCTTGCGCGACAATCTTTGGCTTTCCGGAATTGTCTGGCGCTAAGTGGTCCAGGCCGGGGAATTCGACGCGGGTCACATGGGGCAGAGTTTTTTCCAAAGCGTCGAGAGCCGCCTTCAAATACGCTGGGCTTTTGCTGCCACCGAGGAGGAGCACCTCCGCCCGTACATCCTTGAAGCTCTCGAGACTTCCTTTGGTTTCGCTGACCGTCTTGGCGTCGAATTGCAATGCGGGGATAATCTCTTTCAGCGGGACGTCACCGTCCTTCACTTTTTTCGCGTCGGCGTTGATCGCAAGATTCAGCAGCGGGGTCAGCAGAAACCGCGGGACCAGTCCGAATAGTGGCGAGACTTGGGCCCCGCGGATCCCGGTCATCATGGCCGCAGCCAGCTGGCCCTGGGCGATCTCCCGCTCGAAGCGAGGGAGCCAAGCTACCAGATCGGTATCTGCGACCGGCAATGGCGGTTCGAAGATCGCGAGGTGCTGGATGTAAGGCGAAGTGCGCGCTGCGCACAACGAGATCAGCGCCCCGGCACTGAGCCCGAACACATGATGCGCACCAGTCTCGTGCAGCAGCGCGTCGATATCTTCGCACTCCGTCGAGATGCCATGGCCCTCACGATGAGGCCCGCTAAGCCCGCGTCCGCGCCGATCCGGAATAAACACCGTGAACGCATCCGCAAGCTCCGCGCCCAGAGTCATAAAATTCTGCGCCGCCTGCATCCCGCCCTGCACCAACACCACCGCCGGCCCCGACCCGAGTTGGCGGTACCCAATGGTGGTCCCGTCGCGAGAAATGACCGAGCCAGTGCGATAAGGTACGGTCTGCTGCTGGCCACTGTGTTTGGTGTGTTCCATCGTTCCGTCTATTCACCTCTACGCACAGAAAACCCAAATCTATCACGCCTTTCGTTTGTTGGTTTTCTGCGCCGCGTGTTAACGCCGGCCCCGCGCGAGCGGGACTTTGCATTGTGCCGCTGCTGATATATGTTGGCGGCGTGAGTTTTTCTGGGCTGCAGGACCGGCTGCGGGTGGAAATTCGGCGGCGCATCGACCTTGGTGAATTCTCTGGGGGCGAGCTCGCGCGGCGCGCGGGCTTCGCGCAGGCGCACATTTCCAATTTTGTGAATGGCAAGCGCGGGCTGACGCTTGGGGGACTCGACCGGGTCCTGGCTGCGCTGGGGATGACCTTTTACGAATTGCTGGATGCGCAGGAACTAGCGCGCTACGCGCCAGTTCCAGCGGCGGCTGCCGGCAATGCGGGCACGTGGGACGTGCCCATGGTCAGCGCGCAAGTTGCCGCGCGGAAGGCGATCATCGCGCGCGAAGATGTGCTGGAAGTTTTTCGGTTTCCCAAAAAATTATTCGATGCCGCGCCGGAAGAAGCTCCCGCGGGCGCGCGAAAATTCTGGACGCGCTACGTGGTGGTACAGCCCAGCGAGGCTGACAGCGCCAGCCTGGTCCCCGGCGCGCGCGCGGCCGTGGCGGTGGTGGACCGCCACGCGGTCACCCCGCGCACCGCAGCCAAAGCGCCGCGGCGGCCCTTCGCCGTGCACGGCGAAGGCAAAGTCCATCTACGATTCTTGCAGTCGACTGGCGGACTACTGCTGCTGCGAGGAATTTCGACCGAGATGCCGGTAGAAGTGGTATCGGGCGAGGAAGCGGCAGCCGGCGCAACGCGAGTGATCGGACATATCGTTTATCTGGGTGTGGTGATGCTGTGAGCAGAACACAGAAGTTTTTCAGGGGCGCGTAGTGCGCCCCTGAAAAAAATGCCGCAGAATCGAACTCACTACTTGCCGCTAATATTCCTTGCGTATAGCGAATATTGCGGCCATCGCCGGTTGGACCACGAACCTCGCCGTTAGCACGTCGCTCACTTCGCGAGCGGCCGAATCGTCTTCTCGAAGAGCGACGCCATCCTAAATTTCACGGCTAGCGCTTGCGGCCTTTGGCCTTTTTCTTTGGCTTGGCTTTTGCAGCCGCTTTCTTTGCTGGCTTCGCGGCCTTTTTTGTGACCTTGGCCTTCGCTTTTGGCTTGGCCTTCGCCTTGGGCTTGGCTTTCGCTTTAGCTGCGGGCTTGGGTTTTGCCTTGGGCGCCGGTTTCTTCGCCGCGGGCGCGGGACGAGGCGCAGCGGCGGGCGGCGCGGGCTCAAGATCTTCGTCGTCTTCTTCGACCACCGTTACTTCCTCAACTTCTTCCTCGACTAAATCGTCGGGGGCGCCGCTCGGTTCTTCTTCCTCTTCGTAAGCGGGTACCTCGTCATCTTCTTCGTCGTTTGATTTTGCGTAGAACATTCGATCCTCCGTGCGGCGATGAGTACGGCAGACGATAGCTCAAATCCAACGAAGCGAATCTAATCGGAGTACCAGATTTTTGTCAAGGCGCAACGTCTACGTAGTATCACTCGCTTAAAATCGCCGCCTTTGCGGCGCCGATTTGCTCCCACCGGCACTCTGCACCGAGCGCTTCCAGCACTCGGTACCCGAAGCCCGAGCCGGCCTGGCCTATAGTGGCCGGCCAGGGCCAGCGCGGCTAGCACGCCGCCCAAAGTCCACAGGAATGATCTCTACCCCTGCCCAATGCTAGCGTTATTGGGCAGGGGAAAGGGAGAGGGAGCCGATTGCCGGGGAGAATCACATCGGGGTTCGGGGCCTTGCGAAGGGGGTATTCCGTTTCCGAGTAAAGTACTCAGCGGCATTCCCGTCCAGGCATTTTCGGGGGATCAGGATTTTTATGCCATTGATTATAAATGAGATAGAGCTTCTTATCCCCGCCAAAATTCGGTTTTACACAGGTAAGCAAACTCAGGAAAAGCCCGTAGCACCGAAAGCGGCCTGGCTTAGGGGTGAGGGGAAGCAGGAATAGCCAGCAGGTCGCCGGGCTGGATCCCGCGAGTGGCCAGGAACTCATTATTCTCGCGAATGGCGGCCACCGAGGTGCGGTAGGTGCGCGCAATAGAATAGAGCGTCTCACCCGCCGCCACGCGATGCTGCTGCGTTGTGGTGGCCCCGGACGCCGCAGCGACCGCTCCAGGCTGGGTGTTGCGCGCGACGGTCTGGATTCGCGGACTCTCCGGCGTTGCGTCGGCGGATTTGGCGGTGTGGCGCCCGCGCGCCGGTTCCGCGGGAGGCCCGCCCCCGGCATAAATTTTCAGGCGCGTGCCACGGGGTACGTGGTTGACATGAATTCCATTCCAGCGCTTCAGGTCGTTGACGGTAACGTCGAATCGCTCGGCGATACCCTCGAGGGTGTCGCCCTTCTCGACGCGGTAGTGCAGCAGCTTGACCACCGGCGCTGGCGGCACCGGAACCACCAGCCTATCGCCGAGCGGCAAATCGGTCGCGTTCGTGAGGTGGTTGGCGCTTTCGAGCGATGCTACAGTCACCCGGTACTGTTTCGCGATGCCTGCCAGCGAATCGCCGCTGTCGACGCGGTGCAGCCGCCATTCGGTCCATTTATCCGGCGGAACGTTGGCGATGCCTGCCTGAAAGCGCTCGGTGGTTCCTTTGGGAATCTTTAGCTGGAAGTCAGGATCGTTGGGCGTAACGAAGCGCAGCAACTGCGGATTGAGCTCGTGCAGCGCGTCGACGTCGGTGTCGATCGCATCGGCCACCAGCCGCAGGTCGATCGAGTGGCCGGGCTTGACGATCTCCACCGGCGGAGGGGCCTCCGGGTGCGGCTCGACGCCGTATCGCGCGGGATCTTTGGCCACCAGCGCGATGGCGATGATGATCGGCACGTAGTTTTGGGTCTGCTTGGGGAGCGCGTGCAAGCGCTGCAACTCCCAGAAATCGGCGTAGCCGGTGCGCTCGATGGCTTTGGCCACGTTGCCGGGGCCGGAGTTGTACGCGGCCATCACCAGGTACCAATCGCCGAACATTTGATACAGGTCGCGGAAATGAGCGGCGGCGGCGTGGGTGGCCTTTTCCGGGTCGCTGCGCTCGTCGATGTACATGGTGCGGTTCAAATCGTATTCCTGGCCTCGGAAAGGCATGAACTGCCAGATCCCGCGGGCCCCGGCGCGCGAAACGGCTTCCGGCTTAAACGCGCTTTCCGCCTGCGCCAGATAAATCAAATCCTGCGGCAGCCCTTCTTCTTTAAGGACCCTGACAATCATGTCGTGGTAGCGGCCGGCACGGCGCAGACCGGTTTCCACGATCAGACGGCCATGGGTGGTCTGGAAAAAGCTCAAATACGACAGCACCGAATCGTTGACGGTGAGCGGCAAGTCGTGCGGGAAGGCGATGAGTTCACGTTGCGCGCGGATAATCAACCGCGGATCGCCGGCGGGCAGATTGAGGTTGGCGATTTCTTCGATCGGTGCGGGTTCCTGCATGTCGTCTTCCGTGGCTGCGGCGCTGGAAGATTCGATGGCTTCGTTTTCGTAGGAGTGAATCGTTTCGATGACCCGGTCGAAGAGCTTAGTCAGTTCCGGATCGGTGCGCGATTCGGCGCCAGCGGCCAGCAGCCAGTCCATGGCCTGGTTGAAATCGTCGCGGGCGGAGTCCAGATCGCCCGAGGAGTATGCTTTCTTCCCTGCTTCGTAGCTGGCCTCGATTCGCGCCATCAAGTCTCCCATGTAAGGCGCAGGGGACGAGAGCTGCGGATAGGCAGCCGGCGGATATGTGGACGGGGGAAAAGATTCGGCGACTATCGAGGGCGCGGGTGCCTGATCGACTGGCGGGCGAACCACGATGTGCTGGGAGACGTTGTCTTCGCAGCTAGTGAGCACCACGGCGACGGCTGCCAGGGTGACGGCGGCGAGAGCTAGCCTTGCAATGTGTCGTTTTCTCATGGTTCTCCCCGTCCCGGTGGCGCGACGCTGTGCCGGTAGAGCCGGAGGGTGGCTTGGCCCACGCGATGTCGATTGGAAAGCGTGCCGTCTAAAATCTTATGTCGGTGTGAGGAGGGGGTCAACGCTTTCCGCTAACCACGGGCGCTAAAAACCAACATCAAAGACCCGCCGACAGACAGGGGGCGCGACCGTTCGGTTTTCTGAGCCCGCCACGGCACTAGGCTGGGGCTCCATAGTTCACGATTCCATGCCTTTTGGGTGCTCCATTCTTCCCCGGTTTTGGGAAGGGTGGGTGCTTCGACTTGGTGGTCGGTTGTTAGGCTAGGCCAAGGCTTGGCGCAGGTCTTCAATCAGGTCTTGGGGATCTTCCATGCCGACGGACACTCGGATGCAGCCTGGATCCACCCCTGCTTTGCGAAGCTCTTCCGCGGACATCCGGTAGTGCGAGGAATAGGCCGGAAGGACCACCAGGGATTCGACGCCTCCGAGGCTCACCGCCAGTAAGAATATGCGGACGCGGTCACAGACGCGCCGCGCCGCGGCTACACCGCCTTTCATGTCGAACGCCAGCATGCCGCCGAAGCCGGACATCTGGCTCTTGGCAAGACGGTACTGCGGGTTGGAAGGGAGACCCGGATAATGCACGGCCTTAACTTTGGGATGCTTTTCGAGAAAGCGAGCGACGGCCATGGCTGTTTTGCACTGCTGCAAGACGCGTGCCTCGAGCGTTTTCATCCCGCGGATCAGCAGGTAAGCGCCTGCAGGATCCATGGAACCGCCGAAGTAGATGATCCCCTGGCGGATATTCTCGACGAGGGTGCGGCTTCCAGCGGCAACGCCGGCGATCAGGTCGGAGTGGCCGCCAAGATATTTAGTGGCGCTGTGGATCACCAGATCGACGCCCATGGCCAGCGGTTTCTGGAGCACCGGACTGGCGAAAGTACTGTCGACGATGGTGGGGATGTCCCACTCTTTAGCGAACGCCACGGCTTTGCGGATGTCCACCAGACGCAGGATGGGGTTGGTGGGCGACTCCAGATAGATAGCGCGAGTTCGCGGGTTGACCATCTGCTTGATTCCCGCCAGATCGGTTTCCACGTAGCGGACCACGATACCCAGGCGCGGCAAATAGTCGCGCATCAGGCGGTAGGTGCCGCCGTAGGTTTGCCGCTGCGCGATGATTTCCTCGCCGGCCCGGACCATGGTGAGCAAAGCGGTGGAAATCGCCGCCGAGCCCGAAGCGGTGCACACAGCGGCTTCGGCGCCTTCCAGACGGGCAATTTTTTCCTCGGCGATGGCTACTGTGGGATTGCCGTAACGAGTGTAGATGTAGGCGGAGCTTTTCCCTTCGGCCCACCGCTTCAATTCCTCGGTGTTGGAGAACGTGAAATTCGAGCTGCGGGTGATCACCGGCGCGACCGGCACGCTCACTCCGTGCTTTTCTTCACCCGCATGGATGGCGATGGTAGCGTCGTGCCATTTTTGTGTTTGTTTTTTCATGGTGAGCGAGGATGCCGCAGGAAGAGGGAAAGTAACAAGAGCCAAATTGGTGTGGGGCAGACACTCCTGATCCTATAAACAGCGTCGGCTCCAGCGAGCGAGTAGACTTGGTAGCGCTTAACGACCAAGGCTCGAACGAAGGAGCCGAACATGTGGATTATAGGCTGTGATTTGCATACGCGCTATCAGCAGGTGGCCGCGATCAACAAGGAGACCGGCGAGGTGATCGAACTTCGGTTGGAGCACGCCGGTGATGCGGTGCGGCTATGTTACGCTGCGCTGCCGAAAGGAAGCGTGGTGGGCATCGAGTCCATTGGCTATACCCAGTGGTTTGAGAGATTGCTCACCGAATTAGGCCATGAGTTGTGGATCGGGGACGCTGCGGAAATTCGTGCCGCGAGCGTTCGCCATCAGAAGACCGACATACGCGACGCGCGGTTGATTCTGCAGTTGCTCGATGACGGGCGTTTTCCAAGGTTGTGGCTCCCGTCAGCGGAGGATCGCGATGCCCGGCGCTTGCTGTTGCACCGGGTGAAGACGGTGCAGATGCGCACCATGGCTCGCAACCAACTGCACGCACTGGCGCTGAACCAGGGCTTGCGGCGTGGTTCCGGGTTGTGGAGCCAACGAGGTCAACGCGAACTGGCGCGACTGCAACTGGGCCGCTTCAGTAGCGAGATGCGTCAGGATCTGATGGAACTGACGAAAACGCTCGATGCCCGCATCGAGTTGCTCAACCGCAAAGTAGCCGAGCAAGCGGAGCAGCGGCCGGCGGCACGGCGGTTGATGCAACAACCGGGAGTAGGACCGATGACGGCGCTGGGTTTTGTGCTAACCATCGGACCGGTGACGCGTTTTCGTCGGAGCAGACAAGTAGTGAGCTATATGGGGTTGAATCCGCGCGAGTATTCCTCGGGCGGACGGCAGAAACTTGGCAAAATCAGCAAGCAGGGCAACACGCTGATGCGCTGGCTGCTGATTGAAGCGGCACAAACCGCCGCTCGACTCGACCCCCAACTGCATCGCGTCTATCTGCGGCTGAAGCATCGCCGCGGAGCTCGCGTCGCCAAAGTGGCGGTCGCGCGCAAGCTGGCGGTGCGGTTGTATTGGATGTTGCGCACGTTAGAAGCAGAAGCGCAACGGGTGGGCCCGCAGGGCAGTCCGTCGTCCGTCATGGCGAGGGCAACTACTCCGCCGAACTCCTGATTGGACGCCCTGCCTCTCCCCTAGAGCGGGAGAGTTCGCAGTCGGATCATGGTCGATGATATGACCGAATAGATGGCTGGTGGAACCCGAGCGTTCCATCCGGGATCGAGCGACGTGCCTTGGTCGGCGAGCAAAAGATCCTGTTTAAGAAAAAGAGAGCCAAACCGCTCTCGCGCTACAAGTGTCTCTTGACAAGCCGCCGCTGTTTATAGATGGCGGCGCGAGGCGAATCTCAAAATATCGAACGTCCGGATCGAAAACCCGAACCGTGGATTTCAATTCAACTGGCTCGATCTGGTCTTCCCGGTTGCATCTGTCGCGGAGAAACTCCAAAAGCCCGAACCTCTCCGCCGCCAAGAGTGGCCGGGCCACCCTGCTAAGCAGTGGCGGCCTGTTCGTCGTCGCCGTGATGCATTCGGTTCGCGGCGATTATTTTGTCGGCGGTTTCTTGTGGCACCAAATCGTAATGCGAGAATTCCATCGAGTACGTGCCGCGGCCCTGGGTCATCGAGGTGAGATCGTTGGCGTAGCCGAGCATCTCAGAGAACGGAACTTGCGCCTTGATCGCCACGTGGTGGCCGCGCGCTTCGCTGCCACTGATGCGGCCGCGGCGGGAGCTCAAGTCTCCCAACAAATCACCGGAGTAGGCATCTGGGGCGTCGACTTCGACGTTCATCACCGGTTCGAGCAGCGCGGGCCGGGCCTGCTTCATGGCCTCTTTGAAGGCCAGCGAACCGGCAATTTTGAAGGCCATGTCTGAGGAATCCACATCGTGATATTTGCCGTCGTACAGGATGATTCGAAAATCCACCACGGGAAAGCCGGCCAAGTATCCGCGCTCGGCGGCGTCGCGCACCCCTTTCTCCACCGAAGGAATCCAGTTATGGGGGATCGCGCCGCCGAATATATCGTCGACGAACTCGACTCCCGACCCGCGTGGGAGAGGTTCAAGCTTAATGCGGCAAACGCCGAATTGCCCGTGCCCTCCGGTCTGCTTCTTGTGCTTGCCTTCGGCGTCGGCTTTGGCGCGGATGGTTTCGCGGTAGGCCACCTTGGGAGGCTTGAGAGTCAGGTCTACGTGGTAGCGGCGGCGGAGCCGGGCCACGATCACTTCGATGTGTTGCTGTCCGGCGCCTGCCAGCAAAAATTCTTTGGTCTGCGGATCGCGGCTGAAGTGCAGCGCCGGTTCTTCCTCGAGAATTCGGTGGATGGCGGTGCCGATGCGGTCCTCGTCGGCGCGGGTCTTAGGCTCAACCGCGAAGGTGATCGAAGGTTCGGGAAGGCGCGCGGGCATATAGTAAATTGGCGCCGCTTTGTCGCCCAGGGTGTCCCCGGTGAGAGTGTCTTTTAGTTTGGCGATCGCGCCCAGGTCCCCGGCATGCATTTCGGGCACTTCGGTTCCCGTTTTTCCCTGCATCGCTTGAATGTGCTGGAAACGTTCCGATGAATTGCGGCTGAAATTCAACAGGTTGGCATCGTTCTTGAGGACTCCCGAGACAACTTTGAAGTAGGAGACGCGGCCCGAAAAAGGGTCGGCCAGAGTCTTGTACACGTAGAGCGAAAGAGGATCGGAATCGCTGATGCTTTTCTCGATCGATTCGCCATGGTGATCGGGCTGCCTGTGCGCAGTGATTTTCCCGTTGGCTCCAGGAGCCGGGAAGATGTCTACGATGAAATCCATCACCAGGTCCGCGCCGATATTATGCAACGCGGAGGTGAGCAGCACCGGGAACAGGCGGTGGGCCAGGACCGCCTCGCGAAGGCCCTTCTTAAGATCGGCTACCGGTAGCGTGCCCTCGTCGAAGAACTCCTGCAGCAGAGCGTCGTCGCCCTCGGCGACCATTTCCACCAAGGCTTCGTGGGCTTCCTTGGCGTCTGCGAGGAGGGCCGCGGGGATTTCCTCGATTTTCGGCTTGCCGTCGCCATCCGGCGCGTAGTTGAGCGCCTTCATGGTGACCAAGTCCACCACCCCGCGAAAACCCTTCTGCGAACCGATCGGCAAATGCAGGGGAACCACGCCGCGGCCGAAGACGCTCTGCACCGATTCAAGGGCGCGGTCGAAACTGGCCAGCTCGCGGTCCATCCAGTTGAAGACGAACGCGCGCGGCAAGTTGTACTCGGTGGCGTAGTCCCACACCTTCTCGGTGACCACCTGCACGCCTGCGGCTGCGTCGACCAGGATTAACGCAGCGTCGGCGGCGATTAGCGACGCTTTGCAGTCGTTGATGAACGTGGAAAAGCCCGGAGTATCCAGGAAATTGATCTTGGTCTTTTCAGCGCCGTTGGGCGCCTGCCATTCGGCGTAGGCCAGCCCGGTGTGGATGGTGATCTTGCGCGCGATTTCCTCTTCATCCCAGTCGGTGACCGAACTGCCGTCGGCCGGCTTACCGAGCCGCGGAGTCATGCCAGCCGTAAACAGGCAGGAGGATACCAACTGGGTCTTGCCGGTGTGACCGTGGCCGGCAATGCCAACGTTGCGGATCGCTTGTGTGGGATAGGCTTTCATTTGATTGCCTCCGTAGATGTTGGGTCGACGTAACTAAGCGCGCGCTGCGGAGAACGCGCCAAAAGGGCTCGGTAACTGCATGGTGCTACACGGTTAGAGTCGGCAGTCGAGGTGTGAAGGCTGCCACGAAGTCGGCGGACGGGATGTCCAAGGGGCCGAGTCATGGGAAAAGCGGGATGCTAGCACAGGGGGTTGCAGGGGGGCCAGCAATAAGAAATTTTAGATATTGCCGCAACGGGAACCGCTGGCTGTGGGTGGCTTACCGTCGGCGTAATACCTGGCTCGGCGCGTTATAGGAGTGCGAATTGGGTATTCGACCGGATAGAAATTGATCGTCACTTTCCAGAGTTCAATCAGTATCCAGCGTGGACTGGAGGAAATGATCCGTTTGCTGCGCGGAGGTCAGCGCTAGGGGGCGACGAAGAATGAGCCGTCGGGGCGCACGTGGCCGTAGGCCATGTGCGGGGTATTGAATTGCGCCCCGGGAGTGCCGGAGCAATCGAGCAGGATTAGCCCGCCGGTGGTCTGGGCGCGGGTGCGCAGCAGTTGCACGGCTGCGTTTGCTGCGGCCTGGGGATTGGGGGAGTGGCGCAGGAAATCGACGGCGAACTTGGCCATTACGATTTTCATGATTCCTTCGCCATGACCGGTGCAGGAAACGCCGCCAGCCTCCGCGTCGGCGTAGCAACCACAACCGATCAGTGGGGAATCGCCGACGCGGCCGGGAAGTTTGCAGCAAGTACCGCCGGTGGAAGTGCCGGCGAACAGCCTGCCCGCAGCGTCCATAGCCACCGCGCCGACGGTGCCGTCGGCGTGGCCGTGATGGTTCTGCGCGGCGTGTTGATCCGCGAGGCAACGCCTCCAGGCGTTGCGCTCGCTTTCGACAATCAGGTCCTCGGGTGAGCACCACGCGAAGCCGTGTTCGACGGCGAACTGTTCCGCGCCAGCTCCCACGAACATCATATGTTCGCTTTGCTCCATGATCGTTCGCGCGAGGCGGATGGGGTTGCGAATTCTCTCGACCCCAGCGACAGCCCCGGCCTTGAGGGTGGCGCCGTCCATGACGATGGCGTCGAGCTGGACGTTTCCGTCGCGGTTTAAGTGTGAACCCACACCGGCGTCGAAGACGGGATCTTCTTCCAAGACCACGATCGCCGCCTCAACCGCGTCGATCGCGGCGCCCCCGCTGGACAGAATTTTCCAGCCGGCCTCGAGGGCGCGGCGGCATCCGTCGCGGCACGGAGCAATGGCGGCATCCGGAATATTCCATGCCCCACCGTGAACGATGAGCGATGGTTTCATAAGGTGAAGGGAGGCGCAGCGATCAGGAATGTGAGAATAAAAGGAGGTCCTAATACAGCATCAGTGTGAGGCCCAGGGCGATCAGCAACGGCCCGAGAAAGAACAGCAGCCCCGCGCCGAGCAGCAAGCGCAAAGTACCTTCGCGGCGGGCGGCCGGTGACTCGTGGGCGAGGAGATCGGCGCGGCTTTGCGGCGCGTCGCGTAATTGCGTGCGGAACATGCGGAAGAAGGCGGCCATCCAGTACGCAACATCGTGGCGCGATTGCCACAACAGGTGAACGCCGGCGCAGACCACCAGCAGTCCGATCATTCCGAGCAAGCGAGGCACGTTCTAAGCTCCTCGGCCCGCAGTGCGGGTCAAAACGTGTGCTTCCGGCATCGGGCTCGGGGCTGGCAGGGGAGCGGAGACAACGTCGGGTGACTGCGCGTCCGCGGGCAGAACCGCACCCGTGCGCCTCCAAGTGTAGATGATACGGTGCACCACAGTGATGTTCGGGCCGATCGCCAGAATCCAAAGCACCAGTTCCATGCGGTTCGATAGAGCGCCGAGAATCATCAGCGCGATGCGTTCCGGGCGTTCCCAGAAACCCACGTCGCACTTGCCGATCAAGGATTCCGCGCGGGCCTTGGAATAGCTCACCATTACCGAGCCGGCCATGGCCGCGCCCACCACCACCGCGTAGACGAAGCGATTCACCTGGGCGTAGTAAACCAACAAGCCCAGAAACAAAATCAGATCCGAATAGCGGTCCAAAATCGAATGCAGGAAGCCACCGAAAACGCTGACGCGGCCCTGGCGGCGCGCCACCGGCCCATCGAGCATGTCGCACAGCGCCGCGCAAATCATCAATCCGCCGCCCGCGGCAAACCGGCCAGCGGCAAAAAGCATCCCCGCCCATAGATTGAGGACCAGGCTCAGCCAAGTAATCAGGTTGGGAGGAATGCCGGTAGCGGCCAGGCCCGCGGCCATGCCGCCGAGCACCCAGTTTCCCGAACGTCCAATGGTTTCTTTCAGCATCGAGAGAGAACCGCTCCGCTACGCCTCTTCGTAAATGGTCGACAATTTCACAACCGAAAAATCTTTGGTGCCGCCCGGAGTGACCACTTTCACTTCGTCGCCAACCTTTTTGCCAAGCAGTGCACGGCCAATGGGCGAAGTGGTGGAGATCAGGCCCTTGGAGGCGTCGGCTTCCTCAGTAGTCACTAGCTTATATTCGATTTCCTGGTTCTTGTTCAAGTCCACTACCGTTAGGCGTGAGCCGTAAGCGGCACGGTCTTTGGGCAAGTTATCCAGATTGAGCATAGCCAAATCGGCCATGCGCTGATGAAGCTGTCCAATGCGCGCGTTCACGTAGGATTGCCGCTCCTTGGCGTATTTGAATTCGGCGTTTTCCTTCAGGTCGCCGTGCGCGCGAGCCTTCTTGAGTTCCTTGGGGAGGTCGTCGTGGAGCTCGATCTCCAGGATGCGAATCTCTTCGGTGAGTTTCTTGCGAATTTTTTCGGTTAGGTCGACGGACATAGTTTTTTACCAAACCCGTGCCGGAGGGCCTTCCCGGCGGGGTTGCGACAAACTTCCACATCGAGAGAATTATAGAGGATGTGAGCGCTTTGCGGCAAACAAACGATGGGGAACCCGCTCGGGGAGCACGGCGGCCGCAGGCCGAAACCCGGCATGACCAATTTTTCACGGAGGATTACTCCTCAGAAACCCTTAGCTCGCAACACGATGCGGCACGCGCCGGCGGCCGGATCCAGCGGGCTTGGCGCGCGCGTCTTCCTTGGCCCGGGAGTGGGTAGCCGCGAGGCTCTTCTTGAGGGCGGCCATCATGTCGATGACTGGGGCGCGCTGTTTCTCTGGCGCGCCGTGAAGGGTTTGCTTGCCCTTTTGCTTGCCTTCGATCAGGGCCTTCAGGCGGGCTTGAAATTCGTCGTGATATTTCTCGACGTGGAAATCTTCCGAAAGCGTGGCGACCAGCTGATTGGCGAGCTGCACTTCCTGCGGGTTCAATTTGATGTTTTCGTTCTTTCCATATCCCGGAGCTTCGCGGATTTCGTTTTCGTAGTACATGGTGTGGACCGCCAGGCCGTGATCGTACGGGCGAATGAAAACAGTGTGCTCGCGCTGATACATGGTGACCTTGGCGATGCCCACCCGCCCAGAATCCTCAAGCGTCTTGAGCAACAGTTGGTAGGCCTTGCGTCCCTGTTCTTCCGCGACCATGAAATAGGAAGAGTCAAAAAACAGCGGATCGATCTGCCCGGCTTCCACGAAGCTGAGGATTTCCATGTTGCGCGCCGATTCCGGCTCGATCGCTTTCACTTCCGCGGGATCGAGCAAGATGTACTTGCCGTCGTCGTCTTCATAACCTTTCACCACTTCGGAGCGCTCGACGATGCGATTGCAGGTCGGACAGAAAAGAGGCTGTTTCAAGCGAGTCTTGCAGACCCGGTGGACCTGATGCAGGCGAATTGTGGAGGAGCGCGCCGCGGCGTACAAACGAATGGGGATCGAAACTAGACCAAAAGAAATGAAGCCCTTCCACGCGGATGAGGCCATCGGATTGCCCTCCTGAAAATCGAGATTATAACAATACAGGCGCTCCGCGGAGCGCTGAATCGGGGCATAGCTGTAGCGTTGGCGAAGAGATGCTGTAGAAAATTCCTTTTGCTAGGAACCTGGCAAGAAGTTTTTATAATGGCGCATGGCTTCGCTGAAGGAGTACCAGGAAAAACGGCGATTTTCCGACACTCCCGAGCCGCGCGGGAAAGTGAAAGCGAGCAAGGGAAGCCATTTCGTGGTGCAGGAACATCACGCGCGGCGGCTGCACTACGATTTCCGTTTGGAAATCGATGCCGTGCTGAAATCCTGGGCGGTTCCCAAAGGCCCTTCGCTCAATCCGTCCGACAAGCGTCTGGCGATCCAAACCGAAGATCATCCCCTCGAGTACGGCAAGTTCCATGGCGAAATTCCCGCTGGGCACTATGGGGCGGGGCAGGTTTCCATCTGGGATAACGGCACGTTTGAAATGGAGGGAAATCTGAGCGCGAGCGAGCAACTGGCGCGCGGGGAGCTAAAATTGGTGCTGCACGGCCGAAAGCTGGCGGGAAGTTTCGTGCTGGTAAAGATCCGGGGAAAAGAAGGGAAGGAATGGCTGCTGATCAAGCACTCCGACGCGTTCGCGGATCGCCATTGGACGATCGAGAAGGCGGGAGAGATCGCGCCGGGCGCCCGCGCAAACACCACCCGCGCAGGTTCCTCCGATCTGGCGGCTGGCCGCGCGGCGCTCCCTGCGAAAGCGCACGTTGCCAAAAAGAAGATCGAGTTGCCGCCGGGCGCGCGCCCGGCGCCGATGCCTTCTAAGATTCATCCGGCTCTGGCTTCCATCGCGGATAAGCCATTTTCCGATCCGGATTGGATTTTCGAAATTAAATGGGACGGAGTACGAACGCTGGCCAATGTTTCCGGCAACAAAGTGCGTCTATGGGCGCGTTCCGGCCGCGAGATTAGCCGCGAGTATCCGGAGTTGCTCAATCTGGCGGACGCACTGAACGCCAAAGAGGCGTGGGTGGACGGCGAGATCGTGTCACTGGACGCGGAGGGGCGCAGCGATTTCCAGCAACTGCAGGCGCGCATGGGTCAGCAAAAACCGGTCGGGCAATTGATCGAGCAGGTTCCGGTCTACTATTACGTTTTCGATTTGCTTTATCTGGATGGGCACGATCTGCGCGGCCTTCCGCTGATCGAGAGAAAAAAGCTGCTGCGCGCTGTCCTGCTTGACGATCCGCTGGTTCGCTATTCCGATCACGTGGTGGAGAAAGGAAAAGAGCTATACGAATTGGCGGCCAGGCGCGGCCTGGAAGGAATTCTCGCTAAGAAAAGCGCGAGCGTCTATCCGGAAAAACGCAGTTCGGCGTGGTTGAAAATCAAGTTGTACCAGGATCTCGATGCGGTGGTCGGCGGCTGGACTGATCCGCGCGGCTCGCGGGAACATTTCGGCGCGTTGTTGGCTGGACTGTACGACGGCGAAAAGCTGGAATTCATCGGCGCAGTGGGCAGCGGATTCACCGGCGAGCTGCAACAACGTCTGTGGAATGCGCTGCAGCAGCGCAAAACGGCGAAATCTCCGTTTGCCACTGCGCCGGATACCCGCGAAGAATCCCATTGGGTGAAGCCGGAACTGGTGGCCCGGATAAAATTTGGCGGATGGACCGATGGCCGTCATTTGCGGCAACCCACCTTCCTGGGACTGCCAGAGGATCGCCAGGCGAAAGACTGTACGTTTGAAGGCCAAGCGCTGCCACTGCCCAAAGCGGTGGAGGACTCGCCGCATGTGGCGCGCGCGAAACGCGCCAGCAAGGCACGGTGGCAAGCGCTGCGTGGTCCGAAAAAACAGCAGAGCCCCGAGCCCGCGCCAACAACGGCCGCGCCTGCGACCGCGGCGTCACCAGTTTCCGCCGCGGATCTATCGAGGGATGCCGATATTGAGCGCGAATTGTTTGGAGGTTCGCGAGACTCGGTTTATGTCGACGTGGACGGACAGCGATTGCGGTTTACCAACCTGAACAAGATTTATTTTCCTGGCGATAATCTGACTAAAAGGAATCTGATCGCGCACTATTGGCGCGTGGCTCCACTGATCTTGCCCTTCTTAAAGGATCGGCCGTTGGTGCTGCGGCGCTACCCCAATGGAATCACCGGAAAACCGTTTTTTCAGAAAGATGCCGGGGCAGGGACGCCGGAGTGGGTCAAAACAGTGGCGATCGATTCGGAACACCGCGGCGAGACAATCGACTACATCGTGGCCAACGATCGGGCCACGCTGCTGTACCTCGCGAATCTTGGATGCATCGACGAAAATCCGTGGTCGAGCCGCTACACCGATATGGATCATCCCGACTACGTTTTCATCGATCTCGATCCCACCGAGGGCGCGTCGTTCACTACGGTGATTAAAGTGGCGAAAATTTTGTTGTCGTTATTCGAGAAGGTGGGGATGAAAGTGTACGCGAAAACCTCCGGCGGCAGAGGAATTCACATTTTTCTGCCATTGGAGCCGCGATACACGTACGAACAGGCGCGAATTTTCGTGGAGGCTATCGCTTCGCTGGTGTCGCAGAAGTATCCGGGGTTGCTGACTCAGGAGCGCAGCGTGCGCAAGCGCGTGAAAGGCACCATCCATATCGATTCGCATCAGAATTCGCGCGGGCAGTCGCTTGCGTCGGTGTACTCGGTTCGTGCGTATCCCCATGGGCCGGTGTCGACGCCGGTGCGATTGAAGGATCTTCTGAACGACAAATTGCAGCCCGATCATTGGAATTTGAAAAATATCGAGGCGCGGCTCGATGATGTGGGTGACTTGTGGGCGGATTTCTGGAAGAACCGGCAAAAGCTTGAGGCCCTCGTAGAGCACGGGAGAATTGAACTGTAAGCGAAGGGAAGAAAAAACTCGAAAAGTAAGGCGGCCCCGAGGCGCTTCCAATCCGGTCAAACTGCGAAGGCCCGGAAGGGCTCCTGTGCGCAGTCACTCCCGTCTTGCGGGACAGGACCGCCCAGCCTCAATCGCGTTTCAGTCTACCACTATCGAGATGGGCCTACCATCCCGTGAATCCTGTATGGGCGGCGGGGACTCTGCCTAAAGGAAACTAGCGTTGAGATTTCTTGCCGGCGGATTTTTCATCGGCAAGGGCCGCGAGTGCGGCGAGATGTCCGCACATGCCGTGAACTCCTCCGCCGGGGGGCGTTGACGACGAGCAGATATAGAGATTTTTCAGCGGAGTGCGATAACCCCGCCAGTTGGGACGGTTGACGAGCTGGCCCAGTTCCTGAGAACCGCCGGTGATATCGCCGCCGACTAGATTCGCGTTGTGGTCGCTCATGTGAGAGGCCACCACGGCGTGCCGCGCCAGGATGCAATCGCGAAATCCGGGAGCGAAACGTTCTACTTGATCCTCGATTCTCCCGGTCATGTCGAAATCCGAACCGTTGGGCACTCGGCCGTAAGCCCAGGCGATGTGCTTGCCGGCCGGAGCGCGGGATGGATCGAACAGCGTGGGTTGGGTCAGCAAGACGAAAGGTTTTTCGGGGCACTCTCCTTGCCACGCCGCGCGCTCGGCGAGGGCAATTTCCTCGAGCGCTCCGCCGAGATGAAGGGTGCCCGCGCGCCGGCACGCTTCGTTCTTCCATGGGATCGGGGCATCGAGCGCCCAATCGATTTTGCACACTCCCGGGCCGTAGCGGAAATTTTCCAGGTCGCGACGATACTGCGGGCGCATCTCCGCGCCGGCAATTTGTAGTAGCTGGCGCGGTGTCACGTCGCACAAAATCATTCGCGCGGCGGGGATTTGCTTTAGCGAGTCCACGCGCACTCCGGTAACGATTTCGCCTCCGAGCGAACGCAAACAGGACGCGAGGGCGTTGGCGATCGATTGCGAGCCACCGCGCGCGAACGGCCACCCCACCACGTGAAGCGCAATTCCCAGCACCAGCGCGAACGCGCCGCTGGGAACTCGATTGAGCGGCAGAGCCGAATGCGCGGCCAGACCCGCAAAAAAAGCACGGGCCCGCGCGCCTCGGAAATGATTGGCGGCGAGTTTTTCGGCAGGTTGCATGGCCAGCCAAGCAAAACGAGCACCGGCGAAAGGATGGCACGCCAAAGACAGCGGAGCAGTCAAGACGGCGGATTCAAGCTTGGGCCAGGCGGCCGCCAAAGGGGTCATCAGATCGCGATAGTTGTCTTCGTCCTCACCGAGCGACACCGAGGTCAAGCCGACCGAGCGCTCTCCGATCGCGGCGCTGCCGTCGTCCAGCGGATGCGCGAGCGGCGCGGCGGGATGAATCCATTGCAGGCCGTGCTCGGCAAGAGGCAAGTCGCGGAAAAGAGGCGACGCAACGCCCATCGGATGCGCGGTGGAACATACATCATGAACGAAACCCGGCAGAGTGAGCTCGGCGGACCGAGTACCACCGCCGATTTCGTTTTCGGCTTCGAGCACCACGACCGAGCGGCCGGTGCGAGCGATAGTTATGGCGGCAGCAAGACCATTCGGCCCCGACCCAACCACCACCGCGTCGTATTCACTTCGAGTACCCGGCATGTCAGTAGTAGAGATACGCCGGGAAAGCGGAAAGGTCCACCGGGAACGCGAATAGTTTCAAAAGGTCCGGAGTTACTGGTTGCTGGCCATGGTGCGGGAGGTGAGGTGATCGACCTGCGGGGGTATGTCCTGCGCCTGATATATCGGCGGCGAACAGGTGCGATCGGCGCAGAGGAATGCGGCTGGGAGCGAGAGCTCGGGATAGTGGACGTCGGGATTGGGGAGGCGGCCTTCGCGCGTGTCCCACTATTCGAGGCGCTTGTAACTTGCGGGATAACCAAGCGCGGCTTGAAACCGAGCCTGCGCGGCGGGATCGTCTTTGTGGCCGATGATGGTGAGGTGCAGGGGAAGGGAAGTAAGTTCGCGCCTGCGCCAGCAATATGCGGGAGGCCGGCAGGCGATTCGCGACGGAGCCCGCGGCCAGATAGCGCATGGCGTTTTCGGCCATCCCGCGGTCAGCGGCATCGCCAGTATAGTGTTCGTTAGATCGGAAGCGATACCAACGGCAACCGGCCTACAGCAGGCGGTTGCCGTTTTTCGATTATCGAGGTTGATTCCGAGCCCCAGGCGGCTCTCACAGGCAGCCCCACACGTGGCCCCGCCGGAGAGTCGCTCGAAATGTCGCTTCGCTTCCACCTGCGGGATCGGCCGAGCTGCGATAGAATAGAGGTTCAGTGATCCGGCGCCTTCCGATTCGTGCGGTGCGATGCTGTTGGACCATAGTCATAGTCATCGGCATCGCCACGCTTTACAGCAAAGTTCTCCACGTCAATCAAACCACCGCGGCGCTAACGTACCTGCTGGCGATCCTGGCGGTCGCCACCTTCTGGGGTTTCCTGGTTTCCGCGTTCATGTCGGTGGCCGCCATGTTTGCGTTCAACTACTTCTTTCTGCCGCCGGTAGGCTCGTTCAACGTCGCCGATCCACAAAATTGGACGGCCCTCTTCGCTTTCCTGGCGGTGTCGCTGATCGCCAGCAGGCTGGCGGGAAGGGTGCGCCGCGAAGCGGACGAAGCGCAGCGAGGGCGGCGAGAGGTGGAACGGCTGTATACGTTCAGCCAGCAACTGATGGTATCGGGAAATGTGATCACCTTGCTGAACGCGATTCCCAACCTTATTGTGGAGACCTTCGAGGTGGGCGCGGCGGCGCTCTTTTTCGAGGACAAGCAAAAGTTTTATTACTCCGGCCCGGGAGCGCACTTCGACGATGAGGAATTGAAGCGTGCCACCATGCGCGAAGAGCCTTTGCGCGACCCGGGCCGCAGCCTGTCATTTGCGCCGGTTCGAATGGGTACGCGGCCGCTTGGCAGTTTTGGGATTTCCGGACATATGCTTTCCCGGCCGACGCTGGAGGCCCTGGGATCGATGATTGCGATCGCCTTCGCCCGCGCGCGCGCCGTGGAAGATCTGGGAAAGACGGAAGCAACCCGGGTGGGGGAACGTCTGAAATCCGCGCTGCTCGATTCGGTTACCCACGATTTCCGCACACCGCTCACCTCTATCAAAGCCTCGGTGACCAGCCTGCTGTCCACCGCGAACGCGCCGGAGTCAGAACAGCGCGAGCTGCTGACGATCATCGATGAAGAATGCGACCGCCTGAATCAACTAATCGGCGACGCCACCGAGATGGCGCGCCTGGACGCCGGGGAGTTTGAGTTGAACGTTCAGCCGCATTCGATGGCGGAGATTGTTTCTGCGGCGCTGGCGCGTTGCAAGACGGTCTTAGGCAATCGCGTCGTTAATGTGAATGTGCCGCCAACGCTGCCGCGGGTGCGTGGCGATTTTGACCGAATCGTGGACGTCTTGACGCGCCTGATCGAAAACGCAGACGCCTACTCAGCGAAGGACCGGCCGATTACCATCACCTCGGAGGCCAACGGGGAATTCCTGCTCACCAGCGTCGCGGACCAAGGACCAGGGATTGAAGATGTAGAGCTCGGACTGATTTTCGACAAGTTTTATCGCGGCAAGGATCAGCGCTATCTGGTGCAGGGAACGGGAATGGGATTGCCGATCGCGAAAGCGATCGTCGAAGCGCACGGCGGTGCACTCACCGTGACCAGCCAACGGGGACGCGGCTCGGTATTTTCTTTCACGCTTCCTGCGGATGTGCCGAGGAGTGTGGTGAGATGAAGGCGACAACCATTCTGGTGGTGGATGACGAACCGCAGATTCGCCGGGTGCTGCGCGCCACTCTTTCCGCTCAGGGCTATTCGGTGGTGGAGGCCCGCGACGGCCAGGAGGCTTTAGAACAACTTCGCACCCAGCGCCCAAATCTGGTTTTGCTGGACATGAACATGCCAGTGACCGATGGCCTGGAATCATGCCGCGAAATTCGCCGAAGCTCGGAAGTTCCGATTATTATGCTCACCGTGCGCAGCGCGGAAAAGGACAAGGTACACGCCCTGGACGCCGGGGCCGACGACTACGTAGTGAAGCCGTTTGGCATTCAGGAACTGCTGGCTCGCATCCGCGCGGTGCTTCGCCGCAGATCCACTGAGGGAAAGCAGGGAGTGCTGAGCTCGAAGGAATTAACCTTCGATTTTGAGAAGCGCACTATCGTCGTCCGCGGAAGACCGGTGCATCTCACGCCCAAAGAATTCGAAGTGCTCAAAGAGTTGGTCGCCAGCGAAGGCTGCCCCATTTCACACCGCAAATTGTTGCAGAGCGTTTGGGGGCCAGACTACGGTGAGGAGACCGAATCATTGCGCGTGGTGATCAACCAGTTGCGCAAGAAAATCGAATTGAACCCCGCCAAGCCGAAATACATTCAGACCGAACCGTGGGTGGGTTACCGCTTCCACGTGCCGATCGACGCCCAAGCAAAAGCTCCGAGCGAGAACTCTTAATGCGGAACGGGATGCCCTGCATCCAGCTCGAGATTTAACTCCAGCACATTCACTCGCGCTTCTCCCAAGAAACCAAGCTGCCGCCCCTTGGTGTGCCGCGCCACAACGGTGCGCAGCTCGGCCTCACTGGTGTGGCGCTCGCGAGCCACTCGAGGAATCTGGAATTCCGCAGCGTCCGGAGAAATATGGGGATCGAGGCCCGAGCCGGAAGCGGTAATCAGGTCCACCGGAACGGCCTCAGCAGGATTTTCCGCATGCAAACGCTGTATATCGCCGTTCACGCGATCAACGAGAGACTTATTGGTGGGGCCGAGATTGGTGCCGCCGCTGTTTCGCGCGTCGTAGCCTGTGCCCGCTCCGGAAAGCCGCGAATGGAAGTATCCGGGCCCGCTGAACGCCTGCCCGATTAGGCGCGAACCGACGGCTTGGCCATTTTGTTCGATGATCCCGCCGTTAGCGCGATCGCGAAAGAACGCCTGCGAAAGAGCGGTGACCGTGAGCGGATAGATCACTCCAAAGATCGCGGTAGTGACCAGAGTGAACCAAACCGAAATGAGTAGATTTTTTTTCATGGGCTTCCCTAGGCCATACCTAAACGAGTGAGCAGCATGTCGATCAGTTTGATCCCCACGAACGGAGCAATCACGCCCCCCAGACCATAGATCAAGAGATTGCGGCGCAAGAGAGTGACCGCGCCCACCGGACGGTATTTAACTCCGCGCAGCGCCAGCGGAATCAGCGCGATGATGATCAGTGCGTTGAAGACCACCGCGGAGAGGATCGCGGACTCCGGGGTTCGCAGCCGCATCAGGTTGAGAGCCTCCAGTTGCGGAAATGCACCCGCAAACATGGCGGGGATAATGGCGAAATATTTCGCCACGTCGTTGGCCACCGAAAAGGTGGTGAGCGATCCGCGGGTGATCAGCAACTGTTTTCCGATCTCCACGATTTCGATCAGTTTGGTCGGATTGGAATCGAGGTCCACCATGTTTCCCGCTTCCTTGGCGGCCTGCGTTCCGGTATTCATGGCTACGCCGACGTCGGCTTGCGCAAGGGCCGGCGCGTCGTTGGTGCCATCACCGGTCATGGCCACGAGTTTGCCCTTGGCTTGTTCGTCCTTGATCAACTTCATTTTGTCTTCCGGCTTCGCTTCCGCAAGAAACGCATCCACTCCCGCTTGCCGGGCGATCGCGGCGGCGGTGAGTGGATTGTCTCCGGTGATCATCACCGTGCGAATACCCATGGCGCGAAGTTGTTCGAATCGTTCGCGCATGCCGCCCTTGACGATATCTTCGAGCTGAATAGCCCCGAGCACCATGCGATCTCTGGCTACCAGCAGAGGCGTGCCGCCGGAACCGGCAATGCGCTCGGCCTCCTCGGTTACTTCTTTCGGGACGCGATTGCCGCGCTCGGCGACGTACTTGGCGATGGCGTCTCCCGCGCCTTTGCGAATTTCGTGGCCGTCCAGATCCACCCCGGACATTCGCGTCTGCGCGGAGAAGGGAATGAAGATCGGATTGAGCTGAGCGAGTTCGCGGCCGCGCAGGCCGTATTTCTGTTTGGCCAGCACAACGATGGAGCGCCCTTCAGGAGTTTCGTCCGCGATGGAAGCGAGTTGCGCGGCATCCGCCATGTCGGTTTCGGCGACGCCGGGCGCCGCAAAAAATCGCGTGGCTTGGCGGTTGCCCAGGGTGATCGTCCCGGTCTTATCCAGCAGCAAGACGTCTACGTCGCCGGAAGCTTCCACCGCGCGGCCGGACATGGCGATCACGTTGTGCTGGATCATGCGATCCATGCCCGCAATTCCGATCGCCGACAGCAGCCCTCCGATGGTGGTCGGGATCAGGCACACCAGCAGGGAGACTAGAACGAAAATGTTTTGCGGCGCGCCGGAATAGAGAGCAAAGGGCTGCAGGGTGATCACCGCCAGGAGAAAGATGATCGTCAAGCCCGCCAGCAGGATATTCAGAGCGATTTCATTCGGCGTTTTTTGGCGCGACGCGCCTTCCACCAGCCGAATCATGCGGTCCAGAAAGGTTTCGCCGGGATTCGAGGTGATGCATACCTTGATTTCGTCCGAGAGCACGCGTGTGCCGCCGGTCACCGCCGAACGATCGCCGCCCGCCTCGCGAATCACCGGAGCGGATTCGCCGGTAATCGCGGATTCGTCCACCGACGCTACGCCTTCCACCACTTCGCCATCGCCGGGAACAAATTCGCCGGCGGCAACGATCACCAGGTCTCCGGCGCGGAGCAAAGTGCTGGAGACCTTTTCAGTCGAGCCATCGGCGCGGAGCCGTTGCGCGAAGGTATCGGTCCGCGCTTTGCGCAGCGCCTCGGCTTGGGCTTTGCCGCGCCCCTCGGCGATGGCCTCCGCAAAATTGGCGAACAGCACGGTGAACCACAGCCAAAGGCAGATCTGTAAGCCGAACCCGAAGTGCCCGGTATGATGAATGCGGTCGCTCACGCATTGGAAGGAAGTGAGCACGGCGCCGACTTCCACCACGAACATGACCGGGTTCTTGACCATGGTGCGTGGATCGAGTTTGCGGCAGGCGTCGATCACCGCGACCCGCAAGATTGCGATGTCCATCAGAGATCTGGCTCGAGGCGATGTGTTTTCGGTCATAACAGGCCTAGAAAACCTTTCCGGCGGCCATGAGCAAGTGCTCGAGAATCGGCCCCAGACTGAGAGCAGGGAAAAAAGTGAGCGCGCCAACGACGATGATCGTGGACACCAGCAGGCCGCTAAACAACCCGCCGGTCACCGGAAAGGTGCCCAGTGACGCGGGTGTGATTTTCTTTCGGGCAAGATTGCCGGCGATCGCCAGAATCGGGATCACCATGAAGAAGCGGCCCAGCAGCATGGCGCAACCGAGGGTGGTGTTGTACCACATGGTGTTGGCGCTTATTCCGGCAAACGCCGAGCCGTTGTTGCCAGTGGCGGAAGTGTAAGCATACAGAATTTGCGACAGGCCATGCGGACCGGGATTGGTGATTCCCGCGAGTCCCGATGGCTTCACGACGGAAGTTGCCGAGAACGCCAGGATACTGAACGAAAGGACGAGGATCGCGAGCATCGCCATTTTTACGTCGTACGATTCGATTTTCTTGCCGAGATACTCGGGCGTCCGGCCCACCATCAGGCCGGCGATGAACACCGCCAGAATCACGAAGACGATCATTCCGTAGAGACCCGCGCCCACTCCCCCGAAGACCACTTCGCCGAGCATGATATTCACCAACGGTACCATCCCGCCCAGCGGCGTGAACGAATCGAGTACCCCGTTCACCGCGCCGCAACTCGCGTCGGTGGTCACCGTAGCGAACAGCGCACTATTGGCTATCCCGAAGCGCACTTCCTTGCCTTCCATGTTTCCGCTGGCCTGCACTACTCCCGCCGGCTGGCTCGTGCCTGCGAGCAGGGGATTTCCGCGCGCCTCCGCCCAATAGGCGATGGTCACTCCGAGAAAAAATAGAAAAGCCATCGCCGCCCACACCGCCCAACCGTGACGCGACGATCCGGTCATCCGTCCCAACGTGTAGGTGAGCGCCGAAGGGATCGCAAATATCAACACCATCTGCACGAAATTGGTGAACGGAGTGGGGTTTTCAAATGGATGCGCGCTATTGGCGTTGAAAAAGCCGCCACCGTTGGTGCCGTACATCTTAATCGCTTCCTGAGATGCCACCGGGCCTTGCGCAATCACTTGCTCGTGGTTCACCTGGCTGGTGGTTTTTCCGTCCGGTCCGGTGCTTTGCACGGTCTGCGGTTCCACCAAGTGGACCGTAGTGTAGTGCTTGAAATTCTGCACCGCGCCCTGCGAGACGAAGAACAACGAAACCACCAGACAAACCGGCAGCAGCAGCCACAACAAGCAACGCGTGGCGTCTACCCAGAAATTGCCCAGCTTATTGGTTTCTTTACGGCTGATTCCGCGGATCACCGCGATCGCCAGCACGATGCCCACGGCGGCGGACGCGAAATTGTGGTACGCCAGCCCGGCCATCTGGGTGAGATAGCTCATCGTGGTTTCGGGCGTGTAGGCTTGCCAGTTGGTGTTGGTGGTGAAGGAGACGGCGGTGTTGAAGGCCAGGTCCGGCGCTACGTTGGGTAGTTTCTCCGGGTTCAAAGGTAGCCAATGCTGGGTGCGCTCGATCAGATACAGCAGCGCCATGGAAACTCCGCTGTAGAGCAGCATGGCCCCCGCGTATTCGGTCCACTCCATCTCGTGGCTTGCATCTACGCCGATCGTTCGATAGATGAGTTTTTCCACTGGACGGAAAACCGGATCGAGAAGGGTCTTCTCGCGGTTGAATACCCGAGTGATAAAGACCCCGAGCGGCTTGGTGATGGCGATCACCACCAAAAAGAACAAACCGATTTGCAACCATCCGTTAGAGGTCATGTTCAAAACTTCTCCGGCTTCAACAGCGCGTAAAACAGGTAACCGAAAATCAATGCACAGATGAAAAGCAGAACCGAATCGCTCAAATTCATGAACCCGCTCCTATTTCAGCAGTTCGCAGCCGCGAACGTAAAGGACCGCCACCACAACAAACAGCACGGTCGCGGCGATGAAAACGATATCCAGCACGATTCTTCTCCTGTAAAAACCGCTTAGATATTCCACTCCAAGCGAAACCAGCCCTCAGACTCTAGCCAACAAGACCGAGTACCGCAAGCGGGCTCTGCTTACACAACCCAATGGGCGATCTAGAATTTCACCAGGATCGACATATCGATGAATGATTCATCCCGGCGAAGATCCGGGAACCACACGCTGCCCATCCCCCCGCCACAAGCTGCTTCCGCGGCGCCAAGGGTCTCCTGCCCGGACGAGTTGCCGTTAATGCAGGCATAGTCTTCGGGAGCACCGTTGTTCCCCCCCGGAGGCGTGATCCCTCCACGGCCAGACCAATACGGCACGCTCGCGTGGCGATAATCGTACTCCCAGCGAAACGTGATGTATTGCTTGGGCATATAGTCAAACGTGGCTGAAGAATCCCAGGCCTTAAACGGATTTCCGGGATTCTCGGTAAAGTAGGGAGAATTGGTGGCTGCGGTGATCGCGCTCTCTCCATTGATCGGCGGCAGCAACACCAGGTAGCGTCCTGGATTGTTGATTTGCCCGCCGCCTAGGGTCAGTGCGTACAAGTCCCTGTGGAACCAGAAGCGGTTGTATCCCATGTAGCCGACGAAGCTTTGCTTGGGGCCGCCCTTGCCATCACCGTGGCAACTCACTCCACCGCCGTATTCACAACCCAGATCGCCGGTCAACGAAAACGCCATCTTGTCCAGCGGCCGGTCCGGCCGGTCGTGATACTTGACCTCGATGCTGTTGTCGGTATGGATGCGCTTACGCCCGGGTACGAACAGGTCATCCTGCCCCAGGCCGTAATTGTTGGAAATGATGTTGATCCAACTCGCCGGTGTCCATTTGATCTGGCCTCCCACACCGGGACGGTGATTGGCGGAGGCGTATGATTGCCAACCATTGATGAACCAGGGCTCAATCTTCAAATGTTTGTTAGGGAAGATCTGTACGCGCACGCCGTTGAAAAACCACGGAGTGTTGGAGGAAACGTAAGAGGGCTGATAGGCCCAATTGTCGAAATTGTAGTAGCTGAAAAGGCCAATATACGACATGAAGATGCCCGCGTCGACGTTGATCCCGTCCAATGCGTTGAAGTGATATCCACCATATGCTTCCGATACGTAGCGGTATGCATCGGCAAGATCCCACTGGCCGTTTCCTGGGCTGGCGTCATTTCGCGGGGTGGTCACTGAATACATACCGAACTGGGTCATCAGCCGGGCGCGAACGTTGTCGTAGTGGAAGTCGCCGCCCACGCCGAGTTGCTCGAGCTGGACTTCCTGCGACCGAAACAGCTCGCTCGATCCGCCGATCGAATGATCCGCTGGATGGTTGAAATCAAAGACGTAATCGGTATCCGCTCGGATCTCGGGTGTAAAGAATTTCGAGTCCCAAAAGATATCTTTGGTGCGGGCGTTGCCGTTTAGCCAGCTCCAATCATAATCCGAAAATGGTGCTACCGGGCCGGGCGCGGCGGCTGCTTCGGTTGGCTGCGTTGAAGAAGTCGCGGGCGCTGCCGCAGGGCTCGGGGCCGGCGGGGGTGCCGAGACGGGTACCGAAGCTTTGGGCGAGAGGGGTGCGACCGCGGGACGAGACTTCAATTGCACTTCGAGCTCCTCGATGCGCTTCTTCATCGCTTCGAGTTCTTTGGTCAGATCCTCGGTCGATTCGCCAGCCGGAGCGCTCGCCTGCGCGGCGGGCGGAGTGCTGCTGGTTTGGGCGAAGCACACGCCCGGACAAAGCGCTAAGGCAAGCGCGCCAAGAGCGAGCTGCCACTTACTGTTTCTAATAGGGTTGGACACTGCGGCGTTCTCCTTCATGGTGCCAGGTCAGTGGTCTGCGGTTGATCTCACACGGGGATCTTGGCTCAGACCTCACTGCGGTGAATCAGGCTAGCGTGTGAGAAGTTAGGAAATGGTAAGGAAGACGTGAGGATTCCATAAGTGTGCGGCACGAGTTAATCCGTTATCCCGCTGGATTTGCGGCTCCGTAAGCCTCGCTGCATTTGGAACCGGGGTGCATTTCGCGTTAGCGTATCTTCCGTGAATCAAGCCTTTGACGTGGTGGTCCTGGGCGCCGGCGCGGCCGGCCTGATGTGCGCGATCGAAGCGGGTAAGCGTGGTAAACGCGCAGCGGTAGTGGAACGCGCCGAGCGGGCCGGGAAAAAGATCCTGATTTCGGGTGGGGGACGCTGCAACTTTACGAATTTGCACCACACTCCCGAAAATTTCCTGTCCTCCAATCCCCACTTTTGCAAGTCGGCGCTGGCACGCTACGGTCCCGCGGATTTTCTGGCGCTGGTGCAAAAGCACAAGATCCCCTATCACGAAAAAACGCTGGGGCAGCTTTTTTGCGACCGCTCGGCACAGGACATTTTGAGCCTGCTGGAAGAGGAGTGCCGTCTGGCAGGCGTACGCATTTTCCTGAACGCCCGGGTGAAGCAAGTGCGGCACAACGCCGGCTTCGAGGTCGATGCGGACAATGTAGTGCTGTCAGCTCCGGCGCTGGTGGTAGCCACCGGCGGACTTTCGATCCCCAAAATCGGCGCGACCGCTTTTGGATATGAATTGGCGGCGCAATTCGGCCTGGCGATTCGGAAATGCCGTCCGGGGCTGGTGCCGCTGATGTTCGATCCCGAAAATCAACAGCGCTATTGCGACTTGGCGGGGGTTTCCGCGGAGGTAGTGGCTTCGTGTGGTACGCAGCGCTTTCGGGAAATGATGCTGATCACCCATCGCGGTCTGAGCGGTCCGGCAATCCTACAGATTTCCTCCTATTGGAAATGGACGACGGATGATCCGGTGTCGATCGATCTGGCGCCCGAGCAGGCGTGGACGTCTGCACTGCGCGAGCCACGAGCGCGCCGCGATTTGCAGGCCGCACGCAGCTCGCTCCGCAAGGTGCTGCCGGTGCGCTTGGCAGACCGCTGGATCGAGCACCACACGCCACGCGATTGGACCAATCGCTCCCTGGACGCCATGGAAGAGGAAATCCACCGTTGGGAAGTGCGCCCAGCGGGTACCGAAGGTTATCAGAAGGCGGAAGTGACCGCCGGCGGAGTGGATACCGGCGAACTTTCCAGCAAGACCATGGAGAGCCGCAAGGTCCGCGGATTATTTTTCATCGGAGAAGTGGTGGACGTCACCGGGCATCTCGGCGGATTCAATTTTCAGTGGGCGTGGGCATCAGGCGTTTGCGCAGGACAAGCACTAGCGGATACGCCGCCCATCGTGGTCAGAAGCGATTGAGCCCTGATGGGTGCGCGATGGGAAATGTGCCTCTGCTTGCGGCTGGGGTTTTTCAGCTTCCCAATATCCCGCGCATGTAATATATGAAGGCCGGATCAATCGTGGAGACAGTCGTTTTCCGATCCGACGAGTCGGATAACTCAACCTCAGGAGTCTCCATATTGAATGAACGGCTGGTAGTCTTTACCGAAAGTACCGCGGGTCCGGCCTACGGCCTCGACGAGAAAATCATTCATGCTGCGGGTGGAACGCTGCAGTGTGGAAGCGCTTCCAGCCAGGCGGAGCGAGCCGAGATGGCGCAGTCCGCTGAGGTTTTGGTGGTCGGCGCCGCGCCGATCCCTCGCGAATTTCTTTCGGGATTGCCGCGGCTAAAGGGTTTGATACGCAGTGGAATAGGCGTGGACGCAGTGGATATGGCGGCGGCTACCGACCTGGGCATCGTAGTCGGTAACGTTCCAGAGTTCTGCACCGAGGAGGTCGCGGAACATGCCCTCGCCCTGCTTTTCGCGGTAGCTCGCAAAATCGCGTTTGTTGACCGCCTCGTTCGCCAGGGCGAATGGCGGGGCCTGATTCCCAAGAAGATTCTGCCCATCTACCGGCTGAGCGGCAAAACGATGGCGGTGGCCGGGTTGGGCAAGATCGGCCGAAATGTGGCACGGAAGGCCCAGGCGCTGGGGCTGAAGGTAATCGGTTTTGATCCGTACCTCCTGCCGGACGTTGCGGCGGCCATCGGTGTGCCTTTGCTAAGCCTGGATGAATTGTTGCGGCAGGCGGATATCGTTTCGCTGCACGTGCCGCTGACGCCGGAAACAAAGCACTTGATCAACGCGCGCACGCTGGCGCTGATGAAGCCGCGCTCGATACTCATCAATGTAGCCCGCGGTAAGGTGGTGGATGAGGCGGCGCTTCAAGCGGCTCTGGAATCCGGTCATCTAGCTGGCGCCGGACTGGACGTCCTCGAGCAAGAACCGCCTTCGCCCTCCAATGGGTTATTCCGGTTTGAAAATATCGTATTCACCAGCCACTATGCTTCGTGCGGTGTAGAGTCTTATGCGGAAATGCGGCGTCAGGTATCCGAACAGGCCGCCGAAATCTTGCGGGGAGAATTTCCTCACAACCTGGTAAATCCAGAGGTAGCGAACCTGCCGCAATGCCGGCTGGGGCAAAAGGAGAACTAAGCGGTGAAAGCGAATCGAGTGAAGCAGGCCATCCAGGCCGGCAAGCGGGTTGTGGGGACGATGGTCTCCGAGATGCGCAATGCTGAAGTGGCTTACATCCTGGCGGCGGCAGGAATGGATTTCCTGATGGTCGATACCGAGCACTCTTCGGTGGGCGTCGAGAGCCTGCAAAATATTATTCGCGCCACCCGCGCGGCCGGGCTGGTTCCTCTGGCGCGCGTCACCGATAATCAGTACCCATTCATTGCTCGTATTTTAGATATGGGCGCGATGGGCATTATGGTGCCAAGGGTTAACACCGCGGAGGAGGCTCGTAGTGTGGTGCAACACGCCAAGTATCCCCCGCTGGGCCAACGCGGATTCGGCGCGCGCGGGGTGATGACCGACTATGAAGCCGTCTCGGTGCCCGAGGTCATCGACTGGGTTAACGAAAATACCTTAGTGATCGTACAAGTGGAATCAGCCGAGGCGTTGGCTCAGCTCGAGCGGACCTCGCGTGTTCCGGGCATCGACGTGGCGCTCATCGGTCCGAATGACCTCTCTATTTCGTTAGGGATTCCCGGCGATTTCGAGCATCCCAAGTTCTTAAAGGCAGTCGAGCAGACATTCGAAATCTGTTTGAAGAACGGGATCGCGCCGGGTGTCCACACCAGTAACCTCCAGGCGGTGAAGCGCTACCGCGATATGGGCATGTGCTTCTTGATGTACTCCACCGAAGCACGTATGTTGCTGGACGCAGCCACCAAAGCAGTTCATGAGTTGGTGGGCGAAACCGGGAAAGCAGGTAAGCCGGTCTACTGAAGTATTGCGCGTGATCCTGGTCCGGGAACGGATCAAGTAAACAGGCCCACCTGGGAGTGATTTAGCTTTCACAAAATCCGATGCCCCAACAACGCTGGCTGCGAATCATTCCCGTCGCGTTTGTGATGTACACGATCGCTTTCATCGACCGCACCAATATCTCGCTGGCGTTGCCTAGGATTAGCCACGATCTAGGCATGGACCCGGTACAAGCCGGAAGCGCTGCGGGCGTTTTCTTTTGGGGCTACCTGCTGCTGCAGGTTCCTGGCGGCTACATAGCCAACCGTTGGAGCGCGAAACATTTTGTCAGCATCCTGCTCGCGGTGTGGGGAATCTGCGCGTTGGGTACCGGTCTGGTGCACACCGGGCGAGAGTTTTGGGTCATGCGGTTTTCCTTAGGCGTGGCGGAAGGCGGAGTGTGGCCGGCGATTCTGGTTCTGCTTTCGAACTGGTTCCCGCGCGCCGAGCGGGCACGCGCCAATGCTTTCTGGATGCTGTGCCTTCCTCTCTCTCTCATTATTTCTTCGCCCCTCTCCGGTTGGATTCTCGGACGTTGGGACTGGCGCATCCTGTTGATTTCCGAGGGGGCCCTGCCGATCGTTTGGTTGATCATCTGGGTGCTGATGATTTACGACCTTCCCCACCAGGCGCCGTGGATTTCCCCCAGTGAGCGCGAGTTCCTGGAGACCACCCTGCAACGGGAATCGGGCGAGGTTGGTCCGGCGCGGGCCAAATTTTCGCTGAGCGCGGTCGGTGGCCATCCGGTCCCGTTGATGGTCTGCGTATATTTCCTGCAAACGTGCGGCACTTATGGATTCCTGTTTTGGTTTCCGGCGGCGCTCGAGAACGCCAGAAAGCTGAGCCATCTGGCGATCGGAATCCTCTTTACCCTGCCGTATATCCTCACCGCGATTGGGATGGTGTGGAACGCGCGCCACTCCGACCTGCATCACGAGAGGCGCCGCCACGTCGCCGGGGCATACGGCGTAGGTGGGGTTTGCCTGCTCATCGGAGTATTGACCAACACCCAATGGCCGCTGCTGTCTTTTGGTTTCTTGTGTCTGGCGGCAGCCGGACCATACTCGGCCTTGGGTCCGTTCTGGGCGATCCCAACGGAAACCCTGCCGCCCAGTGTTGCCGGCTCAGCGATGGGGGTAGTGAACGCCTTCGGGAATCTCGGCGGGTTTTTCGGGCCGCTCGTTGTCGGCTTCCTATACAAACGCACCGGGAATTTTCTCTACGCGTTTAGCGCACTGGGCCTGGGTCTGCTAGCCGCCTGTGGGCTGTCTCTGTTGCTGCCCAAGGTAAAGGCGGCGCCACAGAATTGAATGGCCCCTCGGATTAGCTGGAAAAAAGGCGTGGGTTAGTTCTTCACCAGGATCAAGAGAAGATGAAAATAGTCGACACCCATCAACACCTTTGGGACGTAGATGTTTTTCGGTATTTGTGGCTTAAGTCGCTTCCCGCGCTCAACCGTTCCTTCGGAATGAAGGACTACCGAGAAGCTACGCACGATCTCGAAATCGAGAAATCGGTTTTCGTGGAGTGCGACGTGGTTGAGCCAAGCATCCCGGACGAAACACGTCACGTCCTGCGCCTCGCGGATCAGCCGGACAATCCGGTGGAAGGCGTGGTGGCATCCGCGCGCCCGGAGAAAGAGGGGTTCAATGCCTATCTGGAAACAATCGTGGGCCATCGCAAACTGAAGGGTATCCGGAGAATTTTGCATACCCAGCCTGACGAATTGGCCCAGGGAAGACTTTTCATCGAAAATGTTCAGAGCCTCGCCGGCTACGGTTTGTCTTTCGATATCTGTGTCCTGGCTCGCCAGCTTCCGATCGCCATCAATCTAGTTTCCAATTGTCCGGGCGTGAATTTCATTCTCGATCATTGCGGCGTTCCTGAAGTGAAAGACAAAATTCTGGATCCCTGGCGCGAGCACATCCTTGCGATTTCCAAGATGCCGAATGTGACCTGCAAGATCTCCGGGTTGATCGCCTATGCAGAGCACGCGGCATGGACCGCCGAGGATTTGCGCCCGTACGTCGAGCACGTGGTGGACAGTTTTGGTTGGGACCGGGTGATGTTCGGAAGCGACTGGCCAGTGTGCTCGCTCGCTGCCACGTACAAGCAATGGGTGGAAGCTTTGCTCTCGCTCACCGCAAGCGCAGGAGAAGCCAATCAAAAAAAGCTTTTCCACGACAACGCGATTCGTGTCTACCGCCTCAGTTGAGAGGGTCCCTGCCTGTGCGAATCGCTCGGGACAGATCTCCGCTACTGTATCGCTGTGGCCGAGCCTACGAATCGGCAACTTTCAGCATCAATTTTCCAATATTTTCGCCTTTGAATAGCTTCAGCAAAGTCTCCGGAAATGTTTCGAAGCCCTCAACGATGTCCTCGCGCGATTTCAGCTTACCAGCGGCAATCCACCCGGCCATTTCGACGGCGGCTTGCTGGTAGCGATCCGCGTAGTCGAACACCACCATGCCTTTCATGCTCGCGCGATTGACCAGCAGCGAGAGATAGTTCGACGGACCCTTGATCCCGGTGGTGCTGCAGTATTGCGAGATGGCGCCGCAGATGACGACGCGCGCGCCCCGCGCGATTTGAGTCAGCACCGCGTCAAGAATGTCGCCGCCGACGTTGTCAAAGTAAACGTCAACGCCCATGGGGCAATGTTGGTGCACAGCGGCACAAACGTTCTCCGATTTGTAGTCGATCGCGGCGTCGAAGCCCAGGTCTCTTACCACGTAATTGCATTTCTCCGCGCCTCCCGCGATTCCCACAACGTGGCAGCCCTTGATCTTGGCGATCTGACCCACCACGGTGCCAACCGCGCCGGCCGCGCCGGAGACCACCACAGTTTGTCCCGCTTGCGGCTGGCCGACTTCCAGCAGACCGAAATAAGCAGTCATGCCGGGCACGCCGAGCGCTCCCAGGTAAACAGGCAGGGGAGCAATCGCGGAATCGACCTTGGTGAGGCCATTTCCGTTTGTTACCGCGTATTCCTGCACCCCGAGCACGCCGTAAACATGGTCGCCGGCGGCGAATTTCGAATTCTTTGAGGAAATAACGCGGCCGAGCGCCAGCGCACGCATCACTTCACCGATGGCCACCGACGCAATGTATGACTTGCCTTCGTTCATCCAGCCGCGCATCGCGGGGTCCAGTGAAATGTAAAGTATCTTGACCACAAGCTCGCCTTCTCCCGGATCGCGGACCGGCTCTTCCTTGTAGTTCCAATCGCTCCGCTTCGGCAGACCGGAGGGGCGCGTTGCGAGTTCAAACTTGTGGTTGAGGGTGCTCAAGTGCGCTCCTCGGGGTTGCAGCAAATCGGAAGAGGGTGCTGCGAGATTGGGATTGATAGTCAAGCACAGATGAGAGTGACTATCACGACGGACATTGTATATAATCGCGCCCACCATGCCAAGTCAACAGACGTGCTACGACGTTGGCGGCCGAGTTGCCACGATCACCCTGAATCGTCCTGATAAATTGAACGCATGGACCGCAGTGATGGAACGCGAAGTGCGTGGCGCAGTCGACGAGGCCGACAGGGACGACCACGTTCGAGTGATCGTTCTGACCGGCGCAGGCCGAGGCTTTTGCGCCGGGGCGGATATGTCGCTCCTGAGTAGCGTCGCCGGGCAGGGACTCAACGAAAAGGATCGCGCCAACGCTTTCGGCGAGCCGGAAACCATACGCGACGGCGTGCCAGCGGACTTTCAGAAGAAGTACTCCTACTTTCCGGCAGTGACCAAGCCGGTGATTGCGGCAATCAATGGACCGGTGGTTGGACTCGGTCTGGTAATAACGCTCTATTGCGATCTGCGTTTCGCCTCGGACGCTGCGCGATTTAGCACCGCGTTCGCGCGGCGCGGCCTGATCGCGGAATACGGCATGGCGTGGATGCTTCCACGTCTGGTGGGCTTGCCACACGCACTCGATTTGCTGTTTTCCGCGCGGACGATTGACGCCGCGGAGGCACTGCGCATCGGGTTGGTCAATCAAGTCTTTCCTCAGTTGACGTTTATGGACAACGTCCGGGAATATGCACATGATCTGGCGTCGAGTGTGAGCCCTCGTTCGTTGCGGGTGATCAAGCGGCAGGTTTACACCGCAATGTTTCAGAATCTGGGGGATGCGTTCGATCTCTCGCTGCGCGAGATGCTCGAAAGTCTGCGAAGCGACGACTTTAAAGAGGGCGTAGCGCACTTCCTCGAGAAGCGCGCTCCCAACTTTCAGGGGAACTAAGAGCACTCCTTGAATTTTGACTTCAGCGACAAAGTGACCGAGCTGCAGCGCACCCTGCAAAGCTTTCTCGATGGGCATATCTACCCCAACGAGCGGCGCTACTATCAGGAAATCGAGCGCAACCGATGGACGCCCACAAAAATCGTCGAAGAGCTGAAGCCCAAGGCGCGGGCCGCTGGTTTGTGGAATCTTTTCCTGCCGAATGACGCCAATGGTACCGGCCTAACCAATCTCGAGTACGCGCCGCTATGCGAAATGATGGGGCGCAGTTGGATGGCGCCGGAAATTTTCAACTGTTCTGCGCCGGACACCGGCAACATGGAAGTTCTAGCGCGCTACGGCACCCCGGAGCAAAAAGAAAAATGGCTGAAGCCGCTTCTCGCCGGAGAAATCCGTTCCTGCTTCGCGATGACCGAGCCCGATGTGGCGTCGTCGGATGCAAGCAACATTCAAGCCAGCATCGCTCGGGAGGGCGATTCATACATCATCAATGGTCGAAAGTGGTGGACCTCCGGCGCAGGCGACCCGCGATGCAAGATTGCGATTTTTATGGGCAAGACGGATGCGTCAGCTCCTGCGCACAAACAACAATCCATGGTCCTGGTGCCGATGGACGCTGCGGGAGTGAAAATCGAGCGGTTGCTTTCGGTTTTCGGCTACGACCACGCGCCGCACGGGCACGGTGAAGTAACATTCACGAACGTGCGTGTCCCAGCGTCGAATCTGCTGCTCGGTGAAGGGCGCGGATTCGAAATTGCGCAAGGCAGGTTAGGTCCGGGACGCATCCATCACTGCATGCGTTGTATTGGAGTGGCGGAGCGCGCGCTGGAAACGATGTGCAAGCGAGTGGAGTTGCGCGTCGCCTTTGGCAAGCCGCTCGCGGAACAGGGCACCATCCGCGCGGACATAGCGAATTCGCGGATGGAGATCGAGCAGGCCAGGCTACTGACGCTGAAAGCGGCGCATATGATGGACACCGTCGGGAACAAAGGGGCGCGAGCCGAGATTGCCATGATCAAAGTGGTGGCGCCAAATGTCACATTGCGGGTTCTCGATCGCGCGATTCAGGCGCATGGCGGCGCCGGCGTTTCGCAGGACACGTTTTTGGCCGCCGCTTGGGCCGCTGTCCGCACGCTGCGATTGGCGGATGGTCCGGACGAGGTGCACATCGAAGCGATCGCCAAGCAGGAACTTCGCAAATAGGAGGAGCTGCGCTCGCAATCACCGCCGCGGTAGGCACTGCGGCTCTTAGACAAGTGTACAGCGAAATGATCCCTTCCAGTGCCTTCACCGGAGTGGTAGCCTCGCGCAGACATGAGATTACTGGCGAGCAAGGAACGGACTAACGCAAAGGGAAATCCGGCTCGCACCACGCCTAAAGGTGTCCACCTCTATGCATCTGAAAACAATGGACGAAAACATCCCGAGCCGATACCAAATTCGGTATCGTCTCGAATTTCCTCTGACGTTGCTTTTGCTTCACGCTTCCATGAATTTTGGATGCCCCATTCTTCCCCGGCTTTGCGAAGGGTGGGTGTTTTGATTTTGCCTGTGCTAGCGGCCGGCAGTTCGGAAGCAACCTGTTGAGTGGATCCGGTCTCTTCGGGAGTAGCGCCATGACCATGCGTGTAGTCGAGTCCGTCCATGGATTGAAAGAACTGGTGGGCCGGGAAGTCGGCGTGTCGGATTGGTTTGTGGTCACCCAAGAGCGCATAACCCAATTCGCGGAAACTATCGAAGATCGCCAATGGATTCACGTGGACCGCGAGCGAGCCGAACGAGAATCTCCCTACCGCACCACGATCGCCCACGGGTTTTTAACCATGTCGTTGCTCGGTCATCTGATGAATCAGGTGATCGACGTCCACGGATCGAGGCTGAGCGTGAACTACGGAACGAACCGGGTACGCTTTCCCGCCGCAGTTCGCGCCGGGTCGCGGATTCGCGCGCGCGTCGCGCTCGATTCCGTCAGAGACGTTGCCGATTCCGTCGAGGCGGTGTTTTCGTTCACCGTCGAGTGCGAAGGCTCCGACAAACCGTGCTGCGTGGCGGAGTGGGTGCTGCGTTTCTATCCCGAATGAAATCGCTGGGGTTGAGACGACTCAACTTGAGCTGAACAAAGAAACAGCTCCGGAGATCCCCTCCGGGGCTGTCTCGAACGATTCGAATTGGCCGCTGCCGTTAGTTGGACAGATACCGCGCCAGCTCGATCCCCTCGGGGCTAATTGCCTCGACGGCCACAATGTCTCCGTTGGCCTCGATCAGCAAACCGTTATCAGGTGGTAATAATAAGCGTCAGACCGAGTTGCTTTGGGCGGAATGCAGGGCGGCGCGCAAAAGTGTCTGCACCACCTCCGGCAGCGCAGCGAAGCGTCGGTCCTTGGTCAGCCCCTGGTAATAGCGGTAATAAATCTGCTGGATGATGACGGCGACTTTGAAGCGTGCGAACACCAGATAGAAGGCCAGGCGCGAGACGTCGCGGCCCGTTCCCTTCGCATAGCGTTCGACGAGCTGCGCCCGAGTGAGGCTTCCCGGATACGTGGAAGGGCACCAGCGAATTTTCTGCAATTCCTCAGGGTCGTTTGGATCAATCCAGTATGCGAGCGTGGTGCCAAGATCGGTGAGCGGGTCTCCGATTGTGCTCATCTCCCAATCGAGCACGCCAACGATCTTGGTGATCTCGGCGGGATCCAGAACCACGTTGTCGTACTTGTAGTCGTTGTGAATCAGCGTTGCGACGCTCGTTGCCGGCGTAGCTTCGTTCATCCACGTGGAGATGCGTTCGACCTCCGCGTACTCGTGCGTCTTTGAGCCGTGATAGCGCTCCCTCCAGCCGCGCACCTGGCGTTCCAGATAGCCCTGCGGCTTCCCCAGATCGCCAAGGCCGATGGCTTGGTAGTCCAGCGAATGAAGCTGAGCGAGATTGTCGATGAATGATTCGCTGAGGCGGCGCGCCGTTTCCGCAGGGAAGGGAAGACCGGCCGGTGGATCTCTGCGGATGATGATGCCGCGAACAGGCGCCATCACGTAGAAGGGCGTGCCGATGACAGAGTCGTCATCGCAAAAGAGCAGCACCTTGGGTGCTGGAGAATAGGCAGCGTGCAACTTCGATAGCACGCGATACTCGCGGCCCATGTCGTGCGCGGTTTTCACTTTGCTGCCGAAGGGAGGCCGTCGCAAAACGAACTCGCGATCACCGAGCCGCACCAGGTAGGTCAAGTTGGAATGCCCGCTGGGGAATTGCTCGACGGCGATGGATCCAGTAGCTGCGGGAAAATGTTGCAAGAGGAAGAGTTCAAGCCGGGCGAGATCCAGTTCTTCGCCGGGCCGGACCGCTCGCGGATGATCGAGAAAATCGTGCATCCTGGTCCTATGCGAACTCCCCCTTTTTATCGATACGTCAGCAACGACGGATGGTCGAGATGAGGGATGGCGTTGAATGCGCTCAAGGTGAAACGGTCGCCACAGAACAAAAACTCGGAGTAGGAGCCGTTCCGAGACATCCACAGGACTTTCACCGTATCGAGCGGCGTGAGATGCAGCGCGCGCGCGACCGCCACCGAGATCGGCCCGGCCGAACAGAAAATTGCGGCGTTCACACCGTGCCCGCATTGCGAGATGAACTGCGAGATTCCGCGGTTGACGCGAGCGCAGAACTCCGCCCAGGACTCGATGCCGGGAACGAGAAGGTCTCCGCAGATCCACTTGGTCACCGCGATTTCGAAGAATGCCTGAAAATGTTTGATGCGATCGGAGGGCGTGGATGAATTCTCAAATAACCGGTATGATTCGCGGACTTCCTGGCTGGTTTCCAGAAGCTCCGGCAGGGCCCCCTTCAGCACGCCCTCGGCGTCATATTCGTCGAATTCCGGCATGACCATGGTTTCCGGGAAGTGCGCGCCGGCCTGGCGATAGGCTTCGGCAACCAAGCTCGCGGTGTTTCTCTGCCGCGCGCGGGGGCCGGTGGCGATGCGCTCAAACGGCATGCTCCGCTGCGCCCAGTATTTTCCGAGTAGCCGCGACTGGGTTTCCCCGAGCGGAGACAGTTGGTCGTAGTCCGCCGCAAGGAAGGAAGCCTGGCCATGCCGCACGAGGAACAGGCGGCTCACGAAATTCTCACGCCGCTCGCGCCGCTAGGCAATCGCGCCCTGCCCTCGAGTGAACTCCGCGAACGTCTTGCCCTGCTCGGCCAAATGTTTGAGCAATGGCGCGGGCTCCCAGGTCTCGCCGTGCTGTTCTTGAAATTGGCGGACGCGATCGTAGACCTTCTTTAGCCCGACGGCGTCTGCATGCCACATGGGACCGCCGCGATAAGCTGGAAATCCGTAGCCGTTAATATAAATGATGTCGATATCCACCGCGCGCGAGGCGAATCCCTCCTCCAGGATGCGCGCGCCCTCGTTGACCAGCGCGTAGACGCAACGGTCGACGATCTCATCAGCCGAAATCTTTCGCTGCGGGATCCCCGCCTCAGCCGCCCACCCGCGCACCAACTGCTCCACTTCCGCATCCGCCAGCGCGCGGCGCTGCTCGTCATACTGGTACCAGCCCGCACCAGTCTTCTGACCGAAGCGTCCCAGTTCGCAGAGCCGGTCCCCGGCGAATGCTTGGCGGATGCCGGGCTTTTCCAGGTGACGATACTCCTTTCGGATGCGCCAGCCCACGTCGAGACCGGCGAGATCCCCAACAGCGAGCGGGCCCATGGCCATTCCGAACTCATAAAGCGCGTTGTCCACTTCCTGCACGCTGGCGCCTTCTTCGACGAGGAACACCGACTCGCGAACATACGGATGAAACATGCGGTTGCCGACAAAGCCGCGGCAATTGCCCACCAGCACGCCGATCTTGCCAAGCTTTTTCGAAAGTTGCATGCAGGTGGCGATCACTTCCTTGCTGGTCGCTTTGCCGCGGACGATCTCGATCAAGCGCATCACGTTTGCTGGGCTGAAGAAGTGCGTTCCGATCACAAATTCAGGCCGTGAGGTCACCGACGCGATCTCGTCAATATTGAGGGTCGAAGTGTTGCTCGCGAGAATTGTCCCCGGCTTGCAAACGGCGTCGAGTTGGCCAAAGACTTCTTTCTTCAGCGCCATCCCCTCGAACACCGCTTCGATCACCAGGTCTACACCGGCAAAGCCGTCGAAGCTGAGGGTGGGCTGAATCAGCTTCAGGCGTTCGTCGGCAAATTGTTGTGTGAAGCGCCCGCGCTTCACCGAACCCGCGTAATTCTTTTGAATATTGGCGAGACCGCGGTCCATCGCCGTCTGGTCAGCCTCTTTCAGGAGCACCGGAATGCCTGCATTCGCCAGCACCATCGCGATGCCGCCGCCCATCGTGCCGGCCCCAACCACCGCCGCGCTGTTCACCGGGATCAGCGGAGTATCTTTGGGAATATCCGGAACCTTGGCCACTTCGCGCTCGCCGAAGAAAACGTGGATCAGCGCTTTCGATTGGTCAGAAAAGAGACACTTCGCGAACAATTCCTGTTCCAACTGACAACCTCGATCGAATGGCAGCGTGGTCGCCGCTTCCACAGCGTCAATTGCCGCGAACGCCGCGATCGTTCCGCGCTGTTTCTTGTGCGCGGCATCACGTGCGGCAGCGAAGACCAGGGCGTTTTTCTCAGCAGTGCCGAGCTTCTCGTTGCGGTCGCGGGTTTTTCGCGCTCGCTTGTTGGCCACTTCCCGCGCGAACGCGATGGCGCCGGCAAGCAAGTCGGCATCAATCAGTCGATCGATGATGCCGAGTTGCAGTCCCTGCGCGGACGTGACCGGCTTGCCCTCCGCGCACATTTCTACAGCTGCAGCCACGCCCGCCAGCCGGGGCAAACGCTGCGTGCCTGCCGCGCCGGGGATGATGCCAAGCTTCACTTCCGGTTGACCCATCTGCGCGTCCGGTGTTGCAACGCGATAGTGGCCGGCCATGGCCAACTCGAGCCCGCCGCCGAATGCAGTACCGTGAATCGCCATCACCACCGGCTTCGAGCAGTCTTCGATTTTCAAGAGCAATGGCAGCAGCCCCGGCCCGCGCTGGCCCTTGCCCGAGGTCATCTTGCCGAATTCCTTGATGTCCGCGCCGGCGACGAAGGTGCGGCCGCCGCCGATGAGCACCGCCGCCGCAACGCTGCCGTCCTTCTCAATTTGCTCAATCGCTTCGCCGATCCCTTCCGGCACACCCGGGCTCAGCGCGTTGACCGGCGGGTTGTTGATGGTGATCAGGGCGACATCGCCGCTCTTAGTGAGTTGAACGAGTTCACTCATGAATGGGCTTCCCTTGTTGAGTCTTAAATGAATTCCTACGCGCTCTTGGCGGCTTCCGCGCCGACATCGATGGTGAGGCGAGCAATGCGTTCGCGGTGAAAGGTCGCGTCGCCAAGCGCCGTCTCCGACGCCTTCGCGCGACGATAGTATAAATGGACGTCATTCTCCCAGGTGAAGCCCATGCCGCCGTGCACCTGGATTCCCCGATTGCCGACGGTGCGCGCAGCGTCGCTCGCGTACATCTTCGCAACCGAAACGGCCAGGGCCGCGTCGGGCGCGTCTTCCTCGAGCGCCCAAGCCGCATAGTAAGTTGCGGAACGCGAACTCTCCGTTTCCAGGTACATGTCCGCGCATTGGTGCTGCACCGCCTGGAACATACCGATCGGCTTGCCGAACTGCTTCCGCATTTTCGCGTATTCGACGGTGATGTCGAGAGTGCGCTGCATCCCGCCCACCAGTTCTGCGGCGAGCGCTGCGGTGGCGATTTCGAGCGCATTGCCGAGGCTCGACGGGCTGCCAAGCTTTTCGGCAGGCGTGTTCTCGAAGCGCACTGCGTATAGTTTTCGCGTTAGGTCCATCCCCAACATTGGATCGATGCGAATTCCTGGCGCATTCGCTTCGACGATAAAGATACCATCGCGCGCGGCAACGATAATCGAATCCGCCACCGCCGCATCCGGCACAAACAATTTTTCGCCATTGAGTTTTCCGCTCGACGCGGTGAGCTTCGCGTCCCCCGGATTCCAGCTTGCCGCGGCTTCGAGTATCGCCACCGTGGAGCGGGCCCGGCCTTCGCAGATGGGGGTCAAATACCTTTCCTTTTGCTCGGGCGTGCCGGCCGCGCCCAACACCGAGCCGGCCAGCACCACCGTCGAAAAGAACGGCCCGGGCAGGAGCGCGCGGCCGGCCTCTTCCATCAGCAGAATGAGCTCAACCTTACCCAGGCCCACGCCGCCATATCGCTCGGGGAAAATGATGCCGGTGTAACCCTGTTCAGTCATCTTGGCCCACAACGAATCTTCAAAGGCCGTTTCCGTTTCCATCAGACGCCGCACTTCGCTCATCGGGCACTCGCCCGCGAAGAATTTCCGGGCGTTTTCCTGCAGCATTAGCTGGCTTTCACTCAATCCAAATTCCATCGCGTATCCCCTTAGTAGCTTCTGGGCAGACCGAGCACAAAGTGCCCGATGATGTTGCGCTGGACCTCCGACGTCCCTGCTTCGATGGTGTTGCCGCGGGTGCGCAGGTAGGCGTAGGACCAAATTCCTTTGTCAATGGCGCGCGGGTCGCCGGCCATCAGTTGGCCGTAGGGACCGAGCACCTCCTGGGCGATTTGCTGGAGCCGCTGGTTAAGTTCGCTCCAGAAAATTTTCTGGATGGAGCCTTCCGGACCCGGGACGCCGGTGGCGGTGACGCGGCTGAACGCCCGCATCTGATTGAATCGCATGATCTCAATCTCCGCGCTGCATTGCGCGAGCTTCTGGCGAATGATGGGGTCCTCGGCAGCGGGCCGGCCATTGCGTTGGATATTTCGAGAGAGTTCAATCAGGCGGGAGATGTAGCGCTTGAATATGAGGTGCAGGCGAGCGCCGTAAGAACCGCGCTCGTACATCAGCGTGCTGACCGCTACGTTCCAGCCGTCGTTCACCGTGCCGAGAACATTTTCAACCGGCACGCGCACGTCGCGAAAGAAAAGCTCGTTGAATTCGCTTTCGCCGGTCATTTGCCGCAACGGGCGGACCTCCACCCCCGGCGATTTCATATCGACGAGAATTACCGTGAGGCCTTTGTGCTTGGCGACGCTTGCGTCGGTGCGAACCACAAGCTCGCACCAATCCCCGATCCAGCCGTAGCTGGTCCACACCTTTTGACCGTTTACCACGTAGTGCTTTCCGTCCAGACGCGCTTCGGTTTGCAGGCTCGCCAAATCCGAACCGGCGTTCGGTTCCGAAAAGCCCTGGCACCAGATTTCTTCGGCGCTCAGAATCGGAGGAATGAAGCGCTTCTTTTGCGCTTCGGTGCCGTAGGCGATTATCGTAGGACCGATCAGTCCCAGGCCAAGAGAATTGGCCATCGGCGGCGCTTCCAGCCGGGCCATTTCCTCCCAGAAGATGGACTGCTGCATCAATGTCGCGCTGCGGCCGCCGTACTCTTTGGGCCAGGAAACCGCGGCCCACCCGCCTTCATAAAGTTTGCGCTGCCAATCTCGCAAGTAAGAGAAGGATTCTTCGAGTGGCTTATCGCGCCATTCGGCCCAGTCTTTGGGAACATTGGCTTCGAGCCACGCGCGGAATTCGTCGCGGAAGTGCCGCTCGTCGGGGCTGAGATTTAGATCCATGCAGCGCTCCTTGTCATCTGGCTATGCCGGCGATCCCTTTTGCTTCCACTCCACGGATTCGGGCCGGATGCTGTCTTGACCTTGCCAATATTTTCTGCGGAGATCCTTCTTGAGAATTTTACCGGTGCCAGTTTTTGGCAAAGCGTCTACGAATTCGAACGAGCGCGGACATTTATAATGGGCGATGTGCGAACGGCAGAATTCGATGAGTTCAGCCTCAGTGGCGGCGGCATTCGGTTTCAAAACCACCAAAGCTTTGGGGACTTCACCCCACTTCTGGTCGGGGACCGGAATCACCGCGGCCTCCAGGATCGCCGGATGCGCGAGGATGGTCTTTTCGAGTTCGAGGGAAGAAATATTTTCCCCACCGCTGACGATGATGTCTTTCTTGCGGTCGACGATCAGCAAGTAGCCGTCTTCGTTTAGCGTGGCCATGTCTCCGGTATGAAACCAGCCGCCGCGCAGAGCTTCCGCAGAAGCGTCGGGTTGGCGCCAATAACCCTCCATCACACCATCGGCGCGCGCGACGATTTCGCCGACGGTTTTTCCATCGTGCGGCACGTCTCGATCGTTGGCGTCCACTACCCGCAGTTCCGCGCCGGGAATCGCGTATCCGGTCATCGCTTGGCCCACGTAGCGCTGCTCGCCCTCCCACAGCATTTCGGGCTTCATCGGAGAAAGCGAAAGCACCGGAGAGGTTTCCGTCAGGCCGTAACCCCCAAAGCACTCGCAACCGAGCACTTGTTCCACCTCTCGAACCAGAGTGGGCGAGGCCGCGGCACCGCCGAGGGTAATGCGGCGCAGGCTGCTCAAATTGTAATTGTGGCGTTCCGAGCAATTCACCAGGGCGGTGGCCATGATGGGAACCAGACTGCAGGAATGGACGCCCTCCTTTTCGATCAGGCGGAAAACTTCTTTGGGATCGAAGCGCTGGATCATGACGTGCCTTCCGCCCAGCAAAGTGAGGAAATGCGCCACACCCCAGCCATTGGCGTGGAAGAGCGGGATGGTGTGGAGTTCGATGGTTCCTTTGTCGATCTGGAACGCCATACAGACGTGCAGAGCGTGCAGGTACACATTTCTGTGGGTGAGCATCACGCCTTTGGGATTGGCGCTGGTGCCGCTGGTATAGAAAAGCTCGGCCAGAGCGTTTTCGTCGATGGAGGCGATGTCGGCGCGATGCGGCGTCGCGGCGTCGAGAAGTGCTTCGTAGTTGCGTGGGTCGAGCCAGGGCGCTTCGGGAGCGCCATCCAATTGGCAAATCGTTTTTACTGTGTGGATATCCCGGCGAAAGGAATCGGCTAGTCCGAGAAGCTGCTTCTCCACGAAAAGGATAGTCGCCCCGGAATCATTCAGAATGTAACCCAGTTCGCTCGCGGTGAGCCGGATGTTCAGCGGCAGCAATACCGCGCCGGCTTCCAAAACGCCGTAATACGCTTCCAGCAAACGGTGACAATTAGGACTGAGGAATGCCACTCGATCGCCGGGTTGGACGCCGGCCTGCCGCAAGGCGCCCGCCAGACGGCTGACGCGGTCGGCGAACTGTGCGTACGTGTATCTAAGGTAATTGCAGACCACCGCCGTCCGGCGCGGGAATTGCTGCTCGGCGTAGCGCAGGAAACGCAGTGGTGTGAGTGGAATATTCATAGTGTGCCTCGCCCTGGATCAGGCGGACTGGCCTCCATCGACCACCAGGATGTGTCCGGTCACAAAGTCTGACGCATTGGAAGCGAGAAAAATAGCGGCGCCCTGCAGATCGTGCGGGCCGCCAAATCGTCCCAAAGGTATGGATTCGAGCAACGCCTCTTTGTTTCGTTCGATCACTTTTTCCGACATGTCGGTGGGGAACCAGCCCGGCGCAATCGCATTCACCTGAATATTGTGCATGCCCCACTTGGACGCCAGGTCCTTCGTGAAACTGATTACCCCGCCTTTGCTGGCGCTGTAGCCGATGGCCGGCAATTTCGGAGACGAACCACGTAAGCCGGCAACCGAGGCGATGTTAATGATCTTTCCGCGGCGCTGGGCGATCATCGTCTTGCCCACCGCTTGTGAAAACAAAAAAGTTCCGGTCAGGTTGGTTTCGATCACTTTATTCCACTGATCGAGAGTCATCACCTCGACCGGCGCGCCCCAGGATGTACCGGCATTGTTGATCAAGATGTCGATCCGCCCAAATTTCTTCACGGTGGTCTCCGCGACCTCTTGAACGCTGGCGGGATTTTTCACGTCGCAGCCGATCGCCAGGGTCTGCACGCCCAGCGCCCTAAGCTCCTCAGCAGCTTGTTCGCAACGTTCTTTCTTTCGAGCGCATAGCACCAGGTTCGCGCCCATTTCCGCCAAGCCCTCGGCCATCTGGCGCCCGAGGCCCACCGATCCGCCGGTAACTATGGCGACGCGCCCGGTCAGCTCGAAAAGCTGCTTGGCACTCACGGTGTGCGCGCTTTCGTTGCGCATTCAATTGCCTGCGCTGCAAAGGTACTCATCTGTTTTGAATCCTGACCGCCAGCCCAGACGGCCAAAGCCTGGAGCATAACCCAGCAAGCACGAAGCTCGCGAACGTGCGAGCCTGCGGAGGCTGAGGAGCCGGGATGGGGACGGTTCCTTGGCCCGGTGGCTGAAATTTACGTAACCTCAGAAAGTAAAGCGCGCGCCAAGCTGAATCTCACGCTTGGGCAACGCCGACGTAAAAGCCAACGGCGTGCTGGGCCCGGCGACATCCCCGTTCGCCAGAATGGTGCCAGGCTCTATGCCTTTCACACTGAAGGTGGTGAAGCCCGGCGTTAACCCGAAGTAAGGCCCGACCTCGTTGTTCACGCTGGCATAGTTGGTCCGGTTGGCGATGTTAAAACCTTCGGCCGTCAATTGAAGTCCGAGCCTCTCGTTTAATTTGTGCTCCCAGCTCAAGCGCATGTCGAAATCGATCATGTTCGGGCCCAGGCCAGTGTCCCGCGGCGCACCAATCGGACGCTCGTTGGTGGTGTGGTTATCGCCATTTACTTCGCCGCCCGCCAGCAAGTTGAAGGGATGGCCGCTGTGATAGCTGAAAATTGGGGCGAGCTGGAAGCCGGACAAGAGCGGATTTTTCCAGGGGCTCTGAAACACCCCCGCGACCACGATTTTGTGCCGTTCATCGAATTCAGAAAGAGCCCGGTCTGCGCTCAAATCCGTCGGATCCTCGGGACCGTAGTCGGTGTTGAAGTCTGTGGAAGTATCGAAGGCCTTGCTGTAGGTGTAATTCCCAAACAGCGTGAAGTCATTTCCGAAGCGCTTCTTGATCTCCAGAATTCCGCCCTCATACAACGACGACGCGGCTGAGGTGTACTGGTTGTTCTGCACGATCAGCGGATTCACGAAGCAAGGCGATATCGGCTGGCCGAAGCTGTTGGCAGTCACCGCGCAGGGGTAAACACCTCCAGCGCCTGGCCCCGACGACTCCAGGCCTGCTACCGGATCGGTCAAAGCACTTTCGTTCCAATTGCGATAGCTCACGGTTTTCCCGTTGGCCAGAGTGATCGTGCTGAGCGGCGTCGAAGGCTGCAGATTTGTGTCGAGCGCAACCGGGATGCGCAGCGTGTGAGAGTAGATACCGCTCACGGAAATTGAGAATCCTGGAGTGATTGCGCGTTCGATGCCAACCGAAGCCTGCTGTGAATACGGAGGTTTGTAGTTTGGCGGATTACTGAAAAGGACAGTCAAGGGAGCGAGCGGGCCGCTATTGGCCTGAATAATGCCCAGCGGCGCCACGGATGCAGGCGTTATGCACGCCTCACTTCCAGCAGGAGGCGTGGTGCATCCGATCAAACCTCCGTTTGGTCCCTGCGCGAACAACGTCTGAAACACGGTAGGCGCTGTGGCGATCGGGAGGCCGGAAGCATTGATTGGATCGACGTAAATCGAGATGTACCGGGTGCATGGGCTGCTGGTCCCCCCGGGAAAGATCGGGAAGCCAGCAAACGCGATCCCGCATGTGTTCACCACATTGTTCACCTGATTGGGGGTCTGCGCGGTGTTGTTCATATTTTCCACCGTGCTGTGGTTTTTGTTCAGCACACCCAGGCTCAAATCGACCTGCGGAATCTGCGAGTCCACCGGCCCATAGAAAATTCCGTAGCCGCCGCGAACCACCGTCTTGTGGTCTTTGAACGGATCCCATGCGAACGACACACGCGGGCCGATATCGCGGTAGTACGTGTTCAGAGGCTGAAATTGCGAGTCGATTTCATAGCGCACGCCAAAATTCACGGTGAAGTTTGACGCAACCGCCCAGGAGTCCTGCCAATAAAGCCCCGTCAGCGGGCGCGTATAGGCCGGATAATCAGGATCACCATACCCCTGCTGAAAGACCTGCGGCAGTCCGAACGACGCAGACTCCATTGAAGTCAAGCTGGGCAGCAAAGGAGTCAGCAAGTCTCCCGGCAGGGTTCCAAACACAAATCGGCCCGGCAGAAACGTATGCGACTCGGCGTGGTTGCCACGCAGCAGCTCGGACCCGCCGAATTTCATGGTGTGCTTGCCGCGGATCATCGTGAAATTGTCGGCAATCTCGGTACGCCGGAGAATTATCAGATCGGGGAGAAAAATGTTCGTTCCCAGGTTGCTTGCGTAACCCGAAATTTGCAGCCCAACTTCGCCCGGTTCATTCGGAATCACATTGAAGCTGTCGTAGTCCCATTGCCCGCGCAACTCATTGGTCGTTCTGGAAGTGAATTCATGGAACCAGGCGCCCTGCACGTTGTGGTCGTAATTGTGAATCGAACTGCCCGCCGAGTACCCGGTCAGGGATTGGACGTCCGGGTTCTCTTCCAGGTCATGCGCGAATCGGTAGGTGAGAGACACTTGATCGGTCTCGCTGATGCGGTGATCCAGGCGCATCGAGGCTAGGTAATCGCGGCTGTCATAGGGAAACACGCCGCCGTTGTTTTCAAATTGATTCACGAGGAAGGCATTGATCGGACTCGTCGCCGGATTCACGGTCAAGGTGCCGGTGAGGACCGCCGCACAAGTCGGTCCCGGCAACATGGTGACCGGGTTGGGCGTTGGCAATCCAAGCTCACCAGCCACCGCCGTGCCTACTGGACCACTGAGGCAAGGAACCGTGCCGGTGTTAGCGGCCACCGCGCCAATGGCAGTTTGCTGGTCCGTGGTCGGACGGAAAATGCTGGTGCTGGTTAGCATCGGAACGGCGTTCTGTGCGTCCTGCCGAAGCCCCTCGAACGATACGAACAAAAACGTTTTGCCCTTCTGGATCGGGAGTCCCACATTTCCGCCGAACTGGTAGCGCTGCAGAGTGTTCTTGATCGGCTCGCCGCTGACGTCTGGCGCAGCAGGATCGAACGTTGCGCCCGGAGCCAACGCTTGGCTGAATGCGAAAGGATCGCGCGCATCCATGGCGTCGTTGCGGACGTAATTGAACAGGCTGCCGTGCACGTCGTTGGTCCCGGACTTGGTAACGATGTTGATCGACGCGCCGCTGGCGCCGCCGAGCTCGGCGGTGTAATTGCTCCGGTTCACCTGGAATTCCTGCACCGCATCCTGGCCCACCGTCGGGCGCACACCCCCGGAATCGTCTTGCGCTTCTCCGCCATCCACGGTGATGCTGTTTCCCCGCCCGTTGCTGCCGTAGAAGGAAAGCCCGCTCTGCGGCGTTTGCTTAACGCGAAAATCCTGGTCATCGGCCAATCGCGTTGAGTCCGAAACGCCGGGCAGCAGCAACGTAAACGTCAGATAATCGCGGCGGTCGATCGGCAGGTCTTCGATGTACTGCTGGGTGAGCGTATTGGCCTGGCTGCCTCGCTCCGTCTCGACCACCGGCGGCTCCGCATTAACCTCCACAAGTGTTGCCGCGGTGGCCAGTCGAAGGTGAAGATCTGCGATGGTTATTTCGCCGACGTTTACCACCACGCCTTTCAGGATCTCGGTTTGAAAGCCCGCCACGCGGACCGTCAAGTTGTAAGTCGCTGGCGGCAGGCCGGTCAGCCGGTATGCGCCACCGCTCTCGGTGCTTGCCGTGAATTTAATCCCCCGCGCGGATTCCTCGGCGGCCACGGTGGCGTTGGGGACCACTCCTCCGGAGGGATCGATCACCGTCCCGGTAATGCTGCCGGAAGTTCCCACGCCCTGCGCGCGAACCGCACTCGGCGCCAACAGCAAACACGCAAGCATACACACCTGTAAGCTGATCGGCTTCATATTCTCTCCTTCTGGATGTCTGATGTTCCGCGCCAGGCTGAAATACTTGGTCCGGTTATGGATGGGGGTCCTGCACAGGGGGAAGTGGAACGTGGGCCGGTTCGATCGCTCATGGAGATCGTGAGATTCTCGATGAACGCGCTTAGTGGCGTTGTAGTGCACGAGGCCCGTTGCATTTTGTGTCGACGGCCGGAAGAATTCTGCCGGCAACCCTCGATTGCGGCCGAGGGTTCCCAGCCCGAGCTTAGCCACGGTGTTGGAATCTTCCTTTGGTCAACCCCCTGTCCGTACAACAATTGTGAGAGGCAATATCATATTAGAGTGACTAACGTCAAGCGCCTGTTATAGCGATTACGGTAAGTGTCTGGGAAGGGGGAATATTTCGATTTGCCGGTACGGCACGGGCGAGAGATTTATTGAGGTGTCAGTACCACTCGTCCGGAGATCTCGCCGCGCCGCAATCGATCCAAAACGTCGTTGGCCTGCGTGAGCGGACGCGCCTCTGTTTGGCAACGAACCTCACCTGCGGCGGCCATCGCGAGAATTTCGCGCACATCCTGACGGGTGCCCACCGCGGATGCGCGAATCCGGATTTCTCCGGCGGCCATCAGAATCGGCGCAAAGCAAACGTTCTCAGCCGGCAGGCCTACCGCCAGCAGCGTGCCGGTTGGCCGCACGCACGCAAAGGCCATGTCGTACGCTGCCTTCGCCGCGGACGTGACCAGCGCCACGTGAAATCCGCCCTTGCGTCGAAGTTCTTTCACCGCGCCGGGCGAGGTCGCATCCACGCTATCCCCCGCTCCCAATGAGCGCGCCAGCGCCAGCCTTTCATTGGCAACGTCAACCGCGGTAATTTCCGCGCCCCACGCCCGCGCGATTTGCACCGCGATATGGCCCAGGCCTCCCACGCCGAATATGGCCAGGCGTTGGCCACCAACCATCCCTGCCTGCTTGAGTGCGCGATACACGGTCACGCCCGCGCAAAAAAGCGGTGCCGCTTCAAGCGGCGAAAGCTGGTCTGGAATTTTGATCGCGTGCGTGGCCGGCGCCTTCACGAACTCCGCGTAGCCGCCGTCCACCATCACCCCGGTGATCTTCTGCTTGGTGCAGAGATTTTCATTTCCCTCGCGGCAGAATTCGCACTGCCCGCACGTCCAGTAAATCCACGGGATACCTACGCGGTCACCGGCTTGCAGCTCACTTACTTCCGGCCCCACTTCGATCACGCGTCCTGCGATTTCGTGTCCGAGAACCAGCGGTCTCTTCACAATTCGAGCGAATTGCTCCCAGTCGCCATCGGCAACATGCAGGTCCGAGTGGCAAACCCCGCAGGCTTCTACCTGAATCAGTACTTCACCGTGGCCAGGCTTCGGCCGGTCCAGGTCTTCTATGGTCAGGGGTTTCTTGAATTCACGGAGCAGGGCGGCCTTCATTGCAAAGGCCCGATGGTCACGGTTGGGCGCCGTGCAGGAAAAACTCGACCGCGTTGTTGACCCGTTTGCTCAAATCGAAATCTCCGGTCAGGTCGATCGCCCAGCGTCGGACCGCGGTGGTATACATTCCTTCCATGAACTGAGCCAGATGAGCGACCGGAAATGCGCGGGTAACTTCTCCGCGCTTCTGCCCTTCGATGAGAACGTCACGCAGCAGACTCCGGGCAGCTTCTTCGGGCCGCCGTATTTCCGGCGACCTGACCGGATCCATCGCGCCGGAAAGCACCACGGCGCGCCAAAGCGGTCGGTCCGACTCTACTTCGCGCGCCATGGCCTGATACATTCGCCGCAAGTGCTCGGCAGTGGACGCAGAGGTCGAGAGCTCCGTCTCCAGATGTTCTTTGATGCAGGCGTACCCGCGCCTGCCCACTTCGCGGAGCACGGCGTCCTTGCTCGGGAAATAGCGAAAGAACGTCGGCTGGCTGATTTCGAGAATCTGCACGATGTCGTCCACCCGGGTTTCTTCGTAGCCTTTTTTCCGGAACAGTTTGATCGCCGTCTTGATAATTTCCGACCGCAGCCGCGCCTTCTTGCGCTCGCGCAGTCCGAGCGGCTCGTCGCTTCGGGGCGACCCAAATCTCGCCGGCCGTGCCGGGTTCATCTGCTCCGGAAGTCGGGGCGAGCCCCGCAACGCTACCGATGCCGCATCGATTTGAGCAACTTTGGCCCGAGCCATGGTTCAAAACTCTCCTAACTAATTCCATGCCGTGTTCAATTTTTAGATAGTTAATCTAACATGATAGCTACCCACGTCAAGTTCGAGCTGTGCCACGCAAGAAGCGTCCCCCCGGGAAACCCGCTTGCGCCGCAGCTTCCACATTTCTATCGGGAAATTGCGTGCTTTGTGAATCTGGCGGAGAGGGGACTCCGAGCGAGCGCGGTCTCTGACTCGCAAACATCGCGGCTGGCGCTCAGTACCCTTTTACTTTAACCACGAAATAATCGAATTCCTTCGATCCATCCAGCAATAGTTGGTGCGGCGTGCGCGCGGGAATGCGGACCACGTCGCCAACGTAAAGTTTTTCCCGGGTTCCACTTTCAATCGTTCCGTTGCGCTTTTCGTGCGGCGCCACCGTCTCGCCGTTCACCAGCGTGCCGCCCACCACCAGGGTGGCCGACCCCGCACGCACGAAAATCACGTCCACTTGGGTTTCGTGCCATTCTGGCGGACCATCGGCTGTTCGCCGGACCAGCAGTACAGAATCGTTCGGGTAGTCAGACATTTGCTGCACCGCAAACCGATGTGGATCGGTAGCGGCGCTGGCGTCCAGTTTCTGATCCATCTGTTCCACCGTGGCGCTGCTCCAGTGCTCAAATCCGGCGGGGACACCGGCATCCGGGGCGACCCACAGTACAGGGAGTGCCAGCATCGCAGCCATGCAAAACTTAGTCATTTATCTTCTCCTTGCGGTGCCTTCAGCTAACTTGCGCCGGCTCGAGTTTAGGACTCAGAATCTGAATAAACCCCAGCGCGACTAAATAAGCGGAGCCGGCAATTAAGAAAGGAACCATGTAACTTCCGGTCCACTGCAAAACGTGTCCCACCACTGTGGCGATCAACAGGCCTCCGATGGCGCCGGCCATCCCTCCAATTCCCACCACCGATCCAACCGCCTGAGTGGGGAACATGTCGGAAACGATGGTAAACAGATTGCACGAGAACCCTTGATGGCAAGCGGCGGCGATACCGATCAAGACCACCGCGGACCATGTGCTTTCCACCCGGTACGCAAACACAACCGGCACCACTCCGATGGCACAAATGAGCATCGCGATTTTTCGCGCGGCGTTTATGGTTCGACCTCGCTTGATCAGGAAACCGGAGATCCAGCCTCCCGCTACGCTTCCCACATCGGAAATGAGGTAGATGGTCATGATCGGAACGCCGATGCCGGTCAGCGACAAACCATGTTTGGTTTGCAGGAATGCGGGAATCCAAAAGAGGTAGAACCACCACACCGGATCGATCAGAAATTTTCCTGCCACAAAAGCCCAAGTCTGGCGCAGCGGCAGCAGGCGAGCCCATCGGATTCTTACCGCGGGCTCCTGCGGATCGCTGCGGATATATTCTAACTCCGCCGGGGAGAGCCGCGGCTCGTCCTCCGGCTTTCGATAGATCGCCAACCAAAACGCCAGCCACACAAAACCCAATCCTCCAACCGCGATGAATGCCGCTCGCCAGCCCCAGCGGATATCAATCCATGGCACCAGCAGGGGAGCCAAAATCGCGCCGACGTTTGTTCCTGCGTTGAATATTCCGGTGGCCAGAGCGCGCTCCCTCTTCGGAAACCACTCCGCCACGGCCTTGATGCTCGCCGGGAACACCGCAGCTTCTCCGAATCCTAGGGCGAAACGAGAGACGGCAAAGGCAGACAGCGAACTTCCCAGAGCCGTCGCCATCGAAGCCAGACTCCAGAACGCCATCGCCACCGCATAGCCCACGCGGGTTCCCAGACGGTCGATCAGCCGGCCGATTAGCAACATTCCCAAGGCGTAGGCGGCCTGAAAGGCGACCACCAGATTGCTGTAGTCCACTTGTGACCAGCCAAATTGATGTTGCAGGGTGACGTTGAGGACCCCGAGGACGTTGCGGTCCAGATAGTTCTTGGTTACGCCAAACAGGAGCAAGGCGCAAATCAGCCAACGAAAGTACCCCGCGCGAGAAGACGCTCCCGGTGCGACCCGGGCAGCGGCAGCATCATTTTGTATGACGTTCGCGGACTTTAAAATCACCGGCGCGGGTGCGGAAGGAACTTGGTCCATGGTATGAACGCAAGAATGCTACGATTTGCGGCCGGCCTCCAGGCCCGAGGCCACCTGATTGAATCCTGGCTGGACGTTGACCACGCCAAAGAGCCGGTCCTCGACTTCGCGGTGCGCCGCCATGGCCCATAAAAAGCAGATGGGATGTCCTGGGATGGAAACGTTGGGATGATAGCCGCTGGGCATGAGCACTGCGTCTCCGTCGCGAACCACGGTTACCAGCTCGGGATATTCGGTGTCGTTGTATACCAGTTGGATGCCGTACGCCGGGGCGGGCATATCGAAATAGACGTACATCTCCTCCAACATTGCGGCGTGCTCGTGCGGCGGCCAGCTCGTCCAATTGCCGGGCTCGGCCACGGTGAACCCGGCGATCAGCCTGCCCGCTTGGATGTTCTTGGCCAGCATCATGTGCAACTGACGCGAGGATCCGGGTCCGCCGGTGGTGAACTGCAATCCGGGATCTTTTGCGACATCTGCGGCGCGCACAATCTGTAGAGGATAGCGGGCGTCAACATCAGCGGAAAACTCCGCGATGTCAACATTGGTTTCTGTCTTGACGCTGACCGAAGAATCGCGCGGAATATAGATCGCATCGTGCTTCGCCAGTTCCGCCGGCTTGCCATCCACGGTGACGCTGGCCTCGCCGGAGAGGAAAATCAGTCCGGTCTCGCGATTCCCGGTGCGGAAAGACTCTGCGCATTTCGACGGGTCCAGCAGGATGCGGGCGTAAGCGAGATGGCGCATCGAGCTGTTTGCCGGGGAAATAAAAATGTGTCTGCCCCGGCGCCCGTTAGTCTTGCGGAAGACGATGTTGCCGGTTGCGGCTTCTGTGTTCGGATTCATGGATCACGCTCCAGCTTGGGCGCGAAGTTGGGTGGTGCATTTCGCCGGCCTGGTCCTGATCGAGCGCGCAGCCGGAGAAACGAACGCCGTTTCGGCCAGCCTCTTTATCTCACAAGCGGGACAACAGAAAAAGCCCCCGGGGCGTCACCACAGGGCGAAATCCGATCGGCTTGACACACCAAGGCCTCTTAACCACGGAAAATATTAGGCAGCGCGAGCATAAGAGTCAAACCGTTAAAACTGAACTGGATATTCAGAAAAACTTAACCAACCTGGCTAACCGCAAACACCCTTGGTTTCACCGTGACAGCCATCCTCCGTCGACAACCGAAACATGCCCGTGCACGTAATCGCTCGCGCCGGAGGTGAGAAATACCGTCGGGTTACTTACGCTTTCCTTGGAGTCCGTCCAGGATCGATGCCAAGCGCGGAGATCACTGCCTGCAAGGTGACTTCACAGGACTCATCTCGCCGTCCAAGCGGATAGCTACCGAGTAGCCAGGCGGCCTTGCGGCCGCCCGGCGCTCTCAGAACTGGGCGTGAAGTTTTCCCTGCACCCAGCTCAAGCCTTTCGAAACGCCTCTTCAGAGGAGACGCGGTTTCGAAACGGGAAGACGCTGACGATGAACCCGGTCATGGCACTCGGGATGAAGTAAAACGCAGTTCGTAGCACCAGTCGAACCACCCATCACACGGGGGACGCGGTAATGAAGGCGCCAGCCTGTGATCCGGGTGATCTTTGTATGGCACTGCGTGCAGAGTCCACGTTGTTCATGCCAGAGATAGCGAAGAGTAAATCGAGAGAATTACTGGAAGGAGAAATCAAGCCCCTGGTCGAGCCGTTCCTAGAAGAGCCCCGCAGCATGTTAGGCTCTCTCGGGCTGACGACGCTTACGAACATTTGTGTATTCTGACCCTGCTACCAAGCCTAGCCCCTCTCCACCTTATGCTGGCAGGTGCACCGTGGCCTCACGGTTCCGGTGCCACTCCACTCTTGCGAATGTGGGTCCATTGTCCGAGGGCTTCGAACGGTCTGTTGCCTCGCCGCTCCAACCTCGTAAGCTACGTACGATGGGACGCACGGTCTGATCGATTTCCTCCTTGCCAGACAATCATTCCAACAGCTTTCAGGTCGCAATCCGGCTACCCAACAATACGGGCAGAATTGGATGCCGCGCTATTCCTGGCGTAATGCGCTCATTGGATCTACTCGGCTAGCGCGACGGGCCGGTATGAAACTTGCGAGCAACGCCGCTGCCAGAAGAATGGGAATCATGATCGCAAATGTCGATGCATCGATGCGCCGCATGCCATCAACCAGATGTTCCAAAAGACGCCCGGCAGCTAAAGCGCCCAAAGTACCCACACCAATGCCGACGACAATCATTCCAAAGCTCTGCCCGAGTACCAGCCGCATGACATCGCGGGCGCTGGCTCCCAGCGCCATCCGTAATCCAATTTCCGGTACCCGTTGGTTTGTCAGATAGGTCAGCACACCATAGATGCCAACGCATGCCAGCAGCAAAGCTAACCCAGCGAATATTCCGAACAACCATAAAAGAAACCGTTGCCGGTCGAGTGAGGCTCTCGCAAGGTCATCCATAGTGTGAACGTCGTAGAGCGTCTGGTCACCGCCAGCGCCGCGCAATTCTCGCCTCAGCGGTTCGGCTACATTTAACGGGGTGATGCTAGTCCGGACGGTGATGGACATCACCGAAGAAATGAAATGCACCACGGGGTCTGGCAACTGATAGAAGGAAAAATAGATTTGATCACGCACTCGTGATTGATCGTCGCCGGCCAGCCCCCAATGCCGGACATGACCGACCACACCTACGATTCTGACCGGGTTGGACGGCCTTCCTGAAATCCAGAGGCCCTTGCCAACCGGGTCGCTTCCCGCGAAAGCATGTTGCGCTAAATTGTCGTCAATCACGATGACCACTTCATGGCCAATACGGTCTTGTTCATTTAGGAAACGGCCTTGGCGTAGCCGCATGCCCATGACGTTCAGATAATCGGGTGTCACAATCGATGTGAGCGCGAGAGTGATTTGGTCCGGCGGGGGTGGGATCGGCGTGGCCCAATAACCCACGGAGTCTTCTCCTACACGCATGGGGACGACGTCTGCCAGCGCGACCGACTGCACTTCCGGTAAGCGGCGAGCGCGCTCCAGGACGTCCTCCCAAGCCGCACGCGTTTTCGCCGGGCTCTCCAGGACTGCGGGGGAAAGCGCCACGTGTGCGGTCAGCACGTCTTGGGTATTAAATCCGGGATCGAGGGACGACAACCGAAGCATTGTGCGCCCCAGTATTCCCGCCGAGACCAACAGCACCACCGCAAGCGCGACCTCAGCCACCACAAAAACGCTGTGCAAACGGCGCGTGCTTCCTCCCGGGCTCCGGCCCGCGCTGCGCAGCGCGCGTTCCAGGTTGCGCGCCGGAGCACACAACGCCGGTGCAAGTCCGAAAAGAAAACTGCTGAGCAGCGACACGCCGAGAGCAAAAAACAGTACGCGCCAATCGAGCTGGACGTCGTCGGCGCGCGGTAAACTTCCTGGCCACAGGGATACCAACGGATGAATACCAACGAGCGCGAGCAGTATGCCCAGCGCGCCTCCCGAAAGGCCCAGCACGCTGCTCTCGGTCAGACATTGGCGCACCAACCGACCGCGCCCCGCCCCCAGGGCCACACGCATAGCCAATTCTCGCTCGCGCGAAACGGCCCGTGCCAGCAGCAAGCTGGCCACATTGACACATGCAATCAGTAGTACCAGGCTGACCGCCCCGAGCAGCAGCCATAGCGTGGGTCGGACATTTCCGACCACCTCTTGACTCAGTGGACGCGCCAGCATTCCGCGCCCCTGATTGTCCTTTGGGTATTGCATCGCGAGGCTGCGGGCAATTACCGACATCTCCGTCTGTGCCTGCGCAAGCGTCACGGTTGGCTGAAGACGCCCCAGAACATGAATGAAAAACGCACCGCGATCCTGCATTCTCGGATCCGTGCTTTGGCCAAGCGGCGTGTATACGTCCGCCTGGTCATCTATGCGAAACCTTGCGGGCGCGATTCCGACAATGGTGTACGATTTCCCCTCGAAAAAAAGCTGCTGCCCGATCGTTTCCCGACTTCCGCCAAAGCGCCGTCGCCACAGACTGTAGCTGATGATCGCGACAGGTGCTGCACGGGGTTGGTCTTCCTGTGCCAGAAACGCGCGACCTTCGACTGGCGGGACGCCGAGAACAGAAAACAATCCGGACGAGATCTGACGGCCCATAACGTACTCCGCCGCCCCGGGCTTGGTTATCGTGCCTCCTCCATATGTCCATGCAGCCACAGATCCCAGAGTGCGGCTCGCGCTTTGATAGTCGTGAAACTCAGGATAGGAAAAGCCCCACTGCTCACCGTACTTCTCGGCTGTTCCGTGCAGAGTGACCAACCGGTCGGCCTCCGGGTAAGCCAGCGGCTTTAGTAGCACGCCATTGATGACTGTGAACATGACGGTCGTCGCTCCGCTTCCGAGCGCAAGCGTCAAAATCGCAACGGCCGCAAAGCCGGGTCGCTGGCGCAGGGTACGAAGTGCATACCGGAAGTCCTGAAAGAAGTCCTCGAGCCAGCGTGTGCCACGGGCATCGCGGCACTTCTCTTTGACTTGCTCTGGACCGCCGAGAGCAAGCCGTGCCTTTCGATGTGCCAGGTCGGGAGCATTACCCTGCGCGATCAGCTCGTTGGTGTGTTCATTGAGATGGAAATGCAGCTCCTTCTCGAGCTGTTCCTCCATTTCCTTTCGTCGCCACAGACGCTGCCACCAGTTCACCGCGCACCCCCATTAACCATTCCAGGGATCAGCGCGATCGCGTCCATCAATCGTTGCCAACTGACCTCCTCCGTTTCGAGCTGCTTCCGACCTTTCCGCGTCAAGCGATAGAACTTTGCCTCGCGTCCAGTTTCGGTCTCCTTCCAATCCGCCGCCAGCAGGCCGCGGTTTTCAAACCGGTGCAGCGCTGGGTAAAGCGAACCCTCCGGAACCTGGATCACACCGCGCGATACTTGCTCCAATCGCCGAGCAATTGCGTATCCGTGGACGGGACCAAGCGCGACAACCCTCAAGATCAAGAGATCTAACGTGCCTTGCGGAAGATCCGTTTTTGGCGGCATCGTCGCTTATACCTCCGACTTCTATATATATGTTAAACCAGGACCCCTAGAAGTGCAAGGTATGCATCGTTTGGCTGGAGAGACCGTATGTCCTTAGCCACGTCTGATTCGCCATTTTCAGGCCGCAAATTCGATGCTCTTCGGAAAGACGGGGAAGAGAGAGAAAACCCAAGACTGGATGGCGGAGAGGCGGGGATTCGAACCCCGGTCACCCTTTTGGGGTGAAACTGCTTAGCAGGCAGCCCTGTTCGGCCACTCCAGCACCTCTCCGTATATCTGCTAAGACTTTTGCTTTGTGGTTACTGCAAGCAATTTGGGTTTTGCGTTCACGACTGCCCGATTTCGTCTTTGTTTCATTTTTGTTTCAGATGATTCCAGGTTCTTGATGGCGTCAGCGCCTTCCTCGTCAGTCGCGTGCACGTAGTGCTTGCTCACATTTAGGTCCGAGTGGCCGGCGATCTTGGCCAAAGTCCAAAGCGGGCAGCCCGACCGGCCCAGCCGCGTCAGGAACGTATGACGGAGCGAGTAGAGTACGAACGGCTGCACGCCGCTTGCTTTTAAGGCGTCCAGGTGCGGCTGATAGATCGTGTTCGGCACGACGTGACCCACGGCGGCCGTCCGGGCTGGAAAGACCCATCCTTCGGTAGGTTCACCGGCGGCACTCCAACGCTGAAACAGGATACCACGGACGCGTTTGGCCATCGATACGGAACGTCGGGCAGCCTTCGACTTGCCGTGCTCGTTGAAGATCCGGCCACCGTCTTTATCGAAGGTGACGAATTCCCATTTCAACCGGAAACACTCTTCCGGCCGGAGGCCTGTGTCAACGAGAACGGTCGCGATCGTCTTTAGAGGCTCGGTACAGGCTGCTAAATAAGCCTTTTCCTCGGCCGGAGACACGACCCGCTCGCGCGACTGGGCGCCGGGCAGAACGACTATTTCACCTTTTATCAGAGGCGCCCGCAGCCTTTCGAGCGTGGCTCGATGCAGAACAGCCCGGAGGAACCGCAGGGAACTGTTGACCGTATGCATTCCGACGTTTTGCCTCTGCCGCCAGGCCTTAAAGTCGTCCACTAGTTGTTTGCCGATTTCATCGAGATCCCGGAAAGACCTGAGAAGCGCCATCAAGTTCGCGCCGGCCTTACTGTTTCCCACCACCCGGCGACAGAAATTCACTCCGTCCGCAATAGGTTGACTTGCCCAAGCTTGCTCCCTAACATGGCGCACACCGTATAGGCCTATTGAATTGATCGGTCAAAACATCTCGCACTACCGCATCGTCGAGAAGCTGGGTGGCGGCGGCATGGGTGTGGTTTATAAGGCCGAGGACGTAAAGCTGCACCGCTTTGTTGCCTTGAAGTTCCTGCCGGACGACATTGCCAAAGATGCGCAGGCTCTCGCCCGCTTCGAACGCGAGGCGCAGGCTGCCTCTGCCCTGAATCATTCCAACATCTGCACAATTTACGAAATCGACGACCAGCACGGCGGCGCGTTTATCGCCATGGAGTTTCTCGACGGCGTCACCCTCAAGCACCGCATTTCCGGCAAGCCTCTGCCATTCGAGGAACTGCTGGAGTTGGGAATTGAGATCGCCGACGGTCTGGACGCTGCGCACGCCAAAGGCATCGTTCATCGTGACATTAAGCCAGCCAATATTTTCGTGTCCGAACGGGGCCATGCCAAGATTCTCGATTTCGGCCTCGCCAAAGTCACGTCCGCCAAATCCACGCCTTCCGACGCGGAAACCCGCGCCACTCTAGAAACCGATCCCAACCAGCTCACGAGTCCCGGGAGCTTGCTTGGAACGGTTGCGTATATGTCGCCCGAGCAAGCCCGCGGAAAGGAACTCGACGCGCGCAGCGACTTATTTTCTTTCGGTGCGGTGTTGTACGAAATGTCCACGGGAACGGCGCCTTTTCGCGGCGAAAGTTCCGCGGTCATCTTCCACCAGATTCTGCAGGGAACCCCGACTCCTCCTTCACGGGTGAATATCAATGTGTCTCCCGAGCTCGAGCGCATCATCGGCAAGGCGCTGGAAACAGATCGCGACTTTCGTTACCAAAGCGCGGCAGAAATGCGCTCGGACCTGCAACGGCTCAAACGCGGAAGCGAATCGCGAACCTCGTCAGCGACGAATATTCCGGCGAGTGGCGTTTCAACCGCCGTGGCGGCCGTTACTCCATCGCGGCGATGGATTTGGATCGCCGTCCCAGTGCTCATTCTGACGGCAATGGGCGCCGCCTATTTCTTTTTGCACAAGCCGGCGCCCAAACTTACGGACAAAGACACCATCGTCCTAGCCGAGTTCGCCAACTCCACGGGCGATCTAGTGTTCGATGGCACTTTGCGTCAAGGACTCTCCGCGCAATTGGAGCAATCGCCCTTTCTAAGCTTGATTTCCGACGAGCGCATCGCGCAGACGCTGACGCGCATGGCTCAACCCAAAGATACCCGGTTTACCCCAGCCATAGCGCGCGAGGTTTGCCAGCGCACCGCGAGCGCCGTGACGATTGAAGGCTCCGTCAGCAGTTTGGGCAGCCAGTATGTTATCGGCCTCAAAGCGGTGAACTGCCGCAACGGCGACATGCTCGCCCAAGAGCAAGAATCGGCCGCCGGGAAAGAGCAAGTCCTCAAAGCTCTGGGAGACGCGGCGACCAAGCTACGCAGCAAATTGGGAGAGTCGCTCGCTTCGGTGCAAAAATACGAAGCGCCACCGGAGAACGTCACCACTCCGTCGCTCGAGGCACTGCAAGCCTATACCCTCGGCAATCACACCATCGACGTCGTCAATGATTACGCGGCCGGCATTCCGCTGTTCGAACGGGCCATCTCTTTGGATCCGCACTTCGCCATGGCATATTTGCGGCTGTCAGAAAGTTACTATCCACTCGGGGAGCTCGCCCGCGCCGCCGAATCCGCGCGCAAAGCGTACGAGCTGCGCGACCGCACCACAGAGGGAGAACAACTCAGCATCACCGCTTATTATCAGTTCTTTGCCCTGGGAGATCTTGAGGGAGCTCGCACGGCGGCGGAGTTGTGGGCGCGAACCTATCCGCGTGACGAGGACCCTCAGTTAATGTTGTGGCTCGTTTACCTCTCGCTGGGAGATTACGCGACCAGCCATCGAGCAGCAGAGGAGGCCTACAGTATCAACCCCGCCAGCGGAGACAATCTTGCGAATCTGATGTACACCGATCAGTGGCTCAACCGGCTCGACGAAGCCAAGGCTACTCTACAAGGCGCCCGCGCCCGCGGCGCCGAATCGCCTTGGGTCCCACTTGTCGTCTACATGGTGAATTTCCTGGAACACGACGCGGCCGGAATGGATCAGCAAGTCGCACAGGCGATTGGGAAACCCGGGATCGACGATCAAATCCTCTTCCTGCAATCCGAAACCGCGGCCTATGGCGGAGAGCTCGTTAAGAGCCGCGATCTGATGCGCCGCGCTGCCGATTCCGCGCAAAGAGCCGGCGAGAAAGAAACCGCGGCAGAATATCTGGCGCACGCTTCGATTCGCGAGGCGTTGCTGAGTGATCTGGCAGCGGCAAAGCAAGACGCCCAGGCCGCCGTCGCGCAATCAAGCGGAAGACAGGCGCAAGCGTTTTCAGCCATCGCGTTCGGGTTAGCCGGCGATTCCGCGCAAGCCGAGCGATTGGCCGGAGAATTGGGCAAAAATTTCAAGGAAGATACGATCGTACATTCCGAATACTTGCCGATGATTGCCGCCGCTCTGGCGCTTCACAATGGCGACGGCAAACGCGCCATCGATGCGCTGGCCGCGTCCGCCCCCTACGAATTGGGCCAGACCAACAGCACCTTTACCTTTGCGCTCTATCCGATTTACTTGCGAGGCGAAGCTTATCTGGCGGCCAAGCACGGCGCCGAAGCCGCCGGCGAGTTTCAAAAGATTCTCGATCGCGCAAGCCTGGTTGGGAATGCAGCGATTGGCGCGCTGGCACATCTCGGACTTGGCCGCGCATACGCCCTGGTCGGTGACACCGCAAAATCAAAGAGTGTCTATCAGGATTTCTTCACGTTGTGGAAAGACGCCGACCCCGACATCCCCGTCTTAATCGCCGCGAAAGCGGAGTACGCCAAACTGCATTAGCTCGAAGGAGCCGAAAGTTCGTGTCGATGTTGATTTCGCTCACGGAGTCGCCTGTTTCGCTTTTTCCTTCCGTTGGGCAGCCCACCGTGCACGTTGCGATGCACTGATCTTAGCGCGCGACTCGGCGGCCAGCCGGGCCGTTGCGCTAGGAAAAAAGAAAAGAAAAGACTCTCAATCAATTTTTGAGCGTGGAATTCATTAGTACTCTTGGTACCCTCCGGCTATTGGTTCGCGGTTTGTCGCGGCCAGGACGCCACTGCACAGTGCTTGGATGAGTCCAGTGGTTCTTGAAATTCACCGGTCCGAAGGCCGTTGAGGCCTTTGGGGACCTTTAGACCGATCTGAGAGCTGCGTGATGTTCTACACCTTGGGCTGGCGTTCGGGAGCAAGTGTGTTATGGAGACCTACGACGCTGCGGGTTCGCTGATGGCGACGAGTTTCTGAAATTCCGGGTCGTCGTACAGACACGCGAGATCGGGATCGTTCGCGGCCCAATGCTTGTAATGCTGGCTGTTCGAGGCGGAGGTGAGCGCCTTCTTATAGGTTTCGAACGCCTCCGCTTTCTTTCCAAGAATACCGTACGTGCAAGCGGCGTTGTAGAGGGTGCTAGGGTCATTGGGGCGAAGGGCGACGGCGGTCTGCAGGTGGCGGATGGCCTCGTCTGCCTGATTGAAATGGGCGAGGCGCGTAGCCAGCAAGATACGGGCCCGCACGTCTTCCGGCACTAATTCAAGTTGTTGGCGCAGAACCTTGAGCATCCGCTCGCGTACGTGCTCCGCTTCCTTTTTTCGGCCGGTTACCTCCAGGGCTTGGTCGAAGGGAATGTAAGTATTGTAGTCGTCGCCGTTGGCTTCGATGGCCCGCTCGGTGAGCGCCGCGGCCTCCTCGAAACGGCCGGTTTCGCAGTAGGCGCGGCCGAGAAGGTTCCAGGCTCCGTCACAATCGGGCTTGCGCTCGATGGCCCGCTGGGCGAGCAGCCCGGCCTCGTGGTATTTGTGCTGCGCGTAAAAGATGCGGGCGTGCGCGACCAGCACTTCCGGCAGGTCAGGTGCCAGCGCCGTGGCGCGATCGCAAGCTGCCAGTCCGCGTTCGATCCATTTCGAGTTCTGTTCGCGAAGCTCGTAAATTAGTCCACAGAGGTGAGCGACTCCTGCGTGCGCCAGTGCGAAATTAGGGTCCAGCTGGATGGCCTGCTCGAACATTTGCAGCGCGTAGTCCATGTTTTCGCGGCGGGTGTAGCTCCTTCCGCGCAGATAAAAATCGTAGGCCTGCGGATTTTCCGTGGGCTTGCGCGCCATGGTTTTTTCTTCCTGCGGCGTGAGGGTGATGCGCAGAGCCTGGGCGATGCTTCGCGCGATTTCCTCCTGGATGGCGAAGACGTCTTCGAGTTGGCGATCGTAGCGCTCGGCCCACACGGAATGCCGGGTGGACGTTTCCACCAACTGCGCGGTGATGCGCACGCGATTGCCCGCGCGGCGGATGGAACCTTCCAGCATGTACGCTGCGCCGAGCTGTTGGCCCACCTGCGCCGCGGTAACTGATTTGTCGCGGAACGCGATTATCTCCGAGCGGGGAAAGATCTCCAGTTGTTTGATCTTGGAAAGCTCGGTGACGATGTCTTCGGTAATGCCGTCGCGGAAGTACTCGTCCTCTTTCGCGCCACTCTGGTTTTCAAAATACAGCACCGCGACTGATTTTTGCTGGACCGCAACCGCTTTGGCTCCCGAGCCGGAACCCGAAACCGAAACGCTCTTCTCACCGCCAGGCCTGCGGTTGGATTCGATGTCGCGCTTGAGGCGCTTGAGGTCGGCGCGGAATTCGGCAGCGGTCTGGCAGCGCAGGTCGGGATCTTTTTCGAGGGCCTTGCCAAGAATTTGGTCCATCGCCATGGGCAGGCGCGCGTTTATCTCTTTCGGGGGCGTGGGGGTGGTATTCAGGAGCGCGTTGAAAACGACCGCCGAGGTCGCCCCGGCGAACGGCACAGTCCCGGTGGCCATCTCGTAGAGCACCACCCCGAGCGAAAACAAATCTGAGCGAGCGTCCAGCTCTTCGCCGCGTGCCTGTTCCGGCGACATGTATGCGACCGTGCCTAAGGAGCTGCCCGGACTGGTCAGTTGATCGTCATTCAGTAAATGCGAATTCGTGCGCATCCCAGCGGCATCTGCCGATTGGTCGGATTGGCGCGCCACCGCCGTTAACTTGGCCAAACCAAAATCCAGAATTTTTGCCTGGGCCCGATCCACCAGGAAAATATTTGCTGGCTTGACGTCGCGATGCACGATGCCCTTGGAGTGGGCCGCATCGAGTCCGTTGGCGATCTGAATGCCGATCTCCAGGAGCGCCGATATTTCGATGGGCTTTCCGGCGATGCGATGCTTGAGTGTCTGGCCCTCCAGCAGCTCCATAGCGATAAACGGCCGGCCTTCGAATTCCCCGATGTCGTAAATTGTGCAAATGTTGGCATGATTGAGCGCCGATGCGGCCCGCGCTTCGCGCCGGAATCGCTCGATGGCCTGAGGATCGTGGGAAATATCGTCGGGGAGAAATTTCAGCGCCACGCTGCGGCCGAGGCGGGTGTCCTTGGCCTTGTACACCACCCCCATTCCCCCACCGCCCAGCTTTTCCTGGACGTCGTAGTGGGAAATCGAGCGGCCGACAATGGACGGAGTTTCTGGCACTGGCCGCGTATTCTACGACAGCGAGTCGGTACAGGCAATCGAGGTTGACCGAGACTCCAGTCGGACAACCCCCCCATCCCCCAATGCCCGAAAACCCAACCGCCCATACAGTTGCGAGCGGTTCGTAGATTCTCTCTTGGACATCAAGCAACTTTATCGACCATGGGGGCGCTGAGCGAAACGAAGTGGGTGCCCCCAGTGTCGGTTTCAGCCTGGGTTCTCTACGTTTTTCACCGGCCTTCTTGTAATCCCGGTGGTCGTTGGCGGACATGAAGTGAGGATGTGCGCTTGCGGTCACGCAGTCATTGTATCCGCTCTGCGGCTTCCAGCAGTAGATAGGAGTTTGCATGGGCTGTGCGGCCCCACCCGCGCGGTGGGCCTATTTGTTGCCCTCGGGCCGAGCGGGAGGGCGAAAAGGGCGTTCCAAGTTAAATTCGGGAAGCGATCACAGTTCCACGGCTCAGAAAATCAGTCCCTAAGAAGAAGCGTACGATGCGCGAAAGCTGGAGGTCCCAGTCGGGAACTCCGCCAACGGGCTTTGCGCAAGTAACCCAACTAAGAGAGGAGAAACACCATGAAACATTTTGTCAGGGTTATGCTTTTGACCTTGGGCTGGGGGCTTTGCGCGGTTATTGTGTCGGTTCTTGCAAGCCATCATGCCGCCGCCGCTGCGCCTGGTGCCCCCGCTACTGCCGTGGACGTCGAGAACACGCCAACCGTCAATGCGCACATCACCAACACGTCGGTGCCGGTCACTGGGAGTGTCAACGCCGCCGTCACTGGGACTGTGAGTATTGGCAAGGGCATCGCCGTCCTGAATCTGAATTCGATCGCTGAACCCGCACCACTGTCCTATGCCAAGAACTCGTCCGCTTTAACCTCTTCTCGCACTCTTTGCCTCCCTCGAACCCAAGCGCCGCAACGGCTGAAGCGGGTCAACGAACTTCGCTCTCACGTTCTATCAGGTACCTGACAAGACCGAATTTCCCTCGTCCACGATAAACAAACGCTTCGGCGGACGTCGACGACGACAGCCTCGTGGCACGAATAGATGCCTGGCCCGGCGACACTCGCGCTATTCTCTCAGCAGCTTATGGACCCACATACTTGCGGTTCGAGCCAATTCCTGCAGAACATCGGCATCGGTTCTACCTGAACTTTTCAGCACGTGGAACGAGTGATCGGCGGTTTCGATTATGTGCAGTGTGGCGCGCGCGCCCAGCCCGGCGCAGATCGGGCGCAAAAGATTGAGGTCGGCCAGTTTGTCGCGCGTTCCCTGCAAGAAAAGCATGGGCAATTTCACTTCACCCCAGCGCTCCGCACGCTTCGTTCCTGGCTGACCCGGCGGATGGAGCGGGAAGCCGAAGAACACCAGGCCTCGAACATCACGTAAGGTGCCCTGTGCACCCGCGAGCGCGGTCATTCGTCCCCCCAGCGACTTTCCTCCCGCAAACAGCGGCAAGTCCGGCGCCACTTCCGAGGCCGCCTGCACCGCCGCGAAGATGGTGGCGGTAAGCACCGTCGGGTGGTCGGGAATTTTTCGCCGCTGCTCCATATAGAGGAATTGGAATCGTAATGTTGCCACTCTGGCCGCCGCCAGCTCGCCGGCCATCGCCGCCATGAACGAATGATTCATCCCGGCCCCAGCGCCGTGCGCCATCACCAGCAGACATTCCGCGTTGTCGGGACGTAACAGAATCCCCGACACGTCACCCTTATCGGGAACCGCGAATCGAATGTTCCGTTCGGTCAATCCAGCACCTTTCTGCCGCGAGAAGTACTGGCCGGCGCCAAGCCGGTGAGAATGTTACCGCAGTGCGCAGCCCAGCCCCGGCCATTATTTTATTGGCGGATCCTGAATGGTGGCGGCACGATCCTCGCGGGTGGCGCGGACCACCGCTGAATCGTCGGTGAAAAAATTCCGGAATCCGTAATTCCCGGCGCGCGCGGAGAGCGAATAGTTGGCGATACGTCCGTTGGGCACGGGATCCGCTGGCGTGTATTGCAAAGAATAACCGCCGGACTGGGCCCACTGCGCTGCGGCGCGCGCGGGTTCGCCGATCGGTTCGAGCGAAGGCGGGTACGCGCCTTGCGCGGCCGCGTAATCGTGCAGCGCGGTACGCAAATTGGTGATCGCTTCGAGCGCGCGGGTTTCCGACTGCTTGGCGGGATTCGAAAACCGCATCGGGACCGCGACCCACAGAATGGCCCACAGCGCGGCGATCATCATGCCCCACAGGGTGATCGTCCGCGGAAGATTGGCTCGCTTTTTTGTGGAAGCAACCTCGCCGGCGGGCGGCTGGGTGAGGTCGGCGCCGCAATACGGGCAGAGTTCGCTGCTTTGGTTCAATTCCTGTTCGCATTCCCGGCAAACGTACATGGCAAGAATCCTTCCAGCCAAGTTTTTGCACCCGCCCATAGCGCGGGCGGTTCCCGGCGTGCTGCGTTATCAAGTAATAACAGTGCGTTGGACGACCCATAAAGCACGCACCACGCGCAGCGTCGTCTCGCCACTGTCCGGCCACCGCCAGGATTTATGCTCTTAGGGCCATCCCTCTTTTTGGACTAGTGATGTATATCCCTGAATTGGCGCATCGGCAATGGCAGTGCGGCCCTGACTTACTGCCGCTTAGGTTATCGCATTGCAACCGCGTCGCCAATATACGCAAGCACCTCTTCCAATTGATTGACAACCGGATGCAGGTCGAGATCGCGACCTACGCCCTGTTACATCCGCCTCCCGGACCCGTGCGTAGGCGGCGGTTGCCGAAGCATATCCGCGAAAGGCGAAAAATCAGCCGCCAGGCCACGAGAATTCTGCGGTCCCTCCGATCGCTTCCAGCCAGCGCCTAAGTCGCCCGAGCGCGAGGCCCTAGTGGCTTTGCCAGTCCGGCCCGGAAATTAGCATCACGCGGGGCCCTTGGTAACGAATCACCGCAGTGGCCATTGACCGCGCCATACCCTCGCCGAGTCGACCCGCAAAGTTTTTTGCAAGTTGCCAAGGGCAGCGCGTTCTAACAGGGTAGGGCCGCGAGCAGCCGCCAGACGAGGCTTGTCGGCCGGGATCGCAGGGATAGTGGCGGAAGCGGCGAGCGGGTGACTGGTTGCGCGGTTAAGGCCATTCGAATGGCGTCGATCGGGCATAGATGTGACGCAGTGGAGAGAACCGGAGAGGGAAATCATGATCCTGGAAAACTGTTCGAGGCGGTTTCTGTGGGGCCGAATCCTGATTCTAGCTTCCGTTCTGGGTGGTCTCTCTGGGGTTCGATTCGCGGCAGCACAGACGGACGCGCCTAAGAGCGCAGCTGCTGCCGCAGCCGCTGACTCGGCGACCACCCTTAAGGATCAAACCGACCTGGCGGTGACGGTCTACAACTCCGACCTCGCGCTGGTGCGCGACGTCCGTAAGCTCGAACTGCCCACCGGAGCGTTTCGTCTGCGATTCGAGGACGTGGCCGCGACCATCAATCCGGTGACCGTGCATCTGCGGTCGCTGACCGAGGCCGACCGCCTTTCGGTGGCTGAACAGGATTACGAATACGACCTGCTGGACCCGCAAAAATTGCTGCACAAATACGTCGGGCGGGAAGTGACCCTGGTCCGCCAGGAGCAGGAGAACAACTCCACCAAATGGACGGAGACCAAGGCGCTGCTGCTCTCCGACAATAACAACGCTCCGGTCTGGAAAATTGGAAACGAAATCGTTACCGGAATGGCAGCCGACTCTTACCGCTTCCCGGATCTCCCGGAAAATCTCTACAGCCGGCCCACGCTAATCTGGTCGCTCAAAAATCGCGGCGCGAAAGCGCAGCAGGTGGAAGCTTCGTATCTGATGACCGGGATGAGCTGGTCGTCCGACTACGTTTTGACCGTGAGGCGCGACGAGAAGCAGGCTGACCTCGATGGCTGGGTGACCGTGGTGAACAACGCCGGGACGGCCTTCCCGAACGCCAAGCTGCAGCTGGTTGCCGGCGAAGTACACCGCGCGGTGCACGGCGGGCGAGGTTTCGGCATGGCGGCTGCTGCCGAGTCGGTGACAGTTGCCCCTGCACCTGAATTCGTGCAGGAAAACTTCTCCGAATACCATCTATACACGCTGGGGCGCCGCACTTCGCTGGAAAACGCCGAGTCCAAGCAAATCAGCTTGCTGACCGGAACGAACGTGCCGGTCGAGAAAATACTGCGGGTAGTTGGAAACTCCGGCTACTACCGGAATTCGCAGAACATGGGCGAGCCGGTCACCGAGCCGGTGATGGTCTATTACAAATTCAAGAACTCGACGGCTGCGGGCCTGGGCATGCCCCTGCCGGCCGGCACGATCCGCGTATACCAGGGGGATTCGAAGGGTGGAACGCAGTTCGCCGGCGAGGATTCCATCGCGCACACACCCAAAGACGAAGATGTTTCCATCCACGTGGGCGACGCCTTCGACGTGGTGGCCGAGCGCAAACAAATGGATTGGAAGCGGATTGCCGATCGCGTGCACGAGATGCAGTACCAGATCACCATCCGCAATCACAAGGATGCGTCGATCACCGTCGAGGTCCGCGAGCCGCTCGGCGGCGACTGGGAAATCCTAAGTTCCAATTTTAAGGGAACGAAACTCGATTCCGGCACCATCGAATTTGAAATTCCCGTGGCAAAAAACGATTCCGCCACGCTGGACTACCGAGTCCGCGTCCGGTGGTAGTCGGCCTCGGCGAGCAAGCCCGTGCGACATTTTTTGCATGACCCGGATATTCAAGGCGGGTGTCACAGGAGCAGCCATGTTGATTCTCAACGTAAATTCGGATTCACAATTACGGAGGGTTCGCATCCTGATGCTCGCCGCCGTCATCGCGGTCGCCGGCCTGCCGGATGTGGAATTCGCCAGAGCACAGGCCAGCGGCGCTCGGGGCGCGGCCACCGATGCTGCGACCACCCTCAAGGATCAAACCGATTTGGCGGTGACCGTGTACAACTCCGATCTGGCGCTGGTGCGCGACGTCCGCAAGCTCGAGCTGTCCACCGGAGCGTTTCGTCTGCGATTCGAAGATGTGGCGGCGACCGTTAATCCGGTGACCGTGCACCTACGGTCGCTAACCGAGGCCGATCGCCTCTCGGTGGCTGAACAGGACTACGAATACGACTTGCTGGACCCGCAGAAATTGCTGCACAAATACGTCGGGCGGGAAGTGACCCTGGTCCGCCAGGAGCAGGAGAACAACTCCACCAAGTGGACGGAAACCAAAGCGCTACTGCTCTCGGACAATAACAACGCTCCGGTCTGGAAAATTGGCAACGAGATCGTCACCGGAATGGGAACCGATTCCTACCGCTTCCCGGATCTGCCCGAGAATCTCCATAGCCGGCCCACGCTAATCTGGTCACTCGAAAATCGCGGCGCGAAAGCGCAGCAAGTGGAAGCCTCGTACCTGATGGGCGGCATGAGCTGGTCGGCCGATTACGTTTTGACCGTGAAGCGCGACGAGAAGCAGGCAGACCTCAACGGCTGGGTGACCGTGGTGAACAACGCCGGAACGGCCTTCCCGAACGCGAAGTTGCAGTTGCTAGCCGGTCAAATACATCGCGCCAACCAGGGTATTATTGGCGGCGTGGCAGGTGGGTTGCCAGCGCGAGTTTTCAAAAGTCAGGCTCAGTTTGAACAGGAAAACTTCTCGGAATATCACCTATACACTCTGGCGCGCCGGACTTCGCTGGAAAACGCCGAGTCCAAGCAGATCAGCTTGCTGAACGCAACCAACGTGCCGGTGGAAAAAATACTGCGAGTTGCCGGGAATTCCGGGTACTACCGGAACGCACAGAAAACGGGCGAGCCGGTCGCCGAGCCGGTGATGGTCTACTACAAATTCAAGAACGCGGCAAGCGGAGGACTGGGAATGCCGCTGCCGGCCGGCGCCGTCCGCGTTTACCAGGCGGACTCCGAAGGCGGAACGCAGTTCGCCGGCGAGGATTCCATCACACACACCCCCAAAGATGAAGACGTTTCGATTCACGTTGGTGACGCGTTCGATGTGGTGGCCGAGCGCACGCAAATGGATTGGAAGAGGGTGTCGGCGCGGGTGCACGAAATGGAATACCAGATCGCGATTCGCAATCACCAGGACACGCCGATCACCGTCGAGGTTCGCGAGCCGGTTGGGGGCGACTGGGAAATCCTAAATTCCAATTTCCCTGGAAAGAAACTCGATTCCGGCACCATCGGATTCGAAATTCCAGTAGCCAAGAACGACAGCGCAATCCTGGACTACCGCGTCCGCGTCCACTGGTAGCCCGCGCGTCGATACCAATAGGAATCGGCAGGCGCAGAGTTGTCCAAAACGTGTGCACCTTTGCTGAGACTAAAGGTCGCCGTTGTTGTTATTGATGCGAATCAGAACGAAGGCGAGCGCCGCGCAAACAATTAGACCGCCGACCCACCAGCGAGTGCCGGGCTCTCGGAGCGTAATTACCAGAACCCCAATTCCGAGGCCTAGCCGCCGCGTCTTTAGCATGGAATTATTCTCAAAGAGCGGTCGCCTCAGCCAAATCTTTGATCCGATCGCGCACCGTCACTTCGCCCTCACTCCCGGCTCCAGCTTCGCGCGGCTGGCGCCGATAGCTACAGGTTATCCAGCAGGAACTGGGTCATCCGGCGAAAGAGCGCGATGCGTGCGGCGGAGTCGCTGATGCCGTGGCCGCGGCCGGGAAACACCATGATCTCGGGATATTTTTTGTCGGAGATAAAATAGTCGAGAACTTCGCCGGTGTTCGCGAAGTGTACGTTGTCGTCGCCGGTGCTTGCGGCGATCAGCAGCTTTCCGCGCATTTGCTTGGCCCGCGCGGCTACGGAAGAATCCCGGTAGCCGTCTGGATTATCCTGCGGCCGGCCCATGTAGCGCTCGGTGTAGGCGGTGTCGTACAGCCGCCAGTCACTTACCGGCGAAACGGAAATTCCCGCCTTGAAAACTGTCGGCGCGTTGAACATCGCGTTGAGGGTCATGTAACCGCCGTAGCTCCAGCCCCAAATTCCGATGCGCGACGAATCCACGTAAGGAAGCGACTTCAGGTAGCTCACCCCGGATAGCTGATCGGCCAATTCAAAATGTCCGAGATGATGAAAGATGGGAGTCTCGAAATTGTGGCCGCGTCCCAAGGAGCCGCGATTATCGAGCGCGAAAATGATGTAGCCCTTCTGGGCCATCATTTGGTGCCACAGAAAAGCTTCGTCGTCCCATTTGTTGAGCACGTTTTGGACGCCCGGGCCGCCGTACACCTGGACCAGCACCGGATATTTTTTCGACGGATCGAAATTCGGAGGCTTGATGGTATAGGCCTCAAGCTCGACGCCGTCGCCGGCCTTCACCGTAAGAAATTCCACCGGCGAGAGGCGATACGTGGCCAGCTCCGGCACGCGATCTTCATTGAGGGCGGCGATCGGCGCGGCGTCGATGCGCTCGAGATCCTGCCGTACCGGAGTCATGGCGTTCGAAAAAGTGTCCACAAAGGCGGTGCAGTCGGGCGCGATCGAAACTTCGTGCGTGCCGGCTTCGCTGGTGACGCGGCGAACTGTCTTGTCCGCGAGCGACAGCCGGAACAGGTGCAGCTCGAGCGGATTGTCCTTGTTCGATAGGAAATAAATGAAGCCGTGTTTTTCATCGAGCCGCAGAGCCGCGCTGGCCCCAGGACCGAATCCGGCGCTGGTTTCCACCGCCCAGTTTCCCTGGGTCAATTGGGTTTCCATCTTGCCGTCGATGTCGTAAATGTAGAGATGGCGAAAACCACTGCGCTCGCTGGGCCACACAAATCGCCGTCCGTCGGTGAAAAATTCAATGTTTGTAGGACCCAGGTTCACCCAATAGGGATCGGTTTCGGTCAGCAGGATCCGCGATTTTCCGGTGGCGGCGTCTGCCAACAGCAATTCGAGATTGTTCTGCGCGCGGTTGAGCCGCTGGATCGCCAGGTTCTTTCCATCGGGCAGCCACTGCACGCGCGGAAGGTAAATATCTTTATCCGCGCCGGTGTCCATCCATTTGGTTTCACCGCCGCCGATGCCGATCACCCCGACGCGCACCACCGGGTTCGCTTCGCCGGCCTGAGGGTAGCGCGTGTTTTGGATACCGCCGGTGGACAAATCGGCGATCGGATATTGGGCGACCGGGCGCTCGTCCATTGCAAGGAATGCGATCTGCTGGGAGTCGGGCGACCACCAGTACGCGGTGCCGCAGTCGAGTTCTTCCGGATACAGCCAATCGAGCTGGCCTTCACGCAGAGCCTCGGAGCCGCCTTTAGTCAACGGATGGGATTCGCCATTCATGACGTTGGCGATCCAGATATTCGAGTCGCGCAGGAAGGTGACAAACTTGCCGTCAGGCGAAAATTTCGGATCTTCTATATCGCCAAGACTGCTGTTGTTGGCGCCACGGCCATTGCTGTCGGTGAGCGCCTTGGTTTGCATGGTGCGCAAATCGAGCCAAGTGAGTTTGCCCCCGCTGCGAAACACCATTTCGCTGCTATCCGCGGACCAATAATACTTGGGCGCGGCCACCCGGCCGAGCCCGGTGGCTTGGCTGGCAGGCTCGGTGTCCGGCGGCAGAAGCTGCGAGATTCTTGCAGCGTCCACCAGAACATGTTTCACGCCATCAGCCGCAGCGACGCTCCACAACTCCGTTTTCGGCCCCAATCCGGTTCCACTGGCCTGGAAAAACGTCACTTGCTTGCCGTCCGGGCTCCACTGCACATCTTCGAGGAGCGATCCGTTGAGATCGGGCTCGCTGTAAATTCGCTCGACGGTCAGCTGCTTCGCCGCAATCGGCGCGCTCTGCACGCTCTGCGCACGGGTGACCGCGCTCCCGTCACCGCTCGCAGCAGCGGCAAAAGCCACAGCGAAAATCAAAATGCGGGTGCGCGAAATACCAGCCATGCACGGCCTCCGAAAAAAACCTGCGTCATCTTACTCTGTAACGGGAACCGCCTGGAATTGGATAGCGAAGCGATTGTGCTCTGAGGTAGACGGGGCGGATCGAAGAATGAACCGAACAATGAACCCCGGGAACGAATGGACTACGCTAGCGCGCGCGAATCGGTTTCTGCGCCCGCGCGAGCACCTTTTGCCCGGCTCCGAAAAGCGATGACCGTCACCGCCAAGGCAAACGCCAGCATGATCCCATCGCGCAGCAGCGACCACGGGCCCAATCGTTCGCCCGGACCGAAGCATCCGCAATTGATTTCCAGCCCTTGCCTATACGTGCGCACCATTACGCCCAAAAAGCCGGTCAGCAGCACCGATGCCGCCGCCGCGGAGAAGGGAAGCTGCCATCCGCACAGCAGCCACAGCCCGAGAATCAATTCCGCAAACGGCAGGGTGTGCGCTACGAAACTGACCTGGCTGTCCGACAGAAGCTGGAAGGAATTCACGGCCATCGCGAAGAACGAAAGCGAAGTCTTCACCGAAGCCACCGACCACGGGGTATTCGGGATTTGCGGCCGCAGTTTCCCGTAGGCCGCCGCCAGAAAAATTCCCGCCAGAATCAGCCGGCCAATCACCAGCGCGATACGCCGGTTCTTGTCAGACAATCGGAAAGGCATGGTTATTGGCTCAAGAGTTGATCGATGAATTGCTTCAGCAGCGGCCAGGAAACTAATCCGGAAGCCGGAGGATACGACTTGCCCTTGTAGATGAAAATGTAGGTAGGCGTCGCCGTCACCGGCACCTGTTTGGCCAGCGCGATGTCTTTTTCAATCAGCGGGTCAACGGCGCATCCCGGCGCGGCCGGAGCACCGCCCATCTGCGGCCCGGACAGCGCGGTGCAGCCTACCATTAGCTGTTGCATGCGCTTGAAATCCGCCGGGCCCACTGCGCCTTGCACGAATTTCTCCATCTCGCCGTTAGCCTGCCAAGCATCCTGATTATCGTACAGCGCCGCTTCCACCTCGGGGTACTTGCGCACTACCGCCGCCGCATTCACCCAACGCGCTGCGATGCCCGAGTATTTGTGCATCACCAGCGGGGAATCATGGTGCACCAAATAGACTTTCCCGGCCGCGACGTAATCACCGATCATCGGGCGGAGGGTCTGCTCGTAAAGAACGCGGCACGATGGACACTGATAGTCGCTGAAGACTTCCATGGTCACGGGAGCATCTTTGTCACCGAGAGCCTTGACCACATCGGCTGGCACCGCCGGCTTGGCATCGGCAGATTTCGCCGCCGCAGATTTTGAGGTAGCGGGGTGGGTTTGACCCAGCGCAGGCGCCCAGTTCAGCAAGCTGGCTAGCCCGAGCAGGCATACTGCCACCCCGGCGGTCCCAGTCGTCCCGTGTCCCACGCATGCTGGCTTCGTCCTCAAGCAATCCTCCCAAAGGTGCTAGCGCTTTCGGTCATTCTATATTGGTTTCCCGCATTGTTTCGCCAAAATCCGCGGACGGCTTCGCGCGATCGGCACCCACCGTGGAGGCCGAGGCCTGAGCACACCGGAAACGGCTGCAAGTAGGATGCTGGGTTCCGGTTTGGAGTTCAGAAAGGTCCAAACGCCCTTCCGATCCTTCCCAGAACCGGGTCAGAGTGGCCCGCCTGAAACCGACAAAACCGCAGAACCCTGGGCGGCGGGTGTCTATGGCTAAGCGTGGTAAGGGGAGGGAAAATAGGGATGGGAGCGGTCGGAAATGCGGTTAGCGGTCTGAAAGCAAGCAGCTTAGCCACTCTCAATAATCTTGACAACAGGACACTCAATGTGTATACTGTGCGAGCGGTAGGGAATGCCAAGAGCAGTGCCCTCGAAGGAGTCTCTGGAATGAGTAAAATTATTGGAATTGACTTGGGAACTACCAATTCGGTGGTGTCGGTGATGCAGGGCGGCGAGGCCGTGGTCATCCCCAACCAGGAGGGTGGCCGAACTACCCCCTCGGTGGTCGGGATCACCAAGAGCGGGGAGCGGTTGGTGGGGCAAGTGGCCAAGCGGCAGGCGATCACCAATCCCGACAATACGATCTATTCGATCAAGCGCTTTATGGGCCGGCGCTTCGACGAAGTGAGTGATGAGGCCAAGCGCGTGCCGTACAAAGTGGTCCGCGGCGCCGATGGCGACGCCCGCGTGGAAATTTTAGGCAAAGTGTATAGCCCGCCGGAAATCTCCGCCATGATCCTGCAGAAATTGAAGACCGCGGCGGAGAATTTTCTGGGAGAGAAGGTCACCAAGGCGGTGATCACCGTCCCGGCATATTTCAACGATAGCCAGCGGCAAGCCACCAAGCAGGCCGGCGAGATTGCCGGTCTGGAAGTATTGCGAATCATCAACGAGCCCACCGCGGCGGCGCTAGCCTACGGACTCGATAAGAAAAAAGAAGAAACCATCGCGGTTTACGACTTGGGCGGCGGCACCTTCGACATTTCGATCCTGGAAGTGGGCGAAGGCGTGGTGGAAGTGAAGTCCACCGCCGGCGACACCCACCTGGGTGGCGACGACGTCGACCAATTGGTCATGGACTGGATGGTGAAGCAGTTCAAGCAGGAGTCGGGAATCGATCTGAGCAAAGACCGCATGGCTATCCAGCGGCTGAAGGAAGCCGCGGAAAAAGCCAAGATCGAGCTGTCGCAGCTGAGCGAGACTGAGATCAATCTCCCGTTCGTCACGGCGGACGCTTCCGGGCCGAAGCACATGCAGATGAAAATGTCGCGGGCGACGCTCGAGCAACTGATGGAAGAAACGTTGCAACGCACCGTGGGGCCGGTAAAACAAGCGCTGCACGACGCGGGCCTGCCGCCGGAAAAGATCGACGAAGTGGTGCTGGTCGGCGGTTCCACACGAATCCCGCGCGTCGTCGACATCGTCAAGAAGCTCTTCAACGGGAAAGAACCGCACAAGGGCGTGAACCCGGACGAAGTGGTGGCGATCGGAGCGGCGATTCAAGGCGGCGTGCTCGGCGGCGAAGTGAAAGACATCCTGCTGCTGGACGTGACTCCGCTGTCGCTCGGCGTGGAAACGTTGGGCGGGGTAATGACCGTTTTGATCCCGCGCAACACCACCATCCCAACGCGTAAGTCGGAAACCTTTTCGACCGCGGCGGACAATCAGACCGAAGTCGAAATCCATGTGTTGCAGGGCGAGCGGCCAGTGGCCAGCGGAAACCGCACCCTGGGCAAGTTCAAGTTGCTGGGGATTCCGCCCGCACAGCGTGGGACGCCGCAAGTCGAGGTGACCTTTGACATCGACGCCAACGGCATCCTGAATGTGTCGGCGAAAGACATGGCCACGCAAAAGGAACAGAAAATCACCATCACTGCGTCTACCGGCTTGAGCAAGGAAGAAGCCGAGCGGATGCGCAAGGAAGCTGAATCGCACGCCGATGAAGACAAGTCGCGTGTGGTGGAAGCGGAAGCGCGCAACCGGGCGGACAATCTGATGTACCAGGTGGAGAAGTTGCTCCGCGAAAATCGCGATAAGCTCGCCGAGGCCGACGTGAAAGCCGCGGAAGCCGCGGTGGAAGATGTCCGGAAAGCCATTGCCGACGGCGGTGCAGAGGGAATCAACAAGGCTGCCGAAAAGCTAACTCGTGCATCGCATGCCATTGCCGAGCAGCTCTATAAGGCGCAGGCAGCGGCCGGCGCGGCAGCGGGCGGCGGTGCAGGCGGGCCGGGTGGACCGGGCGGACCGGGCGCTGGACCCCACGATGGAAGCGGATCGGCGGGCGCGGAAGGCGGGTCGGCCGGTGGGAAACCAGGCGACGTGGTGGATGCCGAGTTCGTGGACGTCGACGACACCAAGCAGCCGAACTAACTGGGAGACCCAAGCCGGGTGCCACGCATCCGGAACGGCAGGGGCAGGCAGCTAAGCTTGCCCCTGTTTTGATTTGGCGTTGATTCGGCGGGGCAGGAGCGAAATTGGCGACGGACGGAATTCACCGGGCGGGCACGCCGCAAGCCGTGCAAAAGATTCGTGAGAATTATTATCTGGTCCAAGTGGCGCTCAGCGCTTCGCCGCGGGCGGATTGGCGGCGGCTGTTCTACGACATGCAGCAGGAAGTGCCGCCGGAATTTCCGCCGCGATCGGTGGAGATTACCGGCACGCTGTTGCGGTTCAAGTCCGACCCGGCGGAGGTCGAGTGGAAAATCGGATTGATCGACCGATGGATCGCGCGGGCGACCGGAAAAGAAGCGACCATGGGCGCGCGCTCCGAGGAACAGAAGCGGCATCGCGAAGAGTTGGCGCGCGAAGCCGAGGAAATGAACCAGTGGAACGAGAATTGGAAGACGCTCGCGCCTGCCGCGGAATCGAAGTAGACGCCGCAAAATAGAAGACAGGGGCGAGCGGCGAGCTGGATTTTTGCCGGCTCTTCAGACTTATCGGACCAAGTCAAAATGGCGAAACAAGACTATTACGAATTGTTGGGAGTGCCGCGGAAAGCTCCGCTAAAGGACATCCGCGCGGCGTACCGCAAACTGGCGCGAAAATACCATCCCGATCTGAATCCCGGCGACAAATCGGCGGAAGAAAAATTCAAGCAAATCCAGGAAGCCTACGACGTAATTTCCGACACCAAGAAGCGCCAGACCTACGATCAATTCGGTTTCAACACCCCGGGGCAAGGGCCGGGACCATCTCGCGGAGGCAGAGGTCCGGCGCCGGGGCAGGAAGTTCCATTCGATTTTGGCGGATTTGATTTTGGTGGCGGGGAAGGGGTAGGCGGCGGAGGCAGCAGCGGAAGTTTCCGCGATCTCTTCAGCCAAATTTTCCGCGGCGCGAATGCCTCGCAGGAATCGCGCGGGCCGGAGCCGGGAGACGACCTCGAGTATCAAGTAAATATCAGTTTTTCCGAAGCGATGCGCGGCACGGTGAAAAAAGTCTCTTACGCGCGCCTGGATACTTGCCCGGTGTGCCATGGCACCGGCGGCATCGAAGACGCCAGCCAGCCCGCCACGTGTGCCGCGTGCGGCGGCACTGGCCGGGTGATGCAAACCAGCGGGAAGATGCGCTTCCAAGTGGCCTGTTCGCGATGCGGTGGCACCGGCCGCAACCGAACCATTTGCCGCAATTGCGGCGGAGAAGGGCGGGTGCGGCGCACCGAGACCCTCGACGTTCGCTTTCCGCCCGGGGCGCAAACCGGTTCGCGAGTGCGCGTGGCTGGCCGTGGTAACGCGGGCGTGATGGGCGGTCCTCCTGGCGACCTATACATCATCACCCAGGTGGATCCGCATCCATTTTTTGAGCGCCGCGGCGATGATTTGTACACTCACGTGCCGATTACCGTGACCGAGGCGTCCCTGGGCGCGAAGGTCGAGGTGCCGACGATCGATGGCCGCGCGCAAGTGCGCATCCCGCCGGGCACCGACAGCGGCAAGAAGCTGCGCCTGCGCGAAAAAGGCGCACCGTCGGCGCGCCATCCCGGCAAGCGCGGCGACCAGATCGTAGAAGTCCAGGTAATAGTGCCACGCCCAGAAGATGAGCGCGTGCGCAATTTGCTAAAAGAACTGGCGAAGGCCGCCCCAGAAGACCCGCGGCAAGAGATTTTTGCCCAAGCCGTGTTGTAAGCCGCGGCGGGTTCGGGCCCCGGGTGTTTTGAAGTACGGTTCTACGCTTTTATCTTTTCCGGCGCCCCATTCTTCCCGGTCCGCCGTAGCGCCGTTCTTGCGCGAAGGCGGACGGGAAGGGTGGGCGCCAAGACCAAGGCGTAGTCAAGCGCGGGCGGCGCGCACGCAGGAAGCAACCAATGAGCAATCGTCCAAGAAAAAGAGCGAAAGCCGGCTACATGATTTCCGCAGTAGCCGAGCTCTACAAAATCCACCCGCAGACCCTGCGCCTCTACGAGCGCGTCGGCTTGCTAAAGCCGTCGCGTTCGCAAGGCAACACGCGCCTGTACACCGATGGTGATCTCGAACGCCTGGAAGTGATTTTGAACCTGACCCGGGAATTAGGCGTGAACCTGGCCGGCATCGAAATTATTTTGAACATGCGCGACAAAATGGGCCAGATGCAGAATCAGATGGAAGCGTTCATCGGCTTCGTCCGCGGCGAACTGTCCCAAGGTTTCCGCAGCGTAGACGACCGCAAGCTGCGCAACGCGATCGTTCGCACCGCCCCGCCCCGCGTCATCCGCGTCGAAAAGTAGGCAACTCCCCTAGTCTGGAAGTCGTTGTGGCGCAGCCACTCCTGCCGGCGGCCTTTCCACCCACTCAGAAACCCCAACTCCAATCCTTCAATCCAGCAGCCCGCGTAAGCGAGCAAGTCGAGTCCGCGTTCGCATGCAAAATCACCGCTAGGAGTGGCTGCGCACCACGACGGCGGCGCCACAACGCCGACGAAATTAAGATCGGTGATGTTTTCTCGCGTGCTTTCCTTGATGTTTCGTCTTTTTTGCTGGTGGTGCAGCAGCGGGCGCCGATAGCGGCGCGTCGGAGTTGAATATGTCCGCCACCACTTTCCACTTTCCGTCCGCCTGTTTTTTCCACACTTCCACGTATTTGCCGTGCTCCGTCACTGGCGCTTTGTTCAGCGATTCCTTCGTGCTCATTGTGTAGCTGCCGGTCATGTAGGCTAAATCGCCGGATCGCGCGGCTTCCACTTTGTCGGCCGACCACGACAGAGAAACGCCCGGCGCGAGAATGGCGGCCCACGCCGCGCGAATTGCCTGCTTGCCGGTGACTATCGGTGCGTTGGCAGGCAGCAGCGAGGCGTCATCACTGTAATACGCAACGGTTGCGTCCACGTCATTGGTCGCGGCGGTCTTGGCCCATTGGGCGTCCAAATCTCGAAGAGCACTTACATCCGCCGCGCGGTTATCCGGCGGCGGCGCCGGGCCGCAGGAAGCGGTAAGCTGAAGCAAAGCAAGAGCGGCGCAGAAGGCCAGCACGGGTCCCGATCGTTTCTCGGTGGGATTGAGCATAGGGGAAACCTCCTGGTTGACGGTTTACGTTACCACATCCGCTCGTTGTTGGACCGCAGCGATCGCTCGCGAATCGATAATTCTCTCGGGAGCCCCCGGGCCCGAGACTGGGGTTTATGTTTGCCGCCTTCGGCCGGAATGGACTTCTAAATTGTCATCCCGGTGTCGCCGAACCCCCCTATCGCCGGATAGTTCCTGGGTGAACTATTCTTCATGCTTTGGCTGCTGATCAGGGGCTGGAAAATCCATGGGCCGGCAGCAGATTCTTAAACTGGTATAGCGGCGCGAACCATTGGGACGCTGAAAGGCAGGGCTAAACAATTCGGATGGTAGCAGACCTCCGTAACCAAAGAAGTTTTTCCATCAAGCGTCCCAAAACCAAAATCTAAGCAGTACAGGCGCATTCGTTCTCAACAGCCGCAGCTCATTTTCTGGAACACGAGGTTTCTTTCCACAGGAATCTCGCTTTGCACAAGGCGGGTGCGCTTGCGCGGCTCGCCGCGCGCGCTTATGCTTCTTTCATGGCGCGATCGGATTGTCCTGTGTGTCACGGAGACGGATGGAAGTTGCTGGCCCCCGGTACTGCAGCGGCCGGCTCTGCTCCTGCCGTCGAAACCAAGCTAGTACTCGGCCACGGAAACGGTGACGCGCACGGCGGCGCCGATGGCACCGCCGTGGCGCGCGAGCCGTACCGCTACGCGGTGCTCTGCGATTGCACGGCAACGGATCGCACCGAACGCACACTAGACCGCGCACGCATCCCTAAGCGGTATCGAGAATGTACCTTTGAAAATTACGACACTGATACCGATCGGCCCGGCGCGTCACCGGCAGAGATCGAGTTTTGGAATCAGACCTTGGTCCAAGCAAAGCTAAATCTGCAAGGCTTTGCGCGTGATTTCCCCGCGAGCACCGATCACGGACTCCTGCTAATGGGAACATGCGGCGTGGGCAAGACACACTTAGCGGTGGCCGCGCTGCAGGAAGTAGTTCTGCGTGGGCATTCTGGTCTTTTCTACGATTACAGAGAACTTCTCAAGGAAATTCAGGCCAGCTATAGTGCGGACAATCCGGTGACCGAGATGGGCGTATTGGAGCCGGTGTTGACGGTGGAAGTGCTCTTGCTCGACGATTTGGGATCCAGTAAGCCATCACCGTGGGCCCTTGAAACTGTGGGCCATATCCTGAACACACGTTACAACGCGAATCGCGTGACGCTGCTGACTACGAATTTTCTTGATGCCGATACTCCGCGTGAGCAGAGTGGCATTGCCGCGATCAGGAATCCCAACGCATTGGAGGAAAAGCTCGCCGATCGCGTCGGGCCCCGCATTCGTTCCCGGATGTACGAAATGTGTCGCATGGTCCATATCTCCGGTCCCGACTACCGCAAGGAATTTCGCCGCGCTGGACCCCTCCGCGGCTAGCCACCTCGAATGGCCGAAATTTTCCATCGCGCATTTTTTCTGGACGGGCCTGCCGGCAAACTCGAAGCCATGTTATGGACTTCGCCGCTGGCCCACCCGCCGCGCGCGGCAGTGGTCTGTCATCCTCATCCGCTTTTCGGCGGCACCATGCACAATAAAGTGGTGTTTCAAACCGCCAAGGCCCTGCATCACCTTGGACTTCCCGTGCTGCGATTTAATTTTCGCGGCGCGGGTTTGAGTGAAGGCACGCACGACAACGGCATCGGCGAGCAGGACGACGTGCACGCCGCGCTGGATGATCTCGCGCGGGAATTTCCGCAAACGCCGCTGTTGCTCGCCGGATTCAGCTTTGGTTCGCGAGTGGGATTGAAGGTGGGATGTGAGGACCAGCGCGTCGGGGAACTCATTGGCGTGGGACTCCCGACCGACAATGTGCTCGACTCACTGGACCGTCATTTTCTGCACCACTGCCAGAAGCCCAAACTCATCGTACAGGGCAGCCAGGATGAGTTTGCTTCGCTAAAGAGCATTGAGGCGTTGTTTGCCGCCATGCCCGAACCGAAAAAATTGGTGATCGTTGATGGCGCGGACCATTTTCTGAAAGGCAAGCTCGATCAGCTCGGCGCGGCCATCGATTCATGGTTGGCCCCGCGCTTGTTCCCCACCGGCGCTTAGCGCTGCTCCCTCGCCTTGTCCACAGAAGTGATCGCTCCAGCACTACCGGCGCGGTCGCTAGTTTCGACTCGAAAGGGGACAAATCCATGATGAACGAAGAAGCCTCCTGGGTACGGCCGGAAAGCAAGTAAATGACATCCCCGAATGGCGCAATTTTCCAGACCAGGCATCTGCGGTGATTAAAATATGGAAGCCACTGATTCTAATGGGTATGCAAATTCTGAAAGGCAGCAAATTGCAGAAAATAGTGCTTGGATCGGGACTCGATTTCCCAATCCAGGGGTCTGTGCGGATTAGGTTTCGGGACTAACTGATTCTACGGGATATAGATATTTCGAGAAGCGGCAAACTGCAAAAATACGTGTGGGGACGGACGGCTAGCGGGTCTGCTGAAAAATCCGGAGGATCTGTTCGCGGTTGGCGGGTGGGACCGCGGCTAACGGCAGGTTGGCCCGAACGTGTTCGACGCGGCCCATGCCGATCAGCGCGGTGGTGATGCCGGGAGCGGAGCGCGCGAACTGCACGGCGCGCTCGAAATCGGTGTTCAGGCCGAGAGATTCCGCCACGAATCTCGGCAGGTTGTGCGCGAGCTGGCCTTGCATGGTGGGCGCGCTGGTAATCAGGGTGATATTAAGCGGGCGCGCCGCCTGCACCATGGAGACCGAACGCGCACCGAGTTTTTGCGTGGGACGCACCAGAGCTTCGGGCATCCCCAGATTGAACGGCATCTGCACGAAGCGCATGCGATGGTTTTCGCCGCCCACTTCGGTGGCGATTCCCACCAGCATTTCCAGCGATAGGTGGTCCTTGGCGCCAGGGTCCTGGCGAAAACCATTCCAGGTGGCCACACCGTAGAACTGAAGTTTTCCGTCCGCCGCCGCGGATTCACAAAATTCAAAAGCGGCGCGGATGCGGCTTAGGAATTCGTCTTGCGGAATCTCGGCGAGCTGGGTTTCCGGATTGTGGAGGTAGAAAACGTCGACGCACTCGACGTCCATATTGCGGCGGCTGCGATCGAGTTGGTCGGCCAGGTATTTCGGAGCCATGCAGTGGCACCCGGCGGCGATGTCTTGCGGACCGAAGATGCCGCGCTCGGCGTACTCTTTAAAAAAATAATCGGCGGGGTCGGCGGGCATGCTGCCGTCGGGACTGAGGAACCCGGCCTTGGTGCAAAGAAAAACTTCCTCGCGGCTATAACCAGCGGTCACCAGTTTCTTGAGCGCGGCGCCGATGGAGCGCTCGCTGCGTTGAAAGCGATAGTTGATCGCGGTATCGATGACGTTGATGCCGCCCGCGACCGCGGCAACCACCGATTCGGTATAGCCCCGGTCGGTAATCACGTCAGGCTGGCCGAGATAAGTGCCGATTCCGATCGACGAAAAATGCAGGCCGTCGCGCTCCCGGAAATGCCCACGCGCGGTTTTTTGCTCGGCAGGATCGGAGTTAGCGGAATAGAACCGCGAAGCGTACTTGCGCGTTCCGTCCGGTGTGGCATAGCTGGGCATTCATCGCTCCTCGGCACAAAGGCAATGAAGTATACCGTTAGCATCCGCCAAAGGCTAAGAGCGGACCAGGCGGGAATCCTCAATCAGCGGTGAGCGGCGACGGGCTGTTGCTGTTGCGCTTTGCTGGCCTGCTGTTGCGCTTGGATCAGGCGTCTCGCTTCGGTACGGATTTGCGGCACGTAGTGCCAGAAGATTGCTGCGCCGATCAGGCTTCCCATCCCGCCGATGGCTACCGTCCATGGAGCGCCGATTCGCTGCGCGAGTGCGCCACCGTACATCGCGCCCAGCGGGGCCATGCCCATGAACATCATCGAGTACGAGGACATGACCCGGCCGCGGAGGCGGTCAGGGGCCATCGATTGGATGAGCGTGTTGGAACAAGCCATCTGCAACATCATCGAATATCCGACCGGGATCAGAAGAAGCAGTGAGAGATAGAACGAGCGGGAAAACGAAAACAGAATCAGTGCGGCGCCGAAAGACGCGCAGGAAAGCGCCACCACCCGGCTCAATCCCTGCAGGCCGGTGCGCAGCGCCAGAGTAAACGCGCCGAGAAATGCACCCACGCCGGTGGCGCCCATCAACGCGCCGAGAGTGCGAGCGTTGCCGTGCAGAATCTTGTCCGCGAAGATGGGCATTAGCACGGTGTAAGGCATGGCCACCAGGCTGATCAGTCCGATCAGTAGCAGGAGAGCAAAGATCGGGGTGGTGTGATAAACAAATCGGAAGCCTTCCATGATGCGCTCGAGCGGCGTGGCGGTGGATTCTTCGCGCGGTGGAGGAGTCACTTTCATAAGCAGCAGGCCGACGATCACCGCGATATAACTGACGGCGTTGGCAAAGAAGCACCAGCCTTCGCCGATCGAAGCCACCAGAACTCCGGCGACCGCCGGACCGAGAACGCGCGCACCGTTGAACATCGAAGAGTTGAGAGCGATGGCGTTCATCAGATCGGAACGGCCGACCATGTCCATCAGAAAAGTTTGGCGCGCGGGGATGTCAAACGCGTTAACGATGCCCAGCAGCGCGGCCAGCAACATCACTTCCCAAACGGTGACGAGATGGGTGAGGGTCAACGCGGCCAGAATAAAAGCAAGGATCATCGAGGAGACTTGGGTGACGATGACTACGAGCCGGCGATTCCAGCGGTCGGCCACGATTCCTCCCAGCGGCGCGAAGAGGAAAATAGGGAAGCGCCCGACGAACGCGACCGCACCGAGCAAGAATCCGGAATGGGTCAGGCGGTAGACCAGCCACGCTTCGCCGATGGTCTGCATCCAGGTGCCGATCAGCGAAATCATTTGGCCGCTGAAAAAGTACTGAAAATTGCGATGTCCCAGCGCGCGAAACGCTATGGCGAAACGGGAGCGCTGGCCGAGTTCTTCGGGGACCGGAACTTCGGGAGGCGCGGTCGTTGTGGTGTCACTTGCGGCCATCGTTTCATTTTACGCTGAGAAGCGCGCGGATGCGGACGTTACGCATAAGAATATTTTTGAGCGTTGTCCACAATTTGGCAGCTACCAGCCTTAATTTTCAGGAGGAAGAAGCGCTGGCGGTTTTGCAGGTAATGGAGGCGTGGGACCGGCCAGGACGCGCGAGCAGGCGCGCACGATGCGGCGGTACGGCCAGGTCTGATTGCGGAAGAAAATTTCGCCCTCGCGGGGCTTGGAGTAAAACCAACGCGCGACCAAGGATATATGTTCGGCGCGCTCGGACGCTGTAATCGGCCGAGCGTCGGACGCGTCTACTTCGGCCGGTTCGAGGTGGGCGCGCAGGATCCCGTCGAGCGAGCGTGGTTCGCTGGATAATTCGCTGAAACGCAGCGGGAACGCGCCGGCGATCGTGCCGGCTTGAATCCAGAAGACCATGACGCTGTTTTCCCCGCCGCCCCGCTGCAGAATTACCGCGTCGAGGTGCTCGATCGGGCGCGCCAGCTCGGGGAGCCCGCGCAGCACCCCGTTGACCTTCTCTATCTTTTTGTGAACTGCAGCGGCGCGTTCGAAGTCCAGCGATGCGGAGGCGGCCTCGCGTTCTCGTTCGAGTGATTGTTCGAGCGATGAGCCGGCCGAGGTGAGCGCCGCCACCAGGCGCGCCACTTCCGCCGAGTATTCTTCGTGGGTGCAGCCGGCGAAGCAGGGCGCAAGGCACATTTTCATCTCGGAATAAATGCAGCCGGGAAACGTTGGATCGCGGCGAATCTTGATCTGGCAGCGGCGCGTTTTGAAAAGATCCAGCAGGCTTTCGGAGAAAGACGCGGCGGAACGGCGCGAGGCGAATGGGCCGACGTAGAGTCCGCCATCGGAGAGCAGGCGGCGAGTGACGTAGCAGCGCGGATAGTCGTTGCGAAGATTCACTTTGAGCAGTGCGGGCGGTCGCAAACGCATGAAGTCGCGATAGCGGCGGGGGAAATGGAAGCGCGCCTGATCGTACAGCGTGAGTAGCTGTTCGAATTTCGATCCGGTGACCCGATAGCGGATCCCGCCGATCACTTCGCGTAGGTTCAGACGGCGCGATTGCGGTTCGGGAGGGCCTAGCAGACGCTGGGCGGCACGGCGCAAATCGGCGCTGCGGGCGATGTAGGGTTGGGCGTTCGGTGCGGTGGGTTCGAGTAAGTAGACGCCGGGCCGGGTGGGAATGTCGGCGAAGAAATCAGCGTCGTGGTCTGGATCGAAGTGGCGGAAGGATTCGAGATCGAGCATGTTGTTTGTTAGTTGTGGCTCACGCGCGTGGTCGTCGAAACGCCCACCCTTCCCGTTGGCCTTCGCGCCACAGCGCGCTATGGCAAACCGGGAAGAATGGGGCACCGGTAAAGATAAACCGCGCACAACCGACACCGCAGAACCGACTGCGTGAAACCGGACCGGCTAGTAGCTTTTCAGGACCCAGGAGGCGATCACCAGGCGCTGGATCTCGCTGGTTCCTTCGTAAATCTCAGTAATGCGCGCGTCGCGATAGGCGCGTTCTACCGGGTATTCGCGGCTGTAGCCGTTGCCGCCGTGGATCTGGATCGCTTTGTGCGCGACGCGGGTGGACATTTCGCTGGCGAACAATTTTGCTATGGAAGCTTCCATGGTGAAGCGCGCGCCAGCGTCCTGCTTCCACGAGGCGCGGCGGACCAACAGGCGAGCCGCGGCGATGTCCGTGGACATATCCGCGAGCATGAATTGAATGGCTTGAAAATCGGCGATGGGGTGGCCGAAGGCCTGGCGTTCGCGCGCGTAGACGATCGACGCGTCCAATGCGCCCTGGGCAATTCCGGTAGCCTGCGCGGCGATGCCGATGCGCCCGCCATCCAGCGTGGAAAGCGCGACTTTGTAGCCTTCGCCTTCGTTGCCAATGCGATTGGCCACCGGCACCTCGCAGTCAGTGAACGACAGTTCGGTGCAAGCAGTGGCGCTGATGCCCAGTTTCTTTTCTTCCTTGCCCACGCGAAAGCCGGGCGTACCTTTTTCGATCACCAGCGCGGTGATCCCCTTTTCGCCTTTCTCGGGATGGGTATTGACGTAGACGATGGCCGCATCGGCCACGCCGCCGTTGGTGATCCACGCTTTCGTTCCGTTCACGATGTAACGATCGCCGCGCAGTGCGGCTTTGGTGGTGAGGGCCGCGGCGTTCGAACCCGCTTGCGGTTCGGTGAGCGCGTAGCAGCCGATTTTTTCGCCGCGGGCGTAGGGCGCGAGGAATCTGGCTTTCTGCTCGTCCGTGCCGAAACGGTGGATTGGATCGCAGTAGAGCGAATTCTGCACCGAGAGGATGACGCTGGTGGAAGCGCAGACCCGCGCGATTTCTTCGATCACGATGGCGTAGGAAATGTGATCCATTCCTGCGCCGCCTTCGCTCTCGGGCATAGCGACTCCACACAGGCCGATCGCGGCGGCTTTAGCAAACAGATCGCGAGGAAAGTGACCGGACTCGTCGAGTTCTTTGGCGCGAGGCTTCACTTCGGAGAGCGCGAAATCGCGCACGGTTTGCTGCAGGAGTTTTTGTTCTTCGCTGAGTTCCAGGTTCAAGTTGGTGGCTCCATCTTACGGCAGGGCCGGGGCGCGAAACGGGACGTGAACGACCGCTTCGACGTCGACGGCTTGGCCGTCGAGCGTGCCGGGACCGAATTGCCAGCGCGCGAGTGCGGCGATGGCGTTGCGATCGAGCTGCGGATCGAGGCTGCGCATCACTTGAATGCTGTCAATCGATCCGTCTTTGCGAATGATGGCATAGAGGACCACTTCGCCCTCGATGCGTTCCTTCACCAACTCCGGCGGATACCGGGGATCCACTTTGCGCAGCGGCACCGGGGCCGTGACTTCGCGCTGGGGAGTGTACGCCAGCTTGGGCGTGGTTCCATCATCGAGGCGAGCGAACTTCAGAGTCCAACTTCCGCTGGCGCTGGTGAGATTGGGCATGTTGACGTGGATCGTTCCGACCTGCACGTCGCGCAGAATTCTTTCCGGCGGCACGCTGGGGTCCCAGTTGGCAACGGAGCGAGTTGCGGCGTTGCCCGACGGCACCGACGGCTCGGCTCGAGATGCCGCGGCACGGTGCGGATCGGACGCGGCGCTTCTGCCGGATGCGCTCACCAGCGCGGAGGAATTTGCCGCGCTAGCGCCGGTAATGCTGATTTCGGCGGGACCTGCGCCATTTGGCTCACCGCCGACGCCTGCACGAGTGGCGCTGGACCCGGAATTGCCGCGCGGCGCGTCGGGCAATCCTCCGGGGACGCCGGGGTGCGAACCATCGGGCGAAATCAAGACGCGCGCGGAAAGATTTCCGTTGGGCGGCTCGCGGAGCGGAGCCGGCGGCGCTGGATCGGCGGAGATGGCGATGAGGCGTTGCAGGCCAGCGGATTCACCGGACATGGTGGGAGCGATTTCCTGCTCGGGAGGCGCATCCGCCGCCGGAGTTTTTCGCCGCGCGCTCGGCACGATGTTGGCGTTCACGGTTAAGGCGGGCAGAGGATTCGCGGCGGTAGAAAGCCCGAGATTGAGATTCGTGGGTGCGCCGGACTTCATATCGGGCGCGGGGAGTTCCGGCGCGTTATTCACGTGAGGTCTGACGGTAATCGTAGCGGCCGCAAACTGCAGCCTCGGCTCCGGGATCGAAGGCGCGCCGGCCCATTCCGCGATGTTCGGTAGTTGCGTGCTGATCTTGGGGGGCGCGGGTGAAGCGTCCGGGCGAATGAGTGTCTGGCGCGGATGGGTCCAACGCTCGGGGAGCGACGCGATTGTTTGGCGCGGGTGGAAAGCGTCCGCGCCTCGTGGTGCGGGCGTGGGCATGGCGGATTCAGAACGCGGCGGCGCAGCGAGCGGCGAACGGCCGCGGGGAGTGACAGTTTGCAAATCGCGCGGAGCGTAAAGAACCGTTTGTTGGTACGACGGGTGGGTGCGGGGCGACCGCGCTTCGAGGGGATGGCCGAGCGGAAGCAGAATGACTCCGGCCATCAGAATATGCCATGCCGCTGAGGCCGCGATGGATGCGCGAGGTATGCGTCCTTCTACCAAGGACGAACGCCACGAACTCGACGGCGCCGCCGCCGGATCGAAATCCGCCGGAGGCGGCGCGAGAACAGCGCGCAGGCTCTCGACAAAAGATTGTGCACGCGGTTGCCAGTGGACGTTCGATAGCCGCAGATTTGTGCGCAGGTCCAGACCTTCCCCCGTTCCGCCCTGGGTTTGCACGCGGCGCCATTATACTCCGCGCGGTTGGCATGGCGCGCGCGACTCGGCAGTTCTTTACAGAATATTCGTGGAGAAAAAAAGGCAGCGCCGGGAGCAGCAAAGCCCCGGACGCTGCCGGAAAGAGCGAAGGCCTGAGTGAATTAATACTTGAGGCAGATTTCGAGCTGGTGAATGGCCTCGTCGACGGCATGAATGGCATCGACGCGGTGGCCGCCGAAGTCGTGATTCGCATGCTCGAGGTGGTCCTTGGCGTGATGCAGAGACCTGATCGCATCTTCGATTTCCGGATGCGGGCCGGGAGCCGGGGCTGGTTTTGCGGCTGGAGCCGGTGCCGGAGCCGCGGCGGCGGCCGAGGAGCCATTATTCGGAGCGGCAGGAGCTGCCGCGGAGAAAGCGAATAGGAGCACAAGAGTTGCCATCAGAGCCAAACATGCGACCTTGGATTTCATAAATCCTCCTCATCAATTGGCGGATCCGAAAGGAACCGCGGTGCGGCTAAATTTAAACGGCGCTTGGGAAAATCGAGCGACCTGCTCCGGGAGGGAGCGCCAGAGCGGGATCGACAAGCTCCCAGACCGCTTCTTTGTATAACACCGGAGTCAATCTGTGTTGCTGAGATTGTGCGTTGGTATCGGAAGAATCACCCGTGTGAGTACGTGGGTCATTGTGGGACCCTACGCGGCGGCGACGATGCGGTAAAAGCTCAGCGTGGCGTCGCCCTGTTCCTTGATGCGAACGCATTCGAGTTTTTCGAGCCGCCCGGGCAACTCCAGTTTGTGAAAGTGCTCGACGATAATGGTTCCGGTGGGCGCGAGCAGGTGCGAAGCGTCAAGGAACTCCAGAGTTTTCACGTACTCCGCGGCCTGATCGTACGGCGGATCGACGAAAATAAAATCCGCGAAAATGTGCCGCGCCGCCAAGCGCTCCAGTCCCTGCTCGACATCCCCGTCCAGAATCTCGGTAATATCGCCAATCCCCAGTGTTTCGATATTGTTGCGAATCAGCCTTGCTGTGGCGGGATGCTTTTCCAGAAAGAATACGCGTTCGGCGCCGCGGCTGATGGCTTCGATGCCGATCGCGCCGGTCCCAGCGTAAGCATCGACGAAATAACTATGCTCGACGGCCGCGCCGAGGATGTTGAACAAAGTTTCGCGCAGCCGGTCGCCGGTGGGGCGCAAGGGAATCTTTCCTGGGCCGGCGAGCCGGCGGCGGCCATATTTTCCGGCAATTACGCGCATGTTCTGCGGGTCTCCTTTTACCCTGCGGCGACCATTCGGTAGCGATTCTGCCATTCCGCACCGAGCCGGCCAGCCATGCGCAGGAGTTCATCCGCACGCGCCGGATCGGCGGCCAGCTCGAAAGCTTCGCGGCGAGCGAGTTCCAGAAGTTCCGCATCGCGCAACGGGTGGGCCACCTGAAAAGCAACGTCACCGTGCTGGCGAGTGCCGAAGAATTCGCCGGGGCCGCGGAGTTTCAGGTCATGCTCGGCAATCTCGAAGCCGTTGGCGGTGGCCACCATGGTATCGATGCGCTGCTGGCCTTCGGCGGTAACCGTGCGCGGAGCCACCAGAACACAGGTGGATTTCTCGGAGCCGCGCCCGATGCGTCCGCGGAGCTGATGCAATTGAGCGAGGCCGAAGCGGTCGGCGTGCTCGATCACCATCACGCTGGCATTGGCAACGTCCACGCCCACTTCGATGACCGTGGTGGCCACCAGCATTTGCAGTTCGCCACGGCGAAAGCGGTCCATCACATCTTCTTTTTCAACACTCTTGAGCCGGCCGTGCAGCAGACCGAGCCGGGCTTTAGGAAATTCTTCGCGCCCGAGGCGCTCGAATTCGGCCATCGCCGCTTTCAATTCCAGCTTCGATTCCTCGATCACCGGATAGACGACGTAGGCTTGGCGCCCGCGAACGATTTCACGGCGCACGAATTCCCAAACGCCGGGGAGCTTGTCTTCGGTGGTGGCGCGAGTGTGGATGGGTGTGCGGCCGGGCGGCAATTCGTCGATCACCGAGAGATCGAGATCGCCGTATATGGTGAGGGCCAGGGTGCGAGGAATAGGCGTGGCGGTCATCACCAGAACGTGGGGCGCCGCCCCTTTCTCGATGAGCCGCTTGCGTTGCATGACTCCGAAGCGATGCTGTTCGTCGACGATCACCAGGCCCAGCTTGCGGAATCCCACCGGGTCCTCGATCAGGGCGTGCGTGCCGACCACCAGTTGTGCGGCGCCGGAGCGAACTCGGTCCAGCGCATTTCTTTTTTCGGAGGCGGTCATCGCGCTGATCAGCAGTTCCACCTGGTAGCCGGCAGGTTCGAGGATGCGCCGCGCGGAAAAGAAGTGTTGCACCGCTAGAATTTCGGTGGGAGCCATCAAGGCCACCTGGCAATCGTTTTCGATGGCGATCACCGCGGCTTCCAGCGCTACGATCGTCTTTCCGCTGCCTACATCGCCTTCCAGCAAGCGGTACATGGGCTGGGGTTTTTCGAGGTCGGCAACGATTTCCGCCAGCACGCGTTTTTGAGCGTTGGTGGGCTTGAAGGGCAGGATGCGCTTGAGCGCTTCGCGCACGCGGTCCTCGCGAACACGCAGGGCCATTCCGGTTTGGGTGTGTTGATCGCGGCGCCGCAGCGCGACGCCGAGCTGGTAGAAAAAGAATTCCTCGAAGATCAATCGCAGGTGCGCCGGGCTGCGGAAACTGTTCAGTGTTTCCAGGTTTGCTTCGCTGCGAGGGAAGTGCACGCTCAGCAGCGCGTCCCGTTTGGATATGAATCCGTGGCGCTGGATGGTGGCCGGCGGCAGGGTCTCGGGGATATGCGGATCCAAGTTGATCAGAACGGAGTAGATGGCCCGGCGCAACATTCGCGAGCTGACCCCGCCTATCGATTCGTAGATCGGGACGACGCGGCCCACTTCGCTGGAATCGGCCGGTTGGTTCGCTCCGGAGATTCCCAGCGATTCGATCTGCGGATTCACCATGCTTTTGCGGCCGGGGCGGCGGGGATCCATTTCGATTTTGCCGTGGAGGACCAGGCGCTGTCCGGCCTTGTAGCGGCCCTCCATATAACCGCCATGGAAGAAACGAGCGTACAAGAAGCGCCCGGAACCGTCCTGAACGGTGAGGTGAAACATGGCGTTACGCGCGCGTGCGAAGCGGACCGCACCGCCTTCGACCACTTCAGCAAGGATCGTGGCCACCTGGCCTGGGACGGCTTCGGCGATGTTGGTGAAGTGGATGCGATCTTCGTATCGGAAGGGAAGGCAATGCAGCAGATCGCCGACGGTGACGATGCCGGCTTCGGCCAGCGTGGCTCCGCGTTCGGGGCCAATCCCTTTTATGTATTGCACCGAGTTGGCGAGGGGGATCGTCACTGCCGGAATAATGCAGCACTATTCTCCGGAGAGCAAATCGCGGCACGGCGCTAACGTCGACAGCGACCGTTGTCCGAGGCGCTAACACCAACTCCAGCGGAGTGGCGAAAACTTCCGGGTTTGGGCAGATGTGTTGGAGGCTCAAGCGCGTTCAGTATGTTGGTAGTTTGTGTTAGTTTGGCGGGGAGTTGGGCTAGGCTTCTATCGTATCCACCGGCTGCATCTTAGATGATTGAGGGCGCGGAGGTATTATGGCCAGCGTGATTCCGGTAATCAGCGCGCGGCGGTGGATCGAGTATTTGGTGGCGATCCTGCTGGGGAATGCGATCTACTATCTGTCGTTATCGCCGCACTTGCCGGCTCGGTTGCAGCATGAACAATTCAAGATCGATCTGGGGATGCTGCTCGATTTTGTGGTTTGCGTGGGTGTTTATTGGTTGATTCGGCTGGGAGAGAAAGTGGCGTGGCCGGATCGGTCTTAGAGGATGGTGGCTCCGTGGCTTGACGGTGCCGGAGTGCGATACGCCCACCCTTCCCGTCCGCCTTCGCGCAAGAAAAACGCGCTGCTCAAAGCGGGTAACCAGAGCGACGCGATCGATGCGCGCCAGCTGGCGGAGTTGTTGCGCGGGGGGCCGCTCTCGGCGGTCTATCACGGCGAGCATGGGGTGACCGCGGTGCAGGAACTAGGCCGCAGTTACACAAACGCTGACCGAAGACACCACGCGGGTGATGGGGCGGGTGGGCGAAAACGAACACTGTTCGGCGAAAAGTTGCTTACCCAGGGATTCGCGGCGCGTCTATTGTTCTGGAAGCTATCAACAGAGGGTGCTTGCTAGCGAACTTCCGGGGATCGAATGGCCTAACCGGATGATTGCGAAGCGGGCTAAATTCAGCGGATCGAGCAAGGTATGGGGATGAGCGTTGCACTCGCGGGAGATGCGCGCCAGGCAGCAGTGAAACTTGCGGAGGAGCAGGCCCTGGTCCGGAATTCCCAGGCTGGGGACCGCCTGGCGTTCGAGGAGCTTGTACGCCGCTACGACCGCGAGGTCCTGCGGCTGGCGATGAACCTCGTCCACCGGAGCGAGGATGCGCGGGACATATACCAAGAGAGTTTTCTGCGCGTCTACCGCAACCTGCACCGGTTCCGCTTCGAATGCAGTTTCTACACTTGGCTGTACCGCATCGTTACCAATGTGGCGCTGGATCATTTGCGCAGAAGGACCAGCCGCCGCGAGGATCAGGCCCCCGGAACGGCGGGCGAGGGCGAGTCAGAAGCTGGCGCCCGCGACTTTTTCGACCGCCAGCCAGAAGTGCGGGCTTCGGCAAATCCGGAAAAGCAACTGCTGGGGCAGGAGTTGGGCCAGCACATCGCGGTGGCGCTGGACCGGCTGTCGCCGCGGGAGAGAATGGTGTTCGAGCTGAAGCACTACCAGGGGCTGAAGTTGCGGGTGATCGGGGACATGCTGGGAACGTCGGAAGAAACGGTAAAGAATTCGTTGTTCCGCGCGACGAGGAAGCTGCGAGCGCGGCTGGAAGCGGTTCGATAACTCGATCACGAGGAAAAGGGATGCAGGAAGAAAATAATCCGATTTTGCCGCAGCGTTGCATGGAGTTTGCGGAGCGGCTGGAACTGATGGCTGCCGATGAGCTGGACCGCGAGGGTTGCGCTCAAGTCGAAGCCCATGCAGCGAGCTGCGCGGAGTGCGCGCGGATGCTCCATTCGTACCGGGAATTCGACCGGTTTCTTAATGGCGCGCAGCGGGAGGAGCCCGACGCGGCGTTTCTGGCCAGTTGCCGGGCGGGTTTGGAAGACGCGCTGGACCGCGAAGAGGAAAAAGGATTGTTGCGGCGCTGGGCGGACGCGGTGATGCCGGCGCAGTGGCTCTCGCCGCATCCCGCTTTCTCCGCGGCGCTGCTGGTGGCCATTGGAATTTCCATCGGGACCATCGTCCCGCGAGTGATGCTGCACTACGATCACCCCACCACTCAGGGCGCAAATCAGGTAGCAACTCAACTAACAACGGCGGCTCGAAGCGGGCCGGGTGGGGATAGCGGCGTCACCGTGGGCAATCCCGCGGGTGTCGCATCCGAGCCCGACTGGCGCACCGCCGACGTTACCGGCATCAACTGGGTTTCCACCGGGGACAATGCGCCGCCGCGCGTCGAAGTGCAGTTGAAAGCGTTACGGCCGTTGGTGGTTGAAGGAACGGTGAGCAATGGAAACATCGAGCAAGTGCTTCTGAACATCCTGCGCAACAACCAGCGCTACGATGCGGATGTGCGTTTGGATGCGGTGGAGCTGCTGAGGCCGCGCAATAAGGAGTCGGATGTGCGGCAGGCGCTGTGCCAGACGGTGCGCACGGATCGCAACGCCGCGGTGCGGTTGAAAGCGCTGGAAGCATTGAGTGGATCGGATGCGCAAGACGATGTGCAGGGAACTCTGCTGGCGGCGCTGGTCGGCGATTCGAATCCCGGCGTACGCATCGAAGCGATCAACAGTTTGCGGGCCATGGCCGAGAACGGGCAGATGGAGTCCGATCCGGGAACGATGGCGATCTTGCGCGAGCGGATGCACAAAGATCCCAGCACATATATTCGGTTGCAGAGTGCCGCGGCGATTCGGGATTTGGGGCCGCGGGAGAAATATTGAAGGGGATTGGGGCGGGAGCGGATTTGAAAATGATGACTCGGAAATTTTGTTGGCGGCAGGTGCGGCGGGCCGCGGCGAGCGCGGGGCTCGCGGGTCTGCTGCTGGCGTTTCCGTCTGCGGGGCAAACGAAAGCCAGCAAAGCGGGAAGCAACGCCCATCGCATTTCCACTCAGCTTACCGGCGAGGTCCCCACGCACGCGGGACAGCGGCTTAAGCTGGGCACTGACCTGGGCAACGTCCGCATTCACGTACACGACGCCGAGGTAGTGGACTACAAAGTGGAACTCAACACCGATTCGAGCCAGCCGCACGCGCAGGACTTGCTGAAGCAATTCACGGTGTACTCGCGAGCTACCGGCGAAGGCGTATTGGTGAAGGGCAGCACATCGACGCAGGGCTCCAGTGGAAGGTTGTGGGTGACCTTCGACGTCAATATTCCGCGGAACTACAGCGTGGACATCGTCACCGGCGGCGGCAGCATCGAAACCGACGACATTAACGGGCGCGCCACATTGACTACCGCTGGGGGAAACATCACTGCCGGCGCGGTCAGCGGCAACGCGCGATTCGATACCGGCGGCGGCCACGTCCGGGTGAAGGATGTTTCCGGCGACCTGATGGCGTCGACCGGGGGCGGCCACATTTCCGGCGGCGCGATTGCGGGAAGCGCGATTCTGCACACCGGCGGTGGCCATATCCGGGTGACCTCGGTTGGCGGTACCGCCAAATTCGATACCGGCGGGGGCAACATTTCGGTGGAAAAGGCAGGCGCGGAGTTGGTCGCGGGAACTTCGGGCGGACAGATCGACGTCGGCGAAGCTTCCGGGAACGTTCGCGCGCGGACCGCGGGCGGCGGAATCCGGGTGGTTCGCGTAACTGGCTCGACGAATCTGGAGACCGGCGGCGGCAGCATCTACTTGACCCAAGTGGATGGCGCGGTGCGCGCGACTACTGCTGCGGGGCAGATTACTGCGTGGCTGGGGCCCGAAGCCAAGCTGCCGGGCGGATGCGATTTGCAGTCCAGTGATGGGGACATCGTGGTGTACATCCCGCGCGAGTTGCCGGTGACGATCGATGCCTTGGTGCGGCTAGGAGATGAGCATCGGCTGATCGTCGATCCCGCATTCCCGCTGAAGGTGAGTTACGACGACCCGTCCGAGGGCGGACGAATGATCCGCGCTGAGGGTCCACTGAACGGCGGAGGAGAAGTTTTGAAGTTGCGAGCCGTGGCTGGAAACATCCGTTTGGCTCTAAGCGACACCGCGAAGCAACTCGAAATTTATCATCAGCAAATGGACGAATTGCAGAAGCAGCTCAAACTGCATCTGCATCCGGACGATTCGCCCGGCGACGCTCCACAGTAATCGATTGGCGCCAACGGCCCCCGGCCGGCGCGCCCGGGGCAAAACATAAAACGACCAAACGATAAACCGCAGGCAGTAGAAGTTAGGGCAGCGGGCGCAAGAAGCATCACCCCGCTCGGCAGTACACCGGTGGAGAAAATCCGCCGGAGGAGGGGCGAACGTGAGCAGCAGCAGCGGGCGCGAGAAGTGGGTGTTTCCGTTGGGTTCCTGGGGTGGCGCTAATTTGAGCAAGATCATTTTTATCCTCTTCGCGGTGGCTTATTTCGCCGCGCCCGCTTTTGCCCGCACCTCCCAGAACTTCGAGCAGACGTTTCCGCTGTCGTCCGGCGGGAGTTTCACGCTCGAAAATGTGAATGGCTCGGTGCATGTGGAGGGCTGGCAGAAAGAAGAAGTGGAAGTGAAGGCGGTGAAAGTGGCGGAGCACAACGCCAAGGACGCCGCTGACGTGAAAATCGACATCCAAAGCGATCCACAGCGCGTGGATGTGAGGACCAAATATCCCCAGGGCCAGGGTGCGCAGGTTTCAGTGGAGTATCACATCCGGGTGCCTTACCGGGTGCTGCTGGCGGGCATTGTGACGGTGAACGGAAGTGTAGTGGTGCGCGGAGTAGATGGTTCGGGCGAGCTGCGCTCGGTGAACGGCAACGTGGAAGTGGTCGATAGCTCCGGTCGCTTCAACGAGCACACCACCAATGGAGATTTGCGCATGGAGTTGCGGAAGTTGCCGGACGGCGAGCCGATGGCCATGGAAACGGTGAACGGCTCGGTATCGCTTGGCCTTCCCGCCGACGCGCAAGCGGACCTGCGCATGCTGAGCATGAACGGAGACCTTTATTCAGAGTTGCCGCTGCAGTCCCAGGGAACGCTCTCCGCGCGGAGCTTCCACGGGAAGATGGGCGCGGGCGGAGGCGAGGTGTCGGTTCGCACGATTAACGGGGTGGTTCGAGTATTCGTGGAGCATGCGGGTTCCTAGGGGCGAGTAATTTCTTGGAACCAGGAGGGTGTGAAATGCGTATTGAGGGATATGCTGGCAAGTCACAAGCAGCAGTCGTGGTCCTGGGCCTCATTTTATTTGCGGGCACCGGTCACGGGCAGTCTGCTCCCGCACCTACACCGGCCATGGCTCCGGTCGCCTCAGTGGCGCAGGTTGCGCCTATCGCTCCGGTTGCTCCATTCGCCCCGGTGGACCCGGTCGTCAGCACCGAGCCATGCCTCGACCTTGGAGAGCTTAGTGGCGAGATGGGACGCTTGGACGATCTCGATACCGGAAAGCTGGAAGCTGAGGTCGACGCCATGCGCGACCGAATCGAAAGCGCAACCGCTGCGATCGGACCGGAGATCGCCGAGAAAATGGCCACGGTGCAATCGGTCCTGGCCGGCAAGGAAGCCGCACTTGCCGCAGCGCAGTCCGCTGCCGAAGCCGCTGGAAGTCGCGTCGATCAGGCGGTGACCGACGATATGGCACAACGAATGAGCCTGCTGGACGATTCATCGAACGGATGGCTTGGGCTGGACATCGCCGAGGTGACGCCGGAGTCCGCCCAGAATCTAAAGCTGCCTGCGGTGCGCGGGGTAGTGGTGAAGCGGGTGGAAGAAAAATCGCCGGCCGATCAGGCGGGTCTAAAAGAAAATGATGTAATCACGGAATATGAAGGACAAGTGGTGGAGGGAACAGCACAATTCCGCCGCCTGATTCGCGAGACGCCGCCGGGCCGCAGCGTCGCGGTGAAGTTGATCCGTGCCGGCGCCGAACAAACCATCACGGTAACCGTGGCGGAGCGCCGTGCGGTATTCGAGAGATGGGAGCCGCGCATCCTTTCCGGTCTGCCGGACTCGCATCCCGAAATATTCACGTTCTCGGTGCCCGACGGAGATTTGGCGGACAGCTTTTCAGGGGCTTTCGGTGGACACTCTCCGATGCTGGGGATCCAGGCCGAAGAACTGCGCGGACAGCTCGGTGAATATTTTGGAGCGCCGAATGGTGAAGGCGTCCTGGTGCGCGATGTGCGGGCGGGCAGCGCGGCGGGGAAGGCGGGCCTGAAGGCCGGCGACGTGATCACCAAGGTGGATGGCCGCGGGGTAAAAACGTTAAGCGACTTGCGCGAGCAGATGCGCCAGGCCAGCGACGACAAACCGGTGCAGTTGACCATCCTGCGGCGCGGCGCGGAGATGACTTTGCCGGTGACCGTCGAGAAGCCTCGGTCGACTACGGCTCCGGGCATCATGCACCGCACCCAGATGTAGGCATTGGGCGAATCAGAAGTGCTGGCGCAGGTCGCGGAACTGCGACAGGATCACTAGCTTTCCGGTCCCGCTCTCTACCGCGGTCTTTTCCAGCTCCCAGGTGTTGGAGTGGGGGATGAAGACGGCGTTCAGTCCCACTTGCAGCGCGGGGTTAATGTCGCTGCGCGGGCTGTTTCCCACCATCCATCCGTGCGATTTCACAATTTTGAATTGTTCGATAATTTGGCCGTAGACCTCGGAATTTTTCTCGACCACGATTTCGATGGCGTCGAAATAGGTTTGCAAGCCGGAGCGCTCCACTTTGGCCGCTTGCTCTGCGGGCTCGCCTTTGGTGAGCAGGATCAGCCGATGGCGGTCGGCGAGATACGCCAGGGTTTCCGGAACGCCGTCGAGGATGTGCGGCGGGGTGCCTTCTAAGTCAGCAGCCATTTGCTCGATGCGCTGGATCATTTCGCGGCGGGCCACATTTCCGGCCAGTTTGAGGTAGGTGTCTTCAAGGGAGCGGCGGAAACTGCGCACGCCATAGCCGTGCTGGCGAATGTTGCGGCGCTCGGTCTCATTCAGGATGTAGCGAATGTAGTCGCGGGTGTAACCGAGGGGCTCGAGCAGGTCGATAAACGTCTCGATGGTCTGCTCGAAGAATATGTTGTTCTCCCACAGGGTATCGTCGGCATCGATGAGCAGGGTGTGGCGGGCCATGGTTGGTTAAAGCGCAACGAGTGCCACGGCCGTCAGGCCGAAGCCGGCAGGAATTCGTAGCGGTCGATCCGGGCGGCAACGCCTTGCCGGCCCGCCACCGAATCGACGCGCAGGACGCGGGCGTAGCAGCGAATGTGGACGTCGCCGGCGAGGGTGATCTGCTGGGGCAAGGTCAGCACGAATTCGATCGAAGAGTCGGCTTGGAGAGGCGCTGGACTGGTGAAGTAAAGCCCGCGGAAACTGACGTCCCGAGTTTCTCCCACCTGTTCGACGAAAGTTTGGGCGCCTGCGTCGAAGCGCACTTTCATCGGAAGCGCCATCGAGAACCGCCGGGCGGTTCGGCGCTCCGGATTGGGCTTGGCTGTCTCAGGATTTGCCATCGGACGCCAACGCTAGCACCGACGCGCGGCCAAAGGCAAGTTTTTTGGGCGCGGCGCGGGCAGCCCCCTGAGCGCCCCCGGCGCAAGCCGTGCGCTTGCAGGCCACTCAAGAAGGGTTTGCCGCATCGGATGGAGAAGTCAGCGGCGAATCAACCCTCGAATCGGCGAGAACACCAGGATCATGAAAAACTTGCATGGGGATGGATCGCTGAGCACCCGCCCCGGCGCTGGGAGGCGGGAGGGGGGGCCCCCAGGGGCGCGCGGTTGACAACCCGGAAGCCGGGCGGTTATCATTCGCACGATAAGACCCGGAGTCGCTTTTCTATCCCTTCTATTCTCTAGCCCCGCAGGTTGGAGTCCGAGGGAAATCCTTCGGTTTGCTGCAGGCCCGCTGGGAGACGCGTATGTCAGTTAACCAAGATCAACCCGATGCCGAAAGCCCTCCGATTTCAATTTCGGGGCCTTCCGGCACACAAGCACTAGCGGTGGATTCTCCCGCTGAAGCGCCCGCTGCGCTGGTTGCCAACGACGCGGACGTTACGCCGGTGATCGCCGAGCCGCCGCATTCCACGCCGGTAACTGCGCCAGCGATCGCCGAGCCGGAAAACCACGAATTGCCAGCATCCAGCCAAGCGCCTGCGATAGCTGGGTCCGCACCGGCTGCCGTTGACGAACACGTTGATGCCAAGTCTCGAGAGCAATGGCACGCCGAGCCCGCGCAGGCCGAATCTGAGTCGGCTGATTCCGCGCAATCGGAAGCGGACCGCGCCGCGGAAGAAGTAACCGCCGAAGGCATGAGCCAGCTGCTCGAACAGTACCCCACGCCGCAAGCGGCCGCTGCCGAAGGCGAAATTTTCGAAGGGAAAGTGCTGAGCGTCACCCCCGCGGGTGTGGTGGTGGACGTCGGCGGAAAGTTTGAAGGGCTGGTGCCGGCATCGGAGTTTCTGGAGTCCGGCGGGGCGATCCCGTTTGGCGCCGGGCAGACCATTGAAGTCGAGCGCACCCACGAATACAAAGACGGCTACGTACTGCTGTCACACACCAAAGCGCATAAGCGGCGAGTGTGGGAAAAGATCGAGAAGTCCAATCGAGAGCACACCTCGATTACCGCGAAAGTAATCGACCGTATCAAGGGCGGGGTGGTGGTGGATATCGGTTTGCGAGCGTTCCTGCCCGCATCGCAAATCGAATTGCGTCCGGTGCACGACTTGGATGCGTGGAAAGACCGCGAGCTGGAAGTGCGGGTGCTGAAGGTCAACCGCAAGCGCGGAAACATCGTGGTGAGCCGGCGAGTGATTCTGGAGGAAGAGCAGAAGACGCATCGCGACGCGCTGATGGCCAACCTGGTGGAAGGCGCCATCGTCACCGGAAAAGTGAAGAACGTCACGGACTACGGCGTGTTTGTGGATCTGGGCGGAGTAGACGGGCTGCTGCACGTGAGTGATCTGGTGTGGGGCCGGGTGCAGCACCCTTCGGCGCTGGTAAAACCGGGCGATGATATTCAGGTGCAAGTGCTGCGGTTCGACAAAGACAAAATGCGCGTTTCGCTTGGCCGCAAGCAGCTCTTGCCCGATCCTTGGGCCACCGTGCCGGAGCGGTTTCCGGCGGGCAGCCGGACCAAGGGCAAGGTGGTCGGGGTGACCGACTACGGCGCATTCGTGCAGATGGAGCCGGGCGTGGAGGGATTGATCCACGTCAGTGAGATGAGTTGGTCGAAACGCGTGAAGCACCCATCGAAAATGGTGAAAGAGGGCGACGAAGTGGAAGTGGTGGTGCTGGAAGTGAAACCCGAGCAGCACCGCATCTCGCTGGGATTGAAGCAGACCCAGGCCGATCCATGGGACGCAGTGGCCGCCAAGTATTCGCCGGGGATGCTGGTGAGCGGGCGAGTGCGGAACCTGGCGGAATTCGGCGCGTTCGTGGAACTGGAAGAAGGAGTGGAAGGACTCATCCACGTCAGCGATCTGACCTGGACCGGGCGGGTGAAGCACCCCAGCGAGAAATTGAAGAAGGGCGAAGTGGTGGAAGCGAAGATCCTGAAAGTGGATTCCGAGCACCGCCGGCTGTCGCTGGGATTGAAGCAAGTGAACGATATTTGGGCCAACTGGTTTGGCGCGCACAAGGTGAATGAGCTGGTCAAGGGCAAAGTGACGCGGCTGGCGGAGTTCGGCGCGTTTGTGGAACTGGCCGAGGGGATCGAAGGACTGTGCCACGTTTCGGAGATCGAGGAACGGAAGTCCAAGGCGGACCGCGGCGAGCGTGAAAAACTGCCGCGTGGAGCGCGAACCGCTTCGGTGCTGGCGCAGGGACAAGAGTACGAATTCAAAATTATTCGCATCGAAACGGATCAGCACAAGATCAGCCTGAGCTACCGCGCCGCGCAAAAACAGGTCGAGCGGCAGGAGATGGAAGTCTTTCGTTCCGCGAAGTCCACTTCGAAAGCGACCATCGGCGACGCAATTATGGCCAAGCGGCAGTCGCCGTAATGGGACAGCCTCGGGGAAAAATACGTTTACCTATGATGGCATTAGTGTTATTCAGGGAACGCCCTGCACCCCGCCCTTTGCACCCCGATCAGCATTTGTGACAGAATTGAGGAGGAGGCCGCCTTCCGATGACTAATGCTCCGACGGTGAACAGGGAAGACAAAGACCACACGATGACCAAGGCGGACCTGGTGGAAGAGGTCACGCGGGTAACCGAGCTGGCGCGTAAAGAGTCGGAAACCGTGGTGGAAACGATTTTCGAAAGTATCATTCAGGCCCTGCAGACCAACGACAAGATCGAGATCCGCGGCTTCGGCAGTTTTCGCACTCGCCAGCGCCGTGGACGCACCGGCCGCAATCCGAAGACCGGAGCGAAAGTGGAAGTCCCGCCCAAGAAGATCCCCTATTTCAAACCGAGCAAGGAATTGAAGGACTACGTCAACACGTCGGCGCGTCCGGAAGGCCGCCCCGCCGCCGAGCCTTCCGCGCAAAGCTGAGCGAGGCGCCAGGCATGGATTACCTCTGGACGCCGTGGCGCTACAAATACATGGAAGACGCGAGCAAGAACCAGACCTGCGTCTTCTGCCACGCGCTGTCGCTGGAAGACGATCGGACCGCGCAAATCGTACTCCGCGGTGAAAAAAACTTCGTTATCCTGAACCGCTATCCCTACACCACCGGACACGTGATGGTGGTGCCGTACATCCATGCCGATAACCTGACCGGGTGCGACCCCGACGCTTTGTCCGAAATGATGCGCTTGACGCAACGCGTACAGACCGCGCTGGAGGGCATCTATCATCCGCAAGGTTTCAACATCGGCATGAATATCGGCCGGGCCGCGGGCGCCGGGGTGGTGGGGCACATCCATATGCACGTGCTGCCGCGATGGATTGGGGACTCGAACTTCATGACCACGGTGGGAGAGACGCGAATTGAGCCCGAAGACCTGGTCACCACCTACGATAAAATACACGGGGCACTGCACGCCGCGCCTGCCGCCGGCGATCTAGCGCAGCCCCGCCGCTAACGGTCATTCCCGCCCGACTGCCACTTAATTTTCGCGAAGGATTTCGGCGCTCGCACTCGGAACGGCGATGCGCTGCAGCTTGCCTGCTTCGAGGAAGACGTCCACTTCGAGGTCCTCGGTTTTGACACGGAGGCCTTGTTGCGAGGAATTTCCGGCGGATGGAGACGCGAGTGGCTCGATGGTGACGCTGCCGGGAGTCATCGATTGCGGCACCAGCACCGAAACAACTTGCGGACCTTTTTTCTGCCAGTCGTAAAGATGCGCCAGAACGGCGTACTGGTGATACATATTGTTATCAAGCACGGCGATGCGCGGATTGGGAAATGTGAACTGTTGGGTATAGGGTTTCGCGCCTTCCAGGGTCAACTCGATAGTCGCGGTCAAATCGTGAAATGCGATATTGGCGGAAGCCTTTTTTTCGCCCTGGGTGGACCATTCGTAGGAGATGGGTGCGCCACCGGGGGTCAGGCGAAGCGCGCCCATAATGCGGGTGCTCGCTCCCTGTGCCGGCTTGGCGTCGGTGGACCCGCGGGCGATCCATTCGCTTCCCGACGGTGCGATCTGGAAATCCTCTCTGCCAACCAGTTGCCCGTTAATCAAGATGTGCAGTTTTCCCTTGTCGGGCACCAGGACCGAAGGTGAGCTAGCCGCGGTTGGTTCTGCGGCAAGCGCGTGGGACCCGGAAACGGCGCGAGCCAGCACACCAGGCATGCACGGGCCGAGCGAAATCGCGGCGACGGCAACCGCGAGTGCGAAGAAAATTGCGGGCGAGGCGATGCGCGAGGTTCTAACGTTCACGCTTGCACCCGGTCGAAGATCGCGATCGCCAGAATCTGTTCCACCACACGCAGCGGTTCGATGTTTGTCTCCACCCGGTAGTCGGAAAGCTCGTAGAAAGGCAGCCGCTGATCGTAGAGCTGGCGGAAGCTGGTCTCGTCGCGAAAGAGCGGGCGGTCGTTCATGCGAGAAATTCGGGAGAGAAGTTCTTCGATGGGGCAATGAAGCCAGATCAAGCGGGCGGCGTTGGCCCGCAGGAACTCGAGATTGCCAGGTTGCGCGATAGTGCCGCCTCCCAGAGAAACGATGGTGGGCGCGGCTTGCTCGCGGCATTCACCTTCGATGCGCCGAAGCTGCTCGCGCTCGACCTCGCGAAATGCTGGTTCACCGAACTGGGCAAAGAAATCGGGGATGCTCACTCCAGTGTGCTGGACGATCCGCTGATCCAGGTCTACGTGCCGCCACCCAATTTGACGCGCCAGCAACCGGGCTACCGTGGATTTCCCGGTGCCCATAAATCCCGTTAGACATATCAAGGGGGATGGCCGCGTCTGTCCGACTGGTGGCATCGCCGTCAGCAATACTTCCGTGCTGCAGTTGGTGGGTTAGTCACGCTTCAGGATGTTGATTGTACCATCGAACGACCGCACCTCGACCCTGGCGCGCCCGAGATTTTGTGTGCCGAACACGGAGTTTCCGAAGCGCGGCTGAGGGCTATGCTCATGCGTGTAGGGTTTCAAGTCCGCCTGGTTGTTCAATTTTCCATGCACCGATTGCGCATTCAGATCGAATGAATCGCCGGGGGAGAAGCGCACGTCGATTCTGCCGCTGTAGTTCTTCAGGCGATAGACCCCATTGGGCAGAAACTCGCCGTCGAGCACAATATCGCCGTTCGATGTGGAGGCGAAAATTTTGTAACTGCGCATCTGGATCAACTGCACGTTTCCGCTGATCGACTGCACTTGAACTTGGCCGGCGCAGCGCGAGCATTGAAAGTTGCCGCCCACCGTTTTCACCGTGATGTAGCCCGCGGCATCGGCCAAAGTTACCGCCGCCCCGACGGTCTCGACGGCCATATCACCGAACACCTGATTGACTTCCACAACGCCGGAATCATCGTGAATCTGAAGCTCGGCATCCTGGGGCACGGAAATCTGATAATTGGCTTCGAACTCTTCCGGGGTAACGCTATTGGCCAGGGTATGGGTGACCAGATCGATGCGGTTGCCCATCTGGGTCGCGTCGACTTCCACCCGGTCACTAACGTGATCGGCGGAAACCATCACTTCGGGCTTATTCCACGAGTGGACGGTGATGGTGCCGTTGGGGTTATGGATGGTGACTACGCTGTGACCGTCCACGGTGAAATGCTTTTCCAAATGATGCCCGAAGGCAGGCGCGGCGAAGAAGCAGACCCCCGCAGCGATCCATGCGGTGGCCGGTGCGGATTTGGTTACGCGCAACGAAAGTGTGACGTTCATTGTGGTTCTTCCCCCCGATCGGAAATCTGATCGAGCAAATCCGCCTTTTGACGATAGGCGTCGTATAGATAATCGCGGGCTAATTCATTCTGGGGTTCTTCGCGCACGCTTTTTTCACATAGCTTGATGTAGTTGTCAACCAGCACCAGGTTCTTCTGGAACGAAGCCGCTACTACAGGGTTGGGCTCATGCAGGCCGGAGAGGGTGTTTTGCTCCGCGGTGTCCAGCACGGCGCTGGCCCGCGTCGCACTCATGTGGGTATTTTGATACCAGACATCGTTACTGTTACTCACCAGGGGGATTGGGCGGCGGCCGATCATAAAGCCGCCTATCGCCATGAGCGCCAGATAGACCGCCGCCAAGGCTGGGCGGGGCATGGCCCCGGGAATCCAACCAAACCATCGGGCCGCCCAGGAAGTGCGCTGGCCGGGCCGGGCCACGATATTCGCGCTATCGCGCGCAATCAATCCCTCATCTTCCAGGCGGGCGCGGAGCGCCACCCAGACGCGGGCGGGCGGGTCTGGATCCTGGTCGGCTACGGTGCGGGCCAAAGAGGCAATCGCGGCAACATCACTGGCAACGCTCTGGCACCATGGACAATCGCGAAAGTGCGCTTCGCCTTCGGCTGGGCGCACACCCTCGAGCCAGGATTCCAGGTGATCGGCCAAAAACTGAGAACAATTAAGGGCTTCCATCTTATTCTTCACCCTCGGTGGCGGGATCCAACTTCTCCGCCTGACGCACTTCGCGTGCCTGGTCCCGCAACGTTTCGTGCAGCAGCTCGCGGAGGCGCATACGGGCCTTGTGAAGCTGTGATTTCGAGTTCCCGATCGAGCAACCCATGATCTCGGCAATCTCGTTATGTTCGTAGCCCTGCATATCGTGGAGCACGAACACCGATTTATACCCTGCCGGTAGCTGTTCGATCGCCCGCTGCAAATTCATGCGGTCGATCGAGCCCGCCAGCCGCAAGTCGGGTCCGCCGAAGTCCCTGCGCGGCCCGGAAGATTCTTCGTCCGGCTCGGTGATTTCGTCCAGGGAGCTGACGATCGCCGTTTTCTTACGCAGGCGCATCAGCACCACGTTCACCGCCAGGCGATGCAGCCAAGTGGAGAAAGCCGACTCGCCGCGAAACGTTCCGATCTTCCGAAACAGCTGGAGGAACGCTTCTTGGGTGAGATCCTCCGCCTCCGCCGTGTTGCTCACCATCCGCAGGCACAGGGAATAAACCCTGCGGCTGTGCAGTTGGTACAAGCGCTCGAAGGCTTCTGCATTGCCCTGCTGGGCGAGCCGGATAGCTTCCGCCTCCGGCATCTCTCCGTCATTAACTCGTCGCAATCGGGCCACTATCCCGGTCGGGACGCATCTGTAAAGCTCGGATGCATCCCGTGTTCTGAGAGTTGTACTTCGTTCGCGATGGGGTATTGGCGATGCGGGCATTCAGGATCGATTGCCGATAGCGCACTGGCCGCGTGAGCAAACCCCTACAGCAAACCGGACCATTGTGAGGGGATTATCCAGGTTCGTCCAGTGGAGTTCGGAGGTGGCCGGAGAGCCGCCGGATTCAGACGCGATCCGAAACCGGGCGCCGCCGCCGCGGAGACGCAACCGCCGGCACGGGAATCAGCAGGGTCTGCTCGAATTGCGGCAGTTGCGCCGCCGGCAGGTTTCCCAGGAAGCACTTTAGCAGGACCTCGGATTCACGCAGACAGGTGTTGAAGTCGTATTGGAGGCATTCCAGCGCGAACCAGGAACGCTCTGGCGAGGCGCCAGTGGCGTCGGCGATTTCATCCGCGGAGGTACAGAATTCCTGGGCAATTTTTTCGAGCATCTCGGAAAGGGTGCGAACCTTTAGAAAGAAACGGGCACGGCTGCCAAACAGAATGTGGAAGAAAAGTTGATTCCAGCTAGCAGCATCCTGCGCAGTGGGGCCGCGAAAAAACGAAGGATTGAGCGAGTCTACCACCGGCAAATCCGGCATGTGCCGGGCCGCGTCGTCCATTCGGGCCAGCGCGGCGGTTACCGTGAGCGACAGTGGCGCCATCACTTGGGAGGATATCGCCGCCTGTTGGTGGGCCAGCACCAGAAGCCCATCGCTGCGCAGGGAAATGGCTTCGTCCAAGGCCACACTCAGCATATTGAATGGCGCAGTCCAGAGTTCGAGAGCGCGGTCGAAGACCGCCACCTTGTTCGCGGGGAGCCTCGCGGCCCATTGTTCTTCGACACTTCGACCAGGAGCGAAAAGCTTTAAGAGGCCCGCAAAATGCATGACCGCCTCCGAGAGTGGGGGGAAGTATATCAGGAATTCGGAAGAGGGAAGGGGTTTCCTTGACGCCCCCCAGACCGGCCCTTATACTGCCCAACGACTGAGCCGAAAGGACCTGCGTTTGGAATTCGAACCCCACGACCAATACCTGCAGCGCCTTAAGAAACTGAGCGAAATCGTCGAAAAGGGCCATGTCGCGTATCCCACGCGGTTTGCCTGGACCCACACGGCGGCGGAAATTCTCGAAAAGTACGGAACACAAACGGCCGAGGAACTGGCCGCACACCCGGTCGAGGTGCGCGTGGCTGGGCGTCTCGTACAGATGCGCGGGCACGGAAAAGCGGGATTCGCGCATCTGCTCAACCATGGCCGCCGCCTGCAAATTTATGTGAAGTTGGACGTGGTCGGCGAGCGAGCCTACGAGTTGTACCGCCTGCTCGATCTGGGCGACAGCGTGGGCGTCGCGGGGCACCTGTTTCGCACCAAGACCGACGAGCTGACCGTAAAGGTCGAGCGCATCGAACTGCTCAGCAAGGCGCTGCTGCCTTTGCCGGAGAAGTGGCATGGCCTCTCCGACGTGGAATCACGTTTCCGGCAGCGTTACTTAGACCTGATCTCGAACCAGCGCGTCCGCGACACCTTTGAAAAAAGGGCCGCGGTATTGCGGGAGATCCGGCGATTTTTCGACGCGCGTGGATACGTGGAAGTGGAAACGCCGATGATGCACGCAATTGCGGGTGGCGCCACGGCGCGGCCATTCACCACCCACCACAACACCCTCGATCTGGACCTCTACCTGCGCATCGCGCCGGAGCTATACCTGAAGCGCTTGGTGGTAGGAGGCCTCGATCGGGTCTACGAGATCAACCGCAACTTCCGCAACGAAGGCATTTCCACCCAGCACAATCCGGAATTCACCATGCTGGAGTTCTACGAGGCCTACAGCGACGTCGAAGCGATGATGTGTTTGACGCAGGAATTGCTGGCGTTGCTGGCGCAGAAAATTTGCGGCAGCACTACGGTTCAGTACGGGGAGCATGCTCTCGATTTCAGCCGCATCGAGCGGATGTCGATGCGCGAAGCCATCGTGCGTCACTGGCCCGGGTACGCGGGGCCGGGTCCCTCGGTGGCGGATCTGGGCGCGTCGGGCGGGGCGCGCAGGTTTCTGGAGGCCTGGAACGCCGCGGCGCGTGGCGCTGGGCGCGACGCCGTGGCCGTCGGCGCGGCGGATTCCGACGGGCAGTGCACCGGAGCGCTATTCGAAGCGGTGGCCGAGGGAAAATTGATTCAGCCGGTGATGATTTACGATTTCCCCACCGCAATTTCCCCGCTCTCCAAGCGGCGCCTGGACGATCCATCGATTGCCGAACGCTTCGAGCTCTACGTCGCCGGCATGGAGATCGCCAACGGCTTCTCGGAGCTGAACGATCCCGCCGATCAGGAAGCGCGCTTCCGCGAACAGATCGAGCGCGGCGGCGATGAGGTTCCCAAACAGCTCGACGAAGACTACATTCGCGCCCTGGCTCACGGCCTGCCGCCCACCGGCGGGGAAGGCATCGGCATCGACCGGGTGGTAATGCTACTCACCGATTCCCACTCCATCCGTGAGGTGATTCTCTTCCCATTGCTGCGGCCGGTTGCCCCCGACAGCCCAATAAGCGACAGCCTGCTAAACGACAGCCTGGGGGGCGAGAACCCGGCCACCGGCAAGAGCCCCGCTTCCAACGAGTCGAAATGACACTCCAGTGGCTGGTCGCTCTGCGCTACCTGGGGTCGCCTTCCCGGCCGGCGGTGCTGCGGCTGGTGACGGTTCTATCGATCGTCGGCGTCGCCGCCGGGGTCGGCTCGCTGGTGGTCGCGCTGGCCATGAACACCGGCTTTCGCCAGGCCATCCGCGACCGGCTGCTAGGCGTAACCGCGCACGTCAACCTCAAACCCATCGACGGTGAAGGAATCCCGGACTACCGCGCCCTGATGCAGCACCTGGCGGACACCCCGGGAGTCCGTACCATCACCCCCGCGATGTACGACACGGTTTTGTTGTCCGCCGGTGGCCGCGCCCGGGGCATCGTGCTGAAGGGAATCGATCCGGTGCTGGAGGTGCGCGCGAGCGAAGCGCTGCAGAAGATGGTGGCGGGATCGGCCGACTTCGCACCCGACCGCGACGGATTCGCTGCGCTTCTGGTGGGGGAAATTCTAGCCAGCGACCTGCATATTAGCGCCGGAGACTTCGTCACCTTGACCAGCCCACAAGGTAACTTGACCCCGCTCGGGATGGTGCCGCGGTCCAAGCGCTTCCGCGTCGCGGGGATCTTCGATTCCGGCTTTTACGATTATGACGCCAATTGGGGCTTTGTGACTTTGGCCTCAGCACAGGGCTTGGCGGGCACGGGAGATGTGGCCAGCCTGCTGGAAGTGCGCGCCAAGCGCATTGAGGATGCCGACGCGGTGGCCGAGCGGTTGCGCCAGCGAGCCGGCCCCGGCTTTTTGACTAGCACTTGGAGCGACGAAAACCAGGCCCTATTTCGCGCGTTGAGCCTGGAAAAATTGGTGACCGCACTGTTCATCGGCTTGATCACCTTTGTCGCCGGGCTGAATATTCTGGTGGTGCTCACGATGACCGTCACCGACAAAGCCCGGGACATCGCCATACTGATTGCCATGGGAGCCCGCCGGCCCCAGATTCGTAATATCTTCATGCTGGAAGGGCTGGCGGTGGGACTTGCCGGAACGATCGCCGGGCTGACTGGCGGATACGGTTTCGCATGGATTGCGGATCACTGGAGATTGATCCCGCTGAACCCAGAGGTCTACGCGATCCCGTACGTACCGTTTCATTCCAACGGCTGGGACGCGCTATGGATTTCCGGCGCGTCGGTGGCCGTCTGTATCGCCGCGACGCTGTACCCCGCGCGAGCGGCGGCGCGAATTTTGCCGGTGGACATTTTGCGATTTGAGTAGGATCCCTGGCTACGCTGGACGCGAGATTGGGCGCAAGACCGGACGCCAGTCAGGGTAATGTAGGCTGCGCGCGGTGGGCCGGTATCTGGTACGAATTTACTAGCAACGCTCGCCCCGATTAGTACCTTTGGACGTGCTAGAATTGAGCTACGTCCCGCTGTACGCCTGGGCGGAAAATGGCGTCGGTGGTAGTTCCTCGGAACTATAGGAAAGTGTTTAGCCTTGGCGTGCTCGGACGGGAAATATCAGCATTGGTTTTAAAGAACATAGCCGAGGAACTCTTCGGCATCTGACGTGAGTAGTGTATTGACGCAATGACACTGGCAACCGACTCCGGCGTACTGGACGTCTCGCAGCCGCAAACGGCGACGTTCCAGACCGTGGAAAACGGCAGAGAGTTGCTGCGCATGGTGGGTGTAGGCAAGAAGTTCGGCTCGGGAACGGCGGCCATCGAGCCACTCCACAACGTAGACCTCAGCGTCGCTCGGGGAGAGATGATCGCGGTGCTAGGGCCGTCGGGTGCCGGCAAAAGTACCTTGCTGCATCTGCTGGCCGCGCTGGACACTCCGACAACGGGTGCAGTATACTTCGCCGGAAATTCTCTGGAAGCGCTTACCGAAGAGACGCTGGCGGAGTACCGGAACCGCAAGATTGGTTTTGTGTGGCAGCGTCATCATCTGCTGCTGGATTTTACGGCCGCAGAGAACGTGGCCATGCCGCTCCTGATCCAAGGCGGACCCAGCGGCGTAGCGCTCGAACGTGCCCGGGACTGGCTGGCCGAGGTGGGTTTGGCCGACCGAGCCAACCATCGAGCGGGGGAGTTGTCTGGTGGAGAACAACAGCGCCTGGCCATTGCGCGCGCTCTGGTGGTCCATCCGGAACTGCTCCTGGCGGATGAACCGACCGGCAATCTCGACGAGCGCAATGCTGAGGCGATCTTCGAATTGATGCAACGACTCCACCGGTCCAATCAACTCACTTCCATCCTGGCGACACATAACCTCTCTTTGGCTCGGCGCGCGGACCGCCTGCTGGTTTTAGAGCATGGCAGCTTGGGTCCAGCCGGGAAAACAGACGCAGAGCGTATTTATGGAGTGCCTGCGGAAGGTCCAGGGGCCCAGACCCCGGAAGGGCGGATGACCCGTGTTTGAACGCTACACTGAGAAAGCCCGTCGGGTGATCTTTTTCGCGCGATATGAGGCCAGCCAGTACGGCAGCCCGTATATCGAGACCGAGCATTTGCTGTTGGGTCTGTTGCGCGAAGACAAAGCGTTGGCCAACCGATTCCTGCGCACCCATGGCTCGATCGATTCGATCCGCAAGGAAATCGAGTCGCGCATCACCGTCCGCGAGCGCATCTCGACCTCGGTCGAAGTGCCGCTCAGCCAGGAATGCAAACGCATCCTGAATTTCGCCGCCGAGGAAGCCGAGCGGTTGGGAAACAAGCACGTGGGCACGGAACATCTCCTGCTGGGAGTACTGCGCGAAGAGAAATCGTTCGGAGCGGAAATTCTTCAAGAGCGAGGTCTGCGGCTGGCCGCGGTCCGCGAGGAATTGCAGCGGAGCGCGGGAGAGAAGGTTCCCGTGAATCGACCCAAAGAAGCTTCGCTGCTGTCGGAATTCAGCCGCGATCTCACCCAGGCGGCCATGGAATCGCAGCTCGACCCGCTGGTGGGCCGCGACAAGGAACTCGAGCGCGCGATCCAGATTCTCTGCCGGCGCACCAAGAATAATCCGGTGCTGATCGGCGAACCTGGAGTGGGCAAGACCGCCATCGTGGAAGGCCTGGCGCAAAGAATCGCCGACGGAGACGTGCCGCCGTTCCTGGCCGACAAGCGCATCTTGTCTCTCGATCTTTCCTTGATCGTCGCGGGAACCAAGTATCGCGGGCAGTTCGAAGAACGCTTGAAGACCATCATGAAGGAATTGATGGAGAGCCAGAACGCGATCGTATTTATCGATGAGCTGCACACTCTGGTGGGCGCGGGTTCGGCCGAAGGTTCGCTGGACGCCGCGAATATCCTGAAGCCGGCACTGAGCCGAGGCGAAATCCAGTGCATCGGCGCCACCACCCCTGGCGAGTACCGCAAGTCGGTGGAGAAGGATCGCTCGCTGGAGCGCCGCTTCCAGGCCATCAAAGTAGGCGCGCCAAACGAAGAGGAAGCCATTCGCGTGCTGCAGGGCGTGCGCGACCGCTACGAAAAATTCCACGCGGTCAGCTATACCGAAGATTCCATCCAGAATGCGGTATATCTTTCCAACCGTTACATTCCCGATCGCTTTCTCCCGGACAAGGCTATCGACCTGATCGACGAGGCCGGCGCACGGGTGAAGCTGCGCCAGGCGATGTTGCCGGACGAAGTTTCCGAAGTGCAGAAGCGTGTAAAATTCATCACCCACCGCATGGAAACGGCGATTGCCAACCATGAATTTGAGAAGGCCCGGTTCTACTCGGAAGAAGAACGAAAAGAAAAAGAGCATCTGCGGATGCTCCGCGAAAAGCTGAAGATCGACGATTCCGCCACCGGTGTGGTCACTCGCGAAGACATCGAAGAAGTGGTCGCGCGCTGGACCGGAATCATGGTTTCCTCGATTAAGGAAGACGAACAGCAGAAACTTCTGCGCATCGAGGAAGAGCTGCATCGCCGCATTATCAGCCAGGATCGCTCGATTACCGCCCTGGCCCGCGCCATCCGGCGCAGCCGTGCGGGTTTGAAAGCGCCTGGACGTCCTGTAGGATGCTTCTTATTCCTGGGGCCGACCGGCGTAGGCAAGACCGAGGTCGCGCGGCAACTGGGACAATTTTTGTTCGGAAGCGAGAAGTCGCTGATTCGTTTCGATATGTCCGAATACATGGAAAAGCATTCGGTATCGAAATTGATCGGCGCGCCTCCGGGATACGTGGGATACGAAGAAGGCGGTCAGCTCACCGAACGGGTGAGACGGACGCCCTATTCGATCATCCTGCTGGACGAAATCGAGAAGGCCCATCCGGATGTCTTCAACATCCTGTTGCAGGTATTCGAAGACGGCCAGCTGACCGACGGTTTGGGAAATACGGTTGATTTCCGCAATACGATCATCATCCTGACCTCCAACCTCGGAGCGCGAGCGCTGCAGAAGCATGCGTCGCTGGGCTTCCAGAAGTCGGGCGAAGCAACGCACGTGAAGAACATGGATGACTTGGTAATGACGGAAGTTAAGAGAGTCTTCAATCCGGAGTTCTTGAACCGGCTCGACGAGATTATTTTGTTTGATTCGCTCGCCGACGAAGACTTGCTGAAAATCATCGATCTTCTGGTTGGTAAAATCAACGATACGCTGGTGCACCGGCAAGTGCAGATCGTGCTCACGCCGGAAGCGCGCCAATGGATCCTCGAGAAAACCTGCACGGATCGAAACTACGGCGCGCGGCCTCTCCGGCGCGCTCTTCAGAAATTCGTCGAAGACCCACTGTCGGAAGCTTTGATCCAGGGGGGATTGCAGAAGCCCGCTACGCTGGAAATACATTTGTCCGGCGATGGTTTGGCCTTCCGCCCGCTGGTAGAAGCAACCCCGGTGGCCCACTAAGAATCCTACACGCGCAGCCGGGATAGAAAACTACTGGCGAGGGAGCAAGCAGACTTTGGGCGGGGGAGCGCGGCGTTGAGTATTGGCGCGGCCGCATGCGTGAAATTTTTCCAGAAGCATTTTACCTTCGGCCTGGGGGTGTGTTTGCTGACCTTTGCCGTTGCGGCCCCGATGCTCGCGCAAACGCAGCCGCGAAATCCTTCCAACACCTACATCATCACCAACATTCAGTTTCAGGGTAACCGCCGGGTCCATAACGACACCCTCCAGTCGCGCATCTTCTCGCGTAAAGGCGATGTTTACACCGAGGATGGAGCGCGGCGCGATTTTCAAGCGTTGTGGAATACCCAGTTCTTCGAAGACATCCGCCTGGAAGTGGAAGACGATCCCACCCAACCCAACGGAAAAATCCTGGTGTTCTACGTGCAAGAGCGCCCGGTCATTCGTAAAATCGAATATAAAGGCAACAAATCGGTGAGCGAGTCCGACATTTTGGACCGCTTTAAAGACCGCAAAGTGGGGCTGTCGGTGGAAAACCGGTTCGATCCCACGGTGATCAAGCGCGCGGAAGTGGTGCTGAAAGATCTGCTGGCCGAACACGGCCATCAATTTGCCAAAGTCAAGCCGACCTACGAAAAGCTGGCTGCCTCCAACGCGGTTAAACTGGTATTCAATATCGATGAAGGCCCGAAAGTCGCGGTCGGAAATATCACCATCATCGGCAACCATGTTTTCTCCAGCCGCCGAATTATCCGCTCGATGCGCCACTCGCGGCCTATTAGCATCCCGCTGTACATCACCGACATCGACGTCTGGAGCAAGACCTTTGACCGCAACAAGCTCGACGAGGACATCGAAGTGGGTATCCGCGGGCTGTACCAGGATAACGGCTACTTCAAGGTGGGCATCCCAGACCCGATCCTGAAAACGGTGGACCAGGACAAGGCCGGAATTCCGGGGCCATGGCCATGGGTGGGCTCCAAGCACGGCAAACAGACCGACATCACCATTCACATCGAAGAAGGCGCGCAATATCGCATGGGCGTCCTGCGATTCCGGAGCTCCGATCCCGACCAGGGATTGTTTTTCAAGTCTGAATTCCTGGCGAAGGTTTTTCCGGTGCACCAGGGAGATATATTTTCCGCGGCCAAGCTGCGCAAGGCATTTGAGAATTACAAAAAGCTATACGGACAGTACGGCTACATCGATTTCACCACCGAGCCGGAATTCGATGTGGACGACAAAAAGAAGCTGGTGAATTTGACCCTGGTCTTCGACCAGCAGAAGCAATACGTGGTCCGGCGCATCGAATTTTCCGGCAACACCACCACCCGCGACAAGGTCATCCGCCGTGAATTGCTGCTGGATGAAGGCAGCCTGTTCAACGACCGCCTGTGGGAGCTCAGCATACTGCGGCTGAACCAGCTCAACTATTTCGAAACCATCAAGCCGGAAAACGCGGACCTGAAGAAGAATGTCAAGAACGGCACCGTGGACATCCGCCTCAAGGTGAAAGAAAAAGGAAAGCAATCGATCAGCTTTTCCGGCGGCGTCAGCGGGCTGGCCGGCAGCTTCATCGGTCTGTCCTATCAGACCAATAACTTCCTGGGGCTGGGGGAAACCCTCACGCTTTCCGGCCAGCTCGGCGATCGGTCCCGCAACGCCACCTTTGGATTCACCGAGCCGTATCTATTCGATCGTCCGATTTCCACTGGTTTCACCATCTTCACCCAGCGCTTTGACTACAACCAGGCCCGCGAGGAATCCATTTTGCTCGGCCAGCAAATCGCCATCAATCCGGCCATCGCCCAGAACTACGATACCGATAGTCATGGCTTCACCATGTTCGCTAGCTATCCGCTGCGCAAACTTTCGTTCACCCGGCTGGGCCTCACCTACGGATATTCCACCACCAATATCAGCGCGTTCAGCCAGTCTTCCGAGTTGCTTTTCGAGTCGCTGCAGTTCACCAGTTTGGCCGGACCATCCTCGCTGAGGGGAATCCGGGCCAGCAAAATTACCCCGACGCTGACCCATAATACGGTCAACTCGCAATTCAATCCGACCGGGGGAAAGAGCTACTCCTATGCCGCGTCGTTCGAGGGTGGCCCGCTGTTGGGCAACGTCAACGTGGTTTCCAACAGCTTCGAGTTCAAGTACTTCCATAGCACCTACCATCACCGCAACGTAATTGGCTTTCGCGCGTTGACCGCGTTCACCACCGGCTACGGAGGAAAGGTAGTGCCGCCGTTCGACCGTTTCTACACCGGCGGCGAGGATACCGTTCGCGGCTTCGATTACTACACCATTTCGCCGTACGTCTTTATTCCATCTTCTACCAGCACCTCGGTCACGTTCAAGAATCCCACGGTGCTGGATGCCAACGGCAATCCCACCACCCAAGCAATTTCCGTTCCGATCTTGCAGTATTACGCCACGCGTCCCGGCGGCGACAGCCAGACCGTAATCAACGCGGAATACCGCATTCCCATCGCCGGGCCGGTGGTGTTCAAGCTTTTCGACGACATAGGCATGAACGGAATCGTTCGCCAATCGGGGTTGCAACTGAGCGACTCCGCGGTCGGGCTATTGCAGCAGCAATATCCCAATCCCAGCTTTCCAAACACCATCATCCCCAGGAACCTGGAGCTCGTTCCGGGCACCAACTTCCACCCGCGCGATTCGCTGGGCGTCGAGCTGGTGGTTCAGCTCCCGATCATCCAAGCGCCATTCCGCGTCTACTACGCGTATAATCCGCTACGCCTCACCAAAACCATCTCGGCGCCGCGCGGGGCCTTCGATCTTACGGATCAGACCGAGCGTTATCTGCAGAGCATAGGAGTTCTGAATACCCAAGTAATACCGGAATTGAATACACTACTGACGAACGATATTCAAAAATTCCCGGCCGGACTGGTGGAAGCCAGGACCACTTTCCGGTTCACGATTAACACTACGTTCTAAGATGGTCCGGTGCCGCGCCAAGCGGAAAGTCACGGGGACCGCGGATCGGAGCGGTCGAAATGGAAAAGGAGTTGGTGGTATGAGGTTTGGCCAAGTGGGGAAAGCGAGTTTGTGGTTGGTGGCGCTGGTATCGGTGGCGATCGCCGGATGTGGATCGGCGACCAAGGCGCTGGTGACGGTTACGCCCAACGCGCCGACGGTGCTGATAGGGACGAGCCTGCAATTTACGGCAACGGTTACCGGGGTGTCCTCCACCAGCGTCACCTGGGGAGTGAGTCAGGGCAATGAAACGACCATCATCGGCGGGAACAACACCATCGGAACGATCGACACCGATGGGTTGTACACCGCGCCCGTCACGGTTCCGAGTCCCAAGACCGTGAAAATTACCGCTACCAGCACTGCCAACACCAACGACTTCGGAACCGCGACGGTCACCGTCGATTCCGGCGTTCGCGTGCGGGTGATTCCGGCCACTTACACGTGCAACTCCACCGCGGCGCTTCCCTCCGCCATCACGATGCAGGTATCGGAGGACTTCCAATTCATTGCCTGCGTCACCGGTTCCTTGAACACCGGGGTGACCTGGTCGGTTAACGGCATCGCCGGCGGAAACACCACGATTGGCACCATCTCCGGATCGGGGTTGTTCACGGCTCCCGACGCCGCGGAATCCGCGGTGACGATTACCGCTACTTCGGCGGCAGACTCTAACCAATCGGGCAATTACACGGTGGATGTGGGCGCCAACGCTGTTCCCAACGTGACTAGCTTGGTGCCATCCTCGGTGCCGCAGGGATCCATCCAGCAGGACATCTATATGATCGGCAAGGGTTTCTTTACCACCAGCACGGTGGTACTGAACGGCGCGCCGAGTGCCAATGTCACCACCACCTATTTGAGCAGCACTCTGCTGCGTGCGCGAATCGCCGCACCGGCGCTTTCCGCCGCGGCGCTAATGACCTTGGGCGTAGAGAGCCAAGACGGCGACCAATCCGCAGCCGCCACGCTGACCGTGTATGCGGTGAAGCCGGCGCTGCTGGCGCTGACCCCGAATACTTTGGCCCGCGCCACCAGCCCGTCCACGCCCACGGTTACTCTGACAGGCGGCTTTTACACGCCTTCCACGGTAGCTACGTTCGACGGCAACCCGATGGTTGCCAACCCTCAGACCGGTGACCCGCGGCATTTGAATATTGGCCTGACCGGGCCGGAATTGGGCATCGCTGGCTTGTATTCGGTGGTGGTCCGCAATTTGGGTATCATCACTACCTCATCCTCGGAAGCCGCAACCAACCTAGCCGTCTCCGACCTGACCTCGGATATTCCCACCGCCGCGACAGCCACCGTACCTTTAGTAGGTGACGCTGCGGCAACCGCCGTGGCTATCAACGCGGCTACCGCGACGGCGGTGGTGGTCAATACCGGTGACAATTCCATTTCGCTGGTCAATCTGGACGCCTTGCCGACGTCCGCTCCAGCCACTATTCCCGTGGGGAATCACCCCACCGGGGTAGCGGTCGACGACATCTTGAATCTCGCGCTGGTAGTGAACAGCGTCGACAACACCGTTTCGGTTGTGAATCTGGCCACCGCCAGCGTGCAATCCACTTTACCGCTGAGCGGTTTCACGCCAGTGAGTACTCAGGCAGGCGTCACCATCGCGCCCTATTCGATCGCCATCAATTCGCTCACCCATCGCGGTATTGTTGTGAATTCGACCACCAACACCGCCACCATCATCGACCTGATCACCCCCAATCCCAACAGCACTCCTGCTTGCGGCACTCCGCCCTGTGCGTTGACCACCGTTGGCGGCACCTTGCCTTCGGTGAGTACCGGCCTGTATCCGGAAGTGGCGGTCGATCCCACTCTCAACTGGGCAATCGTGACCCCCGGAGGAGCCGGCACAATAACCATCGTGGACCTGGGCCGCCCAGCGACTCCGGGAGATGGCGGCAAGGCTCCCGTGGTGATCGCCACCATGGCGCTTTCGACCACGGTGCAAGGCGTGGCGGTGAATTCGCAGACCCACGCGGTCCTGGTCACTGACCCCAGCAACACCACGTCGACGATTTTCAACGCACTCGACTTTACGACCCAAAGCTACACCCAGACCAAGACGGAAATCGCCGCCGCCATAAATCCGCTCACCAACACCGGCGTCACCGTAAACGCCTTCAGCGGCCTCGCGCACATCGCCAATCTCTCCACCGGGATCGTATTGCAGACCGTATCGGTGGGGGCCAATCCGCAGGCCGTGGCGGTCGATGCGGGAAGCAATCAAGCGGTAGTGGTGAACCAAGGTAATGGCCCAGGGACCAGCTCGCTGACGATTCTCTCGTTAGGGCCGGTGCGGCCGCTGCAGATTGTCGAGTCCAGCCCCGACCTTACATTTGCTACAGCATCGCCGGTGACCCTCACCGTGACCGGCCATGGATTCACCTCGGGCTCGGTGATTCGCCTGGACGGCACTCCGCTGCCCACATCGACTGTGCCTGCAACTTGCCCCGCCGATTGCCGTCAATTGACCGCCGCGGTTCCGGTGACCATGCTTGGAACGCCGCGGCGATACGTGGTGGACGTGCAAAATGTGGATTTGACGCTCTCCGACGTGGGGCATCTCACCGCGATCCTGCCAGTCTCGGTGCCCACGGCGCCTACCTCGGTAGCGGTCGACACCAATCTCGAACTCGCCGTCGTAGCGAGCCAGGGAGATTGTAGTGTTCCCGGTAGCGTTTCGATTATCGATCTCACCACCGGGATGATCAACGCCACGCTCTCGATAGGGACTTGTCCGACGTCGGTGACCGTGCTCCCGGCTCTGGGCTTGGCGGCCGTAACTACCACCAACGACAACCAGATCTCCGTCGTGGATTACGTAAATCAGATGGTTTTGCGGTCTGTGCCGACCTGCAGCGGTTGCACCCAGCCCATGGGGGTGGCCATGAATACCGATACCCAGACGGCGGTGATCGCGAACTATGGGACCAACAACGTCAGCTCGCTCGCGATGGTCTTGGGAGCGGTCGGAGGCGGGGAAGCAGTGTTAGTAGATCAACAGCCGATTGCCGTGGGTGTGGACTACGTGGACGACGTTGCGTTGGTGGCGACCACCTATCCCCCGGCAGCCTTCGATTTCATCGATCTTGCCACGGTATCGCTGGCGGGAAGGATTTCCGGTGTTACCGGGCCCGCGGCTTCCGTCTACGATCCCGTGTCGAGTGAATTTTTGGCGGCGGAGAGCGATTCGAACCGCATCGACGTCATCGATCCGCTTACCGAAGTGCTCACCACCATACGCGCCGGAATCGATCCCACGTCGATTGATTACAATCCGCAATCCGGCACCGCGGTCACCGTCAATCCGGCCAGCAGCACGGTTTCGGTGGTGGACTACCAGGGGCAGCAAGTGGTGTACGCGCTGGGATTGGGCGGATCGCCGATGTTTTCCGTGGCTATCGATCCATCGACGAACATTGGCGTGCTCGCCGACCTGAACAACAATCGCGTACTTTTGCTCCCTCTGCCGCAGTAACGTGTTCATCATGCCCGCAGAGGGCGTTCTGGTCTGGTTGGGGCCGCGTGGTTAGGAAACAAATGCGCGCCTGCCCGCATCTGGAAGTTTAGACGGCGGAAATATGATTGACCCGCCGGGAAAGCGGCGGCTATAATCCGGGGCTTGCACTTATGCGGAAATTTCCTAAGGAGTCAGAATGAAGATTCGGTCTCAGTTTGGTTGGGCAGCTCTCGCGGCACTCTTGATGATCCCCTCTGCGTGGGCGCAGGGCACCGCCGCAGCCCCAGAAAAAATCGGTATTTTGAATATGCAGATTGCCATCACCAGCACTGCCGAGGGCAAGCAGGCATCGAGCGAGTTGCAAGCGCAATTCGCGCCCCGGCAGGCGGAGTTGGAAACTACTCGCAAGCAGATTGAAGATATCCAAACCCGTTTGCGTAACGGCGCCTCGACCCTGAGCGACGAAGAAAAGCAGCGCCTGGTGCGTGAAAACGACACCCTGACGCGCAGTTACCAGCGCAAGCAGCAGGATTTCAACGACGACGGCAATGAAGCGCAGCGTGAGGTAATCGATCGCATCGGCCGGCGGCTGATGGAAGTGGTTGAGAAGTATGCTCGTGACAACGGCTACTCCCTAATTCTCGATAATTCCTCACAGAACACCCCGGTGATTTTCTCGGCCAACGCCATTGACGTCTCCCAGGACATTATTCGATTGTTCGACCAAGCCTATCCGGCCAAGGCGGGAACGAGCGGCGGCACCAAGCCCGCAACCCAGCGTCCCGCTGCCAGCAAGCCGGCGGCTCCTACGGAACCTCCGAAGTGAAGTAAGGATTCAGGTGAAGGGTCCTCCCCCGCTTGGCGAATGAGGGCCCTTTATCCGTCGCTCGAAGTACCCCATCCGGGGGTGACGTAGGGTTGTCTGCGCCTTGCGTTTCCGGCGCTTGCTGAGTATACTCAAGACTTTCCAGCTAGGTCGAACGACCCAAGTGGGCGAGAGCCCACTTTTTTGTTGGGCGTGTAAAGACCGAGCGTGGCTGGATCATTCCGGGCCACGGGCGTGGACTACGGGTGTCCCGGAGCTGTTAGGCGATGCATTTGGACAAAGTCCGAGGCGCGGCAGAGCGAGTGGCCCGCTCGCTGGGCATGGAAGTAATGGATGTCGAGTGGCTGGTTGGGAAGCAACGGCTGTTGCGAGTATATCTGGATCGGCCTCCCACCGAGGAGAATCCAAAGGGTGGATCGATCACGCACACCGACTGCGAGAACGTGAGTACCCAGCTCAGCGTGCTGTTGGACGTAGAAGATCTGGTTCCCGGACCGCCGTACACGTTGGAAATTAGCTCGCCGGGGATGGATCGGAAGCTCTTGAAAGCCGAAGACTACGCAAGGTTCTCGGGGCGGTTAGCAAAGATATGGCTGAATGAGCCGTTGAACTCGGTGCAGTACCTCGAAGGCCGTCTGGCCGGGTACGCGGACGGAGTGGTGAAGGTGCAGTACCGGGATCGTGAGTTGGCGGTACCCTTTGCGGCGATCCGCAAAGCGAATTTGGTCGTCGAGATCTAGATGGCATGGAGAGACGGGTATGGCAAGTCTCCTGTTTCAGACAATCGAGCAGATCAGCCGGGAGAAACATATTGAGCCGGCGGTGATCGTAGCGGCCATTGAAGACGCGATGGTGGTTGCCGCGCGTAAATACTACAAGACCGATGAAGACATGCGGTCGCGATTCAATCCCGATACCGGCCACGTGGATGTGTTTACGGTGCGAACCGTGGTGGAAGAAGTAGCCGACCCGCTGCGCGAAATCTCGGTCGCCGATGCCCGCCGCCAGACCCCTGGAATCGATGTGGGCGGGGAGATCACTCAGCCCAAGCCCACCGAGGTGCTGGGACGAATCGCGGCGCAAACCGCAAAACAAGTGATTCTGCAGAAAGTGCGCGAAGCCGAGCGCGACACGATTTATAACGAGTACCACACCCGTGTCGGTGAACTCATCAACAGCATTGTGAAGCGCACCGAGGGCCCGGATTTGATCGTCGACTTGGGGCGGACCGAGGCGCGTCTGCCCAAGCGCGAACAGTCCCGGCTGGAAGCGTATAACGTTGGCGACCGCTTGCGGGTAACCATTCGCGCGGTGGAGCGAGCGGCCAAAGGGCCGCAAGTAATCGTATCGCGCGCCGACCCCGCTTTGGTGCAGCGATTGTTTGAAATGGAAGTCCCGGAAATTTACGACGGCACCGTGCAGATTCGCGCGGTGGCCCGCGAAGCAGGCGAGCGCGCCAAGATTGCGGTCGAGAGCCGTGACAAGGACGTCGACCCGGTAGGCGCGTGCGTGGGAATGAAGGGCATGCGGGTGCAATCGATTATCCGGGAATTGCGCGGCGAGAAAATCGACATCATCCCCTGGAATGAAGAAACCCTGGCGTTCGCGCAAAAAGCGCTGAGCCCGGCGAAAGTGACGCGGGTGCAGGTGGTCGACGCGGAAGACAAGCGGCTGGAAGTGATCGTCGAGGATACCCAGCTGTCGCTGGCGATCGGCAAGAAGGGCCAAAACGTGCGCCTGGCCAGCAAGCTGATCGGTTGGAACATCGATATCAAGAGCGAGGAAGAAAAGCGCCGCGAGATTGAGGAGAAAATGAACGCCCTCACTGCTCCTACGACGCCGCTCTCGGCGCTGCTGGGTGTGGGGCCGAAAACGATCGATAAGCTCGAGGCTCATGGAATCACCTCGGTGGAACGTCTGGCCGATATGACCCCCGAGCAGTTGCTGGAAATTCCAGGAATCGGCGACAAGATGGTCGAGAAGATCCGGCAGTCGGTGGCCGGGCACTTCGAGGCTATCGAAGCCGGTCTGTCCGCGGCGCCCGCGGAAGCTGCGGCGGTAGAAGGCGCGGAAGCCATCGAAGCGCTGGATGCCATCGAGGAACTGTCTGATGTGGTGGCGGAGGCGGAACCAGCCGAGGGTGAAGCCGGAGGCGAAACCGCTAGCGAAGATGAAGCAAGCGCCGTCGAGGCGCCATCCGGCGAAGCAACATCGGAGGAAGCATCCGCCAGGGCAGAAACCGGCGAGCTCGAAGCGGACCATGCGGCCGCGACCCACGAGGAAGGCTCGACGGAAGCAGACGCCGAGCGCGAGAACGCAAGCGAACAGCCAGCGTCGGAATCACCCGACCAGGAAAAGGAAAACAATAGTTAGCTAATGACAGAACCAGGTCAAATTCGAATTAACGAACTGGCGCGCGAGCTTGAAATTAAAGCCAGAGTGCTTATTGAGTATTTGCCGGAAATTGGCGTCACCGAGAAGAAGACGCATTCCAGCTCGCTCGAAAATTCCTACGCTGATCTCGCCCGAAAGCATTTCCGCCAGTTGGCCGATGCCGAAGCCGCCGAACAAGCCCAATCGCAAGCGACCAGCGCGGCGGCAAAAGCGAAGCCGAAGTCTGCCGCTCCGCCCGCGGCTCCGGCAGCTACTGGTGCGAAGCTCGTTTCCTCGCCAGTGGCTCCCAGCATCGCCGCTCCGACGGAGGCAACGCCGCCCGCACCGGCGGCCGCTCGTGCACCGGCTGCACCTGCTGCCGCTGGCGTGCCAGTGGCGCCGGTAGCCGTGAAACCCGCACCGGTAGCGCCCGCGACGGTCGCCGCCGCGCCTCCGACGCCCGTAGCTACTCCGAGATCCATTTCTGGCGCGCCGGCGCCCAGGCATGCTGCGCCCCCGGCTGCTGCCGGCACTCCTAGGCCGCCCGCCCCGGTACAAGGCGCTGGCCGCCCGATGCCAGTGCAAGGTGCTGGCCGTCCCATTCCCGTCCAGGGCGCAGGCAAGGCGATGCCCGTGCAGGGCGCAGGTCGCCCGCTGGCGGTGCAAGGTGCAGGTCGCCCGGTGCCGTCCGCGACGCCCCGGCCCGCAACAACCCCCGGAAATACGCCTCTTCGCCCCTCGAGGCCCGGCGGGTATCCATCGAGTTCACCTCGGCCTTCTGCCGGTGGGCCCTCGTCCATGCGAACGGCGCCGTCAGGCGCGCCTTCTAGCCGTCCCGGAGCGCCTGCCTCACGGTACCCGTCACGTCCTGGAGGCACCGGTGGCCGCCCTGCAATGCCTCCGCGCCCAGGTCAGCAAGGTCCCATCGGCACGCAGCGTCCTGGCGCGTCCGGAGCTCCCGGCGCGAAAGCCGAACCCGGAAAACCGCTGTATGCGCGCAAGCCTGCCACAGCTAGAGGCGGTCGCCCGCTCATTGAGAAACGATTCGCCGAAGGAGAGCGCAAGCTCCATCCCGTTCGGTCGCGTCCGGGCGCTGGTCCCGGGCGATCGACGATGGCCGAGCCGGTCGCTCCTCCTGTTCAGCGTGAGCCTCGCGACGTTACCGTTACCGAGGGAATCACGGTTCGTGAATTGGCCGAGAAGCTGGACGTTCGCGCCAAGGATTTGTTGAAAACCCTGCTGGACCGCGGGGTCTTCGCCAGCATCAACCAGGCGCTGGATGTGCCCACCGCCACCTCGTTGGCTGAAGCGTTCAACGGCGTAGTGCATACCGTGAGCTTCGAAGAACAGCTCGTCCAGGAGGAAGAGAAGAAAGAAGACACCACCGGAAACACCGTGGCGCGAGCCCCGGTGGTAACCGTGATGGGGCACGTCGATCATGGAAAGACCAGCCTGCTGGATGCGATCCGCACCACCGACGTGGCCGGCGGCGAGTCCGGAGGCATCACCCAGCACATCGGCGCGTACGAAGCGCACGCCGGCGCAAAGCGCATCGTGTTCATCGATACCCCGGGCCACGAAGCCTTTACCCGAATGCGCGCGCGGGGCGCAAAAGTAACCGACATTGTGGTGCTTGTGGTGGGCGCGGATGACGGAGTGATGCCGCAGACCCAGGAAGCCATCGATCATGCGCGGGCCGCCAAGGTCCCAATCATCGTCGCGATCAACAAAATCGACAAACCGGACGCCGATCCCGAGCGCGTCAAGCGCCAACTGTCCGACCGTGGCCTGATGCCCGAAGAATGGGGCGGCGACACGGTAATGGTGGAAGTCTCCGCCAAGGCCAAAAAGAATATCGACAAGCTGCTGGAAATGATTTTGCTGGTCGGCGATATGCGCGAGCTCAAAGCGAATCCCGACGCCCAGGCCAGCGGCACCGTCCTGGAATCCCGGGTCGACAAGGGACGCGGTCCGGTGGCCACCTTGCTGGTACAGAACGGCACGCTGCACGTCGGCGATTTCTTCGTGGTCGGCTCGGTATACGGCAAGGTCCGCGCCATGTTCAACGATCGCGGCCAGCCGGTGAAGGAAGCGGGTCCCGCGACCCCGGTGGAAGTGCTCGGCCTGCAGGGCTTGCCCGAAGCAGGCGATCAACTCTCGGTGGCGGACGAAGCCAAAGCGCGCCACATCGTCGAATACCGGCAGTCCAAGCAACGCGAAGCGTCGCTGGCGAAATCGGCCACCGGGCGCCTTACCCTCGATCAATTGCACGAACAATTGCTTGCCGGCGAAGTGAAGGAACTGGCCATCGTGGTGAAGGCCGACGTGCAAGGCTCGGTGGAAGTGCTTAGCGAAATGATTCCCAAGCTCTCCACCGATCAGGTCAAGCTCAAGATCATCCACGCCAGCGCGGGAGCGGTGAACGAGCGCGATGTTTTGCTGGCGTCCACTTCCGGCGCCATCATCATCGCCTTTAACGTACGTCCCGAACGCAAAGCCAGCGATCTGGCCGCGCTTCAGAACGTCGACGTTCGCATGCACACCATCATTTACGAATTGCTCGACGAATTGAGAAAGGCCATGACCGGCTTGCTCTCGCCGGTGATCAAGGAATCCGTTCTGGGCCACGCCGAAGTTCGCAACACCTTCCGCGTCAAGGGCGTGGGGACGATTGCCGGCTGCTGGGTTCAAGATGGAATTGTCCGCCGGGACGCCGAGGTACGCGTGGTGCGCGACGGTGCGGTGATCTACACCGGGAAAATTCAGTCGCTGAAGCGCTTCAAGGACGACGCCACGGAAGTGCGAACCGGCTTTGAGTGCGGCATCGGCGTTTCGAATTTTAGCGACGTAAAAGTGGGCGATTCGCTCGAGTGCTTCGTAGTCGAGCGCGTGGCGCCCATCGCCGCCACCGCCTAAAGTTTCTTGGCGGCGCTTCTGGGGATTGCCAACATGCCCATCGGCCTGCTCACCCTGGAACTTTACATTCCCGACGCACAGTCTCTCAAAGACAAACGTCAGGTTCTCCGCAGCCTCAAGGATCGTCTGCGCGGCCATTTCAACGTGGCGGTTGCCGAACTCGAGCATCAGGAATTGTGGCAGCGCTCGATCGTCGGTGTAGTGAGCATTTCCTCCGATCAGAAACACCTGGAGGAATCGATGTCCGCGGTGGCTCTGGAATCCGAGAAACTGCTGGGCCGCGATTTGCTGGGACAGGAAATCGAATTCTTCTGAGAGAAAAGAATGCCCCTCGAAGGACATCGTCCAACCCATCGCCCAGAACGCGTGGCGGAAGAAATCCGCAACGAGGTGTGCCTGATGCTGGCCGGTGATTTGAAGGACCCGCGCCTGGCGTTGGCTGGATTGGACGTCACCGAAGTGCGCGTTTCGCCCAATCTGAAGCAGGTCCGCGTTTTCGTGCGGGTGTTGGGCGACCCACGGGAGAAAAAATTGGCGCTGGATGGCCTGAATCATTCCGCCGGCTACGTGCGCCACGAACTGCTGATCCGCCTGCGATTGCGGCGCGCGCCCGATGTTTTCTTTATGAACGATGAGTCCGAATCCTACGGCCAGCACATCGATGAGTTGCTGCGGAAATCGAAAAGCTCGGGCGGATAGCATCGCGGCGGGCGCCGCGATGGAGTTTTTTGTTTCACCGCAACAGGGACGCATTACCGCGCTCAGCACGCAAAACCGGACACCAACTTAGCCGATGCCCCGACCTCCCCAACCCCCGCCGATCGACGGCGCGCTGGTCATCCACAAGCCGCAGGGAAAGACGTCTCACGACGTCGTCGAAAGCGTTCGGCGAATTGCCGGCTTTCGTCAAATTGGACATTTAGGGACGCTCGATCCGCTGGCCACCGGCGTGCTCGTCCTGGTGCTGGGCCGAGCCACTCGCCTGGCGCGTTTCTATGCAGGACGCCGCAAACGATATACCTGCGCCATACGTTTTGGGTTCGCCACCGATTCTTACGACGCCGATGGTGAGGCCCAAGGGCCGGACACCGCGCCGGAGCTGGACTCGGCGCAATTGATGCTGCTGGCGGCGCCGTTTGTGGGGCGCATCCAGCAAGTTCCTCCGGCATTCTCCGCGAAGAAAATCCACGGACGCCCGGCGCACGAACTGGCGCGAAAAAAGAAAGCGGTGGTGCTCGAGCCGGCGGAAGTGGATGTTTACGAGTTTCGTTTGACCTCCGTGAATGGCTCGGTTGCCCAGTTCGAGGTGGAGTGTGGCTCCGGAACCTACATTCGTTCGCTGGCCCACGACCTCGGCCAGAAACATGGCAGCGGCGCGCATTTGGCCGAAATTGTCCGCACCGCAGTCGGCGAATTCACTCTGGACCAGGCTCTCACCCTGGCAGAAGTGGCCGAAGCTTCGCAGGCCGGCCGATTGGAGGACCGCGTGGTGCGCCTGGAAGGGTTGCTACCGGAACTCCCGCGCGCCACGGTGCTGCCGATTGTCGAGCGCCGCATCGCCCACGGCGCGAAGTTCAATGTGATGCTCTCGCAAATTCAGCCTGGCCGTGCCACTCTCGCGCCAGGTGCGCCCGCGGAATTAGACTCGGGGGATTGGAAGCCGGCCCGGCTGCGGGTCTTCAATCAGCAGGACAAACTGGTGGCCATCGCCGAAGCCGTCGTCCCGCGCACCTATCAGCCCGTAGTCGTTCTGGAAGCGCTGCACTAGCCGCCAGAAAAAGTCCCGGGTGGCCCGCGTATGCACGGACCTCAGGCGCGCACTACACGCTTCCGGGTATTGCGGGTCGCGCGGGCGCTCGGGTAGCATCTTGAGTTACTCGACATCGCTCGATTGCGGGAAATTAGCTTCCGAGGGAGTTTGTCCTGTCCAGGCGGCGCAAAGCACTCTACATCATCGGCGGTATGGTCCTCACTCTTTTCGCTTTGCTGTTCATGGCATCGCTAATCATCCGGCCCCGCATCAGCCCGATCGCCAAGAGCCAGATCGAATCGGTTCTGAGCGCCAAGTTCGATAGCACCGTGACCATCGATACATTCGACATCACCTTGTTTCCGCGAATCACGGTGGAAGCGGGCGGGGTGGTGATGCGCCATTTTGGGCGTACCGATATTGCGCCGCTCATTCAAATCGACGCCCTCACCGCGCACGCGAATTGGGGCACCCTGTTAAGGGCGCCGCGGCACGTAGCCAGCGTTCAAATTCAAGGATTGCATATCCACACGCCTCCGCGGGAGCCGGGAAACAAGCCACCGCGGGTCTGGCCCAATCAAGATCTAGCCAACAAATATCAGGTGCTGGTGGACGTTCTGGATGCCGACGCCGCGACTCTAGAAAACACTCCGAAGCCCGGCAAGAAGCCGCACCTCTTTGAGATTCATCATTTGGAGATGCAGAATCTTTCCTTGGATCGTCCGTCTCCGTTTCACGCCCAGCTCACCAATCCCGTCCCCAAAGGCGAAATCGACTCGGTAGGCGAGTTCGGACCCTGGGTTCCTGCAAGTCCGGCGTTAACACCGGTGAAAGGGTCCTACACTTTTGCCAACGTGGATATGAGCACCATCAAAAGCCTTTCGGGAATCATGAATTCAAAAGGGAAGTTCGCAGGACCGCTGGACTATCTGGATGTGAGTGGCTGGACGGACATACCTAAATTCGAAATCCGTTCAAGCAAGATGTCCGTACCGCTACACACTGACTATCAAGCGGTGGTAGATGGCACCAACGGCGACACCATCTTGAAGGAAGTGGACGCCCGATTCCTGCACTCGCTGATCGTCTCGACCGGGGAAGTGGTGAGAGTGGAGGATCCCCACGGGCACCGCATCATTGTCCATGCAGTCTCCAAGGGGGCGCGGATCGAGGATATGCTGCAGCTAGCCGTTGGGAATGATCCACCGATCATGTACGGTCCTTTGCAGCTGAACGCCAACCTAGAGATTCCCGCCGGCCCGCAAGACTATCTCGACCGCATGAAACTCAAAGGCGATTTTGAAGTGTCTTCATTGCATTTCTCGAATCCGGATATCGAAAAGAGGGTGGCGACGTTCAGTAACAAGGCGCAGGGCAATCCTCAGTCCGACAGCGAATCCACCCCCGCCACGCTCACCGGCACCTACGACATGAACAATGGCGCCATCACCTTCTCGAAGCTGCATTTTGAAGTTACCGGGGCCTCGGTCGACCTCGCCGGCACCTACAACATGGACAATGGCGCAATCGACTTCCAAGGCGCGCTGCGCATGACCGCGAAGCTTTCGCAGACCATGACCGGAGTGAAATCCTTGCTGCTGAAAGCAGTCGATCCATTTTTCGCGAAGAACGGCGCAGGAACCTACGTGCCCATCAAGATCTCCGGCACCAAGGATCATCCCATCTACGGTCTGAATTTTCGCCGCAAAGACAAAGCCGAAAAGAACTGAAGGATTACACGCGGGGGGGAGACGTCCCTGCATTTCAACCTGCCGCGCGGCCTACTGCGGCTGCGGCTGATTGGTTTGTGGCGGCGGTGCCCCAGGCGGCGTGCCACCTGGGAAGCCTGGACGCCCGGGTTGCGGATTCTGCTGCTCAGCAGGCCGGGCGGGTTGGGCGGGTTGCGGTTGAGGCTCTGGCACAGCCGCAGCGCCAGCCGAACCGCCGCCCGCCGCTGCGGTCAGCCCGCGGCCGGCGTACAGCGCTTTGGATGCCTTCGGCGCCGGGCGGATGATTCGCGGCGTGACTAGGATCAATAGTTGGGTGCTCTGGTCGCTGTTGTTGCTGCTTGATCCCAGGTATCCCACTCCCGGCAGCCCGGCAATCCCTGGCAGGCCCGAAAGCGTAAGCGTCTTCTGGCCTTGCAAGAAACCCGCGATAATGCTCGTCTTGCCGTCGTGCAGGCGCACGCTCTGCTCCACCGTTTGGTTGGAGAGCACCGGGATGTCGTTCACCGATTGTCCAGCGAGCGCTCGCAGCTCGACGCTTAGTTTCAGCGAGACGTCTCCGTCCGCGTGGATCCGCGGGGTCGCTTTGATCTTCGCGCCCAGATCAACGTACTCGGCGCCGGGGAACGGCGTCAGTCCGGAAGTTGGCGAAGTAGTGCCGGTGGTTGCCGCCGTCGAATCGAGTACCACCGTGACCGTGTCTGCGCCCTTATCCGCCACAGCTACGTCCGGCAGCCCGTCGCCGTTAAAATCCGCGGTGCAGATGCCCGCAGGCGTCGCTCCGACGCTCAGATCCAGAGGTAAACTAAACTGGCCGGTGGACGCGTTGATGAGCACCGAAATCGTCGAGTCGGTTTGGTTCACCACCACCATATCCGGGAGTCCGTCCTGATTGACATCGGCCACGATCAGCGATACCGGGCCATTTCCCGTTGGAAATGTGCCCGGCGCTTGAAACGTGCCGTCGCCATTCCCTAGAAAGACCGCCACCGTGTTGTCGGTGTTGTTGACCACCGCCAAATCCTGAAAACCATCCACATTGAAGTCGGCGGTCGCCGCCGCGATCGGCCCGTTGCCGGGAGCAAGGACCGCATCTAACCGGAACGTGCCATCGCCATTGCCGAGCAGGACGCTGACGGTATTGTCGGTCTGGTTGGTGATTGCCAAATCCGGATACCCATCCCCGTTGAAGTCCGCCACCGCTATACCCGACGGAGCATGTCCCACGCCGATCGGCAAGCCGTTGGCCAGCGTAAACGTTCCGTCTCCATTCGCCAGTAGGATCGAAACCGTATTGTCCTGTTGGTTGACCACCGCCAAATCGGTTCGATCCGCGGAATTCTTCAGATTGAATTGGCCCGTGGCCAGCGCGATCGGTCCATGTCCGGTTGCCGGCGGCGTGGCCACCGGGGTGAAAGTACCATCGCCGTTGCCCAGGAGTATCGACACCGATCCGGGGCCGCAAACTAGCGGCGTTCCGGTGCAGTTGTAATTAGTGACCGCCAGGTCGGCGGTGTCGGTCGCATTGTTGGTGGCAAACGTTCCGGTGACGATCGCGGTGGGTGTGGTGCCCACCGCCGGCGGGTTTCCCGTGGCGGGAGTGAATGTCGCGCTGCCGCTGTTCAGCAAGATGGTTAGGTTGTTGGCGCCCTGGTTGACCACCGCCAAGTCATATCCATCCGCACTGTTGTTGAAGTCGAAATGTCCGGTGGCCACAGCCACCGGACTCGCTGCGGTAGCATAGCTGGACGTCGGAAAGCTGGTTGTGCTTACCGCCGGGATGGTCGTCGACGTACCCAGGCTGGAGGAGTATTGCCCCAGCGTTACCGGATAGCGCTCGCCGACAAAAAACGTGGCCGGCTGGCTGTCCTCGGCGCGAATCAGGATGCGTTGACCGGTGCGCACCAGGTTGAGCGCTTCGGAAAGATTGGCCGTCGCGCCGGGTAGCGTGGCCAGAAAGGTGGTGTTGCCGCCGCCAAACGCGATCAGCGGTGGTAGCAGTGAGGCCGCGCTCAGATTTCCTTCGCCCACCAGACCCGCGAGTTGCGACGTGCTCAATCCTGACGTTGATGAGTTCAGTCCAAAAATCTGACTGATCACCCCCACCAGACCCTCCGCCGAACTCTCGGCTTCCTGGATGTCTTGCTTGGTGATGTCGTACGCGGTGATACTGGTCGGCGGGGTGATCCCCAGATCCGTCGCCAGCGAGCGATTGACATCCAGAATTTCAAACTCCAGATTCACTTCGGCGCGCGGCTGCTCCAGTCCCTGAATCAAGTGATAGGCAAGCGCCACCGCCGACGGCGAGCCGCGCAGGGTGAGGGTGCGGCTATTCGCGGATAGCTGAGTTCGCGTGACGCCCCCTTCATCGCGGATCAGCCGGGTCAGGTCGGTCATCTCGGCGGTGGTAACGGACGCGGGCAGCAACACCGTCCGGACCACCGATGCATCATAGTTCTTCCGTTTATCCGGGGTATTGGCGGCGACGAAAAATAGCCGCTCGGTTAGCGGGCGATAAAACGTACCGGTCTGCTCGCCGAGGATATCCATGGCGGTGGCAAAATCGAGGCCATCCGCTTTGAAATGAACTTGGCGCGTCGCGAGATCGGGATCGAAAGCCACTTGCAGCCCGAACTGCTCCGCGACGCGCGTGTACGCTTGCTTGGTGTCGCCCTGCAAGTCCAGGTTTTGTTGTCCCGGCTTAGCCAGCAGGTGAACCTCTCCTTCGGGTTCGCCGTCGGCGTCCTTGAACACGGGTTCCATCCGCGTGGTGGTGGGCAAATTCATTTGTGACAACCGTTCGCGAACGATGGAATTAAAGGGATCCAGGATGATCGCGGTCTGCAGTTCACTGCGCGCGTCTTCGATTTTATCGGAAGCGGCATCGCGTTCGGCGCGATCGATGTGTTGGCGCACCAGCTTTCCCAGCGCGATGGTCCACTGAGTTTTGTACTCGGCCTTCTCCGGCGCCAGTTTCACTGCCTCACCGAACGATTCGACCGCGGCTTGCCAGTCTTCCTGTTTCGCTGCGCGCTGCCCGGCCACAAATGCCTGCTTCGCTTTCTTGGGATCTCGCTCCTGCATCGCCGCATCCCGCGCCATCTCATCGGCCAGCGTCATGGGTGGCTTGGCAGGGCTGCCTTGCGCCGCAGGCTTAGTGGGCGGAGCCGACTGTTGCGCCCAAGATGTAGCCAGGCATAGAACCAGGCAGAAGGCGAAGGCCAGGAGAATCAAGGGCCGAATTGTGGGGCAGTGAGGCATAGCAGCGGCACAGGCGGCGTGCGCGTCAAATATGATTGTACAAGGATTGGAAGTACGAAGAAGCAAGGAAGGATGCCTGTAGCCTTGATCTTTGCGCAGCAGGTAGTTAGACTGATCTAGTTGTAAACGAGTTTCAAGTAGAAAGGGCTGGGGTAGCCCATGCTTTCCGCCTTGCTTCTCGCCTTGCGCGAGGGCGTTGAAGCCGCTCTTGTGGTCGGCATCGTGCTAGTGTACCTCGACCGCACCGGCCGCCGCGGGCTTAAGAGTTACGTTTGGGCCGGGGTCATCCTGGCCTCCGCCACCAGTTTTGCCGCAGCCTACCTGCTCCAGCGATGGCAAATCAGCACCGACGGCTTTGAAGGTGTATTGATGCTGGCCGCCAGCGTCCTGGTGGTCACCATGATTGTGTGGATGAACCGCATCGCGCGCACCCTGAAAAAGGAAATCGAAGGGCGCGTCGAGGTGTATGCGCAGAAATCGGGCCGCGCGGGTGGGTGGGGCGTCGGATTTTTCGTCTTCCTGATGGTTCTGCGCGAAGGCGCCGAGCTGGTCTTGATCCTACGTGCGGTTGAGCTTTCCACTGAAGGTGTGGCCGTTGGGATCGGCACCGGCCTGGGCATCGCCATCGCCGTCGCGGTGGGAATATTTTTTTTCCAGGGGACTCTGCGAATTCCGCTGGGAAGGTTTTTCGCGGTCACCAGCACCATCCTGATGGTGGTGGCGTTCCAGCTGGCCCTCACCGGGATTCACGAGCTCAGCGAAGCGATGTGGCTGCCCTCGAGCAAGGCCGAGATGGCCACCATCGGACCGATCGTGCGTAACGAGGTTTTCTTTTTTGTGGTGATCTTGGGCGTCGCCGGTCTGGCGGTGCTGCGGGAATGGTTTCGTCCGAGCGCGCCAGACGCAGTGGATGCCGCCGGCAACCCGGCCGAACAGCGGCGCCGGGAATATGAACGGCGCAAGCAACGCGGATGGAGTTTCGCTACCGCGGCACTATGTTTTGGGGTGGTGCTGGCCTTCGCCGCGGAATTCGTTTACGCCAGCGTTTCCGCCGCTCCGCCCGCTGCCACGGAAGCGGTAGCGCAGGGGAATTCGGTGCGCATCCCGATTGCTAGCCTGGTGGATTCTGACGTCCATTTCTACAGCGTCGAGGTGGACGGCAACCATTTGCGATTCGTTGTGGTTCACAAGGCCAACGGAGAATATGCCGCCGCGCTGGACGCCTGCATGATTTGCGGCGCCCGTGGCTACCGCAAAGAGGGCTCCGAATTGATTTGCCGGAATTGTGCTGCGGCGATCTACATTCCGTCGCTGGGGGAATCCGGCGGCTGTAACCCGATTCCGGTAAAGTCGCGCGTCGAGGGAGGCGAAGTGGTGGTGGATCTTTCCGCGTTCTCCAACGCCGCTTCGCTGATTCATCCATAAAAAATGTTTGCCCGCCTGGTGGGAGAGTCGTTCATCCGCAATCCGCACCGCAAACTGCTCACTGCGGCGGCGCTCGCTGCAGGTATGGCCGTCACCACCGCCTGCCTGATGATGGCTCTCGACGTTGGCGACCGCTTGGCGCGCGAGTTCCGCAGCCTGGGCGCCAACCTGCTGGTTACTTCGCAGTCCGACACCCTGGCCCTGGAGATCGGCGGAGTGGACTACCGCCCGGTCGACGAGGGCGCCTACCTGAACGAAGCCGATCTCGGCAAGCTGAAAACGATTTTTTGGCGGCACAACATCATCGGGTTTACTCCCTTCCTCGACGTGCCAGTGCAAGCCCATTTGGGCGCAGGCTCACTTTCCAGCTCGGCCTCGAGCGTTACCGCCGCCAACATTCCGACCACGCTGGTTGGCACTTGGTACCAGCATCCCGTCCCGGTGCCGGATGGAACGAAATTCGAAACTGGCGTGCGGTTGACCCACCCGTGGTGGACGATTCGAGGGCGTTGGTTCAATGACGGCGCACACGAATGTGTGGTCGGCGCGGGCCTGGCGGAATCGTTCCCCGGTGGGGTTGCGCTTGGCGCGACGCTATCGTTGCAACTGGCGAATGGCCAAGGGTCATCCGCCGCTGGGCAAGCGATTCCACTGCTGGTCACCGGGATCGTCACCACCGGCGATGTGGACGATGATTCCATCGTCGCGCCGCTGGCTGTGGCCCAGGAATTGTCCACGCGCCCCGGCCAATTTCGGCAGCTCTTCGTGAGCGCGCTCACTAAGCCCGAAGATGCCTTCTCGCAGCGCAACCCAGCGACCATGACTCCCACGGAATACGATCGTTGGTTCTGCTCGCCCTATATTTCCTCCATCGGCCATCAAATTCAGCAGGTGATGCCAGGGACCGAAGCGCGCCCGATCCGCCGGGTAGCCGAAACCGAAGGCCGGGTATTGTCGCGCGTCTCCTCCTTGCTTTGGATGGTGACTCTAGCCGCGCTGATCGGGGCGGCATTGGCGGTGGCCGCAACGGCGGCGACCACCGTCCTCGATCGCCGCTCCGAAGTGGGGCTGATGAAAGCGCTGGGCGCACCCAATTCGCTGGTTGCCGGAATCTTTCTCGCGGAACAAGTGCTGCTGGCGTGCATTGGCGGCGCCATCGGGTTTCTGGTGGGCGCGTTGCTGGCGCGTCTGCTGGGTGAAAAAATATTCGGGACGGCAGCCGAAATGCGTCCGGTGTTGTTTCCGGTGGTGCTGACGATTGCCGCACTGGTGGCCGTGGTGGGCAGCCTGATTCCGTTGCGGCGCGCCTCGCATTTCGATCCCGCCACGATTCTGAGGGGCGAATAGTGTTCGGCAGACTGCTGTGGGGCCTGGTGCGAAGCAGCCGCGGCCGGTTGTTGGTCGCGCTGGTGGCGCTCACCAGTGCTGCTGCGGTACTGTCCGCTCTGGCCAATGTCGACCTCGACGTCGAAAAAAAGCTCACTCAACAGTTCCGAGCTTTGGGAGCGAACCTGGTGATCGCGCCACCTCGCGCAGGCCAGACACCATCGTCCGTCGCACCCAACTATTCCGGAGCCGTCAGCCCAGCATTAATGCCCGAAAGCGTCGCCGATGAACTGGAGAAAAATCGCGCGCCGGACATCGCCGCCCTCTCACCGTATCTCTACGTTGTGGCTCGCTCCCAGAATGACCACTCCGTGGTGTTGGTTGGCGCGTGGCTCGATCAAATGCCCAAGCTCAACCCCTCGTGGAAGGTGGAAGGGAATTGGGTACAACGTCGCGACGACCTCGACCGCTGCGTGATTGGCCGCAACGTAGCGCGAAATCTTCAGGTCCCAGCCGGTGGTAAGATCACCCTCGGTTTGCCGGGGCGCTCGGTGCGCCTGGGTGTCGCCGGAATCGTGGAAGCGGGCGGGGCCGAAGATAATCAGATCTTCGTCAATCTGCCGGTGGCCCAAAGCCTGGCCGCGCGGCCCGGGAAAATCGAGCTGGTGCAATTGAGCGTCACCGGCACGGAAAAACAGATGGCCGCAGTCACGCGCGACCTCGCCGCCGCCAATCCCAATCTGGAAGTGCGCCCGATCCGTCAGATCGCCGCCGCCGAGGGCCAGTTGCTCGGCCGCGTCCGTCTGCTCATTCTCCTGATGGTGCTGTTAATTCTGATACTCACCGTAATGTGCCTGCTGGCTACCATGGCGGCGCTGGCCATCGAGCGCCGGGCCGACGTCGGCCTGATGAAAGCTTTGGGCGGCTCGATTTCCCGGATCGTGGCGATATTTCTAGCGGAAGCCGGTTTGCTCGGAGCTACCGGAGGCATCGCCGGTTACCTGCTGGGAATCGGCTTAACGTTTTGGATGGGCCGGCGAGTGTTCCACGCTTCGGTGTCGCCGCGCTGGGAAGTGTTTGTGTTGACGGTAGCGGTTATGGTCGTTGCCTCGCTCGCCGGCGCCTATCCGTTGCGATGGCTGGGGAAAGTGAAGCCGGCAGAGATTCTGCGGGGAGAATGATGCCGCCAGCGGTCCAAGTCGAAGGGCTCACCAAGCAGTTCGGGAACGTGCGCGCGCTCGACGGCGTCTCTTTCGAGGTCGCGGCCGGCGAGTGGGTCGCCATTATGGGCCCCTCCGGCTCGGGAAAGACCACCCTCGTCAATATCCTCGGGGGATTGGACTCGCCTTCCGGCGGACGTGTGTGGGTCGGCGGTACGGAGATGTCGCGCCTGGATGAATCGGGCCTGACCCGTTTCCGCGCCGAAAAAGTGGGATTCATTTTCCAGCAGTTTCACATGGTGCCGTATTTGACGGCCGTTGAAAATGTGATGCTCGCGCAGTATTTTCACAGCATGACCGACGAAAAAGAGGCACGCCTCGCGCTGCAGCGGGTCGGGCTCGGCGACCGCCTCGAGCATCGGCCATCCCAGCTATCGGGAGGCGAGCAACAGCGCGTAGCCGTCGCCCGCGCTCTGATCAATCATCCCACCCTGATTTTAGCCGATGAACCTACCGGCAACCTGGACGAGACCAACGAAGAAATCGTGATCCAGCTTTTCCATGAACTCCACAGCGAGGGCCATACCATCGTAATGGTCACCCACGACCCGTCCATGGGACGCCGCGCCGATCGCCGCATCCAGTTGGCGCACGGACGCCTGGTGCAAATTACCGGCCCAAGCGAGGAAGACGAAGAGAGCTTCGATCATTTGCTGGAACAAATTTGGGTTTGCGGGGAACGAAATTTGCCTGCGAATTTCGAAGCTCTGCGCACCGCCGGGATTGGCGATCCGCTGCGCTTAGCCACCCGCTTGGGCGCCCGCGGAGCGGTGATCGTGCAGGATTCGCAGGTCACCTTGACGCCCGAGGGGCGCACTCGCGCACGAGACATCGTCCGCCGTCACCGCCTGGCGGAAAGATTATTCACCGACACATTCTCGATTGCTACGTCCGAAGCCGATTCACATGCCTGCAAATTCGAGCACATCATCAGCCCGGAACTGGACCAGAAGATTTGCACTTTCCTAGGTCACCCCGCTAGCTGCCCTCACGGCAGCGAAATTCCAGAGGGTCCCTGCTGCCCGCCGCGCTAGGCCCGTCGGTTTAGTTCGGGTCATTATTTTTTTCCGATTGTTATTTTTGGTCCTTCGAGTCGTCTTGAGGACCCATGCCCATGCCGGACATTAGGGGCTCCATGACGCGGGACACACGATCGAAGTTTTGCTCAAGAAATGCGGCGTTTTCGGGCGAAATATTGGGTGGATACTCTTGAATCATTCCTTGTTTCTTCAACGCCACCATCATCATCGAGTTCATCAGAACCGCGGTCATCACCACGTACTCGCGCACCGATAGTCCGGATGCCTTAACTGCGGAAGCAATTTCCGGGAACGCCTCGACGTGTTTCACACTCTGATCGAGCTTGTGTTCGCCCTTGTCGGTTTGATCTTCCGACGCTGCCGGCCCCGCGTCCATTTTCTTCTTGATCTCGGGATGATCGTGCAGCACCTTGGCCACCCCTTGGGTGGCGACCTCATAACGACTTAGCTTTGCAATGGTCAGACGAAAGTCTCTGACCTCCTTTGCGTCCGGATTTTCCTTTGGTGGGGAACCCGCCGGCGCGCTCTGCGCCACCGCCAGGGTGTTAAACAGCAACAGCGTGGCTGCAACAACCGCCATAAACCTGCCGAAATGTCCCATGGGAACGGATCTCCTTCATCTGGAATAGCGGACTCGGTAAATTCATTTTAGCGGGTATTTTCGATCCCGGCCACTCGCCATTCCGCCGCTGTTCGCTATGGTAACGTTCGGCCCCAGCAGCGTTCGGCACCGGGCAAGGCCCGCGTGCTCTCCCCCGACCGCGCTAGGGGCTGCGTGACGATACTGCTAAAATGTATGCATATGCCGCTGGAACTGGATATCCGGAAAAAACCCACGGACGTGAAGGTCCGCGTTTCCAGCGGGGAAGGTGTCGATGTGGTTTGGTCCGACGCGCACGCCAGCCACTACGACTTTGCCTATCTGCGCGACCAATGCCCTTGCGCGCACTGTAACGACGAACGCCAGAAGAAATCGAGCAAAAGCGGCCCCTCGCCGGCATCCCTGTTGCCCATGTATAAGCCCAAGGTGACCGCCAAGAACGCCACCCCTGTCGGCAACTACGCCATCCAGATTGAGTTTTCCGATGGCCATGCCAGCGGCATTTTCAGCTTTGGCGTTTTGCGCGAGATTTGCCCCTGCCCGGCGTGCCGGCGTGAATTTGGGGCGATCGCTGTTTCCGCAGTCACCTAGATCAGCTTTCCTTTTCCAGTCATTGTTTGTATAGTTTTCACGCCGCGTCCCGAAAATTCATGGCAACTGATTCTCAGGTCCCACCTCGTAGGAGCGTTGTTCGTCCCGCCGCACAAGTCATTGTGGCCACGACGGCCATGCTGGCCTTCGTTTCCTTCTGGCGTGCCGCCGCGATCGTCCTGAACGATCTGGCTTCCTCGGCTTACTACGCGGGCGGCGAAGCAGAGAACTTCATCGGCAAGACCGCGCCGTGGTTCATCCTCGCCATCATGCTGTTCAGCTATGCCGTCCGCGCGATCTACGTCGAGAGCTGCAGCATGTTCGTGCGCGGCGGCGTCTACCGCGTGGTGAAGGAAGCGTTGGGTGGCACCCTGGCCAAGTTCTCGGTTTCCGCGCTGATGTTCGACTACGTTCTCACCGGCCCAATCAGCGGCGTGGCCGCAGGACAATACCTCGCCGGGGTCACCAACGAATTGCTGCAGTACGCCCATTCCACCTGGTTCTTTCCCGTCAATCACACCGCCGCCGGGTTCGCGGTGCTGGTTACCGCCTATTTTTGGTGGCAAAACATTAAAGGCATCCCCGAATCGAGCGACAAAGCCCTGAAGATCATGCAGTTGACCACCGTCATGGTAGTCATTCTCATCGTCTGGTGCGCTTATACCGTGTGGACTCGCGGTCTGCATATGCCACCAGCTCCGATTGCCCGCAACATGCATTTAGGTAAAGACGCCATGGGCTGGCTGTACGGCACGCATTTTCCGGTGCACCTGTTTGCGGTGTTAGCGGTGTTCGTGGGGTTGGGCCATTCGGTGCTCGCGATGAGCGGCGAAGAGTCCCTGGCGCAGGTTTACCGCGAAATCGAGCATCCCAAGCTACCGAACCTAAAGAAGACCGGACTGGTCATCTTCGTTTACAGCTTGGTCTTCACCTCCCTGGTTTCCTTTTTCGCGGTGATGATCATTCCTGACAACATGCGTCCGCAGTATCTGGAGAACCTGATCGGCGGATTGGCGATGAACCTCGCGGGCCCGCCCATGCTGCGCCTGACCTTCCACGTATTCGTGGTGATCGTTGGCACGCTGATCTTGTCGGGCGCCGTGAATACCGCCATCGTCGGTTCCAACGGCGTGATTAACCGTGTCTCCGAGGACGGCGTGTTGCCGGATTGGTTCCGGCACCCGCACCGCAAATACGGCACTTCCAACCGGATCATCACCATCATCGCGCTGCTGCAGATTATTCCCATCGTGGCCAGCGGCGGCGACGTCACCTACCTCGGCAACCTCTATGCTTTCGGCGTGATCTGGAGCTTCACCCTTAAGGGTGTGGCGGTGCTGGTCCTGCGCTACACCCATAAGCAGGATCGCCAGTACCGCGTCCCATTGAACTTTACCGTTCGCGGCGTGGAAATCCCTCTGGGCCTCGGTTTGATCACCCTCACCCTGCTTTCGATTGCCATCGTCAATTTGTTCACCAAGCCCAAAGCCACCATTGCCGGCAGCATATTTTCGGTCGTGCTGTTCGCGATTTTCGAGATATCCGAAAAAATGATTCAGCGAAAAGCGGGCGGCGCGGCGCACGTCGAGCTGGATCAATTTAACCTGGAGACCGAAGCGGAGTTGACTCCCGCCAGCGTAGGCGCGCGTCCCGGCAACATTCTGGTCCCGGTGAGCACCTACTACGCCCTCTACCACCTGGACGCGATCCTCAAACAGGTTCGCCGCGAACAGGACATCGTGGTCATCCACATCCGCATGCTCCGCCGCGCAGCCTCCGGCGAGTATGATCTCACCCCCGACCAGCTCTTCGGCACTATCGAGCAGTTGCTGCTGACCAAAGTCTTGAGCGAGGCGGAGAAACAAGGCAAGCCCGTGCGTCTGGTGGTCGCCTCCGCCAACGATTTGTGGGAAGGCATCCTGCGCGCGGCTGCCAGCCTGCAGTCGTCGGCCATCGCTGTCGGTAATTCCGCCAAGGTCCCCATCGTCGATCAGGCTAGGGAAATCGGCATCGCCTGGGAGAACATGCAGGAGCCCCGGCCGCGTCTGACTCTGGAAATCTTCAACCCCAGCGGCGCCGAACAAATTTTCTACCTTGGCCCCCACATGCCCCGGCTCACCCCCAAAGAAATCGACCTGCTCCATAAGGTGTGGCTGGATCTTTCCGACCGCCTAGGCACCGAAGAACTGCACCACCACGACATCATCCACTTCGCACTAGACGAACTGGAACGAGAAATGGACGAGCACGAAAACGACGTAGTGGAGCGCCTCCGCGCACACGTGCAGGAAATCAAGAATCGCCGCACGTCCCCTCCCCAGTCCTGATTCACCCATTCTTATTTCCAGGTAGCAGCGCAGACGATCACTGAATTATCGGAAAATTTGATTTGATCGGGAAAGCGGCTTGAGGCGAGATGGAAATACGATTCGTGCCATAAAAGAAAAAACCGACCCCACGAAGGAGGCCGGGGCCACCCCCGTTGCCAGGAAGTGGGACGATCTCAACTGCAATGATAGCAACCTACACTCGACCCTGCAATTAGCTCGGCGGCCTCTCGCGAGTTGTGCAACTCGAGGTCGCAATTTGCGACCTCAAGTTGCATGCCGCGGCGAGCTACGCGGTTCGCAGCTCCGACGTGCAGTTGGGGCAGCGCGTCGCCTTTATCGGAATAGCGGTCTGGCAGTACGTGCAATCCTTGGTAGTCGGAGCCGCCGCGGGCGCCGGCTTGTTCCAGCGGTTCACTTGCTGCACCACCAGGAAAATCACGAATGCCACGATCAGAAAATCGACGACGTTGTTTAGAAACAATCCGTAGTTGATCGTCGCCGCGCCCGCCGCCTTGGCCGCTGCCAACGAGTCGTAGGACTTACCCGAGATGTTCAAGAATAGGCTGGAAAAGTCCACATGACCCAAAACCAGCCCGACCGGCGGCATCATAACGTCGGTCACCAGCGATGTAATAATCTTCCCGAACGCCGCTCCGATAATGATTCCGACCGCCATATCCAGCACATTGCCTTTCATCGCGAATTTCTTGAATTCTGAAAACATCTTATTCCTCCGTTCCTGCTTAAGCTGAATGAACTTCCACAATCTTTCCTAACTAGGGCGTAAGGAGCAGCAGGGCAGCCCCGCCAATTCCGCGGACCACCAGCAGCGCGCCTACTACCCCCAGAAAGAGACCTGAATATTCCAGCGGCAAGAAATTCATCAGCAGCATCGTCGCCCCTACCAGCGCCAGAGACCCGCCGCGCAATCTGGCGTGCCACGGAGGTGTTTTTGGCGCGCGCCGAATCCATGCCCGCGCGCCCCAGTAAATCAGAAACACACCCAAGGCGATCCACATCGATTCCCGATGCGGCGTGGAATACCGGCCGGAGAACGCCAGCAGCCCGAGCAATGCTCCCAGCAGGGTGATGACGAATTCGTTCAGAAGATCGAACAGCCGCCCTGACACGCCTGCACTCCTTTCGTCCGGGGCGGCATTATTGCTCGCCGGAGGCGCCAGAGCAACCGGGATGCGATGGAGATTAATAATGCTAAAATGACCGCCTTTGTCCATGGCGGCACAGGGTTTCCGGGCGGTTGAATCCTGGGCCCACTTGCGGCAATCCAATCGGGAGGAACATTACGTGTCCAAGGTCATCATTATCGGCAGCGGTTGCGCCGGCCTGACGGCTGCGATTTATGCGGCGCGCGCCGATCTCAAGCCGCTGGTGATCGACGGCTACGAGCCCGGCGGGCAGCTCTCGCTCACCACCATGGTCGAGAATTATCCCGGTTTCCCCGATGGCATCCTCGGACCGGAACTGATCGAGAATAGTCGCAAGCAGGCGCAGCGCTTCGGCGCCGAGTTTCGCGCCGGTGCGGTCACCGCAGTGGATTTGAGCAAGCGCCCATTTCGCATCACCGCCGCCAAGGAGAGCTACGAGACCGAAGCGCTGATCATGGCCGCGGGAGCCACAGCGAAAATGCTGGGCCTAGAATCCGAGCGCCAATTGCTCGGCTACGGCGTTTCTACCTGCGCCACTTGCGACGGCTTCTTCTTTCGCGGGAAGGAAATTGCCGTGGTCGGCGGTGGCGATACCGCCATGGAAGAGGCCATCTTCCTCACGAAATTCGCCTCGCGCGTGACCATCATTCATCGCCGCAACGAATTCCGCGCCACAAAGATCATGCTGGATCGCGCGCGGGCCAACGAAAAGATCCAATTTTTCACGCCATTTGCGGTTGACCGGGTCAGCGACGTCGACAAGAACAGCGTCGAAACCCTGCACCTGCGCAACCTCCAAACCGGCGCCACTTCCGAATTGCAGGTGGCCGGTCTATTCATCGCCATCGGACACGAACCCAACACCAAGGTTTTTAAGGGCTTGCTGGACATGGACGAAAATGGGTATCTGGTCACCACCACTGGCACCCGTACCAATATTCCGGGCGTTTTCGCCGCCGGCGACGTGAAAGATCACGTCTACCGCCAGGCGGTGACGGCTGCCGGTTCCGGTTGCATGGCCGCAATCGACGCGCAAAAATTTCTCGAAGCAGGCCACTAGATCCGATGCCACTTCGAATCGCACCGAGCGTTAGCCCCTCGCCCCGGCCGGTTGCGGCCTGATGCTTCGCTCCCTGCTCATTCGGATGTCCGAGAGCAAAGAGCTCGAGCGTTTCGTCACCTCCACCGGCCCCACCCGCCGCATGTCCCAGCGATTCGTTCCAGGCGCGAGCCTAGAGGACGGTCTGGTCGCCGCCCGCGAAGTGAATCGCATCGGCCATTTGGTGAGCCTCGACTTGCTCGGCGAAAACGTGGTGGATGCCGGCGGCGCAAAGCGCGCCGCCGCAGCCTACATGGGCATGTTCGATCGCATCGCCACGGAAAAGCTGGATGCTAACATTTCGCTGAAGCTTACCCAGATCGGCCTCGATCTGGACCCAGCGCTCTGCGAACAGCTCTTGAACGAAATCGTCGATCGGGCCGCCAGCTTTCAGAATTTCGTGCGCGTGGATATGGAAGGCTCACCGTACACCCAGCGAACCATCGACCTGGTCAAGCGCGTGCGCGCCAAAGGCGGCTCAGTGGGCACCGTGATGCAGGCATATCTCTACCGCACCGAACAGGACGTCCGGGATTTGATTGCCGCGGGGTGCCGAATTCGTCTGTGCAAAGGCGCCTACAAGGAACCCCCGGAAATCGCCTTCCCCAAGAAGGCCGACGTGGACGCCAATTACGTAAAGCTGATGAAAATCCTGCTGCCCAGCGGCGTCTACCACGGCATCGCCACTCACGATCCCGCCATGATTGCTGCCACCAAACAGTTTGCCGCAGAGCAGGGAATCGGCGCCGACAAATTCGAGTTCCAGATGCTCTACGGCATCCGCACCGATTTGCAGCGGTCGCTCCTGAAACAGGGCTACCGGGTAAGGGTGTATATTCCCTTTGGTTCGGACTGGTTTCCCTATTTCATGCGCCGGCTCGCCGAGCGCCCCGCCAACCTTATGTTCTTTCTGCGCAGCGTTTTCTCCCGGTAGTAGTCGTCGCGTTGCCCGCTGTCCGCCCCCGCTATCTGCCACGTCGGCCGAGCGTCGGCCAGGCTCCAGCGCACGCGTCAGACCAACGCCGGTTCGCCCCCAACATGATCCCCCAACATGATCCGTTGATCCGCAATGGCGCGGATGCTATAAGCGGACCAGGAGACGAAAACCATGCGGTCCGACTTTGCAGAGTTTCGTGAACTGGTCGCCCTCCCCGGCGAATCCTTCAATCCCATCGAAGCTGCATTCCTGATCGCCATGGATGAATATCCTAAACTCTCCGCTGCCCGTTGCGGCCGCCTCATGGCAGAGATGAAAAACGAAGCCGAAGAGCACATGCGCTCTCTCCAGGGACGTAGCGCCAAACGCGCCAAGGGCCCCGAGGTCATCGCGCAAGTGGAGCACTTCAATAAACTGTTCTTCGAAACATGGGGATTTCACGGCAACAACGATGAATATTACGATCCCAGAAACAGTTTTCTAAATGACGTTATCGACCGTCGCACCGGAATTCCCATCAGCCTTACCCTGCTTTACGTCGATATCGCTCGCGGTGGCGCGGCCATCGAGGTCATCCCCGTAGGCATGCCCGGACATTTTCTCGCCGGATTCAACGCACGCGAAGATCTGTACATCGACGTTTTCGGCCAAGGCGCATTCCTCACTCTCCCGGAGTGCGCCAAACGCGCCGAATCCATCATCCCCGAGCTTATATTCGAACCTGGCCACATGTATCGCGTTGGCCCCCGGGTGATCGTCGCGCGCATGCTGCGCAACCTGATCAATATTTACATCAACAAAGAGAATTTCCCGAAAGCCCTACACTCCATCGAAATGATTCTGTGCGTGGAAGGTGAAACGCCGGAATGGATGCGCCAGCGAGGACTGATCTTCGCGGCAACCCAGAATTATGGCCGCGCCGTAAACGACCTGGAGCGCTATCTCGAGGGTGCGCCCAACGCTCCCGACCGCTATGTCATGGTCGACCACCTCCGAGCGCTGCAGAAAAAGCGCGCCACGGTGAACTGAGCTCCCCGTTCCGCGGGCCAGGTCGAGAGTCACAGCGTAGAAGGGTGGTAGCCGAACTCACTGATTCTAAAGAGCAGAAAAATCCCGAGCCGATAGCAAACTCTATTTTGGTATCGCCTCAAAAAGCGCCACCCACGCTAGCGCTTGCGGGCCACGGTCAGCCCGTCCCGCAGCGGAACGATCACTGGGAAGAATTTCTTGTCTCTGTACAGGCGGCGGTTGAACTCTTGAATGGCGCGGGTTTTCACGTCTTGGGGAGGGTGAGCCACCTTGCCGCTCCACAGCGTGTTGTCCGCCAGCAATAGGCCGCCACGGCGCAACCGCGGCCAGGCTTTGCGCAACGCTTCGGGATATTGGTGCTTATCGATATCAATGAAGATCAGATCGAAAGTTCCGCGGGTATTGTCAAAGAGCTCAAACGCATCGCCCCATCCAAAGTGAATGCGGCTGGCCACCCCCGCGCGGCGGCAGAATGCCCGCGCGCGCTGATGGTTTTCAGGGCTGCCGTCGGAATAGAAAACTTCGCCGCGCGGCCCGGCGGCGCGCGCCAGCCAGATCGTCGAGTACCCGATCGCCGAGCCCATTTCAAAGATGCGACTAGCCCCGCTGATTTTGGCCAGCAGGTACAGCAGACGTCCCACCGCCGGCCCGATGATCGGGATGTCGTTGCGCTTGGCCAGCTTCTCCATCTCCATCAGCACTTTGTCGCGGCGGGGAAGCATTGCGTGCAGATATTTTTCAACGTCGGCATTTACGATGGGTTTCATGGGGGATCCTATTCTAGGAGATCGACTCGCCAGGCGCGAGTGCGTGAATTTCCAGGCCGGCAATATCCTGGGTAATGCGGTTGAGCTCATCTGGCGTTCCGGTCAGCAGCGGGAACGTGCCGAAATGCATGGGCACCACGTGCCGAACATTGAGCAGGCGTATGGCCAGCGCGGCTTCCCGCGGGCTCATCGTGAACCGGTCTCCGATCGGCAGCAGCGCCAATTCCGGCGCATACAGATCGGCGATCAGTTTCATGTCCCCGAAAACCGCGGTGTCCCCGGCGTGATAAATCGTCAGGCCACCGGGCAGCCGGACGACGTAGCCGCAGGCTTCGCCGCCGTAGACGATTTTCCCCTCGTCCAAAATTCCGCAGGAGTGGATCGCATTCACCATGGTCACTTCGATTTCACCCACGCGCAGCGTGCCGCCCTTGTTCATCGCCCGCACGTTCTGCACGCCTTTGGACTCCAGCCACTGGCCAATTTCGTAGATCGCCACGATCTCCGGCTTAAACTTTTTCCCGAGCTCCACCGCGTCTGCGATGTGATCGAAGTGCCCGTGGGTGATCAGCATGGTATCGACCCGTTCGAGCTGCTTGCATGCCGGAGGGCAGGAAGGATTGGACGCGATCCACGGATCGATCAGCACCACCTTCCCGGTGGGGGTGGTCATGCGGAAAGCAGCGTGGCCCAGCCAGGTTAGAGAATTACCGCGGGTTCGCAACATTCCTAAAGCTCCTCCTGTTTTGACCTGGGGTCGGCCCCTACCGTCCGCTGTAGTCGCGCCAAGCCAATTGTGGTCTCTGACCACAGAACTCCAACCGACCCCGCGAGTAACCGTTCAGCCGCGCCGGGACCCGATTCGATGCCGTGATCTTGTTTGCTGCCCGCATTTGATGATATAAGAATTCCCTTCGCCGCACTGTCGAATTTGGTACGATGAATTAGATATTTGACCCGAGGAGAAAGAGTCATGGCCTATGTAATTGCTGAGCCCTGCGTCGGAACAAAGGACACCGCCTGCGTCGATGTTTGCCCTGTGGACTGCATCCACCCCCGCAAGGACGAGCCGACCTTCGAAGCGGAAACCCAGCTCTATATTCATCCGGAGGAGTGCATTGACTGCGGCGCTTGCGTCCCGGTCTGCCCGGTAACCGCAATTTTTGCGCTGGAAGACCTGCCGGAGAAATGGGCGAGTTTCACCCCGATTAACGCCGACTGGTACAAGAAGTAGCTTTTCTAGCTCTCGTAACGCACCGCATGGCCGGGTGCGTTACGGACGGCCCGGCGGCCCGTGCCCCAGTGGCATGGCGAGTGTCCAGACGCGTTCCGCACTGCGCGCCAGCTAAGCATTTCCCCGCGGCCTGCGCGATCTACTCCCGCCCGCTTCTGTGATCCTTTAGACGTCGATCCCCAACTGCTGCTTCGCTGCTGCGCTAATCATGCCGGGATTCCACGCCGGTTCCCAGACCACGTCCACCGCAACATCGCGAACCTCGGCCACGGCTCCCACCTTGGCCTTCACGTTGTCTGGGATCGATTGCGCTGCGGGGCATCCCTGCGAGGTAAGGGTCATCTTCACGCGCACCCCGCCATCATCATTCACCGCTACGTCGTATACCAATCCCAGATCCACGATGTTCACCGGAATTTCCGGATCGAAACATTGCCGCAGCGCTTCATAAACATTCTCGCGAGTTACCGCCATTTTGTTTTCTCCCGGGGTTAGAATTTCACACGCGTTAGCGGGTGTCAATGAGAGGCCGATGATGGAGATCCGCGTCCAGCTGCGCGCCGTAAAGCTGGGAGTAGTGGAAGCACGAGGCGTCCACGTGACGCTGGTCGAAGAATCCCTGGCGAAAGAAATGGACGCGGTGTGCCAACGGCTGCGCCGCATCCACACCGTGGAAAGCCTCCCGGATCTTGAACCGGTCCGCAGAGTACGGGCCATGTTTCGAGCTTGGGGGATGGACCCGTCGAAGTATCGTCCGTCTTCCGAAGCGCTTTTGCGCCGCGTAGCGCAAGGCAAAGGCCTCTACCGGATATCGAATGGCGTGGACGCCGCAAATCTCGGCTCGATCGAAACCGGGTGGCCCTTTGGCTGCTACGATCTCGCCAGAATATCCGGGCCCATCACTCTGCGTCTGGGAGCGCCGGGCGAGAAGTACGAAGGCATAGGCAAAAAGACTTGGCATCTCGAAGACCGCCCGGTCTTGGCCGACGATCTTGGCACTTTCGGCAGCCCGATCAGCGATTCCACGCGCACCATGGTCACCGCGCAGGCCCAGGATCTTCTGGCGATTATCTATGCCCCAGAACAAACTTCCGCCGCCGCACTCGATGACGCGATGGCACGATTGGCCGAGTGATTCACCAGGTCCGCCAGCGCTAAAACGGTAAGCTCACAAGTGGTTCCCGCGGCGACGGAGTGAATGGAGAGGAGTCGCGAACTACGGAGCAAAGCTGATGGAATGGTCTTTAAATTCGACCCAGAGTTTTACTTCCTTGATGCCCGCTTGGCCCACCGCATCATTCGAGCCGGGAAACGGACTGGTCGGGCTCACTTCCACCACTACTACCACGCCTGAGGCGTTGGTCGGATGCGCGGTGGTCGACAGCCGGAAACTCCGCACCGGACCGTAGTAGCCCGACGGCCCCCAATCTTCCAGAAAATCCTTCAGCGAGTATCCCGGCTGGGGATGCCAGATGCGATAAGCCGTGTCCATTTGTCCGGCGACGACGGCGGTGAAGAAATTGCGAGCCACCGCTTTTTCGGAGTGAAAGCGCAGCATGTACCACGCGCCGCCCCACACCAGCAGAACGAAGGCGATCCCGGTGATGACGTAGCGCCGCAGGCGCGATGCCGGATGTTCGCTGGTGCCGTCGAGTATTGTCAACTTTCCTCCGATGGGCGCTGCGTCCGCCACGGCAGAGCTTCGGCCCACTCCGATTCGCCGCCAGTCCGATGGCAAAGACCGGCTGCGCGCGGCCTATAGCTGCCGCTTGAAAAGCAGGGTGCTGGCGGTGATGGTAATCGCCCCAAACACCATCAAAACTATCACGTCCTTGTAAATTCCTTCAATCCCCGTGCTTTTCAGGGTCAGGTTGCGCAGGGCGTGCACCGTGTAGGTGAAGGGATCGATGATCGAGATCCATCTCAACCACCAGGGAAACGCTTCGATGGGATACACCGCTCCGGAAGGGAAGAACAACAACGTATTCAGAACTCCGAAAATCGCCCGCGGCACCAGCGGATCGTTGACCCGGACCATCAGCATGAACATGAAGCTGATCATGGCGATGGAAGCCACAGCCACCACCAGCGCCAGATAGAGCAGCCGCAGCGGATGCCACATTCCCGGGATGCCCGCGATCAATCCGCCCACGATGGTCAGCACCATCCCGGCCATCAATCCCTTCAGCGCGCCCGAAGCCACCAGGCCCAGCACCAGTTCACTCTTGGAGATCGGAGTGGCCAGGTAGCCCTCATGCATGCCCCGGGACTTATCATCGATGAAGGTGATCCCGCCGCCGATCATCGCGACGATAAAAACCGAAAGTGCCACCGATCCCGCTAGCAAGTACTTGATGTACTCAATGTACGGATACACCTCCACCACATCCAGTTCCACGTTCCCGGGAAGCCGCGACGCCACCGACGGAGCGTTGAGCTGGTCGACCATCTGCTGCATCCGCTCCAGGACCGAACTGGCGATGAACTGATCGGTATTGTCCTCCGCAAACGCGATCCGCGGGCGGTCCTTCTGATAGAAGCGGCGCGAAAAATCGTGCGGCACGGTCACCACGCCGCGGACGAACCCGGCGTGGAGGTCGTCCAAGGCCTGAGTTTCGGAGCCGTAATCTTCGATGCGAAACGTCTTGGGCCCTGCGGCGATGCCCGCAAACATTTCCCGCACCTGGCGCGATTCGGTGGTGTGGTCCTGGTCGACGAAGGCCATCGACACGTTCTTGATCTTGCCGCCGAAGGCGTACCCCAGCACGATCAGCTGCAGCAGCGGGAAAACCATCGAAGTCATCATCAGCGCCGGACTGCGAAAGAATTTCCGCATGTCCCTTTCGATCAGCGCGCTCGTTCGCGAAAGAGAAATCATCGGGCGTTCTCCGGCAGTAGAATAAATTTAGCGATACAAGTGAGAGACATCGAGGCGTCTAGCTCCTTGCGCCGAATCGCGCAGATCGCTGCCGGTGTAGTGCATGAAAACGTCATCCAGAGTGGTGCTGGCCACGCTCACTTTGCGCACCGTTACCCGCTTCGATCGCGCCAAATCCATCAGCGCCGCCACCGTCGCCGGACCGTCGTTGGTGGCGATGTGGGTGACCCCGCTGCTTTGGTTGACCGTCGCTACCTGAGGCATTGCCTTTAGCTGGGTGTCCCAGTCCGCCGGCGCGCCTTCGAACTCCGCTTCCACCTTGTCGTTTCCCGGGACGCTATCCTTCAATCGGGTCGGAGTATCCAGCACCGCCAGCTTGCCGTGATCGACAATCGCGATGCGGTCGCACAATTTGTCGGCCTCATCCATGTAATGGGTGGTGAGCAGCATAGTCAGATTGGATTGCCCGCGCAGCCGCCGGATCATTTCCCACACGTTGGCGCGGGAAACGGGATCCAGGCCGGTGGTGGGCTCATCGAGAAACAGGATCCGCGGCGAGTGCACCAGCCCGCGCGCGATTTCCAGCCGCCGCCGCATGCCCCCGGAAAATGTGCCGACCATGGCGTCCTTGAATTTCACCAAGTCCACCCATTCCAGCCGTTCCTGAATGGTTCGCGCGCGATCGGCCTTCGGCACCCCGTACAGCTTGGCGTGGATGATCATGTTTTCCTGGGCGGTTAGCTCGGGATCGGACGTGAAGGCCTGGGGAATCACCCCGATGGCGTGGCGCACTCCATTCGGGTCGGTGCGAATATCGTGGCCGTCCACTCTCGCGGTGCCGGAAGTGGGCAAGGTGAGCGTCACCAGCATACGGATCAGAGTGGTCTTGCCCGCCCCGTTGGGCCCAAGCAAACCGAAAATTTCCTGACCCTCGACGTTGAAGCTGATTTCGTTCACCGCCACCAGCTCGCCGAACCGCTTGCTCAGGTGATCGACTTCAATTGCATTCATCCCAAGTTTCCTAGGACACTAAATTTCGAGCGTGGCACAACCATTCCTGGTGGTGGGCCGGGTTTCTCGGCTTACAATTTCGCAAACCAACTCTTCTTCTCTGCCGCCGGCTTCAACATCACCGTAGCCGTCATGCCGGTAAATAGCCGCCGCTCGGGATTGGGCACCGCCACCTTGATTGCGAAGGTGCGAATGTCGCGCTTGGTGCGGCTCACGTCGCGCTGCGTAGCAAAATCGCTCTCCACGCCCTTGAAGATCAAGTTGCCATCGATGACGTCGCCCGATGGAAGCGCCACCTGCATCTTGTCGCCGATGCGCAGCGAATCGATGTAGGACTCTTCCACGTCGGCGCGCACCCACAGATGATCGACGTCCACCAGCACCACGATGGGTGTGGCCGTGGCGATCACTTCGCCTTGCTTGGACACGCGCACCGAAACGATCCCGGATATAGGCGCGTAAATTTTGGTGTAGCCGAGTTGCGTCTGGGCCTGATCGCGCATAGCGCGAGCCTGGCGCAATTGCGCCTCGAGCGATACCACGTCGGACTGCTGCACTTGCACTTGCTTCCGATTCGCCTCGGCCACCGCCAGCGCCGCCTTCTGCGCCTTCACCTGGTCTTCCAGCGCTCGAACGTTGGCCCGCGCGGCTTTGGCAACTGCATCCGCCGAATCGCGATCCTGCGCCGAGCTCACACTGGCATCGAAGAGTCCCTGCATGCGTTTGAGATTGATTTCATCGAGCTCCAGTGTGGCCCGGGCCTGCTCGAGCTGCGCTTGTGCCGCGGTTACATTCGCCTGCGCCTGGGCAAGGGTGGCGTCGGTTTGTTCGTGGGTCATGCCTTCGGTCTGCTGCGATTGACGCACCTTGGCTTCCAGGCTGCCGATGTTGGCGACGTCCTGCGCCAACTGCGCTTCCAGTTCAGCGGGATCGAGCTCGGCGATCAGGTCGCCCTGTTTCACTTCGGAGCCTTCATCGACGGTGAGGCGCACGATTCGCCCGGCGATCTGCGGGCTGACGATCACTTCGTTGCCGTCGACGATCCCGACCAGCGGGATGGCGCTGCCGTGCGGCGTGGAGAGCCCATATACCGTCGCCGCGATTAGGAACAGCACTCCTAAAAACATCATGAACTTACGCCCGGTCATGCCGGCCTCTTTTCAGGGAGAAACAATCCGTGCTCGAGAAAATCAATTACCGCACGTTTTCGTTCCGCCACCGCTTTGGGACTGAATGCATTCCTTCCCAGAATTTCGCTATGCACTACCGACGACGAAAAATAAAATGAAATCATGCCAATCAGGCTGATCACCGTCTGCTGGGGATCCACCTTCCGGATTTCTCCGCGGGCGATTCCTTCTTTGATGAATCGCTGGAGCTGGCGATATCCCGGCACAATGTGGGTACTCGCCAGCCAGCGCGCTTCCGTGGGCTCGCCCATCATCAGCCACATCATGATTTGCGGATAGCGCGGTTGATTGGTCCGAAAATCGAAATAGGCATCCACAAAAGCCAGAATCCGTTGCCGCGGCGTAGCTGCCCGCGTCAAGGCCTGTTCGAATCTCTGCCGAAACTCCCGAATCAAATTTTCCAGCACGGCGCGGTGCAGCCGCCGCTTGTCGCCAAAGTAGTAATACAGCATGGCCTTATTGGCATGGGCGGATATCGCAATCTGATCGGTGCGCGCCCCTCCCAGGCCGTGCTCGGCGAAATGGCGTTCTGCGGCCTCCAGGATTCGCCGCGCCGTTTCTGGATTGGTTGTTTTCTTCCTACCGCGCTTCATCCCCGCCCTCTTCTACGCACGCATTCCGAGATTTATTTCACAGCCGCCAGGTGTTTGCACCGGGGGCCTGAGGACCAACAACAGCGTCAAACAGCCACCCTTCTTGGGGGTACGCCGAATCGCATGAGCAACCGCGGAGGTCTAAACGCCAGCCCCTTCCAAAACCACCGAAGAGCGGGCACCCGGAAAGGGGAACGATGAATCAGAACGGCCTCACTCAAGAGAAGGGAAGGTGGGCCGGCTACGCAAATTCTTTAACTAGTCAGTTAGTTTAATTCCCGCCGAACGCCAAGTCAAACCGCGAGGAACGTGGCGTGCCCCTTCAGTACCCGGCGAAACGGGGACTAAGCTTCGAGGGCGCCGGCGGCGCCTTTGGGCAGTTCTATGGAGAACTTGGTACGGGCCTTCTCCGCTTGGCGTTTTAGCGCCAGGCCGATCAATAGATCGACCAGGTCGGAGTAGGGAATTCCCGAGGCTTCCCACAATTTTGGATACATGCTGATCGCGGTGAAGCCCGGGATGGTGTTGAGCTCGTTGACGTAGATTTTGCCGGTACCCTTTTCCAGAAAGAAATCGGCGCGGGCCATTCCTTCGCATTCGATGGCGCGGTACGCGCGGATGGCCATGGCTTGAAACTTGCCCACTTGTTGCTTGCTCAGTTTTGCCGGGATCGACAGGCGGGTGCCCTGTTCGAGGTATTTCGCGGTGTAATCGTAGAATTTGCGATGCGGCACGATTTCACCGGGGATCGAGGCCATCGGTTCGTCGTTACCCATTACCGAAACTTCGATCTCGCGGGCCTTCACGCCGCGCTCGACTAGAATCTTTTGCGCGTATTCGGCGGCAGTGTCGATGGCCGCGCCGAGCTCGGAAGCTTTTGCTACGCGGCTCATTCCGACTGACGAGCCCAGATTGGCGGGTTTCACGAATAACGGAAATTTGAATTTCTTGCGCAGCAGCGCCAGCACATCTTCGCGCGCAGCTTCCCACTGGGTGCGGGGGAACGCGTGGAAGGGAACGATCGGCAATCCGGCGTCGCGAAACAAGCGCTTCTGAACGTCTTTATCCATGCCTACTGCCGAAGCAAGCACGCCCGCTCCGACGTACGGCAAATCGGCCAGCTCCAGCAATCCTTGGATGGTGCCATCCTCACCAAAGGTGCCGTGCAACACGGGGAACACCACGTCAAGGCCCAATCCTGCTCCCCCGCCCGCCGGTCCGCCGGCGGACCCTAGCGCGAGAAGCGAACCTGCGGTGGGATCACCGGGCAGGACCACGCGCTGGCCCGATTTTAGAACGTCCGGCAGCAGGCGGTTGGCACGGTCGCCCACCAGCCAGCGGCCGTCTTTGGCGATGCCGATCGGCACCGCTTCATATTTATCCGGGTTGAGCGCGCGGATTACCGACGCCGCCGAGGCCAGCGAGACTTCGTGCTCGCCGGAGCGCCCTCCGAAGAGGATACCTACGCGTAGTTTTTTTTCGTTGGCCATTAGAACGTTTCCACGTGAATAAACGCCGCCGCCGCGTCTTCGCCGGCTATACAAAAGTCAAAACATCTACGTTTCGTTTTCTACGGCTACGGTGCATACGCCACCCTTCCCAAAACCGGGAAGAATGGGGCACCGGAAAGGATCAGAGCATCGAACCGTACAACCGGAAGCTAAAGCAACTGCTCAACGGTTGCGTGCTACAGAATTTTCTTGCCCAAACACGAGAGCGTCAACTCGACGCCTAGCGCTGCGGTTTTGTTGTGTTCGTCGATCACTGGGTTAATTTCTACCAGCTCGAAAGAAACCAGGGCTTTGCTATCCGCGAGCATCTCCATCGCCAGGTGCGCTTCGCGGTAAGTGACTCCGCCACGAACGGCGGTGCCGACCCCCGGGGCATCGCCGGGATCGACGCAATCCATATCCAAGCTGACGGCGATGCCGGCGGTGTCGTCGGTGGCGACGCGAATCGCTTCCGACATCACTTGGCGCATCCCGCGCTCGTCGATATCGCGCATAGTGAATACGTGCACGCCGGTCTCTTTCATTAGGCGTCGTTCCTTCGAATCCAGGTCGCGAATTCCCACCAGGGCCACGTTGCGCGGATCGACCATCGGTTTCTGCTCGGAAAGCCCGGTCAGCTCGACTGGACCGTGGCCGATGATCGCAGCCAGGGGCATGCCGTGAACGTTCCCCGACGGCGAAGAGTCCGGCGTATTCATGTCGCCATGCGCGTCGATCCAGATCAATCCCACGGTTTTCGATGCCTGATGAAAATGGCTGGTCACTCCGCCGACCGTGCCTGCGGCAATCGAATGATCGCCGCCCAGGACCAACGGAAACATTTTCTCCTCGAGGGTCTTGCGGACGATGTCGGCGAGGCCTTTGCAGGTTTCGGCAATCTCGTCGAGGTACTTGGCGTTCTTTTCGCCGTAGTGCTGCTCTTCCGGCTGTTTTACGGAGATGTTGCCGATGTCCTCCACCTGATGGCCAAGCTGCTTGAGGCGGGAGTACAAACCGGCGACGCGTAGCGCCGACGGCCCCATGTCCACACCCCGGCGACTCTGGCCGAGGTCCATGGGTACTCCAATGATTCGAATTCTTTCCGGCATTCCGGTGAAACCTTTCCAGCCGCTGCCCCGAGAGGCGGGGAACTAAGGATAAACGCGGTACAACATACGTGGGAAGGGGATTACTTCCCGGATGTGCTCGGTTCCGCAAATCCACGCCACGGTGCGCTCCAGGCCCATTCCAAAGCCAGCGTGGGGCACGCTGCCGTAGCGGCGCAGGTCCAAATACCACTGAAACGAGTCCGCCGGGAGATTCTGGGCTTCCAGGCGCTCGACCAACTTTTCGTAGTCGGCGATACGCTCGCTGCCGCCGATGATTTCCCCGTACCCTTCGGGAGCGATCATATCAAAACTCATCGCTTGTTCCGGGTTCTCGGGATCTTCGGTCATGTAAAACGCTTTGATGGCCTTCGGATAGCGGTGAATGATCACTGGACGGTCGAAGTTCTTGGAGATGATGGTTTCTTCGTCACCGCCAAGATCGTCGCCAAACCGCGCGGGGTTTCCCGCTTTCTGGAGAATCTCAATGGCTTCTCGATAGGTCACCCGGGGGAAGGGCGCCTTCACGTTTTCCAGTTTGCTGACGTCGCGCTTCAACGTTTCCAGTTCGCGGGCGCGATGCTTCACCACGCTTTGCACGATTTCGCTGACCAAGCCTTCGCCGAGGGTCATCATGTCTTCGAGATAGGCGAAGGAGGCTTCCGGCTCGAGCATCCAGAATTCGGTGAGGTGGCGCCGCGTTTTGGATTTCTCAGCGCGGAATGTGGGGCCGAAACAATAGACTTTGCCCAGCGCCGCGGCGGTCGCTTCGATATAGAGCTGGCCAGACTGAGTGAGGTAGGCCTTCTGGTCGTCGATGTAGTTCACTTCAAAGAGGGTGGTAGTGCCTTCGCACGCCGCCGGGGTAAATACCGGGGCGTCGGTGAGGGTGTAGCCAAGGCGGTCCATATAGTTTCGAGCGGCATGAACGGTTTGGGCGCGGATGCGCAGGATCGCCGCCTGGCGCGGCGTGCGGATCCATAAATGGCGCTTATCGAGGAGAAAATCCACGCCGTGTTCTTTGAGTTGAATTGGAAACGGTGCGGACGTCGACACTCGCTGGAGCACTTCAATCGCGGTAATGTGCAGTTCGAATCCGCCTGCAGCGCGAGCTTCGGAGCGAACGATCCCAGTAACGCGCACGCTCGATTCCTGGGTGAGTCCATGCAGTGCCTCAAAGGCGGCGGGCTGCTCTTTCAGCGAGACCACGCCCTGGATGACTCCGGTGCCATCGCGAAAGACGGGAAAGATCAGTTTGCCGGATTCGCGCAGATTGTAGAGCCAACCCTGCAGGGTGATCGATTTGTCGACATATTCGCCGGCGCGTTCGATGCTGACAATGGGTGGCTGCGGTGCCGAGGCTTTCTGGGTCATCGATTCCGAGTTCCTGTGTTGCTGATTTTGTAGCGACCAACTGATTATGAGGTTCTGGCCGCCTGGGTGCGAGGCTTTTCAAACTCGCGTTCGAGGCGGTCGAACGCGGCCACCGCTTGCTCGACGGAGGGCGCCACGGCAGTTTGTTCTTTGAGTTCGAGCACCACTGGCAATGGTTGCAGCGCGGTGGCCAGCACCGCGAAGGCTGCAGGCCAGTCGATGGCGCCGTCAAACGGGACCAGGTGCTCGTCTTTATCGCCGTGGTTGTCGTGAATGTGGGTGGTGACCACCAAATCACGCATGAGTTCAAAGCTTGCAGCGATTCCGTCGCCGAGGTTCGCGTGGCCGGTGTCAAAACATAGGCGCAAGTCGTGCAGGTGAGTCTGCGCGATGAACTGGTGCAGGTTGGCTGGCGCACCCAGTTCGCCGGGGGTATTCTCGAGGGCGATCACCACGCCGCGCTGCTTGGCGAAGAGCACCATTAGCTCGAGGGAACTGAACGCGGCGTCCATGCGGCGTCCATCGGCGGGTTGGCGCTCGCCTCCCAGGTGCACCACAAAAAAGCGGAAGGGGATGCGCTCGGCGACTTCCAGCGCGCGTTTCATTTCGTCGATGGCCTCGATGCGCCGCGCACGCTCGGGTTCGGAGATGGCCAGCGGCGCGCCGTTATCGCGGCCGTGCGCCAGGTTGCGTTCGGTGGGCGCGTGCAACGAATGCAATGCCATGCCGGTGGAACGCAGGCAGTCAGCCATTTCGCGTACGGTCTGTTCGGTGCGGTAATCGAAATGCGGCGCCGAGCAGAAGATTTCCACCGCAGGGATGCCGGCTGAGGCGTAGACCTGCAACATGGCTGGGGTCAGCTTTTGATTCAGGTAACGATACGTTGAGATTACGCGTTGCATTCGGGTATCCGCCGATTCCATGCGCTCGACCATCCTTGAGTTAGTCCCCACGCCCCGGCATGGCGCCGTGCGTCTTTGAGCTGGGGGCATTGGCACGAGATGCTATGTTCTGTTCAAAATGGGAACGCGTCAATAGCTCGAAGCCTGCCCTGACTTCGGGCCTCGGCCTATATTTCAGCGCAGAGGGCGGGGAAGGTTGAAGAATGGGAAATGTAAATTCGCCAGTATTCGGCAATTTTCTGTCATTTAGAATCAGTGACTTAGTCGAGGGTATGCTGGCGGTGGTGCGATTTAGAATTGGGGCTTTTGGCTGTCGTTCAATGCTGTTTGGCTGGCTCTTCCGGTGCGCGAATCCGTCCACGGCTGCGCGAGACTACCATTGAGCGCGCGCGGAAAACAAGGGTGCGGTTCGCTGGTAATCGGTCGAGGGAGAAACGGCTATCGGCGGGCAGTGGTACCGGGCATTTCACGGATGGCGTCTAGCAATTCGCGTGGCGTTAGCGTGGCGGTGCCCAGCTTGGATACCACTACGCCTGCGGCGGCGTTCCCGAGAACGGCGCCCTCGCGCATGGTGGCACCTGCGGCAACGGCCAGAGCGAGGGTAGCGAGCACGGTGTCGCCCGCGCCGGTAACGTCAAACACCTGGCGCCCGGGGCCCGATTGGCGGGTTTCCGCCAGACCAGATTCCCTTTCCTGGCTGGTGGCGGCGATGTGAAAGCCTGCGGGTTGGTCCTGCTCGATGACGCTCATGCCCCGCTCGCCGCGAGTGATCATCACGGCCGGGCAGCCGAAGTGGGCGAGCAAGGCGCGTCCTGCTTCCTCGACATCTTCCTGGGTTTCCAGATTTCGGGTGACCAGAAATCCGGCCTCTGCGCGGTTGCAAACGATCGCCGATGCGCCGCGGTACACCGGTAATCGCGACCACTTGGGCTTGACCAAGACCGGCACGTTCAGACGTTGGCAGGCGTTCAACACGCGGCCGGATACTTCATCGCTGACCACGCCCTTATCGTAATCGGAGATTACCAGTAAATCGGCGTCCCGCAGCGCCGCGAGGATACGCGCCACCAGCTTGGAAGCGATCTCCGGGTTCAGCGGCGCGCGCGATTCGCAGTCTACGCGCACCACTTGCTGGTTGCGCGCCATGATTCGAGTCTTCAGGGTGGTGGGCCGCGAAGTATCCACCAACAGACCTTTGTCGCCCATTTGCATTGCGCGAACGCAGGCCCGCAATTCGCCCGCCGGCTGGTCGTCTCCGGTGATTCCAAAAGGGAAGACGCGCGCGCCCAGAGCCACCAGGTTTGCCGCTACGTTGCCGGCGCCGCCCAGGCATCCACTTTGCTTGGTGAAATCGACCACCGGGACCGCCGCTTCCGGCGAAAGCCGCGCGGCGGTGCCCCACACGTAGCGGTCGAGCATCCAGTCGCCCAGCACCACCAAACGCTTGCCCGCAAACGCCTTTACCAGCCGTTCCCGCCGATCACGGGTGGCGGTTTCGCGCGGTTTCTGTTTTGTCGGGCGTTTCGTCGAGTATTTCATCGGGCCTTTCATCCGTTGCGCTTCTTGTCGTCCGCTTTTCAATTATTACCGGTATTGCCGAGAAGCTCTTGGCACGCCTGGCACACCTGTTCGACGCTCACCGACAATATGCAGCGTGGTTCATCGAACGCGTAGCAGCGGTCCCCGGGACATGGATTGCAGGGAAAATCATTCTGCGCCACGCGCGAAGGCGTCTCCCATGGGCGCCAATGCACCGAACTGCTGGAACCGAAAATCGCCACCACTGGCCGCTGCAGTGCCGCCGCCAGGTGCATCGGCCCGGCATCGTTGCCGACAAACAATTGCGCTCCTGCGATCAACGCAATCAAGTGGGGCAGCGAGAGGGAATCGAAAACCGCCGCGCGCGTGCCCATCTGTTGCCGCACCATGACTGCCACTTTTTCTTCACCCGGCCCCAGAATCACGAATGGCTCCAGGCCGCGCGCCGCGCGCAACCAGTCCGCCAGAGCGGCAAACTTATCCACCGCCCAGCGCTTGGTAAAGTAGCGTCCGCCGGGCTGCAGGACGGCGTAACGCGCGCGCGGGTCGATTCCGCGGTCGCGAATCTGCTGGGCCACCGATTCGACCGCCTCCGCTAGGGGGAAAACCTGAGCCCCGGGGAGAGGTCCGCGCGGCAGGCCGGTCCAATAGAACTGTGTGGCGCGATGCTCGGCGGTGTGGACCGGCCGGTCGCCGAAAAATTCCCGGGCGTCCGGCACCAGCACGTTGTACACGGATGAAAATTGACGTCCTGCCCAACAGACCCGCACTGGGATTCGGGAAGCTCCGACCATCAACGCGCTGGCGGGTCCGGCGTGCTGGTTGAAGACTACCGGAAAATTTTGCCGATGCAGTGACCAAGCCGTCGAAAGAGTGCCGGTGGCGATGATGATTTCCTCCACCGCCGGATTTCCCTGCAGCACCGGCGCCCAGGCCGGCTCGACCACCACTGAAACCTTGAGGTCCGGCCTCCAAGCATGCACGGCCGCCAAGGCCGGAGTGGTCAACACGACATCGCCCAGGGACCGCAGGCGAATCACCAAAACTCTAGCGCCCTCGGGAAGACCGGGCAGCACTGCGCCTGGCTCATTCGGATTCAATGCGGGCTTCATCCACGAGCATGACGGGGATGTCTTCGCGAATCGGGTAGACGCGCCGGCAGGCCGGGCACTTGAGTCCTTTTTGGTCGGCGGTAATTTTGACCGGGGTTTTGTCCAAGGGACATATCAAGATATCCAGAAGCTCTTGGGAAACAGCCATCGGATTGCCTCCGCAGGCAAAACTCTAACAAGCAATCTGCTTGGGAGCAACCACCGCCGTTGGGACCGAGCGCAGAACGGCAACGGTGCCAGAAAATTCTAGGAAATGGGAGGGGACCGGCGAATCCTGGGAGGCCGCATATTTTCAGGTTGACATCTTACCCAAGTATGCGCAAGACTCAGGTTAAATGTCTACCCAACAAGGCAAGGAACGACTGGAGTTGCTGCAGGGCACACTGGATCTGCTGATCCTGCGCACGCTGATCTTTGGATCGCAACACGGCCAAGGCATCGCGCGGGCCATCCAGCAGACCTCGGATGAAGAGCTGCTGGTGGAGCACGGAGCGCTTTATCCAGCGCTGCAACGGCTGGAGGAGCGCGGCTGGATTTCTGCGAAATGGGGAATCTCCACCAATAACCGCAAGGCCCGCTTTTATGCACTGACGTCTGCCGGGCGCAAACAACTGGTGAAGGAAACCACCAAGTGGAACCGACTGACTGCGGCCATCGGGCGCATTCTGGAGGCAGAGGAGGGTTAGGCCATGTTCCCACGCAAGCGCAAGGGGAGCGACTTCAGCGCTGAAATCGAGGCCCATATAGAGATGGAGACAACACGCTTGCGGGAACTCGGGCTAAGCGATGAACAAGCCCACGATGCCGCGCGACGTGCTTTCGGCAACGTGACGCGGGCTCAGGAGCGCTTCTACGAATCTGGCCGCTGGATGTGGTGGGATCACTTTTGGCAGGACATTCGCTACGCGCTGCGCATGCTGCGCAAGTCTCCCGGCTTCACCGCCATCGCGGTGTTGACGATTGCCTTGGGCATCGGAGCGACGACCGCGATTTTCAGCGTGGTCGATGCGACCCTGTTGCACCCCCTGCCGTACCCACAACCGGAGCAGCTGGTAAGCGTCGAGGATGATCTTCCCGGCGTGGGCGCGCAGGACGTAGGAATGTCGGTGCCGGAATGGCAGGATCTTCAGCGCTCCGGGATTTTTGAATATGTTTCGCCAGTAGGGGGCGGGGACGTGAATCTCACCGGCTCGTCTCAACCTGCGCGCATCCGTTTTCTTGCCGTTGCGCCGAATTATTTTGCGGTGCTGGGCGTGAAACCGCAGTTGGGCCGCGCGTTTAATCCCGAGGATCACACGCCCGGATTTACTCTAGAAGTTCTCATCAGCGACGGACTATGGAAAGGAGCCTTCGGGGGCGATCCGAATATCCTGGGCAAGAGTCTGCGGTTGGACAACGACTTGTATCACGTGGTCGGCGTCATGCCGGCCGGTTATCACGACCCGGGGCGAACAGCGGACGAAAGGAACATCGAAATTTGGGCGGCATCGGGTTTTGCCGCCGCGCCTGCCCCGCCCCCGCTGCGCAACAGCCGGTACCTGCCCGCAGCCATCGCGCGAATCAAACCTGGACTGACGATTGCGGCGGCGCAGAGCCGGTTAGACGCGCTGGTTGCAGCGTTGCAGAAACAATTCCCGGTCGATTATCCGCCGCAAAGCGCATGGACGGTGCGGTTGGTGCCGCTCCAGGAGAGCGTCGTCGGCAATGTTCGCCAGTCATTGATTTTGCTGCTCGGCGCTGTGGGATTGGTTCTGCTGATCGGCTGCGTGAACGTTGCCAATCTGCTGCTGGCTCGCGCCAGCGCGAGAGGGCGCGAAATGGCCATTCGGCAGGCGCTCGGAGGCGCGCAAACACGGCTGATACGGCAGTTGCTGACCGAGAGCTTGCTTCTTTCGTTGCTGGGCGGAATCGCCGGTTTAGCGATTCTGTTTTGCACGAAGGGGTTTCTGCTGCAAATCGTGCCGGACAGCCTGCCGCGGCTCAACGAAGTATCGATTAACTGGGCCGTTTTGCTTTTCGCTCTGGTCGCCTCTCTGGTCGCCGGCGCGATTTTCGGTCTGGCTCCCGCTTTGCATGCCGGGCGGCCGGATTTGACGCATATGCTCAAACAGGAAGGGCGCGGCTCGACAGGCTCCGGGGAACAGGCGCGCACGCGGCGGGTGCTGGTGGTAACGGAATTTGCTCTATCTCTGGTGCTGATGATTGCTGCGGGCCTTCTGCTGCGCAGTTTTGGGATTTGTTGAATGTGCGGCTGGGATTCGACCCCCAGAATGTGATGGCGGTTCGGACTGTGGCTGCCAATGCCAAACGATCCCCAAGACCGACATCTATGGAACCCCCGCCCAGGAGGCGCCGTTCTTGCGCGAAATACTTCGCCGCGGCAGAACGCTGCCCGGGGTGGAAGAAATAGCCATTGGTGATCTATCGGCGCTTCCATTAGGTCATGGTCGACACGATCTAAACCCGATTCCCGTTGATTCTGGAAGGCCACGAGAAGCCCAGCAACCAGCCTCCTTTGGTCGACGGTTCGATCGTTACGCCAGAATATTTTCACTTGCTGGGCATGACGCTGCTGCGCGGCCGTTTATTCAGCGACTTGGACAACGAAAAGGCGCCTCAAGTCGCGGTGATCAACGAGGCGTTGGCGCGGACGTACTGGCCAAACGAAAATCCGATTGGCAAGCGCCTCAAGCTACAGACCCGCGGAGACCCCCCCTTCTTCCTGGGCCACGGTGGTCGGCGTGATCGCGGATGCTCGAACCGAATCGCTGGCGGAGGCAAGCGTTCCGCAAATCTATCTGAGCTTGTATCAGCGGCGTCGCTAAAGATCTGGCTATATTTGTGCGTGGGCGGTTGGACACTGCTGCGATTCCGGTCGAGCTGCGCGAGCAGGTGCAGTCCGTCAACCCGGAGCTTCCTGTCTTCGGCGCGCAGACGCTCAACGAAGTGGTATCCGCGTCTCTCGCCGCAGAGGCGATTCTCGATGGAAATGGTGCAGTCTGTTCGCTCTGACCGCTTTGCTGCTCGCGGGGCTTGGAATTTACGGAGTGATTTCGTACATGGTAAGTGAGCGCACCCACGAGATCGGGATTCGCCTGGCGCTTGGCGCGCAAAGCCGGAGCATCCTGCGCATGGTTCTGCGTCAAGGATTGGGGCTGGCCATCGCTGGTGCCGCGGTTGGGCTTGTTGGTGCGCTGATCGTGTCGCACTTGATGGCGGAACTGCTTTACGGCGTGAGGCCGACAGATCCTGTGACGTTTGCTGGTGTCGCCATTCTTCTCATCGGTGTCGCTCTGCTTGCTTGTTACATTCCGGCGCGGCGCGCGATACGCGTCGATCCGCTGGTGGCGCTGCGACACGAATAGGCGCAGGGCGAAGGGCACGCAGCGGATGCTGGCCCGTCCCTGACCAGCGATTAAGGTGACCTAATCGTTGCGCTGCGGGAGGGATGAACCGGGCATGACCCTCAATCGCTGGACTCTCAAAGGATGGACTGTTTGTGGCATCGCTCTGGTGTCCTTTGCCGCTGGGACGGTGATTACTGCGCGCCTGGCGCACATCGACCAAGTGAGGGCCGATAGCAATCGCGTTTTCGAGCTTCGCATTTATCATGCGGTGCCGGGCAAATTGCCGGCGCTGGAGTCACGGTTTCGCGACACGGCTTCAAAGCTACTCGCCAAACACGATCTGAAGGCCGTGGGTTACTGGATACCCGAGGACGCTCCCGCTTCGGACAACACGTTCATCTATATCTTGGCTCATCCCAGCCGGGGGGAAGCGAAAAAGAACTGGGACGCGATGTTTGCGGACCCCGAGTTTCAAGAGATGGTGAAATCCGAGCAGGCCGACAAGCTGGTGGAAAGCGTGGACTCGACGTACATGCATCCGACCGATTTTTCGCCGATGAAGTAGTGCCCGGTGCGCCACTCGCGACCGACAAGGTGCTGAATGGACGGGCCGCTGAGGGAGGCGCACGAAGCTGATGACTCCACCTGGGTGATAAGCGCGCTAACTGCCGACCGACTATGCAGGGTTATGCCGACGGGGATACGGCCACCACCAGGCGCCCGGCCCAGGTGGAGTGTGGCTCGAGTTCGACGGCCCAGACACCCAAAATCTGGGAACCTTGGTAGACGCGCTCGAACCCGCCCTCGGAATCGGAAACGGCTTCGATTGGAGCGATCCAGAAGTCGCGGACGCCGGGGGCGGTGATACGGACCTGCACCTGCTGCCATTGGTCAACTATTTTGATTTCCGGGGCCGTAATCTCCGGCGAGGTGGTCACTCCGCTGTAACGAAGCGGGTGGCGTTCGCCGGCAAACTCGATGTAGCGATCGGGAGCGTCGGGGGCCAGAAAATTGAACACTGTCTCGATGCCGAATTGAGCGGAGGCATGAGAATCGCCGCGATGCTCGAGAGTAACATCGCACGCGATTTCAAATCCGGCGCCGTCGCCGTGGGAGAAAGTGAATTTTTTCGCGCTGTACCACGGCTCGGAATCCTCCGCGCGGGCCAGCACCGCATGCACAGGGTCCGCTCCCACCACACGGAATTCGCCGCCGGCTACGCTGGGGTCTTCGTCCAAAGCGATCCGCGAATAATCATCCGCCGTCTTTTCCTTTGAAAATATGAGTACGCGGAAGGAGTTGCGCGCCCAGCGGTCGTAATGCAGCCAGCGTTCCAGGCCTTCTTCCTTGACGCGGATCTGGCCGTCGATGGTCATCACCCCGTGGGTTTCACCCCCACTGAGGTGCTGGTGATAGGACTCCGGACGCCGGGCTAGGGAATTGATCAGCGCGGTGGCGGTCGGCCGGTAATCGAGCGCCGCGAACGTTCCGCCGTCGGAGGGCTTAAGCAGTCCGGCGTATCGCTCCGAGCTGAAGTAGATTTCCTCGCGCCCATCGGCGTCGAAATCCAGCCGCGCCACATCCGTATAATCCGCGGTGCGATGCAGCGCCTGGTCCACAAAACTCTCCGCGCGAATCAGCGACCGCCACAATTCCGTGCGCAGGTGCGGTGAGTACAGCCCGCCGAAAATTCCGTGCCAGTATGCGTCATTGCATTGGGAGCGCAGCAGATTCTGGCGCGCCTCGTCGCGCCCGCGCAGGAATATCTCGTCGCGCCGCCGGCTCTTCTCGATGCGGTGCAGCTTCTGGGAGACGTGCAACATTTTCTTGTGCAGTAAGTTCGATTCCGGATACTTGGTGAGGAAGCCTCGCCAAGTGGCGCCGCGGAGGAATTGCTGCACGTCGGGCCGCGACTGAAATTCCACTTTGATCGATTGCAGGCGCAGCCGCGCCTTGGTCGGCAGCGCCCATTCCATCATTTCGACGTACGAAGCATCGGGCAAATCCGCGCGGCCTAGGGGAGCGCTGCGATCCACCGCTTCTCCGGGCGGAACCATCTCGAGCCAATCCGAATTTTCTTCGATCGCTTGGTAGAACCGCTCGAGCCAGCCATCGGTGTAACAAGTCTTGTACGTTTCCGGCCAGCCGCCGAATTTTTCGTAATCGTCACCGATGGCCGCAAATCCGCCGGGATGTTCCTGGGCCGCGCGATGGAGGAACGCAATCGTCTCGTGGGGCTCGTGGAAGGGAATTAAATAACGCAGTTCTTTCAACCCGGGAATCAGCTTCACCACGTGCCCGGTATCTTCAGCGGTGTAAGCGCCAAAGAGCTGTTGCGGCTCGAATCCCGCGCTCATGAATTGATTGTCGTCGATCAGTGTGTATTGAACCCCCGCTGGGGCGAGCGCTGACGGCAGGCTGGGCTCCCACACGCGTTCGGTGAGCCACGCCCCGCGCGGCCGTTTTCCCAATTTCTCCTGCACGTAGGCGGCGAGCAGCTCGAGCTGTCGCTGGCGATCCTCGCGAGGTATCGAAATCAGAACCGGCTCGTAGAAGCCGCCGCCCACGATTTCTACCTGACCACGCTCGACCAGCGCGCGCAGACGCGCCACGTACTTGGGATGGACCCGGTCCAGCCACTCCAGCAGGCATCCGGAAAAATGCAGACCCAGACGCACCGCAGGATGCTTTTCGAGTAGTTCTACGTAGGGCGAATAACACTGGACGTAGGAAACCTCCAGCACACTCTCGAAGTTTCCTACTGGTTGGTGCGCATGAACGAGCATGACCAATTGAAATTTCCGCAATTCAGATCCCTCATCTGCAAGCTGTTCCCAGAATAGCCCCATTCCGCACACATATTCCAGAGAAGAGCATGGGTGGTTTGTCTAAGTAACTGAAAATAGGTCCATTCTGGGATTGTGGGGTCGATTTTCGGTGTTCCAAGGTGTAACGGGCCTCTTGGACGTACTAGGGCTTTCTCTGATTGACACACCGCGCACTAACCCTCTACAGTTGGAGCGTAAGTTATGTCGGCTCTCGCTCGGAGGGGAAAGATGCGCTTTTTCGGCCACGCGACCTTGGTCGCCGTGATATGTGTTTTATTTTGCATTCTTCCTGCTTGGGGAGACCCCTCCAAGCCTCTGGGCAGCGTAATCCTGTCCCAAGGTGGGGCAGTTGACAACGTCAACGCGTCGGTAGGCGCGAGCGTTTTTTCAGGCGATTCGATCAGCACCACGCAGAATGCCAGTGGCCGTTTGCGTTTGCGCTTGGGCACCGCTCAGGTGTATCTGCTGGCAGACACCAACGCGACGCTTACCGACATTCCAGGCGGGGTTGGCGCGAGCCTCACGAATGGCACCGCAGGGTTTTCAACTTCGGCATCCGAGCTGGTGGAAATTCGCACCAGCAATGGAATCATTCGATCCAAAGGCCCGGAAGGAAGCTACGGCCAAGTGATGATTGCCGGACCCCACGAGTTGATCGTTACCAGCTTTCATGGACAGCTGGAAGTTGACGTCGATGGGGACCTGAAAACCGTGAATGACGGGCAGTCTTACCGGGTGGTGGTGGACGACGATCCTAATGCGCAGGAGCCTGAAGGCACGGGAACCGGCAACATGAAGAAGAACGCGGGCGACATCCGCGTACGCCGCCGCCGTCCAGTGGTGTATTACCTGATTATTTTTGGCGCCGCGGCATTGCTAGGCTACTTCTACTATCACCACCTCAACGAGAGCCCTAGCGCCCCATAGCAATCGTTCTTGGTAGCCTTCGCGATGAGGCTGACTCGGCGGGGTTGTTTTAGAGGTTGCCTACCACGGCCGTGAGTGCGTGGTCGAAACCCACTTTGCCGTCCAGATATTCCTGCCAGTAAACTTCGAGCACTAGCTGGTATCCCTGCCAGCCTCGCGCCGTCAACCCTGCCGAATAATTGTGGGAAAGCGCGGAGTCAATTTCGCTGGAGGAATTCGTCCTGGGCGTACCTGGCGCCACGCGTCCGATCATTTTCGCAGTCGTGTAAAACAGCAGGGCATGCCACAAGTCGCGAGGTATTGGAATTCCGCGCACGTGGCACTCGCGCACAATCGCATCTTCTACCGAGCCGCCGATGGCATGCGAACCCTCGTAGAAAAGTAATTCGAACCCCGAGGGACCCTGGTTACTCGGGTCCGCACTCGAAAGCATTACGTGCACCGGATCGAGGGTGGTGTACGAACCGAACGGGCCGGCGTAGTACACCAAGTCCACACGAATCGGTTGCGCGGGCCAGTTCGTGCGATATACATCGGACAGCGGTTCGGCCAGGCGCGCTCCCATCTCGCGCACCTGCGGCGCCTGTGCTTCGATCCACCCACGATTTTTTCCATCGTGCGCCGGCCACCATTGCACGCGATACACGCTGGCAGCACGTTCCAGGACGTCGATCATTTCGGGACGCAGGCCCGAAGCGCAGGACGGCGAACTTCTCCCCGAAAGATCCGGGCAACGATCCATCTCCCCGAGCCGGTCGTTAATCATCCCCATGCCCAAATCGATCCACAAATCCCGGCTGGCAAAGGTTTTCACGTAGTAATCCACGGCGCGCGCCCAATCCGCGGCTCCGGGCGAATTGGCAGGCAGGGTGGCCGCCAGCGCGGAATAGTTGGTGGAGGCGGCGCCCACGCGGGTGAGCTCGTGGCTCTGAATCCGCGCCTGCAAGTAGAGGAAGTGATGCAGATTTACCCAGAAGCCGCTATGGAACTCAAACGCGGGAAGCGTGCCGCTAGGTGCAATTCGATTTGGAAGTGAGATCGAAGTTCCCGTCCCCGCTTCCGGAACCTGCGCGTGCGCGGGAGCGCCGCACAGACCAACCCACCAGAAAAAAAGAAGAGGATTGCAGCGCGCCGAAGTCTCATGCACCGCAGCCGGATGGTTCGCGCGCGAGCAATGCACGCAGGGTGATTGGCCGCCTCAGGAGATGTGGGCATTGTGGAGCATTCCGGCGGAACCTGAAAATTAGGAGAACGGCGCGGCGCCAATCCGCCCGTTCGTGTTCGGTGGTTCGTGTTGCCCGTTGGTGTTGGTTGACGAATTATCTCGATTGCCGCGCGAGTTCCAGGCCGCCTGCCGCGAGCATTACCACCGCCAACTTGATCACTTCGCCCGGAAGGAACGGCAGGGCGCCGGCTTGGAGCGCGTAAGCGAGTCCCAGCTTCGACCACGCCGCCAGCCACACACACCCCGCCGCGAAAATGATCGCTTCACCTGCCAGCAGTGCGCCCAGTAAACGAGCCGGCGCGGGGACCGCATATCGCGGCGTTGCTGCGGAACGCCTTCGCTCGATGATCCAGCCGGTGACAAACGCAGCCAGCGGGTAGGACATCAGATATCCCGCGGTTGGTCCCAGGAATCGCGCCGCCGCCGGCAATCCGTATGGTTGAAACACCGGCAAGCCTGCCGCGCCTTCGAGTAAATACAATCCCAAGGCGATCGCGCCGCGGCGCGCTCCTAGCAGCACCGCTACCAGCAATACGCCGAGAGTTTGCCCGGTGATCGGTACCGGAGTCCATGGCAGGGGAATCGCAATCTGCGCACACAGAATCAACAGCGCGTTCGCCGCGGCGATTTTAACGATGTCCGCCGCAAGGCCCTCACCGGCGAGAACGCGGCCGGCAAACCCCCGGCTGACCGTCTTGGTTGCCTCCATACTTTGCTCTCCGTGGCTCCTAAATTGAAAACCTAGCCAGATAGCCTGGTCATTATACCCGAGCCGCGTAGACCGCACTCAAAGCAATTGCGTTTGCGATCGGAGGGCTCCCTTGGGATGGACGACATTCCAGATGCACAAGATCTAAGCGGCATGGAGGTCCTAGGGTTTGCTCGCTTCGGCATCGTCCGCGCCGGCATCGACGCTTGGATCTTGCTCCGTGGCCACCTTGCCCCTCTTATCGGCGCCATGCACCTTTCCGGTGGAGTCCATGAGAAACGAGCGGCGACCGGTCTTGCCATATTCCTCCGGTTCCGCTACCAGTTCAAAAACCGCGCCGGCAGGAGCCGATCCGGGCACCAAACGATAGTGATACTTGTACCCGTCCAGGCTGCCGCCGGCGATTTCGGCGTTCACCAACTGGGCAGCGTCCGCCGAAACGCCGTCTTTCCCCGCGGGTCCGAGTTGCGCCAGGGTGTCTGGCAATTTGCCAAAGATGGTTCGGTATTGGCGAATTACATCCGCCAACGCGGAGAGCGTCTGCACCACCGCTTTCTCGCGCTCCTCGAGATCCTGCGTATTCCACTGCGCCGCGAGCTGGGGAATATCGAATAGCATCAGTCCGAGCGAGAGCAGCTTCCAGCTACCGGATTGGCGAATCAAACCGAATTGCGTCGGCTTGGGCCCGTTGGATATTTCCACTGGAATGAACGCCAGATTGTCTTCCACCCGGACGGCGCCCAAGTGGAATTCGGTGGTAACCCCCGGTATCTCGCAGCGCATGACGGGATGGCCATCGGCATCGGAAGAGAGCAGCGGCCGGCCGACTGCGTCGCTCAAGGAGAATCGCTTCACAACCGCCGCTCGCGAATCGTCGGAGAGATCTTGAAAGGCTTTGACGTTTGCCGCGGTAAGGTAGTTGATGAACTGCGCTTGATTCTGGCGGCAGGCGGCGCTCAGCAGGGAAGTGAGGGTCGACGACGGATCCGACGCCGCGGCTTCAGTTCGTTCCTGCGCGCGAGCTTCCACTGCACTCGCCGCGTATCCCGATAACAGTAAGGACGCGACGCAAAGAACGCGGAGAATCTTACCGCTGCGGAGTATCGGCATGGTTGTTGGTATGGCCATTCGCATGATCTTAGGCCTGGTCATTTGCATGTTCTGGGGCTTGGGCGGAGGTTAGGATCTTCGCGAGATTCGTGGTGAACAGGGAACGAGGCATGACGTCGCGGCATCCCGCGGCTTTCGCGCGGGCGGCCAGTTCGGTTTGCACGTGCGAGAGGAACGCGACGATCGGCACGGAGGCGGCCGAAGCATGGAGCTGTTCGATCGCTTCGATCGCTCCTTGACGCGCATTGAGGTCGATAATGACCAGGCGCGGCGGGGTCTGCAGAACTTCGGTGAGCAAAGCAGGTCCGGTGCCGAAAGTTTTCAGTTGCACGCCCAACAGCTTGGCCGTTTCCATGATCTTGGCCTGAAAAAACAGGTCATCTACCAACGCCGCCACTTGCGCCATGTTCGCCTCTCCCCACGTGTACCACGCCGCCGATCGCAGTTACAAGCGATCGCCAGGATATGCCCGCAACTTCTGGTTCTCAGGGCACTGAATCAGGATCGTCGAGAAATTGCAAAAGCTTGCGAAAGCAACGGCCGCGATGGCTGTATTCGTTTTTCTGCTCGCGCGTTATTTCCGCGTAGGTGCGCCCCAGCTCCTCGAAATAAAAAACGGGATCATAACCGAAGCCGCCTTCGCCGCGCGGAGACTCCGCGATGACGCCCTCGACCCCATCCGAAAATACCGCGATGGCCTGGCCCTGGTGCGCCAGCGCCAGCACGCAGACGAATCGTGCGCGCCGCTGGTCACCGGTTTTTCCGCGCATCGCCTCCAGCAGTTTCCGGTAACGATCCGCGTCGGTGGCACGGGGGCCCGCATAGCGCGCCGAACGCACCCCCGGCTCGCCGCCCAGCGCCGGCACGACCAGCCCGGAATCATCCGCGAAAACCGGTCCGGGGGAAAATCGAGAGAAGTGCAGCGCTTTGCCTGCGGCGTTTTCCGCGAACGTGGTTCCGTTTTCTTCGTATCCCGGCAAATCGCGAAACCCCGGCAGCAAATCGATTTCCACGGAGTGGGAATTACCAGCCGCCAGCTCCCGGTATTCACGCAGTTTGCCAGGATTGGATGACGCCACGTGCAACCGGACAATCGGCTCTTTCATCTTGAACATGCCGGAAACGCGGGAAATGTCATGACCGCTTATCGCGGACGGGTATTGAACTTCAAGTGCAGAAGTTCGTGCTGGGTTTTAATCAACTGCTCAATTCCGCCGGCGGCCAGGCTGAGCAGATCCTGCATTTCCTCGCCGGTATACGGGCGTCCTTCCGCGGTGGCCTGCACTTCCACGAATTGCCCGCTGCCGGTCATCACCACGTTCATGTCCACTTGGGCGTCGGAATCTTCTTCGTAGTTCAAGTCCAGCAGCAACTCGTCGTCGACGATGCCCACGCTGGTGGCTGCCAGGGAGTCGAACAGCGGCAGACTGCGGAGGATGCCCGCGGAAACCAAGCGCTCGCACGCCAGGGCCATGGCCACAAAAGCTCCGGTAATGGATGCGGTGCGCGTGCCGCCATCCGCCTGCAAGACGTCGCAATCGATCCACACGGTGCGCTCGCCCAGGGCTTTCTGGTCGGTGATGGCGCGGAGGGCGCGGCCGATCAGCCGCTGGATCTCCAGGGTGCGGCCGGACTGCCGTCCGCGCGACGCTTCCCGCGGGGTGCGCCGCTCGGTGGAGCGCGGCAGCATTCCGTATTCGCTGGTCACCCAGCCTTTGCCCGAGCCCTTTAGAAAAGAGGGAACTCCGTCATCCACGGTGGCGGTGACGATCACGCGCGTCTGGCCCGTTTCCATCAGCACGCTTCCCTCCGCCATAGGAAGAAAGTCGGGAGTGATCTTCACCGGCCTCAGTTGGTTGTACGCACGCCCATCCAATCGCTGCATTAGGGGTTCCGATCCGTTCGCCACAAGTGCGAAAAATTTATTCCACAGTCTGACGGTCGTTCCGGTTGGTGTCAACCGCGGCGATGCCTTTGGGCGGGGTTCAATTCGGGGTGCTGGCACCCGCCGCGGCGGATGGCGTGCCCGGCGCGGGATGCATGTCGAAGAATCCGGTCAGGTCGACGTGGCCGGCGAGGGTATCGACCTCCTGCCCGTGAATGAGAATCTTCAGGCGCCGCAACGCGCTCACGTTGCTCTCTAGCGTCCGGGTGATCGAAGTGACCGCCAGGCTCTCGCTGAGGATTCCCGACGGCGTTTCCGAGGAAAGCCCGTCGGAAAAATCAGCAATGCCAGTGCCGTCGGGCAGGACGTAAAATCCCAACACGGTAATATCCTCGGGCAAGGTTTTTTGATCTTCGGTGGGAGCGCCTACGATCAGCGTGTGCAGCAACTGTTTCGCCCGGACGGAGGTGTCCGCCGAGAGTGGGATGCTGATGTCAACCGGATCCAGCCGGTCCGCCACGGACGCGGAACGCCAAAAAATGTGGGCGGTGGTATTCACATCGGTGGGCGTGGAAATCGGCGGCGCGACTACCGCCAGGCGCGCTTGTTCGTCCGATTCCGGGGCCTCGGCCAGCTGCTTCACGCTCTGATGTAGACCGTGCAGGCTCAGCAGACCCAGCAGTACCGCGCCGACCAGGATCCCCAGCGTAATTTTGAGGTTGCGCGACACCTATTTGTCTCCCGGATCGTACACCGCGCGATAGGCCATTACCGCCCGGGCAATCGCTGCCCCCATCGATCCCGACATGGCGTCGAGCTGCTGCGGCGTGGATGCATCTACGCTCGATATTTCCACGGCGATCGCCGGCGCAGCCACCGACCGCAGATCACGCTCTGGGGCAGCCGCGGAAAGCGTGGGCGAGCCTGGGAAGCTCCTGGCAATCTCCGCCTGGGTGAAGTCGGCAAACTTTCGGCTGGCGCTGACGTATCGCAATTGCGCCTCTTCCCAGGGCACCAGTTTGCCGGCCGCAATACTGGCAGCCGCAGGAGGCAAAATCGGGAGTGCCGATGCGGCCGCGGCCGAGGAGTTCGGGCCCAGGCCCATGACGCCCGCCACGGGCGTTGCCGCGCTGGAACTCTGAAATTCGTAGTAGTAGGTTCGAGCCGTGTTGGCCGGCCCGGTAGTAGCGATATGCAGGGTCACCACCACCGCATCGCGCTGGGCGTTGGCCACCGCGGCGCGCTCGTCGAACGACGGATCTTCGTCGCCCTGCCGAGTGGCGACCACTTGAAATCCCTGTTGCTCGAGCATGATCTTCGCCGCCCGCGCGAACACCAGGACGATGTCCTTCTCGATGCCTCCGTTGTCGCCGCGGGCGCCGCTGTCGGTGCCGCCATGTCCTGGGTCGAGCACCACCATGCTCAGAGTGGGTTTTGCAGGCGGCTGCGGCGGTTGCTGCGTGGCTTGCGGCGGGGCCGTCGCGGGCGCAGCGGAACCCGGAATCGCTGGCGCGGGTGGTTGTGATTGCAGCGCAAGCTGGATAGCCAGCGGAGATCCTTGCGCGGCCGGCGCGAATTCCCAAGCCAGCATCAGCGAAGCGCCCGCGGCTATCGACATCATTGCGAAAAATGCGAAAAGTCTCACGGCTGGGTCAGAATATCAGAAATGCTCGGAGGTTTACGCCCAACCTGTTCTGCGAGTTACCGAACTGGGGGAGAGGGAACTTTTGGGGTTTCGGGGACCGCACGCGCCGGACTTTTCGCCCCGCCCACCCTAATATTTTGACTGCCGGGTCCGTTACCGAAGAACGCGGCAACTGCCCGTAGGTTCACTGGTTTGCAGTACTTCGGGCCAACCCGCTCGGCTTGGTACCAGGCGCCCAATTTGGGTCACGTGGCCTGTACTATTACTCCTTTGGAAACTCCGTCCATACTCATTCTTCCGCCTACCCCAGCCTTAGGTAGCATGGAATCACCGCCATTTCTTGGGAGGGGTCACCATGTGCCAATTTGACCGGGTGAAAGCGCCACGCCGAAATCCAACGCCACCGCGAGCAGTTGCACGCTGGTTGGTCGCTACGGCGCCGCTGGCCTGCCTCACACTGCTCAGCACCGCGCCGCTGCACTCGCAGAGTGTTGCCGAGGCCGCGCGCCAGGAGCGCGCCCGTCAGCAAGCCGACGGCGACCGCGTCACGCACGTTTATACCGACGAGGACTTGGCCAAGCCGAAAATTCTCACGCCGGAGGACCGCGAACGTTACGCTGCCGCGCTCCGCGATTGGGTTGCTCCCAACGAGTGGCAGTTGGCTGATCTACCCATGCAGCGCGGCGAACAGCCCACGGAGTCGCTGGGTGACATTGCTTGGGCGTACCGCATAGCGAAAATGGCGCGTCAGCTCGAAGCGGCGGAGGCGCCCGACATGCCTCGGAATTCCGCGCTGGTTCTGCCGGCGTACCTCACCGCCATGCCCGAACCCAAACTCCCGATCGATGGACGCGCCAAGCGCGCGATGCAAGCCAATGGCCGGATGCATGTCCCAGAGCCTCCCGCTATGCCCACCGCGCTGGCCTATCCCGTGTTTACGCTCACGTCGCCACCCGCTCCTGCAGCGCCGCCTGCTGCCGCTACCAGCGTCACTCCGGACCTGGGACTCGACGCCGGCATGAATCTCGGACTCGCTCCGGTGCGCCAAGCTCGCCGGCCGCTAAGCGAGGTTAGTCCGATGGAGCTCGTCCGGCACGAAACCGAACCCGTCGGCGCCACCGCTGCCGTGCCTGTCGCCCCAGTCGCCCCAGTCGCACTGCTCGCACCGGTCGCACCGGTTCCGGCATTCGACGCCGGCATGAATCTTGCGCTCACCCCAGTGCGCCACGCTTACGGCTCGCTGAGTGAGGTTAGTCCAATGGAACCGGTCCGGCACGAAGCGGAAAGCGCCGCGGCCAATCACGTCGCCCCTGCTCTGGGAATCGACGCCGACATGAATCTCGACCTAGCCGCGCGCCACGCTCGCCGCCCCTTGAGCGAAGTTCGCCCGATGGCGCCGGCCCGGCACGAGCTGGAAACCACCACCAATTTCACCCCGAATCGGGGGCTCGACGCCAACATCGATCTCGATCTGGCCACCGCGCGCCACACTCGCCGGCCGCTCAGCGAGGTTCATCCGATCGCGCCGGTGCGGCACGAACAGGAAAGCGAAGCAATCGCGACTGTCCAACCCGGCGATACGCTGTGGCACATCGCGCAGCAGCGGCTCGGCAGCGGATATCGGTGGAAGGACATCGTCGCCGCCAATCCGCGGCTTAAGAATTCCACCAAGATTCTAGTCGGCGAGCAGCTTCGCTTGCCGTTCCCTGAATCCTTCTCCGACCTGCGCCAGCGCACTCATCGCGTCAACTCCGGTGACAGTCTGTGGAAGCTGGCACGAGTGGCATTCGGAAACGGCACCGCGTGGCTCTGCCTGGCAAAAGCAAACCCCGAAATCCAGAATCCCGACCTGCTGCTGCCGGGACAAAAAGTTCAGATTCCGGAGCGCTGCGGACCTTCTGCGGAAGCCGGAAACAGCTCGCACCTGGCCGCGAATCTCGCCGTGAAGTAGTTTTTTAGGCTCAGCACCCGCATTCCCCGGGGAGAGGCGAAAACGAGGGTTTTCGCCTCCTCCCAATGATTCTTCCCGCCGCTGTCTTCCGCCAGACCAAGCCCAGTACACGCCATCAAAACGACCAGCCGAGCAGGGCGGCGCCTACAATCTATGGGCACAAGGAGTTTGGGGTGCCGTGGGGCACAGGAGGGTTTTTGAAGCGCCGACGCTAGCGCAGTGTTCTAATCTTGATTCAACTCGACGCGAACCGGATAAGCAGAGCGATCATTCTGCGCCTGGTTTGAGAACCTCGTAGAGATAAGCCAAATCCATTTGGCCTTTGCCGGCCTTTACGGCCCGTTCGATGAGCCGAAGTTGGGGGTCGGCAAAGGTGTGATCGACCCGATGTTTCTCGCACCAACCAATGAGTTCCCGAGGCGCTACCGCCCAAGTTTCCAGCGAGGCTTGGGTGTTCTCGTAATCTTTCCGTTGAATCTTCTCGCAAATGTCGGCGAGGGCGGCCTCAATGGCCGGCATAAATTTCTTGATGATCTGCAGATACCCGTTTACGGGAAGATTCTCCGCTTCGTAGACGATATACCCATGAAGAAAGCCCAATATCGTTGCCATGGAAAAGGAAAGACCGGCAATATCGGTTGCCGAAGCCTGGCCGATTTCCACTCCAACAAAGACTGCATTGTCACCAAAGGCAAGCAGGACTGGCTTCACGCGATGGAAAAGCTCATCTGGGCCTGAATACAGAACCGTGCCTTGCGGCTTCCCGATATCGACCGGATAGTTCATGATCGCACCGTCGAGGTATTCAATTCTGCGTGTTCGAGCCCAGGATTCCATCTCCCTAGCCTCATCGGGAGTTCCGCTGCTTAATTGCACAAGCACTTTGCCGCGAAGCGCGGACTCAATTGCCGGCTGTCGTAGCAGTTGATTGGACGACTCATAGTTGTTGACGTTGACGATGACGATTTCAGCGTTGCCGACCGCTTCCAGCAGGCTTGGTGCGACGCGTAGACCGAGTCGGGACAAAGATTCCGTCTTTGACGAAGTGCGATTCCATACGGTTGTATCAAATCCTCTCTTATGCAGCGCCGCTGCCAGAGCAGATCCCATGCGCCCCGCTCCGATGACGGTGATCTTTTGATTCATAGCACCCTCCCGAAGGAATCTGACTCAACAAATTTCTAAATGAGCAGGTCCGAATCTGGCGATCCGGGCCTGCTCATCACGACAGTGGAGCGCATTGCTTAGTAGGGCGTGCCACCGTTGTAGTCGGACGTCAATGTGGTGTTGATGGACGTCATGGTTGCCGGGTCGGAAATGATCAACCCGAGCTCGCGATTCTCGGTGAGCGAGGCGGTGGAGAAATTCTCCGATCCGATGTACACCTTTGCCGTGGACGTACCGTAGTCCGCCAAAATTACTTTGGCGTGGATATACAGCGACGCGGTCTCCGCGTACGTGGCGATCTTACAGCCATCGGAATTGAGGGTATTCAACTCCGAGGTGTAATCGCTGTTGGCGGTCATGATGATAGTGCAGGAGACGCCGCGCTTGGCGGCACTGCCCAAAGCGCTGACGATTGCCGAAGAACTCATCTCTTCGTTTTCGACCTGCAGGCTAGTTGTGGAGTTGTTGATCAGTGCGAGCAAGGAGCTTCCTGAATTGGTGGGGCTCCAAATCAGGTCGTCACCGTCGGGCGGGGTGATCGTGCCATAAACAAAGTCGGCGTTGAAGGTGGTCTCGATGGCCGCTACGTCATTGGGATCGGTGTCGAACACGCCGAAGTCGCGGCTGGTCGAGTAGTACTGGCTGGTGAGGTTGTAGGTCATGATGAGCGCCGTAGAATCATTCACCACGATCGATTTCTCGTGGGTGGCCTCATACTTGGGATTCGCCCAGACCACCGATACGTTGGTAGCCCCTTTGAGTTGATTGTAGGCCGGGGTGTTTGCGGATTTCTCGTCATTCTGGTCGAGAATAACGCGCACCTTGACCCCGTTTTGACCCATCGTCACCAAATCGCCGCTGGCGGTAGTATCGGTCAACTCATACATCACCATGTCAATGCTCTTGGTGGCCGACTTGATAAAGGCGTAGGTCGAGGCGAGCCCCTGATTCGGCAAGGTCACCAGAGAGAAATACGACCCGGAAGTGACCGTGAGGCTGACGCTAGTTGTCTCGATGGTGCTCCCGCTGGTGCCCGTTATGGTGATGGGATAAGTGCCGGCGGTGGCGGTTGAGGCTACGGTTATCGTCGTGACCGAGCTGCCCGCACCGGTGATTGACGTTGGATTGAACGCAACGGTCACGCCGGTCGGCTGCCCAGAGGAGGTCAATGCGATGGCCGAACTAAAGCCACCGGTAACCGAACTGGTAATGGTGGGGCTTCCGGACCCTCCGTCGGCCACCGACAGCGAGGATGGAGATGCAGAGATGCTGAAGCCCGGTGCCGCCGCCGCGGTTACCGTCAGCGAGAATGAGGCCGTCTGGGTAAGACCTCCGCCGGTACCCGTGACCGTGATTGGGTAGGTACCTGTGGTCACCGTCGAGGCTATGGCCAAGGTCATTGTGGAGGTACCCGAGCCTGGCGTGGCGATCGGCGTTGGATTAAAGCTGACCGACACACCGCTGGGCTGGCCGGAAGCAGTCAGCGCCACTGCGTTGCTGAAGCCGCCCGAGACGGTAGTGGTTATGGTCGAGGTGCCGGAGCTACCTGCCGCCACAGAAACGGAGCTCGGCGAAGCGGCCAGGGTGAAGGCCGGCGTGGGGCTGGTGACGGTGACCGCGACATCATCCAAATACATGTAAACGTTGTCCGAGGAGTAGCCGTTGCCGTGCGCGTTGAAGTAGACCCGAATGGTCTGACCGGCGGCCGGCGTCAGGTTATAGGTCACCTGCGTCCAGGTCTTGGTATTGCTGGCTGCCTTCATCACTTCGGCCAAGGTGGTCCCGGATGTATTTTGTATCTGCGCTTCTTGCCAGGCATAGCTGATCGTGTCCGTAGTGGAGGGCCAATACCAGTAGGAGAGCGTAGCGGTAGAGCCAGCTGGAATGGCAACCGTCTGATAGATCGAACTATTGCCGTCAATTTCCGGTTTGGCGGTCTTACCCAACAAAGCGCTATAGCTGCCGCCATACGTCTGAGTAGTGCTCACGGTGGGCGCCAATGTGCCGGTGGCCGCGGTCCAGCTACTCAGGGTGCCGGTTTGAAATCCGCCGTTCACAATCAACTGCGTCGTTTGGCCTGCAGCGCCCGACACCGCGACGAAGCAGAGCGCGAACACCAACAATCCAGCAGACATGGCACGAACTACTGCTCTTGATAGTTTCACGGTTTGCTCCTAAGTGAGGAAATGCACTAAACCGAGGGTGCAGCCTGGCCTGACGGCCTGGAGAACTTCAAATTACCTTGCCGGTAACCGGTGGGACCGGGGCCATCACTCCCGCACTCTCCAGTGCCGCTTTGATCCCGTAAGCCACGATACCGCCGGCGATCAGCAGGAAGCCGAACATCACTCCGCTCATCCCGAATATTTGTTCGTGCTCGCCGCGGAACACCGAAATTCCCAGGAGCAGCAGCGGGAACACGCCCACTCCTATCGCGCCCAGCATCCCGCCCGGCACCCGGAAAGGACGGCGCAACGTGGGTTCCTTAATGCGTAGCGCAACCAGCGCCACGAACTCGAGCATCAAACTGGCGCCGTAGAGTAACACATCGATAGTGACCAAACGTTCAAATCCCAAACCCAGGCAAAGCGCCCAACCCAAGGCGCAAACTAGAATCGCCACGTACGGCGCGCGAGTGCTGCGGGTGGTCTTGCCAAACACTGCCGGCAACATCCCGTCCTGGGCCATCGCCAGTGGCAATCGCGAATAACTCATCACCAGCGCGTTGAACATCCCGAACGCGCTCATCATCCCGCCCAATACCAGCGCTACCCGCAATCCCTGGCCGCCGAGCATACCTGCGAATTCAGCCCACGATCCGTCGGTGAATGCGCTCGCGGGCGTCCCGGTGAACCACATCGCTATCACCGGCAAAATATAGGTCAGCGAGACCACTCCCACCGCCAGCAACATCGCTCGCGGGTAGGTGCGCTGAGGCCGCTCGACTTCGGCGGCGATGGTCGACGCGTTGTCCCAGCCCATGTAGTTCCACATGGCGATTAGCATCCCGCCGATCAAATCGACGCCGGAGCTCACCGGCGCGGTGGTCGCCGCCGAAAATGCGCCCACCTTGAAAGGCGCCAAAATGATGATCAGGACGAACGGCGCCGACAATAGGAAGAAAAGCCAGAGGGAAGAAATCGCCACCACGCGGATCCCCAGGATATTCATCAGCGCGCAAAGGGTCACCACGCCCAGCCCCACCATCACGCCGCGCCGCCCCACACCAAACCAGGGAATAAGCTGGCTCAAGTAGATGACGAACAGAGTGGGATAAATCGCCATGTCGAAGATGCTCGCGACCAGCGACATCCATGCTTCTTGGAATCCCCAGAAGTTTCCCAGTCCCCGGCGCACCCACGCGTAGTAGCCGCCCTCAGCGGGCAGTGCGCTGGAAAGCTCTCCGATCATGAAGGTGGTCGGCAGGCTCCACAGGATCGGGCAGATCAGCAGGATCAGAATGCCTCGGCCGTATCCGGCGCCATGGATGATGTCTTCGGTGCCGTAGGTGCCGCCCGAAACCATAAAAAACGTAGCAGCAACCAGCGGCCACAAAGTGAGCTTCGCGGATTTCCGGCGAACAGTGGGAATTGCTGGAGATTGGACCGCAGTTGGGAAGGAGATGCTACTCAATTTCTGTAAGTTCCTCCGTAGGAGGCCATCGCTCTCTCCGTGGCGCCTGCAGAGAGATCACGCCATCGCAGAATACAGACATTTATTTGGTGCGCAAGAAGAATCCGCATCACCGCGAAAGAATTTTCGAAGATCGAATGGCGATTCGGAGTCGTGCCGCGCGCGCAGCAGTCGACGTTGCTCGGCCACTCCCGGCCGGACCACAAAACCGGCGAGGACTTTGCCGCGGATGGACGTGGCTGGCGATCGCATTTGGGCCGCGGCGATGAACGCTACACCGTAAACTGCTCCAGAAGACCGATCGCGCCAAAGTCAAAACGCCGCACGATGCGGCATCGTCGTACGCTGGTTCAGCGGGGATATCGCCTGGTTGGAATCGAGGGCCTGCGGGGTTTCAAATCTGGGCGTTCTGAGCTAGAAGCTCGAAATATTCGAAAATGGGGTTGGGAGAAGCCGGCCGATTCCTGTTTCTCGGGGAGAAAGTAGATGCGCGAAAGCGCGCATCCTTAAACGCGAACGGTGTGACACCCACGTAAAATCCGCCGGCGCTGCAGGCCGCGGAACTACTAGTAGTTGAACACCACGCCACCAGTGATTAGTGGGCTGAATTGGTTGGCGCCAAAGAAGCGGCTGTACAACACATCTCCCTCTCCGCGCACAGAAATCCACCGCTTCAAGCGATAATCCACGCCGCCGCCAGCCACAATGCCCAAGGCGCCCTGCTTGCCGTTTGCGGTCTGTGGCACGTAGTGAGCAAATCCGAAGTCGGCATGCACGAACGGCTCAATTCGATAACCGACTGGATAGCGGAAACGCGCGCCGCCACCGGTGAAGGACATCTTCGCCCTCTCGGTAAACTGAGTTCCAAACCCGCCGGCCAGCACGCCTTCCACTCCCAGACTCTTGGTCAGGAAATACGCCATCGAGCCATATACGCCCGGAAGATTAATTCTGACTCCGGGGATCTGGTAAAACCGAATGAAGTCGAACCCGATATACCCCTGAAACGCGTAGGAAGGGTAATACTCGACGGGCGGAGGTGGCGGGACCGCGAGGGCGGGCATAGCCGAAAGCGCCGGCATGATCACCGGAGTCAGTGCGGCAGGTGCCACGTTCAACGAGTCAGCGAGCGCCGGAATACCTAGCGAGATTTGGGTCAGCGCCGGCGCCGACGGGGTGGTCGCCATAAGCGATTGCTCGCCAGTAACTTGCGCGGATGAAATGGTCGCGCACAAAAATAGCGCTGCGAACAATGAACACGCGTGACGCATGGAGAAAGCCTCCCAAGTGATCCTATCGACCCCTACCGCCAACCCCTATTTGACCCAAGATTTGGCCAACTGTCCACTCCAAATCCAAGGACGTAGTTGTTGCAGATAACCGGAACGGTCCTGGTTCCGGTGCCGGACCGCAGGCTTGGTCGTAGTGACCTGGTAATCCGCACGGCTGCCTAAGCGCACTGCCGAATTGCACTTACAGATCGCGACCGTCCTTGTCTTCCATCTTGGCGAAATCGAAACTCGTCTTGATGTTCGCGCGGGTAACAGTAGTACTGAACTCAACGCCCTTTTCGTCCGCCCCGAGTGTGGCTTGGCCGGTGTCGGACGTCCTCGGAAAGCTGAAGATTACCCCTTGCACTGTCTTTCCATCAGACCCAACGTCGATGTGAACGCTCTCCGGGCTCACCTTTTGCTTGGATTTTTTCGCCACCAGGAACGTGCTGGCCTTCAAAGTCCCTTCATCCAACCCCGCGAACGGCTGCATGTCGCGGCCCAGCACGGTCACCTCGTAATATTTCTGGGGCTGCTCCAGTTGTTTATCGGCGTCGGCTTCGCTCATCCCGTTGCCCAGCACCATGCTGCGCACAGCGGCGGCGCGAAGCGTCCGCGAAGAACTCCACCGCACCTCGAAACTGGCAGTAGGCGTACCCGTTGGACTCGGGCCGACTCCGCCCGTCCCGGCTCCGCCCAGCGGTGCGCCAGCGGTCCCGCCGGAATTTCGCCCGCCCATATTGCCGGCCCCCGGACTGCTCCCTGTAGGACTGAGCCCGCCACCAGTTCCTGGGGCCCCGTTGTTATCGCTGGGCTTCCAGGTAGCCGGGACATCGACCTGCTTGGCCCACGGCGAATCATTCATCACCTTGCGCAAATCGTTGGCATCCCACTGCGCAAATGGTTTCGTCTTCCACGGTTCGCTTCCGCCCCAAACCAGTCCTGCCAGAACCAAAACTCCAACTCCTGCCGTGATTGCCTTTCGCATATGAATGCCTCCTTCACCGGCGCAATTGCCGGCCACTATAGATAAGAGCCGCTCATCCGCAGATTTTATGCGCCGAGTTTAGAAAATATCGTACGCGCAATACGTCGAAGAAATGTAATTCCGCGGAATCGCGCGGTGCGATTCGTTTTTCAAAAACCGTTCGTCCCGCATTTGTTCCCGCGTTCCCGCGTCTCGGCCAAGGGCATGACGTCCGGTTGGCGGGAACAATCGGCTACCATCAGTTTCGATGCGTGGTGCGTCGGCGTGGAGGCCTGGATTTAAGTAGGGGAAGTAGGTCAACCATCACTCGTAACGCAGGGCGACCAGCGGGTCGACTTGCGCGGCTCGGCGCGCGGGCAGTAGGCAGGCGCCGAGGCCTACCAACACCACAACCGCCACCACCGCGGCGAACGTCCACGGATCGGTGGTAGAAACGCCGGAAATCTCGCTGGCGAGGAAGCGCGTGAGCGCGCAACTGGCGAGCACGCCGACCAGTGTGCCCGCCGCAACCAGACGAATACCCTTCCACAGCACTCGTCCCAGAATAGTTGTCTGTTGCGCTCCGAGCGCCATACGGATACCGATCTCGTGAGTTTGGAGCGAGACGGTGTAAGCCATCACGCTGAATATTCCGATCAGCACCAGCAGCAGTCCAGCCGACGCGAAGGCCATGAGCGTTAGCAGCTCAAATTGCGGACCGCGGTAATATTCGTGCAGCGCGCCCTCCAGCGTGCCGGACTTGTTGATCCCCACGCCCGGTTCGAGTGCCCGAACCTGCCGGGTCATCTCGGGCAGCAACGATTGAGGGTCGACGCCGGTGCGCGCCATGAACGTCCGGAAGCTGAATCCCTGTACGCTGTACGGAACGAAAACCTGCGGATAATTTCTCCACGAAGGGTGGTCGTAGTCGCGCGTCTTGTAATCCTGCACGATTCCAACCACTTCGAAATAAGTGTCGTGGGGCGCGTCGAGAAAGGTGCGATCGAACACCTGCAACTTCACTTTGCGCCCGATGGGATCTTCGTTTGGGAAATACTGGCGAGAAAAAGCTTCGTTTACCACCATCACGTCTCGCGCGGCGCTCACATCGCTTTCGGAGAAAAGTCTGCCGCGAACTAAAGGAACACCGAGCAACTGAAAATAGCTCTCACTACACAATTCAAAACGTGTTTCCCAGCGTTCCATGTGAGGCTTTCCCGGAATGATGGTGTCGCTCCAGTCGTAGGTCAGCGGAGGCCACAACATCGATTCGGCAACAGAAAGTACGCCCGGGACGGCGCGCATGCGTTCAAGCAGTAGGCGCGTCAACACGTTTTTCTTTTCCCGGGAACCGGGTACGTCGGTGTTGTATGCCTTAGGCAGAGTGATTTGAAAGTAGAGAACATTTCGGGGATCGAACTTGAGGTCAACGTGGGTCAGCACCAGAAAACTGCGCATTAAGAGGCCGGCGCCAATCAGCAGCAGAATCGAAAGTGCAACTTCGCTGACTACCAATCCCGCGCGAAGTTTTCCGTGCCGCAAGCTTCCTCCAACCCCTGCACCGCTGCCGGTCAAGCGTCGCTGCAAATCGCCACGGACTGCGTGCAGCGCCGGCGCGAGGCCACAGAGCATGGTGGTCAGAATGGTCATCCCCAGCGCCAGCAGAAGGACTGGCGCATTCAGGCGAATCACGCCTGCATCGGGAAGGACGCCTGCCGGAATCAGCGTTCGCACAAGTTTGAGTCCGAAGTACGCCAAGGCGCAGCCCACTCCGCACGCCGCTGTGGCGAGTACGAAACTCTCCACCAGCAGCTGGCGAAGCAACCGCGCGCGGCTTGCGCCCAGCGCAGCGCGCATGGCCATTTCTCGTTCCCGAACGGTGGCGCGCGCCAGCAACAGGTTGGCCACGTTGCTGCAGGCGATCAAGAGCAGCAACAAGACCGCCGCGAGCAAAGCATAAAGCCTCTGCTTGAAACTGCCGATGACGTCGTCCAGCAGGGTGTGCGCCACGATTACGAACTTCTTGGGAGTAAATTCATCGCGGGATTCGCCCAGCAGACGATGCTCGATGGCATCGAGATCCGTTCCGGCGGCCTGAACGCTCACTCCCGGCCGCAAACGCCCCGTGAGCGTGCCTCCAGCCTTGTCCGGGCTCACCGGCACCCAAAAATTGGCGCGGAAAGCGTCGAATTGAGGCGGCATGATTCCGACCAAGATGAATGGTTTACCATCCAGAATGAAAGACTTCCCAAGAATTCTCGGATCGCCGCCAAATTCGCTCTGCCATAGCCGGTAATTCATCACAAATACCGGCGTGGCGCCTGGCTTGCCATCGTCCGGCGAGATCCCGCGCCCTAGCAGTGGGGACGCGCCCAGGAAGTCAAACGTGTTCGCGGACACCATTGCTCCTATCGGCCAATAGCGGGCGAATCGTCCGTTGTCGTATTGGGCGCGCCAACCGTTGTGAGCAATGATGTCTTCCAACACATAATTTTGTTCGCGGAACGCGCGAAACTCGGCTGCGCTAAAGAAACGCCGGCTCATCCATCCGCCAGAACTCTCGGTGTTGTGCATTTCGAAGACTACAGATCGGCTGAAGTCTTTGTAAGGCAAGGCATGAACGAAAATGTTGTAGACCACGCTAAAGACGATGGTGGAAGCGCCGATGCCTAGGGCCAGCGCCAGGATCGCAACCAGGGAAAAGCGCCGATCCTTGCGCAGCGTACGGATCGCGTAAGCGAAATCGCGGAAGAGGTTTTCGAGATGAGTTTCCCAGCGCGCCGCCCGGACTTGCTCCTTCACGCCTTCGATGCCGCCAAATTCCAGGGTGGCGCGGCGGCGTGCTTCTGCGGCGGACATGCCAGCGGCAATGTTGTCAGCGATTTGCTTGTCGAGGTGAAAGTGCAGCTCGCGGTCGAGTTCCGTTTCGGCGCGCGATTTCCGGAGGAAGCGGCGAATTCGACGCATGCCTAGGACTCCTTCCGTTATTCGTGGCGCAGCGCGACCATCGGTTCGACGCGCATGGCCCGCCGCGCGGGGATGTAGCTGGCGGCGAGAGCCACAATCACCAGCAGAGCGGATACTGCGGCAAAAGTTATCGGATCGTTGGGCGCCACACCGTACAGCAGGGTGGTCATCAGCCGCGACAACACCAGCGCCCCAGCGATGCCTACCGCCGAACCGGCCAATGCCAGCAACATCCCCTGGCGCACCACCAGCAGCAGGACGTCAGACTGGCTAGCGCCCAGCGACATGCGAATCCCGATTTCGTGGATGCGCCGCGACACCGAGTAGCTCATCACACTGTAAATCCCAACCACCGCGAGCAACAATGCCAGTCCGGCGAACCCCGCCAGCAACAATACGGAGAACCGTTCGGGAGACAGAGAAGCGGTAACTGAATCGTCCATGGTTCGGGGATCCAGCAGAAGGACTTCCGGATCCAGTTCGCGGACCGATGTTGCGACCGTTGCGACTGCGCCCGCCGGATCCATGCTGGTGCGCACCGCCAGGTTCAGCGGGAAGGACTGCCACTGCCTTCCGCGCGGAGCAGACAACTGGGCCAGCGGGAAATAGAGCGTCGGCGCAGGAGCCGTCTCGTTCAGAGCATGCAGCCTGATGTCGGCTACCACGCCGACCACCACACGGGTCACGTCTGGGTAGAAGTAAAGCGTCAGGTGCTTGCCAACAGGATCTTCGTTCGGCCACAAAGACTTGGCCATGGACTCGCTGACCAGCACCGCTCCAGGCCGGCCCGCGACATCGGAGTCATCGATACCGCGGCCGCTCAAGAGCGCGATGTGCATCGCGCTCAGGTATCCGGGGCTGATGATGCGAACCTCCACCTCGGGCTGGTCGGCCATTGCCACCGCTGGCCGTCCCTCCACCGAAACAGGCTCGTGCGAGCCGTCATAAGTGAGCGGCAGATTATCGATAATCCCGGCGGACTGCACTCCCGGCAAAGTGCGGGCCCGATCCAGAATGCGGTCGAAGAATTGGATTTGTCCGGCCGCCTCTGGAAACTTGGCGGAGGGAACCGAGACGGTCATGGTGATGACGTGGTCCGGATCGAACCCCGGATTGGAGGTGCGCAACATCCACAAGCTGCGGATCAGCAAACCGGCGCCGATCAGCAGCATCAGTGATAGTGCCACTTCCGATATCACCAACCCGTTGCGCGTGCGGTTTCCACCCGCGTCCGAACTGGTGCGGCCAAGGCCTTCCTTCAACGCCTGGTTCGCATCCTGTCTCGCCAGGCGCAAGGCCGGCAGCACCCCCGCGGCGATTCCGCTCAACAGCGAAACGCCCAAGGTAAACGCCAATACCCAGCCATCGACGGTAATCTCGCTGGACCGGGGTATCCGCTGGGCCAGGTATTTCACCATCAGGGCCACCCCGTAGTGCGCGAAGATCAATCCCAGCGCGCCTCCGGTGAGGGCCAGCAGCAGCGTCTCCGAGAGGAATTGCTGCAACAACCGGCGGCGGCTGGCGCCCAATGCGGTGCGGATCGCCACTTCCTTGCGCCGCGAGATCGTCTTGGCCAATACCAGGTTAGCGACGTTCGCGCACGCGATCAGCAGCAGGCATGCCACCGCGCCAAGCAAAATCAGCAGCGCCGGGCGCACATCGCCAACCAGATTTTCGCGAAGAGGAATGGCGATCGCGCCCCAGCCTTTATCCTCTTTCGGATACTCCACCGCCAGCCGGTTGGAGACACTATCCATATCGGCCTGCGCCTGCTGCAAAGTATTGCCGGGTTTTAGACGAGCAACCACCGCATAGTTATGGTTGTCGCGAACCGCGCGATCCCCGTCGGTCCAGGCAAGAGGCTTCCACATCTGCGGGCTGTCATTCGGATCGGTTGGGATCGGGAACTCAAAACCCGCACCCATGACGCCGATCACCGTGAAGGCCTGTTCGTTGAGTTCGATGTTCTTGCCAATGATCTGAGGATCGGCTCCCCAGTGGCTGCGCCACATGCTAGAACTCAGGACCACTTCGTGTTCGCGCCCAGGCTCGTCTTCAGAGTTCAAGAACACCCGGCCCAGTGCCGGTTGAGCGTGCAGGATGCTAAAGAACCCGCGGGTGACCGCCACCATCCGAATCGGTTCGGTCTGGCCGTTGGCGGTTAGGGTGTAGCGGCCGAATCCGTAAGCGGCCATGTCATCGAAGGCGCGGCTCTCAGCGCGCCAATCGAGGAAATTGGCCGGCGAGACAGTGAATATCGGGATGCCGGGAAAAGCGGCCTGCGGGGGAGTGTGCCAGAGCTGCACCAGCCGGTCCGGCTGATCGAATGGCAGCGGCCGGAGCAACACCGCGTTCACCACGCTGAAAATCGCGGTGTTCGCGCCAATACCCAGCGCCATGGCCAGGATGGCGATCAGGGAAAACCGGCGGTCCTTGCGGAGTGTGCGGAAGGCGAAGCCGAAATCGCGAAACAAATTGTCGAAGTAGGTTTCCCAGCGAGTGTCGCGCACTTCTTCTTTCACGCCCTCGATGCCGCCAAATTCGAGCCGCGCGCGGCGCCGTGCCTCTGTGGCCGGCACGCCGGCGGCAATGTTGTCCGCGATTTGCTTTTCGATGTGGAAGCGCAGCTCGCGGTCGAGTTCATTTTCGGCGCGCGATTTTCGAAACAGGCGGCGAAGGCGGTGCAGCATGACTATGACTCCTTTACTGGAGCGCGCAGGACCAGGCCGACAGCGTCGCAGAGACGCTCCCAGTTCACGACTTCTTCCTCCAACTGTTTGCGGCCCTTTTTAGTGAGGGAATAAAACTTGGCTTCGCGTCCGGTTTCCGATTCCCTCCACTCGGCTTCCAGCCAGCCACGGTCTTCCAAGCGATGGAGGCCGGGGTAGAGGGAACCTTGATGGACCTGAAAAAAGTCCTTGGATATCTGGCGCAGGCGTTGCGCGATGGCGTAGCCGTGGCTGGGCCCCAAAGCGACAACCTTCAGGATGAGCAGGTCGAGAGTTCCGCGGAGCAGTTCGATTTGGGGATCGCTCATGTCGATGCCTAGGCTTTCGATACCTAGGAACCCTACATATACGCCCGAATCGACCGCGTGTCAACATTGTGAATTTGCGGTTGTGAATTTGCGGTCTATTCCTCGCGTAGCGCGATCAAGGGATCCACCTGCATCGCTCGGCGCGTGGGGATGTAGCAAGACAGCAGGGTAACCACGGCCATCAGCCCAGCCGCAGCCATATAGGTGAGTGGATCGACGGAGCTCACCCCGTAGAGTTCGCTGGCGAGCAACCGCGTCACCGCGAACGCCCCAACCAATCCCAGAGTAATGCCCGCGAATGAGAATTTCGCGCCTTCCTTCATGATCAGCCGCAGCACATCCCGCCGCTGCGCGCCGAGCGCGACGCGGATGGCAATTTCGCGGGTGCGCTTCGATACCAGGAAAGCCAGAACGCCATAAATGCCGATGATTCCCAGCACCAGCGCCAAGCCTGCAAAGGCCACGAAGAGGGAAGTGGTCGACGCCGGGGTCGAGGCTGCCTCCGAGACGATTGCGCGCATGGTTTTCAGTTCGCTGACGGGAGCTTCCTGGTTCAGGCCGGTAACGATTTGCTGCAGCATCGTCCCGCTTCGCGATTCGTCCAGAGTGGTGCGCACCGCGATGGTCATTTCCGCGGGCACGCGGCCATCTTCGAGTGTGGCCTTGGCGCTGTAGGGAATGAATGCTGTGCCGTCGATCCAATCGGGAGCGTTCCGTTGGAGATCATAGGCGCGCAAGTCTCGGGTGACGCCCACCACGGTGTGCCAGTTGGCGTCGCCCAGCAGCCGAATGTGTTTTCCAACAGCGTTTTGGTTGGGCCAGTAGCGGCGCGCGGTGGACTCGGTTACCAGCGCTACCGGAGGATTGCCGGACGCATCCGCGTCCGTGAGGTCTCTGCCCGCCAAAATAGGAATGCCCATCACCCGAAAGTAATGCGGAGTAACCGTGTTGAGCCAAAAAAGGGGCAACGGTTCGGCGGACGCTGGTACGTAGTCTTCGACATCCATCGAGCGCTTAGTTACCCGCCCTCCCAGCGGAAGCGTATTCACGAGCGCTGCACCGGTGATCCCCAGCGAGGACTGCACTTGATCGACCACGTTGCGATAGAAAGCGATGCACCGCGCGTTGTCACTGCAGAACGACTCATTCGGGGTGATGCGCGCGGTGACCACCTGCTCGGATTGAAAGCCGGGATTCTGGTGCGAGATGGCCCAGAAACTTCGAATCAGCAGTCCCGCTGAAATAACCAGCAGCACGGCGAAAGCGACTTCAGCGACCACCAGTGAACCACGCAGGCGCTGGGACACCGATCCAGCATTGCCGCGACCACTGGATTTGAGCGAGTTCGCCGGACCACCGCGCGAGGCTTGCAGCGCGGGAGCAAGCCCAAAAACGAAACCGGTGAGAACGGCGAGTGTCGCGGTAAATGTGAGCACCCGCCAATCCAGGTGCACGTCCATCAGGCGCGGGGTGTCCGCGGGCAGCGCCTTTTTGAGAAGCGAGAGGCCACTGGTAGCGAAAAGCAGGCCGAGCCCACCGCCCAGGGATGCCAACAAAACACTTTCGGTGACCAATTGGGTGACGATCCGCCGCCGTCCGGCGCCGAGCGCCGAACGAATGGCAATTTCCTTTTCGCGCGTGGCCGCTCGGGAAAGTGTGAGATTGGCGACGTTGGCGCAGGCGATCAAAAGCACCAGCGCCACCGCGCCCAGCAGCAGCAACAGCCTGGCGCGCACGTCGGAGACCATGCCGCTTCGCAATCGGACCACATCCACATCGGCGTTCCATTTCGCGGGCATCGGCCACGGAAACAGCGCGCCCACATGCGACTGAAAAATGTGAATCTCAGCACGCGCCCGGGCCATGGTGACGCCCGGCTGCAGACGTCCGACCACGGGCATGAAATCGCCCGCCCAATAAGCGGAGCGGTTTCGCGGATCGTTGTGCAACGGCACCCACAATTCTGTTTTTGACGACGGAAAGCGGAAGTCCGCGGGCATCACCCCGATCACCTGGCGGCTGACGCCTTCGATTTCGATCGCGCGGCCAATAATCGATGGATCGCTTCCGAATCGCTGCTGCCAGAGCGGGTGGCTCAAGATCACCCAGTCGTCCTGGCCGGCGACGTCCTCGCCAGGATTAAAGGTGCGGCCCAGTTCTGGGCGGGCGCCGAGCAGAGAAAACAGTTCGGCGGAGACCATCGTGCCGGTCAGGCGTGTAGGTTCACCTTGGCCGGTCAAATTGAGCTCGTGCCCCTCGGAATATGCTGCGGCGTTGATCGAATGCACTTGCTCGCGCATGGCGGCAACCGCACCGCGCGGGTAAATCCCGGTGACGCTGACCAGTTGATCGGGCTTGGAGAACGGCAGAGGCGCCAGCAAAATTCCATCGACTAAACTAAAAATCGCGGTGTTGGCGCCGATGCCCAGCGCCAGCGTCAGCACCGCAACTACGGTAAAGCCAGGTGATTTTCGCAGGGTACGCGCGCCGTAGCGCAGGTCCTGCCCCAATTTTTCGATGAAACTCACGCCGCGTGCTTCCCGGCATTCTTCTTTGGCGCGCTCCATCCCGCCGAACTGCAGGCGAGCCTGGCGCATCGCTTCCGGGCGAGGCAAGCCGCTGCGGACAAGGTCCTCGGCGCGGGCTTCGATGTGGAACCGGAGTTCGTCGTCCATCTCGCTTTCCATGGTGGAGCGCAGCAGCGTGCCGCGCAGCCAGGAATGAAAGCGGGCCCAGAGATTCATGTGGCCTCCGCGGTGGCGCCCAGGGCTGCCACGATAGAGTGGCCGATTCAGCGGGCGGCCTCTCCTAGATGCGCTAGGAATATAGCTCGTCCCTCCTAGACTGTCAAGGAGAGGCGGAGCGCACCAGCGATTTGGTGGTATCGTCTACCGAAAGGATTCGTTAACGAGGCGATAGAACCGAAAAGTGACGCGGCGAATAAACGGTGACCGAGAAATCCATGAGCGTCGCGTTCCAGGGCCTGCTGGTGGAAGGCACCTCGGGAGTGGGGAAGTCGACGCTCATCGACGCTCTGATTCGGCGACACGCGGAATCCGCCCCGCCCCGGAAAATTCGAACCCTGGTGCACCTCGCCCAGTCGCATACCTATGGACCTTTAGCGCGTCCGGAAAACGCAGGCACGCTGACCGTCGCGGAAAATCAGCAGCATCTCGAGCGCATCGTGGCAAGCATCGAATGGCTGCACCGGTGCGTGCAGGAGGAACAGCACAATCGGCCCTGGTGCTTTGTTGTACTCGACACGCTGCACCTCACCCACTGCGTGCGTCCGGGAATCGTCCAATGGAGCGACGTGGCGGCGTTTGACTATCGCCTCGCCGGCGTCGGATTCAAGCTGCTGTTTTTGCAAGCGGCGCCGCAGGCGATCTACCGTCGGGGAATCACACCCAGAATCGAGCAGCAGTTCATTCGCGAGTACGCACAGAAATTCGGAAACACCCTGCCGGAAATTCACCGGCACTTCGTACAGGAGCAGGAAGTGCTAACGCGGCTTTTCGAACGGTCGGCGATGCCCAAGCTGCGGCTCGAGAACGACCTTCCGGTCGACAACTCTCTAGAAGAAGCGTACCGGTTCTGGACCGAGGATCGAAAAGAAACCTACGCGCGGACCGCCTGAGCGATGGACACGGCACCCCGGCAACCGCAATAGCTGGTGGTTTCCAGCGACGGCGGGCGGCCGCCAACGAGTTCTGAGCCTTATGCAATGCACCTAGAACGAGTAAACCAAATCGAACTGCAGCCGCTTCAAATAATCCTCGGGTGGCTTGCTGCTTCCGAAATTGAGCGGCCGTCCAAACAAGCCAGTAAAAGAAAGTTGCACGTTGGAATAGAACTGATAGAGCACCATGGCCCGGTGCTCGGTGACGTTGCTGCCTTGGCGGATATCGCTGTAATCGAAGTTCGATAACACCGCTTCGCGCTCGATGAATATCCGGGTGTAGTCAAACTGCCAGTCGCCGCGCCGGGTCGCGCGCCCCGCCTGCGCTTCCGCCCAATAACCGCGGCGCTGATGCGGATTGCAGGCGAAGTTGGTGGATTGCGAATACTCCACGGTCGCGGTGTTCGCCGGCGCGGCCTTGAGGGTTTCCACGTTGGCGCAGGCCTCGGTGTTTTGCACGTAGTCGCCGATCAACGCGATCGGCCAGCGGTCGGAAGGAGTCTGGACGTCGAATCGCGCCAGCCCATCCACCAGCGCGAACTTCGATGCAAACTGCGCGTTGGTAATGTTGGTTACGCCGGTCGGATACGCTATGCCGCCGGCAGTAATAATGTCCGTAGCCGTCGTCGTGGTGATCGAGTTCTGCACGGTGTTTGCGGTGCCCAGCGGCAGTAGCCCAGTGAGCGGGGTTTGCGGGTTCTTCGAGCTGGCTTTCGCCAACGCCAGCGCGATCGGATCGGCATTTATGAAATCGTAGAAGCCGGCATACGCTCCAAACTTCAGCCGCGGCGCCAGTTGCCAATTGGTTTGCACCTGCCCTCCATAGGTCACGCTGGAGACCAGGCTTTGATTGGTGAGCGAGACGCCGGCCACCTGGGTGAACGGCAGCTCAAAGCCGATGAAGGCAATTTTTTTCAGGCCCGGAGTATTCAGGTTGAACGTCAGGGTCTGCGCCAATCCTTCCGGGTTGAGGTCTTTGTCCCAGGTAAGTTCGGTGTTGTACCAGGGATAGCCGAATTTTCCGCCGATCAGCGTCAGATTCTTGAATTGATGCGGCGTGTAATCGACGTACGCTTTGTCCAGTGCGATCGCCTTGCGTGTGTAGAAATCGCCGACGGTTTGGTTGGTGGATGTAGGATCGTTGATGTCTCCGGACGCCAGCGAAAAACCACCCGAGATGTCGTCGTTCAGTCTGGCGGTGACGTTGAACCGCAAGCGAAAGCGCTCGCGCATCTGATCCAGCGATTGATTTGCTGGACCGCCGAAGAATGGCTCGCCGCGCAGCCGAAAATCTCCGCTGAAGGCAAACGGCCCAAAATCCTTCAGCCGGTCTTCGATATTTCCCACCCGGGTCGACCAGTCCTGCGGCACCTGCGGCTGCGGCCCCTGCTGGGCAGCCGGTCCTGAAGTCTGAGGCGGCCCAACGTAGGCCATCACCGGTAGGGGGGGCGCCGGCGTCCCGGAAGATGGTCGCGGATCGGACGCCACGTTGGCGGCCGGAAGCGCCGCTGCCGCCGCCGGCGCGGGCGCTGCCGCTGCCCTAGAGGCGGTAGACACGATGCCGAGCTTTGCTTCCAATGCCGCGATTCGCTGCCACTGTTCGTGCAGCGCTGCTCGTTCGGATTCGAGTTCCAGGGTGTGCGCGTTGACTTGATCCGCCTGGGCTTGGACCGTGGCCTTCAGGTCGCGCAGTTCGAGCAGCACCGGGGAATTCGGGTCCGGCGCGGGTGCGTTTGCTTTTGCGGGTGAGCTCGCGCTGCTGCTTGCACTGCCGCCCGGCGCCTCGCTGGCGCCCGGGCTGGGGCTGGTGGACGGCGCCGCACCGGCACTGCTCCCCAGGGCAATCGGCGCAAATCCCGCAGCGCCTAAGCTGAGTGCTAGCGCGATCGTAAGATGTCTCGATTTCCAATTCGTATGCATGCAATTCTCCCCGAAGATGAATTCTTACAACTCGCCGTAGCGACTGCGTTTACGGCTATCCCTGCCGAAATCGATAGGGCAGTGGCCAAAGACTAAAAGTCGGTTCGTTTTTGTTTGACGCGATTACTGCGAAGGGAAAACTAGTTGCGGCTGCGACAACAGAGGTCAGAAGACGAAGTGTAGCTAAGGGGACCAGCAGCGCCACCGTGCGCGCTAGGGACGAGAGGCGTTGCCCAAGTTTTTTTCTGTGAACTTCGCATGGCAGTTTGCCGCCCCAAAATGAATCTGTTTAGTCTACTGAGCCTGGGGGATTTGTCAAACAAACAATTAGCAGGTTGTTTTCCCGCATATGACTTCCATGCGTCCAGTTCCTTCTTTGTTTACTTTACGGCGCGGTGAAGGGACCAAGCACTTTGCGAGGTCAGGACCGCGGATGATTCTCTGGCGCCCCGCCGGGTGCGTGACCCGCCGAAGGGTAGTGGTTGTGACGGAAGGCTGCCGATCGCTCAATGAGCTGGATCTTTTCGTCGGTCAAGCCGGCCAAATCGTCTAGGCTCAGCCACCTCTCTGCAACCAATCGGCCAAACAAGCTGATCAGAACGGAGTATCGGTAGTCGTATTTCGTGTCGACCATCCTTCGCTGTTCGGAAAGATAGTCGTGGAGTTCCCAGAGCATTATTGGACTTGAATTCTTCGCCACTCGCTTCGTCACGTGGGCCGCGATCGGCTTGCACTCGCGCTCAAGGGCCAGGTCAAAGGCCCGTCGCGCCACTTTTTTCTCCACGTCGGACCATCGCACGTCGCGCTCACATTCGAAGTCATTCATCGGAGATACTCCTCAAAAGCCAGCAACAAGAATCTTCCATGGCCAAACGCCTGGAGGCTAGCCCCGGGTAGCAATTATCATTTGCGCCCGCCGGTCGTCAAGTTCCCGGCTGGGTCTACGGCAAGATTCTCGCGGCCCAGCCGCCTCCCGGGGCTAGATGGACTTTGAGCTTGGTATCCTTAGTTACCGTCATTTCGATTTTCTTATAATCGCTTCCGACGCGATCCGCGTTGATGCCATCCTGATAGGCCTGCAAGTGAAAATTGCCTGCGGGCAGAAAGGAAAAATCGATCACCAAGTCCCGCGGCATCCAACTGGTCATCGCTCCGACGTACCAATTATTGCCGTTGCGGCGAGCACTCACTACGTATTGTCCGATTTCACCGTCGAGCGCTTGGGTTTCGTCCCAAACTGTCGGAACCGCGCCCAGAAAGTTCATGATCTCCGGCTCGCGCATGTAATTCGAGGGACTATCGGAGAGCATCTCCAAAGGCGCGTCATAGATTACGTACATCGAAAGCTGGTGGCACCGCGTTCCCTGGCTCATTGGCCGATCGAGCACCGGATGGAAATCCTTTTTGGTCGCGTTGATCATTGCTCCCGGCGTGTAGTCCATCGGCCCGAGAAACATTCTGGTGAACGGCAGGGTAACGTCGTGGTCCGGATCGGTCTCGGCGCTCCATTTGTTCCACTCCAGGCCGCGGACGCCCTCCACATTGATCAGGTTTGGCCAAGTACGCGTCATCGTTGCCGGTTTCTGGTCGCCGTGGAAATCAACCAGCATCTTCCTCTTGGCGGCTTCCCGGGCGACCTTGAAGTAATAATTGATCAGCAGCTGATCGCTGCGCTGCATGAAGTCGACCTTGATTCCCTTGATGCCCCACTTGGCAAATTGATCCAGAGCCGGCTGCAGTTGATCGTCCAGCGGCTTCCATAAAACCCACAGAATCACTCCCACGTTTTTCTGCCGGGCGTAAGCGGTGAGCTCCTCCATATCGATTTCTGGGACCACCTCCAAAAGGTTGCTGGGTTTGGACCACCCTGCATCCAGGAGGACGTATTGCAGCCCGTTGCTCGCCGCGAAGTCGACGTAGTATTTGTATGTTTCGGTGTTGATCCCGGCCTTGAAATCCACGCCGTAGAGATTGAGGTCGTTCCACCAATCCCAAGCGACTTTCCCCGGTTGAATCCACGAAGTGTCTTGCACCTGCGAAATTTTCTCTAACAGCCAGACCATCTCGTTGGTAAGCAGGTCACCGTCTTTCCCGGTAATTCCCAGAACGCGCCAGGGAAACGTGCGGGTTCCTCGGGTGACCGCAATGTAGTCCGCGCTTTCCATCACCTTGAAATCCGTGTCCTTTTCCAGCACTTCTTTGAGTGGATAGGGCGGAAAAGTGGCGGCCAGTCCGTTAGCGCCGGTGCCATGCAACCACATCCCCGGATAATCCTCGACGTCCGATTCGGCGATGGCCACATTCACGCCGGCGCCAAAGCTCACCACCGCCGGGAGGCTAGCCAGCGCCGTGGAAGCAATGGTACTCATGGGGTGCGGAAGGTATTTCCGCTCGTTATGCGAAAAGAAGCTTTCTTCCTGGGGATAAAATACGGTGTGGTCGCCCGCAAAATTGAAATTAGCCTCCTCGCCGTACACCTTCACCTGTTCTTGTGGCAGCGAAGTTTCCAGGCGGTACGCCGCGCCTTCGTTATAAGCGCGAAATACGACGGCGTAATTGCCTTCCATCTCCAAGCGCAATTCATGATAGTTGTCGCGAATCTTGGCAAATTTTTGGCGTATCACCGGCTCGATAACCTGATCGTTGCTCCGAGCTTTGGTTCGCAGTACTTTGCCGCCGCGGCCCAGCGTTTTCCCATCCACATTCAGCGATAAAGTGGAACTTTGGAGCAACGGCGTTCCGCTCCGCAGGACGTCATAGTGGACCGTGCTATCGACGTGAACGCGCACTTCGATTTTGCCGTCCGGCGAGAGCAGGCTGTAGTTCGACTGTGCGCGCAAGCTGCCACAGAGACAAGGCAGCGGGACCGATAACAGAATTGCGGTCTGGAGGAAGCGGCGCAGCAAGGGTGCCGTTCGATTCGAGAAACCGGCTGGCTGGAAGAGTTGGTTTGCTTCGCGGTGGGTGAGAATGGTCCCCTCCAGTGGCGCTCGCGATTATTGATCCGGCTCCCGGATGGTATCAGAAATAATTTCGGAGTTTTGGAGTATCAGAAATCGGGCCGCATTCTCCACGCAGATATCCTTATCTATAATCTATCAATCGGGCCATCATCGCTTCCGCATCCGCGTAACCTACTGCGGGCGCTATTGATTCACGCCGCTGGCGAGCAGGCCGCCGTCAACCACCAACAGGTGCCCGGTAACATAGCTGGCCGCGTCGGAAGCAAGAAACACCGCAGCTACGCCGATTTCGTCGGCCTTCCCGTAGCGCCGCATCGGTGTCCGTATCAGGAATTCCTTGCCGCGCTCGGTGCCGTCCAGCAGGGCAGCGTTCAAATCCGTGCGCACTACGCCGGGAGCGATCGCGTTTACACATACTCCCGACGTGGCCCATTCGATGGCGAGTGACTTGGTCAGCGCAGCAAGGCCTGCTTTGCTGGCGTTGTATGGCGCCACTTCATACAACGCCACAAAGGAACCAATCGAAGCGATATTGATGATCCGCCCGTATTTCCGATCGATCATATGCCGGCCAAAGACCCGGCAGGCGCGGAAGGCGCCGTTGAGGTTGGTTTCGATGATCGCATTCCATTCGCTTTCGGGGAATTCAAGACTGGGAATTCGCTTGGTTCGGCCCGCGGAATTAACCAGGATTTGCACGCTCCCGAATTCCGCGCACACCGCTTTCAGAAGACTTTCCAGACTGCTGTTGTCGGTGACGTCGCAAGCTTGCGCGAGCGACCTCCGGCCGAGCGCCACAATCTCCGCGGAAGCGCTGCGCACCAGGTCGGTGCGGCGTCCGGTCGGCACCACGTCTGCCCCGGCCTTGGCCAACTCGCGCGCAATCGACAGTCCGATGCCGCTGGTCCCGCCAATAACCACAGCCGTTTTGCCGGTCAAATCCAGAAGTGGATGACCCATGCAGTTCTCCTTATTGATCTTCGCCGATGCCGGCACCACAAAGCGTCCGGCCGAATCACCGGACCCTTTCCGTTTTAGGGCGTAGCTACTTTCCAGGCGTAGCTTGCTTTGCGTTCTGCTTTCCGATGTACACAATCCTCCAGATTGAGTTCGACCCGTCATCGGTAACCAGGAGCGAACCGTCCGGAGCGGTGGTGACGCCAACCGGGCGTCCCCAAACGTGGCCGCTATCAACCACAAATCCGGTCATGAAATCCTGGTACTCTCCAGTGGCGTGGCCAGTGTGATGAAGAGGCACGCGGATCAACTCATATCCCACCCTATCCGACCGGTTCCAGGACCCATGCTCGGAGGCGAATATGTCGCCCTGATATTCGGCAGGGAACTGTTTCCCATCGTAGAAGGTCATTTCCAGCGAAGCGCTGTGCGGGTTGAGTATCACGTCCGGCGTAATCACCTTGTCCTTCAACTCCGGATGCGCGCCGGGGTGCCGCGGATCCTGGTGCCCGCCCATGTACCACCACGGCCAGCCGTAAAAGCCGCCATCCTGGACGTGCGTGATGTAATCGGGAACAAGATTGTCGCCCAAGGCGTCCCGCTCATTTACCGAGCACCATAACTCACTCGTTTTGGGATTAATCGCCATGCCCACGCAATTGCGGATTCCGTAGGCGTAGATGCGCATTCCCGAACCGTCCGGATTGAATTCCAGAACGTCGGCACGATTCTTTTCCGCCGGCGTGGTGTCGGGGTCGTCCACATTGGAAGCGGAACCAACGCTCACGAACATTTTCTTGCCGTCCGGCGTGAACTGAATATCGCGGGTGGTGTGCCCTTGGTCAGGCACGCCCGGAAGATCGGCGATATGTTCCGCCGGTCCGCGCGCTTTGAGATCGCCGTTCTGATAAGGGAAGCGCACCACCGACCCGGTGTTGCCCACGTACACCCACTGAGGATTGGGGCCCGGCGGATAAAAGTTAATTCCAAACGGACCGATCAGGCCGCTGGCAAAAGTCTCCACCTTCTCGGGTTTGCCCGACGCTGTGATTCCGCGAAATACTTTAATGTCGCCCGGCCCCATTTCAGCGACAAAAAAATCGCCGTTAGGAGCGTTGCGAATCAACCGGGGATTATCCAGGCCATCCGCATAATATAGCTGCACCTTGAATCCTGCGGGAACCTTGGGCCAGGCGTTTTCAGGACGTTCCACCACTTTCGGACTATTTCCGGCCGACGGAGTTGCGAAAGGTTCCGGAAGGTCGGCCACGGTAATTTTCCGGACCTTTCCGGGCTTCTCCAAGCGATAGTCGGTAAAAGGAGGCTTGGGAAGAGGCAGGCTCGCATCGTCTGCAGCCGTACTTCCTTTTGCCGCCGCTGCGCCCGATGCCGGCTTGGCCGGCGAAGCGCCAGAATGCCCGAGCACTTTCACGTAGCTGACAATTGCCCATCGGTCTTGTTCCGGTATCGACGACCACGACGGCATGCCGTTGTTCCCATCGCCCTTGGTGATGTACCAGAATAGTTCGCCCTCGCTGGCGGTTTGCGATGGCCCGTGCGCCAAAGAGGGAATGTTGCCCATTCCCGCCCCACGGTCGCCGTGGCACTTGGAACAATTCGTAGCGAAAAGTTGCCTGGCATTGGCCGGAACTTTTCCGCTGAGAGGATTTTTCATCTCGCTCGACGTAGCGGGAGCATTGTGGAAGCTGCCGTTTTGTCCCTGTGCCATCCCAACCCAAAGCAGGATGATCGCTGCACCCACCGCAAGTGCGGCGCTAAGAGTACGTATAATCGGTTTCAATCCACTCCTCCTGAGCAAACCTCAAAAGTTCTTCGCCAAATCGGCGATTCCAAGAATCGAAGCCAGCGCCGTTTTCAACCACGCGCATCACACTGGCGCTTAGTACCCTTTTACTTTAACAACGAAATAGGTGAATTCCTTCGATCCATCGAGCAAAAGTTGGTGCGGCGTCCTCGCCGGAATGCGGACCACGTCGCCGGCGGAAAGCTTTTCCCGGGTTCCGCCTTCCATCGTTGCGCTGCGCTTTTCGTGCGGCGCTACCGTTTCGCTGTTGACCATTGTTCCGCCGAGGATCAAGGTGGCCGACCCGGAACGCACAAAAATCACGTCTACCTGGTTTTCGTGCCATTCCGCCTGTCCGTCGCCCTCTCGATGCGCCAGCAACACAGCATCGTTTGGGTAGTCCGCGAGTTGCTGCGCCCCAACCCGATGAGGGTCGGTTGCGGCTTTTGCGTCCAGTTTCTGAACCGCCTGATCGATCGAAGCACTGCTCCAATACTCAGATCCGGCCGGAGCACCGGCTTCCGGGGCAGCCCACAGCAAAGGAAGCGCCAGCATCGCAGCCATGCAAAACCTGATCATTTTATCTTCTCCTCGCGGTGCCTCGCGCTAACTTGGGCCATCTCCAGTTTGGCACCCCAAATCGGAACGATCTTCAGCGCCACCAAATCAGCGAGCACGGAAAATCCGACGGCGCTCGCTGCTGAGAATCGTTCACATCGTTCTGCGCGAGGCTAACATACGAGGAAAAAGGGCGGAAGGGATCAGTTCGCGTGACGTCTTGCAGTCACGCGGGGCGAAAGACGATAAACCTGTGCGAGGTGCGTCCTAAACTCCCAGAATTGCCGAAGCCATCCGCGTTCCTTCCACGCGGCTTCGGATCTTGGCGAACGCGGTTTCGCGAGAGGTGGAAGTGTCGTCGGCAAACGGTGAAAAGCCGCAATCGTCGGTGGTGCCGAGCGCATCGAGCGCGATGAACTCGGCGGCTTCGAGCACCCGGTGCCCCGCACCTGCTCGGGCGTTTCCACTTCCGGATGAATGGGATCGATCACCCCAACGAACAGAACCTGTCCCGGCTTCAGAAGGGTTTGCGCGGTCTTCAGCACTCGGCGTCGATCGTTCTCGCTAGCCAGCTGAATGTAGAATCGCCCGGCATTTAAAGTAAACAATGACGGCAACAAACCCAGGTAATCGACGTCGGCGCTGTGGGTCGAGTCCCGATCTCCTCCGGGGCAGGTGTGCACCCCAATCCGCTTGCGTTCCGTGGGCGTGAAACCACTGAGGACTTGATTATTCAACGCGATAAATGAGTTGAGCAAGTTTCCCGAAGGGTCCAATTTCAGTGCCAGGCGGCCCTCGGTGAAATCGATCTGCACGGAGTCGGCGCCCTTTTCCAGGCATTCGCGAATGTCTTGGGAGGCCTCCTTTACTAGATCCTTGATAAACGCTTCGTGCGGATATTGAGGAATGCCATCCTGCGGATACAGCAGACTGAGCGCGGACGCCGAGATCACTGCCTGCTTCAGCGGCCGATGGGAGTACCGCAACGCTGCCTGGACGTATGACCCAGCCCGCAGCGCATACCGAAACGGGCCCGCAGTGAGCCTCGGAAGCTGTCGCGTGTGGCCATCGGCAAACGGAATGACCGCGCCATCCGGCGCCAGGTTCGGGAGGCCGGCGATCGGATAGGTGGCGAAGCTGGGCTTGGTCTGCTCGCCATCGCTGATGACTGGCGAGCCCGTTTCTTCCAGGCGTGCGATCGTGTCGCGTAATGCCGCTTCCTCGACGGCGTGGAACTGCTCGCCGGAAATCCGGCCCGCGGCTCGATCGCTCATCGCCGCCAATAATTCGCCGGAGCGAGGGATGCTTCCGATCGGTTCAGTGGGTATCGGCATGGTTGGACCTCCGCGTCCTTAGTGTGCTCCCCGCAATTTAGAAAATCACGCGCAGCGAGAATTGAATTTGTCTGGCCGGTGCGACGTAGGTGGGCGAGCCAAACGTCGGGTTATCCGGACTGGTGACGCCGTCTCCGTAGGACCGGGGAATGGGTCCGGCGAAATCCGCGGCGCCGTAGACGGTGTCGATCGCGTTCACATTCACCCGATTGAACAGGTTGAAGACTTCCACGCTGGCTTCACCCTGGAAGCGTTCGGTGAAATGGAGCAGGCGTTGCAGGCGCACGTCGGTAGTGTAGGAGGGATCCCCGCGATAAGTGTTGCGCCCGATGTTGCCGACGCGGTCGTTGAAAGGGAATTGGTCGCCGTTCACGTCAAAGCCGGCCAAGATCGTGTAATAGAGCGGGCTCTGGAGCGTGGTGAGCACGGAGGCCTTGAAGTTGCGGAAGAGCAGCGGCCAGCGCGACGGCGTTTCTCCGAGCGCGGTCAAGACCAACCGCTGGCGAACGTCGTTGTCGCTCACTGCGCGATCCAATTTGGGGTCGAGGTAATCCATCGGGGTATCCTGGAGCTGCACATCGGTGCCGATGTCGATGGATTTTGAGAAGGTGTAATTGGCCAGCACGCTGTAGTACTGGGCGAAATTCTTGCGCAGGCTTACTGTGCCGGCGTTGTATTCGGAATAGGCGGAAGGTGTGGCGTACAGCGCAAAGCCGAAGTTGGTATCCGCCGGGGTGAACAATTGAACTCCGTCCGGCAGTGTGCCGTTGGGTAATCCATTGATGCTGTAATAGATCGGGAGATCGAGCGCATGAATGTATTGGTAGCCCAGCGAGAGGAATGTGTCTTTGGCGATTTCGTTTTCAATTTCCAGGCTGGCTTGCTCGGCGTAGGCATTGGGAAACTTCAACTTTGAAAAACCGAGTGGGAATTGCTGCAGCTCGCCGGGCGCCGGGTAGGCGCCGGTGTGCGCGAAGGTGTTGAATGCCTGGCCGGCCAGAAAGGGCCCGGAAGTGCCAACGATTCCCGAAGCGCCGAAGCCCACCAGATCGTTCGCCGGATTGGAGAACTCTGGTATCAGCGGTTGGTTCATTGCGGTGAATGGCGAGGCTCCCTGCCAGGTGACCATTATGTCACTGTAGTCGAAGGGGCCGGTAAATAATCCAAAGCCGGCGCGGACCACGCCTTTTCCGCCGCGGAAGGAATACGCCAGCCCAGCTCGCGGCTGAACGTTTCCATAATTCGTGGGACTGAGCTTGCCGATCACGCGAACGGCTTGCGCCGAAGGCAGGAAGTCGACGTCGTACCGCAGGCCGATGGTGATCGTTAGATCGGGCCGTGCTTTCCAGGTGTCCTGGCCGTACAGAGCGGAGAGCTGGTGCCGGAAATTCAAATCGGTGCTGTTTGCGAATGCTTCGGCGGCCGGTCCCGAGTAGATTCCGCTCTGAAATGGAAGCGTGCGCTGCGGCACTTGTTCGCCGAAATATTGCCGCGGTTCCAGGAACAGGAATTCCACGGCGGTGCCCGGGCCGAACGGACCGCAGGGAGGTCCGCAGAACGGAGCCACTCCGAAAAAGCTCTGTGGGGTGAAGACCCCAAAGCCGGGGCTCATAAATGTGGTTTCGGCGCTGATCCATACCGGTTCGTAATCGCCGCCGAACTTGAAAGTGTGGTTGCCGTGGATGTACGTGAGGTTTTCGGCGGTTTCAAAATGCTGCTCGCGATAGTAGTGAACGCTGCCTTGGAACCCGCCAGAGTCCAGCAGATCCGGCACCATCGATGGACGGCTCGTATCCGGCGCCGGTCAGATTGAGATTGAAAGTTCTGCGGGCGAAACTCACCACCGTCTCTGAAGTGAAATCGGGAGCGAAGATATGGAAGAGGTTTCCGTAAGCGGTTTGGTCAGCCACCGGATTATCACGGTAGGAGGAGGGTAGGCCCTCGCCTGGTGCCGCGCCGGGCACGTTCTGTTTGCGATCGTCGTTGAACAGGAACGCGGCGTTCAGAGTGGTTTTGTCGCTCAGGACATTCGTGCTCTTAGCGATCAACTTGTCGTAGTTGTCGATGGTGAGGATGGAACCCAAATTTTCCGGCTGGAGCCCCAGGGTCTGTTTTACTTGGTTGATACTGGGAGTGCCGGGTCCCAAGCAGTTGGGGGTATCGATGCAGTGCAGAATAAAGGATGAGTACAGGGGAGATTCGGCGCGGCGCTGGCCTTCGTAGCCGAGGAAGTAAAAATTCTTATCCTGGCGAATGGGTCCGCCGGCGTCGGCGCCGAACTGATTAAATTGCAGGGTATTGAAATCTGGAGCGGCCAGCAAGTTGGTGGCGTCCAGATCGTTGTTGCGAAAATATTCGTACGCCGATCCGTGAACTTCGTTGTTTCCGGACTTGGTAATCGTATTAACGACCGACCCAAGATTGCGTCCGTAGTCGGCTGTGAACGGACTAGCCACCACGCGAAATTCCTGCACCCAGTCCTGCGAAGGGCTCACTCGCTGCACCCCGGAGATGCTGGTGGTGTAGTCCACTCCGTCCAGGCCAAAAAACGTGCTGTGCGTTTCCCGCAGTCCGCCAAAACTGAGCTGCAACACGGTTTCGGTGAAAGGCGACTGCGAGCCGACGGCTGTGCTGCGGCCTACGTTGGCGGTAGGGGTGAGCAGGACGAAATCAATGAAGTCGCGGCCGGCGATGGGCAGATCGGAGATGTTTTGCGTGTCGATCACCTGGCTCACGTCTGATTTCCCGGTGTCGACGCCTTGCTCGGTTTCGTGGACGGCCACTTGTTGGGTGACTCCCTGCACCGCCAGAACCGCGGTGAAGGAGGCGATTTGGCCCACGGTGAGGGTGAGGGGAGATTTGTAGGCAGCGAATCGCGAAGCTTCGACCGTCAATTCGTAATTTCCCGCGGGCAAGCCCGGGATCACCGCCACCCCCGCGGCAGACGAAATCCGGCCTCGCTTCGCGTCGGTTTCCATATTGCGAAGGGCGATGCTGGCTTGGGGAATCACCGCGCCGGATTCATCCGTGACGGTCACATTCAGCGTCGCCAGTTCCTGCGCAGCGATGCCCATGCTGCCAGCAAAAATCAGAACCGCGAGGATCGACCCGACGGAGAGACGCCTTGGCATCCAGCCCCCATTTTGATGTGCCGCATATTCACTCGGAAAAAGTCCCGCACCGCTAACCACCACCCTTGAACGCGACGAATTGCCGAGCAATTTGAGGGCTCAGGCGGCGAATGGCAATACTAAGAAAATATTAGAGACACGCGAGGAGCGGCGCGTGTACTGTGTGCGCGGTTTGCATTGTCGGAAACAAAAGGAGTGCTCCATGCAATCCGTGGATATGAAGCCGATGTTTCTGCCCGGGGTGCAGAACAATCCCCAGCCGGGCCCCTATTTCGACATGATCAAGTCCGCGCAAGACTCCGGCCGCGAATACTGGCAGATCTGGCACCTCTTCGCGTTCCTTCCCGAAACCACCACCCACCTTGCCCACTTCACTCAAGGAATCATGCGCGGACCGGCGCCGATTACCCCCGCGCTGCGCGAATTGATTGCCACCTACGTTTCTCACCTCAACCAGTGCGAGTTCTGTATGAAGGCGCACGCCGCGGTGAGCGCCGAACTGCTCGGCAGCGAGGATTTGGTAGCGAGCGTCCTGGGCGACGTGGAATCATCGCCCCTGCCGGCAAACGAAAAAGTTTTGCTGCGATTCGCGCGCAAGGTGACTCTCGATTTGCCGAACTATTCGGCAGTGGATGCCGAACGCGTGCGCGCCGCAGGATGGAGCGACGAAGCCATCTTCAACGTCATCACCGTCTGCGCCCTGTTCAATTTCTACAACCGCTGGGTAACCGCCTCAGGCGTGCATGCCGTATCCAAACAAGGCCACCGCTCCCACGGAAAAGTGCTGGCCCAAAACGGCTACGTCCGAAAACAAACTCCAAGCCAGCACCCATAGGGTTCGTTTCGGGATTGAAGGTATTTGGGACAGACCGGCAGGTGGTTGCTCGGTTGCCGATTTTCCGGTACGCTCTCGGCGGCCTTAGATTTTTCGTTTCGCTTTGCCATTTCGCCCTAGCCTAACTCGAAAACGGCGGAACTGTAGCAAGATTCCAAATTATGAATGAATGCCTTTCGAGCCCAGGCGGCCAGCGCTTTCGCACTCCGGACGATCAAGGGCGGCGTACGTGAGTGGCCACCGACCTGCCTACTAGCTGATTTCAGTTTTTGCGATGAAGGCCGTAAGTTTTTCTAGTTTGAATTCCATAGAGCCGCCTGATATATCTCATCGCAGCAATGATTCTCGAAGCTTTTCGATTACATGGGAAGAACGCTCTGGTGACCGGTGCGCGCAGAGGCCTGGGCAAAGCCGTCGCTATCGGCCTAGCGGAGGCCGGCGCCAACGTCCTGTGTCACGGTCACGATCCCAATCCGGGGGACGTGTGCGACAACATCCGTAAGCTCGGCCGGAAAACGGACTATCTTGCCGTCGATGTCGCCGATCCCGCTGCGGGCGCAACCCTGATAGAAAAGATGACGGCCGATTTCGGGTCGATCGACGTTCTCGTCAACAACGCGGGGATCATCCGCCGCGCACCCGCCTCTGAGCATTCTGTGGAGGATTGGGACGCGGTAATCGCCGCCGATCTCTCCGCCGTCTTTCGGCTTTCACAACTTGCCGGACGATGGATGCTCGAGCACCAAAGAACAGGCAAGATTGTGAATATCGCCTCCTTGCTGTCCTTTCAGGGCGGCATCCGGGTGCCCGCCTATGCTGCAGCGAAGGGTGGAGTCGTCCAGCTCACCAAGGCATTTTCAAATGAATGGGCAGCTCAGGGAATCAACGTGAACGCAATTGCTCCGGGCTATATGGCCACCGACAACACGGAAGCGCTGCGCAACGAGCCGGTGCGAAGCCGCCAAATCCTAGAGAGAATTCCAGCCGGGCGATGGGGCGAACCCGAGGACATTGCCGGTGCGGCAGTGTTTCTCAGCTCCAGCGCGAGTGATTACGTGCACGGGCATGTTTTGGTTGTCGACGGAGGATGGCTGTCCCGGTGAAATCAAGGGTGCTCGCGGTTAGCTAGGTTCATTAAGTTTTTCTGAATATCCAGTTGAGTTTTAACGCTTTGACTCTGCGCCTCGCGGTGCCTATATTTTCCGTGGTTAAGAGGCGTCAGTGGGTCGAGCTGGTTGGATTTCGCCCTCCGGTGACGTTCCGGACTTTCTGCTGTCCCGCTTGCGAGATTAAGAGGTCGGTCGCGCTCGCTCGGAGTTTTTGTACCCGCCAATTGGCGAGACAGTTCCTATTCTTGTTTGGGAGGAGTGGAGTGAAACCCATTCTACGTATTCTTGGCGCCGCCCTCGGGGTGTGCACAGCGATCAGCCTGTTTTTGACGGCGATGGCGGGGGGCCAGAACGCCAGTTTCCACAATGCTCCAGCGACGGCGAGCGAGACGAAGAATCCTCTCAACGGGAAGGTTCCCTCCAATGCCAAGCGTCTTTATGCTACGGCCTGTTCGAAATGCCACGGCGATCGCGGCGATGGAATGGGCAATATACCGTCTTTGGCACATGGTCCATCGCAATCCGCCAGCGACGGCGAATTGTTCTGGTTCATCACCAAAGGCGACGTGAACAACGGCATGCCGCCGTGGTCGTCGCTGCCCGAACAAGACCGGTGGGCAATTGTCAGTTATGTGAAGTCACTGGGGCGCCCCGGCGCTTCGTCGGCCAAGTCGCCGGCAGCGGCGCCAGCACCAGAAGAAAGCTCAGCCATTGCGGATGCGAGTCTGCCGCTTCCCAAGCCTCCTTTTACCGACTATCGCTTGGAGAAGCCCGGCCAGGTCCGAAAAATTACTCTGGCTGATCTTCCGGAACCCTTTCGAACCCCTTCGGCCGGAAATGGTCCGAAGGTGGTGCGCCGGCCTGAAAATGCCTGGCCCAAGGTTCCTGCAGGATTCAAGGTGGAGCTATATGCCCAGGTGCCCGATGAGCCCCGCCTGATTCGCACGGCTCCCAGCGGTGATTTTTTTGTTGCGGATAGTAAAGCGGGGCTGGTTCGAACTTACCGTGGCATCACTGTAGGGGGCCAAGCCGAACAGTCCGAAATTTTTGCCACCGGCTTGACTCGCCCATTTGGGATCAACTTTTATCCGCCGGGACCCAATCCGCAATGGGTCTACGTCGGGAATACTGGCTCGATCGTGCGTTTTCCCTATCAGAGTGGCGACCTGAAAGCGCACGGACCTGCCGAACATATCGTCGACGTTCCGGCGGATCTTAGCCATTGGACGCGAGACATTCAATTTACGCCTGACGGAAAGAAAATGTTCGTGAGCGTTGGTTCCGCTTCCAACGTGGACGACCCCGATACCACGCCGGCGGAAAAGAACCGAGCGGATGTTCTGGAATTCAATCCCGATGGTTCGGACATGCGCATCTACGCCTACGGAATCCGCAATTGCGTGGGCATGGCGGTTAATCCCAAAACGAGTGAGTTATGGTGCTCGGTAAACGAGCGGGACGCCTTGGGTGACAATCTTGTTCCCGACTACATCACGCACGTTCAGGACGGCGGCTTTTACGGCTGGCCCTGGTGGTATATGGGGGGCCACCAGGATCCGCGACACCCCGGCACCCATCCGGAGCTGAAGGACAAAGTGATTACGCCGGACGTGATACTCAATCCCCACAACGCTTCGCTGGAAATGGCGTTCTACGAAGGGAAAATGTTTCCCGCTGAATATCGGGGTGACGTATTTGCCTCCGAGCATGGGTCGTGGAACCGGTCAGACCGAGTGGGGTATGAGTTGATCCGCGTACCACTTCATCAAACTGGCCACGCTACCGGAGAGTACGAAGATTTTATGACCGGATTTGTGGTTGATAGCGGCCACGTTTGGGGACGCCCGGTCGGTGTCACCGTTGCCCCGGATGGTTCACTGCTGGTTACCGATGACGGGTCGAAATCGATCTGGAGGATCGTCTACACCGGAAAGCAAGCTACTGCTGGAAAGTAAGCGTCCGGTGATTGTGCTGGACGCTACTGGCCACGTGCTGGTGATGGACGGCGGCTTGCTGGCAAGCGCCGTCAATCAATACCGCACTCAGGAAATCGAGCGAATGCCATGGGCCATCCGCATTTTAGTCTGGAGCCTCTGCTGCTCGGGAGCGGGGGTTGCGCGCGCGCAGTCAGTTCACCTCGCGGGCATCGCGCACGCCGCTTTCCGCGTCAACGATGTCGAGAAGTCGCGAGCTTTCTACCAATTGTTGGGATTCGAGCAGTCATTCGAGTTTTCGCAAGGCGGCAACGTTTCCGTTTCTTATGTGAAAGTGAATGACCGCCAGTTCATCGAGCTCTACCAACGGCCGGACACTTCTCAGCCTGCCGGATTTCTCCATGTCTGTTTTGAGTCAAATGACATCGAACCACTATGGAGGGAATACGTGAAGCGGGGCCTTGACGCAGCAGAACCGCGGAAGGCAAAGGCCGGAAACCTGCTCAACGCAATTCATGACCCTCCAGGTAACTTGATCGAGTTTACGCAATATATGCCGGGCTCGATGCATTTCGAAGATCGCGGCAAGCATCTGGGCCGCAGCCGCGTCTCCGATCATCTCCGGCGCGTGGCCATACCCACGAAAGACTCGAGTGCGGTCGCAGCGTTTTACACTGGCAAACTTGGATTCGAACCTGTGATCTCGGGGGATGACGAGCGCCTGCGGTTGCCGGGACCGTCGGGCGACGAAGTTGAGTTCATCTCAGCAGTGCCGCCGTCCGCTCCGCAAGTCGTTTTTGAAGTCAGCGATCTGCGGCGTGCCGCGAAGGATTTGCGCGCCCGCGGATTGAAAGTGCGCCGCGCAGGCCAAATGATCTCCGTGACGGCTCCGGATGGGGTGGTCGTTGCTTTCGCCGCGCGGCGATGAGTGCGGGGCTAACCCACCAGGAATGGGCACACCAAGGAGTCGCAAGATGCGTCGTCGTTCCGCGGAAGTTTTGTTCGCAATCGCTTTGATTGCCTTTGCCACCCTCGCCGCCGGCCGGAAAAAAGTCTTTCAGGATTGGCCAACAGGAACATCGCCCGCAGAAATTGGCAAGCGCGTCGCGGAACGTTTTGCCTCCGGGCCGCATACAAACTTCGGCAAGAGCGCGCCGCCGGAACATATCACCTATCCCGAGACCGTCGCGTGGTACGGCGCGCTGACTTTCGCGCAAGTGACCGGAGCCAAGAAACTCACCGCGCAATTAGTTAACCGCTTCGCCCCCCTTTTCTCCGTAGAGGCCGCCTTAATTCCCGAGCCTGTGCATGTCGACGCAACGGTCTTTGGGGCGGTGCCATTGCAGATTTACATCGAAACCAAGGATCCAAAGTATCTCCATTTGGGTTTGCGCTTGGCTGACGAGCAATGGAAAAACCCCACCCCCGAAGGTCTTACCCCCCAGACCCGCTTTTGGATCGACGATATGTACATGGTGACTCTGGTCCAGGTTCAAGCCTACCGCGCAACAGGCGATGCAAAATACATCGATCGCGCGGCAACCGAGATGACCGCTTACTTGGACCAGCTGCAACAGCCGAACGGACTGTTTTTTCACGCTCCGGATGTCCCGTTTTTCTGGGGTCGTGGGAATGGCTGGGTTGCCGCGGGTATGACTGAGATCCTGCGCGCCTTACCGAAAAATCATCCCCAGCGCGCGCGGATCATGAAGAGCTATCGAGAAATGATGTCATCGCTGTTGCATTTTCAGGGCCAAGACGGGCTGTGGCGGCAACTCCTCGATCATCCGGAGGCTTGGCCGGAGACGTCCTGCAGCGCGATGTTTACATTCGCCATGGCTGCGGGCGCGAAAGAAGGCTGGCTGGACGCCAAGAAATACGGCCCGGCCGCGAGAAAGGGTTGGCTTGGACTGGTCAGCTATCTGGAACCCAACGGGGATATTCGCAACGTTTGTGAAGGAACCAGCAAATTGAACGATCTCAACTATTACCTGACCCGAAAACGCAATACCGGCGACCTCCACGGCCAAGCCCCATTGTTGTGGTGCGCGGCCGAATTCTTGCGGTGAGTGAGGGCCAGAATGAATCGGCGCGCAGCGAGCGCCAAGGTCAAGAGCGCTGCCGTCGGCCGTCCCAGGGCAGCGTCTGCAGGAATTCGGCAACGGATTCGGTGAGCTTGCGCGGGTAGTCCACCCGTGCCATGGCCAGCGCTTGCTTTCGGACCAGCCGGTGCCTCGCGATTCGATGGGTGTGAAAGAAGCGCGGCTTCCCACGCAGCGCGTGTTCCGGAAGTATCGAGTGCCCGAAACCGGCCTCCACCAGCCGCTTCAACGCTTCGGTGTCGTCAGCTTCCATCACCACTTTCGGGGTTATGCCGATCTCCGCAAAGAAACGGTCGATGATCGCGCGCATATTACTCCGCTCCGGATACAGGACGAACGGAAGCCCTTGCAGATCTGCCGGTTGAAACGAACCGGAGTGCCCGCCACGCACCAGCTTGGACGCCGGACTCAATACTAGCAATTCCTCCTCAAAGAGCGGCAGGATGCGGAGATTCTCTTCGCGCACCGGGAGGGTGATCAAGCCTAGATCGAAACGGGATTCGAGCAGTCCGGAAACGATGTCCTCCGTCGCCCCGACAAAAATATGAATCTCATTGGTGGGGAAGCGCTTCCGAAGCATTCGCAACGGCCACCCGAGCTGATAGATGAGGCTGGTAATTCCGGTAGCGAAATGGAAGGCGCGATCGTCCGATGAAATGCTGTTGTCGAACTCGTGTTTCATTTGATGCATCTGTTTGACCACCGACCGAGCCCGTTCCGCCAAGCGGCTGGCTGCGGGCGTCGGAATCAGCTGCCTACCCGACCGAACGAACAACTCGGTGTGCAGCTCGTCGGCCAGGCCGTGCAGCTGAAGACTGACTGCAGCCGGTGAGAGATGCACATGCTCCGCGGCCCGGGTCACGCTGGACGCATCGATCACCGCCAGGAAGATTTCTAATTGATGGATGTCCATCTCGTGCCTCCCAAGACTCAAGAATGGCCGACGCCGGAGTCCCCTCGCAAATGCCGGCTCCGGGGCGGAGGCCGGCGGCACCGGCCCGCATTATTATCGTTTAGATTTACTAAATCAATCGTTTAGATATTCAAGCTTGCCTGGGTTCAGTCGGCTTCTTATTCTTGGCGCGTCGAAAGCAGAGGGTCGCCGTGTGCAACTCCAAGGCTGCAAAACCGGCGGGCGAAAAGCGGTGACTTTCCTTCATCGATATTCCAACTGAGACCATCGAGGCCGTTGCATTCCGCGGGATTCCGCGAAGGAAGTGAATATCGCTATGACGCGGCAAGCAACAAGCTCACGATCCCTTTGCAGAAAGCCTCGGTTTTTGTGATTGCGGGCGCCGTGGGAACGATTAGAGCTGATGGGCAAGGCGGTCGGAATCGGCAATAATCTCGGTTCCGGATGGGTTGAAGCTGCAAGGAGGCCAGGTTGTCTAGAACTGCCAAGTCGCTGAGATTTGCGTTGCCCACTGCAATCGTCCTCGCATTCCTCGCGGCTCCGGTGAGGGCGCAGGTCGAGTCGCTCGAATCTCCCGCGTTACGCGTAGAAATCAGCAGCAAGCCCTATGGTCTGACGCTGATCGAGAAATCCACCGGCCAGACGTTGCTGTCGTTGAACCGCGCAGCTTTTACCGAGCAGGACCATCGCGTCTCATCTGTCACCGGCGTTGTGAAAAAGGCTGATTCGGTCGAGGCGACCCTGCTTCTATCCGGCGCCAGCGAAACGGCCAAATTGACGCTTACTTTCACCAACCCTGAAATTATTCAAGTTACGCTGGGATATGACGGCGGAGACTGCGAATCTATATCTCAGGGGTTCGAGGACCGCGGCGATCACTATTACGGCGTTTGGGAATATCCCTTCGGCGGAAGCGTCGATGATCGCGGCGCCTACGAAGAATTCGGCGGCGCCCGGAATCTCCCCGATGTGAATTATTCCAACGCCCGTGCACCGTTCTATCTCACTTCCAGAAAATACGGTATCTATGTCGAGTCTACCGCCGAGGGGCACTTCGGTTTCGCACAATCCGGCGAGACCAGCTTTTCGTTCCGCGACAAGCACCTGACCTACGACATCATTTACGGCCCAACCTACGCCGACATTCTGAACCGCTACAATGCCCTAGCCGGCCCTGCATTCATGCCCCCCACTTGGGCTTTTGACGGCATTTGGTGGAGGGATGATGAACACGACGACCTACGCGGCGTAAAGGACGCCCAGGAAAAGGTGATTCAGGACGCGGACCGCTTGCGAAGTCTGCACATCCCCGCCACCGCAATATGGTTGGACCGGCCCTACGGTTCCGGAGACCGGGGCTGGGGAAACATGGATTTTGACCCGTCTTTCCCGGATCCCGACAAGATGATCCGGGACCTCGAGGACCGTGGCATCTATCTTCTGCTGTGGATCGCTAACCGCAACAACAACCGGTTGTTTCAGGAGGGTTCAGCGAACGGCTACCTATTCGACGAACCGTGGCCTGCCGCGGACATTCGCCGGCCCGAAGTCTATAACTGGTTTAAGGGCGAATTGAATCTCTACGTCCGGCGCGGAATACGGGGCTACAAGATTGATCGCGGTGAAGAAGGAGAAATGCCGCACTCGTTGGAGAATCTGAATGCGGTCCTCTTACCCAAACTCGCCGCGGAGGGGCTGAACGACGCCTACCACGGCGACTACTTCGAGTTTTCTCGCAACGCCAACGACACCGCTCGCAAGTACACTGCCATCTGGAATGGCGACACCAGAAGCACCTTCGGCGGTCTGGCCGTTTCCATAAAAACCGCTCTACGCGCCGGAGCGATCAACTTCCCCATGTGGGGATCAGACACCGGAGGATACATTCGCGTTCCCAGCAAGGAGCTTTTTGCGCGCTGGTTCGAGTTCAGCGCCATGAGTTCGATGATGGAAGTGCTGATCGGACCCAAGCGGACGGTGTGGGACGATTACGATGCCGAATTGGTGGGAATCGCGCAGAAGTACACCCAGATGCATCACGATTTGATTCCCTACACTCGCTCCTATCTCTACCAAGCGACGCAAACGGGTATGCCGGTGATGCGCGTTCTAGCCTTCGCCTATCCCGATGACAAAACTCTTCACGACACCTGGGACGAATATCTCTATGGCCGGGACATTCTGGTGGCGCCGGTGACGGTAGAGGGAGCGACCAGCCGAAGTGTGTACCTGCCGGCGGGACGCTGGATGGATTACAACAACCGCAAGACGATATACACAGGACCGGCGACCATCACTGCGGCCGCGAGCTTGGCGACGATCCCGCTCTACGTGCGAGCAGGAGCGATCATCGCGCGCGGAGACATTCTGAAGGCGAACAACAACTGGGATGCGAACTGGGAGCCCAAATTGCGGATCGAAGTTTTCTCTGATGGGAAAGAGGCGAGTGAGTTTTCCTACTACACTGGAACGGGAGTGCAGAAGATCGAGGTGCATCCTGGCGCAGAAGGAATAGACGTGAGTGTAGGAGAATTAGGGGCGAAAGGGGAATTGCAGATTTATTGCCGGGGAGTGCACGGGGTGAAGCGGGACGGAGCGGAGTTGCGCGCAGGAACCGGCTATCACTACGATGCCGCCACCAACCAGCTCACTATCCCGTTTCAGCAAGCTTCCAAGATCACGATTCTCGGGGCCAACGGCCTCTTCGATGCTGTAGCTGCACAGTAACTAGAAAGGGATGCCGCCAGCGCGCGTGAAACGAGCGCCGGGGCTGCCATTCAGATGGCCTTCATCACCGAAGACTTCTTGCTGCAAACCAAAACGGCGCGGCATTTGTACCATATTTATGCCCAGCATATTCCCATCCTGGATTTTCATTCGCACCTTTCCCCCCCGAGATTGCCAACAACACCCCGTTCAAAACTCTGACCGAAATTTGGCTCGATGGAGATCATTACAAATGGCGGGCGATGCGGGCCAATGGATTTGCGGAACGGTACTGCAGCGGGGATGCTACTGCATATGAAAAATTCGAGGCCTGGGCGAAAACAGTCCCACGAACGCTGCGAAATCCGTTGTACCACTGGACCCACCTCGAATTGAGCCGGTACTTCGGCATCGAACGACTCCTGGACGAGTCATCTGCCGCCGAGATTTGGAACTCTGGGAACACCTTGCTGAGTCGCGAAGAAATGACTCCTCAGGGAATTTTGAGGAAGTTTTGCGTCGCCGCCCTGTGCACTACGGATGACCCAACGGATTCTCTGCAGGCCCATCGGAAAATCAGGGACTCCGGCCTCAAAACGCTGGTGTTCCCCACCTTTCGCCCTGATGCGGCGCTGCGAATGGATGATCCGGCGCGGTTCAACGATTGGACCGATCGGCTCGCTGCGGCCGCGAACCTGGAAATTTCGCATTTGCCCAATTTTCTGGACGCGCTCGCGAGGCGTCATGAATTTTTCCATGACCAGGGGTGCCGTCTATCCGACCATGGCCTGAATCACTGCTATGCACAGGCGTGCACCGAACATGACGCGGGTGTGGCTTTCAACAAATTGCGATCGGGCGCCGCTCTTGATTCCAGCGAAAAGGCAGGTTTGGCGGGCTATCTGATGATTTTCTTCGGCCACCTGGATGCGCGGACGGGATGGACCAAGCAGCTTCACCTGGGCGCATATCGCGACGCCAATACTCGAATGTTGGCCCAGATCGGCCCTAACACAGGGTTTGACTCGATCGGGGATTGGCCGCAGGCGGCATCGCTGGCGGCATATTGCGATCAACTCGACCGTGACGGCGGACTTCCCCAAATGATGGTCTTCAATGTGAATCCAGCGGATAACTATGCATTCGCGACTATGGCAGGAAACTACTCCCAGGAAGGTATACGCGGAAAGGTGCAGTTCGGCTGCAGCTGGTGGTTTTTAGATCAGCAAGAAGGAATTGAATGGCAGATCAACGCTCTGTCCAATTGCGGGCTGCTTTCCAATTTTGTTGGCATGACCACCGACTCCCGGTCGTTTATGTCCTTTCCCCGGCACGAATACTTCCGGCGCATCCTTTGTAATATTTTGGGAAACGAAATTGAAGCGGGTTCGCTCCCCGATGATGAACCAATGATGGCGCGATTGATAAAGGACGTCTGCCTGGAGAATGCGGCCCGATTTTTGGGGCTCAGGAAACCCGAAATCCTGCCGGGATGATCGGCGATCCTGGTATTTAACTCTTCCCAACCGGTTCGACTGGGGTTCCCGGGTTGTACGATATCGGGCTGCAAGAATCGCGCCTCACCAATTGAGTGGGAAGCGTAATGGTCTTGCCCGGCAAATCGGGTCTGGCAATTCTGTTTAACAACAATTCCGCTAACTGTCTTCCCAGTTCGTCGGTGAATACATGAACGGACGTGAGCGCCGGGTTCAAGGACGAAGACTCCAGAGTATCGTTGAAACCGGCGATACTCAGGTTATCGGGAATGGTCCGTCCGCAGTCCCGGGCAGCGTTGCACGCGCCTCTGGCCGACGAGTCGTCGCCGGCAAAAATCGCAGTGAGGGAAGGTGCTTGTTGCAGCATCAGCCTGGTGGCGATATAGCCCATTTCCTCGCCGTCGCGAGAACTGAGTTCGGTCACATGAATCTTCAAGCCCGCCTCGTCCATCGCTTTCCGGTAACCTCGAAACCGTCGCGCATACCACGGCAGACGCAGGTTGCCAACAAAACCGATTTCTCGATGCCCCAGGGTTTGCAGGTATCGGGTCACTTCGTAGCCGCCCATCACATCATCGAAGAAGACCGCCGAGGATTGTTCGCCCTCGGATTCTCCGAGGACGTTATTGCCAAGCACCACCCAGGGGATCCCGCGACGGGTCAGCAAGCGGAGGAGCTCACGGGAGTTGGTTCCCGCCACAATTACGCCGGACACAATTTGACGCCGTTGCAAGATCTCCGGCAGGCTCAATTCCTCGGATGAAGCGTCGGTTGGATACTGGAACGGCAGGAACAAGAGCCCGTAGTTATGCTCGGCGCAATACGCCTCGGCTCCAGTAAGTACCGCCGAATGAAAGGGGTGCAAAACGCCGCGGTTGCTCAGCAAGAACGCGATGATCCGCGATTTTCGGCCACGCTCGAGATCGAAGCCCAACCGAACCGCGGCCTTGATCACCCGATCGCGCATTTCCGGAGTGACCACGGCTCGGCCGCCGATGAGTCGAGAGACCGTGGCTGGACTTACGTTCGCCGCCCGCGCGACGTCGACCAGCTTCACCTTTTTAGATCGGCGAACCATGGTTTCGGCAAGTTTCCTGGATTGCGGAACAATTGTAACGGAGGTGCAGACCGGAATGATAGGTGCCCGCGACCGGTCGCTACCGGAGGCCCGCGACGCCGAGGAAGGCCAAGATCGGGTTAATTCAGGGCCATTTTCAACATCGCCGCTGCCCTAAAGGTGAAAATATTGGCCAGGCGGATATTATCCATGGACAACATCAATGGTCCAGTCGTCGCAAACTGTGAAAGGTTAGCTGCAGGGTTGCTGCCCAGGCGAACCTTTCTGGGTGTATGCATCACCGCTCTTGCCGCATGGCCGGATCGTCAGGCGTGCGCTGCAAACGTGGTCCATAGCGGGCCGGGCGCAAGATGGTTTGCCGCAGCCTCAAAGCGGCGGGGGGCCGGCGCTTCTCAAAAGCCAGACACTCGCGTAGAGCTTGAATCCTCGGACTCCCGGTTGGTGGAGGGCTTCCATTGGGCCAAGCACCAAGCGCTCGCTTACGTTTTCACCGGTGACCCGGTTGGGCTGTGGTACGAGGCTTCCTTGCCAGGGCGTCGAGCCTTCTGCATGCGCGACGTTTCACACCAAAGCACCGGCGCCCAGATCCTGGGCTTGGCCGCATTCAACGAAAACATGCTCCGTCGTTTCGCCGAGAACATTTCCGCATCCAGGGACTGGTGCTCCTACTGGGAAATTAACAAAGACAATCTTCCGGCGCCGGTCGACTACCAGAACGACCATGAATTCTGGTACAACTTGCCGGCCAACTTTGACGTCCTGGATGCTTGTTATCGCCAGTTCTTGTGGACCGGGAACAAGGCCTACCTCGATCGCGTGTTCATGAATTTTTATAACCACACGGTCACCGACTACGTCAAAAAGTGGGACATCAATGGGGACGGGCTGCTCGATCACCTCCCTCAGTACGGCCACCGCGGAATCGCCAGCTACGATGAGCAGCACATCGGACAGATGACTGTCGGCGCGGATCTCGTCGCAGCGCAATTTGCGGCTTACCGGGACTTTGCAAAAATTCAGCAATCGAGCGGCGATCGGCAGCAGGCGGAAGAGTTCTCCGCGAAAGCGGAGCACTTGAGGTCGATCTACAACAAAGATTGGTGGAGCGCCGCGAGAGACGGCTATGCCGCGGCCATCGGAACCGACGGTCAGTTTCATGCGGACCTAAAGCCCGGACCGGGCGGAGGAGATGTGTCCTTTCCTCTTTATTGCCAACTCACCGACAAGGGTCACAAAACGGAACAGGCGCTCGACGAACTCACGCGACAATTTCCTCCAGATGACAACAGTGTTGGTGGCGTCGAAGGTAGATCCTACGTGCCCGAAATCCTTTATCGCTATGGGCGATCTGAACCTGGCTATCGGTCCCTCTTGAGTCTTATGGACCCTTCGCTGAAACGTCGCGAATACCCGGAAGTCTGCTATGCCGCGGTCGGAACCTGCGCGACCGGACTCATGGGATTGGGAGCCGACTCGACTGCGAGGGTCGTCGAAACTTTCCCGCAGCTCACTGCAGCGACCCAGTGGGCCGCTCTAAATCACGCTCCCGTTTTCGATAACCGAATTTCAATCCGCCACGAGGGCGATCGGAAAACAATTCTTGCCAATGAGTCGGGTCCAACATTTCAATGGAAAGCCAGCTTTCCGGGGCGGTTCGAAAAATTGCTTAGCGACGGCAAGGAAATTCCGGCGGAGACCGGTAGCCGGCTAGCAGGTGCAGCCGAAACTCACGTCCTTGTTGCAGTGGGCCACGGAGAGGCTCGTACCGTGGAAATTAAATAAGGTAAGCCACTCCTTCCGAGGAACAAATCTCCCAGCAAGAGGGCCTCAGAGTGAAACGTAGCCTCTAACCCATTCACAGGAGAACACTTGCAAGTTGTTCATTCCTTGCCCGCTTGCGCCGCGCATCGTGGCGCGGTTACTTCTAAGGTGCGGAGGAGGGCAGGCTACGAAGATCGGATAGCGCCTTCTGCGCTTTGGCGTCATGGGGATCGAGCGCAAGCGCCTTTTCCAGTTCCGCTTCCGCGTCAGCGATATTCCCAGTCTGCTCGAAAAAGAAAGCAAGGTTCTTGTGCAGAAGCTCGGCGTCGGCGCATTCACCGCAGAGTCGAATGGCCTCCTGCAATTGGTCGATCGCCTGCGGCCAGTTCTGCGACTTGCCCGCCTCCAAGGCAAAACTGCGTAATATTTTCACCCGATCCGTCAACTGCTCGCGCTTCTCGAGTTCGTCGAAACGGTCTTGGTAGCGCTGGGCTTCAGGATCGTGACGCGTCCTCAAGACTCTGGCGAGGTTGTATAGAGCCTGAGAATAGTTTGGATCGGCCCGGATTGCTTGCCTCCAGTGCTCAATAGCTTGGTTTGTCCGGCCCAGGCTCTCCAGGCATTGTCCCAGCATGAACTGAGCGCCCGCGTTGTCGGGATTCAGAGTGACCGCCTTTTGCAGGAGTTCCACCGCCTGCCTGTTGTTGCTCGTCCGCCTTTCCACTAAGCCCCCAAAGAAGAACGCATCCTCGAGGGTGGGTTGAAGACGGGCCGCGGTTCCCAATTCCTTCCGTGCGTCGTCATACTGGCCCGCTTCGAAATAGAAATGTCCGAGACTCAAATGCGCTGCCGCGGAATCGGGGTTCAGTCGCGCCGCTTCACTCAGCTCACGAAGTCCGCCTTGCCGATCGAATTGCAGCACCAGGGCCATTCCCAGATTCAAGTGCGCGTCGGATGACTCCGGTTGCAGCTCGACGGCTTTGCGGAAGGCGGCAACAGCATCCGCGCCCTTACTCGCTTTTGTGCGAACTACGCCGAGCGCCATGTAGGCTGCCGCGTTATTGGGATTCTGCTGAACGATTGACATCAGTTGCTTTTCTGCCTCCGCGGCTCCGTCTCGCTTCACCAGCGTCAGGGCCAGGTTCACATACGCGGATGAGGATTTTGGATCGGCCTGGGCCGCTTGGCGAAACGCTCCGACCGCGTCGGACTCCTGGCCCTCCCGCGAGTACAGGACGCCCAAGTTGTTCAGAGCCTCTGCGTATTTGGGATTGGCCGCTACCGCTGCTCGGAACTCTTTCTCGGCCTCCGCCAGCGCGCCCGCTTGGACCGCGAGCAAACCCAATTGGTTGTGAGCCACAGCGAGATGTGGTTCCATCTGAAGGGCGCGATTGAGCTCCTGGCGTTCGCCCAGCGGATCTCCCAAGTGCGCGAGCACCAGGGCCAAATCGAGATGGAACTGTGCGTTTCCAGGCGCCAACACAATAGCTTGGCGGTAAGTTTGAGCCGCGGCGGTCCATTTCCCGGCGGCGAACATTTGGTTGGCCTGTTCGTCGAGACGTTCGGCATTCGATTGCGCTGGGGGGGCAGCAGACTGCGCGGACAAACTAGCAGGACCCAACGTCAAAAGTAAGACCAATACTGACAATTTCCGCGTCATCCTGCTCCTGCAACATCCACCTTTCGAGGATGTGCCGCAAAGCAAAGGCATGTCAAGCGCACTCGCGAGGCGTAGTATGGCAAGAGAGGATTGGCTCACGGTTACTCGGCTTTCCCCAGCGCCTCTTTGGCTTGGTTGAGCAATGTCCGAAGACCGTCAATCTCGGGAAAGAGTTGCAACGCTCGCGTGACGGTTCGAAAGGCCTGGTGTGGGCGTTTCAGCGCAAGGTAGCTATCGGCCAGCAACGCATAGAGTTTCGGATCGTACGGAACTCTTTGAATCCCAGTGTGCAGACAGGCGACCGCCTCCGCGTAGCGGTGCGCGCTGATGAACCGGTTCCCCAATGTCTCGAAATCCCAGGCGGTTGTCGAGCCGCGATCGATGGCCCGGCTCAAGTACTGCATGCCGTCCGTGACCCCTTCCGCGGTTCTCTGCCGCAGAGATCGCGCCGCGAGCGCTTCCAGGACATGGGTGTCCTCGGGATCGGAGGCCTCGAGTTGCTTGGCCACATCTAAGTAACGCTGTAAGAACTCCGGATGTCCGACGCCCAATTCACCGTACGCCTGCAATAGCGTGACTAAGGGAGCAGCGCCTCCTTGCTGACCGGGGATAGCGTCAATGTAGATCAGGTCTGGCAAAGCAGGCGTCGTCAATTGGAAGGTAAGGTCGGGAAACGGCTGGTCATGATCGATGACAATGCGATGGTTGGTAAGGCTGGCGTGGGAGATTTCGGCGATGTCGCGCTTTGGCATGTGACAACCCACACAATCATCGGGAACCCTCTTCTCCTGGCGCGCTGCCAGCGGCACCGTGCAACTGGACTCCGTATGGCACCCCAGGCATTTCCCCCGGTAGTACGCCGGCGCATCCTCGCCGGACGGCTGAACGTGCGGGTTGTGACATGTAATGCAGCTCAATCGCCCTTGGCTCTTTTGATAGCACTTGCTGAGCATCATCGAGAAGTAATGCTGGAGCAGATCGGAATGGGGCGGAGATTCGCGGGTGGGCGGCGCCATTAGAATCGCCAGCGTGTTATCCAGAGGCTGGCCCGGGCGGAAATCCTGATAATTCTTACCCGGCTGCAAAATCCGCGCGTCTCCGGTTTGGTGACACGACATGCAGATGTTGTCCGCAAGCCACGGTGACAACTTTGCCGGATTCACAATGGAATGATTCTCGTCTTCCGTGTCGCTACCTTTCTGCATCTCGAGCACATGGGCTTGCCCGGGCCCGTGGCAATTCTCGCAGCCGATTGCCAGTTCGCTGAAGGGAGGCTCTCGAAATTGACCTGCCGAGCCGAACACAGGATTCGGCCGCCCGCTATGACACACGATGCACGAAGCATCAATCGGCCGGTTGAAGCCGCGGTCCGCATCTTCGTAGCCCGGCGACAATGCCCAACTGTGCGTTTTCGCGTAAAACGTCAAAGGCGCCTCGAACAGGGAGGCGCCCCGGCGAGTGAGCGCGCTGATTCCGTTGGCTCCTGCGCCGATCACCCATTCAATCTTCTTCGTCTCTCGGAAGACTTGCTTTCCGTCCTCCCCGGTTTCCCACTCGCTCTGGAAAAGCTGACCTTGCTGAACCGATACGCTGAAATGGCGATTGTGCGCGGAATCGAAGATCGCGGCCGCGGCCGGCAAGCCAGCCAAAATCGTAGGCGTGACCGAAGACATCGAGCGGCCCATATCGGTCTTCGAGAATGAATTGTAAATGGGCCGGTGGCACTGCGCGCACACTGGGGAGCCAACGAAGCCCATACGGGAGGGAGGTGTTTCGCGAGTTTTGGCTGCTTTGCCAACTGTTTGCGCTAAGGAAAAAGAAGAGACCAGCGAGGCCAGAAGGAAGAGAACAATCGTGCGCGTTGGCGGTTTTCGCTTCATCCCGTGCGAACCGGCGGTGCGAACTCCCGGAGTGGTGGGGTGTGACCACTCCGGGAGTTCGGGGGTTCACCGGGTAAAATCAGAACAGGAACTTAACCCCCAATTGTATTTCCCTGGGTTGACCGTTGTCTCCAGTAATCACTCCGAAATTCCCGTCTTGCACGTTGGTATCCGGGTTACTGAAGTTGACGTGGTTGAAAATGTTGAAGAAGTTAGCCTCGAACTTCAACTGTTTGTGCTCCGACCAGAGTGCTGTTGTTTTGCTGATCGAGAAGTCCCAGTTCTGCAGGCCCGGTCCGTAGGCGTTGCCCGTCCGCGCGCTGCCGAAGGTGCCAATGGCCGGTTCGCCGAAACAGCTGGTGTCAAACCATTGGGCCGCGGTGTGCGGATTGTTCTGTGACTTCCCCGCGCAAAGAAACTGCGCGGTTTCCTGATCGGCCCCCGGCGGCAGTAGGTTGCCGGGGGCGTTGATTAGCAGAGCTCCGCCGGCGCGGAAGGTGGTGATTCCGCTTACCTGCCATCCAGAAACAAAATGGTCCGCGGCACCCGTGGCACTACTCATCCACCGGCGGCCGCTTCCGAAAGGCAAGTCGTAAATGTAGCTCAGGACGAAGTTTTGCGGGTAGTTTCCATTCTTCCATCCTTCCCCTACCAATTGCAGCGAGGTGTCATAAGGGCTGATCGGGTTGTCGACGTTGTCCACCAACCTGGACGCCGTGTAGGATGCCTGGATTGTCAGGCCCACGGAGGTTCGCTTTTGCAGCTCAATCTCCAGGGCTTTGTACTTCGATTCGCCGCTGCTATTCCTGGCGTGAACCCCCGACAGGATTAGCGATCCCGCGGACGGACCCGATGCAATCACTCCCGGATACGGCAGGCAAGCTGGATAATTCGTAAAAGGACTGCTGCCGGTTCCCGGAGCCAGGCAGCCTTCGGGTGGGTAGGCTTGGTTCAGTTGATAGTCATGGAAAAGGTGAAGTCCTTCGTTACCCACGTAGGCGACTTGGACCGACATATCATGGGTCAGCGCCCGTTGCACGCTCACGTTCCACGAATATGCCTCGTCCTGCCGGAAATTTTGCTCGACGTCATACACTGCCGACCCAGCCGGCGGGCAAACAAAACCCGCGGGTACGGTCACCAGGTTCCCCGCACCGGTCTCGCATGGTAAACCCGCTTCCGAGGAGGGCGCCACCAAGTCCGAATAGAACGACGAGTTAGCAGAGGGCTGAATGCCCGGCAAACCGTTGGCAAGAATCAGTGATCCACAACTCGTAAATTCCACCGAAGCGGTTAACGTGCAGCCGTTGGTGGGCTCGTTGAAAGCCACGAAGTTCTCCTGGATCAGTTCCGGATAATTCCGCTCCAGAGTTCCGGAGTCCGCTCCGAAGTTATCCGGGAAGAAACTCATCCCGAACGCTCCGCGAATCGCCGTCTTCCCGCTATCGGGCGAGTAAGCCAGCCCCACCCGCGGCCCGAAGTTTTTGTAGTAGGTGTCAACGTTAGGGCTGCGGTTACTGGAGGTCGCCAGCTGAATCAGGCCCGCGTCCGGTCCCGAAGTCAGGAAATTGCTCTGAGTGTTGTGCACGCTCACCGATGGCGTGTAAATGTCGTAGCGCAGCCCGACGTTTAAGGTGAGTTTCGGAGTGAGTCGGATGTCGTCTTGGACGTAGAAACCAAGGAAGTTGAAACGCACCGCTGGAAGATCGATGAACAGATCGCGTTCCATCGCTCCGCCGCCCGGGCAGCCTCCACCGCCAGGCGCGCCCACCAGGAAATCAGCCATCGTATTTCCAGTGTACTCGCCATCGAAGTTGAAGCAACCGCGCGGATCGTTCTGCGGGTTGGAGACACCGCCCTGGATGTGCTGAATGTCCGTTCCCACCTTTAGCGTATGCCGTCCCAGGATCTTGGTCAGGCCGTCCGAGTATTCAAAGATATTGGCAAGCCTTCCTAACCCGTTGGGTACCGGACCGGGATCGCCGGTGGGACTCAGGTTTTCCCCATTTTGGAAGTGGAATTCCGCGATCCCGCTGGTGCTGGGCACTCCAGCGAGATTGCCGTTAAGAATCCCCAGGGTATTGTTTTCGTTGATTCCGAACGAGTCCACGAAGTCGTCGGTAACGTACCGGTTGAACCCCATGCGGAACTGGTTGGTCGTTGTGCCGGAGAAAATGTGATCCCAGGCGATTACCGCGCTATGGTTATCGTTCTTTGCGTTCGGGTTGCTGCCCATCATGAACTCTGTACCCGGCGCAGGAGATGAGTATTTGCGATGGAGATAGGACTCTCGTGCGAAAAAACGATCGTGCGCGGAATACGCATAATCCACTCTCGCGTCGAATTGCGGCACGGTCTCCGAGTTAACCGTGTTGAAAATCGCGTTGTTCGCGCTGCTGTTATTCGGCAGGGGAATGATCGAGGAGCTCAGCACCGCTGCCGAAATTGCATTGATGTCTGCCGTTGGAACCGTGTCGTAGGTCCCAGCGACCGTTACCGCCGAGCTGGCTGTGCACGGTACACCAGCGAGCCCATTGGCAGTGGCCAGGGTCGCGCATGCGCTGGCGTTGGTAATCGGACCTGCACCGCCTACAACCAGATCCGATAAGTCGCCGGTCCGCTCGGACGCGGTCGGCACGCCCAAACCATAGGTCTGGCCGGCGCTCTGGTCTAGATATTGAAAGTCTCCGAAAAAGAAAAGCTTGTCCTTAATGATTGGCCCGCCAATTCCGCCGCCAAACTGGTTGGCTTTGTACGGTGCTTTCACCAGGGCGAAGGCGTCTCTTGAGTTTAGGTCGACGTCGCGCAGGTATTCGAACCCTTGTCCGTGGACCGCGTTCGTTCCGGACTTGGTCGTCAGATTGATCACCGCGCCGCCGAACGTGCCGTATTCCGCCGTTGGGTTGCTCGTCTCGATGGTCATTTCTTCAATTCCGGCAAACGGGATATTGATGTTGATGTAGTCATTCGCCGGTTCGTTGTCGTGAACACCATCGACCATGAAGTTGTTTCCCGCAAAGAAGAATCCGTTCACCGACGCGTAGGATCCATTCCCCGGCCCCCCGCTCAGCGTCGAGCCGGACGCCGCGGGGTTTTCGTCCTGGTCACCCCAAGCTTGCGGCGTGGCCCCTGGTACCAGGAACACCATCAGTTGGAAAAGCCGTCCGTTAATTGGCAGGCTTTCCACCTTTTTGTTTTCAATGGTCGATCCGATATCGGAAGTCGTACTCTCGACGAGCGGAGCTTGTCCGGTCACTTTCACGGTGTCGGTTACCGCGCCAGGGGCCAGCGAAAAATCAACCTTAGTGTTTTTCTCGACGTCAACCGCATTGCCAGAAGAAACACCGGTCTTGAACCCTTTACTCTGCACGGTCACGTCGTAATTGCCTGGCGGCAGATTCGGCACCGTGTAAAAGCCCTGCGCCCCAGTCGTTGTCTCGTAAGTAACGCCGGTGTCCGCGTTTTTCACGATCACGGTGGCACCTGCGACCGCGGCTCCGGACGCATCCACCACGTTTCCAACCATGGTTCCGGTAATCGCCTGTCCGTATGCGCCCCCTACGGCCAATCCCAGAATCAGCACTGCGATTGCAACCAACGCAACTCGGATTTGCATCTCGCTCTCCTTCTCCTGTCCGGGAGACATACCAGCAACTCGCCTAACTTGGGTCACTCCACTGCCGCACTTGGCTACGACAAATCCATAAGGGTTCGCGTGGCCGCTCCTAGCTAAAACACCAACGGCAAGCGTCCTCACAACCAGCGAGGGAAACCTAGATCGAATTGACGTGCATCCCCAACCTTGCCGCACGACCGAGGACACTCTTGGCCGCCGCGCAGCACCCCTTAGCGAATAACGTAATAGCGCCGACCAATTTTAATGTCAAGAAAATTTTCATGGTTACGTGACTTATTTTCTTGACGGCCCGTGGAAACCGCATGATCATCGGCCCAGCAACGCCTGGCCCGGACTCGGGATCTATCATGTTCACAGTAAGATATGCAGGGATGAGCGATCGGGAGTTGGGGGGCGTCGCCTCCCCCCATGACGGGCCGCCTATTTTGGCGTTATCGTCATTAAGCGCCTAGAATCAAAATGCGCTCCTGCGAGTGCATCGGAAATGGGGATAGCGTCTTTTTTTTTGAATTGATTGGATCCCATCTGGTTACCAGGGGAGGAACTGTGCGCATCGCTGGACTCGTCCTCGTGGCGCTATTTTCAACGGCCGGTGCGGCCGAAGCCCAAACGCAGAGAGCTGCACCGTCATTGCCTGCGTACTTGGCCAAGGACTTTGATTACGCCAACTTCACCCGTTTCGATGCGTCCGTTCCCCCCAAAGATCTGCTTTACCAGTCCAACGGTTTCATGGCGCTGCGCGAGCAAGGATTCGGCGGCCAAATCGTTATTATTCCCGCCACCGTTGAGGACGTGCCGACCAATAGCAGTACTCGTCTGTTGGCGATGGAAATCGACGCCCCCGTGTTTGTGGATCGTTCCCACCGAACCTACAACATGGCCAACAGTCCGGCGAGCCGTAGACTCACCTACTATGCGGATCGAACCGTTTATCGCGCAGCGTTTGACGGCGGGCCGGATGTCTCGGTCACTGTTTACCCCATTTACGGCCAGTCGGCGGCGGTCATCCGAATAGACGTCGAAAAGGCGGATGGTCCGATTCGAGCGACCCTAGCCACTCGCGGAACAGGCTTCCAGTTATTCCCGATGAAAGACCAAGCAACTCTCCGATATGGCTCGCCTCGCTGGCCGTATCGTTTGTTGCTCGGCTCTCGTCCGGGGGCAGAGCTTAAAGAAGGAAATCTCCAATGGGAACTCGGGGCCGGAGGCGAAGCCGCAGCGGTCATTGCCTTGGGCGGGACCGAACAAGAAGCAGAAGCCACTCTGCAGACCGTGAAGCTCTCCACAGACCTTTTAGTCAGCGCCACGCACAAATCTTGGAACGAATACCTGTCTTCCGCTCCCTTGGTCGCGCCTGCCGAGGCAATCAAGTTTACCAACGGGAGCTCAGGCAAGCAGCAGACGATCACGCCCGAGGAGCTGGTTCGCAGCGAACTTTGGTTTTGGAGAGGAGTTCTAACCACTACTTGCCAGGTGCGTTATCTACCGGCTACCCCTTTAATGATTGCGGACTGGAACGTGTTCATGGGCATGTGGGGGAATGACGGCATTGCCGAGGCTCTCGCGCTGTCGGCGACTGGCAGAAAGGATCTGGCGCGTGCCGCCATTCTGAATTGGTTTCGTTACTCCGTGAACGCCAAAGGAGACGGAAGCGCCGCCTGGACTATCTTTCCTTCGGGGCAGAGCACCTTTCAAGCCAACGGTCCTGAACGCGAAACCCAAAGCGTTCCGGTGCAGGCCTCGCTGGTCGGCCAATACGTCCGGCTCACCGGGGATACCAGCATCCTTGACGAAAAGCTCGGGAAACCGGCCGGAGACCGCACCTTGTGGCAAGCCCTATGGGCCTACCAAAACAATTTGCTCAAAGTGCGCGATTCCAATCACGACCACCTCATCGATTGGCTGCATACCTACGAGACAGGCTGGGACGATAAGAACTCGCCGTTCATCGATGACCACAGTTCTCCCACCAGTGCCATGAACGAGCAGGTCTTCAATCTCTGGAGCTTGGAAGAGATGATCTATCTCTCCCGGCTCCGCGGCGAGGACCCTTCGCCATGGCAGAGAGAATTCGCAGCCGCTCAAGATGCCGTCCGCAACAAGATGTGGGATGCGGAGAGCCAGCGCTACTGGGACCTTAATGTGCGCACCGGGAAGTTATGGACTCAAGGCGAAAACCTGGACGCCTACTATTTCCTCTACTACGAGTCCGACCCAGCTCGGATCCGAGCGATGATGAAGCGACTCAACGATCCGGCAAAGTTCAACGGAGCGTTGCTGCCTACTATGGCGTTCGATACCCCCAGGTGGGGAGGGTACTGGCGTGGACCGGCTTGGCCCAGAGTGTTTTGCTATGTTGCACTAGCGTTGGCCAGAGCTGGACAGTCCCGAGAGGCCTTTGACTGGCTGGCGCGAGCCATCCAATCGAATCTTGGCCCGCTTCTTCCCGAGAATGTGGATCCGAAAGCGTACCCGCCGGGCGAGCACGCGATTGGCACGGTTCGAATCATGGGCTACGACGCTCTGGACTGCGCTGCTTTTCCGGATGTGGCGGGCGTGCGCATTTGGGGTGGCCAGGACCTCACCGTCGCAGCGGATGCCGCGTTGGGCAAAGTATATATTCGGGGTCAGAAGTGGATGGGGGATAGCTACGACGCTTTGTTTGAGCCTGGCCAGCCCACCCGGATCTGGCGTAATGGGATAGAGCTGGAACCCCTGGCGACAAACCACATATGGCGCGCGACGAAGAAAGGCCTGAGCGTCTCTTTCGTGCCGGTTCAGTCCACTACTAGCCAGTCAGCGCCTCAATAGCATGGACAAACCGCAGCCCCCCAAGATATCCCGAGTAGCACGGTGCGGATCGGACCACGAAACCGATAACTAGCGGATTCATCCGTTCCGGATGTTTGAGGCGCACTGCACCCTGCTATTCGAGAGGGTGACGAAGGTTTTGTCTCGGAGGTTTTTCCTTCAGCAGCCGAGAGCCGCCCAAGCCGAGACGAAGGAGTTCTTCTAAGGGTAAGCTTTCCAAGTCTTGCCTGGAGCTTCGAGAAAACGATCAACAGCAGCCGCATGGCTTGCCACGAAACGCTTCTTTGCTCTCCCAGACTATGAGGGGCACAACCGCTAACGCCGCCACTGGGTCAGCCCAGGCCACATGCCAAACTGCATTCACTACTAGCCCTAGCAAAGCGATTAGGGACAGGTATGCACACAAACCAGACTGAGCGGCATCAGCTCGGAGCGCAGCACTCCCCGAGGCCGCGGACAGCGTTCGCTTCTCTTTAGCAAGCCACGGCATGATGATCGCCGCAGCTATCAGGATCGCGATGCCCAAGAGGGTTGGCCTGGGGGCGTTGCGCCCAAGCAGGCTCATCACCGAGACGACGGCCACGAATATCACCAGCGCAGCAAGCAATACGCCAGTTATCCGCGATGCGTTTCTCTCTGCGCCACGGTCTACAAGGTGAGCGCGAAACCGCCACAGAACGACCGTTGCTGAAAGAAGTTCAACGGCACTGTCAGCGCCAAACGCTAGTAGAGCAGGGCTGCGCGCCGCCCATGCCGCGAATAGAGACACGCAAGCTTCCACACTCATCCAGACGATGGTGACGGCTTGAATCTGCTGAATTCGACGAACTGTATTCTGCCCCAAAGCATCGATGGGGGAGGCCATACCAGGCATTATGGCAGTGGCGTGTTCACCACGCACTCGCTTTCAACGATTCGAGCCTCGCGAGGATCGGACCAAGAAGTTTGTGCCCGTCGCCTCGCCGAACTGCTAGACAGCGGCTCAGTTGTCTACTATATTTCGCTCGCGTTAGAAGGACGAGTCGCTGACTCTCCGGCGGTTTTTTCCTTCAATCACAAACCGTTCTGAAATCTAAAGGAGATCCCCATGGCCAGTTATGTACTTGTTCGAGCTAAAGTCCAGAACTTTGAATCATGGAAAAAAGCTTACGACGCACATCTTTCCGTCCGACAGGAGTACGGCCTCGCCGAAGAGCGCCTGCTTCGAGGCGCCGATGACCCAAACGACATTGTCCTGCTTTTCAAGGCATCGAGTCTCGATCGGGCCAAGGCCTTTCTGAGCAATCCAGCTGTAGCAGAGGTCATCCAGAAGAGTGGTGTAGTGGGCAAGCCGGATGTCGCGTTCCTGAACTCGTAGCGAATAGCTCCGATGTATTTCGCGGCACAAACATCGCTTCTCAGGTCTTTCCGGGAATCACAGACGCCCAGCACAAACGGCCCATGGGTCGTGCGGGACACGTGGACATGAACATTCAAATTAGAGCAAACGAATATTCCTCCGAGACCCTACGAAGGTTGAGAAAACAGTAAAATGAACAAAGAGGGAGAATGCGAATCAAATCAGACCAGCGCGCGTTTTCCGAAATTTACGGACGCGAGGCGCAATTTCTATTCATGGCCGAGCGTGCCGCTGGTGTGTTGCTGGCGCTAGAATTCCAGGTGAGCTTGAAGTGCGACCATGCGGGGGGTGCTGTCTCCGCCCAAGCCGACGCCGAGTAGGCCAGTGGGAGGAGATGTGGCGTATCCGATCGCGCCGAACCCGGTCAGGGTAGACGCCTTGCCAGGGATGCCTGCCATCACCATGTTGGGGAGCGCAAAATTTGGATGATTGAAGACGTTGAAGAACTGGGCGTCAAACCTTAGATTTACGTGCTCGGTTAGCGGAAAGGATTTCGTTAAGTAGAAATCGCTCCAGGTAAAGTCTGGACCGCGCAGTGCGTTGCGGCCTAGATTGCCGAACTGGCAATTGGCGGGACTGTCGCCGCCGGCGCACGCGCCCGTGCTGGGATCGACGGTGGAGACGAAGGCGTCGGGATTCAACCACTGCACCGTGCCGGGTTGGGTGATCCCTGGGATGGGATCTCGGTGATAGAGGGGCACTCCCGGAACGGCGCTTGCAAATTGCGGTCCGCTGCCGTTGACGATTCCGTTTCCGTTTGCGGAGTACGGCGTGCTGAGGACCGAGAACGGAATTCCGCTATGCCAAAAAACCGTGCCCGATATTTGCCAGCCGTTTAGCGCATAACGAAGAGCGCGGCTGCGGGCCTTGATCGGCAATTGATAAACATACTGGGCGTTGAGATTGTGGCGAATGTCGTAATCGCACGGGCCGTAGTCGCGCGCCAAATCTCCCGGCAAGGGAGAAAGAATTCCTCCCGCGGAAAACTGCAGGAAGCCGCCGTTGGATACGGTGTCCATGCAACGGCTCAATGTGTAATTCAGTTGGCCCATTAAGCCGTGACCGATGCGCTTCTTCGCGGTTGCTTGCAGGCCGTTATAGCGACTGGTGGCGCCAGTGTAAAATTGGGTTACCGCGCCGAAGCGGGGATCGGTGGATTGCGCGTAGGGAAACGGCGCGAAGCAACCGTCGCAGACGGTTTGATAGCCGTTCACTTGGGTGAGAAATGGCTGATTGGCGGTGCGCGTTCCCACGTATTGGGCCTGAACGCTGCCGGTCGAGCCAAGCTGATGTTCTACTCCCGCACTCCACTCCAGGAAGTACGGCGCGTGAAGCTCTCCGTTGGGCACTGCGGTGATGGCCACGGGAGGCAGGCAAGCGGGGGCATTTGACTGCGGCGAAGCGCAGGAGGGTTCGCCCGGCTGAAATCCGGAAACGAATGATTGATTGGCGGCGACGGTTGCGTCCACCGCGCTGTTGACCACGCCAGGGGCAATCGTCGTGCCACCGGCGGTTCCCATCAGCCCGCCCTCAAAGGTTTTCACGTAGGGTGGGTTCATGCCCACTACGTCAGCGACGCTGCCCGGCAGAATGTCACTAAAAACTCCGAAGCCTGCGCGCAGCAGCCACTGCGATTCCAATTGCCAGGCCAGCGCGGTGCGCGGTTGAAGGATGGCCAGCGGAGTTGCGGAGAATAGATTACTTTCGCCGGTCTGAATTGCGTCGCTCAGCGGTTGATCTACGTCATGCGAAATGGAGTCAAAGGCGCCGTGCAGGCGGGCAATCTGGTCGTGCCGGTTCACCGGATTGGAATTGAAGGTGTCACGCAGGCCGAATGTCCAAGTGAGCTTAGGAGTCACTTTCCAGGTGTCCTGCGCATAAAGATCGAGATTAAGAAAATTGAATGGCTCGTTCGCGGTGGTTGCGAAGGTCTTTGTCGCGGTCGACGCCACCCCATAGATGTATTCCGGCAGGGTAGTGTAGGTCACGGTGGGGACCGCGCCCTCTCCGAAGTCGTAGTCGTTCAACCGCAAGATCCGCGTGTTCGTTCCGAACCGCAATTCGTGCGGGCCTACACTCCAAGCTAGATTGTCGTTAATGAAATACCGGCTCGCGCTTCGTCCTTGAATCCAGGTGTTGTCCAGCCCTCCGACGGTGGTAAAGGGCGCGTTGGCGCCGCTGCCTTGCAACACGATCGGAAACGCCGCGAGTGTTTTCTGGAAATCGGTGGGCCCGAACAAGCTTTGATACCAGGAAAACGCCGGATTGAAATAATTTACTAGCCGCTGCGAAAAAACATGCGTGTAGCCGGCGGCTAGAGAATAGAGCGGCTGAGGAGAGCGCGCGTCGAACAACGGATTGATCGGATCGGTGTAGGCGCCCTGCACTCCGGTGTCGGCCTGAAAGCGAACCCACGTGGAGTTCCGCGGATCGATGTTGTAATCGATTCGAGCCGTTTGGACCTGCTCGTGATCGTCGCTGGAATGCGAAATGCTCTGGCGATTAGCGCAGCCGGTTCCGTCATCCACCCTGACCGGCGACGCCCCTCCGGCATCGAACGGGCAACCGAGGACCGCGAGCGGCGTTCCGTTGGTATTGCCGTAGAGCGAAAACATTCGCTGATAGAAAGGCACCAGCTGCGGTGCGGGCGAATAGATGCTTCCGGTGACCGAGTCAATGCCGCCGAGCGGAAGTTGCTGCAGGACGTAGCTCTGGAATGCGGAAGTGGGAACCGTGGTGGCGGTGACGATGGGCAGCGCGATGCGCATCCATTCGCTGTCGAAGAAGAAAAACACCTTGTTGTGAATCACCGGCCCGCCAATGCTGCCTCCGAAGTGGTTCACCGTAGAGCGAGGCTTGTGATTTCCTGGCGTGGCGTTGGTGAAATAATCGGCCGCGTCAAGCCTCGATCCATTCCACAGCTCATACCCATTGCCGTGAAACTGGTTGGAACCGGACTTGGTCACGTAGTTGATCTGGGAAGCGCCGTAGCGCCCTTGATCCACCTCATAGGAAAGCGTATTGACGGTGACCTCCGCAATCGAATTCAGGCCCAGCACCAGATTGGTCGAGAGCCCGCTATTCAAATTGGTCAGCGGATCGTTCGTTTCCAGTCCGTCTACTATGTAGCCATTGGAAAGCGCGGGCAGGCCATTGAACTCCACATTGCCATATCCATTTGCGCTGCCCACGAAATCGTTGCTGCTGCCCGCGGTGTTCACCAGCGCGCCCGCGGCGAACTGCAGCGGGTAGGTGAGGTCGCCGCCAGGGTTGGGGAGATTCTCCAGGGCGTGGGCGTTGAGCGAAGTGGATGTATTTGCGTCGTCCGGATTGAGAATTGCCGCCTCGCCGATTACGCGAACGGTTTGCTGGGATTCCGCGATCGGCAGGTTGAAATTGACGCTTTGCGTTTGGCCCAGTGCGGAGGATACCGATTCATTCTGTTGTGGCTCGAAACCTTGCGCTTCAACCCTTACCGAGTAGATGCCGGGCTTCAACTGCGGGAAAGTGAATCGGCCGGCGTCGTTGGTGCTGGCGGTCCGCTTCATTCCGGTGTCGTTATTCGTAACGGTCACCAAGGCCCCGGGCAACGGCGCGCCGCTGGCGTCGGTTACCTGCCCGGCGATCGCGCTGGTGGTCTCGCCCTGGGCCAGCGCGGTCTTCGCCCCAGGGCCCAGCAGCAGACCAGCCCAGAGGAATATCGGCAAGGCATATCGCATTGCAGGGGCTACTGCTCGATTTAGCCATGCCGCCATAGAGTTAACCATAGTTAAGTATCGAGATTAACGCAAGTAAATATAATATTGTAAGCCCGAGGATAATAACGGCATTGCCGGGATGCCCTGCCCCTCGAAACTCCGGCGGTGGCCGACTGTGAAATTGCGGCTGTGGGATAATGCGCTGCGAGGCTCAGAACAGACACAGATCGTGATTTGGGCCTATCCGTCTGGAACGCGCGTCGCTCGCCCCAGGATCAGCCGCACAGTGCGACAGCCTAATGCTCGTAACGCTTGATAAGAAAACTACCAACGCGCGTGGAATATGGGAAGTCAAATGTACCCGCCTCAACCAAATCCACCCGCGATTCCGAATTCAAGGTTTGCCTATCGAGCAGTTCAAGAAAATTGCGAGGCAGGTCTATGGAGCGGCGCATGGCCGTCTTACCAGCGGAAATGTGGTTAGCCGGCCCCAGCCTTCACTGATTTCGATTCCAAGTCAACGTGCCGCCCTCGGTTAGGCCTCGAATCCCCCTGCTTCCCGTGACTCCGTACCACTGGCTTGCTAACCAGCCCCATCGAATGTTTCAATACTGCCGGAGGATCCCCAATTGGACATCATTAAGGCCCTGAAGCGAGAAGAAGCAAAGCTCGAAAAACGGATAAAGAACGCGCTCAAGCAGTTGGCTGCGCTGAAAGCGACCATGATCTTCTTTGGGAGTACAACTCCCGGCAGCAAACTTGTTTACGGGAAGAAACGCCGCATGTCGGCGGCTGGCAGACTGGCAATTTCCAAGGCGACCAAAGCGCGATGGGCCAAGGTCCGACAGGCCAACGCAGCGAAGCCTCGCCGGAAGATGTCTGCGGCTGGCCGAGCCAGAATTGCGAAAGCGCAAAAAGCGCGGTGGGCGAAGGTACGGGCGGCGAAGGCCGAGAAGGCGGCCTAGGACGCAGCTCAGGTATTCATCCCTCTCCGCGACCGGTCATGGAGGTACTCCTAATGGGGTCGATTTCAGTGGCATGTTACAAACCGAGACCGGGTTGCGAGGAAGCACTGCTTGATTTGGTTCGCAACCATCTACCACCACTACGGGCGCAAGGTCTCGTGACGGAACGCGCCTCAATCGTTATGCGCACCTCGGCCGGGACAATCGTCGAGGTCTTCGAGTGGGTTTCACAGGACGCAATCGCCGGCGCTCACAGTAATCCTGCTGTGCTCGATTTATGGAAGCGGTTCGAGGCGGTATGTTGGTATGAGACGCCGTCCAATCTGCCAGAATTCCAGAACATGTTCGCGCACTTCGAGCCAATTTAGACACCAAGTCGCACTATGGCAAAGTCACCATCGATCAAGAAACGAAACAAACCGGCTTTCGGCAAGGATCGGCGCCGGAAGCATCATCATTGGCTGGCCAGCATTTTCTATGCGGACGGAGAAAAATTCGCTCGCGTCTATCTCAGCAAGCAGAGAGCGAAAAAGTTTGCTGACAAGGAGAGAAAATCTCCCATTGTGAAACGCACTCTTGTCAGGCGAATCGCATAGAGCTTCACGCCTAGCGTTTGACCGAAGACCTATTCAATTCAACACAGCGTGGCCCAAGCGCGGGTTTTTGTGTATATCGTTGATCTCCGGGCGCTGATACTGTGACTCCAGGTGTTCCGATGCCGTGTTGGATGCTAAACTGCCCCGGCTGTAGCTCGAATTTTACCCATTCGGTGATCGAACCGCGCGAGATCGAAGACCGTTACCTACCTACAAAGCCTGAATTTGCCACTGAAGGCGCCGAGTTGGAATGCCCGAGCTGCGGCCAAAAGGCAACCTGCCAGCGTTCTGACCTCAGATACCAAGCCTGTGGAAGGGAGTGCAACGATGCGTATTGTGACCTACGGCGGAGCCGTCAGCTTGGACGGGTTCCTGGCTGGCGCGGATGGATCGATCGACTGGCTACATTTCAGCAAAGACGTGCAGGACGTAATGACCAAATACGGGAAGGATGTGGACACGATCCTCATGGGCCGAAAGACCTATGATTTTGCCGTTTCTTCAGGCCGCCAGGCGAGCACGGGCAAAAAGCGAACGAAGGCCCGTAAGGAACCACTGTTGCGGACATACGTTTTTTCGCGAACGCTTCAATCTATTGACGAGCCGGGAGTGGAACTGGTGAAGGGGAACGCGGTCGAATTCGTCCGGGACCTCAAGCGCCGAGCGGGCCAGGGAATCTGTCTGATGGGCGGTGGCGAACTGGCACAGTCGCTTTTGCAGGTCGGCTTGGTGGACCGAATCGGCTTGAACGTTCACCCGATTCTGCTCGGCTCAGGAGTTCCGACGTTCCGTGATCCCGGGCATCGCTTGAAACTCACGCTCACAGAGTGCCGTCCGCTCGACGGAGGTTGCGTTCTTCTGAACTATAGCGTCCTGCACGCGGAACAGCCGCATTCCGTCTAGCAGCTTGTCGCTCCGCCTCGGACGACGGCACGCAACTCTGGACGAGTGGTCGGGTCACCAGAAGTGCCATCGCTGCCTCCCGTCCAGACACATTCTCGAATGTCACTTCAAACTCTGGGACGATCGCGTTCTTTTTATTCTCGAGGGGCCGAGGGCTTTGCAAAGGCGTTCGGCCAAGGAATAATCGGATCGCTGCGCCTGGTTAGCTAGCAACGAACTGTTTGTCCCCCTACGGGCTCTGTCGTTTGGATTTCGGTGGAGTTTCCTTCTGAGCGAGGGAGCGGAGGTAATTAACCATGTTCCAAACCTCTTCCGGCTTCACACGCCCTTCTTCCCCGGTCATTTCGCCCTTGCCTTTTGTGATGATGTACGAAAGTTCGCCATCGGTCATGTCTTTCAACGAACTGGGGTCACGGTAATCTCGGAGATTAACGTGCATGTCTGCAGCCACGTCACCTTTACCGTCGCCAGCTTTTCCGTGGCACATCGCGCAATCGAACCCATACATTCGCTTGCCTCGGGCCACCGATTCTAAGGTCGGCTTAACTGGGTTTACTTGCTTGACTGCCTCCGGAGGGATTTTGAACTCAGCGACGGACTCTTTCTCGACGGGCTTTTGGGCTTGCTGCAAAGAAACAGGAAACGCAACAAGCGCCATGGCCGAGAGGACCATAAGATCTTTCCACATGGCAATCTCCTATCCGCAGTTGCGCTTGAAGGGATTCTACGCTGGCTAGTCTTAAAGGATGAAGTTTACTTTGAAGCGGAGTGTTTCCTTGACACGTTTCCAAGTCAGATTGAAATCGAGAAGTAATAGCGACGACATCTTTTGTGCTTGCCAAGCACGTCAGATGCCTTTTAGGGCACATTGGGAACGCAAGAGACCAGAAGCCATCTGGCTGTGTTGACATCCTCAAGAAAAGGCAACGATGCCTCAAGCGATACAGATTGAAACTCAGACCGAGCAACAGGGCCCGACACTTCTGCGTCCGCAGCTAACGCCCGATGGTTACTTCGTACAGGTGTTGCAGGAAGCGGTACAGAGTCGTGAAGTCGGGCTCACCAGTTCCAGGCGCCTGTCGCAATTCGCGATGCTCACCCAGCCACACCTCGGCTTCGCGAAAGGTCCAACGCTGAAAGTTCACCGCCCGAAAGCCGCAAGCTTCGAAACTTTCTACAACCGGACTTCTGGCCCGGAATAACTTGAGGGCACCGAGTACAACTGCACCGGCTGGACAAATAACAGCGAATTAGGTGGCATCATCGGATTCACTGGCGGAAATATCGACAATTACAATTGGTCAGGGAACAACAATTACTATCTCTGTAGCAACACCGAATATCTTTACTGCTTCCAGCAGTAGAACCCGCGAGGTCCTCCGTGAGCCCACACCTGCGTGGCGTGGGCTCATGCGGACCTTAGGCGGACCGGGGGAGGGATGCAGTCGCGAATCCGCATTGTCCAGGGTCTACCGGCAGCCATGCGCACGAACCGCCGGCCCTCGCTAGGCATGCAAGAGCTACCTAGAAGATGCTGAGGCCCGCAATCTCCGAGAGCCTACGCTGTATAAGTTTCGGTTACTGTTTCGTCGGCCAGAGGAGTTCACGGCGAAAGAAGGCCTGGTTTATGTATCGGATTTCACGGTCGATTACGTCAGACGGTTCCGGGCGTCGTGGCCGAATAAGAACCTTGCAGCCGTTAAGAAACTTGAAGCGACCAAGGCCTTTTTTAAGTTCTGCCACACATCCCAGTGGATCTCGGCCGATCCGGCTTACCTGCTGAAAGCTGGCCAGACGATAGATCCTAAGATCACACCGGTCACAAAAGACGAGTTTGAGAAGATCCTAGAGGCGTGCAAATCGTATCCGGATAAGCAGAACGCGGTACGCCTTCGAGCACTGTTGCTGGTGATGCGCTTCACGGGCCTTAGAATCCGAGACGTGGTAACCCTTCGAAAGGACCATATCCAAAAGGGGAGGCTGTTCCTCCGGACATCAAAAAGCGACACGGATGTCTTCTGCCCGCTGCCGCCTTTAGTGATCGAGGCCTTGGAAAAGATCAACGCTAAGGGCGAATACTTCTTTTGGTCCGGTCAATCCAAACCGAAGTCGGCTGTCGGAGACTACCAACGGGCGCTGAAGCGGCTCTTCAAACTAGCCGAGACACCCCGGGTTCACGCGCATGTTTTCCGGCATACGTTCGCCACCCAATTGCTTGAAGACGGAACAACACTAGAGACCGTGGCGACTCTCCTGGGCCACTCAAACACCAAGGTAACCTCGAAGAGCTACAGCCACTGGGTCAAAGGCCGACCGGATAAGCTCGAAGCGGCTGTCAAAAATTCATGGACCCAATTGGCCCCAGTTGCCGGGCCGCCATCTGCAAATCATCAATAAAACAAAGGGAAAATGAATGGTGGAGGCGGGGGGAGTCGAACCCCCGTCCGAATAGCTTTGCGACCGGAAGACTACGTGCGTAGTCCGCTCGATTTTTTTCGCGGATCGCGCTTAGAACGGGCCAGAAACGCGACCAGCTAGTCCGATGAGTCTCGCCGGGGCAATCCGGACCGAACTGCCCTGGCCAGCCTGCTGTATGACGCTTGATCTCCGGCGCGCAGACAACGCCTGAGGAAGCGCGCTACTTAGTTTTTAATTAAGCAGCGAGTGCAAACTGCGTGTTGGCAGTTATAGTTTTCCACTCGATAGCGGGCAAGTGGAGCCCGGCACGCCTTCCGGCAGCGACAGCTTCCGTCGAAACCGTGTCGCCCCCAGACCTTCCATTTTACCACGTAGCGCGGGTTTCCGCGCTCAGCCTAAGAATGCGCGGCGGCGGCGCTTGCCTTTCTTGACGCTTGCCACGCCGCGGTGCGCGCGCGGATGTACTCCTTGTAGTCCTGATTGGTCTTTAGCACTGGCATGGTGTGGTGTACCCCACCCTTACCGTCCGGAACGGGCAGTTGCGCAACGAGTTCGGCGTGCACTTCTTGCAAGTGCGACGGCCGATCCGCGTCTGGATTCGCTGCACCGGCCACCGGAACGACCACTCCCGCGAGAGGATCGTCGGTGCGCGCCACCGCCAGCGTTAGTGCCGCGCCGATATCAAGTGCGGCGGCATCGCGTGCGGTAAGGCGCGGCAGATTCCAGCGCGTCTCGACCGTCTTCAGTATCGAAGTGTGGTCTAGAGGCATCGCATTCGCAGCCACGCGGAGCACCGTCCCCGCTGCAATCAGCGGTGAGACCAGCACCATGGGCACGCGCACGCCGAACCCCGTGAAATCGAAGCCGTACTCTCCCGCGGAATCGTCTGGTGGCACCGCCCCCAGTGGTGGCGCGACATGGTCGTAGCAGCCCCCATGTTCGTCATAGGTGATGATCAGCAGTGTCTCGTCCCAATCAGGGCCATTCCGCAGCGCGTAGTACAAGTCGTGAATCAGCTGTTCGCCCAGTGCGACGTTGTAATTCGGGTGCTGGCTATTTCCGGCAGCGTCGAAACCCGGTTCCAGGAAGGCGTAAGCAGGCAGCGTACCCGCCGGCCGCGGCCGCCTGGAAGTCCGTGAAAAGCCCGAAGTGACTCTCGTCGGCGTTTGTGGTATCCGAAAAATCATGAAGGGTGAGCGGCGGTACGTCGTACCCGTAGATGGCCCAGCTAATGTTGTTCGCGGACAATAGGCCAAAAATGCTGGGGCACGTGTAGCTCGTGGTTTTGTCGTCCATGTGACCCTGCGACGTGCCGGCGCAGACGAACGCGCGGTTCGGCAGGGTCTCGGTCGGAACCGAGCCATAACCAGTGATCGCAAAGCGCGTAGCCGCGCGCTAGTCCCGAGAGCACCGGCAGCATTTCAGGCGTGAAAACACCCATGATGTCGTCTGCCGTCGTGCCAGCAACTATGGGCCGCTTCTCGCGCGTCTCCCAGCCGAGCGTGTAGCTGAAGTCCTTGACAAAGCCCTGATTAGTCGCGATCGCCGGTACCGGAGCTTTGACGCTGCCGAACAGCTGCGTATTCGTCGCCGAGTAGCCCTCGCCGGGCGCCGGTATGCGCAGCCCAAAACGGCGGTCGAACTGAGGCGTTCGCTGCTGTGCTGCTAGCCTTCACGTTGGTGCGCTTTGGCTATCAATGGCTTCGCGTGGATGGTTTGGCCGCGTCCTTCTTCGCGCTGCCTCCGTGCGGCGACCAGGCCATCGCGTTCGAGCTGGAGACTAGAAGGCTAAGGTGAAAGATCAGTCCGCCAGCCAGACGCGCGCGCGCCGGGGACAGTTCTTCGCGTGCCGTTTCGCTTCGGACGTGTTACCGCGGACATTATTGCGGGAAATGATTACGGGGCGCTGGGGCTCTCGTTGAGGTGGTGATAGTAGAAGTACCCGAGCAGTGCGGAAAAACCAAAGATGATCAAGTAAAACACCACCGGGCGTCGCCGGCGAACCCGAATGTCTCCGGCGTTTTGTTTCATGCCCTTGGTTCCAGCGCCGGAGTCGTCAGTCTGGGCCGAAGGATCATCGTCCACCACCACTCGGTAGGATTGTCCTTCGTTGACGGTTTGAATTTGGCCGTCCACGTCGATATCCAGCGCGCCGTGAAAACTGGTGACGATCAGCTCGTGCGGGCCCGCAATCATCACCTGGCCGTAACTCCCGTCCGGGCCTTTGGAGCGAACGATTCCGTTGCTGGTACGAATTTCGACGGGTTCGGCTCCGGAAGTGGAAAATCCCGCGGTACCGTAGGTGAGGTTCGCGGCAACGCCTCCCGGAATATCGATGAGCGTCGCGGTGCTATCGGCCAACAGAAACATCTGAGCGGCGCCCAAGCGCAAACGCAACCGGCCCGCAGCATTTTGCGTAGTGCCGATGGCATCGCCGGAAAAAACGCTCGCGCCGACCGAGGCGCCAACGTTATCGATGCTTCCGCCCTCCGATTGGATCACGCTGCCGAGAGGCTTGGCTGCCGCGCCCAACGCTGGAGCGATGCCCACCGAACCCAGCAGCGCCGCTGCCAAAATCCCATGGGAGATGGAACGCATATTCAGCCTCCGAGCAGGTGGAACGAAAAGAAAAGTCTGAATGTCAGTCTAGGAGCGCAGCGAGCCGGTGTCAACCCGGAATACCCCGTAGGGCCCTAGGAAATAAGGGTTTAGTACGTAATGAGCGTACTAAGAGCAGTTCAAAATGGTGCAGTTTCACGCGCGGTGGTGCCCCGAAACCTTTCCCCGAGTCGATTTGGCACAGCCCGGGTTCAAAAAATGAAACGGGATGCTCGGCAGTTAGGCGGTTCGCCGGGGCACGGGAGCCGAAAATGCCGCGCACGGGCAAAACGATGACTCGACCCGGCCGCTGTGGTACTCTTCCCGGAGAAATTCGTCACTGTCGCAATGGATGAGTTGCGATTCCGATCTTAATTACCCGCAGGAGAATGCCCCGGCTGTTCTTCTGCTACCGGTGACGGCAGAGTAGCCCGGGTTAGTCTCACGAAGGCAGCGCAACTCATGGGAGAAAGTATGTCCAGCGATACGGCAGCAACGCAGACAGCGGAAATTCGTTTGGCGCATTCGCCGGACTCCGACGACGCCTTTATGTTTTACGCGTTGGCCACCGGGAAGGTGAAGCTGCCGGGGGTGAAGTTCACGCACATCCTCGAGGACATCCAGACTCTGAATCACGCGGCGAAAACGGAAACCTACGACGTCACCGCGGTGAGTTTCTACGCCTACGCCTTCCTGGCCGACAAATACACGCTACTGGATTGCGGAGCGAGTTTTGGAGAGGGCTACGGCCCGATCGTGGTCTCCTCGCATCCGCTGAACAAGAATAATCTCGCGGGCAAGACCATCGCCATTCCCGGCAAGCTCACCACCTCCTATCTGGCGCTGAAGCTTTTCGAGCCCAACGTCGAAGTGGTCACCATGCCGTTCGACAAAATTCTGGACGCGGTGCGCGCCAAAGAAGTGGAAGCGGGCCTGCTGATTCACGAAGGCCAGCTCATGTACTCGCAACAAGGTCTGCACCGCGTGGTGGATTTGGGCGTGTGGTGGCAGGACATGACCAAGCTGCCTTTGCCGCTGGGCGCCAACTGCATCCGCCGCAGCCTGGGACCGGACATGGCCAGGAAAGTTACTCGGGTGATTCGCGATAGCGTCGCGTACGCCCTGGAACACCGCGAGGCGGCGCTGGATTACGCGCTACAGTTCGCGCGCGATATGGATCCCACGCTCGCCGACAAATTCGTAGGCATGTATGTGAACAACTGGACCCTGGATTATGGCGACGCAGGGCGGCAAGCGGTGCGCGAACTCTATACCCGCGGCGCGGCTGCCGGCTTGGTCCCCAAGGATTTCCAGGTAGAGTTCCTGTCCGACGCCGCGGCCTAAGGCCGTTCGAGGCAAATTCCCTAAGTATTCAATCGACTAGGGTCTTGCACTGGTCGGTTTCGGTAGGCGCTTTCATTCTTGGCGGTAGAGGCCGGCCGGTTCTGCCTTAGCCGCTCCTCGCTCCCCCACCGCTTCGGCCAGAAGAGCTGTAACGTACTGGTTGAAGCTCACACCCTGTTTTGCTGAAAGTATTTGCAGTTTCCGATGTAATCTCCGCGGGACTCGCTGCAGCCACTTGCCACCGGTCAACTCTGCTTGCGCTCCAGGGAAGGGGACGCGCTCGCCATTCTCCAGGCAGTCACAAGGTCAATCGGGGGTTTTCGAGGATCAGGTCTGTTTGGTTGAAAACGTGTGGATACCGCACTCCAGTTTCTTTCCGCCCCAGCGTCCGGACCTCGGATTATTGGGATCCTCGGGCAGCGCAGTGCAGGGCTCGCAGCCGATACTCCGGTAGCCTTCGTCGTAGAGCGGAAGGTAGCCAATGCCGTTGGACGTGCCGTAATCCCACACTTGTTGCCAGTTCCAATCCGCAAGCGGGCTCACTTTCCACAATAGTTTGCCGCTCGGCAGGCGATGCTCCTCCACCTTTTTCAGATTTGCACGCGTGGGCGATTGTTCCCGCCGCAGGCCGGTGAACCACACCTCGTACGGTTCCAACCCGCTCATCAGCGGCTCGACCTTGCGTAACTGGCAGCACCGCGTGGGATCGCTGCGATTCAAAATTCCAAACTGCGCCTCCTGGTTAGCGACCGATTGCACCGCCTGCAAATTCACCAAGTTCAGCGACCACTCCTTCACCATGCGGTCGCGAAATTCGTAGGTTTTGGCGAAATGATAGCCGGTGTCCAGAAACAGCACCGCAATGCCAGGGATTTTCCGGCGTAGCAGATCGAGCACGATCATGTCCTCGACCTGAAAGCTGCACGTCAAACAGACTCCCGCGGGATCGCAGCCGCCCAGTACAGCGTCAATCACCTGTGCGGGAGAAAGCGATTCAAGAGATTCGGGCAAAGCCGCGATGGGGGCGACGGCCATATTAGTTCACCGGCAGCGAGCCGTTCTCCTTTCGCGTGAATCGCAAGGAACGAGCCAACTCAAGAATTTTACGCAAGGCATGGGAATCGTCAGCGGGCAAGTTCATCGCGTCGAGATCGAACACCTGGCCCGCCAAGCCGCGCGAGGCGGCTTCGCGTCCGGCAGCGAAATCGCCGGAAAAGACAACCACATAACCGAGCGACTGGGTGAGTTTCAGCAATTCCGGCAAAGCCGGCGCCCCCTCCGGAACCCCCGAACTGCCCGTGAGACCCACCACCTGAAATCCTTCAGCGAATAGCGCGCGCTCCAATCGAGCGGCCAGTTGCGGACGCCCGCTCAGCAGGAATATCGCAGGTTGATGTCCTTGCCGCGCGAAACGTTCCTTCGGGGTGATCGCGGCGGTGGCCGGAGTCGACACCGAAAGTGCCGCTGCGTCCGCGGCCTCTTGCGATTCACCGGCGGACGAACCGGTGCCCGCGGCTCCGCTCACGTCGGCGCAAATCATCGCGGCGCCCACGGTCGCATTCGAAATTGGGTCGATCAAAATAAAGCTGCCGGTGGTGCGATTCCGCGTGTAGGGATCGAAAAACAGCGGCGTGGTAGTTTCGAAATCGACGCAGGCGATATCGTTCATCTCGAGTTGCTGCGCGGCTTCGTGGAGCAGGGTATTCACATTCACGCGATAGCGCACCCCCGCCGCTTTCCCGCGCGTCTGGCGAACCCCGTGCTTCACGAGGTAGGTCTGCCCCAGCTCCATCGGTGTCGGATGCAACCACACCACCATTGCTGGAACGTTGCGCGACATCTGCGGCGCTCCCGCCGGACCTACCAGCATGTCCCCGCGGCTCAAATCGATTTCGTCCTCGAGCAGCACGGTCACCGACATCGGATGGAACGCCGCTGCCAACTCGCCATCGTAGGTAACGATCGAACGAATCCGCGTTTTCTGTCCGGAAGGCAGTGCCACCACCGCGTCTCCCGGGCGAATCACACCGCTGGCCACCTGTCCTGCAAATCCGCGAAACGTGGCGTCGGGACGAATCACATATTGCACCGGAAAGCGCATTTCGTGTTGCCTTGCGGCGGCCTGGGCCAGCACCGGCACGGTTTCCAGATGATCGATCAGCGTTGGCCCGTCGTACCACGGAGTGCGTTCGCTGCGGGTGACTACGTTATCGCCTTTCAGTGCGCTGATCGGAATGCACTGCACGCTGGTGATTCCCAGCCGCGAAGCCAGCGCCAGAAAATCATCCTGCCAGCGCAGAAAAACCTCTTCGCGAAATTCCACCAGATCCATTTTGTTTATCGCCGCCACCACGCTGCGAATTCCCAGCAGCGAAGAGATGTACGCGTGCCGGCGCGTCTGCGGCAGCAGGCCCTTGGTTGCGTCGATCAGAATGACTGCCAGATCCGCCGTGGAAGCGCCGGTGGCCATGTTGCGGGTGTATTGTTCGTGTCCCGGCGTATCGGCAATGATGAATTTTCGGCGCGGCGTCGAGAAATAGCGGTAGGCCACATCGATGGTGATGCCTTGCTCGCGTTCGGCGCGCAGGCCGTCGGTGAGCAGCGAAAAATCCAGCGGTCCCGTCGAGCGATTGACGCGGCTGGCGCGGGCCGCAGCGAGCTGATCCTCGTACACCCCTTTGGAATCATGCAGCAGCCGGCCGATCAAAGTAGACTTGCCGTCGTCGACGCTCCCGGCGGTGGTGAATCGCAGCAGGTCCCGCCCCAGATTTTGCTCGAGGAAAACGTCCAGCCCGGCATCCGAAGCGCGATTGGCGACATTGCTCATTAGAAATATCCTTCGCGCTTCTTCATCTCCATCGACCCTTCCTGATCGTGATCGATGGTGCGGTTTTCGCGCTCCGAGCTTACGAAACGAAATCATCTCTTCGATAATCTTAGCGATGGAATCGGCGTCCGAGCGAATCGCGCCGGTGCACGGAACGCAGCCCAGCGAACGCATGCGGATTTTCAGTTTTTCTGTTTTCTCTCCCGGTAATAATTCGCGCTCGTTGTGAATCACCACGATGGACTCGCCGCGCCGCACCACATCCCGCTCTTGCGCGAAGTACAGCGGCACGATCGGAATATTTTCGTTGTGGATATACAGCCACACGTCGAGCTCCGTCCAATTGGAAAGCGGAAACACCCGAATGCTCTCGCCTTTGTCGATGCGCGCGTTGAAAATATTCCAGAGTTCGGGACGCTGATTTTTCGGATCCCATTGTCCTAGCGAATCGCGGAACGAATAGATGCGTTCCTTGGCGCGCGATTTTTCTTCTTCCCGCCGCGCGCCGCCGAACGCTGCGTCGAACCCGCCCTCCGCCAGCGCATCCAGCAGCGATTTAGTTTTCAGCAGCCCGCAGCATTTTTGCGTGCCCAGCGCAAATGGGTTGGCCCCGGCGTCCAGCGCCTCTTGATTCTTGTGCACGATCAGCTCCGCGCCGATTTCCGCGGCGTAGCGGTCGCGAAACTCGATCATCTCCGGAAACTTATAGCTGGTATCGATGTGCAGCAGCGGGAACGGAATTTTGCCCGGAAAGAAAGCCTTCTGCGCCAGCCGCAGCATCACCGAAGAATCCTTGCCGATCGAGTAGAGCATCACCGGACGCGCAAATTCGGCGACCGCTTCGCGAAGAATGTAGATGCTCTCCGCCTCCAGCGCCTGCCAATGATTCAGCCGGTGCGCAACCAAAGCGTCAGCGTCGCCAACTGGCGATGCCGGCCGTTCCATTCGATCCAGCGAGACTTCCGTGCCGTAGCTCATGGTTGCTTTCGCTCTACGCTTCCGCCTTCTAAAAACAAAAACCCCACCGACTCGGCAACTTCCGGGTGGTGGGAGGATGAATCGTCGAACTGGGATGGTGCTAAATCATCGACCCCCCGCCTGCGCAAACGGCAGGCTGCCTGACCGCGGGCCGACAACAACAGAACATGGCAATGGGGGATGTCTTCATGTCTGTCCTCAATTTAACCATACGCTCGCCCAGATACCAATCCCGAAATTGCCGGTGGGTACCATGCGCCAAGGCTCAGGTTCCTGTATTCCCATGAGCGCCAAGGTCTTGCGTTACCGCCCCGCCTGATTGCAGCGCGTACTTTCGTTGCAAGCCGCGCCAATTTCCACCCAAACGTATTGCGCTGAGAAACTCCACAGGGAATGCCAATTGACACCCCCGGCCACCATTTCCATAATTGCTGGAGAGGATTCCAGCGGATGACTACGACCACCAAGCCGGCCGAAACGTCGCGGGAACGGGAAAATGCGCTCGAGAACGCCGTCGCGCGCGCATTACGCGACAACTTGATTCCGCTGCAGCGGACCGTCGAAGACCTGCAGGCGGCTTATTCCGATCTGATTTCCGCTTGCTCCTCCAGCCGGCCCACGAATGCGCTACCATCTATGGTGCGGGCGCAAACCGCTGCCGCGTCGCTTTCGGCCGCGCTTGCCGTTCTATCGAATTTCGTCACTATCACGCTGCATTCGCGCCAGCGGGGCGCCAAGGCCGGGGACGCGGCAACACTCGAAGCCTACCCGGGAACCGCGGAACCGCCACCCGTGGCCAGCAGACCGGCGACCGAGTGGACCAGCGAAGAAGCGGATACAATTGTTTCCCCGAGCGTCAATGCGGCCGAGGCGCTCGAAGCGCCGGCTCGGGAAACCGGCGAGACTGGTGAGGCCCAGACCGGCGATGCCGCTGCCTTCGACGTATCGAACCTGACGCGCGAGCAACAGGAACTTCACCGGCGCGCCAACCGCGTCGCCAAAGTGGCGATGCAAGATATCAAGCTGCTGCGGCCCAAGGACGTACGGCTGGGCTGTGAGAACAAAGACATCTGTGTGCGGTTGCGAGGAGACATCGATAAAGCCCGTAAGGAATACGACCGCCGTTTTCGCGCGATCCTCGATCATCCTGTGGATTACTTCCACGCCTGGATGGTGGCCATCCTGGCGGAAGGCGATGCCGAAGCGCTCGGACGATACCCTTATCCCTCGCCCGTCCTCCAACACTGATCGTTCTGCGATGAGAGAAAAATTCAGGGTCCTCGGCGCAGTCCTGGCGGTCGCCATTGTGTCCCTATTGCTCTGCGCGCCTGTCGTTGCGCAACAACAAGACGACCACGCCGCTCCGCCGGCTGACGCCGCCCCGGCCCCGGAAGGTGCTTCCGGGCCCACTGGCCAAAGCCAGCCCGCACCAGCGCCAACGCCTGCTGAACAACAAACGCTGCCGCCTCCCACATCGCAAGACCCGGCCGCCGCTCCGCCCCCGCCGGACGCAAAACCGTCTCCGGCAACAGGCGATCAGTCTCCGGCCGTTCCAGCAATCGGTGCCGACGCACCGGCCCCTCTTCGACCGGCCGCCCCTGCGCCCGCCGCTCCTGCTCCCGCCAAAGCAACTGGCGCGCCGCGGGCTAGGAAAAAGAAGCCGGCGGCCGCAGCGCCAGTCCAATCCTTGTCCCAGGCGCCGGCAAAATCCGCATCCCCCAATAATTCGCTCGAAGCGCAACTCGAGCAGTGGTGCCGGGCTATGAAAGAGAAAGACGAGGGCGCCTACCAGCATCTTGCCGCACTCGCGCAGAAAAAAAGCGCGGGCGAGCTTAGGCAGCGCGCCGCTCTCGCCGTGGGCTACTACGATTTCACGCGCACGCGTTACGCTTCCGCCGCAGCCTCGCTCGAATCCGCCACCGCCGATCCGATCGTCGGTGAGTACGCGCTGTACTGGCAGGCCGAAGCGGTTCGTGCGATGGGCGACAATGCCCGTGCCGCAGCACTGTTCGAAACATTTCGCAGCAGCTATCCCGGTTCGGTGATGAGTGAGCAGGCCGTTGCTTCGCTAGCGGAAACCGAACTCGCGCTCAGCCAGCCTGACCAAGCGATCGCGGCGCTGGGCCCGGATCCAGTGGTATCCGCCAGACCGCAATTTCTTTTCCTGCGCGCCCAAGCTTGGGAACAATCGAAGCAACTGGAAGCCGCCGTCCGCGATTATCAGGCGGTGATGTATCGCTATCCCACCAGCACCGAAGCGCGCGAAGCCGAGCTGAAGGAAAAATTCCTGGCGCGGGATCTGGGCGATCGCACTCCGCAGGTTCCCGTTGACTTGCAACAGTCGCGCGCCAACGAGCTCTACGCCGCCCACAATTGGCTGGCGGCGCTCGATGCTTACTCCACTCTGCTCCCCAATCTTTCCGGCCCCGAACGCGACCGCGCGCTGCTTCGCCAGATCCAGTGCCGGGTGGCCATGGGCGCTAATTCGAACGAGCTGCTAAGCCTGAAGATCAGCGACCCCGACGCGGATGCCGAGCGCTTGTACAACCTCTCGCAGTCTTACCGCTCCCACGCGCAGGAGCCGGAGATGCTTGACGCTGTCGAGCAAGCGGCGCGGCGCGCTCCGCAGAGCGGTTGGACCGAGCAAGCGCTGTTCGCCACCGGCAATTACTACTGGGTGGCCCTCGAACGCAGTCAAGCCGCGGGTTATTACAGCCGCGTCGCTGCGAATTTTCCGGACGCCAACGATGCGGACGCCGCGCAGTGGCGCGTGGCATGGGTGGCCCACCTCGCGCGGACCGCGGATGCCGCCGCACTTCTGGAGGCGCATCTGCGCCGATATCCTACCTCTACCTTCACACCCGACGCGCTCTACTGGTTGGGGCGCGAGGCGGAGCGCGCCGGAGATTCTCCGCTAGCGCGCGGCTACTACGTGAAACTCCAGATGCGCTATCCGCGAAACTATTTTCAGCAGCTTGCCCAGGCGCGCATGCAAAGTCTGGGCGGCGGCCCGCGCACCGATGCGCCGGTTCTAGCGCTAATCCCGCAACCGCCCCCGGTGAAGCCGATGGGAGATTCGGTGCCGCCGAGCGTTGCGGCCCAGAAAGCGCGTGCCGACGCGCTGCGGTCGATCGCCATGGACGCGTCCGCCGAACTCGAATTACGCGCCGCATACGCCGCTACCGGCGAACCCCGTTTCCTGCTCGATGCCGCGCAAGAAGCCGACAATGCCGGGCAGTACGGCGCGGCCATCGTCGCGGTTCGGCAGATTTGCCCACAGATCGAGGCGCGGCGCGCGGACGAATTGCCCAGCGAGGTTTGGCGCGCTGCTTATCCGCTGCCCTTTGCCCCGGAATTGATGCGTAACGCGACGCGTGCGGGCATCGATCCTATGCTGGTGGCCGGATTGATCCGGCAGGAATCGGCCTTCAACCCCAAAGCCGTTTCGCACGCCGGTGCGGATGGATTGATGCAACTGCTGCCCAAGACGGCGCGGCGCATGGCCCGGCAAGTCCATGCCGGTTACTCTCATTCGCGGCTCTTCGATCCGGACTACAATACGCGTCTGGGAAGCGCCTACTTCGCCAGCCTGGAGAAAAGTGCGGGCGGGGTGGAAGCGGCGCTAGCGGCCTACAACGCCGGCGAAGATCGAGTGGCGCTGTGGCAGTCCGGCCAGAACTTTCAGGAAGTGGCCGAATTGGTGGAATCCATTCCGTTCACCGAAACCCGCGAGTACGTCCAGATGGTGATGCGCAACGCCGAAATTTATCGAACCCTCTATGGAGGCAAGCAATGAACCCGGTGGCCCCCGAGCAGGCGCGGCAGAGTCCGAAGCTTTCGGTCAAGGCTTCGCAATTCACCGAATCGGTGATCCGCGAAATGACCCGGCTGGCCATGAAGCACAAAGCCGTCAATCTGGGGCAAGGCTTTCCGGATTTCGGAGCGCCGGAGGAAATCAAGAAAGCGGCGCAGGAAGCGATTGCCGCGGACATCAACCAATACGCTATCACCTGGGGCGCGAAGCCGTTTCGCGATGCGATCGCCGAGCGATTCGAAAAGACCAACGGCGTGCGCATCGATCCCGAGCGGGAAATCACCGTTTGCTGCGGATCCACTGAAGCGATGATGGCCACCATGTTGGCGATCATCAATCCCGGCGATGAAGTGGTGGTTTTCGAGCCTTACTACGAGAACTACGGACCCGACGCGATCCTTTCGGGAGCCACGCCGCGATTTGTGAAGATGCGCCCACCGGATTGGTCGTTCGATCCGAAAGAATTGGCTGCGGCGTTCGGACCCCACACCAAAGCGATCATCGTCAATACCCCCAACAATCCCACCGGGAAAGTGTTCGAACGTGCGGAACTGGAGTTGATTGGCGAGCAGTGCCAGAAATGGAATACCTTCGCGATCACCGATGAAATTTACGAACACATGCTCTACGACGGCGCCAAGCACATCTCCCTGGCCACCCTGGACGGGATGCGCGAACGCAGCATCACCATCAACGCGCTATCGAAGACCTACAGCGTCACCGGCTGGCGAGTGGGCTGGGCAATCGCTCCACCGGAAGTTACCTCGTCGATTCGCAAGGTCCACGACTTTCTTACCGTCGGAGCGGCGGCGCCGCTGCAAGCCGCGGGCGCGGCCGCGTTGCACTTCCCGGAAAGCTACTATACCCATCTGGCCACGGATTACAAACAGAAGCGCGACCGCATGCTGGGGGTTTTGGGCGGAGCAGGGTTCAAGTGCTTCAAGCCGCGCGGGGCCTACTACATCATCACCGATATCTCCGGCTTTGGCTTTTCCGACGACGTGACGTTTACTCGCCACCTGATCGAAAACATCGGCGTGGCCGGCGTCCCTGGCTCCAGCTTTTACCGCAATCCCGCGGACGGCTCGCAGCAAGTCCGTTTCACATTCTGCAAGACCGAGAAAACCGTAGCCGCCGCCGAAGGGCGTCTCGCCAAGCTTAAGGGCTAAGCGGAATTCGCGGGAACGGCTTGGTACTTCTCGATCGAGTTTCAGTTGGGTCCCACTGTTGGCGTCATCTCCCTTGCCTGTTTTTTTTTGTCCCCCTAAATGCCTCGCATGCTCTGATTAGAAAGCCGCCGGGTGAATGGAATCAGTGCGATAGCAATTTTGATCCTGAAAATCGCATTGTTTAGCTTGGCGACCTTGAAGTTCGCGGACGGCGCGAAGATCGATGTGCCGGGTGGGTGTTGGCAATCCGCGAAATTCGAGCCCATTTCAGCGAAGTTCGAAGAGCCCGGCGGCGTGGGCGTGCCGGTAGACGGCGCTGGGCCAGACCTTTGAGCGGAGGACGATGGCGGCGGGACGCTCCCCGTAGATAAAACTGCGCTCGATATCCGTGCGCTGTGGATGGCGACAGATGGTACAGATTCGCGCCTGTCGCTCGATGCGAGCCCGGGTGGCGCGGTCGGCGAAATTAGCAGTGTTGGCCGGGGCCGTGGCGGCGGGTGGTTGGCGGTCCGGCGGGACGTGATTTTTGGCCACGGTCTGTCCTTCGATGCTTGCTGCGCGAAATTAGCACGGAATGCGGCGGCCGAATAGAGCGCAAAAGTACGTAATTTTTGGGGCTAGCTGGCGGATGCGCGGGTGAAGGCGGGAATTTCTTCCAGGCGGAATCCTAGGACGAACATGGGCGTCGGGGCTACGCGTCCCCAGCGGACCAGCTCCCACTTCGCGCGCAGGAACTTCACTTCCGGGCGGAAGGTGAGATCTAAAACTTGGCGGGTGCGGCCGCGATAAAACTCCTGCTGCATTTTCAGCAGCGGCATCTTTTCCCATTCCTGGCCGTCGGCCGAGCCCAACACCGAGATGTCCACCGATTCCTGTTCGATCTGGTCGGTGATCTCCAGCGCGCAGACGAAGGTCCGCGTGGTGCTCTCACGTATATCCGCGACGGCGCTCTCGCCGTTTGCGGTTACCCGCGTTCCTGCCGGAATCAAATCGTATGCTAAAGCCATTCGCTCCGCTCCCTACTCGCCGCGGATTTTAGCACAGGATACATGCAGGACGCGGGACGAGAGGGGCTTCGGCACACACTTTCAACGGCGATGGGGCGAACGCCCACCCTTCCCAAACCCGGGGAAGACTGGGGCACCCGGGGAGGAAAAAAGCGTCGAACCGTAAGATCCCACCACTACGAAGCGGCCTATAGATCGAAGGACTGCATGTAATTCGGAATGGTCACATTCCCATTCGGGGTGCGCTCCTTGATTTTCGCTTGCAGGGCGTTTAGGGCTAGCGGTTCGCCATGGACCAGGAAGGTCTGTTGTGGCGGGGCCTGGAAACCGGAGAGCCAACGCAGCAGCTCGCTCTGTCCGGCGTGGGCCGAGAGTTGCGGGAGCTCGACTACCTCCGCGCGGACCGGAACTACTTCGCCGAAGATTCGCACGGATGTGGCGTGATTTTCGAGAGCCCGGCCGCGGGTGCCGACGGCCTGATAGCCCACTAGTAAGACGGCGTTCTTGGCGTCGGGCAGGCGGTGCGCCAGGTGATGGAGAATGCGTCCGCCGGTGGCCATGCCACTGGCGGAAATGATGACGCAGGGCGATGTAACGTTGTTGATCTGCATGGATTCCTGAGGGGTAGAGGTGAGGTGAACGCTGTGCAGGTTCAACGGATCACCCTTACCTTGTTGAAAAATGCGAGCGTAATCGGCGTCGTAATCCTCGGCGTGGTGGGCGTACATCTGGGTGACCTTGATAGCCATGGGGCTATCGACGTACACCGGCAGCTGGGGAATGCGTTTCTCCGCGGCAAGCTTTCGGAGGTAGTACATCAATAGCTGGGTGCGGCCTACCGCAAACGCGGGAACCACCAGCGCTCCTCCGCGGCTCGATACTCGGGTGATGACCGCGGCCAGCGCGTCTTCCACTGATCCAGCAGGGTGATCACGGTCCCCGTAAGTGGATTCGCACAGCAAAAAGTCGGCGCGCGACGGAGGCGCAGGATCGTTGAGGATGGGCATGTCGTACGGACCCAGATCGCCGGAAAAAACGATCAGAGTTTGTTTTCCGTTTTCGGTGACGGTGAGTTCGAGCCATGACGATCCCAGGATATGTCCGGCATCGTGCGGCTTCACCGAAAATTCCGGGCTGATGGTGAACGCATCGTTGCGCGAAATTTTTCGCAATTGCTGCAGAGCGGTATTGGCTTCGGGCACGGTGTACAGCGGGAGCGGCGGGTTGTGCTTGCTGGACGAGGTCATCGCCGCGTATTTCGCGTCTTCTTCCTGCAGGTGCGCGGAATCGGGCAGCAGGATGTCACACAATTCCACAGTGGCGCCGTTGGCGAAAATCGGGCCCTTGAATCCGTCGCGGACTAACCGTGGCAGATATCCGGTGTGGTCGATATGGGCGTGGGTCAGCAGCACCCAGTCGATCGAGCTGGGCGGGACGGGCAGTGGATTCCAGTTCCGCAGACGTAATTCCTTTTCGCCCTGGAACAATCCGCAGTCCACCAGCAGGCGTTTTCCTGCAGCTTCGATTAGATACTTGGAGCCAGTGACGGTTCCGGCAGCGCCGAGAAATGTAATTTTGGGCATAGGGGCAACATTGTAATGTAAGCGCGCCAACTTCGCTCGAATTCCTGTCGCGCCTGCTTGACCGGGTGGGCTGCGCTGTCATACTCTGCGGTCCTTCTTGCGACCGTGCGCCTCTGCATAAAATTCGAAGACCCGGGATGAAGACTATCTCCGCGGTCGTATTTGTGTTCATTGGTCTGCTCATTTGTCTGTCCATTTGCTGTTCACCACTCGCCGCTCAAACGGCGTCCCAGGAATTTCCGAACTTCGGCCGATGGAGCTCGGGGTGCTGGCCGGAGGAGGCGCGGCGTTGTCCAGCGAATCCGATGCCCAGTTCGCGTTTGCCGGTGGCCGCATCGGGCGGGTGGTAACTAGGCCCTCCTGGAACGGCTGGACGCGTGGGGAACTGGAGATTGCCGTCGACGTCCTCCCGCTTTACACCGTGTCTACTTCGATTTGGACCACCTATGGCGGAAGCTTCAAGCCGCTGGACGCGCAATGGAATTTCACTCAGGAGAACCACAAGGTGGTTCCCTTTGTCGCCGCCGCCGGTGGAATACTGTTCACCAACCGAGCGATACCTCCGGGATATTCGGTGTTTCCGCAGTCGCCGCCGGGCCCAACCTCGCAAGTAAATTTCACGCCTCAATTGGATATGGGTGTGCGAGTTTTCCGCCAGCCCAAGCGCGCGATTCTGCTGGAAGCTGATCTCGTCCACCATTCCAGTGCCGGCCTAGGCCGGTTCAATCCGGGCTACCCACTCTCTTTGTTTTTCACCATGGGCTATAGCTGGTACAAGTAGCGGGAGTGAGCCAGGTCAAAAACGTAGAGAACCGCGGTGTGAAATCAACGCCTGAGGCACCCACTTTGCTTCGCTCAGCGCTTCCGTCGTCGATAAATTTGTTTGATGTTCAAGATAGAATCTACGACTGGCGGAGATGGTGACCGCTTAGGCGCGGCGCACTACGAAGTACGGTTGAGTTGTGAGGTCTGGGTCAAAACCTGGCAGGAGCCAGGCTTGCTTTGGGCCTTGGTGGACTTCGAAAAAGTATTGGAGAGCGTAGGGGGATTGGGTGAAGGCCGCGGGAATCTCCGCGTAGTAGCGGCCATCATGCTGTTTCATTTCGGCTAGGTCGTAGTTCTCGGCCTGGTTTACGTGGCGATACAGTAAGCGCGCGGATAACGAAACTGGAGATGCCTTGCTCTTCTCAATCTGCAACTCAACCTGCAAAGGTGTGCCTGGCTGGAAGGCCGGTGCAGGAGCGTGGCGCCAGCGGTTGGCTGGCCGCATTGGGCGCCCGAGAGCATCGCGAATCGCTTGCTCAACCTGTCGGTGGTCCGAGGTGGCACTAGCGTCCTCGGCCGGGGCGGAGGTTCCCAACCGTTTTTCCATCGCGGTGATGTCTTCATCGATGGCCGGGAGGCGGTCCAGCCAGTGGCCACGCAGGTGTTTCTCTGGTCCATAAGTAATGTCGGCGGCATAAGCACCGCGGGCTCGTTCCGCGAGATTGGCCCAAGCCGTTCGCGCGCGACGATATGAGGCTAACGCCTGCTTCAAGGCGTTGCCATCGCCGCATTGTGCGAAGATGGCGTAGAGCACGCCCGCGCGAAACTTCCCGGCAAAAAAATTACCGAGACCAGCTTGGATCGCTAGGTCGATCTCCACGCGGCGGAATTCCGGGTTCGTCCGATCCAGAGTTTTTGCCTGCGCCTCGGCCAAGTACTTGGTAGTGGAATCGGCCATGTCCTCCAACCACTGCGCAACATCAATCGGAGAAAATCTTCCGCTGCGCTAGCCGCCCAGCATTTCTTTGGCGCAATCATTCACGCTGGAAAATAGCTGGGGATCGAACGAGCTGGCATTGCCGAACACCTTGGGGCTCGGACTATCGCCATAAATGGTGTTCTCACCGGTCCCGACAATCGCCATGTTGGTGTACATCTCGGGCCAGTAGGCGTTGTTGGCGGCAGAAGGCGCGTGTGCGGTAGTTACCAACGGAAGAATCCGGCTGGCCTGCGCCAGCGCTGCTTCAACCGCTAGAACTGCAGGTCCGAACTGCTTGCGTAGAAGACGTCTGCACACGTCCGGATCGGCAGCGGGATTATAAAGATGGCGTCCCCACACCCGGTAGGTATAAAGAAATTTCTGCCAATCGTATGGTGGGCGGAGGGTGGCGTCCTGGTAGCTGCAGCGCCCTCCGGGAACGCCCGAGCCCTTGCGCCCTTTGAAGGAGAGAGGTTCGAATAAATCCAGGCCTTGCTCACCGCAAAAGCCGGCGGCGCGGCTGCAAGCCGCGGCCGCGACTGGATCACCCCAAAGCAAGACGCGCTCGGTGCCTGGCCAGATTCGTGTGTAGACGCCATAATGGCGATCGGCGGTGAGCAAATCGCCGTAGCTGTAGCGGAGAAAACTTCGCGACCCGGAACTGAGGGCGAAGAAATCACCTGGCTTCTGGGCGGGAGGTTTTTCGGTTTCGCGAATCGAAGCCTGGTGATAGGGAAGGCCCTGGTGTTCGGCCCAGAACTTGGGAGAAACGGTGACGGGCATGCCGGTGGCCAGGGCGACATCGATCAAGCGCTGATCGATGCCCTTGGCGTGCAAATTGAGTTCGATCCGGCGGCCGGTCTTGACCACTCCATCGAACACGGTTTTCCAGAAGTCGTAGCTTTCTTCGGGAACGCCGCTCTCGCCATGGACGCGAAATGCCAGGCTGCTGATTGCCGGGCACGCATCGAGCAATGCACGCAGCGCGTCACGGCAGTACGGCGCTTGGGTCTCGGGGGTGAGCCCGGAAATCGTATAGTTGGCTTGGGGACTATCGACCCATTGGAAGGCGTGGGTCCACAGGCCGAGTTGGAAGTCCATGCCGCGGGCCACGGTTTGATCGCTGATAAAACGCAGCATCTCGAGGTTGTGGTCGCGCTCGCTGTCGGGAAGCGGGACGGCGCGAACGTCATATCCCGGCACGGGGAGCAGAAATGGATAGGCAAAGTGGAAGTAGCAATCGGTAATGTGGCGGGTGAAGTCGTACGCTAAGCCAAAGTTGAGATTGAAGCGGTTGAAGCGCTGAGCCGCCAGCATGGTGAGGTAGGGTTTCCAGAATTCGCGGTCGTTGAACCAGGGTTTATCCTCGAGATCGCTCTCAAAGCTGCGACTGATGACGCGAATCGCGTTGGTCAGCTGCTCGACTACGGCTCGGCGAATATTCAGCGCTTCGGCTTGGTGCGGAGAATCGGAGCAGCGAACGCGGTCAGCAAGTTCCAGCAAGGCGTAAACCAAGCCGCGGATATCGGAGCCGCAGGCAAGTGACACCGGCCGGCCCGCGAGTCTCGCGGGTACCAAGGCGAGAGCTTCCGCACTTGCAGGAACTGAAACGTTCGCTGATTGCAAAAGTTTTCGGGCTTGGGGTTGGGCGCTGCCCGACGCCACGATGCAGAGATCGTCAGCGGCGGATGATTCGATCCGCGGCGCTCGGCGCGCTATGATTCCGTGCTCGCAGAGCGCATTTGCCAATTCTCCGGCTGCCCATTGCGCCGCCGGTGCTGAAGCGATTGGATCGTCGGGATCCGACACAATGGTGACTCCGGATTGTGGTGCGCCGGCAATCGTCCTTGCCAGGCCGATGCCGCTGGCTAATGCGGAGCGACGGAGAAACTCGCGGCGATTCAAACCAGTTTGCTTTCCCGCGGTCATAAACTGAGATTCCTTCCGCAGCGATTGAGTAAGAAGTGCAAGCCTATCACGATCATCCGCAGGCGGTGGGAACAGCGGGGCAGGGTGGGCGAAGGAAGGGAATTGCACGATACGCGCGTGCACCTCGTGCACCTTCGTGCACCTCCGCGCTATTCGGGAAGCTGGAAACTTGTGGTAATCTTAACCGGGGCCGTGGCGCAGTTGGGAGCGCGCCTCCATGGCATGGAGGAGGTCGAGGGTTCGAATCCCTTCGGCTCCACAATTTGCAAAATTCAAGAAGCTTACCTTTAGAAAACCGCTAATTGTTGCCACATTCTGTTGCCACATTCTGAGTTTTCCTCTTGCGTTCAAACATGAATCTTTCACGCTGGCGAGGAAAACTCATATGGCGCATTACACTCTCATCGCACGAATCAACGCCGGTGACGGCAAATTTCCATTCGTCAACGTGCAGTTCTCGAAGAATCATCGGCCGATTCCGATTGAGGGAGCGACCTACTTCCTACGTCCAAGTAGCCGGGGCAAGCGCACCCCAATCAAGATCGGCAAAGATGTCGCTGCCGCTTACACTGCCCTGGTCCGAAGGGAGGACGGAGAACCCCTCGAACACACCGCTGCGTTGCACGCTGCGCCTCCGCCCCGCATTCCCAACGCTGATCCTCGCAACCAGAGTCGCCCAAGCTGCGCGAGACTACATCGAGCGCAGCAAGCAGAAATCGCGCAAGACCTACTTGGGGTATCGCGCCGCCGTCAACTTGTTCGTCGCCAGTTGCAAGAAAACCTACTTCGACGAGATCTGCCGCGACGACTTGCTCGACTTTCTTGTCAGCGCAAGCTGAGATCGATTGAACCGGGATTCCATTTTGACTTCCCGGCCGACAGATACCTGCGCAGACCTGTGCTGGCATTGGCAATTGAGGAATCTTGTGCCTCCACGACCGTGCCATCCGGCACATCGGCAAACGGCTCGACTTAAAGCGTCGGGGAGTCCTTTTAGTGCTATAAGGCAATGAGCAGGTTAGTAAGCGGAGAAACCTTGCAGGTCCAATTACCGTAATCCTCACCAGAAGAAACCCAGAAGTGGATATATCTCTGCACAATCGAGTGGGCTAATTGGCCGTCGTTTATTTCACAGGTGGCCGTCCCACTCTGTTTGCTGCGTTACCGCTGGTACGTCGTGCTCGGAGCCGTCGTTTTCGCTGATTTGTTTTGGGCCGGTATCCGTTGCTACTTCACAAGCCCCACGCTAGCGAACGCAGGCGATACCCTGGTTAGGTTCTTAAAGTGGCCGCTAGCCCTAAGCTGTGGGGTAATCCTGTTCATTATGGAGAAGTACGCGGAGTGCTGGCCCTGCTGTGGCCGTTGCTCGCCGGTCTAATCTATATTCCCGGTTCTGTTCAGCGCATCGAGAACAATTTTGCGCGAGCAAGGGAATCGTAGGAACGGAGAAACCATGGGACTCTGCCCAAAATGTGGAAAGGCCCTTTCATCCGTTCAAATTGAAACGACTACTCTTGAAACAGGTAGCGCAGGACAAGCGCATAACGGCGTTATGTACCTTTGCACCCATTGCATGAGCGCTCTCAGCGTCTGTTTCCAAAGCCCAGCGTTGTGAGCGCTCGTTTTCCTTCTCATCCTTGCGAGGGTAGTTTCCTCTCATCCCAGTGCTTCAGGAATTCCGTCATGGTTCCATGCGCGTATCGGCGCGAAACGACACGTTCCTCCTCACTGCCGCCGAATTGTTCAAACAGAGCGTATTGCGCGGGTCCAGAATGATCGATGCTGGCAAAGTTCTTTCGCAAGCATCCAACTGCAACCCCAACATCGCCGTGAGCAAGAATCGGGCTCTTGGTGATTTCCTCAACAACTGATTGAGGGCCGTCCTTATACGCGTTGAGCGTCCAAATCACGTCGTAGCTGTCTTTGGGCTTGTCCCGCTGCTCGATGGCAAACGCCTTGAGCGCGAGGAACGGAAGGAAGTTCGCCACCTTTGCCGCCACTCCCTCCTTGATTCCTCCATCATCGAGCGTGTCCCCGCTGAGCAGCACTGTGAAATTGTCCTGCCCTGCAAGTTCCGCGCCTCGGGTGCGGATGGCGCTGATCTTTGAGCCGACGTTTTTGCCGGGATTCCGGTATAGTTTTCCGGCCGTTCCATTACCAACGGGACAGAAGAACTCAAGCGCCACATTCACTCCGTCGACATCGCGTACCCAGCGAAAGGTTTCCTCTTGGCCGGTTTCTGGATTTTTCGCTGGCGCAAATCCGCTCTCCTTTAAATTCTGCTGCAGCGTCCGATAGGCCTCTTCTTCTTCCGTCGAAAGGCTGACGCCCACGATGACATCGAGGTCAGTGGTGCCCACGTGTTCCTTTATATCTTTCGGAGCGTTACCGACCAGGTATTTCGGAGTCATGCCGCCGATCAAGATGAGCTGCGTGCCCCAGGGTCCAATTTTCTTAAGGATGGTCCTCAAGGCCTTCTCACAGGCTTCGAGCGCCTTTGGTGTGTAGAGCAATTGTGGATTCGGTTTGGCGTCCATGGTGGTTAGGAAGACAGAATCCTTTTGCGCAGTTTGTGCTACGTCCGGGCCACGCCCTCCGGCGGTTACGGCTTCAATGTAGGCACGCGCGGGTGAGACAAGGCGCGCATTCGAGGCGTTTTCAGCGACAGTTCCTTCGGTGCCACGGTGGCCAGGTTGAGAGGCAGGTTGTCGCCGGATTGCCAGATCCGCAGATTCGATCCTTTATCGACGACCTCGCCACCCAACGCCGATGCGATCTCCTTGGCGGGCAAACGAGCGTCGACCCAGACCGGCAGCTCCGGATCGCTGCTCAATGTCGGCGCGTAAAGGTTCGCCGCCGCGGTCCCGCCAACAGCCCATTTACGATCGAGCCGGTCGAGCTCGGGAAGTTTCTGAAGCAGATCCTGCGAGGACCTGCTCCACACGTACAGACTCGTTACGCGTTTTGGCGGCTCTTCCTCGGCTGCCCAGAGGTCGAGGATTCCGCCCGCTTCGTTCAATTTCCAATATCGGTTCGGTCCGCTGCCATGCACTTCGAGGAGGTTCAGCCTCGAAAGACGCCAGAGAACTCGAAAGGCAAGTGCCGGCGACACTTTGGCCCGCGCGGCAATTGTTTTTATCAGAATTGGCTCGTGCCGGAAGAAGGTCAGTATGCTCTCGACCACCAGACCGGAACGCGCGCGTAGTTTCGCCTGGACGGCGCTTCTATCCTTCCGTTCCGAATCGTCCCGGATCCTCGTGTCGATCAAAAGACCGCGTCCCGTGAGATGACACACGCCAGTCAGTTCTTCCGCCCAAGAGATTCCTGACTTGCGAAGCATTTCCCGC
>CAWCKP010000011.1:0-362500 GCA_963796165.1 uncultured Acidobacteriota bacterium
CATCCCGCACCGTGCCCGCGATGGAGCCGTCCTCCGCCTGGCCAAAAACTGGAGATACGGTCAACAAGAATCCCAACACAACGATAAAGAATACCTTCGATGCCTGCACCATGAGAGTCCTCCCGTTCAAGCGAGTGAGAGCAATTCATGGTCCAGTGGGCCGTCACTATTTTGGCACCAGATTCTAAGGCACTTAAGAGAGATCCCAACGCAGCTAAATCTTGGCAGGGACAGGCCTCTACTGAAAACGGTTGCCCTTGCTATGGAATACGGTATTTCAAGCACAGCGGTTAGTAATCTCACTTTGGGGAGACCCGCGATATGACCAGGCAGCCTGGCAAGCGAAAGAGGGACGGAGCAGTAGATGCAACCGCCGGGCTTCCGCCACTGAATTTGCAAGGTCAGGGATTGACATAGGAAGTGCGTCACACTGCGTGGCAGTGCCGGCGAAGCGAGATGCTGAACCGGTACGAAAGTTTGGCAGTTTCACAGCAGATTTCCATCGCATGGAGGGATAAGGCTCGGGATAAGGCTATTAATGGCGCGGACTGAATCGGCCTTTTCCTTAGGGAACTCGGGACAGGCCAGTCTCCCGAACGCGTGGCGCCTGTACTTGCCAGAGATTTGGGCTAAGGATCGTAAACAGCGTAAGGAGACGGGCATTCCAGAGGAGATCTCCTTTGCCACGAACCGACGATTGCACCCCAGCAAATTGGCCAAGCGGTAGAAGACCAACCAACGTCAACAGCGTCCCACCGGAACGCGTCGCGCAGATCCACATTGCAGGCCATTCCAAGTACCGCAAATACACGGGGTTGAAAGCAGGCGGGCTCGGTACCGTGAACATTCTTCATCAGGGCCGTGTCCCATTGTTGTTGAGGCCGGGGCCATAGAATAGGTTGCGGCTTGCGTCGCGGCTGCCCATTCCGGCAGGATATAGTGTGGTGGCCTACAACGTTGGTGAAGTCGTCCAACACTTCATTAGGTCTGGTCGATTCGCGGTTGAGGACCGTTGGCAGTGAACCCGAGGGTGGACAGGCCAGTGACGCTGATGATCGGCACGGAAGCATCAGTTAAGGTCTGCGGAACTATCCCCGTGAACCCATAAGTGGTGGGATTGATGGGATTTTGCGGCACAACCGCGTCGTAATTGAAACGGAAATCACACATCCGCTGCCTACACCGTTTGGAACGACCGAAGCTTGTGTTAGTTAGCAAGTTCCAGCAGACATGGGTCCCGCTTTTTTTGGGGGGCGACGATTTGAAGGCGACTTACTTGGCGGGTTCAACTTCAACCAGCCGCGATAGTTCTCCTTCATACGGTCGATTTGGGCGGGGATACGTCGCTCTTGAATCTCAAGCCATATCTCCATATTGATTTTGCCGTGAAGCGAATGATCGAATGATGTATGCCACAACGATTCCCGCAAAGTTGCCAGCAGGCGGTGCGTAGAGCGTCGAAGACCTGTGATGATTCGCAAGGCTTCCCTCGTATTCTGATGAAAATAGCCAAGCATTTCTGCCCACGCGGAAGTGTCAATCGTCAGCGCGGGCGAGCGGGGCTCTGCGACGAATCTGCGGCAGCAGATATATTCGACGGCCTCGCTGTCGGCCAGATAGAGCACGTATTCGTGAATGCTCCAGCGGCCAGGGGCGGACCTGTAGCGCCACATCTGTTTTGGAAAGCTTCGCAGGGCAGCGCGCAAGATCACAGGGGCATTCCCGTATGAGTCGAGCAGCTGCTTGCGTTCACCAGGTGTCATTGAGTCAGCTCCGGCGCAACGATACGGTCCGGGAGCAGTTTCCATACCCGGCAACGCTTTCCAAAATCAAATCGTCCAGACGGCCTTCTAAGAATCTAAGTGTCCTTTACCGTTTCAGGCGTCATCTGCGAATCCGGCCATGAAAGTGCTGTTATTTACGAATCGCTGCGACGCAAACGATTGTACAGTTAAATTTTGAAACATATCAGTACTGTCCCACCGCCTTGCTTCTTAGCTCCCGTAATTTATTGATGAGAAACGCATAACTGATGAATTCCTTCGGTCTCGATTTGAACTGCGAATGCCGCTTCTCCCACTCTGCGAAGCGCGATTTTGCGGTGGCCATCGATGAACCGAGGCAAGCTGGTGTTTGCGCAGCTGATGCAGCATCTTCCGTTGACCTGCCGCCGTTGCGTCACCCCGCTATCGGGGGATCTTGATCAGCGGCCTTTCCTCCTCACTTCTCCACCAGCGGTTTCCCGTCTTCGTTCGAGCGATTCATCAGTACTCTGCGGAGATTCAGGGACTGTGAAGGGCAGGAACTCTGATGAAAAAAATTCCCATTGCAAAATTCGATGCCAAGCTGCCGGTGCTTAAGGCCGGACCACGGCAGGTTGCCAGCAATGTGGCGGCTCCGGTGCCCGACATGGACAGAACCCAAAACTGGAAAAAATCCTGGTGGGCTTGCGAAGCCATCTTCCTTGCTTTGGGTGAAATCTTTATTGGCCGGATGATTTACAACACTTTGTTCCATTCGGTGGTGAACCCGGCATTCTCCTTCTACAAGCCCATTATCGTTTTGCTGCTCTTACTTTGGATGTTGGAGCTTTTGGGGGGACGGAAGGGCTCGATTCTGTCCGCCCTTCGAAATCTGCTCAAAGTCCATCGGCAGGAACTGGCCGAGTAGAGTATCGGGGATAGCACATCAACTTTTCCGAGTCCGAAATCTGCCCCACCGTTGCGCTACCAAATTGTGATTGATCTATCGGACCGAAAAGTACATCTGTTGCTCGTGGGTACATCGGACAACCGTGTTCAACTCTAGTGCTACCGCACCGTGGGTGGCGAAGTGGCCGAGTGGAACACCGGGTGGAAACGACTTTCAGCTTGCCCCGAGCACTACGCTGATCGGTCGGCGGCGGTCTGCGCCTTGTTACGTCGCCTACCCGGCGTCAGATTCCCCTTCTGTCCACTCTTCCTCATCATTTCCAGCCGACCCCTTCGGCGTCGGCAAAATATGCGTTCCCTCCCACTTCGATCACGCAGTTCTTGGCGAATTTCCTGTGCCGAGTTTTGCGGAATATGTCCACGTAGGTTATCCGCCCGCTGACGATTCCACTAACAGAATGGGGACCCAATATCCCTCTCTGGGAGTCAGCATCCTCCCGCAAGATGTCCGCGAACTAACCCCGTCAACGACAAACTCGATCTCTTCGATACGCGCGGCAGTTTTGCTCGGATTATAGATTCGGAACTTCAGCACCATTCTTTTTCCAGAAGAATCCTGTACCCATTCGTTCACGGTTAGGTATGCCCGATTCAGCAAAATGGTTTCTTTCTTCGCAGCGCCAATCTGTGAGTCTAGAAGCTTGACCTGTTCCCGAACCGCCGCCACATTTTCGGAAGCGGCTTTAGCCGAGCGCCCAGTGGCGAAGGCTTGCCCAGCAATGAAAACTAAGGTGAGAATCTGAATGATCGAAAGAAAAACCGTTGATACCGGAATGCCGCTCCTCGAGTCGCTATCCCCTGCGTAGCCTTCGGCATAACCTTCTGAATCAGTTTGGAGGGTGACCGCCGCGACGTTTTCGCGAACGGATTGATAACTGTTGGAACGATGGCAATTTGCGATAAGACAGCAGAAAGCAACGCCGCTGCGAGAAGGGGCCATCTCATCCGAGACAATCTATCCCAAGACGATGGTGGCGATCCCGCAACGGCAACGCCAGCGCACCAATCGGTTGACACCACCAAGCACTGCACCAATAATCGAGGCCAAGATTGGTGGTTGCGTTTCTGGGTTGTTGTGGTGGAATTCCGGAGAAACGCCATGTCCAAAAATGATTCGGTCCTTCCCGCTCCCAAAGTAATCCCGGCAGTTCCCGCAGTTCCACCAACAGGAATTGCCTGCGGGAAAATGCATCAGAATGCACCAAATGGTGCCAGTATCGCGCTCTATGTACCGGCGGCCCAGCAGCAACGGATCGTCCAACTGCGCCAAATGGGAAAGTCGGTCCGGGAGATTGCCCGTAGGGAAAAACGGCATCGCCGGACCATCAATAAGGTTTTGTGGTACAACGCGGATCAGATGAGAGAGTACAATGAACAATCCCGCCAGGATTTTTTGCGATTGCAAACCGACGCGATTCAGACCGTCCAACGGGCTCTGAAAAAAGGCGATGTCCAGACCGCTTACCGGCTGCTGACCGACTGCGGGACAGTTCCTAATCGGCAGGTCACCGCCGAATATCAGGAACCGACACCCGAACTCACCGCCGAGAAAAAGTATGTCGCTGAGTTTGTGGAAACGGTCATGGAACGCGGCAAAGATTATGGTATAGGCGTTGATTCGATTTAGCGTAAGCGTACGACCGAAGCCCCGCCGCCCCGCCGGTGCCCCCGATGGGCGATCGACGTCTCCCGTCCTGAAAGCGCTATACTCTCGCGGAAGTTACAAAAGCGGTGAACCGGCCACCCTTCGAGGTGGCCGATGTCATCCGCCAACACGAGAACAGCTTCATCGAGAAGAACCGTTCCTGGCTTACGTGGCATCACCTGCGCGTGCTCCACGCCATCGAGCACTGCCGCACGTCCACCCTGGGAGGCCATCTCGATCGCTGTTCCCGATGCGGTCATCGCGCCATCTCCTACAACTCTTGCCGTAATCGACATTGCCCGAAGTGTCTGACCAGCGCTCGCGACAAGTGGCTCGCTGAACGCCGTAAAGAACTGCTTCCCGTCGGCTACTTCCATGTGGTCTTTACGATTCCGCATGAACTCTCTTGGCTAGCTCTCCACAACAAAAAGGTCGTCTACGACCTGTTGTTCCGCACCAGTGCCGCCACGTTGTTGGAAGTCGCGGCTGACGCAAAACATCTCGGCGCCCAGATCGGCTTCTTGAGTGTGCTGCATACCTGGGGCCAAAACCTTCTGCATCATCCACATATCCACTGCGTGATCCCAGTCGGTGGTCTCTCGTTCGACGGCAAACACTGGGTTCGCCTCCGGTACGCCTTCTTCCTCCCGGTGAAAGGGTTGAGCCGAGTGTTTCGCGGCAAGTTCATCGCCGGCCTGAAGCGCGCTTTTCGTGACGGAGAACTCTGCTTCCCTGGAAGCATCCAACATCTCGCCGATGAAAAGGCATTCCACTCGTTCCTGCGATTGCTCTTTCGTCATGACTGGGTGGTCTATGCCAAACGACCTTTCGGAGGACCACAACATGTTCTTCATTACCTGGCACGCTACACACACCGAGTGGCCATTTCCAATCACAGGCTCGTCAAGGTGGCTGACGGCAAGGTGGCCTTCCGGTGGAAGGACTACGCTCGCGGAAGTAGACAACGCACGATGGAGGTCGGTGGCGAAGAGTTCCTTCGTCGGTTCTTGTTGCACGTGCTGCCGCGTGGCTTCGTGCGCATCCGCTTCTTCGGATTCCTTGCGAATCGGCAGCGAACCCAACTCCTGCCACTCTGCCAACGGTTGCTGGAGGCGATCTCGCCTCAGCGCCTCCCAGCACCGCAGACCGCAGAGACGAAATCGCCAGTTTCCTGGTCGTGTCCGCACTGCGGTGGTGCAATGGTCCTGATCGAAAAGTTCACGGCACAACAGATCCGCTGGAAATTAGCAGCAGCGAGCCACTTCGTTGACAGCTCGTAGCCGGCACTCCATAACGAATCGTTCGTGGGTTTCGGCACGCACACTGGAGGTGTGTCTGCGCACGCGAGAACAGGAAAAACAGGCAACCATACCTATGCCAACACACTCGAAAACCCCTTTGGCCCATGCTTCTTTGCTCCATCCAGCAAAACTCAATGCATCGCCCGTCGGCAATCAGCTCCTACGCCAAGTCAACAACCCAATTCAAAACCCATAGATGGACCGCGTCCGCCGCAAACACCAGCGGCTTTGTTCAAACGCCCCAATCGAAAGTGCCCCGGGGTCACTGCCGAGCCCCACCCCTACTGTGCCTGCCGGGGCACTTCCGATTGAGTCATAGCGTTTTTCAGGACCTATAATGTTCATGCAGGCTGAATGATCATCCACACGGAGGACTATATGGCAAACACACTGACGCTCATAGCCCAGCTCTACTCTGCTTTCAACCAACGGAATATCGATGGTGCGTTGGCGCTGATGAGGGAGAGCGTCAGTTGGCCCAAGGCATCGGAAGGCGGGCGTGCAGTCGGGAAAGAAGAGATTCGTGCCTACTGGAGCCGCCAGTGGAAAGAGTTCGATCCTCATGTCGAACCGATTGAGGTGATCGACCGTGGAGCGCGCAAGACCGATGTCCGAGTCCATCAGCTTGTGAAGAGCCTTGGTGGCGCTGTGCTTTCAGACAGCGAGGTCTGGCATGCTTATACCATCGCAGACGGTCTAATCGAACGGATGGACCTCGGAGGAAGCGAAGCAGACTCTGAGCAGAGCCCGTCCTCAGCGTTCTCCCATCGCTAAGCGTAGGCGGGATAGCCGGTCTGACTTGCATACGCGTCTTTGCGGGTCGCAGGCAGATTGATCTCGCAAAGTCGAAATTTGGCATCGATTCTGGGCGAATTACGGCGTATTCGGACAGAATCAAAACTACGAGAGTGCTCGACGATGCGCCGATTGACCGGTGACACCCGAGAGTTCGATGAATTCTGGAGCCGCGTGTCGCCGACACCGTGAATTGACCCAGTTCCTTGTCAACTCCCAATAAGTCGGCCTATAGAAAGTGATCTCTGCGCTGGGCATTGATTCAAGGGGGACGGACACATGGCCGCCCCCATTTTGCCCGGCGCACCCGTCAATGCTTGTCGTCTTAGTCGGACGGTCTCGGTTTGCGAACGACTCCGTGGATCGCCTGGGACCCGAAATGAACCGTTGCACCACCCACGAATGTCAACGTTATGTTCGAATACTCGAGGGTTGTTCCTCCAGTGATGTCAACAGATAGCGTAGAGGCCGCAAGGGGCGCCGGGCTGCCGTCCTTGGTAATGGTGGCTGGGCCAGTCACTTCGAAACCGCCAGTAGGAATCGGCGTGACTGTGCCACCTTCGATTGTGATGTGATGAGTGTGCTGCATTCGGGAGCCGGTGCCGGAGGTAGTGTCGACATTCGAAGCGGTTCGCGAATAATCGGACATTTCCATCGTCAAGGCCGCAGAAAAATCGGCCTTGCCAGACTCTTCCTTCAGCTTTAAAGACCACGGGCCGCGAATTTCCCACGGACCCATCGGAGTGACACTTGCGGGCGTATAGTCATTGATAACCCCGCTGAAGCGCCTGGGCGTCGGCGCTTGGGCCCGGGCGCCGGTAGCTACCGCCAACGCCAGGACCACCATAATTTTTACAGCCCACCGCAAAGTTTTGCTGGTCATAAAGACCTCCAGGTTTGAGATTCGCTGTTTGTTCGCCGAAGGCTACTCGGGCGGCAGGGAACGTTAAGACCTGGCAGAGGATGTGCCGCCCGGGAGTTACCGTTCAGCGCTTTAACGCTTTAGCTTCGGGCATACGATCAAACAGCCTGGCAGGCGTCGTCAAACGGCGATGCGCGGAATTGCAGCTACGCCTTTGTTTGCCGTCGAATGCTGTATCTTGCCGCCGCTTAACGGGAACGTTACAATGCGGGACACTTCGGGCGGCTCCCGACAATCGCATATTCAATTAGGAGATGCGATGGGCGTACCATCCCCATCCCCTGGCACCCCGTCTTCCGTAAGGCCTGGCGAAGACCGCCTGGATTCGTGGAAGGAAATCGCGGTCTACCTCAACCGCGACGTGAGGACCGTGCAGCGGTGGGAGAAGGGCGAGGGGATGCCCATTCACCGACACCTGCATGCGACGATGGGCTCGGTCTACGCTTTCCGGGCGGAGCTGGATGCCTGGACGCAAAGCCGGAAACTCCAAGCCGAGCCGGTGAACGGGAACAATGCCCCCTCGCCCAATCCCCTTGCGCCGCCGGAACCCTCGGCGATATCGACCTCTCGAACCAAGTGGAAGTTGGTCTTGCCGCTGGCAGCGGCTGGAGTCGTTCTAGCGATCGGCACAACCCTCTTGCTGCAGAAGACGGAGTATTTCTGGCAAAACCCGATTGCCGACGCGCGAATTCAGACCGTCACGGACTTTGATGGAGTGGCCGAGGAAGCGGCGGTGTCCCGCGACGGTCAGTTTGTTGCTTTTCTGTCGGACCGGGATGGACGGATGGACGTCTGGGTTACCCAGATTGGTTCTGGACAGTTCCATAACTTGACTCGGGGGAGCGCGCCGGAGCTCGTCAATCCATCGATCCGCACTCTGGGCTTTTCGCCTGATGGCACTTTTGTAACGTTTTGGGTTCGCAAGCAAAACGAGTCCGGCGGTAGCGACATCGGGATCTGGGCGGTGCCAACGCTGGGCGGATCACCGAAGCCGTACCTTGAAGGGGTGGCCGAGTACGACTGGTCGCACGACCGATCCCGACTCGCCTACCACACGCCTGGCCCCGGGGACCCGCTGTTCGTTTCAGACGGCAGCCGGCGAGCGGAGGATCGGCCCATTTTCACTGCGCCTCCCGGTCTCCACTCTCATTTTCCGTTGTGGTCGCCAGATGGCGCGTTCGTCTACTTCGTTGAGGGGTCCCTGCCGGACAAATTGGATATCTGGCGGATCACTCCCAGTGGCGGAAGCCGGGAACGGATCACCTCGCACAATGGGCGCGTGACTCATCCGGTCCTACTGGATCGGCGAACGCTGTTGTACCTCGCTAGCGATCCCGATGGTTCGGGGCCGTGGCTCTATAGCATGGACGTCGAGCGCCGCATTCCCCACCGGCTGACCTCTGGGGTTGATCGGTACACGTCGCTGGCGGCGAGCGCTGACGATCGCCGTCTGGTGGCCACACTCGCAAGCCCGAAGACTACACTCTGGCGCATGCGGATCGCCGATTCACCCAACGGGGTTTCGGCTGCAGATCGAATCTCGCTAACTTCCGGCACCGGGTTCGCACCAAGACTAGGTCCAAATTATCTTCTGTTTGTTTCTGCGACTGGTACGAGCCAGAGTATATGGAAGCTCGCCAACGACGGAAGTGAAACGGAGTTGTGGAACGGTCAGGGAGCGCGAGTTTGTGGCGGCCCAACCATCTCGCCCGATGGACGGTCTATCGCATTCTCTGTCCGGCAACATGAGCAGACGCTGCTGTACGAGATGCAGACCGACGGGACCAACGCGCATGTCGTGACTGATTCACTCGATCTCCAGGGCGCTCCAGCATGGGCGCCCGATGGCCGATCGATCACCGCGGCGGCGAGCAATCACGGGGTCCCACACCTCTTCCGAATCCCAGTTGACGGCGGCTCCCCCAATCTCTTTGTCCAGGAGTACTCGGTCGATCCCGCGTGGGCGCCCGACGGGAGCTTCGTTATCTATTCGGGACCAGACATCGGCACCACGTTTTCGGTGAAAGCCGCCACAGCTGAGGGCGCAGCGCATCCGCTGCCGGCCCTGACCCTAACACGAGGGGACGGGCATCTGACGTTTTTGCGCACCGGGCGAGCACTGGTGGTCCTGCGAGGAGAGCTGCAACATAAGAATCTCTGGCTCATCGACCTGGAGACTGGCGCCCAGCGGCAGTTGACGAACCTCACCTCCGACTTCGATATTCGCGACTTCGACATCTCGCCAGACGGCCGTGAAGTTGTCCTTGAACGAGTGCAGGAGCGCTCGGATGTCGTGCTGCTGGATCTCCCGCGACCTTGATCCAGGGCGCTTGCGAGCTGCACGAAAGCCGCGCACACTGTTTCCGTATGAAAAACATTACGCCTAGCGCTGATGAGCAACTGATTGAGCAAGCGCGTCTGCTAGCCAAATCGCAGCACAAGACGCTCAATGCCATGTTCCGCGAAGGGCTGGAGAAATTTACAGCTCAGAGCGGCGGCGCGCAGGAGTTCGACGCTCTGATGAAGCGACTGAGGCATGCACAGGCGGGGCGGTGCTTTAGTCGGGACGAGATGAATGAACGGTGGGTTCTTTCTCGATACAAACATCTTGATATATTCGTTTGACGCTGGTTCGCCGAAGAAAGCTGCGCAATCTGGCGAAGTTCAGGCCCTGAAATGGAAAGGCCTGCCGTTTTCTCCTTACCTGTGAAGCCCTCTCTTCCACCAAAGAAGAGTACGCTTTCACCGTGTTTGAAAGGCTTTTTAATTCTGCGATCGGCCAGAGTTATGGCGAGGGACAGGCGGTACCCGCTCGTCCGTTCATGATTTTTGCGCGGAAATCACCCACAGCCGTTATTTTTCATACGAACACCAGTAGCCAGCCCAAAAGCATCTTCAGGAAGTAGCGAGGCCGCTATGGAATCAGGATTTTGGCGAACGCGCCGGCGATGACGGCGTATCCAGCCGCGTTCGGATGGATGTCTGGCCCATAAGGCGCGGGCGCAGCCATCCATGTCCAGGTCAACGTCAGAAATACGTTAACGGGAATATTTAAGTCGGGAATAGGCGTGGAGTTGCTGATGCGGAAGGCCTTCGCGACGTCTGCCACGGGAATAGCGAACAGCTGATATATGCCCTCGAGTGCGGTGTTGAACCCCGTCGCAGCCGCCAGCGATTGAGCGGCCAGCGTCTGCCCGGCCGGGCCGAGCTCCCACGCCGCCAGGAACGGATCGTAATAGTTCATGCCAACGATCGGCGTGCCTTCGCCCGCCGCACTCCGCAGCGCGCGAAGGATCATCGGGAGGTTAGTGCTGACATTCATGGAACCTGTTTCGACGCAGCCCATGTCGAGGTTTAGAGGGCTGAGGGTGACGCAGCCATCAACGTCGTTAGCACCGATGTCAAGCGTGACGAGGGCGACTTTGTGCGTCTCGAGGAAGCTCACGGCCGCATCCAGCTGGCTGCCCTCAGCGCCATAGTTACATATGCCTCCGTAAATCATCGTGTACGTGGTTTCGCCGGAGCATCCAAGCTTGACCAGCGTAAGCCCCGGCTTGATCAGGTGGTACACGTCGAAGAGGTCGTCCGTGTAGCCCTGATTCGTGGGAACATCGCCGCTCGCGGACGGCTGGAGGCCCACCGCGAGCGAATCGCCGAGAGCCAGATAGTAAGTCGGTTGCGCGGCTGCGTGCGCAAGCGTTGACCCGCACAGCATCACCAGAATAGTCAGACTGAAGAATCGAATTCGCATATCGGCCTCCTTCGGCCCAGCAGCATGTTTGGAATTTGCGGTTTGGGACGTCGGTCTCGCGCATCATACGCTCCACCTGCACCAGACACAACACGACGAAGATGGATGCTGTGGATGCTGAAGATGGCGGTGTTCGCGCCGATACCCAGCGCGAGAACAAAAATACCCACGGCTGCAAAGCCAGGATTTTTTCGTAGCAGGCGGAAACCAAAACGGGTGTCACGCAGAATGGTTGCCATGCTGGCCCTCTCCTTCTCCGGTCGAGGAAATGAGTTGGCGTCCGGTAAAGGCTACGATTCGAGGTATCGGCCGGTTTGCGCGAGCCTGTGATAATCCGTAATTCAGACCGCTATACTCCGGATTTGCGAATTCTACAATACTCGCCGCCGATACCCCGAGCAAGACCCAGGGCCAGTGTTTTTTTCCCAGCGGCGGGTGGGGAAACAGTACTCACAATTCGAGCACGACATCTTGTCGACGACAACTTCATTACGGATTCGGTCCTCGCGTTTGGAATCTCGTCTTGGTTTTGCCATCGCTTCGGCAAGTCCGCCGATGGACCGTTCACGAGCGAACGTCAGATGACATTGTCGGCATGAGTTTCAGCAGCTTGCGGACGCAATTGAAGTCAGGCCGTATTCCCGGTTGATACACGCCCTCGTCGGTCCGCCGCTCCCAATCCAAGAGCAGCGACTCAACGATCTCTCTCCCGTCGGGATCGCGAACCGCTTCCATCGGTGTCCGGCCACCAAGAATGGGAATCTTCTGATAAACCCAGGCCTCGGTTTGCTTCTGAACCTCTTCCTGGATTTGCTTTCTCATCTCCGGATCATGAAGGATGTCGTCTACGGTCTCTTCATCCTTTGCCCGCATTTTGTCTTGTCTCGGGGATTTGGCAAGCATCTCGTCGGCCGTCTGAGCGACAGTCCTCTGGTGAGTCGCATTAGCACCAAGCCCCTTTTCGATTTTGTCTCGAAGCTGCTTGGCACGCTTCTTGGAATTCACTTCAGCGATCAGAGAACTCTGCGATATCTTGATACTGCCGAGAATCGTGTTGTCCCAGGTCGAGATTTTCTTGTTCCCCTGCTTGAGCCAATCGAAGTTCACGGCACGGAGTCTTCCATCCTCATCGAATTGCGCATCGGCCAAGAGGTCTTCCTTGGATCGGCCCATGGCCAGAGGCGCCAAAGCTTCGAACGCCGCCTCTGGCGATTCAATTCGGAAGTGTAAGGTGTGAAACACGAGGGGATCGCCATCCGTGTTCGCAAGCCGGGGTGGTCTATTCAGCGCATCCCGAATGATCAAGTAGGTAAGCCGAATTCTGTCCGCGTACCTAACAAGGTCCTCCGCGCCCAAATCCCGATTTTGCTTGGCGATCTTCCTCCGCAGTTTCTTCCGAAGCTCGAACACCTCGGCCTTCCAGGTCGGCGGGATGCAGATAGGGGCAAGACTACCCAGGATGGAAAGTCCTTGCAGTTTCCACACCTGTCCGTAAACGATATCTGCCTTCCGCAATGACCGGGACGCTGAATGTTCGATAACCTCGGTCTCCGTGCCGAGTAGGATGTCCTTCAGCCCAATTCGTTCATCGCCATCCGTCCAGAGGACCTCGAAGAAGGTAACCGCCTGCGTCGTGGCTTGTTCAAGAAGCAAACGCTCCATTTCGGAGAGCTTGCCGGCTCTTTCCAGCATGAACCATCGCGCGACGATCCCTCCCTTCCTGACCGCTCGCTTCCCGCTGCGGCGCCTCTGTGGATCCCAATGGAAGAGGAAGTACGGCATGAAGATTTGGCTTTCATGGGAGTGCTCATCAAACGGCATAGGGAGATCGGTGGCATGGAAGTCCTGCCAGGCTTCGCCAATCTGATTGCCAAACCTGCGCGCGGCAAATCTCATCATCTCCCGCGTAAGCTCGTCGGACGCGTCACGCTGTCGAGCCCAAAGGCCGTAGGAAGCATTTCGCTGCTCCAAACAGCACCGTTTGTATTTCTTGCCGCTGCCGCAGGGGCAAGGGTCATTCCTGCCGATCTTCTCGTTGCCATGAAGGGCCATGATCGTGTGACATTACCTCGCGACATTCGAGAAGGCAAGCAACTGCAAAATCTCCGGCAGAAGCACACGTTCATACACGGTGGACGTGCCTTTCGCCACTGGGGAGTGCTTCGATCGTGAGAAGCTATAACTGAGGAAATCTAAACCGTGGTCGCGACGTGGAGGTGACCTTGGCGACGTGATCGCGGTGCGCGCTTCACGTCTCGACCAAGTAGGGTCAAGAAGCCTATGACAGCATGGTTCATAGTTACCACATTTGTGGTAGACTCATACCATGCTTGACATGCGATCCAAGGCACGCCAAAAGCTCTTGGGCTATTACTTCACGAACCCTACGACCCGTCACCATCTACGGGACCTGGCGGAGCGACTCAGTGTCGATCCGTCTAACCTCTCGAAAGAGCTGAGCCGTCTGGAGCGCGAAGGTTTATTTCATTCGGAAGTGAGTGGCCGCCAGAAGTATTTTCAACTGAATCGCGAATATCCCCTGTTTAATGAGGTGCGCAGCATCATCGCGAAGACCATCGGTGCGGTTTCCCTCCTCGCAGAATCTCTCAACAAGATCGAAGGAATAGAAGAGGCCTATTTGTATGGCTCGTTCGCGCGAAACCAACAGGACGCATCTAGCGACGTTGATGTTCTCGTGATCGGCAAGCCGAAAAGCGACACAATGGCGGAAATAGTGCAGAAGCTCGAACGCCAGCTCGGACGCGAAATCAACTATACGGTTCTCACAAGGAAGGAACTGGAATCGCGGCGTGGTCGCAAGGACGCCTTCCTCGAAAACGTCTGGCATAATAAGCGCGTCTTACTTGTCGGTGCTGCATGAACAAGCTCAAGCCACACACGGTTGACTGGGCGCAAATAGAGCGCTTCGTTGCAAGTGCCGAGAAGAAGCTCAATTCTGCCATAAGATCCTCGCGTTCGACGAAGAGGCTTGCCTTCAACAAGCGTACGAAGCGATGCTCAAAGCCTCGTTGGGCTTCATGTTCAGCCACGGCTTCCGAGCTAGGAGTCAACCCGGCCACCACATCGCAATCATCGATTTTGTGCGGGCGCGCATCGGCAAGAAGCACGCCGGTCTAATCTCGGTCTTCGACCGTCTCAGACGGAAGAGAAATCTCGCTCCGTACGACGACAGAGGCTTCGCCAGGTACTGCCTGTGCACAAACTGTGTACGAATCCAACGTATTCATGCCATTGGGGATAGTATTGAGCGAGAAGCAGGTTCCCCGATTTGTTGGCAACGTTAGTAGTTGGAAGTATATGGATGGAGCAGATGGAATCAAGTCGCGTGCTTTGCAAGCAGGGGGGTCACCGGTTCGATCCCGGTACGGTCCACCACCTTTCTCGTTTATCTTCACTACGTTAACAGTCGCTGCGCGATTGAGTCTATACCTGCCCGATTGTTACTGTGCCCAATTTTCTGCCCACCTAGCCTCTCCATCGCCGTCAGCACGGCGTCCTCGGAAGGGTGAACATAGCGAGACGACATCGACACGTTGCTGTGACCGGCGATCCGCGCCAGCGTCCACGCATCGCACCCAGACTCTCCGAGACGCGTCAAGAAAGTGTGCCGGAGGTTATACAGGACGAATGGGCGAATTGCCTTTTTATTGTTCTTCGCGGCTTCTTCGCTAAGGGTCTTGAATACCCGAGCATGTTGTTTCTTGAGGCTTGAAGATTCGAAGATTCGAGATGGCCACTACGGGTCGGCGCTACCGATACCCAACCGTCGGCGGGCTTCCCAACGGTCACCCAGCGCCTTTCTAGTACAGCCCGGACTCGCGGTGTCATCGGAAGCACGCGTCGGGCTGCCGGTGTCTTGCCGTGCGTTACGAGAACGTCCCGTGACGACCATTAGTCCATGTAATCGCTTCCCATCGCAGGCGGAAGCATTCCTCTGGGCGCAAGCCCGTATCGCAGAGCACCTTGGCTATGGAAGCAACAGGCTCCGCGGCTGCGCTCAGATATTTCGCTTCCTCTTGCGGTGTGACCACACGCTCGCGATGTCGCTCGCCTGATAGAAGCTTGACCGGAGGTGAAGACTCCGCAGCGCCCCATTCGACTCCTAGTCTGAGCACTCGGCGTACAATGCGAAGCGAGCTGTTGACCGTGCTTACTTGCAGTCCGTGTACCTGCCGGAAAGCCGCAAAGTCAGCCAACGTTTCGCTCGTCTCGGTCCAACTTCAGTCCAACTCGAGAGGTCGATTGCACTGCACGTATCCGCGTAAGCGACACCAGACGCGGCACTTGTATGATTTTGCCTGCTTTCTTGCGAAGCAGGTGCTCGCCCAGCTGAGCTACACGCCCACGTGCGGCCCAATCAGTTTGATAGATTTCTTGTGAGAACGACCATCTGCTTTTTTAGCAAAGTGCTTTTCACAAAATTGATCTACATTCCCATGCCGGGCATTCAAAAACGCGGCGGGACCATCGCACCCTGGCGGGGTTCGGTGTACGCTATCCGTCGATGGAAGACAACCTACAACCCCAGCACGCCGCGCAGCACCCCGCTCGGCCGAAGGCGTGGCTGGCATGGAGCAGCGGAAAAGATAGCGCCTGGGCGCTGCACACCGCGCGCCAGGATGGCGAATTCGACGTGGTGGCCTTGCTCACCACGGTGAATCGCACCCACCAGCGCGTCGCGATGCATGCGGTGCGGGAAAACCTGCTTGAAATTCAGGCCGCGGCGGCGGGCTTGCCACTCGTGAAGGTCCCCATCCCATCGCCATGCTCGAACGAAATTTACGAACAAGCGATGAGCGCCGCGATGGCCCGCGCACAAGCCGGCGGAATCCGGCACGTCGTTTTCGGCGATCTCTTCCTCCAGGACGTTCGCGCCTACCGGGAAAAGCAGCTCGCCCGCTGCGAGATGATTCCGGTATTCCCGCTGTGGGGGAGGAACACTCGCCAGCTCGCCGAAGATATGCTTGCGGGCGGCCTCTCCGCGTTTTTGACCTGCGTCGATCCGCGCCAGCTCGATCGCACGTTTGCCGGACGCCGCTTCGACGCAGATCTTCTCGCGGCGCTTCCTGGCCACGTGGATCCCTGCGGTGAGAACGGAGAGTTCCACACTTTCGCAAGCGCGGGACCGATGTTCCGCGCGGAAATTCCAGTCGCCGCCGGCGAGATTGTCGAGCGCGACGGATTTGTTTTCGCCGATCTTTTACCCCAGACTGCGGCGGTCGCCGGCGCAGCTTGGTAGTTCTAACTGGCAAGTGAGGTGATGCCGCCATGTGCCGCAACATCAAAACCCTTTTCAATTTCGATCCGCCGGTCACTCCGGAAGAGGTCCGCGCCGCTTCGTTGCAGTTCGTGCGCAAGATTACCGGCTTCAACAAGCCGTCGAAGGCCAACGAAGCCTCGTTCCTCTCCGCCGTCGATGAAGTAGCGGCGATCTCCACTCGCCTGCTCCACTCGCTGGAAACCACCGCGCCGCCGAAGAATCGCGAAGAAGAGGCCGCCCGAGCGAAGGCTCGCGCCGCGGAGCGATTCGGCGCCTGAATCTGATATATTGCTGGATTCGCACTCAGCAGGATCCACCAACGGTCCGAGCGATGCGGCGTTTTCCGCCGGCTCTGACGAACAAAGGCGCCCAATGACTATCTTCGACCACACCATCAGGGTGGTTGTGCCGCAAGTTCTTGTTCTCGCTCTCAGTTTGGCTAGCTTGCCGGCGCTCGCCCAGAACCAGACCCAGACCCAAAGCCAGAGCCAGTCCCAGTCCACCACCTCCGACATCCCCGAAGATTTCAAAGCGCCGAAGACCGGCTACGACTACACCAAGCGCGTCGAGATGATCCCGATGCGCGACGGCGTGAAGCTCTACACCGTGATCGTGATTCCCAAAGGCGCGAAGCACGCGCCCGATCCTGCTGACGCGCACTCCCTACGACGCCGCCGGCCGCACCGCGCGCAACGAGTCGCCGCACATGCTCGACGAGCTGCCGCAGGGCGACGATGTGTTCGTCGGCGCCGGCTACATCCGCGTATTTCAGGACGTGCGCGGCAAGTACGGCTCCGAGGGCGACTACCTCATGACGCCTCCTCCCATCGGGCCGCTGAATCACAGCGGCGTCGACGACACCACCGACGCTTACGACACCATCGACTGGCTGGTGAAGAACGTCCCCGAGTCCAACGGCAAGGTGGGCATGCTCGGCTCTTCCTACGAGGGGTTTACCGTCGTGATGGCGCTGATCGATCCGCATCCCGCGCTGAAAGTGGCCGCTCCCGAGAGCCCGATGGTCGACGGCTGGATGGGCGACGACTGGTTCCACTACGGCGCGTTTCGCCAGACTCAACATCGACTACTTCGCCGAGCAGACCACCGCAGCGCGGCAAAGGCGCCGAGCATCCCGCGAGAGGGTTACGACGACTACACCAATTTCTGCGGCTCGGCTCGGCCGGCGATTTCGCGCGCTTCGACGGCCTCGACCAATTTCCGTTCTGGCGCAAGATGGAAGAGCACGCCGCCTACGACGCTTTCTGGCAGGGCCAGGCGCTCGACAAGATCATGGCCAAAGTCCCGCTGAAAGTGCCGGTGATGTGGCTGCAGGGCCTGTGGGACCAGGAAGACATGTGGGGCGCGATCCACAGCTACGCAGCGGTCGAACCGAAAGACACCAGCAACGACAAAAACTTTCTGGTGATGGGTCCGTGGCGGCATAGCCAGGTGAACTACAACGGCTTCTCGCTCGGTCCGCTGCATGTGGGATGGCGACACCACCCTGCAGTTCCGCCGCGACGTGTTGCTCCCATTCTTCAATCAATACCTGCTCGACGGCGCTCCCAAGGCCGATACGCCGCCGGTGCTTTATCTACAACACCGGCGAGAATCACTGGGACCGCTTCAAGTCCTGGCCGCTGAGCTGCGCCCAGGGATGCCCCAACAAGCCTCGCCCACTCTACCTGGCAGCGAACGGCGCCTTGTCGTTCGATAGGCCCGGCGCGGCGGCTGGCGCGACCAGCGCCAGCAGCGGTGATGCGGAAAAGTACGATCAGTACGTTTCCGATCCGGCGAAGCCCGTGCCGTATCGCACAGCGCCCGATAGTCGATAGCTGACGCCGACGCATGGCGTCACTGGCTGGTCGACGATCAGCGCTTCGTCGATGGCCGCCCCGACGTGCTCACTTATGTGACTGCGCCGCTCACCGTGCCGCTGCGCCTCAGCGGCGCGCCCGAAGTGAACCTATACGCCTCCACCAGCGGCAGCGATAGCGACTGGGTGGTGAAGCTGATCGACGTTTATCCCGACTACCGTGCCCTCGCAACCCGCGATGGGCGGCTACCAGCTAGCCATCGCCCTGGACATTTTTCGCGGCCGCTACCGCACCAGCTTCGAGCACCCCGAAGCCATCCCCCCGAACAAGCCCTGACTATACCGCTTCGGCCTGCCCACCGTGAACCACGTCTTCCTCCCCGGCCATCGCATCATGGTCCAGGTGCAGTCCAGCTCTCTTCCCGCTATACGACCGCAATCCGCAAACCTACGTCCCGAACATTTTCGACGCCAAGCCAGCGGACTACCAAAAAGCCACCGAGCAAATCTGGCACACGCCGGAGGACCCAAGTTTCATCAGCCTCCCAGTAGTGCCCTAGCGCCGGCACTCCTGCCGGATCCGCTGACGACCGTCCGTAGCGCGAGGGCGGCCTCCCGGCAATACGTTTTGTTGGGCGCACGACCAGACCGGCAAATTGCAGTTTTGCAGTGGCCGAAACGCGGAACATTTTCTTCAGCTGTTGGGTGGCGCACCCTCCTCGGTTGAGGGTGCGGATTGTTGTCTTTGACTTTAAGAAGCGGCAGAAGTGCCTGCGCTGCGGACGGTCGTGGTCGATCCGGTGGGATGGGGCGGCGGGCGGCCTAAGCAGCACAAGGGGAGAAAAATATAAACAGTGCTGCCGCCAGCATAGACCCTGGGATGTGTATGAAAATAAACGACGGGAATTTGCGAATTCCCGCAAATTGCAGTTTATGTTGAGCGAAAAACGGAACATATTCTTCAGGCTGTTGGGGTGGCGCACCCTCCTCGTTGAGGGTGCGGATTGTTGTCTTTGACTTTAAGAAGTGGCAGCGGTATGGGCACTACGGACGCTCGTGGGAATGGTTGTGCCGCGGCGGCGAGAGGGTGTAGAAAGATGGGGAGTGACGGCGGACGGCTTCGGCTGCAGCAGGGTGCAGCAGAGTGCCACCGGATTCCACGGCGTGCCGCAGGGACGCCCCGAGATGTAGCAGAACCCCGCGGGGCGGGATCATACTTTTATAGGAGGAGAACCATGAACGCAAAGAATGGAGGAACGGCAGCAGTAGAAGCGCGGAAGAAAGTTCCGGCAGACAATCCCAGCGATCTTAGCCACAAGGGGACGGCGGACATTGCTCGCGAGCTGCGTCCGCTGCTGGCGGACGTCTTCGCGCTGTACTTGAAGACCAAAAACTTTCATTGGCACATGAGCGGACATCATTTCCGCGACTACCATTTGCTGCTGGACGAGCATGGCGATCAGTTGTTTGCGATGACCGACGATATCGCGGAACGGGCGCGCAAGCTGGGGGAAACCACGCTGCATTCGGTGAGCGACATTGCCGAGCATCAGCGGCTGAAGGATAACAACGAGCAGTTCGTCGAGCCGCTGGACATGATCGCCGAGCTGCGGTCGGATAACCAGCAGCTCACTACGTATTTGCGGGCCACCCACGAGGTGTGCGAAGAGCATAACGACGTGGCGACCGCGAGCCTGATCGAGAATTGGATCGATCAGACCGAGCGGCGCACGTGGTTCCTGGCGGAGACCATCCGCCAAAGCTAGCCCGGCCCGACCACTCTGCTGGTGGGAGTGTGTGTCGCAGTTGGGTGGCGCACCGTTCGGTTTTAAGGGTGCGGATCGATCCTGATTTTCAGGTTTTGCCTTTGGTGCGGCTGTTGGTGGTGGGTGCCCCGCACGTCGGTCTTAGGTGTGCGGTTCCTGACTCCCAGTTTTTGACTTTGTGTAGATGTTGCATTCGGGTCTTTTCGCGAGCAGTGTGGCAGCGCCGTCGTGGCACAACCACTCTGGTTATGGCAGTGTGCCACACCGCCACTCTGAATGTGGGCCGAGTACGTGAGGCAAAGCACATAAGGAGGTCGCTGATGAGCGAGTCACACGTGTTGCTGCTGGCGTTTGCGATTGGAGTGATCGCCGGATCGCGCGCGCTTACGGCGCCGGCGGTGACGGCTTGGGCGGCGCACCTCAGTTGGATCAACTTGCATGGGACGCCGCTGTCGTTCATGGGATCGATCGTCACGGTGATGGTGTTCACGCTGGGGGCGATTGGCGAGATCGTGAACGACAAGTTGCCGAGGACCCCTAGCCGGCTCGCGCCGGGCGGACTGATTCCGCGCATTCTCTTCGGTGGGTTGTCTGGCGCGGCGATGGCGCTCGGCGGCGGCCAGGCGTGGTGGTTGGGTGCTGTGCTCGGGATTGTGGGCTGCCTAGCTGGCGCGGTTGTTGGGTATCAGCTGCGGATGAGGATCGTGAACGCGCTCGGGGTTAAGGATCTATATATCGCGCTGCTGGAAGATTTGGTGGCGGTTTGCGGCGGGCTCTTCATCGTTTCGCATCTGTAGCCGGCGGCGCCGGGGCGCTAAAAACCGACAGCGACCACCACGCTCGCTCAGGCCGGTACGCGGTGCTCGTGGTTTTGTGCGGTGGAGTATTCCGAGTTTGGAATCCGCACCGCGAGGAGTCGCTGTGCCCCACCGCTGTGGTGGTACAACCACCCTGGTTGTGGGTGTTGCAGAGAACTTTTGTTAGAAGCCCAAGGAGCCTGGCCATGAGTGCGCCCGAAGGATTCGACGCGATCGTGATTGGTTCCGGGCAAGGTGGCAACCCGCTGTGCAAGGCGCTGGCAGCCACTGGGATGCGCACTGCGCTGATCGAGCGCGCGCACGTCGGCGGAACGTGCGTCAACGAAGGCTGCACACCGACCAAGACCATGGTCGCGAGCGGCCGCGTCGCGTATCTCGCGCGGCGCGGCGCGGACTACGGCGTCCACACTGGGCCGATCGGGATCGAGATGGCGCGGGTGCGGCAGCGCAAACGCGAGATCGTCGATAACTTCCGCACTAGCGGCGAGAAAGGCATCGCCAAAACCAAAGGGCTCTCGCTGATTATGGGCGAGGCCAGCTTCAGCGGGCCGAAGCGAGTGGTGGTGCGGTTGAATGGCGGCGGGCAGCGCGAGCTCAACGCCTCGAGGATTTTCATCAACGCTGGGGCGCGCCCGGCGGTGCCGTGGCTCGACGGCTTGAAGGACGTCGCGTTTCTCAATAGTACTTCGATCATGGAGCTCGATAGCGTTCCCGAACATTTGCTGGTGCTCGGCGGCGGGTACGTGGGGCTCGAGTTTGGGCAGATGTTCCGGCGGTTTGGCAGCCGGGTGACCATCGTGCAGTCCGGCGCGCAACTTCTCCACCAAGAGGATGCCGACGTCGCCAAGGAAGTGGCGGCGATCCTGAAGCAGGACGGCGTGGACGTCCTGCTAAGAGCTACTGCGACGCGCGTGGCGAAAAGCGCGGGCGGGCAAATTCAGGTTAGCGTGCGGATGGGTGGGAAATCCGGCGAGGTGCGCGCGGTGGCCGGCTCGCACTTGCTGGTGGCTACCGGGCGAGTGCCCAACACGGATTCGCTGAACGTTGCCGCGGCGGGAATCGCCGTCGACCAGCGCGGATTTATCCAGGTGAATGCGAAATTGAAAACCACCGCGGCAGGGGTCTACGCGCTCGGGGACATCAAGGGCGGGCCGGCGTTCACCCATATTTCCTACGACGATTTCCGGATTCTGCGCACCAACTTGATCGATCACGGGAAAGCGAGCACCGCCGGGCGGATGGTGCCGTACACCGTTTACATCGATCCGCAACTGGGGCGGATCGGTCTGACGGAGACGCAGGCGTGCGCTTTGAAGAAGTGGAAAATTCGCGTGGCCAAAATGCCGATGACCAGCGTGGCGCGGGCGCTGGAGGTGGACGAGACGCGCGGGTTCATAAAGGCGGTGGTCGACGCCAAGACCGCTCGGATTTTGGGCGCGGCGGTGCTGGGAATCGAGGGCGGTGAAATAATGTCGATGCTGCAACTGGCGATCATGGGCAAGCTGCCTTACACCGCGTTGCGAGACGCTACTTTCGCGCATCCTACGCTGGCGGAATCGCTGAACAATCTGTTCAACAATTTCGAGGACAAATGAAAGCCGCTGCCGCTGCAACAGCAGCACAGCGCAGCGAAACGGCCGGGACGATCGCAGATCGCGCCGCCGCTGGCTACTGTTTGTTTGCGACGGCGCTGGGTTCGTGCGCAATTGCCTGGCGTGAAACCGGAGAATCTGGCACGCCGTTTGCAGTCACCTACTTTCAGCTTCCTGAGGCTACCGCGCAGATTGCCGAATCGCGGATTGCGCGAAAGTCTGGCGCGCTGAGATCGGATGCGCCGCCGGTCGGCATTTCACAAATCATCGCGCGCGTCCGCAAACATTTGCTGGGAGACGCGCAGGATTTCCGCGACGTCACATTGGATTTGCAGGGGACCGGCGCGTTTGCGCGGTTGGTCTACCATGCGGCCCGGGAAATTGTGGCTGGAGAGACCACTACTTACGGAGCGATCGCTCAAGCGGTGGGAGAGCCGGGGGCGGCGCGAGCTGTCGGACGGGCCTTGGGCGCAAATCCCATTCCGCTAATCGTGCCTTGCCATCGGGTGCTGGCGGCGGGCGGGAAGTCTGGCGGATTTTCTGCTCACGGTGGACGCGACACCAAAGCGCGCCTGTTGGAAATTGAGGGCGCGCGGCTTCCGTCATCGCTTGCTACGCGCATGCTTTTCTGAGCGTTCGGGCCGACACAACCAAGAATGGTTGTGCCACGGCGTCTACGGGTGGTCGGTGGCTTTTGCGGAGGGCGGGCGCTCCAGGGCCGCGCGGTCCCAGTTCGCTAGCTTTGCGCCGGCGGCGTAGGTGCTCTCCATAAAATCCAGGAGCATGGCTCGCGGGGATTCTGCGCGGCGCACTTCGTCATACATCAAGAAGAACTCGGACATTTCCTTGCTCCAGAAAGCTCCGGCTGGTTTTATTTTTTCATCGGCTAATCCTGCTGGCGCTGGCGCGGTGTAAGAATAGAACGCTGGTCCCATCGCGCTCGGGCCGCCTCCGGGCCAGAAACCCGCGCTGATTACTTCGTGGGAATACGCTTCGCTGGTGATGATCCCTTTGCGCGGGGGAGCCGGACGGCCGGAGAAGCGGGTGCAGGCCAAATCAAAGCTGCCCCAGAAAAATTGTACGGGGCTGCATTTGCCGATGAAGCGGGAGCGGAATTCGTTCATCACCATGTCGGCTTCCAGGAGGATGCGCCAGAAGCGGTGGGCGTACTCGGGATCGTAGGAGGCGTGCTGCAGATCGCGATCGAAAAGGATGGGATTGGGGAGCTCTTGCGGCTTGGTGTTGATGGCTACATCGAAGCCCATTCCGCTCAGAGTGGTGAGCACTTGCTCGTAGAACTCGGCTACCGTCTCGGGCTTGAGCGCGATGGATTTGCGCTGGCCGTTGCTGCTGCGAATTTCCAGTTGATGTTCGATGAAGTCGAATTCGATTTCGAAGGCTTCCGAGCCATAGGGGACGGTCGAGGTGGTGAGGCCGCGGGGACTGACGTAGAGAGACGCGCTCCACCAGTGATTCACTTTTGGGCTAAGGGTCAGGCGGATCTTGCCGACGATCTGGGTCCACAGTTGCAGGGTCTGGTAAGTCGCCAGCCATTCGTTCAACGGTAATTCCGGCCAAGTGTGGGTGTCGCTCATGGACGCAATATGGCACGAATTGGGCGGCGCTACAACGGCGACCGCGGTCGGGCTACAGGTTAATCTCCATCTCATCGATGTAGCACCAGGCCCAATCTTCGCCGGGCTCGAAGGACTTCATGATCGGGTGCTTGGTCTGATGAAAATGCTTGGTGGCGTGTTTGTTCTTCGAGGAATCGCAGCAGCCTACGTGGCCGCACTCCATGCATAGGCGGAGATGGACCCAGGTGTCGCCCATTTTAAGGCATTCTTCACAGCCATGGGTGTGCGGTGTGACTTTGCGAACTTGATTCAGGTGCGAGCAGGTCATTTGTGTCCCTCCACGGTCTTATGCTACCTGAAACTGCGATGCCGCTAAAACTGGTTGCTACAGATGGGCCAGATATCGATTCACGAAGGTAACGGCCATGGCGCCTTCGCCTACCGCTGACGCGCAGCGCTTCACCGAGCCGTGGCGCACGTCGCCAGCAGCGAACAATCCCGGCATGTTGGTTTCCAGATAGTACGGCTCGCGGTCGAGCGGCCATTTTGATTTGTGATCGGGGTAACGCTCCAAGTCGGGTCCGGTAACCAGATAGCCTTGCTCGTCGCGGGCGATACCATGTTCCGCGGCCCACTCGGTGTGGGGTGCGCCACCGAGACATAGAAAAAGCCAGGATGTGTCGCACTTCTGTTGCTTTCCGGTTGGCTTGTAGGTAAGAGTGACGCCGCGCAGTACTTCGTCGCCGTGAAGAGCGGTGACATCGGTTTTGGTTAACACCTCGATCTTGGGGGACGCGTGGATTCGATCCACCAGATATTGGGAAAGGGTCTCCTTGAGGCAATCCCCACGAACTACGATGGTCACCTTGCGCGCGGTTTGCGAAAAATACATGGCGGCTTGGCCGGCGGAATTTCCGCCGCCAACCACGAAGACGTGTTCGTTCTTGCAAAGCTGGGCTTCGCTCGCGCCGGCGCCGTAATAAAGCCCCGCGCCGCTGAAACGGTCTTCATTGGGGAGATTTAGTTTGCGATAGCTTACGCCGGTGGCGCTGATGGTTGCGTGCATCACCAGCTTGGTGCCGTCGGCCAGGTAGGCGAGGCCTTTGCCGGGAGTAAAATCACCGTCGACGCCTTCGCGCAGGATCAGGATCTCGGCTCCGAATTTCTTGGCCTGATCGCGCGCGCGCCGAGCCAAATCCGCGCCGCTGATTCCGTCCGGAAAGCCAAGATAGTTTTCGATCTTGGAGGTGCTGCCGGCTTGCCCGCCCACTGCGTAGCGTTCAATCACTATGGTTTTCAGGCCTTCGGAAGCGGCAGAGACGGCGGCGCTGAGGCCCGCGGGGCCGGCGCCGACGATGATTAGATCGTACTCCGCTTGAGTAGGAGTTTTGAAGCATCCGGTCTTCTCGGTAATCTGGCGAAGGGTGGGGTGTTCAAGGCGGGTGCCGTCCGAAAATATGCACACGGGCAGGCGCGGATCTTTGAGACTGGCGACCCCCGCGAGGGATACTGCTTCGGCATCGGTGGAAAGTCCGTACCACTCCAGCGGGACACTACTGCGGTGAAAAAAATCGCGGATGGCGTAGGCTTCGGCGGAGCCCTGGGTTCCGAAGATTTTCATTCGGGGGGTAGTGTCTGTCGGTTCTGGCACGATTATTTCTCCCACAGCGGAACAACATCTACAGTACACCAGCGCACTCCGTTTCGGCGGTGAACTCTGATTTTATTATGATGACGCTCGGCGGCTGTTCGATGCGAGTGAAACTACCGGGGCTCGGTAAAACTTGGGGTTTTGATGGTGCCTGCATTTGGGGTTGGGAGCCGGAATGCGTTTGGAGCGTTTTCCGACACGATTGTCGGGGCTGTTCGAAAAGTACTCTCGCGCAATTACTCTAAGACCCACTCAACTGGTTTGCCGACGAAACGAAATCCATAAAGGGGGTTCGGCGCATCTCGCCATTCAGCTCGAACTGCGCACGCCGTACCCGCGTAGGGTTCGCCTTCGCGGCATAAGAAAACATCCACCCTCGCACCCCTCTCCAATGCGGCCGTACAACTGCACCAAAATCCGTTTGCGCTTACGTTCTCTGTGGTAGTGAACAGCTCAAAGGGTGCTCCGTACTTGTCTTTCCCCCGTAGCTTCAGAATTACATTCAACCGAATCCTTGCCTCGGTTCGGCGCTCTGGTTGATTGTCTCGTAGTACAGCGGCTAGCCCAGCCCTCAGCCGATCAAAATCAACTGGTTTTTCGAAATATCGAGCTGAGCCCAGATTCAGACAAAAATCCTTGCACGTCTTTGCAGTCTCTCCACTAATAATAAAAACAGGAATCTGCTGAGTAAAGGTGAGTGCGAAAAGATTTTGACAGACTTCAAAGCCCGGAAAATTCGGCATCATCAAATCGAGCAGGATAGCGTCGGGCTTGTATTGGAGCGTCAATGCGATCGCTTGTTCGGGGTCGCCAGTGTCGATGATGTGATAGCTGTCTTCAAGCCGAGCACGCAGAAGACGGCGCATTCTTTCATCGTCGTCGATAATCAGGATTCGCGGCATGTCTTTATCTGCTCGGTATTTGCTCTGTTTCCCGAGGTCGGCCAAGAAATCAAAATGGAACTCCCGGTTTATTGGTTCAGGACCACGCTTAGGAGAGAACTGTGGATCTCAATCCTGCCGTTGTAATGAATAAGCCCCAGTTTTCTGAATTTATTCATGAACATATTGACGCGGGAACGTGTTGTACCAATCATTTCCGCCAGGGTTTCCTGCGATACTTTCGGAAGCATTTTCTGAGGTTGGCCTTGCTGGCCATAGCGCGCAAGCAGCAACAGTGCGAGGGCCAGCCGTTTCTCAGTGGAGTTAAAGAGCCGATCGACCAAGTCCTCCTCGACTCGGATGTTCCTGGCCATTAGATACGCGATGAATTTGTCAGAGTGCTTATGTTCTTCGTGAAGGACGCGGATCATCTCCGTCTGTTCGATGATCAGTACGGCAGTTGGTACAATCGCGGTCGCTTCCCCCGTGCGAAAGGGCACACCTGCCAGGCACTCCTCACCGAAGAAATCGCCTGGTCCCAGAAGCGCTACCACCGCCTCCTTGCCAGTCCCATTGACCACGGACAGCTTCACGCCGCCTTTTTGAATATAGAATAGAGACGAGGCCGCATCGCCTTGCGAGTAGATCCTCTGTCGTCTTCGGTACTGCACAATTGTTTTCGCTAGGCCGGCCGAAGCGAGAAAATCATGGACATTGAACGCGCGGGTCTTGCGCTTTGCATTCGAGCTGATACTAGTTCGTCGATCTGCCCTTTTCATAAACTTAACTCTTTCCATGTGCTGCCAGAGAACGCACCGTTGTCATTTCTTCCCATGCATCACATAGTACGGCCGAGTTCTTCGTGCTCGAACAAGCTGGATCTGGCTTCCTGCCTGCTTCCGACCACATGCCGCCAAAGGCGAGCGCCAGGACAAACTGGCTGCCCCCAAGGAGCCTCTCCTCCAAGAGAGCAGCCAGCTCATTACAGATATTGAGACTAGACAGAGAAGTATGCTATTGCGCGTGGGTAAATGTCGTGTAACAGAAAGGAGGGTGCCTATGCTGCTTTAGTTTACGCAGGGTGCCTATGCTGGTTTATTTTACGCCGCCCTTGGGGGCGGGACTCCGCAGCCTTTCAACCATCTTCACCAGGTCGGCCAAAGATTGTGCCTGCATCTTTTCCATGGCGCGGCTGCGATGAACCTTTACGGTATTTACGGCAGTTCCAATCTGGGCCGCGATCTGCTTATTAAGCATGCCTGAGACCACCATGGCGACGACCTCGCGCTCGCGAGGGCTCAGCAATTCGAAACGCTCGCGCAGTGCTGCAAGTTCCGCCTCTTGTTGGCGTCTGCCCCGATCCCTTTCCAGCGCCAGCTGAATCGCGTCCAAAAGATCCTGGTCACGAAAGGGCTTGGTGAGAAACTCCAGGGCGCCCGCCTTCATTGCGCGCACCGTCATCGGGATGTCAGCGTGCGCGGTGATGAAAATGATTGGAATGTGAATATTGGCTTTGGCCAGCTGGCGCTGCAAGTTGAGCCCGCTGATTCCCGGCAACCTGATATCGAGGACGAGGCAACTGGGCACGTCCGGACGCTTGCTTGCGAGGAACTCCTGTGCCGACCCGAACACTTCGACTGCGAGACCCACACATCCGATAAGGCGCTCGATTGCTCTCCGCACGGAGGGATCGTCATCGACAACGAAAACAATTGACTCGGGTTCGCTCATGAGGCATCAGCAGCATCGGTTGGCAGAGTGAATTCGAACAGCGCCCCGGTAGAACTGGGCGTGGTCCATAGGCGGCCACCATGGGACTCTATTATGGAATGGCTGATCGAGAGCCCCAATCCGATGCCTTTAGCTTTCGTGGTGAAGAATGGCTCGAAGATGCGGCTTATCAGCTCAGGCTCAATTGGTGGCCCAGAATCTTGAACTTGGACCAAAACACCATCTGCCTTCTTTGCCGACCTGATCAGAATTTCCCGCCTCTCGTTTGTGGACGAGCTGGCTGCTTCAATCGCATTCATAATCAGGTTAATCAATACCTGCGGCAACAGCACCGGGTCGCCGGGTACGTGGGCCAGGTCAGATGCCAGCTCGGTGCGTAAGGACACACGGTTTCGCGTGAACTCTTTGCGCATCAGGTTGGTTACGTCTTGAACAATACGGTTGATGTCTAGTTCTACCCTGTTGGGAGACTCCTTCATCAGCAAGCCGCGAATCCGCGAAATCACGCCGCTGGCGCGAGTGCCGTCGTTTACAATTTCCGTGATCGCCGCTCGTAATTCATCGGGTTTGGAGGTCGCACCGTCGAGCCGGCGCAAGCAGAAATTGCCGTTGGTGACGATTGCAGTGAGCGGTTGGTTGACCTCGTGAGCAATTGTCGCAGCCAGTTCTCCCATCGCAACCACGCGGGTGACGCGGGCAAGATCCTCCTGTGCCTGACGCAGCTGCTCTTCGGCTCGCCTCTGCTCGGTCACGTCAATACAGGAGCCGATGTAACCCGCAAACGACCCATCCGAGTTGAATCGTGGCACCCCGATGTCGGAAACCCATCGAAATTCGCCGTCATGCCGTCGGAGACGATACTCCATCCTGAATGCCTCGCGACGATCAAAGGCCTGTATGTAGGTATCCAGGCATCTCTGTAAATCCTCAGGATCGACCCCATCCGCCCAGCCGTTGCCAAGCTCGCGGTCAATGGATCGGCCGGTGAAGTCCAACCAAGGCTTGTTGAAGTAGCTACAGAGCTTGTCAGTCCCCGACATCCAGATCATCACCGGGGCACTATCGGCCACTAGCCGAAAGCGTGCTTCACTCTCGCGCAGTTCTGCTTCCGCCCGCTTTCGGTCCTCGATATCGATGGCGGAGCCATACCACTTAACTACGCTGCCTGCTTCGTCGCGTAGTGGCACTTTCCGAAGAAGCATCAGACGGTATTCGCCGTCAGCCCGCCGAAGTCGTGCTTCAGTTTCGAAATGTTTGCCGGCCGCCAACGCAGAGCGCCACTTGCCCACGACGTCCTCGACGTCCTCGGGATGAACTACATTGGTCCACCGCCATCCCCCAATTTCTTCCAAAGTAACACCCACATATTCCAGCCAGCGCTTGTTGAAGAAATCGACATAACCGTCGGGACGAGCGCTGTGTAGCATCGCGGGAGTTGTGTCGATCACGAGTCGGAGGTGCTCTGCCGCCTGCTTTCGATCCTCGATATCGGTATTCGTGCCATACCACCTAACGATGCGCCCTTGAGAATCTTTCAGCGGCACGCCTCGCACTAGAAACCAGCGATACTGCCCGTCCGTCGCGCGATGACGCACTTCCTCCTCGAAGGGCGTACCATTCATCACCGACTCGCGCCAAGCTTTCGTCACCCGCTCCCGATCATCGGGATGAAGCATGCGCTGCCAACCATCGCCTTGCAGTTCTTCCAGCGTGAGGCCAACGTAGGAGCGGAATTGTGCGTTGCAGAAGTCCAGCGAGCCATCCGGCGGGCAGCTCCAAATCTCCTGCGGGATGGTGTCAATGACCAGCCGCAGATGGTCTTCGCTTCGCCGTAAAGCCCCTTCTACACGCTCCCGCTCGGCAATTTCCCGCCGCAGCGATTGGTTGACCGTTTCAAGCTGCAGGGTCCGCTCGGCCACGCGACGCTCCAACTCTTGGTTGAGCCGCTGGATTTCGCCCTTGGTCCGCCGGTCCAAGGAAGATGTCGCCATGGCGGCCATAAGCACGATCAAGGTCACCACCGCAATTCCGTAGTTGCCAAGGGTAGGGATACTCACAGCGTGGGCAAGGTCCGGAGGCGGAGCGGGGATGAAACTTGCGGCGGCCATGCCGGTGTAATGCATAGCGGAAATGGCAGCGCCCATTACGATGGCGCTGCCAAACCTTCGTGGGACCGTCCATCTGGTCTCCTCCCGTAGACCGAACGCCATCAGCAGCGCAATTAGAGAGAACAGGATTGCGAGCAAAATGGAACAGATTACCAGAAAGGGGGAGTACCGGGTGATGGCAGGCAATCTCATTGCGGCCATGCCGAGGTAGTGCGTGCCGGCGATACCGGCGCTCATAATGACGCCGCCACACAAAGCCTCAGCCCAACCCATTTTTGGGCGGCTAGCCACGTACAGCGCGACGGCGGATGCCAGTATGGCTACCAAGAGTGATGCCAGCACAGTCGGCCAGTAGTACTCCACAAGCACAGGCAGGTGGAAAGCTAGCATTCCTTTGAAGTGCATTGCCCAGATGCCAATGCCCATGGCAATGGCACCGCCGCTCAGCCAAGGTAGGAGCGCTTGGCCTCTTGCAGCGGTTACCCGTCCCGCAAGGTCAAGCGCGGCATAAGACGCGGCGATGGCGACCAACACTGAGCGCGCCACCTCGCCATAGTCATATGAGCCCGACAGCGCGCCGTGTGCAGAGATCATAGCGAAGAATCTCCTAGGCCGTTTGCGAGAGTCCCCTTAAGTCAGCGCGCATCAGCAGCTAGATTCTCCTACAGCGTGCGCCGAATCGTGCATGGGCCAAACCCCCGTTGGGGACAGTTTACGCCTCGTCCATCGGGGCTGTACACATTCCGAAGACTTGATGCTGTCGCCATTTCAGATCCGAGAAGCTACAACCTGTCGAACTTAGCGCGAAGAACCCGAATGCGAAGCTTTGTTCGCTTTGCAAAACCCTTCGGCGCGCGCAAGCAGCCGAGAAAATAGAATTCTTCGGATTTTTCTGGAACCGATCGCATCGACTACGTGCGGGAAATGTGATGACGCGGTTACTCGATGGTCTTGGCGTTGAAGGTGGCTAGCTCATCGTCCTGTACGGAGTAGCTGATCTCGATCGGGCGGCAGCACACTTCGCAGTCTTCTACGTAAGTCTGGCGGCGGACCGAGAAGTCCAACACCATCGAAATTTCTTCGCCACAGTACGGGCAGGTGAAGGCGTGTTCCATTTCCGATTGACGGGCCGAGCGGAGGTCAAAACACTACGTCAAAACCTCAACCCGTGCAACCCGGATGGGGAGATCATGGACTTCAAACTACTCAGGTCACTACGCCCGCCCTTCCCCCAACCTCGGGGAAGAGTGGGGCACCCGAAAAAGATAAGGGCGTAGAACCGTAAGACGAACTGCTAGACCTTTGGAACTTCTTTCCCCAGGGCGGTGGCAAGCGCGATGAGGTGGTCCTGTTCGTCCATCAGGATTTCGCGGATGTGTTCGCCCATCGCGTATTCGCCCAGTTCATCGCACTGCTTTACGCGGTCGCGGTAGTTGCGGATGGTCAGCACCTCGTTTTCCATGTCGAACTGGAGCATGTCTTTGGATTTCTCCGAGGTGCGGACCGGTTTCGGCACCGTGGCCGGCATGCCTCCCAGGTAATCGATCTGGTTGGAAATTACCAGGGCGTGGGCCAGTTCCTCGGTGGCGTGCTTTTCGAGTTCACCGGCGACATTCATGTACTCGGCGCCCTTCAAAACTTGGGAATACACGACGTAGGAAATTATGGCTTGATACTCGCGCTCGAGGTCGCCGTTCAGGAGTTCGATCAAGTGTTCGCGGGTCAGTTTGGATTCTGTTTTGAATGTCTCTTCTTTTTTCATTAGGAAGTCCTTTCGGGCCGAGAAATTTCGCAGCCGTGTTCGCTAGATTGAGTACCTCATTAGACCACCAAAACTATACCCCAATTGGTGCGGCGTCCGCTGGCGATTCGGTGATGGAGATTGACGCGGAAAGATTGGGTGTGTATGTTCCTCGCGTCGTGTGGCATTAGAGTGCGATTAACGGACAAATACCACGCTGTGCGATTGCTTTGAAACGATTTCTAAACTACGAAACGGGGCTGGTGGCACTGCTCTTCCTCACTTGGGGGACGGTGTTTCTGGACCGCATGAGTTTGGTCTACCTGGCTCCGTTCATCGTGCCTGAACTGCACCTTACCCATGCGCAAGTGGGGCTTTTGGTTTCTGCGTTGGCGCTGGCTTGGGCGGTTTCCAGCCTGATTTTTGGGATCGTGTCGGACCGCGTGGGCCGGCGGCCGGTGCTGATTCATTGCTAACGGAGGCCAGGGGATTGCGGCGCTGGCGATTGTGTTGATTCCGGCGGAGACGGCGCCGCTGGGTTTTGCGGCTACAGCGATTGGGTTGGCTACTTTGTTTGGGGAGATATTTGGCGGGGCGCTTAGTCCGGCGGTGGCTGGGGCGGTGGCGGATCGGTTTGGGCTGGCGGCGCCTTTGTGGATTGCGTCTGGCGGGGCCATTGTGGTTTTTCTGGCGGCTTGCGGGATGATTGAGTCGAGCCCGCATAAGGAGGAGTTAGAGGCCGGGCTGGCCGGTGCGGGCGGATCGCACGAGAAGGAACTCCGGACCGTTGACGGTGCACGGCGCGATACCTACAACCAAGAACAGGTCGACACACCTCCCCCCGATGTGTGGCGCACCTACTTTCGACGGGTAAGGTCTGGACGCCCCTTCCTGTCTGCCCTCGCGCAAAGGCGGCGCTACGCCAGACTCGGAAGAGTGGGGCACACGTAAACCGGACGTGTGGGGCACCCGCCATCGACTTCAAGACCTAGAATCAAAATCCAAAACCCAAAATCAAAAACAGACAGGCGGCTGGCAGTGTGCCCACATTGGCGAGTGGAGAATCATCAAAGTTTTGGGCCGCGCCGCCAAGTGGCTGCGCCACAACGGCGGCCACAACGCTGGCTAGAAGATGAATTTTGCGGCCAACTGGGCTTGGCGCGGGTTTAGGGCGGTTCTTGGGCTGCCGAAACTGGAGTTGGCTGGAGAGGTTACGCCGTCCAGGTAGTGGTGGGGTATGGCGGTGCCGATCAGATCGGGGGCGCCGTAGACGGTGTAGACTTCGTCGTAGTTGGCGCGATTTAGACTGTTGAAAATATCACCCATGATCTGCAGCTTGTAGCGTTCGCCCGGGAGATGAATCATGTGCGATAGGCGCATATCCCACACCCTCTCGTCGTCCCCGAAGTAGGTGTTGCGGCCAAAAGTTCCCACGCGGTCGGTAACCGGGTTACCGTCGTTATTGGCGTCGAAGCCGACCAACACGGTGAAGGGGCGCGGGGATTGCGCGGTGATGATGCTGCTGAAATCAAAGTTGCGGAGGAAAGAACTCTGCGGAGCGGAAGCCACGAAGTTGGCCACGAAGCGTTGGCGCACATCTTGGTTGGAAAGGGAGCGCTCGAGGTTGCGCTGAGCATTGGATTGCGGGGTGCTCACGAAGGTGGTGAAGGTGCCGTTGTCGATCACCTTGGAGAATGTGTAGTTGGCGTTAAAGGTGAGATATTTGCGATTTCTGCACAATTGTGCGATTATCGTGCACTGACCGGCCGCTGGAGTTGATTCGGCGACGCTTGACAGGGCGGGAATCAATGAAACCCGAAAGTCCTCGATCGACCAAAACGCGTGCCGCGGGCGGCGGCACGCATAAACCTCACAACGACTTGAACGAATTCGTCGGCAATCCCAATTTTGTGTTGTCGCTGGCCCGGGGCTTGAAGGTGATCGAGGCGTTCGATACCCGCCGGGAAGGACTGACGGTGGCGGACGTCGCGCGGCACACCGGATTTTCGCGAGCGGCGGCGCGGCGTCTGCTGCTGACGCTGGAATTGCTGGGATATGCAGAAGCGCGCGGGCGAGTGTTCCGGCTGAAAACCAGCATATTGAATCTAGGGTTTTCGTATTTGTCGTCCTCTTCGCTGCCGACCATCGCGCAACCGGTGCTGGAAGGACTGACCGAGGTGCTGCATGAATCCAGCTCGATGAGCGTGCTGGACGGCGATCAGATTGTCTACGTGGCGCGGTCGGCGATGGCGCGAGTGATGTCGATCGGCGTCGCGGTCGGGACTCGCCTGCCCGCTTTTTGCACATCGATGGGCAGGGTGATGCTGGCGGCGCTGCCAGCAGAGGAGTTCGCGGCATTCCTGGAGCGGGTGGAGTTGCAGGCGTACACGCCACGAACGGTGACCGACAAAGCGCAGTTCGCGGAAATCATCAAGCGAGTTGCGGTGGAGGGCTACGCGCTGGTGGATGAAGAACTGGAGTTGGGGCTGAGGTCGATCGCAGTTCCGGTGACCGCGGCGGACGAGCGGGTGGCGGCGGCGATCAACGTGGGCGTTCACGCCGCACGATTTTCACCGGAGGAAATGGTTCACCGGATTCTGCCGCATTTGCGGAAAAGCGCGCAGTCGCTGAGCCGCTCGATCAGCGGAATCTAGGGACCGCTGGCAGCGGGGGCGCAGAAAACCAACAGCGAGCGCGGCGGACGCAGACGCGGCCGAGGCGGCTGGCGCAGCGGGAAATCAGGAGGCTAGCGAGCGATGGCCGCAGCAACCATTCGCGATCAGCAAATGTTTATTGGCGGACGATGGTCTGGGGCCGTCGATCGCAATACGTTCACCAAAACAAATCCATTTTCGGGCGAGGCGATATCGCACGTGCCGGCGGGCGGGTGCGCGGACGTTGAGGCCGCGGTGGACGCGGCCGCGGCGGCTTTTCCTGGGTGGAGTTCTTCGGCACCAGGAATGCGGCGCGGTCTATTTCTGAAAGCGGCGGAGTTGCTGGAAGCGCGCCGGGAAGAATTGGCTCGCTTGATTACTGAGGAGACCGGAGGCACGTTCGGTTGGGGGATGTTCAATTGCATGTTGAGCGCGGGGATTTTGCGCGAGGCCGCTGCGGAGAGTTACGGGCTGATCGGGGAAATCATACCGTCGGATTTGCCCGATACGCGGGCGCTCGCGATCCGCCAACCGGTGGGAGTGGTGGTGGGAATCGCGCCGTGGAATGCGCCGCTGATTCTGGGACTTCGCGCGGTGGCGATTCCGCTGGCGTATGGAAATACCGTGGTGCTCAAGGCTTCTGAGGAATCTCCTGGAACGCATCTGGCGATCGCGTCGGTGCTGAACGACGCGGGATTTCCGGCGGGGACGATCAATGTGATTACCAACTCGCCGAAGGATGCTGCGGACGTGGTGGACGCATTGATCGTGCATCCCAAAACGCGGCGGATCAATTTTACAGGTTCCACGAAAATTGGGCGGCTGATCGCGGAGAAGGCTGGAAAACATTTGAAGCGGACGCTGCTGGAACTGGGAGGCAAGGCGCCGATGATCGTCCTGGAGGATGCCGAGATGGACGCGGCGGTGGCGGCCGGAAATTTCGGTGCGTTCATGAACCAGGGGCAGATCTGCATGTCCACCGAGCGAATTATTGTGGAGCGGGCGGTGGCGGATGAGTTCGCCGAGAAGCTGGCGGCGAAGGCGGGGGCGCTGAAAGTGGGAGACCCGATGCAGCCAGAAACGCAAGTGGGCGCGGTGATCAATCGGACTACGATCGAGCGCGTGGATTCTTTGGTCGCGGATGCGGTTAGTCAAGGGGCGCGCGTGTTGTGCGGAGGGAGATCGGTGGGCGCGTGCTATTTGCCTACGGTGTTGCAAGCAGTGACTCCGGCGATGCGCATTTATCATGAAGAGTCGTTCGGGCCGGTGGTGGCTGTGGTGGTGGCTGAAAACGCTGAGGATGCCTTGCGAATTGCTAACGATACGGAGTATGGGCTGTCGGGAGCGATCTTCAGCCGGGACATTAATAAGGCGATGAAGATTGCCGAGCGGATGGAGACGGGGATGTGCCATATCAATGGGTCGACGGTTCATGATGAGCCGCAGATGCCGTTTGGCGGGGTGAAGAGTAGCGGATGGGGGCGGTTTGGGGGGAAGGCGGCGCTGGAGGAGTTTACGGAGTTGCGGTGGATTACGATTCGGAGGACTCCGACCCATTATCCGATTTAGGCGGCCGCTTGCAGCGGGGGCTTAAAAAAACCAACAGCGAGCGCTGAAATGCTTGGGACGAATTCGATCAAGCCTGCTGAACTAAACGCCCACCCTTCCCCCAAACCGGGAAGAGTGGGGCACCGGGAAGAGTGGGGCACGGAAAACAGAAGGGGGTAGAACCGTAGAGGCGCACGTCAAAAGCGGTTTCGACGTGTGCGCCAACGTCAAAACACTTCCAGCCTTACGTCGTTGACAACTTCTACGGGAACCGTTCAGACTTCCGGGCATGACCAAATATTGGTTGGTGGCCGTGGGCGGGGCGATTGGGTCGGTGTTGCGATTTTGGGTGCATAACTTTGTTGGGGAACGAGTGGGTGGACGGTTTCCTTGGGGCACGTTGGTAATTAATGTTAGTGCGTCATTTTTGATTGGGTTGGTGGTGGCGTTTCTGGCGCAGCGGAATGGCTGGAGCGCTAACTGGGTTTACCTGATTGCGGTGGGATTTCTTGGCGGGTACAGCACGTTTTCTACGTTTGAGTATGAGACGCTGCGCGTGGCTATGGACGGCGAAATTTTGATTGCTGGGCTGAACGTGGCGCTCAGCGTGGTGGTGGGATTTGTGGCGGTGTGGCTGGGCGTGATTACCGGGCGCGCGATTGGTTAGGGCAAACCGCTGAGGTTGCGGATAGAGGAATTACTGACGGGGAAAATACTAATCGGAGTCACCGTGAGCATCATTTTGAGGCCGTGGAAATCGCTGCCGTTGGCGCTGCTGCTGGTTGGGGGCTTGTTGCTTCCGCTGGGCGTTGGTGGCCAGACGGCGGCTCCGGCGCCGCCACCGCTTTTGCTGGGCACGGCATGGTATCCGGAACAATGGCCGGAGTCGCGATGGGACGCGGACCTGGCGCTCATGCAACAGGCCGGGGTGCGCATGGTGCGGGTGGGTGAATTTGCGTGGAGCCGCATGGAGCCATCAGAAGGGCAGTACGATCTGGATTGGCTGGATCGCGCGATTACCGCGGCGGCAAAGCACGGGATTTATACCGTGGTGGGCACTCCCAGCGCCGCGCCTCCGGCGTGGCTCACGCAAAAATATCCGGAAACGCTGCTCATCGACGAAAAAGGTGTGCGCGCGGAACACGGCAACCGGCAGCAATTCAATTTCGACAATCCCAAATACCGCGAGCTGGCGCGCAAAATGGGGGAGCAAATGGCCAAGCGCTTCGGACACAATTCCTGGGTGCTGGGCTGGCAAATCGACAACGAATACGCGGATGTGTCGTTCGATCCGGCCACCAAAGCCGATTTCCAGCAATGGTTGAAAGCGCGCTACGGAACGCTCCAGAACCTGAACGCGCGATGGACCACCGCGTACTGGAGCGAGACTTATTTCGACTGGAACCAGATTCCCATCCAGACTGGTTACGGCAACCCGGGTTTGCTGCTGAGCTGGATGCGTTTCGTTAGCGATACGTGGCGGAGCTACCAGAAGAATCAATTGGAGGTGATTCGCGCGAATTGCGATGCGCGTCAGTTCATTACCACCAACATGATGGGTTGGTTCCCCGGCTACGACCATTACACGGTGGCGAAGGATCTGGATTTGGCGTCGTGGGATGACTACATCGGACAAGGCCATTTGGATGCGGCCGAGAATGGGGCGACGCACGATCTAACGCGAGGGTTCAAAGGCAAAAATTTTTGGGTGATGGAAACGCAGCCGGGATCCGTGAATTGGCAGAAGATCAATAATTCGCTCGATAAGGGAGAAGTGCGGGCGATGGCCTGGCACGCCGTAGGGCACGGCGCGGATGCGGTGAGTTATTGGCAGTGGCGCAGCGCGCTCAACGGACAAGAGGAATATCACGGCACGTTGGTGGGAGCGGACGGCACGCCGGTGCCGCTCTACGACGAAGTGAAACAGGTGGGCGCGGAGTTTGCCAAGGCGGGAGGGGCGTTGGCGGGGACTTCGCCGAAGTCGGAAGTGGCGATCCTGCACTCCTACGACAGCCGCTGGGCGATTGAGTGGCAAAAGCACAATGCCAACTACAACCCCCGGGAAGAGATCATTAGTTATTACCGGCCGCTGCGGGCGGTCGCGCAATCGATCGATATCATTCCTCCCACTGCCGCGCTTGGCGGATACAAACTGGTGGTCGCACCGGGATTGAATGTGCTTTCCGATGAGGCGGCAAAGAATCTGATCGAATATGTCCGCAACGGCGGGCACTTGGTAATGGGCCAACGCACCGCGATGAAAAACGAGGATAACGGATTGCAGACGGAGCGTCAGCCGGGGCCGCTCGCGGATTTGTTGGGTGGACGCGTGGAGCAATACTACGCGCTTCTGGATACGGTGCCGGTGGAGGGCAAATTCGGCGCGGGCAACGGCAAGTTGTGGGCGGAACTGCTGAGCGCGAAAGCCGCGGACGTGGAGGTGCTGGAGGGTTATGGGAAATCGAATGGCTGGCTGGACGGGCAGCCTGCGGCGATCACTCGTGCGGTGGGAAAGGGACGCATCACTTACATTGGAGCGTGGCTGGATGATGCGGGGATGAAAGCAGCGGCGACGTGGATGACTGAAATCAGCGGGGTGCGACCGGCGTTCGGGGCGGTTCCGGACGGAGTGGAGGTGTCCGCGCGCTACGGTGGGCGGGGGACGGTGTATATTTTGGAGAATTTGTCGAAAGCGGAGCAGACCGTGGCGCTGCCTACGGCGATGACCGACGTGCTCGAGGGCGGGATGAAGCAGTCGGTGACTTTGGCGGTGTACGGTGTGGCGGTGCTTTCGGCAGCCCGTTGAGCGTGAGGGAAGGGGCTTCATTCCCCGGTGTATCTCGATATATAAGGATAGACGGGGTTTCTGGCGTTAAGGGGCCTCAAATCGCTTTCCGGGGCGGGTGTTCTCTGGTAGCATGAATGCTCGACTTGTGGGACTTTTCCCCGTTGGAGTGAGTAATGGCAATGGTATGTGAGCTTTGCGGCAAGAAGCCGAGTTTTGGGAACAACATCAGCCACGCTAATAACGTAACGCGGCGTCGGTGGAATCCGAATTTGCGCCGAGTGCGCGCCGCAATCGGCGGCGGTACCAAGCACGTGCGCGTGTGTACCTCCTGCATCCGCAACGGCCGCGTCCGCAAAGCCGCTTAACTTCCGCTCGCCGGCCGGTCCAAGGAGTTCCCAAATTTGAAATATAGGGCTGCCATCGCGGCCGCGGTTTTGGCTTGCGTCATGCTTGCTGGCTGCAAGAAGCAAGTGGCGGCCGGGCCAGACGTGTGGGCGGTGGTCGACGGCAAAGAGATCCACCGCGCGGAAGTGGAGAAGTATTTCCGCAGCCGAGTGAACCCCGAGGGTCCGCCTCCCTCACAGGAAGAAGCGCTGTCGCTGAAACTGAGCATCCTGGACGAACTGATCAACAACGAGATACTGCTGGAGCACGCCAACAAAACGAATGTGGTGGCGAGCGACGCGGAAGTGGAAGACAAGTTCACCGAATCGAAAAATCCTTACACTGAAGAAGAGTTTCAGAGGAAGCTGCGGGACAGCGGCATTACCGTGGATGACCTGAAGGCCGAGCTGCGGCGGGAAGTCTCGATCCAGAAATTGATCAACCGCGAAATAATTTCCAAGATTACGGTGACCGATCAGGACGTGCTCGATTTCTACAATCAGAATCGGGCGCAGTTCAATCTGGCGGAGCCGCGTTTTCATCTGGCGCAGATCGTAGTAACGCCGCGGCCGGACCCGACGGTGCACAACCGCAAAAACGATAAATCGACGAACGACGCGGAGGCGCGGAAGAAAGTGGCGCTGCTCGAAGAAAAGTTGAATACCGGCGCGGATTTTTCGCAGTTGGCGATGGACTACTCGGAAGACAGCAGCGCGTCGACGGGCGGGGATTTGGGATTCATTCCGGAATCGTCGTTCAATCAGTCCGACCCGGCATTGAAAAAGGCGGCGTTGGCGCTGAAACCGGGGGAAGTGAGCCAGCCGATTGCGGTGCGGACTGGTGGGTACGTGATCGTGAAAATGCTGGCTAAGGAACAGGCTGGGCAGAGGGAGCTGGCTGACCCGCAGGTGCAGCAGGCGATTCGGGAGACCCTGCGGAATCGGAAAGAACAGTTGTTGCGCATGGCGTACTTGACGGAAGCGCGGGACAACGCGCAGGTGGTTAACTATCTGGCGCGGCAGGTGCTGGAATCGGCGGGGAAACTGCCGTCGCCGGGGGGGCCGAAGTAACTGGGATCGCTGGAAGGTCGATACGCCCACCCTTCGCGTTTGCCGTCGCGCAAAACCGGCGCTTGGCGGACGGCGAAGAGTGGGGCACCCGGAATAGATAAAAGCGTAGAACCGTAAAACCGTAAGTCAAGAACCCCACACGTAAAACCGACGAGTGGGGCGCCCACCTTCAACACCTGCACAAAAGTCAACCACTACGAAATTTGCACGACAACTACCAGGCGAAGATCGGGGTGCAGGACGTCGACGAGATAGTAGACGCCGCCGTCATCTTCGATGTAGCAATCATCGTCGTAGCTCCAGCCGGCCGGCCACGGATCGGTGTATACAAACCAATAGCCGCCGTATTGAAAGCGGCCATTGTTGCCGCGTGCCGGGCGGAAGTGGTGTTGGGGGCCGAAATGCGCGCGGAATTTGTCGTCTGGGATTCGCCGTGCGTTGCCGCCATTCTGTGCCGGCGCTGAGTTGTGGGCCTGGGCTTGTTGCGCCTTCTGCTGTTGCTGAGCTTGTTTCTGTTGCTCCTGGGTCTGCTTTTCCTGGGTCTTTTGTTCCTGTTGCTGTTGCTTCTGGTCGCTTTGCGGCTTAGCAGCCGGCTGCGCTTTTTCCGGCGGCGCCTGTTTTTCCTTGGGTTGCGCGGCGGCGGGTTTCTCCGGGGGCGCCTTTTCCGGTACCGGCGCCTTTGCGTCTTGTGGTTTGTGCTCGTCTTGTTGCTGCGGCTTGGGTTCGTCCTGCGCGAATGCTGGAGCGCTGGTAAGAATTAAGAAAAGAGCGGCAGTTCCGATCATGAACTTCATGGCATCGCCTCCGTGACTTTGCAAGCATCTGACATAGTGAGTGCAGAAGCGGCCAGCGTACATCCCCTGTTCGCGGTAGAAACAGGCGGGGAAAAGCTGTGTGGCAAAGTATACTTAACAGAGAGTTTAGTGGCCTGTGCCGGGGCTAGCCTACCCGTGAGTACTGATTCGGGGGGGATCATCCGCTTCCTTGCGGCCCACTAATTTTAATGAATATCGGCGCTAGAAACCTACCGCGGGTTGCGCGAAAATAGCGGCAGCCACCAACACCGCTCGTTTCAGAACCAGCCTAAGACCTGCGGCAAACCGGCGACAAGAATTTAGGAGATTGGGATTGGGCCTTACCTCGAAGTTCCTGCAAACCAATTGCGGCCGCGGCGCCGCGGGAGCGCTGGTGGTGCTTTGCGCTGCGGGAATCGGGCTGGGAATTGGCGAGACTGGAAAAGCCGCGCCGCCCCTACTGGAAATTCGGACGGGATCGTTGCCGCAAGCCAGCGTGAATTTGAGCTACTCGGAAACGCTAAAAGCGGCGGGCGGAGAAAATCCGTACCAGTGGAAGATCGCTGCGGGCAAACTTCCGAAGGGGCTCACGTTGAATACGTCCGGCGCGCTGACCGGCACGCCGGTGGATTCCGGGACGTTTCCAATCACCGTTGCAGTGAATGACACGGGAGACCCGATACAAACGGCGCAGAAGGATTTCTCGCTGACGGTGGGCGCTGTGAACGCATTGCAGCTGACCACCGCAGGGCTGCCGCAAACAAATTCGTCTGGACCATATACCTCCATACTGTCGGCAAGCGGAGGTGTGCCGCCCTACAAATGGAGCGTGGTTTCCGGCAATCTACCTTCGACATTGAGGTTGTCACCCACCGGGACGATTACCGGGGAGATGGTGCAACCAGGAACTTTCCACGTTTTGCTGGAAGTGAAAGACTCAGGAAACCCGACGCAAACCGTACAGAAGAGTTTCCAGCTGGTGGTGGGTGGAGCGCAAGCCGGCAACTATCCTCCGGTTTCGGGGCCTGGATCCACTCCGGCGTCTCGTCCCTATCCGCCGGTTCCGGCGCCTGGGTCTTCCAGTGCGCCCTCTCCTTATCCTGCGGGCCACTCCCCAACGCCCAGCCCCTATTCGTCGGGCCCCCCGACGGCGTCCCGTCCCTCTTCGCCGGCGGCGACGCCGAGGCCTTCCGCCGCGCCCAGCCCCTATGCGGGGGCGACCCCCGCGCAGCACGCGTCAGCCAGTCCGTACCCACTGGCTTCGATGCCCGGGCCCGCGACGCATGATGGGTTTCGGATTGTGACGCCGGGATTGCCGCCTGGGCAAGAGAACGCCATGTACTCGTTGTCGCTTGACGCGGAAGGAGGACAATCTCCGTATCGGTGGTCGCTGCTTTCGAATCGATTGCCGCCGGGCCTGCGTTTGAATCCGTCTGGTTCGGTGACAGGAACACCGAGCGCGGCGGGAGTCTACACGTTTACGTTGCGCGCGACGGACTCGAGTGATTCGCCGATATCGGCGGCGCAGGTATACCAATTGAAGATTGCTCCCGGAAATTCCGGCGGGGCCGAGGGCGGGGCGGGAGCCGCGGCGAACGGTTCCGGTGCGGAAGGCGAAGCTCCGAAGGAGCCCGCGTTGCAACTACCAGGGTCGCAATTGCCGGACGGGCAAGTAAGCGAGGCCTATTCCGCGGCGGTGACGGTGGAGGGCGGGTTGCGGCCTTATGCGTGGACGATAGCGTCAGGATCGCTGCCGTCGGGATTGACCCTGGATCCGGCGAAGGGGCAAATCCAAGGAGCGCCGGCGGCGACTGGGACGTTTTCATTTGTGATCGAGGTTTCCGATTCGAGTTCTCCTGGACAGGTCGTTCGGCAATCTTATTCGATCGTGATTACTGCACTGGGAGCGGGATCGCAGTAAGGGTAATTTTTTGAAGTTCTATGGTACTTCAACACCTATACAAAAGTCAAAAACTGGAAGTCCGGAACCCCACCCGTAAGACCGACGTGGGGGGCACCCACCTTCGACACCTACACCAAAATCAAAACCTGGAAGTCCGGATCCGCAACCTTAAATCCGAAGGGTGCGCCACCCCACTGAAAAGGCGCACCGGCAGCGTCTACACCAACTTCAACAGCTACTTAGCGCTGAAATCGGCGGTCACGGTTATAATGGCGGCTTATGAAGCTTGGGCTGCGATTGACAGCACTCCTCGTGGTGGGGATCACTTTGGTGACGTTTTTGGTTGCACGGTCACAGGTGCGTTCCGAAAAACAGGGGATGCGGGACGACTTGCAGCGGCGAGCGGAAGTGCTTGCGGAGAGCCTGCAGGAAATCATCGAACCGATCCTGGAGAAAAACGAAACCAATCAACTGCGGCGCGTGGTGGAACGATTCCAAAACCGCGAGCACCTGGACGGAGTAGGGATTTACGGCCCGCAAGGCCAATTGGTGGCCGAGAGCTCAAGCCTGGGAGCGACTTTTCAGGCGCCGCAGATGTCGATTGCGACCGCCCGGCTACAGGATCGGGGATTCGGGGAGCTGCGCACGCTGGGGGGAAACTCGACCCATATTTACTATCAGCCGTTGCATCACACCATCGACGCGAACGGGAAGCCATTGCAGCACGCCACCGACGTGATCGGGGTGCTGACGATTTACCACGATGCGGGATACATCGAAGCGCAGACCGAGCAAGTGTGGCGCGAGACGCTTTGGCACGTGGTGATTCAGGTGCTGTTGATCGTGCTGATCACGGTGGCGTTGCTGCGGTGGGCGATATTCCTTCCGCTCACGCGCACCGAGCAATGGATTCGCGAGCTTGCGTTCCGGGCGCGGGGCGCCGCGAAGTCCGCTACCCACCGAAGAATTGTTTCAGCCGCTTTCGCGGGAGGTGGCCAAACTGGCGCAGAGCCTGACGGAGGCGCGCGCGTCGGCGGAAGAAGAAGCGCGGCTGCGGGAAACGGGCGAATCGCTGTGGACGGCGGAGCGTCTGCGGATCAGCATGCAGACCAAGCTGCGCGGCCGGCCGCTCTTCGTAGTGTCTAACCGCGAGCCTTACGAACATGTGCGGCGTGGCAAGACGATCGAAACCATGGTGCCGGCGAGCGGATTGGTGACCGCATTGGAGCCGATTCTGCGCGCGTGCGGGGGCACCTGGATCGCCAACGCGTCGGGAGACGCGGACCGCGACGTGGTGGATAAGCACGATCGCGTGCGGGTCCCACCCGAGCAGCCGGAGTACACCCTGCGCCGGATATGGATCGACGAAGAGGCCTACGACGGCTACTACCTGGGGTTTGCGAATGAGGGGCTATGGCCGCTGTGCCACATCGCGCATACCCGTCCGATATTTCGAATTTCGGACTGGGAACACTATAGCGAAGTGAACTCGCAATTCTGCGACGCGGTGCTGAAAGAGATGGAAGGAGCGGTGGAGCCGATCGTTCTGATCCAGGATTATCACTTCGCGCTGTTGCCCCGGCTGATCAAGCAGAAACGTCCGGACGCGCGGGTGGCAATTTTCTGGCACATTCCGTGGCCCAACCCGGAAGCGTTTCATATCTGCCCGTGGCAGAAGGAACTGCTGGATGGCCTGCTGGGCGCCGATTTGGTGAGTTTCCATATCCAGGCGCACTGCAATAATTTTCTGGAGACGATCGATCGTGCGCTCGAATCGCGCATCGACTGGGATCGCTTCTCGGTGAACCGCGGCGATCAAACCACGTTGGTGAGGCCGCATCCGATCAGCGTGGCGTGGCCGGAACGGCATGGGCGGCCGCCGGCCCGGGTGACCCCGGAAGAGCGCACAGCGATCCTGCAGAGCCTGGATGTGGAAGCGTCGTTTGTGGGATTCGGCGTGGACCGGCTGGATTACACCAAGGGAATCATGGAGCGGTTCCGCGGGATCGAGAGTTTTCTGCAGAAGAATCCCTCGATGCGCGAGCAATTTACTTTTATTCAGGTGGGCGCGCCCAGCCGCACGCGCATTCCGCGGTATCAGGAGTTTCTGAACGAGGTGGACCGGGAAGCGGAACGGATCAACGAGGAATATCAGACCAAGCGATGGAAGCCGATCGTATTTTTGAAGAAGCATCATAGCCACAAGGAAATCGAGCCGCTGTATCGCGCGGCGGATTTGTGCATGGTGACTTCGCTGCACGACGGAATGAATCTGGTGGCGAAGGAATTCATCGCGGCGCGGGAAGATGAAGATGGAGTGCTGATTCTGAGCCAGTTTGCGGGGGCGGCGCGGGAATTGCGCGATGCGCTGGTGGTGAATCCGTACGACAGCGAGCAACTGGCGAGCGCGATTAAATTCGCATTGGCGATGCCGCCGGAAGAGCGGCAGGCGCGAATGCAGCGGATGCGGAGGAGCGTGCGAGAACATAACGTGTATCGCTGGGCGGCGGAACTGATTTCGGAGTTGTGCGACATACGGCTGGAGCAGCCGGACGCGGTGCTGGAGCGATGAGCGCGGCGGCGAAGGCTGGAGTCGGAGTGGGAGTGGCGGCACACGCGGCGGGGAGTGCTGGCGCGGCTTCTGCTGCTTCGGACCTGTTTCAGGCTTGGCCTGCGATTGCGCGGCGGCTGAAAGCGGCGCGGCGGATCGCGCTAGTTTTGGATTTCGACGGCACGCTGGTGCCGATCGCGCCGCGTCCGGAAGAGGTGGTGCTGGAAGACGCCACGCGGCTGGTGCTGCAACGGTTGGCGCGTCACCGCCGGATTTACCTGGCATTTCTGAGTGGGCGGCGGCGGGCCGACTTGATGCGTCTGCTGCAGGTGAAGGGCGCGCACTATTTCGGGCTGTACGGGTGGGAGCGCGACGGACGATTCCGGGTGCGGGCCGCGGAAAAGCGGGTGCTGGAGGCGTTGCGGGTGGAGTTGGAAGAAAAGTTGAGCGGTTTGCCGGGGGTGCGGGTGGAGGACAAGGAATTTAGCGTGGCCACGCATTATCGCGGCGCGAAGGCGGACGTGGTGCGTCGACTGCGAAAAATTATGGAAGAGGAAGGCCAGCGCGCTGGGGCTGATTTTCATACTACCGAAACGCAGTGCGTGATCGAATTGCTGACCCATCGGGTTAGGGGCAAGGGCGAGGCGATGAAGTGGCTGCTGGGGACATTGGGGAAACCGGTTCTGCCGATCTACGTGGGGAACGATGAGGTGGACGAGGGAGCGTTTGCGGCGCTAGGGAGCGGCGGAATTTCCGTGCACGTAGGAGAATTCGCGGCTACGTGTGCGCGCTACCGGGTGGAGAGCCCGCGGGAGACGACTGAATTTTTGTTGAAGATTGACGAAGTAGTTTCGGGTTCGTGAGCGCCGCATTTCTCGTTTTTTTCCGCAGGGTGTGCGACGTTCGCTTTTCTCTCTGGTCGTCCTGGTGGATGTCTTTCTCTCTTAGGGATCGCGCAAGAACAAGTTTACAGTTGAGGCTTGATGGTGTAGTTCCATTCGGGCAGCGTTTCATGGCGCTGCAATCGAAGTGAGGCAATTTGATCGGGCATAGGTTTGAGACCGCAAGGATAGTGTCGCCGGTCGAGATAGGCAGTGACCCGCAGTCCGGTTTGGGTTTGGGTGGTACGGGCATAGTTGAGGATCTTCTGGTAAGAATCCAGCGGTTCACCGGCCCAGTTGCGTGAGACTTCAGAGAAAAGGCGATGCTCGATGGGATTCCATTTGGAAGCACCGGTGGGGTAGTGGGCCACAGTTACGGCCAGGGCAAAGGAGTTGGCCAGTTGGGACTGGAGCTCGGTTTTCCAGGCATGACAGCGGCAACTGTTGCTGCCGCCGGTATCGGCCAGAATGAGCAGCTGGCGTGAACCGGAATAGCGGGTGGAACCTTCCTGGTGCCACCAATGAGAGATAGCATGAGCGGCGAAGGCGGGAGTGTCATGGGAGATGCCGACCACCAGAGCACCGCGATTTTCCATAACATCGTAAATCCCATAAGGAATGGCAACCCCGATGGAATCGGTGCGGAAGTCGTGATCGTAAACACGACGCGGGACAGATTCCCAACGGCGGCCAGGATTTTTGAAATTGCCGACGATTTCGCGTTTTTTGCTGTCCACACTGACAATGGGCAGATGACGGCGCTGGAAACGGTAGCGCAGTTCGGCGAGATATTCGAACTGCAGATTCCGGTTGGGACTCGAACTGGTAGAGATCTGCTTTTGATTGACCCGTAAGGAATAGCCCATGTTATGGAGCAGGCGAGCGACGGTATTGGGCGAGACGGCAATGCTGAGTTTGGCCAGCTCCTCGGCGATGGTGGTGGTAGTACGGCGAGACCAGCGTAAGCCGGTCATGGGATCGCCAGCGGTATCGTGTTCGAGCAAGCAATGGAGAATAGCGATTATGTCGGGCGTTTTTTTTCCGCCGGAGTACGACCACCGCCGGTGCGGCGAGATCGGCCGCTGACCACATTCTGATCCAGCAGTTGCTGCCGACCGCGGGCCACGGTATGCACGTCCAAACCCAGGAAATCGCCGAGCAGAGTGTCGCCGCCGTGGCCCAGGCGGATGGATTCCAGCCCGGCAAACAATCGGCGCTGTTGTTCATCGAGCAGGCCATAGAACAGCAGGATGGCGGCCTTGAGTTCATCCGGAGATGCCTGGAGCTCGGTGGAATGGACGGCCACCGGAACGGCCTGAGCGCTGCGCCGGGCGAGCATCTGTTTGCGGCGAGGGACGGATTCGATGGCGGTATAGAGAAACTGGCCCTCGACCTCCATTCGCGCCAAGCGCTGTTGCTCGACCAGATGGCGGAGAGGTTGCTGCACTTCGGCGTGCAGGGCGTCGGCCAATTCATGGGCGTAATAGCCGTTAGGAGACTGGTTGACGAAAGTTTCTAGGGTAGCCAGCAGCGTGCCGTGGCGGGAGAACCAGACACCTTCATGCGACCACAGTCCGCGATCGTCGAAACGAGCGATTTCGGGCAGGGTGTAGAAGCGACCGCGATGGGTGTAGCTGGCGAGATATTGAAGCTGCTTCAGTTTACGAAAGACAGTGAGGTCGGTGTCTGTGCCGAGGACGCGTTTCAGCTCGGGCAAATCGGCGATCTTGTTACGGCGGAGATGTTGGCGCAGGACGGATGGATCGAAGCAAGTGGGTCGCATAATGTTAGAGTTCTCACTCCTTGCTTGCTATAGTGAGAACTATAACATAATCGACTGGGGGCCCTCGTTGGGAATATCGATCGCGTCTTTCGAGCCTGTGGAGCCCATCTCACAGGCTCTGGGTTAGACTTCCCTGGCTTTGTTGGGCGGCACTAGATGTTGGAGTTACCCCTATCAATGGAAACTTATTGTTGCGACGTCTCTTAGCACATCGGTGAGTAGTTCGGCTTTCGCTGCGTTCAGCACACACCAGCGCAGCCTGGTCAGGCTTCTAGTTTGAATCTGGTGGCGGCTAGGGTGTAGAGGCGGCGCCAGAATAGGCGGTTGATGGTTACTACTATGGCGGCCATTACTATGGTGGCGCCTAGTAGCACCTGAAAGTTGCCGGAGTCGGTGGCGGCGCTGATTACTGCGCCCAACCCTGTGGTGGAGAACGTCTGGCCGCGGAAATGAAAGTACTCGGCTACTATGCTGGCGTTCCAGGCGCCGCCGGAGGCGGTTACGAAGCCGGTGATCAGGTAGGGGAAGATCGCCGGGAGGAAAAGTTCGCGCCAGCGATTCCAGATGCGGAAGCGGAAAATGCTGACTACTTCTTTCAGGTCCGAGGGGATGGAAATGGCGCCGGCAATTACGTTGAACAGGAGATACCACTGGGTGCCCAGGAGCAGCAGTACGATCGAGCCGATGCCCAAGCCGCCGCCGACGCGAATCAGCACCAGAAGGATGATCGGAAAGAGCGCAGTGGCGGGGACCGAGGCAGCCACCTGAGCGATCGGTTGGGCGATGGCAGAGAGGCGCGGGCGAAGGCCGATGAAAATTCCTACCGGGACGGTCCACAATCCAGCGAGCAACAGGGTGAGCTCGACGCGCAGGAAAGTGGCGCCGGCGCCGATGAAAATGCTGCGTAATTCCGGAGCGGTGAGTTGCAGGAGAAGCGCCAACATTTTGACGAAGGCGAAGCTGAGACCGGCCAGCAAGGCGGCGAGAGCGCCGCGTCCGGCCCAAGTTTTTGCGGCCGAGGGGGCGGTCGGGCCGGATTCGTGAAGATGCTTTTTTGCGAAATGGAGAGTTAGCTTTTCGCGGGCGGGACGAACGGTAAGACCCGCAGCCCACGGTACGATTCGGGAGCGGCGGAGGAAATCGAGAACCGGGGAGCGCGGGAGGTCAGTGGCTTCCACCTGCTCGAACTTGAATTTTTCGGCCCAGGCAATTATGGGGCGCCAGATGAGCTGGTCCATCAGAACGATCACACCGATCATCATCGCGAGTCCGCAGAGGATGGCGCGCGTGTCGCCGTGGTTGGAGGCGGTCTGCAGATAGGAACCCAAGCCGGGCAGGCGCAGGTCGCGATCGCCCAGGACGAACATCTCGCAGGCCATCAGAAAAAACCAGCCGCCGGCGACGGACATCATCGAGTTCCACACCAGGCCGATGGCCGAGTAAGGCAATTCCATCTGGATGAAACGCTGCCACCAACTCCAGCGATAAACCTCCGCGGCTTCCTGCATCTCACGAGGAATGCTCTTGAGCGAGGAGTAGAAGCTGAAGGTCATGTTCCAAACCTGGCCGGTGAAAATCAGAAGGATGGAACCTAACTCGATGCCGAGCTGGCGCGAAGGAAACAACGCGACCATGGCCACCATTACCGGAGGAAGAAAACTGAGGACGGGGATGGATTGCAGGGTGTCTAAAAGCGGAAGCATGTAACGTTCAGCGCGGGCGTTGTAAGCGGCAACATAGCCGTAGACGAAGGTGAACGCCAGGCTGAATAAATACGCAATGGAGATGCGCAGGACGGAAAACATTGCGTACTTCGGCAGCACCCAAGGGCTCAGGCTGATTTCGGCGCGCTCGGTGACCGGCGACATCCAATGGTGGGTGAGCGAGAGCAGCGCGTAGAAAAGTGCGAATCCTGCGAAGATTACCGGAAGGTCGGTGAGCAGGGAGGAAAATTTCGCGGGAAACAATATCCATGGGGGCGAAGCGGGAGGAAGTTTGTCGGCGGCGCGGCGAATCATGAGTTCGAAGGAACGCCGTCGCGGGAATGAGATTCGGAAGATGCGCCGCGGGAGGTGATTTGATCGGTTTCGGCGTCGTAGGTGAAGAGCTCGGCGTAGCGGCCCCAACCCAGGGCGGTTTCCACCTGCTCGTTGACCTCCTGCTCGGTAAGGTGGTTATCGAGAATGTCGCGGAAGAATTCCATGGGCATGGTGGCGTCGGACTTGCTGGCCAAGCAGGAATTCATCTGCTGGAGCAGCGGAACGTGCGCGAGTACGGCTTCGCGGAAAATCACTTTGCGGGCGTTGATATCGGCTTCCGCGAATTCCCTGCCGCGCGGGGTGATGGTGACGTCGCCTTCGCGAGCGGTGGCAAAACCGAGCATGGCAGCGGCTTCGACGATGGGCAGCAGGTCATCCACCTCCATCAGCAGGGTGGACGCGACGTGATAGAGGTCCTCTTCGCCGCCGCGGTCGATCAGCAATTCGAGGAAACCGGAAATTCCGGCGGGGCGCGCGTGCGGGAGCAGCGCGGTGTGGCTAGTACTTTTCTGCGCCAGCGATGGCGGGGCGAGTTCGGAATCCGGCTGGGTCATGATCTTGTAGATGTAGTCGACGTAGGTGAGAAAGGCGGCGGCCTTGCGATCGCGCGGCTGAGGGATGCCCACGCGGAAGTCAGCGCGAATTCTGCCGGGATTGCGGCCGAGGACCAGGATGCGGTCGGCGAGCAGGACGGCTTCTTCGATATTGTGAGTGACGATGAAAATACTTTTGGTGGGAATTTTTTTGGCGAGCCATAGCTCGAGCAATTCGCCGCGCAGGTTTTCCGCGGTGAGAACGTCGAGGGCGGAGAAAGGCTCGTCCATGAAAAGGATTTCTGGTTCGACGGACAGCGCGCGGGCGAAGCCAACCCTTTGGCGCATGCCGCCGGAAAGTTCTTTGGGATAGGCCAACTCGAAACCCTTGAGGCCGACCGAGGCCAGGGAGCGGAGCGCGCGATGATGGCGTTCGAAGTGCGGGAGGCCGCGGGCCAGCAGCGGCGCTTCGACGTTGTCGAGCACGGTGAGCCACGGAAAAAGCGCGAAGGACTGAAAAACTATGGCTACGCTGGGGCTGCACTCGGCGATTGGCTTTCCGTGCCAGAGAACTTCGCCGGTGGTGGGAGCGGCAAGTCCGGAAAGCATGCGCAGCAGCGTAGATTTACCGCAGCCGGAGGGGCCGAGAACGGCGAGGATGGTGTTGGCTTCGAGCGAGAGGTTTACTGGCGCGATCACCTGGATTTCGCGGCCGTCGGGCTGGCGAAATTTCTTTTCGATGGCGCGGGCTTCAACGATCGGTTCGCCGATCGGGGCCGGAGCTGTGGCGGCGGAGATAGCTGAAGCGGCGGCGAGCGGGCGCTGGAGGGGCGGCCGTTGCGCCGGCGCCGGGCGTGGTGTCGGGCTTTGTGCCGGGCGGGGGACGGCAGCGGGGGAGGCTGGGACTGCTGCGGAGGGCGGGTTCAATGTGTCGGTGAGGCTCTGCCACGCTTCCTCGGGGAGTTGCTCGAGGAAGTGGGCGAGGGCGTCGGGGTTCATGGCCTCGACGATGGCTTGGATCTCGGACGAGGAGCGCGAGTGCAACAGCACGTAAGCGTGAAAGTACGGAAAATCGGCGATCAGATTGGCGGCGGAATCGAAGGGGAGATTGCGGAACAGTTTTTTTTGATCTTCGAAGGGTAGAGCCATTACGGCGTCGGCCGCGGCCGGGCCGAGGTCCCGCAGAAGGGAGTGGGCCTGTTCCCATTGTTCGCGGGTGACCAGGTCGCGCAGGGTTGGAGAGGTGTCTGGGGTCATGGGGACTGCACAAGCGTACTACGATTTCAAAAGCCACACCCAACGCGAAATTTCAAAATGGTGATACTTTTTTGAATAGGCAACTTGCAAGATGGCTTGGTCTATACGCCCACCCTAGCTGCCTGCCGTCGCGCAAAACCCGCGCTTGGCAGACCGGGAAGAGTGGGGCACCGGTAACACCGTTAGACCACGGATTGGAAGTCAAACCCAGTTGCCACACTTAAAAATTTGGTCAAGGATTGAGATTGGTTAGGGAGTCGGCGTTGCGCAGCTCTGGGAAGCACCAGGCCCAGATGGCGGTGACTACTATCGCCCCCAGGCCGCCGAGAATGACGGCGGGGACGGTGCCGAACCATTGTGCGGTTATGCCGGACTCGAATTGGCCGAGTTGGTTGGAGGCGCCGATGAACACCATGTCGACGGCGTTGACGCGGCCGCGCATTTCGTCGGGGGTGGCTAGCTGCACGAGGGTGGCGCGGACAACCACGCTGACCATGTCGGATGCGCCGACCAGCACTAGCGCGGCCATGGAAAGAATCAGGCTACGCGAAATCCCGAAAACGATGGTGAAAACGCCGAAGCCGGCCACGCACCAGAGCATGGTGGCGCCGGGGCGGCGGCGCAGCGGACGATACGCCAGCAGGATGGCCATCGCACCTGCTCCGATTCCGGGAGAGCTGCGGAGTAAGCCCAGCCCCCACGGACCGGTTTTCAGAATTTCTCGCGCGTAAACCGGCAGCAACGCTACGGCTCCGCCCAAAAGAACCGCGAACAAATCCAGCGAGATGGAGCCCAGGACCAGTTTCCGGCGCCAGGTGTAGCGTAGCCCTGCCAGAACGGATTTCAGGCTGACCGGCTCGCGGGGGCGGGTCTTGAGTTGCGGCTTGATCGGTAGGGTGAGAAAGAGCGCGGCGATGGCGATGACCATGGAGGTGGCATATACGGCGGACGGACCGCGGAAGATGGCGTAGATCACGCCGCCGAGAGCTGGGCCCACTATGGTCGCGGTTTGGAAAAAGGTGGCGCCCCAGGCTACGGCGCTCGGGAAATGTTCTTCCGGGACTAACTGTGGAAGGAGCGCTCTGCTGGGCGGCCCTTGGAACGAGCGGACTACGCCGAGCAGCACGATCACCAGATAAATTGAGTAGACGGAACGGGCTCCGGAGAGGCTGACGCGAAGGAGCAGGCCGGAGCACACGGCGAGTCCGCCGTAGCAGATGGTTAGCAGCTTGCGGCGGTCGAAGCGGTCGGCGGCGTGGCCGGAGACTAGGAAAAGAAAGATGCCGGGGAGGAATTGGGCCAGGCCTACCAAGCCCAAATCGAGTGGGCGCTTGGTGATTTCGTAGACTTGCCAGCCGATGGCTACCGATTGCATCTCTTGAGCCATTACTACCAACAGGCGGGAGGTTTGGAAGTAGATAAAGTTCGGGTAGGTGAAGGCGATGCGTCCGGCGGCCTGTGCGGGGGATTTTGTTTCGGGCATGCACTACTACTTTGACACAAAATGTTTGAGGGGACGAGGGCGGGGCGGCCTTGATTTTTTTAGCTACGACGGCCGGTGAGCTTTTGTGTGTTTGGGTAGTCAGAGGGGCCGGGAGTTGCGGCCCAGGATTATGGGCTGGTGGTTTAGGGCATGGGGCGTTTCGGGGGCGGGTGCTGAGCCGTTGGTGATGGCTTTTAGGGTGGCGGCTTCGGGGGCGGAGTCTAGGAAGCGGACGGTGTCGCCGGTGCGCTCTACGCCTAGCTCCTTCCACATGGCGTCCAAATCCACTGGGTGGGGCTGATTCTTCATGGCGTCGTAGAGAGGCTTGAGGACTGCGACGCCGGTAGCTTTATCGCCGACGTCGAGGGTCTTGTCTAAGTCCCAGTTGTAGCGGATATCGCCGCCGGCGTTGAGGATGCCGCGCAGGGCGTCGTCCAAACCTTTTTTGTTTTGGGTAAGTTTGTGGATTTGGATATCGGCGAGCATGCAATAGAGAGCGCCGCCCCAGTAGGTGCGTCCCCAGGTGTGGGTGTGGTCGAGGCCTTCATCGCCTGGCGCGGGAAGACCCTGGGGAAGGTCGCGAACGACCTCGAACCACATTTCCACGGGATCGAAGTAATGGGCGCGCACGCGGGCGATGGGCTCAACGTAAGTGGCGATTCCCTCTTCGATCCAGTGGTGCTTGTCGGCGACCGAGGGGAAGGCGAGATGGACCATTTCGTGGGTGAGCATCCAGTCTTTGGCGAGTCCGGCGGCGATGGTCTGTTTTCCGACGTGGATCTGAATTCTGCCGCCGTCTTCGAAGCCGAACGTTTTTCCGCCGCCTACGCCGCGGCCATGGGATGAGGAGATGAAAAGCCGAAGGAGAGGAACCGGGAAGCGTCCGTAGTAGGTGGTGACGGAATTGACGGCGTGGTGAACCCAGTCGAGGAGTTCGGCGTGGGAAACGGCGAACTCGCCACTTTCGATGTGGACGTCGATCCGCGCAGAGCCAACTTGAATGGTGGAGGTCAACTCATCCTCCTGCGCCCAGGCCATGCGGCTGGGGTTGCGAAAGAAAATGGCGAAGCAGATGACCAAGACGCTGGCGACGGCAATTAGTGGCGTTCGGGACATAGGAATGAGATGCCGAAAACGAAGCGGGCGCGGCGCGGCGCTGAAGAAAAAGGCCGGGGTGGAGTTTGCTTATCGGCCACAGGCTCCGCAGCCCCGCGCGGCGGGGCGGCGCCACGAAACGCGCGGCTAATGGGAATCTCGCTGGCGCATGCGGCGCTCGAGCAAAGTATCGACTGAGAGCATTCCGGGCCCGAAGATTAACACGAGCAAGGCGGCGAAGAGGAACGTGTAGGGATCGGCGGTATAAAATTTCCCCGGGTCGCTGATTAGGGAGGTCAAGGCGGCGCGGTCGGCGGTGACGTAGGCCATGAACATATCGATGCTGAGAGCCACGCCCGTGAGCCGCGACAACAGGCCGACAGCTAGCAGAATTCCGCCAACACACTCGACCGAGGATACCAACGCGGCGGTGAAGTGCGGCGCCGGCAAGCCCAGGCTGGTGAAGAATTCGGTGACGTGCGAAAGATTATGAAGCTTGGCCCAGCCGTTGGTGGCGAACTGCCATCCCCAGTAGAGCCTGACGAAAAGCAAGAAGGGAGATTGCAGGCGCGAAACCGCGGCCACGAAACCGGCGTGGAGTTTGTGTAGAGTGCCCCAAGTGTTATTCATAGCGACGAGTGTGCTCGTGATTCAGGATTTGGCCGAGCGTTTTTCCGGGCGGCAGAACCAGCCGAGCGCGGCCCAGTTGTGGAACCATTGCGTAAGTTCCGCGGCCCTTCGATCGCGCGGAATTTTACTCCCGCGAAACCCCGCATCCATGGCCTGGTTCAAGGATTTGCCCTGGCGCAAGCGACGCAGAATAGCGAACTCTTCGGGCTCGAGACGCCGGAAATAGACGGAATAGTCCACGCGGTGAACCGCGAGAAAAATGGGCGCGGGGCGGAGGCGGGCTACCGCGGCAACGCGCTTGTGCTTACGGCGCTCGTTGAAAGCATTGCTGGCGTCCTGGGAATCCTCGGGCGAGTCTTGCCTAACTGCCAGCAGGAGATCGTCGACCGGGTAGCGGAGATCGAGGAGCTGAATGTAGGGCTGCAGGCGCAAACGAAGGCGGCCGGGATCAACGCCGGCGAGGTCTTCGGGCTTGAGAACCGGCTCGGCCTTACCGTCAAAGGCTTCGATATCGGCCCATTCCAGGCGGGCCATATCGACGACCAATTTTTGGCGGGTGCCCGCCCAGCGCGGGTGAGCACGCAGCCAGGATTCCAGGCGCGAGCCGAGATTGCGAAGGGTGAAGGAGCGGGAAGGACACTGCGTCAGATAAGCCTTGGAAAGAGCGTCGAATCGGCGGTCGCCGAGAACGGCACGCACGCCGGGAAAGTCCTCGGCGAAACCGGAGAGGACGCGGAACCAATACTGGCGGTTATAGATTTCCAGGCGTTCGAAGGAAGTGAGGCGGTCATTGGGCTTGATGAAACCGGCAGCGACGCGGCGCATGGGGCGTCCGTCGGGAGCGCGGCGGCGCATGCGCTCGTTGGGGGTGAGGGGAGCCATGACGGCGCGAGCCATTTGGCGTTGCAGAGAAAGAAGGCTCATACGGCACGGGCCAGGGCGGCGCTGGCGAGAAATTTATTGGCTTTTAGCGCTTCGTCGTGGACTTCCTTGAAGGAAGGGATGCGGTCGTCCCATTCGAGCAGGGTGGCGGTGTGGCCGACGCGTTCGATGGCGCGGGAATAGAGACGCCAAACAGGATCGATCACTGGGTGGTCGTGGGTATCGAGAATGTATTTGCGATACTTCGAGTGGCCGGCGATGTGGATCTGCGCAACGCGTTCCGGTGGGACGCTGTTGACGTAGGTGAGCGGATCGAAAGTGTGATTCTGGGATGAGACGTAGATATTGTTGACGTCGAGCAGGATCCCGCAATCGGCGCGCTCGACCACCTCGTTGAGAAATTCCCACTCGGTCATTTCGGAGACGTGAAATTCGGCGTAGCTGCTGACGTTCTCGACGGCGATGGGAACTTCCAGAAAGTCGCGGACCTCGCGCACTTTTTGCGCGGTGAGCTTGGCGGCTGCGAAGGTGTAGGGCATGGGAAGCAGGTCGTGGGTGTAGCGGCCGTCGACACTGCCCCAGCAAAGATGGTCGGAGACCCAAGGGGTCTTGGTGCGCTTGACCAGATCTTTCAGGCGGCGCAGGTGCTCGCGGTTGGCGCGTTCGGCGGACCCAAAGTACATCGAAACGCCATGCTGGACCACGCGGTACTGTTCGAGGATGCGGTCGAGAATGTGCATAGGGCGGCCGCCATCGACCATGAAATTTTCGGAAATTATTTCAAACCAGTCGACCACCGGCTTGCGGGTGAGAATGTGGTTGTAGTGGGTCGCGCGCAGGCCTATGCCGATGCCGTAATCGGTAAAATTGTTAAAGCGGTTTGCAGGCATAGCGGCTCCAGAGAGGCGTCGGAGGGAGGGTTTACCGCGATTAAGCCCTCCCGCCGAGGGAATGCGGAATGGTTATGGGTACAACTATTCCGGCATCTTGGAGCCGTCGGTGGCGCAACCGCCCTTGCCCTTGCAAGAGTTCTGGCCCTTGCAGCCATTGTCGCTGCTCTTACATCCACCCTTGCCCTTGCAAGAATTCTGACCCTTGCAAGCGTGCTTTTCCTTCACCTTCTTGTCGGTGGAGTCCTGAGCATGCGAACCAGCCAGGCTGGTTGCCAGGTTGGAAGCTTGAAGAGAAGCGCTGGAACCCGCCAGCAAACCTGCGAGTGCGGCACTGGCCATGAATACTTTTGATTTCGTCATTTCTTGATCCTCCCGTCAGAATGTTGTTGCTACTACCCTTCAGGCCTGAAATACAACCGTGAAGACCGTAGAGGTGATCTCGATCACTCGGCCATGCCTCTGACGCTCTGTGGGTGACAAGCACCAGGGCTTGAGCGGAGTATAGACCCGAAAATGGGGCCTCTCAATCTGATTCGCCCAGCCGCTTAAGGTTACAAACCGGTGACCGCTCCGGGCTGGCCAAATCAATGTGGCGGCAGATGGTCTCGTTATGGGTACGCCGCGGAGTGGCGGGCGGATTGGCCCAAGGCGTGGTGCACATGGTTTTGGGGTGTGCGAGATTAGGGCGCTTCCGATCTTGTAGCCTTCTAGGTATTCTGACGGCTGGAGTTGACAACGGTGAGCGTACGACGCTTCGATGCGACGTGGAGTTGGCCAGCGCCGTTGAACAGACCAGCGGGTACTGGGACCAACATCATGGAGGCCCTGCATTGGCGGGTACCGGATGATAGGAATTGGCTTACAGTGTTGCGTGGATGGGTAGTTTCGTACCCGGTAAGTTAGTCTTGGACGGAGAGATGCATGGGTGTCTACCCCAGACGATGGGGGCCGACACCGATCGAGGCGTCCGGTGGATTCGAATCAAACTGCGCCGCACACGAGCATGCCAATCCCGATCCAGGGTGTAAATCCTAAACGCGAATTCGACGTGCCAGGGACCAAGGTACCCGTTTCCCTGCTAGCCCAGCGCATCTGGCGGAGGCTGGTAGACGAGGACTGCGCGAACCTGGCCGCGCAGATGTCGTTCTACTTCCTGCTGTCGCTGTTCCCTTTCTTTGTGATTGTGGCATCGCTAGTTGGCTGGCTGCCATCCACCACACTGTGGGATCGAATCGTCACCTGGATGACCCAGTACTTGCCCGTGGAATCACGGAGCCTACTGATCGCCACCATGCTGGATTTGTCGCGTGGGCACCTGGGATTCTTGTCGCTGGGGTTGTTGACGACGGTGTGGTCTGCGGCGTCGGGGTTCATGAGCTTGATGGAATCCCTTTCGAGGGTATACGGGATTCGGGACACCCGCGGATACTGGAAGCGGCGGGCGATCTCGAGTGTGGCCACGATCGTGGCGGCGTTTTTCTTACTGGGAAGTTTCGCACTGTTAAGCCTGGGACGCTGGGCGGGAAAAGAGATCTGGCTCGATATGGGTGCGGGAACGGTGCTGCCAATCCTGCTGCTGCTGGCACGATGGGTGGGGACGTTATGCCTAATGTGCCTGGGGCTGGACCTGCTGCACTATTTCCTGCCGGACCTAAAGCGAGGCTGGCGATGGATCACCCCGGGGAATGTGTTCGTGGCGATGACCTTTGTCGTGGGATCGGTGGGATTTAATTTTTACGTGCGGTACTTTGGGAATTATTCGACGGTGTACGGAACGCTGGCGGGATTTTTCATTTTGATGTTGTGGGTGTACATGGCGAACATCATTTTGCTGGTTGGCGCGCAGGCCGATTATCAATTGTCGGGGATTGGAAACAGCGGGATGGCGGCATGAAGGCATGGCCGGGCGGGGCGTGCCGGAGGAGTTTGCACGGAACTTGGCGCATTTTCGAGATTTTGGCGCTGGCGGGCGGGCTGCTGCTGGCGGCGGGATTGCGGGCGCAAGTGGCAGAGCAGTCTTACGCTGGGTTCGAGGGGCAAAAGGTATCCAAGGTAGCGCTGAGCGCACCCCCGAAAGTGGAGCTGGACAAGTTTCGCAGCCTGGTTAGCCAGAAGGAAGGAACGCCGTTTTCCGCCGCCGCGATTGGCGAAAGCGTGGCGTCGTTGCAGAAAACGCGCCTGTTCTCTCAGGTGCAGGTGGAGATCACGCCGGAAGCGGAGGGATTGCGGGTGGTATTCATCCTGCAACCCGCGGCGTATATCGGAATAATCCGGTTTCCGGGGGCAACCAAGGTATTTCTATACACGCGGCTGCTGCAGGCAGTGAATATTCCGGAACAGTCGCCTTATGTGAAGGATGACATCCCGCTGGCGCAGAAGGCGCTGCTGGATTTTTTAGCGAGCGAGGGATTTTTTCGGGCCAGCGTCGACCCGGAAATTCAGACGGACGACGTACACGGGATCGTGAATGTGATTTTTAAAGTGGACCTGAAACAACGGGCGAAGATCGGAGAGATTCGGTTCGACGGGATATCCCCGGCGGATGGCGCGGGATTGCGAGCGTCGCTGAAGTCGCTGGTGGCGAAGTTGAAGGGTGCGTCGATCGCCACGGGCAGGAAATTTACCGCGCAGAAGATGAATAAGGCCACCGAGTACGTGAGGGCCCGTTTGATCAAAGGAGGGCATCAAGCGCCGAGCGTCCGGCTGCTGCCGCCAACTTACGACCCAGAGACCAACACCGCGGCGGTGAATTTTCGTGTGGAGTTGGGGCCGGTGGTGAGCGTGAAGGTGGAGGGCGCGCGGCTATGGAAGCGGACGATAAGACACCTGGTGCCGATTTACGAAGAAAACGCGGTGGACCGCGACCTGGTGGATGAGGGGAAGAGGAACTTGATTTCGTATTTTCAGTCGAAGGGATATTACGACGTGCGGGTGGATGTACAGATGGATCAACAGCCGCAAAAAGTGGACGTGGTGTACCAGGTGCACCGGGGCGACCACCACAATATGGAAGGAATATACTTCCAGGGCAATCGATTCTTCAACGACCGGGATTTGCGGGCGCACGTGCTGATTCGGCAAAAGCATTTTCTGTTTTCGCGCGGAAAGTACAGCGACGATCTGATGCGGAAAAGCGTGAACGCGCTGACCGCGTACTACAACGCCTGGGGTTTTTCGAAGGTGCTAGTAACCGCGAAACAGGCGGACTTCAACCCGCAGGTGGACGTCACCTTCACGATCGTGGAGGGGCCGCAAGACAAAGTGGCGACCCTGAATATTGTGGGGAACCGGCAGGTGACCACCAAGGACTTGACGCGGAATCATCCACTGGCATTGGGCCCGGGAAGGCCCTATTCGCAGCGATCGCTGGAAAACGACCGGAACCAGATTCTGGCAGGTTACCTGAATCGCGGGTTTCTGAATGCGGGAATGGATACGAAAGTGGAACCAGCGGCTGACGATCCGCACAAAATGAATGTGACCTACACGATTCAGGAAGGCCCACAGGTAGATGTGTCCAGCCTGGTTTACTTGGGTAACGACAAGACCCGCACCGCCTTCCTGCAGAAAATAATGGCCAAGAACGTGATCCAGGGGAACGCGCTGAGCGAGGGGCGGCTGCTGACGTCGGAGAGCGACCTGTATAACCTGGGAATTTTCGATTGGACCAGCGTGCGGACCCGGCGGCCGGTGAGCAACCAGGACCAGGAAGACGTGCTGGTGAAAGTGCACGAGGCCCCGCTCAACACTCTGGACTACGGCGGAGGATTGGAGGTGATACCGCGTACCGGCAACGTGCCGGAGGGCGCGGTGGCCATTCCGGGGCTGCCGGTAATCGGGCTGGGAACGAAATTCACGGCGAGCCAGAAGAATTTCGTGGGGCCGCGGCTGACGATGGATTATCAACGGCACGACATTCTCGGGCGTGCGGAAACGGCATCGGCGTCAATCGTTTTTTCGCGGCTGGATCAGCGGGCGGCGATCACTTACACCGACCCTTACTTCCGAGATTCGTCGTGGAGCACGCTGTTCAGCGTCTCGGCCGAGAGAACGACGCAGGATCCAGTTTTTGAGGCGAGGCTGGGGCAAGCTTCCTTGCAGGCGGAAAAGGCGCTGGACGCGAAGCATTCCAAGAATTTGATTTTGCGCTACAGCTTCCAGCGCACGAATTTAAGCAACATCTTGATACCGGGATTAGTGCTGCCGCAGGACCAGCGAGTGCGGCTCTCGATGCTCTCGGCCGGTTACCTGCACGATACGCGGGACAAGCCGCTGGATGCGCATCGGGGCTTTTTTCAAAGCGTAAACGTGGACTACACGGCAAAAGCGCTGGGTTCGAAATATGATTTCGTGCGCTTCCTGGCGCAGGATTCTTACTATCGTCCGATTCGCGGGTCGTGGGTTTGGGCCAACCGGGTGCAGCTGGGAATGGCCAAACCGTTTTCGGACAGCGATGTGCCGGCTAGCGAGCGGTTTTTTGCTGGCGGCGCGTATACCTTGCGCGGCTTTGCGATTAATGGAGCAGGACCGCAGCGGGACGTGACGGTATGCGCGAATCCCGCGGTCTCATCCACGTGCACGGTGATCACCGTTCCGGTGGGCGGGGACATGTTATTCGTAGTGAATTCGGAAATGCGCTTTCCGATCAAGGCTATAAATGACCTGGGCGGGGTGGTTTTTTACGACGGCGGCAACGTGTATAGTGCGATCAACTTCAACCAGTTGATCAGCAACTACACGAACACGGTTGGATTGGGGTTGCGATACAACACCCCGGTGGGGCCGATACGCGTGGATGTGGGGCGGAATTTGAATCCGGTGCCGGGACTGAAGTCGACGCAGTATTTCATAACGCTGGGGCAATCGTTCTAAGGCAAGCCTGGCCCGGCTGAAGGACGCCAATGAAGTGGAATAAAACGCTGAAACGAATATCGATCGGAATTGCGGCACTGCTGGCGATGGCGGTGACCGGGGCGGTGATTTACGTTCGCACCGACGCGTTTCACCGGTTCGTCGGGCGAGAGATCATCGAACAGGTGCAGAAAAATACCGGAGCGCGCGTCGAGATTGGCAGCTTCACACTTCACTGGAGCCATTGGGGGGCGGACTTCTACGGGATCACCCTTCATGGCACGGAATCGAATACCCAACCGCCGCTGCTTACCGCGGAGCATTTGGGCGTGGAACTGAAGATCATTTCGTTCTTTCGCAAGGATGTGGAGCTGCGGGAGATCGCGATCGATGGTCCGGTATTGCACGTGAGCGTGGACCGCGATGGGAATAGCAATCTTCCGCAGGCGCCTGGGCCGCGGAAGGAACCTGCTTCGCCGGCTGCAAGCGTCTTCAATATGGGAATACGGCACGTGGCAATCACGGCGGGACAGGTTTTCTATAACGATTATCAGACCCCGCTTTCTGGCGAGCTGCACGATCTTCAGGCGCGGATCGTTTCGGGAGTGTTTTCCCAAGCATGCCAGGGATCGCTTTCCTACGACCAAGGGCGGCTTGTGTTTCGCGATTTCAATCCTGTGACGCATGCGATGGAGCTGAACTTCACCGCAGACCGCAATGGAGTGACTCTTTCGCCCGGAGTGGTGCATGCCGGTGGGTCACGAGTGACGCTGCAGGCCACGATGACGAACTATGCGAATCCGCAGATCGAGGGGAAGTATGAGGCGGATGTTTTCACCGGCGAGGTTGGCAAAACGCTGAAGGTTGCGTCGATGCCGGCGGGCGAAGTGAGAATGAATGGCGCGCTGGGTTTTCGGAATGTTCCGCAGCAGCCGGCGCTGAACGGACTTCGCGTGGATGGCCAGTTGCAGAGCGCGAGAGTTTTGCTGGCGGTGGGGCAAGCGGGCGCTGCGGTGACCTCGGTGCGGGGGAGCTACGTACTGGCCAACGGGAACCTGCGAGTAAGAAATGTGGAAGCAAAAGCGGCGGGCGGTTCGCTAGCCGGCAATTTTGAAATGGACAATCTAAGCGGGAATACCGTTTCGCGAGTGGCTCTAACGGTTTCTAATGCGTCGCTGCTGGCTGTCAGTCAGCTGGCAGGTACGGCTCCGTTTCTGCAACACCCGGTGGCGGGGCAGATGGACCTAAAAGCGCAGGCGGGTTGGGCGGGCAGTTTTTCGAATTTGAAGGGGCACGCCAATGCAACGGTGCGCGCGCCGTCGGAGGCTGCGGCGAGCGGGAGCATTCCGCTGAGTGGGGAGATTGACGTCGACTACGACCGGCCGTGGGGTGTGGCGTCGTTTGGGCATTCGCATCTGGAGATGCGGCAGACCCAAATCGCGATCGACGGCACGCTGAGCAATCACTCGAACCTGAACGTGGAGTTGAATACCGAGGATTTGTACGAGCTGAGCACCCTGGTGACGGAAGTGACGCCCGTGCCTGGGCATGTATTCGATGTGCACGGACCGGCGCATCTGAAGGGCGTGTTGCACGGGCCGATAAATAGTCCGACGTTTGCAGGTGGGGTATCGGCGAATGATTTTAAGGTGCAAGGCGCGGGTTGGCGCTTGCTGCGCGCGAATGTGAAGGCGCAATCTTCGGGCGTGGAAATAAAGGATGGAGAGCTGGCGAGCAGCCAGCAGGGGCAAATTGCGTTTGAAGGGCGAGTGGGGCTGGATGGATGGTCGTTCCGGCCGGACAGTCCAATTTCGGCGGAGGTGAAAGCAGCAAAGATGCCGGTTGTCGACCTCGAGCACTTTGCCAACGTGAGCTATCCGGTGAGCGGAGTGCTGGCAGCGACGATTTCGTTCCAGGGTTCGGAACAAACTCCGGCCGGACATGGTTCGATCCAGATTACGCAGGGCCGCGCGTGGAATCAAGTTTTTCGGAATTTGTCCGTTCAGTTCCAGGGCGATGGAAAAGAGATTCATTCGACAGCGGAAGTGGAAACGGCCGCGGGAAGTGCGTCAGCGAAGCTGACCTATGCGCCAGCCACGCAGGAATACGACGCAAGCGTGAACAGCGCGGGGCTGGCGTTGGATCAGATCCAGGCGGTGGAAACGCGAGACTTGAACATTCACGGGAAAATCGCGGTCACCGCTTCGGGGCACGGAACGGTGAAGGATCCGCAGCTCGATGCCAAGTTCGAGATAGGGGACCTGGAAGTGCAAGACAAAAAAGTTTCCGGAGTGCGAGCGGAATTGAATGTGGCCCAGGAGCGGGCGCGGTTCACGTTGCATTCCGAGTACGCGCAAGGAGCGATCGAAGGAAAAGGCACCGTAGCGCTGACCGGAGAACGTATGGCGACGGCTTCGCTGGACGTGACGTCGATGCCGATAGCCGCGCTGTTGGTGGCCGCGGGAGGTGCCGCGAATCCAGCGGCTGGGGTAACCGGTGAGACCGAGATTCACACGACGATGCAGGGTCCGTTGAAAGATCTGGCACGCGTGGAAGGCCACGTGGAGATCCGCAAACTCACGCTGGCTTACCAGGATCAGAAAATCGAGGAGGTGGACCCGATCCGGTTCGACTACCGCAACGGAATCGTTACAGTAAGCCACGCGGAATTGAAGGGCAACGGCAGCGATTTAAGTTTTGAGGGGACGGTGCCGCTGAAGAGCGAGACAGTCATGAACGTTTCCGCGAAAGGGGCGGTGGACCTGGCGTTGCTGAAGGCGCTTGGCGCGGAGGTGGACTCCTCGGGACGGGTGGAGATGAACGTGTCGGCGCGCGGATCGCTGAAAGCTCCCGAGGTGAATGGCGAGTTTGACGTGAAGAATGCGGTGTTTTCGTCACCGTCGGCGCCCATCGCCTTCGAGGGAGTCAACGCCAAGCTGGCGTTGGCAGGAAACCGGCTGGAGATCACCCAGTTTACCGGCAGCGCGGGAGGCGGAACGATCACCGCGCGCGGATCGATGGTTTACGGGAAAAACGCCAACTTCGATCTGGCGATGAATGTGCAGTCGGTGCGGCTGCGATATCCGGAAGGAGTGCGCGCGGTGCTGCAGGGAGATTTGCAACTGACGGGATCTCCCGATGACTCCAACCTGACTGGGCGAATTTTGATCGAGCGGCTTTCGTTCACCCGAGGATTCGACCTGGCGACGTTTATGAGCCAGTTTTCGGACGAGCCTACCTCTGGGACGCCGCCGGACTTCGAACAGAACATGAAATTGAACGTCGCGCTGCAGTCCACCAGCTCGCAAAATCTAGCGAGCAGTACGCTGAGCATCGAAGGTTCAGCGAACCTGAACGTTCGCGGGACGGCGGCGACGCCAGTGCTGCTGGGCCGAGCGACGCTGAGCGGCGGAGAAATATTCTTCATGGGCAACCGGTATGAAGTACAGAACGGGACGATTGATTTCTCGAACCCGGCGCGAACCGAACCGAACTTGAATATCTACGTGACGACCACGGTGCAGCAATACAACGTAACCCTGAATTTTGTGGGCACGCCGGACAAGCTGCGGACCAACTATAGTTCGACGCCGCCGCTGGCTCCGGCGGACATTATCAATTTGGTCGCCTTCGGCCAGACCAGTGAACAGTCCGCCAGCGCGGGGAGCACTCCGGCAACACTGGGAGCGGAATCGGTGCTGGCGGAGGGAGTAAGCAGCCAGGTGGGCAGCCGGCTGGGAAAATTGGCCGGCATTTCGCAGCTTACGATCGATCCTTCGCTGGGCGGCAACTCACAGGATCCCGGCGCGCGCGTGGCCATCCAGCAAAGAGTTACCGGGAGCTTGCTGGTGACGTTCAGCACGGACGTGACCACGACGCAGAGCGAGGCGATCGAAGTGGAGTATCAGCCGAAAAAGCAGGTTTCATTTTCGGTGTTGCGCGACCAGAACGGCGGGTACGGAGTTGGAGTGAGGATTCACAAGGCTTTCTAGGACGGCCGCACCTGCTGCGAACTTATTTCGGTTTGGCGCTGGGCGCTGCGGCTTTGAGTTGGGCGGGCACCGCGCGATCGACCCATACTTCCGCAAGGCCTAGATAATGTCCGGGATCGAATATCTTTTCCAAATAGTCGCGCGACATCTGTTCGCGGACCCGCGAATCTTCCCATAACACATCGCGAAGTTGGCGCTTCTGCTCGAGCGCCGATCGGCATGCGCGTTCGACGAGTTCATGAGCGGCGGGACGGCCCATTGCTTGCACCAACGCCAGGGTGACCGCCTCGGCGAGAACCAGGTCGAGGTTGAGGTCGAGATTTTTCGCCATGCGATCACGATCGACTTCCAAGCCTTCGACCACCTGAATCATTTGCGCCAGGGCCCCGGCAGTGAGCCGGGCGATTTCCGGCAAGGTCTCCCACTCGGCGTGCCAATTTCCCATTCCGCGTTCGTTTTCTTGCGGCATGGCGGCCAGCAAAGTGGAGACTAGCGCGGGAACGCGAATCGCGGCGGACAAGGCAATCGCGGAACCCACGGGATTGCGCTTGTGCGGCATGGTGGACGAGACGCCGCGTCCCTCCGCCGCCGGCTCGAGTACTTCGGCGATTTCGGTCTGCATCAACAGCGAGACATCGCGTGCAATCTTCCCCAGAGTTCCGGTCAGCAAACCGAAGAATGCCCCTATTTCCACGATGCGATCGCGTTCGGCATGCCAGGGAAGATCGGGGACGCCTAGATTCAAATCTTTGGCGACGGCAGCGACGATCGTCAGCGCATCAGTACCGGGAGGCGCAAGAGACGACCGGGACGCAAGAGACGCAACGGAAGTGAGAGCGGCGAGAGTTCCAGCGGCGCCTCCCAACTGAAGGACCAGCACGCGCGGGCGCAACTCACGAAGACGAGTGCGATGCCGTTCGATGGCGCTGTACCAACCAGCGACCTTTAGCCCGAAAGTGATCGGCAGGGCCTGCTGCATCCACGTGCGGCCCACCATCGTGGTGCGCTTATGCTCGTGAGCCAGCGCGGCGAGGGCGCGAGAACAACGCTCGAGTTGCGACTCGATGTGTGCCACGGCATCGCGCAATTGCAGGATGAGCCCGGTGTCGATGGCGTCCTGGCTGGTGGCGCAAAAATGGACGAAGCGAGCGGCCTGCGGGTTGCGAGATGCGACGTTCGCCGTTAAAGCTTTGACCAGGGGAATGGCGAGGTTGCCGGCGGCGACAGCTTCGCGAGCGATCTGGGCGGCGTCGAAGAGTTCCGCGCGACACTGCGATTCGATGGCGGCGGCGGCCGCTGACGGGATGATAGCGTGGGCCGCTTCGGCGCGGGCGAGAGCGGCTTCAAAATCCAACATGCCCTGGAGCACACGGCGGTCCGAGAAAATATCAAGGAAATCGCTGGTGGAGAAAAGCAAATCGAATAAACGAGGTTGATCGGGAAGACTCATCCGCGAGTCAGTCGTGGCGGCGCTCGGGAGCTGCCGCGCCTTCCGGGACGGTAGCGGCGGGAACGTCGTCGGCCGGCCGCTCGGGCTTATCGTTTTGCACCACCAAAACCTCTTCGGTCAGGGCTTTCACGGGACGATACGGGCGGACGCTGAAGAACCGTTCGCGGCAGGGAGCGCAACGGTAGGCGGGAAAAAGCAGCAGGCGCTGCAGACCGATGAACATGCCATTTTCGACGCGATCGCGGGAAATCTGCTGGAGGTCCAAGTTTCCGCAGGTAGGACAGTGTACGTAGAACATATAAGAAATCGGGACCTTCCAGGCAAAAAAGCGACGATCGCAGGCGCGGCAGCGCCACGGGCGCAAATCCACGAACGAAACAAGGAAGTCCACAATGCCGCTGCGGTGCGACCGATAGGACCTATCGCTTTGGCAACTTGGGCAGATCACTGTAAGGGTACCCTGTTCCGGACCTGGGCCGTCCGTCTCTACAGATTACAGCATAAGCGAATGGGTCGCAATCGTAGCAGAGTCGCATTTTACCCCGAACGGCAAGAGCGCGACTGGGGGTCCCATCGCGGATGGCTGAGTGCGTTCACCAGTTCCGGGCGATGGCGGCGATGATGTGGGCAAGGCCCTCCAAATCGCGAGTGTCAATCACCTCGGCGGGCGAGTGCGAATAACGGAGAGGCCAGCCGAGAGCCACATCCGCAGAGCCAAAACGCAGAAACGCGGAACCATCGTTGCCGCCGCCGGTGACGCCGTATTGCGCGGCAATCTGGTTCGACTTGGCGATGGTTAGCACTTTCTCCACCGACTCGCGGCTAACGATATTGGAGTTGTCGACGGCGCGTATCACGAAACCTTTGCCCAATTCGGCATCGGCGAAGCGATGGGACTCGATGGGGGAATCGGAGCTGACGAAGGTATCGACGGCGAAAACGAAATCGGGAGGCTGGTGCTCGGCAGCCAGGCGCTTAGCGACTGCGGCGGCTCCCACCAAGCCGATTTCCTCACTGGTGGACCAAACGAAGGTGACGTCGCGATCTTTGAAGTCCGGGCCAAGGGCCCCGACGGCAGAAACCAGAGCGGAACAGCCCACACGATCGTCGAAGCTGCGGGCGTTGGCGCGTTTTCCGGCGAGCGGGCGATATTTCTTGGGAATGGTTACCCAATCGCCGGACCGAAAGCCCAGTTGCGCAGCTTGCTCGGGGGTGCGCGCTCCTACGTCCACACGCAACAATGCTTCCGCCAGAACGGGCCAAGTGAAATTTCCCTGGTCCCAGCCGGTGGGGAGCTCCATCACGGCGGGATACGCACCCTTCGCGGAGTGTGCTACTGCGGCGTGTCCTACGAAGTAGCGTAGTTCGCCGCCACCATCGATGCCTACCTCGAGCCTGCCGTCCTTGGAGATGGATTTTACAACGAAGCCGATTTCGTCCATGTGCGCCACGATCAGAATTTTGGGTGTCTTTGCCGCGGAGGCGGAGGCGGAGCCGGAACGAAGATGAAGGATCAGATTTCCCGAGTCGTCGGTCTCGGGCCGGGCCCAGCGAGGAAGCTCGCTCTTGATTTTTTCCCGGACGTCGCCTTCGTGGCCGCTTGAACCGTAGGTTTCCACCAGCTCTTTCAGGTACTGCACGGGAGTTCGGGGCGTGGAGCTCGCGGCGGAGGAAGCTGGGGGGGCAGGCGCTCGGGTGGGTAACGCTGCGGCGCCACTTTCTGGTGTTTGTTGCGCTGCGGAAGGCGCGCCGGTGGCGTAGGTCTGGAGCAGCGCTACCAACTGACGCAGATCACCCAGATCGATTTCCTCGGCGGGGGTGGACGGCCATTCGGTAGCGATGGCGAGATGAGCCACTTTGTCGGGAAGATTCGGCTGCGGCAAGTAACTGCGATGAAGCAAGGGAGCGGAATAATCGGTGCGCAGTGGAATCTTGCCGGCGGCTGCGAGTTTCTGCAGCTCAGCGGGAAATTTTTCCGCTTCGGCGCCGGTGTCGGGAAGTCCGATCAACACTCCAGTGCCCGTATCCTGCCGGGGAGCTTTGTGAAGACTGGGGGCGTCGGGGATGGGGCCGGAGGGTGTGAGGCGCCCGACGTAAACAAGTTCATCCGGCAGGAGAGTCGTCAGGATGCGTTCCAGGCCGCGCGCTCCGGTCCATTGCTGAGCGAGAAAAACGAAGGTCAGTGTGCCGGAGGTTTTGCTGAGGTCGGATTCCGCGAGCACTTGCAGGAGCGCGGCGTCACCGAAACGGTCGCCAATGGACGGAGCTGAATATTTAGAGGACTGCAGGCGAGCAAGCTGACGATCGATGACCAGTGGGGCGAGCAAATCGGCGCCGGCGCGGCGGGCTTCGTCGGCAGAGGAGGCGCCGATGTCGATGTACATATCGTCGATGTCGTTGGGGCTGGGCGGGTGCGGGTTGCGCAAGTGAACCGAAAGGCCGGCGACCACGCCATTCAGCCAGGGGCCCGAGGGCGATTGAATGCGGACTGGCTGTCCGGAGTAGAGCTCTTCGAATAAAGGCAAAATGCCGTTCTGCGGGAGACGCTGCACGCGCAAATAGCCGTCGTGAGTGATGTCGCTGATTACGTAGCCGGGTTCGTCCATCGGAGCGGCGATGACGCGGTGGGGAGCGCCGCTGCCGACGGTGACGATTAGGTCGCCGAGATTGTCGGTGGTGGCCGTGTAGCCGTGAACGCGCTCGCGGATGGCTGCGGCCAAATCCGCTTCGTGTCCCGAAACTGCGGGGGTTTCCACGAGCCATTGCAACTGAGCGTCTAAGGATTCCGGCGCGCGTTTGGCGGAGGGCGATTGGGCGAGGAGCAGACTGCTGAAAGCGATGAGAAGGGATATGAGAGCCAACATTGGGAACTTTAGTGAGCGATGAGACACGGAGAACACTCCTTCATCCAACGCGGCAGAGTTCAGCGGCTAGACTTTCGCGGCGTTCGGTGGCGATGCGGTTACAAAGCTTTAGTGTGCGGTGGTATCCGATAAATGCCAGAGCGGCAAGCAGTAACAGAATCCCGTCGGATAGCCACTGGCGGTGCAGCAGGTAACCCACGAATAAAGTGCCGCCGGCAATGCCCAACACGAATGCTTGCACCGCCAGACCGATGAGCAGCGCAACCTGTGAGGTATTCCTTCTGCCGAACACAGCCATATCATATTTTTTAGGGAAGTATAACGACAAGACATTTCCGACAGCGAGATCGATTTGCAGCGCGAAAACCAGGGCGAGCAGAGTGGTGGAAACGATGCCGGCGCGAGGGAACTGGTACAGGAAACAGACGCCCACCCACACCATCGCGATATCGAACAGCAGCACGACGCAGTAGGCCAAATTTTTGCCCAGCAAAACGGATTGGAATTCGATGGGCGCGGCGAAATAGAACTGAATGCCGGGGCCTTCGGCGCCGAGACAGTTGTAGATCAAGTTGGTCAAAACGAGCAGGGCATAGGCTGCGCCGATGGGGAAAATGAACGCCATCATATTGGAGGAGGCAGGCATAAAGGCGCCTCTTGCGGCGGCGTGGTGGACCATCGAAGTACGGGCGCGGAAAATGAACAAGACAAAAATCGGCGCGATTAGGGTGAAGAGCATGGGACCGCTACGCAGAATCGAGTGGACTTCTTTCTCGAATACGGCGGCAACGGGGGGAGAGAATCCTTTGAGCCGCCAGCTCTGGTAAGTGGAGCGGGGACTGTGAGTGACGGCCGGCGCGGCGCTCTCGCTCAGGTTTTCGCCCAGGAACTGAGCGCGCAGGCTCCCGGCCAACAGTACTCCGAAGAGCGATGCGTAGGCCGCCAAAGCGGCACAGCGCAGAACCACGCCGCCGATGTCGCCTTGTCCGCCATGGACCAGGGCGTCTCCCGCCAGGCCCGGCGGCAGCGCCCGTTCGTATGGAAGCAACGCGGCGATGCGGTCGCTGGCCGGAGCTGACAAATGCTGCCAGTGGCTGGCGATAGGACCAATCCATTGAACTGAGATTATCCCCAGGAAGAACAGAAGGCCCATTATTTCGCGGGTACGGCGTTGCGCGAGCCACCGCTCGATCCACGCCATCAGGGCTCGCCCCAGCAGCAAATTAAGTGCCGCGAAAAAACCCACCACCGGCAGCGCAGCCCAAAGAAAGGCGGGATTGGCGGCGGCGCAGCCAGCCACGATGCACAGGAGCCAGAAAACGGCGGCGATGCTGACTGGGTCGGCGCAGCCGTAAGCGAGGGCGAGCAAAAAGTACGACGAGTAAGCGATCGGAAAGCGGAGAAGGTTGGTGGAATCAAACGCAGCGGCGAATGCGGTCGTGACGATCGGGAAAAATTGCCAGAACACAAACACCACCCAGAAAAGAGCGGGGAGCCATTGGGTGTGTGCGTGCGCCACCAGATAGTAAGCGCCGAGGCCCAGGACCACGCCCATTCCGAGCCAAGCGACGGTCAAACCCAGGCCGGTGAAGATTTTGGAAATGAGTTCGAGGCGCCCCTGCAGGGTGCGCATTGAATTTTTGAAAATTAGCCAGCGCAGATGGGCGAGCACGGCGATCTGCTTGCGGACGTTAGGCGGGCGGAGGCCAAGGGGCTCCGGAGCCGGAGCGGGGTCTGGACTTAGCCCAGCCACGACAGTTCCTGTTCGCCGGTACGCACGCCGCCGACGGTTTCGAGGAAGATCTGTTCGAGGGTGAGCTTGGCGTGAGCAGCTGCATCATCGCCGGGATGCGCCAGGGCTTCGCGAGCTTCCACTCCGGCGCGCAACTCTTCGAGCGAGCCTTGAGCGACCAGCTGGCCCTTATGAATGATAGCGACGTGGCTGCAGAGGCGCTCGACGATTTCGAGGACGTGAGAGGTGAGAAAAATCGTGGAGCCGCGGGCGATCATTCGCCCCAGCATGGCCTTGAGGGTGCCGGAAGCGATGGCATCAACGCCTTCGAACGGCTCATCGAGAAAAAGAATTTTGGGGCCGTGAATTACCGCAGCGGCCATGGCCAATTTTTTCTGCATGCCGTGAGAAAAATCGGTGACCAGAGTTTTAGAGCGGTCGGCGAGCTGCATAAAATCGAGAAGCTCGGCAGTGCGCTTGGCGGCAGTGTCGCGATCGAGGCCGTACATTCGACCGACGAAGTTCAGATACTCGGGGGCGGTGAGGCGGCCGAAAAGGGCCAAGCCCTCGGGCACCACGCCGATCTGGCGCTTCACTTCGACGGGATTCTGGGCGAGATCGCTGCCGAGCACGCGGACGCTGCCCTCGCTGGCGGCAAGAAGTCCGGTGAGCATCTTGATGGTGGTGGATTTGCCGGCGCCGTTGGGGCCAAGAAAACCGAAGAACTGGCCGGAATCGACGCGCAGATTAACGCGATCGACGGCGATGAGCTTGCCGAAACGTCGGGTGAGGCCTTCGGTTATGATCGCGGGCGAGGTCATGGCCAAGAAATGTAGCACACAACCAAGCGCCGCGAAGCGCGCAGCCGCCTGAGCGAGATGGAGGCGCTGAACCTGTGCCGTGACCGAAATTTGTAACGGCAACGGGAATATGGGGAGAGCAAATCAGCGGGCGTGGGTGGCCACCGGCGGCAGAACTTGTGCCTCGGGCGAGAAGTTAAGCACCGCGGGCAGCTCGATGCGGAAAGTGCAGCCGCGGTCGGGACGGTTCTTACAGGTAATTTGGCCGCCGTGCTCCTGGAGGATGCCGTAACAAATGCTCAGCCCCAAGCCGGCGCCTTTGCCGACCGGCTTGGTGGTGTAGAAGGGATCGAAGACCCGCTCGGGCTCGCGGATGCCGGGCCCATCGTCGGAGAATTCGACGGCGACGTTGGATTTTTCGCGCATGGCGCGGATGGTGAGCACACCAGCGCCCGCGTTTTCCATGGCGTCCACGGCGTTGCTGATGATGTGATAAATCACCTGGAGCAACTGGTTAGGGTCACCGCGGACCGCGGGCAGCACGGGCGGGCTCTTGAGCTCGATGCGAATATTCTTGCCGCGAAGATCGAGGGTGCGGAGCTGGACGGCGCCGGACAGAACGGTATTCAGGTCGAGTAGCTGCTTCTCGGCCGGGACGCGCCGCGCGAAGCTGGAGAGATTGGTGACCAGGTCCCGAGTCCGCCGGGCTTGTTCGCGGATCTTCTCTCCCAGGCCGCGAGCGCGTTCGCCAGCGGTGGATTCTTCGATGAGCAGGTCGGAGTAGCCCAGAATCGCGGTAAGCGGATTATTGATTTCGTGCGCTGCGCCGGCCGCCAGCTGGCCGAGCGAAGCCAATTTTTCGGTATGCATTAACTGCGACTGCAGGCGCTTGGTATTTTCGAGCGATGACTTCAGCTCCTGCACCAATCGCGATCGTTCCCGGTCCACGCGATGCTGGCGCAGAAATACCAAAGCGGCGCCGCCAACCATGCCCGCCAAGGAAACCAGCGCCCTGAAAATCCGCACCGCCATCGGCGCATCGCTATAGATCAGCGACCAGGCGCCCGGAAAAACTGTCAACAGCACGCCGAGCATTCCAAGGTTGCCTTGCCACTGAGTGTCGTCCCGCGGCGATTCCGTTACGGGGTCGGGAGCCGGCGAAAGCTGGTGGGCGATGACGCCCGCGGTGGCAATCCAGACGAATGAAACCACCTTTAGCAGGTCAGCCAAGCCCCCGATCTGAAACGTGCCGCGCCACGACATTTCCTGGCCGAGCGTAACTCCGGCGAGATAGACCACGGAGGCGCCGAAAAGATGGGCGTACACCGGGCGCCACTTGCCGCGCGCGTGAGTGGCGGCAAAACCGAGCGCGGCGAGGAAAATCACGTTCCCCACAGTGCAAAGTTGAAAGCTACGTATCTCGAAGAGCGCCTCGTTCGGCGAAATCAGCCGCCATGGCACGGCAAGAAACACGTAGGCGCAGAGGAATAGCCAGGCCAGCAGGGAAAGATCGATCCGGCCGGCGCGCATACTTTCGCCGATTCCTCGGACGTGTGGACGCAGCACCAGTGCGGCGAGGAGCGGGACGACGTGGAGGAAAATGACAATGTACGCGAGAAGGGGCAGGGCCGGGGATGTATGCAGAACCAAATCGAAATAGGTCCGGGTGAGCTGGACGCCCAACCACATGCTGCAGCCGAGCGCCAAGAATCTCCAAAAGGTGTTGGTGCGGCGATAGCGGGTGACGGCATTCCAAAGCAGGCAGGCGTTGGCGAAGAGTGGAACGAGACAGAGAAGCAAGTCTCCGCAAACGCTCTTTGCCGTACCCGGTGGAAGCAGGAAGCTGACCGCTGCGGCGCCGCCGACAAAGAGAACCCACGCAGCCAGAATGGCTTTGGATGATCGTGACGAAACCATGAGAGATGATTCGATCTTATAGGTACCGGAACTATAGCGGGGGCAAACAAGGTTGATACTGAACTTAAAGATTACTAATGCAGAGGGATTACGGGGGGTGTGGCGATGATCGCGAGGTCGAAGCAAGCAATAAACCATTACTTATCAAATGGTTAGAGTGATTTCGTGGAATCAGCATTTTCGCGATCCTCGCGCGTGTGCGGCGGCAGGAATACGGCGGGAGTCATTATTCTGCGGCTAAGGCGCGATGATCGAAGAGGCGCTATTTGTAGGTTCCTACCGAGCTGGCCAGACCATCCCGGTGCGGTGTGCAGTCCACCATGGAACCGAGCGCCGGAACGGCGAGAGGGGCCGACCTAGTCGCATCCTGCAGTGCCGCATTGAATTTATCCAGACCCTCTGCGTTTGCCGCAATGAACGTGACCCAGAATGTTCCAGGGCTTTCTGTGTGGATCGCTTCGCTATCGATTTCATACTCGAGAATGGCGCCGTCGGCCATCAACTTTTCCAGCAGCGGGTCGAACAAATTCTTGCTGAGGGTCTCAATGGCATCGGCTGGCGCATCGGGCTTGAGTTTGTAGGTAGCGAAACGCGTATAAGCGCCCTTAAACGAGCCGGAATGCCAATGGTAATGTCGGCTGACAAATAAAGCGTCGGAGTGCTTGGTGGCGCTGGCCAGTACTGGTGACGCAGGTGTGCCGGCCTTGTAGAAACTCTCCAGCACCTTCAGTACCCCGGCCATGGAGTTCGCCGACCACCATTCGTCGTGCGTTATGCCTTCCGGCCCATGCACGAGGTTAATATCGTCGCCGTAGCCAACAATGGTGCCATCGGCCACCGCCTTATCCAGTAGCGGGCGATCCGCGGCGTCGGCCTTCTCTATTTCCGCCCATTGGGGACGCGGGATAGCCCAGTTCGAGACGTAAGTGTATAGCGGAGGTCTTTCCTTCGATTCGTCCTGGGCGCTTGCCGGCGCCGTCCAGGCGGCCGACATCGCGAGCGCGCACAAACCTGCGAAAGTCCCCGACAATATTCTGTTCATGTATTTTCTCCTGAGTGATACCCGGTCGAGCCGGGCTTTTGTGGCCATGCCAACGCCGTAGGGCACGTTCCGCCCGGAACCTTAGTTCCGGCGGACAATAAATGTCAATGACCAGTCACTCTTCCAGACGATCGGGACACGCGGCTCATCTCTTCCTTCGAACGAGTGATCTAACGCATAAGAGTTGCTTATCGCGCGCTCGCATCGATTGGGTTAAGACTTGAAGACAGGAGGGAGGTTCGGGGAAGGAAATCGCGATGCCACTTTGACAATTAAATCGCGGGAAGTTCCCAATGAGTACCGAGAGTACTAAACCAAAAAAATTCCGCCACAAAGGTTGATACTTCTTGTATGTGACTAGTGAGTGCGCTAGCATCCGCCGATCCTCTTGAGGTATTTCGGTCGCCGGGATCCAGAACGTTCTTACCGAGCTACCGTCACCATGCCAAATCGGAAATTCCGGGTTAAAGGAGAAATCGTGATTCGAAGACTAAGTATATTTTTCCTCACGGTCGCCGCGATGCTGTTGGGGGTGAGTAGCGTTTGCCAGGCTCAGTCACAGGTTCTGTTGACGCATCACGTGCGTGAAGCGACTCTAAATGGGCAGGCGCAGTTCGTCCAGCGGCTTCCCGCAACTCAGTCAATGCGCATCGATATCGTTCTGGCGGTGCGCAATCAGGCAGAGTTGGATAGCTTCTTGCAAGAGCTCTACGATCCTTCGAGCGCTTTCTACCACCGCTACCTCACAGTGCAAGAGTTCACCGCGCGGTTTGGGCCTAGCCAGCAGGATTATGACGCCGTGGTTGCTTTCGCGAAAGCGAATGGTCTTACGGTGGTTGGCGGCTCGCGCGATGCCATGGACGTGCAGCTCAAGGGCTCGGTGGCAGCGATCGAGTCAGCCTTCCATGTGAACATGGGCGTGTACACGCACCCCACCGAGGGCCGCACCTTCTATGCTCCAGACCGGGAGCCCACCGTGGACCTGCCCTTCCAGCTCTGGCACATCTCCGGTTTGGACAACTATTCCACCCCGCATCCTCTGTTCCACCATCGGAATCCCGATTTCTCGGTGAAGTCTAACGCCACTACGGGCTCCGGGCCGTCGGCCTCGTTTCTCGGTAGCGACATGAGAGCGGCGTACTACGAGGGATCGGCTCTCACCGGCTCCGGCCAGAACATCGGGTTGCTGGAGTACTACGGATTTGATATCGCCGACGTGAACACCTACTACAAGAACGCGGGGCAAACGAGAAGCGCGGCAGTCACCGGCATTTCCACCGATGGAACCAGCCTTACCTGCCTCGATTCGCAAGGCTGCGACGATACCGAACAGACCATTGATATCACTCAGGCACTCGGCATGGCCCCAGGTGTAACCACCGTGTACGTGTACGTGGGTTCCACCGATACCGCCATATTGGGTGCGATGTCTTCGGATACTCCGTTGCCCTTGCAATTGAGCTCTTCCTGGACCTGGACCCCGGCGGACCCCAGCACCGATGATCCATACTTCGAGAAGATGGCGACGCAGGGCCAGAGCATTTTTCAGGCGGCTGGCGACAGCGGCGATTGGAAGACGAGCACTTACCCGTCGGAGGATGCGCATGTCATCTGCGTCGGCGGCACGGACTTAGAGACGAGCAGCGCGGGCGGCCCTTGGAGTTCGGAAACCGCCTGGGTTGACGGTGGCGGCGGCTATTATGCTAAGGATGACATCCTGATTCCGTCCTGGCAGCAGATATCCGGCGTGATCAATTCGAGCAACAAGGGCTCCACGACTTATCGGAACGGCCCAGACGTCTCGGCAAACGCGAATTTTACCTTCTATGTTTGTGCCGACCAAACCACCTGCACCGCCAACGATTACGGCGGGACCAGTTTTGCGGCGCCCATGTGGGCCGCCTACCTGGCTCTGGCCAACCAACAGGCGGCCGCCAACGGCGATGCGGCGCCAGGCTTCATCAACCCGACCATTTATCCCTTTGGCGTTGGGTCGAGCTATGACTCCTATTTCCACGACATTACCAGTGGCAGTAACGGCTTTTCGGCGGTCACCGGCTATGATTTGGCTACCGGTTGGGGCAGCCCGAACGGAAGTGCCCTGATCAACGCGCTTACCGGAACGGCAGCGTCGCCGAGCTTCTCCATTTCTGCCTCTCCCAGCTCGGTTTCGGTTGTGCGGGGTAGCAGCGGCACTTCAACGGTCACTACCACCGTCTCGGGTGGGTTTGACTCAGCCATCACCTTGAGCGCAAGTGGCCAGCCGACCGGAGTAACTGTGGGCTTCGGTACCAACCCCATCGCCGCACCCGGCTCTGGCAGCTCAGTCGTGACCTTCACCGTGGCCTCAACCACCACGACCGGCACGTACACCATCACCATAGCCGGCACGGGTGACAGCATTACGCACACGACCACCGTGTCCCTGACGGTCACCGCAGCAGCGTCTGGCAACTTCACCCTGTCCGCGTCACCCACCAGCCTGACCATCGACCGGTCGGAGAGCGGGACAACGAAGATCACCGTTACACCGTCCGGCGGCTTCACTGGCAGCGTCACGTTCGCGGCCACCGGCCTGCCCAGCGGGGTCACCGCGTCGTTTAGCCCCAACCCTGGGACCACCACCAGCACGTTGACGTTGAAAGCCAGCAGTTCGGCGACGACGGGGACGAGCACGGTGACCATTACCGGCACTTCGGGGTCCTTGAGCCACACGACGACCATCAGTTTGCGGGTTCGCCGTTAACCCCAACCGGCCGCGCGGGCTTGATAACGCCGTGTAGCCACTCCACAGGAACCAGCCTAAACACCGCGTCGCCAGCGCGCACCGCTGGCGGCGCGGTTTTTTTTCCGTTTCGTTTCGATCGGAGAACTGCCGACACCTTTTAGATCAACCGGCGTCTCGAAGTGGTGACTATCCGGCCGCGCGTGGTGGCCGTTGGGACCGATGGATTAGTAGGCGGAAGGCTCTGCGCATCCCTCAAATAAGGTTTGTTGACGCAACCACACCGCCGTACCATCGTTGCGCCGGAATGTTACATCTCGCCCGCAAACTCCGCCTCACCGACTACTTCACCCTGGCCTGGGGCACGATGGTCGGCGTCGGCTGGCTGGTGGTGATGGACGACTGGCTGCTGCGCGGCGGCGCGTTGGGTGCGTTGCTGGGGTTTGCCATCGGCGGCGCGCTGCTGTTCCCGATCGGCTGGGTTTACGGCAGGCTGGTGGCTGCCATGCCTGACGCCGCGGGCGAAATCGCCTACTCTGCGGCCGCTTTTTCCCGCCCCATCAGCTTCTCCACCGGTTGGATGATGATGCTGGCCTACTTTATCGTCTGCCCTTGGGAAGCCGTGGCCGTGGGCCGCATCGCCGGCTACATCGTACCTTCGCTGGATTCGATGGAATTCTACCGCATCGCCGGACGGCCGGTATACCTTCCGCACCTGATCATTGGGCTTGGACTCACGGCGCTGCTCACCACGCTGAACTATCGCGGGGTCCGCCTCAGTGCGACCTTCCAGAACTGGACGTCCTTCGGCACGCTAGCGCTGTTTATCGTTTTCATTGGGCTGGGCATTGGCCACGGATCGCCGCACAACTTTCCTCCGCTCTTTACCCACACCCCGTTGGTTTCGCTCCTCCTGGTGGTTCAGATCGTCCCTTACTTCATGACCGGATTCGAATCGGTGGGCAAGGCGGCGGAGGAATCTGCTCCCGAGTTTCGTGGGCAGGGATTTCTGAAAGCCATATGGATGGCCGTGCTGGTTGGCATTCTTTTCTACACAATCGTGGTAGCCACGGTGGCGTTCGTCGCTCCGTGGCGCGAATTGACCGGGGAGAAATTCATGACCGCGGTTGCTTTTCAGCGCGCCCTGGGCTCGCGCTGGATCGTCGACGTCATCCTGGCGGCGGCGTTGCTGTCGCTGTTCAAGTGCTTCAACGGAAATTTCGTGGCGGCGAGCCGGCTGCTCTTTGCGCTGGGACGCCGCGGGATGGTCGAGGGCCGTGCGGGCCGGATTCATCCCCAATTCCAAACTCCATCGGTCGCCGTGCTGTGCATCGGACTGGCCACCGCCGCGTGCATGTTCCTGGGAGACGCGATCCTGGTGCCGATCACCGAGGTTGGTTCGGTGGCTTGCGCGATAGGATGGGCAGCGACGTGCGGCGCTTACCTCGCCATGGGGCGTTCCGGAATACTTCCTGGGCAGTCGAGGTTGTCGCTGATCGAGTGGCTGGTTGCCGGCTTTGGTTTGCTGGTAGCCACCGCCATGATGCTGATGAAAGTTGTCCCGGGGATACCCGGCCACTTCACAGCGTACGAATGGCTGGCGTTAGGAATCTGGATGGCGCTGGGCGCAATCTCACACCGCGGGAGGGTAGCGGCCGATGCATTATAAGGAACTTTCGACCCCGGCTTTGACCATTAACCTCGACGTTCTAGAAGCAAACCTCGATCGCATGGCGCGCTACTGCAAAGCGCACCGCCTCGGCCTGCGCCCTCACACCAAGACACACAAAACGCCGGAGGTCGGCCGCATGCAAGTGGGCCGTGGCGCGGTGGGCTTAACCGTGGCTAAAGTGGGCGAGGCCGAGGTGATGGCCGACGCGGGTCTCGACGATATCCTGGTGGCCTACCCGATCTGGGGCGCGGAAAATCTTCGGCGCCTGGCCATGCTCGCGCGCACGCGAAACATCCTGCTCTCGCTCGATAACGAAGCCACCGCACAAGAACTTTCACGCGCCATGGCTGCACAGGATGCCACCATCGGGGTGCTTGTTGAATTTGACTCCGGCCTGGGCCGTTGCGGTCTTGAGCCCGGCACCGCCTGCGTTCAGCTCGCGGCGAAAGTTGCCCAGCTCAAGAACCTCAGGTTTGGAGGTCTGATGACTTACTACGGGAGCATTTGGGGGAATGAGGAAGAGCGCCGAGCAGAGGCCGCGCGTGTTGCCGGGCGGGTGGGACATGTGCTGAAGGTCTTTGCCGAGGCTCGCATATCGATCGAAATCGTTTCGGGCGGGTCGACGCCGGCCGCAGGTTTAACGGAGAGCATTCCCGGAATCACTGAGATTCGCCCAGGCACTTATGTGTATAACGACATGAATACGTTCCATCAGGGCGTGTGCGGCCTTGAAGATTGTGCGGCGCGGGTGGTCACGACGGTTGTCTCTACGGCAGTGCCGGGCCGAGCGATCATCGACGCGGGCTCCAAGACTCTTTCTGCGGACTTGAATAGCTCAGGACCGAAAACTGGCTACGGGTACATCGTGGAGGCGCCAGACGCTAAACTTTTCAGGCTCAGTGAAGAACACGGATCGGTGGATGTGACCAATTCCGCGCGAGCATTGCAGGTGGGAGAAGTAGTAACCGTAATTCCAAATCACGTCTGCACCTGCGTCAATATGCACGACCAAGCTTTTCTCCTGCGCGGTGATCAAGTGGTAGGTGAGTGGCGCATCGCCGCGAGGGGAAAAGTCCGCTGAGCGTGGGCCACTAGAGAAAACCAAAATCGGTTGGTCTGATCTTCGTTGCTGCTGTGCCGTTCGCTTCGGTTAGAAGGTTGTTGTTGCGGTTACCGTGTCGGCGTAGGAGCCGGCCGCCCAGAATGCAGCACTTGCGGGCCCGGCCCGGCAAGCCGGTGAAACGGAGAGGGCCGCGATTTTTCCTCTCTGGACTTACCGCGTATGATGCAGAAGCACTTTGCGGTGCGTAACTTCAGGCGGCGAACAATGGCAGGAATGGAAATACGCACTCTTCTCGAAAGCGATGCGGCCGCATGGTGGCAGCTCAGGCTGGAGGCCCTCGAAAACGAACCTCTGGCGTTCGGGAAAGCGGCTGAAGAGCACCGGGCAACTAAGGTGGACGAGATTGCGCGCCGCTTTCGTGACGCGCCAGAAGAAAACATCCACCTCGCGGCGTTCGAAGACGATAAACTTATCGGGATGGCGACCTTTATCCGTGAGACAGGGCTGAAAGAGAGGCATAAGGGGCACATCTTCGGCGTGTACGTGAGCTTCGCACACCGGCGCAAAGGCGTGGGACGAGCGTTGCTCGCGGCGCTACTAGAAAGAGCGAAGCGGGATTCCTCGCTGGAGCTAATTCTGCTGGCCGTTGCGACAGGCCAGACCGCGGCCCAGCAGCTATATAAAAGTTTCGGCTTTGCGACCTACGGGACCGAGCCGCACGCCCTGAAGGTTGGCTCCAGGTACGTCGATGAGGCTCACATGTTCTTGCGTATTCGCTAGCAGCAAGGCGCTGTGCGCTGCCCTCTGCCCGTCCTCATTCTGGCAGAAGCTCTATTGCTGCGCTTGGAGTTGCCGGCTCACGCGCTCGGCTTGCTCCATGACGCGCAGGGTGTTCTCACCGAGAATCTTGCGAATGTCCGCCTCGGAATAGCCCTTGCGGAGCAGCGCCTCGGTGATTTTCGGAAGCTTCGAGCAATCTTCCATGCCATCGGGCATGTCCGCGCCGTCGAAGTCGGAACCCAGGCCAACGTGATCCGCACCCACCAGCTTCACGGCGTGATCGATGTGGTCGATAATCCTTTCCCAACTGACGTGAGGAAGTTTTCCTTCGGCGGTCAACTTCTCCTCAATGGCGGCCATCTTCTTCGAGATGCAATCCTCATCGTTATTGCAGTCTTTGGTGAGCTCGGCGAAATGCGCCGCCACCCCGCCGGTCTCTTTGTCGTAGGCGTCCTTGTAAGCTTGGTCGATAAAGCTCCTTTCGTAATTGATCTGGATCACGCCGCCCTTTGCGGCCAGAGCCTTGATCATGTCGTCGGTCATATTGCGCACGTGATTGCACAGTGCGCGGCAGGACGAGTGCGAAGCGATCAGCGGGGCCTTGCTGATTTCCAGCGCGTCATAAAATGTCTTATCGCTGACGTGGGAGATGTCCACCATCATGCCCTGGCGGTTCATTTCGCGGACCACGTCCTTGCCGAAGTCGGTAAGACCATTGTGGGCGGGCTTGTCGGTGGACGAGTCAGACCACTCGTCGTTGACGAAATGCGAGAGCGTCATGTAGCGCACGCCCAGGTCGGAGAAAATCCGCACCATGCGGATGTCGTTGCCGATCATGTGCCCGCCTTCGACGCCCATCAGCGCGGCGATCTTGCCTTGAGCGTGCGCGCGGCGAACCTCCTCGGCAGTGCGGGCAAACACCATTGCATTCGAATTGTGCAGGACGTTCTCGTGCACCGCGTCCATCTGATCGAGCGCTTTCTGTATCGCCGGCGCACCCATGATGTGGCCGTCGATCCAGATGGAAAAGAAAATGGCGTTCATCCCGCCTTCTTGCATGCGCGGAATATCCACGTGTCCGGTCGGGATTGCGTTTGCCCAGGTCATAATCCTTGGAGAAGAAGCGCTGCGTGGTGTCGTCGTGAGTATCCAGTACGATCGAAGAAAAATGCAGCTTGTGGGCGCGCTCGGCTATATCGTCCGCGGCAGCGAAACGCACCACCAAGGCCGCGAGACTCGTGCCTAGCACCAAGCAGAGTAGAATTAAAGACCGACGCATCGATTTCCTCCCGGTCACGGGTGCAGCCGGATAATGGTTCAAGAGGCTAAGGCATACTTAGCTGGCCGGTCCTTACTGCTCCGGCGAAAGAAGAAGTAAATGATCACGCTCACCACTGCGGCGTAAGCGCACCACAAAGACGTGAACTCGTAGCGCCTCACCGCCATCACCACCAGCAGCCCCACCATATTGAGCCACCCCAGCACGATAAGATCGCGAAACCCGGAAAAGAACAGCGCACCGCAAGTGGCGATCACGTACAGTACCGCAACCACCGTCGTGGTCGTTATCTGATTCAGATATACGATGCCATGGCCGGCGGCGTAAACTTGCAGCGGATACGCGATAAGCCCCCACAAGATATAAACCGCTAGCAGGCTGCCCAAAGTCACAAATGCTAGCATTCGCCGTCGCTGGCGGATCGTCGGCTCAATCAGCAGAACGCTCAGCGGCAGCAGAAACGGCAGCAGGCCTTGTGCATATAAAACGTAGAACGCGCCGGCGTCATGGGTCACGATCGACGAAAGTCTGTGATCCACGCCCAGCCAAACAAACCCCTCGGTGAATTGGTGAATCGCAAACAGGCACGGCATCGCAGCGAACAGCAGCTCGCGCCGGTGCTTCACCTCTTTCAGCGTCGCCACTCCGACCGTTCCCAATACCGCGCTTCCCACAAAATTGGCAGTAGCTGAAAAACACATAGAATCCTCCGGCGGACAGGCGGGAATCATACCTCAGCAGAGCCAGTTGTGGGGTGTTTGAGTCTTATGAGGATTTTACGTGAGGTTTTCCTACGGAGCCGTGGAAAAGGCTGTCGTATCCGCTTGGGTGTACAGAAAGTGCACCACCCATTGCCTCGGAACCGCCGGCACATCGGGTTGCGCCGGCCTGAATTTCCAATCGCGAGCCGCTTGCACCGCAAGGTCCGAGAAATATTTGCTCGAAGCGGTTGCTGGATCGAGGGTCGTGTTCGTTACGTTGCCGGAGGCGTCTATGTCGACCTTCACTGCGACATGAACTGTGCCGCGAATCGTCGCTCGGGCGCGGTCCGACACGGTCGGCAAAACCTTGCGCAGAACCGCGGCCTGCGCCGGACCGCTGGGCGAAGCCTTGGCGGCACTGTTCGAATCTGTCTCAGCGTCAGGGCTGCCCGAGGCAACCGAGTGAGTTGAAGCCACGCTCGGAGCGCCCGCCTTTTTCGCAGGCGCGTTCTGTTTGAGATTCACCGGAGCGGGTGAACTTTGCGCGCTTTCCTGCGGCGTTCCGAGTGAGGTTGGTGGCGCCGAAGCGGAGGGCGCCGGACGGTGCAGCAGTTTCGGCGCAGCGAAAATCACCGCGAGAACGACTACTGCTGCGGCCACATAACGCCATATTGTCGGCCCTTCGGGATTGTCTTCGCGTCTAGTTTCGCGTGCGGCTTCGCGTCTGGCTTCAGGTTTGGCTTCCCATCTGGCTTCAGATTCGACTTCGCGTTTTGCTTCGGGCCTAGCTTCAAGCTTGATTTCGGATTCCGGTTTGGCTGGCGGCTTCTGGACCATGACCGGCGAAATTCCCCGCACCCTGGCGCTGACTTCCGCCTCGGTCCATCGACGTTCGGGGTCTCGAATCAGGCAATTTTCCGCGATGTCGCGGAATACGGCTGGCAAAGTGTCCGGCACCATCGCTACAGGTTGCTGTTGAGAATCGAAGAACGGAAGGCGTTGGGTGAGCGCCTCGACGAGAGTCATCCCCAGCGACCAAAAATCTACGGGCGCGGCAAATTTTCCGCGGGAGATTTCCGGAGCGTCGTAAGCATCCGCTTGGCGTCCGCTGTCCCACGGTTCGCCGAATCGGCAGATGCTGTCGCTGGAGAGTTTCAGAGTGTCGTCGATGGCCAGAATATTCGACGCCTTCAGATGCGAATGGACGAAGCCGTTGCTGTGAAGAAAGGAGAGTACTTCGAGGACCGGCTCGAGCACGTCACCTGTTTCCTCTGCAGTAAGCGCGCGCTCGGTGAGAACCTGCGACAAATTCTCGCCGGCATATTCCATCACCACATACAGCATGGCGGCGCCCTCGATCTCGCAGTGTCCAGCGTCGAGCAGTTGAATCAGATGAGGGTGCGGGAATTGGGAGGCGTGTTCCCAGCGCAAGAGCTGGATCTCCGCAATCTCCGGATGCGCCACTACCAGCTTGATTGCGGCTTTTTGTCCGCTGTCGCCGTATTCAGTGAGAAAGACGGCGCTGTGCTCGGAGCCGCCCAGATATTCAAGCAGGCGATATTGCCTGTTGATGACGTGGCCCACTAATTGTGTGGTGGTCTGAGCCATCGCTTTCCCCCAAGATGATAACCCGTCCGCTCGATTGCCGCAGACAGCTTACACGGTGGTCGTCCGAGCGGATCGACTTTGTGGGCTGGGACAGAGGTTAGAATCCCCGCCGCAGTCTTGCAAGAGCTTCCGAAAAAGTCTCGCAGGTTGTAGTACCAGCAAGACTAAAACCAAAAGCAGGCTTGCCCAAACGAGTACCGACCGAAGGTACAGGAGGGAGTTGCAGAAAGCCGGCCGGCGCCATCAGCGGAAGTGGCGCGTTATGCAAGTACATTGGCGCGTTCTGCTAGTGACTCATCCACACCTCCAATATACAGTTGCCGGCGTAGCCCGATCTAAGGAGATGGACATGAGCGAAGCAGCCGGAACTGTAACAGCAACACCCGAGAGCTCCCCGAAAACCCAGACCTTCACCGCCCAGGCCTACGCGGCCCCCAGCCCAACCGGGGCCCTCGCGCCGTTCAGTTTTCCACGGCGCTCCCCGCGTCCTCAGGACGTCCAGATCGAAATTCTTTTCTGCGGGGTGTGCCATTCGGATCTGCACACGGTGCGCGATGAGTGGAAGGCGGTGATGCCCACCGTCTATCCTTGCGTCCCCGGGCACGAAATCGTCGGGCGCGTGGTGAAGGTAGGCAGTGCCGTCAAGAAATTCAAAGAGGGCGACATCGCCGCGGTCGGTTGCATGGTGGACTCGTGCCGCAACTGCGCGAATTGCCGCGCTGGAGAAGAGCAGTATTGCCAGAATGGCATGACCTTGACGTACAACGGCGAGGACAAGATTCTCGGCGGAGTCACCCGCGGCGGCTATTCAGACAGCATCGTCGTCGACGAAGCCTATGTTCTGCGCGTGCCCAAGAATCTGGACCCTGCCGGCACCGCGCCGCTTCTTTGCGCCGGCATCACCACCTATTCGCCGCTGCGCCATTGGAAAGTCGGCAAAGGGCAAAAGGTCGGAATCGTCGGCCTGGGCGGGTTGGGCCACATGGGAGTGAAATTTGCCCATGCCTTCGGCGCCCAGGTGGTGCTCTTCACCACTTCGCCGAACAAAAGCGCCGACGCCCGTCGTCTGGGCGCGGACGAAGTTGTGCTTTCGAAGAATGAAGCCGAGATGCAAAAGCATGCCGACAGCTTCGACTTCATCCTCGACGCGGTTTCCGCCGACCACGATCTGAACGCCTATCTCCAGCTATTGAAACTCGACGGCACCATGACCCTGGTCGGCGCTCCGGCGAAACCGGCGCTGGTCTCCGCTTTCAAATTAATCATGGGGCGCCGGAGACTGTCCGGGTCCGCGATCGGCGGTATCCGCGAGACCCAGGAGATGCTGGATTTTTGCGGCGAGCATGGAATTACTTCGGATATCGAGCGGATTCCCATTCAACAGATCAACCAAGCCTACGAACGCCTGCTGAAGGGCGACGTGAAATACCGCTTCGTCATTGATATGGCGTCTCTGAAACAATAAGCTGCCCGGAGAAGAGATCGGGGTTCTCCGGTCTCTTCGAAGTAATTTCTCTGGACAGACTATGGCGATGACCAACCGATTCAGGATTTCCAGTGTGCTCATTCGCAGGCTCGAGGATTTGGGTCTCCGGCCCTTGGCCGTACTGCGCCAAGCGGGCCTGCCCATGGGGCTGTTCGATCAGGAAAAAATCCTGGTTACCACCGAAGAGCTGTTTTCCGTTTATCGCGCGATTTCCGAAGTGAGCCGCGATCCCGCCATTGGACTGAAACTAGGCACCCAGGAGCGCATCGAGCTCTACGATCCGGTTTCCATCGCCGCGCTCTACGCACGGTCGTTTCGCGACGCGCTCGAACGAATGGCGCGCTACAAACAGTTGACCTGCCCGGAAGAAATACGCATTGCCGGACGCGGCGATGAGTGCGCGGTTCAATTCTTTTGGCTGTTGGCAGACGAGAAAGAGCCAGGCCTGCTAATCGATGTCTGCTTCGCGTGGGTCGTCGGAATCGGCCGGCGAGGCACCGGCCGCGGTGTGAATCCCAAGCGCGTCGAGTTCCAGCGGGCCGAGGCGGACCGGGAAATATACGAAGCACACTTCCGCTGCCCGGTGAAATTCGGTGCACGGCAGAATGCGCTTATCTTTGATAAGGCCGACGTGGAAAGGCCTTTTCTAACCCACAACGCGGATTTGCTGGCCATCGTGGTTCCGCAACTGGAGGCGGAACTGACCCAGCAGATGGCTCAAAAGACCATCAGCGAACAAGTGAAAGGGATTCTCAAGAAACTGCTCGCCGGGCACCGCCCCGGACTGGAGGCAGTAGCCGGCGAGTTGCGCCTGAGTACCCGCACGTTACAGCGCCGGCTCACCAGTGAGCGCGCCACGTTTCAGCAATTGATGGAAGATGCCCGCCGTGAGCTGGCCCAGCACTATCTATTGCATTCGTCGCTCGAACTGAACGAAACCGCGTACCTATTGGGCTATGAAGATTCCAATTCCTTCTTTCGCGCTTTCCATCACTGGGAAGGCACCACACCCGGCGAATGGCGAGCAAATCACACCAGGTCCGCCGCGGCGCCTGAAGCGGCAAGCAGGTCATCGTAACTTTCCAGACGGCTAGCTAAATTAGTAGGCGACCCGCGCAAGAAAGTCGCCCTTTTCTGAAGTTACGGGTGGGTCGCCGGAACGGAAGCCAGCTTCCCGGCTGGCTCGGAAAACCATATCGGCGTTCCTTCTTCCCACTGATTGTCGGTCAACTGGCACAGACCGGTGCCATCGACCCCGACGATAAATATCTCGCCGTAGGGCTGGGGCGTGGTCGACAACACACGCCTCCGTATTGCTCTGCGCGCTGGTGGCCTTTTCAGTCACTCGGCCGGGTTCGTGGCGGCAGCGGGCATCGAGCCCTCGATCGGTGCGATCCGCGAACGTGCGGTGCCGCTTTGGGCGGGCCGGTTGGTTGGCGAGCCGAGGTCGGAAGAGATTCCCGTTCTTGGCTGACGTTCGTGCTTAGCCTCGCTCTTAGAGAAGACTTTTGCGGTGACCAGCATCGCCGTGAACGTCGCAGTCAACAGCGCGATTTGCCGCCACCCGTTCAGCATCGACGCGTTGCCCATCAGCGTGAGTCCCGCAAAGCAAAATAGCAGATGTACGCAAAACACCTGCAGCGAAGATTGGCCCATCAGCACCAGCGGGCGGATCGCCAGCGGCTTCAACACGGATTGCCAGGCGATCAGCAGCGTGCCCACCGCTACGAAATCGATCAGGCGCAACGGTCCCAGATGCCACTTGTCAAAAAGGAATTCACTCGCACCCAGTTCGAACCCATGCGCGATCGCGCGCCGCAATACGAAAAACGCCGCAGCGATCACCACCGAGGGAATCACGCATCGCTTCGCCCAGCCCTCGATCGGCAGATCGTTTTGCGCCCAGCGCACGCCCAACCACACGCCCGCGATCCACAGAAGTTGCCAGGCCCACAGATCGAAAGATCCCATTTCGTTCAGGGGAATTCGCGTGGGGATGAAGCGCATCATGAAGGTGTGTTCGGCGCCACGAAATCCGAATTGCGCGAGGCCCCAGAAAACGAAAGACACGCCCAGAATGGGTTTCCATCCGATGCGGCGCGCCAGCAGCAGCGCGGCGGAGGTTAACATCAGAAAGATGATGTACATCGGCAAAATATCGAGCAGCGGCGGCCGGTAGATGAGCAGTGCCGCTTCGATCACCGCTTGTTTGGCACCGGCTATGAAGTAGAAATCGAGCAGGTTGTGCAGCCCGGGCCGGTTGCCGCGCGACGCGATGGGCACCGCGACCAGGAACGCAAAGGCCAGCAACAGCGCGTGGTAGCCATACAACCGCACCGTGCGCGCCCACAGCTTTCGCGTCATAGCGGGATAGCCATCGTGTTCCGCTAGGCGGAAATAAATGCGCCCGGTGAACAGCGCCGAGAGGAAAATGAAGCCTTCTGCCGCGGACACGCTGCCAAAGGGCTGATTGACGTAGGCGCTGGCCGACGTCGGCAGATGCGTCAGCGTGATCCACACCAGCATCAGTCCGCGCAACGCATCGAGTTCCAGCCGGCGTCCCATAGTCTCAACACGTAAGACTCCGCGCGCCAGCCAACGGTTTCTCCCGTCCCTCAGAATTTATTGCGAATGTGGAATTTATCGGGTTGCAATCGCGCAACCGTACAGCCGATCGCCGATCTAATGGTAAAGTGGAAAGTTCGGAGGAATGAGTGCCCATCTCCCCGCGAAGACTGTTCGCACTTCTAGCTCTCTGGCTGCCCTTCGCAGCTCCAATTTACGCAAAGCATCGTGAAACCGGCTTCCTCGACCGCACCATCACCGTGCAAGGCGTCACTTATAAATACCAGGTCTACGTTCCCACCAATTGGATGCCTCACAAGAAATGGCCGATTATCCTTTCCCTTCACGGGGCCGGCGAGCGCGGCGACGACGGCATCCAACAAACCGACGTGGGCATTGGCACCGCGATCCGCAGCACACCTAGCGAAATCCCCGCGATCGTAGTGATGCCGCAATGCCGGAAAAACATTTGGTGGATCCAACCGCCCATGGACGATCTGGCCATTGCCACCCTGGAAGCAGCGACCAAGGAATTCCACGGCGACATCCGGCGCACCTATTTAACTGGACTCTCCATGGGCGGCTATGGCGCGTGGCATCTGGCCGAAAAATATCCCGGACGATTTGCCGCCATGATCGTGATTTGCGGCGGGATTCGCCCGCCCGAAGCCGCGCGCAAGGCTCATCCCGAGCTGGAACAATTCACGCCGCCCGATGACCTTAAGAGTTATTCCGCTGCAGCCGCCAAAGTCGGCAAGGTTCCCGTGTGGATCTTTCACGGCGCCGATGACAACATTGTCGCGGTCACCGAATCCCAGCGAATGTATGCAGCGATGAAAGAAATCGGTGGCGAAGTCCACTACACCGAGTATCCCGGGGTCAAGCACGCCTCCTGGGAAAAAGCCTACGACGAACCAAAATTATTTCCCTGGCTGCTCTCCAAGTCTCTGGACACCAATCAAAAATAACGCCTAGCGCACCGGAAATTCGTAAATATTGATACTGATCGGCGCTATCGACACTTTCTTGGGCGCCTCAGGCAACGGCGTTTCCACCGCCGACACCTCCGCCGGCTTATCAAGAACGTTCGTGGAATCCGTTTTCGGGCCGGTCATCTGCCACATCCTCGACTTTCCTCCCACTTCCACGCCGCCGATGTTGAGCGTCAACTCGTGCGCCGACTCCGTGGGATTCACCACCGCAATCGTTAGAAACTTTCGATCCGCCGTAAACGCGGCCACCACATCCAGTGGATAAGTCGGGCTGCCGGCGTTCACCGCGGGCTGATCTCCACCCACCGGCCACTTTGGCGCCGGCGGCGGCGAGTTCCCACTCACTTCCACCGGCAACGTCCCCAAATGTTCGCGGTAAAGTTTGAATAGCAACCCATTGGTGTTGAACTGCGCGTGAGTGCTATCGATATCCAGACATGAAGTGCCGAACGTAAACGCGGCCATCTTGATGAAGTCAGTGTGCCGGAACATCTCGTTGAACACTTCCGCATAACTCAATGCCAACCGCAGGTCCGCCCGTTCGCCCGTGTAAGCCCACTCATCGATCGACAGGAATATTTTCTTATCCACCATCGCTGGAAATCGCTTCTTATATTCCTCCCAGGCCTCCGCCTTCTCGCGCACGCGGTTCGACGGCCGCCGCGCCCAATCCACCAGCGGTTCTTCCACAGGTATGTAACCCGCGTCGTTTCCCTTAAACAGGGGATCGTCCTTATGTGCTTCCAAATCGAATCGCTTCCCAGCCCGCGCGTACCAGTGCTCGGTCAATCCATCGAAATAATCCAGCGACTTGTCCAGCAATCCTCCGCTCCAATCCGCTTCGCTGCCGTATTCCGCCTGCACTTTCCCGGTGACCAGGCGCGAATTGGTGGTCACCGTCATCTCGTCAGGCATCGCTCCCGAAGCCAAAATCACGATGGATGGATCCACACGCCGCATCGCTTTGGCAAACGCATTGTGTTTCATTTCGTAGTAGCGTAGCGCGGTATGCCCGATCTGCCAGTAGCCGTACGGCTCGTTGCCCACGTTCCAGTAGTGAACGTGATACGGCTCGGGATGTCCGTTGGCCGCCCGCAACGCGCCCAGCCGCGTGTGCACCGATCCGTTCATGTACTCCACCAGTTCCGCCGCGGAATGATCGTCTCCCAGTCCCGCGTTCACCGTAATGTAGGGTTCCACGTTCAGCAGCTTGCACATCTCCATGAATTCATCCATGCCCACATCGTTCGGCTGCATCGCATTCCACGCGTAGTCCCACGTGGGCGGCCGCTTGTCCGGATCGCCGATTCCGTCGCGCCAGTCGTAGTCGGAAATAAAATTACCGCCGGGCAAACGGTAAAAGCCCGAATTAAGTTCGCGCAGCAGCGCCGTCGTGTCCGGCCGGAAGCCATGGACGTTATCCGCGGGCATCAATGAAACCGCTCCGATGTGAAACGATCCCGAACCCGCTGCTACAATTTCCAGCCGCCCTTCCGGCGCGTCCGCCTGCGCGGTGAACTTCAGCGGAAACTTCGCATAGCTGGAGTGCACCGCGGGAATCGTAACTGTCTGCCGGTCTCCCTCCTTCGCGCCCCAGATCAAACTCACTTTCACTCGCGCGCCTGGAGTTCCCGCCAGTATCACCCTGCCTATGTATTCCTTACCTTTAATCAACGCATAGCCGGATTGCGCCACCCCATGGGGCGTGGCGGCGTCCAGCGTGATTTGCGGGCTCTGATCGCCGGTGAACGGATGGTCCTTATCCATGGTCACCGATTCTTGCGGACCTACGGGCCGCCATTTCTTCAGCCGCCCGCCCAATTCACGCCCGGCCGGTCCCGGCGGATCCACGCCAAGCACCGGGAAATAAAATTTCCGGTCGTCCACCATTTCCGACCACAACAAATGATTCACCAGGTTTCCCAGATGCTCGATGAACATTCCGTAGTCGTACTTCGATATCGGTTCGCCCACCTTGCTAGCATCGATCGTCGCGCTGATCGCCGGCGCCGTGGTCGTGCTGGGGTCTTCCTGTTTCTGCGCTCGCGCGGGAAGAAACATCACCACCGCAACAAGCACCAACAAGCCCGCCATTCGCATTCGTGACACTCGCATATCCCCTTTCCGATTCCCAACGGCGTATTGCCACCCGCCGGGCCAGCCTCGCCGCGCTGAGCATACTCCTCCATCTCTACAAATATCGACCATTGGTTGGGAGAATGGTTACGCTTTCGTAGCCTTCGAACGCCTGCGGACAAAAGGCTCGAAAGCGTTTATCATTTGCCCAGCCTGCTGGCACCGGAGGACTCACCCATGTTGCGACGCCGCGATTTCATTCGCGATGGATTGGCGGGGGCTACCGCCGTCCTGGTTACCAAGTATTCTGGCCTCGCCGCACGCGCCGCCGATGCCAGCGATTCCCGCATCGAAATTTTGCCGGAGGAAGTTCTCGGAACGATCTCGCCCAATATCTACGGGCACTTCACCGAGAACCTGGGCGGAGTGATTTACGATGGAATCTGGGTGGGAGAGGACTCCAAGATTCCGAACGTCCATGGAATCCGCAGCGAACTGGTGGAACAGATGCGCAAGATTCACGCGCCGGTGGTCCGCTATCCGGGCGGGTGCTTTGCCGACAGCTACGACTGGAAAGACGGTGTGGGACCCGTAAACAGCCGGCCGCGGCGCACCAATTTCTGGGCGGACACTGAGGATCCCGGCGGCCCGGCCAACCACAAGTACGACCCGAATCGCTTCGGCACCAATGAATTTGCGCAATTCTGTAAGCTGATCGGCAGCGAACCGTATCTTGCAGCCAACCTCCGCAGCCTGCCCCCAGAAGATTTTTATCGCTGGATCGAATACTGCAATTCTCCCGCCGGCAGCACCACGCTCGCGGAGATGCGCAAGGCAGGAGGGTCGGCCGAACCGTTCAACGTGCAGTTCTGGGGAGTGGGCAACGAATCGTGGGGGTGCGGCGGGAATTTCACGCCGGAGGAATATGCGGCCGAGTTCCGCAGGTATGCGACGTGGGCGCCGCGCTACGGCCAGAAGCTCTCGTTCATCGCCTCTGGACCCAATGACGATTCCTGGAATTGGACGCGCGGATTCTTCGAAGAGCTGGCGAAGAAAGGGAAACAGGAGATCCGTTCGGTTTACGGCTGGGCGCTGCATTACTACGCGTGGAACATGAGCCGCGGACGCACCACGAATTGGTTGGAAGGCAAGGGCGACGCGCTGAAATTCGATGCGGTCGATTGGTACGAGCTACTGCGCCAAGGCGACGTGATGGAGTCGCTCATCCAGGGTCATTGGCAAATCATGGGCGAGAACGATCCGGAACACCACGTGAAGCTAGTGGTGGATGAATGGGGTCCATGGTACAAACCGGGCAGCGCGCTCACGCCTCACAATCAACTGGAGCAGATGATCACCCTGCGCGACGCGGTATTCAGCGGCGCCACGCTGGACACTTTCAATCGTCACCCGGAAAAAATCGCGATGGCCGCCTGCGCACAGCTCATCAATTGCCTGAATAGCTTGTACCTGGCGCATGAGGACCGCTTCTGCGTCACCCCCGTGGGCCACGTATTCGGAATGTACGCGGCGCATCAGGGCGGGCAGGCGGTGCGCGCGAGTTTCTCCGCGCCCAATGTCTCTTACGACCGCGATGGCAAGCCGGCTACCTTCTGGGGGCTAAAGGGTTCCGCGTCGATCCACGGGAAGGACTTGGTGCTGACCGTTGTGAACCCCCATGTGAGCGAAGCGCGCGCCACCGAAATCGCCGTCCGCGGCGCCAGTTTCGGTTCCGCAAACGCTACCACCTTGACCAGCTCGGACATCCATGCTCACAATACGTTCGAGCAGCGCGATGCGGTTATTCCGGCTACCCAAAATATACAAGCGAATTCCAAGGTTTTCGCCTACATGTTTCCGCCGGCATCGGTTACAAAACTTGCAATCGCTTTAGATTAGGATTTCTTTTTCGGAACTTTCGCGCCTTTCTTGCGGGCTTCCGAGAGTCCAATCGCAATGGCTTGCTTGCGGCTAGTGACCTTGCCGCCCTTTCCGCTTTTGCCGGATCGAAGCGTCCCTCTCTTTTCGCGGTGCATCGCGCTCTTTACGCTCTTCGCCGCCGCCTTGCCGTATCGCGCCATTAGTGCCCCCTTGTGTCAGTAGGTGAACGCTCCACGTGAACGTTTCCGAATGTCTCAGTTCCTTTTCCCGGAGCCGCCGCCCGGAACAGTTCGCGGGGCTTTACAACCGGAGGAATGCAAGTCCGCCGCGAAGCGAACAACTCCTCTGCGCCTGACTTGGGCCAGGGGCAGCGGTTCGATCTATAAAGAAAGTTCGCCCAACTACAGTCGAAGACATTAGCCGTCTGGATTCGGCCCAACAATACTAGGGAACCCCTATGGGCCGGTATCGAATGGTGTATATGTCTGAAATTAGGACGGAACACCAAACCTGGTGGGGCGCGCTAGCGGCGAAATCCTGCACGAAAACCGTGACACTGCACTCGTTACTTCGCTTCCGTATCCGCAGCCGGTGAAGCCAATTGCAATATGGCCGGAACAAGCGTTTCATTAAGGTCCAACTTGTTGAGTAGGACCAGGGCGCCGAAATCTCTGGCCAACGCCCCGGTATCTTCGTCGTTCCAAATAGAAATGGCCAGCAGTTTTGATCCGCAGGATTCCAGGTGACTTTTCACTTCCGCAGGCGGAGTTCTGATTCCGCTGGGCATGTGCAAATCCATAACCACCACCTGTGGCTTTAGATCGCTCGCCATGCGCAGGGTCTGAGCGAAATCCCCGGCCTCGCCGGCAACTTCGATTTCGGGCCGTACCTCCAACAACTCACGAATCAATCGCCTCATAACCGCGGCGTCATCCGCCAAGAGTACCCTTATTGCCATTACTTGCCGCTCCCGATGGGCCTTACGTTCTCCCGCAGGTATAACATTTTCCGCCCACGAAGTTTACCCCCGCGAGTAAACTATTTCACCCACCTGGGTTATATGAATTCTGCTCAGCTTCGTCAGAGCCGGCCGCATTTACAGCTAGGCGGCACCTGAACTTACGTACAGGTAGGGGTTCAGTAACCGTGCTGATAGTTTAGAGGATCGGGAGAAAGTAAATGCGGATTGTTATCCCAACCCCAGCGCCGCGCATACCGTCCCTGTTCATAGGGCTTCGGTGATGTCCAGCTCCGAGCGGGGCGACACCCGAACTATACCGTCTCTCGATGGTCTTCGGGCGCTTTCGATCATTTTGGTGATCCTTTCCCATGGTGCCTGGTATTTCGGTCCGCGAATTGAGTACAACCCCGTTTTTCATTTCGTGATCGGCAATGGACTCCATGGGGTCACGGTTTTCTTCGTTATTAGCGGATATCTGATCACCAACTTGCTGCTGCGCGAAGTGCGCAAGACCGGAACGATATCGCTAAAGCGCTTCTACTTTCGCCGCTCCATGCGCATCTTCCCGCCGTTCTACGTTTTCATGGCGGTGATGGGTATATTTTGGGCCATCCATTGGATACCGGAGCACTGGCCGAGTTTTTTAGCGGCGGCCACCTACACCTGGGCCTATTACCCGCACGCGCATGGATATTACATTCACCACACCTGGTCGCTCAGTATTGAAGAACAATTCTATTTGCTGTGGCCGCTGTCGGTACTGATCTTCTACCGGCGTCAGAAGCTAATCACCGTGAGTATGCTGCTGATCCTAGGGATGCCGGTTCTGCGGCTGGCCATCTACTTCCTGGCGCCGTTTTTGCGCGGAACTGAATACTTCATGATTCACGGATGGGCAGACACGATCATGGTGGGGTGCTTGCTCGCGCTTTTGAAAGGCCGGCCGCGCTGGGAAGCTTGGCACCGGCTGTACATCCACGGGTGGACGGCGACGTTGATGGCTATCACCGCGTTCCTTTTCAATCCCTGGTTCGCCACCATTCTGCCCAGAAAACCTGCCGGTGTATTCGTTCTGGCGATCAGCCCCACGATCACGGCGCTGTGCATCGGCGGCATCATGATCTATGTGGTAGAAAATACCGACACCATCGCCGCAAAAATTCTGAATAACAGGGTAATTCGCCACATCGGAGTGGTGTCCTACAGTCTGTACCTGTGGCAGGAGATCTTCACGGCGCGCCAGCTCCCGCTGCTACCCTGGGGTTTCCTCTATGCGTTCGCCGTCGCGGAACTGTCCTACTGGGTCGTCGAGCGCCCCTCGTTGCGCCTGCGCTCCCGCCTGGAATCCCCGAGGTAATCCCCACCGAAGCCCCGCGCGCCAATTCAGAAAAGGAACTTCAGCCCCGCTTGCAGCACCCGCGGGTCGTAAGCCGCCGAAATCACGCCGAAACCGGAGGACCCGAACGCGCCAAACCCCGGTGAAAGGTTGCTCGAGAACTGGGTGTGGTTCCACACGTTAAACGCCTCGAACCGAAACTCAAGGCTCTTCGTCTCGGTTATCTTCGTATCCTTCAGCAACGCCATATCCCAGTTATTCAGGCCGGGACCGTGAAAAAATCGGCGCGGCGCGTTCCCAATCGTTCCCAGCGTTTCCGCCGTGAATAACGCGGTGTTGAAATACGTGCCGCCCTGCCTCGGATTCGTCGTTTGCAGAATTTTGCCGGGGGTAAAATCGGGCAAGTCGATCGGCGCCGAAGTGGTGGCCGTTCCGGTCAAAGAATTGTCGTCAGATTCCGAAAGGCTGACCGGAAGGCCGGTGGCCAGCGTGGTGATGCCGGATATGGCCCAGCCGCTGGAGACCTTGTTCAGCCAGCCTGAGCGCGCGTCAAACGCGCGGTCGAATGGCAGTTTGGTTTCGTAGCTCACCACGAAGTTATGGGTCACGTCGAACGCGCAAAGTGACATGCTGGATTTGGGGTTGAACGGGTTGATTCCCTCGATCAATTCCGACGCGTCGTCCCGGCACTGGCTGTAGGTGTAGCCGAAAAGGAATGTCGAGTAGTTGCCGGTATGCCGCACGCTAGCTTGTAGTGAGTTGAAAGACGACTGCGCGATGGTGGCCTCGAACGGATTGTTGTTGAAAACCTGATTCCCGTTCTGCGGCGGAAGAACGGTATAAGTGCCATTCACTGCGTTGCAATTCCCCCCACCGCTGAACGGCTGGCACGGTTGGCCGGTGAGCTCCACCGCCGGTTTGGCCTGCGCCGCCGCCGGAAAAGGTGTGCCCGGGGGAAGCGTGTACACCGTAGCTTCGCCGAATGGCCCGCACTGGGGGTTGGCTCCATCGGCAATCAGTTGCTCGCATAGCGAGGCGCTCGCCGGATTGGCCTCCAGCGAAGTGAGCAGGTGGTGCGCCTGGGTACCCACGTAGCTGACGCTAAGCACCGTATTCGAGCCAAATTGACGCTGCAGCGAGAACTCATAATGCTCGGCATAGGGAGTCACGTTGTTGTGTTCGTACGCCAGCGATCCTGAGATCGGTTCCACCTCCGCCCAATTGAACATCGTGTCCGGGTTCCTGGCGCTCACGTTGAGCGGCGGGAAGGCGAATGGAAAACGCTGCGTCGATACTCCCGTACCGCGGTCGGTGAACGGCTGTTCGAGAAAGGTATTCTCAGTCGCAAAGAACAAGCCGAACGGAGCATCGCCGATTTCCTGGAACTGCGTCAGATCCTCGACCGACGTATAAAAGATTCCGTAGCCCGCCCGAATGCTCGATTTCCCGGGACCGCCGGTCAACTTGGACAGAAAGCTGGAATCCCAACTGGGCGAGTACGCTACTCCCACTCGGGGAGAAAAGTTGTGATACTGCGTCGGCGCCAGAGTTTTGGGGACGCCCGGATCGCCGGGGACCACCCATCCCGTCGGCGCACCGGGGAACAGCACCGACTGCTCTCCGGGAATAAGCGTCTCAATTTTTCCCTGGGTGTCATACCAAGGCATGCTGAATTCCCAACGCAAGCCGTAATTGAGTGTCAGGTTCGGAGTCACCCGCCAGCTATCTTGCCCGTACAAACCCAAGTACCTGGTCCGCGAATCGAGGATTTGCTGGGTCGCCTGGATAAACCCGGAGGGCGCTCCGATCAGGAAATCGGTAAAATCGGAATTGGTCTCGCTTCCGCTGAAGCTGAACACTCCATTTTCGCCGTAGAGATTTCGGTCGTTGATCTGGTCGTAATGGAATTGCCCGCCGAATTTAAGGCTATGCGTGCCGAGCACTTTTGAAAAATTGTCCTGCCATTCGAAGGTGTTGTTGAACTGCTTGGGCGTGTCCGCGGGCACACCCAGATTCGTCCCGGAAAGCTCTTGCGAGAATTCAATCGACGGCACGCCTTCCAGTGCCGGGACGATCGGAGCGATCCCGCCGTTGAATGTAGGGCCCGATCCTCCGGCAACGGTAAACCCAAGAGAGCCGAGGGTGATCGGCTTGCCGTTCTCGGTTAGGCCGCCCTGCGGCGTAAAGAGATGCGCGCCGTTGCGCAGGTAGCTGAACTGAAACTCATTCACTTCCGTGGAACCGAAAGATCTGTTATTGCTCAGCACCAGTAGCTGCGCGCGAGTCCGGTCCGCCCCGGTAAACGGGCCAATATTCCCGCTGGGGACGGTCGCGCCTGAATTGGGGTAAGGGCTGTCGGAAGTGTCGTCGTCGGCGTTGTAGTAAGCCGAAAACATTCCGTACTGCGTTTTCGCATCGATCCGCAGTCCGCCCTTGTCGTCCCGCAATTTCTCGTCGTACTGCGCCGAAAAGAAATTGATCCCGCCGCCGGCGACCGTCGGCGCCGGAAAAAACGGCAGCAGACCAACCGCCGCCGGCGAAAACGCGCCTTGCGGCACGATCGCGTTGGGGAAAACGCACGCCGCATTGCTGGTGCACCCGCTCGAGTAATACGGTTCCCCCACCGTCACTGGATAGTTCAAGCGCGCTGGAGCGGATAGGTTCGCCGCCAATTGCGCTCCCTGCACCGTTCCCGCCGGCGATCCTCCTGCTGCCGCAGCGGCCGCTCCCGCTGCAAGGTCACCCGCTTCCGTCGCGGAAAGCGCGTAATCGCCGTTGGCCATGAATGTCCCGTCCGGAACGGCGGCCGCCACCGTCGGGGCAAACAGTCTCCGCGTTCCTTGATAGTCGACGAAAAAAAACAGCTTGTCGCGCTTGATCGGGCCGCCCAACGTTCCGCCGAACTGATTCTGGATCAGCTTGGGCGGCTTTCCCCCGGGACTAAAGAAGTTCCGCGCGTTAAAAGCGGTGTTGCGGTTGAATTCAAATCCGCTGCCGTGAACCTGATTGCTGCCCGACTTGGTCACCACGTTTATCTGGCCGCCGCTATAATTCCCGTATTCCGCGTCGAAATTGTTGGTGATGATGCGAAATTCCTCGATCGAGTCCAGGTTGGGAATCACCGAAGTTCCGTTGTTCTTGCCTTCCTCCACCGTCGCGCCGTTCACCATGAATCCGTTTGAAGTTTCGCGCTGCCCGTTGATCGATTGGTTCCCGGAATTCAGGCTGTCGCTGCCGGATACAGTTCGGTCGCTAAGATTCGAGTCTTGCAATGCGTCGGCATACTGAAAGGGCACTACGCCGGGCTGCAGCGAAAGCAGATTGGTGAAATCGCGCCCATTCAAGGGGACCGCGGTCATTTTCTCCGCGTCGATCACCTCGCCCATCTGCGTGCTTTGAGTTTCCACGCGCACCGCTTCGCTGGCTACTACCACCTTTTCCGCCACCTCTCCGAGTTCAAGTTTCACGTCCACGCGAATCGCGGCGTTGGCATCCAACACGATTCCAGCTTGTTGGTATGTCTTGAATCCCTTTTCCACGATCTCCACGTTATAGGTTCCCACCGCAAGGCTCGGAAAATTGTAGAAGCCAGCGCCATCGGTCTTGAGAGTGGAGCGCGCTCCAGTCGCCATGTTGACGGCGGTCACGCTCGCCCCCGGTACGCTGGAACCCTTAGGGTCGGTCACAATCCCGGAAATGCTTCCGCTGATACTCGCCCAGGCCGTCGCCGCCGCCAACAGACACACCATCAGCAGTGCAACCCTCAAATTACGAGACTCATGCATTTTTCCGCCTCCCCATGTATCGCGCCAGAATCCGTCAGGTGCGCCGGTAGCCTCTGGCTTTTCAGCACCTGAAAAACCCTGATTGAATTTGTACCCAGCCTGGCACACCCTATGTGCGGTTTATTTATAACGTTTCTTCCCGGTGGTCAACTCGTACCGATGCCGCCGGTTACTTGACAGCACTGCGCTCCGCCGTGGATATCGACCCTCGCAGTACGCTGATCGAAGCTTTGGGCAAAGTGAAGACGGTGCCGCTAGAAGCGGTGCCAGAAGCTGTGATGGTAGTGCGCACGGCAGGGCCGTCGGGATCCGCCACGCCGCCGTCAGCTGCCGGATGCCACTGATATTGTTCGCTGCCGAAGGTGACCACGCTCACCGGCCCGGCAAAGGACGAATCGGTATTCTTCTCGGCGTCGTGAAAGACGACGTGCACCGGGTGAGGGTTCTCCTGGTCCTTGTTAATGATCATCAGCGACCACTGTCCATCCGGTCGCAACGCCGCGTAAACCGTGACCAGCAAGTGGCCCGCTGAATCGCGAATGTCGCTCTCCACGGGGAATAACTTGTGCACCTTGTCGCCAGGCTGCACCCATTCGAGATTGATGAGCTGGCTCGCGAAGAACTGCGAGAGCGGCTGCTTGGCGTGCAGATCGGTGTCGGTCGACAAAAAGCCGAACGTTCCCCCGGACGAATTGCACCCATCATGGTGTACGCCGAGCGGCATGTAATGAAAGTAATAAACGCCGCGTCCACCGGCGGAGAGGTACGCCCCTACGTAGTCCGCGAGCCACAGCGCGCCCCACACATCGACGAAAGATTCACCGGATTGCCAGGTGATGTTCGATTCAGTGATAAATTGCGGTACTTCCGCGGGCACTCCGTCCTGCCGCCAGATGTTCAACATGTTAGACACTAGCGTCGGCTCGTCGTACAGATTGCTCCACTGAATCTTGCAGGGCTCCATCGGATAGTGCTCGTAAGAAAAGAACGCCAGATCGTTCAAGTGGCCATGCGATTTCAGATAGTCGATGAAACGCGCCGTCCAGGATGCATGCCCGCTGGCATCGGGCCACGTTTCGATATCCTTATTCACCCCCGTGAAAATCGGGCCGCCGAGTTTCAGCCCCGGATCCACTTTGTGCAGCGCCGCAGCCCATTGGATGTACAGCGCCGCGTAATCCTCTGGGTTGGTATAGTGGCCGTCCGGCTCCTCTCCCATTTCGACATACGAAATCGGATAGCCGCGTTTCTCGATGTAGGCGATTTCAGCGGCGGAGTCTTCCGGAGTTCCGTAGAGCATTGCGATGGGAATCATGGCAGGCAAGCCGCGGGTGAAGCCGCCGGTGAAAAAAAGGTCGAAGCCCACCTGATCGCCGGCCTTCTCATCCAGGTCGGAACTCTGGTGCCAGGGATCAACCGACGAACAGTAGGTGGCGGTCTGATCTTGGTCCGGGGTGTGGCGGACCAGATCGTGGAACTGCCCATCGGCGGTAGTCGTGCCAAGGTAAAGTTCGCGGATGGCGTAGCCCACGCAGTTGCGGCGGTCGCTCGCGCCGTGCGTGTCGCAGGTATTCGAAGATTCGGTCATCAGAATGCGAATGAACTGCACCGGGATCGGCACCGCGGAAAGCGCCAGCACTACCGCCCCACCCCGGCCATCGGTCAGGGTCCCGCCGGGAAATGTATGCCACACCCCGGCGGTGGGATGCTTGATGGGATCGAAGGTATCTGCGCCGGTCCAATATTGAACGAGGTAGTGCACCGCGTAAGGCTCCGCCCATGCGATGCGAATTGCATTTACGGGCTGGAAGCTGGCGAGGTCCATCAGAATCCACTGAGGGTGCAGTGAATCCTCTTCTCCGGTGAATGCCTTGGTGAGGTACGGATTGCTTTTCCAATAGGTGGCTGGGTCGCCGTCGGTGAGCCGCGAATACCCAACGTAGTCGGTGCCGTCGTCGTGGGTCACCCCGCGATGTGGAAGCGGGTAACCGTAGGAGTGCCGGAGCATCGGGCCCGGCGTTGCGCTGCCGGTAAAGTAGCCTTTGCCGGAGGGATCGCTCCAGGTTCCCTGCGGATTCCAGTGCCATGCTTCGATGTGCAGTTCGGTGTTTTGGCGGTAGCTTACCGTCTGCCACCCACTGGCGAGAACTTGTTTGACCATGTCGTCGTTGAAAAGCTTGTCCACCGCGCCGTAAGGAAGGCGATCGATGGCGGCGCCAAGGGCCTCAGTGGGCTTGATTGAATTGGTGGAATGCGACAGCGTGGAATCGACGCGAACGGTCTGCGCCGCGGCGGGAAGTGCAAACGTAACGGTGATAAACGCCAGCAGCACGGCCCGGAGCACGTCGACCAAGCGCGCAGAAACCAAAGTGTTGCTAAGTCGCGCGCCAACTTTTGGGGCCGGCGATTCGTTCTCCACCTGTAGCGGAAAATTATACGGCGTGATGCAAGGTTGCACGGGCAGCTCCTTTGGCATTGGGCGAGTGCGACAGCGACCGACATTCTAGCGCACGCGCCGGCCGAATACCGAATTCCGCTACATCTTGATGCAATCCTTCTGCCAATCGAAAGTCCGGGTTCGTGGATTCTCTCTTGAATATCAACCAAATTTATCGCCGAGGGCAGGTACCTGCAGCGCATAGACGCGAGCTCCGGCACACTTGTGGCACAAGCGAACCCCTTCTCCACCCCCAAAACGCGCGCCGCCACTGGTGGCGGAAAAACATCCCACTCCCAAAGCTCCTAGTGTGCCGACCCGAACAAACAGATCTGCCGTGCCTCGCAACTGAGACCCACCCATCGTGCTGATCTCGCTGGGATTTGCTATGGTGGTCTGCGGGTTAACGGGGAAACGATGAGATATGCACTGCTGGTAGTTGGGATCTGTTTGTTGGTCAGCGGTATCGGAGAGCCTCGGTTTTCTGCGGATTCCCAGAAATCCACTGCCAAGGCGCCGCATGACTGGCCCGCCTACGGCGGTGGTCCGGAAGACGCTCGTTATTCGCCCCTGCGACAAATCAATCGTCAGAACGTCGCAACTCTTCAGGTGGCGTGGACCTACGACACCGCGGAAGAAGGAGGACTGGAAACCAGTCCGATCATTGTGGATGGCATCCTGTACGGGATCACTCCAGCGCAGGAAGTTTTTGCCTTGAACGCAGCCACCGGCCGTCAGTTATGGAAGTTCGGTTCCGGAATCGAGGGTGGGCAGCCCAATCGCGGCTTATCCTACTGGGCTAGCGGTGACGACCGACGAATTTTGGTGGGTATCACCAATTTTGTTTATGCCCTGAATGCGCGCACCGGAAAACGAATCCCCGGTTTCGGAGAACAAGGCCGCATCGACCTGCGCAAGAATCTCCGCGGCGAGTATCAGCGGCAGTCGCTGGTTTCCACCAGCCCCGGTGTAGTCTACAAAGACCTGATCATTTTCGGCGAACGCGAGCCGGAGGTCCTTCCCGGCCCTCCCGGCGATATTCGCGCATACGACGTCAGGACCGGCAAGTTGCGCTGGTCTTTCCACACCATTCCGCACCCGGGAGAGTTTGGCTATGAAACATGGCCAAAGAATGCGTGGACCTACAGCAGCGGCGCCAACAATTGGGCGGGCATGGCTCTGGACGAAAAGCGCGGTATCGTTTACGCGCCCACCGGATCGGCTGCTTCGGATTTCTACGGCGCCGACCGCATTGGCGACGATCTGTTTGCCAATTCGTTGATCGCCCTGAACGCCGAAACCGGCCGGCGCATCTGGCATTTTCAAAGCGTGAAGCACGATATCTGGGACCGCGACCTTCCCTCGCCGCCGAGTTTGGTAACCGTGAAGCACGATGGCCGAACCATCGACGCCATTGCGCAGACCACCAAGTCCGGATACGTCTATTTATTTGACCGCGCCACCGGCGAGCCGCTTTTCCCCATCTCCTACCGCGCCTATCCCCCCAGCACCACGCCCGGTGAAGTGGCCGGGGCTACCCAGCCGCTGCCGACCATGCCGGCGCCGTTTGCCCGCCAGCGTTTGACCGAAGACATACTCACCGAGCGAACCCCCGAAGCTCACGCCTGGGCGGTAAACGAGTTTCAAAAATTCCGAAGCGAAGGTCAATTCGTCCCTTTCGGCGTGGAAAGGCCCACCGTGATTTTCCCTGGCTACGATGGCGGTGCGGAGTGGGGAGGCGCTGCGGTGGACTCTGAATCCGGGATCCTGTATGTCAACGCGAACGACCTGGCGTGGACCGGATCTCTTGCGAAAAATACCCCCGGACAGGGATCGCCGGGGCGCATGATCTATGTGAGTCAATGCTCGGTGTGTCACGGCGAAAAGCTGGCCGGCTCGCCGCCCGAGTTTCCTTCTCTGGTGGACGAATCGAAGGGTCATAGCCGCGAAGAAATTTCCAGCGTGGTCCGCCACGGCAAGGGAAGAATGCCGTCGTTTTCGGCTCTCTCCGATGGTCAGATTTCGGACCTTATCGACTTCGTCTCCACCGGTGGGCGGGACGAAAAAGTGCCGAGCCGGGAAAGCCACGAAGTGGTGAGCTCCGAGACCGCGCCCACGCCAGCGTACCGCTTTGCGGGGTATCGAAAGTTTCTCGATCCCGATGGTTATCCTGCGGTGGCGCCGCCGTGGGGCACTTTAAGCGCGATCGATTTGAACACTGGCGGATATCTGTGGACGATACCGCTCGGCGAATATCCCGCGCTCGCGGCAAAAGGGATGAAAGATACCGGAACAGAAAACTACGGCGGCCCCATTGTCACCGCCGGCGGCTTGCTATTCATCGCGGCCACAAATTTCGATAAAAAACTGCGCGCCTTTGATAAAGACACCGGCAAACTACTTTGGGAAACGGTTCTCCCGTTTGCCGGAAACGCCACGCCAGCCACTTACGAAGTTGGCGGACGGCAATTTGTGGTGATTGCCGCGGGAGGCGGAAAGGCCCTGGACCTGCCGTCCGGCGGTGTATACCTAGCGTTCGCCTTGCCCAAATAATCGAGCGCTCTAGCGAAGGTAGTTCAGAACGTAGTTCAGTCGTTATTAGGTAACCGAGCCGGGCCGGGCCCTCCCACCTGAAATGTCCTGGGAATCCGCATCTCAACGGTCGGAAGCGTCGGAAATTTCAGGTGCGGTTCTGTCTGATACCAGAACGCGGTGGAATAGAAGCTGTCGGAGCGGTGGTTAGCGTGACCGTGCTCGATGGTCACCTTGATCGAATTCTGAAACGCGATCGGGCTCTCGGTATGCCATCGGTACAGGCAGTATCGCCCTCCCACCCGCTCGAAATTTACAATGTACGGCGCTCCATTGTGTAAGTACGCGAACGGCTGCCCTCCAAAATTCCACGCGCCATTGTAATAATCCTCAGTCCCTGTCCCCAAAATCGACAATTTCGGATCGTTGTCGACATAGATCATTTCATCGCCTTCGCCAAACCATCCGTCTTGATTTTGGATTACTCCGTGGGTTACCCCAATGAAGCTCCCCTTCCCCTGCGCTTCCAGAAAAACATAATTGCCTTCACCGGTGAGATTCTTCTTGGTGTCGACCAAGGGGTCCGAATTCTCTTTCCAATCGTTGGTCCAACCTTTGCACGGCGCCCCTTGGCGGTACTGTGCGTGAAAATAGCCCAGGCCGGAAGGGAGCTCTGGCAAAACGATGTAGTCGATATTGTAGTAGAAGCTGTCGGTTCGTTCCTTGCCCTCGTTGGTTATGGTTATGCGTGCGGATTTCGCGAAGGGCATAGGGAAATAGGCATTCAAGGCCTTGATGGAAGCGACGCTGGTTAGCGCGGATTGGTACGAAAAGTAGTCTCCCAGGGTCAGTCCAAAGAAATCTCCCACGGGGACCTCGACCGAGGGTTCGTTTTCTCCGTCCCAGAAGGCGCGCAGCACCAATTTCTTCAGGTGATAGGCTTCGTCCGATGCGATTGTGAACCATATATGGGTGACCGTGCCCGGACCTGGGGTTTCGAAAATCGTCGCGGTGGCTCCAGGCTCGATCGCAATGAAATCGGCATTCCCGCCGCTGGGATCCGCGCTCGAAGAGCGTCGCGCTCTATAAGTTCGAAGCCTCGGCAGATCTTCCAGCCGGGTCGGGAACCCGTGGGAGGATTGAGTGGGAGAGGATTCTTGCCCGGCAGCGGACGTCGCGGAACCAAGCCCCAGCGCCGCTGCTGCTGAAGCTAGGTACGCCAGCAAGCCTCGGCGGGCTAGGGTTTTTCCGGGTTCGCGATCGGCTGTGTGGATAGGTTCCATTCGTGGCCTCCCCTGGGAAGCAGCGCTGTTAGTTGACTCCAAAGCGGACCCTCGTCCCTTAGAAAATGCGGGCTCTAATCCTTACTCCCAATCGAAAATGCAGCGTCCAGTCTTTCTCCCCATCAAAAATGCGGGCTGGTAGCGCCGCCACTCGTGGCGGAAAAACATCCGACTCCCAATACTCCCCGTGCGCAGACGCAAGCAAACGTCGCTTTTTGACGTAAACCGACTACACGCCCAGCCGAACGCGGTGAAGGATTTCTAACTGACGCGGGGTTTGTACATCTTGCTCAACTCGAGTGTCAACGTCTAACTTGCTTGCGACTTCACATCCTCATCGGCTTTGCTGAGCGGCGCGGTGGATTGCCTGGTCACCAGCTGCGTAGGAAGAAGTGCGTGTTCGCTGCGGCCAAGACGGGGATCTCGAATGCGTTTCAACAGGACTTTCGCCGCTGCCGCACCAAGATCTGCCGCCGGTTGGCGCACCATGGTGAGCGGAGGATCCACCAGCGCGGCAGAATCGAAATCGTCGAAACCGATCAGCGATACTTCTTGCGGGCAGGCGAGCTGGAGATCGCGAATCGCCATCAACGCCCCGAGGGTCATCCGGTTGTTGCAAACCAGCAGCGCGGTCGGGCGGGGGACCAGTTTGAAAAGCTCGATCGCGCCCCAGTATCCGGAGTCTTCTTTATTATCGCCGGCCCGGATCAGTTCTGGCGCCGCGGGCACGCGACGGGCGCGCAAAGCTCGCTTGTATCCCCGCAAGCGGTCGGCCGCGTTCAAAAGATTCAGCGGTTCGGTAATAATGGCGATGCGCCGGTGGCCCAGCTTGAGTAGATGTTCGGTAGCCTCGCACGCCGCGCCCGCGTTGTCGACCAGCACCGAATCCAGATGTACTTTCAGCGGGCTGCGGTCCACATAAACAAGCGGAGTACCGCGCATCAGGCTAGGGGTGGAAGCAATCTGTTCGTCGGTGGCAAAACTGGGGACCAGAATCACCCCGTCGGTGGTCTTGCCCGCAAACAATCCGAGATACTCCTTCTGCCGATCCCAGCTCTCGCGCGAGTCAGCGACGATCAGCCGGTAGCCCGCGGACGAGAGGTAGTCTTCGGCGCCGCGCATGAGGTCGGAGTAGAAAACGTTTCCCAGGTCCGGAACGATCATCCCGATGGTGCGGGTCTCGCGGTTGCGCAGGCTGCGCGCCACTTGATCCGGATGGTAGTCCGCTTCCCGCAGGGCCTTCTCGATCCGCGCGCGCATGGTGGCGCTCACGTATCCGCGTTTGTTGATCACCGCGGAAACGGTGGAGATGCTGACGCCCAGCCGGCGGGCAATTTGGGTGATGGTAGCCATAAAGATTAACGCACAAAAACAAAGAGCCGGGTCGACGGGCCAGAATAGCAGTTCAAGAAACGATTCGCCAGATGTGTGCCAAGTCCATGTTCCTAAGGGCTTTTCGCCAGGCCGCCGGTCAACTAGCAGCTGGCGGTATATAGCCTTTCAGCGAAATTGTTAATGATTAGCAATCTAATTAAGTGGATGGAGGGCCAGGGCCGAAAAGAAGGGCTTGACAGGATGCGCCCTGAGGCCTTAGAACTGTCGAATCGTTTCGATATTTAGGCTCGACCCGTTCTGTCATATTCCGTCTAATCGCTTAGAGACCAACACAGCGAAACCGTCTTCAGGGGGGATTCACATGAAAGCAAAGTTGCTACACTCCAGCGCCAGGACCCGGCTCTTTCCGGTGTGCCTGCGCGCCGCCGTCCTCTTTATGGCCGCTATGCTGTGCCTCGCCTCGATACCTCTGGCTTGGGCCAGCGTTACCGGAAGCATCTCGGGCGTGGTCCGTGACGCCAGTGGCGCCACCATTCCCGGCGTCCAAGTGGTGGCTAGCGAGAAGGCCACCGGCGTGAAAACAACGGTAACCACCGACAGCGACGGATTCTACAAATTTCAGGAACTGCCTATCGGGACCTACGACGTGGAGATCAGCAAGTCCGGGTTCAAGACTTTCGTAAAGACCAACCTGGTGCTGGAAGTAAACGACGCCCTCACTGTAGACACCACCTTGTCGGTGGGCAACACCGGGGAGATCGTCAACGTTGAGGCCAACGCAGTCCATGTGGAAACCACCAGCTCGCAAATGGGACAAGTAATCACCGGTGACGCAATGACCGCAGTGCCGCTGGTGACCCGCAGCTACACGGACTTGTTGGCGCTGCAGCCGGGAGTCGCCGCGCAGACCTCAGGGCTGGCGGGGGGCCAGGGGGGCGAGTTCAGCGCGACCGGCTTTCAATTCACACCGATTTCAGGCGAGCTGAATGCGGGAAACCTCTCGGTGAATGGCCAGCGCGAGTCTGCCAACGCGTTCCTACTGAACGGCACGACGGTGCAGGAATTCGCGTTCTCCGGTACCGCGATCATTCCGGACCTGGACTCGATCGCGGAGTTCCGCATCATCACCAACAATTTTGACGCGGAGTATGGAGATTACGCCGGCGGACAAATCAACGTAATCACCAAATCCGGCACCAATCGCCTCCACGGTAGTGGGTTCGATTTCCTGCGCAACACCGATCTCGACGCACGCAGCTTCGGAGGGCAGTTGAGAGACGTGTATCAGAAGAATGAATTTGGAGGCACCCTGGGCGGTCCAATCAAGAAGGACAAATTATTCTTCTTCGCCGACTACCAGGGCAATCGAGTGCTCCAGGGAGTCAGCGCATTGGGAGCCTCCCAGGTTCAGGTGCCCACCGCCGCAGAGCGTTCTGGCGATTTCTCCTCACCGACGCTAGAGGCGATGATGACCGGTACGGTTCAGGGGCCGTATTGGGCGCAGCAACTCTCCAACGCACTCGGGTATACGGTGACGCAAGGCGAAAACTACTTCCTGCCAGGGTGCACCACCGCTAACTGCGTTTTCCCCGGCGCACAGATTCCGGCCAGCGTTATCACCGTGCCGTCGAAGAACCTCCTGCAGTTCATACCCCCAGTTACCAGCGTCGACTCCAATGGAAATGCGTTTTTCACTCCGAGCAGCGAGGCGCAGCATCTGGGCGACAACAAGACCAGCGGCCGGCTGGACGACGTTACCGGTCTCGGGTTGTTGAGCGCCTACTATTTCTACGACGAGTTCAGGCAGGTAAACCCGAACATTTTCCTTCCAGGTTTTGGCAGCAACAACTACGGCCGGTCGCAGTTCGTGACCCTGGGCGACTCCAAGTCCATCGGAAGTGGTTCGGTGAACGAAATCCGCGCCGGGTTTACCCGCCTGTTTTACGTTATGCACACCCCGACCGGCGGAAATGGCGTCACCCCGGGAACGTTGGGCTTTGCCTACGGTCCAAACACTCTTGGCATTTCTCCCTCCGTTCCGGCTAACGCGCACGTGCCGAATATCGGGTTCAACGCATTTTCCTTTGGCGCATCCGGATCGGCTCTGGGAGTGACCGAAAATACCTACCAGATTCTCGATAATTACAGCAAGGTGATCGGAACGCACACAATTACTTTGGGCGGGCAGTTTCGCGATAACCAGATGGTTGAATACAACCTGGGTTCCAATGGGAGTTTCGGCTTTAACGGCTCAGAAACGGGAATTGATTTCGCCGATTTCCTGATCGGTGCGCCCCAGAATTATTCGCAAGGGCAGGGCTTTCCCTCGTACGGCCGGTCGCGATATTTCGGTGCCTTCGCTCAGGATAGCTGGCGCGTTCGACCCAAGCTAACCGTCAGCTACGGGTTGCGCTGGGACGTGAGCCGACCGTGGTCGGAAGAGCACAACGAGCTCGAAACCCTCATACCCGGAGAGCAATCTCTCGTATTTCCTGGATCTCCTGTGGGATGGGTGTTCCCTGGTGATCCAGGTGTGCCAACTACGCTGGCGCCAACTCGATATGACAATTTTGCGCCCCGCATCGGACTCGCTTATGCGATTAACGACAAGACCAGTTTCCGCGCTGGTTGGGGCAAGTTCTATACCACCTTTGAGGGCGCCACGAACTTCAACGAAATCGGCGACGCTCCTTTCGGAGAATATTACGGAAGCCCGGTGCCGCCGGAGTTTGTGACCCCGTTCGTGGATCGCGGTACGGGTAATGTGGAAGGCCAGCGCTTCCCAGTAGCCGCGCCGCCGGCGAATTCTTCGCCCAGCCATCCGGATACTTCGATCGATTGGGCAAACTTCCTGCCGATTGGAACTTCACCGGCGTTCTGGCACAAAAACGTTTTGCCGTACACCGAACAGTATGAAGCCTCGGTGGAGCGGCAACTGGGTTCAGCCACGGTTGTAACTGCCAGCTACGTTGGATCGCAGGGACATGATCTACTTTCGTCGCTGCAAGCCAACCCCGGCAATCCCGCGCTTTGCCTGAGCGTCAGCCAGCTCAGTGAAGTGGTGCCGGGCACATCCACGTGCGGGCCGAACGGTGAAAATGGCGTCTATTATCCAATCGGCGGAGGAGTAATCAATGGTACCCGCGGCCCGTACGGAGAGGCCTTCGAGAGCGAGGGTTACTTCGTCACCGACGGAATCTCCGACTATAACTCACTCCAATTGAGCGTCAAGCACCGCACCCGCCGCCTGCAGATGCTGGCTGGATACACCTATTCCAAGTCGGTTGACAACGCTTCCGGCTACGGCGAGCAGGTCAATGTGGAAAATACCCACCAGAAGTCGCTATCTGCTTTCAACAATACCCACAACTTCGTGGTCAGCTACAATTACGACCTGCCCATCGATTTGCTCCACGGACCCAGCCGGCTAGTGAAGGGTTGGAGAGTAAGCGGCATCACCCGGTTCGCCAGCGGCCTTCCCGTGACTTTGTGGGAGAGTGACGACAATTCGTTGCTCGGAACCAGCGGCGCGGGTGCGATCTCGCTCCCGGTCGATACACCGGAATACACGCCAGGATCGCTCAACTTCACCAATCCACGAACCGGAGTGCCCTACTTCAACACCGCCTTGTTCAGCCCTGAACCACTGGGACAAGAAGGAAGCTCCCCGCGGCGATTCTTTGGCGGCCCTGGGATCAATAATTGGGACATCGCGATCATGAAGGACACCGCGATCAAGGAAGGAATCAACCTGGAGTTTCGCGCGGAGCTTTTCAATGCTTTCAATCACGCGCAATTTAATCAGGTAGACGGCAACGTGGACGACGCGACGTTTGGCGACGTGACGTCGGTGAATGCTCCACGCATTATGCAAGTCTCTCTGAAATTGCTGTTCTAGGCGCTTCGAAGCAGGCTCGAACAACTAGCCATTCAGAGGCTCCCAGCGGGCCCGGGGCCTCTGAATGGCCTTCCCGCTACCGTTAAAGCACTGCTTGTTCTGTCCGGCTCGCGGGTGAGACTCTTACCGCCCAACGCTTGGGAGAACCCCCGTGAACAGACTGGCGACTTTCGTGTTGTGTGCGGGCCTTGCGACGCTGGCTCCCATTCACGCTCGCCTTCACGCACCAGGCAAAACGTCCGCCGCCGCAGCCCCGGTGGTGGTCGTGATCAGCCTGGACGGCTTTCCCGCCTACGCGCTGGATGATCCCAGACTTCCGATTCCCACATTGCGCACGCTGGCGCGCGAAGGCGTCGCCGCCGCGGGAATGCAGCCGGTCAACCCAACGGTGACCTGGCCCAACCACACCGCTATGGTCACCGGCGTGGACGCATCGCGGCACCAAGTACTCTACAACGGCCTGCTGACCCATCCCGGCGGCGGTGCGCTGCCGAAAGTGGAAATGTGGCGGGATAAAGAGCAGATGGTTCACGCCCCGACGGTGTATGACCTCGCATACCAGGCCGGGCTCATCACCGCGCAAGTGGATTGGGTGGCCATCTATCACGCCAAGACGATAACCTGGCAGTTCCCGGAGTTACCCGATCCCAACGGCGCGATCGAGCGCGAAATGATTGCGGCGGGTACCGTCACTGCGGATCAACTGCGAACATTCGAGGACAGTAGCCAGGCTTGGCAAGACCGGATGTGGACCGACGCCGCGCAAGTGATTCTGGAGAAGCATCAACCCAACCTGCTGCTTTTTCACCTGCTCTGCCTGGATAACATCAACCACGAGTACGGGCCGATGAGCGCTGCCAGTTTCACGGCGATGGCCTTTCTCGACGATCGCGTGAAGCAAATCCTGGATACCTTGCAGCGCAGCGGAGTGGCCGGCCGCGCCACCGTGATCGTAGTTTCGGATCATGGCTTCCGAAACGTCGCGCACAAGATTCATCCCAATGCGCTGTTGCACGAAAAAGGGTTGTTGCGCGGAGAACCCGGCGAACCAAAGGACAGCGCTTACGTAATCACAGACGGTGGTATTGCGAATGTGTACGTCGCCAATCCCGATAACCGAGCAGAAGCCATTTCTCAACTTCGCGGAATGTTTTCGAGCGCGGAGGGTATCGATCATGTGTATGGCACGGAGGACTTTGCGAAGCTGGGGCTGCCGGTTCCCGGGCAAAGCGATCAAGCCCCGGACCTGGTGCTCGCGGCGAAGGATGACTACTCATTCCAAGGTGAGTCGGAAGGCGACTTTATCACCGACTCACGGGAACGCGGGACCCACGGCTATCTGAACACTGACCCCAAAATGCAGGCTATTTTTATCGCCTGGGGCGCCGGCATCCCCAAAGGCGTTCGCCTCGGTAATATCTCCAACCTGGATGTCGCTCCGACCGTCGCGGAGCTGTTAGGGCTGGAGATGCACAACGTGCAAGGGCATCCGATTCCGCAGATTATCAGGCACAATGTGAGTCGCTGAATCGCGCCAGCCTGAGCCGCGGCGAGAAAGTCACACTTCCCGGGAGAAGGGATCGTAAATTTGACCGATAAAAGTTCGCGACGAGATTTCTTAAAAACATCGACGCTGGGGCTGGGAGCTATCGGCGCGGCGGCCGGCGCGCTGGGTTCCGGGGCGCCTGCGGCTACCGAGGTGGCCCCTCCCACTTCCGACGTCCAGATGTGGGTTACCTTCGACGTGCACCGCTTCGAGTCTTACCCGTCCATCCATTGGCAGCAAATTGCCGACAAACCTGCGGTGGACTCGATCCGCGTGGATCCCTCCAAGACCTACCAGGACATTTTGGGGTTTGGCGCATCGTTCACCGATGGCGCGTGCTACACGCTGAATCGCATGGACGCGGCAGGCCGGGAGCGATTGCTGCACGAGTTCTTCGACCCTTCGAAAATGGGGCTCAGCGTTGGGCGAACATGCATCGGATCGAGCGATTGCTCGACGAAAGTATACAGCTACGACGAAGGTGATCCGGATCCCGAACTGAAGCGGTTTTCGATCGAGCATGACCGCGAATACATTCTTCCGGTGCTGCGCCAGGCGCGGAAAATCAATCCAGACCTGTATCTGTTTTCCTCGCCGTGGAGTCCGCCGGGCTGGATGAAGTGGAACAACTCGATGCTAGGCGGCTCGATGCCGCACCTGCATTTGGGGCCATACGCCCAATATTTCCTGAAATTCCTTCAGGCGTATGAAGCCGAAGGCGTGCGCATCCAGGCCGTTACCATCCAAAACGAAATTGACACTGACCAGAACGGGATCATGCCGGCCTGCACCTGGGCCCAGGAAACCGAACTGGATTTCATCTGCCAGTTTCTTGGTCCCTTGCTGGAGAAAACAAAGACTCCAACCGAAATCTGGATTCTGGACCACAACTACAGTCTTTGGGGGCGGGTGGTCTGCGTGCTCGACGATCCTGACGCTCGACGCTACACCAACTCGGTGGCCTGGCATGGCTACGCGGGTGTGCCGGAGATGATGAGCCGCGTGCACGAACTGCATCCCGACGCCAAGTTTTATTTTACCGAGGCCGGCGCAAATTATGGCGATGCGGACGTCATGACCAATTGGTCGAAGTGGAGCGCGATCTTCGCGGGCGCCCTGAATAATTGGTGCCGGGCAGTGATGGCCTGGAACCTATGCTTGGACGAGAAGGGTAAGCCGAATATCGGACCTTACGCCTGCGCCGGACTGGCCAGCGTCGATGCGCACACCCAGGAAATCCTGCGCACCGGTCCGTATTGGGCTCTCTATCACTATTCGCACGTGGTAGAACGCGGTGCGCGGCGCATCGATTCGCAAACTTCGATCGCCGATCTGCAGCACGTGGCGTTTGAAAATCCCAACGGACAGAAAGTTCTGGTGATTACCAGTGCCGGCCAGGGCCGCACCATTCGGCTACACCATGGGGAAAGCACGGCGCTGGTTCCCATACATGACGATTCGGTGACCACGTTGGTGTGGAGTTAGTGGGGCAGCCCGCTCCGGAAGCAACGATTTCATAAAACCCAGGGAGTCAAACCTAAATGTCACACAATCTTGTTCGGGATGTGTTGCGTTCGGTGGCGATTTTGTTCTGCGCGTTGGTGTTATTCGATACGCCGGCGATGAAGGCGCAGACGCCGCCAGCGCCCGATCCGACCCAGGCGGCCATCGATTCGCTGTCTCGGTCGTCGCAGGCGGTTATCCAGCAATTGTCGACGCTCTCGAATTTGCCCGTCGAAGAATGGCGCTTTCATGCGGGAGATTTTGCGCACGCTGAGTCTGTGGACCTGGACGATTCGAAATGGGAAGTGAGGAAGGGCGAGAACATCGCTCCGCCGGATAGTGTGTGGTTCCGGCGCTGGATTGAAGTGCCGAAGAATTTGAACGGTTACGACCTCAGCGGATCGAAGATCTGGTTTCAGTTTCAGGTGGACGTGAATGGTCCGATAACCACGATCGTTTATGTGGATGGGCGGCGGGTAGCGATGGGTGAGGATCTCGAACCCATCGTGCTATTCGAAAATTGCCAGCCGGGCGACAAGGTGTTGGTGGCGGTGAAACTGCTGCAAACGGTGGATGAAAAGCGGATTCACCCTGCGGTTTTTCGCATTTTTCAACCTTCCAGCCGGCCCAGTCCCTACGACATGCGGGAGGAGTTCGTCTCAGCGGCGCTGCTGATTCCATCGCTCGCAACGGACCCGTCTGCCGAGAAAGCCATTCTGGAGAGGGCGATTGGAGCGGTGGACCTGGCCGCACTGGGCGCCGCCAATCAAAACGCGTTCGACGCGTCACTACGAAAGTCCGAAGACGTGCTGCAAGCCATCCAGCCCACCCTGCGGAAAGCGACCTACCATCTGACCGGCAACTCCCATATCGACGCGGCGTGGATATGGCCGTGGACCGAAACGGTGGATACGGTGCGGCATACCTGGGGGACCGCTCTGCAATTGATGAACGAATACCCGCAGTATACGTTCACGCAATCCGCAGCGCAGTACAACGTGTGGATGGCGGAAAAATATCCGCAGCTTAATGAAGGCATCAAGCAGCGAATCCGCGAAGGCCGCTGGGAAATCGTCGGCGGCATGTGGATCGAGCCGGACCTCAACATGCCGGATGGCGAGTCACAGGTGCGCCAGATACTCATCGGCAAACGCACTTACCAGCAGTTATACGGGGTAGACGTACGGATTGGATGGAATCCGGATTCTTTTGGATACAACTGGCAGCTTCCGCAGATATACAAGCGGTCTGGCATCGATTACTTCGTCACTCAGAAAATGGTTTGGAACGATACCAACCAGCTTCCGCTGAAGCTTTTTTGGTGGGAATCGCCGGATGGCAGCAAGGTGCTCACTTACTTCCCGCATAACTACGATAATGCGGACTTCAATCCGTCGCGTCTGGCCGCGGACCTGTTTACCGCCCGGGAACGATCGGCGGGCTTGCCGGAGATGATGGACTTGTATGGCGTGGGCGACCACGGCGGCGGCGTGACGCGAGATGTGCTTGACGATGGCTTGCATTGGAGCGCTCCGGACAAGATCCTGCCGAAGATGCAGTTTGGCTTGGCGCAGACGTTTTTCAGCGACGTGGAAACGAAACTCGATTCCGAGTCGCCCACCTGGAACTATGCGTCGTTAGCGGCGGGAAAGGGCAAGCTGGGTGCTCCGTCGGGCGATCGCATCAAGATACCCACGTGGAACGACGAGCTATATTTCGAATACCACCGCGGAGTGCAGACCACCCAGGCCAACCACAAACGAAGCATGCGCGAGAGCGAAGAATGGACGCTGAACGCCGAGAAATACGCGTCTTTGGCTTGGTTGAACGGAAGCGCCTACCCGCATGCGGAGCTGAACGACGCGTGGAAGAAAGTGCTGTTCAATCAGTTTCACGACTTGGCTGCCGGATCCGGCATCGGCGTCATATATAAGGATGCGCAGAAAGACTACGACGAGGTAAGGCGGGCGACCAACGAAGTATCGGCCGCCTCACTGCACACAGTTCAGGCGGAGATCGACACGCGCGGCGATGCGGGGGTGCCGGTGGTGGTGTTCAATCCTCTGGCGTGGAATCGATCCGGGATCGTGTCGGTCGAAGTGGAAATGCCGGCGGCGGTTCCCCAGGACGTGTATGTGCTCGACGCGCATCAGCGAGTGCTGCCGTCGCTGCGACTGGGCCAAGACGCCCGCACCAACGCGTTGCGATTGCTGGTGCAGGCCAGAGACGTTCCGTCGTTTGGGTATGAAGTGGTGCGGGTAGTTCCCGGCAAGAGGGACGCGCAGACGGATTTGCAGGCGAGCGGATTGGAACTGGAGAACTCGTTTCTGAGGGTCAAGGTGAATGCGCAGACTGGGTGCATCTCGAGCCTCTATGACAAGAAGTCACAATTTGAGACGTTGGCGAGCGGCGGCTGCGGCAACGAGTTGATCGCGTTCAAAGATATTCCTAAAAACTACGATGCGTGGAACATCGATTCGAATTTCGATCAGGTATTCACGAAACTGGACACCGCCGATTCGGTAGAACTGGTTGAGAGCAACGCTCTCCGCGCGGTGATTCGAGTCACCCGGCATTGGCAGGCTTCGAAATTCGTGCAGGACATCGTGCTGTATAACGGCGCGGACCAAGTGGAAGTGGTCAACGACATTGATTGGCACGAAGAACACATTCTGCTGAAAGCGGCGTTTCCGTTGGCTGCGTCCAGCACGCAGGCGACGTATGAAATACCCTACGGCGCGATTCAGCGGCCCACTACCCGGGACAATAGCTGGGAGAGCGCGAAGTTCGAGGTGCCTGCGCTGCGTTGGGCCGACGCAGGGACCCAAGCGCATGGGTTCAGTTTGATCAATGAATCCAAGTACGGCTACGACGATAAGGGCAACGTGCTGCGTCTTTCGCTGTTGCGCTCGCCCACCTGGCCCGACCCGGACGCGGACCGCGGGCATCACCATTTCAGTTATGCGCTCTACCCACATGCGGGAACCTGGAAGCAGGCGCTCACGGTGCGGCACGGTTACGAATTCAACTATAAGTTGCAGGCCATCCAGGTGGAATCGCATGCCGGCGTTCTTGCTTCGGAACATTCGTTCATTCGGGTAGAGGCGCAGGACGTGGTCTTGACCGCGCTAAAAAAGAGCGAGGATGACGATGCTTTGATTCTGCGCTGCTACGAGTGGGCTGGGCAGAACGGAACGGTGAAATTGTCGGTACCCAAAGGCGTAATTTCTGCAACCGCTACCAACCTGATGGAGAAGGCCCAGGGCGCTCCGCTAGCGGTTGCGGCGGGTTCATCGCCATCGCTGCAGGCGATACTGGTGCCGGTTCATCCTTATGAAATTGTCTCGGTGCGATTGGATTACCGGCACGCCGCACAGTAGCGAGGAGGGCGGTGCTTCGACTTATTTTTTTCCGGCATAGCCGGGCTTTGGTTTTCCGTCAGGGTCCAGTTTGTCGCAAGTCCAGAGCAGGCCGTTGGCCAGCAGGCGTTGGTAGGCTGGCGATTTCGCAGTTTTCGTATCGTGTCCCAAGGTGGTAGCGAACACCCGGGCTTGGCCGTACGTGTGGGTCCAGCCGATGGTGTGAACGCGTCCGTCGCGCGGGCTCTTGGCGGTCAAAAGGGGCTCGGTCCCGGGAATCACTTCGATGGTCTGATATAGCTCATCGCCGGAGGTCTTCCAGTCGCTGGGAAAGCCAACCGTGATGGGATTGGGAGGTCCCACCTTTTCGACGGAAAACGGACCGAACTTGTCGTGGACTTTGGAGCGCAGGCCGACGTAGTTCTCCCATTCATGGATCTGCGGCGAATTCCGGAACGAGTGCACCGCACAGTGGATAAAGACGGTCGGCTTGCCGGCGCGGCCGGTATGGAGGGCGTTATCGAGCGCAACGGGATCGATATCGTCGTAGCACAGATCGTAAACGATCACGTCGTAATCGTCGGCGAACTTGGCGTTTTTGAGCACATCCAGGCCGGTAACCACATCGAACTTCACGTTGTCCATCTGGCTGATTTTCGACGTTAGCAGTCGCGGAAGCTTTTTGTAGTCGTGATACACGCCGCCGGTAATGAACAGCACTTTGAGCGGGGGCCTGGCTTGGGTTGTTTGGCCGGTGGCGCTGGCGCGCGCCACGGCCGCCAATGGCCAGACCGACGCCGCTGCCAGCAAGGCCAGGAAGACGAGAAGGCGATGGCTTGCGAGACGCCGGTTGGTCTGGCGGTTCTTGCGCTCAAGCTTCCGAGGTTGAAGATTTTGGGGGCAGCGTTTTTCGATTATGGTCAAGACGTGCTCCAGATTGGCCGGTAATGGCGGAGGAATGAAAAGCAATCACAGACCAATATCCGGTAATAAGCGGTTAGACGCAAGGTCGATTTTTTGCGCGCTGGGAAGCCCGCGATTATCTTTTTTCAGCGGCGATGACCGACGTACCGAGCGCGAAAATGGAATGAAGGAAGGGGCACGCTTACTCTGCGATTGCATTCTTTTGCTGCTCGCAACCGGCTTGCTGGCCGGCCCGGCTTTGGCCCAAGCGAATGGGCCACCTCCCTATGGGCAGGAAGCGGCGGCCGGTATTCAAACACTGCAGTCCTGGTACACGCAAAGTACTGGACTCTATCGAACCACCGGATGGTGGAACTCGGCGAACGCGATCACGGTATTGGCAAATTATTCGCGCTCCCATCCCGACCAGAGTTACCGTCTCGTCTTTGCCAATACGTTTCGACGCGCGCAGAAACACTCCAAGAAATTCATCAACCACTATTACGACGACGAAGGTTGGTGGGCGCTAGCGTGGATCGACGTCTACGACCTGACCAAGAAACCGGAATATTTGTCGATGGCCCAAGCGATTTTTACGGATATGGCCAAAGGCTGGGACGCGACATGCGGAGGTGGCGTCTGGTGGAGCAAAGACAAGGCCTACAAGAATGCGATTGCCAACGAGCTTTTTCTTTCGGTAGCGGCGAATCTTGCCATTCGCTCAGCCAAGGCAACGGAGCGAGCGCAATATCTCGACTGGGCGCACAGAGAATGGCGCTGGTTTGCGGCGAGCGGCCTGATGAACGAACAGCATCTGATCAACGATGGCCTGGATTCCAAAACGTGCAAAAACAACCAGGCAAATGTTTGGTCTTACAATCAGGGCGCGATCCTGGGCGGGCTGATCGCGCTCAACAATGCCGCACCGGATCCTATTCTTCCGAGCATGGCGCAAGCCATCGCATCCGCCGCTCTGGCTAGACTCACTGATGCAAACGGAATCTTGCATGAATCCTGCGAGCCCAACTGCGGCGCGGATTGCGTGCAGTTCAAGGGCATCTTTGTTCGCAATCTTAGGGCGCTCAACGAAACCTTTCCGGACCCACGCTATGTGACCTTCTTTAATACCAACGCGCAAAGCATCTGGAACACGTCGCGAAGCCCAAAGAATAAGTTTGGGGAAGTGTGGCCAGGCCCGTTCGACGCAGGTAATGCGGCCATTCAAAGCTCAGCCCTTGATGTTTTCGTAGCGGCAGAAGCTTGCGCGCGCCACTGACTCGAAACGCGAACCCCTGAATTTCCACTTCCAGTTGTCCCCGGCTTTCCTGCGCCCGCCGATTGTGGACTACATCGCGCGGGTCCGAGCACAATTGGTCCGCCCCTCAAAGACCCCTGGGCTGGGACACATCAGCAAGCAGACCGTTTCGAGATTGTGAGAGAATTACAACGCAGGACGAAGGGTTTGGCGTGAGGTGGAAATGCGATGTTGCCGAAGACTCGAACTTGGGCGGCCTGCTTAGGTTATCTTTTCTTGGGTCTTTTCGGCTTGTTGTTAGTTCTAGCTTCTGCCGGAGCGATTTACCTGAAAATTGAATATAGCCAGGATCGGCGGATGCGCCCACCGCCTGGCCGGCTAGTCGATGTCGGCGGCTACCGGATGCATATCGATTGCATTGGAAAGGGTTCGCCGACGGTTGTTCTTGATTCTGGACTGTCAGATTCTTCCCTCTCTTGGTACAAGGTTCAGCCGGAGGTTGCGAAATTTACCCGGGTCTGTTCGTACGATCGCGCGGGCCTTGGATGGAGTGAGCCGAGCCGGAATCCCCGAAACAGTGGAGTATTTGCGGAAGAACTCCACACGGTTTTGCACAATGCCAAGATTAACAGCCCATTTGTCTTGGTGGGACATTCCATGGGCGGCTATGACGTGCGGATTTTTGCCAGCCGCTTCCCTTCAGAGGTAGTTGGGATGGTCCTCGTCGATTCGGCTCACCCAGATCTCGCGAAACCGGCTGCCCGAACTGAGATCAGGCCTAGAGGCGTGGCGACGGCAACTGAGACGTCAAGAATTTCTAATGGCCTTCGGCCTCCCGCGCCTGATGGGATGGTGCGGCAACGGCCCCCCAGAACTCCAAGCCAAACTGCGTACCGTCGAATGTAGTGTGTCTCGCTTGCGTGAAGCTGTCGCCGAGTGCTTCAGCATGTGGGATGAAAGCGCAGCGCAGGCTCGGGCAAGCGGGCCGCTCGGAGATCTACCGCTCGTTGTCATCTCGGAAGATCCAACACACGTGGCGGGTGCTTTGGCGCCCTTTGAAGAAGGACAAGAAAGTTTAGCAAGTCTGTCGTCGAACAGTGTGCGCATGACCGCCATTGGAAGTGGCCATTAGATCCAGCGGGATCGGCCCGACGTAGTGATTTTGGCGATTAAACAAGTCGTTGACCAGACCAGGAGTTCTCCCGGAAATTCCTAAGAGTGCCGCATCAACTCGAGAGAGATTTCGACCATCCAAAAGCCCTCTTTCCTTCGAAAAAGAGGCATCCGCCAAGGCAGCAGTCAACTAGGGTGACATAGACGGCACATCCGGACAAAGGAGAAGCACTCTCCCTAGGTTCCGGAATTCTGTGAACGACATCGGCGAGCAGGCGGCGTTGTTTTCCTTAGGGAGTTGTTTCGGATAGAATTCCCTGCGCCGCTCAGGAGACCACATGGACCGCCGCAAATTTGTTTCTGATTCGCTTGCTGTCTCCGCCCTCTCGCTCGCCGGTTCGGCACAAGGAACCGGCCACGCTGGGGCTGCTTCCGCCACGGCGGAGTACTACGATCTGCGCCGGTACCAGTTGATCAGCGGGCCGGGGACAAAGCTTACCGATAACTACTTTGAGGGCGCGCTGATTCCTGCGTTGAACCGGCTGGGTGTCGGGCCGGTGGGGGCGTTCTCGGTTTACTTTGGGCCGGAGACCCCGGCGTACTACTTACTGATGCCTAGTTCGAAGCTGGAGACGCTGGTGACGGCGGATCTGGCACTCGCGAAGGACCCTGTGTTCATGAAGGCCGGGGCACCGTTCTGGGATGCGTCCGCCGGCTCACCTCCTTTTGCCCAGATTGAAAGTTCGCTACTGCGGGCGTTTGAGGGGTATCCGAGGGTGACGCCTCCGGCTTCGGCTGCGAGCAAGGGGAAGAGGATCTACCAGTTGCGGCAGTACCAGTCACCGACCAACGCGGACCATGTGCGCAAGGTGGAGATGTTCCACGAAGGTGAATTCGGGATCTTCGAGAAGGCGGGAGCGCATGGGGTGTTCTATGCGGATGCGCTGATTGGGCCGCGGCTGCCGAACCTGACTTATATGCTCAGCTTCCCAGATATGGCTTCGCTGGAGTTGGCGTGGGAGAAGTTCGTCGCTGATCCGGAGTGGAAGAAGCTCTCGAGCGATCCGAAGTTCAACCTGGATCCGCCGCTGGTCTCGAACATTACGAGTCTGGTGCTGCGGCCGCTGGGGTGCTCGCAGGTTTAGATCCTGCGCAATTCGTTGGGCCGGGGAGGTGCACTTGCGCTGCGCCTTAAGATTCTGCATGATGCCGGATATAACGTTCTCGCCTACGACCTGCGCAACTTCGGCCACCCAACTCTCACGATGGTGTGCATCCAGTTAGCGATGTTTGGAGGCCCGTGACCTCCCTCACGGAGTCGCGATACCCGTTCCGAAAGCCCTTCACGTTGAGTGCCAGACCCTCCTTCCAAGTGGCCGAGTAATCGTATCAACTGACGCCGCATGCGCCCGAGGTCGTCCGCGGTGACAGTATCGATTTCGAGATTGCTTATCTTTATTCTCGCTCTCTCCTTCCAATGATGCTTCAAAGAAAATCGGCGAGGACTATGGCACACGGATGTATCCGGAAACCTACACCATCGATCGCGATGGCCGCATCGACCGCAAACTAATTGGCGGACAGGATTGGCCTGGCGCGGAGATGATGGCTTACTTCGATACCCTGCTCGCAAAAAAGTAAACCGTTCGCACCGCTGCAAAAATCCGATACAAACTACACGGAATTTCCGCGCGCCAAGCGTAACGCAGTTCCATCCCACCACGATTTCACGTTGACACATCCCCGCCTCGACTTGGCAGCAATTCGCGGCCCCCTTGCCATAAGCGTATGGGCCCCCGGTAATACATTTCCTATACGCCCTGCGAATCGGCTAGACTCACAGCGCGATCCCTTTATGCCGCTGGCCCCCGGTGACCATCTAGGACCTTATCAAATCCTCGCGTCGATTGGCGCGGGCGGTATGGGCGAAGTGTATCGCGCCCAGGACGCGCGTTTGAACCGCGATGTCGCGATCAAGGTTTCCATCGCGCAGTTCAGCGAGCGCTTCGAGCGTGAAGCCAAGGCAATCGCCGCGCTGAACCATCCCAACATCTGCCAGATTTACGACATCGGCCCCAATTATCTGGTCATGGAATTTGTAGACGGCGCGCCGGTTGGTTCCCGTGAACAACCCCAGGGTCTTCCGCCGGCGGAGGCGCTCCGGCTGGCAGCGCAAATCGCCGCGGCATTGGAAGCCGCGCACGCTAAAGGGATCGTTCATCGCGACCTTAAACCAGCAAACATTCTCGCCACCACGGCGGGCGTTGTAAAGCTGTTGGATTTCGGCCTCGCGAAGCAGGGCGCCGCCGGGCTACCCGAGGACGTAACCCAAACCATCGGCGTCACCCAGGTGGGGACCATCCTGGGGACTCCGGCGTACATGTCGCCAGAACAGGCCGAGGGCCGTCCGGCTGACGCGCGCTCCGATATCTTCGCGTTTGGCGCGGTGTTCTACGAAATGCTTGCGGGACGCCGCGCCTTTTCGGGAGGTTCAGCCGCCGCAGTGATCGGCGCTATCGTCCACAAAAATCCGGAACCGCTCGACGCGCCGCCAGCGCTCGAAGCGATTGTGCGCAAGTGCCTGTCGAAGTCTCCGGGCGACCGCTTCCAGACGGCAACCGACCTCCGCGTGGCGCTCGAAGGAGCGCGTCCGACCGGCGTCTCGGGAACCAAACGGCGCACCATCGCTTTGGCGATTGCCCTGGCTCTGTTGGTGATCGCGGCAGCCGCAGTGACCATTTATCGGAAAGGGTCCAGGACCGGCCAGATCGATTCCATAGCGGTGCTACCTCTGGAGAATCGGAGCAGCGACCCCGATGCCGACTACATCTCCGATGGAATCACCGAAAGCATCAGCAACAGTCTGGCGCGGTTGCCGAGTCTGAAGGTAATTCCGCACAGCGTCGCTCTCCATTACAAGGGTAAGAACATCGATTTCCAAAAAGTGGGCGACGAACTCGGCGTGCAGTCGGTGCTCAGCGGCCGTGTGAGGCAACGAGGCAACGACCTTACCGTTGACGTCGAACTCGACGACGTTCGTAACGGCAAACAGTTATGGGGCGAGCAGTACAACCGTAAGGTTGCCGACCTCCTGGGTGTGCAGAACGAAATTGCCGCCGAGGTTTCTCATCGAGTGCGCTCGCAGCTTTCCGCAGCGGACCGCCAACAACTGACCAAAGGTTCAACCGACAACCCGGAGGCCTATCAGCTTTATCTAAAAGGCAGATACTACACCGACAAATATACCGAAGACGGATTCAGCAAGGGCCTGGACTACTTCCATCAGGCGATCGCCGTCGACCCAAACTATGGCCTGGCTTACGGCGGTTTGGCCTACAACTACATCAATCAGGACGACTGGTTCATGCCTGCCAATGAAGCGGGGCCCAAAGCCAAGGACGCGGCGGAAAAGGCATTGGCCATCGATGATACCGACGCCAACGCTCACATGTCACTGGCACTCGAATCCCAATGGTATGAGTGGAATTGGAACGCGTCGGAACGCGAGTTCCAGCAAGCCATTGAGTTGAGCCCGAATGATGCGGAAGGGCACGCGTTTTACGCCTGGTTCTTGTCGGCGATGGGGCGACACGACCAGGCGCTCACGGAAGCCAAGCGAGCGCAACAAGCCGATCCGCTCTCCTCGTTGGCGAACTTCGCCGTCGGCGCGAGCTATTTCTTTGCTCGACATTGGGACCTGGCGATCGAGCACCTGCGTAGCGCCCAGGAACTCGACCCGACCTACTGGTTTGATCCTTGTTTCCTGGGCCGGGCCTATGAACAACAGGGAAAACTGCCGGAAGCGATTGCCGAGTTTCAGCGCGCGCTGGAAGTGGAGAAGGATCAAACCGAGATATGGTCAAGACTGGGACACGCCTACGCGGTGTCAGGAAAACGAGGCGAGGCGCAAAAGGTCTTAGATCATTTGAAGGACTTGTCAGCGCACAGTGACGTCGCGCCATACAACGTCGCCATAATTTATGCCGGCTTGGGAGACAAGGATCAGGCATTCGCGTGGCTCGAGCGCGGCTACAAAGAACGGTCCTACTTTATGGCGGAATATTTGCCAACGGACGCGCGCCTGGATAGCCTCCGCGCCGACCCGCGCTTTGTTTCACTCCTGCGGCGTGTGGGTCTGCCCGAATAGTTGTGGCGCCGCTATTCCCGGCGGCGGGGACTCAGGCCTCCGACGGACAAAATTCTGGATCACCGTCGCCGGGAGTCGCGAAAGCCAGATAACAAGTCGCGGTAGGGACGCCGGTTACCCGGCGCCCCCCGCACGAATCCGGACGGGCGATTGTTAGCGCATCCGGCTCTTACCGCAGAGAGTTAGCATCGAAGCGCGAATGAGATAGGAGTAAAGCGATCCCGTTGGGCTGCTTCGCGCACACGGCGCAGCCCAGCTAACGCGTTCTCCCAGCTTTGTATCTGGGACGCGGCCGTCGGCTCCGTGTTCTCCTTGGTCGGTCGTCTTCCCTCCATGCCCTCCGCCGGTGAGAGACTTCCACCTTTGTTCGGGCTCTTCGCAGGTGTCAGTTGAATGAATTGTGCGGAGCGAATCGCTTGTGAATATTGACCGGATCGCTAAAGCGCTGAAGAAACAGGTGCCTTGAGTTTGTGCTAACGGATAGCTACATCAGGCGATTTGCTCACCCCCGATTCATCTGATCCACCCACGTTGACTTGCCCCTGAGCGCAGCCTAATATGCCCCGCCAGGAGCGTTTCGCCACCAATGATCGGCCAAACCATCTCGCACTACCGCATCCTCGAAAAGTTGGGAGGCGGCGGCATGGGCGTTGTGTACAAAGCGGAGGACACCAAGCTGCACCGCTTCGTTGCCTTGAAGTTCCTTCCTGACGGGTTCGCGCCAGACTCGCAAGCACTGAGCCGCTTCGACCGTGAGGCGCAGGCTGCCTCCGCCCTGAACCATCCGAACATCTGCACCATCCACGAAATCGGCGAACACAACGGTCAGCCTTTCATTGCGATGGAATTCATGGAAGGCACCACCCTGAAGCACCGCATTTCCAGCAAGCCGCTGCCGCTTGCGGAAGTGCTGGAGTTGGGAATCGAGATTGCGGACGCACTGGATGCGGCGCACGCCAAGGGAATCGTCCACCGCGATATCAAGCCTGCGAACATCTTTGTCACCGAGCGCGGACACGCCAAGATTCTGGATTTTGGTCTGGCGAAGCTGCAAGCAAAGGCAGGAACAGATGCTGATGCGACGCTGACTCAGGAGGCGATGCAATTGAGTACGCCGGGCGCGGCCATGGGCACGCTGGCATACATGTCACCGGAGCAGGCGCGAGCGAAAGAACTGGATGGGCGCACGGATATTTTCTCATTCGGTTTGGTGCTCTATGAAATGGCGACAGGGAAGCAAGCGTTCTCCGGTAACAGTTCGGCGGAGATTTTTGATGCCATTCTTAATCGCATGCCAGCCGCTCCAGTTCGACTGAACCCGGAAGTTCCAGCGGAGCTTGAGCACATTATCAACAAGGCCTTGGAGAAGAATCCCCACCTACGCTACCAGCACGCGGCTGATTTGCGTTCAGATTTGCAACGGCTGAAGCGCGATACCGAATCGGGGCACACAGCCATCGCAACGACTGAGGCCGGCCTGAGTCCTGCCACTAAATCAACTGGGCCGCGATGGATTGCGATTGCAGCCGTTGTGACCGTCGCGCTGGGTGTGGGCGTGTGGCTGTACTTTGCGCGCCGGGCGCAGGCCCTCACCGAGAAAGACACCATCGTTCTCACCGATTTTTCCAACACCACTGGCGATGCGATTTTCGACGACACGCTGAAAACAGCCCTCAACGTTTCCCTGCGGCAATCGCCTTTCCTGAATGTGCTCTCGGACAGCGAAGTCGCGAAGACCTTGCAACAGATGACCCGTCCAGCCAGCTCGAAACTTACGCCCGAGGTAGCCGGCGAGCTTTGCCAGCGGGCGGGCAGCAAAGCCTACCTTGCCGGAACGATTGGCAGTCTGGGCAGCGAATATGTGCTGGGGTTGAAGGCGGTGAATTGCCGGAGTGGAGACACGCTGGCCGAGGAGCAGGTGACAGCGGCGTCCAAGGAGAAGGTGCTGGACACGCTGGGCGACGCGGCATCGAAACTGCGGGGCGAACTGGGTGAATCGTTGGCTTCGGTGCAGAAGTTAGATGTTCCGCTCGAACAGGCCACCACGTCTTCGCTCGAAGCTCTGAAAGCATACAGTCTCGGGATGAAGGCGACTAATGACAAAGGATTCGCAGCCGCCCTGCCTTACGATCAACGTGCGATTGAGCTTGATCCGAATTTTGCCATGGGCTACAACGCTGTGGGCAAGGCCTACCACAATCTAGGGGAACTAGGGCGGGCTGGCGAGTACCTGACCAAAGCATTCCAGTTGCGGGCACATGCCAGCGAACGGGAAAAGCTGACGATCGCAGCCAACTATTACCAGTATGTAACCGGAGAACTGGATAAAGCGGCCCAGACATTTCGGGAGGAAAGCGAGAACTACCCGCGGGAGGCCGCAGCGTATGGCAATTTGGGCACAGCACTCGCCGAACTGGGGCAGTATGAGAAAGCCGCGGACGTCACGAGGGAAGCTTTGCGCCTTGCGCCGGAGCGGTTAATCAATTACGGGAATCTCGCGAACTACACCCTAGCCTTGCAGCGTTTTGATGAAACGCGGCAGATCATTCACGAGGCGCGCAATGCAGGGGATTTGGTGCTCCACAACGCGCTCTACGCTCTTGGCTTTATCGGGGCGGACTCTGCCGCAATGGCGGAGCAGCAACAGTGGCTTGCGGGCAAGCCCGATTACGAGAACGATGGCCTTGCGCTGGCATCCGACACCGAGGCATATGCTGGTCATGTGGGCAAGGCGCGGGAGCTGGCGAAGCGGGCTGTGGACTCCGCCATACGAGTTGACAACAAAGAAACTGGGGCAACATTCCAGGCGAATGCTGCTCTCGAACGAGCCGCTTACGGCAATGCCACAGAAGCCCGGCAGTCAGCGGCAGCAGCTTTGAAGCTGGCTCCCGCGAGTCAGGGCGTCGAGCTCGAAGCCGCACTCGCGTTTGCCATGGCGGGCGATACGGCGCGAGCCGAATCGTTGGCCCAGGATTTAGGGAAACGCTTCCCGCTAGACACCCAGATGCAGTCGCTTTGGCTGCCAGCGATTCAGGCGCAATTGGCGCTGGACAAGAAGAATCCGACTGCTGCCGTGGATGCTCTGCAAGCTGCTTCAGCCATCGAGTTCGGGCAAATTCAGTTCGTCGCGAATATTTCCTGCCTCTATCATGTGTACATACGCGGCGAGGCATACTTGGCAGCCGGACAAGGCAATGCTGCCGCCGAGTTTCAGAAGATTCTCGACCACAGCGGCATCGTCTGGAACTGCTGGACGGGAGCGTTAGCGCATCTGGGAGTGGCTCGTGCCAATGCTCTGCAAGCGAAAACCTCGCAGGGTGCGGACGCCGACGCCGCCCGCGTCCGGGCGCTCGCCGCCTACAACAATTTCCTCACCCTATGGAAAGACGCCGACCCCGACATCCCCATCCTGAAAGAAGCCAAGGCGGAGTACGCCAAGTTGAAATAGCAGATGTCAGGAGCTAGGCGGGAGCCATCAAGAAACGCCCCAAGCAGCCATCCGCGCCAGCCGCAGCGTAATGCTTGTTAGCTCCAACTAACCCGAAGAAGATGCCTCCAGCACTTTCGATAGAGGTTGCTCGACGAAATAAGGATGTGGTGTGCGCTCCAGCCGCTCGATGTCAGCAGTCGCTTGCCCCCGCCAGTATAGCTAATCGGGTTTTGCAGCCCGGTTCTTGCTCGCTCGCGTCTTGCGGCTACGCCCCGCCTTGATCCGCGCCTCCCGCGTCCTGCCGTCAACGCCGCCCTTGTTCCACTACCAGGACCTACCGAACAGTGAAACCTCTCACCACGTGGGCAGCCGCTGCAAACCTGCCTTCATTTTTGAGGTTTGGGTTGCGAAGACTGTTGTTGTTGTGGCCGCGGGCGGCTTGCGGGCGGGACGATACCGTTCATCCGCAGGTACTCGACCATCTGACCGTAGTGATCCTTCGGATGAAAGGTGCCGATAATGGCGATTGCGAGACGCGTTGAGAGGAATGGGAATAAGGGCTTGGGCAGCGGCTTGACCTCGTTTTCGGAGGTGATCCCGGAAATGGCCCGATGGCCGAGCGCGAAGGAATCTTTAAGATACTGGACAATTTCGGCCTTGGTTTTCAGCGCCGCGGGGCCGTTGGCATTTTCTTCGATGGACTTAGCGTCGATAGTCTCGCCCATGAGCGGGCCGAAATAAAGGTGATTGGCGAAGCAAATGTGTTTCACTTGTTCAGCGAAAGTGCGTACGCCTCTAAACTCGCCATTGGTAGGCGCGAAGGAATACTTGTCTTCGGGCATAGCTTCAGCAGCCGAAACGACTTCCTGCTCGACAATGCCATAGAGCATGTTGAGGACAGAAGTGACGGTGGGGGGTTGTTGCTGGGCCGTTGAGCCGCCCATTAGACGCTCCTTGTCTTATGAAGTAAAACGCCAAAATCTTACGCTTCTGTGGCCAGAGAAGTCATCCGCAAGTTTTTACTGGTCCACAACGTTGATCGGCGACAACACTCATAAAAAGACTTGGCGGAATCGCCAGATAGTGCGCTGGGCGGCTCGCCGAGCCGAGCGTTTTCTTCAACAGCTCGAAGGTCTCGGGTTTTTCATAATCCCCGCCGACATAGCGAAGCAAGTTCAACAGCTTGGCCAAGGCTTCTTGATCGATGTCCCCCTTTGCTGCTGGATACTGTCGCGCACGCGTTCTTTGAGATGTTCGTCGGTCCGCGCGGCCCTGGCAATCCCAATCACCGGTACATCCAGGTGACCATGCCGGACCATATGATAAAGAGCGGGAAAGATTTTCTTATGGGCTAAGTCTCCCATTGCTCCGAATAGAACCAGAGCATCGGCTGGCATTGTCTCTTCTTTATTCTTTCCCGTCGCGCATCCTTGTCGTCTGAGATCCGGCATGAATTCCTCCTAGGTCCTTTAGGGATAGACTCGCATCGTTCAAACTTGGCTGCCCAACATTCGGTCCAGATTGAATGCGGCGCTGATCAGCGCCAGATGTGTAAACGCCTGCGGGAAATTGCCCAGGGCCTCGCCTTGCGGCCCTGTCTGTTCCGAATAAAGCCCGCGTGGTTGGCATAGCCCAACACACGTTCAAACAGCAACTTGGCTTCGTCCAACCTTTCCGGGATTCCCGCACTCGCGCGAGTGAGCGCCTCTACGAGCCAAAAAGAACACATATTGAAAGTACCCTCAGCACCCGGAAGTCCGTCAATGCGTGCCTGCGGCGGATAACGATAGACGAGGCTGTCACTGACAAGACCTCCATCCCTCGGATTCTCGCGGATCGCATTTATGGTGCTGATCATCCGCGGATCGGTGGGAGCCATAAAGAAGACCAGCGACATAATAAGGAGCGACGCGTCCAGGTCATCGCTGCCGTAAAACTGCGTAAATGCGCGGCGTTTCTCGTTCCAGCCCTTAGCCATCACTTCTTCATAGATTCTGTCCCGTTCCCTCAGCCACTTAGCACGGTCGGCTGGAAGCGCTCGCTTGTCGGCCAGGCGAAGACCACGATCCAGAGCGACCCAGTTCATGACTTTTGAATAAACAAAATGTTCCTGCCGATTGCGCATCTCCCAAATGCCGGCGTCTGGAAGCTGCCAGTGCTCGCAGATCCACTCCAGGCGAACGCGGACCTTTACCCAAACATCGTATGACGTGGGGCTCACGTACTTGTTGGACAAGTAAAGCGCGTCCATAAGTTCACCGTAGATGTCTCCCTGAAACTGCGCAACAGCTGCGTTGCCGATGCGCACGGGTCCGGACTCTCGATACCCTTCCCAGTGATCCAACGTCTGCTCGACAAGTTTATTGTCGCCTGCGATGGTGAAGACGACCGCGCCGGGGTCTTCTGGATGGACGTGCTTCGACGCGTACTCTTCGATCCAGTGCATGAAGGCCGCGGCCTCATCCTTGAAGCCCAGGCGCAAAAAGGCGTAAACCGTGAAGGCAGCGTCGCGCATCCAGGTGTACCGGTAATCCCAGTTGCGAGTGCCTCCGATGACTTCAGGCAAGCTGGCTGTGGGGGCTGCGATGATCGCACCGGTAGGCTCAAAGGTGAGAAGCTTTAGCGCCAAGGCTGACCGGTGCACCTGCGCCTGCCAGCGCCCGTGGTAGGTACAGGCGGAGAGCCAGTCTTGCCAAAACTTCACGGTGCCCCGTAGCAGTTCCTCAGCCTCTTTTTCGCACGGCGGACATGGCACAGCGCCCTCGGCGGAGTCGTCCCTAAGAACGAAGACTTGCGATTCTCCTTCCGAGAGCACGAACTCGGCAGACACTCCACCGTGCCCGTCATTCTTGAGTGGCACCGCAGTCGAAAGAGCCAAGATCAGACTGCCCGACTTGAATGTTGCCCCGTTAGTTCTGATGAGCACTTCGTGCGTCTGTCGGCCGTAATCGAAGGCTGGGCGGCAAGTGACCGAAATGCGTACCGTTCCCCGGACGCAACGAATGCGACGGTATACATGGCGATACGCAGACGATTCGGAGGGTAGCCCCACTGGCATGAAGTCTTCCAATTCGGCAATTCCGTCCGCCATTAGAATCGCGTAACCAATACATTTGTGGAAGGCCAATAAAACTGCCTGTGCCGCACGCCGTCAGAGGCGGCGGAGACTTGGAAGCGGCCTCCCTTTTTGTCATCCAAAATCGCCCCAAAAACGCTGGGCGAATCGAAGTGCGGGTAGCAGTACCAATCGATCGAACCGTTCATGCCTACCAGAGCAACAGTCCGCATGTTGCCGATGATTCCGTAATTTTCGATAGGTTGATACGCCATTGCTTTGTGCCTTCCCTGTCCGAGAACAGGCTGTCGTCAATTCAGGTGAACCTTGGGCTCGACGGACATCGACGATTATCTCGCCGAGATTAAGGCGCAGCGCAAGTCCACAACCCACTCCGCCCTATTCCATCGCGATGCGCTACTTCTTTCGGTGCGTCGGAAACAAGCCGGTGAAGGACGTGATCCGCGCCGACATGCTCCGGTTCGCGGTATGGCTGCGCGAGGAGAAAAACCAGTCGCCGCGTTCCTGCGCTAACAAGTTCGACAGCGTTCTATTTTTCTTGCGACGCCACGATCTGACCGCCGCGGCGCTCAAGATTACAGCTCACGACAGACCGCAATTCGTCCAGGAAGAGCCCGATATATACGATCAAGAGACGCTCGACAAGTTTTTCGCCGCGTGCGACGAGGACGAGCGCACGCTGTTCGAGCTCTTTTTGATGAGCGGATTGAGAGAGCAGGAAGTCACCTACGCTACCGACCGGAGCCCTGATTTCGCGAACTGCGCGGTGCGCGTGAAGCACAACCCGAAATACAACTGGACTCCCAAGGCGTAAGGGTTCGTAAGGTGCCATATCACGCTCCGAACTGACCAGGCTTTCAACGTTTGGGTCTTTGCGTTCGTTTGTCCCAATGCTTGTACCCCAAGACCGTTTTGATGTGGAGTCGGTATTCGCCCGCCCGGCGATCCTTCGTGATCCTGTGGATCAGCAGCGTGACTTCTGGCACGGGAGGATTCATGCCGTTGAGGAGGCGTAGCTCAAACGGCAGCGAGACCTTCGCGAAGCGCTTCGTCCAGTACGGCTTGATCTGGCGGTATTCGATCTTCTTCGTCCCAGCGATGATCTGCGCCAGCCACTCGCGCTCTATTGTTGTCGTGATCCGGTCGTAGTTCAGCTTCTTCATCGGAATTCGCACACGTTGCACGCGCTGCTGCACCAGTATATCTTGCGTTCGATGGAACTTCTGGTGGTGGGCAGTTGCACGGGCGAAAAGGACGACCGGGATTGTCCTTACTCGCTGACGGAGGCGGATTTTGATGACCCCGCCACGCTGCCCGACTGTGTTGCACGTTCGGGTTCGTCGGGACTAAGCTGCTGACCGCCTGACCGTCGGAGTACTAGACTCCACTTTACGGTTAATCAGGACTTACCAAACCCCTCCGTAACCAAGTTCTTCTGGATGCGATTGAGCTGGCGCTGGAAAGGGATCGGGGCAGACGCCAACAAGAGGCGGAGCTTGCAGCACTGCGCGAGCGTTTCGAATTGCTGAGCCCTCGCGAGCCCGAGGTCGTCGCCTTGGTGGTTTCAGGCATGCTTAATAAGCAGATCGCGGCCCAGATTGGAACTGCCGAAAATACCGTAAAGGTTCATCGCAGCCGCGCCATGGAAAAGATGCAGGCACAATCTTTGGCCGACCTGGTGAAGATGGTTGAAAGGCTGCGGAGTCCCGCCCCCAAGGGCGGCGTAAACTAAAGCAGCATAGGCACCCTCCTTTCTGTTACACGACATTTACCCACGCTCAATAGCATACTTTCTCTGTCTGGTCTCGGCTGCTCTCTTGGAGGCTCCTTGTGGGCAGCCAGTTTGTCCTGGCGGCATCTGGTCGGAAGCAGGCAGGAGCACGAAGAACTCGGCAAGCACAAGAACTGGCAACGGTGGATTCTCTGGCGGCACGATGGAAAGAGTTAAGTTTATGAAAGGGGTAGATCGCAGAACTAGTATCAGGTCGGATGCAAAGGGCAAGACAGCCCGCGCTTTCAACGTCCGTGCTTTTCTCGATTTGGCCGGCCTAGGAAAAACAATTGTGGAGTACCGAAGAGGACAGAGGATCTACTCCCAAGGTGATGCGGCCTCGTCTGTATTCTATATTCAAAAGGGCGGCGTGAAGCTGTCCGTGGTCAATCAGACTGGCAAGGAGGCGGTCGTAGCGCTTCTCGGACCAGGCGATTTCTTCGGTGAGGGATGTCTGGCGGGCGTGCCTTTCCGGATGGGGTTAGCGACTGCGATTACGCCAACTACTGTACATGGTGATCGAAAAGAATGAAATGATTCGCGTCCTTCACGAAGAACATAGGCTCTCGGACCGCTTCATCGCTTACCTCCTCACGAGGAATATCCGAGCCGAGGAGGACTTGGTCGATCAGCTCTTCAACTCGATTGAGAAACGGCTGGCCCGGGCTCTATTGCTGCTTGCCCGTTATGGCAAGCAAGACCAGCCGCAAAAGATGCTTCCGAAAATATCGCAGGAGACGCTGGCGGAAATGGTTGGTACAACACGCTCCCGCGTCAATATGTTCATGAACAAATTCAGAAAACTGGGGTTCATTCATTACAATGGCAGGATTGAGATCCACAATTCTCTCCTAAGCGTCGTCCTGCACCAATAAACCGGGATTTCCATTTTGATTTCTTGGCCGACCCCGGAAACAGAGCAGATATAGAGGAGATAAAGGCATGCTGCGAATCCTGATTATCGACGACGATGAAGGAATGCGCCGTCTCCTCCGTGCTCGCCTTGAAGACGCCTATCACATCACCGACACTGGCGACCCCGAACAAGCGATAGCACTGACGCTCCTATACAAGCCCGACGCTATCCTGCTCGATTTGTTGATGCCGAACTTTTCGGGCTTTGAAGTCTGTCAAACCCTTTCTGCACTCACCTTTACTCAGCAGATTCCTATTTTCATCATCAGTGGAGAGGCTGCAACGAAGTGCAAGGCCTTTTGTCAGAATCTGGGCTCAGCTGGATATTTTGAAAAACCAGTTGATTTTGACCAACTGAGGGCTGACCTAGCCTCAGTACTACGAGACAAGAGACCAGAGCGCCGAACCGAGGTACGGATTCGGTTGAATGTAGTTCTTAAGCTACGGGGGAAAGATAAGTACGGAGCGCCCTTTGAGCTGTTCACTGCGACCGAGAACGTAAGCGTAAACGGATTTTTGTGCGGTTGTACGGTCGCATTGGAGAAGGATGCGACTGTGGATGTTTTCTTATGCCGCGAAGGTGAACACTACGCGGGTACGGCGTGCGCAGTTCGAGCCGAATGGCGAGATACGCCTAACCCCCGTTATGGATTTCGTTTCGTCAGCAAACCGTCTGAGTGGGTCTTACATTGCGGGACAGTACTTTTCGAACAGCCCGAGAGCAGCCCGGTAGTCTGAAAAGGTACGCCAACAGCTTCCGGGCATTCGACTCGCCCAACTATTTCGGGCGGCTCAATTTCTTCCTCGCCAGGGGCCTCGCACTCTCGTTTCCATCTGCAACCGACCGCCGACGATCTGCTTTAAGTGCAGTAGTGATGGGAACTGCCATTCCGGTTATGCACTACACCGGGATTCTGGTACGGCAAGACTTCCCATCTCAGCGCGCACGCGCGAGATTGGCATTCGACTGGCGCTGGGCGCGCAGGCCCGCGATGTCCTTGCAAACGTTTTGAGACAGGGACTCATACTTGGTGCTAGTGGAATCGCTGTGGGCACCGCGGCCGGGTTTGCGACCGCGCGGATTGTCGAACGGACCAACGCCTGGCTCGGAAACTTCCGACGCTTGGTCGTGCGTTTACGATCGCTCTCTCACGATCTATGGCGCGTTCTTTCATATCGCCTGCTTCATGATCGTCTTACGGAGGGTTGTGCAATAGCTTCTAGGAACTCCTGCGCGGAATCAAACAGTTCGACTTGCAAACCCACGCAAACAATAAGGCGCTTGATTGCGCTTCGCACCGAGGGATTGTCATCGACAACAAAAACGATGGACTCGGGTTCGCTCATGAAACACCAGCGTCATCGAGGGGGAGAGTGAATTCGAACAGCGCCCCAGCAGAACTGGGCACGATCCCGAGACGGCCACCATGGGACTCTATTATGGAATGGCTGATCGACAGCCCCATTCCGATGCCCTTCGCTTTCGTGGTAAAGAATGGTTCAAAGATGCGGGTTGCCAGGCCAGGCTCGATTCCTGGTCCAGAATCTTGAACCTGGACCACAACACTATCTTGGTTCTTCTCCGACCGGATCAGAATTTCCAGCCTCCCGTTTGTGGACGTACGCGTTGCTTCGATAGCATTCATGATCAGGTTAATCAATACCTGTTGCAACTGGACCGGGTCGCCGGTAACGTGCGGCAGGTCAGATGGCAGCTCCGTACGTAAGGAAACACGGTTTCGCGTGAACTCATTGCGCAGGAGAATGGTTACGTCTTGAATAATCTGACTGATGTCCAGGTCCGTCCTGTGAGGAGACGCCTTCGTCAGCAACCCACGAATCCGAGAAATCACCGCGCTTGCGCGAGTGCTGTCGTTCACAATTCCCATAATCGCCGCGCGTAATTCATCTGAATTCAAGGTCGCACTGTCTAGCTGGCGCAAGCAGAATTGGCCGTTGATGAGAATTGCTGTAAGCGGTTGGTTGACCTCATGAGCAATTGCCGCAGCCAGCTCTCCCATCGAAACCACGCGAGTTACTCGGGCGAGATCCTCCTGTGCCTGACGCAGCTGCTCCTCGGCGCGCTTCTTTTCGCCGATATCACGGATAAAGCCGGTAAACGCCTGGTGCCCGCTACTGGTTATTTCTCCGAATGACACTTCCGCGGGGAACTCCTGGCCATTCTTGCGCAGCGCGATGACTTCAGTTCCTTGCCCATTGAGATGCCGCTCTCCGGTCGCCAAATATCGCCTGAACCCGGCCTGGTGCAGCTTCCGCATGAATTCCGGCATGAGTACGGTCAGGGGTTTCCCGATCAACTCGACCGGGTCATAACCAAAGATTCTCGCCGTGGCGGGGTTAGCCAGCAGGATGCCGCCATTTTCATCTATGCTGATCACTGCGTCGCTGGCTGCTTCGACAATGACGCGATGCCTCTCTTCGCTGCCTTTGAGCTCAGCTCGCTGCCACACCAGTCCGCCAATCAGCAACGCCTCCAATAAGATCAGAGCAATCCCGCTAATGATGTACCTCTTGTAGGATTCCCAGACCGTGGGCTGTCGATTCAGGACGATGCTACCGGGCGGAAGATCGGCCTCCTTGAATCCCCAGCGCTTCAAGGCTCGCCAATCGAACATGTAGACATTGGCGCTCTTCACAACTGGAATATCCTGCGGCTTCTCACCGTTGAGAACCCTCACTGCCATTTGGCCAGCAGTCTGACCGATAGCAGCAAAGCTCAGCAAACAACCACCGACTGTTCCATTGCCAAGGTCCGCATCGTCCACCACAAACACCGGCGCATGTGCGGCGCCAACAACAATGGGAACGGCCTGGTTGGCATCAATGAAGCGCGTTCCCTCGGCATCCTGCATGATGGATGTGTGGTAGACGATCGTGTGATCCGGCAGATGATTCAGGCGCTCAATCAGCGCGGGCATGGCGAGATCAGTGAGGTATGTGAAATCAAGGCTTGACTCGTACTTGCGAAAGCTGTTTCGGGCAATTGCTTCAAGGTCCCGGTCGTACACGCCCACACCACCGACCACAACCACGTGCTTAGTCGCGGGTTGGAGTGCAAGCGCCGCGTTCAGGGTTTCCTCGGGCCTCGCCCCGGCCCACACCCCGGTGAAATGCGAATCGAGCTTCAATTCGTCCAAAATCTCCTTTGTGAGTTCACAAAAAACAATCGGGACACCTGGGAAGGCCGATTCGTGCGATGCGACCAGGAACCTGAGCGGTTCGAACCCCACGGCAATGATCACGTCGGGCTGGCGACCACGGTACTTGCGGATGTACCACTCATGGAATTGCCGCTGGGAAGCTTCGGCCGGAAACAGGGTCGCCTCCAGATCCTCGCTGTAGAGCTCAATCTGATATGGCGACTTTTCCAGACCAGCCACTATCGCCTCATCGATCCGAGCGACCCCGGGTGACGAAAGCGGTCCAATCACATTGAGAATGAGAACGCGACGGACTTCCTTAACTTGGGCTGGGGCAGGGCTTAGGAAGAGAAGAAAGACCTCCAGCAGCACGAGCATCAGCTTCCGTGGTCCCGAGCGTTCATGTCGCCGCTGGGCAGGGGGCTCTGCCCTGTACCGGCCAGCATGCGAATTCTCTGGCGTTGCCGGTGCGGACACCCAACGAAAACGACACCCTAAGGCCTTGCTAAGCTGAGCGGGAATCCGGGTTCTTAAATCACCTGGACGCAATCGCATCTTGAGGGTCTCACTCACAACTCGGTGGCCCTATACTTTCACAACTTACAGCCGCAAGGAAGACGATTCGGGGTAAAATCGTGGGGTTTCCCCCGAGCTTACCCGATAGGATTGGCTTCGCGCCAGTAGCTTGGGGCGGAACACAGCCTCTCTAGTCGGGAGCGGTTTCAGTGTCGGTTGCCTCGAACGCGTGGTTTCCCCTTTCCGGCCGGGCTTGGTTCGGAGTTTTTGCTATTGGCTTGGGGCTAGTAGTTCGCATTTTCGGCCAGACGGCCTCAACCGGTGCTATGACCGGCGTCACGCTGGCCCCCTCCGGGGCTGCCGTTGCGGGAGTGGTCGTTCACGTCGCTAAAGAGGGCGGCGGCGAACGGAAGTCAGCCACCTCGGACGAGAACGGGAGGTTCGGGTTCCTGCTGCTGGCGCCCGGGCGGTATGAACTTCAAGCGAGCAAACCAGATTTCGAACCGGTGAGCCTCCCAGAGATAAACATCCATGTTACGGAGACGCTCCGACTGGAGCTGCGGCTTCGGCTCGCGACGCGCTTCGAGCGTGCACAGGTGTCCTCAAACCCACTGATGGTTCAACTAGACTCCGCGGCATTAGGAAGAGTGGTGACCGAAAACACAGTCAGCGGTTTGCCGCTTGTCACGAGGAATTTTGCCCAAATCGCAAGCCTCTCGCCCGGCGTTTCAGCCGGAGTGTACAACGCGGGAGAGCTTGGACTTGGTGGGATCGCACTGTCGCAGATCGCCCAATCCAATGATGGGATTTACGTACACGGCGCGCGCTCGTATGACAATAACTTCCAGTTGGACGGTATCAGCATAAGCGACGCGCAGGGCAGTGCCGCCGGCAGTGGCGGAATTCCTATTCCCAATCCTGACAGCATAGAGGAGTTCAAGGTCCAGACAGGACTCTACGACGCAGCATATGGGCGCTATGGCGGTGCCAATGTCAGTGTGATTACAAAAACCGGAAGCAACGATTTCCATGGGACAGTTTTCGAGTTCCTTCGCAATGAGTTTCTCAACGCGAACGATTTCTTTCTGAACCAAACCGGCCAGCGGCGTCCTGCCCTAAAGGAAAACCAGTTTGGGTTTGCGTTGGGAGGACCCATCAAGAAGGACAAGCTGCTTTTCTTCGGATCTTACCAGGGGACGCGGCAGATCAATGGCATTGCCGCCGGCCAGTCAAGGACCGCGTGCACGGCCGACCTAGCTGAACCACCGCTCACGAATGACCGCAGCCCAGATGCCCTGGGGGAAATGTTTGGCGGCATGAGCGGTGCTGAGGGAGGTGTCACTATCAAATCCGATGGTTCCAACATTAATCCGGTGGCGCTCACGCTCTTGAATATGAAGCTTTCCGACGGCGTTTTCCTCATCCCAACGCCACAGACGGTCGACCCAGCAAAGCCGCTTGTCCAGCAGGGCTTTTCGGCTTTCACAGATCCCTGCCATTTCAACGAGGATCAGGGGGCAACCAGCCTGGACTACATGGTGCACCCGAACAATAAGATCGCGGCTCGCTTTTTCCTGGCCAATGATGACCAGACCGTCACATTTCCCGGGAACGGGGTCAATCCATCCGGCAACATTCCCGGTTTTCCCAGTCCCGGCGATTCCCGCTTCATAGTATTCTCGCTCGCCGATACCTACACTTTCCATAACGCATGGCTCAACGAAGCACGGGTTGGATATCTCCGAAACCGAACGGGCACGGAGGCGACGACTCCGTTCAGTTGGTCTGACGTTGGAGTTGCCGAAGGGGGAATGAGCAACAATAACGATCTCCCGAGCTTAAGTATTGTAGGTTCGGTAAGCATGGCCCCCGGGTTTCCGCGAACCAGCGCGCAAAACAGTTTTGTGTTCAGTGATAGCCTCAGTTTCGTTCGCGGGGCCCACGCTGTCCGATTGGGCGGAGCCGCCACAAGGTTCCAGGACAATATCAATCTCGTGGGTATCGGGTCATTCATGGAGTTTCTGAGCTGGCCGGACTTTCTACTTGGCCTTAGCGCAGCCCAGAACGGCACCAGCTTCAGTAATGTTTTCGCCTCGTTCGATGATTTTGGCCTGACCACTCGTGAATACCGTGCATGGGAGGGCGCAGGCTTTGCCCAGGAAGACTGGAGACTCAGAAAGTCACTGACACTGAATATCGGCGTCCGCTACGAGCGTCTCGGGCAATTCGCAGACAGACTGGGTAGAAACTCGAGCTTCGACATCGCGAAAGCTGATCCAAACCCTCCGCCGGGCGGCAGTGTTGCAGGTTACCTTGTGGCCTCAAACTTCTCCGGGGTTCTTCCCCCAGGTGTGGCGCGTGCCCACAACGAATTCGGAAACGACGGTGCGGGACAAAACACGATCGCTCCGCGAATTGGCCTGGCATGGCAGCCCCTGCCCAGGTCAGGCCGGGCGGTATTGCGAGGAGCGTACGGCATCTACTATTCCCGGCCCACCGGACAAGCCTTTTTTCAGAGCTTGGCCGGAGCTCCGTTTTCCGTCGCTCGGTTGAATGCCGGAACCGCAAACGCTGACGCAACACTGCAAGCGCCCTTCGCGCAGCCGTTTCCAACGCCGGAGTCCTTCCCTTCGTTCCCCGCGTATTCTCCTACCAGCACGACGACTATTTATTCCGTTGCTCCCGGTTTTCGGCCCGCCATGATTCAACAGTATTCGTTGAATGTTCAGGCTGAGCTAAACGAGGGCTGGCTTTTGGAAATTGGATACGTGGGCACTCGCGGCACACACTTGGTTCGCCAGCGTTCTCTTAATCAGGCGCTCAGCGCCACCGCGAACAGTCCAATCAGGGGAGTAACCACAAACTCCGTCGCAAATATTCCGCTGCGAGTCCCCATTCTCGGTGTGCCACCGGACTCTCTTGTGGAGATGGAATCCGAGGGTAGTTCTTGGTACAACGGGCTGGAAGCGAGCTTGACGAAGCGTTTGGGGCACGGCCTTCAGTTCCTTGCCTCTTACACCTTCTCGAAGACTCTGGACACCGATGGCGCCGACATCAACTCAACATCCTCCGGAAATGCGCTAACGCTAGGAGACCAAAACTCCCCGAGACAGCGATGGGGACGAGCGAGCTTCGACCGCACTCATCGGTTTGTTTTTAGCGAAACATGGAAACTCCCCAGTCCGTCAGCCGGGCTCCAACGAGCGCTTCTGGGAGGCTGGGACCTTGCTGGTGTACTTACGATTCAATCTGGCAGCGCTCTCACGATCTCGGACACTAATGCCAACAACGTCTTCGGGATAAGCGAAGACCGGGCACAACTGACTGGAACATGCTCGAAAAACCACTTGGTCAACGGAGGGTCGGTGGAATCGAAACTGGGAGCGTATTTCAATTCCACCTGTTTTACGAATCCGCCGATTATCGGCGCGGATGGCATCGGAACCGCGTTTGGGGACAGTGCGACGGGGATTGTAAATGGTCCCCGACAGGCGAACCTGGATCTCGCCCTTTCAAAGACCGTGGAGTTGAACCGCCCCATTGAGAACAGCACCCTTCAATTTCGCGCCGAATTTTACAATGCGCTGAACCATCCGCAGTTTGCGAACCCCGACAGCAATTTCACATCACCCACATTCGGCGTCATCAGTAGCACTTCCGTGAATGCTCGCGTTGGACAGCTGGCGCTGAAGTTTGCGTTTTAGATTTAGAAAGGTCGCATCCTGCGCGACTCTGTCGAACAGGTGTGTTGGTCAGACGCTTACAATCAACTTGAATATGAGGCGCAGGGCTTCAGGTACAACGGCGGCGGATCAGGCGGGAGCAGGTATCCGCTTTACGCAAAAACAAGAACGTAGCCATCGTGCGTCGAAGTCTTCCCTCACGCGGGCAGATTGCCATTCCACAACCCGGCGAGCGCGTGCGTCAGTCCGGCTGGCGGCTCGGTTGCGGTGAGCGATCCGCGAAATTCATCCAAGGTCATTTTGAGTCCCATGTGACCAATTCACGGATGTCGAGCTCGTCAGCTTTTCCCAATGACATTATCAATGTTCCGCAACGGGATCGTCTGCGGTGTTCAGGTGCGGCGCTACCGGGACTCCCGCGATCATTGCTCCAATATGCGCTTGACTTCACTGGCGACGAAGCTTACGAAGCGCATCGCATCATTTTCTAACTCAGACGTCGTCGAGCCGGAATTCTTCAGCCGATTCTCTCTAGCCGCATGAATGACTGAGCGCCACGCGGTCGGAACGGTTTCCATTGCCCAGCCATAGGCTCGGTCCTTGGAAACCAGTGTCCCGTGATACGCCGAATAAAGAATGCGGCAAGCAGTGAGGACTGCGTAGGCATTGTGGACGAATGCGTCCTCGGATCGATTCCCGCGGTTGGAGATCAAGTCTTCCTTAAGGTAGTTCACTTCCAACAGGAGCGCATCATTGAGACATTGACGGGACACATGGGGTGCGATGAGCTTCGCGTTCTTGCCCCACAACGTGACGCCGGACTGGGCAACATTCATCCAGATGATCGGGTTTCCGTCTGATCCATGCCGGACGAGTTTTCTCGTGTAGCGGTAGAAGCCGCAGCATCGCGATGCCTTGTCGAGAAATTCATGGTCAATGACGAAGCGCATGTCGATTCGTTTGACCCAGCGGCTTTCTTCCCCTTTGCTCTTGAACCACTCATCCAGTTCGGAAAACTCGCGGTCATCCAAATCGCGGACGGTAACGGCGACGCAATCAACATCGCTGCACATCTCGTCGAACGCGCCGTAGGTCAACGATCCCCACAAATAGACTCCAACGAGATTCCCACGGAGTATCTCGCGGAAATTGGTGGTCATCGCCTGCAAAAGGCTGGACAAGTCCTTCGGGATGTTCTTGGCGAGACTCATTTTCTCGCGGAAGAATACCAGCTACGGGTCAGAGGTGCGCGGCAGAACTGCGAAGAGAGCTATGCAAATGACGACGCTGTAGGAACGTCCTTCACTATCGCTTGAGGATAAAGTAGAAGGGTGAAGGTTTGCCCACGCCTTGACCATTTGCAATCTGGTTTCAACGAGCCTGTAGTTGAACTGGATAGGCTGGCGCAGACCATCGGGGGCACCAGACATGTGTGGCAAGTTGGTCACAAAGCCTTCCACCGCCTTGGAAACGCCCCAGCCGCCCCCAACCCCTCCGGGCAGCCAATTCGGCGCGGAATCGGCATCCGCGTCGCGTGCTGAGGGTCGGTCAGCATCTCGATGTCCAGGGTATCGCCCGGAATCCCCATCATTTTTGATTTTCTCCTGCGGAATTTTGGAGCGGATGGTCGTACGTAGATGAGTTGCGTAGAACGAAAATTAGCGGTAAAGTCCGCCTCTCGGATACGTAAATCGGATACGTTTGGATTCCCATTTTTCGTGGAAAAACGGCACTTAGCTAATACCGAAGCCTTTGGAATCAACCTTTAGTAGAATACGATGTTCAACAAGATGAAAAGCGCGCCGACAATGAGCGCATAAAACGCGGGCCGCGAATACCATGGCTCGAAGGCTTCCTCTTCACTGCGCTGCCCATGCTCAAAGATGAGTCCCTTCAACTTCTCGGGATCGGGGGGTGTGGTGAGAAAGGTGGCCACAACGATGAAGATACTGCCGGCGACCAGTCCCCACACGGCCATGTAGACGTTTGCGGCCATCGGGGAAACAAACGAGATCACATGGAGCCTGTAGAGCAGGTATTCCAAAAGCGCTCCGGCAATGCCCCCCAGCATACTTAAAAAACCCGCCAAGGGTGATGGGCGCTTCCATAACATGCCGACCAAGAAAGCGATGAAGAAGGGCGAGATAAAGAGGATACCGATCAACTGCATGTAGTCCATGAGGTTATTGAAATTCAGCACGATGTAGGAAGACGCGCAGGCGAACACGATGCCCAGAATGGTGGTGGTACGTCCCACGGTTAAGTAGTGGCGGTCCGGCATGTTTTTGCGGATATAGGTCTGGTAGATGTCGTAGGTCACCACGGTATTGAAAGCGGTGATGTTTCCAGCCATGCCGGACATAAAACTGGCGAGCAGGGCGGTGACCCCCAGTCCCAGCATCCCTTTACCGTAGAACATGCTCATCATCACCGGTAGCGCCAGGTTGTAGTCGTGCTTAACAATGCTCGGGGCGATGGCCAGTGCGAGCATGCCCTGCACGGTGACGATGATCGGGAAAAGCATCTTGGGGACGGCGGCGACCAACGGAGTCTTCCGGGACGCGGACAAATTCTTGGCAGCCATTGCCCGTTGCACCAAGAGGAAATCGGTACACCAATATGCAGGCGAGGCGCACAGACCCAGCCCTAAAACAATGACCCACCAGGGCGTACCTAAAGGGTCTGAAGGAGCGCCCATCCCTTTCCAGGTGTGGGTGAACCCCTCCGGCAACTGAGAAATAAGACTGTGCCACCCACCTACGTGCTGCAGCCCCAGAAAGGTAAGGGGAAGGAAGCCCAGAACGATCAGGAAGAACTGGAGGAACTCGTTATAGATGGAAGAGGAGAGGCCTCCCCAGAAGACAAATACGAGCACCACACTACTGGCGAGCAAGACGCTCTGGGTAAAATGCCAGCCGATCATGGTCCTGAATATCAAGGCAAAGGCAAACATATCGATACCTGCCATGAGTACGGTAACGATGGCAAAACTGATGGCGTTGAGCAGGTGCGCGCGATGGTCATAACGAAGGCGCAGGTATTCGGGGACGCTGCGAATGCCGTTGGAGTAGTAGTAGCGGACCATGAAGAGACCCAGAAAAATCATGGATGGAATGGCTCCCACCCAGTACCAATGGTTAGTGCGCATGCCATACTTCGCGCCGTTTGCGGTATGGCCCAGGACTTCGAGTGCGCCGAGGTTGGCGGACATGAAAGCGATACCAGTGATCCAGTGGGAAAAGGACTTCTCGGACAACAGGAAGGCAGAGGAGGTCTTCATCCGCCCCCTGAGTTTGAATCCGATGCCCAACACGGCGAGGAAGTAGGCCGCGACGATAGCGATGTCCAGCGGGTGCAGTTTGATGAGCATATGGTTACTTCTCCGATTGCTTCGATCGCCGATTCATGGATAGCGCGGCCCACCGAGCTGGGGAAGCGCAAAAGGGCGGAGACACTTTCGCACTGTGTCCGATGAGCTGTCAATCCGTTTACGGAATGCGTTCCGGCAAACGGATTCCGATTTGCCGCGGTGCTGGATTGCAGCTGCGTTTCGACAACGGCTTGACACCGGTGCCATCCTGACCAAGAATAGTCGACGAGTTTATGGGCGAGTTTGCGGGTCGCGTAATCATTATCAGCGGTGCGGGCTCCGGAATCGGAAGAGCGACGGCAATCTTGTTTGGACAAGAGAAAGCCGCGGTGGTGGTACTGGATTGGAACGGGGAATCGGCGCAAAGCACAGTAAATGAGATTGAGCGAGGAGGCGGAGTTGGCCTTGCGCTGCAGGTGGACGTAAGCGACTCCCCACAGGTAAAGGCCGCCGTCGCCAGGACGGTTGAGAAATACGGCCGAATCGATATTTTGTTCGCGAACGCCGCGGTCCAGATCATCAAACCTATAGAATTAACCAGCGATGAGGATTGGGAACACGTTATCTCCGCGAACCTGAAGGGATCCTTCCTCTGCTGCCGCGAAGTGGTCCCGGTGATGCGCCGCCAACGATCGGGGTGCATCCTGATCGCTTCGTCGGGACACGCATTCCACAGTTATCCGGGTTATACCGCATACGCCGCGAGCAAAGGGGGCCAACTCGCGATGATGCGGGCTATGGCGATCGACTGTGCGCCGGACGGAATTCGGGTGAACTGCATCGTTCCGGGAGCTACCGAGACGCAGTTGCTGAAGGCTCACTTCGAAAACAATCCGGAAGAGAAAGCGCGATTGGTGGAAAAGATTCCGATGGGACGTTTGGCGACACCTGAAGACATCGCGCGCGCGGTGCGCATGCTGGCGTCCGCCGATGGAGCCTATATTACCGGAACGTCTTTGGTGATTGACGGAGGCCTGCTGGCGAGGAACTAGGCGGTCTCGGCGTCGATACCCTGCAGGTTGTAGCTTACCTCCACCTCAGTGTGCCTTTGGCCGACGCACTTTACTTTATCGAAGTGAACATACCGTGAAACCCAAGAGGCTTAATGAAGAACGCTAAAAAGGCGAAGCTGCGAAGCGAACTCTGGTTCAACGATCCCCGCGAAATGGCCGTCTATATTGAGCGGTTCGGCAACTACGGCATCACCCGCGAAGAGTTACAGTCGTCCCGTCCAATCATTGGAATTGCGCAGAGTGGCAGTGACGTCACTCCGTGCAACCGGATTCACCTGACCCTGGTGGAACGAGTGCGGGCGGGAATCCGCGATGCGGGGGGAGTTCCGATGGAATTTCCTACCCATCCGCTGCAGGAAACGGCCCGCCGCCCAACCGCGGCGTTGGATCGCAACCTTGCCTACCTTGGCCTGGTGGAAATGCTGGTTGGCTATCCGTTCGATGGAGTGGTGCTGACGACCGGCTGCGATAAAACCACTCCGTCGTGCCTGATGGCGGCGGCCACGGTGAACTTGCCGGCGATCGTGCTGTCTGGCGGGCCGATGATCGACGGTTACGTGAACGGCAAATTGGCGGGCACCGGCATGGTGCTGTGGGAGGCGCGGCGGCAACTGGCGGAAGGAAAAATTACGAACGAGCAACTGGTGGACATGGTGGCGGAAGGAGTGCCGAGCGCGGGCCACTGCAACACCATGGGAACAGCACTCTCGATGAATTCTCTGGCCGAGGCTTTGGGTATGTCGCTGCCGACCTGCGGAACGATTCCCGCGCCCTATGCCGAACGAGCGCGAATGGCCTACCACACCGGACTGCGCATCGTGGAGATGGTTGAGGAAGATCTGACGCCCAGTAAGGTGCTGACTCGCAAAGCGTTCGAAAACGCGATTGTGGTGAATTCGGCGATCGGCGGGTCTACCAACTGCCCTCCTCACATCAACGCGATTGCGCGGCACATGGGAGTGGTGTTGACAATCGAGGACTGGGAAACCGTAGGACACCACATTCATCTCTTGCTGAACGTGCAACCGGCTGGGGAGTATTTGAGCGAAGCGTATCATCGCGCCGGGGGAGTGCCGGCCGTGGTCGGAGAATTGATGCAGGCTGGGAAAATCGCCGAGGATGCGCTGACCGTAAGCGGCAAGTCGATCGGCGAGAATTGCAGGGCTGCCCGCAGCAAAGACACACGCATCATCCGCAGCTACGACCGGCCACTGAAGGAAGACGCGGGTCTGCTGGTAGTGAGCGGGAATCTTTTCGATTCAGCTTTGCTAAAAACGTCGGTGATCGGGGAAGAGTTTCGAAAGCGCTATTTATCGGAGCCTGGAAATGAGGGCACCTTCGTGGCACGAGCGATCGTGTTCGAGGGGCCTGAAGATTACCGTCAGCGAATCGAAGACCCGTCTTTGCAGGTGGACGAGCACTGCATATTGGTGATTCGCAACGTAGGTCCGATAGGCTATCCCGGCTCGGCCGAGGTGGTGAATATGACGCCGCCGGGATACCTGGTGCGCCAGGGGGCGCGCATGCTGCCCTGCATGGGAGACGGCCGGCAGAGCGGCACTTCGGACAGTCCATCTATCTTAAATATCTCACCTGAGGCAGCGGTGGGTGGAAACCTTGGGATCCTGGAGACGGGCGACAAAATTCGTGTCTCACTGAACGAGCGGAGGGTGGACGTTCTGCTTGCCCCCGAGGAAATTGAGCGGCGCGGCAATAGCCGGAAGGCTCCTGAGTTGAAGAATAACTCGCCGTGGGAGCAGATATATCGCGAGAACACTGGGCAGCTGGAGACCGGTGCGTGTTTGGAATTTGCCACCAGCTACCATGATTTGCGCCGGGTAGTGCCGCGACACTCTCATTGATGGCAGGCACGCAGGACGCAAAATCAATCGAAGGCTTCGCGGCTCAGCGTCTTCGTAGGTCAAAACGCCCACCCTTCCGGTCTGCGTTCGCGCAAAGACCGCCCTACGGCAGATCGGAACGAATGGGGCACCGAAAAAGATAAGAGCTTAGAACCGTACTTCGATACCGGAAGACACGGTGAGGACCGGTCCATGGGATTGGGGAGAGAAATGAGCGCTGCTGGCCACAAAGTGCTGCGGGGCATCATCCCGCCCATGGTGACGCCGCTTGCTGGAGACGATCAGCTCGATGCCGGCGGCCTGGAAAAGCTGATCGAACATATGATCTCCGGAGGAGTGCACGGCCTGTTCGTGCTTGGAACCACCGGCGAAGGACCATCGCTGAGCTACAGGCTGCGTCGAGAGCTGATCCAGAGAACCTGCCGGCAGGTGAACCGCCGCATTCCTGTGCTGGTTGCCGTGATCGACACATCTTTAACGGAAGCGCTGGCGATGGCGGGCGTTGCAGCGGATTCCGGCGCGGATGCGATCGTGGCCGCCCCGCCCTATTATTTCCCCCTTAACCAGGATGACCTGGTGCGCTGGGTGACCAGCATCGCTGCGGCCAGCCCTGTTCCGATGTATGTCTACAACGTCCCCAATCCGAAGCAGGTGCGCTATACCCTGGCGAGCTTGAAGCGATGCGCGGATTTGCCGCAAGTGATCGGTTTCAAAGACAGTTCCGGTGATTTCCAATTTCTCGAAGCTACACTGCAGCTTTTTCGCGATCGTCCGGAATTCGCGATCTTCGTTGGCCCTGAGGGTCTTCTGGCGAATGGCTTTGCCGCTGGCATTCATGGGGCAATCAGTGGAGGAGCGAACGCTTTCCCGCGCCTGTATGTTTCTCTGTACGACGCATTCGTCGATGGGCGAATGAATGACGTGCGGGTGCTGCAGGCTGAAGTGGACAGGTTCAACCGGCAGGTGTACACGGTCGGAGAGGCGGAGTCCAGTTTGCTCCGCGGCTTGAAGTGCTGCCTTTCGTTGATCGGCATTTGCGAGAGCAGGCTTTGCCAGCCGTACCTCGCGGCGAACTCCCAGGAGCGGGATGAAATCGAGCGCTACATTCGCGGACTCGATAGGGCGCATCTCTTGCGGGCTGGCGACTGAGCGCAGTGTAGCGCTGCCCCTCAGCTTAAGATTGTGGCGATACGAGTGGGAGGTCAGAACGCCCACCCTTCCCAGAACCAGGAAGAGCGGGGCACCCGGAAAAGACGAAACCGTAGAACCGGAAGGCATCTTTTCCTGTTGTACTTCGACAAGAGGAGCGTTATTCTCTCCCTGTCGAAGCTAGAGGGGAGAGCTCATGTCCGCACCCAACATCGATCTTCCGCAAGGCACGGCCGATCTCCTAATCCTCCGCACTCTTGCTCTCGGTGCTAATCATGGCTGGGGCATTTCCGAGCGCATCCACCAGGTTTCCAGCAAAGTTCTCCAGATCCATCAAGGTTCGCTCTACCCCGCGCTCCACCGTCTGGAGCGGCGGGGCTGGATCAAGGCCCACTGGGGAACGTCGGAAAACAATCGCCGCGCGAAGTTCTACGAGCTGACGCGCAGCGGCCGCAAACAGCTGGAAACGGAGGAGAGCGACTGGAAGAAACTGGCGGCTGCCGTCGCTCAGATTCTCGAGACGGCCTAGGAGATAATTATGTTCGCTGACCTCTGGATTCGCCTGCGCTCCCTATTCCACCGCAGAGCCGTCGAAAACGAACTCGACGATGAACTCCGCTTCCACTTCGATCGGCAAGTCGAAAAATTCGTGGAGTCCGGCTTCCCGCTCAGCGAAGCCCGCCGCCACGCTCGCCTAATCGTCGGCGGCCAAGATCAAATCAAAGAGGAATATCGCGACTCGAGCGGCGTCCGCTTGCTCGAAACTCTGGCTCAGGACATGCGCTTCAGCCTGCGCATGTTGCGCAAGTCCCCGGGCTTCACCGCCATCGCGGTGCTCACGCTGGCTCTGGGCATCGGCGCGAACACCGCGATTTTCAGTGTTGTCGACGCGGTGATGCTCCGGGCGTTGCCCTATCCTAGCCCCTCGCAACTCGTCAACGTATTTGAGGCCCAGCCCAAGGAGGGGAGCCCCTCGGCGGGGGCTTCGTATCCCGACTTGGAAAACTGGCGTGAGCAGAACCGCTCGTTCAGCCATTTGGCGGCACTGGCGTTCCATAAGCTCACGCTCACCGGCCGCGGCGAGCCCACGGTGGTTAACACTGCTGTGGTCACCACCGATTTTTTCCCTCTTCTCGAGGTAAAGCCGCTCATGGGTCGAACGCTGCTGCCCGATGACTTCCAGCGCGGCGCCGCTGGTGCCGTGGTCTTGAGCGAAAACCTGTGGCGTACCCAGTTCGGGGCGGACCAGAAGATCATTGGCAGTCCGATCAGTCTCGACCACCGTAATTTCACGGTCGTTGGTATCATGCCGGGCGGTTTTCGCTCTCCTTTCTTCACCGGCAGCGGCGAAATCTGGATTCCGATCGCTCAAGACCCAGTCTTCAGTACCGTCATGAGCCTCCGCGGCGCTCGTGGCTTCCCTGTTCTGGGACGGCTGAAGCCGGGCGTTTCCATCGAGCAGGCTCACGCGGAGATGAACGCCATCGGCGCCGGCCTCGCGAAGGAATTTCCAGAGGCCGATACCGGCTTCACAATTCGCATTGAGCCGCTCAAGCAAGCGATCGTTGGAGACGCGAAGGTTGCGCTGCTGATCCTGCTCGGCGCAGTTGGCCTGGTGCTTTTGATCGCCTGCGCCAACATCGCCAACCTACTGCTGGCCCGCGCCACGACCCGCGCTAGGGAAATGGGCGTACGTATCATGCTCGGGGCTGGGCGCGCCCGCATTATTCGCCAATTGCTGACCGAAAGCGCGCTGCTCGGCCTGGCCGGAGGTATTGCCGGCGTTTCGCTGGCGTATTGGGGCGTGGCGGCGCTCGGTTCGTTTCTCCCGGCTGAGTTGCCGCAGCCCCACCCCATCACTGTCGACGGCCGCGTACTCGCTTTTGCACTGGTGCTTTCCATCGCCGCCGGCCTGGTGTTTGGCTTGGCTCCAGCGCTTCTTGGCGCCGATGCGAACCTGCAATCCAGCCTAAAGGAAGGCGCCGGGCGCGCGGGCGAGGGCCACGGCTGGCGCCGGGCGCGCAGTTTTCTGGCGGTGGCGGAAATCTCTCTGGCGATGGTGCTGGTGGTTGCCGCCGGCTTATTGCTCCGCAGTTTCGTTGCGCTCACCTCAGTCGATCGGGGCTTCGATGCTCGCCAAGTCTGGAAAGCGGAGGTCTCGTTGCCGCAATACGAATACTCGACGCCGCAACAATGGGCCTCCTTTTCCGACCAATTGCTCGAGCGAATCCACGTGCAGCCGGGCTTGCAGGATTCGGCGCTGGGGGTTCCTCTCCCGCTGGACGCCCAGGGCTCCGTCACTCTCCCTTTCACCATCGTGGGAAACCCGCCCTTGCCTCGGGACACAGTCCAGAACGCCGGCTTCTTTTCGGTGAGCCCGAATTATTTCCGGGTAATGAGCATTCCGCTGCTGAGGGGCCGATTGTTCAACCAGCAGGATGCCATGTCCGCACCGCGGGTGACGATCATCAGCGAGGCGATGGCCAGGCGCTATTTCGCCAATGAAAATCCTCTCGGCCGTCATCTGATGTTCGGTTTTCCATTCAATGGGGGGCCTGTCTCGCGGGAAATTGTTGGCGTGGCCGGGGACGTGCTTGACGCCGCGGTGCCTGAGGGCCCGCAACCAATGATGTATGTCCCGTTCGCCCAGGCTCCGCTTTGGGGCGGCGAAGTGGTGGTCAAGAGCACCCTGAACCCGGCGAGCATCGCTGCCGCTATTCGCGAGCAGGTACACGACATCGATCCTAATTTACCGGTGACCGATTTCCAGTCGCTCTCTTACGCTGTACAATCGATCGCCGCCGCCCAGCCGCGATTCCGCACGCTGCTGCTCGGCCTGTTCGGTCTGATCGCGCTGGTGTTGTCCGCGGCGGGAATTTTCGGTGTTATCTCTTATTCTGTTTCGCGGCGGACGCACGAACTCGGCATTCGCATGGCGCTCGGCGCGACACCAGCAGCGATCCTGAAAATGGTGTTGCGCGAGGGCGGCCGGCTCGCTGCGGCGGGCATTGCGGTGGGCCTAGTCGCCACGCTAATTCTGACGCGGTTCTTGCGGACCATGCTGTTCGAAATCAAGCCGGCAGATCCGCTCACCTTCGCGGCGGTTGCAATTCTCTTAACGCTCGTCGCGCTGGCCGCGTGCTACATTCCCGCGCGCCGGGCCATGCGCGTCGATCCCATGGTCGCGCTCCGATACGAATAGCTCATGGTTTTTCAAACCACAACGAACAATGAAAATATTCTAGAGATTGAGCTATGTTTTAGGGGTCCGCCATGTGGACGAAGGCCGATTTATTCTGGCGCGATCCGAGCCCGAATACGAATATGACTTGGACGTCGATAGGCACAACCAACTGTTGCCTCCGCGAAGGTAGCGGAGAGCACGCTAAGGAAACCCTGAATGCTTGGCCCACGACATTCTTCGTTGGCCGAAAATGGCCTGGTGTTCGATCCACACTGGTTTCACCAGTCAGGCGAGCGGGGAGCTTGATTCACGTTTGAAAGACGATGTGCGCAACGAGATTGTACAATTGCTTTCGGAGAACGTTCATGTTGCAAAAGACGGAAACTGAGACTCGGAGTTTTACCCCCAACGTCGCGTCGAACTGGCAAAATTTGCATGTCTTCAGATATTGCAAGATTTCGACAGGCAGCGTAGCTGTTAATGCCTTTCCCGGAGTCAATCATGATAAGCCGTAGAAAGTTCCTCTTATCCGCCGCAGCCGCTGCTGGTGCCGCTGCTGCACAAACAGCTCTGGGAAAGTTGGCCGGCCGAGACCCACTCACCCGCAAAGAGCGCGTAGACCGGGCACTGGCGGGGCAGGATGTAGACCGTCCGCCGTTCACGCATTGGCATCACTTCGGACCTCAGACTCCCGAGGAGCACGCTAAGGCGACACTTGATTATCACTGGAAATACAGGACGGATATCGTGAAGGTGATGAGCGATTATCCGTACCCTAAGCCCGAGGGCAAGTGGTATGAGCTGAAGGTTCTGGACAACCCCTTCCCCGAGCAGATTCGCGCCCTGGAACTGATCCGTGACGGACTACACGGAGACGCGTACATTCTCGAAACTGCTTTCAATCCGTGGCAGGTCGCAGTCAAACTTTCGTCGAAGGAGGAGGTCGTTCGAGTCCAGCAGGAGAACCCGCAGCGACTTCTCGACGCCCTTGATCTACTGACCCAGTCGCACATTAACCACGCAAAGCGCGCCTTTGCTGCGGGAGCTTCGGGGATTCTCTTTTCGATTGCGAACGCCAATCGAGCGGAACTCTCACCGGCAGAATATGCCAAATTCAGCGCGCCGTTTGACAAGCGCTTCTTTGCGGCGACCGCCAGCGCCAAGATGAACTTCCTCCATTTGCACTGGGAGAATGAATATGTTGACCAGTTTGTTGACTTCCAGGCCCCGGTTGTCAACTGGTCCGTCCAGTCCAGCGGCGTGTCGGTCAGCACTGTGCGCAGCAAGTTCTCGCAGACGATTGCCACCGGAATCGATGAGAAGAATTACAAAGCTCTCTCCTTGGAGCAGATCCGCGACCAATGGCAGACCGCCAGGAATGGGTCTGGCCGCAAGTTCATTCTGACACCGGGATGCTCAGTCCCCAATGACTCCACCGACGAGGAACTGTCTCGACTTCCTCAGGTTGTCGGGGCGTGAGCACTAAGTTGCAATCGATGCTGCAGTTTCGGCCTCAGAACTCCGTACCGCCGAGTTCCAGCCAGGGCGCTCACAATAGCGACGATCATCACCGCGATCCCAGCCCCTCAACCTTCAAGTCCTGGTTCGATACTGGGAACTAGTCCCCATATTTTTGCCGCAGCCGGGGTGTGAGTGGGCTTACGCGGAAGCGCAACGCGATCTGCTATAGGGTCGTGGTTTGGACTCGATTAAAGCAACGATCGTGGGTGTCAGAGCTTCAGCGAGATCCATTTTACTCAGCAGCTTCGACGCACCAAAACTATCCGCAAGGGCCTGGGCGTCGTGGTCGTTCCATACTGAAATCGCCAACAATAGCGAGGAGCCTTTGCGTAGCCGAGTTGGGCACCAAGATCGAAGAACGTCGGGATGTTGAAAAGCTAATAGAGGGGACCCGGACATATTCAGAGTCGCTGAACCCATTCACGCGCCTCAGCGAGGCGTGCGAGGAATTTCTGGAAGCCCCAGAGCCTTTCTGGAATAGATAGCGTGAGGCGATCTTTCGTTATTTCTAGTGGCAGCCGTTTCCTAGTCGCTGGCATCTGCTTTTCTGTGCTAGATTTCGTGGCATGTCCCGCTCGCAACTTTCAGATTCTGGTGGGAGTTGGACGACGTTCGCCACTGGCGACCTCCGGAAGTTGGCAGGTTCGGGTTTGCACAGCGCGTTTCGGCCAGGCAACACGCGCAGTTTAGTTCATCCCTGTCCGTTCCCAAGCCGCAGTTCGCTCGAGAGCCGCGCCGCCTGAATGAGAAGATAGTTGCGCTCCGGCAGGCTTCCTGTTTTGCCTGCCGCCGCCCGATAGTGTTTGACCGCACCATCGCGGTCTCCGGCCATTTCCAGCAGGTGAGCTCGAACAGCGTCCCAGCGGTGATGATTAGCGATGCGGGTGTCAGCTTTGAGCGCGTCCAATAGTTCCAATCCCTTGGTCGGACCATGCACCATTGCCGCCGCAATCGCGTAGTTCAGCGCCACCATCGGGTTATCGGTCATGCGCCTGAGTAGATCGTAGAGCGCCAAAATCTGTGCCCAATCGGTATCTTCGGCTCGTGCCGCTTCGTCGTGAAGAGCGGCGATCGCGGCTTGCAACTGGTATGGGCCGACCGAGCCTTTCGGCAAGGTAGCGGAGATGAGCGCGACTCCCTCGGTGATCTGCTGCCGATCCCAGAGCGCCCTATCTTGTTGCGTCAGTGGGATTAAATCGCCCTCGCCGTTCGTTCGCGCCAGGCGGCGAGCATCTGTCAACAACATGAGCGCGAGCAATCCGACGATCTCCGCATCGTCTGAGAGCAGGTCTCGGAGGGATCGCGTCAGCCGAATTGCCTCACGAGATAGTTCGACTCGCTGCAACTGCGGACCAGCGCTACTCGTATAACCCTCATTGAAGATGAGATAGAGCACATGTAGAACCGCCCGGAGACGTTGTGCCCGTTCCTCCTTGGTCGGCAATTCGAAGGGAATGCCGGAGTCCTTGATGCTTTGCTTGGCTCGGCTGATCCGCTGTGCCATCGTCGCCTCGGGCACAAGAAAGGCTTTGGCGATTTCCGCGGTGGTCAACCCACCCACAGCCCGCAAGGTGAGGGCAATCGCCGAAGACAAGGTCAGTGCCGGGTGGCAACACATGAAAAGAAGCACGAGGGTGTCCTCTTGCTCCGAAACGGCGGCGATGGTCGTCGTGTTGGGCGTGCGGGACACCTCCAACGCCATCTGGCCCTCGCGGCGGCGACGCGCTGATTCGCTTCGAATTTGATCGGTCATTCGGCGGAAGGCAACCTGCGTCAGCCATGCCCGCGGATTTTCCGGCATTCCATGGTCTGACCATTGCGTTGCCGCGGCTAGCAACGCCTCCTGGACAGCGTCTTCCGCCGCAGCGAAGTCACGAAATCTCCGCACCACGGTCCCGAGCACCTGCGGCGTCAATTCCCTCAAGAGGTGCTCGAGCGGAATGTCCAACGGTTGTCCCATCACTGCAATTCTCCCGGCCCGCGACGTCAAATCCCTAAATCAGTAAAACTAGTGAGCACTTGCCGCACCTCAATAGGCATGCTGCCTGCGGTCCCTCCCGGCCCGGGCGCAGCTGATACCCGGGCGGCAATCTTGTACGCCTGATCCGAGCTCTCCACATCGATAATCCAATAGCCGGCGAGAAACTCCTTTGATTCCGCGAAGACTCCATCTGTAATTGGTTCCCCATCCTTTCCCGCTCGGACGATCTTGGCTTCTTTGGGCCAACCCAAACCCTCGGTGGCTACAAAGACACCGGAGTCCTTGAGCTCCTTGCTGAAGGCACGCATGAACGCGACGTTACGCTGCAGGTCCTCCTTCGACCACTTGGCGTACACGTCGAAATTAGCTTTCGTGGCATTCATCATCAGAATGTATTTCATGTCTTTCTCTCCTTTCAGTTTCCGCTGGTCCTGCGGGTTGACGAGATAGTGGGAGCGGATTACTGTTCTCGACTCCGGTTATGACCATTTGAGGGGGTGGCTCGCCAACTCCCGCACTTCGATGGGCATATTTGTCGGTGCCCCGCCGGGTCCCGGGACCGTCGAGAGCCGGGCGGCGAGAGCGTAAGCTCGTTCGGGAGTCGCAACGTCAACGATCCAGTAGCCAAGTAGAAATTCCTTGGATTCAGGGAAGATGCCGTCAGTGACTGGCATGCCATTTTTCTCCCCGCGCACTATCATGGCCTCCTCCGGCCCGGTCAGGCCTTGCTCGGCGACAAGCTCACCCGATTCACGCAAGTCGTTAGCGAGACTCTTTAGGCCTGCCATGTGCGTATCGATGTCCTTTTGAGTCCAGGCACGGTAAGTATCGACACCTGCTTTTGCGCCGGCCATCAGCAAAATGTACTTCATGTGTTTTCCTCCCGTTCTAGCGCGTAAATTCGCGCTTTCATAAGCTAGTCGGAGCAGGCTACCGATTCTCGACATCCCGGGCGACGATTTTTGAACAAAAAAATCTAGCCCCTATCATGTCGATTTCACCCCCTGGGGATCGACATCCTTACAGAGGTGCGAAGATGACGACCGACACGGTAGTAATGGATGTCAGCCACGACTGGGTAACCGCCTGCGACGTACAGCAGCGCTTTATGCAGCATCCGGACGCCCCGATTGACGCAGTGAGTTACAGCGCGCGCTGTCGGCAAGTTCGCGCATTAGGCGGTGATTGCTATGATGTCCTGCCGCTCTCGCACAATCGTTTCGCGCTTGGCCGTCGGGGACGCCTCCGGCAAAAGCCTCGCCGCTGCGCTAATGATATCGAGTATCCAATCCTCGCTTCGGACCGCCGCCTCCTTTGTGGGAAGCGACGCGGCCGCCGTTCTTCACGCGGTAAATTCTCACGCACACGCATCGTCCCTCGCAGACCGGTACGCCACATTATTCTATGGCGTTTTCGACGGAGCCAGGCGCACTCTACGCTACGTCAATGCAGGCCACAATCCTCCCATAGTCATTCGGCCAGATCACTCGATGATTCGGCTTCGAGCCACTGGCGTGCCAGTGGGCATTTTCCCGAGTTCGACTTATGAGGAGGGTATGGTGCAGCTTGGTGCCGGTGATCTGATCATCGCTTACACAGATGGAGTGACCGAAGCGCTAAATCCGGTCGGCGAAGAGTGGGGTCTCGAGCGCCTCCGAAAGGCGGCGGACGAAAGAGTCGCGCACTGCCCTGACGATATTGTCTGCGCAATCTTTAGATCAATGGATGAATTTTCACGAGGACGCCAGACGGATGACGCGACTGTCATAGTTGCGCGGGTAAGCTGAGTTATCTGCCCCGCGAGATTGGTCTCGTCCGATCCATCGTGGATGGTCGCCCAAAGAGACCATCGCATACAGAAGGGTTGATCAGCACACAATTTCCGGCACGGGTATGAAGCAAGGGGAGACTTCAGTGGCGGAAACAATTGTGGTGAGTCCCGATGGCAAGGTTTTGACGCAAGACTTTGAAATTTATCGCTCAGGCCAGCTGGTAGCAAAAAGTACGCGGTATTTGAGAAGAGTTTGTCAGCTCTTGCCTGACGGGCTAACCAGAAGTTATTCCAGGCCAGAAGTCCGGATGTGGAAAGGTCACCGTTTCACCGGATCGGTAACGATAAACGCCCTGCTGGTTAGAAGAAGCGTCGCCACACCGTCACCAATCCCTTTGCTCGGCGCGTTGATCCTCGCGCTCTGCCTCCGCTTTATTTCCAGCGGTGATCCGCTCCAACACTGTGCGCGTCAGCAGCCACAACAGCCCGCTCGCCTTGGCGTCGCTCCAATACTTGGCGGCTTCGTCCCTCTCCTAACCGCCGCCATCGGTCGGCATCCGTGTCGCCTGCGATGCCTATCAGTATGGATATTGCAGGACGGGCCAGATCAAGTCCGCCACGAAGCGCGTCACCGCCAGGCGTCTACCGGCCTGGGAAAAAGTAAATAGCAAAGGAGACACGGAATTCCCGTGCGAATTTGTGCGACACTTGAAGTCGGGGAATGCAGGGATGCGCTCATCATTAACACCAAACCACTCATTGAACTCCCGCGAGTCGCCAAGCACAAGACCGGAACCGCAACGCGAAAGCGACCGCCTGAAGTTACTGCTGGACATCACGAATACTTTAGTCTCGAACTTGGAGTCTCGCGACCTCATTCGCGCGATCTCGACGAGCATTAGGCAAGTTATGCACTGTGACGTTGTCGGAGTGTGGCTGCCAGATGCGGAACAGCGCCAATTGCGCCAACGCGTCATGGACTTCCCGGAAAGCAAGGGATTCGCGAGAGAGGATCTTCTGCAACCTGTCGAGGGGTCCTTCGTAGGCAGTGCATTCAAGACAGGCAAGGCGGTGATAGCAACCACAGCGGATTTCACGAAGGTGGCTCGTACAGAAGGCATCCAGGCTGCTCTCGCGTTGCCGCTGATCAGCCGAAACCGGACGCTCGGTGTTCTGGGACTCGGCAGCCGGGTCGAGAACTCATTCAGCCTCGGGGACGTTGATTTCCTGGTGCGAGTCGCGGGGCAAGTGGCAATTGCGGTCGAGAACGCGTTGGCCTATCGTGAGATCGCGGAATTAAAAGACAAGCTCGCACAGGAAAAGCTCTATTTGGAAGAGGAAATTCGTAGCACGTCGGATTTTGAAGGGATCATCGGGCAGAGCTCGGCGCTACGGCAGGCGCTGCAACTGGTCGAAACGGTTGCCACGAGTGATTCGACCGTTCTCCTGCTGGGAGAAACAGGCACCGGTAAGGAGCTTGTCGCGCGCGCCATTCATGAACGCAGCCGCCGCAGAGCACAAACATTTGTCGAACTCAACTGTGCTGCGATTCCCACTGGTTTGCTCGAAAGTGAACTCTTCGGCCACGAACGAGGGGCGTTCACCGGCGCAGTCACACAGAAGATCGGACGACTAGAACTGGCCGACCAAGGCACGTTGTTTCTGGACGAAATCGGTGATATTCCTCTGGAACTTCAACCAAAGCTGCTGCGCGTATTACAGGACCGACAATTCAAGCGCTTGGGAAGCACACGGACGAAGACAGTCGAGTTTCGGCTGATAGCTGCGACCAATCGTGAGCTGGAGGGGATGATTGAAGAAAAGCAATTTCGGAGCGATCTCTACTACCGCCTGAATGTTTTTCCCATCCGCCTTCCTCCATTGCGCGAGCGCCCGGAAGACATTCCCTTACTGGTGCAATACTTCAGCCAAAAGTACGCGCGGCGCATGCAAAAGCGAATCGAAACCATTCCTGCGGCGGCCATGCGGAAGCTGGCGCGCTGGCATTGGCCTGGGAACGTCCGTGAGCTTCAGAATCTTGTGGAACGTGCTGTGATCCTGACGCGCAGCAGCACACTGGCGATCTCGGTACCCGAATTGGCAAACAGCGGCGCGAACTTGGTTCCAGCAAGAGCCAGAAACTTCGATGAACAAGAGAGGATTGTGCGAGTTCTGAAGGAGAGCAAGGGACGCGTCGGCGGTCCGAACGGTGCCGCGGCCCGCCTCGGACTTAAGCGGACTACCCTGCTCACGCGGATGAAAAAGATGGGCATTGATCCGCGAAAGATATCGTAAAGCTTGACCCCGGAATTCGACCGTAAAGGGAAGTGCGTTTGTTTCATTCTCCACCGCAAGCGGCAGACTGAGCGCCCAATGATTCCGGGCGATACTGTTTGTTCAGCGCACATCGACGAGCACGAGTGACACGTCGTCGACGGGCGGGCCGTCGCGCCACACAGCGACACGATCGAGAATACCTTGCTTCATTTCGCCGAACGGCAGACGCGATGTTTCGCGAACGAAGGTTTCTACTCCATCGACTTTGAGCATTTCGCCATGCGCGTCGACCACGTCGGTGAGGCCGTCGGTGTACAACACGATGCGGTCACCATACTCGAGTTCGCTGTAAAGCGTGGCATTGGCATCCACGGCATCCGGCAGCATGCCCAGAACCATGCTTCGGGACCGGAGCAGACGCGGCTCGGTTCCCGGCTGGACAATCATTGCCGGCGGGTGTCCGGCTCCGGCGAACTCCATGGTCCGGCCGCCACGATCAATGCGGGCGGCCGCCAATGTAAAGAAAAATCCTTGCGCGCCAATATTTCGAATCACAAGAGAGTTCAATCGACGGAGGACGTCAGCGAGCGGTCCCCGATTACCCAGCAGCCTAACTGTCTCCGAGTATATTCGGTTGGCGACGAGCGCGGAGCTGATGCCGTGCCCCGAGACATCGCAGACCAGCAGATTGAGATCTTCTTCGTTTGACGGCCTCACAAACCCAAAGTCACCGCCGATCGTGTGCGCCGGTTGGTAGAAACTGTCGACACGCAAATGTCCCCAGAGCAAGGGCTCGGGCGCCAGGCTCTGCTGTACACGGGCCGCCAGCACCAGGTCTTGCTCAATCTCTCGCTGATGTTTTTCGAGACGCGCGATTGCAGTGCGGAGCTGCTCCTCGGTGCGTTTTTGTGCTGAAATATCTGTCAACGTCACGATCGAGAAACGCGTTTCATCGGGCCCATGCATTGCGCGCATGCTGACCACCACGGGCAGTCGCCCGCCGTCTTTCGTGGGCACAAAGAATTCTTCCCGGGCCTGCCCCATCTCCTTGGCTTTCTGGTTAAGCGCCTGGGCGAAAGCAAACTCTTCGGCTCGGTGATACAACTGACGGGCGGTCCGGCCGATGATCTGGCTGCGAGGGAATCCTGTCATTTCCTCGAAGACCGTGTTGACAAAAAGAATCTGATCAGAATCGTCTGCAATGACGACACCGTCACTCAGTGTTTCAAGAATGGGTTCCATCTCTTGCAGCGATTGCGGCGTTTTGCTTTGCACGAAAGCACTCATTTGGCTGATCCCTCGGACGTATGACTTTTCCCCACTAATTCGACTTACCTCGAAGGCGATCAAGCACCTGCTTGACGTACACATCACTGGCTACGAGTTGCGCGCCATGGTTGAACATGCACCGCAACATTCGTTCCCCGCTGTTGTCGATGAACGTGACGTCATGGAGATTCACGATGCACCGTCGTCTCTGGGTTGTGCGGTGTGCCCTCCTCCAACTTGCTCTCAGTTCCTTGACCCAAGGCGCGACGAGACGACCGTGCAGGGTCCACATTTCTTCCGTCGCGGTGTTGGTGATCGTAATCTTCAGCATCCGTTCCTTCTCCGCTGTCCTTGGATCATGCAAATGCAGGGCCAGAGAGTGGATCTGCGCTATGGTGCGCGACGGCTGGGCCTGCACAAGCGCCGATTTTCTCTATCGGTGCAGCTTCTCGGTTAGCTCTTTCTCCGCCTGCATCCAGTCATCGAGATCGCATCCATGGATCCCGCCCCGGTCGATGTGAATCTCGAAGGCTCTTCGTCGGATCTGCTCTTGGTTCGGGTGCTGCACAGGTGAATCAGCTTGCTCTTCGGCCTGAACGTCGACTTCTTCTGCAACGATTCGTTCTTTTGCTGCATTCTTTGAACTCATTTTCGTGCCTCCTGTATTTCTGCTGGTGGTTCGCCGCTTTCAGTTCGTCCTTCAGTTGTTTGAACTGTGGCGCGACGAGGCGACTTTCGTTTGTCCATCGCTCTTCCTTCGCCGTGTCGGTGATCGTAAATTTCAACACTTCCTTCTCTCCCGTCCTTGGACACTGCAAATGAATGGCCGCGAGACTTCATCTGCGCCAAAACGCGATGAATCTCTAAGTGACTGAATCAACGAGCGGTCTCAGACAAAAGCAGAGACGGAAGACAAATGGTGACTCGATTCAAGTGTCGTACACCCTCGACACTTGTCGAGAGAGGTGTCGAACGCCCCGACACTTTTTAAAGCGATCGCAGCCTGACGAACTAAACCGCTTCTGTCTTCAATCACTTGCCGAGGTTGCGAGTTAGAACGCGTCTTTGGCAAGCGCAGTGCACTATTTGCCGATGTGGAAGGAGAGGAGAACATGCCGAAGATTACCATCACCGAAACTCCAATCGAAATGCGATGGGTTCTGCACGGCCGTCTGGTTGGACCTTGGGTTAACCAACTAAGAGCAAATTGGAGGGCCGCCTCCCGAACCCGTCAGGGACGTACGTGCACCGTGGACCTCAATGAAGTCACGTTCATCGACAAAGGCGCGGCGAAGCTGTTTCGCTCGATGGCAAGAGAGGGTGCGCAATTCACGGCCAACGGACCTTGCAGCACGCGCCTGCTTCAGGGGCTGAAAATCAGCAGCAAGCACGCGCTCTTCGGAATGATCGCCTCTTTTTTTGCGCCGCTCCGGTGCATCGCTACTGTTTCCGATACCTCAACGCGATTGAGATCTGAATTCGGAAAGATGAACGCGACAGATAACGCCTGGACACGGGTGAACCTAAGCACCGAGGCATACCCGCCCAACTCATCAGCTCCGCGGTTCGAGAGAAAAGACGATCAAGACCGTGCCAGCTCACCTCGTCGATAGCATCGAAACACCATTTGCAACTGTTGGCTGTCTGGCCGACACAGACGACATGGCGCTTGTCGCCGACGCCAAGACCGGAAGCAGCCACGCTTTCGAAGTCCTTGTGGAGCGTCACGGGCGAAGGATTCTACGCGTTGCGCAGCGTGTGACCGGTAACCGGGAAGACGCTGAAGATATCGCCCAGCAAACCTTTCAAAAAGCATTTGTCCATTTGCAGAGGTTCGAAGGCAAGTCGTCGTTTTCCACCTGGTTGACGCGCATCGCGATCAATGAAGCGCTCATGGGATTGCGTAGAAAACGTTGGGCGAGCACGGTGTCGATCGACGAGGTGACCACACCTGGAGGAGCCGTACTTGCGCGCCAGGTCCCCGATTTAGGTCCGAGTCCAGAGCATAGTTATTCACAACAGGAACGAGAGCGGATTCTTTCGTTTGCCATGAATCAACTGACGCCAGGAATACGGGCAGCAATCCAGCTCTGCAAGCTTGACGAGCTATCACTCAAAGAGAGCGCTCAAATCATGGGAGTGTCTATTGAAGCCACGAAGTCACGAGTGCACCTGGGGCGAAGGAGTTTGCGCGAAGCACTTAAGCGCTATTTCTCGCCAACCTCGATGGTGAGAGCAAAGAAGAATGGAGGCTTCTCTCCCAGCGGGCGGGTTATCAGTTTGGTGCTGCTCGCTGTCTGCTGCATCGTAGCCTCCGCTTCGGCTCAAAGCACCGGCGTTATCAGCAGTGTCCCGAGCGGGCCGGCCAGCAATGACGTTGTTCAAGCTGCGATCAGCTCCACGGTTTCGACCGAGCCACCGAAATGCCGCGAATCTCAGGGCCAGACTCATGCGCGACCGCGCAATAAAAGTGGTACAGATCTCCTTTGAATTGGATAACGGACGGCTTGTGGGCGTATGTCGAGTCGATCGATCCTTTAGGCCCAACATCGATCAGAATCACATCACACTTTGTTGCGTGGAACAGGTCGTTGCCGGTAGCGGCGAGGTCTCTGGCGACGCCGCGTGCGTCGAGTCCGAAATAATAAAAAACCCATTGATGCCCATCCTGCAGCACGCAAGGATCGCTGGCGAAGTGTTCGTCGGGACTGCCCGGGCCGCCATTTGGAATTACCGGATTCCCTGAATAGCGTGTCCAGCGCTTTAGGTCCTTCGACATCGCCACGCCGGTTTGCTCGTGCCAGGGCGCTTCGGTATGGTTCTTCGCGTTATAAAAGATGTAGAAGGTTTCTTTATACTGTACCAGACAAGGTTTGTAGAGCCCGCCTTGTTCCCAGGGAGCCCCATCCTGAGGCTTCAGGCAAGGCGGATCGACCGTCCACGTGCGCAAGTCTTGGCTCCTGCAGAGGCCGATCACTGCAGCGCCTTGCTCCAATCCCTGGCTCGGGTAGGAATGGTAAACGCCGAGGTAGTGTCCATCGACTTGTTTCAATTCTCCCGGCGAATGAAGTCCATTTTCGCGGAGAATCCAATTCATCGCCACGTTGTACTTTAGAATCGGGGACGATGGGTCACGCTTCAGAATGCATCCCTCGTTCTTCCACCGAACCAAGTCTGAGGAAGAGGCTAGCCCGGTCTGATAGCCGATGCCATCGAAGGCCACAAAAGTCATGTAAAACTGGCCACCATGGCGGAAGACAAACGGACAATCCACGCTTACTTGATCAAACGCGCCTTGTTGTCCGGAGGCGCTGAGTACATATTTCCCGAGCTTGTAGGGGGTACCAATCCGATCGAATGCGCAGCCCGGAATCGCATGCGCTGCAGCCGCAAGCAGGGACGTGCCAACGAATTCACGCCGAGTAAAAGTCTTCATCAAAAGGGCCACCGAATTCGTATTCAACGCCAAGCCACGCCACGGCCGCAAGACTAAAATCTGAAATTAGCCGAAAACTCGATCCACCGCGGGTTGTACTGGCTTGTCGCTGTTGCAAAACTTGGCGACGAAAGGTCCGAAACCATCCCGCTTAGATTCGGCCGATTGAAGACGTTGAAGAAATCGACACGAAAGTCCAGTTTGCAACGTTCGTTAATGGCGGTGGACTTCAGCAGAGAGAAATCAGTATTCGCAAATCCAGGGCCCCTGAACCGATCGACGAGCTCGTTTCCTTCGGTTCCAAGAGTAGGAGGTGTGAAGTTTGAGGCGGGAAAGAGGCCGCTCAGATACGCCTGGCGCGATGTGGGCTGGCTATAGTTGGGAACGTTGGGGTAGTCGAGGTCCACGCCATCTGCGTTGTAATCACCACCTCCCGGTTGTTCGCCGACCACTTGGCCTTGCGCGTTAAAGATGGGCTCAAAGGGAGCGCTGGTGTAAACGGTAAATGGGTAGCCGCTTTGTAGAGTGGTTACAGCGCTTACCGACCAGCCGTTGGTAAGCCGACCGACTGCGCCTTGACCCCGGCCAGGCAGAAGATAGTTCCACGAGAGCGAAAGGCGGTTGGGAGCGTCGGTATTGCTCGGTCCCCAGTACTGATGTAGGTCGGTGGCTGTTGCATATTGTGAAGCGTCATCGTACGCACGCGATCGCGTATAGGAAGCACTGACAAAGCCTCGTGCCCCGAAACGTCCCTGCAACGCCAAAACCAGTGCGTTGAAGCTGGCCGCCGCTCCGTTGTTCATGTAATAAATGGTGCCAAAGCTGGGATTGAGACGAGTGAGCACGCCGTCGTTGGCGATCAGGTCGCCCGCAAATCGATTGATATCCACACCGGTCGCTACCGCGTTAACAGTATTTGCATAAGCCGAACCGCTGATCAGGTCGCTCGATGTCGAACCGACATATGCCACGCTTGCAACCAGGTTTCTTGCGACAGAGTGTGCCAAGGTTGCGGTGTAGTTGTAGGTTGATGGCGCCTTAAGGAGCGGGTCAATACCACCGATCGAGATTTGCGTGCCGGTCAATCCACCACTGGGGCTGATGGTGGTAGTTCCTATCGCCGGGTACGGATAGCCGAATGGCGGGCTGTTACCTTGCCCTAACGAAAAGATGGGGGTTGAAGTGGTTGTACCATTGTTGAAGAAGGTGGGTACTACGAAGCTATATGGGCTGCCGTATAAGGCAACCGCCTCCGATAACTGACCCAGTGTTGGCCAGTCATGGTAGACGCCGAATCCGCCTCGCAGCACCCAGGATCCCTTGCCAGTGACGTCATAAGCAAAACCGACCCGGGGGCTCCAATTATTTTTTATCGAACTGTTCAGCACGGCGTTCTGTTTGCGAAGAACGCCGTTGGCAACCTGATCGTCGAATGTTGCTCCGGGACCAAGAATAAAGTTGGTCGCTACCGAACCATCCTCAGGCGTAGCGTTACCGAAATCGTCATACCGTATGCCGTAATTTATGTTGAGCCGCGAGTTAACCCTCCACGCATCCTCGAAAAATCCGCCCGCGGTAGTGTTGTGGTAGAAGAACGAAAAACCGGCGTTTGCTTGACCGGTGAGTGGGCTATATGCCAAGCCAGACTCTGTATACGGGTCGCTCTCCGCCAGGTCCAGCAAATTATTAAACTGGAAAGTCGGTTGCTCGTAGGCAGCTTTGCCGTCGAAAAGGTTGTCTCCATGCCAGCCGTCATACCCGAACTTAAGAACGTGCGCTCCCAGTACGTGCGTCAATACGTCGCGCCAATGGTAATTGTGCTGGGTGAAATTACCGAGCGCAAAACCATCGCCGTATCCATTTTCTCCCACCACATTGATAACCGGGACGGAAAACAATCCAGTTGCCGGAGTAATCCCATAGCTGCGATTAAACCCGAACTGCGCCTCATTTAAAGTGGCCGCCGAGAAAGTATGAGTCTCATTCACCTGCACGGGAAAGCTGTTATAGCGGTCTGTTGAATCGAAAGCCGGGCGCGGATCGGGGGTGCTGGTTTCTGTGGTGGTTCGAAAGAAGCTTCCGTACAACCGATCTTTCGACCAGTACTTATCGATGCGGGCATGATACTGGATGCCGTTACGGTAGGACGAAGAGGTGAAGTTCCCGCGATCCAACATGGCCAAACTGCACGGCAAGTCGTTGGTTGCGGCGGTGCCGCAGGTACCGGGAAATAGGGTACTCGCGAGGATGGGACTTCCGGTCTCTATGACGTGAGCCACGGTGTATTTCGACATGATCTGGGCGCCGAGTGAGTTCGGATAGGTCTGTGTTGCGTAGGTGATGAACGCAGGATCCTCGTAGCTGACCACCGACCCGGAAGAAGCCGTCGAACGCAATGGCTCAACTGCAAAAAAGAAAAACGCCTGGTGGTGAGGTACGATAGGCCCGCCCAAAGTGGCCGAGATGTTGTTGACTGAGAAAGGGAGATATTTCTGGGTGAACTCGGTTCGCGACCACAAGTCCTGATTGGTGTAATAATCGCTCGCGTTTCCGTGGTATTGATCCGAGCCTGATCTCGTTGTCATCACCATCTGAATTGAACTGGCGCGTCCATAATCCACCGTGAAGGTGTTGGTCTGGACCGTTGCTTCCTGGATTGCGTCCGGATTGGGAGTCACATTCAGGACTCCCGGGCGAATGTCGCTGGTTACGTCCAGACCATCAACGATGTACAAATTGCCGGCGCTCGAGCGTCCGTTTGCACTGGCATCCACCTGCGTTTCGGTCGAGAAATTGTCGACTGCGGATCCCGGGGTGCCACCAGCGACTGTGCCAATGCCAGTAACCCCGGGGGCAGTGGTCACCAGCGAGATCATGTTGCGGCCTTGCAGGGGAAGCTGGGTTAGGGCCGTGGTCGACAGCGTCGACTCACTGCGGCTGTCTGCCGTATCGAGCGTGGGCGCTTCCGCCGTCACAGACACAGAACTGGATTGCGAGGACACGTTGAGCGTGACCGGCACGTTTAGCATCTGATCCGTCAACAACTGGATCGGCACATTGGTCTCCGCAAAGCTAGTCCGCGTGACCGTTACCACGTAAGGACCGGGGGCCAAACTCAAAAATCGGAAGTTACCTCCGTCATCCGTGTTGCGGGTTTGCGATACTTGCGTGTCCGTATCAGTCAGCTTTACCTGGGCGCCGCCAACTATCGCCCCTGAGGAGTCTCTCACAGTTCCTTCGACACCGCTGCCGAACTGAGCCATGGCCCGTTGGGACAAACAAAGCAGCATTACGATCAACAAGAACACCCACGAGATGCGAACTCTCATGACATGACTCCTTTGCAATTCCTGTAGTGCAAGAGACAGTATTGCGAAAACCACTAGTTCGGTGGCGGATAGTCCCACCGTATAGTTGTCGCGTCAACGTGGCGAGCGATAAAACAGGGTGTTTTTCAGAGTGAAACGGTGCTGAGGCGCTTGGATGTCCTCAAAATTCAGGGTTTTTCGCTAATTCTATGGCTTCTTGACAGAATCTTGCATCCGAATAGGGCTCAAGCCGGGTTGTCCTTGCGTTTTGCAGTATAGAACGCACGGAGCTCTGACACATCGCCGATTTTGATTGGCAAGACCCAAAAAACGAATATGATTCTGACGGATCAGGTGACCAACAATGCCCACCGCTGCCCACTCCCGGGACCGGTACCTCATTAAGTCGATCGTTCATTCTTCCCAGCTCTTGACAGCTTTCCGCTCGCCGGGAGAGGCCCTGCCGCTCAGAGAGATCGCGGCACGAAGCGGGTTGCCCAAGACCATGGCCTTTCGCCTCCTCTACACCCTGGAGCGGTGCGGCATGGTGGATAAGGTGGGCGAAAACCTCTACCAGTCCTGCGTGCGGCCATGGAAGCAGAAACTGTTTCGCTTGGGCTATGCCGCCCAGGGCACCGGCACGAACTACCAGTTTTCGCAAGAAGTGTCGGCCAGTTTGCAGCGGGCGGCCATTGCCGAGCGGATCGAACTGATCTCGCTGGACAATCGCTACAGTTCCAAGACGGCACTGCGCAACGCCGACACCCTAGTTCGCGAAAGGGTAGACCTCGCGATCGAGTTCCAAACCGATGAGCACGTCGCAGCGATAGTGGCCGCGAAATATCGGGACGCCAACATCCCCATGATTGCAATCGACATACCCCATCCAGGCGCTACCTACTACGGTGCTAACAACTACGAGGCCGGAATAATCGGCGGCAGACACTTGGGACGATGGATTAAGGATCACTGGCAGTGCGAAGTCGATGAAGTCATATTGTTGGAGTTGCCCCGCGCCGGAAGCCTTCCGCGCATGCGCTTGACTGGAACCCTAGTTGCTCTCAACCTGGCGCTGCCCGCCACCAAGAATTGCCAGGTGGTCTATTTGGATGGCGATGGTGCCCTGGCGCCCAGCTTTGAGGCCGTACGCCGACATCTTCGTTTCTCTCGTGCCCGCCGCCATGTGGTCGGGGCAATCAATGATCCGAGCGCTCTCGGGGCTTTGCGCGCTTTTCAAGAGGCGGGTCGGGTGGAAAATTGCGCCGTTATCGGACAGAACGCTTCGCCTGACGCACGAGTAGAGTTACGCCAGCCGGACACCCGATTGATCGGATCGGTCGCGTATTTTCCCGAAAAGTATGGCGACGATTTGATCCGCGTGAGCCTGGACATCCTGAACCAGCGCCAAGTGCCGCCCGCCGTGTTCGTCCAACATAAGCTCGTTACGCCGAGCACCGTTGACCACTATTACCCGAACGACAGCCTGGCGCTGCCGGTTCAAACGGCCCACTCCCCGACCGGTTCGGAATCTGCCTAGCTCGTTACCTTCTGACTCGATCGCCTGCCTGGTCAAATCACAAACCTGAGCCATTTCGCTATGAAAAACGGGGCATGGTGAAAAGGGCTCTGGCGGGATGGCTGGTTGTGGCCCTAGAAGTCCGCCATGGCATTCAGGCAGCGCAACCCAGATGCACGTTCTCGATTCCACCAGTCATCGTTTTGCAGTGCAGAATAGACTACTTAGACGGGTATGTACTTGTTCCTGGGCAGGATGATCTATATCCTTGCCGTTCGCGGAAATCCCGCCGTCCGGGTCATGCTTGCGGATCGCCTCTTGGACAAGTCTATGAGCGATGCAACGAATCAATTCCATGTGGGTCTCTTCGGCATAGGGCTGGACACGTATTGGCCTCAGTTCGAAGGACTGCGGGGACGCCTCTTAGGCTACACGACCAACATCGCACGCCGAATCGAAAGCCTTCAGGTGCAGGTTGTGAACCTGGGGTTGATTGATACCCCAGAGAAAGGCGCTGAAGCCGGCCACGCGTTTCGCCGCGCGGACGTCGATCTCATCTTTTTGTATGCGAGCACCTATGCCCTGTCCTCAACCGTGTTGCCCGTTGTGAGGCGAGCCAAAGTTCCCGTCATTATTCTCAACCTGGCGCCTGCCGCCGCTATCGATTACAACGCATTCAACAAATTGGGCGACCGAACCAAAATGACCGGAGAGTGGTTGGCTTACTGTTCAGCTTGTCCTGTGCCGGAGATCGCCAACGTTTTCAACCGATGCGGTATTCCTTTCTTCCAGGTCACAGGAATGCTGGAAGACGACCCAATCGCATGGAATGAGATTGCGGAGTGGGTGGAAGCCGCGCGTGTAGCCCACATCATGGAGCACAATCGGCTCGGCGTTATGGGCCACTATTACGGCGGCATGCTTGACATTTACTCCGATCTTACACAGCAATGCTCCTATTTCGGCGGACATATCGAGGTCGTAGAAATGGACGAATTAGCCGCGCTCCGACGCGCCGTTGTTCAGAACGATGTGAAGAACAGAGTGTCGGAATTCAAAAATTGCTTTGACGTGCAATCCGATTGTTCGCCTGAAGAATTGGAGCGGGCCGCCCGCACATCTGTTGCCCTGGATCGGCTGGTTGAAGCGCACCGGCTTGGGTCACTTGCCTACTACTATCAGGGTACGGGAAGTGTCGACCACGAAGACGCCGTCAGTTCTATCATCTTGGGGACCAGCCTGTTGACGGCGCGTGGCATACCGGTCGCGGGCGAATACGAAATCAAAAACGTTCAGGCCATGAAAATTATGGATTCCTTTCGAGCTGGTGGCTCATTCACCGAATACTACGCAGTAGATTTCAACGATGATGTCGTACTCATGGGCCACGACGGACCGGGCCATATCGCGATTGCGCAGGGGAAAACTAAAGTGCGTCCACTCACGGTGTATCACGGCAAAGTGGGGCGCGGCTTATCGGTGGAAATGTCGGTGAAGCATGGGCCGGTTACCTTGCTTTCCGTGGTGCAAACCGTTGACGGCAAGTTGAAACTGCTCACCGCGCAGGGGGAGTCTGTGCCCGGACCGATTCTGGAAATCGGCAACACCAACAGCCGCTATCGTTTCCCTATTGGCCTAAGAAATTTTATGAACGAATGGAACCTGCAGGGCCCGGCGCATCACTGTGCCGTTGGGGTAGGACATATTGCCCGCAAACTGAAGAAGCTAGCGGCTCTGCTGGGCATGGAGTGTGTCCAGGTCTGCTGATCGTATAGCAAGACAACTTCCGCCGACTTCGAGGAGGAGTTAATGAATTTAATCCGGCCATTCCGATGGAGTGGCGCCACGGTTCTCGCGTTGGCCATCGCGGTTTCGACGAAGGCACAAGATACCCCTCCTCGACTTACCATCAACTGGGATAACGTCGCGATGGTTTCCAAGACGACGCCGACTCTTCAAGTGGTCGTGAATCCCCCGCTGCGCCGTGGCACTCCCGTCCACGACAATGCCTTCAAGGCTCTTCATGACCTTGGAGCCGACTACGTCCGCTACGTTCCCTGGCTTCCGTATCCTCGCTTGGGAGTAGCCGAACTCGAACCCCCGCAGGCCGGAAAAACATCATGGGATTTTTCGCTGATCGATCCGATGACGATTGATTTACTCGAAGCGACTAAGGGCCATTCGGTAGTTCTAAATTTCAGCACCATACCCCAATGGATGTTTAAGACCGAGAATCCCGTCTCCTACCCCGATGATCCCGACAAAGCATTTTGGAGCTACGAAAAGGGAACGGAGCTCCGTGATCCATCTTTCAAAGAGGTCGCGGATTATTACGCCCGCCTTCTCGCCTGGTACACCAAAGGCGGATTCACGGACGAATTGGGTACGCGGCACGAATCCGGTTACCACTACTCGATCCCGTATTGGGAGATCTTGAACGAAGTGGATCTCGAGCACCATATGTCACCGGAAACCTATACCGGACTGTATGACGCAGTTGCCACAGCCATGAGGCAAGTTCAACCCGGGATAAAATTCGTAGGTGTATCGCTGGCCTTTCCGGGGCAAAATCCCGGCTTTTTTGAATATTTTCTGAATCACAAGAACCACAAACCGGGCATTCCTCTTGATTTCATTTCCTACCACTTCTACTCCGCACCAACGCCGGATCAAACTTTAGAGATCCAGCAGTGCACGGTCTTTGCCGATGCCGATGGCTTTCTGAACACGGTGCGTTATGTCGAGTCGATTCGGAAAAGACTTTCCCCTGAAACAGGCACGACCATCAATGAAATTGGGATTATTTCGGCGCAGGATATGGCCCAAAGCAAGCCCGGGCACACGGAGAAGCCCATCCCCTACACGTATTGGAATCTCGCCGGCGCGGAATATGCCTATCTCTTTGGTCAGTTAACTCAACTCGGAATTGACGTGGCGGGAGAATCTCAATTGGTAGGCTATCCCACCCAATTTCCCAGTGTCTCCATGGTGGACTGGACGGACGGAAAACCCAACCCCCGCCTTCGGGTTCTGGAGCTTTTGCATGACAATTTTGGCCCCGGCGACAAAATTGTTGAAACCACACCGGTGAGCCCTTACATTTATTCACTGGCTAGCGTAACCAAGGGGGGCAAACACATCATACTGTTCGTCAACAAGAGGGACAGGAATTTCGAGATTTCGATCCCCGGCAGCGCTAACGGCCGGGTAGATTTTGTGGACGTAACCACGGGGTCCAAGCCTCCTGCTTTCGCCAAGCTGACGTCGGACATCTTGACGCTCCATGGTTTTTCCGTCGCAGTACTCGCGCTGCCTTAGGGCTCATGATTTTTGCAGCGCTTTCATGCTATTCAGGGATACGCCAAATTCGCAAAGATCTGGCCGGGAGACACAAATGCCTCGCGTTGCATTTCGACTTCGGATCAAAGCCGGTAAGGAGAAAGAGTACGAAGCGGCGCACCGGCACGTTTGGCCTGAATTGCTCGCCAAGATCAAGGAAGTAGGTATCTCCAAATATTCGATCTTTCGGAGAGAACAGGACTTGTTTTTGGTCATGCAGGTCGACGATTTTGACGTCGCGTGGCGGGCACTCGATCAGGACCAGACGAATCTGAGATGGCAGCGAGAGATGTCCGGGCTCTTCGATCCGGTCCCAAGCCTGAAGCAGGGCGAGAGATTCGCGATGATGGAGGAAGTGTTTTACCTGGACTAGCTAGTCGCCTACTTTTTCTACGGCAGCAGGCGCTTGAATTCAGAAATCCACCAGGAAGTTGTTGCCCCTTTGCCCGCACAACGCTGACCGTAGGTAAAATTAACTGACCTCCGATTTCAGAACCGCCCTCTTCCCCGGTCCCACTCGCGAAGCAGCGCACCTCGGTTGATCAGCGGTGAATCAGAAATTGGACGGCGTCCTGCCTGTCTCGCAGCCTCTTGCCTGTAGTATTCGTACTTAACACCTCGGATCATGAAGTTCAAAGTGGGATTACCCGCAATCTCAGTCATCGTTGCACGGGTAGTTGGTGGTGCATTGGCTGGTGTTCTCGGTGCAATTGTAGCAGTGCCGTCGGCGGCCATCATTTGCAACGATTGCAGATGAGTACTTTGTGAAACGCCGGATCGAGTGAGGGCAGAAGTGATCAGGCTCTGGTGTTTTTGCCCCACACTTAGTGTGAGTTTCCCGCAGAATTTAGTACGCATGGAAGGTCAAGTCAAAACGTCGCGCAACAAAATCTCCCCCCATTGGAGGAGACTCACTGCTGCCAGCCGAACGCCCGTATCCATGTGAAATGACAAGAAACCCCCATTGTGTTTAATCATATTTTTGCCGACGAGTGGCCGAATCTCGGTATGTTTGAGACGAAACCGGCGGATGGGCTCTCCAATTGCGGTGATTGGTAGGATCCCGGCAACAATGGCTACGGCAACCCGGAGAGTCTGCATCGATCCCAGTCAAGGTACAACGAAGAACGTCCGCACAGCAGTTTGAGGTATCTAACGCCAAACGAATATGCGATGCGAGAAGCAACGAGCTATGGAAAAGACGCTTGCCAAAAAACGGCAAGCTTGGAAAACGCTGAAGAACGCGCTTCCCACTTTCGCACACCTCCGGCGGCTACGGGTAACGAAGTTCAACCAACTTGTCGTATTATCCCGTGAACGGAAATAGAGAGCCGATCATGGCGACGAGCCAGCTCAAAGGTATTTTGGGACTCAGGGACTTCGATGCAGAATTGCATCGGCAACTCGCGTCGCCAGATTCGAAAGGAACGAGCACCGGAGCTATGATAAAAGTGAAATATACAAACCACATTGGCGGCGCCGGGACTGCTGTTCGATCATCGTCATCCATTGGCACCCTCAGTGATTGCCGCAAAGACCAACTTCGGACACAGGCGGAATGATGGACCGACGTAAATTCTTGACGCAAGCCGTGGTGAGTATGGTGGGCGCTGCTGCGAGTCAATCGAACTTCGCGGCAGCGTCGGAGACGGTATCGAGCGGGCCGGAGGTTCATGTCACAATTGATCCTGTACAGACGCTTGCCGTTATCCCGCCTGACTTCATGGGGCTCGGCTATGAGATTTCCTCGGCGGCGCGCCCCGGCCTACTCAGCGCTCAGAACGCAGTTTACGTTCAACTTGTTCAGACGCTGGGAAAAAACGGCGTCATACGGGTCGGTGGGAATACTTCGGACTACGCCACGTATCAGGCAATGGGGCAGCCTCTCTCTTCACCTGAGGGGAAGGCAGGGTCAGTCGTCAACGACGCCGTGTTGCGCGATCTCGGTACCTTCCTCGACTCCACCGGATGGAAACTTATTTGGGGGCTGAACCTCGGCAATGGCACCCTCGAAAACGCGATTCTGGAAGCCAGGGCAGTTATGGCGGCGGAGGAGGAGAATCTGCTCGCTTTTGAAATCGGCAATGAGCCGGACCTGTTTCCGAGCCACCCTCCGCGCCACGAGGGTCATCGTCCCCCTGGTTATGGTTACGACGACTACATTCGCGAGTATCGCCAGTATCACGACGCGCTCCGGAAGGCCATCCCGAACACTCCTTTCGCCGGGCCTGACGCGGCGGACGCGACTGACTGGGTCGTACGGTTCGCCGCTGAAGAAGGCAAGGATATTAAGCTGTTGACTCACCACTACTATCGTGAGGGCGAGAATCCGACGAGCACTATCGAGAAGCTTCTCAACACGGATCCTAAGCTAGATCGGATTCTTACGAAACTGAGGACCGCCTCGGAATCCTCCGGAGTGCCCTACCGCATCTGTGAGACGAATTCGTTTTCCGGCGGTGGGAGGCCTGGAGTGAGCGATACGTTCGCTTCTGCTCTCTGGGTGCTTGATTTCATGCTTACTCTGGCCTCCGCAGGGTGCGCCGGTGTCAATATGGAGACTGGAGTCAACCAACGTGGATTTATCAGCTCATACTCACCGATCGGCGATGATGAGAAGTGGCATTACTGGGCGGCTCCTGAGTACTATGGGATGCTCGCCTTCGCCCAATCTGGCTTGGGTCGCATTATAAGGAGCACGATCAATGCCCGAGAGAGAAACATCACAGCTCACGCAACTCAGCTAGGCAAGAACCCCATTGTTCTCACGATCATCAACAAGGAGCCTTCTTTCGATGCGGTGATCGGGATAGAAGCAGCCATGCCCTTTCACAGGGGATCGCTTATCCGGCTCTCAGGGCCGTCGCTCGAAAGCAAATTCGGCGTCAGTCTGGGGGGAGCAAGGGTCTCCCCGGCGGGTTTGTGGAAGCCTGACCAGACAGAAGAAATCAGCACAAGTCGAGGAAGATTGCGGGTTGGCCTTCCCGCCGCCAGTGCAGCCATTGTCACTCTGCATTCTTGAATCTGACATTCTGCCCTTCGGACTTGCAACTTTTGAGCCAGTTTAAAATGAGCCTCGTCTGGCAAATCTGTGGGTAACTGGCGGGCTCAGCGCTGAGGTTGACTGAGGAAGCGGTCGAGTTTGCGGCAGGTCACATCAAGGGAGTGTTGCTCCTCTTCCGAGCCGTTGTGGATCAGTGGGCCGCCGTCGGCATGAACCGCCTCGCGAAGAAGTCGCTGCGCAGCAACCTTTCTCAGAGAAGGCGTGTAGTTCAGGTCGCGGATAATTTCTCCACCCAGTGTCCAGAGATTGTCTACGTGCCGGCGAATGGTTTTCGAAGAAAGACTGGATGCGGCCAGATGCTCGATGAATGGCCGGAGGCAAGCAACCAGTTCTTCCCCTGGCGGCAGGTCTTTTTCCAGTCCCATCCACGAGCGCACATCCTCGACCGCTTCCACATTGTCGCCCAGATGAATAAGGCGTTGGATGATATCCGCGCCGCGGAGTCGCGCCAGATGGCCCAGGACGGCTACCAACCACTACTGAACAAGACCCGCTGGTGCGTGCTCAAGCGCAAAGAAAATCTCACCGCTCAGCAGAAGTTCCGTCTGCGAGATCTGCTCCGCTACAATCTCCAGACCGTCCGTGCCTATCTGCTCAAAGAAGATTTTCAGCAGTTCTGGGAATAACCCTCGCCCAACCTGGGCCGGCATGTTCCTGGATTTCTGGTGCCAGCAAACGATGCGCTCCCGCATCGCGCCGATGAACAAGATCGCCCGAACCTTGCGCGCTCACCGCGCGCTGCTGCTCAACTATTTCAAGGCCAGAAAGCAGATTTCCAGCGGGGTGGTCGAGGAACTGAACAACAAAGCGAAAGTCACCATGAGAAGATCCTATGGCTTTCGTACCTTTCGCATCCTGGAACTCGCGCTCTATCACTCACTTGGCAAACTACCTGAGCCGGAGCTTACCCATGAATTCTTCTGACGAGTCTAAAATGAAGCTGCCAGGACAGCGCAGAGAGCGGTCTCGATTGGGGAGTCACCATGTGAAAGCTTCTCATCGTAATTTCAGGCGAAAATGAGTGTGACTGCTTTTGCAATCACCTTCTAGTTCGTCAAAGCCATGCCGTGGAGCAGGCTTTGGAAACGAGGATCAGGACGCAGGCTATCAAGCAGCAAGTCGGATTTGAGCGACGAGGAAATGCCTAAAGACTTCTCGGAGTAAGCCTTATCCAAAAACTCGAAGGCTTTGTCGTTTTCACCGAGGCCGGCATAGATCGTGGCCATCGTGTATGGCGAAGCAGACGTCTCTTTGGATTTCCGCTCCAAATCGTGAAGGATCTTTTCCGCCTCGGCTTTTTTGCCTGCGGCTGAATAGGCGTGTGCCAGCGCCACAGTGCCCCGAGAATTACCCGAGATCTCAATCACTTTCTGGTATTCGGAAATCGCCTCCGGAAGCTCGCCTGTCCCCTCGTAACCCACGCCGAGGTTGAAGTGCTGGAACCAATCGTTTGGGTCCAAAAGCAGGGCTCTCCTGCTGGATTCAATCAAATTAGGGTAATCCTGTAGTTCATAGTAGGTCGCGGACTCCGTATACCCCACACTGGAACCATAGTCCAGTTGGTCAATCTTTGTGAGCTCAGCGAGCGCCTCGGCTCGTCGGCCAATAAAGGCGAGAAAAGCGGCGCGATCTTCATGCGCGCAGCTGTAGCTCGGCGCCAGAGCAATGGCACGGTTGAACGCGCGATCGGCACTGTCCCAATCCCAGTCGAACCGGAAACTCAGCACGCCGAGGGTGTCGTAGGCTTCGCCGATGCTGTCGTCCAGTTCCAGTGCTTTGGCCAATGCTTCCTTGGAAGACCGGTAGGCCTGATCTTTTTGCAAAGCTCCTGCAAACGCTAAGTAGACGTAAGTGTCTGCGAGCCCGGCGTAAGCAAGAGCGAAGTTTGGATCTTTCTGGATCGACTCTTCAAAGTAGCGTTGTGCCTTCTTGAGTGAATCAGGTTTGGTGAACTCGTTGACAAAGTAAAGACGCCCTTTGAGATAGGCATCATATGCGTCCGGGTTCACCGCGTGGGCCCGGCGAATCAGAGCCTGCTGCGTTGGAGTGAGTTGTGCGCGGACTTGCCCTGCTATGGAGTTCGCCACTTCACCTTGTAGCTTCAGGATATCGCCGAGATCCCGGTCGTATGTCTCTGCCCACAAGTGCTGGTCCGTAGGTGCTTGAACGAGTTGGGCGGTAATTCGCACTCGTTGACCCGAACGGGTCACCGAACCTTCAACGATGGCGTCGACGTTCAGTTCGCGTGCAATTTCGGGCAGGCTCTTTCTCGTGCCTTTGTATCGCATGACCGAAGTTCTCGAGATGACACGTAGCGAGCCAACCTTAGCGAGGTCAGTAATCAACTGGTCCGTCATGCCATCCGCGAAGAATTCCTCTGACGGATCGCCGGACAAATTCTCGAGGGGCAGAACGGCAATGGAATTTAAACGAGGAGCAGCACTTGTAGGATGGGTACCCGTGCGCACCAGCCAGACAGTAAGACCTATAACGAGGAGCGCAAGCAACGTAGTGGCCAGAAGTTTACGATATTTGGTAAGCCTAAGGTCGACAAGTACTTGGCCGGGCTGGTCCGTTTGGGCAGAACGAGATGGAGATGTAACCGCTCGTCCGTCCACCGGTCCGATAAATCTGTATCCGCGCCGCGGAAGTGTCTCAATGTAGCGCGGCGTCTCCGCTGAGTCGCCGAGCACCTCACGAAGGCGCGCAATCGCATTGTGAAGACTATGGTCGAAATCGACGAAGGTGTCGGCCGTCCAAATCTGCGCTCGCAGCTCCTCGTGAGTGACCACATCGCCGGCACGATTTAACAAAGCGGCCAGAACTTGTAACGGTTGGCCCTGCAGGCGCAGTCTTACGCCGCTTTTGCGCAATTCGGCCGCATGCAGATCCAGTTCAAAAGCGTCGAAGCGCAACACACGGGCTGTCGGAGCAGCAGTGGCCGGAGCTGGCATAGATACCTCCGGGAAGGTGGCCAAGAGGCTACCACAAATCTTGCCCGGAGGAGACTCCTTCGGAATAACGTGTAAGTCCCCTCTTTTCAAAATGTTATCAACGGATCAAACTTTGAGACTAAAAGGAGGCGACAAGGATTGACCGCTTTTTGGTTCGATGACTAGATTGCGCACTCATGTCCGACTCCGCCGATGGGGGCCGCACAGATCGAAAAGCACATGAGAACCAAGAAACGCGGCGTGGTACGCCCGAAGGAATGGGCTGCCGCGATCAAAAATTCTGAGGAGAAAACTATGACGACTGGAGTCACGAACCTCATCCACAAATCAACCAGGACCATCCTAGGCTTGGCATTAGTGGGCAGTCTGGCCACGGCCACGCCGCTTCTCGCGGCGGACGATGGTCCTGCCAACAAATCCGGGAACGCGCAGGCGGTTCACGAACATGCCGCGATGGACGCGCGGTCCCCGGCCAAGCTCGTTCAACTGGTTCGCGCCGCCACGGCGCAATATATCGACGTCAACGCCGCCACCGCGGCCGGCTACAGTCCGTTTCTCGGCTGCGTCAGCGGTTCGGACCATGGCGCCATGGGCATACATTACGTCAATGGCGCTCTGTTGGGCCCCAGCTCGGTTGACCCATCGCAGCCGCAAGCGCTGATATACGAGCCGTCGAACGGCAAAATGCGACTGGTGGGCGTCGAGTTCATCGTGGACTCGGCGACCTGGCTGTCGACTCACACCGCTCCGCCGGTGCTCGAGGGGCAAGTCTTCCTGCTCAATGACGCCCCGAACCGGTTCAACATACCCGCGTTCTTTGAACTGCACGTCTGGGCTTGGCGGGACAACCCCCAAGGTGCGTTCGTGGACTGGAACAATTCGGTGACGTGCGAAAATCAATAAATCGATGGAGGACGTCTGCTCACGCGACACCCCTTGGCACCGTAGCGCAAGACCGAAGCATGCCACGGGGCGTCGCCGTGAGGGGCAGAGTTGACTGCACAATATCGGCAATTCGTTCCCACCGTAACGCCAAAGGCCGGCGAGAGAGAGAATCTCGAGGAAGAGAATCTCTAAGACTTGTTGGCGGAGCCCAGTCAGCCCGAACTCGGCGTTCCGTTTTTCCTCCGAAGACGGATGTTCTGCGGTTTCCGGGTTCCAGTGAAAGGGAACTACCCAAGCTGCCTGCGGAGAAAAATGGGCCGCTTGGGACCACATCTCGAGGACCAGAGAGACTCCAAGTCCCTGTCTTCCACTTTTCGGCCCGCAAACAAGTTCGGGGCACGATACCGAAGAATGACCTGAACCTCGCACTAATGCCACACAATCCCAGAGGACACTCGGGTCCCGGTGAATCGATTCCAGGCCTAAAAAAAGTCGGGCGCTCCGGCGAGCGCTATGTAGCAGTTTCCAGTATCGACAAGATATTCCCGGCTGGATCCTTGAACCACGCGATCGTCGGCCCATTCCCGCGAGAGATCCCGCGCTCGTCAGTCTTCAAGTTGGGTTCGTTATAGACTTCAAATCGCACGCCACGTCGACTTAGTTCATCCACAGCTTTTTCCACGCTGGCGACGGGAAAATTCAAGACCGTGAAAGTGGCAGGCTGGTGATTGGGTTTAGGATACATCAAAACCTTGCTGTCGCCGGAAAGGGGCACGACCAGGGTACCTTCCGGACCGTTGGAAAGGTCGAGCTCCAGTGTTCTGCCATAAAACTCCCTCGCCTTCTGAATATCGTTCACGGAAAAACTGCTGAATGCCCTACTTTTATCGAGCATGGATGCACTCCTCCTTGGACGAAGCCAGGGCCAAAGGCTACGCCGTTGGTGCGGCTGTCTGCTTTCGTTTTTGGCGCCGCCCCGTCCTATAGTTAGTTGACCGACTTATAGCATCATCAACGAAAGCGATTCATGGAGGAAAATAAACCTATGAACAAGGACGACCAGCGTATCCTAAGAGCTCGCCGCGGCTGGAGCCTCAAAGAATGGATCGTTTTTGCAACTATCTTGATCTTGGCTGCCAAGGCGGCACCTGCCACTCTGGGGTCTAGAGTTTCGGGAATCCCCCCAGGCACTGATGTCGATCGGAACGCCAAGCGGTGGATCGGAACATGGGCCACTGCAGCGCAGCCGTTCGTACCAAAGTCTCTCGAGACCTACTGGAACCAAAGCTTGCGCCTCATCGTGCATACGAGCGCCGGTGGAACAAGGGTCAGAATCAAGATCTCCAATACTTATGGAGACGGCCCGTTGCTGATCGGCGGCGCGCATATCGCCCGCCGGACCGAGGAAGCGGAGATCGATCCGCGCTCCGATCGGATGCTGAAGTTTCAGGCGGAATTGTCCACGACAGTCGCTGCGGGCTCAATGGTGGTAAGCGACCCGGTCGAAATGGACGTGCCGGCACTGTCGGATTTGGCGGTTAGCCTTTTTCTTCCTCAGCGTACCGAGGCTAAGACGTCACACACAATGGCAAAGCAGACCAGCTATGTGTCTCCCGAAACAGGGGACTCAACAGCCGCCGTAAAGTTCCCAGTCGCCAAGACGATTGAGTCGTGGCCCTTGCTGACCGGGGTAGATGTCGAAGCTTCGCGTGGTTCAACCGCCATTGTGGCGTTTGGCTCCTCGCTCACGGACGGAGACGGAACGACTGCGGACACAAACGGACGTTGGCCTGACGTGCTTGCCAAGCGTTTGCAGAAAAGCCCCGGAGGAAAAGTGGAGATTGGCGTCCTGAACGAAGGCATCATCGGCAATCGCCTACTCTATGACAGCCCGAAAGGCTCAGACAACCCATTTGGAGCAGCCTTAGGCGAAGCGGGGCTAGCGCGGTTCGAACGCGACGTGCTAGCTCAAGCAGGCGTGAGGTACGTCGTTGTAGGTCTGGGCATCAATGACATCCTATTCCCGGCATTCCCGTTCACTCAGCCCAACGAAAAAATCAGCGCTGACGACATCATCTCCGGCTACCGTCGGCTCATCGCGCTTGGCCATCGAAAGGGAGTTCATGTCATTGGGACAACAAACCCACCATTCGAGGGCTCGGCGTTCCCAGGGCTGGTTACCGCTTTCTATACTTCAGAGAGGGAGAACATGCGTCAAAAGGTCAACGACTGGATTCGCAGCAGCGGTGAATTCGATGGTATGGTCGATCTAGATGCGGTCGTACGCGACCCAAACCATCCTACCCAACTGCTTCCTGCATACGACAGTGGAGACCACTTGCATCCCAATAACGCAGGTTGCGTTGCTGAGGGAAATGCCATTCCTCTTGCGCTCTTCGCAAGATGAATGGACGATTGCTCATTCTTGGAGGTATTTCCTGGTGGCCGTGCCTCGGGCGACCGAGAGAGCATCTCTGAGACTGGTTGGCGGAGCGCAGTCAATTCGAACTCGTAGGGCCCTTTTGTCAGGCGGTCCTTAGCAGAACGAGCTGAAGGCTTTTGCCTGGAATTCCGGTGGCGGCTCCTGCTCGCGTAAATCGGAAGGTCCTTCTTTGGGGCAGAGGCGTTACCCAAACCCCTTCGAAATCGACGAAATAGGTTTGCACGAGTTTTTTTCGTCAATCCGCTTGTTTGATAATCGCGTGGCCGCGAAAAACTAACGCTACGGTTGATAAATCCACGCCTGCCCGGTTGAAACAGGGCCATTGGGCCGCCCATCCGGCAAACCATAGCCGCCCGTTATCAGTACTCGACCGTCATCGAGCGGCGTGGCTGCGGCAAAAAAATGGGGGCCGGACACGCTTCCAGCGCTCGAGAATTCACCACTTGAACTGTCATAAATCTCAACCTCAGCAGCACCACCTGCGAGCAGCACGTTGCCGTTTCTAAGTCTCGCCGTCGCAGCGGGCAACTTAAAACGCGCCAATTCCATGTTGGCGACAGCAGTAAAACTGTTGGTGTGCGGATCGAAAATTTCGGCAGTGCGTAACGGATGCCAGTGGCTGTCCGGAGCGCCGCCAGTAATCAAAACGCGGCCGTCGGGCAACAAGGTCGCTGCGTGCTTCTGCCGCACCGAGGTCATGTCGCCCACCTCACGCCAAGTAGCTGTAGTGGGATCGTACACTTCGGCCGAACGCCCGTTTCCGCCTCCGGTGACCAACACGCGGCCGTCATACAAGGCTACTGCGGAACGTGCCACTCGCGCGGTGTGCATACTGGTCGTGGCGATGAATCGATTCGACGCCAGGTCATAAATTTCCGCGGTTGCCAAAGGTCCATTGTTGTCGGCCCCTCCCACCACTAGCACTTTGTTATTTCGGAGCAGCACGGCGGCATGACCCGTTCTCGGCACGCTCATCCGAGGACCCGCAGTAAAGTGACCAGTTGCGGGATCGTAGATCTCAGTCGTCGCCACCACGCCCGGTCCGCCCTCGAGAGCCCGGCCCGCCAAGCCACCAGCAATTAGCACCTTGCCGTTGGGGAGAAGAGTTGCCGTGTGCTCTACCCGGCTCGATCGCATGCTATCGGTGACCAGAAAGGTTCCTTGCTTCGGATCATAAAGTTCGGCCGAGTTCAGGAAGACGCCGTTTTCCACCATGCCCCCGGCAATTAGTACTCGGCCGTCCGGCAGCAGGGTCGACGTGTGGTCGGCCCGCGGTTCGTGCATGGTGGCGGCGGGAACAACGTGCGCCGGAGAACTGGAATTAGGCGAGACCCCACGAGTCAGTAACAGCGCGGTGAATGCAACACAGCCGAATGCGACGCGGGTCAATCGATTCATGCCATCCTCCTCGAAAACGAATACGAGTTTAGATGCATGAGGGGCATGATTTGTTGGCAATGCGCATGACTTGGTGCCAGCACATTACCGTTCGGACCAGTTCTTGCCCTGCTTGCGAGAAAGGATCCGAGACGGGCTGGCGCAGCGCAGTCAATTCGAACTCGCGGTTCCCTTTTTTGCTTTGGCGAAGGAACCTCCGCAATCCCCAGCCTTGGTGAAAGGGAACTGCCCAAACCACCACTAGAGAAACAGCGCGCGGGTGCTACTACACTTGGCAGGCTAGAAATACTCTAGCTAGGCCCTCATCGCCACGGCATTTCCCGCTTTTCGGCCCGCAAACTCGATGTTTTGTGGTTATGGCTGGCCGGAGAGAGAATGTCCAAGACTGGTTGGCGGTGGATGCAGTCGCGCGCGAACTCTTGCTCCGGCCAAAATTTAAGTTAACAGGGAAAAATACAGGGAATTTTGCTCCTTTGCCCCAGGCTATTCGGAGATAACTGCATGCTGGAGAGTGTTTTAGCGGGAAAACCTGGGTTTTCGGGACCAATCGGAACAGGGAACGATCAGGGAAGGATCAGGGAAAGAGCAGGGAATAGAAATTCCCTGTTAGCCAAAAAAACCTGGCATAAGGTGTTCGGTTCGTCGCCGTGAGCTTGCGGCATAGGAAGATCACTGCGATCTAGGGGAAACTTCCGGGGTGGAGAAGCCTCGTAATGCTTAAAGTCTACCGGCGTGGGATCGTCAGTTTGATATGGAGGCCCTTGCGCCCATACGCCCGGAATGGCCAGCATCAGGAGGAGAAACAGGAGTAGTCTTAGACAATTGCTGGTGATCGTCATTGACGCTCCTGGTCTCTCGTGAAGATCATGATACGTGTTCTGATGCAGGTGATCTAGCGTCGAGCTGTTCGGTTATTGAGCCGGAGCAAAACTGTACTGCGGCTTTAGCCAAGGACTGCGTTTGATGCCACCTCACGGGTGGCGTCCGCCCTCGGTCAGCTACCGAATTCGTTCCGAGCCATGAGGGACCAGAATGTTTTCGGCTTGAACCCGCAAGCGAGGAACCAGCCACCGGAACAAAACTGTCGCCGTAAGGCCTCCCAGAAACTGAGCAGCGATGAAGCCCGGAACGTCGCCCGGCCGGATGCCTGCGAAGGTGTCGCTTAGACAACGCGCGATCGTGACCGCGGGATTGGCGAACGCGGTTGATGCCGTGAACCAATATGCCGCGGTGATGTACGCTCCAACGGCGAAAGGAACCATCTCGGAACGCCGTCGCGAGCAGCCCCAGATCACTGCCAGCAAACCAAACGTTGCGACAGACTCACCGAAATTCTGCGCCGGACCGCCTCGCCCATGCCGTGAAATCGAAACCAGCGGCAACCGAAACATCAAATGGGCCGTGATCGTTCCGCCAACGCCACCCAAACATTGGGCGGCGATGTACCAGGCGGCGTCAGTCCACGTCAAGCCGTGCTCGATGGCGTCCGCAAGCGTGACGACCGGATTGAAATGGGCACCCGAGATCGGCCCGAACGTAAGGATCAACGCGACCAACGCGGCGCCTGTGGCCACCGTGTTCGCTAGAAGGGCGATTGCAACGTTGCCTGCAGCGAGCCGTTCGCCCATAATCCCGGAACCGACCACGGCAGCGACCAGAAATCCAGTACCAAGAAACTCTGAAACAGTCCGACGCGGTAGAGTAGCGGTCATTCTTGGCCGATCCGGTCAACTTCTCTCTTGGTGACCAACGCATCGAGGCTGGCCAAAGGCAGACACAGAAACAGACCGATCCGTCGGTCCAGCACCATAAACGCATCCTGGTAGGCGTGCTCTATCGCATCTGGCGATCCGGTTACGCACGCTGGGTCTGGGATACCCCAATGCGCGGTCGTCGGCTGGCCCGGCCAAACAGGACAGGTTTCCTTCGCGGCGCTATCGCAAACGGTGAAGACGAAATGCATTTGTGGAGCACCCGGCGCCGCAAACTCTTCCCAACTCTTGCTGCGTAGTCCCTCGGTAGATAGGTGTGCAAGTCTCAACTGTTTTAGAGCCTCGGGCCGGATTGTACCTGTCGGATGACTGCCCGCGCTGTACGCCACAAACACAGGCTTACCCTTTCGGTTTAGAATGGCTTCGGCCATGATGGAGCGGGCAGAGTTACCTGTGCAGAGAAACAGGACATTGTACCGAGTCATCGTAGTCATCTGATTGGTTTGCAGGCTGGTGTGGTTTCACAGCAGGAACGTAGCGCCCGCTTCGCGTCGCTCGCCAACTCTGGTACATCGCGGAAACACTCTTTCAGGCACTTAATCAAACTTCGATGGAACGGCGACGCTGGAGCCGTCAGCTTGTAGTAGGCCCAAAGGCCCTGTTTTCTTTTTTGGATCAGCCCGGCTCTCCGCAAGTAGGCCAGGTGCCGCGAAGCCTTTGGCTGTGGCACCTGGATAACGGTCACGATGTCGCAGACACACATCTCTCCCTTGAGCAGCAGCTGCAGGATCCGCAGTCGGGTGTGGTCAGAAAACGCCCGAAACATCAGATTGACAGGTGGTTTCGGCATGCCCTATATTCGTATAGGCGAATATACTACGCTTCGCCGCGTGATTCAAGGGGAAGAAAATGAATGAGCCAAACGACATCACCCAGGCCGTCAAAGAAAAGTACGGAGAAGCAGCGATCAGAGTGTCTGCGGGCGGTATGGCTTCGTGCGGAACCTCGCCTTCGTCAACATGCTGCGGTGGTGATCCCATCACCGCGAATCTCTATGATGTCACGCAGACTGCCGGAATTCCCAAACAAGCCATTTTGGCCTCCCTCGGATGTGGTAACCCTGCCGCGCTTGCAGAGTTGAAACCTGGAGAAATCGTTCTAGACCTCGGTTCCGGTGGCGGCATCGATGTGCTGCTGTCGGCGAAGCGGGTGAGCCCAGGTGGCAAGGCCTACGGCCTCGATATGACCGACGAGATGCTGGCCCTGGCGCGAGAAAATCAAAAGAAGGCAGCGGTGGACAACGTGGAATTCCTAAAGGGTGCGATCGAAAACATACCGCTCCCCGCGAATTCCGTTGACGTTGTAATTTCAAACTGCGTCATCAACCTGTCGGCTGACAAAGATAGAGTTCTGGCCGAAGCGTTCCGGGTCCTGCGCCCTGGCGGTAGATTCGCGGTTTCCGATGTTGTTGTCCGAGGCGATGTGCCAGACAACATTAGAAAGAACATGGAACTCTGGGTTGGTTGCGTAGCCGGCGCATTGAAGGATTCGGAATACATATCAAAGTTGAAATCGGCAGGCTTTGACGACGTAGCCATTGAACCCACCCGCGTCTATAAGGTGGAAGACGCTCGGCAATTTCTACGGGCTCAGGGAGTCGACGCCGATTCGATAGCCATCGAAGTCGAGGGCAAGTTCATTAGCGCGTTCATTAGGGCCTGGAAACCGAGGGTGTCCTAGTTCTAGACGCACACCCATCAATTGTAGGCCCCCGAGGTAACCCACCTGGGCAACCGCGAATCGTCACGTTCGGCACAGCGAAAGTAGACAAAAGGTCTTGACCCTAGAATCGGTTCCAGGGCTTAGAGGGGCTGAACGGAATTCGGGTACTCTACTTCCCAAAGTCCTGATAGATCTCATCAGCGATCCAATAATTCGCCAAGACAATCGCGAGGAGCGTTCCTACTAGCCACAATACCGATCGTCCGCGCCTCCACCCCGCGCTAAGAGATGAGCGCTGCAGTGGAATGTCCACGACGTAAGCCGCGCAGTAGCAAACATTGGCTAGTACGGCAAGGACGGCGAAACGAAGCAGCGAGAACAGGGTTAGAGCCATGCGGAAATGGGGCCAAGTCGCTATAAGCCAGACCACGGTTACCGCGGTGAGGAGGACGTTATACGCAGCGCGACGTGGCTCCCAAAATCGAATCGCCTCGCCGAGGAGCCCTGGAAACTGTCCAGATTGTGGTTTGCCAAGCCCTTGAGATTGCGTTGGATGTGCGGTTTCCATGGGAGGTTCTCCGATCTTCCATGCGAGGACGATAGCACTAAGCTATATGAACGCTTTTCACTTGTAAAGTACTTTGCAATACAAAGCCTAGGGAATGGCGGGCGAGCCATACCGTGAGGCGCTTGCGCCCTAGTGACAAAGCCCGACATCCTCCCTGGTTCTCGGTGGATTAAGATCCACGCTTCCACCGTTTGTTGCTTTTGGGCGCGAACGGCGCCCTGCTGCTCTTTGCTCGGCTCCATGCACTGTTCCTAGTAGAATTGGGAATTGCGAGGACACAGGTCAAATGGCAGCGAGCACAAAGGCAACCCGGGTGGATCGTACGGCGAAGGCCGTCTTGCTGATCCGTATTCTGGTCGGCTGGGTGTTTCTTTCCGAAGGCATACAGAAGTTTTTGTTCCCCAGTGCTCTCGGAGTTGGCCGTTTTCTGAAAATCGGCATCCCTTGGCCGCAGTTCACCGCTCCTTTCGTCGGAGTGGTGGAGATTGCTTGTGGCTCTCTTATATTGATTGGCCTTGCTACGCGGCTGGCGGCATGGCCGCTTCTAATCATCATAGCCGTCGCTGTGTACTCAACCAAAATCGTCGCGTTCGCGAAGAATGGCTTTTGGGCAACGCTTCATGAAGCCCGTACCGATATATGTATGTTACTAAGTCTGATTTTCCTGGTGCTCGTCGGCAGTGGCGTATGGTCACTCGACGCCTGGTTGGAGGAGAGACGAAACCGAATCCTTGGTTGATCAGACAATTGGTTCTGAACTGCAGGCCGAAACACGCAATATTGAACTCTGTCGCACCCACACTGAGCTGTTATTCACGTTGCGCAGGTGATTTTTGATTCAAGAAGAAGATGTCTCAAGCGCTGGATTCGAACTGACAACCCTTTAGTTTTTGACCCTTTTTTGACCAACTAGCGGCGCGAGTCGGGGCTCGAAACCAGGCCGAGTTTCGGGCGTTTCGTATAAAACCGAACGCCGCACTGCTTGCAGCGGTAGGGGTATCGATCGAAGACGCGTAGCACGACTCTCTCGTAGATTCCCCTCCCACGCGAACGATACAAGTCTTTGCTCCCGCACATCGGGCACGCCATGAAGCCCCAGTTCCCAGCGGCAACTACCATCGAGGCAATTCTCCGTCAGCCTCACAGTCCGCAAAGAAAGTATCTCGGGGATAAAACGCAATGATCCTTGGGGCGTTCGGCCTTGCGCCGATCAGGCCTTTTGAAACCGCCCTTGCGATAAACATAGACCATCTGCGCCTTTGGCGGTGTCTACTTCAAGAATTGAAAGTATGTAAAGCGCTTTCTGAATGGCTTCTTCTCCATTTTAAGCCGGGTCCTTCGCGGTGCCCGAAATCGAGCCGCCCGATTCGACGTTACAACTTCATAGGCTGCCTCTGGCGACGTGGAATGTGTGGCGCCAGCCGGTCCCCGAGCCCAGCCAACAGAAGCAAGCGGGCCCCGGCGCTGGGGATCCCTCGGGAGCGTATAAGTGTCATCATTTCTGCCTCTGCCAGGTCATTTCCACGCGCACCGGTATTTCGTTCTTCACGGGCATCGATAAGAGCGACGGCGGGTCGATCTTGAAATCGGACAGCGTCGGCTGGAATCGTGCCTGATATCCGCGTCTCGTTTCCCTGGTTCGCGTGCTCGAAGGGAACCTGCTTATACTTGGCGGTCTGGCCGGCAAACTGGACCTCCAGATCGGCATGAATCGTTGCGGATGCGGAAGCGTCTTCGGGCAAACTGAGTGCGCACAGTGACCATCGGAAATTGCCCCGCCACGCGTCACTTGAAGCATGTGAAGATCGCGGTTGCTGTCGCCGGAATCGAACGATTTAACGGGCACCGCTATCAAGAAATCGCATTGTCCGGCGTGGCAAACGCCCTTGCCTCGCGCCGCGTGGCTGACTCCGTCGGTCTGATGCAAGGGATGAGACACGTGATAAGTGAGAGTGGATTGTTCGAGAACCCATTGGCTATCCGTTTGGGCGATGACTGGGAAGCGCGAGGAACAGGAAAAGGCTATCAGTAGTATTTATCTTTTTCTTCACGAGGCCTCGTTACCATTTAATGGAGACGGACAAAATAGCGGCTCCGTACGCCGCAGCTGTCACGATGGCCACGGCTCCATGGGCACTCGCGATGCCATGAACCTTTTCCCCCTTGCTTTTTTGATCAAAAGCAATCGCCCCCAAGATGGGTGTCGAGATCATCCCTGGGCCGTGAATCCAGGCCAGGGCTTTGTGCAGGCGGATCGGCCCGCGGGTTTCGGTTCCCGGAATTTTGGGCGCGCGGATCGCATAGTAAGCGCTCATGAAATACAAATCCCCCGTCACCGAGCCGAGAGCAAGATGCGCATAGCGGTCGGCTGTACTGGTGCTCTTGCCGCCGGCGCCGGGCCCCAAGATGACCGTGGCGATCAGAGGAGCGGTATCTATCAGACCGAGCCGCTGATGGATCTTAAGCATATGCGACCGCTTGTCGAGCCTCGCCTGATCCTGGGCATTTCCCTGAGTCTGAGCCGGAGAGAAGCCGAGGTCCCCAAGCGAAAGCGCGCCACCCAACGTCAAGTTCATCGTTTGCTTGGCTCCTGTGGATGATCGTCACTTTAGCTACGTTGGTGCTGAACCCTTCTGCTGAGACGGAAACCTCGTAATCCCCAGGCAATGAGGTTTGGCACGTTGTAGAGGCCGGCCGAATCGGTCTGGGTTTCCGCCGATTGACCCGTGGCGACATTCTTGACGGAGATTTTGGCGTTGGGAACGACCTTTCCCGATGGGTCGGTGATGGTGCCAGACAGCGCGGCGCTGGCAACCTGCGCCCGCAATGGAACTGAGAGTAGGGAAAGAAAACACTAGAATTGCCGCCCCAAGGACGAACTTCCCCGCGTTCGGATTCATTTGACGTTCTCTTCTCGATCATGCAGGCCTAGTGGACAATACATGAGTCCAGCTCGATGTCGCGACCGACTGTCAAATGATACATAAGCGACTCGAAACTCTAGTCTCCAAAGTTCGCCAGATTCGGAGTGCAATGCTATCAGTTAAGGATGAAGTAACAGTATCCTATGGATGACAAATTGTTCATTTTTCCCATGCTTTCTGGCTGCCGACGCAGCAAATGGAAAATGCACAGGTTGGTCTCGACGGTCGTAACCTGCTCGTCGCGGGGTTTTTCTCAGTATGCCGGCGAGTCGACGAAATCTTGCACATCAACCAAAATGTCCTCGGTGCTATTCGTGACAAATGAGCGACTCCCCGATGTCGTAGACGCTGGCGAGGCGTCGAAACCGACTCACCGTGGCAAATGTGGGTTCAGTTCGGGTGAATGACTTCAGGCCCAGCATCAAAGTTTTCTCCAGTCCTCAACCGCGGGCGGTGCGAAGTCACGAAACGCTTCTTTCACTAACTTGAAAATTGTCCGCCGATTCTGGGCAATGAGCTTCACCCATGCCAAACGGCCCATTTGAGGGAAGTAGATTCCGCGAAAACACATTCGTGCGATGAAGATGTTGATGCGATAGCCCAACGGCTTATGATCGAGCGAATCGACGGCCTTTCCTATCGCCTCTGGACTGTACGACTTGGCCCACCCGTACTTCACCTCGGCATGAGCTTCCGCAATCGTCATCTTCAGCGGAGTGTGGGCCATCGCAAACGGTATGAACTCCTGCCAATGTTTCGGCCGCGTCAGTCGCCCTGCGGCCTCGAGCCGCTTGTAAAGCGGCGTCGCCGGTAAGGGCGTGAGCAAACCGAAGATAGGCAGCCCCGGGGGCCAGGTGCGAATCTCTTGAAGCGTCCGCTCCGCGACCCCGGGCGTGTCGTTATCCATGCCGAAAATGAAGGAAGTGATCGCATAGACGTTGCGCTGGGCGAGCCTCTCAAGCACGGCTGCATACTCACCGGGCTTGTTGAATCCCTTGTTCACGTCGGCAAGGTTCGCAGGGTCGATGGACTCCATGCCGATGAAGATCCACTTGCCGCCTGAAGCCGCAATGAGGTCAAGGAGTTCCTCGTCGCGCAACAGGTTAGCGCTAATCTGCGCGACCCAGTTCACCTGTGCGCCGGCGGCGATGATATCGCGCAACAGCGATTTCGTCCGCTTGATGTTGATCGCGAAGTTGTCGTCGATGAAGAAGACAGCAATCTGGCCGCGCTCGCTTCGCGCGCGCGATTTTAGTAGCAGCAGCTCATCCACGACACTCTTGTTCGTGCGAAACCGGATCGAGTCGCCGAAAAAGCCGGTTACGGTGCAGAACTCGCAGCCATACGGACACCCGCGTCCCGACTCCATCGGAATGATGCGAAACGTGCCCCAGCCCTCACCGACACGCTGGAGCATAGCGTGTCGCCACTTTTGGAACCAAATTAAATTGGTGGAGATCGATTTTGTCCCACCGAATTGCCGGATATGACTGAAGGTTGGGTTTGCGTTCCTGGCCAAAGTCATCGACCGGAGCGTAGATATCCTTGAGTTCACCGCGCGCGGCATCCTCCACGATCCTGGGCCACGTCTCATCCGCTTCACCAAGGGCCACAGCGTCCGCATGGCGCGGGCCGCCGCTTCGACCGAGGGCCTCGTCGGCCATTTCTGTGACATGAGGTCCGCCCATCACAACCGGCACACCCGTGGCGCGGACAGCATCTGCGACGCGGTATGCTTTTGCGATCATCCGAGTCATCGCCCCGATCCCGACTAGTCCGATGTTGTGGTCCCGCACGAATCGTGCGATGCCGGCTTCATCCATTGGTTGTGCGTTGCCATCGATCAGCAATACTTCATGGCCAGATGGGGTCAGCGCCTGGAGAAGAAACATCCAAAGATGCGGCATGAAATTCCGCGTCACTCCGTTGTCGGGGCTATAAAGTAAGATTCTCACGATCCTCCTGTTTCTTTTCTCATGATTGACAGTTTCTTGGTCGATTTACCAGCCGATGCCGGAGTCAGCGGAGCCGCCGATCGCCGGTGACGGAACGTCAGGAACGAGTACCTTCTTTACGGATTCAGGGATTTCGTTCAGCGTGCGCGACCAGCTGACTGACCTGCCATAACTGGGTATCCATTAGGCATTAGATTCTCAAACGACTCTCGAAGACTTCGATGGAACACTATCAGTCGAGAATGACGTTGCGACGTCTTTGAGATGACAAGTTGTTCATTTTAATCATGACCGTGGCTGACGACGCATCTGATCGATGGTGTGTATTCTCGTCTTGCGCTGGTGCGAGCGACTCGGGCTTGCCTGTCCGCCGGATGGGGCGGCAGGCTGGTACAAAAACCCCGCATTGCCCCGACTAGCCGCCAGCCCCCAGAGGTCATCCTCCACTGTCCGGGCGTCCTTGCGACGCGTGGGAGCACGGTATGCCCTCAAGTCCTAATCGCAGCCCACTTTCTTGCTGATGACCGGAAAATGCGCCAACTGTAGGAGACGTACACAGGCTCGGTGCGGCCAACCGCAAACCCGCCCGACGATTTTCCCCTGCGCGGGTCCACTATCCCGGAACGTGATTCACACCGCAAGACGCTCGCCTCGCCGGTACGAATCTACATCTTTAGTTTTTCTCGCCTCGACGCTTTGAAATCAATCCGCAGGTCTTCTGAGCGGGGCCCGGTCAACTAATAATCGCGTCCGCGTCTACCACCGTGCCCGCGCCCACCGCCTCTGCCATTGCCGCTACGGCCGCCGCCACGGCCACCTGCGGCATCTCGTCCTCCTCCGCCGTAACGACCGTCGGTTTGCGGACGCGCTTCCATCACGACGATCGTCCGGCCCATCACATCTTTCCGGTTGAGTGTGGCGATTGTTTTCTCCAGTTGTGCGTCATTAGCAATTTCCACGAACCCGAATCCACGGGACTGGCCAGATGGCCGTTCGCGAACTACGGTAACGATCTTCGTCGCTACACCCAAGTTCTCAAACTCTGCGCGCAATTCTTCTTCCGGTAGCCCTGAAAGAAAGGTTTCCTATATACAGTTTTTTCACCGAGCGTCTCCCCACCACTGGTCGCGGAATTTATTCGTTCTATTCTTCCAGGGTACCCAAAGAATTCATGGTCCTCTGGCACGAGTTCGTTCACGATTCCGTCGCCGCGGAGAAGAAGCCCCACGCTCTGTTCAGCAATTGCCGCGTTGACCGGCAAAGAGAATTCATCGACCAATCACGCGGCAAGACAGGACTTACAGGGAGTGTGCTGCGATGCTTGGGGGTCGGTCGGATGACTGCCCGCTACGCTTACAAGCCCTGCTGCCTGCCAGTTCCAAGCGCGTTCTAGGTCTTGATGCAGTACTTTTCTTGCTTGTCCACCACGACGATTTGTATCTTGCCGCATTTCACGCCGACCTTCCGAATTCTCATTTCCTGTGCGGAACAACCCGTATAGCAGTGCTCTTGGGCACTTAGGCCCCCAAACGAAGACTTCGATGGAACACTATCAGTCAAGAATGACGTTGCGACGTCTTGGACATGACAATTTGTTCATTTTAATTGCGACCGCAGCTGACCAGGCATCAGACCGACAATGCGTAGCCTAATCTGGCACTCCTTCGTTAGAGTGGTCTGCCATCTGCTGATCGGTCTCGGTTTCCTTGTTGGACCCATTGCTGCAATGGGTCAAGAAACACCACTTTTGCCGGATGCGCCACAGCCGTCTTACTCCCAATCTTATCCGTCAAGTCCGTCAACCTCTCCTAAGCCTAATCCGCAAATCGACGATTCAGAAGGAGAGCAAACCAAACGCATACTTTGGATTATTCCAAATTATCGTGCGGTCAGCGCCAGCACGATACTTCCGCCTCTATCTCCCAAAACCAAGTTCGTGCTGGCGACGCAGGACAGCTTTGATTATTCATCGTTCATACTCGCCGGGTTGCTCGCCGGTTACAGTCAGGCTGTAAATTCATCGCCCGAGTTTCATCAGGAAGCCTCAGGTTATGGGCGGTATTATTGGCATTCGTTCATGGACGAAGCGGTTGGGAATTACTTCACGGAAGCGATTATTCCTGCGGCTACGCACGAAGATCCCCGTTACTACACCCTCGGTCATGGAGGTTTCGTGCACCGCACTGGCTATGCCGTCAGCCGTCTTTTCATCACGCGGACAGATTCCGGCGGCAACACCTTCAATTTCTCCGAGATTGCCGGCAACCTGATGGGCGCGGGCGTTTCCAATCTCTATTACCCGGCACAGGAGCGCACTTTTGGCAAAACGGCCGAGAAGTGGGGAACGCAAATTGGCGTGGATGGAATTGCGAATCTGCTGAAGGAGTTTTGGCCGGATATCCGCCATGGCTTTTCCCGACGGTGATAACTGCGAAATATCGATAGCAGCCCGTCAGAAGATTGAGGCGGGATAGGGGCAAGGTGGGCGAAGCAGAAAGTGAAGCGAGGAAAGAAGGACCGGACATCGAAAGGTATAAGAGAACATGAGAGTCGGATTCGCTTTTGCGGTATCCCTTATGATAAGCGCGTGCGCGCTGGCTCAACAAGCAACGGGCACACGGTCAGCAGATGATGGTGTTGTGTCTGCCCTACCAGACGCACCTTTATCTCAAGATGCCCAGAATACTGCACCAAAGAAAGAACAGGGCTCTGCTATGCCCGCGGGGTCTTCAGACATTCAGGGTCCGTTTGGACCCATACCTGCGCTTTTGACGAGAAAGCGACTGACATTGGACGATAAGTTCACCATCTATGCTCATCAGGCATTTGGGCCACCTGCGTTGATTTTTCCAGCATTTGGAGCCGGTATCCGCATGGCACACCCACCGAATAACTACCCGCGAGAATGGATTGACGGAGGGGGTGCATTTGGAAGGCTTTACGGGAGCGCCATTGCGACGCAGACTTCAAAGCGGACGGCTGCGTTTCTAACTGGGTCATTGTTGCACGAAGACCCGCGTTATCTATCTGCTGCGCAGGATGCCAGCGTGGGGAAGAGGATCGTCCATGCGGTTGGCTTCACCGTCGTCGATAGAACCGATTCGGGCCGACGCACTTTTGCATTTGCGAATTTTGCAAGCGCAGCCGCCGGGGGATTTGTTGGTATGGCCTATTTGCCAGATGGATTCAATGACACTTCGCACGCGGGACAACGCGCGCTTTCAGGGCTACTGGAAATTGGGATTGCAAATATATCGCGGGAATTTGCGCCTCAATGGGGACCGGTCGTTCGGAAACTCCATTTACCGAAAGTGGTGCCTGTCTGGTGGGTGCCAGGACATCCGCAACATCCCTAGGAAGACGTTCTCGAAGCACCCTAAGGCAAAAGCACCGCAGTTCTTAGAAAGAAGTGGCTCACGTGACGCAAGAGTCGTGCTTCCCAATTGGTCAGATGAATGCCTTCTCCTCGAAATACAGGCCCACTGTGTTCCCCAGCCGATGCGGGTGAGGCGCGAGCCTACTTTGGAAGCACCACTTTGGATCGCGTCATCGACAAAGTCTTGATGCTGTTTTTACTCTTGTCTGAGGCCTTTTATCCCGGCCTGGGAGCCGATGGAATTCTAACTTCACTCCAGCATTTCTATGATGAGTACCGCTTACGACATAAAATGATGCTCCGAGCCTGGAAGAAGGCAATGTTTGACGGCTATGAGCGCAAGCGTTTACGCAAAGAAGCCAGTTCCTTTCGGAAGCTGCGCTCCAAGTGCACGAAACTGGCCGAAAAATAACGCCAAGAAAGCCAGTGCCTGAGATGCCGAGGGGCCAAACGGCGGCCTTATGTTGCGGGGAACTATCCGTTGCGCGTATCGACTAAGTTATGCAGTGTAGAGACAAATCAGGCAGCGAGAGAGTTACGACGGCACCACCCGCTGGACTGCCGGAGATTTTGGCACTGCCACCGTGTGCCCGTACAACGGCATCCACAAACGCAAGTCCGAGCCCATGCCCATGTGACTGTTTCCCTCTGACGAAACGATCAAACACCCGGCTGGCTATATCGGGTGGAAATCCTGGACCATTGTCTTCGATCACCAGATTTGCTGATCCTTCCTGCGACCGCAACCGAATTACGATCTGGCAGCCGGCGGGTAAGTGAGCGATTTCGTTCTCGACCAAATTGCTGAGAACGCGATTCAACAAACTCCGGTCAGCGTCTATGCCAACGTGGTCTTCGATGTCAATTATCAACTCGTGGTGGCGTTCGTCCATAGCTGGCTGATAGAGATCCACTAGTTGTCTCACCGCAGCGGAGAGATCGACTGTGGTCCGTTCCAGGCGAAGTGCACCAGCTTGAGCTTCTGCAACATCAAGTGTGGTGTCCAGTGTGCTCAACAGTCCATCGAGGCCTTCGATTGCGTCCCCGACCGAATCCCGCCAAGTTTCGTCGGGCTCACGGGATAGAGCGGATTCCAAAACCCCGCGGATCGAAGTTACCGGACTTTTTAGGTCATGCGCGACCGCGTCCGTTACCGAGCGAAGCTCATTTACGGATGCCTGAATTCGATCCAGCATGTGATTGAACGTCTTAGCCAATCTCGAGATCTCATCGGAATTAACGGGCTGGGGCAAGCGTTCCCCTAAGTCTTGGCTTCCGATTCGAGCCACAGTGTCGGTAATGCGTTGGACGCGCAGAAGGGTACGATGGGCGCTCAAATAGGAGATCAGAAAACCCATGAACACTGTGCTGCCCCACAGCACCAGGAAACGGCCAGTCAACGTGCGAAGCAGATGCCTAGCGCCACGAGTCGAAAGACCCAGGTAAATCGTTCTCCCGTTCTCTTGCCGAGTAACCACTCGAAATGTTGTGGACCAACCTTCCACTTTTATAGACTGAGGGATGCCGGGAACAGGGTTAGTCCGTTGAATGGCCCTTTGAAAATCAGCCTCTGAGCCTGGCCCGACCCACAATGGACTGGCAGCATTAGTGGGATCGGTTTCCAAGAAGAAAACCGAGTTGAGCCTTTGCCCCCTTGCATTTCGCTCGTCCGGCAACTCTTGCGTGGCAAGTTCGGCTACTTCTCGAACGATTCTGTTGTACAGATGGTCTTGCGGAGTATTGACTGAGACCCGAAAAAGAACCTCTGCTTCACCACTCAGCCACGCGTCACTGCGTTCTTGAATAGCATTCGCGACGAGGAAATAAACAATCGAGAAGGCTAGCGCTGTTCCGAAGGCGAACGCCAGAGTTGTCCAGATCGAAATGCGCCAAGCTGCAGTTGCCTTCCAAAATTTAAGCATGCTTAAGGACGTATCCGACGCCGCGAATAGTGTGGATCAGCGGCGTCGAGGTATTGTGGTCCACCTTGCTGCGCAGGCGATAAATATGAACATCTACGACGTTCGTTGCAGGATCAATTCGCATTCTCCACACGTGGTCTAGAATCATAGTGCGCGTAACCACGCGTCCGGCATTTCGGCAAAGATATTCCAGAAGGGAAAACTCCTGCGGGGTCAACTGTAGCAATTGATCGCCGCGTCGAGCCTCGTGACGCACAAGGTCCAGTTGCAAGTCCGCGGCCTGTAGGTGTACGGAATCGTTCTGTGGCGCGGAGAATCTGCGCAGGAGATTTCTCAATCTGGCAAGCAATTCCGCAAGGGAGAACGGTTTAGTGAGATAGTCATCTCCCCCCTGCTCCAATCCCCTCACTCGCTCGTCCACGGAACGGCGTGCAGAGAGGATCAACACCGGAGCGGAAATCCCTTGGGCGCGGCACCTTACAATCAAATCTAGCCCATCGATGTCCGGTAGACCGAGGTCAATGATGAATGCATCGTATATTCCTTCCAAGGCCTTGAATTCTGCTATTTTGCCATTGCCGGCTGCATCCACCTGATATCCGGACTCCTCTAATGCTCGTTTGAGGAACCTCTGAATGGCCAAATCGTCTTCAACCACCAGCAATCGCATAAAAGCCTCCGGCCTCTTTGAGAATGTACACCCGAAGGTAGGATGCTTGAAACTCCTCAATCGCTTGGACCGGATCGCGCAAAGGCATTGCCAACCCTCGTGCCTCGCCGCACAAAATCGTTCAATCGGCTGGTGCGGTGGGTGTGGCCGAACGAGTAGCCTCCGAACAATTCGACCCGGTCCTGGGCGGTAGCACTAGGGATAGCCGCGGCGAAAAGAGGGAACCCTGTGAGTAGCTGAGCACGACCGCGCATACAATTCCTGCGAATAAATCCGCCGGACACCCCCGCCGATGGATGTCTCACCAAAATGAAAAGTTGTCCATCTGCCTTCAAATCTCCGTAAGCGCGCCAGCAATTGGATCAGCCGCGCGAGAAGTTGTGGATTACGGCGTACTCGCAAACGACGCGGTTCAGCAGCCTCCCTGAAAGGCGTGAGGCTCCGTTCCTCTGTCATATAGAGCAAATGTCCGATTAGGCGGCTGATCAGGTGTTAGCCCGCAGCGACTGTTCTAAACAGCAATCCGACTCCTGTAGTTAGCGCCATTGCTAACGCACCAGAATGTGACGCACATTGCGCCTGCAGTTACCCCTGCACCGCCTGCGTAAGCAGTCAAGCCTTCCAAGAAGCGCGAGGAAGGCCAGCGAAGTTCCGGAGACAAAAGGGATCAAGCCCGCCGTCGGAACCATGGCAGTAACCAAGAGAGGCATAGCCGCCCCAAGGGCGAAACTGCCGGCCGATGCTATCGCAGCCTGAATCGGGCGCGCACGGAGCGCTTCGGAAATACCTAGTTCGTCGCGGGCATGCGCGCCTAACGCGTCATGGATCATCAATTGGTCCGCGACTTGTTTCGCGAGAGAAGGATTTAGTCCGCGGGCGACTATAGATAGCCATCAACTCCTGGTGCTCCCCTTTGTCGTCTGCTTTGAGTTCCTCGCGCTCAAGTTCGAGTTCGGCCTCTTCGGTATCTGCCTGTGAGTGAACAGACACGTATTCGCCGGCAGCCATCGACATGGCCCCGGCCACTAGCCCGGCAGCCCCAGCGACCACAACGTTGGTGTGGGTGGCATGCGATGCCGCCACACCGAGTACTAGACTTGATGTTGAAAGAATTCCGTCGTTGGCACCCAGTACCGCCGCACGTAGCCAACCGATGCGTTCTGTGTAGTGCCGCTCGTTTTTGCCAACACGCATCTTGGATCCTCCTAGATTTGACATGCTATGGGTCACACAAATTTCATATTTGTTTTGCGTTGCACACACGTTTGTAAGCGCAGGGACCATCAGAGTATCGGCTCACAAGTTCTTCTAAGTGGGAAGACCAAACCGCCGTCATCCTGAAATAGCCGACGAGGGCGACGTCGCACGCATGGGGAACCTGTAGTCGCGGCGCAATGTGATGCATCGTGCTGATTTCCGGACTTGGTTCAAAATAGATCGAGCTTCGCGAGGATCGGACCTGAAAAGAAGGCACCGAAAAAGTTAGGTAGATCGTCGGCGAGATCCAAAGCAGCACTTTGTCAGAATCCGATCCGACAGGTCTCGCCAAATGCCAACCAACGACCTCCAAACGACCGGCTTCCCAAATCCCACTCGCGAAGCAGTGCGTCTCGATTGATCAGCGGTGAATCAGAAATTCGACCTCCGGCCGCTAGCTCTTTCGCAGCCTCCCGCTTGATGAACTCCACGAGGCCGAGCAACAAAGTTGTGCTGAATTGCTTGAACCAATCGAGCGCTTGCGAGGTTGAATCCGCCTGATCCTCGTACTTGGCGTTCTGGAAACTGGCGAGTTCATGCAGGTACTCGGCGAGCCACGCCGCCTTTCGCGGCAAATGAACGAACCCATTTTCAATCATGGCAGTAACCGAGTGCATGAGCATGGTCTTCTCGTCCGTCGGTTTGTACTGCTTGAGCGCGTGTATCCCTCATGGAGCAATTCCTGAATCAATTGCGCTCGGCTTCCTCATGTCCGTGCTGGTACATCATCTGGATTCCCACGTCTGTGATCGTACGTTCGATATCAACGACTCGTTGAGTTTTTTCTGACGATCCGTTGGCCGGAGGAGACCCGAAACGTCAGCGAGCGGGAAGCATGGAACGTGTTTCCGTTCCACTCGTCGCCGGACTCGTATTCGGCGAAGTCTTTGTCGATCCGAAGGGTGCTGCGAGGCGGCGCATCCGATTTGGCCAGGGAATCAAAACGAAGATTCACACTCAATGAGTACGACTTTGGACCCTTAAGATCAATGGGCTGCTCTTCCCGCTTGTCATTTGTGTCGTTTTTCGAATCGGGCTTCGGAAGAAGCGCCGTCAGATGCGCCTCGCGAATGGGGATGGCGGTAAGTGCGGCGGTCAACTGTTCGAGAGTCGCCGCCTGCGGGTTGGCGTACATCCATTTGTCGTTCACATGAAATTGAACTTTCACCGGATGAGCTACATCGAACGGGTTAAGAAACTTGAAATCCGTGTAATGCATCGAGCCGTGAGAGATTTTATCGGTCTTCGCGAGCACGCTATCAGCCGTCTTGGCCAGTTGTTCTGCTCTTTCGAAGGAAGTTCTGCGGTGTCCCGGTTCCAGTGAAAGTGAACTGTCGAAGGTACGAGTGGAGAAAAATCGCACGTGTGCTACCACACTTGGCGGACTAAAGAGACTCTAGTTCCCTATCCCCTTGGCATTTACCGCTTTTCGGCCCGCAAACTCGATACTTTTTGGTATTAGCTGGCCGGAGAGAGAATGTCCAAGACTGGCTGGCGGAGGGGGTGGGATTCGAACCCACGAGGCCTTTTTGAGGCCTAACGGTTTTCAAGACCGCCGGTTTCAACCGCTCACCCACCCCTCCGTTCTTAATTCTAGCGCACTCTAGGGGTTAGAGGGTCATTTGTGACAGTTGAGGCCTTCGACTGCTGCATTTTGGAGCAACTGTCACCAAATTGTCGCCAAAACTCACAAGCTTTGCGACCGCCGCCTTCTTCGAGTCGAGATTTGTGTGCGTATAACGCATGGTTACGGTGACAGTCGAATGCCCGAGCAGCTGCGGATTTTGGCGACGCATTGGGGCGTTCGTTGGCCCTTCAGGTACTAAGATTAAATAGTGTAGTTTATATTTACTCTCTTTGGAACGATTACATCTGGGAAACAAACAGCAGAATTGTAGCCGACATTGTGGTGTCAGGTGTTAAGGACGCAAGTAAGTCTGATTGTTCACCCGGTTTCTATGAATATTTCGACCCGGGCCCGTCGTATGATTGGTATCGAAAAGACGGGTACTTAGAAGCTCCATACAAGGCCGGGGATGGGACTCCTAAAGTTAGAAACCTTGACATCAAGGAACCTGACCGTGATAAACACTACTGTACGAACCTCATCGTTGAGAGGACCCACGTCGGTGCCGGTCGAGCGTACGTCGGACCACGCAAGGTGAGCGACCACGCGTTTGGCGTCAGGCTCTATGCGAGACCAATCGGAGACATTACGGACCAGGTGGGCTCATCGATTGGAGTCTCCTTATTCGTTAAATTTGTCGTCAATCCGAGCCAGCATCGAGATTGCATACCCATCCCGGCAAAGCAGAGTCTGGTGCGCGAGAATGTATCTGGTGACAGATACCGATTCGTGCCTAAGTGAGAGTTGCTGGACTGTCCATTCGCTGGACGGCGGGCGAGTTGAATTTTTTCAACACGCAAAAAGCGTGCCAAAAAGCCGACAAAAACGAGTGGGAAAATAGCTCGAATGCGCCCAGCCGGACCCAGGTGCCAACTTTGTGACGATATTTTTGAAATTGAACTGGTGCAATTTTCAGTTTCGGTCGGCTTTACTCCGTCTTGTGAGGACGCCATGCGGCTTAGCGCCGCGACGGACCCGGCTCTTGCCCAAGAAAACCCTCAGCTTGCCCAAAATCCCCCGCACCTCGTCCCTTGGAATCGCAGCGAAATCGCTTGCCCAAAAGTGCGCACGCTGGGCCTCAGAAAGGACTGCAGACCATGACCAAACATAAGATTTCGCGGCGGCACTTCACATATTCCACTGCGCTGCTAACGCTTGGACTCGCAACTCCTTCCTCTTGGATGCGCGGATCTCCGGCGGCTGCCGCCACTCGCCCGTCCCTGCAAGAGTTCGACTACGGCGACGTGATGCTGGCGAGTGATCTCCACAATCAGCAACTCGAACAGACGCATTCTGTGCTTATGGGATTGAGCGAAGACAGCCTGCTCAAGCCCTTCCGCCAGATGGGCGGACAACCTGCTCCGGGCGATGAATTGGGCGGCTGGTATCAGTATGTTCCGGACTATGACTGGCACACGTTCGACGCTGGCTTCGCTCCGGGAGCAACCTTCGGGCAGTGGGTCTCAGCCTTGGCGCGTGCCTACGCGATTAACCGGGACACGAAGGTTCGCGACAAGGTTCTCCGCTTGAATCGCCTGTATGCGAAGACGATATCCGGCAATTTTTATGAGAAAAACCGCTTTCCCGCCTACTGCTACGACAAGTTGGTCTGCGGACTCATGGACTCGCATCAATTGGCCGGCGACCCCGATGCCTATCGCATTCTGGAACACACCACCGATACGGCTCTGCCATTCCTGCCCGGGAAAGCCATCGAGCACGGTCAGAGCTGGCGGCCGGGAACGGATGAGTCCTACACCTGGGATGAGTCCTACACGATGCCAGAAAATCTCTTCCTGGCGTACCAAAGGGGTGCGGGCGAACGATATCGCGCGCTGGGCACTCAATATCTGGACGATGAATACTTTGGTCCGCTCGCCGGGGGCCGCAGCGATTTCGCGGGCCGCCATGCCTACAGTCACGTGAATGCGTTGTGTTCGGCGATGCAGGCCTATCTAACTCTGGGCAGCGCGAAGCATCTGCGTGCCGCCTCAAACGCCTTTGACTTCTTGACCGCGCAAAGTTTTGCGACCGGCGGCTGGGGGCCAGACGAGACTCTTCGTGCCCCCGATAGCGACGACGTGAACTCCAGCCTCACAAGCACTCACCAGAGTTTTGAGACACCCTGCGGCGCCTACGCGCACTTCAAGCTGACGCGCTACTTGCTGCGCGTCACCCGCGAGTCACGCTACGGCGATAGCATGGAACGCGTCATGTACAACACCGTACTCGGAGCGAAGCCATTAGAACCCGACGGCCGGACCTTCTACTATTCCGATTACAACTTCAACGGGCGGAAGGTCTATTCCGATCATGGTTGGCCTTGCTGTTCGGGCACGTTGCCTCAGGTTGCGACCGACTATCGGATTAACACGTACGTGCGTGACCCGCATGGCGTCTATGTGAGTCTTTATATTCCGTCAACGGTCCGCTGGATTCAGAACGGCACGCACGTTTCGCTCAGCCAAAAAAGTTCGTATCCCTTTGACAGCCATATCCAGTTCGAAGTGGTGGCTTCCCGGAAAACGGACTTCGCCGTCAATTTCCGGATTCCGTCGTGGGCCGAAGGTGCCTCGATTTTCGTAAACGGAAAGTGCGCGCCGGAGCCTGTGGTCCCCGGCACTTTTGCGACGATTCGCCGCCAATGGAAAAAAGGTGATCGCATCGAATTGGATTTACCGTTGACCAAGCGTCTGCAGGCCATTCACGCCCGGCATCCAAACACGGTTGCGTTGCTGTGTGGCCCGCTGGTCCTGTTTGCGGTCACCAACACCACGCCGGCGGTCACGCGTGCGCAATTGTTGTCCGCGAGAAAGACGGGCGAGCGAAATTGGCAAGTCGAGACTTCGAATGGGCCGCTGAATCTGTTACCCTTTACCGCTATTTCGGACGAGCAGTACTCGACCTACCTCCGTGTGGGCTAACGAATCGCCGATCCTTTCTGTTCTTCTTTCATCCCTGAGGTGCGGTTTCCTTGTAAGCGCACCAAGAGAGCTTTCGCCAAACGGCAGGTTCGACGGAGGTTTTCTTGAGACGAATGGTGGCGTTGTTGATCAGAGGCCGCGCCCAAAAGCCCACGCTGAGGACGACGCCAAAGGTGACGTAGAGAAACACCAAGCCGCTGCGAAGTCCCGCGTAATCTCCATGCGGCCGATGACCACGGGCACCATGGCGCCGCCGATGATTCCGGTGCCGGGAATACCTGAGAAGGAGCCTTGGTATTCCGCCACGGAATTGAGGGCCAGCGATACGATGATCGGCCACATCACCGAGGCAAACAAGCCGAAGTTGAATGTCCGCCGTAACTCATTCGGCTAGCGAAGAATGTCGCGCAAGAAATGAGTCATTATTTGTCCCAGATCGATCTTCCCGCGCTACTTTTCCGCTGGGGTGATGACAATGCTGCGATAGGCAACGTGTCCTTTTTCGCTTCCCTGCAAATAAATTGGTCCTGGCAGGCCTTCGTGGCTATCGAGCGCGCCGCCCGTGATGCCGGGAATCTCCTGGTGGTCGATAATCGTCTCGCCGTTTTGCACCACGGTAACCCATCTTCCCACCAACGTGATATCAAAGCTCTGCCATTCGTCCGCCTTGCGCGGCAGCTCCGGAGTAGGAGTCAGAAATCCATAAATTCCGCCAGTGTGATGGCTCGGCGGTTCGTCGGCGGAATCCGTTTCGATCTGCACTTCGTAACGCCCGCGCAAGTAAACGCCGCTGTTGGAACTCGGCCCGCAATTGAATTCCACATGCAGCTTGAAATCGTCGAATTTTGAATTGCTGACCAGCTCTGGACCGTTTCCTGGACTTACCAGGTTTCCTTTTTCAACTTTCCACGTGGACGTTGGTGGCCCGCTCGGATTCCACCCCGTCAAATCTTTTCCGTTAAACAATTGAATCACTTTGCCCCATTGGGGAGCCGCCTTTTCTTTAAGTGACGGCGCGCGTGTACCGATCCATTGCCAAGTGCCTCCCTTCAGTCCGCTTATTGTTCCTGACAGCGTGTTCCCAACAAGTTGTCCTTCGAACGTTATGTCGGTGGGAGTTTCTTCTTCCTCTTTGGGAGAAACAAACGTCAGTCGGCCATTCGAAAATTCAACTTTGGGAAGCGCCCTGGCATGCCCCCAGCGCCCCACCATGCGAGCCCTCAATATTCCGCCCTCTTCGCTAACCTCCAACCACGAAGGATAGTCCCGATCTGGCGCTTTAAGTGTCAAATCCCAGCGCCCCAGAAAAGCGTTGACGGATTCGGGAGTGGAGTTGCTTTTCGCGGATTTTCCGGCTGGGGAGTACGGCCGGGCGGACAACATCGAGATGGCCACTACTACCACGAATACGATCCTCTGGAGCTTCATAGAACTATGGATCCCCCTCTCTTTGGAGCCAAACAGCGGCTCGCCGACCACGGGGCTTCGATCTCGCTTCGCAATCGGGCTGTAGCAATCAGCGCCTTAGGACTTTACAGTCTGCGAAACGGAATCCCAATACACCGGGCTCTTCCGATAGTAAGACTCATTTGCCATATGACAGCCGAGCGCTGCGTTGTGACCGAACACCACGTCCTGCACGACAGGTTTCCGCGACCTGACGGCCTGGAAGAAATTCCAAAGGTGCGGCCGCAGATCATCATAGTCGTTCCCCCGATAGCTTATAGTCTGCGGGGCAGGTTCATCCCCGGGTTTGGGATCGTGCTCCTCGTGCCACTGCTTGAAATAGGCATTCCTCAAGCGGCTCGGAAGTCCGTTGCAGTAATAGCTGGGAGCCAGGTCAATCCCGGGTTGCGGGGTGTAGCTGACCCCAAACTCTGTAAGTTCGATGATGCCCTTGGAACCCATAAACCGGGTGACTTCCGAAGTTTCCGTCCCCAGCGTCAAGCGCATGTACACCGGGACACCTGCGTATTCAAACAGAACCGGATGCACGTCGGGTGTATTGCGCCCATCCTTCCAGCGGTAAATGCCGCCAAAAGCCGACGCTCGTTTGGGAGCTTCATTGATTCCAAGAACAAATTGCATCCCGCTGAGCAAGTGAACAAGCAAGTCGCCCGCCAAGCCCGTTCCGTATTCCTTCCAGCAACGCCAGCGCGCGAATAGATAAGGGTCAAAAGGCTTCTTCGGTGCGGTACCCAGCCACGTATCCCAATCCAGGTTCTCGGGAGACAAGTCTGCGGGAGGCGGATATTCCCAAGCTCCGGTGGGATCGTTGCGGCCCAAACCCCCTTCGACCAGGCTCAGTTCACCGATGGCTCCGCTGGCGTAAAGCTCTTTGGCTTTGGCGCACAAAACGGAACTGGTCCGCTGTGCGCCGATCTGGACGATGCGATCCGTCTTCTTCGCGGCTGCGACCATCGCCACGCCGTCTGCAGGGCTGTGCGACATCGGCTTCTCGCAGTACACATCCTTACCTGCGCTCACGGCGTCCACTACAACCTGTTTATGCCAGTGGTCGGGAACCGCAACGATGATGGCGTCTATCTCTTTGTCGTCGAGCAACTCTTTGTAGCGTCTCGTCGTCCGTATCGGTTTTCCGACAATTTCCCTCGCCAGTTCGTGACGGCCATCATAAAGATCGCAAGCGGCTGCGCACTCTACCCCGGGGAGCTGAACTGCAGTTGTCAGCAGCCCGGTGCCCTCCATGCCAACTCCTACAATTCCAAAACGAACTCTGTCACTGGGGGCAGTCATGCGAGGGAGAGCGATTGAGGCTTCGGGCTCCAACAGAATAGAGCTGCCGACAAGCGAAGCACCTGCCAACCCTGCGCTCCTGTGCAAAAAATCACGGCGCGAGAAACCAGACTTGGTCATGATGCGATCTCCTTTGGCTCTGCTTACACAATCGGCGGCGACTGTGCGTGCTCTGCAAGATCCGCCCAATGCTTAAAAAGAAAGTTTCTGGTCGGTTTAGGAAACCGGGTTCGTGCGTTCTTCTTTTACGCACCACCGCAGAGCTTGTCAAGGTTCCTTTCGTCCGCGGAACGCTATTCTCGACGTATTCCGAGGGGCCTACAACCTCAAATCGTGAACTATTCGAAGCGAGTGAGATAAGGAAATGACCAATAACACCATCAAGCCAGAGGACTCTGCGCATCGCCGCACGGAGCCAAAAACCTCTCTCCTCCGTGCTTGAGGGCAGTGGATTCGAAGTTCACGATGAGAACCATTGGCACCGCACAGCGAGTCGGTTTATACCGAGAGCGAGGGCTGCTGCAAGAACCTGAACGCGAGCGAACTCCAAGGATGTGTTCACTTTGACGATTTTAGCCGCGAGGTTAGCCACAGCATGAACCATACGACTTCTGCTTTAAGTCATCGCGCGCTCGCCCCTGTAGATTTGGCGATTATCGGCTGTTATTTTTCTATCGTATTCGCCATCGGCTTCTACCCCTCGCGCAAGGATCGAAATTCGCAAGACTACTTTCTTGCCGGAAGGAACGTTGGCTGGTTCGCGATTGGCGCGTCGCTGTTCGTATCCAATATCTCGACGGAACTCTTTATTGGCTTGGCAGGTTCGGGAGCGACTTCCGGTCTGGCGGTTGGACACTTTGAATGGCTGGCTTGCCTGATGCTGCTCGTGCTGGGATGGCGGTTTGTACCGTTTTACCTGCGATCCAACGTACTCACGATGCCCGAATTCCAAGAGCGGCGTGAATTTGACCGTGCCGTTTAACGAGTTGAACAGAAGGAATCCCTGATCGTAGACTTAGGGGCTGTTGCAGCTATTCCAATCGTTTGCTGGAGGCGTGATGAATAAGAGGGGTTTTACCCGGCGCAGTTTTCTGAGGGCATCGTCGGTGGCAGGCCTGTTGGCGGCAACGGGTCCGCTCGGGATTGCCAAGCCGGCATCAGCAGGCGACACGGAGCAGGGAACAATCGCGGCCGTAAATCCTGCCGATGATTCGAAGATGTGGCCTATTCCATCGTGTGCCTGGAGGAGGCCCCTTGGTAGTCTTCCGAAAATCGAATTGCGCCCTGAAAAGGACAAGGACTCAGGCGACCTGATCGGCCTGAATACCCTCACGCGCACCAAGAAGGGGATTCCGCTGGGCGGCATCGGTGCCGGGAACTTCATGTATAACCTGTGCGGCTCCTTCGGCCCATGGCAATTGAAAGCTGGCCGATATGAGGAACGCTTTCAATCCCAGGCCGCATTTCATGTGCGCGAAGAGATGGCGGGCGAAGTGAATGCGCGGACTTTGGCGACGGATGACGTTCTTCCGGCATGGCCAAGACTGAAACCCGGCGAGGGCGAGTACTGCGCCCTGTTTCCGAAAGGTTGGTGTTCCTACAAGGGGTTTTCAAGCGCCATTTCCATGCAATTCTTCAGCCCCGTGATAAAAGACAACTATCGCGAGACCTCGTATCCTGTTGCTCTGTTTTTGTTCAAGGCCCACAATCCAGCCAAAACCAGGGCCAGGTTATCGCTGATGCTCACTTTCCCGAATGCTCCCTACATCGGTCCGCAGAATACTCCGATGGGCCTGGATCAAGATGCTGGCAAGAGTGCGCGGGAGCGGCGCGGATTGAGCAACCGGGTCATGAAGAGTCCCAAGAGCGGAGTGGCCGCGATTCTGATGGAGGCGCATGACCAGAGGAATGCTCCCGAGACCGAGGGATCGGAATGGTGCATAGCGACGAATCATGCATCCACCTATGTGCCGGTGTGGGACGGCAACGGCGACGGTGCGGATATTTGGAAGGCTTTTGCCGCGGACGGCATGCTGGCGAACCAGAACCTCGTCCAGTCCAGCCAAACCCCCGCAGGCGCGCTTTGTGTCACGGTAGAACTTGATCCCGGCGCAAGTGTTACGGTGCCTTTTGCTCTCGGCTGGTATTTCCCGCAGATGGAGTTCGGTTCTGGAACACGCTGGTGGAGGAGGTTTACCGAGTGGTTCCCGTTCGCTCCGGAACAGTCGTTCCACATCTGCGAAGAGGCATTGCTGCATCGCGACGAGTGGCTCGCCGCAGTCGATGGCTGGCAGGCACCCATCATCCAAAATGGGGAACACCCGGAGTGGGTGAAGCAAGCCGCTCTCAATGAACTTTATTATAGCACTTTTGGCGGCTCTTTCTGGGAGAACGGTTGTATCACCAAACCCAAACAATTCGGCAACCGGCCGGGACAGCACATCTCATTCGTGATGGAGTGCCAGGAGTATGCATTTGCCGAGTCCTTTGATGTACGTCATCACCCGGCGCGCAGCAACCGCGATCTTTGGCCGCAACAGGAGCGTGCCACACTGCTGTTGTTCAGGGATTTTGTCATGGATTCCCCCGACGGCAGTTGCCCGCACGATGCTGGCGCGCTTTACGGCGACCCCCTGTTTGCCTACGACGGCTATGGCCGGGGCTATAACCAGAGCCCCCATGGCATAATGGGGCGAATCACCACGCCATGGTCTGAACTTTCACCCAAGTTCATTCAGCAGTGCTACGCCTACTGGCATAAAACCAAGGACGATGCGTTTCTAGAAGAAGTCTGGCCAGCCATGGTTCGGAGCTACCGCTACCAAATCACGACCGACCTCGATGGCGATGGGCTGAGCGAGATGAAAAGCTCCGAGTACCTTGAGAATAAGCTGTTCAACGCAGTGCTTTGGCTGGGTGCGCTGGAAATGATGCAAGCTGTTGCCCAGCGGCGGGGAGACAATGGCTTTGCGAAGGAGATCGGCGAGTTGCTAAACAAAGCCCGCACCAGTACGGAAAAGCAGTTCTGGAACGCACAGTATAGCTATTATCAGTACAATCAGCACAATGATGACCTGATGGGCGATGCGATGGTGGGGCAACGCTATGTCGATGTTACGGGACTGCCCTCGGTGCTGACTCCGGAACGCATGGCATCCCACTACCACCAGTTATTCAAGCGCGGTGTTCTTGCGCTGAAAGACAGCAGTGGAAACGGGGTCGGCAATGTCGGCGTCGCGAATGCGGTTCATCCTGATTCCCTGCCTGGTGTTGGCGACAGTGAGTATCTGCATCAATTTGAAGTCTGGACTGGAGTTTCCTACTGCGCCGCCGCCAATATGTACCACTGTGGGAAAGAGCTGAACTACGGCGCCTTGCAGGCCGAGGCCTTGCTGGCGGCGTGGGGCGTTTATTACCAAACGTGGAGGAACGAGGAAACGGCATACTGGTTCAGCACCCCGGAGGCATGGCGGATCGACGATCCAAAAAACTTCAGGGCTCTGATGTATCAGCGCGCCCGCGGCTTTTGGGAGTTTGCCATGGAGATATTCAACCCGTATAAGTCTTAGTATCGCGGTGTTGTGCGTCGGGGGCAGGCTCAAAACACAGTAAAACTGACTCTGCGATTGCTCAACGTTTACACCAACGTGTTGTTCCTCTTTTTTCAATCGAGGGGAGGCGGCTCCCGTGTCACTTCAAACCACATTGTCATGCCCCAGGCAACAAAAAATGCACCAACGGTTTGCGCGGAAAGCTTAATAGTCGCTGACTTGAAAAAATCGCTCGAGACGAACTCGCATCTCCGCTTACAGAGAACTTCCTCAAATTCTCAGCGCTTTCTAACTCAATCCCGTGCATTCCTGCTCCTGATGTTTCATCTGTACGTCAGGAGCCATGGCCCTCCCGAAACTGGAGAGCGCGGTACTTGAACCAATTCAGCGCTGGAAGAAGGTCGCTCGACGATAAGCGAATTATCTTACGGTTGCTTTTTCTTCGATCCACAATTTTGTAATTTCTTCGAGCGATCGCCCTTTAGTTTCAGGGATTAACCAGCCAACCAGAACGATGGTCAGTAATGCCCCGCTACTGAATAGCCAGAAAGTGCCGTCTGAGCCCAAGTGCTTTTGCATGACCGGAAATAGTTGGTTACCTAGATAGCCAACTAGCCACAGCGCGGTAGTCGCGATGGACATTCCGCGACCTCTGACCTTCGTTGGGTAAATCTCAGAGATAATGACCCAGCAAGCCACGCCATTGCCAAACGCGTGGCCCGCCACGAAACTCATCACAAAAATCAAAATGGCTACGCCACTGCCGTGGACGTGATAGAACCAACCCACCAACGCGAGCGATAGGAATTGCAATCCGGTTCCGGCCAGGATTAGAGTCTTTCGCCCGGCGCGATCTACGAGCCAAAGCGCGAAAAGTGTAAACAAGAGATTGATCAAACTCACGAGCACCGACTGAAAGAAGGCGTCGCTTGTCGCTGTCCCAGCCGTACGAAATATCTCGGGCAAGAACGAAAAAATAGGTGTAATTCCGCTGATCTGCTGCAACCCTGCCAGCATGATGCCTAGTAACAACGGACGTCGAAACGTCGTGAACAATTCCGAAATATGCCCTTCTTCCGTTCTCAGGGCGTTTTCGATTTCGGCAGCCTCGCGGAGTGCCGCATCAGCTCCATTCATTTTGGTCAGAACATCGACTGCCTGCTCCCGCCGGCCCATCTTCATCAGCCACCGCGGACTCTCGACCGCTGGAAGAATCATCAACCCAAACAAGACTGCCGGTACAACCCCAGCCAAAAACATCCAACGCCAGCCCGTCGCTACGTTCCAGGCTTCGTCTCCCATGCGCTGGATCAACATGTTGACGAACACGGCGGCAAGAATCCCTGCAACGATCCCGAGTTGATAGAGCGTCACACAGCGCCCTCGTACCCTGGTTGGAGCAATCTCTGCGATATAGTTCGGGGAAATCACCGATGCCGCCCCAATACCTAGGCCTCCGATCAGTCTCCAAATTACAAACTGATGGAGATCCGCGGCGAACAACATGCCTACCGAGGACAGCGCGAAACACAGGGCGCACAACGCTAGTCCCTTTTTCTTTCCGAGATAATCTGCAACGGGCCCTGCAGCGGCACAACCTAAGATGCAACCTACGAGTGCGCATCCGGCAGCCCAGCCAATTCCAGCGGCGTCCAAGTGAAACAGTTGGCTCAAGAAGCCAATCGCTCCGCTGATCACGATGTTGTCGTAACCGAACAGCAACCCGCCTAACGTCGAAACACTGGCCGCGATGATTAATGGAAGGCGCGATTCTGCTGCTTCGGCTTGGGCGCTTCGGTTATCTCTCCCCACGAATTGTAGGCTCCAAGACTGCGATCTTGTTTGTTTGGTATATTGATCGAACCCGTCGTAAACGTTGCTCTGGGTCATTTCCGCGATCGTTCCCACGCACAGCTCCAGCGCGTTATTCCGGCTGGGCGCGAGATCAATCCAACCGCTGATACATTCCGTGTTGATAGAGAAGCCGCGGTTGCCGCGTCATCGTCGGCATTGGAGGATCGTTAGGATGCGCAGCGAGCCGCACGCCTGCCTCTTCCGTATCCGGGACAACCTCTGCAAGGAATCCTTCTAGCCGTCGCCACAGTTCTTCGTGCGAAATTGCCGGCAAGGCACCCGACGGAGCGTTTTGGTGGTACACCATGTTCCACACCATCCCACTGGGGATTGGCACGTTTTCCGCGGGACCCGTCCATACCCAACGCGAGTGCAGCCAGCCTGCCGCGCGAAATCGTAATAACCGCGCGTAAACATATGCCGATACAGTCCAAGGCCAATCTTCATAGCCGGTTTCCTATCCCCGCTCCGTAATCCGGACTAAGAACTTGTCCGTTGATCTCGCTCGCCAACGGCGAACAAAGAAATACAAATGCATCCGCGATCGATTCGGGACTGTTCCTTCGCCCCAGCGAAACTCGCAGAACAAACTCCCGGTAAGCAGGGTCTTGGTCAAACACCTTCACCGAACTGCCTGCAGCTACGTTCCCTGGCGAAATCACGTTCACGCGAATACCGGTCAGCGCATATTCAAGCGCCAGACTGCGAGCAAAATTTTCCAACGCCGCCTTGGCTGAAGAGTATGAAGGAATTAACGTGTGCGGCATTCGTGCGACGTATGACGAAGTAAAGATCAGGTGGCCGCTAATTTTTCTCTCCACCCATCGCGCAAGCACAGAACGCGCCAGATACGTCTGCGCAAAATAATTGAAGCGGAAAATGCGCTCGTACTCGGCTTCCGAGGTGGTGGCGAATGGATGTAGTCCGCAACCACCTGCGTGGCCAATTACCGTATCCATACCTGGATGCTTGTCGAAGGCTGTTTTAACCACCGCCTCCACTTGCTTGGAATCGGTAATATCACCCGCAGCATAAATGTAAGCAGTAGGCGAAATTTTCCATTCATCCAGAGTTCTTTTCGCTTGCATTTCGGGTTTGATGTCGGTGAGCACAAGAGTCGCCCCGGCCTCAGCCAGCCGCCGCACCACTTGCTCTGCAATCGCACCTAGACCTCCAGTGATGAGAATCGTCCTTCCAGACAGGTCGATGCTGATCATGACAATTGCATTCCTTTCAGTCGCCGAATTGCAAGATGACCTGGTTCCATAGCCAGCCGGAAACCACACCTCTGATGCCTACATGATTCCGTACTTTGCAAACGCTTCAACCGCACCGCTTCCCGCTTCGATGGCTTTCCGTACCAGTTTTTCGCCTCGAACTTTTTCCAGCGCTCGCGTGACCACTTCTTCTTCAGCTTCGGCCCGGAACCACTAACATTCCGTCAATATCGCCAACCGAACCCGCACGGCTCCAATCTCCACGGGAACCCGGAAATCGACCACTTTGTAGCGCGGCGCGGAATCCTGTCCGTAAGAACCATTTTCAATCGATATGTTGAAAGCAAACGCCTTGCAGAAAGTAACGCGCCTGGTTCGGGACCAGGAGGTCGGTGGTTCAAATCCACTCGCCCCGACCAATCTTTTCAATGAGTTGGCTAGTGTTTTCATTTCATCTCCGAAGCTACTGTAGCAACTTTTGTAGGGACCCTGAAACCGATTCGGCATACTTGAATTCCACGTCCGCGTTATAAGCCTCGAGTTTTTGCGCTGCTTCTCGTTTGTGCTGATCTGTTGGGTGAACAAACACTCTTGATCGGCTGATCGAGGTGCTCAGCTCGTCCTGGGCCCGCACGACGAAGCCGGGCGAGATATCTCATGTCGACCAAGCCTGCTCTTAGATGGCCCATCTTAGGCCCGGCGTTAGAGCCCCAGGTTTTCCCAAAACGCGGTTTATTGGATGGCTTTCGAGAGGTCGAGCCGTTCAATTCGGGTTTCCCGCAGCTGACGAGGGTGTGCTTTGCTGGAGGTACGCGATAAAACCGAGGAGCGCTCCCCAATGATAAAAGCGATCGCTGCTTGGCACATCATCGCCCGTGCCAGTCTCTGCGTTGTAGTTTTCATGCACGTGTCCGTTCCTTCGCCACTCATTGAGAAAGAGGTTGTAGGACTTTTGCGCGAATTCTGCGCGCACTTCAGGAAATTCGTAATTGCGAAGGCCCAAATAGACGAGATAGTTCATCGGTCCCCAAATGCGGCCGCGCCAGTACTCTTGATCTCCAAAGGCAGGATCATTCCGCGCAATCGCAGGAATCACCCACTCACCCCAGAATTCGCGCGGATTCAGCAGGTGCTTCTTGACCATTGTATCGGCTTGCGCCGACGTTGCTGCTTTGGCAAGCAGCGGGTAAAAGTTGGTGGGAGACAGGCGAGTACTGAGCTGCCCGGTATGCAGGTCCTTGTTGAGAAAGATGCCGGCGCCTTCGTCCCAAAGTGTGGCCAGTCTTGCCCGGTACCGAGCGCTCCGTTCGTGAAGCTCTTTTTCTTCCGCCGACTTTCCAAGCACGTCAGCCATCGCGGCCAAAGCGTCGCAGTCGGCGATGTACATGCTCATCAACCCGACGTCGGCCCATTCCAACTGGTGCGTCTGAATGTTGTAAGTCGCATCATCGTACATCGGGCTATTGTCTAAGCCCGATTCGAGGATGGCCCCGCCGCGTGTCCCGCGCGCGCGATCGTCGAGGTCAGCGGGTTGGTTCTCTCCGTCGCTTCCCCACGTCATATAACCCTGGACGTCACGATGCTCCGACCACCATCGATTCCAACGAAGTAGCGCCTCGAATGTATCTTGCAGCAACCAACGATCCCCGAACGTTTGATAGAGGCCAAGCACCGTAATGGCCCCCACCGGAGGCTCAGAACGATCGGAACTCTTCCATCCTCGCGCCAGTGCATAGTTTGGGACGAAACCCTGGGCCGTCGACCCACGAAGCGTCTCGATGGCATTCGCATAGGCCAAATCGCGGTCTCCAATGGCTGCCATCGTAGCGGCGAAGAAGTTATCCCAGTCGAAAATGACGTACCCGCCCCACTCAACGCTCCAGACCCTGCTGACGGGAGAAACCACTCTGCGACCCTCGGGCTCGTAAATTGTGTCCCATCCGAGCGTGGTCTGAATGGCGTTGGCAATCGGCGCTGCCTGTCCGGCACTTGAGATCGACTGGTCATAGGCGTGCTTCTGGCGATCGAGGACCTCCTGAATCTCGGGAAGCGTGAGGGATTTCCCGGTGCTGATCCCCACGGGAGCTGTAAAATCGAGCGCAAAATAAGGACCGCCAATCGGGAGGTTTACGACCTCATGATCCTCTCTCTCGCAGGTGCAATAGATTCGAACCTTATGGACAGCCCCACGGGCCTCCATGTGGTCCTTCTCTTGACTGACTGTCCCCGGACGGTTCCAGAGAAAGTTGACGGAGAAGACAATCGTTGCCGGAAGTGAGGATCCAGGAGGTTCGGACGCCGGAAGTGCGGATGCAGAGGACGATGAGAGCGGACTAGCAAGAAGCACCAGACCATCCCCATCATGAGCGCTTTGAATTCGAAGATTGTGCCCCCGCCAAGAGAGCCTCAGCTCCGTATATCTTCCGTCCCAAGCGTGCGGTCCAGGAATAACCTGTTCCACCCGTGGCCCTTGCCTGCCGATCAAGGCATCCGAAAGAAATGCATCTTGCCATACCGTGGCGTTGTGCTTCAGCCCGACGTGGATTGCCAATCCGTCCGGAAGCAGCACATGCGTTGCAACGCTATGCACATCCCAGGTATTCCATCCTTGTGCCAGACGAGCCTGGGTTTCCTGATATTCCGCTGACTCTGCCGGAACAGGACGTGGCTGAGGCGCTGTACTGGATTGTGGGTCCGTAGCCTGTACGGCATGTGACTTCTGGCCTAGGGCCACGTGCGAAACCCACAGGCCGATACCCGTTGCTACCGTGATAGGGCCCACAAACAAGAGCGCTCTCAGAAATCCCTTCATCATGATCTCCGTTGGATGTATCAGTCTCGATCGGAATTTCCGATGTGGACCTCGGGCTCGCCCATCAAACGCTTCTCCCGTCCTGTTCACAGCGAATTTGCCACCAAAGGAGGCTCTTGGGCAAGATCGCGGGTTGCAGCGACACTCTTGTGCCGCCCGTGAGCTCCACTTGCTGCCTTGTGCTGAGACACGGCTCCGACCCTACTTCCTCGGCCCCAGATTTTGCACCGGCAATTGGAATGCTATTGGAGCAAGACATCAAGACGTGTGGTGCGTCCATGCTGCGAGCAAGTCGGCCTCCTTCGCACTGGAGAGATTGGTCCACTGGAAGTCGCCGCGCGGAAAACACTCGGCAAACCATTCAAGCGAATCGGCTACCGTCTCCTCGGCGGGCCTTAAGTGCAAGCCCGCCCGTGTTGCTTTAACACGGTTCACACCTAAGTAGGGCTTGTTACCGCCAGCGGCATCACCTATGATGCAAATGGCAACAGCACCGACGACGGCGTCCATCCGTACCTCTACGACGCCGAAAATCACCTTATTGCCGACAATCAGCCCGCCTACCAGGACTACTATCTGTATGATGCGGAGGGGCACCGAGTTCATCGCATCTCGAGCGGATGGACTTTCGACTACGTGTATGATTTAAATGGCCGGCCGATCGCTGAGATGGATGGTCTTAATCCCGATGCTCACGCTGCTTACACTTGGTGGACTGCTGAGCGTCTACCAGCTATTGTTCTCTGTCTGGATGACGGCCTATCCCCACGTAGATACAGGCGCATGGCGCACGCGGTTTTATGAGCGGCTTGCGATAACCATCGTGATCGGGTTCTTCTGGAGCACCCTAGCCGTGTGGCGGTTCCGGCATAGGCGAAGAGTGGCCTTTTTGCGTCATTGACAGCGTTCGAAATTGTTTTGTCGAGGTGACAAGTGAAAATCGATCCCGCCGCCGGAAAGCCGGCCGACCCCTCGATCCTGGTGAATGTTCCAAAGCTCGTCACGGCTTACTACGAGTTGCGGCCCGATCCGAGCGACGCCGCGCAGCGCGTCGTCTTCGGTACGTCCGGCCATCGCGGATCTGCTTTCGACGGGGCGTTCAACGAATGGCACATCCTGGCGATCACTCAGGCGATTTGCGACTACCGCAAACTGCAGAAGATTGATGGGCCGCTCTTCCTTGGGATGGACACCCATGCGCTGTCCGAGCCTGCCTTTGCCAGCGCGCTGGAAGTGCTTGCGGCAAACAACGTCGAAGTGATGCTTTCGGAAGGGACCGCGTACACGCCGACTCCGGCCGTTTCCCACGCGATTCTGCGTTACAACCGCGGAAGGCAAACCGGGCTCGCCGACGGCATCGTAATCACGCCGTCTCACAATCCTCCCGACGACGGTGGCTTCAAGTACGATCCTCCGCAGCGGAGGGCCCGCGGATTCGCAGCGTAACCTCCTGGATCGAATCGAAGGCCAACGAATTTCTCCGGAGCACGCTCGAAGGCGTCAAGCGAATGCTCTTCGCGCAAGCGCTTCGAGCCTCGACGACACATCAATACGACTACCTGCACTCCTACGTCGACGATCTCGAAAGCGTTGTCGATATGGCGGCGATTCGCGATGCCAAGATTACGCTTGGCGTCGATCCGCTCGGAGGCGCGGGCATCGATTATTGGCCGCTGATTGCCGAGCGCTACGGCCTGAATCTGACGGTCGTGAACGAATCCGTCGATCCCACGTTTCGATTCATGACCGTGGACTGGGACGGCAAAATTCGCATGGATCCCTCCTCGCCTTACGCGATGCAGCGGCTGATCGGACTGAAAGACAAATTCGACATTGCGTTTGCCGGCGATACCGATCACGACCGCCACGGCATCGTGACCAAGGGGAGCGGCTTGCTGCCCCCGAACCACTATCTTTCGGTGTGCATCCACTACTTGTTTGCGAACCGGAAGAACTGGGGCCAGGACGTCGCCGTCGGAAAGACGGTAGTGAGCAGCAGCATGATCGATCGCGTCACCGCGCGGCTGGGACGCCGGCTGTACGAGGTGCCGGTGGGGTTCAAGTGGTTCGTCGAAGGTTTGCTGGCCGGACGGCTGGGATTTGCCGGCGAAGAGAGCGCCGGCGCTTCGTTTCTCCGGCGTCGACGGCAGCGTGTGGACCACCGACAAAGACGGAATCATCCCTTGTCTGCTCTCGGCGGAAATCACGGCGCGTCTGGGAAAAGATCCGGGCGAAATCTACCGTGAACTCACGCGAGACCTGGGGGATCCGGTTTACGAACGCATCGATGCCCCCGCCACGCCGGAACAAAAAGCCGCCCTCGAAAAATTGTCCCCGGCCGATGTCCACGCCACCGAAGTTGCCGGCGAAAAGGTCCAGCAGATTCTCACCGCCGCTCCGGGAGACGGCAACGCCGATTGGCGGAATCAAGGTGATCGCCAAGAATGGCTGGTTTGCGGCGCGCCCTTCGGGTACCGAGGAGATTTACAAGATTTACGCCGAGAGTTTCCTCGGCCAGGACCATCTGCGACGGATCGAAGAGGAAGCCCAGACAATTGTTTCGGAGACGCTCGCTCGGAGCGCGCGCGCAGCGGCCGGCAGCTAAAGCCAGTGAGAGGAGTCATTCATGAGCAGTCCGGCATACGGCAATCGTCCGTCGGATGCAGCTATTTCGGATGCTCTCACCGATTTGGCTTTGGACCTGAGATGGTCTTTCAATCACTCGGCGGACGAGCTCTGGGAACGCCTGGACCCGGAACTCTGGGAGCTGACCCACAATCCCTGGGTGGTGCTGCAAACCGTATCCCGGGAAAAACTGCAGAGTGTTACCGCCGACCCAGACTTCCAGAAACTGCTGGCTGATCTCCATCGCGAAAAGAACGATGGCCGAGGAGTCGGAAGGGTGGTTTCAAAAGGCGCATCCCGGTTCCGGTCTGTCGACGGTTGCCTATTTCTCGATGGAGTTCATGTTGAGTGAGGCGCTGCCGATTTATTCGGGCGGGCTCGGGAACGTCGCCGGCGATCAACTCAAGACGGCAAGCAATCTGGGCGTCCCGGTGATCGGGGTAGGTCTGCTTTACCAACAAGGATATTTCCGGCAGGAAATCGACGCGCAGGGCCGGCAGCAGGCTCTGTATCCATTCAACGATCCCGGGCAACTGCCGATCAGACCGTTGCGCGCAGCCAAACGGTGAATGGCTGCGCCTGGCCATCGACTTTCCTGGCACCAAGCTGTGGATCCGCACCTGGCAGGTGCAGGTGGGCAGAGCGAAATTGTATCTCCTGGATACCAACGATCCCGCGAATCATCCCGGCGTATCCGCGGCATTACCACGTGAACTCTACGGAGGCGGTCCGGAGTTGCGTTTGAAGCAGGAGTTGGTCCTCGGGATTGGAGGCTGGCGGCTCCTGCGGGCGCTGGGATTGCAGCCCGAGGTGTGCCACCTGAACGAGGGTCACGCCGCATTCGCGGTGCTCGAACGAGCCCGCTCCTACATGGCAGATAACAAGACAGCCATTCGATCTGGCGCTGACGATCACGCGTGCCGGCAATCTTTTTACCACCCACACTCCGGTAGAGGCGGGCTTTGACCGCTTCGCTCCGGACCTGATGGAGTGGTATCTCAAGAAGTACGCAGAGAAGAGACTGTCGATTTCGCTCCAGGATCTTTTGGCGCTGGGACGGCGGGACCGCGAAGATTCGTCCGAGCCATTTAATATGGCTTACCTGGCGTTCCGAGGCAGCGGCGCGCGTCAACGGCGTCAGTCAGTTGCACGGCCAGGTCAGCCGGCAAATCTTCCAGACTCTGTTTCCGAGGTGGCCGGAAACCGAAGTGCCGGTGACGCACGTGACAAACGGGGTGCACACGCCTACCTGGGATTCCGCCGCGGCGGACGCCTGTGGGAAGCCGCGTGCGGAAAAGAGCGCTGGCGCGAAACGACGGAAGGCTGGAGGAGGATATTCGTAAGGTCAGCGACACCGATCTGTGGCAGCTTCGCGCCGATAGCCGTAAGTCTCTGGTTGAGTACGTTCGCAAACGGCACACCCGGCAACTGGCAAGCCGAGGAGCCTCGTCGGAGGAGCTTGCGCAGGCCGCTCAGGCGCTCGATGCTGACATTTTGACTCTGGGTTTTGCCCGCCGTTTTGCGACGTACAAGCGCCCCAATCTTCTCTTGCGCGATCCGCAGCGGCTGGTGAGTATCCTGAACAACCGGGAGCGTCCCGTGCAACTCGTGCTCGCCGGGAAAGCCCATCCGCAGGACATCGAGGGCCAAGAGATGATCCGGCAGTGGGTCGAGTTCTCTCATCGCCTGGAAGTGCGGTCTCGCGTGGTCTTCCTGAGCGACTACGATCTGCTGATGGCGGAGCAACTGGTTCAGGGCGTGGATCTGTGGGTGAACACGCCGCGACGCCCGTGGGAAGCGAGCGGCACGAGCGGCATGAAGGTGCTGGTCAATGGCGGGCTGAATCTTTCGGAGCTCGATGGCTGGTGGGCGGAGGCATATTCGCCCGAGGTCGGCTGGGCCATCGGCGACAGGCGCGAACATGACGATGATCCCGCTTGGGACGCGGCGGAAGCCGAAACTCTTTACGGATTACTCGAACGAGAGGTTATCCCTGAATTCTATACTCGCGACGAGCGAGGAATTCCGCGCGGCTGGGTTGCTCGCATGCGGGAAAGCATGGCCAGGTTGACTCCTCTTTTCTCCACCAACCGCGTGGTCCGCCAGTACACCGAGGAACATTATCTTGTCGGCGGCCTCGGCCTTCAGAGAACGCGGCCGCAAACCAAGGTGCGCTGGGAGCGGATTTGCTCAATTGGCAGCAGCAACTCGCCAAACACTGGTCGATGTTGCGATTTGGGGCCGCCGACGGTCGAACAGAAAGATGGGCAGTATCGTCTTTCAGGCTCAGGTCTTTCTTGACGATCTCGATCCCGACGCCGTGAGTGCGGAGCTCTATGCGGAAGGGCAGAACGGCAGCGCCGCTGTGCGGCATCCCATGAAGCGTGGCGAGCGGCTGGTGGGCGCCGACAACGGCTTCATGTACACCGCACGCGTTCCGGCGACTCGCCCCGCGGCGGACTACACTCCGCGCCTGGTTCCCCAGCATAGCGGAGCGTTCGTGCCGCTGGAGGCCCCTTTCATTCTGTGGCACGACTCGCCGTCCTGGCGATGAGTGGCCCAGCGGAATTCAGCGCGCAGGATGTTAGCGAGATTCTCGATCGACTTGCAAGGTGGGCCTTCCCCTTGGCGCTGCCCCCATTTGAATTAGCACCGGACGATTGATATGTGTCGCGGATCAAAAACCCGAAAAAACAGGTATTCTTGGGTGCCCGAGAGGTCGAATGCGGGCTTCGTTCGCGGCGCGTGTGTCGACCATGGCGGTATACGGCCGCGAATCGGTCTCCAATCGCTGGCGTGAGGGGTTTCGAATGGCTAAGAAACGGTTGAGCAAACCGAAGCGACGCCAGGAAGACAAGAACTACATTGAAGTGATGGGGAAAATATTCTCCGTACTCGAATATTTGATTGAGACCGGCAGCAAGCATCGGCCGGTTCCGTTCTCGGAGATTGCCGCCGCACTTCCGTTCGCGAGAACCACGGTGCATCGAATTCTGTATTCCCTGGAAAAGCTGGGTTACGTCGAAAAGGACGACGTGGCAGGACACTATCAGTTCGCCTCAAAGTTCTTTGAACTTACCGGACCAGCGGTGCACTTTCGCCGGCTGCAGTCGGTTGCCAAGAGCGTGATGCAGAATTTGCTGCTGCGCTTCGGCGAAACCGTCAATCTAGGTGTCCTGGATGGCGGCCAAGTGGCTTACATCGAGGTGCTACAGAGTTCCAGCGCGTTGCGCATTGCCGCCCTTCCCGGGGAACGAAATCCGGTGCACAGCACGTCATTGGGGAAGACGCTTCTGGCGTTTCTTCCGGAAAAAGAAATTGAAGCGATTCTCGACAAAAATCCGATGCTCAAAATGACCCCCAAGACGATTACCCAAAAAAAGCACTTTATCGAGCACCTGGCGTCCGTCCGCGAAAGGATGGTGGCCCTGGACATGGAGGAGAATCTGAGCGGAGTCATCTGCGTGGCAGCGCCGATATTCGATCAGTCCGGCCGAGTGATCGCGAGCATCAGCATATCGGGGCCAGCGCCGCGGATGGAACCCAAGCTCGCCCAGGTCCAGGACGGGATTCGGGAGGCAGCGTCGGCGACTTCCCGCATGTTGTCGCCGAGTGCGTTTGCACCCGACGGGGCGCCTCCCACCGGCCACTAATCGCTGGACCTGGCATTGGCTTGACGAACTCCGGTGGGCTGGTTGGGATAGGGATCGAAGCGCTTCAGCCGGCAAATTCATCTCATTCCGTATTACGGACAGTTGTCCGAAATTGTTGTTGACGCTACAATTCCAGTTTTGTAGGATAGGCCGCTTCATCAGGGCCGGATCGCAACCGAAGCCCCGGGAATTTTCCACTTTAAAACCGACGGCCGGCTCGCTGCGGCGGCCGATAAGCGCAGAAATCATGCAAAACCATACTTTTCTCCCTGAGGGTGGACGCCGGTGAATATGAAACCTGGAGATATCTCGCGGCGCGACTGGCTGGCACTGCTGGGCGTAGGCGCCGCAACCGCGGTCACTACCGGCGTTACGCCCGCTCCCCTTCTCGGCGCGCCACAATCTTCTTCGGACGGCCAGGTTTCCATAAAACCCAGCGGCGCCGGGGCGGTTGGCGGCGACCTGGAGCTGCTGCAGCAGCTCGGTGCGGCCCGAGCATTCGCCAGCACCCCCGCGCAGCCCCGAGTGGAATTCGGAACGGCGGCGGCGGGCAGCGCTCTGGGTTGGCAGATGACCCTGAGCGACGGCTGGGAATTGGCCGAAGCCGACACCATGAGCCCGCCTGGCTTTTATTCGGCGGATAGCCATTGGCTGAAAGTGCCGATGCCCCGGCCCATTCAGTACGCGCTGATGGAAGCGGGGCAAGTGCCGAATTTGTGGTACGGGGACAATTTCAAGAAGCTGCAGTGGATTCAGCAAAGAGATTGGCATCTGCGGCGACGGTTCAAGATTTCCGAGCAGTGGCGCGGTTCGGTGGTTCGAGTTCGTTTCGATGCGATGGATTACTTTGGAATGGTCTGGCTGGACGGCGAGTTTCTAGGGGCGCACGAAGGAGCGTACGGCGGCCCCACCTTCGATATCACCGACAAGGTGGTCTTCGGCAAAGAGCACGAACTGCTGGTGCGCCTGGTGCACGAGCCGCACGACATGATTCCGAACTTTGACAATTCCAGTGAGAACCGCAAACCAAGAGTGGTAAAGCCGGACGCCCAGGACGCGGAAAGCTACCAATGGGGAAACCGCTATCGAAGCATGGGCCTGGAACAACCGATCCGTATATTGGTGACCGGCCAAGCCTATCTGGAGGCCCCGTTTGTGCGCACGGATGCGATCGCCGCAGACTCCGCCACGTTGTGGACGCAAGCCATGGTAACCAACACCGGGCAACCGTTCGATGGAGTTTTCGAGGCACAAATCGTTGAAGCGGGCACCGATGCGGTGGTGTGGAAGCAGAAGTTCACGCAAAAAGTTCCGGTCGCATTTTCGTTTTGGGAACACGAAATCAAGCTGAGCAATCCGAAATTGTGGTGGCCGAATGGTATGGGCAATCAGCCGCTCTATCGACTGGAACTGAAACTATCGAAGGACAGTACCGCGCTCGATTCGATCAGCAGCCGCTTTGGGGTCCGCACCCTGGAACTCAAAAGGAATCCTGCCAGTCCAGAATTTCCGCGAGCCACGACCGCAGATCAGACGTTGGAAGACGAAGCCTACATGTACTTGTGGGTGGCGAACGGGCGGCGGTTTTATGCCAAGGGCGCATGCTGGATGACCAGCGATGATGTGCTGGTGCTGTCTCCGGAGCGCGAAGAGTGGATGATTCGCGCGGCCAAATCGAACGGGATGAATCTGCTGCGGCTAAATGGCGGAACTTCGATCTTTGAAACCGAACAGTTTTACAACCTCTGCGATGAGCACGGAATGGTGGTGTGGCAAGAAGTGCCGCTCAATTGGGTAGACTCTCCAGGAACCACCACTCTGCCGGTGTGGCGAGAGCAACTCACCCAGACTGTGATGCGAATACGCCAGCATCCTTCGATCGGCGTTTACGTTGGAGGAAATGAGTACGATCCATTCGCCGACGGCATCGAGCCGTTCCTGGGATTGATTCGAGAGATTTTTGCGGCGTACGACGGCAGCCGGCCGTTCCGCATGAATTCTCCGTGCGGCGGCGACTATCACGCCTACGAGCCGCAATCGATTTATACCGCCGACGAGAACTGGTATCACAAGCTTTTTGGTCGGGGACATTACTTCATTTCGGAGTGGTCCTTCAGCAGCTTTGCGAATCTTTCGCTACTGAAAAGGATCATCCCCGCTGAGGAACTACAGATGAAGCCGGTGGGGTACGACGTAGAAGCGTTCAAAAGCAGATTTAGAACGATACGAGATCGCAGCGCCGAGCTCGGATACACGTTCGTAAAGAGCTGGCAACGTGCGTCGTGGTACGGAGACCTCGGAAAGGCCGACCTGGAGCACCTGATTACATACAGCCAGATGTGTTACGAGCACAATCTGGGATGCGTGCTGGAGCATTGGCGCGCGCAATTTCCCTACAAGGGCGGCGAGGCATTGTGGACCTACAATTCGCTGGGACCGATCGCCAATAGCTGGCACATCATCGATTGGTTTGGGCAACCGCAAATACCGTTTTACGCCGCCAAGCGCGCCAATGAGCCGGTTCACGTGATGGCGGACACCGGATTTTTCTCCTGGGGACCGGGCGACACCTTTCGGGCTTCCGTTTTCGCGCTGAACGATCACGACAGTGTTTTCAAGAACGCGCACATCAGCGCGCGAATCTACGATCAGGGACTGCGAAAGGCCTACCAGGACCAATGGGTAATCGATGTCCCCGCTAACAATTACGCTAGCGAATCCCATGATTTGATTTGGCCGATCGCGGGTAACATGCCGGAAGGGTATCTCTTTCTGGAGTTGACGCTGAGCGACGACCACGGCACGCAACTTTCGCGGCGAGCTTACTGGTTGCGCGTGTTACAGATGCTGGCCGATCCCACTACTCGCAGAGAGTGGCAAGCTGCGCCGGTCGCCGAGCCCCTGACGCAGACAGGTCCGTGGCTGCGGCCGCAAATCGAAGCGAATAAGACCACACTCCAAGGTAGTGCGCAATTCCAGCGGACATCGAAAAAAGAAGCAGAGATCACCGTTACCGTTGAAAATACGGGCGAGATTCCGGCCTATCCGGTCGCTCTCGAGGTTTTGCCGGACCTCTACTCAGTAATGTGGAGCGACAATTATTTTTGGTTGTCGCCGGGCGAGAAGGTTTCCGTAACGGGAACGGTGCGCTTGGATATGGCTGGCCTTGACCCGATTGCGAAACCGGCGGTGGCGACGCGATCGGATTTGACGATTCGACTTTCTGCCTGGAATGCACCGGCAACGGACTTGCGTTCGCGGTGACGCGTTTGAGGTCAGAAATCAACCTACGTTCGGCGCCTATCATCAATAATTAATAGGCATTTCCGGGTCATTCCATTCGCTGGTTTTCTGTTCGACAAAGATCGAGTTCCGATTGTGAATCGAGGATCGTTATGCGGAAGTTGGGCATCGCAGTGATCGGGGTTGGCACCATGGGTAAGCAACATGCCCAGAATATCCGCTGTTTGATTCCCGAGGCGCAATTGATAGCAGTAGCTGACGCCGACTTGAAGCGCGCCGAACAGGCCGCGTCCGAGTTGGAAATCGGACATTACTACAACAGTGTGGAAGCTCTGGTTGAGCGGCCGGACATCCAGGCGGTAGTGATCGTGACGCCCGCGAAATTTCACGGCGCCGCGATCCGAGCGTGCGCGCACGCGGGTAAGGATATCTTCTGCGAGAAGCCGTTTACGTTGACGCTGGAAGAAGCCGACGAGATGCTGGAGGTCACCCGGAATGCGGGCGTGCGGGTCCAGGTGGGGCACGTACGCCGGTATGACCCTCCCAATGTGAAAGCTAAAGAAAGAATCGAGGCGGGGGAAATCGGCGACCCGGTGATTTTCAAGTCGCTCGCGCGAGACCCGTCGCCTCCGTCGGAAAGCTACATGGCCAGCGGCGTCAACGGCATGTTTTTCCAGGATTCGACGGTACACGATCTGGATCTGGGCCGCTGGCTGATGGACGACGAAATCTCTGAGATCCACGCCTACGGCGGGGTTCTGGTATGTCCCGAGCTGGCAAAGTACAACGATATCGACTCGGCCCTGGTCAGCATGAAGTTTTCGCGGGGGACCCTCGGCGCGGTGGAGAACTACATGCAGTCGGGCTATGGCTACGATATCCGCACCGAGATCGTGGGTTCGAAAGGCACCATCATCACCGGATATCTGCAGCAAACCGCGGAGGTGGTACTAACGGCGCATGGCGCAAAAACAGACGTGGTGGATCACTTCCTGGTTCGCTTCAAGGATGGATATCTGGACGAAATGCGTGACTTCGTGCGAACCATTCTCGCGGACAAGGAGCCGAAAGTTGACGCATTTGAAGGCCGGCAGGCGATAGCAGCGGCAGAAGCATCGGAGCGTTCGTATCGAGAGCAGCGCTCGGTGGCGGTGCGGAATCGAACTCGCCTTTCCTGAGCGAGAGAAAAAGCAGGATGGGGTTGCCGGCTGCGGCCTAAGGCCCAATCGAAGGAATCGTTAATTTCAAGGTGTCAATTTCGTATGGCTGCATGTGCAGGGTTTTCTGAGCTCCCGCCGGAGTATCCTCCTCAAGTAAATTGGCCTGCCGGAAGGTAGCCTGCTGTCCCAGAAGCAGTATCCGGCTTTCCGTTGCGGCACCCTGAATCTCGAAAGCCCGCAAAACGATTGCTGATCCCACATCGGCCTTCTTCATTGCGGTGAGCACCAGATTATCCGCGTCGATCGATAGGAACGATTTTTCCGGCGGTAGCAGCTTCTCTGAAAGAGAGTTCATCCCAGTCACCGGAATCAACGGCGTGCTGAACGCCATTCCGGCGCGCCATGATTTTGCCGCTGACCAGTCACCCTTGCCGGAAGTGAACGAGTAGCGGAAGACATATCTTCCCGCCGGCGGCCGGGCGCCTGGAACCAGGTGACCATTCTCAAAGGTCGTCACCGGACTGAAAATGGTGCCGCGTATCATATCGGCCCTGATTGCCGTGTCAGCTACTTCAATCAGGTTGTGATCGGAGCTCACCGTGAAGCCCCATTCCTTGGTGCCGGCGAATACCCAGTCTTGAATCTGCCGCCAACCTTTCCAGATGTCCGGAGATACTTCGTCCCCGTTGGACGGACCGGCCTTGGCCATGATGTCCGGAGCGGCAACTGTGCCGAAGGGAATCCCATTACGAACTTCTGCATTCGGTTGTAGTACAGGGAAAACCTGTTCGATATTCATCGATCGGCCCGGCTTCCAGTCAATGGTGTTCTCCACGTCGATCTTCTTTATCCCGCGGTAAAGCGAGATTCGCTGAACGACGGGGACTCCACCGACCTGGCCGTTGATGCGCAGGACAGTCTTGCTCGGGCCGTTTTCCTCGAGTTCCACCGAGTCAATCACGTTGATGATTGTTCGGCCGCTCGGCAGGATGATGTTCTGATCGTCGCCGCCGCGCTCCTCGGCCGCGGCGATCTCGATCCCTTTGCTCACCGTTTGGTTCAGATCCTTGTCAAATACCTCAATTCTTCCCGTGGCACGTTCCACAGAGACGCGGTAATACTGGTTTTCGACGACGTCCGATCCAACAGCATCGTTCGCCTGTCTTGCCGCCTCATCGGTGTCTAGTCTTACCTCGCATGCATTCGAAATTGTATCGGGGCCCTTAGCGGGAACGAGATAGTAGGCCTTATAGCCCACAGACGGTAGTCCGTGGGCGATGAAGACCACATTCAACGATCGTGAGGGTCCGTCGCGGTATTGCTCGATCTGAAATGGTATGGAAGTCCCCTGCTCATCCAGCAAGCGCATTCCATTCTTGTAGTCGTCGATTTCATCCATTCCCAATTCGCCGAACAACGTCAGGTGCGTTTCGACTACATCGTCTCGGATCCAATTCAGCGGATTGAATACGACAATCGAAGTGCTTCTTGGAAACGGTCCTTGCACCCGCTCAGCGATGTTGCGCAACGAATCGCGCAGGATTTGGCTGGCGCCCAACGAAGCGTTTTGCGCAAAGCCTAACTTGCGTTCGTCTCCAATTTCGCCACCCTGGCCGTCATTATTGTGATCCATGGACTTCAGGTCGTCTCTCCACAACGATTCGAGAGCCTGGTCCGGATACGGGGCGTATCCCAGCGCGTAATTGATGGAAGCAAACTTTTCGGCACTAACAAGAGTGTTGCTCGCGGACACTGCGGGAAGCCAGAGCGGAACCAGTGAAGTGGTTAAATTGGCCCACGAAGATGGAATCTCGCCCGACAAATCGGGGATCCCGCGAGTAACGGCGGCCGCCCGAAAAAACTCTTTGGGGGTAGCCAATCGAAAATGGTTGGGAGAAAGTTTCTGGTTTAGTACGCCGATATTTTCGATCAGCTTATCCGACGGCGCAAACAGGTCCATGCCCCAAGGAAGGTAAACCGGGCCACTCGTGGTAGCTTGCACGCTTTTGATATCGTGCGCGATTGATTCCAGGCGATCTTTATCCAGGTCAAGATGCAGGCCTAGTCCGATACCCCAACCGTATCCGTTAGTGGTGTTCCACACCAGGACCGCCGACCCGTCAGGAGCCTTCCAGTGGAAGAGGGATAAATCGCGCGGGCCCATCCGGGTCATTACCATATAAGGGATAGCCGCTTTGCTCAGGATCTGCGGATACTGCCATGTAAAGCCTGGTATATCAGCTAGATGCGCGACTCCTGGATCCACGCCAAAAACGTCGCGCGCGTATCGTTTGCCCTCAACGATATTGCGTACCAGCGCTTCGCCGGGGGTCTGATTCTGATAGATGGCCGCCCACAGTGGGGCAATCTCGATGCGACCTTCCTTGACCAAGCGTTCAAAGTCTGCGAGCTCCTTGCTGCCGCGATGGCTATCGACGAAATTCGAAACGAAGACTTCTGTCTCCAGGAGATAGCGATACTCCGGATGACGCAGAGCCAGCTGAATCGCTTTGCTGATGATGAAGTTTCCGCGGCTGAGACATTCCTCGAACGTGCAGGCCCAATAGAGATCGAGATGCGAGAAGGGCACCACGTAAACTTGGGGGCTGCCGGGATTTTGCTGCTGAGCCTGGGAGGGGACCGGCCAGAGCGCCGCCGACAAAACAAGAACAATCAAAAACCTCATTCGCATTTGTAGCTCCTTCTCATTTAGGGCCGGTCGGCTCTTTGGGCGGTCCAAGCATTTCATGGGCGAACTTCTTTGCGATTGCCTGCGGCTGATCTTGTTGGGCGTCCGCCTTGGTGATTCGGTCGGCTTGTTCGGCAGCTGCCTGCTTGAGTCCCAAGGCTTGGTAAACGCGGCTGAGTCGATAGTGATCTTCGGCTGAGTTGGGCCGCAACCGGACGCAAATCTCGAGCCGGTGCCGCGCTTCGGCGAATTGTTCCGTCCATTCCAGCGCTTGTCCAAGAGTGCAATTCGCAACCGGCTCGTCTGGAGCAAGTTTGGCGGCAGCACGCAACCGGCGGATTGCCCCTGCCGCGGCGGACTGGTCGCCGGCTAGAAATGCCTGGCGGAAAAGCACCGCGCCGCACCATGTGACTGCGGCCGATTCTGTGGGATGGGAGTCTGCGCGGCCGCAAATCGCATCGACTGCCGCCGGAATTGGTCCGGCCGCGCTATCGACTTGAGTGGCGCCGAGATAACTGATTGCCCGCCCCGACCCGCCGTCGAGTTTGTCCGCGCGCAAGAAAGCCGCCACACTATCGTCATATTTTTCCAGGAAGTAGTCGGCCGTTCCCAAGCCCACGTAGACCCGCGCCGAATTCGGAAACACTTCCGCGGCCTGTTGGAACACCGAGGCTGCGGGCTGATAAGCCCGGTACTGCAAGAATTCTGCCCCCAGCGACAAACGATAGCGCTCTTCCTGGGGCGCTAGGGCGATTGCATTTTGGTAGCTCTGAACGGCGGACGCAAAGTCTCCTCTTTTATCGACGACATCGCCCTCTAAGTCCTCGATTTCGGCAGAATCGTTTTGTACTCGGAGGGTCTCCAGAGTAGAGAACGCATTGTCGAATTGCCCAGCGGCGTACTGTTCGATGGCCAGGTTGTAAAGTAGTGTGGCATCGTGCCCGCCGGCAATGTTCAATGCCTCTCGAAGTTCCTCGACCGCGTCTTGGTGCTTTTCGGCCAGGGCCAGTATCTCGGCGGTGCGGGTGCTAAGTTCCAGCTTTTGGTCCTCGGGCAAGTTCAGCGCCCGGAGGCTTTGCCGGGTGGATTTAAAATCCTTGTGGGTAGCTAGTTGCGCTCGCAATAGCAGCAGCCCGGTGTCGGGGGCCGGGTGTTTCGCAAACAGAGGAGCAACGTTACCGAGACATGCTTGCCATTCCCCGGCTTCTGCTTCCACCACCGAGGTAAGCGATTGCAGTTGGGGATCCGCCGGCGTCACGCGCAAGGCCTCCTCCATGGCATGGGCCGCGCCGTGCGAGTCGCCTAGACCCGAGTGGATCGAGGCCGCAACCCGAAAATAGCGGACGCGAGCGTTTGCATCGGCAGGGGGCGGGACCAACCGGAGGTTGGCCTCCGCATCCTGATACTTATGTTCACCCGCCAAAGCTAGAGCTAACTGCATGCGAATCCCAGTGACCGTAGGATGGCGAACCACCGCAGCATCGAGCACCTGCTCCGCGGCGCTCAACGATCCCGCGCTGACGTAAAACGAGCCAAGCGCTAGTTCCGCTGTGGGCGACTCCGGATGAAGCCGCAGCGCTTCGCGGAATTCCTCCTCAGCTTCGCGGTTCCTGCCACTTCTCGAATAGATATCTGCCAGGGCCAACCTTGCATCCAGATCGGTGGGACGGCTGGCGAGGGTTGCTTGCAACAACTGGACTGCTGCTTCGGTATGGCCGGTGCGAACTAGTTGAGTTGCGCGCTCGGTGACCGAGGTGGTGGAATTCTGTTCCGCTAGGCCTGCCAGCACGGTGCTTGTGACTGCGGCAAACATTACAAGGCTAGTTGCCAAGAGAATCGGCAACATAGCTCTTGCGCGCGCATCCGCTCCCTGACTCATCGCGTCGACATGATAGGCAAAAGGCACTGAACGGATCATCGTACGGCCCGGTGCTCCCGTAATACGGATAAGGCTCCGCAAGCTCTCACAATGAGAATTTTACTGGCGGGGCTCCTCGATGGTCATCAACCGATCCACATCGACGTTGCGGACTTCCTGCCGGATTCCACTCGGCCAGCGAATTTGGATTTCCTTGATGCGCCGGTTCTCACCCAGTCCGAAGTGGACGCGGCTATCGCTGGCGGATGCGTATCCGACCGCGGTGGTGACCTGGTTCCACTGCGCGTTGCCATCCTCGGTGGTGAGGCGGATCTGTGCGCCGATGGCCATGCGATTGCTCTTGGTGCCCACCAAATTCAGCAGGATCCAATGGTTGTTGTCACTCGAAACGTTGTGAAACAACTTAACCGGCCCGCCCAGCACAGAAACCACCATGTCCATACGCCCGTCGTTGTCGAGATCTCCGAACGCTACGCCGCGATGAGCCGCCTCCAACTGGAAATCGGCTCCGGCGGTGGCACTGACGTCTTGAAATTTGCCATTCCGGAGGCTGCGGAAAACCGAGTTCGGCTCGGCGTACCGGCGGCTCGGATACACCAGATTAATGTTGTCCACAACATTCGAGCGGGCAACGAACAAATCCTTCCAGCCGTCGTTATCAAAATCGAAGATTCCATTGCCCCAACCGGACATCCCTCCGGTAGCGCGAGCTAAGCCGCTGCTGGCGGTCTGATCGAAGAAATTGCGGCCGCCGCGGTTTACATACAGCGGAAAGGTTTCATGCTCGATGGCGGTATGCCAGATATCCGGTAACCCATCGTTATTTACATCCCGGAAGTCGGAGCCCATCCCAGAGAGCGCCGTACCATACCCGCTGTAGGCCACGCCCATCTCCACACCGACTTCGTCGAATTTCTCTCCACCAAGATTATGAAATAGGAAGTTTCGGGTGGTGTCGTTGGCGACGAAAACATCCAGGAAGCCGTCATTGTCATAATCGGCGAAGGAAACGCTCATGCCCTTGCCCATTTTGCCCGCGATCCCGGTGGCCTCGGAAACATCGGTGAATGTCCCATCGCCATTGTTGCGGTAGAGGGTGTTGTGCAACGGTGCGTAGTACTTGGGATGGCAGTATCCGCGGACCTGGCCATCGAGCAGACACGTTGGGTCTTTATTGACATCCCATTTGCAATAGTTGACGACGAAGAGATCCAGCAGTCCGTCGTTATTGTAGTCAAACCAGCCGGCGCTGGCCGACCACATCTTCTTGCCGTCGAGCAGGGCTCCGCCCAGCCCCGCCTTCGCGGTAACGTCCGTGAAAGTCCCATCCCCGTTGTTGTGAAGTAGCTGATTGCCGGTAACGTTGGCGACGAACAAATCCGGCCATCCGTCATTATCGTAGTCCCCCACCGCTACGCCCATCCCATAGCCCATTCCAGCAACACCGGCCTTCTCGGTGACGTCGGTGAACGTGCCGTCGTGGTTGTTGTGAAATAGGCGGTTCCAATATTTCGGGGATTCTTTTTGCAGCGACGGAATCGCGGCGCCATTGACCAGAAATACGTCCAGATAACCGTCACGGTCATAATCAAGCAACGCCACTCCCGCAACCATGGTTTCGGGCTGGTTCTTGTTGGGAGTTGGACAGTTGGCGGTTACAAAGCGCAGGCCACTGTTTTCCGCAGTCTCCTCAAATCGAATCGCTCCCGAAGCAGGAGCACTTGAAGCGGGGGGCCCCTGGGAGCTGCAAATATCTTCGGGCCTTAAATAGAGGAGTCCGGCAGCGGCGGCGGTCTTGCCGATGAATTGTCTTCTATCCATAAAACGGCTTACCCTCGGGGCTTCTGCGAGGAGTTCTGCAGGCTTGGGCATCTTAAACCACCTGGGTTTTAGCTGGAAGCAAAGGCGCGGAGAGCCACCGACGGCATAAATAGAAAAGGGAGCGGGAGCCGGCGTGGCGCAGGCTCTCGCTCCCCGAGATTCTTAGAATGAATAGCGCAGCGCAAACTGGATTTCACGCTGGTTATCACCCAAGGTGCCGGTGATCGATGCGCCACCCACATTATTGGGATTACGGTTGGGCGTTGCAAACTGGGGGTGGTTGAAAATATCAAACATCTCGGCACGGAATTCCAACTGATTCCGCTCGTTGATTTTGAAATCCTTAAACATCGAGAAATCAAAGTTCACTTGGTGTGGCCCAACCAGATCGCCGTCTGTTGCATCACCAAAGTCGCGCGCAAAGGTTTGCCCCGGAGCAATCGGAGGTATGGCAAAGGCCGCCGGGTTGTACCAGCAAGAGAGCGACTGCTGGCCCGGTGTGGCGCAGCCCAAGGCCGCCTGTCCTGCGGTGTCAAAGGAGAAATCGTACGGATTGTGGATCAGATCGGGCAAGGCAGAGGTGCCGGTGTTGGTGGGATCGTACCCGAGGAACGGAGTGAAATGTTCGCCGCTCCGAATCGTAGTGATTCCCGCGACTTTCCAGCCGCCGACGACTGCGTCTTCCGCTTTGTTGATGCTTGAGCCGAATGTTTTACCCCTGCCGAACGGCAACTCGTAGGTGTAGCTCACCGTAAGGCGGTGGCGAAAGTCTGGGTCTACGTTGCCTCGCTGGGCTTCGGGGTCGTCAGCAATCTGGGTTTGGCCCGTGTGGGCTCCTTGGAAACTGCCGAGATCGTGGCCGTAGGTGTAAGAGGCCAGCAGCGTCAAACCGCCGGAAAATCGCTTTTCCAGTTTGGTCTCCAAAGCATTGTAGTTAACCGTAAAGTTCGGATAGTCAATTGGATTGATGACCGAGAGGTTCGGCAAGACGTTGAAGTACGGACGACCCATGTTGCCGGTTGGATCGCTAAAGTTGGAATCGAGCGGCTGCCTGGGCTGGTCCAGGTTGCTGTCTTCGTTGTTCCAGATGCCGGTGGCGTTGGTGCCCACGTAGGCGACATGCAGAATCCAGGTTCGCGCAAGTTCACGCTGGATCGATAGGTTCCATTCCTCAACCTTGGGCGCACGGCGCACCGGGCCTGTTGTTTTTACCTGGCCGGACGGCGAGGCGGGATTGCTGGCCGGGAGTTGAGCCGGGAACCCGGCGTCAATCATGTTGGCGGGAGTGGGAATGGTGTCGCCCGGAATATTCTGAGAATAATAGAGGAGGTTAGGAGGATTTTCGCCAATGTCGTTGAACTGATTGCCTTCCGGAGCGTAGAAAATGCCGTAAGCGCCGCTAATTACGGTCTTGTGGTCATCGAACGGCGACCAGGCTAAGCCCACGCGAGGCCCAAAATCTTTGTGATCATAGCCTACGCCTGCGTTCGATAATGCGCCGGGGCCATAATTAAGGTTGACCACGTCTGTTAGCAGATTGAAATTTCCTACCTGGCCGCCCACCGGCGAAAAAATGTCATAACGCAAGCCGAGATTGAGCGTTAGTTTGGTGTTCACCCGGATGTCATCCTGAACGTACTGGCCCATTTCAAACATACGAGTGTAATCTTTGTGGGCTAAGCCATCCTGCTCCCGGTAAACCGGCAATCCCAGCAAAAGATCGGCCAGTGCGTTTCCACCGCCGTTAGGGTCTACTCCCGTCAAGTCTTGGGTAAACTGTCCGGAGAACGAGAACTGACCGAAAGCGGCTTGCGATTGGTAGAAGTTGCGCTGGTATCGCCGGAAATCAGCACCCAGCTTGATGGTGTGCTTGCCGCGAATCCAGGTCAGTGAGTCCGCGGTTTGGAAGGTATTGTCCGCGGACAGTTCCGGTATCCACCCAGAGTTGCCCAGGCCGCTGTACCCCGAAATACCAATCGCAGCGAGCCCGGAGGTCTCCACGTTGCCGCGGTTGGCATTGGGGATGCCCACCTGGTCCGAGATGTTTTGGCCAAAGTCCACCGGCGTGGAATGCACCGCATAACGAATATAAGCAAAACGGAGGTCGTTGATCATGTTGCTGCCGAAGGTGTGGGTATAACCAATAGCGTGGTTTTGTTCACGCAGGTCCATATTGCCGCCACAGCAGCCTTCGGCCTCGCCCGGTAGAGGTGTTGGAGCGAACTGGGGATGATCCTCCACCGAAGAGTGTCCAAATAACTGGTCGTGCTCACTGATTCGATGGTCGACACGAACGTCACCCTGGTTGCCGTCCAAAATGGAAACCGGGGTATAAACGAAGTTGTTAGAGATGCCGGCGCCTGGAATGTTGGGAAGCGGATACAGGTTCACCAGGTTTTGTCCTACGGTGTCGATGCGGTTCGCAGGGATTACCGATGGGTTGGAAGGGTTCAGGAGGGTGCGCGTGCCATTGGCTTGGGTGGTATTCGGATCGTAAAGGTCCAAGCCGCGATCGCTAAAATCTCCCGCTCGCTCCGCCGCAGTCGGCACTGTGGAGATATCTATGTCGCCTTCATGGAGCCGCGAGCCCTGATAATCACCAAAGATGAAGGTTTTGTCCTTGATGATCGGTCCACCGACATCGCCACCGAATTGGTTACGGTGCAGTGCCGCCTTGTTGCCGGTGTTGAAGAAATTCTTGGCATCCAGCGCGTCGTTGCGCATGTATTCGAAAGCGCCGCCATGAACTTGGTTGGTTCCCGACTTGAGGGCCGCATTTACCGCCGCTCCGCCGCGGCCGAATTCCGCCTTCATGGAGTTCTCTTCCACGCTGAACTCTCCAATGGCGTCGGGAGATGGATTGACCGCGATGGTGCCGTCTCCAATGCCGTTATTATCCACGCCGTCCAGAAGGAAGTTGTTGTCAAATGCCCATAGACCGTTCACAGCCAGCTGGATGCCGGGACGATTGTCGTCGGTGGAACCGCTGAGTCCGATACCGGAGCTCGATCCCTGGGAGGCTCCCGGTCCCAACCACGCCAGTTGGGTGAAGAGCCGCCCATTCAAGGGCAAATCGACGATTCTATTTCCCGTTTCCAAGGTTCCCAGGGACGAGGTTTCCGTGGCAACCAGGGGAGCCTCGCTAGTTACCTGAGTTACTTCACCGGCCCCGCCTACTTTCAACTGCAGATCCACCCGAGCTACTTGGTTAAGATCTAGCTGGATGGCTTCCCGGGTCTTTTCAAATCCGCGGGCCGTGGCCTCCACCGAGTAAGGACCCACGTGGAGCAGGCTGGCAGTGTAGCTGCCATCGGTGGCGGTGGTCAGGGTTACGCTCTCGCTGGTAGCGGTATTGGTGACGACCACGGTCGCCCCTGGCACCACGGCGCCGGACGGGTCGGTCACCGTGCCGGAAATGCTTGACCTGTCAATCTGCGCCGGTAGCCTTCCGGCGGCAAGAAGTATAGCGAACATACAAATCACCAAGCGAATTGCGCCACTGTATGTTTTCACAGTTCCTCCGGCGAGCCGACCATTGGATCGCGAATCTCGAGTTTTTGGCCATGCGTCAAAGCGCTTAGCCCACGTTTTTGTCGGCGGCTAAAAACGGCACATCCTACAAGACTGGATTTATAGCGTCAATAGTAATTTCGGATGCCCGTCCGTAATACGGAACAGGATGACGTCGCGGTTACGTCCATGCAATGGCAACCCTTCGGCGGCCCCCAGCGGCCTTTTGCCAGCGCACCAAGAGTTCGCCCCTGCTCATCTGCCCCAGGAGTTCTCGATTTCCTCGAGGGTGCGCCCGCGCGTCTCCGGCACCATGGTGTACGAGAAAATGAGTGCGGCTAGAGACAACACCGCGAATAGCCGGAAACAGCCGGGCATTCCCAGATGTTCCACCAGCGTAAGAAAGGTGGCGGTCACCAGGAAATCGCTGGCCCAGATCACTACCGTCGCTACCGACATCGCCTGGCCGCGGACCGTGGTGGGATAAATCTCAGAAATAAGCAGCCAGAAAATCGGCCCCAGGCCTATACAAAACGACGCGAGATAAAAAATAATGTCTCCGACCACCATCCATTTGGTTGGATTTGGTTCGCTGAGGACGTGCGCGAGATGGAATAAAATGACGCACATCCCGGTTAGACTGGTCAGGAGTAACGGCCTCCGGCCAAGTCGATCCACCAAAAACATCGAAACGATCACCGCAATCAGCCCCACGAATCCGATAAGAAAGGTTGCCAGAATGGCGTTCGACGCATTGGTGAATCCCACCATCTGAAAGATGGTCGGCGCGTAATACACGATGGTATTCACGCCGGTGATTTGCTGAAAGATCGCCAGGACGATTCCGACGATGAGCGGTTTGGCAAACCGGTGCTGGAACAGATCGCGCAGTTTCAGGTTGTCGGTTGCAGTGATGTGACGGAGTTCCTCGATGTCTCGTTCGACTTCCTGGGGACCTTCGATCTTGGTGAGAATACTTGCGGCGTCTTGAAATCTTCCCTGGGCAGCCAGCCATCGCGGAGTCTCTGGCAGATACGCCAGCCCCACCAGCAGCAGGATTGCCGGCACCACTGCGCTGATGAACATCCAGCGCCAACTGCCGGAACCGGCGAATAAATAATCGACGTAGTAGGCCACCACAACGCCGGTAGAAATGGCCATCTGGTTCAGTGTTACCAGGGCTCCGCGGCTGTCGGCGGGAGCGAGTTCGGCAATATAAAGCGGCGTTAACATCGAGCTCACCCCTACCGCAGCTCCCACAAAAAAGCGAGAGACGACGAACAGCGTCACCCCGTTGGCAAGACCGGTGGTGGCCCCAAACACTCCATAGATCAGGGCGATCACCAGCATGGTGGGCCGGCGGCCGAACCGATCACCCAAATATCCGCCAATGGCTGCTCCCAGCAGCGCGCCCGCGAGAACGATGCTGACCGCTGCCTCGGTTTCTATCGAGCTTAAATGGAATTGTTGGCGTACAAAAAGAATCGCGCCGGAAATGACCGCGGTGTCGTAACCAAAAAGAAAACCACCGAGAGCAATGGTGACCGAAGTGAGGATTACAAATCTTCTTCGACGCACCTGGGGATCTGCTCCATCCTTGGCCGAAACTGTCTGATCCACTCCGCCAACCCTCCGGTGTTCCGAGGAGTATAGTCCGGGATCAAGAACTGTCAACCTATTCGTCGGCGCTGTCCGTAATACGGAATCAAAGACAACCAGCGGATCCGGGCGGCGAAAACGAATTTAACTGATGAAGTGGCACGAATTGGGGCGTGCGGTAAGGACGGCCGAGGCCGGGCTATCGCAAGGCCATCCGTAGAAAGGTTTTCCTTCATTCCGTAAGACGGGATACTATTCCGTATTGACTCGCACCACCAACCCCCGTAAGATGCCTCCCGTCTTTAGAGCGGTCGATGAACCCAGCGGCCCGGGAAGGCCAACACCCGCTTGTTTTTCATGGATAGTGCGGCGTTGAAGAGAATCCAAAACCGAGGAAGATCGTGACCAAGAGCCGTTTGCGAAGAGTGTTACGCGAGGAAGGTTTCGTAAAAGTGGTGGGAATGAACCGGGTCACCGAACCCTGGTTCGCCGAACTCGCCGGCAAATTGGGCTTTGATGTGATCTGGTTTGACATGGAACATCGCGCTCACGGGTACGAACTCGTAGACCGCGTCGCGGTGGCTTGCCGAGCCACGGGTATCGACTTGATGGTCCGAGTTCGTAAGACCGGATATACCAGCGTGATGCGCGCCTTGGAATTCGGCGCAAATGGAGTGATGGTGCCCCATTGTCGAAGTGCTGAGGAAGCCCGGCAGTGGGTGGAGTGGACACGGTTCCCACCCCTGGGAAAAAGAGGGTTCGATGGCGCGGGTGCCGATGGCGACTACGGCCTGGCGAACCCTCTTGAATTTCTAAAAGAGCAGAACGGAGAAACCTTTTTGGTGCTGCAGATTGAAGATCGCGAGAGCGTCGAGTGTGTCGACGAGATTGCCGCGGTGGAAGGTGCAGATTTGCTTTTCGTGGGGCCCGGGGATCTCAGCATCAGTTACGGCGTTCCCCTGCAGCGGGAACACGCCCTGGTGCAGCGGGCCATGGATAAAGTGGCCAACGCCGCGGCTAAGGCCGGGAAGTGGTGGGGAACGGTGACGCCAACTCCCGAGTCTGCACAGCTGGAACTCGATCGCGGAGCGCGGATGGTCACTTGCGCGGATGACCACTTCTTGTTGGTGCAGGGTCTGCAGAACGCCTGCCGGCAGTTTGGCCATATCGGGATTCGCTGAGGGTCACTAACACGCGAGGTGGGAAATCCGTGGAGCTCTATCCAGGAGCGGACCTAATTGACTGCGAGATCGGAGGGCGGCCTCTTTATCTGCCACTGCTCCGGGAGGGAAGCGAGGCATTGCTTTTGGATTGTGGTACGCACAGCCACGCCCAGAAAGATGTGCCTGCATTCCTCAACCGCGCCGGACTCGCTCAGGACGATTTAACCTGGCTGGTGGTTACTCACCCTGACGGGGATCATTGCGGTGGAACAGCTGAAATCAAGCGCCAGCATCCCAAGATTCGAATTGCGTGCGGCGAAGCGGATCGTGCGCTGATCGAATCGCCGGACTACATGTTTACATTCCGTTACGACGCCTACCGCCAAGACCACGGTATTTTTTTTGATCCGGGCACAGCCCAATGGATACGGAACTGCAGTTCCCAACCGCAAGCTGTTTCATTCACGTTTACCGGCGGGGAGATCCTAAGACTGGGCGAAAACCGGATTCTTGAAGTCTGGCACTTGCCGGGCCACAGCCACGGGCATTTGGGAGTCTACGATCGAAAGCACCGCACCTTGTTTTACGGGGACGCCATGCAGGGAGCGGGATACCTGGGCCTCGATGGAAGTTGGAAGTTGTGTCCAACCTATCTCTACCTGGATCCATACCTCCAGACAATCCAATCCATCGAAAATTCAGGCGCGCAAACGATTGTGGGCTGCCACTGGCCGGTGTGGCGGGGCTCTGGGGCCATCCGGCAGTTTTGTTACCAGTCGCGAAACTTTGTCACCCAAGCCGATCGCTTGATTACCGAATATCTTCGCGAACATACGTCCGGCGTTTCCATGCGGGAGTTATGCGAACAGCTTTCGGGCCGGCTAGGAGCATGGCCGCAAGATATCCATCTCGAATTATCCAATGCGTTCTCCGGACATCTTGATCGAGGGGTTAACATGGGACGGTTCGAGGTCGACCGTTCGCGCTCACCGTTCCTTTACCGCTGGGGTGAGCGAGGATGCCGGAGTTAAAGGCTGTGGCCGGTAGCCGCCGGCAGCGCAGAATCTTTCGAGGAGATAACGACATTAGCGAACCTCTCGAAACACGATCGGGCCCGCGCAGCGCGGTGATTACCGGCGCCGCAAATGGGTTGGGTCTGGCCATCGCGCGGCGGTTCGCTGCCGACGAAGCCCGGCTCCTGCTGGTCGATAGTGACCCGACGGTTCTCTCCCGAGTTGGGGAAAGAGATTTTCCTGCTGCGCGAACCTACGCTCTCGTGAAAGATCTCGCAGAACCCGACGCGGGGCGAGCGGTCTTCGATCACGCCGCCAAGACTATCGGCGTTGCCGACGTTCTAATTAATAACGCAGCGTGGAGTTTCCACAAGCCGATGCTGGAAGTTACCGTTGCGGAATTCGACCGGGTGGTCGGCGTCAACCAGCGCGCGCCCTATTTTCTGGCCCAGGAATTCTTGCGTCAGGTTTCCCGCGCTTCGCAAAAGCCGCGCGATCCGGCCATCGTGAACATCGCTTCGGTGAACGCGCTGGTTGGAAATCTCGGTCTGGCGGCGTACGCCGGGACCAAGGGCGCGCTGGTGGCGATGACCCGCGCGATGGCCGTTGAAATGGCGGAGCTCGGTGTGCGGGTGAATACCATCAGTCCCGCAGCCATCGAGACATTTGTGACCAAGGGCCTCATCGCGTCCGGGGTGATCGATCCGCCGAAATTGCTTGCGGAGTATCTGATCAAACGGTTTGCGAGCTGTGCGGAAATAGCGGAACTTGTCGCTTACTTGTGCGGTCCCGCGGCAACCTACGTGACTGGTGCGAACTGGGTGATTGACGCTGGTTACACCGCCCGCTAGGCTGCCGCCCCAAGCGGCCGATGCTGAGGCCGCCGGCATTACTTGAAGCAATCACCCAAGACCTTCAACCCAGCCTCAAACCGGAGGATCGGTCAGTTGAAAATGAAAGTTACAAAAGTGGATGTGTTCCTCACCGCCGCTGCCTGGCGCAATTTTACCTTGGTAAAGATTGAAACCGACTCGGGCTTGATTGGGTGGGGCGAAGCCACTTTGGGATGGAAGGAAACGGCAGTCCGTGAGCTAGCGCTGGACTTCGGCCGGCGCTATGTCGTGGGACAAGATCCGTTCGACATTGAAAGCGTATGGTTCAAGCTCTACCAGGTGGAACATAACACCGGCCCGGTAATGTATTCCGCGATGGCCGGAATTGAAATGGCGCTATGGGACATCGCGGGTAAAGCGTGTGGCCAGCCGGTATACAACCTTGTTGGCGGCAAGGTGAGAGGGAAGGTGAAGGCCTACGCAAACGGTTGGTATAGCAACATTAAGGATCTGCACGAAGTAGCGGACAAAGCCAAGGCAGTTGCGGCGCGCGGATACCAAGCGCTCAAGTTTGACCCATTTGGTCCGGGAGGACGTGAAATCTCGCGAGCAGAATTGCGCCAGGCCTGCACCGCAGTGGAAGCCGTCCGCAGCGCGGTCGGCGAAGACGTCGATATCCTCCTCGAGTTTCACGGAAGGTTTAGTCCGATCATGGCGCTGCAGGCGATCCGCGCCATGGTGCCCTATAACCCTGGCTGGTGCGAAGAACCAATTCCTGCGCACAACAACGATTCGATGGCGCAGGTAGTCGCAGCTTCTCCCCTTCGCGTCGCGACGGGAGAGCACATCTACAGCCGCTTTGGATTTCTGGACCTCCTGCAGCGCAAGGCCGCGCACGTCATTCAACCGGACATTACCTATTCGGGTGGCTTTCTCGAAACCAAGAAGATTGCGGCCTTAGCGGAAACCCACTACATCAGCGTCGCGCCTCATAACTGTGACGGCCCGCTCAAGACCATCGCCGGAATTCACCTGGCTGCCAATATTCCCAATTTTCTAATTTTGGAAACCTTTCAAGATTACGACGTCCCTTGGCGGGAGGATCTGACCTCCGGCACTCCGCGCGTGCAAGACGGTTACTACGATGTTCCCACGGCGCCGGGCTGGGGAATTGAAGTGAACCAGGACGTCCTTGCCGCTCACCCAGAAGATCGCGATGCCAAGTTGGACATGTTCTCCGACGATTGGGAACACCGAATGTGCCGCTGACGCCATCCCTTCTTGAGGTGCGCTGCCAGCAAGCAGATTAGGAGCGCGTCAATCATGTTGCGAAGCCGAATCCTGGGCGTGGTACTCGCCGTAGCGCTGGTGGCAATTGCTGTCAACGCACAAGAGCAACCGAAAGGGAATCTGGCCCTTACCGCCCGGGCGACGGTGTCCAGCGAGTCCGAGGGCACTAAGGCCGAAAACCTTACCGACGGAGATATCACTAACTCGGAGTGGACTGCTAAGGAAGGAACCAATCCCGCGGCCACGTGGGTGGAGCTGAACTGGCCAGGCGTGCTGCAGATTCAGGAAATCCTGATCCGGCAGGACGGAGACCCCAAGCTCACCCACGTCAACTTACAGTCCCGCGCTGCGAGTGGCGAATGGCGCCTGCTCAAATCCATCGGGGATTCAGAACATTTGCTTCCCCGCCTGATTCTTGCGCAATTCGCTCCGCAAAGTACCGCCGCTATTCGGCTCTCCGATTTCGCCGGCAGCGTCTCCCTGGTGGAGATCGAGGCTTACGACAGAACCGATCCACCGGTGATCGAGGTTGCTTCCGATCTCTTGAATCATATCTTTGGTATCGTCACCGACGGCTTCGGAACCCAACCGTTCGGGAATGCCGCCGTGCAATTGCAAGGTACGGCCGGCGGAAAGCCATGGCATACCTCCACCCAAACAGATGCCAGCGGAATGTTTCAGGTGGAGATGCCGGTAGGTCTGCAAGGCGACTTCACCGCTACCGCGGACATTCACGAAGGCATCTCGGCGCAGTGTAGGCTCCACGCCGGCGATCTAACTCCAGGCTTGAGCATGCTCGACGACACTGTTCCGGCGCTCGACCTCGATGGCGCCTGGCGTTTCAAACCCGACCCGGAGAGTGATTTTTTTCAGACTAACTTTCCCGATTCCGATTGGAAGGAAATCAAGGTCCCTTCCCACTGGATAATGGAGGGATTCGACAGTAAGAACGGGACCGGCGGCTATCGCCGGCGACTCCAAATTCCTAACAGCTTCCGCGGCCGCCGCATCAAGCTGCTCTTTGACGCGGTGTACAGCGGAGCCGAGGTTTGGCTGAACGGCACGCGCGTAGGTTCCCACGAGGGTGGCTTCTCTCCTTTTGAAATCGACATCACCGACGCCGCGCACCTGGGAGCAGACAATCTCCTGGCCGTCTTGGTCCGTGAGGCGACCCTCTCTTCCCACTTGGACAAAATGAGTTACTACGCGAACTTCCCATTAGCGGGACTCTTTCGCCAGGTGCGGCTTCTCAGCGTTCCCGAAGTCCACGTGCGGCGTTTCCACGTACAGACCGTCTTCGACGCCGCTTACCAAGACGCTACTCTGGCACTGGATTTTTCGGTGGAGAATGAATCCGGACATGAATTAAACGGCGTTCCCCTGGTTTTCTCGCTCCAAGATCCTGACGGCCATCTCGTCGCCATTCCCAACGATCATCTCGATATTAAGCTGGCCCCCTGGTCGCGACTGGAACAGCGGGTAGAGTTTCACGTGGCTAGCCCCAAGCATTGGGAGGCAGAGCATCCTCTGCTCTATACGCTGAGCGCCAAGCTGTGCTGTGCAACCGCGGCCGGTGAAGTTGTGTCACGACGCGTCGGTTTCCGCCAGATTGAAATCCGCGGAACCCAGTTCCTGATCAACGGCGTTCCGGTGAAAATGCGCGGGGCCGATCATTATGAATCTGACCCTCTCACCGGCCGCACCGCCACGCCCGAGCTGACTCGCCGTGATCTTGAGACCATGAAGGAAGCTAACCTCGATGCGATTCGAAACTCCGCTTTTCCGGCTGTCCGGGATCTGTACGACGACGCCGACGAATTGGGTTTCTACATCGAAGAAGAGGGTCCCTTCTGCTGGGTCGACGAAAGTTCCGACCTCCGCTATTTGCCAACGTTCGTACAGCGAACCGCCGAGATGCTGGAGCGAGATCGCTCCCATCCGAGCGTTGTTTATTGGTCTGTCGGAAACGAAAGCACTTGGGGACCGAGTTTCGAGGCGGCTCACCAATTCGTAAAGAACCACGATGCGACGCGTCCGGCGAGCGCCGGCCAAAGCGCAATTCTCGAATTGGACACCATGCACAACCCCATCTCGATCGAACGTATGAAAGAGCGCGAAGACGTAAAGGTGCCGATCCTGTGGGATGAGGCTTTGTGTATCTTCCAGGGCGATCTCTGGGGCGATAGCAGAGAAATGTGGCTCGATCCCGGAGACCGCGATTATTACATTGAACCTCTGGTTCCGATTTGGGACGCGGTGCAGGCCAGCAAAAACGTTCAGGGCGGCATGATTTGGGCCTGGGTGGACGATGTGTTTCTCGTTCCGGGCCGCGACTCCGAATATGGGCGCGGCAGTATCGGTCAGCCGGAGCATGCCTTGGATCGCATTTACCACATTCCCGGACGTGGCATCGTTGGCGACGCGCCCTGGGGCATCGTGGATGGATGGCGCCGCAAGAAGCCGGAGTTTTGGCACGTCAAGATGTTGATGTCTCCGGTGCATCTGCAGCAGCGTGATTTGCCCGCATGGAAATCTGGCGGAGTCGTCACTTTCGCCGTGGACAACCGCTACGAATTTACAAATCTCTCCGAACTTGCCTTGGAGTGGTCGGTTGGCTCGCAGCATGGCACCGTTCATCCAGACCTCGCTCCTCGCACTTCCGGCAATATTTCCATTCCCGTTGGCCGACCGACCAAGCCCGGCGATATTTTGTCTCTCCGTTTCCTGGACGCTAAAAACCACTTGGTGATTCCGATTCGGATGCAGTTGGGAGTTGCCCCCGCGGTCGACCCGGAAGCTGCGAGTAAACCAATTCCGCTGCGCTATCTGCACGAGGCGTTTTGGTTGGGCGGTCCTATGGAGCGCTTTATTGGCGAGAACTTTGAGATTGCTTTCGACGGAGGGAATGGCCGGATTCGGCGGGCGCTCGTCGATCGTCATTCTGTGTTGTATGAAACGCCCAAACTGCACGTTTTGCCGATCGAATCCACCCTAAATGAATTTCCGATCTTTGAAACCTGGCGGCTCACCAAGCCCCTGGAAATTCGTCCTGCGGGCGACGACTATGAGGTGATCGAGACCGGCACTTACCGTGATTTTGCAGGTGAACTTCGCTTTCGCATCTCGCCCCAAGGGGGCCTGATGGTGAGCTATCAATTCACTTACACCGGGCTGGATACGCGCGCCCGTGAGGTCGGGCTGCAGCTCGGTGTACCGCTGTGGTGCGACAAGCTGCAATGGCGGCGCCGCGGCGAATGGAGCGTTTATCCCGACGATCATATCGGGCGAAACGATGGCATGGCCATGGCTCACGCCCCAGGCCCGCAAACCGTCCCTCCCACGCAACCCTTTGCGCTGGACGACACCCCCATTGGGACCAACGATTTCCGCAGCAGTAAGCGCAACTTTGTTTTCGGCTCGCTTACCGACAAAGATGGCTATGGAATCGGCATCGAGGCTGTTGGCTCGCAGCACCTGCGCGCATCGGTGGATTCTGATTTCATCGAAGTGAACGTCAATGATTGGTTCGGAGGCGTTGGCGCGACCGCTTGGGGGGAATGGTGGCAAAACTATGGCCAGGGGCGCGACCTACGCCCCGATGACCCAAATGAAGGCGTTGCGCACAACACCCTGGGTGGGCGTATGCAGTTGTACTTGCTGAGTCCCCAGAACTCGGCGGCGTGGCTGCAGAGAATGCAGGCCATATCCCGCGTCGCGGAATCGAAATGAAGCAGTGGATCGAATTCGCGTTTGGAAAAATTCGCAGCTGCCATCTCTTTGACGGACCCGGAAAAACCACGGGGCCGCCAAGCGCCAGCTTTTTGCTGTTGGCTCCGGTGCTTTCTCTGCTTGCGTTTGTCAGTAGAGGAACCCAGCCACTTAAGAACGCAGGATTTGAGTCCGCCACTCCGGCGGAATCGTGGCAAGTTGATCCATCGGAGGCCAAACAAGACTTCTCTCTAAGCGTCGACAAAACGGACGCTAAGGAGGGTAAGCAATCGCTTTTGGTCGCTGCGGATCATCCCGTGAACCTCACTCTGCGCCAGGAAGTTTTTCTTCCGGTTGGAACGCTGTGGCGTTTAACTGGATGGGTAAAATCCACGGCCATCTCAAATTCTAGTGGTTCCGATACCGGACCGCGGATTGGGATTGAAGCGCAAGCTGGGGATCAAGGTTTCAGCCAGCCACCAACCGGCTCTTCCTCGTCAGCATGGCAGCGCGCCAGCGTTTTGTTCCGCGTTCCTTCTCCCGGAAGAATTGATGTCGCTCTGAACGCCTTCCATGGCCAGACTGGCCAGGTGTGGTTCGACGATATCCGGCTGGACCAAGTGCAGGAGTCGCGCGAAACCGAGTCGGTGACCATTTCAAATGCCCGGCTCGGCGAGCGGCCGATTGATCGGAAGCAAGGCGGCCAGTTCATTGAACCGCTGTGCGATTTGATCCCTTCCATGATCGCCCAGCAGGTGCGGTCGACCAGCTTCGAAGAAGAACCGCCGTGGAACCAGGCATATAAACAGGAAATCGATAAACCGTATCGCCCGTGGTATCCCGACGGCAGCGTGCATCTGGCGGAATACTCGTTGGATACTCAAAATCCTTTCAATGGCAATCGCTCGCAAAAAATCGAATTGCCGCTGGCTAATTCCTGGGCTGGCATTTCGCAAGACGGCTTCTATCTGGAGGCCCAACACTCCTACCGTTTGCGGCTGCACCTTCGCAGTGATGCCGGTGTTAGCGTTCGAGCGTCTTTGCATGGCGATGGTGGCATGATCGCCAGGCCGGTTTCGCTCGGCCGCGGGACGGCCGATTGGCAGGCCGCGGAAGTGATACTCACTGCTACACGCAGTGCGCAAAATGCCACGCTGACCATCGAGTTTGAGGGTCCCGGCGCGCTTTGGCTGGATCGCGTGTATTTGATCGATACCCGAGCCGTCCTAGGCCTGTGGCGTCCCGATGTAATTAAGGCGCTCCAGGCGATGAATCCTGGCATCGTCCGCATTGGCGGCACCACCACCGAATCCTTTGAATGGCCGAAGACGATCGGAAGCTGGGATACCCGTGCTCCTTTTTCGGATGACCCCTGGGGCGGGCTGCAAGAGAATTTTGTTGGGATAGAAGAGTTCGTTCAAATGGTTCAGTACATCGGCGCGGAACCTTTAATTTGCGTTCGCTGGACCGGCAAAACTCCGCAGGACGCAGGCGATGAGATCGAATACTTCAACGGTAATGCGGATACCACCTGGGGCCGGATGCGCGCGAAGAACGGTCATCCCGCGCCCTACCACGTAAAGTACTGGCAAATTGGAAATGAAATTGGCGCGCCCGAATACGACGCGTCACTAAAGGCATTCGGCGAAGCCATGCGGCGGGCCGATCCCTCTATCAAAATCCTGTCGTCGTTCCCCACGCCAAACACCCTACGCATGGCCGCGGGGGAGTTGGATTTTCTGAGTCCCCATCACTACTCCGTAGCGGATTTGACCGGCGCTGAGGATGAATTCAAACGGCTGCGCGACGAAATTGTTCGCGATGGAAATGGAAAGAATGTCCGCGTAGCCGTTACCGAGTGGAATGCAACCGGCGGAGAGTTTGGATTGAAGCGCGGAATGTTGTTGACCCTAGGCAACGCTTTGACCCTATCGCGCTACCAGAACATGATGCATCGCTACAGCGATCTGGTTGAGATTGCCAACCGTTCGAACCTGTCCGATAGTTTCGGCTCCGGGGCAATTCAGCCCGGGCCCGGATGGCTTTACCTCACGCCTGCCTACTATTCTCAAGGCCTGTATCAACGCGCTGCCGATTCTTTCCCACTGAAGATCGACCGCAGTAGTTCGCCTTCTTTTTATCTGCAGGAACCGGACCTGGATGCGACTCTGAGTTCGGATGGCGGCAGGTTGCGCATTTACGGAGTGAATTCCACCCCCGCGCCGCGCAAGGTCGAGTTCCATTTGAATTCCTCATTGCGGTCGGTCGAGACGGGAGAATCGTTTGTTCTGGGCGACACCAACCCGAACCCCGATTCTGAGGCCATGAATTCCCACGACCAACCCAACCGGATTGCGGTTACCACGGCCAAGGTCACCTTCAGCGGGCAGGAGTTTGTGTACGAGTTCGCGCCTTTTACTGTTACCCTGCTCGAGCTTCAGTTGCGCGCTAGACCTCACTGAAATGAGTGCGCGAAACCGGTATTGAATGTGTAGCGAGACGTGCTGAGTTGCCAGAACCCTTGAGCCTGCAAACTATGGTCCCGATGCCCACGCGCAATGGTCTCAGACTTTTGATCAAAGTGCTTATCGGCGGGTGCGTCTGCGTGTGTTTGCAGGTGGGCGGCAGCGCTACCAGAGGACAAACTACAGCAACAGGCGATAAGGACGCCGCTTCAAAAAAAGACCTGCTCTGGATCATTCCGCACACCCACTGGGAAGGCGCAGTCTTTAAGACCCGCGAGGAATATTTGGAGATGGGCCTCATAAACATTTCCGCGGCGCTGCACCTTTTGGCGGAGCATCCTGAATATCGTTTCGTGCTCGACCAGGTCGCCTATGTGCGGCCTTATCTCGAGCGCTACCCCGAAAACGCCGCGACTTTCCGGAAGTTCGTTCGAGAGGGCAGGCTCCAATTGGTGGGCGGCACCGACGTAATGCCGGACGTGAACATGCCCAGCGGAGAGTCCTTGGTGCGGCAAATCCTTTACGGCAAGGGTTACTACCGGGATCAGTTGGGTGTGGATGTCACCGTCGGGTGGAACCTCGATACCTTTGGACACAATGCCCAGATGCCCCAAATTCTGAAGCTAGCCGGCTACAAATCGTATTGGTTTTTCCGTGGAGTTCCCAGTTTGGACACGCCCTCGGAGTTCTCCTGGCAGGGCATCGATGGCACCCAGATTCCAGCGTTTTGGCTCCCGCAAGGCTACGACCTGTTTTATGGCTCGCCGGGGAGTCCTACCGAGTTCGAGAGTTTTGCTCGCACCGCATTCGATCGACTCACTCCTTTTTCACGCGGGCACGATCGGGTAGCGCTGGCTGGCGCCGATGTTTCCGAGCCTGAGGCACAGTTGCCCGGCATGGTCGCCGGATTCGACCAAAAATCAAACCAACCGTTCTCACTTCGCTTCGGGGTCCCCACCGATTTTGAGGCTGCGGTTGCGGCGCGTCCGGACCGGCAGGTCGTAGCGGGAGAGTTGAATCCCATTTTTCAAGGGATATATAGCAGCCGCATCGAACTCAAGCAGTGGATGCGGAAAATGGAAGGTTGGCTTTCCTCCGCGGAAAAGCTGGGAGCGCTGGCTCGGTCCTTGGGTGGAACGGTTGACCCAGACGAACTGACCCGTGCTTGGGAGCCGGTGCTCTTCAATCAGACTCACGATTTGGCCTCTGGCGTGATGGTCGACAAGGTGTATGACGACGTCTTGCGTGGATACAACAACTCCAAACAATCCGCCGATGAAATTGTGCAAAGTTCGGTGGATCAAATCACCTCCCAGATCGACACCCGCGGCGAGGGCTACCCGGTGGTTGTCTTCAACACCCTCGGGTGGCCGCGAACCGACGCAGCGGAATCCGATGTGGATTTGGCGGAAGGAGGTTTTGCAGATCTCGCGCTGGTCGACTCCGCGGGCCAGCCGGTTCCCCTGCAGTTCACCGATGTAAGCCGATATGCCGATGGAGGTATCAAGCACGCCCACTTTGCCTTCGTGGGGCGGGATATTCCGGCCCTCGGTTTCGCCACCTACCACGTGATCCCGAAAACCAACAGTCTCAGTGCGTCATCGCCTCTCTCCGGAAACGCTTCGGCGGCGCAGCAAGACCAGGGCTCAATTGAGAATGAGTTTTACCGCGCCACATTTAATATCTGGACCGGCGAGATGACTAGCCTGGTGGACAAAGCCAGTGGCTGGGAGGCCCTGCGCGGATCGGGCAACGTGGTTGCTCAGGAACAGGATGGCGGAGACCTCTGGCAGCTCTACGGGACGTTGAACGGTGGACGGAACATCGCCATGACTCGCAAAGTCGTGCTGCCCGACCCAGCGCGCTCTAAGTTCAGCAGCGAGTGGGTGGGTGGCAGCGGGCAGACCACCGCAGGCGCAGTCTTTTCCGAATACAGCGTTTCGCATCCTTTCGGCAAAGGGAATTTTTCGACCCGCGTGCGGCTTTATGCGGGCGTGCGTCGCGTGGACATCGAAACACAAATCCTGAACAATGATTCGTACGTGCGGTACCGAGTTTTATTTCCCAGCACCATCCAAAATGGGAAGCGCACCGACGAAATTCCCTTCGCAGCCATTGAACGTCCGCAAGCCCAAGAATTTCCAGCCCAGAATTGGATCGAGTATGGTGACGGCGCGCACGGGTTGACGCTCTTGAATTGCGCGATGCCTGGTAACAACGTGGTTGAACGCACTTTGGCTCTTTCGCTCTTTCGCTCCGCAGCGATCACCGCTTACGGATACGGTGGGGGCTACGAGCCAGGCGTATCGTCGGATACCGGACTTGAGCTCGGGCGAACCCTGACCTTGGATTATGCGCTGGTCCCCCACGCCGGCGATTGGCGGCAGGCCAACGTCTACCGTGCAGGATGGGAAATCAACAATCCCGTCTTGGTGCGTAAAGTCAGCACCCACGCGGGAAGCTTGCCCTCGCGTTGGGGCTGGCTGGACGTCTCTCAGCCCAACGTGATTGTTTCGGCGTTGAAACCGGGGCCCGGCGGAAGCGTGATCTTACGAGTGTACGAAGCCAGTGGCCGGCCGAGCTCCGGGGTACGCATAAAGCTGCACGCGGACCTGTCCTCGGCGCAGGAATCCGATCTAATGGAGGATGTGGGTCGCGAACTCACGATAGAACAGAACTCTTTTCAATTCGACCTGCATCCTTTTGAAATCAAGACGTTCCGGTTGCATGTGCAGCGATTTGCAAAACAATGAATTTCCATTCCTCTGGGCAACAACGATTCCCTAGCAACGGTGCTTGCGCAATAGCTGCTTTTCCCAACACGATGGGCGCGCAAGAAAATTCACAGGTGCCCTGATGGATCGACGCAGTTTTCTCAACACCCTGAGTGCATCCGCACTTCTGACCGCGGTTGCTGCGATTCCCTCCACCCCGGGCCAACTCGTTCCAGCCTCACGCTCACGGATTTCATTAAATGGAGAGTGGGAACACCTGGTCGATGGAAAGCTCTACGACACTGCCATCGTGCCCGCCTCTCGCCGCCCCAGCGGTTTCTATAGTTTGCATCGACATCTAGAGTTGCCTCGCTTGGGACCGGGCGAACGTGTGTTCGTTCACTTTGAAGCCGTGACGTATTGGGCGCGAGTTTCGGTGAATGGCCAGCCGCTTGGCAGTATGGGTCCGTACGTTCCTTACGAGTTTGAGTTTACCGCGTCCGCGAAGGAGGGCAGCAACGAGATTCAGGTGCAAATAGCGGACTTAGTGCCGTTCGCAGACGGCACCGCTATAGCGGAGATTGCCTTGGGAGTGCATCCCGGATTTGAAGCCTACGGGGGAATTATTCGCGATGTCTGGGTGGAATTGCGTCCGGCATCGTTCATTGAAAACGTGCGCCTGGCTTACGAGCTGAGCGACAACTACTCGGTTTGCAGTGTCCGCCCCAGGGTGATGGTGTCCAGTGGCGAAGCAAAGAGCGCCCGAGTGGAAACGGTGCTCCGTTACCAGGAAGCCGAGGTGGGGCGAAGCAGCGAGATGGTGCAACTGAAAGCGGGCTCGAACGATATCGAGCTGGCCTTCCCGATCAAAGAAGTATCCACGTGGTCCCCGGAAACGCCCAATCTGTACGAGCTAACCGCCTACATGAAGACCGACGCAGCGGAGGATTCCTGGAAGTGCCGGACCGGCTTTCGAGAGATTCGCGCCGTGGGGCGAGAGTTCCGGTTGAACGGGAAACGACTTGTGTTGAACGGGATATGCCGGCACGACATGTGGAAGGAGCAAGGACTCACCCTTTCGAGGCAGCAGCAAGATCAAGACATGCGCATGATTAAGTCGCTCGGCAGCAATTTTGTTCGCCTGGTGCACTACCCGCACGACCGGCACATCATCGAGCTAGCCGATGAGCTCGGGCTTTTGGTAAGCGAAGAACCAGGATATTGGCAAATGGATTTTCAGACCATGGAGCGCAGCAGAATCGAACTGGGGTACAACATCCTGGAAGCAATCATCCGGCGCGACTGGAACTCTCCATCGGTGATGGTCTGGTTCCTCTGTAATGAGTGCAATTTGACCCAGGAGTATCTCCGTGAGGGCAAGCAGCGTTGCAACCGTCTGGACCCCATTCAGCGGCTGGTCTCTGCCGCGAACGATCGGGACGCCTACAAGGTGAAGCCTCTCTTTGTTGGTGCCGATTTAGATTTTTTCGACCAGCATGAATACGATTTCACGCTGAACGAGATGGATGAGGAGGCCCAGTTCGATGGACCCGGCAAACCGTTGACCTTCTCCGAGTGGGGCGGGAAACAGATCGGGCAGGACCAGCCGATCATGGGACAAACCGTCGACCGCCTGATCGACTTAGTCGAGGCAGGCGTGTTGTCTGGCCACGCTTTCTGGAGCTGGCAGGATCTTCGGCAATATTCGCGTATTGACGGCGAAATGCGCGACGGAATCCTGGAATCAGGTGTGGTCACTGAAGCACGCGAACCGCGACCGGGGGTGTGGGCCGAGTTGGCACGCCTCTTCGCAGGGCACCCGCATCCTCGACGCGAGGAAACTCCCGAATCAAGCCGCCTGACCGCATTGCCGCTGCGGCGCATTCCCTTTGGCTCGGGGAATACCTTTCGCCCTGTGGACCTGCAGACCGTGGTGGACTCCGACAGTGGACGCCAATCCTGGCAAGCGCTGGAGGCGAGTCTCGAAAAGTATTGGACTGCCACCACCTGGAACGATCAGTGGAGGCGCACCGGGTCGCAGTTTGGTCTGTGGCAGACACCGGAAACCAAGATCGCGGGAGTCTGGTTTCTCGCACCCAGGGTGGATGGCCGGATTCGGGCCGTGGTGCTGACCGCGGCGGTGCCCGACACGGTGATTCCGATCCATCAGGCGTGCGCGCAACTGCATATTCTGGGGCAGGTGTCTTTCCCAGTAGGCTATCCCTTGCTTGGACAATCCGGGGAAACAGTGGCGCTATATACGCTGCAGTACGCGAATGGAAAAGTCCAAACCCTGCCGGTCCGCAACGGCATCGAAGTCGCGCAAGCCAATTGCATTGATGCCGCCACACGCATCGACCCGATAGCAACTGCGGCGCAACCAGCGTTGCAGTACATAAAGGACAGCGCTCGCGAGCAATATCAGATCTTGCTGTGGTCGATTCCCACACTGCCGGAAGAGCTGGTTAGCATGCGCTGCCAACTCAACGGGGGCCAGCCTTCCCTTGCGATTTTCGCCATTACCGGCGAGCAATTGCGAAAGTAATTCCGGTTCCCGAGGGCGGGTCGCCCGCTGTGCTACAGCACAAACCGGCAGTGCAAAGCTCGTTCTCATGCGTTGAACTACCTACCAGCCAATCAGTTCTACTTGGAACGCACCGGCCACAGCGGCTATCATTTGGGTGGACGAACCGGCAATTTGTTCTTAAGGAGCACGAATATGGCCACACCCGTTCCACCAAACGCTACATCCCAGGCTCTTGAACCGCTGACCAACCGAAAGGCCTGGAAGGCGCTCGAAGCTCACTATGAAAAGGTTCGCGGCTTGCATCTACGACCGCTCTTCGCGGAGGACTCCAAGCGCGGCGAGCGGATGACCGTCGAAGCTGTGGGCATCTTCTTTGATTACTCAAAGAATCGAATCACGAACGAAACCGCCAAGCTGCTCATCCAATTGGCCGAGGAATCCGGCTTGCGGTCGCAAATCGACGCGATGTTTCGAGGGGATAAAATTAACTTCACCGAGAAACGCGCGGTCCTACACGTAGCTCTGCGCGCACCCCAGGGGACATCCATCCTGGTGGACGGTGAGAACGTAGTGCCCCAGGTCCACGCCGTCCTCGATAAGATGACCGACTTCTCCAATCGCGTCCGAGGTGGCGAATGGAAAGGAAGCACTGGCAAGCGCATTCGAAACGTCGTCAACATCGGCATCGGAGGCTCCGATCTGGGCCCGGTGATGGCTTATCAGGCGCTGCAGCACTACAGCGACCGCGGCATGACCTTCCGCTTTGTCTCCAATGTGGATGGTACCGACTTCGCGGAAGCAGTCCGCGATCTCGACGCCGCAGAGACACTCTTCGTTGTCTCCTCGAAGACGTTCACGACGCTGGAAACGATGACCAACGCCCACGCGGCTCGTGCCTGGTCGCTGGCCGGTCTCGGTGGTGACGAAAAATCCGTGGCTAAGCACTTCGTCGCGGTGTCGACGAACGCGGCGGATGTAGGCAAATTTGGTATCGATACCGCTAACATGTTTGGGTTCTGGGACTGGGTTGGCGGACGCTATTCCATGGATTCAGCGATCGGTCTTTCCACCATGCTGGCCATCGGCCCGGACAATTTCCGCGCTATGTTAAGCGGCTTCCACCAGATGGATGAGCATTTCCGAACCGCGCCGTTCGAGCAGAACTTGCCGGTCCTGATGGGCCTGTTGGGGATTTGGTACAACGATTTCTTCGGCGCTCAGACGGTTGCGGTGCTGCCTTACGAACAGTACTTGAAGCGATTTCCTGCTTACCTCCAGCAGTTGACCATGGAGAGCAACGGAAAGCACGTCACCATCGACGGCACCGGCGTTACCTACGCCACCGGCCCGATTTATTGGGGCGAGCCGGGAACCAACGGTCAGCACTCTTTCTACCAGTTGATCCATCAGGGAACCAGGCTCATTCCTTGTGACTTCATCGCCTTTAGTCAGCCGCTCAATCCGCTTGGCCGCCAACATGACATGCTCATGGCCAACGTCTTCGCCCAGACCGAGGCGCTGGCCTTCGGGAAGACGGCGGAAGAGGTCAAGGCGGAAGGCACCCCGGATTGGCTTGTCCCCCATCGAGTCTTCGAGGGCAACCGGCCGTCGAATACGATCCTCGCCCAACGGCTCACGCCGGAAACTCTCGGCAAGTTAGTGGCTCTGTACGAGCACAGCGTGTTCACTCAAGGCGCTATCTGGCAGATTAACTCGTTCGATCAATGGGGCGTGGAGCTTGGCAAAGTGCTGGCCCAGCGCATCATTCCGGAACTTGCGAGCCAGGCCGAGCCCTCGCTTGGCCATGACAGCTCGACAAATAATCTGATTCGCCGATATCGGCGCGTCAAAGCAAACGCGAAGGCGTGAGTATTCCAACTTGAACTGCGCGAATCTGGCTGCTGCGATGTTGCGATTACGTCAATAGATCAGCTTCAGAGAGAATTGGATTTGGCGGGATGGGCCGGCGGTATGGTTGATTATTCCGAAGCCGCTGCCTAGCAGCGTATTCGCGGGCAAGCCGAAATCGACGATGTTGAAAATGTTGAAAAATTCGGCGCGGAACTCCAGAATTCCTAGTTCATTCGCCCCGCGATGACCTACGGAGGTGTCCTTTATAAGCGCGAAGTCATAGTCACGAAAGCCGGGACCGCGGAACGTGTCGCGGCCCAATGTGCCGAACAGCCCGTGGTTGGGTCCGGTCCCTCCGGAAACGTTGGTGGGGATATCGAAGAACGAGCCGTTTTCGGCGCCGCGGCCAAAGTAATCCTCGCGAACGGAGCGGCTGGTGGAGAAATCGGGCGGCGCGGCCAGATCAGGACGATCGGCTCCGCCGGCACCGGCGCCGGTTTGTTGAATTCCAGAGTAGACCGAAAAGGGCAGGCCACTGGTGATGGTGGTGATATTGAGCAGCAGCCAACCTTTGGTGAGTTTTTCTCCCAACCGGCGCAAGAAATTTACCCGATCGAATGGCAGGGACTGGATCAAGTTCAGAGAAAATGCGTGGGTGACGTCAAAAGTGGAAGGACCCCGATCGGCTGCGGAATCCAAAGGGTTCTGCGGCAAAGTCTGATTGATGACACCGGCATTTGCAGGAGTAGTTCCCATTGCATAGCTGGTATCGTCGATGGACTTGGAAAACGTATAGCTGGCCTGAAAACTTAGGCCCAGGCGCGCCGAGTTTTTGGTAAGGCTGGATTGCAGCGCGTTGTAGCTTGAATGAGCTCCTGTAGTCATTATTCCTTCCGACCCAAATCCTCCGGTAGCGTGGCCTGCAGCGTCAAACTCGGTATACCGGGCAAATGCCGGATCCGCGCCGGCATAGCCATTGGGCGAAAATATGCTGGCGAGATGAACTCCCGCAGTGCCCACGTAAGAGAGATTCAGCTTTACCGCGCCAAAATCGTGATCCAGCCCAGTGGTGTAAGTGCCGATGTAACCGTTGCGGAAATTGCGTGCCATTGCGCCGGTGGCAATCAACTGGACCTCACCGCCAGGGGTGAGCGCATTGAGATCATTCTGAAATCTCTGCCAGTCGATGGGCGTGTTTGCCGGGATCTTGGAAATACCTCCCGCAGGGACCAGTGGCTGGCCCTGCGTGGTGTAGAAAGCGGGCAGTGTTACCGGCACCACGGTGTTGTGAAACGCCACTGGTATGCCGGTCTCCGCGGTGACCAGAGGCTGAAACACAAATGGAAATCCTCCGGTTACAGCATTGTCCTGCCACAAATTAGGAAGAATGGTGGTGATGGCCCCGCCAGCATGCAACATGGTGTGTTGGCCGAGTCCGTAGTCCACGGAAACGCGCGGGCCCCAGCCATTCCAATCCATGGGATAAATGGGCTGAGGATTGTACAAATAAGCCTCAGTGGCGCCGGGGGTAAGGAACGACGTAGGTCTACCATCGGGACCGATGGCTTGGGCAACGGAGGTCCGATCCTGAGCTTCTTTGATGCGGCTGTTCACTTCGTAGCGCAGCCCGTAATTAACACTGAGGTGCGAAGTGGCTTTCCAGGAATCCTGAAAATAGAAGTTGTAAGCCTCGCGGCGAACTGCGGCTTCGTCAAACTTATCGCCGGCGGGTGTGAAACTGGCGGCAACGGAAACCGTATAAGAGTACGGCGTTGCGGTGAGCAATCCGGTTAGTGAGTCTGGCAAAGGAGCGCCGGGGAGAATGTCGTGCAGGCCGCTCACCGACGGAATGAAAACGGGCGAGTAGGCGGTGCCCCCGCCGAATGTATAAACGCCGTCAGGGTTGGTTCCGTAGACGGTTGAGTCTACGTTCCCCCGAATTTCCACCCCCCACTTGAGGGTATGTGCCGCGTGTGAATTAATCATGTCGTGCCGGAACTGGAACAGGTTCCCATAGGATCCGAGGATTGAGCCATCCGCGGAATTGAATCCTTCGAATGAGCCATCCCCAAAGGCAAGCGCGGGGTCGGTGTGGTCAGACGCGGGAAAGATCGGGGTGCTGCGGATGTAGCTGAAGGCGGTGGTGAAACTAAAGTGCGGGGAAACGGTACGCGAGTAACGGATCGCGGCGTTGCGTTGATGGTCAAAAAAATTCACGCCGAAATTTGGGTCCACCGCGGTTTGATCGGGATTGGTGGTGGGGCCGTTGACCTGGTTCAGACTGAAGCGCGTGAATAATGTGGCTTGGCTGGAGAGCCGGTGATCGACGCGGACAGAAAACTGGTCGGTATTGGTTATCACCTTGGAAGAGACCGAGTAGGTCCGCGCGCCGTAGGGTCCTTGCGGATTGTTGGGCAGAGGGTAGCGGTCCAACAACGGGGTAATCAACGGGCTCGCCGGAACGATCAAGGTATCTCCGGGAAAGCTGGTGGTATCGATACCCTGCCGCTCCGCGGCGGTAGGCACCGCGAGAACCTGAGTGGTGCCGAGCAACTGACGGAAGCCCTGATACTCGACGAAATAAAAAGTTTTGCCGCGTCCATTGTAGATTCCCGGGAGCACGACCGGGCCGCCATTGGTCGCTCCAAATTCATTACGCTCGAAGGGCGGAATCCGCCGGGGATCGACGGCGCTCTGGTGATCAAAGAAGTTTCGTGCGTCAAACGCCGCATTGCGAACAAATTCGAAGGCGCTGCCGTGGACCTGTTCGTTTCCCTCTTTGGTGATCACATTCGTAAAGCCCGACGCGCCGTGGCCGATTTCCGCAGGCATTACTCCGGAGCTGGATTGCACTTCCTGAATCGCATCGACATTGAAGTTCGAAAAAGTTGCGCCGCCTTGTTCGGGATCACTGGTGTCAGCCCCATCCATGGCAAAGACGGAGGCAACACCGCGTTGCCCGTTGACCGCAAACTGTTGGGTGAAATTGGCGGCGCCATTGGTGTCGGTCATGGTTCCTGCGGCGAGCAGCAGCAGCTTGCTGAAATCACGCTCGTTCAGAGGGAGGTTGGAGACTTTGGCGCTGGAAAGAGTTTCGCCGCCGCTGCCCTGCGCGGCGGCGCTTTGCTCTCTTATCAGGACGATCAGGTCCTTATCTTGCTCTGATAAGTCGAGGTCAGCGGTTAGCGGCGTGGTCCCGTCCGCAACTGCGCGCGGATTGGCGGCCTTCCAAGTCTTGCCCGCGACCGTAACTGTCAGCGCATAACTTCCGGGTTGCACGGCGGCGAACACGAATTCACCGCTGGGCGAGGTCTCGGCGGAATACTTAAGAGCTCCGGTTAGGGCGTGCAGGTTGACTGTTGCGTGTGACACCACCTGACCTGCGTGATCGCGAAGTACACCTCTCCAGGTGGTGGCTGCGACTGAGCGTATCGATAGGGTGAGAAGAAAGAGCGCGACAATAAGATATTTGAAGCCTGATTTAAGCGTGGAAATCAGCACTGTCTGAAATTATACCTGCGTTCAGGGTCACCCGCGCACAAATGACGCCGGCGATGGATGTGGCGACCCATACCCAACCGCTAAATGGTCAACGTTAACCCGCGCGCGCCCTGCGTGGCAGTTTTCCCAATTTGAATTCCGGGCATCCCGATCATAGCATCTGCGTGATTTCCGATGTGAGCAGCTGGGCGCCATTGCTGGGTTAGGCATCTCTTTCGCAGACCCAGTTGATGCTGCAAGGACCACCCCAAAGAATGGAGCATGGTGATGTGCCAGAACCGGACGCAGGTCGACCGCGGTGACGGGGTCCTGGTATTGTCGCGGACTCACCGACGCGCCACCACACCCTGCTAGAATTTGTAACTAGCCCAGAGCGCCCATTCATTCAGGTTGCGCCCCGGTTGGAGGCCAAGCGACGCGACGATGGGCGGCGCCAGGCTCTTTACTCGGATAAGCCCGTAGATAATACCAACTCCGAGACCGACCAAGAAAGATACCAAACGACGCCTTCATCTCGATTCCTCCTGGCGCGACTCAATCAAAACACAAAACAATCGCATCGGGTCGGCACTCAAAACCCTGGCTGAGATTGAATATTGATAGGGGGCGGGTGTACGGTATCGGTAGGGCCGGGAAATGAAAATGGAATCCCGGTTATGACTCGACCGGAATTCCGTATAGAGGAAAGAGCCGGATATACAGCCCGGCAAGGAGGGACCGCATGTACGTCATTACGGGTGCGACGGGAAATACTGGAAGCGTGATAGCGGAGAAACTGTTAGAAGCGGGAAAGAAAGTCCGTGTTGTAGGCCGCGAAGCGAAGCGATTAGAACGATTCACTCAGAACGGGGCGGAGCCATTCGTTGCTGACGCGACTGACCCGAGCGCGCTCACGAAAGCACTTTCCGGCGCAGACGCCGTGTACGCGATGATTCCACCCAACCCGAGTTCTCCGGATGTTCGTGCTCACCAAGAGCGAGTGAGCGACGCCTTGGCCGCCGCAATCACAAAGAGTGGGGTAAGGCACGCCGTCGTTCTCAGTAGCTTCGGCGCAGAAAAAGCAAACAAAACTGGCCCGGTGGTTGGGCTGCATGATCTTGAGAGAAAGCTCGACGGGATTGCCGGACTGAACGCTCTATACCTCCGAGCTGGCTACTTCATGGAAAACGTTCTGCCGCAGATCGGTGTGATTCAGTCCCTGGGGATGATCGCGGGCCCAGTCCGGCCGGATTTGCCTCTGCCGATGATCGCTACCCGCGACATAGGCGCTATGGCAGCCGAAGCCTTGCTGAGACTTGATTTCGACGGGAAACGCCCGCGTGAACTACAAGGGGCTCGCGACGTTACTTACACGGAAGTCGCCAGGATCGTGGGCGCTGCGATTGGCAAGCCCGACCTAGCGTATAAGCAAATGCCAGCGGCACAGTTGAAGCCCGCTTTGATGCAAATGGGAATGTCTTCCAACATGGCGGACTTGCTGTTGGAAATGACGGACGCCTTGAACTCCGGCCACATGAAGATGCTCGAACCGCGTTCACGCGAGAACACCACTCCGACGAAGCTCGAGACTTTCATAGCCGAAGTTTTCGTACCGGCCTATCGGGGGAAAGCGGCTCGGGCTTAGCCACCCTCTGACGCTGGCTGGTCTCTGCAATTAAATTCTGCGCGCGGGATTATCAGTACCCTCGGCACACCCTTGGTCATTTCGCCTAAAGGCAGGAACGGCCAACGCGTCATCAACCTCTAAGCGGCTCCGCGCGATTGCCACGCGGCGTCAAAGCATAACGCGGGCCAGAGACTGACCGCCCTGGAGATCGTGCTTCGAGTACAGTAAACACTGTAGGCCGCTAAGGAAAACACTGTAAGTACCGAAAGACCACGCGCTTTGAATTGCGAATTCGGAAGTTTCTACCTATAAAATAACATTGACCTTGCCCCTATAAAGTTTTCAGCTTGCGCCTCTCGGCCTCCGTAGCGTTGCGTTAAGGCGTCACCGCAAGCGAATGCCTGTGTAGAGTGGCGAGTAACAACCAGTACTATCCGCGTGTGTTATTTTTGCCCGGGAGATGAGGTATGAAAAGATCCGATCAAGCTATAGCGACTGCAAATCCAAGCGACCGGCCAAGCGCCAAGCGCAATGGGCAACCCGAGGTCCGTGCCGAGGTTTCGCTCGTTGACCTCAGCGTAATTCTTTCCAGCCTTCAGACCATGCGTGACGGCGACTTCTCCGTGCGCCTCCCCGGGAATTGGACTGGGGTACCCGGTAAAATCGCCGACACCTTCAATGAAATTGTGACGGCCAACCAGCAAATGGCCAAAGAACTAAAGCGCGTCGGACAGGTGGTCGGCAAAGAGGGCAGAACCACGCGAGCGGATGCGGTTTCACCTCCCGAAGGCCGCGTGGGGTGAAATGGAGATGTCGGTCAACACCCTGGTAGATGATCTGCTGCGCCCCACAACAGAAGTCACCCGCGCCATCGCCGCCGTAGCGAAGGGCAATCTGACCCAAACCGTGCAGCTAGACGTCGATGGGCGCCCCCTGGAAGGCGAATTCCTGCGTTCCGCGAACGATCGTCAACACCATGATCCAGCAGCTCGGCGTCTTTACATCGGAAGTTACGCGCGTGGCGCGTGAAGTGGGTACTGACGGAAAGCTCGGCGGGCAGGCCCAAGTTCCAGGGGTCGCTGGCACCTGGAAGGACCTCACCGATTCAGTGAACTCGATGGCCAGCAATTTGACCGGGCAGGTACGAAACATCGCCGAGGTTGCGACGGCGGTCGCCAGCGGCGATCTATCGCGCAAGATCACGGTCGACGTGCGAGGCGAAATTCTCCAGCTAAAAGAAGCCATCAATACGATGGTGGATCAGTTGCGTTCGTTTGCGTCCGAAGTAACGCGTGTGGCGCGCGAGGTGGGCACGGACGGCAAACTCGGCGGACAGGCGGTGGTGCCAGGCGTCGCTGGAACCTGGAAGGATCTTACCGACTCCGTGAATGCCATGGCGGGAAACCTGACCGCGCAGGTACGCAACATCGCCGAGGTAACCACGGCCGTAGCCCGTGGCGACTTGTCGCGCAAGATTACGGTGGACGTGAAGGGCGAAATTCTCGAGCTGAAGGACACCATCAACACGATGGTGGACCAGCTCAACGCGTTCGCCGGCGAAGTGACGCGCGTGGCGCGCGAAGTGGGCACCGAAGGCAAGCTTGGCGGCCAGGCCCAGGTGCCCGGGAGTGGGCGGCACTTGGAAAGACCTTACCGACAACGTGAATTTCATGGCCAGCAACCTGACCGGTCAGGTGCGCAACATCGCCGAAGTTGCTACGGCCATCGCCACCGGGGACCTTTCGCGCAAAATTACGGTGGACGTGCGCGGAGAAATTCTACAGCTAAAAGAAACGCTTAACACGATGGTGGACCAGCTCAACCGTTTCGCCGGCGAGGTAACCCGCGTGGCGCGCGAAGTGGGCAGCGAAGGACAGGCTAGGCGGACAAGCCAACGTGCCAGGGGTGGCAGGAACGTGGAAGGATCTGACGGACTCGGTTAACTCCATGGCCGGTAACCTGACCGCGCAAGTACGCAACATCGCTGAGGTAACCACGGCGGTGGCCCGCGGCGACTTGTCGCGCAAGATTACCGTGGACGTGAAGGGTGAAATTCTTGAGCTGAAGGACACGATTAATACCATGGTTGACCAGCTCAACGCCTTCGCCGGTGAAGTAACGCGCGTGGCACGCGAGGTGGGCACCGAAGGCAAGCTGGGAGGTCAGGCGCAAGTTCCCGGGGCAGGTACTTGGAAGGACTTGACGGACAACGTGAACTTCATGGCCAGCAACTTGACTGGTCAGGTGCGCAACATCGCCGAAGTAGCTACCGCGGTCGCGCGAGGCGATTTATCCCGCAAAATCACGGTGGACGTCAAGGGTGAAATTCTTGAGCTGAAAGACACACTTAACACCATGGTCGACCAGCTGCGGTCGTTCGCGTCCGAAGTGACGCGCGTGGCGCGCGAAGTCGGTACCGACGGAAAACTCGGCGGACAAGCACAGGTACCTGGCGTCGCCGGCACATGGAAGGACCTCACCGATTCGGTCAACTCGATGGCCAGCAATTTGACTGGTCAGGTGCGCAACATCGCCGAGGTGGCTACCGCCATCGCGAGCGGTGACCTTTCCAAGAAAATCACGGTGAACGTAAGCGGCGAAATTTTGCTGCTGAAAGAAACGATCAACACGATGGTGGACCAGTTGAACGCATTCGCCGGCGAAGTGACGCGCGTGGCGCGCGAAGTGGGTAGCGAAGGCCGGCTTGGCGGCCAAGCCAACGTGCCTGGCGTTGCAGGGACCTGGAAGGACCTTACCGACTCGGTGAACTCGATGGCTGGGAACCTTACCGGCCAAGTACGCAACATCGCCGAGGTGACCACGGCAGTGGCCCGCGGCGACTTGTCGCGCAAAATCACCGTGGACGTGAAGGGTGAAATTCTGGAATTGAAGAACACCATTAACACCATGGTGGACCAGTTGAACGCGTTTGCCGGCGAAGTGACGCGCGTGGCGCGCGAAGTGGGTACGGAAGGCAAACTCGGTGGTCAAGCTGAGGTCCCGGGAGTCGGCGGCACGTGGAAGGATCTTACCGACAACGTGAACTTCATGGCCAGCAACCTGACCGGCCAGGTGCGTAACATCGCCGAAGTGGCCACCGCCATCGCCAGCGGAGACCTCTCGCGCAAGATCACTGTCGACGTGCGCGGAGAGATTCTACAGCTCAAAGAAACGCTAAATACGATGGTCGAACAGTTGCGTTCTTTTGCGGCAGAGGTTACCCGCGTGGCGCGGGAGGTGGGTAGCGAAGGGCGTTTGGGAGGCCAGGCCAACGTAACCGGCGTCGCCGGAACATGGAAGGACCTGACTGACTCCGTGAACGCTATGGCGGGAAATCTGACCGGTCAGGTGCGCAACATCGCCGAGGTAACCACGGCGGTGGCCCGCGGCGACTTGTCGCGCAAGATTACGGTGGACGTGAAGGGCGAAATTCTGGAATTGAAGAACACCATTAACACCATGGTGGACCAGCTCAACGCATTCGCCGCCGAGGTCACCCGTGTGGCGCGCGAGGTGGGCACTGACGGAAAGTTGGGCGGACAGGCTCAGGTGCCAGGCGTCGCCGGTACGTGGAAAGATCTTACCGATAACGTGAACGTAATGGCTGCAAACCTGACCGAGCAGGTGCGCGGAATTGTGAAGGTGGTCACCGCGGTCGCGAACGGCGAGCTCACCAAAAAACTAACGGTGCAGGCGAAGGGTGAAGTGGCTGCACTGGCCGACACCATCAACAACATGACCGACACGCTGGCGACTTTCGCGGACCAGGTAACCACGGTGGCGCGAGAAGTGGGCGTGGAGGGCCGGCTCGGTGGTCAGGCAAACGTACCGGGCGCGGCCGGCACATGGAAGGACCTTACCGGCAACGTGAACCTGCTTGCCGACAACCTCACCAACCAAGTCCGCGCCATCGCCGAAGTGGCTACCGCAGTTACCAAGGGCGACCTGACTCGTTCGGTGCAAGTCGAGGCGAGCGGCGAGGTGGCTGAACTGAAAGACTACATCAACACCATGATCGACAATCTTCGTCTCACCACGGAACGCAACAATGAGCAGGATTGGCTCAAGACCAACCTGGCACGCTTCACTGGAATGCTGCAGGGACAGCGCGATCTGACCACGGTCGGACGAATGCTATTGTCCGAGCTGGCTCCCCTCGTGAACGCACAACAAGGTGTGATTTACCAGATGGAGAACGAGGAATCTGGAAATATGGTTTTGCTCTCGGCCTTCGCCGATAACCGGGAAGCCGGACACCCCGATCACCTTAGCGTGGGAGACGGACTGGTCGGACAGTGCGCTGCGGAAAAGCGGCGCATGCTCATTACCGACGTCCCACCACACGCCACACCCATCCGATCGGGCTTATTCGAGGCCGTTCCTCGAAACATTATTGTGTTGCCCGTTCTTTTCGAAGATCGGGTTAAAGCGGTGATTGAGTTGGCGTCGCTCAGCGTGTTTACTGCCTCACATCTCGCGTTTCTCGAGCAACTCACCTCCAGCATCGGTATCGTGCTGAACAGCATTGAGGCCACCATGCAAACCGAGGGCCTCCTGAAGCAATCCCAACAATTGGCAACCGAACTCCAGACGCAGCAGGGCGAATTGCAGCAGACCAACGAACAACTTGCGCAAAAAGCTCAGCAACTCGCCGAGCAGAACGTGGAAGTAGAACGCAAGAACCAGGAGATCGAACAGGCACGCCGAGCGGTGGAAGAGAAAGCCAAAGAGCTGGCCCTCACTTCCAAATATAAGTCAGAGTTCCTGGCGAACATGTCGCATGAATTGCGCACTCCGCTCAACAGTATTCTCGTTCTGGGGCAACAACTGAACGACAATCCTGATGGTAACTTGACACCGAAACAAGTTGAATTCGCACGCACGATTCACGGTGCCGGCACAGACTTGCTGAATCTGATTACCGACATTCTTGACCTCTCGAAGATCGAGTCCGGCACGGTATCCGTCCAGGCGGAAGAGGTTTTTTTCGCCAGCCTGTTGGACATGATCGCACGGCCCTTCCGCCACGAAGCCGAAGCTCGCCACCTCAATTTTGAGATAAACACAGACCCGAATCTCACCCGCAGCCTGGTCACCGACTCGAAGCGGCTGCAGCAAGTGCTCAAAAACCTTCTTTCGAACGCCTTTAAATTTACCGAACACGGCAGCGTACGTCTGAGCGTCTTCGCCGCCCAGAGCGGATGGAGCGAAGATCACCCCGTCCTGGGAAGACTAGCCTCGGTGGTCGCATTCGAGGTGTCGGATACCGGTATCGGCATACCCGCGGAGAAACAGCGCCTTATTTTTGAGGCCTTTCAGCAAGCTGACGCTGGCACCAGCCGCAAGTACGGCGGTACCGGCCTGGGACTCGCCATTAGTCGCGAGCTTGCCGGTTTACTTGGTGGTGAGATTCAGCTACGCAGCGCTCCGGACCGGGGCAGCACGTTTACGCTCTATTTGCCGCAAACCTACGTTGGTCCATCGGCATCTGTCGCTACCGGTGACACCAGAGGTTCCAGAACTTCTGCAAGCCCGCGGCCCTCCGTCGCGGTCGCAGCGGAGCGTTCCAACGAGCAGATTCCGGACGACCGCCAAGATTTGAAACCAGACGATACGGTTCTGCTGATCGTAGAAGATGACCCGCACTACGCGCTGTTGCTGCGTGATTTAGCCCGCGATAAGGGTTTTAAGGTTTTGGTTGCGAATCGTGGTTCGGAAGCCCTCGAACTCGCTCGCGAGTATCATCCGATCGCCGTATCGCTCGACGTTTTCTTGCCGGATATGCTTGGGTGGACCGTTCTCAATCATTTCAAGCAAGACCCGTCGATGCGTCATATTCCGGTGCAGATGCTAACGCTGGATGATGATCGGCAGCATGGCTTAGCCAGTGGGGCATTCGCGTACGTAAACAAACCAACTTCACCGGACGAGCTGGAAGCGGCCTTCCTTCGCATCAAAGAATACACGGCGCCTCGTCGCAAGCGGCTACTGGTGGTGGAAGACGATCCGGGCGAACAACTCAGCATTCAGGAACTCCTCGGGTACGCCGATATTGACGTTCAAGTGGTCGCAACCGGTTCAGAGGCACTGGAAGCTGTAAACAAACAGCCATTTGATTGCGTAGTGCTCGACCTGCGCTTGCCGGATATGTCGGGCTTCGACGTCTTAGAGCGGTTTCGCGAGACTCCGTCGCTTAACGATTTGCCGGTGGTTGTATTTACAGGCAAAGACTTGTCGCCGGAAGAAGACGCCCGGTTGCACATCCTGGCCCGCAGCGTTGTCGTCAAAGGAGTTGAATCGCCGGAAAGGCTGCTCGACGAAACCTCGCTGTTCCTGCATCGCGTCGTCACCGAGCTCCCGCCGGAGAAGCAAAGGATGCTGGAGAGGTTGCATCACTCCGATGAAGCACTGGTCGGCAAGAAAGTGCTGGTAGTGGACGACGACGTACGCAACATTTTTGCGCTGAGCAGCGTACTGGAACGTCGCGGAATGTATGTCCTCACTGCGGGAACTGGCCGCGAGGCCATTGCAACGCTGGAGTCCACTCCAGACATCGCCATCGTACTGATGGACATCATGATGCCGGAGATGGACGGATACGAGACGATGCAGGTGATTCGGCAAAACCCGTCTTTCCGCCGTCTGCCCATCGTTGCGCTCACCGCTAAAGCAATGAAAGGGGATCGTGAAAAGTGTCTGGAAGCCGGAGCGTCGGAATATTTGGCAAAACCAGTGAATACGGAACAGCTGCTGTCGGCCTTACGGATGTGGTTCCATCGCTAGGATTCTTTTTTTCAGTCAATGGGCGATGACGGCGGCAATTTAGCGCGCCTGATCTTGTCTAAGGTGACCAAGGATTATGAGCGAGAAACAGAAAGTCAATATTCTAATGGTTGACGATCAACCGGCCAAGCTGCTGAGCTACGAAGTTATCCTCAGAGAACTCGACGAACAGCTGATTAATGCTCATTCCGGCAGAGAAGCCTTAGACAAACTCCTTAAAAATGATATTGCGGTCGTTTTGATGGACGTCAGCATGCCGGAACTCGACGGTTTCGAGCTTGCCGACCTGATTCGCCAGCACCCTCGTTTCCAGAAGACCGCTATCATTTTCATCTCGGCAGTGCATCTCACCGATTTGGACCGCGTTAAAGCTTACCAGCGCGGTGCAGTCGACTACATTTCCGTTCCGATCGTTCCGGAGTTGCTGCGAGCCAAGGTGAGCGTCTTTGCGGACCTTCATCGCAAGACCCGGCAGATGGAGATGTTGAACCGCGAGTTGCATAGCCTCTCGGCACGTCTGATCACCACCCAAGATGAGGAGCGCCGGCGAATCGCACGAGATTTGCACGACAGTGTGGGTCAGTTGGTTGCCACGCTGGGGATGAATAACAGCTTGGCTCTATTGCAGGCGGATCAAATGACTTCGGTAGCCGGCGACGCATTGCGTCAGAATGCTGGGCTGATTCAACAGCTCTCGAAAGAAATTCGCACGATATCGCATTTGCTCCACCCACCTCTGCTGGATGAAATCGGCTTGTTGCCCGCGATCAGGTTATTTGCCGAAGGATTTGCTCAGCGTAGCAACGTCGAAGTCACTGTGGAACTTTCGCCCGACATCGGCCGTCTCCCGCCCAACGTGGAGATTTCGATCTTTCGAATCGTGCAAGAATGCTTGACCAACGTTTATCGCCATTCCGGAAGCCAAACCGCGTCGATCAGGATATGGCCCTCTGAGGATCGCACCCTCACACTGAGTGTGTGTGATCAAGGCCACGGAATACCGCCGGATCGTCAAGATTCCATGTCTCTTGGAACGGGCCTGGGAGTAGGGCTCAGCGGGATGCGGCAACGCTTGCGGGAGCTTGGTGGCACGCTCGAAATTCAATCGAGCGAAAACGGCACCACCGTCACTGCAGTGCTTCCGGAGAGCAATGTGGAACTTGTGCGCGCATGACACGAGCCGCCATCTTGGGTGTGCCGAATTTCAGCCCGGCTTCAATAGTTAAGGGCGCTTGGGGTTTGGTGAAATGCACGCACGATTTCTAATTATCGACGACAACGCTCTTGTCCGAAGTACCCTCGGCACTATTCTAGAGACCAACTCGGATTGGCAAATATGCGGCGAGGCATCGAATGGGGCTGGTGGTGTGGAATTGTTCAAGAAGTTGAGACCAGATGTTGTTATCGTGGACTTTCAAATGCCTGGACTAAATGGCGTTGAGACCGCACGCCTGATACTGCAGATCGCAAGTGCTGCACCCATCGTGATGTTCACGGACCACGCTAGCGCAGAATTGGAAAAGCACGCTCTAGAAGCCGGCATTCGAGCGGTTGTGTCGAAGATCGATACCTTCCTGATGGTTGGAATTATCAAGGCAATTCTCGGGTCAGACGATTCCACTCCGCACGACGAAGTGTCCTCCGCCACCATCTAGGATAAACTCCCACGCGGTTTGCTTGCTCAATGATTGAAAAAACGGCCGGGCCGGCGGCCTGCAACACTCAGTCAGGTTGGTTCTTGATCCTATGCGGCGGGAAGCGGGTTGGTCCCCTCGCTCACCATGTCGACGTACCGGGTATAGGCGAAGAGGCGATCACGGTGTTTCCCCGAGACTTCTTTGACGATGCCCAGGCGTACGAGATGGTTCAGACTACTGGTGACTGTTGGAACGGTAAGATCCAGGGCTTTGGCGGCTGTTCGAATGCGAACGAATGGGTTGGTTTGCATAAATTCATGAAGGCGCAACGCGGAGGGAGCCGCCTTTCCCAGTCTCTGTATCTTGTCCTTGTCCTTCACCAACAGCTTCCAGGTCCGCTCTGCGGTGTCTGCTGCCTCCTGTGCCGCGACCGCAACTCCCTCGATAAAGAACGTCAGCCAATCTTCCCAGGCACCCTCGGTCCGAACTCGCTGCAACAGATCGTAGTATTGATTTCGATTGCTCTTGAGATAAAGGCTGGGATACAGAAGTGGCTCTGTCAAAGCGCCCTTTGCGCACAAGAGAAGCGTAATGAGCAGTCTCCCAAGCCTGCCATTGCCACCGAGAAACGGGTGGATAGATTCGAACTGAACGTGCACCAGGCCAGCCTCTACCAGCACTGGCAGTTTGTGCTTGTCGTCATGGAGAAATCGCTCAAAGGTGTCCAGACATTCCATCAACCGCTCGGGCGGCGGTGGAACAAAAGAGGCGTTTCCAGGACGACTCCCACCAATCCAGTTCTGTGTCTGGCGAAATTCTCCTGGCATCTTGTCAGCGCCTCGTCCGCCTCTTAGAAGAATCGCGTGAATCTCCCGAATCAGCCGCAGAGATAGTGGAAAACCTCCGGCCATTCGTTTTAAGGCATGTTGCATAGCGGCCAGGTAGTTCGAGACTTCTTCAACGTCCTCGACCGGGACATGCGGAACCTCATCGTTCTCAAACAAGAGCAAGTCGGCGAATGAGGACTGAGTTCCTTCGATCTGTGACGAGACCAGAGCTTCCTTGCGCGTGTATAGATAGAGCAGGAGTCGGATGTCGGGCAGAAGCCTGGCCATTCCGTTGAGGCGACCGAGCCCCTGATTGGCGCGGTCGAGTTGCTGATACAACCCGTTCAGTTGCAGTTCGGGAACTGGTGGTAACGGAGGCGGGATGAATGCGCGGACAGTCTCCCCGGCGACAGAACTCGTCACGTAGCTCCCAAGCCGGTGCTTCAATTTCAACTGTGCCATGCCGTCCTTTAATAACGAATATCGCTATTAAATGATATAGCCTCATCCTTTAATAAGCAGCAATCACCCTCGGGCTTAGCGGCGGCAAAGAAAGCTCACGAGAACCTGCCTTCATCACCTCTTGCCAAGAGTAATGGCAGTACTGTTATACGACCTCTCGCCAATCTACCTACACGGTTGCGCCGATTCCCAAATTTTCTAACTGGAACTATGGTTCGCCCCATTGCATCGAAACTAGGTAAGTTTTCGCGAGCCCGAACCGGCTAGCGGGATTTGTGTTTTACGTTTTCCTGGCATAAGGTAAAGCGGAAAGAAAAACATCTGGACACTTCTGGCGACGCAAACATGTACAAACATTTTTTCGAGTTCCGCGAAAATCCCTTTAACGTCAACCCGGACCCGCGCTATTTGTTCTTTACGCCCCAAACCCAGGAGGCCTTGAACCAGCTGAAATATGGAATTCAGTCCCGCAAGGGACTCATGCTTCTAACCGGCGAAGTGGGTACCGGCAAGACCACACTGATTAACCAACTCCTCGTTTGGTTGCGCGAGACGCAGACCCCCACCGCTTTCATCTCCAACTCCCATTTAGAAATTAGCCACCTCTTTGACTTTATGCTGGCGGATTTTGGAGTTTCGTTCGATGCCAGATCGAAAGACAACGCTCCCATCCGCCTGAGCCAGTGGTTGTACGAGCGTCACCGCGCGCGGAAAACGGCTGTGGTGATCATCGACGAAGCCCAAGGCCTGCCGGCCAACGTGCTGGAACAAGTCCGACTGCTTCTGAATCTGGAGACTGCTAGCGAAAAGCTGTTGCAAGTGGTGCTCGCCGGCCAGCCGGAACTGGAAGATCGGCTCCGCCAACCGGAACTGCGCCAGATCAAGCAGCGCGTTGCGCTTCGGTGCAAAACCTCTGCGCTCACCCTGGAAGAAACTCACGATTATATTCAGGCGCGTTTGCGCATTGCCGGCGCCAAAGACGAATCATCGATATTCTCCCCAGAGGCCATCGACGCAGTGCATCTCTATTCGCGAGGAATCCCGCGAGTGATCAACCTTCTCTGCGAGCACGCACTCATCAACGCCTACGTCGATCAGACGCGCGTGGTATCCGCGCCTTTTGTCGAGGAAGTCGCGCGCGAGTTCCAGTTCGACGCAGTAAAACCCCTTTTCCCGATGCGAATTTTCGGCGAGCGCAACTCGGTCATCCCAATGCCCACGCGAGGGATGGATGCCAGCGTATCGGCAGCTCGGGTTGAAATGGGACGGGACCTCTTGAATGAATTTCGCGCCGCTCCCGTGGTCCAGGATGCGGTTCGCTTGGAAGTCGTGAAGTCAGATGCCACGCCAGCCGGCGAGCCTCGTACGTTGCCGCTCGAACCCGAGAGCATGCCGGCCCCGGATAGAGAACCGGAAGCTGCCACATTCTTCCGAAGTCCAGTACAGCCCTTGGCGGCGCCAGAGCACGACCTGGGTCCGTTTGTCTCTGCGCCGGACGACGAACTCGTCGCGGATAGGTTTTGGAATGCCTGGCGGAATGCTACAGGTCGGTCCATTCGATGGATCGCTGCCAGAATGAAGTGGAGGAGGGCGCCATCCGCCGCAAAGCCCGGCCAGATTCCTAGCCGAGAGAAGCCCGCCTGGACCGGATTCGCGAAAGGCGCCGCCAGACATCTCCTCTCTGCACACAAGTCGATTCACGACTCCGTCCTTTGGCTGGTTCACTTGAGTTCCGACTGGAAAGACTTCTGCTTGTCCGAGGTCAACTCCCGTTCCTGGCAGCAAATGTTGAATCGCTCGTACCGATGGTTAAAAGGACCGATGCGATCTGCTCGGCCCTTTCCTCGATGGTTTGCGTGGAGGGATCGATCTTTGTCGATCGTCAATTCGACAGAGTGGGAACAAATGGCAGGATCTTTAGCTCGCTGGCTGCGCGAACCATTCGATCCGGCGCGCTGGCTCGCCGCAACTCCCCAACTGTTAGACGCCCGCCGCGTGTTCAGTCAGAAAAAGCCCTGACAGACAACGCTGGCTCCTACGTTGGTTCCTCGCAAATCGGGGTTAGCCGCGCCCACAGCGCGTGTCGCCAGACATGGCTTGTTATGCCTGCCACACCGACTAGACCATTTACGGCCTTTCCCTGGGGCGCGTTAGCGCGAGTCGGACAGGCGCGCGCCTACGCCTTGCAGGGCGACACCGCCAAAGCCCGAACGGCCTATCAGGACTTCCTCAAGCTGTGGAAAGACGCCGACCCCGACATTCCAATCCTCATCGCTGCGAATGCGGAGTACACCAAGCTGCTATGAGAGTTTTGCGGAGCGTCGCATACACATGGGCTAGTGAGTGAACAGCGACAGCTGTTGAGCTGCGAGCAAGAACGCACCCACTCCGAAATCCTCCGTAGTAGTCGGCGTTGTTGGCCCCGGAGCGCTTCCGGTAGGCTGCACATAGCCTAGCAATCCGGACGGCTGGACCGCCGTATTGGCCAGAAAATTCCACGCGTTCTCCACCACTGGCAGGTAGGTTGCCTGGTCCAGGATGCCATTGTTCAGCCCCCAGACGATTCCATAGAGGAAGAAGGACGTTCCGCTGCTCTCTGGTCCGGCGTAGTCAACCCCGCCAAGATCCGAATTCCAATAGCCACCGGGTTGTTGGCACGCGGCGAGGGCCGCAGCCATGGTTTTGAAAGTGGCGAGATACTCGGCGTAATGCGGGTCCGAAGTCGGCAGCACCGAAAGTACCTTCGCGTGCGCCGCGAAGACCCAACCGTTGCCACGCGACCAATAGGTGCTGGTATTGGCGTAGGTGCTGTTTTCCCACCATAGGCCGACCGTCGAGTTGTAAAGACCCAGCGTGTATTTCGTATAGCTGTAAAGAGCGTACATCTTCGTGTAGTAGTTGGTCTTATTGTAGATGGAGCCCAACTGGGCGAAGTCGGGCATGGACATATTGATCGCATCAATCCATGTCCACTCGTTGTCCGCGGTGCTGTTCACCATTCCGTTGATGCTTTCCGTGATTCCGGCAATATCGGACGAGCTTTTGTGCAGTTGATACAGCGCGATGTAAGCCTGCCCGGCCGCCTGATAATTGGCATAGTTCGTAGAGTTCCCGCCCTTCAGACTGTAGTGGTATTCATTCGCCCACGACTTAGCGTAACTGAGATAGTTGGACTGCCCTGTGGCATCATAGGCCGCCAAATCGCCCGTGTAATACGTTGCTCCCGTCCAATCGTTCGTGTCCGGTGTTGGGTTCGCCGAAATCCAGTAGTTGTTGACTTTCTCTATGGTCGCCAACACCTGGGCGCGAGACGGCAGAGGCGGCGGAGTGGATTGAGCCGAAACCGCACACGCCGCCAAAAGACAGGTCAAGATGGAGACGCAAATGACAAGGGCATCGCGCCGGATCGCCAGAAATTTTCCGGGTCTCATAGTGTTCCTCCAGAATTGTTGTTGGGGTCGACGGGAACGAACAGGCACATTCTATACCCACACGGCTCTTTCCGGCCATCGCCATCCGCAGCCCAGCGCCGCGTATCAAGATTTCCTCTCGCTGTGGAGAGACGCCGACCCCGAAATCCCCATCCTCGTGGCAGCGAAATCGGAGTACGCCAAGCTCCAATAACGTATTTTTTCGACGCGGTTTTGCCCATCGATCCATCAGTCTACTTTCCCCCGCAATCCATTGACTTGCCGTAGCTTGGCCCGTAACATGGCGCAACACGAGCGAGGGTTTCCTGTTTTTCAACAGTCTCACTTGTTTGTGGGCAATTAAACTCAGAGATTTCAAGCTCGTCAAAACAACCACAACCGGGGAAGGAAAAAGTCGGGTTTATGGGCAGGGCTGTAAATCGGGGAACTCCTTAGCGGCCAAGCTTGTCGAATCCAGTCGAACGACGCGGTCACATCGTGAGGAAAGGTCCCGTCGACACGTGGGTGAAGATCGATGAAATTGATCGGACCGGGGCCGGTGGTCGCCAGGACTCCAAAGTAGTCGCCCTTGGGAAAGAGAGGATTGAATGTACCCAGCGTGTTTGAGTTGGGGCGATCTCCGCTGGAAATGTCCGCCTTGGTGCTGAAGCGCGGTTTCAGCCGCAACGTCGGAAGGCGGTAGCCAGTCTCCGATGCAAACGTCCATGCCCGGATGTTATCCGAGCCGAACGTGCCGAATTGCCAGAGGCCCTCGTAGTCAAAATCCCACCCCGGCCGTTCTGTCGCGATCGGGCGAGAAAGTCTCGCTCCCAGCGAATGACGCACCTCTTGAGCCGTGCCTCGTTCGAAAGTCGCTTGCTTGCGATCGAGTCCCAGGTAGTACACATCGAGTGTGGTCTTGCCGAACCAGGGCTTGGTGGCATACACGCCCCAGAATCCGACGGCGTGATTCGGTGCGTTGTCGAAAAAGCCGGGATTGTCCAGGTCCGGGCGCATGGCGAATCCATCAATTTGCCACGAATTGATTTTGCTTTTCACCATGAAGCCATCAAAGCTAAGCCGCACATTCGGTCCTTCACGAACATCAATCAAGCGGCCGGAGCCATACTCGAGTTCCTGCCTGCCGACGCGGAACTTTACGGAACTCTTCGCGTTGGACGTCCCGAGGTCCAAGAAAGCGGCCTGAAAATCGAGCTTTTTTTCGTCAATCGGCCGTGGACCTCCGAAGCGGAAGGAATTTAGTCCGCTCTTCAGCTCAACAAAGGTACGAACGTGCTGGCCGTAGTGCACATCGAAATAAAGCATGTACCTTTCATTGAGGTATGCGTTCCAGTAAGGATCTTGCCCCCAGTTATCGTTTCCGATCTGCTCCCAGACTTCTCGGGCCTCTCCTCCTATCGTGAGGTACCAATCGTCGGAGCCGTTGCGCAACCGAATGTACTTGAGGGGGTCGCAGATGTCCTGCCGGAGGGCCGGGTCGCGTAGGAAACTCCAGTCCTCGTCTTCCCTGAGCAAATCGTAGTTGCGATCCTCAATCGGGGAATTTGCGGCTTGATTCGACTGGGCATGTGCGGTCGGCACGCTGAGCAGGAAGGCGAAGGTCAAGATTGGAAAAACTCGCATCCATTTCATTTCTACAAGTCCCTACTTTCGCCGACCCTCGCCCATGATTTTCGATTCCCATACGAGCAGCTCTCGTTCTGGCCGTGGCACCCGGGAGTGCGAAGCGAACTCGCTATTTGCTCGACGTTGAGTGGATCTCAGCGATATAGCCGCCCGGGTATTGCACGACGGCAGCATCCCGCTGGTCAGCCGTATAGGAAGTGACCAGAATCTGCACTCCGGCAGCTTTGGCCCTGGCCAGAGTATCCGCAAGGTTTGTAACCTCATATCCAGTCATCTCCCGTCCGTAGGGGTACGGAAGGAGACCATCTGTCACGAACGCAGTAAGCTTGCCAAAGCTCGACTGAATCCGGATGCGCCGATAGGTGTCACTCGGTCGCCCGATTTCGATGCCAGGTGCATGGGCATCATCGGAGACGACTTTGCCGTGAGAGAAAGCGAGGAAGCTGCGAACGAATGCTTCCGCCCTGTCGGGAGACACATAGACGCGGTTTTCCGGAATAGTCTGAAGCGGCGCGTAGGATGGAGCAGTCGTATGCCAGTAGAGTTGTGTATTCACGCCGCCGGGCCATTGGATGACGGCATCTCGTCCAGCCGGATCGGGGAACGGAGTGACCAGGACGTCCGCGCCAGTCACACGAGCGGCGCCGATCGCCGCATCCATGTTGGTCACCAGATACCCGGTCCGCTCTACGCCGAAGGGGTAAGGGATCGGCGTCTTGAAACCGAATACTGACAAGTTTCCCACGGGCGTATACACCAACTGCGAAATGGTACTGCTGGGAGTCGGCGTCACAGTGAGGACGATCTGCTTGGACGTGGTGCCGCCGAATGTGGCTACAAGACTGGTGACGAAGCGGTCGAAATCTTCAGGAGCAACATAGACGTGGGTCGTATCGTATTGGGGTCCGACCGCAATGTTCGCAGTTTTTGTTGCTTGCGCACTCTGCGCGACGCCGATGGGAAGCAGAGACTGACTCGCGACACCGACCGTCACAAGAATTACTAGGGCTGTTGCGAAACGAATTCTATTCAAACGCATAAGTACCTCCTTCTTTGCCAAACCGCTTGTGTGAGTGATTCTGTCCGAGTACGCCGTCATCGACCCAGAAATCGATGGCAAGGGTCACTGGAGCTGCAACTTCCTGCATCCGGACTTGATCCGCATCTGCCGCAAACGCCAGAGTCTTCCTTCAAGTCGTTGTATCGAAAGCGCGCAAAACCGTGCTCGTGTGTGGAGCTTGCTCACTCGCGCTTCCGATACAACACTTCTGGCCCGGAACAACTAGCAGGCTAGCGAAGGATGCCGTTGGCGACATTCACCCACCACGGCGACGCGTGGACGAATGTCTCCATGGCGACGATTTGGCAAACGATCAGGATCGGGAGCGCGTAGAGGTAAACCTTGTGAACCCGGCGCTCGACGATGAAGTCGCGGATCACGCTGAGACAAATCAGCGCGTCTACGCCGGCCGGCGAGAAGACGAGCGGCAGTTCGGGAAAGCGGCCAAAGGCTGCGTCGGCCAGCGCGCAGGAGGCGATCAGCACCAGGAACCGATGGAACTCGGGCTTCTTGCGCCAGTAGATGGCGAGCGCAAAGGGCACGGCGAAGCAGGCAAGGCCCATCACTTGGACAATGAGGAAAGCCGCGGAGTTGAATGGGTCCTTTTGCTGGATGGAGAACCTATCCATGCTGGTGGCGGTCAAAACGCCGAGGACAACAATGGCGACGGCGAATCCGACACCGAACCAGCCGAGCCGGCGATGCACGCGGACGTTGTGGGAGCGGATCAGCGCGGACTGCGCAATGAAGAACACAACCCATCCGGGGAATACAATGGCGTGGATGTACAGGACAAAGGGCGGGAGCGGCGAGGGATGTATGAGGTTATGGTCGACGGTGTGGCTGAAGCCGTACACCACAGTCGCGGCGACCAGAAGCGACATGAAGAAATAAAAGTACTGACGCCAAAAGTTCGCACGCTTGGTCGTCATCTGATTCGCCAACGCGTGCGGTTTAGAACTCATTTTTGCGGGCCGATACTAACACAGCCAAAGTGGCTTCGGCTAGGCACCTTCATAATGGGGTCAACCTGGCTTGCCCGTCATGCGGGAGGAACCGGTGTTAGCTTCTGGCTCATGCCAATAGCGCGTGTGGAGGACGTCAGCAAATTTATCGAAATTCCTTAGCGTGCCCTCCGCTACCTTCGTGGAGGCAACAGTTCGTTGTGCCCATCGACGTCCAGGTCATATTCGTACTCGGGCTCAATTCGCGCCAGAATAGTTCGGCCTTCATCCACTTGGCGGTTGCTCTAACATACCTCCATCTAGAGATTATTTTCATGGTTCGCTTGTGGCTCGAAAGAGCCATGATTTATTCGTATCGCAAGGCGACCATTGGATCGACTTTCATCGCGCGCCGCGCGGGAATATAGGAGGCGAGCAGTGCAACCAGGGAGAGCAGCACAGCGACGCCGACAAATGTCAGCGGGTCAGTGGCGTTAATGCCGAATAGCAGGCTAGACATGAGGCGGGTGATCGCTAGCGAGGCGGCCACGCCGATCACGACCCCGAGAGCAGCCATGCGTGCACCTTCGCCAACTACCAAGCGCAACACATCACTTCGCTGCGCCCCGAGCGCCATGCGGATGCCGATTTCCTGCGTGCGGCGCGTGACCGAATGCGCCACGAGCCCGTAAATGCCCACCGCTGCAAGCGCCAGCGCCGCTCCGGCAAATACGCCCGCAAGAAGCAGCAGGAAACGCTTCTCGGCGAGCCACCCGCCCATCTCATCCGCAAAGGTAGAGAACTGAACCGGGATATTCGGATCGAGCTGGCGAAAAATTGCCCGCGCCGAGGGAACGATGGCGCCGGCTGGGAACGCTGTGCGCAAAACAATTGCCGGCGAGCCGTTGCCCAGCCCGCGCTGGCGATAATCGACATAAACCATCGGGGTCATCGGTTGATCCAGGCCTTCGGCGCGAACGTCGCCGACAACTCCGACAATGGTGAGCGGCTTCAGGATGCCGTCCATGTTACTGAAGTCGATGATCTGGCCGACGGGATTTTGATTTGGCCATTTTTCGTGCGCCAGGTTTTGGCTAATCAGCGCGACGTTCGGCGCGTCAGGGCCATCCTGCTCGTCGAACCAGCGTCCCCGAATGAGCGGAATCCCTGTCGCGCGGAAAAATCCCGCGCTGGCGACGGCGCGATCGGCTTGCCCGGTCTGCTTGGTATCTTGGGCCATGCGTCCCCACTCATCGAAGTTCGTCGGCGCCGGATGGCCATTGAGAATTAAGAATAGCCCGTCGTTGAACCCCTCGGGGTCCGCGATGGGAAGCGCCCCCGCCACTCCTGCCGATTCGACTCCGGGGATCGCTCGGACTCGTTGCAGGGTGTTGTCCAGGAATTGAGTCTGCCGCGCGATTTCTGCCTGTCTCTGCTGAGGTGTCAGTTCGTCTAGCGGTTGAGGAAGCGAGAATTTCAATACCAGCAAATTCTCCCCGCTAAAGCCCGGGCTCACCGAGATCAGCCGCAAAAAACTCCGGCCCAACAGTCCCGCGCCCATCAGCAACACCAGCGTCGCAGCAATCTCGCCAATCACCATCGTGCTGCGAGCTTTCTGGCCGCCGCCGCTGTAAGTTCGCGAGGCCGCGCTCAGCGCATCGTTCAGATCCACTGCACCAGCGCGCCACGCCGCAAAGACTCCCAGGCCCAATGCCACCGCCAGCGTCGCGATCAGTGTAAATAAAAGGACGGTTCCGTTGATGGCGATGCCTTGTTGCCGCGGCAAACTTGCGGGAAGTAGAGCAGGAAGCAAATTCGTAACCCACGTGGCGAGCAGGATTCCGAGCACGCCGCCAGCAAGAGCCAGCGCCAGCGATTCTGCGAGCAACTGCTGTACAAGCCTGCCGCGACCGGCCCCTAGCGCTGCGCGCACTGCCAATTCCTTCCGTCGTGCGGAGGTACGCGCCAGAAGCAATCCGGCGACATTCGCGCATGCGACGAGAAACAGGAGGATGACTGCGCCGAAAAGGGCGATCAGAGCCGAGCGGACATTTGCGACGATGACATCGGCAAGCGGAATCACTGTAGCATCCGTCAGGAAGTAGTCAGAGATCTGTTTTTCTCCGTACTCAGCGTGAATTCGGCGAGCAATTGTGTCGAGGTCTGCGCGCGCCTGCTCAATGCTCACACCGTTACGAAGACGAGCGATGCCTTCTCCCCCGTGAGATGAGCGGCTAGTAGACCAGCCGTAAGACTCGCGCGGAACCCATACCGACACGCCCGGAGGAAAATTGAACCCTTGGGGCATCACGCCGACGATCGAGTAGGCTGCGCCATCCATGGATAAGTGCACCTGAGAGAAGTCGGCTCTGGCTTCCAGATACCGCTGCCAATAACCATAACTGACGATCATCGCAGGCGCGCCATGAGGGCGTAGTTCGTCGGGGGCAAATTCGCGGCCTCGGAGTGGTTCCACGCCCATTACCTTGAAAAAATCTTGAGAAACGATACCGATGTTCATGCGCGCGGGCTCGCTGCCGCCAGAGACTGAATCCGGTGCGGAGGAAAATGTAGCGAGACCGGCGAGGGTATCGTTCTGCGAACGAAAATCCAGAAAGTTCGGATCGGCCAAATGCGTTCGATGACCGTTGGCCTCCTGTTCCCATATGGTCACGATTCGTTGCGGATTTGGGTAGGGGAGCGGGCGCAGCAGGACAGCGTCTAGTACAGAAAAGATTGAAGTAGACGCGCCAATGCCGAGCGCCAGCGTCATGACGGCGACGGCGGTGAAGCCGGGCGATTTGAGCAACATGCGCAGGCCGTAGCGTATATCCTGGGCGAGAGATTCAAGAAAAGTCACACCACGCGCTTCACGGCATTCTTCTTTCGCGCGCTCGGTTCCGCCAAACTCCAACCGTGCCCTCCTCATCGCTTCTTGGCGAGGCAGTCCGCTGCGGACTAAATCCTCGGCGTACGCCTCGATGTGAAATTTAAGCTCCGCATCCATTTCACTCTCCATGCGAGAGCGTCGTGTGGTTGTTCGCAACCAAGAACGAAAGCGGCTCCAGAGAGTCATACTTCCTCCGGTGTGGCAGCCAAAATTCCAACGATGACGTCCGCCATGCGATTCCGCTTATCGGCTTCTGCCTGTAGTCTGCGCTTACCCGCCGCAGTCAGGCGGTAATACTTCGCTCTACGGTTATTCTCCGACTCGCTCCATTCACTGGCGATCCAGTCCTGGTGTTCCAGGCGATACAACCCCGGGTACAAAGAGTCTTGCTGAATTTCCAAGCGATCTTTCGAAATCTGCTGGATGCGCAGCAGAATACCGTAGCCGTGCAATGGACCGAGGGATGCGGCCTCGAGGATCAGCATGTCGAGAGTACCTTGCCGAGGTCGAGTTGTTTGTCCACGCAAGCGGCCTCTCCTAGAGCACCTAGGAATATAATCAGAGATTCCTAGACTGTCAAGGAGAAGGGTCACGTAGAAATCTTCGCATCCACCTCACATTCTGGGCGGATGCTCGGCATTAGCGGCCAATCTCTGCCCATTCTCAGGGCGTCACTAGCTTGCGCGCTTCGGTAACGATTTTGGTGAGCCGGTTGGAGAGGCGGTAGAGGCGGCGGGAAGTGCCGTTCGGCAGCGTCCGGCGGAACATCTCGAGGACATGTTGAGCGCCGAGCAAAGAATCGATCAGACCATCGAGGCCGGCTCGGGGAGTGAACGGCATCTTCGGCTGTGGAACAAGATGGCGAGGTTTGGAACGAGCTACCTGGAATTCTCGCTGGAGGTCAGTCAGCGTCACGTCGAGATAGCGCATGGTCATCTCTGGGGAAGTGTGGCCGAGTAATTTCATCACGGCGGGAAAACCCATACCAGCTCGAAGCATTTCTGTCGCATAGGTATGTCGACACTGGTGCGGGACGATGCGGGTGGAAAGGCCGAGCGCGTGACAGACCTGATGCAAGTAATCGCGGAGTTGACGAACGAGTGCTTCTTTGCTGCGCGGACGGGCCAGGAGCCGTCCATCGGCAGGCAGGGGATCCAGGGAACGAAAGAATTGGAGGCGTCGGACGAGTGCACCCACAAAGGAATCCACGGGGACCATACGTTCTGTTTTGAGTTTGCCGAGCGGCACGTGAACGGCCCATTGATTCGGGCCGGTGGAGCGCAGGCAGGCGAAGGATAGATCGGCACACTCACCGATGCGCATGCCGGTATGGCGAATCAGCAGAAAGGCATTGCCACCCAGATCGTTGCGGCGGAGGAATTCCTGCTGCAGGAGTTCATCCTGTTCTGCCGTAAGCGGACGTGGAAGTCTCCGCGGGAGACGCGGAATGTCTTCGCGGCGGATCAGATGAGCGAGTTCAGAAAGCTGTTCGGTCCAAGCCAGTTCGTTGAAGATGCCGCGCAGAGCGATAAGCAGGTTGATACAGGATGCGGTCGTGAGCGCCGGTGTTTGCGAACGCAGGCGAGACATCCAGCCGAGAATGTGGGGTTCACGACGCAATTGGTTCAGGCGCTGCACCTCCGGATGATCAGCGCCGAGATAGCTCAGGAAATTGCGGGCGGTCCCACGGTAGTGACGAGTCGTGTCGGGACTGAGCGAAACAGAGAAGGAATCGATCGCGCGATCGAACAGCGGAGCCAGAGAATGTTGGAGCGGAGGGCGGTTCAAGAGGCGGTCACCGGCAGGGGACGAATGTGCTGCGCCACGGCACGTGCATACTCAAGGTAGACGTCTTGTGGGGTGACTTGCACATAGATGAGCGTAGTTTGGATATCAGCGTGACCCATCAGCTGCATGAGCGCGGGCAGGCTCATCCCGGCGCGGATCATGTCGGAAGCAAAGGTGTGTCGAAAGCGATGGGGGTTGGCGAGGTTGATGCTAGTGGTCTGGCGATGGAAGCGAAATAAGGACCGCAATCCCGCCCGGGTCATGCGAGCTCCGTGCACGCGTCCTTTGAGTGAGACGAACAGTGCAGCGGAGCAGGGATTCGGTCGTTCCAGGCGTAGGTAATGTTCGAGCAGTTGCACGGTTTCTGGCGCCAGTGGCAGGAAGCGAAATTTGTTGCCTTTGCCATGAACGCGAAGCTGGGCTTCGGAAAGCAACGCGTCGTCCCGATTCAAAGCCAATACTTCGGCGGACCGCAGCCCTTGCAGAAGCATCAAGCCCACGATGGCTAAGTCGCGAGCGGTGCGGAAACTGGACCAGAAGCGCGACACTTCATTCACCGAGAGCGGCACAATGTTGCGTTTCGGCACTTTCACTCGCAATCGGCTCATGGCCAGCCGCGGTCGGCCAAGGCCCATGGGCTTTCGCTGCAAGAACGCTTGATGAAAGCCGCGGGCGATCTGGCAGGGAGCATCGGGGAACTCATTGCGGATGGCGCGATCGACAACGGCAACGCGGTCATTGATGATGGAAGGGGAAGGTCGCGGTTGTTGGCCGGACTGGAAGCGCACATAATCCAGGAGCGTGGACTCGGTAAGGTCACCTTCCCTAATGTCGCCGGTGTAATGAACACTCTCCCACCAGCGAATAAAGTGCAGCAGATTGTAAGCATAGGTGCACAGAGTGGTGTTCGCCAGGCGGCGAACATATTCGCGATCCAGGTAACGATTGATCCAGCTGACCCCGCGGCCGGTGGCCTGCTCGACGACACGAACCGGACTTTGTGCGTTATGGGAAGTCTGCTGGTAGATCACACAGAACTTCATGGCTGAGCAGCCTCCAGGAGAGAGTGAAACTGTCGCGCGTCACCGCCCTGGACGAAGAAGGAGTTCGGATCGTGGCCATCGGGCAGGAGGACGCGGCGAGTGACGATGCCTTGCGCCCGAAGACGATGTGCGAGCTGCTGCGAAGCTTGTTGGCCGCTGCCGTTGGCGTCGACATCGAAGGTGAGATAGATCGTGCGCGGGTGGTCGCACAACTGTTGAAACTGGCAGGCGTTCAGGTGCGTGCCCAAGGAGCAGGTGACATGGCGAAAACCGGCCTGCCGCAACACGACATAGTCGAACAGTCCCTCGACGAGAATGACCTCGGGGCATTGTTGAACCTGTTCCCAACCATACAAGCCACCCTTCGAGCCGGGTAGGAATCGATGGGCGAAGGAGACGCCGGTACTGCGGCCGTAGAGGTTAACGACACGTCCGCCTCGGCAGCACGGGAAGATGACGCGCCGGTAGAAAGCGTCGCCGCCTTGCGGGTTGAGCAGGCCGAGTCGCTGCAGGAGATCGTAAGAATAACCTTGAGCGGTGAGATGCCGGCGCAAGCTCCCACCAGGGGCATAACCGATGCGCAATTCTTTGATCAGGGCAAGATCGCGCAGTCCTCGTTGCTCAAGATAGCGCAGTGCCTCGAGGTAGCGATCGAGTTGTTGCTGATAGAACGTGGCTGCTTGCTCGAGGACGGCCACCGGGTCAACGGTGAGAGCGCTTTGCTGGTCGAGGTAAGCGAGGCTTTCGCGGAAGGACAGATGACGGGACAGCTGGACAAAGCGAAGGAGATCGCCGCCCTGTCCGCAACCGTGACAGTAAAAGAGATTCTTGCGGGCGTTGACATAGAACGAAGGTCGGGTTTCTGGATGCAGGGGACAGAGTCCGACGAACTCGTCGCCGTGAGCGGCGGGCCGGGCGACCCAATTCTGCTGCCGCAGATAATCGAGCAGCGAAAGGCGCTGTTTCAATTTTTCGAGGTCCTCGCCCACGACGCAGTTTTGCCTCGGGAGGCGAGCGTAGGAGACTGTGGCCAGCATTTCCAGGCAAGGATGGTGGGTGGAGAAATTTTCTCAGAGCCGCAAGGGCCAGAGAATTTGCAAAACCGGAGTCAGCCAGGACAAAGGCCCAGCTTGGTGATCGGCTGGATCACCAGGCGCCAGCCAGTGAGTGACACGCTCGAGCGTTTGCTGGAGAAAGGAAAGAGCCGGTTGGGAGCGGTCTAGATGCTGGGCCCAGCGACGGAGCGTAGAAGGATCGGGCGTCCGATTCGGGTCCTTCAGCGCAGGCGTCGCCTCTTCCCAGGAACAGTGCTCTACAAAGCGCCGCCGCAATGCCTGACAGCGAACCAGCAAACTGTACTGAGTGTAAGGGGGAGAAAGCAGCGGCAGGAAGGTGAAGGTCTTCCCGCAACCGGGACAGCGACCGCGCCGAATCCCGATCCAATCGTGGTGTTCGTCATGCGCTTGCTTGCGGCGGCGTCCGTGGCCGATGATCGAATCGCGCTCACAAACCGGGCATCGCCGCAAGATGACTTCGGCGCAGCTCGCGGCCCAATCCGTTTCGAGCTTGTGCGACGGAATGCAAAGTGGGATAAACAGAATCGTAGCTCATCGGGGCTTTGCCCTCCGGCGTTGACCCGTCAAGATCGCAGCCGGAAGCCGAGCCCCTTCCTCCTGAAGCAAAAATCCAACTGGAAGAGAATACAGCTTGCTGGCTAGGGCTATTTAGGGGTGTGATTCAAAGAATTGGCCGCTAATAAACGGCAAGCCGGAAATTGGCCGGAAACGGCATTCGCGGAGATCGGAGCGCAAGCTGCGCTCTTTAGCAGCGTATTTCCTCCAACCGGACAGCGTCTCAGACCTGCAGCCCAGAGCCGTGCGCCGTCATCCGAACACAATTGCGGATTTTGTCGGCCCGAAGCCCGGTAAATACAACGCGAGAAGGTACAACCAACCCTGTTCGGCGAAACAAGGATGTCTCACTTGGGTAGACTGCGGCCGCTTGCGCCGGGCAATTTTCCAAGGCACGGGTCACGGCTCTGCAAGGGGGCAGCGCCAGCAAGGCAATCGAAGCGCTAGTACGAACTCGGTTCTCCTGGTCAGATCAGTTTCGCTCTCTACCCGGTTTACCTGCGCGGCGAAGCTGATGTGGCCGCGCACCAAGACAGCGCCGCCGCAGTCGAGTTTCAGAAAATTCTCGACCACCCTGGCGTCGTGCAGAACGAGCCCACCGGCGCACTGGCGCATCTCGGTCTAGCCCGCGCCTACGTGCTGCAAGGCGACACCGCCAAGGCGCGGACGGCCTATCAGGATTTCCTCACACTATGGAAAGACGCCGATCCCGACATTCCCGTCCTCATCGCTGCCAAAGCGGAGTATGCCAAGTTGAAGTAATGAACGTTCAGGCAACGCGTTCGAGAACCGCTAGCTGCGGGATAGGACATCCTCGTGCTGCGATAAAACCACGTCGATCTGCTGCCCACATACAGCCTGGCTCATTACACGACAAACGCTTGCCTCAGAGATTCCCGGCTCATCAAGGGGCAGGGCCGAAGCAGACTGTTGCGCACGCTGCTCCAGGGCTATAATCGCCTAGATTCTGAGGAGGCCTGGATGTGCGCGTGTCCAGCAAATCGCCAACTCTTCGTGGCCGCATGTACCGCGTTCCTGCTGTTCAGTCAGCAGTCCATCCAAAATACGCGTGAGGTTCCTATGAATCCCGAGCAGAATGTTGCTGTGAGGTCCTTACAGCGTGTCCCATCGGACGAGCAGGCGACCCGCGCGATCATCGAGCGCTTTGACGAGGTGTTCAATGGGCACGATGCCGATGCGCTGTCAGCGCTACTGACCGACGATACCGTGTTTGAAGACACCTCCCCCGCACCGGATGGCCGACGCATCGAGGGCAAGGCCGCCGTGGTCGATTTCTGGCGGGGATGGTTCGCGCACAATCCCGACGCAAAGTTCGAGGCCGAGGAGATGATCGTGAGCGGCAATCGGGCGGTTGTACGCTGGGTGTATCGCAAGATGCGAAACGGCCAGCCTTGGCACCTCCGCGGCGTGGACGTATTCACCGTCCACGACGGAAAAGTGGCCGCGAAGCTGGCGTACGTAAAAGGGTAGATCGTTCTTAACAGACTCTGTATCGCGTGCTGACTGATTGTGGGAACAGTTCCCAATCAAAGGTCCGTGCCGAATACCCCGGCCACTGGGAAACCGCCGACAAACGGGCGATTTTCGTGGACCGCGGCTCCCTGAGCGGCTCAACGTGATGGCCAACTAGGCTGCGGCTCTGCAGATTGACTTGCCCCAGAGCACGTCCTAACATCCCCCGCCAGGAGCGACCCTCCGGCCATGATCGGTCAAACCATCTCGCACTATCGCATCCTGGAAAAATTGGGTGGTGGCGGGATGGGTGTGGTCTATAAGGCCGAGGACGTTAAGCTGCACCGGTTTGTTGCCTTGAAGTTCCTGCCGGACCAGATTGCCAAAGATCCGCTGGCTCTAGCCCGCTTCCAACGTGAGGCGCAGGCCGCCTCCGCACTGAATCATTCCAATATCTGCGCTATCTTCGAAATCGACGCGTGATGGCTTCAGAACCTATGGACCCTATGCGACGATGCTGAACGACATTGTTTATGATGGCTATCACATGTTTCAAGTAAGGCGCGCATACTCACGAGCTTCAACCGAGCTCAGGAGTAGAATCCTCCTATCCAGTGTCCTATCGTAACTCCTTCATCTGGGTTCTTTGATTTACCAGTTGGCACCCTTCTTTTCGACATCCAAGTTCCAGTACATCGACATCTCTAAAATATTCGCTCCCCCGCACGGAACTTGGGAACCCCACCATCCCAACCAGATTGTGGGGAGCGCCCGCTTTGTATTGGCGGTGGTTACGGTGACGGGCAGCATGGGACACGATGTGGCCCGGTTGTTCAGGTAAGATGTCTGCGATGCCCGGTTTAAGGTCTACGCTACGCGCTCACCCTCTGGCAACTCTGGGCCTGATTGCGCTCTTCATGATCGCAGCCACAGTATGGCTTCGCGATGCCAGTGATCGCGTGGACGAGATGCTTCACGGCGACCAGTATGTAAGACAACCATTCGACCTCGATCCGTTCACGTTTGAAGCCACCCCCTACGATTCCTCAGTTGAGGCAGCCGGACTTCGTAGAGGAGACGTGGTGCTGACCGTAAACGGACTGCCCCTTGATGGTCTCACCGGCTACGTCGGGTCAGTGCGCCGCGCCAGATTCGGCGACCGCCTTCGTGTGCGCATCAGGCGCTTCACATCCGCCGGTCCGATAGAGCAAGACCTCTCACTGCCCCTGCCGCAGTTCACCTATGTGGGATACACCAGGGGCGGCTCACCGGCATATTGGTTCGTCCTCGCGCTACGCATCGCCACACCGTTTCTGTGCATGGCTCTCGGATTTTGGGTGGCAGCCGTGCGCGTGTACGATCGCGCCGCGTGGAATTTGCTTTTCATGATGCTCAGCGTGGCGAACCTGATCACCGAAGGCCGCACCATCTACGGCAATGAGGATTCGCTACAGCCATTCCTCACCGCCTTCAGCCTTGGCCTCATTCGCCTCGGCCCAATCGCACTGGCTTACTTCGGCATCACTTTCCCGAAGCGGCTGACCTTCGACCGAGGTCATCCCTGGGTCAAATGGATCCTGCTAGGGCCCATGTTGGGCAGAGCTGTTTTTCTAGCCTTGCTCGATGGGCTGTTGCTGTATCACCACGCTCTCATTGTGCCGCTCCTGCCTGTGTTGAACCTCATCGGCAGGCCCGGCGCGTGGCTCGAACTGATTGCGATCGCCGTATTCTTCGTTTGCCTGCTCTATAAGACAGCAACGGCGGTCGATCCAGATGCGCGCCGCCGGCTGCTCCTTCTTGATACCGCAGCAGTGCTCGGGCTGCTCCCGTTCCTCAGCGCAATTATCGTTTGCACCGCGCGAGGCATCCCTTTTCAGGGTTGGTACGCCGCCGTTTCCATCGGCATGCTCTTCATTTTCCCCCTGACTATGGCCTACGTCATCGTTGTCGATCGCGCCATGGACGTGCGCGTAGTAGTGCGGCAGGGCCTGCAGTATTTGCTTGCGACCGGCAGCATCCGGGTCTTACAGGTCGTCATCAGCATTGGGATCATTGTTGCCGCCGCCAGCATGAGCTCGAAAACGAGCGCTCTGCAGCGAGTCGCCCTTATCTCCCTCGGTATCTTGCTGCTTGGCGGCGTCCGTGGATTTGCGCAGCGCCTGCGTGGCTGGATCGACCGCCGCTTCTTTCGCGAAGCGTATGAGGCCGATGCAATTCTCGCCGACCTCGCCTCAAGAGTGCGAACCATAGTCGACACGGGGACCCTGCTGGAGACCGTCGCCACTCGCGTGGCGGCTGCCCTGCACGTGCCGCGAATTGCAATCTTATTGGAGGGCGGCGGCGCGTTTCGCCCGGCTTATGCGTTCGGCTATCCCGTGCCTCCGGCTATTTCTCTCTCGGATCAGAGCCTGACCGTGAAACGCCTCGGCAAAGCGCAGCATGCTCTCGTGGAGTTCGGCAACGCCGACTCGTGGGTGCAGCTTACCAATGATGAGGAGCGCGCCGCCCTCGAGCAACTCCAACCGGAGCTGCTGCTGCGGTTGTCGCTTAACGAAAACACGCTCGGCATCATGAGCCTGGGTTCCAAACGGTCGGAGGAGCCATTCTCGAAAACGGACATACGGCTGCTCGATTCTGTCGCGGCACAGACCGGAGTTGCTTTGGAGTACGGCAGGCTCACCGAAGCCATCAAGGCCGAGGCTGTGGCACGCGAAAAACGCAACCGCGAGATGGAGCTTGCGCGCGAGGTGCAGGAACGCCTATTTCCCCAAGAATTTCCGCGCTTAGCCGGGCTCGATTACGCCGCAAAATGCCGCCCCGCTTTAGTCGTCGGCGGCGATTATTACGATTTCATTCCCGTATCGGATACCGTTCTGGTCATCGCCATCGGAGATGTCTCCGGCAAAGGCATCTCAGCCGCCCTGCTGATGGCCACGTTACGCGCCTTCCTGCGCGGCCAGGCCATTGACCGCCATACCGATCTCACTGCCGTGATCACAGATCTCAACCGCTTGGTGTATGAAAGCTCTGCCTCTGATCGCTATGCTACGTTCTTCTTGGCAGTCTTGGATTCGTCATCGCGCATCCTAAGGTACGTCAATGCCGGACATAACTCGCCTATTCTGTTGCGAGCAGCCGGTACAGGCGCCGACCTGCTGCGCTTAGACGAAGGCGGCACGGTCGTCGGCTTGATGCCAGATGGGTCCTGGGCGCAGGGACAAGTACGACTTGAGGCAGGAGACCTACTGGTTGCGTTCACCGATGGCATCAGCGAAGCCATGAGCGCATCCCATGAGGAATGGGGCGTGGACCGCCTAATCGCTGCCCTCCGAACAACCTGCTCCGTGGCGTCCCAAGTGACACTCGATGGCCTCATGGCCTCAGCGGACGCATTCGTTGCGGGTGCTCCTCAACACGATGACATGACGCTCATTGTGATGAGGGCCCTTTGAAAGTGCCGCTGTGCGAGCGCGCGTTGCAATTGACTACAGACGGTCTGCGGATATACGTGAACGCCATAGAGAACGCGTTTGGAGCGAACGTGCCCGCACGGATTTTGCGAACGCTGCAACGTGAGACATCGGTAGCGTCATTCTATTCGCTGGACAAGAGTGCGTTTCACGATGGGCGACTTTCTTTGCCGTTCAGCAAAACGCCTCGCTCTTGCCTCGTCGAGATAGACGCGAGCAAATTTCTCACCGTCAGCATAATAGATGATGGCCCGCCAATGATGATGCTTCCGGCGCCGATCTTTGCCGAAGGCCGGTTTGTTTCGTTTTTTGATGGAAGGGTTTGGCATGGACTGTCGTAGCTGCCGAGGCTACTTTGTCTGGCTCTTAGCCCATTTCGCCCATCGGGACTTTTGAGCGGCCGATATCTTCGCCCTGGCGGCTTTCGACATCTTCCGGCGTTTACGATCGACATCGCCGGCAAAAATTTTGATCGAAGCACGAACTGTTTCAAGGTTTTGTGCAGCCGACTTAACTCGCCTTTTCTATTTTCTTTTCTTCCCGGCGCAGAGCTTTCAAGATGTCCAATTTGAGATCCTCCGCCAGCATTAGAGCATTCAGCAACCTGGCTGACAAGCTCGCCGCGAGTTCCATGGTCTAAGTTTTCCTCCATTGAATACCGAAAAGTCATCCCTTAACTAGCGGGCGTGGAACTTCTCTTAGAACCACAGAAAAGCGTTGCTATCGCCGATCGCCCAGAAACACTTATTTGTGGGCAATGAAACTGAGAGATTTCAAGCTCGTTAAAACAACGACATGCGGGGAAAGGAAAAGCCGGGTTTGTGGGCAGGGCTGGGAATCGGGGAACTCCTTAGCGGCCAAGCTTGTCTAGCTTCTATCGCCGGGAATATCTAGACCCGCCTTGCGGAGCCCGTCGACCAGATGTTCAACGAGTTCCACGTGCCACCACTTCCCGAGCTCCTCGCGCGCAATCACGGCGAAGTCCGGACTAAGCGCAAGCAACGCGAGCACGGCGTTATGTGCGCCCTCCCGCTCGCCCAACTGCCCGCACGCAGCCGCCAGAACGAGGTTTGCGCCCCAGAGACCACGCATGTTGATCTTGAGGGCGACGCCCAACGCACCACAATAGTCGCGCTTGTGATAAGCAGCGAAGGCGGAGGCGAACCAATACCATCCGGGGTGATTCGGATTGAGTTGCGCCGCCCGCTCGGTAAGGGCGCAGCCGCGCTCCCAGTCGCCAGCAAAGGCTGTCAGCATGCCTAGGTAGGCGGCGGTGCAGCCGTCCATGGGGTTGAGCGCGATGGCCCGCTCCGCCGCGATCCGGAAGGCTCGGAGCTCCCTGCGGAAGAACAACGCGGAGGCCAGGGCGTGAGGGCCGAGGTGATTGGATGGCGCTAGATCGATCGCCCGGCGCGCAGCTTCGAGCCCACGTCCGAGGGACTCAGGCCGGACGTTGAACCCGGTTTTGTATTCGTCCGTGTACAGCATCGAAAGCATGGCCCAGCAATCGGCATGCCCCGGGGCCTGCTGGACGGCCCGCTCCAGTCCGGCCCTCGCTGTGGCGTGCTCTTCGGTCGTTAGGCGCTCGTAGTAACTGAAGCTGCGGAGCAGCGCCTCGTACGGACTCAGTTCATCGGGGCCACGACTGCGAACCGCTTCGCTCATGCTGTGCGGCAGAACACCGTGCATGTCGGCGACGGTGGAGACGATACGGGGGACGACATCATCTTGCAACGCAAAGATCTCTTGGGGCCCTGAGGTTCGATCATAGGTTTGAGCCCAGAGATGCACACCGGAGCTTGCATCGACGAGCTGCACAGCGATGCGCAAGGTGGACGCCGCTTGGCGAAGACTCCCCTGCATCACATAGCGCGCGCCGAGTTCCTGGCCGACGACTCGGACGTCGCCCCCCGCGTGAGCATACCGTGAGGTCGAGGTGCGCGCGATGACCCTCAGATATGAAAAACGTGAGAGCCCGGTCACGATTTCCTCGGACAGTCCCTCCGCCAAGACAATGAGCTCTGCGTCGGCACCGCTGTACTTGAACGGCAGCACCGCGACCCAGAACCCTGCAAGGGCTCGAACGGCACCTGAATCGATCGCGGTCACCCCACTCGAGCTCGGGGCCGGCGTCGGCGCTTTTTGCAAGGCTTGTACCGCTAGGTCGCGGAATTCGTTGCAAACATCGCGCGCCGTCTGAACGCGGTGGCGTGGCTCCTTCTCGAGGCAGCGTCGGATGATGCGGGCCAGATCGCCCGAGAGATCCGATCGAACACTGGTAACTAGCGGTGGAGCATCGCGCAGAATCGCGGAAGCGAGTTCGGCGTAAGACGCCCCCTGAAATGGACGCTGCCCGGTCGCCATTTCGTGCAGCATGACGCCAAGCGAGAAGATGTCCGTGCGGTGGTCGAGCGACAGGCCCGAGATTTGTTCGGGCGACATGTAACTCGGAGTCCCCATCACCACGCCCGCTCGGGTGTTGGCAGCCAAGGCCAGCGTGGTGTCGGTGTCGTTGGATACTTGTGTCTCCTTTGCCAGGCCGAAGTCCAATACCTTTGCCCGGCCATCGTGCGTGACCATAACATTGGCGGGCTTCAAATCGCGATGCACGATGCCTTTCTCGTGTGCGGCGGCGAGAGCATCGGCGACGGCGACCGCGATCTCTACGAGCTGGTCCACCGGGAGCCCGCCCTGGGGAATGCGATGGGCAAGCGGTTGTCCCTCGATCAACTCCATCGTCAGGAAGTGGATGCCGTCGGTTTCCTCCACGGAAAAGATGGTGACAATGTGTGGATGGTTGAGCGCGGCAACGGCGCGAGCTTCGCGCTGGAAGCGAGCGAGGCACTCGGGATCACGCGCCTTATCCGGTGGCAATACTTTTAGCGCGACGTCACGGCCAAGCTTGATGTCCGTGGCGCGATATACTTCACCCATACCGCCAGAACCGATCGCGGCGGTGATATGGTAATGGGACAGGATACGTCCGATCACATCGAGCCTCCCGGCGGCCCATGCAGTTGTCAGCTGTTTGTTGTTGCGGGACGTAGACAGGCGGCACATACAGAACAAGCCGCCGTCACTATGCCCGCGACCTCGATCCACTTCATCTGTCTCACAAAGGTCATCTAGATCTGGCGCTTTCCCCTAGGGAATTAGAGCGTCTTTACTACCGCGCCGCGAAAGGCCACGTGAGGCGGTTCAAACTGGGCACGAGAAGCGCGATGCGTGTGACGTTTGCCAAGAATATGCAGGTCGTTCACAAGAATCATCGCGCAGACCAGTGTTTGCAAACGAGCGTTTGCAAATTATACCGGGCAAGATAAAGCAGTCAAGGTGACCCATAGGGGGACAGTTTTTAGGCGTTACTGCCGCGCCATAATTCGGGGCCTGGCACCACGGCAGCTCCCATCACGTGGGCAACCCTCGCGAAGCCCAGTTTCTAGAAGGCAGTCGGAGCGTGCGAACGATGGGGTGCACCAGGTATGACGGGGCCGAGATCGGCGAGTGCTACGAGACCGCCTCGCGGATCGAGGACGAAAAGGAAGATAGCTATACGGAAGCATGGCGCGTCACCGCGGAGCGGGTGGAGGCGATCGCCCGGAAGTCGCTTGCGGGCGGGCATCTGGTGAGTGCGTGAGAGGCGTTCCTACGGGCGTCGTCGTACTGGCGCGAGGTGGGGTTTTACCAAAGCACCGATTTGCTGACCGTCCTCGATCCCGGCACCCCGCATCACCTCTATTCCTAGGCCCGGCGTGTGCATGTCCAACTATTGCTTTCGAGCTGATCCGGGATATGCCGGTAGCTTGCCGACAACTCGCCCGGAACTCGTTACAGGAAAGGCGTACAGGGCGTTGCCGAATTGATCGACCATAGGGTAAGGACCGCATTCACCAAATGCAGGTGCCGTAAACCGGCAGCGGTCCGCCAGCCGATCTTGCTTATCAACTTCGATCGCGCTGAATTCTCGTCATGGCTTTGTGTCAGATTTTATGGCGGGCTTGGTGGTCCGCTTTTCGCCGCCAGGGCTGAGCAACGTTAGGGAGTCTTTTGCGTTGAACGGATATTGACGCACCGACTGTTGACCGGTGGTGTTGAGTAAAACATCCACCCGCCGGTTATTGGCCCAAACGATCACCAGCAGGTGGCTTTCTATTCTTTGCCGCTCCTCATCACTCAAATCAGGATTCCGTTCAACGAGTTGCTGTACTTGTGCGGCATCCAAGTTGTCCTGCATACCCAGAGCTCGAGTCTCGATGTTCCCCGCAGGAACACCGTGCTCAACCAGGAAGCTCTTGGCACGTTCAACGCGCCGCTCGGTCAGTTCCTTGTTGAATTCAGCTGGGCCACGGAGGTCGGCATGACCTTCGAGAACCAAATGCGCCTCCGGCTTGTAGGTGAGATATCGACCGAAATCCGTAGCGAGTGTTAGAAGGACCTGTTGCTGACTCTCGACTAACCCAGCATTGGGATTGGTAACCGTGGGTCGATTGGTCGGGAAGTAAATGCTGTGGAGAGCAAGCCGTGTTTCCAGCTCCTTCACCTCGGCCGGAATTTGAACCGCTTGCACATCCACATTTACGGCACAATCGGCGGTGCCACCGCGGCCATCGTCCACACGGCCAGTGATGCCGTACGCTCCGGGCGGTAGCCCCGCAGTCTGAAACTTCACGGAAGATCCGGAGCCATCGATTCTTCCAGTACTGGCGTTCCACGAGAAAGACAGGGGATCGTTATCCGGATCGCTGGCGGTGGCCGTAACTTCTACCGCTTGGCCGACGGTAACGGAGCTGTGGTCGGCTGAGCAAGCGATCGTCGGCGGACGGTTTGGCTGTTGCGCAACGCGAATATTTACCGCGCAACTGGCTGCGCCGCCTCGGCCGTTGTCGACGCGTACTTTGATCGTGTACGTGCCTGGCACCCGGTCTGAAGAGTTCCATCTTACTGCAGAGCCAGTTCCGTCGATCGTGCCTTCACTGGCGGACCAAGAATAGGTCAAAGGACTCTGTGCCGGATTATTGGCCTCGGCGCGCACGGCTACGACATTCCCTGAGCCCGCATATACTGTGTCCGTATCAGCCGAGCAGCTGGCCACCATGGGTGCGCTGGGTTCCGGGGTGGGATTCCCGCCGAAGCGAAATACGATTCCGGATGATAAGCGGACATTATTCTGCCATCCGCGTGCTGGCCCGCCGGTGGACACCGGATCCGCAAAATGAGTTAGCAAGAAGTCACCTTCGATTAGGCGTAGAGCGATGTGGCGGCTAACTCTAATGTCGAGACCGGCGCCGAACATCGCAGCAAAGGTATTCTCGGTACCGAGGGGCGTACAGCTCGCACCCCCAGTGCATCCGGAAATCGTGACTGGACTCGCGTGTACTCCTCCGGCCAGGGCCTGGATGAACGGGGTGAACCTTTCATGTTTGCGATAGGAGAAGCGCGGACCGGCCAGATATGTATATGCACTCCCGTTGGAGTTGACCGTTTCGCTGCCAGCCGGGCTAAACAGGGTTAGCCTGCTGTCGTCGAAGCCGCCAAAGTCCGCCACCAACCCTACATATTTGTTGAAGTTGTATGCCACAGAAGTGCTTCCGCCGTGCAGGTAGCCCATACGGTTACTGGTTGACGTTGGCATCGCTCGCCAGAAAGAATATCCGAGGAACCATTCGACCTTGGGCGCGTCGTACCTAGTTTGATCCCACGTGGTGGTAGTACCGCCCGGACTGGCAGAAACTCCGTCTTGCGATTGCAGGCTTGCGGAGGTTGGCGCTAGCAACGTCATAGCGGCATGTTGTTGGGCTTCGGCAGGAACAGTGGTTGCGGGAGCGGAAACGGCGGAATCCCTTTCTGGCTCCGCCGCGGCGCCGCTCTGCGCATGCAGTGGGGACATCAACACAAGCGCAGCTGCTATCACGGTGATACATCGCGCTACTGAGCTCATAACCTCTCCTCGGTGGTGTCTGACTGCTTGCGATGCCAAAGCGAAGACCCTGCGCTTTGCAGCTTCTCTCAAGCCGGATGCCTCTTTCTCAGATCGCCTCATCTTTTATGGAGCCGGTACGTTGATAACGGTGTTCACCATGGTTACCGACGCATTGAGTGCCAGGGCTCTGCCATTGAGGGTAGTTATCGCCGCATTGCCAGCGGTGGAAAACGTCACTCCGGCGGATGCGATGATGGTGCCGACCATGGTGCCGCCACCTGCCGCATTAATCGTTGCCGCGCTGCCCACCTGCCAAAACACGTTGCTGGCCTGTGCTCCGTTGGTGAGAATAATGCTGCGCGGGGCCCCGGCAGCACCTACAGTAAGCGTGCTCGCCATCTGGAACACCCATATGGCGTTCTCATCGCCTTGGCCATCCAAGGTCAGGTCCGATCCAGTGATCAGAAATGAACCAGCAGCAGCTTGGTATGTACCAGGGGCGAGGACGAGCCCACCCAGTTGACCTGCGCCCGGATCCGTACCGCCAGGCCGTGAGGCAGGTGAGAGATTGTTGTAAGCTGCGAGCGCGTCGATTGCAGCCTGAGTCGCGATCGCGAAGGTCGCGGCGGTACCTTCCGAGGGACAACCAACGGTAGGAGGTGGCGGAGCGGTGTAAATATTCCCGTTCACGACTCCTACGTTGCTTCCCGTTTCCGTATAAGTGCATCCCGGACCCAGGTCATTGAATCCAGTTATCAGCGTAGAGGCGGCGGTTGTTCCGATATCTCCGTTGATAACAGTGTTGACGCCCTGATTGGTGATCCCAGCGTTACCGCCAAAGCCTCCAAACGTCGAAGCTACGCCCAAGTTGGGCGGTGTCGGGCCGACGGAAGCGCCGGTCGTAAAGGTCCAGGGATTCGGCGTAGATCCTGGCGCAAGTGGATTGCCGGCCAAGTCCGTTGCCGTATTTAGAATGGTGGCCATGTATTCGGTACTTGCCGTAAGATTTGCTGAGGGTGTCAAGGTTGCGATGTTGTCCGCCGAATCGTAGGTGACCGTTCCGGCCACGGCTGCGCCGCCGGATCCAGCTACCGACAGCGAAAATGTTCCTGGAGCGGTGATGGTGAGTGGATTCATAGCTTCGCTGAAGGTCGCGTTAACCGTGTTGTTCACCGGGACGTTGGTGTCAGCATCGGTTGGACCTGTGAGAATTATCGTGGGCGGCGTTGTGTTGGGCCCTCCGGCGGTCGTAAAACTCCAGACGTAGTTGGCCGCTAGTGCGATCTCAGTGAGGTCCTTGGCGGCAGTTGATATGGTTGCTGTGAATTGGGTATTCGCGGGTAGTGCGCTGGTGGGAGTGAAGGTGGCTGTTAAACCCACGTAGCTAACGCTTCCCAGCACCGCAGCGTTGGCCGCTCCGGTAACCGTAAAGGTGCCTGATGCTGTGATGGTTGCCGGGTCCATCGCCGCGCTGAATGTTGCCGTTATTATTTGATTCGTCGGAACAGCGGTTGCGCCGGAAGCAGGGATCGTTGAAATCACTGTTGGCGCAGTGGCATTGGCGGTTTTGCCGGTGGTAAAACGCCACACATAGTTGCTCGCCAGCGCGTTTCCCGCAGCGCTTTGTGCCGAGGTGGTGATGGTTACGGTGTACTGGGTGCTGGGCAGTAACGTAGCGGTGGGTGCAAACTTAACGGTGTTGGTCGCTGCGATGTAGGTCACCGTTCCTGGCACGGCCGCTCCGCCGGTTGCCGCAACCGTAATCGTGCCGGCCGCAATCACGGTCATCGAGTTCATTCCTTCGCTGAACGTTGCGATCGGTTCTTGATTGGTGAACACGTTGATTGCACCATTCAAAGGATTGGTGGATACAACCGTGGGTATCGTCCCGGTCGTGAACGTCCAAACAAAATTGGCGGCCAGCGCAATTCCTGCGGGGTCTTGCACTCCCGTCGTAATCGTCGCGGTGTATATCGCACTTGCGGCAAGAAGTGAGTTGGGGGTAAACGTCGCGGTGATTCCGGAGTAAGTGATCGTCCCGGCTACAGGTGTTCCACCAGCGCCTGTCACCGTAAAGGTGCTGTTGTTCGCTGTTGCCGGGTTCAGCGCTTGATTGAAAGTTGCACTTATGGATGTTGCGACGGCAACGCCGGTAGCGCCATTCGCAGGCGAGTTGGCAACGACAGCGGGACTCAGAACAGGGGTCTGTTCTCGCCCGCAACCCGCTAGTACACCAACTATGAGAACTGCAAAGACCCAAGCAATTCGAACCCTAGCGTTACGCATCGTTTCTCCTATTGCATCGGCGGAAGATCGCTACTCGGGACATCAACGTCTAACGGCGGGCTAGCGCGGAATGGACGGCCACTGCCACAATCCGCTGACGCGCCTGAACGCAAGGCTAAAGGCCTCAGAGAATTGTTGCTGTCCCCAAGCGCACAGTCTCTGTACCGTTTGGACACGCTCTGAGTTGGCTTCCCATTTCTCATTTCCAACGAGTTAGAACCAGTAATACGCAAACAGAGCTTCTGGATAGGAGCACGACACCGAAGAGCGATCAAACGGAGCTTTGAGAAGGATTCAAGACACAAGACCCATCTGGACAGAGCCGAGTTTGTGCCTTTCAGCACACCTTTTTTGGTTAGGAATTATTGAGGCAATTGAACCCGGAAAGTGAGCCCGTTGATTTCCTCCACCATGGGGCTTTTCCCAGCGGCCTCAAAATGTTCGCTGCAACCACTCCTCGATTGACAATTCGCCTCTACCCTATCTTTCCCGTTGGGCCCTACTCGGAGATAGAAAACGTTATGTGCATTGGAGTTTTTACGGCTTTATTCTCGCAGCTTCCACTGGCCGCGGCTTTAGAGAAGATTGCGGCTGTCCATATCGATACCGTTGAGCTTGGCACGCCTCCCTGCAGAATTGCAGCCGCGTGGATTGCGGGGAGATAGGTGTCTTCCGGATACCGTTTCGCCAGGTCGGCGGTTTCTCGCATGGCTTGAGCGCATCACCGCCACCCCGTAGCGCACCAACGACGTACTAACCGTTTAACTCGGGGCGATACACTGTTTCTCGGTATGGGTCGGCGCTATCCGCGAGCGTACGCTGGTTCCAGTGGGCATGTATTTCACCAGCAGAACCTCAAATTCTGCTTAATCATTTCGCGGAGAGCAAAACTCATGTTCAAGAGCAGAGAGATATCTTCTCTTTTGGCGTTAACAATCGCAACCATCGTAGCGACGATCCGTTTCCACCTGCCCACAAACCCTGCTACTCCTTACCCTGCATGTTGTTGATTTGAAGAGTTTGAAAACCCGGATTTTCATTGCCCACAAACACATGATTTTCGGAAGGAGCTTTCAGCCTGCGAATCGCGCGTTATGCCGTCACCCGCGCCGCTCCCCCAGAAAGTGGCGGGCTACGACATAAATTGCGACGTGGCCGGAATCGTGCGCAGCCGGATGCCACAACTCCTCAGGAGAGTTACGAAGCGAGTTTCTCTGTTTCGCCGAAAAAAAGTATCAGGCTGGTCGAAGGGAAGGATCTTCCCTTGCCGTAAAGATCACAAATCGCCTTACACGTCCCCCAAGTCATGCACCACTGCGGGGGCGTGGCTCTTTTCGCCCAGGACTTGTCGAATCACCGACAAGAGCTGGGCATTATCCACCGGCTTTTGCAGGAAGGCCTTCGCGCCTGCCTTGAGCGCCCGGTCCATATTCGCAACGCGGTCACGTGCGGACAGGACAATCACCGGGATCAAAGATAAACTGTCGTTTGCTTTCAACCGCTCAATGACGCTGAAGCCGTCCCCGGCCGGCAAGCCGAGGTCCAGGATAATCAGGTCGGGCATGTGCTTCCGCGCTTCCGAGATACTGGCCATTCCATCCGCTGCAAAAATAACGTCGTAATGGTTTGCTTTGAGGCGTAAATGAAGGCCCAACCGCACATCTGGATCGTCATCTACAATCAGAATTGTCTTTTGGCTCACGGCTAGACGCTCCTCTGTGAGTATGTGGTGTTGATCCGATCTTGAACGCCAGCAGCCACGTAACCCACGAAGGCTTCCATCGAATTGTTTGCCTCTCTCGATGCGGGCGCCAGAAAGCTGTGAGAGAACGAAAACGTCACGTTTGCCGGTTGAAGATGCTTAGATCTCTGAAACTGCCTTCGAATACGCTCGCTGATGACGTCCGCGCCGTGTTCTTGCGTGTAGGCGACGACGAAGAAAAGCTCGCGCACGCTCGCCGAATTCATATTCGGTAGCAGTACGTCTGTGTCGGGACGCAAGCATTGTTGGATAAGGGTTCGAGAGACTGGTGATCTTTGGCCAGCTCATCAGGTAGGAATTTCAGCGCGACAAATCGATGGAGCGAGGTGTCCTCGGCCTTGTAGACCACGCCCATCCCGCCGCCGCCCAGCTTCTCGACGATGCGATAGTGCGAGATAGTTTGGCCGATCACGTCTGGCGGGCAGCTCCTGGCGAGGCATCTTAGGCCGTGCTCAGGGGCAAGTCAACGTGGGCGTTTCTGATCAATAGCGGACAAGCCGAGTGTTGCTCGGCGGAAATAGAACCGCCTGCGTTGACTAAGACCGGAACGAGGAATAGTATCCGCGCATTGGCTGTTAGCTTCCGTCAAGGGAGGTGTGAGATGACAAAGGTATTGAAATGCAGGGATGTCGGCGTCGATTGCGACTTCGTAGCTCGTGGAGCAACCGTTGAAGAGGTTATGGAGAAAGCAAAGGAACACGCTGGAAAGGACCACGGATTTGCGGATATTCCCCCGGAATTGGCTGACAAGGTGAAAGCTGCGATCCACGACGAAGAAGCTGCAACAGCCTGACAAGATTCAGCTCAGCACAAAACGGACGGGAGCCGACCGCATTTGGTCGGCTTTCTCCTTTTCGGATAGCCCTTCTATTCAATTCGACACATGTTCCTGGTCATGACCCTACCGCGCGCTTTCTCAAACAGTGCTAACGAACCGCATCGTTTCCGGCTCCGAATGGCGAACATAAAGCGAAACTATTAGACTCTCAGAATGGACGAGGGACGGAAGGGCCCTCTTGGGCTCATCGCAGCAATTTTGCTCTGCCGCAAGATGCCTGCACTCGAAGGGAGACCTTCACCGGCACGACAAATAGCGTTCACCGAGTCCATTAACCTTGCGGAAGAGTCGTTGCGCCGAATTGACGCCCGCTGGCCCGCTAACGGTGTTCCAGGGAAGACTTGAGCAGTCACACAGAGTTGCCAAGTCTGACGCGGGCTGAAAGCGATGCTATAGAATGCGGGCGGCTATTGGTGAAGATCGCTAAGGGTGATCAGGAATTCGGGTGATGTAGGCGATAATTTGTTCTGCGTAGCCTAGCTCCAGCTCCCGAAGCTGTCGCGAATGGGTGGGCACAAAATTGGGCACAGTGACGAACAGGTAGAACCACCGAAATCCTGCGGTCGGTAACCGGTTGTCGAGCTCCAACGAACGATACACGGTCAGAGTCGTTAGGCGTGGTCCGCGCAGTTAGGCTTTAAGGATGGTCCAAAAGGCTCTAGCGGCCTTCGGACCGGTGAGTTGGTCCAAAGACCCAAGAACTCGCCCGAACGCTCCCCCATGTCAGCGTAAAATGCCATCCGGAGGTAGGCCATGCCTAAAACTGCAAAACTCCAGATCGTGGGCGTCGAGTTGTATTTCGACCAGCTTACTCGCGCGAAGAAATTCTACCGCAACATTCTCGGACTCGCTCTCGCCGATGAAACCCCCGGCCATCACGCGAAATTTGTTTCCGGCAACATTTTCATATGCCTCGAACGCAAAGGCGCGGAGAATTATCCCTCCGCCGATAAGGCCGTGCTGTTTTTCGAGGTTTCCGACCTCGCCGCCGTCGTCAAGACTCTCGGACGCAAACGCATAGTCCGCTGCGAACCCCAAGGCGGCGCCCGCCGTCCAGCCTGGGCTGTTCTTCATGATCCCGAAGGTCACAACATCCTCCTCCTCGAATCGAGGAACGGGAAACAAGCGAAGGCAGCTCGACGCTAGCTACAAGGTGTGAGAATGACCATGCGTCGCGCAGGTGAACGACGCGATCACCGCGCTGAAGATTCACCCGGTCAATCGGCGTATCGTCGAGGAATCTCGTAGAATAGATTCTGTCCGACTACGCCGTGATCGGGACACAATCGCGGGAAAAGTCTACCAGTGCAATTAAACGAGAGTTGCCGGTAATGCGCGAAAGCCTACTCGTATCTCAACGCCACCATGGGATCGATGCGCGTGGCGCGCCGCGCGGGAATGAAGCTGGCCCCAAAGCCAATCGCGGCGAGGATAACAATAGCGAGCACAAGCGTTAGCGGATCGCGCGGCTTGAGCCCAAAGAGCAGCGAACTGGCCGCTTTCGTGCCAGCGAGCGTGAGTCCTGCGCCAACAAGAACGCCGATTGCGATCAGCACCGCGACCTCTCCTAAGATCAGCCCAATTACGCCGGAGCGCTGCGCGCCCAGGGCCATACGGACGCCGATTTCGTTGGTGCGCTGCGTGACGGTGTAAGAAATCACGCCGTAAAGTCCAATCGCAGCGAGCAGCACGGCGAGCGCGCCAAAAAAACCGCACAGCGTGGCCATCAATTCGTCTTGAACCAGCGATTCGCGAATCTGGGTACGTAGAACCTTGAACTGAATGTCGATTTCGGGATTCACTCCCGCAATGGTGCTTTTGAGGGAATTGAGCAGGCTGGCCATGCCGAGCTGTGAGCGGATCAGGAAGGTGACATCCGTAGGCCCCTTTTCCACTTGGGTGCGCGGAAAATACATCACTGGCACAAAAGGCTTGTGCATATCGTTGTAAACAGAGTCCTTCACCACTCCGACGACGCCGTAGTAGGGCTCCGGCTTTCCCGGGGACTCCCACAGCCGAAACTGCTTCCCGACAGCATCCTTGTCGCCACTGAGGAACTGCTTCGCGAACGACTCGCTGACGATGGCGACCTTGGGGGACGTAGCCGTATCGTTGCCGTTGAAATCGCGGCCCGCGAGAATTGGAGTTTCCATGATTTGGAAATAGCCCGGGCTGATGTAATCCAGCCACGATGCTTCCTTGGTATCCACCCCATTTTCGCCAATGATATCGTCGTTCGAGCTGTTTCCATTGAGGGGAGAACGCATCGAGGCCGCGGCCCCAGCAACACCGGGAACCGCACGAATGCGGTCGAGCAAATCGCGGGCAAATGAATCACGGCGCACCTCCGGCAGGTTTAGGTTACTGAAATCGATATTCGCAACGAGTACGCCGTCCTGCTGGAATCCGGTGTCGCGGGTCATCAGGTTTTGCAGGCTGCGCGCGAAGAGCAGGGCTCCAGCAAGCAACACCAAAGAGAGCGCGACTTGCGAGGTCACCAGAATCCGCTGCAGGCGAAAGCGGTCGCGTCCGGCAGTCATTCCGCGACCGCCGGTTTTGAGGACCGAACCCGGCGGTACGCTCCCCGCGCGCAAAGCGGGGACGAGACCGAAAAGAATGGTGGTGAGAATCGCCAGTCCCGCGGCAAAACCGACTACCCGCCAGTCCGTAGGCATGTCGAGGAAGATGGGATTATTCGGCGTGCTGATAAAAGCGATCAGGAATCGGCTGAGAACAGCGGCAAGCAAACCGCCGCACAGGGTACCCACAATGGCGAGTAGCACGCTTTCGGAAAGCATTTGCCCGATGAGGCGGGTTCGGGAAGCACCCAGCGCGAGGCGCACGGCGATTTCCCGTTCGCGCGTACTGGCGCGCGCCAGCGTCAGATTGGCGAGATTGGCGCAAGCGATCAATAGGACCAGCCCCGAAAGTCCCAGCAGCAACCAGAGCGAGCTAGAACTGCCTTCGCGCAAGTTCGAGAAGCCGTTCGCGGCGGGAAGTGCTTCAAGCGTGTAGGCGAGGTAATGCTTCATGCCTGCGGCGTCGTACTGCGGCGGGATAGTCTCATTCAAGGCCGCAGGCATAATGGTGCTGAGCTGCGCCGTGGCGCGCGCGAGAGTCCAGCCGGGCTTTAGCCGCCCGAGCATCGCGAGCCACCAGCCCTCGCGAGACCTCGGGCCGGTTATGCGGCTGTCTTCGCCGACGATGATCGGTTCTGTGCAGACTGGCACAGCGACGTCGAAACGATCACCGACGGAGACTCCGTAAAAACTCGGCGGGGTGACCCCAAGAATCGGGAACGAATGGCCTTCGAGGGTAAGCGTCTGGCCCACCGCGGAAACAGCACCGCCGTAGCGCCGCTGCCAGAATTCGTAGCTGATGTTCACACCGCCGGAACATCCGGTCTGGTCGGCGGCATTGGAGAGCAGGCGCCCGAGAAAAGGCTGGACGCCCAAGACGCCGAAAAAATCGCCGCTGACCCAGATGGCATTCGCATAGTTCACTTCGCCCCCGGTGGCCAGATTCAGGGACTGACTGCCCCAAACAGCAACGGAGGAAAACACCTGTTGTCGCTGGCGAATCTGTTGCCACAGAGGAAAAGTGACTTCGGAATAGGAGCCGTTGAAATCGCCTTGGCCCCAATGGTGCCTGTTCACGTGGATGATAGCGAGAGTATTGGGATCCTTGACTGGCAGAGTGCGTAAGCGAACAGCATCAATGAGCTGGAAAATCGCCGCGTTTGCACCGATACCGAGCGCCAGCGTGAGAACGGAAACCAGGGCAAATCCAGGCGCCTTCGCCAGGGTCCGCACGCTGTAGCGTAAGTCCTGAAGAAGGGTCTCCATGCTGCCTCCACCGTTCGGCCGATGTGCAGAGCAACCAATCGTACCGCAAGGAATACGTACGATTCCAATTCATTCAACAGTGCCGGACGGATGGTCGGCATTAGCGGCCAATCTCTGCCCATTCTCAGGGCGTCACTAGCTTGCGCGCTTCGGTAACGATTTTGGTGAGCCGGTTGGAGAGGCGGTAGAGGCGGCGGGAAGTGCCGTTCGGCAGCGTCCGGCGGAACATCTCGAGCACATGTTGAGCGCCGAGCAAAGAATCGATCAGACCATCGAGGCCGGCTCGGGGAGTGAACGGCATCTTCGGCTGTGGAACAAGATGGCGAGGTTTGGAACGAGCTACCTGGAATTCTCGCTGGAGGTCAGTCAGCGTCACGTCGAGATAGCGCATGGTCATCTCTGGGGAAGTGTGGCCGAGTAATTTCATCACGGCGGGAAAACCCATACCAGCTCGAAGCATTTCTGTCGCATAGGTATGTCGACACTGGTGCGGGACGATTTAGGGGTGTGATTCAAAGAATTGGCCGCTAATAAACGGCAATACGGAAGCTGTTCAGATACGGGGTTGTGGGAAGTGAAGGACAGGATTCCGGTCGTACGTTTACGCTAGATCGGATCAACGTCTATACCATAGTCCTTTCGCGTGCCATGGCCGTTTCCACGAACTCAGCGCCGACTACGGCTCCCGCCTTCATGGCTCGCACAGTCATGGGAATGTCGCCTTGCGCAGTTATTCTTCTCAACGTACCGTTTCTTGAGTCTTGACAAGAACCGCGGTTCCGAAAGTTTGCGACTCTTAGATTCCAGGAATTGGACTGACTTTACCTGCACAGGTACGGGGAAGACGCCATTTTCGTGCTGATGTAGGACAATCAGATCCACTTCGCCATTCGTCCAATATGGCTTTGCCGCCCTCAGTCCGCAGCGCACGAGTTCGGCCGCGATTCTTGCCTCTCCCGCGACACCGGAAAAAGTACTCTCGAGCGCATGAATTCTTCGGATCATTTCCATCACCCTGCCCTCCTTTTGGGCTGAAGCGCCACACGTATCAACTCGCGCAGCACAGGCGAGCGTTGATGTGTTGACGCTCGCCGCGCTACTTGGGCACACCACGGTCCAGATGACGAGCCGTTACGTTCACCCAACAGACCAGCACAAACGAGAAGCAGCGCAAAAACTCGAGGCTTATAACGCGGACGTAGTATTCAAATATGCGGAATCGGTTTCAGGGTCCCTACAAAAGTCGCTACAGTAGCTTCGGAGATGAAATGAAAACACTAGCCAACTTATTGAAAAGATTGGTCGGGGCGAGTGGATTTGAACCACCGACCTCCTGATCCCGAACTATGAAGCTCAATTCCATAAATGCTTTCTCTGGCGTCGCTTACGGGACAAGAAGCGTTATTTCCCCTCTCTTAGTTGTACCTAACCTGTATCTGGTCGGCCATGATGAAGACCGCGGCGCCGCGCCAAGCGGTTTTCGTTGTCCTTCTGGAAAACTTCGTTTCCTGCATTGAGTTTCGTAATTGTCACTTTTTTGTGTCGACGCGATTCGAGTTTCCAAGTGAAGTGCGCCAGTAACAGATTAAACCGGATTAACCGGATTCGGTGTTTGTTGACAGCGTTCCGAAACAATGTAGGCTTTACGAGAGCCGATCCGGCTAAGAAGGCTTGCATTTTGATGCACCTGTGATTCCGTTTCTTTCTCGGAGATTTTAGACCGACAACGGCCGCTCGTGCTGCAGAAGACTGAGGTCAGCTGGAAAGGAGTAAGATCACGTGGGAACTGCGCGAGCTATCGCACGGAGAATCTGGAACGTTGCATGGGAGCCGGGCGACCGCTTCGAGGTGCGAGCCTGTGCAATTGCCGACGGATCGGCCCAACTGGTGTTGCCACCCGTGTTGTTGGACCCTGCAACAGTGCCCGAGGTTGTGGTAGACGAAGCTGGGACAGATATCCCATTCAATCTCATCGCATCTGGTACTTCCCTCACAATTCCTGAAGCGGTGAGCCGATGGGCGACTGATACCGACCTCGAAGTGATCTGGCTTGAATATGTTTCTCCTCATCGGTATCGGTTGGTTCTCGAAAAACCCGGACCGTTCAGAGCCGACGCGCCAACCGCAGCTCGGAACGAGGCCATCGAGTTTGCATCCGCGGATCGCGAGTTCCTGCGTCGCCCGATGCCTCGCCTGACGCCAGCGGAGTTCCACTTGGGGCTGCGAGCGACCCAGTTGGCGACGCACCCCGGATTTGACCGGCTGATCTGTCTGCCGATGGTTCGGGAGATGGATCTGCTCGAACACCAAACGCGCACAGCGAAAACCGTCTTGCGTAGGTTCAGAGGCCGGGCTATGTTGTGCGACGAAGTAGGACTTGGGAAAACCGTCGAAGCTGGCCTGGTGCTCTCTGAACTGCTGATGCGCGGCTTGGCGCGCTCCGTACTGGTGTTGACCCCGCCGTCTCTAATAGCGCAGTGGCAAAGCGAGATGCGTCGGAAGTTCGCGATTGAATTGACCAGCTACGACGATCCGTCTTTTCGCAACGCTGGTGCCCCCGCTTGGGATGTGCATGACCGGCTGATCTTTTCGATCCACACCGCCAAACGCGAACCGCACCGGGCCGCGATCCTAGCGCGACGATGGGATATGGTGATCGTTGACGAAGCCCACCATCTGCGCAGTCGGACGACTGCAGCCTGGAAGTTCGCAAGCGAAATCCAAAAGCAGTTCATCCTTCTGCTGACGGCCACTCCGGTGCAGAACAACCTGGAGGAGCTGTTTAATCTCGTGACGCTGCTGGAGCCGGGGCTGCTGAACACACAACGGGATTTTTCACGTCGTTTCGTATCCAAAGAGGACAAGCTCACCCCCAGGAATGTGGACCAATTGCACGCCTTGTTGAGCGAGGTCATGGTGCGCAATCGGCGGAGCACCGTCGGCCTGCAGTTTACACGACGATACGCCCGCACCGAGGCCGTCACGCTGACACCCGGATCACGGCTGCTCTACGATTCGATCACGGCATTCGTGCGCAGCGGTCTCCGCATCGACAACACCGCGGCTGTCATGAACCGCATGACGCTTGTCATGCTCCAGATGGCCATCGGAAGTTCCGCTTCAGCGGCAGCTTCGATGCTCGATAATATGCTCAATAAGCCGCATCTATCGTCCGAGCAACGGGCAAATCTCTCCGAACTCGCGGAGCAGGCGAGGTGCGAAGACAGCAACGCCAAGGCCGATCGCGTGTTGCAGTTGTTGCGAGATTTCCCCGACAAACTGGTGATATTTACTCAATTCCGTAAGACCCAGGAGATGCTTCGTGGGAAGCTGGCTGGGGCCGGCCACGAGGTAGCAGTATTCCACGGAGGACTGTCGCGGCTAGAGAGGGAGGCGGCAATCGAGCATTTTCGTGCTTCGGCACGCCTGCTATTGTGCTCCGAGTCCGGCAGTGAAGGGAGAAATCTCCAGTTCGCCCATGGATTGTGTAACTTCGATCTTCCATGGAATCCGATGAAGATCGAGCAACGCGTCGGCCGCCTCAGCCGGATTGGGCAGAAGAGTGATGTATATGTATTCAACCTGGTAGCCGCCGGAACCGTCGAAGCAGCAGTTCTTCACTTGCTGGAGGCCAAATTGAACATGTTCGAGTTGGTGATCGGCGAAATTGACATGATCCTCGGAAACCTGGACGAAGAGAAAGAGTTCGAGGAAATGGTCGTCGATGAGTGGGCTGCCTCGCAAGATACCGGCGATTTCGCCGCCCGGATGGAGACTTTGGGCAACCGCCTGCTGGCAGCCAAGGCAGCTTATTTTCGCCAACGAGCTCAGGATGAAAATTTGTTCGGCAATCGCTTCGTGCCCGAAGGATGAGGCCGCGCCCTTGTGTTTGGCTGGAACATTATGACTTCCGTCTTCCAACACTCTCTCTGTTTCTCGCCGCTGGAACAGTTCATTCGCGACTTCGTCGAGGCGGTCAACGGAGCCTGGGACGAGATCGAGCCGCGGGTGTACGACCTGTTGACGGAAACCGAACTGCTGCGAGTCACATTTGATCCTGAGGCCCTGGCCGAGCACCCCCGAGCGCATTTGGCCAGCTTCGGCTCACCACTCATCGACCGTTTGCTGGGCGATGCAGCGAAACGATGGAACGCTGTGCAGTTGTATCGGATCGGCCTCAACTTGCACGTCCAGGATCTTCATGAGCGCGTGAACCGGACCGTTTTGCTGCCGCCCGGAGCGGAATTGCGGATCGAACGCGTCCGGGCGATGAACTTTCCCCAGGCAGTCTTTTGGTTCAAGGCCATCTTTTCCGGCGACCAAAAGCAAGAGGAGATTTTACCCGTTGGCATCGATCTGCACTACCAGAGAGAGGTCCGGCAATTGCAACCGCTTTTGGCGGACGGCCGGCTGTCGACGAGTCCCGAAGAAATTCTCGCCGAGGCAAGACACGCTGGCCTCGTCTCTGGATATAGGACTGCTCGTGGTCACGTGGTCCGAACCGTAACTTCGCTGGCTAATGGCCACCGGCGGGAATGGGCCGGCCGCCTAGAAAGGCAAATTGCGCGCACGTCCTATTATTATGCACAGCTGCGTGAGGAAGCCGATGAATATGCGCATCGATCGCAGTTCCGCACTCGTAAACCGGAGGCTGCCAGCAGTGAAGACGATCCGGCCGCCCGAGCAGCGGCACGCCGCGAGGCGATTGATCGCGAGCAGAGTCTGCGCATTGCTGAACTACGGCAGAGGTCCTCTGTCCGAGTGGAGATCAAGCTTGGTTCGGTGATGCTGGTCGAGCAGCCGAAATTGCAGATCGCTGCGGCTGCGACGGTCAAGGAGCGATGTGTGGGACGATTGGATCTGGTATGGGACCCGCTCTCGAACGGGCTTGAGGCAGTTCCCTGCAGTCGCTGCGGACAGCCGACCTTTACGTTCCGGATCGAACATGCGGACCTTATTTGCGTGAATTGCCCGGTCGTACCTGCCCGTACGGTACTCCAACGCCATCATGGTCCGCACGCCGATTCACGCTAGTCACCAACGCGGAACGTCGTGGGAGGAACGCTGCGGTCGAGCCGGCGTCACCTAATCAAGTTATTTCGCCGCAAGACCTCGAACTTTGACCAACCAAGGCATCTTCACGCATCTGCATCCATACTGCTTTAGTTCCATGTGACCACATGTGGTAAAATGTGGACTCAGGAGGAGTGCGATGAGAGAACGCAGTGTCGGAATCCGTGAGCTTAAGTCCAAGCTTAGCCAGTGTGTCCGCGAGGTGAGAAGAGGCGCAACAATCATCGTGACAGAGCGCGGACGTCGGGTAGCCCGACTCGTCCCCGAGGCAGATTCGCTAGAAGAGCGACTCGCCACTCTGAAAAACACCGGCACGATCCTCTGGAGTGGCCGCCGCCTGGGCGCCAGGAAACCGAGTGCTCGCACGCGAGGAAGGCGAACCGTGGCTGACGTCCTGGTAGAGAGCCGCGGGTGATCGTTTATCTAGACGCGAGTGCGCTCGTCAAGCGCTACGTGTCGGAAACTGGTTCCAGAGAGGTGGCCGCGCTCACGGCAACTGCTGAGGCCCTTGCGACATCGCTCGTCAGTCGTGCTGAAGTTGCTGCTGCGCTAGCGCGCGCTGTGCGCCTCGGTATTCTTGACAATCAGGGCGGCCGGCAGGCTCAGCGCGGATTTTCGAGAGAGTGGCCGCACCTCGCGAGAATTCCAGTAACGGAGGCGCTCGTGTCTCGTGCGGAATCCTTGGCATGGGATCACAGCCTCCGTGGTTACGATGCTGTCCAGCTGGCTGCTGCGCTCACATGGCAGGACTCGATTGGCCGGGATGTTACATTGGCAACGTTCGACCGTCAGCTTAGAGAGGGCGCGACTCGAGCTGGGCTCCGCGCATGGCCAGAGAATCCGAAGAGCGATGGTGCCGACCGGGACTAAAGCCAATCTTGGCAGTCAGTCGCGTCCGACGCGCTTGAAAAAAGAACGTATGGTTTCGGACCAAGCGCTCTTCGCATTTTCGAGTCGCTCTCGTGTGATATAAATTGTTGATTCTAAAAAGAGTGGTCGAAGGGCTCAATGAGGCTTTTCCGGATCGAGGGAATGCGCTCATTGCAGCCATTCAGAAGATTAACGTTGAGGGCGAACTATTTCCGAAGTGGAGAGAAAACCAGCTCATCCAAATCATGAAAGCGATAAATTCGTACGTCCGTGATACGAACGAACGATATGCCTCTCAACGGTTGGATTCGGTGGCTAGTAGCGTGCGAAATCTCTTGGAGCTTAATATCTGGGTGCGGTATTGCAACGTCTCCCAGGACAATGCGAGAACGTTCCTCGATGACAGTGCGAGGGATCTTAGAGAGATGATGGACACGATTCGCAATATGGTTCTCACCTTGAAAGGCAAGGTGGAAGACGAATTCGCCGAAATCCAAAATAACTTTCGAACAGCGGCGCAAGAATATGGAGTCAAAGACTAGGACGGACGTTTCAAGCAGGTCCGCGATGCTGCCGCGGAGGTGGGTAAGAGCGCAACGTTCGGCCCGTTGTATAAAGTCTGCTCGAAATTCGCCCACCCTACCGCAATGCTTTTGGCTCTGAACGAGAATTATGCGGAAACGATAGACGCACTCTGTTTTTATGGTCTTCTCACGGCGGGCGACTGCCTGCTTGAGATCGAGGATTGGATAAGGGGTCTCTATCCTTCTTTCAAGCTAGAGTATTGAATATGCGGCCGTCGTAAAATCTTTAGGCGTTTTCCAGATCTCTGCGCCAATCTCGGTCATCGGTTCCTCGGTTGGCCTAGTGCCATGCGAGAACACTCGTCCGAGCTCATCGTCGGCAATCGGAAGGAATGGTGCACTGCTTGCCCGCAAGCGAGATGTGAAAATGCGGACTTTCGTCAGTCCCAGATCGAAAGCGGCTAAATTTGCAGACCGCAGACTACTACCAGCCAACCGCGTACCAAAGGGTGCACAATTCTCCGGCTGCAACTCATTGAGAAGGCGAGGCCGAGCCCTTGCAGAATTGCGCATATCAAACCATTTCCTTTGATACGGATCCTTCAAGATGCGCCGCAACACGTGCGGATACGCTAGGCCTAAATCCGGAAATTGACACAGAGTTAGTAAGTCTCTGAGCATTAGTGGACCGTGGAAATTGGTGGAGACCGAGGAACTATCTGCGGCTCGAGGAGGATCGCCTGCCTCGTGAGCAGGAGTGCCACGGCAGGAGAATGCTGTTGATGAAGAGACTCTTTTCAGTTCGTCAGAAAGATTGAATCAGGTCCACGGCCGGCGCTGCCATTGATGTTTCGTTCCTGTTGACATCCTCCTAGTGTCCCGTTTAAATGAATATTCCGAGGTCGTGCTGCGGTGGCGACAAGAATGTCACCCATCCCGGGGCCCTCGGGGTACGTACTGGTGCCCCTACGGGAAAGCGCGGACTTTACCCTTTACCGCGGCCGAAAGCCCGACGACCCCTCGCCAGTCCTGGCGATCGCACTGTCTACAGAACAGCCGTCGCCTCAAAGTATCAGGCGGCTCGACCACGAATACGCGTTCGCAGCCGAACTCGATCCCGCGTGGGCGGCCAAGCCTCTGGCCATTACTCATCCCGTCCGGGAGCCAATGGAAATCGGACAGTTCCTTCGACTCCCCGTGGCGCTGTCTGGCGTAATTGGTCAACCACACGGACTGGAGAGGATTCACAAGGACAGGAGAACATGAGCGGCGTACGGGTACTCGTAGGCACACAAAAGTGCGCCTTCGTTCTAACGTCGGATGGCAAGCGACAACGTTGGGAGCTCAGCAGCCCTCATTTTGTCGGCTGGGAGATTTACCATCTGAAGGGTTCGATTGCTGATCCGAATCGACTTTATGCCTCGCAATATAACAGCTGGTTTGGTCAGCTGATCCAGCGCTCCAATGACGGCGGCGAGACTTGGGAACCGGTAGGCAACAGATTCGTATTGGAGGGCGGCATCGGTAATTACGAAGGCTATGACGGAACGCCCCAAGCTTGGGAGTTCAAGCGGATTTGGCACCTCGAACCCTCACTCACCGATCCAGATACCATCTACGCTGGGGCCGAAGACGCGGCTTTATTCCGCTCGACCGATGGCGGACAGAACTGGGAGGAATTCCGCGGATTGCGCGCCCACCACTCGACTCGGCGGTGGCAACCGGGCCGGACTGCGATGTGCCTACACACGGTCCTTCTGGATCCGAACAACGCCCGCCGGTTCTTTATTGCAGTCATGGCTGCGGGCGTGTTCCGGACCGACGATGCGGGCGAGACTTGGCGCGCAATCAACCGAGGACTCAAGTCTCAATACATCGCGGATCCGAACGCCGAGGTTGGCCATTGCGTTCATAGCATCAAGATGCACCCCAGACGCCCGCATGTGCTCTTCATGCAGAAGCACTGGGACGTCATGCGGAGCGACAACGCGGGAGACTCTTGGCAGGAAGTAAGTGGAAATTTGCCGTCAGACTTCGGATTCGCCATAGACGTTCATGCCCACGAGCCAGAGACGATCTATGTCGTCCCTATCAAGAGCGAGTCGGAGCACTTTCCGCCCGAGGCGAAACTCCGAGTTTACCGTAGCCGCACGGGTGGATACGACTGGGAGCCGCTTACCAAAGGCTTGCCGCAAAACGATTGTTACGCGAACGTATTGCGTGAAGCGATGGGAGTCGACTCGCTCGATCCGTGCGGCATCTATTTCGGAACTACCGGCGGGGAAGTCTACGGCTCGGCCGACGGCGGAGACACCTGGATGCTGATCGCACAACGCCTTCCGCCGATCCATTCCATTGAGGTCCAGACGCTGCCATGATCCGGCTGATACTCCCCGGACAATTATGCGCCCTGACGCGTGTCGGCACCGAGGTCGAACTTCGTATCGAAGGCCAAGCCACGCTACGCTCAGTGCTTGACGCACTCGAGGCACAGTATCCCGTACTGCGAGGCCTGCTCCGCGACCCCGTCTCACAACGCCGGCGTCCCCTCTTGCGGTTCTTCGCCTGCCAGGAGGATCTCTCGAACGAGCTGTTGGATGCCCCGCTGCCCCAAGCGGTCGCCTCAGGGACGGAGCCCCTAATTGTCATAGCAGCAATTGCAGGTGGTTAGAGGCCGGCGATGCTGCGAGTGTGCTCCGTCACCCACGGCCTTGCGACTCCGAGGAGAGTTTTGTGACTCCCCATGACACAAAGCAGAAAGGCAACATTCTCGTCATTGATGACGAGCCTGCCAATCTCGATTTGCTGGCGACCATCCTGACGGAGCAGGGCTACGCAGTATGCCTCGCAAAAGACGGGGAATCGGGATTGCAACTCGTAAAATGCAAATTGGCGGATTTGGTGTTGGTGGACATTAGCATGCAGGGCATGAACGGCTACCAAGTTTGCGCGAGTTTGAAGAACGATCCGGTCACCCGAAACATCCCTCTGATCCTCATCGTCCCGATATCGCATACGATTAATCAGCCAAAAGCGATGCTTAGCGGCTCGGTCGACTACATTGTCAGTCCCTTCGATGCGCAGGAAGTTTTGTGGCGTGTCGAGACCCATATTTCCCTTCACCGCCTGCGGGCGAACTTGGAATCTGCAATTCGTGGGGGCGCCACAAAGCAGACCGTGACCTGCGAGGAACTAGAGAGGGCGCTGCGGGAGGCGCTCGCCCTAACTCGGATTACTGGACGCAAACATGCAGAAGAGAAGCTCCGAGAACGGGAAAGTGAGTTGCGACAGGTACTAGATCTCGCGCCTCAGCACATCGCCGTATTGGGGCCCGAGGGGAGTCGGCAGTTTGCTAACCAAGCCTCCCTCGATTATTACGGCCTCACTCTGGAGAGTTGGCGGGGCGGCGACCCCGGCAGATTCCTGCATCCTGATGACTTAGAACGCATGGCGAGTGTAGCTCAACACACTGAATTATCAAACGCGTCCGCGCATGACGCCGAAGTGCGTTTATTAAGGAAGGATGGGACGTATCGGTGGTTTCTTATCCGCCGCCATGCCCTGCTAGATGGACGGGGCGACCTCCTGCGGTGGTATGTCGCGGCGACGGACATCGAGGATCGCAAGCAGGCTGAAGAAAGACTCCAGACCGAGAATATTGCTCTGCGCGAAGAAATCGATAAAGCGTCGATGTTCGAGGAGATAGTAGGAAATTCTCCTCACTTGCAAACCGTACTTTCTCGCGTGGCGAAGGTTGCTCCCACTGAAAGCACGGTCCTCGTCACCGGCGAAACAGGAACTGGCAAAGAACTCGTTGCCCGCGCCATCCATAGGCTGTCCCGGCGTTCTCAACGGGCTTTCGTCAGCATGAACTGCGCCGCAGTACCACGCGACTTGATCGCCTCCGAACTTTTCGGTCACGAGAAAGGCGCCTTTACCGGGGCAACTCAGCGGCGTCTGGGACGGTTTGAGTTGGCCGAAGGAGGCACGATCTTTCTCGATGAGGTTGGGGACCTTCCGCCCGACGCGCAGGTCGCACTCTTGAGAGTTCTTCAGGAGCGGGAGTTCGAGCGAGTCGGCGGAGCACAGACGATTCGAGTCGACGTTCGAGTTATTACGGCGACCAACCGTGACCTGACAGCCGCTGTGGCCAGTGGAAGCTTTCGCCAAGACCTCTTTTACCGCCTCAACGTATTTCCCATCGAAGTGCCACCGCTCAGAGACCGGGCTGAGGACATCTTGATGCTCGTCGAATACTTCGTGCAACGCTACTCCAGGCGCGCGGGTAAGAACTTCCGCTCGATCGACAAGAAGACGTTGGGTTTGTTGCAGAACTACGATTGGCCAGGCAACATCCGTGAGCTGCAGAACGTAATTGAGCGATCCGTCATTCTGAACTCGGGTAACGTGTTTGCCATCGACGAGTCATGGCTGACAAAACAACCCGCGCGACGACCTCAAGGTGCTTCACGCGCCCCGTCTCAAGGCGAGCCCCAAAGCGAACGGGAGATTATCGAAGCCGCGCTCGCTGCATCCCGGGGCCGTGTCGCTGGGCGATTGGGAGCCGCAGCAAGGCTTGGCGTTCCACCATCCACGCTTGACCATCGCATTAAGGCGTTACATATCGACAGGACGCAATTCAAGTTTCGCTGAAGTCACACCAGTTTCTCCAAATTCACCACATTCACCAGATCTGCCAAATTCGTCACACGGCAGACAGCCGGATCTCTAGTCCTTTCAGTTAAGTTCGATTGGCGCTCCGTTTGCTACTCGGGTCATTGAACCACGGGGCTTGCGAGGCTGACGTGACGTGCAGAATCGACCGATTTCCGACTAGCCAGGGGCTGGTGCTGCACATTAGTGGGCGGATTACAGGAGAAGACGTGGACGTACTTCGCACCGCGCTCGAGGACGGCAGTGTCGTCGCCGTCGAGCTCGCTGAACTCGAGTTGATCGACCGTGATGCCATGAAGCTCCTGGCGATCAACGAAGCAAACGGCATCGAGCTCAGAAACTGTCCGGCGTACATCCGCGAATGGATCAGGAGCGAGCGAGACAGCAGCTAGCGCCCGAATTGGCGGGGACCATGATTTTAAATTCAGCGGCTTACCGGCCGCTCAGGAGTAAGTGATGACAAAGATGACGACGGCAAAAGATGTGTTGCAGGCAACGGCGATTCGTCCGTTTCCTGTGGCAAGTGTTCCGGAAGCAGAGCTTACAGATTTGCGCAAGCGCATCAACGCGACCAAGTGGCCTGAACGGGAAACAGTGATAGATGCAACACAAGGAGTACAGCTCGCGACGATTCAGGCGCTGGCGCAATATTGGGCGACCGATTACGACTGGCGCAAGTGCGAAGCAAAACTGCAGTCCCTGCCGAACTTCCTCACCGAGATCGACGGGCTGGACATTCATTTCATTCACGTCCGCTCCAAACACGAAAATGCGTTGCCTCTCATCGTGACGCACGGATGGCCCGGCTCGATCACCGAACAGTTGAAGATCATCGATCCGCTAACCAATCCCACCGCACACGGCGGAACTGCATCCGACGCGTTCGACGTCGTAATTCCGTCCATGCCCGGCTACGGTTTTTCCGGCAAGCCGGCCACAACCGGGTGGGACCCCGCCCACATTGCACGCGCCTGGACCGTGTTGATGAAGCGCCTCGGTTACAACAAATTCGTAGCGCAAGGCGGCGATTGGGGTGCAGCCATCACCGAGCTGATGGGTGTGCAAGCGCCTCCGGAGTTGCTCGGCATTCACACCAACATGCCCGGCATTCTCCCGGCCGAGGTCGACAAGGCTGCTTTTTCAGGAGCGCCGGCGCCATCGGGTCTCTCCGCCGACGAAAAGGTCGCTTACGAGAGCGTACAGTTCGTCTATCAAAAGGGAATCGCCTACGGGTACCAGATGGGGCTGCGCCCTCAGACGCTGTACGGAATCGCGGATTCACCTGTAGGCCTTGCGGCTTATTTCCTCGACCACGACGCGCGCAGCTACGAGATGATCGCACGCGTCTTCGCTGGAGGCAACGAAGGCCTCACACGAGACGACGTCCTGGACAACATCACGCTCACCTGGTTGACGAATACGGCGCTCTCGGGGGCTCGTCTCTATTGGGAGAACAAGGGTTATTCGTTCTTCGGCGTCAGAGGCGTCGTTGTTCCGACCGCCGTGAGCGTCTTTCCAGACGAACTTTATCCTGCTCCACGAAGCTGGGCGGAGCGGGCATACCCCAAGCTCATTCACTTCAACAAGCTCCCCAAGGGCGGGCACTTTGCGGCCTGGGAACAGCCGAAGCTCCTTTCAGAAGAGGTTCGCGCGGGCTTCCGATCGCTACGGCAAGGTTCTTGACAAGAGAGAGAAGACGATCCCGAGAAGGCAAAAGTACGGAGGCATGGAACGCGGGCGACTTGTCGCGCTTCCACGGCTGGAACAAGCGAGGCGCCGAGAAGGCGCCCTCTGCAGGACGGAAACAGTAACGATGACTGCCGGTGATGAACCCTGCTCTCCGGGCAGGCCGTTTTCTTGAGGCAAACGCAATTCTAGACTGTTGAACGGAGGAATCATGAGCATCGCAACTGGCGCCTCTCCCATGCAGCCCGAACCGGGACTCCTCGGACAAACTGTCGTCGTGATCGGGGGCAGCGCCGGCATCGGACTCGAAACGGCCCGGCGAGCGCGCGCTGAGGGAGCCAAGCTGATTCTCGCGGCACGCAACCCGGAACGCCTGGAACACGCGTCACGCGAACTCGGCAATCTAAGTAGCGCGGCATTCGATGCCACCAACTTCGATCAACTCCAAAAATTCTTCGACGGACTCCCGGCACCGATCGACCACGTGCTGGTCACCGGTCCCGGTCCCTACTACTCACTGCTGGCGGAACTCGAGATCGAAAAGGCGCGCCAGGATGTCGAAGCCCATCTCCTGCTGCCGTTGCAGGTCGCTCGCTACGCCGCAAAGAAGGTTCGCCCGGGAGGCACCCTGCTCTTCATGGGCGGTACCGGTGGCCGCCGCACGGCGCCAGGACTCGCTCTAGTCTCGGCTCTCACCGCCGCGCTTCCAGCCATGACCAAGAACCTCGCACTCGAGCTAGCCCCGGTCCGCGTCAACCTTATCGCCGCCGGCTTCGTCGATACTCCGCTTTCAGCATCCCTGCTCGGCGATCAGTTGGATGCGCGACGCGAGCAACTCCGCGCGACACTCCCGATCCGCCGCGTGGTCGGCCCAGCGGACGTCGCCGCCCTAGCCGTCCACCTGATGACCAACACCGCCCTGACCGGCGGAACCTACGACATAGACGGCGGCCAGCAGCTGGTGGAGGGGTGAGCCCGTGCCGGACGCGACTCGGCCGAGATTGTCGAGATCCACTGACAAATGATCCGGCCCTGCGAGGCATGGGTTCATACAAAGGTTGTCATGCTTGAAAAGCGGAGAATGTTAATGGATGCGGAAACCGACCGCTGCAATCAACTCGCTAGCGACTTTCTCATCCTGGCTGAAAAAGAGCTATCGGCCTTCATCCGCGCGGTAGATCAGTTGTTCGGCGCTGAGCAGGCGCGCCAATCGGCGCTGGAATGGATCGAGGAACTGGGACGTATGGATTGGCCGTCTGGGGAATCCATTCCAGATTGGCGTCGGGCTACGGTGGGCGCAAGTGCTCGGCTTGGGGCTTTGTTCTCAGAAGAGCGTCGCGCGGGCTTCAGATCAGTGCGGCAAGGTTATTCAAAAGAGAGGAGAAGATGATGACCCAATCCAGCGCTACACAGCGAGGCAGCCAGGCAGATGCGCAGTTCCACACCGACCGCACCTATCCGGGTCGGTGGACCATCACCTTCAGCAACCCGCCAATCAACATGTTTGTTCCCACAACGATCGTCGAATTGGGAGCGCTAATGAGCGACCTCGAAGCGGACCCGTCCGTGAAGGTCGTCGTGTTCCAGTCGGCGAATCCCGATTTTTTCATCGCCCATCTCGACGTAGCCAAGGCAGCCGAACGGCCTGCGATGCTGGGCCTTTGGCGCGACTTTGTGCTGCGTCTCTCGTCCGCGCCAGTCGTGAGCATCGCCAAGATTCGCGGCCGCACACGCGGCATCGGTAACGAGTTCGTGCTGGCCTGCGACATGCGCTTCGCCAGCGGGCAAACCGCCCTATTCGGCAACCCCGAGGTCGGCGTCGGACTGGTCCCGGGCGGCGGAGCGCTGGAATGGCTCCAGCGCTTGGTCGGCCGCTCGAGGGCACTTGAGATCGTGCTCAGCGGCGACGATTTCGATGCTGATATCGCCGAGCGCTATGGCTGGGTGAACCGCACGCTAGACGACGGCGACCTCGACTCGTTTGTCGATGCGCTCACCCGGCGTCTGGCTTCGTTCGACCGTGAAACGCTAGCCGCGGCAAAGGCCCAGGTCAATCGGTTCGGGACGCCGACAGCTGCCGAGCTTCAGTCGAGCAACGACTTGTTCTTCCCGTTGCTGGCCTTGCCCGGCGCACAGGCGCGCCGTGCCAAGGTCAGCAATATCGGTTACGGCGTTCCGAGCGACTTCGAATTGAACTTCGGCCGCTACCTCCCTGCGCTCGGGCGGGCGGACGACGATGCCACGGGAAAGGAGAGGCAGACATGAAGCCTTGGAAAGCAGTTTCACTGATTCTGTTTGCGCTTGTGGTTGCAGCCGCGGTTTACGGAATCATTCTCGTGCGACGAGGCTTCAGCGCACTTGCGACACCATCAGCGATTGAGGTGTTCGCGGCCACAACGGCGCGCAAAATAGCCGTGCCATCTTCGTATCGTCAACTTCGCAATCCCATCGTGCCTTCAACGGAGAACATTCGGGGAGGCATGGAGCATTTCTCCTATCATTGCTCCGAGTGCCATGGGAATGACGGAGCGGGCCAGACGGTATTCGGCAAGGGCCTCTATCCGAAACCGCCCGATTTGCGCGCAGCCGAGACGCAGAACAAGAGCGATGGTGAGCTCTACTACACCATTGAAAATGGAGTTCGTTTGAGCGGCATGCCAGCCTTCCACGGAACGCACACTGTGCCGCAAACCTGGCGCCTGGTTTTGTTCATCCGGCACTTGCCTCAGATCACGCCCGAGGAACTCAATGACATGAAGGGGTGGGACCCGAAGAATGAGGCGAATCCGGCGCATTTCTGAAGGGCGGGGAACCGCCCCAAAACCCTGAGGGAGAAACACACCAACACTAAACTACAGTACTAGACCGAAATGATCACGGTTGACAGGTGGGTGGCGATGACAGATACAAGAGGTTCGCAACGAGCGCCACAAAAAGGAGGCATTATGAAGCTCACAGCGAAGAAGGCTCTCATTACCGGCGGCAACAGTGGCATCGGTCTCGCCACAGCTCGGCTTTTCATTGCCGAGGGCGCGCAGGTCGCCATCACCGGCCGCGACCCGAAGACCCTCGATGAAGCGATCGCCGAACTCGGATCGAACGCGCGTAGCTACCGCGTTGACGTCACCATTGCGGAAGATCGCCAGCGGCTCTTCGCAGCCCTGGCCAAAGATTTCGGGAAGCTCGACATTGTCTTCGCCAATGCCGGCATCTCCGGCCGCACTCCTACCGGCTCGACCGACGAGGCCATTTTTGAGAACGTGATCAACACCAACCTTACTGCCGTTTTCTTCACCGTGAATTCAGCGGCGCCTCTTCTGAACGACAACGGTAGCATCATCTTTAGCGGGTCGGTACATAACTATCTCGGCCAGCCTGGCATCGCCGCGTATGCAGCCACCAAGGGAGGCCTCCTCTCGATGGCGCGTTCCATCGCCGCCGACCTTGCACCGCGCAATATTCGCGTGAACGTCGTCGCACCGGGCGCGATCAAAACTCCCATTTGGAAGCGCGGGCCCCGTGCCTCTGCTTCCGCGGAAGATTCCGCCAAGTTGGCGGATTTCTTTTCGTCTGCGGTTCCGCAGGGCCGTTGGGGCGAGCCGGAAGAAGTTGCCAAAGCCGTGCTCTTCCTCGCGTCGGACGATTCCTCGTACATCAACGCGGTCGAGCTGATGGTGGACGGCGGATTCACGGGTGCCCCGTTGGGAGCTCCCATTTTCCAGCTCGTATCTAGCCCGCTCGGAAGCGAGCCGAAGTTGGCAAAAGCTCATGCCCAAGGCGATCCGCAGTGAAGAGGATTAATCGGCAGACCCGAAGCTATCGAAGCCACTCTCGTTGCACAGGCTTGATTTGAATTCTTGAGCAGATCGCGCTGTGTCGTACGTGCGCTCGCTCCTTCATCCTCACTGCTTCCCAGAACTCGCCGCAGTGGCGTGCGGCTCGCCGAAATAGGGAAAATCCGGGATAAAAGAAGAAACACCATGAAAGCACGTTAGCGAGGAGATTCGTTACATGAGCGCGATAGCTTCCACACCGATAGACGCAGAGGCGAAAAACGCACCCACGTCCGGTAGGCTCTTCTTTCTGGACCTCAGCGCCGGCCGCATACTGTCTGCTAACCCTGACGGCTCCGATTTGAAGACCATCATCAACGAAGGCCGGAAGCTGCCCGATGGCTTAGCACTCGATGTCGATCGGAACCGACGAAATGGTGTGTCGGCATTGCAGTGGACACTGAAGGCGGCAAGCCCTATTGGACGCAGAAGGGTAGTCACGACGCGGGTTTGGGTCGAATTTTTCGGGCGTGTTCATTACCGACTTCGGCGGCTCAGTCTACAGCGCCAATCTCGATGGGTCGGGCCGCAGGACGCTGCTGTTTGCGGAAGGAAACCTCACTGGCATTGCATACGCGGAAGTGCCGTCCTGATATTGAGCGACAACACCGTTAAGGGCTGTCATTTTGCAGCCTGGGAGCAGCCCGAGTTCTTCACGAAGGAGCTTCGCTCCAGTCAAAAGTAGAAGAGGAGGATTTATGAAACGCGCCGCCATTGGATTGCTGCTTGCGTTGGTTGCTGGCGCCGTGCTCGCCTCAACAGAAAGAGTGCTAGATCAAACGGATGGAGGAGGCGCTCCCATCTACGGTGTCAAAATCCCCCCTGGATACCGGGATTGGAAATTAATCTCGGTGGCCCACGAAGAAGGCAAGTTCAACGATATTCGCGCGATTTTGGGCAACGACATTGCGCTCAAAGCTTACCGGGATGCGCAGATCCCATTTCCCGACGGCACGATGATCTCGCGCCTCGCCTGGTTTTACGTTCCGTCGGAACAAAACAACAAAGTATTCGGTCGTTCCCAATCGTTCGTTGCCGGACCAGCGCCGGAGTGGTACTTGCAGGTGATGGTCAAAGACTCGGGGAAATATGCCGCGACTGGCGGATGGGGATTCGCTCAATTTGACAAGGACGGCAAGGTCGCCGAAGTGGTTACGATCCAAACCTGCTTCCCTTGCCATGCACAGGTCAAAGGCAGCGACTTGGTCTTCACCCACTACGCACCGTAGAACTCATGCAGGAGAGAGAAAAATGGAAGACAACACGTTAATTCAGTCAAGCTTTTCGGCGACAATCAACGCACCAATAGAAGTAGATATTCCTTCATGGTGCTTCAACTTGCCGGAGTCCGAGTACCAGGCCTGTTCTCCAGCACACTGCTCTGCTGGCGCAACCACCTCACCTGACGGTAGGCGCATGTCCATCAACCTCGAAATACTGGGTGGAAGCCTGGTAGTGCAGCATTACATCGAGAAGATCGGTGAACCCCATCATCTGAAACTGGTTTCTAACTCAGACATCTTCACGCCTTCGGGCCGCACAAAGATCGGGGTGATCTGGGACTTGAGCGTCAAGAGAATCGACGACAAAACTTGTGAATTCACTAATACGCCAGCCAGGATGCACTCGTGAGGTTTAACACCATTGCAGAGGGGTAATTCGGTGAAAGAGGCGGTAAACAACACCGGACCACTCGGCACACCGCGGGCGGTATCCGTAAGAGACACCTTAGGCGTCGCGGCCAGCTTGCGTCTGCACTGTCCCGAGTACTTGATGGAAGCGGGCGAAATGAGTCTGTTTATGTTTTGCACTTGCTCGTTTGCCACACTGCTGCAGCACCCCGCTTCTCCAGTTAGGCATATTTTCGTCAGCGGCATCGTCCGCCGTGCGCTCATGGGGCTGGCCATCGGCGCTACAGTCATGGCGCTCACCATGAGTCCCTAGGGCAAGCAATCCGGCGGACATATCAATCCCGCCATGACGTTCGCGTTCTACCGGCTGGGAAAAATCGCCCCTTGGGATGCGCTGCTTTACGGAGTCGGGCAGTTCTCAGGGGCAACGAGCGGCGTTGCGCTCGCAACATTTTTGCTAAGAGGCGCTCCAGGGGATGGCACGGTTCGTTATGCAGTCACCGCCCCGGGCGAGTACGGTGCCGCCGTCGCGTTTGCAGCCGAGCTAGCCATCTCTTTTATCCTGATGATCACGGTGTTGCTTCTGACGAACCACGAAAGGTTGGCGCGGTACACGCCGTATTTTGTGGGTTCGCTCTATGCCGTGAACATCAGGCTTGGTTCTGCTGGGTTGGGCTCTCCGCGGTCATTCAGAACCGCCGGCCTGCCCAGAAACCCGACTGATTCCTTCTCGGTATGTCGTTGTTTTGGCGAGCCTGAAATCTGCGCCGCACATTGCCCACAATCAGCTGTTTCTGGGTAGTAGGCGAGCATTCCGTTTTCAAGCCTCTGTTGAGGCAGGGCAGAGCCTTTTCGTAGACAGCCGAGGTGCAACTGTTGGGACCTCCCGCAACCCCCTTTTCGGGTCGACTGGCGAGCTGGAGAGGCTACCCAATACAAGCGCGTTTATCGGGACTTGGACTTCTGTTCCTGCGAAAACTTCTCACGAAATCGCATCCTCGGCTAGACTTAGGGCGCTACGCAAGTTCTAAATCCCGCCCCGGGTAGGCGGATTAAAAAATCGTACTTGGAATGGGGTGGGGAGAGATTTTAGCGATGAAACGAAGCTGGAACTGGGCAGTGTGGACCGGCGCGTTGCTGGTTTTACTAGGAGTGGTTAGCTATCCGCTGTTTTTCGTTCGCTTCCCGACGCTTCGCGATTTTCCGTGGGCGAACCTGCCGATGATCGCGCTCGGGTTGGTGCTGCTCACCTTGGGGCTTACACGCGCATTCCACCATCCGGATCTGTTTCGAGGCAAAATTTTCGGCAGTGTCCTCGCGGTGCTGGCGTTAACCTTCAGTGGGTTTTTCCTCTACGGCATTTTCATCGGCGCGAGGCATGTGCTACCCGCTTCGCACGGCGCGCCGCAAGTGGGCCAGACGGCACCAGATTTCACGCTGCCGGATTCGCAGAATCACCAAGTGACTTTAACGGGTGCGTTGAATTCTCCCTTCACTCCAGAGAGTACAACCGGAGCCGAGAAGAACGCGGTCCAGGCAGCCGGCGTAGTTTTGATTTTCTACCGTGGATATTGGTGACCGTTCTGCAACTCCGAGTTACGGAGTTTCGAGCAGGCGCTGCCGGAGTTCGATGCACGGAAAATTCGAGTGATCGCCATCAGTGTGGATTCACCCGAGGATTCCGAAAACCTACGCCGGTCGCAAGGCTACACGTTTCCGATTCTTTCGGACATACATGAGGACGTAATCCGCAGGTGGGATCTGGTGCACGTGCACGGCCGACGCGACGGCGCGGACATCTCGCGACCAGCAGAATTCCTAATCGACCCGTCTGGGAAGGTGCGCTGGGCGAACCTTACAGAAGATTTCGTGGTCCGCGCCCGGCCAGAAGAGGCGCTCGCAGCGTTTGACGCGATGAACAAATCATCGCGCTCCAGAGAGTAGAACTCCCGATAAGTCGGGTTGTCCTCAGGAAATCAAGCGCTGACGAGATGCGCGTTTGTCGGTACAACCCGCGTTTCGTTGACGGCGTAAACGTCCGTTCAATTTGTAACAGTAACCAGTTCCAGATCGTTCGCCGTAAGGTTTTCCCCTTTCGCATTTTGCACCTCGAGTCACGGGTTTTCGGGTGCGTTTGTCCAGAACCTGAAAACGTTTCTCTCCGCGGGAGAAGAGATAACTTTCCCCCCACTGACGCAAAGCAAAAATGACCGGGAACAACTCTCGGCCCTTTTGGGTTAGGGCATATTCCCGGTAGGCGCTGCCGTCCGAAGCCGGCGCCTGTTCCATGATTCCGCACGCAACCAACTTCTTAAGGCGCGCCGTCAGGAGCCATCTTCTCGAAATATGCGGACACAAACGATGATGTGTTGCTGCATGCCGAGGAGCATTGCACGCCGGGCAACTCGACCCTCGTAGGAATGGGGCGACTCGGCGAAACCCGAAGCCTGCCAAGTCTACTCGGTCGGCTGGGGCCGACGCCGTTATTCAAACGTCCAGAATCGTTACATCCTCTGCGAAGTGCCGTACAGGTTATAATTACGTGCCTGCATGGCATTAGCCTCGTGCACAAAACTCGGGCCGAATGAAATCTAGTTTGCGCCTTGGGCACCTGCGGTATGTGAGAAGTTTACCGCACTCTCGATACGCGTTGATCACACTATGGCGATCAAGGTTCAGGCTTCTCTGTCAGGAACGCTGGACTGATCCGGCACTCTGGCAGAGAATTGGGATGAGCAGGAGTGAAACCATGCCATGAGCACCCATCCCCATACCAACCTTTTCACACAGGTCGACCACACCAAGGATCCTAACTTCTTTATTCGGTTCATGGATGAGGCACAGAAGCTCCCAGCGTTCCAGGCGAGCAGGCGGCTCATGCTGGAGCGGATCGCTCTGGAGCCGGGAGCGGCAGTCCTCGACGTTGGCTGCGGTCCTGGAATCGATCTGTTCGACATGGTGGAACTCGTCGGTCCGGCTGGCCGTCTTGTTGGTCTCGACGCGAGTGAGGCGATGATCGCTGAGGCCCGACGACGCGCAAAGGAACTGCGGTTCCCGATTACCTTTGAGGTCGGGGAGGCGCAGGCGCTTCCTTTCCCGGACGGCACGTTTGACGTGAGCCGAGCCCAACGAGTGCTCGAGCACTTGCCCGATGCGGGGCGGGCGCTGACGGAGATGGTGCGGGTAACCGGTCCGCGCGGGCGAATCGTCGTCTTCGATATCGACTGGGATACCCTGATCATCGACCACCCAGAGAGGGAAACCACGCGAACGATTTTCCGCTCCTACTCCGATTCAATACGGAACGGGTGGATAGGTCGTCAACTGCCGCGCCTCTTCAAGGAGCGGCACTTGGAGGTCCTCTTCACTGATCCGGTACAGGTCTTCGTCCACTACGCGATGGCCGAGCTATTCCTCGGCAGTCACCTCGCTGCACTCCAGACAAACGGAACGCTCTCTGTCGGTGTGGCTCGGCAATGGTGGGAGTACCTGCAACATGCAGACGAACAGGGGACCCTGTTAATCAGTTTCACGGCCTTCATCGTCGTCGGTGCCAAGAGCTAATCCTCGGCTGGTTATGATTAACCTTTCGCCGGCGACCTTTTGGCCAACTCCCGTATGACGGGCAAACGGGAAGTTCGAGACGGAAGGGGCGGATTACTCACTAACGGAAAGCGCCCTCTCTCCATTTCAGGCTGAACCAACACAGGTGCTGACACAGGAGCATTATGCACCTGAGCTAGGTGCGGATTACTGGAGAATCGGCGCAACGCATCATCTTGTTGACGCAGTGGTCAGTCGGAACACGGCAAGTTGCCGGAGTGATGGCATTGCACCTGTACCGCAACTCGTGGACGTAAACTACCCGAAGACATTTCCGCTACATATGGTGCGTTAACGACTGTGAATTGGTTGTCGGGAATAGGGTTGGGGGGATGGTGTCCGTTCCCCCGCCCTAATCCCATAGAAATGACGCGGCACTCCAAAGCGCGATTTGCCGCCAGTTCGTGCGCGTCGGTTTGGCTGCCGCGCCGAGAATGACAGTGCTCGGCGATCTGGATTACGTGAAGAAGACGCCGTTTTTCTCCCGCCCTAAGACCGATATTAAATTGCGGCTCGGGTTCGGCGCTTCCGACTGAAACTGGAAACCGTCTTCTTCAGCGGACCAGTTTATTGTCGCTTCAGTGCTGAGGAACAAGCCGCTGAACTGCTGCGCAGTGTTCTCGATTTGTGCTGTCTGGATCGTGCCTGTCCATTCCACGTCAAAGGACACCTTCGCCCGGACAGGAGTGACAGGCGCAATCGCGGGATACGGGAAGCCCAGGCCGCCGGGCAGCCCCAGCCCTTGCGTCAACGAGTTCGCGATGTCATGGTCATCGTACACGTCCAGCCCTTTGACGAGCAGCCGAGCCTGCCCCGCGTCGAAGTCAACGTTGACGGCATCGTCTTCCACCTCGACCATCCAGAAAACGTCGTTCGAGTCGATGTGCACGTTATAGTCGTGAATTTGTTGAGGGAGGTTGGCCGATCCCACCGGACCGGTATAGAGGTCAAGTCAAACAAAGGCGAACGTACCCCTATGGAGGTGACCGTCAATGCCGACGAACTTGCCCTGTCCGAAGCCCATGTCCGCTTGGTAAGCAAGTGGCGTGGTGACGCCTGTGGAAGTGTCCGTTCCGGTCCCGCCGCCACGGATGTGCGTCAGACCAACGAACCCGTCGAAATCTGTGATCTCCGACGGGTCGCTAATGTTTGCCAGCAGGTTGGCAGGGTTCAGCGGGTTATGGTGCACGGGGACCCCGAACGGTTCGAATGGCACTACGCCTCCGGGAATGGGTTTGAGTAGCGGCCCTTGGAACTGCCTTCCGTTGTCGTCCTTGTGGTCGGCATAGGCTGGCTTTGTGCGCAGAAAGCCCGCTCCCAGAGTTGCGGCGGCCACACCGCGAATTAGGTGACGACGGCTTACGCATCTCTGTTGAAGTCTCTTCAACGAGATGGAATTCTGTTCCTTCATCTCATCCTCCTTCAATTCCAGTCGCACATCCGAAAATAGAGTAAAGTGTTGACCCGTTAGCGATGACCCCGAGGCCGAAAATCCTGCCGACAACCACGAGAGTGAACAGCAAGAAACAAGAAATGGTGAGCGCTTGGGGAAACTGTGCGCCCGCAAGCGGCTCATGTCAAGTTAAGAGTAAGTTACGGGTGGGCGACATGGAGGTGCCATGTTGCGGGATTTCTTTTTTTGTGGCATTGTTCTGAGCGTCTGTATACGTACAGACAATCTGCGATATAGAAAGGAGACCCTTATGCCTGACGATGTCGCTACTTTGGAGACCCAAAGATCCCAGCTCCTGGAGGAGTTCCTCGGCTTGGGTGATCTGCGACCCGGCTCCCTCACCGCGGTCATGCGTCGCTGCGGCAAGCCGTCCTGTCACTGCGCCAAACGCAACGACCCGGGACATGACCCGCAATTCCGTCTCACTCGCCGCGTGGCCGGCAAGACTGTGACGGAGACCTTTCCCAATCCCACTGCCCTGCGCAAAGCCCAGCAAGAGGTCACCGAGTTTCACCGCTTCCAGAAGCTCAGCCAGGACCTGGTGGCCCTCAACGAAAAGATCTGTCGACTCCGCCCGGTCGAGCAGCAGCGGGGCGGCTGGACGGAGCAGGAAAAAAAAACGCTGCTGCGATCCATCAGGAAGTGGCGCGAGAAGTAAACCGATTCCTCGGCCTTGTTTTTGCACAACGCCATAAGGACGGTCGGACCGATCTGCAAGCTGTGGAGTCGGCCTTGCGAGCCACTCTGCACCAAGCGGGGGCCGCGGCCTTAGCCGAACTGCTGAACTTCGAGGCCCCGGCGACCGATCAGCGCCAGTTGCCGTGTCCGTGTGGCCATCACGCTCAATACCAGGAACTCCGTTCCAAACCCGTCGTGACGATCGTCGGCCCGGCAAGCGTTTCCCGTCCTTACTTTTTGTGCGAGCCATGCGGGGTCGGCCAGTTTCCGGTGGATGTCGAACTGGATATCGAGAACACGGAGTTTTCTCCCGGAGTGCGCCGCATGCACGCCTTGGTGGGCCAGGAGGCACCCTTCGATCACGGCCGCCAACAGATGAAAGTTCTGGCCGGCCTGGAGGTGACCACCAAATCGGTAGAGCGTACCGCGGAGGCCATCGGAGCCGATATCGCTCAGCGCGAACAAGCTGAGATTCAGAAAGCCCTGCAGTTGGAACTCCCGTCGTTGTCGGTGAGCCGATTCCTTTCCTGTACGTGCAGATGGATGGGACGGGAGTTCCGGTGGTGAAGAAAGAAACGGTCGGTCGGCAGGGCAAGATGGAAGGTCAACCGGCCCATACTCGAACCTCGAACACACGCCTGAGCAAGAACCATGAATTCAGAGCACATACTCCATGCAAGTTCGTCAGCGAGTTTGTGAGCGATGGATATCAGTTCGGGGCGGTGTCAAGATTTTTGTGTAAACGGCCTTCGGTTTTTTCTTTTTGAGTCCTTTTTCGTTCCAGTAAAACAACCCGTCGCCGGAGCTGTGGGAATGTGGGAATCTCGCGTCTTCTGCGAGATTTCCAAGGAGATGTGGAAAGCCTGGTGTTGGCTTTCCATAGCTCCGTCATTTCCATAGCTCTGTTTCACGAAATTTTCTCGCGCAAGGCTGGCGCCAACTGTCACGCGCGCTCCCCCGCCGGCATGCGGTCCGGCCAGAGAACGGTGAAGCGGTTCAGCGCGGCACACCAATCCTGTACCGGCCTCGTCCATCTTTTGGAGGCATTTTTCAACGCTAGGTATAACAGCTTCAGAGCCGCCTCCTCGTTCGGAAACGAACCCCGCATTTTGATGATTTTACGCAGCGACATGTTCAGCGATTCCACCGTGTTGGTCGTGTAAATTACTTTCCGAATCTCGGCCGGATAGGCAAAAAACGGTGTAATCCGATCCCAGTGCCGGCGCCAGGTTTGGCTCACCACCGGGTACACCGCATCCCACTTTTCCGCAAACTCATCCAGTTGCACTTTCGCCTCCGAGGCCGTCGCCGCTTGATAGATCTTCCGTAAGTCCGCTGCCACTTGCTTGCGCTGTTTCCAGTTCGTGTAGCTCAACGAGGCCCGTATCATGTGCACGATACAGGTTTGCACCTCGGCCTTTGGATACACCGATTCAATCACCTCCGGGAACCCCTTCAGCCCGTCCACGCAGGCGATGAAGATGTCTTTCACCCCGCGATTTTGCAACTCCGTCAGCACCTGCAGCCAGAACTTCGCCCCTTCGTTCTGCGCCGCCCAGAGTCCCAGAACCTCCTTGTTGCCCTGCAGGTTCACCGCGATCGCCACGTGGATCGCTTGGTTCCGAATGTGTCCGCCATCGCGCACCTTCACCCGCAGCGCATCCATGTACAGGATCGGGTACACCTCATCCAAAGGCCGGTTCTGCCACGTCTTTACTTCCTCCATCACCGCTTCGGTGACGTTGGAAACCAAGGTGGGCGAAACCTCTACCCCATAGATCTCTTTCAGATGCCCCTCGATTTCTCGCGTGGTCATCCCCCTCGAGTACATCGAAATGATCTTGTCGTCGAAACCGTCAAAGCGGGTCTGCCCTTTGCTCACAATGGCCGGCTCAAAGCTCCCGTTGCGATCCCGCGGCGTCTCCAATTCCATCTCCCCGAAATCGCCTTTCAGCTTCTTCTTGCTGGCTCCGTTTCTCGAGTTCCCGCTGTTGTAGCCCGCCGGATCATGCTTTTCGTAGCCGACGTGCTCCGTCAGCTCCGCATTCATCGCCCGCTCTAAAAGAGCCTTGGTGAGCTGCTTCAGCAGTCCGTTCTCTCCGATAATGTCTTCCGGCTTCTTGTAGCCCGCCAGCAGTTCATCAACTAGCTTTGGATCTATGGTCATCAGTTCTCCTTGTTTGAGTCTGCTCTATTCCCGACGACCGTTTACACAATCTTTTTTACACCCTCCAGTTCGGACTTTGTCAGAACAAAGCACGTCAAGCTGTCGCCGTTCTTTTCGATCATGTCGCTAATGTTTATCGGTTCACCATGTACGTTTACTCCGAATATGTCTTCCATATTTCCTCCTATGCCGATTCCACGCTCGGCTCCTTGACTACCTTTTCAAAACCTCCTGCCGTTTTACTACTGCGACGCCACAGTTTCGTTGTGCCGCTTTGAATCCGGGCCTTGATCTGCTAAAACGGGGTTGCGTCACGTCCCCTTCATCAAGCTACGTACGGCGTTCGTTCGGAACACCCGCGAGAGTCGGGGGCCTTTACTTGTGCCACCCCGCCCAGACTCGGGGTTCCATTGGTCGCCCGAGGGGTGGAGGTATCGGGTACTCGACGGAGGCAAACCTGCACACGCACCCGAAAAACGCGCGATCCGAGTTCGCTCCTCATCGCAAAACCTCGAATCGCTTTCACATCGTTGACGGTCGCCAGCTTAACCGACGGGGTTCGGATGCACACCTCAGACGCACTGTTCCTTGTCTATTTCGGCAGAAGCGCGGTGGATCCCGCGCAATGTGCAATACCTGTGCAAAATTCCGAGTGGAGTTCCAGCAAGGCAGGATTCGGAAAGGCTTTGTTTTCAGATAAGAAGAAGTGGTCGGGGCGAGTGGATTTGAACCACCGACCTCCTGGTCCCGAACCAGGCGCTCTAGCCAGGCTGAGCCACGCCCCGATGTAAAATAACCGCCTTTCATTGTAACAACTATGCGGCTTCCGTGGGTCGAGGATTTTCGGCCATTTCATTCCTACTGGCCCGCTAGCGGCGCTTAAGGGCCTCCAGTTCTTCCAGCGTCCGCGGCCAGTCCGATCGCAATAGCCGCGACAAACTGCGATCCGCAAGCACTTTTCCACCGGTCTGGCATCGAGCGCAGTAGTTCGTTTCGTTGTCCGCGTACCGAATCCGCTGAATCTTTTCTCCACAATTCGGACAAGGCTCTCCATACCGGCCGTGAACGGCCATGTCTTTGCGAAACGCGGTCACCTTTTCGGGAAACCCGGCCCCCGCCTGCGCCCGCAGCCGGTCTATCCAGAGCGCGAGGGTATGGCGCGTCGCAGCGAACAGCCTTTCCCATTCGAGTGGCTGCAACTTGTGGGTCAGGGTGATCGGAGAGAGTTGCGCCGCGTGCAGGATCTCATCTGAATATGCGTTGCCGATGCCACTAAGCAGGCGGGGATCGGTAAGAGCTCTCTTCAGCGTGCGGTTTTCGGCCATCAGCGTGGCGCGAAACGAGGTGAAATCGCTGGCGAACACCTCGATTCCCTCGGGGTCGATCGAGCGCAAGCCCTCCTCGCCACTGAGGATATGCAAAGATGCACGGCGCTTGGTGCCAGCTTCGGTAAGCACCAAAGAGCCGTTGGGAAAATCCAACGCCGCCAAATTCTGCCGTCCCGAGATTTTTGCGCCTGGCGGCCGCCAGTGCAACCGGCCGGCAATCATCAAGTGCAGCACCAGCCAGAGGTCGCCATCTACACCGATGGCGATTCGCTTGCCGATTCGCCGCAGTTCGCGCACCACCCGCCCCTCCACGTTCATAACTGGAGGTTGCGCGGTTCGAAGCAGAAAAGGGCTCGCGAGTCGCACTCGTTCGAGCGGTTGCGCCACGATGTGTGTTTCGAGTGCGCTGATGTAGGCGGCGATATCCGGCAGCTCTGGCATGCACATCAGCTTGCAGGCCGCACCCGCACTTTGGCAAGATCGCTTTTTTTTAGAGGGAAAGGCTTTAGGCGCCGCCTGACTCAGACGGATGCATTCGATATATTCGCCGCCAAGCGGAGTAAATCAGGTTTGCGGAAGACGAATCAAGCGCGCTTCGGTGATCGACGGGATCGCGCGAATTGAGCCCAGGATGGAGTCGCTGGCTTCTCCGTCCACGCGCACCAAAGCGACGGCGTCTGCACCCATAGTAGGAGCGCGGCGGCCCAGCGCGAAGGTGGCGATGTTCACACCCAAGCGTCCAAGCGTGGTGCCGATTTCCCCGATTACGCCGGGGACGTCACGATTGCGAGTGAGAAGCAGCGTGCCTTCGAGCGGAGCTTCGAGAGGAATACCGTCAAAGCGGAGAATGCGCAGCGAAGAATCGCTAAGCACGGTGCCCTCGATGGCCAGCTCTTTGCCGTTGTTCATGAGCGCGACTTCAATGGTGTTGGTAAAGCCGCGTTCGCGGCGTCGAGCGCTCTCCTCAATTTCCAGGCCGCGAGACCGCGCAATGTCGACGGCGTTCACCAGGTTCACTTTTTCGTCCATGAAGCTATTCAGCAGGCCGGCGAGAACCGCACTGCTCAGCACGCGGGTGCCAAGCTCGGCGGGCTCTCCAGCGAAGCGAATACGAATCCGGCCAGAACTGCCAAGGCTTTCGGCGCCCGCCACTTGGGCCAGGAAGGCGCCTAGACGGTCCCCGAGGCCGAGGTAAGGACGGATGCGGCGGTATTGTTCGGCGGAAAGCGACGGGAGATTGACGGCATTGCGAATCTGCCCTTCCGCCAGATAATCCTTTACCTGTTGAGCGATCTGCGTCCCGACTTCTTCCTGGGCTTCGGCGGTTGAGCCGGCAACGTGTGGGGTGGCGATTAGCGTCGGAAGACCTAGCAAGGGAGAACCCTTGGGCGGTTCGATCGCAAAAGTATCGAGTGCGGCGCCGGCGAGATGACCGGATTTCAACGCCTCGGCCAATGCAGCTTCGTCAACCAGTTCGCCGCGAGCGCAATTCACCAAGCGCGCGCCCTTTTTGAACTGCGCCAGGGTCTGGGCGTTGATCATTTTCTCAGTGGCCGGACTGACTCCGGTGTGCAGCGAAACATAGTCCGAGCGGCTCAAAAGATCCGCGAGCGGAACGAGATCCACTTCGAGTTCCTGGGCGACCGATGCGCTGACGTAAGGATCGTGGGCCAGTATTTTCATTTCAAACGCGCGCGCGCGACGTGCCACCTCCCCGCCGATGCGTCCCAAACCGACCAATCCGAGCGTCTTTCCGCGCAGCTCGGTACCACCGGCGCCGGCCTTTTCCCAGCGCCCTTCGTGAATCGAGGTATTCAGCCGCGGTACAGAGCGAGACATGGCGAGCATGAGCGCTACGGTGAGTTCGGCGACGCCGACGGAGTTGCCACCGGGAGTGTTCATCACCAAAACGCCGCGGTGAGTAGTGGCGTCGACGTCGATGTTGTCGATTCCGACGCCGGCGCGGCCCACCACCCGGAGTTTGGGGGCTTTCTCGAGAAGCCCGGCAGTTACTTTGGTAGCGCTGCGAACGATCAAACCGTCGGCGTCTTGCAGATCCTGATGGAGAGTAGCGGCCGAGGAGACAACCACGTCCCATTTCGCGTCGCGCAACAGGGTAATACCGCGCTCACTGATCTTATCTGCGATTACAATTTTCATATATTCAGCGTACGAGGGGAACAGGGCGCTGTCAAATGGCGGTTGGCGCACAATTGTCGTATGTTATTCTTGCGTGGACCCCGGAGGGGATATGCCGCTTAGTGAACACATCCAAAAAGACTTAGTCATCGCGATGAGGGAAAAGGACGAGTTGCGGCTGAGCGTGCTGCGGATGGTGAAGTCCGCGATCAAGTACAAGGAAATCGAAAAGGGGAAGGTACTGGACGATTTGGAGGCGCTGCAGGTGTTGCAAACACTGGTAAAACAGCGCCGCGAATCGGTGGAGCAGTATATTCATGGCGGCCGACCGGACCTGGCTGCGAAAGAAACGAAAGAAATTGCCGTCATCCAACACTATTTGCCCGAGGCGCCGACCGATGCCGAGTTGCGTGCGGCCATCGAAGCGGCGATTCTGGAATCCGGCGCAGATTCGCTAAAGCAAATGGGCGCAGTAATAAAAGCCGCGCGAGGAAAGCTTGAAGGGAGAATGGTGGACGGAAAGTCGCTGAGCGACCGAGTGAGAGAGCGGCTGTCGGAGCCGAAGTGAAGCACTTAAATTGAATTGTTCCACGTGAAACATTGTAGCCACCTCCGCCGTGAGCCTGCCTGAGACTATCGGGGTCAAATACACCGCCGAAGAAGCTGAATACTTAAGCCTGCGCCCGATCACCCGCCAGACGTTCCGCATCGCGGAGCTGGTGGACATGATTGTGGGCGTGACCGGGAAAAACATCGAGCGAATCCAGACATTGTTGCGGTCAGGGACGGTAGTTTTTCATTCTTATCGATACTGGTGGGAGGGTTTCGAGGCGGAAACAGGGGATTTACAGCGGTTGCTGGCCACCCTTCCTGGGCCCGAACCGAACCGGGCGTTTCGCGCCGACGAATGTACCGAGGTGCGATTTGAGTTCGGAGGCTCCCCGCCGCGGCCTCCCGTTCGCCTGAGCCGTGAAGTGGCCGGGCGGAAACGGTGGTTTCAGAGGCGGGGTTTGTGGGAGCGCATCCTGGAGCAGAGCGCGGCCCGAAAACCAAGCTATAGGGAATACTCGTACGCGGATCGCGCCGATGTTTTTGAGTTACCCACCGATCCGGCGTGGCCGGAAGAGATTCGCGGGATGGCGCAGCGCTATGCGGCGCGTGCGCTGCAGCCGGCATTGGGAGCGATCCAGGGGTCCGTGCGCCTTGTTTTCGTTTGTCCGCGACCGCGGCGCGTTTTGTAGCCAGGCCACCGTCCGGCAATGGCCGGACTGCTGCATCCGGCAACGCGCTAAGCATGCGCGCGGGGCATGATTTGTGTATTCTGGATGACCATGGCGAAACGACCAAAACCAATTGTATTGACCGTGCTGGATGGCTGGGGATATCGCGCCGAAACCAAGGGAAACGCGATTGCCCTGGCGCGGAAGCCCAACTACGACAAGCTGCTGCAGAAGTTTCCGAATACCCTGATTCACACCTCCGGACCATACGTAGGGCTGCCCGAGGGACAGATGGGCAACAGCGAAGTGGGGCACCTGAATATCGGCGCAGGACGCATCGTGCAGATGGATATCACCCGGCTGGATCAATTGATCGCCAGCGGTGAATTCTATTCCCAGCGGCTGCTCAAGGAAGCGATGGCGCGCGGCCGTGAACGGCAACTGCATTTGATCGGGTTGGTCAGCGACGGCGGAGTGCATTCGCAAATCCAGCATCTTTATTCCCTGCTGCGGATGGCGCGGGAAAATCAAGTGGAACGCGTCTATGTGCACTGCTTCATGGACGGGCGCGATACCCCGCCCAATAGCGGCATCGAATACATTCGGCAGCTCCAGCAAAAACTGCGGGAGTACACCCTCGGGCAAATCGCCTCCATTTCGGGCCGCTACTATGCGATGGACCGCGACAATCGTTGGGAAAGAATCGAGCAGGCCTACCGGGCGATGGTGCACGGAGACGCCAAGGAAAAATTCGCCGATGCGTCGGCAGCGCTAAAGTCCAATTACGAGAAGGGCGTCACTGACGAATTCGTCGTTCCGGCTGTGATTACCCAGGCTGGCGGCGACGGGAAGCCGGCGCTCCCACGCGGGCTGATTCGGGATGAGGACGCAGCAATTTTTTTCAATTATCGCGCCGACCGCGCCCGGCAAATGACCCGCGCTCTGGCCGAGCCAAATTTCAACGGCTTGGTGGACCCTTCGCGTCCCAAAGATCTGCTTTTTGTGGGCATGACGCAGTACGACAAGATGTGGCCGTGGCTGCGATACGTAATCGGCCCGGAAAAAGTGGAACATATTCTGGCGCAGGTATTCACCGAGCTGAATTATAAGAACCTGCGCTGCGCGGAAACCGAGAAATACGCGCACGTGACTTATTTTTTTAATGGCGGCGTGGAAAAACCCTATCCCGGCGAAGAACGGTTGCTGGTCCCCTCGCAGAAGGTGCCCACTTACGATCTGAAACCGGAGATGTCCGCAGCGGGCATCGCGGATGGGATCTTGGACGCGATCGGCAAGGGCGATTTCGACGCCATCATTATGAATTTCGCGAACGCGGACATGGTCGGCCACTCTGGAAAGCTGGAAGCTACGATCAAAGCTGTGGAAACGGTAGACGAATGCTTAGGGCGGATTTATCAGGCGCTCCAAGCGCGCGGCGGCGCATGGATCATCACCGCCGACCACGGGAACGCGGAGACCATGATCGATCCGGTCACCGGCGGTGCGCATACCTATCACACCACCAATCCCGTGCCGTTTATTCTGGCGGATAGCGATCGGCACCATCCGCTGCGGCCGGATGGCTCGTTGCGGGATATCGCTCCCACGCTGCTCGGCGTGCTGGGAGTGCAGGAACCGATCGAGATGACCGGAAAAGATATGCGGATTCTTCTGAAATGACTGCGCCGTTGAAATGCAGAACAACACGCCCGGCGGCATGAAACGATGACGCCGATTTTGCCTGTCCCTGCCGAAACCAAAGTATTGATCGCGGTCTGGCACAAATTTTCCCTGTGGCGGCCGCCCCCAGAAATGAGCGAGCGCATCCGCCAGCGCTGGCCGGAAATGGGCGTGGTTCACTTGCCGAATTACGATCGGCTCCCGGAGGAATTGCCGGACGCAAATATTTTCGTCGGCTATTCGCTGCGCGCCGATCAGTTCGCATGGGCCCAGAAGCTGCGCTGGATTCATTCCACCGCGGCGGGCGTGAGCCAGCTTATGTATCCGGCGCTTCGGCAAAGCGGGATTACCATCACCAACGCCAGCGGGGTCCATAGCATACCCATGGTCGAGCACGTGATGGGCGTGCTGGTGGCGATGGCCCGGCGGTTTCCGGACGTGTGGCGCCAGCAACAAGAGCATCGCTGGTCCCAGCAGGAAATTTGGGAGCAAACTCCACGTCCCCGCGAGTTGCATGGCCGGGTGCTGTTGTTGGTCGGTTTCGGCACGGTGGGGCAGGAAGTGGCCAAGCTGGCCAAGGCGTTCGGAATGACGATCCGCGCAGTAACGCGTTCCGGCCGGGGCGATGCGAACCTAGCGGAGAAAATTTATCCCGCGACGGAACTGAACCAGGCATTGCAGGAGGCCGATTACATCGTGCTGGCAGCGCCGGAGACTGCGGAAACCCATCATCTGATCGGAGCGGCGCAATTCCAGGCGATAAAGCGCGATGCGTATTTCGTGAACGTTGCGCGCGGTTCGCTGGTAGACGAAGCGGCGATGATCGACGCCCTTCGCGAACATCGAATTGCAGGCGCGGCACTGGACGTGGCCTCACCGGAACCACTACCGCCAGAGAGCCCGCTATGGGACCTCGAAAACGTCTTGGTCACTCCGCATCTGAGCGCGTCGACTGAAAACCTGTGGGACCGTCAGATCGATCTAGTAATGGACAATCTCGAGCGCTGGTTTGCAGGGAGGGAACTGCGGAACCGCGTCGATCCCAACCGCGGCTACTGAACTCTTTGACGTTCCTCGTAAAGCCGTCGCCTACCGCAAGTCTCCCACCTCGCCGGTCATCGCGGTGTAGCCTTCACGCGCGTATACCTGGATCTTCATCTTCTTTCCCTTCTTGTTGGTGACGTTTAGCGGACTGCCATCCGGCTCGGTCACCTCGATTTTCAGCTTGTGATACTTGCCGTCGTGCGCCGGGTTGGATGGCGTGAAGCTGATGGTGTACTGATTGCGGAGGAAGGCTGCCATGTTCTGGAAAATTTCAGGAATTTCGCCGTCGAAGCGTGGGAACCAGGCGAAGCCTCCGGTTTGCTTGGAAAAAGTTTCGAGCTCGTTCCTGGCCTGCAGGTAACCGATCTGTGACCCTCCGGAAGCTCCGCGGGCGTCAGCCATGATGTGCTCGGTTTCCGCGAGGGCCAGGCAAAAAACGCTGATGTCGGTCTGCTTCAAGCGTTTGTAGGTCTGGTCGAGAGTATGTTTGCTGAAGGTGTCCTTGCCGGTGGTGATCAGCAGGATCGATTTCTTGCCTTTGACGTCCTGCAACCGATCGAGAGTATCGATCAAAGCGTCGAACATATTGGCTTCATGGAAGTCGGGAAAGCCTAGGGTGCGTATGGATTGATAAACTTCTTCCTTGTTCCGGGTGAAATCCACTTGCACCGTCGACCGCATCGAGTAAGTGACCAGCGCCACCCAGTCCTCTTTGTTTAGATGGTTGAGAAAATCGGAGCCCCAGTACGCCGCCTTGGCGGCGAAATAATTGTAAGAAAGCGCGCTGTATTCCATCACCATGGCGACGGTGATGGGCGCGTCGGTGGGCGCAAAATTGGTGATGATTTGCGCCTGGCCATCGTCCAGCACTCGGAAATTTTCTCTTTTCAAACCGGTCATAACGTCGCCATTCTGATCGGTGACCACCACATCCACATTCACCAGGTTCGATTCCACTTGGATCGAATAGCTCGGCTTCTTCTGGTCGTCCTTGCCCTTCGGGGCCGGAGCTTGCCCTTCCGGCGGAGGGGGCACTTGTTGATTGGTGGGTGGAGGCGGAGATTGCGGTCCTGCCTGTTGCGGCGGCGCAGGCGCGGCCAACGAGAATGACGGAAAGGGAATGGCCAGCGATGCGGCCAGGACCACCCAGAAGGCGACACCAATACTCGTGAAATTGCGCATAAGAATCCTCTCGTGTCTGAGATGCTGCCACGACCGGGGGAGATGGTCAAATGGCACTTGGGAAACCGCGCTTATGGGCGGCGGTTGGCCCGGTAGGGTGCATGTTAGTATGAGTTTGAAACTATACGCAGGCACGTTAACCGGAACGGGGGACAGGGAATGGGCTGCCGCTGGAGACATGCAGTTCTGGGAGTTGCGGTGTGGATGCTGGTAGGCACAAGTGCCGTCGTTTCTGCGCAAACGGTGATCTCGCCTCCGCGATCGGAAAGCCAAGCCAGTACCCCGGCTGCAAAAGGCGACCTCGGGAGCCTGGAAGTCGAGGCGCTCGGCTGGCTGCAAAACCTGATCCAAATCAACACCACCAACCCGCCGGGCAACGAGCTGGTGGCAGCGAAGTATTTGGCGGGCATCCTTCAGAAAGAGGGAATCACGCCCGAGGTGATCGAAAGCGCGCCGGGCCGAGGAATTATAGTGGCTCGGTTATCCGCTGGAGCCGTCCCGGATCCCTCGAAAGCGCTCCTGATCATGGGCCATTTGGACGTAGTAGGAGTGGATCGAAGCAAGTGGAGCGTGGATCCATTCGCCGGAGTGATCAAAGATAACTACCTGTACGGACGCGGCGCGATTGACGACAAAGCAGCCACCGTGGCCAACGTAGCGGTGATGGTGGCGCTGAAGCGCTCGGGAGTGCGGCTGTCGCGCGATGTTATCTTCCTCGCCGAGGGCGACGAAGAGCAGGGGGGCGCAAATGGGATGGAGTTCGCGGTCGAGAAGCACTGGGACAAAATTGCCTGCGGGTTCGCGATCAACGAGGGCGGGCGCGTGCAGTTAAAGAATGGCAAGCCGCAATTCGTGGCCATTCAGGCCAGCGAAAAAGTGGCTCTGAACGTGAATGTGATCGCCACCGGAACTTCCGGTCATGCTTCGATGCCGCGGGCCGATAATCCGGTGGTGCATCTGGCGGCGGCGATCGCCAAAATCGGAGGGTACGAAGCTCCGGTGCAGTTCAATAGCATTACCCGCGAATACTTTGAAGATCTCGCCAAAATTACTGACGACCCAGACGCCGCCAAGTGGATGCGCGCGCTCGATTCTTCCGACCGCGCCGACCATGCCGCGCGCTATATCTCCCAGGCCAATCCTTTGTGGAATTCCATGCTGCGCGATACCGTAGCGCCGACCATGCTGCAAGCCGGAATTCGCGCCAACGTCATTCCTGCGGAGGCCCGCGGCACCCTGAATATTCGCCAGCTTCCCGGCAATATGCCGGAACCGCTGCTGGCGAAACTAAAGGATCTGGTGAACGATCCGGCAGTGCGGTTTGAAGTGGAGCCGCAGAGCCGGCCCGCGCCGTCATCGTCGCTGGAAACGGATTTATACCGTTCGATGGTCAAGACCGCCGGCGAGGAATTTCCGGGAACCCCGGTAATTCCGATGATGTCCACCGGCGCAACGGATTCTGCGGTTCTGCGGTTGCGCCAAGTGCAAGCGTACGGACTGTTGCCGTTTCCGATGGCCGAGGAAGATGAATTCCGGATGCACGGGAACGACGAGCGAATTCCGATCGAGTCGTTTCGCAAGGGAGTGGAATTCCTCGATCGGATCGTAGAGGATTTTGCGGCGGCCAAGTGACGCCAGGGACGCAAGAAATACACCCGACGCGCATCGAGGATCGAAACCACAGATGACCGGACGAAAAGCAAAGATTGTCTGCACCCTGGGACCAGCATGCGACTCTTCTGAAATGATCGACAAGATGATCCAGGCCGGAATGGACGTGGCGCGTTTGAATTTCTCGCACGGCGCGCCGGCGGACCACGCCCGGCGTGTGAATCAGGTGCGCAAGGCCTCCATCCGCCATCAGAAACCGATCGCGATTCTGGCCGACCTGCAGGGCCCCAAGATTCGCACCGGTGAACTCGAAGGTGGAAAGCCGGTGCAGCTCCGCTTCGGCCAGCGCTTCACCATCACCAGCAGGCACGTGAAGGGAACGGCCGCCGGAGTAAGCACCACGTTCCAGGCGCTGCCCGCGGCGGTGAAAAAAGGTGATCCGATATTACTTTGTGATGGCCGGATCGCGCTACGCGTCGTGAGCACCAGCGGCCGGGAGGTAATCTGCCAAGTGGAAAATGGCGGCGAGCTCGGGGAGCACAAAGGCATCAATCTACCGGGGGTGGTGCTGAAGATCCCTTCCCTGACCCCGAAGGACCGTAAGGATTTGCTGGTGGCGATCGAACTGGAAGTCAGTTTCGTGGCCATGAGTTTCGTGCGTTCGGCAGCCGACGTGGTGGCCGGGAAAAGGGCTATTGCCCGCGCCGGCGGAAAAATTCCGATCATCGCTAAGCTGGAAAAGCCGCAGGCCATCGACAATCTCGACGAAATTCTCAACGTGGCCGACGGCGTGATGGTCGCCCGCGGCGATCTCGGCGTGGAGATGAGTCCGGAGAAAGTGCCGGTGGTGCAGAAGCAGATCATCACGCGCGCGCGCAATGCGCTGATTCCGGTGATCACCGCGACGCAGATGCTGGACTCGATGCAGGATAATCCCCGGCCGACCCGCGCGGAGGCCTCCGATGTGGCTAACGCGATCTTCGATGGCAGCGACGCGCTGATGCTTTCGGGAGAAACCGCCGCGGGCCACTACCCTCTGGAATCGCTCGAGATGATGGACCGCATCATCCGCGAGGCCGAAGCCAGCGTGACCGATCTGCCCCGGCCGGCGCGGTTCGCGGAGCTGCACATCAACGAAACGATCGCCGAAGCCATCTGCCATGCAGCCGAAGAGTTGCGCCTAAAGGCCATCGCGGTGTTCACAGAATCGGGTTCGTCGGCACGTTTGGTGTCAAAGTATCGCCCGCGCGCCCCCATCATCGGATTTTCGGCAAACTTTGAAACCCGCCGGCGAATGGGCCTGCTGTGGGGTGTGTTGCCGCGCACGATTTCGGACGTCGCCGACATCGATCACCTGGTGAAGGCGGCGGAAAAGCGCATGCTGGCCGAGGGCTTGGTGCAAAAGGGCGACATCGTCGGGATCGTCGCCGGCACGCCGTTACGGGCCAGTGGGACGACCAACCTGATGAAGCTGCACCGAATCGAATAGGAATTCAGCCGTGGGCCAAGGATATTAGGTGGACCCTCTATCCCACGGCGGAGGGATTTTCACAGAAGCCATCCCCGCGGCTTTCGCTGCCTGGATGCCCAAGGCTGTATCCTCAAAAACCAGACAGGTTTCGGGCGCAACGCCGAGTTTGGCAGCCGCCAACAGAAAAGCTTCCGGGTCCGGCTTGCCCTTCGCGTAGTCTCCGGCACAGACCAGTGCGTCGAATCGATCGAGGAGCTGGAGCGAAACCAGCGAAGCGGTCACCGAGTCACGGGTACTCCCCGAGACGACCGCAAATGGAATCCGCCCGTGCTGCGCCTCCATATGCTCGACCACTTCAGGTACCGCTTTGAGCTGCGGCAGTAGCTCCAGATAGAGGTTCTCTTTTCGAGAGGAGACACCCTCGACCGGCATGCTCAGCCCGTCTCTTTTGTTTAGCAAAGAAATGATTTCAGCCACAGGAATGCCGCCCCAGGCATAGAAAAGTTGTTCGTCAAATGAACAATTCCATTCGGCCAGGGCGGTCTTCCACGCCAAATAGTGAAGCGGCATCGAATCGGCAATCGTCCCATCGCAGTCGAATAAATAAGCGTTATAGGAACCAACCGGCAATTTCAGCTTCACGCTAGTTGACCCAATTGTCCGGCCGTGAAGGAGGCTTCTCCTGGTGGTCGCGGACGTACACATCGAATTTGCGGCGCAGGCGGCGGCGCTTCCAATCCAGATAGCTATTGCGAAAGTTGTACCCGAACGATCCCCGCCGCAGATAGATATACCCCACCGCCGCTCCGCCCAGGTGGCAAACATGGCTGACGTTGTCTCCCGTAGCTCCCAGCGTCGAGAAAAATTCGATGGCGATCATCACGATCACGTATATCCGCATCGGGATGGTCACCGGGAACGGGATAATCCATACTTGGCGGTCCGGGAAGAGCACCGCGGCGGCGATAAGAACTCCGTAGATCGCGCCGGATGCCCCAATGGTGGGCAAGCCCGCCGAACCTCTGCCGCTCGGATCGAGTAGCAATTTCACGATCACGTTGACCACGCCGGCGCCTACCCCGCATATAAAATAGTAGGTAAGAAAGCGGCGCGCTCCCCACAATCGTTCCAGGTCGGCGCCGAACATCCACAGCACCAGCAAATTCAGCAAGATATGCCAGAGGCCGCCGTGAAGAAAAAGATAGGTGAATAACTGCCAGAAAAATCCGTGAACCACTTCGGCGGGAACCAATCCAAACCAGGTCAGCCAGAAATTCCAGCCTCGCTGGCCCCAAATCATCGCCGAGAGTTCTTGCAGAAGAAATACCGCGGTGCACGAAATCACCAGCATGCGCATGGCCGGAGGCAGGAAGCCGCGCCAATTGAATCGCCATGCGTAACCGCGGGGAAACGAACCCATAGTTTGAGTCTAAAGGCGCGGAATGCAGGAGTAAAGTACCGGGGAAGGGCGGCAGGCGATTCGGGAAATTGTCATAAACCGCACAAGATTCCAAAGCGGGTGGTAGACCATCACGAAATTCGATTAGACTTATACCTCCATACACTTCTAGAGTTTTGGTTGGAGAGGGCAAAAAACGGATGAACCATCGCCAAGCAATCGCTCCAACGAGGCGCCGATAGACTCCTTATGAATCCCACCACCCGCGAAGCCGACGTCAACTACGTTCTTACCCTGGAAGAGATTGCCAATCTGGCCACCAAGGGCGGCCAGCCGGCCGAGACCCTCACCAACGTGGTCACCCTGATTGCCAAGAGATTTGAAACCGAGGTGTGCTCGGTGTATCTGCTCGAGCCGGATCGCGCCAACCTGATCCTGGCGGCCACCAAGGGCCTGCGCCGCCAGTGTGTTGGGGTTCTGCGCATGAGCCTGAATGAAGGATTGGCGGGGCTGGTCGCCGAGCAGGTACGGCCGGTGACCGTCGAGCACGCCAAATTACATCCGCGATTCAAGTACTTTCCGACCGCCGGTGAGGATAGTTACGAATCGTTTCTGGGAGTTCCGCTAATCAATCGAGGCGTATTGCAGGGAGTTTTGGTGGTGCAGACTGTCCAGCCGCGCGTATTCCGCGAATACGAGATTCAGGGCTTGGTGCAGGCGGCCGCGCAAGTGGCGCAGTTGGTGACCGAGGCCCGCACCCTGGATCTCTTCATCGCTCCGGCGCGAGAACGGCTGTGGGCGTTGGCTCGAAATATATGGTGGAGCTGGGATAACGATTCCACCGGCCTTTTCCGGGACCTCGATCCAGTGCGTTGGCGCGAGCTGAATCACAACCCGATTTCATTGCTCAGCGAAATCCCCCTGGCGGGCATCGAGCGGCGAGCGCGCGAAATGGTGCTGCACGGGCGGATCAATTACGCCTACCGGCGTCAACGCGAATATCTGGCAGCCGATCGCACCTGGGGTGCGACTCATGCGGGCGTCTTGCGCCCGTGGCCGGTAGCCTATTTTTCGGCGGAGTTTGGCTTGCACGAATCGATCCCCGTGTATTCGGGCGGCCTGGGCATTCTGGCCGGCGATCACATCAAGAGCGCTTCGGACCTCGGCATCCCGCTGGTGGGGATCGGATTGTTTTACGGCCAGGGATATTTCCGGCAGCGATTGGATGCCAGCGGCTGGCAGCAAGAAGAATATCTCCGCACCGATGTGAACCAACTTCCCATGGAGGCGGCGATCAACCCCCAGGGCAAGCCGGTGACGGTGCAGATCGACACCCGCACCGGAACCATTCATGGGAAGGTGTGGCGCCTGAAAGTGGGGCGCTGCGATTTGCTGTTGCTGGACTCCAACGTGGAAGGCAACGCGCCGGAAGACCGGGAACTGACTTCGCGGCTGTACGGCGGGGATCTACGCATTCGGATTCGGCAGGAATTGTTGTTGGGCGTGGGAGGAGTTCGCGCTTTGCGGGCGCTCGGAATTACGCCGGGCGTGTTTCACCTGAACGAGGGCCATAGCGCCTTTGCAGTGCTGGAAGCGATACGAACCAGGATGGAGGACGAAGGGCTGACTTTCGACCAAGTGGCGGCGCGGATACCGCGTGAAGTAGTCTTTACCACCCACACTCCCGTGCCCGCAGGGCACGATCGTTTTCCGCCCGAGCTCATTGAGGAACATCTGGGGCCGCTGCGCGAGCAACTGGGCCTATCGCAAGAAAAACTGATGTCGCTGGGCCGTGAGGACGCTGAAAATCAGTCGGAGAGTTTCTGCATGACCGTGCTGGGGCTGAAAATGGCGCGGAGGGCCAACGCGGTTTCCGCGCTGCATGGGGAAGTGTCGCGGGCCATGTGGACGGTGCTGTACCACGGCAAAACCGAAGACGCGGTGCCGATTGGGCACATCACCAACGGCGTGCACGTTCCATCCTGGTTGGCGCCGCAAATGTTCCGCCTCTACGACCGACATCTGGGCCCGGAGTGGCACGAGCACAGCGGCGAAGCGCGCATATGGGAGGGCATTGAGAATATCGATGACGGCGAGCTGTGGGAGACCCACCTGAGCTTGAAAGCGCGGCTGCTGGAATTCGTGCGCCGGCGGGCCATGAAACAAGCGGAGCGCCGCGGCGAAGCGCCGGATGTTGTCGAGCAATTGGGACGGGTGCTGAGTCCGGATGCATTGACCATCGGATTCGCGCGGCGGTTCGCCACTTACAAGCGAGCCAACCTGGTTCTCGCCGATCTTGAGGGACTGGTGAGCATGGTCAACGATCCCAAGCGCCCGGTGCAGTTTGTCTTTGCCGGCAAAGCGCATCCACTGGATGAGCCGGGCAAGCGTCTGTTGCAGCAGATTGCCGAGCTGGTTCACGACTCTCGCTTTGCCGATAAGGTGGTATTCGTCGAAGACTACGACATCAATGTGGGCCGCCATTTCGTGCAAGGTGTGGACGTATGGTTGAACAGTCCGCGGCGGCCGTACGAGGCCTCGGGTACCAGCGGCCAAAAAGTGGTGCTCAACGGCGGCTTGAATCTTTCGATTCTAGACGGCTGGTGGGCCGAGGCGTTCGATGGCCTGAATGGTTTTGCGATTGGATCGGGCAAGACCCATTCCGACGTGAATATCCACGACAAGCGCGATGGCGAGGATTTACATCGCGTGCTGCGCGACGAAGTAATTCCCCTCTACTACCAGCGAGACGTCGACGGCCTGCCCCGCGAATGGATCAAGCGGATGAAGCGGACCATACGAACGCTAGGCTGGCGCTTCAACGCCGATCGCATGGTGATGGACTACACCATGAAGTGTTACGTCCCCGCCGCCAGCGGCACCTCGGCCGACATGCGTTCCCGGTCGTAGCTCTTAACCCCGATCGATCTTCAAATGTGTCGCTTCGGTGTTGGAGGTGGGTGCGCCACGTCGAATTCACAGGGGGAGTGAACTACAAGGACTTCGCCAGCCGCTTCAACTCAGCCACATTCCCCCGGAGTTCCCCAGCATCGCCTGCCTCCTGAAAAAGACGAATGGCAGCAATTCCCGCGGCCCCGGCGCGCAGGCATTGCGGCGCAGTGTGCCAATCGATTCCTCCGATGGCGATAACGGGAACCGCGACCCGTCGGCAGATCTCGGCCAGACGTTGGAGGCCTTGGGGAGGGCCGAAGCAGGCTTTGGAGGGAGTCGAAAACACCGGCCCGAAGAAAAGATAGTCCGCACCCTCATGCGCCGCCAGCGCCGCATCGAGCGAGTGGCATGACCCACCAATCAGAAAATCGCCACGCTCGCGTCGAGCGCCGCGCCATTTGTAAACTTCGCTGACTGGCAACGATCGACCACCCAGATGCACGCCAGCGGCGCCGGAGGCGACCGCCACGTCCAGCCGGTCGTTGACCACAATTCGAGTAGAGGTTCCCGATGCAGCCGCAACGGCTGCGCGCGCCGTCGAAAGGAGCTCGGTGCCGCTAAGGTCTTTTTCGCGGATTTGCACGGAATCAACGCCGGAAGCTATTGCGTTTTGAATCGAGCGCGCCAGTTCATCCAGCAAGACGTGGGGATCCAGAGAGCCTGCGTGCGGCACCAGCGATTTTCGGTCGGTGACGTAGCAAATCACCGGAATATCAGCTGCGGGGTGCAAGGGGAGCGCCTTGGCGGAAAGCCTCAATCGCCAGAACAGCATCCACCAAACCCAAGCCGGATATTGCTCCGCGCAAATAGGGATTCAAGAGAATGGGGATAAGGCTGGGATAGTTGTTGAGGAAGTAGTTCAGTTCCCAAAAGTGGGACCATGGCAGCAAGATGAGCGACAGCCCAAGGTCCAGCCATACCAGCAGGAGAATCACACGCAGCAGTCGAATGATCAATTATTCAGCGCTTTTGAAGAGTGGCGATTCGCGCAGCCACGTCTCGGTAGTCGATGTTCATCGCATAGACTTGCCGAAAGCTGTCCAGAGCGGCTGCAGAGTCTCCGGCGAGTTCTTGGGCGACGCCTAGATCATACCGGAGGGCCAGAATAGTTTCATGGTCAATTCCTGGGGTGAGCAGAGCGCGGTTGTACCACATGGAAGCGACCTTGGGTTCGTTCTTGTCCATGAAGGTGAGGCCGAGCAAAGTGGCGCATTGCATGGCGTAACGGAAAGGCTTGCCCGATTGGATGGCCTTGGCCACGCGCTGAAATTCGCCGATGGCCTCGTCCAGCAATCCCATTTCCCGGTAGGCGATGCCGAGATTGTAGTGGGTTTCCAGGTCTTCGTCCTCGTCCCCCATTTCGCCAAGTTCCGAGCGAAATTCCTGGAACACTTCCTCAAGCTCGTTCCGATGGCCATCGAGAATGCCCACGCCCGAATCGGAAACCGGGGGATTTCCGCTCTGCCCCTGGGATGACGTGCGTACCGCGTTGCGGGATGGCGCTGCGGCAGATGGGGGGCTGAAGCAAAGTCGCGTGCTTCGACGCCTGCGACCATCGATTCCAATCCCTTCACATCGGCGGCCAGATCGGCCATCAAGTCGTCCGTGGTCATGGCGTCGGAGGTCGTAGCGGGGGCTGGAGCGCCCACCGGCAGAACTTCAATCTCAAATTGGCCGGCCGATGCATCGCAGGAAGGTTCCTGCAATTCGGCGGTGGGCGACTCCGCAATGGCGTCCGCGGAATGCTCTTGTGCGGCGGGCGTGGATTCGTCCGATAGCGTACCCGCGGAGAGGGCTTCCCAATCGTCGGAAAGATCGAGTTCCGCTTCCGTGGAAAGAATCGGTGTGGGTACGGTTGTCGATTCTGGGCTGGGCGCAAAATTATCGGGCGATTCGGAGGATGGGGCGTCTTGCGATTCGCCATCGCCAGCGACGATCACGAATTCGTTGGACACCACCGAACCCGAGATTTCCGCTTCAGCCCCGATCGGCGAAGATGCTTCGGCCTCCTTCAAAAGGGCGGCTGCCGTATATTTCTTGCGCAACTCGGTGTAGCGCTCGGCCGCTAGCGTGTCTCCACGCTCCAGGTAAATCTGTTCGAGCTGACCGGTAATCTCCGCGCTGCGCCGGTCGTTCCCTGAGCCCACGCACACATCGAGCAATCTTTCCAGCGTAGGGACGTGCCCCGGCGCGCGATTCAGCACGTTTTCCAGTAAGTGCGCGGCTTTCTGGGTCAGTCCGTAGCTGGCGAAAAGATCCACATCGGTCAGGGCTTGCGCAATGTAGCGCTCCGTGTCTTCGCTGAGCTCCGCCTGTCCGCTGGTCAGCGCATGGGACAGGCCAGGCGAACCTTCGCTGGCCGAAGTCGAGCCGGCAGGCGAAAGGTCGTGATCGTGGCGAAATTGATAGAGCCGCGTCAGCAGTTTTTCATCGTGGGGATTTCTCTCCACCATTTCCGAGAGAACCTGATGAGCGAGCTCGATCTGTCCGTGGGCTACCGCCGCGTCGGCCAACCGCAGCAGGGTATCGGGCAGACGGAACGAATCGCTGGTGCGGCGATAGAAATCCGCGAGCGCCTGCAGGGGTTCCACCTGATCGCCAAGGCGGTCGACGCTGCTACTGAGCAGGTCGCCGAACTTATCCTGTTCGCCCGCTTCGATCATGGCATCGCGGATTTCGAGCAGGATCGGAAAGGCTTCCGCGGCGCGGTCAGCCTCAGTGAGCGAACTAGCCACATGGCTCAGAAACGCAAATTTTGTAGAGTCTTGCAAAAAGACGGACCGGCCTAGCTCGATGGCCGCGTCGTTCTTTCCCGCCTTCAACATATACAGAATCAGCAGCGTAGTGGTCTCGCCGCCGTCTCGCGCGCCCGGGATGTGCAGGAGCAGCTCCACGGCCTGCTCGAAATTCCCAGCCCGTGCGACCAGTTGCGCTTTCAGCATGATCGCGGCCTGATCTTCCGGTTCAGCCGCCAGGGCATGATCCACGACGTTCGAAGCTTCGGTGAAATTACCGCGATCCCACAAGCGGCGTGCGTGTTGTAGGTAGGTGTTTGCCGCTTCTTTCTTTTGTCCGATGGCGGAATAGAGTTCCGCGAGCTTCATCTGCACCCGCGGATTTTCCGGTTCCACCTCCACCAGGCGCTTGATCACCTCAATTGCTTTTTGCACCCGGTTTGCTTTGACATGCACTTCCGCGATTTGCAGAATGATCGGACGCGCTTCGCTCAGAATTCCTTGCTGAATGTACAGCTCCGACAAGCGCTCCAGCGGCTCGATTTCGTTCGGCGCGAGCTTGGCGATTTTCTTGTAAATCGCGATGGCCTTGCTGTTGAAGCCGTCGGTGAGATACACCTGCGCCAGGCGGTCGAAATATTCAACCGCCTGGGTCATGTCGCCCTGGCGGGTGAACAGATCGCCCATGGTCATCAGCGTGACTTGGTCGCTGGGGTCGTAACGGAGAATCTGCTGGTATTCCCGGGTGGCTTCCGAGAATTTTCCCTGGGTGACGAATTTCTGCGCGGTCTCGACAGTTTTCTGCTTATTAAACGCCATCAGAGGTTTCTCTGCTCCGCCGAAGGGTCCGCCAGACTTTCCCAGACCGTCCCGCATTCACGCGTGTGGATACTGTTTCACGTTAGCACCCATAAAATGATGGGTCAAAGCAAGTGAGGCGGGCTGGTGTGAAAAGCGATAACAGGGAGTACGCGCGCAACAACGAAACAGCCACAAGTCCCATCAATCAATGGAGATATCTACGATCGCTGGCAATCCGCCCGCGCTCCCGGAACCGGCTATCGCCTCGCCCGGTACTTCCGCCAATGGCAGTGGCGTCTGCATCGCCCGGCTGGCCCAGCATTTGGCCTCACGCACCGGCGCAAACGAAAATCGGTGGCACTCGGTGGGCCCCCATTGCCGCAGCGCTTCCAGGTGGTCAGGCGTGCCATAGCCCTTATTTTGGGCCAGGCCGTATTGCGGGTAGAACTCGTCCCATTGCCGCATCAGGCGGTCGCGTTCGACCTTGGCCAGAATCGACGCGGCGGCGATCGAAACGGAGCGAGCATCGCCATGGATCAACGATTTCTGCTCGATCGGCACCTGCAGTCGTACCGCGTCCAGCAGCAGATAATCGGGCGCCATGGAAAGAGCGTTTATCGCGGCGGTCATGGCCTGCAGGCTGGCCTGGTAAATATTCCAGGCGTCGATGCGGCGGTTGTCCACTTCGGCAATCGCCCACGCCAGCGCATGGCTGCGAATGCGCGGGGCAAGTTCTTCTCGCCGGTCAGCGGCGAGTTTCTTGGAATCGTCCAGACCAACAATTCGGCGGCGGGGATTCAGGATAACGGCGGCGGCTACCACCGGACCGAATAAAGAACCGCGGCCCACTTCATCGAGGCCGGCAATGCGCTGCCAGCCGAGCTGGCGGGCCTGCCGTTCGTAGCGCGAAGAACAGAGTCGTCCCATGAAGCGCGGAGAATTACCTCTCGCCGTGGAATTGTAGCATGAAGTGAAATCGAAGAAGGCGGGAAGGACGAGTGCATCCGGAGGCAATCGCAGTTTGCGGATCGCATCCGGCAAAATACTAAGTGGCGTCAGGCAGAATACTGAGTTTCACGTGGAACAATGGTTTTGAGAATTTCGGATTTAAAACCCAGCCGCCCGAACTAGGCTTTTTCCGCCGCCACTGGTTCAGCGACAGGTTCAACTCTCTCCACGCGCTTGATACGCGCCGCTTTGCCCTTCAATCCGCGGAGGTAATTGAGCTTAGCGCGGCGTACACGTCCCGCGCGCACCACTTCGATCGAGCTGATCATCGGCGAGTGTAGTGGGAAAATTCGCTCCACGCCGATCCCAAAGCTCACCCGGCGCACCGTAAAACTCGCACCGGCCAGCGTTCCGTGGCGGCTCATCACCACCCCCTCGAACGGCTGAATGCGCTCTTTATCCGCGCCTTCTTTCAGGCGCACGTTCACCCGAATCGTGTCTCCCGGATGGAACGGGGTAAGGTCCTTCTTCAGGGCAGCTTTCTCAAGCCGTACGATTGTTGGATTCATCTCTAATTCCCGGCGGACCCGCTCTGGTGGGGCCTGCATGCGATGGACAATCGAAGATTATACCGTTTATCCCCGAGATTCGCTACGAAAACTCGCAGCGCCTGGCCCAGTATTACGATGAGCGCAGCGGGGTTGCCGCCGGCGCTAACAGGTCCGGCCGATTGCGCAGCGTCTTGGCAAGGGCTTGCTCGCGCCGCCATAGCCGGATCGACTCGTGGTTGCCGTTCAGCAGTACCTCTGGGACGTTCCAGCCCCGCAAGGATGGAGGTCGGGTGTAATGAGGGAAATCGAGAATCGCGCGGGGCGCGAGCGGAGAGCCAGGTCCGGCGGAATTTTCGACGCCGCCGCTTGCGGGGTCTGCGGCGGGAACCGAAAGCGAATTGTGCGAATCCGTCTGCTCGCTGAACGACTCATTCTGGCGTGAGTTTTCGTTACCGAGGGCTCCTGGCAATAGCCGCGTGACCGCGTCGAGAACCAGCGCGGCAGGCAGCTCGCCGCCCGAAAGAACGAAATCGCCGATGGAAATCTCATCGGTAGCCAGATGCTCGGCTACCCGCTCGTCCACGCCCTCGTAGCGTCCACAGATCAGGATCAGACGTTGCTGCGACGCAAAACGGCGCGCAGTCTGATGCCGAAATGATTTACCCGAAGCGGATAGCAGCACGATGGATGTGTCGGCCGGAGGCTTTTCCACCCCGCAAATAGTTTCCACCGCCTCGAACAACGGCTCAGGCTTCAGCACCATTCCTTCTCCGCCGCCAAAGGGACGATCGTCGACGGTGCGATGACGGTCGTGGGCGTAGTCGCGCAGATCGTGAACCGCAATGTCAATCAGTTGCGCCGCCCGCGCACGGCGAACAATGCCGAAGTCGAGTGGCCCGGCGAAAAACTCGGGAAAAATCGTGATGATGTCGAAGCGCATCAGGATATTCCGGATTGTAGCGCAAGGATACCCAGAGGGGGTGTCCAATAGGTTGCCGCTTAGGGGCGGGAGTTAATTTCGCGCAGGCCGTCCGGCAGGACCACTTCGATTCGCCGCGCCGCTGTATCGATGCGCTGGCAGATCTCCGCGGCCAAAGGAATCAGCAGCTCACCCTCAGGGGTATCGACGATCAAATTAGGCGTGCCGCTAATCATCTCGCCGGCAACCATTACGTCGCGCACCACGCCCACACGTTGTCCGCCCTCGAAAACGCCGCAGCCTACCAAGTCGCCGATGTAGTGGCTGCCCGTTGGAAGGGCCACGCGCTCGCCCGCGGGTATTTGAACTTCGCAACCCACCAGCGTCTTCGCGTCGTCGATCGAATTCGAACCTTCAAAGTGAAATATGGCTTGGCCGCCGCGGCTGTGGCTGATCCAGCAGGAACGGATCGCGACGGTGCGGCGGCGGGAACTGCGGTCCAGCAGGTCGGCTTTCTTCAGTTTGGTAAGACGTTCCGGGAAGTCGGTGAGGATCTCAGCCGCCACCTCGCCGCGCCGTCCTTGCGGGCGAAGGACCAGGGCCAAAGTAACGTAGGCGAGATCGCGAGCAGGCACTACTCGAGGATTTCCAGCGTAAATCGCTTTTTCAATTTCATACCGGCGGCGCCCAGAATCGTTCGGATCGATTTCGCGGTGCGCCCCTGACGTCCAATCACTTTACCCAGGTCTTCCGGATGTACCCGAAGCTCCAAGACCGTAACCTGTTCGCCTTCTACCGCTCGGACCCCGACTTGTTCCGGGTGATCGACAAGCGCTTTCGCAATATCTTCCACCAAGGTTTTCACGCCTGTCCTCCCCAACTCGCTAGTTCAGCCTGCCCGCAAGAAAATGAACGGGAGCTAATCCGATGCTGTTGAGGTAGGACGTCTCAGACGATCTTTTGGTTACGCAAAAAGCTGGCGACCGTGTCGGTGGGCTGGGCGCCGTTGGCTAGCCAAAACTTGATGCGCTCGGCATCGAGCTTAATTCCGGCGGGCTTCGTCAGCGGATCGTAAGTGCCAACGATTTCAACAAATCGTCCGTTGCGGGGGCGAGTCTTTTCTGTGACCACTACGCGATAAAATGCGCGCTTCTTCTTGCCAATCCTGGACAACCGAATCGCTAACACTCGAAATCCTCCTGTGTCAAACCGGCCTGTTATTATAGCGGAGAAACGGCTTTTGGGCTAAGGGCATTTCCGCCACTCCGCCACCCAGGGTCCTAATTTCACCTCCTGTGGGTATCCCTGAGAGGGGAATCATTAGGTAGAATCGCGGGGTTGCGCCCGGCGGGCACCGCAAGGCTGCCACGCAATATGAACTGGGGGAAATCTTGCGACGTAAGCGGTTGCCGGGTTGGTTACTTAGCTCGCTTCTGGCAGTGTTGGTCGTCTTCGGTCAACCAGGTGCTGCCGGGCAGGAGCAGGCTGCGAGCAGCCTGCCCCCACCGGCATATTCGACCTCCGAGCAGGATCATCAGCGCACTTTGGATTTACTCCACATCACCGCACTGCGACGCGGCCCTGACGGCGACCCGAAGTCGCCCAACGCCGCCAACTTCGATGAGGCCAAGGTCAGCCCTTACCCCAGCCTTCCCGACCCGCTGGTTTTGAAGAATGGAAAGCGCGTTAAGACCGCCAGCATGTGGTGGACCGAGCGCCGTCCGCAAATCGTCGAAGATTTCGACTGGGAAGTTTACGGCCGAGTGCCGAAAATCATTCCGAAAGTGATTTGGCAAGTGACCAGCACGAGCAAAGAAATGAGCGGAGACGTCCCGGTTATCACCAAGAAACTTGTGGGCCACGTAGATAATTCCTCGTATCCGCTCCTAAGCGTAGACATCCAGTTGACGCTGACCACTCCCGCCAATGCCGCTGGGCCGGTGCCAGTGATTATGGAGTTCGGCTTGAGTCCCGAAGCCCTGGCGGCCATGAGGAAGCGCTTCTCGGAGGCCCAGTGGGCTGCTTTTGTTGGCAATGGTCCCTCATGGCAACAGCAGGTGGCCGCCAAAGGCTGGGGCTATGCCACCCTGATTCCCGCCACGATTCAGGCCGACAATGGAGAGGGCCTCACCCAAGGGATCATCGGGCTGGTGAACAAAGGGCAGCCCCGCAGCCTCGATGATTGGGGCGCGTTGCGCGCTTGGGCGTGGGGCGCAAGCCGCGCACTCGATTGTTTCGAAACCGATCCATCCGTAGACGCTAAGGAGGTGGGCATTGAAGGACTTTCGCGATACGGAAAAGCGGCGCTGGTAACCATGGCATACGATCCGCGCTTCGCGATCGCTTTTGTGGGTTCCTCAGGGGCGGGCGGCGCCAAAATTCTCCGCCGCAATTTCGGCGAGCAGGTCGAAAACATCGCATCCGCATCGGAATATCACTGGATGGCAGGCAATTTCCTGAAATACGCCGGTCCGCTCACGGTGAATGATCTGCCGGTGGACGCTCACGAGCTGATCGCGTTGTGTGCCCCGCGGCCAGTGTTCATTAGCAGCGGTTCCCAGAGCCTGGAAGGCGGCTGGGTAGACGCAAAGGGCATGTTTCTTGGTGCAGTCGGCGCTGGCCCGGTGTACAAGTTGCTGGGCAAGAGAGATCTGGGGACGACTGAAATGCCCCCTATGGAAACCGCGCTGATCGCCGGCGACATAGCGTTCCGCCAGCATAGCGGCGGCCACACCACTGGTCCCAACTGGCCAACCTTCCTGAGGTTTGCGAGCCGCTACCTCCGCGCTCCGCCAGTCGCGACGACCACGCCACCACAAACCCCGCACTCCACTGATCGATAAAAGGGATCCTAGCTTGAGGACGGCAAGAACCACACCCCACCCGGGGACTTGCGCCGTGTGCTCTTACGGAAGCCCGGCGAGCTTGCCGATCCCGCGCATGCGTCCCGCGGTCTTGCCGTACTGCTTGAGCATCCGCTTCATGTCCGCATACTGCTTGAGGACCTGATTCACTTCCTGGACCGAAGTGCCGCTGCCGCGGGCGATTCGTTTGCGGCGTCGGCCGTCGATTAGGTTGTCGTCGGCGCGCTCAGCCGCGGTCATGGAATTGATAATCGCCTCGACGCTCGAGAGCTGCTTCTCGTTTACCTGTACGTCTTTGGGGAGCTTGGCGAACGGCCCCACCTTCGGGAGCATGCCCATGAGCTGCTCGATCGATCCCATCTTGCGCACTTGGCGCAACTGATCGCGAAAATCCTCCAAGGTGAAGTCATTCTCGCGGAGCTTGCGGTGCATCTCGCGAGCCTGCTTTTCGTCGATCTGCTTCTCCGCCTTCTCGATCAGCGAGAGCACGTCCCCCATGCCCAGAATGCGCGAAACAATCCGGTCGGGATGAAAGGCTTCGAGCGCTTCGTATTTTTCCCCGACGCCAATGTATTTAACCGGCGCGCCGGTCACTTTGCGGATCGAGAGGGCCGCGCCACCGCGGGCGTCGCCATCCATCTTGGTGAGGACCACTCCGGTCACGCCCAGCCGCTTGTGAAACTCAGTTGCCGACCGAACCGCGTCCTGCCCGATCATGGCGTCGGCCACGAACAGAATTTCCGCCGGCTGCAGTTCCTTCTTCAGCGCGGAGAGTTCATTCATCAATTCGTCGTCAATGTGTAGCCGGCCAGCCGTGTCCACCAGAACCACGTCGGCGGCGGACAGCCTGGCTTCTTTCAATGCCCCGCGGACGATTTCCAGCGGCTTGTCGGTTCCCGCGCCCGGCCAGCAGGGAATGCTGATGGCTTTGGCCACTTGCGCGAGCTGTTCCCTCGCCGCAGGACGATAAACATCGGTGGAAACCACGATCGGCCGGTGCCCGTGCGCGCCCAGCCACTTCGCCAGCTTGCCGGTCGATGTGGTCTTGCCGGACCCTTGCAGCCCGACCATCAGCCAAACCGAGGGAGGCCGCGACGCGAATTGAGGCTTGGCTTCGCTCCCCAGCAGAATCGAAAGCTCGTCGCGAACAATCTTGAGAACCTGCTGGTCCGGCGAAAGCTGCAGCAACACCTGCGAGCCCACCGCCTTCTCTTTGATGTGCCCGACGATTTCGTCGACCACCGCCAGGTTGACGTCGCCATCGAGCAGCGCTTCGCGAATCTGCGCCAGCGCCGCGTCCAGGTGCTCGTCGGTGAGCTTGCCCTGCCCGCGCAGGTTCTTGAATACGCGCTGTAAATTGTCAGTTAAATTTTCAAACATAGGTCGATTTCACTCGCCGCAAGCGTTTCGCTTTCATTCATATTGTAGCAAGAAACGGAATGGAGAAGACGACGCCGGGGCGGGTATTGCTGCAACGATGCGGGATAGTCGCTATGGGTTGGGTTTTGTGCAACACAGAAGGACATTACTATCGACGGGGTACGTCGTCTCCGCCATCTAGCCAGTCCTCATAGAAACTCTCACGCGAAAAGCTCTCGGTGGGCAAATCTGGCAGGCGGTCGGAGTATGTTGCCATGCCCGCAAGCGTTTCGTGAAGTTCCTCGCGCGTGCTGAGCATCGGGAGAAATGCGACCGGTCAAGGCCCCGGTTAGGAGGTTCTCAGCCACCTTTTCCATCGGCAATCCCTGGACTCGCCTTTTCGAACGGCAATCCCTGGACTCGCGCTGCGGCGACTAGACGCGCTTCCGTTTCTGGGCTGAGATGCAGTCGAATGTCCATGGAACGCACCTCTGCCTATAGATTCGGCGCGCTTGCACCGCAAGACTAGCGGTTCAGGAGCGTGGCGTCCCCAGCCATCGACAGCATATTTGGCAGTCTATTTGGCTGACCTAGGCCTCTCATATATAACTGATAACAAGCATATTAATGCGCGGCGGGTTCGGAAACACCTAATCCTTGAGCAAACGGATTAGCGCCTTGGAGGCGTGCGAAAGCGGTCGGTCGCGCCGATGCAGCAAGAACAGATGCCGCGGCAGGCGCATATTGCGCACCTTCACTTCGATCAGTTCACCCTCCTCGATTTCCATGCGCACGCACATTCGCGGCACGATCGCCACGCCCATCTTCATGCGCACGAATCTCTTGATGCTCTCGATGGTCGGCAATTGAATATCCATGCGCAGCGGGACGTGATGCCGCGCGAACAATTGCATCACGTTGTGCCGGTAGGGGGACTCCACGATGTGCGCAACGAAACTTTCCTGGCCCAGGTCGGTGACGTCCACCTGTCGCCGCTTGGCCAAGCGATGGCCGGGATAAACCACAAACGCGAGCTCGTCGCGCAGGAATTCCACCGCAGTGAGCAGGGGATCCGCCGGTCGATAGGACGTTACTCCCAGATCCAAACGGTAGTTCAGCACTTCCTCGGGAATGGCGCGGGAGAAAACGCGGTGGATCGATAGCTGGATCTTTGGATAAAGCTTGCGGTAGCGGGCCAGCGCCGGCAGCAACGCGTGAATCGAACTCTCGTTCACTCCCAGGGTCACCCGCCCCCGACCCAAATTTTGCAGGTCTTGCACGCCCCTGGAAATCTCGTCCCGCAGGTTGAGCATTCGTTCCGCGTATTCCTGCAACAGGGCTCCGGCTTCGGTAAGCTGGCCGGCGCGCGAACCGCGGACGAACAAGGGCTGGCCCACCCAGTTCTCCAGCTTGCGAACCGAGATGCTCACTGCGGGTTGGCTTCGATAAAGTTTGACCGCGGCGCGGGAAAAGCTCCGTTCGCGGAGAACGGTTAGAAAAACTTCCAGGCTGGCCAAATCCACAGGGCCTCCAGGAGGGTAGGGCGATAGAGTGAAGACGGCTCAGCCGCCGTCCACGGACAGGCTCGGCGCAATTGCCCTCGCCCAGTATGTCGCGAGATTCGCGCGCGCCCAGTATAACCTTACCTTATAGCGCGGCAAAAAACTATAAACTTGACCCCAAAACTCCGGCAAGGTCTACTGGTAGGGGTAGACGCATAAGCAATGGAAATCGTCCGCATATTCGACACCACTCTGCGCGACGGCGAGCAATCGCCGGGCTTCTCCATGAACCGCGAGGAAAAGCTGCGCATGGCGCATCAGCTCGAAGATCTCGGTGTGGACGTCATCGAAGCAGGTTTCCCCATCGCCTCCAAGGGCGATCGCGAGGGCGTGCGCGCCGTCGCTGCCGAAATTCGCGGATGCCGGGTCGCCGCGCTCTGCCGCGCGCGCCAGGAAGATGTGGATGCCGCACTTGATTCGCTCGGGCCGGCCGCCAGCCCGCGCCTGCACATTTTTCTCGCTACTTCCGACCTGCACCTGAAATACAAGTTGCGCGTGACCCGCGAAGAAGCCCTGGAACACATCGCGCGGATGGTCGAGTACGGACGGCAGCGCTGCCCAGAAGTGGAGTTTTCCGCCGAGGACGCCAGCCGCAGCGACATGGATTATCTCGCGCAAGTTCTGGCCGCTGCGATCGCCGCCGGAGCGACAATTTTGAACCTTCCGGATACCGTCGGCTACTCCACGCCCGACGAATACGCCGCGATTTTCGTGAAAATGCGCGAACGGCTCGGAGATCCCGCAAGCATCACCTGGAGCGCACACTGCCACAATGATTTGGGGATGGCGGTAGCCAATTCTTTGGCGGCCATCGGCGCTGGAGTCCGCCAAATCGAGTGCACCATCAATGGAATCGGCGAGCGCGCCGGAAACGCATCGCTCGAGGAAATTGCCGCCGCGCTCAGCGTCCGCCAAAAGCTTTACGGCGCGGGCACCAACATTCATCTCAATCGAATTTATGCCACCAGCCGCCTGCTTTCGACGATCACCGGCGTTACCGTCCCGCCCAATAAAGCGGTGGTCGGCGCGAACGCGTTTGCCCACGAAGCCGGTATCCATCAAGACGGCATTCTGAAAAATCCGCTCACCTACGAGATCTTGCCGCCCGAAGCCGTCGGCGTCCCCGCCCGCAGCCTGGTCCTGGGAAAACATTCGGGCCGCAACGCGCTGCGCGCGCGTCTCGAGGAGCTGGGTTACACTACCACCGCTGAGGAATTGGATCTATGCTATCGCGCCGCCATGGTGCGCGCCGACGAAGTGAAACAAGTAAACGACCGCGATCTACTCACCATCATCCATCAGGTGCGCCGCGGACAAGGGTCACCGGTTACCGCTACCAACGCGACCGCAAATTAGCTTTCGAGCGAAATCAAGCATGTCTGGCGTTCACAAAACAATCGTTGTGCTTCCCGGCGACGGGATTGGTCCGGAAGTTACCGCCGCAGCCACCCAGGTTCTCGAAGATTGCGCCGAGGCCTTCGGGCATCGCTTCGACCTTCTCCCACATGCTTTTGGCGGCGTGGCTATCGACGCCTTCGGCACACCCCTTCCCAACAAAACGTTAGCTGCCTGCCGCGCGGCGGACGCAACCCTGCTCGGCGCGGTGGGCGGGCCGAAGTGGGAGGTGCTGCCCCTCGAACAGCGTCCGGAAGCGGGCTTGCTGGGAATTCGCCGCGGCCTGGGCCTCTTTATCAACTTGCGTCCGCTGCGGCTACGCGAATCGCTGCGCACAATTTCTCCTCTGCGCCTCGATCGCATCGCTAATTGCGATTTCGAAATCGTGCGTGAGCTAGCCGGTGATATTTATTTCGGAAAGCATCACACCGGAACAGAGAACGGAATCGAAGTCGCACGCGATGAGGCAGTTTATAGCGTTCCGGAAGTGCAACGCGTGGCGCGGTATGCCTTTCAGCGCGCCGCGGCTAGGCGCGGACATCTCACCAGCATCGACAAGCACAATATTCTGGCTACTTCCGTGTTGTGGCGTAAGACCGTCGTGGCCATGGCCGCAAAATATCCGAATGTGACCCTTGACCATCAGTACGTCGACAACGCCTCCATGCAATTAGTTCTTCGTCCCGAGCAATTCGACGTCATCGTCACCTCCAACATGTTCGGCGATATTCTGAGCGACGAAGCCGCCGCACTTGCCGGTTCCATTGGATTGATCCCTTCGATGAGCATGGGGGACACTCCAAAAGGCGCGCTGTATGAACCAATCCATGGCTCGGCGCCCTCCTTGACCGGAAAAGATGTCGCCAATCCGCTGGGAACGATTTTCAGCGTCTGCATGATGCTGCGCGAGTCGTTTGGACTTCGCGCCGAAGCGGACTGGATCGAGCGCGGCGTCGACCGCGTGCTCGATCGCGGTCTTCGTACCGCGGATCTTGCCGAAAACCCCAAGCAGGTTGTCCCCAGCTCGGTTTTCCTCGAGCAAATCCGCAAAGAACTCAGCGAAAATCTTCGGCCCAGCGAACAGCACGGCTGGGGCGTCTAGCCAGTTATCCACAGCCCGACTTTCACCGGCAGCACTTTCTCCGTGTTTTACCTCAATTGACATTTCTCTCGACGAGCGCGACTATCGCGCTGGGTCGCTGCAGTTCCCCAACTTCTCGCACCAAACGGAGGAATTCATGAAGGCTAATTTTCAGAAGTGCTTGGTGTGCCTGGCCCTGGTCATAGCGGGATGCATGATGCTGGTCTCCAGTCCGGT
>CAWCKP010000011.1:367500-1535443 GCA_963796165.1 uncultured Acidobacteriota bacterium
CCTCCGACTGCTTGTAAGCATACGGTTTCAGGTTCTATTTCACTCCCCTAGCAGGGGTGCTTTTCGCCTTTCCCTCACGGTACTAGTTCACTATCGGTCGCCAACGAGTATTTAGCCTTGGAGAGTGGTCTCCCCAGATTCCCACGGGATTTCTCGTGTCCCGTGGTACTCAGGATACCGCTTCGAGTCTGGAAGGCTTTCGGTTACAGGGTTTTCACCTTCTCTGACCCCGCTTTCCAGCGGGTTCACCTAACCTCCAGATTGTTAACTCTACTTATGCGGTCCTACAACCCCGGGGTGTAAACACCCCGGTTTGGGCTGTTCCGATTTCGCTCGCCGCTACTCTCGGAATCTCGTTTGATTTATTTTCCTCCAGGTACTGAGATGGTTCACTTCCCTGGGTTGACTCGCACCAGCCTATGTATTCAGCCGGCCGTAACTTGAGTTCATCAAGTTGGGTTTCCCCATTCGGACATCCCCGGATCAAAGCCTGCTTGCGGCTCCCCGAGGCTTTTCGCAGCTTGCCACGTCCTTCATCGTCTGTTGGCGCCAAGGCATCCACCGTACGCCCTTAATAACTTGACCATAAAACTCACCCAGAACGTCGCCCCATCGCTGTGCTTCGGGATCTTGCTAGGTCCCGAGCCTCAACACCGGACGAGTTGGCTGGGCAAGTGGTCATAAAACTTACTGCTCCACTTGCACATCTCTCGAGCAGAACATTGTGGTTTTCCGGTCATGAAGCCAATTGCCTTCATGCCGGAATGCCAGCTTCCTTCAGTTGTCAAAGAACATCAATCGCAGCCGCGCGATTCGAGTACTTCATAACTATCGAATCGGGGGCTGAAATCGTCTCCGCTCCCGGCGGAGCGCGGAAAGGTTTGCAGCCTATTCCGCGGAACAATAAAAAACCCGGCGCGAGCGCCGGGCATATCCGTCAAAGCCTGTCTCCAGGCCAGAACGGAACTGCTCGAAGCTCGCCTATCGCTACCCGGTATTCGTAACCAACCTCACCTCTTCAAAGGGAAGGATGACTGACTGACCGGCTTACTGGTCGGCACACAACAGTGCAAACCCCCAAATCGCCGACAGCAAGAAAGTATATCAGGAAACAAATGAACGTCAAGTGCTCTCCTAGAAAATTCCATTTCGCAGGCCATGTGGATATTTCCGCAGTGTGGAAATCCTCTCGGCCGCCGCAGGGCTCGCGCGTTGGCCTTTGCTTCACGGTTCTACGCTCTTATCTCTTGCGGGTGCCCCATCCTTGCACGATTTTGGGAAGGGTGGGTGTCTTGATCTTGAAGTGGATGGTGGGTGTTCTTCTTCAACGAAACGCTCGGACCATCCCATCCAACGCCAAGTCCGTCGCCGCGCCTAGCACTCCCATTCCCGATTTGATAGTCTCAGCAGCGTCATCCTCACGACATACGAAAATTACCGCCTACCAAACTCGGAGCCCGATCATGACGAATTCCTCTCTTGCGAAAAACGGCCCATCGCCGCGCAAACTTTATTGCGTAGCCGTTCTCTTCTGGGGGCTGGCTCTCACCGTTCCGGTCGCGATCCGAGCCCAATCGGACGACCCTAGCCGCAGCCTCGCCCGCGAGATTTTCCAGCAGCTCATCGAAATCAACACCACCCATTCCGTGGGCAGCACCACCGTCGCCGCGCAAGCCATGGCCGACCGCCTGCTCGCCGCCGGCTACCCGGCCGCTGACGTTTTCGTCGGAGGTCCAACCCCGACAAAAGGAAACATGGTGGCGCGCCTTCGCGGCACCGGCGCCCGCAAACCGTTGCTGATGATTTGCCACCTGGACGTAGTAGAAGCGCGGCGCGAAGACTGGTCCGTCGATCCCTTCAAATTTCTCGAAAAGGACGGCTATTTCTACGGCCGCGGCACTTCCGACGTTAAAGACGGCGACGCGATTCTCATGACCATGATGCTGCGCCTCAAGAAAGAAAACTATAAACCGGACCGCGACCTGATCCTGGCGCTGACCGCCGACGAAGAAGGCGGAGACGACAACGGCGTAGCCTGGCTGCTAAAGAACCATGGCGAGCTGATCGATGCCGAATACATCTTGAATCCCGACGCCGGCAACTTCGAAAGCGAAAACGGCAAGAAGCTGTTGCTGGGAATTGAAGCCAGCGAAAAGCTCTACGCCGATTACACCCTGGAAGTCACCGACAAGGGCGGACACAGTTCGGAACCAACCTCCCACAACGCCATCTACCGTCTGGCAGACGGCCTGGCCAAGCTCCAGCACTTCCAATTTCCCTTTGAGTTGAACGAGGTTACCCGCGAGTATTTCAAACGCAAGGCAGTGATCGAAGGCGGCGAAACCGCGGCAGAATTCACCGCCATTCTGAAAACGCCGCCGGACCCAGCGGCAATCGCCAAGCTTTCGGAATCGCCGTTCTATAACGCGCGCATGCGCACCACCTGCGTGGCCACGCGCCTCGAAGGCGGCCACGCTTACAACGCTTTGCCGCAAATGGCCCGCGCCAACATCAATTGCCGAATCTTGCCGGGTCACAGCGCCGAACAGGTGCGTCAGCAGCTCGCCAAGGTCGTGGACGATCCGCAGATTTCGATCGCGCCGAGGGACCCCCACAGAACACCGGCCAAAATCGTTCCCACTACCCAACTGGGGACCGAGATGATTTCCGCTATTGAAAAAGTCCGCGACCAAATGTGGCCGGGCGTGCCGGTAATGCCGGAAATGGATGCAGGCGCAAGCGACGGAGCGTTGACCCGAGCCGAAGGAATCACCACCTACGGCATCCCCGGAGTATTCGGCGATATCAACGACGATCGCGCCCACGGCCGCGACGAACGCGTAGAAGTAAACGAATTCTACGCCGGCGTAGATTTCTACTACCGCCTGGTGAAAATCCTATCGACCAAGAATTAGCCCAAAAGCGTGGCACAACCATTCCTGGTTGGGGCGGGGTCTTGCTTTCGCTTCTACGGTTCTACGCCTTATCTTTTCCGGGTGCCCACTCTTCGCCGGCTCCGCAAAGGGTGGGCACCCGAAACATGTACCGCCGAGCGCCTCGACGAATGCCCAGTTGCTACCAGCCGCCACTTCGCAGCTACTTAATCCTTAATCCGCGCAATCCGTCCAGTAGTAGGAAATTTCACAAATTCCTCAGGATCATGCCCCGGCACCACCCGATCCACCGAGCCCGCCAGCGAAATCATCCGCGTCTGCTGCGCAATATTCCCAGGCTCGTCAGCAGGCTCAAACGTTGCGCTGGCGCGATGCTGACGCAGGTTTTCATAGAGGTAGCAATTGTCCGAAGCCAGCACAAACGTAGGATTTCCCGCCACCCGAATATATTGCGACGCATAGGTGTGCCGCGAACCGGTATAAGCCCGAATCCCCGGAAGACTCAGCGCGTCATCTCCGTTCACCAGCCGAACCTGCCCCAAAGTATTGCGCCGAACCAACTCGATCGCATCCTCCGGATAAATCCCGCCATTCTGTCCGCCCGGCTGCCAAGCCGCGCCAGTGTAGTATTCAAACTCCGCCTTCTGAATCCAGATCGTCGCCTTAGGAAATAGATCGATTCCGTCCAGGTGGTCCCAGTGCGCATGGCTGATGATCACGTCAGTGACCGCGGCAGGATCCACGCCCGCAAGTTTCACCGCTTCATCCGGCCGCAAGTAATCCGCAATGTGAAATTCGTCGAGCGACTTAACCCGGTCGAGATGAAAGCCTGAGTCAAACAGAATAGTGTGCCCGCCACCTTGGATCAGCCACACGATCATGGCCACGTCGATCTTCTTGTCGCCAAGCGCCCCGATCACCAAATCGCTAAGCGGAAAATCGTGCACCGTCGCGTAGCGGATCGCGCGAATGCGGTATTCGGGCTCCGCGGCACCGGTCTGCCCGCGGGGATTGGCATGCGCAAAATGCCCCAGCGCAACAACGCAGGAACACAAGAAAAGCACAATCAGGCTGACGCGGACAGTTGGTTTCATGGGGTCTGCTCCGTAGTCTCGTTGCCAGGGTATACGGCTTCAACCACTTGCGGTCAAGTCAGATTGCAGTCTTCCGTCGGACTCGGGCGGCAGATAGTAGCTAACGTAATCAAGACCAAGAGCAGTTACCTATTGGGGATGGCCACTCAGCGGGTCTTTTCGTCCCGTTCCACTCGCCCATCGCGGACGCGGATGATGCGATGTGCTCGCGCCGCAATGTCGGGCTCGTGGGTCACCAAAATGATGGTGTTGCCCTGCTCGTGCAGCCTCACGAACAGCGCCATAATTTCCTCGCCGGTCACCGAATCAAGGTTGCCGGTAGGCTCATCGGCCAGCAGGATCGACGGCCGGTTAACCAGCGCTCGCGCGATCGCCACGCGTTGCCGCTGCCCTCCCGATAGCTCGTTGGGGCGATGCATCATGCGGCTGGTAAGGTCCACCTGTGCGAGCGCTTCCTTAGCGCGCTCGATGCGCTCTTCGGCCGGAGTTCCGTTATAGATCAGCGGAAGCTCCACGTTGTGCAGGGAAGTGGCCCGCGGCAAAAGATTGAAAGTCTGAAAGACGAACCCGATTTCCTTGTTGCGGATGTACGCCAATTCGTCGTCGTCCAGTTCGCTCACCTGCCGGCCCGCCAGCCAGTATTTCCCGCTGGAAGGACTATCCAGGCAGCCGATCAGGTTCATCAGCGTCGATTTGCCGGACCCAGACGGCCCCATAATCGCCACGTACTCGCCTTTGTGGATTTGCAGGTTGATGCCTTGCAGCGCGTGCACTTCTTCCGAGCCCATCACGTAGGTCTTGGAAAGGTTTTCCGTGCAGATGACGATGCCACTATCCACCAAATCCTGGCGATAGGACTGCGAAGCGACACTCGTTTCAGCCGGCATGGGAATTCATAACTCCTTGGAAATCCGCTAGGTACTCGACTCTTCGGGCTTCGCCGGCGAGTTGTCCACCTTGATGGTATTGCCCGGCTTCAGACTGCGAAGCGCCTTGTAGCTGCCGGTAACGACGGTATCGCCTTCCTTCAAGCCGCTGGTAATTTCGATGTCGGTGACGCCGGTCACTCCGGTCTGCACGCGAACAAAATCCACCTTCTTGTCGTGGACCACGAACACTCCCTGGATGTCGCTCTTGGCATCGGCGGCGGAAACCGGCTTAGCGGCGGCCAGGGTAACCTCACCCTTGCTCTTGTTTTCTTGGCTAGCCTCTTCCAGGTCGTGCTTGGAACGCATCGCCAGCGCCTGAATGGGGATGGTCAGCACTGCTTTCCGTTCCGCTGTGCGAATCTTCGCAGTCACCGAAAGACCAGGACGAAGACTATCCGGCGGATTATCGAGCTGCACCACCACTTTGAAATCGCGGGCCTCTTGCGTATTGGCTTCGGTCTGCGTGCTCGCCAGGCCCGAAGATCGCAACAGCGCTTGGTCGCCAACCGCGGTCACGTGACCGGCAAAAGCCTTTCCGGGAACAGCGTCGATGGTGATATCCGCGGGCTGGCCAAGTTTCACGTTCACGATATCGGTTTCATCCACCTTCACTTCCGCGGTCACCACCGACATGTCGGAAATGGTCAGCAGGTAGCTGCCCGTCGCATTCTGGATCCCGGGAACCACGTTCTCGCCGACGCGCACGGCAATATAGGTCACCAAGCCATTGATCGGTGCGCGATAGGTAGTCTTACGGAGGACGTCCTGCGTGTGCGTCAGGATCGCTTTGGACTGGGTCAGGTTCGATCGGGACTGCTCCAACGCCGCTTGCGCTTGCGCCTGCTGAGCTCGTGCGGCGTCCACTGCGGCAGACGCGCTCAGGTAGGTGGCTTTGGCCGTGTCGTGATCTTGCTTGGAAATCAACTGTGCATCGAACAGGCCCTGGCTGCGCTCCCAGTCCAGCTTAGCCTTGTCCAGGTCGGATTGCCGCTGGGCCAAAGTGGCCTTAGCGGACTGCAGCGCCGCGGCTGCCGCCTTAATCGAGTCGGCCGTGGCGTCGATACTCGCCGCTTGGGCCTCGACGTCCGCCGCCGGCTGAATGCTTTCCAGGTGCAACAGAATGTCGCCCTTCTTGACGTAGTCGCCTTCCTTCACATCGATTTCCGTGATCTTTCCGATGCCCTCTCCCAGCACGTTGGTGTAGGTCTTCGGGCGTACTTCGCCGGACGCGGTAACGATGGCGGTGACGTCTTGCCGGGTGGCTTGGCCGGTCTGTACCGCCACAACGCCCTTATGCGCTTGCTGGATCCCGACGATTACCGCGATCCCCAGTACCAATGCCACCGCAACCCCGATGAGGGCTTTTTTCCAGGTCTTCATTACCGTGCCTGTGCTCCTTGAAGAAGGTTCCGCTACCGCCTCAGCGGTGTCAGATGTCTATACGGTCCAAGCGAATCAAATGTTTCCGGGTGTTTCGGCTCGGCGATCGGAATCGCGTGGTCCAAACCGCTGTGTGGGTTGCCAGGGGGCAATATTCCAGCCGCCCTGGACGCTGCAAGCTTCTTCCTGAGTATTGTAACGAGTTTGGGACGCGAATGAAACACTCCGTCCACTGCACTTGGACGTGAGCAACGCAGAATAGGCTGCCGGAGATCGCTCAAAAGACCGAAAAACGGGACCCACCGCCTCCGAATAACAAGTATCCGTCAGCGACCCGGCTTCTCCCCCCGTAGCGTCCCCAGCCTTCCCCCCCGGCTCCAGACCTCCAGGCCCCCCAGAGCCCCCGAACCGAGGCAACCCGGGTGCATCTAAGTCGCCTCTCATCTCCTATAGGGCGATTCCGGGGCGAGAATTCTTTGAATTGACCTGTATCTATATACGAGCTAAACTTCCGCGCGAGAATAGGGGCAGGGTTTCTCTATGACGTATCGGCGATATTTGATCTTGGGTAGTTTGGTTATTTTGGGTTTGGCCACTCCTCGTGTCTTCCTGCAAGCTCAGCAACAAGGTTCGTCCGGATCTTCGACTGACCAGCAACCCGCCGACAAGGAAAAGGCGCAGGACAACGCCAAACCGCAATCCACGGGCAACAAGAAGCAAGACCTCGAAAACCGCAAGAAGCGGGACAAAGAGCTCTACAAAGAATTAGATAGCCCTTACAAGAAGTGGCTAAACGAAGACGTCGTCTACATCATCACGCCGGAAGAGCGATCGTCGTTCATCCATCTGGCCACCAACGAAGAGCGTGAAGAGTTCATTGAGGCATTCTGGCAACGCCGCAACCCTGATGCGGATTCCACGGAAAACACTTTCAAAGAAGAACACTATCGCCGCATTGCCTATACCAACGAGCACTTCGCCTCCGGCATCCCGGGGTGGAAAACCGACCGCGGCCGCATCTACATCATGTGGGGACCCGCGGATGAAGTGGATTCACATCCCTCCGGCGGATCGTACGAGCGGCCGGCAAGCGAGGGTGGCGGCGAGACTTCCACCTACCCCTTCGAAGACTGGCGCTATCGATACCTTGAGGGAATTGGCGAGAACGTGGAAATTGAGTTCGTGGATCCGACCATGACCGGCGAATACCACCTAACCATGGACCCGTCCGAAAAGGACGCCCTACTGTACGTCCCTGGTGCCGGTTTGACCCAGATGGAGTCCATGGGCATGGCCTCCAAGACTGCTCGCTTTAACAACACCGACGGAACCCACCTGGCGGCGCCGCTCGGCGGAGAGCCCGAGAACCAGAATGAATTCACGCGGCTCGAGCTTTACGCCAACATCCAGAAAGCTCCTCCGGTAAAATTTAAAGATTTGGAATCCGTGGTGACCGAGCGCATGGTGCGTGACCAGGTGAAATTCGACTATCGGTTCGATTTCCTGCGGATCACCGGCGACACCGTTCTGGTGCCCATCATGCTGCAGGTTCCCAACAAGCAGATGTTCTTCCAGGGTAAAGACGGCGTATCGTCCGCAGTGATCAACATTTTCGGGCGGATCACCACCCTGAGCGGGCGAGTCGTCAACACCTTCGAAGATACCATTCACAAAGACACCACCGACGCGCAGTTGCCGCAGATGGCCAAGGGCGCTTCCGTCTACAGCAAGGCTGTCCCGCTCAGTCCCGGCTTGTACCGCCTGGACGTGGTGATGAAGGATGTAAACAGCGGGAACGTGGGCGCGGTCAATACCCGCCTCGCCGTTCCGCGTTACGACGACGACAAGCTAGCCTCCAGCTCGCTCATTATCGCCGATCAGATCATGCCGGTATCCTCCAAGAACATTGGGCTCGGCCAGTTCGTGCTGGGCGACATGAAAGTGCGGCCCAAGATTGACGGCGCGTTCTACTCCGGCGAATCATTGGGCGTCTATCTGCAAGTGTACAATTTGAAAGTCGACGATAAGACCCATAAATCCGATGCTTCGGTCGAATATCTAGTCACCCAGGGTAAAGACCCCAATCCGGTCATGAAGATCGACGAGACCGGCGACAAGCTTAACGAGCACGGCGAGGAGTTGACCCTGCAACGGCCGGTCGCCCTTTCTTCCCTGTCTCCCGGCAAATACAAACTGGAAATTCGCGTCACCGACAACCTAGGCAAACAGACCATCACTCCCTCCGCGGAGTTCACGGTCAAGGAGGCCGCGAAATAGTGAAATTCCGCAGCCTGCATTTCGGAGCCTTGCTGCTCGTAATGGCAGCTTTGCCGGGGTGCGCGGAAGCTGCGGGTCTGGGCAGCATATCGGGCTTGGTGGTCGATCCCAGCGGAACGCCGCAGATGGGTGCGACCGTGCTCATTAGCGGCGAAGCGCTGATCACCGCTGCACCGGAGGAGCTGCTCACCAACGTCAGTGGACGCTTCCTCAGCGACACCTTGCGGCCCGGTCTGTACACCATCCGCGTTACCCTCGCCGGTTTTCTGCCCGCCATTCAACAGCACATTTTGGTCACCGGCGATCACACCACGCTGCTGCAGATCGGCGTGGGATCGCTGTTGTCGTCTTTCGAAGGTTTGCGCAAGCAGCCCAAACAAACCGTGGCATCCGATGAATGGGCGTGGGTGCTGCGCAGCACCACCGGTACCCGCACCATCTTGCGCTTCGATGATTCCGGCGTGGTCATGGTCGACTATCCCACCGGTCGCGAAGCGGCCATGGCTGACCAACCTCGCGGCGAAGTCGAGCTCATCGATGGCGCCCGCCATCCCGGATCGATTTCCAATCTAGCCGACTCTCCCGGAACCGAGTTCGGTTACCTGGACCGCCTCGAATCGGGCGATAAACTGCTCTTCGCCGGGCAATACAGTTACGAAGACTTGGCTTCCGCTGGCGGCCTGGCTACTGAATGGCTCCCGGAAGGCGACCCGGGTACGGTCACCAGCCTGGTGATGCGCGAATCCCGCGTGGGTCCATTGGGCCCGGCGTTCCGTGGCCTGCGCCTCGATCACCAGCGCCAATTTACCGTGGGCGACCGCGTCTTTGCGAAATACGGCGCGGAATATTTATCCGCCACCTTACAGGGAACCACCAATGCGCTACGGCCGTACGGCGAAGTGATGGTGCAGCTCAGCCCGAATTGGCAGAGCACCTTCACCGTAACCAGCCGCACTCCGCAGGAATCGGCCCTCTCCGAACTGGGTACCGTCGAATCGGCAATCGATTCGCTCGATGCGTTTCCGACCCTGCTGGTCAATCACGGGCACTCCGTGCTCGAAAATAATCTACACACCGAGGTCGCCATCGAACGGTCGTTGGGCGGTAAGTCCGGCTTGCAAGCCGCCGTGTTTCACGACCACTCCGCACACACCGCGGTCTTCGGCGAAGGCAACGTAGCGGATTCCGACTTCCTACAGGACTTTTTCTCCAATGCCTTTGCCTACGACGCCGGCGCGTCCAGTTCCTGGGGCACCCGTCTGGCTTATCACCAGAAAATTTCAGACAATCTCGACGCGGCGCTAATCTACGCCTGGGCTGGAGCATTGGCTCCGGATGAATCTCCGCTAGGCAATGCGGTGGAGGAACTTCGAGACTCCCTTTGCACCCGCTACCGGCAAAGTGTCGCCGGGCGTCTATCGGCCCGGATTCCGCGTTCGGGAACCCAATTCAGCGTTAGCTACAAGTGGATCGACGGTACCACCGTGTCCCGCCAGGATGCTTACGGAGAAAGTTATTTCCGGGTTGACCCGAATTTGAACCTGGTCATCCGCCAAGCCCTTCCCGGCCATTTTGAAGCCGTGGCCGATTTCGGTAATCTCTTGGACCAGGGCTATGTTTCTGTAGCTTCGCCCCGCGATGGCTTGGTTTTGCTGGTGCCCTCGACCCGGTCGATCCGTGGGTCGCTAAGTTTTCAATTCTAATGGACGTAGGCTAGGCTACTAGAAACGGGAAGGTAGCTACCGAAACTAGTACCGCTGCCCGCAACGCTCTACCCCCTACCTCTTAACTGTAAGATATTAAATTGGATACCAGAACAAAATCTCCGGGAATCTGGAAGCCCACTTGCACAGCTATTCTGTTACTATTTTTGTGTCTCGATGAACGAAAGCGTTCGAGTCCGCCTTACAGTTGTTTTACTGGCCATCATCACCCTGGCCGGTATCGTATTCGCCTTCCTGAATTTCGAGCAACGCTCCCGTTTTAACTCTCCGGATGACGGCGTTTCGTGGGTAGACACCCAGGACGGTGTGCAGGCATGGCACATTCTCCCGGACTCCCCGGCCGCCAACGCTGGGATCAAGCCCGGTGACATCCTTAAGGGAATCGACGGCACTGCGGTCTATGGCGCCACGCAAGTTACCCGGCGCCTCTGGCGATTGGGAGTGTGGACCGGCGTTGAATACAACGTCGAACGCGGCGGGCAGGCGTTTTCGGCCAAGCTGGTAACCGTGCCCACTGGCACGCCCGGGCCGTTTGAGAGTTCGGTGCGCGTGGTGGGCCTGCTGTATCTCTTTATCGGGCTATTCATTTTTGCGCGGCGATGGAACGCACCGCGCGCCATGCACTTCTACGTTTTCTGCCTGGTCTCATTCATTTTCTATTCGTTTCACTACACCGGAAAACTCAATGGGTTTGACCAAGCCATCTACTGGGGCAACGTAGTTGGCCTGTTGCTGCAGCCGGCCCTGCTGGTGCATTTCGCCCTGGTTTTTCCCGAGCGGCGCGGGCGCCTGCTCCCCAAACTGCTGGCCACTTACGCTCTCCCGGCGGGCTTGCTGCTGCTGCACGTCAGCGTCGCCGCGCAGATGCTGGACTTCATGCCCTCGGTCGCCAACGAACATTTTCTGGATCAGATCGAATACGTCTATTTGGGACTTTACTTCCTGGCCGCGGCCACCATCTTTCTGCGCAGCTATCTGCGCGCCCCCAGCGGCGTCCTCCGCCAGCAACTGAAATGGATTACCGGCGGGACCCTGGCCGGCATACTCCCGTTCTTCCTGTTCTATATCTTGCCGCTGTTCATCGACCGCCTGCATCCGTGGATGGGCGCTTCGGTTCTTTCTCTAGTCTTGATCCCGCTTTGCTTTGGCTACGCCATCATCCGCTACCGGCTGATGGATGTGGACGTAATTTTCAAGCGCGGCCTGGCCTACACGTTTGCCACTGGCGCGGTAGTGGCCATCTATTTTGTGGCCGTCGCGCTCATCGGCGAGCTCTTCCATATCGCCTGGCCCACTGGCGCCCCCGGCAACGTGATGGCCATCGTGGTGGCTGCGTTCTTGTTTCAGCCCCTGCGCGACTGGGTACAGGCCAAGCTCGACCATTTCTTCTACCGCGACCGCTTGGACTTCCGCCGCACCCTAATTGAATTCGGTCGCGCCCTGACCAACGAAGTGCGCCTCGAACCGCTGCTAGGATCGGTGCTCGATCGCATCTCCCAAACTCTGTTGGTCGACCGCCTGGCCGTCTTTCTAGAAGATCCCGGGAATCCGGGGACCTTCGCACTGGCGCAGTCGATGGGGTTGCAATACGACGGCCCGCTCGATCTTAGCTTCCTCGATCCCGCGCGCCCAGCTCTCGAGCGCGGATGTTTATTCTTCGAATCGGCACGCGCCGCCATCGGTGAGACCGATTCGGTGCGCCGGACCATCGACCAGCTGGACCTGAACTACTTCCTTTCTTGTCGTTTTCACGACCGCACCGTGGCCATTCTCGGCCTCGCAAAAACCGTCGACGGCGACTACCTATCCAGCGAAGACCTCGAATTGCTTCTGACCATCGCCGGATACGTCGCCATCGCCATCGAGAACGCCCGCCTCTATCGCTCCCTCGAGCAGAAAGCCGTGCAGATCGAACGCCTCAAAGACTTCAGCGAGAATATCGTTGAATCCCTCAATGTCGGCGTCCTCGCGGTCGACCTCGAAGATCGCGTCGAATCCTGGAATCCCCAGCTCGAGCAAATGCTCGACGTTGCGCGTAACGAAGCCCTCGGCGCCAAGCTTTCCGACGTGTTGCCGGCAGATTTAGTCGCCGAACTCGCCGCCCGCGCCGCCGACGAACGCGTCTCCGGAATCTACAAACTAAAATTGCAGCAGCGCTCCGGGCGCACCTTCATCATCAACGCTTCCATCGCCCCGCTGATGGGCAAGACCGGCGCGCGCCTCGGCCGGCTGATCCTGCTGGACGACATTACCCAGCGCGTCCAACTCGAAGAACAAGTGCTGCAGAACGAAAAACTCACCTCGCTCGGGTTACTCGCGGCGGGCGTAGCCCACGAAGTGAATACACCGCTGGCGGTGATTTCCAACTACATCCAGATGCTATCGAAACAGATTCCCGGCGACGATCCGCGCCAGAAAACAATCGAGAAGATCGTCAAGCAAACCTTCCGCGCCAGCGAAATCGTCAACAACCTTTTGAATTTTTCGCGCATGGGACCCGCGGAATTCATCCCCGTGAATTTGAACTCGGTGGTCGAGGAAACCCTCTCCCTCGTCCAGCACCCCTTCCGCACCGCGCGCATCAACGTCATCCGCTCGCTGGCCGCGGAACTCCCCCCCATCCTGGGCTCCTCGCCGCGCCTCCAGCAGGTCTTTTTAAACCTGTTCATGAATGCGCGCGACGCCATGTCCGGCGGAGGCATGCTCGAGGTTCGCACTTCCGCCCAGAACGGCTCGGTGGAAATCGAAATCACCGATACCGGCACCGGAATTTCTTCCGACCATCTCAACCGCATCTTCGATCCCTTTTTCACCACAAAATCTTCGGGAAAAGGCACCGGTCTGGGCCTTTCGGTGAGCTACGGAATCATCCACGAACATACCGGCAAGGTCGACGTCAGGTCGACACCCGGAAAGGGGACATCCTTCCGCTTGGAATTCCCGGCCGCACGGAATACCGTTCATGCCTAAAGGAAACATACTGGTCGTCGACGACGAAGTGGAAATCCGCGAAGGCCTCGATGCCTTGCTCTCTTCGGAGGGCTTTGACGTCACCAACGCGGAAACCGGCGCCCAGGGCCTGGCTTGCCTGGAAGTCCGCCCATTTGATCTATTGCTGCTCGACGTTAGCCTGCCGGACCGCAACGGACTCGAGCTGCTGCGTGAAATTCGCCGCCGCGAGCCGGCCCTTTCCATCATCTTGATTACGGCATACGGATCGATCGATATGGCCCGCGCAGCGTTCAAGAGCGGCGCGCAGGACTACATCACCAAACCGTGGTCGAATGATGAGCTGATCGCCCAAGTCTCGCTGGCCATTGAGGGCCACCGCCTCCGCGAAGAAAACGTCCAGCTCAAGCGCGCGTTCAAGCAGCGTTACAACTTCCCGAATATCGCCGGCAAAAGCGACAAAATGCTGGCGGTGTTTGACCTGGTTTCACAGATCGCGCCCTCGCGCTCCACCGTCTTGATCACTGGAGAAAGCGGAACGGGCAAAGAACTCATCGCTAAAGCAATTCACTCCGCGTCTACACGCGCCGACAAGCCTTTCATCCCAGTGAACAGTGGCTCGATCCCCGTAGACCTGCTGGAATCGCAGCTCTTCGGCCACGTCAAAGGCGCTTTCACCAGCGCGGTAGCTTCCAAAAAAGGCTTATTCGAAGTGGCCGATCAGGGCACCATTTTCTTCGACGAGATCAGCACGGTGAGCCCGGAAACCCAGGCCAAACTCTTGCGCGTAATTCAAGAGCGCGAATTCATGCGCCTCGGCGGCACCGACACCATCAAGGTCGACGTCCGCATCCTGGCCGCTTCCAACGAAGATTTGATGACCCTGGTGCGCGAAGGCCGCTTCCGCGAAGACCTCTTCCATCGCCTCAACGTGATTTCCGTTCATCTTCCTCCGCTGCGCGATCGCCGCGAGGATGTCCCCTTGATGATCGAGCGTTTTCTTGAGCGCTTCTGTAAAGAAAACGGAAAGCCTCTCCGATCGTTCTCCCCAGGGGCGCTGCGCTTGCTGATGGATTACGACTGGCCAGGCAATGTCCGCGAACTGGAGAACGTCGCCGAGCGCGCCGTAGTGCTATCGACGCACGAAGCAATGGACATAGATTTGTTGCCCGAAAGCGTGCGCACCCGCGAAATCGTCAAAGGTGTGCGCCTGCAGCTATCCGATTTTTTGCCGCCCATGCCAGGTGAATCGGGTGGTCGAACCACCGCCCCATCCCACTCCCTATTCCAAATCCTGGAAGAAGTAGAGCGCCGCATAATCATCGACATGCTAGAGCGCACCAACTGGAACCAAACCGAAGCCTCCGAGCGCTTCCAGATCCCCCTAAGCACCCTAAACCAAAAGATCAAGCGCCTAGGCATTGAGACCCGCCGCCGAAATCCCGCCGCCCGCGGCACCATCCCAGCCCCATTTCCGGCAGATTCAGCCGACATCCCCGCCCGAAGCTAGCCGCGCATACACGATCTGTTTCGCAGCAACGTGCGACGTGCGCACCGCAGTTGTGCTGCAGCAGCAGCGCCGACACTGCTGTCGGCAACAACTCCATCCCAACTCTCTCATAACCAAAAGCGCAACGACCACCCACCCCCACCGCAAACAGGACCGACGGTCGGTGGTCCCGACACTCCTGTCGGAAAAGCTCAGCTCCCCCAATTGCCAAAGCAAAAAAACGCAACCATTACCCCAGCCAACGAGTTCGTTCGTGGCCCGACACTGCTGCCCGAAAGACTCAGACCTCAAGACTTCCAAAAACCAAAAAGCAACCGCGCCTGACCACCGCGGCAAGGTTCTGCCAAGGCGGCCTCTCCGCCTCTTGGTCTTTAGCGGATGGTTTGATTTTGCTTTTGATTTTTGTGCAGGTGGGTGCCCCACAGGTCGTGTCTGCGTGTAGGGGTTTTGCCTTCCAGTTTCAACGTTTGCAGGTATTGATTCTCAGTGCCCGCGCGAACCTACTTCTTCACCTCAGCCGCAGGTTTCCAATCCCAAGGCAGCAGCGTCGTGCTAAGGTCCAACCCGGAAAGGTCAACGCCTTCCAAATCGGTTTCTCGAAAAACAGTAGTAGTGACGTTGGCTCCCTGAAAATTCGCGCCCTTCACATTCACCCCACGAAAATTCACATTCGAAAGGTCCGCCCCGCGAAAATTCACATTCCCGAAATCCGCCCGCAACAACTCCGACCCGCACAATTTCGCCCCAGACAAATCCGCCCCCGGAAATCGCGCCTCCGTCATATCGCTCTTGCAAATGTCGGCGTGATCCAGCTTGGCCTCGGAAAGATCGGCAAACGTCAAACTCGAATCCCGCAAGTTCGCATGCGAAAGGTTTGCCCCCTGCAAATTCGCATACCCCAGCCGCACGCCCTTGAGGTTCGCATACGACAGGTCCGCGCCGGCCAAGTCCGCCCGCTCCGCATCCGTGTGCCCCGACAAAAACCTCTGGTGCGCGTGCAGTATCTCCGAAAGCTTCTTACCCTTATGCCGTATCGATCCCGGCGATTTCGACCCATCTGCTCTACTAAATAAGCCCACAGGACCCACACTTTCCGTGCGACAGAATTGTCTTGCGTCTCACAGGCTTACATTCTACAAGAACCAGCACCCAGAACGTACCCCGCGAGGCCACAGCCCTGCCAGTCCAAGCCATAAAGCGCGTAGCTCAAACCTACGACTTGGACCGGAGCGGCCGGAGTGGACGCCTTCTAACGCTGTACAGATCAGTTTCATCGAATCGCCGATGCCCCAAGATACCAAGTTTTGTCGCTATATAAATGCTCATCATCCAGCCCCAATTTTAGATAGCGACCATTCGGGATGCCATGAGAGTTCAGGAACCGTTCGACGGTTGATCTGTCGGAACCGACCGGCAACCCCTCTTGGACCTCACGACGAAGCTCCACGTCGGCTCGGCGGACCGCCGCCGCAGCGTGCTCGCAACGCCACACCGCGAGCGTCAGCAGGCAACCCATAACAGCGAACACACCTGCAATTCCGCCCTTTATTTGGCGAGAGACTATAAGTTATTTCGTCCGCACCGCCACTTTGCCACCGATAAAGTCGTATGGAATGCACGCTTGCGGCCGTTGCAGCTGAGTACTTCCCCGTCGCCTTTTAGCGCCCGCCGCGAACGGCCTGTGCTAACGTATTTGCCCGTGCAGATCCTCGCCAAACTCAAAGACCGCGCCCGTGGCTACCGCCGCCACATCGTCCTAGCCGAAGGCGAAGATCCCCGCGTAATCCGCGCCGCCGCACAAGCTGCCGCTGAAGGCACCGCCAAAATTACTCTACTAGGCCGCCAACCCGCGATCGAATCCGCCGCGAAAGAAATGGGCCTCGGGCTGTCTGGGGTAGCAATCGTCGATCCAGCCCAGAGCAACCGTCTAGACGCCTACGCCCGCATCTATCTCGAGCGCCGCCGTTCCCGAGGCATCCGCCTCGACGAAGCCCTCGAGCAAGCCCGCCGTCCTCTATATTTCGCCTCGCTGATGGTCGCCGCAGGAGATGCCCACGGCTCGGTAGGCGGCGCCGCGAACTCCACCGCCGAAACCGTCCGCGCCGCCTTGCACGGAATCGGCGTAGCCCCGGACGCCCGCCTGGTCTCCAGCTTCTTCCTGATGGCGCTCCCCGACCGCGGAGAGCGCGGGCCGGTAACCATTGGCGAAAAGGGCGTGCTGCTCTTCGCCGATTGCGGCGTAGTGCCTGACCCAACCTCCGCGCAATTAGCGGAGATCGCCCTAAGCACCGCCGATAGCGCCCGTGATTTTCTCGAGGCCGAACCGCGCGTGGCCATGCTATCGTTTTCCACCAAAGGTTCCGCCGAGCACGCCCGCGTAGCCAAAGTTCGCGAAGCCCTCCGCATCGCCAAAGTACGCCAGCCCCAGCTGGCCGTAGACGGCGAGCTCCAAGTCGATGCCGCCCTGGTCCCAGAAGTAGCCGCGAGCAAGGCCCCCGGATCGCCAGTAGCAGGCCGCGCCAACGTTTTAATTTTCCCCGACCTGGATTCCGCCAACATCGGCTACAAACTAGTCGAGCGCATCGGCGGCGCCACCGCGCTAGGCCCAATTCTCCAAGGCCTGGCGCGCCCAGCCAACGATTTGTCCCGCGGCTGCTCCGCCACCGACATCGCCAACGTAATCGCCATCACCGCCATCCAATCCGCCAGCGACAAAAGCCGCCGCAACAATGCCTGAGTTGTTGAAGCTGCCCACACGTCGGTTTCACGTGTCGGGCGGGTCGTCGCCTTAGGTCTTGCCTCACGCTTCCATGCCTCTTGAGTGCCCCACTCTTCCCTGGTTCTGGGAAGGGTGGGTGTTTTGATTTTGAATTTGTGATTTTGACTTTGGTTCTGACTGTAGCTTTGACTTTTGATTCTGACTTTGAATCTCGGTCTCGAATGTGATTTCTTGACGTTCCCAGTAGCTCCATTCACAATTGCCGCATCAGCGCGAACCGCGAAGCGGATTTAGCGGCAGCAGTATCCCCGGTCCCGCGAAGCAGGGATTGCGTGCAAGCAGGCTCTAAAAACCAAAGTCTCCGCCACCGCCTTTGCAAGCCGATCGCGTTGTTGGCGATCGCCACCGTCGCAGCATTTTTCCCACCGCTGCGACGCTTACCGCTTCACGCCGCCCCCCAGGAAGAATACGAACAGCACGACGAAGTGGTCGCCAACCTCGCCGCCGGACGCGTGACCCTCGCCGTTTTCAAAGACGCTATCCTAATCGCCTCAATTGAAAATCACATCGAACCCGACGCGCTAGCCCCGGCCATTGTGCCCCTAGGCGGCCGCCGCGCCGCAGTCCTGCTAGGCGCGATCTCCTGGAATTCGCCGTCCCCCCCAGTGGAATGGGCGCGCCTCGATACCGAACTACCAAACCTGCACGCCCATACCGCCACCGCGATAACCCCACACATGCAAGCAAGCGTCGTCGCCGGTCAAGAAGCAAAGGATATCGAGGACGTAGGAGAAGGCCTGCGCATCCGCCTCAGCAACATGATGAAGAAAGTTCATGGCCAGTTGGACGTCCCCGAGGACCAGCCGCTAGTCGAACTGGTGCTAGCCGATTACCAAATCGACTACGGCGCCGAAGTCTGGACCCTTCAGTACGGATTGAATCAGCAGCCCGAACGCGGCGAATTTTGGGATACCAAGATTCAGCGCCCACGCTACTCCCAACTCTGGCCCCCAGAAAAGACCGCCCCGCACACCGTGATGGAAATCCAGTATCCGCCCGCCGGCGAAAACTCTCCAACGCTCCTGGATTTGCTGCGCCAACAAGACCCCCGCCTGCAAGCGATCAGCCAGGGCGATCCACAAATGGCGGCCGTTGCAAACACCGTGCTCAGCGGCGATACCTCGAAGTTGCTTTCCGCAGCCGCCGTGCCCTACTTCCGCGCCTGCTTCAACGCGCTAACCCCGGCCAAAGCCACCCTAGCCATCGCCCTAATCGATCACGAACAAGGTTTCCAATGGCTACTAGCTCCACCGCCGCCCCCACCCCCCGCCAAAAACGCGAAGCAGCCCGACCAGGAGCGCCCGCCCGGCGCACCGTCGCTACTAAAGCCCCCGCCAAAGTAGTGGCACAACATTCCTGGTTGTGGCAATTGTACGGGCAGTTATTGTGATTTAGCCTTTGAATTGGTATTTGAATTTGGTTTTGAATTGGTTCTGCATTTGATTTTGAATTTGACGTAGGGTGGCGCACCCTTCGCGTTTAAGGGTGCGGATTTGACTTACGATTTTGACTTCGCCCTGATACCTATTTCACCACCCGAAACTGTAAATTCGTAAGCTGTCCCGATTGCGCAGCCCCAATCGTCTCCAACCGAATCCCATTCGCTAGCCCAGGACAACTAAACAACCTCACCCCTTCGCCGAGCAACACCGGCGCAAGGTGAATCACAATCTCGTCGATCCGCCGCTCCTCCATGCACTGCCGCGCGATGTCTGCGCCAATCACCAGCACATTCTTGCCTTGCGCAGCGTCGATTGTCGAGAGATGTCCTGCAGCCCTATCCGCGTGTGGAGTATTTAGCTTTGCATCCGACCTATCGCGCGTTGTCGCACCCACCAGCCTGGTAGATTCTCCTTTGGATAATCCAACAAATTGATCGACGCTGGGGGCGCTCAAGCGAAGCGAAGTGGGTGCCCCAGGTGTCGATTTCACACCTGGTTCTCTACGTTTTTGACTTCGGCTTGTAACCCCGTCGTAGCCCCGCGACTCGTCGCGCAAAAAACATCCAATCCCAATACTTCCGAGACTAAGAATCACGCATCCACAATTTTGGTAATGCGTCATGGCACAGCCACTCTTGGCGGTGGCTGTGCCCGGGCCACCCAGCAGCTCGTCGGCGCCCGATACGTCAAAGCGGATAGGCGGCAGCGCAAATCGCGTTCCCAACCAGTTTGGACCGCCGATTTTTGGTAACCTGAAAGCCAGCCGGTAGAGGTCAAATAAACCGCGCGGTGTGCCGAGCGGCATGGGAGATACGCGATGAAGGCAGTTGTGCTGCACGAGTATGGTGGTCCCGAGAAGCTGAAATTTGAAGACAATGTTCCCGAACCGCTGATTGGCGGAAATACGGTACTGATCGCGGCGGCCGCTGCGAGCGTCAATCCGATTGACTGGAAACTCCGCTCGGGGAGGCGGCAGAAGGACTCTCCGTTGTCGTTTCCTGCAATTCTGGGCCGCGACGTGAGTGGCGTCGTGCGGGCGGTGGGCGCAAATGTGAAGCACTTCAAGCCCGGCGATCGTGTTCTTGCGCTCTCGCACGCGACCTATGCCGAGTTGGTGGCAGTGGAGGATTCGGACGTGACCCATCTGCCGGATGGCGTGGACCTCGCGGATGCGGCGGCGATCCCGCTGATTGCGGTCACGGGAGACCAACTTGTGCGCCTTGCGACACAAGTGCAAAAGGACCAGGTTGTCCTGGTAACGGGCGCGCTCGGCAGTGTCGGGCGCGCCGCAGTGCATGCGGCGAAGAAAATCGGGGCACAGGTAATTGCCGGCGTTCGCGGGAAAGAGTTCGATGACGCTGGTTCCCTCGGTGTTGCCGGGGTGCTCGCGATCGATGACCATGATGCGATTGAGAAATTCCGCCTCGTGGATGCAATTGCGGACACCGTTGGCGGCGACGTTGCGGCGAAACTGATCGCGAAGGTAAAGCCGCAAGGCTCCTTTGGCTATACCGCTGTTTTGCCGGAAAGTGCCGCGGCGCAGAATCCGACCGTGAAGATTAAACGCGTGTTGGCGCAGCCCGATCCCTCCAAAGTGCGTGAGTTCGCCGATGATGTGCGTGACGGCAAGTTCGTTCTGCCCATCGGCCGCCGGATGCCGCTGCGTGATGCGGCTGAGGCGCATGTGCTCGGGGAGAAAGGCGGCATCGGAAAGATCCTCCTGCTGGCGCCGGCGTCGCACAACTGATTTCGGCGAACTCAGCAGACCTAGCTAGTTCTTCATAGTGCGAGGGCACCACGCCCCTCGGCGTCGGAAGCAATCGCCGGCCTTCCGTCGTATCGGTTCTTTTGCGGTATTCGGCATTGGTTCGAGGTCACGACCGACACCCGATCAGCGCGGAAGGCGGGGACACAGAGCCCGCGGGGGATAGCCCCTACCCAAAGCGTGAGATCCAGCGAAAACCATTTCTGAAAATGGGGCGGCCGTCGGTGGCATGCGCAACCGGCGGAAACCATCCATAAACGTTATCGGAGGCGCGCGTTCAGGAACATGTGCATTGGCGCGTTGCTCTCCGGCGTCGAACAGGCTCCCAAACGCCCAGCACGGCCTCCGTATGAGCGGCCCGTGGTGGCACTTTGCCAACCTTACGCGGTCAGCGGGCGCCGATTTTGCGGTCGCCGTTCTGCGCCGCGTCGCTAACGCAGATCCGCGATCTTCTCCTGCAACCGCGCGTTCTTCTCCTGCACCGACCGCGCCAACTCTTCCTTATGCCCCTTCAGCCGCTCCGCCATTTTCGGATCCGACGTCCCCAATATCTGCGCCGCCAAAATGGCCGCATTCGTCGCCCCAGCCTTGTCGAGGGCCATCGTCGCCACCGGTATCCCCGCCGGCATCTGCACGATCGCCAGCAACGAATCCATCCCGTTCAGCGCAGTAGTCGCTAGCGGCACGCCAATCACCGGCAACGACGTCACCGACGCCACCACCCCAGCCAGATGCGCCGCCCCGCCCGCACCCACGATCAGCACCTTCAGCCCACGCTCCGCGGCCTTCGACGCGTATTCGTGGGTCCGCGCCGGCGAACGGTGCGCCGAGCAAACTTCCATTTCATACCCGATTCCGAATTTCTCTAGCGTCCGTGAAACCTCCACCATTACCGGTAGATCGGTATCCGAACCCATCAATATTCCCACGAGCGGACTTGCAGTCGGCATCATCCCTGGTTTCCTCGAGTTTAATTATGTCTTTAGAACTTCATCCCGACTCTCAGCAGCGCCAACCGCTTCAAGCGCCGCCACCACCTCGATCGAATCGCCGCGCCGGATCGTTCCTTGTTCCACCACCCGGCACAACCACCCTCGCTGCCCCTTCAATTCCTGTCGCAGACCCTTGCGAATATCGTCCATCCGCGCGCAGGGATGGCACGGCCCGCTGATCTCCAGAAGCGCCCCTCCGATCCGCAACCGCATCCCCGTCGCCAGCACCTGAAAATCCATGCCAACCGCAGTGATGTTTTCTTTCACCACTCCGGGAGCCAGCCCAAAGCGAGCCAATGTCTCGCAGTCCATCAGCGAGATTTGCCGCGAACTCCCCTTCCGGCCGTGCATACAGCCCTTCAACCCCTGCTCGTAAATCGCCAAAGCCTCTTCCACCTCTTCCATCGGGAATCGGTGGATCTTGCACAGAAACAGGTGCTTGACCTCGGGCATATTCATTCCGCCCCGGCCCGTTCTGCAGCCCCTACCGCGCTCCGCTCGGGCCTGGCTACCTTGCCGATGTCCCGCCGGTAGTGGCACCCTTCAAAACTAATGCTACTAAACATGTCGTAACAATGACCAAGCGCCTCGGTCACTGTGAGCCCTTCAGCAGCAGCAACTAACGCTCTACCACTACATGTATAGTATGTAGAACCCATCTTTGCGGTCCCGGCATGGAAGACCATCCCATTCCCCGATCGCCCCAGACCATCGATTCGGCGATCGATCTTGGGACTCCCAGGATACCCTTCGGACGCCATCACGACACACGCGCTCGCCCCGGGCTTCCACTTCGCCGAGAATGATTTAAGATTTCTATCGGCGCAGGCCCTCAGCGCCTCAGCCAGGTCGAAATCCATGCGCATCACCAGCGCTTCCGTTTCGGGATCCCCAAGCCGGCAATTGAATTCCAGCACCTTGGGCCCTTCCGCCGTGAGCATCAACCCAAAGTACAGAAAACCCTGGTAGGGAATCTTGTCCGCGGCCAGGCCACCGATTGTGGGCTCGACGATTTGCTCCCGAATCCGCCGCTCGAGATCCGCGCTGAGCAACCCGTCGTCGGAGATCGCGCCCATCCCCCCCGTGTTCGGTCCCTTATCGCCGTCGAACGCGCGCTTGAAATCACGCGTAGGCGCGAGCGGCATCCAGTGATTTCCGTCGGTCAAAACAATGTAAGAGAGTTCCTCACCTCGCAGGCCCTCTTCGAGAAGCAGCCGGTTGCCGGCACTTTCGAATTCGTGCTTCTCCATTGCGCGTTCGACAAACGCGGTCGCCTCGTCCGGTGATGACGTCACCAGGACGCCTTTGCCTGCAGCCAGCCCGTCCGCCTTGATCACCAGCGGCCAGTCGACTTCACACAGTGCGGTATAAGCATCGAGCGCGCTCTCGCAAATTTGATAGACTGCCGCAGTAGGAATTTTGTGGCGCTGCATGAATTGCTTCGCGAATATTTTGCTGCCTTCGAGCTGCGCCGCCCGCGCGGCCGGGCCGACGATCGCCAGTCCGCGCGATGCGAACTCCTCAGCGATGCCCAGAACCAGCGGAATTTCGGGACCAACGACGGTGAGATCGGCGCGCAGCTTTTCCGCCAGCGCGGCCAGGGCTTTCACGTCCTTCACATCGCCAGAGAAGCATTCGGCGTCATCGGAAATGCCGCCGTTGCCGGGCGCGCACCAGATATGTTCGACGCCCGGGCTCTGCCGCAGCTTCCAAACGATGGCGTGCTCGCGCCCGCCGCCGCCAATGACTAGAATTTTCATCGACGAAGCACGATAAAGCGTTACCGCTAAACGTGTCAACAACCGAAGCGCTCGAGCCCGGCTCGTGGTCGAATGATTTGCGAGACACGCAGAACATCGGCGCTCTTTGCACATTAGATATGGGGTTGTATGTATAAATAGCTATGAGCTATGACTCAAACAGTCCGGAAGCGGTTCGTGCGGCTTTAAAGCCCTATGGCGTGGACGCCACGCCCGATTTGTGCGCATCGGTTTGGCGGTATTTGGACCTCCTAAGACATTGGAATCAAAGAATTTCACTCACTTCTGTGCGCGGATCCGACGCCATGTTGCGCTTGCACTTCGGAGAATCCTTCTGGGCCGCAAGAATTGTGGATTTTGGAAAAAGTCGGCTCGCCGACGTAGGTTCTGGGGCCGGTTTTCCCGGTCTAGCCCTAAAATTGATCTGCCACGATTTACAAGTAACTCTGATCGAGTCGAATGCCAAGAAAGCCGCGTTCCTGGCAGAGGTAGTCCGGACCCTGAATTTGAAGCACGTCGAAATCTTTAGAGGCCGCGCGGAAGCATGGGTGCCTGACGGAAGGCATTTCGATTTCATGACCGCCCGTGCGGTTGGCGATTTTCCAGCACTCCTCGATTGGGGCGCCTCGTACCTTTCACCCGGCGGTAAAGCCGTCCTGTGGGTTGGTCCGGACGCCATGCCGTCCCTCCACGTAGACTCCCGTTGGTTCTGGCAAGAACCTTCCCTTATTCTCGGCTCTCAGCAGCGCTACATCGTCGCCGGTTCTTTGGTTTAGTTTCTCCATAGTTTCACGTGAAACACTGTTTTCCCCCATGGTTTTGTCTCTCGCTTTTGATGTTTGACGTCAAGTAAACACTTTGTATTCAGCACTTTCCGTGACGAATGGTTCACGTCAAACAATCCCCTGGCGGAACAGATCCACGGCCGAGTGTTCTACGTGGAACAACCTTCCCCAGCTCGCTCCTTCCCAACCCGAGTGTTTCACGTGAAACATAATCGGGCCGCCTAGCCCATTCCGCACGGCGTCAGATGTTTCACGTGAAACAATCCCCTGATGGAGGTGGCGATCGCGGCGATCGCGGTGCTGACGTGGATAGCAGATCCACAGCGGAGTGTTCCACGTGGAACAACCTTCTCCCAGCTCGCTCCTTCCCAGCCCGAGTGTTTCACGTGAAACAGTCAGAGGGCGAACCGAGCCGTAGACCCGAGCGCTCCACCCGGAACACTCCTCGGGGCCACTTCACTGTGCTCTGATGTTTCACGTGAAACAATCCAGTGACGACCTGCGCGTTGAGCGAATGTTTAGCGTCGAACACTCGGCTGGCGCCGCTTCGCCATAGTCAACTGTTTCAGGTGAAACAATTCCCTCCGCGACCCATCGCTAGGCACAACTTTCGACGTCGAGTGCTCGAAATCGCGCCTCAATCCGTTTTTGTGTTCACGTGAAACGCCCCCAACGTAAATAGTGTTTCACGTGAAACAATCCAAGGCGATCCGTCTCGTTGAGCGAGTGTTTCACGTGAAACACTCGAAATCGCATGACACTCCGGTTAAATGTTTCACGTGAAACGTCATTCTTTCGGCCGACCGGCTAAAATTTGACAGGTACTCCGCAAAATAGCCATTGATCGAGCTTCCCAAAAACATGTTTCACGTGAAACAAGTTGCATATGCAAAACGCTGTGATAAATTCCTTCGCGGGCCTTGGAGAATTCTTTGGGTAAGATCATTGCGATCGCCAACCAGAAGGGTGGCGTCGGGAAAACCACAACCGCTGTCAATCTCGGTGCCTCGCTCGCCGCCGCCGAGCAGCGCATCCTCATTATCGATACCGATTCCCAAGGCAATACCACAAGCTCCTTGGGCTTTCCCAAAGATCCCGGCCGCCGCACGCTCTACCACGCTCTGATTCTTGACGAGCCATTCGACAAAATCGTCATGCAAACTCAGGTCGAGGGCTTGGAGCTCATCCCTTCCGACAGAAATCTCGTCGGAGCGTCCGTAGAATTAGTCGGAATGGAAAACCGCGAGTACAGACTGAAGGCAATTCTCGATGCTATTCGCGACCGCTATCAATACATTCTTTTGGATTGTCCGCCGGCTCTGGATCTGATCACGCTAAACGCGCTGGCCGCTAGCGATTCCGTTTTAGTCCCCATCCAGTGCGAGTATCTCGCGCTGGAAGGCGTTTCCGAGCTGCTCGATACCTTAATCCGCTTGCGCCGCACGATTAATCCCGCGCTCGCAATCGAAGGCATTCTTTTGACCATGTATGACGACCGAACCACGCTGTCCCGCCAGGTCGCTTCTGACTTGCGCAGTTTTTTTGGAGCGCAAGTTTTCAACACCGTAATTCCGCGCAACGTGCGCCTCGCCGAGGCGCCCAGCCACGGAAAGCCGGTAATGTTTTACGACATTCACAGCAAAGGCGCAGAAAGTTATATCCAGCTAGCACAGGAGGTAATGACCAATGTCGCGAAACGCATTGGGCAGGGGGCTTAGCGCATTAATTCGGGAGCCGGAACCGTCGCCATCAGCCGCGGCCAATCCGCCATCCCCACCACCGCCAGCGGCGGCATCACCAGTCGCCGCAGATCTAGTCGGCGGGCAGACCACAGTGGCGGCAGCGGGCGCTCGAACTCCCGCCGCTCGCCCCGAAGAAAGCTACATCCAGGTCGATATCGACCTGATCGATCCGAGTCCCTATCAGCCGCGCACTCGCTTCCGCGAAGAATCTCTCGAAGAACTGGCGCGCTCGATTCGCACCACCGGAATCGTCCAGCCGCTGATCGTCCGCAAGCAAGCGAACCGCTACCAGCTAATTGCCGGAGAGCGTCGCTGGCGCGCCGCGCAGCGATGCGCCTTCCCGAAGGTTCCGGTGGTGGTGCGCGACGTCAGCGAAGCCTTCGCGCTCGAAATGACTCTGGTAGAAAATCTTCAGCGCGAAGATCTAAATCCGATCGAGGAAGCCAGCGCATTCGAGAAGCTCATTCACGAATTTCACCTCACCCAGGAGCAAGCCGCCGATCGCACGGGAAAAGACCGCGCCACCGTCGCGAATTCTCTGCGCTTGACCAAGCTCGACAAACCCATCCAAGAACTCCTGGAAGACGGAAAACTTTCGGCCGGACACGGCCGCGCGCTCCTAGGAATCATGGATCCGCGCGAGCGACTCAGCATCGCGAAGCGCGCCGCAAAAGGCGGAATCACCGTCCGTCAGATTGAGAAGATGGCGACGCGAGCTCCGCGGCCGGCGCCGCTTGCTCCTCCGCCGCTGGACGCCAACACCAAGGCGGCGATCCAGGAGCTCGAATATGAGTTCGGGACCCGAGTAACCATCAACCAACGGACTGCGAAACAGCCTGGGGAATTGATCTTTGAGTTTTACACTGACGAAGATTTGGTGAGGATATACGACCGGCTGCTAAAGTAACTACTACCATAGTAGTAATTAGAAAGGCGATCCAATGCCGTGGGGTTTGCTCGCGCGAGGAAAGCTGGAAACAGCGGACTGGACTGGGTTTATCGAGGAAGGCGCGAAGCTGGAGGGCACCCTCGAGTTCCCCGGAACATTCCGGCTCAATTGCCACGTGAAAGGTACGATAGTCTCCGAGCAGTCGTTGATTCTGGGTGAGCGCGCCGAAGTGGAGGGGCGGATCGACGGCAACGTGGTCGTGATCAGCGGAAAATTTGATGGCGTGATCGTGGCACGCAGCCGCGTGCAGCTGGAATCCACCGCGGTGGTCGGCGGTGAAGTCCACACCCCCTGCCTGGTGATGGAACCTGGCGCGGTGTTTGATGGAAAGTGCCACATGCTAGCCGAAACCAGCGACAAAATCTCGGTTACCGTTCCGATTCGATGTGTCCCCCCGGCATAGCGGCAGGGCCTAGCTGTCGGCGGCGCGTGGCTTTGAAATCCTCAAGATCGATCCCACCCAATTTCGGTTCCGCAGCTTCCATAAAATATGTCAGCATCGGAGTGAAACAGACGGGTGAAATGGTACTACGCGGGAGCAAAGTTTGAGCGACACCATCCGGTTGACGGCAGGTTCAAAAGCGGGAGGCTGCGCCGCGAAGATGAGCCCGCGCATGCTGGACTCGGTGCTGCGCCGGCTGCCGGCGACAAGTCATCCCGCGGTAATTGTGGGATATGAAACCAGCGATGACGCAGGCGTCTATCGCCTGAGCGACGATCTAGCGCTGGTGCAGACCGTGGATTTTTTCACACCAATCGTCGACGACCCATTCACGTTTGGCCAAATCGCGGCAGCCAACGCCTTGAGCGATGTGTACGCAATGGGCGGCCGGCCGATCTCCGCGCTGTCCATGGTTGGCTTTCCCGCGGGCGGCTCGCCGGACGTCCTCGAGCAAATCTTCCGTGGCGGCCTCTCGAAAATGGCCGAGGCGGAGTGCGCGGTCCTGGGCGGCCATTCGATTCGCGACGAAGAAATAAAATTTGGCTACGCGGTGACCGGCGTGATTCACCCCAGCCGGGTGTGGCGGAACGTGGGCGCGCGCGAATCGGACGTTCTATTGTTCACCAAACGCCTGGGCACGGGAGTGATCGCCACCGCGCTAAAACAAGAGAGCGCCCCCGAGTTCGCGGTGGCGGCGGCCATCGAATCGATGGCACGTCTGAATCGCGCGACCGCGGCGGCGCTGCTCGATTTCGAAAAGGCGTACGGGCGGGAGACGCCGATCCACGCGGTCACCGACGTTACCGGATTTGGTTTGCTCGGGCACGCGAGGGAAATGGCGCTTCCTGGCGGAATTTCGCTGGAGATCGATCATCGCCAGCTTGAATACTTGCCGGGGGCGTTGGATGCGGCGCGCGGCGGGTTCATCTCCGGCGGATTGCGCAACAATCGGGAGTTTGTGCAAGATTGCGTGGGATTTGCGGACGGCGTTCCGGAGGAAATTCGATTGCTGATGTTCGATCCGCAGACTTCGGGCGGATTGCTAGTTGCAATGGACGCGCCCGCGGCCGCCGCGGCGCAACTGGCGCTTGCCGGCGCGGGCATTTCGGCGCAAATTATTGGCAAGGTTGTGGCCAAGCGTCGTCCGCTGATTCAAATAGTGTAAGCGGTTGGGGCCGACCCATTCGTGGCTACGACGGCGGTACGCAAAACAAAACCAAGTCAAAAACGTAGAGAACTCAGGTGCGAAATCGACACCTGGGGCACCCACCTCGCTTCACTTGAGCGCCTCCATCGTCGATAAATTTGCTTGAAGTTCAAGAGAGAATCTACAATCAACGTCCTGCATGGACACGATCACACATGGGATTGCCGGCGCGCTGATCGGGAAGGCGTACTTTGCGCGCCCGGAGGGATCGACCAGAGCGCGGGTGGGAATCGCCGCGGTGACTATCGGGTCGATGTTTCCCGACGCGGATTTCGTTAGTTATGAATTTTCGCGGAACGTAATGGCGATGATCGAGTATCACCGCGGATTCACGCATTCGTTGTTGGCGTTGCCGCTTTTTGCCTTGCTGCTGGCGTGGGCTACGCGGAAGGTGCTGCGGTGGCGCGGCCGCGAGTCACCAAGCATGTGGTTTTTGGTCGGGGCGTACGCCGTAGGGTTCGCCAGCCACATCCTGCTCGACGCGATGACCTCCTACGGCACGCGGATCTGGAATCCGGTCTCCGGCAATCGGGTGGCCTGGGACGTGCTATTCATCATCGACTTCACGTTTACCGCGCTGGTTTTGGCGCCGCAGGTCGCGGCTTGGGTATCCGGCAGCGCGACGAAGCGTCGCGAACGGGGAATCGCGATGTGGGCGTTGTTCAGCGCGGCGGCGCTAGCGGTGTGGCTGCTCTGCAGCAAAATCGATCTGCCGTTTTCGCTGTGGGTGGTGGCGCTCATCGCGGCGATCTTCGCGGTGATTTTTCTGTTGCCGGCTTTTCTGGGCCACCACCTAGAAATCACCCGCGAACGCTGGTGCCGGGTGGGAGTGTGCGTGACGCTGCTGTATCTGGCGGCGTGCGCGGTGCAGCATCATCGGGCGCTCGGGCGCGTCGCGCAATTTGCCAATAGCACCGGGTTCGCCATCGATCGCCTGGGCGCGTTGCCTTCGCCGCCGTCTTTGTGGGTGTGGAACGGGTTGGTGCGCACCCCGGCGGGGGTATACATCTCGCACTTCGATCTGCGCGACAAAGAGCCGCCCGAATTTGTGTTCGTAAAGGATTCGGCGCCCAACGACTACGTGGCGCGGGCGGTGGAACTCAAAGACGTGCAGACCTACTGGAATTTTGCGCGCTTTCCAATGATTCACACGGCGCGGCAGGGCGATCGGGTAATCGTCGAGTTCGGCGATTTGCGATTCCGCGCGCTGCCGAAAAGCCGGGTGGTGCCGCTGACCCTGGAAGTGATTTTCGACCGCAACGGAAACATGTTACGAGAGCGCTGGCTCCGCGTGGGCGATTACCTGGATGATCAGACGGAAGACGGAGAGGCAGAAGTTCCGCCCAACACGCCATGAAGATCACGGCATGAGCACCCCATGACGGTCACGCCATGAAAATAATGATCTTCAGCGATATTCACGGCGACCTGCGCGCGCTCGCGCGGGCCCTGGCGCAGCCCGCCGACATTTATATCTCCGCAGGAGATCTCTCCACGTTTGGAAAAGGACTCGAGCGCTGCGGCGCGTTCGTAGCTCCGCTCGGCGAGCGTGCCTGGATACTTCCGGGGAACCACGAATCGCACGGGGACACTCAGAAATTTTGCCGCGAATTTGGGCTGGTTGATTTTCACCGGCAGGTGCGGACGGTAGGGCCTACGGTGTGGGCCGGGCTAGGTTACAGCAATCTCACTCCGTTCAATACGCCGGGAGAATACACGGAGGAGGAAATCGCTCAGGCGCTGAGCGAGTTCGACTCGCTCACGCAATTTTATTTGGCGGTACACGTACCGCCGTTCGGGACGCTGCTCGATGAGTATGCACCAGGAAAGCATGGTGGGAGTCCGGCGGTGCGGCAATGGGTCGAGCGGCACCAGCCGCTCGGCCTTTACTGCGGGCACATTCATGAGGCCGCCGGGATGGAGGACAAGGTCGCAACGACGCCCTGCTTCAATGTGGGGAAGGTTGGAAAGATTGTGGAGGTCTGAACCGGTGGATCGTGCTTCCACCTAGTTCGCTTTCACCAACGTGGCCGTGAGATTCCATTCCGAACCCGCGACTATCGTCACCGGCTGCCATCAATTTGGTAGTCCTTCGCGAACCGCTTCCTGGGGCTAGCGACGGACGGTGATTTGCGCCGGGTCCAGTTGGTAGCCTTCGTCTTGTACTGTTTTCTGCGCAACGGCGCGAAGAGTCTGATCGTCGGCGTTCTTCGGGGCGTCGCAATGACGGCGAATTACTTCTTCGCCAGTTCGGATTCGGATTAGCCACTTCGACTTGGCGGCATCCCACGATACTTCTACGTTGTCTGGACGCATGGCTTCCCTCCTACTGCAATCTTGGCGACATTGTACTGCAGGTAGTCGTTAGAGAACTATGCGGGTGTGAAACCAAGGGCAAAAACAACGGCAAAACACCCACCCTTGGCAACGTCGGCGAAGAATAGAATACCCCGAAGACGTGGAAGCGTGAGGCGTAAAGGCGTGCAGAACCCACACGTGAAAACGACATGTGCGGCACCCCGCCAAAAAAACGGAGGCCTGCGGCAACTGCCAAACAAAAACGCTCCACTCGCCAGAGCTGTGGCTACTTGGTGTTGGGAGTTGCCGGGTAGATGATTACGTGGCGGCGCTCGCCTGCGCCGTCGCTCGAGGTGCGCACGCCGGCGGCGCCGGTTAGTTCCAGGTGCAGGATGCGGCGCTCGCGGGCGGACATGGGATTGAAGCGGAATTGCTGGCCGGTTTCGCGGACGCGCTGGGCGGCTACGCGGGCGGAGAGTTTCAATTCTTCGAGGCGGGTGGCGCGGAATTCGCCGCAATCGAAGCGGACCAGGTCGTGTTGGCGCGGATCGAGGCGCAACCAGCGATGCGCGATGTATTCGAAGGCGACCAGGAGCTCGGCTTGATGGTCGAGAAGCATCGCGGAGTCTGGGCCATCGAAAGCGACGGCCAGGTCGGCGCCACCGTCGGCGGCGGACGTGACGGTGATTTTGTAGGTGAGTGCGAGCTGCATCTCGGCTAGCGTTAAATCCAGGAAGCGGCGGAGTTCCGATTCGGTCTTTGCGGGGTCGAGGCGAAGTTCAGTGCTGGACTGGGAGCGCGCAGGTTGTGGGATCATATTCACCTTCTGCCGCCGTTAGCACGGGGCGCAGAAAACCAACAACTCAAAACTACTTCCAAAACACCACACCTAAGGTCGACCCATGGGGCACGTACCTTCAGCCACTCCGACAGAACGCCCCGACTCCGAACCGTAAATCAAAAGAACCGCCAAGAAAAGATAACAGCGTCGAACGTAAATCAACAAACGTGAATCGTACTCGTACCGAGACTGTACAGCCAGAAGGCGCGTCAACCACCACTTTTATTCTTGGGTTTCCCTTTGGCGTTGACCGGCGCCGGCTTATTGCGATTCAGATAATACTGCTGAGCCATGCCTACCAGGTTGCTGGTGAAAATGTAAAGAATCAGGCCGGCCGAGAAGCGGAAGAAGAGAAAACCCATCATCAGCGGCATCAAGGTCAGCATTTTTTGCTGGGCGGGATCGACGCTCGCGGTGGGGGTCATTTTCTGCATCAGGTACATGGTCAGGGTCATGAGAATCGGCAGAATGTAGTAGGGGTCTCTTCCGGACAGGTCGTGGATCCACAGATCCATGGCGCATGGCGCAGTTCCATGGTGACCGTCAGCATGCGGTAAAGACCGAACCAGATCGGCATCTGTATGACGCATGGGCAGGCAACTGCCCATGGGATTGATGCCCTCGCGGCTATACACCGCCATCACTTCCTTGTTCATTTCCTGCTTGCGCGGATCGCGCATGCTGTATTTCTTGTAGCGATCCTGGATCTGCTTGATCTCCGGCGCCACCATCTGCATTCTCTGCATGGAGCGCCAACTCTGGACCTTGAGCGGGAAAAGCACCATGTTGATCGCCAGAGTGACAGCACGATGGCACCAACCGTAGTTGGGCACGTAGCGGTGAATCCACTGCAGGGTATAGAGCAGCGGTTTGGCGAGAATGCTGATGTAGCCGAAGTTGATCAGATCTTCCATCGGCGGATGCTGCTTGGAAAGGAGGTCGAAGTCTTTGGGTCCCACGAAAACGCGCAGGTCAACCGGGCCGGGGACTGCGCTGCCTGCGGCCATGCTGGCTACCGGTTCCTGGGTGGGCTTGTCGTCGACGGTGACGTCGTGGAATCGGACCCAATGCCAGAGATCCAGGCTGGGGCCGTTGGGGAGAAACGCAGCGGTGAAAAACTGGTCTTCGATGCCGGCGTATTCGAGCGGGCCAACCTGCAGGACGCGTTGGTCCTGGTGGCCTGAAACGCCGAGCTTCTTGTACGGCATCTGTGTGAGCTTGCCGCCGGAGCGATAGTAAACGGTGACCAGCTGCGCGGCCTGGTAGACGTTGCGGTCGCCAAAGCCGCCGCGCCAGGCGATCGCCGCGGGCACCGGCGAACCGTTAAGGGTGACCGAGAGTTCGACGTCCACCACGTAGGTGGCGTCGAACTTCAGGCGTTTGGTGAACGCGAGCTGTCCGTCGCTCCAGGCGAAACATATGTCCGCGGGGGCCGTCAGCGTTGCGGGAACGGGCGGATTCGCTGGGTTAGCGCCGTTCGCGGGAGCGGCTGAAGCTACCGCTTTAAGCTTGCTTGCGGCGGATTTGGCTGCGCTTTTGGTGTCCACCGCAGGCGCTGGCGCTTGGCCTGCTAGCGGACACGCTTTCGAGCCGCCGATGCTGACCACCGCCAGAGCCAAGTTCGCTTTCGCTTCCATGGTTGGATCGACCAGAGTCAGGGAGAAAGGCCAGTCGCCTAGTTGCTGGGCGATCTGGTCGTTTACCAGGTTGAGCGGGTGCGGCGGGGTCTGATCGTCCGAATATTTCTTGAGCTCCCAACTCTTTACCACACCGCCACGATTCGATAGCGCCACGCGGTACAGCGGGCTTTCGATCACGGTGGTTTGTTCGCTGTCGGCCTGGATCGCGGCTAACTGCACCGGAGCAGCCATCGCCCTCGCGGTGGCGGGCGCGAGAGGGAGGGGGCCTTGCGAAGTGTTGTTGGCGTACGGTGCGGTTTGTCCTACGGACGCGGGCGGCGCCGGCGGAGGGGCTGGGGGTTTATAAAAATGACTCCACACCAGAAGAATGAGCAGGGAGATCGCGATGGCGATAAATGCGCGGCGTCCGTCGGACATTTCTTCCATTAGGAGAGCTCCCCGGCGCCGGGAACCGGATCGCATCCGCCGCGCGTGAATGGGCGGCAACGTCCGAGCCGCTGGAGTGCGAGCCAAGCGCCGCGGCGGGCGCCGTGTATCTCGATGGCTTGTAGGGCGTAGTTCGAACAGGAAGGATAAAATTTGCAGGCGCCGCCGAGGAATGGTCCCAGGGTGAGCTGATAGACGCGAAGCAGGAGGCGCAGCAATCGCGCGGAGAAGTCTGGCGCCGGCGCGGCTACCGGCCGATCGTATTTCAGGTAGTGGTGGCCGTGGGGCGCGGGAGCAGGTCGAGCAGCGCGGTGGCGAGCGAGGGAAAATCCGCTGTGGCGGCCAAACTGCGTGGGTGAATCACAATGTCCCATCCGGGGGCGATCTCCTGGCGATGCAAGCGGACGATTTCTCGAACGCGCCTGCGAATGCGATTTCGCAGGACGGCACCGCCCTGCGCTTTCTTCACGCTCATGCCGAAACGGCTGACGGTGCGGCCATTCGGGCGGATGAAAATGAGAAACGGTTGGTTCGATTTGCGGCGGCCGTCGCGATACGCCGCCTGGAAGTCCGAGCGGCGAAGCAGCCGGCAGCCGCGCGGGAAATCCAGCGGCGAACGGTCAGACCACCGTGAGGGAGTGGCGTCCTTTTCTCCGACGATTGGCAAGAACCTTCCGTCCACCTTTAGTTTTCATGCGCGAGCGGAAACCATGTTTCTTGGCGCGGCGCCGCACACGGGGTTGATAGGTACGTTTCGGCAATTCCTGTCTCCTTCAGGGTTCGGGAGGCTCGGTATGAGCATGACCCGGGATTCACCCCGGGCGCTCGCAGGGCGGGCGAACAAACCCGCCCGCATGATGGCGAACATCCGGACATCGGTCCGCCGCAGCGGACATGAGCAAAACACGTAGTTTAGACGACCCGGGGAACGGGGTCAAGGAAGGCCTCCGAAGGCAATCAAGTGCGCGCTTCGGCTGCTACGTTTGGGCGGCAAATTTACAACGAAAGATCACCCTACTTGCTGTAACGCGTCTAGAATGAGCGTCTCGGAACCCTCGGGGATGTGGAATTGTACAGGAGGAGAATCGTTGGGGCGATTTATGGATATTTACGGGGCTGTTGCTGGGACTCCTAGCGAACGGAGCGGCTTGGCGGTGCGCCTAATTTTGGCGCTGCTTATTGCGGCGGTGGGGGCGGGCGCGCAGACTCTACCGGCGCAGGCGCATCTTACGACGTTGTCGGGTGCGGTGTTCAAGGATGACGGGACCTTGGCCGATGGCGGGCGCGTGACTATTGAAACCGCTGATGGCACGGCGCCACGAGCCACCGCTGTGGATGCTTCGGGGCACTTCATCTTTACGCGGTTGAAATCGGGGACATACAACGTGCGCGCGTATTACAAGGGTGAATGGTCGGAGTGGCAGCGCAACGTGATCGTTCGCCACGACAAGGTGACGGAAATTACGTTGCGCGTGGCTCCTGGCGCGGTGGAGAAGCCCAAGAGGTGAGGCAGCTCACTACTGGCATAGGGGAATTCCGCGCTGGGCGATCGCGAGTCACCACGCTCACGGCCGCGTTGTGGGCGATGTGGCTGGCGTTCGCCGCAGTGCCGGGAGCTCGAGCCAGCGACCTGACTCCGCAAACCGCCGCCGCGTTCGACCATTACCTACGCGCGACGGAAGCGAAGATCAATGCGATTCCGGCGAGCCAGCCCTTTCTGGCGGTGGATCGGCTGCCGGACGGGCCGCGGAATGAAGCGGCGGCGGAGTTGCGTGATGGAAAAATATGGATCGAGAAACTCGAGACGCTCGAGAACGGGGAAAAAATCACGGCTCCGGGCGGCCTGATCCATCACTGGACCGCGACGGTGTTCATTCCCGGTGTGACGCTCGCGCAGACCTTGGCGCTCGAGGAAGATTACAACGCGCACGCAAAATGTTTTCAGCCGGACGTGGTGGGGTCAAAAATCCTGCACCGGAGTGGCAACGATTTTGAGGTGTATCTGCGATTCCACAAGCAGAAAGTGGTGAGTGCGGTGCTGGATACGACGCACAGCGTCCATTACCAGTTGTTCAGCGCGACGCGCGCGGCGAGCGAGTCGCACACCACCCGGATTCAGGAGGTGCAGGGCGCCGGAACCGCGAAGGAACACTTGGAGCCGGAAGGACACGACGACGGATTGCTATGGCGAATGAACACGTACTGGAGGTTTGAGGAGAAGAACGGGGGAACATACGTCGAAAGCGAAACGATATCTCTGACGCGGGATATTCCGGCCGGGCTGGGCTGGGTCGTGGGACCGTTCATCGACAGCATTCCCAAACAGTCGCTGACTTTTACCCTGGAAACAACTCGAAACGTGTTGCTAAACCGTTTGCAGGGACGGTAGAAACGAAGGCAAGGCGTAGGGCCGCGGTTCGCGCGGAGCACTAAAAACTGACCGCCTATTTCGAAAAGCCCACCCGAAAAAGATAACGGGGTCAGACCGTTCAGCCAAATCTAACAACTTGATCAAAATGAGGTGGCGCCAAGGAAAATATTTGTGAGGCTGTTGGTGTCGTCGCTCACCAGGTTACTGGCGAAGGAAAGGAACGCGACGGTATGGCCGTCCTGGCTGATTTGGGGGTAACTGGAGTCGCCGTTGCCTTCTACCGTACTGGTGCTGGAGACGCTGCGAAGAACGGTGGTGGGCTGGCACGTTTCTCCGGTAGTGGTGACCTCAAAATTGAGGCAGGTATTTCGAACGAAGATGTTTTCATAGCCGTTGGTGGTGTTGGGGGCGATATTGGTGGCTTCGGACGCGAATGCCACGTACTGACCATCGCTGCTGACCGACGGATACTCGCTCAGCAGATTGCCGGGGGTGGTGGGCGAGGTGGTCATATCCGGTGACGATATCAATATCATCGAGCGTGTGCAGGTAGTGCTGGTGGTGGTGGTGGGCGTGAGGCAGCTATCCAGCATGTATATCTGCGGGACGGTGGAGGCAACACCCTCGGCCAAGTTGGTGGCCGAGGAAACGAAGACGAAGAAGTTTCCGTCCGAGGTCACTGAAGATTCATAACTCGCACCGTTCCCGGGGGTTACGCCGTCGGGCGAAGAAATTAGGCTGGGAGCAACGCTGGAGTTGCAAGTGATGGTGTTGACGCCGGGGGTGGTGGTGGTGGTGGAGGTGCAAAGCTCACGCAGGTATATCTGCGACGCGGTGGAGGTCACTCCACCGACCAAGTTGCTGGCCGTCGATGTGAAAGAGACATACTGCGCATCGGTGGAAAGTGAAGGTTGTGAGCTGGGGCCATTTCCGGCGGTTACGCCGTTCGGAGAAGAAGCCAGATAGGTGGTCGGGGTGCAGTCTTCGCTCGGGAAACCGAGACAAGTGTCGCGCAGATACACTTGGGGGATGCCGTTGGTCGGGATAGCAGTGACCAAATTGGTGGCCGCAGAAACAAAAGCGACGAATCGGCCGTCGGGACTGATCGCCGGAGAGTTCGCGTCGGCGTTGGCGGGGCTCACGCCGTCCGCAGCGACCGAGACCAATGAGGTCAAGTATTCGACGTAGACGGGCGTCATTGTTGCAGGGGGAGTGGTGGCGGTGGTGTCTCGAATATAGACCTGCTGGGTGCTTCCGTTTACGGTTGGGAAGTTCGGATCGAGGTTGGTAGCCACCGAAGAGAAGGCCACGTAGCGGCCAGAACTCTCAAGGGCCGGCTGCAGGCTCGCGCCGTTGCCCTGCGCGCCGGCCGCGGAGACGCTGGCCAACACCGTCTGGGGAGTGCATGAAGAACTCCCCGCACAAGTGTCGCGGACGAAAACATCGGAAGCGGCGTTGGTGTTGTTGGCCACCAGATTGGTGGAGATGGAAGCAAACGCCACATAGGTGCCGGTACCTGCGATCGAGGGTCCGGAGAAGCCAACATTTCCAATTCCGTTGTTGGCCTCGACACCGTTAGGTCCCAGATCCACAAGCTGGGGAAGCCCCAAGCCATCGGTCGTCGCGTTCACCGCGAAACCAAGGGGGTTTGAGAAGCCACCGCCGGTGCCTACGTTGAATACTTGAACGTCAAAAACGCCCGCGAGTCCGAGAACGCCGGACGGCACCGAGGCCGACAGGGTGGTACTGCTGGAATAGGTGGTGGTCAGCGGTGTGCCATTGAAATAGACAACCGAGCCTGGATAAAACCCGGTGCCGGTCACGGTGAGCGTTGCCGACGCGACGCCCACTGCGGCGCTGGTTGGGGAGATGGTGGTAAGACCGGGCGGCGTACTGTAGACCGGGAGGAGCACCACGTTGGACACGCCGCCGCTGGGCTGCGGATTGAAAATGGCTACGTTAAGCGTTCCGATGGCGGAGAGCGAGCTACCCGGAATGGTTGCGGTCAAGATCGTTGAATTCGTATAACTGGTGCCCAGGGCGACGCCGTTGACCATAACCTCGGACGCCGGAACAAAACCGGTACCAGTAACGTGCAGAGCAAAGGAGCCCGCTCCCGCAATGGCGGTCGAAGGCGTAATGGAAGTGATGCTCGGCACGGGGCTTGCTGCGCCATTAATGGTGAACGGGAGGGTAAGGGTAGTGCCGCCCCCCGGTTGTGGTGTGTCCACCGATATTTGAACCACCCCGCCGGTTTCAAAGAGCGCGACCGGAATCAGCGCGGTAATAGTTTGGGCATTCGTGTATAAGGTTTGCACCACCGCGCGACCATTCCAGAGAATCTGCGAGGCCGGCACGAAGCTTTGGCCAATGACGGTGAGAGTGAATTGAGGCTGGCCGGCAACGATGCTGGTAGGCGACAGGCTGGTGATCGTTGGCGCTGGATAATTGATCTGCTCGCCGCAGGATGCCACGGCGAAAACAACAGCCGCGAGCGTAAAAAGGATTCTTAGGGCTCTCCGAATCAACTCAACAGGCTCCTGAATGGTTTCGTTGCAGAGGTCGACAACCCACTTCCCGAGGTCCGCAAGCGTACGAGACTACTAAAGATGTGGCTGGGGAGCAATCGGATGCCTCTAGAACATACCGGAAAGAGGGGACCTATGTAAATCGGCACTTAGGTGGCAATCGAGATTCTCCTGTTTTAGTCCGATGTTGGCGACGAATTGTGGCTAAATTGAGGGTTTCTGGGGCCTTGGGTGACAGGGAGGGCAGCATGTTTCAGAGCGACCTACTGAAGGGCCGGACGATTTTCATCACCGGGGGCGGGACCGGGCTGGGAAAATCGATGGCGCTCCGCTTTGCGGAGCTAGGGGCGAATATGTTTTTGATGGGCCGGCGCCCAGAACCACTGGCGCAGACAGTGAAAGAAATCGCGGCCCAAGGAGGAGGGCGCGGCGCGTATTTTCCGGGGGATATTCGCGATTTTGCGGCGGTTGAAAATGCGATTGCGGCGGCGTTTCGTGCGTTCGGCAGCGTGGATACGTTGGTCAATAACGCCGCCGGAAATTTCATCGCCCGAACGGAAAAACTTTCACCGAACGCGTTTCATGCAGTGGTGGGTATCGTGCTGCAAGGGACCTTCCATTGCACGCTGGCGCTGGGCCGGCGCTGGATTGAAGCAAAGCAGCCCGGCAACGTGCTGAATATCGTCACGACATATGCGGCGGCGAATTGCGGATCCGGGTTTGTAGTGCCGTCGGCATGTGCGAAGGCCGGAGTGCTAGCGATGACGCGCTCGCTGGCGGTGGAGTGGGCGCGGCACCGAATCCGGTTCAATGCGATCGCGCCGGGCCCATTTCCGACCGAAGGAGCGTTCTCGCGGCTGCTGCCTTCGCCGGAACTCGAGCAGCAGGCCCGTGAACAACATCCCATGAAGCGATTTGGGCGGCACCAGGAACTGGCGAATCTTGCGGTGTTTCTGCTGAGCGGAGCGGCAGAGTACATCAACGGGGAGTGCGTGGTGATCGATGGCGGTTTGTGGCTGCGCGGCGCCGGGGAATTCAACGATTTCGCCGATCTACCTAGCGAGGTGTGGGAGAAGTTAGAGGTTAGAGGCAAGAAATAGGCGAGAAATGGCAGAGGCCGGCTATTTGTAGTCGACTACTAGCTCGCCGTTTTGGACCCGCAAATCGCGAATGTTTGGCGGGAGCTTTAATTTGTCGCGGTTTTCCGGAGACGCCAGCATTTTCTGGACGGCGGCTTCCAAGGCCGCCTGCGGCACCGGGAGCGAGCCTAGCGTTCCTTGCGTCGGCTGGAATTGAAGCATGCCATCGCTGACGCCGAGCTTGCCTTCCAGGTCAAGTGACAAATCTTCTCCGTGAACGTTGAACACCACGTAGGCCTCGACGCGGTCGTCGTGCATGGTCACTTGCACGTCTTTCACCGACGACTGTACTTGTTGAATCGTCGGATCGGGAGCTGCTGGTGCGGGTGTGGGCTGCGCCTGCGGATTCGACCCGGTGCCGGGCGTCGCGCTGGCCGCTTGCGGCGGCAACGCGAGATCCTGGTGCAGCAGTGAATTGACCTCGGATGAATCCAGATGCAGGGGCTCGGGCTGGCCGGATGCGGCGGCGGATTCTGAAGCTTCGATTTTGGATTCGGCTTGCTGCGCGGCTTGGGAATCGGCGGTTACTTGCGGGGGGCGGGACTTATGCAGGATCAGCAGGATGGCGATAATCAGAAGAGCGAGGGTGGCGTAGGTCGCAATTCGATAGAGACGGCGGAAAATGCTCGGACCTACGTTCGGGTCCGGTGGGGGCAGAGTCAGGCGATTTTCTGCTCCGCTAGCGCTCGGACGACCGAAAAATGGCATCCGGCACCGTTGGCAGATCGTGCCGCCGTTTTGGTGGTTTCCACAATTCTGGCACACAAGTAAACGCATAGGCGCGCCGATAAGTCCGCTAGAGCGAACTGTATCTCTTGGTGTGGATGCGCGATAGAGGTGTAGAGGCCGACGTGTCCGGGACGATAATGGAGGTGTCATAGATTGCCGTTGTTGATCGATACTTAGTTGTGGTATTGTTTCTTATCGATGATACTGCTGTAGTGTCGATTAGCGTCGATTATGGATGGTGGAGGAGATATGGCATCGATGGTTATGGTGTCACCTAAGTTCCAGATCGTAATTCCGAAGGAGCTACGGGTTAAGCTTGCGATACGACCGGGGCAGAAGATGCTGATGTACGAGATGGATGGGTCGCTCTATCTGGACGTCGCAAAGTCGATACGAGAGCTGCGGGGGCTAGCACCGGGTCTGCGGTGGACCGAGGACGATCGTGACCGAAGCGACCGATTCTAGGGCGGCGGTGGTTGATTCGTCGGGTTGGATTGAATATTTCGGGGACGGAAAGAAGGCGGAACGATTTGCCCCGTACCTGGAGCGCGAAGATCTGCTGATCGTCCCCCCCATCATATTTTATGAGGTGTACAAGAAACTGACCAACGAGGCAGCGAAGATGGTGGTGCTGCGATTTGTGTCGCACGCGTTGCGGGCGCGCAATCCCGTTTTTGATTCGGATATGGCTATGGGGGCAGCTCAGGTGAGCCTGGACCACAAGTTGGCGATGGCCGATGCGATCATCTACACCGCCGCGCTAAGGCTGAAAGCAGACTTGGTTACCGCGGACCATCACTTCGAAAACCTTCCTGGCGTGATCCTGATCTAAACCAAGAGCAAACAAAAGCCTGGCCGCGGGAGCGCGTCGCTTGACGCTGCTGCGAGGCGCCAGTAAGCTAGGTTTTCTCCCAGCGGCGGTTTCGAGCGCAGAAAAGAGCCTATGGATAACATTCAAATCACACTGCCCGATGGGGCCACTCGGGAAGTGCCGCGCGGCACTACCGCCGGGGAAATTGCGCGACAGATTTCGCCGCGACTGGCCAAGGAAGCGCTGGTGGCGCGTGCCGACGGAGACCTGGTGGATCTCAGCCGGCCGCTGGAGCAGGACACCAAGATTTCGATTCTTACGGCGAAGGATCCCGACGCGGTGCAGGTGTTCCGGCACAGCGCCGCGCATCTGCTGGGCGCGGCGGTGCTGGAACTCTATCCCCAAGTAAAGCTGGGGGTCGGCCCGCCGATCGATACCGGATTTTTCTACGAATTCCTGCGTCCCGAACCCTTCACGCAAGCGGACTTGGAGGCGATTGAAGCGCGGATGCATGAAATTGCGGCGCGCGATCTGCCCAACGAGCGGAAATTTATTCCCAAGGCCGAGGCGCTCGAGCTGTACCGGAACCAGGACCAAACCTTCAAGTGCGAATTGGTGAACGAGAAGGCCGCCGATCCGATGGTGTCGTTTTATCAGACTGGAAGATTTCTCGATTTTTGCCTGGGTCCGCATATTCCATCCACCGGCCGGATCACTGCGTTCAAGTTGATGAACGTGGCCGGCGCTTACTGGAAAGGCCAGGAAGGCAATCCGCAGATGCAGCGGATATACGGGGCGTGCTTCCCGACGCAAGCGGAGCTGGACGAATATCTGCATAAGCTGGAAGAGGCCAAGCGCCGGGATCACCGCAAGCTGGGCGCCGAACTGGACCTCTTCAGCATTCAGGACCAGGCCGGGCCGGGGCTGATTTTCTGGCATCCCAAGGGCGGGATGATCCGGAAGCAGATGGAGGATTGGCTGCGCGACGAACTATTGCGCCGCGGCTACGACCTGGTGTTTACGCCGCACGTGATGCGCCTGGACCTATGGAAGACCAGCGGGCACGCGAATTTTTATCGCGAGAATATGTTCAACGCGATGGAAGTGGAAAAAGCCGATTACCAATTAAAGCCCATGAATTGCCCGGGACACATATTGATCTACAAGTCCCGGCTGCGGAGCTATCGCGAGCTTCCGGTGCGGCTGGCGGAGCTGGGAACGGTTTACCGCTACGAGCGATCGGGCGTGCTGCATGGATTACTGCGGGTCCGCGGATTCACGCAAGACGACGCGCATATTTTTTGCATGCCGGAGCAGATCGAGAAGGAAGTGGAAGCATGCGTGGAATTCGCCTGGGAGGTGCTGCGCGTTTTTGGATTCGATAGCTACGAGGTGGAACTCTCGGCACGCGACGCCACTCGTCCCGATGATTACGCCGGGACAGTGGAGGAGTGGGAACGGGCAGAGGGAGCGCTGATCGGGACGCTGACACGGATGAAAGTGCCGTTCAAATACATGCCGGGTGAAGCGGTGTTCTACGGCCCGAAAATCGATGTGAAGCTGGTGGATGCGATCGGGCGGCCGTGGCAACTGACCACGGTGCAATTCGATTTCAATTTGCCGCGGCGTTTCGAGCTGGAATACGTGGGGGAAGACGGCGCCCGTCACCAGCCCTTGATGGTGCATCGCGCGCTGTGGGGCTCGGTGGAGCGGTTTTTCGGGGTGCTAATCGAACACTTCGCCGGAGCTTTTCCGGCGTGGCTGGCGCCGCTGCAGGCCACGGTACTGCCGGTGAGCGGAAAATTTTCGGAATACGCGCAGAAGGTTACCGCGGATTTGAAGGCGGAAGGGTTTCGCGCGCATCTGGACGACCGTAACGAGAAGTTGCAGGCAAAAATCCGCGACGCACAGATGGCCAAGGTCCCTTACATGTTGATTATCGGCGGCAAGGAAGCGGAGGCGGGAACGGTGTCGGTGCGGCACCGGTCGAAGGGCGATCTGGGCCCGCGTCCTTTCGCGGAATTCGTGTCCGCGCTGCGCGAAGAGATCAACTCGCGCGCCATCAGCTAACCCCCCAGCATAATGCCAGGCCCGGGTTACCTCCGGGAGCTTGACAGCCGGAAGCCGTGCTATACTTTTTGGCCCGTCGGTCCGAGGGGGATTGGTCCGGCTGAGGGTCCCGCGCGAGCGGGTTTTGGAGGTGGGTTTATCGCAGAACGTGGCGGTGGCAGTGGTTTAAGGGTGAATGAGCGCATCCGCGCGCGCGAAGTGCGCGTGATTGACGACGCGGGAAATCAGCTGGGCGTAATGTCGTTGTTCGATGCCATGAAAACAGCCCGCGACTCGGGTTTGGACGTGGTGGAGATTTCGCCGACCGCGGTCCCGCCGGTGTGCAAGCTGGTGGACTACGGAAAATTTCTATACGAGCAGAATAAAAAGGCGCACGAAGCGCGCAAGCATCAAAAGACTACGCACATCAAGGAAGTGAAGTTTCGGCCGTCGACGGCGGAGCACGATTATCAGGTTCGCAAGAACCAGATCATCCGCTTCCTGAGCGAGGGCTTTAAAGTGAAAGCGATGATTTTTCATCGCGGCCGGGAAATGGCGCACCAGGACGTGGGCCGGACGAAGATGAACCGCCTGCTGAAAGAAATCGTCGATCACGCTTTGGTAGAATTCGGGCCGCGTATGGAAGCGAACATTTTGCTGGCGTTGCTGGCCCCGAAAAAAGCGGCGGGACCCGCGGCGAAGAGTCCCGGCGAAACTGCGAATTGACTGCGGGACGGAATTCGGGAAGATTGAGGAAACGTTGAAGAAAAACAAAAAGTTGAAACTGAAGACGCACCGCGGGGCCGCCAAGCGGTTCAAGGTGACCTCGACCGGCAAGGTGATGCGCGCCCACTCGGGCAAGCGGCACTTGTTGGGCAGCAAGAGGCCCAAGCGGATGCGCCACCTTCGCAAGTCGACGATGGTGCACGAAGCGGACATGAAGCGGGTCCGCCGGATGTTGCCGTACGCCTAGATTTTGATTTCTTACCGTGCCAGGCAGCGCGCAACCCCGCCACGGCGGGCCTGCCGACCGGACGGGCCGTTTTTGAAGGCCCGCGACCAGGCTCACAGCGTCTTCGGGAAATTTCCCGGTAAGGCGCGCCGAGCCTCTCAACGCGCCGTGGAGAACGCCGGTTCGGCGGACGCACACTTCTGCGCGAGTGCGTTTATGCTCCCCGCGATTCTCCTGGCATTTTGCCGCGGTAATGCCGCGCATCAGGAGAATCAGCCATGCCCAGAGTCAAGCGGGGAACCAAACGGCGCGCCAAGCGTAAGAAGCTCCTCAGACACGCCAAGGGATTTTTCCTAACCAAGAGCAAGCTGTATCGGTCCGCGCGCGAGGCGGTGAATCGTTCGCTGCGGTATTCCTTCCGCGACCGGCGGACGCGCAAGCGCGATTTCCGTACGCTATGGATTCAGCGGGTGGGAGCGGCGGCGCGTAACAATGGGTTGTCGTACAGCCAATTGATTCATGGATTGAAGCTGGGAGGCATCGAGCTGGACCGCAAGATTCTGGCGGATATGGCGGTGAAGGATGCGGCCGGGTTTACCTCGCTGGTGGTGTCGGCGAAGGGTTTTCTGGCTGCGGCGCCGAAACCGCTGCACGTGGCGAAGCCGCTAAAGAAGGCCTAACCGGATCTGGTTGGAATTGAGGATGGACAAAACCCGCACCCTTGCGGGCGAAGGGTGCGCCACCCACCATCCCCCAACCGTCCTCGCAAAAGAGAATGGCGGGAATGGCAGAGCAAGAAGCGAGCAAAAAGAACTACGAGAAAACGCTGGCGGAACTCGGGGTTACCTCGCCCGCCGACGTTGCCAAGCATTTTCACGAATGCAAGGCGGATTTCGCGTCACACGACCTGCCGAAAATTACCAGTGCAGACGATTGGAAGGCGGTTCGCGACCGCTGGCTGGGGCGAAAATCCGGGGTTCTGACGCTCATCACCAACAATTGGCTGAAACCGGCGGCGCCGGAACTGAAGAGGGCGACCGGCCTGCACCTCAACGAACTAAAAACTGAAGTGGAGCAAGCGCTGGAAGAGCGGCGCGCGTCGATCGAAGTGGGGGCGGAATTGGCGGCGCTCGAACGCGATCGCATCGATCTTTCCCTGCCCGGCGTGGAACGGCTGCTAGGCACCCGCCACCTGATCCGGCAGACCTACGCCGAGCTGCAGCGCATTTTCCTTTCCATCGGATACACGGTGGTGGAAGGCCCGGAAATCGAGACGCCTTATTACAATTTCGAGGCGCTCAATATTCCGGAGCACCATCCGGCGCGCGACAATATGGATACGTTCTATATCGAAGGATCCCATCATCTGCTGCGCACCCACACTTCCCCCATGCAGATCCGCACAATGGAAAAGCAGCAACCGCCGGTGCGCATCATCGTGCCGGGAAAAGTGTACCGGCGAGACAATCCGGACGCGACGCACGGTTTCATGTTCCATCAGCTGGAAGGGCTGGCGGTGGATGCGGACATCACGTTTTGCGATTTCAAAGGCACGGTGGATTATTTCGTGCGGGAATTTTTCGGGCCGGGAGTGAAGACGCGGCTGCGGCCGAGCTACTTTCCGTTTACCGAGCCGTCGGCGGAAGTGGACGCGACTTGCTACGTTTGCCGCGGCAGCGGCTGCCGGGTGTGCAAATTCTCGGGATGGATTGAACTGTTCGGCGCGGGAATGGTGAATCCAGCGGTTTATGGGTTTGTGAACTACGACGCCAAGCGCGTGTCGGGTTTTGCATTTGGAATCGGAGTAGATCGCTTCGCGATGTTGAAATACGGGACGGATTTGCAGGTGCTTTTCCAGAATGACGTGCGCTTCTTGCGTCAGTTTCCATAGGGGAGCGAACTTCGATGACAGAAACTCCCTGGGGCGCCGAGCCGAAATCGCGGTTCACGACGCGGGTTGGGAATTACGTGCGCTATCGGCCGGGCTATCCTGCCGTGCTGCTGGACCTGCTTCACGAGGCTTGGGGATTGACGCCGGAAACAGTGATCGCGGACGTCGGCTCCGGGACCGGGCTGCTGTCGCGGCTGTTTCTGGAAAACGGGAATGAGGTTTTCGGGATTGAACCGAATGCCGCGATGCGTGAGGGCGGCGAGGCGTACCTTGCGCAATTTCGAGAATTTCGATTTCACAGCGTGACCGGGTCGGCCGAGGGTACCACGCTGCCCGACGCGAGCGTCGATGCGGTGGTGGCGGGGCAGGCGTTTCATTGGTTTGAGCCGGTGGCGGCTCGAGCTGAGTTTCAACGCATTTTGCGGCGCGATGGTTGGGTGGCGCTGATCTGGAACGATCGGATGAAGGAAGCGTCCGCGTTTTCGCGGGATTACGAGCGGTTGCTGCAAAAATTCGCGAGCGAGTACGGCCGGGTGCGCGCGACGTATCCGACTCGGGACAAGATGACGAGATTTTTCGGGCCCACGGATTTCCGCGAGGATTGTGTCGAGAATGGGCGGCTGGTTGACTATGAGGGATTGCGCGGGGCCTTGCTGAGTTCGTCGTATGCCCCGGACCAAGGGCATCCTCAACACGCTGCGATGATCGAACAGCTGGCACGGATTTTTGATCAACATCACAGGGAGGGCCGCGTGAAAGTCGGATACCAAACGCGGATGTACTCCGGGCGGCTCGGCTGATGGCGTAACTGATGAAAGTTCTTCACAACGTGCTGAAGGAATTCGTGAAGCTCACCGCGGCGCCTGCCGAGGTGTGTTCGCGGCTTTCGCTTTCCGGCACTTCGGTGGACGCCATCGACGATACGCCGGCGGGCCCGGTGTTGGACGCCGAGGTAACGATCAACCGACCGGATTGCCTGGGGCATTACGGAATCGCGCGAGAAGTCGCGGCGCTGTACCGGCTACCGCTGAAGCCGGTGCGCCCGAAATTTACCGAGGCTGGCGACACGGCCGCCAGCGCGGCGCGCGTGGATATCGAATCTCCGGAACTGTGTGGGCGCTACACGGCGCGAGTGGTGCGCGGGGTGAAGGTGCAACCGTCGCCGGATTGGTTGCGGCAACGGCTGGAGGCACTGGGACAGGCTTCGATCAACAATGTGGTGGATGTGACCAACTACGTGATGTTGGAGCTGGGGCAAGCAATCCACGCTTTCGATCTGGACCGCCTAGCCGGTCGACACATCATCGTGCGACGGGCCAAACCCGGGGAGAAGATGCGGACTTTGGATGGCGTGGAGCGCACGCTGACCAGAGAGATGTGCGTGATCGCGGACCAAGCGCACGCGGTGGCGATCGGCGGGGTGATGGGCGGAGCGGAAAGTGAAATCCGCTTTGCCACGCAAAACGTGCTGATCGAAGCGGCATGGTTCGATTCGATTTCCGTCCGGCGAACGTCCAAGACACTGGGATTGCGCACGGAAGCCTCGCAGCGGTTTGAACGCGGAGGGGATATCGAGATGCCCGAGGTGGCTTCGCGGCGCGTCGCTGAATTGATTCAACAACTGGCGGGGGGCGAGGTGCTTGCGGGGGTAGTGGATGTGTTTCCGGGGCGGGCACCGCAGCGCAGCATCGACTTTTCCCGGCACGAACTCCTGCGCATCATGGGCGCGGACGTGGCGGACCGGGAGATCGAAGAAATATTGGGAGCGCTTGGTTTTCAGCCGGTGCGCAGCGATGCGAATCGCGGCAGCGCGGGATCGCTGGCGGCGGTGTGGAGATGCCAGCAACCGTCGTGGCGGCAGGACGTCACCCGGGAGATCGATCTAGTCGAGGAAGTTGCGCGGATCTACGGCCTGGAGAAATTTCCGGCGCGATTGAGCGGGACGCAGCTCCCCGCGGGGAGATTGCCGCATGCCGCGGCGGAGGACCGGTTGCGCGAGCGATTGATCGCTCTCGGTTACCACGAGATCGTCACCATTCCGCTGGTGGATCCGAAACAAGACGCGACGTTTCGCAGCGAGGGGACCATTCCTGCGGTAATGGCCAACCCGCTCGCTGAAGATGCGTCGGTGATGCAAACCTCCGGGCTCCTGAACATGGTTCACACCCTGGCGTGGAACCTGAATCGCGGCCAACGGAATCTGCACTTATTTGAAACCGGAAAGAAATACGAGCTGCGCGATGGATCGCCGCACGAGACGCGAATCCTGACGCTGGGCGCTACCGGCTTGGCTCGCGAGAAGAGCATTCATGAAAACGCGCGCGAGTTTGAGTTCGCCGATCTGAAGGGCGAGCTCGATAGTGTGGGCGAGCTTGCGGGAGGGTGGGTTTGGACACATGGGGGACCGCCCTGGCTGGCGACGGGACGCGCGGCGCAAATTGCGGTGCTCGAAGCGGGCGGAGAATCCATCGGTGCGATGGGATTGCTGGGACCGCGAGCGGGGGAGAGCTTCAAGTTGCGGCAAGCGGTCTACCTGGCGGAGCTGAGGCTGGAGCCTTTGCTTGAAGCGATCGAGAAAGCGCAGGCTGCCTTACATTACGAGCCAGTGCCGCGGTTCCCTGCGGTGGTTCGCGATTTCTCGCTGGTGCTTTCGGATGTAACCACCTTCGATCAGGTGGAGGAAACAATCCGCGGGCTGCAGATCGCCGAGCTGCAGAGGATCGAAGCGAAAGATCTGTATCGCGGGAAGAATTTGCCGGGGGGAAAGCATTCGCTGCTGGTGCAGGTGACCTTGCAAAGCGCACAGGCGACTCTTACGGATGAGCAACTTACGGATTTTTCGTCACGGATCGTGGCGGCGCTGGAAAAGAATCTGGGAGCGACGCTGCGGGCGACGTGAGAGGCAGCACCAGCACCAATGCAAAAGGGCCTCGCAGGGCTGCAGGCTGGCAAGCGCCACAAGCCCACTTTCCCCAAAACCGGGAAGAATCGGGCACCCTGAAAAAATAAGGGCGTCGAACCGTACGTCAAAATCCCACCGTCTACATCACCGAACGGAATTTAAACAGCTAAGAGGGCCGGGCCGGCGGTGCATCGCCTGTGGCGGCTGACTGCGCAATTTCAGTGCTTGCGCAGTTGTGCCGCGCGGCTGACAATGGGGCCTGCCCAGCAGGAGGCCTCGCGTGAAAATCGAAATCTTCGATCAGAGTTACAACGTAAATGCGGAATCGGACGAAGCCTACATGAAAGAGTTGGCGGCATACGTCGACGGCAAGATGCGCGCGGTGGCTGAAGCGACGCACCTGGTGGACTCGGTGAAGGTAGCGGTGCTCGCCGCGTTGAACATGGCGGATGAACTATTCGCGTTGCGGCAGGAGGGCAAAGACTGGAAGGGGCCGGTGCGCGAGCGTGTGGAAAGATGCGTGCAGATCGTGGATCGGGTCCTCGATAATCCGGCGGCGTGATTATCCGCCGCCGAGCGGCGGGAGAACGGACGACGACCCCAGAAGGAAAATCACTCCTACCACTACGCTGTAGCCTGCGGTGACCACGGTAATGGCGCGCGCGATTGCTGGCCGGCGGTTTCCCGCACGCGACAGACCCGCCATCGATGCACACATCACCGTATTCATCGCGATCAGGCCTACCAGAAACATCGCTAAACCCAGAAATCCCCTTCCGGTTCCACCGAGGTTCGCCGCCAGCAGGAAGAGCAGCAACTGGCTGGGGGTTTCCGCCCCCAGGCCGTGGATGATGCCGACGATGAAAGCAGGGGTATTGGAGCGCGCCCAGTCCATCGCTTCGGGCTCTTGCAGGGGCTGGGAGTGAAACGTTTGGCGCAGGCGCCAGACGGACCATCGCGCGGCGTTGGCCAACAGCAGAAATCGGGAGGAAGGCACCCAGTGTTGGTGCTGGCGGGTGCGAAAAAGAGTGGCCAGTACGTAGACCCCTAGGATCAGCAGGGTGAGGCCCACCAGGCGTTCGGTCCAACGGTCGATTCCCGCGGGCAGAGACTTCTGAAAGAAAATAACGGCGGCGGCCAGCACGCTAACGGTGGCGGCGTGACCTAAGACGTAGAACATCCCCAGGCGCATGGCACGGCGCGGGGACTCCTCGAGCCGGGAGAGATCGGAGATCGCGGCGATATGGTCGTAGTCGATCCCATGGCGCAAACCCATGACCAGGGCTGCGGTAAGCGCCAATCCTAGATCGACAGAGTGGCCGGGGGTCATGCGAGCCATGGTCGCACTTAGGGGGTGCGGAAACAAGGGCTGGAAGCGGCTCGCCCTCGTTAGGAGGGTCTGCCAGGGCGCTTGGCGGGGGCGGGAGCGAAGGGTTGGACGCCGGGGGAGGGGCGATCGGTCGCTGCAGGGCCGTCCCATGGCTTACCGCGCCACGGCAGCGCCTATCGTAATCAAAAGGGAGCCGATCCACTTGGCCGTGCTGAGCTAAACCCTGAACCCCACGTGTTAAGTCGGGCACCCAGCGCCTGCTTTAAGGCTTTCCCGTGCCCACTCCCGACCCCGAATTCGTCCCCGGAATTGCGCGGGAAGCGCTTCCGGATGCGAATTCGGAATCGGGGAAAGGCTGGGGATATGCACAAGGGCAGGACGACGCGGGCACCCTGGGATCCAGTGTTGGTTCAAAAGGTTTTCGCGCAGTCACCTGCTTCGCAGAACAGCTCCCCGATGATTGTAGCAGGGGTAGAGCTGCCGCGGGGCGGGAGTGCACCAGAGGTGAGCATCGGGGTTCGAAACAGGTAAGAGCGTTTCGCGGGCCCGGATTTTACTTTTCTTTGGCGGCGGCAGCCTCTAGTCTCTAGAATCCAGCTTTATCGGACCCAATGCGACTCCTATTCATCGGCGACATCGTTGGCTCTCCAGGCCGAAGGATCGTGCACGACCGGGTGCAGGACATTGTGGCGCAGAGGTCGGTGGATCTGGTGATCGCCAACGCCGAGAACTCCGCGGCGGGATTCGGCATCACACCTAAAATCGCGGAAGACTTAATTGCGCTGGGCATCTCGGTGCTGTCGGGCGGCAACCACATCTGGGACCGCAAAGAAATCTTCGAGTATTTCCCGCACCAGCCCCGGCTGCTGCGGCCGGCCAATTTTCCGCCCGGCTCGCCGGGGTCGGGACTATACGTGGGGGAGAAGAACGGAACGAAATTCGCGGTCCTGAACTTGCAGGGGCGCACTTTTATGACCCCGATCGACGACCCATTTCGAACCGCGGCCGCGGAACTCGAGAAAATTCCGCCGGACGTCAAAGTGATCCTGGTGGATATGCACGCAGAAACCACTTCGGAGAAACAGGCGATGGGCTGGTTCCTGGATGGCCGAGTGTCCGCGGTGGTGGGAACGCACACTCATGTGGCCACTGCGGATGCCCGCATTCTGCCCGGAGGCACCGCATTTATCACCGATGTGGGTATGACCGGGCCACATGATTCGGTGATCGGAATGGAAAAGGATCCGATCATCCGGCGGTTTCAGGATGCGCTGCCGGCGCGGTTCTCGGTGGCGGAAGGTAACGTGCAGATGAACACAGTGTTCATCGACGTCAACCCGGAGGATGGGCGCGCGTTGAACATCGAACGCGTGACGTTCCACATCGACTGATCCGGACCGGAGCAAGCCTTTGCAATTGCAATTCATTCGCAGTGGATACCGCGTGGGGTTGCGCCGCGCCGTTGTTTCGCCAGCAAATATGATCTCGCCAAAGTGGATTCGTGACCGCGGTTCGCTTGCCCAGAGTGGTTTTGCGTTTCGGGTCTGCAGCGTTTTCATTTTTTCGGCGGCGTGCGCGATGGCGATCTTCGCGGTTGCGCAAACTCCGCAGTTCGACGAAGACCAGGAACTCCTCGCGCAAGCTCGCTTGTTCCCCGACGCGGGTCCGGATGTGCGCGCCATCCGGCGCAGCACGGCGGGGCTTTACTACGTGTTGTCGGGACCGGGAGCAATGGTCCAAATATATTCCTCGGTAGGAAAGCGGATCGGACAAATTTCAGCGCCGGCGCCAGAATCAAGGGAAGCGGCGGCCTATGGCCAGGATCTGGATGTCGACGCCGCGGGCCGGATCTACGTTGCCGACAGCGGCGCGGCGGCGGTGGATATTCTTGCCGCGGACGGACGTGAAACCGGACGCATCGGTGTGGCGGCGCCCACTTCGGTGGCTGCGCTGGCGGACGGAGAAGTTGCGGTCGCCAGCGTACAGTCCAATCACCTGGTTGAAATTTTCGATGCGCACGGAGAAACCATTCGCGATATTGGCGCGCTGTTCGATCTCGCCGATCGTTCGCGGCTCAACCGTTTCCTGAACGCGGGACGGCTGCTCGCGGATTTGCAGGGCCACATTTATTACGCGTTTAGTTACGTACCCGAGCCGACCGTGAGACAGTACGATCTGCTCGGCCATGTGTCCTTGGAATTTTCTGAGACGGCGATCGAATATTTGCCGCGGGCCCAGGCTGCACGGCGTGAAATCGCGCGGCAAGACGATGGCTCCGGCACGCCCACGTTAAAACCGGTGATCGACGCGTTTGGCATCGATCCAGAATCGCACGAGATATGGATGGCACTGGGCGACCAGCTGGTGCGGTTCGATCGCGATGGCAATCGCCGCGCCACCTATCGCACCTACACCAAAGCGGGAGGACGGGTGGTGCCGGTTACCATCCTGGTGGAACCGGACCGCTTGATCCTGGCTACCAACGTGGCCGGCATCTATGCGTTCGGCCGTCCCGACCATCCGCGGCAAGCGACACCGGCAAGAGTGGAACACGAAAACCCGGCACCGTAGTTTTACGGTTGGGCCATCGCTTCACGACACAAGAAAACCGGAGAAAGCAACGCAAAAATTGACTTGTGGAAATCCTGTGGGTTTTATGTGGGAGCTGTGAATCCGCTGCGCACAATTTTCTCTTGCTCTAAACGCTTGATTTAGGCAGAATCCCGGCTCGCGTCTTCACCAGCGTTGCCAGATGCGAGTAGGTTGGAGGTATGAGCAGCCGGCAACCTGCCCACCATAAAATTCGAGAGCCTCGCGTTAAAGGGTGTTTTTGCACAGCATTTCCACAGTAGTGGAAATCGCCGGAAGGGTTAGCTTTGCCGATGAACCGTTGGGACAAGATCCTTCAGCACATGGAGCGTCGCGTCAATCCGCACAGTTTCGCGACGTGGTTTCGTCCCACCCGCCTCGAAAACGAACAGGAAGACCGTTTGGTGGTGCGCATCCCCACCCGGCTGTTCCGGAAACGCCTTACGGAAACCTACGGACAGTTTTTGCAGGCAGTACTGGCCGAACTAGGCATGCCCAATCTGCAAATCGACTTTATCTGCACCGAGATGGCCGAGCCGCCCGCTGCGCCGCCACCGCAGGCCAGGCTGGATTTCGATTCGGCGAGCAACCAGCTGAACCCGCGTTACCGGTTTGATACTTTCGTGGTCGGCGGGAGCAATCAATTCGCGCACGCTGCGGCGCGCGCGGTGGCCGAGCAGCCCTCGAAGTCTTACAACCCGCTGTTTCTTTACGGCGGAGTGGGGCTGGGCAAGACGCACTTGATGCAGGCGATCGGGCACGAGTTGAAGTTGCGCAACCCCGCGTTGCGGCTGACCTACGTCAGCGCGGAAAAATTTACGAATGAAGTCATCGCTGCGGTGCGTTTCGACCGCATGGCCAGTTTTCGCGATCGATTCCGGACCATGGATGTACTGCTGGTCGACGACATTCAGTTCATCGCCACCCGCGAGCGCACCCAAGAGGAATTCTTCCACACCTTCAACGCGCTCTACGATCAGCAGAAGCAGGTGGTGATTTCGTCGGATTGCCCGCCGAAAGAAATTTCCTCGTTGGAGGAACGGCTGCGCTCGCGGTTTGAGTGGGGTTTGATCGCGGATATCCAGGCGCCTGACCTGGAAACCAAGATCGCCATCCTGCAGAAGAAAGCGGACACCGAGCACGCCCACCTTTCCGACGACGTGGCGGAATACATCGCGCGTTCGATCAAATCCAACGTGCGGGAGCTGGAAGGCGCGTTGATCCGGCTGATCGCCTATTCTTCGCTGACCGGCTCGGACATGACCATCTCCACCGCGCAGCAAGTGCTCAAGAACATTATCGATACTCAGGAAAAGAAGGTCACCATCGATCAGATTCAGAAGCGCGTGGGGGACCACTTTGGTTTGCGGCCGCAGGATTTGAAAGTACGGAGCAATTCAAAAGTAATCGCCTTCCCGCGGCAGGTGGCGATGTTCATCGTGAAAAAACTCACATCGGCGTCTTTGCCGGAAATCGGACGTCAGTTTGGCGGCAAGCACCATACCACGGTGATGCACTCGATCAACAAGATCGAAACGCTCCGGCACAGCGACAAAGATTTAAACAAAACAATCAACAAGCTACTCGACTCATTCGGATAGCCTTACCAAGCGAGGTATGCCCTCGCCCTGCAATTCGGCTGTGTATAAATCTGTGGACGTAAATGTGGACCCCGGGCTACCCTTCACCTAGATCGGTTTTATCCGCAGCAACGCAGCAGGATACACAGACCATGACCAGCCGCAAAACATAACCAGAGCTGAACGGGGATGGGTTTTACATGATTTGCACAGATGCGGCGACGGCGACGGGTTTATATTAATAGTCGTTAAAGATTAAGATCTAGAAAATACCCGGTAGAGCGCCTGATAAACGAGGGGAAGACAGAATGGAATTCAGCGTCAAGAAATTCGATCTGCAAGAAGAGCTGGAGCTGACTCAGGGTGTCGTCGAGCGCAAGACCACCATTCCCATTCTTTCCAATATTCTCGTGGAAGCCACCGGCAGCCGGCTAACCATTACCGCCACCGACCTGGAACTCAGTATTCGCACATCTTGTGAGGCCAAGGTGAAGACGGAAGGTTCAGGCACCATCCCCGCGAAGAAACTGCTCGAACTGGTGCGCCTGCTGCCCGATGAAGAAATCCGCTTTAAGTTGCTTGATAACCATTGGATTCAGATCCTGTGCGGACGCAAGACGTACAAGTTGGTGGGAATGTCGAAGGATAATTTTCCGGCCTTGCCGCCGTTTCCTCACGCGTTAGTCAAGATTCCGGCCAAGCTAGTTTCCGGGCTGGTGGCCAAAACCAGTTTTGCGATTTCGATGGAGGAATCGCGGTACACGCTGAATGGCGCGCTGTTGGTGCTGAAGCCGACGACTATCACGATGGTAGCGACGGATGGCCATCGCCTGGCAATGGTCGAGGCGGATCACAAGCTGGAAGGGTTGGCGAGTGAGTTGCGAGTATTGGTTCCCAAAAAAGCTATGTCGGAAGTACAACGGCTGGCTGGTGATGCGGACGAAGATTCCTTGCTCGATTTCGCGCAAGATGAAAGCCACCTATTTTTCCAGCGCGGCGAGCGGCTGCTGACGTCCCGAAAACTCACCGGGCAATTCCCGAATTACGAAGCGGTGCTGCCCAAAGATCCGAACAAGACGGTGACCCTGGAGCGTAACGAGCTTCAGGATGCGCTCAAGCGGGTATCGCAACTCGCCGACCAGCGGTCGCACGCGGTGAAATTCACTTTGGCCGCGGAAGGCTTGGAGATTTCATCGTCCAGCCCGGAGTACGGCGAAGCGAAAGAAGCCATCGAAAAGGAATATAAAGGCGAGCCGATGTCGATCGGCTTCAATGCCCAGTACCTTCTGGATTTTCTCGCGGCATGCGGCGATGGGCCGATCGCATTTGAGCTAAAGGACGATCAGTCTGCCGGCCAATTGCGCCCCACCGGAGACAGTTCTACGCGCTACCGATATGTGGTAATGCCGATGCGAATCTGATTCGTACACACTCTTATTGCCCGCCGCGTGCACCTCATCGCCCGCCATTTGTGGTCCTCGGAATTTCCTTGCTGGGGGGCCGGGCGGGCTCCCCTCAGCGATTCGGTGGAATTACTCTAAAATACTGAAAAATCTACGGATAAGCGCCTCTCGAAGCCCCGAATTCTGTTGTGAATCCAGGCGAATTTCGGTAAAATTTACTGGTTCGTTCCGGTCAGATTTCCTCTTTTACCGGCACTTCGCCCGGGTCGCTTTCGCCTCAGCAAGCGCCAACCCCCGCAGATGGGGGACGAGGACCGCGCCACCCGGACCAACCCCTTCGGGGGAATGAAATAAGTCTTCGCCACGTCTAGCCGAAATTTTCGGAACGAGACGGGATGAAGCAGCAACCCTTCGAGCTTCGTCTTAGGACGGAAGCCACAGGGCAAGGCAAGTGTCGAGCACATCCGCGCGACCGCCTTCCCAGCACATGAATCAGGAGACGTGCAAGCATGTCTGAAAAAGATTCTGGCGCCGTAAAGACACAGGGCCATAAGTACGACGCGACTTCGATCAAAGTGCTGGCCGGTCTCGAAGCGGTGCGTAAACGTCCCGCGATGTACATCGGGTCCACCGGCGAAATGGGTCTGCACCATCTGGTTTGGGAAGTGGCGGACAACTCCGTGGACGAGGCGCTGGCCGGCCATTGCGATGAAATTAACGTAACCGTGCACGCCGATAATTCGGTGACCGTGGTCGACAACGGCCGCGGGATTCCGGTGGACATGCACTCGACGGAAAAAAAGCCGGCGGCCGAAGTAGTGATGACGGTGCTGCACGCCGGGGGAAAGTTCGACAGCGAGACGTATAAGGTGTCGGGCGGGCTGCATGGCGTGGGTGTGTCGGTGGTCAACGCGCTGTCGGATTTCCTGTCGCTGGAAATCTGGCGGGACGGCCAGGTGTGGGAGCAGTCCTACGAGAAGGGCGCGCCGACTTCCAAGCTGAAGGCTTCCGGCAAGACCCGCAAGACCGGGACCAAGATTACCTTTCATCCCGATCCATCGATTTTCACCACTCTGAACTTCAGCTACGACACCCTGGCGCAGCGCCTGCGCGAGCTGGCCTTTTTAAACAAGGGCTTGAAAATTACGCTGGAGGACGACCGCAGCAGCAAGAAAACGGAGTTTCGATTCAGCGGTGGGATCGCCGAATTCGTAAAGCACCTGAACCGCGGGAAAGAGGTGCTGCACGACTCTCCGATTTATATGGAGGGTCGCCGGCAAGACGTGGAAATGGAAATAGCGATCCAATACAACGACAGCTACGCGGAAAACGTTTTCGCTTTCGCGAACACCATCAACACGGTGGATGGCGGCACCCATCTTTCCGGCTTTCGTTCCGCGCTGACGCGCACCATCAATAATTATGCGAACGCGGTGGGGATGCTGAAGGAACAGAAGGACGAAGTTACTATCAACGGAGACGACGTCCGCGAGGGGCTGGTGGCGGTGGTGAGTGTGAAGTTGCCGCAGCCGCAGTTTGAGGGGCAAACCAAGGGCAAGCTGAATAGCGACATCAAGGGAACCGTCGAGCAGTTGGTGAACGAGAAGCTCGGCGAATACTTCGATAAGCATTCATCCATCGCCCGGAAGATCATTGGAAAATGCATCGACGCGGCGCGTGCGCGCGAAGCAGCCCGCAAGGCCCGCGAATTGACCCGGCGAAAATCGGCGCTCGATTCGAGCGGCCTTCCTGGCAAGCTTTCGGATTGCCAGGAGCGGGATCCGGCGCGGTGCGAGCTGTTTCTGGTCGAGGGCGAGTCCGCCGGCGGCTCGGCCAAGGGAGGGCGAGACCGGCGTTACCAAGCGATTCTGCCGCTTAAAGGCAAGATCCTCAACGTCGAGAAGGCGCGCTACGACAAGATGCTGGGGCACGAAGAAATTCGGTGCATCATCACCGCACTGGGCACCGGCATTGGCAAAGACGATTTCGACGCGTCCAAGCTGCGCTATCACAAAATAATTCTGATGACCGACGCCGACGTGGACGGAAGCCACATTCGCACCCTGCTGCTCACGTTTTTCTTCCGGCACATGCGCGAACTGATCGAGAAAGAGCATATCTACATCGCGCAGCCGCCGCTGTACCGGGTGAAGCGCGGGAAGATGGACCGCTACATCCGCGACGAACGCGAATTTGCGCAGGAGCTGATGAAGCGGGCCACCGAAGAGCACGAAGTGAAAACCAAAGACGGCAAGATGATGGCTGCCGGCGACCTGACCCAGTTCCTGCTGAACGTCCAGGAATACGAGCAGGTGGCGGCCAAGCTGGGGCGCCGATTGCACGAGAGGAAGATTGTGGACCTGCTGGCAGAAAGCGAGATCGATAAAAAAGTCGATTTCGAAGACAAGAAGAAACTTTCGGCGCTGAGTAAGGCGATGGAGAAAGCCAAGTTGGAGTTGGAAGACAAGATCGTATTCGATGAAGAGCACAGCATGTACGAATTGGTATTTACCAACGGCGGCGAGCGGCGCGTTAACTGGGCACTGGTTGCTTCGGCCGAATACAAACGCCTGCGCACACTGGGGGCGTTGATCGAATCGCTAAATCGTCCGCCTTTTTCCATCGTCCATAAGAATGCGAAAGTGGTAAAGGAAGACGCCGGCGCGCTGCTGGGTTACGTGCTGGAAGACGCCAAGAGCGAATTCAACATCACCCGGTTTAAAGGCCTGGGTGAAATGAACCCCGAGCAATTGTGGGAAACCACGATGAATGCGGAGACCCGGACGCTGCTGAAAGTGAAGCTGGAGGACGCGGTAGCGGCGGAAGAAATTTTTTCCACGCTGATGGGTGAAAACGTCGAGATGCGGCGGAATTTCATCAAGGATAACGCATTGGAAGTGGTCAACCTGGATATTTAGGGGACCGGTGGGGAAATTTGTTTTTTCAACTGACGTGGAAAATTCTGCCGGGATTGAAGGGTTTGAGCTGTTCGGATTTTGCGGCTGCACCGACGGAGAGTCCGAACAACGAGCAAGGTGTGGCATTTGAATGCCGCGATGAAGCTGAATGTGCCGCGCTGTTGCAGCAATGGGAAGGGCACTTTGCGCCGGAGCGTTTTACCAATAACGCCTCGGCGTTTGAAACGGTCAAGTCGTATGTGCTGGCGGGCACGGGAAGACCAACCTAAGGCGGTACTGGGGATAAGCGTGGGATATGCCGGGGCGTCGTTGCAGCTAGGTTTATACGCCCACCCTTTCCAGAAACGGGGAACAATGGGCACCCGGGAAAGATAAGAGCGTAGAACCATAGAGCCGAAATTCAGAACACCACGCGATTGACCGATCGCGCGAGGGAGCGAATGGCTGACGAAATCAACAAGAGCGAGATAATTTCACGCGATATCGAAGCCGAGATGAAGAAGTCATATCTCGACTACGCGATGAGCGTGATCATCGGACGCGCTCTTCCGGATGTGCGCGACGGTTTGAAGCCGGTCCATCGGCGCATTTTGTATGGAATGTACGAGCTGGGTCTGGCCTCGAACAAGTCCTACCGCAAATGCGCCAAGATCGTCGGCGAAGTACTCGGCAAATTTCACCCGCACGGCGATACCCCGGTGTATGACGCGTTGGTGCGCATGGCGCAGACCTTCAACATGCGCTATCCGCTGGTGGACGGCCAGGGCAACTACGGATCGGTGGACGGCGATCCGCCGGCGGCGATGCGGTATACCGAAGCGCGCCTTTCGAAAATCGCCGAGGAAATGCTCGCCGACATCGAAAAGGAAACCGTCGATTTCGTCCCCAATTTTGACGAGAGCACCCAAGAGCCCGGCGTACTACCGACGCGCACGCCCAACCTGCTGATCAATGGCTCCACCGGCATCGCCGTGGGCATGGCCACCAATATTCCGCCGCACAATCTGCGCGAAACAGTGGAAGCGGCGATTCTTCTGATTGGCGATCCGGAAGCCAGCCTAAAGCAAGTCATGAAGATTATTCCCGGCCCCGATTTTCCCACCGGCGGCTACATCTACGGGCGGGAAGGCATCGAGCAGGCCTACAAGACCGGCCGCGGGACGTTCCAGGTGCGCGCCAAGGCTTCCATCGAGCAGCGCGGCAAGGATCGGCAAGACATTGTGGTTACCGAGCTGCCCTATCAGGTGAACAAATCGCGGCTGATCGAGCACATCGCCGAATTGATTCAGACCAAAAAGATCGAAGGGATATCGGATATTCGCGATGAAAGCGATCGCGACGGCATGCGCATCGTCATCGAAATCAAGCGCGACGAAGAACCCACCATCATCCTGAACCACCTCTTCAAGCACACCCAAATGCAGGAATCGTTTGGCATGATCCTGCTCTCGATCGTGGGCGGGCAGCCGCGCGAGCTGGGTGTGCTGGAGATGTTGCAACTGTTTATCCAGCACCGCGTGGACGTGGTGCGCCGGCGCACCGAATTCGATTTGCGCAAGGCGCAGGAACGCGAGCACATCCTGCTCGGTTTCAAGAAGGCGCTGGAGCACCTTGACGACATCATCAAGCTGATTCGCCGGTCGAAATCGCCCAAGGAAGCTAAAGAAGGGTTGATCGAGACGTGGAAGTTCAGCGACCGCCAGGCCCAGGCGATTTTGGACCTGCAGTTGCACCGTTTGACCCAACTCGAGCGCGAGAAGATCCTCGAGGAATTGAAAGAGCTGCAGAAGAAAATTGCCGAGCTGAAGGAAATCCTGGCCAGCGAAAAGAAGCTGCGGGCGGTGATCGTCGCGGAATTGCGCGAGATCGTGAAGGATTATGGGGACGACCGGCGAACGCAGATCGTCGATCGCGTCGACGAGATCAAGATCGAAGATCTGATCAAAGACGAGGAAATGGCGATTACCGTGAGCCACGCGGGTTACATCAAGCGGACTCCGGTAGACATTTACCGCCATCAATCGCGCGGCGGCAAAGGACGGATCGGCGCGAAGACGCGGGAAGAGGACTTCGTCGAGCACCTCTTTGTGGCTTCGGCGCACAGCTACATTCTACTGTTCAGCTCGAAGGGCCGCGTGTATTGGCTCAAGGTGTACGAGATCCCCGAAGCGGCGGCGGCCACCCGCGGGAAAGCGATCAGCAACCTGGTGCGGTTCCAGGAAGGCGAGACGCTGCGAGCTGTGGTTCCCGCGCGCAACCTCGAAGAGGAAGGCCGGTATGTGTTCCTGGCGACCCGCAACGGAACGGTGAAGAAGACCGGGCTGGTGGAATTTTCGAATCCTCGTCCCTCCGGCATCATCGCCATCAACTTGGATGGCGAAGATGAATTGATCGGCGCGAAGGTGACCGACGGCAAGCAAATGATCTTCCTGGCCAGCCACGACGGCCAAGCCATCCTGTTCCGCGAAACGGAAGTGCGGCCGATGGGACGGCAGGCCGGCGGTGTGAACGGAATGGATCTGGCCAAGGACGACTACGTGGTAAGTATGGACGCCGCGCAGGTGGACTTCGGGATCATCGAGAACCAATTCAAGACCACGTCGCAAAACTTGGACGAACTGGAAAGCGACCAGATCCGCGACTCGCTCACTTCGCTGATGCTCACCGTTTCTGAAAAAGGCTACGGCAAACGAACGCCGCTCGCGGAATATCGCGTCACTTCCCGCGGAGGCAAAGGCGTGATCAATCTGAAGTCGACCGACCGCAACGGATCGGTGGTCGCAGCTTTGCAGGTCAGCGAAGAATCCGATGTGATGATTATCACCGGACAGGGCAAGGTGATCCGCGTGCACTCCGGTGAAATCCGAGAGGCTGGGCGGTCGACCCAAGGTGTGCGACTGCTGCGCCTGGACGAAGGCGACCGCATCGCCGCGGCCGCAGCCATTCTGGAAGAAGAAACACCAGAAATTGCGGGCGGCGGCGAACCCGAGAAGAAATAAGACGCGTCGAAAATGTGGCAGGGGCCGCGCCGATAACGTTCCGGCCAGGCCCCTTTTTTTTCCGTGCTAATTCTCTGCGATTCCAATCACCGCCATCATCCTGCCCGTTTCGCGCTCGCGCCGGTAGCTGAAAAAGAGATCGGTGCGAGTGGCGGTGCATAAATCACTGGCAAAGATGTTTTGCGGCGACAATCCGGCTTCGAGCAGTATCGCGCGGTTGGCGGCGTGCAGGTCGAGCATGGCCGTGGGCGGTGGCGGGACGTGTCCGGGTGGCATCATCGTCAGCCACGCGAGCGGATTACGCTCTTCGCCAGAGACCAATGCTTCGTAGGGGCCCTCGAACCATTCCTGGGCGTTCACAAACTGGCTGTCGAACTCCTTCACTACTTCGGGTCCGACCTCAAAGCAGCACCGTGCGATCGCGGGACCGATTGCCGCCGCTAGATCCTTGGGGTGCGATCCATGCAACATCTGCATTTGGCCTACGGTCTTGCCCGCAATGCGCCGCAGCGTTCCTCTCCAGCCGGCGTGCACCGCAGCCACCACCGGCCGCTGGGGATCGACAATCAGTATCGGGACGCAGTCAGCGGTCTGCACGCTGAGCAGCAGCCCCGGCGTCCGGGTGATTACCGCGTCGCCTTGTAGCGGCGTCTCGGGTGCGCGATCGATATTGTGGATTACGTCGGAATGAATCTGCCGCAGCGCGATCAAGTGCATGTCCTTCGCGTTTATGGCGGCGCGCAGGGTTGCCCGGTTGGCGTCCACCCGCGCGCGGGTATCCCAATCGGTGTAGCCGAGATTGAAGACCTTTTCCGGCTTTCGTTTGCCGCCGAGGGTCTTCACCAATTCGCTGGCCCCTCCCGGCCGTGTCGAGAAGCCATGCCGCAGCCAATCGTATGGAGCGAGCGGGGATGCCTCCAGGATCTGGATTCCGTTCGTTTTTCGGAGCTTCCAAATATCCGCGGAACTCTTCACTTCCTTGCTTAGCCTTGGCCGAGTTTTATTGAGCGATTTCGTTTTGGACATGAAGTGGCCCTGGGAACCTAAAGCGAACTCGATCGACCGCAGCGGTGCCTCGCCGCGGTGGGTGCCGGAACGCATTCATTATAGGATATGCCTTGCTGCGCGGCGCAATTCGCGGCGTATGGAGCGCGGGCCGCTGGGCGACGGCAAGCGCCGGAGGCAGGCAGGTCGAGATGATCGTGGGAATGGGGATCGACGTTGCCGAAATCGACCGCATCGAAGCGGCCATCACCCGGCATGGTGTGCCGTTCCTCGAGCGGCTGTATACCCCGGCCGAGATCGCTTACTGCGAGCGCCACAAACATAAATACGAGCGGTACGCCGCGCGGTTCGCGGTGAAGGAAGCGGTGATGAAGGCCCTGGGCACGGGTTGGAGCCGCGGGGTGCGCTGGCGCGACATCGAAGTGATCAATCAGCCCAGCGGCAAGCCCACCTTGCGCCTGGCAGGGGTTGCCGGTGAGCTCGCCGAACGGCTGGGGGTGAAACACATTTCGATCTCCATCACCCACAGCGGCAACTTGGCCTTCTCGCAGGTAATTTTCGAAGCCTAGTTGGCTGCGCGCCTGAACACGTTCCCAAGTCGCTATGTCCCAAACGAGACAGAAATTACCCCGCCTCGATGATAAAAGTTAGGCGCTCCACGGGGGGCACACATGATCAGCGAGGAAAAGAAACGATGGGAAGTGTTGTGCGAACAGGCTTCGAAAGAACAGGACTCCGGTAAGCTGATGGTGCTGATTGGAGAATTGAACCGTGCTCTCGCCGAGAAATGCGCTCCGCGGCCCAGACTCAAACCCGCCGCCTAACGTCTCTACCCGGTCTTACTTGGTCTACTTGATTCCTGACGCCCGTAGGCTGCCCTGAGCGGGATCATTTCGGCGTGTGCAAATCCGCCCGCACCACAGTCTGGCTGGGATCCGCGGAGATGGGAGCTTCCACCCATTGGTTTGCGTCCCAATGGCCGGCGATGCGGATCTTGAGATAGTTTCCGGTGAGTGCCTCGGTCCAGTCGTCGCCACGGTGGTGCAACGTAAGGCCGCGCAGCGGGCTTCCAAGGTGCGCCTGTGCGCTGCGAAATGCCGCTGCCTTCTCCACCGCCACTGCCCGCAGAGCCCGCGCTCGGACGCGAATCTCTGCCGGCGCCACATGCCCGGTGGACTGCGCTGCCGCGGTTCCAGGCCTCGCGGAATACGAAAAGACGTGCAAGTAGCTGAACGGCTGCGCGGCCACAAACGCCAGGGTGGCTTGAAAATCGGCTTCGCTCTCTCCCGGAAAGCCAACGATCACATCGGCGCCGATGGCCGCGTGCGGCAATCGTTCGTGAATCAGGTCGAGCCGCCGAGCATAGTGATCGGCGCGATACCACCGGTGCATGCTGCGCAGAATGCGGTCCGATCCGGACTGCAGGGGCATATGGAAATGGGGCGCCAGGCGCTCCGAGGATGCCACTAGATCCACAAAGTCCTGGGTGACGTCCATGGGTTCGATGGAGCTGAAGCGGAGCTGCTCGAGCGGCGTCTCGCTCAGGATGCGGCCCACCAGGCCAGGCAGTGCTGCCCGCGGCTCCAGGTCGCGGCCGTAACTCCCTAAATTAATCCCACTGAGCACGATTTCTTTAGTGCCGGCGTTCGCTCGGCGGCAGATTTCCGCGATGACCGCATCCGGCGGCAGGCTGCGGCTGCGTCCACGCACCGAGGGAATCACGCAATAAGCGCAACGCTGATTGCATCCATCCTGAATTTTCAGGATGGGCCGGGTGCGGTCGCCTTCGCCGCCAGTGACCGCGCCGAGGGAAATGCTGGCGGCCGCGAAAATGTTTCCGGTAAGAATTTTTGCCGGAGCGCGCTCGATGGAACCGGAATCAAGGCGCGCCAGCGGATAAAAACTTCCGCAAGGCGCCGAGGTTTGTGGCGTCGCTGCCGTGGGCATTCGTTCCTCAGCCACGATTCGCGGGATTTCCGCTTGATGGGAGTTCCCTACTACCCATGACACCCCAGGAATGCTCGCCAATTCCTCCGGAGCGCGCTGCGCGTAGCATCCCGTCACCACGATGCGCGCCAGCGGGTTGGCCCGATGAATCTTGCGAATCGCATCGCGGGTCTGGGCGTCGGCAGCAGCCGTCACCGTACAGGTATTCAGGACCACCAGGTTGGCAAGCTCGTCCGCGGCAAGCCTCTGGTAACCGCTCGAAACTAGCGCGCCCTCGATGGCGTCGGCGTCAGCCTGGGTCGCCCGGCAACCGAAATTGTGGATGGAAAAGGTCGGCATCTCCGCGTAGTGGTCCGATGTGGCCTGCAACCGGAAGCTGGAATTATAGCCGCAAAGGGCGCTACTGGGGGATATACGACGAAAGCGTGGGGACCAGTTGAGAGGTAAATTGAAGCGCACGATCCTGTGCGGAGAACTCGTTCTCGCCATCCATAATCGAAGTGATCACTCGAATCATCGCTCCGTCGGAACGATTCTCGCGCACCGCGTCGGTCACCAGAAAAATCTTGGCCCAATATTCACTGGCAGTCACCCGCCCATGCGCTTGATACCAGTACAGCACCATGTCGCGGTCCATGCCCTTGGCGATCACGTAGCGATTTACTTCGATGGTGCGCGGCCCCGCCGCCGCAAGAGGGATGCGGCCTGCTTCGATCGGCGTCCATCCGGAGCCAGGCAGGCAATTCCGGGGGGAATGGATGGTGTCGCCCTGGCGCTGGCTGGGAAAAAACGCGATGAATAATGAGACGTACGGTTCGTTGGCGCTTCGCTGGTAAACGCGGGAGAGAAACTCACCGGGGCCCAGCGCGCGCAAGATACTCGGACTTAGCGGGGCGTCCACGCCGGCCCAATCTCCGACCCGCATGGGGAAATTGGGGAGGTCGCTGTGGGGCGGTAGAACCTCTGCCTGGTTCCGGGCCTCCAGCAACGCCGCTGTGCCCGCCAGAAGCAGCGCCAGCGCCGAGAATCGCAGCCAGGAGGTCATTGCCGGGGTCATAGTGCCTCCCGCGGGCGTGCGCGATCGCGCCAGTGCAGCAACCAGTGGATGAAGTAGAGCATTCCCAGCGAGAGCACAAAAATAATCCATCCGGAAAATGTGTGAAAAAATCCCTCGGCCTTGTCGGGACTCCAATACTGCCCCAGCAATCCGGTTCCCATCACCCGCAATCCGTTGGCGGCCACGGCGATGGGAATCGCGGCTAGCATCAGAATTATCCGGTTCGACCAGCTTTCTTCGAGGAGCTTGCCGTAAAACACCGCCAGGGTAACCAGCGACATCAGCGAGCGGATCCCGCTGCAGGCCTCCACCACCTCGAGCGACATCGACGGCAGCCGGATCACGTTGCCTTCCCGCAGCACCGGGACGCCCAGGAATTGCAGCAGCCCGGTGGCTAAACGCGAAGCCAGGAATTGCAGCGGCAGCGCCACTTCGTTGAAGATGATCACCGGAATCGGAATCGCCAGAAACAAAACCGCCCACGCAAAGAACGCCCGACGAAACATTTCCCAGCCCGCAAAGTAGACGATCACGCCCGCCAGCAGAAACAGCAGTGACGATCGGGAGAGAAAATCGTCCGCCCCCAGAACGCCGAGGACCAGCTCCAGCAGCGCCCCCGCAGCGATCACCAGGCCGAATCCCGATGGCCGCAGCTGAATATTCCGGTAGCTAGCGCGCTCATGCCACACGATGAATGCGGAAAAGAACGGAACCAGAAAACCATGCGAGAAATTCGGATCCTCCCACCACTGCCGCACCAGTTCGGCGAGAATGTGGTGATAGATCAGCGCCAGCAAAAGGAAAAGCAGTGCGCACTGCAGGAGGTTTGGGCGCAGCGGCTTCGCATGCGGGGTCGCCAGCGCGCTCGAATTTACGGTGGAGCTCATGAAGTTACAATCGTACCGCGAACACGGGCGGGTGTGCGCGTCACGTATTCTGGCTACGCTGCTGGTAGCAAAGCAAGATGAGATCGGCGCGCCGGCGCACGTTGAACTTTGCCAATAGATTGGACACGTGAAATTTCACGGTGCGCTCGGAGATATTCAGACGGCTGGCGATTTCCTTGTTGGCCAGGTTTTCGAGCAATCCTTCCAGCACTTCCTTCTCGCGCCGGCTGAGCTCGGTATTGGCCTCCGCCTGGGGTCTTCGCCCGCGCATGCCGCTCAGAATTGTATCGACGAAGCGCGACAGCACCTCGCGTGGCACCCAGAAGCCGCCGCTGGCAACCAATGGCAGGGCGTGCACCAGTTGTTCGCGCGCCTCGGAATAGGTCAGCAGGCCTTTCACGCCCATACGCAGCAACGCGTAGCTGCTCGCTTCCTTGAACTTTTGATCGACCACGATCAAGCGCCCGTTGGGATAGCGTTCCAGAATGTTTCCGATCAGTGCATTTGCCGCCCGCGGAGCCGCGTGCGCGTCCACCACAAACACCGCCGCGCGCGGTATCTGCAGCGACCGCAGATCCGGCGCCAACGTGGACTCCAGCTGTTTGACCACCAACTGAAACGGAGAGTTCGCGAGTTGCCTGTGGAATTCTTCTAGAACCATCGGATGCGGCGACAATATGCACACCCGCAGATTTTTGGCGGCGCCCTTCACCATATCTCTAACGCTAGCTTATTTGGGTACTTGCGGCAATCTTTCCGGGGATGTGCGCCATTAACTACTTCATAGCACTTACGCGTCATTCTCGAACTCTGTTGAAGCCATGGAAAGGCTAACAAATTAAGCAGGCGCTGGTCCCATTTATTTCCGAAATTCAAAGGTACTATCGATTTTCGAACACGTTAGTACCGATGGCGTCGCGTTGCCTGGTACATCCGGGGTAGTCCCCCAAGCAGTTTCCATCCGCGAGGAAAACCGTTTCCTAACGTCTCAAATTGAAACCGCGCAGTGGGACCTAACCACCTTTAAATCAATGAATTAAGCGCTACCCCTTTGGCCATACCAGTGCTCTTAAGCAAACTGTGAATTACAGAAAAACAGCACGAGCTCAAGGGGGATTCAAAATGAAGACAGCACTCACCACCGGTTTTCTCTCGCTTCTGGCCGCCGCCATGCCCACCGCTGCCGAGACTGTCCACGGCCCGGGCGCATTGAGCGGCGCTGCAAGTTGGATTCCCGCTTTCGCGATTTCCTACAGCCACTACGTCAGCGCGGCTCCGGAACCGCTGCGTTTGGTTATGGCCGGAGCGGCAATGATTCTCTTCGCCTTCGTGGTTCGCATGGTGGCCCGCAAGGGAGCCATGGCGACTACCCAGATTTAATCCACTGCTTGGACTTCCCGGCGGGCACCCCCCTCCCCGCTCGCCGGGATTCCGAGCAGCTGATAAAGTAAGCGGAAAAGATGTCGCGGTTCGATTGCCTGGCTACTCTCCACTCCCCCCTACGCTTCACGCTCATCGATCCGGCGCTGCGGCAAGCGAAACACCAGCCAACTCCCCAAAAGAATGCTCGCTCCCGCCACCCAGTTTACGACGTGAAAGCTCCGGCCGCTGGCCAGCACCAGCACACCTTCGAGCAGCACCGGTGGAACCAGCACACCGGCGGCGAGGAGCAGCAATCCACGCGTTTCACCGCGTTCCGGCGTGAAGGCAAGGACCGCTCCCAGGGGAACGAACGCCAGGCACAGAAAGAAGGCCGCATAGCCGCGCGCGTCATAAAATCGCAACGGAGCAGGTGCCCTCAGCAGCCCAGACGCATGGCTCAGCAGTGCCGCACCGGGACCGAGGGACATGCTGTAGGGCAAGATTTTTCCGTCGCGGAAGACACTCAGCTCCGCCGAGTTGTAGCGGATGGCAATATTCACAGGGTGCGGTGTGCGAAAAATATCCGGGACGATGAGTTGGGGTTCATCATCGGCGGGATCGGTCATCGGAGTGCGCAGAAGAAATACCAGGTCGTAGCCCTTCTGGGCGACGACGAAGTCAACCTGTTGCGCGCCGTGGCTCAATGACAGGATCCAGCCATCATTGGGCGGAGCGTCGGTCGCCGGCGTGCATATCATCTGAAGCGTGAAACGGCTGCCTTTCCGCAGGCGAGCCATGAGATCGGGAATTACTGCGGGCGGTAGATCCGGTCCTGCCGTGGGATACGATGCCACTAGGTCCGCTTGGGGAAACGGGGCCAGGTGGGTGCCGTCCGCTGCCTCCAGTTCCCGCGAAGGCATCGCCCGATCGGCAATCTCGATCCGCGCCACGCGCCCATTCCAAGGGTGATCGCCCGAATCCGAGTCGGCGATGTTCAGGGTCAGTCCCGAACCCCAATTGGTGAGACCCGATTGGTGCTGCAGAGCGAAGCCCAGAATCAAACCGAGCACCACCCAAATCAGGAACAGAGTGCGCGCCACTGGCGCCGAAATGTATCTGCGCAGCACGTCGAGTACATTCGAAGCCCGCTGCAGAATCGGTCCGCCCTCGCGTACCAGCAACACGTAACCGACCACCCCGCCCAGGGTGTTACCGACCAGGTCCTGCCACGAAGTATCGCGATCGGGGATATAAGCCTGAAGCGTTTCGATCAGCAGTGAGAATGCGAAACTCGCGAGCGCCGTGCCCAAGAACGGCCATGCTCCCGTCCAACCTTTGCGGCGTGCCTGGGCCGCCAGTCCGAAGCCAAACGGCACGAAAAGCAGAACGTTGAGAAAATCCGTTGGCGGATCCGAAGGCTGGCCGAGAAACCACTCGAAGTACGGGGGAACGCGCCGGGCCGCGGTCTCCATCGGGAAGGCCTGGAACGGATAAAAGGTAAGGAAGAAGATTCCCAGCACCGATAGCCACACAATGAAAAAGGTCCAGCGTTCGAGCAGTGCGCGGCTGGGTTCAGCGTTCGGGCTCGCGGCAATGTTCATAGCGGCTCGGAATCGATCCATCGGCCACGGCCGGCGACGTTCAATACGCCCAGCGTAGCAGTATGCCCCCGGTGGTGTAACCCGCACCCACGGAGACCAGCAAAACCAAATCGCCTTTCTTCAGGCGCCCCTGCTCGACCGCGTCGCGCAATCCCAGTGGAATGGTGGCGGCGGTGGTGTTGCCATACCTATCGATATTGATCATTACTTTCGAATCGTCCAATTCCAGGCGGTCCTGCATGGCACGGATGATCCGTAGATTGGCTTGGTGCGGTACGACCAGCGCCAGATCGTTGGAGGTTAGCCCGTTGCGCTGCAGCAGTTCGGTCGCAATCTCGCACATGCGCCGCACTGCATATTTGAAAACGTGCTGCCCTTCCTGGTGGATGTAGTGCATGCGCTTGGCCACCGTTTCCTGCGAGGATGGATGGAGCGAGCCTCCGCCAGGCATGTACAGGCTCATTCCCCCCGAACCGTCCACATCGTTCAGAAAATCGAGCACGCCCTCGGCTGCGGACTCCGCCGGCTCGACCAACACCGCGCCCGCGCCGTCGCCAAACAATACGCAGGTGGCTCGATCGGTAAAGTCCATCACCGAAGTCATGGTGTCGCTGCCAATCACCAGTACTTTGCGATGGCTTCCCGCTCCTACAAATTGCAGGCCTACCGTCAACGCGTATACGAATCCCGAACATGCTCCGGATAAGTCAAATCCCCACGCTTGTTTCGCTCCCAGCCGGTCCTGCACCAGGCACGCGGTCGCCGGAAAAAACATGTCCGGGGTGACCGTGGCCACGATGATCATCTCGATTTCTTCCGGACTCACGTTCTTGCGCGCTAGCAGTTTCTGTGCTGCCTCCACCGCCATATGCGAGGTGGCCATGCCCGCATCGGCGTAGTGACGTTCCCGGATGCCGGTTCGGCTGCGAATCCATTCGTCGTTGGTGTCCACGATTTTTTCTAAGTCCGCATTCGTCACCACCCGGGGAGGCGTGTAGCCCGCTACTCCGGTGATCTTGGCAGCAATCCGCTTTCCCATGCATTCTCCCGTTGAGGCACGAATCGTGAATTGTACGTAATCCGCGAGGGAGCATACAAGGGATTAGCGAACTACGCAGATGGCAATAGCAGAGGTGGATTTCAGGCGGAGAACTTTAGCGCAATGCGTTTTCGGCGGACATCGCGTCGGGGTTAACCGGGATCGGGGTTACTTCCACAGTGATCAGCGGTACCGGCTGCCGGCGCAGCGCTTCGATGAATACATCCACCAGTTCGGGATCGAATTGGGTGGCTGCGCAGCGAGCCAGTTCTTCGAACGCATCCTCATGAGTGCGGGGCTTCTTGTAGGTGCGCTCGGAGGTAATCGTGTCGTAGGCGTCCGCGATCGCCACCAGCCGCGCGCCGCGCGGTATGTGGTGGCCTTCCAGGCGGTCCGGGTATCCCGAACCGTCGAAGAATTCATGGTGATGCCGGACCATCTCGCGAATTCGACTCATGGCCACCAGCGGTTCCAGCAGCTTGTCACCCAGCAGCGTGTGCGATTTCATGGTTTCCCACTCGGTCGCGTCGAGCGGGCCCGCTTTGTGCAGAATAGGCTCGGGGATGCCTACCTTGCCGACGTCGTGCAGCAAGGCGCCCAGGCGAATTTCTTCGATCTCGGCCGAGGTAAACCCGGCGGCCTCCGCTGCCACTACCGCGTACTTCGAAACTTTTTGGGAGTGCCCGTTGGTGTATTGGTCCTTGGCATCGATCGCGATGGCCAATGAGGTGACCGTTTCCACCACCGCAGCCGGTAGCAGCTCCAGAGAGTTCACTTCCCCTGCTTCGCCGAGCGAGCGAGCGAATTGTTCCACCCGCCGGTAGATTTCATCGAATGCTTCGGGGCCGGTGGTGAACAGCCGCTTCAGCGTTACGCCCAGGTAGGCTTCCAGGACGTCGTGCTTCCACTTTTTCGCCTCGTTGGGATCATGCTGCTCGGCGCTCGAAACCGAATTGCCACCCTGATGCTTGGACAAGTACATCGAGGAGTCCGCCACCTGGATTAATTCTTGGGGTGTGGATCCATGCACTGGGAAGCCGGCGATGCCAAAACTTGCGGTGATGTTCTTATCGCGGAGCAATGGATCGGACGCCACCCAACTACGGAGCTTGCTGGCCAGCTGGGTGGCCTGCTCGACGCTGGTCTCCGGCATCAGGATCACGAATTCATCGCCGCCGTAGCGCGCCACCACGTCGGAGCGCCGGCAGTTCTGCTCCAGAATGTGCGCCACGCGGCGCAACACCACGTCGCCTTCCAGGTGACCGTAGAAATCGTTGACGAATTTGAAGCGGTCCAGGTCCAGCAACACCAGTGAGAAAGGGCGGCTCGCGCGCGTCGAGCGCTTCCACTCCGCGGAGAGCGCTTCCATCAGGAAGCGATGGGTCTTCACGCCGGTCAGGCCGTCGGTGATGGCCTGCTCCTGCGCCTTCTGGAACGTGAGAGCGTTGTGCCATGCGCCCGCAAACACGTCCGAAATAGTCCGTAGCAGCAGGATTTCCTCTTCCGGGAAATCGCATTTCTCGATCGACTCGACGTACAGCGCGCCCAGCAATTGATCGGCGTAGGCTACCGGCAACGCGATCGCGGAAGTGGTTTCCGCGAGTATCGGTCGCAGGTTCGAAGTAGCCGCGTCGCGAACGATTACGACTTGTCCCGAGCGCCCCACCTCGCCCACCGGCCCTTCGCCTAGGGAAATGCGCCGCCCCAGAGCCTCGCGGCGTACCCCAGCTTCGGCGGAAATCACCAACTCTTTGGCGGAATAGTCGAGGATGGCGATGCCAATATGATCGTAGGTAAGCCCCTTCTCCATTTCCTCGGCGATCTTCGAGAGCATCTCATCCGGATTCAGGGTGGCGATGGCGTGCCCGGTAATGTTGTTGAGCAGCGAGAGATGCCGCGATTTTTTCTGCTCCTCGGCAAACAGCCGCGCATTTTCAATGGCGATTCCGGCTTCGCTGGCGAGCACCCGCAGCAGCTCCAGGTGTCCTTCATCGAGCGCCCGCACTTGAGGGCTGGAGACCCCCAGAACGCCGATGGTCCGGTCGTATACCACCAGCGGAACGCCGCAGAACGACTGTGCCGCACGCGGGGAGGTGATGCCCAGGTGCTGCAACTCTTCTTCGAAGCCATCGCGGATCAGCAGCGGCTGGCGGGTGTTCATTACGTACTCGGTTAGGCCGTCGCCCAGTGGAGTGCTGTATTTCGGAAGTCGTTGGCCATCGACTATTTCCAGTTCGAACGACAATTCATTCTTGGCCGAGTCCAGCAGCGCGATGTAGAAGTTCTTCCCTTCCAACATCCGTCGCATTTCGGTGAACAGCCGGTCGAAGAGATCGTCCAGATTTAGGGTCGAGCTCAGCATCCGCCCCACTTCGTTCAGCACGTGCAGCTCTTCGGTTCGGCGGGTGGTTTGCTGCACTAAGTAGCTGTTCTCCACCGCCATTCCGATTTGGTGCCCCAGGGCCAGCAGCAGCCGCAGCTCGGCCGGGGTGAAGGAGCGGCTGTCGGGGGTAGCCAGCAGCAACACGCCGAACACGCGTTCCTTGGCCTGCAAACTGATCCCCACCACGGTTCTCAGATTTTGCGCCTTCAACTGCGCGCGAATGTTGCGGAAGGGCGGATCTTTCTCCAATACTTCCCACTGCGAATCTCTGGAAAGATCCGGCAGCACCACCAACCCGCCGAGTCGCGCCACCAGGTTCACCAGGTATTCGTCCAGCCGGTTTTCCTGCATTCCCGGACAAAACGCATCGCTCAATCCGGTGGCCACGATCGACGACGGGCCGCTGGCGTCGCCATACTGCAGCAGCAGCGCGCCTGCCGGAATGCGCACCACGTTTAGGACCCGGTCCAAGGCTTGCGCGAGCATCTTCTGGATCTCGCCGCCCGCGAATCCGGAGGTAGCCAGATTCAGATTCGAGAGCGCCAGCATATTGCGTTCCACGCGCCGCCGTTCTTCTTCGTATACTGCGGTGATCATCAGCACGCCGGAGAAAAGCTCCAGCAGAGCAACCCAGGAGAGTAGATCCACGTGCGCCAGCCACCCCAGCCGGGGTTGCAGTGTCTCCGCCAACAACAGCAGAGCCCAAACCACAAACGTCGATCCCAGCAGAACTTCGGTGCGCGACTCTTGCTTCTTGCCTTCCCGCCAAAATTCGCGAGCCGCCGCCACAAACAGAAACGCCACGCCCAGACGCAGCGGCGGCACGCCCGCCCAGCCGGTCAAGCTCACGCCCGTCCATAGCGTCGCTACACTGGCCAGAATGATGGCGCCTTTTGTTTGGGCTGTTTTCCGGGAGTAGAGCCGCGCGGAAATCCACAACGAGGTCGCAGCCAGCGCCAGGAACCACTGGCCTAGCGCGAAAAGTGGCGATGATCCTTGGCTTGTAGCGAAAAGTATTACCAGGAAATGAAGCGCGAAGAGCAGCCAACCGGCCGTCCAGGCAAGCACGTACTCCTGTCTTTTCTGGCGGTAAACTGCGCCAAAAAAAGCGGTCAGCAAGAGTGATCCGGCCAGCAGGACGGCAGCGTCGGTTGTGGTCTGGTTCAAAGGCAATTTCTCGCGCGCCTCGCGCTATTTTTCTGCTGAAAAAGCATAGCAGAAATCGGGAGGCGTCTTAAAAACCTGTGCCAATTAAGTAGCGTGGGGGTCAACATGCCCCTACATCCCGGAAGTGGAAGCTTAGCAGCATCTTGGGCCGGGACGCGAGCACCACCCGCGGTTCCCGTTCCTGGTGGACCTGAAACCGCGCCAAGCGCGCAAAACTGCTGTTTTTTCCGTAACATAGCGCGGCGGCTCGATTTCAAGCCGCGCTTCCGTTAAGATTGTAGTTTCCGAGCCTGCGAAAGGACCTGCCGTGTTGACATCCCTATCCCCCAAACCACGCGTGCGTTTCGCGCCGTCTCCCACCGGATTTTTACATGTGGGCGGAGCTCGCACTGCGCTCTTTAACTGGCTGTTTGCCCAGCACCAAGGCGGAATTATGTTGCTGCGCATCGAGGATACCGACGTCGAACGCAACAAACCCGAATTGGTTGAGGGCATTCTGGTAAGCCTGCGCTGGCTGGGAATCACCTGGGATGGTGAACCGGTCTTCCAATCGCAGCGCACGCACTGGTATAAAGCCGCCGCGGAAAAAATACTGGCCGATGGCGCCGGTTATCGCTGTTACTGCGTCGGCGCACAGTATGCCGGTGGCGATGCGGCGCCCGCAGAGGAAGTGGACGAAGGAGATTCGGAAGCGAAAGACAAAGAAGCCAAGCGCCGCGCTCCATGTGCTTGCCGCTCCTACACCCCGGAACAACGCGCGGAAAAACAGAGCCAGGGGATTCCCTACGCCATCCGATTCATGACCCCCCGGACCGGGGTGACCCATTTCGAAGATGTGGTGTTCGGACCCAGCGACGTGCAAAACGAAGAGATGGAAGATTTCGTGTTGCTGCGCTCCACCGGGCTTCCCACCTATCAGCTCAGTGTGGTGGTCGATGACATCGACATGCACATCACTCACGTGATTCGCGGCGCCGATCATATTTCCAATACTCCCAAGCAAGTGCTGATTTATCAGGCGTTGGGCGCCACCCCTCCGATTTTTGCCCACGTCCCTTTGATTCTGGGGCCCGACCGCAAGCGCCTTTCCAAACGCCATGGTGCCACCAGTGTGGGTTCGTACGCCGATGAAGGTTTTCTGCCGGAGGCCTTTCGAAATTTCCTGGCGCTGATGGGGTGGTCGCCGGGCGAGGATCTGGAATATTTGCCGATCGCGGATATGGTGCAGCGCTTCTCGCTGCAAGGCGTGAGCCGCAGCAACGCGGTTTTCGACCGTGCCAAGCTGGAGTGGTACAACACCCAGTACCTGCAAAAGCCCCCGGTGCAGGAGATTCTGCCTCGCGTTGAAGCGCAATTGATGCGTGCAGGAATCTGGCGCGAAGAATGGGCAGGCAGCGAAGCAGCGTGGTTCGCGCGAACCGTGGATCTAGTTCGCCCTCGGACTCGTTTGCTGCCTGATTTTTCCGGCTGGGCGCGCGCGTTCTTCTCGGACGATTTTGAATATGAGCCTGAGGCGCGCGCGAAATTCTGGAAAGACGCCCGGCTCCCCGATTTCTTCGCCAAGCTGGCAGACTCGCTGGAAAAACTGCCCGACTGGAACCACGACGGGTGCGATCACGCGTTGCGCGCATTGGCGGAGAGCGAGGGCGTGAAGGCTGGGTTGCTCATCAACGCTACGCGGGTGGCCATCGTCGGGCGTGCCGTGGCTCCTCCATTGTTCGATACAATGGTGGCGCTGGGCCAAAAAACCGTGGTGGATCGCCTGCGCCGGGCGGTTTCCGCGGTGCGCGCTGAACCGAGCGTAGAACCGCCGAAATTAGAGTCACCGAAGAATTAAATCTCGGTGGCATGTGCATCGCTGGTGGGTTGCGAACGAATTTAGTTTAGTCAGGAGAAGCTAGTGATTCCGCGTTATACCCGGGCTGAGATGGGCGCGGTCTGGAGCGAGCAGAACCGTTTCCAGAAGTGGCTCGACGTCGAGCTGGCGGCCAGCGAGGCTTTGAGCGAGGCGGGCATCGTCCCGCGCGCCGCCGCAGAGAAGCTCCGGGAAAAAGCGAAGATCGACGTCGCACGCATTCTGGAGCACGAAGCGCGCGTCAAGCACGACGTGATCGCGTTTACCATCGCCATCCAGGAGTCGGTCGGCGATCCCGAAGCGGCGCGCTGGCTGCATTACGGGCTCACCTCCAACGACATCGTAGACACCGCCCAGTCGCTGGTGGTGCGCGACGCTTCACGTCTGATTGCCGAGGGTCTTCAAGGTTTTCTCAAGGTCCTCGAACGCCGCGCATGGGAATTCAAAGACACCCCGGAAATCGGCCGCACCCATGGCGTTCATGCCGAACCCATCACCTTCGGCCTGAAGGTCGCCAACTGGTTCGCCGAGATCCGCCGCGACATCGAAAGATTTCAGGTCGCTGCCAAACAGCTGGAAATTGGAAAGATCTCCGGCGCGGTGGGCAATTGCTCCCATCTCGGTCCGGAGATCGAGGAAAAAATTTGCCGGCGGTTGGGCCTGGCCGTGGCGCCGGTGGCGTCTCAGGTAATCGGGCGCGACCGGCATGCCGAATATGTGGGCACTCTGGCGATTATTGCGGCGTCGCTCGAACGAGTGGCGCTGGAGATTCGCCACTTGCAACGCACCGAAGTCCGCGAAGCCGAAGAGCCGTTTGGCGGCGAACAGCGCGGCAGCTCGGTCATGCCGCACAAGCGCAACCCGGTAGGCTGCGAGCAGGTCTGCGGCCTGGCTCGCGTGGTGCGGGGAAACTCGTTAGCCGCACTCGAGGACATAGCGCTATGGCACGAGCGCGATATTTCGCACAGTTCGGTGGAGCGAATTATTCTGCCGGATTCCGCGATTCTGGTGGACTACATGCTGGCGCGCATGACTGACATCGTCGCCCACATGAAAGTCTTCCCCGCGCGCATGCAACGCAACCTAGATTCCACCCAAGGCCTGGTTTTTTCCGGAACGTTGTTGCAGGACTTAGTCGAACACGGCGCGCCGCGCGAAGATGCCTACAAATGGGTGCAGGCCCAGGCCATGGCCGCCTGGGAATCGGAGACCAGCTTTGAACAGCGAATCGCCGACGATCCCAACATCCGCCGCTACCTCGACGCCAAAGCGCTAGCCCACACCTTCGACCTGAAACGCCAACTGAAGTCCGTCGACGCCATCTTCCAGCGCGTCTTCGGACCCAGCTCCGCCGCCAATCACCAATCCTAATTTTTCAGTGTTTGTGACCTTCGTGGAGGTGTAAGAGGAACGACCGTATACCCGCAGGAATCTGGACGGGGAGACTGGCGTCATCCACGATGGCTCAGAGAGTGCTTAGTGGGTGGCAGGCTCGGAGGCCGGATGCATGCCGTGCTGCGGGACTTCGTGGACTCCGCGGGGAGGCGGATCCTGGTGGAAACGGAAGAGGTGGTTTAGAGGGCCGGGGCCTTTGCCGATCGCGTAAGCCTTATCGATGGCCCGCGCGACGTAGACTTTTGCCAAAATTACCGCGTCGCGCAACTCCTGGCCGCAGGCCAGTTGTGCCGCAATCGCGGATGAGAAAGTGCACCCGGAGCCGTGGGTGTTGGTGTTCTTCACCGCTTCTCCGTCCAGCATGAAGATCTCGCCCTTTTCGCATAAGACGTCGGTCGGCCTTTCCAGGTGACCACCCGTCACCACCACCGCTCGGGCGCCCTGCTCGATCAGTTTTTGCGCGGCCAGCTTCATTCCCGCCACGTCTTTCACTTCCATGGACGTCAAAAGCTCGGCTTCGGCAATATTAGGAGTAATCACCGAAGCGCGCCCCAAAAACTCATCGCGCAGAAACTTCAAGCCAGCCGCGTCGATCAGCTCGGCGTTGGCGGAGGTAGATTTGGTCACCGGATCCAGAATCACGTGGACGAATTTATATTTGTCCAGAAACTCAGCCACCGCGACGGCATTGGCCTTGGTGCCCAGCATGCCGATTTTCACCGCAGCGATCTGCATGTCCTCGGCCAGCGCTTCCAGTTGTGCGCGGAGGATCGGCGCGGAGGTGCTGTGCACCGCGGTCACTCCCGCAGTGGATTGCACGGTCAACGCGGTGACCGCCGCGACCCCGTAGCAATTGTGCGCCGCAAAGGTCTTGATGTCGGCGGCCACTCCCGCGCCGCAGGAGGGATCGAATCCCGCGATCGTCAGCAGGATGGGCGGCCGTCCGTTGGCATGATTGTTCAATTCCGTTTTCACCCCTCGCAGGCACGAAGGCCGGTCGCTCGAAATTCTCAAGCAGACCGGCTCCATTGTAATGTACGCGCGTTTTCCCATCGCGCGCAAGAGTATTATTCGGCGAACGACGGCTATCAAACAGCGGGGAGATGTTTTAGGGGAACAGTCCGCGAACCAAGGTGGCGTCCGCCACGCGCCCGACCGCCAGAATATAAGCGCCGGTGCGCATATGGGTCCGATTCTTGCGTGAGGCTTCGTAGACTTCGGTGAAGGCGCGCTTCATTACGATTTCGAGCTTGGCGTTCACTTCCGCTTCGGTCCAAAACAAGCTCTGCATGTTCTGCACCCACTCGAAGTAGCTCGCGGTTACCCCGCCGGCGTTCGCCAGGATGTCTGGGAGCAGGGTGATACCCTTCCGCGCGAGTACTTCGTCAGCGTGCGGTGTGGTGGGACCGTTGGCCGCCTCGGCCACGATCCTCGCCTTGATCTGCTCGGCATTGCTCAACGTGATGACGCTCTCCAGCGCCGCGGGAATCAGAATGTCGCATTTCATGGTGAGAACGTCGTCGTTCGAGATGCGCGAAGTGCCGGGCATCCCCACCACCGTGCCCGCGCGGTCCTTATACCGCGCCGCTTTCAGCGGATCGATTCCTCGCGAATTGAATACCCCGCCGCGGGAATCGCTGATCGCGATCACCTTCGCTTTTTTCTCGGTGAAGAGCCGCGCCGCGGTCGCCCCGGCATTGCCGAATCCCTGAATAGCGACGGTCGCTCCCCGCAACGACATTTTTTTCAGCCGGCACGCTTCTTCGCAGACAAATACCACCCCGCGCGCGGTCGCCTCGTTGCGCCCTTGGGATCCTCCGATGGAAATGGGTTTGCCGGTAACCACGCCCAGCGAGGAATACCCCACCGTCATCGAGTAGGTGTCCATGATCCAGGCCATCGTTTGGGCGTCGGTATAAACGTCGGGCGCCGCGATGTCCCGATCCGGACCGATAATCGGCAGAATTTCCGAGGTGTACCGCCGGGTCATGCGCTCCAGCTCTCCCTTGCTCATGCGCTTCGCGTCGCAAATCACTCCGCCCTTGCCCCCGCCGTACGGCACGTTCACCGTAGCGGTTTTCCAGGTCATCCAGGTGGCCAGCGCTTTCACTTCATCCAAGGTAACGCTGGGACTATAGCGAATGCCCCCCTTGGCTGGTCCCCGCGCAATGTTGTGCTGCACGCGATAGCCGGTGAAAACTTTGATCTGGCCGTTGTCCATCTTGGTCGGAATGGAAACTTCCAACACGCGCTTGGGAGTGCGCAGTATCTGACGCAGACCTTGGTCCAGCTTGAGATGTTCGGCGGCGAGATCGAACTGAATCTGGGCAATACGAAGGGGATTCAGATCCTCGCGCGGAACGATCCGGGGGATCGCCTGGGGAGCCGGCTTCGCAACAGTGGCCATCGTCACTCCTTACTCGTTGGGCCATGGCTGGAAGCCTGGCGAGTGGATCGTGCTTGGTCCCGGTAGTTGGGTGTAACCCTAGCTAAGGGCGAAGTTTATGAAGTGTCCGGTGGTATGTCAATGAAAACAAAGGTTTCCGGGCCGTTTTTCGACGCCGGACACTTTGCCAGGCGCCATTTCATATTGAGACTTTCCGTAACTCATTAGAGGTAATCAATATACGCTAGCTACCCCGTCGGGGGGCGGATAGTAACTGATTGTCGAGGGGAGCGTCATGCGGTAACCTTGGCCACCTGCCGGCCCAACCGGGTAAGGCCTTCACAATCCACCGGGTGAGTGGGCGCGTACTCTAATTGCAGAGCAGCTGAGGCACAGTGGAGCTAGGCCCCAACGCAGAACTGCGAATCTCGGATCGAGCCCTGGTCGAGCGAGTCGTAGCGCGCGACGAATCGGCGCTGGCGGCGATCTACGACCGGTATTCGGGCATGCTCCATTCGATGGTGATGCGGGTAGTGCGTGATACGCAGGCGGCCGAAGAGATTTTGCAGGACATCTTTTTTCAACTCTGGAACAACGCGGTCAAATTCGACCCGGAGCGTGGATCGCTGCCTGGCTGGCTGTTGGTGTCGGCGCGCAATCGCGCCATCTCGCGCTTGCGCCGGTTTCATCGCGTGGGGATGGAAGAACTGCAAGAAAACATGGTGGTAGTTCCGTTCAATGTAGAATCCAGCCTTTCGCAGGAACAGATGGTGCGGAAGGTGAAAGGTGCGGTGGAGGGGCTGTCGGAAGTGCAAAAACAGGCGGTGGAACTGGCTTTTTTTGAGGGACTGACCCATACCGAAATTGCCGAGCGCACCGGCGAGCCGCTGGGTACGGTGAAAACCAGGCTCCGCTCGGCGATCGAGAGCCTAAGAAAGACCCTCCGGCCTTGAGAGGGCCTTCGAGAAGTGCAGCACGGTTGTGAGTGGTAATTGAGAACAAAGAGATAAGAAATCGTGAACGGGCATCCAACTCGGGAAGAAGATTTCGACCTCTACGCCCTTGGGGTGATGGAAGGCGAAGAGCGGCAGGCGATCGAGGAGCATCTAGAGGCCTGTGCGGAGTGTTCGCGTAAGCTCGAAGAAGCGCGCGGCCGCATCGCACTACTGGCGTTCGCAGTGCCCCAGATTGCTCCCAACCCGCGCCTCAAAGAGCGCCTGATGGCTCATGTGGGCGGGATGGCGCCACGCTTCGAGCCGCAGCAACAGCCCCCGCCAGCCGTGCCCGAGAAAACATCCATTTTTGCCAGCCGCTGGTGGGCTGCAATTCTCACCCCCGTGGTTTTTGGACTAGCCACCGCCACGGTGGTTCTGTGGGTGGACAACGAAGACCTGCAGAAGCAAGTGCGGTCGCTGCGGGCGTCGGCGCAAGAGCAACAGAATCAGCTAGCCTACGCGCACGGCGTCATCAATGCCGCCGCCGAGGTCGACACACTTGCGGTGAACCTGGCTCCTCCTCCCGACGTCAACGGCCGGGGAATGGTGCATTACAACGAGCGCCACGGTATGGTACTGCTCAATGCGATCCTCGCTCCGCTTCCCGCGGAAAAAACATATCAGCTATGGCTGGTGCCGGCCCAAGGAAACCCGATTAGCTTGGGTATTTTTATCCCGGAGGACAACAACGGGTCGGCATACATGGTTGCGTCGGTTGCAGCGGGCATAAAGGCAAAGGCCTTTGCGGTCACCGTTGAGGCTTCCGGAGGAGTGCCGCAACCAACGGGTCCTAAGGTACTTATCGGCCCGGTGTCGTGAAGTTTTGCGGTCCCGCACTTTGTTTCACATGGAACACTTGCGGACAATGTTTCACGTGAAACATTCCCCATATGGAAATTCCTAATCCGAAGTTCCATGAGGTCCCAAAAAGTATTCTGCTGATTTCCAAGGGGATAGCACAGAATTCACCTTGCGGCTACTGGGAACATCCGGAGCAATTCGTAAGCCCGGGTCTGCGTTGGCGTCGGCTCCGGCACCTGCCGGAAGGTTAAATTCGTTTTCTCCTCCGACTTGCCCGCTTTGAGCGCGTAAGTCACTCTCGCCCGACTGGCCAACTCCCGTAGCAAGCTCTCGAAGCTGTGCACGGGAAGCCCATCCATAGTTTCATGTGAGCGCTTCTTGCGCTGCGCGGAAGCGGAAGGTTTCGCCGGCAGAATCGGATCGCGGCGCTTCCGCTCCTCCCACCGCTCCTCATCCTCGAATAACAGCGGCGCCCAAGCCCGGCGCAGATGCCATTCCACATAGTAAGCCAACACGCACAGAAAAATGTGCGCCGGCACGCGATCCTCACTGCGATGTCGAATCGGTCGCACCAACAGATCGATCCCTTTCAGACACCGAAAAGCTCGTTCCACTTCCGCCAGGCTCTTGTAGCTCCGCACCGTGTCTTCGGCCGAAAGCCGTTCGACCGGCTCGCTGGTGCGCAGCACATAAATTCCGTCTAGTTTCTCTTCCTGCTCGATCGATTCCGCACGACGGCTCCAGGCGAAGCTGCCCTCGCCGATTTTGCACTCCAAGTGCTTGCCCATTTTGTAGCGTCCCAGCACCTTCCCCACCTTCACACCAATCTTCGCGGCCGGGAGCGGCTTCTTTTTCCGCCGCGCCACTTCTTTGCCGATCTTCTCCAAACTCTTCTCGGTGGCTTCCAGTAAGGCCTGCCGCTTGCGCTTCCGCTCTTGTTCCAGCAGCGGGTTATGACAGACCATCAGCCGCTCGCCGGGATAATCCGGTGCGCTGATCTCGGCCAGATTCTTCTGGTCCAGCAACGACAATTGCAAGCCTCCCTGCTTCACCAATTCCCGAATCGCCGTGCTCGTCAGTGCCGTGATCCATCCCAAACCGGGATGCTGCTGGAGCTTTTCGATCTGCGGCTCGGTAAGCATTCCGCGATCTCCTACCATCACCACCCGCTGCAATCCAAATTGCTCCCGCAGCTTCTCGATTTGGTCGGCTACCGTCGTCGGGTCTCCCGTGTTCCCCGGATATACGCTAACGGCCACCGGACACCCTTCGCCATTGGTCATCACCCCGTAGACGATAATCGGCAGACCCTTCTTCCCATCGCGGTCGTGACCAAACTGCGCGAGCGGACAAGTCCGTCCCTCATAAAAACTGCTCGACACGTCATAGAGCACCAGACCGCCCTCGACCAGATGGCGAGCGGCCAGCTTCTTCTCGATGCGCTCCTGGCGTTGCAAAAGCCAGTCCATGGCTTCATAAAGATCATTCTCGGTGGCCTCGGCCACTCCCAATTCTTCGGCCAGCGTGGTGGTGTGCCACTCGCGCGTGGTCGCTAATTTCGAGCAGGGATCCGTCAGCCGCTGAACGATCATGGCCACGACCAAGTCTCGTTCGCGGCAACGCTGCGCGGAGATCAGGCGATCTAGCTCCAGCCTGCCGATCATTTCCAGGATGGCTTGCACATGGCCGTGGGCTAAAGTTTTCTCCGTGGTGAATAGATCCTGCGGCGAGACCAGAGGCTCGTCGCGCAGCAGGCGGCGGAAGGTTTCGACTTTCTCTTTGGGCCAATCGGAGAGATTGGCCAAGGTGCGCTGGCGGGTTTTATTCCCTTCGCGCCAGCCTTCGCGGAGCAGGATGGCGGGCGGGGATTTACGGTTGGGGACGACGGAGATATACATGCGAACAATAGATCATACACAATATAACCTATATGGAAATTCCTAATCGGGGAACTTAGGGTCGCGCGGGGATGTGGTCGGTGCCCATGTATGGCCGCAGAACTTCGGGGATTATCACCGAGCCATCCGCCTGCTGATAGTTCTCGATGATCGCGATCCAGGTGCGGCCCACGGCCAGCCCGGAACCGTTCAAGGTATGAAGGAACTCGCTCTTGCCGCCCTTGGGCTTGAATCGGATTCCCGACCGCCGCGCTTGAAACGCTTCGCAGTTGGAACACGACGATATTTCCATGAACTCCCCCGAAGCAGGCAGCCACACTTCGATGTCGTAGGTCTTCGCGGAGGCGAAGCCCATATCGCCGGTGCCGAGTTGCAGCACGCGGTAATGCAGCCCTAGTTTTTGCAGAACGTCTTCGGCGTCGCCCACCAGCAATTCGAGCTCGTCGTAGCTTTGTTCCGGGCGCGTGAATTTGAACATCTCGACCTTCTGAAACTGGTGCTGCCGCTTGAGCCCGCGGGTATCTTTTCCCGCAGCGCCCGCTTCCGAACGGAAGCAAGCGGTCCAGGCGCACAGCTTGCGGGGGAGAGAGTCGGCGTCCAAAGTGTCGTCACGGTGCAGGCTCATGAGTTCCACTTCGGAAGTGGGAGTGAGCCACAAATCGCTACCCTCGAGGTGGAACATCTCCGCGGCAAATTTCGGCAACTGGCCCACACCGGTGAGGGACGCGGTGTTGACGATGAACGGCGGCAGGACCTCGGTATAGCCGTGCGCTCCGGTGTGCAGATCGAGGAAGAAATTCGCAATGGAGCGCTCCAGACGCGCGCCCAGTCCCATGTAAACGGCGAAGCGGGCTGCCGCCATTTTGACGCCGGCTTCGAGGTTGAGGATTCCAGCTCGTTCGCCGATTTCCCAATGCGGCTGCGGCGCGAAATCGAATTTCGGCGGCGCGCCCCAGCGGCGGACTTCCACGTTACCTTCCGCGCCTTTGCCTACCGGCACCGAACTGTGCGGGATGTTCGGAACCATCAGCAGGAACGCGCGCAGTTTTTCATCGAGCTGGGTGATGCGCTCGTCGGACTGCTTCACTTCCTCGGATACCTGCTTCATGCGCGCCAGGATGGCAGAAGCGTCCTGCCCCGCTTTTTTCGCCCGCGCGATTTCCTCGTTCGCTTTGTTGCGTTCGGCCTTCAGCCGTTCGGTGGAGGTGATGATCGAGCGCCGCTCCGCGTCGATTTCCCGGAAAGCGGCCAAGTCCAGGGAGACGCCCCGGTTGCGGGCCATGTGCTCCATGGCGTCCAGATGTTCGCGAAAAAATCCCAAGTCATGCATGAGTCGAACAGAATACCTTAAGTGCGTTCGCAGCCGCCACCGGCCACGCGTGATAAAATCAGAGTCTCGAACATGAATCGAACCGTTTACATTGTTGCCGCGGTGCGCACGCCGATCGGAAAATTTGGCGGGGCGCTGGCCGAATTCACAGCCCCGGACTTAGGGGTGATCGCAGTTCGCGCCGCACTACAGCGCGCTTTCGGACCTCCCCTGCCGCCGGAGCAGGTGCCCGGGGAAGGCCCTGAAATCGACATGGCGCGCATCGTAGCCGGTGGCGCCGTGGCGGATCTCGCTTGGCGAGTGAATGAACTTGTGTTTGGGAATGCCCGACCCGCCGGCCTGGGCCCCAATCCGGCTCGCCAGATTGCCTGGCGAGCGGGGCTGGGGGACGATGTTCCCGCATTTACCCTGAACATGGCGTGCGCCTCTGGACTGCGAACGGTAATGCTGGGTTGGCAGCAGATTGCTTCCGGTGACGCGGAAATTGTTGTGGCCGGCGGGGTGGAATCGATGAGCCGGGTGCCCTACTTGCTCGAAGCTCGGTGGGGATTCCGGATGGGGAATCAGCCGCTGATCGATTCGATGTACCGCGATGGGTTCCTGTGCCAGATCTCGAAAATGGTGATGGGAGAAACGGCCGAGTTGCTCGCCGAAAAATATAGAATTTCGCGCGAGGAACAGGACCAGTTCGCGCTCGAAAGCCATCGCCGCGCCGCGCAGGCGACCAGCGCAGGCTCTTTTCGTGCAGAGATCGTTCCCATCGAGCGCACCGATAAGAAAGGGAAAGTAACGCGGATGGAGCGCGACGAACACGTTCGCGCGGACGTGACCCTCGAAGCGCTGGCCAAGCTTCCACCGGTCTTCCCCGCAGCCGGAAGCACCGCCGGAACGGTGACGGCAGGCTCCTCCAGCGGAATTACCGACGGCGCCGCCGCGCTCGTTCTGGTGAGCGAAGAGAAACTGCGCAGCCTGAAACTCACTCCGCTGGCACGCATTGTGGACGCCACCGTCTCCGGAGTCGATCCCCGGGTGATGGGCATCGGGCCGGTACCGGCGGTGCGGAAGTTGATGGGCCGCACTGGAACGAGCATCGAGGATTACGCGGCGGTGGAGCTCAACGAAGCCTTTTCCGCGCAGGTGCTTGCCTGCGATCGCCAGCTGCATTTCGATCGCGCCCGGCTCAATCCCAACGGCGGATCAATCGCTTTGGGGCATCCCATCGCGAGCAGTGGAGCCCGGATTCTGACGACTTTGGTCCACCACCTAGGCCAACCAGGCCGGCCGAAAGGGGTTGGAAGCAAGGTAAACAGGGGGTTAGCTACTTTGTGTGTCTCCGGCGGATTCGGTATAGCGATGGAAATCGAAGCGTTCTAAGCTGGAACCATCGGAGATCGCTATGATTGAAGAATTTCGAATGGCCCAGGAATTTGGGACCATGCCCGCCCCCAAGGTGGAGGATTTTCAGTTTCTGCGTTACCGACTGGAGGGAGACGTCGCGCGTCTGACCCTCGACCGCCCCGAACACAATCTGCTCAACGAGCGGATGCTGAACGAAATCGCCGCAGCCATCAATTCGCTTTCGGACAACAAAGTAAAGCTGATCGTGATCGATTCCGCCGCCAGCGCATTTTGCGGCGGAATTGAGATCGGCGAATACACTTCCCGGCGGGTCTTCCAGCTGGTAGATGCTTTCCAGAACGCATTCCTGGCGATGCTGAATACCGCTAAGCCGGTGCTGGTGGTGGTCAACGGACCGGCATTTGGCGGTGGCGCGGAGCTGGCGGTGCTAGGCGACTTAGTGGTGGCCACCCCGAAGGCCCGTTTCGCACAACCGGAAATTCGCCTGGGCGTTTTCCCCCCCTTTCCGCGGTGATCTTGCCGCACATTCTGGGCACCAAGCTGGCGCTGGAACTGGTGCTCACCGGCGAAGCGATTAGCGCGGAGCGGGCGCGCGAGATCGGCTTGGTCAATTGGCTGGTGCCGGAAAACCAGCTCGAGAAAACGGTGAACCAACTGATCGCGAAAGTTTGCGCGCAGTCCGGCCCGGTGCTGTCGATGGCCAAGAAAGCCATCCTGGGAAGCGTGGGCATGCCGCTGCGCGAAGGCGTAAAGAGCTCGATGAAAGTTTTTCTCAACGAGCTGGCGGAACTGGAAGATTCGCAGGAAGGCCTGCGAGCGCTGGTAGAAAAGCGCGCCCCGAAGTGGAAGAACCGCTAGATATTATCGCCCGCTAGAGAATGTCTCGAAGCCAACAAGCCACGGTCGGTTGACACCCACATAGGACGGAAATACACTCGCACATGATGTTGAGCTGAATCCGAGAAACTTTCTGCAAACAACGTCCACCGATCTGGTTGATTTTCTCGCAGGTTCTTTGCCGGAGTGTGGGAAATTCCGTTCGGCGCAGCGTCCCCTGATGCAATTTCGAAGATCCTACCCGTGCATTTTACTATTCGCGGTCATTTTCACCGCGGCCGCAGCGCAGGCGAGCCAGTCGCAGGCCCCAGCGGTCCAAACACCGGCGCCCAAATCCACAGCGCAGTTTACCGACGAGTTGGGGCGCAAGGTGACGGTGGCCACCGACGTGCGGCGCATCGTGTCCTTGGCGCCCAACCTGACCGAGACGGTATACGCGTTGGGCTTGCAGGAGCGCCTCGCCGGGGACACCGACTATTGCGATTACCCGAAGGAAGCGACGGCCAAGCCGCACGTTGGCGGGCCGATGAACCCAAGTGTGGAAGCCATCGTGGCTCTCCGGCCGGATTTGGTCCTGGCCACCACTTCGATCAACCGGGTGGAAACCGTTGCGGCACTCGAACGCGTCGGAATTGCAGTGTACGTCTCCGATCCCCACACGATCGAGGGGCTGCTCGCGGGAATTCGAAAGATCGCGGCCATCACCGGTGCTGGCGGCTCCGGGAAGTTGCTGGTGGATGATTTGCAGGCGCGCCTGAATTCGTTGCAAGCCTCATTGCGCGGCCGCACTCCAAGCCGGGTGCTCTTTATCGTGTGGTCCAGTCCGTTGATTAGCGTCGGCCAGGGCACTTTCATTGCCGACGCGCTGAAATTCGCGGGCGCGGAATCGGTGGTGAAGTCCACGAAGAACTGGCCGGAAATGAGCATGGAGGAAGTGGTCCGGTTGCGGCCGGAATATCTGATTTTCGCGCGCGGTCACGATGATCCGGATGCCGGTAACCTGGATGAATTGCGGAAGCGCCCGGTTTATCGGGACTTGAAACCGGTGCGCGCGGGTCACGTGGTCTCGGTAAGCGATTCGATCGACCGCCCGGCTCCCCGGCTGATCGACGCGATCGAGGAACTGGCGCACGAACTGCACGGCGACGCGTTCGCGACGAGCTGGAACGACTCCGCGGCGCAGCCGCAGAATTTTGCGACGTCGATGGGTGCGGGGAGCTGCGCGAATGGAGGCTACTCATGCGGCCTCTAACGCCGCGCCGCCTTTTGAGCGTGTGCGCCATTCTTGCCGGGATTTTGTTCGTGGTGGTGGTGTTTTCGCTGCGCCTCGGCGCCTACTCGATATCCTCGCGCGACATCGTCATGACCTTGATCAACCGGGTGCTCGGACGAACCGATCAGATTCCGAGCGAATTCAATCTGGTCGTTTTCGGTTTGCGCCTTCCGCGTATCGCCTTGGGCATTCTGGTGGGTGCATCGCTCTCGGTTGCCGGCGCCGGATTTCAGGCATTGCTCCGCAACCCCCTGGCCGATCCTTACGTTCTGGGAGTCTCGAGCGGCGCCGCGCTCGGCGCTATTCTGAGCCTCAGCTTGGCTCCGCATTCTCCACTGGCCATGCAGGGCGCGGCGTTCCTGGGCGCTGCGGCAACGATCGCTGCGGTTTATTTTCTGGGCCGCCGAGGAGGACAGCTCGATAGCTCGACGCTGCTGCTCGCCGGAATTATTTCGGCATCCTTTCTCTCCGCCATTATTTCGTTTCTGATGACTACGCTGGCCGGCCGGGACCTCCGCGGCATGGCGTTCTGGCTGATGGGCGACCTGTCGTCGGCGCCTTCGGCGGACCCCGGGAAATGGTTTGGGTGGCTCTTTTTTGTTTTCTTCCTCGGGGCCGGCGCGATTTATACCACCGCTTCCGACCTGAATCTGATTCTCACCGGGGAAGAAGAAGCGCGGCATCTGGGCGTACATGTGGGGCGTATAAAGCTGGTGGTCTATGTGGCAGCGTCGCTGCTCACCGGACTGGCGGTTTCGGTGAGCGGTTCGATCGGATACGTGGGCCTGCTGGTGCCACACGTGATTCGCATGATTTTTGGGTCCGATTACCGGCTGTTGATTCCGGCCACCGCGATCGGCGGAGCCATCGCCATCGTCTTTGCGGATACCCTCGCGCGCATGGTGGTCGCTCCCACCGAATTGCCGGTCGGCGCGATGACTGCACTGGCCGGCGCTCCGGTATTCATCTACCTGCTGCGCCGGAGAATGCGATGAGTGGCGAAGCCGATTCCCCCCGCGCGAGTTCGTCAAGTTCCGCGAGCGATTCGTCTTCGCTCGGATCCGGACAAAATCCCGCGCGCGTTCTGGTGGAGCAGGCCACCTACGCCTACGCAGCCACCGATCGCGATGCGCCGGAGTTCACGCTCGGCCCGGTCAGCTTTGAGGGGGATCGCCGCGAACTAATTTCCATTCTGGGACCGAATGCCAGTGGAAAATCGACGATGCTCAAGCTGCTCGCCGGCGTGTTGAAACCGCTCTCGGGCCGAGTGCAGATCGACGGTAGTGACGCGAGCGAACTCGATCCGCGGGTTCGTGCGCAGCGGGTGGCGCTGGTGCAGCAAGAAAGCGCGCTGCTGTTTCCGCTGCGCGTTTGGGAATACGTCCTGCAAGGGCGCTACCCCTACGGCCGGCGGCTCCGTTTTCAGAGCGCGCAGGATTGCCGGATGGCCGAAAACGCCTTGCTTCAAGTGGGCGCCGAGGATCTGCGCGACCGCTGGATGGAACAGCTTTCCGGCGGCGAAAAACAGCGGGTGATTCTGGCCCGCTCGCTGGCCCAGGAACCCTCGCTGCTTTTACTCGACGAGCCTACCCAGCATTTGGATATCGGCGGAAAGGTGGAACTGCTCCGCCGGTTGCGCCGCCTGGCCGACGAAAATCGTTTCACGGTAATCGTGGTGACCCACGAACTGAACCTCGCCGCCGAATTTTCGGACCGTATCGTCCTGTTGCAAAAGGGAAAGTGCATACGCAGCGGCGAGCCCACCGAAGTCTACCAACGCGATCTGCTCGAACAAGTGTTCCAGGCGCCGCTCGAAGTGCACCTGAGCGTAACCGGCAAGCCGCGAGTGTTGGTCCGCGATCCGGATATCGCGGCGGCCAGGCCGGGCTGGACCATCGACCCCCACTGAATCACGGAGGAAGCCGGGCATCATTGGCCCATGGAAACTGGCCCGTGGAAACTGGCCCATTGAACCCGCCGAAAATATAGGGGATACACGTAGTGTCGGTCCTTGTAATCGCGTCCATATTTTGAAGAGCGGAATCAGGCTGGAGAAATGGCGGCGGAAATGACGGCAAATCAGCAACTGATTTTAATGATGTATGCTGCTTTGCAGTGCTGATTCCAGTCGCGGGATACGCGTACAAATCGATGCGCGATTATCGAGAACGGCGTAGACACCCTAAGCTATCTTTTCCTACCGAGAAGCGCGCGACGAATTCGCTCTGGCGCGTCAAACAACGGCGACCGGTCCGACCTGCGACTCGCCGGACTCACCTCACCCATAGGTTCGCGGTTCAGCCCCAGATTACCTCCGTCGCTTTTTGCCGTACCTCGCGGTTCTCCCACCAGACGAATGCTATAATCTTCACCTTATTATGGCGCGCAGCACACAACAATCCACGGCGTTGGCTCCCGATGTTCTCTCGCGCTACGAAGCGGTGATCGGGCTGGAAGTCCACGCGCAACTGGAGACGCTCACCAAGGCTTTCTGCGGCTGCTCCACGCGCTTTGGCGACGCACCGAATCAAAATACTTGTCCGGTGTGCCTGGGCCTGCCCGGCGCGCTGCCAGTGCTGAATCATCGCGCGCTGGATTTGGCGTTGCGCGCTTCGCTGGCGCTGCATCTCGAGATTCAGGAACAATCGCGGTTCGCGCGAAAGAACTACTTTTATCCGGACTTGCCGAAGGGCTATCAAATTTCGATGTACGAGTTGCCGCTGGCCACGGCGGGCTGGCTGGAAATCGAAGGGGAAGGCGCACGCCGGCGAATCGGAATCACGCGCTTGCACATGGAAGACGACGCGGCAAAAAATCTGCACCAGGGCTTTGCTGATTCCGATCGCTATTCCTATATCGATTACAACCGCGGCGGCGTGCCGTTGATTGAAATCGTTTCCGAACCCGACCTGCGCACCTCTGCCGAAGCCTACGCCTATCTCACTACTCTCAAGCAGGTCCTCGAATATACCCAGGTGAGCGATTGCAACATGGAGGAGGGTTCGCTGCGCTGCGATGCCAACGTCAGCGTGCGTCTACGCGGCGAAACCAAGCTCGGCACCAAGGCCGAAGTGAAGAACCTGAATTCGTTTCGCTACCTCGCGCACGCGCTCGATTTCGAAATCGATCGGCAGATCAAGCTGATCGAATCGGGCGGCCACGTGGTGCAGGAAACGCGTTTGTGGAATGTAGCGGCCGGGCGCACCGAAGCCATGCGCTCGAAGGAATTCGCGCACGACTACCGCTACTTTCCGGAGCCCGATCTTTTGCCGGTGCAGGTGACGTCCGCGGTTATCGAAGAGGTTCGCGCCGAAATGCCCGAGCTCCCCGATCGCCGCCGCGAACGATTCATCAACGACTACGGAATTTCGGCGTACGATGCGGGCGTCCTTACCGCCACGCGCCCCTTGGCGGACTATTTCGAAGCGGCGCTACGCGCCGGAGCTCCAGCCAAATCCGCCGCCAACTGGATTTCCACCGAAGTGCTGCGCTGGCTGAAACATTCGGGCAAGGAAATTTCGGACGGCCCGGTGAGCCCGGCCACGTTGGCGGATCTGCTGGCCAAGGTGGAGCGCGGCGAGATCACCACGGCATCGGGGAAAAAAGTGCTGGCCACGATGTTCGAGACGGGGAAAAGCGCTGTGGAGATTATTGCCGCGGACGGCGTGGCCCAGATCAGCGATGCCTCTTCGATCGAGCCGATCGTCAGCGCGATCATCGCGAAAAATGCCGCCAATGTGGAAAAGTACCGCAGCGGGAACGAAGGCGTGTTCAAGTTTTTTGTAGGGCAGGTGATGCGCGAGACCCGCGGCCAGGCCAATCCCCAGTTGGTGAACGAAGTGGTGAAACGTATGCTGGACGCGGCGAATTGACGCCCGCGGGGAGTCACGTGCTGAAGGAAGGCGATCGAGCGCCGGATTTTCAGGCCCAGACCGACGACGAAAGCCCTATTTCACTGGCTGGATTCCGCGGCAAGAACGTGATCCTCTATTTTTTCCCCAAAGCCAATACCCCCGGTTGAACGCACGAAGCGTCCGAGTTTCGTGACGCCCTCAAGAAATTTGAAAAGCGCAACGCGGTGGTGATCGGCTGCAGCGGCGGCGACGCGGAAACGCACGCCAGGTTCCGCGCGCGTTTCAAGCTGAACTTCCCGTTGATTCCCGACGCCGATTTCGAGGTGCTGGAATTGTACGGCGCGCGGCGAATGAAAACATTTCTGGGGAAATCGTTCCTGGGAATCGTGCGCAGCACTTACTGGATTGGTCCCGACGGGATCGTCCGGAAAGTTTGGCACAGCGTAAACCCCAAAGGCCATGCCGAGGAAGTATTGGCGGCGATGGATGCAGAATAGCCGGGAAGCCCTTGGAGGTCATCGAGGACTCGCGGTAGGACTACGGCCGGCCGGGTTCGGGATATAGCGGACGCGGAGACCGCTCCCCGCCTACCTGCGCTTCCACCACCTTGTGCTGCTGATGCTCGCCTTTTTCGTCGTACCGCCCGAAGATCATCTTTCCCGCGGTAGTTTGGTGAACGGAGGTCACGGTGATATCCACGGTCTTATTGATCATCTTCCGTGCGCCGTCGGCCACCACCATGGTGCCGTCATCGAGGTAGGCTACCCCCTGGTTGTACTCCTTGCCCTCGCGAAGAATGAATACCCGCATGGACTCGCCGGGTAAAACCACGGGCTTCAACGCATTGGCGAGCAGGTTTACATTCAGAATCTCGATTCCCTGCAGCGTCGCCACCTTGTTCAAGTTGAAATCGTTGGTGACGATCTTGGCGTCGTAGCGTTTGGCCATTTCGATCAGCTTCATGTCCACGTCGGGGATGTGCTGGAAATCGTCTTCGGCGATCTGCACGTCCAGATTCGGCATTTTCTGAATCCGTTGCAGCACTTCCAGGCCCCGGCGCCCGCGCTGGCGCTTCAGCGGATCGGCGGAATCGGCCACCAACTGCAATTCGCGTAAGACGAAATGGGGGATGATCAGGGTGCCGTCGAGAAACTGCGCCTCGCCAATATCGGCGACCCGGCCATCGATAATTACGGAGGTGTCGAGCACCTTGCAGGTGTGTTTGCTGCTCTTTTCGCTCCCAAAGAGCCCGCCCAGAGCCGACAGGTTCAGCATGTCGCCCTTGTTGGCGCCCAGTACCAGTCCGATGTAAGCCATCACCAGAAAGGCCGCGAGGCTGATAAACGACCGGGTGCTCACCGGCATGGAAGTGTGGGAAAGGACCAGGGTGGTGAGATAGGCACCGGTTAGACCTAGAATCGAACCCGTGGCGGCCCCAATCAGGCGGCGCAAGCTGGCACGGCGCAAGCGCACCTCGAACAGAATTACCGCAATGGCGAACACAAATCCCGCGAGCGAAGCGATCAGGGGAGACAACGTAAATGGCCGGAAATGGTATCCGGCTCCGGTACATATCGCCGTGAACACCAAACGGATCGCCAGCATGTCCCAAAAAGTGCCGACTTGTTGGCCGAGCGAACGGGAAAGAAGAACCGGTTTTGCGGATGAAGCCACGGCAGGGCCTTCAGCAGCCGGTGGCTGTGACGAAAAAGGAAGATTGCGTGACATAAGAACCTCAATGAACCGTGCAGCGTCGATATTTCGACGCTAGGGATATGATTTTTAATTTTCGGCCTTATCGCATTATGAGACTGCCGGCCGGTATGTATGTTCAACACTCATAAAAATGGAGCCCGAAAAAATTATGATCCTAAGTATAGCATTCGGTTTGCGCATTCAACCATCTTCGAACAGGCTTCTTGCGCAAGTGGACATAGTAGCAGTAGTCCTGATACTCGTAGTAGTGCGGGCGTGTCGTGGGTGTCTAGCGCTTTGTCTTGGAGGGTTTTCCTGCTACGCGACGACGAAGTTTTTCCAGCATCTCTTCCAGTCGATGGCTGGTGTTCACCGGGTATTCCGCTGGCCTGCTGATCTGCTTGTACTTATGAGCAAGCCGGGCCAAGCCGGATAGACACCGCTCCCGGGCCTCGCCCACCGTGGATTTCGGGATGAGCCGCTTGCCATCCTTCATCACCGGGATCAGCAGCGCCAAGCCATCCTGTGCGGGCTCTTGCTCGAGCGCGATGCGGTCTCCCGCCCAATTTCCCGAGGCGTCGCTGAATCGGAAGACTTGTTTCCGCCCGGGATAAGTCACCTTGGCGGCGCTCAGTTTCGCCGCACCCTGAATCTTTCCGGCGCGCTCGACTTCCACCAGTTTGTAGACCAGATTCAGATGCGGCGCATCCCCCGGCGTCGCCAGCGCCGTTCCCACTCCGAACGAGTCGATTTGCGCGCCTTTTTTAAGCAACGAGGTGATCTTATACTCGTCGATGTCTCCGGACGCGAACACCCTCACATCTTTCCATCCCGCGCGATCCAGGGTCTTGCGAATCCATCGGCTGTCTTCGGCAAGATCACCACTGTCGATGCGCACTCCGGCAGGTTTGCGGCCCATCTCGATTATTTTTCGCACCGCGGCGCGGACGTCGTAGGTATCCAGCAAAAGGACCGCATGTTCCGGAAACGCATCCAGAAAATGAGCGAACGCCTCTTTTTCGTCCTCGTGCGCCATGACCCAGGAATGCGCCTGGGTACCATACGTGGCCATATCGAATTCCTGGCCTGCCAGCACGTTCGAGGTACCTACCGCACCGCCAATCGAAGAGGCACGAGCCGCCAAAAGACTGGCGGCGGGCCCGTGAGCGCGGCGAGCACCGAACTCGACTACCTGACGGCCTTGCGCCGCGGTTACCACCCGCGCCGCTTTGCTGGCGATCATGGTCTGAAAGCTGAGTGTGGCCAGGAGATAGGTTTCCATGATCTGGCCTTCGATAATCGGTGCGGTGACCCGCAACAGCGGCTCGCCTGCAAATGCTAGGGTGCCCTCGGGCATGGCCCACACGTCGCCGGTGAATCGGAAATCTTGCAAGTAGTCGAAAAAGTCGTCGCGAATATCTCGGAAAGTAGGATGACGCCGCAGGAAATTGATCTCGTCGGAAGTGAAGCGGACCTTTTCGAGGAACTCCAGCGCCGGCTCAAGACCCGCGGCGACCAGGTAGTTCCGGTGGGGAGGCAGATGGCGAACGAAGAGCTCGAAAGTGGCGCGCGCGTCGAAGCGGGTCTGCAGGTAGCCGGCAGCCATCGTCAACTCGTACAGATCGGTGAGTAACCCGGAGTATTCGCGCATCCTGCTATGGCTTGGGAAATCGCCGCACCGTCAGCCGCGGCGAGCCGTCAATCCTCCATCGACTACCAGCGTTTGTCCGTTGATGTAATTATCCGGCTCGAGCAGGAAGCGCACCGCCCGCGCGACGTCCTCGGCCCGTCCAAACCGGGGGATCATCCCGATTTCCACGTACCGGTCGTATTTTCCCGATTGCACGCTGGATGCCGCCATCCCTGCGGTTGTCGCTCCGGGGGCCACCACATTCACCCGCGTGTTCTTCCATTGCTGCGCCAGGATGCGCGCCGCGTGGACCAGCGCCGCTTTGGGCGCCGCATAGTTCACGCTGCCGGGAAACGGCGCCACCGCTTGCATGGACGCGATCAAGACGATTCCGCCTCCCCCGCCTCGCTCTAGAATCTCGCCAGCATCCCGGGCGAAGAGCAGCGGCGCGGTGAAGTTCCCCTCGAGCGATGCCGCCATGGATTCGCGATCGAGTTCCGCCAGGGGCACCCGAGCTGGGTCGCCGGGAAAAATTGCTGCCCCCGCAAACGTTTCTGGAGCGCCGGCAATCGCATCGAAATACTGCGCACGAACCTGCGGATCCCCCAGATCGCCTTCGATCAGCACCGGCGCGATCGCATCCCGAAATTCGGACTGAATTTGGCGCTGCAATTCTCGAGCGCGGGATTCGTTCGAGCGGTAGCCGACGATCAGCCGCGCCCCTTCGCGCGCCAGCAGAATCGACGTCGCGGCGCCCAGACCTCCGCTCCCACCGGCGACGATAAGAGTTTTGCCCGCGAGCGTTCGTTCCGGAAAATCGAAGCGGAACGTCTGCCCCCGGCGCGCGCGCGCCTCATCCCAGTATTTTGATGGCATAAAAGCGGTTGCTGGACCTTCGGTAACGAATATAAACAGCCGGAAAAGACAAAGCCCCCAAGCCTCTGAGTCGTTTCCGACACAGAGCCAGCCTGGGGGCTTGGTCTCGAATCTCTGCGCCGAACCTACTTCAGGACGGCGTCTTTGAAAGCCTTGGCGGCTCGCAACCGAACCACCGTCTTGGCCTTGATCTTAATGGTCTCGCCGGTTGCAGGATTCCGACCCATCCGCGCCTTGCGATGCGCCTTGACCGCGCGACCCAGCCCGGGGATTACAAATTTCCCTGTGCCCTTGGTTTCTTTTACTGCGAGGTTGAATAGCTCTTCGAAGAATTGACCGGCGGTCTTCTTCGTCGTCCCGGTTTTCCCGGCGAGGTGCGCTACGATCTTTGACTTACTCAGCGGATTGGCCATCGACTTGGAATCTCCTCCTCAGAAGATAATTGAGATGACGCGATCCCAGTGGCCCAGGATCAGCAAGGCACTATAGCTTTCCCACTCCCTTTATTCAAGTGAAAACGCGGGAAAGGGCCGATAAATCAGGGTTTTCTCCAACCCTCGAATTCCGCCCGTCCGCCCCTCGCGTTTCACCAGCTACGCGCGCGCCAGGCTCTGGTAGAACAAGGCCACGGATTTGATCCCTCCGTAGTAGTTTTCCAGCGACAGATGCTCGTCCGGCGCGTGGGCGTTTTCATCCGGCAGCCCGAATCCCAACAGCACGCAGGGAACGCCGAACGTATCGTGCATCTGGGTTACGAACGGAATCGAGCCGCCTTCCCGAATAAAAACCGCTTTTTTCCCAAATCCCTGTTCCAGCGCTTCCCGCGCCTTCTGGAAAATCGGATGCGCGTGCGGGGCCACCCAGGGTTTACTTGTGCTCAGAACCTCGAACTTGCATTTCACGGTTTTCGGCAGCAACTGGCGAACGTGCCGTTCCACCTGCTTGGCGATCTTGGCCGGATTTTGGCTGGGGACCAGCCGCGTGGAGAACTTCGCATAGGCTTTGGCGGGGATAACCGTCTTCGATCCTTCGCCCAGGTAACCGCCCCAAATCCCGTTTAGCTCGAGCGTGGGCCGGCTCCACAAACTTTCTACGATGGTGTAGCCAGCTTCCCCCGCCAGCCCCGGCGAACCCACCGTCTTCCGAAATTCTTTTTCGTTCCACGGCAAGGAATTCATCGCCTTTCGTTCCTTAACGGATAGCTTGTCCACGTCGTCGTAGAATCCGGGCACGGTAATCCGAAGCTTTTTGTCGTGAAGCTTGGCGATCATCTCGGCCACAATAGTGATCGGATTCGGCGCGGCGCCGCCAAACACGCCCGAATGCAGGTCCTGCTTGGCCCCGGTTATTTCCACCTGAAAGTAATCCAAGCCGCGCAGGCCGTAAGTGATGGAGGGCACGCCGGGTCCCAGCATGCTGGTGTCGGAAACAATCAGTGCGTCGGCTTTCAGGCGGCTGCGGTTCTTCTGCACGAAGTCCCACAGATTCGCGCTACCCACTTCTTCTTCGCCCTCGATCATCACCTTTACGTTGATCGGCAGCTCTCCTTGGGTTTTCTGGAGCGCTTCCAGGGCCTTCATGTGGATATGCACTTGACCCTTGTCGTCCGCGGTTCCGCGGCCATATAAATTGCCGTTCCGCACTTCGGGCTCAAACGCCGGCGAAGTCCACAGGTCCAGAGGTTCCGCTGGCTGCACGTCGTAGTGTCCGTAGAAAAGCACGGTGGGCCGGTCCGGCCTTTGCGGAGACTCCCCGTAAACCAGGGGATGCATTTTGGTCGGTACGATTTCCACTTTATCCATGCCCGCCGGCTTCAACTGCCGCGATAACCACTGCGCGGCGCGCTCGATGTCCTGCTTGTGTTGGGTTTTCGTGCTGACGCTGGGGATGCGCAGGAATTCCTTTAAGTCGTTCAGATTCTCTTCGCGGCGGCTTTCGATATATGGCAGAAGGTCCATGATTCCCTCGGACAGCGGCAAACATTATGCACCCGAACAGGACGTTTTCGACACTGGCAACACAACCTGCGGTTGACTCGCCGTGTGTCAAAATGCACCATTGCTGGGTGAGCACGAATTCCCAAACGATCGAAAAGACCCAGAGCGACCGCCGCAGTTCGCGCGTCTTCATGCGCATTCCCGTGCGCGCCGCGGGGCTCGATCTGCAGGGCCGCCGTTTCCGCGAGAACAGCCAGACCATTGTGGTGAGCGCTCACGGTGGCTTGTTGTACCTGAATGAATCACTCGAAATGGGCGTCCAGCTCACCCTCATCAATCCGGTCACCGAAGAAGAGCAGGAATGCCGCGTGGTTTTCCTCGGCGACGCTTCCGATAAGGGGCAACGCGTCGGTATTGAATTCTTGTACCCTTCGCCGCATTTCTGGGGCGTGGAATTCACCCCTTCCGATTGGTCCAGTCGTCCTGCTGGTCCTCCGCCCCACTAGTTTCTTTGGGAGTCCGCGATTCCCGCAATTCGCCAAGAATGACCGAGTCGGCACGACTGCGCGTGGACCATGCACGCGATGATGCATAACCGCACTGGGGCGACGCATTTTCGTGGAGTTTAGAGAACTGAAGAACTAAGAACTATGGACGGGTTCAGGCTCGGGAGTTGCTGCGGGTGTAGTCACGGTCTGCCGGGAAGCCCGTTTGTTTTCGTAGAGCGCGCGATCGGCAGCCTCCAGAAATTCCGCGGGCTTCTGGCCTCGTTCGTACTCTCTCCACCCGGCCGAAAAGGTTACGCCCACACTTTCGCCGGCGATCTCCATTCGAAAAGGAAGCAGCCGCGCTAGAATGAACTGAAGCTGCTTCAAATCACAATCGGGCAGCAGCAGCATGAATTCGTCGCCGCCCAGTCGCGCGGCAAGGTCCGAGCCGCGGGTGGCTTTCTTCAGATGATTGGCAAACGCGCGCAACACCGCATCCCCCGCGGGATGTCCGTGGCGGTCGTTGATCTGCTTGAAACCGTCCAGGTCCAGCAAGAGTAGAGTGAGAGGGCTCGCTTTTCTTTGCGCGCGCGATACTTCCGCTTCCATTCGCGGTTCCGCAAAACGCCGGTTGTGCAGGCCGGTTAACGGATCGAACATCGCCAGCCTATAGAGGGTTTCGGCGCTGGCCTGCTTTTCCTGGATTTCCGAGCAGAGCCTTTTGATCCGAAGCTGCTGCCACAAGGAGTAAATCGTGAACAGCAATACCAGTGCCACCAGCCCGCGCATCGCCAGGTTCAGATTCAGCTTGGGAAAAGTTTCGTCGCCGCGTAGCAGGCTTGGAAGCGAGAAGGACATGATCGCGCTAGTCAGCAACAGCACGATCACTACGGTGTTCGACCACGACCACCAATTGCGCGTCTGAATCTTGCGCAGATCCGCCTGAATCGCCGCTGTGTACGATTCGATGGACTCGTTTCCGAATTCAACCGCATTTGGTGTCTGTGCTTCCTTCAACTTTGCGCCCCCGCCAAGAGTTGCTTGAACAACCGTTTACCCGCGGCCACGATGCCTGTCCGAGCCGGCCGCTACACCGTCATTAACCTGTCACTAGGGGAATATGTGTTCCGTTGGGATCAACCCGCACCGCTAAATTAATACTCGGAGGGAGGCAGCGTCCATAGCGGGTGTTCCACGCGTGTTCCAAAAGACACCTGTACGTTGGGAGAACGTAACCAGAAGGTACCCAGAACTGTTGCGCGCCGGAACACCCATGGAAAACAGAATGTATGGACATAACAGAGAACACCCCATGCCCATTAGGCAAGAAACGCCTGTTTTTCAGCGACTTCGGCTTACCGTGGCTTGGCTGGGCCGGTTAGTTCCCGCCCACGCCCCGACCTCAATTGGCTAATTTCGCCATCACCAGCCTGCCCACCACCGGGACGGGCAGCGGTCCCTCGTCTAGTACTAAATCGTGGAATCGCAGCATGTCGAACTGATTCCCGGCCTTGGCCTGATACTCCTTCCGCAACTTGAACCATTCCCGGATCCCCACGTAGTACGTCGGCAGTTGGGTCGAAGTCAGCTTCACCCTCCGTAGTTTCCCTTCCGCTTCCGCCTGGGTCTGAAACCCTGCTGTGGTCATCATTTCCATGGCCTGCTCATCGGTCATCCCCATGGTGTGCATGCCTACGTCCAGGATCGTATTGGCCAGCAGCCTCAGCCGAATCTTGCGCATCACCAGGCGGAACCGCGGATCGTGGTTCAAATACCCTTCGTCCATCATCACTTGGGCGATGTATTCCGCCCAGCCTTCGATATACGCACCATTTCCGAAGAGCGACCTCAGCAGCCGCCGCGATTCCGGCTGGAGGCTATTCAAGTGTTCGAACTGAATGTAGTGGCCCGGCAAAGCCTCGTGAATCGTCAGCCACTTCAATGTGTAATTGTTGTACTCGCGAAGCTTAGACTCGGCTCGGTCCTCTGGCATCGACGGATCGATCGGGGTCACCCAGAATTCGGCATCCGCTTGCGGCTCGAGCGGTGGCGCGCTGTGGAAGCCCGCCACCGAATAGACACCTCTCTCGAACGGCGGCGTAGGAATCACCTTCAGGTTGTCGCGCGACGTGAGCGAAACAATTTTCTTTTCGCGAATGAATTGCTTGATGCTTTCCAGATCGCCCTCCACCGCTTGTTGCAGTTGGTCGCGCCGCGGATGCTCGTCCGATATCCTCTGCAGCACTTCGCCGATGATTTTATTTTCGCGATCACGGCCGGTCAAGCCGGAGTGGTCGCCGTGGTCCGGGTACATCTGCGCGTGCATGGGCAGGGCCAGCGCCAGCATTTCGGCCCGCACCGATTTCATATCGCTCTCCGCGTCGGCCAGTACCTGCTCCGGAGTGACGTCGGTTTCCATCACCAGTCTGAATTTCGGGTCGTAAAACTCTTTGCCCAACCGCCAGGTGAATTTGGATGGCCGCTTGCCCAAATCATCCTTCAGCCACTGCGAAAACCCCTGCAATGCGGCCACCGCCGGTGGAGCTACTTTGTCGTACTCCGCCTTCCAAGGCGAACCGGCGGGTATTTCACTGGAGATTGTGTTTTGAATCAGATCGATATTGCCCTGGTTTTCCTGAATCGCGGTTTCCACAAAGATCGGGTCGGTTTCGCCGAGATACTGTTTCACTTGGTCCAGCAGCCTGGGCACTTGACCCAGTCGGGACAGCACGTGGCCTACGCGGACCTCCTTCGATGCGTAGGTTTCGGTAAGGGGCAGATACAACGCGTTGCCAATCAGCTCCACCACCCCGTTGGGACAGTGCTTGTAGCTCTGAATGTGGTCGAACTCCAGCAATCCGAGCCCGATTTGATCGTCGATCGAATGCCAGTCCGCCGCGTCCTCGGGATTCAATTTCTCCGCCGGTGTCACGCTTCGAAAGCGCTCTCGCCACTGCGCGTAAAACGCGCGCTGCTCGGCGATCGCTCGCTCGCTCAAATCGTCCAGCACTCTATCCAGTTCGATGGTCTTGCCGGTCTTCGCGTCCACGTGCTTGTGGTAGCCCGCTGCCGAAGCGTTGCTCGGCGACAAAGCCAGCGACTCCTTCATAAATTGATCGCTGAGTTCGGCAAATTTTCGCGAGAGCTGCGCGTCGGAATCCTTCGCGTGCGTGTTCGGAGACGATACCAGAGCCAGCACCGCGATGACTCCGCAGCACGCCACAAACACAAAAGCAGCGCTTCCCAGCGACAACAGCAATTTGCTCATCGGTTTCCTTCCTCGTTATATCGTTGTACCGGCCTGCAGATTCAGGCCATCCCACAAACGTCCTAGACGTTATGGGAGCGGTACTCCAATGTCAACAAACGGTTTAGCGATTTGTGTGGACTGACTTGCGCGCCATCAGCCCCAGGTTACCTGTACGCGAGAGCGGTAACCGTTCCAGCACTTCCAGTACCTTCGCTTCGCTTTTCAACGCATCCTATTTCCATTAGACTCGCTCCACTCGTTCAGATCGATGTTAGGCAGTTTACGTCCAGTTCCGTAGTCGAAAAAGGAAGACACCTATGACTAAATTCGCTGTGTCACTTCTGGCTACTGCTTTGTGCTTCATCCCGCGCGCCGCTTTCGCGCAGGATTTCCACTCCCAGCCCGCAATATTGGTCGACGACGATAAAGTCCAATGTCCGTCGGCTGCTTACACCACCATTCAGTCCGCGGTCAACGCGGCCAACCCCGGAGACCGCATCCACGTCTGCGCCGGTACCTATCCGGAGCAAGTCACCATCAATAAGCCACTAACGATTGACGCGGACAACGGCGTTTTGGTAGTTCCGGCCGCTATGACTGGTAACGTCACCGACCTGGTGTCGGGAGATACCTTGGCGGTCGCCATTTCCGTGCAGAACGCGGACGGCGTGAATATCGACGGGTTGATCGTCGACGGCTCAAACAACGGCCTCACCGCCTGCGCTCCGCGCCTAATCGGAATCTTGTATGAAAACTCCTCCGGCCGCGTAGCTCACAACGCCGTGCGCAATTTCAATCTAGGCGCCGGCTCCACGCTGAACGGCTGCCAGAGCGGAAACGGTATCGAAGTGGAGACCGCCACCGGCGGAAACTCCAGCGTGGAAATTAGCGAAAACAGCGTGCAAAATTATCAGAAGAACGGCATCACCGGCAACGAGACCGGCACGGAACTCGATCTCGATGGCAACACCGTAACCGGAGTGGGCCCAACCACCGGCGCGGCGCAAAACGGAGTGCAGGTAGGGTACGGCGCCGCGGGCAGAATCCGCAACAACACCATCACCGACAACATCTATTCGCCCTGCACCGCCGCCGTCTGCAACACCAACGCCGCCGGCATCCTCATCTACAATTCCGACGGAATCGACATCGAAAACAATTCGGTAGGCAGCAACCAAATCGGAATTTACGTTGGCGGCAATCAGTCCCGAATCAATGCCAACTCCGTTTTCAACTCGGTCGTCCTGATCGGCGTCGCCCTGGTCGGCAACCAGAATGAAGTGACCAACAACACCATCATCCACAGCGACCAAATCGGAGTCTACATCCAAGGAAACAGCAACCAAGTAAGCACCAACAAAATCACCGACGCCCAAGTAGGGGTCTATGAAGTGACCGGCACTACCGGCAACACCCTATTCGGCAACCGCTACTACGCCACCCAGGCCGCCGTGCAGGATCCCGCCCGGCTCCCGAAACTAGGCGTGGTCCCCTCGCACTAGTATTGTTCGGCAGGCGCCATCGCGATGCAGCCTCCTCCCCGCGATGGCGCCCGCCGAGTTGTACGATGTCAGCCTGCGCCCTTCCTGCCTTCCACCGATTCCAGAAATCGCTCCTCGACCATCTCAAGCAAACGTCCAGCTCGCTCTATCTGTCAGGAAAGTTGATGTAAAGCGGACTGCTCATCAACTCCAGTGTGCCAGTGCTATCCCGTACTTCGACCCGCAACCAGTGGCGGCCGGCGCTGGGTGTTAGCGTAGCCGTCACGGTGGAATTTGCACTGTTTACAGGCATCGGCGGCGCAGCGGCAGACTCCTCGCCGTCCAGAAGCAGGTGAATGACAGATCCCGTGCAGGCGATGGTGTGCATCTGCACGCGGATCGGCGCTCCCGGAGCGGCGTGGAGTGTTTCGCCCATACGTGCGTGGATACCGCCGGAATCGGCTTCGAAATCGATAAGCTTGTCGTGCGAAGCGGTGAGATCTACGAATGTGCGTCCCGCTTGGATCCCGTTCAGAGTCGCCGCAACGGAAAGTCCTTCGGCCTCGACGACGGTGGTGGGCCAGCCAATCGATCCTGGCGTCCCCGGTGACAACGTCCCATCGTGATTGTCGCTGCCACCGACGGCAGCCAGCCGGTGGCCATCGCGCAGTTGCGCATCCCAGAACTTGGCACTCGAGAGCATAGTGTCGCCGCTGATCACCTCCACCGCAGCGAACAGGTTCATGTCGACGTCCGCCGGAGGCTCCCAACCGCAGCCCATGCACTCCTCGCCACCAGGCGCCTCGGCGTGGTTCACCGAGGCGATGCCGCCCTTGAACTTGGCGTCGCGCAGCACGGTATTCAAGTCGAGCCCGCCGCGGGTCACGCGGTAGTCCATGAATTGGGTCACCCCAAAGACGTTGAAATGCCCGTAGAAGGTGGTCATCTCCCGGCCGGGAATCAACAGCAAACGGTCGAAGTAAGGCTGCAACTCGCGCATCGCGTGGTACTGGGAGTCGGCGTTATGGTCAGTGATGGCGATGAAATCCAATCGCCGCGACGCTGCCGCCTCGACGGTGAGAAAAAGCGGGCAAGGAACAATCTGTCCGCTCTGGCTGGGACAACTACCGTCGCTGTGGGCGGTGTGCATGTGCAAATCGCCGCGATACCAACGCATGCCACTCGTGAGCGGACGCGCCGCGAAGCTCGCATCTTCGTCGCCAGCGTTGAAGTGGATTTCGGCCCGATAGTGGGAGACAGTTTGCGGTCGAAGATTGGGCACCGCTATGAGCAGGCGCCACGGACCGGAGGGGATGGCGCCGGGCAGGTACGAGGGAGTTGCGTCGGTTTCACTTATGGTGAAATGACTCTTGTTGCCGCCGCTGGCTCCGCGAAAGCGCGCTGGGTCGGCGATACCCAGATCGAGCGTGGCGTGCTGCTCCGCTCCGCTGTAGTGGAAATCGACACTGATCCGATGCGTGCCAACCGGGACATTGAAGGGAACTTCGAAATAAGTCTTGTTCTGCGCACCAGAGACCTCACCGGTAAGCACGATGCCGTCGGGCCGATCCTGCGACCAGGTTTGAGCCGAGAAAGCTGATAACAGAAGAGCGGCCACCGCAACCCATCGCTTCGACATTGCCAGAAGGTCTCCTGGTCTCCGCAGCGGGGGCAGAGTATCCCAAAACTCAAACGGGGAAAAACACTTTCAGCGCCTCTTGTGGGCAAGGCAGCACCAATTCGCAAACTGGCAAATTCGCTGAAGCTGGCGGATCATGGCACGGCACGCCCCGGATGATCGGTGGAAACCTGGCAGTCATAAGGTCCGAGCCAAAGAATCTCAGATCAAGCCAAGAGGAAAAACAATGCGCCGATTTGTACGAACTTTGTGGATCGCCGGATTCATTTTGCTCGTGACTGCGGGCCTGGACAGTGCAGTGACGCCCCAGGATCTGGTGAAAACTGAAAATGGAATTCTGGAAGGCACCGCCAACGGCGATCGCACCGTTCGGATCTTCAAGGGGATCCCATTTGCCGCGCCGCCAGTTGGGGAGCTGCGTTGGAAAGCTCCTCAGCCCGCGCCGAATTGGACCGGAGTCCGGCCAGCGAACAAGTTCGGTTCGGCGTGCCTGCAGACCGACGTGTTTGGCGATATCTATTTCCGCGACAGTCAACCCAGCGAAGATTGTCTTTCTCTCGATATTTGGATTCCGGCCAAGCCCGCCAGCGCTAAGCTGCCGGTGATTGTCTGGTTCTACGGTGGAGGGTTCGTGGCAGGCAGCGCATCGGAACCGCGCTATGACGGCGAGAACCTTGCCAAGAAGAGCGTCATCGTCGTCAATGCCGATTATCGTCTCGGCGTTTTTGGTTTCTTTGCCCATCCTGAGCTGACCAAAGAGTCTGAACACCATGCCTCGGGCAACTACGGCCTTCTGGATCAGGCCGCCGCGTTGCATTGGGTAATCCGGAACATCGCCGCCTTCGGTGGAGATCCCCATAACCTTACGATCGCCGGGGAGTCGGCGGGATCTTTTTCGGTGAGCGCTCTAATGGCGTCGCCGCTATCCCGAAATCTATTTCAGAAAGCGATCGGCGAGAGTGGGGCTTTCTTCCCGAGCACGTCGAGCGCAGGATTGCACCTGAAGCCGCTGGCCGAGACCGAGCAATTTGGCGAGAAGTTCGCAGCGTCGCTGGGAGCAAAATCTCTGGCGGAAATGCGCGCCAAGCCGGCCGATGAGTTGCTGCAAGCTGCGGCGAAGGAGAACCGAGGGTTTGCCTTTGGTCCGAATATTGACGGGTACTACTTGCCCACCACCGCGCTAGTCATCTACGCGCAAGGCGCGCAGAGCCATGTCCCTCTGCTGGCGGGGTGGAATGCGGATCAAGGGAAAATGACGGAGCTCCTTGCGCCGGAAAAGCCTACGGCAAAGAGTTTTGCGGAGCTCGCGCAAACCCGGTTCGGTGACCAGGCGTCAGAGTTTCTGAAGCTGTACCCGGCCACCACAGATCGGCAGGCCGTACTTTCGGCGCAAGCCTTGGCGGGTGACGATTTCATCGCCTTCTCCACCTGGAAGTGGACGGAGATGCAGGCCAGAACCGGAAATGCTGCGGTGTACCAATATCACTTCGAGCAAGTTCCGGCGGTGAAACCGGGCGCGATGATCGGACCGATTCCCGCCAGCGAGGCGGGAGCTAGGCACGCCGGCGAGATCGAATACGTTTTCGAGACGTTGAAGTCGCAGGAAGGCGTGCCTTGGACCGAGGATGATTTCAAGGTATCGGATGCCATGTCTTCGTACTGGGTGAATTTCGCCAAGACCGGGAATCCCAATGGCGGCGGCTTGCCGGACTGGCCGCGGTACGGCAGCCAGGGCGGATTTCAGATCATGCACTTGTCCGGCAAAAGCATTCATGCCGCTGCCGACGTCCTACGCGCGCGATACCAAATCCTGGACGCACATAGCGGCAGCAACCCCCAGCAAAAGTAGAGCGGAGACGCGCAAGGAAGCTCCCGGGTGTTAGTATCCCGTTCGGAAGTGCCGCAGCAGAGTTGGTAGGAGAAGCACAGATGACCACGAAGGAAATCCGGTGCTTGCTTGCGCTGCTTTTATTGGCATTGACTCCCGCACGAGCGCAGAGCCCAGTTGCGGACAGCGCGGAAGTCGAGAGCCGGGTAGATTCGATCATTGGCAAAATGACCGCGGAAGAGAAGATCGATCTGCTGGGCGGGGTTAATTTCTTCGACGTACGCGACATTCCACGGCTTGGCTGGCCTCTTCTCGGCACGGCCGATGGCCCACTGGGTGTGCGGAACGACGGTCCCGCGACAGTGAATGCCGGCGTATCGCCATGAAAACTGAAACGCAACCCCATCTGACGCGTGGCTTTGGTTTGCTGGATGCCACCGCTCTAAACATGTCCAACATGGTTGGGGTGGGACCTTTCATCACCATCCCACTGTTGATGGCCTCGATGGGCGGCCCGCAATCCATGCTGGGCTGGCTTACCGGAGCGCTCATCGTAATCTCCGACGGGCTGATATGGAGCGAACTGGGAGCGGCGCTGCCTGGCTCCGGCGGCAGCTACCATTTTCTGCGGGAGGCGTACGGCCGCCAAACGTGGGGCCGGCTGATGGCTTTTCTTTTCATCTGGCAATTCGTTCTCAGCGGACCCTTGGAAATTGCATCGGGGATGATTGGATTCGCAAACTACTCTTCATATCTGTGGCCGGGATTGACGCCGCGCGGGATGCAATACGTAGCGGTCGGCGTAGGGGTGGTGGCTTTGTTTCTGTTATGCCGGCAGATCAGTTTTCTGAGCAAAGTGACCCTCACCCTTTGGGTTGGCACGCTGCTGGCCATGGTAACCATCGTGGTCGCCGGTTTTTCTCACTTCAATGCTCACCTGGCGTTCGATATTCCGAAGGGAGCGATGGCCTTCAATCGCGGGTTCGTGCTCGGGCTTGGCAGCGCTACGTTAATCGCGGTGTACAACTATCTCGGATATTACGATGTGTGCTATATCGGTGACGAAGTTAAGAATCCCTCGTTCGTGATCCCGCGTTCGATTCTGTATTCGCTGGCCATCTGCTGCGTAGGATATTTTGCAGTGCACCTGGCCTTGATCGGAGTGGTGCCGTGGCGGGAAGGGATTAATTCGAACTTCATCGTTTCCGATTTCATGGAGCGCCTGTACGGCCGAGGCGCGGCAATCGCGCTGACCCTTTTGATTTTGTGGTCGGCGTTTGGTTCGGTGTTCGCGCTGCTGCTGGGCTATTCGCGAATTCCGTATGCGGCTGCTATCGAAGGCTATTTCTTTCGCCCGTTTGCGCAACTGCATCCGACGAAAAAGTATCCGCGAGTTTCCCTGCTGGTTCTCGGCGCTGTATCCATTGGGGCGGCGTTCCTTAAGCTCGATCAGCTGATCAGCGCTTTGATTACCACCCGAATTCTGGTGCAGTTTCTCGGGCAGCTATTTGCCATTCCACTGTTGCGGAAAAAGCTGCCGGATAGCGCGCGGCCGTACAAGATGTGGTGGTATCCGGTGCCGGTAGTGGTCGCATTCTTTGGCTGGGCCTACGTCTTCCTGACGTCAGGCTGGCTGTACATCAAAATCGGATTATTGACGCTGCTCACCGGCGTCCTGGTTTTCTTGGTGTGGGCGAAGTGGAAGGGTACTTGGCCGTTTCATTCCGGTCAGGATTCCCCTGGTGCGGCCCCTTGACAACCCGGCCAAAAGTAAGTAAAACGAAGATAAGCGAAATGAATCGAAAGTGACCATATTCCCCTTGTCAGCTTGCTAGTTCAACGTTGTGATTTAGATTCTGCATGCCGCGTGTCTTTGGTGGAGTGAGGGCGATGGATGTTTGTTTGCGTGAGCTTGAATCCGGCGATCGACAAGCGGCTAAGGCTTGACCGGCTTCAGCCTGGCAAGGTCAACCGGGTGTCTGAAATCACTCGGGCCGCGGGCGGGAAAGCAGTCCACGTAGCAATGGTGTTGCAAACCTTGGGCGGAGAGCCGCTGTGGCTGGGATTTGCGGGCGGAGCCGCGGGCGATGATTTGCTAGAAGGCCTCCGAAAATTATCGATTCCAGCGGAGCTAGTGCCAACGGCAAGTTCCACGCGAACGAATCTTGAAATCCTAGAAGATGGCGGAGGAGTAACGGAGATCCTGGAGCCTGGTGGAAATGTTGGATGCGCCGAGCTCGAGCGAATGACTGACACGTTTCGAAAAATTGTGAGTAAGTACGCAAAAGCCGCGACGGCGATACTTTCAGGAAGTCAACCACCGGGTCTACCGGAAGATTATTGCCGCACGTTGATCGAATTGGCGCACCATCACGGGAGCAAGGTGTTTGTCGATACCAGCGGCGAAGCGTTTCGTGCGGCACTGGCGGGGCATCCCGATTTCGTAAAGCCAAACCGGGAAGAAGCGGAAAGCTGGAGAGGCGAAAAGATGGAAGGGATCCAGTCCGCTGAGAGCGTTCTAAACGCAATATTGGATGCTGGCGCGGCGGCGGGGGCGATCACGCTGGGCGCAGCAGGTTTGATTTGGCGATCCGCAAATGAGAAAGCGTTGTTCGCGAACGGTCCGGAGGTGGCTGCGCGATCCTGCGTTGGCAGTGGCGACGCGACCCTGGCTGGTTTTGCGTTTGCGGCCCAACAGGGGTTTACGGCTGCCGAATCTGTGCGGCTGGCTGCCGCTTGCGGTTCCGCCAACTGTCTTGGCGATGGTCCGGGACGCGCTCGTGCGGAAGATATCGCGCGCTTAAGAAAAGAAATCGAAGTAAGAATCGCGGAGTAGGTTAGGCCAAAGGCGGGAATCGCGTTGCTATGCTGAGTGAAGAACGCAGGCGTGAAATTATGGGAATGTTGCGGACCGAAGGACGGGTCCTGGTGCGGGAACTTTCCAAACACTTCCGCACTTCGCAAATTACCGTCCGCAAAGACCTGGAATACCTGCACCATGAGGGCCACCTGGAGAGGACCCACGGCGGCGCGCTGCCTAACGCCACGAGTGTGCTGCAAGACAGCCCATTGCGCGAAAAGGAGCGCCAGAACCGGCCGGAGAAAATTCGAATTGCCGGCGCGGCAGTAAAGAAAATACGTCCGGGACAGGTGATCATTCTCGATTCAGGCACTACCACCACTGCGGTGGCGCGAGCTTGCCGGAATACCAAGAACCTCACGATCATCACCAACGCCATGAATATTGCGGGCGAACTGGCGGGCTCTTCGGTTGAGGTAATCCTCACGGGAGGCGTTCTACGGCAGAATTCGTTCTCGCTGGTTGGGCCGCTGGCCGAGGAATCACTCCGGAAACTGAGCGCGGACCTTCTTTTTCTGGGAGTGGATGGGTTCGACGTTCGATACGGTCTGACGACGCCCAACCTGCTGGAAGCCCGAGTGAATCGGGTGATGACGGAATCGGCGAAGCGCACCATAGTGGTGTGCGATTCGAGCAAGTTCGGCCGGCGCAGCTTGTCTTTGATCATACCGGCCTCTGCGGTACGCGAGACAATCACGGACAAGAACATTTCAAAGCGTGACCTGAAGATGCTTCGCGAGGCAGGCGTCGAAGTGACGCTGGTTTAGGCGTCCAGGAAATCAAGGTTTAGGAAGAACACTAATGACCATCGATGTTACACAACACCGGGAATCGCTGACGTGGAATGAAATTCTGTCGCAGGGCGCGGTTTGGAAGTCGGTGATAAACGAATTAGGCCAAAGTGCTAGCGTGGAAAACATGCTGACCAGCAGCCGGAAAGCGCAGTCTTGGCTGTTCGTTGGCTGTGGCACGAGTTTTTATCTTGCGGAGGCTGCGGCGACGTGCTGGACGATACTGACAGGTCAACCAGCGCGCGCGCTTCCTGCGTCGGAAGTGCTGCTATACCCGGTGTTAACCAGCGGACAGAATAGCGATGTGCAGGCAGTGGTGATTTCACGCTCGGGGCACACATCGGAAGCCGTTCGTGCAGCGAGTGCGCTGAAGCGTGAACTACACTTTCCCACCATCGGAATCACCTGTGCGAACAAGAGCGCTTTGGAGGCAGAGTGCGATGGCACGCTGGTACTCGCGGCGGCAGACGACAAGAGCACGGTGATGACCCGTTCGTTCACCACCATGTTGATCAGCCTGCAGTACCTGGCCGCGCGGTACAGTGGGAATGCCGAGTTTATCCAATCGCTGCAAGTAATGGCGAATCAAGCCGAGCCGTTGATTCACTCGCTCGCTGCAAAGATCGAATCGTTTGTGAACACCAGTTCCTTTGCGGACTATGTATTTCTTGGCCAGGGACCATTCTACGGAATTGCCCGGGAAGCAGCGCTGAAAGTGATGGAAATGTCGTGTTCCTATAGCCAGGCATTCCACTCTCTCGAATTTCGGCATGGCCCGAAAGCGATCGTGAGCCCGCAGACCTGCCTGACGTTCTATCTCAGTGAGACCGCGCAGGACGCGGAAACGGAACTGCTTCAAGAGATGAAGGAGCTAGGCGGAGTGACGATTGCGGTTTGCAATGTGGCCAGTGAGAAAGTGCGAGATGCGAGCGATCTGGTAATTGAGGTGAACACGTCTGGCAATGAACTGGCGCTGCTGGCTTCGTATTCATTGCCCGCCCAGCTGATCGGTTTTTTTACCGGCATCGGCAAAGGGCTGAATCCCGATCAGCCCAAGAATCTAACTCGAATCGTGGTTCTCGATTGACCGGCGGCGGGGGCGATCGGTGGCATCCTTCGATGTGAGCGTGATTGGTGAGCTGAATCTCGATCTGATTTTGTACGGCCTGCCAGCCACCCTGATTTTAGAGCGGGAACATCTGGCCAATGACTTGAGCATTACGTTGGGCAGTTCCTCGGCTATCTTCGCGCACAACCTTGCGATCCTCGGCAATAAGGTGGGCTTTAGCTCGTGTATTGGGGACGATCCATTCGGCGAGATTTGTGTGCAGCGGCTTTCGGCCGGCGGTGTGGATGTTTCGCACGTGCGAAAGCTGCCGGGAAGAACGACGGGCTTGACTGTGATCTTGCCGCAGGTTAAGGAACGCTACATCGTGACATATCCCGGCACGATGTATGAGATGACCGATACGGATTTGGACAAAAGCTATTTGTTTGACGCCAAGCACCTACACCTCTCGTCCTATTTCTTACAGAAAGGACTTCAGCCGCACCTCGCCGATATTTTTCGCAAGGCCAAGGAAGCCGGCCTAACGACTTCGTTGGACACCAACGATGATCCCGAGGGCCGCTGGAGCGGCGACATTCATGCGCTACTTTGGCACCTCGATATACTTCTTCTCAATGAACGCGAGCTAGGCCAATTGACGCGGGTGGAGGATGTCGATAAAGCGGCAGAAACTCTGTCGCAACAAATACCAGTGGTGGTAGTCAAACGCGGATCGCAGGGCGCTATGGCTTTGGCCGGAGGAACCAAATACGTTGTGGCTCCCCTAGTGGTGGATGTTGTGGACTCGATTGGTGCGGGAGACTCCTTCGACGCGGGTTTCGTCCATCAATTCACTCGCGCGAAGAATATTCAGGAATGCTTGCGATTTGCCAACATTGCCGGTGCGCTCTCGGTAAGCCGCGCCGGTGGCACCGAAGCGTTTCGGGATGGCAAACATCGCGATGCATTCTTGCGAAAACACTCCGCAAAGTAGGCGGGCTGAAAGTATTCAGCGCACCGTCCAGTCTTTACGCCTGATTCGTCGTTTATTTTCGGGGTCTTTTCGCGAGGAACTCTGCCAAATCCTCGTACTGATCGGTAGCGATAAAATCCACGCCCGCATCCGCTGAGGCTTGCCAGCGCCGCAGCACTTGTTGCTTCGATCCGAAGTTATAGTCCTTATCCCAGCCATTTGGTTTCAAATCACGATCGGGCACGCCGTCGAGAGTGTAAAAGCGAATCCACAGACCACGCTGATGGGCATGTTCGACGAGCTGGCGAAGCCGCGCGTCGTCTTGCGGGGACCATGGCCCAGCCTTTCGCTGGCCGCCCTTTTCGACTACATCCCAGGAATTATTCCACCAGCGCCGGTAATTGGTTGCGTTGCCGGGAACCAAAACATCCGGAGGGGCCGTGGAATCTTTCGCTCGCACATGGAACGCGCCGAAAACGAATAGTTTGTCGCCAATGGGAACCGAGTCGTGGAAATCGCGTTCTTGGCTGTCGTTCTCACCCGACAGCACCAGAAGAGGTCTGACGGTGAGCGGCATCACCCTGCTGGAATCGCTAACCCGTTCCGCGGTGCAGATCCAATCCTGGTATTGCTTCAACAACTTCAGGACTGCCGCGTGATGCGCAGCCTCATCGGACTTAAAGTCAAGATTCAGAGTGATGAGCGGCCAGTCGCCATGGTCCCCTTCTTGCAAGGCTTTTTCCATGACCGGACGAATGCGCTCAAAGAAATACTGTTGCATGGTTGGTTCGTCGCCGTGGGCGCGTCCGCCGTGGGAGACGATGGACCGTGAAGTGTGGGTGCGCTTGTCGGTGTACCAGAGCAAATCTTGTTCGATCGCCAAGGGCGTACCGTTCTTAAGGGCGCGGTCAATCCGGTCAGTCCACCTACCGTCGTAGGGATAACAGTTGTGGGCGTCCATCAGGACGCGAGTGCCCGGCGTGAGTGCTGATCCGGCCTCACCCGCGCGCGATGGTGAGATCAAGAGCAGGCACACAGTGGCCAGTATCAATCTGCTGGAATCAATTTGCCGGTGAAGAGATATCAAGGCTCACCTTCTTAGGGACGTTATACCCTTCCAGCCGTAAGCCAGGATGCGAGCCGGCCAGCTCCGATGCTTTGAATTGTGCGCGGATCACCCGTGATTCGCTGGGAAACAGGGTGATGTAGTTGTCGTCATAAGTGACCGGCAGCACCTCTTCCCCATCGCCGCCTTTGGTGATTTCCGCACGCATGAAGAAGGCGACATGAGCGGAGTGATTGGTGATTTTGATGGTGCCATTTTCTTCGGCGCCTTCGCCAACCGCATGGGCGTCAACGCTGACGTCTGTTCGAGGCAAGTTGTTGAGAGCGGTGTAGTCTGCCCAGCGGGTCTGATTCACGGCAAACTGTTGGTCGTTTTTCTTTCCGCCAAGGTCGTCGTCGCTAGTTGACTGCCAATAGAGGTTGTCGGCGAGGAGCGCGTCATTGGCGTCTCTTATCTGGCAGCGTACGAAAAATACGGGAGTAAGGCCGGGCACACGGTTAAGAGTCATCACCCGAGCGGAGGAGGTCGCCCCGATGGTGAAGTCTTTCACGTCGGCGAAAGAGCTTTTCAGAGTTCCATCCAGGTTGTAGATCCCCACGGAAATCTTCAAGTGGCTGCGCGGTTCGAGGGACTGATTGGCGACATATACATTGGCCGTACTACGGTCTCCGGTGGCGTAGTAATCGTAAATAACGCTCAGCGGCCGCAAAGCTTTTTTCGCGGCAAAATAGGATCCACCTTGCTTGAAGTAGTAATCAAAAAGATGGCCGAAGAAGGAAGGCCAGTGGTTGTCTAGCATCCAATAGACGGTCATCTTGCGATTCGACCAATTCGAGGCATACGCTTCAAAATAAGCGCGGACATTTTCATAATGCGAGAGCTGAGCCTTGCGGGAGAATTCGGCGGCGCTGCTCGATGGCCCGTAACGCGTATCGACCGCTCTTTTTATGTTGACCAGGGTATTGTTGCCGTCATTCGCTCCTGCGTGGAAATACCAGTAGTCGTTCATGGGCCACAGCTTGTCCGCGGGAATGAACTTCTTGAGGCTCTCGAGCGGCGGAATAATTTCGTTGTCGCCCTCTTCCGCTGAAGAACCCCTGGCTGGTCCGTATTTCTCACTGAACCAATAGTACGGAGGCCGCCAGGAATACGGACCCTTCATGTGGATCCCGTTCCAGGAAGGATTGTAGTCGGAAACGGTATCGACCACGGCGTTCTGCCAGTGCAGGTCCTTCAGAATCTTGTGATAGTCGGTTAACACCGGTTCCGGCGGCAATCCATCACTTCCATTCGCCCAGATGACCACCGATGCATGGCTGCGCAGTTCTCGGATCCTGGCGCTGAGGCTTTCTCTGGCTACGCGATTATCTTCGGTATCCCAGACTTTCCAATGTTCCCATTGATCGCAGCACATCCACCCGAACATGGTTAGCACCCCTTCATGATCGGCCTGTTCGAGGATGCTATCGTCCGCGATTTTGAGCTCCCAACGCATCAGATTGAGCCCGAGATCCTTCACGTACATCATCACCGCGCGGTCTCGAGCAGGGTCATGTTTGAAGAGCAGATCCGGGGCGTAGGCGGCGCCACGAATCAGGAAATCCTTCCCGTTCACCTGGATATAAAAGTTGCCGCCTCTGCCGATTTCGGGGAAGCTTTCATCGGAATCGCGGTGCTGGGTAATCTTGCGAATGCCAAAATCGATGGTGGATGAATCGGAGATACGATTCTGGATACGAAACTGCAGCTTCAGTCGGTACAAGTTCGGCTTGCCCCACTGATAAGGCCACCAGAGATCCGGATTATTCACGTTGAGCTGGGGGAAATCCGCCGGCGTGAGCGCAACTTCCTTGGCTTCGTTCGCTGATAAGGTGACCTTCTGCTGCAAAGTGATAGTTGGTTTTCCGGGGCGGGAGATTTCGCCCTGCAAAATTCCGGATAGCGGCTGGGCTGAGGCGTTTTTCAAGTCGCAGTAAACAGTTAGGGTAGCCGGGCTGGTGGCGGGCAATGGCAGGTCGGTCGAAACGTATGCGTTTCGGACGGTAACCTTACCGGTGCTGCTGAGAAAAACTCTTTTCCAAATGCCGGCATTCCTGTCCGGAACAAACGAGACATCGTCCTTCTTCGCGGGATCTTGAAAGCCGAGGTACTTCCAATTGATCCAATCGAGCCAACTATCGGCAAGCTCGGTTCCGCCATCGATGGCCCGGATGCGGCGCTCCGGGGTCACCTTGACCGCGAGTACGTTGTTCCCTCCAGGCTTGATGTAACTCGAGACATCGAACTCAAAACTGTTGTACATACCCACCACTTGCGAGTGATCCGCTACTTTGTGGCCGTTTAGCCATATGTCTGCGCGATAGTTGATTCCTTTAAAGATGAGCGAATACCCATCCTGTCCGCTGGGAGCCGCGAATGTGGTTCGATACCACCAATCTTTCTTCCATAGATCGTGCGGCACTTCCGTCGAGAGATTCATTCCGTAGTAGAGATTTTTGTACACTCCATTGTCTTCCAGTGTTTGTAAGACCGTGGCGGGCATCTGGCGAATGGAGTACCAGGACGAGGCGTTGAAAGATGGCTGGGAGATCGGCGCACCATCGCTCGTGGCATCGCTGGCAGCGGTCATTCGCCAGTCTGTTTGCAGCTCAGTCATGTTTCCGGAATCCGCGGTGGCCGAAGCTGTGGAGACTAAAGATGGACTAAGAAGGAGCGCAACCAGCAAAACCAATAGAAACTTGATTTTCATTTCAATCTCCAAATGTTTGCCGTAAATGATCTGGGTCCCGCTCCAGGCCGACCGAGCCCGGAGTGGTGACGCGCTCCGGTGTGTTTCCCACGGAGGCGGTAAGAAGGCCGAATTGCGACTTATTACGAATGGTGTCTTTTAATTCCGAATCGTTTGTATTGTCAAGGTATATGTGACGGCCCGTGGAAGGAGCACATTGCCGGCACGTATTGAAAAGATGAATTGGCCAGATAGGGACGGCCTGGGGGCGGCCATCCCTCCCGCGGCGGTTCAAGATACTTATTGACAACGCTCGGAAACGAAAGTAAAAGGAAGCATTCGTAAACAGGCCTAGAACTTACCGGCAGCAAGATTGACCGACTTGCGGCCGGTGAGGAGTCCCTGAAGTGAGCAAGCCAAATGATGCCAGCCTCTGGCCATCGTTGACTGCATTTCCTGAAGTTGCGAATGGATGCAGGCGCTGCGATCACGCTGGGATGAAGGGTTAGGGGGAATCTCATGACAAAAGGAAAGCGAGTTTTCTTGGCAGGCGTGCTGCGCAGCATGGTGGTGGCCGCGGTGTTTCTATTTGTAAGTTGGAGCGCTGCCCATGCCCAGGTGGACGCGGGTTCGATCACCGGCACCGTCAAGGACACCAGTGGTGCGGTGGTTCCCGGCGCGGTGGTGACCTTGACCAACGACGACACCGGCCTGGTGCAGACCACCACCACCGGCAGCGCAGGGGAATATATTTTCACGCCGATCAAGATCGGTCACTACTCACTGGCGGCGGAGTTCAAAAACTTCAGGCGCGTCCAGCTTCTCCACGTGACGGTGGAAGTGCAACAGCACGTGTTAGCGGACTTGGTGCTTACCCCGGGCGCGGCAACCGAGACGGTAACGGTTACCGAGGAGCCGCCGACCCTGCAAACCCAGGACGCCTCCGTAGGTCAGGTGGTAGGAGCGCGATCAATTAACGAGCTCCCGCTCAACGGCAGGAATTTTACGTTCTTGGCCCAGCTTTCCGCGGGAGTAACCCAGGACCAGCAGGATACTCGTGGGCTGGGAGCGAGCGGCAGTTTCTCGGCAAACGGATTGCAACCGGCGCAGAACAATTACTTGCTGGACGGGCTTGATAACAACTCCAATCTCGTGGATTTTCTGAATGGCACCTCGTATGCCATTCGCCCCCCCATCGACGCACTTCAGGAATTCAAAATCCAAACAAGTGACTACAGCGCGGAGTTGGGACGATCCGCAGGCGCGGTGCTGAACGCCACCATTAAATCGGGTACCAACGCATTTCACGGCAACGCCTGGGAGTTTCTGCGTAACGACAAGTTGGATGCGGCCAACTTCTTCGAGAACGCCGGCGGCCTTCAGAAAGGCGAGTTCATACAAAACCAGTTCGGCGGCACCCTCGGCGGTCCGATCCGAAAAAACAAAACCTTTATTTTCGGCGACTACGAAGGCACCCGAATTCGCCAGGCGGTTCCCTACGTCTCCACCGTTCCTACCGAGCTGATGCGCAGCAGCGGGTATACCAATTTCTCCGAGTTGCTCACTCAAGGAGGGACGCGGACGGACGTATTGGGACGTACCACTGCGCTCGGCCAGATTTTCGACCCTTCCACAACGCGCGCGGTTTCCTGCGGGGTGCCGGACACGGTAACGGGCATCGTAGTGCCTTGCGGAAGCGGGATGCCGGTCGGAAGCCCAATTGGATATGCGCGGGAACCGTTCACCGGGAATATCCTGCCCGCCAACCGGCTGGATCCCAACGCGATCAACCTGCTAAATCTCTTTCCAGCGCCAAGGAGCTCTACTCTTTTCAATAACTACACGAGTAACCCGGTGCTCAGCGACAATGTGAATCAATTTGATATCCGACTGGACGAGAATTTCAGCGACAACGACCGCATCTTCGGGCGCGGGAGTTATTCCAATAGCCCGCAATTTGTACCCGGACCATTCACCGGCATCGCCGACGGCGGGTCGTTTTCGGCTGGTTACCAAACCGCGATTGCCACTAACTGGGTGGTAAGCGAAGTCCACCAATTCTCACCCACTCTGATCAATGAAGCTCGAGGCGGCTTCAATAGCATCGCAGCGACCCGGCTTCAGCCGAACGCCAATACCATGGGGATCCCAGCGCAGTTTGGAATTCAAGGCATCCCGCAGGTGCCCCAGAATGGCGGGTTGGGAGAGATCAATATTACCGGGCTAAACCGGCTTGGCAGCAACGGGTACTTGCCGTCCAACGAGCACAGCAGCACGCCCCAGTTCAATGACAATCTCACGAAAAACCTGGGAAAACACTCGCTCAAGGTGGGATACCAATATCAGCAATTGCGGTTCTCGATTCTGCAACCGCCGGAGGGCCGGGGAAACTGGTCGTTCAGCGGATTGTATACCGAGGTACCGACCAACAACGACGGCAACACGGGTGCGGCGCAGCTGCTGCTGACGCCGATACCCGGCACCGTCCCTGGGGCAGCCAATTATGTGGGAGGCGCCGACAGCGTGGCCGCCTCCAACATCGCCACCACCAAGCAGAAACGAAATTACGACGGCGCATATTTTCAGGATGATTACAAGGTCACATCGAAATTGACAGTGAACCTGGGCTTGCGTTGGGAGTACTTCGGACAGCTCATCGAAACTCAGGGCGAACAATCGAATTTTCTGCCTTCCTATACCTCCACTCCCTCTCAATTCCTGATGCCCAAGAGCACTTGCAATACACCGCTTTCGCCCGATTTCTACGCAGCCGCGGCAACCGATAATATCAGTATCGTTTGCTCCGGGGCCACGGGACTGGGGCATTCTCAATTCACTAATTTCTCTCCGCGTGTGGGATTTGCTTACCAGTTGACGCCCAAGCTGGTAGTCCGTGGCGGATACGGCATCTTCTACGGCGGATTTGAGAACTCCGTCGTGGAAACCTATGTCGATTTTCCGTTCCAGTTCGCACTCACGTATCCAAACTTGACTCCCAACGCGCCAATCACATTTCCGAACGGCTCGATTGGCACACTAGAGACCGGAATGTTGGGGATTCCTCTAGAACCTTCTGCAGTGGAACCGGCGGGCGTTTCGTTCACCGGCGAAGACTACAACACCAAGACGCCCTACACGCAGTCGTATAACCTGACTTTTCAATATCAACTCGCGCCCAACGATTCGATACAGCTGGGCTACGTGGGGAATACCGTTCATCACCTCGGGATTTACATCAATCCCAATTCTCCGGCTGAAATATTGCCCCCAGGGCTGGATTCCTTTAATTACTCGCCTTGGCCGGATTTCCAGAACACCTTTACGTATACCAGTTTTGCCGGAGACAGCGCGTATAACTCGCTGCAGACCAACTACGAACATAGATTTAGCCAAGGTCTGAGTGTGCTGGCAAACTTCACATGGGCGCAATGCCGCACCGACGCGGTGGATGTGCTCAACAGCACCGCCATCTCCGGCCGTGGCGCGCCGCGGCTGCCTGGGTTTGGCATCCAGGGAGACACCGGGCTCTGTGATTTCGATATACGCCATGTGTTCCACCTCAGCGGCATCTACGAATTTCCGGTGGGCCGTGGAAGACGATTCCTCGGAAACAGTTCCGGAGTGACCAACGCCATCCTGGGCGGGTGGACAACGAACTGGATTTTGCCCCTGGATAGTGGCCAGCCGGGCACCGTGCCATGCGCGATCACCACTACGTCTGGCTTTGGTTGCTACGCGAATGTGGTTCCGGGTGTAAATATTTACGGTGGTGCGCATAACGTGAATCAGTGGCTTAACCCAGCCGCATTCAGCAGCCCGCCAGTGGCGACTACGATCGGACAGACTAGCTACGCCCCGTTGGGCGGGCCTCCCAGCCAATTTAGTGGTCCAGGATTCCGCCGCCTTGATTTGTCGCTGTTCAAGGAATTCGTGACTACCGAGAAAACGCACTTGGAATTCCGGGCAGAATTTTTCAATCTGACCAACCACCCCAACTTTTCCTTGCCCGGCTTTGGGAACAATGGCGTTTCCGCGGCGCCCGGATCGCTGGACTACACCTCGACCAGCTTCGGCCAGATCAATTCCACCCGCGACGGGCAGAACGATCAGCGTGAAATCCAGTTTGCGTTGAAGTTCTATTTTTAGGGTGTAGCGCGCTGCCCGTAGCTACTGCTGCAGCAAGTGTTCGCTGGCCGCTCCCACCGGACTCACGCCCGGCTTACATCGTGGCGCGCCAATTCGATCCGGCGGTTGGAATTACTCCCATATGCTAAGCGAAGAACGTCGCCGTGAAATCCTGGAACTGTTGCGCACTGACGGGCGCGTGCTGGTGCGCGACCTTTCCAGTCATTTCCGCACTTCGCAAATCACCATCCGCAAGGATTTGGAATTTCTTCACCGGGAAGGCCACCTGGAAAGAACCCATGGTGGCGCGCTTCCCAACGTATCGAGCGTCCTGCAGGATAGTCCTTTACGGGAAAAGGCGCGCCAGAACCGGCCGGAGAAAATTCGCATTGCAGCGGCCGCGGTACACCGGATTCGTCCCGGCCAGGTAATCATTCTCGATTCGGGAACCACCACCAGTGCCATCGCGCGGGCGTGCCGGAAGATGAAGAATCTGACGATTATCACCAATGCCACAAATATCGCTGCGGAACTTGCGGATTCTCCGGTGGAGGTGATTCTCACCGGAGGTGTGTTGCGTCAGAACTCGTTTTCCCTGGTGGGCCCGCTGGCTGAAGAATCGCTCAGGAATCTCAGCGCTGATCTGCTATTTCTAGGTGTGGACGGGTTTGACGTACGATACGGATTGACTACACCCAACGTGCTGGAAGCGCGTGTGAATCGCGCCATGGCCGAATCGGCGAAGACTACCGTCGCGGTGTGTGATTCGAGCAAGTTTGGCCGGCGAAGCTTGTCGCTGATTATACCGACGTCCGCGGTGCATGAGGCAATCACCGACAAGAACATTTCCAAACGGGACTTGAAGGCGCTGCGCGAGGCGAACGTGGACGTTACACTCGTTTAGACGTCTCGCGGCTGGTGTGGTTTAGTGACTTCACAGTACCGAATACACGGTTTGCTTTTCGTCTCATGAGGGAAACCATGACTTCAGAGTCTGTGAGCAAGCGAAGACGCCAACCCTGGCAGCTGCGCTCCGTGCATCAATGGATCGTCGTTGCCGGATTTCTATTACTTGTGATCGGCTGCGGAAAACAATCCGCCGTTCCTACCCGAGATGCGAAGCCACAAGGGTCGCAACTGCAAGTATCCGCGACCGCCGATGCTACCGTGATCGCTACTACTACGGCGGAATTCGCTATCTCCCCGGCAGGCTATCTTGCTGCGAAAGCTCTTTCGGGTAACCAGAGAGTGTCGCTCGACGACGCGCCCGGCGATTCCGGGATTGAAGTAACCGCCGGCGGAAAGCAAATATCGCCGGTCACTTTCGACGTCGGGCATCCTCAAATATCAGAGCCTCACGGAAGGCTAGGAACGAAAGGAAAGCGCGTCGAGGTCACCGCCAAGAATTCGGCGGGCGACTTGCAAGAAACACTGGTCGTCGAAGTTTACGATGATTTCCCAAGCGTCGCGTTGCTGTCGGCATCCATAAAAAATACAGGCAAGAGCGAAATGAGGCTCGACGCGATTGACCTCGATCGCCACCGCTTGAACGCCAGCCTGGCCGACTCCAAGGCTGCGCCTAACGAAATGTGGTCGTTCCATGGCTCGAGCATTAATTGGGGACGAGACACCATATTCAAAATCCCAACGAAATTCTCGCAACAAAACCAGATGGGATCGATGGTCGAGGTAAAAGGGGACCTGGGCCGCGTCGGCGGGGGAATTCCGGTGGTGGCGTTCTGGACGAAAACCATAGGGGAAGCGATCGGCCATGCGGAAACGATTCCTCTGGTGCTTTCGATTCCGGTGAAAACAGAATCCGATGGACACGTGGATGCTAGCGTTCATCTGACGCCCGAAACGACGTTGCAGCCAGGCGAGGTCTACTCCACGCCGGAGACCTTCACCGCGGTGTATTCGGGCGATTACTACGAGGCATTGCGAATCTATTCCGACGTGATCGATGGCGAGGGCTTAAAGAAAGCAACCAGCAACAGCGAAGACTATGCGGTGAGTTGGTGTGGCTGGGGTTATCTCGCCAACGTAACTCCGGCGCAAATGCTGGGCACCATTCCCAAACTCAAGGAATTTGGTATTCATTGGGCGACTCTGGACGACCGATGGTTCAACAATTACGGTGACTGGCAGCCGCGCACCGATACGTTTCCAGGCGATGAAATCCGCAAGATGGTTCAACAGTTTCACGAGCAAGGAATTAAAGTTCAACTGTGGTGGTTGCCCCTCGCCGTCGAGGATGGTGGGCCGGGATACGAGTCACATTCGTACGGTGTCTCTGAGGTGGTGAAGCAGCACCCCGACTGGCTGATCCTCGATAAGAATGGCAAACCAGCTCGCATGACGCGCAATCTGGCATCGCTCTGTCCGGTCGTTCCGGAGGTGCGCGCGTATTACAAACAACTGACCGAAAAGTTTATTCATGATTGGGATTTTGACGGCCACAAACTCGACAATATTTATACCGTGCCCGCCTGTTACAACCCAAAGCACCATCACAAATCGCCGTACGATTCGGTCTACGCGATGGGCGAAGTTTATAAAACGATTTTCGACACCACTCGCGCTCTAAAGCCGGACAGTGTGACCCAGAGCTGTCCCTGCGGTACGCCGCCGAGCATCGCATGGCTCCGCTATCTCGATCAGGCAGTAACGGCCGACCCGGTCGGGTCCGTGCAAGTGCGGCAACGCATAAAAATGTACAAAGCGCTGATGGGACCCAACTCCGCGGTGTACGGAGATCATGTCGAGTTGACGCAGATCGCAAATCCCAACGGAGATGAGCGCGACACAGGATCTGACTTTGCTTCTACCGTTGGCACCGGCGGCGTGGTGGGGACCAAGTTTGCGTGGCCGGACTACGGTCCTAAATTGAGCGACGTTTATCTCACCCCGCAAAAGGAAGAACACTGGAAGAAGTGGATCGCTCTCTACAACAACAAGATGCTTTCCCGCGGCACCTTCCGAAATCTATACGTTTACGGCTACGACGTGCCCGAGGGATACGCAATCGAAAAAGATGGCGCGATGTACTACGCTTTCTTCGTTCCCCCGCCCGCATCCACCTCGAAACACGTTGCGGCGGCATGGTCTGGAGAAATCGAACTACGGGGACTGGCGCCGGGAAAATACCACGTCGTCGACTACGTGGACGGCAAGGATTTGGGCGTGGTGACTTCGCCGGATGCGAAACTGCAGACCAACTTCAGCGATCATCTGCTCCTTGAAGTCACCCACATCAACTAGCGGGCGTCACGCTCGAGCTTGCGCGATAGCGTCTTCTCACTGGAACCGGGTGGTCCGCCACAGCGCCAGGCCGCAGACCAGCAGCAGCACCACGCTAGCGACGCTCAGGATGGCCATGGCGCCCCAATCCAGCGACATTTGCGGCACCCGCGCCATCGCGCCCAAAAATACGAACACACCGGTAGCCACGCCCACCAGCAGCCAATCCAGTCCATTGCGAACAGGTTTTCGTTCATCGATAGCCTGCCGCCCTTCCATGTGGGCTTCAACGTACTCGGCCGCAATGCCGTAGCGCTGGCATTCGCGTTGCGCCGCCTCTCTCCACCGGGTTTGCTCCTCGCCGGTTGCCGAAGAAAAAGCGATCGCGCCCACTCCCAGCATCATCAGCAGCGAGCCGCCGATCACTTGCCCGTACACCGAAGCACTGCGACCATGTAGTTCGCCGAAAACCAAAACGCCCCACAGCAAACCCCACAGCTGATTCGTGTTCGAGAGTGGGATGCCCCGGCTGATGCCCACGTATTTCGCCGCATATTGCTGGAACATGTCGCCGATCACCCAGATGAAGCCGCCCAACATCAGCCAGAAAAGAACTTCTTTCGCATCCAGCAGTTGGTGCCACAGCGGACCCCCACCCGTATAGCCGACTGCCAGCGTGCCCATCATGCCAAGTTCACCGAAGGTGAAAAATGTGACGAAGGAAAGCGGATTCATCCCTGTCAAGTAAGCTTTGCGATACGGAATGTACATCGTTCCCCATAAAACGCCGGCACCCAGCGCGGCCCAAACACCGCGCATGGAATGCGCTGCCGGACCCTGCCCCGCGGATGCGACCGCCAGTATTGCTGCGCCCACACACATCACCAGCGCTCCGCCCAATACTCCCGCCCAACGGCGCCAGCCGGCCTGACGCAACTCGTTGAAGAAAACGAAACCCCATAATATGCCGAGCAGGCTGTTTGAATTCCACAGCGGAAAGGCAATGCTCAGCCCCACGTCGCGGATCGCGAAAATCGTCAAAGTGTTTGCCACCGCCCAGATACAACCGGCGAGCACCGCCCAGATAATCAAGTGGGGTGCGCGGCGCACATCCGAATAAATCGACGACGTGCCTAAAATCAAAGCGGGCAGGCTCCAACGCGCTAGAAATACGCCAATCACCATGATCAGGGAGATCACCACCGGCGAGATGCCGACGGCGACCAGTTTCGTGGGCGCTTCGGCGGCCCCGAGCCAGGCTCCCGCGGTAAAACCGCAAAGGATGCCCAAGGCTTGTAGCTTTCGCGCGCGCGATGTTTGCTGATCCAACGTTTGCACCTCGGGACCTAAACCGGATCCCATATTCCAAAGCTGCGCTTAGTGAATCCACCTGAGCAGAAGCAATCCACCGATTAGCACCACCACCGGGACCCAAAAGTGAATATCGGTGAGCACGCTAATGAGCCAGCCTCGAGTGTTTCCGCTTTGATCGTCTATTTTTATTTTCATGCTGTACCCCATCCCACGGGCGACGTCGGAAGTCGCTAATCTTAGCGTTTCCTGGCTTCTCCGCCACCAACAATTGTGAATGGCCGCATGCGACACCCAACTGTGCCCATTTATCGTGTCTCTTCATCGGCTCTGCTGAAAAGAAACAGACGGCTATCGGAGACAATGCTAATGTCGGACGAACGAGTCTAAGCGCGGATTCGCGCACTATTGAAGAGGAGAAGAGCACATGCAGACTGAGGGTGCGGGCCGGCGTTCCTTTCTGAAGGCCATGGGAGCCGTGGGCATGGTATCTGCGCTGCCGAAGGCAGCCTTGGGGTGGCGTCCACCTGGTGACCATATCGTGCATGAAGTCGCAGGAGCTGGGCCGGCCTCGGACAACGATGCAAAACCAAAATACTCCATCAAGTTTGGCGTAATCGGTCTGGACCACTACCACATCATGGGCATGACCGCGGCCATAATTCGCGGCGGAGGAGAGTTGGCCGCGTTCTACGCCACGCTCCCCTCAGCGATCGCCGATTTTAAAAAGATCTATCCAAATGCCCGGCTGGCCAGCAGTGAGGACGAGATCATCAACGACCCCTCTATCCAATTGGTGGCTGGCGCACCCATTCCCAATCTGCGAGCGCCGCTCGGAATTCGTGCCATGCGCCATGGCAAGGATTTCTTGAGCGACAAGCCGGCCATAACAACCCTGGAGCAACTGGCGCAAGTTCGCGCGGCTTCGGCAGAGACGGGAAAAATGTTCGCCATCATGTACTCGGAGCGCTTGGAGGTGCGCGCCGCCGTGCAGGCTGGCTATCTAGTCAAGGCAGGGGCGATCGGCAAAGTGGTGCAAACGCTGAATATCGCGCCGCACAAGGTGAACGACATCACTCGTCCAGATTGGTTCTGGGATCCCCTGCAGTACGGCGGCATTCTCTGTGACATTGGATCGCATCAGGCCGATCAGTTTGTCTACTACACGGATTCGACCACGGCAGAGGTAACCGCTTCACAGATCGCCAATGTGAATCATCCCGCCCATCCTGAGTTTCAGGACTTCGGCGACATGATGCTGCACGGCAACGGCGGTGCGGGATATGTCCGCGTGGATTGGTTCACCCCGGATGGTCTAAGCACCTGGGGCGATGGCCGGCTCTTCATTCTTGGAACGGAGGGATACATCGAGTTGCGCAAATATATTGATATCGCCGGGCGGCCGGGCGGCAATCATCTGTTCATTGTCGATCAGAAGCAGTCCAGATACATCGATTGCAGCCAAGTGGAGTTGCCGTTCGGACCGCAGTTTGTCGCCGACATCGTAAACCGGACGCATACCGCGCAGAATCAAGAGCAGGCGCTGTTGGCCGCGCAGCTGGTGCTGCAGGCACAGAAAAATGCGAAGGTTCTCACCTTCACGCGCTAAAGGAAAAAGGCATGGGTTTCCGTTCTGCGAGCCCGTTCCATATTCACTGTGGCCGGCTGGTTCCTGACGGGGATTTCCAATTGACCACGTGATAGGTCGCTGGGCCAGACCCCACATTCCTCAAGCCATGCAGTTGGTTCGATGCATTGAAGATCACCGAGCCAGGCCCCAACCGTCTCCACTCTCCGTTCACCAAGGCCTCCACCGTTCCCTCTCGCACAATCACCAGTTCTTCGTTCTCGTGCCGGTGCGGCGGATGTGAGGTTTGCCCGGCATTTAGAGTTGTGGCGTGGACTTCCAGCTCGTCCAGCGTTGCCGTTGGTCCCTTAAAAAATTGCCTTACTTCACCAACCTCTGTCTTCGTTATTGGAATGCCGTTCCAGTCGTAGGCCGACGATCCGATAATGGGCGGCCGCTGCCCGGCTACGGCAAAAGCGCAGCAAGTCGCTCCCATGGCTCCCAGGGCAACGATCAGGTCTCGGTATGTGATCATTTGGTCTCCGTGAGTCCGCTGAATTCCCCATCTTGTAGATTCGGCTCGATATTGTTTCACTACCATAGTATTTATTGTGCGTGGCTGGACCCGGAAAATTTCAGCATCGCGAGGAGCGGAAAATGGCCGAGAGCGAGAATCGCGGCATCCCCCGCCGAAACCTCCTAAAAACCTCTCTGGTAGCCGCAACTGCGATCGGCTTTCCGGCGATTGTTCCGGCCTCGGTCTTCGGCCAGTTCGCTCCGAGCAAGCGCATCAACATTGGGGCTATCGGCGTCGGGCGGATTTCCCGAGTTCACGACCTGCCGGGCATCTGGAAGTATGACGATGCGCGGATTGTTGCGGTGTGCGACCTGGATTCGAATCGCGTTGAATCGGGGAAGGCGCTTCTCCACGACGTCTACTCCAAGAAAACCGGCAAGCCTTACCAGGGCGTTACCGGCTACCACGACGATCACGACTTGCTGGCCAACAAGGACATCGATGCCGTGGTGATCAGCACTCCCGATCACCAGCACGCCATACTGGCGGTTGCCGCCGTGCGCGCAGGCAAGGATGTGTACCTGCAGAAGCCGGCCTCGCTAACCATCGCAGAAGGACGATTTTTGAGCAATGCCGTGCAGGCATCCGGGCGAATCCTCCAAGTCGGCAGCCAGCAGAGGTCCACCATCCAGTTCCGCTATGCGGCTGAACTCGTGCGCAACGGGCGCATTGGAGATCTTCAGCACGTCGAGATTGGACTCCCGGGCGATCCGCCCGGCCCGGATGCTCCACCGATGCCGGTACCCGCGAATCTACAATACGATGCCTGGCTGGGTTCCACTCCGGAGGTTTACTACACCGAGATGCGCGTGCATCCGCAGAGCGGATTCGACCGCCCCGGATGGCTCCGCTGCGAGCAGTTCGGCGCCGGCATGATCACCGGCTGGGGCGCCCATCACGTCGACAGCGCGCACTGGGGCATGGACACGGAATACACTGGACCGGTCGAGGTGTGGGGCGCCGCGGAGTTCCCGAAGCATGGGCTGTGGGACGTCCACGGAGAATTTCTAACTCACGCGCTGTACGCCAATGGCGTCACCATGGATATCTCCGGCAATTTTCCAAACGGTATCAAATTTTATGGAACCAAGGGATGGATATTCGTTTCACGCGGCGATGAACAGGTGACCGCCAGCGATCCTGGAGCGAAGCTGAAGGATACAACGGCGCTGGCCTCCAGCGATCCAAAGATCGTTCAATCGGAGATCGGCCCGCTCGAGATTCATCTTTATGTAAGCTGCGATCAGCACCGCAACTGGCTGGACTGTATTCGTTCGCGGCAGCAGCCTATCTCGCCGGTGGAAATTGGTCACCGCGCCTGTTCGACCTGCCTTTTGCATCACATCGCGATGAAGACGAACCGGAAACTGTACTGGAATCCCCAGACCGAGCAGTTCAAGAACGACGACGAAGCAAACTCCATGCTCTCCCGTCCGCAGCGCGCGCCGTACACCTTCCCGACATCTTAGGAAACAATCTGAATCAGAACCGCGCTGAGCGCAGGAACGTAGCATGTGAGCTGGGAGCCGCTCGGTTCGAGGGTATAGGCGGCTGCTGGAGAGAACGTGCCGTCCGGATTTACGCTGGCGCCCTGGATGGTGACGCCCGACGTGGCGGAAAGATTGGGTCCCGTAGCTCCGCTGGTGAGCTGGGTCATCGCGAGCAGCGTGGCGGAGCTGGCGCTTCCGGGAAGTTGCGTGGTGAGCTGCAAGTTTTGGGTGAGATCCTTGTTGACCACGATCAGGTTCAGGCCGCCCGAAGATGTCTTCACCGCGTAGGCAGTCACGTTGAGCGTCCCGGCATCCACCTGCGTGGTGTAAAGGGTGCCCTGGCTGGCGAGCGTGAACAGCAGGATGCCGTAGAACTCAGGTCGCGCGACCACGGTGGCAGCGCTATTGGCGATCGGCGTGTACCCCGTTCCGTCGCCGCCGCCATGGAAGTTCACACCGACGGCGCCCCCTTGGACGCAGTTGAAGAGGTAGTCGATCACCCAGAGCGAAGATGCGTAGGAGTCGCTTACGCCGCTCGCTCCGCCGTTGTAAAAGGAGTTGCATTCAGACATCCGGTACGGGACGCCGATGCTCGGGGCGCCGGACTCAAGGATCGCAAGATCGGCGATCAGCGTTGGGTCCGGCGTAATCAGGTACGCCGCGGTAGAAGTGGGCAGCTGGCCGTTAGCGCGATAGTAGTGCTGGGTGAGCAGGGTGATCTCGCTCTTCGTCACCGTCTGGCCGAACGGAACGGTCCACGTCGCCTCGTTGTTTGCGTCGGCCGGGCCAGTAATTGGTACCCCGGGCGTGCTAGCCAGAATGGCTGCGCGGAACTGGCCCCAGAGAGTGAGGAACTGGGAGAGCGACCAATTCCCCGCGAAGTAGTTTCCTGTGTCTCCGTAGAGGTCGGGTTCATTGCCGATCTCGATGCCGAGCAGCGACGAGCCGAACTGCTGCGCGGCGTAGGCAACTTCGGCTGCGGCCAGCGCGGGTGTGGTCGCGCCGGTAGCGGCGCCGCCCAGGTTGATGCCGTAGAGGCACTGCCAACCCGCAGCCTTCACGAACGCCGCGAGCGAGTCGACGTCGCTCGGCGCGATCTGGCCGACCGTTTGCCCGGGACCGTTCGGCGTCCACACGTTCCTATCCACCGAGTTCCCGCCGATACGCAGAATGCTAGGACCGAGGCGCTGGAATATACCGATCAGATCGGTATTCGAGGCGGTGAAGAGCGGTCCGTAAAGTTGGGACTTCTCGTAGGAAAGCCCAGCGAACGCGGCGCCGATCGAGCCCGCGGCTGTAGCAGTGACGGTCAAAGAAGCCTGAGTTAACGACCCGGCAGGCACGGGCTGCGGATTGGTTTGCGCAACTGGCTGCGGAGCGGGCGTGCTATTCGAAGAACCGCACCCGGACAAGAGCGACGAAGCGGCAAGCGCGACCGCACCCTGCACGATTTGGCGCCGCGTGAGCGTGGGAGCTTCCTCACGTGCGCGCAGGAGCGAAATGTCCCGGCTTTTGTCCATGCCACTACTATAACCATCCGGAACGCGAGAAGTTGCTCCTTGTCCTCCGAAGGTGTGCTTATACCTAGCTGGCGCCGCATCTGCAGCCAATCATCGCCCGGCCGTCTTCTCAATGAGAATGGTTGTTGGCAGTAGCAACTCTGTGGCGATCAACCAGATGAACGCAGGAGATTTCGTGAGCGGGACAAGAACTCCATCAGGCCGCGATCACTTGGTCGGGCTGGGCAGCAGAAATGGAGAACAGCACGGCTTCACCGCGGGCTGAAACTCCATCAATTCCACGCGCGTTCCGTCCGGCGCATACAGGTTCAACTGCCATTTGCCATCGCGCCCAATCTGCGGCGGCGAATGCCGGGCGGTGAGCCGGTCTCCTTCGTACAACAGGTCCACGGACTTCTCCATATTTTGTACACCCAGCGCGAAGTGGTCGAGCACGCCCGCGGTTTCTTGCGACATCGTAGGCGGGATGCCGGTTTTCTCAGGACCTTTTACGGTCATGTACTCGATCCAATCGGTACCGTCCGGAACTTGTTGGGAGATCCAATCGGTCGCGCCCTCTTTCATGCCGCCGTGCCAGTAAGGCCGGAAGCCCAGCAGATCGCGATAAAACGCGTCCTCTGCGGAAGGATCGTGCACGATGTATCCCACGTGGATAACGTGGTTGCTCAGAGGATTCAACGGCACAGCCCCAGGATGTTTTGGCGGCTGCACAAACTGAACCTTGTTTCCTTCCGGATCCTTCACTTCAAAGTACTGGCTGCCATCGCTTGCAGATGCCACCGCGGACGGCACGGCAACGGCATGCGCTCCCAGATAACGCCGCAGCTCCTCCGCATTCGTGGTGTTGAACCCAACGTGATCGAGGCGATTGACCGACGCTGCATCCGCCGCCAGCAACGGCAGAACCTCTACAAACTGAATCGGGTCGAAGTAATAGCGAACCCCCGCGGGATTCTGCGGGTCCGGGCCTTTCAGCGCGCCCAGATCATGCACAAAAAACGATTCGGTCTTCACTTGGTCAGTTGTGTAAATGCTTAGGTGCGAGACGCTGATAATCCTCGGCCTCTGCTGGCCGCACAATGCGTCCGCCAGGAACATCATCATCATCCCGCATGCCATTGCTTTCATTTTCATGGTCCATCCTTTTACCGGCTTCCCTTTTGCGACGCCCCTCTGCGGTTCTGCTGATGCTGAGCAGCGGGGCTGTGGCGATTTATTTCGGTGGTGTGTCCGGCCTCGGAGCAACCATGACGAACTCCGGTCCGTCAGCGGACGCAGGCAGCATTTCGTATCCGGTGAACGCAAGGTGGTGATTGTCGGGCGACCAAGAGGGCGCATTGATCGTCCCTTCGCCTCCGAACAAATCCACCAGCACCCGGCTCTGCCCGCTGCGGAGGCCCATCAGCCGAAGCGACACATCCGTATTTGCCGGTTGCCCGGCGAGGGTCCTGGCGCAACTGAGATACACCATCTGTTTCCCATCGGGAGAGATGTGTGGAAACCAATCGTTGGTATCGTCGTGGGTCAATTGTTCCGCATGCGTGCCATCGGCATTCATCCGCCATATCTGCATCGCGCCCGATCGATCCGAATTAAAATAGATCGCCCCGTCCGGCCCGAAGTCCGGGCCGTCGTTCGTACCCGTGGTAGTCAGGCGGGTTTCTCCCCCACCCACGACCGGCACCGTGTAGATATCCCTGTGCCCGTGGCGAGTGCCCGTAAATGCGATCGCTGTACCGTCAGGCGACCAGCCATGAAACTCCACAGCTTCGCCACGAGTCACTCGCCGATTGCCTCTCCCTTCGAGCGATACAACGTAAATCGACTTCGCTGGTCCTCGGGTTGGCCCACAGCTCACTGCCAGGAGCTTGTTGTCGGGCGACAGCCCGTGATTGTCATCGCACCACAGGTGCGGCCCGATCTCCACACCCTCCGGAGTCCCGCCCAGAACCGCCATCTTCTCGATCCGGCCTTCCCGATCGAAATAGAGCGTTTGGCCATCCTTTGTCCAGTTTGCCGAACCGATGCGTCCCATCTCGGTCCGCACCATCATCGATCGCCTGAAGTTGTCCTCGGTCTGAATCGTCTGCAATGCGCTGAACAGCACGAGCTTGTCAGCAGGCGCGTCAGCGTCAGGCTTCCTTAATTCCACATTGGAGAAGACCACGGTCTCGGTCGCATCCTTATTATGGGAGCAGGCCCCAATCCCTGCGTAAAAAGGACCGTCGAAATGCAGTTTGGTCGACGCCCCTGCCTGGTGCAACGGTTCGCCGTGCATGCTCAGGAACATGGTGATCTCATCGCCGCGCTTAACGATGCGGGCCCTTTGCGGCATATCGATGTTCAGCTCGATGTCGTCGGTAGTCGCGCCCTTGGCCCGCCGATACTGCAGCGCCGTCAGGCCGGAGCCGTGCAGTGCGGCGTCCGCATACACTCCATCGGCGTCCATATCTTGTTTCAGGACTAGCGCAGCCTTGCGGTGCGGGCGTCCGCCTTGTTGAGGGAACGCGACATCCGCCGATATCTCGATATCGCCCGATACCTTCTGCCACAGAAAATAGAAAGCGTCCTTGGTCGACCACATATTCTCGCCCGCGGCGGTAACCGTATAGCTCTTGCTGGCCGCATCGTATTCCGCTATGCCCGGATGCACTACTTCGCCGATATCCGTGCGTCCCTCAAAAATGCCAATCGGGCCTGAAGAAGTCTGCGCAGTGGCCGGTCCAGCCAGAACACATAGCAGAGCCGCACAGGCTACCGCCACCGCCGCCATAACCATTGTTACCCAGATGAATGTCTTGCCCATGCCGGCTAGATTATGCCGGGCAACGCATCGTTTAGAACAGTAGTAATATTTGGCTCGCGAGCCTGTTTGTCGCAATGATGGGGAGGGCCTTCCAGTGACCAAGAAGAATGTCGTGCATTTGCTATTCCTGTTGTGTGCTGCGGTTTTCTCTATTGCGCTTCTGCCGGGTTGCCATCGCTCGGCTCACACCGCAGCCCAGGACGGCGCTACATTCGATGCGGATGGCACGGCACATATCACGCGCGTGGTGCCGATGCCGTCCACGGTTAGCCAAGAAGCGCAAAGCTGGCTGGCGTCGTTGACGCAGAGGAACAGCGCACCGCAGACGCTGGAGCAGCGGCGCACAGCTACCGATGAGTGGCGTAAACGGGATTCCGCCGAAGCGCTAAAATTTTATCCTGCGAACGTCGACGAGACCACCACGGCCGGCGTCCGCACCGACATCATCACGCCAGTCACCACACCGGAATCAAATCGCGATCGCGTGCTGATTAACCTTCACGGCGGCGGTTTCAACTCCGACTCGGGTTCGCTGATCGAAGGCGTGCCCATTTCCAACCTCGCGAAGATCAAAGTAGTTTCGGTGTACTACCGCCTCGCTCCGGAAAATCCTTTTCCCGCAGCGGTGGACGACGTAGTCGCGGTGTACAAGGAGCTGCTGAAATCCTACAAACCCCACAACATCGGAATCTTCGGCACGTCCGCCGGAGCAACCTTGACGGCGGAAGTGGCGGCGCGGCTCAAGCAATCGGGGCTGCCGCTGCCGGGAGCGCTAGGGATGTTCTCGGTCCACCCAGACTACTCGCGTCCAACCGATTCGCAGGAGCTATTCACCTTGGATGGATTTCCCGGACGCTTGCAACCGCGCGATCCAAATCATCCGCCCGAAGACGCCTACGCAGCCAACACCGACCGTAAGGACCCAGTGTTGTCGCCGATATTCGCGAATTTGCAGGGATGGCCGCCAAGCTTGCTCGTCAGTGGAACACGCGACCTGCTACTGAGCGACACTGCAATGTTTCACCTGGCTTTGCTGCGCGCAGGAAATGACGCGCAACTAGTAGTCTTCGAAGCCATGCCCCACGCCTTCTGGTATCACTTCCAATTACCGGAAACCAAGGAAGCACTGGAGATGATGGCCAAATTCTTCGAAGAAAAGGTCGGGCGCTAACGACCCTGGGATTCCGCGAGGTTGTTCGAATACCTGCAACCAATCCCCGGTCAATTCGATCAAGTGAGACAGCCAGTGTGTTGAGCGAGCCCGATCTTCGGTTCGACGCCCGGCTTTCGATGCGCGCTGCACCAGGAACTCACATGCCTTTGGTTCTCACTTGGGAACAAATCGCCATCCGGCTGCTGTTGGCCTCGATCGCCAGCTTCGTCATCGGGCTAAACCGCGACGAGCACGGCCATCCCGCCGGGATTCGCACTACGATGCTGGTCTGCCTCGCCGCCACCATGGCCATGTTGCAAGTCAACCTGCTCCTCCCTCTCGCAGGCAAGGATCCCTCGTCGTTCGTAGTCATGGACCTGATGCGCCTGCCGCTGGGCATTCTCTCGGGCATCGGTTTCATTGGTGCAGGGGTCATCGTCAAACGCGGGGTCAATGTGAGCGGCGTCACCACCGCCGCGACGATGTGGTTCATCACCGTTGTGGGGCTGCTCTTCGGCGGCGGCAACCTTTACTTGGGTGGCGCGGCTTCGATTATCGCGTTCATCGTTCTTTGGGCCATCCGGCACATGGAGAACTACCTTCCTCGTGAACATCACGCTACGCTCCAACTCGTACTTTCGCCGGATGCTCCCGGCGAAGCGGATTTTCGCCGACGTCTACTCGCAGAAGATTGGACGGTGACGAATTGGGCCGTGCTATACGACCCGCCCACGGTACTCTCCGGCCTCAACTGTGAACTAAAATGGAATGCGCGAATCGTCCGCGTACCCACAACGCCCCAAGCCATAGAGCAGCTCCGCACTCTCCCAGGCGTTCGCAGCCTAAGTTGGACGGAATAGGTGGCACAACCACCCTCACGGTTTCCAGTTCAGGAGCAGGTGATTCGCACGTTTTCCGTCCGCATCTCGCGGAATTCGAAGCGGACATTTATCAGGACACGCTCAGCTTGTCTAGCTATGTATCCCTCTGCAGTAAAATGAGTTACATGTCATTTATTCCGGACAACAATGCGGACATGGCTTCGACAATAGACCAGGGATAGCCGGTAAGCCGCCAACCTAGTTATGCCGATGCCTTACGGCTTCCAGATAAGCGCGGCCTTCTTCAAAGCCTCGGCGGAACGGCTCGCGCTCGTGCAATTCCGGATGGCGGCTCGCCAACTGGGTGCGGCACTGATCGTAGGACTTGTCGCGATTCTGCAAGTGCAGAGCCGCTTCGAAGCCGCAGCGGAAAAAGCGTTCGTCATCGTCAAAGTGTCCGCCGTTCGCGTCGTATTTTTCTTTTTGCACGCTGCGTACACCCACCCACCACATATCACGGATGCGGTCGATACTCTCGGCGCCGGCATTTTCCAAAACCCCGCGCGCGGCTTTGGCTTGGGTATCATTGTCAGCGTCCGCGATTACCACCGTGCGGCCTTGCCGCAAAGCGTCTTCGTAGATAAACAGCTCATCTTCCGGCAAGCCGTTGGACATCGATTTCTCGATGGCCCCCCCAGCCTTGGCTCCGAGCGTGCCCAGAAGCGCGGCGCCAGCAGCTCCGACCGCGATCACCGGACCAATTCCAGGCAACAGCAGGCTGGCGACCGCGCCGCCCAATCCAATTCCGCCGGCAAGTCCCACCGCCCCACCCACCGCGGCCCCGATCGCCTTGCCCATTCCCGGCTGCTCGGCCGCATCGACTGGCACCGCCGCGAGTTCCTTTTCGGAAGCCTCCGGCGTCAGCAGATTGATTCGATCTTTAGAAATTCCGGTAGCTAAAAGCTGTGTAGAACCGCGCTGCGCGTCCGATCGCGACTTAAACACTCCGGCAACAGAAACCATGTTGTTCCTCCGAGGGGCTGGATCAAGATTCTTTCTTACCTAACGCCTCAGGCTACTCCTATGTGGGAGAAATCGAATATCGGGTAAACCCATCTAAAAGCGCTTAGAAAACAGGTATGCCGCCACTCCGGATTCAGCCGTTGGAAGCCAGCGGTGTTGCGGGAGTTTGCCGGGTCTTGGCGATTTCGCTGAGCAGAAACAGATCGGTGAGCAGGGCGCGGAGATGGATGGACGCGTTCAGGTTGTCGATCAACTGCGAGCTGATGCCCGGTTGGGCTAGGACCAGCTCTATCGCGGCGAGTGAGTCGCTGGCGTCGCGGGCCAGCACCGTAAAAAATGATTGGTATCGTTCGGCCGGCTCGAGGTGCTCTTGTTTCACCGCGGCCGCACCGCTTTCTGCCAAGCCAGCGATCGCGCTCGCGGCGCGAGTCAAGAATTCACGGATTTGTCCGCCGGACTTGCTGCCTTCTTCGCTCGGAACTCCCTGCGCGGCGTAGGCCAGCATGAACTCGTAACATTCTTCGATGCTGTCGCAGCGCTCCGATAAATCAGACAGCATCGGTCAGCCCCTCGGCCTTCGCCCGTGGGGTTACTGAAGTCGACGCGGACGCGGAAACCCCTTCCACGGGCCAGCGCGCGGGATCGTGTTCCTCGAGATAAAAGTCGCGGCTCATCCAGCCGAAGATCATCGACTTGGTGATGGCGCGTTTCTCAGGCCGCAGACCAAAGTAGACGTGCACCATGATCAACGCGATTAGTCCGACGCCGGCCAGCCCGTGCAACACGTACATCAGTCCCCAAGTCATGTCGCTGAAGAGATACGGATTGCGAGGGAAAAAGATGGTGCGCACGCGAAACATCATGAATACACCGGTAATGATCGAAGACATGCCCGCGGCGATGATCGCGCCGTGGTAGAGCTTGTTCTCGAGCGGATACTTGGCGAATTTGTCCGGCGGCGGCGCGGCCTTCCCCACAAACCGCAGGATTCTTCTCCATGCGTCGCGCATGTCAATCCGGTCCGGCCAGATCGACCAGAAATCCAGAAAGAATGAAGCATGGATGATGTGAAAGAGGATCGAGATGGTCAGAACGGTACCCGCGATCCAATGATAGGTGACCCAGTTAAACTGAACGCCGACCTTTGGGAGAAACGCAGTGAATAGCAACGTGAACATCGCGGCGGCCATCACCCAGTGAAACACCCGAGCGGTAAGCGAGTGTCGAGGTACATGCGCTGGTATGCGCGCGGCGACGCGAGACGAATCGCTATTCGCAAATTCTTTGCGTTTGGCGAAATATCGTATGTATGTGGCGTGAACCATAAGGAAGAACAATCCGGCGATTGCCGAAACCCATATCAAGAACCATGCAATATGGATCGGGACGGTCTGCCCCCAAGGATCCTTAGCCCATTCTAAGAGGCCGCCCATGTCGCCTCCTGCACTCCTCCAATGGCGCGCTTAACCAGATTCCTCATCAGCGGAATCTTGTAAGCATTGAACTGCAACGGCACAGCACCTTGCACCGCCAGCTTCCCAGCCATTTCTCCGGTCGCAGCACTGGCGGGTTTACCGCGAACCGCATCTTCGACCGCCTTCAATCGCAGAGGACGGGCAGCCGCGCCGTTCACCGCGATGCGCATTCGCTCGATGTTGCCGCCAGAGACCACCATCGCTGACGCCACGTTCAATAAAGGAAAGTCCCACACATTCCGGTCTCGCACTTTCTCAAAATAAAATTGCGCGCCGGCCCAGGCGGAAGGAATTCGAATGGACGTCAGCAGGTCGCCGGGTTTCAAGATGTGCAGGCGGGTGATGTCGATTTCCGGTCCGATGAAATAATCCTCGGCATCCACCACGCGCTCGCCCTTGGGCGTGCGCATTACGAATTTGGCGTCCAGCGCGATCAGCGCCGGCGCGGAGTCCGAAGGATTTACGGCCACGCAGCGGTCGGCGTAGAGGATGGCGTGCTCGCGGTTGCGTCCTTCTGGCGTATCGGCATAGCAGATGTTGCCGCCGGCGCGGTAACACGGCCAACCTGCACGGTAATACCAGCAGCGCGCGTCCTGCGTTACGTTGCCTCCGATGGTGCCCTGATTGCGGATCTGCGGTGACGCCGCCAGTTCGGCGCCTTGTGCGAGCAGGGCATAATTCTTCTTAATGAGGGGATCATTCACCACTTCGGTGAGCGTGGTCATCGCGCCGATCTCGATACCGTCGCTGGTGGGACGAACTCCCCGGAGTTCCTCGATCCCGCTCAGATCCACCACCACTTTCGGCCTCTTGATCCGGTCCTTAAGCCAGTCGAAGCTATCGAGTCCTCCGGCCATCACCCAAGCGTCGGCTCCGTGTTGCTGCAAAAGCTTCTGTGCATCGTCCACCGAGCTCGGCTGCAGCAGATCGAAAGCCGGCATGACGTCTCGTATTACAGCCATGGCTCTCTCCTTTTACGCCTGATCAAATGTGCTGGGTCAATGGAAGCTGCATCGGCCGGCCGGCTTCCAGTGACGTGAGAATGGTGTCTGCGTTCACCGGAGCGCGCTGGAAAACTTCATCGCCCAGCGCATCGGAAAGCGCGTTCAAAATCGAGGCGCATCCGCCTCCTACGGGAGGTTCGCCGATGCCGCGTGCGCCAACCGGCGTTTCGGGATCGGGAATATCGAGCGCCTCCCATTGCATGTCGACCGGCACATCCATAATCGTTGGGGGCTTGGTGTGGTGGAAGCGCTTGGAAACCATAATGCCGTAGTGAGGATCCATCACCCACTTCTGGCCAATGGCATGACCGATCCCGAGAGTCGAGCGGCCCAGAACCTGCCCTCCCAGCGCGTCCGGATGGATCACGCTGCCGACATCCGCGTAGGCCAGAAAATCGACAATCTGGTAATGGCCGGTTTCTATGTCCACTTCCACTTCGGCGAATGAGGCGACGTAGGAGTGCGTTGCGCCATCGCGCGGGTAACTATCTTTCGCGGCTGCCAACAGTCCCTGGCCCGCGAGTGCGGCGATGGACGTCTGGGTGACTTTGTTGACGTCCGTGGGAATTTCATGGCCATCGTAGATGCCGCCCAGTTTAATCGCATGCTGCGCAGCCTGGGCCAAGGTCATCCCCGCACCACCGCCTTTGCGGAAGACGCGTTCGCCGCCAACCTCGTAATTTTCAGGCTTGCCGCCGAGGGTCTTCGCGGCAATTTGCTGAAGCTTATTCTTGGCATCCATCGCCACGGCATACGCCGCGCGGGTCATGGCGTGGGTAGTCTGGCTGCCGCCGGAGGCGCAGGTGTAAGGAAAGTTTTTGGCGGTATTGCCCCAGACCACGTCGCATTTTTCCCAAGGCACGCCCAGAATCTCGGCAGCGACGCGGTGGACGTCCATCACCGATTCGGTCCCCAGGTTGCCGATACCCGACTGGAAACGGACCCGACCGTCGGGCAAGACGAGAAGAAGCCCATCGAAGCCGATGGTGCCGCCAACGTAACAGCTAACCGCAACGCCGACGCCGCGCACCTTGGAGCCGATCTGTTTGGGCGTGCGCGCCACCCGTTCCTGCCAATGGAATTTTTCCGCGCCACGGTCGAGCGCTTCTTTGATAAATGCGCTGGTGGCATGAGCGCGCTTGCCGTTTATCGGCGGCCCAAACTCGGCCTTGCCTTCCGGGCAGTTGATGCGGCGAATGGCAACCTGGTCGAGCTTCAGCTGGCGCGCGGCTTTGGCGATGATCGGTTCAATGACGGTGATTCCCTGCATGCCGCCCGGCGCGCTCTGCGCACTGCGTGGCGGGGTGTTGGTCAGCACGGTCACCCCGCGCCAGTGCATGGCCTGCGGCTGATACAACAACGAGACGATTCGGCCTGATGAGCCTGCGTCGCCCTGCGCATCGTATGGACCGTTGTCGCAGATGACGAACATGTCCAGGGCCACGATGCGTCCCTCGCTGCTGAAGCCGACTTTCATGCGGCCCAGAAAACTGGGCCGCGCGCGTCCAATGAAGCCCTCTTCTTCCCGGCTGATCCGCATCATGACCGGGGCGTTGGCTTTCTTGGATAGCAGCGCGGGAATTATCATCGAGACCCCGCCGGTTACCTTGCTGCCGAACCCGCCGCCGGTGTATTCGCTAATGAAAACAATATTCTTCACATCCATGTTCAACCATCGGCCGATAGCCGGCAAAGTTTGCGCCGTGCTTTGCGTGCCGGTGTGCAGGAACAACTTGCCATTCTGCCAATAAGCCATGGCACTGCGGGTTTCCAGGGTTTGATGGCTGGTATTCGGGGTGACAAACGTTTCGTCGAGAACCAGCGCGGCACTCTTGAATCCCGATTCAAGATCGCCGTACGACCATTGGTCTGGCGCCTTGCCCATGGGCAGGCGTCCCTGGTTGAACTCGGCAAAATCCGCATGGGTCCACTTAAGCTCGGTTACCTGGGGCAACGGCTGATTCGGCGGCGCTGGACGCACCCAGACGTTGCCGTCAGTGCGGGGATTCGGGCTTCCGGGCCGCAGCGTTTCCAGCGGATCGATGACGAAAGGAAGGCGCTGGTAATCGATTTGGATTTTTTCGATGGCGTCCGCGGCGGTGAGTTCGTCCACCGCAGCCACCGCTAGGATCGGTTCGCCTTGATAGACCGGCTCCATGGTGAGGCCGCGTTCGCCCCACTTGCTAGCTTTGATCACTGTGCCGTTATCGGTGATCGAATCGGCCGGGGCCGGCAAGTCGTCCGCGGTCAGAATCGCTCGCACGCCTGGCATGGCCAGCGCTTTGCTCGCATCAATTTTTTTTACCCGTGCGTGTGGCATGGGGCTGAGCAGGAGCTTGCAAAACAGCATGCCGTCGGCGCGAAAATCCTCTGCATATTTCGAAGCGCCGGTTACTTTCGCATAGAGATCGGGAGTGGCATAGTTCTTGCCGACCAGCTGGTGACCCACACCGTACTCGCGTTCCATACTTTTGCCGGGCTTATCGATATTAGACATGGTTCGCGCCCCTTGAAATCTCTGCCCCGCGCATCATCGCGTTGAGGATCTTGTTGTAGTCCTGGCACCGGCAGAGGTTTCCGGAGATGCCGTGGGCCAACTGTTGCCGGGTCGGATTGGGATTGGTCTTCAGGAATCCGACGGTGGCCATGATGAAACCGGACATGCAGAAAGCGCACTGGAATCCCTGTTCGTCGATGACGCCTTGCTGCACGGGGTGGAGAGTTCCGTCGGGGTTGGCGAGGCCTTCGATGGTAACGACTTTGCGGGCGCGCACGACGTGGGTGAGTATGGAGCAGGAATAATGCGGAACATCGTCGATCAGGACGGTGCAGGCGCCGCATTCGGAGCGGTCGCAGCCCAGCTTGGTGCCAGTGAGGCCCAGCTTGTAGCGCAATGTCCATGCCAACGTTTCTTGCTTTAGGACGTCCACTCGACGCTGCTGGCCGTTGACGTTGAGGGTGATGAGCCGCTCGCTGGCACCCATCCCGGGGGCCTGAGCAAACAAAGTGGAAGCGCGGAAGAGATAGCTTACTGAGGAAGCAGCGGCTCCGCTGGCGATCACCGCTTTGATGAAGGTGCGCCTGGAAAGTCTTTTTGCGGCATCGTCGATCATCTTTATGTCGACCAGATCTTCTGACATGGATGATCCTCCTGGTCGGAATTCTAGCTCGTCGGTGACCTCAGCCTTATCAGAAGCGGAGGTCCCAGGCTTTATTTTATCGCTTTCGCCTTTTGTCCACGTGCATAGGCAAAAATTGATTTGCCGGGTATCGGGTTTTTCATTCCTTTTGTTGTCTTATATACACGAATTCTAATCCCCACAGGTGCCTGGATTGAGATTTTCCTCTTTTTTGCGCCGCCGGTTGACCCGCTACTGACTGGCGGTTGACTGGCGGTCTGTGGACAGGCTAGCACCGCGGCCCTCTCTGCGAAATGAATCATTTCTGTGGACAGCGGCGCGGCGCGGCACGGCCGGCTGCGTCGTTCCCAAGATGGCCGGTTCTTTGCCATAAGCAACAGGCCTCTTCAGTAGAGACGCCATTTTGTTGGCCACCGTTGCATCTTTGAAGCGATGAGTCTCAAGACGATGGTGGTCCCACACACTACGGTCTGAACTTGACGGGTGAGGGCGGCGGGCGTATGTTTTTCGCGAAACGCCGGAGCATATCCGACGCTGGCATCTTTCGGGCCCCAATTCTCTCACGTCACCTCACTGGAGGGCGCACATGCCACACTATCTCACCGAAGTTGCTTATACATCCCAAGCTTGGTCAGCCCTGGTTAAAAATCCCGTCAATCGCATCGACCAAATCCGTCCGGCGATCGAGCGGCTCGGCGGCAGGATCATCAACGGCTACATGGCGTTCGGTGAGTACGACGTGGTGCTGATCACCGAGCTGCCTACAAATACCGATGCCGCAGCTATCGCCATTGCGGCGGCGGCCGGCGGGTCGGTGCGAGCCATCAAGACCACTGCGCTTCTTAATGCGGAAGAGGCAATCGAGGCACTGAAGAAGGCTGCTGGTACCGGGTATCGGGCCGTAGGCGCGGGCGCGTAGGGAATCTTCGCGCGGTCTTCGCTCCGGCGGCAACTGGGGGTTGGTGTCTCTGGCTCCCACTCCGCCCGCCCATGGCACCGGGAGATGAGGTCCAGGCAACCCTCGATTTGAGGGCGCTGGCGCGTCTCGCGCTTGACTCTCAGCTTATAATCGCCCCAAGTTTGTCGGCCCCCCGGACCTATTTAGCAACCGCGTTCAACGAGGAGAAATCACATGCTCAAGCCCGACCGCCTGATTCTGACATTCGCTGGGTTTCTATTTTCAGCCGCGATCGTAGGGTGCGGGAGTAAGCAGGAATCCGCGTTGCCGAGATCGTCCCCGGCCGCTTCACAACCTGCTGCGGCTCCGGCGACCGCCGCCGCGCCAGCTCCCGCCGCCGCTGTGGTCTCCCCTACCGATGGCGATATTCCAGGTATTCGGGTGGCAATCAACGAGCTCAAGCGCACCTCGGGCGGAGTGACACTGAAATTCACGCTTTACAACGACAGCGACAAAGAATTCGACATTTACAACAAGTTCACCGAGGACCCGTACCGAGGCTATCGCAATCTCGGCGGCGTCCATCTGATTGACGCTGCCTCCAAGAAAAAATACTTCGCCGTCGCCGACAGCGACAGAAACTGCCTGTGCAGCGACAACGTTCAGGCGATTCCGAAAGGGACATCCGTCGCTCTGTGGGTGAAGTATCCCCCGGTTCCCGACGACGTACAAAAAATCACCGTGCAGATCCCGCACTTCATCCCCATGGAAGATGTACCCATTACGCAGTAACGCCGGATCCGGAGGCATGCAGTGAAAAACCATGTGATGCGCACGGGCCTGGTCGTGCTGGGAGCGCTGGCGCTGCCGGGACACAGTTCGGCTCAGCAAACCAGCGGCAAGATTTCCGATTTGCAATTTCGGATTGAGGATCTGGTCTTTCGCGGCGAGGACACCGGCGCAAAAGTCCAGGATCTTGATATCAAAGAAACGCCCACGGAAGTCCGGATTGATCTGGCTGCCGACGTTCTTTTCGATTACGACAAATCCGATCTGCTACCCAAGGCACAGCAGACACTGGAAAAAGCCGCGGACATTATTCGCCAGCGCGCCAAGGGCGAGGTGGTCATTGACGGCTACACCGACGCCAAGGGCTCCGATGCCTACAACCAAAAGCTCTCGGAACGCCGCGCGGAATCGGTGAAGGCGTGGTTCGTCCACCAGGGGAAAATCCGAAATCTGAAGTTTGTGACTCAGGGCTTGGGCGCCAAGAATCCGGCAGCACCCAACACCAAGCCAGACGGATCCGACGACCCCGACGGCCGTCAGAAGAACCGCAGGGTGGAGATTACCATCCACAAATAGCTGGCGAGAAAAGCGTCCGCAACACTCAGAATTGAATCCAGCGGATTAGTAGGCCCGCTAGCACGCCACCGATAAGCGGCCCGGCAATCGGAATTCCCGCGTAACCCCAGTCGGAAGTTCCTTTGCCGGCGATCGGCAAAATCGCGTGGGCCAGCCGCGGCCCTAGATCACGCGCCGGGTTGATCGCATAGCCGGTGGTGCCGCCAAGGGACAGACCGATTCCCCACACCAGAGAAGCGACGAGATACGGCCCCACCCCGGGAGCCGGCCAGACGGTGGTCTTTGAATAAATCGCCCCAACCACAAACACGAGTACCAGCGTCGCAATGATTTCACTGATCAAATTCGCGGCTGCGTTCCGAATCGCTGGACTCGTGCAAAAGCAATGTCGCTTGGTTTCCGAGTCGGGGGTTTGCTTCCAGTGCGGAAGAAAATGCAGCCACACCAAAGCGGCTCCGGCGAATGCTCCCAGCACTTGCGCGGCGAGGTATGGCAAGAACTTAGCGTAATTCCCGGATGACACCGCGAATCCCAGAGTTACCGCCGGATTCAAATGCGCATCGGTGCTACCACAAGCGACGGCGGTAAATATGCCCGCCATCACCGCGAATGCCCAGCCCGCGGTGATTACCATCCATCCGGAGCCCTCCGCTTTGGAGCGCTTCAGCAAAACGCCGGCGACTACGCCATTGCCAAGCAGCACCAATACGAGTGTTCCGAGGAATTCGCCAAGCAAGGGCGATCGCATCGAGTTTCCTTTCGCGCGGGAGATGTACCGCGTGGCCGGGGCACGTCGCTCGTTCAGCGGGCTCACTATAGCCAATTTGTGTGCTACCCACCAGTTCGCCCGCGATATTGAAATTTTGTGACGTAGCTTAAGATTGCGGATGGAAGCAAAGCCGCACCCTTTGACAGCGAAGGGTGCGCCACCCAAGCGCTACATTTAAGGATTAGTTCGCCCCGCTCGCGGCTTTCCGCCAGCGCTGCAGAGCGACAACCGCCCAGATGGCTTCCACGATTCCGAAGGGCCACGCGCCCTGCAGGAAGCCGTAGGCCGATCCCAACGCGCACGATCCCGCGAAAGCCAGGATGAACCAGTGGCTGCGCTTTTCCATGGCGTAGGAAACCAACATGGCGGTTACCGCGAACAGCCCAAAGATGGTCAGCGGCTTCATGCGGTTCACACCGGCGGCGAACTATAGTTCACTCGCGAACTATTTTCAACATCCCGAACGTTCGCCACTATACTCAGAGGCGCGTCAAGGCTGCATTTAGCGGCGTCTGCGCCGCACGCCCAGGCCAGCGAGGCGGACCACGTTGCTGGTTTGGGTTTCGGGCGCGACTGCGTCCTGGCCGAGCAACTCGTAGCGGTTCATTCACAATGAAAGTGGGAACGGAAAATGAAAAAGCTGAAGACCGTAATTTTGGGAACCGGTTTCATGGGCCGGGTACATACCGAAGCGGTGCGGCGGCTGGGTAACGTGGAAGTGGTTGGTGTTGCCGGAAGCACTGCGGAGCGCGCGCGAAAGTTTGCCGATGCCCAGGGCATCGAGCGGTCCACCGGGGACTATCGTGAATTGCTCGGCGATCCGGAGATCGACGCGGTGCACATCTGCACTCCCAACTCGCTGCACTTTCCGATGGGCATAGCGGCGATGGAAGCGGGCAAACACGTGATGTGCGAAAAGCCGCTGGCGTCCACGTTGCGCGAGGCGGAAACCATGGTCGCGCTCGCGAGGGAGAAGAAACTCGCGAACTGCACGCTGTACAACCTTCGCTCGTATCCGCAGGTGCAGAACATGCGCGGCCTGCGCGAGGCTGGCGATCTGGGGGAAATCCGGGTGGTCCAGGGCACTTATTCGCAGGATTGGCTGCTCTACGATAGCGATTGGAACTGGCGGGTGGAAGCGGAGCCATCTCGCACCTTCGCGGATATCGGGACGCACTGGTGCGATTTGATCGAACACATCACCGGCCAGCGAATCACGTCTCTGTGCGCGGATCTGCATACGTTTCACAAGACGCGCAAGAAACCCAAGGGATCGGTGGAGACGTTTAGCGGCAAGACGCTCGAACCGTCGGAGTATTCACAGGTCAAGGTAACGACCGAAGATTACGGCGGAATGATTTTCCAGTTGGGGGAGTCGGCGAAGGGATCGATGACCGTCAGCCAGATCGCCGCGGGACGCAAGAACCGGCTGTTCGTGGAAATCTTCGGCAGCAAAGCCTCGGTGGCATGGAATGGGGAATGCCCCGATGAGCTGTGGATCGGTCATCGTAATTCACCGAATCAGATCGTGATTAAGGACCCGACGCTTTTTCCGGAGCAGGCGCAGAGCTACGCCGATCTGCCGGGCGGCCACAGCGAAGGCTACGACGACACATTCAAGCAGGTGTTCCGCCGGTTCTACCGGACGGTGGCCGATCGCAACGCAGCCGTAGAATACCCAACGTTCGAAGACGGTCTGCGCCAGTTGCGGGTACTCGACACGGTTCTGGCGAGTTCGCAGAAGAGGGCCTGGGCGGATGTGCTGTAGATTTTCTCGCCGATGGTGATGCAATCGCTCGGATGGATCTACACCAGCTCCCGGCAGGTTTCGGCTAGGACCCGGAGTTTCTTGCGGGTGATATCGAGCGGAACGTGGCCAAAGCCGCATTCGCTGGTGAGTAGAAGGCGATCGGTAGAGAAATATTCGAGCGCGGGCTTGATGCGATCGCGGACGATTCGCGGCGTTTCGATGCTGTCGCTGCGCTGATCGATGACACCAAGCGCGAGATCCCCCTTAAAATTCCACTGCTTCCACAAATCCATCAGGTCGTAACTGAGGGTGCAGTGCTCGAGGACCACCTCGTCGATCTTGACAGCGCGGAATGCAGGGACCAGATCGGTATATTTCGTGAAATAGATGCGCTTGCGGCGCGGATTGCCGCCGCAGACGTGAAGCGCAACGCGAACCGGCGGCAGCGAGGCGATCAACTCGTTGAGGATTTCGGCGGACCACACGCTGTCTTGGGGCGACTCGGTCCACATCGGCTCATCGAACTGGATATAGTCGCAGCCGGCGGCGATTACTTCGCGCAGTTCGCCGGCAAGAACTCCCGCGTAGGCGCGGCAGAGTGCTTGCTCGTCGGGATACAAGTCGGGGCGCTGGTTCACGCTAAACCGGGTGAGGACGTGAGGGCCGGTGACGGTTTGCTTGACGCGGCAGCTCGCGGGCGCAGCGTCGCGTGCAAGTTTCCAATTGCGCGCAAGCTCGAAGCCGGGATTCTTAATTTCGCCGATGACGCGCGCGCATTCGATGGCAAAACCAGCGGTGCCGAAGTTTTGCTTGATCATGGCGTCGAAAGTCACACCGTCGAGGCGCCTTTGGTAGAAATAGTACATGTTTTCACGATAGCCCTCACCGTCGGTGATGATGTCGAGGCCGAGATCGGCCTGATCGCGGGCGGCCCAGCGAATCAGATCGTCAATCTCGGGGCGCCCGAGCGTCGGTTTCTTCATGGTGTCTTCGACGCTGGCGTTGCGCGGGTAACTGCCAACTACCGTGCTGGTGAATGGTTTCATGTTCCTCAAATGGTCCTCGAATATTCCTCGAACGCCCGGATCAGACTGGGGGAAGACCCGCGGAAGCTCGCGCCTCGTTGATGTGGGCTCGAACGCCTTCTTCGAGCGGTCGCGGGACGAAATCAATTTCTCGAATCAGGCGCGTGCCGTCTTGGTTGTCGATGAGCGGCGTTCCATTGCCGCCGGCGTCAAAATCGATTCGCGCGCCGGGAAGCCACTTCTGGACGATGGCAGCCAGTTCCGCGGCGCTGACGCAGCGTCCGCCGCTATTGTAGGCAAAATGCGCAAGCTTGGGCTTGAGCGCCAGGCGGACGAGTTGCTGGGCACAGTCATCCTTATATATCCATGTGTCGCGCGTTTGCGGGCCAAATGGAAGAGTGACCGCTTCGCCGACAGCGGGTTTGGACGCGAAGTGTTCGGCCCACATAACCGCGCTGCGCTTGCGCCCGTGACCGAAAACGACAGGAGGCCGGGTGCAGACGATGTTGGCGCCGAGCCGCTGGACGTAGCGCCGCCCCATTTGCTCGTTGAGAAGTTTCATCACCGCGTAAGTGAACACATGGGTGGCGGGATCGCAGAAATCGTCTTCGGTGACCGGGCGATCGCCGTAGGGCTGCTGCGACGGGCCGTAGACGGTTTCGCTACTGGTGAAAACCAGCCGCGCGAATTTGCGATGAACCGCGGCCTCGAACATATGGGTCATGCCCAGGACGTTGACGCGCGTGGAAATCGAACTATTTTCGTCGACCAGCGGCCCCATCACGTAGGCCAGATGGATGGCGTGAGAGATGTCCGGATGTTTGTGGAACACGCCCATCACGTCGCGAAAGTCGCTGACGTCCATGGGTGCCGCGTCAAATTCTACGTTGGCGCGGCTGGCCGCTGATCGCAGATCGGCGATTGCGCCGGTATCCGGCGAATGGTCGGCGGAGACGGTGGGGATGCCGCGCTCGATGAGGTCGCGCACCACGCACTGGCCGATGAACCCGAGCCCGCCGGTGACTAGAAATTTCACATTGCACCTGGTTCGATCGGCGGATTTGGGATGCCGACGGATTCCGGTGCAGCAAAAGCAAATGAACGCAACATCTGGTTAAACGCCAAGGTCGTTCGCTCCGAGGGTGACCATGCCGCCGTCGACCAGAATGGTTTCACCGGTGGTGCCTTTGGCATCGGCGGCCAGGAACAACGCGGCAGCAGCGCAATCGCCGGCGGTGGCGAGTTGTTGCAACGGCGTGTCCTTCTCCTCGGCCTCGAACAATGGATCGGAATTGGTGCGGCCGGCGAAGTGGGTGCGGATCAGACCCGGCGCAACCGCATTCACACGAATTCCGGGGGCCAGCGCGCGCGCCAGGGATTTTGTCATGGTCAGGAGGCCGCCCTTCGCGGCGCCATACACGATCGAGCTGCAGATGCCGGTGAAGGCTGCCGACGAGGCGATATTTACGATCGCGGCGCCCGGCTGGCGCTGCAAGAGCGGCACGGCGGCACGGACGCAGTAAAAAACACCCTTCAGATTGATATCGAGGGTCTTGTTCCAGATTTCGTCGGTGACGTCCTCGAGCTGGCGATGCGGAATGCGGGTGCTCCAGCCTGCGTTATTAATAAGGATATCGAGCCGGCCGAATTCACCAGCTACGCGGTCGATCATGACGCGCACGTCGGAGTTTTTCGAGACGTCGGCTGCAACGGAAATTGCCCGGCCACCAGTGCCGTGAATTTGCGAGACCACTTCCTCAGCCGCTTCGCGGGAGCAGCTGTAATTCACCGCGACGCTGGCACCCTCGCGCGCAAACAACAGCGCGATCGCGCGTCCGATGCCGGTGCCGGCCCCGGTGACAAGCGCCACTCGATCTTGAAGTTTCCGCTCGGCCATTATTTTTTTTCGACCAGGTGCTGGAATTTCGACGCGTCGCGATAGGTGACGGTTTGAAGATGCTCGCAATAAAGCACCAGTTCGCCGGGCATCTTAAACACCTCGTAAGAGACGCGCACCATGCCCATCGTAGGATACTTCGGAGACTTTTCCAGATTGGTGCGAATGGTGTAAATCGTGTCGCCGATGAAGACCGGCTTGATAAAGCGCAGCTTGTCGTAGCCATAGCTGAAGGTGTGAATGCAATTGTGGGCCATCAAGCCGAGGCCGAGGCTGAAGACCATCGCGCCGGCAATCAAGCGGCGGCCGAATGCGCCTTCTTCACGCGCGAAGACCTCGTCGGCGACGTAAGGGTGCATGTCCAGGACCATAGCGTTGAAGGCCATGCTTTCGCCCTCGGAAATCGTGCGGCGAATGGAGCGAGCGCGCAGACCGATTTCGAAATCCTCGTACTTCCAGTGCTCGGCATTCCAGATTCGAATTTCTTTGTGCTTTGCGGGGTCGGGATTCGGATTCTGCATGATATTCCTCCCAGGCGGTGATTCAGGCTTTCTTAGCCATGGCGCGCCGCGAGGCAAACTGCGCGTTCAGAAACTCGACCAGCTTTTGGTCGCTCCGATCGCCGCGTAGGCAGCGATTGATTTCGATTCCCGCCAATTCAAAGAAGCGCACGAAACCGTCGAAACGCGGGCGCATGTACGCGGATTCCAAGGTGTCCAGGGTTCCCGAGAAAAACCCATTGGCTTCGGCGTCGATTGCCGGATCGGTCCACGCGGCGAGGCTGGCGGGCTGGCCACCTTCGCGAAAATAAGTGCCGCGCTGGTGCTCGATACTGACGAGCCACTTGGCGTAGGCCACCGCCGCGTCACGATGCGCGCAGGATACGCTGACGGCTACACCGGTTCCGCCGATCATGGTTTCCCCGCAACCGATGTGTCCAGCGGCTGGAGCGTCAGTAAATTTCAGCGGCACAGGAATTCCGCGCCGCGAATAGTTGGAATATCCAAAGCCCCAGGGACAGTAGACCGCGTCGGACGATGAAACCATGAAATCGTAGACCTGGATCGGGTTCCAATCGACACTTTTCGGATGGGCAGCGGCGATGAGCGCGTGTAGCCGTTCCAGAACCTCGCGGGCGACGCTGGCTTCGAGAAACGAAGCGTCCATCTCGGAGATGGGATGGCCGAGATTGGCGCTGAGCGTGAAGACCAGGCTGACGGCGTCGATGGGGCAGGCGGGCACGATCACGAATTGGCCCTGCGCGCGGGCGGTGGCGGCTAATTTCAGAACATCTTCGAAAGTCTTCGGTGGGGGGCTGGAAAGCTGGGAGAGCAAATCGGGGCGATAGCAAGCCACCGGGGTGGCCGCATCGATCGGAAGCGCCCACAGACCTCCGGCGTACCAATAAGAATTCCACGACAAGCCGACGGAATCGCGAGCAAATACATCGCGCTCTGCGGGGGTGATGTATGGCGCTAGATCTACAAGAACATTGTGTGCGGCGGCAAATCCGGTGAAGGGATGATCGATGATGATCAGGTCGTAGCGATCGACGTACTGTTCGATCGGCGCTTCACCGAATTCGCGAAGGGTGCGGCGGTCCCATGAGATTTCGACATCCGGATGCGATTGCCGATACTCGCGAGCTCCGGCCATCAGCGGCGCATACCCGCGCGGGTGATCCCACGTTAGACCTTTTAGTTTTGCTTCCAAGTTACCCTCGTGGCCAGCCGGGCCGAATGAAATGATCTGAGCCAGTCGTCCCGCACCCGGCCTAGAATTTAAGCGAGCGAACTAAACAGACGGTTTGCGCTGGGCCATAAGAATGTGCTCGCAGTACATCACTACCTCGCCGTGCTGATTGATCACTTGGCAAGCTTCCACCACCCGGCCGTGGCCAGGGCGCTTCGGCTCTTCCGCCTTTTCCTTGATGGTGACGCGGGTGTGAATCGTGTCGCCGATGAACACCGGCTTGGGAAATCGCAGACGGTCGTAACCGTAGCTGAACGCCGCGGGATTGATCTGGGTAGCGGTCAGGCCGATGCCGATGGCGAAGGTCATGGTGCCGTGCGCGATGCGGCGGCCGAAAGGGGAGGAGCGGGCGAACTCCTCGTCCATGTGATGCGGGAAGAAATCGCCACTGTGGCCTGCATGGATCACCACGTCGGTCTCGGTAATGGTGCGGCCGGTGGTCACTCGGGTGGCGCCCACAACGTAGTCTTCGAAATACTCAACCACGGTCATGGCTTCTGCCTCCGCCCGGCCGGCAAGACCAAGGTGCGTTTACCGCCGATTCCCGCCGTCAATCTGGAGCTAGCGGCTTGCAGGCTTTCCTTGATTGGCTTGAGCCCCGGGCGGTCGCCCACTCGCTCGATGAACGGGACGGACATCGCGGCGATGGCTTCGCCATGCTGATTGAAGATGGGATAGCTGATATTCACGATGCCGTGAATCCGATAGCTGGCCATTTGCTCATAGCCGCGGGCGCGAATCGCGGCCAGGTGTTTTTCCAGGCCCGCCGGAATCCGCCGTCGTGAGCGGTTCTTCCATGCGGAAAGCCCACGCTGCCGCGCCGCTTCCGACTGGAACGCGAGAATGACGTGGCCCGAGGCGGTATCGAATAGGTCCAAGTGAGCGCCGAGGCGCAGTGAAAAACCCATACTGCCGGGCGCGTCCACTTGCGCGACGACGATGATGGCCCCATCGCTTAGCATCGCCAGATGGCAGGATTGCCCGGTTTGATTCGCCACTTCCTGCAAGAGAGGACGCGCATGGGCGACCAGGCGGTCCAGGGGGTGATGGCGATGAGCGAGCTCGAAGAGTTTCAGAGTCAATTCAAAGCGATCGTCGGAACCGGCCCAGCAGATGTAGCCGCGCCGTTGGAGGCAGACCATCATGCGGAAGATTTCGCTGACGCTACGCCCGAGGCGGCGAGCGACTTCTGTGCCGGTTAGCCCGGCAGGTTCAGAAGCGAACACTTCGACGATGTCCAGGCCTTTTTCAAGGGCGGGCGCAGCGTAGCGGCTGGGCCTTGTAAGGGCGTGGGAGCGGACTCGAGCAAGTCTTCGGGGCATGGCGATTGAAATAGCATACCTCATACTTTTCCTAATGAAAAATATATTTCATTCGTGCAATATACTGTTCATGCGCCTTCTGCGGCTGTGCCAGTGGAGGCCACCGAATCCGGGCCCGCGGCTCGAATTCCAGACAGGCGGTATCCGATGACCATCGAAAATCACGACAGACCACTCGACGGCTTACTGGTCCTCGACTTCTGCCAGTTTCTCTCGGGGCCGCTGGCTACACTGCGCCTGGCGGACATGGGCGCGCGGGTGGTGAAGATCGAGCGGCCGGGAAAGGGCGACCTGGGGCGCACGCTGTACCTGAGCGACACTGACGTTCACGGCGAGAACACTCTTTTTCACGCGATCAATCGGAATAAGGAGAGCTTTGCGGCGGATCTGAAGAACCCACGAGATCTGGAAGCACTGCACCAGCTGATCGCGCGGGCCGACGTGATGGTGCAGAATTTCCGGCCGGGGGTGATCGAGCGCCTGAAGCTCGATTACCACTCCCTTTCGAAGATCAATCCGCGGCTGGTGTACGGCTCGATCACCGGCTACGGCGATGCTGCCGCGTGGCGCGAACGGCCCGGCCAGGATTTGCTGGCGCAAGCGCGATCCGGGTTGATGTGGCTGAGCGGCGATGAGCAAGATCCACCCACGCCCATGGCGCTGGCGGTTGCCGACATGTTCGCAGGCCACAATCTTTGTGAAGGAATTCTGGCGTGCCTGGTGCGTCGGGGCTCGACCGGGCGCGGCGGACTGGTGGAGACGAGCCTGCTCGAATCGCTGATCGATTTTCAGTTCGAAGTGCTGACCACGCACATGAACGACGGACGGCGCCCGCCGCGACGCAGCGCCTATCGAAACGCGCACGCCTACCTTGCGGCTCCTTACGGCGTTTACGATACGGCGAACGGATACCTGGCGCTCGCTATGGGAAGTCTGGCGGTTCTGGGAAAGCTCCTCGGCATTCCGGAGCTTGAAAAGATTTCGGATTCCACCGAGGGATTTCTCCGCCGCGACGAATTGAAGCGGCTTATTGCAGACCGGTTGCGCGAGCACACCACCGAACACTGGCTCAGCATTCTCGATCCGGCGGATATATGGTGCTCGGAAGTTCTCGATTGGCCGAAGATGTTTGCGAGCGAAGGGTTCAAGCAGCTACAGATGGTGCAGACGCTGGAGGACGCGCGCGGATTGCAAATTCTTACCACCCGGCTGCCCATCCGATTCGGTCACGAGATCTTGCAGAGCCCAAAACTCGCACCGCAGGTCGGCCAGCACACCGAAGCCATCAAGCAGGAATTCGGGTTGGGATAATCTCTGCTTCGCGCGAACGCGGCGCTTCGGCAGACTGGGAAGAGTGGGGCTGCTCGGCGTTAATCGCAGTGAAATACTTCTTCCATCTCCGCCCACCATTCGCCTTCGCGCCGCGTGTCTACAGGCTTTTGCATCGGCATCATGATGGCCCACCATTCCTGCGTTTTCGGGTCGGCCGCCATCCTGGCCATGTCGACCTTAAAGTCGGAGCCGTGGTATTCGAAGTAGGCGAAGAGCAGATTGTCCTTCAGATAGATGGAATAGTTGCGAATGTTGCACTTTGAGATCATATCCAAAACCTCGGGCCACACCGCCAGGTGGTACTTCTTGTAGGACTCCAGGGCCTCGGGTCTGATTCCGATCAGCGAACCGTAGCGTTTCATGGGTGCTCTTCCTTTGGTATGGACTTTTCGCCGAGCGTCAGCGCTAGGCGGTGATCTCTTCGGGCTGCACCGCGCGCTTTTCAGCCATGGAGCGATATTCCGCAAAAACAACCTGCAGCGTCTGCAGGTTATCGCGGCCGCTGGTCTCGGGTTCGCAGCCGTCTTCCACCGCGCGCATTAGGGAAGCCATCGGACCCGCGAACGCATCCGGAATCCACATGCTGTCGAGCCGAGCGGAAAACCAGTAACCGGGGTTGCGCTTGGACATGAACTCGAGAGTATCGGGGCGGCCGGTGGGATAGTTATACATCAGGCCAATGGTACCCTTGATGATGCCTGCGGTCCCCTCCAGACGGAAGATGGCATACCCATCATCCTGCCAGGTGGAGTGGCAAACATCGATCAGCACTTGCAGGCCGGAAGCATAATCCCACACGGTGAGAGTCTTGGTCTCGGCTTCGGTAGTCTCGGCGGGTCCACGGCTGCCGCTAGTGAAAACGGAATTGGGCTGGCCGAGCAAAAAGCGCAGCGAGTCAATGTAATGAATGCTGTGGAACATCACCTCGAGGCGCTTGCCTTTGTAAATCCAAGGCCACAGGCTCCAGTCGGTATTGCAGTGGACCTGAATTGTGCCGTAGGTGGGAATGCCGAGCCAGCCGTCATCAATCAAGATACGCGCGCAACGAATTCCGGCGTCCCAGCGCATCTGCTGATTCACCGCGATCTTGACGTTGGCGGCTTCGGCGAGCGCAACGCTACGCACCGCTTTGGCGTATTCATCGGCGAACGGTTTCTGGCACAGCAGATGGCGTTTGGCAGCGGTCACCTTTTCTACCACTTCCAGCTGTCCGGCGGGATAGACCGCCACATCGACGATTTCGACTTCGCCGTCCGCCAGTAATTCCTCGACGCTGGCGTATACCTTGGGGATGCCAGCCTGCTTGGCGGTCTTCTCCGCCGCTTCGCGGTTGCGGTCGGTGATGCCGACCACCCGGAAGCCGGCCTTCTTGTAAGCTGGCAAATGTGCGTAGTTGACGATCCCTCCGGCGCCCACAATGGCGATGCCGCGGTCCAGCTTGCGCGGCATTTTCGGTTTGTAATCAAGATGTGGAAATACCTCGGACATGTTATCGCCTCTTTTCACGAGCGCACGATGGCTACAACTTCAATTTCGTTTGGAGCCCGGAGCCCTCTTTGAATTTCATTTCGCACCGGACGACCGAAGATTCTCGACGATCGAGATGGCCCGCTTCGCCTCGGCGTCGTTCGGATCGAGATCCAGCGCTTTCTTGAGCTCGGTCTCTGCGTCTTCGAACTTCCCGGTCTTGCAATAAAAGAGGCCAAGGTTGCGGTGCAGATGCCCGCTTTGAGCGCAATCGCCGCACAACTGAATGGCCTGCTGCATTTGCTCGATGGCCTGCGGCCAGTTCTGCGCGTTGGACGCCTCGATCGCGAAATTGCCGAGTTCACTCACCTGGTCGGTCACTTGCTGCTGTTTCTTCAAGTCGTCGAAGCGCTGCTGATATCGCTCGGCCGCGGGATCGTGCGCCTTATTGAGCGCGCGGGCGAGAGTGTAGAGGGCCTGAGAATCATCGGGGTCCGCCTCGAGCGCGAGCTTCCAATGCTCGATCGCCTGGGTTGTTTTTCCGAGCTTCGCGAGGTCCTGACCCAGAAGGAACTGCGCGTCGGCTTGGCCCGGCTGGATCTCCACCACCTTTTGCAACAGCTCCGCCGAACGCGCCACGTTGCCGCTTTGGCGTTCCACCAGCGCCAAGAAATAGAGCGCGTTGGCAAAGCGCGGCTGCAGCGTGCTGGCGGTTTCCAACTCCCTCCGCGCGTCGTCGTATTTGCTGGACTCGAAATAGAACCGGCCCAGATTGAAATGAGCGCTTGCAGACTTCGGATCGAGGCGCACCGCTTCGGAAAACTCGGCAAAGCCGCCGGCGCGATCGAAGTGATCGACCAGCGCGATGCCCAGATTCAAATGCGCCTCCGAAGACTGCGGTTCGAGTTCGACGGCTTTTCGAAAGCCGGCAATCGCATCGTCATCGCGGCCAAGTTTGGCTTCCACCATTCCCAGCGCGCGATAAGCGGAGGCGTCCTTGGGATCGGCCTCTAGCGCGGCGCGGATCTGTTTTTCAGCTTCGGCAAATTGACCGTGCCGCGCGAGGGTCAGGCCCAGGTTAACGAAGGCGCGCGAGTAGGAGGGGTCGTACTGAGTGGCCTGCTGGAACAGCGTGGCGGCCTGGGAATCCTTGCCTTGCTGGGTATTGAGCACGCCGAGATTGTTCAGCGCTTCAGCGAATTTCGGGTTGATTGCGATGGCGGCCTTCAGTTCGCGCTCGGCGTCGGCCTGGCGGCCGGCGGTGAGCGCGAGCAGGCCAAGCTGGTTGTGGACGACGGCGAGCTGCGGGTCCAGCCGAACGGCACGCTGGAGTTCCTGTATCTCGCCGGGGCCATCGCCTAAGCGATCGAGCGCCAGGGAGAGGTTGTAATGCATTTGCGCGTCGTTGGGCGCCAGACGCAGCGCTTGGCGATAGGCCTCCGCGGCGCCGCGCGCGTTCCCGGAAGCGAGTAGCTTGTTAGCTTGGTCATTCAGTTTGCCCGCTGCGGCGTGCTGCTGGTCCTGGGTGGTGAGCTTCGCGTACTTTTCGCGTTCGAGTTTCGCGGCAGCGATCGCGTCGGTCTTCTCATAGAGCGCGGCGAGTTGCTGATGAACCTCTGCTTCCTTCGGTGAAAGTTTTTCGGCAGCCTCGAATTCGTGGATGGCGTCGCTGGTGCGTCCGGCATGGACCAGCGCCCAAGCCAGATCCTTGCGAATTTCATAATCCCCCGGTTCGAGACGCGCCGCCTTTAGCAGGGCTTCACCGGCTTGGTCCCATTGATCGAGCCCTTCGTAGATTTGCCCCTCCAGGTGGTAACCCTCGGCCCTCTGGGCCTCTTGGGCATCGTCCGGGTGGCGCCCGAGATATTCCTGGAGGACGCTGAGAGCATCGGAATATTTCTTCTGGTCCAACAACGCGCCGCCGAGCGCCAGTCTTGCCGGGGCCGCGTCCGGATCGAGCCGCATCGCCTCGCGGAATTCCGCCATGGCGTTGCCGGACGCTGGCTCGCCCTGTTGAGCCAAGACGGTGCCGAGCGCGAGGTGCGCGCCGGCGGAGTCGGGATGATCGGCGATCAGTTGCCGGAGCGTCTCACTCGCCTTCGCGAAGTTACCGCTTTCGGCGTAGGTGACGCCAAGCGCCGCCCCGAGCGATACGGTGTCCTCGGCCTCAGGCGAAAGCTGCAGCGCTTCCTGCAGTACGGCGACGGCATCGTCAAATTTCCGCTGCGCCGCCAGAACCCGCGCGAGATCGATCGCTGCGGACGGGAAGTGCGGATCGGCATGCAGCACCGCTTGATACTCGACCGCAGCCTCAGGCAGTTTTTTTTCGGCTTCGAAGAGCGTGCCGAGAGCGTGGTGAGCGCTGGCGGAGTCAGGCTTCTCGGCGATCGCGCGGCGTAATTCCTGAATTGCTCGCTGGCGATCGCCGCGCTTCATCAGAGCGAGCGCGAGATTGTAGCGAGCTTCCCAATTCTTGGGGTCCAGCCGCAGCCCGGCTTCGAAGGAAGCGATCGCGCATGCATCGAGACTTTGCTGGGCGAATAGCGCGCCGAGTGTGTTGTATGCCCCGGCAGTGGGGTGGTCGGTGATCGCCTCCAGAAGTTGCTGCAGCGGCTCGGAGGCGCTGATCGGATGCAAGCACTGCGCAGGTAGCCCAGTTGCGGAGCGCTGCTGCGCAGCGGATGCCGCTGGGCCCGCGATGGAAGACAGCTCAAGAACGGCAAGAGTGAATATTATAGTACCGAAGGTTGACACCGAGAGTGATTCCGATCCTGGAGCGGCCCGGCGCACCGCAGAAGTATATTCTCTGGCTCCGGCCATCGCTAGAAGAATGGCCGCAGAGATGGGAAAGCGACCACGAGTCTCGACAGAAGCTTGGCCGCTCGCGTAGGTCAAAAGAAAGCCGATAGAGAATTTCTGGAGGTGCCGGCCGGATTCATGCTGCCGGAAAGCCGCGCGGCGATTACCGGTTTCGCTCGCGTGATCCCCGTTCCGATTCGGCACCTCGAACTGGTTTCCGTTCTACTGGTTTGCCAGGCGCGTCAGAAGTAGAGCTTCAAGCCGAACTGAATCTGGCGCGCGGTGTTAGCAGTGCTGGTTATCTGTCCGAAATTTGGGCTATCCAAGCTGGTTATGGGCGTTGACCATATTGGCGTATTAAAGGCGTTAAACATTTCCACCCGGAACTCCAGCCGATAGGATTCCTTGATCGGAAGTTCCTTAAAGAGGGAGAGATCGATGTTCCGGTACCAATCGGAGCGAAGGGTGTCGCGGCCCAAGTCGCCGAAGGTGTACTGTGCCGGCAGCGTGAAGGAGGAGGTATCGAACCATTCCGCGGTTGTTTTCTGAGCGGGATAGAGCGGTCCGCTAACGTCCGCACGCTCGTAACCGTAACCATTACCGTAGTTATAGTTGCCGGTGTTCGCGATGTCTTTTCCGGTGCCCACATCGAATGGGGTGCCGGAGTTCATCGAGAGCACGCCGTTGAGATTCCAGCCGCCGATGATGTAGTCCGCAACGGAATTGCCGCTGGACCACCGCTGACCCTTTCCAAACGGCAACTGATAAACGAACGCCGCGGAGAATATCTGCGGAAGGTCGGTCGCCGACGGACCCTTGTCGGCGCGGATATCATAGGGGTTCTGAATCGAGCATCCCTCTACGCCGTACCATCCAGAGCAGCCGAGGTCCAAAGCCTTCGACCACGTGTACGATATGAGGTAGGTGAGGCCGTGCTCACTTCTTCCGTTGAGCGAGGCCTGTAGAGCATTGTAGGTGCTGCTTCCGGTGCTGCGGTCAAAGGCGGTCACGCCAATGTAGGGGAACGGAGCGCGGAGGTTTATTGGTCCCGGCCCCGGGGTGGTCGCGACGTTGTAAGCGCCGCCGATATCGAGTTTCTCGCCCCTGGATCCAACGTAGTTTACGGTCAGCACCGTCTTCGAGGTCACCTGTTGCTCGGCGCCGAAGTTCCACTGGTCGGCATACGGCCGCTTGAGGTAAGGGTCGGCAAACCAGGTGGATTGTTGAAATGGTGAAACCGACGGTAGCGGCTGTCCACTGCCGAGATTGAACGGGTCGAGAACTCCTACCGTCGGAGCGCCAGTCAGCGGGTTTATATTGCTGGCGCCCAGTTGCCCAATCCCAGGCCAGGTACCTTCGAAGTTTTGCGCGGTCTGGGTGATCGCCGCCCAGTTGTCGTAGAAACGCCCATAACCGCCACGGATCACCGTCCTCCCGGTCAACGCATAGGCGACTCCCACACGCGGCTGCCAGTTGGTGAAATCGTTGTGGTATATCGCGCCGTTACTGAAGGGCGTAATCACCACGTTACAGGGCAGCAGAGCGGGATAACACGGGGACGTGCTAGGTTGCGTGGGAATGCAAGGCGCGGCCAGCGCCACGGAACAAGGAGGTGCGCTGTGCGCCAGGATGTAAGTGCCGTTGTTCAGATCCATGTCGCCCACTTCATTGTTCTTGTTCTTGTCGTCTCCATAGATCGGCATTAAGGTGAAGTCATAACGCAGGCCGAAGTTGACGCTCAGTTTGTTGGTCACCTTCCACTGATCCATCACATAGAAGCCGTCGACCCAGCCGCCGTGCTCGGTCTCGATCACATCACGGCGTCCCGCGTTATTCGGGTCGCCGAGCAAAAAGGAGGCCAGAGCATCGCCACCGGATAGATCGGCGGCACTGGCGGTGTTTGCGGCGGTGAAAATGACGCTGGAATTGAGGTAAAGAGCGCCGGCATTGTTGCTGGTGAAGTTGGAGCCGGCCCGGATGGTATGGCGACCGTAGATTTTGGTATAGTCGCCGCCCCATTGCCAAATGTCAGAGACGTGGGTGTCGTCGACCTGCGCGGCGCCGTGGGCGCTGGGATTGGGGTTCCCGATGTAGCCCGAAATAACCACTTCCGGGTTCATCGAGATGCCGCCAATAAAGTTGCTGGCGAAGTTAGGCGACCAACCCACGGTCTGCCAGAAATTCGCAGGTGACTTGGGATAACTCGAGCCCTGGTCGATGTTGATGCTGACCCGCCCGAAATTCAGGACCACCAGAGAGCCACTCCCGAAGGAGTGGGTATAGCCCACCCCCAGGTTATAACCGTCGGTGATCTGATCGTGGACCAAACCGGTAAACCCACCCGAACCGCTGACCGGTTGACGGAACTGCGTGAAGCGGGCATAGACGTTGTCATTCACCGAAAACTGATGGTCCAACCGCGCGTTGTACACGTCTTGCCGGGTGTCGGTCTTGGTGCTGTCCAAGCCGTTGAAAGATGGGTTGCCGGTGCTTATCGGCGCCGGGAACAACGTGGTGGCATACGCCACCATCGGTCCGCTTAGCATGCTGGTGGGAATTTTGTTGCAGGGTGTGCCGGCCGGCTGAATGTTGTTCGTTGCGGGAAGCGGGTTACCCGAGCCATCGCACATGAAAGGCGAACTGCTGTAGCCAGTAGCGGAAGTAGGATCGGCCACTACGCTGTACGGATTGTAAATCTGCGAAGTGACCGCACTCAGGTCGCCGCCCAATTCGGCGGGAGTAGGAGTATTGAAGAAAGTGGCCGCGGTGGTGTGGTTGCGGAACCCTTCATACGCCAGAAAGAAAAACGTTTTTGGCGCGCCCGAATTGTGCCAGGGGATTTCCACCGGCCCACCGGCGGCAGCGCCGAACTGGTTTTGTTGGAACGGAGTCTTGCTGGTGAGCAGCGCGTTACGGGCATCGAATGCCGTGTTCCGCAAGAACTCCCAAGCCGAACCATGATAGCCGGAGGTTCCGGATTTGGTCACCACGTTCACGATTCCGCCCATCACCCCGCCGAACGAAGCGTCGTCGTTGTGCGACTGCACTTTGAATTCCTGAATATCATCGATGATCGGGGGAACCGCATAGGTGCTGCCGAACGACCCTTGGTTATTCACGCCGTCGAGCAAGAAAAGATTGCTGCGATTCGACTGGCCGTTGATTGACGGGTAGGAGAACGATCCGATTGGATTCGACCATACGCCGCCGCTGGTCGCGGAGTTTTGCGATACGTTCACGCTGCTGACACCCGGAGTGAGGTTCAATAATTGCGTAAAATTCCGTCCGTTCAACGGAAGGTCATTCACTTGCGCTTTGACGATGGCCACGCCCAGTTCGGCGCTGGCGGTTTCCACTTCATTGGCGGTGGCCTGCACCTTAACCGTTTCCGATACCGAGCCGGTCTTCAGGGTGATGTCGTAGCTCCCGATCTGGTTGACCACCAGGCTTACCCCCAACTCGTCGGCGGAGCTGAAGCCTTGCTTGGACACCGAGATGTCATAAGTGCCGGGCTGGACCACCGGGAAGACGTAGACGCCCGAGCTGTTGGTCGTCGTCACTAGATCCAGCTTGGTATCCACGTTGTGCAACACCACCTTCGCGGCTGGAATGACTGCGCCGGATGGGTCGTGAACCGTGCCGTTGATGGATGTGCCCAACTGAGCGCTGGCCGTTCCCGGGAATGCCATCACCACGCCGATTCCCAGGATTAGCAGCCAGCCCAGCGGCCAAATTGCCAGCGAAGTGCGCAATGCGCGGAATCTCATATTTGACGTCCTCCTAGCCTCGACGAGGCAATCTTGTTACTTCGTGCCGTCGCCGCTCGCTCCCCAGCCCAAGCTTTCTTGAAGTGGAAACCTTGAAAAACGCTCCGCCAGGGAACTCCAACACCCCTGAATCTGGTTCCATGTAATACTTTTATTTTATGGTGTCAATAGAAAATTTCACATACTTGAATTTCATTTCAATAGGTGGTACATTCCCGGGCGCTCGATTGGACCCCCGGGGTGCCGATTCCTAGTAATTTTGGCCGGTTCTCAGGGAAGTGCGAGCTTGAGTTCTCCAGCAGTCTGACGTAAGTTTCAGGATGTGAAATCTGGCCTCTCGAGCTGCTGCGGGACATATGCCTTGAGTCCTGAGTGATTGATGGACCCCAAACCCAAGGAGCTTTCCCGGATTCGCATGCGCCGTTCGCAAACATCAAAACCCGCAGGCGTTGGGGTGATCGGTAAGGTTTTTCAGATCCTTGAAGCGATTCAAGCCTCGCCTTCCGGGCTCACCCTGAAGCCAATTTGCGATATCACTGGCGTGCATAAAAGCACCGCGCACCGGTTTTTGAAGCACCTCGAGCGCGACGGCTACGTCCTGCGCACCGAAGCCGGAGCGTACATGATCGGGCCCCGGCTCTCCAACCTTGGAGCGCGATCCAATCACCGCGTCACGTTGCAGGCGGTGGCCCGGCCGATCCTGTGGGAGCTATGGACGGCCACTGGGGAAACCGTCAATTTGGCGGTGCTCGATCAGGGAACGGTGCTGTACATCGAAGTGCTCGAGAGTCCGCACGAATTCCGGCTGGCCTCGCGGGTGGGAATTCGCCGGCCGTTACACGCCACCGGACTGGGCAAAGCGCTGGCCGCATTTATGCCCGCGGAGCAACGGGAGCGGGTGCTCAGCACGGTAAGTTTCCAGCCGCTCACACCGAAGACCATCACCAACATGGTCCAGTTTCGAGGCGAGCTCGAGCGGGTGCGAACGGAAGGCTACTCGCTGGACGACGAGGAAACGACCCTGGGTGCGCGTTGCGTAAGTGCGCCGATCTTCGATGCGGACCGTTTCGCGGTTGCCGCGGTCAGCGTCTCGGCGCCGGTCACCCGGGTGAGCCGGGAGCAGGTGCCCGAGCTGGCGGCGGCGGTGATGGCCGCAGCGCGAGCGGTGTCGGTTGCGATGGGTTTTCCGCAGCACCAGCCGCAACTCGCCGAGCCAGTCGTCCGCAAAGATAGGTCTTCAACCGTCTAAGTGCAATCAACCGCCCGCCCGTCTCCGCCGGTGGTTCCTTTTAATTTAAATACTTCCTTTGATTGCTACGGCTGGGGTATCGGCGCGCTTGGATTTTCCAGAAGCTTTCGAATCGCCGCATCCTGCGGAAAGATTGCGTTGGCCTGACCGAGAATGGCGGCTTGGTCAGACGCCCGGCCGAGTGCCAAGTAGACGCCAGCCAGTTGACGGTAGAGCGTGGGGTCATAAGGCGCTAGTCGAATTCCCAGTTCGAGCGGTTGAACCGCGTCACCGGTCCGGCCCGCAGCGGCCAGAAGCGTGGCCACCCGTTCGAAATCGGCGGGAGCATTCGCGCCATTCTGGATCGCGCGCTCGAGATAGCGAAGAGCGGCGGCCCTTCCGTCGGCGGTGTCTTGCGCCAGGGCGCCATCGGCGAGAGCTTCGAGCACGATCACGTTAGCCGGTTCGGTTGCTTCGAGCTGCTTTCCTACTTCTCGATAGCGCGCGCGGTACTGCGGATACTGTTCGATCAATTGAGAGTAGGCTGCGAGGATGGTCAGCAATGAAGGTGTGGAATCCTTCCGATCGGGGGCTCGGTTGAGGTGAACGAGATCGGGTAGTTGCGCCGTGGCGAGGTGAAAAGTTTCGTCGGGGAATGGTTCTTCGGCGGTGGCGACGATGCGGTGGTTGGTAAGACTCGAATGCGAGATCACCGTGATGTCGCGCTTCGGCATGTGGCAACCCGAGCAGTCGTCCGGCGGATACTTGTGCTGGCGGATCGCCAGCGGCACCGCGCAACTCTTTTCGGTATGGCAGGACAGACATTTCTGTCGGTAATAAGCAGGAGCTTCATCGCCTGCCGGTTGGACGTGCGGATCGTGGCAGATGATGCAGCTCAATCGGCCTCCGCTGGCTCGATAGCATTTACTCAAGGTCATGGAGAAATAGTGCTGGAGCAGATCGGCCTGCGGCGGCGCATCGCGTTTGGGAGGAACCATCAGAATGGACATAGTGTCGTCGAGCCGAGTGCCCGGCCGGAAGTCGCGGTAATCCTTCCCGGCCTTCAAGACGCGCGCGTCGCCAGTCTGATGGCAGGACATGCAGATGTTGTCCGCGAGCCAAGGCTGGAGCTTCGCGGGATTCACGATGGAATGATCGCCGCTGGTGGAAGCCGAATCGCCTTCTGCCATTTCGTGCACATGGGCCGCGCCCGGGCCGTGGCAATTTTCGCAGCCGATCGCTAGCTCTTGAAACGGAGGATCGAGGAAACGGCCATTGCCGTTGGGAATTGCCCTCGGCATCCCGCTGTGGCAGTTGATGCAGGCGGGAAGAATGGGACGATTGAATCCATAGTCGCCGAATTCGTAGCCGGGCGAGAGCGCCCAGCTGTGCGTTTTCGAATAATAGGAAAGCGGCGCTTCGTACAGGAAATCGCTACGCGTCACCAACCCACCCAGGCCGTTTGCACCCGAGCCGATGATCCACTCGATCTTTCGGGACTCACGGAAAATTGTCTGGCCGCTCGCGCCGGTCTGGAAATCGGTCTGGTAGAGATTCCCGTCGTGAACGGAGATTTCGAAGTGCTGATTTAGGCGCGCATCGAAAATCGAAGCGGATGGGGGAATTTTTTCCAGGAATTCCGGGGTTACCGCGGACATCGAGCGGCCCATATCGGTCCGGGAGAAGTTATTAAAAATCGGGCGGTGACATCCAGCGCAGACTTTGGAGCCCACGTAACCGGCTGGGGACGGGGCTGAAGACGCCGCAGTTGTCTCCGGCGCTTGCGGGTGCCTTGATTGCGCGGCGCGCGCGAGGCCCTCGCGATGGCTCGCGACGAGAACGCAAACGATACCGAGAAATGCCACCGCGCCCAGTCCAGATCGCGCGGGCGCAAATGAACCTTGCGGATGCCGCTTCACTCGGCACCGCTTCTTTCTCCAGCGCCCGCTTTCCACTGTTGCATCGCTGCTTTCACCCATGGCGCGTCTTTTTGCTGATGACACAGCAAACACGCGTTGGGGCTCTCTTCTTGACCAAAGCGGAGTGTCAAATCCGCGTCGGGAATGCTGTCGATTTTGTGGGTGCGCGCGCGCATCAGCAGCGCATCCATAATTTTCGGCATGTGGCACGCGACGCAGCGGCTCGCTTCCGACTCAGGTGGATGGTGGGTGTGCGCCGCGGCAGCGGATTTCTCCGCGAACTGGACGTGGCAGCCGGTGCACATGCGATCCGGGTCGTCGGGGTATTTCAGCGAAGTCAGGTTCGCGGACTGGTCATGGCTGTGAGGATTGTGGCAGGTGGCGCAGGTCGCCTGGCCTTTCAAAAAACACTGCGATCGCTCGAGCGATTCGACGATGAACGTGGTCTGACGGAACCCGCCGTCCTTGTAAAAGCCTTTTCGCGAAAATTCGCCGAGGGGGATGCTCTCGTAGTGCATGAAAAAGTCGCCGATGCGAGAATAATTAATTTCGCCGTTTGGTCCGGGAACGCGGAGCGCTGACTGCATGTGACATTGCGAGCAGATGGCAACGAAATCGCGATTACCGATCTTCGCGAAATCCACCGGCGGATCGAGAGGCCCTTTGTTATAGGTGTCTCCGTTGTCCATTGCGGCGATGTGGCGCTGCGATGGGCCGTGGCACATCTCGCAGTCGATGCCTGGCTCGCGGAACTCGCGATGGGTGGACGGCGGTTCGCCGCCATTAAGGTCGCGCAACTGGCTGGTATGGCAGACCGCGCAATTCGTCTGATAGCTGGTGGCGGGATCGGAAATTTCCCAATGGAGAAGATCCGCGCGTGGGCTTGCGGAGTCGTCGATGATCTTCCAGAAGTTTACCCACTGTTTGGCGGCGGCGTTGTACTGAATCGGAAGAACCTTGATTTCGCCATTCGGCAATTTCGTGGCGTAGGCTTGCTGCCACTTCGAGCCGATGGTGTAGTCGACCGGGTAGGAGTGCCACTGGCCGTCGGATTGTTTGATGGAGAAATAGTGTCGCCCATCGTGGATGGTCATCTTCGCGTAGAGCTTCCGATCGGGCCCGGGAACGATTTTCAGTGCGCCGCCGCGATAAATCTCGGCATCTCCCAGGAAGTATTCGTTGTTCTTTTCGAAATCGCCGATTACGTTCTGCGCGGCATACGGACGAAACATTTTCGACATTCCACTTTGCGACCATGCGCGATAGATCCCTCCGTGGCAGGATTTGCAGGCTGCGGAACCAGCGTATTCCGACAACGGTGGTGGCGAAGAATTTCCGGCCGCCGGCGAGGGCGTCACCGCCACTGCCGCGATCGCGCTGGCGGGAGCCGGGGCTACATCCGCGGGCGCTTGGGCTTCGATCTGGGCGAGAAAATCTTCAAAACCAGTAGGCTGTCCCGGCTTGAGCGTCTGGTAGATGGCCTTGAGGTTTTCGAGCGCCTTCGCCGCGAACGCGCCTCCGCCCTTGCCGACCTCGGCAAAATCGGATGCGGCCAAATTGAGATTTCCCGAGGAGACACGCGCTAGGCCCAACAGATAGGCGATCTCCGGGTCCGCGGGATTCAGGGCTCGAGCCTGCATCAACGCTTCGGCAGACTGATTTTGCAATGCGCTGCGTTTTTCCGGTGTTGCAGCGTCAAGAGCCTGGGCCAGCAGCGCGCGGCCCATGGCGAAGAGCGCCCCCGCTTTAAGTTTGCGCTTCAGGTCCGGCCAATCACGCTCTTTGACTGTCGCGGGCCGGCTGAAGCGATCGAGATATTCGACGGCTTCACGCGCCGTCGAAATGGCGCCTTCATTTAGCTTCTGTTGTGACTCAACATCCGCCACGGAAACCAGCAGCAACGGATTTTCAGGGAGAAATGCAAGCGATTGGCGCGCGTAATCGAGGCCCTCGCGAAAGTGTCCGGTATCGAAGCTGCTTCGCGCGGCAACTTCGTAGGCCGGCGCGAGGAGAGCCGATTGAGGAAACTTCTCCAGAAACGTCTGCGCATCGGCAAGCATCTCTCCGGGATCGTGGTGCTGATACAGAGCCAAAAAAGCGGCGCGCTCGGCTGGATCGTTGATTTGGTCGGCGATGGTGGCGGGACCGCGATTTCGCGGCGAGACAACCGTATCGATATCCTGCGCCCGCGTAAGCACCGCCGCGACAACCAACGCGAGAATCCCAACGAGAAAGGTCCGGCGGCGCATCGGGGACATATTGGACCTAAAGTTCAGAAGCGTGCAACCTGCAGTTCGCTACGTCGATTTTCATTCGCGCCGAAAGCTTTTCGTTTCACATCACTTTCAGAGTGCAACGGTCGATGAAATCCCAATCCCAGTCGACGCCGATTCCCGGTGAATTCGGCGGATGCGCGTAACCTTCCGAATCGATGTCCAGCTTGTTCTTCATTCCGAAAGCCATGTACTCGAGGGGATAGAGCAGCTCGAAGAATTCGCAGTTCGAGATCGCCGCGCAGCAGTGTAGATTGACGACCTCAAGAGGGTGGTAGATCGTAGTGTGTAGTTCGCAGCGCACCCCAAAAGACTCGGCCAGGTGCGCGGTCTTCATCACCGGGGTCACCCCTCCCTTCCAGGAAACGTCGGTGCGGACGATATCCACCACCCCGCTGGAGATACATTCGGCGGTCGAGTAGTGCGAACCCGCCAGGACCTCGGTCCCGCAAATCGGAATATCTAATTTTGCGGTGAGCTTGCGGAGGCCGTGAAAATCAACGTCGAAGAGCGGTTCTTCGAGCCAGTAGTAATTCAGCCGCTCGAGTTCGCGGCCGACGCGGAACGCTTCCTGATGAGAGTAGGCCGCCACCGGATCGGCCATGAGCTTGAAATCCGGGCCCACCGCTTCGCGGCACGCGCGGTACGCTGCGAGATCGAAATCCAATTTGCCCGGAGGATGCAGCTTGTAGGCGTGCCAGCCGCGGCCCTTCACTTCGAGGGCTTGCTGGGCGTAGGCCTCCGGCGTGGATAAGACGAATGAGCTGGCGTACACCGGAACTTTGTCGCGGTAAGCGCCGAGTAGTTGATAGAGCGGCTGGACGGCAAGCTGCGCGGCGATATCGTACAGGCAAATATCGAAAGGCCCGTAGGAATAGATTGGAACGTGCTGCCACCAGCGATCGTAAGTTCGGAAATCCTGCCAGTGTTTCTCGCGGTATAGCGGGTCCTTGCCAACGAAAAATGGTTTCAGCGCGGAAGCGGCGATTTCGCCGGCCATTTCTGCGCCTCGCCCGGCGAATCCCATCGAGTGCGCCTGGAGGCCCTCGTCGGTCTTCATGGTGATGACCAAAAAATCGAAGGTGGACTTCCCGCCGGCGCGCATTTCCGAATCGGACATGGCCGGCTGGGTGTTGCGGCAGACGCGGATTTCGATGGAGTTAATTCTCACGTTGGCTCCCGGCGGTAAGAATCTACTGAACGGTGCCGAGCGCGTCAACAAAATGGTAGTTTCACGATATGAAATCTTTCTAATCTCGCGCGAATCACGTTGACGCGGCCACCGGCCATGCCTCATTTTCTGTCAGCTTCGCACGCGCGTCGCTATTGCGTCTTGCCTGGACCCGAGGCAACGCGCGGGGAGCGAATGACGAGCTTCACGGAGACTCGGTGAACGCACAACTCGGCTGGGGCATAGCGGTGGTGATTATCGCGGGCGTCGTAAACGGAAGTTTCGCCGCCCCGATGAAGCGAATGCCGTCGTGGCGCTGGGAGAATTCCTGGCTCATGTTCGCCATCACCGGGCTGGTGATTTTTCCGTGGCTCATCGCCTACGGCACCATCCCTCACCTCGCCGGCGTTTATTCCGCCGCGTCGTGGTCTACTTTCGCGAAAGTGCTTCTGTTCGGATTTATGTGGGGCATCGGAGCAACGCTTTGCGGGCTTGGAATCAGCCGGGTGGGCCTGGCGCTGGCCTTCGCGGTAATCTTGGGTATTACCGCGTCGTTCGGGTCGCTGATACCGCTCGCGGTTCTTCATCCCGAAGAACTTCTCGCGAAGCGAGGCATCGCGCTGATCGTTGGAACGGTAGTGATGACCATCGGGCTGGTGTTTCTGGCGATCGCCGGGCGGCGGCGGGAGCGCGCCTCAGGGCAGAGCGGCGGTATGCCCAGCTCGGGATTCACGCTCGGGCTGATCATCTGCATTTTCTCGGGGTTATTCTCTTCGATGTTGAACTTCAGTTTCGTTTTCGGCGACGAGCTGCGCTTAAAGGCCCTGACGGCGGGCGCGAGCCCATCGATGGCCGCGAATCCGATATGGTCGCTGTGCACCACCGGCGGGTTCATCGCCAACGCGGTTTATTGCGTGTATCTCCTCAGGAAAAACAAAACTTGGAACGTCTACAAAACTGGCGGCGCGCGCTATTGGATCCTCGGCAGCCTGATGGGCTTGCTGTGGTTTGGCGGAACGTTGATGTACGGCTCCGGAGCGGCGATCCTCGGCACCCTCGGCGGGATGATCGGCTGGCCCGTGTTTATGGTGATGGACATCATCGTCGGCCTATTCTGGGGAATGATCACCGGCGAGTGGAAGGATGCGGGCAGGCAGGCGCTCACCTACTGCTGGATCGGAATTGGAATTTTATGTCTGGCGATCGCGGTGATAGCGCTGGGCGGCGCGGCGTGAAGGATTGGCTGGCTACCTGCTTTTTTTGCGCGGAGGCGCGCTGAAGGGTGGTCCGCCGCTCACTCCGTGGGTCTCTGTGGCGTCGACGCCCCGGCCCTCGCGCACGACGTAGTATTGGTTGGCCGGCAAGTCTTTCAGCGTTTCGACCAGTCCGCTCGGCCAGTGGATCACGATTTTTTCCGCGCGCCTGGCTTTGCCCAACCCAAAATGCAGCCGCAGGTCACTCTGCGAAATGAATCCTCCTCCGCTGCGAACTTCTTGTTCGCGCTGGTCGCTTCCTTGTTCGAGCGTGACCGCGGCTCCTAGCGCGGCGCGATTCGACTTCGTGCCGGTCAGTTGCAGGGTGATGAAATTGCCCACCGGCGCGTTGTTGCGATAAAGCGACGGCGCCTCGTTCATGTTGTTGACCACCGCTTCCACTCGCCCGTCGTTGAAAAGATCGCCAAGCGCCAGACCCCGCCCGGAATGGAGTTCGCTCAGCGCGGCGCCCGCCTGCGCAGTGATATTCGCGAATTTTCCGTCGCGCAAATTGAAATAAAGCACCTTTGGCTGGCGGTACTGGGTGCCAAGATTCTGTCCATCTACTTCCGGGTACACGTGACCGTTGGCGATCAGCATCCCGGGCCAACCGGAATTATCGAAATCGAAGAACTGCACGCCCCAACCTAGCCAGTTTCGGATCGTGCCCAGGCCGGCGCTGAAGGTGACGTCATCGAAGATGTTCTTTCCGCGATTCAAATAGAGCGTGGGGGAGTCGTCGCTGAAATTTGTTTTGATGATGTCCTGCATGCCGGTGTGTGCGTAATCGTCGCCGGAAACACCCATACCGGCTTGCGCCGTGCCATCGCCGTTGAACGCGACGCCCGACAACCGGCCGATGTCGGAAAAAGTCCCGTCGTGATTATTGTGATAGAGAATATTCGCGGTGGAATCGCACGCTACGTAGATATCCGGCCAGCCGTCCTGGTCGAAATCGCCGGTGAGCGATGTGAGGCCATAACAGCCGGCCGTTTTCGTGATTCCGGAATTCTTTCGAGACATCCGAGAAAGTGCCGTCGCCGTTGTTGTGATAGAGAGCGTTTACCGGCATTTTCAGGCCGCGCGGGCCGCACATCACATTGATGCCCTTCCACTGGCACCATTGGCCTTGGCCGGGCCGCGGCACGGAATCGTAAGCGAAGTCGACGTAACGCGCGATGAACAAGTCCGCGTTGCCGTCCCGATCGTAATCGACGAAGCTGCAGCCGGTGCTCCACTCATCTCGGCTCGTCGTCAGGCCGGCTTTTGCGGTGACATCGGTGAAGGTGCCGTCGCCGTTGTTGTGATACAGCACGTTCTGCCCCCAAAAGGTCTCGAGCAGATCGAGGTTGCCGTCATTGTCGTAATCGCCGGCGCACGCTCCCTGGCCCCAGCCGGCTCGAGCCAGGCCGGCCTTCACCGTCACATCGGTGAACGTGCCGTCGTGATTGTTGTGATAGAGGTGGCCGGTAGGCGCGCTTCCCGCTGCGAAACCGTCCACCGTCGAACCGTTGGGGAGAAATATGTCGGGCCAGCCGTCGTTGTCGTAATCGAAGATCGCGGCGCCATTGCCGGTGGTCTCGATAATGAATTCCTTGTGTTTTTCGCCGCCATACACATCGAGCGCGGTGAGCCCGGCTTGCCGTGCGATATCTTGAAATTCAACGACGCCGGGTTTTGCCGCGGGCACCGCACTCGGCTGAGAATGCGGCGCCTGAGCGGTGGCAACCACTGCAATGGCGATAATTGCAGAGGAAACGTGGAGAAGTCGAATGGCAGAAGAGCGCTTCATTCTTTCAACTGGCTTTCAACGGAACCGCCTAGCGCTGGATTTGCGGCTTCCACGCCACCATCCTCTGCCGCGATTCTCCCAGGCCGTCGATTCCCATCTCCACCACATCTCCGGGCCTCAGATATTTCGGGGGCTTCATGCCGTGGCCGACGCCGGAGGGAGTCCCGGTGCTGACAATATCACCGGGCAGAAGGGTCATGAACTCGCTCAGATAGCTGACCAGAGTGGGCACATCGAAGATCATATCGGACGTGGATTCATTTTGCCGCAGCTCGCCGTTCACTTTGAGCCACATGTGCAAGCGCCCTGGGTCGGCAATCTCGTCGCGGGTGGCAAGAAACGGTCCGAGTGGCGCGAAAGTGTCCGCGCTCTTCCCTTTCACCCACTGACCGCCGCGTTCGAGTTGATAGCTTCGCTCGGAGTAATCGTTGTGCAGCACGTACCCGGCGATATATTCAAAGGCGCGCTCTTTCGGCGCGTAGCTGGCTTTCTTGCCGATAACCACTGCCAATTCAACTTCCCAATCCACCTTCTCCGCGCTGCGCGGGATGATCACCTGGTCGTCCGGACCGGCCAGCGCCGTGGTGGATTTAAAAAATACCACCGGCTCCTTGGGAATTTCCATGCCGCTCTCGACCGCGTGCTTGCGGTAGTTGAGGCCGATGCAAACGATCTTGCTGGGCCGGTCGATCGGAGGACCGAGTCGAACGGAAGGCTTGACGCGCGGAGCGGCGGAGCCGCTGGCGTCAAACCATTTCCGCAGTGCCGCAAGGCCATCATTTTCAAAGAAGGATTCGGTATAGTCCGAGCCAAAGCTGGTCGCATCCACGCGGGTCCCGTCGGGAAGAAGCAGGCCGGGTTTCTCTTTTTCTGGGTCGCCAAAACGAATGAGCTTCATGCCGCGTGTTTCCTCCGCGTGTTCTATCTTAACTTTCGAAATGTTACCTGCGCCGATCCCGAGGCGAAACGAATTGCGAGGCTCTAGCTAATCGTGGCGGCAGCAGCGAGTCAAGCGGATTCCGAGATTTGAACCGGAAAGTTCGGTTTCCAGCCGCAATTACGCTGACCCATTCCTAACGGCTAGCGGCCGCTACGAATTGCGCGCCAGAAATTCAGATGTGTAGGCTACTCATCCCGCAGGGCGACGAGCGGGTCCACTCGCGTGGCGCGCCGCGCGGGGATAAAGCACGCCAGCAACGCGACCGCGGCGAGCAGCGCAGAGAGCGCTGCGAACGTCAACGGATCACTGGGAGTGACCGCGTAAAGCATGGAGCGCAGGAAGCGCGTCAGGAGCAAGGCTCCCACGAGGCCCGTGCCGAGGCCGACGGCGACCAGCGTCATTCCTTCACTTAGAGCGGTGCGAAGAATGTCGCCGGGTTGCGCGCCGAGAGCCATGCGAATGCCAATTTCGTGAGTTCGTTGACTGAAGGTGTAAGCCATTACGCCGTAGATTCCGATGGCGGCGAGCAGCAGCGCGACGCCCGCGAAGAAGCCCAGGATTTGTAGTGCGAAGCGGCGCTCCGCCATGGATCTCGCTACCACGTCTTCCATCGAACGCACGGCATAGACCGGCACGTCTGGGTCGACGGCTTCCACTTCGTGCCGAATCGCGTCACCGAGCGTGCCCGCATCGCCGGCGGTGCGAAGGTAAATCATCGAATCGAAGGAAGGGGCCTGGAAGTCCGGGAGATAGACATGCGGGGCTCCCTGAGAATCGAGCGAATCGGTCCGCACATCGCCCACCACGCCGACGATCTTCAACCACGGGTTCCCGGGACCGAGCATAATGCGTTTGCCAATGGGATCGTCATTCGGCCAGTACTGGCGGGCCATGGTCTGATCCACAAGCGCGACAGGAAGGCCCTTGTCGTCATCGGAATCACTGAAGTCCCTTCCGAATAGGACGGGGATCTCCATAACGTGGAAGTACTCGGGGGTGACCGCGGCAAATTCTGCCGACGGAGAGCGTTCGGACTCCGCGGCGCGGTCCTCAATCGTGAAGGTGGATTGATTCCTTAAGCGCCCCAGCGGCAGGCTGCTTGCATCGCCGATGGAGGCTTGCTCGACGCCTGGGAGCGCGGAAACCCGGCGGAGAACTTCGTGCATGAAAGCTGCCCGCTTGGGAACGGTAAAATAGTGATTTTGAGTGGGATCGTTCGGGTACGACAGCCAGATATGTGCGGTGATTACGTGAAGAGGGTTGAAGCCCGGGCGAACCTCAAGAAGTTGCCAGAAGCTCCGTATGAATAGGCCTGCGCCTACCAGCAGAATCAGCGAAAGGGCGACTTCCGAGGTGACCAGCACGCTGGAGACGCGCATCTGGCGTTTGCTCGAACCCGATCCACGGCTGCCTTCCCGGATGCTAGAGATTTGATTGGCACTGGCGGCCTGGAGAGCGGGAACCAGACCGAAGAGAACACCGGTCAAAATCGAAACCAGGAACGCGAAGAGCAGGACGCTGGAGCTGATGGTCACTTCATTCAGCCGCGGAAGATCGGCGGGAGCGAATTTTAGCAGAGCGTCTTTCAACCACACGACGGTGCCCAGGGCAACGACTCCGGAAACGAAAGCGAGCAGCACACTTTCGGTGAGCAATTGGAAGATCAAACGCCCGCGTCCAGCGCCGAGGGCCAGGCGGATGGCAATTTCCCGTTGGCGGCCAGAGGCGCGGGCTAAGAGAAGATTCGCGAGGTTGACGCAGGCAATCAGCAGCACGAACCCGACAGCGGCGAACAGAACGAAAAGCTCGGTGCGGACATTCCCGGTTAGACTTTCCTGGACCGAGACGAGGCGCGGAACCCAGCCTACGGCTTGGGGATAGTCGGTGGGGTATTCCCGGGCCAGTGCGGCGTCAAATGTCTCCAGGCGAGCTTGTGCTTCGGCAACGCTCAAGCCGGGCTTGAGACGCGCTATGGCGCCAGGAAGCATGCGAGTGGAACGGAGCGGCGGCACGGGAAACGGCAACGCGTTATAGCCGGCCGCGATGTAGGCATCTTCTTCGGTTTCTAAAGTTTTTCCCGGGTGGTGGAACCCGGGAGGCATGACGCCTATGATCTGGTAAAGATCGCCATCCAGCCGCACGCTCTTTCCGATGGCGTTCGGGTCGGCGCCATACTGGCTGCGCCAGAAGCTGTCACTCAGCACCACCGCATTGATGAATCCGGGGACTTCGTCCTTCTGCGTGAATACTCGGCCAATCTGTGGCGGCACACCCAGCATGGTGAAATAGTTCGCGCTGGTGGCCAGGGCTTCGATGCGCTGCGGGCGTTCGACCCCGGTGAGGTTTGCGGGGATGGGCCAGATCACGGATACGTCTTGGAAGATGCCGGCACGATCGCGATAGTCCCAAAACTGAGGGACGGACATGCCGACGTCCTTGGTGTTCGAGGAGCGCAGATCGTCAAACACGCGAACCAGCTGGCCGGGTTGTGCGAATGGCAGCGGCCGGAGCAAGACGCTATCCACAATGCTGAAGGCGGCAATATTCGCGCCGATGCCCAGCGCTAAGGTCAGGATTGCGACGAGGGTGAAGCCGGGGGTCTTAAACAAGATGCGCGCGGCGAAGCGCACATCTTGAAGGAATGAATTCATACGTCCTCCCTTCACCGCCCGGCACAATTCGAGCGGGGCAAAGGCACGACGGGTATCCAAAGAGCAGGTCCGCTTCCCCGGCGCCTTGCAATTAACCGATTGATATATAGAGGTTTACGGCGAGCTGGCGGGCAGTGCCGCGCGCACAGTTGTCCGTTCGTGGGATGCATGCGTCCTTGATTGGGACATGATGAGGGGCCTTCAGTACGCGGGAGGGCGTGGGGGACAAAGATCGTCGAAATACACTCTGGCGGGCACCAGGCGGCCGCCGCAAACCGGATCACGACTCCGAGGCGCCCAGCCGGATGGAAATGGCGCGCGCGGCGGCCACCACTTCACCGGCGAACGCCGGAATTTTGTCGCGTGCGATTCTCGTTGTTGGGCCCGCCACGCTGATCGCGGCAGCCACTTTGCCGCCGTCGCGAAGGATCGCAGCACTCACGCAACGGGCGCCCAGCGTGGCTTCCTCGTCGTCGAGTGCGTAGCCGCGTTGCCGAACCTTTTCGAGTTCTTTTCGAAATTGGGGCAACCGCGTCAGTGTGTGCGGGGTGTAGCGCTCGAAGCGGATCGAAGAAAGCACATGGTCTCTTTCATCGGCCGGCAAATACGCGGTGAGCACCTTGCCCATTGCCGTGCAGTACACCGGGCGCCACGACCCTACCGGCGAGGCCATCCGAAAGGGGTGCGCGCTCTGCACCACATCCACGTAATACACGTCCTGGCCATCGAGGATTCCCAGGTTGACGGTTTCGTTAGTCACTTTCCACAAGTGTTGCAGCACCGGCCGGCTAATTTTTCGCAGCGTGGCCTGATAGGTGGCCCCTGAACCCAGCCGCACCAGTTTCGGACCCACCAGATACGCGCCCAGGTCGTCGCGGAACAGATATCCCTCGGATTCCAGATGCGCGAGAAAACGATATGCGGTGCTTTTGTTGATGGCGGTTTGATCGGCAATGTCCTTGAGTTCGAGGCCGGCGGGTGACGCGCTCAGAGCCTCGAGAATCTTCAGAATTTTAGACACCACGCCTACCGGCGCGGATTTTGACTCTCTGGCTCGAATCATCGACCGATTCCTTTCACCGCTGCGGGCTCTCCGGCGCTTGACTGGCGACGTTTTAGCATATGAAATATAAGTCTTTTCCCTTGAAGTTCAAGTTTTAACTTGTTATATGCGATTGGGGAATTTGCAGACGAAAAAAAAAGAAAAAGGATCGGCGACGCGCACCGGCCGGCCGCCAGTCTGGGAATTCCGCATGCCGACGAATGGAAAACTCGGCCGGACTCGGTTGGGTTTTCTTCCGCTTCTCGAACGTGTAACTATGTAATAGGTATAGGGGACGACCGAGGCGCCCTGAGGGTCGGGCGCGAGGGCAAGAACTCCTCTCGTCCAGCGAACGGGAACGGATATATGCGAAGCGATTCGAGGCCGCGGACATGCCAAGCAAGGTTCTGAAAATCGATCCCCGAGACAACGTGTTGATTGCCCTGACCGATTTGCGGAAGGGCGATGTGGTTGATTTTTCCGGGGCCAACTACGAATTGGCCTCCGACGTTTCCGCTAAACACAAATTTGTTACCACCGATCTCGAGCCAGGCGGCCGGGTGATTATGTACGGCGTGGTGGTCGGGAAAGCGAGCGAACCGCTGCGCCGCGGCCAGGCGCTCACCACCCGGAATCTGCGTCATGAGACCTCGGCGGTGGAAGCAAAGGCGCCCGGCTTTCATTGGACTGCGCCCGACGTCTCGAAATGGCAACAGCGCGCATTCTCGGGTTTGTTGCGCCCGGACGGCCAGGTAGGAACGCGAAACCATTGGCTCGTCGTTCCGCTGGTGTTCTGCGAGAACCGCAACATCGCCACGTTGAAACAGGCGTTCGAAGAGGAACTCGGATTTGCGCCGCCTCCGGTTTATCGCCAGCAAGTTTCGGAGCTGGCGCGGCTGTATCGCGAGGGAAAATTCGGCGAGATCGAAACGTATCGCGCCGCTGAGGCGCGCGCACAGCGCCGGGCATCATCCCTTTTCAAAAACGTGGATGGAATCAAGTTTTTGCTGCATGAAGGCGGGTGCGGAGGGACGCGCGAGGATTCCAACAACTTGTGTGCGCTGATTGCCGGCTACCTCCATCACCCGAATGTGGCCGGAGCGACGGTGCTCAGTCTCGGATGTCAGAACTCCCAGGTGGCCGTGCTTCGCGAGGAACTGAAGAAGCGCGATCCCCAATTCCACAAACCTCTGTTTGTCTTCGAACAGCAGGCCAGCGGCACCGAATTCGCGATGCTCTCGCAGGCGATTCAGAAAACATTCTCCGGTTTGGTGGAAGCCAACCAGTGCGAGCGGACTCCGGCGCCGCTCTCGCGCCTCTGCGTTGGCCTGAAGTGCGGCGGCTCGGATGGATTTTCAGGGATCTCCGCGAATCCGGCGATCGGGCATACCTCGGACATGCTGGTCGCCTTGGGCGGCCGGACGATTCTCTCGGAGTTTCCAGAGCTCTGTGGCGTGGAGCAGGAACTCATGGACCGCAGCACCACCCCGCAGGTTGCCGAACGATTCATCCACCTGATGCGCGCGTACGACGCGAGGGCCAAGGCGGTCTTTTCTGGTTTTGAGATGAACCCGTCGCCGGGCAATATTCGCGATGGACTGATCACCGACGCGATGAAATCCGCGGGCGCCGCCAAGAAGGGCGGAACGTCGCCGGTTACCGCGGTGATTGATTATCCGGAATACTCGAGCGAACCCGGATTGAACCTGCAATGCACGCCGGGCAATGACGTCGAGTGCGTCACCGCACAAGTGGGCGCGGGCGCCAGCGTGGTGCTCTTCACCACTGGACTCGGAACGCCGACCGGAAATCCGATTGCTCCGGTGGTGAAGCTCTCGACCAATTCGGCGCTGGCGGAGCGTATGCCCGACATCATCGACATCGACACCGGCCCGATCGTTACCGGCGAATTGACCATCGAACAAATGGCTGACAATATTCTCGACCGCGTAATTCAAGTTGCCAGCGGTCGAGTGTTGACCAAGGCCGAATTGCTCGGTCAAGACGATTTCATTCCCTGGAAGCGCGGCGTATCGCTGTGAGAGGTTAGGACTACGAAATGAATCCGTTTCGGCTGGACGGAAGGAACGCAGTGGTCACCGGTGGTGGCAGCGGCATCGGTAAAAGCATCGCCGAGCGATTTGCCGAGGCCGGCGCATCCGTTGGCATTCTCGACGTGGACCTCGCGGCGGCCCAAGCCGTCGCCGAGACGATCAAATGCGCCGGCGGGACCGCGCGAGCTTACCGCTGCGATGTGGCCGACCATGCCGGCGTGAAGCTGGTGTTCGAACAAGTGGTTCGCGATGGCAGCGTGGACATTCTCGTCAACAATGCCGGGGTATCGCACGTCGGCACCCTCGAATCCACATCCGAAGCCGATTTCGATCGTATCTTCCGCATCAATGTGAAGGGCATGTACAACTGCATGTCGGCGCTCATTCCGCACATGAAGGTGCGGGGCGGTGTGATTCTCAACATGGCCTCTACCGCCGCGTCCACCGGCCTGAGTGATCGCTTCGCGTACTCGATGAGCAAGGGCGCGGTGTTTTCGATGACCCTTTCGGTGGCGCGGGATTACTTGAAACAAAACATCCGCTGCAATTGCATCTCCCCGGCGCGCGTCCACACTCCTTTCGTTGACGGATATCTTCGCCAGAACTATCCCGGCCGTGAAGCCGAAATGTTTAAGAAGCTTTCCGAAACACAGCCCATGGGGAGGATGGCGCAACCGCGAGAGGTCGCCGATCTGGCGTTATTTTTGTGCAGTGACGAGGCCGCTTTCATCACCGGCACCGACTATCCCCTCGACGGCGGCTTTCTCAGGCTGCATGGCTGATCGCGGTCAACGCGGACTCCCCCCATGGACTTACAACTCCAAGACAAAGTGGTGATCGTCACGGGCGGCGGCAAAGGCATCGGCGCCGCGATTTCGCGGGCGTGCGCGCAGGAAGGCGCGATTCCCGTGATGGTGGATCGTGACGCACCCAGCGGCGAGAAAATGGTGGAAGAGCTGCGCGTCCTTGGCGCGGCGAGCGATTCGATTGCCGCCGATCTCACTTCGCCTGGCAATTGCCGGATGGCCGTCGAGAGCGTAGCCGCGCGTTTTGGCCGCATCGACGCGCTGGTGAATAACGCCGGCATCAACGACAAAATCGGCCTGCAGAGCGGCACGCCGGAGGAATTCATGCGCTCGCTCGAACGCAACCTGCTCCACTATTACTGCATGGCGCACTATGCGTTGCCGCATCTGAAGCGCTGTCGCGGCCCGATCGTCAACATCAGCTCCAAGACCGCGGTTACCGGCCAGGGCGGCACCTCCGGATACGTGGCCGCGAAGGGCGGCGTTCTGGGCCTCACCCGCGAATGGGCGGCAGAGCTGCTGCCGTTTGGTATTCGCGTCAACGCGATTCTTCCCGCAGAAGTGATGACCCCGCTCTATCGCCAGTGGCTCGATACATTTCCCGATCCCGCCTCGAAATTGAAGGACGTCGTCGCCAAGATTCCGCTCGAGCGCCGCATGACCACTCCGGATGAAATCGCAGCGATGGTGGTGTTCCTGATTTCCGCCAAGGCCAGCCACATCACCGGCCAGCACTTGTATGTGGACGGCGGCTACGTTCATCTCGATCGCGCCTTGACCTAAGGGAGCTAAATGGGAACTTCATCTGTGCCGCTCACAGAACGCCGCTATCTGGTGCCGCTGATTCTGGTCACCAGCCTTTTCTTTCTGTGGGCCCTGGGCGTCAATCTGAATGACATTTTGATTCCCCATCTGAAGAAGGCGTTTGGCCTTACCGATTTTCAATCCTCGCTGATTCAGTCGGCATTCTTTGGCGGGTATTTTCTCGCCGCGCTTCCTGCTGGGTGGCTCATGGAGCGGGTCGGCTACAAGAAAGGAATTCTGATCGGTTTGATCATCTGTGCGAGCGGCGCGCTGCTCTTCATTCCCGCGTCGTACATCCGGGTGTACGGATTTTTTCTCCTTGCTCTGTTCGTGATGGCTTGCGGACAAAGCTTTCTCGAAGTCGCCGCCAACCCTTACGTCACCATCCTGGGGCCGCCGCAGAGTTCAGAGCGCCGGCTGAACACCGCGCAATCGTTCAACGCCGTCGGCGCAGTAGTCACCCCATTCATCGGCGCCGCGTTCATACTTTCCGGCATCGAGAATACCAAGGCGCAGTATGCCGCGATGTCGCCTGAACAGTTGCAAGCCTATCGAGCCTACGAGGCCGGCATGGTGCGGGTGCCTTACCTGGTGATCGCCGGCATCTTTGTTTCCGTCGCTGCGTTGATCTACTTTTCGCCCTTGCCGGAGGTTCCGGCGGCAGGCACCGCCAGTGGGGTGGCCGAAACCGAAGTGAAACTGCGCGATCTGTGGGCTTATCCGCATCTGGTGAAAGGCGTTGTCGCGGAATTCGTGTACGTCGGAGCCCAGGTGGGAGTCGCCAGCTTCGTGATTCGCTTTGCCCAGCACATGATTTCAGACACCCACGAGAAAAGCGCCGCGCATTACCTTCAAATGCATTTGATCGGCTTCATGATTGGGAGGTTCGCCGGCTCGGCCATAATGAAGAAAATTCCTGCGCCGCGTCTACTGAGTATTTTCGCGGCTGGTTCGCTCATTTGTTTGTGCGTGGTGATGTTCGGGGTGGGTTCAGTTCCGGTATGGGCAATCGTGCTGGTAGGATTTTTCCATTCGATCATGTTCCCGACGATTTTCGCACTCAGCGTGAAGAATCTCGGGCCGTATACCAAGTTGGGTTCGTCGCTGTTGGTCATGGCCATCATCGGCGGCGCCATCGTCCCCGCCGTGATGGGCCTCATTTCCGACGCGTCCAACATCCAGCGAGCTTTCATTGTCCCGCTGCTGTGCCACGCCTACGTCCTCTATTTCGCCCTGAGCGGCTACAAGCCGGTCACTCCGATTGCCGCCCAGAGCGCCGCGGCGGGCGCATGAGGGGGGCTGCCAGACTGACCCCTGTCGGGCCCGCGGGAAATCCATTCCACAGGTACATAGCCGCGTAGGCTCGCCAAGGTCTCCATGCTTCGGCGCGCAGCTCCAACTCAGCAGAACTTGCTAAATTCAGCGCGCGCAGAAGCGCAACATCGGCAGAGGGAAACGCATCAGGTTCCGCGAGCGCCCGCATCGCCACGTATTGCGCCGCCCACTTCCCAATGCCAGGAATTTCACATAGCCGAGCCAGAAGAATGTCGGACTCCACGATGCCTTCAAAGCGGATATGCCCATGGCTAACGGCACCAGCGAGAGCCCGAATGGTCTCGGCTCGCGCGGTCGGCACGCCAATCATTTCCAGCTTGGCGCCGGCAAGAGCCTCGGGACCGGGAAAAATATGGGTGAGGTTAGCGGCTGCTGAAAACGGCCGTCCGTAGGCTCTGGCGATGCGGCCGGCGAGCGTCGTGGCTCGCTTAACGCTACTCTGCCATTCGAGAATCGCTCGCGTGGCCAGCTCAAAACCATTCCAGCAGCCGGGCACGCGTCGTCCCGGTTCCGCCTTAACGGGCCCAACCAGCGCCGGGTCGGTTCTTAATCTCCTCGCGATTACCGGCCAATCCGCATTCAGATCGAACATGCGCCGGATGCGCTCGATAATCCGAAAAAGCACGCGCGAATCGCCAAACTGAATTCGCACCGAGAGCGCTTGATGCTTTTCGTCGGGCGAAACTTCAAAGTAGCCGTCGCTGCCGTTCAAAGAGATGGTCCGGCGATACTTTCCCATTTCCACCAGTTCGACGCCGGGTGTGGCGCGAGCTGCCAGAAAGTCCAACATACCTTCCCAGTGATAGGGCGGACGGAAGTGAAGACGAAATAAATACTGATTCTCGGGCAGCGCGGCGGACCGAGGTGCGAGACGCCGAATTTGGGTGGGCGTTCGATGATAGGTTTTGCGGATGGCCGCGTTGAATCGCCGCACGCAACCGAAGCCGGAAGCGAGGGCGAGCTGAGTCATGGGCAAAGTGGTCTCGTCGATCAGGTTCTTGGCGAAATGCAATCGATGGGTTTGAGCCACAGCAATAGGCGTGGCGCCGAGATGTTTGAGGAACAAGCGGCGGAGATGGCGCGAACCAATTCCCAGCCGCTCGGCAAGCGCCTCCACACCTCCTCCATTTAAGCCGCTCTCACCAATCAGTTGCAAAGCCCGCGAAACCGTATTTCGGGTGCCCGCCCAAGCTGGAGTTCCGGGTGAGGATTCCGGCCGGCACCGCAGACACGGACGAAAACCTGCTTCCGCGGCTGCGGCCGCACTTGGAAAATAACGAACGTTGCTTTCTTTCGACGTTCGCGCATGACAGATCGGGCGGCAGTAGATTCCCGTGCTGAGTACGGCGATGAAGAACTTGCCGTCGAACCGCGCATCGCGCGCCAGCCTTGCTCGCGAACATACCCGCCAATCCAGAGTCATAGCTCTCCGCGCGCAATCATAGTTGGTCCGGCAGGCCAGAGTGGACGTTTTCGGACCTCATTTCAACGTCCAAATCGCAAACGCCTTCGATCACCTTGGGGGGGCCGGGAACTTCCCGGCCCGGCCGCAGAAGTCGATATCCAGGTCCGCAAACGTCCAACGCTATTCGAACCATGGCTCTACAGTCTCTGCCATGCTTTCGCACGATGGTTCGGGTTCGTGTGGCAACGAGGCGAGCGCAGCCGTTGCCCACGCTGGGGTACATTTGGCTCTACCGCCGGAGCCAACAATCTGGGGCCGATAGTTGGATGGGCGGGAAACACCACCCCGGATCCAACTTGCGCAGCGCCCCAGGTCCCCCAGTTCCGTCCCGTAGATATCGATGGCCATAGTTTAGTAGTTTCGGGTATCAGCCAGCTTGGAGGGAAAAACGCATGAATCGAATCGGCCTCACGTGCATCTGCTGCGTCCTTGCTACGTTCTGCGCCCCCGCGTTCCTCACCAATGCCTCTACTGCCGGCGATAAAGAGATCGTCGCTGGACTCGATACCCAGTATCAGGCTGCGGTGAAAAAGAACGATGTAGCCACCATGAATCGCCTTCTCGCCGACGATTTCATACTGGTGACCGGGTCCGGCAAGGTTTACACCAAGTCGGATTTGCTCGACGAAGCGCGCGGCGGGCTCGAAATCTACGAACACCAGGAAGACACCGCACAAACGGTTCGCGTTTGGGGCGATACCGCGGTAGTCACCGCCAAGTTGTGGGAGAAAGGCACCGACAACGGCAAGCCCCTCGACCGCACGCTGTGGTTTAGCGACACCTACGTCCGCACGCCCACCGGATGGCGCTACGTATTTGGCCAAAGTTCACTGCCGCTTCCCCAGGCGCCCTGAGTCGAGCGCGGATCGTCACGCGGTTCAGGTCCCGGTCGCCGCAATCAAAAAAGGGGCGAGCCCGTGATGGCGGATAGGCAGTAATCGAGGATGCTTCGCTACGCGATGAACCGGTATCCCACCCCGCGAACCGTCAGCAGGTGCCGTGGTTTCGCTGGGTCCTTCTCGATGTAGCGCCGCAGCCGTACGATGAAATTATCGATGGCGCGGGTGTCGGTATCTTCCGCCAGGTCCCACACATCCTGCAGAATCGATTTTCGCGATACGGTGCGCCCATCGTTGCGCAAAAGGTGCCGCAGGAGCTTTGCTTCCATCAGCGTGAGCCGAATGGTGTTGCCTCGCGCATGCAACTCGAGCGAATCGAAGTCCATGGTCATGCCGTCGAAGGAATACACTTCCTGCTCGATGCCCTCAGCTGCCTCGGCCTCGCCGTTACGCCCGTTTTTCGGTTTTCCGCGGACGCTGCGCTTGTGCCACTCGCTGCGCCGCAGCAATCCTTGGAGGCGCGCTAGAAAAATCCGCAGTTCAAAGGGCTTGGGCAGATAGTCGTCGGCCCCGGCCGCGAATCCCGCCAGCACATCTTCCGGGCGGTCGCGGGCGGTCAGCATCAGCACCGGCACGTAGTTATTTACTTCGCGTATTGCGGACGCCACCCTAAACCCGTCCATGCCCGGCAACATGACATCCAGAACTACCACGTCGAAATGCTCGCCCTTGGCGACCAATTGTTCGAGCGCCGCTTCCCCGTCTGCCGCGACGTCCACTTGATATCCTTCCGCTTCCAGGTTGAAGCGCAATCCTTTGGCCAGGTGCGCTTCATCCTCCACCACCAGCACCCGGCTCACGCTTCGCTCCGCGGCAATTCCATGGTTACCGTCGTCCCGCGCCCTTCGCCTTCGCTCTGCGCAAACACTTTTCCCCCGTGCGCCCGGGCGATCGCGCGCACGATGAACAATCCCAGCCCGGTTCCTTTCATATTGCGCGCGGGCACGCGATAAAATCGTTTGAAGATGCGCTTCAAATCGGGCGCGGGGATGCCCACGCCGCGGTCGCGCACCCACAACGCCACAGTTTCATCGTCCGGGGTGTCGATGCCCACGGTGATGTCCACGGTCTTTCCCGAATACTTAACCGCGTTATCAAAAAGATTGTAGACCGCGGTGCGCAGCTCGTCCGGGTCGCCGGTGACTCGAATGGGTTTCTTGCGCGCGTTTTTTTCCGCGGCTTCGGCAGCCGCCCGGGGAAACCGCAAAGCTTCCGGGGGCAGGTGATGACGCGTCCGCGCGAGTTCCATCGATTGCGAGACCAGCTCGGGGAAATCCACTTCCACCCGTTCCCGAACCACATGTTTGTATCCCACTTCGCCGGCCTTGAGCACTTGCTTCACCGTGCCCATCAAGCGGTCGGTATCGAGCAGCATCAACTCATAAAATTCGCCGCGCTGCTTTTCGGTCACGTCCCGCCGCTGCAGCGTCTCGAGGTACAGCCGAATCGAAGCGATCGGAGTTTTCAGTTCATGGGTGACTGCGTTGATGAAGCTGTCGTGCTGTTCGTTGCGCCGGATTTCGCGGACCAGAAACAGGGTATTCAAGATCATGCCGGCGATGATCAACCCGAAAAAAATCACCCCAAACAGCAGCAGCACCCCTTCCCGCCAGTTGAGAATCACCCAACTGATGTTCAGGGCGACCGCCAGCGCCACCAGGCATGAGCCCAGGACGACGAAGAACGCGACAGCTTTTTGGCGGCTGGCAACGCGCATGGCGGCTTACACGGATTGTACCGCAGACCTTAGTGGTTGTGGCGCAACCGCTCCTGGCGGCGCGGACCACAAACACCAAGATCTCTTCCCCTCGCAACGCGGTCGCGCGTGCGAGGCCGGACAGCAGTTATTTGGTTTTCAGTGGAACAGGGAAAACGGGAAGGAGGGAGTCGTACGCGGTGCGCCGAGACGGCTCGACCGTGCCGTCCCCGAATTCGGCGCCACTGCCCGAGGTCTAAGAGTCAGGGAAAATTAAGGATTAGTTACAGGACTGGCACCAAATGATGATGTGCGGGCACCTATCTTCAATACAGCCAGCAAAGCATCGCTCGAGTGTTTCACGTGAAACACTTGGCTTGTGAATTTCAGTATGCCCACCCAGCACTTCGGCGAACCAGTCGCTCGCCGGTTTTATGGCCCAGCAGGCTGCCATAAGCCGAATTAGTCGGATTCGACGGACGCCAGTTTGCGCGCCTGGCCGATGGTCGACAGTTTCAAACCATAAACTTGGCGAGCCAAGCCCAGCTTTTCGAGCAGCCAAATACCGTACCAATTGAAATCGATCTCGTACCAGGCGATCCCGTGGCGCGCGGAGGTGGGATGCGCGTGATGGTTGTTATGCCATCCCTCGCCCCAGGTCATGATGGCCACCCAAAAACTGTTGGTCGAGAGATCGCGGGTCTCGAAACGGCGAGTTCCCCAGGAGTGCGTAGCTGAATTTACCAGCCAGGTGCAGTGCAGCCCGAGTACGGTGCGGAAGAAAACTCCCCAGAAAACCAGAGGCCAGCCGCCGATGGCCAGAAGTATCAGCCCGGAGATGGTCAGCGGGACGTAGTGATACTTGGTGATCCAAACGTGGAACTTGTCTTTCGCCAGGTCCGGAACGTATCGCGCCAGGGTGGTGGTGTCGTGATGCATCGATTTGCCGGTAAGGATCCAACCCATGTGCGCCCACCATTTGCCATCAACCGGAGAATGCGGGTCGCCGTCTACGTCGGAAAATTGGTGGTGGATGCGGTGGGTGGCCACCCAGAAAATCGGACCGCCTTCGAGCGCCATGGTGGCGCACACGGTCATAAAGTATTCCACCCATTTGGGCGTCTTGTAGCCGCGGTGGGTAAGCAGGCGGTGGTAGCCCATGCCGATGCCCACGCTAGTCGAAAGCCACCACAGAAACATCGCCACGAAGAACGCCTTCCAGCTGAAGAAAAACAGCGCAGCAATCGCGCCGATATGGAAGATGGCCATGAAGGTGGCCGTTACCCACTGAATATCGCCTGTGTGCGGTGCTTGTTTGTCTAGCTCGTCCAGTTTCATTCTCAAGGGAACCCTTTCCCGGTAATCGCGGCAATCTCGCGAAATTACTTGCGGCTGCGGCGTGATTTGAGAGTAGCAGGCGAGGGTGAAAAGCATTGTAATACTTGTGTAATTCCGGAAGGCGAGTGCTGGAACGCCAATTTGTGTCGTTCAAGACAGTCCAGATCATGCGGCTGGGCTGCGCTTTTGCGTCAATCCAGGCCGTGTCGGACGGCGGGATCAGCGAAGGGGCTGGTTGGAGCGCGTTGGTACGACCGAGGCGGTGCAGCCGCGGCTCTGTACGGTACCGCTCACAAGGGCAGGCTTGGAAAACCCGGCGTGGAATCCGGTGGTTTCGCGCAAACGGGTGCGTAACCCATCAATAGTATTAGGCGTGGGACGGTGCGCTTTTCCTTGGAGATAGTAGATCACCAGCGCCGCTTCGCCCGGATCGTCCGCGCTCACCCCCACTCCCACGGCCCGAATCGCGGGGTCGGCCATCAGCCCGGGAGCGCGATTTTCCTTGATGGTAATCGCGGCTTCGACCGTGCTGGGCGGCAACGAGGCCAGAGCCGCGCGGCCAGCGCGGGAAATCAGTTGGGCGCTGGGCCCGGGATCAAGCAATCCGCCTGGAGCTGCCGTCTCGCCCTCGCCAATTTCCACGATACGGGTGCGCACGTTGTCCAGTTCTGCCGCAATGGAAGCATGCGAAGCGCCTTTTCGCACGAACACCACGACTGTCGCGTTGCCTGGCGCGTCCAAGCTAGCGGCCACTCCCACTGCGGCCACACCTGCCGTCGCCAGCAGCGCTCCCGCATGCCGATTGCGCACCGCGGTAGCCGTCTCGATCGCTTCGGCCGCAACGGCCGGCTCCTGGGTCTTAGTGGTTGCGCTGGCAGGGGGCAAACTGCACGCCGCTACGGCATGCTCGGCGCCGCCCACGAACGTTGGCTGCACATTGTTGGAATCCACCAGTGCCGCCAGATCGTCGGCGATGGGATTCGCCACCGTGGACACCGCATCTCCGGCGAATAGCAAAGCCACCGGCTCGGCCGTGCCGGCATCCACAATCAGCGATCCCGAATCGCCTTCGGCGCTAAAGCCCGCGCTGTCCACCATCACCTCGTCGTTGTAGGTTTCCGTGAAAGTGGTTGTCGAGCAGCCCGAGGAATACTCCACCTCGATCGTAGTGTCGATCCCGGTGATGGCGTCACAGGTGAGTCCCGTCGATCGCCCGCTTTTCGCCACAGCTTCGCTCAGCGTTGGTGCCACTCCCGAACCGGCAGCCGGGGCGCCGGTACCCGGCTGAGTGCCTGCTGTTGCGGTCGCCGCGAGAGATTCGATCCCTCCGGTAGGATCCACCGCTCCGCTCACCACCTGCGCGATCGCCGCGTCTGCCGTCGCTGTGGAACTGGCCTGCAGGTTAACGAATTGCGAGAGGTTCGCCACGATGTTGGTTCCGGTGCTCTTGCAGGTGTTGGGTGCGGGATTGTCGCCCAGCCCCGGCTGGATGATCGGATCGCCGATGGCGGCGCCGTCACTGCGCGCTAAGACGTGATTGTTGCTCAGAATGTATTGGTTTCCGTCGCGGGTCACCAAGGACCCCAGCGTCCCGGTGTGGCACTCAATCTCGGTGCTGGTGACCTGGCACACATCGTTGGCATTCGATCCGCTGGTTCCCAACTCGATCGGGAGCGCTTGCTGTAAGCGATTTGGCGGGTACACGGTGGCGACCGTGGATCCCACGAACACAGTGTTGGCCTGAGACACCGCCGAGACGGTCACCGTATCGGTCACCGAAGAAGACGACGAGGTACCGGACTGCGCCTTGGTAGGCACGGAGTTGGGCGCCACATACAATCCAGTGGAGGAGATCGCGCCGCACGCCGTTCCGCCCAGGGTGCAAGCGATCTGCCAGGTAACCGCGGTATTCGCAGTTCCGGTGACCGTGGCGGTGAACTGCACACTAGCAAACGTTAGAATCGAAGGCAGATTGGGAGAGATCACCACATCCGGCCCAATCGTGGCGGTGGCGCTTCCGGAGTCCGCGGGATTGGCGGCAGCGATCGCGGTGATGGTAACCCCGGTCGGGCTGGGAATCGTCGCAGGAGCGGTGTACGCACCCAACGACGTAATCGTCCCGATCGTCGAATTTCCGCCCGCCACGCTGTTTACCTGCCAAGACACGCTGGTATTCGTGCTGCCGGTCACTGTCGCCTGGAAAGTCTGTGTCGTTCCCGCCGGCACCATCGCCGCCGCGGGCGTGACCGCTACCGTCACCGTCTGCAACCGGGTGGAGCCGCCGCCACAGGCTGCTAGAAGACCCAAAAGTAAGGCCGCCAATATGGAACAGCCCAGCACTCTCATTTAGGCATCCTCACTAGGTAAACACCCATCGTTTACATACTTTACACCCACCGCAGGCCTCCCGGCCGACGCTGTTTATCTCCACGTTACATCCTTACCTTTTTTCTGTTTGGTACCATTGCTTCGGTACGGGTTCAGACTGACACTGATTCTCATGGAGATAGGGCACCCCTGTCCCTTGGACGGAAATCGATTTCAGGCGCGGCCGAACGGCAATTCTTCCTAGTCGAAATATTACTGGAACTCAGCATCATCCATAGTTGAATTAAGTGACGGGGGGACGTTGATCCATCCTCAGGGCACCTCGCGGCATCTCACGGAGAACGCATGCACATAAAAGACGCAGTTCGCTACCTCCCAGTGGTTGCTTTTTTTTCACTACTCGCCATCCTGGCACCCGCTCAAACGGGTACGGTCACATCGCGCATCACCCAAGCCATTGACGCGAGCAAGCTAACGACTCTCAGCGGCAATACTCATCCGCTAGCCTTGGCGAAATTCGATCGCGGCGTGGCCCCGGCGAATCTTTCCATGGATCGCATGATGCTGGTCCTCAAGCGCAGTCCGGAGCAAGAGGCTGCTCTCGAAACTTTTATGCGCCAGCAGGTGACCAGGTCCTCCCCGAATTATCACAAGTGGCTCACCCCCACGCAGTTTGGCGAGCAGTATGGTCCGAGTGATGAGGATATTCGCCAGGTCACCTCGTGGCTGCAGTCCAACGGGTTCAATGTTAATCGCGTGTCCTCGGGGAAGACGATCATCGAGTTTTCTGGGACCGCCGATGAAGTGCAGCGGGCATTTCACACTGCGATCCACAGATACAATGTCAACGGCGAAGATCGCTGGGCTAATTCGAGCGACCCCAAAATTCCCACCGCGCTCATTCCGGTGGTTGCCGGACCCGGCTCGCTCAACAGTTTTCCGAAGAAAGCAATGCATCGTATCGCCGGTACTTTCACCCGCAATAACCGCACCGGAAAAGTCAGTCGCACCGGCGTCAACCCGGCTTTCACATATACTTGCGGCACGGACTGCGAAAACTACGCGGTAGGCCCTTATGATTTCGCCGCCATCTACAACCTAACCCCGGTGTGGAACGCCGGGATCACCGGCACGGGAGAGAAGATCGCGATCGTCGCCGATAGCAATATCAACGTCTCGGACGTCACCACTTTCCGCTCCTTGTTCGGCCTGCCGGTGAATAATCCTACGGTCTACGTTAACGGCACGAACCCAGGAATACTGAACGGGGCTAATGGAACTGAAACCGAAGCGGTTCTGGACACCGAATGGTCCGGCGCCGTAGCTGAAAACGCGGCAGTCACCCTGGTGGTTTCTGCCGATACCACCACCACTTTCGGCGGCGATCTTTCGGCCGAATACATCATCGAAAATGCGGCGACCGCGGGGTCAGCCGTCGACGGGGCTTCCATATTGAGCTACAGCTACGGTGAGTGCGAGCTCGGTGTGGGCACCGCCGGCAACGCGATGTACAACACTCTTTGGCAGCAGGCTGCCTCCGAGGGCATCACCGTATTGATTTCCACTGGCGATTCCGGATCGCCCGGTTGCGATGATTCAAGTGAAACTGTCACCACTCCGCAACCGGCAGAGCTTGGCTTGGCGGTGAGTGGCGAGGCCTCTACGCCGTACAACCTCGCCGTCGGGGGCACGGATTTCAACCAGAACCCGGTCATCCCCGGTGGCAACACCTCGACCTACTGGAACACGACGAACAATGCCACCACGCAAGCTTCCGCGAAAGGTTACATTCCGGAAACCACTTGGAACGATTCCTGCACGAACTCGCTTTGGGGGACGTTGGGGGGCCTTTCCACCGACGCGAACACCAATTGCAACAACACCACCCTCTCTCCCTCGATCATCGTCACCGTCGGCGGCAATGGCGGCGTGAGCGCCTGCACCACCAGCGATGGACAAACCGTGGCCAGCTGCAGTGGCGGCTACGCAAAACCCGCCTGGCAGGTGGGCGCGGGCGTCCCGAACGACGGCAAGCGCGATCTTCCCGACGTTTCGATGTTTGCCAGTGACGGATTTCTGGGCAGCTTTTATATCGTGTGCCAGGCGGATATGAATACCGACGGCAATCCCTGCAACCTTAACAGCCCCTACGCCGACTTTGTTGGAGTGGGTGGCACGTCGGTGTCGGTGCAGGTTTTCGCCGGGATCATGGCGCTGGTGAACGAAAAGGCTGGGTCGGCGCAAGGGCTCGCCAATCCGGAACTCTACGAACTGGCTACCACTCAGGTGGCCGCGAACTGCAATACCAGCAGCCCGGCCAGCGGCTGCGTTTTTAACGACGTCACCGTCGGCACCAATGCTCAGCCTTGCGCGAGTGGCAGCCCGGACTGCACGATTGTCGGCACCGATGCATATGGGATCCTCACGGGGTATAACGCCGGCGTCGGCTTCGACCTGGCCACCGGACTCGGTTCCGTCAACATCGCCAATCTGGTTAACGCCTGGGATGAAGGCGATTTCGTGCTTTCGGCGGCGCCAACTGCGGTTACCATCGCTAGCGCGGGCCTCACTGGCACCACGGTATTGACCGTGGCGGCCGCGCCAGCCCCCAATAACAACTACACCGGAACCATTGACTTCACCGGTGCTTCCTGCAGCGGCCTGCCTGCTCTCACCACATGTTCGTTCTCTCCGGCCACGGTAACAGGAACCGGCACCACGACCATCACCATCAACACGACCAAGGCCAGCAAAATGGTTCCGGCCGGTAAGCCCACCGGCTGGCACGGTCCGGTGAACAACAAACTCGTCCTTACCTTTGCGTTGAGCACCATGCTGCTGCTGCTCTTCTATCAGGCGCGGCGGCCACGTTGGAGCGCCACGGCAGCTTTGCTGATGTGCTTCTCGTTGGCAGTACTGGCGGGATGCGGCGGAGGTGGCGGCGGTGGCGGCGGCAGCGGCAGCACGGGCACTCCTGGCACGCCCGTCACCACCGATGCAGTCATCACGGTAACGGGCGTCAGCACCACCGGGAGCAGCACGATCACCCACAATACGACGTTCACTTTGACCGTTCAGTAGCAGCGGCGTGTTTTCCGATAACGAATAGCACTTGCCCGGCGGCCAGCAGCGCCGCCGTGAGCCCCAGAATCTTGATCACCGCGATTATCTTGTGGGGCTCATCCGCGGCAGGAAAAACGGAAGCAATAATCCCCAGCGATGTGGTTGTAAATCCCACCGCCCCCACGGCCGTCGCCACTGGCCTGCCCCCCGGAACCCGGCGCACTTGCGGCCCCGCCGGGACGCGCTGTAGCCGAATCAACGATGCGAAAGTGAAAAGATACGGGATGAAATACGAGATGATACACATGCTCACCAGCACGTCGTAGGCTCCCCCAACGTTGGTTCCCGCCTGGCTCAGAAAAATAAATAGCACGCTCAGACCGGCCTGCATGAGGATCGCGACGTACGGCGTGCCCCAGCGCGGGTGCAAGCGCCCAAACACCGCGGGAATATAGCGGTCCATTCCCGCGACAAATGGAATGCGCGCGCTCACCGCGAGCCATGCGCCTACGGTACCGATGTTACTCACCGTTATCAAGATGGCGGCCAGCGGTCCGATGCCGATCCAGCCCACGCGCCCGGCGCTTCGGGTAATCGCTTGCATTATTCCTTCGAGTCCGCTCACTTCGCTTTGCGGCAGGGCCACCAGCACGCACACCGTGCCCAGGATGTAGGCGGTGGTGACGATGATTCCAGCCAGCAACAGGGCGCGAGGAATATTGCGGCGGGGGTCTTTTACCTCGTCGCCCAGAAACGAAGCTGATTCCGATCCGCCCAACGCAAATACGATGGTCGACCAAAACAGCACATCGCGCAGGTGCGCGTTCGGACGCATGCTGTGTAATGTGAACACCGTCGCCGAGCCAAACTTCATCCACGCCGCAACGCCAATCGCGTACAGCATCCCCACCGGAAGCCACGTTCCTAGCGCGCCGAGGTTGTGCAGCCATTTCCCCACTTGCAATCCCACCACGTTCAGAACCGTGGCCACCGCCAATCCAGCCAATGAAAAAATCAGAAAGTAACCTTTGTCGCCGGAAAAATGCAGCCACCGGGCGGGCTGGATGTACAGTGCGCTGCCCGCGGCGAAATATAAAATCGCGGGAAAGTAGGGCAGGTTGCTGGCCCAGTAAGTCCACCCGGTGGTGAAGCCCGAAAATTCGCCGAAAGCGCGTTTGCTCCATAGGTAGAGCCCGCCCTCCTCGGGATAGCGCGAGGAAAGCTCCATCACGGTGAGGGCCAACGGAACATAGAAAGTGAACCACGCGAACAACCAAATTGCGATAGCGCTCGCCCCCAGCGTCGCCGCCGTCGCAATCCATCGCAGGCTGATTCCGGTCACTACGTAGAAGAGCAGCAGGTCGCGAAAGCCCATCACCCGGCGCGGCGCGTTGGAAGCTGCAGAATTCATTGCCGGAGAATTTCTCCCTGGGGCGAGTGGTGGTGGAACGGCACATGATGCCCCGCGCAGAATTTAAAAGCGAGGGTTTCCGAACGCAAAGAGGAAGAGCGAGTGGTTTATTTGGCTTATTGGTTTAGCAGACTGGATGTGGGCAAAGCAGTTCGCTGCGAGGGTGCAAAGTGGAGAGAACCCAGCTTGGCCGGACTGCCCACGCGCCCGCCACTGGTGCAGTGCGGCGGACGAGTCAGGAAATCAAACCGCGGCGGGCCATTTCGCTCTCGGGCTCCTGGCTCTTGCCGCTTTGATTCTTGCCGGTGGCCGACCACTCCACTACATCCTCCAGGCCCGAGGGAAACACCGAGCGCGGTTCGTATCCCAAGCGCGTTCGAATTTTCGAAATGTCTGCCCAGCAGTGGCGAACGTCTCCCGCGCGGCAACGGTTCGAGGCCTTTAGCTGGCCCCGGAAATTCTGAATTTTGGCCAGTGCCGCCGCCACTTCCATTACTGAGGCCGGGCGTCCGGTACCGACGTTGAAAATCTCGTGGTTTGCTTCATTCTTTTCCAGAGCCAGGAGGTTGGCCTGCACGACGTCGCGAACGTGGACGAAATCGCGACTCTGCAAACCATCCTCGTAAAGAATCGGGGCCTCGCCGCGAGCCAGCGATGAGGCGAATATTTTGGCCACGCCGGTGTAGGGATTCGAAAGAGCCTGGCGCGTTCCGAACACGTTGAAATAGCGCAGCACCGCTACCGGCACGTTGTACGTCCGGCCAACCGTCAGAAACATTTGCTCCTGATTTTGCTTGGTGATCGCGTAGATGCTTTGCGGCGCGAGCGGCTTTTGCTCGTCGATCGGCAGCGCCTGCAGTTGCTGTCCGCACTTCCGGCTTCCCTGCTCTACCGCGCAGACCGGCTCCCACTGGCGCGCTGCGATTTGTTCCGCGGATCGTAGCGCAGGAAAAACTATGCCGTGGTTCGCGCACTGGTATTTGCCCTCGCCGTAAACCGTGACCGAAGAGGAAAGCACCACTTTCTGTATCGAGTGCCGGCCATTCGCCAATATCTCCAGAAAATTCGCGGCCCCCATCAGGTTGGCCTCCGCGTAGTGCCGGATCCGGTACATCGAATCGCCTACTCCCACCGCTCCGGCAAAAAAGAACACCGCGTCCATGCCCGCCAATGCTTTTCGCAGAGCTTCGATATCCCGCAGATCCATGCGGACAAATTCCGCGGCACGATTCAAATATTCAGGCGGCTCGCCTTTTGGATGTACCTGGGCGTCCAGATTGTCGGCCACACGCACGGCGTGCCCTTGCTGGAGCAGAGCATCCACCGTATGGGACCCCACAAATCCCGCGCCGCCAATGACCAGAACCTGCATCAATTCTCTAGTGCCTTTTGAATTTGCTCCGCGATCTTGCTCGGGCGAAAAATATTCTGCGTACGCCCGGCGGCTGCGCTCCTGCAGTTGGGCCCGATGTGCATCGTCGGTCAGCACTCGCACCAGTGCTTCCCCCAGCAATCGGGTATCGTATGCCGGGGCGGTTTCGAGGCCGGCCTCGGTCAGCGGAAATCCTGTCTCGGGCCCTGCATATCCAACGATCGGCAACCCGCATGCAATTCCGGCTAACACTCCACCTCTCCGGCTCGCCAGCCCGCCGCGCGGAAATAGCTGAGCGTCCGACGCGCACAACTCCTGGATCACTTCATGTACCGGAAGGATTCCTCGAACGTTCACCTGAACTCCTGAGCCTCGGAGCGCCTCGACGTAGGCCGTGCCGTAAACTTCCGTCCCGCGGCCAATCATCACTAGCTCCAGTTCCTCAAGATGCTTTTTTGCCTCACTCATGGCGGAGCGTACCTGTTCGACTTCCCACTCGTTTCCGGCGGTCACCGCATAAACCGCAACTCTCATTTTCTTTGTACCGGAAGCCGGCGCTTCCGCGCGCATGTCGCTCGAGGGCAGATTGGCGCAAACGGGAATTGACGCCGCATGCATGGGATTTTTCGGCAGCCAGCCGACGTTATCCAGCGGAATGGTAAAAATGCACTTATCCGCGATCCGGTAGGTCTGCCGCATCACGTGCTTTTGCACCACGCGCCGCAACCGATCCACCAGGCGTTCGCCGGGATACGGATTTGCGTCGTGAAATATTACTGCAATGCGGGCTCCGTTGCGTTTTAGTATTCGCAGGACCGATAGAAACCGCGTCGGAAACGATCGCCGGGACCACGCCAGCGCGGTGTACTGCACCAGCACCCACTGCCCGCGCCATCCTCGGCTTACATCGTCGAGGCGCTGCAGCGCGGGTCCCCATCCCAAATTTTCCCAATCCAGCTCCACCAGTTCCCAGGCGCCCCGCGCTGCCGCATGGCGTCGCCCACAAATGTGCAATAGTCCTTCACTCCATCCGTCAGCGGGTCCCCTTTTCCCAGTAGCGCGATCATGGTGTCCGGCCTCGCGATGCCGGTCGAAGGCAGGTCTTGCGGACCGTTTACTTTATTTCTCCACCACACAACTGCCGATGCTCGATCACACAGCGTCCCATTCCTAACGTGGAAATTGTGCGGATCGCATCCGTGAGCGCGTTGCCAAGCCGAACGGATCACCTCCGCAGAGAACGGAGCTTGGAAGAGTTTCTAGCGGCGATGCGGTTGTGTCAATCGGGTAGGCCCTTTTATTTTGCTAGGGCAATATACCTCTCGGGCTTCTTCTTCCGTGTGCGAAACTCCTTTGGCGCTTCAATGCTGATTCGATGGCCTGCCAATTGCCCTCATCGAATCCCCCATGTTGAAAGAACTCTTCCATCTCTCCAATACGCGCTTCGGGAACGCGGTACAGATATTCCTTCACGGGCCAGTGCATTTCGCCTCCGTTTGACGTCCCTTTCCCCGCGAGAATGCCCTCCCCAGTCGCGAACCGTTCGGGAGCGCCGAGTTCCCAGCCTAGAGAAACCAAATGACGGGGGCATCTCTGGCTATCTTCGAGCCACTTTCAAAATTTTGTTGATCCCCGAAGGCAGGCTATTCGTAGGAGATGACGGCCTGTAAGAGAGGGCTGGCATTGCGTAGAAAAGCAAACTCGCAGAGCCAGAGGACACCATATTTTGGGCTGCGATTCGGTGTGGTAATATCGATGAGACGGTATCCGGCGTTGACCATGAACTTCATTACCTCCGCTATAGAATTCTCGTAGTTGCTGCCACAAACCAACGCTTCCACCAAGAAGATGTCGGTCTTGCCGAGCAGATTCGAGGCACCGGCAAGGACTTTCAAGTCGAATCCTTCGGCGTCGATCTTTACCATTTCAGGTGGAAGGGCGCTGCCGGAAACGATTTCGTTTAGGGTCTTTACGGCGACGGTTACGTGTTGCGAGCTAGTGCTCAGGCCGTGGCGGTCGGTGAGAACAAAAGTGCTGCTGTCGTCCCGGTGAGAAATACTCATGGGCATGCTTCCGGACTTGTCGCTTGCGCCCGCGTTAATCCACTGAATCTTATAGCCGCGATCGACGAGATCTTGAATATGAATCTTCAGGTGGTCCTGTGGCTCAATGAGCGTATACTGGGCGTCCGGAAAATACTTGAGGGCGGTGCGGGTCCAGTGGCCGTGGTTTGCGCCGACGTCGATGATGTGTTTCGGAGCGAAGCCGAGACCCTGTAGCGAAGAGAAAAAATCATCGAGCGCATCGCAGGTGAAAAGATATTTGATGTTTTTGATGCGGATTAGGCGTAATCCGAACTTGCCAAACATCCATCGAATGAAATTCTTCACTTCCACCGCACCCCCATCGTATCTATCCGAACCGCGCGGAACAACATCAAGTAAAGCAACGCAACCCAATTCCGTACCAACCCGAATTCTGATTTGCGCACACAGTCTTCCATCGTTGAACCGCCTCTGTTTGAACTCTTAGCTCAGGGCGCGCAAGCGACGTGCCATACGCCCGCGAAATAAACGCGCAGCGCGGAAGGCACTTCCGGGCAATTGTCTTAGCAGCGCTCGTAAACCGAACTGCTTTTTAAGATCTCCCAGTGAATCAAAATCAGATCGCCAGCGAAGGCCGCCGCCTCCTGGAATTCTGGCCGAGCCGCCACCAAATCCTCGCGCACGAACAGAAAAATATTCTGCCGGTAATAGTATTGAATCTCCGGGTTGGTCCAAATTTCCTTGCGGATCAGGTCCAGCCTGCGATAGCCGTGCTGTTCGAAGAGATCCTGCCAATATGCGGGCCATTGCTCGTTGACGTGATGAATGCCTTCCTGCAACGGTACCGCGGCGGAGAAAAGGACCACCGGGGCTAAGCGCACCAGCGACCGGATAAACCCGGGAGCGGATTGCTTCGGAAGGTGCTCGGCCACCTCCAGGCACACCGCCAGATCAAAGAATTCCTGCGAGCTGAAACGGTTTGCTCAAGTCCACCGCACGAAAACACTCCTTGGGTATGCATAGCCACGCTGGATCACGTTGTTGCCGTCCAGTCCTAGAATTCTTTCAGTGCCATACTTCTGAAAAATATCCAGCCACGCTCCCGACCCGCAGCCTACGTCCACCACACTGCTGGGATGAATCAGAGAAGAAACTAGGGGAACGATGTGCTCCGCAGATTCGCGGTTCTCCGCAGGTCCGTTCGGGCCGTAATACCCCCGGTCATAGCTGGTAGGGGTTCCTGGTGTCAAGTTCGGATTGCCAGTACCCATATATTCCTTTAGTTCCTAACGTCTTGTTGTCAGCTACCCGGACCAAAGCAAAAGAGCAGTTTGATTAGGTGCCGCGTGGCGGTGACCAGCCTACCCCCGGAACCGACACCCAGCGCCCGTCGGGGTTCGTTTTGCTGGCCACATGTTGAATTTCATTGTACTCGAAAGCTCTTTACTCAATCGCCCCGCGCCAGCCGCACGCAGGGCACTGCTAACACCACGTGACCGAGGCCGCGATCGGGCGAGATCGACGGATCGGTTCGCGTGACCGACATTGTGGTTGGCTCGGACCAGACCGCCGCTCGTTCTTCAGCGGCGATCCATGGAAAATTGTTCCGAACGACATGTTCACGCAGACGCACGGCAACTCCTGGATCCGCTTCGAACGCCACAACGCGGCCTTGCGGTCCCACCAGGCGGGCGGCAAGCACGAAAAAAAGCCGATGCCGGTCAAAGGCGTGTATTGCGGGCTGCCCACTTTATTTCGTCCACCACAAAATTGCCGATGCTCGATCCGTTCGGCTCGGCAACGCGCCCACGGAGGCGATTCGCACATTTTCCAGGTCAGGAATAGACGCTCTGATCGATCACTTCCGCAGCGAACGGAGCTTTGAAGAGTTTCTAGCGGCGATGCGGTTGTGTCAATCGCTGGTTCTCCCAACCCGGGGGTGGAAATTCGGCAGTGTCCTCGAGCAGCGGCGCGAGAATTCGCGCCATCGTATCGATCAGTGTTCCCGCACCTGCGCCACTCTCTTCATTTTCTTTGGACTGTCCGCGGGTTCTTCCAGGGCCTGTCGCACGGCGCCCGCGAGTTCGTCAGCTGTCCCGCCCGTATACGCCAAATCCGGGTAGTCGCGCAGGTAAACTATGGGCGTGCTCACCACCGGCATGCCGCGCTCCCAGTAGTCGAAAAGTTTAAGCGGCGCACAATGGAGATTTTTCGGAATGGAAATATCGTAAGGCATGAATCCGATCGTGCCGGGCCCCAGGAGTTTTGACCACTCGGCCGCCGGCACCCACGGCAAAAAGTGGCTGTTCGGCAATCCCACACGATCCTCGGATCCAAACGCAATGAAATGCCACTCCGGGTGCGTCCGCAATAACTCCCTAACCAGTTTCAGGTCAACGCGACCGTCCACATTACCTACGTAGATGAGTCGAGGGGTCGGTATTTGTAGCAGCTCGACTGGTAACGACGGCACCGTTTCACCTGGAGGTGCACCCGGGACTGTCACCGGTCCAAATTCGCGCAACCAGTGGATTTTGGTGCCGAACATATCGTGGAGTTCCGCGTACGCTGCTTCGATAATCGACAGCGTTACGTCGGAGAGTTGCACGTGTTCAATTTGTATTTGGATATGATAATCCATACACATGTGGACCAGATCGAAGCCTCGTTGCTTCATTTCGCGAGAAAGTGTCCGGTAAGACTCTCCGTGGGGATAAAAGAAAATCGGGCGGTTCAGCTTCAGTTGCCGTGCCTTCGCTCTCGATTTGATTGGCGAGAATTTTAGCCTGAAGCCGCGAAAAAAAAGGCAGGCGGTTCAGCCGGTGACTTATATGCGCAAGTTTATACGCGAAGACGTTTTTTTCTCTTTCCTTCAATGGCCGCACGGGCTCACGGACGAACGATAAAGGGTTCTCGCAGTAGAGGACACGGGCGCCCGCGTGGGCGAGTGACAATGCCAACCGTTCGGGCACATTGAGCGCCCCCCAAACCCAGCCAGAAGTGACGATAGCGTCTCTCAAGGGGTCCTTTCAGCTACGTTTTGGGGGCCCGGGTCCAGCCTCAATAATGAAGAGCCTCCTTACTGGGTTGAGCGACCCTGCATCTTATCCCGCCTTCGGAAAAATGCCGACCACCGCCGACCATGCAAACGCCACATCTTCGCGGTGGATCAACCGGCCCAACAGCGCTCCGGCCGCAAACGTGACTACCCCCGCCAGCAATCGCAGGCCATTCCCATAGGGCAACAGCGCCGCAACGCCCACCGAACCTCCCGCCACCAGCAAAGCCGGCAACGCTGTTTTCCAGCCATCGTATATCGTTGATCGGGTCTCCGAGAAAAACAGCAGAACCACCATCCATCCGACGGTGTAACTGGCTACCGTCGCGATCGCGGCGCCGACGGCGTGGTAGCGCGGTATCAAGTAAAGATTTAGGAGCACGTTTACGATCGCGCCGGCCGCCGTGGGCACCATAAGATATCGCTGCAAATTCCGCGCCACCAAAATGTTCGCCACCAGCGCTCCAAAAAATACCGCCATCTCCGACCAAATCAAAATCTGCAGCAGCGGGGCGGCCGCTGCGAATTTCGAGCCGTAAAGCCACTTGACAATCAGCGGCGCTCCCACGGTCATCGACACGCACACGCCGGCGGCACATACATTGAGATAGCGGAACGTCCGCGCCTGGAAGGCCTGAAATTGAACCGGGATTCCAGCGGCAACCGACAGGATCGGCGCGAGCGAATACAGCAGCGCCGATGGTGCAGTCTCCAACAGCTCGCTCACCTTCACTGCCGCCGCGTACTGTCCCAGGACCCGGTCGGAAACCATATTGTGCAGCATCACCTGGTCGATCCGCAGATATACACCGGCCAGCATCGTGCTGATCGCCACTGGAAACGATTCCTTAATGTAGTGCGGCGCTTTGTGCCATAGGACCCTGGTGCCCGCCGAAAAGAATCTGAGGCTCGCGAACCAGATCAGCAAGGCCTCAACCGTCGCCACCACGATTCGCGCCCCTACTACATACGTGAGCGGAGCGTGATATTCCCGCAGCGCGATGATCAACGCCAGCCACAGGCCCTGCCGGATCACGTTGATTCCCACGCCGTACCACTGTCGCAAATCCACCTGAAAAACCAGCCCAGGCAATCGCAGTGGTGCGAGCAGGGTTTCGATGGCGGCGATGGCCACCAGCACCAGTAGCCGGTCCCGGTAGCCTGCATGGGGCGCGATGCACAGCGCCAGAATGACCGTCGCGGCGCACAACAGCGTCATCAGCATCACACCGGTGCGCACGATACTTCCGGCGGACTCCCGGTCGCGCGACGATTCTCGTACCAGGATGGATTCCATTCCGAACGTCGCAAACCACGCAAACAAGCTCAGATACGCGAAGACGGCGCTGAACTCTCCCAATTCTTCACTGCCTAGGTATCGTGCCAGTAGCGAAGTGGCCACTGCCGAAAAGCCTATGGAAATCGCCCGGCCGCCGATTAGCACGATGGTATTCGTCAGAACTCGGGCTCTGAGCTGTTGTTTGGGCGCGGAGGAAGAAGCGGGTGACATTAGCGGAGACGCCTTCGAAGGAAGTGTGCTGAATGTCTAAGGAAGATTGGGGTGCTCCCGGCGTTGTTGTTCGCGGATTTGCTGCACATCGATATTCTCGATTTGATTCATCATGGTTTTTCGATGGGTCAGGTATTTCAGCAGAGTGTCTTTCAGCCGCACCGGAGCGGTGGTGAATTGCGCTCGCGCCATGGCCTGGAACGAGATGTGACCCCGAACCGGGATCATGTGCGCGCCCCACTGGAACATGAAGAGCAGGTTCCACGCAATCAACAAAGCAACCAGGGTTCGCGCCGCGATCGCCATCGCGCGGGCGCGTTCCAGGCTGCCGCGCATCCGCTGAAGAATGCCGTCAAGCTGAACACAAAAATCGGCGTCACCGACAGAAAGTATCGCGATCCAAAAGACGACAAGCCATCCCACGCTGGATACGATGCGATCAGATAGTAGTAAGCGAACGCGCTGGCCAGCAGGCTTCCGGCCACCAGCCGATCGATCTTACCCCACATGAACAATCCGATAACTGCTAGGCACAGAATCGGCGTCCAGCTCAGCAGACCGTGATCCGAGGAAAACAGCACATCCCACCGCCACGGCGCGCTCCAGTTCCACGGGTCGTACTGATAATCCCCCAAACTAAAAACGCTGCCGAACAAGACCCTGTGCACGATCATCGAAGGCAAGAATCCGATCGCCACGCCGGCGCAAAACTCCAGGTCGAATCCAAGAAGCCGGAAAAATGCGGCGCGATTCCACGGTTTCTCTCGGAGCGAATTCCAATACCCTACCAGCGATTCGATAAATGGACATAGCATGAAAATCGCATTCGGGTAATACACGTCCATCATCAGCCCGCCGCAGAGACCCAGCCCGAGCCACTGCAGTCCGCTGCGGTTTTCCCGGGTCCCGTCCCAATAGAAAATAAACAACGCCACGCTGAAAATGGATGCGGCATGCGAATACGACGGATTGAAATACATGTAGATCGGCAAGGGGCTCGCGAACCATATGCCCAGGGTGGCCAGCAACGCCCAGCGCTCCCCAAAATGCTTACGCGCCACCCGGTACGCTAGAAACAGCCCCACGAAAGCGCACGTCGCCGTCCCCAGCGCCATCGCGGTGAGATACGGCGGCGAAAAGCCGTCGGCCGCGACGTGTCCGCCGGCCAGGTTGTACAACACCACCCCCAGGTGGGCCACAATCAAAAACGGCGTCCACAAAAGCGCCGATCCCATAGCGAAATGATTGTTGATGTATCCCGTCCGGGTGTATTCCTGCGGCCTGACTTGTCCCTCGTCATCCAGCTTGACCATCCGAAACGACTGATTCGCGTGCTCCCAATCGCTCCGAAAATCCAGATTGTGCTGGATCAAAATCGCTCGCGCATACGCGTAGTACCCCACTCCGTCCCCGCGCACCCACGGATTGATCAAGGGCAAGGTGACCAGAAATAGCAGGCACATCAGCTTTTCAGGTCTTGTGAGTTTTGTCGCGAACGGCATATGTGGATCAAGGACGCCGGTCAAAAGCATTGTAGCGTAGAACGCACACCAGCGCTCGGATTCCATCCTTCCAGGTGATTTTTTTTGCCCTCTGCGTACGTCCGGCCGTCATACGAAATCGGCACCTCAAATATCGGCCATTTGCCTCGCGCCACTTTGGCGGTGATTTCCGGCTCAATTCCGAAGCGGTTTTCTCGAATCACGATCTGCTCCAGCACATCTCGCGGCCGATGCCCCTCCGCTGCTGGAATGATGGTGGGCCGTACCGATCCGTACGAGCTTCCAAGGCCGCGAAAGAGCAGCAATGCCGTTGTTTGGTCAGCTAACCTCTGGAAAATAGCTGGGCTCAAGCGACGCTATCTACCTGGGAACGTTCACAACGTTCAGCCGCCGCGCCAGGACCCTCTCCAGCTGACTTGGCCACATCGTGATGCGCGCGATTGCGGTCACGAACTATATGGTATCGATCGAATTCGGACCTTCCGAATTCGGTGGCATTGGCCTTTGGCTCCGGATTTGACGAACGCTCGTTGGTTTTGCAGGCTCGACAAATTTTAGTCCGGCCGTGAGCCCAAGTTTTTCACATGCCCTACACCGCGCTCCTCCGAACTCCTGCTCGCTACCGAATAAATTAAGCAGATCCTTACGGGTGAAGCCCAATCGCTGTGCGAGCCTATGTATCTTCTCGCGAGCGTCCAGGGTCAGTTGGATGCCCCGTTCTAAGTTTCCCAGGCTCTTCGTGGAAATGCCGAGCCCGCGCATGATCGCCCCGACTCGCCGGGCTTGCAATCGTTGGTCTTCTCCTCGACGTGCCATCAATTGGTTGATCCTGTTCGAGATTCCGCCGACCGTCATAACAACAAAGGCTTCAGCGGTGGTTGGCGGAGGGTGGGATCTGGATGGCACAGACGGAAAAGAGCTTCTGTGACGACCTACTCTGGCTCGAGCGACCGGTGAACTCGAGCCTCCGAGTCTGCTGAACTCTTGCATTCGAAGCTGCAAGAGATCGTCCAGCGCAAATTTCGTGTTCAATCGTTGAGCCGCCTTAGTGGGAAGTTCCCGAAGAATGCTCTGACAGTTGAATTTTGCCGGTACGCATCCATCTCAGTGTAGGGCACCCCACATCTCGATCCAAGAAAAGAGTCCCAGGTCGGCTTGGAAACATCCAGTAAATTCATAAAGTACACTCGGCCGCCGTTCCGCTCCGTGTCATCAATAGCCTTCTGCAGTCGTGGTATGACACCATCGCCGTACAAAGTGGCTTCAGTCGTGAACGAAAAGTAATGTTGATTTTGCGCCCAGATTGACCGCCGCAAATTCGATCTCTCGTCAACCCAAATAGCGCTGTACAGGGTAGAAATAGGATCCCAGTCGCCAACTACAAGATCGTCAGTTGCCACGGTGCTGGCTAGTTGTCCCGCCTCCGCCATGAATGGTGTGCCGTCTACCCGGTGGCGCTCGGCCCAAAGAAGATTCAGGGAAATGACTGACAACAAGAATATTGCCAAACTATGGGCGCGGGGAGTGATGCTCAGCGCGATCGCGACGATAAATGCGACGCAAAGGAGCGGTGCAAGCCACAATTTTCCGTAAGTCGGGTCCCAACGCAAGAGCGGGTACGCAGTAAGACCGAGTCCAATCACCGCCGCTATGAGCGCGATTCGAGCGGCGGGACTCAAGAGGCTACGCATGCGGAAGACTTGAGCTAGGCACAGTGCAAAAAATACACAGACTGCAATGCTTGTAACGGCAAGGGTCGGCCCTACGCTCCGCATCCCGGTGAACTTGAAATAATAGAACATCGGGAATATGTTGCCAGATAGACCAATCGGTATTGCCAATATTTTACCGACCGTAAACCTCATAAACGCCCGGGCCCCATCGTGTACAAAAAAGTGTCCCAGCATCGCGACCGGATTCCTGAACCCGAGTAGCCAGTAAGCCAGTCAAGGCGGATACCGCAAGAAACAGCGCCTAACGCAAATGCTGCAGTTCCAGTAGCGCGGCTCCTCATCGCCAAACGAGAAACAGGGCTGCAGGAGCCAGAAGAACCATAGATTGAAAGGTGGCCATTGACAATGCGAACAACGCGCCGGAGATTATGATCGGCCAATTCGACCTGTATCGAAACGACGCTACCGCAAACAGGATTGCCAACATTCCCCAAAGCATACTGACCATCGGCTCGTTGGCGTTAGTAGCTTGTTCAAGGAATGCAGCCGACAGGCCGTAGGCTGTAGTAACAAGTACTGACAAATTCCGTGAACTCGTTGCCAGATATATTAGAAAGCTGAACACGGCCAGCGAAGCCGCGCCAGCTAATCCGTTCATCACGTCCACAATAGACAAGAACTGCAGAGGGCTGCCGGCTTTGATGCCCAAGAGGGCGGCCATGCGCACCCATATAAGAACGTCCACGGGATACAGCATATGGGTGTTTTGGTGGAAAAAAAGAGCCTGTCTCTGATAGACCTCAAGGCACCGATATGATCCATCCACAACGCTAACATCTGTTGAATGCAGCGCGGCGAAGAGTGAGGCGAAGACGACGAAGATCGCCAAAGATATGCGAGCCTGACTCCTTAAGACCGACTCGCCATACTCCTGGGAGCAATTTCTTGTGGTGGTCACCGTCCAACCAAGCTGGGCATTTTATGCCGGTTACCTGTTTAAATTGAAGAATCGGGCGTTGGACATCAATCCGGCATAATAATATATGTAGCAATGTTGCCGCAAGCGCGCCAGCGAAGAGGGGTGCAATTGGAAGTGCGAGTCAATTTAGGCAGCTTTCTGATGGACATCGCTCCAGTAATCTTCTCAATCTCGGTTCGCCCGCACAACACAAAGAGCCAGCATGTGCTGAGGTTTTCTGTCGTCCGCCGGCCCCGGCAATCTTTAGCCTGCGCTGGATCACATAGCGATGAGCACTTTCAATCTCGCCGGAACCGATGGGCAAGCCCGCGGCTAGAGCCTTTTTGTAATCCAGGAATTTCGTACGATTGGAGAGGTAGCGAAAACAAGCACGAACCAGAGCCTCGTCCTCGCTGCGGATGTCTTCCTCCAAAAAGGGCCGCAGCGCTTCCACAACCTCCGGCCAGCGATTCTCCTTCAGCCTATCCTTTTTCTCCTGCATCCAGGCTGCTTTCTCTGCTCTGGCAATCACCTCGGCCGCTGCCGCAAGGTAGTCGCAAAGATGATACAGATCGATCAAATACTCCGCTGGGGTCCCAAACTGCAGCTCCATCTGCTCGGTAATCCAAACAGCTCCATCTCCCACGCCATGGAACTTCGTCTGCCTTCCTGCGCCAGCTTCCAGCGCGCAGCAAGCCAGACGCTCCCCGACTTCCTCCACGCTGCCCATGGTCGCGCCAAATACCGGAGTCACGGAACCTGGTTCATAGGCCAAACACAAGCGGGCCTCTCGCCAGCTCAGCTTCCGCGTCTTACGGCGATCCCTCGGCGCTTCTCCCGCCATCGGCGGCGCCGTCTCCACCACCGGCACCATGCTTCCATCCATCTCGGTAATCAGCACCGGCACGCCCGCATCGTCGGGCCACGGACCTGCTGGTCTCTGCCTCGCCTGCATCGCCGCCCCATGTTTCTCCGTCACCGCGCGGAGGGTGCTCACGGGCACCGCAATCCCGTAATGTTCGCTCCGCTTCGCCGCCGCCCCGGCAAAGGCATCATCCGCACCAAAATCGACGATGGCTCGCTCCAGCCCTTCCGAGCACTGGCGGCACTTCACTTCCGCCGATTCGCAAAAAGGTCGAATCTCCGGCCCGCCACGGCCGCCGGTGAAGATCGGAAGGCTTGCTAATCGCTCGCTCAACACCGCCGCCACACGCCCCACGTGCCGGGTGGAAATCCCGCGCAAAAACGCCTGCCGGATCAGCTACACGCTCAAAATTGCGTCACCACCGCAGGCCGCCCGTTCGGTGCGGGTAACAGCGGTTTTCATCGTAGAGATTTCACCGATATTTGGATCATTGCTTTTCGTTTGCTGGCGGCCAATCCATGGAGGGGGAGTGCCTGGTCATAAAATTCAACTCGTCTCTGCATGGATGCGATGGCGAGCTTTTGAGAACTTTGTTCTTCCTCCAAACGCTGGAGCGAATCGGGAATGGCTTTGCTCTGCGCTTGCAGAGGCAGCATGTCGTATTCGGAATATCGACGGACATAATGATGGCGATACCCCCGAAAAACAAAAACACGATTCCAGTGACCACGATGCACCAAGCGCGCAATCGCCAAATTGTTCCAGACCTTTGTGCTCGTTCCATTGGTTTCGCTCATTGAATCACTCGCACGTTGTACGTTGTGGACGCAGGCGTAAGCGCGCCGGAAGTGATGTTGCACAGACGAACCGTAATTGTGTTGGACGCAGAAACGAATCCTTCCCATATAAATCCAGTTCCCGGATCGGCAGCGGGGGAAACGGCTACGGTCATCGTTGTGGCCGCGCCGGTGATCACTACCGAACCTGTGGTGCAAATTCCAGCGCCGAGAGGACCACCGCCGATTCTCGATGTAGTTCCGGAATATTGCGTGCTCTGCGCGTACTGTGCTGTGAATTTCGCTACCGGCGTGGTGCTGGCAACGGTCATCGGCGCGGTGCCGGTCGCCATCGTGGACTTAAAAGCGCCAATGGTATTGAAGTTGTAGCTAGCGTCGATGGATGCATTAATGGTGTTAGAGCTGACCGTGCTGGAAGGATCGAAGATGGTGAGATAGTTGCCGGTGAACCCGCTGCCAGCTTCCATCGCCAACATACCACCGCTCGTGCTAACATTTCCAAGGTTCCATGAATTGGCGGCATTGAGTCCGCTACTGCTGGTCATATTCGCACGCATATTGATTCCGCTCTTGCCGCCCGTTCCAGTAAGCGCTCCGTTTATAGTGCCACCCGACCGACTGCATTCTCCCGGAATCGTGTCCGCTAAGATGGTACCGTTCTGATTGAGCACGCAACCACCTATCGGCGTGGTACCCCCCACTAATGATCCAACTCCTTCCACGCTGTCAAAATCCGCGTAAATCCCTAGGGGGGTCGAAGTTCCGTTCACCGTGTTGATGAAATAGGTGTTCCCGCCCCCAATTGCATCAGCCAACTCCACGTGCCGAAACGAATTTGATCCGCACTGCGGATTGCAGGTGCCGCCCCTGGTGTCCCATGTCAGAAATCCTGTGGTCGTGCCCGATTCCTCATAAATCTTGTTCCAATCCGTCGTGCCCATCCCCATCGTATGAATGCCCTGGCCGACGAGCGTGATCGTATCGAAGTAGGCGAGCCCGAAAGTGATGTCGATGGTCCAGCCATCGCAATTGGTGAGCGGATCGCCGGCGAAATAACTGGTGAACGTGCTGTGATCGACGTACGCGCCAAACCCTCCGCCGGCGGTGCATGGCCCGTTCGCTCCGCCGCCGTACCCGCCATAGCCAATCTTCAGTGCCGTACCGGTCGTCGCAACGTCCACATTACTGATGTACAGGCCGCCGGAATTGCCGCCGTCATTTACGATCCCGTCGCCCCCGCCAATTCCTCGGTTATAGATTCCGATGTGATCGAATACGAACGGAGCGAGGCTCGCACCATTCTGATACATGATGTGGATGACTGGCGAAACAAAGCCCGAGTTGATAAGGCCAACGTTGCTCGGTGGAAACTGAGAACTGGCGGAACTACCACCAGTGCCACCTGTGATGCGAATCTTGTTCTGCTGCCCATATGTAAGCGGGGTTCCAAAAGTGATCGGATAGGTCAGTGAAAGTTGACCATCAATATGAAGAATGATCCAGCCGCGGCTTGGCGAGGAGGGCGGGAAATTGATATAGCCAACGTTGAAATTCCCACGCACCGGAAAATAAACCGTGCCCCCCGCTGCGGTATTGCAGGCGTTCACCGCCGCTTGGATGGCTGGTGTGTCATCATGTTTCACTATTTGACCGCTTGCGGCGTTTGGGCACAAAGCGGAAAGCGTCAGTGAAGTTGTTCCTGCTCCTCTGGCAATCGTGGTCCGGCACCAATCATTCACCGCGGCCCCTGGGGTTGACGGCAACCAATCCGGCTTGGTAGTCGTTGAGTTTCCCCATCCCTGACCGTTCTCATTGTAGCCAGTGTCCCAGTAGCAGTACGAGACGCTGGGCGGCGTCGAGTCGAAAGTTGTTACCAGATATGCGCCGCCGCGATAGATCGAATAGCTTGCTGCGCCCGCAGATGGTGTGAAGCACACCACGTTGTAATTCGTCGTGGAGAGTGTGGCGTTGCCTTTGGTGGTCGCCACTGTGGTTGTGGCCGCTGTCGCGCCGCCCGCGTAATCGTTCGCAACGATCTGGTAGCCGTAGCTGGTGGACCCGGGTGTTCCGCCTTGCGTGACCGCGATACCGGTGGGTGCGGAAATCGTCGGTGCCGCGCCCGCGTGATAAATCGTGACGCCCTGCCCCGTCGGCGCTCCGGTCGGTGCTGGTGATGGACATGTTGTGAAATCAATCGCGCTCGCCAACGTCAGCGTTGTCGTGCTGCCGGTAATCGTTCCCGTGGTTGTAGTTTGTGATCCTGAAGCGCAAAACGCCTTCACGTCGAACCACGGCACGCCGCTCCCGAAATTCACATCGTTCGGATAGGTGGTGGAAAACGCATTGGGATTGAAAGTGGCGGTGGATCCCCCGAAAGTTCCGCCGCCAACGTGAAGATTATTCGGGTAGTAGGATTCGCTGCCGAGGTGATCCTTCGCATTCTTCGCAGTGATACTCGCCGTTTGCGCTTGCGCGAGGGAATAAAGTGAAAACACAAGAGAGAGGAAAATCGTGCGGACGAGCATCTCCCGGACGGCCTGCATCGGAGACCGTTGGTACAAGGAGTCGCGCGAGCACATCGTCACCGAGGGCCCTCCATGTTACGAGGATCGATCTAAAGGAAATGCTATAGCACGAAGGCTAGGCCTTGCCAGTACAGATTGAGCGACCCTATTCCGTCAGTAGAGGTGGCGACTGGTCGTAGGGTATCCCAGCGCTCGGTTCTCCGCGGGAAGGTACGTCATTGTAGTGTCGCATAAGGCAGAGCGTTTTTAGGTCGGCGGCGCGGCGACAGGATTTGTGAAGAGAAAGATAAACTGTTGAACGCCGCGGCGGTGAGCTAAAGACGGGTTGGACTGAACCGCTCCAAGGTCGGCCTATGGGTTTTGAATGGTCGGTTCCCATCGAGAAGTGAGAGAACGCCCAGGGTGCATGTAGGCGTGGAAGGTGCGCGCAGGGGCTGTTTGAGATGTGGCTGTCTTCAGCCGATAGCGGGGTGATTAACCGCCGGATCAGGGAACCTGAGAGGGGAGGCCGTGAATCGTGTGCACTTCTCCTGTGGTGCCGAATGAGCGACACAGGTTTGGCCAGCGAGTTCGGAATCGCGCTGCGATGATCATGAGGAGTCCGCGAATGCTGGAGATGAGGCGGACCACCGCGGGAGGATCTGGACAACGACCATGTGGCCCTGCTGGCAAATGGGGACATTGGCGGAGCGAACGGCCGGTGAGGTCTTCGTAACGGTCGCGGTAGTCTGTTTCCGTCACCGGTTCGGTCTGATTTCCTTTCGCCCTGCGGCATGCCGAGCAGGTGGCGGCACACGCGAACTTTTCCTCGCGGTGGCGGTTGCCCAGAAATCCGTAATAGCGAATGCGCTGGAACCCGTTCGGTAACACGTGCAGCAGGAAACGCCGAATGAATTCTCCGCCGTTCAGGGTCATGGTTTTGAGCTGGTCGCTTCCGCGATAGTCTTTCCAGTTGAATTGCACTTGATCGTCTTCGATGTCGAGCAGGCGATTATTGGAGATGGCGACGCGGTGGGTATAGCGGCCCACGTAATCGAGCACTTGCTCGGGTCCTGCGAACGGAGCTTTGGCATAGACAACCCAATCGCGCTCTTTCAGGGATCGAGATGCCGGGTGAACGCGGCCGTTTCTGGAGCGGTTCCAGGGAGCTGAAGAAGTGAAGTTTGCCGGCATCAAATGCTTTCTCAAGGGACTCCAGAAAGAGCCGGCGGAACAGAGAGGACAGAACCCGGACCGGTAAGAAAAAGTCTGGTCGGCAGAAAACCCAGCGATCACCGCTAAGCGACGGTCCCGCCGCCGGGCACGACGCAATGCAGATGCGGATGAAACTGGAGGTTTTGTCCCCAACTGTGCAGGACGGCAAAGAAGCCGATTTCCGCACCGAGATGTTTGGGATCCGCCGCGATGGTTTTCAGAGGTCTCGGCAGTGGTCCGGAAGAGAATGCTGTAGACCAACCTCCTTGTTCTGGAGAGCGATCGCGGCAATCTCTTCCGGCACGGTGAAGACGACATGAAAATAGAGGGACGTCAAGAAGTTCGGCCTTGCGGTCCTCAAGCCATTGGGCGCGGGCAAGGGACTGACATTTTGGGCAATGGCGATCCCGGCACGAGTTGAAAGCGTTTCGCTCATGATCACAGCACGTCGCAGCGCTCCAGATGGCCGCCGAGAGCGGCTGTCCGGCACACCTCGATGGCGGCCATGACGCGCCGCTGCCCTGTGGACATCGACGCGCCATGTTGTTCGCGATAGGCTTCGCCATAGCGGCGGAACACGTCCGCCACTTCCAGCTTCGGGCGATCCATGGGCCCCGCCGTTCAAAAATGCTGAGGCGGTGCGGGTTTGGGCTCAAAGGGAACAGGGCGAGGCAGCAGGTCGAGCGGGACTCGATGCTCGAACATACTTTGCTGGTCGCGATCCGCAAGATAGCGCGCCGTGGTAGCGAGGCTGCGGTGGCCGAGCAGCAGTTGAATCGTGCGGACATCGGTACCGGCTTCGAGCATGTGAACGGCGAAGGCATGTCGCAGGCAGTGGGGGGTAATTGGCTTGGGAACCGGGAAGCGGAGGCGGGCTTTCTGGCAGGCCAGTTCCACGGCATCCCTGGTGATATGCCGGCCCTCGATGTCGCCTGGAAAAAGCCAGCGCCCGGGTTTCTCCACGCGCCACCAGTCACGGAGGATCTCCCGCAGCTTCTGTGAGAGCATCACGTATCGATCTTTCTGACCTTTACCCTGATCCACACGGATGACCATCCGCTGCGCTATCAATATCGGGAACGGCGAGATGAACAGCTTCGGAGATACGCAGGCCAGCGGCATAGCAGGTCGTCAGAATGGCGTGATGCTTTCTGTCAAGAACGCAGCCAAGAAACTGGAGAACTTCCTCCGGGCTCAAAACGACGGGAAGTGTCTGTGGCTTTTTCGGCGCTGGGATGACATCTCCCGAAAGTCCAGTTTCTTGTGGAGAGTAACTTTATAGAGGAAACGCAGTGCCGCAACCGCGATGAGGACCGAACCGGGCGCCAGTTTCTTCTCGTTGGTCAGGAAAACCTGGTAGTCGCGGATATGCTCGGGACCCAACTGTTCCGGGGATTTATTGCAGTGACGTGCGAACAGGGAGACCTGTTGCAGATAAGAGGTTTGCGTGTTCAGGGCGAGATTCCGCACCTGCATGTCTTCCGTCATGCGCTGTCGAAGGGAAGTCATAGAGAACTCCTTTGCGAAGTGGAATTTGCTGCAAGCAGCAGCCCCTCCATGCTTCCGCAAAAGACCTCACAGAGGGGCGAGAGATGTTCAACTGTAATAGTGACGAGGATGACCGGATAAGCCCACACAACTGTAGCGCCACCGCCTACCGCGTAGCGGTTTAGTCCAAATTTGCTTTACGTATAGGCCAAAATCCTTCATGCTGGATGTAGCGCAGCCCGCTAGAATGAAAGTGTCTCGCATTCGGGAAGTGCCGGTGAACTTGCGGTTCGCGACCACCAAGAGTCCGTTCTCGATGGGTATGATTAGAACTCAAATCCCGCCCAGGCCGCCATTTTTTTTGTCTGCGAGAACCAATACCTTGACGCAGGGGTGATCGTTGTGATCATTTGAACCTTACACGTAAGCGGTGTCCCGAGCCGTAGGTTCGATAGTCGGCAGAGCACGCAGGGTAAACTCGGATTTTCCGTCGGCCCGTCTCCCCGCGTAGGCCTTGGCGGTCTGTTCCGCGAGTATTTGGCTCCCCTCCAGGCTGCAGGTGGTGGCTAAGCGTGGGGCTCCTTGATGCTCAGGCGCCAGATTCGCAACACCATTTATAGCGTCGATTCGCGGACCGCCACCACCAACGTATTGACGCTCGCGAGGTCTTACTGTAGTCGATGAGCTTTCGGGCGACACATGGCACAAAGAACTATCTGATTCTCAGCCGTGCCATCACCAAGGCGACTCCGAGGTTGGAGGTGATGGACTTAAAGATCTTCCCCTCGTCCGCAGAATTCGGCAACGCCAGCCATCCCGCTCCAGAACTTTACGACATAGCTGACGATAAGTTTTAAGCTCGAGCTTCACGCGTGGTCGTTTGGATTCAAATCCAGTCAAGGGATTGCCCGAACGCTCGCGAGGAGTTGCTGTCGCTGCGGCATCGGAATCAGATCACATCGAGGTGGAATCTAATCCGCAACGGCTTCATCTGTGTTACAAGGCACCGGACATCATCCCGCATGTGATACGGTGAGGTCTCCGAGCAAAAAAGGAAGAAGAATGACAAGGAATAAGCTTTCGAGGCGAAATAGGGCGCTGGCATGCTTATTCGTCCTCAGTGGGCTTTATTGTATTACGGAATTGATCCCTGGCCGTTTCGCGGTGACCGATGAGGTGTTTTTCAAAGCAGCGGGAAGGAACTGGGCGGCCACTGGTCGGTTTGCTGCTCCGGAATGTACGGGCTTCCAACTCCCTCGTTCCTCCGGTGTCCGAGGTATCTTTTGCGTATCCGCCACTTTATCCTTTTCTCTTCGGTGTCTACACAAAAGTAGTCGGTTTTGGTCCCAGATCTTGCATTCTGTACGACCTGGCTATCCACCTTTTGCTGGTTTGGTGTGGGGACTTTGGTCGCCCGGCTGGTACACGGTGTACCCTGGAGCGTCGCGGTTCTTTGCGGCGCGCTCTTGCTACCGCTCGGAACCGTGGGCCGACCCGACGAGCTAGGAATTGTGTTCGCTTTAGGGGCCGCGCTCGCGCTGCGAAGCGAGGTTCCCCTTAAACTCGCGGTTCCGATGGAGGCGCGCTATTGGGCTTGTGTTGCGCGACCAGTCCCGGCGCTGGCTTGTTTCTCGGATCGCTGGTTGGATGGGAGGTCACTCTGCGAGAGCGCAGTCGCGTCAGAAAATTGCGGAATCTCGCGAGCACGGCACTCATTGCTCTCGCTGTGCTAGCCATTTGTATGGCGCCAATTCTCATTAATCACCCTTCGGCATACCGCCAACTGATCCAGGATGGTATCGGCCAACTGTGGCTGGAGATTCCAGCAATCCCTACAATAATATTCATAGAGGCTTCCTTCGGAGTCGGATAGAAGCGCTTTGGTATGGGTTCGCTAAAGCCCTTCTTGTCGCCGGATGCCTCATGTTTGGCCTCTGGTGCTGGCGGTTCGACACCCGTCCAAAAGGGACCACATGTACCGATTCGTCGCGGCGGCATTTTCGCTGCTTTTGCTGGTGGTTTTGATGCCCGGTGAGTACACCTATTTCTGGTTTTCGGGATCGTGGCTCCTGATTGCCTGTGTCGCTCTCGGCTGGCGGACATCTCGATTGGTGCCTCCATCCCGCTGGCGCCCGCCGGTGGCGTTCGCGGCTCTTGTTTGGCTGTTGGTCTCGATGCCTTATTTCGCGCGAAGGAGATCTTGTGGGCATTACCCACGGATCAGTCGCTAACATTCAACATAAAGAGGGTGCGGGAGGAGGTGCCGGTGAATGCAGGCGTTTTAACGACTGAATACTGGTGGGCACTGGCAGACCGGAACCGCGTGTATGACACCACGTTTAGCAATCCAGGGCCAGACGCGTTCGACTATGTGGTATTGACAGGGAACGGATCGGGGCGAACCAAAATGCCCCTTCCTCCTAGAGTCCCACTTGGAGATTCGGAATGGCAGAATACGGATAATCATTTGCGATCGAAACCACCCACGCTATTCGGATTTCGTCTTTCGCGCAGCTCTTATGGATTCGGACCCTACCTTCTCAGAGCGTCGAGGCGGCGCGGTGCGGGCCGGCCCCAACCGAATTTCTCCCAGCCGAGTGCCTCCAATTCCCAGGCGTCCCTGGGCCGCCGCATGGCATCGCCCACAAATGTGCAATAGTCCTTCACTCCGTCGGTAAGCGGATCCCATTCTCCGAGATGCGCGATCATGGCGTAGCATCCAATTCAAATAGTTCCTTGTCTTGGACTTCCGGTCGCGCGACGATTCTCGCACCGGGATGGATTCCATTCCGAACGTCGCAAACCACGCAAACAAGCTCAGATAGGCGAAGACGCCGCTGAACTCCCCTAATTCTTCGATCCCATAGCGAAATGATTGTTGATATATCCCGTGCGCGTGTATTCCTGCGGCCTGACTTGTCCCTCGTCATCCAGCTTGACCATCCGAAACGACTGATTCGCGTGCTCCCAATCGCTCCGGAAATCCAGATTGTGCTGGATCAAAATCGCTCACGCGTACGCGTAGTACCCCACTCCGTCGCCGCGCACCCACGGATTGATCAAGGGCAGTGTGACCAGAAATAGCAGGCACATCAGCTTTTCAGGTCTTGTGAGTTTTGTCGCGAACGGCATAAGTGGATCAAGGACGGCTGTCAAAAACGTTGTAGCGTAGAACGCACACGAGCGCCCGGATCCCGTCCTTCCAGGTAATTTTTTTGCCCTGTGCGTACGTCCGGCCGTCATAGGAAATCGGTACCTCAAATATCGGCCATTTGCCTCGCGCCACTTTCGCCGTGATTTCCGGCTCAATTCCGAAGCGGTTTTCTCGAATCACGATCTGCTCCAGCACCTCTCGCCGGAACGCTTTGTAGCAAGTCCACACGTCGGTGAGATTGAGGTCGGTGAACATATTCGATAGCAGCGTTAGAAACCGGTTTCCGACCGAATGCCAGAAAAACAGCACGCGGTGAGCTCCGCCGCTGAATCGGCTTCCGTACACCACCGCTGCCAGCCCGCGCTCGAACGGATCGAGCAGCGCCCCATAGTCTTCGGGGTTATATTCGAGATCGGCGTCCTGAATCAGCACTATTTCTCCCCGCGCTTCCGCAAAGCCGCGCCGCAAAGCCGCGCCTTTGCCCTGATTTCGATCCTGATAGAACACTCGCAGGTTGCTACCCGCAAGACCTGCATCCCCGCCCGGTGTCTCGCTGGAAGTCGGCCCCCGCCCATTTCCAGCTGCCGCAGGACGTCCCGGGTGCCATCCGTGGAAAAGTCGTCGACCACCACGATCTCCTTATCGATCCGCACCGCGGCCACCCGGCGCAAAATCTCCTGGATCGTATCCGCTTCGTTGTAGACGGGAATTACCACGGAGAGCTTTGGCCGGCGCTTCGGTTCGTTTATGGGTTCGGTCACGGAGCTATCCTAACCCGCAATACCGTGCGGGAAAAGTTTGCCTTGGCGTTGGAGATGAAAGTGAGATTGATCCCTGCGCGCGCGGCGGTGCGGGCCGCTGTCGCTCTGGAGTGCGATGAGGCGCCCTCCACGGCCGGTGTGGGCGGCGGAAGTAATCAGGCGATCGCTCCGGGTTGTTCGCGCGGCCCGGACGTCTTGGCCGCGGTTCGCTCGCGCACCAACTGCGCTGAACCGTTCTTCTTCATATCTTCGATGACCCGATCCAGGATCTGCGGCAGGGTCTTCGATGGCAGGAAGCCCGTGAGGCGCTCGAGCTTTCCCAGCGCCGGCACACGCCGCGGCATGTCTTCGAAACCCGGCTCGTACGCTTGTTCGTAGGGCATAAAGGTGATCGGCGAATCGCTGCGGGTCCGCTGCTTGACCATTTTCGCCAGCCCTTCGATCGAGATTTCCTGATCGGTTCCGATATTCACCACTTCCCCCACCGCCTTGTCGTTCGCGGTCAGGCGCAGGATTGCTTCCACGCAGTCACTCACATCGCAGAAGCAGCGTGATTGTTGCCCGCTGCCGTAGACGGTAATGGCCGAGCCGGAAAGGGCCTGCCGCACGAAATTCGGTATCACCATTCCGTATCGTCCGGTCTGCCGCGGTCCTACGGTGTTGAACAGCCGCGCTATGATTACCGGTTGCCGCTTCTCCCGCCAATAGGCCAACGCCAGGAATTCGTCCAGCGCTTTTGACGCCGCATAGCTCCAGCGGCACTTGCTGGTCGGTCCCAGCACCAGGTCGGCATCCTCGTGGAAGGGAACCTTCTCGCTCTTGCCGTAGACCTCGGAAGTGGACACGGTAAACACCAGTTTCTTCTTCTTGGTCGCCGCCTCGAGCACCAGTTGCGTGCCGTTGACGTTGGTCTCAATCGTGCGCACCGGGCTTTCCACGATCAGCCGTACGCCCACCGCTGCCGCAAGATGGTAGACGGTGTCCGATTCGTCCACCAATTCCGCCAAGAGCTGCCGGTTCTCGATACCATCGAAGTAGTAACGAAACCTCGGGTTGCACTTTCAAATGACGGATATTTTCCACGCCGCCGGTGGAGAGGTCGTCCAGAATCGTCACCTCGTCTCCGCGCGCCAATAGCGCTTCGGAAAGGTGCGACCCGATGAATCCTGCTCCGCCAGTGATTAGACAACGCAATTTGGGCTCCTAGGATGACAGGTTCGACGGCACTTCGGTTCGGTCGCCGCCGGGAGGTTCCGGCATGCGATGGCTCTCTTCTCCGTAACCGTAGCCATAGGCATATGGATAGTAGCGATACGAGTAGTAATAATCGGGAGCATTCGCGTCGACCGCATTGAGCACTACGCCCAACAGCCGGCATTTCACCCCCGCCAGCAAATCGCGGGTTCGCTTGAACGCTTCTTTGGGTGTCTCGCCGCTGCGCACCACCAGCAACACTCCGTCGGTCAGCGCCGAGATAATCACCGCGTCGGTCGCCGCCATCACCGGTGGGGAGTCGATCACGATGAACTTATAACGGTTGCGCAGGTCGGCAATCGCCTCGCGCATGCGCATCGACGACAGCAAATCGGCCGGACTCGGCGGCACCGGTCCGGTGGTCAACGCCACCAGGTTGGGAATCGCTGGGTGCGTTACGGTAGCCTCATCCAGTGACGCCACACCCGCCAGATAGGAACTCAATCCCATCTCCCGCGGGATGGTCAGGTTCAACGCCCGCCGGACGCCCGGTTTCCGCAAGTCCGAATCGATCAGCAGGGTGCGATCTCCCAACTGCGCCAGCGTTACCGCCAGGTTCACCGCGGCGGTGGTCTTGCCTTCGCGCGGCAGCGCGCTGGTCACCAATATCACTTGGGGCGGATGATCGGCCTGCGAAAGCAATAGCGAGGTGCGCAACGCGCGGAAAGCTTCGGAAATCTGCGATTTCGGCTGGTTGTAAGACACTAACTCGATGCGCGCGTTCGTTCCGTCGTCGGTCACACCGTTCACCAGCCGCGGGTTGTTTCTGCGGTGCCCGTTCATGCTCGGCATCTCCGGCACTACCGCCAGCGAGGGCAGCCCGGCCAGATTCTCGATATCGTCCGGCGACTTTACCGTGTTATCCAGATACTCTCGGAAGAAGGCCAGTCCCACGCCTCCGATCAATCCCACCACGAACGCCATCAAAATATTCCGGCCCTTTTGCGGACGCGACGGACTCGCTGGCGCCAGTGCCGGATCGACGATGCGTATATTGCTGGACCTCAGTCCCGCGCTGATGCTGGCTTCCTTCAGCTTCTGCAGCAAGCCGTCGTACAACTGCTTGTTGGACTCGGCCTCGTGCACCAGGATGTTATATTGCACCAGTTTTTCGGCTAGATCGTTGGTGTCGCTCTTCTGCTGGTTCAGCGTTTCGGTGAGCAAATCCACGCGGTCGCGCGCCGCCCGGTACTGTCCATCCACCACCGCCACGATCCCTTGCTTCGCACGGTTAAGCGCATCGTCGGCTTCTTTTTTAGCCCTCTCCAGCCGCTGCACCTTTGGATAGTTCGGTCCGAATTGACTCAGCGCATCCTCGTATTGGTTCTCCGCATCGTTGACTTTTATCTGCAGTTGCGAAACCACGGTGCTCTCTTGAACTTGGGGCATCGAATCCAGGTTTCCGGAGTGCGCCAGTTGATAGTAAGCCTGCCGCTGAACCAGGTCAGTCTGCGCGTCGGTCAGCGCCTTGCTCACGTCTCCGAGTTTCTGCGAGGTGATGTTTTGCTTTTCATCGATGGTCCAAATTTGGTTGGCGCGCTCGTACGCGATACGCGCATCCTCGGACTTCTCCACCTTGATCCGCAGCTCTTCCAATTCCGACGCCAGCCAGTTCGATGCCTGGGTGGTCGCATCGTAGCGGCTGCGAAAGTTCTGTTCGATAAAATTCTGGAGATGGGTATTCACTATGGCCGCCGCCAGTTGCGGATCACCCGCATCGAACTGAACTTCAATCAGGCGGGTATCCGGTACGCGCTTCACAGTCAGGCTGCCCAGAAACGCACCCAGAATCGTCGGACGCTTGACCGGTCCGGCTCGGCCTGTGTTCGGACCTGCCGATTCACCGCCGAATTCGGGATATCGCCCCAGATCCATGGAGCGAATGGTCTGTAACGCCAGCGTCTCGCTCTGCAGGATGTGCACCTGCGTCTCGAGATAATTCTCGGTGTCTTCCAATTCTTCGTACGGATCCGCCTGTTGGAACGGCAGCGTGTTCTGCGATTCCTTGTCCACCTCCACCCGAGCTGCCGCTTCAAACACCGGCTTCATCTTTAGCGATGCGATGGTCACAATGGTCACTACGGTGAGCAAGAACGTCACCACCAGCCACTGATGCTTGCGCAGGATGATCAGGTAATCCAGCAGGTGCGGTTGCCGCGGCAGTTGGTCCCACGCCGTCCCAGTGGCGGATGGCGTGGGGATCACCGCCAGCGGCGCTTCCGGCCTTCGGTCTCGCACCGTTAATCGGTTTGCTTCTTCCATTCTCTCCTCGGAATTTCAGGCCTCGTCGATACGATGGGAATTCTGGATCGGCAGCGTCTAGTGATAGTAAACCAGTAGGGCCGTTCCCGCGACGGTGGCAAGTTCGCCAGCTTTGTAGAGAGCCTTCTTGACCGAAGCTATCCGGCACGATCAACATGTCATTCGGCATCAGGCGCACGTCCGCGATCTTACGGTTCATGATTTCTTTCAATTTAACGGGTATTTCCTGAGTTTGTCCGGTCGTCCGGATTCTTGCGAACGATCACTGCGTCGTTTGCTTTGGCGGTACTGGTTAGGCCGTGCGCCAGCGCCACCACTTTTAGCGCGGTCACTTGTTCTCCGCGGCTTTGCAGTACGTATCCGCCCGGATTTTGGATGGCCCCCACGGCGTACACAATCCCCGATCGCGGCACGCTGACGATGTCTCCCCCGTAAACGGGAATGTTGAAGGTCGGATCCCCGGAGTCCAGCAAATCCTTTAACCGGATCGAGATCGTTTGCGAACCGGCTTCGTTCATTTCGGCAATTTCCGCCGCCGCCGCGTCGTTGCCCTGCACGTCCTTCAGATCGTTTGTTTCCGGCGCCCCGGGCGCTCCGGCCGGCTCCGTTTTCGTCGCCACGTCCCCGGGGGCACTCGCGGTAACCGCCTTCGCCAGCGGCGAACGGCGCACTACCAACACCACCGCACCCGCGTCATCAGCCACTCCGCCGGAATTAGCCAGTATCTCCAGCAGCGTCGTTGGCTTTACCAATTGCACCACCTGAACGTGCTGCACCGCTCCAACTACCGTAACCGGTTGGCTGTTTTGCTCCTTCACCACCACCGATACTTCCGGGTGCGACACCAGTCCATTCTCCCGCAGCAGATCGGCAATCTTGTCTTGCACCTGATACGCGTTCAGTCCCGCCACCTGTATTTTCCCCGGAATCAACGGCAGGCTGATCATTCCGGTTGGGTCCACGCGGACGTCGCGCGCCAGTTCGGGAACGTCGAACACTTCGATATGAAGGACGTCGCCGCTGCCGACCGGGGTCTCCACCGGCGTTTGACGCCTGAGCGCCGCGAGTTGCTGGATTTTTTCATTCGCCTGGGCGGTGGTGATTTCATCCGGTTGCTGAGGAGCTGTTTTCTGCTGCCCGTACGCCGTCGCCATGCTGATCATGAGCAACGGAATCAGCCAGGCAGGCTTGGGCTCTAGCAGATATGACGCGCATACGAGTAGATTCGTCCATTGACAGCTTTAACCCCGAATCCAATATGACCTCCCATACTCTGAGTGTCAACCCAGGAAATCCCCCGATGACCAAGTACCAGGACTACGTGGTAACCGTTTCACTCGGTTTCCACTAAGTCTATTATTTTAAGATGACTACTTGGAGGATTTCGCACTGAAAATTGTTCCCATTTCGGTCAACACCCTGGCCCAAAATGGAGCCAGTTCCCGCCTCGCTTCTCGCTCCTAATTTCGCTCGATTCCCACTCGTCTCGGTCCTCGCCGCGATGCTGCGGATTCGAATACCGGTGAGGTCGCTAGGCCGGCATTGATTAGAAAGAGCAAATAATTCGCCGTAATGTGCAGGTTAAAGTCCACAAAACTGTGCATCAGAATGCCGCTGCATGCGATCAGCGCCCCGACGTGGAAGGCGCGCGAGAAATGCCCTTGCTCGGACTCGATTCTCGCGACCGCGTGGCGGAACAGCAGTATCAGGAAAGCCAGGGCGCACAGTCCGCCGAGGATCCCGGTGTCTGCCAGAATCTCAACGTAGTCGTTGTGCGCATGGTCGACCACCCGCGCATCGTACATGTTTTCGTACTGCGGGAAAGCCAACACCAGCGTATTCAGGCCGCTCCCCACGATCGGGTGCGCCAGGAAAACGTCGGTAGTGCCCTTGACCATCGACCATCTCCGGGCAAGCGTCACTTCGCCCGCCCGCAAGTGTGAGAATTTCTCCACCGCTTTTCCGCTTCCCAGCCACGCGACCAGCGCCAACCCAGCCAGCACGAAAAACCCAAAAGTCCCCAGTCGTGACTTTCGGGCGCGCAAGCTCCAGGCCACAAACAGCAACAGTCCGATCTCGAACAGGAATGACAGGATTCCGCCACGGGAGCCGCTCATAATCAGCGCTCCGATGGGCAGAACGGTAAATAGCCCGGCGAGCGGGATCAGGTCGCGTCGCACGCCGCGCATCGCCAGCAGCGCCATACCTATGGGTATCAGCAGCTCGACGAAGCCCGCAAAATGGTTCGGGTTTACATAGGGTCCAAAGAACGCTACGTCGCCGGGGGTAGACCTCGTCCAATACAGCTTCCCGTTGGCGGTGAAGAATTCGGCGATCCCGAGTAGCGACACCCCGAAGCAAAGCGCCATCAGGAATCCCGCAAAATACTCGAAGTCCTTTCGCTCCCGGAATGCCTGGGTCATCACGAAGAAGATCAGAAAGCAGGCAAAGAGTTTCAGCAACTCGGCCCGGGTGAAAAACGGAGACATCGTGGTTCGAAAAATCAGTTGGATTAGGCCCACCCCCAAGAACGCGAGGAGCGGCCAGTTCAGCGGGTTCCAATGAACTGTCTTGACGGTTCCGCTCACTACCAATAAAGCCCAGAGCACCAGCAGCAAGGCGGCCGATATTTCTAGCACCGAGGTTGACCACACCTCCACCGTGCCGTACGCCAGCACCGAAAAGATGATCGCAGCGCAGATACCGGTCCGTAGCAGGCTCATTGGCTGGACGCACCGGACGGCGCTTCGACCGGGTACAGCGAAATATCGTCTACCCAGGCGGTGCCGCTCAACCGATTTTCAAACAACCGGCTCGGCCGGCGTCGCACGCAGATCTCCAGGAAGTGTGTCGATGGACCGGTAGCGATTGTCCCGGTCTGCGTCACCCATTCATTTGTGCCGGTGATACTCGGCGTGAGCAGATCTGGCGCGTCGGAATGTTGGGGGTCAAAAACAGCGAAGCGAATTCCGCTCTCGGTCGAGATCACATCGGTGCGCAAACTGCCTTGAAAACGGTAGGTCCGGTTCGGTTCCACGGGAACAAACTGGCTGGGCGCGCACAAATCGAGGTTCGTTGCGCCCCCAAAATCAATCCGCAGGGAGCGCGGCGACGAAACGAAAACTTTGGTATCGAACTCCCACGAAACTCCCACTAAATCCGACACGCGCCAGCCCAATCCGCCGTTTGCGAACTCCTGATCGAAGCTGCCATCCCATACCAGTGAGGACGCCCCGCCCATACTCACCGGTCCGGACCTGGCCACCGCATCGCGCCATACCTCCCGCGTTTCCGCGGTCCGGTCTTGCCGGATCAACTCCTCGAGAAATGGAAAGGACCTGGCCAACGGAAACGTTGCTTGCAGCGCCAGAATTCGCCGCCATACGACCATTCCTGGGTCCACCGCATGAATCGACGCGAAAAAGTCGAGTGCTTGGAAATACGCATCCGCGTCCACCGGCAGCATTTGGTCGAGTAATTGGTTGACGTTCCCGTTGGCTCGCCACGACCGCGAAATAGCCAGCGGCAGCAGGGAAGGATCGATGCGGATGGCCTGGCGGATCTGCGCCAGTCCTGCGTCGAACTCACCCTGACGCAACAGGTAGTTCCCGTATTCCCACACCACTTCCGCCGACGCAGGATACACAGCACGCGCCGTATCCAGGGCCTGTCGTGCGTGCGCGGCGTCGCCCGCCTGTTCATAGGCAGAGGAAAGATCGATCCAATACGCGGAATTACGGGGACTGAGTTGCACGGCGCGGTTGAAATATTGGATGGCAGCGTTGATGTCCGGCTGCTCGAAATCTAGCTCCTTAAAGCGTCCCAGCAGATCCCAGTAATCGGCATTGCCGGGCTCGAGCTTTACTGCTTTCTGCATGTGTTCAAAATTGGTCGACTCGCTGTCCCGCTGCGCCAGCGTCCGGCGAATGCCGTGCTGCAGCAATCCTCCCAGGATCAGGAGTGAAACCACCAGAATCGCGTTTCGGTACGGCGACCCTTCTAGGGGAATTTCCACGGTGGGGTAATTTCCTATGACAGTGCTCCCGGAAGCAAGGGTAAAATGGCCTCACCGACACAATCGCAGGCCCTGACTACGTACGGATTTTTCCGGATGAGCCCCGGCTCCCTACTTGACCGAGCAGGGCGATTTTCATCGCCGCCGACACTTAACTTTGCTTCTTCTTCCTCTTTTTCGGCTTGGGCGGCGCCTTTAGCTGCGGGGGATGGTATACGAGCGATACAGAAGCCACCGCGTTGCTCTGTCCCGGATTGCCACCGAAGAACCCCGTCCTGACAAAATCCGCCTCGGGTCGGATAGCGAATCGCGGCGAAAGCGCATAGTCGACTCCGAATCCCACTCCCCATGCCAACACCTTGTCCCGATCGGTTGTCTGTGGCAGTGGCGGCAAATATGGGGGCCTCACCCCGATATCGCCAAGCCCCACCAAGCCGTCGAAGAAATACGATCGCTGGCGGTGACGGCCGCGAAAATAGATGCGCGGCGCTATCATGAAAGTGACCAGCGAGGTCTTGGTGCCGTTTAGGCCGGGATTGCTCGAACTCTCCCGGTTGTAGTCTCCGGTAAGGTTGGCGCCCACCTGGAACCACTTCAGCAGGTTGACGTCCGCTCCCAGGTTGAAGCCGCTCATGTTCAGCCGAGGTTCGTCCTGCTGGTCATAGTTCGCGTAGGTATAGCCGAGCGAAAGGTCCAGGCGGCTTCGGCGCGGCTGAGCCGGTGCTTGGGCTGCTGGAGGTGTCGGTTTTTTGGCCGGTGCCTGTGCTGACGTGTCAGTTGGTGCTTGCGCTGGTGTCTGCGCGGGTGCGTCAGCTGGTGTCTGCGCGGGTGCGTCAGCTGGTGTCTGCGCGGGTGCGTCAGCCGGTGTCTGCGCGGGCGCGTCAGCCGGTGCCTGTGCCATGGCCGGCGTCACCAGCAGCAACGCCAAACCCAGCAGGATTGATACTTGTCTCACCTGTGGTTAGCTCCTCAAAGTAACGGCCGAGTCCCAGTTCGGCGATGCAATCCGCGAGAGACGAAAAGCCGCAAGCGCGCCCGACTCGGGATTAATCCCCGAAGGAATGGCCAGTGGCTGGGTCAAATAGACTGGCCGGCCCTAGTTCACCGTCAGCGCGACATCGATTGTATTGGTAACATTGCCCGATGTTCCGGTGAGATCGAACGTGTACGAGCCCTGCGGCGTTGTCGCCGCGGCTCCGCACCCGCCCACTCCCAAAATGACCAGCAATAAGGCCAGCGATGCGAAGCTCCAGCGCTGCCGCGGCATCCGCACACTGGCGCGAGCGAACGCCAGGGCTAACGCGAACAGCAGCACTACCACTATGCGCCTGACATTTCCACCGGGGGAACTACCCGGCGGGGAAATCTGGCTCTTGGCGGCTAGGGTGACAGTCGACGTTTGCGCAGTGACCCCATCGGTAAAGGTCATGGAGGTGGTTGAGAGAGTGCACGTGGCGCTTACCGGAACGTTGGTGCAAGCCACCGTCACCGTGCCATCGAATCCTCCGAGCGGAGTCACCGTCAAGGTGAGAGTTCCAGAAGATCCTGCGGTCACGGTCAACGCCGTTGGCGCCGTCAGTTCGAAGTTCCAACCGGTTCCCGACAAGGGCACTACATGAGGGCTCTCATTATCGCTGCTGACAATGGTCATCGATCCTACGCGTGCTCCGGTGGTGGTGGGAGCGAAGCTCACGCTGAAAGTGCAATTGGCGCCCGCCGCCACGGTGCTGCCGCAGGTATTGGTCTCGGTATAGTCGGTCGGGCTGATGTTCACCGAGTCGATGGTCAGCGGAATGTTTCCTTTGTTGGTCAGGGTGACGGTTTGTGCTGAGCCGGCCCCAGTCACAATCTGATTGCTGAACAACAGGGACGTTGGCGACAGCACCACCACCGCCGCGTTGGCGACCACGGTGCCGGACAAGGTCATCTGCTGCGGGCTGGTTGGGTCGCTATCCGTTACTGTGAGTTGAGCTGTTTCTGTTGCAGGCGGCGCGACGGTGGGTGTGAATACCACGTTGATATTGCACGAGCCCGCAGGTGGCAATGACGCCCCGCACGCGGTGGTGCCCGCAGAGGTGGAGAAGTCTCCGGCATTGGGGCCGGTTACCCCAATCACGATTCCGTTCAGCGCTACGGTGCTGTTATTGGTTAATGTCACCGTTTGCGCGTTGGACGCAACATTCACGAGTTGGCCGGGAAATACCAGCGCATCAGGAGATAGCGACACGCTCGACACCAAAGGCATTTCCGTCACGAAAGCCGAAGCCGTCGCGGCTGAATCGAACTGCGTCAACGTTTGCTGGAACGCCAGCGCCACGATCGGAAAATTCACTGACGCCGTGGACCCCGTGACGTACGCGTTGTCGGAAGGGTCGATGGCAATGGCCAGACCTCGATCCGCCACGGTCGGCCCGGTTCCGCCTAGATAGGTCGAATACACCAGGTCGGTGAGGCCGCCGCCTGCAGGATTCAGCTTGGAAATAAACGCGCTGCCCTGTGGGTTTTTCAGGTTGGACTGAAACACGCCCGGCGTCACCGGAAAATTCGTGGACGCGGTGGTTCCCGTGACGTAAGCATTGCCGGCGGCATCCGCGGCGATTCCATTTCCGCGATCCCCGCCGCTGCCTCCGAGATAGGTGGAATAGGCCAGTGAGCTTGTTCCCGATTTCAGGGTGTCGATCACGGTGATGAAAGCCACGCCCGCGGCGTTGCCAGTTGTCTGGAACGCTCCGGTGGTCACCGGGAAATTGGTTGAGTCGGTCACACCCGTCAGGTACGCGGCATAATTCGGTCCCAACGCGATGCCCAGCCCGCGATCTCCGCCGGTCCCACCCAGATAGGACGAATATCGCAAGGCCGCCGCACCGGACATGGTGGTATCTATCAATGTGAAAAACGCAGTTCCTGCGGTCGCCGCGCTGGAAGAAGTGGATTGGAACGCGGTCGCGGAGATCGGAAAATTCGACGAAGAAGTAATGCCGGTAATGTATGCGCGCGACGCAGAATCGACGCTGACGCTGGTACCTGCATCGCCGTAAGTAAAGGGATTCGCTCCGCTGCCCACTCCGGTCCCGCTGCCGCCCAGGTAGGTATAAAAAATTAATGATGCAACGCTGGTTTTAGTGGTGTCGATTCGCTCCAGGAATGCATTTCCGCTGCTGCTTCCGAGGGTCGATTGATAGGTGCTGGTGGTCGCCAAGCCGCTTGTTTTCGTCAATCCGGTTACGTAGGCATTCTGGTTCTGGTCCACCGCTACGCCGTATCCGATGTCGCCTGCCGTTCCGCCCACGTAGGTGGAGTAGGCCAGTTGCGCCACTCCTGTCGCCGAAGGGTTGAGCTCGGTCAGAAACGCCGTGCCGCTGGCATTCGTACTTAGCGGTCCCGGAATCACACCGCTGGCGGTAGTTGGGAAATTGGTAGAAAGAGTTGGCCGGTCACGTAGATGTTCGGAGGGTTTAGAGCGTCCAGAGCGATGGCCGTGCCGGTCTCGCTGACGTTGCCGCTCAGATACGTCGAATAGGCTTCCGCGGTCCCACTCGGATTCATTTCGGTCACAAACACGGTGCCGCCTGCATTGGTGGTGAGCGGCCCGGGATTGTAGCTCTGGGGCACGGTCGGGAAAACCTTGGAGAACGTCACGCCAGTGATGTAGGCGTGCCCTTGCGGATCCACCGCGATGCCGTTGCCCGCGTCGCCGGTCGCGCTTCCACCTAGGTATGTGGAGTAAGTCAGCACCGGATCGACGATCAGCGGTAGCCGCGGGTCATATTTCCCCACCCCAAAGGTCACCCGGTTGCCGTCCGCCAGGGCGAATTCCGCCGTAACTGCTTCTCGCGTTCCGTTTCGCTCCTGGTAAGCGTAGGGCTTGAGCAGCTCCACTTCGCCACCTGGTACCGCCATTTGCAGATTTCCCTGCGCGTCCAAGCGCACGCCGCTGCTGCCGCCTACACGCAGCGCGATCGATTTTGGATCTGCGCCCGGCGAGACGACGAAATCGTATTCCAACCGCCGCTGGTTGCCATAAAACACCAGATCGACTCCGGGATAGATCGCCGCATATTTCACCCGTGCGTACGAAGGCACATCGGTGTGCCAATTCCGTGGATCGTTGCCCATGAAATAGTTCACCCGGCCCGCCAGCTTTTCCGCTCCGCCGACAGCCGCCGCGGTGTTCGCGCTTTCTAGGCCCAACCGAAGAAGCGACGCCACCGGCTGCCCCTTGGACGGCTGCTTCAGCGCCAGTACCGCCTCGTTCTGCGCCAGCATCAGCTCGTAGCCGCTTCCGTGCGAAACGTAGCGAACTCCCTGATCCGCCTGCCCCACGTTCTCTTCAAACCGCAATGGCAGATTTCCGTATTTCTCCTGAGCGTCGCGGACGCTCAGCCGCATACCGGCGTCGGCCAGTGCGCGCACCGGCTCGATTTTCCGCATCGTGCTCAGCGCACCCGCCGCGATCAGCGCCAGCGCCGCGATGCCACAAACCCATACTTTGGCCAACGAATTCCTGATCATTTATCCCGATCCTCCGACTCTCTTAATGGCAAGAAACTATGGATGCGCGACGTGATGCAGGGGTTGCGATGGTTTCATGCCGAAACCATCGCCATCGTTCTGTCCCGATACACCGTTGGAATTTGGCAGAAACCCTGTCTCGTCATGCAGGCTTTGCCGGCCATCGCGGGTAATTCCGTAGGCTCATCGAACCGCACTCTGCGCATTCAGGCGAAATCGTATCATCCCCGGAACCCGCCCGACGAATGGTTTCTCGCGCCCCATCGTTGTTGACCCCGCCGATACCGCCCCTCTCGGGGGTATCCGTAGGTTGAGCCCGGCTTGTTCGATGAAGACACGTAGGTTACAGTGACCAAGCCCCTAAGCGGCCAATATCATGAACGACCCGCCCAATCGACCCAACGCCATGCCCATAGCCGTCCCTCACAACAATCTGCGCTTTGAGTACGACTTGCTCCGCGGCGAAATCCGCGAGGCCCTGGACCGGGTTTGCCTTTCTTCCGCCTTCGTTCTCGGCTCGGAAGTAGAAGCTTTTGAGCGCGAGTTTGCTTCCTTCTGTGGCGTAAAGCACTGCGTCGCCCTGAATTCCGGCACCAGCGCACTGCATCTCGGCCTGCTCGCTCTCGGCGTTGGACCTGGCGATGAAGTGATCACCACACCCAATTCCTTCATCGCCGCCGCGGAAGCTATTTCTTACACCGGTGCCGTTCCGGTCTTCGCGGATATTGATTCGCGCACCGCCAATCTCGATCCCGCGTGCGTCGAACGCGCCATCACCCCCAAAACCAAAGCCATCGTGCCGGTCCATCTTTACGGCCGCCCTGCGGATATGGACCCCTTCCGCTCGCTCGCCGAAGCCCATAACCTCAAGCTCCTGGAAGACTCCGCGCAAGCCCACGCCGCACGCTACCGCGGACGCCGCACCGGAGGGTTGGGCCACGCCGCCGCCTTCAGCTTTTATCCCACCAAAAATCTGGCTGCATCCGGTGAAGCCGGCGCACTCACCACGGATGACGATCGGATCGCTGAATTCGCACGCTCCGCCCGCACTCACGGTCAAACCGGCCGCTACGTGCACGCCTTTGTAGGATTCAATTACCGCATGGAGGGTTTTCAGGGTGCGATCCTGAGGATCAAGCTCAAACGCTTAGAAGAGTGGACCGCCCGCCGCCAAGCCATCGCCGCTGAGTATCGCCGCGCGCTGGAAGGCGCGAATATCGAGATCCCGATCGATGACCCGCGGGACGAATCCGTCTATCATTTGTTTGTTATCTACGTCCCAGATCCCGCCATCACCGCCAGCGCGTTGGCTCAACGGGGAATCGAGACCGCCGTCCACTATCCCACGCCTCTCCATCTGCAGCCCGCTTACGCCCACCTGGGGCACCGCCCCGGCTCGTTTCCCCACGCTGAACGGGCTTGCCAACGGGTCCTCAGCATTCCTGTGTTCCCCAGCTTGACCGACGAGCAGGTTCTTCATGTAGCTACGTCCCTCCGCGAAATCGCAGGAGGCTAACCACCCACTCGCCCGGCGGAGTTCGTTCGCCCCATCCAAGGTGACCACTTGCGAGTATATTTCTACGCCCGATTTTTGCGATTGCAAATATAACGGCGAGAATAACTTGGCTCTTGGTCGAGAGGGTGAGTTGCAACTGGCGTCGCAACATGAAAAACTTTGGAGGGAGATTCGAGTGGCTACTCGGGCTGTTCTTGCGAACAGTCGCAGTTAGAGCGATCCAAAGGTGACTCCGCAATTACCCGCCCTTCCCTGATGATGAAAGCTCTGGCTGCGAAGGGAGTGCGCATTACCGCTTGCGGGGAGCGATGTGGATTTACCCTGTTCCGTTGGAATGACACGATAGGTTAGGTCTGTTCTATACGCCGGCAGTGTTGTTTACCCATGACAGAGGACCCGGAAGTCTCTGTGCTCATTGCAAAAAGAGCCGCTCAGCATGTTAGGCTCTCTCGGGCTAACGACGCTTACGAACATTTGTGTATTCTGAACCGAGTAGCCAGGCCCCATTGCTGGGGCCCAGCCCTCTAAGAACTGTGCGTGCAAGTTTCCCCGCACACAGCTCAAGCCCTGCGAACGCCTCTTTGAGGGAGACGCGGCTTCGATACGGAAAGGCGCTGACGGTGAACCCGGTCATGGCACTCTGGATGAAGTAGAACGCGGTTTTCCGCACTCTTCGAACCACCCTTCACAAGAGGGACGCAGTGGTGAAGGCGCCAGCCCGTGATCCGAGTGATTTTGATATTGCAAACAGCGCAGAGGCCGCGTTGTTCCATCCAGAGAAAGCGAAGAGTCTTGGTACCCCGGAACGTGTCCAGCATATGAGAACCTTCCCGATCTTCGAAATAGGTTTCTTACGCAGGATCGTAAGGGTTGGCTTCGCCTTGCACTTTAATGTGTCTTTTAATGGGTGTGCTCTTGGCGCGGCACAGCCACACCTTGCGAGGCTGTCCCTCGTCATCGTAGCGTTCCCCGAAGAAACACCGGTTGTGTCTCCGATTGCGCTCATAGTATTTCTCTCTGAGCCAGGCCGAGGACTTTTTCGGATGCCTTCTCCGTGCCCACTGCCGCAGACCATGGAAGATAGAATGATCAACGTGTGAGAAAGTACGTTTGCTGACCACGTGCCGATGATAGTTAACCCAACCCCGAATCTTTGGGTTGAGTTGGTCGACAGATCGGCGGCCGACATGCCAAGCCCAGCTTTGATTGTTGCCCGGATCCCCGCCAAGAAGGTTTTAACGTTCTTCTTGGAAGGCTTGATGAGCAGTTTCCCGTTAGGGTACGTGCGATGGGACGCATGGTCTGATCGGCTTCCTCCTCGTCACACAATCATTCCAACGGCTTTACAGGTCGCAATCCGGTCTTCCCGTCACTCTGGTGAACTACGGCGAAAATTCCTTGCTCGGAGCAGAGCCAAACGGCATCAACAACTTTGGTGTGGACGAGCCGGACTACAACGGTGGACCGCTGGATCTAAATCACAATCCCCGCAACGATGGGTCTTTCTTCAATACCTCCCAATTCAGTGAAAACGCCCTGGGCACGCCGGGGACCGCCAAGCGGCGCTTCTTCTACGGGCCGGGGCTGGACGACTACGATATGGCTGTGCTCAAGAACGTGCATCTCACCGAATCGAAAACCCTCCAGTTTCGGGTCGAAGGTTTCAATCTTTTCAACCACGCGCAGTTCTTCGGACCTCAGGCCGTCGACGGAAATATCGACAGCTCCACGTTCGGCCAAGTGATCAGCGCGGCCCCGCCTCGCCTCGTTCAGTTGGGCGCAAAATTCTTCTTCTAGATACCATCGCACAAACGCTGTTGTTTCATATACATCCAAGAGTATCTCTACGATGTAGCGACTCGGCTCTGCCACCCTCTTGTGCGAACCCGCACTTCGCTAAGAGCCTGATGTCTGCATTCTGCACTGTTGCCTGGCGTCTGAGCCTAGCTTTGCTACACTGGTCGGTCATCGCAGGTTGCGTTAGCCTTCTCGGGAGAGCGCCGCCGTGCAGGGGCTGTGCGTGGCGGCAGTGTGCGAGACGCCTTATCATGACCAATGCTTCGAGAATGTGAGATGAGCGCAAATTCACCATTACGACCGGATGCAGATCAATTCCGAGCGGATATCTGCGTCGTTGGGGGAGCGGGCCACGTAGGTTTGCCGCTGTCGATCATATTTGCGACCAAGGGCCAGCGAGTGCTGATCTATGACCTGGATCAGAAGGCGATCGACGTCATACGTAGCGGCCAGATGCCATTCATGGAGCTGGGGGCCGAGCCACTGCTAAGGGACGTGCTGTCCAAGGGCCTTTTGACGTTCACCACCCGGGCAGAGGACGTGGCTGGCGCGGCAACCGTGGTGATTACCATCGGAACTCCGGTGGACGAGTTTCTAACCCCTTCATTGCGCGTAATCACCCGGTGTTTTGATGATTTGCTTCCTTTCCTTTCCGAAGAGCAACTCATTGTGATCCGCTCAACCGTGTATCCAGGTGTGACCGACTCCATGGCGAAGTACGTACACTCGAAAGGTAAGCGCCTTAAGTTCGCCTTTTGCCCGGAGCGGATCGTAGAGGGCCATGCCGTAGAGGAGTTGCAGACCCTGCCTCAGATTGTGAGCGGCACCACGGTCCAAGCGGAGGAGGATGCGGCTAAACTCTTCCGGCTTATCGCACCGGAGGTGGTGCGAATGTCTCCCATTGAAGCGGAGCTGGTCAAGGTGTTCAGTAACGCCTACCGGTACATCCAATTTGCGGTGGCCAATCAGTTTTACATGATAGCCAGCGCCGCCAACGTCGACTATTACAAGATTTTAGACGGAATGAAGCGCAATTATCCGCGATCCAGAGATTTTCCTCAGGCGGGTCTGACCGCGGGCCCCTGTTTGTTCAAAGACACGATGCAGCTGGCGAGCTTCTACCGTAACCAGTTCGGACTGGGTTTTCAGGCTATGCTGGTAAATGAAGGGCTGCCGCAATTCATCGTCGATAGGCTGGACGCAGCGCATCCCTTGGAAAAGATGACCGTCGGACTACTGGGAATGGCGTTTAAGGCCGAGAGCGACGATCCGCGCTTCTCGCTCAGCTATAAGCTGAAGAAGATCTTGGCGGTTCGCGCGAAGACAGTGTTGACTACCGATCCCTACGTCAAGAACGACCCGGCACTGCTGCCGCTTGATGACGTAATACGGCAAAGTAACATACTGATTCTCTGCGCACCGCATCGCGCGTATCGCGATCTGGAACTGGATCACGAGGTCGTTGTTGATATCTGGAACCTCTGGGGACGGGGCAGTCTATTCACGCGAGAACACGCCACTAGCGGTTCTGCATAGGGAGCTGGAGCTTGCATCGGAAACTCGAGTTTTGGGTTCCACAATTCGGCGGCGAAGAGAAGGAGCTGATTGCGAGCGTCCTCGACAGCGGTTTCTTGAACGATGGTGAGGTGACCACGCGATTTGAAAGACGGCTTGCTGAATTACTCGCCTGTAAACACGTGGTAGCCACTACCAGCGGCACGACTGCGATTTTTCTGGCGCTGGCAGGAATTGGCGTAGGGCCGGGGGACGAAGTCATTGTGCCCGATGTGACCTTTATCGCCACTGCGAACGCGGTCACCCTGACGGGTGCGAAACCGGTTCTGGTAGATATCGATCCAGCGAAGCTCACTATCGACCCACAGGGCACGGAACGTGCGATCACCGCCCGCACCAAAGCCATCGTACCGGTGCACGTCAGCGGGCGTGCAGCCGACATGGACGCCATTCTGGATATCGGCAAGCGCCATGGCCTTCCGGTGGTTGAAGACGCAGCCGAAGCACTACTGTCAAAGCACCAAGGCAGGTGTTTGGGAACATTCGGCATCGCCGGGTGCTTTTCGCTGTCGCCAAACAAAACGGTGACGACGGGCCAGGGTGGCTTCGTCGCGACCGATGATGACCGGCTACATGCGCGGCTTCGTGAACTGAAAGACCAGGGACGGCCTGTGCGTGGCACGGGAGGCGACGATTCCCACGTCAGCGTGGGCTATAACTTCAAGTTTACGAACTTGCAAGCTGCCGTGGGCCTGGCGCAGCTCAAGGACCTGTGGCGCAGGCTCGACAGAATGAGAAGCATTTACGAAGGCTACGCTGCTGGCCTGGTTGGCGTGGAAGGTATATCGGTCCTGCCTTTTTCTGTCGACGGAGGTGAACTCCCGCAGTGGACCGATGCACTCGTAGACCGTCGTGACGCTTTGTACGATCACCTCGCCAAGAGAGGGATCCACGGCAGGCGGTTCTGGCACCCGCTCCATACACAGACGCCATATCGAATGCCCAGCGATCAATTTCCTAACAGTTCGAAGCAGATTCCGCACGCGATGTGGCTGCCTTCCGCTTTCACGCTATCGGACGAGGATGTGATGACTGTTTGCGGTGAGATTAGTGAATTCTTTGTGTCAACTCCGGCTGGACGAGGCATGTGAGAAGCGGCACCTGAAGCGATGAAACCTATCATCTCACCCAATTCCCGGATTCGACACCAAGAGCACTTCGTGATTGGCGAGGACTCAATCGTTGACGATTACTGTTACTTTTCGACCAAGGTGCGCGTCGGCCGGTGCACTCACATCGCCTCGGGATGCAGTGTTGCGGGCGGTATGGACATGCAATTTCAGATCGGCGATTTCTGCAGCCTATCATCCGGCGTGAAGGTGTGGTGCACCAGCGACGACTTTGTCAACGATCTTGTCACGATTATCCCGCCCGGCATTGAACAGGTAAAAACACATCTCATCCGCGGCGACGTCATACTGGATGACTACACCGCAGTAGGGTCCAACTCGGTGATCATGCCGAACAACCACTTGCCCGAGGGCACGACGATTGGCGCGCTCAGCTTCGTACCGGCCGCCTTTGAATTTCGCCCGTGGAGCGTCTACACTGGCATACCCATCCGCTTTCTTCGGCCGCGGAATCAAAAGAACGTGATGGAGCAGGTCCACAGGCTCAGGGCGCTTCTCGATGAGCGTAAGAAAGCAGGGTGAAGCGCAAGAAGGAATGCAGCCAAGTACTCCAATATCAGCCTGCGGCTCGGCCCAAGCCAATGCTTCCGGAATGGTTGTCAGTTATCATCTGACGTTCTATGATTACTCCAGAGACCGAAGGCGGAACGACAGCCGAGACACGAGCAGCAGCGAAGCCAGCAACACCACAGTTAATCACCCTTTCCATTTTGCTTCCTGTTCGCAACGAGGGAATCAACCTTAGGATCATGGTGAAGTTGCTGAAGGCCATGATCGAAGTGCCGCACGAACTGTTGATTGTATACGACTTCCCCGAAGACGACAGCATCCCGGTGATCCGCGAGATGCAGAAGAACTGGACGAATCTACAGCTAGTGCACAATCAGAAGGGCCCCGGAGTGGTCAATGCGATAAAAGCCGGGGTGGAAGCCGCCACTGGGGAGTACGTGCTGTTATTCGCGGCCGACGAAGTGGGTCCGCTACTGGCAATCGAAGATATGCTAGTGCTGATGCGGGAAGGATGCGACATCGTAAGCTGTTCGCGCTACGCGCATGGGGGCCGGCGGTTGGGCGGTTCGCTGATCGGCGGCGTGCTTTCTCGCTTCGCCAACCGGCTTTTTCACCAAATGGCTGGATGCGTCCTGAGCGATGCGACAACCGGCATTAAACTATTTCGCCGCTCATTATTCCCAAACCTACAGCTGGAGGCCAGACCGGTCGGCTGGGCGGTGACCTTTGAAATGGCGATGAAAGCGCAGCTCGCTGGGTGGAAACTTGGTGAAGTACCGGTCATATCGATCGACCGGCTGTACGGGGGCAAGTCCACCTTTCGTCTGGGGCCCTGGACCAACGAGTACTTGCGCTGGTTCATCTGGGGCTGCCGGAATCTTCGCCGTGTACCCAAGCGCGATAGGCCCACGGTTCGCGTTCGCGCGGCCTCGGCGTTTCCCAGTACGACCAAAGACGATTAGCCAGGATGGCGCGAGAAGTTTGGGGGTCCGCTCTGGATATTGACGAACTGCTGAGCACGTTTCTAATTAGCTTCGGCACCAAACCATCATGACCTCGAAGACCTACGTAGTGACCGGAGGCACCGGATTCATTGGCAGCGCGCTGGTACAGCGCTTGGTGCGGGGGGGGCACCGCGTGCGCGTGCTGGATGATAATTCCCGTGGCGCGGCGCGCCGGTTGGGAGACGCCGCGGCCGCCGTAGAACTTGTCTCCGGCGATATCCGCGACGCTGGCGCCGTCAAGCAAGCGATACGCGGGGCCGATTGCGTCTGCCACCTGGCGTATGTGAACGGAACCGAGTATTTCTACACCAAACCTGAGCTAGTGCTGGAGGTAGCGGTCAAGGGAATGGTGAATGTTCTGGACGCGTGTGTAGAACACCGAGTGCGCGAATTGGTGTTGGTGTCCAGTTCCGAGGTGTACCAGACTCCATGCGTCGTTCCCACGCCGGAGGATGTACCGCTGAGCGTGCCGGATGTGCTCAATCCGCGGTACTCCTATGGCGGCGGCAAGATCATCAGCGAACTAATGTTGATCAACTATGGCCGCAAGGTTTTCGACCGCGCCATGGTATTGCGCCCGCACAACGTATATGGTCCGGACATGGGCTGGGAGCATGTGATCCCGCAGTTCGTAACGCGAATGCAAGCGCTCGCGTCAGAGCCGCGGCGAGAACCAGACGTTATCGATTTTCCGATCCAAGGCACGGGCCGTGAGACCCGCGCATTCGTGCACGTCAGCGACCTGGTCGATGGCGCGATACGCGTGCTGGAGCAGGGCGAGCACCTGGGGATTTACAACATCGGGACCGACGTCGAAACGACTATCGCCGATCTGGCGCACGCGGTGGCCCGCTGCTTCGGTCGCGAAATACGGGTGGTCCCCGGGGAGTTACGGCTCGGGGGCACGCCGCGGCGATGCCCAGACATTACTCGGATTCGCAGGCTGGGCTACCAACCTCGCGTTTCTCTTGGGGAAGGCTTGACTACAACGGTAGACTGGTATCGTCGCAATGTAGCGCCAAACCGCGCAGGCGTCCCGGTAAACCCCCCCGTACCCTGACCGCCAGGCTCGGGCCTGCACCAGTTCCAGCAACCAAACTTCACACAAAGGAAGTGATCACGTGCCGCAAGAGAAACAGCCGCAGGGCTCAAAAAAATTGGCTGCCGGTTCGGGAGGCAGCATCGTGGTAGACCGCTGTCAAGTCTGCGACTCTTCGCGACTGGATCCGGTGGTTTTCATGGGCTATCTTCCCCCGGTTAACACCATGCCGGCGATCGGCACACGGCCTGCTGAGCAACCTGCATACCCCGCGCAGGTGCTGCACTGCCGCGACTGTGAGCTGGTGCAATTGGGCTTGATCGTTGATCCCGCCATCCTGTTTCCGCCGGAGTATCCCTACACCAGCGGCACCACGAAAATCCTGCGGGAGAACTTCGCCGAGCTATCGCGTGAGGTCGCCATCCTTTATCCGCTGAGCCCGTCTGACTTGGTGGTAGACATCGGTTCCAATGACGGAACGCTGCTGAGCAACTTCTCCGCGCGCGGACCGGTCTTCGGTATTGAGCCCACCCAGGCCGGGGCATTAGCCAATTCTCGCAACATTCCGACGTTGATCTCGTTCATGAACCGCCAGGCGGCGCGCACCGCAATCCAGCAGAAGGGCAAAGCCAAAATAGTTACAGCCACCAACGTCTTTGCGCATATCGAAAACATCCACGAGATCGTGGAATGTATTCTGGAGATGCTGACCGACGATGGAATCTTTATTTCAGAGTCGCACTACTGGCTGGCGCTGGTCGAGACGCTGCAATACGACACCATCTACCACGAGCACTTGCGTCACTATTCGCTGACCAGCCTCAAGCATCTGCTGGAGATGCACGGGCTGGAAGTGATCCACGCGAAGCGTATCCCAACGCATGGAGGGTCAATTCGCGTGTATGCCGCCCGTGCGGGGAAATACCCTGTTGGCCCGGCGGTCGGCGAAATTCTCGCTATCGAGGCAAGGGAGCTCACTGCAGAGAAGCTTCGTTCTTTTCGTTCCAGAGTGGTGCAAAGCAAGCTGGATCTCTATGCGCTGCTAAGGGACATCAAAGCCAGCGGCCATCGCATCTACGGCGTTGGCGCACCGTCTCGAGCGAGCACGCTGATCAATTACCTGGGGTTGGACGACGGCATTCTCGATTGCGTATTGGAGATTCAGGGGTCCTATAAGATTGGCAAATACATCCCCGGGACATTGATTCCGGTGGTGGAAGAATCTCGACTCTTCACGGATCAGCCCGAATACGCCCTACTTTTCTCTTGGCACATCGGAGCCGAGCTGATGCCGAAACTGTTGGCGGGTGGTTTTCGTGGGAAATTCATGATGCCGTTGCCCGAACCTCACGTCGTAGGGTAAGTGAGCGGAATACGCCACCACCAGCGAGGTTTCGACTTGCCTGATGCATCCAGCCGATCGGTGAGCCCACAGAACACAACAGACCGACGCGGCCCGGCGTTAGACCTTTTTGGTTGGGTGTCCGGACTTGTCACAGACCGACTAGCAAATCGCCTGATGCTTGTGCTCGTCGTGTACGCAGCCGTTAGGAGCGTGTTCCTCGCAACATCCAAACCGTTTTGGTACGACGAGATATGTACAGTCTTGGTCACTCGATTGCCAAGTGTAAGCACGATATGGCGAGCATTGAAGCAGGCCGCAGATGGGAACCCACCACTCTACTACGTCGTAGAACGAGTAGCCAGCCGGCTCGTGCAAAACGAGCAGATAGCCTTTCGAATTCCTTCCATTGCGGGATTCTGTTGCGCTGTTGTGTGCGTGTTCCTGTTCGTAAGGAAGCGAAGCGGGCCTAAAATCGCTCTGGTCTGCACCACTCTACTGCTTATCAGCCTGATCTTTACAACGTATGCCGTGGAGGCTCGGCCTTATAGTCTGGTCGTCGCGTTTTTCGCAATCGCGCTGCTGTGTTACCAGCACGCACCAGCAAAACCCTGGATGCTCTTAATGGGTTTCAGTTTGGCGCTTGGTTTAGCGATGCATTACTACGCCGTTTTCACGCTGGTCCCCTTTTTTTTGCGGAAGCTTTCATCATTCTGCGGACCGGAAGGCTACGGGCGAGCGTTTGGCTAGCCTTGGCCTTCAGCTCACTGCCCTTTTTGGCATTCTGGCCATTATTGGCGGAATTGAAGAACAACTACGGTGCTCATATGTGGGCGGACGCGCCGCTGTCCAAGGTGTTAGAAATCTACGGCGCGATATTTAATATTCACGGCAGAGTGGGTTCTGCTGCAGTGGCTGCGTTGGCGTTTGGCTTCCTGGCAATAATCCTGGCTTCATTCCCGCGCGAGCGTGAAGATTTAAACGCCTCGATACTATTTTCCGAGTATGTCCTGGTGCTTGGCATTCTAGTCTTCCGTTTGTGGTGTTCGTGGCAATGAAGATTACCCACGGGGGCTTGATCACGAGATATTGTCTTTCCACCGTGCTAGGCATCCCGCTGGCTATGGGTTTCGTTTTACCCAGGCTGGGGCGAAAGAGCATTGCTTAACTCCATTTTTATTTTCTTAGCGCTGGCCACCCAGGAAATGACGTTTTGGCCTGCCCGGCACAATCTTTCACCGATCGGGGCGTCCTCGGCGATCCGCGTTGAGAATCTGATCGAATCGGCTGGACATACGGATCTGCCAGTTTTGACGTCCGATGCGGTAGATTATCTGCAACCCCAATACTACTTTTCACCGCAATGGGAAAAACGATTGTTCGCAGGTGCCGACCCGGCCGCGGCGGTCGTTTACGCTGGTACGGATTCCGTTGATAGACAGTTACTTGTATTCCGGCTATTTGTGCCGCTGCAGGTGCCCGATTTCGAAGTTTTTGTCTCGAATCATCCCAAGTTTCTTTTGTATTCGACAGGTGATCTGCAAACCGACTGGTGGCCCGTCCGGCTCAGTCGGGAGGGGTACTCGCTTCAGCTTCTCAGCGCCGATGGATGCGCAAGGTATATCTCGTCAGCGCGAAGGGCAGCCAACTATAATTTTGGAGCATGAAAGTTCACTTCGTCAATCCAGAATCGTATCCTTATGCGTCCAACCGGCCGTTGAGCCCGCACCGCACTCGGGGCTGTCCTTAGGGTCGAAGTGGCGCGGCCCTGTCGTTTGCGCTATCCTGCTAGCGAAATAAACTCCACCCGTACGAGAGGCTGAATTGCTGGACAGAAAAGTAACCCTCTCATGCCCCCCCCCGGTGGCCTTGCTGCATTATCGAAGCCTGTTCCCGTTCGCTCTCAACGAACTGAACTTGATAGGTGTAGGCTGCGAGATCGGGGTCCAGGACGCGCACTTCTCGGTCACACTCCTCAAGCGCTGGAAGTGTTCGCTATTCTATTCCATTGATCCTTGGCGTGAGTTCGAACCGTCGAAATATCTTGACGTCGCAAATCGGCAGCAAGCCATCCAGGACCGAATATACGAGGGGGCTCGAAACCGTCTGCGTGAATTCGGCGAACGCTCGGTGATTCTAAGGAGTACGTCAGCAGAAGCAGTGACACAATTCGCTAACGGACAATTGGATTTCGTCTACATCGACGCCAATCACAGCTACGAAGCGGTGGTTGAGGATATCAGGCTGTGGTATCCGAAGTTGAAACCGGGAGGTGTTCTCGCGGGCCATGATTACCTCGATGGCAATCATCCGGCAGCCGTTTTCGGCGTAATGAGCGCCGTCAACGAATTCGCGGCCAGACTCGGCCTGCAAGTCTATACGGCGGGAACTGGACTAGAGTCTCCGACCTGGATCGTCCAAAAGCCCCTCGGGCCGCTGGTCGGGTTCGACAGCAGATGACGAGCAAGGGCCGTGGCGCGTCGGCCATCAATCGAATCGAAGATAGGCTGACCGCGATCCGAGGGAAGCAGAGATCGGAATTGATCGGACAACGCATCCGCACTCTCATAACCGACCCCGGAAAAGCCATTCGTTTCTGCATCATGCGATTGACACGTGGCCGCTAGGCTACGGCACGGACATCCTTCAAAAGAATCGTGCTTCGCGCGTCCGGCAGATATCCCTATTGCTGCGCCCAATGCGTCGTTGGGTTCGATTGTAGAGAGGGTCGCGTGTGGGGTCACTGGCACTCTGGCCTTGGGCCAGCAGTGGAAGGCGAAAAAATACGCCCAGAAGCAACCAAAAATAAGCGTTCATTACAAAGTTCTCATACAAGTCCAGGCCGCCATAAGTCATCGGAAAACAATAGCAAATAGGCGTAGTAGAGAATCGCAACAGCGAGCGGGAAGTACGCCGTCTCCTTCAAACGTTTGGTGACTGCCCACATCGTCACCATCAGCACGCTGCTGCAGCACAGCCACAGCACCAATCCCATGATTCCCATCTCAAGTACCAGGTCGCCGAAGCCTGCTTCGACCGCGTACGTGGGGCCTGTGCTTAGCCGAGGATGCGCCGAACGTACTGCGTTCCCAGTGAAGTAGTGCCGGTGCCATGACCGGTCCAAAAGCCGGGATACGAAAAAGCCTTTACCGTTTCATCATAGATGTAGTCCACGCCGCGATGCTAAGCTCGTTTTTCGCGCTGTAGGGCGACAAGGTTTCTTCGTAAAACGCAAAGCGTGCGCCGATTTCCTTGGGGAAGATTGCGATGATGAGCGCGAAAGCAAGGACGGACGCGATCAACGCACGCCGAATCGATCGGATCAGCCGATGCGCCTGTTTCCACCGCCACGGAGCACCCCACAAAAACGCGACCGCCAGGATGGCGCCAGCTTCGAAAACAATGAATGCTGCTCCGCGCCCGCCACTCATAAATACCGCGATGATGATCAATCCGGGGCTAAGAAAGAAGATATTTTGGCCCTTGGTTTTGCCGCGAAGGAACATGTAACCCGTGGCGCCCAGCGCCACGCACCAAATCATTATTAGGTAAGCGGCGAAGCGCGCATCGCTGACGAAAACGGAGGTGGCGCGGTACACTACGACGCCTGAGATCGGCGCAACCCGATGCAGCGAAGCCAGCTCCTTAATATCCGGCGCGAGAGTGGTTGGATTCAAAAATCTCACACCGAGGATCGATTGCGCGATACCCAAACCCGAGATCACGATCGCCAACAACATATTGATACGCAAGAAGCGGAAGAGATCGGTTTCGTTTTCGATCAGCGCGTATCCCACGAACATCATCGGGACGTAATAGAAGTACAGCTTGAGGCCCAACAACCCGTACCACACGCTAGGTATTTCAGGATTGAACACCTGCAGAATCGCGAGCCAGAGAAACAAGCCGAAGAAAAACAGAAACCTCGGGCGGAACAAGACCGCGCGGCGCTGGCTGATCGCGATCAGAATCGAGATATAAGTGATCAACGCCAGGTAATCCTTGGCGAAGTAGATCCTCATGTCGTTGCCCATATATTTTCGGATCAGATCTTCGAACAACAGCCAAACCAGGAAAACGTAAAAACCGGCGCGCCAATTTCTTAGCATGGCTACGGTTATTGCGGCGACCGCCACCAACAACGCGCAGTAAATGAGCGCCTTGTCGTCTGAATCCGCGACGTACCCGGAGAGGATCCAAGCGGCTCCCAGCCCGAGTATTCCGAGACCTAGGGACACCATCAACTGGTTGTTTGCGCCCGATGCGCGCAAACCCTGGCTTCGAGAACCCAGCGGCATCATTTACGGAGCCTCTCCCCATGGCCGAACCTCTGATTTTAGTGCATATTCCGGTGACAAGCTACGTGGCTCGTTGGGTTTCGGTCCAAGCGTGCGAGCCAGATGCGTGAGATTGCTGCGAGATGGCCCGGGTACAGAAGCAAGTATACTTGAATCGCTGTCCGTTCGTGCGAGATCAACTACGGAGGTTCCCGGTGTGAGTGGAGCAGAGATTACATTCGGGGTGGAATCGGTATCTCGAAAGCCGTGTTCCTGTGCGCGGTTCTCCTAGCGGGACACAGAACCGATATGCGGTAAACCACGACCGATCCAAGAAAATTCACCGGCGGCTCATTCCATCGGTGTGTGCAACTAAGTGTCGTGGGAATCCAGCGCCCGTCGTCAGCCATTTCGATTGGTAGCCCATTCTCGCAAGCCAAGCCGCCACGCCCTCCGCGGCTCGTTCATTGTGGACTTCACAAATCAACGTCGGCTTCGATCTGCGAAATACTTCCTCCGCCCCTTTCAACACCTCTTCCTCGGCGCCCTCAACGTCGATTTTCACAACTGCCGGTGACCGGTGATCCGCGGCAAAATGATCCAGCGTCTCGGCTTCCACAACGATGACGCCGTCGGCGCTCTGGCCCTGTTCCAAAGTGGTCACTGCCCCGGTATTCCGGCTGGATGTAGCCGCAGCCCGGTAAAATGAAAGCATTTTGCGTTCGGACCACACTGCCGCGCCAACCAGCTCCACCTGCGGCAGCGCATTCATCTCTGCATGGCCAGTAATCCTGCGGCCGTTATCTGGATCGGCCTCGAACGCAAATACTTTGCCCTGTGGGCCTACCAATCGCGCCGCAACCAGGCTGATGTAGCCGATATGAGCTCCCACATCGTAAAGGACGTCACCGGGCTTAAGGTCCGCCGCCAAGCACTCTAACAAAGCAGTTTCGTGGAATCCCGCTGCGTACTCCGTCTCGTAGCGGGGATCCAGCGAAAGGCGCAGGCCTTCGCCGGTACCATTGCGGACGTGAATGGCAAGTCGAGTGCCCGCAGGCATAATTTGGCGCATTAAATAGTGGGAACAATCCCCAAGTACAGGAACGCCACGGATCCTCGCGTAAAACGACCGAAGGGCTGGCGAACTGGCCGCTCGCGCCCACCAAGAGTCCGTTCTCATACGTACAATTAGAACTCAAATCCAGCCAGGGACGCCATTTTTTTACCGGTGGACGATCGCGTCTGGAAAACCGGCGGCGAGAAGCCTATGTCGGCCTACGAATACTACAAGCACGATCATACGTAACCAGCCCCGACGCATAACGGTTGGGGCAATCGTGCCACGACTCTAAGGCCGGCCCACGGGATATCTGGTAGAGTTGGAACTTATTGCTTTGCCACTAGCTCGGGAACTGCGAGGATCTCCTGTGCCGCCCGGGGAACGCTCGTCACTTAGGCGCGATGCGCAAACACGGGACGACGGCACTGAATTCAGTAACGGATACGAATAGCGACGGGCCGAGCGGAAGTTTTACCCTCTTGACTCAGACTCAAACCACCGGACAGAACACCCAGATGGGCTATGCGGGAAACATCGTCGGCGGGTCCGTGACAGTCTCGTTCACGTACAACTCTATAACCAGTCTGACCGCTTACGGAGTATGGTGTCTGCCAACTGCGGCTCCGTCGCCTCTCGATGTCCAGCCGACTTGTGCATCGGCTAGTTGTCAAAGCACGTCCAACGGAACCACGGGCACCGTGACGGCATTCACGACCACAAATGCTTAACGACGTAATTCTTCTGGCGTGCGGACCCGACGCCACGAGCTCAACCGTAGCGCAGGAATCCGGGTGGGTACTCGATAGCGCCCAAATCCTGCGGGGTAGAGAACTCGGGGGAGCACAGCATCTCGTATTCACATCTACCAGACGGGCATCACCCCCACGATGACTTTTGGCTCTGCGCAATGGTCTTGGAACGCAGCCGCATTCAAGCCATTGGCTACGAACACTGTGTATCAAATAGGCGGATTTCTGGTGGGTCCATGAAAACCTTCACCCTTCTCATTCTCCTTCTCTTCTCAATGGTCGGCACGGCCGGCGCCCAGACCATCTCGGGTCTAAGTTTTAGTCCATCCGACACCACCATTGTCGCCACATGGACCACAAGTACTTCGGCCAACTCAAACGAGATTTGCACCAGCAAAGCGGCTATCGACAATGGCATCGCGGCGAACAGCACGAGCCACCAAGCCATCGTCACCGGGTTGTCGCCAAGTACGACCTACTCCTGTGTGGTGACCTCGGGCAGCACTTCCAGCACCGCACAGAAGGTGACCACATTGGCGGCACCCACACGTACCCCAATCACCTCCGCCCTGAACGGTGCGCCCACTTCTATCGGCAACGAAGGCGATTCCGTTACGACGTTTGTGTCGAACGATAACAAGACCTACGTCATCATGGATGACGGATTTGGGTTTGCAGCCTCGCCTAACGGCGGGGCCAATATGCAGATCGGGGTCCTGACCAACGAGGCGACCCTTCTCGGCTCAACGGTCAACGTGCTTAGCGCCTATGGTGTCTACGCTTCAAACAATGGCACCGACGGTCCCAACGGCATCCCCTTGTCGAACAAACTTTCCGACTTGATGTCGATGGGTGGAGCTCTATATGCGACACAAAGCCGGGCGCAGGACCCGAATCAGGTCAGTGGGTATCCGCTGTATTACGAGTATTACGCCAACGTTATCAAGTCTCAAAACCACGGCCTGACGTGGAATAGTTGGCAGGCTCCCTCGGTCTTCAATGCAGCTGGTATACCGCCATCACCCCTTGGCAGCTATCAATTCGCGGACGCAGACATCGGCACCGTGATGTTCGTCAAATACGCAGTGGATGACGGTACACTGGGATACCTGACCGCTGGAAACCGCATCGACGGTGCTGACGGTTGGGTATACATGCACTACCGCCTGACGCCCGATCCGTTGATGAACGGCACGAATGAGTACCTGATGCGTCAATCCCGCATCAAGATGTCCCTGCAATCCACCACGTTTCAGTACTGGGTGGGACCGAGGTCGCCCGCACCATCCGACTTCGTAAATGATTCGAACTGGTCCCTCTCCCCCGCTGGTTCGACACCGATCTATACGTCAAAAAATCAAGTGAGTTGGGCAGACATGGTATTCGTCCCCGCACTGAATTCCTATCTGTACATGCAGTGGTACTACCCGAGTGGTACGGGCTCGCTGAATCCTAACAATTCCGTCTGGGTTTTCTTGACAGCACCCACCCCTGCCGGTCCCTGGACCAAGTTCTACACTCAAACCAACACGGGTACCGGGTGGTTCCATCCCGCCGCCATGCATCGCACGGTGGCGACTAATACCAAGACTACAAACATCGCGATTGAGATCGTCTACACGGGCTCTTATGGCAACGGCGGGTTCCACTACCACCCGACTTACAGTACGCTCGTTCTAAATCCGACCGTGCTCAATCCCGTGGTCTCAAACGCGACTCTAAGCTCCCGCCGAAGGAATTCTGGGGTTTCCGGCCTCTGTGAAAGGGAACTGCTCAAGTTGCCTGCGGAGAAAAACTACACGCTAAACGCCAGTCCGAGCAATCTAGAGAGGCGCTGGCAATAGCTGGCCGGAGAGAGAATGTCCGAGACTGGCTGGCGGAGGGAATTGGATTCGAACTGACAGTTCCCTTTGCGAGCATAAACAAGGGAAAATAGAGGCAAAACAGTGGCGTTGGTTGGAATCGTGTTTGGCACCGCGCGCGTCATTTGAGTAGGGCCGAGGACGAACGACGAACTTGAAGGAAAAGACCTGGAGGCTTCTCCGCGGTCATTGATTTTATCGCCTGGAATGAGCCTTTTGATCGCAAGCGGCGCACAGGGTGATGAGATTCGATTCAGTGTCGTCACCTAGGTGGCTTCTCGAGCGGATGTGGTGCACCTGAAGATCGGAAGTACGTCCGCAGTTTTGGCAGCGCCACCATCGCGCTCGAGCACCCGACACCACAGTTTCCGATAGCGAGGTGGGCTGAGCTTGAACCTCGGCTGCTTGGGGCATGGTCGATTCATGGGGTGGTTCGCATCTGCTCGAGGAATTCCACTTTCTCCGCACGCGGAAGAAACTCGATCAGTCGCTTGAGCGAGAACAGTAGGGCCTTGGGATTCCCGTTCTCGACTCGCTCCCGCCAGAAAATCGGCACAAATCATCTCCAGACAATACCCTCGCGATTTGTCGGTCCCAAGCATCAAGGCGGCTGTTTCCAGCGCCTGCTCGATCACTGGCAACTGGCTCTTGTAGACCTTGAAGTAGATGATCTCCCAGGGCTCGGTTTCCTTCCCCGTCAGGTGTCTTTCCACTTCCCGCTTGAACTCTTCGGTCGGCATTCAGCGGGCCTTGTGCAACCAGGTTGCACATTCGAAGTCGCTGTCCCGTCCCTGCCGCGCGATTTTCGCCAGCTCCGTGGCCTTGGTCCATCCCACCTCTGGAGCTCCGGCTTGGGAATCCGCGGCAGATGCTCGTGGATGGCCATCAGGTAGTAGGCCTTGCGCCGCGATTCCGGGAACTTCCTCTCCAGGAAATCGTCGAAAGACATCAGATTGTCGAGCCGCCAGTACTGCCCGGCGCGGACCTCGCACAGATAGCGGCCGAGCTCCACGAACCGGGTATCGCGCTCCCGATCGATGGTCTTTCTCCCAGCCAAGATTTCATCGATCTTCGACAGCACAAACAAGGCCCGGCGTCGATTGAGCTTCGGACCATCGGCTTCCGTTAGTCGTCAAGGTGGTCAAGCCAATCAAGGTCACTGGCTCCTGGCCGACGAATCAGATTCGCGTCGATCAACTGCTGGTTACCAAGACAGACCCAGATGAGGGCAGCTGACACACCCGTTCTGCGGGAAGCGGATGCCGCTGTGCGAGAGAACTGGCCAGCTTCGATCTGATGACAGTTGCTTCAACCAGGTGGCCGAAGTCCTTGCGCTGCTCGTCGGTGATCGTGGCCTTGAGGTATTGGATCTCGGGAGCTCTTCCGGACAAACACGACAAGCCACTCGGAGATTCCGCTGATCCAGGAGTAGCAGATGAGCTGGGGATCGAGCGCGAGAAGTCCTTCGGGCTCCTCCGGATAGCGACTCGTCGGTGGTCTTCCAATCCATGACGCAGGGAATGCCGTCCAGCTCTCCGAGGGCATCGATGTAGGCGACGAAATCGTCGTTTGCCCCGAGCGATCGGAGCATTTTCACCTGCAGATTTTTCTTCGGCTGGGGAATCCGGATGCGATCATCCTGGGCAAACTTCTCGAGTAGCTGCACTCCCTGCTGGACGCAGACGTCCCAGGAATCCCCTTTCTTGTATTCAAACGGAACATCCCGATAGGCACCCCATTCTTTGAATAGCACCGCGCTGGGATCCTCGCGGACGAAATAGGCCCCCAGGGCCTTTCAAACGAGCGGCCAAAGACCATGGCTGCCCGTGTTTCCTTCTCCCTCCACCCATCGAGATAGCGGTAGCGATAGCTGCGCGGGCAGCGCACGAATTGGTTAATCTGGGTGTGGCTGAAAATCATCGGCATTCCTCCCCGGGGTTGAGGTGCTCGAGAAGCTCTTCCCATTCACCAGCAGGAGCAAAAGATCAAGGTTCTGATAGCAGCGGCCATTGAAGGAGATCGGCGAAGTGCGAACGACGCCGCGAAGATTCAGAAGCGCTTTCTCATCCACCTGGTCACGGCTGAGGAGTTCATCGTCATAGCCAAAGTCACGCAGGAACCAACGGAGCTTCCAAAGAGCTCGTTCGCTACAGTAGAGCCGTCCGGAGAAGGACCGTGTAGCGAACGGTGCGGGCTCCTGGATCACGAAGCGGAGGAACAGGAATGGCTTCTGGGGATGCCAGTCAATCGAAGGGATAGCGACTTTTTGCCAAAGCGGCGTCCGGAAGCCAAAGCTATGCGATCAGACCGAAACATCAAGCGCAGCGCAGCGAACTCCACCAAAAACCGCAGGACCGGATCGTACATCCCGCCAGCACAGCAGCGGCCTGCGCAACCCGGAGCATCTAGTCGCAGTGCGCACTACGATTGGTCCGTAAAGACCACCGGCGAAGTTTTCTCCAACGGAAGTAGCATCGAGCTACTCCGGGAAAGCAAGTCAGAGGGCCTAACTCTGCTGTTCAGCGACGGCGAAAAGCGCAGGATTGCGCCCCGGGTGGAAATTGGCGACCGGGCGTTTGTGCCGCCAGAACTCAGCCCGGCGATGTCACAGCGGTGACCTTGCCGACGAATTGCATCCCGTATGGAACAACCAGCGAGCTTTTCACGTCGGTTTGCGAGGTGTTCTTGGATTACGGCTTTCCGGAAGCTTGGCGGTCCCCTCTAGTTTTTTCGTTTTGGCTTCGTGGTTCGCGGAGATCCTTCCAGCGGCGCCGTGCCTCTCGATCAACGGGCCCCGACCTGAAGCGATCCTCTTGCTCCAACTCCTGGCTTGCTTGGTTCGCCATCCCCTAATGCTTGCGGAAATTGACCGAACTGCTTTGTGCTCCCTGCCGCCGTACCTCCAATTGACCCTTTTGGTCGAGGCCGAGGAACTCAGCGACCCCACCCTGAGGCTTCTTTGCGTTTCGAATCGCCGGGACGCCAATGTTCTGTGGAGGGGTGGGCTCACAAGCATCTTCGCCGCGAAGGCGCTGTATGTGGGGAAAATCGCCAACGTCCGTCTTTCGGGCGACGTAGTCCTCCCAGTTAGCGTTGCCCCATCGGTGAGCAAGTTTCCGTTTCTCGATCCGGAAACTCAGCGCGAGATCGCCGGCAAATTCCAAGGGCGCCTACTCTTATACCGGCTCAGGAATTTCCAAAATGTGCGTAGATCCCAGTTCGATCTCCCCGGATTCGCCTCGGGAAACAGGATCCTTTCACGAGTTTTGGGAGCCCCGATCGTGGACGCGCCGGAACTTCAAGCAGACTTTGCTTTGCTGCTCCGGAATTTTCAAGAGGAAGCAACCGCGGATGTTTGGGTCGATTTGCGCTGCGTTGCGATTGAAGCCGCCCTGCAGCACTGCCATCAAGGGACCGATGATCGGATTCATGTTGGCGAACTCACTCGCACCTTGGGCGCAATTCTGCTGGGCCGGGGTGAGACCCAGAAGGTCGAAGCCCGAGAGATCGGCGGCATTCTGCGCTCGCTTGGGCTGACTCCGAAGCGCGACAGCCAGGGGTTCGCGATTCGGTTGAGCGACGCGATCCGCCGCCGGATTCACGAGCTGGCGCGCGAATATCAGGTGGCGGCTGTTCAGGAGCGAGTGGACGTATGTACGCACTGCACCGCGGTGTTCGCTGCGGACGGTGCGGCAAAGCATCCAAGTTAGGATTCGAGCCGGGTAAACGTGGCTCGGCGATGTATGTGATGTACGTAGTGTACGTTGTGCATGTGATGCGATTCGCGCAGACGGGATTCCGGCGGCGGATTCTGATAACCACCGGAGATCCGTACCATCCATCGCGGATGCCAGCTGAAGTGCACATCCGAGGAGAGACTCGGGGAGGGGAAGGGCATGACCAAGACGATGACGCAAGGCGAATTGTCCAAGTCTTTCGAAGAGCTCCGTCGCGGGGGAATTCCGCTGGACGATAAGGTGGTGGAATCCGTGAAGGCCGCCTCTCGCGGGCTGAGTCTCTATCAGACGCCCAGTCCGGTGGATTCCTCCATTTTCGATCTGGACTCGAAGTCAGGCGGAGCGGGCTACATTTTGAGCGTTGCCATCTGCAACAATACTGACCGGATCATCCGGCCAGTCGCATGTCGGCTGAAAACACCATGGGGGGAAACGCGTCTCCGCTGGCTTGAGGACCCGTTGCGGAGCGTGCCGAGGGAATACTCCTACTCGTTTCCCGGGGTATATGGGTTCGAGCGCGAGGCCGTGCTGAATCATGTTCTGAACCGCAAGACCAGACTGTACCCTGGGGACATGTTCGAGGGATTCCTGCTTGGGGTAGGGGAGGAGTGCATCTCTGAGGAATACCACAATCGCCGGAACCTAGTGACCCAGTTCTCCGTGTACGACGAACGTGGAAATCGCAGTGATTTGGATATGCGCTTTCTGCTCTGGTTGTTTGGGCGTTCGAGACGCCACCGATCGAACCCGGGCCCGGCCCAGGAGAGCAAGCCCCTCGTCGAGATGCGCAGCGAGGAATCCTGTCAAGGTGAGAAAGTTGTGGCACGAAGGTTGTCAGCACGTAGGTGAATGATCTGCCGAGTATACCTAGTAGGCGAAGTCCGAACGACGCCGCGCAGATTCAGAAGCGCTTTCTCGTCCGCCTGGTCGCGGCTAAGGAGTTCATCGAAGCGGAGGAACAGGAATGGCTTCTGGGGAAGTACAACGGCGAGAATAACTTGCTGGTGGGGACAGGCTTTCGCGCGAACCGGGGGCCGGTCCTTGGGACTCCCGGCTGCAGGAGTGGCGGCGCCACAAGGGCTACAAATGGAATTCTAGTTGGAGACGTGCTTTTCCGTTTCGGCCGAGGATTGATCCGGCGGCGCGTTGCCCCGCGCCGGCGCCCGCCGCGGCGCTCGAAGCCGTTTCTGGCGCGGAGTCACGCAAGCGTCCGGGCCATCCCTTCGAATATCATCTGAATTGAATTGCGCACCGCCATCTCGCTCGACTTGGCCAGCGAGTCCATCACCGTGCGGCCGTGTTCGTTGAGCTGCCGCACCGATCGCAACATCCACGAATCGGACGCCGTTTCCAGCCGCTCGGCGTGCATGCCGATCGATTCGCCGCTCAGACGGTCAAAGCTCAAACGCAATTCTTCCTGCAGCGACTCGCGGTGCTTGCGAAACATATCCAGGGTATCCGACACTTGCGACTGCAGCGTCCCCCGCAACTCCTGGGTGGTCTGATTCACTCCGGCCGCCAAGTGCTCTCGAAAGCGATCCAGCGTCTCGTTGGCCTGCGCATCGGCGTGCGCGTGGAATTGCTGCTTCGATTCTTCCAGACGCGCTCCGGCCTGTTCGCTGGCCTTTTGCGCGGACTCGTGAAATTTCTCGAGCGCCTCGTCCGATACGCTGCTCAGTACTTGCCCGAACGATGCAGCCACGCTGTGCGCCGCCTCTTCGATCTCGCTCCGGGACCGTTCCACTGCGGCGCTGGCGGCTTCTTCGATCTGTGCACGCAACTCCACCGAATGCTCCGCGCGCCGCTGCTCTAGCATCGCCGCAGCTTTCTGCGCCGCTTCTTCCGCCTGCTTCTGGAGCCGCCCCTCCGCTCCGGTCACGCTTTCTTCCACCAGCGAGTGCATCCGCCCCTGGGCCTGCTGCACGTACCAATCGGAGGACTTACCCATAGCCTCGGCCGTGGAATGGGTGGCGCGCACTCCGCTGGTGTCCAGCTCTTCCACCCAGCGCCCTAGCGCCTCCGCGCGAATCGCTTCAAATTTTTCCCGCAAATCGGCCAACGTCGCTTCCCGATCCGATTCCGCCTCGCGCTGAACGGACACCGCCGATTGGCGCAACCGTTCCCGATGCAGCCGCAGGCCCTCTTCCGCTTGCAGTTCGCGCGCCGATAGTTCCCGCAGCAGTTCCGGCAAACGCTCGATATGCGGCGCCAGGCGCGCCTGCACATCGGCCAGTGTTTGGTGAATGAACGATTGCCCCGCGGATTCCAAAGCGGGAGTAATTCTTTGCACCAGACCCGCCGCCAAGGCCTCCGCCCGCTGATTCAGCTCGGCGGTCTGATTGGTCAGGATTCTCTCGAGCCGCCGCTCCAACCGCTCGATGGTGGCCTTTCCGCGCGATTCCCACTGCTCCGAGTTCTCTTTGAGCCGTGCGGTAGCCTGTTCCAGCTCCGCTAGCGATGCGCGTGCGCTCGATACTTGCGCCTCCAGCATTGATTCGACGTGGGTTAGCGCCTCTCGCGCCTCGGCCAGCTTGGCCAGTGCTGGCCCGCTCAATTCCGCTGCGCGCGCCTCGATTTGCCGGTCCCCGGCGCTTAAGGCGTTCTGCGTTTCGTCCCCGAGCCTGGCTGCCAGACGCTGCATCGCCGAATCCAGAGAGGAATCCAGTAACTCCATCCATTGCCCGCGCGCGGTATCCGATTCCCGCTTCAGGCGTCGCCGCCATTCGATCATCGCGGCTTCCTCGTCCGCGGCCTTGGATTCTTCGCCCGGCCGCCCCTTCATCTGTTCTTCCACGCGCGCGTGCAACGTCTCCACCTGCAGGCGCAATTGCGCCAGATGCGAAGTGGTGGTCTCCGCCGCACTCAGCTCCGAGCGCAATGACTCGGTCCGGCGTTCCAACTCTTCCATCAACTCCCGTCCTCGAGTCATATCCCCTCGGAACTCGGTTTCGAAGCCGCCGTTCGCGTCGTTCCGCGCCGCCAGCCGCTCCTCCATCTCCGCGGACAATTGCTGCCGAACCGTGTTCCGGTCGCGTTCGTATTCATCCTTCCACCGTTGATAAAATTCTTCGGCGCCGGCGGAGTGCTGTTCCGCCAGTTTTTCGGAGTTGCGTTGCATTTCCGCGTTCGCTTTAGCCGCCGCATCCTCTACCGCGCGCGCCGCGTGTTGCTCCACTTGAGCGCGCAGCTCCCGTACCAGCGGGCTTTCCATCTTTCCCACCACGCCCAGCGGGGTTACCGGCGCGTCCGATTCCGGCGCTGTTTTCCGGCTCGCCGCCAGGAGCTTCTCCATGAAGCCTGCGAGCGCCGGGGGGATCTCGATGGCGGCCAGGTCCCCGCCCGGCACTTCTTCGGATTCCTCCGGGGATTTTTCCGAGTTCTCCGCCGCAATCCATTCGCTCGCGCCGGTTGCGTTGCCCGTAGTGGCGCTGGCTTCTTGCTCCTGAGCCTCCTGGGCGGTGTCGGCCGCGCTCGCATCCGCCGGACGGTTCGGTGTTTCTCCGGCAGGAGGATGTCCAAAGGCCGACGCAGGCGACGCGCTATCCGCTGCCGGTTCAACGCTGGCCTCTTCGCGCGCACCAGAAGTATCGCTATGGTCCGCGATCGTCTGCACATTCCGATCGTCGCTCATTTCCATTGGGTTCATTCCATCCTCCGGCGCCGGCACACCCCAAATGTTGGACGGGAATTCGAATTCTGCGGCGATCTGAAAATATTCTCGCGGCGTGGGCGGCCGCTGGATGCCCACCACGCGGGCGCGAACCCGCGCCGCCTTCTCGCTTGCCGAAGGCTCCAGCGTGATCCAGGAATTTTTCGGAACGTGATGCTTGGAGGAATATTTACAGCCGTGAAGGTTTAAAACCAGCGCCGAGGTGCGCTCTTCAAAGGCCTGGCCTAGCAAGTCCACGCCCCGCACAACCACCGGCACGCTGTGCGTCACCCGTTCACTACGCCGTTTTTCTACGTTCGAAGGGTGAAAATACGCGTTCGACACCGGTCGGGATCCTCCGTTGCGCAAGAGAATAGCACTCTCGCGTTCACGGGTCGAGCGAACTTAACACAAGCCGGAAAGAATTTTTGTTTTTTACAAATTTTTTTCAATTTTTCCACAACTAGGAGGGCTAGGACCCTGTGGAAATACTCCGCGAAGGCTGCAGGCAACTGACCGCAGCCCTCGCGACGCAAAATTTCCGGGGCCATCTCGATTCCTCAGCTTTTTTTCTTTGCAGCGCGCTTTCCGATCGTGGTTTGGTCGCCGCCCTCCAGCGCAGTCAAGCCGTCGAGAGCGGACTTCGCCTGTGGCGCATACGGTCCATTGGGCGCCACATCAATGCACTTTTGGTAGGCTTCCAGCGTGCCCGGCGGAATGATGTAGATCAGCTTGTCGCCCTCTTGTTTGCTGTCGATCGTCCCGGCGTACGCCCCGCCCAGCAGGAACCAGGTCTGGGCATCCTTGGGGTCGGCCTCGGACGCCTTCTTCAGCGGTTCAATCGCTTCTTTCATCTTGCTGGCGTTCGACAGCACGATGCCGATGTTCTTCCAGCAACCCGATGCAATCGTCGGATCGATGGTGACGCCTTTGTCGCATGCCGCGCTCGCTTCCGTAAACTTCCCCGCTTTCGCTAGTTGCGTGGCCATCGCGGAGTAATACTGCCCCACCGGTTTCAGATCGATGGCTTTCTGCGATGAATCCGCGGCCTCCGGAAATTTCCCCAGGCACTCCTGCGCCTGGCCCAAATTCGCCATGATGGTGGCGTGGTTACCCACGTCTTTCGCCGTCGTCGCGGCGGCCGCGGCAGTCAATTCGGTTTCGGCGGTCTGGCAGTCCGCGGTCATCTTTTCCTGCAGGGCCGGCTTTTGATCCGCTGGGGCGGCGGCCAACTGTTGGCGGACCGTTCGGGAATCGTTGAAGGCGTCCATTCCGGCTTTGAAGTGCGCCTTCAAGTTCTCGAACTTGCTGGCGTCCTCGGCCTGCTTCTTCGCCGCTTCGGCGTTCGCGGGGTTGGCTGCTGCCTTCGCGGCGATGTCCTTGAAATTGATCTTCACAACCGCGGTATCTTCCAAGCCCACGTGCGTCTGCGTCGCGTAGTCCACTTTGGGGTTGTCGTTCTTTATGATGATCGTATGGACTCCCGAAGCCAGTCCAATCTGGGTGAACTTACCCTTGCTGTCGGTTTTCACGTGATAAGTCTGGCCGCTGGCTTCGTTCTTGATCTCCACCGTCAGCCCGGCCCAGGGCTGACCCTGGAGATCGACAATCTCTCCGTCGATCCGGCCGGTGGCCTGCGCTGCCGCGATGACGCAAAACACCAGCGCGATGCTCAGCGCTCCTGCTACCGCTATCATTTTCCTGGTCATATGCTTGCTCATGGCGCCTCCTGCTCCCGTACAGAATTCCGGTCGCCTATTATGGCGCAGTTGGTACTGTTTACGCGATAGCCTTCCCGGTCACCGGGGGGTGGCGGATTTTTCCCGTCTCCGGATGTATAGCACTCCTCCGGCTACCGCGGCCAGCTCGGTACCGATCACGACTAGCGCCACCCGCACCCCCCACCCAAACGCCAGCCAGAAGAACGAAACCACGAATGCCGGTATGCCGATAATCAGGAATGACTTATTCACGGTTGGGTGCGCTCGGTCACCGGCAGAGCCGCAAGACTCCTATGGACGATACGTCGCGGCACTGGCGTCCGTCTCCCACACCGTAACGCAAGCCAATCCGGCCCCTTGCGCGGTGTGCCGCATTTGTTTCGAGGTTTCGTCGTAAATGTAGTGGGCGATGTTTTCGGCCGAAGGGTTTACGGTGTCAAACGGCGCCACATCATTAAGATGCTGGTGGTCGAGCGGGCGAATGACATTCTGGATGATTTGCTTGAGATGGACGAAATCGTACAGCAATCCGGTACCGTCGAGCGCCGGCCCTTCCAGAGTGACGCGCACCTTGAAGTTGTGGCCGTGGACGTTCTCGCACTTCCCGTAGTAATCGCGCAGCGCGTGGCCCGCCGCGAATGTTTCGTCGACGCTTACTTCATACATCGTGGTGGACTCCGCTGGCCGTCCCGCTGACGGACTGCCCAGTTTGGCCGGATTGCATGAAGCGCGTCACCTCGGCGAGTTCCTGGGTCACCGCGTAAGGCGGCAACGATTCCAGAAAAATTTTACCATATTGCATGCGCTGAATTCGGTTATCGAGAATGCTCAGAATCCCGCGGTCGGTCTTGGACCGGATCAGCCGCCCGAATCCCTGCTTCAGCGCCAGCACCGCCTCCGGCACCTGGTATTCCGCGAAAGGATTGCGGCCGTCTTCCTGCATGGCCCGGATGCGCGCCGCGACGATCGGATCGCTGGGCACCGCGAACGGCAATTTATCGATGATCACGCAGCTCAGTTGATCGCCGCGCACGTCCACGCCCTGCCAGAAACTGGAAGTGGCAAACAGCACCGCGTTGGGCGTGGTGCGAAACCGGTCCAAGAGCACGTTACGAGGCGCCGTGCCTTGCAGCATCAGCGGGAAATTCACTTTTTGCCCAACCCGCTCGTAGATATCGCGCATCTGCGCGTAGCTGGTAAACAGACAGAACGCCCGCCCCTGCGATATTTCCAGCAGCTTGACGATTTCTTCCGCCGCGCGCGCCGCGAACCCCGGCTGGCGCACGTCCGGGAGCGCGGGAGGAATGTACAGAACGGCTTGCTCCAGAAAATCGAACTCTGGTGGCAGCACCCGCTCGGTGGCGGCGGAAATGCCCAGGCGCTGCTTCAGAAACTCAAAGCGGCCGGCCACCGCCAGGGTCGCCGAGGTCAGCAGTACGGTGTCGAATTGCTCGAATAGCTTTTCCCGAAGGATAGCGCTGACGTCGATGGGTGTTGCCGCCACGTATACGCCTTTGCCTCGCCGCTCGTACCAGTAAACGAAATTCCGCTCGCCGCTCTCCAGCAGGAACACCAGCTCCCGCCGCAGTTCCGCCGAGCGCCGCGCAATATTCAGCAGCTCCTCCGGCTTCGCGGTTAGCGCGCCAATCTCCGCTTCCAAGCGCTTCAAAGCTCCGCCCAATTCGTCGTAGCTTTCCCGGTACTGATCGAGAAACGCGGCACGATCCGCCGGCTCGAACGGGAATTTTCCTTCCCGGGTAGGGAAGCGCTCGAAAAAATTGTGTCCGCGTTCGCGCATCCGCGCGGTCGCTTTACGGATTTCCGTGGAGGAAGTTTGCGTCAGCTTGAGAATGTTTTCGGCGTCGCGCCCCAACTCATCGAACCGGTAGCTGGAAATTTGCCGTCCGAAGTATTCGCTGGCCACATCCTCGATTTCATGCGCTTCGTCGAAGACCACCGCCGAATATTCCGGCAGGATCGACCCAAAATCGTCCTGCTTCAGCGCCAGGTCGGCAAAAAATAAATGATGGTTCACGATGATCAGGTCTGCCTCAGCGGCCCGCTGATGCATCGCCGTTAGAAAGCAGCGCGAAAACTCTGCACACTTAGTTCCGGTGCAAATTTCCCTGCGCGCGTCCAGTTGCCCCCACAGACCCGAATCATCCGGCAGGAAGTTCAGCTCGGCACGATCCCCAGTCTCGGTTAATTTCGCCCAATCCTTAATCTGTGCGAACCAATCGATCTCATCAATCCCTTGCAGTCCTGCTTGGCCGTTGTCCATCTGGCTTACCCGCACGCGGCACAGGAAATTATTCCGGCCCTTCATCAACGCCACTTTCAGGTCGGGGGCGAAATGACGGCGGATGAACGGAATGTCTTTCTGGAAGAGTTGTTCTTGCAGGGATTTGGTGGCCGTTGATATCACCACGCGCCGCCCACTGCGAAGCGCCGGAATCAGATAGGCCAGCGTCTTTCCGGTCCCGGTTCCGGCTTCGATCAGCGCGTGGCTGTGGCGCTCAAACGCCAGTTCCACCAGCTCGGCCATCTCGAGTTGCGAAGCTCGCGGCTCGTAGCCGGGAAGCCGCTTGGCCAGCAATCCGCCGGCGCCGAAGACGTCGGCCATGGTGATGGTGGATTTTTTTTCGCTAGTGTTGGCCACAGCCGCCTGGTCCTAGGAAGGTCCCGTTATCATAGCAGAAGTGCGAAGGCCCACTGGGCACGCGCGAAGCCGCGGAGAAGGCGTGCCACCGATTTGGGGTTGACGCTGTCTAATTACTACGGATGAGCTGGACGTAGCCTGATTGCGGTTTAACTGGAGGAGACGATGGCCAAGAAATCAACGTTGAAGGACGCTGCGGTGAGGATCGGAGGAGCGCTAGGCACCGCCGACCGCGCCGCGCACAAGGCAGTGAACGCCGTTCACGTCACCAGAAAAGAACTCGCCGACCTTCAGAACCAGGTCGCCGACCTGGCCAAACAGTTGCAAAAAGCCAGCTCGCGCATCCGCAAAGCCCTGAAGTAGGTTTCACGGGTTAACTCCCGTCGTGCCTGCGCAAAAGCTCACACCTCGTGGGATTGGCAGCCTAATAGCGCTAATAAATAAAGATTCCACCTCCCGAAGAGATCGTAGGTGATGTATATCCAATGGGTCCGCTGCGGAATCAGGCGCCCGTGGGGGTGGCGGCAAGCGCTTTTCTGACCATCGGCGCGAGCTCTTTGCCGAGGATTTCGATGGCGCGGAGCATAGCAGGATGCGGCAGTGTGGACACTCCCATTTGGAATGTTAGCCGGGAGATTCCGCCGAGAGCCCCATTCACATAGAGGATCTTTTTCGCCACGGTTTTCGCGTCGCCAACTAGTAACGCGCCTTTGGGTCCGCGGACCGCGTCGAATTGGGCGCGCGTGGTGGGCGGCCATCCGCGCTCCTTGCCGATTTCGGTGAAGGTGTGCGCGTAGCCGGGATAGAAGATGTCCGCTGCTTTGGCGGTGGTGTCCGCGAGAAAACCGATCGAATGGAGCCCGACGGTAAGGCGGTCGGGGGAGTGGCCAGCGCGACGGCCCGCTTCACGATATAGGTCGATGAGTGGACGGAAACGTTCGGGCTCCCCGCCGATGATCGCGACCATCAGAGGAAGTCCGAGCATGCCGGCGCGAACAAAAGAGGTGGGAGTGCCGCCCGCGCCGACCCAGATGGGCAGAGGATTTTGCAGCGGCCGGGGATAAATGGCCTGACCAGTGAGCGCGGCTCGGTGCTTGCCCGACCAGGTGACATGAGTGTGATCGCGAATGGTGAGCAGCAACTCCAGTTTTTCGGCGAAGAGCGAATCGTAGTCTTCCAGATTCAATCCGAACAGCGGAAACGACTCGATGAACGAACCTCGGCCGGCGACAATTTCCGCGCGGCCCCGCGAAATCAAGTCTAAGGTGGCGAATTCCTGGAACACGCGAACCGGGTCGGCGGCACTGAGCACGGTGACCGCGCTGGTCAGGCGAATAGTTTTGGTTTGAGCGGCGGCCGCGGCGAGAATCACTACCGGCGCCGAATCCAAAAATTCCGTGCGATGATGTTCGCCAACGCCGAAGACCTCCAGCCCAACCTGGTCGGCCAGGGCGATCTCTTCGAGCAAATGCTGGATGCGCTCAACTGGTGTAAGAGTGAGACCCGTGGCGGGGTCGGAGATGGCTGCTGCGAAACTGTCTACGCCGATTTGCATCTGTCGTTGCTCCCGGAAATTCTTCTAGTGTAGCGGCTGAGCCGGGAGACGGCACGATCTTCTTGCTTCGGATAGGCACCTCTTATTCGTGGCGCAGCGCGACCATGGGGTCCACGCTGGCGGCCTTGCGCGCGGGCAGCCAACCGGCCAGCATCGCTACTGCTGCCAGCAGTGCGGCAGAAACCGCAAATACCAGTGGGTCGCTCGCCTTCACTCCAAACAGCAGCGATTCGATCATCCGTCCCAGACCAAAAGCGGCGACCAATCCGATCGCCAGTCCGGTGGCGGCCATGCGCACTACCTCCTTCAGTACCAGCCAGGTGACATTTGTTTTCGTCGCACCCAGCGCCATGCGAATCCCCAGTTCGTGGGTCCGCCGCGTCACCATATAGGTCAGCACGCCATATAGTCCGATGGCCGCGAGCAGCGCGGCTACCAAACCCAGACATAGCGAAAAAATCGTCAGCAGCCGGTCGTTGTAGACGGATTCATTGGCTTGTTCCGCCAGCGTCAGGACGTCGAACACCGGCAAGTTTGAATCGAACTCCTGCACTGTCTTTCGCAGAGTCGCCGCCATCGCCGAAGGATCCTGGCGGGTGCGAACGTAGAACGTCCCGCTCCCCAGCGCGGGTTCCTGTGAATACGGGAGATACATGAAGGGTGGAATGTCCTCCCGGACACTTGCGTGCTTGGTGTTTTTCACCACACCGACGATCTCGATGTCAGGATGAACGTTGTCGCCGCCGCCAAGGGCTAACCTCTGGCCGATGGGATTTCGTCCCGCGAAAAAACGCCGAGCCAGCTTTTCATTGACGATTACCACTTTCGGTCCGTCGGTGCGGTCGCGCTCGCTGAATTCGCGGCCGGCCAGTAGAGGTGTCCCCATGGTTGCAAAGTAGTTGGGGCCAATGTTGTTTCGGTTCACTTGCATATCCTCGTCCGGCGCCGCGGCGTAGCCTTCCACGGTGATGTTGCTGCTCGAGTTGTCACCCGCGAGTACCGGCGATGTTGCTATGCTCACGGACTGCACTCCAGGTAAAGCCGAGATGGCCTCCCGGATGCGATCGAACAGCGCAATGGTCCGCGGTGGTGAATAGCGATTGAGTTCCGGCGCAATCGAAAATTGGATGACGTGATCGACGCGCAGGCCCAGATCCTGCCTCTTCAAGTTCAGCAAGCTCTGCGCGAAAAAGCCCGCGGCCGTCAGCAATACCCCGGTGAGTGCCACTTGCGAGACCATCAACCATTTGCGCAGCCGCAGATTCGACCTTCCGTCCGACGTGCTCCGGCCCTGCTCTTTAAGAGTACTTTGCAGATCCGCTCGGCCGGCACGCGCCGCCGGCACCAATCCGAAGAGCACGCCGGTGAAGATGGTCAGCGCGATCGCGAACGTTAAAACTCGGTAGTCAAGCTGCTCGGTCAACCCCACCGCGTTAGTGTTTTGCACCAATGAGCCGACTAGCGCGCCCAGCGTCCACCAAGCTAGCAAAAGCCCGGCCGCGCCTCCGGCCGCCGCCAGCAACAGACTTTCCGTGAACAATTGCCGAATCAGCCGCCACCGGTTGGCGCCCATCGCCAGGCGTACCGCCATCTCGCGCTGCCGCGATTCCAGCCGCGCCACGGTCAGGCTCGCCAGATTCGCGCAAGTAATGAGCAAAATCAGCCCCACCATAGCCATCAGTGATACCAAAGGCTTTCGCGCGTCCTGCTGCAATATAAGCCGGCCGCTGGCGCCCGGATCCAATATCATCTGCTGCCCCACGTACTTCTCTTGCGTTTTCGCGGACAACTTCAGGCTCGGCGCCTCCGCTTCTAGAAGCGCACGATACGCCGGGCCCAGCGCCGTTTGCGCTTGCGCTGCCGTAAATCCTGGTTTCAGGCGGCCCAGAATCGCCACCCAATGGTCCTTGCGATCGGCGAGCCCATCCCAGTTCGGAGTCATCGACGCTTTCATGGTGATGGGAATGAAAAGGTCGGGGACCTGCCCCACCTGCACCCCGGCAAAGCCCTCCCGCGACACCCCCACCACGGTCAGCGAGGTTCCGTTCACCGCCAACTGCTTATTCAGGATTCCCGGATCGCCGCCGAAGCGGCGAGTCCAGTAGCCATAGCTCAGCACGGCTACAGGATTGGCTCCGGGCGCCGTCTCATCTTCGGGCGTGAAGACGCGGCCTACCGCCGGCCTTACGCCCAGGACCTCAAAATAATTTCCAGAGACCAATTCGCCGGTGGACTTTTCCGCAGTGTGCCCTTGAGCCGAAACGCTCAACGTAAAAAGCGGAAACCGCGCCAACAAGCCGGAAAAGGCCGGAAGGTGTTCGCGCATGTCTTTGTACAAGGGGTAAGAAAATATGTTGTCACTGCTGCTGTCGCTCCAGGTGCGTCCGGAACGCGGGCCCGGCGAGCGCAGGACCACCAATTCCTGGGGCCGCATCACCGGCAGCCGCCGGAGCAGAACCTGGTCCGTGAGGGAGAAGATGGCGGTGTTCGCGCCAATCCCCAGCGCCAAGGTAAGCACCGCAATGACCATGAAGACAGGATTTTTCAGCAGCATACGGATCGCAAAGCGAACGTCCTGCATGAGTGTCGCCATCGTGCATTCCCTCGATCGGGCAGAAGCGCCCGCAAACCAATACTGAACGTGGAGCATTCGGCCTGCCCAGTTTCAGAATATTCTATGTTACTGATTGTGCATGGCTTATCTAATTTCGAGGGGGATAGCTTAAAACGCTGACGTCCGCGCGTGGGACGCGACGTCCCTCAAACGGACAGTGCGCAGCGTTTCGCTGGTCGGCGATCCGTTGATTGGTGGGGTGGCGTCAAAGAATGGCAAAACGCCGGCAGGGAAAAGGATCAGCGCGAACTTAGGCTTTGCCAGCCCTACGGCCCCAGGACGCACCAAGCGGGACGGCGTGGGGTGAGGCGCCGTCCCGCGCAAGGCTGGGTGGTGCGTCAAAAATTAATTTTCAGGCCGAACTATATCTCCCGCCCGGGATCCTGGGACTGGACGAGTCCAAACGTGCCGGCGCCGGTGCTGCCGCCGGTCACCGGGTTGGTGTCGATCACACCGTTGCACTGCGGTCCGCAGTTAGCGACCGGTGCGCCGAAGGTCGGGGTGTTGGTCGGGTTGAGGAACTGGGCCATGAACTGCAGGTTGACGCGTTCCGTGATCGGAAACATCTTGATGATATTGAGGTCCGCAATGGAGGGTTGTGCAATAGCTTCTAGATTTCTTCGTGTGCAACCGAGCACGAAGCTGGACTGCCCACTTGGAGTCCGTTGGCCATGTCTAGAAATGTCCTCGGGATCCCAGAAAATGAGTGATCCCGTTGTTGCTATTCCATCATGGGCCGTTGCTTCCTATCTCCCAGGTGTCCATGTTTTACAGATAACTTCGCCTATCGTTTCTACCTTGGAATCGGCCTCATGTACTCGCGAATCATCTCGAAATCCCCGGTTTTCACATCGCAGAAGTCAGCTCCAACGACGAACATTTCGCAGGCGTAGCGGAGCGAGAAGTCCGTCTTATCCTTGAACCGAACGGTGAAGTACAACGTACCGTCCTGGATCGAATGGCTGATGAAGTCCACGACCTTGCCGTGGACCTCAGGGTACCGCCTGCGTAGCCGCTCGAAATGTTTTGTTATGCTCTTATCGATTTTCCTACGCTCCTTCGCGCTAATCGGGGGTATTGGGCTGCCTCCGACCCAGACAACCTTAGGCTTCTTAGGCATGATCGCTCTCCCCGTGACGGCTAATGTCGCCCGGCGATTTCGGAGGTTGCCGCTCCGCCTCCCGTTGTTCTTCTCCGCTGAGGAATCGTACCCTCGGCGCTTTTCCCTCCAGGCGTCTGTAGTCCTCTACGGCCTGCACGTCCTGATAAACCTGCACTTCATCCAAGGCGTGTTTCCGGTATTCGGCATGTTTCTTCTCAAAACGAGCTTCGTCCCGAATCTCACAAGTCTCGATGTTGTTGCAGAAACAACCGTTGAGAAGAGCACGGTGCACTTCAAATAGTGTCAACTTCTCGTCAAAGTACGCCGGATTCAAGCCCGAGTCCTTGGCGCGCTTGAGCCGTTCCAGTCCTCGGACGGCATCATCTATCCCTCGGTTCACCCAGAAGATTGCTTCATAGAGACTGGCTTTCTGCATCTTGGACCTCCTCTATTTTATTTTGGCTGCAGTGGACTCCGTCCTGCGGTTGAGTAGACACTGGCACACACAAATCTCCCGCGTAGTCGTGCGCCGATTCGAACTGTCCCATGGAGTCAGTTGGACGACATTTGGGCAGGGCTGTGCTACTTGTGGGGGGAATGAAACATGCGACGGGAACAAAACGGAGACGATCGGGTTGCGCCCGCAGGGCAAACCCGCTAATTTCTATTGCAGCCACAGTTGCACCTCAATCGTGCGACTTGGTTAGGGACGCGTTCGGTGCTGATAACACCGGCGCGTCCCGCTATTTCGTGATGCTTTTTACTTCCTCTTTCTTCTTCCTGCCGCGACCCTTACGATAATGCTTCGCTTTGTATTTCGTGACTTTCTCGAGGTCTTGTTCCGTCCATCGCCAGTGCTTGCCTCCATTCATTCCGATCCGCTGCGAGGGACGAACTTTCCGCGCAGCCAGCCATTTGTGCAATGTCACCCAATGAATCCCGACTTTCCGAGCTGCCTCTTTCGTCGAGTACGTTTTAAATAAGCTAATCATCTTTAGCCTATATTATCAGTCGATGTCAACAGTAAAAATAGTACTCCCTCATTCCGAATAGCTATCATCGGAGTCAAGCCGCATTCGCTGTTCACCTGAATCAGGCATCGGTCGAATTTGATCAGGCGTATATGCCTCACGGATTGACAGGCTGTCGAATTTGGCTGGCCGCTCATTCGCGCCTCCCAAGAGCGATAGGAGAATAACACGGGTAACAAAAGAACCGCCGCCAAGACTCGTGCTGCTCACCAGGTCCATTCGCGAGCTACAATCCCGCGCAAGGTCGAGTACCGATAGATGACGTGGGGGCTTCAGCGCCGTTCGTGCCGTACGGCGTTGGCTCAGAAAGAATCGCCGCCAGCGGGCCGCGTAACGGATTAAACGGATTACTTCCGGGTGGCGATACGTTCATAGTGCCGGGCGCGGGCGACCACGGGCCCGCCGTCGGCGCGAAAGTTCTTTGCCCGGAGTAGAATCGGGAAGAGGTCATCCATGAGCGTCCACTGCTTGGTGCACGGGTCGACGCAGAGTCCGAGGGGCTGGGAACTTTTAGTTTCCCAGTTGAGGGCTCGCGGGCATGAATGCATCTGCGTGGACCTGCCGACCGATGAACCAGATGCAAGCGCGACTCGATATGCTGAAGTCATTGGTGCAGCGCTAGCGGGAGTCAATAAGGCAACGGTTGTAGCGCACTCCGCGAGTGGCTTCTTTTTGCCACTAGTTCCAGACTACGCGTCGGTCGATCGGCTGGTCTACGTAGCCGCTGTGATTCCACAACCCGGGGAGAGTTTGCTTTCACAGTTTCGAAGAGATCCTGAGATGTTCCGTGCTGACTGGCCGGGAAAGGATCCCACAAAAGATGCGTCACTTGCTATTCACTATCTGTTTCACGACTGCACCTCCGAGGTGGCTCAATGGGCGCTTGCCACACTGCGCTTGATGAATGCCAGGGGTGGCATGACCGAGGAATGTCCCCTGCGGAAGTGGCCCAACGTGGCTTCCACTTACATCTCGTGCACCGATGATCGCACTATAAATCCGGTTTGGTGGGAAAAGGCTGCGCGCGAGAGACTGCGGACAGAACCAATTCAAATCAGAGCCGGCCATGCGCCACACGTCTCGCAACCCGTCGAGTTGGCGGCAATACTGGATTCGCTGGCGGTCATTCAGTGAGTTCCAAGGCTACACCTGAGTCAGCACTGATTGGATGACGGGTGATCCGGAAGTTGAGACCGAAGGACGTGGTGGAGCTACAATGATCTTGCCGGGCGAAACGGAAGCGGGGAATGCGGGAACGCAACCATGCCGAGGGATAGCCTGGCGGGTTGATCGAGATGATGAAGGTAGCGCTGGAACCTGTTTCTTGCGCTGACTTCCAAATCCTCATCAGATCGGTAGACCTTAATGCGTTGAAAATCCCCGCCCGAAGGGCGGAACGCCTGGGCATCTCCGCCTCGTCGCGACTCATTAAGATCGAACGAGTGCGGCAGGCGGCGGACGAACCGTTCGCCGTCGAGATTTGCTACCTCTCGTACGCGGAATTTTCAGGGCTGGTGGATACGCCGCTCGAACGGGCGTCGCTGTTTATGACTTTGCAGCACGATTACGGCGTGGAGATCGCCCATGCGGACGAAGAGATCAACGCTACCGCCGCCGATGTAAGAACCGCCGAACTGTTGTCGTTACCTCGCGGGGCCACGCTGCTGCGCATGCGCCAGCTCATCTATTCGACCAAAGGCAAGGCCACCGTGTACGTCCTCGGACTCTACCGTTGCGGGCGGCACACACCCTATTGATTCGCAGATTTCGCTGATTTTCGCGGGTTCCAGATCTGTGAGCGGCGCATGCATAATGCGGCCGCGCCTACCAGCGCTGACTCTGACCCGTAATGTGCTGCTACCATCGCAACGTTATCGCGCCGCGGATTGATGGCCCAGGTTTGCAATCCGCGACGGATCGCAGCTTGATGCGAAAGCATTCGTTGGCCAAGCCCACCGCCAAAAACAATTACTTCCGGTTCCAGCAGATCGACAATGTTCCCAAGCCACATTGCCAAATGCTCGATCGCTTCGTCGACAATCGAGCTTGCGATCGGGTCACCGGCTAGCGCGGCCTTAAACACAATTTCGCTGCTGACCGCTTCCGGATTTCCATCGGCGAGCGCGAGCAGCTTCGAATCCCGAGCCGGCCGGTTCGCCAAGCGCTCGCGAGCCCGGTTGGCGATGCCCGACCCCGAAGCGTATACCTCCACGCAGCCCCGCTTTCCGCAGCCGCATCTTGGCCCGCGAAAGTCGATGGACATGTGCCCACCTTCTCCGGCGGCGCCAGTGGAACCAGCGATAATTTGTTTCCGTAGCACGAAGCCGGTACCGATTCCCGTGCCCAGCGTAATGTAGAAGACGCTGTCATAATTCGCGCCGCTGCCCCACGCAGCCTCCGCCAGGGAGGCCGTATTGCCGTCGTTGCCCAGCCGCGCCGGCAATCCGTAGCGCTTCTTGATTTCTAAGGCCAGAGGAAAATCGCGCCAGCAAGGGATGTTGGCGGCATTCAGCAGCACGCCGTGCTTGGAATCCACCCACCCCGCCACACTGACGCCAATCGCACGCGCCCGTTTGGCGCGACGGTCGCGCAACACGCCGTCGATGGCCTCGAATACCGCCCGTAATCCTTCTGCGGCGGTTCCCCGCGCGGGCATGCGCCTGCGCACCTTCATCAACACTTTGCCGTTCGCGTTCACCAAGCCGGCCGCAACCTTGGTGCCGCCAATATCCACGCCGATAATCAGATTGTCTTTCGCGCCGGGCATGTAGTTCAAATGACTTCCTAGTTGGTTTCGTTATCCGCCACACGATCCAGTTCGCGCCACATCAACCAAGCGCACACCAACGCTAGCAGCACCAGGAACGAACCGAGTCCCGAATTGCGCAATAGCAATTTGCCCACGCCGAACAGTGCGCTGTAGGTCATCACGCACCCCAGAATCCAACACCACAAGTTGCGCCCCAAATCGCGGGTGGGGCGCACTTCGGGAGCCAACCCCGCAATCGCCCGCCATCCAGTCACCTGCGGACGAACTTTACGGTAGAAGGCCAACAATATCGCTTCGGGCTCTGGCGATGTAAAGAGCGTCACCGCAATCCACACCAGCGTGGTCACCAGCGTGGTAGTCAACGTGGTCTTCGCAAAAATCACCGTGCTCGATCCCGAAAAAGGTTCGGGCCTTCCCACCAGCCAGAGCCACAATCGATCCCAGTGCAACGCCAGTGTCATCACCATCGCTGTGGCCATGCATGAAATTTCGCTCCACGCGTTGATCCGCCACCAATACCACCTCAGCAGATAGACGCTCCCGGTTCCCGCGCCGAGCTCCAGCACCACTTGCCATCCGGAACGAATCGACGCGAGTTGCGCGGAAATGTAAGCGGTGACGATTACCAGCATCACCGTAACGATTTGCGACGTGTGCACGTAGTGCCGCTCGCTGGCCCGCTTATGCACGAACCGCCGGTAGAAATCCTCCACCAGGTACGATGTGCCCCAATTGAGCTGAGTGGCGATGGTGGACATGAACGCTGCCAGAAAGCCCGCCAAAATAATTCCGCGCAGGGCGTGCGGTACGTACTGATTCACGATCATCATGTAGCTGGATTCCGGCTTGGCGAGTCCCGGGTACAGAACGATCGCGGCCAGCGCCGTAAAAATCCACGGCCAGGGACGCAGCGCGTAATGCGCGACGTTGAACCACAGCACGGCCAGAAGTCCCTCGCGTTCGTTGCGCGCGCTGAAGATGCGCTGAGCGATGTATCCGCCGCCGCCGGGTTCCGCTCCCGGATACCAAAACGCCCACCACTGAACCCCCAGGTACACCGCGAAGGTCAGCACCGGCAGCGTCCACAAAGCCTCGCTGGAAAAGCCCTTTGAAAAGTCGGGCAAGAATGCCAGTGGGTCTGCGCCGCCATTGGACGCGCGCATCGCGCTGATTTTTTCCATCATCGGCGCGATGCCTCCGGCTGCAGCCACCGCGTAATAACCCACTGCAATCACAATTCCCATTTTCAGCACGAACTGGAACAAATCGGTCCACAGTACGCCCCACAGCCCGCCCAGTGACACGTACAGCCCGGTAAAAGGAATCAGGAAGAAAATGCAGACGATCAGCGCCCTCCCGTCCGTGCCAGAAAAGACGGGTCCGAAAACGCTGCTCAAAACGTTGGAAAATCCGGTTACCACCGGCCAAGACTTAAGCGTTGCGTCCATGGTAGTACCGACAATAATCACCATGGACTTCGTCACCCATCCTAGAATCAGGCAGTTCATCATCAGCCCGAGATAGACGGCGCGGAAACCGCGCAGAAATGCGGCGGGCTTTCCGGAGTAGCGCATTTCGGCGAACTGCACGTCGGTCATTAATCCCGAGCGCCGCCACAACCGCGCGTACAGGAATACCGTCATCATTCCGGACAGCAGAAACGCCCACCACAGCCAATTCCCGGCAATCCCTTGGGTGTAAACCAGCCCTGCTACCAGCAGCGGCGTGTCCGCGGCGAACGTGGTCGCCACCATCGACGTCCCCGCTAGCCACCATGAGACGTTGCGCCCCGATACAAAATAATCCTCGGTGCTCTGGCCGGACTTGCGCCGAAAATAAAGCCCCAGGCACAGGGTAATCAGCAGGTAGCCGACAATGGCCGACCAATCAAGAATTGTAAAGTTCATGGCTGTATGGCCTTCCCGCTACCCGCTGCATCCGAGCCAGCACTCGTTTCGGCAGAAAATTCGCCCCCGGCGCCTAAACCTATACGACGGATTTCATGGCACAGCTCTATAGCAGAGGTAATGCAAAATCGCAAATCCCGATTGTGATTCTTCGCATTTCATCGCGATGGTGCAGGGATGTGGGCAGACGGAGTCGGAGGAACAATTGTGGCGCGACACACAACGACCGCAACTGATAGAAGCCGCAAGACTTTCGCTTCCGCAAATTCAAGGAAACCAAAACCCAAAGGACCTGCCTCCAAGTAAGAGAGCGGCCGTTCTGGTTCTAACCCGTTCGGCGCCTAGCTCAAGGAATTCGGCGGCCCTCCTGAATTCCCAAATCAACAAGTTCGCTCTGTGGAGGTTTCATAAAATGCGTTTTCGACCGTTGCAGTGTCTTTCCATTCTTGCAATTCTCGCAATCGCCACGCCGATCTGGGCTCGCGCCAAATCGGTGGACCTGAATCTGACTGATTCCGCTACCATCGGAACCACCCAGCTTCAACCTGGAGACTATCAACTGCGGGTGGAGGAAGGCGCGAACCAGGTTACTGTCGTGCAGCACGATAAAGTTATAGCCGAGGTTCCGTGCCACTGGGTTCAGCTCCAGAGCAAGCCGAGGTCGACTGAGGTGAATTCCAGCTCCAACCGCATCACCGAAGTCGATTTCGCAGGAGATATCCAGGCCGTCCAATTCTGACCTCAACAACAAGCCTGCCATCACTGAGGGCGGTTCTCCTGGTTCCCAGGTCCCGCCCTCTTTTGTTAGGATGCCGTTCAGAGCCTCCACCATTGCCGTAATCTGAGCCGATAGATAGATTCAAGATGAGAGCTGCAATTCTAGTTATCGCGTCGCTGCCAGTTTTCTCAGCGTGAGCGCAGATGCACGACAGACTCGTGGGCACATGGAGACTGGTGTCAGCGTCAAGGTCAACGGCTAGCGGAGAACGAAACGATACCCCGTTCGGCCCAAATCCTGCAGGTTTTCTCACTTATACGCAGGACGGCAGAATGACAGCGATGATCAGCTACGGCGGACGAAAGCGCCTTTCGTCGAATGACTCCCGTTCCGTGCCTGCGGAGGAGGAAGCCGAGGCTTTCAGAACATTTCTCGCCTATGCCGGACGATACCGGCTCGACGGTGATCAGGTAATCCATCACGTTGAAATATCGTCCATACAAAATTGGGTGGACACGGACTTGGTTCGCAGTATCAAGTTTGAAGGTGCGCGGATCGATTTGGCTACGCCGCCGACACCCGATGGCGGAAAAATGCAAACTTTCGAATTGATTTGGCAGCGTTTGCCCGCAAACTCCCAATAAACGCCGTAACCGAACATCCGAACATCAGCCTCGATGTTCCTATCTAGGCCGGTAATTCGATCCTCTAAGGAATATTCAAGCTCACCGCGTCCACAGGAAATGGCGCAGAGGGATATAGCAGACGGCCTTACTTCCCCACCTTTGCAAATGCGCTTACCCGCATTCGTAGCTGGAGGCGCAAAGTTCGTATGGTTAAGGGCATTTGTGGAGGTGGTATCAGAGCGCAGTCGCAACCCTTCATATGTGTAGCAGCTTTTCGGTGCCGTTTGCGGCGAGTGCACCGGCGTATACGCTCTTTGAATCAGCCGCCCAGTCAAGCGTACTTAAGTCTCTGTAGCCCTTGACCGGACCCCACTCCGGGATGGACCGCCAACATGCCGTACCCGGCGCGGCCTTGATTGTGACTACGTGCCGTTGCGCCGCCTGTTCTCCGTAGAACTACGAATTGACCGTTAAAGGCAAGACCGACAGGTGCACCTCGGCTGTCTACGAAAAGGCTCTGCGGCCCAGCCTCAACCCAGGCTCTGGGAACAGGATGGCCGCCTACTGCCCAGAAACACTTAGTGGCCCTGATTCCGCTTGGCATTTGCAAAGTGCAAGTCCATAACAACGATATTTTGGAAACTTGCCACCTCCCGGGGACCCTTGACCTCTCAGGTCTAATACGCGTCCGGCTACGGCCTTTTTTTTGGGTTCGTCCTAGGCTGCATGGTTGCGGGCCCAACGCATCAAGGTCTAATCTGGACGTTGGAGGGCTAGATGATATCCTTCCAAGACTATTGTCCTGCGTGTAAGCACGCGGTGGACGCGTCCCCTACCGTCAGTCAAGACGAACTTCGTTTGACTGACCACGAACTTTGGCGGGTGCTATTTAATAAGGCAGAAGTTCAAGCTATGCATCACGCGGCTGACGGCGATCATTATTGGACACTTAGCAAAGGAACCAAAGCTAATCTAAGGAGAATGGGATTTCCGATGAAGGTAATCGGGATTCCGGATTGTGGAGTTGCTGAAACCTTTTATTCCAATATGCCATGGGATGGGGATGACTTACCCGAGGGCGTGACGATCGAACATGTGAGAGGTAGCAGCATCCTCAAAAAGTGCGCCGAACGACTGCCTTTCCGAATCGGCCGCGCTGTGGCGGAAGCGGGATATGATCTCAGCCTTTCCCTTCGACTCTGGCTTCGAAGCCGTAGGCATTCCTCAGTAGGGCTTGTGGAAGGTAGCCGCCCAGTCACAGTTTTCTCCTTGTTCCGATCTCTTCTGCCGACAAAGGGCAAAGTCATCCTCTACGGCTTTTATCTCTATCCCAGTACTGGGGCTCGGAAGCATCTCTTGCGACGCATAATCCGCTCCGTGAATTTGTGCATCGTCTGGTCGCGGCGTCAGGGCGAAAACTATTGCCGCGAATTGCAGTTGCCGCCAAACCAGTTCGCCGTCATTCCTTACAAATCGTACGATTCTAAATATGCGCGCAGTGCGCCGGTTTTTCGGGGGGACTTCGTGTTCAGCGGGGGAGACTCCGAGCGCGACTACGCCACGCTGTTCCGAGCCGTTGACGGGCTCGATATTCCTGTAATAGTCTCAAGCACACTCGCCAGCGATCCTCGTGGACTCAAAGTCCCGGAGAACGTCTTGCTCATCCGTGCGCAGGATCCTTACTTCGCGCGTTTAATGGCGGCTGCAAGGATTGTGGTCATTCCACTTGTTGCCGGGCGCCTCCGCGCGGCTGGCGATGGGTCATTCATGAATGCGATGTGGCACGGAGTGCCGGTCATTTGCGCCGATGACATCTCCGCCCCGGAGTATATCGACAATTGGGTCGATGGAGTGGTCGTGGCGCCCGGTGACGCAGCGGCCCTGCGAACCGCACTGGTTCGGCTCTGGCAGAGCCCCGACAAAGCGCGCGAGATTGGGGAGGCGGGCCGGACGAAGATCGAGTCGGCTTATACTCACAAACATTTTCGCCGACGGATGATCGAGATTGCTTTCAGGATCTCCCGTTTACGCGACACAGTCATTGATGACACCGGCCAACTCGAAAAGGCTATTCTTCGAGGGCCGAATTAATCTTGGAATGGCTTTTACCCTCAAGGAGCGCGTCTATTTTCTAAGGATCAGGTTGGCGTTCTTCGGTTTGGATTCATAAACGGCCAGCCTGGTCAATTACTGCCACCGTTTCTCGTCTTAGGGTTGCCGCGCCGTCTACACGGTTCGGTTAGAGATCGAAAACGAGTCGCGCACCATTGCGTTGCCAAGCCTGCTAACAGGCTCATATCAGGCTTATGGACAAGCGGAAGAATCCGAACCTCGACGAGGCTGGAAGACCGCACCGCTTCAAACCTGGGAAGAGCGGAAATCCATCGGGAAGACCAAAGACTAAAACGCTCTCCGATGCCTACAGGTTTCAACTGGCGGAGCTCATTCCGAATGACCCGTAAGGCCGAACGTGGGCACAGCTGATCGCGGAAGCACAACCGGACTTCTGGCCGGAATAACTTCCGGTTAGCTCGTCATCCACCCGCAATGGCGAGCGTCATTCTCAATTTCCCACAAGGGGACTAGGGATCGACGCACACTCTAGCAGATGTTCAGGCTTGCGTTCACAATGGTTCCGGACCTTCCGCTTGGAAAAGCCGCCAGTCGGTCCTTCTGGGGACAGGGATTGACTTTGGACAGCAGCGCTAGGCCACAGAACGGCGCGACTTTGCGCGGCGGGGAGTTCCAGTCGCCCGCTCATGTCGCGTCCAGTCATGCTGGCCGATGGGGTGGCGTGGGACAGACAAGCAAGGCAAATGACGAAGAGGGAGACCGAGCGCCTAACCCGCTCGATGGAGCCCAATGGCCTGCAAGTCTTCGTCAGTGTGAATCCAACCTTCTTTGCCGTCGATGCGCACCTTTACCCAGATGTCGTCCGCGACTCCCAGGCCGATTCCGTCTTGCCCTTCTTCCCACGTCACCAGGACCTTTCCAGCGAGGATTTCGACTTGGGAATCTTTCTTGACCACAACGTGCGCCGGCGTGCCGATTTGCTCGTTGGATTCAGTAAACATCCGCACGAAGGTCAGCTCCTGTTCGCCCGGATGTCGCTCAACTCCTTCGATGGGCATCTCGCAGCCGCCCTCGGCCATCCCGTGGCCGGTTTGATAGAAACAGTGCTGCGCAAACGCCAGCTTCCCTTCCATCCAGCTCACCCGGATTGGCACGGTGACGATAAAGTAGCCGGTGAAGAGGCGGATCCTCAGTTCGTCGGCCAGAATCTGGGTGAGGTTGCCCATATGATTGACCTTGCCGGGAACGAAATCGCCCATTTCGCCTTCCGCGTAAAGGGGCTTTCCGATCGGAGCGAGCTTTCCATTTACTATGCCGAAGATCTGCCAGGGTCCTCCGCTCATCGGTGCGGACGGCAGGCATCCGGTCTCAAGCAGCAGGCCTGCGCCGTTGCTTCCGGTGATCGGATTGACACTCACCGAGCAGGTCTCGGTGAACTCGCCGTTTTCGACCGCGTGCGGAAACTCTTCGTGATGCAGGACCGCTCCGGCGGCGTCGGCAATATCCAATGACGCGAGTGCCTGCGCAAACTCGCCTTGCTTGCCAGGCACACGCTTGTTGTGTGCCACAACGGTGAACGTCTGGCCGCCGAACGTGAACGGCCCTTTGCGTTCCTCGACGTCTTGAAGTTCCGGCTCTGCAGATGAATGCGTCGCCGTATGGCTCATTTGTTGAGTATTTGGCGGTGGTGATTCACGCTGCGGCAAGGAGGCTTGCGCCGCCACGGAAGCGCTGGCGGCCGCGGCGCGCGCGGGTGCTTGCGGCATGGCATTCGGCTGCCTCGCTTGCCTACAGCCTCCGGAGAAGGCCGCGAACAGGAGAAAAACTGCGGAGACACTACGAATCGGAAACATAGTTCGTGAGCCGCGGAATGATGCGGCTCTTCTCTTGTCATTGTAGGTGGCATGCGCCACCCGCGCCACAAGCACGCGTGGAAACGCAGCGGAAGAAGTACGATGCCCTGCGACATTCACGAGCGCAGCTGGCGAGGAGCGCCCAATATATTTTGTAATGTTGTACGACATGGTCGGAGATTTCGTCGAAGCGAAGGAATTTATTGTCGGCAGAATCATGATCCAACTGAAGGGATTACAACCCGTCTGAAGCAGCCGGAATAACACCGGCGTAAGTAGGGTGGGATTCAACGCGTCTGAGGGGTGTGCGTGATGGCTTGAAAAGCGTTGATTATGGAAGGGTAGTCCGTCGTTCGCCCAGAATTGGGCCCGACCATGCGAGTCGAATCAACACCGGCTTCGGCTCCGTCCACCTCGGCCGCTCCTAAGGACGGCCACGCAATCGCGCATAAAATCGCCGCGCCTTGGCGCGGTTGCCGCAAACCTTCATGTCGCACCAACGCCGCGAGTGGTTCTTGCTTTGGTCCAGGAAGAGCAATCGGCAGGTTTTTTCACCGCACTCGCGAATGCGGAGACCCTCCGGCGATGTCAGCAAATTCGCGGCCGCGTCGATCACTGCCCAGAGCGGCCCTCCTGCAGTTCCGGCAAGATCGCGATAGGTTCGAACTAACGAGCGTTTTTGCCAAGCAATCGTCGCTGGCACTCGCGCGTCTTCCAAAAAACAGTTGAGAGCTCGCAAATGAGCGTTTTGCACGCGCCGGCCGCTCAGCCCGATAGAAACAAAAAATAGATCGTTTCGCGAAGCTCGCAACCCTTGCGGACCACGGCGATTTTCGCGGCCCGCGACGCTCTGCGCGGACCAAAGTGATGTTCGATTGGGTTCCGTCCCTCCAGATTGACTTGCCCCTAAGCACGGCCTAAGATGCGTCGCCAGGAGCTACCCGTCAGCCATGATCGGCCAAACCATCTCGCACTACCGTATTGTAGAAAAGCTGGGTGGAGGCGGGATGGGTGTGGTCTACAAAGCCGAGGACACTCGTCTCGATCGTGCCGTCGCTCTAAAATTTCTTCCGGACGATTTAGCCCACGACGCGCAGGCCCTCGAGCGTTTCAAGCGCGAAGCCAAGGCCAGCTCCGCACTCAATCATCCCAATATCTGCACGATTTACGACATCGGCGAAGAGAGCGGCCGCGCTTTCATCGTCATGGAATTCCTGGACGGTCAGACCCTGAAGCACTGCATTGGCGGCCGCCCGATGGAAACAGGCACGGTTCTCGAATTGGCAATCCAGATAGTCGAAGGTCTCGAAGCAGCCCACAACGAAGGCATCGTCCATCGCGACATCAAGCCCGCCAATATCTTCGTCACCAAGCGCGGCCACGCCAAGATTCTCGATTTTGGTTTGGCGAAGCTGACTCCGAAGAGCAAAGCAATATCGTCGTCGCAAGACACGCTCGCCACAAATGCGATTGCACCGGTGACTCCCGAGTACCTGACCAGTCCCGGGACCGCCATCGGAACCGTCGCCTACATGTCTCCTGAGCAATTAGGGGCCAAAGAGTGGACCCCCGCACCGATTTGTATTCCTTCGGCACAGTCTTGTATGAGATGTCCACCGGGGCGTTGCCCTTCCGCGGTGATACCTCCGCTCTCATCACGGACGCCATCCTCCACCGCGCTCCCGTCGCGCCTGTCCGTCTCAATCCCGATATCCCGCCGAAACTTGAAGAGATCATCAGCACCGCTCTCGAAAAAGATCGCGACTTGCGCTACCAAAGCGCCGCCGAACTTCGTGCCGACTTGAAGCGCCTGAAGCGCGACCTGGAATCCGCTCGCCCCGTCATCGCCAAGTTTGAACGCGAGGATGTGAGCGGCTCCCATTCCAGTGTATCGCCCAGTTTGTCATCCGGTTCTTCTGCCGCCCGCTCATCTGGAACCTCGCCGAACGCAACGTCCAGTCCAGCGCCCCTTTCGTCGCGACAATCCGCGACGCAGCAATCTTCGCGCAGCGTGCCGCAGGCCGGCGCGGCTGCCGCTGTTCCTGTTGGTCCCTCGCGCGCGCGTCGATGGATCGCCGCAGGCGTGATCGCCGGGCTGCTCGTTGGTACTGCCGTCGGACTCTTTTTCGGCAAGCGCACGGGGCAGGCCCATTTTCCGGACTATACGCGTCTCACTTTCCGTCGCGGATTTCTTCGCACGGCGCGGTTCGCGCCCGACGGGCAAACCATCGTTTACAGCGCGTCTTGGGATGGGAATCCATCTGACGTTTTCGTGACCAATCAGAGCAGCCCCGAATCGCGCGCGCTGGGAATGCCGGGAGCCGAGCTCCTCGGAGTCTCTTCCACCGGAGAGCTAGCAGTCTTGCTCGACAGCCGCGTTACCGGGCCGTTCACTGTCAACGGCACGCTCGCTCGTGTGCCGCTCACCGGAGGCGCGCCGCGAGAGGTCCTTGAGAGCGTGGAGTGGGCCGACTGGTCTCCTGACGGAACAAAACTGGCGGTCGTGCGAAGTGTTGGCGGACAGGACCGATTGGAATACCCCATAGGTACGCTGCTTTATGCGACCACCGGTTGGATTTCCCATATGCGCGTCTCTCCGAAGGGCGATCGGATAGCCTTTCTCGATCACGCTCTTCGTGATGATGACATGGGGTCGGTCGTGGTGGTGGACCTCGCTGGCAACAAGAAAATCCTGACCGAAGTTTGGCCCAGTGTGCAGGGCTTATCGTGGTCGCCCGGCGGCGATGAAATTAGGTTCACCCCTGCGGGCGCGGTTCAAGCCGTAAGCCTTTCAGGACGAATGCGGGAATTGGCGAGACTCCCGGGTTTTTTCAATCTTCACGATATTCGCTGGGACGGTAGCGCTTTGATCGCCGCCGACGACCGCAGGCGTGGCATGATTGACCTCGCTGGCGGAGAGACGAAGGAACGCGACCTCGCCTTATTCGACATTTCAGTCCCTGCCGACCTGTCGGTGGACGGCAAGACGCTGCTTTTTTATGAAGGCGGCTCAGCCCTACGAGGCAACTACGCCGTCTACATCCGCAAGACCGACGGGTCTCCTGCGGCCAATTTAGGACCAGGTCGCGCGTTCGCGTTATCTCCTGATGGAAAGTGGGCCATTGCCTCCGATCCAATTAAGCTGACGCAACTAACTCTGCTGCCCACCAGAGCGGGTGAAGCGAAACTGCTTCCCGAAGATGGGATCGTCCATCTGGATGCGAGGTGGTTTCCAGACGGGAAGCGATTCGTCTTGTCGGGAGATGAGTCAGGACATAACGATCGACTCTACGTCGAAGACCTCGTTGGGACAAAGCCGCGAGCCATCACGCCGGAAGGGGTCGCACCATTCGAGTTCGCGATTTCTCCCGATGGCAAGCTCGTTGCCGCGATCGGTCCCGATCATAAGGGCTTTCTCTTTCCCGTGGACAGCGGTGAGCCGCAACCGATCCAAGGCTGGGGAGACCACGATGCGCCGATATCTTGGGGCGCGGACGGGCAATCACTTTACATTTTTGAGCGTGGCAAAGTTCCTACGAATGTATATCGGCTAAATTTGAAAACTGGCCAAAAAACAGTTATGAGAGAGCTCGTGCCGTTTGACCCCGCAGGTGTGTATCTGGTCGGCCTGGTTCTAATGACGCCCGACGGCAAGACCTGTATCTACAACTATCGCCGCATCCTGTCCACCCTAAACCTAGTCGAAAATCTAAAGTAATCCGGCGTATGGTGCTCGTTGTGCTGCTACCCAACCCTGAACACTACACGTGAAGGGTCGCTGCGCCCGGGGTGATGGACGGTGAGTTTGGTCGTGCAGGAGATCCGGCTCTTCGTTATGAGGTGATCGAAGATGATCTCTTGTATGGCACATTCGCTGCGTTGACTTGGGTAAAGGCGCGGAATAAGATGCGCGTCAATGCCCGACTCTTCTCCACTTTCCGGGCGAACGATCTCCCGCTATCGCGTCCTTGAAAAACTCGGCGGCCGCGGAATGGGTGTGGTCTACAAGGCCGAGGACACTAAGCTACGCCGTTTTGTCGCGCTGAAGTTTCTTCCTGACGAACTGGCCAAGGATCGCCAGGCGCTCGAACGATTCCAGCGAGAAGCTCAGGCTGCTTCGGCGCTCGACCACCCGAATATCTGCGCCATTTACGAAATTACCCATGCGTCCGTTTCGGACCGAATACAATTGGTGGGCCCGCCAGGATTCGAACCTGGGACCAACGGTTAACTCTAGAAAAGTGATGTTGCTGATTCGTCTAGCCTCTATCTGCGTCACAGATGAGGGTATATCACGGTATTTGGGGCGTTTTGTGATCAAGTTGTTCTCAAGTTCTGGCGCCGCGCCGACATCACAGGCCCGACTGATCCTCCAACCCCAGCGGCGTTTTCCGATCCTCGCGGCAGATGCTTAACCGGTACATTTCGAGCGATGTCCGCAATTCGGTTAACAGTGCAATTCGGGCCGCGACACACCCAACCAAACGCTACTAGTCCCTATGAAACCTAGGACTTCACCCTCGGGATTCTGTCTCAACAGGAGCACCACGCAGGGAGTAGTTCTCGGACAGAACTCGGTCAGCTCGAGTTTCATGTTCGTCAACCTTTCGCCACGCCGTAGGACGCACGGCGCCTGAGAATAGGGCAACACTGGCGATTCCAAGAGCTTCGCGTACCAGGCGGGGAGCTGGACGAAGCCGAGAAGGATCGTCGCCAAGGTCGAGCATCATGAAGGCGAGCTGCTGGGTCCTGCGAACTTCTGCAAATTATTTTCGGCACGGAAACTCATCTGCACCGCTGTGGAGGCAAGGATAGACTTCGGGTTCGCGTCAACAAACGCAATGAACTTTTGAATCAAAAGTTGTGTGGAGAGGCTGTCCGGCGCACACACCTTATCCCTTCGGAGACCGGACTGACCCGCCCTAGGTTTTGTGCTTTGGGTAGCCGCTCACGAGCAGTACCATGCGAGGGATTCGGAGCTGGTAGAGGAGACTCCGATGCACCGTTTGGTACAGGTTGGCTGGCAGCAATTCTGACCGTCCGTGAATCGCCGCTTTCGAGCTGGAAGTGACGGGCTCCTGATTTCACATCTCGCTCGCGGCCACCTTCGCGGATGATTCGGCCCGTAAAATTACCACAAGCGCGTTTGTGGGGAGCAATTCGCCAATCCGGAGGCGATGGCCAGGAATGTCACCAAATCTCGGGATGCTTGCGCAAGATTGTTCCAGGAAGAGCTGCGCGTCATTGGCCAAGGCTCATTCCTTAGAAAATGCCTTCTAGGCGGCGGCCAACCGTTCTAGCGTCACTTTGAAACCCAATCCTTGCAATCATTTCGTGAGGCGTCGGCGCAAACCTTCCGGATCTAGGCGATCCAAGTAATCGGGATCGAGGTCTCGGTAGCAGACCTTATCTCGCAGGATGTAGTAGGCAATGGCACGAGGTGTGCTGCGGTTTGGACGTGCACAAGAAAAGTGTGACCGCCTGTGTGCTGTGGGCTAGGTCATATTCGTACTCGGGCTCGGATCGCGCCAGAATAAATCGGCCTTCGTCCACATGGCGGACCCCTAAAACATAGCTCAATCTCTAGAATATTTTCATGGTTCGTTGTGGTTTGAAAAACCATGAGCTATTCGTACCGCAGCGCGACCATGGGATCGACGCGCATGGCGCGGCGCGCGGGCAGGTAAGCAGCAATCAAACCGACCGCGATCATTATTGCAGCGGCAACGACAATCGGAAGAGAACTGGCGACTGGCAGCTCGGGGATCAGGCTGGCGGCTACGCGTTTTCCCCAGAACGCAAGGGGTGCTCCGATAGCGAGACCCGCGCAGACCATCCACAGGGCGTCGCGAAGGACTATGCGCATAACGTCAGTCCCTGCTGCACCGAGCGCCATGCGAACGCCGATCTCATGTGTGCGCCGCGCGACCGTGTACGCGAGCAGGCCGTACAGCCCGATGACTGCAAGCAGCGCGCCGAGCGCGCCGAACCCTGCGGAAAGCATTGCAATCAACCGCTGTGGAACGATGGACGAATCGATCTGCTCGTTCATCGTCATAATCCGAACGATGGGAACAGTCTTCAACACAGCGGCCTCGGTTTGGCGAACCGCGCTGGCAATTCCGCCTGGATCGATTCTCGTGCGGATCGCCAGCTGAGAACCAATGAAGCCCTGTTGAAGCAGGTCCGGATAGATCGTGGGCGGCGCGGGTTGCTGGAGGTCGTTGTATTTGGCGTCGCCGACGACTCCGACCACCTCATAGGTCTTTTCGCCTTTCGTCAAGGTGATATGGCTGAGGGTGATGTGTCTTCCGATGGGGTTTTCGTTTCCGAAGCAATCGCGAGCAGCGGCCTCGTTAATGATTGCGACCGAGGAGCCGGCCTGGTCGCGTGCTGAAAAATCGCGACCGGCGAGAAATGGTGTGCCATACGTCTCGAAGTAGTCCGGGGCAACGTAATTGATGGAGGCCTGGGTCCGCTTTTCAGGATGGTCTTCCGCAAATGCGAAGCTCGAGGCTCCGGGGCCCTCCATTGGACTCACGCCACTGAAGGTGGCTGAGCTTACGCCGGGAATGGCGTCCAGCCGCATCACCAGCTCTTCAGACAGCCGCGAGAATTGCGCAGCGTTATAGCCACTGTGCGCGAAATCGAGCGTGACCAGCAGCAGATTATTGCGCTCGAATCCCAGATTCAGGTTCCGAAGATGCGACAGATATTCCACAAACAGCCCCGCCGAACTCATCAGCACCAGGGAGAGCGCCACCTGCGAAGCGACCAGGCCCTTGCCGAACAGCCGCCGGGACTTGGATTCTCCGATGCGCGATGCCTGTTGCAGCGCGGACGCCGGTTCCGTCTTCGAGGCGCTCATAGCGGGTGCCGCTCCGCACAGGAGTCCCGTGAGCAGCGCGATCACTCCGGTGAACAACAGCACGTGTGCATCTGGTTTTGTCAGAGCCTCAAAATGCACCGGCGCTCCCATGATGAACCTGCCGGATGCGAAGACCCGGATCAGCGCGTGAGCTGCGAAGTAGGCCAGGAAGATGCCGACGGCGCATCCGACCAGCGACAGCAGCAGCGATTCGGTGAGCGTTTGGCGCAGCAAGCGAGCCCGAGCCGCTCCGAGGCAGGCACGCACGGCCATTTCGTGCTGGCGCGATGCTCCGCGGGCCAAGAGCAGCCCCGCTAAATTCGCGCACGCAAGGAGCAGCAGCAGCCCCACCGTTGCCATCAGGACCGTCAGCGGTGTCGAGAGCATCTGGCTCAAAGGCGTCGTAACGCCGTTTCCCGCCGGCTCGATCCGAAGTTTCATTCCCTTCACGAATGGCCCCGCGTCGGGGGCGTTCACGACCGTTTGGAACAGCACCGCCATTTCCGCCCGCGCTTTGTCGATCGATACGCCCGGGTTCAACCGTGCCAGCAAGCCCAATGACCCCCATCCGAGCGAAGGACCAAGTGATGTAGGCCACCAAATGTCTTGCTGCGCTTCGTAGCTGAGCCCGTAAAAGCCGCGTTGCGCCACGCCGATGATGGTAAGAGGCGCGTCGTCGCCAACGACGATTTTCTTGCCGATAATTCCAGGATCCAGATCGAATCGGGACTTCCAGAATGACCAGCTCACGACGGCTACTGGGTCGTGATAGCCCATGTGTACGTCTTCGGGGCCGATTAGGCGGCCTGCTGCGGCCCGCACCCCGAGCGCTTGGAAGAAAGTTCCTCCTACAGCTCCGACGAACACGGTCTGAGGCTGCAGCTTATCGGCGCGGACAGGGGCAAAGTTCATAGTAGATCCAACGAACAGGTCCGAGAAAACATGGTTGCCGTCGCGCATGGTCTGGTAAGCGTCCCACGAGAAGCCGTTGAACGCAGGTTCGCCGGGGGCTTGATGCAGGAGCTCTACGAGCTGCCCCGGGTCGCGCACGGGGAGCGTGTGCAGCATCAGGCCGTTCGTCATGGTGAAGATCGCGGTGTTGGCGCCGATGCCGAGGGCGAGGGTGAGGACGGCGACGGCGGTGAAGCCGGGAGACTTGCGCAGCATGCGCACTCCGTACCGCGCGTCCTGGGCAAGAGTTTCAATGAAATGCGTGCCCATCGCTTCGCGGATTTCTTCCTTGTATTTCTGGTAACCGCCGAACTCGAGCCGGGCGCGTCGCTCGGCTTCCGCACGCGAGAAACCCGAGCGCTCGAGATCATTGGCGCGATCCTGGATGTGCGCCCGCAGTTCCTCTTCTACCTCCTTGTCAATCCGAGACCGATGAAAGAGCGCCGAAATCACCGAACGGAGCGAGGAGAAGATCCTCATATTTCCTCCGGCTGCGCCTTAAGCGCTGAGGCAATGGCGGCGACTAGGCGGTTCCAGCCGTCCTCCTCTTGGCGCAAACGTTTCCGCCCGGCAGCCGTCAGCTCGTAGAACCTCGTCCGTCGATTGTTCTCCGACGTGTCCCAATGCGCCTTCAGCAATCCCTGCCGCACCAGTCGAAACAGCGCGGGGTAGAGCGCGCCCTGTTCGATCAGCAGCGCTCGGTCTGAAATCTGTTCGATGCGCAGCAGGATGCCGTAGCCGTAGAGCGGGCCCAGAGAGACGGCTTTCAGAATGAGCAAATCCAGAGTGCCGGGGAGAATCTGCGCGTGTTCGGGCATCCGAGTATCCTAACTTGCTTATGAAACTATGCCCGCATTCCCGGCCTGTCAAGGAGAAAGTAGTGTAGAAGCGCCACGCTCGACAGCCGCATCGCGGGCGGATTTCGGGTTGTAGGCAGTGATCTCCCCGCTTGGCATCGATCCTGGACGGATTACGGGCTACTCGGACAGAATCAATTTTGGTGAGAGTCCGCGAGGATACCCCCGAGGAAGTGCTGGGCACGGACGGCAAGATCTGGTGGAATTCGGCTCAACTCGGCGGCGCATGGCATCCGTGTACGCCAAACGACCGCCAAGCTCGAGCGCCGATTCTATACACCTGCCCAGTTGCGACAGCTCCTCACGGTGTTGACGGAGCCCTATCGCACGGTCGTCCAACTCGCCGTCCTTACCCGAATGCGAATTGGCGAGATACTCGCTCTGAGGTGGAAACGTGTGGACCTGCTACATGCCACGCTCGAAGTCGCCGAGGCCTTTTCGGACGGCGTCTTCGGCTTGCCGAAAAATCGTAGCAGCAATCGCGTGCTCCCGATGAGCGAGTTCCTGGTTGGCGTTCTCGAAACCCATCGCACCAACAGCCCAATCAACTCGCCGGACGATTTGGTTTTTAGAACTCGAACAGGGACGCCTCTCAGCTCGAAAAACCTCTACAACCGTGAGCTCGCACCCGCATGTGATCGGATCAAACAGCCACGCCTATCGTGGGATTCGTTCCGACACACGCACGCTACACTGCTCGCGGATGTGGGAGAGTCGATCAAGACCGCGCAATCCCTATTGGGACACTCGGACCTTGGGACGACGCTCAACACCTATGCACACGTGATTCCGGGCTCGCAACGCCGCGCTGTCGAACGAGTCGCCGGAGTTTTGTTCTCAGATGTTCTCAAGTCGGAAGATGGCGCAAAAGACGGGTGGGTCAACTAACTGTGTTCTCAAGACTTATAAAGCAGTTGGTGGGCCCGCCAGGATTCGAACCTGGGACCAACGGATTATGAGTTCTGGAACCGACGATGAAGACTGATTGCGATTACTTGCTATCACATTGATTTTTATCGGTAATAGGGAAGACTGACGCCCCAAGCCGACTGTGCCCATTTACTACGGTTTGTGATGGAGATTGGGCACAATTCTTGAGACCGTCCGAGTTGCCCGACGGAGAGAACCGAAGCTAGGTTGATCTCTCCGACATCCGGGGAAATCTTGCTGGTCGTATGGATGTTAGCGAGCTCTAAACACACGCGGCTCAGCAACCCGATTTGCTAAGCTGCGCCCAAGATGGCCTTGCGGGTGGTCCAAAAAGGTTCCACGGCCTTCGGACCCGCAATTGGGGACCAAGCTCCGGTGAACTCGTCCGAACGCTCCCCATGACTTCCTAGCCGCGAGCGCACATCCTAGTTCAGCAGCCCGTAGACTTCTCCCGTTGTTAGGTCGATAACCGGCGTCGAAGTGACGCCAACTTCAGGCTGAATGAAAGGGCATTGCACGTCGCCCGCGATACACAGCACACAAGCTACGGCTGCGATCCACGGATTCGTTGCGGGAATATCTCGACAGGGATGGTTGCTGCTGGCGGAGATGACGCTTTCCTTCCTCCAGTGGTATTTCATCGGCTGGATCGCTCAGAAACTCTGGCGTAGGTGGTGTCCCGCTCCGGGCCAAGCTCGCTCGACCTGAACGGTGGTGAGCGGTCGCGCATTCGGGGACCAGGATAACGGCGCTCTTCCTGGCCAGTGAACTTTAAAGAAGTGCCGACTAGTTCTTCGGTGGTTCTAGCGGCTTGCGTCTCGGGTCGGTTTTTTTCTCTTCGATAAACTGGTTCGCTTCGTGAATGATTTTGGAGAACCTCTCGGGATTCCGTTCGCTTACGGCGCTTTGGCACAGTTCTCGCCACCGCTGTTTGTCTAGGTCGTACATATCTACCCCCTTGCAGATGAATCGCTGGGGTGATGCACCTGATGGTAGGAGCCGTAAATGCTTTTAGCGGTTGCATCGGCTCGGTAGAGCGGCGGCGTGGAAGGCCGTGGAAGCGGATGGAATTCTAGCTTAATTGGGTTTGCGCATGGATTTTAGGGCGATGGCGCCGAGGACCAGGATGGCAGCCACGATCGCGGCCCACAACACGGCCGGATGGCGCTCCGACCAGGGCCTGTCGTCGGGACGCCCGGTGTATGCGGCATTCATTTCTTCGCCGCCCAACGCAGCCTGGCTCGCGCCGGCATCCTCGTGGAAGAGTTTGGCGTAATCGTGAACCGGCGCGCCGAGTTTCTTGTCGCTGTAGTAGAGCGTGTACTCCGCACCCGGAAGCGAATCGAAGTAAATTCGGCGTTCGTATTGTTGCAGGTTCGCGCCGGTGATTTTCAGCGGCTGGTCATCTCCGTTATGGATGATTGCTTTCAGCGTTCGCTGACCGGCCGCGCCGATTTCGAGCGAAGTCCTTTCAACGTCAATCTTCCGCTCGTTGCGCTGTATGTGAACGCGGGAGATCTCGCCTGACCCAAGATATTGATCCTGGTCTCCCTGAAAATCTATTTCGCGCTGGAAATTTCCCTGTGCCGGATCGATCTCAAAGACAATGCGTTCGACGGGAACATTTTCGGGAATGGAGAAAGTGACGACCGTGTCTTTAGCTAGCTGCACTTGATGGGAACCGCCGCCGATGGTTCGCCACACGGCATTGCTCGCGCGAGTGATCCCAGCGGTCCCGCTCTCGACGTCGGAGGGTTTCACCGAGGCGTCGATGGTCACGCGCAAGTATTTGTAGGTGCTTAGCGGAATCTGAAGCGTGCTGTTGTGCCCCAGTTTTTCGTCCGACAGATCATAAAGAGTGGTGGTGCCGAGAGCAGCCCAAGTGCCGCCATGCGGGTCGTCCTGACCTTCCACCCGCGCATGCGCAACATAGTTCTTCGAAGCCAGCTTTAATTCCACGCGGTCATACTCAGCGACGTGGGACACATCCAGGATAAATTGTGTTTTTCCTGCGACCGTGGCGGGTTGCAGCACGCGGAACTCTTTCTGTTCGGTTTCAAAACCGCCCGACTCGATCTGCAACGAGTAAGGAACTTCCTTCTCCGCCGAATACAATCGCAGATCGCTCAAATCCGGTCGGGCATGCTGCCACACCGTTTCGTCAATAACGAAATAATGCTGTCCGCCGGAACCCGGTGGCTGGACCTGCCGCTGGTATTTGAAATAAGGGATGGAAGCGGAGGCCACCAGGAGCACCGCCAACATTCCCAAAGACTTGTTCATGAATTGCTCTTCGTTCATTCTTTCGCGGAAGGCGAGGAAAGCTTCAGCCAGTCGCGCTGATACATAAAGGATATTGCAAGCAGGACCGCGCCGAGAGCGACAAAACTCAGAATCCGATAACCCTGCTCGAGCTGCGATGTGTCGTAGAGGAACACCTTCGCGATGGTTACGGCCATCAGAAACAGCGCCTGCCAGCGAGTCAATGCCGATCTCTTCCATAATCCGACGGCCATCAACCCCGCGCCATAAACTAGCCAAATCGCCGAGTAGCTGAAGTCGCGGGAGAGCCGCAGTTGCGCGCCAGCGTACCCGGACCTGACCCGCGCGTATGCCAACAACTGGCGGTCGTAATAATCCGCGGCTTCGCGCGTCAATGCGATCAAGGCCAGCAAATTCAGCGCGACCAAGGCCAGGTCGAGCAGCGGCATCTCCTCTTTCGAAGCGTACCGCTTGCCGAAAATCACGATTCCGCCCAGAACCGCAATCGCAACCAGATAAGTTGCAAACCGCGCATTGAAGACGAGCGTTGCAGTGTGGAAGTTGTCGATGACCAGCAACCGGAAGACTCCCAAGATCAGTGCGGCGACCGCAAGATAGCGCAGGAGTTTGTTCTGCGTGCTCACGCCGACCCACAGCAGCGCCGCAGACTCTATCAGCCAGCCGATGGTGATCCAATGAGCGTCCAGCTTCAACGGAATGGCAATGGTGATGAACACCACGGCGATGGCCACGTGGAGCAAAGTGAGAAATTTTGTGTCCTGATCGGGAAAGCGCCGTCCGCACAAGCTGGCAATTCCCAGATACGCCGCGGCAAGCGCCAGCGCGTACCAAGTGAGCGTGGCCGTCTGCGGTTCGTACATGATCCATAGGGTCAGAAAGAAAGCGCAGGCATTCAACAGCGGAAGCAGAGTGAGCGTGATCGAAGGCCCGGCAATGCGCTTGGAGCGGCTAGCCGTCGTCACCAGCGGGACCGCGGCGAAGATTGCGGAAAACAACGCAGCGAAAAACACAGTGAGCGGACGCTGGGTTCGCCCGTAGTATTCGGCAAACCAGCCGATATAGAGAATGATGGTTCCAGCAGCACTCCCCCACAACAGGCGCCGCCAGGGCTTAACGACGGCCAGCGCCAAAATCGCCAAGTCCAGCAGAACGACGTAGGAAAACAAGACTACCTCATGGTTCTCTCCGGTGGAGAGCAGCGCGGGAGTGGCGAATCCGCCGGCCAGCGCGAAGGTGGCCAACAATTCCGCGTCCTGAGCGAATGCCAGCGTGATGGTGGCGCCTGTCACGATTACCATGGCCACGAACGCGACCGCCGATGGGATCAGGTGATAAACCTGAAAGGCGGCCCATAGCGACAGATAAAGCGTGCCGATGCCACACGCTTTCAATGAATAGGAGAACAGTTCATGGCCGCGGCTGCGGAACCGCTCGCTCCACAGGAGCAGTCCGATCCCCGCCAGCAGACCGATCGCGACTCGTCCGGCAGGACCGATCCAATTGTTCTCGAACGCGTATTTCAGGAAATAGGAGACCCCGATCAGGATGGCGACGATGCCGATGCGGTTGAGCCAATACTGTCCAATCTGTTTTTCAAACCCGTCACCGTCGGTAGCGGAGGCTAAACGCGGCGCGGCCGGCCCTTGCGGCGCTGACATTTGAATGGCCCCCAGCGGACCGGAAGCAGCTTCTAGGTGCGGAGGTGTAAGCATCGTTACGCGAGGAGGTGGAGCAGTTGCTTGCGTTGGCGCCGAGGGAGCCGCCGGCTCAACGCCGGCCTTTTGCTCCAGTTGAAAGACGCGTGCAGTGAGCGCCGCGAACTGTGCTCTTAGCGCGTCAATCTCATCTTGCAGGCCGGACATGCACGCACCTCGACAGCGAACCGCTGCGGGGGAATCTTACTTGATTTGGTTCGCAACGGCTCTTAATTTCCGGCAGGAGCTCCGATTCCTCGCCCCGCCAAAGCGGATTCGCTGGTGTACGTTTCCGATCGGTTGGGCACCGAAGATGTCTGGCTTCGCACTAAAGATGGGTCGGATCTTCCACAGGTGACCCGGGCGAGTTTTGCGATGTTGCAGGGGTTTGCCGGCAAATAGTTTGATCCATCCAATCCGTTTCTGAATAAAAAAGGGGTTACATTAACATCCGCGGAGTTCATTGCCTAAGAATGTTCCACGTGGCGGAGGTCTAACCCAACGGGAGGGTCTGCATGATGTCGCGACGCGAACTGCTGATTGGAATCGCGGCGGCCGGAACGGCCGCATTGGTTCGGCCCGCGACGCAGGCGCAAGCTAGCGCGTCGCAGCCACACACACCAGTGAATTTCGATGTGCCGCCGGGCGCATGCGATTGCCACACGCATATCTTTGGAGATCCGGCCCGATTTCCACTTGCGCCCTCGCGCGTGTACACGCCGGAGCAAGCATCCATAGCGGAAATGCGCTCGTTGCACAAAGCGCTGAACACGGATCGCGTTGTGATCGTCAATCCCAGCATCTACGGCGCCGAAAACTCCTGCAGCCTGGACGCAATCAAGCAGCTTGGTCCCGGCGCCCGTGGCGTGGCCGTGATCGACGAAAAGACGTCGGATGCGGCGCTCGATAAGATGTACCGGAGCGGAATGCGGGCTATTCGCATCAACCTCGAGACGGCGGGTCAATCGGACCCAGCCCTTGCTCGTCAGCGTTTCCAAATGGCCATTGGACGAGTCAAGAACCACAAATATCATGTGCAACTCTATACGCGTTTATCCGTGATTGAAGCCATTAAAGATCAAGTTGCGGCCGCGCCGGTGCCGGTCGTGTTCGATCATTTTGGCGGAGCCCAGGGGCCGCTCGGCGTGCGCCAAGCCGGCTTTGACGCGCTTTTGAATTTGGTGCGAACTGGCAAGGCTTACGTCAAGATTTCGGCGCCGTATCGCAGTTCCATGCAGGCTCCGGACTATCCCGATGTGGCGCCACTGGCAAAGGCGCTGGTCGCCGCGAACCCCGAACGCATCTTATGGGGAAGTGACTGGCCGCACCCGGCGCAAATCCCTGGCCGCCCAATCACCGAAATCACGCCACTATATCAGATTGATGACGGCCGGGTATTCAACCAGCTACCCGTGTGGGTTCCGAGCGCTGCCCAGCGCAAAACCATTCTGGTGGAAAATCCCGCAAGACTTTTCGGATACTAACGTCGGCGGGTGAGAGTTGCGCTGCAGGGCCGCCACTCTTGTGGGCGTCCAACTGACCACTACTTTCAGAAAAGAACGATCTAACGGGGTTATGGGAAGTGAAGGACAGGATTCCGCTCGTACGCTTACGCTAAATCGAATCAACGTGTATACCGTGATCCTTGGCGCGCTCCATGACCGTTTCCACGAACTCGGCGATGTACTTCTGCTCGGCGGTGAGTTCGGGTGATTCGGAACTTGCCGGTGCCATCGACCATGGAATCTGACCTGGTTGGGGCACCACACCGGTGTCTACCAGCAGGCGATACGCGATGGCAACGTTTCCTTTTTTCAGAGCCTGCCGGACGGTCTCTATGGCCTCGGTGGTCAGCCTTAAAAACGCCTGGCGGGACCGTTCCATGTGTTCTTTCATTTTCGCGGCGTTGAATAGCAAGACCTTGGTGACGGTACGGCGATGCCGTTTTTCCCTGCGGGAAATCTCGCGGACCGATTTTCCCATCTCGCGCAACTGGACGATCCGTTGCTGCTGGGCCATCGGTACGTAGAGAGCGTTCGCGTTCTTGGTACCATTTGGTGCATTCTGATGCATTTTCCCGGGAACAATTCCGGTCGGTGGAGCTGCGGGAACTGCCGGGATTACTTTGGGAGCGGGAATAACGTGGAAAGTTTTCATGGCGTCTCCGGGTTCACGGTTCACCACAACAACGCAGAAACGCAGGACGTATCTTGATTTCGATTATGGCCGGTATCCCGGTGGTGTCAACCGTTCGGTGGGTGGGGTGTTGCTGAAGGCCACGGAGCGCCAGCTATCGAGCTCCCTGAGGGCTCGTCGGCGCTACAATAATCTTGCCGGGCAAAACGGAATCGGGCTTTGCGGGACGTCACTATCCTGAGCCTACTACCTGATCTCCGGTGTGTTACGCTATTCCTGATGTGCAACATCAACAAAGGTCCGATACAAGCTTCTGCGACTGCGTTCTGCGTAGAGTGCCAAAAGATTGCCCTGCTTTTTCCACGGGATGGATGGATCGTCAAAGACGGTCGTCATGTCGTCGGGCTATTGCATGAACGATGTCGCAAATCCTGGAAAGCGAAAAATCCGAACTCCGGCCTGACTCTTGAACGCGGGACCTAAGAAACCCGGCCATTCCAGCCGTTAAGCGCATCAATCGACTTGTCAGCAGCTCCACTCCGGAGACGCTCGACCACAGGCCCAAGTCATCCGCAGCGGGTTGCGAGTTCTGCGGACATTGGGTGCAACACTGGTTGCAATCTGGGGCAGAATCAAGGCGCGTCTCCTACAGGATCAGCAGCGGCGGGAACCACGGAGATTACTTCGAGAGCGGGGATCACTTGAAAATCATCGGGCATAGCGTGCCTCTGGAATTTCACCACAACACCAGAAACGCTAAGACCGACCGATCTTGGTTTCGATTATTGGCGCTGTGCCTGGTGGCGTCAACCAATTTGGTGCGCGGATGCTGCCGCCAAGCCACTGGGAAAATGTTCCGCGAAAGATGGGGATTACCCAGGCCGTCGTTACGCCCCACCCGACACTCCAAAGAACGTTTTGTCCGGCTCGCAAATCGTTTTACTTCCACACTCTAGATTTTCGCAGGTTACGGTCTGGGCTTGCCAACCTAATTCGCGCAACTTACTGTGCAACTCTGATGGTGCCGCAGTTTCTTGAATTTCGACTACACCTGCCGGGACGAATTGGTGACATTCCGGACAGGAAATGCCGAAGGTTCTCATTCTTAGCATGGGGTTCACCGTATCCGATTTCCGAGCGGTCAGATTCTCCATCTCCACTGGCTAGGTCCTCCCGAGCGGCGACCTATCCCGATTCACTCCCCACCATTCCGGACCGATATCGACTGCCCGAATCAAGTCGGCGAGGGGTATAACGGAAGTGTTGCGATCCGCGTAACACACTACGGTCTCGCCCTCGACGGACTGTACGGTCCCTGGCAATCCTTCGGGGAAAGATGATGAAGTCTCCTCTTTTGGGCTTTTCCGCCACCATGGGCCTCCTTCTCCAATCACTCTAGCAGCCTTTCACGCTGGTGGGCGCGGACGGATACGCTATGCCGGATTCGTAAACAAAACGTGAGCCCGTCTACCCTGCCACCTTTTTGATCCAGCCGTCGAGCGTCTGCTGATTTTCCGCGCTCAAGCTAGTGAAGGCGATACCGATTCCCAATGAGGGATAGTGATAGGTCGCACGGCCCGTGGCCTCGAAGGGACGACCTTCTTTGATGATACGCACGGTGACGTCAGTACCCTGTGGAAGCACGACGGGAAGATCGACAAAACAGGAACCCAGGGCAATTTGCGTCACGCGTGCCTCGTACCGCGCCCCCGAGGACTGGATTGTCAGTTCGCACTGGGCAAAGAAATCATACCGTGGATAAACGCGACGATCCTCGCCGCTGCGAGACTTGCGCCGGTCGAACTTCTTCGAATCACCCTTGTCGGGGGCGTCTGTCATCTGCACCTCCATCGCCGCAACTCTCCAACTGGCACGGGCGACTATCGGGTCAGGCTTTGAATCCAACCATCTAGAATTTGCTGACTGTCCGGACTCGACCGGACGAAGGTGATGCCATGCCCCATCGACGGAGGGTGATACGCCACGCGACCTTCGGCCTGGAAGATGCGATCTTCGCTGCGGACGCGCAGATGAACTTCGGTTTCCGGTGGAATCGCGACGATGAGATCGACGAAGCCGCCGCCCGCCGATATCTCGGTCACGCGGACTTCATAATGCGAATCCGTTGAGCGGTCGGTGAGTTCACAGTCCGCAAAAAAGATGTAACGGGGGTGAACGCGGCGGTCGCGGTTGGGTTTGCGGCGATCAGGCTTTTGAAAGTCGCCCTTGCGATAGACTTCAACCATGAGCACCTGCTCCGGCACCCGGCAAAGTTACATGTCGCAGACAAAATGGTTCAACACCCGCTGACTCAGCTCGCCCCAGCGCTCCAAGACTTGGGCTTCGAGCCACGGCCGGAGCAATTTAGAATCCATTCAATCACCCGCCAGACCGTATTCCAATTCGGAGGATCGGTATATACCCAAAAACCCGCGTTTGGATTTGCGGACTCTTCGAGAACACCAAGCGTGGCTATCCTCGAAGGATTTCGAAGAATGGGCGCGGAGGAACGGGGGGATACAGTGCTCTCGCTCGCGCCATACAGCTTTACGTTTATATCTTCCGTCCGGTCGCACTCTCTACATTGAGACTTGAAGGAAAGCAGTGTTTACCTGATTGGCTTTCTTTCAAACAGGAGGATTCATGGCAGAACCTAGAGCAGTGAGATACACCGATATCGTCCCCGCGAAAAAAACGGTGATCGGGAGTAACGTCGTCAACGCCCAAAATCAGGACCTCGGAAAAATCGAGGACATCGTATTGGATGCCGGAGCGGGGCGAATTGCATACGCTGTCTTATCCTTTGGGGGTTTTCTCGGAATGGGCGACAAGTACTTTGCGATTCCCTGGAACGCATTCCGGTTCGATTTGTCGGAGAAACGCGCCGTCCTGAATGTTGATAAGAAACTACTAGAGAATGCTCCAGGTTTCGACAAGAATAACTGGCCGAATATGGCGGATTCAGTCTGGGCGACGGGTATCTATAAGCATTATGGCTACACTCCCTACTGGAATTAGTCAAAGACGAGCCACTGAGCAGCGGGCCGTCTGGGTCGTATCTGGACGGCCCCATTTTCCTCAAGGTCACCCGGAAGACCGGGTGGCAATTTTGAACCCTGGAGCTTTCGGGACTTCGCTATAGTGGAAAATCGGCGCTTTGGCGGGCCCTCGGAGCAGCAGCGCCGACGGACGTTGGGTTGCAAGGTATCGATTACAAACATCTCTCCGCTCGGGCGAAGGAACAGCATCCCAGGTGGAGAACGACGCTTGCGGCGTCTTTCTGATTGAAAAACTGCCGGAACTTCAACGCTGAAACCTTGCAGGGCCAATCGACAGGTTTCGCCGGTTGGTGGAACTGCGGGAAGAGCGGAAAAGTTTTGCGCATGGTGTGTCTCCCGGAATTTCACGACAACAACGCAGAAGCGCACTACCGATCTTGGCTCCGATAATGAGCGGTATCCCGCTCGTGTCAACTGTTTGGTGGGTGGGATGTTGCTGAAGGCCACGATGTAGATGGTCCCGTTGTTCCTGCTCAGATAGTCCACGACGTCCGGATCGCCGACAATTTATCCGGGTGATGCTTTCCAGAACCCCGTTTCTAGCCCGCAGCGGTGAATGGTCGGTATTGGCGGAGAAAGCTATTATGGGACAGGCGGGATGGTAACCCAGATCATTTCCAGGCGATTCACAATCAATATGTTGGAGTTCCAAAGTTCTAAAAATGAAGGCAAGGCCATGAAGAAGCAAGCACGCAATCACGTCAACCGCAAGCTAAGTGAGTCCGACGGAGCGCCCGCCAAGCCCACCGGCGCAGTCTCGGGAGAGTTTGTCACCGAGATGTTCGAGTACGACGGTGGAAGGCAGGTCACGGTGTACGTTCCACCGGACCCGCCCGAAGCAATCGTCTTCGCCGGTGACGGTCAGGGAATCTCGAAGTGGGGCCGGTTGCTCGAGAAGGCCGACGTACCGTCCACAATGATCGTCGGTGTACATGGGCTGACCGATGAGACGCTGCGGCTCCATGAGTACTCACCGGGCTTTGAGCCGGAGCGGTTCGCGGCACACGAGAAGTTCTTCGTCGAGGACGTTCGCCGATGGACGGAGTCGCGGTTTGGCGTGGCGCTGCCCACTGAACGTACCGCAGTGTTCGGCGTCTCGGCGGGTGGAGAGCTGGCCCTCGCTCTTGGGCTTCGGCATCCACATGTCTACGGTGCGGTCTTGTGCGCCTCGCCTGGCGGCGGTTACAAGCCGCCTGGCATTATGCCGAGTCCGCTTCCGCGCACATACCTTGTCGCTGGCACACAGGAGCCGTTCTTCCTCGAGAACGCAAGGAGGTGGGCGGACGCGCTGCGCGATGCAGATGCGGATGTCGTCATGAATGAGCGAGCTGGGTCGCACGGTGGCGCATTCTGGCGAGAAGAGTTCCCGCTGATGGTGGCGTGGGCATTCGGACGATGACGCATCTCGGTGTCTCATCGGCGGTCTGATACAATAACTCGTCTCGTGTGATCATCGCCAGGCTATCGAAGACTGGCACTACTGGGTGACACGGGGATACTGCTTCTGATCTGTGCACGCCTGCCGAAACCTCACACCTAAACCGATTTGCCGGGCGGGTGCCGCCGCCAAGCCACTCGGGGAAATGTCCCGCGAAAGGTTGTGATTACCGTCCCCGTGTTTATGCCCCGCCCGAGGTGGATTGTGCGCCTTAAGCGATCATCCGTCGGTGGATTCGAAGCATCGATCGATTTGGTCCCAGTTCATGGCGATCCTCCTGAGAACTATGGCTGGCTCATTTGAGATGTTAGACACAATTCACGGATGGGTGAATACAGCGCATCGCGTATTTTAACGACAGGAAGTCTGCTTGTACGGTAACGTACTTTCCTGCCTACCTGCTTCCCCCGATGGTTTGCCACACCAAGTAGTGATTAATGAGAACTGCCTTCATTTCCTAGCAGAATTTGTCGCAGGTCGCCGGTGGGCTGGCAGGCCAGGTGATGAAAGGTGGGCTAATTCTTTTCGGCACCGTCATGTCGGTTTAGTGGCGTGTCATAAGCCCAAAAAGTCGCGAAAAATGAATGCTTTCGAATCGAACCGATAAGTCGGTCCCGAAGTCAGAATGGAAATTCCGGTTTAGAAGCATCCGAGCTAGGCTCGGGTTTCAAAATCGTGGTCAAACGGAGATTGATATGAGCATAAATCGTGTTCTGGGAACCATCGTTATTGTGTGGGGCCTGTTGGCGATTGGCAACGTTGCCTTTGCAGTAGCGGCTAAGAAGCAAGATCATCATGATGGCCGACGATTGGTCGCTGCAAAGCTCAAGACTGACGGACACCATGACATCGACAAGAGAGGACACTACACCGCATCAGTCGAGAGCAAAGGCGGAAAGATCGCTGAGTTCCACGTCGTGCATGACACCAAGGGAAATATTCCTGTGAAGAAATACAAAACCAACAAGAAAATGGTGCAATCCATGGGTCCGCACTTGACCTACGCCTCGTTCGCTTTATTCCAAGAGGACATGGGCACGGTGGAGATCGGTTATTCCTACATCGACGATGACGGGAACGAGGAAATCTACTGGTTCCCGGCAGAAGAGATTTTGGACCCCGATACCGGGGCGGTCGAGTATGTTCCACTGAACAGTTAAAGCAAAGAAAGCGGGGCGTTCCTTGATGACGATGACGCCCCTTTTGTACTAGCTTGTCATCGTTCGCACGAGTACCTATGAGTTCGGCGGAGCCGTCTTTCCCGACGGGAAATCTCCCGGACCGACTTACCCATCTGGCGCAGTTGGACGATCCGTTGCTGCGCCGGGATTACTTTCGTTACGGGAACGAGCGAAAAAGTTTTGGGCATGGTGTTTCTCCGGAATTCCACCACAACAACAGAAACGCACGACCAATCTTGGTTTCGATTATGGGAGGTATCCTGGTGGTGTCAAGCGTTTGGTGGGCGGGGTGTTGCTGAAGGCCACGATGTAGATGGTCCCGGTGTTCCTGCTTGAATAGTCCACGACGTCCGGATCACCGACAATTCATCCGGCTGATGCTTTCCAGAACCCCGTTTCCAGCCCGCACCGGGATTTGCTTCGGCTTGGCCAATTCTGAGTTATATTCGGCTTTGGTTGCTGACGGACGCGATTGCTCGTCGGACGACTTCGCTGCCGCGGGTACACCAGGCATGAAGGATGTGCCGATGTGCGGGCCGAGCCACTGGCTAGGCTAGCTGCGCGTCACTCTGGAAACATCTTCCAATAGCTCGACGGAGCATGTTGCCGCAGAAACTTTTTCATCTTCTCCACTTCGGTTTGGGACAGCGGAAGGTTATTCTCCGGCTTATCTTCCAGCCAGTTATGGGAGAATCCGATCTCCCGTTTCGTGATGGCCGGATTCTCTTTCCATTTTCTGAGCACGAAGGTGTTGAATAGGACCTCGGCAAACATCAGCGTCTCGCTGGCACGCCGGTGACCGCCGCCCAACCCCGCGCCTCCGGGCCATCGTCGTGGGCCGGGCCGTTAGCGCGATGGACGAAGCAAAACTCATCGCAGCAGCCAGCGCAAGCCGTTCACCCGCCCTACTGCCGCTGCTGCTGATCTCGCTCGATACTGGAATGCGTACTTCGGAAGTCCAGGCGCTGCGTGGCAAGGACCTGAAAATCACTTGGGTCAGTGGAAATATTGCGAGCGGAGAAGTCGTCGTGCCCAAGAGCAAGACGGCGGCAGGTACAGGCCGACTGATTCCCTTCACGCGCAGGGTGTGTGCGTGTCTTAGCTTGTGGCTCTCTCGCTTCCCGGACGCCCGGCCAAGCAGTTTTGTCTTTCCGTTCCATCAAGTTGGCATCAGCGGCAACGCCCGAACGGCACAGGTTTACGACGTGGAACTGGAACGACCAATGGGTTCCTGGCGCAAGGCCTGGCTCGGTGCGTGTAAGGGTGCCGGTGTGCGCTATCGATGGCACGAACTCCGCCACACCTTCGTCTCCAGGCTGGCCGAGAGCGCGAGCATTAGCGAGCAGACCATCCGGTCGCTAGCGGGACACGTCAGCCGTCAAATGCTGGAGCACTACAGCCACATCCGCTCGGAAGCCAAACAATCCGCAATTCGCTGCCTCGAAGACCAGGAGAGTGCGGCAGTTTTGAAGAGGATGGGCACAAAATTGGGCACAATCCGGAAACAGGTAATTCCCAGGAAGACGCCAAGTCATTGAATACAATTGGTGGGCCCGCCAGGATTCGAACCTGGGACCAACGGATTATGAGTCCACTGCTCTAACCAGCTGAGCTACGGGCCCAACGCATTCAGCGGAGGCAGTTTACCACGAATCGAACTGCACTGTTTTGGTGCAACTTGCATCGAACTTGTATTGACGAGAAGGGTCATTCGGACACCGCGCTCCGTCGTTTGCGGTTGTACTCAGCAACCTTCTTAGCTGCCTCTTTTTTGTCCTCAACGTCCGTGATGTTGTAGCGGCGGATAAGGATTTCAGGGGCGCAATGATGCGCAACCTGCGCCACGAACCGCCCTTTTCGAGACGGTCACACCCCAAACTGGCGCAAATGATGGTCAAGATGTTTGTACATTAAAATCGCCCACTCCTCCGCCGTCATCTTCCCAAAGAAACTATGCGGATTCCTCGTACACCCTGCCGCCCCTCCCGCCGCAAATTTGTCAATTAGTCCCGATAACCGGTCCCGTTCCTTGCCCAAATCTCGTTCGTCGGCCACAATGAGGCTCTTGGCCGTCGGCGAATTCTTCCGTAGCGGGTCTTCGTTCCGAAACACCATCGGCTTCACCAGCCGCCCGATCAAACGCGCGGGTAGCGCTCCCTTTTCGGGCACCAGTTCTCCCACCGCCCACTGCATACTCACCGAGCAATGTGCCAGCATCTGCGCCGCCGTCATCTTGCCCCAGCGCCTCTCACTTTGCGGCTCCAATTTTCCCAGCCGGGTCTTTACCTGATTCGCCACCGTCGCATCGAACAGGGTTTTCATGATCACATGCCTCCTTTGAATGAGAGTAACCAAGAGCCCGTGTCAGAGAAAGGTCATTTTTCTGCGGTTAACCGATTGAATATCCGAATAGGCGCAGTTTAAAACTTACGGTCACTTCCGGCCCTGGAGGATTCATCCCGTTCAACAGTCGCAGTTCGAACGTGACGAGAAAGACTTGTCAGTAGCCATCTGGTACTGACAAAGTGATGCGCGGCACACATCATGAATCCAGTCGTGCCCACGGGAAGGCTCAGAGCAATGGGAGAAAAGTGAGATGCGTAAAGAATTCAGGGCCAAGCTGAACGGCGACGTGTCGCGGAAGGACGCGAGCGCGTCGTTCACGCTGCCGTTCGATACGCGAGATGTCTGGGGCAGAGCCAAGGTGCCCGTCAAAGTGACGATCAAAGGCTACACTTGGCGCAGCACGGTTGGGAACCGGGGCGGGCAGCAGTACATCGTTGTCAATGCCGAGGCGCGCCGCAATGCGGGTGTAAGAGCGGGCGATGTCGTGACCATCGCGCTTGAACCAGACGCCGAGAAGCGGGAAATAGAGATTCCCGCGCCATTGCAGAAGGCGTTGGGAACGAAGCTTACTCAAAAGCTCAATGAGTTGTCGTTCACGCACAAGAAAGAATTCATCGTCTGGTATTCCGAGGCAAAGAAGGATGACACACGCGCACGCCGAGTCGAGAAGATGAAATATATGCTCGCGGCCGGCAAGATGATTAGCTGACTGTATCTCACTGCGGCTTCGTAACAGTCAGCAGGTAAAGAAATAGCAGAAGCGTCAATCCACTGAGCACGCTCCTCACGGCGTGCAGCCTGCCCCAACGTGCGAGCAGGCGCTCCGCTTCCGCAGACCTTTTATCAGTGTCGGATTGAGCAGCCGCTTGTTGGTGGGCAGGATCACCATCAACGTGAAGGGAATGACGCTGCCGAGTAGGACGCCCGCAATTAGCCACCATAAACTTGCCACAGCGAACCACGCTGCGAGTGACGAAAGCAGACCCACCGCTGCGCAAGTCGCCTGCATCACCGTCGCCCGACGATAACTTGGCGCAAATTCAGTAGCAGCTAATTCGACCCCACACTGCATCCTCGCTGGATGCTCGACAAATGTGATGTAGACAGCGGCTCCAGTGAACAAGGCAGAAGCGAGGACATATATGAATTCAGCAATCGGCTGCATCATAGCTCTTCGCCTTCGATAGCCTATGTAATGGCGACGATCACGCGCCCCGGCTTCGCGGGGTGCTCGACCAACTCATGGGCGCGTGCGATCTGATCCAACGGCACAATCTCGGCGATGTCGAGTCCCTGCCAACCGGCCTCAAGAGCCTGATTGATGGCATGAGTCGCTTCGATCTTTGCCTCGGTCGGCACATCGTCGCTTCCGACGAAGAAGAGTCTGGCATTCACAAAGACAAGTTGCCAGACCGGAATCTCTGGCGTCGGAGCATTGGTGGCGTAGGTCGCAATGGAGCCACCCTGCGCTAACACTTCCGTATCGGTCTTGATGTTCGCCCCGAAAGCGACTTCCACAATGTGATCGAACTCCATCGGGAGCCAAAGCCCGGATTTGTTCCACCAACTTTCCAGTTGTGAGCAAAACCTCGTCCGCCCCGGCTCGCGATGCGATTTCCTTATCGCTTTCGGCACGGCATGTGGCGATGACTCGCGCACCTGCTTGATGCGCCAGTTGAACCGCACAAGCCCCAACTGCGCCAGCCCCGCCTTGCACTAGGACGGTCGCCCCTCGACTGACCCGCCGACATGAACAGCTCGATGAGCGGTTATGCCGGGAATGCCGAGACATGCGCCCTGCTCCAGCGGCACAGAGTCCGGCAGTGGAACCGCCTGTCTCAAAGGAACAACGGTGTACTCGGCAGCAGTGCCGAAAGGGCGGTAACTTTGAGCGCCGTAGCACCACACTCGGCGACCGACCCATTCCCGCGATACGCCTTCTCCCACCGCGTCAACAGTACCCGATCCGTCGCTGTGCGGAATGACACGCGGATAAGGCATCCCGACGCCAAACGCATCCTCGCGTTTCTTGACATCGCCGGGATTCACGCCCGAAAAGGCGACTCGTATCCGAACCTCGCCTGCGCGTGGCTGCGGGTTCGTTCATGTCGCCAACGAGCAACACATCCCGCGCAGCGCCTTGCTTCTCGTACCAAGCGGCTTTCATGATTTTTGATTTGCTCCTAGTCGCATGTAATGCAGGCGTGAACTCTCGCCATGCGATAATACTCACCCAAATGGCTTCGGTGCTGCAAATAGCTAGTCCAGAATCCGCCCGGGGAAGGCGCACGAGTGGTGTCATGAAGGACGTGTTAATGCTCGTTGGCTACCAAGAGGCGGAGTTCTCTATTTTCAGTTGAGCGTAGTGCCGCTGGCCGTGGGCAGTGTTTCCCCGGCTCAGGGACCCGCGGGAACGAGCATTACCGTCACCGGAAGCGGCTTCGTCGCCGGCACCACAGTAGCGATTGGCGGTCAAAGCGCCACCTGCACTTTTACGAATGGTCAAAGTTTAACCTGCACGGTCCCCACGCTAAATTCAGGTGCGGCCCCGATAACCCTGACCAATCCGGATGGTCAAACCTACTCCCTAGAGTACGCGTTCGTCGTGCAATAGATGATCCTTTGCTGAAAGTTCGTGCCGTCTCGCGCCCTCTTCCTGGTTCTCCGTCTGCTTCGTGGCGCTTTCACGCGCCGCTCTTTGCCGCCGACTACCAAGAAGACGAATACACGCTTGCTTTCCGGCGCTTGACACAATTTTGTACTCGCCATAAGGTGCTCAAACGGAGCCACCATGAAAAAACGCGGTATGCTTGTCCTCGTAGCTCTCGCCCTCAGAATGCTCCTCAGTGTCGCCGGGTTTGCACAGGATATTCCTACTCATAAAGTCGATCAAATCTTCACTGTTTACGACAAGCCGGGATCACCGGGGTGTTCGCTAGGAGTGATTCGCGACGGTGACTTCGTTTACCGGAAAGCTTACGGTTCGGCAAATCTTGAACTTAGAGTTCCGCTTTCGCCGCAGTCCGTTTTTTACATGGGTTCGGTGTCGAAGCAATTCACGGCTGCGGGGATAGTGCTGGCAGCAGAGCAGGGGTATCTTTCGCTCGATGATGACGTGCGCAAATACATCCCGGAGCTTCCCGACTATGGTCATGTCATCACCCTGCGGCAGATGATTCACCAAACCAGCGGATTCCGAGACTTCTTTACGCTTCTCCATCTCTCAGGTCACGATGTAGCGGACTTCAATTCGCCAGAAGACATTTTCAAGATTGTGGTTCGTCAAAGAGGGCTGAACAACATCCCCGGAGACGAGTGGATTTACAGCAACACGAACTACTTTTTGCTCGGTATCGTCGTAAGGAGAGCAAGCAAGAAGTCCCTGAGCGAGTTCGCAGCCGAGAACATGTTTCAGCCCCTCGCCATGTCTCACACGCTGTTCTATGACGACCACACGTTAGTGGTGCCCGGTCGGGTTGCCGGATACGACTCGGGTCCGCACGACAGCTTTCGCGTGGACTGGTCTACAACGTATGAAGTGGTGGGGGGCGGTGGTCTCATGAGCACTATTGATGACCTGCTTCTCTGGGACAGGAATTTCTATGCGAACCGACTAGGCAAAGGAACGCTCGTTCAGGAATTGCAGACGCCCGGTGTGCTCAACAATGGCAACAAGATCAGCTATGCGATGGGACTCGACTTGGGGAATTATCGCGGTTTGCCCATCGTGGAACACGGGGGCGCACTCTTCGGATACCGGACTGAGCTTTTGCGCTTCCCGGAGCAGAAATTCTCCGTGATCTGCCTTTGCAATATCGCCAGTGCCGTGCCCGAAAATCTTGCGCGACAAGTGGCCGACATTTATTTGTCTGACAGGTTGCAACCCGGAGCGAGCGCCCTCAACCCCTCAATCCAAGGGGACTTCCCCGATCCCGGCACGTTCGCTGGGAAATACCTCGATCCTCGAACTCACCTGATGTACACGTTCACGACATCGAACGGCAATTTGATGGCGTGGGGAGCAGTGCTGAGGCGGATCAATGCGAATCAGTTTTACGATCTCGGAAGCAACGTCATTACGTTTGAATCATCACAAGGCACCATGCACGCGAAGCTCGATCTAAAGGGAGAGACCTACTTTTCGGGTAGCAGGATTCAGGAACTTCATCTGGGCAAGCCTGTGTTGGCCTCCTATGCAGGACAATTTCGGAGCACAGAGCTTGATACCGTTTATGGCTTGTCTCTGGAGAAGGACACCTTAACTCTGCGGAACCGCGACAACCCGCCTCAGAATTTGACTCCGATTGCGCAGGACGAATTCGATGCGGGCGACCTCGGAAGGCTGGTTTTCGAGCGGGACTCAGGCGGGCGAGTTTTCGGCTTCCGTGTATTTACCCAAGATGCTCGCGGCATTGCATTCAAGAAGGACGATTGAATCCAATTTCCGTCCAGAAAGTCAGGCAGAATCTCACCCGCTCTCACCAGATGGCAATCCGTGAACGGCCGCGGACCGGACCGTTGGGGGCGCTCCGGATGAAAATCGTCTTAACAACGTCGGAGCAGGCGACTCGGGCGTACAATGCTTGGCGTTTTCGAAGTCAAAAAGGAAATGTCGGTTAAGTCCGCGTCTGCGCGGTTCGATTGTCACTCTTCTTCAAATGGCAGGGACCTATGTTCGACAGCGTACTCCCCGCCGAGAGCGAGCCGATCAGTGTGGTTAGTTCTCGGTGGCTATGGGCGGCCCGGTGTTTTGCCTTGATTTACGCGATTTCTTTGGTCGGAGAATATGTGGCTGCGGCTCATTTTGAGCCACTGAACCCCCTAGTCGGGTTTCTATTCACGTTTGGTCTGCGGAGCTTGCTCAGTCTTGTACTGCTCTACTTTTTGTTCCGTAGTGGGAAGAAATCACTGGCATTTGCGCTTGGTCTCGGCGCGGCAACAGCTTTCATTGCGCTGTTCGGGGTCGCCTCTAATGCGCTGTTCTGGCCACTCGGTCGGTCATTCAACCTAGGTTTGGCATTGATAATCTTCGGTCCCGTTGTGCCACCGTTTGTCGATATGATGCATCGACCCAACCCACAGCTTGCCACGGAGGGGTTGTTGCTCTTTTGGTCCTTCGGTATCTGTTCGGCGGTGCTCGGGTTAAGCAGCGTCGTCACATTCAGGAAAATGGCGCACGAAGCAAAGGGGATGGGGGGACTGCGATTCGCCTTTCGCGCCGGAATATGTTGCCCACTTGTCGTTTGGCTGATATTCATGCTGCTTATCTTTATCTGGCTTGCCGCTGGCGGGGGCATCCACATCTGAACATTCTTCTTAACCGCATTTGCACGTTTCGCGTATCTGGCCGGCGGAACAAAAGAAAGACGCTATTCGTAGTTATTGGTGAGGCTGAAGGAGCGGGAATTCGTGCTTGGCGCTATCTTCTTTGAAAATCTGTTACTGGACGTACGGTTCGCCCTGCGGACTTTGCGGCGGAGCCCGGGATTTACCGCCACGGCGATACTCGCGCTGGCGCTGGGGATTGGCGCAAATACCGCCATCTTCACTGTGATCAACACAGTGTTGCTGCAACCGCTTTCATATCCGCATTCTGAGCGGATCGTGCAGCTTATGCGTCGCTTTCCGGACGGCGAGGGCGGGTCGGTGTCGATCCCGAAGTTCATTGTTTGGCGCGAGCAGAACGATGTATTTGAGGCGAGTGCGGTTTATGATTTTGCGGGGCCCGGAATCAACATCACCGGTGGCGACCGCCCGGAGCAAATCAAGGGTATTCGCGCTTCGTCGGGTTACTTCGCGGTATTTGGCGCGCCGGTAGCGATGGGGCGCACGTATACGGAGGAAGAAGACCGCCCTCTCGGACCGAAAGTCGCGGTGATTAGCAACGGGTTGTGGAAGAGCCGGTTTGGCGGCGACCCGGATGTCGTGGGCAAAACCATTTTGCTCGCGAATGAACCTTTCACGATTGTTGGCGTGCTTGGGCCGGGTTTTTCCACCGATCCGCCTTCCGACATTTGGTTGCCGATACAGCCCGATCCAAACAGCCATGATCAGGCGCACTACCTGATCGCCGCGGCGCGATTGAGGCCGGGCGTTACCCTCGAAAAGGCGAACGCGGCGATGAAGATAGCGGGGGAAGAATTTCGGCGAAAATTTCCCGGGTGGATGGACGAGAAGGAGACCGTGGTGGCGCGGCCGCTGAGAGATTCCGTCGTTCGCGACGTGCGCTTGGCTCTTTTGGTCTTGCTGGGCGCGGTGGCGTTTGTGCTGCTGATTGCCTGCGCGAACGTGGCAAATCTTCTGCTCGCACGGGCCACGTTGCGAAAGCGGGAGATTGCGCTGCGGGCGGCGTTGGGCGCCGGCCGGCGGCGGATTATCTCGCAGTTGCTCACCGAAAGCGTGCTCCTGTCGCTCGGTGGCGGAGCGCTCGGCCTCGTGATTGGTTATGTTGGTGTTCGGGCGTTGCTGGCGATCAATCCAGGAGATATTCCGCGGATCGGGGAACATGCAGCGGCGATTTCAATGGATTGGCGGGTCCTGGTGTTTACGTTGCTCGTCTCCGCGGTGACGGGAATTCTTTTTGGACTGATACCCGCGTTCAGCGCTTCGCGCACGGATTTGAGCATGACGCTGAAAGAAAGCGGTTCGCGAAGCGGCTCTGGAGTTCGGCAGAACAAAGCGCGGGCGATTCTGGTCGTCACGGAGATGGCGCTCGCGCTTGTGCTGGTGGTGGGCGCCGCGCTTTTGATTCGCACGTTTACAGTGATGCGCACGGTGGATCCGGGATTCGATCCGCATAACATTCTCACGATGCAAATGTCGCTCAACGGCGCGCGGTTCGAGAAAACCGCGGGAGTGGCCGCAGCCGTACGCGATGCTGAGCGGCGATTCGCTGGGATGCCGGGAGTTCAGGCGATCGCGGCGAGTTGCGAGCTGCCGCTTGAGGGGAGTATCGACATTCCGTTCAGCATTGCGGGGCGTGCGCCGACGAATGGGCCCTATAACGGCGACGAATCGTGGCGTGATGTCTCACCTGAGTATTTCGATGTCTTCCGGATACCGCTCCTGCGCGGAAGATTGTTCACCGATGCGGACGACGCCGCCGCGTCGCACATTCTGCTCATCAACAGAGCGATGGCAAATAAATTTTGGCCGAACGGCGATGCAATTGGAGCGCAGATAACGATTGGCAAAGGCCTCGGCCCGGAATTTGAGGAGCCGGCGCGCCAGATTGTCGGAGTCGTTGGCGACGTGAAGGATACGGGACTGAATCACGATCCGGTGCCGATCATGTATGTGCCGATCGCGCAGGTGAGCGACGGCCTACTGGCCCTCCAGAATCGCGTCCTGCCGCTCCAATGGATGATCCGGACGAACGTGCAGCCGTTTTCCATTAGCGAGAGCGCTCAGCGGGAGCTGCGCGTGGCGAGCGGCGGATTTCCGGTGGCGCACATTCGTTCGATGGATCAGGTGCTGGTGGAATCCACGGCGCGAACGGATTTCAATATGACGCTTCTGACGATTTTTGCCGGCGTGGCGTTGCTGCTCGCGGCGATTGGAATTTACGGTTTGATGGCTTATTCGGTAGAGCAGCGCACGCAGGAAATCGGGATTCGCATGGCGCTGGGAGCCAGCGCGGCGAGCGTGCGTGGAATGGTTGTAAAGCAAGGAATGATCTTGGTTGCGGTGGGAGTGATCATAGGCGCGGGCGCCGCGTTCGGACTGACGCGATTCATGGCCAGCCTTCTGTATGGCGTGAAGGCGTGGGACCCGATCGTGATGATTTCGGCTGCCGTGGTGTTGAGTGGAGTCGCGCTGATCGCGACGTACTTGCCGGCGCGTCGAGCATCGCGCGTTGATCCGATTGTGGCGCTGCGCTACGAATGAGCTTGCGTCGTAGCAGCTTGGGCCAACAATACTGGGCGAATTACAAAGACGTCAGGAACTCGATGATGGCGTATGAGAAAAGCTCCGAAAAACGGGGCCTTGGCTAAAGCCGAAAAGATTCAGTGGATACATGGCCCGTCGGCGTGTGATATCGCGGATTATGGTTTCGGCGTCAGCAGAAATGCGTGGGTCGCCTTGTTGATGGTGCCGTATCCAACGATCTGCCCGGAATCGTTAATGCTCGCCGCTTGCGTCAACACCCAGCCTGATCCGGACGGAATCAGTTTGTTCAGGTCCTGCATCTTTCCACCGGTATAAACGAACGCGTGGTACACCAAGTTCTCGCTCGAGGGATCCACTTGGGATTGTCCGACGACCACTCCGGCGGCGTTGATCCCATATCCCCAACTGTAGCTGCCGCTCAACACCCCGAGGTCTTTCATCGTGCCGCCGCTGTATAGAAACGCGTGTCCCGCCACGTTTCCTTTGGTATACGCGATGCCGGTAATCTCTCCGGAATCGTTAATCCCGTATGCCTCGCTCCAATCCCCCCCCAGCGTGCCGAGGTCGGTCATTTTCTCGCCGGAATAAAGGAACGCCTGAAAATTTCCGTCCGCGAGATACGAGTAGCCCACAATTTGGCCCGATGTATTGATGGCCGCCGCGAGATTGGTCCAACCGGCTTGTGTGCTGCCGAGCGTGCCGAGATCGGTCATTTTTCCTTGGCTGTAAAGAAACGGATGGGTCAGTCCCGATGCCGTCATCGAGTATCCCACCACTTGCCCCGACGCATTGATCGCATAAGCGACCGCATAATTTCCGCCAAGATTTCCGATGTTGGTCATCGTGCCGGTGCGGTAGAGGAATGCGCCGTAGGTCTTCGCGATCGTCGTCGAATAGCCGGCCACTTCGCCCGAGGCGTTGATGCCCTGCGCGGCGCTGATTGTGCCACCAAGGGTTCCGAGGCCGGTGATTTTTCCATCGCTGAATAAAAATGCACCGCCGGAAACGCCCGTCGCGGGCGACGAGTAGCCGACCACTTGCCCGCTCGCGTTTATTCCCGCTGCTTGGCTTTCGCCGCCGCCCAGCGTGCCAAGGTCGGTGATCGAATAGGTCTGGGCAGCGCAAATCACAGGTGCTACAAACAATGCGAGGACGAAAAGCGCAGACTTGAACGGCGCGCCGTCGAAGGATCTCATGGGTGCCTCCTTGATGTGGTTTACCGGGGGACGCAGCAAAATCGGCCTTTGGACCAGCGCAATACTCCATTTCCGGCGCGCCTCGAGTGTCACCGGAATGTCAAATTCTTGTCTATCCTGTGCTGGCTGGAGGCCTCGTTAGCGCGAGGTGTTCTCGCGCACGATCAAATGCTGGAAGGGCCCAGAGATTTCCCCTATTCTTCGCCAAATCGCTGCCCCTGAAAATCTCGTTCTGTGACCAAACCGGGGGCCGTGCATCTAATCGATTTGCCCTAGCGCGGCAGCAGTCCTAGAATTGCCTACGTACCCAGGGCCGAATCGAATATGGCGAAGCCAATCTTACTGAGCGTAGACGACGACCCGGATGTGCTGCGGGCGATTGAGCGAGACTTACGATCGCACTACGGCGCCGAATATCGCGTGATTGGCAGCGGTAACCCCGAGGCCGCGCTCGAACTCTTGAAGCAGTTGCAGGTGCGCAACGACAGCGTGGCCCTGCTCCTCGCCGACCAGCGCATGCCGCGCATGGATGGCGTCGCATTTCTGCAGGAAGCGATGCGGATTTTCCCCGGCGCCAAGCGCGCGTTACTCACCGCCTATGCCGACACCAACGCCGCCATCAGCGCTATCAATCAAGCCAACATCAATTACTTTTTTCTGAAGCCGTGGGATCCTCCCACCGAGCACCTTTATCCTCAGGTCGATGACTTGCTGGATGATTGGCGAGCTACCTATCGGCCAAAGTTCGAGGGAATTCGCGTATTGGGCACCCGCTGGTCGCCTCGCTCGTACGAACTAAGAGACTTCCTGGCGCGCAATCGTGTGCCCTACCAGTGGATCGACGTGGAAACTTCCGCCAACGACCCGGAAACCAAGCAACTTCTCGAAGCCTTGGGACCGGAGGCCGCGAGCTTGCCCATCGTCCTGTTTCCCGACGGGACAAAACTTCTCGAGAGCGTCCCGGCGGAAGTGGCGCAAAGGGTCGGCTTACAAACCCGCGCACAAACCAATTTTTACGACCTGGCAATCATCGGTGGAGGACCCGCGGGCCTGGCCGCCGCTGTCTACGGCGCATCGGAAGGGTTGCACACGGTGATGATCGAGCGCGAAGCGCCGGGTGGCCAGGCGGGAATGAGTTCGCGCATTGAGAATTATCTGGGATTCCCGAACGGCCTCAGCGGCGGCGATCTAGCCCGGCGCGCGGTGGTGCAAGCCCAGCGTTTTGGAGTGGAAATCCTGTCGCCACAAGAAGCACTCAGCGTCCGAACGGAAGGCTCCTACCGCTTCGTCAAGTTGGCGGACGGCAACGAGATTTCCTGCCACGCCCTGATGATCGCCACCGGAGTGCAGTGGCGCCGCTTGGAAGCCCCGGGAATCGATCGGTTGCAAGGGGCCGGCGTCTACTATGGCGGCGGCGCAACGGAAGCGATGTCCTGCCAAGGTGAGATCACCTACGTGGTGGGTGGCGCGAATTCGGCGGGCCAGGCAGCAATGAACTTTGCAAAGTATGCCGAACGCGTAGTAATTCTGGTGCGGGGAAGCTCTCTCGCCAGCACCATGTCGCAATACCTGATCGACCAAATCCAGGAAACGCCTAACATTCAGGTTTGGTCGCATGCCAGCGTGGCGGAGGCCCATGGTGGAACGCACCTGGAAGAAATTTCGGTGCTCTGTTCGGATACCAACAAGGTGGAACGTGTCGCGGCGACTTCGATGTTCATCTTCATTGGAGCGCAACCGCGAACGGACTGGCTGGCAGGTATCGTCGAGCGCGACGAACGCGGGTTCATCCTCACCGGCCCCGATTTGGTGCGCGATGGGTCGCGCCCGCAGGGATGGACGCTCGATCGAGATCCCTTCCTGCTCGAAACCAATGTTCCCGGCCTTTTTGCGGTTGGCGATGTGCGCCACGGCTCGGTGAAAAGAGTGGCTTCCGGAGTCGGCGAGGGATCGGTGGCGGTGCAGTTCATCCATCAATATCTGAGCAAGGTCTAAAAGGATTCAATGATCGAAAATTCGGAACTGCTGGGTGTCCCGGCGTTCGCCGGTCTGCCCGACGACCAGATTACCTGGTTCATCAGCCAGTCGCAGGAAATAACCCTCCAGGCCGGCGATTCGTACTTTCGCGAAGGTGATCCCGCGGACGCGATGTACGTGATCCTATCGGGAGAAGGCCAGGTCCGCGGCGGAGTCGGCGGCGAACCAGTCATGTTTGAGATGAAGGCTGGCAGCGTGACCGGTGTGCTGCCCTTTTCCAGGATGAAGCAATTCACCTACGCGGCGCGAGCGATCACCGATGTCCGTGCCCTGCGTTTTCCTGCTTCGCTGTTTCCCGAACTGGTACACCGCATGCCCGACTTGGCTCAGCGTCTGGTGGGAATGATGTCCGACCGGATCCGCGAAACCACCCGCATCGAGCAGCAACGCGATCGCCTGGTTTCTCTCGGGAAACTATCGGCGGGCCTGGCGCATGAACTCAACAATCCAGCGTCCGCCGCCCGGCGCGCCACCAGCCAACTGCGCGAAGTCCTGAAGCGCATTCGCGACGCCAGTCACGAATTGGGAAGACGCGATCTAACCCCCGCACAGAGAGCGGAAATCGAGAAGCTGGAAGCTTCCTTCGTCCAGCAGGACGAAGTTCCGCCCGATGCCCTCACCATGAGCGACCTGGAAGAACAGATTGATTCCTTACTGCGCAGCCACGGGCAAAACGATATGTGGCAAATGGCCGCCGATCTGGCGCGGAAGAATATCCAACCGCAGGCGCTCGAATCGTTGTTCGCAATATTCGACCCAGAGACCGCCCGCGCCGCGCTGGTGAGGATCGCCGCTTCGGTTGAGATCGCCACCCTGCTCAACGAAATCGAGAGCGGCACATCGCGAATTTCCGACCTGGTCCGGGCCATCAAGGAATACACCTTCATGGACCAGAACCCGGCGCAGCATGTCGACGTCGTGAAAGGCCTGGAAAACACCCTCACCATCTTGAACCACAAACTCAAACGAGGAGTCGCCCTGCAGCGCGAGTACGATCGCATACCGCTGATCGTGAATTCGTTCGGCAGCGAGCTAAATCAGATTTGGACCAACATCATCGACAACGCCATCGACGCTATGGGTGGCCAAGGCCAGCTTCTGATTCGGACCCATCGCGATGACAAGTGCGCAGTAGTGGAGATCACCGACAATGGCCCGGGAATTCCTCCCGAGGTCCAGAAGCACATCTTCGAGCCCTTCTTCACCACCAAAGCAGTGGGCGAGGGCACCGGGCTCGGCCTCGACACCGTTCAGCGCATCGTGAAGAAGCACCACGGCAGCATCCAAGTCACGTCAAAACCCGGCGAAACGCGCTTTCAAGTCTGGCTCCCACTGGCCGACGTCCCGGCCAAAGCGTCTTGAAGATCGGCTAGGGTTAGTGCACAGCGGGTGAGGGTTGCGTCGGGCCGGTCGCGGCCATCTTCCGATAGAACTCTTGCAGCAGGTAGAACGCTTGTTTGCGCTCACCGCGATTGGAGATCAGTCCTTTGCGATTATAGAAATCTTGCTTGCCGGGAAGCGGACGTCGCGGTGACAGAAAATCCGTCAACACCCACGGAGTCATCCCTGCCAGCGACGGAATTCGCTTCAGCATTTCGATCTGTTGCCGATAAACCCGGACCTGAAATTCCTCCGTAAAACGAGTTTCGGCGTCTCCGTGGTCCCCGTATAAGGCTCCCGCGCCAAACTCACTGACGATCAGTGGCTTCTCATAAGCGAATTTCCATATCGCGCGGCCAGCGTCTTCCGGCAGCCCCTCATACCAACCCAGGTACTCATTTAGTCCGATAACGTCCAGGTACTCGCCCAGCGGATCGTTCAAAACTCGCGTATCCGGGCCGATTTTTTCGGGCCGGTTTAACGCCGCAGTAATCAGTCGCGTTGCATCGAGTTGCCGGTAATAGGCCGCAAGCTGCTTCAGAAATTCCGTTCGCGGCGCCTTAACCGGCGTCTCATTTCCCACCGACCACAGAATTACCGCGGCGCGGTTATCATCGCGCGCGACCACGTCGCGCATCTGTTCTTCAGCGAGCGCCAGCGTGCCCGGATTCTCCCAATCGATGTCCCAATAAACGGGGACCTCTTCCCACAGCAGGATGCCCATACGATCCGCCGCGCGAATCATGTTCTCGTTATACGGGTAGTGAGCCATGCGCACGAAGTTGCATCCGAGTTCCTTGGCCCATCCCAGCAGCATGCCAGCATCTTCCGCGGAGAATGCGCGCCCGCTGCGGAACGGGGCTTCCTCATGCATCGAAATGCCGCGCAAGAAAAGCGGCTTGCCGTTCAGCGAAATCTGGGTGCCGCGCGTCTCGACGGTGCGAAACCCGATTTGATCTTCCACTCGGTCGTCGCCGCTCGAGAGAACCACGCGATAGAGCTTAGGCGTCTCCGGCGACCAAAGCTGCAGCGTGGCGGCGGAAAAGCGGAATTCAGCGTAGCCGCTGGCGTCGGTGGTGATGCTCTTTCGCACCCCCGCATCGGGGATTTCCAGGTTCACCGTCTGCGCCTGGGCGGCGCCGCTTAGTTTTACCCATCCTGCTAGCTCATCGGCGGAGCCCTTGGCGAGCTGCAAGAAATAATCCTGAATGAACGTTTCCGGCGTTTCGACGATCGCCACGTCGCGCGTCAAACCGCCGTAGTTCCACCAATCGGTGTTCAGAGCAGGCACGCCATCGCTGCGCCGCTGATTGTTTACCTCCACCACCAGGAAATTATCACCGTCGCGCAGATCGCCGCTGACCTCGAAATTGAACGGCGTGAAACCGCCGGTATGCTCTCCGATTTTCTTTCCGTTGAGATAAACGCGCGCCTGATAGTTGGCCGCTCCGAAATACACGAATGACCGAATGGTCCCGCGCTTGTGGTACGAAAAGTTTTTTTCGTACCAAATGGGCCCTTCGTAGAAGAACAGCTTCTCGCGCTGCGTATTCCAGTCGCCCGGAACATTCAGTGTGCCGGACGAATCGAAATCATATTCCACCAGATCGGACTTGTTGGCCGCCTTCCGATTTTCGTAGTAGCGAGCCCCCAGCCCCGTCTCGTAAGGATCGACGATCGCGTTCCAAGCCCCATTCAGGCTGATCGAAGTCCGCCCGCCAACATTGGCGATCAGGTTAGCCGGTGCCGGGCGGGACTGCGCATTCGCCAAACCGGGCAGGAACAACAACATGCCCAAGACCCACTGAACCTTGCACCCAATCGGTAGTGGTCGCATCTGGTCGCCTCGTCATTGTGCCGCAGCCACTCCTGGCGGCGCAGACTCAAAATCCTTAATCGACCCAACCTCAAAACGCGCCTGCGGTCACCCGGCCTCTACTCAATACCAAGCACCGGATGGGGAATGTAAGCCTCCTCCAGCCGTGCCACCTCTTGCGGCGAGAGCTTCACTTCAAGCGCCGCAACAGCATCCTCAAGATGCCCTGGTTTGGTCGCGCCAATGATCGGCGCAGTGACGTAGGGTTTTGTGAAGTGCCAAGCCAAGGCCACCTGCGACTGCGGAATCCCTCGCGCTTTCGCAACTTCCTCCACCCGTTCCACCACCGCCCGGTTAGCCTCTTCCATGGTGTTGTAAAGCTTGTCGCCAAATGCGTCGGAGCCGCCCCGCTGGGTATCTCCTTTCTGCGCCCACGGACGCGTTAGCCGCCCGCGAGCCAGCGGACTCCAAGGGATGACCCCGACCTGCTCGGCCACACACAGCGGCATCATCTCGCGCTCTTCCTCGCGGTACAAAAGATTGTAGTGATTTTGCATCGCAATAAATCGCGTCCAGCCGTTTTGCGTGGCCACCAACAGCGCCTTAGCGAATTGCCATGCGAACATCGATGACGCACCGATGTACCGCGCCTTCCCGGATTTCACGACATCGTGCAGTGCTTCCAGAGTTTCCTCGATCGGCGCTTGATAATCCCAACGGTGAATTTGATACAAGTCCACGTAGTCGGTGCCCAGCCGCCGCAGGCTATGGTCGATTTCGGTAAGAATGGCTTTACGCGAGAGCCCGCGGGCGTTGGCATCCTGGCGCATGCCGAAATGCACTTTTGTGGCCAGCACGATCTCATCGCGGGCGGAAAAATCTCTCAGCGCCCGGCCCACGATTTCTTCGCTGGTGCCGTCGGAGTAGGCATTGGCGGTATCGAAGAAATTGATGCCGGCTTCCAGCGCCTGACGAATGAACGGCCTGCTCTTCTCCTCGTCCAATGTCCAGGTGTGGTTGCCGCGTTCGGGAACGCCGTAACTCATGCAGCCCAGGCAGAGCTGCGAAACTTTCAGGCCGCTGTTTCCCAGTCGGACGTATTTCATGTTTTTCGCTTACCTCTCGGGGTTCGCCGCATCTTTGCGCACATTCGGAACAGCGCCGCGTGCGGACACCGAAAGAATCTTACCCCACATTTCCGAGCCCGCACGGTCGGTGAATACCCTGGCGGGCTTAGCCGGAGGGGGCACCAACCCGAGCAAATCTCCGCAGTTTCTCGAAACCTGCGCGAGTCGCCGTGCATCCATTACATTGACTAGTAGCCGCCAAGCGGATAGCACCGCGTCATTAACCATATATGTGGCTGAATCGGCGAGACTTACAACAAACCTGCCGTCGTCGGTAAACCGAGCGCAGCGGTCCTGAAATCGGAAAGGGGTAGTGTCACTCGATGTGGATTGTTCGGCTGGCGCTTCGGCGTCCTTACACCTTCGTTGTTGCCTCGATTCTGCTCCTGATTCTGGGACCGGTTTCCATCTTGCGCACGCCCACCGACATTTTCCCCAACATCAATATTCCGGTGGTCAGCGTCCTTTGGAATTACGTAGGGCTCGATCCGGACCAGATGTCCCAGCGGATCGTCTTTAATTACGAGCGCATCCTCACCACCACGGTCAACGATATTCAACACATTGAATCGCAATCGCTGAACGGGATTGCCGTGGTGAAAATCTTCTTCCAACCCAACATCAACATTGGGAACGCGGTGGCGCAGATAACCGCGGTTTCGCAGACTGCCCTGCGCCAGCTGCCACCCGGAACCAACCCGCCGCTGGTGATTCAATACAACGCGTCCACCGTCCCCATCCTGCAGCTGGCGCTGTCGGGCAATGGACTCTCCGAACAGCAGCTCTTCGATATGGGTGTGAACTTCATCCGGACCAGCCTGATCACTGTCCCCGGGGCCGCCGTGCCGTACCCGTACGGAGGAAAACAGCGGCAGGTGATGGTGGATTTGAACACCGCGGAATTGCAAGCGAAGAACCTATCGCCGAATGACATAGTGAACACCATCAACGCCCAAAACCTGATTCTGCCCGCGGGCACCGCGAAGATCGGGGAATACGAATACGAAGTGAATTTGAACAGTGCTCCGGAACGAATCCAGGAGCTGAACGATCTGCCTATCAAAACCGTCGGTACCAACACAGTTTATGTACACGACGTGGCCAACGTCCGTGACGGCTTTGCGCCGCAGACCAATATCGCGCGGGTCGATGGCCAGCGCGCGGTGCTGATGGTGGTGCTCAAATCGGGGAATGCCTCAACCCTGGACGTCGTTTCCAACATCAAGAAACTGCTGCCGTCGGTTCAAGCCGGTCTCCCGCCCGAACTGGACATCAAGCCGTTCTCCGACCAATCCATCTTCGTGCGCGCGTCGATCAACGGCGTGGTGCGCGAAGCGTTGATCGCCGCATGCCTCACCGCCATCATGATTTTGGTTTTTCTCGGAAGCTGGCGCAGCACGCTGATCATCGCGGTTTCCATTCCGCTGTCGATTTTAACGTCGATCATCGTTTTGAGCGCCTTGGGCGAAACCATCAATATCATGACCCTGGGCGGGTTGGCCCTGGCCGTGGGAATCTTGGTGGACGACGCCACCGTGGAAATCGAGAACATCAATCGCAATCTGAGCCAGGGCAAAGAAATCGTTCAGGCCATTCTGGATGGCGCGTCGCAGATCGCCATTCCCGCCTTCGTATCAACCCTGGCCATCTGCATCGTGTTTGTGCCCATGTTCTTCCTCACCGGCGTGGCCCGCTACCTGTTCGTGCCGTTGGCCGAAGCGGTGGTGTTCGCGATGATGGCGTCTTACCTGCTCTCGCGAACCCTGGTGCCCACCATGGCCAAGTATTTGCTGGTCTCGCAGACCGAAGAAGAGAGCCGGGCGGCAGCGGAAAAGTCGCGCAACCCCCTGGTGCGGATGCAAATAAAGTTTGAACAGGCATTTGAGCACTTGCGGGAGCGCTACCACCATTTGCTCGAGAGCTGCATCGAGCATCGCACGTTGTTTGTGGTCTGCTTCTTGCTTTGCTGCGTGGCTTCCTTTGCCTTGCTGCCGTGGCTGGGACAGGATTTCTTTCCCAGCGTCGATTCCGGCGAATTCAAGCTGCACATGCGCGCCCCTACCGGAACCCGAATCGAAGACACTGCGGCGATTTGCGACCGTGTGGAAAGCGAAATTCGCGAAGAGATACCGAAAAGCGAATTGCGCACCATCATCGACAATATCGGGTTGCCTTACAGCAGCATCAATCTTTCCTACAGCAATTCCGCGCCGGTAGGCACCGCGGACGCCGATATCACCGTATCCTTGCAGCCCAAACATCGTCCCACTGCCGACTACGTTCGCGCTCTCCGCGCCAAGCTCAATCGTGACTTCCCTTCGGTCAGCTTCTACAACCTCCCCGCGGACATCGTCAGCCAAATTCTGGATTTCGGACTGCCTGCGCCAATCGATGTCCAGGTGGTGGGCAGAGACCTGGCCGCCAATCGCGTGGTCGCCGATAAACTGCTCAACCAGCTGAAATTTATTGCCGGCACCGTGGACCTGCGCATCCAGCAGCAATTCAATCAGCCGCTGCTGCACATCGATGTCGATCGCACCAAGGCCCAGCAGGCTGGCTACAGCGAGCGTGACGTGGCGCAAAACGTCCTGGTATCGCTCAGTGGAAGCTTCCAGACCAGTCCGTCCTTTTGGCTCGATCCAAAAAGTGGGGTCACCTACAGCATTGCCACCCAGACCCCGCAGTACGGGGTGGATTCGCTTAGCGACCTCCAGAATATTCCGATCACCGGAACCAGCGCCCATCCCCAGCCCGAAATCCTGGCCAGCCTGGCGTCTTACAAACGCGAGGCGGAGATGGGCATCGTTTCCCACTACAATATCGCGCCGGTAATCGATATCTTCGGTGCAGTGCAGGGAAGAGACCTGGGTGGCGTGGCCAGTGACATGAAGCCCATTCTCGACGCCGCCCGCAAAACCCTCCCGCGCGGAACACAACTGACCGTCCGCGGAGAGATCGACACCATGAATTCGTCGTTCCAGGGCCTGTTGGGCGGTCTGGCCTTTGCGATTTTGCTGGTGTACTTGCTGATCGTGGTCAACTTCCAGTCCTGGCTCGATCCCTTCATCATTCTGATGGCGCTCCCGGCGGCGCTCGCGGGTATCGTGTGGATGCTGTTCGTCACCGCAACTACCGTGAGCGTTCCGGCGTTGACCGGCGCGATCATGTGCATGGGCGTGGCCACCGCCAATAGCATCCTGGTGGTGAGCTTCGCCAAGGAACAGTTGGTGGAAGGAATGGAATCGGGGGCGGCGGCGCTGTCTTCGGGCTTTACCCGATTCCGTCCGGTGTTGATGACCGCGCTGGCCATGATCATCGGCATGCTGCCGATGTCATTGGGGCTGGGCGAAGGTGGGGAACAGAACGCTCCGTTGGGTCGCGCGGTGATAGGTGGATTGCTGTTCGCAACGGTGGCCACCCTTTTCTTCGTGCCCGTTTTCTTTAGCGTGGTTCACAAATCGGCGAACGTAGAAGCCCCCAACCCGCTGCTGCATGACAGCGGCGAATAACGTGATGTTCGGAGCGAATGTAAGCAAGGAAGGAATGAGGATTCATGAGCGAGTCAGGGGATAAAGTCTCAGCACTGCACAGCGACCACCGGACGGATCGCGAACACCGGCCGAAGCGTGGCATATGGATCGCAATTATTGGGTTGATCGTGGTGGCCTGCGTCGTGGCCGCGGGAATATTGCCGCGGATGAAAGCAAAGGCCGACTTGCGCGGCGAGACCAACGACCTGGCAGTACCCACCGTTTCGGTGATCCAACCCAAGCAGGGTGCGCCCGCCGAGGAGATTGTGATTCCTGGAAACGTTCAGCCGTTTATCGATTCCCCGATCTACGCACGTACCAACGGATATTTGAAAAAGTGGTACATGGACATCGGAACCCACGTCAAGACCGGGCAGCTACTGGCGGAAATCGATACCCCGGAAGTGGATCAACAACTGCAGGTAGCAAAATCGGACTTGGCGACCGCGGAAGCCAACCTGAAGCTAGCCGAAACTACTTCCGCGCGCTACCAGGATTTGAAGAGCACCGACTCGGTATCCAAGCAGGATGTAGATAACGCCGAAGGGGATTTCGAGGCCAAGAAAGCGACCAGACAGTCCGCGGCGGCCAACCTCAAGCGGCTCGAAGATACCCAGGCGTTTCAGAAAATCTACGCTCCCTTCGATGGGGTGATCACCGCGCGCAATACCGACGTGGGCGACCTGATCAATTCCGGGAATGGGGGTGCGGCGCAAGAGCTTTTCCACATCGCGCAGATCAGCAAAATGCGCGTTTTCGTCAACGTGCCGGAACAGTATTCGCAGGCAGCCAAGCCGGGATTGACCGCCGATCTCACTCTGGCGGAGTTTCCGAATCGCCGCTTCACCGGAAAGTTGACCCGTACCTCCAACTCCATCGATCCCGGCACGCGGACCCTGCTGGTGGAAGTGGATGTGGATAATCCCACCGGTGAACTTTTTCCGGGTGCTTACGCCCAAGTACATTTGAAGCTGCCCAACGGCAGGCCTGTGTTTATTTTGCCGGTCAGCTCGTTGATCTTTCAAACCGCGGGCTTGCAGATAGCCACCGTGGATCCCAACAACAAAGCGGTGATCAAAGCGGTTACCCTCGGTCGCGACTATGGCTCGGAGGTAGAAGTAGTCACCGGCATCGCTGGCGACGATAAAGTGATTACCAATCCGCCCGACTCGATCGTCGACGGCGAATTGCTGCGCCTCGCTGCGCCCAAACAACAAAAACAGCCGAATTCGGCCGGGCCGTCGCGGTGATCTCAGTGAATCGGCCATCGGAGTGCGCCGGAGCGCCGCGTAGGGAACACCGGCGCCGGCATGTCCGCGTCTCCTACGGGATACTTTGTGCGGCCATGGTGTGCCTTGGCGGCTGCATGGTGGGCCCGAAATATACGCGCCCGGCGGCAGAAGTGCCGGCAGCGTACAAGGAAACAGGCGATTGGAAAACGGCGCAGCCGAGTGACGACGTAGCCCGCGGCGAGTGGTGGAAGATTTATCAGGATCCGCAGCTCGATGCGCTGGAAGCCCGGATCGACGTCTCCAACCAGAATCTGAAGACAGCCGAAGCTCAGTTCCGCATCGCCCGCGATCAAATTCGCGTCGCGCGCGCCGATCTTTACCCCAACGTGGCTGGCGGCGCGAATGTGACTGGAAACCGCGTTTCCAAAAACAGGCCGTACTACACGCTGGGGGGCGTCAACTACGCCGACTATCAAATTCCCACTGCCACCGCGTCGTATGAATTGGATTTATGGGGCCGCATCCGCCGCATCGTAGAACAGGCCCGATCCGAAGCCCAGGCTACCGCCGCCGATCTCGCCAACGTCAATCTAAGCCTGCACGCGGAATTAGCCAGCGATTATTTTGAGATGCGTGGGCTCGACGCGCAAAAGCGTCTGCTGGATTCCACCGTCGCGGCCTACGAACAGGCGCTGAAACTCACTCAGCAACGCCACGATGGCGGCATCGCGTCGGAACTGGACGTAGCCCAGGCGCAAACCCAGCTCGAAACCACCCGCGCCCAGGGCCAGGACGTCGAAGTGCAACGCTCGGCCTACGAACATGCCATCGCCGTGCTCGTTGGCCAGCCTGCTTCCACTTTCTCGGTGGCCCCATTGCCGCTGGATACGCCCCCGCCGGCAATCCCTCCCGGACTGCCGTCGGATTTGCTCGAACGCCGGCCCGATATCGCCGCCGCCGAACGGCGCATGCAAGAAGCGAATGCCGGAATTGGAATTGCGCGGGCCGCCTACTTTCCCACCATCACCCTCACTGGATCGGCGGGCTTCGAGAGCGGCTCTTGGGGCTCGCTGTTTCAGGGCCCCAGCTTTTTCTGGTCGCTTGGTCCCACCGCGGTGGAAACCCTTTTCGATGCTGGCCGGCGCCACGCCATTTCCGATCAAGCCAGAGCGAATTACGATCAGTCCATATCGAAATACCGGGAGACCGTTCTCGAGAGCTTTCAGGAAGTGGAAGACAATCTAGCCGCGTTGCGCATCCTGGAAGCGGAATCGAAAACCCAGGATGGCGCCGTCGCCGCGGCAAACCACACCCTGGCCCTTTCCAACAATCGCTACAAGGGCGGGGTCTCCAACTACCTCGAAGTGATCACCGCGCAGAGCGCCGCGCTATCCGATCAGCGCACCGCGGTGGATATCCTCACCCGCCGTCTATCCGCAAGCGTGCTACTAATCAAAGCCATCGGCGGCGGTTGGAACACCTCCCACATTCCCGCAGTCTAAGAATCCTGGCCACCACCATCGATCTCTTATCAGTTCGATAAATTCAATGAGTTTGACCATTTTGCCGTCAAGTTATACAAGTATCTCAATCTCGTTGCGGACGCCGCCTATCTCGTCGGCGCCCACTCCTGTCATTCTGAGGCCCTGGGGCAGCCGGAGTTCGACTTGGCGGACACCGGCACCACCCCAGGGCTTTAGAAGTTCAACTTCCTGCACATTCTCGATGCCATCCCACCGTGCCGTTTTCGATCCCTTTGGCTGAATTTCATGCCGGTGTAAAATGGGTTTCGGTCCGCGCAGTCCGCGACTATCGCGTCCGGGCCGGGTTGAATCTTCAGGAGGAAACCTTCATGGGCCTTAAAGCTCTGCGCTTCCGAGCACTCATAGTTGCCGCAGCGTTCGTGATTCCAGTAATCGCAGGGGGGTGCGCACCGCACGTCTACCGTGTATACGATCCGTACTACTCCGATTACCACGTGTGGGACGACCACGAAAGGCATTACTACAATCAATGGATCATCGAGACCAACCGCCCCCACCGCGAATATCGCAGGCTAAGCGCCGACGAACAGCGCCAATATTGGACCTGGCGCCACGCCCACGGCGAGCCCGGCCACCCGCCGCCTCCGCCACGCTAGCAATAGCTTTAGGTTCACGCTTCCATGCTCTTTGTGGGCCCGCTGTGGCAGGCCTAAGCGCCAATGGTAAACTATCCCACATGGGGCTGTAGCTCAGTTGGATAGAGCGAGGCACTCCTAACGCCTAGGTCGGCGGTTCGATCCCGCCCAGCCCCACCAACAGCGCGGCTCGGTCTCTCCGTGCTCTCCTCCGCCGTCCTCGCCCGCACAGCAATTTCTCCCGCGAATCTGGCGAGCCGCTGATGATAAACTTGGCCCATGCCCAAGAAAAAGAAACCATCCAAAAAGCCAGTCCCGGCACGGGCGAAATCCCGGCCCAAGAAAGCAGCCCTGAAGTCCACTGCGAAAAAATCAAAGCTAAAGAAATCCAAACCTAAGAACGCCGCATCGAAACTAAGCTCCAAGAAATCCGCCCCGAAGCAGCTAGCAAAGTTGAGAGAGAAACGAAGCGAGAACCGCATCCGTCACAGCCGCCCCGGAATTCGCGACATTTCCGAGATCGCCCTGCCCGAAGACCGCGACCTGCAGTCAGCCTCCGGCGGCCAGTCGGGCGATCTACAAGGCCTATCGTCATTCGCAGACGCTGATTCCGAAAGTGTTGGCGAACTGGTGGAAGAAGGCCAGGCGTTGGAAGCGGAAGCAGTGAGCGGCGTAGAAAACGTCCCGGACGCCGATGAAGGCCCAGTGCGCGCGCGGGCGCGTCGCTCCAAGCCCAGTGACTTTGACAACGAGCCCGACCCCGAGAGCCAGACCTAGAGGCTTGCACCCATTTATTGAGAAATCGGTTGGATCGATACCACGTGGATGGTGTGCGTTGCTTCGTCCAGCGTCCCGATTACTTTCACCCGAGCGCCGGCGTTTTTCTCGGCCAATTCCTGATTGTCGAGCTGGTAGGATTTTTCCTTCGTCGTCAGCACGAACACGCCGCCGAGCCGGTGCACGCAATTTCGCGCGCACTCTGCATCAGTGGTGCCCATGGTGCCTGTTTTCAGTAGCTCTTTGTGCCCGTGGCTGAGCGAATGGGCATTCATCGCGCACTGTGAATCCGATATCTCTCCCTTGAATACGTCCGCCAGCGCCACTCGCGGGTTGAGTGCGACGCCGCAAAGTCCGAGGGCCAGCAGAAATTTTGTAGTTCGAGTCCAGGCCATCTGCGGCCTCCTCTGCGATACCCTGCCGGATCGCCACAGCAGCACTGGCGTGGAGTGTCGCGACTGGGGTTTATCGATCAGGACGAGTTGCTATCTCAGAGTGGTCCCGAGGGAGCAGCAGCGTCAACGCATGTGACTTCGCGCGTATCGAAAAAGATAAGTACCCATGGAGCTATGAGTGGCGCCGCTTTTGCGCGAAGGCAGACGGGAAGGGTGGGCGTCTAGTCCTTCCCACCCAGCCCGCCATGCCGGGTGTTTTGATTTGGTGTTGAACCCTCGCCGCCCTATACTATTTTCTTACGGACCATCCTGGTTGTTTGCCGTGGTGCGCCGCGCTGTGACTGTTCCGCTGTTGGTGGAGTCTGAGGGAACCCCATGAACCACGCACTACAAGACAGAAACCGGCGCATTTATGGCGCCATTCTTTGTTGGACTTCACTGATTGCCCTAATGTTGGGCGCAGATCCAGTTTGGGCCAAGCCGCACACGGACGCCTCACCTTCCGCAACGCCGCCTGCGCGCGTAGATACCTTGGGCAAGGTGAGCTTCCCCACATCGTGCGCGCCGCACGTACAGAGCCAGATCGAAGCAGCGGTCGCCCTGCTGCACTCGTTCCAATACCGCCAGGCAGAAAACACCTTCACCGAAGTATCCAAGCAGGAACCGCATTGCGCCATGGCCTACTGGGGCAAAGCAATGAGCTTGTACGAGCAGCTCTGGGATTGGCCGGATGCGAAACAGTTCGCCGAGGGGCGCAAAGACATCGACACCGCAGAAAAACAAAAAACGATTACCCCGCACGAGCGTGCCTACCTCGACGTTGCGCGAGTCTTCTATCAAAAAAATTCGCAATGGGACCAAGACACCCGAATGAAAGCCTTTTCCGACGCCTGGGAAAAGGTCTATCGCCAATTTCCCGACGACACCGAAGCCGGAGCCTTCTACGGTCTCTCGCTGGTTGCGCTGGCCGAAGAAGGCGTGGACGAAACCGCCAATCGCAAGCGCGCCATCGCGGTACTCGATCCGCTCTTCCGCGCGGCCCCAGACGATCCCGGCCCAGCGCACTACCTGATTCACGCCGCCGACACTCCTGAGCTCGCTCCGCAGGCCCTCGATGCCGCGCGACGTTACGCCAGCATCGCTCCGGATTCCTCCCACGCGCTGCACATGCCCGCGCACATCTTCGTACGCCTGGGATTGTGGCGCGAGTCGATCGACTCGAACCTCGCCGCGGCCAAGGCCGCAGCAGAAGCCACGCGAACGGGCCGTGCCGACATGCACTACCAGGTCCACGCGATGGATTTTCTGGACTATTCCTACCTACAAGCGGGCGATGAAGCCGCCGCGCGCCAGGTGACCGAAGATCTGAAGAACGTCGTTGGCGCAAGTGCCCAGCAAGTCGCCGACCATCAAGCTGACTTCCGCGCGCGCGCGGCACTCGAATTGCATCAGTGGAAGGAAGCGGAATCGCTACCGGTCCCCAGCAGCCAGCCCCGTTGGCAGGAGACCACTGATTGGGTACGCACCATCGGCGCCGCGCGCAACGGTGACGTCGCAGAAGCGCAAAAAGATTTGGCCAAGCTCCAGGAATCGGTTGCCGCGCTGGCCGATAAAAACAAAAAGAAAGGACCATCCAGCAACGACGACGACACCCGCGTCCAGGAAGCACAGGCCTGGCTCGCGTTCGCCCAGGGCAAAGTCGACGATGCGGTGAAGATGCTCCACACCACCGCCGATGCCGATGACGCCTTGGAAGTGGAGTCTATCTCGATGCCCGCCCGCGAGATGCTGGCGGACATGCTCCTGGAAGCCAAGCGCGCTCCCGAAGCCCTCCACGAGTACGAAGTGACGCTGCGGGAAAGCCCCAACCGCTTCGACGCCCTGTATGGAGCCGCCCACGCCGCAGAATCCGCCGGGCACGCAGAAGACGCCCGCAAGTATTTCGCCAAGCTAGTAGCGTCCTCGATCCCCTCCGCGGACCGCCCGGAACTCCAAGAAGCAAGGACCTATATCGCAGCGAACTGACGTAGGGTTCTACGGTTTTGCGGCCTTCTCTCTTTTTCGGCCACCCCATTCTTCCCCGGTTTTGGGCCGGGTGGGCGTTTGGGCCGTGGCAGCCAAAGGTTGACGCCCCCCACCCAAGGCTTACCGGGGGTGCTGCCCTTCACCTCAAGCGTAACTTCCACACCGCGCGCACGTAGTAACATGTATGGTCCCGCACCCCCGGGTGTGACCTGCTGGCTTCAGGAACCAAGGGAGTACAAAAAGTGGCTGCGCAGCAAGAGATCGCGATCCAAGCCGACCACGTGTCCCGGCACTACACCATGGGCACCACCCAGGTCCGCGCCGTGGACGACGTAACCCTCGCCGCTAACGCCGGCGAATTCCTGGCAATTCTAGGAGCCTCCGGCTCCGGAAAATCGACGCTGCTCAATTTAATCGCCGGACTGGATCGCCCCACCTCTGGCGCCATCTACGCGCAAGGAAAGAATTTAGCCACGATGAACTCCCAAGAACTAGCACGCCACCGGAGTTCGACAGTGGGAATGGTTTTTCAGTCCTTCCAACTCCTGCCGCGAATGACCCTGGAAGAAAACGTAGAGCTCCCGCTGCGCCTCGCGGAAGTCGAGCGCAACGAGCGCAACCAACGCGTCAAAGAGGCCCTCGAGCGCGTCCACCTGAGTGCGCGGCTCACCCACCGCCCGACGGAAATGTCCGGCGGCGAACAGCAGCGCGCGGCGTTGGCGCGCGCGTTGGTCAATCGGCCATCGATCCTTCTGGCCGACGAACCAACCGGAAATCTCGATAGCGTGACCGGCGAAGAAATCATGAACTTGCTTCAGGAAATCAACCAGACCCTGGGCATGACCATCATAATCGTCACCCACGAACGTTCGATGGCGGAACGATTCGCGCATCGCCTGACGCGGATGGGCGACGGAAAACTAATGAGCGACGGGCACAGGCGATGAAAGTTCGCGACATGACCGAGCTGGCCGTCCGCAATCTGCGCGAATCGATGCTGCGGAATTCGCTCACCACCCTTGGCGTGGCCGTGGGGGTAGCGTCGCTGGTGGCCATGCTTTCGCTGGGCGTCGGCCTGCAGGAGCTAGCCTCCAAGCGGCTGTCGCGCTCCGGGCTGTTTGACGCAGTGTTCGTCACCACCCAAGGAAACTTTCGCGAGTTCGGTCGTTCCCGGCCGCGAACCGCCGCCGCGGGCGATCCGCGAGTGTTGGACGACGACGCCCGGCATGATTTGGCGCATCTCCCCGGAGTGACCGAAGTTTATCCCGACGTGCGATTCGCCACCGAAGTGCGCTATCAAGGAACTCCGTACGCCACCATGGTTGCGGGCGTGCCAATGTCCGGGCTAGCCAGCGGCGCCTTCGACGGCATGCAGGGAAAGTTTTTTTCGAGCGCCAATGCCGACGAAGTGATTCTGCAGGTCGAGTTTGCGCGGGAGATTACCCCGCAGACCGAGACGCTGGTGGGCAAAGATCTGGAGCTGCGCTACGCCGAGCGCCAGGCATTGGCCGCCGAGCCTGATCCGAGCGCGAGCGCGGGATCGCCGGCGTCGAAGAAAACCGCAAAGCCGCCCGCCGGCGCCCATGGCGCAAACCCCGCTGCAGAAGGAGCGCCGCCACCGCAAGGGGACGACGCTTCGCGGCTCGGCGGTGGATTCTCGATCGTGCCGCGGCAAAAATTGCTGCGAATTGTGGGCGTTGTCGATAGCGAGCCGGCCGCCGGCTTCGGCGGAATTGCGCGCGGCCGCGTATTCATTCCATTGCAGGTGGCCGAAGCGCTTCGGGCAGCACAGGCCAGCGATTTGCGCGACGCACTGCGCGGGAGAACCGGCAAGCCGTCGTATTTGAGTCTGACGGTACGCGTGGACGGCCCTTCGAAGGTGAAAGACGTGGAGGCGGCCATCAAGCAGATGGGCTTCGCCACGTTTTCGCTGCTCGACGCCACGAAAAACATCCGCCTGGTTTTTGCGGTTTTCGATGTGCTGCTGGGAATTTTCGGCAGCCTGGCGCTGGTGGTGTCGTCGCTGGGAATCATCAATACGCTGGTGATGGCTATTCTCGACCGGCGGCGCGAAATCGGTGTGCTCAAGGCGCTGGGCGCGGCGGACGGCGATATTCAGAAGCTCTTCTTCGTCGAAGCGGGCGCCATGGGATTCCTGGGCGGCCTGCTGGGCGTAGTTTTCGGCTGGCTGATCGGCCGCGCGCTCACTTTCGCGTTAAACGTGTATTTGCACAAACAGGAGCTGCCGGGCATCGAGGTTACTTCCGTCCCCTGGTGGCTGGCAGCGGGAGCGACCGCCTTTGCGGTGGTGGTGAGTCTGATCGCCGGAATGTATCCGGCGTCGCGCGCCGCGAAACTGAACCCGGTCGAGGCCCTGCGGTATGAATAAAAGCCGGCGGTGTCTGCTGCCGGCGGCGCTTTTGCTCGCGGCCTTTTTGCTCGGGAATGGATTCGCGTCCGGCGCTCCATCGCGACCGCACCCACAGGCACCAGCGGGCGGCCGGGCGGACTGCCTGTCCATGCCGAGCCGCATCTTGGCGCGCCGAGTTGGCTACTGCGTGCTTCTTCCTACCCGCTACGATTCCGAGAAAACCCGCAAGTACCCGGTCCTGTATTTCCTGCACGGGCTGGGCGAGAACGAACAGGTGCTGGCCAGCTCCGGCGCGATGAATATTGTGGAAGATTTGCGCGACCAGCATCGCCTGGGAGAGTTTCTGATCGTCACCCCAGACGGTGGACGAAGCTTCTACGTAAATTCACGTGACGGCAAAACGCGCTACGAGGATTTTCTGTTACAGGAATTTATTCCGTTCATCGAAAAGCATTACCGCATTCAAGCCGCGCGAAGCACCCGTGGTATTGCGGGTGTCTCGATGGGCGGTTATGGCGCGTTCCACACCGCGTTGCAGCACCCCGAGCTTTTCGGCTCGGTGGGCGCGCACAGCGCGATGCTGGTTGCAGGCACGCCAGGGCCGGCAACGTCCGGCTCTCAGGCCATGATGCTGGGACAGATTCTGGGCGGCGCCTTTGGCGCCCCGCTCGATATCGCCTTCTGGAACCGCAACAATCCCTTCACCCTGGTTCGGGAAACCAGCAACGCGGCGAAGCTGAAGATTTATTTCGATTGCGGCTCGGAAGACGATTTCAGTTTCAACGTGGGCGCGCAGAAATTCCACGATTTGCTAGTTTCACGGAAAATCCCCCACGAATTTCACATCTATCCCGGCGGCCACAACGCGGAGTACGTCGCGCAACATCTGGGCGCGCTGCTGCAATTTGAGTCGCGCGCCTTTGCATTGGGTCCGGAATGATTTCCGCTGTCTGGGATAGTTAGCTTCTGGTGAGGTCAGTTTTGTGCGTCGAGTAGTTCTACAGTCAGCAGGATGGTGCGGCCGGTCACCTCAAGACTGTGTTGCGACACTTTGTCCATGGTGTCCGCGTTGGTGTGGTGGAATTCACCCATAGAGTCAAAACCCGGACCCATTCGGCCGTATTCGGCGTCCACCACGTCGACCGACGGGATGCCAACGTTTATGAAGGATACGTGATCGTCGATGATGCTAACTTCGTACTGGAAGAAGTAGCGAGCGTATCCGAGTTGATTGGCGGCTTGAGCGATGACGTTTTGTAGCGATCTTTTGGACCCCAGCTCGCGCGCCACGTTCAAATCTTTATCGCCGATCATGTCCAGCAAGAACAATCCACGAATGCGCGAAGCCCTTCCGTCTGCCGCCAGCTCTTGCGCTAGATGCCTGCTCCCGTAGAGCCCGTCACCGCCGGTGAAAGAATTCACCGCCTCTTCCAGGTCGGTCCAGACTAGCCAGATTTGCATTCTGGTCTTTTGGTGAGCGAGCGCGTCGGCAAAAGCCAGAAGAATCGCAGTGCTCGATGCGCCATCGTTGGCGCCGATGAAACCAGGCTTGAAGAGCGTGTCGTAATGGCCGGCGAGGATAAAGATGCGCTGCTGCGGATCGGCGGTGATGTTGAACTTGCCAATGATGTTGTGCACCGGAACTGGCCCGCGGGGCGTGGTGGCCACAAAATCGTCGGTTTCGATTTGCGCGCCATCCTTTAGTAGGACCTGATGGATGAGGTCCTCCGTTTTCTTGTGGCCGGGTGAACCGGGCCATCGTTCTCCATAACCCGCAATCTCCGCGGTAAAGACGTATGCCTGCTGCGAGTTGAAAGCATCGTGCAGTTGGACGGAAGCCGCTAGGGCGCACCACGCCACGAGTAAACCAATGATCGGGACTAACGGAAGCTGTCCACGGTCTCTTCGCATCACCCGCAGAGTACAGCGGCCCGCGTGACAGTACAAGGAAACCACGCCCGGAAGCTGCTGGGCTGTTTGTTTCGCCAACAATCCCTGTCGGTAAGTCTAAGGATTCGTCGCCGGTGGCGGATTTTGTGGTGCAGTAGCCGGCGCGTTAGCCGCAGTTGTCGGCGGCGGAGTGGTCGGCGCGCTAACCATGGTCGAATGCATGGACGGAAGCTGCGACACATCCCACGATCCCCCCAGGGCCTCAATCAACTGAACGCCCGCGGTCATCTGCGAACTGCGCAGGGTAACCGCGGTTTGGCGATTGCTGAAGAGCGCAGTTTGCGCGGTGATCACGTTGAGGTATGGGTCGATGCCCAGCTTGTAGCGGTCGGTGGCGATTTGCAGGGTATGTTCCGCGGAGGCGACGGCCACGTCCTGTTGCTGAATTTCCACCGAAAGGATGCGCAGGGACGCCAGATTGTCTTCGACTTGCTGGAATGCGGTCAGCACCGTCTCGCGGTAGTTGGCCACCGTTGAATCGTACTGCGCTTGATACTGCGCTACGGTGGCGCGCCGCAAGCCGGCGTCAAAGAGGGTCTCCGCCAGCGCCGGGCCCACCGACCACACGAAGCTCGATGGCGATAGCCATTTGGAGAATGCTGCCGCTTCAAATCCAACCGATCCGCTCAAGGTCAGTGTGGGGAAATAGGCCGAGCGCGCCACACCGATTTGCGCGTTGGCCTGCGCCACGCCTCGCTCGGCGGCTGCGATATCCGGGCGGCGCTCCAGAAGCTGCGATGGAACGCCGTAGGGAATAGCTGGCGGGCCCACTTTCAGCGGACCTTGGGGGATCGCGAACGTAGAAGCAGGCTGGCCCACCAGCATGGCGATCGCGTGTTCGAACTGGGCGCGCTGGATTCCGATGTTAGTGTCCTGTGCTTCGGTGCTCTCCAGTTGTGTTTCGGCTTCCGACACCGACTCTTCCGAGTCAATGCCGGTTTCATACAGCACCTGGGTCAAATCGAGCGATTGCTTATACGCTGCGACAGTGTCGTCGAGCAGTTGCTTGAGCGCGTCCTGCGAACGGAGCTGGAAATAATCGGACGCCACCTCGGCCTGAACCGTCAGCCGGGTATTCTCGAGGTCTGCCGCGTCCACCTGTGCGCCTGCGGCCGCCGCGCGCACCGTATTCCGGATGCGGCCAAAAAGATCCGGCTGCCAGGTGGCGTCGAACGGAAGCTGGTACTCGGTGACGTTCGCCGACGTCAGCGTAGTGCTGGTGGTGCCCGAGGCGTTTGTGGTGCTGGACGCCACGCGCTCGCGTGCAGCGGTGATGCTGGGGTTGGTCGTCGCCGTAGGAAATAATTGCGCCCGTGCTTGTCGCACCAGCGCGCGGGCCGCCTGAAAATTTGCGGCGGCCATGGCGATATTCTGGTTCGAAACATTCACTTGTTCTTCCAGGGCATTCAACTCCGGATCGCCGAAAATCTCCCACCACTTTCCGTGCAGTGCGTCGTCTTTCGGTTGCGCCACCTTCCAACCGTCGGTCACCTTCTCTTGTTCCGGGGTCAACTCTTTGTACGCCGGGGGCGTCGTCACCGTCGGGGTGTGGTAGGCGGGACCCACCATGCACCCATCCATGAAGAGAAGGACGCCCGCGAGCCAAATCCAGCGTGCTGAAAGTTTCCTTGCCATTTGCCTTTTCACTTTCTCCCGAGTGCTTGAGCCGTTCACTTTCTGAGCGATCAAACTACACGTTGGCGCGACGCAATCTCCATCTCACGAGAGCGCCGGCAATGCAAATATGGGTCACCCAATGGACGGCTGCGGCGCCGCCGCCGAGGCTCCGTGCTCGCCACGCGCCCGTTTTCTCCAGGTGCTGAAGCGGTCCATATACAAGTAAACCACCGGGGTCGTATACAGCGTCAGCATCTGGCTGAATATCAGACCGCCGACAATGGTGATGCCCAGCGGCCGCCGCAGTTCCGAACCTGTTCCGGTGCCCAATGCGAGTGGCAGCGCGCCCAGCAGCGCGGCCATGGTGGTCATCAGGATCGGCCGGAACCGCAACAGGCAGGCCTGATAGATCGCGTCCCGCGACGACAACCCTTCGAGGCGTTCGGCGGCAATCGCAAAATCGATCATCAAAATCGCATTTTTCTTCACGATGCCGATCAGCAGGATGATTCCAATCAGGGCGATCACGCTCAAGTCGGTCTTGGATATCATCAGCGCCAGCACCGCGCCCACCCCGGCCGACGGAATCGTCGAGAGAATCGTGATCGGGTGGATGAAGCTTTCATACAAGATCCCCAGCACGATGTATACCGCTAACAGCGCGGTGATGATCAGCATGGGCTCGGTCGAGAGCGACGCCTGAAACGCCTGCAGCGTACCCGAATACATTCCATGGATCGAAGCGGGTGTTCCCAGTTTTTGTTCCATTTCGTCAATTGCGCCCGCCGCGTCGCTAAGCGACACGCCTGGAGCTAGATTGAAAGACACCGTGACCGATGGGAATACCCCCGAGTGATTCACTGACAGCGGAGCGATCTGGGGTTCGTAGTGGGTGATCGCGCTCAGCGGCACCACCCCTCCGCTGTTGGTCGGCACATAAATATCGTTAAGGCCCAGCGGGTTTTGCCAAAATGACGGCGCCACCTCCATCACCACGTGATACTGATTCAGCGCGGTATACATGGTGGAGACTTGGGCTTGTCCGAAGGCCTGGTACAGGGTGCTGTCGATCGTCTGCGGAGTGATTCCCAGGCGCGATGCGGTTGGTCGGTCGTAAGTCAGTTCCGCTTCCAGCCCATTATTCTGTTGATCGGTGTTCAGGTCGGTGAACCCCGGCAACTTCTTCATTTGCCGCAATAGAATCGGACCCCATTTGGTCAGGTCGTCCAGATTGTCGCTTTGCAGTGTGTATTGATATTGCGCACTGCTGGCACGCCCCCCGATGCGCAAGTCCTGCGCGGCTTGCAGAAACACCGTCGCGCCCGGAATAGAAGTCAATTTCGGGCGAAGTCGATTCACCACGTCGCTCGCGCTCACCTTGCCACCGCGTTGCTCCAGCGGTTTCAGTCCCATAAAAACGAACCCGCTGTTGGTCGGCCCCTGCCCTCCCGTGAACGTGATCACGTTTTCCACCGCCGGATCGCTTTTAATCAGCGTGGCGAACTTTCGGGTTGCGCTTTCCATGGCCTGGAACGAAATGTCCTGGGATCCCTGAATTCCACCGATTATGGTTCCGTTGTCCTGCTGCGGGAAAAAACCCTTGGGCACAATTTTAAGCAGGTAAATGTTCACCCCAATGGTCACCAGCAGGACTATCAGAGTAAATAGCGGGTGACGCAGCACCACCGTGAGCGTTCGCTCGTATAAGTTCAGTACCCAGTTAAACCCCTTCTCGCTAATGCGGTACAGCCGCCCGTGTCCCTCGGGGCGCTCGTGTTTCAGTAGCAGCGAACACATCATCGGCGTGGTGGTGAGCGAAATCGCCAGCGATACCATGATCGCCACCGAAAGGGTGACCGCAAATTCACGGAACAGCCGTCCCACAATCCCGCCCATCAATAATATGGGGATAAACACCGCACACAGTGAAAGGCTGATCGAAAGCACGGTGAATCCGATTTCACTCGCTCCCTTCAGCGCCGCCTGCATCGGCGACATTCCCTGCTCGATGTAGCGGGTAATGTTCTCGATCACTACGATTGCGTCGTCGACGACGAACCCCGTCGAGATGGTCAGTGCCATCAGCGACAGATTGTCGATGCTGTAGCCACACAGATACATCACCCCAAAGGTGCCGATCAGTGACACCGGCACAGCTACGCTGGGGATGAAAGTGGCATGTACGTTTCGCAGAAATAAGAAAACAACCAGGATCACTAGCCCGATCGAGAGCAGCAGGGTGCGCTCCACATCGCGCACCGAGGCGCGTATCGTCATCGTGCGGTCTATCACGATGATGTAATCGATGGCCGCGGGCATGGACGCCTTCACCGAAGGCAGCGCCGCCCGGATGCGGTCCACGGTGTCGATAATATTGGCGCCCGGTTGCCGGAAAATGATCAAGGGGATCGCCGCTTTGGCGTTGACGTAGCCCGCCGCACGTATGTTTTCGATCGAGTCTTCGACGTCGGCGATGTCCGAGAGCTTGATCGCTGCTCCATTGTGATAGCCCACCACTAGGTTGCGGTAATCTCCGGCCTTCAGCAGTTGATCGTTAGTGGTGATGTCCGCAGTGATGTTGCCATCGGAGATCTGGCCTTTGGGCTCGTTGGCATTTTGCGCCGCCAACATGGTGGCAACCTCGTTCAGGCCCAGGCCAAAACCATTCAGTTGCGTCGGATTCACTTCCGCGCGCACCGCAGGCAGCGCGCCACCTCCCACCGTCACCTGCCCCACCCCTTGAATCTGCGACAACCGCTGCTGCATGATGGTCGAAGCCGCGTCGTAAAGGGTGCCTCGATCGTAGATGTTCGAAGTCAGCGCGACAATCATGATTGGCGCGTCCGCCGGGTTTACTTTGCGATAGCTCGGATTCGCGGGAAGATTGGCGGGCAGATAACTGCGCGCCGCGTTGATCGACGCCTGAACGTCGCGTGCCGCGCCGTCGATATTACGGTTCAGATCGAATTGCAGGGTCACGCTGGTGCTGCCCAGATTGCTGGACGAGGTCATCTCGGTGACCCCCGCAATCCGCCCGAATTGCCGCTCGAGCGGGGTGGCCACCGACGACGCCATAATCGTCGGACTAGCACCTGGCAAACTGGCCGACACCGAAATCGTGGGGAAGTCGATTTGTGGCAGCGGCGATACCGGCAATTCCTTGAACGCCACCGCCCCCGCGAGCGCGATTGCCGCGGTGAGCAGGGTGGTGGCCACCGGCCGGCCTATGAATGGTGAGGATAGACTCATGCTAGTCCGCCGGCACCGTCTCGGCGTTGCCGTGTTCCTGCGGCGACCTTGAGAATTTCTTGGCCAGGTGGTCGAAGAAAATATAAATGACCGGCGTGGTGTAGAGCGTCAGCACTTGGCTCACCAACAAGCCGCCCACCATCGCAATGCCCAGGGGCCGCCGTAGTTCCGCGCCAATTCCCGAGCCCAGCGCGAGAGGCAGGCCGCCCAAAAGCGCGGCCATGGTGGTCATCAAGATCGGCCGGAAGCGCAGCAGGCAGGCTTCAAAAATCGCCTCTTCGGAACTCTTGCCTTCCTTCCGCTCCGCCTCCAGCGCGAAGTCGATCATCATGATTCCATTTTTCTTTACGATGCCGATCAGCAGGATGATTCCGATCAACGCCACCACGCTCAATTCCTCGCCGCACACCAGCAGCGCCAGAATTGCTCCGACTCCGGCCGAGGGCAGCGTTGAGAGAATCGTAATGGGATGAATGTAACTCTCATACAGCACGCCAAGCACGATATACACGGTGATCAGCGCCGCCAAAATCAGAATCGGCTCGTTCGCCAGCGACGCCTGAAACGATGCGGCCGTGCCCTGGAATGCGGCCTGCACGCTTAAAGGCATGTTCAGGTCCTTCTGCACTTTTTCCACCGCTTCGGTCGCCTCGCCCAGCGAAGCTCCGGGCGCAAGATTGAACGAAACGGTCACCACCGGAAATTGCCCTTGATGATTGACCGATAATGGCGAAGTTCGGTTTTCAAAGTGGGTGAAGGCGCTCAGCGGCACTGCTCCGCCGTTCACCGTAGAGACCACCGGTGGCGTCGCCGATCCGGTCGACGTAGTCCCAGAGAGCGCCGTCGCAGCTGTTGCGGTTGCGGTGATCAACCCGCTCGAAGAGGTGCTGGACGTTGAACCCGAGGCGTTGCCCGATGCGCTCGAACTGCCGGAGCTGGAGGACGACGTGCTAGGAGAGGACGCCAACGCGACCGTGCTGGACCCACTCGATGAAGTAGTAGTGCTCGGCGAGGCGCTGGTACGCACGTAAATGTTCTGCAGCTTGGCCGGATTGCGCTGAAAGTCCGGAATCGCTTCGAGGATCACGTGGTACTGATTCAATTGCGTATATAGCGTGGAGATCTGGCGCTGGCCGAAAGCGTCGTACAGCGTTTCGTCGATCATTTGCGGCGTGATGCCCATGCGCGAAGCGGTTTGGCGGTCGATCACCAGCGATGCCGCAAGCCCGGAAGTCTGCTGGTCGGTGGCCACATCGCTCAGCTCCGGCAACTTTTTCAGCCGCTCCACGAAGCGGTTGGTCCATTGATTCAGCTCTCTCTGGTCGGGATCTTCCAGCGTGTATTGATACAGCGTCCGGCTTACCCGGTCTTCCACCGTCAGATCCTGCACCGGCTGCATGTACAGAGTGATACCTTCCACTTTGTCCAGATTCTTTTGCAGGCGGCGAATCAAATCGAGCGCGCTGATTTTGCGCTCTTCCAACGGCTTGAGGGTGATTTGAATGCGCCCGCTGTTTAGGGTGGTGTTGGTGCCATCCGCGCCGATGAACGAAGAAATATTTTGAATCGCCGGATCCTGCAAAAGCACCTTGGCCAGCGCCACCTGCCGTTCCGCCATCGCCGGAAACGAAATACTTTGCGGCGCTTCGGTAATGCCCTGAATCACCCCGGTATCCTGTTCGGGAAAAAAACCTTTGGGCACGACGATGTACAGCAGCACCGTAAGCACCAGAGTCCCGACGGCGACAAACAGCGTGGCGGTCTGATGTTTGAGCACCCAGCGCAGCGTTCTGCCGTAGAACGCGATCACGCCATTGAAACCGCGCTCGGAGATTTCATAGAAGCGCCCGCGCTGCCCTTCCGGGGTGTGCTTCAGCAGCTTGGCGCACATCATCGGAGTGAGGGTGAGCGAGACCACCGCGGAAACCAGGATGGTGACGCTCAGGGTAATCGCAAATTCGCGAAACAGCCGGCCCACGATATCGCCCATGAACAGCAGCGGTATCAGCACCGCGATCAGTGAGATCGTCAGCGAAACGATGGTGAATCCGATTTGCTCGGAGCCCTTGAGCGCGGCCTCCAGCGAGTCCTCGCCCTCTTCGATATACCGGGCGATGTTCTCGATCATTACGATGGCGTCGTCCACCACGAAGCCGGTCGAGATGGTCAGCGCCATCAACGTCAAGTTGTTCAGGCTGTAGCCGCACAAATACATCACCCCGAATGTGCCCACCAGCGATAGCGGCACCGCCACGCTCGGAATGATGGTGGCCGAAACATTGCGCAGAAAAAGAAAGATCACCATCACTACCAGACCCACGGTGAGCATCAATTCGAACTGCACGTCGTGCACCGAGGCGCGGATGGTGGTGGTCCGGTCGGTCAGGATGGTGAGCTGCACCGAAGCGGGCAGGTTGGTCTGCAGCACCGGCAAAAGCTTCTCGATGCGGTCCACCACCTGAATGATATTGGCGCCCGGCTGGCGCTGAACGTTCACGATCACCGCGGGGGTGGTGTTCATCCACGCGGCCAGCTTGGAATTCTCCGTGTCGTCTAAAATATTCGCCACGTCGGAGAGCATGATCGGCCCGCCGTTGCGATAGGCAACCACCACTTGGCGAAAATCCTTGCTGGTCAGCAGTTGGTCGTTCGCGTCGATCTGATAGCCTTGTTGCGCTCCGTCGAAGCTGCCTTTGGCGATGTTCAGGCTGGTCTGCTGCAATGCAGCGCGAACATCTTCCATGTTGATGCCGTAGGCGGAAAGCGCCGCGGGGTTCACCTGAATGCGAATGGCCGGCTTTTGCCCCCCGCTGATACTCACCATTCCCACTCCCGGCAACTGCGCAATCTTTTGCGTCAGCTTGGTGTCCGCCAGGTCTTCTACCTGCGAAAGCGGAATGCTCTGGGAAGTAAGGGCCAGCGTAAGAATGGGCGAATCCGCGGGATTGGTCTTGCTGTAGATCGGAGGAACCGGGAGATCCGCTGGCAAATAACTCTGCGCCGCATTGATCGAGGCTTGCACTTCCTGCTCGGCGACGTCGATGTTCAATTCCAGGGAGAACTGCAATACGATCACCGAGCTTCCCGCCGAGCTCGTCGAGGTCATTTGATTCAGGCCGGGAACCTGCCCGAACTGCCTTTCCAGCGGCGCGGTCACCGCCGATGCCATCACGTCCGGACTGGCGCCCGGATAAAAGGTGATTACCTGGATGGTCGGGTAGTCCACTTCGGGCAAAGCGGAAATCGGCAGTTGGCTGTATGCCACTATGCCGACCAGCATGATCGCCGCCATCAGCAGCGACGTGGCCACCGGGCGAAGAATAAATGGACGAGAAGGGCTCACGGATTCCCCTGAGTTCCCTGGGCGTTCGCGCTGCCGGAATGCTTAGAAGGACGTTTGGCGTTGTGCGAATTGCCGCTATCGCTCGAGCTACTGGTTTGAGTGGACCCCGTAGCCGCGCCGGGCCCGCTCGCTGCATTGGTCCCGGTGCCCGCCGGGTTGCGCACCACCACCTTCGCTCCGTCTTGCAACTTGTCGAAACCGCTGGATGCCACCACGTTGTTCGGCTGCAATCCCTGAACGGCGGTGAAGCCCCCATCGGTCACTCCTGGAGTGACTGTTTGCATCGCCGCGGTCTCGTCCGGCTTAATGATGTATACGAACGAACCTTGCGCGCTGCGCTGTATCGCGGCATTCGCCACCAAGGTCACACCGTGCTCGGTATCCACCAGCAAGCGTGCGTTCACGAACTGGTTCGGAAACAGCGATTCATCCTGATTCGGAAAAATCGCCTTCAACTTCACCGTGCCGGTGGTGGTATCGATCTCGTTATCGGTGGTCAGCAACGATCCACTCGCAATTTTCTTCTGTTGGTCGCGATCGAACGCGTCCACTTCCAGCTTATGTCCCTGGTGGACCTGCGCCTGAATCTGCGGCAAATAATCTTCCGCCACGTTGAACACCAGAGTGATCGGCTGCAACTGCGTCACCACCACCAATCCGGAAGTACTTCCCGCCTGAACGATGTTGCCGAGGTCGATCATCCGCAGACCCACCCGCCCGGTGATCGGCGAGGTGATGTGGCAGTAGACCAGCGAGAGTTTCGCACTGTCGATTCCCGCCTGATCGTTCTTCACTGTCCCTTCGTCCTGCAATACGGTCTGCTCCTGGTCGGCTACTTGCTGCTCGGCGATGGCGTTCTTTTTGAACGCCGTCTGGTACCGGGTCAGATCGATCTTCGCTTCGTCTAGCACCGCCTGATCGTGCTGCAATTGCCCTTCCGCTTGGGCCAGCTGCACCTGGTAGGGACGCGGATCGATGTCCACCAATGCGTCGCCGGCCTTCACCATCTGCCCTTCGGTGTAGTGGATGGCCATAATCTGGCCTTGCACCCGGCTGGTTACCGTCACCGTGTAAACCGGCGTCACCGTCCCGAGCGCGGTGATGTATACCCCGATATCACCCTGTTTCGCGGTCGCAGTGGTGATGGGTATCGCGCGGACCGGGACCTGGTTCGCCTTCTCGTGCTCGGCCTTCGCCGCCTCGTATTGCCGGTACATGAAAGCCACAATAAGGACACCTACGACCACCACAATCGCCCACACCCACCAGTTGCTCTTCTCTGGAGGCGCGGTCTGATCGCCCTCGGTGTGCACTGGCCGGGGCGAAACGGCGGTGCTGGTCGAATTCGGTATATTCGTTGGCGTTGGTTTTTCGGTCATGAAGTTGCGTCAGCACATCGAGATCGAACCGCACATTGCCCGGTGGCGCGGCGGGAGGCTCTCCCCGCTAAGCGCTCTGCTGGGCTAGGCTTGTGGGCGACCTACGAGGTTGCGTTCTCCTTGGGCATGAGCTTCGAGGCTACCAACTCGCTCGAAGACATAGTGTATGGACGAACGAACGCCGTCTAAAGTTTCGACATCCTGCCCCGAGGGTGGCGGCCCAGCAACCCTGCAAATCGACCCTGGGAGCCGGCTCCGGGCAGGCCCAACCACTGTCCGCGAATGTACAGAAAATAGAGCATATCCAATCATAGGCGTCGGCCGTTATTTCTTCAGCCTATTGAACTTGCCTGAATCGAGGGTTCCCAACCGTCGTCTAACAACATGAGGCCCGGAATCGGCTCCCGGATTCATATTTTTGCACTGAATTTGCTCTCAGCCTTGAACATGCCGGGCAGACGGAGCGGGTGTTTTTTGCCACACAGCCCCGGCAGCGAAGGGTCAACGAACGCTACCCAGTAGTGTATAGTTTTTAATCCCTCACTTTTCGCCCGCGAGCGGGATCGGTGCAGTTCCCGGCCGGCACGGAAGGCGAGAACGCAAAGGAGTTCTAAAATGTCGGGCAAGCTCCGCGCCGGTATCCTTGGCGCCACTGGCGCCGTCGGTCAGCGCTTCATCCAACTCTTGGACCGAGATCCCCAGTTTGAAGTCACCGCGCTCGCCGCCTCGGACCGCTCGGAAGGCAAGACCTACGCCGAAGCCTGCACCTGGAGGCTCCCCGGAGGCATGCCCTCGGCGGTTAGGGCTATCCGTGTCCAGGCGCCGCACCCTCCCCTGGATTGCGATGTGATTTTTTCGAGCTTGCCGTCGGATATGGCCCGCGCCGTGGAAGAGGAATTCGCGCGCGCCGGCTATCCGGTAATCAGCAATTCCGCGGCGTGGCGGATGGAGCCAGACGTTCCGCTGTTGATTCCGGAAGTGAATCACGCGCATCTGGAATTGCTCGAGGCCCAGGGTCCTTCGCGAAAGTTTGCCGCGGGCGGCTACATTGTCACCAACCCCAACTGTTCGACGATCATGCTGGCCCTCGCTCTGGCGCCGCTCGAGCAGCGCTTTGGCCTTGCGTCCGTCATCGTAACCACCCTGCAAGCCCTCTCCGGCGCCGGTTATCCCGGAGTGGCCTCGCTGGACGCCACCGATAACGTGGTGCCGTTCATCGAAAATGAAGAGGAAAAAATCGAGCGCGAGACGCTCAAGATTTTGGGGCGGATGAAGAACGGAAAAGTGGAAGCGGGACAATTTGCGGTGAGCGCGCAGTGCCATCGGGTGAACGTCACCGACGGTCACTTGGGCGCGGTGCGCGTGAAGCTGGCGCGCCCGGCCAAGCTGGAAGACGTGCAGGACGCGCTCGCCTCATTTACCTCTCTCCCTCAGCAGATGAAGCTGCACATGGCGCCCGAGCACCCGATCATCGTTCGCGCCGAACAGGATCGTCCCCAACCACGTCTGGACCGCGATGCAGGCGGCGGAATGAGCATCACCATTGGACGCCTTCGTCCCGACAAGGTGCTCGACTTCCGCTTCGTGGCCCTCAGTCACAACACCATTCGCGGAGCCGCGGGCGGCACCATTCTGAATGCCGAGCTGCTGGCCGCTACCGGCCGGCTGCATCCGATGCTGGCCCGGAGCGTTTGAGATGGCGAAACTGCTGCGGGTCATGAAATTCGGCGGCACTTCGATGGGCGACGCGGAATGCATTGCGCGTTCGGCGAGAATTGTGGAGGAAGGCGTGCGCGACGCTTCCGTCGTGGTGGTGGTTTCCGCGATGAGCGGCGTCACCAACCGCTTGATTGCCTCCGCAACGCGGGCGCAAGCCGGCGATGCTGACGCGGGTCCGGAGTTGGTCGAGGCGCTGCGGCAGCAGCACGAAACCGCGCTGCAAGTGCTCATCGGCAACAACGGAACGCGCCGTCAGGTGCAAGAACAGATGGAGGCAATCCTGGCTGAAGCGCGCCGTCTCTACGATGGCACCGCGCTATTGCGCGAGCTATCGCCGCGAACCCTCGATTCGATTTCGAGCTTGGGCGAAAGGCTTTCCGCGCCGGTATTCTCCGCCACACTGTTGGCCATGGGTGTGAAGAGCGAGCCGGTGGAAGCCACCCGGCTGATCGTCACCGATTCCTACCATGGCGGAGCCGAGCCACTAGCCGATTTGACCCGCGAACACTGCGAAGAATGTCTGCGTCCGATGTTGAAAGACGGCGCCGTTCCGGTGGTCACCGGGTTTATCGGCAGTAGCGAGTCCGGCGAACTCACCACCCTGGGACGCGGCGGCTCCGATTATTCCGCGACGATTCTGGGGGCCGCGCTGGCCGCCGATGAAGTGATTATTTGGACCGACGTGGACGGCGTTTTGACCGCCGATCCCCGCCAAGTGAGCGATGCGCGCACCATTCCGGAAATTTCCTACCGCGAGGCGGCCGAGCTGGCGTTCTTTGGCGCCAAGGTCCTCCATCCCAAAACCCTGAACGCGGTAGTGGCCGCGAAGATTCCGGTCTGGATTCGCAACAGTTTCTCGCCCACCCATCCTGGAACGAAAATCACCCCGCAAGGGCGCAGCAACGGCGGCGGAGTGAAAGCGCTCACGGCCATTGCCGACGTGTCGCTGATCTCCGTAGGAGGTCCCGGCATAGTGGGAGTTCCCGACGTGGTCGGCCGCACCTTTTCCACCACCGCGGAGGTTCGCGCCAACGTTCTGCTGATCTCGCAGTCGTCCTCGCAAAATGACATTTGCTTTGCCGTGGCTACGCCCGACGCCGAGCGCACCGTAACCGCGCTGCGCAAGGAATTCGCCAAGGATTTGGCGAATCAGAAAGTGGAGCACATTACCCTGGATCACGACATAGCCATCGTCGCCGTAGTCGGCGAAAATATGCGCGGCACGCGAGGCATGGCCGGCCGCACCTTCAGCGCACTGGGCCGCCGGGACGTTAACATCATTGCCATCGCGCAGGGTTCTTCCGAGTGCAACATTTCCTTCGTGGTAGAAGGCAAAGACATGAAGGCCGCCCTCGAAGCGACCCACCAAGAATTCGGTTTGGGCGCAGCGGCAGCGGCGACCACTTGAAGGACCATGAGCGAAATCAAGAAACATTCACGGACCAGCGTCGCCGCCGACCGGGCTTCGCAACACTGCATCATGCCCGGCTGTGGCGCCTCTTTCGGCATTCACGAGCGAATATACGTCTGCGCGCAGTGTGGCGGCCCGCTGGAAATCGAAGCCGGCTGGGAGCAGCCGCGGACCGCATCCGAACTCCGCAAGCAGTGGGAATCTCGCGCCACCGCACTGACCGGCCGCGACCGCAGCGGCGTTTGGCGCTATCGCGAATTGCTGCCGTTCGAAGACGACGCCCCCGTAGTCACCCTTTTCGAAGGCAATACCCCGCTCTACGGTGCCCCACGTTGCGCAGAATATTCCGGTTTACGCGCACTGAGCCTGAAGCATCAAGGTTCGAATCCCACCGGCTCCTTCAAAGACACAGGAATGACAGTCGCAGTCACCCAAGCCCTGGTTCTAGGCGCAAAGACGGTAGTCTGCGCCAGCACCGGAAATACATCCGCGAGCCTGGCGGCGTACGCTGCACGCGCCGGATTGCAGTGCGCGATCGTGCTCCCGCAAAAGCAGATCAGCGCCGCCAAGCTCGCGCAAGCCATGGACTACGGCGCGGCGATCTTCGAGATCGATGGAAATTTCGACCACGCCATGCGCCTGGTGCAAGAGTTAGCCGAAGAAGACTCGATCTATTTAGTCAACTCCATCAATCCGTTCCGGATCGAAGGCCAGAAGACCGTGGCGTTTGAATTGATGCAGCAATGCGGTTGGACCGTTCCGGATAACGTAGTAGTGCCGGGCGGAAATCTGGGAAACAGCTCAGCTTTGGGTAAAGGTTTCGAGGAATTGCGCAGGGTAGGCCTGATCGATCGTCTGCCCAAGCTGCACATCGCGCAGGCCGAAGGTGCCGCTCCCCTGGCGCGCGAATTTGCGAGGCTGCAAACCAAATCGAAAAACAACCGCGGCGGCGCCGCGAGCGATCCAGTGTTGCCGGACAAGATCGAGTTTGTCGCACACCCGCGCACCTTAGCGAGCGCGATCAAAATCGGCGCGCCCATCTCCTGGAGAAAAGCGTTGCGCGCGGTGCTGCGCTCCGGCGGACAGGTGCTCACCGTGAGCGAACAGGAAATCGCCGACGCCAAAGCAATGATCGGTCGCGACGGGGTGGGATGCGAACCCGCCTCGGCCACCACGGTCGCCGCAATCCGTAAGCTAACCGTGAGCGGCCAAATCAACCGCGATGAATCGGTGGTCGCAGTCCTCACCGGCCACATCCTGAAAGACACCGACTACGTCAGCCACTATCATCGCGGCACCCTGAGCATCGAAGCCGACGGTGGAGAGAAGCAACCAATCGCCGCATCATTTAGAAATGTTCCCGTCAGCGTCCCAGCCGCCAAGCAATCGATCCTTGAAAATTTGCGCCGCCGCCGTGAATAAGCGGGTGGGTGTTTTGACTTACAGTGCAACGGTTCGACGCCTTTATCTTTTCCGGGTGCCCCGCTCTTCCCGGTTTTGGGGAAAGGTGGGCGTTTAGATCTTAGCCGTGCGCGTAGAGGTTAGCTGCACCATGAAGCCAGTGTTTTGACTTTAGGTTTTGTTTCACGATTCCACGATTGTTGGGTGCCCCACTCTTCCCCCGGTTTTGGCAAGGGTGGGTGTTTTGACTTTGACATCGGTGTTAATTTTTTCTTTGGAAGTTGACAATGACCACGAAACACAACTCGACCATCGAAGTCCGCGTCCCAGCCTCCACCGCGAACCTAGGCCCAGGCTTCGATTGTTTCGGCCTAGCCCTGGACTTACACCTGGTAGTACGGGCGACGCTGCTCCCCGCCGGGTCGGAAGCGTTCTCGCGCGTCCGCAGCCGAGGCGAGCCCGGGAGTTCCACCCTGCCGCAGACCGCGGAAGCAAACTTGATTTTTCACGCCATGCGTCTGGCCGCGCAACGCCAAGGCGGAGTCCTTCCGCCTATGCGGCTCGCCGTGCACAACGCGATCCCGCTGGCTAGCGGTCTGGGAAGCAGCGCAGCGGCGATCGTCGCCGGCATCGTCCTGGGTTTTGCAGCCTGCGGCAAAAAAGATTTCACCGCCGAGGATGTGCAACCAGCCCTCACTTACGCCACGGAAATCGAAGGGCACGCTGACAACGCGGGAGCCGCACTAATGGGTGGTTTAGCAATCACCCTGGTGCGCGGCGACGGCCGGGTTGCAGCCGTGCGCAAGAATTGGCCCAAAGAAATTCGCGCAGTAGCGGTCACCCCGAATTTTATGTTGGCCACCTCCAAAGCGCGTGCAGCCCTGCCCGCGTCGGTTACGAGAGCCGACGCAGTCTCCAATCTGCAGCGCACGGCGATGCTAGTAGCCGCCCTGGAGTCCCAACGTTACGATTTGTTCTGGGACTGCCTGCAAGACCGCCTGCACCAGCCCTACCGCCAGAATCTAATCCCGGGCCTAGCCGAGATCCTGCAGCTGCCGCGCATGCCCGGCCTGCTAGGCGTCGCTCTAAGCGGCGCCGGCCCCACCGCAGTAGCCTTGGCCACCGAAGGATTCGAAGCCATAGGCAAAGCCATGACCGCCTGCTTCGAGCGCCGCGGCCTAAACGCCACCACCCGCACCCTATCGATCGCCGAGCAAGGCGCCAAAATCTCACCGCCCAGCTTGCGCCACCGCCATCGCTGAACGCTATCAGTCTTTGTACTGTTCCACCGAAATGATCCCTTCCCCTGCTCCCCGCATGTTGCTAGGTTCCAAGAGAAAGAAGAGAGGACCCCGCCCATGCACGCCCCGTCGGCCGTAACAGCAAGTCGCACCTAGAACCGCAATTGCAAAAACTTCCCGCCAATCACGCCCGCAACTGCAAAATCTGCCGCCACCCCGAACGTCAATCGATCGAAACCCTGTTCATGGAATCGTGCAGTCCCGACTGGATCGCCGAATATTTCGGACTCTCCAACCGCCAGAACGTCTACCGCCACGCCACCGCCGCCGGCCTCTACAAACGCCGCCGCCGCGCTAAGCTCCGCCTCCGGGAAAGACTGCTCGAAGAGGGGTGCGCAAGAATGTCCAGCAGCGCCATCACGGCCGCCGCCAAAAGTCTTCAGCAGTACATCGACACCAACGACGCCGCCGAAGCCCAAGCTCTGGCCCAAGCCTCGGCCCTGAAGACCATCCGCCCCCCCAAAACAAGAAACCTCGGGCCTGCTCCCCACGGTCCCAGACAAACTCCAAAGAGCCAATTTCGAGCCAGTCGCGTCCCGATAGTAGTGTTCAACTAAGCTCGATTTCACACCTGGGTTCTCTACGTTTTTGACTTGGCCTTGTGCCGCCGTCGTAGCGAGGTGGCAGGCGAATTGGCGTAAAGCCGAAAGTTTCGAAGAACCGGGTCAACGGTTTACGCTTAACGAGGGGTGCGTGGCATCGCGGAAGGAAGTGGCCGGATCCAGCGAGCAGCGCGAGAGGAACATTTTGTCGGAGATGATTCCGTCGCGCCAGCGGCGGATGTCGGGCAGCGTGGCCGCGGCGACGCCGCCTTTCGGGCCCAAGAACACTGCGACGACACCTGCCAAAGATTCCTGGGAATGGACCGCTTCATTTAGTCCGGTTTCGAAAGTCTGTTTCGCGAACGCTAACTGGCTGCGGACCAAAGCGTCATCGGAAAGCGGCCCGTTGGGTTGTGCGAACACGAATAAAACCGGCTTGCCTTTCAGCGCAGCCCAATCTCCCGAGAACGTTTTGATCTCTTCGCTCGCCGGCACGAAGTGCGCGGCACTGGCGTTGGAGGTTCGAGCCCCAGTCTGGTTGCCCGTCTGGTTGACCGTCCGGTCGGGCCCTGGATCGGCCGAGCTAGCGGTCGACTGCCCAGGCATCACCGCGTCAGCCTCGGCCGCATCCGCGGCGGTTTGCAGTTGGCCAGCGCGCACCCATCCCTGTTTGCCGTTTTCCAGCTGCACGTGAACCCAGACGCCAGCCGCGCCGTCAGACCCACCACGAACGTCGATCACCGAAAATTCGTCTTGGGCGCTTGCGTGCAGCAAAATGCGCGAAGTTTCATCGGCCTTGTCGAACACCGGAGTGTGGCCGCGGCGGATGGTGGCCAGCCCAGATTGATTGGTGCGTTCTCTGGCGGCTACCTGGAGCTTTTCGATTTGTACATTCAAGTCGCTGGCAGTGTCTTGGAGAGCCTTGCGTTGCGCACGGAGAGCCTCGATCTCGGTCGCCAGGTCCGAGCGGTTATTGGACGGGTTCGCACCCGCCGCGTGAGTGGCGCCCGCGTCCGCGCTCGTGTGAGTGGAAATGGCCGGGCGAGGTTCGGAAGATGTCGCTGGCATCTGCGCCGGTTGGTCCACTGCTGGCGGAGTGTCCGCGTTGGTTTCGGCGGGGGTGCTGGAAGCAGGGTCGAGGCGCGCTCTCAAGCGGTCGAGAAAATCGGATTCCAGGCGGCCATTCGAGGGGATAGCGCGATATTCAGAGCGCGAAGCATCCGCGCTTTGATACCACGCGGTGACTTTGGCGCTGAGGCGCACGATGGTTTCGGTGGGCCCCACGCGAACCACGTCACTGCGCAGAACGTACCGCGGATTTTCGAGGCGATCGAGCGAGTTCGCGCTGGCGCCCACAAAACCGTCGAGGAAAGGAAGGCGATTGGTCGCGTCCACATCCAATTCCTGCAAGGCACGCTGCACTTCATCGACCGGATGCGCGTAGGATCTCTCGACGGAAATCGTCTGGGCCGGAGTGCTTTTGGCGGCAGCTGAAATCAGCAGCGCCGCGAAACACAGAAAGGCGGCGAGGAATCGCGCTGGCATTCGAATGCGCAGGCGCGCGGTCATGACAACGGCTCCAAAAACATGTAGTAAATCCAACCCTCGCGGCCGTCCGCGCTGCGAACGCGATACCAATAGCGAGTGGTGGTGAGCACGGTGACTTCTTCACCGCGATCGAGCACACCCAGCGTCGCTGATTCGGTATACGCCGCGGCTTTCAAGGGAGAGCTGGGAAACTTTACGCGGCCGAGAGTATCGAAGCGGAGTTGCTTGGCGCGCTCTTGAAGTTGTTCGACGCTCGAATTCACCGCCGCGAGCTGTGCCTTTTCTTCTTCGAGCCTGTTTTCCAGGCCAGCATTACGCGCTGTCGCCAACGCTACCGGCGCGGCCACGCGTTCGGGTTGATCGGGCGGCATAACTGGATCAGGCGCAGCAGGCTGGGCCGCAGACGGAGCCACCGTCGGCGCTTTGGAAGCATCGTGCAGCTGGGCCGCCGAAAAGCTGGGCAGCAGTTCCTGAATGCGGTGATATTCGCTGGCCTCCACCGTGCCATCGGAAAAATACGGCGCGCGCTGCCCGTCGCGAAGGAATACCGCGTCGATGTGCAGCACGCTGCGCTGTGGGCCAGTTGCTTCCACTTCGTAGCGAACCGTGATCGCACCCACATCATTGCTGCTGGGGAAATGCGCGGGGGCGAGAACGTGCTTTCGAACTTTGTAAAACGCGCTCACTCCGTCTGCGGGACTAGTCGATTCGAACGCGTCCACCGAAGTTTCGAACGCGGCGTCAGAAACCTCCGAATCGCCTTTATATTCAAATGTCCCGCCGATCGATCCATCGGATGCCACCCGGCGGACAGCGGCGGCTAGCGTTTCAGCGGCGATCGGAAGTTCTACAGAAAACCCAACGGAAGTCTTGCGCCGAGGATCGCGAAACTGTGCCGTCGCAACCGAAGCAACCAGCGCCGCGATGCAAAGGGCAGCCACAAAACAAACGTATCTACCCATCGAAGCTTTTCCTTCACCCTGCCATGGGCGGCAACCGAAGTAGTGCGGTGCTCGCGTTCGATAGTGTGAAGCTCCGGCCATTGCTATTTCTTCCCAGCGTTAGGGGAATTGATTTGCAGCGTTCTCAAATAGTGGACCAAGTCCCAGGCCTGATCTCCCTTGAGAAAATCAGCGTAGGACGGCATCGCCGTCCCATCCAAACCAGAGAGAAAAATGCGGTACAAGTCCTGATCCGTCTCGCCGCATTTGAAGCGCAAACCTGAAGTGAAATCGTACGGCGGCAGCTTATTCCCCAGATTATCAAACAGCGTCGGAGCGGAGGGACCGTCGCCGTGGCCAGTGGGGCCGTGGCACTCCCCGCATTTCAGCGTGTTCTGATATAGCTGCTTGCCGCGGGCGATGCTTTCAGAGGTGGCAGCGGTTTCCGCAGGTATGGCTATGGCTGGATCGGGCTTCTCATTCTTAAATCGATTCGAGAAGGTTTTGACGTAGGCGACCAGATTGGCGCGTTGCTGCGGTGTGAGCGCTCTCCACGATGGCATATACGTGGCGTGAACGCCGCGGCGGATGGTATCGAAGATATCGGAATCGTAGGGGATGCTGCCGGATGGCGTAGAGCGGCACTTGTATATGCCGGTGGTGAAATTGCGCGGCGGAGGATCGCCCAGCGGACCAACAACGAATGGCGCGTTCTCACCCTTGCCGTCACCCTGAGGGCCGTGGCAGCCCACGCAGTAGCGGCCATAAAGCTGCCGGCCGGCGTGGGCGTCGCCGGTGAGCGAACCAATGTGCGATTGTTGGGCCCAAGCCGCGGGGGCTGCTGCGAGAGCCATGCCCAGAGTGAATCGCGCGATGATTTTATGCAGGGTCATGGATTCACTCGTCAGAACGCAAAATCAAATCCCATAAAAATACTGCTGCTGGTTACGTTCTGGCTGTTAAAGCTCGGGGCGAACACCCCGCCAATGTTCCCGACGCCCTGGGACTTGGCCACCGAATATTCCATGTCCCAGGCAAGCCCGGCGCGGCTGTACATCATCGGATACCAGCGATAGCCCACAGTGTACGCATCGAGATCCCCGAGGTTCGGCGCAGTGGCCGCGCTGCCTTGTTGCGTCATGCGGATGCCCTCGTAGCGCGCGGTGATAACCAGGTGCGGGTTGAGCGCGTAGTTGGTCTCCACGAACCCGCCATTCCATTGCGCGGAACGATCACCGGCCGGCAACGGGCCCTTATCTGCGGCAATTCCATTGGCCAGGTAGCCATTCTCATAACCGTGCAGAAACACGGATTGGATATCCAGCTTATCCAGAAACCAGCGGACCGAACCGCCCGCACGGTAGAACGGCTCATTGCCGATGCCCGTTCCAGGGATCGCAGCGCCGCCTGAGGTCAAATAATAAGTGGGGCTGTGCCCGTAGTATCCGAAACCGGTGACGCGAAACATACCCAGGTTGCCGGCGGGGATGGCTTGGTCGAAATCGCCGTAGACGTCCATGGTGCGGCCGTAGGGAAGGTTCACCTGTCCGTCATTACTGCTGACCACTGAAACCGCATAGCGCGTGTAACTGTTGGCATTATGTCCGGCAAGCTCGATGCCCAGCTGATTGTCTCCGATCCCGCCGAAAGGATTGATGTCGCCATAGGGCAGGAAGTGGTAGATGTAATAGAAGCCGCCATTACTGGAGATGGTCAACTCGCGCTTTTCAGAGACTGGCAGGTCCAGCTCGTACTTCCCGAATTTGAAGTTCAGCCACGGTGACCGGAGGATGTTGTCAAACCGGACGTAGGTGTTTTCGAAGTGGAATGTCGCGGTGGGATCTGAGGAAGGCAGCACACTGAACGAAATATTCTTGTACATAGTTCCTACGAACCACAGGTCCAACCCTTGCAGGTCGAAGCCGCTAGTCGAATAGCTGCGTCCTGTCTCCACCGAAGCGTTGCCGGGAGTGGCATCCACAATCTGATTGTTGGCGCTCTCCCGATGCCACGCCGGGGTCACTCGCACCGCGATCGGAACATAGGACGCGTCACGGGTGATCGGAGAATCGCGGTCGTTGCCGAGCTGGTAGCCGTTGTCCTTGAAGACCTGCCCGAAGTTATTCAGCATCGGCCAGCCAATATGGCAAGCCGAGCAGGACAGGCCGTACTTCCGCCCAAAGGCCGGAACAGCATGCGCCGGCGCAGCATTGTGCAGCATCCCCGCCAAAACCAGCAACAGCACCGGAACGCCGGATAGACAATGGATAAGCCGGGCGAACCGGTATGAACCTTTCATTTTCTGCCTCCCAAGAGTGAGCGGGACTGACCCCATGTTCTTGTTCCAATGGTGACAAAAAACTCTCTGGGGTGAATCACAATTGTGGAAGGGAGTTGCGAGAATGGTGAGGACCAGCTATACAGGATCGTCCCGTTAACGGTTTGGAAACCAAGGACAGCTCGGGCTAGCTAGGCTGAGCGAGGCTCAAAGTGCGAGGTGCTGTGGAACTTTTGCCGATCGAGGAAGAACGTCCGCCGCTCATTACCAAGGGTCAATGGCTCTTGCTTCTCGCGGTGGTCATTGTGGTGGCTTGCATTTCTTTTACGATTGGCTGGCGCCCGATCCTGGGACCACGCGCGCGCCCGCTCACCAACCGCACCTTCGAATGGAGTGCGGCGCGGGTAGCACGGGGTAAGTATCTGGCCGAGACTGTGTGTACCTGCATGGATTGCCATTCCCCGCAGGATTGGACCAAGCATGACCAACCAATGGCCCCCGGCATGGAAGGCGCAGGACAGGATTTTGCACTTCTAAAAGGAATTCCCGGTCACCTGATCGCGCCGAATTTGACCGCTGACCGGGAAACCGGCGCCGGAGACTGGCCCGATGACGCGATTGCCAGGTCGATCCGGGAAGGAATCGGCCACGACGGCCGCGCGATGTTCCCGCTCATGCCGTATGAAGATTTCCGCCATTTGTCGGACGAAGATGTGGCTTCCATCGTTGTATTTTTACGTTCGCTTCCGCCAGTGAGAAATCCGCTGCCCGCCAGCCAGATCGATTTTCCGGTGAGATACCTGATGCGCAGCGGTCCGCAACCGTTGGAGGAAGCAGTGCATCCGCCGGATGTCTCCACACCCGAGAAGCGCGGCGAATATCTGGTGGAAGTAGCCGCATGCGAGGATTGCCACACGCCGCGATACCACGGCCAGGTAATTCCGGGAATGGGCTTTGCCGGAGGATCCGTTCTGGAAGGACCGTGGGGCCGCGTGGCGAGCGCGAACATCACCCCCGACGCGTCGGGGATCGGTTATTACGACGAAGCGCTGTTCACGCAGGCGCTGCGCACCGGCTTTGTTCGGGCCCGGCAACTGAACCAAATCATGCCGTGGGCTGAATATCGCGACCTGACCGATGAGGATTTGCACGCGACCTTTGCGTATGTGAAAACGCTGAAGCCGGTCCGACACCGGGTGGACAACGCCGAGCCACCCACTTTTTGCAAACTCTGCAAGGCCTCGCACGGTTCGGGCGCTGCAAACAACCCCACCCAATAATCAGAAACGACACAAGCGGCGGAGAACGCGCCGACATTCCCGGGGCGTATCTGCTAACCTAAAAGCATCGATCGGTGCGCCGGTGCGTCCTAGGTCAGAGATAGCGCCCGAAATTCCTAGAGGGGGATCCATCGTTATGCCGGTGACATCGCTGCTCACTCCCGCCAAACGCGTTTCCAATTTTAATGCAGGCCCCGGACCACTGCCGCTGGCGGTGCTGGAGATCATCCGCGAAGAATTGCTCGATTACCGCGGGACTGGCATGTCGGTGATGGAAATGAGCCATCGCTCGGCGGAATACGAAGAGATCCAGACCTCCGCGGAACAGAAAATGCGCCGGTTGATGAAGATTCCGGACGAGTATGCGGTGATATTCGTGCAGGGCGGCGGCAGCGGGCAATTCACCATGGTGCCGATGAACCTGTGCCTGCCGAATCAGCCGGTGGAAGTGATCAACACCGGTACGTGGACCGCCAAAGCGATGGCCGAGCTGAAGAAGGGTTTTCCGTACCACGTAGCGGCCTCGACCGAAGCGGAGAAATTCGCGCGCATCCCGCGAGCCGGAGAAATTCACATCGATCCGAACGCGTCCTACGTCCACATCGCCAGCAATAACACGATTGAAGGCACGCAGTGGAGCGCACCGCCTGCGGTGGGAAATGTACCGCTGGTTGCCGATATGTCGTCGGACATACTTTCGCGGCCGACCGACGTTTCAAAATTTGGATTGATTTTTGCCGGGGCGCAGAAAAATTTGGGGCCTTCCGGAGTGACGGTGGTGATCGTGCGCCGCGACTTGGCCGAGCGGGCGGACAAAAATCTGCCGACGGTGCTGCAGTACCGCACCCACATTAAGGAACGCTCGCTGTATCATACCCCGCCGACGTTCGCGGTGTACATTGTGGGCTTGGTGCTGAACTGGATCGATAGCGAAGGCGGAGTTCCGGCCATCGACCGGCGCAACCAGGCTAAAGCGCAACTGCTGTACGACGCCATCGATCGCGATGGTTACTATTCCTGCCCGGTAGAGAAGACTTCGCGGTCGCATATGAACGTGGTGTTCCGCGTCGCCGGCGGAAACGAGGAAGTGGAGAAGCGGTTTGCTAAGCAAGCCGGCGCGGCCGGCTTGATCGGCATCGCCGGACATCGCTCGGTTGGCGGAATGCGCGTGTCGCTTTACAACGCGGTCACCCTGGAAGCGGTGCAGGGCCTGGTGAGCTTTATGGAAGAGTTTCAGCGAACCCAGGGCTGAGGGTAACAGCAGCGGTGGACCTACACCAGGCCCAAGCGCTGGCGCATTTGCGCGACGATGGTTTCAGGCGGCGGTTCGATATCCACGGTGATGGCGTCATCGCCGGGCTCCTCCAGGGCTGCAAACTGGCTGGCCAGCAGTTCCTTGGGCGCGTAGTGGTGTTTGCGCTCCAGGATGCGCTGCGCGATCGTTTCGTACGTTCCCCTTAAATAGATGAAGCGGACTTCTGGGCTGACGCGCAAGTGTTCGCGGTAGCTGGCCTTCAACGCCGAGCAGGCCATGACCGCGTTTTGGGATTCCCCGATCCACCGCACGATTACCCCGCGAAGAGCATCGAGCCACGAGGCGCGGTCCACATCGTCGAGCGGGATGGCGTGGCTCATCTTCGCCACGTTCGCCGGCGAATGGAAATCATCTGCGTCGGCGAACTCCCAGCCGAGCTGCGCCGCCAGCATTCGTCCGCTGGCGGTCTTCCCCGATCCGGTCGTGCCCATGATGATGACGATCATCGCTCCCTGGTGCTTGCGCAGCCAACTTGCGCTTACTTGGTGTACATCTTAGAGACGCCGTTGCGGGAATTCTGGACGGTGAAGGTGCCGTTGGCCAGCGCAGTCACCTCAATGTACTTACCCAAGTCAGGGCCCTGCGGGTTGGCGATCAACGGCTCCGCCACGTTGTGAGCCGGGCCGCCTTCCTCTGAATAATGCAATTGCCACAGGTCCTGCAGTCCAGGTGAATCGTGGACGATCTGCCAGACCGAAGGGCTGCCGCCTTTCTTGGCGCCGTTGTTCATGATCGCCACGCGAGGGTGCAGGGCATCGACGATCGCCCGCGTATTCGATTGCTCCCACCCATGATGGGTGGTGAGGTATAGGTCCACGGTGCCGACGAGATTATTAGGGCACACCAGTTCGATCTCCCGGCGCTTGGTGAGATCGCCCAGGTCGATAAAGCGGAACTGGCCAAAGGTGACCAGCACGCCCACCGATTGTTGATTTTCGGTGGGGTCCGCCGGCGCTTCGGGTTCGGTGGCGCAGTACGGATTGGGTTGGCCGGCGCCAGGCAACGCGGTGGCGATGTGCGCTGTGGCGGAGGTGAGCACGCGGACGCCAACTCCGGCGAGAGGGATCGAATCGCCTGGTTTAGCGACGATGTGCTTGGCGCGAGGAAGAACTTCTTGATAGGCGGCGAAGTCCTCGTTGGTGACCGGCGAATCCTCCTGCAGCGTGCCGTGATCGATGAAGGTGCCGATGTGAATGCGATCGGCGAGCTGGGGAACTCCGCCTACGTGGTCGCGATGAAAATGGGTGATCACCACGTAGTCGAGGCGGGCGACGCCGGCAGCTTTGGCTGCGGCCATAATGCGTTTTGCGTCGCGGCCGTTTTCGTCCGGCCAGCCGGTGTCGATGAGCATGGAGCCGCCCAGGGGGCTGACGATGAGGGTGGCTTGGCCGCCTTCGACGTCGATGAAATAAATTTGCAGCGCTTTGGTTGCTTTCGCCCAAAGTAGAGGCAGAACTAGCAGACTGGCGAGTGCGGTTAGCAAGAGCAGACGGCTTGTACGGCGCATCGGCGACGCTCCCGTGGTGGCAATTCGCGGTGCGAGACGGGCGAAATGGTCCGGCAGAGCGGGACCACGTTCTACCTTCGTCCTGCAAGCAGTCAACTCTACGCCAGGCATGCAAAAAAGCAAATCGGGAAGCGCCGGACATCAGCGTTTGGTGGTGGCCGGTTTCCGATTACTCCGTGATCCGAGAGTCGGCCGATCGGCGGAAATTGACGCCTACGCCAATCTTCGGTAGTGTCCTAATTTGAGCAAATTAGGACACTACCCAATCTTCCGAAAGTTCGCCATTCTAGGGGCAAGGCTTGTAAAATGACGGTTTGCGAGCACGGGGGGGCCGGGCGGAGTTTCGCCGACCAAGGAGAAGTGGATCGATGGCGGCTGGGAAAAAAATAGCGATTCTCACCGGCGGGGGCGACGTCCCGGGATTGAATCCGGTAATCAAGTCGGTGGTGTACCGCGGCAGCGAGATGGGGCGCGAAGTGGTGGGTATTCGGCGAGGTTGGGAAGGCCTGACCAACATGAACCCGAAACTCGATCATGACCCCGCGTACATTCTTCCGCTCACTCGCGATAACACGCGCACCATCGATCGTACCGGCGGCACCATGCTGCACACGTCGCGCACCAATCCGCGGCGCATCGAAAAATCGAAACTGCCCGCGCATTTGCCGGAGGAGGAAGTGAAGCAGCTTCCATTCGACGGCAAGCACTACGACCTGACTTCGGTGGTGATGCGCAACCTGGAGAAGCTGGGAATTGGAGTGCTGATTGCGATTGGCGGCGACGATACGCTGAGCTTCGCGTCGGCTTTGCATGCCAAGGGTTTTCCGCTGGTGGCGATTCCGAAGACCATGGATAACGACGTGCAGGGCACCGAGTACTGCATCGGATTTTCCACAGCCATCACGCGCGCGAAAGAGTTGATCACCCGGCAGCGCACCACGCTGGGTTCCCACGAACGCATCGGCATCTTTCGCATTTTTGGCCGGGACGCGGGGTTCACTGCGTTGTACACCGCATACGTCACTTCATCGCGCTGCCTGATACCCGAATTCGAATTCGACCTGGACCACGTTTGCGAACTTCTTTTCGAAGACAAGCAGAAAAATCCCAGCAAGTATTCGCTGGCGATCATCTCCGAGGGCGCGGTGTGGAAGAACCGTAAGGTAGAGGAATACGGCGAAACCGATGCCTACGGTCATCGGCACAAAGTGGATATAGGGCATGCTTTGGCCGAGGAGGTTCGCAAGAAAACCGGCTCCGAAACTATGGCCAGCGATCTGACCTATGATTTGCGCAGCGGCGATCCGGACGCGATCGACGAGTTGGTGGCGATCACTTATGCCAATATCGCGCTGGACCTGATTTACGACAACATTACCGGTCGCATGGTGGGGATCCAGAATGGCTGTTACGCGCACATTGCGCTGCCGGATCTCGCCAAGGGCGCGCGCCGCGTGAGTGTGGCGACGGCTTACAATACCCATCGCTATCGTCCGAACTATTCCGCGAAGCTGGGGGCGCCGCTGCTGTTCAATCGGGTGTGAGTGAATGGCTTCTGCTGCTGCCGGGAACATTCGGGACCGGGTACGAATTGGAATTTCGGGCTGGCGCTACGTTCCGTGGCGCGGCACGTTTTACCCGGAGGAGCTGAACCAGAAGAAAGAGCTGGCGTACGCTTCGGGAGTATTCAACAGCATAGAAATCAACGGAACGTTTTACTCTCTGTCGCGGCCTGAGAATTTTGCGTCGTGGGCTGCCGAGACTCCTGCCGATTTTGTTTTCTCCGTGAAAGGCCCGCGCTTTATCACCCATATTCGACGGCTAAAAGAAGCGGAGGGACCGGTGGCGAATTTCTTTGCGTCCGGTATTCTGCGGCTGGGCGCGAAGCTGGGTCCAATCCTCTGGCAGCTTCCTCCGAATTTCCTCTTTGATGCGAAGCGTATCGAGATTTTTTTCAAATTGCTGCCCCATGACAGTGAATCCGCCGCCCGGGTCGCCGGGGGGCACGACAAGTGGATGACTGGCCGAGCGTGGATGAAGGTGGACGAGAACCGCCCGATCCGGCACGCGATGGAAGTTCGACATGCCAGTTTTGTGACCCCGGAGTTCGTTGAACTTCTGCGGGAATATGACGTGGCGCTGGTGTGCGCGGATACCCCGGAATGGCCGCGCCGGATGGACGTGACTTCGGATTTCATGTACTTGCGGTTGCACGGCTCCGAAACGCTGTACGCGAGCGGCTACACGGCTGCCGCGCTGGATGAATGGGCGGCGCGGATTGCGGCGTGGGTGCGGGGAAGCGAGCCGGCGGACGCCGAACGCATCGTCGATTCCGCGGGGGAAAAACTTGCGGCGCGCGATGTGTGGATTTACTTCGACAACGATATGAAAGTGAAGGCGCCGGTCAATGCACAGGAGTTGATGGCGCGAATGGATGAACTGCTGGGCCGCGGCACCGGACCGGCGGCGCCTGGCGAAGCGCCTGCGGCTGTGGGCGAGGGTCAAACACCTGAACCGCCGCCAAAGAAACCGCGCCGCGCCGGAACAGGCCGTACGGCTCGGAAGAAATTATGAACCGTCGTGCGCCCAGTCGTTCAAAGCTTGATGGAGGCTCTTGCCGGTTAGACCCCGGGCGATCAGGTTTGATCCCGCGAATGTAAGGATGCTTCCTAGCAGCTTGCCGCGCTTCCAGCCGTAGAGCACCATCAAGCCCCCCGCAAGTACGTAGAGTGGTTTTGTGGCGCCGCGACCACCATCGTCGATTGTTGCCGATGCATGTGCCATCGTTTCCTCCCATCGATTTGCCGGAAAAGATGTTGGGCCCTGGTTCGTTCTGTGACTTCAGATTAGGGCTAGAGGGAGTGGCGCGCCATACCCGAGTTTGGGTACGGTGCCTGGCACGCATACGGACATACTGAGTGTTGAGCGTTGCCGTCGCCTATGAGTCGCGGCTCATCAGCTGGTTGAGTTCGTCGTAGGGAATTGTACGATCGAGAAACCCGCGGTAGGTGCCCTTTTCCAGTAGCTCGCGCGCGGCGTCCCGGGCGGTGGCCAGCGTGGCGCGCATTATTTGGGATCCGACGCTTACGCGCCGGACGCCCAAAGATTCCAGTTCGGAGATGGGCGGAGCTTCGGGGCCCACCAGGATATTCAGAGGACCAGCGACTTCGCGGGCGAGCCGCTGGATGGTGCCGGCATCGGTGACGCCGGGGATGAACAAGCAATCCGCGCCGGACTCGCGGTAGGCGTTCACGCGGCGCACCGCTTCGGCGAATCGGGTGGAGGGCTCGCCGACTTCCCCCAGGAAAACGTCGGTACGCGCATTGATCACCAAGGGTATGCCGGCTCGTTCGGCTGCGTTGCGAATGGCTTCGAGGCGCCTCCTTTGCGCGTCCACCGGGAATAGCGGGCTGGCGGGATCGTTTGTTGCATCTTCGAAATTCAGGCCGATGGCGCCGGAATCGATCACGGTTTGCGCGGTATCCGTCGCATCGGCTATGCCTGGGCCGTATCCTGATTCGACATCGGCGGTGACTGGCAAATCGACGCTGGCGGCAATGCGCGCGATCGATTCGATCATTAGGCGGCGCGGAATTTTTTGGCCGTCGGGATATCCGAGAGCGAAGGCCACGCCCGCACTGGATGTGGCGATGGCGCGGGCGCCAACGCTTGCGAAAATGCGAGCGCTAGCTACGTCCCAGGCGTTCACCAGCACCAGGATAGGCGGCGCTTGGTGCATTCGGCGAAAATCTTCGGCTTTTTGTTTTGCGGTGCTCATGTGGTTGCCTCGCAGAGTGGGCAGCACGCTCCCTGTATCGAGAATACTACGAGGGAGTGCGCGGTACCGGCGTGAATGTGTGAAAATGGAATTTGGGAGGTCAACATGGCTCAAGACTATTTGCTGAAAACCGAGGCGTCGGCCTATTCGTTTGAGGATCTGCAGCGCGATAAGCAGACGCTTTGGGATGGCGTTTCCAATCCCGTCGCGCGGAAGAATTTGCGAGAGATGAAGCCGGGCGCGCGGCTGATCATTTATGAAACGGGCGATCGCAAGAGCGCGGTTGGCACGGCCACGGTTGTGTCCGTCGATCCTTCGGATCCGAAAAATCCCAAGGTGGAAATTAAGGCGGGGAAAGCGATTGCGCGGCCTAAGACGCTCGCGGAGATCAAGGCCAATAAACTTTTTGCGGATTCGCCGCTGGTGCGCCAGGGCCGACTCTCGGTGGTGGCTCTGACGGCTGCGCAGTATGAGGCTCTAACTCGCGAGTAGTCGCACAGCCGAAGGCTTTTATGGGCGGCGACTAAGTCGCCGGATTCTTGCGGAGCACGGCTGCCGATATCAGCAGGGGTGGCGCCCAGGCCAACGGACCGCCAAAAGAAGGGATCGCCGCGAAGACCGAGTACTCCACCGATTCCGGTCACCACCTACAAGATTCCGATCAGGTCTACGACGAAGAGTGATCTTGGCTCAACTCGCCGGTAGCGAAACCAGCTCCAGAAGATTGCTACGGCGAAGACCAGCAAGCATCCACTGACGAAGTACCAAACGCGACGTCGATCGCCCCGGCGACGTGCGGGAAATCAGGAAGGGGCCGATCGCATCGTGCAACTGGCGCGCTTCGGACGCGTGACCAAACGCGCCGAATCCGATTACGACAGCTGCGATAAGTAAAATGGACGAAAACAATTTACGCAGCACGATCGTCCTGCTCGGGTATAGGCGCCTCGGCGCCTTATTCTGAATACCCTTCTCAACCAAAGCTATTCCGGGCGTTCGACGTAGCCGCGCAGCCAGCCCAGCACTCCCACCCATCCCTTTTCGTGATCGGCGCGGGCCGCTTCGGCGGTAAATCCGGAATGGGTGACCCGCACCAGCGTTTCTTCACCGCGCTCGATTAGCTCGAAACGCACCAAGGTCGTGGCCACACCCTTGTCCCAATCGTAGTTCCAGGTGTAGGCGAGGACGCGCGGCGGATCGATCTCCTGATACTTGCCACTCACCGCGAATGGCTGTCCATTCGAGAGGGTTCCGCTCACCTGGTAACTGCCGCCGACGCGCAGGTCGCGTTCCATGTGGGTGCAGTGATACATCGCTTCCTCGCCCCACCACAACGGCAGCTCGGCGGGATCGGTGAGCGCCCGAAATATTCTTGCCGCCGAAGCCTTGATGGTAAGTTCGGTCAGCGCGGTGCCGCCTGCTGGTACGCCAGTCATGGATGCTCCTCCACCAATTGTTTGAGTCTGCGAAGGCTTCCTTCCCAGAAGCGCTGGTAGTCGCGAAGCCACTCGTTCACCGCTCGGAGTGGCTGGGCGTTGAGCTCGCAAATCCGCGCAGTGCCGCGGCGGTGAGAAACGACCAGTCCCGCGGAACGCAGCAGCCGAAGATGCTTGGAGATGGCCGGGCGGCTCATGGAGAAGTTACCCGCCAGTTCGCCGACGGAACGGCCGGAGACGCGCAAGAGGCCGAGGATCCTACGGCGGGCTGGATGGGCCAGGGCGCGAAAGATGGCCTGACCGTGTGCTCGGGATGTTCGCGGATGATCGCGTGGGCCGCGTCTGGTTCTATGGGGAACCATATGGTTACGCCATAAAGGTAACCAAAAGGTTTCCGAGCGTCAAGTGGCATCGCTGGGCCGGCGATAGCTCTGCCATCCCGCGAACGTTGTCTTGCGGGTGAGCCCCGGCAAAGGGCCTGCATGACGGCCCTCCGGTAGTGGCCTTCACCAGCACTTTGGTCCTTGCGGAATCGATGTCGAAGTGATGATCTAGAGCGCGGAAAGGGCCATGGCATACAGCACCACCAAAAATTACCTATGACCGCAGGGAACTCTGAAAAAGGTGACTGGGCCGGGAGACGCGTCTTAGTGACCGGGGGCGCCGGGTTTATCGGCAGCGCGCTGGCGTGGGCCTTGAATCAACGTGGCTGCGCGGAGATCGCGATCGCGGATTTTCCGCCGACGGCGGAAAAACAGCGCAACCTTTCGGCTTTGCGCTTTGAGAGGTTCGTTGAGGCGGATCGCTTATTGGCGTTGCTCGACTCGGGCGCGCTGGGCGCCTTCGATCACGTTTTCCACCTAGGAGCCTGCTCCTCCACCACGGAGACCGACGAAGCGTACCTGCAGCGGAACAATTTCGAATACACGCGCGATCTGGCGGAATGGGCACTCGCTAAGGGTGTGCGCTTTACGTACGCGTCGTCGGCGGCGACGTATGGCGATGGAACCCACGGGATGGACGACGTCAATCCCCGGCAACTCACGCGGCTGCAGCCGCTCAATGCCTACGCGTGGTCGAAACAGAAGTTCGATTTGTACGCCTGGCGAAATGGAACGTTGGATCAGATGATTGGGCTGAAGTATTTCAACGTGTTCGGGCCGAACGAATACCACAAAGGGGACATGCGCAGCGTGGTGATCAAGGCCTATCGACAGATTCGAGATACCGGGCGGGTAAAACTTTTCAAAAGTTATCGTCCGGAATACCGCGACGGGGAGCAGGTGCGGGATTTTCTTTACGTTAAGGATGCGGTAGCGATCACTTTGTATTTAGCGGCGCTGCCCGCGGCGAGTGCGGTGGCAGGGCTTTTCAATGTGGGATCAGGGGAGGCCCACAGCTGGAACGATCTGGCGGAGTGTGTTTTTCGTGCGATGGGCAAAGATGTGGCCATCGATTATGTGGACATGCCGGAAGCGATCCGCGAACGGTATCAATATGCGACCAAAGCGAACATTGGAAAATTGCTACGCGCCGGTTATCGCGGAGGGATTATGCCGCTCCGGGATGCGGTTCGCGATTATGTGGTGAATTACCTGGAGACGGATGACGTTCTTGGAGGGAAGGGCACGAATTCATAAAAGAGCCATACTCGCGATGTGCGCGTACTCCTCGCACGACCGATTACCGGTAGCTGCCTTGGTTTTTTATACGGTGGATACAGGCTGGTTAAGGTCACCACGCCACCCTGCCCATCTGCCTTTGCGCAAAAGCGGCGCAACGGCAGATGCGGAAGAGTGGGGCTGCGGAAAAGATAAAGGCATTGAACCGTTGAAGCGTAAGTCAAAAAAAACCCTAAAGTTCACTCCTACACGCGACGAATGGCGTGATAGACCAGCAAGACAACTACTGCGCCGACCACAGCTACCACAATGCTGTAAAGGTTCAGGCCGGTGACGCCTACCTGGCCAAACCGATTGAAGAGCCAGCCGCCGACCACCGCGCCGACGATTCCGAGAAGAATGTCGACGATCACCCCTTCTCCGGATTTATTGACGATCTTGCTTCCGATGAAACCCGCAATCAGCCCTAAGGCGATCCAAGCTAAGAAAGACATATGATTCTCCTTCTCCGCGCACGAGACGAAATGCCGTCTGCACACGGAATTTAGAGGCGCATCATGGCACCGAACGCCGGTAATTCCTAAGAATATAAACCTGTATGCGAGCCGGAAGAGGTTGCGCTTGAATCCCCGGAAGTCAATGTAAGTACTTTTGGTTCATGTAGTTAGGCGCCGCCGGTTATTTGTGCGGGGGGATTCGAAAGATCTGGAGTTACGCGTGGCGCGCCACGAGCGCCTACTTCGGCGAACCGACCGGTGGTGGCAAAACCGGGAAGCTAAGCGATTGCAGATCGGAGCGAAGCTGCTCCACCGAGCGGAAACGGAGGCCGTGGATCCCGGCGGCGCGGGCGGTTACCAGGTTGGCCTCGCGATCGTCGAGGAATAGCGTTTCCTGCGGGCGGCTGCCAATCACCTGGAGACAGGTCTGGTAAATTGCCGGTTCGGGCTTAATTTGGCGGACGTCGGCGGAAAAAATGTGATGGTCGAAGAGATTGATCCACGCGAAATTGTTTCTTACGTGGGTCACCATGTCGGTGGGCATGTTGGAGAGGATGGCAGTCTTGATTCCCGCCGAACGAAGATGCTTGAGCCATTCCAGCATCGGGGCGTTGGTGCGGCTCCACATATCCAGGTCCCACTGGCGAAGGGCGTCGACCGAGCGCGGTGGGAGCTCCACCCCGGCTTGCGACGCAAAATGGCGCCAGTAATCGACGGCAGTAAAATCCGCCCGGTCGTAGGGAGCGCGGCTGGTGTGGTAAATCTCCCAAAAGCGTGCGGCATCCAGCCGGAAAACGCGAGCCATGCGCGCAATGTCTTCCGGCGTTGGCGCAAAGCACAGGACTTCGCCGTAATCGAGAACCACCGTGCCGATGATCTTGGAATTATCTGTGGGTTTGCTCATCTTTTGAGGCGCGGTCCCTGATGCAATCTGCAGGAGACTCTCCGATCAAACTGGCGCGGCCGCATCGAGGGCCAGTTCTTCCAGAGGGATATGGAAATAGTCCGCGAGCACGGAAACAATGAGCATGTGGTCTTCGCGCTGGGGTAAGCCAGAGACGATAATCGAGCCGACACATCCCGTTCCGCCGACCATAGTGATGGGGAAGCCACCGCCATGGGTGGCGAAATCGCGGAGTTCCGCTCCGGTCTTGGCGTGGAAGGTAGTCTTATCGCGTTCGTTCATCAGGCCAATGGCGTAAGAGCTGCGATGCATGCGCATCACCGTGTTTCGCTTACGGCGAATCCAGTCGGCATTGTCGGGGCTGGTTCCGGGCATAGCGAAAAAAAACAGAGTGTGGCCGTTGATTTGAATTTCGATAGCGGCAGCCGCGCGGCGCCTCTCTGCGGCTTCTTTCAGATTCGAGCCGATGGTCCATGCCAAGTCGGCATCGAAATACTTGAATTGGAGCCGCTTTTCCTGGAGAGCAATCTTTTCGAGATCGCCTTCAATGGTCATGAAATATCCCGGACAAAAATGGTCGCCAGCGCATACCGCAACTTCAGCTGTGGCAGACGCTGAATTATTTCACGCTCGTCGAATATAGCAGATTCTCCTGCGCTACTGAGCCTTGGCGACTAGCGACACCGAGCCGTGAAGCTGGATATTCTGGCTGGAACGGCCGACCAGAATGTCGAAATCGCTCGACGATATATTCCACTTTTGGGCCGGAACGTCGTAGTAGGAGAAGGCGCGACGATCGAGAGTGACGGTTGAACTCTTGGTCTCTCCGGGCTGCAAATCGATTCTGGCGAAGCCCTTCAATCCTTGGGGGGCATGGGGACCTTCGCATGCGGCTCGGCGACGTAAATTTGAGCGACGTCCGCGCCTTCCCGCGACCCGGTATTCTTGACGTCGAATGAAACCTCGTACATGCCTTCGGATTTGGCGTCGTCGTGAGGGTTCACCGGCTGGATGCGGAGGTTGCTGTAGGCGAAAGAGGTATACGACAGGCCATAGCCAAAGGGGAATAACGGCTTGGTGCCGTTGTGCTCGTAACCGCGATAGCCGACGAAGATGCCTTCCTTGTAGGCAACTTTGGTGCTGCCGGCTTCCGGGTAGTAACTGTCATGCACCGGATTATCTTCCCAGCGGCGTTCGAAGGTTGCCGGCAAGCGTCCGGAAGGGTTCACGTCGCCGAAGAGAATCTCCGCGACGGCTTTGCCGCCCTCCTGCCCCGGATACCAATCCTGCAAGAGCGCGGGAATGCGATCGAGCCACGCGGTCATATCGGCCCCGCCGCCGGAATTGAGCACCACGACAGTGTTCTTGTTGGCCGCGACCATTTCCTGAATGAGCTGGTCCTGCCCGCAAGGCAGCCGAAATGTGCGATCGGCGCCTTCGCTCTCGGACCCTGGATCGAATCCCGCGGCGACCACGACCACATCCGCTTTGGCAGCGAGCGCCTTGGCGTCGGAGGACACGTAGGCGGATTGCGATATGATTCCCATCTTCATTCGCGCCCCGAGCCATCGGGAATGCCCGTGGCGCTCGATAACCACTTTGTGGGCCCGCGAGTCGAGGGAAAGGGTGGCGATGCCGAGGAAGTCCCTGGATTCGCGCCAGTTGTCCAAAACTGGTTTTTCGTCGACGTACAGACGATAAAATCCGCCGTCTTCTCCGCTGCTGGCAACCATTAAATCGTACTGGCCCGCGGCCGCCGGTGTGTAGTAGCCGGTCCAACGGATTGAGCCTGAATGTTCCGGGAACACACTCCGGCTGGGAGCTCCTACGTTAACGTGGTCCTCCTCGCGGGTTAAAAATGGCTTGCCTTGCAAATCTTCGTTCTCGAAATATTCGGCTTTGAGCTTGGGGTTTCCATTGGCCGCAGCGGTAGAAAAGAAAGTGTTGGCGGCGATTTCGTCGATGCGGGGCACGCCCGGGTGGTAAAGGACATGCGCGCCGGTGCCCACATAATCGCTGATGCCCTGCAACAAGCTCACCGCTTCAAATGGTATGGCCCGGGCACTACCGCCGCCTTCGGACACCGCCGGATAGGCGTCGGGTCCGATCACTAGGATGGATTTCACGGCGCCTTTTTGCAGCGGAAGCAAATTGCCGTCGTTCTTGAGAAGCACCGCACCTTCACGCGCGGCATCGAGGGTTACCTGATCACCTTCGCGATTGTAGCGAGAGATGGAAAGGTCGGTTTGGTCGCGGTCCAGCCAACCAAACTGGATGGTGGTGCGCAGGATGCGGCGAACCTTATCGTCAATCGTGGCTACCGAGACGGAACCTTGCTGGACTGCAGGAAGTAAATTTTGCCGATTGAGGAATCTGCCGGAAGGCATTTCCAAATCGAGTCCACCATTGGCGGAGGCGACGGCATCGTAGGTGGAAACCCAGTCGGACATCAGAACTCCCTGAAAGCCCCACTCGTCTTTCAAAATATCGAGGTTGACGTGGTTGTTCTGGCTGGCGTGAACGCCGTTGATGAGGTTATAGGAATCCATCACCGCGCCCACATGGGCTTGCTTCACTGACGCTTCGAACGCCGGAAGATAAATTTCACGCATGGTGCGCTCGTCGACGATGGAATCGGTGTTGTGGCGGTCGAACTCGGAATTATTGGCCATGAAATGCTTGGCGGTTGAACTGACGCCCTGACTTTGCATTCCTTCGATATAGGCCACGGCCATTTGTCCCGCCAAATAAGGATCTTCACCCAGGTATTCGAAGTTCCGGCCGTTCATGGGCGCACGATAAATATTCATGGCCGGACCCAGCATGAAGTGAACGCCGCGGGCGCGGGCGTCTCTGCCAATTTCCTTGCCAACACGTTCGGCGAGCGCGGGATCCCATGAAGCGGCTAACGAGATTCCGCCAGCCACCGCCGTGGCAGGGGGATCGGCGGTGCGCACGCCGAGAGGGCCATCGGCCATCTTGAGCTCAGGCACACCGAGCTGCGGATAAGCGCGAATACAGAAACCGTCGACCCCGCCGAGCATGTCGATTTTTTCTTCCAGAGTCATGCGGCTTAGGATGGACTGCACTCGCTTCTCTACGTCGCCGGAAGCAGGCGGGGCGGACTGCGCCAGGACTGCTGCGCTGGAAAGAATTAGGATCGCCAGCAGGGAGCCGATTCCGCGGGACAGGCGCGGACCGTTCATGGATGGCTTGCTCATATGCTCTCCCATTCGATGCGAAGTTTGATCCCTACTCGGCTTGTTGCCGGTGATTGAGCATCCACTTAATTTGCGACCCTCACTATCAAGCGCCTATGGTTCCGACATTCGCCCTTCTTCCCAAACTCCGGGGAGAGTGGAGCGCCCAGAACCGATAGAAGCATCGAAGTGTTACTGCGGGGGTTCTGGGGTTTGGCCGGCCTTGCTTAACGCTCTAAACTCTTCCATTTCATGGGCCGCTTGCTGCGCTTTCCCGTGCTTACGGTAGAGTCCAGACAGAGAGAAATGGGTCTGAGCCACCAGAGGAGTTCCTTTTTCGAGATCCAAGACATGCTTCCAGGATTTTTCGGCGAGCAGGTCATCGCCATCGAGTGACGCGGCCTTGCCGAGCATGTAGAGCGTTTCCGGCATGTCTGGCTTCAATCCATCGGAATGCACCAGCGCCGCGCGCGCGTCGTGGAATTTGCCTTCTTGCACCAGCGCCTCGCCCAGGCGGTAGGCCGCTTCAGCGCTGCCCGGCTGGATTTGAGTTTCGGCGAGGTATTCTTCTTCCGCCTTGTCCCATTGCTGCGCGCGGGCGTAGAGCTCGCCAAGCTCGAGGTGCAGGCCCGAGGTCTGCGGGCGGAGCCGCAGCGCTTCGCGATACTCCTTTTCGGCGTTGGGAACATCGCGCAGGGCGGCGTAATTCTGAGCCATCATCTGATGAGAACGCGCAGAGTTCGGGAAATGCGCCTCGAGGTCATCAAAAACTTGCTTGGAGAGCAGGCCGGAGGCTCGGCCGTAGTAATAAAGAAAATCCGGGTCGTTCGGATTTTTGGCCAGCGATTTCTGGAGAAGCGGCACAGCGCGCGAATAATCACCGCTCTCCAGGAGCGCAATGCCCAGAGTGTCATCGTCATGAGCTTGCTCGAAGTGTGGGATCGACTCCGCAGCATAGCCCTCTCCGAGCAACGCATACCCAAGCAGCTGGTGCCCTCCCTCGACGTTCGGATTCAGCTCCAGGGCGCGTTTCAGCGGAGCGATTGCGGCGCCGAAATCGCGCTTCTCGACGTACATTGCTCCCAGATCCACAAAGGCCAGCGCTAACTTGGGATCAAGCTTGGTGGCCTCCTGGAACTCCACGATCGCCGAATCCAGTTGCCCACTCTTGTGTGCTTCGACACCGGCGCGCACATGCTCCATCGCTGTCGATGCTTGTGGCGCGAGGAGCATGGAAAGCATGGCGGCGATCACGATTTCTCCGGCTCGCGGATTTCCATAAACTGATTGGCTTTCACGGCGTCGAGAGTTTGGTGAATGCCGGAAGGCCAGCGAATTTCGATTTTGGCTGCATCCGCGGCGCCAAGGCCGAAGTGCAAGCGCTTGTCGTTCGCGGAAATGTAACTTCCCGAGGTGGTTGCGAACCTGGTCTGACCATTGACGCGGACGCGAGCACCCATGCCGTCGCGGTTGCTGGTGGTGCCGCGAAGGGCTATCGATAGCCAGCGATCGGAACTGGCGCCGGCGTGATTCATAAAGACTACCGGCTTGGCGCCCAGCGAAGTTACCACCACGTCCATGCGCCCGTCGTTGTTTAAATCGCCGAACGCGGCGCCACGGCCAGCCAGCGGAGAATCGGCACCAGAAACGGCGGCGCGCTCGAATTTTCCGTTGTGATTGAAAGCCAGCAGAGGCGGCTCCTTGTAGTGGAGCATGTGGTCGATCTGCTCGACGTTGTCCAGGACATGGCTTTGCGCGACGAAGAGATCCTTCCAGCCATCGTTGTCAAAGTCTTCCAGGCCCACGCCCCAGCCGGAACTCGCAGCGGAAAGCAATCCCAGGCCAGACTCGAGGCTGCGATAGCTGAACAGTCCGCCACCATCATTATGAAAAAGCGCATAGACTTCACGAGGCAGCACGGTGACTAGAATGTCGGGGCGGCCGTCGTTGTCGTAGTCCTGGAAGACCACGCCCATGCCGGAGAGCGGCTTGCCATCGGCGGAGAGCGACGCGCCCACTTCGAGCGCGCATTCTCGAAACGTGCCGTTGCCATTGTTGTGGAATAGAAACTGACGCATGCCGTCGTTGGTCACATAGATGTCGGTGAATCCGTCATCGTCGTAGTCAGCGAAGGCCACACCCAGCGAACGTCCTTTAAGGGTGGAGATGCCGGAGCGCTGGCTGACGTCTTCGAAGGTACCGTCGCCGCGGTTGCGATACAAAATGTTGGTGGTCGCCGGGAACTCTCCGGGTGGGCAGTAGGTTTGCCACTCTCCCCCGCAAATCTTGCTGTGTTTGGTGTCCCACTCCATGTAGCGGGTGACGAAAAGATCGAGGTGACCGTCGTTGTCGTAATCGAAAAAGCCGGCGGAGCAGGACCAGCCTCCCGCGGCGACGCCGGCTTTGGCGGTGACGTCGGTGAAAGTGCCGTTGCCGTTGTTGTGATAGAGGGTGTTTTTGCCGTAATTCGTTACGTAAATATCGGGATAGCCGTCGTTGTCGTAGTCGGCCACGGCCACCCCCATGCCGTAGTTTCCATCGCCTGCGGTGGCCAGGCCGGCGGCTTCGGTTACATCGGTGAAACTGCCGTCGGGGTTCTGACGGTATAGCCGATTCCAATATTGCGGATCGTGGCGATCGAATTCCTCTGGAGCCGCGGGGCGATCGAACAGCCGGCCGCTATTCACCAGAAAGATGTCGAGCAGGCCGTCGTTGTTGTAGTCCAGCAGGGCCACGCCGCCTCCCATACTTTCGATCAGATACTTTTGAGCGGTGGGCGAATTGCGATGAATAAAGTCCAGGCCGGGAGGAAGCTTGGCATCGAAGACCGGCACGGCGATGCCCAGGAGGGCTAGCCGGCCGATAAAATCGCGTCGCGTGAAATGGGTCATGTGCGGACGTGGCCAAGACTAGCAGAACTCACTCGCGCTTTGTATGCGTACAGAAGTGGATTCGGCAGGTACGGATGTAGGAGCACGGTAACGAGTTTGGGTATGTTTCTGACTGGCGCAAGGGGAGAGCGGATGTCATGAGGGTGGCCGTGATTTTTTGCGCGAACCGAATCCGATGCCATCTGCGGTGGAACAAGGTGGATGCCCGGAGACATCCACCTTTGATCCACTTGATGCTAGAACATGAATTTCAATGCGAATTGAATCAAGCGTGGATTGTTTAACTGATCGCTGACGATTCCGAAATTCGGCGAACCGAAAGCCGTATTCGGAGGTCCGAATTGCACGCGGTTAAAGGTGTTGAAGAACTCCGCTCGCAACTGGACGCCCAGCCGATCTTCGGGACCGAAACTGGTGGTCTTGAAGAGCGCGAAATCCCAGTTATTGATTCCCTCACCGCGAAGCGTCGGGTCAACTCGTGGTTCGTCCCCGAATCCCCAATCGGCTGGCGCAGAGAAGCAAGCGGAATTGATCCATGCACCGCTGTCGACCCTTTGCGTCGCGCTGCCCGAGGTGGCTTTTGCGCAACCGGCCACCACGTTTGGACGCAGGGTGCCGATGCCGAAACCGGCGCTAGATAGAGGTGTAGATCCGGCAAAGGTGATGGGCAGAGGGAAACCTTTTTGGAAGGTAGTGACACCGTCCACTCCCCAACCGCTCACGACTTTAGACATCACGCCGCTGACGTCCGACATGTACTTTTGGCCGTGGCCGAAAGGCAAGTCGAGAACGTAGCTGAACACCAACCGTTGCGAAACGTCTTGCGACGATAGGGATTTCTCGGCGCCCAGATCGTTCCAATCCTGAACCTGACCTACACCGGTCTCCAGCCAAGACGTAAGCGTATCGGTATTGCTCAATAGCTTCGCGTTGGTGTAGGCAGCGAGGAACGTTCCTCCGCCGTGGAATCGCTTCGTTGCGGTGATCTGCAGTGAGTTGTACGTGCTGCCGCAGCAACCATATCCCGCCAGGCTCATACCGCCGTATTCGGGATAGGGGCGAAGAAGCTGGCCCGCGTTGATCGTAGGATTGGTGGTTGGATTGAGCGAACTGACCGTGGTGATTCCCACAAATGGGTTAGCCACTTGGGCCACCAGAGCCGATCCTTGGGAGAGATCCGCATCGGGAATCTGGTCGATTTGTGTGTCGTATTGCTCCAAGTGAACCCCATGCGAACCGGCATAAGCTATGTCCACGAAAATACCACCTGCCAGTTGGCGCTGTATGTCCAGGTTGTACTGTTGGACGTAGCCATATTTCTGGTGGGTATACGGCGCCTCGGTAACGTTTCCGCCGGCGTCGAAGGCCGAGGCGTTGCCTCGTCCCAGCGGCGTGACGATATTGGGACCGAAGGGTCCGTTGGTCGGGCAGGATAGGCTCCCCGTGGTGAAAACGCAATCGGTCGCGGTGAGCGTGCTGTCCGGCGAGAGACCGCCGTTGGTAGTGGCTAGCCAGAGCGTACTGGCCAAGTTGATCGAATCGTTGTTGGGGTTGAGACCGAACGACACATAGTTGGGAATAAAGAAAATGCCGTAGCCCGCGCGAATCACCGTCTTCTGGTCGAAGCTGTAAGCGAGGCCCAAGCGCGGCGAGAACGCCTTCTTGTCCAGAGGGAGGTTATTGCGCGAAGTGTTCACTCCATCTTTGACCAGGAAAACGTCGCCGGGGCACGACGAACCGGCGGCACCGCTACAGCCTGTAACGGTGGCGTTGGTAGCACCCGGATTCCAGTAAGTCATGTCATTGAAACGCTCGGACCACGTACCCGGCAGCTCGTACCGCAAACCATAGTTCACGGTCAGCTTGGGGGTAGCGCGCCAGGTATCTCCGAAGTAGAGCGCGCGGTAGGTCTGTTTGCCGGCGACTAGGGCGGGGATCTGCGCTTCGCCGAAGTTATGGTTGTAGACGCTTTGCTGGTTCTGGCCATATCCCAGGAGGAAATCAGCGAATGATGAGCCAGTGCCAGTGGTGGGTGTTACGGCATTGTCTTGCGTCCAGGCGCCGTTAAAGGAAAAGGCCCCGCTGGCGATATTGGTTTGGGCGTAATTATCGTAGCCTACTTCGAGCTGACCGCCAAATATGAAGGTGTTGTGCCCGCGAATCCAGGTGACATTGGGCGAGATGTTGAATTGGGTATTGTGGTCGGTGATGAAACTCTGGCCTTGCGAACAAGTTACAACGGGATCCTCGCCGTTGAAACATGGTGTGAACGGTGACCGGGCGGCAGACGGGACTTCGCTGTTGTACGCGGTCGGCCATCCGTACTGGGTGAGGTCGAAGTCTGAATTCTTGGGAGAGCGCAGATAATGGAATCGCGATCCGCTGGCGTTGATGTCCAGAATCAGGTCGGACCTGATCGCGTTGTTGTAGTCCAGCGCTAGCGCATTGGCCTGGTACACCTCGGCGCAGCGATCCGCGCACAAACCGGTACCGAAGGGGTCGGTGGGCAAATCGAGCAGGTGGAAAAAGTTGTACCGGGCAAAAAGATGCTGGGCACTGGTGAGGTTTTGATCCACTCGTCCGACGTACTGATTGGTATTTCCTCCCGAGGCGGAGTTGGTAACGAAGTTATTGGTTTCCGAGCTGTTGGTCGGGTTCGGAATATATTTCAATTCCAATGCCGCCGCGGGATTGATCTCCGAACTAGGTATGGTATTACCGGCGAATTGAGTACGGCCGCAGTTAGCAGCCATCGCGGTCGCAATGCAGGCAGCACTCACGCTGAGCGGGTCAAAAATTGGCACATCGGCCGGAAAAACACCGGTGCGCTCATCTGCCGTTGGAACGGTGGTGATGGTGGTGGATGCGGTACGCTGCCGATAGCCATCATAGCCGAAGAAGAAGAACGTCTTGTCCTTGATCACCGGCCCACCCACGGCGGCGCCGAACTGGTTCTGAACGTAGGGCGGGTTGGTTGGTGCGAAAGCTCCCCGCGAGTTCAAATCCTTGTTGCGCAGAAACTCATAACCGGTGCCGTGGAGACCGTTCGTACCTGATTTCGTGCTCAGGTTTACCACGCCTCCGGAAAACTTCCCCCATTCCGGTCCGAGGTTGTTGTATTGCACTTTGAATTCGCCGATGGAGTCTTGATCCGGAATCAGAATGGGCAGATTGATGTAGCCGATATTGAGAGGCTGGCCGTCAAGATACTCGGCACTTTCGTTTGCAAACGAGCCGCCGACCTGATAGTTCCCCCAGCTAAATGGGTTCTGGCCCACCGGGGAACCGCCCGATCCGCCTTGGGCGATCGCGGCAGGGGAGAGCGTGATCAGGTTGAAAACGTTGCGGCCATTGAGAGGAATTTCATTGGCCTTGCGTTCTTCGATGACTTGGCCCAGCGAAGATGTGGTGGGCTGCAGCAGCGGAGTCTCGGAGGTGACTTCGACCACCTGGGAAACCGCGCCAACTTCCATGGCGATGTCGATGGAAACGGCTTGTTGCACTTGCACGTTGATCGGATCGCGGCGGAAATGCTTGAAGCCGGTTTTCTCAACGTTAAGGCTGTAGGCGCCCGGATTGAGATTTACGAACGAGTACAAGCCGTCCGGATTGGTCGACAATGTTTGTGTGGAACCAGTCCCGAGGTTGGTCAACGTAACGGAGGCGCCGGCCATGGAGGCGCCGGTGGCGTCCGAGACGGTTCCAGAAATCGAACCGAAGGTTGATTGCGCCGCAACAGGAATAGTGAATGTAGCGAGGCAAGCGAAGAAAACGAACACCACGAGAATAGCTACAGCGAACGAACGGAAACGCAAATTATTCATTTTTTAAAATCCTCCCACCCCTGAAGGCATTAAAGGCCGACGCCGACCTTTTCGCACAAATTCAGCCAACGCGACGGAGCAAAGAATTCTGGATGCAACCCATCGGGTTGTTGAATGCGTCGTCTGCGGGGATTTAGCGCCTGATGGCCATATCTTGTCAAGGAAAATAACGATTTTCTACAGGGTTTTACCTATGTTCAGGTAATCATATAGTTTTTGGAATAAATACACGCTTTATAGGAATCGGCCAGTCGCACTCGAGAACAAACCGAAAAGTGCCGATCCACTTACGCCGTGGACGTTAACGGAGCCTTCGAAAAAACCAAACCAACGCTCTAACGTCTATGATAATTAGGATAAAGCCGGAATAGTGCGAATAGCGGCCAAGATGGTTTGCTCACTGCGCTACCGGATTTTAATGGCAACGAATGGCCGGGCGATGGTGAGGCTTGAAGATCAACCGCGGTAAAAGATCCTCGAATTAGAGACCGAAATTCGCTTCCCGCGAGGATCGAACAGATTATAGAAGTGGTAAGTAACCTGGCGGTATCCGTATATGTGAACGTACAAAGATAGATCGCCAGCCCGGGGGATTTCGCGATACCCTTGGGCGCTCCGGGCCACACCAGGGCACCTACTGCTGATTTGGGAAACACGGAATGAAGCGCCATAAAGAGATCCTTAAACCTGAGGTTCCGCGGGTGGTGACGCTGAAAGCGGTCGCCAAACGAGTCGGGTTGACAGCCGGAACCGTTTCCGCGGTGTTAAATAATTCGAATGCGTCCGCTTCGGTACCGGAACGGACCCGGAAACGTATTCTGGAGGCGGCGCGGGAACTCCGCTACAAACCGAATTTTCTGGCGCGCTCCTTGCGCGTGAAACGGACCTACACCATCGGAGTGATCGCGCAAGAGATCGGCGACATTTACGGGGCGATGGTGATCAGCGGCGTAGAACGATATTTGCGGCAGCAAAACTATTTTTTCCTCACGATGATTCACCGGCATAACCCGGAGCTGCTGCAATCCTATTCCCACCTGTTGGAGTCGCGCGGGGCGGAGGGAATTATCGCGGTGGCGACTTCCATCGCCGAGAAACCCAACCTACCTACCGTTGCAATCGCCGGCCACCACCGTGTGGACGGAGTAACCAACATCATTCTCGACCACCGTCATGCTGGCAGGATGGCCCTCAAGCATCTGGCTGAGCTGGGGCACCGGGAGTTCGCGCTGATGAAGGGTCCGCCGACCAGCGCCGACACCGGCGACCGGTGGGAAGGGATTTGTGAGGCGGCCGACGCGCTGCAAAACAGCATTCGGACGGAATTTGTGGTCGAGGCTCAAACCGGCGCTTCGCCGCAACCGGGCTATGAAGCGACGAAAGAGCTGCTGAGAAAATCGCGTGGATTTACGGCCCTGTTTGCGTTCAACGATTTGGCTGCGATCGGCGCCATTCGGGCGATCGATGAAGCGGGACTGCGCGTCCCGGACGATATTTCCGTGATTGGATTCGACGATATACCGAATGCGGCGTATACCCGGCCGAGCCTGACCACGGTGCGCCAGCCTTTGCTAGAAATGGGAGAGATCGCCGCGCGCACGTTACTCGAGCAGATTGAGAAGCGGTCTGAATATGTGCCGGAGATCGCGGTCGAGCCTGAGCTGGTGGTGCGCGAGTCGACCGCGAAGGCAGCGGCCCCTGGAAAAAGCTGACCGGAATCCCACCCCCTAACGTCAAATTCAAAACCGCTCCCCGCTGCAATTTCCATTGCGCCCTTCATGACATGACTGTGCCCTTTGTCTGCTGAAAAGATCGCAGATTGATGAGATTATTTTGATTCGGTGCACTCCCCTCCCCATCCCTCTGAGCCCAGACGCATGGTCACGGTATCGCTACACGTGGGCTTCGTGCTCACCGGCATTTGTCAGGTTCTGCTCGGACCGGCGCTACCAACCCTGGTACAACGCTGGGGATTGAACGATTCGCAGGCCGGATTATTCTTCGCAGCGCAATTCCTGGGAGCGGTGCTGTCGAATTTCCTCTCGGGCTGGCTCATACCCAGGTTTGGGTTTCGGCCCGCTTTTGTAGGTGGCTTTGCGCTGGTGGGTGCGGGAGCAGCGTTCTTTTTGCACGGATCATGGATGTTGGCATTGCTGGCTGTTTTCGTCTTTGGCTTCGGTATCGGCTTTCTTACGTCGGGAACGAATCTCTGGATCGGCGAAGCCTACGCGTCCGAAGGGTCCGGAGCGTTGAGCCTGGTTAATTTTTCGTGGGCGGTGGGCGCGGTGGCCTGCCCGTTTATTGTGCAGTTCATGCAATCCCCCACTCGGTTGCATGATCTATTGATTGGTCTGGCTGTAGCGGCGGCGCTTTTGGGTGCAGTGTTCGCCGCCACACCGGTAGATTTGGTGGAGTTGCGCGGTGCCGGCAGCATTTCCACTTCGACTGCCCCGATCGAAATTCCGCGAGACTACTATGCAGTGGCGCTCATTATCCTGCTGTTTCTCTACGAGGGAGCAGAGGCTTCGCTGGGCGGATGGCTGGCGATGTACTCGCGCGAACTCTCCAGCGTCGAAAGACTCCAGGCGGGGGTTATTGCCCCGTCGTTTTTTTGGGCGGGTATGATGGTAGGCAGGTTTCTTGGATCGGCGATCCTGAAGAAACTTTCAAGCAAGCTGGTGGTCGAGGCCAGTGCGGCCTGTGCGTTGTTCAGCAGTATTCTCTTGCTTCTCTCGCCGTCATTGATCCCGCTGTTCGGAGAAGCATTGGTGGCCGGGCTGGGATGCGCGCTGATTTATCCGGTCCTGGTAGCGCGAGCCATCGAGCGTTATGGCGTGGCAGCGCGCACGGTGATGGGACCCATACTGGCGATCAGCGGATTTGGTCCGGCGTTGATGCCATGGCTAGTGGGGGTGATTGCATCCCATTTTGGAAACTTGAAGGCGGGACTGGGCGTGGTGCTGGCCGGGTTGATCGCGATCATGGGCGGCATGCGATTCGTGTATGGCGATGCCGGCCTCAAGCCGAGCGCGGATTGAAGTAACAAGTTGGCTGTCCGGGGACAGAGTGCCTGTTGAAAGGGCGTGCTAATCTAAGTGCCATGAAAAAAGAAGAATCGGAGCGCGCAGCAGGGCTACTCGAGGCCCAGCGAAAGGCAGGTCTGCTGTTTCATGCCGTCGGCGAGCAGCAAATTATTCGGCCAGGCGTGTTGGAAACGGCTATCAATGAGGACATCTATGCACTGGCCGAGCGGATGTTTGGAATTAGCACCTACTGGCACAAGCGAATCGTTCGTGCCGGACGCAACACGCTGGCGCCCTACGACGAAAATCCACCGGACCTGACGGTCGGCGACGACGACATCGTATTTCTGGATTTTGGACCGGTGTTTGAAGAGTGGGAGGCGGATTTCGGCCGCACCTTCGTTCTTGGCAACGATCCTGTGAAGCACAAGCTATGCGCCGATATCGGCGCGGCCTTCGCAGAGGGTAAGCAATATTTCCACACCCACCCGGACATAACCGCCAGCGCTCTGTTTCGTCACGCGCAGGAGCTCGCGAAAAAATATGGCTGGGAATATGGCGGCCCGATCGCCGGCCACCTGCTCGGCCAATTTCCTCATGAGCGTATACCCGGCGACAAGGTGAGCCTTTACGTTCATCCCGACAATCCTCTCCGAATGCGCGGGGTGGACGAGTTCGGCCAGGAACGGCATTGGATTTTGGAGATTCATTTCGTGGACCGCGCGCGGCAAATCGGCGGATTTCATGAAGAGCTACTGACGCTCTAGAACGGGAGCTGACCATGTCAACGAGCCCGATCGATCCGAAATCTCTTAAGCCACCCTATACGCTAGAGGCGGCGCGCTGGAAGGTGCAAGCGGCGGAGGACGCTTGGAATTCGAAGGATCCCGAGCGGGTTGCCCTGGCGTATACGGTCGATTCGGAATGGCGCAATCGCATTGAGTTCATCCACGGCCGAGAGGAGATAAAAGCGTTCCTGCGCCGCAAGTGGGCCAAGGAACTCGATTATCGCCTGAAGAAAACTTTGTGGGGCTGTCTGGGCAATCGCATGGCGGTGAGTTTTGAGTATGAATGGCACGACGAGTCGGGCCAGTGGTATCGCTCCTACGGCAACGAGCTGTGGGAGTTCAATGAGGATGGTCTGATGCAACGGCGTCTGGCGAGCATCAACGATGCTCCAATCGCTGAAAGCGAACGCCGGGTCCGCTAACTGCAACCCTCGCAACGAGTCCTGCCAATCTTGATTCGTGCTGCCTCTGGCCGCCTGGATCGTCCGCAAATACGACGGTACAATCTGCGCGCTGTGTATACTGGCTCTGGCTAGGTACGTTCGGCCCCGTCTGAATTCCTAGCTAACGCGGGAGCTCGAGGGAGGTCTTAGATGCTCGTCAGTGAGTTGCGTTCGGGAGAGTGTTACGAACTGCTGGCCCGGTTGGGGTTTGGGCGGCTGGCTTGTGCGCGTGACAACCAGCCATACATTGTTCCGATCTACTTCGCCTACGAACCTGAGCGTCTCTATGGGTTCGGGACGCTAGGTCAAAAGATTGAGTGGATGCGCTCGAACCCGCTGGTGGCGGTGGAGGCTGATGAAGTGAAGAGCCACATCGAGTGGACCAGCGTTGTGGTTCGAGGGCGCTACGAGGAATTTCCAGATACGCCGGAGTACGCCGACAGAAGACAACGAGCACAGTCAGTGCTCGAGAAAAGGTCCCTGTGGTGGCAGGCGGGATTCGCAAGCGCCCAGACCCGTGGGCGCTTCAACCGAGACTTGCCGGTTTTTTATTGCATCCACATCGACGAGATCAGCGGTCACCGGGCCATGCCGGATCCAACGTAGACCTCGCGGCATGCGGCCAGGCAAACGGTTCCCGCCGTGTGACCATGACGCTGACCCACGAAGAGATTGCCGAGATAATTGGTTCGTCGCGGGAAACCGTTACGCGGTTCTTCGCCAGGGTTTGCTGGAGATTCGCGGTTCGACGCTGGTGATCGCGAACAAGTCCGAACTCGAGAAATTATTTAGACGCCTGATCCCTCCGTTCCAAGTCCAGCGACGCTAGTGCGCCCGCGTATGACAAGCGTCACAGAATTACTCTCGCGATGAATCGATAATGCCGCCGGTGTGTGTCGCGCATGGAATTTCTGTGCGGCGCATAAAGAGCGATCGCATGCCGGCGGGATTCCCGAGCCCTTTCGTTAATTTTCAATAGTGTGCGGTAGCGCACAGTGGGGTTTTTTGCCTTGCACTATCATTTATTGAGTTTTCGACGAAGTCAGGAGTGTTGATGACAACCGCCGAACTGGCAGCTCCGAATGCCGCAATTGTATGCGCCAGCAAGAGCATGAAGGCGCTGGTCTATCATGGCCCCGGCAAGCGTGGGTGGGAGGACAAGCCGCGCCCCGCTATTCAGGATCAGCGCGATGCCATCGTGCGAGTTACCACTTCGACGATTTGCGGAACCGATCTGCACATTTTAAAGGGAGATCTCCCGGCGGTGACCGACGGACGCATTCTCGGCCACGAAGGCATTGGCGTAGTCGAGCAGATCGGAACGGGCGTCTCGGAGTTTCACGCCGGAGACAAGGTGATCATTTCGTGCGTCACCGCCTGCCTGAAGTGCGATTTCTGCAAGCGAGGAATCTATTCCCACTGCCGGCGCGGCGGGTGGATTCTGGGCTACACCATCGACGGAACTCAGGCCGAGTACGTGCGCATCCCCGAAGCCGATGGAAGTCTTTACCATTTCCCGGCGGACGCCAATGAAGAAGACATGGTGATGCTCAGCGACATTTTGCCCACAGGTTTCGAGTGCGGTGTTCTGAACGGGCAAGTGAAGCCCGGCGACTCGGTGGCTATCGTGGGTGCCGGGCCCGTTGGGCTCGCGGTCTTGCTGACGGCGCAGTTCTATTCACCGGCGACGATCTACATCATCGACCTGGACGACAAGCGTCTGGCGGTGGCCAAGAAATTCGGTGCAACCACGTTGATCAACAGCGCGGCTGGAGACGCCGCCCATCGAGTGATGGAGCTGACCGAGGGGGCCGGCGTCGACGTGGCCATCGAGGCAGTTGGGCTCCCAGCTACCTTCGCTATCTGCCAGGCCATCGTTGCGCCGGGGGGACACATCGCGAACGTCGGGGTGCACGGCAAACCGGTGGAACTGCACCTGGAGAAACTCTGGGACCGTAACATTTCGCTTACCACCCGGCTGGTGGACACGGTTACAACGCCGATGCTGTTGAAGGTGGTGCGCTCGGGCAAGCTGCAGCCGAGCAAGCTGGTAACCCATCGCTTCGCGATGGACGACATCATGAAGGCGTACGACACCTTTGGAAACGCAGGGAAAGAGGGAGCCCTCAAGGTGATTCTCACCAACGGTGGGCCTCGTTGATGAGATATGGCCGCTGGATAGCACATTTGGGAGTCTCGAAACTCGTGGGACTGCTTATTGCATCCAGCCTGTTCGCGGCCATCGTTTTGGCACAGGCTCAGGCGCCGCCCAGCAACGATAAAACAGCATCGGCGACCCAGGAAAAAAGCGCCCCCGGCAAGTCTGCGCCGAGTGCTTCCGATTATGTAGGCTCAGAAACTTGCAAGACCTGCCATGCCGACGTCTTTAGCGGCTGGGAGAAGACCGCTCATTGGAAGACCACGCTCGATACCCGAGGCGGACCGTCGCATCAGGGATGCGAAGGGTGCCACGGACCGGGCGCGGCACACGTGGCGGGCGGCGGAGACAAAACGAAGATTTTTGTCTTCGAGCAACACTCCGCGAAAGAGATTAACGCGCGCTGCTTGAGCTGCCACGCGGGTGGTACGCAGCATATGAACGCGCTTAATTCGCTGCATGCACGCGCCGACGTGAGCTGCACTTCCTGCCATTCACCGCACCACGCGCAGACCAAGGAATTCTTGCTGGTGAAATCCCAGCCGGAACTCTGCTACGGGTGCCACCTGCAGCAGAAGCCGCAGTTCGAAATGCCCTTCCACCATCGCGTCAACGAAGGGTTGCTGGTCTGTAGCGATTGCCATAACGTGCACGGGTCGGTGAAGCCCAAGCAAGTACGAAACTCCTCGACCCAGGATGCGGTCTGCTTCAAATGCCATACCGACAAGCAAGGACCTTTTGTGTTCGAGCATGAAGTAGTCAAGGTGGATGGATGCCAGGCCTGCCACTTGCCGCACGGGGGCCCGAATCCGCACCTGCTGAAGGTGAGCAACGTAAATCTGCTCTGCTTGCAGTGCCACACCACTTCCAGTTTCAGTGGTGCGCCCGGAACTCCATCGTTCCACAACCAGAACACTTTCTTCCAGGCGTGCACCCTGTGCCACGTGGAGATTCACGGATCCAGCTTCAGCTCCACATTTTTCAAATAGAGCCGGAAATGAAAACCGATCCTGCGATGAGGAAACAGTTGGCGCCGAACCAATGGCCGGCAGCGGCGAGTCTGCGGCGGGGTAGAAAATTATGAAATACGGTCTCGCGTCTGCATCGCTCTGCTGCGGCATTCTGCTCGCTGGCTTGTTGGCCTCGCCGGCTTCCCGCGCGCAAGATGCCTCCGGGGAAACCAAGGGCACCGACGCCGGCGGTTACAACATCCAGCAGACGATGGAGGTGGGCTACCGCGCGAATTGGGTGAATGGCAATCAGGACACCTACGACACATTCATCAACCTGGGATCCGGTGTTCGTTTATTGGATTACTCGGTGGAAATGCGCTCACTCGGCCACAACGGCCTGCTGTTCGATAACCTGAATTTCAGCAACTTCGGCTACGGCGGCGATCCGAACGACGTGAGCCGGCTGCGGATCCAGAAGAATAAATATTACGACTTTCGCGTGCTCTTTCGCCGCGATAAGAATTTCTGGGACTGGAACTTGTTCGCGAATCCGCTGAATCCCATCACCACCAATGCCGCGATAAGCCCCACGACGCCGATCATCAATTCGCCCCACGCCCTGGATCTAGTGCGCCGGATGCAGGACTACGATCTAACCCTATTTCCCAATTCGCGCGTGCGATTTCGATTGGGATACTCACGCAACCGTGATCTGGGCCCCGGATTCTTCACCTCGGATGGCGGAACCATACCGGCATTCCCGCAGAATTTCAGTTATACGACGAATGCCTACCGCGCCGGCGTCGATTTCCGGGTGCTGCCGCGCACTACGATCTCTTACGATCAGTTCTTGAGTTACTTCCAGCAGAACAACAGCGTCACCGACAATCCCATCGCGGACCCGCAGAACTTTGGTTACCAGCTCCCTAACGGTACGCCGGTTGACCTGGGGATCGTCTGGGCATCGAGTGGCGGCGAGGTATTGCCATGCGCTGCTCCCATCGCCAGTGCCGCAACCACGCCACCGACCGTGAATCCGAACTGCAACGGTTTCCTTTCTTACAGTCAGGTGGACCGGGCGCACAACTTCATGCCTACGGAGCGGCTGCGTTTCCAATCGAACTATTTCAATAAATTCGAGACGTCTGGCTCGCTAGGGTACAGCACGGCCAACAATTCGGTTCCGGACTTCAACGAGACGGTGAACGATTTGACGGCCCGCAATGATACCCGCGGAGGCGTCACCAATGGACCTGCGGACGCCAAGCGAGTATCGGTGAATGCGGATTGGTCAGGGGTGTATTCGGTGACCGACAACTTGCGGATCGTAGACACCTTCCGCTACGACAACTGGCGCACCCCGGGGGTATGGGATCTGGGCGAGACAAACCTATTCGAACAGCAGCAGCCGGGCCTGATTGGTTTGGAGCAGCCCCAGGCTACGCCCTGCGCCACACCATTCACTGCCGTGACCTGTCCCAACCACAGCGCGTCGTCGCCGGCGGACACAACTTATGGCCTGACGTCTACATTCCTGGCGCAAAACCTGAAATCCGACACATTCGAAATGCAGTACGACCTGAGCAAGCGGCTTAGCGGCAGGGTCGGTTACATCTACACAAATCGTACCATCGCCGATTTCGACTCGACCTTCATGACCGCGGAAACTTATTTCCCGGGTGGCGCGGGAGGCACAGCGGCGAATGATTACTTCGCGGCGCGCGGGGACTGCGCGATGGCATCGGCCTGCACCCCTGGGGTGAATGGTTCGCTGGTATTTTCAGGACCGTCAGCAGGCAACGACACGTCACGCAACCTCGTCAGTATCAACGAGAATGCATTGTTGGTGGGGCTGACGGCGCGGCCGGTGGATAGTCTGCGGATCACCGGGGACTTCGAGTTCGGCAACAACGACAACTCATTCACACGCACCGATCCGCAACACGTCCAGTCCTATAAGATCCACGGGAGCTACCGGCCACGGCCGTGGGTAAGCGTCGATGGCGCGGTGGATATTCACGAGAACCAGAACAACCTGTACACCGTAAATAATCAGGAGCACGACCGCACCTACAGCTTGTCGGCGATGATCACGGCGAGCCCGCGGTTGTCGGTTAATTTCGGATACAACAACTGGGACGTATATTCGCAGATCGACATTTGCTATAGCGAGGGTATCGCACCGGGGCTAGAGGGGACCACACCATGCCCCACCGCGAGTTCACCGGTTCCGCTGGGCGCATTGGCGGTCTATACCAGCGCGGATCACTTCGCTTACGGCGGAGTGATATGGAAAGCGTCGAAACGTGTCACCGCGTCGTTCGGATATGACGGCACAGTGGTCCGCGGCACCTCACCGTATTTCAATCAACCTCAATTCGCGGCGTCCCCGGCTCCTGCATTGCAGCAAGTTGCGCTTAATCCACTGACGCCAAACGGGACGCTGGATTTCAATTACCTGAAGCCGTACGGCAACGTGGTCGTTGATTTGTACAAAGGCGTGAGCTACAAAATGGCCTGGAACTACTACGGTTTCAATACCAAGGGAGTGCAAAATCCCTCGGGGCTGGCGGCCATTCCGATACAGGATTTCAACGGCAGCACCGCCACATTCGCGTTACGTTACGCGTTTTAAGGGCGCAAGGGTAAACCAATTGGAGCGGTCTTTGCGAACTCAAGGAGAAAAAAAAATGAACCGACCGATGGCTCAAGTAGGCTGGTCCGCGGTTGTACTGGCGGCGGTGCTGTGTCTTTTCAGTGCGACGCTGCGCGCGCAGGACGACGCGCCTGGAGTCTTTAAGGCGAAGTGCGCGGGTTGCCACGGCGGCGACGGAAGCGGTAACACAACAGCGGGCAAGTCTCTCAAGCTTCGCGATCTGGGATCCGCGGAAGTGCAGAAGCAGACCGACGCGGAATTGACGGCCATCATTACCAATGGGAAGTCCCCGATGCCGGCATACAAGGGCAAGGTCAGCGACGCTCAGATCAAAGGACTTGTCACTTACGTCCGAGGTCTGGCCAAGAAGTAATGATCTCCTGAGAGACTGTCCTCCGTCGCGCGAATCGTAGCTTGGCGCGAACGCGCACGTGCCACAAGGAACTGTGATGGGATCCACCGGAATTCTCGTCGCGTTAATCGTAGTGACGATCGCGCTGACCGCGGTGTTGCTGGTGCGTCCCGCGATCACCGCGGGAACCACCGGCAAGATTCTGGCCTTCGTGGCGTTATGTGTTCTGCCGGCGCTATGCATCGAGGCGGGCATGTCCACTCATATGCAGCGCTCGGAACAAACGCAATTTTGCGTTTCCTGCCACAGTATGACAACCCACGGACAAAGCCTGTACGTGGACGACCCCACTTACCTGGCAGCCCAGCATTTTCAGAACCACCGCGTGTCGCCAGACATGGCCTGTTATGCCTGCCACACCGACTACACCATCTACGGCCCTTTTAAGGACAAGCTGCAGGGCGTAAAACGGATCTACATCCAGTATCTGAGCACTCCACCCGCAACCATCCACATCAGCGGCGGCTACAGCAACCTGCAGTGCCTGCATTGCCACGCCGGCGCTCGCAACTTTGAGGAAAATCCGGTTCACCACCCGATGATGGATTCGCTTACCACCAACCAGGTATCGTGCATTTCCAGCGGCTGCCACGATACCGTTCACAACGCATCCCAAGTAGGCCAGCTGAAAATGTGGAGGCCCGGCCAATGAAATTTGGCGGACTGGGAATTCAAACTTTCATACGTGTTGCGAGTGTGCTGATCATCTTGGGCGCGGCGGTGGAACTCGTCAGTTTGCGGTGGGTTCATCCTCTGGCTTTTGTTCTCTTTGCGTTTGTGGCCGTATCTTTGATCGGCCTTGGAGTTCTGATCTACCTGGCATCGCTGGTGCTCGCTGTTTCCACAACCGGGGAGAACGCCGGACGAAATGCGAAGGCCGGAAACTAACGCCTGATTCGTTGGCGTCCGCAATACGTACTGGCTCCGGCGCCGATTCTGGCGCAGGCGCTGCACTAAGTTGCGCTCATCCGTGTTTGTATTCGGAAACAGCGCCAAGTCCTCCGCCCCCGCTGCACCACTCGCCCACCTATAATAAGTATGCGGTTTCGGCCTACTGCGAGCAGGAATGGCTTCGAAAGACTGGCTCCCTAAATCCGTTTTAAAGCTGAAGCACTACGACCGGCACATGTTCGCGGCGGATGCTGTAGCTGGCGTCACCGTCGGCCTGGTAGCGCTTCCGCTGGCGATGGCCTTCGCCATTGCTTCTGGGGTCACCCCGCAGGCTGGCCTGTACACCGCCATCGTCGCTGGATTTCTAATTTCCGCTCTGGGCGGGTCCAGCACCCAGATCGGCGGGCCTACCGGCGCATTTGTTGTTGTGGTATTCGGAATCGTGAGCCGCTACGGCCTCGACGGCCTGTATATGTGCACGCTCATGGGCGGCGTGATATTGGTGCTGCTGGGGGTTACCGGCCTCGGCACCGCGGTGAAATTTATTCCCCGTCCGGTGGTGGTTGGATTTACCAACGGCATCGCGGTGATTATCGCCAGCACCCAGATCAAGGATTTCTTTGGGCTGCAGATCGCCAGCGTTCCGGGCGATTTTTTGTCGCGCATCGAAGTTGAGGTCCGCAATTTTCGTTCACTTTCCCTAACCGAGACCGCCCTTAGCGTTTCCGTTCTCCTGCTGATAATTGGATTCACAAAATACGTGAAGAAGGTACCTGCCTACATCGTGGCGCTCTTTGTGGGCACAGCGTTGGTGGTGATTTTCAAACTGCCGGTGGAGACGATCGGAACTCGCTTTGGCGGAATTCCATCCGGCTTCCCGAAATTGCAGGTGCCGCATTTTCACCTGTACCTGCTGCGACCCCTAATTTCCCCGGCCATCACTGTAGCCACGTTAGGCGCGATTGAATCGCTGATGTCCGCGGTGGTGTCGGACCGGATGAGCGGCGACAAGCACGAACCGAACGTGGAACTGGTCGCTCAGGGAGTTGCCAATATATTTTCGCCGCTGTTCGGGGGGATACCGGCGACTGGCGCTATTGCTCGAACCGCGACCAATATTCGATGCGGCGCGAAAACTCCGGTCGCCGGCATGGTTCATGCACTTACGCTTGTGGCGATCATTATGTTTGCCGCGCCGTGGGCGCGATTCGTTCCACTGTCGGCTTTGGCGGCGATCCTGTTCATGGTTTCCTACAACATGGGAGAGTGGAAGGAGATACCGCAGCTCCTCAGGTTATCCAAGCTGGAAATCGGCACCTGGATGATTACGTTTTTGCTCACCGTTTTCGCGGACCTGACGGTGGCGGTGGAAGCCGGAATGATTCTCGCCGCGCTGGTATTCATTCGGAAGGTGACCGCCACGACCACCGTGGCGCAGGTGACCGACGCATATCTTCGGGAAGGCTACGCACACATTTTGCAATACAGAGACATTCCTTCCTACGTGAGTATATTTCGGATTCATGGGCCGTTTCTTTTCGGGGCCACCGACAAAATAGAGGAAATCATCTCGCGGATTCCGGAGTTGCCGCCCATCCTGATCTTGCGGCTGCGGAATATGACGGCGATCGACGCTACTGGTTTACAGGCTCTGGAGAAACTGGCTGACATGGTGCACGGTTCCGGGCGGGCGCTGATTCTATGCGGCGCACGGGAGCAACCGGCACAGTTGATGCGTCAGGCGGCATTTGAGCATCACGTGGGCGCGGCAAATATTTGCGCTAGCGTCCAGGCGGCGCTGGAACGAGCGAAAACCGCACATTCGTCCAACGAGCGCGAGAGCGATGCCACGTCGGAAGAACGGCTAGCCCCAACTACCGCTGCGCCCGCGCTGCGATAGCTGACGCCCACCCTTCCCAAACCGGGGAAGAGCGGGGCACCCGGGGAAGATACGAGCGTAGAACCGTAAGTAAAAAGACCACACGTAAATCCGACGGGTGCGGCACCCACCTTCAACAGCACGCAGCCCAAAATCAAAAATGCCCACCCTTCCGCGAAACTGACTGGGGAAGAGTGGGCACCGGACTCGGTTGCTCGAGCGAGACTTCCATTCCTATAATTTGGAGGCGCGGGGCGGAATCGAACCGCCGATAAAGGTTTTGCAGACCTTTGCCTTACCACTTGGCGACCGCGCCTGATTTGGGTTACTTGCTCCGGCTTAATTCGTTGCCGCTGCCGCAGCGGATGAATTCATGATGGGTGCGCCGACTAGGTTGCCCCACTCGGTCCACGAGCAATCGTAGTTCTTCACGTTGCCGTAGCCCAGAAGATACTTCAGAACGAACCAGGTATGCGAACTGCGCTCACCGATGCGGCAATAGGCGATTACGTCATTGGCGCCGTTCACGCGCTTGCCTCCATAGAGCTGCTGCAAGGCATCGGGCGGATTTGACTGAGTGCTTCCATTTTAAAATTTTGGCCCTAAAAACAAAAAACCCACCAACCAGTCGTTTCTGGCGGTGGGTTGCAAAAGCCGAGCTAGAATCAAATCCTAGGTAGCGGCGCTCCCCGTGCCAGTCGACGCACAGCAACAACACGTCGGGCAACAAGACATGAGCGCGAAGCTCTGACTATCATTCATCATTACAAAGCTACCCCAAAACGAGGCCTTTTGCAATGGGAACCGAACCGGAATCGTCAGTATCTTCGTCGCTTGTGGTAGCATTTTCCGCCCACGCCGGATTTCACGGCCAACGACTCAGGTTTTTTAGTTGAAAGTATGCGCCCTCGAGCGCTAGACGGAGATGCCGCGATTTTAGCGATTCCGGGTTGTGATTAGCCTGCTTTTGGCGTCTGGAACTTACTTAACTGCTCAGGAAGACACGAACGCTTGGCGCAGCGGGTACGCCGTTTGGGAGTAGCTTGATGGTGTTTTGCGCGAAGAAGGGAACGCCTTAGCAGTACCGCATCGTTGCCTCTATTTTTGTGCCTGTCAAGCTTGGTCCTAACCGCCGGCTATGGCCCACACGATCGCTCGCCCACCGATAGCCTCGGCAATTTCAGTGCTCTGCATCGCTTGCTGATGACCTGTGTTGGTGCGAGGGTATCTAGAAGAAGAATTTCGCGCCCAACTGAACGAGGCGGGGCGGGGCCGCGCTGATCACTTGGCCGAACGTGGAGCTGCCGATATTGCCATCGACGGCTTGCGGTCCGAAGAACTGCGCGTGGTTGAAAACATTGAAGCCTTCGACCCGAAACTGGAGGGACTTCGATTCGGTCAGACGCACGTTCTTGAGCAGCGCCATATCGTAGTTGTCCATCCCCGGCCCGTAGAAGAAGCGCCGCTTGGCGGTGCCCGGCGTGCCCAAGGCGTTCTCGCTGAATTGGGACGGTATTGAAATAGGACTGGCCGTTGCGGGGATTGTGATTCAGATCGAGCGGACCGCCGGTGTAGTCCGGTTCATCCACACCAAAGTTGTTGATGCCATTCGGCTCGGCGCCCAGCAGGGAATTGTCGCCGTAGTTGACCAGCGTTACGGGAAGACCCGTGCTGAAATGCGTGATCCCGGAGAGTTCCCAGCCCTGCGTCCAGCGGTTCGTGGCATGGAACAGACGTTCAAACGGGATTTGATAGCTGTAGCTCACGACGAAGTTATGCTTCACATCAAAGGCGGACAGGGCCTTGCTGAGCGATGGATCGAGCGGATTGACTTCTTCGCCGACGTTCGAAGACTGGTCCTGGGACTTGCTATAGGTGTATCCGGCCAGCACGTTCAGACGCTTGCTGGTGTGGCGCAGGGTGATCTGCAAAGCGTTGTAGTTGGAATTGCCGATGGTCGCCTGGTTGGCGTCGCTGCCGAAGTTCGATCCCAGCGGCCCTCGCGTGCCGTTATAGACCTGGCCCGTGGAGGTGGTGTAGGTGCTGTCTTCGCCAAAAGGACCGCAGGGAGTTTGTCCCGGCGCGAGGTTGGCGGGATTGCTCAAGAATAAGCAGAGCGATGGGTTGCCGGGGTTGGCTTCGTCCAGCACCAGAAGCCGATGCCCCTGAGTGCCTACGTAATTCAAGCTGAGCACGGTGTTGGCTCCCAAGCCGCGCTCGAGCGAGAGCATGTATTCCTCGGTGTACGGAATGCGATTGGTGGTGGGGTAGTTGGGAAGTCCGGTGATCGGCTCGAACTGCGCCCAGTTGATGTTGCGCATCGGGGTGACTCGCGCTTGAGTTCAACGGAGCAAGTGTGACCGGGAAATACTGCCCGAGATTCTGGCCGTTCGCCGCCGTGACAAACGGCGTAGAAAACAGCGGCGGAGCCGGGCTGGTGTAGGTGGTTCCGTAAGGCGCATTGGCGCTCATCACGCCAATCGTGAGCGCCTCAATCGCGGTGTAAAACATGCCATAGCTGGCCCGGATGCTGGTTTTGCCGGGGCCGCCCAGAATTCTTGCGAGCAAGCCATCATCCGAAGCGCTGGGCGAATAGGCCAGGCCGACGCGCGGCGCAAAATCGCGATTCCCCGGAGGCGCCAGCGTGCGGGACACTCCGGGATCGGTGGGATATAGGATACCGGCAGGAGCTCCAGGGAAAACGACCGACTGCTTGCCCGGCACGAAGGTGGCGATCTGGTTGTACTTCTCATACCAAGGCTCGATCCGATCCCATCGCAGACCATAATTGAGCGTCAAGCTGCGCGTCACGCGCCAGCTATCTTGCGCATAGAGGCCGGCGTACTTGTTGCGGCCATAGAAAGGTTGAAGCTGGCTCTGGTTGTACTGGCTCGGAATTCCCAGCAGGAAGTCCGCGAAGTCAGAGCCGGTCTCGCTTCCGAAGAAAAGAAAGCTGCCATTGAACTGAGCGATGGCATTGACGTTGACCTGATCGTAGTGAAACTCGCCGCCGACTTTGATGGTGTGGGTTCCGATCACTTTGGAAAAGTTGTCGAGCCACTGAAAGGTGTTGCCGACCTGGTTCAGCTCGTTGGTATTGGTTCCGATCGTGAAGCTGTTGAAACCGACGCTCTCGACTCCTTCGGTCTTGGGAGACAGCGGCACGATTCCCGGAGTTCCCTGGCCCACTTCGAAGCCCTGGGAGGCCAGGCTGACGCCCACTCCGCCGACTGGTTTGCCGAGGTCATTCGCATCGCGCATGTAGCTGAAGTGGAATTCGTTCACGGCGGTCGCGCTGAGCGTTTTGGTGTCGCCCAAGCTGAGCAATTGGGCGCGGCCGAGATAAAGCGCGTTGAAGCCCGGGACATTCGCCCCGCCTTGAGCGACCGGGTAAGGATTGTTCTGCGACCAGTCGTCGAGAAAGTAGTAGGCGGACATCAATCCCCAGCGGGTGTTGGCGTCCAGCCGATACGCGCCTTTGTCGTCGCGCAAGGTTTCGTTGAAGGCTGAAGTGGAAAATGTGCCATTCGCATTGTTGGGCGCGGGAATATATTTCAAAAGGTTGGTTGCCGGCGCGGACCACGCGCTCTGCGGGATGGTCGCGTTGGGAAAAACGCACGTCGAGCTCGTGCATCCGGGCGTGTAGTAAGGCTCGCCCGCCGAGACTGCGTAGCCAAGTTTCTGCGAAAGCAGGCTCGCCCAATACGGTCCGCTCACCGTGGTAGGGACGGTGTTTCCATTCGCGTCGCTGGTTACAAACGAGCTTGCTAGATCGGACAGATTGCCGGTGCGGTCCTGCGCGAGGGGACGGGAATCTGGCCGGTGTCGACTCCCTGCGTCGATCGGGTTCCCTGATAATCGCCGAAGAAAAAAATCTTGTTCTTTCGGATCGGCCCGCCGAACGTTCCTCCGAACTGGTTCTGATCGAATGCGCCGCGCGTGGGAGAAAAGTAGTTGCGCGCATCGAGGTCGGTGTTGCGGAGAAATTCGAAAACGTCGCCGTGAAATGCATTGGTGCCGGACTTGGTGACAACGTTGATCTGGCCGCCGCTGAACTCGCCGTATTCGGCGTCGAAATTGTTGGTCAGAATCCGGAACTCAGCAATGGAATCGAGGTTGGGAATCATGGCCGCGCCCATGTTGACGTCTTCTTCCACGTCGCTTCCATTCACGATAAAGCTGTTGGCAAATTCCCGTTGGCCGTTGATCGAGATGGTGCCGGGATTCAAATCTCCGGAAGGAGAGAGCACGCTCGCACCCACGTCCTGCACGGTCTCGGACGTGATGGAGGTCACCGGGGCAACTCCGGGCTGAAGGGCGAGCAAATCCGTAAAGCTCCGGCCATTCAGCGGCACGGCCGTCATTTGCGCGCCGGTGATGACCTCGCCCATCTGCGTACTCGTGGTTTCCACGTGCAGCTGGTTTTCGACCACCGTAACGACATCGGACGCCTGCGCCCACGTGCGAGAGCCGCGTCGACGGTCAATGCGCTATTCGCGTCCATAATGATTCCGGTGCGCCGGTAGGGGCGGAAAGCCGCGCTGGTGATTTCAAGATCGTAGTGGCCGATCGGAAGGCTCGGAAAGGAATAGAAGCCTTTGTTGTCGGTGGCCGCCGTTTGCTGGATTCCGGTGTCGGTGTTCGTCGCTGTCACGGTTGCCTTGGCAACCACCGCGCCGCTTGGATCGGTCACCGTGCCGGAGATGCTTCCGCCCACGCCGGCCCAAGAAGACAGGGCAATCCAGGGAAGCAGGATCAACAGCCCGCCAAATAAAATGAGTCTGAGCATCGGTGTCTTTCGGGTTTGCGCGGCGCCGGAGAAGGCGCGCTTATCGTTGGATCGGGCCCCAGCCATTCGGTTGCTCTCCCTAAGATGTTTCCAGCTGGTCCCCGCGCAGGGGTGAACGTGGTGAGCCCATCCGGTTGTCGTTCTGGTTGTTAAGGCTTTCCCAAAAAGCGCTGGCTTGCGTGGCCAGCGATGATTCGCAGCTCACCCGATACTAGTTGCGACACAGTCGCAAGTGAGGCGCAAAAAAAAGTGCGCGATCAGCTCGGGTCCTTTTGACACTGCTTGCATATTCCGCCCACCTCGAGCCGCACCACCCGAATCTGGAACCCGCTCTGCTGGGCCATCTCGTGCTTGAGTCTTTCGAAAGCCGAACTCGTATATTCCATGATGGCGCCGCAGCGGAAGCACGCCATGTGGCAGTGATCGCGATTGGTTTTGGCCTCGTAATAGTGCTTCTCGCCCTCGATGTGCATCAGATCCAGCTCATCGATCAATCCGCGATCCTTGAGCAAAGCAATCGTTCGATAGACGGTGGCGCGGTCGATGTCCGCGTCCTGTTTCTTGGCCAGCTCCAGAAGCGAGGCGGCGTCGAGATGCCGAGGTGAATCCTGAATAATGCTGACCAGCAAGCGCCGCTGAGCGGTAATGCGTACCCCCTTCGCAGCCAGTGCTTTCATCAAGGAAGGGCGGGTGATTGCCGAGTCGCCTTTGCACCTGCCTAATTGCGACTGATTCGCAAGAACAGCCCGAGTAGCCACCGGAATCTCCCTTCTTAGTTCTTCATGTTGCGACGCCAGTTGCAACTGATTAACAACTGGAAACTCGATTGGACTTCATTCTCCCGCTTCTGTCAAGACACAATTGCCAACTTATCCGCTTTTCTAGGGGCCCGGGGGAAGTGTTTTCCGTTCCAAGCCATCTCGCCTGCTCGCCTGAAAAGTTCAACCGGCAAACCTAACATCATGTGCTATATCTGTGAGGCGCGATCGATTCGTTCGCTTGCGCGCTGGTTGTCTACGGCCAACGTTTTCCGCTTGTATTTGGGCGGATTCGGCCGGCCCGAACTCCAGGTGACGAGGGCACTCGATTGCCGAACCAGGTGCAGCGGGAACTCTTCAGGCAAAAGAAGGAAAACCGATGGGGACACCAACAACGAAGAGATGGGGATTCGTTTTAGCGCTGCTGCTGGGATTCGCTCTGGCCGCGCACCCAAAATCACCGGAACCCTCGCCGCGCTGGACAGAAACGGCGGCCAACGCTTGGTACGCCAAGCAGCCGTGGCTGGTTGGCAGCAACTACATTCCTGCTACCGCCATCAACGAGCTGGAAATGTGGCAAGCGGACACTTTTGACCCGCAGCGCATCGATACCGAGCTTGGCTGGGCTCAATCCATCGGCCTTAACACCATGCGGGTTTTCCTCCACGATCTTCCCTGGCAACAGGATCCCGATGGATTCAGAAAACGCATCGATATTTTCCTGGGCGTCGCCGCGAAGCATCACATCAAACCACTCTTCGTGCTTTTCGATTCTTGTTGGGATCCGAATCCCCACCTCGGCAAGCAGCATGCGCCAACACCCGGGGTGCACAATTCCGGCTGGGTGCAGAGCCCTGGCGCGAAAGCGCTCGAGGACCCGCAGCAGTATCCGCGTCTGGAGAGTTACGTCAAAGGCGTGGTCGGATCTTTTGCGAAAGATGACCGAATTTTGGGCTGGGATGTTTGGAACGAGCCGGACAACACAAACGACGGCAGCTATGGCAAACTCGAGCCCGCGAACAAAGTGGAATTGGTGCAGGCACTGCTGCCGAAGGCTTTTGAGTGGGCGCGCGCAGTCGAACCCATGCAGCCGCTGACCAGCGGGGTTTGGAAGGGCGATTGGTCGTCTCCCAGTAAGCTCGGCCCGACCGAGAAAATCCAGATCGAGCTTTCGGACCTGATTTCCTTCCACAATTACGACAAACCGGAGGAGTTCGAAAAGCGCGTCATTTGGTTACAGCAGTATCACCGCCCGATTATTTGCACCGAATATATGGCCCGAGGCAACGGGAGCTTCTTTCAGGGTACGCTTCCCATCGCGAAAAAATACAGAGTAGCGGCCATCAATTGGGGCCTGGTTGCCGGCAAGACTCAGACCTATTTGCCATGGGATTCATGGAAACACCCATATACCGACCGGCAGCCCGCCATCTGGTTTCACGAAATCTTTCGAACCGATGGACAGCCGTATAGCAAGGAAGAAGTCGAGTTCATTCGTTCGATAACCGGACGCTGAGCCGGCGAGTTGGGTTCCGATTCAGCTTTTGGGGATATCGGGGCGATTCCACCATCCGCCGCCAAGAGCCTGAAGCAATGCTGCGCTGTCGGCATAACGGTTGGCTTGGGCCTCGACCAGGTTAATCACCGCTTCTTGATAGGATTGTTCTGCGTTTAAAAGCGCCAGGTAATTGGCGTAGCCGCTTTGATATTGTTTGTTGGACAGCTCTAGCGTTACCGCCGCGGCATCCTTCGCGTCGGACGCGGCTTTCAGCCCATCGGCGTCCTGTTGGAGCGCGTTGAGCGTGTCGGCGACATTCTGAAAGGCGGTGATGACGGTGCCGCGATACTGCTCGGCGGCCTGGACGTAAGCGGCTTTCGCCGCGCGCTCGCGATGCAGGAGGGTGCCGCCGTCAAAGATGGGCTGGGTGACGCTCGCGCCTAAATCCCAAAAGGCGGTGCCGCCCGTGAACATCTGTCCGATGGCCAGCGCCATGCTGCCGGCATCCGCCGTCAGCGCAAAGTTCGGGAGCCGATTGGCAATCGCAATGCCGATCTGGGCGCTAGCTGAATGCAGGTTCGCCTCCGCTTGGAGTACATCCGGGCGCTGCTCGACGAGTTTCGAAGGAAGGCTCAACGGCAGTTCCTGGGGCAGTTGCAGATTGGAAAGCTCGAACTTTTCAGGAAGATCCTGGTTAGGGAATCCGCCCGACAGCGCAGCCAGCAGGTCGCGTTGTTGGGCCAACTGCTTAAGCAGCGGCGGCAGGGTGGCAACGACCTGCGCCAGCTGCGCTTCCTGCGCCGCCACGTCGAGTCGATCCGCATATCCCGCCTTAAACTGGTTGCGCAAAATGTCCAGCATGTTGGTGTTGATGGTGATCAACTCACGAGTCGCGTCAATCTGCGCCCGCAAGGACGCTTCTTGGATGGCCGCGGCGGCAATGTTTGAGCTCAAGGTGATATGCGTCGCGGCCAGGGCGAAACGCGCTTGCTGCCCTTGCGCTCCGAGGGATTCCACGGTTCGCCGGTTCAGGCCGAAAACATCCGGCACGAACGAGACGCTCACCTCGGGCGTGTATAGGCTGTAGTTTAGGGCGTTGGTGTCGGTAACGGGTGAAAGGTCACTGGATGACTTGGCCCGGGTCGTCGAAAAGCTGCCGCTAACGCTGGGGTAGTACGCGCCCCTCTGAGCCAGCACATTCTCTCTCGCAACTAACAGTGCCGCTTGAGCGGCCTGGATGCCGGGATTGGCTTTGAGCGAGCGCTCGATCAAATCGTCGAGCGGCTTGGAGTGAAACAATGTCCACCACTCTCCCGGAATATCCTGCGCTTCAACCAGGTGCTGCGCCTCGCCACCGGCGACGTTGGGCGTGCTGCTGGTGGTCGAAATGGGAGTGGGTGTATAACCGCCGACATCCGGAGCAGCCGGCCTCTTGAAGTTAGGCCCAACCGCGCAACCTGCGGTAAACAGCAAAAGTGACGCTGCCAGCAGGCCGGTGACGCGCGATTTGTAAGGGCGAATCATGCGATTCCTCAGGGCTTTCGGTGGATCCGGGCGCCGTCGATGGCCCCAGCATTTCTGCCATTTGAGCTTGCCGAGCCACCAATTACCGCCGGGTTAGGGCCGTGATGGCGTACGTTGTTGAGCGACGGCGCGGTGGATCGGCTAACACGCGGAACACGGCGGGCATCGTTGCCCGTTTCGTTTTGGACTAATCCGTTCTTTCGAGCGCCGTCCGATTTGGCTAAACCTGGCGGATGAAGATTCACGGCGTTTCGCGATGTGGGATGCTTACGATTATTCGAAACTGGCCGAGGACGATTGGCGCTGGCTAAGCTCGCACGGTTGCGCGGGCGGTTCTTGGCAGAGTCGTGGTCGCGGACCAGTTTTTGATCCGCGGTGGTGCCTTTTTTCTGACGCTTCGCATCGTCAGTCGTGGTGGCGCGCGCAGCGTCAAGCGGATGATCGCTGGCGGTGTTCGCGGCGTTCTGGGGAGACGTTTGTGGGGATCGCTGGTTAGACGCGGCGGCGCAACCCGTCCCGGGCATCCACGGGGCCCAGCTAATCGCCAGGAAAAGGAGCGAGGCGGCCTTCATTTTAATTCCCCGGACGATGGGGTTTCTGTCACGTAGTGGTCATGGTCGTGACCAAGAAATATCATTCGCAGCGCGGGCACCGCGAGAAGCAGCATTATGGGACCGACCAGCATGCCACCCACGATCACCGTGGCGAGTGGACGCTGTACCTGACTACCGATTCCCGTCGACATTGCGGCGGGAAGGAGGCCAATCGAGGCGGAAAGCGCGGTCATCAACAAGGGACGCATGCGCGTGGAGGCAGCGCGAAACATCGCTTCCTCTGGCGCAAAGCCGTGGCTCCTCTCCTGGTTATAGAAGGTAATCATCAGGATGCCGTCCATCACCGACACGCCGAAAAGAGAGACGAAGCCAATGGCCGCGGAGATACTGAAATTGAGGCCCGAGAGATATAGCGCGAGGATGCCGCCCACCACCGCGTCGGGGATGCCGGCGAGCGCCAGAAGGCAGTCGCGCAAGTTATTGAACAGACTGTAGAGCAGCCCGATAATCAGCACCAGGCTGATGGGCACAATGATCTCGAGCCGTTTCTTGGCTTCTTGAAGGTCTCCGAACTCGCCAGCCCAAATCAGCCGGTATCCAGGAGGAAGTTTCACATTGTTCGCGATTCTCTTCTGAGCCTCCTCAACAGTGCCGCCAAGGTCGCGGGCGCGGACGCTGAACTTCACCGGGATGAAACGCTGAACGCTCTCGTGATAGATCCAAGCCGCTCCGGTATCCAGGGTGATCGTACCGAGTTCGCTCAAAGGGATATAGGCATTGGCGCCGCTGCTGGTTTGATAGCCCACTTTGATGTTGCGGATTTTATCGATGTTGTCGCGGTATTCAGGGGTATAGCGGACCACCAGATCAAACTGCCGGTCGCCCTCGAGGACCTCGCTGGCTACCGCTCCGCCCATGGTCGCTTGAATCACCGCGTTAACATCACCGGAATTGAGACCGTAGCGCGCGGCTTTGGCCCGATCTACTTTGATGTTCAGGTTGGGCTGTCCCAGAACCGGGAAGATGCCCAGGTCGGCAATACCGCGAACCTGACTCATTTGGTCGCGGACCTGATCGGCGAGATGGGTCAAGACTGCGAGATTGGGACCGACGATTTTGACGGAGTTGACACCTTTGACGCCGGAAATCCCTTCCTCGATGTTGTCTTCAATGTATTGGGAGAAATTAAAGATGACTCCCGGCAACTCGTTGTTAAAGTCGGTTTGAATCTGCTCGGTTAACTTGTCCTTGGTCAGTCCCTTTGGCCAGTCGTCAAAAGGCTTCAGCGGGGCGAACAATTCGACGTTCGAGAATGGCGAAGCATCGCTGCCGTCGTCGGGCCGGCCATGCTGGGAAACCACGGTTATGACCTCCGGTTGTCTGAGGAGAATCTCGCGCATTTTTCTGGAGGCAGCCTCGCCGTCTTCGAGCGAAAGGGTGGTGGGCATGGAAGCGCGAATCCAAAAATTGCCTTCTTCCAGATGCGGAAGAAACTCACTGCCCAGCCGAGGCGCGATGAACACCAGGGTTCCGAGAGAAAAAGCAATTTCGATCCCGACCACCAGAGCCCGGTTACGGAGCGAAAAGTGCAGCGCGGGAGTGTAAAGGCGGTGCAACACGCGGACCACGATGGTTTCGGCTTCCTTCACCCGCTCAGGAAGCAGGAAGGAGGCGATCACCGGCGTGACGGTGAAGGTTGCCAGCAACGCTCCGGCCAGTGCGTAGCCATAGGTGCGCGCCATGGGGCCAAAAATCTGACCCTCGACTCCCTGCATCGTGAACAGCGGCACGAAACCGGCCACCAGGATGAGCGCCGAAAATAGAACCGCCTTGTCCACCTGCAAAGCGCTGATCAGAATCAGGCGCAAACGATCCGTCCATGGGTGAGTGAATGCTTCCTGGTCGGTCGATTGCGTCGGGTCGGTCCCCCAGAAACCCTTCGCCAGCCTGTGCAGCAGAACGTTTCTTTCTTCCGAGGAGTGCTGAAAATTCCTGAAGATATTCTCGACCAGGATCACCGCCGAATCCACGATGATGCCGAAATCCACCGCGCCCACCGAAAGCAGATTCGCGCTTTCCCCCCTAATCACCAGGAGAATGGTGGCGAAGAACAGCGCGAAAGGGATGTTCAATCCAACGATGACCGCGCTGCGGAGATTGCCGAGGAAAATCCATTGGATCAAGAAGACCAGCACGCATCCGAATATCAGATTGTGCAGGACCGTGTGGGTGGTGAGGGCGATCAGCGATGAGCGGTCATAATACGGAACCACGTGGACCCCCGGTGGCAGGCTCCCGTCGTGGTTTATCTTGTCGATTTCCGCTTCGACCTTGGGAATCATATCGGAGGTGGTTTCGGTTCTCCTCATCACCACGATCGATCCCACGACATCGTCCTGATCGTCCTTGCCCAGAATGCCGAGTCTTGGCCGGTAGCCGACCGACACTTTCCCGATATCTCTTATCAGCACGGGGACGCCATTGGCTTGGGCGAGGACCACATTCTCGATGTCGTCAACCTTGTAGCCCTTGGCCAAATCGTCGTTGCCGCCGTCATCCACCAGACCGACACCCCGAATATTGATGGACTGCTGGCCTATGTGGATTTCGCGCCCACCGACGTTTATGTTGGCGTTTCCAAGTGCGGTGAGGATTTGGGGGACGGTGACGCTGTAAGCTTCGAGCTTGTGAGGATTCACCTCGACTTGGAATTCCTTGGTAGGGCCGCCCCAACTGTTGATGGCGGCAATGCCGGGAATGGTTAGCAGCCGGCGCATGACGATCCAATCCTGAACCGTGCGCAGATTGGTGATTCCGAAATGCCCCGGGCCGACGACCTGATAACGATAGATTTCCCCGGTCGAGCTGTTGGCTTGGATAGTGGGAACCAGCCCGCCTGGCAGGCTCACGTTCTGTTGCATGGCGACCGACGCCTGGGCGTAAGCGAAGTTATAGTCCACCCCATACTTGAAGCTGACGCGGACAAAGGACAGGCCATAAAACGAAGTGGAGCGGATGACGTCGATCCCCGGGGTGGTGTACAGCCCAATCTCGGTGGGAATTGTGAAGTAGCGTTCCATCTCCTCGGCGGAGAGGCCCGGTGCCTGCGCGGTAATTTCCAAGATGACTGGTGTTGGATTCGGATATGCCTCGATGTTGAGCTGTTTGAACGCGACCAACCCGGCGCCGGCAAACAGCAGCAACCCCACCACCACAATCGCGCGGCGGCTCAGGCAAAATGCGATGAGAGAGTTGAACATAGCAGCCCGTCTTTCACTGAAATGAACGCGGCACCGAATCTAGTCGGTGGCTGGCGCCTGTAGCAGGTAGCTGAGAAATACAGCGCCGTCGGCCACCACCAGTTCTCCGCGGTGCAACCCATCGAGAATCTGAACCCGGCCGTCGTCTCGAAGGCCGATCTTGACGATTCTCTGCGTAAAACGGTGGCGATCGGTGGTTACCCACGCGGTCATGGTGCCGTCGGCTTCGCGAACCACACCATTCGCTGGAACGGCAGTGGCTTGCACCGGGTTATGGACGCGAATGATGAAATTAGCGAGCATTCCGGGACGCAGCTCATCTGGGGGGTCGGCGATTTCGGAACGGATCGTTGCTCGATGGGTGTTCGGATCGACCGTCGCGTAGATCTTTGAGACCTTGCCGCTAAACACGCGGTCAGGATAAGACATCACCTTTACTTGGACCGGCTGGCCCAGATGAAAGAATGGAATGTCACTTTCGGTAACATCCGCCAACATCCATTTTTTCGAGACGTCAGCCACCGAGTAAGGCGCCGGCAGGTTTCCCGGCTGCACCAAAAATCCAGGCTGCGCGTTCTTCGAGGTGATCTTGCCGGAAATTGGACTCCGCACGACCAGGGCGGGATCGATCCGGCGCGTGGCAATCATTTGATCGACTTCCGTCGCGGTCTTGCCAAAGACCAAGACAGCGTCCCGCGCGGCGTTGAGAACGCCCTCGGCAGTTTGTTGATCGGAGGTCGCTTGTTCCAATTCGCGCTCGGAAACGCCGTTTGTTCCATTGAGGTCCTTGGCCCGGATTAACTCTTTGTTAGTCAATTCGAAAGTCGCTGCGGCGCCAATCAGGTTTGACTCGGCCTGGATGAGGTCGGGGCTTTTGATGGTATAGAGGGGCTGATCCGTCTGAACCTCGGCGCCAAGTTCCACGAGGGTCTTAATGATGGTTCCCTGATAGTCCGGAAAGACTTGAACCGACAGGTCTTGGTCAAAATCAATGTTGCCGACCGCTTCCTTCTCAACTGGAAACAGGTAACTTCCCACCGGTTCGATGTTGATCGAGTTCAGCTGGCTGGCCGACAGTTCGACGGTGTTGGTGCTGGAATTTGCCTCAGCCGCCTTCGCCGCATTCGCGTTTGTAGACTGACCATGGGTGCGACTCGATTCCAGAAGGCCTGCCGCGATAACGAGCACCGCGACTGCTACCAACAGCACCGCCACTCTCTTGCTGATGTGAACCGGGTATTTCATCGTTTTCGTTCGACCTTCCGAGCAGAGCTCGCCCTGGATTGGGGGCATTGCTCAAAATTGCCTGTCGTATAGACGGGACATATGCAAGGTACTGGCCCAAATTGGAGCGCTCATCATGACGCTATGTGGCTTGTTTTCAGTGGGGCCCATGGCCATTACCGACGGCGCAACCCGAATCGATTCGAGAACAGCGTTCCGAATCGAAGTCCCCACCCCAGCCATTCTGCGGGGCTGTTATGGGTAGGGGAATCCCATCTTTTGGGTTATGCAGGTGTCTTTCGGCCGGTTGTGACTATCTTTCGGCTATCGGCAACGGACGGGGGTAGTCAGCTTCAAGGAATTGCGGCAATATGCACGCAACCAGGTATGGAACTATCCTCGATCTATACACGCAAGAATCGGACACCGTTTCTGTTCACTGCAGCGTTCCTGATTGTGCTGATCGCTACCATCGATTGGTTCACAAAGCCCTACATCTCGATTGGGTTCTTGTATCTCTTTCCGATCATGTTGATCGCGGGCTTCCTTCCGCGCTGGCAGATCACGGTGGTCGCGTTGATTTGTGCTGTTCTGCAGGAGCTCTTTAGCGAACTTCCGTCAAATGACGCCATTACCCGGCTGGTAATGGCTTCAGCAGGGTTTGTCGGAACTGGACTATTTGTCTCTGAGATCATCCGCAGCCGTTATATAGCGCTCGAGCATCTGGACGAAGTGCAAACCCAGAACAAATTGCGGCAGGAGGCGGAGGAACAGCTCCGTATCCTGGTGGACAGCAGTCCTGCGGCGATCGTAACGATCGATTCCTCCGGCCAGATTCTGCTGGCCAACAATGGCGCCCAGAATCTCTTCGCCTCCGACACTCCAATGGTCGGTCAATCGATCGCGCAATTCCTTCCGGCTCTGCAGAGTGCGGTGCAAACACAGCGATCTACTCAGTTCCGTACGGAACTGCGATGCCGCGGGAGACGTAAAAATGGGGGAGTGTTTCTCGCGGCCGTTTGGTTTTCTACCTACGTTACCAGTCAGGGACCCAGGCTGGCTGCGATTATCGTCGATCTTTCTGAAGACTTGCGGGACCGGGAGGATTTGAGTCTCGATCACCTACTGAAGAGCACGAAGATACTGATGGGGGCGGTCGCGCATGAAATTCGAAATGTGTGTGGCGCGGTTCTCGCGGTGCGCAAGAATCTCTCGCGCTTGCCGGAGTTGCAAGACAACGAGGACTTTCGTGCGCTGGGAATCTTGATCGACGGTTTGGAAAGGCTCTCGGAGTTGGAATTGTTGCCCCCGCTGGATCAAAACCTGGCTTCGGTCGAACTGACTACGCTGCTCGACGAATTGCGTGTGCTCATCGAGCCGATCTATCAGGAAGCCGGGAATAAAATAGTCTGGCTGTTGCAAGACAATCTCCCCTTGGTTATCGGGGATCGTTATGGGCTGCAGCAGGTTTTCCTCAATCTTGCCCGAAACAGCCAGCGCGCAATGGAATCGACCCAACAGAAGCAGCTAACGATCAGCAGCGAGCTCGAATCCGGTTCGGTGGTTATTCGTTTCGAGGATACTGGGGTAGGAATTCCGTCACCGTACCAGCTATTCAGACCTTTCCAATCGGGAGCGAACGCCACAGGACTGGGTCTTTACGTCTCTCGCGCGATTCTCCGCAGCTTCGGCGGGGAGATCAAATTTGAGCCGCGCGCGCAGGGCTGTTGCTTTGCCGTGAGGTTAGCTAGAGTATCGGACAGGAAAGAATCTCCCGATGGTTAAGAGTCCAGCGAAGAATATCCGCCTTCTCCTGGTGGATGACCACGCCCTATTTCGTGCGAGCGTCGCGCGATTGCTCCAGGCCGAACCCGGATTCGAGGTGGTTGCCGATTGCAGTTCCTGCAGCGATGCACTACGAATCATCAAGTCACGGGAAATCGACGTGGTGCTGCTGGACCTCGACCTTGGCGAGGAACGAGGGGAGAGTTTTTTGGAGAGCCTCCGCGCCGAAAGCTTCAAAGGCAAAGTTCTGCTGGTAACGGCAGGGGTGAGCCAGCGAGATGTCCCCAGCTTAATTCGAAAGGGAATCTCTGGGGTGTTCATGAAGCACGGTTATCCCGCCGAATTGACCCAAGGAATTCGCGAGGCGATGGAGGGAAAGGCGCTGTTTCGGCAGGATTTGCTGCGCAACGCATTCGAGGGCACACAGGAACCTGGCACATCGCAGAGCCGAGTTCGATTTACCGAGAGGGAGCGACGAGTGCTTTCGGCGGTCTTTGAAGGCCTGGCGAATAAGCAGATTGGAGATCGCTTGCAGATTTCGGAGAGCGCGGTGAAAGCATGCTTGCAGCAACTTTTTACCAAGACCGGTGTGAGGACGCGAAGTCAGTTGGTGCGGGTCGCATTGGAACGCTATCGAGACCAGATTTAGCCCGCCCTACACTCCAATACACTGCCCCATAGGAACAGCGGCTTCATACGGATAAGATATAAGTCGAATGCGTAACATAACAACCATGAAGCATATTGCCGAGCGAGCGCAGGTGTCGCTGGGCACGGTTTCGAACGTCGTAAACGGCACCACCCCGGTTCGCGAACATCTGCGCGAGCGTGTGCTGGAGGCAATTCGAACTCTCGGATATCAGCCGAGTCAGTTGGCGCGCGGGCTCCGGCGAAACTCGACGAACATGTTGGGCATGGTAATTCCAGACATCACTAACCCGTTCTTTCCCGGGGTGGTTCGCGGCGTTGAAGATGTTGCCTTCAAGGGATCCTACCGAGTGGTGCTCTGCAATACCGACAATGACCCCGCCAAAGAGCAGGCCTATCTCGACGAATTACGGTCCTATCGTCCCGCGGGTCTGTTAGTGATTCCTGCGGTGGAAAGCAACCTAGCGGCGGAACTCGGACTGCCGATGCCTTCCCACGTGGCGGTTGTATGCATCGACCGGCGCCCGGCGGACTGGAAGGGCGACGCCGTTCTGGCCGCCAATGAAGAAGGCGCTTTCCAGGCAACCGAGCACCTATTGAACATGGGCCACACCAGGGTGGCGAGCATTTGCGGGCCTTCCCACGTTACAACCGCACTCGAGCGTCTGGCCGGATTTCGCAAAGCCCTGGCGAAACAAGGAGTACGAATCCCGCCAGAATACATTCAGGAGGCCAAGTTCGATCGGGAGAGTGGTTATCGCAGCGCGATGTGCTTGCTCACAATGTCGCCCCGTCCCACGGCCATTTTTGCGGCGAACGACCTGGTAGCGTTGGGAGCCCTAATGGCCGCCAGAGAGCTGGGGCTAAATTGTCCCAAAGACGTATCGGTCATAGGGTTTGATAATCTGGACATCGGAATGTTCACGGATCCAGCGCTCTCTTCCGTCCATCAACCGGGCTACCAGATGGGGGCTCGAGCGGCGCGGCTGATTCTGGAGCGGATCAAGGGTAAGAAGGGACGTGCGCAACAGATCGTATTGCCGGCGGAACTCAGGCTCCGAAATTCTGTGGCGCCACCACCCCGCGGTGAATGAACTGGAAATCCCGCCCGAGAATTGGCAACCGACCGTCTTCTTCTAGCACTGGTTCTCTCTGCTCGATTCCGATGCCCTGCACTTCTCGACGATGCATTTGGTGTATTCTGCTGGCCGAATCGCCGAACTCGTTCGGAAGCGGAGACCGCGAATGAAAATGGCTCGAATCGCTGTGGTAGGCATTTTGGCCTTGGTGTGCGCAAACATACCTGGAGCTACGGCGCAGTCGTCACATCCTGCCAACGGATCGGGCGACGATTGGCCGTACTACGGTCATGACGCGGGCGGGATGCGGTATTCGCCGCTGGCGCAGATCAATCGCGAGAACGTCGACACTCTCAAGGTCGCCTGGACTTTTCACGTGGGCGATATTTCTGACGGCAGCGGTGGCAGGAAGCGCAGCGGCCTGGAAACAACGCCGATCCTGGTGGATGGAACGCTCTACCTGACGACCGCGTTCAATCGCGTTTTTGCCATCGACCCGGAAACGGGTAAGCAGCGCTGGGTCTACGATCCGATGATTGAACTCGCTGGAGAATACGGCGATGGGCTGATCAATCGCGGCGTTGCCACGTGGCTTGATCGAGCGCCCGCGAAGGGGAAGCCTTGCCGCAGGCGAATTTTCGAAACTACCATCGATGCGCGGCTGATCGCACTGGATGGCGCGACGGGCGAGCCGTGCCTGGCTTTCGGCAACCGCGGACAGATTAGCTTGCGCGACGTGGCGCGTTATATTCCCGGGCAATATCACATGACTTCTCCGCCGGCGGTGATCGACGACGTGGTCGTGGTGGGATCCGCCATTGACGACAACTCGCGCGTCGATATGCCCAGTGGCGTGGTTCGGGCTTTTGACGCGCGCACCGGCGCGCTGCGCTGGAAATGGGAGCCGATCCCGCCGAATGACGCCGCATCCGCAACCCAGGGCGCGGCGAAGAAGTGGCGCACCGGCGCAGGGAACGCCTGGTCCGTTATGGTGGTGGATCCAGAGCGCGACCTGGTGTTTGTTCCCACCGGCAGCGCGAGCCCCGACTATTACGGCGGCCTGCGCCCTGGTGACGACAAGTGGGCGGATTCGGTGGTAGCGCTGCGGGGAAAAACCGGAGAATTCGTCTGGGGATTCCAGCTCGTGCATCACGATCTCTGGGATTACGATTCAGCCTCGCCGCCGTTGCTGGCCACTTTGCAGCACGATGGCAAGAACGTTCCGGTCGTGATTCAGGGCAATAAGACAGGCTTCCTCTATGTCTTGAATCGCGACACGGGCGCGCCCGTATTTCCCGTGGAAGAGCGGGCCGTACCGCAGACGGATGTGCCGGGAGAAGTGACCTCTCCCACCCAGCCGTTTCCTTCGGCGCCACCGGCGGTGGTGCCACAAAAACTTGCGGCGGAAGATGCATGGGGCATCACACCCGAGGATCGTGAAGTATGCCGGGAGCGTGTCAAGAGTCTGCGCAATGACGGCCTTTTCACTCCACCGAGCGTGCATGGTTCGCTGTCCGTCCCTGGGAATGTCGGCGGCATGAACTGGAGCGGCTATGCATACGACCCGCAAAACAGCTTGCTGGTGGTCAACTCCAATAATTTGCCGGCCGAAATGGGAGTGATTCCGGCGGACAAATACTGGGACGCCGTGGATCGAAACACAGGGGACCTCCAGTACACCCAGCAGGCAGGCGCACCGTTCGGCATGTTTCGCACTTTCTTGTTTGCGAAGGCGCATCATCTCCCTTGCGCGCCACCCCCGTGGGGAACGCTGACCGCCGTTGATATGGCTACCGGCACGATTCGCTGGCAGGTTCCGCTCGGTTCTCTCGCGCCCAGCAAGCCCAGGGTCCCTCCAGGAGCGCCCAGCCTGGGTGGTCCGATCGTCACCGCCGGCGGATTGATATTTATCGCCGGAACGATGATCGATGGATCGTTTCGTGCGTTCGACGTGGAGACCGGCAAAGAAATTTGGAAGACGCAACTTCCGAGCAGTGGCGGCGCAACTCCGATGACCTACCAGACGCGGAAAGGCGGCAAGCAGTTTCTGGTGATTGCTGCGGGAGGGCACCGCGGCGTTACGGAAGAGCCCCAGGACGACTCGATTGTAGCGTTCGCGCTGCCCTAAATGCCTGCCGAGCTTTGCGCCAAAGCCTAGGCCTATACGACAACTGAGAGGAACGGACATGACGGAAGGGGCTGAGACGAGGCGCGGCTTTTTGAAGGTAACAGGTGCGGGAGTGGTCGGTCTTGCCGCCAGCGGGCTGGCTGGCTCGGCTTCCGTGGAAAAGGTCGAGGAAGCTGAGGCGCATGGTGCTTTTGACGTTCGTGAGTTTGGCGCGAAGGGCGATGGTAAGAACCTCGATACACCGGCCATCAACAAGGCCATTGAAGCCGCCGCCGGGGCTGGCGGAGGCACCCTATATTTCGCGGCAGGAACTTATTTGTGCTACTCGATTCACCTAAAGAGCAGGGTACGGCTTCAGCTTGCAAGCGGTGCCACGGTCCTCGCGGCGGATCCGCCAAAAGAAAAAGGGCAAGAAGGATATGATTTGGCGGAATCCAATAAACCGTGGGAGGACTATCAGGATTTCGGGCACAATCACTGGCACAACAGCCTGATCTGGGGCGAAGGCTTGGAAAATGTCGCGATTTGCGGCCCAGGTCTGATTTGGGGGAAGGGGCTCAGCCGAGGCGGGGGACCAGGCCCGGTGGCAGAAGTTCCCGGCGTAGGAAACAAAGCCATAGCGCTGAAAAACTGCCGCGATGTGCTTCTTCGCGACTTTTCGATACTTCATGGCGGACATTTTGGAGTGCTGGCCACTGGTGTCGACAACCTGACCATCGACAATCTGAAGATTGACACCAACCGTGACGGCATCGATGTCGATTGCTGCCGCAACGTCCGCGTTTCGAATTGCAGCGTCAATTCGCCCTGGGATGACGCCATATGCTTGAAGAGTTCGTTCGCCCTAGGATACGCGCGCGCTACGGAGATGATCACGATCGGCGACTGCATGGTGAGCGGAAGTTTCGAAGAGGGGACGTTGCTGGACGCCACCTTCAAGCGTTTCGCCACGGGTTCCAAGGTGTCGCGCAATGGACGCATCAAGTTCGGCACCGAATCAAACGGCGGCTACAAGAACATCACCGTCTCGAATTGCGTCTTTGACGGATGTTTTGGCTTGGCGATTGAGAGCGTGGATGGAGCGGTGATCGAGGACCTTTCTATTTCGAATATCACCATGCGGGAAATCGCCGGTCCGCCCATTTTTCTGCGCCTGGGTTCCCGCATGCGGGGGCCCGCGGGAGTACCTGTGGGTGCCATGCGGCGAGTGAATATATCCAACATCGTCTCTTCCGGCGCAACGTCGCAGATTTGTTCGATAATCGCGGGAATCCCCGACCACAAAATTGAGGATGTGAAGATCAGCAACACTCTGGTGGAACATCCGGGCGGCGGAACTAAGACTGACGCCGCCATTCAGTTGGAAGAGCAGGCAGAAAAATATCCCGAGCCCACCATGTTCGGGACTACTCCCGCGCACGGGCTGATCATCCGCCACGCCGAAGGGATCGAGGTGAGCGATTTCAAAGTGGTGACTCGGGCCACGGACGCCCGCCCGTGTTTTGTTCTGGATGACGTCGATCACATCGATTTCTCGAATATCCAGCCGGGTCGGGCGCCGGATACGCCCGTGTTTGTGTTGAACAACGTGAAGGATTTTAGCGTGGTGAAGTGCAAATCACTGGCCGACACGGAAGTAGCCGAGGCGAAACATAAGGAACTTTAAAGTGCGCCCACAACACAGTGAGGTAGTTTAGATAGAGATAACTGCTTTCCGCCCGCCTCACCTGACGTTAGCGCAAAGCCTTTCAGCGATACCAGTTGACCTTGGGATATCTTGAACTCCAGCAATGATCGCGAAGCAGACGATCGGCATTTCGGGGAACCGCCGGCCTAAGCTCCTTTAGCCCCGTTCGCCCTGACAACTTGTGTTGTCACCGGCATCGTCTGGACGCTTTCTGTGGTCCCAGGGGCCCTTGAAATTGTCTAGATTCCAGCACACCGACAGGCAGAATCCCAGTCCTACCATTACCAAGGGCGGCCCCGCCAAACTCGACATCTTCAAAAACGATTGGGTGTATACTCTCGCCGACCGGGGACTCGAATTGGACGTTCGAAATGGGGGCCTCTCGAAAAACGGCTACGAACATCCATTAGAGCCTTCTCGGGCACTGGGCCGCGGAACAAGCGAGCCCCTAACCGGGAGGATCTGATGAACCAGACCTTCGCTATTGGCATCGGAGGCGCGGCTGGCCAGGGCGTGGCCACGCCGGGCGATATCTTCGCAAAAATTTTCAGCCGCCGCGGCCTGCACCTGAACGCCTACAACGCTTACCAATCCATCATCCGCGGTGGCCATACTTTTCTGACCATTCGCACCGGCCCCGAGAAGGTCACCAACATGGGTGACCGGATCGACCTCTTCATCCCGCTGAATCAGGACAGCATGGATCGGCACCTGAAGCTCCTCACCTCCGGTGCTGCGTGTATCTATAACGCGGAAACGATCAAGCCGGGCCCTGCCGCCGATGGCGTGCAGCTTTGCCCACTTCCGGTTTCCCAATTGGCCGACATCACCCGAAATAAGGTGGCGCAGAACACCCTTGCCATCGGCGCGGGTTTGCACATGATGGGGATCGGCTTCGCGGCGCTGGAAGAAGTGATCCGAGAGCAATTCAAGAAAAAAGGCGATGCCGTAGTGGATGAGAACATCGGTGTTGCTCGAGCCGGCTACGATTATGCCGCGGGAAATTTCGCGGCCTTCGCGAATCCGCTACCGAAAACCGAGAATCGCTACGCTATCCTGAGCGGCAATACCGCCATGGCTATGGGCGGCGCGGCTGCGGGCGTGAAATTCTATTGTGCCTACCCGATGAGCCCTTCCACCGGTGTTCTGCACTGGATGGCGGCGCATGCGCGAAAAGCCGGAATCATGGTCCGGCAGGTGGAGGATGAAATCGGCGTGATCAACATGGCCATCGGCGCAGCTCACGCCGGAGTTCGTTCCATGTGCGCTACTTCGGGCGGTGGCTTCGCGCTGATGAGCGAGGGTCTCGGCATGTCCGCCATGATGGAAACTCCAGTGGTGGTCATCTCCTGTCAACGAGCCGGTCCGTCCACCGGCGTTCCCACCAAGACCGAGCAGGGCGACCTCTGGCAGATGCTCGGCGCTGCTTTTGGCGATTATCCTCGGGTAATCGCGGCGCCCCTGGACATCGGCGATTGCTTCACGCTAATTCCTGAGATGTTCAACCTGGTGGACCGCTTCCAGTGCCCGGGGCTGGTGCTCGCCGATCTACTCTTGTCGGAAGGCAGGCTCAGCGTCCATCCCAAGGATCTGGACTTCAGCCCGCCCATCGATCGCGGTGAACTGATCGCCACCTCGAATGGAACAAACGGAGCCAATGGAACCCCTTCCGCGAGTGCTACGAACGGGACTTACAAACGCTATCGCATCACCGAGAGCGGCATCTCACCCCGCGCGATTCCGGGCGTACCCGGCCACGTCCACACCGCCTCCACCGACGAGCATATGGAAGACGGGGTACTGATCAGCGACGAGTTCACCAATCCGATCAAGCGCCGCGCCATGATGGAAAAACGTATGCGCAAAGTGGCCGGCATTGAGGCCGCGGTACCGCCTCCCGCGCTTTCAGGTCCGCGTGATGCCGATGTCACCTTGATTGGCTGGGGCTCGACAGCGGGTGTGATTGACGAAGCCTGCCAGATTCTCAACGAACAAGGAGTCTCCGCCAATCAGCTGCAAATCCGCTGGCTGGTGCCCTTGCATGGCGATGCGATTCTCGAAATCCTAAAAGATTCGCGGCACACCATCATCGTGGAGAACAACTACAGCGGCCAGTTTGCCCGCTACCTGCGCAGCGAAACCAGCTTTGTGCCCAACGGCCATATTCGCAAGTATGACGGCGAGCCTTTCATGCCGCACCACATTGTGAACGCGGTGATGGAACAGCTCGCCGGGAAGACCAAACTCTCCGTTCCCGCGCACGAGATTATGGTTTGAGGAGGAGACCCACATGGCGACAGGCGTACAACGTAGCGGCCAACTCACGCTGAATGATCTAAAGGGCAAAGTCGAACCCGACTGGTGTCCCGGCTGCGGTGATTTCGGTGTGCTCGCGGCCGTCGAAAAAGCCTTGGTCGAATTGCAGGTGCCCAACCATGACGTGGTCACCATCAGCGGCATCGGGTGTTCTTCCAATTTCCCCGGCTTCATTAATACCTATGGCATGCACACGCTTGCATGGCCGGGCTCTGGCCGTGGCCACCGGCGTGAAGCTCGCCAATCACAGCCTCACCGTGCTGGTCACAGGCGGTGATGGTGACGGTTTCGGGATCGGCGGCAATCATTTCATCCACACCATGCGCCGCAACGTGGATCTGCTGTACATCGTAATGGACAACCAGATCTACGGCCTTACCACTGGCCAGACCTCCCCGACCAGCCGCATCGGAATGAAAACCAAAAGCATGCCCTTCGGCAACATCGAATCGCCGGTTAACCCCATTTCGCTGGCCCTGGCTGCCGGCGCCACCTTCGTCGCCCGCGGCTATCAGCGGTGAACAAAAGCATCTCACCGAACTGATCAAGCACGGGATCGAGCACAAGGGATTCTCGTTCCTGGACGTCTTCAGCCCCTGCGTCACCTACAATCACGACAATACCTACCAGTGGTTCCGTCCACGGCTGAAGAAGCTCGAGGACGACTCCAGTTTCGACCCGGCGGACTGGTCGGCCGCGATGGAGAAATCCTTGCTCTGGGGCGATGAAATCCCCATCGGGAAATTCTTCGAGCGCACCGATGTTCCCACTCTTCACGGCGCTGAGCCGGTCTTGAACGACGGACCTCTCGTTCATCGACATCCCCGGGTGCCCACCGACGTGGCCCGCTCGTTCATTGAAGAGTTAATGTAGGGGCTTGGATCGACTGTCCAGAGCCCATACCTAAGCCGCCAAGATTTCGCAAAATACTGGTTGCAAAAACGGCTTTACTGATTAATGTTTGCCGCACAGGGCGGTGAATCCATGGCGGAGTCATCGGCAGCGGGCGGCGTAAATGGTTTCGGGAGTACCCAGCGGCAGGACACCTGGTGGGTGGAAATCCTACCCGTGGTGATAGTGCTGGGTGGGTTTGGCATCTATGCCACGCTCCGCGCGTTTGAAGGCAGATTCTACGAATGGGGGCCGTACCTCTCCCCGTTCTATTCGCCGCTGATCGACGCTCAGCACCGCTGGTGGCCGTTTTCCCCGGCAATCTTGATTCTCGGTGGCCCGCTGGGGTTTCGCGCCACTTGCTATTACTACCGCAAAGCGTATTACCGCGCATTTTTCCTGGATCCGCCGGCGTGCGCGGTGAGTGAACGAAGTGGGCGCCCCTATCGCGGCGAAACCAAGTTTCCCTTCATCCTGCAAAATGTGCACCGCTACTTTTTCTACCTAGCGGTCGTGTTTCTTTGCTTCCTGTGGTACGACGCCGTGCGCGCCTTCTTTTTCCCGGAAGGATTTGGAATCGGCGTCGGGTCGCTGGTGATGCTCGTGAACATCGTTCTGCTCACCACTTACACATTCTCCTGCCACTCGCTGCGCCACCTCGCGGGCGGAAAGCTCGATTGCTTTTCGTGCACCACCTTCGGTCCGCCCCGCCGCGCAGCGTGGCGCTGGGTGAGCGTCTTGAATGAGCGCCACATGCTGTGGGCCTGGCTCAGCCTGTTTTCGGTCGGCCTCACCGACCTTTATATCCGCCTGCTATCGGTGGGCGCCCTCAAGGACATACGGCTGCTGTGAACACCAAATACGAAACCCACGAGCACGACGTTCTGATTATCGGTGCGGGCGGCGCCGGCCTGCGGGCGGCGATCGAGGCTCTTGCGCAGGGCGCCCGCGTGGGCGTGATCTGCAAGTCGCTCCTTGGTAAAGCGCACACCGTGATGGCCGAAGGCGGCATTGCCGCGGCGATGTCCAACGTGGACAAGGCGGACGACTGGCGCACCCACTTCCGCGACACCATGCGCGGCGGTAAACTCCTCAACAACTGGCGCATGGCCCAGCTGCACGCGATGGAAGCACCCGACCGCGTGCGCGAACTCGAGCAGTGGGGCGCGCTCTTCGATCGCACCGATAGCGGAGAAATCCTGCAACGCGCCTTCGGCGGCCACACCTTCAAACGGCTCTGCCATGTGGGCGACCGCACCGGCCTGGAGATGATCCGCACCTTGCAAGACCGGGGCGTGCATCAGGGCATCGACGTTTACATGGAGTGCACCGTCACCCGCCTACTCAAAGACGGCGGCCGCATCGCCGGGGCTTTCGCCTACTGGCGTGAACAAGGCCGCTTCGTGGTCTTCCAGGCGAACTCGGTCGTCGTCGCTACCGGCGGCATTGGCAAGGCCTGGAAGATCACCTCGAACTCCTGGGAATACACGGGCGACGGCATGGCGCTCGCTTACGACGCGGGTGCCGAGTTGATGGACCTGGAATTCGTGCAGTTCCATCCGACTGGCATGGTCTGGCCGCCGGGGGTGCAGGGGATTCTAGTCACCGAAGCGGTACGCGGTGAAGGCGGAACTCTGTGTAACAAGAACGGCGAGCGCTTCATGCAGAGGTACGATCCAAAAAAAATGGAGCTTTCTACGCGCGACGTGGTTGCGCGGGCGATCTACACCGAGGTGCGTGAGGGCCGTGGTACCGAGCACGGTGGCGCGTTCTTGGACATCTCCCACAAGCCCGCCGAGTACGTGAAGCGCAAACTGCCCAGCATGTATCACCAGTTTCTCGAACTCGCGGATGTGGACATCACCAAGGGACCCATGGAAGTCGGTCCCACGTGCCACTACGTCATGGGTGGAATTCGCGTGGATGCCGAGACGGCGCAAGCATCTGTTCCCGGGCTTTTTGCCGCGGGCGAAGCAGCCGCGGGCCTGCACGGCGCAAATCGCCTGGGCGGCAATTCGCTTTCGGATTTGCTGGTCTTCGGTCGCCGCGCGGGATTGGCGGCTGCGCAACACGCGAAGACGACCGGAACTCCTGCGATCGATGGCGCCCAGATCGAGCAGGCCGAGGGCGAGTTGCTCGCGCCGTTTAACCGTGCCGGCGGCGAGGGCCCTTACCAAATCCATCAGGATCTGCAGGACGTGATGCAAACTCTCGTAGGCATCTTTCGCACCGAAGAGGATCTTCGCAAGGCTCTGACGGAAATCGAAAAACTGAAGGCGCGGGCTGCACGCATGCACGTGGAAGGCTCGCGTCTGTTCAACCCAGGCTGGCACCTTGCGCGCGACCTTCAGTGCCTGCTCACGATTTCCGAAGCCTGCACGCGCTCCGCTCTCGCCCGCTGCGAGAGCCGCGGAGCTCACAGCCGCCTGGACTACCCGAAGCTGGACCAGGCGTGGGGACGGAAGAATAATGTCGTCGTGCGCAACGGCGATACGATGGAGCTCCTCGAAAAGCCGGTACCTGAGATGCCGGACGACTTGCAGCAGATCCTGACGGAAGATAAGTAGCGATTGCGGGAGGTTCGAAATGGCGGAAGCGACCTTGCGGGTGTTCCGGGGTGACCGCGAAAGCGGCAAGCCCGCCGATTATCTCGTCCCGCTGGTTCCCGGCATGGTCGTCCTCGATGCGCTGCACTCGATTCAATCCCACCAGGCTCCCGACCTTGCGGTGCGCTGGAATTGCAAAGCCGGGAAATGCGGATCGTGTTCCGCCGAGGTGAATGGCCGGCCCCGGCTTACTTGCAAGACGCGCATGGATTCGCTCCCTCTGGATCAGCCCATCACTATCATGCCCATGAAAGCTTTTCCGCTGATCAAGGATCTGGTTACCGACGTCTCCTGGAATTACAAAGTGAACCGGAAAATCCCGCCGTTCCAGCCTCGGCCCGGCGTCGAGTGGAAAATGGACCAGGCTGACGTGGACCGCGTGCAGGAATTCCGCAAGTGCATCGAGTGCTTCCTCTGCCAGAACGTCTGCCACGTCCTGCGCGACCACGGCAAGCAGGAACAGTTCGGCGGACCCCGTTTCTTCGTTCGCGTTGCCGGCCTTGAAATGCATCCGCTCGACGGCGCCTCCCGCACCCGGCTGCTGAAGGATGAGTTAGGCATCGGCCTTTGTAACATCACCAAGTGCTGCACCGAAGTTTGTCCCGAAGACATCCATATCACCGACAATGCCATCATCCCGTTGAAGGAACGGGTGGTGGACGAGTTCTACGATCCGCTGTTGATGCTGGTCCGCAAAATTCGCGGTGCAAGAGCGGAATGAGCCGCCGCAAGGGCGCGCAAGAAGCACTCATGGAGGCGCCATGGAATACAATCTGAAGTCAATTTCGATAGCAGGAATCGACGGGGCCATCGCCAAAGTGAAGCATTACCGTTACCTCAACGAGCCGGAAGAGTCTGAGTCGATCTGCCGCGATATTCTGGCGATCGACCCGCAGCACCAGCTCGCCTTGCGCTTGCTCGGCCTCGCAATCACCGATCAGTTTATCGGCGCCTCGTCCGACCGCTATCGCGAAGCGGAAGAAACTTTCCAGAAACTCACCGACCGCTACGAACGGCTCTACTACACCGGAATCCTTTACGAACGCCGCGCCAAGGTCCAGCTTCGCACCGGCCACCCGCCCCACACCGTACTGCCGCTTTTCGGACGCGCGCTCGAATGCTTCGGCGAGGCCGAGAAAATTTGTCCCCCGGGCAACGACGACTCCATCCTGCGCTGGAACCGCTGCGTTCGTTTGGTGCAAAATCCCGGTTACGCCTGGGAAGAAGAGTTCGTCAGCTTCGACCCCCAGGACATGCCACCCGCGTAGAATGCTCAATTCGTACTGATGTCCAGCTAGCGCCGGTCACACCGCTTCGCCGCTGACCTATCTCTCTGCGTTACCACTCCCAAACGACAGCTCTGTATGCGACTAGGAATCCCAAGACTGCCTCGAAGTTCTCACTTCATTGTCCTGCGCTTTATGGAATGAACGCTGCCAATCGTTATCTCGGTGAAGCACAGATGCCAATGGGAGATCCCCGACGAGCTGCTCGCCGAATGAGAACAGGCTTAGTTCCCTTGCGAAGGTTTGCAAGATTTGCGTTCTCAGCTGGATTTTTGCAATCACGATAGGATGCGCAACCAATCCGATGTTATCGGATCACGCGTCGCTGGCGAACAATTCGCAGCCTACGGTAACAAGGCTATTGCCGTCGGCCGCCCCAGTTGGCCGCAACTCCGAAACTTTGTCGATCAATGGTACGGAGTTCACCGCCGCCCCTCAATCGCTAAGATTCCAATAAATTAGAGTTATAGCCGGTCCAGTACCGTCATCCGAGGATCTCGATCGGACTCACGAATATTTTTCCACAGATTTTTCTCTGGCGAGGGCGAATTCATTGTGTCGATGACCCGGGGAAGGGTACGATGCGCGAGCCAGCCTCTGAATCGGATTTTCGGATTGGGGAATGCTCGTATGGTTGTACTTTGTTCGTCGTCGGCACGCCGGATGTTTCGCTTACCCGTTTCCCGGTTGCAAAACTTGGTCCGCTTGACGTTTGCCAGTTTGTGTTTCGCTAGCGCACATCCGGCACTCTACGCCCAGTACGTCCCTAACAATCCTTGCCCTCGCCCCGAAATTGGAAGCGCTGTCCCGGAGCCAGAGGATCTGCGTAGTCAGAACGGCGTGTTGCAGGTTGACTTGGCGATTCGCGACTATGCCGAAGCAAGCGGCACGATTCGTTACTGCTACGTTTTGGGTGACGGCAGCCAATCACCCACGCTGCGGCTGAGTCCCGGTGATCTCCTTATTTTGCATTTGAAGAACGAGTTGACTGACCCCGGCCATCCCACCTCGAACGCGGACCACATTCACTCCCACATCAAACCTCAAAAGAATGCGGACCCGTGCACCTCCGCTTCCATGACGTTGACCTCTACCAATTTACATTTCCACGGTCTCACCGTTCCTCCGCTCTGCCATCAAGACGATGTCTTAAAGACATCGATCCAGCCAAGCGATCCGCCATTCGAGTATCGCTTTCGCATTCCGGAGAACGAGCCTCCCGGGGTGTATTGGTATCACCCCCACATCCACGGATTCAGCAAAGCGCAGGTTCTCGGCGGCGCCTCAGGCGCTTTGATCGTCGAAGGAATCGAGCGCGCGAACCGCGAAGTGGCGGGCTTGCCGGAACGTGTGTTTGTGATTCGCGATCAGGACTTGATGAACCCGAAGGCGCCGCCCTCGAAATCGGAACCGGTTGTGCCGAAGATGCTGATCGATCGCGACGGAGACTCAGCCAACACCGGTACCGGTTTCGGGACGCCGGCCAAAGACCTCTCGATCAATTTTGTGCCAGTGCCGTATCCGGATTATCCGACCGCGGTCATTAAGATGAAGCCGTCGGAACGCCAGCTGTGGCGAGTTCTAAATGCCTCGGCCATCACCTACCTGAATTTGGCGGTTCTCTTCAAGAAAGCACCGCAGCAGCTTGGGATCGTGGCCATCGATGGAGTGCCGCTGAACGAGAATGGAAATGCCGAAAACAGTATCGAGTGGCGCGATCACATCGGAGTGCCTCCGGGGTCCCGCGTAGAATTCATCGTTAGTGGGCCGCCTCTGGGCGTGAATGGCCTGCTGGTGACGCGGACCGTGGATACCGGGTCCGGTGGTGAAAACGATCCGAACCGCGCGATCTCGACAATTGTGGCTGCGGCCGATGCGCCGGAGCCGCGGTCAACCTTGAACGCGAAGCCCGAACCGCTTCCGCCTCCCACGCTGCCGTGGCTGGGAAACGTCACTCCGGTCCGCGTGCGGAAGTTATATTTTTCCGAAAAGCTGGAGGACCCCAAAAATCCGCTCAGCGCCACCACCTTTTATCTCACCGTGGACGGTCAAACGCCGGCGGCCTTCGATCCAAATTCCGCCGAGCCGAACATTATCGTGAAGCAGGGGGATGTGGAAGATTGGATCATCGAGAATCGATCGAACGAACTGCATGATTTCCACATTCATCAGCTGCATTTCATGCTGGTCGATTGGTCCGGCGTACCCGTAAATGAGCCTTTTCTTCGGGACACCGTGAACGTGCCTTTCTACGTTAACAAGATGCTCCAATACCCCAGCGTCAGGCTGCGCATGGATTTTCGGGATCCCAACACCATTGGCACGTTTGTTTACCATTGCCATCTACTCGAGCACGAGGACGGAGGAATGATGGGGCTGATCCGCGTAGAACCAGCGGACCCCAAGAAGACGCCCCTGTCGAGCGCCTCCCAGTCTTCGCACAGTGATTTGCCTGGTGGTGCGGCCAGCAGGAACTGATTTTCGATTCTGTACGCTGTAAGGATTGCTTGATGCCAATGCAATCCCGTAGCTCACGAAAAAGGAGGGAAAATGTACCTAAAGCATGTCGCATCAAAAAGCTTGCTTTGCCTGCGCATTGGACTCACGTCCATCGCGCTTTTCCAGTTCGTCGCAGGTGCTTCGCTGGCCAACGCGGGCCAGGACGACGGACACAGCTACCAGACCCGTACGCCGATCAAACACGTGATCGTTATCATCGGTGAGAACCGCAGCTTCGACCACGTATTCGCGACCTACCAACCGAAGCAGGGGGAATCAGTTTGGAATCTGCTTTCGGAAGGTATCGTCAATGCCGATGGCACCCCTGGCCCCAATTTCTCGAAGGCGCAACAGCTGGCGGCGACGGATTCGGCTCCGGATGCCTTTCTGCTAAACCCGCCCAAGTCCCCGTTCGCAGGCAACATCCTGCCGCTGCCATTGACGGCCGGTGCTCCCACAAATCCATACGTTTCCACCACCGCTGCCGCGGAAGTTGTCGAAGACGGATTGGCGACGGACTACTATCAATATCTGGCCACCGGTGGCACCGGCCTGCCAAAGTATTCGCCGGACACCCGGATCATTGACTATAGCTCTCTGCCCACCGGGCCGTTCCAAATTACCCCGGGCGCTCCGTACGACTCCTATTCAGCCAGCCCGGTTCATCGCTTCTACCAGATGTGGCAGCAGATGGATTGCAGTGTGGCTCACGCCGATAGGCACAACCCCTCCGGCTGCAATTCTCAATTGTTCCCGTGGGTGGAAGTGACGGTGGGCGCAGGAACCAACGGGGTCGCACAAGCCGCAGACTTCAACTTTGAAACCACTGGCGAAGGTTCCGCGGCGATGGGCTTTTACAATGTCCAGGCTGGCGACGCACCCTACCTGAAGAGTCTCGCGGACCATTACGCGATGAGCGACAACTTCCATCAATCGGTGAGTGGTGGAACTGGGCCAAACCACATCATGTTCGGCCACGCCGATGCCATCTGGTTCAGCGATGGCGACGGTCACCCCCAAACCCCGCCCGAGAACGCGGAAGTATCGCCAGGAACCATTAATCAGGGGATCGTGGACGAGATCGAGAATCCCAATCCCGCGGCCGGTACCAACAACTGGTACACCGAAGATGGTTATGGCGGCGGCTCGTATGGCTATGGAGCGTCGTACGGCGGCGGATCCTACAGCAAGTGCGCGGACCCATCTCAGCCGGGAGTGGGACCGATCGTGAAATACCTTCGGTCTCTGCACATCGATCCTCGCTGCGAACCCGGGCGCTACTACCTGCTGAACAATTACAATCCGGGCTACTTTGGCGACGGCAGTAACGCATACACGGACAACAACCCCAACAACACAGCGTTTACTATCCCACCCTCCTCGACGCCCAGTCTTGGCGACGATCTGAGTAAGAACAATATTTCGTGGAAGTATTACGGCGATCAGTGGGATCAGTACCTCACCGACAAATACCAACTGAACTACTACGCCGATGGTTCGAGCAGCGATGAGTACTGCAACATCTGCAACCCATTCCAATACGACACTTCGACCATGGCCACTGCAGATGTGCGCACCGCCCATATGCAGGACACTCTCGATCTTTACTCGGACATTGCCAACGGTACGCTGCCGGCCGTTTCGATCGCCAAGCCCAGCGGATTTGTTGACGGCCATCCGGCCTCTTCGAAGCTCGATTTGTTCGAAGGGTTCACCAAGAAGATTGTGGATATGGTCCAGGCCAGTCCCTATTGGAAGGACACTGCGATCATCATCACCGAAGATGAAGGCGGCGGCTATTACGACTCTGGGTATATTCAACCGCTCGATTTCTTTGGCGACGGTACGCGCATCCCGCTGATCGTGGTATCGCGCTTCACCAGGCCGGGCCACATTACCCACAACTATTCGGACCACGTCTCGATCGACAAGTTCATCGAGCGGAATTGGTCGATAGGTCCGATCACCCATCGCAGCCGCGATAATTTCCCGAATCCCGTCGCGCATCCCGACAGCCCGTACGTGCCGGTCAATGGTCCGGCAATCAGTGACCTGTTCGAGCTATTCGACTTTGGTCACTAAGAGCTAGAAGGGCGAAACGTAGTAGTGAACCACTGACAAAACTCTAGCGCCGGTTGCCCTCTTCGCGGCGGCCGGCGCTAGATTCCGCTCCAGGATGTCTGGGTACTCCGTAAGGCGCCCGGGCGGTCACAGAAGTAATCCCCTTCCTGCGGTCCCCCCGGAATGCTACCCTGCGGAAGATGTTGATTGGGAAACTGGAGGCAGCATGGGCACCGTGATTCAGGATCTACGCTACGGCGCGCGGATGCTGATGAGAAATCGCGGGCTGACCATGGTGATGGTGCTCTCCCTGGCGATCGGAATCGGCGCAAACACTGCCAATTTCAGCGTGATGAGCGCCCTGCTGCTGAAACCGTTGCCTTATCCGCATGCTGAGCGCCTCGCTATTCTCTGGCTGCGATCTCCCGGAATCGGGATACCCCAGGACTGGCCTTCGCCCGGGCAATACCACGACATCAAGACGCAGAATCACGTATTCGAAGAAACCGCGATCGCCGTCGGCCAAAACTACACGCTGACTGGACTTACCAAGGCAATCAAGGTGGATGGAATCGCAGCCTCGGCGAGCCTGCTTTCTATGTTGGGCGCTAAACCCTTGCTCGGCCGCACATTTTTGCCGGACGAAGACCGGCCCGGCAAGCCGGACACCGTGGTGCTGACCTACGGCCTGTGGAAAGAATCGTTCGGTGGCGATCCCAACATTCTGGGGCGGAGCTTGACGCTCGATGGAACACCGCGTTCGGTAGTCGGCGTGCTGGGTCCGGATTTCAGGCTGAACCACGAAGTGATGCCCACCGTTGGCGGCATTGATAAGGCCGAAATTTTCCTACCCCTCCCACTGGACGCGAAAGAAGAAGTGGACTATGGCCCGGAGAATTTCAATATCCTGGCGCGGCTGAAACCCGGCGTGACGATGCGGCAGGCCCAGGCGGACATCCGCATCATCGCCGCGCGGCTGCGCGAGGAAAAACACCGCGATCCCTCGTTTACGATCAGTGTGGTGCCGCTGATGGAGCAGGTAGTCGGGAACGTGCGCAGCTCGATTCTGATTTTGGTGGCAGCCGTGGCTCTGGTGCTGCTGATTGCTTGCGCCAACGTCGCCAACCTGCTGCTTGCGCGCGCCAGCGGGAGGCAGAAAGAAATTGCGGTGCGCACCGCTTTGGGTGCGGGGCGGCGCCGGGTGGTGTTGCAGCTCTTGACCGAAAGCGTTCTGCTGGGGGTGCTGGGCGGCGCGGGTGGGTTGATCCTCTCCGCGTGGAGTTTATATCTGGTGCGGGCGATTCATCCGGGAAATATTCCGCGGCTGGACGAAATCGGCATGAATTTTCGGGTACTGGCGTTCACCTTTGCGATTTCGATTTTCACCGGAATCGTGTTTGGCCTGGCGCCGGCGTTGCGCGGGTCACGGGTGGACCTGAATTCGGCGCTGAAAGCGGGCGGCCGAAGCTCGCGCAGCGGCGGAGGATTGAGCGTCAAGCACGACAAACTCCGCGGAGCCTTGGTAATCGCCGAACTCGCGCTTTCCCTGACGTTGCTGGCTGGTGCGGGACTATTGATCCGTAGCTTCGCGCGACTGATCAGCGTGGCCCCAGGATTCAATCCCGATCATGTAATCTCGATGCAGATTGCCGCCGAGGGACCGAAATACCGGGAAGACGCTCAAAGAATCCAGTTGTACCAGGACCTTACCCAGCGTTTGAGCAACTTGCCGGGAATCACCGAGCAAGGTGCCGTGTCGTCGTTGCCGCTTACCCCTGCGGTGGGCTGGGGAGGAATGGCGATTGAAGGATACGTGCCGCCGGCAAACCAGCCCGAGTTGCAAGTGGACCAGCGCGCGACAACGCCGGATTACTTTCGAGCAATGGCGATTCCCCTGATTGCCGGCCGGTTTTTTTCCTCCAGCGATACGGACAAATCACAGCCGGTGGTGTTGGTGGACCAAAAAATGGCGGAAAGATTCTGGCCGCAGGGCGACGCGGTAGGCCAGCGCATCCGTCAAAATGAGCATCGCCCCTGGCTGACCATTGCTGGGGTGGTGGGAGTGGTGAGGGAATATGGACTCGATGCCGACACGCGGATGGTGGTGTATTTCCCCTACCCGCAGCAGCCCTACGGCACGATGTTTCTGGTGGCCCACACGACTACCGATCCAGCCGGCATGACCGGAGCTATGATCGAGCAGGTCCACGCACTGGATTCGGACCTGCCGGTGTTTGACATTGCGACCATGCAGCAGCGGTTTCATGATTCGGTGGCGCGGCAGCGGTTTGCCACCGCCATGCTCGCCGCTTTCGCGTGCTTCGCGCTGATCTTGGCGGCCATCGGAGTGTACGGGGTGATGTCGTTCCTGGTGACCCAGGGTACTCCGGACATCGCCATCCGCATGGCTCTCGGAGCGCAGCGGAGCAGCATCCTCTCACTGGTATTTCAGCAGGGGTTGAGCTTGGCATTGATTGGCATCGCTGCGGGACTAATTGGCGCGTTGATTCTGACGCGCGCGATGGCCAGTTTGCTCTTCGATGTGGGCGCAACTGACCCGCTTACGTTCCTTGGGGTGGCGATGTTGTTGGCGCTGGTAGCACTCGCGGCGTGCTATATCCCCGCGCGGCGCGCGATGCGCGTAGATGCAATGGTCGCGCTACGCTATGAGTAGTGCGCCGCCAAAGCAGAGGTGCGTCGCCAACATTCGATCCCAGCGCTAAGGACCGGGTACAGTCCACACCCAGCCTTTGACAATCTTCTAATTCAGTCTTGTCGGTAAACACAGAGCCTGGACCATCCTTCCTTTTCTCTAAAGGCGCGCAGCTTTCCCGTCCGCGATTCGGATGATACCCTGATGCGGTCAGCAAACCGTGAAAGTGTTTATCCCCAGAGAGCGCCCAGAACACTGGGCTACCGGACGCGGGCGCATCAAGCGCTCCTGGATCGTTCCGTTTTTCGGCCTCGAATGGGGCTGGGAATGGGTGGCGTACTTTCTCAGCAACTGGAAGTTCCTCGAAGTGCTCGAATATATGGGTAGCCTAAGCGTTCTGGTAGCGGTGCTCTTCTATTTCTCAGAATCGGGTGATCGAACCAAGCAGAGGCACTACCAAGCCTGGCAGGTGATTAACACTGCGCAAGGAAAAGGCGGCAGTGGAGGCAGAATCGAGGCGCTACAGGAACTGAACGCCGATCGAGTGCCGTTGGTCGGTGTTGACGTCTCCGGCTCATTTCTGCAGGGGGTCAATCTGGAAAACGCTCGCTTGGTGCGGGCGACCTTCAGCGCGGCCGATCTGCGCAATAGCAACTTTCGCCTCGCCGATTTCACCGATGCGGATCTAAAGTCAGCGAATTTTCGCGAAAGCAATCTCACCCGGACCAATTTTCACGGAGCGGATCTTGGCCATTGCGATCTAAATGGATCGGACCTGACCGAAGCAAATCTGGCGGATGCGCAGCTGGACGATGCCGACCTTGGCGGCGCCAATCTTAGCGGCATTGTATGGAGTGGCATTCGCGGCATCAAGAACGCAAATGTCGAAGGCGTGAAAAACGCGCCACCGAAGTTTGTTGAATGGGCAATTCAACAAGGCGCGGTCAGGACCCCCGAAGAGAATTCCGACCAACCTCCGCGAAAGGTTAAGTAGTTGCAGGACCTTGGTTCGGGGTTTGCTCCGAGACTTCCCTGTGAATGGTTCGGAATTGATTCAGAACGGAACGCCTACCATCCTTTTCTCAGCGAGAAATTGCCAGGAGAAAAAGCATGTCCACTCTTTTGCGTAACTCATCTTTCACCCACTTGGTCAGGGGTAACCTGGTCTGCATATTCCTGATAATTGCCTTGCTCCCTGGTGCCGCAAACGCTCAGGAGAACCAGGCCGTGGCGCCGGCATCGAATGCCGCCTACGCCGACTTGAGCGAGCAAGTAAGAGAACTGCGAACGCTGGTCGAGCAACTGCAACGGCAGGTGGTAAATTTGCAGGCCAGAGTGCCCGCAGCGCCGATCACGGAAACCATTGCCAGCCGGCCCTCCGCCGCGATTCTGGGGCAGTCACAAGCACTATCCCCAGCACCGCCGCAGGCACAAGCACCACTCCCAGCACAGTCGCCGGCACAGCCGGCACAACAGTCAGTCCAAAGCGGCGATGCTGCGCCCAAGTCGACCCCCACCGAACCCTCGGGGTACGATTTCCTTACAGGTACCACCGTCAATCTTCTGATGGACGGTTATTACGAATACAATTTCAATTCGCCGATTGGCCGTGCCAATCTCTTGCGCGCGTACGACGTCAGCAGTAATGCCTTCAGCCTGAACCAAGCCGACCTGGTTATCGAAAACGCGCCGGATCCCGCTAACGGGAAACGTCTTGGCGCGCGGCTTGATTTGCAATACGGTCAAGCGACGGAAACGCTGCAGGGCAATCCGGCGAACGAACCACGGCCCGACGTATATCGCGCGGTTTTCCAGGCCTACGGCACCTACGTAGCTCCGATCGGGCGTGGGTTGACGTTGGATTTCGGCAAGTGGGCTAGCTCGATCGGACTGGAAGGAAACTACACCAAGGACCAGATGAATTATTCAAGATCCTTCTGGTTCACCTTTTTGCCTTTCTACCACATGGGGCTGCGCGCCAACTATCAAGTGAACGATCAGCTCTCGGTGAACTATTGGATGGTGAACGGCACCAATCAAACCGAGCCGGTGAATGGCTACAAAGATGAACTGGTTGGTGTGAACCTCACGCCAAGCAAGAGCATCAATTGGACCGTGAATTACTATCTGGGTCAGGAGCACCCCGATTTTCAATACCAACCGGTCGGCACGACCGGCCTCCCAGAACAGCAAGGAAATCCCTTCGAGCCGATTCCGAATCCGGCGAAGGGCAAGTTGCACATCCTCGATAGTTATGTCACTTGGAATGCATCTCCCAAGTTAAGTTTCGCTCTCGAGGGCGATTACGTCATCGAACGCCTGCAGATTTACTCGCAGCCTGTTACCACCGACGGTGGGGTTGCCTACGTTCGTTACCAGCTGCTGCCAAAGATGGCCATAGCCGCGCGCTCGGAATACCTAGCGGACGGAGGTCTCTTCAGTGGGAAACCGCAAGCACTGAAGGAAGCAACGGTTACGTTCGAGTATAAGTTTAAGGACAACTTTTTAATGAAAGAGGAATGGCGCCGCGATTTTTCAAATCAACCTTTCTTCCTGACCGACACCCTAAATATCTTGAGTAGGGAACAGACCACGCTTGGAGTTGGGTTGGTGTGGTGGTTCGGCGGAAAACAGGGCGTTTGGTAGCGCGCACGCCTTGCCTCTTGTGATTCGGCCGGCAAATGTAAAGCAACACGGAAGCTCACGCGACCATTCATTGGCGTGCTTGGCTTGTATAATAAAAAGATGCTTTGGCAACAACCCGTCTCGGAAAATCTGAGAATCCCCACGCCGGTGATCGCCGTGCAGCTGGCTGCGTCGCTGTGCATTGGCATGCTGGTGGGCATCGAACGGGAATGGGCCAACAAAGAATTCGGATTACGAAGTTTCGCGTTTGTTTCCGTGCTGGGAATGCTCAGCGCGCACTTGCCCACTCCACTGGCTACCGTGGCATTTGTCGGTGTGCTGCTATTGTTGGCGGCCTCCGATGTTCGGAATTTCCTAGCCACCCGGCCGTTCGAGTTGACCACCTCGATGGCGGTGTTGCTGGTGTTCGTGGCCGGATACCTGGTCGGCATCGGCCACGTATTTACGCCGGTGGCGGGAGCGATCGTCATTACTATGCTGCTGGCGTGGAAGCTCGAACTGCAGAAATTTGCCGGCGGACTGAGCCTGGCGGAAATTCGCAGCGCGGCGCTGCTAGGGCTGATCGGCTTCGTCATCTACCCGATTATGCCGGATCGTTTTGTCGATCGCTGGCAACTGATCAATCCGCGGGCCGCATGGGTGATCGTGATCGTGATCGCCGGCATTGGATTTGCGAACTACGTTTTGCTGAAGCTGTATGGGACCCACGGCATCTATCTGAGCGGGTTCTTAAGCGGCCTGGTGAATAGCACCGCGGCCGCCGCCGAATTGGCGAGGCCGCTGGGAGTGGGAACCACGTCTCCTGGCGTCGCCGTCGCGGCGTTGTTGCTCATCATCGTCGCGATGTTTGCGCGCAACCTGTTCATCCTGGCGATTTTTTCACCCGCCGCAGTGGCCACCGCCGCCGCGCCGCTGATGGCTATGGCACTGGGTGCACTGATTCTGGTGCGCCGCTCGCGGGCACGCGCGGGCGATGCTCCGACGGAAATTCATCTGGAGTCGCCGGTTTCGATCGCGCACGTGCTGAATTTCGCCGCACTGTTTGTGGCGATTCAGGCGATCTCGACGCTTGGCGAACGCCACCTCGGGAAATTCGCATTTCTCGGCGTGAGCATCCTGGGCGGCTTGGTCAGTAGCGCCAGCACCACGGCGGCCGCTGCCAATATGGTGGCGCACGGACAACTGCAGCCAGGCTTGGCTGGAACGGGCGTAGTGCTCGCCTCTCTCTCAAGCGCCCTGGTCAACCTGCCAATCATCCAACGCCAGGCGCGCAATCCCGGATTGACGCGCCGCCTAGCGACGCTCACCATCGCGCTAGCGGTTCTCGGCGTAGCGGTCCTGCTCCTCCGCGAATACCACTGGCTGCTAAAGATCTAGCGAGCGGCAGTCAACTCGGCAAAAATACCGTCCGCACTTTGCGGCTGGCGGGCTCGCCCCTGATCCCCGCGAGGGTTCGACAGCTTGGCCCGATGGAGCGTTGACCCTGGCAAGGGAATTGGTGGCTGAAAACCACCATGGCTGCTCGAAAAACACCATCGATGCGTAATCCGACAGCCACCAACGTCTGTCCGTGCCCCCTGTATCTAATTGAAAATATGTAGCTTCCATGATTTCGCCGCCAAGGGCGGGGTTTGGCCACCCCTTTGCATTGTACCTATGCGTGTAGTTGAGATCGGGATCGCAGGACGATCTCAGAAGGGGACCTAAGATGAAATATTTCCGAGTTCTAGCATTACTTGGCATTTGCTTGGCGTCGGCCTCTTACGCCAGCGCTCAACGAGTGGTGGTCGGTGTGGGAGTTGGACCGGCCTACGTGGCTGGGCCTCCCGCGTGCGCCTACGGCTACTATGGATATTACCCATACGCCTGCGCGCCCTATGGATACTACGGACCGAGCTATTTCTCCGGCGGTATCTTCATCGGCGCCGGCCCCTGGTTCCACGGCGGATTCTATGGACGCCCGGGCTTCTACGGCCGCGGCGGCTTCTACGGCCACCCAGGATTCTACGGCCGTCCCGGTGCAGTCGGAGTGCGTGGACCGGCGTACGTAGGACACGGGCCGGTGGGCGGTTTCCACGGTGGAGCAGTCGTACACGGTGGAGCGGGCTTCCATGGCGGAGGTGGATTCCACGGCGGGCGCAGGTAAATTTCGCGGTCCACGGAGAGACGCGAACGGCCGGCAGCACAAGCTGCCGGCCGATTTTTAGTGGTGGTCCTCTACCCATCCTGATGGAGGAGAAGGGTTAGTGAAGCGCAAAGGCCGAACCGCGAGGCGAGGTCGCTTCCTCACGCGACGGCTCAAGCTCAAGGTGAATGAGGCGAAAAGTGCAGTGGCTCGACCACTAGAGCGGAAGTTCTTGGGATTCAGCTTCAGCCACCAGATGGAACCCAAGCGGCGAATTGCGCCGAAGGCCCTGTTGCGCTGCAAGCAAAAGATCCGGGAGCTGACGCGACGGACACGAGAGGAATCAGTCTGGAATAGATGATGAAGGAACTGGCCGCCTATTTACGAGGCTGGAAGAGCTACTTCGGCTTCTGTCAGACGCCTTCGCTGCTCAAAGCTCTGGATGAATGGATACGGCGTCGGTTGCGATCCATGATCTGGAAGCAATGGAAGCGCGGCAAGCGCCGGTACGCTCAGTTGCGTCAACTCGGGATCGGTCGGGACCTCGCCGCCCAAACGGCGGGCAGTCCCTACGGCCCTTGGCATCTGGCGAACAGCCCGGCTCTGGCTATCGCGCTTCCCATCGCTCACTTCGATTCGCTTGGTCTCCCACGTCTGTTCGATCGAGATGCGTAACCCTCTGAACCGCCGTATGCGGACCCGCATGTCCGGTGGTGTGGCAGGGGCGGACGGGTGACCGTCCCCCCTATGCCGATTTTAAGCATGAATCTCACCACATTTGTGAGGCTGACTGCAGGGCTGCCGCAAATAGTCACGAGTTAACCGGGTGTTCGGGAGTGTTCAGGCGGCATTCGATAGGTGTTCCCCCGTTTGCGGTTCGGCCTCAGCAATGTGAGAATGGCTATATGCAAAAACCACTCACTATGGCGGGAATACTATTGGCAGCCGGGACCATGATGCTGGGGAACGCGATGGCGCAACAACAGCCGCCTGCGGCTACTCCTCCAGCGGCAAATCCTCCAGCGGCTGCGTCGGCGGCAAAGACGCAAACTGCCACCGCGGCTAAAACTCACCCACCTGCGGCAAAAACCACCACGCCGCTGGCGCTCAAAACCGACAAAGATAAAACCAGCTACGCCATTGGCGTCAATATGGGGAAGAGCATCCGCACCGGCCCCGTGGATCTGGACGACAAGATACTGCTGCAGGCCTTTCGGGATGCGCTGGCCGGCCGCAAGCTACTGATGACCGATGATGAAGTAAAGGCCACGATGACGGCGCTGCAAGCCGACATGCGCAAAAAACAGGAGGAAAAAATGCAAGCGCTGGCAGAGACCAACAAGAAAGCAGGCGAGGAATTTCTGGCGTCCAACAAGACCAAAGATGGTGTGGTCACCCTGCCCAGCGGGCTGCAATACAAAATCCTGACACAAGGGACTGGCCCCAAGCCCACGCTCACGGATTCAGTGGTTTGCAACTACAAGGGCACGCTGCTGGACAACACCGAATTCGACAGTTCCTACAAGCGCGGTCAGCCAGCCACTTTCCCGGTCGGGCAAGTGATCAAGGGCTGGACCGAAGCGCTACAGCTGATGCCGGTCGGATCGAAATGGCAGCTGTTCATTCCATCGGATTTGGCTTACGGCCCGCGTGGCTCTGGTCCAACTATCGGACCCAACTCGGCTCTCATTTTTGAAGTGGAGTTGATCTCAATCAAGGGCAAGTAAGCAGCCGCCGGTGTGGCGGTGAACCAATAGGCCGCGAGGTTCCGGCTCAACACAGTTATGAACCCGGAGCAACTGGGTGCACGATAATGGATTCACCGCGTAGCGCGACCCATTCATTCGATTGGGGTCGCGCGGCGCGGGCATGACTAGTTCTGCCCTCGGGTTTGGCGTTCCCCCAAACTGATTGGCAGGCCTTCGTCATCCAACCGCACCATGTTGTCTCCCCACCCAATCGGGATTACCACTCCCACGGTAGCCAACACGGGCCGCCGGCCGCCAGCGAGGTAATTCAGTGCGGCTGTCAGGTAAGCGTTTTCGTGTACCCGGTGGAGCGGAATCACGTCCGCCGAAGCTAGGAGCATAACCGCCACTTGGTGCGGGTGTACGCGACGCGGAACCCGTTGCGCTCGGCATTGCGCTGGGAGTCGCTGCCTGGTTCGGCCGCTATCATTGCCAGATCGCATCCATGTTCGAAGGCGTAGCGCATGCGTTCGTGAAGCAGTGCGGTTTGCAGGCCGCGACGCCGCAACTCTGGAATCGTGGCCGCGCCGCCAAATAGCGCCACTCGATCGTGGATGCAGAGCACGCCCGCCGCGCCGGGTTTAGCGTCCAGTTCAGCGAGGAAGCACAGACTCTGTTCACGCGCTGCGGAGATAGCCCCGATCTCCAGAAGAAATTTCAGAAGTTCGGGATGTTCATGCGACCAGGCCCTTGCGCTTATGTCCGCCCAGAGTTGCGTCTCTTCAAGACCAATGAGGCGCACGCGGATATCACCCGGTTGTTCAGCCGAGGGCTGTTCAACCGAGCGGTAAAGGACGTTGCTGAGCTCGGCCGGCCGGTAGTTGCGCCGACACAGCAAATCCAGCGCAGCGACCGCCGCGAAAGGGCTCATTTCATGAAGCACTGGCGCCCCGCGGTCGAGAAAGAATCGCTCGATCGCATCGAGCGATGCCGGACTCAGCTCCTCAAATACGCCCAGTCCGAAAGTCTGAGTGATAGGGGAGTCAACGCCATCGAAGACCGCGTACGCGCCAGCGCATTGCATCCACCCGGCACCACTGTCGGGGAACAGTCGACGCCGGGCCTCAGCGTACTGCGCACACGCGACCCCCTCCGCCCGCTCCAAACGTCTCGAGAGTGCAAGGTCAGAAAATGGCATCCGCTTTGGTTATGTCCAAGTGACTACCGCTGCCGATCTAGCCGGAACGCGGCAGCCTGGAAATCTCCGCGCAGCTCTAGCTGCAGACCGTGGCGCATCCACCACGCGCCCGAAGCGCTTTCCGGGGTATCTGGCAGGGCTTTGCCCTCGATCCAACTGAACTTGTACTCCGCGTCCGGATCGAGTGCTTGCAGTTGCAGCAAAGGAAACCCGCGGCCTTGCTGTGTGGAATTCGCGAAGGCAAAAACGACCGCCTGATTCTCGTCGCTGGAAACCGTCTCGGTTGCCGAGAACTCACTGCCGTCGCGCGGGCTAATCAGCCGGTAGAGATCGCCGTGCACAATGGTTCGCTGTGCGGCGTGATACGCGGCGATCAGACGCTTGGCCGTTGCAAAGTCCTCCGCGGTCCAGTGATTCAGGTTCGCGCCAATGCCCAACGAGCCCTGCATCGAACTGAGCATGCGGTAGGTGAGCGAGGTCGAGCGGCCGTTGAGCCAGTGCGGCGAGTCGGTAACCCAAGCCATCATGATCTGCGGCGTGTACGCATAGCTGAAACCATCCTGCATGGATAGCCGGTCGAAGGGATCGGTGTTGTCCGAAGGCCACACCTCATCGGTGTAGCGCAAAATGCCCAGATCGACGCGGCCGCCACCGCCCGAACAGCTTTCAATCTCGATCTTCGGATGCTTCTTGCGCAGCTCCGCAAGTATCGAATAGAGATTGCGGATGAATTCTACGTAGACGCGCTTCTGTTCATCGACGGGAACTTGATCCCAACCCGGCTCGGACCAGTTGCGGTTGTAATCCCACTTTAGAAACGCGATATCGTTTTCGGTGAGCAGCTTATCGAGAAATCCTTCGACGTAGTCGCGCACATCCGGACGAGCCAGGTTGAGCACCAGCTGGTTGCGCGATTCGGAACGAGGCCGCCCCGGAAAATTCAAGACCCACTCAGGATGTTTTCGGTAGAGGTCCGAATTCGGATTCACCATCTCCGGCTCGACCCACAAACCGAAATCCATGCCCAGGGAATGCACCTTGTCGATCAACGGTTTCAGACCATGAGGAAACTTCTCGGCATTCACGTACCAGTCGCCCAGTCCGGCGTGGTCATCCTTGCGCTGCCCAAACCAGCCGTCGTCCATCACAAATCGATCCACGCCGATCGACGCAGCCTTCTCCGCCAGCGCCATTTGTGCGGCTTCATCCACCCTAAATTCGGTTGCCTCCCACGAGTTGTAAATCACCGGACGCGGCTTGGGATCGGGCGCTTGCGGCAAGATGTGCGCGATTTCGAACCGATGCAGTAAGCGCGAGGCCCCACCCAGACCACGATCGGAATATCCGCCGTAGAAAACCGGGGTCTCCAGGTGTTCAGCGGGTTTCAGTTTGTAGCCAAAATCAAACGGATTGAAGCCGCCGGTCACCCTCACCGCATCCAGTTGGGTCCGTTCCACCGTAATTCGCCAGGAACCCGACCAAGCCAGCGCGCCAAACCATACCTCGCCGTGCTCCTCGCCCGCGACAGCGGGTCCCACGCTCGCTTGGCGATTGTCGCGTGAAATGGCAAACCACGGATTCGCCTGATGTCCGGTGGTTCCGCGGCGGCTTTCGATGACGCGCTCTCCGCCGTGGATCGGTTCCTGGTTCAGCGTCCACTCTCCTCCCCAGCGGCCGGTCAAATAGCTCAACGTGTAACGCGCGGGAGGCAGGGTCCATTGCGCGGCAGCGGCCTGCTCGATCACCACCGGCTGCTTTTCGCGGTTTTCAATGTCCGCGGAACGCGCCAGAATGCCGCTCTGCGGGTCTATCGAGTAGCGTAGGGTCACATAAATCTCGCGAGAAATGTCCTTCAGCAACAGCTCGAGCGTTTGCGAACTGTTCTGGGTGGCGCGGACAAAATGGAGCACCAAATCGCGATTGCCATCGGCAAAAGTTACTTTTAGCGCGGGCTCGGTGAATAAACCGGCGCCCCACCCCGCGTACTCCTGCGGCGTGGTGGTGTACGGCGAATCGAACGAAGCCAGCTCCGGGAACGAATGCGCGGGAGGGACGTTGTCGTGCGCTCCGAGGCGCCCGCCCCAGTAGAGAGGCTGCAATTCGCCGTGCTCGTTTACTCCGAACGCATAAGTGCAGTTGCCGCCGTCGAGACGAAAAACCTGCGCGGTCTGGGCCACGGCCGAACCGGGAGCGAGGAATATCAGCGAGAGAGACAAAAGAGACGCAGATAGAAGGGAAGAGAAACGCGCAACCAATGAGATTTTCATTTCGCCGCATCTCCTGGCATTCGATAAGGCCAAGGCCATTTGTCGTGATTTCCAATGGGCACGTACCAAAATCGCCTGCCTCTGGCGGCTAGCTTGCCAACCAATCGACGTTTAGCGATTCTCACGGTCCTCTTTCATTATGAGCAGGTCCCAAGGTGCAAGCGTTGTCTGCTGGCCCTGCGCGAGCGATTGGCCGGTAAGAATGTCGGCACCGGCGGTGTAGGTGTAAGTCAATGTAGCGGGTGAGCTGGAATAGTTAAGATAGTAGTGGAGATTATGGCGGTCATGGCTGATCCCGTGTTTGACGCGGACGCTCGAAGGTAGCTTTTGGTCGGGGCCAGTGAGACCCGCGCCACCAAGCGCTTCCAATACGATCGCCTCCTGGAGCTTATCGGAGAGAGCGGTACCCTCATAGATGAGCGTTCCGGAGCCGAAGAGGTTTGATGTGATCGCAGGCCAGCGGCCGAAGAAGGGATGGTCGTAGACTGCGAGCGGTTTGGCGGTCTCCAGTTGGAGAAACTCGGCCCAGGTGCTGACCTTGTTCTCTTCCCCAACGTGATAGGGGTCGCCTTTCAGCGCGAGGGGTTGCTCGAGATTCGCGAACTCCTGATAGGTGAACCCAGCCGCCTTTCGCAGCGGACCTGGAGCCAGCTCCCACCGAACGGCGGAGTTCTCATTGGTGAAGCCGCTCTTGAAGGTCATCAAGACGTGCCCGCCGCCGTGGACGTAGTCGGCGATTCTCTGCAAGAGTGCGTCGTCCGCAACGTAAAGGCAGGGAACAATGAGCAGCTTGTACTGCGAGAGCTCGGCGGCGGTAACGTTGGGAAAGACGAAATCAGCACCGACGTTGGCCTTGTAAACAGAGCGGTGAAGTTGGTTGAGAACGGCGTTGTAACTTCCCGCCGCTCTGCCCGGCACCCACAACGGGCTCGCCTGCCGTTCGTAGGGCATGAAACTGATGCCGTTGGACGAGTCCACACTGTAGAGAATCGCGACCCGATTCTGGATGGTCATGTTGGCTAGTTCGGGGCCAACCTTCTGAAGTTCATGCGCGATGCGAGTAACCTCCGCGTATGCGCGATTGGGTTCGAGGTCGTGGCTCAGTACGCCCTTCCAATAGGTTTCCTGCCCGGCATGAATCGAGTGCCAATGCCAGTACTCCACCATGTTGGCGCCGCTGGAGACGTGGGTATAAACGTCCAAGCGCAGCTGGCCGTCATACGGTGGGAACTGGCCCGCGGAGTCCCAGCCGAGCGTTTGCGCATTTGTTTCGGTGACCAGGTAATTGGTGTGTTTGAGGGAACGCGAAAAGTCGCCTTGCAGCGCCTGCCAGGCGCCGTCGAGATGTTCCTGCGTGCCGTGATAGGGATTGTTGGCGACCACGTCGAGAGCGGCGGCCACTGCGGGTTCATCGACGTCGGCCTTCATCATGCTGCCAAAATCCTGGGTGACAAATTGGCCGGGTCCGCGGAATTTGCGAACCAGCGCGGCTTGCCACGCCAGGAAATTCGTGACGCGAAGCTGCTGCCAGCGGCTCCACTCGAGTTTGTAACTGGTGCTGGTGGCATTGTCGCGAGTGGGCATGTCGGCCCAGTCGTTGACGTCCTCGCCCCAGTAGTTCAGGAACCACGCTTTGTTTAGGGCGTCGGTAGTTCCGAACTTTTTCTGGAGATGATCGACGAATCCGGCGAAGACGTCAGCGTTAGAGGCGCCGTAGGCTCCGGTTTCGTTATCGATCTGCCAGCCGATCACCGCGGGGTTATCTTTGTAGTGGCTCACCAGGTTGCTGATGACACGCTCCGCGTAGAAGCGAAACTTCGGGTTGTCGAAGTCCATGTTCTGCCGCATGCCGTAGCCGACAGATGCGCCTCCGAGGGGTCGGGCCAGAATCTCAGGATGCGCATGCGCCATCCACGTGGGTATCGAGTATGTGGGCGTACCCATGATCACTTTGATCCCTGCCTGGCTCATGGCATCAACCACACGATCCATCCAAGCATACTCAAAGTGCCCGTCGGCGGGCTCCCATAGGCTCCAGGTGGATTCACCCATGCGAACGACGCTGATGCCAGCAGCCTTCATCAACGCGACATCTTTTTCCAGCCGGCCGGGCTGCAGGTCCGCTGGCATGTATTCGTTATAGTAGGCGGCGCCGTAGAGGATGGTGGGCTGCGAGGCTCCGGGTACGGACGCAGGTGCCTGCGCGGAAGCGGAGAAGGACCAAACCAACGCGGACGCGGCGACTAGCAGGGTGGAAATTGTGCGGAGACTCTTAACTTGATGCCGTTGCATAAGTGGCTCCCGGAGAGCGTCCGTCAGCAGCTAGTCGCGATGTGAACAAATGCGAATGATGCTGCCCGCGGAGGGCTCTGTGACCTCGGCTGGCAGGCTGCCGTTCCACCGTCGAAGCGGCCAGATTCTACCGCGAAGGGACGCCATGCCGCTACCGTCGCGGGAGAAATTCGGCGGCTCGAATCGTGCCGGCGGGTAAAAACCGCAGTAAAGGTTAGCGAATGACTACGGTGCAGAGTAGATATAGATCCCGTGGATCTCGTGCAACGCAGCCGCGTTGACCGAACGGCCGCGAGTGGCGGCAGCTAGGCTTAGAAGACTTTTTCCTGGCGGCGCAGGTTGCCCACCGAACCTAGGTTGGCGATCAGGAAGACGAAACGGTACTGATTTTCCTCACGGACGCTGCCCAGTGACAGGCGGCGATATTCGAGGCCGATGCCGCAGCAGGAACCGTTGTAGGTGAGCTGCGCTACCTGGTTTTGAAATTCGTGCTGCTCGACGTCGTAACTGAAACCTAACGTCGCATTCCATCCGATCCGGGTCATGTCGCCGTAGCCGCCCAACATGCGGATCTGGTTGGAGCGCGGCTGGAAATCATCCGCGGGCGTGGGCGGTATGGAAGGCAAATTGATGGCCGAGAAGTGCGCCAGGGTCACAAAGGATTCACGATACGGTTTGAGCTTCAGCAAGGTCCCAATGGCGGTTAATTGCTGCCGCTGCGGATCGTAATTCACGATGAACTGTGCGTCGTAGTGCCCGCCCGGAGTAATGCGCAGGTCGCTGACGATGGGGGACCAGCGCCGCGCGTTGACCGCAAAAGCAAACGGGGTAAGCGAATCGAGCGCCTGAAAAACGTTACGCTGCCCGGGAATCAGGGCGTCGCCGAAAGTGGGATCGAAGAAATATTTCTGAACCAGCCGCCAGGAAAGAAACTCCTCGGAATCGCCATCGTCGTCCCGGCGATACAGGCGTTGGGTGACGCCGTACTCCACTTCATTGGTGTCGGTGAGGGTTTCATCCTCGTCGAAGCGGATGAACCTGGCGTAATCGTGCACCCCGTCCACGTAGCGATAGACGATGTCCGGCTCGATGGTATGTTTCCACTTCACCCCATCGCGGTAATAAATGCGGTCCAGGGCGGGCGGACGGATGTCCAAGGTGAATTCCTCGGTATTGCGATCGAACGGCTCATTGACCGGGCTGCCGTTTTCCAATTGCGCGCCGTAGTGGGTGGCGCGAAAAGTGAAACTCGGCGTCACGTTCAACCACAGCCCCCAATGCAACGGCATGGTGACGGAAGGAGCGAACTCCAGGCGCGGTATGAAACCACTGCTGGAAAAGGGCGTCACGGTGTCGCCACGGTGCACCGCATCCACAAACGAATCGAAAGAAAAATACAGCGGGAGATTGCGGAAGGGCGCCTGATCCACGGAACCGAACCGCGCTTCCGGCGCGGTGCGCAGATCGATCGAAGTTTCCGGCGTTGCACTCAGAAAGTTCTTGTAGGAATTTGCAGCGAAATCGAGGCTGAAGCCGCTCCAGTCGCGGGTGAGGAAAGCGGTGTTGCGCACTTCCGAGTTGACCGCTTGGGTGAAGGTTTCCGCGAAGGCCAGGCGGTAGGTGAGCGACGATAGCTGATTGAGCTCGGCCACTGCCCGCCATCCATCCGGCAGCAAAGCGTCAAAATCGAATTTAATTTCGTGGCCACCCTGCTTGAGGGGAGGGCCGGTGGGCTCTTCAAGGCCGCGGTCGATCACTCCGGTATAGCTGGCATCGAGACGCGCGTTCTCCCAGGGATGCGAGCGGAAGTCCACATTCTGCGCCCATCCGCGCTTGCTCAAGTAGGTTCCACCCAGGGTGGTATCCATCCAATCCGTGGGCGCCCAGTAGAGATCCTCGCCTAGGAAGAGACCTTTTTGGGTACTGTTGCCGAAGTCCGGTATCAAGAAACCGGACTGACGCCGATGTCCGGCGGGAAACGTCGCATACGGGAACAGAATTACCGGCACAGACAAAAGCCGAAAATCGCCTCGCTCCAGACGCACCGAGCGCTGCATCTCGACGCTGACATCCTGCGCGTGGAATTCCCAAGTGGGTTTGTCGGGCTCGCAGACGGTGAGCCAGGCATGGTGCAGTTTGTAACTTTCGGGCCCGGTGCGGTCGGCTACCTGGGCTTCAAAATAGAGGGGATTCGGGGTGACCAGGAGGGTGGGAGAAGGCCGGCGTTGCATAGCGAAGGTGGCGCGGACGTGGTGGAAGGTTCCGGTGCCGGTGCGCACGTCGTAGGTACCGTCATCGGCTTCGATGTGCTGGGTGTTGTAGTCCAGCTTGACGTGACCGCGGGCGAATAGCTTTTGGGTTTCCCGGTTAAATTCCACGTGGTCGCCGCGCAGGCGAGTATTGCCAAAGAGAATGTCGACGTTGCCGTCGGCGTAAAACATGGTTCCCGCCTGGCGCTGCTGATCGGCGGAAATGGTAAAGTCTTCGTCATGCGGCGCCACAGCAGCCGGCGGCGCGCCCGGGGTTTTCCCGGCAGTGGCGGTGCGCTGTTGCGGGAACGCCGTGGCGGGTATGATGGCCGCGGCCCAAACCAAAAGTAGGCTGGCCAGGCGTAAAGTAACAGCAGTTCGTGGGAAAAATGAAAGCGCCATCGCTTCTTGTGATGCAAAAAACGAAAACTGAGCCTAACATGCCAGCAAGAAAAGTGACAACGAATCGCCTGCGTGGAACAGCTTAGGACCGGGGGGACGTGGCGTATTCGCGACACGCCCTCAATTCTCAGACCGCAAGCAAACCTCTGCCCTGTGGTAATATTCTCCCGTCCTTTCGAACTCTCGAACGGAACGTCCGCAGCGCAAAACGGACACGTGATAAACAGTTGCTCGCAGTGTGGCTCCATTCTGTACGAGTACGGTAGGGCCTGCCCATTTTGCGCCACACCTTCGGTCGGGTCCCATAACACTTTTGAAAATGAACCGGTAGCTGCCGGCGTCGCCGCATCACAATTCGTGACGTCGAGCCCGTCCTCGTCAGGAGGGGCGATCGCGCGCATCTACGTCGACGACGATTGCGACTACGTTCCGGCGGACATGGAATCGGAATCATGCGAGCGCCCCCCGTTGGTCCGCGCGGCGGCGGCCGTTGCGGGCGCCGCGGTGAAACGCTCCCCGGCTGGGGAACCTCCTTTGGTGGTACGCGCTTCAGGCACTGGCGCAGCAATAGGTCGAACGCCAGTGAAGGATGTGCAGGATGCCGCAGCGGTGGCTCGAGCGCCCGCAGTGGCGCCCAAACCTACGCCCCGGCGCCAACCCGAACCCGAGCCGGAGTGGCGGCAGGAAGTAGCTCGGCGGTTGGATGCCTACCGCACGCGCCATCCCCGACCGGAAGTAGAAGCCCAGGCGGGCTTGCCTTTCTCTTTGCATTTGAACCCGATCGAAGAGTTCGAGCCAGAGGCCGAACTGGAGCCGGAGCCAAGGAAAGAGCCGGCGCGTCTGGCGGCCCGGGTTACCCGGCCACGGCCCAGCGAGAGGGTGGAAATCTCGGTTCAGCCCGAACTGGACTTCAACGCCTCCCGCGATGACCGTTCCCGGCCCCAAACGGCTCTAGTGCCGGTCGCGTCGATCGAGGATCGGCGCTGGGCGGGAATACTGGACGCGACGTTCCTATTGGCCACTTTTGCCGGCTTTTTGGGGCTATTTCGCTCACTAGGCGGGGATATATTGCTGCACAAAGTGGACGCTCCAGTGTATTTAGGCGCGTTTTTACTGCTTTATACCCAGTATTTCGCGCTGTTTACGACGTTTGCGGGCGCTACCCCCGGAATGCAGCTTCGCGGCCTCTACGTGGTACGCCTGGACGGGTATTTGCCGGATATCGGCCAACTGGTCTGGCGGAGCTTCGGTTACGTGCTTTCGGCCGGTACTTTGATGTTGGGGTTTCTGTGGGCCCTTTGGGACGAGGAGCATTTCACCTGGCAGGACCGCATATCGCAAACCTATGTGACCTCCGGAACGCCGCTCGGAATAAATGAGTCCGCGCTGGGCCAATCGCAGCAAACTCTGCGGCGGTAACAGCGTCTAAGTATGAGCACCCGGAAGGCGCGGGTGCCCGCGATGCCCTGAGGACGCCGGATGGGGGCGGTTCTGCCCTGCCCGAGGCGTTCCCGAAGGTAACCATCCAGCGAGCTGGGTGGCGAGATCGCCGCGCCGGAATGGTATACTCGTCTTTCGAGCGGGGGGGTTCTTGCAGGGTTTTGGCGAGGACGCCGAAGCCATTTTTCCGGCCCTTTAGGGAGTACTCGCAGCAGTTCCGGCTGCGAAGCTTTGGAAGAGGAAAATTCATGAGCCGTCTGACCAAAAAAATTGCTTTAGTACTGTCGATATTAGTTCTGAGCTACGTGGGGATGGGCTTTGCCCTGGGGAAGTCGAATGACGACAAAACCTACCGCGCGCTGACCGTGTATAGCGAAGTGCTGCAGCACATTCAGCGGGATTACGTCGACGATCCGGATATGCGCCAGGTGACCAACGGGGCGCTACACGGCTTGCTGGACGCTTTGGATCCGCAGTCCAGCTATTTGAGCCCGCTCGAATATACCGACTACAAGCAAAAGCTGGAATCCAAAGGCAAAGGCTCCGCGGGCATGACCGTTTCGAAGCGCTTTGGGTACATCGCGGTGGTTTCGGTGATGCCGGACGGCCCCGCGCAGAAGGCCGGGCTGCACAATGGCGACGTGCTGGAATCGATTGCGGGATTTACCAGCAGCCAGATGTCGGTAGGCCAGGCGCAAGCGTTGCTCGCGGGAGAACCCGGAGCGAGCGTGAAAATTTCGGTGATTCGCCGGTCCAAGCCCGAACCCCAGGAAATTGATTTGACCCTGGCCAAAATGGCCCCGCCGCGAATTCTGGAAGACAAAATGCAGGACGACATCGCGTATCTGCGGGTGCAGGGATTCGATGCCGGCACGGCCAAGCAGATCCGCGAGAAACTGACACAATTCGAGAAGCAAGGCGCGAAGAAATTGATCCTCGACTTGCGCGACTGCTCCACCGGCGACATCGCCGAGGGAATTTCCACTGCGCAGCTGTTCGTTCCTTCCGGAACGATCACCACTTTGAAGGGCCAAACGATGAGCACCGATACGGTGGCGGCGGAGGCTGCGAAAGTAGCGTGGAAGCTGCCGGTGAGCGTTTTGATCTCCAACGGCACGGCGGGTCCGGCGGAAATTGTGGCTTCGGCCATTGCCGGCAATCATCGCGGGGAAACAGTGGGCGAGCGGACGTTTGGAACTGCGTCGGTTCAGAAACTGATCCAGCTGGACGACGGAGCGGCGTTGATCCTGACCGTGGCGAATTACTACGGGCCTGACGGGAAGTCGATTGCGGCCGAGGGCGTGGCTCCGACGGTGGAAGTGAATCCGTATGGGGATGAAACCACGAACGTAACCGACGAAGAGCCCAACTACCCTGTTCCGGCGGGACATGCGGTGTCGCCAACCGATCCCACAGTGAAGAAGGCTATCGACATTCTTAACGGTGCCGGTGCCCCTGCAGCGCGCAAAGCAGCATAGGTGCGTCGTGTAGTTACGACCCGTTGTCGCGCCCGTAATTGTGATCGATGCGCAGCGAGTGCTGTTGCTGCGCGGCTCGATCGAGTGAAGCCCATCTGTGAAATTTGCGCGGCGGCGAAATAGACAATTGAGCGCAGTCCCTCCTCGCCCTGCCATGAACCCGCGTGTTGCCTTTCATTTCGAATGCCATTGTTGGTGCACATCGCTCTTAGTTCTGGGGGTGATTTTCGCCACAGTCGCGGCGGGCTGCCGCACGCCGGGTCCCAACGCGGAAGAATTGCGCGAGGCCACGCAAGAAATGATGGCCGCTGCGCAGAACATCACCAGCCGGAAATCGGAGGTCACCGTTCGTCCGGAGATGGGGCAAGCGGCGGATGGATCGGGGCCGGTCCGCGTGGCGGATCATTTGGAGATCGTGCTCGACCGGGCCTCTGAAGCCCAATCGCTGCAAAAAGCTTTGGACGCGGTCGCCAGCCGCCATGGACTGGTGCGGCTCGGTGGCAGCGCATCAGACGGGGCGTTTGAGTTCGAGTACGGCGTCGGCGCGCGGCGCACGCATTCGATCCAGCTCGACGTCCCAACCGCAGCGGCGCCGCCGAAAGAGGGAACAGCGCCGCGCGCGGCGTCCGGAAAGGCCTTGTTGGCGGTGATTATCGACGACCTCGGATACGATCGTGGGGCCGCCGACGCCGTCCTGGCGTTGCGATTTCCGCTGACCGTGGCGGTGCTGCCGAATCACCCGCTTTCCACTGGAATCGCCGAAGAAGCGCATCGCCGAGGCGAGCAGGTGATGCTGCATCTGCCGATGGAAGCGGAGAGCGGACATGACGAAAAAGGCGCGAGGGTCGAGAGCGTGGAATTGCGCCCGGGCATGGACGCCGGCGAGGTGGACGCGATTGTGACCAAGATGCTGGCAACGGTGCCGTACGCGGCGGGGGTCAATAATCACCAAGGCTCGCGGGCCACAACTAATGCGGAGTTAATGGATGGAGTGATGCGCGCCCTGGCCGCGCGGCATCTGTTTTTTATTGACAGCCGAACCACAGCGGCGACGATTGCGTACGATACGGCGGAGCGCGATGGAGTTCGCGCGGCGTGGCGCAACGTGTTTCTGGATGACGTCGCAACACGCCCAGCGGTTTTGAAACAGCTCCGGCTGGCGGTGCGCGACGCTCAGAAGCAGGGCTGGGCCATCGCGATCGGCCATCCGCATCCGGCAACGATAGTGGCCTTGGCGGAATATCTGCCACACATGGAAGCGCAGGGGATTCGGCTGGTACTGGCTTCGGACGTAACTCACTAGTCGGCGGCCGGGGTATAGTAAGAAGGTTGTGGGATCGGGTGACCGGGAGATTCACCAATGGCGAGAAATTCCGCAGTACGAATTGCATGCACGATTGTGCTGGTGGGCGGCATAGCGCTGTTATGGGCGTACAGTGCGCGTCCACAGGACGCAATGAATATGGACCACTCCGGGGCGCAACCTGGGGCGCCCGTTCCGGCGTATCACAAGACGCCGCTCAGCGGTGTTCCGCCGGAAACTTTGCCGCCTGCAGAATTCGCGAACGATCCGGTGACGCACAACGCGTACGCGCTGGCCGCGAAGATCAAGTCAACGCTGTATCAAATGCCGTGCTACTGCAATTGCGACCGTGAAGCGGGACACACCAGTCTGCTGGATTGTTACCGCGGCACGCACGCCGCCGTTTGCGCGATTTGTAAGAAGGAACTTTTCTACTCTTATCAGGAGCGCAAGAAGGGCAAGACCGCGGCGCAAATTCGCGCCGGGATCGTGCGCGGAGAATGGAGCAAGATCGACTTGACGAAATGGACCGGCGAGACGGCGCCGAGCGGTGGAGGTAAGTGATCTTCGCTCCGGGCGCCAGAAAACTGCAAATCTAACTGAAAGCCACAAACACCCTCCATGGCCGGCAGGGCTATCTCTCCCCCCAACGCCACGCTTCCCAAAAACCAGGGAAGAGCGGGGCACCCGGAAAAGATAAGAGCGTCGAACCGTAGAACCCAAATCAAAAACATCGGCACCGGGTGAGTCAGCTCTCGCCGCGAAGCGTGATCGCGGTGATCTCTGGCGGCACTCCGATTCGAATCGGCATTCCGATGGTTCCCAATCCTCGATTGACGTAAATCGACGCGAATTTTCCGGCACCGGGTGCTGCGGCCATCGCTGCAGGACCGGCAGCAGCGTCGTCACTTTGGGCGGGGGACTTTTCGGCAGCGCCTAACGGCAAGCGGTACAGTCCGGCCACAAAATCCGTCATGTAATTTGCCGGATTCCACGAGTGATCGAGAATCTCCACCTGGACCTGGCCGCCGTGAGTGTGGCCCGCCAAACTCAGCTCGATGCCCATTTCGGCGGCTCGCCTAAACGAATTCGGATTGTGCGAAAGCAAGATATTGGGAATGTCTTTGCGGACTAGCGATTCGATAGAAGTTAACATCCGATGTTGTTTGCCAAAAGGCGGACGTTCGCGCTGGTAATCCACGCCGATCAGATTGAACTTGGCGCCGCGCCAAGCGATTTCGGCGCTTTCCTGACGCAGCAAGGTCATACCATACTGCGTAAAAAGACTTTTCGCCCTAGCCTCCACCTTGGCGTAGATTTCGTGGTTGCCGTTGCATCCCCACACGCCCAGCGGTGCGCGCAACCGGCTTAGCTCGGCGATGCAATCCCCCAGGGGATCGTGGGCCGCGGTGATGAAATCGCCGGTCACCACAATGATGTCGCCGTAGAGCGCGCCAGCCATCTCCACCGCCCGGCGCACCTCACGCAGCGGAAGAAAATCGCTCATATGGATGTCACTAAGTTGGACGATGCGGAGTCCATCCAAACCCGGGGGCAAGCCCGGAATAGGGATCTCAATGGTTCGAATCCGATATTCCAAGCGCTCCCCGAAAAAGCCGTAGGTACCCACAACGATCGGCAGGCCGCCCGCCAGATATCCGGCGTAGCGGAAAAATTCGCGGCGCGCTGGATCGAATCGTTCTCGGCGGCCAGGCTCGATAGTGGTGAGTGCGCGGGCCACGAGCAGGTCAGCCGCGTGGAGGATCTGAATTCCCACAAATCCAAGGAAGGAAATCACCAGCCAAAGTTTTCCGCCGGCGAGAATCCAGGTGGATGCTCCCTCGCGAGGAAGAAATCGCGCCATGGTCGAATTGAGGACGGTGACGATGACGAAAATGACCGCGAGCAACCATGCGCCCTGCAAAGCTTGGCGAATCCGGCGCGGGGATGAACGCTGGATGAAGTTCCAGGCGCCGCGAAACCAGAATCGCTGCACGAAAAAAATCGTCACCAGAAAGCCGGCGTCGTACAGCAAGCGGAACGCGGTGAATTCATAAAGGATTCGCAATTCGATTGGCCCCTTACTTTGTCTCGCGTTTCAAGGCTTTACCGAGGCAGCAAACGGCGGACTCCAGCTCACCTAGATAGGATGCCCGAGGATTGTGCGCTGTGGCGCTCTACTTTTGCAGGATGTGTCCGAGTAACGGCAGTGGAAGGCGGCAAGCCCATGGCGCGGTCGAGTGATTGCTTTTCGTGCGGCGCGAGCGGACGAACGCTACCCTTGGGCACCTCGCCGAGCGCCACGCCGCCAATGGCGATACGGATCAGGCGAAGGACTTCGATTCGGAAGTGTTCGAACATCCGGCGGATGTGCCGGTTTTTGCCGGAGTCGAGAACGATTTCGAGCCAGGCATTACGCTTCCCTTGGCGAAGGATGGAGGCTCGTTTCACGCTCAAGAAATCGCCGGCACGGTCTTCAAATCCACGGACGAGCAGATCCACAAGATGGCCGCCGGCCAATGGGTCACCCGACGCCGCAATCTGCACGTGATAGGTCTTATCCAGGTGAGTTTCGGGTTCGAGAATGCGCGCGGCCCATTCCGAATCGTTGGTAAGCAGCAGCAGACCTTCGCTGGCTTTGTCAAGCCTGCCCACCGGAGCAAGCCATGGGGTATGCGGCGGCAAGAACGCGTACACCGTTTCGCGGCCCTTTTCGTCCGCGGCGCTGGTTACGATACCGCGCGGCTTGTTGAGGATGAAATAAACTTTCTGCTGGGCGGCCACCCGTTGCGCAGCCACCTCGATACGATCCACAGACACATGCACAGGTGTTTCCGGATCGCGGCGGACCGCGCCGTTCAAAGTGACCTGCCCGGTGCGAATCAATTCCGAGGCGCGCGAGCGCGAACAGTAGCCGAGCTTCGACAGCGCGCGCGCCAGTCCTACTTTTCGTGGCTGTTTCGATGAGGTCACCGCATGGCGCATTATGAGAATTTTCTCGCGGCTCCCGAACTGCCCGTGGCGTTCCTGAAAAAAGATTCACTGCGAACTACGAGAAGATCTGGGCACCACCCTTCCCAGAATCAGGGAAGAATGGGGCGCCCGGAAAAGATAAAAGCGTCGAACCGTAGAATCCGTCGAATCGCGCCTGGCTAATCCTTATACTTTACCGAACAGCCGTACGGGCGCGACGTGGCTACGGTAACCGGCTTGCCGGCCATCGCCTCTTGCAACGCCTGCACCACATAGTTTTTGGCGCCGGCAATATCGGAGACGTCGGTGGTCGCCCGGTCATCAATGGCGCCATCGTAGATCAGTACTCCTTTTGGGTCGATCACAAACATGTGCGGAGTGGTCTTGGCATCGTAGAGGTGACCAAGCTGGCCGGTTGGGTCGAGCAGCACCGCAGTGGGCGCGGCCTTCATCTCTGCCAGGTAGGCATTCTCTTCGCCGCCGATCACGTAGCCTTGCTCGCCGGGAGCAGACGATACGACCGTCAGCCACACCACGCCGCGCTGGGTCCATTCATGCTGCAGGCGTTCCATATTGCCGCTCTGATAATGCTTTCGGGTGTATGGGCAATCGCGGTTGGTCCACTCGAGCACCACGAACTTGCCGTTATAGTCGGAAAGTTTGTGGACATTATTGTTGGTGTCCGTTGCGGTAAACGCTGGCGCGGGTTGACCCACGCTGGCGGCCCAAACCTCGGCGACAGCGCCTACCAGAATGAGAGCCAATATCGCCATCGGGTATCGCCGATTCATAAATGCCTCCTGATCACGAACTTACCCCATCAAATCCCAGCGAACGCTGGTCTCTAACACTATCGTTTGCCGGCCGGCTCCACCGGAACGGCGATCCGATAAGCAGAGCCGCCGCTGCTGCCAGTGCCAGAATCCTGTGGAGCACCGAGCACTAAGACGCCCTTCAGCATTGCCACCGCCTTCACCACCTGATCCGATTTATGAAGCTTCAATTGTACGCCCTTGGACAGACGCGTGGCGGTCTGCGGAGCCGAGTTCTCGATGGGGTCCGGCAGGAAGGGGTAAAACACCGCGTGTTCTTCCGGCTTGCCGGACTCGACGCTCAAGATTATGTCGCCGCCTTCGGAAACCGCTCTCATCTTCCAGTTGGATGGCGCTGCAGCGGGAACGAGTTTCCTGAACCGCGCGAATAAAGTCCCGGTCGTGGACAGGGATAGCGCCTTTGCTCCAGACGGTAACTTTGCCCCGGCATTCACTGGCCGCGCAACAATGTTCATGGTTAGACCCAGTACGGCATGATCGGGAACGCATATCTCCCGGCACACCAGCCATTTCGCGGTGGCCGTCAGATTTTGCTGAGTTCCGGAGGTGGCGTTTGCCGCAATGGCCAGGGGGATCGGCAGCAGAACTTCTCCGCTATAGCCGAAGTCAATGACCGTGCCAGAGCCCAATCGCTGGGGCGCCGGCCATTCGATTTCCCCGGCGTGAAAGCCGGCAGGGAGTTTCCACTGGACGCGCGGGGGTTCGCCGGAGTCCCCCGGATTCTGCCAGTAAATATGCCAGCCGGGCTCCAAGACAAAGTGTAGGCCGATCCAGGCGTTTTCGCCCGGCGCGACGGCGTCTTTTGCGGCTAGCAACTCGACTTTCGCGTGTTGGCTGGGCGCGTCGACTGAAGGCGCGCTGACCACCGCCCGTTCAGGCGCAACGAGAGCAAGTACAAGGACAGAAAGACGAGCCGCACTCCCGATGTGCTGGCGATTCTTCCCCATGCAATTTAGACGCGGTGGCCGCCTTACGGTTTCGTTCTCGCTACCTGGCTGGCTGGGAACCACAGGGAATCTGCTCGGTCTGCAACGTTACAACGCCTTAACAAAAGCGAGCGAGAAAGAAGGGGAGATTATCTCGGCATCCCCGAAGATTCTAGCGTAGCTTTCCGGCGGCTGGTGTCTGAGAATAGGCGACATGGCCAAGACCCCCGAACAGCGCCTCGCCGAAGTCTCGCCCGCCGAAAAGAGCAAGGGCATCTTCAAGCTTTTCCTGGGGTACGCGCCCGGAGTGGGCAAAAGCTACAGCATGTTGAGCGAGGCGATTCGGCGGCACAGCCGCGGCGAAGATGTGGTGATCGGCATCGTGGAAACGCATGGCCGCAAGGGGGTATCCGAGCTCGCTTGCCAACTCGAAACGGTGCCGCGGCGCAAGATCGATTACAAGGGAACGCTGTTCGAAGAAATGGATATTGACGCCATTCTGGCGCGCAAACCGCTGGTAGCGGTGGTGGATGAGCTGGCGCACACCAATATCCCCGGCAGCAAGCACCGCAAACGCTACGAAGACGTGCTAGAGCTTTTGGATGCCAAAATCGATGTGCTCTCGGCGGTAAACATTCAGCACGTCGAAAGCCTCGCGCCCACCGTTCGCGCCATCACCGGCGTGGTGATCCGTGAAACCCTCCCGGACTGGATCCTGCAGGTGGCCACGGAGACGGTGATGGTGGACCTCACCCCGGAAGCCCTGCAGAAGCGAATGCAGCGCGGCGATATCTACGGACAAGAGAAAGTGGAGCAGGCCCTAACGAATTTCTTCCGCCGGGGCAACTTAATCGCCCTGCGCGAATTGGCCCTGCGGCAGGTGGCGGAACAGGTGGACCGCAGCCTGGAAACCTACATGGACCAGAAGGAAATCCAGGGAACCTGGCCGGTGCGCGAACGCATCGCGGTGTGCATTGGCAGCAGTCCGCGGGCGCAGTACTTGATCGCCCGCGCGGCACGGATGGCGCGACGGATGGACGCAGAATTGTATGCAGTGCACGTGGATGTGGATGGCGAAGACGGTCCCGGAGAGCAGAAAACGTTGGAGGCCAATCTGGAATTTGCGGAGAGCTTAGGTGCAAAGGTGGTGCGCTTGAAAGGAAGCAGCATCGCGCTGAGCACAGCGGCGTTTACCCGGGAAAAGCACGTGACCCAGGTTATTTTTGGCCGCACCGCGGTGGAGGGTTGGCGCAGCCTGGCCTATCTGCGCCAGATGTACAACTTCCTCCATGATGCGCCGGCCGTCGATGTGCACATCGTGACCCAGGAACCCGATTAGCCGGTTGGAGTACGAAGAAAGCGCCGGTGCGAGAAATTCCGGGCGGCTAGAACCAGTCGCTGCGGTAGGCGATCCACCAGGAAAGATAGCCAATGGGGATGGTCGCCAGCAGCCCCCACCAAATCGGCAGGGCAACGTCGGCTGCCAAACCCAATATCGTAAATACGGTCCAGAAAATCTTGCGCTGCACACCTCCATTTTAGCTAAGATCGTGCCATCGATCGGAAACTCTTATTGTTGGTGTTCCGAAAGGACGGACCCTCCTGAGCGACGAAGCGAAGGACGAGCCAAGAAAGGACGCATTCTCGCGGCGCGGATTCCTGGAAATGAGTTCGGGTGCGCTAGTGGCTGCCAAGATGATATCGGGGGACGCCGTGGCCCAGGATCAAAAACCGTACCCTAACAAGAACGATCGCAGCGCCAGCGCACCTGGCCCAGGCAATTCTCCGCTGGATGCGCAGAATCCGGATTCATTCTTACCGCCGCCCTCCGACGGCGGCGCTGTGCCCACATTCAAATACCCTTTCGGACTCGCGCATAAGCGGATGCAAGAGGGCGGATGGTCGCGCGAGGTCACCGTCCGGGAGCTTCCGGTTTCCAAGTCGATGGCCGGCGTGAACATGAGATTGACCGCAGGCGGGGTACGTGAGCTGCACTGGCACACGGCTGCGGAGTGGGCTTTCATGCTGTATGGGAACGCCCGGATCACCGGAATCGATGCCGACGGCAAAAGCTTCGTCGGCGATGTAAGCGAAGGCGATCTTTGGTACTTCCCCACGGGAATCCCACATTCCATTCAGGGCCTGAATCCCGACGGCGCTGAATTTTTGCTGGTGTTCGACGATGGTAACTTCTCGGAATACGAGACGGTGCTGCTCACCGACTGGATGGCGCATACACCCCACGATGTGCTCTCGAAAAACTTCGGCGTAAGTGAGCAGGCCCTGGAGAAAATGCCGAGGAGGGAGAAGTTTATTTTTCAGGCTGGGGTTCCCGGTCCTCTGTCTGCGGACCAGAAAGTAGCCGCGGGCGCGCTGGGCGCGTCTCCCCAGGACTTCGCTTTTGGTACGGCGCAGCAAGCGGTTTCGAAGCGCACCAAGGGAGGGGAGGTGCGCATCATTGATTCGAGCAAGTTCAAGGTGTCCGCGACGATTGCAGCCGCAGTGGTTACTGTCCATCGGGGAGGGATCCGCGAGTTGCATTGGCATCCCAATGCCGACGAATGGCAGTACTACATCAGCGGAACAGGAAGAATGACCGTGTTCGCTACCGGAGGCCGCGCGCGCACCATGGACTTTCAGGCCGGAGACGTCGGTTACGTCCTTAAGACTCTGCCCCACTACGTAGAGAATACCGGTGACACCGACCTCAAATTTCTGGAGATGTTCAAGAGCAGCTTCTATCAGGACCTTGCGCTCTCGGAATGGCTCACCCATACACCGCCGGAGCTGGTGATGGCCCACTTGGGGATCGATAAGGCGACGCTCGACGCTATGCCGAAGGACGAAGTGGTGGTGATGCCGAAGTAGCCGCGTGCGGCGCCAATCCCAGCCAGATACAATTCGTTTCGGAGGTGGCCGATGAATCGCGCGCCATTATTTGTCCTGGGCCTTCTACTTTTTTCAACCGCTTGTTTTGGGCAGACAACCCCAAATGACTCTCAAACACTGCACGCTCTGCTATCGGAAGTGCGCCAACTGCGGCAGGATTTGCAAACAGCGACGGCCGCGGCGCAAAGATCCCAGATTCTCCTGTATCGCTTGCAAGGGCAGGAGGCGGCTGTCGAGCGCGCCTCGGAACGTCTCGATGAAGCACAGGGAAAGCTCGCGGGAATTCAATCGCAGCGGGAGCATTTCAGCACGGAGGTCCAGCACCAGGAAGATCTCACAAGTAACACCCTGAATCCCTCGACCCAACGGAAAGAGGCTGAGGATCGGCTTTCCCATCTCAAATCAGAACTCGAATCGCTGGAATATTTGGAGCAACAACAACAAATGCGGGAAATAGATGCTGAGCAACATCTGAAGGCGGAAGAGGTCAAGCTCAGCGAACTCCAAGACCAGTTGGAGCGGCTGGACAAGGCGCTGGAGAACGCTAGCCGCCGGCCAGACAGCACCCCTCAATAGATAAACCGACCTGCCATATTTGGCGTAGACCCGTGACTTAGCGGTGTGCGCAGACTCCTTTACAAGTGGTTACGGCGCATAACGCGCCATTCGGGCACGAAATTCTCCGCTAACCTCGACACCAGCGGTCGATCTAATGTATTTTGGCGTACGGCATTTGGGGACCCTCCGCGTTTCCAGGCGGCAGCGGCGCCATTCACTTCAACATTTGTTCGGGAGACTTAGATGAACTATGTGCGTCGTGGCTTGTTCCTGGTTCTCTGTATTCTGGCGTTTTCTGCGGCTTCCCAGACACAGTCCACTCCGGAAGGACGGCTGATGCGGTTTCCCGACATATATAAAGACAAGATCGTTTTCAGTTACGGCGGGGATTTGTGGCTGGTGGGCTCCGGTGGAGGGGTAGCGAGACGCATCACTACTCATCCGGGCCTGGAGATATTCCCGAAGTTTTCGCCGGACGGAAGCAAGATCGCGTTCACCGGCCAATACGATGGAAATTTCAACGTCTACACCATCCCGTCGGACGGCGGCGAACCGAAACAGCTTACCTTCGTGCCTGACCCATTTCATGAGCCCGAACGCATGGGGCCCAACAACGAAGTTTTGAACTGGATGCCGGACGGCAAGAGCATCCTGTTTCTCTCCCGGCGCGATACTTTCAACTCCTGGTTCGGCCGCCAATTTACGGTGCCGGTGGATGGCGGGCTTGCGGTTCGGTTGCCGCTCGACAAGGGTGGCCTGGCATCGTTTTCCGCGGACGGGAACGAAATCGCCTATAACCGTATCTTCCGGAATTTCCGCACCTGGAAGCGCTACGCCGGAGGCATGGCGCAGAAAATATCGATTTACGATTTCAAGACCAACCACTACGAACAGATCGGCGATTACGAGGGAACCGACAGTTTTCCGATGTGGCATGGCGACACCATTTATTTTGATTCCGATCGCGGAACCGAACATCGCATGAACCTATGCGCGTACGACATCAAGACTAAAGCGGTGCGCCAACTCACCCACTACACCGATTTCGATGTGAATTGGCCCAGCTTGGGTCCGGATTCGATCGTGTTTGAAAATGGCGGTTATCTATACGTTTTCGATCTGGCCTCCGAACAGGCTCACAAAGTGAGCGTCTACTTGCCCGGCGACCGGGATCAGGCGCGGCCGCACTGGGACAGTACCGCAAACTTGGTGACCGCCCTGGACATCTCGCCGGAAGGCAAACGCGCGGTGCTGAGCGCTCGCGGTGATATCTACACGGTGCCCGCGAAGGAAGGAAGCATCCGCAACCTAACCCAGACTCCTGGAATCCGCGAGAATTTCGGGACGTGGTCGCCCGACGGCAAGTGGATCGCATATATTTCGGACCGCACCGGAGAAGACGAGGTCTATTTGAAAGCGCAGGACGGCGCCGGGCCCGAGGTTCGCGTTACCTCCGACGGGACGATGTTCCGTTTCAATCCGATGTGGTCGCCGGACAGTAAAAAGCTGATGTTCGCGGATAAGGCAGTGCGCCTCTTTTACGTCGATATCAACGAAAAGAAACCGGTCTTGATCGATCAAGGAAAAGTGCAGGATATCACCGACTATTCTTGGTCGCCGGATAGCCAGTGGATCGCCTATGCCAAGGGCGTCGACAACGGCAACTCGGTGATCGACCTCTATTCATTGGCGGACAAGAAAATCACAGCGGTGACCACCGACTTCACCAGTAGCTGGAGTCCGGTGTTCGAGCCGGGCGGTGAGTATCTGGAATTTTTATCCAACCGCGATTACAACGAGGTGCTCGGGGTTTACGATCTGGAGTTCGCCAACCCGAAAGCCACGCGCGTCTATCTGGCCACGCTGCGAGGCGATACGCCGTCGCCCTTTGCGCCGCAAAGCGACGAAGAGAATCCCCCCAAAGCCGCCCCGGATGAACTGACCGAGGCCAACGAGAAAGACGCGAAGACGAAAGAAGGTAAAGCGAAAGACGCAAAGACGAAAGAGAAGAAAACCGAAGGCGCTCCTGAAAAAGCGGACCAAAAGACCGAAGAGAAAAAACAACCGTTCCGCATCGACCTTGAGGCTATTGGCAATCGCATCGTCGCGCTTCCCATGCCTCCGACCAACATTTCCGAACTGCGCGCGGCCAAGGGCTTTATTTACTACACCACCGTGCCGGTCACCGGACTTTCGGGTCCTCTGCCAGGCGAAGACCCGGAGCTGCACGTATTCGATTTGAAAGAGCACAAGGACCAAGTGCTGGTCGCCGGGGCCGAAGCATTCGAGGTTTCGCACGACGGCAAGAAGTTGCTGTATTCCGCCGCGGGCGGAGGCGAAGGCGGCCACGTCTACGGCATCGTCGACGCCGCTCCCTCGCCCGGGCCGCACAAACCGGGTGACGGCGCTCTGAACCTCGGCGGTTTGCGCGCGGAAATCGATCCTCGCGCCGAGTGGAAGCAAATGTTTTATGAGACCTACCGGCAGGAACGCGACTACTTCTTCGAGAAAGAAATGAATGGGGTGGACTGGGCCAAGCAGCGCGACAAATACGCGGAGTTGCTGCCCTACGTTGCCGATCGCTACGACCTCACTTACATCCTGGGTGAAATGGTGGGAGAGCTATCGAACTCCCATACCTACGTTGGCGGCGGTGACGCTCCGAACCTGCATCCCATTAACATCGGCGTGCTGGGCGTAGACTTCGAACTCGATTCAGCCAACGGACTGTATCGATTCAAAAAGATTTATCCGGGTGAGAATTGGGATGGTGCGCTGCGCTCGCCGCTGACCGAGCCGGGAGTGAACGTCAAAGAAGGCGAGTACCTGATTGCCGTGAACGGCCGCGCCCTGCGGTCGCCCCAAGATCCCTATGAGCTCTTTTCCGACACGGTGGGCGAAAACGTAACGTTGCGCGTAAATTCCAAGCCGTCGGAAGACGGTTCGCGCACGGTCACCGTAAAACCCATAGCGAGCGAAGCGCGGCTGCGCGAACTCGATTGGATTGCCACCAACCGCCACAAAGTGGATCTGGCCACCGGCGGGCGCGTGGGCTACGTTTACATCCCCAACATGGGCGGACCTGGCCTGGACGAATTTGTGAAGCAATACTTTCCGCAGATTCGCAAAGAAGGGATGATCCTGGACGTGCGATACAACGGCGGCGGCTTCGTTGACCCGCTGATCTTCGAACGGTTGCGGCGGATTCTGATTGGGATGGATGCGGCTCGCAATTTCAACAATACCACCGAACCCCAAGTGGTTTTCAACGGTTCGCAGGTTTGCATCACCAACGAGTACGCCGCTTCCGACGGCGATATTTTTACCTACCTCTTCAAAGCCTACAAGCTGGGGCCGGTGATCGGAATGCGGACCTGGGGCGGAGTGCGCGGCATCCGCGGCGAAATTCCACTGCTCGACGGCGGATACGTTACCCGGCCGGAGTTTGCGGCGTATGGCTTGGACAGCCAATGGGTGGTGGAGAATCACGGCGTGCAACCGGACATCGTCGTCGACAACACTCCCGATCAAGTGATGAATGGTCACGACCCGCAGTTGGAAAAAGCGATCGAAGTGGTGTTGAAGGATATGCAAGAGCATCCGAAGACGCTGCCCGCCCGGCCGCCGGATCTACCGGCCTATCCGAAGGGCCCGGGAAAGTAAGCCAGCGGAATTCAACACCCCCGCCCTCTCCGAAAACCAGAAATACCGGACCTAGGGAAGGGTTCGTACGAACAACAGTCTCGCTGAGGCTCCGCTGCGCCCTTTCTTTTTCCACTCAACTTCAGAACAGACAAGGGTGAGCGTCATCGGCAAAAAAACGCCCCACCCTTCCCAAAATCACGGGAGAGTGAGGCGCCTGAAAATAATCCAGGAACTCAGACTAAGAGTCGCCGACGCTCGCTTTCGAAGCCTTAATTTCCTGCCAGCGCTTCGGCCGCTTTTTTGCGTCCAACACTTTTTTTCGCAGCCGCAGGGACTTGGGTGTGATTTCGGCGAACTCGTCTTCGGCGATGAACTCGATCGCCTTTTCCAGGGTCATGTCCCGCGGCGGCACCAGGCGAATGGCTTCGTCAGCCGATGACGAACGCATGTTGGTCTGCTTCTTTTCCTTGGTGATGTTGACATCCATGTCCTGGTCGCGGGAATTTTCTCCCACGATCATTCCTTCGTAGACCTCAACGCCCGGCGCAATCAGCATTTCCCCGCGTTCCTGAATTCCCCAGATCGCGTAGGCGGTGGCGACGCCCGCGCGGTCGGCCACTAGCGCGCCGGTCGGGCGCATCGCCATTTCCCCCGCGTAGTCGGTCCAGCCTTCCAACATCGAATTCAAGATCACTGTGCCGCGAGTGTCGGTGAGCAGCTGCGTACGCAGGCCAATCAATCCGCGCGAAGGAATTCGGAATTCCATGCGCACCCGGCCGGAATGGTGGTTCACCATTTTCACCATTTCGCCGCGCCGCGTGCCTAGCGCTTCCATGATGATTCCGATGTATGTTTCGGGGCAGTCCACCACCAGCAATTCGAGCGGCTCGACGCGGCGGGTGCCCTCGGTACGCACCACGATTTCAGGCTTACCCACCATCAGCTCATAGCCTTCCCGGCGCATGGTTTCGATCAGGATGGCCAGCTGCAATTCTCCGCGTCCCAGCACGCGAAACGCATCGGTAGTACCCAGGTCTTCCACGCGAATGGAAACGTTGGTCAGCAATTCTTTATCGAGGCGCGCGCGAAGGTCGCGGGAGGTGACGAACTGTCCCTCGCGGCCGGCGAGTGGCGAAGTATTGATGGTGAACACCATGCCCAGTGTCGGCTCGTCGATGAACAACGGCGGCAGCGGAGCGGGCCGCTCGATTTCGGTAATACTTTCCCCGATTTGAATCCCTTCCACCCCCGCGATGGCTGCCAGGTCGCCGGCCAACACCTCTTCGGTTTCATCGCGCTCGAGGCCGCGGAAGGTGAACAGCTTGGTAATGCGGGTGGTCTGCGTGGATCCATCCAATTTCACGATGGCCACCAGGTCCCCACGACGCAGGCGGCCTTGGAAGACACGGGCGATCGCCACGCGGCCGAAATACTCGCTGTAATCAAGATTGAGCACCTGAATCTGGAGCGGCGCCTCGACCTCGCTTTTGGCCGGAGGAATCGCCTTAACGATGGCCTCGAAGAGCGGCTTGAGGGTGACCGAGGAGTCGCCGACGGTGATGTGTGCGGTGCCGGTTTTCGCGTTGGTGTAGACGATGGGAAAGCCGAGTTGATCTTCGGTGGCGTCCAGATCGATGAATAGATCGTAGATTTCATCGAGTACTTCAGCCGGTCGCGCGTCGGGACGATCGATCTTGTTGAGAACGATCACCGGAAAGAGCTTGGCGGCCAGCGCCTTTTGCAACACGTAGCGCGTTTGCGGCAGCGGACCTTCGCTGGCGTCAACCAGCAGCACCACGCCGTCGACCATGCGCAGCGCGCGCTCTACTTCCCCGCCGAAATCGCTGTGACCGGGGGTGTCAACGATATTGATCTTCACGTCTTCGTAGATCACCGCGGTGTTCTTAGCCAGGATCGTAATGCCGCGCTCTTTTTCAAGATCGTTGGAATCCATCACCCGTTCGGTAACCGTCTGATTGGCGCGGTAGGTGCCACTTTGCTGAAGCATGGCATCGACCAGCGTTGTTTTTCCGTGGTCCACGTGGGCGATGATGGCGATATTTCGTATCGATGTCGTAGTCATAATGTCAAACCCTTCGAAAGGAGCCTCTCCCGGGCTCACGGCAAACGCCGGCTGTCCTGCGGGCAGGCTCTCCGCGGATGCTGGGAGCGCCTGTAGCGCCACGTCAACCTAAAAAAATAGGGCTGCAAGCGTCGACTGGCAGCCCTTCTCGATACCCAATATTCGAGAAAACCGAGCAACAAACCTGAATGCTGATTATAGCATTGGGGGTCATAGCCCGGCTACCGTTCCTTCCCGGACTGTTCTAGCCCCATAATTCTGTCACCCTTTAACGGCCCGGTAGAAATGTCAAGCCTGTGAACCGGAAGACCTTGCAGGACAGTGTGGTAGGCTTTGGCCCGGGGGCAACACATGAACACACGGGTAAACATGAACATGATCACCACGCTGCTGGAAATGCCGGGATACCGAGTAGTGCGCAATTTGGGGATGGTGCGCGGGATTGTGGTGCGCTCCCGGAGTATATTCGGGACCATTGGCGCTTCGCTGCAGACCATCGTCGGCGGCAATATCTCGCTGTACACCGACATGTGCGAAAAGACGCGCGAAGATGCACTCGAATTGATGATGCAGCACGCCGCGGAACATGGGGCGAATGCGGTTCTCGGGGTGCGTTACGACGCTAACGAGGTGATGCAGGGGGTCACCGAAGTTCTGGCCTACGGTTCCGCGGTGGTCGTCGAACCGAATGCCTGATCGTTGTCGGACTGAATAGAATTGCGTGCCCGATTGCACAACACTCCAGAGGCAAAACCATTTGACCCGCTCGTCCCAGCGTGATATTCGGTAGTAGATGAAGTTCTACGGCCACGCTCGAAATCGCGCGGTACTTCCATCGAATGGGAACTGTTTCGAGGTGTGCCCCGTTGTTGCACTTTCCCTTCCGAGCTGCTTGGTAGCGCAGAAGGTCCTCCTTTTGTGCCTGCTCCTACTTCCATTGCTCCTTACCAGCGGATAACAGCCGAAGCCCGAACAACGTTTCAGGCCAGGCCGTTATCCCGAACCCGCGGATGACGGCATTTTTTTTTGATGTGGGAATGGCCATTATAAAAAGGAGAAAGACGATGTGCTTCACCGATTGGGACAAGATTCAGGCCGAAGATGTTTCCTGGCGGTATCGCCGCAAAGTGGCACGCGGTGACAACTTGGCGGTGGCCATGGTCGAGGTGCTTAAGGGAGCCACCACCCGTCCGCATCGACACGAAAACGAGGAAGTGATTTTAGTGCTCAAAGGCTCTTGGAGATTCCACCTGCGGGGCGAAGAGGTGACGCTGGGAGCGAATCAAATGTTGTCGATCCCGCCGGGAGTGGAGCACTCGTCGGTGGTTCTGGAAGACACTACCGCCGTCGATATTTGCACCACTGCGCGGCCCGATTGGAGCACGGGAGAAGACCGGGCGCTGCACTACGACCCGGAGCAATATTTGTGGGCGGTTTAGCCCCTTGTAGGGCATCCTGCCGGTTTTAAGATTCGCGCACCGAAAATAAATCGGCGGCCGTATCCCATACGCCTGGGAGGCAGCCGCCGATTTTTTCACCGCAAAGCCTGATTTCCCCAGGCCATCAACGATAGCCTGTATGTCCGCTAGAAATGAAACACCACGCCGATGGCGGGCGAGGCGATGTGCGTAAATTTCCCGGTATTCAGTCCGTCAAATCCGAAATCCGGAGCCTGAACGAAATATCCGCGGTATTCCCCCCGGATGCTAATGTGCGGAATCAACGCGAAGTCCGCGCCCACTCCGTATACGGCCACCGGTTTGCCGTCGGTCACTTCGCCGCCTACGGAAGCGTTGATATCGCCAGTGGGACGAAAGAAAATCCCGCCCCCTCCGCCTAGTGCGTAAGGACGAATACCCAGCACATGAAACGGCGCGGTGATTACCGCTGCCCCGGTGAAGATATGTACCCCACTTTGGATCGATGCGGTAGTCGTGCCGGTTACATAGTTCTGAAAGTTTCGCGTGTAGCCATAGTTGGCGTCGATGGCGACCAAAGAATTGACGTGATAGCGAAGGCCAAAAAGAACTCCTCCGGAATCGGTGGCCGACTGGCTAACCACCTGCCCTTGGCTTTCCCCAATCCCCGAAACCGACTTGGTGATATCGCCGTTAAGGACCAGGCTGAAGTCAGTTTTGTTCAGGATACCTCCTTCGGGTTTGCTTAGGCCCAGAAAGCTGTCCTGAGCTTGTGCCACGCTGGAGACCAGCAACGCACCCAGCATCAACACAAGAATAACCACACCTCGGCGAACACTCATGTGCAAGACCCCCTTGGATTATGGCGATTTTCGATCGCTTTGGTCACGCATTTTCGCGCCGTCTCCACTGCATTATTGGCGCGCTTGGCCGCCGTTCGTGCACCCTGCGAGAACCGGCCCCCGGCGGCAGTACTGGCTATAGGCAATGCGATCCGCCCGGCAAAATCACTCTTGGCTGTAGGCCGACAAGCCTCCTTAACCCTGAAGCGGCGTTTGCTACCTTAGAACGCACCGGTTGCCGATTAGTTGCTAACACGTTTTGAATTTCTCCACCCGGATGAACAGGTTCCAAAATCATCTACAGGGCCGCTAAGCGAAACATTCCACGGATGTTCCATTAGCTTGGGACGCACCGTCGCGGCGTTCGGTTACTCACCGGGCACAAAACTGCCCCGCCTTCGGCTAAGATGTCCGCAGCAATCGCGACTGGAAGTATCCCGGGGGATTCCATGCTGAAATACACTCGTTGGCAAGATGTCGAGCTCGAACACGTGAACCCGCTTCTGCAACGCCAGCTCGTGGTGGGAGAATCGGTAATGGTGGCGCGGATCCTGCTGAAGAAGGGCTCGCTAGTCCCGCTTCATTCGCACCTGAACGAACAGATTTCCTACGTCCTGGACGGGGCGTTGCAATTCCGGCTGGATGGTCGCGAAATTGTGGTGCGCTCCGGCGAAGTACTATGCATCCCGCCGCATATGCCGCACGAAGTGCTGGCACTGGAGGACACCGTCGATCTGGATATTTTCAATCCTCCGCGCGAGGACTGGATCAATAAAACCGATTCCTACCTGCGCACCGCCAACCGCTAACGCGGGCTTGTTGCAGCAGCGCGTGCTACGCGCGTTGGCGTGAAACGTAACACACCATTGATCTCCCTGCGGTCGTGTCTCTGAGCGAGAGACCTTTGTGTTTTGGGTCTGCCCCCACCGCGGCGGGCGGACCCCGAGGCATGTGCCACAACAGCTGCGGCCGGAGAGCTAGTGTTTCTGCGCGGTGGCGGCCTCCAAGTCTTGGGCGGCTTTGTTGATTCCGGCGGCTACGTTTTCAATTATGTGCGCTACTTGGGGAATTTGCGCGTCCGCTTCCTTCCACTTTTTTTGGTCCATGTATTCGCGCACGGCGGCTACCGGCTTGGCGCTGTAACCGGTGTACGCACCGGGCGCGTAGATCTGGTTTTTGAACCATGGGCGTTCCGGGAGACCTTTTTCGTTGAGGAATAAACGCGAAATCCGCAGCAGATCCACGTTGACGGATTCGAAGGCCTGGGGCGAGAGCGCGGGAGAATCTTCCGCTTGCAGAGCCGCCAGAGCTTTCGAATAACGCTCGGCGCTCTTCTTAAGGAGCTCGATGGCGTTTTTCATCGGCGTGAAATTCATAAACGGCGGCACGGCCTCGACGGGCGGAGGCACAAAGGTCTTGTGGGGGTCCGCAGTGGCGGTGAACACACCTTCCTGCAGTTCGAGATTGCGCTCGGTGATTTCGTCTTGTTGGTCTTTGAGGAACTGTTCGAGTTCGGACTCGTATTTAGCGATGGCGTCCGCTTGCGGGGTGTAGTCGACCGGGATCAGATCGGCGTCGGCCAAGCGGATCATGGTGGTGCCGGCCAACTGCGCCAACGCCCGCCCGTAGGAGAAATCGGTATCCGCGAAATGGGTGTACCAGTAAAAATCATCGTAGATGGAATGATACTGATCGCCATCGTCTTCGCCGCTGAATCCAAAATCCAACGTGGAGATGCCGGCAAAATCCTGAAACGCGGTATAGTCCGATCCATCTCCCAAAGCTTCGATATTCAGGTCGCTTTGGCGGCGAATGGCGGCCCGCTCGTCGGCGTTTTTTGCGTGAGCGATGGCCGCCAAATGGGATCGTTGTAGAACGGACACGTGTGTTTCCGGGTCCTGGACGTCGCGCGCTACGCTGCTGACCACCGCCTGCAAGTCCTGGGTCCCACCGGCGCCGAGTAGCCCTCTGCCGCTGTCGTCAGAATTGATGTACGCGACGGCGTGTTTCTGCAGTTCGCTGACGTGGGTTTCTACCCACTCGACCGAACCCAGCAGTCCGGGCTCTTCGCCATCCCACGCGCAATAAACGATCGATCGCTTGGGAGTCCAGCCCTGCTTGTGCATCTCGCCGAGGACTCGCGCTTCTTCCAGCATGGCGGATTGGCCGGATATGGGATCGTCCGCACCGTTCACCCACGCGTCATGATGGTTGCCGCGAATTACCCACTGGGCGTCGGGGTCCGATCCGTGGATCGTGGCGATCACGTCGTAAATCGGCTTGATGTCCCAATTGAAGGCGACTTTCAGGTGCACTTTGGCTGGGCCCGGCCCGATGTAATAGGTGATCGGCATCGCACCGCGCCAATTTTCCGGCGCCGCTGTGCCGCTTATCGCCGAAAGCAATGGCAGCGCGTCGGCATAGGAAATCGGAAGCACCGGAATCTTGGTGATGGTGGTGGCGTCTTTGATGGCCAGGCGCTTGGCATCGGCGGTGGCGCCCACCCCGGGAGTAAGCGGGTCGCCGGGATAACCGGTGTCCATCACGCTGCCGCGTTGTACTCCTTCACGAGGCCGCCAGCCTCCGGCAGGATATTCAGCACCCTGGTAGAAGCCATCGCCCTGCGGGTCGGAATAAATAATGCATCCAATGGCGCCGTGCTCGGCAGCCACTTTGGGCTTGGTGCCGCGCCATCCGGCGCCGTAGCGGGCAATAACGATTGCTCCGGCCACCGAAATTCCCAGGCGATCGAGCTGTTCGTAGTCCTCGCGGATGCCGTAGTTCACATACACCAGCGGAGCGGTGACGTCACCATCCGCGGAGTATGCGTTGTAGGTAGGAAGCTGTTCCGAGGTTTGATTCGAGGTGGGATCGACGCCAATGGCCGGCTCCTGCAGCTTGGCTCGAAATGGCGTGGGCGCAAGGAGCTCGACGATGCGCTCCTTGGGGGTGGGGAACAGCACGTCGAAGGTTTCGATGTGCGCGTCGAATCCCCACTCGTTGAATCGCGCCCGAATCCACTCGGCGTTGTCTTTGTCGTACGGTGACCCCACGTGGTGGGGGCGGGCACTCAACCGGCGCATGTTTTCGCGGATGTTGGTGGCCCCAATCGCGTCGCGAAATTGTTTCTCCCGGGCGCTCTCGGCGGCCGCGGACTGCGTCCCGTAGCCGGGGAGATGAGCAGGGGCCGGGGCGGCAGTGTTCTGAGCCTGCCCGGCCAACGGTAGAAATAGCTGCGTTGTCGCGAGCAGCCAACAACCCATTGAGCGCAGAGACATGAAGATCCTTTTGCTACGTGAAAATACGAATGGAATTAGCGTTCGCGGTCGCCAGAGGCGCGACGACCTGCAAATAGCAGACGAAGGCGCCACCCGAAAGGTTGCGTTTTTGTATTGGCCCGTCCGGTATTTCAGCACATTCGCCGCAGCGAGGTCCAGCGCTCGGTTGAGTGGCGTAGGTGTGCAGGGCGGCGCTTGCTGCAAGCGCAGAACCTGCCATTCGAGGCGGATGAGAAAGCGCTTGTGCGGCGAATCTGGCTGCGGATGGGGAGGGCGGAAAAAGTGAAACATCTGTCGTGGGACTTAATAAATGTTTCCGCAGCTGATGTTTTCTTAAGCTGTGGCGCGCAGCTGCGCACATCCGTTCGCCAAAACTACAATCTGAGCGAGAACATTTGGCTCGGATAAGATCGTCGTTGGCCCGCCAGTTGCACGGTTGGGCGGGAACCATCCCGTGATCAGGGACTGGATCCCACCGGGGCTTCCACTGCCGCTGTTCCCGCTGGCCAAATGTGCAATGGAGCTGCGGTGTTGGCGTATTTCCTGTATTCGGACAGCCCACGCAGTGTCCCATGGAAATCCACCGGTGGGGAATTACCGGCACCGGAGCAACCTCGGCGCCCATTCTCGTCTACGGCCAGATTCCGGGCGCGCAGAACGCCGCGGCCGGCTCCCGCGCGGACACGGTCACCGTAACCATAACGTTCTAAGCTGAAGCAACAGCACACCAACAACGAAACTCAGACCAAGCCATCGGTAGTGGGTTGCGATCCATGGGACCCGTTACCGATTTTGGTTTGTTCGAGTGCTGCGCAAAGACCCGCCGGCGGGCCGCGCGGCGAAATCCGAAAGAGAAATCCGAGAAGGATCAAAATGTTACGCCGCGGTACCGCCTCCCGCCAATTAATTTATATCCTGCTTAGCCTCCAGCTGTTTCTCCATCCCGCCCAGGTAGACTTTTTGATTGTCCGGAGCGGCCGCCACCGCCAGCTTCATTTCCTTCACCGCATCGTCAAACTTGCCTTGCGACGAATAGATGCGGGCCAGGCCAGTATGCACGAACCACAAGTCGGGATGCTTCTGGGCGTTTTCGCGGAAGATCGCGAATGCTTCTTCATTATGCTTTTCAGCCATCAACTGACGAGCAAAAAAATGCAGCTGCAGCGGGCTGGCAAGGCTCAACGCTTTCTTCTGCGCAGCGGCAGCCTCGTCCTTGCGATTGAGCGCCGCGAGGACTTTCGACTTGGTCATCTCGTTGTCGTAGCGATCTTCAAGTTCGATGGATTTGCCTGCATACGTCAGCGCATCGTCTAAAGCGATCTTTTCCGCCAGTAGATAATTGGCTGCGTCGTCCCAACTCATCCAGGTGTACTGCGAAAGATTGCGAAGTTGCCTTTTCAGGCTGGCCTGCACCACGTCGTGCACATCCACCGATACTTTGAACGGTACCGCGACCTTCTCCCACTCCATTTCAACCACCGCTGAATCCGGCTGCAGTTTGTCGAAGTCATAGGTAAGCGCATTATGCATCTCCGCCGCCGTGGGCTTCACGGTTACGCGGAGGGCATCTTCTGACTGATCGTAGGTGAAAGATCCCCAGGACGTCGCGTTCTTCGAAAAAATAATCGTCCATTCATCGGGGTTGGGAATCATGTGCAACCCGTAGGTTCCCTTGTCGAGTGGTTTGCCTTCGACCAGGACCGGATCGCTGAGGGTGATCCGGGTGTTTTCATTGGCGCCCGCGCGCCAGACCGCGCCATAAGGAACCAGGCCACCCCAGATTTTGCGATCGTTCACCAGCGGCCGGTGATAATTGATAGTGATATCGGTAATTCCAATTCTTTGTGAGACCTCTGCGCACTGGCTCCCGCGAGGCAGATCGAGTACCAACGATTGTGCCGGGCACACTCCGGACAAGGCTGCCATCAGCAGGCAGAATAGAAATCCTCGCAAAGATGCTCTAAACATGGGCAAACGCCTCCCTTCAAATGTGCATCCATCGCAAATTTTGCTGAAACGGGCGACAGATCGCAGGCCCACCTCTAATCCAGCATCTTAGACCTGCGCACGGCCCCGGGGTGAGCATGAGTACGAAAATAAATCGGACCGTTTTCCCGCTTTCTTCGTCCGCCGGGCGGCGGGCTATTCCTTAGAAAATGCCTTCTAGGCAGCGCCGGCCAACCGTTCCAGCGTCACTTTGAAGCCCAATCCTTGAATCGTTTCGTGAGGCGTCGGCGCAAACCGCCACATGAGTGACTCCACAACTTCGCAGCCAGTCACCCCATGCCAACAGGTCTTTCGTGAAGGTCCCAAACTCCCGCTTCTGTCGCCGCCTACCAGAAGCCCACAGAATACAGGCGGTCACACTTTTCTTGTGCACATCCAAACCGCAGCACACTTCGTGCATTACTTGCATGGCCATCCTCCCTTCCGCCGTGTGGAGGACGTCAGCAAATTATCGAAATTCCTTAGCGTGCTCTCTGCTTTTGGGGCAGAGGCAACAGTTCGTTGTGCCTATCGACGTCCAGGTCATATTCGTACTCGGGCTCGGATCGCGCCAGAATAAATCGGCCTTCGTCCACATGGCGGACCCCTAAAACATAGCTCAATCTCTAGAATATTTTCATTGTTCGTTGTGGTTTGAAAAACCATGACCTATTCGTAGCGCAAGGCGACCACTGGATCCACGCGGCTGGCGCGCCTCGCGGGAAGATAGGTGGCCAGCAGCGTAACGGCGCTCAGCAATACCGCCACCAGCACGATCATCGCGGGATCCCAGGGTTTCACTCCGAAGAGCAGGCTGCGCATCAGCCGTGTAAGCGCCAACGCCGAGCCCACACCCAGGATCACTCCCACTAGCGCCAGCCGCATCCCCTGAATTACCACCATCCGGCGCACCTGCGGCGGACTGGCTCCCAACGCCATGCGCACGCCAATTTCCTGGGTCCGCTGCTGCACCGAATAGGCCATCAGCCCGTAAACGCCGATGGCCGCCAGCAGCAGCGCCACGCCCGCGAAAATCGTGAGCAGGGTCATGTAGAAATCATTGCGTGCGGTGGATTCGCCCACCACCTGTTGCATGCCGCGGATATGGGCCACCGGCAGTCCGCCGCTGGCTTCACGCAACTCGCGTTGCATGTCGGTACTCAAGGAGAACGGCTGCAATTTCGTGCGCACCACCCAGATCATCGGAGTGATCCGGTTATTCAGCGCGATGATTGCGTCGTTCACTTGTGCGAGTGGAACGTACATAAGCTGGTCCGGTGGGCGATTCAACGCGCCTTGGTGAACATCGCCAACGATGCCGACGATCTGCCTGGGCGGCTCTTCGAAATCCGGCCCGATTCCTTTCCCGATGGTGATGAGCGCCCCCAGTGCATCTCCCTTCGGCCAGTACTCCTTGGCCATCGCCTCGGTGATCACCACCACGCGTTCCCCGGCGCTGTTGTCCTGGTCCTGGAACGAGCGGCCACTCAACACAGGGATGCGAAATACCTCGAAATAGCCTGGCGATACGGTGACATAGCCGGCTCCCCCGTGATACGGGCTGTCCTTCAGCGGGCGGCCCTCGATAGTGAATGGCAGGCCGAAGCCGCCTTCCAGCGGAAGGCAGCAGGTCATGGCCGCAGCCGCCACCCCCGGCAGACTCTCAACGCGCTGACGGCCGTTACGCACCAGCAGTTCCACGCCTGCGGCCTTTTCGAACCGGCCACCGCTTAGCGACATTTGCATGGTTAGGACATTCCGCGTTTCGAATCCCGGATTCACGCCGCGCAGCGCCGCGAAGGTACGAATCAACAGAGCGGCGCCCACCAGCAACACTAGCGCTAGCGCCATTTCGATGATCACCAGCATCGAACGGGTTGTGTTATGGCGCACTCCGGTACCTGAGCGCGACCCGGCTTCGCGCAGGGTAATGCTCAGGTCCGACCGCGAGGCGCTGAGCGCCGGAACCAGTCCGAACAATATTCCGGTGAGCACCGCGGCGACGAAGGTGAATGCCAGCACGCGCCAGTCAAGGGTCACGCTGGCGCCTTGCTCTCCAATTCGGGGAATGTCGCCGGGATTCATGGCCAGCAGCGCGCGCACGCCCAAATAGCCGAATGCAAGGCCGAGAGCCCCACCGGCCAGCGAGAGCAGCAAACTTTCGGTGAGCAATTGCCAGATGATGCGTGCGCGGCCCGCGCCTAGCGCTGAGCGGATCGCGATTTCACGCTTTCGAATCGTCGCCCTGGCCAGCAAAAGATTGGCCACGTTCGCGCAGGCGATCAGCAGCACAAAACCGACCGCGCCGAAAAGCAGCAGCAGATCGAAACGGACATCGCCGATAACGCTATCTCTCAACGGCACCGCGGTGAAGCTGGCGCCAGGCCCCATCACCGGCGAGTTAGGGAATTTTCGGTTGAACTCGTCCGCGGCAACTTTCATCGCCGCCTGCGCTTGTGCCAACGTGACCCCTGGCTTCAGGCGTGCAGTTGCGTGCAGGTAGTGTCCCTGGTTGGTGCTGTTCGGATCGGGCTTCAGCGGCACCCAGATGTCGTTCTTGGTGTTGCTTGCAAACGTCGGGCCCAGCACTCCGATCACTGTGTACGGTTCTCCGCCAAGATCGATCGTCCGGTTGATGATTGCGGGATCGCCGCCATACCTGCTGCGCCACAATCCGTTGCTGATTACCGCGACGGCGGGGCCTCCGGGCCGATCCTCTTCGGCGGTGAAGGTGCGCCCGAGAGCCATGGGCGCGCCGAACACGCGGAAATAATCCGCCGACGCGTGAATCCCTTTCACCTGTTCGGGGCGATCTCCTCCGGTCAGGTTGATTCCCGGCCCGGCGAAATCGTAGGCCGCGACGGAATCAAACACCTGGGATTGTTCCCGCCATACGTTGAACTTGGGAATCGAAGTGATATCGCCGTTTCCCTGCGGTGAGCTTAGTTCCAGTTCCACCAGCCGATCGGGATTTGGGTAGGAGAGCGGCTGCAGTAACACGGTGTTGACGACGGAAAAAATCGCGGTGTTGGCGCCGATACCGAGGGCCAGCGTGAGAATAGCCACCGACGTAAAACCGGGGCTATTGGCCAAGGTCCGCAGACCGTAGCGGAGATTTTGCCGAAGAGTTTCCATCGCGCTCCTCCAGGCTTGCTGCCGAGCTTACGTGCGGATCCCCGCTGCGTCAACGTGAGACCCTCCCGCTCGTCGCCCCGCGGACGGACGCAATTCAGGGGACACTGGATTGTGGCGGGCGCGGAGAAACTCAAGTTTTCTCTTGCTCGCTATTGGCAATCGCGCTACCCTGCTCTCGGTTACCGAGAGAAACAATGACCAAACCATCCGACTTCGTTCAGGGCACTCTCGATCTGCTGCTGTTGAAGGTCCTCGCGCTGGAACCGCTGAATGGCTTCGCCATCAGTCAACGTCTCAAGCAAGTCTCGGGGGATATCCTGCACGTCAGCGACGGCTCTCTCTATCCCGCCCTGCACAAGCTTGAGCAGGAGGGCTGGATTACCGCCGTGTGGAAAACGACCGAGAACAATCGTCGCGCGAAATTCTATTCGCTCACCCGGGCTGGCCGCAGACAGCTCGAAAAAGAAGCGCACAACTGGGGCCGGCTCTCGGCGGCGATCTCTCATGTGGTGAAGCTGAAGCAAGCATGAGCGCGACAAAAGTTTAGAAGGAGAATCGATGCGGCCGGAACGCTGGATTTACACGCTGCCCATGCGGTTGCGTTCGCTGTTCTACCGCCAAGCGGCTGATCGGGAGCTGGACGACGAACTTCGATACCACATCGAACGGAAGACCGAACAAAACGTGGCGAAAGGGATGACCCCGCACCAAGCGCGGCGCGCCGCGCTGCTTGAAATGGGCGGGGTCGAAAAGCGCAAAGAGGAATGCCGCGACACGCGCCGCGTCAACTGGATTCAGGATTCTTTGCAAGATGTACGCTACGGCCTGCGCATGCTGTTCAAGTACCCTGGCGTGACCATCCTGGCGGTTTTCGCGCTGGCGTTGGGCATTGGCGCCAACACCGCGATTTTCAGCGTCGCCGATCCGCTGCTGCTGCGTCCGGAGCCATTCCCAAATCTGAACCGGCTGGTACTGGCATTCAATAGAGTCGATGGGCTCACCAATGAAAACTCGATGTACCCGGCGGACTACGAAGCGATTCGAACGCAGAGTAAATCGTTCGACAAATTCGCCGCCTACGCCTCGGAAGCCGCCAATCTGACCGGGCAAGGCGATCCGGAACGCGAGCAAGCGGCGAAGGTCACCACGGATTTTTTTGACGCGCTCGGCGTCCAGCCGATTCTTGGGCGCGATTTTACGCCGGAAGATGGCACGCCGGGACACGACGACGAGATGGTCCTCAGCTATGGGCTGTGGCAAAGCAAGTTTGGCGGCGACCCGCAAATCCTCGGCAAGCAAGCGCACCTCAATGAGCGAGCCTTTACGATTGTGGGCGTCATGGGCAAGGACTTTCAGTATCCCGTGGCCACGGAGCTGTGGCGCCCCATCGCCTTCACGGCTGCGGACGAAGCCAGCCGCGAGAACAATTATCTTTTCCCGGTCGGATTGTTGAAACCGGGAGTTTCGGCGTCGCGCGCGGCGGCGGAACTCGACGGCATTGGCCGCGAATTGGCTCAGACCTTTCCGAAATCTAACCACCGGCTGGGCATTCGGGTGGTTCCGTTTCGTACCTATGCCACCGACGAGCTGACCCACAATTTCATGTTGCTGCTGCTGGCGGCGGTCGCATTCGTGCTGTTGATCGCGTGCGCCAATGTTGCCAATTTGCAGCTCGCGCGGATAGCCGGGCGTGAAAGGGAAATTGCGCTGCGAACGGCGCTCGGTGCAAGCCGCTGGCGCATCGTCCGGCAACTGCTTGCCGAAAGCGTGATCCTGGCGCTAGTGGGAGCTGCGGTGGGATTGCTTTTCGCCGCTTGGGCCGTTGGCCTGACTGTCAACTACATGCCGCCTGAGCTTTCGCAGTACATCGCGGGATGGAATCGCATTGCGCTCGATTGGCGTGCGGTCGCATTCACCGTTGCCATTGCCGTCGTAGCGGGCATCATCGCCGGACTTGCGCCGGCGCTTGGCTACTCGCGTCCGGATCTTTCGAATTCACTCAAGGAAGGCTCGCGCGGAAGCTCCGGGCGCGCTTCGCACCGGCTGCGCAGCGTGCTGGTGGTTGCGGAAGTGGCGATATCCCTGGTGCTGCTAGTCGGAGCAGGTCTGCTCGTCAAGGGATTTCGCGAGCTGCTCGGCGCGAACGAGAAATTCGAGCCGCGAAGCTTGCTGACCATGCATATCGCGCTTCCCGAGGTGAAGTATTCAGATCAGACCAAGGTCGCGGCGTTTTACCAGCAGGTGCTGACGCAAATGAGTGCCATTCCAGGAGTCGAAGCCGCATCGGTCGCTACTGCTGTCCCGGACCAGGACGAACTCAGTTACCACCCGTTCACCGGTGAGGGCAAAACGTGGACGCAAGATCCAGGCCACATCGCCCTGGCCGATTCGATCGGCGCCAACTATTTCAGGACACTGCATTTGCCGCTGTTGCGCGGGCGCGAATTCTCGGATGCGGATGGGCCGGACACCCAGCGCGTCGCGATCGTTAGCCGTTCGATGGCGGAGCGCTACTGGCCGGCAGAAGCCGCGATAGGCAAGCGCATCAAGCAGGGAGATCCTGACTCGAAGGAACCGTGGCTGACCATTGTCGGTGTCGTCTCGGATGCCAAGTACAATCCGTATTTTCAGGCAGTCGACGGAGTTGTTTATGTGCCTTACGTGCAAAGCGCCAGCACCACCGCGGCATTTTTGCTGAGGACCAAGGGCGACCCGCTCAGCTTCGTTCCTGCGGTGCGCGCGAAAATTCGATCGGTCGACGCGGACCAGCCGATTTACGAGGCGAAAACCCTGGCGCGCCTGACGTATGAACAAGTGATCGGTATTTCTTACATCGCCGCGATGATGGCTGTGCTTGGGTTAATTGCTCTGGTGCTCGCGTCATCGGGGGTGTACGGCGTGATGGCTCATGCGGTGACCGAGCGCACCCATGAGATAGGAATTCGCCTGGCGCTCGGCGCGACGCCGCGGCAAGTGCTTCGGTGGATTGCAGTTCGGGGAGTTCGGCTGGCCGCGATCGGCCTCGGCATTGGCCTTGTTGTTGCATTCGTTCTCGCGCGCCTCATGGCCAGCATGATGTTGGGGGTATCTTCCGCTGACCCAATGATTTTCGCCGGGATACCGGCGCTGCTCGCTGTTGTAGCGATTGCGGCTTGCTATTTACCGTCGCGGCGCGCCACTCGCGTAGATCCGATTGTCGCGTTGCGCTTTGAGTGAATCGGTAAATCGGAATGGTGCTTAGCGGTTTTGCTCACTCCAGGGTTGGTTGTTCTTGCGGCAACTTCAAAATTCCCACAACTTCTTATTTCAAATCTTTGCCGGTGCTGGTCACTACCAGTTGGCCATGCTTTACCCCGCGAAGGCTTAGGATTCTGTTGGCCAGGTCTTTCAGCTCCCCGCCGCGTCCTTTCATTATCACCACCTCGAGACAATTGTGATGATCTAGGTGTACGTGTGTTGCGGCAAGTACCTTGCCACCGGCTCCATGTTGCGCCTCTACCAATTTCTCAGTGAGATTTGGCCGGTGGTGGTCGTAAACGATAGTGAGCGTTCCCACCACTACTTTGTTTTTGTCGATCTCCTCGGTGACCAGGTGTTCGCGGATCAAGTCACGAATGGCTTCCGAGCGGTTGACGTATCCCTTTTTGCCGATCAGGCCGTCAAACTTACTGAGCAGTGGGTGCTCCAGAGAAACACCGATTCGAGCCAAATCTCCCATCAAACCCTCCGAACTGGAGATATCTGATCATATCGCAATCGATAAGCTGCTGATCCAATTAGCAAGAAGCTCTGGCCAAACCCTGGCGAATAATTCTTTGGATTTGTGTTCCCGGTGCACATCCGGCAGGCTCACCCGACGCGTACTGTGAACAGGATCCGATTCCACAGCCGGAGCTCTCGGAGTGCGCTTGCAAGAAGATGTCGATAGCACTAATTTGGTAAAGGTGTTACTACTCGGATTGGCGTTCGGTGAAATGCCCACAATGCGGAGTCCGGCGTGAAGAGACAAAGCCTGTTCAAGCCCGGCCGAGCCAAGTCTCGCTTCCCAGGAGCCGGCTTCCGGATTCGCGCAGGAACTTCGAATGCCGACTAAGAAAGCCACGAACAAATGGTTTCTCGGGCCCGGCGGCCTCGCAATCTTATTTTGCTCGTTCGCGTCGCTGTGGGCGGCGGCCAGCGGCAGTATTTCAGGAACGCTGCGGGATCCGAGCGGCTTGGCGGTCTCTGGCGCCACCGTTCGCCTAATCAATACCGCGCTGCGGTCGGAATTCAAGGCGGTTTCGAACGGTCAGGGATTCTATTCGTTTCCGACTCTTCCGGTGGGTCACTACGATCTGACGATTCAGGCCTCCGGGTTCACAACCCAGAAGAAAACGAACGTAACGCTGGATACCGATGCGGCGCTTAAATTCGATGTGGTTCTGGCATTGGGACTGCAATCAGATACGGTGACGGTGGAAGCGACCGCAGCGGCCACCGAAGCTCAAGTGGACACCCTGGCCACTCATCTGGGTGAACTGGTAACCGGACCGCAGATGACCGCGCTGCCGTTAAACGGGCGCAGTTATACCGATCTACTCCCTATTCAGCCTGGAGTAATTCCGGTGACCACACTGTTGCCCAATTCGGTGATCATGGCCGGAGTTACCGGAGGGCTTTCCCCATCGGGCGATTTGAATGCCGGGAATTTGTCGATTGACGGTCAAAGAGAATCTTCGAATGGCTTCATCGTCGATGGAATTGACGTGCAGGAGCACATGAATGGCGGAACATCCATCGTGCCGGACTTGGACTCCATCGAGGAGTTCCGGGTTCTGACGAATAATTTTGATCCGGAATACGGCAATTATAACGGCGGTATGGTGACCGTGATTACCAAGTCAGGGAGCGATTCGTTCCACGGCGATGCTTTCGAATTCCTGCGTAACACGGACTTAGATGCGCGAGGCTACTTCGATCCGAACCGCGCGGATTTCCGGCAAAATCAGTTTGGTGGGACGCTGGGCGGTCCGGTCAAGCGTCAGAAGACATATTTCTTCGCAGATTACCAAGGCACGCGCACCAACGAAGGAGTGGAAACGGGCCTGATTTCAGTCCCTTCGGTGCAAGATCGCGCCGGTAACCTATCCGACATTACCAGCTCGTTGACCGGAACGGTGAGCGGAGCCTACCTCGCGAATTTGCTTTCGCAGGATTTGGGATACACGGTTTCCGCAGGCGAGCCGTATTACACGGCTGGGTGCGCGACAAGCTCATCCTGCGTATTCCCGGATGCGGTTATTCCCAAGACGGCGTGGTCGGCGCCGGCTCTTGCCCTGCTGCGATACATTCCCTCGCCCAACGCTGGCGCCGATCAGTATTCCACCTCGGCTGATCCGCAGACCGTGCGGGACGATAAGGCTTCCGGGCGAGTGGACGCCAACAGCCGCTGGGGCCAGCTTTCGGCATACTATTTTTTTGACGATTACCGGCTCGACAATCCGTATCCCGGCCAGCAGGGCGGAGCGACCATACCCGGCTTCGACGCACTCACATTTGGACGGGCCCAACTCATCAGTTTGGGAGACGCGAAGGCCTTCGGCAACGGTACGGTGAACGAACTTCACGCCGGGTTTCTGGGTTATGCCAATGTCATCGGACAACCAAAAGGCGGTTTGGGCATCAGCTCGGCGTCGCAAGGATTTGCGCCACCGCCAACAGGTATCGTGGTGCAGGCGCCGCAGTTTGAAGGCGTGGAAAATATAACCTTTCCTTCCTTCGTGATGGGAGTTCCGGTCACCAATGAAACCGAGGTGAACAACACACTGTATGTGAGCGACACGGTTTCGAAAGTGATGGGTTCGCACACTCTGAAATTTGGCGGCCAGTTCCACTTCGATCAGGTGAACGAGCATCCCAACGCGACGTTCAATGGAACGTTCAACATCGATGGAACCGAAACCGGCTCCGCCTTTGCCGATTTCCTAATCGGTGTCCCCAGCAATTTCACGCAGTCGTCTGGCCAGCCCTTCTACTTACGCAATCGCTACGAGGGATTGTTCGTACAAGACAGTTGGCGCGCACGCACCGATTTGACGCTCAGTTTCGGACTGCGTTGGGATTACATTATGCCGTTCTGGGAAAAGTATAACCAGGTTCAGACGATCATCCTGGGAAGGCAGTCGGTCCTCTATCCGCAGGCGCCGGAAGGATTGCTAGTTCCTGGCGATCCCGGAATACCGAGCACGATTTCACCTTCGAAGGGAGACAACTTCGCTCCGCGCCTGGGGTTTGCCTACGCCCCGAGATTCGATCGCGGAATTCTGAAGGCGATCTTTGGAGACAACGGCAAGAGCAGCCTTCGGGCGAGCTTCGGAATGTTCTACACCGCCTTTCCTGGACTATCGGCCGGAGTGATGTACGCCGTTCCTCCGTTCGGCTATAGTTACCTCAGTCCCGAGCCGCCGCTATTTGCCGCGCCGTTCATCAACGCCGCTGACGATGGAGTGAATACCAATCCGTTTCCATTAACGTTCCCTGCGCACAACGTTTCCGCAAAAAATCCGGATACGTCGCTTAGCTTTGCGAGCGTAATTCCAGTTAGTGCTGACCCTTATTTTTACTACCGCAACCAGGTTCCCTACACCGAAAATTACATGCTTTCCTTCGAGCGGCAGATGACCGCCAGCTCGCTGCTGACCGTCAGTTACCTGGGAAATCAAGGCCACCACATTCTCGCGCTGCTGCCAACCAACCCCAGCGACCAGGCCCTTTGCCTCAGTCTGAGTGAGCCGAGTGAAGTAGCGTCGGGAAGCCCCACTTGCGGCCCTTTTGGCGAAGACGCCGTCATTACCAGCAGCGCTGGTCAGATATTTCACGGGACTCGAGTTGGCTTGGGTCCGAATTACGGAGAGGATACTGCGCAAAAGACGATTGCCAATTCGAATTACAACGCGCTCGAGGCCGATCTTCGCTACCTCGGGAAGAGGTCGGATTTTCTGCTCGGATATACCTATAGCAAGTCAATCGATCAAGGTTCGAACCTCGGGGAGCAGCTCAATCCGTTGGACCTGAGAGCGACTCGCGCAATTTCCGCTTTTGATATGCGCCACGACTTCGTCGCCAGCTATAAGCTCATGTTGCCTATAGATCTGCTTTTTAAGCGGAATAATCGCCTCACCGATGGATGGAGCGTAGCTGGCGCTACCCGTTTTAGCACCGGCCTTCCTGTCACCCTGTATGATGACTCCGACAATTCGCTTCTGGGAACCCTGGGAAATGGCGTCAACAATTATCTCCTCGATACCCCGAATTACAACGGCATGTCACTGGACGTCAACACGAATCCGAGGAACGGCCGGCCCGAGTTCAATACCTCGGCGTTCAGCCCGGAGGCGCTGGGTCGTCTAGGAAACGCCAGCCGAAGATTCTTTTATGGTCCGGGAATCGACAATTTCGATATGACCTTCGCCAAATTGCTGCGAATCACCGAGTCGAAATCGCTGGAATTCCGGCTGGAAGCCTTCAACGTGTTCAATCACGCCCAGTTCTACGGGCCCGCATCGGTGGACGGCGAGGTGAACGACCCGCATTTCGGCGATACCGTCAGCGCGGCCTCTCCTCGCCTGCTACAACTCGCCACGAAATTCACTTTCTAGACCACAGCTCCGCACGATGCTTTGCCAACAGGCCCTCATTCATCTCGCTGTAACACACATGCGCTATCACTCTTCATCCCATGAGACGTACCATGATGCGCAACACGCTCAACGACGTGACTGCCAAATCAGCACGCACCTCGGTCGCAACAGGCGCGCCAGCCACAGAGGATTATTCGAATGCAACCCTATGATCTGATCGTCATTGGCTCGGGGCCCGGAGGTCAGCGCGCCGCCATCCAAGGCGTGAAGGCCGGCAAGCGCGTCGCCATCGTCGAAAAGCAGACCGCCGTCGGCGGTGTTTGTATCAACACCGGCACCATTCCCAGCAAGACCATGCGCGAAGCTGTCCTGCACCTCTCCGGCTTCTATTCCAAGAATTTCTTCGGCGCTAACCGCACCTCCACCGAAAACATCACCATGGCCGATCTCAATTTTCGCGTCCAACGAGTGGTCGAGAACGAGGTAGGGGTCATCCAGGACCAGCTCAAGCGCAACGGTGTTGACGTCATTCGTGGCTTCGCAAAATTCACCGGCCCACACCACCTCCGCGTCGAGAACGGCAATAGCTCCGCCGAATTTGAAGCCCAATTCATCGTCATCGCTACCGGCACCAAGCCCGCGGTTAACCCCAAGGTGCCCATCAACGGCCGAACCATCATCGACAGCGACCAAATCCTCAGCATGCCGCAAATTCCCAGGACCCTCATCGTTGTGGGCGGCGGCGTGATCGGTGTCGAGTACGCCTGCATGTTCGCCACTCTTGGCGTGCGCGTGATCATCGTCGAAAAGCGGCCGCGCCTGCTGGAGTTCGCCGATACCGAGATGGTTGAGGCGCTCAGTTACCAGATGCGCGATCACCGCGCCACCATGCGCCTGAGCGAGGAAGTCGAAAGCGTGGAAGAACTACCCGACGGGAAGGTGGCCGCTAACCTCGTCAGCAAAAAACGTATCAACGGCGATGCCTTGCTCTACGCCGTCGGCCGCCACGGTAATGTCGACCGCCTGGACCTGCCTGCCGCCGGCATCCAGGCCGACGACCGAGGCCGCATTAAGGTCGACGCCGATTTCCGTACCACCCAGCCTCACATTTTCGCGGTGGGCGACGTCATTGGTTTCCCCAGCTTGGCTTCCGTTTCCATGGAACAAGGGCGTATTGCGGCCGCCCGGGCCTTCGGTCTGCACGTGCAGACCGATCCGGAGAGCTACCCATACGGCATTTACACCATCCCGCAGATTTCCTTCATTGGAAAAACCGAAGAACAGCTCACCGACGCCGATGTGCCCTACGAAGTCGGCGTGGCCTACTATCGCGAGATTGCCCGCGGCCAGATCTCTGGTCATACCGATGGCCGCCTCAAAATCCTCTTCCACCGCGAAACCCTGGAATTGCTCGGTGTGCACATCTTCGGCGAAAATGCGGCCGAGCTTCTGCACATCGGCCAGGCCGTCTTCAAACTCAAAGGTAAGATCACCTACTTCATCAACACTGTTTTCAACTATCCCACCCTGGCCGAATGTTACAAGACCGCCGCGTTCAACGGTCTCAATCGTCTGAGCTGATTGTTATCTTGCGCGAAAAACGCAGGCGCAGTCGCTCCGCCTCATCGGCCTGCCTAATCTCGCCAGCGTAAGACGTGCAGCAGTCCGCAATAATCATCGGTCCACAAGATTGCCTGGACCTGGGCGGGAAATGGTTCCGAGTGTTGTGCGATCTCACTCCCGGCGAGCGAAGCGGAATCCCGCGAAAGCAATATCCAATCGGATTGTGAGAAGGGGCCGTTCCCAAGCAGCGGATCCACGCGGCGCGCCTGAAAGCCGAAATCGCGTCCAATCCCTGCGAGCACCGGCCGGAGGTCAAGTGTCTGGTTGCTGATGTGTACCGCGATCACCGATTCCGGTCCGCGTAGATGTTCTTGGTACACCCCGAATGCCTCGCGCGTCAGCAAGTGCATCGGGATCGCGTCGCTCGAAAACGCATCCAGAACCAGAACGTCAAACCTCTGCAGGTCGCCACGTTCAGCCTCCTGTTCCAGCGCCAGGCGCGCATCGCCCAGTACCACCTCGATTTGGCCAGGTGAATCCTGCAGGTAAGTGAAGTACGGGTGCGGCCCACTCGACATTTTGTAGACGTCTGGGTTGATCTCATAGAAACGGAAAACGTCGCCGGGTTGCGCCAACGCCGCCAGCGTTCCTACGCCCATTCCCACCAGCCCCACCCGCACCGGATGCTGCGGCCAATTGCGAATCACTATATTGGCGCCGCTGGTTGGACCGTAATACCCGGTCGGTAGATGCGCGCGCTGCGGGTCGCGATACTGGAATCCATGAATGATGTTGCCGTACCGCAACGCCAGATAATTCTCTTGTTCGACGTCGACCACCGACAACACACCGTAGAAATTTCTCGACGACGCAATAACGTGGTAGAGCTCCGCTTTTTGCGGAATGATCAACCCGGCGGTAAGCAATGCCAGCGCAATTCTGGATGCCCCACGCACCAACCCGGGCGCCGCCACGGTCTTCGAATTGCCCCGCTCCATCGCGTATCGCCAAACGCCGGCGGCGGCCAGCGCTGCGGCCGCATAACGGCTCGCCCAGGGTGGAAACTGCCCGGCTTCTTTCCATGCCGCGGCAACTAAGCTCGGCGCCAACAACACACAACCGGCGAGAATCAGCAGCGCCAGTGAAACTCGCCCGGTGTACCACCACGACGAACGTTCCCGGTCGGAAACCGTCAACACCACCGCGATGCATCCCAGAATACCCAGCGGATATTCCCAGTAATTGGGGAACATCCACGGGGCGACCATGCTCACCACGATTCCCCCCACCGCGCCGCCCGTCGCGATGCAAAAATAGAACATCGTCAGCGATTCTGCGCTCGGGCGCGTCCGTGCTGCCTCGCCGTGGCACACCATGCACCCTGCGAAAAGCACCGCGGAAAAAGCAGCGAGCTGTATCAGGAATGAAAATTCTGCTTTGGGAAGCGACACCACAATAACCAGCGCCACCGCCATCGCGAATAGTGGATAGAAAATCTCCCGGCGATACCAGCGATCGTTCTCAAAGCACACGATGAACGAGATCAGGTACAAACTCAGCGGCAGAACCCATAGGAATGGGATCACCGCGATGTCCTGGCAGATCAAATTGGTCGTCGCCAGCAACAGCACCGACGCGCACGCGGCCAAGCCGATCCAGAACAGCCGCAGCGGCCATCCAACCGCCACCGCGGATGCTCCGTGCGGGCGTGAATTCGGCACAGACGTTTTTTTCGTCGCCGCGGCAGGAGCGGCCGAGAGCGCTACGCTGCGCACGCTAAAATAAAAGCAAACCAAAAACAGGCCGTAGCCCGCGGTCCAAGTCCAGCCTTGTGCGCCGAGCCGCATGTGCGGTTCGATCAAAAACGGATATGACAGCAATCCCAGAAGCGATCCCACATTCGAGAGCGCATACAAGCGGTACGGCGAACTCTTCGGCGCAGCCTTCGCGAACCAGTGCTGCATCAACGGACTGGTGGTCGACAGCAAAAAAAAAGGCAGGCCAATCGCACAGATCAGAAATTTCGCGATGGTCCATGTAGGGCTTGCCCCGGGTAGCGGATGCCAACTCGCTCCTGGACCGATGGGCGTGCGCCAGAAATAACCAAGCACCGCTAGAAAAACAGCGGAAACGCCGAGCAGCGCGCCATGAACGCGCACCTGCCTAGAAGGCGGAAGCCACGTGACAATTCCATGCGAGTATCCGTATCCCGCGAGAAACAATATTTGGAAGACCAGCACGCACACAGTCCACACCGCAGGCGCGCCGCCAAACAGCGGCAGAATTTCCTTTCCCAGCAGCAATTGCACTTGAAAGAGCAGAAACGCACTGACAAAGATCGCCAGTGCAAAGGGCAACGGTCTGGCCCCATTGGTGCCTGTTCCAACCGCGCCGGCGCTAGGCGCAGCGATAGCGCGGTCGTGTCGAGTGGCCGGCGCAGTTTCAATAGAAGCAGGCATGCATTCAAGTCTAGGCGGGATATAGCAGGCGCCCGGCTGACAGTGGCGCCGCTGTGCTCAAAGCACCATGCGTCGCAAGACCCGGTACTCAAAACGAGATATCGAGAGCGCCTTTGGGTTCGATTCAAGCTTCCATGCTTTTGGGGCGCCCCATTGTTCCCTGGGGTTTGGGAAGGGTGGGCGTCGTGGCCTTAACCGTTGTGATTCCGTGCCACCACGTCGGGATCATCTGGGGTCCGGCCACTCTGCTGGCGCTGTAATTTTGTAACTCCACAACTCTCGTAGCACCGCGACGCAACGGGGGTAACCACCCACCTAGCCTTCACAAGGCACCTTCCGCCTCGACGTCCACACCCTGTCAATTCTCAGACTCCCGCCGATTCGTTCCGGAATCTCCGCCGTCGTCGCAACGACATCAACCGGCACCGCGCCAGGTTGCCGCATCACCTCGAGCCCAGCCGCGTATCCCGCCGCGCCTACCAGCATTCCGGCCAGGACATCCGCCACGTAGTGATACCGGCCGTAGACCGTAGCCACCATCATGCTCACGAAGAACGGCAACGTCACCCAGAACAGCCATCGCCGGTAGCGCCACGCGCACAGAATCGCCACCATCGACCCCGCCACGTGCGCCGACGGAAACGCCGCGCCATGCACCCGTCCATAAGTTTCGATCACCCCAATCAGCGACGTGGAAAAACCACCGGTAAGCGGCGCGAGGGGCGTGGGCATATGCGCCAGTGAAAAATGAGGGCTCTCGATCGGAAAGACCACGGCAATCAGATATACGGTGTAGTGCGCCAGCGCGGTGCACGTCATCACCGTCCAGAACGCTCGCGTTTCCCGCCGTGCATACAGCAGCGCGGGCAAAAGCACCAGATACACAAAATACGTCATGTACGAAAATTGCATGAAGTCGTCCAGCGCCGGCCGCGCGAACTGCGACATCCACATCGCCGGCAGCGCTCCACACAGCCAAAAATCGAAGCGCAGTAAACTTGCGTCGAACCACCCGGGAAACACCAAATGCACCAGACCCCGCAGCTCCTCGAAAAATCCGATATACAATGGCAACGCATACCAGCACCGCACAAATCGCCACACGGCTCGCGGCCGCCGATTCCCGACCACCAGCAAAATTCCCAGCGCGACGCACTGGTGCGCCGCGATATACCTCTGTGGGTGGGGAATCGAGCGGAAGAAAATCATGATCAGCACGTTGAGAATCGTCAGGTAGGAAAGCGTCACGCACTCGAACGCGCCGCAGGCGCTTTCGATTCTCTCCCGCCACCGCGCAAACATTTCGCCTGGCCACGCCATCGTACGCGAATCTTGCTTCAGGGTCGCCGTGCCGCAGTCGGCCTCTGCCGGACGTACCAGGGAATCCATAAACGGTGTCATCGCGCCTCCAGAACGCTGCACGATTCTTGAATTGCTTCTTGTCCGCTGTCGGTTTTTAGCGCCTCGCCTGCCCGATTTGGCAGGTGCGAACGGTTCTGCTCGTCCCCATGCCCGTCCCAGTAGTGGATCGGCCATCCGCTCCGCCGCGCACGACGCGCCAAGCGCGCCGTGGGATTCACCGCCACCGCATGTCCCACTCGTTCGAGCATAGGAATATCGCGAGGGCTATCGCCGTACGCGTAGCTTTGCGCCAGATCCAGGTCGCATCGCAACGCCAGGTTCTCCAGTGTCTTCATTTTGGCGCCGCCGCTCATGTGTTCGCCGGCGATCGATCCCGTCCACACCGCCTCCCGCGCCGTCCCCGGCCTGCGCCCTCCCCAACCAATCTCCAATTCCGTGGCCGCAATTCCCGCGGCCACTGGCAATCTCGCGGCAATCACTTGCGCCAGCGGCGCAAGCGTTCCGCTAATGATGAAAATCGGATGCCCCGCCGCGTGATGCTCTTCCAGCGCGCGTATCCCGTCGTCGAAAAATCCCAGAGCCTCGCGGGCGTTGCCCAGCGACTGTGCCCATTCCTCCACCGCCGACGTGGAGATTCCGGCCAGATCGGTCTTGTTCGCTTCTGCTGGATGCTCGCTGCCCAACAGAATCCCTCCCGCAAAACGCGCCAGCCAGCGAAAGCCCGCGGCAATTCCAATTCTCTTGCTGCGGATTAGAAACCACACGAATCGCCGCTCGATCGATGGCCCGGCACACAACGTCCCGTCGAGATCGAAAAACGCCGCCACCCGCCCGCGCCCATAGCCGCGCGCCAAATCCGCAGCGGCGCTCATCGCGCCGCTCCCATGGGTACACTGACGCGCACCGGCACTGGCGGCCGCCGCGAAACCGGCCGCGCCTTCGGGGTGTCCGATTTGTCAACCGCACTCCAGAATCGCCGCCCTTGCCACAAAACCGGCGCCGCGCGCAACAAACAAAAAATCACCGTCGCCGCCACGATGCCGCTGGCCCAGGCGTGCAGCGCCGGTTGCCACGCCACCACCACCGCAGAATCGGCGACGTGCCTGCAACTCACCTCCACCCCTAGCACCACAAAGCACAAGCACTTCAAGCTCGCGTAGGCCACCCGGCTGGCACGCGACGCCACCACCGCGCGCCCCCACCAGCCTTCCAACATCGACTCCTCGCCGAACCCGCTGTGCCCGTACCGCGCCGCCGCGCTGCGCACAAAATCGGTCAGCGTGCCGCGCACGAAGAAAAACACCGGCACCCAAACCGAAATCGCCCCCGCCGTAGCAAAAAACGTAAGATAAAGATTCTCCACCGCCCGGTCGCCCAAAATGTCGAACTGCGCACCCAGCGCCGTAGCCATCCCTTTGCGCCGTGCCACATATCCATCCAGCCCATCCAGCGCGATAGTAAGAATGGTCACCAATACCGCAGCCAGTCCTAAGCGCACATCAGTGCCCGAAAACCGAAACAGCGCCACCGCCACAAACGCACCCAAGATTCGCGCCGCAGTGATTCCATTGGGAGCCACGTCCCACCTCCGCTCGCCATCCACAGGTTTAGCGGGCCCGCAATTCGCGGCAGCCGATCTCTCAGCCGCTCCCGGCGCGACTCACGGGCCCACACACGAGTAGCCATGGCAATGCGCATGCCATTCCCGGAATTCATTCGTCGAGTGGGATTGCAGCACTTACAGGAAACAGCTCTTAGGACGACTCGCAAGCTCTGCCGACTTCCGATGTCAGGTGTCAGAAGAATCCGTCACTGACCCTCTGCGTGACCGCGGGTTGGCATTCGAGCCTTCGTGGCACAACCATTCATGGTTGTGGGAAACCCTAAATCCTCAAAATTCCCGGACCCAAACGGAATCACTACGCCGCTTCCAAGGGTCGTTGTGGCACAGCCACTACTGGCGGTGGCGGCCCTAAAACACCAAGCCTTCCCGAACGCAAAACAAACCTAGTGGTGTCGCGCGGATGGTCTGGATTCGCGGACTTGATAGGTAGTCGGCCCACAGCGAACTGGTGTCCATGTTTCGCTCTGTCAACCGTCTCCCCAAGCCTTACCGCATCGCCCCGCGAAAGCTTTGGGTATGCGTCCGATGTATGGGAAAATTGCGTACTAGGTTAGAAATTGGCTGCTTGGCCCGCAACGAATTGGCACGATAACGCCAAGCCCCAAAATGAGGTTTCATGGACGTTCCGGTATTCGCGTGTTTCCTGGCTGGGCTGGTGTCATTTCTCTCCCCGTGCGTTCTGCCCCTGGTTCCTGGCTACATCTCGATGCTCTCGGGAATTGGGCTGGAGCAACTCAAGGAGGGTCAGGTCGCCCGGGGGACGCTCTTCGGCAGCGCCCTGGCATTCGTTGCCGGCTTTTCGATTGTCTTCGTTTCGTTTGGCGCTTCCGCCAGCGCGGTCGGCGGTTTCTTGCTTCGCAACCGCAATTTGCTCGCACCAGTGGCTGGCGCCTTGATCATTCTTTTTGGGCTGCACCTGGTCGGATGGCTGATGAAGCTTTCGGTGCGGGTCGGCGCCATCGCGGGCGCGATATTGGTGCTGGCGGGAATCTTCTTCATCTACCGGCCGGAGATTTTGCCCCGCATCCTCAAGCCCATTCATTTTTTTGCTGCGGCCTTTATTTGCATCGCCGGGCCCTACTTTTCGCAATGGATGAATCGCGACGTGCACTTCCGAAACGTGGGCGGCCGCCCCGGCCTGGTTAGCGGGTTCCTGTTGGGATTTGCTTTTGCTTTTGGCTGGACTCCTTGTATCGGACCGATTCTCACCAGCGTGTTGCTGATCGCGTCCACTCGCGATTCTATTGGCCAGGGCGTGTTTCTGCTGAGCGTCTACTCCGCGGGGCTGGCCATTCCTTTCCTCCTCACCGCTCTGGGAATCGCGCAGTTTCTTCGCTTCTATGGGAAGTTTCGCCGGCACATTCACATGGTGGAAGTTTGCAGTGGGGTTCTGTTGCTGCTGATCGGTGGCCTGGTTTTTGTGAACCGGCTGACATGGCTTTCAGGTAAACTGACATTTCTGAACCGTTTTACTCTGTAATCGGAGCATTCCAAATGAAGGTCTCTCACAGATTTCTCCCTTTTATCCTGGCGACAGCGATCGCCGCCGCCGCATTGCCCGGTTGCAATTCGGTCAAGGGTAGCGGTAAGCCTGCGGTCAAATCGGACGACAGCGGCAACCACCCTGCCGAGCCGGTAGTCACCTTCAAGGACCTGCAGGGCAAAGACGTCACCCTCGAGAGCCTGAAAGGCAAAGTGGTGCTGGTGAATTTCTGGGCCACCTGGTGCGATCCATGCCGCGCGGAAATTCCCGACCTAATCGAATTCCAGAATAAATATTCTGCCAAGGGATTCACCGTTTTAGGTATTGCTATGGACGAAGAAGGCGAAAGCGTGGTCGAACCCTTCGTTCAGAAGGAGCAATTCGACGTCCAAGGACAAAAACTCACCATGAACTATCCCATTGTCCTAGGCGATGACGATATCGCTGCCAAATTCGGCGGTATGCTCGGATATCCCACCAGTTGGTTCATTTCCCGTGACGGCAAGATGATGAAGCACGTCATCGGCGGCATCAGCGCGGACCAGCTCGAAAAGGAAATTCAAGCCCTGCTCTAGCCTCGCCGCGCGAGTTGCACGCCGCTACCCCCAGGAGTAACCTGCTTTCACCATGGATGAACGCGAATTTCAAAAGCAATCGGACGCCGCACTCGAGGATTTGCGCCAACGCCTGCTGAATCTTAGCGATCACCACGTCTTTGAAGTGGAAGGCGGAAGCGGCAAACTGGAAATTCAGTTTGAAGACGAGCACAACACCCGTTTCGTCATCAGCCCGAATTCACCGGTGCGCCAGATCTGGATTTCCGCGCTAACTACCAGTTTCAAGCTGAGTTGGTCGGACCCCGCACAGGCATTCGTGCTGGAAAAGACCGGCGAGACGCTCCCGGTGCTGATGGGGCGCATCATGTCGCAGCAACTGGGCGCCCCGGTTCAGGTCTAAAGGCCGGGCGGAAATTGACAATGGGAGTGTTCCACGTGAAACAATTGAAGAATCCACAGTCGGAGTGTTTCACGTGAAACAGTCGAGCTATCTGTTGGTGGCAGCATGGACGATAGCGATTGGAATGTCCTCGTTTTGGCCGGTCCTGGGACTGGCCGGTACTTTTGCGTATCCGCAGGACGGCGGAGCATCCCAAGCGCTGGCCAACGCTGCTTCCCTGGTTAAGCCGCACGTATTTGTATCCACGGCGCCGGCGCCCCAGGGTTCCGCGTTTGAAGTCGCGGTGGTCGTCGATATCGCTTCGGGCTATCACATGAATTCGCACAAGCCCCTCGACGAATTCCTGATCCCCACCACCCTCACCCCGCAAGCGCCGGTTGGACTAAAGCCCGGCGAAGTGCTTTATCCCCCAGGGCAATCGCGCACTTTTTCCTTTTCGCCCAATAAGCCGCTTTCGGTTTATTCCGGGAAAGCAACGCTGCGCCTAAAGGTCCAGGTAGCAGCGGACGCCGCTCTCGGGCCGCAGTCGATCCCGATGACCCTGCGCTACCAAGCCTGCAGCGACACTTCGTGCTTGCCTCCGGTAAAGCTTCCGCTGGTAGCCAAAGTGGAAATCGCCGCTGCCGGCACAAAATCCCAACCAACGAATCCCGAAATCTTCCCAGCTTCGAAACAGTAGTATTTCCGGAAAATCGGGAAGGCCAGCAAAAGCAGAAACGGCGCGAACGGCCTAGATATTCAGAGGACCGATCGGGGTGCTTTGCGAGGCGATGATTAACTCGCCGCGGAAGGTGGATTCCGCTGGGCGGCGGTTGAGCGCTTCTTCGGCGCAAATCCGTACCACATCGTAATTATTGTTGGTTTCCGAAACGTGCGCGAGGATCAAATACCGCGCTCGCCCATCGAAGTGCTCCGGATCGGCGAGATATTCGCTTACGATCGAATTCGAAAGGTGCCCGGTGCGGCTCATCACTCGCTGCTTGATATGCCAGGGATACGGCCCCACCTTCAGCATCTCCAGATCGTGGTTCGATTCCAGAATCAGGCAATCGCATTCCCGCAAATGTTGTTTCACCAGTTCCGGCAAATAGCCCAGATCGGTAACGATCGCTACTTTCGAGCCGTTGGACCGGAAACTGAACCCGACAGGATCCACCGCATCATGGGGAATCGCGAAGGGTGATATTTCGATGTCCCCGATCGCAAACCGCTGCCCCGGACGGATGAATTCTACCCGGCCCATCTTTTTTACGATTCCTTCGGTCAGGCCCTTCAAGATTTCGCGATGGGTTAATTCGGTGAGGTACGCGGTGGTTTTCCACGAGCGCGCAATGTGCGCCATCCCGCCGCAGTGATCGGCATGCTCGTGGGAGATGAGGATGCCATCTAGGCGGTTGATGCTGCGGCCCAGCGCTTCCAGCCGGCGCAGCAGTTCTTTCTTGCCCAGCCCCGCGTCGATCAGCAGAGACGTGTTATCCGTCTCCAGCAACGTGCAGTTGCCGGAACTTCCCGACGCCAGAACTGTGATCCGGAACGAAATACGATTGACCTTTGGGATTCAATCGAGCCCCCACATATGGGCTCTAACGTGGCGATGATCGCAAGTTGTGGCACCCACGTCAACCGAAACCCGCGCCTGGCCGATAACTACTCCGCACGCCTGGGCCACCGGCGGATATCAGTTAAACGCCCCCCGCCCCCCGCCGCGCATACTCAGCAGGCCAGATCCTCTTGGGTCAGTGTGAACCCGTTCAAGTTGCCCACTACCGATGCCGCAATTTCTCCCATCCGGAACAGTTCGCGGGCAATTGCGCGCAGGTCTTCCCGGCTAACCGCCTCGAGTCCGGCGATCAAATCATCCATGGAATAAAAGCGATTAAAATAAATGTGGTGCCGCGCCAGGTTGGACATTCGCGCCCCGGAAGATTCCAGGGACAACAGCATCGCTCCTTTCAGATGGTCCTTGGCTCGCCGCAATTCTTCTTCACTTACCAGATTTTCTTTCATGTCGCGAAATTCCATCAGTACCGAATCCACCACTTTCCGCGCGGTGGCCAGCGCGGTGCCTGCGTAGACCGAAAGCACTCCAGTATCGCTGTATGGGTTCAGGTCGCTGAACACCGCATACGCGAGGCCCTGCTTCTCGCGAATATTCTGAAACAGCCGCGACGACATTCCTCCGCCCAGTAGATTATTCAGCAGCGAAATGCCGAACCGCCGGTGATCGGCCATCGGAAACGCGCGCACCCCCAGGCAAATGTGCACCTGCTCGAGCTCGCTTTTGGACCGCAGATTTACCCGCGGCGAGGTCGCTGGAGTGGTATCGACGCTGGTGTCCGCGACCGGCGCGAGGCTCGCGAATCGCGGCGCGGCGAGTTCTTTCAATTCCGGCAAAGTGATGTGCCCGGCCGCGGTGATTACCAAATTGTTCGGCGCATACCACGAGCGAAATGTGTTATGCACCAGCGGCGCGTCGAAGCTCGACACGGTTTCTTCGGTCCCTAGTATCGGCCGGCCGATGGGATGATTGTTCCAGAAATTCTGGCTGAACTGCTCGTGCACCAGGTCCTCAGGATTGTCCTGGGTCATTTTAATTTCTTCCAGAATCACCGATTTTTCCCGCTCCAGATCCTCCTCCGCAAATTTTGGATGCAGCACCATGTCGCTGACCACATCGAAGGCGATCCCGGCATGCTCGTCCAGCACCCGAGTGTTGAAACAAACCATCTCCCGCGCAGTGAACGCGTCCAGCATTCCGCCCAGCGCGTCCACCGCCCGTGCGATGTCTTCCGCCGACCGCGTCGCGGTGCCCTTGAAAACCATGTGTTCGATGAAGTGGGAAATTCCGTTGAGCTCGGCGGGCTCGCGCCGCGATCCTCTCCGTAGCCAGATCCCCACGGAAACCGATCGCACTTCTGCCATCGGTTCGGCAATCAGCACCAAACCGTTCGGAAGCGTTTCCATTTGAATGGTGCGCTTGGTAGTTTTCACACTTCTATTGTGACAGGTAGAACTAGAGTTGTCACAGCCGCCCCTGGGTGGGGTGTTGCGGGAATCCCGAGGGTCTTGGGGACACCGGCAAATACGTCACACCTGCGGCAACCTCACTGGCATCGCCATCGTCAATCGCCGCGCGCAGCGCGATAAGCTTCGCTTCAATATTGCTGTTGGATTGTGGGTTTCTTAGGTTTCACACTTCCATTATGACAGGCAGGGCGCGAGTGACTAATGGGTTTTTCCCATCGGCGACGCGCGACGCGGGCCGACAGCCGAGCTAACCTGGAGAGAGAAACCGGAGTGGGCCCCGCCTTTGAGAGGTAAAGGCGAGGCCCTTCCCGGCAACGGCTGCGCGTCTACAGCGATCGCAGGAAGTTCAGCAAATCCTGCTGCTGCGTTTGCGTCAGTGCGTTGAAGTTGGAGATCACTCCATTCGCTTCCGATCCGGAACTGGAGTGCTGCTGGATCGCCTGCATCAGGTCGGAGGTCCGGCCGTCATGCAGGAAGAAGATCCGCTTGCCCACGCCCCACAACGGCGCGGTGCGGAATTGCGTGCCATTGGCGTTTCCCTGGCTCACGTTATCGGCTAAACCGCTGCCCATGTCGTGCACCAGAAAATCGGAAAAGGCGTTCACTGCTACGTTTGTCCTCCCGCTGAATTCGGAAGTACTGCCGGTATTCAGCGTCGGGGTGTGGCACAGATTGCAGCCGGCGGTGACGAAATCCTGCTGGCCGCGAATGGTTGACGCCGTGGATGCCGCCGGTTGCGGTGGCGCCAGCATCCGGGCGAACGCCGCAAAATTGACGATGTCCGACGAAATACCCGAAGATAGGTTGGGGGCCTGCGGACTCAGGTTGGTGGTGTCCTCCGGCAACGAGTTCAGCATGCAGCCGGGAGTTTCGTCACGCTTGTTGGGAAACTCGTCGTTGGTTACGCCGATCTCCACGTTGTACGCTTCGCCGGCAAATATCTGCATCGACGCGTTCTGCGCTTTCCAGCCGAATCGGGTGATGGTGCCGGTGTTGCCGCTGAGGTTGGCATGGCCCGAAATCCCCAGTGCCGCTTTGTTGGGGTTGGCTGCGTTCGCCAATATGTTCGTGTCGGTTATGCTTTCCACCAGCCCCGCTCCAAACAGCGGTGTAGGTATACGGAAGATGACGTTGTTGGTGGACACTGCGGTGGGGAAGTCCGGTTGCGCGATGTTGCATTGCCCGGCATCGTTGCGTCCGGTGATCACGAACAGATCGTGCACCCCTCCGTCAGGTGTGCCATCGGGATTCGAAATGAAGCGCGCCTCGCGAATCGGGCCGTTCAGCGAAATGAACGAAGGAATCTGATTGGTCGCCCCCGCCAATGTCGCCACCGCGATTTGCGGGTTCACTGCGGGACTCGATCCACCTATGGCCGGGTTGATGTGGCAGCCCACGCAACTGTTCAAGTTAAATCGCGGGCCCAGGCCCGACGCGACGTTGTCCGTCGCTTGGAACCGCGCCTGCGCCGCCAGAAAGAAACTGGTATAGGCCTGCCCGAGCCCCTGCAACGGACCACCCACTCCAGCTGGGCCACCGCGAACGCCCGGATCGTGGGCCGGCAACTGCCCGAGCGACGCAGTAGCGAACGCCAAGATCATTAGTCCTATACTTAATGCAGCGATCTTGCCACGGTGGCCGAAACCAATTGGGCGAGTCCGCGGATTGTTAAACCACTCAAACAATTCACTTCGACAGCGAGTGATTCGATTCATTGTTTTTCCCCCTAATTGAGCCGGGCAAATCTTTAGCCGCTTGGCCGCAGGGCGGCCGCGATTCGTACGAGCACACCCGTAGCAGCGACATGGCGGCTGCGATTTTGCGCGAGCACACTCGCAGCGGTGATGGGGGCCGCGATTTTGTGCAAGCACAGCCGTAGCGGCAATGCTACGTACTGATTAAAATTCCGCGAACGAAACCCACTAAGGAGCTGCAAACTTGCTGGAACTACAAATCAATTCCAGCAAGTTGAGAGAGCAGCGCCCACGTGAGGCGGAACATTACAAATCGAGGCACGGAGGCGTCTACTGGCCTTGCGTTCAGTTTTGGAGCAAGCCACGCGCCTGTCCTTCGACTTATTTCGGCTGGGAGAAACTCTTCTTTAGTGTTTTGGCTTTACTTTTGGCTGGGAGCCAAAATGTTTTCGGCTGGGGACCGAAACTACATATAACGCTGGAAAAAATTATGACCAAAATAAAACCTGGGCTGTGAGGCAGTGTAGGCATGTGGCAGAAGTGAGTCAAGCGCAAAGCGAGAAAAGCCAAAAATACATTTTACCTGTTTCTAAAAAGCTACCTGGCATTTCGTACTATGACTTTCGTCCCGGTACTCCGTGAAACTACGTGAGCTTTTCTTCCGGCGAAAGTTTTCCGTACTCGCTCGAATAATGCAGCGGCACATCGGAATACGTGCCGCGGCCGGGCAGATAAACCTCGCAGGTAGAATACGGGCGAGAGTAAATATGAATGCTGGTGGCACGCTCGCCGAATTCCGCCAGATTCAGCACTTGATGCACGGGCTGCTCGGGACGCACCACTCCCGGGTTGGATTCATCCATGGTGTAAGTGTCGGATTCCTCGATGTGGCATTGGCCGGTGGCCGGGTTGCGCTCCAGCACTTTAAAATTTTGCACCTTCAGCCGGCCGATCGGCGCCACCATCCAACAATTCTGGTCGCGATGGTTGTGAACGCGGCTCACCTGTCCGATGTCCCAGCAAATCGAAAGCACTTCGAAGACGTCCGATTTGTAAATGAGATTTCGGGTGTAGTGGCTTTTCGCGTAGAAAAGATAGGGAGTGAGGGTCTCGGGGCGAATCCAATTTTCGCAGATAAACTTCTCGACGCGATCGATCTCGAATTCCTGAGCGGGAATCTCGCTCAGCCCCTTTACCCAATCATCGATCGCCAGCATCTTCGCCATGGAGGTCTCCCGGAGGTTCGCACTCGAAATGTTCAACCCCAAATTATAGCCCGGGCCGAGCCGTCTACAGGCACGAAAAACGTCCGCCGCAGGGCGTGCTATCCTTATTCTTTATGGCTCCGGATTCCCTCCCTGCGGCACCTGTTGCTCCCGAAAATATTTTGGGGAAATCCGCCGCAGAGCTGCGCGGGCTTTGCGTTGCGCTGGGCGAGCCAGAGTACCGCGGCGCCCAGCTGTATCGCGCTCTGTACGTCGAGCACCGCTTCGATTTCCGTGAAATGTCCAACCTGCCCGCGCAGTTGCGCGCCCGGCTTTCGCGCGATTCCGCCATCCGATTACCGGAGATCCTTCGCCGCTACCATTCCGAGGACGGCACGGTGCGCTACGTGATGTCCTTGGGTGGCAACCAGAATGCCGCAAATCAGAACGCGGCGAATCAGACGACATGCGCGCCGCCATCGCGGAACGCCACTATCGAAGCGGTGTTCATGCCGGAGAAAAGCCGCCAGACCATCTGCATCTCGACCCAGGCAGGCTGCGCGGTGGATTGCCATTTTTGTTTGACTGCGACGCTTGGCCTGATCCGCAACATTTCCGCGGGCGAGATGCTCGGACAAATCATTGCCGCCCTCGCCGATAACCGCGAAGCGCTTCACCCGCAGACCAACGTGGTCTTGATGGGCCAGGGCGAGCCTTTGCTGAATTACGATTCGGTCTTTGCCGCGCTCAGAATTTTGCTCGATCCCGCCGGCATGGCCATTTCACCCAAACACGTCACCCTCTCGACTTCCGGAATTGTTCCGGGCATCGAACGCATGGCGCTCGAGGCGGTACGCCCCAAACTGGCCATCTCCCTCAACGCTTCTCACGACGAGCAGCGCGACGCGATCATGCCCATCAACCGCAAATATCCGCTCACGGAATTGCTGCGAGCTTGCCGCGCCTACCCGCTGCGCACCTGGGAACACTTAACGTTTGAATACGTGCTGCTGGGGGGATTCAACGACACGCCGGAGGACGCTCGCCGGGTGGTAAAGCTCCTGGCCAATGTTCGCGCCAAGGTGAATTTAATTCCGTGGAACGCGGGGGAACTGCCCTATCGCACCGCTGGGGCCGCGCAGATCGAAGAGTTTCGCCGCATCCTCACCGGCAAAGGTCTTCCTGCTTTCGTGCGCTACTCCCGCGGACAAGATGTGATGGCCGCGTGCGGCCAGCTCGCCTTGCTCGAATCGAATTCACCCGGCTCGGGCTTATCGCAAATCACGCCCTCGGCGCCGTAGCGGCGTTGCGACCCAGCCCCCCAAAATCAGCTTGCCGGCGGTGGCGCCAGATAATATCCGGGCCGCGTTCGGACGTTCACATCCGGGCGCGATACGGTCACCTTAATGTCATGGAATCCGGAAGGCTCTTCGCCTGGCGCTTTGTAGCTCAACGTGTATTGTGCGTGAAGCTCGCCCCCGATGTTGTCCATGGCCTTCTGCATGGTTAGATCCTTGAATGTCTTCAGGAATCTTCCTCCGGTCGCGGTGGCCGCCACTTCCAGGGCATGATTTTTCACTTCGTTGGTTCCGCGCTGCACGATCCATTGCGCCAGCGCCAGCAAGTTGATGTTGCCCTGCATTTCCTGCTCCGCGTCGGGAGTCATGGGAGTGCCCGGAGGGAGGGGCAGCGGGTAAGTTCCCTCCGGCCCCAATGGAGGGGGGTGATATTGATTTTGCGTGCGCAATTCCGCCGCGGTGGTGCTCAGACCAATCGTGTAGATGGTGATGTTGGCGAGTTGCGCTGCGCGCAGCACTTCCCCCAGCTTGCTTTCGCTATCCTTATCCTGCGCCTCTCCCATTACCAGCATCACTCGACGGCGATTGGCGGGCTCTTTCTCGAGAATGGATACACCCCGGCTCATTCCGTCGTACAGCCGCAAGCCAAAGGTTCCCACTTTGAATTGACGGATCGCTTTTTCCACCGCGTCCTGATCTTCGGTCATCGGCTGGAGCAGGTCCACGGTATCGTCATAACTGATCACTGCGGCGCGCCCGGTTTGCGCCATCACCGTCTGGGTGAAGACGATCGCGGTCTGATGCACTGCGGGAAGCAGCGGTTCGATGTGCGAGCTGGCTTCCACGACCAATACCACCGACAGCGCCTCGCTGCCCAAATCCCAGTGGTCGATAGGCTGCTCGACGCCGTTGTCGAACACGTGAAAATCCTTCTGCGCCAAGTCCATAACCATTTCGCCCTTGCGATCGAGCACTGTCACCGGCGCGGTTACTTCGTTGGTTCGCACCCGAATGGTGCCGCGGCTCCTGGGCGGCGTCGCCGGCGTGCCGGAGGATTTCGCGCCGGCAGTGGACCCGGGGGCACCGCCAGGCGCAGGAATCACTTCCGGTTTCGCATTGGGATTCGGTGTGATCGGACCCGCCGGCGCCTGGCAGCGAGCGGGGATCGCAGCAGCGGAGGCGAAGATCGCCGCCAGCAGCGCGCTGCGCAGCAATCCACAGATTGCGCACGCTTTCACCGCTCGAAGAAGTAGGCGCATGTCGATATCCTATCTGATTCGGCCCAGCCATCCCGCGTTGCACCCCGCGACTCCTGCGGCACGCTTTTCAGTCGGCGAACCTGGGATTACGCCTGGCAGTCAAATAACGACGATAGTCATGTCATCTTCCTGCAAACGGCCCGAAGTTCGAGCGGACCAGCGGGCGATTTCACCGAGTAGTTCGTCAGCCAGCCCTGCCGCTGGGAGACCAGAATAGGGTTCGAGAAATTGCTCGCAGCGCGCGAGCCCAAACTCTTCGCCAGTGGCGTTTTTGGATTCGGGCGGGCCGTCGGTGTAAAGCACATAGCGATCGCCCAGTTTCAGGGAGATTTCAAGTGATGAGTAAGCAGCAGAGGGTGGCCGGCGCCTGCATAGCGGATGATTTTTGCATCGAGATCAACATAGCTTCGAATTTTGCACAGAGAGCCTCATTCAGACCGGCAAGAACTAGATTGGGATGCTGAGCGTGGGCCTTCTGGCCGGCAAAAGCGCCCTTCAGCATCGAAGCGATCAGTGCGGCGGGAACGCCATGGCCGGTGACGTCGGCGATGAGAATCCGAGCTTGTTGTCTTCCAGCGTGAAGAAATCGTAGAAATCGCCGGCGACAGCACTCATGGGGAGATAGCGAGCGGCGATTTCCACGCCAGCGATGCCGGGCACTTCGCGCGGCAGAATCGAGGATTGGATTTGGCGTGCAATTTCGAGCTCTTTGTTGATGACTAAACAGCGCCGCCTCTGGCATTCGCCCCGTGCGTTCTCCTACAATGGCTTGCTGCCGTAGAATTGCGCCGTAGACTTGCACCGACGATTGCCAGGAGCACTGATGTCACCGAGACGCCATTTGCCGATGCCCGAGCTGGCTTACCGCAATCCGAATTTCATGGAAAGTCTTCCGGGGCGCCCGCTGCGCATCCTCGCTGAATACCTCGATCCGCTCACCTGCATGCGGCGGGAAAAAGTGGCTGACACCATCGTGATCTTCGGCTCCGCGCGGCTGGCTCCGCGGCAGACTGCGCTGGCGCACCTCGACAAATTGAAGCGCAGGTTCGCGCGCAAAAAAAGCACCCACCCGATCCGGCTGGCCTTGCGCGCCGCTAAATCCCGCTTGGCGATGTCCCGCTATTACGAAGAAGCGCGCGAATTGGCCCACCGCCTCACGCATTGGTCCATGACGCTGGGCAAAGAACCGCGCCGGTTCGTGGTTTGTTCCGGAGGCGGCCCGGGCATCATGGAAGCAGCCAACCGCGGAGCGTCCGAAGCCGGCGGGCCGTCCATGGGCCTAAGCATCCAGCTTCCCCACGAGCAGTATCCGAATTCCTACATTTCGCCCGAACTGAATTTTTGTTTTCACTATTTCTTCATGCGCAAGTTGTGGTTCGCGCAGATGGCCAAAGCGCTGATTGTTTTTCCCGGCGGCTTTGGCACCATGGACGAAATGTGGGAAATCCTCACCTTGATGCAGACCGGCAAACTCTCGTCCCACCATTTGATTTTGATTTACGGCAGGGAATATTGGGACAAAGTTCTGGACTGGGAAGCTATGGTCGATTCCGGCACGATCAGCGAACGCGAATTCAAATTGCTAAAATTTGCTGACACCGTCGACGATGCTTTCGACCAAGTCCGCACCGACCTGGAGCGCTATCATCTCCCGCTAGACAAATTCATTTGAATTAGCGGTAGAGCGGCGGGCGATCGCAAAAAAAAAGGAGGAGCGAATCGCTCCTCCTAAGTAGTCAAATTGTCGAACGACTTCGCCCCAAAAGCCACCGTCATTCAAGCGCAACGCCGCGCTGCAATATCGCACCGCTTCTACGCGGCGCTTAGTTCTTGGATAGGTCCAGGTTCGGCTCAAACACGGCCACAAAGCGCCGCTTTTCGTCCTGATCGTGCAGCAAAACCACCGGAACCACACTCAACGCCTTCCGGCAGGCTCGGCAAGTAGCGGTTTCGCCCTCAAGGTCCTGGATAAATCCGTCAGTGAAGTGGTACTCGGCCCGCGGCCGTCGCGCGGGCTTGGCGCCGCGCGCTCCGCACTGCGGACACGAGAATTCAATGCGGTCATCCAAGGGATTGCGGTTGATCGCGGCGCGCCCGGTAAGTCTTACACCTACAGTTTCAATGGTCCGATGCATGGGGTTGGTCACCTCGTCCTTGTGATTCTTGTCTTCTCACGGCCTTAGATGCGGGATGCCCTTGGCACGTTTCAAATCCTCCATAATTCTTTAACCCTTGTCTATACAGTATGTTACTGAGTGTGCGATATCCGGCTCAGTGAAAGTCATGAGACTCGACTTCCGCCTGCGAAATCACCAATGGTTCCACTTTCTCGGCTTTCACCGAGATTACGTTGTCCTGGTGCTGCAATCTTCCGGCAATCAACAAAAACGGATGGTGGATCACCACGGTGTGATCCTGCTCGAATAGCTGCGGCGTAATGATGATATTCGCGATGCCCGTTTCGTCTTCCAGGCTTAGGAAAACAAAGCCTTTAGCCGTCCCGGGACGCTGCCGTGCGATTACCGCTCCAGCCACCCGCACCGGCATGTCATGGGGCAGCCTCGCCAGTTCCTTGGCCATGCGAATGCCTTGCTGATTTAAGTACGCGCGGCGATACGACATTGGATGTGGGCCTACGGTCATGCCGGTTCCGTGGTAGTCGGCCACCACTCTTTCGTCGTCGGTCATCGGGAGCAGCGGCGAGCGGGAGGGGGGAACTGACGCAGCGGTTTCTGGCGAAGGGGCACCCTCCAGCGCCGAAACCGTTTCCAATAGCGGACCCGCCCGCCGCGCCGCGCGCTCGACCTGCCACAGCGCATCGCGGCGGTGAAATCCGCGCTGCCCGGAAATAAAATTGAGCGCGCCCACTTCGGCCAGCGAGGTCAACTCCGCTTTTTGAATTTTGGGGATGCGCCGGGGCAGATCGTCGATCGATTCCAGCGGAGCCAGCGCGCGCTGCCGCACGATTTCGCGTCCCGTCTCTTCACGCAAGCCCCGCACGTAGCGCAGCCCCACCCGCATCGCGAATCCGCCGGTATTCACCGGTTCCACAGGATCCATCGCTTCCAGCGTGCATTCCCAATTTGAGCAGGTCACATCGATCGGCCGGCACTTCAGTCCGTGCCGCTGCGCATCTTTCACCAGCGTGGCCGGCTGGTAAAAACCCATTGGCTGGTTATTCAGCATGGCCGCCATGAACGCGGGAAGGTAGTGGCATTTCAAATACGCGCTGGCATATGCGATCAGTGCAAAACTTGCCGCATGCGATTCCGGAAATCCGTACAATGCAAACGAAGTGATCGACTGGATGATCTGATCCTGCGTCGCTCCGGTGATTCCTTTGGCGTTCATTCCTTCGCGCAGTTTGATTTCAACGTCCTTCATCCGCGCTTCTGAACGCTTGAACCCGAACGCCCGCCGCAATTCCTCGGCTTGGCCGCCGGTGAATCCTGCAGCGATCATGGCCATGCGCAACAGTTGTTCTTGGAAAAGCGGTACGCCCAGGGTGCGCGCCAGCACCGGATCGAGCGATGGATGCAAGCATTCCGGTTTTTCGCGGCCTTGGCGGCGCCGTAAGTAGGGATGAACCATTTTCCCGACGATCGGCCCCGGACGAATGATTGCTACCTGCACTACGATGTCGTAGAAACACACTGGGCGGAGCCGCGGCAAGCACGACATCTGCGCGCGGCTTTCAATTTGAAACATTCCGACGGTGTCGGCTTGCTGCAGCGCCGCGTATACCTTCGGATCGTCCGTGGGCAGATGGCTCAGATCTACTTCTTCTCCGTAATGTTTGTGAATGATGGCCAGCGATTCTTCCAGCACGGCCATCATGCCCAGTCCCAGCAAATCCACTTTCACGATACCCATGTCCGCGCAATCTTCTTTGTCCCATTGCACCACCACCCGTCCGGGCATTGACGCCGGTTCCAGGGGCACCACCGAATCCAGCGCGCCCTGGCATACCACCATTCCTCCGGAATGCTGCCCCAGGTGCCGCGGTAAATCCTGTACCGAACGGCACAGTTCGAAAAATTTCCTTACGCGGGGGTGTTGCAGGTCCAGCCCGGCATCGTGGAATTGGCGGTCCAGCGTGTCCTTCGAATCCTTGTACTCCCATGATTCCACCAGGCTTGACAGCCGATTTAGGGTTTCCGGATCGAACGATAGTGCTTTCCCGATTTCCCGCGCTGCGGAACGCCCGCGATAGGTAATTACGTTCGCGGTCATCGCCGCTCCCAATTGGCCGTAGCGCTCGTAGACGTATTGAATGGCTCGCTCGCGCTGGTCTCCACTTGGCAAATCCAGATCGATGTCCGGCCATTCGCCGCGCTCTTCCGATAAAAATCGCTCGAACAGCAGGTCCATACCCACCGGATCCACCGCGGTGATCCCCAGGGAATAGCAAACCGCGCTGTTGGCTGCCGAGCCCCGCCCTTGCACCAGAATGTTTTTCTCCCGGCAGAAACGAACGATGTCCCACACGATCAGGAAATATCCCGGCAGGTCCAATTTTTCGATCAACGCCAGTTCACGGTCGATTTGCTTTTGCGCTTTTTCGTTGTTCGTTCCGTAGCGCGAAATCATTCCCTCGCAGGTTCGCCGCCGCAGAAAACTCATTTGCGAATCGCCTTCCGGCACCGGATACGCCGGAAATCGGTAACCCAGATCCTCCAGTGAAAATTTCAGCCGCGAAGAGAGCGCCATGGTTTGGGCAATCGCTTCGGGCAGATCGGCAAATAAAGCCTTCATCTCCGCCGCGGTCTTCATATGCCGCTCCGCGTTGCGGCTCAGCAAACGCCCCGCGGTGGCCAGCGCGCGGTGATGGCGGATGCACGTAAATACGTCCAGCACTTTTCGCTGTGCCGGCAGCGTGTGGCAAACTCCGTTGGTCGCCAGCAACGGCAGATGCAGTTTCCGCGCGATCTCTACCGCCGCCTGGTTGCGTGCTTCTTCGTCCCGCGACAAATGCCGCTGCAGCTCGACGTATACATTTTGCTGGCCGAATATTTCGGTGAGCTGCTGCAGCGCTTGAATGCCTGCGGCTAGGCCGCCGTGGGTGAGGGCGTATGCCAGCGGACCTTCCTCGCCTCCGCTCAAGCACACCAGCCCCTTGGCATGCTCAGCCACTTCCTCCGCCCGCACGCTGCCTTCTCCTTTTTTCGCGCGCAGTTTCATTCGCGTCACCAGCCGGCACAGATTCTGGTAGCCGATGCGCGACTCGGCCAACACCGCGTAACGCCAGCCCGCCGGAGACGTCACCTCGCCTCCTACGTGCGCGGTAATTCCCGCTTTTTCCCCGGCTAAATAAAAACGCGGCGAACCGTACACTCCGTCGCGGTCCAGCAAAGCCATCGCCGGCATCTGGTGTTCGGCGCACCAAGCGGCAAATTCCTCCGGAATGGATGCCCCTTCCAGGAAGCTGAACGCCGAGCGTGCGTGCAACTCGATGTACATCAGTCGTAGATCCCCCGCACGAACCAGCTCTTGCGCAGCGCGTCGTAATAAATCCGGTAGCGCCCGCGCTCCTCAGCAGCCCCCCTGGAACCGGTGGACCCGGCTTTCGAGTTCTTTGCCGCGGAGGACGGGAAGCGCACCTCCAGATCCCATTCGTCCTGGTCCCACGGATCTTCCCGCCACCAATCTCCGGAAGTTCGCCATGGACCTGCCGCCGCCAATACTTCTCCCCGCTTGCCTTGGAAAATCAGTCGTGCCGGCCGCCGGTCGCACAATTCCAGTTGGGCGGGAAGTGCCGGACGAAAAATGCGAAAGCTGGCCGTCGCCGTATCGGTGGAATTCCCGGAAGCATCGCCAGCGATTGAATTTCCGGAAACTTCCGGGCGCGCCACAAAACGCCGCATCTGAAATTCTCCCGGCCGGTGGGTATCCAGCAGCGCAGGAGTGCCCACATTTGCCTCGCCCACCACGTGAGTGATCCGCGCGATGGTCAACTCCAGTTTTTCCGGGTCCGGAAACGTGGGCAGGAACAGCCCGCCCTGCACGGCCCGCGGCCGTGCCGCTTCCGCCGCAATCACGATTCCCACGATCGGCGCGCCGGGCGAATCCCCCTGCAAGCGCAGCCGCAGCAATTTCAAAAGCATTTTCGAATCGCTGACTGGCACCGGAAGCTGCAAATCTCTTTGGTACGTCCCGCGCGGATTTTTTTGCCCCACGGCGGCCACCGGCCCGCCCTCAAAAGTGGCTTCCAGCTCGAACCGCACCTGAATGGAAGCCGCGGCCAGCGCGCGCGCCCTTAACCGCGCACAAAGCTGATCCAGCAGCCGCCCCAGAAGAAATGACAGCGGCTCTAGGTCCTCCACCCCATCGTCTAGCTCCATTTCTTCTTCAAACTTATTTTCCGCTTGCGCGATCGCCATCGATCTCGAGCGCGCGCCGCGCGCCAGGGTGTGTAAGCGGATACCTTCTTGTCCCAGGCGCTCCGAAAGTTCTTCCATCGGCAACGCCGCCAGCGCCGCGCAGGTATGGATTCCCCAGCGATTCAGGGTCTCGCTGATTTCCAGCGGCAGAGAAAGCGCGCCCACCGGCAAACGCCCCAGCATTTCCGCTTCTTTTCCCGCCGGAATCACGGTGATTCCGCGAAAGCCGCGCGCCGCGATCCATGCGGTGTCCACCTTGGCAGCGGTAGCCACCTGCGCGGTCCAGCCGCATTCGCGGGAAAGCTCCATCAGGCGCGCGGCGATCTCTTCTTCGGAAGGGAATAAAAAGGTAAGCCCGGCAATATCCACAACGATCGCGTCCGGCGCGCTATCTTCGATTCGCGGAGAAACCGACCAGCCTATATCCAGCAGCGCGGCATGCGTGGATTTTTCCTGCGCCACCGAACGCGCCCGGATCTCCACCCCGGCAAATTGCGCCGCGTTCAGCTTGCTCATCCCGCATTCGATTCCCGCGCGTCGCGCTTTTTCGTTGGCCGCCGCCACCCGGCATAGCGGCGGGTTGCCGTCCATGATCGCTACGGCCTGCTCCCGCAGCCCCGGCTCGGCGCGCACCACCGCCTGCACGATGAATTCGGGGACGAAAATAGAAGCGAACGCCATGGCGGCCGGAGGATGAGGAAGCAAGACCGTTGGGGAAAATCCTCACCTGGGTGGAGGCCCTCCTGCCGAGAAGTTTTTCCCGGAAAGCGAATGATGCAAATTCCAAAGTGTTTGCGTTTCGAAATCGATCGAGGTGCCGTTCGAGCTCGCGCCCGCCCCCGCGCTCGCCGATATCAAATGCTCCGAAATCCATCCCTCCCGCCGGGCCCGCGAACGAATCACCTCCGCCGTATTGCTCCACCCATCCAACAAACAGCCCGGCGTATGCGCCCCATGGTGTTCCAGACGGCCGGGCCCAGTGTGCCGCCACCGCGCTTCCTGCGTTTCCATCCGCAGCACCAGCGATGCGCAACTCTTGACCGTGGATTCTTGCTCGCAAATCACAAAAATTGTGGGGGTGTGCTCCACCGCCCGGCGAAACCGGAACCACACATTCAGCGGCACGTAGCGCACCGCTTGCGGTGGTATATCGCTCAGGTCCAGCGCGATCAATCCGAACCCGCCACCCTGAATCAGCAAATCCGTAGCGCGAACCGCCTGCTCTACATTGCGGCAGCGAATCCACAGCAATTGCTCCAACCGCACTCCGGCCGCCTGTGCCGAATGGGGATCGAAGGAATCCCGCGCATCCACCAGCGCGCAAACTTCCGATGCCGCGGTCAGTGATGCCAGCGCGGACACCAGCACGCTGGTAATTCCCGAGCTAGGCGGCCCGTAAATCTCGGTCAAGCTCCCGCGCGGCAGTCCTCCGGTCAGCCGGTCGATCGGGGCAATCCCCGCCGAAACCGTCTCGGTTGCCGGAGCATTGCGAACATCAAAAGGCGCAACAACGCGCCCCGCCAAAAGGGTTTCGCAATGCTGGCGCAAAGTAGCGGCGCGCGAGCTCATAAGGGTCAGGGAAGCGAAAGAACGCTTTAACGTTTTCGCTTTTTGTTCGCCTCTATGGTGATTCTGGCAAGCCCGGCGGCCGTTGTCAATGGCCAGTGTGCGGAAATAGCAACCCCAATTAGTTTCAAGCGATACAGATTGAAACTCAATCCGAGCAGCAAGGCTTGGCGCTTGTGTGTGTGCAGCGAACGGCCTGGCGCACCAGCCGAGTGACGGACTCGACGGCGAATTGGCCGCCACTGCCGCAGCGAAGCGGAATGTGGATGTGACTCCGATCAACCGCTACAGCCAAGGCAGAGTGGTGAGGGTATGCAGATGGGATTTGCTTCGTTCGACGCGAAGGAGATCCGTCGCGGAGTTCGGGAGCTCGCGATTGCACTGGAGGATGAGCGAAGGGTGCGCCACCCACCGGCAACTTCAAAGAAAAATCAGAAAAGAATCAGCCCTTGGATTTTTTGCCACCAACCTGCCCCGAATTCCGCGGCAAAGTAATTTGCTTCTCATAAAGCTGCCGCACGCTTTCCAGCGTATCGATCTCCGTTACCGGCTTATCCGGGCGAAACCGCAGTATCCGCGGAAATCGCAGCGCAAACCCGCTTTCATGCCGCGCCGATTTCTGAATATTATTGAAGGCCACCTCAATCACGACCTTCGCCTGCACGCTCCGGCGAAATCCCTGGTCTTGAATAGTTATCCCAGTAAAAATCGCGGTGTACTCCCGAATCTCCGCGTCGGTCAGCCCCGAATACGCTTTCCCGATATTCAGCAGCCGCTCCCCATCGCGAATCGCAAACGTGTAATCCGAGAGCACGCTGTGCCGCCGCCCGTGCCCGTACTCCACCGCGGTCACCACCACATCCAGCGTCGCGTAAGCTTCCTTCAATTTGAACCAGGCACCCCCGCGCCGCCCCGACGTGTACAGGGATTCTGGAGTCTTCACCACCACGCCTTCGTGCCCCGCCGCCAGCGTTTCCCGAAATGATTTCTCGATGCTGCTGGCGGAATCGCATAGCGTAACCAGCGCAATCCGAATCGCGGTTTCGGTTGAACTGGCCGTCGAGCTAGAGAAAATCCCCTCCAGCCGTCTGCGCCGCTCGGCCAGAGGAGTATCCAGCAGCAGCTCGCCATCCTGATAAAGCAAATCGAAAGCCACAAACTTCACCGGAATATCGTGCTGCAGCCACAAATCCATCTGCTTTCTGCCCAATCGCTGCTGCAACTCGGTAAATGGCAGCGGCCTCGCGCCATGCCAGGCGAGAATTTCGCCGTCCAAAATCAGCTCGCCCGGCAAAGTAGCGATGGGTTTCTCCAACTCCGGAAATTCGGTAATCGGATCGAGGGTGCGCGAAAACATCTTCACGCCCGCAACGCCCTTATGCGCCTGCGCCCGAATGCCGTCGTATTTGTCCTCCACCTGCATCGTTTTGATTTCGCCGCCGAAAATTTCCTCGGCCGTTTGCACCGCGGTGGCCAGCATGAATCCGATGGGATGGAAAAGCCGCAGCCGCGCCGACCCTAATGTATCCTGCGCCGCCATCTTCAGCGTTTCGCCTACGTCGCCAGTCATCATATTGGCGCGCCGCACCGCTTCCGCCGGCTGCTCGAACGCCTTGGCGATCGATTCTTCCACCAGGCTCTCTTTCAGCCCGATCCGTAAATCTCCAGTAATGATTTTGATGATGTACTTCACTTCACCCGCGCTGGCCTTATCGAAAAGTTTTCGCAGCCGGTCGCTTTTTTGCGTTTGCGTGCGCAACTCCGGCAGGTCCTCGAACGCCTTGGCCACTTCCGCCAGGGACACTCCCCGCTTCTTTTCCCCAGCGCGGGTACTTAAAATATCTCCCGCCACGTTCCCCCAATCCCCATGCTTGCGGTAAGCCGCGCGCCAATCCGGCGCTGGATCTTCCGAAGCTTCCGCCACCAACTTCGCCAGACTCGACCCACCCACTCCTAAAACGCCCTCGTCGCGCCCAGCAAAAGGCTTGCCGGTAAAAAAAATGGCCGCGCGCGCGGCATCGTCCAGCGGCGCCGAGCGAAAGTATTCGCTCAGAATCCGCACCTTCTCCAATTTTTTGGTGGTAGCCGCTACTGCGTCGGCCGCGTTGACGAATCCTCGCATCAACGCGCGCCTCCCGGTTCGCCTCTGGCCGCCATAGATTTCTCGTCCGCCTCATCGGCCGCGGGCTGGCACACCGGACACCAAAACGTGGTTCGCGCATCGATCCCTTGTTTGCGCGACTCGATCAGAGCCCCACACTTCCGGCACGGGTCGCCTTTCCGCGCGTACACCCACAACGCTTCCGCCGGATCGGCTCGCCGGGTGGTCCGCCGCATCCCGGTATAGGTGACCATGCGATCGCCGGAACCAGGCGCGGCGTTCATCTGCAGGAATTTCCTCGCCGCGGCCATCAGACCCGCCGTTTCCGCCACGCTCAAGCTGCTCACCCGCCGGAACGGGTTTACTCTGCACGCAAAGCACGCTTCGGATTTGTACACGTTCCCGATTCCCGCCACCACCGATTGCGCCAGCAGCGCCGTGCCCACTTCCGCATCGCCTTGCAAACGCAGCCGCGCCGCCGCGCCCAGCACATCGAATTCCTCGTCCAGCAACGACGGCCCCAGCTGATTGAACACCCGCCGCCGCGCCAAACTCGCCGCGGTATGAAATTCCGCCACCTGAATCGTGAACGCCACTGCAATCATCTTCGCTGTCCCGATGGTAATCCGCATATCATCGCGCCGCCGCTTCCACCGTTCACCCGGGCGGTAGATGTGCCAGCTCCCGTTCATCAACATATGGGTGAGCAGGATCAGGTCGCCGGAAAAATGCATCAGCAGCCATTTGCCGCGCGCCTCGACGCTTTCGACGCAGCGCCCCACCACGCCGGAATCTTCTTCCACTCGGGTTAGCTTGGGAAAAACGCTGGAAAATTCGGTGACCCGCTGCCCTGCAAGCGCGCGGTGCAACGTGCTGGCCGCCCGAAAAATTGTATCGCCTTCCGGCACCTCAGGCGCTCTCGGAGATGCCGCGAGCGTCTTGGTCGCCGCCGGGCTCGCTTTCGCTTTCGCCGTCGAACGGGGCGGCAATCGGCGTTACATGTCTCATCTGGAGTCCCAGCGTGGTGTTCACGAACCCCGCGTCTTCCAGGAACGGCGCCAGGAAATGTTCACGCGCCGGCGCGCCATCGATCGCGCCGATCAATAGGCCCTGCCGCCGGGTCTGCCGTCGAATCGCGATCTCCGCGAGTTTCTTGGCCAGTTCGTGCGCGAACTGGCCTCGTTCCGGCTCCGCCTCCGGCAAGAACACGCGCAGCGCCGGATTGCGCCGCCGCATAAACGCCGCAAGTTCTCCGTTAATCAAAATCACGCCGGCGCCGGCCGCGCGGGCCATCATCGGCAGAGGCGCTTGTGCGCCTCTCTCTACGGTCCCTTCCGCGTCAACCCGCGGCCATGGCAGCAGCACTCCATAAGGATTGGCGGGATCGGTGGCTGCCAGATAGACCACCTCCGCCTTCGCCGGTTCCAGCCGCAAGGTGCGCAGAAGATCCACCCCCGCCGGCATGGCAAACTGCGCCGCTCCCATGCCGGCCACAAACATCCCGCGGCGGATCCATCCGCTGTCCTCCATCGTTTTCAGCGCCGCATAAATCGTAGGGAATCCGCCCGGAACATTTTCAGCCACCGCCGTTTCGCGCATGATGATTCCATACCGCAGCAAAAGTTGCTGCGCGATGTTGGCGCTCCACTGCGTCGTGGTGATCGCCGTTTCTCCCGCGCGCAACGCAATTCGCTGGGTCACCAGCGACCATCTTCCATCCGTCAAGTTTCTACCCGGCGTGCGCAAACGCATCCGCCGCAGAAATTCCGGCGATCCCGGCCGCTCGTCCTCAAACTCGACGCGGCTCTGCTTGCCGTGCGATTCACGAGATGCCCGCAGATTTCGCACGGGATGCAACGTGTCGTTGGTCACGCGCCCCGACCACACCAACTCCCACAGCGCGTCGCGAGTTTCCCCCGGAAACCCGCCGCCGCACGCGGCGTGTATGGCCGCAAAAAAGGATGCGCCCTGCTGCTCCAGCACTGCAACGATCTTTTGCGCGCGTTCGGAAACCGCGGCGCCCGCACCAGCAGCAGCCGTAGCTCCCGATTCCGAGCCGCCTGGTGGCAGCAACAAAGGCAACGACTGAGCCAAGTACAGAGCGATCCGCCCATCGCGTTCGCCAATCGGTTCCACTCCCACCCAAATCACTTCGCCCGCGGACATCAGGGTATCCAAATCCCCCGCCCGGTATTCGGCGATTCGCGCGGGTAACACCTCGCGTTCGAGTTCGGATGCTGGAATGGCCGCCCCCTGCAGCCCCTCGATCGCATCCAGCAGCGCGTCGACGCCGCGCCGCGGCACCGTGACCCCCTGCCACCGTGCGGTGAACCGCGCGAACACGTGCTGTTCGACGGGCTCAATCTCCCGCCGCAGCCGCGCCAGGCTCTTTCGCCGGATCTGCTGCAATACTTCCGGATCGCACCACTCGCGGTGATGTCCGCCGGGACGGAATTCTCCCTCCAGCAATTTCCCCCGTCCATGCAACGCATGCAGGATCGGTTCAGGGAGAGCCATCTGCAGCCGATATCGCGCCGCAAGATCGGCCGTAGTGAACGGCCCGTGGGTCCGCGCATATCGCCGAACGATCTCCGCCAGCGGCTCCTCCGCCGAGACCAGAAAAATCTCCGCCAATCCCGGCGGCAGCGGAGTCCCCAACGCGTCGCGATATCGCGAAGCGTATTCCACGGGGATGTAGCGCACATCGCCCGCGATGCGCACCCGCACCAGCCGCCGCGCATTTACCAACCCTCCCACTACCGCCGCAAAGCCCGAACTCGCACCAGAGCCTGAAGAGCCACCGTCCAGCGCAACCCGCGCCGCAAGCTCCCCTTCCGTCAGGTCCCCCAGCTTCAGCAACAGATCGTGAATCCCATCCGCATGCCGCGCCTGATAATCCGGATCGAGCGCCTGGAGTTTTGCTTCCACTTCGTCCAGCGCCGCCGGATCCAGCAGTTCGCGCAAATCGCTGTCGCCCAAGAGCTCCTGCAATTGCGACTGATCGATCGAAAGCGCCTGCGCCCGCCGCTCCGCGAGCGGCGCATCGCCCTCATAGATGTAGTTCGCAATGTAAGAAAACAGCAGCGAAGCCGCAAACGGCGACGGTTTGCTCGATTCCACCCGGGTCACGCGAATCGCCCCGCGCTGGATCTTCCGCAGTAGCGCGGTCGCCGCCCGCAAATCGAACACGTCGCGAATGCATTCGCGATATGTCTCCAGCAAAATCGGGAACGACGCAAACCGCGACGCCACCGCCAGCAAGTCGGCGGCGCGCTTCCGTTGCTGCCACAGCGGCGTGCGCAGCCCCGGACGCCTTTTCGGAAGCAGCAGCGCGCGGGCCGCTGCTTCCCGGAATTTCGCCGCGAAAAGCGAAGTCGATCCCAACTGCCGCATCACCAGATCCTTCAATTCCCCCGGCGCCGGCAGCAGCAACTCGGTGTCCACCGCATCTTCGTTATCCGGCAGACGAATCACGAAGCCGTCATCCGTCCACATCGATTCCACTTCCCACCCGTGTTCCGTGCGCATCCTGCTGGTGACCGCCATGCACCACGGCACGTGAACCCTTGCGCCAAATGGCGAGAGCACGCACACCCGCCGGTCGCCCAATTCATCCCTGCAAACTTCGATCACGATGTCTTCATCGCTGGGCACCCGCTCGGTGGCCGCCACTTGTTCCTCGAGATACCGCAGCAGATTTTCCGCCGCGTTCGAATCCAGCTTGTGTTCGTGGACCAGCTTGGTAAACGCTACCGGACGCGGCATGCGCATCAGTTCACGTACCAGCGCTCCGATTCGCTCGCCAAATTCCGACGGCCGACCCGCCGCGTCTCCATGCCAGAACGGCATTTTCCCCGGCTCGCCCGGTGCCGGAATTACCACCACCCGGTCGCGGGTAATGTCCTGAATCCGCCAGGTGCTCGCACCCAGTATGATGGTGTCGCCGTTGCGGCTCTCGAACACCATTTCCTCATCCAGCTCCCCGACCCGCGCGCCCTTGGTGGCATCCGCCAAAAACACGCCGTACAGTCCGCGATCCGGAATCGTGCCGCCATTGATTACCGCGACCCGCCGCGCGCCTTGCCGGCTGGTCAAGCGATGTGCGATTCGATCCCAAGTCAACCGTGGACGCAGCTCCGCAAATTCATCCGACGGATATCGCCCCGAAAGCATGTCCAGCACGCCTTCAAATACCGTCCGGGTAAGCGACGCGTACGGCGCGGCTCGCCGCACCACGTCGAAAAGCGACTGCACATCCCAATCCTCCAGCCCCACCATGGCCACAATTTGCTGCGCCAGCACGTCCAGAGGATTCCGCGGATAGCGCACCGATTCGATCTGCCCGGCGTTCATCGCCTGGGTGATTGCCGCGCAAGCCACCAAGTCCGCGCGATACTTCGGAAAAATTACAGCATTGCTCACCGCACCGACGTGATGGCTCGCGCGTCCCACCCGCTGCATCCCCGTTGCCACCGAAGAGGGCGACTCGATTTGAATCACCAAATCGATCGCGCCCATGTCGATTCCCAGCTCCAGCGAGGAAGTGGCCACCAGCCCGCGCAGCGTCCCCTGCTTCAGGCGGTCCTCGATTTCCTTGCGCTGCTCCACCGCTACGCTGCCGTGGTGCGCGCGCACCAGAATTTCACCGGATAGCTCGTTGATAGCGCCCGAAATTCGCTCCGCCAGCCGCCGATTGTTCACGAAAATCAGTGTCGAGCGATGCGCTCGAATCAATTGCAACAACTGGGGATGAATCGCACTCCAAATCGAATGCCGCGCCGGGCCCTGCGCTGCCGCACCACTCGGCAGCGCATCCACCTCATCCAGCCGGGCCATGTCTTCCACCGGCACGGCAACCCGCAAATCGAGCTTCTTAGGTTCGCTAGCGTCGACAATGGTCACCGGTCTGTACGCGGGAGCAGTTTCAGTCGCCTCCACATCGGCGTCCAACTCGCTGCCTTGCACTTCCGAAGAATCCGTCACGGTCCGCGCAGCCTCGCTCGGCGTTGCACCTCCCAGGAATCGTGCTACCTCTTCCAGGGGACGCTGCGTTGCCGAAAGTCCGATGCGCTGCAACCGACGCCCGCACAAATGCTCGAGCCGCTCCAGCGAAAGCGCGAGATGCGACCCGCGTTTGGCCGGCACCACGGCATGAATCTCATCGACGATTACCGTCTCTACCGAACGCAACGCGTCGCGCACGTTGGAAGTCAGCATTAAATACAGCGATTCGGGAGTAGTAATGAGAATGTCGGCAGGATGACGCGCAAACCGCCCGCGTTCTCGCGCCGGCGTGTCGCCGGTCCGAACGTGAATCGAAGGCTCGCGATAATCCAGGCCCAACCGTTGCGCGGCCTGGGCGATCCCTACCAGCGGCGCGCGAAGGTTCCGATCGACGTCCACCGCCAGCGCCTTGATCGGAGATATATAGATGACCCGGCATCGCGCCTCTTCCGCAGGCTCCGGAGCAAACATCAGCCGGTCGATGCACCACAAAAATGCCGCCAGAGTTTTCCCGCTCCCGGTAGGAGCGAAGATCAGCGTAGAATCCCGGCGCGCGATGGCCTGCCAGCCCAGCACCTGCGCTGGAGTAGGCCGTTGAAAAACCGCGTCAAACCATTCGCGCACCGCCGGATGAAAAGGCGCCAGCGCATCCGCGGGGATCGCAGCGGCGTTAGGCGCCGGGACCAACCCTTCGGGAATGGGTTTCTTCTTGGCCATACGCGGTAAATGTTCAGCAAAAACCAGGGAAGTTAACGCAGAAAATTAGATGCGCAAACCGTCTTTACCGCACCATAGAAAGCTTAGACCACTCCCCCCGCGCGCGCTTCGGAAATCTCCTGGGCCGACCGGCCCACTTCCGCCAGAATCCCGTCAGTATGCTCCCCCCGCAACGCTAAGGGCAGGCGATAACAAGCGGCGCGTTTCGTCACCGATTCTAGCCCGGCTGGTTGTGCAGAAAGACGTCGGCGCGTTCAATCAGCCGGCGCAAAATTTCCAGGCCTTGCGGAGAATTTATGTCCCAGCGTGAGCGAACGTTGTTGCGGTTAGCAGACGGCAATAGGTCGACTCGGTTCTAGCAAACGGTGGTCCCCACGTCCCCGACTGATCGCTGGTACCGCGGCGTTCCACCTTGATTACGTCCGCGCCCAGATCGCCGAGCAGCATCGCCGCATACCCGGCCATTGCTTCCCTCCACTCGACGACGCGGACGCCATCCAGCACCTGCATGGCGTGGGTATCCACGTTGCGTCTTCTTTCCGGGAGAATGAGCCGTGGCCCGCGCGCGCATTTTTCATTGCGTGGCCAGCCCTGGAAAAACTACTTACCCCATGGTGGTGGTGTGGTCCGGCTGGATCTTATATATCACCCGGACTTCGCCGGGCTGCCGGTACGGATACTTGTCCACGCCCATATATTTCTTGGCCATCTTGTCGATATGCGCGTCGGCGCCCTGCTCGGTGATTTCCACCACACGCCCGCGAACCTCGAGATAGCGGTATGGATTATCCGGATCGAACACTGCCACTGCCACGCGCGGATCGCGCCGCACGTTGCGATCCTTCTGCCGCCCCTTAGCCGAATTGAAGATCACGTTCTTGCCGTCGTAATCCACCCATACCGGCGTCACCTGCGGCTGTCCATCCGGCATCAGCGTCCCCAGATTCCCAAACGCCTTCTTAGTGAAAAGATCCTCGTATTTCTTTGGAATTTCCGCACTCATCGTTGTCTTCTCCCTCTCGCCAGCCATTGCCGCTGGGCCGAGCGCCCACCGTGCATCAATATACCACGCCCGAACGTGACCGCTCGTGTGGCGCAAGCCCGCCGGAGGTTTGCGCCTTCTGTTGCCCAGTCCTATCCAACTTTTGGAACCATCCCATAGTTTTTTCGCAGCACCGCGCAGCAGGATATTTCTGGGAAACTCCTCCCCGATAGTTGTACAGTCGCTAAGCAACCGCAGCGGTGGTGCGAAAGCTGACCTCATTCGGAAGGGTAAGCGATGACAAAAGTCGAAGCAGTTATCCAAACCTCCAAACTCGACTCGGTGAAGGACGCCTTGCACGAAATCGGCGTCGAGGGCATGACCGTCCTCGAAGCGCGCGGCCACGGCCGCCAAAAAGGTCACACCGAATTTTATCGAGGCCGCGAATACACCGTCGACCTAATCCCCAAGATCAAGCTGGAGATGGTCTTGCCGGATGAGCGCGTCGAAGCCGCCGTCCAAGCCATAGTCTCCGCCGCCCGCACCGGCAAAATCGGCGACGGCAAGATTTTCTTAACCAAAGTGGACGATGCCATCCGCATTCGCAACGACGAGCGCGGCGACATCGCCTTATAGCCGTGCGTCGCCTTTGTTGCTGTTGGTGTTTAGCTCCCGGTGCTAACGGTATAATCCTCCATGGACTCTCAGGCCACTCTGAGCCCGGATCTCCGCCAGCTCTACGCGGCAGAAACCGCGCGCATCCACGATGAATTCGCGGCGAATGGCGATGGCCGCGCCGCTCTATACGCCCGCACCGCGCTAATCGATTCCATCGCCATCCGCCTTTGGCAGGAATTAATCTCCCCGGACGTCGATGGCCCGATCAATTTTGCGCTGGTAGCGCTGGGCGGCTACGGCCGCCGATGGCTCTTCCCGCACTCCGACGTCGACCTTCTCTTCCTGCACAACGGCAAGGACGCTGATGAAGAAAAACTGAAGCCCGCGATCCAGCGCTTCTCGCAGGAATTCTGGGATCTGCGTCTAAAAATCAGCCCAGCCACGCGCAGCCTTTCCGAATGCGATCACTTCGAGCCGCATAACGTCGAATTCGCCATCTCGCTGCTCGATTGCCGCCGCATCTGCGGCGACGCCAAACTCTTCGCTCGCCTACACGACAATCTGATCCCTAAGCTGGTGGCCCGCGAGTCGCAGCACATCGTCAAGAACCTGGTCGACCTCACCCGGATGCGCCACGCCAAATTCGGCAATACCGTATTTCACCTGGAGCCCAACGTCAAAGATGGCCCCGGAGGCTTGCGCGATTATAACGTTGCCGCCTGGCTCTCCCTGCTTGCGGTAATCGATAAGCTCCGCGCCTGGCCCGACCGCAACGCTTTGCTCCCGGTGGCCGCCCGCGAGCGCATGGAAGCGGCGCTCGATTTTCTGATGTCGGTGCGCTGCTTCGTGCACTTCCGCCACCAACGCGACGACAATACTCTCACCTGGTTGGCGCAGGAGGACGCCGCGATCCGGAAAATTGGCGCGCCCGACGGTGAAATCGAAAACCCGGAAGACTGGATGCGCATCTACTTCAGCCACGCCCGCCTGATTCATCGAGTGTGCGCCCAGCTCCTCGAGGAAATTCCCACTAGCTGGCCCTCGCTTCCTCGCCAGTTCGAGAAAATTCGCGCGCGGTTCTCCAACGCTGAGTTTTCAGCCGCCGATGGGTTGCTCTCGCTGCGCCAGCCCTCCGGGATTCGCGATCCGGAAATGCTGCTTCGCGCATTTCTTTTTCTCGCCCAACACGGTCTGCGATTCAGCACCGCCACCGAATACCAGATCGAGCAGGCGCTGCCTTCGGTGGCGGCGCTGCCTCCGCGCGGAGCCGAGTTGTGGCGTTTCCTGCAGGTGATGTTCCTCGAACCCTACGCGGCCGACGCGCTGCGTGCCATGCAGGCCCTGCGCGTTCTCAATCTGTTCCTCCCGGAGCTCCGCGGCATCGAGGCACTGGTGGTCCGCGATTATTCCCACCGCTTCACGGTGGACGAGCACACCTTCACCGCTATCGAGAATCTTCACCTGCTCAATCAATCTCCGTCGAAATGGGATCAGCGCTACGCCGCTTTGCTCGATGAGCTCGAACGCCCCGAGCTTCTGTATCTTGCCGTTCTGTTGCATGATACCGGCAAGGGCGCCCGCGGTCAGGACCACGTCGCCGCCAGCGTCGCCATCGCCGAAGAATGCTTGGAGCGCCTCGATCTCGATCCTCCCGACCGGGAGACCGTCCTGTTCCTCATCCGCCGCCATCTGGAGATGTCCGCGGCGCTTCGCCGCGATATTTTCGAGCCGGAAACGATCCGCGCATTCGCCGAGAAAGTGGAAACGCAAGAACGCTTGAAAATGTTGTGCCTGCTTACCCACGCCGACGTTAAAGCGGTGAACCCCGAAGCGCTTACTCCATGGAAGGCCGAGAATATCTGGCAGATCTACATGGCCACCGCAAATTACCTCAACCGCACCGCCGACGAGCGCGTGCACGTCGAAGCGGGTGGCGAAAATCTGGCGCAGCTCCACAACCTCGCGCCGCGCGCCGGAATGAAACTCAAGGGATTCCTGGAGGGGATGCCGCTCCGCTACCTGCGCACCCATTCGCCGGAGGAGGTGCTCGCCCACGTCGCCATGGCCGACAACCTCAAGCAGGATCCGGTGCAGCTCGATCTGCGCCGTGGGCGTAATTGGTACGAACTCACGGTGGTCACCCCCGACCGGCCCTTACTCTTTGCCACCATGGCCGGAGCGCTCGCCGCTTGGGGCATGAACATCGTCAAGGCCGGCGCTTTCTCGAATCAGGCTGGAACGGTAGTGGACACCTTTTACTTCACCGATCGCTTTCGCACTCTCGAGCTCAACCTCCCGGAATGGGACCGTTTCAAGCGCAGCGTCAGCGACGTCTTAAGGGGCAACGCCAATCTCGATCGTATGCTGGCCGAACGCGTGCGCGCCGAGAAGAAAAACCCGGCGAAAGTCCACGTGGCCACCAAAATCACCTTCGACGATTCCTGCTCACTGCACAGCACCTTGATCGAAGTGATCGCCCAGGACCGCCCCGGGCTACTCCACCGCATCGCTTCCCGCTTGGCCAACGCCGCCGCCAACATAGAAATTGCACTGATCGACACCGAAGGCCAAATGGCCATCGACGTTTTCTACTTAACCTCCGCCGGCGCGAAGCTAACCCCCGAACGCCAATCCCGCCTCAGCCAAATTCTCATGGAAGATTTGAGCAAGGACTAGAAGCCTGGATTGACACTTCTGCTGGACCACTCGAAAAAACCTTCGTGGCGGAGATGCGAGCAGGACTAAGCGGCGAGGCGCAGAAAAAGAGAAGCGTTCACGCATCTGCGAACGATCTGATTGCGCTTGACTCTCGCGGAACTACCTCTTTTGTGTAGCCCTTTTGTGTAGAAGGTTACTTCTTAACGCGGTGCAGTCTGCGCATTACCGCCGGAGTGGCCATCAGAACAGACACCCCTAGCGCCATAATAAAAAGAGCCATTATTTTCTGTAACATGCCGAAGTCTCCTCGTCTAAGCGGTAGCAAGATTTGCCACATGGCCCATCAGGGCATAAAGCACTTGAGCCGCCATGCCCGGCCGTAAGACCCACGGCCCACCTACGGGGAAGTCGCTGAAGCAAGGGAACTTAGAAAAATGAGGGAAATCTCATGGTGCGAATATCAGAAAATGTTTTACCCACGCCGGAATATCTGTTCTCAATGTGTGAGGATCAACTGCCTTCGCATATCACTTTTCGACCGAAAGAGTTGGGGGCTACCGGTGGAACGTGACGGGTCTGTTGATTTCCAGCGCTCCGTGCAAGCGGCTATAGGTGGCTGCCCGTCAGGCTGAAGCACAGCAAACCCAGCACGATCAGCGTGATGGCCACATACACCCAATCCCGTTGCATCCCGAACGCGATCACCGAAAACACCACCCGCGCCACCGGTGTGGCAATCAACATCAACAATCCAAACTGGATAAACCCAAGCGAATGCAGCCCCCAAGCCTCCCCCACGATCCCCGGGGCATGGGTCAGCTCGGCCGGCTCGCCGGCGAACACGTGGTAGCGCGGTACCTCGTGCCCGTGGCGCACCAGGTAAACGCCCCCGCTCACCAGGACCACGATGGCGGCTGCCGAGACGCCGACCCGCAGCAGGTTTCCCATGAAGTTTTCGACGCGCTGATCCGTCCAACCAGCCATGTTCAAATCCTTCCTTTCAGCCCATTGAAAATCATCTCCACACCTAGCAGCGCGACCACCATGCTGAAGATCAATCGCAGCGTGCGCACCTGCGCACCAGCCAGTACCCGTGCCCCGGCTAGCGACCCAGCCAAAACGCCCAGCATCACCGGCATCGCCAGAGCCGGATCGATGTATCCGCGGTTCAGGTATATTCCGGCGCTGACCGCGGCAGTCACTCCGATCATGAAATTGCTGGTGGTGGTGGATACTTTGAACGGCAAACGCATCGCTTTGTCCATCGCCAGCACTTTCACCGCTCCCGATCCAATTCCCAATAGCCCGGAAAGCACCCCGGCCAGATACATCAGCCCAAACCCCAGCGGCACGCCCTGTACTTCGTAATGCTGCAATCCGTTGGCGGTAGGGAACGTTCCGCCCAGACGCAAAAGCTTTGCCAGCCGGTCCGGTTGGTGCGCCTCCGTCGAATCCTGGTCCTGCCGCCACGAAAGGTAAGCCGAATACATCAGCACAACGCCGAAAATCACCGCGATCACCCGCAGCGGCAGGCGCAACGCGATCGCCGTGCCGGTGAGCGCCCCAACGGTGGTGGCAATTTCCAAAAACATTCCCACCCGAATATTCGAGTACCCTTCTTTAACGTAAGCCGCTGCCGCCCCCGAAGAAGTAGCAATCACCGAAATCAGGGAAGCCCCAATCGCATAGCGAATGTCGATCCCAAACGCCAGCGTTAGCATAGGCACAATCACCACGCCGCCGCCCAATCCCGTAAGCGCGCCCAAGAATCCAGCCAGCAGCGATCCCACAGCAATGATCAGCGAAAGCTCGATCGCATTCATATAGCGGTCCTGGCTTCAAAGCTAAGCTAGGATGTCGAGCTTACAAAGAGAAATAGCAAGGTGCGAGCAATCGGCCTGCATTTTCTGCCCGCCGGAACCCAACGGCCGGGCACCACCTCAGTCCTGTCGGGATGGAGTTGAACCGCGCGCTCCAGCGGTGATAGCCTCAGCCGAAACTGTTCCTAGTTCCGCGTTCGAAAGGGTGCGCCCCGTTTCCTAACGTGCCACAGCCGCAACAATCACCGGAGCCCGCTAGCAGCGTCGAATCGCAATCCATTCTCATCATTCGCAAATTGCTGCTCGAACTGGGCAGCGCGTCTGCGCTGCGAGAACTCGAACGCAATGGCCACAGCGCGCACCTCGAACGCGATCTGGGCCTGGGCAGCCTCGAGCGCGTAGAACTGATGGTCCGTCTCGACGCTGCGTTTTCGGTGCGCCTGCCGGATGCCGTTGTCGGTGAGTCCGAGACGGTTCGCGAATTGGTCGACGCAGTCATCGAAGCCCAGTCGGTACCGGCGCCCCTTTCGCAGCCCCTTCCGCCCGAGACCTCGCAGACACGCGCCGCCGCAACCGCGACCTCGCCAGCCGCTTCATCGCCCGCTGCTGTGTCCCGCTCCTCATTCGATCCCGCAACTGCGGAAACCCTGGTCGAAATTCTTTGCGAGCGCGCCCGCGGCGAGCCCGATCGCGTTCACATCCATCTTTACGAAGAAGAAAACGTTCGCCCGATCACCTATGGCGAACTCTTCGCGCGCGCCTCGAGCGTTGCCGCCTCGCTGCGCCGCCGCGGCCTTGATCCCGGCCGTTCGGTGGCCATGATGCTCCCTACCTCGGCCGAGTTCTTTTTCGTCTTCGCCGGGATTCAGCTGGCCGGCGGAGTTCCCGTGCCCATTTATCCGCCGGTGCGCTCCGACCGCATTGCGGAGTACGCCGCTCGCCAGGCCGGCATCTTACGCAACGCCGAATCGCAATTTCTGGTCACCTTCCGCGAAGCCCACTCGATCGCGCTGCTGATGGAGCCGCAGGTTCCGTCGCTCCGGGAAGTAGTTCCCGCAGCGAAATTGGTGGACGCTCAGGGTCCCCACCTGCCGCCTGAATCCGAGCGGCGCCCCGCGGCAACATTCGCCAAACGCTCCTCCTCCGACGTTGCCTTCCTGCAATACACCTCGGGATCCACCGGCGATCCCAAGGGCGTGGTGCTCACCCACGCAAATTTGCTGGCCAATATCCGCGCCATCGTTTCCGGCGTGCAACTCACCTCCGCGGACGTCGCAGTGAGTTGGCTGCCGCTGTATCACGATATGGGTCTCATTGGCGCCTGGTTTACTCCGCTCTACGTGGGAATCCCGCTGGTGGTGATGTCGCCCCTGGCATTTCTCAGCCGGCCGGAGCGCTGGCTGTGGGCGCTGGCGCGTCACCGTGGCACGCTTACGCCCGCGCCCAATTTTGCGTACGAGCTTTGCGTGAAGCGAATCGACGATGCCGATATCCAAGGCCTCGATCTTAGTTCCGTGCGCGCCATGCTCAACGGCGCCGAACCGGTTCGCCCGGAAACTCTGGAACGATTTGCCGCGCGCTTCGGCCCCTACGGGCTGCGGCGCGAGATGCTGATGCCGGTGTACGGCCTGGCGGAAAATTCGCTGGCGATTTCCGCGCCGCGGCTCGGCTCAGGATACAAAATCGATCGCATCGACCGTTCGGTATTCGAAAGCGAGGGCCGCGCGGTCCCGCTCGCCAGCGATTCACCCGCTCTGGAATTCGTTTCGGCGGGCGCGCCCCTTTCCGGAGTCGAAGTGCGCATCGTGGACCCGCACGGCGCCGCGCTTCCCGAACGGATCGAAGGCCGACTGTGGTTTCGCAGCCCCTCGGCCACCAGCGGTTACTACAAGAATCCCCAAGCAACCGCAGCGCTGATGCGGTCGGATTCGTTCCTCGATTCGGGCGATCGCGCCTATCTTGCCGCTTCCGAAATCTACATCACCGGCCGCGCCAAGGACATAATCATCAAAGGCGGCCGCAATATTTTTCCGCACGAGGTGGAAGAAATCGCCGGCCACGTTGCGGGGGTACGCACCGGCTGCGTGGTGGCCTTCGGTTTGCCGGACGCCGCCAGCGGCACCGAAAAACTGGTGGTGGCCGCCGAAATTCGCAATGCAGCGGACTCCGCGCGCATTTCGAGCGACATCACCCGCGCGGTCAGCGAAGCCATCGGAGTTCCTCCCGACCGAATCGAACTCTTGCCTCCGCATTCCATTCCCAAAACCTCCAGCGGCAAGTTGCGTCGCTCCGATACCCGGCGGCTATTTATGGACGCCAAGCTCGGCAAAAAGACCCAGCCGGTGTGGATGCAGGTAGGAAAGCTGGCCGCGCGCGGAGCCCTCCCACGAATTTCTGCCTGGCTGCGAAAGGGTTTTGCCCGCGCGGCAGAAATTGTCTGGGGCGTGTACGCACTCTCGGAGATCGCGGTGTTATTCGTCGTCCTGTGGGCCTGTGTGCTGGTGGCGCCGTCTCCCCAGGCCGCGGCGCGCGTCACCCACGCGTTCGCGCGGTGGATGCTTTGGTGGGCAGGTATTCGCGTCGCGGTCAAGGGCGGTGATCTGCTGCGCGAAATAAATACTTCCGGCCCGTGGATCTTTGCGCCGAATCATTCCAGCCATCTCGATGTTCTCGTGACCATGGCGCACGTACCTGCGGGCGCCCACTTTGTCGCAAAAGGCGAAGTTTCCAACTGGCCGATCATCGGATCGATCTTGCTTCGCGGCGGCCACATGGCATTCGACCGCCAGGATCCCAAAGCTCGCGTGCAGCAAGCAGAAGTGGTCGAAGCTGCGCTGCGCCATGGTGAATCCGTGGTGATCTTCCCGGAAGGCACTTTCACCGAGGCCGCCGGCATTCGCCCATTTCAGCTCGGAGCATTCAAATCCGCGGTGGCCACCGGCCGGCCGGTCTGTCCGGTTGCGGTGCGCGGCGCGCGCGAAATTCTTCGCGACAAGACCTACCTGCCACGTTTTGGCCGCGTCTCCGTCGAGTTCGGCCCGTTACTTCAGCCCGAACCGATCAGCGATGCCGGTGCCGGAAAGCCGGGCGCACCACCCACCACCACCGGGGCCGAAAGCGATTGGCAGAAAATTGTCCGCCTCCGCGACGCGACCCGCGAGATCATCGCCCGCCACGCGGAAGAGCCTTTGCTCTAGAGAAAGTCGGGGCAGATTGTGCAGCCTGGACCGCAGATTGAGGGTAAACCGCATGCCCCATACTTGCCATGAGGACAAAGTAGAACCAACATAGGGTTAAGAAATAGCTCAAGTCGAAAGTACTCTGGATCACCCCGGGCCCTAAACTAACAGCTGGTATGGAATATGCAACGGGCCGTCGATTCGGGTTCGTAAGAACTGGGAAAACGATCCCTCTCGATCCTTCGCATATCCACGGCCCCGGATAGGTAAGTAATTGTTGCGGTTCGGCCTTTTTTGGGCGTGCACTGATAAGTTAGACCGATTGCTTGCTCATCGGGAAGATTAGCGGCCTTCTGGCCTCCGAACGGCGATGATGGATCTTGGTTCGGTCGTCGTTCATCGAAATGCCTTAGGCCCCAAAACTGAGCTTCTTTGTTCACATATTTCCACTCGGGCAAGCTATCCGGCAGTGCTCTCTCTCTCCTTCCACTGAATCCTCGCGAGCGTCTCCTGCAAGAACCGCTCGTTAGTAGCTATCAAGACAACGCCCGTTCGCGGAAAAGCGACGAAAATCGTCCAAGTATCTGGCTCCATTGATTCCTCAAATATGGCGACCTTTTGCCCCTCGATTTCCGTAACCCGCCCAGGTCCCTGGGCAGCATCGTTCATAAAGGCATCACGGGAGTCGTCGAGATCGTCTGCAAACACCGTCAATTCGGTGCCCTCGAACGGCATTTCACCCAGGCCCGCCGGAGATCGAAAGCGGCGAGAACCCTCTAGCGCAAAAAATAACACCTCCTTACGTTCTAGGCGTTTTTCAATGAGGCCCTTTGCGAAACCGAATAAGGATCAAGTTTCCCCTCGAACAGTTTTTCTAATTGTTCGGTGGTCGAGTCGTGGTCCTCGTAGTATCGCTCCTGCCCCCATTTGGAAATTGGACATCCAGAACGGACCATTGGCAACCACCAGAGTCTCCGTGTCAGCCGGGAACCATGAGAGCACTGGTTTGAGAGCGGGTCGCCCTCCGGATCGAGGAAAAAAGTGCGGGTGCGTTCTCGCCCGAACAACCCGCGGTGAAAATCGCGGCGAGTAAGAAACTGACTAGAATGCTTGCAGGAAGTTTCAAGGCTTTGCGCCGCTTTGCCGCACAGTCTGCCTCTCCCGGTCCCTGCCGCCTCCAGGAATGGTGATGCCATAACGGTGAAGGAATCATATCGAGGAAAAGGAGGGAAACTCTGGGTGATTTTGGTGCCCGAAAGAGGACTCGAACCTCCACTCCCTTGCGAGAACCAGCTCCTGAAGCTGGCGCGTCTGCCAATTCCGCCATTCGGGCACTACCGGCAGCCCGCAGCAGGTGAAACAGCGCGCTGCAGGACGAATTGCATCTCGATTCTGCCGCTCGCTGCCTGGTTTGTCAACGCGGGCGGCACAGATGGACGGCGCACGTGCGGTCCGCGAGGATGGGCTCTGGGTGGCTGACTGGACCGGGACAGCGTACGCGGTCGTTTGTTGATATAGTTATCTAGTAGAAGCTTTGCTTTCGAACTTCAGACGGCCACGGGTTTCGCTTCATGCTCTATCACCTCGGCGGATCGCCGACGCTACATTAGATTTGGAGTACAGGGGAAATCGAAAGCTGTGGCTAGGCTAGGCATCGTCACCAGTAACATCAGCCAGGAAATAGAATACGCACTCGGAGTGATGAAGGAGCTGGGCGTCAAATTCGCCGAACTGCAGTACATGTGGGATAAGGAAGTCGGCGACCTCGACGACGCCCAGGTGGCGCGCGTGCAAAGCCTCGTTGTCCAGCACGCGGTCGAAGTCTGCTGTGTCTCGCGCCACATCTTCGCGGGCCTGCTAGTTGGCAAAACGGAGGTCGGGGATCAAAACCACAATCGCGAAATGACGGCACTTCGGCGCTGCATTGACATGGCCAAGGCGCTTAACTGTGGCCTCGTGCGCATCATGAGCTTCCGCAAGGAGATGATTCTGTTCGGCTCCGGCGGCGCTGAGGTTTGGAATACCACAAAAGGCGCGTGGGACAAGTTGAAACTTCTACTTAAGCCAGCGGTCGAACTCGCAGAAGATCAAGGCATCACGTTGCTTGTTGAAACCGGCAACAATGGCATGGTCAGTTCCAGCTTTCTTGCGAGAAAACTCGTCGACGAACTGGGCAGTAAGCGTCTGAAAGTCCTATGGGACCCCGCCAACAGCCTCTACTCGAATGAGCCAGCCTACCCCGACGGCTATGAAGTTCTCCGCGGCGGATATCTCGGTCACATCCACTTGAAGGATTGTCGCGTCGACATCCCAAAGGCAACCGTCGATCAGTGCCGGTTCGGCGACGGCCAAATGGCAAAGTTTTTCGAGGACATCGCCCGAGCGCTCACACGAGATGGCTATCAAGGAGTTGTAGCCCTCGAAGGCGTCTACCGGCCCGAAGGGAAGACATTCGAGGACGGCTTGCGGGCCTCGATCGGTGAGTTTATGCGGGTTTTCGGGTGACGCCAGAGCCAGGAGACTAAATGTTGCTCTCCCTGCAACACCTGCATAGACGCGCAGCCATGCACATCGAATACTTAAGGCTCTGGAAGCGGTCGCGCTTTTGCTGTAATCTCCCGCAGTCTTAAAATCCGCCGCGAGCGTCCTTAGAGATCGGCGCGGCACAAGCAATCGAGGGTGTTTGGTAAGTTTGGGACAACATTGAATGCGGCAGGGCCCCATTGCTCCCACGACATCATCGCGCACCAAAGCTCATCGTCCTTTGGACTTCAAGATTCGCCATCTCCGCTGGTACATCTGCGCACTTTTATTCTTTGCATGCACGCTCAATTACCTCGACCGGCAAACAGTTTCCGTTTTAAAAGGACAGCTCCAACAGGAATTGCACTGGACCGAAAGTGATTACGGCTGGATCGTTTTCTCGTTCCAAGTAGCGTACGCAATCATGTTGACGATTTCGGGCCGAGTGATCGACCGGTTAGGGACGCGCGTAGGTTACGCCCTAACGGTCGCGTGGTGGTCGATCGCAGCCGTGTGTCACACCCTCGCCCGTGGAGCATTTTCGTTTGGTGTAGCTCGCTTTTTCCTCGGAGCAAGCGAAGCGGGAAATGCTCCCGCAGCAATAAAAGCCGTGGGAGAGTGGTTTCCCGCCAAAGAGCGGGCGCTAGCGGCAGGAATATTCAACGCCGGTGCCAACGTCGGCGCGATGGTCGCCCCTCCATTAGTCGCATGGTTGACGCTGCGATGGGGCTGGCAAAAAGCGTTCATCGTCACAGGCGCCATCGGTTTCCTTTGGGTCATCGTTTGGCTACTTGCATATCACGCTCCTGCCGAGCATCCCGATATCACCGAAGAGGAGCTTCACGAGATACAAGCTGACACGGAAGACGCGAATACGAATTTCACCACGAAGATCGCCTGGGCGGATCTGCTGGGTTTTCGGCAAGCATGGGCGTTCATCCTTGCGAAATTTTTTACTGATCCCGTCTTCGTGTTTTACATTTTCTGGCTGCCATCTTATTTCCAGCAGAAGCGCGGTTTTTCTCTCCCGATGATTGGGTATTTCGCCTGGATACCATTTCTCGCGGCGGATGTAGGGAGCGTAGCCGGCGGCTGGCTTTCGGGCTTTTGGATCAAGAGAGGATGGCCGCTCAGCGAGGCGCGAAAAACGGCGATGGCCGTTTGCGCCTTCTGCATGCCGGCGGCAATCGTCGCGGTATTCGCGTCCAAAGCCTGGCTAGCAGTGGTCATGATCTCGCTTGCCACCTCCGCTCACCAGGGTTTTTCATCCAATCTCTTCGCCATGGTCTCCGATATCTTCCCGAAGAGGGACACCGCTTCGGTCATCGGCTTGGGCGGCACGGGCGGCGCAATTGGCGGGATGATCTTTGCGCTTGTCACGGGTTACGTCCTCCAAGGGTTTCATACTTATGTTCCGCTATTTATCATTGTCGGGTTCTTGCATCCGCTCGCTTTCGTACTGATTCACAAACTCATTCCGAAAATCGAATTCATCGCCAGATTTTCGCCCGAAGTATAACTCTGCCTCTTTACCCACCAGAGCACGCGATGTTACGATCTCCCGCCGTCATGGACGCACCCGACTAATTCGCTGCTTCCATTTTGTTCAAGGTATTGAAAACTCTAATCACCATCGGAAAACAGGATGCCTGAATCCGTCAAGCTTGCGGTAGTCGGCCTCGGTCGAATCGGCTCTTTACATTCACAGCACGCAACGGAGTTGGCGGCTTCAATTGGCGGCTGCCAACTGTCTGCCATCGTTGATGCTCGCGTCGAACACGCCCATGCATTCGCAGAAGATCTGGCTTCCAAGCAAGGCTCGCCCGTTAAGGTATACCCCACCGTTGAGGCATTGATCGAAGCGGCCGTTTGCGATGCCTGCGTGGTTTGTACGCCGACCGAGCTACACGGTCCGCACGTACGAGCGCTTGTCCGGGCTGGCAAACGCGTCATGGTCGAAAAATCCCTCACCGGATTCTTGTTCGGAGATCGTGAGTTTGTCGCTGAACTCGACGCGCAATACCCGAATTCCGTCATGCTCGCATTTCAGGGCCGTTATGACGAACCTCTGCAACACGCCAAACGGCTCATGGATCAAGGGGCAATCGGCCGCCCGTTCAAGATCGTCGCGGCGCTTGAGGACTCAAGCCCGGTACCGCCGGGGTATGTAAGCACGAGCCTTTTCTTCGGGATGGCGATCCATAATCTAGATGACGTTTTGTGGTTTTGCGGCAAGATGCCGTCCGGCATAGTAAGTCTTGGCACCCGTCTCTACGCGCACAAGTTGTCTCCCGCGCCGGAAGATTTTAACGACGGTTTTATATGTCTTTGGTTTCCGGACGAGCTAATCGCACAACTTACGGTGAGCCGCAATCATGTTTCCGGTTATCGAGTTGAAGTTTGGGTTTACGGCGAAGAGGGACAGATCCACGTCGGGCGCTTTGAACAGAACAAGAGAGAAGTCATCGTTGAAGCCTACAGTCGCACTGAGCGTATTGAGTACAAATCCTATCTCATGCGGGATTATGGCCGGCCGGTGCCTGAATTTATTGAGCGATTCGGCGATGCGTACAAGCGTGAGTTGGCTGAGTTCGTGCGGTGTTGTCGCGAAGGTGAACGGTTCGCCGTTACGCATCGAACTGGTCTTCGCGCGATGGAAGTGATGGCCTCAGCCACTAGGAGCGTTGCCACTCCGTCAGCCGTGTAGGTCGTGGCTGCTGTCACTTTTGCGGTTTTATAGATTACTCGAGCCCTCATGAAAATGTCGTTTTGATCCGACTGCACTAATAAGGTGCATGGAAGATGACGAGTGTAGGGAATCCGCTCCGGCTTGTTGGATACTGCGATCGCTTAAGCGTCCAACCCGGTGGACGCATCCGATTTATGGTCAGTTCTGAGCAACCTCGCTATCGGATGGACATCGTCCGTTTGATTCACGGCGATTCTAATCGCAAGGGGCCGGGGTTCAAAGAGGAAGTCATCAACACTTCTCTCAACGGTCAGTATCCCGGACACAAGCAAGAATTGAAATTGGGTTCGTATGTGAAAGTCTCGAACCATCGATTGCTCCAACAAACCGGCAGCTTTACGTTGCAGGCGTGGATTTTCCCGACGACTCCCTTGAAGGGAGCGCAGGGAATTCTTACCAAGTGGTCCACTGCCGATGATAGCGGCTATGGCCTCTTTCTTGAGGGAAATGGCGCTCTAGGCCTGCGGATCGGGAAGGAGAACTTCCAGACCGGAGAACCGCTTTCCGCGTCGAATTGGTATTTCGTTGCGGCAACGTATGACGCTCCTGGTGGCGAGATCACCCTTTATCAGCAACCGGTCGTGACCTGGCCGTTGGACGCGTCAGGCGTGGTGGTTAAGAGCACAGGCGGTATAAATTCCACGAGGCTTAACGAGCTTCCGATTCTGATCGCCGCACATTGGCTCACAAAAGAAGCCAAACCCAACGATACTGGCGGACACTTCAATGGCAAAATCGATGGCCCCAAGCTTTTCAGCCGCGCGCTAAGCACGAATGAGATTGGTGCGCTGCGGCAGGACGGCGACCCCCTCCAAACTGGAGACTCTCTCGTGGCCGCCTGGGATTTTTCGAAGGATATCTCGTCGAAGAGGGCCACAGACGCCTCACCCAACGCTCTGCATGGGAGTACAGTCAATATGCCGGCGCGCGCGATGACGGGCCACAACTGGAAGAATATCGAAACGAATTTTCGACTCGCACCCGACGAATACGGAGCCATCCATTTTCACGATGATGATCTCGAAGACGCGGGATGGGAAGTTGGTTTCGAGTTTCACGTGCCTCCCGATTTGAAGAGCGCGATCTACGCCGCACGCCTTCGTGCCGGCGATGCGGAGACTTACATTCCTTTTTTCGTCAGGCCCAAGAAAGGAACAACTTCGGCGCGGATCACTTTTCTGGCTCCTACTTTTACGTATCTCGCCTACGCCAATTTTCGCAGCAAGATCCCGAGTCTATTAAGCGTATATGACCACCATTCCGATGACAGCGGTGTTTGTTATGCTTCATATCTGCGGCCGCTCTTGGACTTGAATCCCAAGTATTGCTCGCAATTCACGACCGACGGACAACTCTATCCTCGCCACCTCTGCGCAGACCTTTACCTTGTGGATTGGATGGAAACCAAAGGTTATCGGTACGACGTAATCACCGATGAAGATCTTCATCGGGAAGGTGCTTCGCTACTAACCCCATACAAGGTGGTGGTCACCGGGTCGCACCCCGAGTATTACTCGTATCAAATGTTGAGTGCCATGAGCCACTACCTGACCAACGGCGGGCGTCTGATGTACCTCGGAGGTAACGGCTTCTACTGGGTGACTGCCGTGCGCACCGAATCGCCCCGGCTCATCGAGGTCAGGAAACATTCGGGTACTGAGAGTTGGGAAGCGGCACCCGGCGAATATTACATGAGCCTGACGGGAGAATTGGCGGGCCTTTGGCGCCGCCGCGGCCGAGCTCCGCAAAAGTTAGTGGGAGTAGGCCTTTCGGCCTTGGGATGGACCAATCAACTCTGTGGGCCGGGCCAACCCTATGTGCGTCAGCCAGACAGTTTCAATCCTAGAGCGGCCTTCATTTTTGAAGGCATCGGACCGACGGAAGTGATCGGAGATTTTGAATCATTGGGTTTGAGAAGCGGAACCGCCGGCGATGAGATTGACCGATTTGAGCACGCATTAGGGACGCCGAATCACGCTCTTCGCCTCGCCAGCGCGTCGTTTTCTGACCCGAAGTATAAAGATACGTTCCTGTGCGTTCTCGAGGAACTCTATGCATCGCAACCGAGCGACACGTCACACGTGAATGTGACCGCCGATCTGGTCTACTTTGAATATCCTCACGGCGGAGGTGTATTTGCCGTGGGCTCCATCGCTTGGTTTGGGAGCCTCTCCTACAACCGGTATGACAACAACGTTTCGAAAATAACTGACAACGTTCTCCGAAGATTTGCATCGGATGATCCACTCCCTGCGCCTTAGGTGTGACGAGCCATGCTGGAGATAAGAAATACCGACAGCGAGCAGCATTCACCGGCAAGAGGGTAGCTACAAGAATGGCCGTACGATGGACGAAAATCCGTTTCGGCTTTCTTCGAGTTCAAACCCAGTAGGGAAGAATGGTGATGAGTGTCAATTCCGGGATCAGGCCAAAAACGTTCGAACGCCTATCTGTACTTCGTCTCGGTCGCTGCGGCGATGGGTGCCGTCAACTGGAGCTACCACGCCATCTTGATGTCCGGCGCCATTCTTTACGTCCGGAATTATTTCAACATTCCCGGCATCCACGTCGCCATTTTCGCGCATTTCATTGGACCCAGTTGGATCGAGGGTCTGTCGATGACCACGTCCTTCTGGGGAACCCTCGTAGGCATGGTCGCAGGAAGTTACCTCGCTGATCAGATCGGAAGAAAACGATCCCTCATTGTATCCGCGATTTTCCTGATGCTAGGAGCGGTTGGGTCGGCAGTATCAAGCACCCTGTTGGTGTGGAACGCTCTTCGTCTTCTCGGTGGGATGGGCGGCGGACTCGCGGTGCTGGTCGCGCCGATGTACATCTCCGAGATTGCTCCGCCCCACAAGCGGGGGGCTCTTGTCACGTTCCACCAAATGGGCGTCGTGGTTGGCGCGTTCGGAGCAAATCTGGGTAGCTACGTCGTCGCCAAGTATCTGGGCGCAAATCCAGAATGCTGGCGTTGGATGTTTGCATCCGGTTGTTTGCCGGCTGGAATCTTTCTCGTTTGCCTCGTGTTTGTTCCTGAGACGCCTCGATGGCTCTTAATGAAGGGCCGCCCCCAAGAAGCTCGCGCTGTTCTCAAAAGCGTTGGTGACGCAGAACGAACTGAAGATACGATTCAGGAAATTGATCGGAGTCTCGATCAGAAAGTCACGAACTACCGCGAACTGCTGCGGCCCGGGATGAGGATTGGCCTACTGATATCGTCCGGTCTCGCAATATTCGATCAGTGGGTGGGTGTTCCGACGCTCGTTTTGTATGCCCCAAGTCTGTTTGTCAAAGCGGGAATTTCTTCCAGCGCAGGCGCGATTGGAAACACGGTGCTGATCAGAATTGTCGATGTCCTGTCCGTTCTTTTCGCCTTATTTTGGCTCGACAAATTCGGCCGGCGACCGCTCCTCCTCTACGGAACACTGGGAATTGCAGCCGGCCAGATTCTAATGGGAATCTGTTTCTATCGGCATACGGGACCGCTTTTCATCCTTATGGCATTTTTCTGGTGCGAAGCCACTTTTAACTCCAGTCTCCCGCCCGTTGGCTGGCTCATTACCACAGAAGTATTTCCAACGCAGCTTCGGGCGCGTGGCATGGCGATCCATGGCTCGTTGCGGTTTGGATCGTCGCTTCTCTTGGCGCAACTGTTTCCACCCATGGTCGAATTCTTCCGAGCGCATTTCGGCTCCGAAGCGAGCGTCTTCTGGTTTTTCGCGATCCTTTGCTTCGCAAGCTTCGTTTTTTCGTTCTTGTTAGTTCCGGAAACCAAAGGAAGGACGCTCGAGCAGACTTCCGAATCTTACGTTGCAAAGCAGTAGAAGTAGATCGGCGCGCGCCTATATGAGCAGTCGCGCGCCGATGTCGTTCACGATCCCATTCCATTTCTATAGTTCGACAATCTGAGGCTTCAGCGTCTCCTGTGGAATAAACGTTTTGTAGAGCACGAGCCGTTCTTCCGTACCTCCGCCGCCCACAAATAGCGCCAGCCCTCCCCCTGCGGCCGGACCGTTACACGAGAGCTCGTGCACGAGGACCTGCAGCATCTGAGCCTCGTGCGCCGTCTTAAAGATCCCTGAGGCCCGCAAGCGGACTTCGGGCGGTGGAGTTGTTACGCCTTTCCACGGGAAGAGGGTATCGATTCCTTCGATGTCGAACCGAACGCGCGATCCATCAATTCCGATCGCGCACATACGTCCCTTAACGGTTTCGATGGCGAGCTTCGCTCGTTCGATAGCGCCGCCACCGCCATACGAAATTCCGCCCACACCGAGAAAACCGTCAACCGTGTTCATGCAAACGAGGTTCGTCGCAGGTTTTGGGTGTCCCGTCGTTCCCGTCACGCGAACTGCGTCCGCTCCTACTTCGGTAAGCTCCGTAGTCGTGAAATCGATGATGACGTCGGTGTGTTTGTAATCCGCAGGATTGTCAATTTCATAGAAAAGCTGCTCGAGAACCGTCAGCCTGTTCACCGCTCCGCCAGAGCCAGGAAGTTTGGTGACAATGGCATCGCCGTTTTCTTCGACAATCGCCATCGGCAAACCAACGTGCTCGAGATCCTCGACCACTTTGAAGGGAGGATCAGCCCAATAGCCGCCGGTGCACTGCGGGCCGCATTCCATGATATGTCCGATGCCCTGTCCCTTGGCGAGCCGATTGAAATCGTCGGGCTTCCAGCCGAGTTCATAAGCCATCGGCGCAAGGAACATCGTGCCATCGCCGATTCTGCCGCAAATGACAATATCCGCGCCTTGGCGCAACGCTTCCACGACGGGCCAAACGGTCATGTAGGCGTGCGCGGAAATGATGGTATCTCCCAGCGCGGAGACTGGCTTTCCGGTTTCCACAACCAGGGGGTCCAGCGCCTTTACCTTGTTCATTACGTCGTCGCCGAGTACCGTAAAAATCCGCAACTTCAGCAGACCCAGCTCACGGCAGAGTTTTGAAACCCACACCGCCGTCCCGTGCGGATCGGCGGCGCCCATGTTAGTAATCAGTTTGACCTTGTTTTTCGCACAGATCGGCAGGATCGCTCGCAGGCGTTCCTCGCTCGGCGAAAAGCGAAGCCCGGTATGCGGATCCCACACGGTTTCACCTTTCATCATTCGGAGTGTGCCAAATCCGAGGCCTTCCGTCATGTTGTCAAACGCGAGGTAATCGACCTCGCCACTCTGTGCGAGCGCAATGTTCGAAAGAAGATTATCGAAATTGAATCCCGCGCCGCACCCAACCCGGCACGTCTTGCTTTTGCTTTTGTAGTTTGCCCGGCTCAGCTCCCAATCTTTGAGAGGCACCTTACAGCGCGGACTTGCGCCTTTCAGGAACGACCTCGGAACGAAACCGCCCGGCGGCTCGACGTCGATGTCGAGCACCATCGAGCTCACGCACTTGGCGAGCCCGTCCAAGCGCGCGGTTGCCGAATACCCACCCTCAGACACGTTTAAAATATAGAAGTTTAGCGCCGACACTTTTGGCATTTCCCAGCGCCGGACGGGACCGGGCGTGATTGCCTTGAGGTGCTCGGCGACGCGCTCGGCCGACAAGGTGTCCTTTAGCCACTGGTAGTACTTTGATTCATACACGGCGATCCCGACGTTTACAGCGTCGGCCTTATTTCCAGATCGAGCGTGGCATAGCTCTCTCAGCTTCACCTTCCCTGGCATGATGTCTCCTTCGTTGAATTGTCGTTATGCCGGCTCGTTGCCGGAATCGAGCCAACGGCAGAGGTCGGCGGTGCTTCGTGGTTCAACAATTAATTCTTGTTGGTATGGAGTCGCGGGGTAAGAGTCACAATCTAAACCGTTTCTCGATTGCGCCGTCGATCCTAGAAGAAATGCCGTTAGGCTACCCGAGCGACGGTATACAGTACACAGTTTTGGCCCGTCTGGTCAACTGTCGCCGGTCACGCCTGTCGCCGGTCACGCCGAAACACAAAACTATGGCCGAAAAGGCTTCTGCTTTGGCCAATTTTGATCGTGGATATGCGCTTTATAGAAGGCATTATCGCTATTTTGCAGGGTTGTCTTCGAAAGCTCTCCGCAGAGCAGCGAGCCATGCTTCTGTGAAGCGCTTGCTGACTGCTGATGTAGGTCCCAGCATGTCGAATCCGTGATAAGCGCCACGGACAACGGCGAGCTCGGTTGGGACTCCGGCTTCGATCAATCGCTGTGCGTATTCAACATCTTCGTGCACGAACAGATCGAGCGCGCCGACCGCGATGTATGCAGGCGGAAGTCCTGCGAGATTCTCGACGCGCGCTGGCGCGGCGCCGGTCGGTACGTTGGGTGAGCCTGCGGGAACGCCCAGCAGTGAGCTCCATCCAAAGACGTTGGATTCTGCCACCCATACAAATTGCCCGATATGGGGAGGCACCGGTCGCGTGCTGCCAGTGCGGTCGTCGAGCATAGGATAAATAAGAAGCTGAAAAATAATCGGAACTCCTTTTCGATCACGCGCTGCGATAGCGAGCGCCGCGGCGTGCCCACCGCCGGCGCTTTCGCCGCCGATCGCGATTCGACAGCCATCCACTCCGAGTGTTTCCGCGTTGTTATACAGCCATTGCAATGCTGCGTAATTGTCCTCCAACGCACCGGGATACGGTGTCTCCGGAGCAATGCGATAGTCGACGGAGACGACAACACAGTTACAGACTTGCGCGATCGTCTGCAAGAAGGCGGGATCGTTTCCCGCGACGCCGAGGACATACCCGCCGCCGTGAATATGAAGGTACGCCGGCCGACCTTTTCCGCCGGGCTGTGGGTCGACAATTACCAGGCGTATTTTCGGAGCGCCTGCTGGACCGGGGACGCGCAACTCCGAGAGTTGCGGCGCCGGCGGAGGCAAGGGAGCCGGAAATGGAAAGGGATTTTTCCGTAGGTCCATCAAGGTCTCAGCCGTGACTGTGAATCTGGAAAACGACTCAAGCGCGGGGATTAGTTCACGGTCCACCAGCGAATAGGAGTCAGACGTCGTTGGCATCTTCGTCGGTCGTTGAGCAGAGGTGTCCGCCGAATTCGGCCCAGCGGCTGCAGCGATCTCCGCGTTTAGCTTTTCGTTCGGATGTTCGTATCCATCAAGATTCATCATGCCCCCTACGGTGAGCAGTGGTGCGCTTTAAGTTTCGTTCGGAAATTCGCAATAGAATACGCCGGTCGCATTTTGGGAACGATCAATGGGGATAGGGGGATACGTACGGGAGGCGTGAATTGGACGCCGGTAGTAGCGATAACACGAGCGCGCCCGCGCCGGTGTTCGGCTGTAAGGCACGAGATTTGAATGCGATGGGGGATTCGGTCGGAGCCTTGACACATGGCCGTCGGCTACTGTATACAGTAATCAGTTCGGATTTGCAAACGCTGGCGGCACTGATTTCAGGGTTGCAGGGGCGATTTTGCTCTGTCACCTTCGTATTTTCATCAGCATTGGGCCGCGGCTCCGGCCATAGTGGGTGTGCCGGGCTGGGCTTTACAGAAGATCACACCCACGCCAGTGCTTTCGGATTTTTTGAGATTCAGCCGCCTACTACTTTAGCAACGTTTACTTGCGATTGGCGAAAACTCGGCCATCGAACGAGCTAAGTCGAAGGCGCTGACCCCGACACGATTGCTGCGTGATCGGTTTCTACACGAACTCTGAGGCTGTCGCAAATGAAAATGTATGTGGACAGAGAGTGGGTTGAGTCCGGGAATGCGATTCCCGTAATCTCGCCATATTCTCAGCGGCAGGTGGAGACGATTCCCGAGGCGTCTCCCGAACAGATCGAGCGGGCAATTCTGGCGGCGCAAAGAGGTGCCGCCGCCATGGCCAGCCTGACGGCGTACGAGCGGAGCAAAATCCTCAATACCGCGGCTGACAAGATCGATCAGGCGGTTGAGGATCTGGCGCAGACTATTAGCATGGAAGAAGGAAAGCCGATCATGGAAGCGCGGGGCGAGGCGAGCCGTACTCCGGATTTGCTTCGCCTTTGCGCGTTTGAAGGAGCACAAGCGCGCGGCGAAACGTTGCCGCTCGACGCGCAGTCGGGCGCGCGCAACAAATTTGGATTTACATTGCGCGTGCCATGCGGTGTGGTTCTCGCGATTACCCCGTTCAACTACCCGCTGCTGCTCGTGGCTCATAAGGTCGGGCCGGCTCTTGCCGCGGGCAACGCGGTTATTTTGAAGCCCGCGGAGTCGACGTCGCTTACAGCGCTGAAATTCACGCGTATTTTGCTCGAATCGGGGCTTCCGGAAGATGCGCTGCAATGCATCACGGGTACCGGATCCAAAATCGGTCCGGCACTGTGCAGCGATCCGCGCGTGCGAAAGATTACTTTCACGGGTAGCACGCAAGTTGGCGACAGCATCGCGCACGTGGCAGGCGTCAAGAAACTTTCGCTTGAGCTCGGGTCGAATGCCGCACTCGTGATCTTGCCCGACGCCGACCTAAAGCAAGTCGCGGATGCGACAATTGCCGGTGGTTATGTAAATGCGGGGCAAGTCTGCCTTTCGACGCAACGGATACTTGTGCACAAGTCCATCTATCGGGATTTTCTCGATGCGTTGAAGCCGCGAGTGGAAACCATCAAGGTGGGTGAACCACTCGCCAGTGACACTAAGCTGAGCGCGATGATTTCCGATCGCGCGGCGCAACGCGTTGATTCGTGGGTGAAGGAAGCAGTCCAATCCGGAGCGCACGTCGTGACAGGCGGCACACGCGATGGCGCGGTGTATGCGCCAACGGTGGTCGCGGGCGTGAAACCCGAAATGCGGATATTCCGCGATGAGCTCTTCGGTCCGGCCGTGGGCGTGACCGAAGTTGACAGCATCGATCATGCGATCGCGCTTGCGAACGATACGCGCTACGGACTCTGCGCTGGCGTTTTCACGCGCGATTTGAACAATGCGATGCGATTTGCTCGCGAAGTGCGAAGCGGAATCATCCAGATCAACTGGACGCCACTCTGGCGCGCGGACTTCATGCCATACGGTGGCCTGAAGGGAAGCGGGGTCGGTAAAGAGGGACCGCGCTACGCGATTGAAGCGATGACGGACTGGAAAACGGTAGTGTTTCACGGATTGGATAGCTGAAGATCGCGCGGCGGGCGGTTTGACTCAATAGAAAGGCAAAATCATGGCGGGTGGAAGCGGCAAGAAAAATATTCGTTTGACCGTCGCGCAGGCCCTCGTGAAATTTCTCTCGGTGCAATACAGCGAGAGGGACGGCCAGGAGCAGCGCTTAATTCCGGCGATGTTCGGAATTTTCGGCCATGGCAATGTCGCAGGCATCGGACAAGCCCTGTATGAGTACGGGCAGGATCTTCCGTACTTCCAGCCGTGCAATGAACAGTCGATGGTGCATACGGCTTCCGGTTTTGCGCGAATGAATCTTCGCAAATCGACGCTAGCATGCGCCGCGTCAATCGGTCCCGGTTCGACCAACATGATCACGGGCGCAGCGCTTGCGACGATCAACCGGCTTCCCGTTCTGCTGCTTCCCGCGGACTACTACGCTACCCGGCGCCAGGGACCGGTGCTGCAACAGCTCGAGCATCCTGTTTCGGCGGACCTCAGCGTGAACGACTGTTTTCGCCCGGTGAGCCGTTATTTCGATCGCATATCGCGCCCGGAACAATTGCTTCCATCGCTGCGCGAAGCGATGCGGGTGCTGACCGATCCAGGGGAAACAGGTGCAGTGACGATCAGTCTGCCGCAAGACGTCCAAGCGCACGCTGGCGAGTATCCCGAATCGTTTTTCGATAAGCGCGTGTGGAGAATCGAACGGCGTCGTGCCGACCGCGAACGTATCGCGGAAGCTGTGGCGCTGCTGAAAAAGGCAAAGCGTCCAGCGATCGTCGCAGGCGGAGGAGTTCATTACTCGGAAGCGTGGGACGAGCTGCAAACATTTTCGGAGCGCTTCGGCGTGCCGGTTGGCGAAACCGTCGCAGGCAAAGGCGCGATTCGCAGCAAATCGGATTGGGCGCTGGGTGGATTCGGAGTTACCGGTGGACGTGTCGCGGGCAAGATCGTTGGGCAGGCCGATCTCGTGATTTGTATCGGAACGCGGCTGACGGATTTTTCTACTGGATCGCAATCCGCATTTCAGAATCCGCAAGTGAAATTTATCGGCATCAATATTTCGACGCATGACGCGTTCAAGGAAGGCGCGCTGCCGATCACCGCTGACGCGCGCGAAGCTCTGCGAGATCTGACGGAATCCGCGGCGGCTGCGGGAGTGAAACCGCAATCGGGTTATCTCAAAGAGATTACCCGCGAAAAAGGCGAGTGGACAAAACTGTTGGATGAAGAATTGTTCAAGGTGCGGCCCGGTGTCCTGCTGAATCAGGGCCAAGTGATCAAGATTCTCAATGACGAGTCGCGGTCGGATGATTTAGTCCTCACGGCGGCGGGCAGCCCGCCGGCGGATTTGCACAAGCTTTGGGACGTAACGTGCGGGGGATCTTGCTATATCGAATTCGGTTTTTCCTGCATGGGATTTGAGATACCCGCGGGCTTCGGAGCGCGAATGGCGCGTCCGAAGGGCGAAGTGTACGTTTTCATCGGCGATGGCACTTACTTGATGAATCCCACCGAACTCGTAACCTCGGTGCAGGAAGGGATGAAAATCACTGTGGTCCTTTCCGAAAACCACGGCTTCCAGTGCATCCGGAATTTGCAGTTGAATCGCTCGGGGCACAGCTTCGGAAACGAGTTCCGCGAGCGGGACCCGAAGACAAATCGCCTGGAAGGCGAATTTCTCAAAATCGACTTTGCCAAGAACGCCGCGAGCATGGGCGCGCGGGTATGGAACGCAAGAACCGAGGATGAGTACCGCCAGGCTCTTCACGAATCGCGAGAAGAAAAGCGGACGTGCGTGATCGTTGTGGAAACGCAGCCGTACAAATCTCCGCCGGATTCGGGCGTTTGGTGGGATGTGGCCGTGGCCGAGGTTTCAGGCGATCCTGTGACGCAGAAACTGCGCGCGCAGTACGAACAGGGCCGAAACGCTCTTCAAAAGTTTCATTACTAAGGCGATGGGAGGTTGGAATTACGCGATCCGGCGAGGGCTCACTGCCGGTTTGCGAAGAAGTAGAAAGAATATTGTGCCGACGTCGTTTTGGCGGAACCGAGTCGTTGGAACTGAGCGATATCGTTTAACCGTTTTCCGGGGGAACAGATCATGAAGTGGATGCGGCAGCGCGTCTTGAGCGGCGAGCTCATGGCGGGAACATTTCTAAATCTCGGCTCGAGCTTGACCGCGGAGATGACCGGGCAGGCCGGTTTTGATTGGGTTTTGATCGACCTCGAGCACGGCGCGGGTGACCGACAGGAGCTTCTCCTCCAGATGCAGGCGCTGGAAAGTTCGCCGGCGCTGCCGGTGGTTCGCATTGCGTGGAACGATCCGGTCATGGTGAAGCGGGTGCTCGATCTGGGGCTTTCGGGCGTGATGGTTCCATATGTGCAAGCGCCGGAAGAAGCGAAGAAGGCCGTGGCGGCAATGCGCTATCCGCCACAGGGAATTCGCGGCGTGGCAGCGATGAATCGCGCGTGCGATTTTGGACCAGGCTTCGACGACTATTTCAAGAAGGCGAATAACGAACTATTGACGGTGATTCAGATCGAGACGAAGAAGTCCATCGAGTGCATCGATGAAATTGCCGCCGTTGACGGCGTCGATGTTCTCTTCATCGGTCCGCTTGATCTGAGCGTGAGCTTAGGCGTGCCGCAGCAGTTGAACCATGAGTTGGTACGAGATGCCTTCAAGAAGGTTGTGAGCGCGTGCCGGAAAGCCAAGAAAGTTGCCGGTCTGATGTTGATGAGAGAAGAGCAGATTGGCCCGGCTGTGGCAGATGGATTTACGTTTCTGGCGCTCAGTTCGGACGGAGGTCTGATCGCGAACGGAATGCGAAAAATGCGCGCGGCGTTTCAACCGTTCAAGAGTCAAGCACGGAGCTAGTCGAATCAGCTGCAGCTTGCGGCGCACCATCATTCAATGTAAGGAAAAGAAAGGAGGAGCGAACTCAACATGTTTATCGCGCTGCAGAGCCTGGTCGCGATGTACGGAAATCTCTTGACAGATATCCGTATCGCGAAAGAAACCGGGCACGCGGGAATTGAGATCAATGGCCCAAAATTGAAGCGCTATCTCGCGCAGGGCTACACGCTCGAGAGTTTGCTTCCTCTTTTGAAGGATGTGCCGCCGGTCGGAATGTGCTACGTGCAAGACATCGAGAGGCAGGAGCCGGCCGAGCATCACGCACTGTTGCAAGAGACCGAAACAATATGTGCCATCGCGGAAGAGCTCGACTGTCCTCTGGTGCAATTGCTGACCGGCCCACTTGACCCGACCGGCACTTACAAGGGGCTGACGGGGCGGTCCACTGCCGATATTCGCGATTTAACGGCGAAGAATCTGAAAGCGATTGGAAAAATCGGTCGCGAGCATAAGGTGAAATTTTTTGTCGAGGCCTTGACCTGGACGCCGCTCAACAAACTCGAGCACGTTCTCGAAACGATCGATGCGGCGGAACAGGACAACGTCGGGCTGGTGATCGATTTCTGGCACCTTTGGGGCAGCGGCGCAACGCCGGAGCAAATCGCCAAGATCGATCGAAAGAAAATTTACTGCGTGCACTTCTGCGACTCCCTCGAAAAATGGGGCGAGCGCGGCACTTACGAACAGCGCGGCCGCGACGTTTGGACTGGCGGCGGGCGCATTCCGCTGAAAGAGTGGGTGGACGCCGTGCGCGCGACCCGATTCGACGGTTGCTGGTCGTGCGAATTGCTGAGTCCGAAATATTGGGAACTCGATCCTTGGCAAACGGCGCGTGACCTGAAGGCTTTTCTGGAATATCTGCTGGTCTGAATTGAAGGATGCGATCAGCGATCAAAAAATAGGCGATATCGCGAGGAGACATAATGCCGGGACCTGGAATGGAGTGGGTAGGAGAAGAAGAAATCAAAGAAGTATTGGAGGTTCTGAAGAGCGGATACCTGTATCGATACGGCATTTCTCTCGGCGATGCAATCGATCCGCGTTTCAAGGGCAAGGTGTATCAGGTCGAGAAGGACGTCGCGGAGTGGTCGAAAGTAAAATACGCAGTAGCAGTGAATTCCGGTACGTCCGCGCTCGTCACCGCGCTGGCTGGAATTGGAATCGGCCCCGGCGATGAAGTGATTGTTCCCGGATTTACTTTCATCGCGAGCATTGCCGCGATTGTGTATGCGCATGCAGTTCCGGTGCTTGCCGAAGTCGACCGCACGTTTAATCTCGATCCCGCCGATGTAGAGGCCAAGATCACGCCGAATACGAAAGCCATCATGCTGGTGCACATGATGGGAAATCAGGGACGGCTTGACGAGATCAAGGCTATCGCCGACAAGCATAAGATTCATCTTGTAGAAGATTGCGCGCAGGCGTTCGGTGCGTCGTACCGAGGCCGTCCGGTCGGATCGATTGGATCGGTGGGCGGATGCAGCTTCAACGTCTACAAGACGATTACCTCCGGTGACGGCGGCATGGTCCTGACGAACGACGAAGAAATTTATCGGCGTGCGTTTGCGTTTCACGATCAGGGGCACTCGCCGCTGCGAAGCGGTGTGGAGATCGGGCAGCGTCCGTTCTTCGGCCTCGATTTCCGATTTACGGAAGTGCAGGCGGCGATTCTTATCGCGCAAATGCGGAAATTGCCGCGGATGTTGGAGCGTCTGCGCGGAAATAAGCGACGGTATAAGGAACTGATCAGCGGAATTCCAGGTTTGGAGTTCCGCGAGATCGTCGATCCGGCGGGAGAGGTTGGAACGATGTTGACGATTATTCTGCCGACCGCGGAGATCGCGGAGAAAATGGCGACCGAATTGAAAACGAAGGTTGTCGCAAAGGCAGGCTGGCACGTTTACAGCAATATGGAGCAGTTACTCGAATTGCGAACCGTGTCATCGGTGCAATGCCCGTTTGTTTGCGCCAAACTGCATGGCGGCTCGCAGAAGGAAGTCCGGTATTGGAAGGGAATGTTGCCAAAAACGGATGCGCTGTTGGCGAGGTCGCTGAATATCAGCATCGGCGTCCCAGATCCTGGCCTGAGTTCGGGATTTGGACTTACTATCAACGACGATATCCCGGCGGTCGAAAAACACGCGGCGCAATTACGCAAAGTGGCCGAGAAATATTTGAAGTAGACCGCTGCCGTAGGCGTGAGTCAGACGCGGAATCGGGAGATAACATATGAGGGTGCTCGCAGTCGGCGCACATCCGGACGACTTGGACATTTTGTGCGCCGGAACGCTGGCAAAATATGCGGCGCGCGGCGACCAAGTAGTGATGGCGATCTCGACGAATGGCGAAGCGGGATCGAACGGAACCACCATGGAGGAGACGTCGCAGATTCGCGAAGAAGAAGCTCGCGCTTCCGCGGCGATCGTCGGGGCGGAGCTCATATGGCTGGATTACCACGATGAATTTCTCTACGAAAACGAAAAGGTGCGTCTCCGTTACATCGATCTGGTGCGACAGGCCCGGCCGGATGTGATCATCACTCATGATCCGCAGTCCGACTATCATCCGGACCATCTCACTACCGGGCAGCTTCTGTGGAATACGCGCGTGATGGCTGCGGCTTCGATCATAAAAACTGAGCATCCAGCGTGGCCGAAAATTCCCGATCTGTATTTCATGGATACGATCGGCGGAATCAATTTTCAGCCGCAGGATTATGTCGACATCACGTCGACGATGGACAAGAAGCGAAAGATGCTATCGCAGCATGTCAGCCAGATCGAATTCATGAAGAAACGCTACGACATGACGCTGGTCGAGTTTATGGAAATATGTACGGCGTTTCGCGGATTGCAGGCGAGCGTGCGTTACGCGGAATGTTTTCGGCGATCGATGACGTTTCCGGCGACTTATCAACGCGTATTGCCGTAAAGCGAAATTGCTGAGGCAATTCGCGGTTGGTTTCGCGTAATTGTCGGGAGAGTGGCGTGAGCAAGGTCCGTTTTGGGCTCGCAGGTACCGGCGTTATCGTGCGGGAATACCATCTGCCGGTGATGGTGACCAATCCTCGATTGGAAATTGTCGCTGCGTGTGACGTGAGCGCGCCTTCGGTGAATCTCACCGCCCAGCAATTTGGAATTCCCAAGATTTACAGCGACTTCAATGCACTGGCAACGAATCCCGACATCGACGCCGTCCTCGTAGCGGTGCCGAACAATTTGCACGCGACCGTCGCGGTCCGGCTCCTGCAGGCAGGCAAGCATGTCATTTGCGAAAAGCCGATGGCTCCAAGCGTCGCTGAAGCGCGCTTGATACTCGACGCTGCGGAAAAAGCAGGAGTGAAACTGGCGATCGCGCATCCGTGGCGCTGCGACCAGGATTATCAGTGGCTGCACGATGTGGTTGCCGCGGGTCGGCTAGGCAAGGTTTTCAAAGTTCGGTGCCACGCGATTCTCACCGAAGGCTCGCCACCGCTTGATAGCTGGCGCTGTCGAAAAGCTGTCGCCGGCGGGGGTGCTCTCACCGATCTCGGCATACACGTGATCGACGCTGTGTCATTCGTTTTTGACGACAAGCTGAAACCGAAAACAGTTTCCGCGAAGACCGGGAATTTCTTCACGTCGTCGGAAGTGGAAGATACGGCGACGGCCACCTACGAATGTGAAGATGGTCTCAGCGTCACGGTCGAGGCAGGTTGGCACCACAAAGTGCAGGATGCCCCGCATGGCGCCATGGAGATTTTCGGGAGTACTGGTTACGCGCGAACGTTTCCCACGGAATCGCGTTGTGAAATTGACGGCGTTTTTACAAGATGCGAGCCCCATCTGCATCCACCGCGACCGCACATTGATCTTTCGATGTACGCCGCTCAGATCGATGCGTTCATCGACGCGATTGAGACCGGCAAGCCGGTTCCGTGTGACGGACGGCGAGGCTTGCGTAATGTTGCCTGGCTTGCCGCTGCGTATGAGTCGGCCAGCAAAGGCGAGCCGGTTCCATATGGCGGTGAATGAATCCGTCATGCGAAAGCCCGGCAGTTGATTGAGAATCGTTCAAAGCTAGGGATTTGCGCTTGTTCTCGGAATGAATCTTTTTTTTTCGGTGAGGCACGCATGTTTTCCTCGGATCGACGAATTCTCGCTGCGAGCCCATTCTGCTTCGGAGGTTTCGACCCCTGGGTTGCTTATCGTTATTTGGCGAAGGCGGGAATTCGCTATGTCGAGGTGCCGGCTGTTTCCCAGCGCGTGAGCTTGCGCCATGGTTTGACCACGTTCGCTCCAGAAGCCATGGACGCTGAGGAGGTCCGCGCGATGCGCGATCGCCTTACCGAGCTCGGCCTGCAGCCTATCAGCGTTGACGCCGTGTGCCGCGTGCTTGCGCCTCGGGATGTCGAGGTGCTACGTCAACGTATCGATTTTGCGCGTGATCTCGGTTGCACGTATGTCATCACCGATTCGTGCGACGAGGCCGAACTCACGCAGCACCGGGCGGAGGTGTTCTCGAATCTTCGCTCCCTCGCGACCTACGCGGCCGACCAGGGCATACGTCTCGCGCTTGAAACACACGGGGGGCCGACCAGGAACGGGAGACTCGCAAAGGCATTCCTTGAAGAAGTCGCGCACCCGAACGTGGGCTGTAACTACGACACCGGAAACATTTTCTATTACAACGACAACATCGATCCAGCAGAGGACATCCGCGAAATCGCAGACAGGGTTGTGCACGTCCACCTGAAAGACACACAGGGCGGAAAAGAGGAATGGAAATTCTGCGGCCTCGGCGAGGGAAGAGTGGACTTCCCCAAGATCATTGCGACGCTCGATTCCGTTGGGTTTCGCGGCCCGTACAGTATCGAAATCGAAGGAATCGAAGGCGAGGATCTCAATCGCGAAGCCTGTCTGCAGCGGCTCGTCCGGTCGATAGAGCACTTAAGAAAGATCGGCTTGACGCTAACTTGAACCGGCTAATGGAGTGAATCGTGAGACGCCGAACATTCGTGGGTTTGATGGGTTCCGCCGCGGTCCTGCGCGGAGAAGACTGGTGCAATGCGATGACACCTTATGAAGAGAAAATGCATTCCAGCGCCGAATCCGCGGCGGTTCAAGATGCAACCGACTTCGCAAGGTTGACGAAAGAGTTGGACATCTTCGGCTTCACGACGGTGCCGGAGCTGATACCTCGCGCGGAGGCGGAAGCTGCCGGTGAACGCGTGGTCGAAATCATGAAGAAGCAGGCCAACGTCGCGGATGCGGATCAGCACTTATCGAATATTTTTGATCTTCTCGATCCGTCCGATTATCCCCTGTTCGCCAAGTTTGTTTCCCATCCTCTGTGCATAAAGGCGGCGGAGCATGTTCTCGGTCCCGGCTTGCAACTCACTGAGCCAGGCGCGCGGTGGATGAAGCCCGGAGCAGCCGCAGGCCCAATGCACGTGGGCGTGCCGGTGAACAACTTTGAAAGTTGGGGTTTGCCGGCGCCGACGAACACTTTTACAGTCGCTTTTTCCTGGATGCTAAACGATCTGGCGGCGGACATGGCTCCGACCGCTTATCTCCCGTGCAGCCATTGGGTGCGGGGCTTCCCAGGCCCCGAGACCGGAAGGCAATACACGGTACCCGTTGCGGCGCCCGCCGGTTCAGTAGTGCTGTACCACAACACGATTTGGCACGCATTTGCTGCGAACACGTCGAAGTCCAAAGCGCGTGTTGGATTCATGGGCGGTTATTGTGCTAGTTGGATCGATCCCGTCGGCGCCGGCTATCACCTTATGCAAGGGCGCGTGTACGACGCCATGCCTCCAGGAGTGCAGGCGTTGAACAAGCGCATCGCGAGCCAGTAGGCACTGCAGTTTCAAATCTCGCCGACCGCTTGCTCCTGTCACGTCTTCGGTTGTTTTATCAGCGCGCATAACAGTGCGGCGGCAATCCAGCCGATTCCCAGCACGACGAATGCGGACGTGAATCCGCCCGTCGTTTTATTCAAATATCCGATCAGTGTTGGGCCGACTAATCCGCCGAGATTGCTGACTTGGATCAATCCTAAGGCTGCTCCGGCCATCGCGGGCGGAAGCGTCTCCGTTGGAATCGCCCAAAATGGCCCCATGATTCCAAAGGATCCCGCGCTGACGAGACACAGCAATCCGAAAGCCCACACCGGCGAATGCACGCTGAGCAGCGCGCTCGCTATCAAGCCGATCCCCGCCGAGAGCAACGCCGCTGTTATGTGTTTCACTCGTTCCTGGTGCCGGTCCGAATGCCTGGAGATCAATACCATGGCGATTACCGCGACGATGTAGGGCAAGGCGTTCAAAAATCCCACAGCGATATGGCCGGCGCTGTGACCTGAGCGAAAAATCCGGGATTCGAGCATGGATGGCAGCCAAAATAAATAGCCATAGTTTCCGGTACTTATCAAAAATGAGATCAGCATCATGATCAGTACCTGTCTGGAGAGCAGAGACGAAATGAGGGATTTCTTCAACGGAAACGCTGGATCATGCACTTCCTCGTTACGCGCGGCTTCTAAAAACTCGCGCTCCTCTGCGGAAATCCATCGCGCCTGACTCGGCTCGTCGTCGATACCCACCAACCAGACAATGAGCCAGAGAATCGGCAGCAAGCCTTCCGCCAAGAGAAGCGCACGCCAGTTCCAGCGGCTAAGGATCCATCCTGATACCGGCGACGAACACACCAATGCCACAGGAAGACATAGCATCCAGTATGCGTTCGCTCGAGCTCGTTCGACGCGAGGGAACCATCGCGAAAGCAGAACCAGCGTCGCGGGCCAGACGCCCGCTTCCGCGAGTCCGAGCAAAAACCGCACGACCAGCAGGTGGGACCACGAATGTACGAATCCAGTCGCCGTTGCGCAAAGTCCCCAGGCGACGAGCATGCAGGCCACTAATTTTTTCGGACTCCAACGGCTCGCGAGGTATCCCAGTGGAAGTTGAAACAATACGTATCCGAGAAAAAAGATGCCGCTCGCTGCGCCGGCCTGCGCAGGATCCATATGCAGTTCGCGACTCATGGACGGCAGCGCGAGCGAGACGTTGGTGCGGTCAACGAACGCGAACGTGTACATGACGAAAGCGACGGGGATGATGCGCAGCCATCGCTGATCATTCATGGGCACTCAGCGCGAAAATAATGATCTGGACGCGACGCGGCGTGATAAGTGGAAGTGCCGATGCGGCGGGCTGCTCATTCATGAACAGGAAACCCAAACGACAGAGGCACGTGGCGCAATACCTTCACGAAGGAATGGGGTCGGTGGGACCACCATAAACTTGGCCGGACTTCACCGTCGCCACGGGACACAGCTTCAGGCGCCCTGAGCGAACTTGATGCTCGCTATCAACAAAATCAAACTTTCCTTCGCGCAACTCAAATATGGCCACGTCGGCTTCGGCGACCTCGCGAAGAGTTCCAAATCCTTGGGGAAAATCAAAGGTGCGCGCGGCGTTGGTAGAAGCGCGCTCGATCACCTGTTCCAGGGTCATACCGAGAATCATGAATTTGGAAAGCGTGGTAGCGAGATCGAAGACCGGACCGGCATAGTTCAACTGATGCAGGTCACTGGAAATCGTTCCGGGATACAATTCTTGTTTCATGGCCTTTTCTGCGACGTCGAAGGAGAAGGAACCCACGCCATGCCCAACGTCGAAGTGGATACCACGCTCACGCGCTTTGAAAACGGCCGGCAGGACACGCCCATTGTCGTCGAGCGTTCCGCCGTCGCCCGCTCGATAGCAGTGAGTGACAATATCTCCGCTCTTGAGCATTTCGAGAATGTCCGGCAAGGGAGACGTCGTGCCTCCAATGTGCACCATGATGGGCAAGCGAACCGCGTCGGCGGCCTCGCGCGCGAGTTTGAGCGCTGGAATGTCGTTTTCTCCCGACAAGTTTTTTCCTAGGCGGACCTTGATACCCATAATTACATCGCGATTTTTTTCAATGGTTCGGATGGCGAGCTTCGGGTTTGCGTAGCGAAGCTCCAACAACTCGCCCCATTGATTGTTGACCGAATGGCAGGCCTGGCCAATCACAGAGATATTCAGCAAAGCAAATACGCGGGTGCTGGCGAGATTGATTATCGAGCGCCGAAAACCAGGAAAAGTATGCGCGCCGGCTGACCCTGCATCGACCACCGTTGTCACGCCCTTGGCGATGCAATTTGGGTCAGGCGGGATTCCGTAGGGGACGACGCCATCGTAGACATGAACGTGGAGGTCAACGAGGCCGGGCGTGACGATCTTTCCGCGAGCGTCCAGAATCTGCTTCGCGTCCGTTTCCGGAATGTTTTTGGCGACACGAGCCAACTTGCTGCCCGAGATGGCCACGTCACGCTCGTCGGAGATCCCCTGCGAGGGATCAATTACACGACCGCCTCTGACCAATAAATCATAAGGAGGACTGCCGGTGCGTTGGGTGCTGACCAGATTCTCACCACCCTTGGTGAGGGACAGCGAAAGGGAAGAGCCGGCGCCCAAGACGCTGACGAATGTCCGGCGATTCATGGATCCGTGGGGATGTCGATGAGCGCACATAGTAGCCCCAGAACTAGCAGACGCTAAGTAATGGAATAACCATACAGTTCAGTCGTTATACGTCTCCAGCAGCTACGCGCGCGATTTCTGCTGTTCGCGTATGAAATCGACAAATTGCTTCGCGGCGCGTAGCAGCAGCATGTAATCGGGCGCGATATACAGCATTGACACGCCTTTTTCAAGCCATCTCCGAACCGACTGGGGATCGTCCGTCACGCCCATCCCGACGTAAACCTTGGCTTTTCTCGACTGTTCGATCACGTGATCGATCGCTTCGATCACTTTGGGATGATTCGGTTGCACCGGATATCCCATGGAGCCCGAAAGATCCATGGGCCCGATCATGACGGCGGCGAGGCCCGGCACGGCGAGAATCGCATCGATGTTCTTGACCGCGGTCACGTGCTCGATTTGCGCGATTGGAAATACGGTAGCGTTGGCTTCCGCGCAAAATTCCGGCGTCATCGACAATCCATAATTCGTGGGCCGGCGCGGGCCAAAGCCTCGAATACCCTGAGGAGGGTAGAGGCACGCAGAGACAAAGCGCTTGGCCTCCTCAGCCGTGCAAACCATTGGCGCGATCACGCCGGCCGCGCCGATATCAAGGATCGGTTTGATCAGCACCGGGTCATTCCACGGAACGCGCACGATCGGTGCGACTTGCGTTCCTTTCGTCGCCATCATGTGGGCCTGCACTGTCTCGAGCGAGAACGGGTTGTGTTCCATGTCGACCCAGATGAAATCGAGAACGTTACACAACGCTTCGGTTACGGTGGCGTCGGTGAACGAGATCCCTGAACCGATACACACCGTTCCCCTTCTCAACTTGTCTCGCAGTACATTTGCGTTGAGCAGAAAAACCTCCTGGTGTCGTTCAGCTATCCGATTCCGATTTCCTTTAAGTACGCGCGCGTTCTTTTAGCAATTGGCATCGGCTTATCGAACGGCGCCGGATACATATCTTGCTCCACAATGGCCCAACCGCGGTAATTCACTTGATCGAGGACGTCGCGGAACGCCTTGAAATCCACTGCGCCTCTCGACGGTTCGCAAAAGACGCCCATCGCCACCGCTTTCGCGAACGGAATTTTCTCGGCAGTGACCTTCTGCCGGATTTCCGGGTCGACGCTTTTCAAATGCAAGTAGGGGATGCGGCTATGATGCCGGCGCATGAATTCCACGGCATTTCCGCCGCGATAGGCGTGGTGGCCGGTGTCGAGACAAAGTGAAATCAAGCTAGGATCGGTATCCTCGAGAAATTTTTCGATTTGATCTTCGAATTCAACATGCGTGTCGGTGTGCGGGTGGAATATGACGCGCAGCGCGTAGCGGTCGCGCGCAATCGTGGCGACTCGATGGGTGGCGTCGATCAATCGCTTCCAACTGTTCTCATCCAGGGTTTGTGGGCGATTTACGGCGCCGGTAAACAAATCGGTGTAGGTGTCATCGATCAGGAGCAGGAACGGCGCGTCCAATTGCTGAAGCACCCGCCCAACGCTGTGAAGCTCGGACTCGGTCTTTTCCCACAATGCCGGGTCTTCCAGATGGTGCATGACGAATCCAGTTGTCGCGACGAGGCCGCGCTTTTTCAATTCCGGTGCGAGAACGGCGGGATTGGGGGGTAAATAACCTGGAGGTCCCAGCTCAATCCACGGATAGCCAGCTTCCGCGGCCTCATCAAGAAAACGCTCCCAAGGGATCTGTTTGGGATCGTTCGGGAACCACACTCCCCAGTTATCCGGTGCGCTACCAATTTTGACTTCGATGCTCAAAATAAGCATCCAATCTGCGATGGCGGCCGTGCCGTACTCGAACGGTCGCCGACGAGGGACCAAGTCCCAGGGAACGCGGTCCTAACCTGTGACTATCGATATGCGTAATGAAAGCAATCATGTTACAATCTGTATTCAGTATACAGATGCCGCCATCGAAGTCAATCCGATATCGCGGCACTCCTGCAAGGCGAACCAGGCTCGGATGTTCATCAAGCTACACGGCCCGTGTGAATAGCTCGCATCGACCGTTCGCAGTTCCGACAAGATTCCGGCTACGGAGCGAAAATGGATAAGAATTGGGACGCATTCTGCGGTCTGAGCCTCGTGCATTTCCTCGCGTTCCCGGAGTGTGGAAGCGGCGAAGGACCAATCTTGGAATCGATAACGGCCGTGGCCGAAGACGATTTTTTTTCCGCCATTGAGGTCTCGCGAATCAATGACAAGAATCTTCGCAAGCAGGTTGGCGCGCTGCTAGCACAGACGCACTTGAACGTCGACTTTGGGGTTCATCCGGTGATAGTCGGCGAGAAGCGCAACATAAACAGTCTTGACACTGCGGAGCGGCAGCGAGCGCTGGATGCCGTTGAATCGTACCTGGAGCATGCCGCGGATTTGAGCGCGCGCCGGTTCGTGCTTCTTTCTGGCGCCGATCCGGGCGAAACCAAGCGGGGGGACGCGACCAAAGCGTTGATCGACTCCTTGCAACACATTTGCGGTGCGGCCAAGAAAATTGGGCTGCAGGTTGTCCTGGAGACCTTTGACCGCGCCGTCGATAAGCGCGCACTTATAGGCCCCGCCGACGAAGCGGGCGCGGTTGCTGCAGCGCTGCGAAGAGACTTCCCGGATTTTGGACTGCTCTACGATCAAGCGCACATGGTGTTACTTGGCGAGAAGCCGGCTCCGGCCATGCGTCAGCTGAAGGAATATTTGGTGCACGTACACGTTGGTAACTGCGTGGTTGTGCCGGGTCGCGCGAGCTATGGGGATTTTCACCCCCGATTTGGCTTTCCTGGTAGCGTGCACGATGTTCCAGAACTTGTCGACTTCTTGAATGCACTCTTCGAAGTCGGCTATCTCGCTGAAGGCCGGCGGTCAAATCGGCCGGGAGTGGGCTTTGAAATTCGACCGCAAGCGGGGGAAACGTCCGGCGCCATCATTGCCAACTTAAAGCGAGTGTGGCGCGAAGCGTGGCCACAGGTTCAAACTAGAACGGTCGCGTGATTCGCCAAAACTCGCGTCCGTATGGCGGAATAAAAAGACGGGTGCAACGCCGAATCGAATCGGTCTGAAATGCTAGCCTCGCGTACGATCCTTGGAAAAGTCCGATTTCGACATGTCGGGTGGATTTCCCTTAACGCTCCAGCCACCATCGACGCCGATGATCTGCCCGGTAACGAATGCGGAGTCGTCACTCGCAAGAAACACGCAAATTCCGACGTAATCTTCCACCGATGCGACGCGCCCTGCCGGAATGATCGTAGCCCATCGGCTGTCGTAATCGGAATCATAGCCTTTGTTGCGCTCGGTGCTAGTCGGGCCCGGCGCGATGGCGTTGACGCGGATAAGCGGCGCAAGCTCGAGTGCGAGTTGGCGCGTGAGACCTTCGAGGCCGGCCTTGGCCATTGAATAGGCGGAATGAAACGGCAGCATCAGTCGTGCCGCGCAAGAACTCACGTTGATGATCGAGCCCCCGCGCGCGGCCATTTGTCGCGCTGCGGCTGCGGCGCCGAAGAGCGGCCCGCGCAAATTCGTATCGATTACGTCCTCGAAGTCCTCCTCCGTAACTTCCGCCAGTGGCGCGAATCGTGTACGCGCAGCGTTGTTCACCAGAACATCGAGCGCGCGGAATGTTCTGCATACCGAATCAATCAGATCTTCAATGCCGGCGCGAGAACCGACATCTGCCTGAAAGATTGCACCTTCGCCTCCGGCCCGTTGAATTGAGGCGAGCGTCTCCTCGGCTCCTTGTTTGTCCGTCTTGTAATTGATTGCGACACGTGCGCCATTGGCTGCAAGTCCAATGGCGAGGCCGCGGCCGATGCCCTTGCTCGAGCCCGTCACGATGGCAACCTTGCCGCTGAGTTTCTCGGTCATGAAAAGACCTCACGGAACCGGTTCATCGCTTCGTCATCGCTCGCCTGCGGAAAGGCTTCGAGGCCGATGACGCCGTCGTACCCGATCTCCCTGAAAACTTCTGCGATGCGAGGATAGTTGATTTCTCCGGTGCCGGGCTCGTGCCGGCCCGGCACGTCCGCAATGTGCACGTGTCCAATATGACCGCGACATTTGCGGATGGTTTCAATCAAACTTCCTTCCTCGATTTGCGCGTGGTAGACATCGAGGAGCAGCTTGATGCGCGGGCTGCCCACTTCGACCAGCAGATTGAGCGAGTCTTCGACGCGGGCGAACGGGAATCCGGGATGATCGATTTTGGTATTCAAATGCTCCAGGGCGTAGGTGACGTCGTCTTTTTCGGCGAGTTCTGCGACGCGGCATAGCGTCTTGTAAGCTGTGATCCAACGCGTTGCCGGATGCGAAGCGATCGCGTGTGCGACTTGTCCGCGGCTGTCGAGCTCGCCGGAGGAAATAAAAAGCGTCTTGCAGCGCAACCGCGCGGCAATAGGTAAGCTCTCGCGAATGCCGGCGAGGAACTCCTCGGTTTTGCCGGGATGCACAATGCTGCCGCGTAGATAGCCGGTGAATCCACTGATGCGGGTTGCCGAATCGGCCGCAATGGCTTCTATATCGCGGTCTTTCCAGTTCCAGAATTCTACGGCGAAGCCCTTTGCTGCGATCCTGTTCACGCGTTCGACGAACGGCAAGGAGAGAAAGAGCGTATCCGCGCAAACAGAAAGTGAGTACATGTGTGAGGAACTCGCTCCTTATGGATTGGGAACGATGACTCCGTGCTTTTCTAAGAATGAAAAGACAGCGGTCTGCGCTTCCAGAAATTGCTCCTGCGTCCAATCGAAAGGCGGTGCGTTGCCGTGGCCGCCTCCTTTGATCGTGACGAGTTGGTTGGCGACGCCAGCGCGATCGAGAATTTCATGCAGCGCGACACCTTGTGAATAAGGAACGATGGGATCCTTGTCTCCCATGATTGTGATCACCGGCGGCGAGTTGGCGCGCACGTAGTTGACGGGCGAGAGACGCTTTGCCAGTTCGATGCGGTCGGGCAATGCGCCAAACCAGCGCGCTGCGAAGTTCCGAACGGTCGGGCCCTCGAGTAGCTTCGGAAGGTCCGTGGGGCCGTAGAAATTCACGATGGCTGCAACTTTGACATCGCGAATCGTGCTCTCGCGCCATTCCATGCTTAGCCGTTGGCAGCCGTTGTCGAAGCCGGCGCTGGGATCGAGAAGTCCCGTCATCAGCGCCAGATGTCCGCCGGCAGAGTGTCCCACGACAACAATCTTTGAAGTGTCGACGCCATATTCGGCCGCGTGATCGTAGACCCAATGCAACGCACAACGACAATCCTCAACGGCCGCGGGCGCCAGGGATTGCGGAGCCACGCGGTATTCGACGTTGATCACGTTCATGCCGCGCGGAAGATAGGGAAGCATGCGCAGCAGCGCGGTCTCTTTGGTGCCTTCGAGCCAGCCGCCGCCGTGAATATAAACGACCGTAGGCTGCGGTACGGACGGTTTACTCGTGGTGATCAGATCGAGGTGAAGTTCAACGTTGTTAGCTTTTAGGTAGAGGACATTCGGTGTGACCACGAAGTCGGTCTGGGTTCCAGTGGCCCACTTGGTGGCAGAGTCGAGTTGCTGAGCGTGAGTTGCGGAGGCGAGGATACCGGCAAGTAAAAACAACGGGCTGCTCTTTAGCACTTGACCTCCCGGATTCTGCGCTTGCACGCCATGCGCGCGAGTCGTGGGATTTGGCGCCTGGCGGTTTACCGCCGTGGCACCAAGTGGAGCGGTGGCGATCCCGCCGCGAGACGAAAGACATTTTCGGCGGCCGCTTTTCCGCGACGCCGCGAAGTTCCGCGCGTGCCTCCGGCAATGTGGGGCGTGGCGACAACATTGGGTAGATGCAGCAGCGGATGATTCACCTCCAACGGCTCGTGAGTAAATGTGTCCAAGCCTGCTCCCTGGATTTTGCCGGTTTGGAGAGCGTCGAGCATGGCGGCTTCATCGACGATGTCGCCGCGCGCTACATTGATCAGAAACGCCGATTTCTTCATTTGCGCGAATGCGTTGCGATCGATCATGTGCTTGGTTTGCGGTGTGATCGGCACGTGGATCGACAAATAGTCTGATTCGGTCAGCAATTTGGGGAGATCTTTTGTCCCGCCGAAGAAGTCTAGGTGATACTCGCTTTGGACCGATGGAGCGACCTCGACCACGTCGATGGCGAGGACTCGCATGCCCATGGCCCACGCGCGCTTGGCGAGTTCGCGGGCGCTGCCGCCGAAGCCAACGAGTCCGAGCGTTTTGCCGCCTAGCTCTTCATTCATCGGGTGATAGAAGATTCCGGAACGAAGGTTCTTCTGCGTCACATTCCAATTCTTCGCGAGGCAGAGCATGAACATAATGGCGTGCTCGGCGAGGCCGGCGCCGCTGAGAAAGCCGGGCGAGTAGGAAACCGGGATACCGCGATCGAGGAGATAGTTGATGTCCAAGTGATCGAGCCCGGTGCCGATTACTTGCCACAATTCCACGTGTGCCGCGGCAGCTGCATCCGCCATCTCGCGAGTTCCCCAGCCGCCCTGATCTACGACTACGCGGACGCCGCCGAGTTGCTCCGCGAATGGGCGACTCGTGTCGTAAAGCTCGACCGGGTACTTGGCCGCCATCGCTTCCAGAAAGTCGTCGTACCAGGGATGCACCAGATCCTGAAAACCGATAAAAAGCACACGCACTAGTGGGCTCCGCTCAGAGTAGCTGTGTTTCGCCGAAGAAGGAAAATAATGACCGGATCTTGGCGCTGAAAAAAGAGGATTCTCCCGGAGCGGTCAGCCGAACCGGGACGCAGTGCTGGTGCGCATCGAGATAGTCGCAGGTGAGACTCCCTGGTGTAAGTCCGGGGACGGAAAAGGAAACGCAACCTGTATACAGTATTCCGGCAAGGCTGTCAATATACGCTCGGAGTTGGAGGACCACCCTATGCCCCAATCCCTTTTGGATTTAGAACAGCGACGTGAAGCGCTTGCTCAGCGCATGGCAGAGCTTGGCGACCTTCGCCCCGGCAGCATCACCGCCACCTTACTCGTGAGTTTCTGGGAACCAACGCGGAGATCTCCGATTGCGGCCTCTCGAGCAGGACTCGGGAACGGAGCGGGGAAAAAAACGATCGAGGCGATCCGGCAAGAGATCACGAGCGAAGTAGAACCGTTCTTGCGGATGGTGTTCCCAGATCGGCACAAAACGGGGCGCTTCGATCTGCAAGCTACCGAGATGGCTCTGCGCTCGGCGCTACACCGGGCGGGTGCCGCGGCTTTGAGCCAACTGCTGGAATTCCCAGCCCCGAGCGAGGAAGGACGTAGGCTGGCTTGCCCTTGCGGCCAACCAGCCCACTACCGCGAACGGCGCAGCAAGCCCGTGCTGACCACCTTGGGCCGCGTGGAAGTCTTGCGTCCCTACTATTTATGCGCACACTGCGGCGTCGGCCAATTTCCCGTGGATGTCCAGCTGGATATCGAGAACACGGAATTCTCTCCTGGGGTGCGTCGCATGCAGGCCATGGTGGGCCAGGGGGCACCGTTCGATCACGGCCGTGAACAGATGAAAGTTCTGGCCGGCCTGGAGGTGACCACCCAAACCGTCGAGCGTAGCGCGGAGGCCATCGGAGGGGACATCGCTCAGTGCCAACCAGCCGAGATCCACAAAGCCCTGCAGTTGGAGTTGCCCGTGGTTGTCGCCGAGCCGATTCCCGTCCTGTACGTGCCGATGGATGGGACGGGAGTTCCGGTGGTGAAGAAAGAGACCGTCGGTCGGCAGGGCCAGACCGAAGGTCAACTGGCCCATACGCGGGAAGTCAAACGGGGATGCATCTTCACGCAGACCACGTGGGATAAGGAAGGCTATGCCATCCGCGATCCCGATTCCACCACGTATACCGGAGCGATCGAGAGCGCGGAAGAGTTTGGCCGGCGAATCTATGCGGAAGCTTGGGGACTGCGCACTCGGGATCTCCGCTCCGAATTCAGTATTCTATCTCGTCAGTCAATGGCAACACCCGTCTACGCCGGCTGAATCTCTACAGGGGCAATTTCTTTCGGGAGAATCTCATCAGCGACAGGCTTGCGCAACAGCAGCCAGCTCGAGCCGACCGAGAGAGCCATCAGCGAGCAATTCACCCAGAATACTGTTCCATACGCGCCGCGATCAGCCGCATAGCCCGTAAACCATGTCACAAGAAGTGAGCTGATTGCCCCGGCCGTGCCGGCGAGACCCGCCACCGACGAGACAGAATTTTGAGGGACCGCGTCCATCAGTGCGGCGTTGTAATTCACGCCCCACCAACCGATCCCGAAAGTCGCGATCGTGATGCAAAAGAGAATCATCGCAGTATTCGACGCGGCGAGCGCGAAGAGCACGACCGGCGAAAGAACCAGCGCGACTGTCAGCCCCAGTTTGCGCGCGGTCAACGGTGCGATGCCACGCTCGATCAGATAGCCGGAGAAATATCCTCCGGCAAGTTGGCCGATGCCCTGCCCGACATAAGGTATCCAGAGCCATTTCGCGAGCGCTGAAAGACTGAGCCCCTTGGCCGCAACCAGAAACGACGGAATCCAGAACCAATAAAAGTAGCCCAACGGATCTGCAAAAAATCGGGCGGTGATAAACGACCAGCTTTGCTGGAATTTGAGCAGTTGAACCCATCGCGGCTTAGGCAGGCGCGACTCCATCTCGGGAGTGCGGTCTTCGAGAATGTGCTCGCGTTCTTCTTCGGTAAGCCACGGATGCTGGCGTGGTTCGCGGTAGATCCAGAGCCAAATCGGCAGCAAAATCAAGCCGCTCAAGCTTGGCAGGAGGAACGCCATCCGCCAACCGTGGTGAATGGCGAGCCACAATGTCACCGGCGGAGCGACGACCGCGCCGATACCCGTACCCGCGGTCACAAAGCCGATCGCTACTCCGCGTTCCCTCACAGGAAACCATGACGAGACGGCTTTCACTCCGGTCACGAAATTTCCAGGCTCCGATACTCCCAGTAAGAGCCGATAGAAACAAAGATCCCATATTCCCACAACAAATGTGTGACACAGGCTCGCGAGCGACCAGACGCCAAGGCTCAGCGCAAGCCCTCGCCGGGTATTGAGCTTGTCAACCAGCCATCCCCCTACCGTAAACATCACGGCATACGCAAACAGGAAGGAGTTCAGCGCATAGGCATATTGCGTGTTGGTGATATGCAAATCGTGGCGGAGGATTGGTGCGACGACGGAGAGTAGCTGCCGGTCAAGATAATTAACGACGGTTGCGAGACATAACAGTAGAGCGATGATCCAGCGAAGTCCCTTTATCTTTCGGATAGACATCGCTGTGGATTCTCCGCAATTCACCGAGAAATGTGCCGGGCCGCCGCGTCAGAGAACCCCGGCTTGCTTTCTACCGTGACTTTGCCCTGCGCAGATTCTTCGCCGGCGCGTTCCGGCCAACTACCGCGATCGATTTGGGGGGAAGGCTGTTCCTCGATCGCTCCTGCAGTTCGTATAGTGAGCGCGCTCCCGTGGAGTATCGGGGAATGAACGCCTCGCCCATGTCGAACCTCGCGATAGGCGAAAGCTGACCGTGAACCAGCCGGACAAATTGATCGCTCTTGACGCTCATCTCACCTACGTGAATCGGAAAGGCGTCTGCAGCGCGATATCCGAGAATCAGTGTACGGCGCGGACGCGGCGAGGTGTTCGGCGCGGAAGCATGTGGCGCCAATCCATTGAAGAAAACAGCCGTGCCGCGTTTGCCTTCGAGAGAAATCGCTTTCGATGTATCGAGTGGCTCCGTAATGCGTCCCTGGAAATATCCATGGTGCGAGTGATCGAGCATGCGGTGGTAGCCGGGAATCACTTGTAGGCATCCGTTTTCGAGATCGGCGTCGTCCAGATAAATCAGAACAGCCACAACGGATCGATTGGTCAACGGCCCATAAGCCATATCCTGGTGCCATTCGACGACAGAGCCGATTTCGCCGGGCTTCACATTGATCTTGCTCGAAAAATAGAGAACGTTGGGCCCGAGCAATTGCACCATGCTGTCGACCATGCTCTTGCCCTCGGCGAAATCGCGGAACGAATCGTAGTAGGTGCAAGGTTCGCAGATTCGCCGCAATTTGGTGCCATCGGCGGCTTGATTTGGCTCCATCTCGATGCGGGTCGTGTCGTGGCTCGCGAGCGTCGAGTCTGCGCTAATCTTTTCCATCTCGTGAAGGAGATTATCGACCTGGGGGTGTGAGAGAAAATCGTGGCGGACGCAAAATCCTTTGGACTTGTAGTTCTTGATCTGCGCGCTGGTCAGCATCGCATGAGCCTCCTTCTGCTACCGGGTCCCAAGACAACTGCGCGCGAAGCGGGGACGCCACTGAAACACCTGCGCCGGTCGACGCTACTTTCTCTCGTCGCGATGATTTCCGCTCGAATTCCCACGTTTGGAAAACACTTGCGGATTCGCGACATTTTTCGGCACACCGCCGCTGAAGATGTCCGCCATTCCCTCGCCCACCATGGTAAACGTGGCGTGCGCTGCTTTCACCGATAGCCCCATGCAATGCGGGGTGAAAATCACATCGGTGCGGTGAAAAATTGGGTGCGAAACATCGGGCGGTTCGGACGGATAGACATCGAGCCCCACGCCGGAGAGTTTTCCAGACTCCAACGCCTCGTTCAACACGTCCAGGCTGGTCAGCAACCCGCCGCGCGCCAGATTCGCGAGTACAGCTCCGCGCTTCACGAGAGCCAGGCGTCGTGCGTCGAACATGCCCCGCGTCTGATCATTGAGTGGGGCGTGAACCGAGATGAAATCGGATTGTCGGAGGAGGGACTCGAAATCGGTCAGCTCCACACCCATGTTTCTCGCAGTCGCCTCAGAAATGGCCGGATCGTACCCGACGACATGCATCCCAAATGCCTGAGCAAGCCGAGCGACCTCGCTTCCGATTCGCCCGAGCCCCACTAAACCCAAAGTGGCTCCGTAAAGATCGCCCATCGCGATCTCATCCCGAGCTTCCCACTGTCCCGCCCGGGTTTTCTGGTCGAGTTGAGGAAGCCGCTTTGCCAGCGCCAGTAGCATCGAGAGCGCGCCTTCGGCGACGGCCTTCGAACCCGCCCCCGGCGCGAAGACGACCGGAATGCCACGTTCGGTCGCAGCGTTAATGTCGACGTTATCGTACCCGACGCCCGTGCGGCCGATTACTCGCAAGTCCGGCGCCGCTTCAATAATGCGCCGACTGATGGGAGTCACTCCGCGCACGATCAAACCGATCGTCCCTTCCATCATCGCGACGAGGCTGTTTTCATCGGTGGCCGATGCCACTTCGATCGGGGCGTATCGATTTAGAATTTCATGGGTAATGGGGAGGACGCGCGCCGTCGCAATGATGCGGCCTGGGCTCATCGGAATCGCCTGAAATTGAGGTGCACGGCTGTTTCGGAACCGCGGCGGCCATCAGATCTGGGACTATCTCCATGGTGAGTCGCCAGAAAGCCTTCCTGCCATCGCGTAAATCAAGCTCCTTCAGGGGCCTGCGCACGTCGAGCAAGCCAGACCCCCAAAGGAGGGCCGCCCCTGCAATCCAGGGCGGTGAAGCGCATGAAGAAAAATATACAATTTCGCGGGAAATAAGTCGCGAACTACGGCATACTGTATACAGGTCGTTTTGGCCTGTCAATAGGAATCGCCCGACTTTGTTCGAAACTTGCACCGAATCGATTAAGTGACCAGTTTCGCGGCTAGAATGCCCGAGGACCCGATAAGATGCTGATACGGCATATGATATGAAAGCTGGGCGGATCAAGTTGGGGATCATTGGCGGCGGGACGGTCGTCCGAACCCACCACCTGCCCGCGATTCGGCGGCTGGCGAATGAAATCGATGTCCTCGCCGTTGCCGGGCGCGACTTGGGGAGAACGAAGTCGTTCGCTCGGGACTATCGGATTCCGCGTGTATACACCGACTATCGGCGGCTGTTAGGGTACAACGAAATCGACGCAGTTCTCATCGCAGTTCCCATTGAACTAAATGGACCGGTGCTACTAGACGCAATTCGCGCCGGCAGGCACGTTCTAGCGGAGAAGCCTGTCGCGGAGAGTCCGATTCAAGGGCGCCGCATCCTTGTCGAGAGCCGGCGCAGCCGCCGAAAGATTTTGATCGGCGAAAATTTTCGGTACCGGCAAGATCTGGCGAAGGCAAAAAATCTCGTCGAACGGCGCGCGATAGGGAAGCCATTCGCATTTCAAATGAGCGTGAAATTCGACGTGGACGCACAGAAACGGCGCCGTTGGATTTCGCGTGGCTGGAGAAAAGAAGCATGCCATCGCGGTGGAATGATTCTTGATGCGGGCGTTCATCCCGTCGCCGCAATCAGGGAAATTCTCGGCGAAGTGAGCGAAGTTTACGCCACCGTTTTGGATACGAGCCGCGTGATCGGAGGCCCCGATAGTCTTCTGATGCAAGTTCGCATGGCTAGTGGCGCGGTGGGGCAATGCTTCTTCTGCTACACCTCAAAAGAACAGCGCGAGATTTCTTTCGATTTCTCAATCTACGGCACCGCAGGCGTGTTGAACGTAGTCCCCGGTGAAATTAGATTGACGCGCCGAGTTGAGGCGTCGCCGCGCGTGTTCAAAATCGGCCAGATCGACGGTGGATACTTGGCTCAATGGAAAAACTTTTGTGCTTCAATAAGAGGTGAGGAGAAGGTCTTATCCGGACCGGCGGAGGCGTATCGGGATTTGTTGGTCATCGATGCAGCGCTGCGTTCGTCGTCCAGCGGGAAGCGGGTACGGATGTAGAGCGCGATGACTTTGACCTTGACATAGAAAATTCGGCGCAGTAATCCTGACGTAAGCGTTCTTTGATTTGGCCATAACATAACCCAAACTTGGGGTGGGCAGCGGTGAGTTACACACCAGTTACGGCAGCTCCGGCGGTTGCGCGAGCCCTCGATCTCCTGGAAATTCTGGCAAGATCGAACCACGGTCTCACGTTGAGCGAACTGAGCAGGCAGCTCGGAATCCCGAAAAGCACGACCCACTATCTCATCGGAACTCTCAGTGCACGCGGTTATCTCCAGAGAGTTCCGTGGACGCGCCAATATTCGCTCGGCGCTCGCGCATTCGAATTTAGGCCGGGGACACGAACAGATTCGCGCCTTGCGCAGATCAGTTCTGGCGTAGTACACGCGCTAGCCGAGAGGACGTCGCTAGGTGAGCAGGTCTCTGTGCTCGATTGCAATGAGGGTCTCGTCATCGCGAGGGCGAACTCGCGGCCGCAGCCGACCGGTGGAACCGGTCCCGGACATCACTTTCATCTTCACTGTACAGCCGCCGGTAAAGTACTGCTGGCGTGGATGAACGAAGGCGAACTTGAGAATTTTTTCCTCAATCACTTCCTGGCCAAGTTTACGTCCCGAACAATTACAAACCTTGAGGGATTGCGAGACCATCTTGCGGACGTTCGTACCCGAGGCTATGCGATCAATCACGAGGAATATCACATTAATCGGCGCGCTATCGGCGTTCCGATATTCAGCGATCCGGGAACATTGATCGCGGCAATTTCGATCGATGGGATGAGCCAGCAGATTCTTACGTCTCGCGTTCCGCAGTTGGTCGAACAACTCTACGTTGCATCGCGAGAAATAACGCGACAGATGTCGGCGCGTTAGCGCAGCGTTGACCCCGTAGGATTCCCGCCTTTTTATTTCGCTTCGTACTTCGTGGTTATCGCTTCGCGGCGTGATCTGCAGCGAGCGATGCAGTGTGTTGCGGGTCGAGTGAGAGGCTCGAAAAACGATCCGGGTCCGAATAACGGTAGCTGAGGTGAGTCAGCATGACCTTCTCCGCTGAGACTTGAACGCGGTTCTCCACAAAATCAAGGAGCAGCCGATGTTGGGTCGGCAGGATCTTCGCCCAATCGAGGATTTTTTGGTTGATTCGCCAGAGAACGCGGTGCGCGAAGAGCGGGACCGTGATGCTTTCAAGCGTTTTTCCAAGGTATTCGTTCCCGCTATAGTGCCAAATCGTGCGATGGAATTCCAAGTCCAGCGCGGCCGCTTCAATTTCCGGCAGACCGCCCGCTTGCTGCATCTTTTCGTTGATGTGATTCAACCTCGCGATACCATCCGCATTGATCTTCGCGCGGCAGAGTCGCAACGCTTCGGCTTCGAGGATCAGGCGTAAGCTGTTGATCTTCTGAATTTCTTCATCGCTCAAACTGATTACGAATTTTCCTCGCCGGGGAATGTTAACAACCAAGCCTTGCTGCTCGAGTTGCTGCAGGGCCTCGCGGATGGGCACGCGGCTCACGCCAAGCTCGCGGGCGAGCTGGCTCTCGTTCAATCGACCGCCCGCGCTGATCTTGCCCGAAAGAATGGTTGTGCGGAGCAGTCGAACGACCTGATCCTTCAGGGTGCGAGTATCAAGGCTCTCGTTACCGTCCGTCGCCGCGTAAAGAGCTTGTTCCAGCATGCTAACCTCAAACGAAGTATACGCTTTGTAGTCAGTATACAGGGCTCTCGTTGAGAGTCAACTTCGCCATAAAACGGCACTGTCCAGCCTTTCTGTTGAGAGTGGGTGGTGGGGTGCTCGGGTACATAAGGTTCCTCAGCGATGCATCGATTCTGCTGCGAGCAGGAAGCAACCGAGGAACCTGCTCGCTGTGCTCGGCATTACGGCATCCGGGGGAGCGGCTCAAATAACGGCGCAAGTGTTTGAACGAGCCTTCGCCTAGGTTGATGGTGCGCAGCCGATGTCGCCACTGCGCCGGAAAGGTGAAGAAAGCCAACACGCCTTCCAGACGCCATAAAACGGTCGATTACATGCTCTTGCAGCACTAATACATCAGCGTTCCACCGCACACGTTGAAATTCTGGCCCGTGATTGCCGCTCCGCCGTCGCTGGCCAGCAAAACACAGATTGGCGCAAAGTCCTCGGGCAGGATGAACCGTCCCATTGGTGGTGTGAGGCGCTTTTCCCATTCCTCGAAGCTGATTCCGAGTCGCGCCGAATCTTGAGTCATCCGGATTTTCCCCATTTTTGTTTTGACCGGCCCGGGGCACAGCGCGTTCGCCGTGATGCCATCTGGAGCGAGTTCCAAAGCGATAGCTCTCGTAAACCCGATTAGACCTAACTTTGTGGCGGCATATGCCGAGCCGTGAAGCAACGGCATTTTCCCTGCAAGCGACGCGATGTTGATGATGCGGCCCCATTTTTTTCGTTGCATGATCGGGGCAGCCGCTTTGCAGAAATGATAGGGCGAGGTCAGATTCAGCGCCACCGAGTAGTCCCAGAAATCGTCGTCATACTCGACAAGCGGTTTTTGGCTGTATGCGCTTCCAACTGCCGCGTTATTGACCAAAATATCGATCGAACCGAGCTCGTTGACGATCTGCCGGATCACTTTTTCGGGCACGCCTTTTTGCGCGACGTCTGCGTTGATGGCTAAAGCCTTGCCACCCTTACCTTGAATTTCTTTTTCCACGCTGTGAATTTCCTCGTCCGTGCGCGCCGTGATGACGACTGTCGCACCTGCCTGTGCAAAGCCAAGCGCGATCCCGCGACCGATTCCTCGGCCAGCGCCTGTCACGAGAGCGACTTTATTTTCGAGTTGCATCGGTTCTCCTGGGAAATTGGGGGGTCGATTCGGTTGGAGAGTCATGAGCAGCTCATATAATCTTACGGGCACGATTCTATAGCAAAGCTAGCCCCATCTGTGTACTGTATGCGCTTTCTACTTTCCAGAGCGGCTAGATTCAACTCTTTTCAATTAGCGGAACGCATCGTATCGGATACCGAACGCGCGTTGGGCCCTAATATAGCAGGGAAGCAGGTCTGGTGATCGAGCAACGTTGGTCCCACATTGTCCCCGTCACGTTCGTCATGTACACGATCGCTTTCGTCGATCGGACGAATGTCTCTCTTGCGCTCCCCGCCATGAGTCGCGATCTGCATATGGATCCCGCGCAGGCGGGCGCCGCAAGCGGGATTTTTTTCATTGGATACGTTCTCCTCCAGATTCCGGCCGGATATTTGGCGAGCCGATGGAGCCCCAAGAAACTCGTCGCGATCATGTTGATTCTGTGGGGAGTGTGTTCGGCTGCCACCGGCTTCGTTCAGTCGTGGCACCAATTCGTGATCGCAAGATTTGTCCTGGGTCTCGCCGAAGGCGGCGTGTGGCCTACGACGCTGGTACTGATTTCGCGCTGGTTTCCACGAGCGGAACGGGCGCGTGCCAATGCCTACTGGATGTTGTGTCTGCCAGTGGCGGTAGTGCTGTCGTCGCCGCTCTCGGGTTGGATCCTGGGACGTTGGGATTGGCGCGTCCTTCTTATTAGCGAAGGCATCCTGCCAATTCTTTGGCTAATTATCTGGCTGGCGAGCATCGACGACTTTCCGGACCAGGCTCGCTGGATTTCTGCGAGTGAGCGCGAATATCTGGACGAGACGTTGCGCCTCGAATCGAACGAACCTGCGGCGGCTGTTCGGATGTCGTTTCTTTCTACTCTTTTTGGCCGACAAGTGCTTTTGATGATGGTGATTTCTTTTCTGATCAGCGCCGGCAATTATGGATACCTTTTTTGGCTGCCGTCGGTCCTAGAATCTTCGAAACTGATACGGACAAATCCAGCGAGACACCTGACTATTGGAATACTCAACGCCCTTCCTTTTATCGTTGCTGCGATCGGCATGGTTCTAATCTCGAGGCATTCCGACCGTCATCACGAGCGAGGCAAGCACGTAGCCGCATGTCTCGGATGGGCGGGAGTATGCTTGACGGCCAGCGCGCTCGTGGCCGGGCAATCGCCGACATTAGCATTTCTTTTGTTATGTCTCGCAGGCGGGGGGATCGTATGGATTGCTCGGTCCGTTCTGGTCGATTCCGACCGAAACGCTTGCTCCTGCGGCCGCCGGTTCGGCGATTGGGTTGATTCAGCTCAGCAATCTTGGTGGAGTGTTTGGGCCTTCCCTGATCGGATATTTAGACAAGCGGACAGGAAGTTTTGCCGGAGCATTTGCTCTTCTCGGAATTGGGTGGCTCGTCGCGGCATTCCTTTGTTTGTTGTTGAGAGCAAAGTGTGATGAGATTCCGCTCCTAGAGCGAAAACTGGATTGAAGATTCGGACGTCGAAGTTGACGACGCGCCGCGAGCCTGGCTCAATCGCTGATCGCGTTGCGAAAGTTGAACTGCGAAACGATACCAGCGGCGCACGCGAGGGGGCTCCAAATGAATTGGAACAGGATGCTGGATGGCAAAGTGGCGCTGGTCACCGGCGGCGGGTCGGGAATTGGGCGCGAGACCGCGCGCGTTTTTGCCGAACACGGTGCGCGCGTAATGGTCGCGGACATAAATGCGGGCCCCGCGCAGGAGACCGCAGCATCGATCATCTCGAAGGGAGGCAATGCATTCTTTTCGCACACTGATGTTGGCAAGATGGCGGATGTCGAGCTCATGGTGCGTAAAACGATAGAACGTTACGGGCGTCTCGATGTGGTATTCAGCAACGCGGCTGGCTACAAGCTCGGATCGGCCACCGAACTTTCCGAGCGAGACTGGGATCGCACGCTCGACGTCTGCCTGAAGGCAACGTGGATGATCGCGCACCACGCCATGCCGCACCTGCTGAACCAGCAGGGATCCACATTTATCATCACGGGCTCCGTACATTCGCTGCGCGGATATGCGAAGCACGCCGCCTATCAGGCTTCGAAGGGAGGGCTGCTCGCACTGACGCGTTCACTGGCGGCAGACTACGCGCCGACGGTACGCGTGAACACGATTCTGCCGGGAGCTGTGATCACCGGGATTGCGGCCCATCTCACAGAAGCCGAACTCGATCACATCGCGAATATGTGCCCGCTGCAGCGGAATTCGCAGCCGGATGAAATTGGACGCGTGGCGTTGTTTCTAGCTTCGGAGATGTCGTCGTATATGACCGGCACGTCGCTGATCGTCGATGGAGGATTGGCGTCGGTCATCAAAACGGACTGAGGTAATCCTCCGCCGGACGAACATGCCGGGACGCAACTTGGTAATGGTCAGCGATGGCTTTACTCTCGCTTGGTGATTGTACAACCGCCGTCTACAGTGAGAATTTGCCCGGTGACATAATTTGATTCCGCCGACGAGAGAAACACGAAAGCGTCGGCGACCTGCTGCGCGGTACCAAACTCTCCGATAGGGATGTATCCAAGGTATTTTGCGCGCAGCTGCGGATCGCGTTGGAATGCCGCCTTCTTGGTCAGTCCCGCGTTGAGAATTCCAGGGGCGACCGCGTTCACCAGAATTCCTTTCGGTGCGAATTCCTGGGCCGCGAGTCGCACGAAGTGATTCAAGCCGGCTTTGCTGACGCAGTACGGAATGGCTCCCGGAGAAGGGAAGTCGCCGACCCAGGAACTGGTGAACAGGACTTTTCCGCGTATGCCATTCTCGTCGGCGACCTGTATGAGCATTTGCCGAATCGCCGCCTGTCCGAACTGCGCGCAGCCGATCAGGTTCACGCGAAGGACGCTCTCCCAATCATCGTCGGTGAGGTCCAGCAAGTAACCGCCCGGTCCGACGCCCGCGTTGCCGATCGCGACATCGACGTGCCCGAAGTCCTTCGCTACATCTGCGATTCCACGGCGGACCTCCTCGGTCTTTGCTTGGTCTACTCTCATATAGGTGCTGGCACCGAGTTCCTTCGCACGCGTTTTGCCTACGCCTTCATCGACGATATCGAAAAGCACGCACTTCGCGCCTAGCGCTGCAAGCTTGCGTGCCGATTCTCCTCCGATATCGCCGCAACCTCCCGTAATGACAGCAACTTTTCCTTCCAAGCCTCGTGAATCACTCATGGGATCTTCCATTCGAATAATATGAGTTTCGATGCCACATTGGACCGGATTGTATACGGTATGCTCTATACGCCGCCCAATGCAACCCAATGCGGCACATCCATTCATAATGTATGGGCATCCGAGCAGCCCGTTCCGTCTAATGAAAGAGCTTGACGGACAGGGGACATTGCGCTAAGCAACTGTATACAGTAAATAGATTTCTCTCAACTGGAGGCTGCTCGACTCTCGTTTACGACTCCACGTGGTGCCCAAAGACCCCAACGCGTTGTGGACCAAGCATTCGCCAAGCCGGAAATCGTCAAGGAAGGCGAGAGTGACTTGGCCGAAATTCGACCGGAGGTGCCGTCAATGAACCGTCGACAATTCGTGAAAAGCGCCGTCGCCGCGCTTGGAAGTGTCGCGGCAAGTAAGAGTTTGGCGGCCGTCGATTTTAAAACTGCTCTCGATCAAACCAAGAGCAGGATCGGCTACGTCAGGAATGAGGCACCGTCGTTTCAAGTGCCGACATACCGCGGAAAATCGTACATTGACGCCGTACCCGACACCCTCGACGTTGCCGAACGCGCGAAATTGGGTGTTCATGCGCTGACTTCAATTGCGGACCCTGTGTACGACTACGAAATTTACTGGTCCTGCGATTTCTTTCGCAATCCTCCTGTGATGCAACACGACTTCAACGATTGGGTGCAAAACCAGGAGGGGCTTATGGAGGCCCTCCCTCTATTGCGCAATGCAACCGGGGATGAGTCGGACGCCCAAGTCGATCGCGCCTGGATGGAATCAACGCTGAAGTCCGTCGGGCCCGACGGCTTGGTCTACGTCCCGCTCGACGGTCGGCCTTGGGGAAGAATCAATGCCGACGGCATCAACCCGGTGTGGAAGGCGGACGGCACCCGTTCGACTTTCAACGACTTCTCGGTCACACAGGCCGCCAATGCGTCGACGTGCCAACGAATTATCGGCACAATGACAATCTATTATCTCCGCGACCAGAACCCCATGTGGAAAGCCACGATCGAGAAAATGATTCAACGGCTTTCCGACATCACGATTCAGCGCGGCGATTACGCTCATTTCCCGCCCGGATCGTTCGCGCCATTAGCGAAAATCGATCCGGCCGCGACTATGCCTCTCGGAAGCACATGGGGCGTGTCGTGGAATACGCGGCTGATTCAGGGACTGATGCAATACTACCGAGTCTCGCATTACGAGCCGGCGCGCGAACTGTCTCAAAAGCTGATCAACTACACGCGCTATCACGGCGAGATTTTCTTTCCCGACGGCCGCTGGTACATGGATCCGGAAGTCCGCGGCGACTTCGAATCGGGCGCTGTTCCAAAGTCGATTCGAAAGAGGTATCCGGTCGCGGGAGTGGAATGCGGAGGCCACGGTCACGGTCACGGAATCGCCATGCAAAGCGTCTTCGACTACGCAGACGCCGTGGGCGACAAAAATTTACTGCTCTTCTCGAAGGACAGTTTCGAATGGGCACGGAATCCGGGCGCGGAGTATGGGGTTTCGACCCTCGTCGGATGGTTCCCTGAATTTTACGTTCCCAAGTACCCGAGCTGCGAAGCCTGCATCGTTGGGGACATGGTGAGCATGGCGGTGAAGCTCAGTAGCCTGCGAGTCGGCGATTATTGGGATGACGTCGACCGCTGGGTTCGGAATCAATTCTTCGAGCAGCAGCTCACTGACACGGATTGGGTGTACCGTCTCGGCGGGCGCAAGCCAACAAAGCCGGTGGGGCGGTTTGAATCGGCCGATCACCCTGTGGAGCGCAACGTCGGGGCGTTCGGTGGAGGAGCAAGCGGAGCGGATTGGGCGCTCGGCGTCGCATCTCGGGGCATCGGTCACTGCTGTACGGGGACTTGCACGCGCGCGATTTACTATGTCTGGGAAAGGATGATCGAGCGTAAAGGCGAAGATCTGCAAGTCAACTTGCTTCTCAACCGCGCGTCGCGCTGGGTCGACGTTCAGAGCTACATTCCGTACCAAGGGCGCGTCGACGTGAAAGTGAAAGAGCCGTGCCGGAACCTCCGCATCCGGGCGCCGGAGTGGATTGAGGGCGGCGATCCAGTGCTCAAGGCCGAAAACAATGGGCAGCCGCATTCTTTGCATTGGGAAGGCCGATACGTGAATGTCAGCGCAGTCAAAGCGGGGGGCACGGTCAAACTGACGTTCCCCATATCCGAACGGACGATCAAGGAACAGATCGGGGACAAGACTTACACACTCGTTGTGAAGGGAACTACGGTTCTCGCAATCGACCCTGAAGGAGAAAACGGGCCTCTTTATCAGCATCGCGAAAAATATCGCAGTACTGAAGTGGCCTGGAACAAAGTCACACGCTTTGTACCGGATCAAGAAATCGACTGGTGATCGGCGTTAGATGTTGAAGCGTTTGCCCCGAACGGCCCACAAGGGAAGTATGGCCATTGATCGGCGAGAATTTCTGAAGGATGCGCTCCTCGGAGGTGGTGCGTTGATGCTGCGTGGCCCGGTCCACGCGGCGGCGCTGCCCGGAATGGCAGATGCGCCGCCAAAGATCGGATACATCCGCGAAAAGATCCCCGTTTTTTCGATCCCCGCGTACGCTGGAAGGACATACGTCGACACCGTTCCCGACACGCTCGATCTTACCGAGAGAGCGAAACTCGGCGTCAATGTTCTGACAGGTATCGCCGATCCTTTCAAGGATTACGAAATTTTCTGGCTCACAGATATTTACCGCAATCCGCCCATCATGCTGCACAATTTCAACGACTGGGTGCAGAACCAGGAAGGCTTGATGGAGGCTCTGCCTTTGTTGCGCAACGCAACGGGTAGCGAACTCAACAGCAACGTCGATCCCGCATGGATGCGATCGATCCTGAAGTCAATCGGCGGCGACGGTTTACTCTACCTGCCGTTCAACGGCCGTCCTTGGGGACGCATCCGCGCCGAAGGAGTTGACCCGGTTTGGCGATCTGACGGATCGCGAACGTCCACTCAAAATCCCGCAGTCACGCAGATCGCCAATCTTTCGACGTGCGAACGCGCCATAGGTACGATGACGCTCTACTACACGCGCGACAACAACGCGATGTGGAAGGCGCAGATCGAACCGATGATCGCGCGTCTGAATGAACTCGCCATTCATAAGAGCGACTTCGCGTATTTTGCCGCGGGTTCATTTGAGCCCGACGCGAAAGTCGATCCGAACAGTCCCATTCCACTCGGAAGTGAATGGGGCGTTTCCTGGAACACGCGCGCCGTGCAGGCATTCGCGCAGTACTACCGTGCGACGGGATACGAACCGGCGCTCGCTTTCGCGAAAGAATTGACAAATTACACTCTGCATCAAGGTCAGATACTCGATGGCGAAGGCCGATGGATTTTAGATCCGGAAATCAAAAGCCGGAAGACTTGGAAAGCGAACGGCAATGAGTTCGACGTGGACGGTCTTACGCTCGGTGGGCAAGCGCAGGGACACGCACTCGCCGCGCTTTGCCTAATGGAATACGCAATCGTCACCAACGACAAAGTGTTGATGGAATTCTGCAACAAGAGCTACCAGTACGGAGTAAATCCCGGGCCGGAAATGGGAGTGTCGAGGATAGTTGGCTGGTTCCCAGAATTTTACGTTCCCGGTTATCCGTCGTGCGAGAGCTGTACCAACGGCGAATTGCTCAGCCTCGCGATTAAATTGACGGAAAGTGGCGTCGCCGATTATTGGGACGACATCGATCGGTTCGTCCGCAACCATTTTGCGGAGGCGCAGCTTACGAGCGCCGATTGGGTTTACAAAATGGCCGAGCGGCAGCCGAAAAAGCCCGTCGGACAGTACGAAACTTCTGACCACGTGCCCGAAAGGAATCTGGGCGCTTGGTCGGGATGGGCGAGCCCGAATGAGTACGCCGTGCGGGCTGGCGTCTCGCACTGTTGCACCGGCAATTCGACTCGAGGGCTGTACTACGTTTGGGAGCACATGATCGATTACGAGGGCGATGATCTGAAAGTGAATTTGCTCCTCAATCGTGCATCCCGTTGGGCCGATGTTTACAGCTACGTGCCGTACAGGGGACAAGTCGATCTGAAGATCAAACAGAGTTGCCGGAACGTCCATGTACGCGCGCCCGAATGGCTGGAGGGCGGAAATCCATCAATCACTTGCAAGGTCAATGGGAGCGCGCGCCCGCTGCATTGGGAAGGGCGGTATGTCAGTATCGGCGCCGTCAAGGCAGACGATAAAGCCGAAATTTTCTTTCCCATCTCGGAACGAACGGTGCGCGAGAGGATCGGTCCGAACACGTACACACTTGTGGTGAAGGGCAACACGGTCGTATCGATCGATCCGCCCGGGGGAAATGGACCCCTCTATGCCAATCGCGCCAAATATCGCAGCAGTGAAGTCTCGTGGAATAAGGTCACGCGCTTTGTGCCCGAACAAGATATCAACTGGTGAACGGCAGCCCGCTGCTAAACAATTTGCGCGAAGTTTCCAACAAGGGGGAAGCATGACCATCGATCGTCGCGAATTTCTGAAGGATACGGTCCTCGGATGTAGCGCGTTGATGCTGCCAGGAGATTTTCACAGGACAGCATTAGGTGGAACGGACGCGCCGCTCAAGGTCGAATACATTCGTGAAAAAATTCCCGACTTCTCGATCCCCGCGTACAAAGGTCACACCTACGCCGATACCGTTCCCGACACACTGGACCTGACGGAGCGAGCTAAGCTCGGGGTTCAAATCCTGACCAGCATCACCGATCCGAACGCTGATTACGAAATCTATTGGCTCACCGACATTTTTCGCAATCCTCCCATCATGCTGCACGATTTCAATGATTGGGTGCAGAACCAGGAAGGCCTGATGGAAGCGCTGCCGCTTTTGCGGAACGCGTCGGGAAGTGAGCTCAACAGCGAAGTCGATCCGGCATGGATGAAATCCACATTGAAATCGATTGGTCCGGACGGGCTTGTCTATTTGCCGCTGAAAGGACGGCCGTGGGCGCGAATCAAGGCGGAGGGCGTCGATCCTGTGTGGAGGGCCGACGGTTCGCGAACCAGTACGCAAGATCCAACCGTCACCCAGATCGCCAACCTTTCCTCGTGCGAGAGAATTATCGGCACAATGACGCTGTACCACACTCGGGACGGCAATCCGATCTGGAAGGCAGCAAGCGAGAAAATGATTGGTCGGCTATCCGAACTAGCGATCGATCGTGGCGACTTCGCTTATTTCGCCGCGGGTTCATTTGAGCCGAATGCGAAAGTCGATCCGAATAGTCCGATTCCTCTCGGAAGCCTTTGGGGCGTTTCTTGGAACACGCGCGGCGTTCAGGCGCTGGCGCAATATTATCGAGCAACCGGTTATGAGCCTGCGTTGAATTTTGCCGCAAAGCTGACGAACTACACTCGTCATCACGGCCAAATTTTTGATGACGAAGGCCGGTGGCTTCTCGATCCGGAGCTGAGCAATCGGAAGACTTGGAAGAATTTCGGAGAGGAATTCAACGTCGAGGGGCTGAAGTTCGGAGGCCACGGGCAAGGGCACGCGATCGGCCTGTTGAGCATTGTCGAATACGGCGCAGTCACCAAAGACCGCGAGCTGCTCGAATTTTGCAACAAGAGTTATCTGTGGGGCACGAATCCCGGGCCAGAGTATGGCGTGTCGAAACTTGTCGGTTGGTTCCCGGAGTGGTACGTCCCCGGCTATACCGCGTGTGAAAGCTGCACGCTCGGCGATTTGTTCGGCGTCGCCGTAAAGCTGACGGAGAGCGGTGCGGCCGATCACTGGGACGATCTCGATCGGTTCGTGCGCAACCACTTTGCGGAAGCGCAGCTCACAAACTGCGAATGGATTTACAAGTTCGCTGAACATGAGCCGAAGAAGGATGTCGCGTTTAACGAAACGGGGGACCATGTTCCCGAAAAAACAATCGGCGGATGGGCCGGTTGGGCGGACGTAAACGAATGGGCGAGGTTCCGAGGCATCCAGCACTGTTGCACGGGTAACGCCGCACGCGGACTGTATTACGTCTGGGAGCACATGGTCAATCGTCAAGGCGATGATCTCCGCGTCAACCTGTTGATGAATCGTGCGTCGCCTTGGGCGGAGGTTTATAGCTACGTGCCCTACAAAGGCCAAGTCGATCTGAAAGTGAAACAGAGTTGCCGCAACGTATTTCTGCGCGCGCCGGAATGGATCGAAAACGGAAACCCGGCAATCAGCGCCAAGGTCAACGGAAGCACCCGCCCGCTGCATTGGGAAGGGCGTTATGTCAACATCGGCGCCGTCAAAGCGGGCGACCATGCGGAGCTTTTCTTTCCGATCTCCGAACGCACGGTGCGCGAAAAAATCGGTCCGAACACCTACACGCTTGTGATCAAAGGCAACACGGTCGTGTCGATCGACCCGCCGGGGAAAAATGGACCGCTCTACACCGATCGCGCCAAGTATCGCACCAGCGAAGTGGCGTGGAATAAGGTCACGCGCTTCGTGCCCGAACAGGAAATTCTCTGGTGACGTCGACGGAGCAGGACGCGGGCATAGAACATCACCCGGCACCTCACAACAACGTTTACGTTTATCTAATTTCAATTATCGCGGCGGTTGGCGGATTCTTGCTGACCTACGACATCATCATCATGTCGGGCGCGATCATTTTCCTTAAAAAGCAATTCGATCTGACGCCCCCGCAAGTCGGCTTCGCGATGACGAGCGCGATACTCGCCTGTTTCATAAGCCCATCGATCGGAGGATGGCTGGCCGATCGAGTCGGCCGAAAACGAACGCTGATTGCGGCCGCCGCAACGTTCGCGCTGTCGGCAATCGGAACGGCGTATCCGACCAACATCACTGAGTTCAACGCATTCAGAATTCTGGGCGGTTTTGGCGTCGGCGCGGCGTGCATCGTCTCGCCGATGTACATTGCGGAGATCGCGCCGGCATACATCCGAGGACGGCTAGTGTTCATCACGCAGGTGTCAAACGTCGTGGGCGCACTGATCTCATACGTTGTCACCTACACTCTGTCGTTCTCCGGCAACTGGCGATGGATGTTCGGGTCGACGGCGATTCCCGCGATCGTATTCCTGATTGGATTGGCCTTCGTTCCCGAGAGTCCGCGATGGCTTGCGCTCAAAGGCCGCATCGATGAAGCGCTGAAAGGACTCCGTCGAATCAGCAGCGAAGAAGATGCGCAGGCGGAATTGCGGGCGATTCGCGAAACATCTAGCCCGGTAAAAGCGCGTGTGGGCGATTTGTTCAAACCCGGAATCCGCATCGCACTTTTGATCGCTGTGGGATTGGCGATTCTGCAGCAATTCGATGGCGTAACCGTTCTGCTGTTTTATGCACCGACCATCATGCAGGAAGCGGGATTCCCGCAGGCTTCAAAGGCGATTTTCATCAGCCTGCTCATCGGTGGATGGAATTTGATTTGCACGATCGTCGCGTTTTGGCTCGTAGATTGGGCGGGACGCCGGCCTCTGCTGCTCTACGGCTCGATCGGAATGGCACTGGGCCTCATTATCATGGGAGTGTTTTTTCAATTTCACGTTACGGGTCTCGCCGTTCCGCTGACGATGATGCTCGCGGTCGCTGCCTACTCGATGACGCTCGCTCCCGTGATGTGGCTCATCATGGCCGAAATTTTCCCGAATCAAACGCGCGGCATGGGCATGGCCGTGGCGTCCACCGCGTTGTGGATCGCCGACTTCGGCGCGAATTTTTCCTTCCCAATCATGACCGGATCATTCGAACACCATTTCGGATCTGCTGCGGGCGCGTTCTGGGTTTTCGCGGTGATTTGTCTGTTCACTTTCTTTTTTTGTTGGCGATTGGTCCCGGAAACAAAAGGCAAGACCCTGGAAGAAATCGCGAGCTGGTGGGAACCCCGCGCGTCCGCGGTAGTGAAAGAACTCACCTAACTTCAGCGCAAGCGGCGTGCACACGCTGAAAGCACAACAGGAGCTGCTCGAGATATGAAACTGCTGCGGGGCGCCTTTCGGTTAATCGCTTGGACTCTGCTGATATATGCTGTCCTGGAAGTCGGATTCCGCTTCTATCGCTACAAACAGCTTAAATCCGGCGTCGATAAAAATATCCACTATCCATTCTCCAGCTTCAAATCTCCGATCTACAAAGTGGACTTGGAGGCGGGCTACGCCTATCAGTCGAACGCGAGCAATCATCAGTGGCTGTATGACGCGGACGACGATCTTCAGTCCCATGAGAGTGAAATCATCACGAACAACATGGCAATGTTCGGGTCGCCGACGGACGTGAAAACAGCGAAAGGGCCGGACGAGTTTCGAATCGCGATTCTTGGAGATTCCTTCTGCGCGACCACGACATCGACGGTGCCGTGGCCGACGGCACTCGAGCGCCTCTTCGGTGCCGACGACGATTTCAAGCGAACGGTCGGCAAGTCGAACATTCGTGTCCTCAATTTCGGTCTCGACGGAACGGGACTCACTCAATGGCCTTCCGTCTATCGTTCTCGCGCCGCCAATTTTGATCCGGATCTTGTTATTGTCAATTTCATCGGCGACGACATCCTGCGGAGATTCATCTATAGGGACACACTCCAATTTGGCGACAATGATTACGGGATGTTTGCCTGCACCGCGCTTCCCGTTGATATTGGAAATCCCGCCTGCCGCAACGGATACGCATTCATCATCGACCCGGCGCATGAGGACTACCGACAGCGAGCCGACGAGATCAAGCGGCGGATATATATGGCTTCACTGCGGCAACTTCCGTGGTATTCGCTGAATCCGGAGTTGCTTGCCACAATTTCGCAAGGGCGTCTCGGGTTCTATCCGAAACTTGAGCTGACGAAGCGCGCGACCGCCAAGTCGGCCGGTGGCACGGGGTCGCCTTCCACTTTGCATTTTGACACCGAAGATCAAGGTATCCGAGCAAGTGCGGAAGCGATCACCGAGTTAGCGTCGGTGCCGCATCCAATTCTAATTCTGCATCACCCCATGGTGACCGAGTGCCTGGCGCACAAATCTGACGCGATCTTCCAGCATTTCATGCAGGCGGCCGGCAACGTGCACATCGTCGATATGACGGTGGAGCTACCGCAGGGTGTCAGCGCCGACGAGATCAACAAATGGTACAACGTGCCATACGACATACATCCGAGCAGTTACGGCGCGCAAGTGTACGCCGAGAATGTTGCGAAGCAAGTCCGCGCGGTGTTAAGCGGCAAGACGCAAGCAAAGACGAAATGAGCTGCGAATTCATTTGCTAAATTGAAGTGGTTCTGTTCGGGCGCGCGTCGCCTGCCCTGGCTGTGCTCGTCCGAACGGGCCTTCGAATAACTGATGCCGCAATGACTTAGATTAGTGATCGGCCGGCAGCACTCCGTATTTCTCCAGAAACGCGAATACCGCGGCTTGCGTTTCCAGATTTTGTTCCCGCGTCCATGCAAAGGGCGTAGTCGATCCATGCCCGCCGCCGGTAATCGTCAGAAGCTGATTCGGAACGCCGGCGCGATCGAGCGCATCGCGAAGGCTCGTCGCTTGAGAGTAAGGAACTATTGGGTCTTTGTCACCCACGATGGCGAGGATGGGAGGTGCGCCTGGGCGGGCGTACGTGATTGGAGAAACGCGTTTCGCCATCTCCATCCGATCCGGCATACCCCCAAACCAGCGAACCACGAAATTTCTCGTCGTTGGGCCTTCGAGCAACTTCGGGAGGTCGGTTGGGCCAAAGAAATCCACGACCGCTGCCACTTTCACATCTTGAATCGTTCCCAACCGCCAATCGTTGGATTGTCGCCGGCAGCTGTTATCGAACCCGTCTTTCGGATTGAGCAAGCCCATCATCAGCGCGAGATGGCCGCCGGCCGAATGTCCCGACACGACGATCCTCGACGTGTCGATTCCGTAGTCGCTCGCGTGATCGTAAGCCCAATGCAAAGCGCAGCGGCCATCTTCGACAGCGGCCGGTGCGAGAGACTCAGGCGCCATGCGGTATTCGACGTTAATAAAGTTCATCCCGCGCGTGAGATACGGCAACCCGTAGAGCAGTGTGCTCTCCTTCGTTCCCTCCAGCCAACCACCTCCGTGAAAATAGATGAGCGTTGGTCTGGAAACTGAGGTTGGTCCTGGCGTGATCACATCGAGTCGAAGGTCGACGTTATTCGCCTTGCCGTAGACAACATTAAATGAAACATGGGATTCGTAGAGGGCGATCGTGGCCCATTTTGACAGCGGATCGAGCTCTTGCTTTTCCGGTTGTCCGTGAAGCGCGCTCGCAATCAGCGTAACAAAGAACAGCGCAGCGATTTTTCGAAGCATTCAACCTCCTCGGTCCGTAGTCGAGCGGAGCAGGATGCCGTAAGACTCTTAGAATTCGCTTGACGCAGGAGCCAAACTGTATACAGTATTCTGCTCGCGTCGTCAACTATTAGGCTTCGTTTCGGCGCTTCGGCGTCTCGAGGGTCACCGATCGATGGACCTTGTCAGTCGCATCAGCGTAGTGATCACGGGCCTTCTGATTGCGGCAACATGTCCTATGACGAACTCTGCACCGACGATACGGATGGAGGCAGGCGGCGAATACTGGGTGTATGTCGGGACAGCCCGATATAACGATGATCGCCCGACAAGGACCTTGTACCTATGTCGCTTTAGCTCGAAAACCGGAGCACTGAAAATCGTTGGCGTAGCCGCAAAGACGCTAAATCCGGGCTTCCTCGCCGTGCATCCGGGCGAGCATTTCCTATACGCGGTGAATGAAATTGGGGAATATCAGGGCCAGAAGAACGGGGCGATCAGCTCGTTTCGTATCGACCACAACTCGGGCAAACTGACATTGTTGAATCAGGTTCCAGCGCCGGGAGCGAATCCCGCCTACGTCACCGTCAGCAGAAACGGCAAATATGCAATCGTCGCGAGTTATTACGGTGGCGTGGCGAGCCGGCCGATCGGCGTGGACGGTTCGTTGGGAGACCCTAGCGCTTCCGTGCAAATGGGGGTCGCCGGGTACGCGCCGCATCAGGAAAATTCGCATCCACACTCGGTCGTTCTCTCTCCGGACCAGCGCTTCGCGATCATCCCCGATTTGGGGTTGAGTCGCGTCTTCGCCTATCGCTTCGATGAAGCTACAGGAGCTCTTCTGCCGAATGACCCAGGATTTTGGCAATCGTCGGAGGGCTCAGGGCCTCGTCACGTCGCGTTCACTCCCGACGGCAGATTCGCATACGCGATTAATGAAATGCAGTCGTCGCTTTCGGCGCTGTCTTACGATGCGCGCTCAGGAGCCTTTCAGCATCTCGAAACAGTCTCCACGTTACCCGCAGATTTTAAGGACAGAAACACGGGGGCCGAAGTCGAGGTCGCGGCATCGGGCAATTTTGTATACGCGTCGAATCGCGGGCGCAACAGCATTGCGGTATTTGCGATCGACCCGGCAAAGGGAACTCTCGCTTCTGTTCAGGAAGTTCCGACGGGGGGCAAGACACCACGCAACTTTGCCATCGACCCGACGGGGAACTTTCTACTGGTCGGCAATCAGGATTCGGACGAGATCGTGGTATTTCACGTGGATCAACGCTCCGGCCACCTGGCCGGGACAGGCGAGAAGGTCGACGTCCCGTCACCGGTATGCCTTTCATTTGTCCGGGTCCAATAGAGCTGTGGGGCGCTGGCCGACGAATTTGGTGGGACCGCGTGGCACGCCGGGTCTTTTGAGGTTTCGGGGCCTTCGGTCCGGCGAAAATCTAGTGTTCAGCGTATTGAAAAGGATTGACAAGCGAGACGGCGGCGAGTAATAGGAACTGTATACAGTAAATAGTTCGCGGTTTTCTGTTGCAAATTTGGATCATCAGTCGATTTCACGTGTCCTAAGAAGCTCGCGCGGATGTCTGCGGTAGCGGGAAATGTTCTGTTAACGGAGGATGGCGATGAACAGCGATTTGCTTCGAGCGAACGACAACATGGGATCAGAAGCGCCGATCGACTTTATCCGCGGCGACGTCGAGCTCGAGCTGGTTGCCGCGAGAGCGAATTCGAACTGTGCCCGTGGCGCGTTTTCTTTCCCGAACAAAAAGATTCTTGCGATGAATCGCCTTTCGCGTCTCAGCCTTGTGCTGGGCTGGATCATCGCGCTGTTCTTCGCTATTCCCCTTCATGCTCAAACGCTGCAGAACGCCGGCGGCATCAAGGGCACGGTAAAGGATGCGAGTGGCGCTGCAGTTGTCGGCGCGTCGCTGGCAGTGACCGAACGCACGACCGGCGTCGTAACCACCACGACTTCCAATGGCGCCGGCGCATACGCGTTCTTCAACCTTCCGATTGGCTACTACGATATGAAGGTCACAAATACGGGATTCAAGACGGAGTCCGTTGAGAATATACGGTTGGATGCCGGCGAGGATCTGACATACGACGTTCGGCTTACTGTCGGTGCTGTCGCCGAAAGCGTAACGGTCTCCGCCACGGCCGCGAAGCTCGACACGACCGACTCTGTCATGGGCACGACGACGACCAATGAAGAGATTCGCGATTTGCCCTTGCAAATGGGCGGTCAGCCGCGAAGCGCCCTCTCGTTTTTGACCACACTTTCCACTGTCATTTACAACCCCGCCGGCACCAACGGCGCGCAGAACGGCTCGTTTTCGGCAGCTTCGATCGAAGGGTCGAACGGTTACGGCAACACGAACGAAGCCGGGTACACGATTGATGGAATGGACGCCGGGTACAAGAAGTTCCAGACGGTCACTGAGTTTTCGTCGATTTTGCCCGAGGCCGTTGAGGAACTGCGCTTGGCGTCGAACTTCAATGCGGAACAGGGCTGGGATGATGGCGTGGAAGTTGCGCTCGTCACGAGGTCTGGCACGAACCACTTTCACGGTAGCGCATTTGAGTATGTTCAGAATACAGACTTGGACTCGAAGAACTTTTTCGCAGCCAATCGTTCACCTGAGCACCAGAATGAGTTTGGCGGCGCGATCGGCGGACCTATTCGTAAGGACAAGACGTTTTTCTTCGGAGCGATCGATTTCTTCCGATATCGCGTTGTTCCGGCTGGCGTGGTAGCCAGTCTCCCCACGGCTCAGCAGCAAGCCGGTGACTTCACCCAGATACTTGGGCCGCAAGTTGGAACCGACGATCTGGGAAGGCCCGTCTACCAGGGAGAGATTTACGACCCGACGACGACGCGGCAGCTCCCCGACGGAACCTTCATCCGAGACCCATACGCGTGCAATGGCGTTCTGAACACGATTTGCCCCTCGTCCTTCAGTGCCCTCTCGCAATTCTTCCAGAAGGGATATCCTTCGCCGACGATTCCTGGCGCAATCCAGAATAACTGGGTCGGATCGAAGGCACCGTCGCCGTTCAACATCGACAAGTTTTCGCTAAAAGTGGATCACCAGTTTAACGACAAATACCGCGCGACTGCCGGGATCGACGCCGCTCCAACCTATTATCAGGTCAGCGGCGCCACGAACTTTGGCCCGTTGCTGACGACCACTCAATTCCTGCCGCAATTTGAATATCGGGTTCGGCTCGGTATGACAGCAACGCTTAGGCCGAATTTGCTCTATACGTTAAACGTCTCGGCGGCCTATGTCGGAAGCGTACTAAACATGGGCACCGAACCGGCGGCGACGGCGGGCCAGGCGGCGGGATTGAAGGGAGTATATACACCGAACCTTCCGGTCGTGTCGATCGCCAACATGACTGGTTTTGGGACCCAATATCTAAATTACGGCAACCCGCAGTTCACGGTACCGACGATAAGTTCGTTTGTGGCCTGGGTGAAGGGCAGCCACTCTCTCAAATTTGGCGGTGACTGGACGCAATCAGCGATTGCGGATATCAACCTCAACAGTTTTACTGCCGGCGAGTTCAATTTCAAGGCTGTTGAGACAGGGCTTCCGAACTTCTCACAGACGGGCTGGGGTTATGCCAGCTACCTGATCGGCCAAGTCGATAATGGATTGATTTCCTCTCCCGAGACGCTGCGCCACCAAGGACGTGGGTGGGATCTTTACGCCCAAGATCAATGGCGCGCCAATTCTAAGCTTACGGTGAACTTCGGGTTGCGATGGGATGCTTCTCAAGGCCCGTGGGAACACAACAATTCCTATGGCGCGTTTGACCCTACCGTGCCAAACCCTGGCGCTGGGGATCTTCTCGGGGCGCTCACATTCTGGGGCTCCCGTCCGGGTGATGACGGACGCCACTACCTCGTAAAGCCCAACTACGCGATGTTCGACCCTCGCATCGGTTTGGCTTATGCGGTTGACACGAAGACTGTGGCGCGAGTTTATTACGGATTAATTGACTATCCCAATTACTCGATGCTTAACGAAGGCACGAACGCATCCTTCTACGGCACGGTCGGAAGCGCAACCCCGTCTACTACCAACGCTGGCATCACTCCGGCGTTCCAATGGGACGCCGGATTTCCGACTGCGGCTCCCGTTCCAACCACGAATCCGTCCTACCTCAACGGCAACGCCGTGAACCAAATTGAGTACAACAACAATGAGTGGGGCCGGACGCAGGCATTCGGGTTCAGCATGGAACGTTCGTTGCCTTGGGGATTGTTCGCTAAAGCCGAATACATGGGCAAACTCACGCATGGGATCAACGTCCCGGCGAATTCGATTTTCACGACCTCACCTGCCTTGGTACCGGTTCGCGGTTGGCCTGAAGATCAACTCGATCCCAAGTACCTGGCACTGGGAGCGCTGCTCCTGGACGACATTAATTCTCCTCAGGCTGTAGCGGCAGGGATAACGCCTCCGTATCCGGGGTTCAGCGGCAGCGTCGCACAGGCGTTGCTGCCGTTTCCTCAATACACTTATATCGGAGACCTGAACAACACGAGCGGGTTCAACGAATACAACGCGGGAACCTTCTCATTGCAGAAAAGGTTCGGCGCCGGGTTATCGTTCTTGTTCAGTTACACTGTGTCAAAGGACCTGCTTTCGGGATTCTTCCAGGCCAACGAGCAACAGACTCGCAAACAGCTGGCAACTTTGGACACTCCGCAAGCCCTGGCAGTCAGCTACGCGTACGAACTTCCGTTCGGAAAAGGAAAGTGGCTGCTCCGGGACGCTCACGGCGTCGTTGACCAGATCGTCGGAGGCTGGGAGGTCACCGGGATTCAGAATTACTTTTCCGGTCTCCCGGTCAACGTCAGCACTAACACAACGGTTCCCGGAATCAAGTTGGTCGAAGCTGAGCGTAATGCCGGAGTTCCGATTCGGACGGGCGTCAGTTGCGGGTCATATACCCCGGGCGGGGCACCGTACCTCAACCTCGCGGCATTTTCCGATCCTGCTCCCTTTACTCTTGGCAACACCTACATGCTTCCGAACGTGAGAGGGTGCCCGTACTTAAACGAGAATATTTCCATTAACAAGTACTTCTCGATTCGCGAGGGAATCCGTCTCAAGTTCTCGGGGAATTTCTTCAACGCGTTTAACCGGCATCAATTCGGAGGCCTCGGCAGCGATATCGACAGCGCGTCGGCGTTCGGACAGTTCACGTCCGCCAGCACGCCGCGACAGATTCAGCTGGCTGCGAAGTTGGAGTTCTAATCGCTTCGATTCGTTCGATGCGGGAGAGACTCTCGGATCCGGGTCCAACGGACTGGCGGTCCCGGACCCGAGAGTTTGTTTTTCTTGCGCACCCGCCCATCTCGATTTGAACCTGCGTCCTACGCAATTCATTCAAGCGATTCACTTATTTGGATTACCCTCTCAGCGAGCCTCTCCGAAAGGAGCCAAGATGGACCGCCGGAATTTTCTCACAATAATGAATCTCGCGGCCGCGGGACGCGCGTTCGCTGCGAATCTTCCGAGTGTCGGGTCGACGCCGCGATCGGCGCTAACTCCCGGACTCGAACCATCGGAAGCGCACGCGTCAGCCAATCCTCCTGGCGTCATTGGACCTCCAGCCGCGGAAAGTCGACCTACATTCTTAGATTACGCGTCGGTCGAAGCTCAGAGTTTGGGTGAGCCGGTATACGGTCTCGATTACATTGCGTACATCTACGGCGTAGGCCCCGACCTGATGCCGGCTATTGTGATGCAAGAGGGAAACAAGAACCCTCGCGTCAAGATTCGACCGAAGAAGTCCTGGGAGATCAAGCACAACCTCTTGGGTTCGAATACGGCGCAGGTGCCGCGGACGCGATCGAACGACAGCCATCCTACGCTGCCGATCCATTTAATCGACGGAGATCCAAATACAGTTTGGTGCAGCTTTGGCTCACTCGCCCCCGACGTTCATCCGGAGTGGATCCGCATCGATTTGCCCATCGAAGCCAGTGTCGCTTCCGTGAAATTGGTGTGCAGCAATGGCTTCTATCGGAATTCGAATTTTGGCCGCGCGTTGCCGAAAGAACTGACGATAAAACTCAGTACAGACGCTTGGCATTGGGAAACCGTCTACATCAATGACACAGTCGACGTCAATGCGGAGGACGGAATCGACGCCAAGTTCGCGCCGCGCCGCGTGAAACAAATCTGGATTACGGCGAACAATTTCCCGACCCGAATTCATTCGCCGTCATCCGCTGGACCGATCACATTCTTCTCCATCGCCGGAGTGGAAGTGCGCGACACGGACGGAGAAAACCTCGCTCTCGTCTCCCGCGGTGCCGGTGTGACGGTGTCATCTACCTACTTCGGCCACGCCGACAACCGCCTTATGCAAGCCGAGCTTTGGGCTCCTCTGCATTACGACATGGGAATGACGTGGCTGCGCATCGCTGGAGCCGAGGCGGGAGCTTATGACTGGGGGTACTTCGAACACGAGCGCGGACGATACCAATTTGATCCGGTTTTGGATGCATGGCTGACAGACCTGCAGCGATGTGGCGTGAAGCTAATCTGGGGCTTGGACATCTACGGGAATCCGCTTTATGGCAATCCCCCACAGACGGAAGATTGGTCCCAAGTCCGCTTGCAAAAATTCACCGATGGAACGCTCAGCCAGACGATGTCGCTTGACGCCGACTTCAGTCCGGAAATGTTCGCGGCGTATCTGCGCTCGGTCGAATTTATAGTGCGCCATCTGAAGGGGCGCGTTTACGTCTACGAAGTCGGAAACGAGTTCACCGGCTGTGGCTGGGACGACGAAATCGCAGAACGCTACATGACGATCTTCGAAAAATCGTACGAAACGGTGAAGCGGATTGACCCCGTGGCTCGAGTCATGCCCGCCAGCCCGGATCTGTTCGCGCCCGATTTTCTGCTTACTCTTCTAGGTCAGCCGCGAAAGGCAGGCGTGTGCGGCGGGAAGCTCGTCGCGAACGGCGGCAGCACGAAAGCGCTCGATAGCTCAACTTTGGTGTTGGCGGAGAAAGTGAACGTGAAGAACGCCGACGTCAGCGTCCGGGCATTGAATCGCGGGCGCTTTGGAATCGTGCTCCGCTACACCAGTCCTGAAAGCTTCGTGGTGGCAGGCTACGGGACATGTTGGCCGGGAGCCGGCCGGTATCCGCTGGTGATAGTGGAGCGGGTCGGAAATTCATGGGGAAAATCCCGAATGTCGGCGAAGAACTTGGATGCCGACTTGAGCCAGAATCTCGAATTGAAGGCGAGGGTGCAAGACGGAAGAATCACGTTAGAGGTGTCAGACGGGACTCGAGTGGAGACTCTCTCGCACGACTTGGTGGACAAAAGCCTTGGTGACGAGGGAGGCATTGGGTTGCTCCAACTCACGGGCGTGCATCAGGCGTTTTCGAACTTTTCAGTGCGCGATCTAAATGGCTCAGATCTTTTTCATGAAGGATTTCGTGGGAATGAGTACGGCGATCCTGTCGGATGGAAATACGTCCACGGTCCGCACACTCGCAATCCGATTAAGCCGGGCTGGGCGCGCAAGATCGATGGCCTGGGATGGCACCCCTACGGCCCTCCAGACCACTCGTACTTCGACGCTGTTCGCGAATTCCAGCGGCAGTGCAGCGAACTTGGATTTCGCGGCCAATACTATGCAAGCGAGCTGTATCACTTTTTCACGTACCCGCCAAGAACGCCGCTTTCCGAGCTGCAGCACGGAATTGCGTCGGCCATCTCAGTGGTTGGACATAGCGGTCTGGACACGCTAGCCAACACGCAGATCGTGCATTTCACGGGACATGCCACTGCTGATTCCAACTGCCGCATCGCGTGGCCCAGCGAAATTGCGACTCCGGTACAACCCTCGGTGATGTATTACGTTTGGCGGACACTGGCGACCGTACTCGACGATTTTCATTCCGCCGAATTTCCTGTTGAGATTGACGCGCCAAAGGATCTGCTGCGCTTTACTTTTCGACGGGGCCGTAGCGAGCAAATGGTGGCCGCGTGGCTGTCCGACCCGTCCGCCAGCAAGCCAGATGAGATCACCGAGGAATTGTGCAAAGTGACGTTGAAAGGAAATCCTGTTCGGCAGGGTTGGGTGATCGACATCCTCAACGGAACTGAGCAGGAGCTTGTCTTGTCCAAGCGCGGCGAGGACACAATCATCGACGGCGTACGTGTGAAAAACTACCCGACATTGTTTCGATTCACTGAATGAATCGGAATCGCGATTGCTTCCGGGAGGAACCAGCGATCTCTATTCACCACTCGATACTTTCAGTACTGACAAACCGCGTGACCTCTTTCCACGGCGTCGTGCCCGAACGATAACCTTCGCGGCCTTGATAGAGCGGCACGTTCGCGCCTTTCGGATCGATCGAAACGACGGTATTGCCGCGCAACACGAGCGTATACGTCACTGGTCCAATGCGTTCTTTTACCGTCCGCTCGCTGATCGGAAATGTTAGCACAACGTTGTCGCTCGGCTTCGCCGCACCGACGCTTACGAATCGTCCCTGCCAAGTCAGTGGGCGATCTTGCCCGTTCACCTTGCACGCCAATTCCGGGCTTGAGGTGCCGATCCACTCGGGAGCGCGGAGTTTCACATTCCGGCATTCCTGCTTGATCTTAAGATCGACGCGTCCTTCATACGGAATGTAGCTATAGATATCTGCCCATTGCGAAGCGCGGTTCATCAGCAAGTTGACGCGGAGCTCGTCGTCCTGGTGCCGAATCATGCGATTCCAGATGTAGTAGAGCGTGCGCGTGCAGGTGCCCGTACAACACTGCGCGATCCCCGTTGACGCGATTCCGGCTGCCCAGTCATTGCCGGTGACGCTGCTGCCATAAGCGCCCAACGACTTCTCCGCCACGTGATCGGAACTTTCGTTCCACGCGACGGGTTTGGAACTGGAACGAGCGGACAGAGCCTTCAGCGAAGTGAGATCGGTGAGTTGCTGTTCTGCGAATTGATTGCGGACCCAGCGATCGATATCGTCCCAATAATCGCCGAGCCCAGCATCCGAGAGCTTCAGCGCAATTCCGATCATGTCGCCCTGCGGATCGGCGTCCGCGCTGGGATATGCCGGCAAGTAAAATTCGGGGAACCAACCGACGCGCAATGACACGCCATATTCTTCGCCTGGATTCCGAGACCATTCGAAGCTGTTCTTGCAGAATTCGAGCAATTCACGGTTGGACGTCGCATCCGCGAAATCGACCAAAGCAATGAGCGCGATCAGATGCCCATGGCTGTGACCGCCCAAAGTCAGGCCGCCCTTGCCGAATTTATCGCGGACCCAGTCGGGCACGGCATAGTCAGGAAATCCTTGTGTGCTGTGAAACTCGGGATCGAGAAGCCATCGCCCATTCGAATCGAACACATCCGAATAGTAGCGCGCATAATTCGCTATTTTTTGCGCGAGCGCCAAAGCCGATTCGTCGTGACTCACGCGATAGTATTGCGCCAACCCTTGGATCAGCCGAGAATTCCACGAGACTCCCCAAAGACTGCCTGTGGGCATATGCGCATTTAGATCGACTTTGGCGTTTGGTTCGAATGATCCCGGCGCGTAATAGCAATAGTCATGGCGCTGAATGGCAATCTCGTTCAAGCGCTGGATCATCGCGTGATTCGTTGCCGTCCAGATCGGATTTTTATCGCGCAGGTAATAGATCGTCATCGTGCCGATCATGCGTTGGCATGTTGAGACATTTGCGAATTGCGTGACGGAGGGATCCTTAAAATTGGTCGTCGTACCATCCGGCCGCCAGACGGGATTGACGCCGTCGACGTTTGTTCGACCCCAAGGTCTGCCAACCAGCGGAATGTAGAGCAAACCGTCCGGGCCGATTGATTGCAGTGTCGATCGCATCCAGACGGGGTCGACATGGCTATTCATGTTTTCGCTCGTCGCGAGTCGCAAGAGGGGTAAAGCTTCCATGAACCCTTCCTGATTCTGCGTCCAGTCGTTAAAGTCGTGCACCATCGTGGCGGGATTGCGGAAAAAATTTGCAGCGCCATAGATTTCGCAGTCCGCGGCCGGATCGGCGATCGCCGTCAAGGCATTGATGCCGAGCCTCGACCGTTCAGCGATGTCGAGGGTGTCAGGGACTCGGTCCTTGTACGTATCGCCGCTATATTTGGGAATTTCAAAGGGGGGAATCGTCTCCCGAATGTAGCCGATGCGCGGTCTGGCGGAATCCGGAAGAGTCGTCTCGGGCAGGATCGAGAGCTTGGCGGCTCGAATTCCGCGCGAGAACATCAAGCCGCCCGCGGTCAGGATTGCAGTCTTCAACAGGCTGCGTCGGCGCATCGGTTTTTCTCCAATTCCCCGCGAATGACACACTCAAAAAATTGCGATGCTGATGTCCATTATGACTCCAAACTCAATGATATCATACCAATAGAAGTCTGCACACTGTATACGATCTGCAACGCCGTAGCCTCCGGTGTCAACCCCAGAATCGAGCTTCGCAAGTGCGCACCGAGCCTCCCTTGCAAGGCAAAAAGAGTTCGGGCACCACATGCGTTTCCAGGTGGGAACCCAGTGGTTCCCGGGACGCTTGTCGGCGAGATAGACGACGCCGCGCGGAAGTTTCTGGAGGAATCGGTCGCGAATTTTGCCGCGGAAGAAAAGTTTGTCGGCATGACGGTCGAGAGAGAATCCAAGACCCGCATAGAGCCATGCTCGGTGGAGAAGCTTGAGATAAGCGAGAGCCGCTTCGAAATCGAACGAGGGAAACATGGCCAGCGACTTGTCGAGCTCTTCGACGCCTCCGCTATAGTCGCGGAAGAGCAGGCATATACTTCAAGTTGGCTCCGATAGTCTTGTGCTGGACAACTACCGGGGCCACCGTTGAGTATGGCTTGCATACTGAAATCGCCACCGTCAACTGTTGCCAGAATAGGGCATAATTCGCGTGTCCAAAGGACCTCTAAGGCGTTCTAACGGACCTTGGAAAAATCAGCAAGTGACAATAAAGTCGGGACTTTAGCCGTTTTTGTTTGGTTTTTCGCAAGGGCCGAATCCTAATCCCTTCGGCAAACGCTATTTGAACATCGCCTGGAAGCGGGCGCGGCCGCGTAAAGAATCGAGGTCGGAATCATTCTGCGCCCAATTCTTGTACCAGGCCCCGTGGGTGAGCACCTTTTCCAGGCAGTCCATTGAGTCTTCAACCCGCCCCGCAATGGCGTAGGCGCAGGCCACGTTATAGAGAATCGAAGACTCTTCGGGATCGATCGCGAGCGCCCGCCGGGCCCAATCGAAACTTTGTTCGTGCTTTCCCATACGAGCCAGCACCACCGCGCCCAAATAGAGCGCCCGTGGATCGTCGGGGTGAAGTTCGGCGTGCCGCTCCGACAAATGCAAGGCACGCTCCCGGACCGCCGCAGCCTTTTCGGGATTGCCCAACCCATAGTAAACAGTCGAGAGCAGGCTTGGGGCTTGGTAGTCATCGGGATTTACGCGACAGGCCTGCTCGTAAAGGTCTGCTGCCTCGGTTAACATTCCTTCCTGGAAGCAGGCCCGCGCATAGAAGTAATAAGCCTCGAAGAGCTTCGGATTGAGCCGGATGGCAGTCTCGAATTCCGTCCGGGCCCCTTGGAAATTCTTGCCCAGGGCGAGAGCGAGTCCGCGAGAGGCATGCGCCTCGGCCAACTCCGGATCAAGCTCCAGAGCCTTACGCGCCGCTGCATCGGCCTCGTTCAGGTTGTCTTCGCTGCTCTCATAGTAGGTGTAGATAATCGAGCAGCAGTCCGCCACGCCGGCGTAGGCGCGGGCGTACCCTGGGTCGATCACGATAGCGCGGGCAAACATCTGTCTGGCGAAGTCAAAACTCTTACGCCGCCATTGGTAGAAATATTGGCGGCCCCGCAGATAATAGTCGTAGGCCTGGGCGCTTTCGGTGGGCCTGCGGGAGATGGCCTTTTCTTCTTGCGGCGAAAGCTTAATGCGCAGGGCCTGGCTGATGTTGCGGGCGATCTCGTCCTGCACCTCGAAGACATCCTTCAGCTCACGATCGTAGCGTTCCGCCCAAATGGAATGGCCCGACTGTGTCTGGACGAGCTGTGCCGTGATGCGCAGGCGGTTGCCGGCCCGGCGCAAGCTTCCGGTGAGCACGCAGGCGGCGTTCAGTTCGCGCCCGACCTGCGGTCCAGTGATCGGTTTGTCGCGGTACGCGTACACCGCGGCGCGCGGGAAGACTTGCAGTTCAGTGATCTTGGAGAGCTCGGTGATAATGTCTTCGGTCATTCCGTCGCGGAAGTATTCATCATCCTTCGACGCGCTCAGGTTCTCGAAATACAATACCGCCACTGATTTTTCCGCAGCCGGCGCCGGCGCCGTTTGCCGAGCCGCCGTTCCGTGACCCTTTGATTCGGTCACGCGGCCGGCGGAGTCGCGGTCGCGCTTCAGCCGCTTCAAGTCAGTCCTTATGTCCGACCCAGCCTGATAGCGCAGATCCGGGTCTTTCTCGAGGGCCTTGATGATTACCCGTTCCAGCTCGCCGGGAACCTCCGGATTGTGCCGAGCCAGCGGCTTGGGCGCGCCGTGGAGAATGGAATCAAAGATCGACGCCGAGGTGTCACCACCGAAAGCAACTTTGCCGGTAGCCATCTCATAAAGCACGGCGCCAAAGGAGAACAGATCGGTGCGCGCATCCAGATCCTTCCCCAGTGCTTGCTCGGGTGACATATAAGCGATGGTGCCCATGGCTGTGCCCGGGCTGGTGAGATGCTCCGGACTAATGGCCGCAGTTGCCTGAGCGGAGACCTCGAGGTCTTTGCCAGCTCGCTGCCGTGAGGGCGCGATCTTGGCGAGTCCGAAATCGAGGATCTTGGCTTGGCCCCGTTGGGTGACGAAGATGTTGGCGGGCTTGATGTCGCGGTGGACGATCCCGCTGGTGTGGGCGGCGGCGAGTGCATCGGCGATTTCGATTCCCAGCTGGAGAAGCGGATCGATCTCCATCGGCCGCGCGCCGATCACGTGCTTTAGGGTCTGGCCATCCAGCAACTCCATCACAATAAAAGGCCGGCCCTCGTGTTCACCAACGTCGTAGATCGTGCAGATATTCGGGTGGTTGAGCGCGGACGCAGCGCGGGCCTCGCGATGGAAGCGCTCCAGGGTCTGGCGGTCCGAGGGAATATCGTCGGGAAGGAACTTCAGGGCCACGTTTCGGCCGAGCCGGGTGTCTTCGGCTTTATAGACGACCCCCATACCACCACCGCCCAGCTTTTCGAGGACGCGGTAGTGGGAGAAAGTCTGGCCAACCATGAGGCAAGGATCCTTCGTGAACGCGAATGCTATCGTCTGGTCCGGAACAAGTCAATCAGGGTTCATTAGGTTTGTCAAACTTCGTTAGAAATGATCTCATGACAACGCCGGCTCCTTCGACCTGAGTAGACTGTGGTTTGTCGAGACCATAGGCTCGGGAGAAAGGAGCAGGCTATGTTGATTAATAGGCGTGGATTACCACCCGAGCGATCAGTACATCGCGTTTGTAGATAACGAAACCGGGAAATGCGGTGAACGGCGACTGAACCACAGTGATCAAGAGGCGGAGAAATTCTACCGGGAACTGGCGCAGCGAGAAGTGAGCATCCGCGTGGGGATAGAAGCCACCGGCTACTCCCGCTGGCTCGAGCGGTTACTGACAGAACTGGGTATCGAGGTATGGATCGGGGATGCCGCGGAGATCAAAAGATCTTGACAGAGCCGGCGTTATCAGAGATGTCCCCTTCCTTACCTGGTTGGCACGCGGGCGGCGCGAATCTCGCCTCGCAACCCCGCCCCGGCGGGCTTGGGCCTTAACGAAGCCCCGCACCGTCGAAAGAAAAGCGAAGGGCACTCCACGCACTGCCTTCCAGCCAAAGGGTGTAACTCGCTTGCCCCCCAACGCCAAATCCCAGCGAATGTTGCAGAAAGCGAACAACGCAGTACTGGCCATTTACAGTACCGAACGAGAGGGTATGTCTTACGACACCCATCCAAATTACGTCTATTTGCGGACTTGACGCTGCCTACACGCCATATATACTTTTTGCGCGCTTTGGACCCCGCGGCCGTCACCCTCTCAAACGATACTCTGCGGCCTTATCGGGGACGGAGAAGTCTCGATGCTGCACACTATATTCGTTCTGCTGGCGTCCCTTTGGGGAGTCATTACCGCCACACTGGTCTGCCTGATCATCTATCGCGGCACACTGGTTGGCCACGAGGATGACCAGATGTTTCTGGATGGCGCAGTGCAGTCGATCGCCGACGAACAGAAGGATGTCGTCGACCGCATCGACCACCTGGACACACCGATCCGCTCTCTGTGGGTCTTGTCCGGCATTTTGCTTGTTGCCGCGGGCGGGTTGTGGCTGTACCTCGGCTTCCAGAGCTTCTAAGCTTTCCGCCGCTAACCACTGAGATCCGCCCAGCTATTGGCTCGGAGCGGTCTTTGGCGCGGCGCCGGGCGGAGCTTCCGGCATTGCGCTGGGTGCCGCTGCCGCCGGGGCCTCATCGCAAATCTCCGACGTGTGATTGTGCACGATCAGCCAGCGATCGCCGGTTTTTGAAAACACCAAACTGGTTTGTCCGTGCACCACGTTGGTTCGCACGTGATCCACGGTGCCGTAAAATTCCCACTGATACATCGCCCACGCCAGATCCCCGCGAGCGCGAATAACGGTATTCCGCCGAACGAACTGCATTTCTTGGATTCGTGCGTGCATCTTCTGGTACGCCGCCGCGTAATTCGCCCAGCCGACAATCGGCGGTTCATACGTTCCGGCCACCACCGTCACGCCGTCATCGTAATATTTGTGCATCGCATCGACGTCGCCCACCTGCCAGGCGCCGAGCATCTCTCCGATGTTGTGATCGATTTCGTCGGGCGCCGGTACCGGAGGCATCGGCAAGTTCGAATCAGCACTGCCGGCATTCTTATTTTTTTTCTGCGCGAAGGTGGGCACCGAAAGCAGAACCAACATCGCCCAAATGGTGAGCCAGCGGATCGTTCTGCCGCTCGTTCGACTCATGTTCATTCCTCCCCCTGCGGTTCGTTCGCGAGAATAACACGGCGCCGTTAGCACCGGGCGCAGAAAACCAACAGCGAAAAGTCGAGAGATTGCTCACCGAATTGGGCCATGAGTTGTGGATCGGGGACGCTGCGGAAATTCGTGCCGCGAACGTTGGCCATCAGAAGACCGACATACGCGACGCGCGGTTGATTCTGCAGTTGCTCGGTGACCAGCGTCGCCGCGGAGCGCGGGTCGCCCAAGTGGCGGTCGCGCGCAAGCTGGCGGTGCGGTTGTATGGGATGTTGCGCACGTTCGAAGCAGAAGCGCAACGGGTGGGCACGCAGGGCCGTCCGTTATCCGTCATGGCGAGGGCAACTACTCCGCCGAACTCGTGATTGGACTCCCTGCCTCTCCCCGGGAACGGGGAGAGTTCGCAGTCGGATCATGGTCGATGATGTGACCGAATCGATGGCTGGTGAAACCTGAGGGTTCTACCCGGAATCGAGCGACGTGCCTTGGTCGGCGAGCTTCGAAGTTAGGCAGGGGGTATGTCGCGGGCTACGCGGAATCCGTAATCCGCATATTGAAACTCGGGAGGGATGCTGGAGCGTGCGGCGCACCGTGAAACTTTGATGGCGTGCCGCCACGATCCGCCGCGCGAAGCGCGCCGCGAACTGGACGCCGGCCCCTGCGGATTGGATTCCGGCGACGAACGGTAATAATCGGCGGCGTAAAAATCCGCGCACCATTCGTGCACGTTGTCGCCGATGTCGAAAAGCCCAAACGGATTGGGCGCGTAACGCGCCACCGGCTCCGGACCATTCTTCCAGCGCAGCGCATAGTCCGGAACCGTTTCCGGCGCCGCACCTCCCCAAGGATAAAGCTGGTTCTCCGCTCCGCCACGCGCCGCGCGTTCCCATTCCGCTTCGGTGGGCAGGCGGTACCGGCGCCCCGACCATCGCGAAAGCCATTCACAGTATTTTGCGGCATCAAACCACGACGGGGCCACCACCGGATGGTCGGGGAGATCGAAATTCGGCTGGTTCCAGTTCAGGGGCGTGCGGTGGCCGGTGGCCGCCAGGAACCGCGCGTATTCTGCATTCGTGGTTTGGTGCACGGCCATCTCGAACGCATCGATCCAAACGCGATGGACGGGCTTCTCGTCGTCGCGCGCGGTTTCACATCCCATGTGAAACCATCCTTCCGGGATGCGCACCATGGTTGGCTCGAGCTCGAGTTGAACGGCGGAATTTTCCCGAGCGGGCTGGTGTTCAAGCAGCACGCGATGTGTTTCAGCAGACACCGTAGGATTCTCCGTTGGACCAGCTAATTCTTGGCGGCGTGTACACGCGACTGGCTGATCAGGTTGAGGAACAGCCGATACCCTCCCGGGACGCCGGCGGGCAACTCCCGGAAGAACGAAAGCCCGGTGTAGATGTAGACGCCCTTGCCGTCAACCGCGGTTACCAGCCCGCCGGTCACTTCCGGCTCGCCGAAATCCTTCAGCCCCAGAACCGCCTTATAACGCGGATCCCATTCGCCCCAGAAATAGAGGCCGCGCTCCTGCACCCAGCCGTTGAAATCTGCAAGAGTGATCTTGTTGGGATAATTCAGCAGCGGGCTCTGCGGCAGCAGGAAACGGACCGGAGAGTGCGGGTCGGTGACCCGCGCGGCAGGCTGGCCCATGGTGGCGGGGAAAGGCGGCAAAGATTTTTGCCACGCGAAATCGCGCTCGTATTGCACCACCAGCGTCCCGCCGTGCTCGACGTAGTCCATCAGCCGGGAGTTTGAGCGAACCGCGTCGGGGCGCAACTCGTAGCCGCGGATGCCGACGATGATTGCGTCGTAGTGACTCAAGTCGTCGAATGCCAGCGCCACTTCATCGAGCAGGTCCACGCGGATCCCCAATTGGCGGAGCGTTTCGGGTATGGGGTCAGTTCCCGCGGTTATGTAGCCGATGTGCATGTTTTCTGGGATGTCCAAATCGAGAACGTCGACGCTGGCGTCCACCGGTTCGCTCCAGTGCAGAGTGGGACGCGACGGCAGCGGTTCCCAGGAAACGCGAAAATCTCGGTCGCCCACGCGCGCGAATGGCTTCAACGGATACGAGCCCGGCTTGGCGTGGGGCGGCAGCGCGAGATCGAAGCGGACCAATTGATCGCTGGACGGAGGGATTTCGAGCGCGGGAATCTTCGCCAAGCTGCATCCTTCCGGAACGTCCATTCCCACCGAAACGGAAGCGCTGTGGGTGCCATGATTGCGGACGCGAGCCAGCAGCTCGACATGTTTCGCGTCGCTTCCGGCAGCGGCGCTCGCCGGCAGCATCACGTGGCGCGGTTCCACCGAAAGAGAAATGGCGGGCACCAGCTCAAGCGGATAAGTATCCACGTTGGTGGAAGTGGCGACCACCGCCACCGCCGGCTGGCGGGTCACGAGATCGTATCCATTAATGTTGATTTGAATCGGTACCTCGATCAGCGGAGGCGGCCAGGGCAAGATTACGTCGCCCGATGCGGCGGGCAGCGTGGCATCGCCGGGAACGCTTACCGTGTACTTGCAGCAATTTCCCGCGGCTTTGTTCTTGTCCGAAGCGTCGCTCTTAGCGCCATCGAGTGTAGCCATCCAGCCCTTGGGCATCAGCGGGCCGGACGGCGCCACACTCCATTTCACTGGCACGGCGGGAGTGCCGCTGGCATCGACGTTTAATGAAAAGCTCTCGCCGGCCACCACTTCGTTGCGTTCGGCGCGGACCCGCAGCGGCAACGCAATTACTTGCTGCAGCGCAAGATCGATGCGGTCGCGCACCTGGGCGATCTCCCAGCCCGCCGCGCTGGCTTGGTCTCCGGATTGTCCTGCGAGTCCCTTCTGCAGCTCTTGTATCTGCAAGGCGCCTTGCGCGAGCTTGGCAGCAGCTCCGGTGCGATCGAGCGCGAGCTGCAATTGCCGGGCCTCTCCCAATAGCTGGTCGACGGATTGCAGCGCCGGCCGCAACGCCGCTTCCAGGCTGGGGTAGCGGTGCGCAAGATCGGGAAGCGGATTCGCCAGGACGTTGCGGTGGAGCGAAGCGTTGGTCACGTCGCCGGAAGTTTTTGGCTCGACGATCAGGTATTGCGGCCGCCGAAAGAACGGAGAATCCGCAAACATGGTTACGCCCTGGGAGCGATGGTAGACCAAGCTCTCGCGGCCCATCTCGTTGTAGCTCTTGCCCCACACTGGGGAAACATCGTTCAGCGGCACCAAATATCCGGATGGCACTTCGTCGCGCTCGCTATCGAGAACCAGGGAAACGGTCCACGGGGTAAGCCCTTCTTGAATCTGATTTGGAAATTTGTGCGCATCAGCCGCGGCGACTACTGCTTGCGGCGTCAAGATTCCGCTGGCTTGATGCTGGCCGTGCCCCCAATGCACGCCGCCCCAGCCGTTGATGACGATGTCCGGGCGGAACGTGCGGATCACTCTCACCATATCTTCGAGGGGAACGTCTCCCCAAATCTTCAGCGTTTGGTCGGCGCTTTTCGAAAATCCAAAATCAGGGGCGCGAGAGAAAAACTGGGTGACCCCGTTGTGGTGGCTGGCGCCCAGCAATTCTTCCGTGCGCAGCATACCCAGTTGCGCGCCTTGTTCTGGACCAATTGCGTTTTGGCCACCTTGGCCGCGGGTGAGGGTCATCAGCGCAACGTCCGCGTCCAGTCCCCGGGATAAGTAAACGAGCAGCGACGAAGCCTCGTCGTCCGGATGCGCGGTGATAAACAGGATGCGCGTGGTCACCCGGGCTTTATCGATTGCTTCCACGCTTTCCGAGAGCGACTGGGCAGAGAGCCGCGCCGGCGCGCCGAGTGCGGTGAGCGCGAGCCCAACGATAACCGCGGCTCGCGTCCAAAACATCGGGCGCGCGAAATGGAACCTGTTGCCGGTTTCAAACGAATGATCAAAATCGTTAAAATTGGGGAACTTCAAGCCGAAGCCTCCTCAAACGGCCACAGATGTTGCACCTTCGCGCGGCCCATGTAAATCAGGAATCCCGCTGCCATCGCGCCCAAAGATGACAATATCGGGATGAGTCCGGTGGAAATAAAAATCCCGGTCCACCCGATAATAGCGATTACCACCGGCAGAGGATAGAACCACATTTTGAAAGGTATGGCGAGTGTGCCTTTGCGCCGCAACCGTATGAGTGCAATGGCCTGCCCAATGAATTGGATGAGGCAACGCATTGCCAGGATGGCGCGAATTACCGCAAATAGCTTGAACAGCAGACAAATCACAAACGCCGCCGCACCCAGCGCCAGCAGGGAAACGTACGGGAATTGTTTGGTGGGATGCACTCGGCCGAATACCGAGAAGAAATTACCGTCGATGGCCGCGGCGTACGGGATGCGCGAATAGCCCACGGTGGCTCCGAACAGCGATCCAAACGCGATAAACAGGATCAGAAAAGTGATCACCGCTCCCCAGTGCGCTCCATAGGCGCGCTCGATGAACAGGCTGGCCACGAATTGCGATTTCTGCGCCTCCTGCCAGGGCACCACGCTCAGAATGCTGGTCTGCAGCGCCAGATACAGCGCTCCAATCCCAACGATCGAAATGAAAATCGCGCGCGGGATATTACGCTCGGGATTTTTCATTTCGCCGCCCAGATGGCAAACGTTGTAGTAGCCCAGGTAGCTGTACACCGTTTGCACCGAGGCGTGCCCCAGCCCCGCGAAGAACAGCCACGAAAGGCTCCAGCCGCCGGTGGGAACCGCTAGCAGCTTAGGATTGAAGTGCGTGGCGCCGCCCCAAATCAACCACAGCAGCGTGCCGATCACCACCACCCAGATCGCCACTGACATTTTGCCAATTACCTCTATGCGCCGGTAAAGCAGCGCGACGATCAGCATCACGATGGCACAAGCGACCAGCGGGTTATAAGTTTTGTCCAGCCACGACGGCATAGTGCTCACGCCGATCCACTTGCCCGCAAAATATCGCGAGTATCCGGCAAAGCCCAACGCTCCGGAGGCGATCACCAGCGGCGCCTGAAAGAGTGTTTGCCAGATGTACATGAACGACATCAACCGGCCCCACCCCTCCCGGCCGTAACCCTCCCGCAGAAAAACGTAGCTGCCGCCCGCCTCGGGCATCGCCGCGCCCAGCTCCGCCCAAATGCACCCGTCGAAGAGCGCCAGCAGCGCGCCGGCCAACCATGCCAGCAGGCATTGCGGGCCGCCCATGGACTGAATCACAAACGGGATCACCACGAACGGACCGATGCCCACCATGTAAATCATGTTGAGCGAGGTCGCTTGGACCAATCCGAGGCCTCGTACCAGCGTTTTGGGCTGCGTGGGCTGGGTCATGTGGTGGTCGCGGTGCTGTTCCGGCTGGCCGCTCTTCCGGATACCGAGGGCGCCATGAAGGGATTCAAGAGTATCAAAAGTCGGGATGCGCGGCCCGTCGAAATCTTGCGCCGGCTGGGCTTCCGATTGGGCTACCATCCAGCCCATGCCCGAACTCGGAGTAACGATTACCGCGGCGACGCTGACCATTCTGATCGCCGAATTCGTTCGCAAGCGGCGGCGGCCTTTGCCTGTGTATGGCTGGATGGGGATCGTTGCCCTGGCCAGCGCGGAGTGGCTGATGTTTAGAGGCTACGCTCCGGTGGCGGCGTGTTTTTCGCCGATCGCGTGGTCTGCGTACATCCTGATTGTGGATGCCGCGGTTTTTGCGGTGGGTGGCCGCTCGCGCCTGCGGGATGCGCCGGCGGTGTTCGCGCGGATGGCGCTGCTGTCCATTCCGTTGTGGACGATTTTTGAACTCTACAATCTGCGGCTGCATAACTGGGCTTACCTGGGCCTTCCGGCGTTTTGGCCGGTGCGGATGCTGGGATACGCGTGGGCCTTTGCCACCGTCACCCCCGCCGTTTTTGAAACCGCGGAATTGATTCGAGTGATCCTCCCGGCGCGACCATCACCCGTCTGGCGCGTCTCGCGCCGCGGCGAAAATTGGGCGATGGCCATCGGTGCAATATTTCTGGCGTTGCCGCTGGTTCTGCCCCAACGCCTGGGCACTTACCTCTTCGCGCTGGTGTGGATCGGGCTGGTGATACTCCTCGATCCCTTCAATCGCCGCGCGGGCCTGCCGTCGTTCATCGAAGATTTTTCGGAGGGGATTCGCGGCCGGCTGTATTCATTTCTCTTGGCAGGTTGGGTGTGCGGCTGGCTGGGAGAATTTTGGAACTATTGGGCCAGCACCAAATGGGAATATACGATGCCGATGTTCCAGAATTTCAAGATCTTCGCGATGCCCGCACCGGCCTATCTTGGATTTTTTCCGTTTGCGGTGGAGTGCTATTGCGCGTACGTGTTTGCCGCAGGCGCTCTGGGCTGGCTGAACCGGGTGCGCTGAAATTTCAAGCCCGCGCGGCTTCTTCTTGTTCGAAAGCGTGATACGAGGAACGCACCAGCGGACCGGACTCAACGTGCTTTATTCCCATCTCTTCGCCCAGCTGCTTGAATTCCGCAAATTCGTCCGGATGCAGAAACCGCTCCACCGGCAGGTGCTCAGGCGTCGGTTGCAGGTACTGGCCTAGCGTAAGGATATGCGTTCCTTGCGCGGCGATCTCGCCCATCGCGGCAATAACTTCGTCGCGGGTTTCCCCCAGCCCCAGCATCATCCCCGTTTTCACCGGCATTTCCGGGTCCCGGCGCGCCACTCGATTCAGCAGTTCGAGCGAGCGCTCGTACACCGCGCCCTTGCGCACCCGCCGGTAAAGACGCGGCACCGTCTCCATATTGTGGTTCAGCACGTCAGGGCGCGCCTCGAGCACTTTATCCAGCGCGTTCCAATCGCCGCGAAAATCCGGAATCAAAACTTCCACCCGGCATCCCGGCACGCGGCGGCGAATTTCGGAGATGGTGCGCGCGAAGATCGCCGCCCCGCCGTCGGGCTGATCGTCGCGATTCACCGAGGTAACCACCGCGTAGCGTAAGCCCATCTTCTCGACGGCCTCGGCCACTCGTAGCGGCTCGTCTTGGTCCGGCGGCCCCACCGGCGCCCCGGACGGCACCGCGCAGAATCCGCAGGCGCGGGTGCAAATATTGCCGAGAATCATGAAAGTAGCGGTGCGATGTTCCCAGCACTCGCCCATGTTCGGGCAGCGCGCGCTCTCGCATACGGTGTGCAAATCGAGCGACCGCATGATCCGTTTCAATTCCTGGTAGTTAGTCCCGCCAAAAAACTTAACTTTCAGCCAAGGTGGGCGAGGATGCTGGCCGGCCGGCGGCGGGAGCGGCACCGGGGAATTCGCGAGTATCGGAAACAGTGAACTCATGTCGGCCATCGCAAGAGCCTAGTTTACGCGCACAATCAGGACGAAACAACCGCGCGAATCGCGCCATCTAAAATGTAACCGAAGGAGATAACGTCGCGCCATTTAGAATCTAACCCAACCAAATCAAACGGCGATTTCCACTTTCCCACCGCCACGGCGACGACGGCGAATCTACGGTTACATTACAAATGTCTCGACGGCCATCGCTAGGGTTACACTCTTAAATGGCTCGACAGGCCCGCGCGCCCGCAGTCCCGTAGCAAATCGCTCCCCAATAGGCTGTTTATAAGGCCTCGGTCGATGAACTGGTTAGGGCCCTTATTCGCACCAGGGTGTGCAAAAATGATCGGTGCGTTACCGGCCAACGGCCTGTGGATCATCGGAGAGTCGAAACATGTATATCCCTGAGTTCAACCGAGTTCGCAATCACGCGGACGCCGTCTCTTTCATCCGCGCCAACCCATTCGCTGTTCTGGTGTCCACCACGGAAAGCGGTCCTTTTGCCACCCATATTCCCATTCTCGCTCGGGAAGCCGAGAATCCGATGGTTTTACACGGACACATGGCCAAGGCGAATCCGCACTGCGGTCTGCTGGAAAATGGCCAGGAATCCCTGTCGATCTTTCACGGTCCCCACGCCTATATTTCGCCTAGCCTATATGAGATCCGAGAAAGCGTACCTACCTGGAACTACGCTACCGTACATGTGTACGGTCATGCCCGCATCGTTTCCGAGCCCGAACGGCTTCGGGAAGAGATGCGCGAAATCATTCATGCATTCGATCCCGCCTACTTCGCTCAATGGAACAGCCTGAGCGATAAGTTTCGCCACGGGATGTTGAAGCACATCGTCGGCTTTGAGATAGTCGCTACGCGAATCGAGGCTAAGTTCAAGATCAGCCAAAATCGCAGCAAGGCGGACCAGGCCGCGGTAATCGCTGCTTTGGGGCAGAGCGCGGACTCGGCCGCTGCGGGAATCGCAAAGTTGATGAAGGACCAAGGCCTAGGGGTGTAATTCCGCCAGAGCAAGATAGCCACAAGCGGAACGGCGAAAGTGTTGCAATAATACAACACCGATGGATTTGTCTCATTCCTGCGACACTCTAAGTTTATGATTATAAAAGCCTAATAGCCTACATGTTCGGCTACCAAAGTGCTCCTTCATATTGACTCAGCCTATGCCCCATCAGTTCACTATTCGGACCCCTGTCCAGATCGCTGGGGTAGGTCTACACACCGCCGTAAAATCCAATCTGCGCATGTTGCCCGCGCCTCCGGACACCGGGATCGTCTTCCGCCGCGTGGACCTGGAAAATTTTGAAATCGAAGCGCAGGTGCGCAACGTGGCGCGGGTCAGCTACGCCACCAGCTTGATGAAGCAAGGGGTGTTGCTCTCGACCACCGAGCACTTGTTGGCCGCGCTGTATTCCTGCGGGGTCGACAACGTGTACCTTGAAATCGATAACCTCGAGGTGCCCATTTTGGACGGCTCGGCGCAGCCTTTCATCGAAATGCTGATGCGCTCCGGGTTCCAGAAGCAGCGGCGCAAGCGGCGATTCCTGAAGGTGGTAAAACCGCTGGAAGTTTCTGAAGGCGACCGGCGAATCGGGATTTACCCGTGTAATGATTTTCGGGTCTGCTGTTACGTTGATTATCCTCACCCAATGATCGGGCAGCAAAATATCGAACTGGAAGTGAACCGGGAGACGTTTTGCCGGGAGCTCGCCTCGGCGCGCACCTTCGGATTCGTGTCCGATTTCGAGGGGCTAAAAGCGATGGGCCTGATTCGCGGCGGATCGCTGGACAACGCGATCGTGCTCACCGCGGACGGCATCCTGAACGGGCCGGTGCGCTTTGCGGATGAGTTTGGGCGTCACAAGGCGCTCGACCTGATTGGCGATTTGGCGCTGGTGGGCCGGCCGCTCCAGGCGCGGGTGATCGCACACAAAGCTGGTCACGCGCTGCACACCCAACTGGTCACGCGGCTGCTGGCCGATCCGTCGTTGTGGACGGAAGCGGCGGCGGACACCCAGTCCGCCAGTACCCCTGCTGCGGTCCGCCTGGCGATTCCCGCCACCACCTAAGAGTAGTTCCCCGCTGGATGAAATTCGGCCCTCGACCCCCTAACTCGTGAGTACTTGTTTTAGCACTTTTCCGTAACAACGATACGGTTGCGATTGCCAAAGCGAATTGGGAAAGGGGACAATGGCGTGCATATGCCCACAAACGACACTGTCGCTGTAATTCTGGCTGCGGGCAAGGGAACGCGGCTGCATTCCAACGTGGCGAAGGTACTGCACCGCGCTGGCGGTCGGCCGCTGGTGGAGCACGTCGTGCGTGCCTGCCAGGGCGCGGGAATCACCGAGATTTTCGTTGTGGTAGGGCATCAAGCGGAGGACCTGAGCGCTGTGGTGCTGCCGCTGGGCGCCAAAGCGATCCTGCAAGAGCCGCAAAATGGCACCGGGCACGCGATGCAAGTGGCCCGCGACGCCATCGGCAATACTGCACAGTACGCGCTGGTATTGCCAGGAGATGCGCCGCTGATTCGCGCCGAGACGTTGGCTGGGCTGCTGCGGGCGCATCACTCCGCCAAGGCCGCGGCGACCTTGCTCACCGCAAATCTTCCCGATCCAACGGGCTACGGACGAATCGTGCATCAAGCGAACGGCAACGTGGCCGCGGTGGTGGAGGAAAAGTCCGCGACGGCCGAACAGCGCGCGATTCAAGAGATCAATTCCAGCATTTATTGCTTCACCCTCGCGAAATTGTGGCCGTGCCTGGACCAACTTCGCCCGGACAACGCGCACAAGGAACTCTACCTTACGGATACGGCGGCGTTGCTGAGCCGCCGCGGCGACACGGTGATATCCAAGCTGGCGGCGGACTCCAGTGAAATTCTGGGATGCAACTCGCGCAAAGAACTGGCGGAGGTGGATCGATTTTTCCGGCAGCGCAAGGCCGCGTCTCTAATGAGGCACACCACGATTTATTTTCCAGAGACCGTGGTGATCGACGACGCCGTGGAGACCGGCCACGACACAGTGATCGAACCCAGCGTGCAATTGCTGGGCAAAACGCGCATCGGCGCGAACTGCACGATACGCAGCGGATCAATCTTGAGGGACACCACGCTGGGCGACGGAGTACTGGTGGAACCGTACAGCGTGATCGAGGGCGCGCAACTGGGCAACAACACCGTGGTGGGTCCATTCGCGCGTCTGCGCATCGGCGCGGACCTTCGCGAGGGAGCGCGGGTAGGAAATTTCGTAGAAGTGAAGAATTCCACCTTGCACGAAGGCGCAAAAGCGATGCATCTCACCTACCTGGGCGATGCGTCTATCGGCCACCACGCCAACATCGGCGCCGGAACCATTACCTGCAACTACGACGGCGTGAACAAGAACAGGACCATCATTGGCGAGCGCGCTTTCATCGGCAGTGACACCGCGCTGGTCGCACCGGTGGAAGTCGGCGACGGCGCCTACGTCGCAGCAGGTTCGACCATCACCCAAAACGTGCCGGCAGATGCGCTGGGTATTGCCCGCGGCACCCAGGCCAACAAACCCGGCTGGGCCAAGGCGCGACGCGAAAAATTGGCGGCATTGAAAGCCCAAAAAGCGGCCGACGCTAAAGCCGAAACCGAAAAAGCCAAAGTTTAATTGGCCTTTACCTTTCACGGTTCGACGGTTTTATCTTTTCCGAGTGCCCCACTCTTGCTGGTTTTGGGAAGGGTGGGCGTCTACACCATAGATGTACGTGTAGAACGTAGCCACACCATGAAGTCTATGTTTTGACTTTAGGTTTAGTTTCACGCTTCCACGCATTATGGATGCCCCTCGATCAGAGCGAGTACTCTATCAAGACACAATTCTTCTCCCGCTTTTTTCGTCGGTCTCCCGGCCCAGACCCACGCCACGATTGTGTTAGAATTGCAATCGCACGCAGGGGAGAATCCACCGATGAAATTTGGCGTAGTCGTGTTTCCCGGCTCCAATTGCGACGACGATGCCTACCACGCGGTAGCCTCGGTGCTGGGGCAGCCGGTGGAGCTCCTGTGGCACAAGTCCGAGCAGATTTCGGGCTGCGATGCGATCATCCTTCCGGGCGGTTTCGCGTTTGGGGACTACCTGCGCACCGGAGCGCTGGCAAGCTTTTCACCCGTGATGCAGGCGGTAGAACGATTTGCGCGGCGCGGCGGCCTGGTGCTGGGGATCTGCAACGGATTCCAGATTTTGCTCGAGGCCGGACTGCTTCCCGGAGCCATGCTGCGCAACCAAGGCCTGCGATTTCTGTGCCGGCAAGTGCATCTGCGGGTGGAGACCACCGACACACCGTTTACCTGCAACGCGCACGAGGGTCAAGTGCTGAAAATGCCCATCGCGCACATGGCCGGAAATTATTTTTGCGATGCGCCCACTTTGGCGGGGCTCGAAGACAACGACCAGATTATTCTTCGCTATACCGCGGCGGATGGCGGCACGGTGGATTACACCGATCCGGACGCCAATCCCAACGGGTCGATTGCGGGAATCGCGGGAATCTGCAATCGCGAGCGCAACGTGCTGGGCATGATGCCGCATCCGGAGCGGGCCATTGAGCCGGGGCTGGGGTCGGTGGACGGCTTGGTGATTCTGAACTCCATGGTGCAGAACCTAATGCAGCATTCCACCGCCAGCGCGTAACCCAGCAACACAGATTCCAGCGAGCGCAGTCGGGTAAGATCGCAGCGCGGTCCAGGACAGCCTTCCCGGATGACAAGATAACGACTGATGAGCGTCACTCAAACCACGCAAATCTCCCCTGAAGTGGCGGCGGACCACGGGTTGACGCCGGAGGAATACGCGCGCATCCAAAAGATCCTGGGCCGCGATCCCAACATTACCGAACTGGGAATTTTCAGCGTGATGTGGAGCGAGCATTGCTCCTACAAATCGAGCCGCATCCACCTGCGGCGGTTGCCGACGCAAGGCAAGCACGTGGTGCAAGGTCCAGGAGAAAACGCCGGGGTGGTGGATATCGGCGACGGCCTGTGCGCGGTGTTCAAGATGGAATCACACAACCATCCGAGCTTCGTCGAACCGTTTCAGGGAGCGGCGACGGGCGTGGGCGGAATCCTGCGAGATATCTTCACCATGGGAGCGCGGCCGATTGCGGTGTTGGATTCGCTGCGGTTCGGACCGATTGTGGCGGAGAAGGGTGAAGGGGCAGCCAGCGCCGAGGATATCGCGCAGAACCGCCGGATCTTCGACGGAGTCATCCGCGGAATCAGCTTTTACGGAAATTGTTTCGGGGTGCCGACGGTGGGCGGCGAGGTGGTTTTCGATTCGAGCTATTCCCGCAATCCCCTGGTGAACGTGCTGGCGCTGGGAATCGCCCGGCGCGACCAGCTGTTTTTCGCCAAAGCACGGGGCGTGGGCAATCCGGTGATTTACGTGGGAGCCAAGACCGGGCGCGATGGAATTCACGGAGCGTCGCTGTTGGCCTCCGCGGAATTCAGCGAGCAATCGCAGGAAAAGCGGCCCAACGTGCAAGTGGGCGATCCGTTCATGGAAAAGCTGCTGCTCGAGGCTTGCCTCGAGGCGATGCGCACCGGCGCGGTACTGGCGATTCAGGACATGGGCGCGGCGGGGCTCACCAGTTCGAGCTCGGAAATGGCATCGCGCGGCGGCATGGGAATCGAAATCGATCTGGCTCGGGTACCCCAGCGGGAAACCGCAATCACCCCGTACGAAATCATGCTCAGCGAATCGCAGGAACGCATGCTGCTAATCGCCGAGCGCGGCCGCGAAGCCGAAGTGCTGAAGGTATTCGACAAGTGGGGCTTGGACGCGGTCGAGATCGGCCGGGTAACCGACGACCAGAAACTGCGAGTGCTGAACGACGGGGTGCTCGAAGCAGAAATTTCTGCGGACGCGATCGCGGAACAGGGCCCGGTCTACGAGCGGCCCATGGCGGAGCCGAAGGCCCATCGCGGCGCGAAATCGCCGCTGATCGAGTTTTCCGCGCGTAGCATATTCACGGAAAATTTCCGGCGGTTACTGGCGTCGCCGACGATCGCATCGAAAGAATGGATTTTTGGGCAGTACGACTACCAGGTGCGCACGAACACCCGAGTAGTGCCCGGCGGGGGCGACGCTGCGGTGGTCCGCATCAAGGGGACGCAACGGGCCCTGGCGCTCTCGACCGACGGAAACGGGCGCTGGTGCCAATTGAATCCTCGCCTAGGCGCGATGCACGCGGTGGCCGAAGCGGCGCGAAACGTGGCCTGCTCCGGCGCGCAACCGGTAGCCGCCACGAATTGCTTGAATTTCGGCAATCCGGAAAAACCGGAAGTGATGTGGCAATTCCACGAAGCCATCGATGGAATGGCGGAAGCCTGCCGCGAGCTGGGAGTTCCGATCACCGGCGGGAACGTGAGTTTCTATAACGAGACGCTGGGGCGGCCGATCGCCCCGACGCCGATTCTCGGAGTGCTGGGCATACTCGAGGATGCCGAGCGCGCGCTGGGCATGGGGTTTCAGCAGGATGGCGACGCTATCGTGCTGCTGGACGCCGGCAAAAATCCGCCCACCACGGAGCAAATGAGGCGCGAGCTGTCGTCGTCGGAATACGCTAAAGTGATACACGGAATCGAAAGCGGCGAGCCGCCGCGGCTCGATCTGACCGAGGAAAAAAGCCTGGTGAATTGCATGGTGGCCCTCGCGAGCGACGACTTGGTTGCCTCGGCGCATGATATTAGCGACGGAGGATTAGCCGTGGCTCTGGCCGAATCGGGCTTTGTGAGCGAGGGTTTGGCGGCGCAAGTGGATTTGCCGGCGGCCGCGCCTTTCGAGGTAGAGCTCTTCAACGAGCGCGGGGCTCGCGCGGTGGTTTCGGCGCGGCCCGATTTTGTTTCCCGCATCGCCGAGATTGCGGCACAATACGCCGTGCGTGCGCAGCGGATCGGAAAAGTCACCCCGGGTGAATTCCGCATCCAATTAAATGGCCAAATGGCGATCCGCGGTTCGTCGGAATCGCTCCGCCAAGTGTGGAAAGAGGCAATTCAGCAGGCATTGCAACCCGAATGAACCGCGCCATCCAAGTTCACGACGATCGCTTCCACGACGAGTGCGGCGTTTTCGGTATTTTTGGCCATCCCGAAGCCGCGAAACTCGCCTACCTGGGACTCTACGCCCTGCAGCACCGCGGCCAGGAATCCGCCGGCGTTGCGTCGTCGGACGGAACCGAGATCCATTGCCACAAGGACATGGGCCTGGTGCAGGATATTTTCACGCCGGAAGTGCTCGATCGCCTGCCCGGCGCGTCGGCAATTGGGCACACCCGCTATTCGACGGCCGGCGACACCAACCTAAACAACGCCCAGCCGGTAGTGATCGAGTGCAACAAAGGCAAGCTGGCGCTGGGCCACAACGGCAACTTGACCAACGCTCTGGAACTGCGGCGCAAGCTCGAGCACCGCGGCTCGATTTTCCAAACCACCAGCGACACCGAAGTGATCGTGCATCTGATCGCGCGGAGCAATGCGCGCAACCTGACTGGGGCGATGGCCGATGCGCTGAGCCAGGTGGAGGGAGCATACTCGCTGGTAATTCTCACGGTCGACGAGCTCTACGCGGTGCGCGATCCGCGCGGTTTTCGTCCGTTGTGCCTGGGGCGGTTGAACGGAGCGTGGGTATTGGCGTCGGAAACCTGCGCATTCGATTTGATCGATGCGGAATACGTTCGCGAAATCGAGCCCGGCGAACTGGTACGCATATCGCGTGGCGGAGTCGAATCAATCCGTTTCGCTCCGGCCAAGCAAAGCCGCTTTTGCATTTTCGAGCACGTCTATTTTTCCCGGCCGGACAGCATCGTTTTCGGCCGGCCGGTGAACGAGAGCCGCGAAAGGCTGGGGCGTTTACTGGCCAAGCAGCATCCGGTGTCGGCGGACCTGGTCGTGCCGGTGCCGGATTCGGGCGTGCCCGCCGCGGTGGGCTATGCCAACGAGTCCAGGATACCTTTCCGCATGGCGCTGATCCGCAATCACTACATCGGGCGGACTTTCATCGAGCCGTCCCAGGCCATTCGCGATTTTGGCGTGAAGCTGAAACTGAATCCGGTGAGGAGAATGCTGGAGGGCCAGCGCGTGGTGCTGGTGGATGATTCGCTGGTGCGCGGGACCACCAGCCGCAAGATCGTGCGCATGGTGCGCGAAGCGGGCGCCACTGAAGTTCACGTGCGCATTAGCTGCCCGCCCACCATTTCGCCCTGTTACTACGGAGTGGATACTCCAACGCGCGAGGAACTGATCGCATCGAATCATTCGGTGGACGAGATTCGTTCATACTTGGAAGCGGATTCGCTGGGTTACGTTTCGCTGGAAAATTTGCGGAACGCCGTCGGCGACGACAAAGATGAATTCTGCACCGCCTGTTACACGGGCGTCTATCCTACAGAGCTGGTTCAGCTCGAGGTGGAGGCCCATCGTGAAAGCTGATTCCAGCGCTGCTGTGGCGGCCGAAGAGCGGGAAGAGCGCGAGCAGCACGTCACCGCCGGCGAGAAAGTGAAGCGCGAGCTCATCTCGTGGTTCTGGGTGATTCTCGCGTTTATGCTGATCGAAGGCACCATGGTGCAAGCGCGGGTGATTCCCAGCGGATCGATGGAAAACACCGTGCTGATCGGCGATCACCTGATCGTCAGCCGGATCGGTTATGACGCGGGAGTGCCGTTCACCGGGTGGCACGTGCCGTTGTGGCGCGCGCCGAAGCGCCAGCAGGTGATCGTATTCCGCGCGCCGCTGGCTGGCTCCCCGGATTTCATCAAAAGGCTGATCGGCCTGCCCGGGGACACCTTGGAAATTCGGCAAGGCGTGGTGTACATCAACGGCGTGGCGCTGCCGGAGCCCTACCGGAACGGGCCACCCAATCCGAATGACAACTACGCTGCGATTCAGGTCCCGCCGGGAAAGTATTTCATGATGGGAGACAATCGCGATAATTCCTACGATAGCCGCTACTGGGGATTCGTGCCGCGCGAAAATATCATCGGTACGCCGCTGATAATTTATATGTCCATCGACGCGCCGGAGGACGTGTGGGAACCGGGGCACATCGGGGATCGCTTTGCGACCTACCTCAAAGCCATCATCCATCCGCACGACGTGCGCTGGAAGCGCCTGTTTTCGACTTTCTGAGATTCTGAAAATCTAGCCAATCGGGTTCAAGGTCATGCGCTACGCAGATGCCGGCGTTGATATTGAAGTAGCCGAGGAAGCCAAGCAGCTCATTCGCACCGCTGCGGGGCGCACCTTCAATCGGGACGTGCTTTCGCACATCGGGGGATTCGGAGCGCTGTTTCGCCTGAATCCCAAACGGTGGCGCGATCCGATTCTGGTATCGAGCGCCGATGGTGTGGGCACCAAGCTGAAAGTGGCGTTTGCCGCGGGAGTGCACTCCACGGTGGGCGCAGACATCCTGAACCATTGCGTGAACGACATTTTGACGCAAGGTGCCGAGCCGCTGTTTTTTCTCGACTATCTGGCCATGGGCAAACTCGATCCAGCGGTGGTCGAGCAAGTGATCGAAGGAATGAGTCGGGCGGCGAAGCAGGCGGGATGCGCGCTGATCGGCGGGGAAACCGCGGAGATGCCGGATTTTTACGGTCCCGGCGAATACGATCTGGCAGGGTTCATCGTCGGCGCGGTGGACGCCTCGAAGCGCCTCGATCCCGCGAAAGTTCGCGCCGGAGATGTGCTGGTGGCTCTTCCTTCCAGCGGGTTGCACACCAACGGATACTCCCTCGCGCGCAAACTGGTTTTCGGCGTCGCCAAGCTCAAGCCCCACAGCTACGTGGCGGAAATTCGTAACAAGATCGGCGCGGAATTGCTCAAGCCGCACCGCTGCTACTGGCCGCTGCTGAAGAATATCGTGGCTCGCGGCTGGGTAACGTCGATGGCCCACATCACCGGTGGGGGCATCACCGGAAATCTTCCGCGGGTGCTTTCGCGCAACGTGCAAGCGGTGGTCGAGCTGGGCTCCTGGCCAGTGCTGCCGATATTCAAATACCTCGCTGGATTGGGGAAAATCGAGCCGAGCGAGTTGCTAAAGACGTTCAATCTCGGCGCGGGCATGATTCTGATTGTCCCTTCCAAGAATCTGCGCAAGGTGGAAGCCGAATTGGTGCGCCGCCGCGAGAAATTCTACGTGATCGGCCGCACCGAGCCGGCCGCCCCAGGAAAGCCTCGAATTGTTTACACTGGCAAACTGCCCGTTTAAAGGGTTTCAAGGTTTGGACGTTGTTTCACGCTTCGACTCCTTATGGGTGCCCCCCTCTTCCCGGTTCCGGGAAGGGTGGGTGTCTTGGTTTTGCTTTAGCCATGGAAGGTGGGTGCCCTGGCAAGGTAAGGTCAAAAACCGCGCTACGAACTGTGCTAACTTTCTCCCCCAATGAAAAAGCGCATCGGCATTTTGCTCTCAGGGCGCGGGTCGAATTTCGAGGCGCTAGCGGACAGCGTTGCCGCTGGGCGCATTCCCAACGCTGAGATTGCGGTGGTTATCAGCAATCGCGAAGGCGCCCCGGGAATCGAACGGGCGGCAGCCCGGGGCCTGGACGCGCGAACGATTCCTTCGAAGGGCCTGGAACGCGAGGCCTACGACCGCCAGGTGGCCGCGGTCCTTCAGGCAAAGCAAGTGGACCTGGTCTGCCTGGCCGGCTACATGCGGCTGCTCTCACCGTTTTTTATTGCCGCGTTTCCGGGACGGATACTGAATATTCACCCGTCGCTGCTACCCGCGTTTCCGGGCCTCGAATCGCAGCGCCAGGCCCTCGAGCACGGTGCAAAATTTTCAGGTTGCACGGTACACTTCGTGGACGAAAATCTCGATGCCGGCCCCATCGTTTTGCAGGCCATCGTGCCCATCGAAGATGCTGATACGCCGGAGACGCTTTCCGCGCGGGTGCTGCGCGAAGAACATCGCATTTATTCCGAAGCGGTGCGCATCGTGCTGGAATCGCGCTACCGCATGGAAGGCCGGCGAGTGATTATTTTTCCGGAGAAAAGCTAGTGGCGGACAAAAATATTCAATTCTTGCCGGTGGACGAGCAACTCGCCTACCTGCGCAAGGGCGTCGCGGAAATCATCCGCGAAGAAGATCTGAGAGCGAAGCTCGAGGCCTCCGCGAAATCCGGAAAGCCGCTGCGCGCGAAGCTCGGCGTGGACCCGACCGCGCCGGACATTCACCTGGGCCACACCGTGGTTCTGCGCAAGCTGAAACACTTTCAGGATATGGGCCACATCGCCGTGTTTCTGGTAGGCGATTTCACCGCGATGGTCGGCGACCCTAGCGGCCAGTCGGAAACCCGCCCTACCTTGACCCGCGAACAAGTGCAGGCGAACGTCGCTACGTATCTCGAGCAGGTTTACAAAATACTCGACCCCCAGAAAACCGAAGTTCGCTACAACAGCGAATGGCTCGGCAAAATGACCGGGGAAGACATGATTCGACTGTGTTCCCATTACCGGCTGGCGCGCATGTTGGAGCGCGAGGATTTTCGGTCGCGCATGAACAACAATCAGCCGCTTTCGATTCACGAGCTGCTGTATCCGCTGTTGGTGGCTTACGATTCGGTGGTTTTGGAAGCGGATGTGGAATTGGGCGCCACCGAGCAAAAATTCAATCTCCTGATCGGCCGCGACATCCAGCGTGAGTACGGCCAGCCCTCGCAGGTTGCCTTGACCATGCCCATCCTGGTGGGCCTCGATGGCGAGCGCAAGATGTCCAAGAGCCTGGGCAACTACGTGGGCATCACCGAATTCCCGCGGGAAATGTTCGGCAAGCTGATGTCCATTTCCGATGAATTGATGTGGAGCTACTACCAACTGCTCACCGATTTCGCGCCGCCGGTGATCGTGCGCCTGCGCGAAGAGGTGCGTACCGGCGTTTTGCATCCGATGGACGCCAAGATGCAGCTCGCGCACATCATCATTGCGGGGTTCCACGGCGAGGCCCAAGCCAAGAGGGCCCTAGAAGAATTCCAGCGCGTCTTCCGCGACCGCCAAGCCCCGGCTGAAATTCCACAAAAGAAGTTGCCGGCGGGCCAGCGCGCAGTCACCGCCTTGCTGACGGAAGCGGGCCTTGCCCCGTCGCGCGCCGAAGCAGAGCGCCTAATCAAACAAAACGCAGTGGAACTAAACGGGGCGATCGTAACTGACGTGAGAGCCTCGCTGGAACTACTGCCCGGTGTTTCCGTGAAGCTGCGGGTAGGAAAGCGCAGATTTCTGGAAATTGTAACGGAATAGAAACTGGCCCGGCTCAGGGTCGTTCCACCAGCCGCCGCAGCCGCGCCAGGACATCGTGATCCCGGCGGCTCACGGCGTGCCGCGTTAAAATCCAATCCGCGATACGCCCCCAACGCCCCGGCATGTCATACCGATCCTGCATGGTCAGCCGGGTGCCCGCGCCGCAGGGCTCAATCTCCCAGCGCTGCATGCCGCGCACCCCGTAAGAATCCTGGAACCGCCACTCCAGCGCCCGCAGCCACTCGTATTCCACGACCACCACAGTCAGAGAAACCTCGCGTCCACTAACGTTCCCGGTGATCCGCACCTTCTGCCCAGCCTGAAATTCAGACGCCCCGCCCTGCACCTCGAAGTGCGAATTCATTTCCGCGCCGTACCAATGAGCCATGCGCTGGGGAACGAAGAACGCAAATACCAAGTTGGGTGGCGCGGCGATATCGACGCAAAAACGGAGATCGGCCATTCGCGGTCAGCGCATTTCCAGCAGCACCAGCGAGACGTCATCCGCCGCCGGACCTTCTCGATAGGCAGCCACGCGGTCGAGGATAATCTGCTTCATCTCACTGAAGGGCGCAGCGGCGGCGGCGCCCACAATTTTCTGCAGCCCATCCACGCCGAGAAATTCTCCCTTGGCGCTGAACGCTTCGTGCAACCCGTCGGTGTACAGAACCAGCCGATCGCCGGGTTCGAGCGGAATCTCAATCGCCGCTTCCACGTCGACGGCGTCATCGAGCAATCCCAAAATCAGGCTGCGCGAAGGAAGCAGCTCTGGCTCTTGTCCGCGGCGAACCAGCATCGCCGGCGGATGGCCCGCCGCCGCGTACACCATTCGGCCACTGCGATCCACGCGCGCCGCGGCCATGGTGAAATATAGAACCGAACTCCCCAGGCTTTGCTTCACGAATCCATTCAGGTGGCGCAGCATCTCACGCAAGGGCACCGAGCGGTCGAGCTGCGACATCGTTTCAGTGTAGATGCGGTTGGCCACCAGCGCGGAGCCGATGCCGTGACCCGATACGTCGCACACCACCAGATTGAGGTGATCGTCGTCGGTGGGAATCACCAAGCCGAAATCGCCGCCAATCCTCCATACCGGGTGGTAGTACGCCGAGACTTCTACCGAACCCCAGGTGAGCCCGCGGGGCGCCAGGCTCTGCTGAACGCGTGCCGCCAATACCAGGTCCTGTTCGATCTCGCGATACCGCTCTTCCAGTTTTTCGTTGGCTTCGATCAGATGGCTTTCCACGCGTTTTTGTTCCGAGATATCCGTAAACGTGACCACTGCAAAAAAACGGCCGTCCGGATCTTCCAGGATGCGCGCGGCGATCACCACCGGCACGCGTACGCCGTCTCGTCTGGGGAGATAGAATTCAAAGCGATGGTGGCCGGTCTTCTGCGCTCGCAAAACATGCTGGTTCACTTTTTCTGCGTCTTCCGGGGGAAAGAAATCGGCGGCCTGACGGCCGAGCAATTCTTCCAGGGGAACTCCGATCATTTCAGTGAAGTAGGTATTCGCGAAGATTACGCGGTTGCAGTCATCTCGAATCACCACGCCCTCATTGAGGGTTTCGAGAATCTCCTGCATCTGCAGCACCCATTCCGGCCTTTCAATCTCCGTCACGAATTCTCCCTCGAAACAAGCCCGCACCTATTCGATGCGCGGGTGCGCCCGGCGTCGCATCCGATCGTCTACTTCTGCGTCTACTTCACGAACTGCGGTGATTCTCCATTGCCCCACGGATCGTAATGTATCGCGAAATCCACGCGCTCCCCAATCGGCGGGTGACTATACAACCAGAAACGCGCCAGGGCCGGCGGATCGGGATCGGCGAGATCCACCTCGCCCAAAATCTGGAACACTTGCCCAGCGACCTGGCCGGAATCGGGAGTGAGGCCGTGGGTGATCTCCAGCGCGTAAACGTCGGCTTGGTGCTCTTGATTGCGCGTGAACCCGTTGACGATGGGTGTGCCCAGAAACAAAAGCAGGGTCAGCACCAGCAGCAGTACCGGCAGCGATGCCAAGTCGTCTTCCCGGCGGATGCCCAGGCGGGGGCCCCGGCGCTGGATGATCCCGCCGGAAACGCGCCACGCCACATAAGAAAATACCAGCAGCAGTAGCGCGAAAAACGCTATGCCCTTGGGAATATGGCGGAGGACGTAGTGCCCCATCTCGTGACCGAATACCGCGGCGATTTGCGGAGGATTCATCTTGGCGATGGTGGTATCCCACACCACCACACGCTTCGACGCACCGAATCCGGTGACGTAGGCATTTAGCTCGTTGACCTTAGTGCTCGCGTTCATTTCATACATGCGATCCAGCGGGATGTTCATCCCGCTGCGCTGAACCACCTGTTCGAGCTTCGCCGCCAAATCAGCATGGCCTAATTGAAGCGGTTCGAATTTATAGAACAAGGGATCGATCACCCAGGGCGAAATAAAGAAAATAAATATCAGAATGGGCAGGGTCGCTAGCCAGAAGTAGAACCACCATCGCCGCGGGCTGCGGCGGATCAGTGCGTACAGAATCCACACCAGAATTATGGCCAGAGCGCAAACGAGCAGCTCGCCCACCGCCCAATCCCGCGCCCAGGAGTTCCAGCCTTGCACCGACAACCCGTACGCCCGCGATAGCCATTGGCCATAAACAGCCGGGGGCAACTGCAGCAGGTCCCGAGTGACCAAGAGCGCCGGGGCGAATATCGCCGCCTGCAAAAAGCGGTTTTGCGTGAAGCGCTCGGCGACGTCGCGAAATTTCGGAGCGAGCCTGGCGCGCAGAATGAACAGCAGTGCAGCCACGCCCCACGCGAAATCGATGAGATAGAGCCGGTAGCGAATTTTGGAAAAATTCCTGGCCTTGGCGTAGATCTCCGACGAAAGGGTGTAAGCAATGATTTTTTGGTCAGCTATCGGGTGAGCGGGGCCCTGCGCTGCGGAGCCGGGTATTTGCGCATCGTCAGGGATTGCTGCTGGTCTCGGAGCCGCTGGAGCACTTGAGGCGGAGGTCGCTTGTGCTGCCAAACTCCGGGCAGGCCACGCGCTCACGATCAGGAACAGGCCCGCCAGCGCCGCAGCGTGGCTCGGGCGAATCGTCCTAAGATGCACGAGCGAGTCCTCTCCGTAACCGCCGGGCTATCTTGCTGTCCCGGGCGAGTATAGCTGTTTTTCCCAGGTCGTAGATTCTCTCTTGAATATCAACCAAATTTATCGCCGAGGGGGGCGCTGAGCGAAGCGAAGTGGGTGCCCCAGGGCGTCGATTCACACCTGGGTTCTCTACGTTTTTGACTCGGCTTTGTTTCGCGTACCGCGGTCCTAGGCCCCCGGCCGGCCGCTCTCGGCGCAGGGTGCACCTTTCGCAGCGCGGGCAAAGGTCTAATTGCGTTTTCCAGGAGAAGGTGGCTACCATGGTAATCATACCCGGGGGCAGGCAAGGCAACCCGCTGGAGAAAATGCAATGGACACACTTCGCACTACAGCCATGGTAGTCTTGGGGTCGGCATTGGCCGCAAGTGCGGTTATGGCCCGCACCGGCACACCTTTCGTGGCTCGGTCATTGGCTATTCCTACGCCGGGGCAGGTTATCCACCCCGATCCACCGGTTATACCCCCACCGCCACCGTCGGACCGACAAGTGGTCGAAGCGGCGCGCAAGGCACGTTTGGCGAAAGAAGCGAAACAACCCAAAGAAGCGGCCAAGCAATTAACGGTGTGGAACGACGACAACATTCCTCGTATTCCACGCGACATAACCGTGGTCGGCCACACGGAAACGAATCCGGGAATCGAACCGGCAGCGGCGGATGGTTCACAAGCGGTGCCCGCAACCTCCGGCGCAACGCCCGCGCCACAAAATAAGCCAGCACCTGAGGCGGCATCGAAGGAAGCCAAAACCAAAGAAGAGCTAACGCGCGCGCGAGAACGTGCCGCTGATCTCGAGAAGGATGCGGCATTGACGCAGCAGCGTTTCGAACTGGACCAGAATCAGATCTCGCAGAATCCCGATTACGGAAACGATCATGCCGGCCAGGCGAAATTGAAGTCCGAGGTCGCCGATTTACAGGCCAAGCGCCAACAACTAGACGACCTTAAGAAGAAGATCAACGACCTCGAGGCGCAAACGAAACCCTGAAACCAAATGGGCCCCGAGGTTCGCTCTACCTCTGGAGTGCGACTTTCGGGAGGTTGCAGGACCAGCCAGCCTACCACTACTAATAGTATTGATTTTTCTTGACACACTAGCCCCCCTCCCTCACAATCGCCCCGGATTTCTTGTGCGCAGCTCCGATTTTTTTCCGCGCGCAAATCCTTCTTTGCTTGCGCGGTGCTTCATCAATCTCCAGGGGGCTTATGCAATATTTGCCGGGTGGGACGGTGCAATGTTTGAATCCGGAGTGCCCCGCGCGCGGACACTGGTTGCGCGCTGAGGACCGGCGCTTCCAATCCTGCAGTAACTGCGGTCTCACCTTGCACTATGTGCCGCCGCCGCTCGCTCCTCGTTTCCGCATGCGGCCCCGGCCGTTGGGTATGTATCGCCCGTTTGGGCGCCCGCGGTAGAGTTCCCATCTCCGCAGAAGATGGATAAAAAGGAAAAGGCCCCGGAAGGTTTGGGGCCTTTTCCCTTTTTTGCGATTCCTCAGCGATGGCGGCAATTTGCCCGCCTCTTGCCAGTGAGCGGGCGGCTGGCGCCGCCGCAATGGTTTTAGAAGTACAGTTTCAAGCCGAACTGGATCAGCCGGGGCCCGCGGTCGCTGAGCACTTGGCCGAACGTCGAGCTGCCTCCCGCATCGTCGACCCGGTAAAACTGAGTATGGTTGAAGGCGTTGAAGAACTCCGCCCGGAACTCGATCACTTTGCTCTCGGTGAGGTGCGTGTTTTTGATGATTGACCCGTCCCAGTTATTGATGCCCGGGCCGCGCAGAGAATTGCGCCCCAGGTTGCCGTAGGTAAATAACGGGATGCCACCGGCATCGGCAGAAAGAGTGCAGTCGGGGTCGGATTCCGGGCAAGCGGTGCACGACATGTTGGACGGGTTGATCCAGAACGGCCCGGCCTGACTATTCTGTCCATTACAATCGGCAGCGAACGTCGATGCGCTCCGCGGGTTGACGTACGCCACTTTCCCAGTAGCGTCGGTGCGGGTGAGGTCGGGAGACTGATCCTGCTCGCTGGCGTTGCTGTTGGAGAAGAACGTCAGCGGATTGCCTTTCTGGAACGTGACGATCCCATCCACCTGCCAGCCTTCCAGCGCTTTCTTCGTGAAGGCGCTGTGGCCCCAATGACTGATCGGCAATTCCCAGATCGCACTTAGCACCACGCGTTGCGGCGAATCGAAGTCCGCCAGCGCCCGATCCAGCCGGTAATCGGTGGGATCGGTGTATTCGCCGGAGCGCGAGCGAAATCCCGATGTGAGGTCGATGGTCTTGGCCACGGTATAAGCGGCTCGGAACTGCAAGCCGTTGCTCATACGCTTATCCGCAGTGATCTGCATCTGATCGCTATCCGAGAGGCCGTTGCTGTAATCGACCAGCAATTGCTGTGGACCAAACGGCACTCCAGTTGGATCATACGGGTCGTTGGGATTGATGGTGCCGTCCTGGCAATTGGCATATTTGCGGGCGCACTCCGGATTCAGAGCCGTGCTGATGACGCCCGCGGCGACGTACGGCTCGTAAGTTGCCAACTGATATTGCATTATGCTGGTCTGCGGATAGTTTACCTCGGCGCTGCTGATCAACCTTCTCCCCATGCTGCCCACGTAGACTGCTTCAATCATGATGTCTTTGGTAGCCTGCCATTGGAACCCGTAGTTAAAATTTTCGGAGTAAGGCGTACGGAACTGAGGGTACGCCAGATAGCCAAACGAAAAAGGCGTGCAGCTCAGGCACGAGGGACTCGGATAATCAAAGGTCCCGTTCGGAACATAGGGAAAGGGATTGGCGTACCCCAGGGATGTGAAGGGATCCGCTACCGAGCCAGTAGTCGCGCCCGAGCTTGTTTGATCCCCGGATACGCCTTGCCACGATGAAGGAGTCTCGTCGGCCACCTGGCCGAATGGTGGCTGGCCTCCGAATTGTAAGTTGAGCGCGCCGTCTTCCAGGTCATAGAAGATCCCCGCCCCGCCGCGCATCACCAGTTTGGCATTCCCAAACATATCCCAGGCGAATCCCAAGCGCGGGGCGATATTGCGGTAGTCCGGATAAACCAAGGCCCGATTGGGTGTGCCGGGATCGCCCGCATACAAAATGTTCGCAGGCGAATCCGGATAAATCGTAGATTGCTGACCCGGGAACCAACCGCTGATATTGTTGTGGATATCATGGATGGGAACGTAGAACTCATAGCGCAACCCGTAGTTCAGTGTCAGGCGCGGAAGAATCTTCCAGGTGTCCTGCAGGTACCCTGCGGCGGAGCCGGTGCGAAGTCCATAAGTGGCATTATCGAATTGGAAGTAATTGTCCCAGAACCCGCCAACGAAATCAGCGTACTCGTCGCCGGTAAAATCACCGTAAGTGAAGTCGAAGCCACCGCTGTTGTAGTAGTCGTAATAATAATTCTGGCGAATGCGGGTGAAGTCGCCGCCGAATTTGATCTCGTGACGCCCCACCGTCCAGGTGTAATCGTCCGACCATTCAAACGTGGCCCGCTTCAGAGTGGTAGGTCCCTGTATCGATGGTCCCAGGGTAAACGAGGGGCCGAATATCGTCGGTTCCACAGCGTCGGTGGGATCGGCGGGAGTGAGGTTCGTGAAACCCAATGATGCCGGAGAGGTCTTATCCGTAGGAAATGCCTGGGCCGATGAAAAACGGTTGGCGGCAAAGCGGAACTGGTTCACTTTCCCGGACGAAAGGGTATGGGTCCACGTGAAAGTCCCAATCTGGCTCCGATCGCCGTCGGTTCCGCCGGACCCCACCGGAACAGTTCCGCCGCTACCAATCGGTACCGCGCCGGAGGTGGCGCTGATCGTACCGCCCTCTTCCGGAAAGAAATCGCTGGAATTGTCGACCAGGTAGACAAACGAGAAAGTGTCTTTCGTCGACAGATTGTAATCAATGTGCGCGATGCCCTGATCGTCGTTGATCGACGCGGTCGGGCTCGCCGAAAATGTATTGCCCGGGCCGTTCGGCAGAGGCAAAAACTGCGCGATATAGTTGGCAATTACCGGATTCACCGGCACCTGGTTATTGACGTAATTCGCGCCGGTGATGGGATTGACCAGTTGAATTCCAGGAAGCAGCTCGGAGAAGTCTCCGCCCCGTTCGGCTTGGTCCAAGACAGCTATGGGCGTAGGGGTCTGGCCTTCGCGACGCCGCGCGCCTTGATACGCGAGGAAGAAGAAAAGCTTATCCCTCTTGATCGGTCCGCCCAGCGTGCCGCCGAACACATTGCGGATGAAAGAAGACCGTTCGGGAGCAAAAGCATCGCGGGCGTTCAGATCGGTGTTTCGGAGGAATTCAAAGCCGTCGCCGTGAATCGAGTTGGTGCCCGACTTGGTGATCTGATTGACGATCCCGCCGGAAGTGCGTCCATACTCCGCGTCGTAGTTATTCGTTAGAATCTTGAACTCTTCCACCGCGTCGGGGTTGGGGCTCACCACTATGTTGTTACCCAAAAAATCAGTGTTGTTGCCCCCGTCCAGCAAAAAGGTGAGCGACTCGGATCGTTGACCGCTCACCGAGAAGGGATTGCCGGTGCTGTCGTCCGGGTCGGGCGCGAACACTCCCGCTTGGAGAAGGCCGAGCTGCAGGGTATCGCGGTCAACTAGCGGAAGGTCGCGAATGGCGCGCTCATCCTCCACCTTTCCGAGCGTCGACCCGGCGGTGTCGATTTGCACCACGTTGGCAGTCACCTCGATGGTCTGGTTGGTTTGACCCAGGTTCAACGCGACATCGAGGCGCCCGTTTTGATTCAACTGCAGGACGATGCCGGTTTGCTCCACGGTAACGAACCCCGCTTTTGCCACTGCGATGTTGTAGGTACCCACGCTGAGCAGATCGAACAGGTAGGAGCCATCGGAGCCGCTCTGGGTGGTGCGCGAGATCCCGGTGGCGGTGTTCTTGAGCGTAATTCTGGCGCCCACCACCAATCCTCCCGATTGGTCCTTCACTGTGCCGCGCAGGGAACTGGTGGTCTGGGCCCATATGGAACTGCTTCCCACCAAGGCAAGGACCAACACCACTGCCGAGAGAAGTAGACACCGAGTTCGCTTCACGACCCACCTCCGAAATTTTGCTCTGGGATGGTCGGGGAGAACGAGGGGTTCGAGCGAATACACCAATCTGCCCAAATGAATCCGAAAAGGAAGTGCCCCAACCAGAAAACACGCCCCCAAGAAACTCGCTGCCAGCAATCTATAAAAGTGCGTGAGAAAATGTCAAGGTAAAGCGGCTCAACTTGGGTCTGGAAGAGGCCAGACCCTGACCCGGAGTCACACTCGCGGGTCCAGCGGAGATCCCTGCGGGCGAGAGATTGATCACCTGAACGCTACGGAAAGGGAAGATCTGCACGGAAGGGGAAGAGCGGCCGGTGGGGGGACCGGCCGCTCAGGGGCCTTACATTTGGGTCGCGTTCAGCAGGGGAGCGACGCGGCCTGCCGCTGAGACATGAGAGGGGGAGTCCCAAGCTCTACGGCGGGCCACAGCGCCGATCCCCGAACGCATTCCCATTTTGCCGCAGGCATTGTTCTGCACGAATAGCGCAACCGGTTCAAATCAGTGGTACGGAGGTACTGCCGGGGAGGCTGTACTCTTTGCTGGTACTCAGGTGGCATCAACATTCCCGGCTGACCTTGAGCTCTACCTATACGTCGAACGTGGAGCTACAAGGTCGACAGGTACGCTATCGTTTTTGCGAGGCGCCCAGAGAATGTTTCACAGGAATGATCCCTTCCGCCCAGTTCCACGAAGTGCTAGCCTCAAGCGGAGATGATGCTGGTGACCGCCCAAGAGGGAAGCCCTTCCAATCTCGAAAGAAGGGCAAATCCGAATCGCCATACGGGCAGAGATTACCACTCGTATCTCGCTGAAAACACGATGCGGGAACCCAGTGGATAGCAACAAATCGCACATTTGTTCGCGCCGCGCAGCAAGCCCACTGTCCACCGATGTGCCGCGGAAAAAAGACCGCAATTTTTCTGCCACCCTGGGTACGCGGTTATAATCTCCAACGACATGCAAAGCGGTCTCGCTTCGATAACCGACTGGTTGATGGGGCCGGAGCCCCTGGATCACGGGCCCGGCTCCCGTGACTTAAGCGCCGAAGAATCGCAGCTTCCTTCCGCGCTCTCCGCTTCCGGAGGCCCGCTTCACCGCCTGCGCAGTTTGTGGGGTCCGCGGTCAAGCCATTTGTGGCCGCGCTGGCTGTTTTTGCGCACTCTGGGACTCATTTACTTTTCGGCATTTTATTCTCTGCTCTTTCAGGTCAAGGGCCTGATCGGCCCCGACGGCATCCTGCCCGCTCGCGATTATCTTGAAGCCGTCTTGAAATATTACGGCGCCTACCGCTTCTGGTTTGCGCCTACGCTGTTGTGGTTTTCCAGCAGCAACCACAGCCTGATGCTGATCTGCTGGGTTGGATTGGCCGCTGCGATTCTGCTGACCTTGAATCTGTGGCCGCGCGGCATGTTGGTGGTCTGCTTCGTGGCCTATCTTTCGTTTGTCGGCGCCGGCCAGGATTTCGCCGGATACCAGTCCGATGGCATGCTCCTTTCGGCCGGCTTCATCAGTATGTTTTTTGCCCCGCCGGGATTCCGTCCCCGCCTCGGCCGCGCCAACGCGCCAACGCGCGCCAGCCTGTTTCTGTTGCAACTGGTGTGGTTCACCATCTACTTCGAATCGGGCTTGGCAAAAATGCTGTCGGGCGAGCCGGCGTGGCGAAATTTCACGGCGATGGACAACTACTATCAAAACGGACCGCTGCCCACGTGGCTCGGGTGGTACGCCCAGCAGCTCCCTCACTGGTTTCACGCCGGAACGGTGGGCCTCACGCTAGCCGTGGAACTGGTGATCGTGTGGATGCTATTTTTGCCGCGTCGCCTGCGGATCATTTGTTTCTGGATGGTCACGCCATTTGAGATTGGGATCATCGTCACCGCGAATTACACCTTTCTGAATTATTTGGTGCTTTCGCTGGGAATTCTCCTCTTGGACGATCGCTTCGCGGATTGGTTTTGGAGATTGTGCCGGCGGCGTTCACTGGCGGGAACCGGCAACACAGCCGCCACCGGTGCCGAACCATCGCCTGCGCCGGCCGCCGCCGCGGTTCCGGCGATAAATTTGGCCGCAAGAGGTCCCCAGGAACCTCGGAGTTTGCCGAGGACACTGTGGCTTCAGGTGCGAGCGAGCGTGGGCGGGTTATGTCTGGCGTTGGTTTTCTACAGCATCGTTGCGCAGTTGTTGGCGATGATTCTTCCGTGGCTGCCGCTGCCTACCGCTCCGGTGCGCGCGCTGGACCCCTTTCGAATAGCCAACCGTTACGGCCTTTTCGCCGTGATGACCCCCCAGCGGTATGAAATTGAATTTCAGGGGACCGAGGACGGCACTACCTGGACTCCCTATCCGTTTCGCTACAAACCGCAAGACCTGGCAACGGCGCCCGGCATCTACGCGCCTTACCAACCGCGATTCGATTGGAATCTGTGGTTTGCTTCGCTGGGACCGTGGCGCGAATATCCGTTCGTGGTTTACACCGAAGAACGGTTGCTCAAGAATGACGCCGAGGTGCTGCATTTATTTGCTGCCAATCCGTTTGCTGGCGCGCCGCCCAAGCGCATTCGCGCGGTGATTTGGCAATATTGGTTCACCGATATTCCGACCAAGCGCACTACCGGCATGTGGTGGCGCAGGCAGCTGTTGGGTCTATACGCTCCAGGGCTGCAGCGGGAAGCGGACGGGAAAATTACCGCCGTAGACAGCTCGGAGATTGCGCCGGCGCCGGATCAGCGATGATCGAAGAACGTGCGCGCAAACGCGCACGAGATGCAAAGCAAATTATGAGGACGGAAAAGAGGCCCGACCGGTCCTCCTTCCCGTCCACATCTCTGGGTACCAATTTCCCAAAGCTCTCAGGGAGGAGTACGCTTTGGGTTAGAGCGTCTGACCATTTTCAACACTTGCCGCGGGAAAAAGTTTCCACCTTAACCACCAGGATCGGAGCCAGGAAACGACGGAATGAAGCCTCATAAGAAAATACCAGCGCCGGACATCACCGAGACCGAGGTGCTGGCCTATCTCCACACCCTCACCAAGCCTGCCACCACTCGCCAGATCGCCCACGGCCTGAACATGCGCCATCACGGGCGCCGGCTGCTGCCCCGCCTGCTGGCGAAACTCAAGAGCCGCGGCGAGGTGGACGAACTTCACGGATTGCGGTTTCGAGTGGCCGAGCAGCATCGCGCCGAGCAGAAACCCAAAGCGCCGCGCCGCGAGCATCCCGGCCAACACTCCCCCGGCCAACACCCTATCGACGCGCTGCGCAAACACGGCCGTGATCCCAACCTGATCGCCGGGCGCTTGTCCGCGCATCGCGACGGCTACGGATTCGTAATTCCGGATCAGCCCGTTCCGAAAGTGGATGGCGACCTCTTCATCCCGCGCGATCGCATGGGCGACGCCATGAACGGCGACCGCGTGTTGGCTCGTGTCGATCGCCGCCACCCCGACGGCCGCGCCGAGGGCCGCATCGTACAAATCGTCGGCCGCGCCCATCCAACCATCGTCGGCCAGTTTCGTTACGGACCGCGGGGCAACGTGGTGCTGCCTTACGACACGCGCATCCAGCACGAAATCGTAATTCCTCCGGGTGAGGAGCGGATCGCGCTTTCCGGGGAGAAGCCTGAGCTCAGCGCGGGGCCAGGGAGGGTGCCGGCGAAGCCCGGAGCCCGCTCGCCCGAATTGGATGGCGCGGTGGTGAACGTGCAAGTGACGCGATTTCCCAAGGGCGGCCTGGCGCCGAGCGGACGCGTGATTGAAATTCTGGGTAGGCCCGGCGACATCGGCGTCGACGTGGAAATCATGATCCGCAAGCATTTGTTGCCGCACGAGTTTCCCGCAGACGTGCTGGCACAAGCAGCAGCGGTACCGCAGGAAGTGCAGGAAAGCGAATGGCCGGGCCGCCGCGATTTCCGCCATTTGCCCATCGTGACTATCGACGGCGAGACCGCGCGAGATTTTGACGACGCGGTTTACGTCGAGCGCCGCGCAGACGGTGGTTACCAGCTCCAGGTGCACATCGCCGACGTCGCCCATTACATTCGCCGCGGATCGCCGCTGGATCACGAAGCGCGGCTGCGCGGCACTTCCGTCTACTTTCCCAACCGCGCGGTTCCCATGCTGCCGGAAGCGCTATCGAACGGAATCTGTTCGCTGAAGCCCTACGTGGACCGCCTGGTCATGAGCGTGGTGATGGAATTTTCGGCGCACGGCAGCATACGCAGCGCTGAATTTACGCCGGGAGTGATGCGTTCGGCGGAGCGGATGACCTACACCAACGTCAACAAGGTGATTGAAGGAGACCCGGAGGCGACGCGGCAGTACCCAACCCTCGCACCGGAGTTTCGTAAAATGAAGGAGTTGGCGCTGTTGCTGAACGCGCGCCGCAACGAGCGCGGATCGATCGATTTCGATCTGCCCGAACCGGTGATCGAATTCGACGATTCGGGGCGGATGCTCTCAATCGTGCGCAGCGAACGGAACATTGCCCATCGGCTGATTGAAGAGTTCATGCTCGCAGCAAACGAATCCGTGGCGCGTTACCTCGAAAAGCGTGGTATCACCAGCCTGCACCGGGTTCACGAAAAACCGGATCCCAAGCGAGTTCTGGAATTCGAAGAGTTGGCCAAGGCTTTCGGTTACACCCTGGGCGTTACCGACTTGATCGAGCGCCGCATTCCGGTGCGTCATGGCCAGGTAAAGCCCCAGGGACGCGACGGGCGTGCCACCCATGGAAGGATGCGCGCGATGGAATTGACCGTGCCCGCGCTCAATGAGATCGATATCCGCCCACAGCACTATCAGGAGCTGACCAAAAAAATCGCCGGGAAACCCGAGGAGCGTATTCTTTCCTACCTGATGCTTCGCTCGCTGCGGCAGGCGCGCTACCTGGCTGACCCTCTGGGCCATTTTGCGCTGGCGGCGCAGGAATATACGCACTTCACTTCGCCGATCCGCCGGTACCCGGACCTGATCGTGCACCGGGCGCTGAAATGGGCGCTCGAAAATCCCCATTCCTCACCGCCACCCACACCGCCGTCCAAGCGGAGAGTCACCGGCGGGAAATCGCGGGGGAGTTCATCGTGGCAGGAGACCGACGACCGGCCGTCGATCGGACCATATTCACGAGCGGAGCTCAGCGAGATTGCTACCGAATCCTCGGAGTCCGAGCGGCGCGCCGACGGCGCCGAGCGCGAACTGATGGATTGGAAGACCGCGCAGTTCATGGAAAGCCGGTTGGGCGACGAATACGACGCGCTGATCATCTCGGTGCAAAAATTCGGCTTCTTCGTGGAGTTGCTGGATATTTTTGTCGAAGGCTTGGTGGGCATCGATCGGATCGAGGAGTTCACCGGCGAGCGGTGCTTCTATCGAGAGCAGGACCGGGTGATCGTCTCCCAACGCCGCAAAATTGCTTTTCATTTGGGCGATCGGGTACGCGTCCGTGCGGAGCGCATCGATCCGTTTCGTCATCGGGTGGAATTCGCGCTGCTACCGGCGGTGGAGTCTGGACCCCCAGAACCAGGGAAGACCGGGGCACCGGGAAAAGGTAAAACCGTAGAACCGTAAGTCGAAACCCGTGTAATGTGTGGGAGCGTTGTGGAGGATTATCAGATGTCTTCGATACGGGCTTGTCCGATTTGCATGGCGGTGGTGCCCGCAGGCAAGGTGGTGGCGCACACCAACGATCTGGTCTGTGACGGCTGCGGGAAGCCGCTCGAAATTTCGAGCGGGAGCCGGGATATCGCGGTGTACGTGGGATTTTTGGCCGGAGCGTTGATCTGGTGGGTGAGTGCGCATTCCGCGCAGAGCGGGTCGGCGCTGGGCTGGGCCCTTCCAATCGTCTACGCCGTCCTCGCTTTTGGAGCGGTAACGCCGGCGGTGCTGATGATGTTTGCGGACTTGCGAATTAGGGATGTTTCGACGGTCGCGCCAAGCGCCGCGGCCGCGCTGCCCACTTCTCACGGCGCCCACCATTAACTAAAGCGTTGATACCCCGTTTACTGATAGAGATACCGAACGGAGTACTATTGAAAACCCGCGAGGACATCGGCAGAATTGCGTCATGTCCCGCTACCATTCCCTGCTCGGGAAACACGTGCATGTGCTTTACCGCGCCGGCGATGTTCAACTTTCCGCCAGCGGGGCGCTCGCTTCGGATTCCGGAGCATCCGTTTATGTGGAAGATCGCTTCATGGACAGCGGTAAGGAAAAAATAATCCGCGTGGAAATTCCCTACGGCTTTTTGATCTCGCTGGAAGAGAAGCCCCCCAAAGTTCAGAGTACCCACAAGCCATAGAAAAATACCCCTGCCTTTCCTTGTAGTTCTCTGCGCGCCCCTTGCCTGCCAAACGATCGCCTTACAGGTGTGCCGCGGTGGAATGTTCTTTGCGCGCCATTACCTGATATTCTGGGACGCGGAGGATGCCATGAAACCCACGGTCGGCGTCATTGGATTGGGATTGATGGGGAAACCCATGGCGGGAAATCTCTGGAAGGCTGGTTTTCCGGTGGTGATTTGGAATCGGACGCAGAGTCGCGGCGACGAATTGGTGCAGCAGGGCGCGAAGTGGGCAGAGACGCCGCTTGACGTCGCCACGCAAGTGGATGTTTTGCTGACCATGGTCAGCGATCCTCCCGCACTCGAAGAAGTGTTGTGGGGCAAGCCGGGTGGGGGCCCTGGCGCGCTGGAGGGTCTGCGCAAAGGAAGCATGTAGATCGATTCGAGCACGGTTTCGCCTAAGCTAGTTCACCGCGTGGCCGCCGCGTGCGCCGAACGGGGAGCCGATTTCCTGGACGCGCCCGTCACCGGGGGAGACTGGGGTGCCAAGAAGGGCGAGCTGGTGTTCATGATCGGCGGCGAAGCGGAAAGGTGATAAAGAGTTCAGCCGGTTCTGGCGGCAATGGGCAAGAAGTTTTTCCACGTGGGACCGAACGGCGCGGGTCAAACGATAAAACTGGCCATGAATCTGATTCTGGCGCTGCAGGTGGACGCTCTGGCGGAAGCTTTGGCCCTGGTCACGCGGGCCGGAGTGGAAGGAGAGAGACTCATCGAAGTCATGCAATCGAGCATGGCGCGTTCCGGCGTACTGGACATCAAGGCGAAGAATCTGCTGAACAATGAATACGCGCCGAGCTTTCCGCTGCGGTTGATGCACAAAGACCTGAGTCTGGCGCTCGATCTGGCGCGGGAACTTGGAGTGCAGCTTCCGGGTGGAGCGGGGGCGTTTACGGCGTACAGCAGCGTGAAGGATGCCGCCAAAGAGGACCTGGACTATTCCGCGGTAGCGAAGTTCTGGCAGAAATAGTTCGCAGGAACCCAGACGCAGTCGATCCGTCACGCGGGGCGCCGTCGGCATTTCTAGCTCGCACGCCGCTGGGAGTACAGCCAGGAAATTGCGCTACCGGCGGCGACGAACGCGAGAAACAGATAAGGAAGGTAACGCCACGGTGGTGGCGGCACAGGAAACACGCTGAGCCCGAGCACCGCGCCAAGAATCACAGTCGCCGCCGTGGCGATCGCCGCATCGAATCCCCGCAACAGATTCCGCCGCCTTAAAAAAAACGGGAGCGCCACGCACACCATACAATACGCCCCGATGTATCCAAACGAAGTCAACTGGGTAACCACATTGATACAATCGGTGAGCGTCACCTTTCGCAAAAGCATCGCCAGAGGTGAAGCGAACGCCAGCACAGAAATCAACGCGATGGCGCGATGCGGAGTGGCGTTCACCGGGTGCGCCTGGCCGAAACGCGCGGCGAACAATTTGCGCTGAGCCATCGAGTACAGCACGCGCGCTCCCGCATTCAACGATCCCAGGGCGCAGGCAAAATAACTGAGCGCTATCCCGACGGAACTGATGATTCCCAGGCTTGGCAAGTTCATCGACCTGGCGATGGAATCAAAAGGCGCGTCCACTCGTTCCAGTGCGATTCCATTTTTCCGCGCCAGCGCGAGCAGGCAGTAAATCATCACCAGGTAGAGCAGTCCGACCGGAAACATGCACCACACGATCACACTGGGAATCGTTCGCCTAGGCTTGGACGCCTCTTCCCCTAACGCGGTCACGCTCTCGAAGCCGGCCAGGGTCATGAATCCGAAAACCAGCGCGGACTGGATGCCGATGAAATTCGCGCCAATCAGATGCAGTTGCGGAGCGTCGATCCAGGCATGGTTGCGAACCATCGCCAAGCCGACGATGGCGATCATCACCGTCAACGAAGTGCACTCGATGGCGATCATCACCTTGGTGGAGAGCTTGATGTCGTGGTGCGCGATCGCCCAAGCCGCCACTAAGACCACCGCGGTGATCCCCGCGCCGCGCGCGATGCCGCCGGGCACGCCGGTGAGCCGGGCGATCACTACGTCCGCATAGTACGCCGAGGATGGCGCGATGCTGGCCACCCCGAATCCCATCGCCGCTAGGTAGGCCCATCCGGTTACCGCTCCTGCCCAGCGCCCCAGTCCGGCATCGGCATAAGTGGCCAGCGCTCCCGCCGAAGCGGAAAACTCTGCGAAACGGTATATGCAGTAAAGGATCAATGAAAACGCGGTGAGGATGAGCAGAAAACTGAGCCAGCTAGCGTTTCCGGCGCGCGCAATCAGCAGCGGCAAGATAATTCCCATTGTTCCGGTGGGCGCCATAGTGCCCAGGGTTTGCGCGACGTTCTCGACATAGGAGAGGTAGTTGTGGCGCAGCGAGAACGCGCCGGCCGTATCGGTTGCGGAACTTCGTGGGGGTGGTGCGCTCATGGAAACAAACAAACTATCAGCCGGGCCCGCAGCGCGCAAACGACCACCCGTGCATGGCCCACAGCTGTGATGATTGCTGGAAAGCTTGCACCTAGTTGGTAAAATGCGCCGAGGCTTTTCCAAGCCGTTCCGCAAGGAGGCCGATCACATGCGCTGGCCATCGGTCATAGCACTGACGATTTTCTTCGCCGCTTCATCCGCGTCCGCTCCGTCCGCCGCCCAGACGGTGCCAGCGGCGATTTTCACAGACCCGCCAGCCGACCCCTCGCATCCAGCCAAGATGGCGGTGCTGAATATTCCCACTCACGGTGTGCTTATCAACGGGCTCATTTACGAACCGCCGGGCGCAGAACTGCACCCGACGCTGGTGATTTTTCACGGCTGGCCCGGGAACGAAAAAAATCTCGATATCGCGCAAGCGGTTCGCCGGGCCGGGTGGAACGCGGTGACATTTAATTACCGCGGTTCTTGGGGAAGCCCGGGTAACTTTCGCTTCGCACAGACGCTCGAAGATGCCGACGCGGTACTGGCTTACTTGCGCGATCCCCAAAATGCCACGCGTTTCGGAATCGACCTGAAACGAATCGCCATCGCCGGTCACAGTATGGGCGGGTGGATCGCCGCGATGACCGCGTCGCATGACCATGGCCTGCTTGGAACGATTCTGATCAGCGCCGCGGATTTTGGCCGTCTAGGTCAAATGCCGCGGGATAAACTGGTTGCTGAGGCAGCCGACGAGAGCGAAACACTCGCCGGCGTCACCCCCGAGAGCATGGCCGTCGAGCTACAGGCAAACGCTAAGGCTTTCAGCTTGGATAACGCCATTTCCGGGTTGGTTCAGATGCCGCTGCTGGTGCTGACCGCTGATGATGGCCTGGCTCCCGATGGCGAAGCGTTCGTGCGTGGAATTCAGGCGAAGGGCGGGAAACGTGCCACTATCTTGCACGTCGCGACCGATCATGCCTGGTCCGATCACCGCATCGCCCTGGAGAGCAGCATCATCACTTGGCTGGGCGGACTCAAGTGACCGCATCAGGCGAGATTACTGCGCCGGACTGACCAGATCGGGCGCGGGATATTCGGGAAGTTTTGCGTCTTTTTGATCGGTGCGCTTTAGTTCGAGGTCATCGAACAGAATCGATGGGCTGATTACCGTGGTGGGAATGTACCCTTCGCGATTGCTCACCAGGGGATCGTTTCCCGCGGCGATCAGGTTATTGCGCAGCGCGCGGGTATCCAGTTCATTGAAGACCGCGCCGCGAACTAGTTCCTGGTGGCCATCGCTGACGTACACTCGATACATCAGCCGGGGGTTCGAGCCGGTCATCGTTTCGACGTAATATCCGTATGGTTTGTCCTGCTGTTTGCACAATTCGATCAGCTTCTTCTTCAAATCGTCGGGAGAAACCGGATCCTTGGGTTTCACCAGGAGTACGCCAATGGTCGGAAGCGGAGCCTGGCCCGGTCCGGCGCGCCCGTGCCCATTGGAATCCGGGATGTCGCGAACGGGCATTCGGCTCATCAGGTAGTTGGTGAGTATTCCGTCCTGAATCACCGGAACCGCTTGAGCCCGCACCCCCTCTTCATCGATTTCGTAGCTGCCGATCAGTTGCTTGCCGCCGAAAGTTTTCATGGTGGGATCGTCGACCACAGTAAGAAAGGCCGGCAGCACGCGGCTCTTGTATCTCGACGCGAAATCGCCGATGGTGCGCGAAGAATCGCCGATTCGCGGGCGAATCCCCAGCACGTTGTCGCCGATCAGCGAATTGAAAATATCAGCCGCGGCATCATTGGAAAAAAGCACTGGGCCGCGATAATCCTCTTCGACGATCGGCGCATCCAGCAGTTGCTGCAGGGAGGCAAGAGCCTTGGCGACATTGGCGACCAGCGTTTCCGGCGATGGCAATTCGGTTTCCGACGATTCCACATAACCCGGCGTGCGTCCGAGCTTCATCCCATCGCCGGCTTGCGCTTCTGCATTGAACTGCAGAACGTAGAGAGGGTATCCGTGGCGAGTGATGGAGCCTTCGGTGTTTACGTAATACTGATTCACCACGCGGAGATGCATGCTGCCTTGCAGCGCTTGAATCTTCAGGTTGGTACGGTAGAGGTTGGAGGCCTTTTCGAGTGCCGCCGCCCAGGAATCTATCGAGAAATCCATCTTCACGTTGGGCGCGATCGATTCGAGCGGCGGCGCTTTCGCGAAATCATCGAAGGGTTGGCCGGCGGCATACTGGGCAAGGGCCGCTTTCTTGGAAGCGAGCGCTTCGTTGGCCCTTTTGTAGGCGGAGTCGGTTGCCAGCCACAAGTTACGGCGAAGGGCGATGGGATCATCATCGTCGAGCGGCGCAAAGTCGGTCACGCCGTCTCCCTGGCCGTAATAACTATCCAGTTTGTAATCGCCTACGCGCACCACCACCCGAATACTGCGCGCGTGGACAGCCTGTTTCTCGCGAATCGCTCCGAATGCCGCCTCGAGGTCGTATTCACGCACGTCCGCCACGCGATACTCGATGTAGTACGGCGCAGCCAGATTTTCCATCTTGAGCAGCGATTTCGAACGATCCAGTTCCTCGCGCATCGCTTTCAATATCGGATCGGAGGCTGCCGCAGCGGAAAGCGGCGCTGCCGGCGTTGATGAGGTCTGCTGCGCCTGCGCTGCAGGAGCAGCAACTGCGACGAACGTAGCGAGTACCGCGAGCATTTGCGCAGCGCGCCATAAACCCGACGTGTGGCGCTCCCACTTGCGACCACTAAGGTCACGCCGCCCACCCTTCCCAAAACCGGGGAAGAATAGGGCACCCGGTAAAGATAAAAGCGTCAAACCGTAGAGGCGCACATCGCATAGCGGCGTCAAGGACCGGAATGGCAGGGTCGCGCTCACGGTTTCACCGCGGAGGCCGCGTCGATTCCGGGTGGCGGCAGGATGGGCGGACGGTCCGTGCCACGCCTCTTCTTTTGCACTTCGATTTCGGAAAACAACATTGCCGGCGCTGCGGCCGATACCGGAACCTGTCCTGATTCCGCGCCGCAAACCCCGTTGAACACGTGCATCGTGTCGCCGGTGACCATAATGTTGTTCAGGGAGAGGAGCGGCGTACCTACGATATCCACGCCGCGCACCAGTTGGTCCGGCCGCCCATCCGCGTAGACCCGATAAACCATTACTGGCAGCACTTGGAACGCCTGCGGGCTGGCGCGGCCAGTAAGCGTGAAGCCGCCCTGAATATCGTCGAAATACAGGCCGTAGGTCTTGCCCTGTTTCTTGATCTCTTCCACAAATTGCTTACGCAGCTCGGCGTCCTTTACGGTGTGGGTGGATGTGACGATCAGATTTCCCTGACGCCCAGTGGCCATCAGGCCGGGCTGGCGGCGGCCGTGGCCGTTGGACTGGCTGAAATTGGTGATGGGCATTCGCGACATCAGAAAATTCTTGAGCACGCCATTTTCGACGGCGACCACGCGCGCCGCCGGCACACCCTCATCGTCGTAATCGTAGTAGCCGGCCAGCCTTACACCGTCGAGCTCTTTCAGCGTGGGATCATCGGTCACGCTCAGAAACGCTGGCAGCACCAGTTGGTTGACCTTCTTCGTGAAGGTCTGCCCTTCGGTTTCGCCTCGCTGGCGATGCCCCTCCAGCCGATGTCCTAGAACTTCGTGAAAAAACACGGCTGCGGCCCGGCCGGACAGCAATGCCGGTCCGGCGTATGGTTCGGCAGCGGGAGCGGCGCGCAGGTTCGTTAAATCGACGGACATCTGTTTCAGTTTGGCGGCAATCTCGGCATCCGAGGGAAGCTGCTCGGGCGTGGCCGCCTGGAAAGATTCGACGCGCATTAGTTCGGTGCCGTCATCGGCGCGGGTTTGGGCTTCGATCACCAATCGCGCTACCGCCGATGGGCGGATCAACGATGTGCCTTCACTGGTAGCGAGATAAGACCGGTCGGAGGAAACCGTGAACGAAACGATCGCGGAGTACACCTGGGGATTGTCAAGAAAGCCTGCGGACATCTTGCGGACGCGCTCTTCCCAGGATTTTTGGCCCTGAAAGGATCGGAATTGCGCGAAGTCAGCGTGCTTTTGCGGCGACTCTTGCGAAAAATCAGGCGACTTATCTTCTTCCGCGGCTTCCACAGCGTTGTTTGCTTTCACTTTGGAAAACGCCGCGGAGGCCTGCTGATATTCGCGATTGGTGAGATCCCATAGGACGCGGGCGGCAGCGTCCGGATCGCTGTCGAGCGGCAGCGAGCCCGAGGTGATCCCCGATCCTCGGCTGTGACTGTGAGTGTTGTCGAGGGCGATCGATCCCACGCGCATCATCACGTCGCCTTGGCGGACTTCCACGTCCGTGGAAAGCACCAAGCCGCCGTTGGCGGCGACAATGGCCACAGTATCGACGTCGGAAACGGCATAGCTGAGAAAGTAAGGGGCGGGATCGGACTTAGCCAGCGACGTAGTGGCGCGGTTGAGCTCGCGCAGCATCACCACCATCAAATCGGTAGGACCAGTGCGGGATGCCGCGCTCGAAGAGTCGCCCGATGATGACGAGTGGATCGCCACCGGCGCGAGTCCGGCAATCACCGTGCACGCTAGGCCACATTTCAGCAGGCGTCGCATTTATATGTTGGCTCTCGCTACAGGCCGTCGGCCTAAGAATACCAGAAGGGGTTTTACAAGGAATGGTAGCGGTACCGGGAATCGAAGCTCTCGCCCGTGTGATTTTGCCAAAAACACTGGGAAAAACTTAACCTTTTCGAACGTTCAACTTACAAATGCGCAAGGCGACCCAAAATTCTGACCGGTCAGTTTTTGCACAAATGATGGTGAATTGCAACCGCCTTTTCTGTAGGTTTTTTGGGACAAATTGGGACAAATCCGCGAGAGACTGTGATCCTACCACGTCGAAAGGATTCTAAATATCATGCGAGCAAGCATAGGAGGTCGAAACGGGTTGGCGGTGAGGGTTCAGGGTGCTTTGTCTTTGCCGACCAAGAAAGAAGGCGAGCACGTCGTAAACACGGTTATCGCGAGCTTGGAGATCACTCTGCTCAATCATCTGGACACCGATGGATTCATTTTGAAGCTCAACGGCTTTGGCAAGTTCTATGTGCGCCGCAGGCCGGGGATTCGGCGGAAGATTGGATACTTGGGAGAGACCATCCAGACCAAGATGAGGCGGAAGATTAGGTTCATTGCTTTGGGGGCGCTTCGCCAGCGGAGCGGGTGGACTGATAGCGAGGTAGTACCGGGCCACGTTCCGCAGGCAGAGAGCGTTGGGGGTAGAATGCATTGAGTGCCTTGCCATGAGCAAAAGGCTGTTTCCTGACCAAGAAGCCGCAACCAACTGAATGCCGCCTCTGCGTCGGACGCCTGGAACGGTCGTAGGATGAGTCGCTCAGTTTCAATCCTGTCACCCATCGCTTCTGCGGCTCCCCATCACCACTGACCGTTCGCATCCGTGCGAAGATACCGACGCAAATACACAGCTAGTGTCCCTACGCACACAAGCACCGCGCTGCCAACGACGAACCACTTCGGCAGGTCGGGGTAAACAGTTGCATCGAGAACACGCACCAGAAACGGCCCGTGCGCGGGTTCGATGCCTGCGCGTCCCTCAAGCCACGTTTCGGCCACGGTGAGAGGGCACGGAGGCCAAGGGAGCAACTCTATGACGATGGCGTAGAGAAGCGAAGCGATGTGCAGCGCCCGCAAAACTCGGCGGCAGCGCGTCACTATCCAGCCGAGCAAAACCCAGCCGCACCAAAGCAAGTGCAGGAACAGAACTGTTTCGGCGAGAAGAGATGCCGTTCGAATGGTAAGGACCTCGCTTTGCTGGCTGTGGGCCAGAGGTACGCGGATGGACGGCTTGGCGGCTGGAACAGACCAGTCAAATTTCGCGGGCAAGTGGAAAGCGGACCTCGCAAAGTGCGAGTTCGCGATGGAATCTGTACCAGGGAGTCCCGAAACTGTAGCTTACCACCCTGCTCGTCCCACTCCCATTTCCGCTGAAGGCAGACAACCTCCACCGTGTCAATAATGTGGTCAGAACGCCAAGTCCCCTAGGCTCGTGTTGAACACGAATTGATGGCGAATTTCGCGACGCTGGAGGAGTTTCGAAAAGTTATCACATTCGAACGCGTGATTCTCTTAGGTCCGTTGGCTGATCTCTTCTACCAAACGTATACCGCGCTTACCCGCGGAGGACCGGAACGGTCTCCAATGACCGGTGTTTCGAGAACGATTTCGATGTTCTTTCGTTTCCAATCACCGGGTACCCGCTTCAGCATCTCCTCCATGCGTTGCTCGTCCACCAGAAATTCTCCAGCAGCGACGGTGCCGCCGCGGGCGATGCCTGCGCCCACCACCACCAATTGCTCGATGTTGGGGTCAACGAAGCGGGCCACGATGGCGTAATCCGAGTAGGTTCCGGTTTGTTGAATCGTGCGATCCATCATCCAATTGTGATTTCCAGGATTGCTGCGGTCCTCAATCCATAATTTGTTCATCCTGGCATCGTTGGCAAAATGGAAGCGCAAAGGAGAGGTCAAGCGCAACGTCCAGCTATTGTCGAAGGCCCCAATAAATATCGACGGGGCTCGGCGTAAATCAGTCAGAGTGGTGTTTGACTCGGCGAGCACGCGAGAAGTCTTCCCATAAGTGCGCAGAAGAGATGCAACGTTCACGAGGGGACTTACATCGTCAATGATCAGTGCGACCATGCTGTCCGGCAAAGTGATTTCATGCGAGGGGTCAGCGGCGTCGCGCAGCCGTATGGTGGAATACTGGCTTTGGTCGGCCACGCATATGAGCACCGGATTCGGCGAGTTTACGAACGGCTCCCAAAATTGTCTCAAGACCGGCGGACGGGATACATGCCACAGCGCCGCCGTTGCAATCACCAGCGTCAGACCAATTAGTGCGAGCGCCGGTTTCCTGCGTGCCAGAAAAGTTCGTTTCGAAAATGGCACAACCGGCAGCGTCGCGACGGGCTGGGCGTTAAGGGCATCCGACGCGTCACTCGGCAATGCCAGGGAAGTTACCGGAGGACCGCTAGGATGGCCGGGCCAGTAAAACTGTGGGGCGTAGGATCCGGCGGGCAAGATCATCCGGATTTCGTGCTTATGCGTGTGGTCCTGATAATAGTGTTCGATGCGCTTACGAATTTCCGCCGCAGTGACGCGAACGATAGGGTCCGTGTTGGTATCGTAGTCGGCTGGCCGGTCGAAGATTTCCACTCCAAGGATGCGCTCTTTGAGTTGGTCGGTCTGGCCGGCCAATGCTCGCGCTACCACCAATCTCAGGAACCTCGGATATCTTTTGCTGGAATGGAATAAGGGCGAAGCGAGCAGCAATTCGAGTTGCTGTTGAACAGCGCCCTTTTCGACTTCGCTACACGGTGTCCAGTTTTCCGTTACCTGCTCCGGTTGCAATGTTATCCCACCTTACCCCCCGGTGACGTGCGTCGCCGTGCAGTCAAATAGACCCAACTTCGACTAGTTCTAGGAATGCAAAGTTAATTTTCGATGGATGTTACTGCGCTTTAGACCAGCGTGCAATCCCAAAAGGCGCTACGGCGCCCCTTTTCGGTCATTCTTGCCCCCTTTGCAAGTTATGAGAAATGAGCACTATAAGCGGTAGTTGACGGCCTTATCGCTCTTATCCTCGTTCCTTTACCTGAAAACCGTTGCCAGCTGGCACGCGACTGTCTATAACTCTGGCCAGCGCAATGCATCGTGTCCTGGTGCTTTCACGCAAAATTTGAAGACGCATGTGCGGTCGTCAACGGGCAGCGAGCTTGGGCCGATTGTTCGAGCCATGCGCGCTGGCGGGGTCCTGGCGTGAGCCAGAATTTCGAGGAGGATTTCCGAATGTCAGGCAGAGATCGTTCATGGCAACTCGGGTTGGTACTTGGCGCTCTAGTGGTTCTTTTCCTCTGCGGCAAACCTCTCTACGGTCAGTCGTCCGCCGCATTCACGGCCACGCTGAGCGGCCGGGTAAACGATCCGGCCGGCTTGGCTGTGAAAGGCGCGACCGTAACCCTCACCAGTCCGGACCTCGGCGTTTCGCGCACGACTTCGAGCGGCGAAACCGGCCTCTACAGTTTTACCTTTCTGACCCCGGGTGTCTACGCTTTGGAGATCAAAACTCCGGGATTCAAGCAGTACCGGCAAGAGGGGATCACGTTGGCCGCCGGCCAGAGCGCTGAACAAGAGATTAGCCTGACCGTCGGAGCGCTGACCGAAAGCGTCGCAGTTACTGCGCAAGCGCCGCTGGTGAACGCGGACAACGCGAATATTTCGGAGGACCTATCCTCTAGATTCGCTGAGGGGCTTCCTTTGAACTTTCGCAGCGTGATCAGTTTGACGCTGATCAATTCCTCGGTGAACAACGCTGCTGAACAGCAGGTGGTGGGGGCCCCGGGTCTTGCCCAAACTGCGGATCAGGATATTTCCTTTCTGAATTTCGGCGGCACCTTCTTTGGCACCGCGGAATATCTGTTAGACGGAACTTGGGATACACGTGTTGACTGGGGAGGGGTGATCTACGTTCCGTCCGTGGACGACGTGCAGGAAATGAAAATTATGACCAACGCGTTCACGGCCCAGTATGGCTGGAGCAGCGGCAACGTCGTCAACATCGTCACCAAGTCGGGTACCAATGGTATCCATGGGGATGCTTGGGAGTTCTACGCCAACAGCGCACTCGACGCGAGATACTATTTCAACAACGCAGCTCAACCATCGTTCAATCGAAATCAGTTTGGTGGCACGATCGGCGGTCCAATCAAGAAGAACAAACTCTTTTTCTTTGCCTACTATGAAGGCGAGAGGCAATCCACACCATCGACCCAGCAATTCACACTGCCTACCACCGCGGAGAGGGGCGGAGATTTTTCGGCGCTGTTAGGAGCGCCAGCTGGGACGGACTATCTTGGAAGGCCAATCTTTGCCGGTGAGATCTATAATCCGTTTAGCACGCGCCAGGTTACCTGTGGCGGGACAGATTCCGTCACCGGGAGCCACGTCACTTGCCCGGCTGGCGCCACCACCGAATTCATCCGAGACCCGGTCTCCGGCAATATATCAACTGGGCAGGGTGTCACGAACATGATTCCAGCGGCACTGCTGGACAGTATAGCCAGCAAGATCGCAGCTGCGAACTATTGGCCTACGCCAACAGGGACTGGATCGACGGGAATCAACTTTACGCCGACCGGAGCCGCCGCAGAGCATTCGAATGAGTACTCGGGCCGCGTGGATTACAACGTGGACGATAGTAACCGCCTCTATACGCGCTGGTCACAGAAGTACCAGACGAAAACAAACACTCCAGACTTCTTCGGAGCCGACAATCCAGGAGGCCCAGGACTGCTCAATCCAAACAACCGCTACAGCGTCAACGTCGGCCTCAACCACATTTTTAACCCCACGTTTACCATGAACCTGAACTTCGGTGTGAATCGCCACGTCGAGGAAGGAATCGGACAAGGCTTTGGATTCCACACCTCGACTCTTGGGCTCCCGTCCTTCATTGACGGAATTGCCCCGGCTTTCCCGCAGATATCGTTTAGTGGTGGTGGGAATTACGCTGGCCTCGGTGCAAATGGCGGGAACAACAACTACGTCGTGCCGCAAACATTCTGGACCAGTTCGGTGGATTTCACAAAATTGAAGGGCCGGCACGAATTGGCTTTTGGTTTCACGGACGTGTGGCTGCGAATTGACGGCGGCCACTACGGCCAGACCGCGCTCAACTTCCAAACGGCGTCCACGGATGGGCCAGATCCGAATGACCCGATAGGGTCAACCGGAAGCGGGTTCGCCTCTTTCCTCCTTGGAGTCGGAAGTGGAGGCAACGGCACGTCGTGCAACCTTTGCACATCATTCCAAGCGTTCCCAGCCACCGATAAGCACTTCCTAGGCTGGTACCTCCAGGACGGATGGAAGGTGACGCCAAGAGTCACCTTGAACCTGGGCCTCCGCTATGAGATCCAAACCGCGCCCACGGAACGACACAATGCGCAAAATTCATTCAGCTTCACTGCGGAGAACCCCATAAGCGCCCAAGTTGGTAGTTTCGTCCCCGGCGAACTTATCTTCAGTTCGCCCAACAACCCTAGCCTCTACGCTACTTCGTACGGTAATGTTGCTCCGCGCCTCTCTATTGCTATCCAGGCGTCTAACAGGCTGGTTCTCCGCGGCGGCTACGGCATCTTTTACGTGCCGAACTTCTACGGCCAAGGCCCCAACGACGGATTTTCGCAGGCGACCCTGTGGAATACCACTCTAAACAATGGTCTAAATCCGGCGTCGACTCTGAGCGGAAATACAAATGCCAGTTGTGAAACTGCTCCTGGTGTCTTTGCGCCCTGTGGTCCAGCATTCACCACCGAACGCCTGCCCTCAGGCAATTCCGCAGGAGGATTGCAGGATGTCGGTTTTGGGACCACCATAACTAACCACAACAGGCAGACTCCTTACGTAGAGCAGTGGATGGCCGGAGGCCAATACTCGTTTACGCCCAACGATCTGTTGGACATCAGCTACGTCGGGAATCATGGCACCAACCTGCTTGCAACCGGATTGCAGTGGGACCAGATCTCGCCGGGATTTTTGGCGCAGGGAAATGCCCTCTTCAATTCAGTACCCAACCCCTTCTTTGGCCACATAAATTCGAGCAGCTGCGGCCTAAACAACTCCACGATTACCGTGGCACAAGCCTTGGCGCCGTTTCCTGAGTACTGCAGCGTGTTTGAGAATGGGCCTGCGGTCGGCACTTCTTCGTACGACGCACTGCAGGTCACATATACACATCGCTGGCACTCCGGTCTGGATCTCAACCTTTCCTACACCTATTCGAAGTTCATGGATGACGTGCAAGGAGCTTCCGGTTGGGCGTTCCCAGGCAGTGGGACCAGTAACCTGAATTCGTACAACCTTGCCGCCGACTATTCAGTTGATGCGAGCAACGTCCCCCACCGGTTCGTGGCCTCTTATATTTACGAATTGCCCGTGGGCAAGGGGAAGCGATTTGGCTCCGACTGGAGTGCGCCGGTTAACGCGGTTCTGGGCGGTTGGGCGTGGAGCGGAATCCTTACTGCGGAGTCAGGGTTGCCTCTTTCCATCCAACCAGCGACGAACAATGTCGGTTTCGGTTTCAACCAGCGTCCCAATATAGTGCCAGGTGTAAACCCGATACCGGCCAGTCAATCGATCAATGACTGGATTAATGCAGCTGCGTTCTCGCAACCTGCCGCATTCACGTTCGGAGACGCTCCGAGGTTCTTCGCGAATCTGCATGGGCCCAAATACTTTGATTGGGATATGGCCATACAAAAATACTGGAGTTTCAGCGAGAGTAAGCGCCTGCAATTCCGATTCGAGATGTTTAACGCGCTCAACCATCCGGACTTCTTCCAACCGGACACGAATCTGTCCGACGTAAGCTCCGGCAATTTCGGAAGGATAACGTCAGCTTACCAAGCGCGAACTGCGCAGGTGGCCGCGAAGTTCTACTTTTGACGTCTGGAGCGAGCTCATCTCCCCCACCCGGGACGCGAAAGCCTGGCAGGTGCCGGCGACTGGATTCCCAGTCGAGGTTCGATACCCAGCCTGCCAGGCGCTTCGCCCTGAGCGCGGCCGACAAGGTTTTTTCAATCGTCGGGGAAGCGATGGCCTCGGTGCCAGAACTCTGTACAGATGGATTCCGGCTCAGAAACAACTCGGTGATCCTGTCACACTATGAAGACATGGGGCCCACAGATGCTCGGAACGGATTTGCTTCACAGGCTTGGTCGTGGCTTGTTCGTGGTGGCAGTGGGGGCGCTGACTCTCCTCCACGCCCCTGTTGAAGCCGCCGATGCTCCAGGCCGTTATGACCCTGTTGCCGATCCGCGCGCCGTCGTCACTATCGGGCATGCACGCTTCACGATTCTGACGCCGCAACTCATTCGCATGGAGTGGGCCGCGGACGGCAAGTTCGAAGATCACGCCTCGCTCGTCTTTCTGAATCGTAGGCTGCCCGTCCCGGAATTCACGCACGAATCCGCACCGGGTGGAGGACGCACAGTGATTCAAACCAGCGCGCTGAAGCTGGATTACGACCCCGGAAACTCGGACGGCAAATTTGCCCCGGACAATCTCAGCATCACTTTCAGCCTGAACGGAAAAGAAGTCGTATGGAATCCAGGCATGGCGGATACCGGCAACCTGCTCGGTACCACGCGCACGCTCGACAGGGTCCAGGGCTCGAGGTGAAGTTGGAACCAGGGCTCATCTCGCGCGATGGCTGGACGCGTCGTGGACGACAGCACGCGGCAGCTTTTTGACTCCGATGATTTTTCCTTCACGGCAGGCGAACGCAGCCCTTGGCCGTGGGTCACGGCGCGCCCGGCGGGAGAGCGTCAAGATTGGTACTTCTTCGGCTACGGCCACGATTACAAGCGCGCGCTCTACGATTTCACGCGCGTGGCAGGAAAGATTCCGCTGCCACCGCGCTTTGCATTCGGGGCCTGGTGGTCGCGATACTGGTCCTACACGGACCAGCAATTCAATCAGCTGGTCCAGGATTCCATCAACACGACACTCCTCTCGATGTTCTCGTAATTGATATTGATTGGCATCCCACGTTCAACGAGGTCGCGGGAAACACTCAACTGGATGCCTCCGGCCACAAACTTGGCTGGACGGGCTACTCCTGGAACAAACTGTTCTTCCCGATCCGGATGAATTTCTAATGGGCATACACCAGCAGGGTCTCAAGGCCACAGTTAATATTCACCCGGCTTCGGGAGTGCAGCCCTGGGAGGATCACTACCCGGAGATGGCTCGCGCGATGGGGATTGATCCAGCGACCAAGCAATACGTTCCCTTCGACATCACGGACAAGAAATTCGCAACGAACTACATGAACGACATGATTCACCCGCTCGAGCAACAGGGAATCAATTTCTTCTGGCTCGACTGGCAGCAGGAGGACACCACCAGCATCGCTGGATTGAATCCCACGTGGTGGCTCAACTACGTCTTCTTCACCGATCAGCAGCGCCAAGGCAAACGCGCGCTGCTCTTTCACCGCTGGGGCGGCCTGGGAAATCACCGCTATCAGATCGGATTTTCAGGCGACACTATTTCCGTGTGGGATTCGCTCGCATTTCAGCCTTATTTCACGGCCACGGCTGCCAACGTGGGCTACGCCTATTGGAGCCACGACATCGGCGGCCACATGCCCGGTGCCATCGAACCGGAACTCTACCTGCGCTGGATTCAGTGGGGAAGTTTCAGTCCGATCCTGCGAACCCACACGACCAAGAATCCCGACGCGGAGCGGCGCATCTGGGCCTACCCCGAGCCGTATTCGGACCTGATGCGGGAGTCTTTCGCGCGTCGCTATGCCCTCCAGCCCTACATCTACACCGAGGCCAGGAAAACATACGACACCGGTCTTGCGCTTCTGCATCCGCTGTACTATGACTGGCCGGATGCGCCGCAGGCCTATGCCGCGAAAAATGAATATATGTTTGGCGATAGCGTCCTTGCCAATCCGGTGACGCAACCAGTAGCAAAGGATTCGCAACTCGCGAAGATTGCGGTGTGGCTGCCTCCCGGTGACTGGTTCGAAGGGGATAGCGGCGCAAACTTTCACGGTCCCGTCACCGTAGAACGCGACTTTTCAATTAGCCAGATTCCCTTGTATGTGAAGGGCGGAAGCATTATTCCGATGCAACCGGCAATGAGCTATACCGGCGAGAAGCCGGTGGACCCTCTCATCCTGACAGTCTTCCCGCTACAGAATGGACAGACGTCGAAGTATCGTCTTTATGATGATGCGGGGGACTCACCCGGCTACCAGCAGGGAGAATTTGCCTGGACCCCGATTCAGGCTACCTTGAACGCCGACGGCGATATACTTACGGTGACCGTTACGCCCACCGTGGGGCATTATGCGGGAATGCCCAAGGAGCGGGCCTACGAGTTTCGCCTCCCGGGAAACTGGCCGCCATCTTCGGTGACCGTTAACGACGAGCCGCTGTCCTACTCCAACACTGCGGCTAATCCTGGATGGCGTTTTGAAGGCAACACCTTAACGACCGTGATTACGACGCGCAGATTCAACACCGGCGACACGGTAACCGTGAAACTGCGAATCGAACCTCAGTTGGCACACAATCGCTCGATGCTCGACGGCCTCGCGGGCAAGTTGGCGCGACTTCGCGAGACGTATGACATCTTGAACGCTGCGTGGCCCGCCGCCGGGTCGCCCGACCTGTTGATCGACGCCATGCAGACCGGAGATCGCATCGGCTATCATCCGGAGACCTCGATTGCGGAAGTGAGCGGCCTGTCGGCGAAACTGAGTGGCTTGGCCAAGATCATAGACGCCATGCATGCTACGGAGACCTCGCCCGCATTCGCGATGATGAATCAGGACAAAAAATACCAAAGTCAAAAGCTCGAAGAGTACAACGGTCTGATCAACACCGCCCTTGCGCACATCGCAGACATTAATCCATCCCCTTCGGTGTCCTCGAATAGTACAACTAGACCCGGACTGAGCCGGAAGATCACGGGCGAATTGCAGAGCGGCGGCCTGGAAATTCGGAATTCGAAGTGAGAAGCTCAGAGCCGGGCAACGCGGCTCTATCGCGCAAGGAATTTTTTCCGTCGCGAGCGGCAGGCGCCCGGCGATTTCGAATTGTCAGGAACTGGGATGACCAGAAGAGAGCTGTTGTCTCTGTTGTTTTCTCTCGGTGCGCGTGAATTCGGCAGGCTTCTGCCCGCCCAAGGGGCAAAACCCAAATCCGACCCAGTGTTCCAAGTGAAATCCTTGAAGGGTGTTGATTTCGTTCTCCGTAACTCGCCGACTTCCCGTAAGTATCTCATCGAAACTATGCCGGGAGGAGTGGCCCTCCTCGATTACAACAACGACGGATTGCTGGACATTTTCTTCGTGAACGGCGGAAACGTCCGCGACATTATGGCCACTCCCATCAACTTTGATCGTCGAAATCCAGCCTATTGGAATCGCCTGTACCGTCAGAATCCGGATGGTACTTTCAGCGATGTCACCGAACAGGCTGGCCTTGCGCATGCCGGTGACTCAAACTACGGGATGGGAGTGGCAGTCGGGGACTACGACAATGATGGCTTTCCCGACATCTACGTGACCAACTTCGGAAAAAATATTTTGTATCACAACAATGGCGACGGCACTTTTGCGGATGTCACCGCGAAGGCTGGTGTCGCCGCGGGCGGTTGGTCCGTCTCTGCTGGATTTTTCGATTACGATAACGACGGCAGGCTGGATCTGTTTGTTACTCGCTATCTCGATTGGAGCGTCGGGAAAAGCAAAACGTGCGGCTCGGAAAAGCCACGTATTGCCCGCCGGGTTCGTTTCCTGCCATCACGAACATCCTGTACCATAATCGGGGAGATGGCACGTTTGAGGATGTGAGCGTCGCTTCCGGCATCGCCGCAAAGAAGGGCCATGGGCTGGGGGTTGCGTTCGCCGACTATGATGGAGACGGATTCACGGACATTTTTGTCGCGAACGACGCCACCGATCAGTTTCTTTTTCACAACAACGGGAACGGCACGTTTACCGAATGCGGTCTGGATTCTGGTGCGGCGCTTTCGGAAAACGGGAGAATGCCCTCGGGCATGGGCGCAGTTTTTCAGGATTATGACAATGATGGCCTTCCCGACCTTCTCGTCACCCAGCTTCCTCACGATCCTTACGTTCTCTTTCATAACGACGGCCGGGGATTGTTCAGCGCGCAGGAATTGGAAGCAGGGTTTGGCGTGCTCTCGGGAAACGTTTCGGGCTGGGGAGTCGGATTGGAAGATTTTGACAACGACGGATGGAAGGATGCATTTATTGTCCAGGGACATGTCTTCGACAACGTCGAGATCTACGATGACTCGTTGCGCTACCGCGAACCTCCCTTGCTGGCCCTAAACCGCGCAGGTCGTTTCGAACGAGGCAATCCCGGATCGGATTTGCCGGTGGCCGGTCGTGGTGCGGCGTTCGGTGATTTGAACAACGACGGTTGGATAGACGTCGTTACCACCTCTCTTGGCGAAGCTCCGCAGTTTTATTTCAATCGCCGCGGCCAATTTTACTGGTTGACAATCACGTTGCGCGGAAAGCGCAGCAATCGCGACGGTTTCGGTGCTCGCGTTCAAGTCAATGGCCAGATGCGCTTCGCGACGGCCGCGGGAAGCTATCTTTCTTCTAACGATAAACGTTTGCATTTTGGCCTTGGCTCCGCGGAGACGGCCGACATCGAGATTCGCTGGCCCTCTGGCATTCGTCAGGTCTTGCGCGGCGTAAAGGCCGATCAATTCATCGTGATTGAGGAATCGGTGCAACCATGATTCACGCGCTGCTGTGGATGTGCTTGCTCTTGCACACCGCAATCGGCGGAGCCTTCCGTGCCCCCGGATGCGCTTCCGCTGCTGCAATCTGGCATTGACGCCGAAAATCGCGGTGCTCTCGACCAGGCCGTTGCCGCGTTTCGTAAGGCCGCGGATCTGGCTCCCAGCTCTGCAATTGTCTTCCTTCGGTTGGGCGACGCGTACATGAAGGAGCAGGACTACGCTGCAGCCATTCCTCCCTTGAAGCACGCAGCCGAATTGAGTCCGGATTCCCCTGCCGTTCATCAGTTGCTCGGATATGCGCTTCTCGCGGCAGGCTACGCAGCCGACGCCATTCCTCATTTGAAGATTATTCATGACTCCGGAGCTCTGGGCATTGCGCAACTGCAAGCGGGCCAAGCCGCGGAGGCAGTCGCGAATCTGCAAGCGGCTCTCGCGAAATCTCCGGACGATCCGGATCTTCTGTTCTATCTCAGTCGCGCCGCGACGGCGCTCGCTGGGCAGTCGTTGGACCGATTGCGTTCCGTGGATCCGAATTCTGCACGAGGGCATCAGGCTCTCGGTCAAACCGATTACGAAATGAAGATGCTTCCGGAGGCTGCGAAGGAATATGAACAGGCCATCGCAATGCGGCCCGATTTGCCGGGCTTGCGGCTTGAGCTTGGACAAGTCTTCGCTGCCGGTTCCGAATGGGCGAAGGCGGAGGAACAATTTCGGGCGAGAAGCAAAATTGCAGCCCGGAAGCGCGGAAGCTGCTTATCGTCTGGGAAATGCGTTGATGCAGCAGGGAAAGATGAAGGAAGCCGCTGAGGAGCTGAAGCGTTCCGATTCGCTCCGCCCCGATATGCCGGAAACTTTATACGCCTTGGGTAAGGCGGCGGCCATCAGTGATCCGGATGTGGCCGAGCATGCGCTGGAGCGCGTGATCGAGCTGGAGAAGGATACTCCGCTCGCCGGGCAGGCCTATTTGGTTTTGGCTCAAATTCACCGCGGCAGGGCAAGACGGAGCAGGCGGCTCGTGACATGGAAAACTATCGCAAGATCCAGGCTCTCGCCGCTCACCCTCCATCATAAGCAGCATCTGCAGGTTCGATTACCTCATCGCAATAAGGAGGCCTCCAGACCCATGCCGCAGAGAGCGGGGAATAGCACGCAAGCGAGAACAGCGCGAGCCACAGCCCGAGCCTGCCCGCGCAGCCCGGCACCAGCCTGAACGCGAAAAGGAATGCTACTTCGGCGGTGAAACTTCCGACAATGCCGGAGAGCGGCCACCCACACGCCCTCGCGCTCAGCGGCCCGAACCGGACGCACGCCTCAGCGCCGGTCGGGTTCGGGGCTAGGCACTTTCACTGAGACGCATGCAGGGGTACAAATCAGCGGCGACTTCGTCGGTCCGCGAAGCCAGAGCCTCGGAGAGCACGACTATTACGATTTTGAAGTCGATACTCAGCTGTCTGGGACAATTTTGGGACAAGCCCAAGGAAGGCTATCAACAGTGCTCTAATGAATCAGTTAGGAAGGGTTGGTAGCGGTACCGGGAATCGAACCCGGGTTTCCAGATTGAGAATCTGATGTCCTAACCCCTAGACGATACCGCCGCTGGATAGACGCAGTTTACTCGACTCGCTCACACCAAGCAACGCTTCTGGGATCACCCACCAAGCGACGCAGGCGCGAGGGTCCCTGGTAATTCACGATGGCGACGGGGAACTGTCCTACTGCTGAATGCAGTAAAGATAGTGGGCGGGCCCGCACTCCACGATCTCGTGTTCCTGTAGTGCGTCGGGGGCCGATGGGGCCGCGCCGGTGTAGGCACCGCCGGTTCCATTCGGAGCGGAGGTAGAAATGGTCCAACCATTGCACGCGGACTCAGTTGCGGTCGCTGCGGTCGCCTTGATAATGGCACCCGACGGATCGCCTGTCGCGGGTTGCGACGGTGCCAATCCATCCTGAGCGTCGAAGCCGCCGCCACTATTGAGTGTCGGTGTCGTTAGCGCGGCCAAACTGGAGACCGTCGGCCCGTCGATTAGGATGTATCCACTGGGGAAGGTGGGACGGGGACCCTGGGTGAATGATGGTCCGGAATTGTCGCTGCCCGACGCGGTAGACAGCCAGGTCTTGTATGTGCCGCGAAGTCCCGCGCGCTCCGCCTCTTTTTGGCATATCGCGTTTCCATTCGCCGTCCCGCCCAGGTTGCCGGTGTAGGCGCCAGACGTCACAAACACGATCTTCGGCGAGGTCGTCGGAACTGATCCAGAGCACTGCGCGGCGGATGCATTGGGAAACAAGACGCTGCATAGGGAACTGATCGACATTGATTCTGTCGCGTCTGTCGCTCCGTTGGTCGCACCGGTTCCATTTGTTCCATTGGTTCGATTTGTTACATTCGCCCCAGCGGTTCCATTTGTTCTATTGGTTGCTTTCGTTCGATTCAGTGCGGTCTGTCTCGTCGCGCGTTTCGCTCTGGCCACGCTGGGGGGGGCTTGTCCTTGCAGGCCCATTGCCCCGTTCTTCACGACGAACACTCCACTATTTGAATCCGGGTGGTTCATCACGGTGAGTAGATAAGCTCCGGGCGCTAAGCTGCTGGGGAACGTTCCGACAATTTTCGTATTCGTGAAGCCCGGATTCACCGTTAATGGTGTCACACCCAGAACCGCGGTTGGCGCAATCTCTTTTGGGTAGAAGAAGTTTCCATTAATCGTGATTGTATTGGTCGAAGCGGTAGGCGTGCCATAGGCGATCTTAACGCTGGTCATAGTCGGAACTTGTGCGAACAGCGGAGAGGATACAAAGAAAATGGTGGCGAGCACTAACGCAGACCGGCGCGCCCCCTTAAGGGCACGGCGCACATTGGCCTGGTTGCAGTTCATGCGCATTTCCTCACGAGAAATTAGCGGATAGCGTGCTCTTGGTTCGGGCCGTAGTTACTGGGTCGACTTAAAGTGCTCGGTGATCGCACGCTTCCCGGCGACGTGGCGTGAATCATAATGCCGATGATTCTAAGGTCAACCACTGTATTTCATTATCGGCATGAATTCACGAGAACAGTAGAGTTCACCATGAGTACTGAGAGTACTAAGGCCTGCGACCCCCGGAACTAATTGACACAGCTGATGATTCGTCGGCTCGAGTCAACGATGTGTTACAAAACCTTTAAATTTGTGAAACACGAAAATTCGACCGGATCGTCCACCGGCCCTATTGGTACGCAGGATTCCTGTACCCGGATGTGTTGGAACAACAAAAGTTCCCACGGAATCGCCGAGGAGACGCAGCAACGGTTGACGTCCTGAATCGCTCCTAGTTCCCGGCGTGCGGCGACTTTCTCACCGGGGGAACTCTGGTACGGTGATCCAAAACCACCCAGCGAACGGAAGAGTGGTATATGGGCACCCCACCCAATCTCGCCGCGGGCAAGTGAAAATCCACGCTGATGAAAACTTCCTGCTGAAAACCCGACGGGTCAAATAACGTACTCCTCACCAAATCCACGGCGGTGCGGCTCAAGCCCGCATCGGAAGTCTGCAGCGCCTCAGCATCCAGCACGCTGCCATCTTGCGCGTCTAGCGTCGCGTGAACGATCACGGGCTGGAAGAAGCGGGAAGTGGGCGCGTCGGAAGGATCGACCCGCAGGGGCAAGCGGCTAGGCGTTGCCAGCGTGAAGGTTTCGCCCGCGGCGACCATTTCCGGGGTCGGCTTGAAGCGATCCGCATCGATATTCGGCGCGTCTTCGAGGCTTTCCACATGCACCTGAACCGCCAGGCGGCGGTCTTCGAATATAGAGATTTGTCGCGGGAGAATATGCCCGTGAAATTCCGTGGCGCCACTGTAGTCGTACACCGCGTAGATGCCCGGCGCTTCGGACCACGTTTGTAGCAGGCCCGTAGCGGGATCGATACAGTCCTCTCTCTCGACCCACGAGCGAGGCGCGGGATTCGGCGGCAGCGAATAACTGAGCAGCAGACACGTCTCCGCCCTGCCGTCGCGCGCGACATTTGCCGAACGAATCACGAACTTTTGCGGGGCCTGCACGATTGGCCTGAGCAGAACGGAACGAACCAACTGAATGCGCAAGGGCACTGGTTCGGAAGGATTCGTGCCGTAGACGCGATCGTCGGCGCCGACGCGAATCACCTGCGAATTCTGCAACTGCGCCGTCCAGCGCCAGTGCGATGCTCCATCAGATAACCATTCCATCGTCCCGGGGCCCTCGTTCTGTGTTGTGCCGCTCGCGTCGAACGAAACTTTGAGCGCGTAGGGAGTGGAGAGGTCATCGAGATTGAAGTTTTGCCGGGCGCGACCCAGAAGATCGAGTGCCGCACTGCGGTCAGCTGTTTTTGACAGAGTGCGGGGTTCGTGGGTGACCATCTCGTGCGGGTCGGGCGGAGGAGGGTTGGTCTGCCCGAACATTGCAGGGATGCACAAAAGGGCGAAGATGAACGGTCCAAAGAGCCGGGTAGTGGTTCGCATCAGACCTCTCAAATCGGCTGAATTGCCAAAACGGAGAGACCGGCGGCGATTCTAATCGACACTTGCCGCCAGGCGCAATTAAAAGAACGCCCCGAACGCCGCGCCATTGTCCGTATTGACCTAGCGAGCAAACCTTACACTTGCGGTATCAACAAGCACCACGAACGCCGTAGACGAAGAAGTTACGTCTGTTGGGTTCGAACGCTACTCGAGGATCTTTCCGATCAGCCACATGTGACCGAAGGGGTCCAGTACGGCGCCCTGAAGCATGCGCTTGATCGGCTTCGCTCCAATCAGCTCGTGCCGGTGCTCCACCACAGGACTGCGGTCAACAGCTCCGGCGCCCAAAGCTTGCCGGTGCACCGCGGCGGGGTCGTCGACGAAAAGCTCGATCCTCACGGTGGTGAAGCCAACGCAGGCTGGGCCCCGAGTGCCGTACGCAGGCGACTCGTGGGCCAGGAAGAACTGCGCGCCATGAATCGAAAGTCCGGCGACGACGTGGCCGCCGCTGTCCGAGTGCCACAGGAGTTCTGCGCCGAATGCGGCCTTGTAGAAGGCGATCGCAGCGTTACCGTCGCTGACGGCTAACATGGGAGAAATCTGAGCCAGCATCGCGTCCACCTCCGATCCAAAGGATACAAGGCAGGCGGATAAAAAGGCCCTTGAAATATAAGCCGTGGTGAATGCACTGATGCTACCGAGCAGTGTACTGATAGGGATACCAGGGATTGCCGTCCGGACGACACGGACACCTAACGGACATATAGTAGTTAGAGGACGCCGACCGGGTCGGGTCATCAGCGGTTCCTTGCGCATTTCCTCGCATTCGATATCGCCGGGGAATTCCGGACGTTGGCCAAGGCAGACGGCGAGTAAAGCTTTACTTGCTAATGGAAATGACCATGAGCTACACACTCATCTCTTTCCCGTCTTGGGTTCTCCGCGGGCATTGGCTCGAACTGGCCGGCCTGGCCCTGCTGCCTTACGTGTACATCGCTTACCAGCGGCTACGTCATCGCCGGCGGAACGAACTGTTCCGCGTGGTTAGCGAAAACGCGGCGGACATGATCGCGCTGGTGGAGGTCACCGGCAAACGGCTCTATAACAGTCCCGCCTACGAGAAAGTGTTGGGCTACTCGTCCAAAGAGTTAGCTGCAACTGCATCTCTTGAACAGGTTCATCCCGAGGACCGTGAGCGCGTGATCGAAGCGGGGAAGCAAGCGCGTACTACCGGCAGCGGCTCACGCCTGGAATACCGCATGCGCCACAAGGACGGAAGTTGGCGTGTCCTGGAGTCCACTTCCAACGCCATCCGGAACCGAAGGGGCCAGGTGACGCAGTTGGTGATCGTCAACCGCGACATCACCGAGCGCAAGCGCATGGAGGAGCGACTGGAACACGAAGCGTTCCACGACGCGCTCACCGGCTTGCCCAACCGCAATCTGTTCCTGGACCGAGTACAGCGCGCCATGGACTACGCGCAGCGCCACCCGCAATTTCAGTTCGCGGTCCTGTTCGTCGAACTCCACGGATTGAAACCATTCAACGAAACCATGGGCTACGCGGTGGTCGACCAGCTGATTATCAACATCAGTAACCGGCTCAAGTCTAAATTGCGGCACGACGACACCGTCTCCCGGTCCACCCCTACCGGCGATTCCGACCGAGACACCGGCGGCGAGACGCTCGCGCGCATGGATGGCGATCGATTCACCATTCTTCTGGAGGGCATCAAGACGCCGAGCGATCCGATGCGTGTTGCCATGCGAGTGCAGGAAGGTTTGGCGGCGCCCTTCAGCGCCAACGGCGCAAATGCGTTCACATCCGCCAGCATTGGCATCGCGCTAAGTTCATCGTCGTACCACAGGCCCGCGGAGATGCTGCGCGACGCGGACATCGCAATGTGCCGCGCGAAGGCCCAAGGCGCGCCTGGCTGCGAGGTGTTCGATACCGAGATGCATGCGTTGGTAGTCCGGCGCATGAAGTTGGAAACGGAGTTGCGCCACGCCATCGACCGCGGAGAGTTTCGGGTTTTCTACCAGCCGATCGTTCGGATTGCCACCGGCAAGATCGCCGGTGTAGAGGCTTTGGTCCGCTGGTGGCGCAATGGGGCAGAGTTCATCGGTCCCGCGGATTTTATCGAAATCGCCGAAGAGACCGGCTTAATCGTTCCCCTGGGACTGTGGGTCTTCAAAGAAGCTTGCCGGCAGGGCCATGCCTGGCATCAATTGTTTGGCACCGATCCGCCGTTGACCGTCACCATCAACGTTTCACCGTGCCAACTCGCGCAAAGCAATCTGGTGGCCGACGTCAGAGCCGTCCTCGAGGAAACCAAGATGGATCCCGGGACCCTGCAACTCGAAATCACCGAATCGATGGCGATGGGCGATCCCAAATTCGCGATGCGCATTTTTTCTCAGTTAAAGGACCTTGGGGTTCGGCTCAGCATCGATGATTTCGGCACCGGCCATTCTTCTCTCAGCCGCATCCGCAGCTTTCCTGTCGACGTTTTGAAGATCGACCGCTCCTTCGTTCGCGGGATCGAGCAGGATGTCGAAAGCCGTGAAATCGCGCGCCTTATCGTGACCCTGGCCCATCATCTCAACCTCAAAGTGATTGCCGAAGGCATCGAAACCGCCGGCCAGCAGGCCCACCTCGAACAGTTCGGCTGCGAATTTGGGCAAGGCTATTTCTACTCCCCACCCATCGACGGCGAATCACTGCAAAAACTTCTAACAACTCAGTCTCGTGATTCTGCTCAATCGCTTGTAGACGTCACTCGCTGAGTTCCTGCCAGCGATCCTTTCCGGGCTTGCCGCGAACAATCTATTTGGCGTGGTGTCATCCAAGGAACTATTTTACAATTCGTACACATGGCCAGGGCGCGAACTGGCGCGGAGATTAGAGATAAGACGGCGCCGAAACTGAGACGCCGCGCGGGACTCGAATGGAAACACTCGGACAAGATATCCGCTACGCACTGAGGAAATTAAGGACGGCTCCCGGTTTTGCGGTAGTCGCGGTGCTCACCCTGGCGCTAGGGATCGGAGCCTCCACGGCCATTTTCAGCGTGGTGGAAAACATTTTGCTGGAACCCTTTCCGTACGCCGATGTGCAGCGCTACATGTCCATACAGATCCACGATACGGAACGAAATCAGCCGGGCGGACGCACCGGGTTCAGCGGGCCCGAATTCCTGGACTATGAAGCGCAAAATCACGTGTTCGATCGCGTGATTGGCGAGGACAGTGGAGACGTGCTATATCGCTCCCGCGAAGGTACCCAGCGGCTGAGCACAAAATACGTCACGCCGGGAACTTTTGAACTTCTGGGGATGCCTGCGCTGCTCGGCCGAGTGGCCCAATCTGCGGATTACGAGCTGAGCGCCTCTCCGGTTTTCGTGCTTCGCTATAAGACCTGGGTGAAAGAGTTTGGCGCCGATCCGAATATCCTTAACAAGACTTTGGTCTTGAACGACACGCCGCGAACACTGATCGGGATCATGCCGCCGCGCTTCGGATGGGGCGATGCCGACATGTGGATTCCCCTAAAGCCGAGCCGCACGGTCGAGAGTACGTCTTACGCGGGAGCCTCTCCGCATTTTTGGTATCTTCTAGGACACTTGAAGCCGGGAGTTTCGGTGAAACAAGCCGAAGCGGATTTGACCGTAGTGGCGACACATCTGGCCAGCGTCTACCCGAAAAATTACCCGAAACAATTTACAGTCAACGTTCGGCCTCTGACGGATTCGGTCGCCGGCCAGTTCCGGACCACTCTCTATATCGTCTTTGGCGCGGTCGGTCTGCTGCTGCTGATCGGTTGCGGAAACGTGGCGAATCTGCTTCTGGCCAGAGCGACAACCCGGCAGAAAGAGTTTGCCATTCGCTCGGCGCTGGGCGCGAGCCGCTTGCGGTTGATACGCCAGCTCCTGGTGGAGAGTGTGATTCTGGCGCTAGGTGGCGCATTGCTGGGGACTCTACTCGCCTGGGCCGGTTTGAAATTCATGGTGGCGCTGATGCCGCAGGAGATTATCCCCCCGGAGGCAGTGATCCAACTCAATACGCCGGTGCTGCTGTTTACTCTGGGCGTGGCGATCATGACCGCGCTGATCTTTGGATTGGCGCCGGCGCTGAAGGCCGCCCGGAGAGACTTGAATGAGCCCCTCCGCGACAGCGGCAAAGGCCTCAGCGGCGGGTTTCGGCATGGCAGACTCCGCGACGCGGTGGTTGTGCTGGAGGTGGCGCTTTCTCTCACCCTTCTGGTAGCTGCGGGTCTTTTGATGCGCAGCTTTGTGGCGCTGCGGGAAGTGCATCTCGGCCTGCAACCCGATCATATTCTGGTAGTGAGGTTGCCGCTCCCGGTGGAACGCTACAAAACTGCGGATCAGGTGGCGGGTTTTTTCCGGCCACTGCTGCAGCGCCTGAAGGCTCTACCCGGGGTGGTGGATGCAACGGAGACCAGCGCGCTTCCTCCCTACGGAGGGATAACCAGTGAAATCGAAATCCCTGGGAAGACTCACTCGGAAAAATGGGATGCCTTTTTCCAACTCTGTAGCGAAGAGTATTTCGCGGTGCTCAAAATCAAGCTGCTCGATGGAAGGACGTTCACCGAGGCCGAGGTGACGGGCGCGCGCAAGCTCGCGGTAGTGAATCAAGTATTTGTTAAAAAGTATTTGTCAGGGGACAACCCTCTCGGCAAGCAGGTGCGGATCGCGCAGCTCGCCGAATTCGAAGACCAGGTGGCGGATCCCACGTTCGAAATCATCGGGCTGGTTGCCGATGCCAAGAACCGCGGTCTCCAGGATTCTCCCGAGCCGGAAATTTGGGTACCGTACACCGTGACCGGCTCGGCGAACCGCGGCATTCTGGTTCGAACTAGCCAGGAACCACTAAGTATGATGAACGCGGTGCGCCACGAAATCTGGGCGACCGACTCCAACGTCGCGCTGACGCTCACCGGCACCCTCGAGGGCTATATCAGCCAGTTTTCCTACGCCGGGCCGCGCTTTGGGTTCCTGCTGATGATTATCTTTGCTTCGATTGGGCTGATTTTGGTGACCATCGGGGTTTACAGCGTGCTCGCCTACACCGCAGCGCAACGGACCCAGGAGATCGGCGTGCGCATGGCGCTCGGTGCGCAAGGCTCCGATGTTCTCGGAATGGTGATTCGCACGGGCCTTCGGCTGGTGGCGACTGGGGTGGGGCTAGGATTGCTCGCCAGCGTGGTGATGGGACGGATCATCGCCACTCAACTCTGGGGCGTATCCGCTTACGATCCCTGGACGTTTACGTGCGTCCCAGTTGTATTGCTGACCACCGGACTTCTCGCTTGCTGGTTACCCGCGCGCCGCGCTGCACGAGTGGATCCATTGGTCGCGCTGCGATACGAATGACAACTTAACGCTCACCAAGGAAGACCTGAAGCAGTGGTTCGGGCTGCTATTTCGGTATTCTGACTACCGTTAGTGTCCGCAGCATTTTGATCCAACGCGCAGGTCTCTTGTCATGCGGTGCAACCAGCCGGAATGGTCCGGTCTTGTCATCGAGGGGCGCCCCGTTCATGGTGTCCGCGACGATCACGTCGGAATCCTGGAAGTCTGCATCCAGCTCGGCTAGCGAAAAAATCACCCGGTAACCGTCGGCCGCGTCCGCCTGAACGTATGTGGCCATAGCTGCGCCGCGAAGCTGTGCGCCTTGCGGTACTCCGGCGCGCTTCAATAGTTCCGGCAGCAACACACCCTCGTAGGTCTCCTCTTTGTTTTCGTGCGGGTTCACCACCTTGAGCGTCTTGCGGGGCATGTGCAGCAGGTCTTCTCGCGTAAGCGACAGCCGCGTTTGGACGTCGCCACCAATAGTTAGCTGAGCCCGCGCGGGCGAAGATTGTGCCAGCGCGCGCGGGCAGCCCAGGGCGCTCGAAAAGAAGAGCAGCAGCAGGCCATGGGTGAGGACTCGCTTCACTTAACCTTCTATAGCACTACTAGAAGGGGAAACGGGCCGAATTTTCTTCAAGACTCGATGTTGAACTAAAACGAATCAAAGCGGTTTGACATCTCTTAATGAATCGCCTAAAGTCGTCTGCTCTTAGGGGTTGTCTCTCAAATGGGCGGCTCGATCTGTCCGATAACAAGATAAAAGGAGAGAGACTGGTGAAATACCGTGCTATTGCCGTTGCCCTCGCTTCGATCGTTGTTTTTCTCTGCATGGAGGGCGCCGCCTGGGCCCAAACGGGAGCGAGCCCTTCCGGCACGGTGACGGATCAAACCGGCGCAACCCCCGAACCGGCTCCGGCAGCTCAACCCACCCACGACCCCTGCGCGAACCCCCAGCAGTTCGCCACCACCGATTGCTCGCTGACCTGGCACGGCATCACCGTGTACGGTACGTATGACGTCGGCATCGGCTGGGTCAGCCACGGCTTACCGGAGAACGCCGATAACTATGAAGGCGAATCGCTGGTGAATCGAAACGGCTATCAATCTCGATTCGTCATCGCACCGAACAACCTGTCGCAGACCGGTCTGGGCATCAAGGGCAAAGAAGAGTTTCTGCCTGGCTGGTCGGTTGTGTTCAACGCTTCAACTGGCATCAATCCGCAGTCCGGCCGGCTCGCCAACATGGCAGAGACCAACATCGCCAACAACGGTCTCCCCAGGGCCAGCTACTCGGAAACTGGCGACGGCGCGCGCGCCGGCCAACCCTTCAATGACGAATTCTATGGTGGTATATCGTCCAAGCAATTCGGCACGCTGACCTTCGGTCGTCAGCGCGCTCTCGGTACCGATACGATGCTCGCTTACGATCCGGCGGGCGGCGGCTATGCCTTTTCCTACATCGGATATAACGGCACGATGGCCGGCGGGGGCGACACCGAGGACACCCGTTGGGACGACGCCTTGAAATATCGTCTCGCCTATGGGCCGGTCCATTTTGGCGCGATGTACAAATTCGTCGACGGTTCTGGCGGCTGCTACTCCGCCTCCGCAACCTGGACTGCCGCCACCTGTACGCCCGAAAAGTCGCATAACTCGGCCTATGGATTCGACGGCGGCGGAGACATCGGCAAACTCTCAGCCGATGTGGTCTACCAACATATCAACCAGGCAATCAGCGTACTCAACCCCTTGCTGGGGCCTCAGAGTCTGACGCAGCCATATGAGTCGACCACAGACAGCATCAATACCAACCCCATCAACGGGGCCAATCTGATCGGAACGGACAACACCGAGTATGGCATCGTGACCGACAACAGCGCACTTATGGGCGCTCTCAAATATACCTGGGACAAGTTCAAGTTCTTTGTTGGCTACGAATACATCTGGCAGGATAACCCGGCGAACCCGTTGGGCGTTGGCGCCTCGGCCCAGGGCGGTTATCTGCTAAGCGGGGTCGAAGACAACAATCTTGATGCTCCCAAGAGGGTGCAGGTCTGGTGGACGGGCGCGAAATACTCTTTCGACAAAAAAGCCGACATCACTTTCTCCTGGTATCATCAGTTGCAGCACGATTTCCGTGTTCCATCGACCTGCTCGGTCGCCGCCGGGTTCCGCAGTTCCTGCGCGGGCACCCTCAACGAGTGGTCGCTCTATGCGACTCATCACTTCACCAAACGTTTCGAGGTTTTTGCTGGATTTGCGTATTCCAATGTGAGCGGCGGTCTGGCCATCGCCATTCCTCATGGCCCCGGCGTCCCCTATGACTACGACGACAACCTTGCTCCGACAGGCGGTACTCGTTTCACCTTCTGATCGTTTTCACGGCGGGATCGAGATCTCCGAGAGCGAAGAGAACCGGCGAATCTCCCAGCGGCGGTGCGGAACAAACGCGGCGAGATAGGGTTATAGCCGGATAATCATCACTTCTGTTGACTTCACCAGAGCGGCCACGGTCTCGCCATTTTTCAGCCGCATTTCGCGAACCGCATCGGCGGTTATAATCGAAGTGATTCGTTGACCGCCGATCGACACGGTCACCTGGGCGATCAGGCCGTCAATCTTTATGCCGGTCACCCGGCCGACGAGTTGGTTGCGCCCGCTGATTCGCCGGAAGTTAGGCCGTCGTTCGGAGACGTCTCCGCTCTCACTCGCTCGATATAGGAATCGATCCACTTCTTTTTCCGGAATGCGGTGATGCCCGCCCGCGGTCTGCACGCTGCGAATTTTCTTCTTGTAGATCCACTGCTTGAGCGTGGGATAGCTCACTCCAAGCACCTGTGCTGCTTCGCGCGGCGTGAACAGTTTGGAAGTCGGCATAGCGATGCGCTGGGGATTCTCCGGCTGGGTGGTGGCCCGCGGAAACCAAGCGAGCAACAACGCGATGCTATGCTCCGGCAGGCCAAGGTGTCAAATCCATGGACGTCCGGCCACCAGCGACGTCGGCTGCCAGCGCGCGGACGTGCAGCGCAACGCCGTGGGACCCGAAAAACCTCGCCGAGCATTGCAGATTGAAGGGGTCGGGTGTACATTCTCAGCCCCGCCGGGAGTTCCAAACGGAAAGACCGGCTACATCCGCTGGCAAGTGAGAAGGAGAGAACATGGGATTGCTCACATGGATTTTGGTTGGACTGATTGCAGGTTGGCTTGCGGGACAGGTTATGAAGGGCGGTGGCTACGGCGTGCTGGTGGACATCATCCTCGGCATCGTCGGCGGCGTTATAGGTGGCTGGGTCTTCGGGGCGTTGGGAATCTGGCCCGGCGGCGGCATCATCGGCGCGATCCTTGTGGCATTTGTTGGCGCGGTGATTTTGGTATGGATTACCCGCTTGATCAAAAAAGCCTGAAGAAAGCTTTCACAACGAAGAATCGCACTGTGCTGGATGTCGGGAACCATGGCGGTGCGATTCGCTTTTTATCCCACTCAATTCTGGGCGTTCATCCCAGCGAGGAATATTGGGAGAGTGTTATTGCCTGTGGAACTTATAGGTATACTGCCCGCCATCCAGGGTCAAAGTTTGCCGGTCATCCGCTACTTGCATTCGCAGGGTGCCGCTCCATGGGGGGCTGATCAGCACCACCAGGGGGTTTCCGGCTGATTGGTCTTCAACACCTAAGAGGCTATTCCAACTCTCGAACTGGCCCCAATATTGATCGTTTTTCTTGGATACAACCAGAGCCCCCAGTTCGTCGCTTCGGTATTTGCCTTCAAGTGCTTCCAGCCATGCCACAGAATCCGGATCCACCTTAACCCGCGCGCGCATTTTATCCATCACGTCGTTTGCCGATAGTGATGCGGCTGCAATCATCTTCTCCGCTTTCGGCGCATCGCCAAACACAAGCTCGAACACCTTGTGCCGCGCCGCCGCCAGGAACGAATTGGCAAGCCGAAGATTCGTCAGCACCACCACGCCCAGCCCTTTCTTAGGAAGAAAGTACAGGTCCGACGAGAATCCCAGAGTATTTCCGCTGTGGCTGATCACTTCCAAGCCTTCATCCTCGCTGCGAAGCAGCCCTAGACCATAACTGTTCTTTCCATCGATCTTGATGCCGCCGCGCCACCGCGCTTGTAAGTCTTCCGCAGGAAGCAACTGGTCCCCGCTCGGAGTTTTTCCACGGTTGAGCTCGAGCAGCAGATACTGCGCCAGATCGAGCACCGTCGACCACAATGCCCCGGCCGGTGCCACCGCATTTACGCATCGCTCCATCCCCGGATTGACCAATGAGCAGTTTCCCCCGAACCCAATGGCATGAGGTGCGGCCATGTCCTTGCCCATTTCTTCGGGCAGGCCAGTCATGGTCATCTCCAGCGGTTCGAATACCCATTCATGCATCGCTTCTTCGTAGGCAAACTGCAATGAACCTTCCGGTTGGAGGCTGCGGGCCGCCGCATATCCTCCCACTGCTACCAGATAATTCGAGTACTGAAACGTCTCGCCGAAGTCGGTGCTAGGACTCATCGTCCGCATCTCGGCGATGCGTTGTTCGGGGGAAATCCCCTTAAATTTGAAGATCAGATCGAGATCCCGGCGCGGCATGCCGGTACAGGCGCACACCGTGTAGCGCATATCCAGTTCGCGGGTAACCTGCGGATCGGCCAGCGCAAAATCGGGCAGGAGTTCGGTGACCGGCGTGTGCCACGTAAAGTTTCCGTTCGCCACCAAGCGCGCCATCATCAGTGTGGTTAGCGGCTTGGTTGCTGAGCCGATCATGAACCGCGTCTGCGGCCGGACAGGTTCGCTGGACCCCAACCGGCAGGCCCCAAAGCCCTCCGCGTAAACGACGCTTCCCCCTTGCACCACGGCGATGGAGACGCCGGGAACTTGTGTCTCCACCATGGCGTTCCGAACGAAACTGCTCAGTTCAAAGCTCTGCTCCTTACCCCAGGGTCGCGGTTCGGCGCGGTCCAGGCTATAGGCAACCAGGCCCTCTGGCTTCCACGCTTCCAACACCTCGCTGATTTGCGCCAACCTGCGGTCGAGGGAGGCCTTAGTTCCGGAGAGTAGAGTGAAGTAGGCCTTATTCCGCAATGTTCGCAGAATCGCTATGACGCTTCGTGACTCGACCGCGGGAGTGTTGTAAACAATCTGAAAGACCTCATCCCACCCGTTCTCTCCAGGTGCCTGCGCTCGCTGTAACACTGGTAAATCGAAGCTGGTGTCGAATTGCTGCCAAGCCGTCCACGCCACCTCTTCGGCATCTCCACGCATCGAGGCGGTGCCAAAGCCAACACGAAGGTCCCCTTCCGGGCCCACGATGGTCAGCACACCCCTCCGTTTGGATTCCAGCGTCCACCCTTTTGGCAGCAGCGTGGCGACAACCGCGCCCGGCAGTGTGACCGAAGTTTGTTTTTGAAATGCGTCTTTCACGGACGGGTGCTTCCTTTTTATTGCTTTTCGTTCGCGGCGGTTAGCTGCCTGCCAACCTGTGATCTACCTTGAGTATTAACTAATGAGTCGCAACTAGGAATGTCAGAGACGTAGGGACGTGCGGATAAGAGTACCCCCGAGGCAGTTCCTCATGGCTGCTGATGCCGATTCTTCGCTGCACGGATACGCTTCGCCGGAGCGCGGCTCGTCTTGCCCGACTTTTTGTTCTTCTCCAACCGCAGTTTCCATGCCACATGCAAGGCGCCGGCCAATACGTCCTCTTTCGCCGCTGCCAACCGGATGTGGGTCGCTCCCATGCGGCCCCATCCACCCGCGATAGGAACGAAAACTTCGGGCAGTTCCTCCACCAACGCCGCCTGCTGTTCCGGCGTGAGCATCAGGTTTCCGTAACCTTTGTCTGCCGAGGCGAGCGTCGCAAAAATTCTGCCGCCCACGCGAAAGTCGGGATTGCCCATGTGCGAACTCTCTTCAGCGCCTCCAAGGCTCAGGGCAATTCGTCGGAAGTCATGAATATCCATCGACGCATCCCTCCTGTTCAGCCCTCTGAATCTTGCTTGCTTATACGCGGCGGAGGGTACCCAAATCCAGCAGCCCGTGCAAGGGGACCTCGATCCACCGGAGCCCTGCCCGCCCAAGGCAGCCTTTGCAACTTACAGGACGATCGTGGGCATCGTAACTACGGGAAATAGGGAAGCCAATCGAGTCACCAGGAGCGGCAGGATCGTATCCAAAATGGGAAGCGAAGCGGGTTCGATAGGGAATTAGCCCGATCACCTCGAGTGGAAGCACAATCAAGCTGAGATCAGAACGAAGGGAGAAAATCGAACGTGCGACTTTCTTATGTTTATCGAAGATCGGCAATCATTAGCGCGATTCTAAGCGTGGCACTCCTCGCGGTATGGCCGTCCGTTTCGGCGCTGGCTCAGGCACCGGCACCGGCTCCGGCCCCAGCACCTGCTCCGCCGCCAGCGGACCAAGCCCCGGCCCCGGCACCTGCTCCCGAACCCGCTCCGCCCCCGGATCAGGCCCCGCCACCGCCCTCGTATTCGCCGGACCAGTTGGACGGTATGGTGACCTCCATCGCGCTCTATCCAGACCCTCTGTTGGCACAAGTTCTCGCTGCTGCAACGTTTCCGGATCAGATCCCCGCAGCGGCTGCATGGGCGGATGAGCACCACTATCTAACCGGCGATGCGCTTGCGGCCGCGATCACCGGGGACCATCTGGCGTGGGACCCAAGCGTTCAGGCACTGCTGCCGTTTCCCTCGGTCCTGGAGATGATGGCCGGGGACATGGCATGGACCACCGACCTGGGCAACTCTTTTTTAGTGCAGCGGCAAGACGTGATGGACGCAGTACAGCGGATGCGCCAGAAAGCAAAAGACTTCGGCTATCTGCAAAGCAACGGGCAAGTTGTGGTGAGTGGCGGTCCGTACATTGAGATCATGCCCGTGAATCCGGCGTTTATCTGTGTGCCGTATTACAACCCACTGGTGGTGTTTGCGGCTCCACGGCCGGGGTTTTTTGTAGGCGGAGCGATCAGCTTCCGCTTCGGTATCACCATTGGCGCGGCATTCAGTCCATGGGGTTGGGGCGTGTCGCGGTTTGATTGGCGTGGCCACGCGGTGATCATCAACAACGCGCCCTGGGGCCGCACCTGGGTCAATCAAGGTGTTTACGTCCATCCGTATCACCTGCAGCGCTGGGGACCTGGCCAACGCGCGGAGGACCATCGCCTGGTAGAACGCAGCGCACGCGAACGAGAGGCCGCGCGTCAAGGGCGTGAACGCCAGGAAGAGCATCCCCGTTAGAAGCTGCGGGGCGCTTACAACCCCTGGGGGAAGCGAAGGGCCCTCGTCCGGGAGGGCCTAGGCCTGCGGCGACTTTTGCGGTTTCCGTTGACCTTAGGTGCTAGCCCCGGTAAAATGGGGGTTTGTCATTATGCCTGGGAGGGCAGCATGTACGCCGTCATTCGTAGCGGGGGTAAACAGTATCGCGTCGCGCCGGGCGAGACCGTGCAGGTCGAGTTCATCAAGGGTCATGTGGGCGCCAAGGTCACGTTCAACCATGTTCTGGCGGTAGCCACCGACGAGCCCAAGCTGCTGGCGGGGAGCGACGCTTCCAAGGCCACCGTTACCGGCAAAATTGTTAGCCAGGGTCGCCATCCCAAGCGCCTGGTGATGAAGTTCAAGACCGGCGGTCAGTACAAAATCATGCGCGGCCATCGGCAGAACTACACTGCCATCCAGGTCAGCGACATTCTTCTCAACTAGGGGCTTGCGATGGCACACAAAAAGGGCGGCGGCTCATCTACAAACGGACGCGATTCTCACGGCCAGCGGCTAGGCATCAAGCGCTTTGGCGGCCAGTTCGTTACCGGCGGAAGCATTCTGATTCGCCAGCGTGGCACCCGGTATAAGCCCGGGCACAACGTGGCGCTGGCCAAGGACGATTCGCTTTTCTCGTTGATCGACGGCTACGTGCGTTTCGAAGACAAGGGACAGCGCGGGCGATTCATCAGCGTGCTGGCCATGGACGCGTTGGTGGCGGACTTGGTGTCGGACAAACAGACAGCGGCAGCCACCGCCGACTAGCTTTTGAGTTTTCCTACGAACACAGCTCGCGGAATATTTTCCTTCACTCCTGGCGCGCGGGCTACTTCTATATCCATGTTCGGGGTGTGCGCGGTTGGCACACACGAATCGAAGCGCGGAGCAGAGTGTGCGCGAGCATACTTTACCCGTGCGAATGGCCAAAGTCTCCGCGGACGGCGGACGATTGGGGCGAAGCTCCATTTCGATTAGGCTGGTGATCGACAGTGTTTGCTGACGAAGCGAAAATTAAAGTACAGGGCGGGAACGGCGGAAACGGCTGTATGGCGTTTCGCCGCGAAAAATACGTTCCCCGCGGCGGACCTTCCGGCGGCGACGGGGGCAACGGCGGCGACATCTACCTCGAGTCCAACCCTCACGACAATACCCTGCTGCGCTATCGCTACAATCGCGAGTTTCGCGGCGAACGAGGCCGCCACGGAGAAGGTTCAAATTGCCACGGCCGATCCGGCGAGGACACCATCCTGGCGGTTCCTATCGGAACGATGGTGTTTGACCAGGACACCGGCGAGAAGCTTTACGACTTTACCGAGGCTGGCCTCCGCTTTCGTGCGGCAAAGGGCGGGCGCGGGGGGCGCGGCAACCAACATTTCGCCAAGCCCTGGCACCAGGCGCCCAAAGAGCACGAAGCAGGCGAGCCGGGTGAAGAACGCAACCTGCGGCTGGAGCTGAAGCTCCTCGCGGACGTAGGCCTGGTCGGCTTTCCCAACGCCGGAAAGTCCACGCTGATCTCACGAATTTCTGCGGCGCGCCCCAAAATTGCAGCTTATCCATTCACCACGTTGCAGCCGCACCTAGGAGTGGTCTCGGCTGATCCCGGCGCCGCTCCCGGCAACGGGCGCACCTTTGTGGTGGCCGACGTTCCTGGTCTGATCGAGGGCGCCCACGAAGGAGTAGGGCTGGGAACGCGCTTTTTGCGGCACATCGAGCGGACCCGTCTAATTGCGCACTTGGTGGACACCAGCGATGCGAGCGATCGCGATCCGGTGAACGATCTGGAAATTATCGAAAACGAGTTGCGCGCTTTCAGCGAGGATCTGGCGCGCAAACCGGTGATCGTGGTGGGCACCAAGCTGGATGCCACCACCGACCGTGGACGCCTCGAAAAGCTTCGCGCTTACTGCGCCGGCCACGGACTGCCGTTCTACGCGATTTCTTCCGCCTCGGGCGAGGGAATTCCTCAACTGGTACTGGCCATGGCCGATGCGCTGGATCGCATCCCGCGACCCGCACCTGTGGCGGCGCTCGATGAACTAACAGAGGAATTGCCTGGGAAACCTGCGGAGGAAACTCCGGATTTTTCCGCGGCGCGTGGAGTGCAAGATTCGGAACCGCACTTAGGTGGGCTCTCTCGCGACTCCTCGGAGGATCGTTGACCACCTCCGTCGCCGCTCGCTCCCACGGTCAGCCGCGCTCCATCGCGCTTTTCGGCGGTACCTTCGATCCCATTCATTCCGGGCACATCGCGGTGGCCCAGGCGGCTCGCCGGCGATTTCATCTGGATGCGATTTACTTCATCCCATCGTCGCGCCCCCCGCACAAGAGCAAGGTGACCCTTACCCCATTTGCCCACCGCTACGCGATGGCCGCGCTGTCGTGCGAGAATCACGAAGGATTCTTGCCGTCACTGGCGGAAGCGCCGCCGGATTCGAGTGGTACTCATGTTTTCTATTCGCTGGATACGGTGAAAAAATTTAGGAAGGAATTTCCGTCGGACCATCTTTACTTCATTCTCGGCGCCGATCAGTTTCTGGAGATTCCCACCTGGCGGCAATACGAAACGCTGCTGGACTCCTGCGATTTTATCATCGCCAATCGCCCCGGTTTTCGCATGGACGCACTGCGGCTGGTGATTCCGCCCGAAATGCGAGGCCGCGTGGCTTCGCGTGACGCCAACAAAATCGCTCTGCGCAGGTCCACGGTCTATCTTCTTTCCACCGTGCGCAGCCACATATCGTCGACCGAAGTGCGCCAGCGGCTGCACAACGGCAAGCCGGTGGATGGGCTGGTCCCCGCGAGCGTGCAGGAATACATTCAGCGGCAGGGGCTCTACCAGTGACACTCGATTCCGTACGTCCCGAAATTCGCTGGGCCATCGAAGCGGCTCAGGACAAAAAAGCGGCCAACCTGGTGGTGCTGAAACTGGGCAAACTCGGCGCGTTCGCCGAAAGCTTTCTGGTATGTTCCGGCGAAAGTGATCCGCAAATGCGCGCGATCGGCGATGAAATTGAGGAGCGTCTGGCTCGCCACAACGTCCGCCTCCAACACCGCGAGGGCCGGCCAGGCGCCGAATGGATGCTGCTCGATTACGGCGCATTTGTGGTGCACATCTTCACCGAACGCGCACGGCTTTATTACGACCTCGAACGTCTGTGGCGTTCCGCGGAGCGGCTGGATATTCCTGAAAATGGCTTGCCAGATTCCGGCGTGGGTTCCACCGAGCGCCGCCGGACTTCCGCGTCCAAACGCGATTCCGACCTGAGCCCGTCATGAGCGACTTGCAGGTTCTGTGGGTGGCCGAAGACCCCGCTTCGAGGCGGGTACTCGAATTTGCCCAGAAAGTGGTCGACGCTCCCACCTCGCTGCTGGTGACCGGGGAAAGCGGGACGGGAAAAGATCAGCTGGCGCGTTGGATTCACGATCAGGGTGTGCGCCGCGATGCTCCTTATCTGAAAATTGATTGCGCAAGTTTGCCGCGCGGCCTGGTGGAATCGGAACTATTCGGGCACGAGCGCGGAGCGTTTACCGGTGCCGTGGCCCGCAAGCCGGGCCGGTTGGAGATGGCCGGAAACGGCACCATGGTGCTGGACGAAGTGGCCGCGCTCGATCTGGAAGTACAAGCCAAGCTGCTGCGGGTGCTCGAAGAGCGGACCTTTGAACGGCTGGGTGGAACCGAGAGCCTGCACCTGAACGCGCGAGTGGTGGCGCTGACCAATGCGGACCTGGAAAAGTCGGTGCGAGCCGGCCGCTTTCGCGAAGATCTTTTTTTTCGCCTCAATGTGCTGGTGCTGGCGGTGCCTCCGCTGCGTGACCGCCGGTCCGATATTTTGCCGCTGGCGGCGTGCTTTTTGCATCGGCTTGGCGTGGTGCATGGCCGGATCGATGCGCGGCTGGACTCCGCGTCGGCGCAGCTTCTGGAAGACTATTCCTGGCCGGGCAACGTGCGCGAATTGAAAAACGCGATCGAGCATGCCCTCATTTTCGCCAGCGATTCCACGCTCACGCCGCAGAATTTTCCGGCGATTCTCGGCGCCGCCCCGCCAGGGGCCGGTTCGCTGGCGGGGTTGCGTTCCCTGCAAGATATGGAAAAGGACGCCATCCGCGCCACCCTGGAAGCCACCCACTTCAAGATCGCCCGCAGCGCCGAAATTCTGGGCATCAGCCGCAAGACGCTGCTCGACAAACGCAAGAAGTATGGCCTGATCTAGTTTTATGAAAATTCGCCTTTGGATGCTGGGCAAGACGCGGCGCGAAGAAATTCGCGTGTTGCTGGACGACTATCTCGATCGGTTGGGCCGCTACGCCAGCGTGGAGGTGACCGAAGTTCGCGACGCGCAGGCGGCTGCGCAGCGTAGAATAAAATTTGAGCCCGGAACCACGGTGGTGTTGCTCGACGCGGCGGGCAAGCTCTACACCTCGCAGCAGTTTGCCCATTGGATTGGAGGCCTTCGCGACCGCGCCGTCCGCGAATTGGTATTTTTGTGCGGCGATGCCGAAGGATTTCCTCCGGAGCTTCGTGCGGCTGCCCGGCACAAGATTTCACTCTCCACGCTCACCATGCCGCACGAATTCGCTCGCGTCGTTCTGGCCGAGCAGCTATACCGCGCGTTCGCGATCTTGCACGGTCACCCGTACCCGAAGTAGATTAGGAAATCGAGGACGCTCCACCAAACCCGTGCCACCACGTATCCAATACGATTCAAGCGCACCCACGGCGTCGATCGAGTTGATGATCACCCACCCGCTTCCCGATTACGATTTGACCGAAGTGCAAGCAGCAGTGCCGCGCGACGTTGATCCCATGCTGGCTTCCCAGGGCTTTGGCGATCTACTGGATGAGACCCGCGGAATTCTGGAGGGAGCGCTGGCCGGGGGCGGTCTGGAAATAGCACAGCTCACCGGAGCGATCTGCCGCGATGGACAAATTCACCGGCCCGGGATTTGGCTGGTGTTACGAGACAGCGGCGGCACCAAGGGCGAAGCATTGTCTCCCGAAGCGCGCAACAACGTCGCCGCCATCGCCGAGACGCTTCGTTCCCGTCTGCATCTTTCCTAGTCGATCTTTTCCTGAATAGAGCCTATCAGCAAGGATCTTGGCTTCCCGATACCGTACATAGCACAGCGGGCGTCCGGGAATTCAGGATTGTTCTAGGCCTTGGCCAGAGAATTGATGTCTCGTATTTCCAGTACCTGTTGGGGATAGCCTTTCAGCACACTATTGATCATGGCCAGCCAGTTGAGCGGCAAATCCATCCAGATCAAGAAAATCAGGCACCATACACTCTTTAAGCTTGGGATGCTTTGCACCACAAGGTTTGCGGTTTACCAAAAGTACTTGCGCTATCGCGGGGTGCTCTAAGCATTCGAGCATGACCCCCTCACCCACCATGCCGGTTGCGCCGGTAATGATCACTTGGAGTTTTGTAGCCTCACTGCCCATTGGCGAGCTCCCTCACTATGGCCCGAAGCTGCAGGTTGCAGTGACTGCCAATGAAATTCAGAAGAGCTGGGGCTGCTTCTTCGGTTCGTCCAATCCGAAATGCTTGTAGGCCAGCGCAGTAGCCACGCGGCCGCGCTGGGTGCGGTCGAGCAGGCCGAGCTGCATCAGGTACGGCTCGTAGATTTCCTCGATCGCATCCTCTTCTTCACTCATCGACGCGGCAATGGTATTCAGCCCCACCGGTCCGCCTGAATATTTCTGAATGATGGTTAGCAGCAAATTGCGGTCCACTTCATCCAGGCCGTGTTCGTCCACGCCCAGCATGGCCAGCGCCTCGCGTGCGGCTTGCACGGTGATTTTCCCGCCGGCGCGCACTTCCGCATAATCGCGCGCCCGGCGCAACAGGCGATTGGCAACCCGCGGCGTACCGCGGCTGCGGCGCGCAATTTCAGCCGCGCCTTCTTCTTCGATGGCGATTCCCAGGATTTTCGCCGAGCGTAGGACAATCTTTAGCAAGTCCGCGGCAGTATAGAAATCCAGGCGATGCACGATGCCGAACCGCGAGCGCAGTGGCGCCATCAACAACCCAGCGCGGGTAGTGGCGCCGATTAAGGTGAATTTATTGAGCTGGTAGGGATGGATGCGCGCGCCGGGACCCTGCCCTATCACCAGATCCACGCGAAAATCCTCCATCGCCGGATAGAGAATCTCTTCAAGGGCGGGTTGCAAGCGGTGAATTTCGTCCAGAAAAAGAAAGTCGCTAGTCTCCAACGAGGTGAGCACCGCGGTCAGATCGCCTTTGCGTTCGAGCAACGGACCCGAGCTGATCTTGATCGAGGATCGCATTTCGTTCGCGAGAATTTGCGCCAGCGTGGTTTTGCCCAATCCCGGAGGGCCGTACAGCAGGACGTGATCGAGCGCTTCGCCGCGGGTCCTCGCCGCTTCCACCGCGATGTGTAGATTCTCTTTGACGCGATCCTGGCCGATGTAATCGTCCAGACGCCTGGGGCGTACGCTAGCGTCAACCCGCGCGTCTTCATCCAGGGCGCGTCCGGAAACGATTCGGGAATGCGGTTCGTTGGCCACGGGATCTGCCGATTCTCCAAGTTGAATCTAAGAATTTCCGCGTGCCGCGCGCGCCGTCTTGTCCATTTTTCCGCCGGCCAGAATTTGCAGAGCCGCCCGCAGCAGCGTTTCGAAATCGCGTGCGCCGCTCGATTTTTGCGCCTCGTCGACGGTTTTCTCCACCGCCCGCGCATCGTACCCAAGATTCACCAGCGCGGACGCGACGTCCGATTCCAGTTCGCTCTTGGGCACCGGCCGGACGCTTCCGCTTCCGCCGCCGTCCAGCGCGGTCACCTTATCACGGAGCTCGAGCACGATGCGCTCCGCAATTTTTCGTCCGATGCCCGGGATGCTTACTAGCTGAACCAGGTTTCCAGTGCGAATCGCCGGCGCGAGTTGTTCCACGCCCATTCCCGACAATATTTTCAGCGCCAGGTTCGGACCCACTCCGGAAACGGAAATGAGCATTTCGAAGCACTGTTTTTCGCGCGAGGTGACGAACCCGTAGAGCGCGAGCTGATCTTCGCGCACGTGGGTGTGAATCAGCAGCGTCGCTTCGCCGTGCAGCGTTCCGAGAGCGCCGAACGTAGACAGCGGAACACTCACCTGGTAGCCGACGCCGTTGACGTCCAGGACTACCTGGGTTGGATTTTTCTCAATCAACTTGCCGCGCAGAAGGGCAATCATCCCCAGCGATTATTCCTGACCGTTTCCAGAGTGTCAACGCGGCTATCCCTCGGAGGCCGGGGAGGACGTAAGTGCGCATCGTTAGTACTGTTCGAAATTCGGATATTTGTCTCGAAAACGACCAAGCAAAAAATGTCGTTATCCCGCATCTGGGATTTGCCGTCCGCTCCTGGGAAAATTTAGTATTCATCCGAATAAATCACGCGAAGAAATTCAAGCCGCTGGAACATTCACCGATCGCGGTGCGTATCTCGTGTAGGAAATCACAAAAGATGCTTTCCTACGTTGCGCAGAGACGTCCAAGCATGATGCGGGATGGATACTGCCGGGAAGTGATTTCCGATTAGCAGGAAACGTCTCCAGGGGCGAGGACGGAATTTACTTCATGCCAAGAGATACAAGGAGGAAGTCCGATGTCTCGTCGTAATCCATTCACCATAGCGGTAATTGCAGCAGTGCTCGCCGGAATCCCGGCAATCAGCAGTGTTCCTGCGTTCGCCGCACCGCTTCCGAAATCGGCAAACGCGAAATCCACTCTCACAACTACCGTCGAACTCGTACATGACGGCACCCTGGGCGGCAAGCCCATCAACAAGGGCACCTACACGCTCGAAGCGGATGAATCGAAAGTTACCCTCACCTCGCACGGCAAAGTAGTTGCCGAAGCGTCGGCGGAATGGAAGGACGACAAGGGCAAGGCCTCCGCGGATATCATCGTCAGCGAGGCGGGAGCGATCAAGGAAATTCGCTTCCGCGGCAAAACGCGCTACCTCAGCATTCAGAACTGAACCACCATCAGGACCGCAACTGGGAAAATAAGCAGCGGGCATTCTCTGCGCTCTGTGGTGGAGAATGCCCGTTTTGCTTTTTGAGCGGTCAACAATGATTGATGATAGTTGAGTGCCTGCCCGTCGTGCCGACGAACCGCGGAACTTACTTGGCGCCATCGATCAGATCGATGGAGTCAATGACGCCGATGACCGCGGCATCGATTGGGGAATTGGGGCGGCCAACCGCGGTCATGGCCGAAAATCCGTCCGACGAAAGCAACACCTGATCGCCGATCCCGGCGTCCACTGCATCCACGGCAATCATCACCTCGCCGCGATCGGAACCGTCGAGATTGAGCGGCTGAACCACCAGAAGTTTGCATCCCTCGTGGGAGGGCGCTTTCTGCGTGGCCACTACGTCGCCGATCACTCGCCCTATTAACATTCGGCCGGCATTTTATTTCGCAACCTTATCGATAGTTGGTTAGTTGAGTTTTGCCCGCGAAGGAATATTCAAAGTATCCACGATGCCGACGATGGTCGTTTCCGTGGGTACCGGCGCCTTGCCAAATGGAAAGCTGGCTTCCCGGCCGCGACACCAGTAGACGGTTTCACCGGCGCCAGCGCCAACCGAATCGAGCGCCACGATTACCCGTCCTTTTTCCCGGCCATGGCGATCGAGCGGCTGAACCAGAAGAAGTCTCTGCCCGCGCAAGGAAGGGTCTTTCATTGTGCACACCACGTTGCCGATTACCCGTCCGAGAATCATGCGCGGATGTCCTTTACAGCCCCTTGCTCAAAGCCCCTTCCCCTAAAGCCACTTCCTCAAGGCCTGTTATTTATTCCCGCGGGCAGCAGCTAAGTCGGCTTCATGCATCGCATCCAGCGTCACCGAATCCACAATGCCGACGATAGCAGCGTCGACGGGCCGGTCCTTGCATTCCGCAGCCATGCGCGCGGAACTGCCGGAAACAACCAGCACGGTTTCGCGAAAGCCCGCAGCAACCGTGTCGATGGCCACCAAATAGCCGGATTCGTCTACGCCTTCCGGCGTGACCGGTTTCACGATAAGCAGCGTTTTGCCGTCGAGGCGCGGATCCTTGCGAGTGGAAACAACGGTGCCGACAATGCGAGCAAGTATCATGATCGAAGTTGCGAGCTAGCCCCGCAGGGCGGGAATCTAAAGAAATAACGGGCGCCGGGAATACCCGGCCGGGTAATTCGGCCCGGAAAATAATATCGCCAATCGTTCACCGCTAGCTCCGGGCTCGGCACGCGGCAGTCCCACGAGCGGTTCGCTAAGTGGCGCAGGCAATGCTCGCGAATCGCCTGGCCTACTTGGCCGAACCGGCCAGCGCGGACTTGCCGATCGGCAGCACGTCTTCGAGCGATTGGTGCGGCCGTGGAATCACGTGGACGGCGATCAATTCACCCACCCGGCGGGCCGCGGCTGCTCCTGCGTCGGTGGCCGCCTTCACCGCGGCAACGTCGCCGCGGACCATCGCGGTCACGTATCCGGAGCCGATCTTTTCCCAGCCAACCAGGGTTACCTTGGCTGCCTTCACCATCGCGTCCGAGGCTTCGATCATCGCGATCAAGCCACGTGTTTCGATCATTCCGAGTGCTTCACCCATGCTGTATCCTCCCCGCGCACTGCTGTAAATCCTGGCTCAACCGTGGGACCGCTGCACTATCTGATTGTCACAACTCTAACGCTGTGCGCGGTCTCTGCGCACCGCTTCTTCCACCAATGTTTCCAGTTCTCGCCGTGAGATCGTTACTTGATCGGTCCGGCCGGGTTCGGCCGTCACCGGACAATCCGGACGGTAGGTCGCGGCCGTCTGCAAGCCATACCGCGCCCGCGCCGCGAGCAATTTTTCCACATCCCCGCCGGAAAGCAAGACTTGTTTCCCAAGAAGCTCGGTTACCAGGGAAACCCGGGCGTAGTGCTCGGTGGTATCCATGCGGAAGAAAGCGGTGAGCAGATCGTGGCCGTAGGTGACCACCCCGTGATTGGCCATCAGAATCGCGTCGTAGTGCTGCACCAGCGGCTCGATCGCTTCGGTCAGCTCCGGGGTGCCAGGCGTTCCATATGGCGCCACCGGCACGCAGCCTAGCGCCAGCACCGCCTCACTTAGCAGCGCTTTGTTCAGTGGCACTCCAGCCGCAGCATAGCCGGTAGCCACCAGCGGATGCGCGTGGCAAATGGCGTTTACGTCCGGACGCCGGCGATATACCAGCAAATGCATCGCCAGCTCCGAGGAGGGATTGCGCCGCCCGTTCAGTTTCTTGCCGGCCAGGTCGGTAATCACCAGATCGTCCGGCGTCATCATTCCCTTGCTGATGGCGGTGGGGGAGGTAAGGATGCGGCGGGAATCCAGGCGGAGCGAGATGTTGCCGTCGGTGGACGCTGCGAAGCCACGTTCCAGTATCCAGCGCCCTACCACGCAGATATCGCGGCGGTGTTCGTCCTCGGACTTCAGCGCTCCGGGTGAAATTGATTCCGGAAACAGGTTTGCCTCCACCGCTCCCGAGGGCAGGCACAACAAATGATCGCCAGCGCCCAGAGCGCGGTTTTGAGCGAAACCGGCAAATCTGGGCGTCCCGCGGAGCAGTAAGTCCGAAATCTTAACAGTTCTTCAGGCGTAAATCCCGCGAACCTTCAATACCCGGGCCACCCGATCGATGGCTACCATGTACGCGGCGGTGCGGTTATTCACTTTATGAAGCTCGGCGTAGTGGATGATTTCATCGAAAGCGTGCTCGATGACGTCCTGCAGCCGCTCATTCACTTCGCTTTCCCGCCAGAAAAAGCCCTGGCGATCCTGCACCCACTCGAAGTAGCTCACCGTCACGCCGCCGGCGTTACCCAGAATATCGGGAATCACGAAAATTCCCTTTCGATCGATGATCGAATCGGCGTGGGAAGTGGTGGGCCCATTAGCGCCTTCGCACAGAATACGGCACTCGATTCCTTCTGCATTTTCCGTGGTGATCTGATTCTCGGTTGCGGCGGGAACCAGAATCTCACAGGGATTGAAGAGGATCTGGTGCGAGCTCATTTTCGTGCCGCCGCCGGGAAATTCCGGCAACGGTTTCTTTTGCGTATAAACCCAGTCGATCAGCTTGGGAATGTCGAATCCCTTCTCATTCAGCAGTGCGCCGTGAATATCGGCGACGCCGATAATTTTGTAGCCGGCTTGTTGCATCAGCATGCCGGCCATCGAGCCCACGTTGCCGAATCCCTGAATGATCACCCGGCAGTTCTCGCGCTTCATTCCCAACTTAGCCAGCGCTTTGTCGCAATTGATCAGCACGCCGCGGCCGGTCGCCTCTTTGCGTCCTTGCGAGCCGCCAATGTCCAAGGGCTTGCCGGTAACTACTGCGGTGGTGGCTTGGCGGACGTGCATGGCGTAGGTGTCCAGCACCCAAGCCATGGTCTGCTCGTTGGTGCCGATGTCGGGAGCGGGAATGTCGCGCTCCGGCCCCAGCCAGTCGCTCAACTCGGCAGTGTAACGGCGGGTGATGCGCTCGAGTTCGTGCATCGATAGTTTAGTTGGGTCGCAGATCACCCCGCCCTTGGCGCCGCCGAAGGGGATGTTCACCACCGCGCACTTCCAGGTCATCCAGGATGCCAGCGCGCGTACCTCGTTGAGCGAAACGTCGGGTGAAAAGCGGATTCCGCCTTTCCCCGGCCCGCGAACCGCCGAGTGCAGCACCCGGTACCCGGTAAAGACCTTCAGATGTCCGCTATCGAGCATCACCGGAATGTAGACGGTGATTTCTTTGCTCGGATACTGCAGGAAGCGATAGATGTCTTCGTCGAGCCCGAGACGCTGTGCCGCGATTTCGAAGCGCGCCTCTGCAGATGCGTATACGTTCAATTCGTCTTGTGTTACGGGAGCCATCAAATCCTCCGGAACCTGGGCTCAATCTGGGTGATCGGTGGATGTTTCGTTCGTGTGCGCGCAGTGGACAATAGGCGACCTGATCTCACGATGGGCATCGAAAGGCCGTCGGTCAGTATACGAAGTAGGGATAACCGGCGCAAGGCGAGCGTTGCCCTCAAAGGTAGCGAAAAGTACACTCCTGAGAATGCGCGTTAGTCGCACATACTTTGGCAGGCAATGAGCGAGAAAAACAGTCCCTTGGGTATCGGGATTACGTGTGGTGCTGGGGTGGTAATCTTTATGGTCCGGGTGCAACCTCGCGCGAGCCGTGACCAGGTTGCTGGGGCGATGGGCGGCGCGATGAAAGTCAGGCTGCGCACGCCGGCCCTGGAGAATCGAGCAAATGACGCACTGGTGGAATTGCTCGCGGTCCTTTTAGGAACGCCAAGGTCAGCGGTCAGAATCCTAAGAGGTCATCGGAATCGCACGAAACGCATCGAAGTGCGAGGCGTGACGGAGCAACAAGTTCTGAGCCTGCTAGGAAGCGCCAGCAAGGATTCAACCAACGAATCGTAGCAAGACTTCTTTTAGTCATTCCCACAGTGGCAATACTTCTGGCGCTCTGAAATCAGACGAGAAGACACCCTGAGCGCTAGGACTTCGAAGTTACAAATTCCTTGATCAGCAGGCTGGCCAAGCGCTCGGGATCATGGCGCACCACCCCATGCTGGTGCAGCAGATCGCCGGTAATCGCCGTCAGCCCCATGTCCCGCAGTTCGTCTAGCGACGGACGTACCGGCTCAGCGCCTTGGGCCTTGTAGCGCCGAATGATTCGCTGCGACACCGGGGCGCGGCTGACCACCACCGCGTCAAAAAGCTTCCGTTCAGCGTGCGCGTCGATGGCCCGCACGTGATCGGCGACTGAATAGCCCTGCGTCTCGCCGGGCTGGGTCATCAGATTAGCGATATAGACGCGGGTGGCTCGCGAGTGCGCGATCACTTCCACCACTTCGCCCACCAGAAAATTGGGAATCAGGCTGGTGTACAGCGAGCCCGGTCCCACCAGAATCAAGTCAGCTCGGCGGATCGCGGTCAAAACTTCCGGCAGAGGCCGGACGCGGCGCGGAACCAGGCGCACGCGCTCGATACGCCGGGGCGAGCGGGAGATTTTCGTTTCTCCCGCGACCACTTTTCCACCTTCCAATTCCGCTTGCAGCGTCACATTTTGTGCGGTGGAGGGGAAAATTCTGCCGCGAACGGCCAACACGCCCGAGGACAGCCGCACCGCCTCCGGAAAATCCCCGGTAACGTTGGTCAGCGCGGTAAGAAAAAGATTTCCAAAGGTGTGGCCGCCGAGGCCGGGTCCGGCGGGAAAGCGGTACTGAAAGAGGCGGCTGAGCAGGTATTCGTCGTCGGAAAGCGCAACCATGCAGTTGCGAATGTCACCGGGAGGAAGGATGCGATATTCGCGCCGCAGGCGCCCCGAGCTGCCCCCGTCGTCGGTGACCGTGACCACCGCCGCCAAATCGGAGATAAGGCGCTTGGCGCGGTTCTGGGAGCCCTTCGCGACGTATTCCTTCAACCCTCGCAGCAGGGTGGAGAGCCCCGTGCCGCCACCTAAGGCCACCACGCGAACAGGGCGGGCGTGCTTCTGGCTAACCTTTGTCACGGGTAAATGTTAGGAACTGGCAGAGCTTTCGCGTTCAGGGTAGAGAAGTTCGGTAAAGCGCGGATCTTCCTGCAGGAACGAAAAATCCTCGTCGTTGCGCGCGTGATACCGATTTTCCGGGCGCAGCTGGATCGCCAATTGCAAATTTTGAATTGCCGATTCCGCTTCACCGGTCAAGCAGTCTAGCACCGCCATCGCGTAGACCACATGGTCGGCCTTCGGGGACGCCTTGCGCGCGCGGTCCAGATGCTCTCGAGCCTCGTCCCAGCGCCCCAGATTCATCATCGCCACGCCATGGGTGTAATGATCCTCGGCGGTGCGAATCACCGGAGCCGGCGGACGAGTGATGCGCTGCTCGCACACACGGATGTGCATTCCAGCGCGATCGGCCAGCTCTTTGCTGGGGCCTTTCACCACCGCCTCAAGCAAGAGCATTGCTTTGTGAAACTTCTGTTGCTGGAAGAGCCGCAGAGCTTCTTCGTACTGTCTCAATTGTTGCTGAGTGGCCACGTCGGGCTTCTCGATGGGAGCCTTGGCAGCTCCGGATTTCGATGCTAAAGTCTTCTGTTTCATAAGCTTAGATCTCGAGCGGGAAGGAGATACCGCCTGCACTCGCCGCTTAGCTGCTTTGTTGCGCGGTGCCATCAATGCGCAACATAACAAAGTTTTTACGCGGCGTCAACGCGCGCCGCTCAGCCTGCTCAGCCTGGGGCCTGCCCATCCCACAGGATTTGACAAGGCTTAGGGGTCAGGATCGACGGATTTTGCAGGGCGAGCCCTGATTGGCATTGTCAACTTTGCACCACAATTCGGTGGGTGCGTTGGCCTGCGGCGCAGCCCTGTGCTATAAACAAAAGGGAATAAACACTGAGGAATCTGTGCCGTTCATAAACTTTCCTGCCAGAGAAATCAACTGCAAATTGGTCTACTACGGCCCGGGTCTTGGTGGCAAGACCGCCAATCTGCAGTGGATTTACGAGCACACCGGCGCGAACCAGAAAGGGAAGATGGTGTCCCTAGCCACCGAGACCGACCGCACGCTTTTCTTTGATTTCCTTCCCCTCGATCTGGGCACCGTCCGCGGATTCAAGACGCGCTTTCACCTTTACACCGTTCCCGGGCAGGTGTTCTACGAAGCCAGTCGTCGGCTGATTTTGAAAGGTGCGGATGGAGTGGTGTTCGTCGCTGATTCTCAGGCCGAGCGAATTGACGCCAACCTCGAAACGCTCGACAACCTCCGCGAGCATCTGAAAGACCACAGTCTTAATTTCGATACCATCCCGTATGTCTTGCAACTCAACAAGCGCGACCTGCCCAACATCATGACCCCGGATGACTTGAAGAAGCAGTTGGTGGTGAAGGGCGAGCCCGTGACCGAAGCCGTCGCCGTCACCGGGCAGGGGGTGTTCGATACGTTAAAGGAAGTGGCCAAGCTGGTACTGGCTGAACTGAAGAAAAATTCCTGATATGCGCTCTTCTTCTAATCCGTGACAAAATCCTGCTAGCAGCTCTTGCGAAACTTAAGGCGCCCCAGCCGCCGGCTGGACGAATGATTCCACCGCAACCGTCTCATCTTCGAAGGTCGGAATCGACCGAATCAGCCGAGTCAATTCGAGAACGTGCCGGACGTTGCCGCTGGGCCGCAACAGTTTCATAGCGCCACCGGAACGCTCCAGGGAAACAAAAGCACGTACCAGTGCGCTGATGCCGGTACTGTCGATCTGCGATACCAGCGCCAGATTCACCAGAACCTTGCGGCTGCCCTCGGTCACCAGCTTCTGCAACTCCCGGGTCATCGAGTCCGCGCTTTCACCAATCGTCGCGCGCCCCGAAACATCCAATATCGCCACATCACCCGCTCGGCGGGCTGTAATTTGGAGGCCCACGATCCGTCCCTCCAGCACCGGTAAATCTTAGACATTCCGCCGGCTGAGATTTTGGAACGCGGGCATTATACTCCGGTTCGATTTGGTGCGTAGCGCGTGATTACGCGACGACGCGACGAGCGGCGGCGGTCACAGGAGCCACGGAAGCGCTAAGTCCTGAAATATTAAGGAGGTCGTGATGGGGTCACGACCTCCCGGGGTGGAGGGGGGATTGTAAGTGAAGAACTTAGACCTTTGTATTTCTGTTAGCCTTCCAGTTCACCAACCTTTTGGTTGGAGTCATACAGTACCCGGGAAATAACACACGAAGTGCAGACGTGTCAACCGGATTTGGCGGCAGAACGCCCGCGGGCTGATTGCAGGGCTTCCTAAACCTTGCGGCCCAGGTCGCGAGGCGTGTACGTTTGCGCAGGAACGACGCGGCGAAATGGTCGATTTTGGTGAGCGGCGCCGGATCGGTGCTGTAGCCGCTGGCCAAGACCACCGGAAAGTTGCTGATTTCAGATGATATACGCACATAGGCTTCGGGCCCGCTGAGCCTTGGCAACAACAGGTCGAACACCGCCAATGCGATTTCGCCCAGATGCGCGTGAAACTCAGCCAGCGCCTCTTCCCCGTCGCGCGCCACTAGCACGTGATATCCCAGAGCGCTGAGGGTGTTTGGTAAGCGATCTCGCGCAGGTCATCGTGGTCTTCCGCTAGAAGAATCGTTTCGGTTCCCCCTAGGATGGGCTGTTCGAGGTCCTTCCTTTATTGCCACTGGGGGCGGTGCAATTGTTGAAATACTCCCAAGAGCTTATGGGCATATTTCGAATCCAATCCCATTGTCCGTGACGAAGAAACAAACGCCGTCGTTGGTACCAGCAGCGCCGTTCACCACCGCCCCCGGCTCCAGCCGTGTAAACTGGAATGCGTTTGAAATCAAGTGTTCCATCCGAACTTTGATCATCCCGGGATCGCACTCCGCCTGTGGCAGCGTTTGGACGTTCCACTCGATCTGGCGGTCGGGCGGTGTCTTTCGAACCACGCCGTCGATAATCTCCCGCACCAGCTTTCCCAGATCGGTGCTCTGCACTTCCATGGTCTGCCGTGCGATATGCGCTACTTCCAACAGCCCTTCTATGAGCCGCTGCAAGTCGCCTGCGCCTTCCGCGATTCGCTCCAGATATTGCCGCATTTCAATGGGGACCACGTTCCCGAAGTCTTCGAGCACAACTCCAATGAAACCCTGGATGTGTCGGATTGGCGCACGTAAATCGTGCGACACCGAATAACTGAGGGACTTCAGTTCCTCCCTCAATATTTCAATTTCAGCGGCCTGGTCCTGTAGTTTCCGTTCAACGTTGAAACGCGCCCCTTCCAACTCTTCGGACAAAGTCGTGGCGCTGTCTTTCGTATATTCGTAACTCTTCATTTCATCGATTGTGAGTTCTCCAAGGTCTGGCATCTTTCCGCGACCCCCGAATCCGGTTCACAGGAGGCAACTTCATGGCGCACAGGCGGGCTGGTAGCAAAGCCAAAACTGAGCGGGATCGTAACCCTTATCGGCCTGCCGGGCGGGATGAGTAGCGCTATTCGATACACGATTAGCGGAGGTCAATGAGCGGAAGCTGAGAGTGGCGATCCGGCGCTACGGTCTTGCGGGAGCCTCGGGAAGCGGATGCGAAGCGCAGTAATCAGTAAGGCTGGTGGTGAGCTGATCGATTCCCGTGTGTACGTTGCGACTGAAGGCTTCGACGACGGCCGCGACCGTTTTTTCATTCACTGGTTCGTCGTGAGTGTAGGTGCCGGTCCAGACCGTGGTCCCGGTTTTGCGATCGAATAAGTCGAGCTCGATCGAAAACCGCGCTACCAGGGGAACGGCGTCGATTTCGTCCAGCGAGATGAGGTGACCGCGCACGATGTAGTCACCAACCGCGTCACTGCCCATCGGTTGAACGGTGCGGAAACGTCCGCTGGCGCGCAGCGTTTGCAAGATCACCGCTTCCATCATATCGATCGGCGTTTCCACCCAACGCTGCGTTTCATATAATCCCAGTTCGCCGGTTCCATTGCCGAAGACCACCCGATCGTCGCGATACAGATGCGACCCGGTCACCCGCCCGACCAATATCGTCACTGGAATCGGATTGCTGTTGGGCGCAGGCGAGGCGGCCGGACGTTCCAGGCTGTAGTAACGCATCGGATGGATCGGTCCGACGCAACTCACACATACGATCATCGCCGCGGCCGAGAGGATGGTGCTCAGTGCGTAACCGATGCGAGCGAATTGGGATGGGATAGTCATAATCGTTAAGGTTTCGGCATTTCACCTGGGACATGCGGATGTAAAGACGGCGTCCGGATTAACACCGCGGGATGCGATTTTATCTCATCCGTGAAAGATTTTAGGTTCTCGGTAACATGTCGGAGGTTATCCAACAACTCGTCGATGTTTTCGTCGTTGGTGCTGAGAGTGCGATCGAGCTGATCGGTGAGCGCGGCAGCGGAGGTGAGCGTTGCTCTCATCTCGATAACCGCCTGCCGGATGTCCGGTCGGTTTTCGCCAATGGTCGCATCCAGGTGCGAAATCGTGTCGTTTGCCTGGTTGGCGGTCTTTTTGAAGTCATCGAGCAGCGCGGGCAGCTTCGCGCTGGATTCATCCAGATGCCCCAGCGTGGAATGGATCTGGGGGCGGTCTTCGGCGAGCATGCCGTTAACATTGGCCAAGCTGGCGGCCAAGTTAGCGCGGTTCTGATCGCCAATCAAGTCATTGACGCGGGCGATGGTGGTCTGCAATTCGGTTACCCGCGCATTTAGATTTTGCAACAGCGCCGAGGCTTGAGGGGCCATGGCGCTGAGCTTGTCGCTCAGTTCGTCGAATCCGGAGTAAGGTTTGGAGGCCAACTCGGACCCGGAAGGGGCGCGCGGTGCGCCCTGGGTTCCCGGAATGATTCCCAGATAATTATCGCCCAAGGCCCCCACCGATGCGACTTTTACACGGCTATCCGTTTTCACCGGGATATCCGAGTGAACCCGAAAAATAACCTCGACGCGCGTGATGTCGTTGGGATCGCTATGCACTTCTACCACGTGGCCGATCGGCGGCCCGCCGGCGTAGCGCACGTCTGAGCCCGGAGCCAATCCGCCCGCATTGTTTAAGTAGGTGCGATAGGTCGGCTGGCCATGATCGAAGAGCCCGGTCAAATAAAAAAGTGTGAAGATCAGGAGGCCGGTAGCCACCAGGACGAACAGTCCAACCATCGCGCGCTCGCGTCTCGCGTCCAACCTGATCCTTTGAGTCCTTCGCTCGAATCCGGACGAAAACCCATCTTTCGCAGCCTAAGGGCGCGCAGTATATCACGGCGCTTGGCCACTGGACCGTCTCCTAAGGTACACCGGACCGTCCCCATCGGGCGTGCCTAGATGCGTACAGCTTGTGCATGCTTGGTGCTACCCACCCGCCTCAAATATTGATCCCGCCCGTCAGACGATCGAAATAAGTGGCGTCTTCCACGGTTTCGTCATTCGGCACGCGATCGAGGAATTGGCGCACCCGGGGCTGGGTGCTGGCCTGCAATTCTTCCTTGGTGCCGACGGCGATGATATTCCCTTTGTCGATCAGCATCATGCGATCGGCGATGAGGTAAGCGCTGGCGAGTTCGTGGGTGACTACCACGATCGTCATTTTGAAAGCTTTATGGAGCTTAAGGATCAAATCGTCGATGCCCGCGGCAATGATGGGGTCCAAGCCGGCCGAGGGCTCGTCGAAGAAAAGAATCTCTGGGTCCATGGCCAGCGCCCGCGCGATAGCCGCACGTTTTTTCATCCCGCCGCTAAGCTGCGCGGGCATGTAATCTTCATAACCAGCCAAGCCCACCTCTTCCAGTTTCAGCCGGACCATAATTTCGATGGTGGAATCGTCCAGCGCGGTGTGTTCGCGAAGAGGCAGGCCCACATTTTCGCCCACGGTCATCGAGCCAAAAAGCGCGCCACTTTGAAACGACACGCCGACCTTCTTGCGCAGGTCGTTCGCATCACGTTTCGACATCGAGCAGAACTCTTGGCCGTGCAGCCAGATCTCTCCACTGGTCGGTTTTTCCAGACCGATCAAAGTACGCAGCAACGTACTTTTCCCAGATCCCGATCCGCCCAGCACCACCATCGTTTCGCCCGCTTTCACTTCGAAACTGATTCCGTGGAGAACCTCGCGGCCGTCGTAGCCAACGTGCAGGTCACGAACGCGAATGGCAATGCCATCGGTCATGCGCGCGGGTTCAGCGGGCAGCGTTGGTTGGTGATGCGTCATTTTTGTTAGCGTGGCGCCGTAAAATAGAAAATTAAGGTAAACACCAAATCCACCATAATCACCATGAAAATCGAATTCACCACTGCCGAAGTGGTGGATCGGCCCACATCCTCTGCGCCCAGTCCGGTGGCCAGGCCTTCCCGGCAACCCACCGCCGCAATGGTGACGCCGAACATGATGCTCTTCATTAAACCGGTAACCACATCGCGCAGCACCAGCGCATTGAGCGAGGCGTGGAAGTACGTGCTGAGTGTGAACCCGGCCGCCGACACGCCAAAAAGCGCCCCGCCGGTGATGCCCATGAAGTCGCCCCAGGTGGTGAGGCACGGCAGCATGATTGCCATCGCTAAAAATTTGGGGGCCACCAGGAACCGCACGGGATCGAGCGCCATCGTCTCCAAAGCGTCGAGCTCCTCGTTTACTTTCATGGTGCCAATTTCGGCGGCAAACGCCGAGCCCGATCGCCCGATCACTACGATCGCGGTCATCAGCGGGCCTAGCTCGCGGGTGATGGAGACGGCCACCGCAGTGGCGGTCAGCTCGAGGGCGCCAAATCGCCGCAGTTCGTACGCGGCTTGCAAGGCGAAAATCGTGCCGATAAAAAATGTGATCAGCGAGACGATCGGCAGGGCTTCCACGCCAACCGCCATCGCTTGATGGATGGCGCGAGCGGTACCGAGCTTACGGCCTTGCAACGGCGCCACCACCACCGCGTGGATGGCCCGCCCGCTGAGGACCGCGAGGTCGCCCAGGTAGGCGAATCCATTTATAGTTGCTGTTCCGACGGTTTCAGTTATGGACATGAAAGATGGTCAAAAAGAAGCGGCCCTCCGGATCGGACCTTTGCTTCCTAGCCGCCCGCAGGCTTGCCGATCAACGCCTCTTCCTCGGTTTCATGCACCTCGAATACGTTGATCAGCCGCGTCAACTCCAACACTTCGCGCGCCACCACGCTCAGACCGTATAGCGCCAGAGACTTGTTTAGTTCCCTTGAAACCTTCAGGCCTTCGACCAGAGACGCGACCCCCGCCGAATCGATATACCGCACCCCGCGTAAATTCACCACCACTCGCGGGGAGTCGCCGTCCTTCAGTATCTCGATGACCGAGTTCCGAAATTCGGGGGAACTGTATAACGTGATGTCGCCGATGACATCGACGATGGTGGTGGTGCCCAGCGTTCTCGTCGTTATTTGCATGGATAGCCTGAATGAGATTGAAAATCGCTACGCCCGAGGATACAAGGAGTCGCACCAAGAGCAAAGAGCCAAGAACCGAGGGCCCAGATCCGGCAGCCGGGAACCAATGGTCCAGACCATGAGCCACCCCATCTGGTTGACTGGCCGGCCGGGTGGTCATCCACTCCTCCCCCTGTGGTTAGAGAAGCGCGGCAAAGGTTTTGTGGCATCGGGAAGCCGCTTTTCGGTGGACCAGTTTCCCAGAAATTTGCATTCGGCAGAAGTACGGCAAGATTGGCCGACGCCTAAGACTTAGAAAGTGATCGTGGTGGTTTCACTTCTGAACGCCTTTCAATAGTACCTGGCAGGGCTGCTGCAACCGGGAAACTCAAAGACCATTGAACTTCGCTCCGGGACGGACCCGGCGATTCAGCTTCGCTTATCCATCGGAACGTAGCCACGCTTATCCGCGCCGAGATAAATCTGGCGGGGACGCGCAATCTTCTGCTCGCTGTCGGCGAGCATTTCCACCCACTGCGCGATCCAGCCCGAGGTGCGTGCGATCGCAAACAGCACCGGGAACATGGTCACCGGGAACCCCATCGACTGATAGATGAGCCCGGTATAGAAATCCACGTTGGGATACAAGCGCCGGGTGACGAAGTAGTCGTCGTTGAGCGCGATTTTCTCGCACTCCAGAGCGATGTCGATCATCGGGTTGCGGCCCATGATTTCGAACACTTCGTAGGCAATTTTTTTCACGATACGCGCGCGCGGATCGTAGTTCTTGTAAACCCGGTGACCGAAACCCATCAATTTCTTTTCGCCGTTTTTCACGTGCTTGATGAACTCCGCCACCTTATCCACCGAGCCGATTTCCACCAGCATGCGTAGTACCGCTTCGTTGGCCCCGCCGTGCAGCGGGCCGTACAGCGCAGCGGTGGCTGCGGCGATCGCGGAATAAGGATCCACGTCCGAACTTCCCACCCCGCGCATCGCGCTGGTCGAGCAGTTCTGTTCGTGGTCGGCATGCAGGATGAACAGAATATCCAGGGCACGTTCCAGCGCCGGATCGGTGCGGTGTTTATCGGTTCCCTTGAAAAGCATGTTCAGAAAATTGCCGGCGTAGCTGAGATTGCCGTCGGGGGCGACGTATGGCTTACCGAGGCTGTGACGGTGAGCGAAAGCCGCCAGGATCGGCGTCTGCCCAATCAACCGGAAGGTCTGCTCGCGCCGCGAGTTGGCGTCAAAAATATTCTTGGCGTCGGGATACAGAGTGGAAAGCGCGGCCACTGATGAAACCAGCATGCCCATGGGATGAGCGTCGGGATGAAAACTCTCCAGCAGCTTCTTGATGCTGTCGTCAACCGCCAAGTGCCCCGCGATATTGGCGGTCCACTCCTTAAGCTGAGGAGCGGTCGGAAGCTCGCCGTGCATCAACAGGTACGCAGTTTCGAGGTAAGTGCTTTTCTCGGCCAGTTCGTCGATTTCGTAGCCGCGATAGCGCAGGATTCCCTTGTCGCCATCGATGTAGGTGATTCGGCTGATGCAGGCGGCGGTGTTGGTGAACGCAGGATCGTAAGTCATCATCCCGAAATCGGTGGGGTGTATTTTGATCTGGCGCAAATCCAGGGCGCGAATCGTGTCGTGCTTGATCGGGATTTCGTAGGTTTTTCCGGTGCGGTTATCGGTGACGGTGAGGGTGTCGCGCGTCGTTCCGCTGGTTTGGCCGTTCGCAATATCGGTCACGGGCTCGGCTGGATTCACCTGCGGTTCTCCTGATCGCTTCGATTCTCCAAGCAGCGGCGAAGCATTCGATTATAGACCAATTTACATCATTTACGCCGCTATCTAGCGGCTCACTGGCCCCTTGGCGAGACCACAAGCGCGATACCACGAATCAACGGGCCATGGGAACGCGATGTTCTATCCCTCGCCTAAAATCGCTCCATAGTGCAGATTCTACCTAACTTACAGTGCGACCTTCCATTTATGGCGCGGAGTTGTACCGGCGGGGTTTCTTGCACCTGCAAATGTCTTAGCCCAACAATTCTGTCACCCATTCCTTGCACAGGTGCCGGGTCAGTTGCAGATCCCGCCGCTTGTACGCGGGAATCTGCAGCGCCGGCAGGCGATCCACAAAATAAGTGTTCCAGTCGAATTCAAAACGGTTCGGGAGCGTGCAGTGGGAACGAAGCTGCGCTTGATGCTCGGGGCTGGAACCGTTTGTCTGCGGCGGTTGTCGTGTCGGTGCCCCCCCGCAGCGGTTTGGAAGTGAATTTGTACCAGGCTGTATCCGGGACGGATCGAGCACCACGGCAGCGCCTTCCAGCTCGCGCTGGCCTCCAGTCCGAATCTCTCTTCGTTCGGCGTGGTAGTTTGAGGTCATCGTTTTCTTCCTCGACTCAAGCCTCCTTCACCGTTGCCGGCGATGGCTGGGCATGTACCCCCGGGGACCTACGCGGCAGCAACGAGGCTTCCGGCTCTTTCAGGAAGCCCATCCCTGTTTCGACCGGATTCCAATCGATTGAGAGCACGTCGCCGAGGGTCACCTGCTCGGTGGCCAGCAGGCTCGCCAGCGGATAGACCACGTAGCACTCGATCGCTCGCTTCAGATGGCGCGCCCCGTATTTCAGGTCAGTCTCTTCCTTCAGCAAAAATTCCCGCGCCGCGGGGTTACCCGAAACAAGAATCTGCCTTGCGCGGTTTCCAGCACCCGCTGTTGCACCATCCCTAACTCGATTTCCAGAATTTGCTCGAGCTGTTCTTCACCCAGCGCGCGGAACACCACCACTTTGTCGATCCGGTTGATGAATTCCGGCGCGAATTTCCGTTTGGCCGCTGCGCATACCGTCCGCTCCACCTTCTCATCCAGTTCCAGAAGGCAATCGACGCGTACCGCAGGCGCGAATCCCATCCCTCCGGTCATTAACTCCGAAATTTCGCTGCTACCTAAATTCGAGGTCATAAAGCGTCGCCTTGTCCAGAACGCCCAGCAGCAGTTGCCAGAGCGCGTCCGACGCCTTCTCAATTTTCGTCGAACAAAAGCAACGTGAGCTTCAACTTGTCGGTGTGGTACTCCGCCAGGCTTCCTGCGTAATCACTGGATGTGTTTCGCGATGACCCAAATATCCCGGTGGGGAACCAATCAATTTGGCTATCTCGTGCGAATGCTGGAACTCCGCACAATCCACCTTGATAACCGCGCGCGAATCGCCAAATAGAATCTCCGCAGGCGCCTCCACCACCCGCGTTTTTCCCGACTCGGTTGGCCCCCTAAAAGTAAGTTACCCACCGGCCGTGTCGAAGAATTCAGCCCGCCCGAAACACCTGATGCAAGTCCACAATCGGTCTGTAACGCTTCGTCTTGACCCACAATCTTGCGGCGCAGTCGTTCTTGCAGATTGCGTGCCTCCACGCTTTTCAAATCAGGGTCCAATTGCCGTCTTGCGGATCCCTTCATAGCTTCACCTTACGTTCCAGCAAGCCGGCGTTTGAACGCCGCTCGAATTTCCATCTGCTACTTATAAAAGTATCGGCATCAATCACTTAGACATGAGCGCCTGCTCACCCGCTGGCGTCCGCGGGCTCCCAGCGCCTGTAACACATAATTCACATTGCTCTTACACAAGCGTCATGCCCCCCCTCTAGGCTGTGCGCTCTCCATGTTGAACAAAGTTGCGCTAGCGCTCGTGCCCGCGTTTGTGGGTACTCGATCTGCGGAAACCATCGCTCTTTCGGCGTTTGCGCAACGGAGAGGGCTTGCCGCCTACTGCGGCTCGCTCAGTATCTGGATGAAAACGGTCGGTTAATACTTAAAGATGGGATCTATTGGTGTTTCAAAATGGCAAGCTCGGCATTTCTATTTTTCGGCAGCATCGCCGAGGAGTTGCGGTGTCTTCAGTATGATTTCGGTGTCCTGTAGCTCGTGGGCCGCAGAAGTGTCGTTTGGACCCGCTCGATTGGCCCATCTGCCTTCAATTTCCACATGCCACAAATCTTAAGGAGGAGTGAATGCGAGTTTTAATTAGTGGAATCTTGGCCCTTAGTTTGTTCGGGGCCACCGGCGCGATGGCCGCGGGAACCGGAAGCAACGATCCTGCCCCCGCATCGAGCTCATCGAGTTCATCTGCCGCATCCGCCGCACCCGCGGCGGCGCCGTCGACCGCCGCCATTGAATCGCAGTTGCAACAGCTTCAGGACTCCATTCAGGTGCAGTCCGAGCAGCTCGATAAGCAACGTGCCGCGCTCGCTGAGCAGCAGAAGCGCATGGCGGAACTGGAAGCAGAATTGAAGGCTGCCAAGAACGCCTCACCGGCGGCCGCTCCCGCGGCGGTGTCAGCCACCAGCGCGGTTGTTAATCCCTTGATTTCCGCGTCCACCCCGCCGGAAGCAACCCCACCGCCTCCGGCCCGTCCCGCGGACGAGACGGCACCTCTATCCTTCAAGATCGGCAGGGCTGATTTCACTCCCGGCGGGTTTTTGGATATGACCGGCATCTTCCGCTCCACCAACGTCGGCGGAATCGGCACCAGTTTCGGATCGATCCCCTACAACAACACCTTGCCGCAAGGCGCGTTGACCGAGACACGCTTCAGCACTCAGAACTCCCGGCTTAGCCTGAAGGTGGATGCGCCAATTTCCGATTCCACCAGCGTCACCGCTTACGCTGAGGCTGACTTTCTCGGCTATCAGCCTCCCAACGCCGACCAGAGCAGCAACAGCAACAGCCTGCGCATGCGTCTTTATTTCGTCAACATCAAGCATGGATCGTGGGAAGTTTTGGCCGGGCAAGACTGGTCATTAATGACCCCCAACCGCGTCGGCATTGGTAACATGCCCTCCGAGATCTTCTACACCCAGGACATGGATACCAATTACCAAGTCGGCCTCATCTGGGCGCGCCAACCGGGCTTCCGCGTGGTATACCATGCCACACCATGGTGGACCCTGGCAGCTGCTCTTGAAAATCCCGAGCAACTGGCTCCCAGCTCGGTCACCTTCCCCACCACCGGCTACGCTTCGCAGTTTGATTCCGGTAGCGGAAACACCAGCTCCTCCACCGGTGTGAACAACCCGAATACTCCCAACCTGCACCCCGACATCATCGTTAAGTCCGCCTGGGACTGGAAAATTTCCGACCACGCGTTCCACCTCGAAGCGGCAGGATTGCTCCGTTCCTTCAAGGTCTTCACCCCCGCGGTAGAGAGTGGCACTACTATCGAAATTCCCAGCTATTCCGACCACATCTTCGGCGGTGGCGGCTCGATCAACGCCAACCTTGAACTCTTCAAGGGCTTTCACCTGATCGCCAATTCGTTCGTCAGCTCCGCGGGTGGCCGCTATATTTACGGATTGGGCCCGGATGCAATCGTGACTGCTGCCGGGCAACTTTCCGGAGTGAAAGCGGATTCCGGGCTCGCTGGCTTTGAATACCAAGCCGATCCGCACGTGATGTTCTACGGCTACGCCAGCGGTGCTTACTTCGGACGCGATTGGGGCTACTTGCCTTCCACTACCACCGGATCTAAGTGCGATGGTCTGGCAGGATACACTTGCATCGGCTTCGGATATCCGGGTCAGGCGGAGTCAGCCAATGCCAACCGCGTTCTGCAAGAGGCAACGTTTGGCATCATTCCCACGCTGTGGTCGAACCCGACCTACGGCAAGCTGCAGCTAATCACCCAATACTCGTACTTGCTGCGTGCTCCGTGGTACGTGCCCAAAGGCAGTCCCTCCGACGCCCACAACAGCATGGTGTACATCGATCTGCGCTACACTCTGCCTTAGTCGCAGCGCACTTAGCTTGCATCGGGACAAGAGGGGCGGAGCGATCCGCCCCTTTTTTTTCGCCCACAGCAGTCAAGCTTCCAAGTCTCCTGGGCGTCTACTCAGGCGGGAGTTTTGCGGTTTTACGCTCAGATCTTTTCCGGGTGGTTCCACGGTTTTACGCTCAGATCTTTTTCGGTGCCCCATTCTTCCCCTGGTTTTGGGAAGGGTGGGCGTTTAGACCTAAGCCAGCGCCGCTCATTTGCGGAGACCGATGGGTGCTAACGGCTAGAGCGCCGTGCAAAAGTCCTAACGTCCCCGTGCCGTGTCCAAGCCCGCCGTACGAATATCGACCACTCGAAACGTACGCACGCCAAAGCAAGGCGTTTCGATAGCATTCGCCAGCGCCCCAACAATTTCGTCCAGCGTCACCAGCCCCACCCGCCGCCCCAAATCACGCGTCGGTGGCAGTACGTACATCAACCAGTACAGCGGCACAATCAGATACGGCCAGCGGTGCCCAGGACCCAAAACGTACCACGGCCGCAGAATCGTCGCATTCAATCCGCTCGCGCGGATCGCTTCCTCGCATTCCGCCCGCACCTGCTGATACTTCTTCATTACCGGTGCGGGCTGCGCCACGCTTACGTATACGAAATGCCGTACCTGCGCGGCGAGAGCCGCAGCGATCGCCACTCGAGTGGCCGCCAAATCCACCGAGCGAAATTCCCTGGCCTTTGCTGAGGTCGGTTGCGACACGCCCATCAAATGGACAAACGTGTCGCAAGGAGGAATTTGTTCCGCATACGACGAATTCAGTGCGTCGCCGGCTACCGCCTGCGCCTTCGGCGCGATTTTCCTTTCGGAGCCGGGACGAACCAACGCCCGCACCCGATGGCCGCGCTCCAGTAGGCGAGGAATCAGATGGCTTCCCAGATATTCAGTTCCGCCAGTAACGAAAATCTCGTGCCCTGCCGTTTGCTCGGCTTTAGTTTTCGAGATCTTTTCGTTTTTGAGTTCCGATCCGGCGCATTGCTGTGATTGGGTGAGGCTCATCTACCGCCTTCCTTTACTATCTACCCTTCCCGCCTGGTACATTGAAAAATTCACTCTGAATCTAACCCATTGAAGCCCTGAACCCAAGATGTTGGGTCCCGCTCAGCGGTTGCTTCCCCATTTTTTAGAGGCGAATCGCGTCCCTTTTTGACAATATAGGGATCACAGAGCTGAGCAGAGTACCCAGCACGCTCGACAGGAGGCATATAGCATGGCCAATCCCATTCCCGAAGGCTATCACGGGATCACCCCGTACCTTTGCATCAAAGGCGCCGCCGGTGCCATTGAATTTTACAAACGCGCTCTCGGCGCCACCGAGACTATGCGCATGCCGCATCCCGACGGCCGTATCGGCCACGCCGAGATCAAGATCGGCAGCGCCACCATCATGCTCGCCGACGAATTCCCAGAGTTGGGCGTGCGCAGTCCGAGATCGCTGGGCGGCACTCCCGTCACTCTCCACATGTACGTCCAGGATGTGGATGCACTGGTGGCCAAAGCCACCGCCGAAGGACTGAAAGTCTTGCGGCCCGTCGAGGATCAGTTTTATGGCGATCGCGGCGGGAAGTTTGAGGATCCCTTCGGCCACCACTGGTGGATTGCCACTCACAAAGAGGACGTAGCGCCGGAAGAGCTGGCCAAGCGTGCCGCGGCAGCGTCGTCGCCTAAGTAACGCCAGGGCACGATCCGAGCCGGCTCGGCAAGACCCACGACGCCCGAATATAGTCCCGAAGGGGTGCGCACCTTTACCGCGCCCCTTCGCCGGACCCATCGGCTTCGGTGCTGTTTTGCTACCGGTTCGTGCGCCGTTGATAGGCATTGATTGGCGCGCACAATTCGGATACCGTGGCACCAGATGAGGAAACTGTGATTATCCGCATGCGCAAGGCGGGCGCCGCGACCATCCTGGACCTCGAAGGCCCTCTCAAGCTGGGCGAAGCGGATGAAGCTTTCCGCCAGAAAGTCCAGGAGTTGATGGACTCCGGTTCGACGCACATTGCTGTAAATTTGGCAGCTGTCCCGGAAATGGATAGCTCCGGGATCGGCGCGTTGGTAAGGACCTTCACCCTCCTGAAAAAATCCGGCGGCAAATGTACTTTCTTTGCACCCAACAAGCGCGTGCAAATGATTCTGAAAATGGTCCGCCTCGATACCATCCTCGATATCGCCGAAGACGAAGCCGCTGCCTTAGCTCGGATTTAACGCCCCCCTGGCCGCGCCGTCAATCTCCACTGGAAGTGATCTCTTCCCACCTCTCGCGCGGAATGGTAGCCTCGCGCAGACATGAGGTTGCAGACGAGCAGTCAAGGGACAAAAGCGGGGGAATCGAGCCACCCCAGGGTGTGGCAATACCCACCTGTATATGTATGAAAATAAAGGGCGGGAAAATTCCGAGCCGCACCAAAACCTCATTTTCCTCGCGGCAAGAATGCGAAGGCAGTTCCTCAGGTTTTTATAGGTAGGAACCCCCGGGCTCTACCGCAACGCACCGATCTGAAAATTTAGCATCGCCACCTGCGACTGATAATCGTAGCGCGCGCTGGCGTCTGCGATTTCGGCTTGCGTATCGTTCAACTGTGCCTGACTGAGTTCGATGATCGAACTCAGCCCCAGTCTATAGCGCGCCTGAGCGAGATCAAGCGCCTGCTGCGCCTGCTGCAAAAGCTGCTGCGTGACAGAAAGGCGCTGGTAAGCGGAATTCGCGTTGAGCCAGGCGGTGCGGACGTCGCGCACGATTCGATTCTGCAGATCGCGGAGGTACTGCTCCTGGGCGCGAGCCTGCGCATTCGCTTCCCCGCGCAGAGCTCCGAACAAGTGGCCGTTGAAAATGGGGATATTGACATTGAAGCCGGCGGCGGCGTAGCGCGAACCTAATTCCTCCTGTCGAAACGGAGTTAGTCCTGCTGCGCCAGCGGCCGAAATTGTCGGTAGCGATAAGTCGCGTTCCGCGGTGGCGTAGCTCTGCGCGGAATTCACGTCCAGCCGCTGGGCGACCAACTCCGGCCGATCCTTGAGCGCCTCCTGGATCAAGTCCTGCAAAGCCGGGGGGGATTGGACGGCATCGGCTCTTCGGCAAGCTCGAACGTTCGCTGATCGGAATAGCCGAGCGCCGCGGAGAGCTGAGCGAAAGATGCCTGTACATCGTTTTGCGCCTGGATCAGCAGGAGCTGCGCCTGCGAGAGATCGACATTTGCAAAACTTACGTCGAGGCCAGACTTGAGCTGGCTCTTTGCTTCCGCGGTCACCTGGTCGGAGACAAGCTGACGTTCCTTTACGGTATCCTGAGCCACCCGAAGAACCGCTTGGGATTTCAGCACCGCGAAATATGCCTGGGCCGCGTTCAACAACACATCGGCTCGCGTCGTGACGACATTTTCTTGCTGCGCCTGCGCGTGAAGATTCGAGCTCTTGACGAGTTCGTGTGTGCGGCCGAAGTCTGTAACCAACTGACTTACATCCACGCCGTTTGCGTAGCGATCGTAGATAATCGGATTGTTCAGCGCTCCTGCGGCAATCCGGCTATTGGTTTCCGCTTCCACGCCCGTGAGGCTGCCCACCGCTGTGGGGTAATATGCCGAACGCGCCTCCTTCACCCGCTCTTGTGCGGCGGTCGCGAGCTCAACTGCAGCCTGAACCTGCGGATGATTTTGAACGGCGATCTTCTCCGCGTCTTGCAGCGTCAAGCTCTGCGCAGGTTGTGGTGAGGGCGCGCCCTGCCCGAAGGCGGTGCCGACGAGCGTCGGACCGAAAATCAGAGCGATAGAGAAGTGAAATTTCATTCTCATTGGACTCCCTCTGCGAAGGCAGTTTGCGTGGCTTCCGCTCGGCGGCGATAAATCAAAAGGTAGGCGGCCGGTACGACAAAAATCGTCAGAACCACCGAGGCAATCAGGCCGCCGATAATCACGCGGGCGAGCGGCGCATACGCCTCGCTTCCGGTTTCGAGTTTCAGCGCCATGGGCAGCAGGCCGACGATCGTTGCGAGCGAAGTCATCAGAATCGGGCGCAAGCGAATACGGCACGAATGCGCGACTGCGTCGCGCACACCGTGACCTTCGACTCGGAGGCGGTTCGCAAAGTCGACGATGAGAATGCTATTTGAGACCACCATTCCCGTGAGCATAACGATTCCCATCAGGGATTGAATGTTGAGCGTCGTGTCGTAAATGCGAGTGTAAACATGACACCAACGAGGCCGGTGGGAACCGCGAGCACAATCAAGAAAGGATCAATGAACGAGGCAAACTGTGCGACAGGAACGAGGTAAACCAACAGGATTGACAGCAGGAGCCCGAAGCCGAAGCTCCGGAACGAGGATTCCATGGTCGTCACCAATCCCCGGATATTGATGCGAATATTGGGAGGGATTTTCGTATCCGCGACATTTTTGAGATTTCCTTCAACGGCTTGCCAAGATCCTCGCCCGTCGGAGCAACATATACATCGATGGTCCGTTGCAATTGGTAGTGATCGACTTCGGTGGGAGTCAGGATCGGCGTGATGTCAGCGACCTGGTTGAGATACGTGGGCTGCTTCAAGTGTTGGCGCGCGCAACGGCATCGTTTTCAGATCTTCCATAGACTTCACCTGATTTTCCGGATACTGCACGGTTACGAAGTAGTTGTTGCCGGTCTTCGGATCGATCCAATAACTGGGCGCGATCATGGCGTCGGAGGTGAGCGCGGTAATCAAGTTGTCGACCACTTCTTGCGGGTCAGGCCGAGCTCGCTGGCGCGTTCGCGATTGACGTTCAACTGCAGCGCGGGGTAATCCATATCCTGCGGAATATAAGACGTCCGGCTACGCCGCGCAGGTCTTTGATCTTGGCGGCCAGATCGTGCGCGACTTCGTTTGCCGCCTAGCATGTCCATTCCGCTCACTTGGACGTCGATCGGCGCCGGCATGCCCTGATTCAGCACCGAATCCACCAATCCTCCCGATTGGAAGTAGGTGCGCAATTGCGGCAGCTCGGTGCTGATCCGCTTGCGCACCCGCGCTCATGTACTCAAAGCTGCTGACGCGGTGCTCTGCCTTCAGTCCCACCTGCACGAACGCGGTATGCATCCCCGAGTTGGGCGTAAACAGCGCGGAAAGATCGGCCATCACCCCGACGTTGGAAACAATGGTGTTCAAATCGCCCGGCGCCACCACCTGGCGAACGATGTCTTCCACCTGGTCCACATCTTCCTCGGTCAGTTCGATGCGCGTGCCGGTTGGCGCTTTCAAATTAATGATGAATTGTCCGGCATCGGCCCGCGGAAAGAACGCCACGCCCACCAGCGGGTAAAGCGCGAAGCTCAAAACAAATATCGCCAGGAATCCCGCTACCACCAGGCGCGGACGCTCCAGAGCCTTGGCTATCCAGTGATCGTAGATTTCCAGCATGCGTTCAAACTTCGCATTGAAGCCGACATGAAACCGCGCACCCCATGACGTTTCCGTGCCCACGTGTCCGCGAACCTCCTTCCCGCGAAACACTCTCGCGCAGTACAGCGGCACCACCGTCACCGCCACGAAGTAGGAAGCGACGAGCGCCAGCACCACCGCCAGCGCCAGCGCGCCGAAGAGATACTTGCTGACCCCGAATAGCAACGTTACCGGGAAAAACACCACGCTCGCGGTCAGCATGATCGCCAGCACCGCCAGCGACACTTCGTTCGCGCCATTTTTCGCCGCGGTGTCCGCGTCTTCGCCCAGCTCCATGTGCCGGAAAATGTTCTCCAGCACCACCACGGAATCGTCGATCAACCGCGAAAATGCCAGCGCCAGTCCGCTCAGCACCATGCTGTTGATCGACTTGCCTCCCAGATGCAGCAGGAAGAAAGCCACCATCACCGAAATCGGAATCGAGAGAAACACCGCCAGGGTGGCGCGAAGGCTGCCCAGAAATATCAGGATCAGAACCGCGGTGAGAAACAGTCCGATGCCTCCCTCTCGCATCACCGTGGAGATCGCCTGCTTGACAAACAGCGACTGGTCGAACACCACGTGGGTCTTCAATTGCGGCGGAATATCCCGCAGATTCTTGATCGACGCGCGGATCCCGTTCACCACCGCGATGGTGTTGGTGTCTCCGCCCTGCTTCAAAATCGGGACGTACACCGATTTCTGCCCGTTCACCCGCACAATGTTGTACTGCATGGACGCCCCGTCCACCGCCTTGCCCACATCGGAGATGAATACCGATTTCTCGCCCTCGGTCTTAAGCGGAACGCCGCTCAGCGCTGCTACGTCCGGCACCTCCGCATTGGTGTAAATGTTGTAGTCCATCGGGCCGATGCGCACATCACCCGCTGGCAAGATCGCGTTCGATTCATCCGTCGCACGCACCACATCCATCGGACTCAATTGGTGCGCCTGTAATTTCAGCGGATCGACGTACACCATGATTTGCCGGTAGCGCCCCCCGTACGGTGGCGGAACCGTGGCTCCCGGCACGCCCGCGATTTGATTGCGGATTTGATATTGCAGGTAATCGTGAAGCTGCGTCTCATTCAACCCGCTGCCTTCCACCGTGAGCAGGCAAACCGGCAAACTCGACGCATCCACCTTCAGCACCACCGGGGGCAAGGTGCCTTGCGGCAAGCGCCTCAGGTCGGCCATCGCCAGGTTCGAGATTTCCGTCACGTCCGCGTTGGCGTCGCTGCCTGGCTGAAAATAAATCTTGATCAGGCTGACCCCGCTCATCGAACGCGATTCCATGTGATCGATGCCGCTGCCCAGCGTGAAAAACCGTTCGAACGTGTCGGTAATGTCCGCTTCGATCTGTTCGGGGGGCATGCCGTTGTAGAACGTGGCCACCAGCACCACCGGAATATTGATAGGCGGGAACATGTCCACCGGCATCTGCACGAGGCTGGTCAATCCCAGCACCATAATCAGCAGACACCCCACGATGATGAGATAGGGATGACGCAGCGAGAAAGTTGGCATTATTGCTCCATCTCCGACGCTGGTATCAGTCGCGGGGTCACTTGCTGGCCTGCTTTGTATTCACCTTGTTCGCCAAATATCACCCGGTCGCCCTCATTCACTCCGGACACGATTTCGACTTTCGTCGCGGTCTGCTGGCCCAGCACCACCTCGCGCGGCTGAACCACGTTGTCCGCACCCAGCACCATCACCGTGCCGCGAACCGGTCCTCCGGACGCAGTCCCCGGCGCGTCCCCGTTGATATGCACCGCCTGCACCGGCAGCGTCAAAACGTTTTGCGCGTGCACCAGCGGCAGTTCCACCGACGCATACATTCCCGGAACCAGCTCGCCCTTCGGGTTCGGCACATGCACTTCCACATGCATGGTCCGCGTTTGCGTATCGATCAGGTCCGAGAGCCGCACGATTTTTCCGCTGAATGTCTGATTCAGCGCGCTCACTTTCACGGACACCGTTTGATTCATCCGAACGTCCGGAACCGCGCGCTCCGGCAGCGGTATCACCAGCCGCAGCAGATCGTTCTGCGAAAGGTGGCAAAGCGCCTGGTCGCCTTTATTCGACGACGTCCCCGCCGGCAGCAGCGCCCCGGTGTAGGCGTCGATGCTGGTCACCACCCCCTCGAACGGAGCGGTAATCCGCGTGTAGTCGAAGAGCGCCTTGTCTTTTTCCAGGTTGGCCTTCGCCGAAAGAATCGACTCTTGGGCTGCGGACTCGGCGTCCTTGGCCGCCGATACCCCGGCATTCGCCTCAAGATCTTTCCCTTGCGCCTCGTCGATCTCCTCCTGCGCGACCAGTTCAGGTCGCGACTTCTGCACGTCCGCCAGCCGCGTGTAGGAAATGTGCGCCACGTTGTAGGTGGATTGCGCGCGGTCCCTTTCCTCTTTCGCGCGCTCCAGATCGTGTTCGCTGACGCGCACGGCTGCCTCGTCTTGCTGGATCTGCTGCCCCAGCTCGGGCACTTCCAGCACCGCCAGCACCTGTCCTTGCTTCACGTGCGACCCCCAGTCCACCTCGAGTTTCCGGATGTACCCGGAAACTTTCGCGAAGACCTCGATTTCCTGGAATGGCTGAAACTCCGACGCGATTTCCAACGTGCTTGCTAAGTTCTCGCGCGTCACCTTCACCACTCCCGCGCTCGGCGCCGCATTCGCTTTATCGCGGTCACCACCGCAGCCGCCCAATAAAATCGCCGCCACAACCAGCGCCGCACCGCCGCGCCAGTTCCGCGGGGTGGTCATCCACGTCTGAGTTGCTCTCATAGGCTCACTCGATTCGGAAGAAGGGCGAATCCGCGACGCATAAACCGGTCCGGCTCGCGATAGAGTTGGTCTTGGTTAGTGCGAAACACAGCACGACTAGGAGAGAAACGAAGAAGGAGGAGAGCGATGTTGCAGACGAAGCGTCAATCCCAGCATCTGGATGACAATCGGTGGCGGTGGCTCGCGCCGAAACGTCTCGCACCGTGGTTCGGACGGAACGGTTTCGGTCGCGCTTTCGACCAGGGCGGCGTCGTAGGTAGCCGGCGCGTGCGCAACATCCATCTTGTTAGACATCGCCGCCTGCGCGATGGGATCGCCCTGCGGAAAATACAGCCCAAACTTGAGCGTCGCAGCAAATCCAGCCAGAAGTATCAACAGCAGCAGCACCGCAATCTTAGCAACGGCCCGCCCCGAGCACGCGCGCAGCGCATCACATTCGCAGTTTGGTCTATTACTTCTCAAGTATCGATCCCAAATCACAGCGCGATAATATCACCAATCCCAAGGTGGTCGCGCCAAGCAGCACCTCAAAATTCCACCTAGCCACTAAGATACGAAAACCGCGGGCATGGATGCATTGTGGGTTCTACGGTTCTACGCTTTTATCTTTTCCGGTGCCCCATTCTTCCCGGGTTTCGGGAAGGGTGGGCGTTCAGACCTTCCCTAGAGTTTCACTCCGGCACATAGCGGCGTTACGTTGCTTGAGGTGAGGAGCGGCGGCGAAGCGCCAAGTGAGAGGAACTACTTGAGCCCTTCCACCATGTACAAGTCGGAGAGATCCCGTACGTAGGAATACGAGTACCACTTCCCATCGGGAGTGACGCTCAAGCTGCCGATGCTATATACGCCCGCGCGTTCCTCTGGCGCCAATTCCTTCCAAAGTTCCTTCTGTCCCGTCTGCAGGTCCCAGCGGTACACCTTTAGCGGAACCTCCTGCCGAAGCGAGCCGTACGCGTACCATCCACGCAAACGCGACTCCCCGAAACGAATGTCCGCGGGCATCGAGTTTTCTTGTTCCCGGGGCTCCCCGCCGTCCACCGGATAAAAAATGAGCTTGTCGCCACGGTGGACGATCAGCGACTTCCCGTCGGGCGACAATAAACCGATCTGCCCCTCCGGCGCGACCGGCTTCATCTGTCCGCCGTCTACGGTCAGAATATATTCTCGCGGAGCCTTACCCGTTTCAAATCCACGGACCAGCAAGCGTTCGCCGTCCGGCAGCCATTCGGGATTGTCCAAGCCGAACCCGGGTTGAGAAAGATTTGCCGCGTCACCGGCCCGCGTCGCTAATAGCAACAGTTCCCGAGTTCCCGGGGTGATCGATGCCACCCACTTTCCGTCCGGCGAAGCGGCCCACGGACTTCCATCGCCCAGGCGAATAGCCGGTGAGCCGTCGGTCGCGCGCATGTACGCGGAATACTTCGGTCCCGCGCTATCGCCTTGCTCCGCAAAGTAGAGCCATTTGCCGTCTGCCGAAAGGTCAGTCGGCAGAGACCAGTCCTGCCACGAGAGATCGGTCTCTTTGGTCTGGCCTGGAAACAGGCCGGCGATCCCCCGCCGGCGATTCTCGCGCACGAACAGGACGTGTCCGTCGCGCGAAATATCCTTAAGGGTCATGCTCCCGGCGCCCGCCCATACCAATCGTTGCTTTCCGGACAAAGAAACCGCGTACAGGTTGCTGGAAATATGGATCTTGGATGCGGTGTACCAAATTTCCTTCCCGGAGGGCTCCCAGGCCAGCCCTAGCACACTCGAATAGTCACCAGTGAGGATGGTTTTCTTCCCCGCGCGATCCACAATCGCGATGTGTCCGAAGCTATCCCAGCGTTCCGGATGTTCCACGAATGCCAACGTGTTTCCGTCTGGCGATATTCGCAGATCGCTTGCCCAACCGGACAGGACGTCATACAGTAGTTTCCCCTGTGGATATTCGATCCGTACGTGACCGTCGATCACTCGCACCAGCGCCAGACTTTCGCCGTCGGGCGACCAGTCCGCACACAGCACTGCCTCCGCTACTTCCCGCGGCGATCCGCCGGTGAACGGAACGCGGGCCAGAGTTCCCCCCGATGCGTTGGCCATGAAGTAGTTGTGATCCAGAGTGATAGCCATCTCGTCGCCGCGCGAAATCCCCAGGATGCTGCTGTTCTTGAATCCAAGCTCGCGCGATTGGGTGGCGCCGGGGCGCGTGGTGTAAATCTCCAGGGGATCGCCGCCGAATCCCGCGCTGTAAACGATGGTCTGTCCGTCGGACGCAAAACGCGCCGATCCGATATAACCGCCGCGAAACGTGAGCCGGGTGAATACCGGAGTGGAAGCCGGCACCGTGATTCGCGCAATCCAGAAAGCCGCCGCTCCCACCACAATAATCGCCACAATCGCCGTCAACCACGGCAACCGAACAGGGGCGGCGCGTTCTGTCCCAGCGATAGGCTGCGCTGCGGTGGCTGACCCCACGCTGGAAAGCGCCTCCAATCCGAACGCTACATCCCGCGCCGACTGGAATCGCTCTTCCGGATTTTTCTCCAGGCAGTGGTGGACGATCCTCTCTATCGCTGGAGGCACCGCGCGATTTGTTTCAGAGATTTCCGGAGGCTCCTCTTTGAGAATCGCGCTCATCGTATCGGCGGAAGTGCGGCCCTGGAACGCGCGCTTGCCGGAGAGACACTCATAAAGAATCGCGCCCAGCGAAAAAATGTCGGAGCGCTGATCCGCAGGCAATCCACGCACTTGTTCGGGAGACATATAGCCCAGCGTGCCCAGCACCACTCCCGGAGTGGTCTGATGATCGATGGTGGGAGCGTTTTCGGATTCCGGCACGCCCGCCGGCGTCACCAGCTTCGCCAGCCCAAAATCCAGAATCTTCACGTGTCCGTCTTTGCTGACGAATACGTTGTCGGGCTTCAGATCGCGATGGATGATGCCTTTTTCGTGCGCGGCCGCCAACCCGCGCGCAATCTGGCAACCGTAATCGATCGCTTTGCGCAGCGGCAGAATTTTGTCGCGCATCGCCTCCCGCAGCGTCTCCCCTTCCAGCAGCTCCGAGACGATGTAGGGCGATCCGTTCGCCGTGCCAATATCGAATATCGCCAGAATGTTGGGATGGTTCAGTGCGGCTGCGGCCCGCGCTTCCTGTTCGAACCGGTGCAGTCGTTCGGCGTCCGCGGAGAAATTCGCGGGCATGATTTTGATCGCCACGGTTCGGTCCAGCCGGGTGTCCCGCGCGCGATACACCTCGCCCATACCCCCCGCACCGAGCGGCGATTGAATCTCATAAGGACCAAGTTTTGTTCCGGAGGTAAGAGCCATGGACGCGCGGATTATACCTCAGTCCCAGCCAGCCAGAGGTCACAGCTGAACGGGGTGCCGCACGGAAGCGAATCTGGAGCGAAAGATTGAGGGGGCATCCTGCGTATTACTAGCAGAGATTGGAGGCATCATATGGTCGCGTCCGAGTTTGAGTATCGTCATCGTTTCTGGATGATTGTGATCGTCTACATGGTGGCCTACGCGTTCTACAACCTCGATCATCTCAACATTCTTTACGCTCTGGTTCCCTGGAACCAAGGCGTCCATCAAAAGGATATGTTGGTGCGCCTTCTTTATGCCGCAGCGGCGCTGCTCGCGGCGGTCGGCGCCGCACTCCTGACGTGGTCGACGGCTTACCGGCCCCCAAGCCTCAACCAAGATCGCACCTCATTCTGCATCGCCGGACCGTTCCGCTATGTCAGGAACCCCCATTACTTGTCTTATTTTCTTCTAATCGTTGCATTGGGAACGTTTCAGAGCCGCCTCGGCTTTCCGGTGATGCTCATTGCCGAAGCTGTTTTGCTGTTACGTCTCGTCGCGCGCGAAGAACTCCAGCTGGAACAGGACTATGGCGAACGTTTTTTCCGCTACGCGAAGCGCGTCCCACGCCTGCTACCCTCGCTTCGTCCGCGATTCGAAGACGATGGCCAGTCACCGCGTTGGCGCCAGGCTCTGTGGGACCAGGCGTTTCAATGGGGTTTCGTCGCCACCCTGATCGCTTTCGCGCTCACCCTGAGCGACCCAATTGGGTATGCATTCGCTACCGCGACCATTGCATTCTTGGTTCTGCAAAAGCTTGCTGTAATGTTTTGGATTCGCCTGCGTCATTCCTGAGCGCTCCGCGCTTGGGTACGTGTTTTGTCCCTACCAACTGAAGGGGGGTGCTAGGAATTTCTTCGAGGGCGTCCCGTAAGTATTACGCTACGTATTAAATTAATTCATCGCATTATTTGACACGCAGGGCGTGACCCTGCGAAATGCCAGGAATTACCAAACGAACTCATCTATCTCCCCTAGAAACAGGTGGATAGCAAATTTAGATGCCAGCATTTTGCATGTGTCTTTGGCTTTTGGATGCAACATCGTTCCAAAATGCTGAGCCAGATGGGTCCCGGGAGTTCTAGTGGGACGCGAAGAACCAGGTGCAAGCGCGAGGCGGGGCGCGGCGGTTCTGCGCGCGCTGCTGGGCGGCGCCGGAGATGGTGGAGAAATTTAAGGCGGAATTGGAAGGGGTGTTGGCCTTCTTCACCTTCCCGGCGCAGTGGCGACGTCGGCTGCGCACCACCAACCTAGGCGAAGGCTGGTTCAAACACTTGCGAGGTTATTTGAGCCGCTTCCCCGGATGCCGTAATGCCGAGCACAGCGATCAGGTTCTCGGTTGCTTCCTGCTCGCAGCAGAATCGATGCATCGCTGAGGAACCTTCCCTATGTACCGGAGCACCCCATCACCCATTTCAACAGAGAGGCTGGACATTGCCGTCGGAGTTGGTCCAATTTAACGAGCTACCAGAGTGAATGTACGATCGGTGACCCGTGTACCGTGGTGACTTTGACCTTGCTCGTCCACCCCCCGACCGCTGCGACATCTTCCCACGCCGGAAGTTGTTTCCAGTGGTCTGCCACACCTGCCGGGGTCTCGTAGACCTCGGTCAAGACGAAGCAGGTGTTGCCGGTAGGCTTGGACGACGGGTCCATCGGATTCGACAGCTCCGCTCCTTTCACCAGGTTGTACAGCAGCAAGGCTTTTTCTCCGTCGCGAGCGTGCGTATTCCGCATCCACTTGGCGTGGCTGGCGAAAAGCCGATCGCCTTCCGCGACTAGATCGGGGGGAGCGGTGAAGATGACCGTGAGTTGGGTTTTCCCTTGGTGCGACATGGTCTTCCTCCTTCAAGATTTTCGAATTTCTGTTTTGACCTGGGATTTCCATTTTGACGTCCCGAGGCGGCCGGTAGTCTATCCATAACTGCTTCAGTATTCAACCGGCGTTACGTTGCGGTGAGGTGGTGAGCGAGTCGGCTGCTAAGCGACCGGCTTCTCCGGGTAGAGCCGCTCGAATTCCGGATCACCATGTAGCAGCGTGAGGTCAGGATCGCGGCGCGCCCAATCCGGGTCCCTGAAACCGGCGTCCCAGGCCTTGCGGAGGGCTTGCAAAGAATCGGCTTTCCGGTTCAGTTGGGAGAAGACGCACGCGGCGTTGTACAGCACGGTAGCCTCGTCGGGGCGAAGCGTCATAGCCAGATTCGTTTCGCGAACCGCATCATCCAGCCGCTTCATTTCGGAGTAATCTAACGCCAGATGGATGCGTGCGCGAGCGTCTTCGGGCACCTGACGTAGATGCCGTTCCAGCGTGCCGATGCGCTGTTGCCGCAGATTGTGGCGGGCCTCGTCTTTTCCCAACGCTCCCAGGGAATTCATGATCGGGACGTAGATGTTATAATCGTCGCCACTCGACTCCACAGCGGCATCCGCGATGTTGGCCACATCCTGGTAGCGCCCGGCAGAAAACAAAGTGCGGCCCAGGATGTAGTACGCGCCCTCGCAATCGCGCTTGCGCGCGATCGCTTTCTCGATCACCGCCACCGCCTCGTCGTACTTGCCGTTCGCGTACAGGATCCAAGCTTGGGCCACCTGCACCTCGGGCAAATCCGGGCGCAGCACCACCGCGGTCTCCGATGCCTTCATGGCGCGTTGCATCCAAACCGGGTCACGCCCGTAATTGTAATGATTCTGGGCGCAAACATGAGCGATCGCGGCGTAGGCCAGAGCAAAATTGGGGTCCAGGGCGATGGCGTTTTCGAACATCTGCAGTGCGAATTCCAGATCCTGGCGCTGCAGGCGCCGGGCGTAGCTCTTGCCGCGCAGATAAAGGTCGTAGGCTTGCAGGTTGTCGGTTGGTTTTGCGGCAATGGCTTCCTGTTCCTGCGGAGACAATGTGATTCGCAGCGCCTGGGCGATCTTGCTGGCGATCTCGTCCTGCACCTCGAAGACGTCTTTCATCTGCCGGTCGTAGCGCTCCGACCAGATCGGAAAATCGGTGCCGGTGTCCACCAGTTGGGTATTGATGCGCAGGCGGTCGCCAGCGCGGCGCAGGCTGCCTGCCAAGACGTGCGACGCTTTTAGTTGTTGCCCAATCTGCGCCGGAGTCACCTGCTTGTCGCGGTAGGCCAGCACCGTCGGGCGCGAGAAGATGTTCAACCCCTTGATCTTGGAAAGTTCGGTGATGATGTCTTCGGTCATGCCGTCGCGAAAGTACTCGTCTTCCTTCACCCCGCTGAGGTTCTCGAAATAGAGGACCGCTACGGATTTCATGCTTTGTTTGCCGGTTCCCGCGCGCGATTCGCCGGAATCAGCCGTCCGCTTGCCACCGGAATCAAGATCGCGCTTCAGCCGGATCAAGTCGGTCTTCAGGTCGGTGGCCGTCTGGTAACGCATGTTCCGGTCTTTTTCTAGGGCCTTTTCCACGATGCGCGCGAATCCCTCCGGCAGCGCTGGGTTCACTTGCACGATCGAAACCGGGTCGCGGTTCAGAATCGCTTCGTAAACCACGCCGGAGGTATCGCCCTGAAACGGCAGCCGCCCGGTCGCCATCTGATAAAGAACTGTTCCCAGCGAGAACAAGTCGGTCCGAGAATCGGTCAGTTGTCCGCGCGCTTGCTCCGGCGACATATAGGACACCGTGCCCATCGCCGTACCCGGTGTGGTCAGGTCCTCCGCGCGCCCTCCGACCTCCTGCGTTACCGCATCGATTTGCGACCGCGGAGCCTCAATCTTGGCCAACCCGAAATCAAGAATCTTTACTTGTCCTCGCGGGGTAACGAATATATTCGCCGGCTTAATATCGCGGTGCGCGATGCCCTTGGCGTGGGCCGACTCCAGAGCATCGACGATCTGGATCGCCAGCGTCAGCAGCTTCTCGATCTCGAATGGATTCCGCCCGATCTCCAGCGTGAGTGACTGTCCCTCCAGTAACTCCATCACGATGAAGTGCTGCCGCTCGTGCTGCTCGATGGCGAAGACCGTGCAAATATTGGGGTGATTCAGAGCGGACGCGGCTCGAGCTTCGCGCTGAAAGCGTTCCAGGGAATGGGCGTCCTGAGCCAATTCCTGGGTCAAAAACTTCAGCGCAACATGACGTCCGAGGCGGGTGTCCTCCGCTTCATACACCACGCCCATGCCGCCGCTGCCAAGCTTGCGCGCGATGACGTAGTGGGAGACAGTTTGGCCGATTACGGAGTCCATGGTTGGAGAACCGGCAAGGATAGTAGTTTGCGACGCGAACAGCGGTCAAGCGGATTCAGGCGGCGCGAAAGCCCCTTCCACTGCATCCTGAATTACCTGTTGCTCGAGAATCGATCGGTGGGTGTTGTGGCTTCCGGTTCTTGACTAAGAATTTCTTGCGGTTACAGGAAGTAAAACTACGAGCGTGTACGCACCGAGCGCAATGCCCAGCGGCCCGTTGATTAGACCTAAGAACGCCGCCCACAGCCCGATTCCTCGTGCGGATTGCCCGCCGGACATCAAGCTCAATCCGGCAATGATCGAAACAACGCCGGCGACGACGCCTAGAATCATCACGAAGATCAAAAACCCGTGAAACAGGTCCATCAACGCAAACGGATTAGGCACCCGATTGAGCAGCGCCCCCCACATCAACGTAAGTGTCCCGGTGTGTAGAAAGACCCCAATCGCGCCAACAAATCGGAGAAGACCATATAGAATCCACAAAATTCCAAGATTTCGCATTAGTGCTCCAGAGTCAAGATGTCGGGTTACGCCTCCCGACCGACAATCTACCTCTGACCGCCTGAGCGCGCAATGACAATGATAATGATGGGGATTACCGATATGGCAGGTTGAAGGATGGCCCCGTCGCTTTCCCGCGGCAATGGTGGCTGGAATAGGCAAATAGTCTCCAGCAGTTGAAACCAGCCTCTTTCTTGACGCTTCTCCTTCCTTTTGTTAGCCTTCGTGCGGTTCTCTCTCAGATCATCCCGAACGATACTGCTGTTGCGTAATTGACTTGGGCTGTGGACTTTCCGTTGGGTGCCATGTCGAGGGCGTCATGGAACCATCTTCTGCTCTTCTCGAACTGGCGGGTGTCTCTCTAGCCTGCCGGGATCGCGAAACTTTACTGAAAACGTTCGCCGCGCGCTTGGGCCCGGAATTGCAAGCCCGCGCGGTGCTGATCTGGCTTGCCGCCAAGGACGAGGACGGCTTCTCCTGCCGCGCCCGCTGGACCGAGCCCGGCGAACGCCTCGCACCCGTTCCCGAAACCGTCAACGAAGGTCTTCTCTCCGAACTCAGTGAAGACGGCGCCTCCGCCCGCCGCTACTCATCCGCCGAAATCGATCCCGAACAGCTCCTCCACCTGGAAGAAAGCCAGCGCGGCAGAGTAAAGACCGCTCTCTACGTCACCTTGCACGGCGCCCAAGGCGTGAGCGGGGCGGTCGAGGTCCTCAACAAGAAATCCGGCGAGTTCACCCAGCAAGATGCCACCTTCCTGGAACAAGCGAGCCGCCTGGCGGGCCAAGCGCTCTCCAACCTCGACGCCGCCGATACCGAGCGCCAGGCCCAGTTCGGCGCACTGGAGCGCCTCACCTCGCTCTACGACCTCAGTCGCATCTTTAATTCCACGCTCGAGTTGCACGACTTGCTCCCTATCATCGCCAGTAAAGTTCGCGACATGCTTTACGCCCAGGCCTGCAACATCTGGTTGATCGACTCCGCGGCGGGAAACCTGCAACTCGCCCAAACCGCGGGAGAAGACTCCAGCCTCGAAGAAGGCGCTCGTGCCGCCATGGATTCCGGCCACTTGGGCGAAACCGTGCAGCAGGGCAGCCCGCGGCTGATCGAAGATCCCGCCGGCAGCGCCGCCAACGACGAAATCCTCGCTCGGCGTATGGAGGTCGCCCAGGAACAAAGCGAAGGCGCTTTTGAGTTCTCCTCGATCGCGTGCGCCCCCATTCGCAAGGATCAGGAAGTGCTCGGCGCAATCGAACTGGTGAACAAGACTTCCGGCGGCGTGTTCGATGAAGACGATCTCTTTTTTCTCGACAGCGTCTGCGAGCAAGCCGCCGTGGCATTGCACAACGCCAAGCTGCTCGAGTCCGAGCGCAAGGTCGGCATTCTCGACGCTCTGCTCAAGATCAGCCAGGGCATCACCTCCACCCTCGATCTCGACCACATTTTCACCACCGTCGTTCACCAGGCCGCCACCATCGTTCCCTTCGACCGCTGCGTCATCGGCTTCTACGACCGCGGAAAATTTGTTCTGGGAGCAGTCTCCGGTGAATCGGAAGTCCCGAAGTCCCGCGAGATGGACGAATTGAGCGACGTCCTGGAATGGGCCGCCGAGCAGCAAGCCCCTTCTTCCGCCGACCAGTATCAGGAAGGCTGGGAAGTGGTCCCCGCGGACCGCAAATCCTCGGTCGTACCCTACCTCGAAAAATTCGAACAGAATGGCTTCTACGCCTTGCCGCTTCGCGACGAGCAAGGAACCCTGGGCGTTTTCGCGCTGTTCAGCAGCGACGCCGATTTCCTCACCTCGGCGCACCGCGAAACCCTGGGAATTCTAGCCAGCCAGATTTCCGTGGCCATTCGAAACGCTCAGCTCTACCAGCAAGTACCACTCGCAGGCTTGCTCAACCCTCTGGCCGCCCGAAGAAAAAAGCTATTGGCCACCGTTCCTCAAGGGGAGCGCCTGGTATGGGTGTGGCGGGTAGCCGTGGCGGCCGTGGTGCTGGCCATCATTCCATGGCCGATCCGCCTGGGCACCGCCGCCAGCGTGGTTCCCGCGGAACGGCGCGCCGTCAGCGCATTCACCGGCGGCGTTGTGCAGCGTGTCTACGTCCATGAGGGCGACCGCGTCTCCGCCGGCCAGCCCATCGCGCAACTCGATGATGGCGACGATCGCGTCAAGCTAGCCAGTGCCCAAACCGACCTGGCTCTGGCCGCCCGCGAACTTTCTGACGCGGAGTACCGCGGCGATCCGGCGGCCGCTGGCCAAGCGCGCTTGCACTCCGATTTCTACCAGACCGAATGGAAACTCGAGCAGCAACGTGTGGCCGCCGCGCAGCTTCGCGCGCCCATCGCCGGAATCGTGGTCACCCCCAAAGTGGAGGACAAAATCGGCACCGCGCTCAAACCCGGCGAAGCCCTGTGCGAAGTGGTCGCCCAGAATCCCCTGGCAGCCGAAATGAACATCTCCGAGACCGATCTGCCATATCTTCGCGTCGGTTCGCCGGTCGCCATCAAACTGAATAGCTACCCCACCGTCACCTTTGCCGGAAATGTGGACCGCGTCGGCGGCAAGACGGTCACCCAAGAAAACGAGCAGTTTTTCGTCGTTCGCGCCAGCTTTGCCAACCCGCAAGATTTGGCCCGCGACGGCATGGCCGGGCGCGCGCGCGTCCGGGCCGCAGGCGGTTGGTTCGACAGCGGATGGTATCCGGTGGGTTTTGTGATGTTTCGTTCGCTCGCTCGTTGGCTGTGGACTAAAGCTTGGACCTGGATGCCATAGCAACTCCGATTCGATGTGCATGGCTACAGTGGAAGAGTTGGCACCGAAGGTGAAACCATGAATCACGCACGGCGAATTCGCGGCGCAGCTTTAGGGCTGGCGGCCTTGATGCCCTTGATTTGGGCAAACGGTTGCGGCCGTTCCTCGGTGACGCAGAGTGCCGGCGCCGCTGCGAACTCGTCCGCGCCAACCTCTTCCTCCAGCCCCATGGCTCCTGCCGGGCCCATCGCCCAACACCCGGCCACCGAACAGGGAGAGACGGGCATGCTCAGCGTGCTCAGCGTCGAGCACGAAGTCGATGTCCTTGCCAAACTCAGTGGAGTGGTGGTCCAGGCGCCCTTGGAAGAAAGCCAGCAGGTCCGCGCCGGCGAAGAACTGGCCCGCCTCGATGATCGCCAATTGGTCGCCCAGCTCGATAAAGCCCGGGCCGATCTAACCGTTGCCGAAGACAACGTCAAATACAACGAAGCCGAACTGAAAGCCAAACAAGCCAATTTGCGCCGCACCCAGCAGTTGCGCCAACTCGGCCTGGGCAGCGAGGCCGATCTAGACAACGCCGATTTTCTCGAGAAGGGCGCCGAATACGATTTGAAAGCGTGGGAAGCCACCGTGGTCGGCAACCAGGCCACCGTCCGCGAACTGCAAGCCGAGCTCGATCAGACCCGCATTCGCGCCCCGTTTTCCGGGGTGATCGCGCACCGCTACATCCGCGAGGGCCAAAGCGTCCTCAAGGACGAAAAGTGCTTCCGCATTAGCCAGCTCATCCCGCTTCAAGTTCAATTCCAGGTGCCGGAAACTTCCGGCCGCAAGCCGCGCATCGGCGATACTGTTCATCTGGCCACCATGGACGATGCTGGGCGCACTCTGCAAGCGCGCATTGTGAAGATGAGCCCCATCATCGATCCGGCCAGTGACAGCTACGACGTCACCGCGCGCCTGACCGGCGCCAATATTAGCGACCTGCGGCCCGGCATGGCCGTGCGCGTGGAATGGCCCGGCGCAACCGCCGTTGCCGCGGCACCCAAAAAGTAGCGCTCACCGAACATGCGATTCGGTCCGACCAGCCTGAAAGTCACCACCGTCCTGGCCAAGGGACTCCGCCGCCCCCGCTTGCGTTCCGACCTCCGCATCAGCGAACAAATCATCAGCGGCAAGAAAAGCTACGTCATCAAGGTCCCGGACACTTCCACCTACAGCCGCTACGGCGTCTACGAATACGAAATTCTCTCGCTCTGCGACGGCACTCGCACTCCCGCTGAAATTGCCGCGGAGATGAGCGAACGTCACCCCGAACAGCCCGTCGCCGAAACCACCGTGCTCGAGTTTTTCGACGGCATGGAACCCGGCATGTGGGAGCGCAGCGTTGGCGAAAAGAATTTGGCGATGCTCGAAAAGATTCGCGACGAGCGCAAAACTCGCGTTAACCGCGCCAATATCCTGCAAATCACCTTCAAAGCCTGGGACCCCAACCAGATGCTCGCCCGCATCGACCCTTATTTCAGTTGGATGTTCACTCCCGGCTTCGTGCTTTTTTCCCTGCTTTTGTTCAGCATCACCGCCGCCATCTGGATTAGCGACTGGCCCCGCATTAGCCTGGATGCTGCTGCGTTTTACGATTTCGGTCGGCAAACTCCCAACGACCTTCTGCTTTTCTGGGTCCTGCTCTTCGTCATTGGCGGAATTCACGAGCTTGGCCATGGGCTCACCTGCAAACACTTCGGCGGTGAAGTTCATCAGATGGGATTCATGCTCATCTATTTCACTCCGGCGTTTTACACCGATACCACCGACGTTTACATGTTTGACCGCACTTCCCGCCGCGAATGGGTGATCTTCGCCGGCCTCTGGATCGAGTTCGTGGTTTGCAGCATATCCACCCTCGTCTGGTACTTTTCCTCCCCCGGCACCATGGTCGCCTACATTTCCTACCGCTTGCTCCTATTTAGCAGCATCGCCGCTTTGGTGATGAACTTAAACCCTTTCATCAAAGCCGACGGTTACTACGCCCTCAGCCAGTTTCTCCTCATGGACAGCCTGCGCGAAGAATCCCTGGCCTACGTACGCACTTTATTCGAGCAGCACATTTTGCGACGCGACGTCGAGCTTCCCTCGGTCACCAAACGCCAGCAGCGCATTTTTGTCGTTTTCGGCCTGGCCACCTTCGTCTACAGCGTGATGCTTCTCTATTTCCTCGGCACCTGGCTCAAGGACACTTTGGTCGGCTACTTCGCACTGTGGGGATATCTCATCTTCCTGGTGATTTTGTATTTCGCGCTCCGCAAGAGAGTGCGCGAGAAACTACCCGCGGCACGTTCGTGGTTACGGAACTCGAAGGAGGAATTCATGGCCTGGAAAATGACGCGCGGCCAGCAGCTCGTTGCCGGTGTGGCCGTTTTTCTACTGTTTGTGCCGCCCCTGCCTTCGCGCGTGTCCACCGATTTCGTTCTCGAGCCGGCCAAGCGGGTCGAGGTGCGCGCCACCGTGGCGGGTGAAATTCACGAAGTCCGCGTAAAGCAAGGCGACGCGGTGCACGCCGGGGACGTTCTGGTGATCCTCGAGAATCCCGAACTCGAAGCCGCGGCGCAATCCGCCCAGAACAACCTGGCGCTCGCTGACGCGGCGATTAGGCTAGCCGCGCAAAGCGGCAATTCCGCGGAACTATCCAAAGCCACCGGTGAAGCCCAGCGTCTTGAAAAAGACCTGGCCGTTGAACTCCAGCGCACCGCCGGTCTCACCGTCCGCTCCCCAATCGACGGCGTGGTAGCTTCGCCGGACATCGACCAGCGCTCCGGTGAATACGTCGACGCCGGCTCGGACCTCACCTCCATCGTGAATCGTCAAGCCATGCGCGCACGCATCCTGGTTCGCGATTGGGACTTCGCCGACGTCCACGGGCAGGCTACCGCGCAACTGAAAGTCAGCGCCTACCCCTACCGGACGTTCCGAGGCCAGGTAGAACGGATCATGCCCGCGGCAGCAGCAGAGACACCGGTAGCCGCCGACGCCAAAATCGTCCGCTACGGCCGCGAGCTAACCAACTACTTTGCAGTTGTCCTAGATTTTCCCAACCAGGATGGATCGCTGATAGAAGGCATGACCGGCACCGCGAAAATCTCAGGCAACTACCGGCCAGCCGCCTGGCAAGCCGCCAGGTCCGGCTGGCACTGGCTCCGCACCCAGATCTGGTAACACCGAGGGTTCCAAGGTTGCAGGTTCACGGTTCCGCGGTTCTGGTTCCGCCGTCCGACGGTTCCATGGTTCTACGCTTCACGCTTCCATGCTTCTTGGGTGCCCCACTCTTCCCCGGTTTTGGGAAGGGTGGGTGTTTTTGACGGACGGTCCGAAGGTTTTGGGCGGACCGGCGTTCACCGGAGGACCGTGCTGGGTTGCCCTCCGGCCGAGCGCCGCAGAAAAAAAGTGAAGCATCCGTTTTTCGAACGGATACCTCCTCCAATGCAATTGGCGCGCCAAACCAAGCCCAGCCGGCGCCCCTCTGCCCATCACAAACACAGACCTTACCATGCCCATCCCAATAGAAGTTCCGAAACCTCCGCCGCCACGTTGAATTATTCAGCCCTCAGTTGAATTTCTCAACTTTTCCGGCGCCCACACTTCCCCAGTTTCCGAAGCAAAATAAGTGTTTTGCCTAGGTGTAGACGTTGACCCGGGTGCACAAGTTGACTTAGCTGTAGAAGTTGAACCCAGGTCTAGAAGTTGACCTAGGTGTAGGAGTTGAACCTGGGTCTAGAAGTCGAGCCTGGAGGGGCGCGCCCTTCGCCGTTAAAGGTGCGAATTTTGACTTTATTTCTGGGTCTTTATCTTTTTCGGATCCAGGGGTTTCGGGAAGGGGCATTTAGCCGCGCCGCTACTCCCCAAAAAGAAAAAGGGCCGCGCGGGGGGACCGGCAGCCCTTTCCCTACTTAAATCGCCGCGGCAAAGCGGCATCGGATTTACTACCCGATTCGGTTGCCCAATCTTTCTTAAGCCCTATTGATAAGGTTCTTCACCGCAGGCTGAGCCGTCTTGCTCAACTTCGCGCCCTTCTTCGCGCCCTTCACTGCCTTCTTGGTTGCCATGGTCTCTCTCTTCTCCTTTAGAATGGCCGCGGGGCGGCCGTAGTCTAACCGGTGACTGCGAGCCGAGTGCTTGAGCGGTACGTCACCTTCGAGCTGCAACGTTTCCTCGCGGCCATCGGTCTTCTTCGCTGCAATCCGCGCGCCAAACCTATTCCCTTGTCCCGCCGCAGTCAAGCCCCTCGCAACATGCCCCTCGCAACATGCCACTTGTGCGCAAGCGCCTCGCCGCCATCCGCCCTTCCGTTGAATTTCTCAGCCAATAGGTTGAATTTATCAACATCCCTCGTGCCCCCCGGCGGGGCCGTCTTTGGTTTCGGTTCACGTTTCCATGATTTTCGGGTGCCCCACTCTTCCCCGGTTTTGGGAAGGGTGGGTGTTTTGATCTTAGTTGTTGGGGGTGGGTACCCCACACATCGGGTTCACGCGTGGGGCTTTGGCTTATGGTTCTAGCTTTTGCGCGGCGGACCTTCAACTTCGTCTCGGGCGTCGTTGGTTGTTAGCGACCGGTGCTAACGGTGCTAACGAAAAAAGGGCCGCGCAGTCTTACCTGGCGGCCCTTCTCCTATTTTCCAAGCTGCCGCGGAGCGGCAGCGCATTGAACCTGCAGGAGGCCAAACCGCGCGCATCGTGCTCTCGGCGGTCTGAAAAACCTTCCCAGTTACTTCTTTTTCTTTTTCTTAGCGGCCTTTTTGGTTGCCATAGTCGGTTACCTCTCCTTTCATTGGCTGCCGAGCGGCCCGAATTTCAATTCGCGGTTACGCGAACCAAATTCCCGAGCTGCCGTTGAGCCTTCTTCCATCTTGGCAGCTCTCTTCTGGCCGTTCGCTGCCTCTTTGTTCGCCAATTACTGCGCCATCTCCGCGCCGTAAACAAGGTCACCGGCGGCGTTGCGGAATTTCGTCCAGCCGGTGAATCCAATTGCAGGCGCCGCGTGGCAGCGCCTCCCAATCACGGCCGGCTGTGCTTTCCACTTACTTCCGTCTACAAAACTTCCGCGCGTCACTCGCGCTTTCCATCACCGCTCTGCTCGACCGCCACCGCACTCCCGATCTTCTGCGTCGGCCACCGCGGCGGGCTAAGAATCATAGGAGCCTTTCACACTGTGACAGAAAGCGCGCCGGAAGAACAGAAAATGAATGAGGAATTTCAATTATTGCAAATCTCCGCCGCGCGGCGCGGATCCCGAATGGCCGCCCCACCGCACCGTGTCTCGCCGCACCGCAACAAATCACAATCGGTGTTTGCGGCACAAATAGTTCATCCGGTTTTTATCGATTCTCAGCAGTCGCGCCGCTTCCACTTTGCTCTCTTTGGATTGCTCCAGCGCCGCTTTCACCCATTTGCGTTCGTACGCTTCAATCTCATCATTCAAATCGATTCCGTCCGCAGGCAGCCACGCCGGTCCGCCCGCGGAGAAGCTGGGAAGGTTTTGCGCGATGTTGGGCGGAAGATCCTTCAGGGTGATCTTGTTGCCGTCGGTCATCAACACCAGCCGCTGCACCACGTTGCTCAATTCCCGCACGTTCCCGGGCCAACGGTAGCTCTGTAGCGCCGCCAGCGCATCGTTCGCCACCCGCCGTTTCGGCACTTGATTCGCCGCACAGTACACCTGGATGAAATAATCCACCAGCAACGGCACATCGTCACTGCGCTCGCGCAGCGGCGGAACGAATATCGGGCACCACGTGAATCCGATAGTAGAGGTCCTCGCGAAATCTTCCCTGCTTGGCCATTTCCTCCAGGTTCTCGTTGGTCGCACTCACCAGCCGGAAATTCAGTTTGATGGCCTTCTTGCCGCCCAACCGCGTCAGCGCCCGCTCCTCCAGCACCCGCAGCAGCTTGCTCTGCAGCGGCGGCGTCAGTGTGGCGATCTCATCCAGAAATAGCGTCCCGTCCTCCGCTAGCTCGATGCGCCCTTCCTTGGTGGCCACCGCCCCGGTAAACGCGCCGCGCTCGTACCCGAATAATTCCGCTTCCATCAGGCTTTCTGGCAGCGCCGCGCAATTCACGCTGATGAAGGGTTTGCTTCGCCGCGGCCCTTGGTCGTGCAGCGCTCGCGCCACCAGCTCTTTCCCGGTTCCGCTTTCGCCGCGAATCACTACGTTGGCGTCCGAACGCGCCATCCGCTGGATCGAAGAGAAAAGATGCCGCATCGCGTCGGTCGATCCGATCAGGTCGCCCAGCGAATCCTTGCGCCGGATCTCCTCCCGCAGAATCCGGTTTTCCCGCTGGATCTGCAGTTTTTCGATTCCCCGCGCGATCAGCATCCGCAGCACTTCCATATCGATGGGCAGGATGAAGTAGTCGTAGGACCCGGCTTCGATCACCTTCAGCGCCGAGCTTCGTTTGGTGTCTTCACTCAGCACGATCACCAGCGTGTCGATCTCGCTGCCGTCCAGCCTCTGCAGCAGTTCCACGCATTCGCTCACCCCGCCCGAAGGCAGCGGCAAGCCCAGCAGCAGAATGTCCACGTCGGTTTCTTGCAGCAGGACGAACGCGCCGGTGTAGTCTTCGCCTTCGAAGACGTCGTTATCCGAGCGCAGTGCGGCGGCAATTTTGCCGCGAACCACGGCGTCGGCCACTACGATTCCAATACGAGGTTTGGGAATTCCTGGAGGCATCGCTAGACGATCAATCTACTCACTCTAGCCTCTCGATACAACTCCGTTTGTCTCAAGCGGAATCTATGTCCACAGCATACGATCCCTTCCCACCAGTCTTCCGAAATGCTAACGTCCCTCGGAAAGCAAGCGGCAACATGCTTTCACCCGCAAGCCGTCCGGGGACTGACGATGCCCAATTGACCCGGACACTACCGTGGAGGGAATCTTCAACAGTGGGTGACGAAGACTCCGTGCGCACTGCCGTGCCAGGCAGCACGCGAAAATTTCGCGTCAGAGCCTCAATTTCTAAATCGCAACAGCGCCAGCATAACCCCGCCTATATCATTGATTTTAAAGGAGCGATTTTCCCGAATACCGGCTAATCGCGTTTTCATTTTCTCGAAAGCGATGCTCCCGGCCGCCCTTAACGGATCGACGGCGGCAGGTATTTCTTCTCGATGCTGGCCACCACCACGTAATTCGGGTCCACCATCTCCGCCACATGGATGTGAGCCACCTTCGAGAGCAGTTCGTAGGCGTCCAACTCCGACATCCCGTAATCCGCGTGAATCCACGCCACCAACTCCCGGAACGCAATCCGCAGCGCATCGTCCAGCGGCCGGTAAATTCCCGCAGCCATAATTTCGTTATCATTTTCAAACCGCGGCCACCCGATGTGCCGCCCACGCAGCAGCGTCACTTGCATCCGGCCTTCCAGCGGCACTTCAATCGCGCTTCCCGCAACCTTGCCGTCGCCCATTGCCGCGTGCCCGTCTCCCAGATACAGCAGCGCTCCCGCTACGTTCACCGGCAGATACACGGTGTTGCCCGCGCTGGCTTCCGAGGCGTCCATATTCCCGCCGAACTCCGCCGGAACCACCGAGCTGCGCACCTCCCTTGCTGCCGGCGCCACTCCGATACATCCGAAAAACGAATGCAGCGGGATCTTCACCGAATAACTCGAATCGTGCGCCGCGAACGTGGCTACATTGTTAGCGGGATCGATTGGGTAGAACCAAATTCGTTCCGGCAGCGGCGGATTCAGCATCGCCGTGTATGCGGTGGGGTTGAGCGCGCCAAATCCCGGCACCAACGCACCCACACCCTGGTGGCTGGGCACTTCCAGCGAAAGGATGTGAATCGCGATGGTGTCACCAGGCTCGGCGCCCTCCATGTAAAACGGACCCGTCAACGGATTGTCGCCTTTCACCATGCTCAGGGTATCCCCCGGATGTTGCAGCGCGTCGCCGAACGCATCCACCGTGTTGGTCTCCAGGATGTCCCCGGAATTCAAGCGCGCCACGGGCGTTGCCGGTCCGTAGACATATTTCACCGTATCCATCGTGGCTCGATAGCGGACCACCCGCTCGCCCTCGCTAGCGGTCTGGGCCAAGCAACGCGGTCCGGTTGCTGCGAGCGAAACGGCCACAAAGCAAACCACACTAACAATTCGCGTCTTCATGTTTGCACCTTACCCCTAGTTCAGCCTGCAAGCGCCACATTGTACCCCCGCCCGTTCCGCCCGCCCGAGAGCAACAGAAGCGCCTCGGGCATGTCCGCTTGTGGGACGCAGATTTCCCAGTTGCGGGCAAAATCCCTTGGTAACTTCCCTTACATCGCCCATAATCATAACCAAATACACGGGTTAACTACGTACGCCGCCCGGCAGGTGAAGTGCGCTTAGCTTTGTGTCGAGGAGCATCAAGTGGATATCGCCAGGCCAGATGTAAAACGTAAAAAAACCATCCGGCGCATCGCTTGGGGGGCTGCTGCGGTGATCGCGATTCCGCTGGTCACCTTCGCGCTCTCCCGCCTGAAGCCCGCTGCCCCAGGCGTCGATAAGTCCAGCGTTTGGACCGATACCGTCAAGCGCGGACCGATGGTACGCGAGGTCCGTGGGCTCGGCACCCTGGTCCCAGAGACCATTCGCCTGATTCCCGCGGCCACCGATGGACGCGTCGACCAGCGTTTCATCCTTCCCGGCACGCCGGTGAGGGCCGATACGCCCATTCTGCAGCTCACCAATCCCACCCTTCAGCAGGTAACCCTCGACGCCGAATACCAAATGAAGGGCGCGGAAGCACAATATAACAGCCTGAAGGCGCAGCTTGAGAATCAGCTCATGGATCTGAAAGCAAAAGCCGCCACTAGCCAGGCTGACGCTAGCTCCGCCAAGCTCGACGCCGACCGCAAGGAACAGCTCTTCAAACTGGGCCTCGCTCCCGACATCGATTACAAAATTTCTCAGGTCAAAGCGGAACAGACGTCCAAGCAAGACGAAATTTCCCAGAACGAAGTCACCACCTTTGCCAATTCTGTTGAGGCGCAACTCGCTGTCCAGCAGTCCAAGGTGGAGCAGCAGCGCGCACTCTGGAATCTGCAAAAATCGCAGCTCGATCGGTTGACGGTGCGCCCGGGAATCGATGGCGTCTTGCAGGAGCTCGAAGTGGAAGTGGGGCAGAACGTCACCGCCGGAACTCTCCTGGCGCGCGTCGCGCAACCCACCCATCTGAAAGCCCAGTTGCGCATTGCGGAAACCCAGGCCAAGGATATTCAAATCGGCCAGAAGGCTACCGTGGATACCCATAACGGGGTGGTGGCCGGACACGTCATGCGCATCGATCCCGCGGTACTCAACGGAACGGTCACCGTCGACGTTGCGCTCGATGCCCCTCCGCCGGATGGTGCGCGGCCTGACCTGAGCGTCGAAGGCACCATCGAACTCGAACGCCTGGCCGACGTGGTCTTCGTGGGCCGGCCGGTCCACGGCGAACCCAACAGCACCGTGGGCCTGTTCAAGTTGGTTCCCGGCAGCAATGAGGCCGTGCGCGTCCAGGTCGCCCTGGGACGCACCTCGGTCAATACCGTTGAAATCGTGAAGGGCTTGCAGGTGGGCGACGAAGTCATACTTTCGGATATGTCGGCCATGGACAACTACGATCGCATTCAATTGAAGTAGTACCGCTCGGTTCGCCGACGCGGGAAGCGCACAAGGAGACGGTATGACTGCAGAACCGAAATCTTTGATTCACCTCGAAGGCGTGACCAAGGTGTTCTATACCGACGAAGTGGAAACCCACGCCCTCGCCGGCGTGCACCTGGAAATTAAGAACGGCGAATTCCTGTCGATTGCCGGGCCGTCGGGGTGCGGCAAGTCCACCTTGCTCTCGATCCTGGGTCTGCTCGATTCGCCCACCGACGGCAGCTACTGGATCAATCAGCAGGCAGTCGCCAATCTCTCGCTTTCCGACCGCACTCGCATCCGCAATCGCGAGATCGGGTTCATCTTCCAGGCGTTCAATCTGATCGGCGACCTCACCGTCTACGAAAACGTCGAATTGCCGCTCACCTATCGCAGCATGGCCGCCAGCGAACGCAAGAAGCGCGTCCAGGAAGTTCTCGAGCGCGTGGGTATGGCCCACCGCACCAAGCATTACCCGTCGCAGCTTTCCGGAGGTCAGCAACAGCGCGTCGCGGTAGCCCGCGCGCTGGTCGGCAGCCCCTCGATCCTGCTGGCCGACGAGCCCACCGGCAACCTCGATTCCAAGAACAGCGAAGCGGTAATCGATCTGCTCCGCCAGCTGCATCGCGAAGGCGCGACCATCTGCATGGTCACCCATGACCCGCGCTATTCTAGCATCGCCGACCGCACCATCCATCTCTTCGACGGCAGCATCGTCGAGGAGACTCTCGGCGCCCGTACCGAATCGGTTTGATCGCCGAGCGCCACCCGGCCACGCCGCGTAATCGAGGCGGCATAAGCGAGGCAGCATAAACACCGTTGGCGGAATCTGAAGATCTGGTGGATGGGGTATTTTCCAGATGGGGACTTTCTCAAACGATCTTCGCTACGGCGCCCGCATGCTGGCCAAGAGTTCCGGCTTCACCATCGTGGCCTTGCTTTCGCTGGCTCTGGGGATCGGCGGGAACGCCACGGTCTACAGTTGGGTGCAAGCGGTGCTGCTGCACCCGCTGGCAGGCATCCAGGATTCCGATCGGTTGTTCGCCGTTGAAACCATCATGGCCAACGGCAGCTATCACACCAGTTCGTTCCCCGATTACCGCGATTACCGCGACCACAACACCGTATTTTCCGGGTTGATCGGCTTCGAGCTGATTGAACAGAACCTCAAGGTTCACGCCACCGACCTGCCCCACCGCGATGTCGGCGAGATCGCCACCGAAAATTACTTCGACGTGCTGGGCGTAAAGGCCAGCCGCGGCCGAACTTTCCACGCCAGCGACGACCATGGGCCGGCCTCCGATCCCTACATCGTGTTGAGCGACGGCATGTGGAAACGGCAATTCGGCGGCGATCCCAACGTCGTCGGCAAATCGGTGGAAATCAATCAGCATTCCTTTACCGTCATCGGCGTAACCCCCAGGGGATTCACCGGAACCATTGTCGGAATCATCTCCGACTATTGGGTTCCCATGATGATGCAGCCCCAAGCCCTGCCCGGCGAAGACCTCGACACCCGCAATCCCACCTTTGTCCATATTGTTGCCCGTCTGAAACCTGGCGTCACAGCGGATGCCGCGCGCGCCGAATTGAAAACCATGGCGCGCCATTTCGAAGAAGAATATCCGATCACCAGCCGCAATATCGGAATCGACGTCCTTCCCATTTGGAAAGCACACTACGGACTGCAAAGCATATTCCTCCCGGTGCTGGCGTTCCTCTCCGGCGTAGTCGTACTGGTTTTGCTGATTGCCTGCGCCAACGTCGCCAACCTTTTGCTGGCGCGCGCCACCGTTCGAGAAAAAGAAATCGCCATTCGCGCCGCCCTGGGAGCCAGCCGGTCGCGTCTGGTCCGCCAGATGCTCGCGGAAAGTTTGCTCCTGGCTTTGGGCGGCGGAGTGCTTGGCGCTGTGCTGGCCGCATGGACTTCCGGCGCATTGACCGCTGTTGATGCCCCCAACCCATTTGCCGGTTGGCGTTGCTACTAACATGGACTGGCGGGTCCTTTCGTTCACTGTGCTGCTGTCTCTCGGCACCGGCGTATTTTTTGGAATCGTGCCGGCGCTGCGCAGTTCGCGGACCTTGGTGAACGATTCATTGAAAGACGGTGGTCGAACCTCGGCGGGTGGCTCGGGGCAACCCCGGCTTCGCAATTTGCTGGTACTCAGCGAAACGGTTCTGGCGGTGATCTTGCTGGTCGGCGCGGGGCTAATGGTGCGCACCTTGCAAGTCGCGAAATCCACTGGTCCCGGATTTAACATTGATCGGGTGTTGGTGGCGGCGATGGACCTGCGCGCGAACGGCTACTCGGAGGCGCAATCCGGCGCGCTTTATTCGCATTTGCTGGACCAGGCAAAAGCCATTCCGGGAGTTCGCTCAGCGACGCTCGAGCTGTGGGTTCCGCTGTGGTTCACTGGCCGTGGCTACACCGTCCCCAACATCGAGGGCTATACCCCCAAGCCCGATGAAGACCGGGCCATCGATTACAACGTGGTCGGACCCAATTATTTTTCTACCCTGGAAATTCCGCTATTGGCAGGCCGCGAGTTCACCCCGGCGGATGGCGACACTGCGCCCCGCGTGTGTATCGTGAATCGCACCATGGCCCAGCACTACTGGCCGGGGCAAAGCGCGATCGGACATCGGCTGCAAACTCGGAACAATTCGTGGACGGTTACCGGCGTGGTGGAAGATATCCGCTACCACAGCATGAACGAGCAGCCGGAGTCGTTTGTTTATTTTCCGTTTCTACAGGTTCCGGATACCAGCGCGAACATTTTGCTGCGCACCGAAGGCAAGCCCGAGGCTTCGCTCGGCGCGCTGCGCTCGCAGCTCCACAATTTGGACCCCAACGTGCCCATCCTTGAATCGGACAGCCTGGCGAATCTCCTGTTGAGCTCTCTGTTTGCTTACCGCGCCGCGGCCACCCTCGCCGCGCTGCTCGGCGGGATCGGGCTGGTGCTTGCGTCGATCGGAATCTTTGGAGTGCTCTCGTATTCCGTCAATCAGCGCGCTCAGGAAATTGGAGTGCGTATGGCCCTCGGCGCGCGGCCTGCCGACATTCTTCGGTTGGTGGTCGGGCAGGGAATGCGCCTGGTGCTGACTGGCATGGCCGCTGGCATGGTCGCCTCGCTGGTCGCGGCGCGACTGATCTCTAACCTTCTTTACGGCGTGAAGGCTGCCGACCCCATTACATTTGCGGCTACCACGGTGATTCTCGCGGCGGTAGCTCTGCTGGCATGCGCGCTGCCGGCCCGCCGTGCCATGCGCGTGGATCCGATGGTTGCGCTGAGGTACCAGTGAGCATCTCTACTAAAATGCGATTCGCCAAGCAGCTTCGCGGCATGCGTAGTCGACTGCAAGAGGGATCCCTCGCCCGGCGCGTACTCGCCAGCACGGCGCTCTCCTTGGTTTTCGGCGTTGGCGCGCGTAGCCCGTTGCTAAATCGCATCGAGAATTTGTGGGCACCGGTAGCTCCGCCCCGCGCCATCAACGATTTGATTCCGGCGCCACCGGACGGCTCCGCTTTCCAGTGCCTTCGCCAGCCTCGCGCCTATCCGGTGGCGTTGCGTCAGAAAGATCTCAGCTCAGTCTGGAATGCCGGACCTCACGAGATGGCGTTCGCTCTCACCGGTGGCGGCGCGCCCGAACTCGTGGTGGCCGCCAGCGTCGCGCCACGCGAGTTCGCGCGGCTCGGCGTTCATCCTTTGGTTGGCCGGACGTTGCGGGCTTCGGACAATTGCAGAAGAGCTACACCGGTGATCATGATCGGCGAAGTGTTATGGCGGCAGCGATTCGCGGCGGATGTAAGCATGGTTGGGAAAACGATCCTGCTCAGCGCTCGCGCCTATCGCGTGGTCGGGATTCTCCCCGCGACTTTCCGTTTCCCGTACGCTTCGGACCCCGTCGAGATTTGGTTGCCGGCGGCGCAGGATCCCCGCATTCGCGAATCGCAAGCGGACCAGGAAACCGCTGGAGTCAAACAACTCACGTCGGCTGCCGAGCCTTGGGCGTCGCCCAATTCGAGTACTGCGCCCAGGCCGAGCCCGACTCCTTCTCCTGCGTCACGGCCGGTCGTAATCGTTGCACCCGTCGCGCGTGTAGCGCCAGCTGCTCCAGTTCCGACGCTCGCGCCCACGGCTCCCGCGAAGGTCACCGTCGTCTCGCAGGAATAATCGCCATAGTCGCCGCCCGCCCCGCGGACCGCTACTTCAACGTTTCGATCAGATTGCTGTAATCATCCGTCCACGGAGGAATCCCGCTCTTCTTTTGCACCACCATCGTCTCCGTCGGAAAGCTGCTGCTTTCCAGCGCCGCATCGGTCTTCCCGATAATCATCCAGGTGGAAGTAAAAACTTCATTCTTCAAATCCGGCGGGTTCACCACGGTGGTGGCATGGTGGCCGAGTGATTCCGCCACCGCCTTCACCACCGGGTTCAGGTTGAGATATTTGTTGGAAACATGGATAGCCAGCACGCCATGCGAATTCAGGTGCCGGAAGTACAGCTCGAAAGCCTGGCGCGTCAGCAAGTGCACCGGAATCGCATCGCCGGAAAATGCATCCAGCACCAGAACGTCGAAGTCCTGCGGCGGCTGGCGTTCCAGCGATAGTCGCGCGTCGCCGGGGATGATATTGATTTGCGCTTGGGAATCGTGCAGAAAATCGAATTGCGTGCTGGCGATCTCGATCACCAGCGGGTTGAGCTCGTAAAACGTGTAGCGGTCGCCCGCGCGGCCGTACGCCGCCAGCGTCCCCGCACCCAGCCCAATGATTCCCGCGCGCACCGGCCCACGCTGGCGCGCCGATTGCAGCGCCAGCGCGCCGCCGGATTCCGGACCGTAGTAGGTGGTCGGCTGATCGCGCTTTCCCGCTTCCAGAATCTCGATGCCGTGGGTAATCGTTCCGTTGGCGAGCTCGCGCCGCGGCGGATCGTGTTCGGTGGCCGCCAGATCGTTCACCTTCACGATGCCGTAGAAATTCCGCTCCATCACCCGCGCCTTGCTGCTTTGCCGCACCGTCACCACCGCCAGTGAAACGATCAGCAGCCCCACCAATCCGCTGAATACCAGGGAAGGCAATCGCAGGCCTCGGCCATGAAACACCGTCGACGGATCGCGGTCCAGCACCACGCGCAAGAGGACGGCGCAGCCCGCAATGGCCACCGGCAATTCGTAAAATCCGCGAAAGACGTGGGGCGCGATGGCACTGACGAATATTCCGCCCAGCGCACCTCCCAGAGACACCATTAGATAGAATTTCGTCAGATATTCGGACGACGGCTTCAGATTCACCAGCTCGCCGTGGCACACCATGCAGCAGATGAATAGCCCACTGCAAAAAAGCGGCACCTGCAGCATGGGTCCGGCGTTCGCGAAGTCCGGCGAAAGCGCGTAAGCCATTCCGCCCAACGCCACCGCCAGCAGCCGTAAAAAGAAAAACCGGCGATACCACGTTTTGCTTTCAAAACAAAGAATCAGGCTCAGCAGGTACAGCGACAACGGCAGGACCCACAGTAGCGGAACCGCGGCGACGTCTTGCGACAGGTGGTTGGTCACCGCCAAAAGAAATGCCGAAGCATCCGCGGCCAGCGCCACCCACAGTAGTTGCACGCCCCACCCGGGCGGCGGCGATAGCGGGGCGCTGGGGGCCGGCGCCTCTGACCCCGCCGCTTGCTGGCGATAGGCGATCGCTGCACACAGCACCGCGAATGCGACGTAGCCAGCCGACCATCCCAGCGCCTGATGTCGCGTGGAAAGGCGCGGCTCGAAAATTATGGGATACGAAAGCAGCGCCAGCAGCGACCCGGCGTTCGAGAGCGCATAGAAACGGTACGGCCGCCCGCCGGTTCGCCGCCGCACATACCACGCCTGCAGCAGTGGGCTGGTCGCCGAGAGCAGCACCAAGGGCAGGCCCACCGTCACTGTGAGCAGGCCTAGAATCCGCCACGCCGGATGGCTATCGCCGGTGGGCTTCCAGAAATCCCGGGGAATCACCGGCAAAAGGAAAAGGCTGGCAGCAAGCAGCGCCATATGCGTCCACATCTGTTGCGCCGGGCGCGTCCGCTGCACCAGCACGTGGGCATAGTAGCTCCCCAGCAGATAGGTCACCTGGAAGAACATCAAGCTGGTTGCCCAGACTCCAGCCGCGCCGCCAAACCACGGCAGGATCATCTTCGCCAGCATCGGCTGAATCTGAAAAAGGAGAAACGCGCTGAGGAAAATGGTCGCCGACCACAGCGCAAGAATCCTTGTCGGGATTCTCTGGCGCGGAGCTTGGTCCGATCCGTAGGTGAGCGTAGGGGTGGCGTCGTTCATGGCGTCCGAACACTTTATCTGAACCGTTAGCACGGGGCACTAAGAGTCGACGGCAAAATCCCACCCCTTCCCAACACCGCGGAAGATGCGCGAAAGCAGAGTGTCCGATACTGGGACGTCCCATTCCCGCAACTGGGGCATCTCGGTCCTCGGCTTGTGCCTGATCGGTGCTTAAGCTACATTGGTGCAATGCTTTAGAAGCATCTGCCGCTGGAAGTCGAACTGCCCTAGGTATGACTGGGTCTCTCCACGGGCAGGGGTGGGGGCCACGCGGGTACGGGACTAACTCGGGATGGCTATTCTGGCTAACGAACTCAAAACCGAAGCGCAGGAGACCTTCACGGCGCGGGTGCTGGTCGCTGACGACCAGCCCGATATCCTCGAGGCGCTGCGGCTGTTTCTGAAGACCCACGGCTACGTGATTGAGACTGCCAACTCGCCCGCCTCGGTTCTCCGTGCGCTGGAATCGAATCAGTACGATTTGGTGCTGATGGACTTGAATTATGCTCGGGACACCACCTCCGGGCGCGAAGGGCTGGATCTGCTCAGCGCGCTCCAGGGAATCGAGTCGGCTCCTCCGGTGGTGGCCATGACCGGCTGGGCCACCGTGGGACTGGCGGTGGAAGCGATGCAGCACGGGGTGCGTGACTTCGTCGAAAAGCCCTGGGCCAACGACCGCCTGCTCGAAATCGTGCGCACCCAGGTGGATCGCGGACGGCAAGAGCGCACCTCCCGCAGCGAGCAGCGCCTGGCCGCGCAGTTGCGCGAAAAGCATGACCAGGTGGTCAATCGCCAGGCCGGCGAAATCGACCAGGCCCGCTCGGTGCAAATGGGTTTGCTGCCGCGAGAGATACCACAGTTCCCGGGCGTCGAAATTTCGGGAGCCTGGCAGCCCGCCCGCGAAATGAGCGGCGATTATTTTGACGTGCTGAAACTTGACGATCACCGCTTTGCGTTTTGCATCGCCGACGTAGCCGGGAAGGGAGTGGCAGCGGCGCTGTTGATGTCGAACTTGCAAGCCACCGTGCGCGGGCTGGCCGCGCCCGAATCGGTCCCCGGCGATTTGTGCACGCGGGCGAACGGGTTTGCCTGCCGCAATCTAGCCGCCGAATCGTTCATCACGTTTTTCTTCGGCATCTTCGATGTGCGTTCCCAACGCGCGCAATACTCGAATGCAGGTCATAATCCGCCGATGCTGCTGCGGTCGAATGGCGGCTGCGAGCGGCTGACCGAGGGTGGCGCGCTCCTGGGTGTTCTTCCGCACGAGACCTACGCGACTGCCGACGTACAATTTGCCCCCGGCGATCGTTTGGTGCTTTTCACCGACGGGGTCACCGAAGCGGCGGACGGTGAAGGAACGGAATTCGGCGAGGAGCGGCTGCTGGATATTCTGCGCCGGTGCCGCAGCCGAAGCGGCCACGAGATTCAAGAAGAAGTGCTGCGAGCGGTGAGAGAATTCAGCGCGCGCGAGTTCGAGGACGATGCCACGCTGCTAGTCTTGGCGTGCACGGGGTAGGGCTGACCGCCTCCGCGGACATACTGGCCGGATTGGCAGACTCGGGAGTTCCGCTGCGGCGGGTAAGATTTCAGGGAGAAAATCGTGATCAAGATGGTGGACGTCGAGAAATCCTACGATTCAGGCGCGGGAAAAACCTGGGTGCTCCGGCGAATTAGTTTGGATATTCGCGAAGGCCAATTCATCACCATCATGGGCCCTTCCGGCGCTGGAAAATCCACCTTGATGGGAATTCTAGGAATGCTGGACGGGGCGTGGAAGGGGGAATATTATCTGCTCGAGAACGCGGTTCACAAGCTGGACAACCGGCGCCGCGTCGAGCTGCACAAAAAATACATCGGATTCGTTTTCCAGCAATATCATCTGCTCGACAGCTTGACCGTCGCCGAGAATCTCGACCTGCCGCTGTCGTATCGCGATATCAAGAAAGCGGAGCGGGAAGGGCTGGTGGCCGACGCATTGGACCGCTTCCAGATCGTCGGCAAGAAATCGCTGTTCCCGAATCAATTGTCCGGAGGGCAGCAACAGCTGGTTGCGGTGGCCCGCGCGGTGATCGGCCACCCGAAATTGCTGCTGGCAGACGAGCCGACCGGAAGCCTGCATTCCAGCCAGGGAAAAATGATCATGGATCTGCTTAAGGGCCTCAACGAGGCCGGCACCACGATCATCCAGGTGACCCACAACGAGAATTGGGCGGCCTACGGCGACCGCATCATCAATCTGAAGGATGGATGGCTGGTAGACGACAAGCAGTGACCCGGGAGTTTCACCCGGCAGCGATCTACCAAGTGATTGGAATCGGAGATTTAAAGCCTGGATTCAAGCAGGCGAGCACAACGATGGAAACGTTCTGGAACGACCTTCGCTATGGATGGCGGATGCTGGGCAAAGCGCCCGGCTTCACCGCCGTTGCGGTGCTGACCCTGGCGCTGGGCATCGGCGCGAACTCGGCGATTTTCAGCGTGGTCTACAGCACCCTGTTGCGTCCGCTGCCGTTTCCGCATGCCGACCGGCTACAGACGATTTGGGAGACCGATGCGAACCTCGGCATCACCCGCGGCGCAGCCTCTCCCGCGCAATTCCTCGATTGGCAGAGACAAAACCAGTCTTTCGATGAAATGTCCGTCCTGCGCACCTGGTTTTACACCATTACTGGCCGCAACGAACCCGAACAACTGTGGGGAATGGCCACCTCGGCAAATTTTTTCCACTTGCTGGGAGTGAAACCGCTCGCGGGGCGCGCTTTTCTTCCGGAAGAAGAAACGCTCGGCCGCAACCAAGTGGTGATTCTGAGCTACGGCATATGGCAGCGCCGGTTTGCCGGCGACCGGGCCATCCTGGGTCAGAGCATTCAAATCGACGAGAAGCCGTACACCGTGATTGGAATTCTGCCGCAGGGCTTTTCTCTATTCGGCACCAGCCGTCAATTCGATTTGTGGATGCCTTTTGCTTTCGACCCCGCACAGATGAATCGCGGAGATCATTCGGTTCTCGTCTTTGGGCGCCTCAAACCCCAGGTCACCGGTGAGCAGGCGCAGGCCGAAATGCAAACGATCATGCAGCGGCTGAATCGCGAGTACCCGGATACGGATACCAGCGGGATCCGTGTTTCAGCCATGCAGGACGAGCCGGTGCGCGACATTCGTCCCGCGCTGATGCTGCTGGTGTGCGCGGTGGGCTTCGTGCTGCTGATTGCGTGCGTCAACGTCGCCAATCTGCTGCTCGCTAAATCAGCTTCGCGCAGCCGGGAGATTGCCATTCGCGCCGCGCTGGGCGCGCGGCAGTGGCGCATCGTGCGCCAGTTGCTTACCGAGAGCCTGTTGCTGTCATTCGCGGGCGGCGCGGTGGGCTTGCTGCTGGCAGAGGGCGGGCTGCGCCTGCTGCATGTGATTCTGCCGCCACAGGGCGGGCTGGGCGAGCTCCCGCGGATGAACGAAATCGGGCTGCATCCGGTGGTGGTGGGCTTCACGTTATTGATTTGCTGCGTTACCGGGGTGGTCTTCGGCCTAGCGCCGGCCATCCAGATTGCCCACACCAGCATGAGCGAAACGCTGAAAGAGGGTTCGCGCGGCAGCACCGGAGCCCGCCGCGGCCGCTTCGTCAGCGCCGCCCTGGTGGTTTCGGAAATCGGACTCTCTTTGCTGCTGCTGGTCGGCGCAGGACTGCTGGTGCGAAGCTTTGCCCGGCTGATCAACGAACAGATCGGCTTCCGCCCCGAGGACCTTTTGACCATGCAGCTATGGCTGCCGGTAGCGCACTACGCCGACGGACCGTCCGTCGTTAATTTCTACGGCCAAACGCTGGACCGGCTTCGTGCGGTTCCGGGAGTGGATTCGGTTACCGCCGCCAATTTTCTGCCGATGAGCGGATGGTTTGATTTATGCGATTTCGACATTCAGGGACGCGCCGCGCAACCGCCCGGCAAGGAACTTACCAGCCACTATACGGTTGTCGATTCGCAATACATTCGCACCATGGGACTCTCGCTTAAAGAAGGCCGGGATTTTTCGTCCGCGGACGGACCCGATACCCAAGGCGTGGTGATCGTTAATGAATCGTTGGCGCGGCAGTATTGGCCGCAACAGGACCCCGTAGGCCAGGAAATTCGCGTGCACATCGCGCCTTCGGGCGCGCCGTGGAAGCCCGTGCCGCGTAACAGCTGGCTGCGGGTGATCGGGGTGGTGGGCGGTATCCGCGATTGGTCGTGGAACCAGCAGATCTCGGATGAAATGTATCTTCCGTATACCCAGAATCCATCGCGGCTGATGCGGCTGGTGGTTCGTACCAACGCGGATCCCGGTGACATGACCAAGGCGATCCGCCACACCTTGGTGGACCTGGATCCGAATCAGCCGGTGACCGAGATCAAAACGATGGATCAAATGGTGGACTCCGCTTTGGCCCGGCGCCGCCTGAGCATGATTCTGCTGGCGATCTTTGCCGGCTTCGCCACGCTGCTGGCGGGGATCGGAATCTATGGGGTGATGTCGTTTGCGGTGAGCCAGCGCACCCACGAAATTGGAATTCGCCTGGCGCTGGGGGCGCAGCCGCGCAACGTGGTGAACATGATCGTCGGCGAGGGCATGTTGCTCTCGATGGTGGGCGTGCTGTTGGGGTTCATTGCCTCGGTGCTGAGTATGCGGACGATCCGCAGCCTGCTGTACGGCGTGAGCGCTCTGGACCCGGTCACATTTTTTGGCGTTGCGGCTTTTCTGGCGGCGGTGGCGTTTGCGTCTTGTTATTTTCCGGCGCGGCGGGCCACCAAAGTGGATCCGATCCAGGCGATGCGCAGCGAGCACTGAATTTCGCGGGTGGTTAGCAGAGTGGGTGGATTCCCAGGAGATGTTCGGCCATGTTGAACCCTCAGAATCGAGTGCGTATTCTCGTCGCGGACGACCAGTCCGACATTCGCGAGGCCCTGCGCCTGCTTTTTAAAGCGGAGGGCTATGAAACCGAGACGGTCGGCTCGCCCGCCGCCATGCTTTCGGCTTTGGAGACTCGCGAATTCGACGCCGCCTTGATCGACTTGAATTACGCGCGCGACACCACTTCCGGCCAGGAAGGGCTGGACCTGCTCTCGAATATCCGCGCGAAAGACAGCACCCTACCGATCGTGGTGATGACTGCATGGGGGAGCCTGGAACTGGCGGTCGAAGCGATGCGCCGCGGGGCCAAGGATTTCATCCAAAAGCCCTGGGAGAACGCGCGGCTGCTCTCGATCATAAAAAATCAGATCGAGCTGGCGCATGCGTTGCGCCGCAGCCAGCGCCTGGAAGCCGAAAATCGTCTGCTGCGCGCCGATGGCCGCCCGCCGATGATCGCCGATTCCGCCGCCATGCAGCCGGTGAAAGACATGATCGCGCGGGTGGGTCCGTCGGACGCCAACGTTTTGATCACCGGCGAGCACGGCTCCGGCAAAGAGGTGGTGGCCCGAACGTTGCAGGCGCTTTCGCCGCGGGTCGGCCGGCCCTTCGTCACCGTCAATGCAGGCGGACTGCCCGAGGGCGTTTTCGAAAGCGAGCTATTCGGTCATGTGAAGGGCGCATTCACGGATGCGCGCGCCGATCGGGTGGGGCGGTTCGAGCTCGCTGACGGCGGGACGCTCTTCCTGGATGAAATTGCCAACGTGCCGTTGAATCTGCAGGCCAAGCTGCTGCGCGTTTTGGAAATCGGCGAGCTCGAACGGGTGGGCTCCTCCGCCACCCGCCGGGTGAACGTGCGCATCCTCTCCGCGACCAACGCGGACGTGCAGGCCGAAGTAGCCGCCGGGCGCTTCCGCGAGGATCTGCTGTTTCGCCTGAATACCATTGAGATTCATTTGCCGCCGCTGCGCCAGCGCAAAGAGGATATTCCTCTGCTCGCGTTGCATTTTTTGCGCCAGTCCGCGCAGCGCTACCGCAAACAGCTCCAGGGTTTCGATCCGGTGGCTTTGCAATTGCTCCTCGATCATCCCTGGCCCGGGAACGTCCGCGAGCTCGATCATGCGGTGGAGCGCGCGGTGTTGCTGGCAGAGGGCGAGCAGGTGCGTGCCAGCGACCTGGGTTTGCGTCAGGCACCGCAATCCGCCCACCGCCTGGAAGAGATGGGCCTGGAAGACGTGGAGCGGATCCTGATCCAAAAAGCTCTCTCGCGGTATGGCGGAAACGTCAGCCACGCGAGCAACGCGCTGGGCTTGAGCCGCAGCGCGCTCTATCGCCGTCTGCAAAAATACAGCCTTTGAAACACCTTCCTTACGAGCGTCGCATCCTGTTGTTTTCTCTGGCAGCGGGCTTCGCAGGCACCGCGGTCGCGCTGATCCTGTTGTGGTTTGGGAGTTACTCTGCGCGGCTGGACTGGACCCTGACCATCCTGATCGTGACGCTGTGGCTGAGCTTCGCGTTCAGCGCCCAGGGCCGGGTGGTGTTCCCGCTGCGCACCCTATCGAATTTGCTGGCGGCGCTGCGGGAGGGCGACTTTTCGATTCGCGCGCGGGGGGCGAACTACGATGACGCGCTGGGGGAGGTGCTGCGGGAGGTGAACGCGCTCGGCGAAACGCTCCGGCAGCAGCGCCTGGGAGCGATGGAAGCGACCGCGCTGTTGCGCAAAGTGATGGAGGAAATCGACGTCGCGGTGTTTGCGTTCGATGGTTCGGGGCGGCTGCGGCTGGTGGACCGCGCCGGAGAGCGGCTGCTCAATCAATCCCACGGCGCGTTGCTGGGGCGCACCGCGGCGGAGCTCGGTTTGCAGGAGTGCCTGGAAACCGAAGGCCCGCGCATTGCGCAGATTGCCTTCCCCGGAAAATCCGGCCGCTGGGAAATCCATCGTGGCAGTTTTCGAGAGGGCGGCCTGCCGCATCAATTGCTGGTGATCACCGACTTGAGCGATGCGCTGCGGGAAGAGGAGCGCAAGGCCTGGCAGCGGCTGATTCGGGTGATGGGCCACGAGCTGAACAACTCCCTTGCGCCGATGAAATCCATCGCCGAAAATCTGGGTTCGATGCTGCGCCGGCCGCAGCGCCCGCAAGACTGGGAAGAAGATATGCGCAGCGGACTGGGGATCATCGCCGCACGCACCGACGGCCTGGCGCGTTTCATGAACGCGTACGCGCGGCTGGCCAAGCTTCCTCCGCCGCTGATGGGGCCGGTGGTGGTGAGCGAATGGATTCGGCGGGTGGTGACGCTGGAGGCGCGCGCTGAGGTGCATCTGGTGCCGGGGCCGGAGATTCAGATTCAGGCCGACGCGGACCAGCTCGACCAGCTCTTGATTAACGTGCTGCGCAATGCGGTGGATGCGGCGCTGGAAACCGGAGGGGGTGTCTACGTCGGCTGGCGGCGCGACGATCGCTTCGTCGAAGTATGGGTGCGCGATGAAGGGCCGGGAATTCCCAACCCGGGGAACCTGTTCGTGCCGTTTTTCACTACCAAGCCGGGGGGATCTGGGATTGGTTTGGTGCTATGCCGGCAAATCGCGGAAGCGCACGGCGGTACGCTGGCGCTGGAAAATTTGGACGAGCCGCAGGGGTCTCAGGCAAAGCTGCGGCTACCGGTTTGAGTGAGCGCGGTGTCGCCGGCGTCGGATCGAGAAGTTTAGATCGCAACTGGTTAGCTATATATATACCAAACATAATCCTTGGTTTCATTTTCTTCCGGCCTGTACCCATATCAAGGTCGTTTAGCTGGTACCCCGGTATGGGTAATAGCGTTGGTCACTGTAAGCGAGCAAACAGCAAGGGCGGAGCAAAAAAAAGGCGCCGAGCGTTAAGCTCGGCGCCGGGAAGATAGAGTTCTTGCAGTTACTGTTGAGGTGCCGGCTGCGGTGGCGCCTGGTTAGCCACGTCGTTATCTTTCGGAGGCGCGTTCGCAGGCGTAGTCGCCTGTGGAGCCGGGTCCGTGGAACCTGTCGCGGTAGACGGCGTGGCGGCCGGCGGGTCTCCAGCGGGCGTCGAGGGCGCCGTTGACGACGTCGGATTGGTGTTTGCTGGCGGCGTTGCCGCGGGTGTCGTGGGCGGCGCTGGTGGTGCGGCATCGGGCGGAGTGTAGCGGGTGAGGTAAGGCATGAACGGCGTCACTTCAAACGGCATCTTTTCCCGTGCCGATAGCAGTGCAACCGGCTTGGCCTTTAGCAATTCCACTCGATCGGAGTACGGATCCAGTTTCAAGCGAGCGCCGAGCGGCAGTGCGGCAATCTGATCCAGCTTGGTTGGTTGAATCTTAGGAGCAGAACTCTGGATCGGGCTGATCCCCAGCGGAACGCTGTGGCCCAACCTCGGGCTGATCAAGGCGGTGAGGCTCTTCGAAGACTCGTCGAGCTGTTTCATGAAAAGTCCGGCGCTTTGCAACTTGTCCTTGTAGATTGAATTCTTAAGGAACACCACCGCTCTTTTGTTGGCGTCCTCAAGATCCGCTTGGCTCTCGTTGAAAGAAAAGTGGCGCATGGCTTCGACCGTAGGAACGATAGTCTCGTCGTTGAAGCCCCAGCGATCGGTGTCATTCTTGAGCTTCATGAGGTCTGCCAAGTCCTGGGCCAGCATCACCGCCAGGCTGGCTTCGTCGGGCAGAGTGTCCAGAAGCCCGCGGCTCAGAACGATGGTGTGACCGATGGTGAAAGACTCGAGGGTGGAGGTCAGCAGGGTGCGGCAATGAACCTCGGGTTCGATGTCGAGGTTGTTGCCCACCTCGATGTTGTTCACCACCGCTTCCATCACCTTGTCCATATCGTTGTGCGGCGCCACCAAGCCCGAGCGCTGCAGGCGCTCCAGGACGTTATTTTCGGCCTGTTGTTGCCACTCGCGTTCCGCTTCAATTGGACCGGGATCCGACGAACCGGTGGCGGTGTCCTGCACGCCCGGGCTTTCCACTTTCATCTCGGTGAAATCAGTCTCGCGGCCCGCGTTCTTCATGTTGTAGCCCCACAGACGGGTCTGCGCGCGGAATTTGGTGTGGGTGCCGTTGGCGCCGTAAGGATCGGTTTGCTGGGTAAAGATGTAGGAGGGCAGCCAAACTTTTGGCAGCGAATTCACTCTCCAGCTATCGAAATGGATGGCACGATCCGTCATCCCGGCGGTGTCCGAGTAAATGCCGTTGAAGCGGACGATGGTGTAGTCCTGATCCTCCGCCCAGATACGTCCCTTGAAGCGGCCGCGGACCTTGCGGTCCTTGCCAATCGGTACTACGTCGAAAACCAGGCAGCGCACTTCGCCGAGGAATTCGCGCCGGATGTAATCAAACCGGTAGTCCTGGCGGTTGAACCCCTTGGTGTCGATGTAAATCATCTGCAGGAAACCTTCTGGCACCCATCCCGGGCTGAACATATCGTCGATCCGCCCGATGGGATTGAGGGTTTCCTTCATGGTGCGGCGCTTGGAGATCATCGAGTTGTCGACGATGCCCTTGGCCAGATTGGCTTGGCCGATAAAGTAGTGGTCGCGGAAGGGCGTGGTGCCGACCACATCGTCCGGCCTCATCTCTTGAATGTAGGTTTCAATCAGAGGGGTGTAGCGGCGGATGGTGGTAACTTCAAAGCGCTCGCGCGCAATGATCCGATTCACCGCGTCGGTTATCGACGCCGGGGCCTGAGTTTGGGGCGTCGCAGACGCCTGGCCCTGCGCCAGCAAAAATCCTGGCATCGACGCGGCCATGGCCGCAAGCAATACGAACTTCTTCCTGATCCCCATAACATCCCCCTTCGCACGCTTGCCGGACCGTTTGGGCGGCCTCAGAAGGCGAGTTCAAATAGAATATGGACGACCGCCTGAGAATCCACCGGCTGTCCGTCTGCTGTCTTTGCTGGTTTGAAACGGATCATGCGTGCTGCAGCCATCGCGGATTCGTCCAGGCCGTGCCCCAGCCCTTTGACGACGCGCTCGACTTGCACTTGACCCGATGCGGTGAACGTTACTGCAATCAGGACGTCACCCTCAATCTTTAAATTACGTGCCTCGTCGGTATATGCGGGACGCGGCTTATAGGTGATTTCCACCTGGGTCGCCACCGGAGAAGCGATAGACTGTTGGGCCTTGGGCGCTGGCGCTGCGGCCACTTGAGTAAAGCCGCTCGATTCCACTACTTTCTTGCTCCCACCGCCGCCGCCCACTGCGCCGGTTCCTACGCCGTTTCCAAATCCACCACTGGATACCACTCCACGCGCTCCCTTCGTTCCGCCGGTGCCGTTACCATATCCGGGTCCGGGAGGCAGATCGAAAGAACCCAGATGGTTAATGTTCGGTGCGTGGCCGGAATTGCCGTTTGCCGACACCGGCACGCCGTTCGGATCGCCGAATCCACCGGTCTGCACTAGCTCGCGCGGCTTCTTCAAGGTGGGGATCGCGGAACTGCCGGTGCCCACATTTCCAGGCGTCAACGTCGGCGGCATCACCTTAGCTACTTCCGGTGCGTCGGGAGTCGCTGTGTTCTTTTTCGCAGTGGCCGGCTTCGCGACCGGAGACGTAAATACTGGTGTCTGGATGCGCGGCTTCGGCGGCACTAGGATGGGCTTCGGAATTTCCTTTACCACTTCCTTTGGAACTACCTTCTCTCTCTCTACCGGTTTCGGAGGTTGCGGTTTGAAAGGCGTGACCGCGGGCGCCGCGATGGGCATGCTCCAATACTTGGTCACCAACGTCATTTTGTCGGGAATCAACAAAGGAATCACGATCAGCAGGAACAGAACAATCATCTCGATCAGGAAACCAGCGCCAAATCGACCGAGCCGGGATTCTCCCTCCGGCAACATGTGGAACGGAGCCGGATCGCTTCCCATAGTCATACTGCTACGGGTCGGCGGGCGGAACGAGGAGGCGCCGTTTCCCGTCGGGCGCGGGGAATCTTGTCTCAAAAGTGAGAATGGAGATGAGCTAACTCGCGAATCCATGTTTTCTCCCAAACCCTTTCCGCGCCTCCTGGCGTATTCGCGGGCAATCGCCTACCGTCCAGAAGTACCGGAATGTGAAGTTGGAGTGAATAGACCCGAGGTACTATTCTACTCCCAAGTTGTTGAAACCGTTAACGCAATCAAGCTGAGACAGCTATAGTACCATACCTCAATCCCAGCGCACATGTTCGCGTGCCCAATCGAACACACACTACCGGCAGAAGCCCCAAAGGGATATCTGCAGATACTAAGAGCAACTGGTATGCCAATGATTGACGGTCTGGGTGTCGAACCAAATGGGTCGAAATGGGACGTGCTGACATTACCCGTCACTTCGCTGCAGGACCCCTTGCTACGCGAAACAGGAGCCCGGCAACTGATCCCAGGGGGAGAGGCCGCGTGCCGGGGGTGGATTCTGGCACGGTCTGAACGGGCCCTGAGTTCCATCTGAACCACTTAGATACGAGGCGGGCAATCGTCCAGGAGTTGCATCGATGCGGGTTCCCAAAGCATAAGGATCGGATTCCGGAAAGGCCGCTAACGGGCGGCCGCAAACCCGCTATTGGGGTGGCCGGTTGGCGAGGTCGGGTGCTTGGGCCAGGGGGCCTGTGGAAAACTCTTGCCACTTTATTGCACATTTTAGTACCCCGGGTTCTCACGAGTTCCCCTCAATTCCAAATACCGGCTCAGGCAAAAAAAAGGGCACGGCCTGAACTGCAGCCGTGCCCTTGACCCGCTATCGACCTTCTTGCTTGGCCCTTACTCCTGCGCTTCGACGACCACGTAGCGCGTCGTCCCGCCATGGTTGATCAGGAGTAAGACCGATTGCTTAGCGGCGGACGCCATCGCCCGGCGGTACTCTTCCACGTTGGTTACCGTCTTGTGGTTGACTTCCTGAATGATATCGCCACGATCTAGGCCGGCTGCCGCAGCCGCGCCCGAACCATCCACGGAAGTAATTACAACTCCCTTGGTGGACGGTGGAACATTCAGTTCACCGGCCAGGTCGGGAGTGAGGGTTTGCACCTCGAGCCCGCCGAGAACGGCGCTGTCTTTTTCGACGGCGTCCGCCTCGCCCAGTTTTTCGGGCATTTCGCCGAGGGTGGCCTTGATGTCCACCGGTTTGCCATCGCGGAAAATCTTAAGAGAGACCTGCGAACCTGGAGCCAAGGATGCCACGTGAACCTGCAAGGTGTTCACCGCGTCGATGGTATGCCCATCAATTTCCTGGACGACGTCTCCGCGCTTGAGTCCGGCCTTGTCCGCCGGTCCGCCGGCAGTGACGTCATTGATGAGCGCGCCGCCACCCTGTTTCAAGCCAAACTGCGCGGCCAATTCAGGGGAGAGTTCGCCGATCACGATACCCAGATACCCGCGCACCACGTGGCCGTGGGTAACGATCTGGTCCATCACCGCGTGAGCGAGGTCCACCGGAATGGCAAACCCTACTCCCTGATTTCCGCCACCACCGTTGGTAAGAATGGCGGTATTGATACCGATCAGATTTCCGTGGACGTCCAGAAGCGCGCCGCCGGAATTGCCGGGATTAATGGCCGCGTCGGTCTGAATGAAATCTTCGATTCCACCACGCTCGATGGCCAGATTGCCGCGGCCCATGGCGCTAACGATGCCCATGGTAGCGGTCTCGCCGACGTCAAAGGGATTGCCAATGGCGAAGACCACGTCACCCACTTGCAAGCGTGAAGAATCACCCAAAGTCATGGCAGGCAAGCCGTGCGCATTGATCTTCAGCACCGCCAAATCGGTTCGCGGATCGGCACCTACGATCTTGGCGGGAAATTCGCGCTTGTCGTTGAGATATACACGGACGTCGGTGGCGCCGTCGATCACGTGGTTATTGGTGAGGATGTAGCCTTCACCGTTCACGATTACGCCGGAGCCCAGACTGTGCTCATGCTGATCTTGGGGCTGCTGCATGTGCGGATTCTGTCCAAAAAACTGACGGAAGAACGGATCCTGCATGAAAGGCGACATGCCGCCTTCCTGGTCCGACGCCTTCACCAATTTGGACGACTTGATATTGACCACTGCCGGCAATGCCGGCTTGATGACCGAAGAGAATCCGTTGGCAAAACTACCGAGATTGACTGGAGCGATATCTTTCGCGACGGTTACCGGGACCTTCTCAGCTCCGAGGACGCTCCGTTCGCTCCATGATTTAACACCCAGGCCGAATGCGATACCCCCAACCAAAGCCACCACGAGGGCCACCACTAACACCCGGCGATTAACTTGAACGATACTACTCATTGTTGTCTCTCCTTTTTCGACGGCTACCCGGCGGCTGCCGGCATGCGCGGACAGGACTACGCCTCACATTTTGCGGCGTGAAAACCGAATCGCGCTGACGCCGCTTCGGCTAGTGCTGCTCTGCAGCCTTAGACGCTGGAATCATCAGCCTAAGGTGCAAAAATCTTCGAGGTGTGTTGCCACTGTTGCCGCGCCGTACTTGCCTCACTCCTAAGATGCAGACGAACCGAGTTGAGTTGGGTGAGCAGCATATTCCAAAACCCACATTTTTTATACTAGAAGAAGATTCGTGTTTCGTAACGAACATCGGGCAACATCCTGATTTCTAACTGATTAATCGGGCGATGAAAAAAGCCGCGGCGGCGGCCAGTCCGCCGACAAGCACGGTCTGCAAACCACCGCGCCCGGGGGCCACCCCAGTATAGCGCCCTTTGATATAGCCAAAAACAAACAGCGCCAGGATGGTCACGGCGACCGAGACGTACAAGGCCGGACGAGTTTGGTTCATGCACATATACGGCGCCAGGGGAATCAGTCCGCCGACGACATAAGATCCGGCGATGGTGGCTGCGCTGCGGCCGGCGCGCGCGGGATCCGGTTCCTCCAGTCCCAGTTCAAAGCGCATCATGAACTCCACCCATCGATTTTTGTCCGAGCAGATCGCAGACACCACCGGAGCAAGCTGCTGTTCGGATAGGCCGTAGCCGCGAAACACTTTGGCCACTTCCTCTTCCTCCATGTGGGGAATTTCCTCGGTCTCGCGGAACTCGCGGATCTTTTCGGAGGCGTAGTGCTCGGCGTCGGTGCGCGCGGCGAGGTAACCACCCAACCCCATGGCGATCGAGCCGGCCGCAATTTCGGCCAGGCCGGCGGTGACGATGATCCCACTTGCGGCGACCGCGCCGGTGAGCCCGGCGGCCAGCGCGAAAGGAACGGTCAGACCGTCGGCCATCCCGATGACGATATCGCGGACGGTGAGGCTGGCGGTGAAGTGGGATTCCTGGTGATGGTGATGATCGTGATGATCATCGTGGTGGTCGTGGTGATGATCGGCGGTGGCCATTTCATTTCCCTCAAGCGCCCTGCCCGGAAATCAAACCGGGTTCCTCTCCGGCGGCAGCGCGAGTATAATTATGAGGCAAGACGTAGGTAAGGAGAAAATCATTATGAGCACACCGACAGCAGGAGCAGCGGCGCAAGGGACCTTCGTGTTACCGGCGCTACCGTATTCATTCGACGCACTCGAACCACATATCGACGCCAAGACCATGGAAATCCATCACGACAAACATCACGGCACATACGTCACCAACTTGAATAAAGCTCTGGAGGGTCACGCCGATTTGCAAAAGCTTTCCATCGAGGAGCTGATCGCTCATTTGGACCGCGTGCCGGAGAACATTCGAACCGCCGTCCGAAATAACGGTGGCGGGCACCTGAATCACTCGATGTTCTGGAAGATCATGAAGAAGGGCGGAGGCGGGGAACCCAAAGGCGAACTAGGCGATGCGATCAAAGCGGCTTTTGGGAGTTTTGCCGACTTCAAAACCAAGGTGAACCAGGCGGCCACCACGCGATTCGGATCCGGATGGGCGTGGGTGCTATTCCGCAACGGCAAGTTGGCGATCGAGTCCACCGCCAATCAGGACAACCCGATCAGTGACGGCGGGAAGGCGTTCATGGGTGTGGACGTGTGGGAACACGCGTACTACCTGAAGTATCAGAATCGGCGTCCGGACTACTTGGAGGCTTGGTGGAATGTGGTGAACTGGGATCAGGTCACTGAAAATTTCCAGCACGCAAAGAAGTAGGCAGGCGAAAAGCAGTTCGATGGCATTTGGGAATCCGTCCCGGAACCTTCGGGACGGATTCTTTTTTGGCTAGTGCGCCCAGATCTTGGCGGGATCGGCTTCGTAGGGATACACATGGACCATCCAGCCGAACACAACGGCGTGCCAGCGTCCGTCCGCTTGTTTGCAGGCGTCTTCGGTGGTGATCGAGCCACGAAGGCCGAACTTGGTCATATCGGCTTGCCATCCTTCGCCTTTCGGCGGCAGGCAAAGATTCACGTGCTGGTGCCACTCGGTGACGCTCAGCGGCACTCGTTCGTCGAGCTGGGCCTCGCTGAAACGTCTGGGCGCGGTGTACATCGCGCCTTCCAGCTCGTAGCCGCCGGGCGTCTTTTTGTAGAGCAGCGAAGTGGGATGCTCGGGATCGAACTTGAGGGCCGCTTCAAACGCGTAGCTGTAATTCGTGAAGTGATAGTGCTCTTGGGGGATGTTGGGCAAGAAGATGTGAAATCCGTCCTGAAGCGCCACGTGGTAGTCCTTGTACTTTTCGATGGCCGGGCGCAGCGCGGCCAGGATCTCGTCAGCGCGCTTTTGGTCCGCGGCATTGGGCGGGCGCGGCGTGGTCATGAACATGTGGCCGTTCATTTCCATGTGCATGTCGGACATGGCGGAATTGGCCTGAGCCGCCGCAGGGGACGGATCGGACGGGTTGGGCGCTCCGGACATATCCATGCCCGGCATGTCGGAGGGCTTTTGGCTTGGTTGCGCACTTTGGGGGGGCGCGCTTTGCTGCTGGGCGAACGTGAATGCGGTGAAGGCGGCGAAGCAGAGCAAGGCGGCGAAGGCGAGGGGGAGGCGGAATCGGGCGATCATCGGCATTTGCTCCTGGTGGTCATCTCTCAGCGTTATTTCTCATTGCTATCTGATATAACGCGCGGCCAGGGAATAAGTTTCATGGCCAGGTGCCCGGCGGCGTTATCTGTAGTCGTCACACACACTTTCAAAGCGGTTGCAGTCTGGGAAGCGACGTCTTAAGGTATTCATTGAGGCTAAGTCCAATTCCCGGAATGGAGTAGCTGTGAGGAAACAAATTCGCATCGTGCAGTACGGCGTCGGCCCCATCGGCGCTTCCATCCTGCGGCTGGCCCGCAAGAAGAAGTCCGTGCAGATTGTGGGCGCGATCGATCGCGATCCCATGAAGGTCGGCAAAGATCTGGGGGAAGTGGTGGGCGCGCATGACGCGCCGTGGGGAGTGAAAGTGTCCCCGGACGCGGCGAAGACGCTGACCGGCCCAGTGGACGTGGTGCTGCATTCCACTTCGTCGTACCTGAAAGATGTGGTCGAGCAATTGTTGGCCTGCGTGAACGCCGGCTGTTGCGTGATCTCCACTTGCGAAGAACTGGCCTACCCGTTTCGCAAGTCTGCGCCGCTCGCCGATAAGCTGGACAAGGCCGCCAAGCACGAAGGCGTGGCCCTGGTGGGTATCGGCGTGAATCCGGGTTTCGTGATGGATAAGCTGGCGCTGACGCTGGCGGCGATTTCGCAACGCGTGGATTCGGTGCGGGTGACGCGAATCGTGGACGCCTCGCGGCGGCGCGAACCACTGCAAAGAAAGATCGGCGCAGGCATGACCGTGGAAGAATTTGCCGAGAAGACCGCTGCGGGAGTGATCAAGCATCATGGTTTGCCGGAATCGGTGGCGATGATCGCCGACGGACTGGGAATTCCGGTTGACACCATCACCGAGACGATCGAGCCGGTGATCGCGCCGGAAAATATCAGCACCGAGTTTTTGGAAGTGGCGGCGGGGCGTGCGGCCGGCGTCCATCAAATCGCGCGAGGATTCTCGCTGGGCCGGGAAAAGATTATTCTGGAATTGAAGATGTACGTGGGCGCGAAAGATCCCGCAGATACTATCGAGTTGGCCGGCGAGCCCAATATTTCGATGATCATTCCCGGAGGAACGCACGGGGACATCGCCACGGCCGCGGTAGTGGTCAACGCGATACCTCTGATTGTCGCGGCGAACGCCGGTTTGGTCACTTCTCGGGATTTGCCGCTGAGCTTTTTCTCGTCGGAAACCTCCCCGGACTGAACCGGAAAGTTTCGATGAGCGGATATATGGATCCGGACCCGTAGCGCGCGGCTTCGATTCAGAATGCCGAGCGATAAGCCTTGCGGAATCAGCGCGATGGGTAAGGATGGCAAAAACCGCTTTTGATTCGGGATTACTTGGGGGATGCTGTACGGACCGGCAAGAGGCCGGCGGGAGCGCGCCAGGACGCAGGGGCGGGCGCAAGCCTCATGGACTAAAAGACAAACTCTAGTGCGGTGGCCCCGGAATTACCCGCTGCGTCCGACAAAAATTTATGGCTTGGTTTAAACGCGAAAAAAAACCGATAGAGAACCCGACCCCGACGGATGAACGGCGGGTGCGCACCGAAGGTCTATGGACCAAGTGCGAGGCCTGCCGCTCGATCATCTGGAAAAAAGATCTGGATGCGAACTGGGACGTCTGCCCGAAATGTAACTTCCATTTCCGGATGCGCGCGAAGCGCCGCCTGGAGTTGCTGCTGGATGAGGGCGATTGGCTGGAGCACGACGCGGAACTGGTTTCCACCGACCCGCTCGGCTTCACCGACACCAAGCCCTACAAGCAGCGCATCCATGACGCCCGCAAAAAATTGGGGGTCAACGACGCGATACTCACCGCGGAAGGCAAACTGGACGGGCGCCCGGTAATTTGTTGTTCGATGGAATTCAAATTTATCGGTGGATCGATGGGAGCGGTGGTGGGTGAGAAGGTGACCCGAGCCGTGGAGCTGGCCCTGGCGAAGAAGTATCCCATCATTATCGTTTCGGCCTCGGGCGGCGCGCGCATGATGGAGGGAACCGTCAGCCTGATGCAGCTCGCCAAAGTGGCCGCGGCGCTGGCGCGTCTGGACGATGCGCGGGTGCCCTTTATTTCGTTGCTCACCGATCCCACCACCGGCGGGGTGACCGCGAGCTACGCGATGCTCGGCGATCTGAATATCGCCGAGCCCGGCGCTTTGATCGGATTTGCCGGACCGCGAGTGATTGAGCAGACCATTCGCCAGAAATTGCCGCCAGGATTTCAGACCTCGGAATTTCTCCTCGAACATGGATTTCTGGATGCCGTGGTTCCCCGCACGGAATTGAAAGCCTACATTTCCCGCGCCCTCACATTCTTCCAGAATTGAAATGACCTACGACGAAGCGGTACGGCGCTTATTCCAATTAGGAAAAGAGCTGGCATCGCCGCAGCAGGGCCGGGTACAGAAATTCGATCTGGAAAATATCCGGGTACTTTCCGAGTCCTTGGGCAATCCTCAATTGGCAAGCCCTTGCGCACACATCGCCGGCACCAACGGCAAGGGTTCCACCGCCGCGATGCTGGAATCGATTCTTCGCGCCTCCGGCCGCCGCACCGGGCTATATACTTCACCGCATCTGGAGCGAATTAATGAGCGAATACGCATCGCCGGAGAGCCGATCGGCGACGCGGAATTCGCCGCGGCGTTTGGGCAGGTGCAAACAGCCATCGAAGCCGGCCTGGCCAGCGGAAAGTTGCGCGCCCATCCCACTTTTTTTGAAGTGATGACGGCGATGGCGTTCGTGGCGTTCGCGGAAGCGGGCGTGGATTTTGTGGTGTACGAAACGGGCATGGGCGGGCGGCTGGATGCGACCAATATCGTCGATCCGGAAGTGATCTTGATCACCCAGATCGATTTCGACCATGAGACTTTTCTGGGGCATTCGCTCGAACAAATCGCTTCCGAAAAGGCCGGGATCATCAAGGCGGGCAAAACGGTGGTGAGTTCGTGCGAGCGTCGGGAAGCTCGCGGGGTAATCGCCGCCAAATGCGCGGCGGTGGGCGCGCGGCTGGTGGAAATCGATTCCGCGTTTGAGATCCGGCAATTGGATTCCGGCCGTGGATTTTATCGCGCGGTAATTTCTTCCGCGGATCCCAGCGATTGCCGCGATGAACTGGTGCTGCAGTTGCCGCTGGCCGGGCGCTTCCAGGTCCGCAACGGAATAGCGGCCGCGGCGGCGGCGAAAATTCTCGGCGCGAAATTCTCAATTGGCGCCGAATCGATCGCCCGCGGAATCGCCACGGTGCGCTGGCCGGGGCGGCTGGAGCGCTTGGGAGAGCGCCCGGCGATATTTCTGGATGGGACCCACAATCCGGCGGGAGCGCGGGAGCTGCTGCGATTCTGGGAACAGAATTTTGCCGGCCAGCGTATCTACCTGGTGTACGGCTCGGTGCGCGATAAGGCGGTGGACGAAATTGCAGGGCTGCTGTTCCCGCGCGCACACACGGTGATCTTGACCGAGCCGCGGCAGCCGCGCGCCATTTCGGTGGCGCTGTTGGCGGAGATCACCTGCGGTCTTGCTGCGCGATGCGAAATCGTGCGCGATCCGGTGCAAGCGCTGGAACGCGCGCTGCACTTGGCGGCGCCGGAGGACGCGGTGTTTGTCAGCGGATCGCTGTATCTGGTGGGCGACATCCGCGCCGCAGCGATGCAGCTGGCGCGGACGGCGCGATTCATCGCCTAGATGTGGGGCTAAATCCGCGCGCTGCGGACCGCATCTTTCAGAAATACCTCGAACTTCGATCATCTTTCCTGCGTATATCAGAATGAGCTATGCGACCGCGAGAGCGGCGAATTTCCGGTGTGTGGATGTGTTCATTTTCGCGACGAATTCTCAATAGCGAACAGCATCAAAGTTTTGAAACTAAAGCAAAAAAAACCAGATAAGCGATAACTAGGCTGGCTTTTCCGCGTCTATATAAGCAAGGGCATTTGCCGCACGGAGGGTGTGATGACGCGCCACGAACGATGCGAAAAACTCGAGTCGTTCGGCCGTGCTCCGGAGTTACTCGCCGCCGCGCTCCACCAGTTTCCCAAGAAGATGTGGCTGTTCAAGAACAGTCCGGGGAAATGGAGCATTCACGAGGTGATTTTGCATCTCGCCGATAGCGAGGCTACTGGGTAGATTTGCTGCCGGCAGTTGATTGCCGAGCCCGGCTTACCGGTGCTGAGCTTCGATCCGGCGCTTTGGGCAAGCACGCTCGGATATTTTCACCAGAGCACCAAGGAAGCGTTGGATATCATACGGCGGCTCCGGCGGATGACCTACCAGCTACTGAAAGCGTTGCCGGAATCGGTGTGGTTTGACAGCATGGTGAAGCCGCCCGACGGAAGAGTGACCCTGGAGCGGTTTCTTGAGATCCAAGTGTGGCATATCCCCCACCGCATCGAACAGATGAGGGGGAATTACGTCGAATGGCTACACCTGCATCCGCCGCGCAAACCGGCTACCCGATCCCCTTTGCGCTTGCGCGCGTCCAGCGCCGCGCCGCCAATTTCGGACAAGATAGGCGCGATGATGGCGACGAACTCCTGAAGATCCTTCACGAAAAATACTGCCGAAAGGGTGCACGCGGTGGAGTGCTGGATCGTTGCCAGGGAAGCCTGGGCTCTGCCTCTTATTGGTGCAGCTCCTCGCCGTAGATCATGTGCAATTCGCGCAGGTGGTCGCGCGCCAGCTTCAGCTCACATTCCATCTCGAAACTCGGTCCACCCGTGCCGCCCTCCCATTGGTGCTGAGCGGCCGCGCAAGCGACTTCACGGTATTGTCGCCAGCTTTGCTCCACTCGTTCGAATTCTGTGGCTAACTGTTCGCCGGACAGGCTCGGGCCGGCCATCCCGTGCGCTGGCAGATTCGTCTCAACACCCGGCATTTCCGGAGCCGGGGCCAGCAGTTCCCGGATGATCCCTTTGTAGTTCTTCAGGTTCTGGTCCGTGATGGCCAACTGTTTTCCGTAGCAGGTGTTGAAGTCCTAGGTGGTGTGGGCATCCCGGCAGTCTCCGGTTTTTTCACGGACCATTTCCGCGTCGAAGACCTGCTTAGCCTGAGTTTCTAGACGATGCTTTTTTGCCTGGGACTGCTGATATGCCTCTGGCGCGGGCGTGAGAACCTTGTGCGGAGACGTTAGAACCTTGCTGAGCGAAGAAGAGAGGAGGAAGGACCAAGCCGACGCACAGAGTCACAGCCCCCAAGCTCCCATTTCCCGCATACATAGGGACCTCCCTCTGGAATGCCTATTTTCGCGAATTCTATCATTCTGCAGCCCCGCCGCGAGACGAACGCTCCCTCTAAACGGAGCAGGATGCGATATAACACCATCGAAGAAAAGGCATTTTGCTGAGCTTGCCTGACGCCATCATTACCAAACCAAGGCGCTGGCTAAAATTCTGATCACAGGTGCGGTAGGCGGACTCGTCACTGGATGGGATTGCTGGTGGATTCGGACGTTGAAAAATGAGTCGCTGCCCGGTTTTGCGATTATTCCAATTCCAGTTCTGGTTGGGGTAGGATGGAAGCTTATGGATGAAAATCATAAGCTTGATCGGGGGCCGGTGGCCGCCGGTGGTCCGCGTGTTGGCGTACCTTATCGTATTGTAAAAGAAGAGCTTAGCGGTGAGCGCCAGAAGTACGACAAGTACCTGCGAGCGATCAGAGTAGCCGGCGGCATCCCGGTGGAAGTCTCGCTGCGGCTGCCGCAAGCAGAGCTTAATAAATTGGCGGACTCGCTGGACGCTTTCGTTCTGACCGGCAGCCCGGCGGACGTGAATCCGGAGCTATATGGCGAGAAACTGCATCCGCTGGGCGCCGCTGCGGACCGCGATCGAGAGCGCACGGATTTCGCACTGCTGGCGCACGCCCTGCGGGCGAATAAACCACTGCTGGGAATTTGCTATGGGATACAGTCCATGAATGTGTTTCTGGGAGGTTCGCTCTTTCAAGACGTTGCCGACCAGGTTAGCGCTTCGATTACCCACCCTTGGGAAAAATCCGGCGAAGGTGCGCCCGAGCCGATGCACGAAATTGCCATCGAGCCGGGATCGAAGATTGCTGCGCTGGCGGGAGCGAGAGAAGCTCGCGTGAACAGTTCGCATCACCAGTCGATCGATCGTCCCGGCCGCAGTCTACGGGTGGCGGCGCACTCGGCGGATGGAGTGGTGGAAGCGGTCGAGTACACCGGCGACAACCCCTGGATGGTGGGTGTGCAATGGCATCCGGAGCGGATGGCCGAGCACGGATTATCGAAGGCGCTGTTTCGCGAGTTGGTGGCAGCGGCACGCGGAGCAGCTACACGAGCCTAGGCGGCCGATTCTGCGTGCGGCGCACGTATTTTCATTTTTCAATTCTAATTTCGCATTCATATTTTTGGGGGCATCATGATTTCACTGGCGGGTAAGGCGGCGCTGATCACTGGAGGATCGCGGGGAATTGGCGCGGCCGCGGTGAAACTCTTCGCTCGAGCGGGTGCCGACGTGGTGTTCAGCTATCGCCAGAATCGCGATGCGGCGGCGCAGGTGCAGGCCGAAGCGAGCCGCCACGGAACGAGGGTGGAATCGCTGAAAGCGGATCTGGGCCGAGTGGCCGACGCGAAGAAGCTGGTGGAATTCGCGCAGGAACGGCTGGGGCGATTGGACATCCTGATTGCCAACGCCGGCATCTGGAACCATGAAGCGGAACCCATCGAGAAAATGAGTGAGCGCGATTGGGACCAAATGATGCGGGTGAACCTGAAAAGCGTTTACGGCGTGGTGCATCACACCGCGCCGATCATGATCGGGCAAAAGTCCGGCCGGATTATCGCGGTGAGCTCGACGGCGGGGCAGCGCGGCGAAGCGTTTCATACTCATTATGGGGCGAGCAAGGGCGCGGTAATCAGTTTTGTAAAGGGTCTTTCGACGGAACTTGCGCCGCACAACATATTGGTGAATTGCGTGGCGCCGGGTTGGGTGGATACGGACATGTCGGCGAAGACGCTGAGCACCAAATCCGGGATGAAGGATGTGGTGGAGACCATCCCGCTGGGGCGGGTGGCGTCGGCCGAAGAAATTGCCGGGCCGCTGCTTTTTGTAGCGTCGGATTTGTCGACGTTCATTACCGGTGAAGTGCTGAACGTCAATGGAGGTGCGGTACTGTGCGGCTGAAACGGCTGGCAATCGGAGCGGGGTTGGCGCTGGGGTTGGCGCTGGCGTTGGCAGCGGCGCGGGTGAGCGTGGCCGGGGCGCAGGATACCGTGGTGATGATGCCCGAGCAGAGCGCCGCGAAGGCAAAGGAAGTGATCGCGCAATCGATCGCGGCGATGGGTGGCCCAGCCTATGTGGGCGTGCACGACACTACCTATGAGGGGCGGCTGAGCCAGTTCGGCCATTCCGGAGAACTCAACGGATTCGAAAAGTTTCTGGACTTTGAAGTGCCCCCGGACAAGGATCGCCAAGAAAATTTACCCAAGCGCAATCTGATCGAAGTTTTCAACGGCAAGGAAGGGTGGCTGCTGGATCGCGGCGGGGTGCAGGAAGAGGGCGGAGATGCGATCGAGCGATTCGAAGAGGATCAGAAGAAGGATATAGACAACATCCTTCGCCACCGCATCCACGAAAAGGACATGAGTTTTCATTACGCGGGACCCGACGTGGTGGACATGAAAGAAGTGGAGTGGGTGGAATTGACGGATAGCGACGACCGCACCATTCGCATCGCGTTTGCCAAGGGAACCCATCTGCCGGTTCGCAAGATCGTGACGGTGCGTGATCCTCGGACACGGCAGCGCACCGAAGAGCTCGAATACTACTCGAACTACCATCCCATCCAGGGCGTTACCACCCCGTTTCAGATCACCCGCGAGAGAAATGGGATCAAGGTGTACCAGGTATTTTTCGATAAGATCAGTTTCAACACCAACCCGGCTCCGGAACTGTTCACGAAACAGTCGCTGGATGAGCGCTGGCAGAAAGTGGGAAAGAGCGAAATCAAGAAGGAAGAACGACAAAAGGCCCGCGACAACTGCAAGAACTGAACTGTGCGGCGCGGTCCGATCGGTTGTACCTCCGCAGGAATTTCCATACCACATGGGCGGTGGCCGGGGCGTCCGGGCCGCCGCGCTCGCTGAAAAAACTCCGGGAATGGAGCCGCACCGGTTTGCGCTTCGGCGCAAGAGTCACCGGGAAAAAATCACCCCTACGGCGGCGCTGGAATCGGAAAGGCGTCCGCGCAGTGGTTGATTGAGGCAACTGAGAGGTATACTCAAACGATGGCAACGGCACAGAATAGCGAGCGGATGCACGGGACAACCGTGCTGTGCGTGCGCCGGGACAATAAAGTGGTGGTGGCGGCCGATGGGCAGGTAACCCTGGGAGATGCGATCGTCAAGCATAGCGCGAAGAAGGTGCGGCGGTTATTCAACGACAAGATCCTGGCGGGATTTGCGGGCAGTACGGCGGACGCGCTGGCGCTTTTTACGCGGTTCGAAAACAAGCTGCAGGAATATCACGGGAATCTGGCGCGCGCGGCGGTGGAACTGGCCAAGGAATGGCGGACGGAGCGCTCGCTGCGGCATTTGGAAGCGCTGTTAGTGGTCGCGGACGCCAAAGGAACTTTCCTTTTGTCCGGCACGGGCGACGTGATCGAGCCCGACGATGGAATCTGCGCCATCGGATCGGGCGGCTCCTACGCTTTGGCTTCGGCGCGGGCGCTGGCGAAACATACCAAGATGAGCGCCAAGGAAATTGCGCAGGAAGCGATGCGAATTTCCAGCGAAATCTGCATCTATACCAACGCCAACTTCACCATCGAGGAACTGTAATGAGAAAGCGGAATAGCGCGTGGTGATCTACTTATCCGGAGAATCGCAGGAAGCGGCGGTCGAGCCGCTTCCGTCGTTCGATGAATTGACCCCTCGAGAGATTGTGCTCGAGCTGGACAAATACATCGTCGGCCAGACACCCGCCAAACGCGCCGTTGCGGTGGCGCTGCGCAATCGTGTGCGCCGGCAGAAACTCCCTCCGGAGCTGGCCGAAGATATTTTACCGAAAAATATTCTGATGATTGGGCCCACCGGCGTGGGGAAAACCGAAATTGCGCGGCGCCTGGCGCGCCTGGCGGGCTGCCCATTTGTGAAGGTGGAAGCTTCGAAATATACCGAAGTGGGCTACGTGGGGCGGGACGTCGAGTCCATGGTGCGCGACCTGGTGGAAACCGGAATCGACATGATCCGCGAAGAAAAGCTGGATGAAGTGGCCGAGCGAGCCGAGCAATCCGCGGAAGAACGCTTGCTGGACTTGCTCTTGCCGGCCACGCCGCCGAGCACCGTGGCCAGCGATCCCGGGTCGGATGCGCAACGCGGCGAACTGATGCAACGGACGCGCGAGAAGTTGCGCGCACAGCTGCGCGAAGGAAAGCTGGACCAGCGCATGGTGGAGGTGGAAGTGCGGGAGAGGTCCACGCCGTCGTTTGAAATCGTAACCAATCAGGGCGTGGAAGAGATGGACATCAACATGAAGGACATGCTGTCCGGGTTTTTCGGCCAGCAGAAAAAGAAACGCAAGATGACCGTGGCGGAGGCCTTCGACTACCTCATCCAGGAAGAAGAGAATCGCCTGGTGGATATGGACCAGGTGACGCGGATCGCCGTCGATCGCGTGGAACAGATGGGGATTCTATTCATCGACGAAGTCGACAAAATCGCCGGGCGCGAATCGGGGCACGGTCCGGACGTCTCCCGCGAGGGCGTGCAGCGCGACATTCTGCCGATCGTGGAAGGCACCACCGTAAATACCCGCTACGGTATGGTTCGCACCGATCACATTTTGTTTATTGCCGCGGGCGCGTTCCACACTACCAAGCCTTCGGACTTGATTCCCGAACTGCAAGGACGGTTTCCGATCCGGGTGGAACTGAGCTCGCTGACCGAAGCGGATTTCATTCGCATCCTCACCGAGCCGAAAAACGCTTTGATCAAGCAGTACATCGCGCTGCTGGATACCGAGGCGCTGAAACTTTCGTTTACCGACGATGCGGTGGCCGCGGTGGCGCGTTTTGCGGCCCATGTGAACGAGCAGACCGAAAACATTGGTGCGCGGCGGCTGCATACCATTCTGGAAAAACTGCTCGAGGAAATTTCCTTTGACGCCCCGGAAATGAAAAAGAAAACAATTAAGATCGATGGCGCTTACGTGCAGAAACAGCTCGCCACGATCGTCAAGGACCAGGATTTGAGCCGGTATATTTTGTAGGATTCGGGATTCGAGGTCGGGAGTTGGAAAGTCACACGCTGTTCTCCGGATTTGCCGCAGGTGAGGTAGCCCGCCGAATTTGTTGCGCACTCATTCCGATGCTCATGGTGCTGGTGGTGGCAGGTTGCGGCGCGCCCGCCGAACCCGCTTTGCGGCACGTGCCGGTACCTGAAAACGTCCCGGACCTTAGCGTACAACAATCCGGCAACGACGTGATTCTTACCTTTACGGTGCCGAAAGACACGGTGTGGCACGAACCTTTGGAGCACCCGCCGGGGGTCGAGATTTATCGGGAGTTTTCCAGCGCGGCCGACGCCGCAAAGCCGGCCGCGCCTACCATGCTGCTGACCACCATTCCCGGAGCGAGGACCGCGCCGTATTTGCAGGATGGCAAGATGCGATTTGTAGACACCATTCCGCCGGCGACCCTGGCGCAACACGCGGGGCAGCAAGCCGTTTACCTGGTGCGCACGCGAGCGTCGCGGAAAAAAACGTCCGGAGATTCCAATATCGTATCGATTCCGGTTTATCCGCCGGCCGAAGCGATCCACGATTTGGCGGCGACGCAGACCAAGGAAGCCGTGGTGCTGCAGTGGACGCCGGTTCACAAAGACACGGCAGGGGAAACGCTGCCCGGGGTGGGCGTGTATCGTGTGTACCGCAGCTCGAATGCGGCAAAATCGTCCCCCCTGGCGGGTGGCACGCCAGCCGGCGCCCAAGCTGGCGCAGCAGCCGGCGGGGGTGATGAGTCCCATGGGCTGACGGTTATCGGGGATACCCCCGCGCCGCCATTTCGAGACACGCACTTTGATTTTGGGCGGGAATACGTCTACTCGGTGCGCAGCCTGGTGATCTATCCGCAGGTGCGTCTGGAATCGGGGGACTCGAATCTGCTGCACGTGACGCCGAAGGACACCTTTGCTCCCGCTGCGCCGCAAGGATTGCAAGTGACCTACGTGCCGGCGGACGGCGAGACGCCCGCGCACCTGGAACTATCGTGGTCGATTAATGGCGAGCCGGACCTGAGCGGGTATAACGTGTATCGCGGCGACCAAGGGACAGCGCCGGTGCGCTTGAACCCGGAAACCTTGCTCAGCCCCGCGTTTCGTGATATGTCAGCGCTCACGGGTCATCGGTATCGGTACACCGTCACCGCAATCGATCAGGCCGGAAACGAGAGCACACCAAGTTCCGCGGTATCGGCGAACGTCCCGCAAGTAAGCAACGAGGAAAACTAAAGATGTTGGAGGCCCCGGATCCCGTCGCGGCGAAGCGGACCGTTCTTCACAGTCCGACGCTACGAACCGGCTTCGGTACCGGAATATTTTTGGCCGCATTGCTGGTAGCGGCACTGCTAGCGGCGAACCGCATCCCGGCGCTGGAACCCTTCGCGCTGGCCAGGAACGCGGTAGCTTGCACCCTGGTGATCGTGGTGGGGTTGATTCCGATCATGCGGTTTTACAACAACCCAGTGTGCCTCTTTGCATCGAGCGCGCTGGGGTGGGCGATATTCTCGCTGGCGTACACCATTGCCGGGATGCACTTTGCGAATCTCGAGAGCCGTCTGGGGAAGTCACCCTTCGAAGTGCTGATCCTGGGTGTAGTAATGTATGGCGTAGCGTCGGTGGTCACCTGGGTGACCAGCATGCTGTTCTCGGCCCTTCGCCATCCGATTCCCGTCCGCCGCCGCCTACGCCACGACATCCACCGCGCTCCCTGAAGCGTGGCCGGCAGGGCCCCAATATGGGGTTCCAGGCGCGGGGCCCAGTGTTTTTGAAAGAGACGAGGGCTCCGGCCACGTTAATGGCTTGAGCAAGTCTCCGGCGCTCCCATCCAAGATTAGTAATCCCCTGAGTGTTATAATCCCTTTGAACGGCCGCGAATGCGTCGCAGTTGAATTCGTTTACGAATTGACGGTCGCGGGTGACACGGCAAGATGGCGGTGCCTTGGAGATAGGGAACTTCGTGGCGAATCTGACCTTCATGAAAGATTGGCGCATGCTGGTACCAGCAGCGGGAGCCGGGGTGGTGGCTCTTGCTGCTGCCTTGATGTGGTTGCGCAAGCGGCCCGAAGATCCGTCGGAGGTGGAGCGTCAGCGGCGGATATATCTGAACCGCGTAGGACGAATCGTCGAGGGCCAGGTGTTGGAAATCAATGATGCGGCGCACGCAGCGGAAGCCGCGCAAGCCGGGGCCGTTGCCCACAACGGTAACGGAAATCATCGCAGCGCTGCGTCCACCCAGTTGGTGTATTACACGTACTCGATTTCCGGGGTCACCTATGAGACCGCCCAGGACGTCACCGGACTCGAACAGCGGCTGGTTCTCGAGGGCGTGGTAGCCGGCCAATCCGCCAGCGTGAAGTACGATCCTTCCAACCCGAGTAATTCCATTCTTCTGGCCGATGACTGGTCAGGACTGCACTAAGCGCTTTCTCCTTTTCGCCTTTTGAATTCGCAGCCAGCGAAATTTTACTTGCGCATCGTCCATTGTGATCTCACCTCTTGCAGGCTCAACCGAGCCGCTTCTGTTCGCGTGTTATGATCGAATTTATTTACGATTCCCATTTTCCCCTTTGGTGAACGAGGCGTGGAGAAACCAGCCAGCGAAATCAGGCCGATGTTGCACCTTGCCATCCCCATCGTGCTGGGAGAGATCGGGTGGATGAGCATGGGCATTGTGGACACCATGATGGTTGGCCGGCTGCCCAACAGCGCGCAGGCCATCGGCGGGATCAGTCTGGGTCACATGATGTTTTACGTGGTCGCGATTTTCGGCACGGGAATCATGCTGGGCCTCGATACCCTGGTTTCGCAGTCCTACGGTGCTGGTGAGATCGAAGATTGCCACCGGTCTTTGGTAAACGGCGTGTACCTGACGCTGGTGCTCTCGCCGATTTCGATCGCTGTCGCGTTGTTGATTCCCTCGGCGGTGAATTTCTTGCACATCAGCCCGGATTTGATGCGCATCGCGGTGCCTTACCTGAGGTCGCTTACCTGGAGCATCGTACCGCTCCTTTTATTTTTTGTTTTCCGGCGGTATTTGCAGGCGATGAACCACGTGTGGCCGGTGATGTTCGCGCTGGTGAGCGCAAACTTGGTAAATATTTTCGGAAACTGGGTATTGATTTACGGGCACTTGGGCGTGGCGCCGATGGGCACGGTTGGCTCGAGCTGGGCAACGGTGATTTCGCGCACCTACATGGCGGGCTTACTGGCGCTGGCGATTTTTTTTTACGATCATCGCCATCACACCGGGCTGCGGGATGCTTCACCGCGCCCGAGCATGGAACGCATCCGCGATCTGCTGAGCCTGGGATTTCCCGCAGCTACCCAACTGGGCGTGGAGGTTGCGGTGTTTTCCGCGGCAACGGCTCTGGTAGCCAAGCTCGGCGCGATTCCCCTGGCTAGCCATGAGATTGCGCTCAATACTGCCAGTTTCACCTACATGGTTCCGCTGGGCATTTCCTCCGCCGCTGCGGTGCGGGTGGGCCAAGGGCTGGGGCGGGGCGACGTAGTTGCATCGAACCGGTCGGGCTGGACCGCGATCGCCTTGGGCGCGTCGTTTATGTCGTTCATGGCGCTGGCCTTCTGGACGATTCCGCAGTGGATCGTGCGGGTGTACACGCCGGACCCAGTGGTGATTCGCGCGGCATCGAAACTGTTGGTGGTGGCGGCGTTCTTTCAGTTATTCGACGGCATCCAAACGGTCACCACCGGCGCGTTGCGCGGCACCGGGGATACGCGCACGCCGATGTTTTGCCACTTGGTCGGCTATTGGGTGGTGGGGCTACCGCTGGGATATTACCTGTGCTTCGAACGGGGATACGGCGCGGCGGGGATCTGGAGCGGGCTATGTGCGGCGCTCGTCCTGATTGGGATCGTGATGTTAAGCGCGTGGTGGTTCAAGACGCGAACGCCGGCAACAGCTTGAGCGCACGTCTGCGGCGTTACTCGGGTTAGAATCGACGCTTCGGGTCGCGTTGGGGACTTGTGCGCCACGAGGATTGATCCGGCGGAGTGACCAGATGACAGACGCATTCATGGCCAGGGCCATCGATCTCGCGGTTGAAAATGTGAAGTCCGGGAAGGGCGGCCCGTTCGCCGCGGTGATAGTCAAGAACGGCCAGATCGTCGGCGAGGGCGCGAATAGGGTTACCTACGTAAACGATCCGACTGCGCACGGCGAGATCATGGCCATCCGCGCCGCGTGCCAGAATCTGCAGAGCTTCGATCTCACCGGCTGCGAAATCTATACCTCCTGCGAACCGTGCCCCATGTGCCTGGTCGCCAGCTACTGGGCAAGACTCGATCGAATTCATTACGGCGCCTGGGCTGCCGATGCGGCGGCGGCTGGATTTGACGACGCCTTTTTTTATGACCAGGTGCGCAAGCCGGTGGACGCCCGCCGCGTTCCGATGGACAGCCTGATGCGCGAGCAAGGCGCCGCGCCATTTCGCGCGTGGAAAGAAAAGACCGACAAGATCCCTTATTGAGACCACCCATGGATCATCGCCAAATCGGCCGGTCCGTTCCCCGCAAAGAGGGAGGCCAGAAGGTGACCGGCCGCGCCCGATACGTCGATGATCTCAGCGCTCCCGGCATGTTGTTTGGGGTCACCGTGCGCAGCTCCGTTCCCCGCGGCATCCTTCGCAAAATTCATTTCGATCCCGGCGTGCCCTGGGAAGAAGTCACCGTGGTTACCGCCGCGGATATTCCCGGAAAAAACTGCGTGCTGTTGCTCTCCGAGGATCAGCCGTGCCTGGCTGCCGGCCAAATCAATCACCCGGAAGAGCCGATCGTTCTGTTGGCGCACCCAGACAAATATTTGCTGGAGCGGGCCCGGCAATTGGTTCGCTTCGACGTCGATGCCCTCCCCGCGGTTTTCACCATCGAAGAATCGTTGGCGCGCACCCACATCATATGGGGCGCCGACAATATTTTTAAGTCATACCAGGTGGAAAGCGGTGACGTGGACGCGGCATTCGCTCGCGCCGCGCATGTAATCGAAGGGAAGTACACCACCGGAGCGCAGGAGCAGTTGTACATCGAGCCGCAGGGAATCATCGCGGTGGCCAACGCGACCGAAGGTGTAACGGTGTGGGGCTCGCTGCAATGTCCCTACTACGTTCACAAGGCGCTCATTCCTGTGTTTGGGCTTCCCAAAGAAAAAATCCGGGTGGTCCAGGTCGAAACCGGCGGAGGATTTGGCGGCAAGGAAGAATATCCGTCGATGATCGCGTGCCATGCCGCACTGCTCGCGTGGAAATCCGGGAAACGAGTGAAGATGATTTACGACCGGGCCGAGGACATGGTGGCGACCACCAAACGCCATCCTTCGCGGACGCGGCACCGCACCGCGATCGATGCGGACGGCAAGTTGCTGGCCATGGATATCGAGTTCGTCATCGACGGTGGCGCGTACATGACCCTCTCGCCGGTGGTGCTGTCCCGTGGCACGATTCACTCCGCGGGCCCGTATTTCTGTCCGAATGTCAGGATTCAGAGTCATGCGGTGGCGACGAACGTCCCGCCGCACGGGGCGTTTCGCGGGTTCGGCGCGCCACAATCCGTTTTTGCGCTGGAGCGCCACCTCGATCATGTAGCCCAGGCAGCGGGTCTGGGGCCCGATGAGTTCCGGCGCCGCAATTTCATTCACGAAGGCCAAACACTGGCAGTCGGGCAGATCGTGCGGGAAAAAGTGGAGATGGGGCGGCTGATGGACCGCGCCTTTGCGCTGAGCGATTACCATGCCAAGCGCAAATTATTCGCTGCGCAAAATTCCGGAGCGCGCGTCCGGCGAGGTATTGGGTTTGCGTCGTTCCTGCACGGAGCGGGATTTACCGGTTCGGGTGAGGAGTACTTGGCGTCGGTGGTGGGTGTAGAGGCGACGGCGGAAGGCCACATTCAGGTACATGCAGCGAGCACCGAGATCGGCCAAGGAACGAATACCATCTTTTCGCAGATCGCTGCGGACGCGCTGGGGTTGCCGTACGAACGAGTGGACGTGGTTCAGCCGGATACCTCGAACGTGCCCAACAGCGGTCCGACGGTAGCGTCGCGCACCGCCATGATCGTGGGCAAGCTGGTGGAATCCGCAGCGATCGGAATTCGCCAGACGCTGATGCAGGACGGGGGACTAACCGAAGGTTACGATGCCGACGCTTTCGCGCTGGCCTGCCGCAATTACATCGGCCGGTTCGGCCCGCTGAAGGCCAGCAGCCAGTACGCGGCGATCCCCGGCATGCGCTGGGACGACGCAAAATACCAGGGCGACGCGTATGGCGCGTACGCCTGGGCAGTGTATGTGGCGGAGGTCAGCGTCGACACGCTGACCTACGAAGCGCGGGTCGAGGATTTTGTGGCGCTGCAGGAAGTCGGCCGGGTGCTTCATCCCGTGCTGGCGGCGGGGCAAATCGAGGGCGGGGTGGCGCAGGGCGTCGGGTTCGCGCTGTACGAAAATGTGATTTGGCGCGACGGACGTATGCTGAACAGCCAGATGACCAACTACGTGATTCCAACGTCCATGGATGTGCCGCCGATACGCGTTTATTTCGAGGAGAATCGCTACGAGCGCGGGCCGGGCGGAGCTAAGGGAATCGGAGAGTTGCCGTTGGATGGGACCGCGCCGGCGATCGTCAACGCCATCGAGAACGCTACCGGAATCAGCTTCACCCACGTTCCAGTTACCCCAGAAGATTTTTTGCAGGCGTGGGAAGCGCGCGAGGAGCGGCAGAGTGCCTGACGCTCCCGGCAAAATTCTGGTGGAGTGCGAGGTGAATGGCCAGAAGGTTTCCATTCGCACCCATCCCATGGCGCGGCTCCTCGACGTTCTGCGCGAAGATTTGCATTTGACCGGAACCAAAGAGGGCTGCGGCGAAGGTGAATGCGGTGCCTGCTCAGTGGAAATGGATGGCGCGCTGGTGAATAGTTGCCTGGTGCCCGCACTGCAAGCGCGAAACACCAAGATTCGCACCGTGGAAGGATTGGCGGGGGGCGAGCGGTTGCACGCAATCCAGGAAGCGTTCATTTCCACCGGCGGCGCGCAGTGCGGAATCTGCACTCCGGGCATGATGATGGCCGCGGTAAATCTGCTGGCGCGAAACTCCACGCCCACTGAAATGCAAATTCGCGAAGGGTTGGGCGGCAATCTGTGCCGCTGCACCGGATATATGAAAATATTCGAAGCGGTGATGTCCGCGGCCAAAGAAATCGGGGCGCGCGGGTGAGATCGAATTTGCCCGCTTACGAATTGCGCGAAGCCAGGGATCTGGCTGGCGCGCTGGCCATGCTGGCGAGCGGCAACGGCGGCGAGGGCGCCTGGAAACCGTTTGCCGGCGGCACCGATTTGATGGTGCTGTTCGAAGCGGGAAGACTCGCGCACCAGCAGTTCGTCAGCATCTGGAATCTGCGCGAGCTGCGCGGAATTTCGGAATCGCCGGAAGCAGTGACCATCGGCGCAGCCAGCACCTATGCCGACATTCGCCGCCATCCCGCGATCTCCCGCGAATTTCCTCTGCTGCAACGCGCGGCGGCGGAAACCGGGAGCATCGCCACCCAGAATCGCGGCACCCTGGGAGGGAATATAGCCAACGCCTCACCCGCCGCGGATTCGCCGCCCGCGCTGTTGGTTTACGATGCGGAGCTGGAGCTGGTTTCGGCGAGCGGTTCGCGCTGGATTCCCTACGCAAACTTTCACCGTGGCTACAAAAAAATGGACCTGCGTCCCGACGAGTTGATTCGAAACATCCGCCTTCCCCGCCGGTCGGGCGGATGGAAACAGCGCTACCATAAAGTGGGCACGCGCCGGGCCCAGGCGATTTCGAAAGTGTGTTTTGCCGCGGCGATCGATTTGGACGGCCGCGCCGTCCGCGATGTGCGCATCGCGTTGGGAAGCGTGGCGCCCATTCCGTTTCGAGCGGCCGCAACGGAGAATCTGTTGCGGGGGCAAACGCTCAATAACGATCTGATTCGCGCCGCGGGAGAGACGCTGGCCGGGGAAATTGCGCCGATCGACGATTTTCGTTCCACCTCGCGGTATCGCCGGCGCGTCGCGAAAAACCTGGTTATCGATTTTCTGGGCAGCGTGTAGAGGACCATGGAAACGATCGACCTGATCGTGCGCGGACGAAAAGTAATTTTGCCGGACGCTTCGAATGCGGCGCCCGCTTCGATCCACGTGCAACACGGGGTAATCGCCGCGATCACGCCATCGGACCAAGCACCGGCGGGCGTGCCGATCTTCGATGCGGGAGACTTGGTGGTGATGCCCGGGATCGTCGATCCGCACGTGCACATCAACGAACCTGGACGAACGGATTGGGAGGGATTTTCCACCGCGACCCGAGCCGCTGCGGCTGGCGGCGTCACCACACTGATCGAAATGCCGCTCAACAGCATTCCCGCCACCACTTCGGCCGAAGGTTTTCGCGCCAAGCTCGCGGCGACGGCGGGGAAGCTGAATGTGGACGCCGGCTTTTGGGGCGGCGTGGTTCCGGGGAATATTGCGGAGCTGCATCCGCTGTGGGACGCGAGCGTTTTTGGTTTTAAGTGTTTCCTGGTTCCCAGCGGCGTGGACGAATTTCCTCACGTTACCGAGAAGGATTTGCGCGCGGCGATGCCGGTGCTAGCGGAGTTGGGTGCGCCGTTGCTGGTACACGCGGAGCTACCCGGCCCGATCGAAAAGATCGAGAAGGCCGCAGCGGGATCCAAAGGCGCAGCGACGCGCTATGCCACTTGGCTGGCGTCGCGCCCACCGGAGGCGGAAACCGAAGCGATCACTCTGGTTCTGCATCTGGCGCAAGAATTCAACGTACACGTCCATATCGTTCATCTCTCGGCTGCGGCAGCCGTGCCGCTGCTGGCGGAGGCTCGCGAAAAAGGGACGAAGTTCAGCGTGGAGACTTGCCCACACTATTTGACGTTTGCGGCGGAAGACATTCCGGACGGCGCCACGGAATTCAAATGCGCGCCGCCGATCCGCGATAAAGACAATCGCGAAAAACTCTGGGCGACGCTGGGTCATGGCTTGATCGATTTCATCGCCACCGACCATTCGCCGTGCCCGCCGGAAATGAAATGCCGCGAGAGTGGAGATTTTCTAAAGGCCTGGGGCGGAATCGCCTCGCTGCAACTAGAGCTTCCGACCGTGTGGACCCTCGCGCAGCAGCGCGGGTACCCTGTGCAGCGCTTGGCAGAATGGTTGTGCGACCGGCCCGCAAAGTTGGCGGGGCTTGCCGGGCAAAAAGGTACCATCGCAGTGGGATGCGACGCTGATTTTGTCGTCTGGAATCCAGAAGGGAAATTTCGAGTGCAGCCATCCGACTTGTACCAACGCCACAAGCTCACTCCCTACGCGGGAATGGAAATGCGTGGCGTGGTGGAAGCGACGTTCTTGCGCGGGCGCAAAGTCTTCGAACGTCCGGTAACGTCCAAAGACACGCCCATGGCGGCGAACGAGTTTGCCGCCGCACCCATCGGGCATGTGCTGAAGCGGGGTTGGCGATGACCGAATCGCAGCAATCGCAACAATGGATCGATTTAGCATCGCAGCGCCTGGGCGGCAAAGTGGTGTGGGTTAACGACGAATTCTTCGCGCCGAAAGAAAATCTGCTGAAGCCGGCGCCGGCCATATTCATTGAAGGCAAATACACCAGCCGCGGGAAGTGGATGGACGGCTGGGAAACTCGCCGCCGGCGCACCCCAGGCTTTGATTGGTGCATCGTGCGGCTGGGGCTGCCGGGAATCGTTCACGCGGCGATCGTCGACACCAGCTTCTTCAAGGGAAATTTCCCGGAGCGCTGTTCGCTGGAGGCCTGTGCACTCGCGCCGTCGCTCTCTTCGGCTAAAGAACGGCGGCTGCTCACCGATGACGCAGCAGAATGGGTGGAGCTGCTGCCTCCGTCGGCGCTACAAGGTGACTCCCAGAATCGATTTGCGATCGTCAACCCCGGCCGGTTCACCCACGTGCGATTCAAGATCTTTCCCGACGGCGGAGTGGCGCGGCTGCGTATCCTTGGCGAAGTGGTGCCTGTCCCCCAGTTGCTGGCAGCGAACGGCAAAGAGCGCAATCTGGCGGCAATCGCGTTGGGTGCGCGAGTGATTCAATCGAGCGACGAGTTTTTCGGCGCCCCACTAAATCTCTTGATGCCCGATCGCGCGCCCAACATGAGCGACGGATGGGAAACTCGACGGCGGCGCGGCCCGGGCCACGACTGGGTGATCCTGCAACTTGGCGGTTCCGGAAGCATCGAGCGCGTGGCCATCGATACCGCGCATTTCAAAGGCAACTTCCCGGAATCGTGCTCGCTCGACGGTGTTCGCGCGAAAGCTGGCGAAATCGAGGGGGCCGCATGGAAGGAAGTGCTTCCGCGGACCAAGCTGAAAGCAAACTCCCTGCACATTTTTGAAAAAGAGCTGCAAGACGTTGGACCGGTTTCGCACGTCCGCTTCCACATTTACCCTGACGGCGGAGTAAGCCGCCTGAAAATCTTTGGCCAGCCGGAAGGCGTAACCGGCTTGGACCGCTTTAACGCCCTGTCGGCAAGGGGTGCGCGAAAGGCGCTACTGGATTGCTGCGGCGCACGAAAGTGGGCAGAAAAAATGGCCGCCGACCGGCCGTTTGCATCGGTGCAAGGTGCACTGGACGCATCCGAGCGAATCTGGAAGGCGCTCGAACACCAAGATTGGCTCGCGGCATTCCGCCATCATCCTCCGATCGGCGGCAAGAAAGCCGCGCAGGCGCAGTCCGCAAAAGCCAAATCCTGGTCGGCCGGCGAACAATCCGGTGTGAACCAAGCGTCCGCCACCGAGTTGGCCGAGCTGGCCAAAGCGAACGCCGATTACGCCAAGCGTTTCGGCTACATTTTCATCATTTGCGCTTCCGGAAAAACCACCGGCGAAATGCTGGCGGCGATCCAGCAGCGCCTAAGTAACGACCCCCAGCACGAATTGCACATTGCCGCCGACGAACAACAGAAAATCACCAAGCTTCGGCTGGAAAGGCTATTACGCGGATGAGCGGAATCAGCACACACGTTCTGGATACCTCGATTGGCCGCCCGGCGCAGGATATCGGCGTATGGCTGGAGATCGAGTCCCCGCCCGGCTCGTGGAAGGATATCGCGCGCGGCATCACCGACAAAGACGGGCGAATCGCTAAACTTTTCGCCGGCCCGCTGCTCGAAGGGAATTACCGGCTGCGATTCGACGTAGACCGCTACTTCGCGCTGCGGCGCGTGCCGTCTTTCTATCCATTTGTGAACATAACGTTCCACGTGGATGACACCGAGCAGCACTATCACGTTCCACTGCTGCTCAGTCCATTCGGTTATTCAACGTATCGCGGGAGCTGACTCGATGACCATTTCGCTGGGGCAAAACAATTACGGCAAGTCGGGAGTGCGCCTGCTGCGCGTCAACCGCCAGGAACACAATCACGAAATCAAGGACCTCACCCTGGCGATCCAGTTCGAGGGAGACTTCGAATCGGCGCACACCGTGGGCGACAACAGCAAAATCCTCGCCACCGATACCATGAAGAATACCGCCTACGTTTTGGCCAAGGAGTATCCGGCCGAGCCAGTCGAGGAATTTTCCAAGCACCTGATCGAACATTTCCTGACCTACAACCCGCAAGTATCTCTAGTGCGCGTTGTCGCCGCGGAAAAGCAATGGGCGCGCATCGCCATCGGCGCTACGCCGCACCGTTTTGCCTTCACTCGCGCCGGCAACGAGCAAAGAATCGCGGAGGTGGAGGGGACGCGTGAGAGTTTTACGATCCGAGCGGGAATCGACGATCTGGTAATCCTGAAAACTTCCCAGTCCGCCTTCGAAAAATTCCTTCGCGATCCCTATACTACGTTGCGGGATTCGCGCGACCGTATTCTTTCCACCAACGTGCACGCGCGATGGCTATACGAGGCGGACGAAATTCCATTCAGCCCTACCTGGCACGGCGTGCGGCGAACGCTGCTCGAGAATTTCGCCACCCACGATAGCCAGTCGCTGCAGCATACCCTTTACGCCATGGGTGAAGCGGTGCTGCACAGTTTCGATCCGATTCGCGAAATCCGGCTGTCGCTGCCGAATCAACACTACAACCTGGTCGACCTCTCGCCATTCGGGCTAACCAACGACAACGAAGTGTTTCTGCCCACCGAGGAGCCGCACGGACTGATCGAAGCCACCCTCACGAAAAGCTAACGCGCTACAGCGGGAGGGACGGACAATTTCTCTTCGAGGGATTTCTTAACACCGGGCCACTCCGAATCAATGATGCTAAAATAGACGGTGTGGCGCAGGCGGCCTTGCTGCACCACCATGTGGTTCCGGAACGTGCCCTCTTCCTTCGCGCCGATGCGCAGAATCGCGTTGCGTGAACGCTGGTTGAGCGAATCGGTTTTTAGTTCCACCCGATGGCATTGCCAGGTTTCGAAAGCGTGCCGCAACATTAAGTACTTCGTTTCGGTATTCACCCGCGTCCGTTGCCATCCCGTGCCGATCCAGGTGCATCCGATCTCGGCGCGCAAGTGTTGACGTTCGATGTTCATGAAGCGGGTGCTACCGATGGCCCGGCCAGCGGACTTTGCCATGGTGGCAAAGGGCAAAGAGACGCCCGCGGCCTGTTCGCGCAATGCCAGTTCGATGTAGGCTCGAATATCGCCGGCATCTTGCACTCGGGTGGGAATTAATTTCCAGAGGTCCGGCGCCAATCCGATTGCGCAGAGATCTTCCAGGTGGCCAAGACCGAGCGGCTCCAGCCGGACTTCCTGACCCTCCAGGACCACCGGCTCGACGTTCACGCCTGCGCCCCGCGCCCGGATAGAATTTTGAGAAACGAGCCGGTCCGCAGCTCGGCCAGTGTCAGGCCAGTGAGGGGAAGCGCTTCTTCCGTGGAGACGGCGCCACAGTTGATTGCTGCGAGAAAGAAATTCAGCAAGCCCTGGCCGGTAGCCGCGTCATCGAAGACGTCTCCAGCCAGCGTTGCCTGGGCGGCTTTGGAAATGAAATTCCGCAATCGCTCTGACGCCGCATCAATACTCTCCAGAAAAAATGAATAAACCGCGGCGTAGCGGGTAGGCAGTTGCGCCGGGTGCAGGTCCCATCCCTGGTAGTAGCCATTGATGAGCGAATGGCGAACGTGCGCGAAGTGCAGCCGCCAGGCGCGGTGCACCGCGGCTCGATTCTCCGCCAGGTGTGCGGCCGATAGCGGACCATCTTCTTTTCCCCGGCGATGCGGAGCCACCGGCAAAATATTGGTCGCGCCATCGCTCAGCCACACTCCGGTGCCCGCCAGCGCAACCTGCATCATCTCCTTGGCGAAATCGCACGCCGGATGGAGCATGGTCTGGTAGGCGGCGGTGATGTTTCGTCCCGCGGTGTAGTCGTAAGTTCCAAAATGAGCGGCGGCGCAGCGCCCGCGCGCGGCGGTTACCAACGCCAGCAGGTTCACCTCGCCGCGCTCGTTTAGAATGCTTTGCGTCGTTTCAATCATCAGCTCCATGCGCAAGCTTCCCGGCTCAAAACTGAGTTCGGATTCCAGACGCACCAGCACGTCGGCCAGCGCGCTCGATTCTTCCGGCAAAGTCACTTTGGGCAAAGTAACGAAGAAGTGTCTTGGCGTGCGTGCGCCGGTACGCTTGGCCAGCTCGGTCAAAAACACATCCAGCGTGCGGATGCTGCGTTCGCGCATGTCGTTGGTCAGCGGCTTGATGCGGATGCCGATGAAGGGAGGCAGCGTGCCGTTTTTCAGTCCGTCGGCCACTTGCTCGGCGGCCTGCATCGCGTGGCCATCTTCTTCGGCGTCGGACCGATTGCCGTAGCCGTCCTCGAAATCGATGCGGAAATCCTCGGTGGGCTCGCGGCGAAGTTTGTCGCGGACCCGGAAGTAAATGGTGAGCGCCAGCCACGCCGGCCAGCTCTCTTTGCGGAAAGTTTCGGGATCGGATTCGATGTACTTTTCCAGCCGTTCGGCCTCCGCCGGCGAATCCGGCAGGGAATCGGAGCCGGTTAGCCCGATGGCCTTGGCAAAAGTAACGAAATTCGGAGCAAATTCGTCGAGCGCTTGCAAAGCCAGCTCACCCAACCGGCGCGCAGTGTCCGCTCGAAACAGATGCGCTCCGCCATAGACGGTGTGGACCGGCTGGCGGTGCCGCGACGGTCCGGGATATCGCCGCGCGAATTTCTGGTGCGCCTGCTGAAGCTGCGTGCCAACTTCCCGAACAAAACCCTCTGAAAGAGAACGCTTCATCGATCTCCTCTATTCGGATTACAAGATTCGTTCCTCGCCCGCGTACACCACGAACCGCTTATCCCGCAAAAATCCAACCAGCGTGAACCGCAATTCCCGCGCCAGTCGCACTGCCAGACTCGACGGAGCGGAGACCGATGCCATCACCGGTACGCCCGCCACAATCGCTTTCTGGATTATTTCAAATCCGCCGCGTCCGCTGACCAGCAAAATACTATCGCTCAATGGGACGCGATTCTCCAGCAACGCCCAACCGATCGCTTTATCCACCGCGTTGTGGCGGCCCACATCTTCCCGCGCCACCAGCATCTCGCCGCGGGCGTTGAACAGCGCGGCGGCATGCAGGCCGCCCGTCCGCCCGAAAATCGCCTGGGACGCGCGAAGTATATCCGGCAGCGAATAGAGTGTGGTGGCACTGACCCGAAAATCCGCGTTGGGAGACTGTAGCGTTCGCAGCCGCACCGCGTCGATCGAAGCCTTCCCGCAGATGCCGCAGCTCGAACTCGAAAAGAAGTTGCGGCGGGTCCGCTCGAGCTCCAGCGAAATTTCCGGATCGAGGATAGCTTCCACCACATTTCCGCGGGCGCTTGGTTCGACGCCGGCCTCTGCCGCCGCCAACGAAAGAATCTGTTCCCGGCGTTGAATCAGCCCTTCGGTATATAGAAAACCTGCGGCTAGCTCGAGGTCATTTCCCGGAGTGCGCATGGTGACGCTCAGCGGTTCGCCACCAACGCGAATCTCCAGCGGCTCCTCGCCCACCAGGGAATCCTGGAACGGACCGGGGTGGCCATCGTTCCACTCCGAGACGAGCGTTACGTCCACACTGCGGCTGGGCGGTGCTGCCAACGGTAATGCTCCGGTCACCACCATGCGGCCATCGGCGGTGGGATTCAGGAAAGCGCGTTCAGCTCGGCGTGTCAAGTGCCAGAGAAGGGGCGAAGCAGAAGTGTGGGTGACAAATTTTTGACAACTTCCTCACACGCCTGTGGCAAATCGCCGCCCGTGGATTCAGTACACTCTCCACCGATACGCAGCGCTTGCGATTCCTTCAAGTTCCACAGCGCAGACCGGGGTCAATCAGGATCGCCCAACCCAGTCTGAACTGGGAAGACACGGCAGAGTTGTCGGGGACGCTCTGCCGTTTTTTTTTGTCAAGGCCTTCGCGCCGGCCCGCTATCTGTTCGGCTGTTGACTCACGGTTCTATCCGCACGCTTCCATGCTTTTTGGGTGCCCCATTCTTCCCTGGTCTTGGGAAGGGTGGGTGTTTCGCCTTTGACCTAAGTGTTGACTTTGGCGTAGGGGTTGACGGTGGGTGCCGCACTCGTCGAATTTACGTGTGGGGTGCTCGACTTACGGTTCTAGGCCTTTATCTTTTCCGGGTTTTTTGACTCACGGTTCTACGGTTTGACGCCTTTATCCTTTCCGGGTGACCCACTCTTTGCGCCGTTAGCAAAGGGTGGGCGTCTTGACCTTCCGCCCGGCCTCGAATAACGTAGCGAGTTCCGGGGAAACAAAAACGCCGGCCCCTACGTATCTATGTGCAGGAGGACGTCCGCCCTAATGATGACATTCATACTCTGGTGCATTCTGTTCGTCCTGTGCTGGCCGTTAGCGCTTCTCGCCCTAATCCTCTATCCCTTCGTGTGGCTGATCATGCTCCCGTTCCGCATAGTGGGCATCGCCGTAGGCGGCGTACTCGACCTAATCCGCGGAATCATCTTTCTCCCCGGACGCCTGTTGCAACACCGCCGCGCGTGACGCCTCGCCAGTATTTCCGGCGATCCCCCGCGCCCTGAGGCCAAGCAGCGCAAGATACATTTCCACAGCGTGTACTTCCACTCTCACCGTTCTGGTGTTAGCTTGCCACAGCTAGGAACCCCGTGAACGTTCACACTTGCACCGCAGAATACGAGAAGTGGAAAGCCTCGCATATCCCACTGATTAAAAAGGATATCGCGATCAAGCACGAGCAGATGACCGCCGCGCTATTCCCCTTTTTTCGCGCCACGGTTTACCGTTGGCTGCAGCTTTGGGAAAAAGAATGCCCGAGCGAAAATAACGCGCCTAAGTTGCTCGCGGTGGGCGACTTGCACGTCGAAAACTTCGGCACCTGGCGGGACTTCGAAGGCCGCTTGATCTGGGGCGTCAACGATTTCGACGAAGCCTATTCCATGCCCTATACCATCGATTTGGTCCGCCTCGCCACGAGTGCCTCTCTAGCCGCCGAATCCGAACACCTCGAGTTGAAATTGCGCCAAGCCAGCGACGCAGTTCTGGAAGGTTACACCGAAGGACTCAGGTTCGGCGGAAGTCCTTTCATCCTGGCCGAGCATAACAAGTGGCTACGCGTCATTGCGCTGAATCGCCTGCGCGATCCGGTACGCTTTTGGAAGCGCGCCGCAGCGTGGCCGGTGTTCACCACGCCGATTCCGAAGACCGTGCGGCGACAGCTCGAGGCTACTCTGCCGGACCGGCGACTCGACTACAAGCAGAAGCGCCGAGTAGCCGGACTGGGAAGTCTAGGCCACCTGCGGGTGGTGTTTTTGGCGCATTGGGGCGGTGGCTGCGTGGCGCGAGAAGCCAAAGCACTCGCTCCCTCGGCATACATATGGGTCAAGGGCCGGCAGACTGGCCCGATTCGCTACCGCGAAATCGTCGACCGCTCCGTTCGCGTGCCCGACCCGTTTCTGCGAATCGACCCAGGATTCCTTTTCCGCCGTCTGGCCCCGGATTGCTCGCGCATCGAGCTGTCATCGCTGCCGAAAGATCGCGACGAGTATCGTTTACTCTACGCCATGGGTTTCGAAACGGCCAACATTCACCTGGGCTCTTCCAAGGTGATCCCGGAGGTGCTGCGCGATTTGCGGCGTCGTCCCGAGGGCTGGCTGCGGCGCGCGGCGCGCCGGATGGAGAAAGCGGTAAAATTGGATTGGGAGCATTGGCGCAAGAAGTAGTCGAATACTGGGCGAAACGCGTTCGCCGCGCGAATCATCCAGTTTTGCATTGCGCCACTTAGCGGGTGTAGCATAGGCGCTTCCCTGCAACCCAACGCTGCATTACATCGAGCATCGGATTCATAGAATGGCATCGCCATCTCATCACGTAACCCATGACGCCCAGCCCGCCGGCCTCGGCCACTGGATGGGCAAAGCCCTGGAAGAATTCGATCGAGTGGGGCGCGATTTCGATGCGGACGCGGTTCACGATCTGCGTACCGCTTTTCGCCGCTGCCGCACCATGGCGAAGACTTTCCGGCAATTGGATCCTAATTCCGACTGGAAGAAAGCCGCGCAGGCTTCGCGCAAGCTATTCCAGAGTTTGGGAGTACTGCGCGACTTGCAAGTGGCCCGCCAGTGGGCCATCGATCTGGCCCCTGAAACCGATTCGTTCCGGCAGAAACTTCTGGAGATGCTGGCGGCGAACGAACAGGCCGCCAAAGCGGACGTGGAACGCGCCATCCATCGTTTCGATCGCAAGGCCTGGCGAAAATGGTCGCGCTCGCTGCCGGAGCGAGCCCGGCGAGTGCCCCGCGAAGGCTTGGCTTTCCAACATTTGGCCATCGAGCGATGGGAGCAAGTGGCCGATTTGCAGCGGCGGGCGACGACCAGCCGCAGCGCGATTTCATGGCACAACCTGCGCATCGCGATTAAGAACTTCCGCTACACCGTCGAAAATTTTCTTCCCAAGCGCTACGAGGCGTGGGGCGCGGATCTCAAAAAACTACAGACGCTCCTGGGCGATGTGCACGATCTGGGTTTGCTGTGGGCACCATTGCGAAAGGTGGGAATCTCCGCGGACGCCACTGCACGGGATCTGTGGAAGGGCCGCATTGAGGCCGAGCGTAAGAAGCGGCTCACCGAATACCGCGAACTAACCACCGGCCCGCAATCGTTGTGGAACCAATGGCGCGCCGAGCTGCCCCAGGAAAAGCGCCTGGAGGCCGCCGCGATCGCCAAGTGCTCCGCGTGGGGATCGTTTATGGATTCCGATTTTGCGCACTCCCATCACGTTCGCGATCTGGCGCTCGAGCTTTTCGACGGTTTGCGCGAAACCGGCGTGAATGAAATATTTCGCGGCGCCCGCGAGCGCCATATCGTAGAAGCTGCGGCGTTGCTGCACGACATCGGCCGCTCGAAAACCGATTCGGGCCACCACAAGGTTACCTATCGAATGGTTCGCGATCTTCCCCCGCCCCTGGGATGGACGCCGGAAGACATGCTGTGGACCGCTCTAGTAGCCCGTTACCATCGTGGCTCCGAGCCCCGCGGAACCCATCCCGGTTACGGAGCGCTTTCGCCCGTTGAGCAGCAGCGCATTTCGTGGCTGGCCGCGGTGATGCGCCTTGCGGATAGTCTCGACGGTGAACACAACGGCCGCGTGCTGCACGTCTCGGTGCAAACCACCCGCGAAGCCATTCACATACGCGCCCAAGGTTACAGCGAAGAAATGGCGCTCACCGCGGAAGTAGCAGAGAAAAAACACCTGTTGGAACAGTTGTGCGCCCGCCCAGTAATCATCCGTTCCGCAGAGATCCAACCAGAAATGATGGCCCGAGCCGCCTCGGCCTAACCGTGGCACAGCCAGGTTGGCTGGGCCACCCCATCTCAGCTCAGTCCGCGCAAAACTTTTGGCGGTAGTATCCACTGCAGCTCAGATCGGCCCGTTGGTCCGGAGTGCATTTCAATGCAGGCCACCCCAGCTTTCTTGAGCGACGTAAAAACCGAATGGGCCCCAGCCAGGTGGCTGATCAGTTGGTCGAGATTGGGCGCATGACCGAAGCACATCACTTCCTTAGCCTTCAGGTGCGCCAATTCCTTAACAAACTCGGTCGGATTGCTTCCCGGCTTCAGCGAATTCGTCTGACGCACTTTTTCTCGCGAGAAGCCAAAAACCTCGCACGCAATTTCGGCGGTTTGCGCGGCCCGCAGGTAAGGCGAGGTGATCACCGCATCGGGCTTCACGCCCAGCTCGCGCAGGCCGAGCATCGCCTGGCGCGTTTTCTCTATTCCTTTTCGGGTGAGCGGCCTTTCCGCTTCGGCTGGCGCGTGCGGGTCGGTGCGATCGATGGCGATTCCGTGTCGAACGAGATAAAGAATCATGGCTCCCTCGCCTAAGCGACTTTCATTTTAGTTTGAGCGCGTTTGAACACCGCTTCCAGATGAAATTCCCGCTCGAACAGCGCGGCTTTCCGCGCCACGCCCAGCAGATTCAGCCGCCCTCCATTTTTCGAGTGTATCCGGAAACACGCCACCCCTGCGTCGATGCTTACCTCCACCCCAGAGACGCCTTGATGGTGATCGGATTCCAATTTCTCAGCGATCCGCAGCAGCGCCGAGAGCTGCCGAAGATTTTTCCGCCGCGCGCCGTCCAGTCCCGCATAGGGTTTGTGATCGAGCTGCGGTTCAGACTTGGCATTGTGATAGCGGATCAGCATGGCCACCATGTCGCGCCGCCATCCGCGCAGCCCGGGAATCTCCCCGTTGCGAACCAGATAATCGCCATGGCGATGGTGCGCTTTATTGTTAACGAAATGGCCCACATCGTGGAGCAGCGCGCCCAGCTCAAGCACCAGCCGCAACTCCAGATTCATCCCGTGCAGTGGCCGCAGCTGATCGAAGAGTGACAACGCCAGCGCGCACACCTGGTCGGCGTGTTTCGCGTCGTAATCCAGGCGCCGCCCAAACCATCGCGCCGCTGTGATTAATCCCTCCGCCTTCTCTTTCTCTTCCTGGGTAATCACCGAAACCGGCAAATATTGCGCCGCCACCTGATCCAGGATCAGTCCTTCGCGAACTCCCACCGCAGGCGCGAGCATGGTGCGAAGGTTCAACCAGCGCCCGAGGGTATGCAGCACCACCGCCGCGATGCCAATCACCTCGGCGCGATCCTGCCGCAGGTGGAACGTCCTCATCCGCCCCGGCACATCCAGCGGCAAGAGCTGCCACATCCGTTCCCGCAGCAAACGAAGATTGATCGCCGGTATGCCCTTCATGCGCGGTCCGGCGGCCAGCGCGGCAAGGCATTCGGCGTTTCCGCCGCAGGCCACCGCGATCGCGCCCGATAGATCCGGCGGCGATGGCATCGCGCTGCGCAAAAGCGCCAGGGTATGCATTCGCAATCTTTCCGCGGTGTCTTCATCGATCGCGCCATCCAGCCGGTACGTCTCCATCAAGCGGACCGTGCCCAGCGGCAACGGAATGCGCCGCTCGAGTTTCCCCGCGCGAAAGAAATTCAGCTCCAGGCTGCCGCCGCCCAGATCGAAAACCACCCGAGGCGCAAACAAACCACGCAGCGACCATAGAACCGAGCTAGAGACCAGCCGCGCTTCTTCCTCCCCGGAAATAACTTCCAATTCGATTCCGGACTTGCGGCGGATGCGATCGATCAGGTTCTGCCGGTTGCGGGCTTCGCGCGCCGCGCTGGTGGCCACCGCGCGATACACGTTCACTTGATGGCGGTCCATTAAGCGCCGGAATTCGCGGAAAGTCCGCGCGGCGCGGGCGATGGTCTGGTTGGAAATCGTCCGGCGGGTAAACGCGTTGTGCCCCAGACGCACCGTGGCGCGCTGGCTCTCGATCTCCTCCCAGCGGTCGGTGGAAGTCGCGCGGGCGATCAGCAGGCGGATCGCATTCGATCCAGCGTCAATCGCGGCGATATGTATCGGGGCGGCCAAGTCAGCGCCAGACGTGCGCCAGAGCGTGCGACGGGCGGTAGCGAGTGCTGCGGATTCCCAAATGCGCGGCGATCCGTTTGCGAAGCTGGTTATTCACGGTGGCCACGCTGGCTTCGCCGTCGACGTCGATAAATCCATGGCGCCGCGAAAGGTATTCGAATTCCTTGCGAATCAACGATTGATAACGGATGAACGATCGAAACAAATCGTTCGAGAGCGACATGTCCCGCCCGGATTCCCAATAATTGATGGTGTGGGACTTCTTGAACTCCCGGTCGAACGCCACTTCTGGTTTGACGTTGAGCCAAAAGGTGAGATCGGGGCGCAGCGCCATCTCATAGATGCCGTGGAGATAATCGCGTCCGATTCCGCGCACCGCCGATCGCGCGATCAGTGTGTAGATGTAGCGGTCGGCCAACACCACCAACCCGGAGCGCAGCGCCGGCAGGATCCGCCGCTCCAGTTGGTCGAAGAAATCGGTGGCGTACATCAGCGCCAAGGTAAGCCGCGTCACCGCATTTTCCGCCAGCAACGCGTCGATGTCGTCGGCCACCAGGAACGAGCGCCGCAGACCCATGGTTTGCACCGCAAAACCTTCCGATTCGAGCCATTCGGTGAGCAAGGTGATCTGCGTCGAGCGTCCCGAGCCATCGGTTCCTTCCAGCACAATTAAAGAACCGCTGAGTTCCTCTTCCTTGACCCCGGGCAGCGGTGTGCCATAGAAGCGGGAGGCTGGCTCACGCTTGGGTTTGCGCGTCTTTTTCTCGATGCCCGGTGCGACGGCGATCGGATTGGGGACCGAAGGCTTCACGGTTTTTTGGGCGCGAATTGCGCCAGTGAGATGCGATCGCCCAGAATTTCGCGCATCTGTTTCTGCAGCCGGTTCACCGGAACGGTGCCGTCCATCAGAACGAACTTATCGCTTTCCACCATACGGTCGTAATAACTCAGGATGCGCTCCTGGAAAATGCGAAAACTTTCCGCGCGGTCCAGCGAAAGCCCCACATCCATGCCCGCCTCGTAATATTTCAGCTTGGGCCGGCCAGCCACGATGCGGTTGACCGCCACGTCCAGCGGCGCGCGGAAATAAAATGTGATATCCGGGATGGGCGCGAAGCGGTACAAGTTGCGCAGCCAGTGCGCCGAGCAGCCGCGGGCCACATCGCGCGCAAACGCGGTGTAAATGTAGCGATCCGCAAGCACCAGATAGCCGCCCTGCAGCAGCGGAAGAATCTGCCGCTCGCAACGGTCCGCGAAATCGGCCGCATGCAACAGCGAAAAAGTGGTGGGCGTCAGCAGCCGGCGTTGTTTTCCTCGCCGCGTGGCCGACTTCACTAAAGGCGACGAATTCCACTCGGTGAAGTGAATGCGATAGCCGCCGATTTCCAGCCAGCGCTTCAGCAGGTAGAGTTGGGTGCTCTTGCCGGAGCCGTCGATTCCTTCGACGACCACCAGCGCGCCGGGATAGTCACGCTTAGGCCCGCGAGACTTTTCCGGCGGCCGCACCGAGCCTGGCGCCGCAGTTCCTGGGGTCGTTTCCATCGGTTTCGGGGCTTGCAATCGCCTATAATAACCCGCAGTCCAGAATTCGAGATGAAAATTGTGTTACAGCCCACAGCCGCGTAGCGACGCGAGCCCAGGAGACTGGAAGCGCTGGAACACCGAAGGACGAAACCCCCGATGAAGATCCGAGACCAATTTCTGGTGCCGCACAAAGAGAAGGTCAAGCTTTCGAAGCACGACCCTGACGACACCCTGGGCCTGGAAAAGGGCGGCAAGGTGGCCCATTTGCTGGACAAGACTCTCCATCAGATCGACAGCCTGCAGTACCTGCTCTACGCGGAAAAGAAGCACGCCGTCCTAGTCGTTTTGCAGGCTCTGGATGCGGGAGGGAAGGACGGCACCATTCGCCACGTCATGTCCGGAGTGAGCCCCCAGGGCTGCCGGGTCACTTCATTCAAGGTGCCCACGCCGGAAGAGGCCAGCCACGATTTTCTGTGGCGGGTTCACAAGGCCGTGCCCGAGAAGGGCGAAATTGGCATGTTCAACCGCTCCCACTACGAAGACGTGCTGGTGGTGCGGGTCCATAACCTGGTGCCCAAGGAAGTGTGGCGCGAGCGCTATGACCAGATCAACGCGTTCGAAGACCTGTTGGCGGAAAGCAACGTCAGGACCCTGAAATTCTTTCTGCACATCAGCAAGGACGAGCAGAAGAAGCGCTTCCAGGAGCGGGTCGACGACCCGGACAAGCGCTGGAAGATATCCGAAGCGGATTTTGCGGAGCGGAAGTATTGGGACGATTACGTCGAGGCGTACCAGGAGGCGCTGACCCGCTGCAACACCAAGGCCAGTCCCTGGTTCATCATCCCGTCGAATAAGAAGTGGTTCCGGAATCTGGCGGTGTCCCAGATCATTGCCGAAGCCATGGAAGAGATGAACATGAAGTTTCCCAAGCCCACCGTGGACATCAAGAAATTGAAGTGGAAATAGACTTCAGCCGATTAGCCTCCTGAGGGCTGACAAATATGATTGACAACCGCTTGGACCAGGTGCTTTTTCCCCGCAGTTTCCGCAAAGATTATCCCCGCGCGATGCGCGGTGAAGGCTGCTTTCTGTTTACCTCCGAGGGCAAGCAGTATCTCGATGCCGCCGGCGGCGCTGCGGTGGTCACCATCGGCCACGGGGTGGAAGCGATCGGGCAGGCCATGGCCGCGCAAGCCCAGCAGCTTGCCTACGTTCACTCTTCGCAATTTTCCAACGCCCCGGCCGAACAACTGGCGTTGAAGCTGCTGGAGATGGCTCCGCCCAGTTTCGCCGCTTCCGGGCGAGTGTACTTTACTTCCGGCGGTTCGGAAGCCACCGAAACCGCGATCAAGCTGTGCCGCCAGTTCTATCTGGAATCGGGCCAGCCACGGCGCACTCGGATTATCTCCCGCCAGCAGAGCTATCACGGAGCCACCCTGGGCGCGTTGGCGGTCTCCGGAAACCCGCGGCGCCGAGAGCCCTTTGCTCCGATGCTCTCCAACTGGGGCCAGATCGTGCCGTGCTACTGCTACCGGTGTCCGCTGGGCCTGAAATATCCGGAATGCAACCTGGATTGCGCGGACGACCTTGAGCGCTTCCTGCAACGGGAAGATCCCTCCACCGTCGCCGGCTTCATTTTTGAACCGCTCTCTGGAGCCACTCTGGGCGCGGTGGCGCCGCCCGAGGGCTACGTCCAGCGCATTTGGGAAATCTGTCGCAGGCACGGCATTCTGTTGATCGCCGATGAGGTGATGACCGGCATCGGCCGCACCGGCAAGAATTTCGCAATCCAGCATTGGGGCGTCACTCCCGACATGATTCTCTGCGGCAAAGGTATCGCCGGCGGATACGCGGCGCTTGGCGCGGTGCTGGTTGCCGGCCACGTCGGCGAAGCTATTGCCCAGGGTTCGGGAGCATTTCTGCACGGCTTCACGTACAATGCTCACCCAGTGTCCGCCGCCGCTGGTTTGGCGGTGCTGGACTACGCGGCGAAGCAACGGCTTTTCCAGCGCGTCGAGCCTCTGGGCCGCGAGCTGCGCGAGGCGCTTTCGCCGTTGTCACAATTTTCCGTAGTCGGAGATATCCGCGGCATGGGGCTGTTGATGGCCATCGAATTCGTTCACGATCGCGAGACCCGCGCGCCGTTTCCGCGCGACGCGAACATCGCCCCGCGAATCGCCCAGGACCTGTTCGATAAGGGCATCGTGGCCTATCCGGTAGAGGGATGCGCCGACGGTGACCGCGGCGATCATCTACTGCTTGCGCCACCGTTCGTGATCACCTCGCCGATCATCAAACGTCTGGCGGATACTCTTTTGGAGGTGGTAGCGGAATTGGACCGAGGTCACCAACGAGCTCAAGGAGGCACACCTGTTCTCAACGCCCACCCCTAAGGCGTTCGTTATTTTCTTAGCTCCTTTGGCGCTCGTGGCGGCGATTTCGCTGCGAGCTCTTCCCGAAGCTCCATCGGCCACCGGCTTTTCCTCTCCCGCGGCACAAACCGAGATTGGTGTCGAGGAGCGATACCGCGCACTCGCTTCACCGGAAAAAATCGCGGAATTCCACCGCACCCTTACCCTCGAGCCTCATCCCGCCGGGTCGGCGCGCAACAACGAACTGGCGAAATGGGTGGCCGATCAATGGAAGGCGCAGGGCCTGGAAGACGTCACCATCCGCGAGTACGACGTCCTGAATTCCACCCCCCGCGAAGTCTCCCTCGAAATGACCGCTCCAGTGCACTACCAAGCTACTTTGCGCGAGGCGCCGGACCCCGCCGATCCGGATACCTCCAACAAAAATGTGTCGCCCGCTTTTCTGGGCTATTCCGCTTCCGGCGAAGTAACCGCCACGGTGGTCTACGCGCACAGCGGCAATCCCGAAGATTACGATTTGCTGCGCCGCCACGGTATCGACGTCCGCGGGAAGATCGTTCTGGTTCGGTATTCGAATCCCTACAGCTACCGCGGATTTAAGGCCCTCACCGCGCAAGAGCGCGGCGCCGCCGCCATCCTGATCTATTCCGATCCGATGGAGGATGGCTACACCCAGGGTGAAGTGTTTCCGCACGGACCCTGGGGCCCCGAAACTCACATCCAGCGCGGCGCGATCACCTACGATTTCATCGAACCCGGCGACCCCCTCACTCCGGGCTGGGCCTCCGTGCCCGGCGCAAAAAGAATCCGCGCGCAAGATGCAGTATCACTTCCCAAAATTATCGGCCTGCCGCTCTCTTGGCATGACGCCAAACCCTTGCTCGAAAATATGGACGGTCCCGAAGCGCCGGAAAGCTGGCAAGGCGGCTTGCCGATTCGCTATCACTTCGGCGGCAAACGAGTCCGCGTGCACCTGAAAGTGGATATGGACACCAGCATCCAGCCCTACTACGTGCCGGAAGCGCGCATTCGCGGCTCGGAGCATCCCGACGAATGGGTGATCCTCGGCAACCATCGCGACGCCTGGGTATTCGGAGGCGTCGATCCCTCGAGCGGCACCGCCTCGCTGCTGGAGATGACCCGCAACATGGGCGAACTATTGAAGCAGGGAATTCGCCCGCGCCGGACCATGGTATTTTGCAATTGGGATGGCGAAGAATACGCGCTAACCGGTTCAACCGAGTGGGGCGAAAATTTCGCGGACGAGCTAAAGCAAAAGGCCATCGCCTACCTCAACGTCGATTCCTCCGCTTCCGGCAAGGAGTTTCACGGCACCGCGGTCGGATCGCTAGCGCCGCTGCTGGTAGAAACCAGCCGCACCCTCCCCGCGCCCTCGGGCAAAACCCTCTACGATGAGTGGAAAGTTTCTCGCCAGCACGAGCTCGACGCCAACCGCACCGTAACCGATTTCGACCTAGCCGACACCCACATCGGCAGCGGCTCCGACCACACCGTCTTCCTGAATTTTCTGGGCGTTCCCACCATGGAGCTGGAATTCGACGGCCCCTACGGCGTCTACCACTCGATGTACGACGATTATTTCTGGATCAATCATTTCGGCGATCCCGGCTACCGCTATCATTCCCTGATGACCCAGCTCTGGGGCGCGATCGCCCTGCGCCTGGCCAACGCCGATATTCTCCCCTACGATTTCGATTCCTACGCCGCCAACATTCGCCGCTTCGTCCAGGAACTGGATTCCAAGAGCGCCGCCAGCAACCACATGAACCTGCCCCCGTTGCTATCCGCCATCGCCGATTTCGAGAAGGCAGCACAAGCCTTCAATGAGTCCGCCAAGCTGGCGCTAGCCGGCGCATCGGTGGATCCCGCGATCGAAGATCGCGTCAACCACGAGCTGATGCAGGTCGAGCGCAACTGGTGCAATCCCGACGGCATCCCCGGCCGCCCCTGGTTCAAGCACTCCCTCTACGCCGCCAGGTACACCTACGCCCACCTGGAGCTCCCCGGAGTAACCGAAGCCGCCGAAGCCAAAGACTGGAAGCGCGCCGAAACCCAGAAAACCATCCTAATCGCAGAGCTAAAGAAGAACACCTCCCTGCTGCAGCTAGCCACCTCAGACCTGGAATCCGCAAAACCCCACTGAGCCCCAACCGCTATAATGCCCCGAAAAAAACGGTTCGTAGCCCCGCCACTGGCGGAAGAACATACCATTCCGCGAGTACCCAACATCAAACTTCAGCTCTACGGTCTCAAAAAATGGCCTGAGTGGCCTGTTTAGAACCGAGTTTGGTGTTTGTTCTGAGAAAGATGCAATTTCTAAACGCAACAAGTAGGACTCCCGGATTTGCCCGCGATGGCATTTTGCGCTGGCGCCGTGGGACGGAACGTTAGTCGTTGTGCGGGTTTCCGTACTGGTGGCCGCTATTCTATGCGAGGTTCTTCCCGCCGAGTTTCTGCGCTTTGATTGCTTCCAGGGCGTGCTTAGAGAGGTCCATCGCGCGTACTTCGTGCCGATAATCCGCAGGGTTTCCGAGTTGCTGCCGGCGGATACATATTGCTCGCTCCGCCTCATCGATGAGCCGAGCCAGGGTTTCCCGGTCTGTTTCGTCCACCGCTCGGATGAATGCTTCTTGCCAAAGTACCGGCCCAAGGTCTCCCACTAGACACCTCCGGCGGCATTGAAACATGGGGAATGGGAACTGGCGTTAGTTTCCGCCACAACGTGAAGAGCAACAGTTGCCGACACAGCATCAGACGCCCGAGAAGGCAATTAGGTTACGACTGAATACCGGAAGCCCAAAAATCCTTGACGGTGGGTGCCCCACACGTCGGGCTTACGTGTGCAGTCTTTGAACTGGACATCCAATCGGGCCCACCCGGCGTTTTCCCGCCATGCCGTTTTGCGTTGGCCTGGAACCTGTTTATTCAGCATGCGCCTGGCGACGGCCACGTTGTTTTGAACGGTATCGCGGGAAAACATGTATTTCCGTTCTTGAGCCTCTGACGTACCATCTCGCTTTTCGACATTTGGCCGTGGGTCCTGGCAAAGACACTCGACTCGCAGACGCTTTCTAACCAGGACATTCGCATGGTTGATGTTGCAGGCCAATGCAGCCGAACATGACGAATGTGAGCCGCCCTACTCCGATCGAAGCTCCCTCCTCGCAGCCTCCATTGGGCGCTTCCAGCAAGCGTCTGGTGCCGTGGCTGATCGCGGTGGCGTTTTTCATGGAGTCGCTCGACACCACGATTCTGAATACCGCGGTGCCGACGATCGCGGCCGCGCTCCACGTCGCTCCGCTCAGCATGAAGTCGGTGCTCGCAAGCTACACGCTGAGCCTCGCGGTCTTCATTCCGATCAGCGGCTGGATGGCGGACCGGTTCGGAACGCGCCGGGTGTTCGCCTCCGCGATCGGCATCTTCACGCTGGGCTCATTTCTCTGCGGCATATCGAGCAACATCCATGTGCTGGTCGCCTGCCGCATCCTGCAGGGCTGCGGCGGATCGATGATGGTGCCGGTCGGCCGGCTGACCATGGTGCGGACGTTCGCCAAATCCGAACTGGTTCGCGCCATGAGCTTCGTCGCCATTCCCGGTTTGATTGGTCCCATGCTGGGACCGATCGCCGGCGGCCTGATCGTCGGATATTTTCACTGGAGGCTTATTTTCTTCGTGAATATTCCGATTGGCCTCGCCGGTTTGTTGCTGGTCTACTTGCACCTGCCGGACTACCGCGAACACACCGATCCTCTCGATGTGGCCGGGCTGATTCTTTTCGGATCCGGCGTCGCGCTGCTTTCGTACGTGCTGGAGGTGTTTGGCGAACATACGCTGAACGCGCGCGAAATTCTGGGGCTTCTGGCGCTTTCCATTGCGCTGCTGGCGGGCTACGGATTTCACGCGACGAGGACCGCGCATCCGATGCTGAATCTCATCCTATTTCGGATTCGCACGTTTCGCGCGGCAGTGAGCGGCAGCTTCCTGACCCGCCTTGGCATTGGCGGCATCCCATTTCTCTTTCCGCTTTTGTATCAGGTTGGCCTCGGGTTCACGCCGATTCAATCCGGCCTGCTCATGATGCCGCAGGCGATCGCCGCCATGAGCCTGAAGGTGACGATGCCGCGGATTCTGGCGCGCTTCGGATACCGCGCCGTGCTGGTTTCGAACACGCTGATCATCGGCCTGCTGATCTTGCTTTTCGCGACCATCGGGAAGGGCACGCCGGTGTGGCTGGTCGTCGCGGAAGTGTTCTGCTACGGATTTTTCACGTCGCTGCAATATACGAGCATGAACACGCTGGTCTATGCCGATGTCAGCGAGGAACAGGAGAGCAGCGCAAGCTCGATCGCGAGCACGATGCAGCAGATGGCCATCAGTTTCGGCGTCGCTTCGGCGTCGCTGGTGACCGCATTCTTCCTTCCCGACCGCTATCGTTCCAATCCCGCGCAATTCATTCACGGCATCCATCGGGCGTTCCTTGTGCTTGGCGGCATGACCCTCCTCTCCACGATCGTTTTCCGCGAGTTGAAAAGAGGAGACGGCGATGCGGTGAGCCAGCGGAAGGAAGTGCATGGCGGGTAATCGGATAACCGGGACGAGTGTTAATTTTCTGTGTTTCCGCTTGAGTGTCGTAGCCTCCATCGTGCAAAGAGGCTCCGCAGTTCTCAGGATCACTTATGCTCGCCGGCCATAATCCTCAGGAATGATCCCTTCCCACCGACCCCGCAGAATGCTAGTTTCGCACCGACATGGGAGCGCCCAACCAAACCCGGGAATGCAGCGCACCACCCCAAGCTCAGGCTAACCCGATATGTGGCGCAGCGGCAAAGGGCGAAAATCTAAAACGGCATCGCGAGGATACCCCCTACGATGTATGTGAAAACAAACAACCGAATTCCGCCGAATCCAGGCGAATTTTCATATTACTATCCCGAGGCGAAACCAGATTTCTCCGTACTTTCCCGGTCCCCCCAACGGTTCGACGTTTTATCGGGGTACCCGGTGTGCGATTGTCGGCATCGAGCGATACTGTTGCGCACCGACAGAGGTGGCGGTGCCACGCCGCCCGCCCGTCGGCGCTACGGGGCCTTCTGCCTGCCCGTCGGCAGAAAAATGGCTGCGCAGGGCGACCCCCTTTGATGGGTATGAAAACAAAAGATGGAATTTCGCGGAATAGCGACAAAATGACCGTTTTTCACTCACTCGTCAGGGCGAGAGCCAGTTTCGATTTCCCGCTGAATACAAAAGACTTGCGATAGTAGCCGATTGACTGCATGCGGAAAATATCACGAAAAATGGGAAAATTGCAACGTCGAAAACGTAGCCGTTTTCGCGGCTCCTGCTCGCTCCCCGCTGCCTAATTTTAATACAAGAACGATGCAAGTCGTTGGCAGGGATTGTTCTGGCTGATCCGGACCTTTTGAAACATATTCGCCCGGGAGCAGTGCGTTTCGGGGTGGAGGCGATTAGAGGAGGTAGGGCACCAGGGCGGCGGTCTGTCGGGCATAGGTAGCATACGTCTCCCCAAACTGGGAGCGCATCCACTCCTCCTCCATGCGGAGCTTGACCCAGAACACGAGGAAGATGAGGACGAAAACGATGAACCCGCGCACCTGGGAGATTGCAATCGCCATGCCAAGAAACCCGGTCAGAATGCCGGTGTAGATTGGGTGACGGACCACGGCATAGGGACCGGTGGTGATCAGCTCGTGGCCCTGCTTAATGGTGACGGAGCGGCTCCAGTTTCTGCCGAGGTGCTCGCGCGCCCAGACGGCGAACAGAAGGCCGGCGATGGTGACGGCAGCTCCCAGCCAGAAGGGCCAAAAGCCAACCGGCCAGAGCTGGAGGTAAAGCCATCGCAGCGGGATGCGAGTTGTCGAGAGCAGGACGATCACGATCAGGAAGATGAGGACGCGGAGGATGCGCGAGGCTGCGGGCTCGAGACGCTGAGTGGTTTTGGTATCGGTGGCTTTGATTTGCCAGTAGAGAAGGAAGGCGATCCAGACCACAGGAAAGAAAGATTCGTATAACCAAAGCACGTGGACCTCCGGGCGCTAAAAATTCTGCGTAGGCGGGCGGGGGAGTTTCAGACCGAGCGTCGCCACCTGTTCGTCTGCCAAAGCTAGTACCCGCCCAGCTCGGCCGGAGCGGCACAAACTGACAAGCTCTCTGGTGTCCTCGGGTGCTCGTGCGACAGCCGCGTCCGGCATGTTGAATCCGATTGGGAGTTGTCCAAGACCGCCCAGTATAACGTGCGAGCAACCCATGCAATAGGACTCGCTCTGGCAGTGGGAACTACGCCTCCGATTTTGACAGGAGCAAATGAGAGCGTTCGGCGGGGCATCTGGGCGGCTCTGGGAACATGGAGATGACCGACTCTCAGCCCGCGAGCGCGTATGCCGATTCTGCGCCGAATTGGCTGCCCGCAGGGGTTGGGAGCGGCTGGCGTGTTTCAGAGGCGGTGGAAGGCTTTGTGACCAGCTTAGCGGTGGCTACGTGGCTTGGGCCTGACTCGCCACGTTTGCCGGTGCGATCTCTGACGGGGTCCGCTGGGCAGAACGGATCATGGAGGAGATTGATCGACGGCATCCCGCAACCTAACGGAGAATCAAAGTCACAGCCACGGCTGCCACTACCAGTTTCACCAGCCATCCAAGAGAATAAGACGCTGCAATTGCGGAGTGCAGTTTGATGAACAGCGCATTGCCGATGAGCAACGGCAAAGGCCCGACAAGCCAAATGGCGAGCGCCAATTTGACTGTCGCGCTGTACGAGTGGAGATTCAGGCGAGCGCACAATAGTGTGAAGACAGCGCAAGTGACGAAAGGCAGAGGAGTGTACCACGCGATAGCTTTCATTTCTCCCTCACCATGCGGGAACCGCCAGATTTCAAGGTGTTGGTTATATCGCTTGTAGAGCCAATCGCCCATGAACAGCCAATCGGTCAGCGATGCCACGAATCCCCCGGCAAACACCGTCAGTGCCAAGCGAATCCAGTTCATAAGACCCCCCTCGCTTTTATGAGGCTGTCCGTTCACATGGCAGGCTGCCCTTGCCCCGGCGCGGACAGCAATAGTATGCCGGGGGGCTTTCGTTTTGGAGATTTGGGCTTGACTCTGGACTAGACTCTAGGGTGTAGCGTTGGAGGGGTGGATGAGCCGCAGGCGGAATGAGTCCATGCAAATCGGTCAAATCTCGAAACGGGTCGGAGTAAGCATAGATGCCGTACGATTCTACGAGCGGAGTGGCCTTCTCGCAGCGCCCCTGCGCAGCGAAGGCGGTTTTCGACTCTATTCTTCAACCGACCTTTTATCCTTGCAATTCATCCGCAGTTTGCAGGCGCTCGGATTTTCTCTGAACGAAATTCGTGATTTCCTCTCGCTCCGCAGCAATGACCTCCGAGCGTGCTCCGAAGTGCAGAAGATGCTTGACCACAAACTGAACGACATTCACGCAAAGCGCGCTGCCCTCGCCAAGCTGGAGGCGGAATTAAAGGATGCGCTGGCAAAGTGCAACTCCCAACTTAGGCGTGCGCGTGGGAAGCAAAACGGTCATTGCCCCGTTCTGACTGCGTATAAGGTTCCAAGCACGAGGGTTCCAAGCACGAGGGTGTTGCATAAAAATCGAAGTCCTGTGCGTCCCGAACTGCCCAAATCATGCTCTCTTGCTTGAACGGCTACGTGAAATTCTCGCGGGGGAGAGTCTTGAAGCGCATCTAAATGAGGTCTTGGTGAGCAGCGCACCGATGGCTCAATCGCTGAGATTTCCTGGCTCACCAACCATACGAATAAATGCCCGCGACATTGAACCCCAAAAGGCAGGGACCGCTTCGTTCGGGTTGATGTGTCGCCTGTATGCGGATGGCAATGGCGCTCCGTCTCATCAGAGACTGCGCGATGCCATCCGAAGGGAACGTGATTTGGAGGTCTGATGGCGAGTGGAAAGACAATCGCCGCTTCGTTGGGTGCGATGGTCTCGTCGCTCCTCACGCTTGGGTGTTGCCTCCCCTTGCCGTTCTTGGGTGCAGCGGGGCTGGCCGGGGCTTCTGTCTTCCTGAACGCCGCTCGTCCTTGGCTTTTAGGGCTTTCCGTTATCTTGCTCGGGGCGGGATTTTTTCAAGTCTATCGAGGTATTAAATGCCGAACGCGGCAAAGCAGGATTGCACTTATCCTCTTGGGCTTAGCGGCGGTTCTGGTTGTTTTTCTGCTGTTCTTCCCTCAAGTGCTGGCGGGCTTGCTAGCAGACATTTCCAGCGAGCAAAGAGTCCCAGCCGGACAGCCGCCTCTCGTCTATCTTGCGCCAGAGAACTTCGACCAAATGCATGCGGCATTCAACTCGGCGTCGGGAGACGTGCGTATAGTCCTGCTGCTTTCGCCTACATGACCGGGATGTCTGCGGGGGGCCTCCGCAGTTCAGGACGTGCTAAAGCACAATCCTAATTCGCACATTCGCGTGTTCGCAGTGTGGGAACCAATTTTGCCAACTGACTATTCCAGTCCGAGCACGGAAGTGTTGGCGCGGCTCTCTGACCAGAGGGTCACGCAGTATTGGGACAAGAACCATTTATTTGCGGCACAACTGGCACGCCGCCTGAAATCCGACTCGGAGCATCCCCGGCCGCGCTGCTGTAACCAACATGACATTGATTGGGATGAGGTCGCCGTCTACCGCCAAGACGCGCAGTGGGGCGACCAGCTTCCGCGTGCCGTATTTTTGGACGGCCCCGTGGTTCACGCGCTTGGCTTTGCCGACGTTGTTGGTGAACTGCTGTCCGTGAAAGCAAATTCGAAGCTAGGTTCGGAGGAATCTCAGTCGATGTCCTCGATTCTGTTCCCTCTGTTGCCGCAAGCCGTAGGCGTGAGCCACGTGTCCCTAACGATGCCCCCACACCTTCTCGCAGGATTCAATCATGGATGACAGTTGCGCGAGCCGGGATTTGGTTTGCAGCCCGTGGGCTTGCCTGATTTGGTGTCTGCCGACAGTGATGTTGGTCGCCGGATACTATTGGCCGGTTGGTCGCGTTTGGCTCTGGATTCCTGCGCTCGCCGTGGCAGGAACTGGCTGCATCGTGAATGCGGGTCGCTGCGGTCGGCTGCATTGCTACATGACGGGGCCATTCTTCTTTTTGGCAGCCGTCTACGTAGTCCTCGCTGAATTCCACATTGTCCCATTACAGCCGGAGCGTTTCCTGCTGGTTGTTTTCGTGGTGAGCGTTGCGGCGTGTCTCGTGGAATTCCCTCTCGGCAGGTACACGAAGAGAGCAGAGACAGTCCGCTGAAAAGACCAGCGCTGTTTTCTCGAAGCCGAGCGCTCTCCTGCTCTGTAGTCTCGGGTTCCATCACCACTGACCGTCCACTGTCCGGTGAAGATATCTGACCTGACATGTGTGGCAGTTCGGACCGGGAAACTTGAAGAAACGGAAATCGGCAATGGGGCGTCGTATGTGCAGAGTGCTTTGGGGCTTAGCTGAAGATGCGGATTACAGAGGGGACCATGCACAAGTTCATTTTCTTAGCGCTGTTGCTGGCGGCACCCGTGTTTGGACAGGAACAGGCGACCGATTTGAGGACGGCGGCGGGTTGCGGTCCTATAAAAACACAATTTGATGTGACGGTGAATAAGAAACAGCATGCCGTGACACAGCTGGAATCTGACAAGGCGCTGGTGTATGTCATCGAGGAATATGAATCTGACCCTCATTACCATACGTTCGGGCACGTAACGACGCGAGCGGGATTGGACGGGAATTGGGTGGGAGCGCCGCACGAAGGCGCGTATATATCTTTTTTGGTTGAACCCGGAGCTCACCGGCTGTGTTCTGATGTCCAATCGATGTTCGCGGCATTGCAGAAATTGAGTGGAGCGGCAGAGCTGAATGCAGAAGCAGGAAAGACGTATTACTACCGCGTTGTAGTGGCGGATTACGATAACCGGCAGCCGCAGTTATGGGTGAAGACAATGGATGAGCCGGAAGGGTTGCTGCTGGTGTCAAAGTCGGCGCAGAGCAACTGGAAAGTGAAGAAGTGAAAGAAGGAGTATTATTCGGGGCTAGCAGATAACCTATTTCACTTCGTCGAACCGATGGGCTTCCGCGTTCCAGCGAAATATCTGCCTCTTGACCTCCGGCAGCGGCTGCTTGTTCTGCGTGCATCGGGACTCGGTGGCGATGCTTTCCAGGTTTCCTGCGGTGCCGCGCAGGTAGTTAATCTTGGACTCGCAAATTATGTGGGTGTCGGCATCTACGGCTGAATCATCATAGCTGTCGACTTCCGTCCTCTCGTCCACTGATAGAGCCTGTTTTCCATCAGGCAAGTCCAGAATGACCCTCCGGCCTCCGCTCTCCTCGTCGGCCGCGCCACAGCAAAGATTGTCAGTTGAGTGATAGACCTGTAGTTTGACAAGTTGCGCTCCGAGGGCGGTGAAGGCTTCTGAAAAGTTCAGTCGATAGAAAGTCGTGTCGCCGTTCTCTTGCGGTGCCAGAGGAACGAGTTTCAGCGTGGCGGTCTCTGGCGGCGGTGTCAAGCTTTCTGTGTAAACGGTTTTAATTTTTGTTGTGTTGTGCCTTCTGTCGTTCGGTAAAAACGAGCGCCGCCGTCATTTGCATAGCTCTCTCCGCAGTTCTGCCGCGCACCTCTGCCCGATAGCTGATATTCTTCCGCGAGAAAATGAGTCTCGCCAAGAACATCCCGAAGGACTTGTCCAGCCTTTTGCAGGCGATGACCACCGATTTCCCCGAGATACTCCGTGGGAATCTCGTTGGAGTCTATTTGTGGGGATCGTTGACCTACGATGCGTTCGACGAGATGTGCAGCGATGTTGATTGCGTCGCGGTTACCGTCCGCGATTTGGATGACCGCGAGTTTTCCGAACTGGATGAGTGGTTCAAGAGCAAAGGGGAAGAAAACCGCTGGGTCAAACGAATCGACATGCGCTTCGTCATTGACGATGAATTCCTCGAGAAGGCCTCGCGATGCTGCGGCTTCTACCACTACACGGGAAAACTCGTCCGACATGGATCAGACGGAAACCCGATCATCTGGATGAATGTTGCCCAGTCCGGCGTCACGTTGTGGGGCAAGAACGCGAAGCTCATCGCACCCCATGTGTCCCGTCAATGCCTCAATGATGCGCTCCTGTTGGAAGCGAACTACCTTAAGGAAGACTTGATCTCCAACCGCGGGAATCGATCCGAGGACGCATTCGTCCACAATGCCTACGCAGTCCTCACTGCTTGCCGCATTCTTTATTCGGCGTATCACGGGACACTGGTTTCCAAGGACCGAGCCTATGGCTGGACAATGGAAACCGTTCCGACCGTGTGGCGCTCGGTCATTCATGCGGTCAGAGAGAATCGGCTGAAGAATTCCGGCTCGACGACGTCTGAGTTAGAAAATGATGCGATGCGCTTCGTAAGCTTCGTCGCCAGTGAAGTCAAGCGCATATTGGAGCAATGATCGCGGGAATCCCGGTAGCGCCGCACCTGAACACCGCAGACCATCCCGTTGCGGAAGATCGATGATGTCATTGGGAAAAGCTGACGAGCGCGACATCCGTGGATTGGTCACGTGGGACTCAAAATGACCTTCGACGAATTCCGCCAATCGCTCACCGCGACGACCCAGCCGCCACCCGGACTCACGCACGTCCTCGCCGGGCTATGGTGGGATGCCAAGGGCGATTGGAAGCGGGCGCACGACTTCGCCCAGCAGGACGAGGGCGTCGATGGTTCGTGGGTGCATGCGTATCCCCACAACTGATCCCGAGTTCGAATGGCGTCAACAGCTATTCAAGAACGAAGAACTCATCAACTATTTGACGGCCCTGCAAGTGAACCATTCTATTTACGAATACATTGTTTACGACTCTCAAGTCGAACGAGAATTCGCGCAGAAACTCGATGGAAGAACCGACATCAAACTCTTCGTCAAGCTGCCACGGTGGTTTGAGATCGATACTCCCATCGGCAGATACAACCCAGACTGGGCAATTCTCAAGCACAATGACGAAACTTTATATTTGGTGAGAGAGACAAAAAGCACGAAGGACTTTTTAAAGCTCCGCACAACGGAAGCTGACAAGGTTCGTTGCGGTCAAAGACATTTTGAGGCAATCGGAACGTCGTTCGCAGTGGTTGTGAGTGCAGACGAGGTTTGATAGTGGCTGCGACCTTAGGCGCTCGCCAAAATTGACCCACCTCTGCTTACCAGATTTGACCCACCCCAAGAAGCGGGAGGTCGTAGGATAGACGCGCGCCGAGAAGTCTTCCCCTCTCATACCCCTGTCGGCATAACATGTCATGATGGATTGGCCGCGACTGTGGGACCAATCACAATCGCCTCCCGCTAGGGCGGGCTCAATTTGAGAAAAAGGCCTCGGGCCCGGGAGAAAATCGTGAACCATTACACCAAACCTGTCAGGCAGAAAGGAAAGCGGATCGCGATGCGCTTAACCGCGTCACCAACTCAAGCGATGGTCTTAAACGGCGGCTTTCGGAGAGTCGTTCTGATACTTTGCCTATTGCTGTGCCTCCATTCACCGCTGTGGAGTCAGTCACCCACTGGAAACGCTTCAGAGGACCGCCAGAAGATGGAAGCGGTTGATAAGTTCATTCGAGAACGAGTGAGCCCCCGAATTGTCCCATCAATAACGCTTTCCGTAGTTCGCCACGGAAAGGTTCTATACGAGTCTGGCTACGGTCTCGCTGATCGTGAAAAACGCGTTTCCGCAACGCCGGACACACCTTATTACGTGGCGTCAGTGACAAAAGCCCTAACTGGGACTTCTCTGGTTATCCTCGAAGCGGAGGACAAGATTGATCTCAACCGCCCGGCAAACGACTATCTACATTCCGCGAAGCTTCACAGCCCAATGTGGGACGTCTCCGGAGCCACGGTCCACAGAGTCGCGAACCATACGGCGGGACTAACAACATACGACCGGACGTGCGTCGTAGGCGATGTCCACTGTCAAGTTTCAACCGAAGTTGCAATTGAGCGCTACGGCGTTGTTTTCTGGCCACCAGGAGATCACTTCGACTACTCGAACCTTGGGTACGGCGTTCTTGGGCAGGTGATCTCTAATGTGTCCGGTCAGTCTTTATCTGAATTTCTTGAACAGCACATCTTCCGACCATTGCAAATGAGGAACTGTTATCTGTCAATGACAGGTGACATTCACCCAGGATCGGCAGTTAACTACGACGATTCCAGAGTCCGACAACCGCTTCGTGTGTCTGACACTCCCGCCGCCTCATCGGTCCGCTGTAGTGCTCACGACCTCGCAATCTTTGGATCGTTCGTATTGGGCGAGCCTGTTCGAGGGCAGAAAGAAATTCTGCCCAAGGACCGTCTCCGTGAGCTTCTTTACTCGGATAAGGCCGACGCGGGAGAGCATTGCAGCTTCGGCTGGGAAAGAAATACTGTGGAAGGCTACGTCGGCATATTTGCCCAGGGAGGAACCGAAGACTCTAGCGCTGTTCTCCAACTGATCCCGGACGCGGCCCTTTCGATCGCCGTAATCTCGAATACTGGCACCAGAATTCCTCTCGAAATCGTCAAGGGGATAGTGGCGAAGCTCTTACCTGCTAAAAGTACGTTTGTCGTGGAAGGAGGATTGGCTGGGCGTTGGAGTGGAACGGTTCAGACCTGGAAGGAGAACGTCCCGTTGGCCGTCTCCATTTCCTCGACCTCAGTACAGGCGGGAGTCGGAGAGAACGCGGTACTTTCACCTTGTGAGAAGCCAGATGTGAGCAATGCCCGAGTGTATTGCGTGACGCGTGGTGATTTGAAGACCCCCGATGCACCTTCGCCGCCCTACAATATCGAGCTGGAGCTCTATCTTCATGAGGGTGTTCTCTTCGGTGCTGCAACCACATCTGATGGCACTGAGCTTCCATTCTGGGTAAAATTAACCAGAGAAAAGCATTAACAGTGAATGGTGCAGCGTGCTGGTATGTCCGTGTTAAAGACCTGATCGATGAAGTCGGGTATCTCAATCTGCGTCCCGAGCAGACGGACATTTTTTTCAAACTGATGGAAGAGCGCTACCGCCGCAAGACCACGACTCATCACCACGAACCTCGAGTACGACCAATGGGCGCGCTCGCTCGGCAATAAAGACCTGACCGAGGCCCTGCTCAGCCGCTTGCGGCACCAGTGCCAGACGATTCACATCAACGGACCTTCCTTGCGAGAGCCCCAAGGCTAATCGCAATCGCTCACAATACACCCACCCCCATGCCACGAGCGCCGTTGCTGCACCTTGCCCGACCCGCCTGTCACAAAATGGATTCTAAGATGAGTTACTGAAGCGGGTCACTTTAGACGAACACAGGTGGGTCACTTATGGCGAGCGCCGAGGCCGTCTCGTGTATAACGGGCTCTTGGCACACCGCGAGGCGGTCGTCGAGTCGCGCCGATCCGGAGTCCCTGCCCGCGCTTAACCGGAGCGCCAATCTGGAACGTTGAAAGCTTGAGTGCGGTTTTCATTCGAGTTCTCACTCCTTTCGAAATTTAGATGTTGGTTCTTGCCCTCCAACTTGTGCTTCAAGACATTCAATGTTCGACAACCCTATTCAATTCCTTTACCACCCTCTCCAGTTCGTCAACAAGCACCTCCGGAGCCGCTGTCTGGCGCAGAGTCTCGACCAACGCGCTGTACAAAATCCAGGCTCCGAGTAGTGCAGTAAATTACTTCCTGTTCCCTCATGCCAGTCATCAGGAAAAACTCGAACAGCAGGCGCTCGCCGTCGTCGCATACGCCGAAGAACGCGTCCAGCGTCGACTGGTCGTACATTTCGGGCTCCGTTTGGACAAACTGCGGGCGGTCGTGCGGGGTAATCTCCAAGGCCGCGGCGGTCAGCTTGTGGCGCTTCAAAAACGAAAGCACGTTCTCAAACTTGTTGTTGCATGAGCGCGGCGACTGGTTTTTCTTGTCTCGCAGGAACGCCGCAAACGCGAGCATGTCCGCGCGCCAAACCGTCGGTGCGCTGGCCATGGGCTTGTTGCCGACGCATTCGTAGAAATAGCGGAGCGAAGCCATGTAGGCGGCATGGGTCTTGGGCTTGCGTCCCGCCTTGATTTCGGCGAGATAGTCGTCGATGGCCTTGTCGAGCATCAGCACGCTCGGAGCGGCGACGCGGGGCTGTCTTGGCTTGGGCTCGGGGAGCCATCCTTTCGCCAATGCGCCCTCCCTGTTGTCCCGCGCGGACTTGGCTCCGTCCCATGTCATGGCATCGATCGTCTCCCACGTGGTGCCGTAGCGGAGCACAAACGCCGCGCCTAGGGGCTCGTTGCGGTTTGCCTTGCGCAGCTTCCTCGTGCCGCTCTCGCGGACGTAAATCGAAACTTTCATGTCGGTATTCTCCTCAAGGGCTAATACCGACGCTGGCGGACAAAGTCGGATACGGGGCGTATCCGCTCAATTCCTGCTTTTAAGTCTTGTGGATTCAGTCTGGCAGAGAGAGCCAGTCTCTCCACCGCTAATCCTGCCGCGGGAGAAACGGACAAGGTGGCCACCTAACCATGCTCGCCAATGATAAGATCGACGCGCTGTTTGCGGGTACCGTGCAGGCAACTGAAGAAGCGGTGATCAACGCGATGGTCGCCGCCGAAACGATGACCGGCGTCAACGACCGGACCGTGGTGGCCCTGCCACACGACCAGCTTCGTGCGCTCCTGAAGAAGTATAATCGGCTGGCAGGCGCGCAATAGAAAACGAACTGGAACACACACGCTAAGGAGATACGTCGATGCGAGGGTTTCTTTCAGGGATTGTAGTAGCGATATTGCTGGCGGTGGTTGCCTTGTGCGTGGTATTGACCGGCCACATGAATTTTCGTGCGGACCAGCAGCCCGGCGCCATGGAAACCCACTTCGCAATGAAGGTCGTGGATGCCTCCACGGAACGGAACGCCCCGACGATATCGAATCCCGTTCAAGCCACCGATGAAAACCTGCGCGCCGCGGCCGGCGTCTATCGCGACAATTGCGCGGGCTGCCATGGCGATCCAGTAACGCCGCAGCGCCCCTTCGGCCAAAGCTTCTATCCGCCCGCGCCGCAATTCGCCAACGACGCGCCAGACATGCCCGAAAACCAAAACTACTACATCATTCAGCACGGTGTCCGTTGGACCGGCATGCCGGCATGGAAGGCCACTCTCACCGACGTGCAGATCTGGCAGCTAGTCACCCTGCTCAGCCACTTCGACAAGCTCAGCCCCGAAATCAAGCAGGAGTTCAAGAAGCCGGTCACCTTTACGCAGCAGTAATTGCGGACGCGGCTAGGGCTGCGTCGAAACGAGCCTCTGCGTGGTGCCATCGGTCAGACCCAGATCCGTAAGGTGCGGACCGGGATTGCACGCCAGGCATGTGCCTTCGATGGCTTTAAACGTCCAGTACGGTGGCTTCCACTCCGTCACTTGGCCGGCCGCATGACGCAAGGCCTTGAACTTCTCCGCAAGCGCAGCAGGCGACAGCTCCGATAACATTCCGGCGACCGGCAATTCCACCAGCGCCAGTACAACTCCGTCCTGAACCACGGCCATACCACCGCCGCAACGGATCAAAGTATTGGCGGCGAGTTGCATATCGCCAGGCGTTCCACCAAGCACCACCAGATTGTGCGCGTCATGGGAGTAAGTTGTGGCGATCGCGCCGCGAATTCGCCCGATGCCTAGTTGAATGGCGCATTGTCCGGTGGCGTCCTCCCGCCCATGGCGGTTACGCACGTAGATCAGGCTGGCATCGTCCGGCACGGAAGCAATCCCGCCGCTTACCTTCGCTTCGGTCTCGCGCCACTCCGTGAAGCGCATACCAAAGATCGCACGCACCTTGGCGGATCCTGCTGGCTCACCTGGCACGCGCACACGAAACTCGTCTTCGGAAACTTCCGCTAGATTGACGGAATGAAGCGGCGGCGCTGGTAGCGCGTGCGGTTTCCGCAACGTGGGCGGGATCAGCCATTGCCCATCTTGTACGGCGTGCCGCCCGGCAACGAAAACTCCGTCCACGCGGAACTGATCGAGCGCGCCGAGCACCACCAAATCCGCGATCCGTCCCGCGCACACCACTCCCAGATCAAGCCGCCGCAACCGCACGGCCGCGTTCAGGGTCGCGCATCGAATGGCGTCCGCCGCATTCATGCCGTAGCCGACCAAGCGGCGGAGCACATCGCGAATGCCACCGTGCTCCACCAGGTAATCCGGCGGAACGTCGTCCGTACAGATGCTCACCTGCGACCCCAGATGTGGCAGCTTGCGCAGAGCCTCAACCACCCCCGGCAGAACGTAGTCATGCGAGCCACGAATGGCGATGGCCAGCCCAGCGCGCAGCTTCTCCAAAAGATCTTCGCCCGAAGTGATTTCATGATCGGAGGTAACGCCCGCGCAAAGATAGGCCTGTAGCTGCGCACCAGTCAGCCCGCGAGCATGGCCCTCGATCAGTTTGCCGGACGCGAGGCCGGCCGCGACGACGTCAACCATACGCGGCGTTTGCCGGAGCACTCCGCGCATGTCCATCACTTCAGCCACCCCAGCGACTTCGTCCCAGGAGAGCATCTCGCGGATCTCCGCGCCGCTAAATTCGGCGCCGCCGCGTTCGAGCCCTGGGGCGGAAGGTACGCAAGACGGCGCCGCGAACACAAAGCGCAACGGCAGGCCCCGGCTTGCTTCCACCGCGTAGCGCACCCCGGCGAGGCCGAGCACATTGGCCAGCTCGTGCGGGTCACAAAAGATGGTGGTGGTACCTTGAACGACCACCTGCTCCGCATAGTGCGCCGGCAGCATGTGGGAACTCTCAAAATGCACGTGGGTATCGATGAAGCCGGGGCAAATCCACTTCCCGGCGGCGTTATGCGTAGTTGCGGCATCCACGCGTGAGCCCGGAGCATGCACGCTGGCGATCATCGCTCCGGTCAACCCGATATCCGCCGCGCGCAATTCGCCGGTAACCACATCCACGATGGTCCCGCCGATGATCAGCAAGTCAAAGGGAGTCTCGCCCTGTGCTGCTCGTACCGCGCCGGAGCGGGTAGCCGCATCAATGGTTCCGGGGAATGAGTGCTCGTTCATTTTCGAGTGGGCCATTTTGGGACGGGAAAATCTTATCGTTGCCATCAGAAGTTTACACTTGCAAGGTTTTGGGCTGTATGAAAGATTTTGGGGTCCCATCATAGAATTAGACGCAGCAGAGTCCGACTACTGGAGCCTTGCCATGGTGCAGGCCAAGCGAATCGCTCATTCCCCGAGCCAAGAGATCCTTACCCGCCAACTACTCGTCAGCGTCGCGCTGGGGCAGCACGAAGCAGACCTGGTGCTCGAAGGCGCCACCCTTTTGAATTCGCATAGCCTCACCTGGAAGGAGAACTGGGACATTGTGATCAAGGGGCAGCGCATAGCCTGGGTGGGCCCACATGGGGCGTGGAAAGCTACTACCCGTCAGAAAAGTTCGGTGCGCGGCCTTTGGGCGGTGCCGGGATTTGGCGAAGCTCATAAGCACATCGAAAGCACCATGTTGAGTCCGGAGTATGAAGCGGACCTGGTGCTGCGCTTCGGCACCACGTGGAACATCGAGGCTTCCCACGAATTCTCCAACGTGAATGGCGCACGAAACGTGGAATTCTGGCTGATGGCGCGCGAGCAGGGAAGTCCCTTCAAGATTTTCCCTTCGCTGGGTTCCGCCACTCCGCCCACCGGCTGGGAGGAATCGGGCGGCTACTACGGCTACCGCGAGATCCGCGACTTTATTGACCGCAACCTGTGGGTCACCGGCCTCGATGAAGTGATGGATTGGTCCGCGGTGGTGAACCCGGAAAATCCGGGATACCAGCGCCTTTGGGAAAACATCGAGGCCACCCTGGAGGCCCGCGGAGTGGTCGAGGGCCACGGCACCGGCTTGGTTTCTCCGGGAGAAATTTGCGCCTTTGCCGCGGCGGGAATCAGTTCGGACCACGAAATCCGCGAAGACCAGGAGGCCTGGGACAAGCTGGAGCGAGGAATCTTTCTCGAAGCGCGGCCCAATGCCACCCACATACTTAGGTATTTGGTGGAGAGAGGTCTGCGCGATTGGTCGAACGTGGCGGTCACTACCGACGACCGCAACGCGGAAACCACTTTGCGCCGCGGCGCGATGGACCACAACATCCGCTGCGCCATCGAGGCTGGCGTGCCTCGGGAGATCGCCTACACCTTGGGCAGCTACAACACGGCGCGCCACTTCCGCATTGACCACCTGGTGGGCTCGCTCACCCCTGGCCGCTACGCCGACGTGGTGCTGCTGTCGGATCCCGAGCAAGTGAAGATCAAAGCTGTCTACGCCGATGGGTTGAAAGTTTCAGAAGACTACAAAATGCTGGTTCCCGTTCCGAAAATCGACTGGCCGCAATGGGCAACGAAGACGGTCCATCTGGGAAGGAAGATTGAGGCCGCGGACTTCGCAGTGGGCGCGCCCGCCGGACGCACCACCATGCAGGCCGCGGTGGTTCCACCTTTCCATTTCGAGCGCGATTTCTTCACCGTGGAACTACCCGTGAAGGATGGCGTGGTGCAGCGCGACGAGGCGCGGGCCATCACCAAAGTGGCGCTGCTCGATCGTTACTCGGGCCGCACGCGCGTCTCGCGAATGTTCTGGAAGGATGTAGGGATGAGAACGCCCGATTCCGCGATGGCCTGCTCGATCGTTCATGACAATCACAACGCCTGGGTGATCGGCAGCAGCGACCAGGCCATGGCCATCGCAATCAATGCGATGTCGGAGATGGACGGAGGCTTTGTTCTAGTCAGCCATGGCAAAGTGGCGGCCAAGGTTCGGCTCGAGGTGGGCGGGCTGATGACCGCGCGTCCGGCGGAAGAGCTGGCCAGCGACCTGTTAGCGATGCGTGCGGAGATGGAAAAATTGCAGTGGATGGAAAAGCCGGTACCACGCATTCAGGAATTTCTGGGCGTGGACCACGTCACCGAAGCACTTTGCTATGCGTTTCTCACTTGCCCTCCCTGGAATTGGACTTTTATGCCGCCGAGCGACGCGCTGCCCGAAGGTTTCGTGAATGTCCGCACCGGTGAGATTCATCCGGTGGTCTGGTAGTGTTTTGATCGCGATTCGATGGACTAAGTCGATGGGCCTATTGGTCTCTCGGACGCGAAAGGCTTCTGAGGTCGTCCCGATCCAATGAGTCAGAAGGCTGGAAACTCACCGGAGCTTCGGCAAAGTAGCGCCCCACGCTTGTCGGGCGCGTTCGACCGCATTTTCCATTATCGCGAACGCGGGTCCACGTTTGGGACCGAGATCCTGGGCGGCCTCACCACCTTCAGCACCCTCGCGTACGTGCTCATCGTTCACCCGTTGATTCTTTCGGAATCGGGGATGGACCGCGGCGCACTGATCACCGTCACCGCGCTGGCCGCTGCGATCTTCAGCGTGGTGATCGGATTGCGCACAAACTATCCGCTGGCGATGGCTCCGGGAATGGGAGTAAACGCATACGTTGCGGTGCAGCTTTGCCAGGGCATGCACATTCCCTGGCAGGCTGCGCTCGGCATGGTGTTCTACAGCGGACTCTTATTTCTGTTAATTTCGGCGACCGGCGTTCGCCGTAAGATCATTGACTCTTTTCCTGGTTCCTTCAAAAAGACCGTTGGTGCGGGCATCGGATTCTTCATCTCTTTCATTGGACTGAAAAACGCAGGAATCGTCGTCGCCGACCCGCACTCGATTGCCGCGCTCGGAAATTTTGCCTCGGCCCGCGTGCTGCTGGGATTCGCGGGAATTGTGCTTACGGTGATCCTGGTGAACCGCGGCGTCCGCGGCGCGTTGATTTTCTCGATTGTGCTGATTACTGTAGCCGGATTGTTCTTGCCGGGCGTGAGTGCCGGTTCCAGACTCACGCCGCTTCCTCATCAGGTTTTCGGTTGGCCTCATTCGATTCAGCCGCTCTTTCTGAAACTCGATCTGCTGTATCCGCTGCACCATCCCAGCCAGAGCATTCCCATCGTGTTTGCTTTGCTCTTCATGGATCTGTTTTCCGCGATGGCCACGTTAATGGCGGTTGGCGGCCGCGCCCACCTCAACGATGAAAATGGCAATCTTCCGAAATTGCGCGAGGCGCTTTCCGCCGATGCGGCTGCCGCTTCCGGCGGCGCCCTGTTGGGAACCACCACCACCGTGATTTACCTGGAGTCTGCCGCCGGTGTGGAACAGGGCTCCCGCACCGGGTTGACCAGCATCACCGTGGCTTTATGTTTTCTGGTGGCGTTATTCCTCACTCCATTGATTGCCATGGTGCCGGCGGTGGCAACGGCTCCGGCGCTGGTGATGATCGGCATCTTTATGATTGAAGGTTTCGCCGACCTGGACTTGCGCGACGGTATAGTCGCCGCCACAGCTCTAGTGACAGTGATGTTGACGCTGTTAGGTTCAGCCAGTGACGGCCTGGCGCTGGGGTTCATCACCAATATTTTGTTGCTGGCAGCCTTGGGCCGCGCCAACCAAGTAAAACCGCTGGCTTACGTCTTGGCCGGCATCCTCTTGCTGCATTACATTCTCTAAGTGCCAAATGATATTCAAAGGTGGCAGAAGAAATGAACCGCGACGTGGATACCAGGCCCCGGGCCAGCAACGATGAAACAACCGAAAACTGCAATCCGCTTACCCGCCGGCGCTTCCTCCAGGTAGGTGCGGGAGTGTGTGGCCTAAGCGCTATCGCGGGCGCTGCGCCGCTGCTTTACGCGGGCGCACCCAGCAAGCTACTGACGCTGGCGTTCGGATGGATACCCAACTCCGAATACGCCGACATCTTCGTCGCCATGGAGAATCAACACTTCGCCAAAGCCGGTCTGACCATCCAATATATTGGAGGAGGTCCGAACGCTCCGGTCTCGCTAGTCGTCTTGGCGGCAGGCCAGGCGGACATCGCCCTCACCAGTTGGCTGCAGTTGCTCGACGCGCAGGTTCACGGCAACGACTTCGTGATCATCGGTTCGATGATTCCGGTCACTCCCGAAGGGCTCATTTCCCTGCCGAAACGGCCGGTATTGAAAGTGGCCGATCTCCCCGGTGCCCGCTTTTTGGTGCAGGGCCCGGATGAGCGCAATGTTCTCGACGCCGTCTTTAAGATCAATCATCTCCCGCCCGAACACCGCTACGTTCCGACTGGATTCTCGCCCGACGCACTTCTGGCTGGCGCGGGGGACGCCTACTTTTGCTACGTCACCAATCAGCCGGTCATTTTCGAAGATATGAATCTCAAACCGGGCAAGGACTTCCTGGTCGCGCGCATGGATCAATTCGGCTTCCGCGTCCCATCGCAATTGCTGGTGATGGATCGAAAACGGCTCGCCGCCGACCGCCCGACCTTCGTTGCATTTCTGCGCGCCCTATTGCAGGGCTACATCGATAATAAGAAAGATCCGGCCTACGGGGCGGGCCTGGTCGTCTCCAAGTATGGCCGCGATTTCGGATTTACCCTGCATCAGCAGACCCGCTTGAATCAGCTCCAGCTCGAGCTCGAGAAAATCCCGGGCACGCGTGGGCCGTACTGGGTGAACGATGAACAACTCCGCGGTTCCATGTACGATGTGGCCCGCGCAACGGGACGCACCAACCTGCCAGATCCGGCGCGGATCATGGATTTGAGCCTTCTCGCGGAAGCTTACAAGGGATTACCGTTGTAATTCCTGATGGCGCCGGGCGCCGCGTCGCGGCAGGCGCACCATCGCACGGAAAATCTTCGAATCGGGAGCCGAGTTACGTGATCGAACCACGCAGCATTGATCTGCTCATCACCGGTGCGGAAGTGCTGACTTTCGATGATGCCGCCAAGGTGATTCGTGATGGAGCGATCGCCATTGCCGGGAACGAGATCGCATGGGTGGGCAACACCACCGAAGCGACCGGCCTCTTTCACGCCAAGGAAACCCTGAAGGCCCGCGGCATGATCGCCATGCCCGGTCTAGTGGATTGCCACGTACACACCGCGCAGCAGTTCTTGCGCGGCAAACTGGCGTCTCTGGGAAATATGGGAAGCCTGCGCGAGCCGATCTGGAAGCGCTATCTGATCCCCTTCGAAAGTGGGCTGGAACCGGAAGACGTCTACTGCAGCGGCCTGAGCGCGTATTCCTCGATGATCGCTTGTGGCACTACCTGCTTTCTGGAAGCGGGTGGCCCTTGTCCCGATGAAATGGGCCGAGCCGCTGATGAGATCGGCATCCGCGGCCGCATTGCTATGTCCACCATGGACGTCGACCACAGCCTGCCGCAAGGCTTCCGTCTCAGCACCGAGGAAGCTCTGCAGCGCAGCGAGGCCCTGGTTAAGCGTTGGGAGCAACATTCCCGGGTGAACGCGTGGTTGGCGCTCCGCCAGATCATCGTGAACTCCGAGACGCTGCGGCTGGAAATGGACGCCCTCGCCCGCCAACTGAAAACCCGCATCCACACTCACTTGTGCGAAGGCACCTACGAAGTGGAATACACCATCGACAACTATGGAATGCGTCCAGCCGAGTACCTCAATTCCATCGGCGTGCTGAATGACCGCCTGCACTGCGCCCATTCGGTATTGATGAGTCACGAGGAAATCGATCTGTACGCGGCCAACGACGTGAGTTCCTGCCACTGCGCGATGAATAATTTCATCATTGGCCAGCCACACTTATTTGAGATGGTACGCCGTAACATCCGCGTCGGCTTGGGCACCGATGGCGCCGCTACCCGCGGCACCCTCGACCTTTTCCAAGTGGCGCACTACGCAGTGCTTGGCCAGCAGATTCTGGATGGCACGCCGATGCATGGCACGAGCCCCATGAGCTACGCCGATATGCTGCGTCAAGTAGTTTGCGGCGGCGCGTGTGCGGCGCATTTGGAAACGATGATCGGCAGCCTCGAACCGGGCAAACGCGCCGACCTTATCCTCATTGGTACCGGCGACTACGATCAGTACCCGATGTACGATCCGGTGATTACCGCGGCCGAGCACACCGTGGGCCGCGACGTTCAGACCGTCATCATCGATGGCCGCCTGGTGATGAAAGACCGCCGGTTGCTCACCGTCGACCTCGGACCAATGCGCGAGCGCGTCAGCAAGCAATACGCGCGGATCATGGAGCGCTTCGATAGGGCCATTGCATGAGCGGAAGCGGTGCGAGCATCGAAATCCGCGATTTGGGTAAGAGTTTTGTGCCGCGGCGCGGCGTAACCGTCGAAGCGATTCGCCACATCGACCTTACCGTACCGGCTGGCGAGTTCCTGGCGATCGTAGGTCCCTCGGGCTGTGGCAAGAGCACCCTCCTGCATCTGGTCGCCGGCCTTGAAAAACCCTCGAGCGGCACCGTGCGTATCGGCGGCGCCGCGCCGGAAGAGCTGGCACGCCGCCATCGCTTGGGAGTCGCATTTCAGGATCCTGCTCTGCTGCCATGGCTTTCCGTGCGGACCAATCTTGGTTTGCCGTTCAAGTTGGCCGGGGCGCCGGTGAACCAGGAGCGGGTGCAGGAGCTGATCGATTTGGTGGGTCTCAAGGGATTCGAACTCGCGCGGCCCAGCCAGCTCTCTGGCGGAATGCGGCAACGCGCTGCGATTGCGCGGTCGCTTTGCTTGCAGCCGGATGTCCTGCTGCTCGACGAGCCTTTCGGAGCGCTCGACGCCGTCACCCGGCGCCGCCTTAATATCGAACTGGAACGCATCTGGCGGGATCGTGCCATCACCACGCTGCTGGTCACCCATTCCGTGGAAGAGGCGCTATTTCTTTCTGACCGGACCATCGTTATGGAGCGCCCCGGCGCCATCGCCCAAGTGGTTCAGGTTCCATTTCCTCGGCCGCGGACTCCTGAACTTTTACGGCGCGAGGAGTTCCATCAACTGACCGACCAGATCACGCTTTGGCTGGAGCCCTAAGCTGGAATTCTCAGGAGCAAGCGAATGGATCGAGCGGTAAGCCGCCCCGTCGCCAATTTCGGATACGCGGCTCTGGGTCTGACGGCGTTTTTCGCCGCATGGCAGTGGGTCGGCAAAGCCGGTGTGGCCGGGCCCGCGTTGCCGGCGGTGAGCGACGTAGCCATCACGCTGTTCGACCCAGCTAATCTGCCTTCGCTCGCCCGTTCCGCCACATATACGCTCGCCTCGGCCGCCAAGGGCTTATTTTTTGGCGGCACGTTGGCAGTGTTGCTGGCGGTGGTGATGCATCTTCTGCCTCCGTTGCGGCCGGGTCTGGACCGCTTGGCCGTGCTGGTGAATGCCACGCCTCCGATTGCGGTCGGGCCGATCCTGATCGTGGTTTTCAGCCGCGATCAGACTCCGGCGGCGCTGGCCGGCATTCAAGTATTTTTTCTTTTCTACGTTGCGGCCTGCGCAGGTCTCGCCGCGGAGTCTCCCGCGCTGCGGCGAGTGATGACCGGCTTTGGCGCCAACGCATGGAAACAGCTGGTTCATCTGGAATTGCCCGCAGCCTTGCCGCACCTCGCCAGCGGGCTCAAGGCCGCGGTGGCCGCTTCGTTCCTCGGAGCCATTTTGGGCGAGTGGTTCGGGGCTCCGCAGGGTTTGGGCCTGGTGATTTTGAATGCCATGCAAAACTTTCAGATCCGGCTGATGTGGGCCGCGGTGGTGGTTGCCGCAGTAATGTCGCTCACTGCTTTTTTGGCCGCTGCCGGACTCGAAAGAGTTGTAGCGCGAAGGTTCGGCAGATGAAGCGATTGATTTCGGAAACGTGGGCGGTGATCCTGCTGCTGGTGGGCTGGAGTCTTTGGGTCCAGCACAGCGGCCTGAATGGAATTGTGATCGTCACTCCGCTCGCGGTGCTCCGCGAGCTGATCCACAACTTTTCGCAATACATTCAACCATCGCAGCACACCATCGCCGTCGCCTTATTTGGCATGGCCGCGGGACTGCTGGTTGGATTGCTGCTGGCCATCATCACCTGGCTCTCCAGAATCCTCGCTGCGCTGAGCGTTCCGCTTGCCCTGCTCCTCACATCGGTACCGGTAGTTTGCATGATCCCGGTCCTCTCCCGCCTTTTCGGCTACGACGATCGCACTGTCTTCGTCACCGTGATCATTTTGTGCTTCCTGCCCGCTTTTGTTTTTGCCAGCGCCGGCCTGAAGGCGTTGCCGCCGATGGCTGAAGAATATTTCTTCGTGCAGGGCGCGGGACGCTGGAGCCGCCTGTGGCACCTGGCGCTGCCGGCGGCCATGCCACGCCTGGCGGTGGCGCTCCGCGTTCTCTCGGTGCAGAGCGTCCTTGCGGCGTTGATCGCCGAGTTTCTGATGCAGACGGGTGGCCTTGGTTCCCTGATCGCCACTTCCACCGCGGACCTCGCCATGGACCAGGCCCTGGCCGCTTCGTTTATCAGCGTTTTTATCGCCCTCACCCTCTACCTCGCCACTTCGTCATTGGAGCGGCGGGTGTTAAGGCACTACACCTAAGTCCCTGTTTGCCCGGGAAGGAGCATGTCGCCCATGAAACACGAAGAACAGCCCAACTATCAGAGCCAGGATGTCTGGAGCCGCACGACAACCGCGAACGGTTACAGCGTGGACGAATTGCGTTCGGTGCTGCAGAAGTCCATCCGCCGCGGATGGGTGGAGGACGCGGCGCTGGCGGCTTATGAACTCTTTTCCCACAGCCCCGAAGCAGAAGAGGTCCTTTGGCGGCGATTGGAGATCATCGCCACCGAAGACGTGGGTTTTGGCCTGATCACCGCGCCAGCGGTCATCGAAGCTCTGAATCAGCAGCGTCAACGCATGCCCGACCGCGGCGACCGCTGGATTTATTGCGCCCACGCGGTGCGATTGTTAGCCACCGCGAAAAAAGACAATATGTCCATGGAGCTGGCGGGCTGGACGCGCGCGGTAGTTGCTCGCGGCGAAAGGAAAGTGGAGGTGCAGGATTTCATGCTCGATATGCACACTCGTAGAGGCGCCAGCATGGGCCGCGGAAAGGCCCATTGGTGGAATGAAGGCGCGCGGTTGGAGAATCGCGTGGAAGGGTACGATCCGAAGTGGGGCGATTATTTGCGCAAGCTCGACGGCGCGAAATAAGTGAAAAATTCAGGATAAGAACGGAGGGAAAAGGCCTCCACGACGCCGTAAAATAGTTAAAGGGTCATCGGTTAAGATGAAGTCCGCACAGGTAGAAGCAACCGTCGCAGACGCGCGATTTGCTACAGGCATTTCGAGCCTGCCCTCGAGGGCTCAGATTTCAAGGACGACCCTCAGCATGTTCCTTCCGGCCTCGCTCAAACGGGCCGCGGCGTGTTAAATTGGTTGTCCGATCCTCACTCATGCCGCGGTGACGCTGGCTATCAACTCTGCGTCACGTTTCCCTACGAGGTGAGTTGTGCCGGAACCATTTACTCCCACCGACAATACTCGTGTCGTGCGCGAGTCCCATCGCGGGGTCTACGATCGCGCCGAGATTTACCGCATCCTCGATGAAGGATTCGTTTGCCACGTCGGTTTCGTTGCGCACCAGCAGCCCTTCGTGATTCCCACTTTGTACGCGCGGGTCGGCGATGACATCCATTTTCATGGTTCGGCAGCCAGCCGCATGCTGCGCAACGTAAGCGCTGGCGTGCCGGTCTGCCTCACGGTGACCCTGATAGATGGCATGGTCCTGGCGCGGTCGGTTTTCAATCATTCCATGAACTACCGCTCGGTGGTGGCGTTGGGCACCGCCACCTTGGTCAGCGACCCGGCGGAAAAGATGGAAGCGCTGCACGCATTCACCGAGAAAATCGTGGCCGGCCGATGGGAAGACGCGCGGCGCCCCACCGAGAAGGAGATGAAGGCCACCTCGGTTTTGAAGCTGCCGCTGCACGAAGTATCGGCCAAAGTGCGCAAAGGTGCGCCCGAGGATGACGCCGAAGATTACGCACTACCCGTCTGGGCGGGGGTGATTCCGATGCGCCTAGTGGCAGACCCCCCGGTGCGCGATCCCCGATGCGATCAGGCGCTGCCGGAGCCCGCGTATGCATCGCGCTACGCGCGTCCCGGCCAGCCTGATAACGAGATCGGAAGTCGTGAGAAGGTTTGATTTTTGGGGCGCATTAAGCTAGGTTTGCCCCTGCACAAATTTGCCACGGGTTTCAGGAGATAGCGGTTGTCGCGGTGGCACTGATCGCTCTGAAAAAGGACCGTAACCATGTCCGACGCCGTTGCCGACAAAATTATCTCGATGCTCGCCGCAATTAAGCACGTTCCGGCGGACGGCATCTCCCCGGACTCCTTGCTCCAGGAGATGGGTATCGACTCCCTGGATACCTTTACCCTGCTGTTCGACCTCGAAAATGAGTTCCACATAACCATTCCCGACGAAGAAGCGAAATCGATCCGCACGGTGAACGACGTTGTCGAAGGCGTGAAGAAGCTGATCGCCGCCGCCGGCGACGCTTCTTCTTCGGCGGACTCTTCGATGTCGGCGGACTGAACGATGCCGGGACGGCGCGTGGCCGTGACGGGCCTCGGGGTTATCTGTGCGTTAGGAAAAAACACTTCGGAGATGTGCAGCGCGTTGCGCGCAGGCCGCTCCGGAATTTCCCCTCTGCAGTTGGTTGATCCCACGAAGTTGCGCTTTCAAAACGGTGCCGAGGTGCGCGGCTTCGATCCCGGCGAACATTTCCCCGGCAGCCTGCAGGATCACCTGGATCGCTTCGCCCAATTTTCCGTAGTCGCCGCGCGCCAAGCGGTCCAAGACTCCGGAATCCCGCTTAGCGGCGAGTTACTCGACAAGACGGTGATCGCCACGGGATCGTGCGTGGGCGGGCAAACCACGCAGGACACCGGATTCGTGGATTTGTATCAGCGTGGGCGTGGGCGCGTTCATCCGCTCACCATTCCCAAGGTGATGGGCAACGCCGGCGCGGGGCACATTTCCATGGAGTTTGGGACCACTGGCCCGGCGTTCAACGTTTCCACCGCGTGCTCCTCCTCGAATCATGCCATCGGCCAGGCATTTCACATGATCCGCAGCGGCATGGCGGAAGTCGCAATCACCGGTGGAGGCGAGGCTCCTTTCAGTTTGGGTTTGTTGAAGGCCTGGGAAGCGATGCGCGTGATTTCGCCGGACACTTGCCGCCCATTTTCGAAAAATCGCCTGGGGATGATCCTGGGCGAGGGCGCGGGAATGTTGGTGCTCGAATCGCTGGATGCGGCCCGCAGCCGCGGAGCCAAGATATACGGGGAAGTGGTGGGCTTCGGGATGTCTGCGGACGCCCACCATTTAACGGCCCCCAGCGCACAGGGCGCAGCGAGCGCGATGCGGCGAGCATTGAGCGACGCAGGGATTTCGCCGGACCAAATCGGTTATATCAACGCCCACGGCACCGGAACTGCGGCGAACGATCCCACCGAGACTCGCGCCATCCGCGACCTCTTCGGCGCTCACGCCGACCGCCTGGCGGTGAGTTCGACCAAGTCCATGCATGGCCATGGTCTGGGAGCTGCGGGAGCTCTGGAATCGATCTCTACATTTCTGGCCCTAGGCGAAGGATATCTGCCGCCCACCGCAAACTACATCGAGCCCGATCCGGAATGCGATCTTGACTACGTCCCCAATAAAGCGCGACCCGCGCAAGTGGAGTGGGCCCTCTCGAATTCATTCGCGTTCGGCGGCCTGAACGCTGTGCTCGCGTTTCGAACCTATCCGCGCTAGCCCGGGGTGGCTGGGGCCCGGCACCGTCGCGAGCTACAGCCAGAGCAGTGGAATGCACCCGGCCGCAGCCAGTAATACCAATCCCACTAGGCTTTCCCTTCCCGTTTGCCGATCCGCGAATCCCACCGCATATCCGCCCTTGACGACGTTGTTGCTCGCCGCCGCGACGATGATCCCACCCGCCGCCAGCATCAGCGGCGTCGATTGCCCTGCGGTTTGGGTGATTCCCATGATGAACGGCGCCACGTCAGTAAAGCCGGTCAGTCCCGCCAGAGCGTACACCCCGCCGCGCCCGAGGTAGGCCACCGCGTAGTGCGTCAACGCCAGCATCACCACGAACAGTCCGCCAAAGAGAAGCGCCGAACTCAATTCCAGGGGATTCGCGGCGAGCACTTCGCTCTTAGGAGGCTCTTGCGAGCTAAACGTCCGGCGTGACCACCACCATCCTCCGAGCGTCCCGATTACCGCGATCGTTAAGAAAGAAGGCGCGAGGAACTTCATCAGCGTCACATTGAAAATTCCCACCAGCACCAGAATACGCACGTACATCACACTGCTGGAAATCACGATGCCCCCGCTGAAAAGATGAGGCTGCTGCTGAATGCGTGCTCGCTTTGCCAACACCACCGTAGCCACCGTGGAAGAATAAATTCCGCCGAGGACCGCGATCAGCAGGATGCCGGACTGGCCCTGCGTCCGCACCTGCAGGATGTAGCTGGCATAAGAAACCGCGCTCACCGCGGCCACCACCAGCCACGCCTTGAAGGGATTGAACTGGAACGGCCCAAAGTCGTGGTTGGGCACGATCGGCAAGATCACCGCGGTCAGCAGCAGGAACTTGGTGAACGTGAAAACTTCCTCGGTGGGCAGCCGCCTCGACAGGCTTTCCAATCCTCCCTTCAATTCCAACAGCAGCAGGCTGGCCACTGCGAGCGTAGTGGCGATCCAGAACTCATTACGGGCCACCAGCGCGCCGATGATATACGTCGCGAGCCCCGACATTTCCGTGGTCACCCCGGCGGCATCCAGCTTTTCGAGTTTGTGTTGGTAGGAAAGCAGCAGAAACGCCGCCACCACCACGAAGCCCGCCGTCACCGGCACCCGCGAATCGCCGGAAATGAGCGCCAATGCGTAGCCCATCAGCCCGATCAGCGGAAAAGTGCGCACTCCGCCAAACGAGAGATATCCCTTGATCGCTTTCTGTTCCTCCCGCTCCAACCCAATCAGAAAGGAAAGAAACAGTGTCAGAACGATCCGGATTCCCTCCGGCGGCAACAAATTCAGCATGTGCTGGTTCACCGGCTCACCATGGCCCAACCATTCCTGGTGGTGGACCCAAACCCGACGACATCAGAAATGAAAAACAAGGCACGACCCATAGGCCTGAGCTAAACACCGCGCATAACCCGCCACGGAGGTTACCGAAGAAACCCCAGGAACTCAATCGAAGTGATGAAGAGAAGGCGACTCTCGCCGTTGTTAGGCCACGCAGATAGTGATAAAACTCTCATGCGAAAAATCCGAGGTGAAGCATGTCCTTCCAGGAAGCTTTGCGATCAGCTAGCAGAAACGAACGATTCATGGCGACCGTCTATGCCATGAACACCCTCCTCATTCACAAAGGCGTCTATACCAGCGAGCAATTTGAGCGCGTTTTTTGTTGAATGGATCCAGAAAGAAAATAGAAAAATCGCCTGCGGCGAATGCTTTACTGGATTTGCGATTGGCTGGTGCCCGGGCCCCAACTCGAGGGGATCGGGCTCCACTGGCGGGTGAGCTCGTCCGACAGGGTGAAAGCGATCAGCAGGGCCAGCCAGAAGAATCCGGCAGCCACTACCACGCGAGTAAGCCCCGAACTCGAACGCACATGCATGAAGAACAGAATCACCAAAAGCATTTTCACGGTGGCGATGGCCAGCGCCACCACGGTATTGAAAGGGCCGAGATCGATAAACGCCACCCAGGTAGTCAGCCCGGTGAAAAAGAGCAGCGCGAGGAACACCCCAACGTAAACTTTGAGCGGCACAACGTGCGACGACATTAGTGTCCGCCTCCTATGCCGTAGCGTCCGCCGATCAGATACAACAGCGGAAAAAGGAATATCCACACGATATCGACGAAGTGCCAGTACAGCCCGCTCACTTCCAGCGGGGTGTAGTAGTCCGGCGAGAATCTCCCGCGCGCCGCCATCCAGGTGAGCACCGAGAGCAGCCCAATGCCGATGATCATGTGCAACGCATGGATCGACGTCATTATGAAATAGAAGAGGAAGAACATCTGCACGTGCGGGCCGTTCGCTCCCCACTCCGGGCGGTACAGGAAGTCGATTCCCGGGATCAGGTGCTCCAGATAATCGTTCCTCCACTCGAACGTAAACTTGATCCCCAGGAAAGCCGCTCCCAAAATCATCGTCAACACCAGCAAGAACACCTGTGCCTTGCGCTGGCCGGTTTGCGCCGCGCGAATCGCCAAGGCCATGCTCAAGCTGCTGCCGATCAGCACCGCGGTGTTGGTCGCACCGAAGCGCACATCCAGCAGGTGGCTGCCGATCTCAAATCCCGGCAAATACAGCGCGCGATACACGGTATACGAAGCAAACAATCCGCCGAAGAACAGAACTTCGGTCGCCAGGAAAACCCACATGCCCAGGTTCCCGGTCTCGAACTGCTGGGTCATGTTGTCGAATTGATGTTTCAGATCCGGCGAATGCGCTGTTGCCGAACCGTGAGCGGCCCCATGGGCAACCCCGTGACCAACCCCTTGGCCAATTAGATCAGCCATGTTGGCCCTCCGGTATCGGCGCGTAGTCGTATGCTTCTTCGGTCACGATCGGTGTCTCTTCGAAATTGTCCGTCGGCGGCGGCGATGGCACGGTCCACTCCAGGCCTTTCGCTCCCCACGGATTCGCCGGCGCAATTGGCCCGTAACGCATCGACCATATGAAATACACCAGCGGGATCAGGTACCCGATTCCCAAAATCGACGCCCCGGCCGACGACATCACGTTGAACACCTGAAATTCCGGCGGATACACCGCGTACCGCCGCGGCATTCCCAGATATCCCAGCATGAATTGCGGGAAGAAGGTCAGGTTGAATCCCACGAAAATGATCACCGCGGCCACCCGCGCCCACATGTCCGGATACATCCGCCCGGAAATCTTCGGCCACCAGTAGTGCAGCCCGCCCATGTAGGCCATCACCGCGCCGCCCACCATGATGTAGTGGAAGTGCGCGACGATAAAGTAGGTGCCGCTCAAATGGACGTCAGTGGCCAGCGACGCCAGAAACAATCCGGTCAAGCCGCCCATCGTAAATAGCCCGATGAACCCCAGCGCATACAGCATCGGAGCTTCGTAGGAAATCGAGCCTTTATAGAGTGTGGCCGTCCAATTGAAAACTTTGATCGCCGAGGGGATCGCCACTAGAAAGCTCAAGACCGAAAAGATCAGTCCGGCGTAGATCGATTGCCCGGTGACGAACATGTGATGTCCCCACACCAGGAAACTGATGATGGCGATCGCAAAACTCGAATACGCCACCATCGTATATCCATAAATCCGCTTGCGCGAAAACGCCGCGATCAATTCGCTCACCACGCCCATCCCCGGCAGAATCATGATGTATACCGCGGGATGGGAATAGAACCAGAAAAGGTGCTGGAAGAGTAACGGGTCGCCGCCCAGCGCGGGATCGAAAATTCCGACGTGGAACAAGCGCTCGACTCCCAGCAGGAAAATCGTGATCGCCAGCACCGGCGTCCCCAGAATAAAGATCACGCTGGTGGCGTACATCGACCATATAAAAAGCGGCAGCCGGAACCAGGTAAGCCCTGGTGCGCGCATCTTGTGTATGGTGACGATGAAATTCAGCCCGGTAAGAATCGACGAAAACCCGGTAATGAAAACTCCAATCGCCACCGGGATCACCGCGCTGTGCGAGTAGGTGCTGCTATAGGGCGTGTAGAAGGTCCAGCCGGTATCGACGCCTCCGCTGATCACCGCGTATAGCGTGAACAGCGCTCCCACAATGTAGATATACCAGCTCAAAAGATTCAATCTCGGAAATGCCAGATCCTTGGCCCCGATCATCAACGGCACCAGGAAATTCCCCAGGGTGGCGGGAATCGACGGCACCAGGAAAAAGAACACCATGATGATGCCATGCGCCGAGAAAAGCTTGTTGTAGGTTTCCGGCTGCACCAGCGCGCCCGCAGGCTCGATCAAGTGGATGCGCATCAGCACCGCGGCCATCCCACCCACCAGGAACATGAACGTGATCGAGGCCAGATACAGCAGCGCGATGCGCTTGTGGTCCACCGTGAGCAGCCACGACTTCACTCCATAGCTCACGTTTAAGTAGTGAACGCGCGAATCCTGCGGGATTTCCGTCACGGCCGTGCTCATTTTCCTGCCGACTTCCTTTCTTCCGGGCCCAGCGACTTGATGTAGGCGATTAGCTGCAATAGCTGTTCTTCATTGATCTGCCCCTGAAACGACGGCATCACCGGCGCGTACCCTGGCAGCGGCATCGAATTGGGGTTCACGATGACGTTACGCAGGTACGCATCGTCCGCCAGCACCGTCCGGCCATCCTGCAGTTTTACCGGATGATTGAACACGCCGTTCAGCGTAGGGCAGCGGCCGCGGTTATCCGCTACGTGGCAGGTGATGCAGCCCAGTTGGGTGAACAGCCGTTGGCCGCTTTCCGCCATCGATTCTCCGCGGACTCCGCCACCGAGCCATCCGGCATAATCGTCGGGGGTCATCACGTATACCCATCCAATCATCCGGGCATGGTCGGTACCGCAGTACTGCGCGCAATAGAAGTGGTATACGCCGGTTTTGGTGGCTTGAAACCAAATGGACGAATAGCGTCCCGGTAGCACATCCTTCTTGATCCGAAACGCCGGGATCGAAAAATCGTGAATCACGTCTTCCGAGGTCATGGTCAGCTTCACCGGGACCCCGACCGGCACGTGCAACTCGTTGATTTCCCGCGGCCCTTCCGGATGCTGGATGTGCCACATCCATTGCTTGCCGACCACAAACATCTCCATCGACGCGTTGGGCGGCCGCGAATTTTCGAAGTACAAGTAGGACGCCCAGACAAATATCACCGCGCAGATCGCCACGGGAATCAGAGTCCAGGTGACTTCGAGCATCATCGAAGTGCCGACAAAGCCAGGGACTTCGTCGTCCGAGCGCCGGTGATACTTGATCATGAAATAGAAGATGATGCTGAAAATCAGAATGGTGAAGAACAGGGTGATGCCGGTGAGAAAAAAGTACAGATAATCCACGCCCTGCCCGATGGTCGACGCGGTGGGCGGATGGATCGGCAGCGAGAACGCCGCCAGCAGATTGCTCCTAAATAGGCAGGTCGCAGCGTTCATGCGCCCTTCCCGGGCATCGAGTAATGTTCGGTTCGAGCGAGCAGGAAAATGCCAAGTCCCAGCACCAGCACGGTGATGGCCGCTCCGGCCTTCAGAATGTTCCCAACTACCAAGCCGTATTTGCCGGTCGAGGAATCGTAGTGATAGCAATACAGCAAAATTTGATCGATGGGCGTACCGATTTTTCCGGAAGACGCCTCCAGCAATCCCAGCCGCACGTCGCGCGCCGGATAACTGATTCCATAGAAGTACCGCGACACTTTTCCCTCAGGCGTCAGAATCACAATGGTGCTGGCGTGCGCGTACTGTCCCGATTGCGCGTCGAACGCGTACCGGAAACCCACCGCATCCGCGAGCTGGTGGATCGCCGGGTCTTTTCCGGTCAAGAAATGCCAGCCGTTAATCGCATCGGGCCGGCCGTATAGACCCGCGAACATCACCTGCTTGGCCGCCGATTCGGCCACGTTATCTCGCGGATCGATGCTGATGGTAACCACCTCAAATTGTTTCCCGGCATCCCAGCTAAGCTCTTTGAACGTATGCAGCATCCCATCCAGCACCTGGGTGCACAGCATCGGGCACTGGTAATACACCAGTGCGAGAATCACCGGCTTACCGTGAAAGTATTGGCCGAGCGGAACGGTTTGGCCTTTTTCATCGCGGAACTCGGCGTTCAAAGGCGCCTGGTTACCCAGCTTTTGGTCAATCCCCACATCTTTCAAAAGCTCCGGCCGCACTCCCGCTGCCTGCATCTGCGCCCTGGCTGGCGGGCAAGCAGCAATACCCAGCGCCAACAGCAACGCCACGGGAGCGCCGCACCGGCCCACTCGATTTTGCTTTCCAAACGCCATCGCTTAGCTTTCCTATCCCTCGCAAACTTTTGTTGCGCTGGCGCGGCTTCTTGTTCTACGGTTTGCCGCTGGCATTGCTCGGCGTTGCTTCATCGTTCGATTCCGCCGGGCCGGGAATCACCCCGGAGCCAGCGGCTCTGTCGTTCACCGGCGCCGCGCCGCCCGGCCGGACCGGCAGGCCGCGCGCAAGCACCAACTCGATTGCCCGATCGACGGGAATTCGCACCACCCCGCCTGCCCGATCCACCCAGCCATACGAATTCAAAATGTCCCGCTGCGAATCCCGGTACTCTTTCAATTCCATCCTTGGATACACTTGCAACCGCGGCAGCGGCGGCAAGGTTCGCGCGTTCTCAAACGGCGTGGCAGGCGGGCCCAGCTTCTGCTCTTTCGCAAAGAAATAAAACGTCCCGGCCATGCCGATTCCGATCAAAATCAGAATCACCGCCAAAATTAAGCCGGCGTACGCCAACGGCCGCGCTTCGGCGTCACTCAGTTCGTGACCCACCGATACGCTGGCCTGGTGCGGGTCTTCGCCGGGCTTATTGGTCATGCTTAATCTCCATGCTCCGCGGCCCTCTCCAAACTTATCGCCAACTGCCGTGGCACCAACGGGCGCGCCTGCAATTGCCACAGAAACGCGGCCAGCCAAATCCCGCCAATTCCGATCGGCGCTGTCAAATCGGCGGGATGGACGCGCGGCCCAGCAGGCTCAAACGCCGGCATCATCAGCCAATACACGTCCAGCAAACTGATGAACAGCAATCCCGCTCCCACCCGCGCCAGCAATTTCATCCGCCTTTTGATGCTTCGGAAAAGCAGCAGCAAAAAGGGAGTTGCAAAATGGAATACGATCAGCAGCGCCGCCAGCACTCCCCACGACGTTTGCCATCGCGATAGATACCAGGGAATTTCATCCTTCAAGTTCGTCGCCCAAATCAGCAGGAACTGGGCGAACGAGAGATAGGCCCACAGCATCACGAATGCCAGCAACAGGTTCCCCAGATCCTGCCAGTTCGAGGGCGAAACTGCCGACGCCAGCGGCTCGCTCTCTGCCAGCAAGCGCCCCACCACAATCACGAAGGCCATCGCCGTCATGCATTCCACGACCATGAAAATCATTCCGTAGATCGTCGAATACCAGTGCGGCTCGAGGGACATCACCCAATCGATCGAAGCGAATGTCACCGTAAGTCCGTACAGGATCAAGCCCGGGCCGCTGATTTCTTCCAGGCGTTCTTCAATTGCCGGGTCTCCGGTTTCATCCTGCTTGTGCGACCATCGGTTCAGGAAATAGGAGAGGGTCAGCCACACCGCGAAATAAATCAGCATGCGAACGGTAAAAAACGAAGTGTTCAGATACGGCCGCTTGTACTGCAGCAACGGGTCCGCCGCCACTTCCTCCGGTCGCGCCCAGGGGAACAACCGCGGCAGCCCGAAGAACAACGGAATGAACAGCAGCGCCATCACCGGAAAGGTGCGGGTGCTGGCCTCGGCGATTCTCCGAATTGGGTTTCCCCAGCCGCCTCCGGTCAGGTTATGCAGCATCAGCAAGGCCATGGACCCCAGCGGAATTCCGATCCAGAAAATATATCCAAAAAGATAAGAGCGGAAAAATTGCGTTGGATTGCTAGCCAGAAAGACCGCGCTTACCGCGAGAGACACCGCTCCCACCAGCGCGCATCGCCGCTGCGCGCGCTGAACCAGAGGTTGAATTGTTTCCCAGGTTTTCATTTCGTTTCGCCAGCCGGACTGGGTGGAGTGCTCGGAGCCTGCAGTTGCTGGCGATCCTTTTCCGGAACATCATGGATCGTTTCGTTCTGGCTCAATTGCAGCACCCGTATGTATGCGGCGATCCTCCAACGATCCTCCGGGGTAACCCGCGCGGCGTAGGAGTACATATTTCCCAAGCCGTTGGTCATCACGTCGAAGAAATGTCCTGGCGGAGCCTGGCGCAGGCGATCGATATGCAGCGACGGAGGAGGCGGGAATCCGCGTTGAACGATCATACCGTGGCCGGTGCCCGCGTAGTCGTGGCACGGCGAGCAGTAAATTTCATAGCGCTCGCGCCCGCGCTCCAAATCCGCTTTGGTGATCGGGAAGGGAAACGTCTCGGCATCCGCGCCGTTCACTTTGCCGGTGTACAACTGTTCGTCGATTCGCAGCTCGCCGCGCGCCACCGTGCCCTCCACCACCGGCCGTTCCGATCGCTGGTCGTCGAAGAACGCCGTTGCCGCCAGCGGCTTATATTTTGGTTGCTCGTGCATGTCCAGGCGGCAGCCGAAAGAAAACGCAGCCAGAGCGACCGGCGCGGCCAACAGCCCAGCGCGGCGCAGACGGCTCGAATTTATGGCCGCGGGTTTAGGTCTCGATTTCATACACGCCCTGGCAATGCAGTCCCTGCAGAAATTCCTTGGTTTTGGCCCGGTCGAATTGCTGGTCGCGGGCCTTGATGCACAGGAAAAAGCGGTCGCGCGACGCCAACGCGAAACGCGGCACATTGAATACCGGGTGGTACGGCGTCGGCAATCCATTCAGCGCCAGCATTCCGAAAACGCAGGTGAGCGCCGCGCCCAAAATGGTCATCTCGAAACAAATGATCACAAACGCAGGCCAGCTATTGAACGGTTTGCCGCCCACGATAATCGGATAACTGATCACGCTGGCGTAGTATTGCAGCGCAAACCCGCCCAAGCACCCGCATAATCCTCCGACGAACACCAGCGCCGGCAGCCGCGTCCTGTGGAAACCGATCGCGTCCGCCAAACCTTCCACCGGCATAGGCGTGAACGCATCAATTTTCTTGTAGCCCGCCGCGTGCGTCTGGTGGGCAGCCTCCACCAGCGTCTCGGGGCTATCGAATTCCGCCAACAAACCGTAAATAGGTTGTCGCTTCATGCCTTAGGCATTTCCGGGTTGGGATTGCGCAGCCGCGCCAGGTACGTGGTGCGCGGACGCGTATTCAACTCCGCCAACAAAGCGTAGTTTCTCGATTGCGCTTTCAGCTTCGAAACCCGGCTGTTCGGATCGTTCACATTCCCGAAAACGATGGCTTGGCCCGGGCATACCGCCTGGCAGGCTGTAACGATTTCGCCGTCACGCACCGCACGATCCGCTTTCTCCGATTCGATCTTGGCCGCGTTGATCCGCTGCACGCAGTAGGTGCACTTCTCCATCACTCCGCGGCTGCGCACCGTCACGTTGGGATTACGGAGGCCGAACATACTCGGGGTGGTCCAGTCCGAATACAATTTGAAGTTGAATCGCCGCACTTTGTACGGGCAGTTATTGGAACAGTAGCGCGTCCCCACGCAGCGGTTGTAGACCATCACGTTCAGCCCTTCCGGACTGTGTACCGTCGCGCCCACCGGGCACACCACCTCGCACGGCGCGTTTTCGCACTGCATGCACGGCATCGGCTCGGAATACGCTTCAGGATTGTCCATGTCCCCGCGGAAATAGGTGTCCACGCGAATCCAGTGCATTTCCCGGCCCGCGATTACCTGGTCCTTGCCCACCACCGCAATGTTGTTTTCTGCCTGGCAAGCCACCACGCACGCGTTGCAGCCTATGCAATTATTGAGGTCGATGGACATTCCCCAGGCGTAGCCTGGGCTGGGAAATCCGGGATACAGCGAAATATCTTCCGCCTTTTCGGCGCTGTCCCGCGCGAACATCGGATTCTTGCGGAAATCGTCCAAATTGGCGATGCGCACCAGGTCGCGGTTGAAGGCCTCCACGCTTTCTTCTTCCACCTTGTGCCCTTCGCGATCGATGATGTGATGGATCTGCGTAGCGGCCAGGTAGTACCGCTCACCGGTGCGTTCCAACCGCAGATCGTTTGAAATCCACGCGCTTGCCGCGCTGCGCAAGAGGTAGGCGTTGAATCCCGCCTTATTTCCCACTCGGCCCGCGCGCCGCCGCCCGTATCCCAGGAACACCGTCACCGCGTCGTCCGCGTGTCCGGGCGCCACCCACGCCGCAACTAATATTTCCCGGCCGCCAGAGGTGAGCTTCACCATGTCGCCGTTGCTCAGCCCCAGCTTTTGCGCCGTCGCCGGACTCACGTGCGCCGGATTGTCCCAAGTGAGATGGTTGATCGGCTTCGGCAACTCCTGCAGCCAGCCATTATTCGCAAAGCGTCCGTCGAATGTCGTTGGATCCGGGCGGAAAACCAGCTCCAGGCCGGAAGACTTGCCGGCATTTGCAACCAAAGCCGCGGCCGCAGCGGAACCGGACGAATCCGATCCCGCGGCCGCGATGTGAACCGCCGGAGGCTTTGCCGGCAAGGCGCTTGCTTGCATCCAGCCGTTGTGCAGCGTCACTTCCCAAAACTTTTCAAACTCTTTGTCGGTTTCTTTCGCCGGCCGCTGCGCTTTCCAGTAGGCACGAACCACATCGTGCGCGGACGTGCCCTGTTGGCCAGTCAACACGCCCAGAATTTCATGCGCGGATTTTCCGTCATACAGCGGGGCGATCAGCGGCTGAACGATTCCCACCGTGCCGTCGTACGCGCGGGTATCGCTCCACGCTTCCAGGAAGTGTGCTTCGGGAATGTGCCAGTGGCACAGCTCCGCGGTCTCATCGTTGTAAAGGCCCAGGTGGACACGCTGCGGCACGCGCAGCAATTGGTTCGCGAAATCCAGTTCCGCCGGCGCGTTGTACACCGGGTTGCCGCTCAAAATCAGCAGCAGGCGAACCGAGCCCGCTTTAATGTCGCTCACCAACTGCGCCAGCGAGTCGCTTTCGTTCACCGGCTCCACTTCCAGCGGATCGGTGTACAGCACCGTTTTACCCACGTTGCCCAGCGCCAAATTCAGCGCGTGCGCCAGCGAATGCACGATCGCCGGTTGGTGCTCTCCGGCAATCACCAGGCTCGCGCCGCGATGCGCACTTAAATCGCGCGCGGCCGCCTCGATCCAAGCCGGCGAAACTTTCTCGGGGAGCGCGCCGCCGCCCGCAGAATTTCCGGATTCCGCCAGCGCCGCCAAAATCGCCCGCGCCAGAGCTTCCACTTCTCCCGCGCGGACCGGCAAACGATGATCGGCCATCGCGCCAGTGGTCGAGAGCGCGCTCTCCACCACGTACAACCGGTTCATCTGCGACGTGGGATTGATCACCCGGCGCCGCTCCGTAAATTCGCGCGCGTAGCGGACGTGCCCCGGACCATTACTCAGGAAATCCGCATCCAGCGAGAAAATCACGTCGGCCTGATCGAAGCGATACACGGTGTTGACGTAATGTCCAAACGCCAGCCGCCCGCCCTCTCGCGCGGAATCACGGTTGCACGGCTCGTACTGATGCCATTTCGCGCTGGGGTACAGCGCCAGCAGCGCGCGAATCTGCGACCCTAAAGTCGGCGAGTACACCGTCTCGGTTAGCAAGGCCAGTCCCGCACCCTGCGTACCTTTGAAATCGTTGAGCGAGTTCGAAATCGACGCCACGAATGCCGCCCAGTCGCTGATTCGCCCTTCGTGGATCACCACTTGCGAACGATCCGGGTCGTACATGCCCAGCACCGATGCTTGCGCAAAGATGTCCGTAGCGCCCAGGCTGCCCGGATGTTGCGGATTGCCTTCTACCTTGGTCGGCCGGCCCATGTTGCTCTCGACCAGCAAGCCCGTCGCCGCTCCGCCCAATGCCATCGACGTCGCATAGAACAGCGGCTTTCCGGGAATTATTTCCTCCGGCGGACGAACGTAGGGAACGATTCTTTCGGTGGGCAGCTTGGTGCACGCGCTCAAACCCGCCAACGCCGCGGACGCTCCCATCAGCTTCAGCACATCGCGGCGATCCAGCCCCACCGGATCTTTTTCCGGGTCGTGCGGAAACTCGTGGTGCAAAAATTGCTGGCTTTGCGGTGTCTCCGCCAGCTCTTCCAGCCCTTGCCACATGCGCGTGCCGTTCGATTCGGCGAGCGTCGCACGGATCGCGCCCAAGTCCAGCCGCGGGCCCAGTCCCGGCCGCACCATCGCCGGCCTTTCGTGGTGAGCTCGAGGCTGAGCCTGAAGTTGAGCTAGAGGCTGGGCCTGAGCGCGCGAAGCCCCATCATTTTTTTTCGGTTCCATCATCTCGCCTGCATTTCTCAAGTCGCTCATCGATGGCACGTATCGCAATTCGTAAGGCTTTGAATTTTGTATTCCTTCACCAATAGCCGGCCCAGCTCGAGTTGGTCCGATGGCGGCTGATACCACGGGTCAAACACTTTCTCGCGCGGCCGCACATATTTTTCCGGTTGCCGGTGGCACTCCACGCACCACGACATTTGCAGCGTATTGGCGCGATAGGTGAGCGCCATATCCGCGATCGGACCGTGGCATGTGGTGCATCCGACGCCCTTCGATACGTGAATGCTGTGATTGAAATAGACGAAGTCCGGCAGCGCGTTCACTCGTGTCCACTCGATCGACTTATCGTCCCGATAACTCGCCCGCACCGGCTCCAACATCGAACTATTCACCCATATCTGCGAATGGCAAGTCATGCACGTTTGCGTCGGCGGCAGTCCCGCAAACGACGAACTCTCCACCGACGTGTGGCAATACCGGCAATCGAGGCCCAATTCGCCGGCATGGTGCCGGTGGCTGAACGGTACCGGCTGCGTCTTGGCCACGTTCACGTCGGTGTAGTAAGGCGAACGCCCAATCGCATACAGCGCGAAACTGAGCCCGGCGATAATGAATACTCCCCCATAAATGCTCAGGCGAGAGATGGTGTTTGTGCTGCGATGAAATATTTGCGACATCGTGCCGCGCGCTCTCCTAGCGCTCCCGCGCTATCTACTTTCCGCCCTCGGCGTCTACCTCTTCCACCAAACTGCGCATTTCCGAAATCGAAATCACCGGCAGGTACCGGATAAACAGGAACAGCAAAGTCAAAAATAGTCCGATCGTTCCCAGATACGTCGCCCAGTCCCACCGCGTGGGGTAATACATTCCCCAGGCCGAAGGGATGAAATCGCGGCTCAAACTGATTACCACAATTACAAAGCGCTCCAGCCACATCCCCACGTTGATAATGAGTGAGAGCACGAACAGCATAGGTATGTTGCGGCGCACCCGCCGCGACCATAGCGATTGCGGAATCACGATATTGCAGGCAATCAGCGACCAATACAAAATCGCGTACGGCCCGGTCATGCGGTTGAGGATGGCGTAGCGGTCAAACTGGTTTCCGCTGTAAAACGCCATGAACGTTTCGATCATGTAGCCGTAGGCCACGATCAGACCGGTGGCCAGCATCACCTTGGCCATGTTGTCCAGGTGGCGCATGGTGATGAAGTCTTCCAGCTCGTAATATTTCCGGATCGGGATGGCCAGGGTCATCACCATCGCGAACCCGGAGTAAATCGCTCCGGCAACGAAGTACGGAGGGAAGATCGTGGTGTGCCAGCCGGGGACCATGGCCACCGCGAAGTCAAAGCTCACCACCGTGTGCACGGAAACCACCAGCGGGGTGGCCAGCCCGGCCAGCAGCAGCGAGGCGGTCTCGTAACGCGACCAATGCACCGCGGATCCCCGCCAGCCCATCGCGAACATGCCGTAAATTACTTTCTTCACCCGGGTCTTGGCGCGGTCGCGCAACGTCGCCAGGTCCGGGATCAGCCCAACGAACCAGAATAGCGATGACACCGTGGCGTACGTCGAGACCGCAAAAACGTCCCACACCAGCGGGCTGCGAAATTGCGGCCACGTGCCCATGTAGTTCGGAAAATAAGGAAACAGCCAAAAGGCCAGCCAGGGCCGGCCCAAGTGCAGAATCGGGAACAGGCCCGCGCAGGAAACCGCAAAAAGCGTCATCGCTTCCGCGAAACGGTTGATCGACGTCCGCCATTTCTGCCGCAACAAAAGCAAAATCGCCGAGATCAGCGTTCCGGCGTGGCCAATTCCGATCCACCAAACGAAATTGACGATCGCGAATCCCCAGGCCACTGGAATCCGGACTCCCCAAATTCCCACGCCCACCGCGAATAAGTAGCAAACCGCCACATTCAGCAGCATCAGCAGGGAAAGTCCGATCAGGAAACCAACGATCCAGCCGCGCTTGGTCCGCCGGCGCAGCACGATCGAGGCGATCTTGTCGGTCACGCTTCCAAAGGTATGTCCGGGCTCAAGGATTTCGTGAAGTTCGCTGGCGTTCGCGGTTGTCGGAAGCGGCTCAGGTTCCACGGCGCGGATCCGGATGTCGAGTGCTTAGGTGGGAACTGCAAGCAAAGTGCTTCACCCCGCAGGGTTCAGTGCATCCCTTCAGTTCGGTGAAAGGAAACATTTCGGCAAACAGCATAAGACGTGAAGGAAACAGACGCAAGATCAAACCAAAAAATTCCCGTTCGAATCTTTGAATCGCTTTCCGTCACCATTTCGATGCGTTTTGACTTAAGGTTCTGCGGTTCTACGCCGTTTTCTTTTCCGGTGCCCCACTCTTCCCGGGTTTTGGGAAGGGCGGGCGCACAGGCCTTAGATATGGCAGGAAGCCGCCCCGCGCTTCTCCAGATATTGCTGGTGATAGTCTTCGCCGCGCCAAAACGTAGTCGCCGGCACGATCTCCGTAGCGATCGGACGCCGCAGCTTCCCAGACTTGTCCAGCTTTTCCTTCGAAGCAATAGCCGCGGCTTTCTGTTCAGGAGTGTGAAAGAAGATCGCCGACCGATACTGCGTCCCCACGTCCGGCCCCTGCCGGTTCACCGTCGTAGGGTCATGCGATTCCCAAAAAACATTCAGCAGGTCATCGTAGGAAACCTGCGAGGGGTCGAAGTCCACTTCCACCGCCTCCGCATGGCCCGTCCGGCCGCTGCAAACCTCTTTATATGTCGCGTTGGGCGTCGTGCCGCCCTCGTAGCCTACCGCCGTCGCCTTCACTCCCGGGACCTGCCGAAAAGCCGCCTCCACGCCCCAAAAGCATCCCGCTGCGAATGTCGCCTTCTGCGTATCCATGTTTTTCGCTCCCAGCCGCTGAAAATGCCATGATTCCGCAACTATTGTACATGAAATCATCCACCCGCTGAACGCCCCGGCCACCCCAAAACCGCCGTTCGCCGGTATCCAGGCCGCCATTCACCGATTACCCCGAGACGCGCCGCAGCCCCGCCTGTACTCTCGCATCGTGGACGCCATATCCAACAAGGCCTCCAGCGGGAGATTAGAAATGGAACGAACCAATCAGAGCACCTCCGTCGAGAATAGCCTCACTCAGTCATTCGCGATTCCGGGAACCGCGGCAACCATGCTGATCCTCGGCGGAATCGTGCTTCAATTGGGTGGGCTGGGCTACATGCACGTTGGCTTGGACTATCTCTGGATGCTGTTGCTGGTCCTCGAAAGCGCTTGGAACGTGATCTCCATGCATGGCAATCTCCCCTGGCTGCAACAACTCGTCGTATTTTGGCCCCTGCTGCTGGTCGGCGTGGGCCTGGGGATTTTGCTGATAGCAGGCGATTCCAAGCGCACCGCCCCCAAAACCGGAGCCACGAATGCTAACGCCAACTAACTCCAAACGCTCACACGCGGGGTTCCTGATGGGAACTCTGGTGGTGCTGCTTGGCATCGGCTTGCTTCTCAGCCAAATGGGGCTGGTCGCTGCCGACAAGATCGTCCGCTTATGGCCGTTGCTGCTGGTTTGGGCCGGCCTGGGCCGGGTCTTTGAGTATCGCCTTTGTCCGCACCGTGCGATATGGGGAGTGTTCGTGATCCTGACGGGCGTCCTGCTGGAGCTGAATGAATTCAACATCTACGCTTTTCACCTGCATACGCTTTGGCCCATCTTTGTCATCGCCGGCGGATTGTTGATCGTCTGGCAGTCTCTGGCGCCAAGGCCCAACCCGCCCAACCCCGATGCCGGAGCCACCGCCAACTGGTTCGATTATTTCCAAGGGAGATTCCAAATGGATTCCACCAGCACGGACTTAAACGCCGTCGCGATCTTCGGCGGCGTGCAGCGCAACATCACTTCGAAGAAGTTCAGAGGCGGCAGGGTTACCGCGATCCTGGGCGGCGTCGAACTCGATTTTATCGACGCCGATATCGAAGGCGAGCAGGCCATTCTCGATGTCAGCAGCCTGATGGGCGGCGTCGAGATACGCGTCCCGGATACTTGGAACGTAACGATTGAAACGGTAGCTTTCCTAGCTGGTTCTTCCGACGAGCGACGCCGCGCTCCCACGCCGGCTCCGGGCGTCACCCCCAAGCACTTAATCATCCGCGGTGCCACCATCCTTGCCGGTATCGAGGTCAAGAACTAACCGTCGCTATGCACCCAGTCTTCACTCCCATCCGCCGTCTCGGTTTGTACCTTCTGGTATGGATACCCGACGCATGCCTGCTGACGTATCTGTTCACCGTCGCCGGGGGCGTCTCCGGCCGCGACGGCGCGCTGCTGGCTTTTCCGCTCACCTTGATCTACGCATTCGTCTGCCTGGCCTCCTGGTATCCAACCCGGGCCACGCCGCTGGAGAGCTCCGGCTTCGTGCGCTTGGCGCTCACCCATCTGATCGGCGCGATTTTCGCCACCGAGATATGGGTGCTCTGCGCGCGGGTGTGGGTGCGGGTGCTTTTCGGCAGCGATGCGTCGAGCGCTTTGCGGGCTCGGTTTCCCGCCGAAGTGCCGGTGATCGTGGCCCTGGGCGTGATGCTGTACCTGCTTTCGGTGGCTTTCTATTACGTGGTTCTGGCGCTGCACGCGTCGCAGCAGGCCGAGGCGCGTTTGATGGAAGCGCACATGCTCGCTCGCGACGCTGAACTCCGCGCGCTGAAGGCCCAGGTGAATCCGCACTTCCTCTTCAACAGCCTGAATTCGATCAGCGCGCTAGCCGGTTCGGACGCATCGAAGGCCCGCGAAATGTGCATCCTGCTCGCGGATTTCCTGCGCCGCACTCTCGGCTTGGGCGAAAAGACCGCCATACCTCTGGAAGAGGAATTGTCTTTGATTCACGCGTTCCTAGCGGTGGAGAAAGTTCGCTTCGGCGATCGCGTGCGCATGGAAGAGGACATCTCCGCGGAGGTGCTCGCAGTGAGAGTTCCGCCGCTGCTGCTGCAGCCCTTAGTTGAAAACGCGGTGGTCCACGGAATCGCCAACCTAGTGGAAGGCGGCGACATTCGTTTGCGCGCCACCTGCGACGACGACTGGGTAACTATCGTGGTCGAAAATACCTACGATCCCGAAGCGCCGCCGCGCCGCAGAAACGGTGTAGGCCTCGCCAACGTGCGCCAGCGGCTGGAAGCTCGATACGCCCGCAAGGCCAGCTTCGCCGTCACCACCGAATCCAACTGGTTTCGCGTCACCTTAGGACTGCCCAAAACCGCATCCCATTCAAAAGAAGACCAGCAATGACCATGAGCCCCGCAAGAAAAATCCGCGCGGTGATCGTCGACGACGAAGAACTGGCCCGCCAGATTCTCCGCGAATATCTGGGCCATCATCCCAATATCGAACTGATCGCCGAATGCGCCAACGGCTTCGAAGCCGTAAAAACGGTAGCCGAACAAAAGCCCGATCTGGTCTTCCTCGATATCCAAATGCCCAAGCTGGACGGCTTCGAAGTTTTGGAACTAATGGGCGCCGGCGCCGCCGCAGTTATCTTCGTCACCGCCTACGACAACTACGCCATTCGCGCCTTCGACGTCCACGCCGTAGACTACCTGCTCAAACCCATCGGCCGCGACCGCTTCGAGGCCGCTCTGCAGCGCGCGACGGAGCGCCTGAACAGCGGCAAAACCCCCGCCACGCTCCCCGGCCCAGACTTGGCCGCCGCCGCCCGCCCCCCGTCGCAGTATCTCGACCGCATCCCGGTCCGCGACGGCGTCCGCGTCTTCATAATTCCAGTAGCCAAACTAGACTACGCCGAAGCCCAAGACGACTACGTAGAACTAACCGCCGAAGGCAAAAAGCACCTAAAGCAGCAAACCATCTCCAGCCTGGAAGCCGCCCTGGACCCAGCAAGATTCCTGCGCATCCATCGCTCCTACATAGTTAACCTAGAGCGCGTAACAAGAATCGAGCCCTACGCCAAAGAAAGCCACATGGCCGTATTATCGAATGGCGCCACGCTACCAGTAAGCCGCGCCGGCTACGCCCGCCTCCGCGCCTTCCTCGATCGCTAAGGCTTTTGATTTTGCTTTGGAGTTGTGCCGTTGCCGGCGGGTGCCCCACAGGTCGCTGTTACCCTCGCAATGCTAGCTCTAAATGGTCCTTTGCTCGAGCCAAGCTGTAACGTGGATCGTGAGATAGTCAATCAGACTCCTTACCGACGGCAGCATTCCGCGCGGGGTGGGGTAAACCAAGTGCAGAATATTCTTCGCCCCAGACCATTCCGGCAACACTCGTTCAATAAGCCCTTCTTTTAGCGGTGCCGAAACCACTTGTTCGGGCAGCAATGCGATGCCAACACCGTGTATCGCAGCTTGCAGTCTCACGCGCAGATCACTTGTTACAAGTCTCGGCTTCAACTCGCTCTGTTCCGCCCGATTGTCAAGATGGGTTAAGTTCCAGCGCGCCCCACGGTCGAATATATCGTCGATGCTGGCGACGGTGGCGAACTTTGGCAAGTCGGCTGGATTTTCCGGTCGCCCGTAGTGGTCGAGAAAGGTGGGGCTGACGACGAGCACGCGTTTGGAATTGCCGAGAGTTTTCGCCACCAGCCCCGCAACGTCCTCTATTACCGGCAGTGCCCGGATGGCGATATCAAATCGCTCCTCGATCAGATTTACGGTCCGGTCTGTCGCCTCGACGAAGACACAGACTTTTGGGTGCACTGTCATATAGCCGGGGAGTGCCTGAGCCAGACACCTTTGAGTCAGTAGTACCGGGCTGCTGAGGCGAACGAGTCCCGCGGGTTCCTCGCGCAATTCCGCCACACTGTCATAGGCCGCCTGTGCTCCTTCCACGGTCGCTACACATCGCTCAAAGAAGCGCTGTCCGGCTTCGGTTAGAGCGATAGCCCGAGTGGTCCGCTGGAGCAAACGCACACCGAGCCGTCTCTCCAGAGCGGCGATGCGGCGGCTCAGGCGCGTTTTCTCGACCCCGATCGTGCGTGCCGCCGCGGAAAACCCGCCGTATCGGACGACCGAGGCAAAGAAGTAGATGTCATTTAGATCTTCCATTGCCTATTGTTGCTCCAACGCACCAATCTATTGTAACTGAGGTATCTAACGGACCGACTGTTGCTTTGCTATGGTTAATCTGTTGGCGCAACACCAGCAACCATAACAAAGGAGAATGCCATGACCAACCAAATCCGATCCTACGAGCCCCTGACTTCACAAAATGCGGCGCTGGTCCTTGTCGATCATCAGCTAGGTCTGATGACCGGCGTCCGTGACTACTCGACCGGCGAGCTGAAACACAATGTAGTGGCCCTGGCCAAAGCGGCGAAAGCGCTGAAGTTGCCAATCGTCGTTACCACCACGGCGCGTGACAGTATGTGGGGTCCGACATTCCCCGAACTGGTGGACGCGCTCCCTGGCATCGAGATCATCGACCGTTCATCGGTCAACGCATTCGACGACACTCGCGTAGCTCGCGCCATCGAGGCGACCAGCCGCAAGAAGCTGATTTTCGCCGGCATCTCGCTCGAAGTCTGCGCGGCCTTTCCTGCGATCACAGCCGTGGGTAAAGGGTTCGACGCCTATGTGGCGGTCGACGCCTCAGGAACGTTCAGCGAGACCAAGCGGCAGGTTGGGCTCCTGCGCATGCTACAGGCAGGCGTTATTGTGTCGGACTACGCGACCTTGATGGTGGAAATCCTCAAGGACAATGCGCGGCCGGAGGCCGGCGAGGTGTACGGCGCGATGGATATGCCTTGGGCTAAGCTCATCGGCCAGATCGCCCAGGCCTACAGAAAGTAATCAACCTGCGGGCAGCCCGACTCGTCGCATTCTGCATTGCGAAAGTCCACGGCATGTCGCAGAAGAGGGTGCAAGCCGGGGGCCTACGTCAGGTGCACATCGAATAGCACCAGCCAATACTGAAGGGATTGCAGCGCGAAGCCGCAGAGGATTAGTCCGATGCCGAAGGCGCCCAGGCGGCGCTCCGGGAGGTGGTCGGCGAAATACTCGATGAACGGGTTCACCGTGATTCCTACGCCGGTGACCAGTCCGGTGACCAAGCCCACGCGGATGGCGAAGGCCCACACGTGTTCCACGTGATGCACCAACGCGCTGCAGACCAGCGCAGTGCAGATGTAGCCCACGGTGCGGATGACTGTGCCCCAAAACTGGCGGCGGGTGATGCGTGGACGGCGCGATGTGGAGTAATCGATTGCCGGACGCATGCCGCGAGAATAGGCCAATACTTGGCCAAGGGTGATGACCACGCCGAATACGATCGCGAATCGCAGTCCTAAAATCCGATACAGACCGGCACCGAAAGCAAACCCGCGGATGGCGCTGAACAGCGCCTCCCACGGCAAGCAATAATGTTTCAGCCCGCGCGACGCTCGATTGAGTTCAATCGAGACGGTGATGCCAGTGGCAATACCCGAGGCGAGACCGAAAAAAAGACCGAGGCCAAGACCGTAGCCGACTCCGAAAACGATGGAGTAGGTTACCGCGCGGGTGAGCAGCCGCAACGGGCCGTGCTGCCCGCCCAGCAGATCGTACGCAAGGTAAAGGCTGCCGAGCACATCCAGGCAGGTGCCGACGATGCTGATGGCCGCGAGAGTGTGGTGGTCCATGGCGTGAGTATTGTAGACGCAGTGGCAAGTGCTGCGGACGAAAACCGGCGAAGAGGATCCTGGTGCGAATCGGCCGGCGCGACCTTGCTGAGAAGAATCGCGATCGAGACTGCCGGCGGTCACAACTGTAAAAGCCGTTCAGCCTTTTGATATACTCCGCGCCATGCCTAATGACCCACGAAACTCTCCGCAAGAATTCTCTGCGCCCGCCGCTTTTGGGTGGACAAAAATGCGCTCCTATAAATTGTTGTTTGTCGTTGCTGCCGTTCTCCTTTGCTCCACTCTGGCGTGGTCGCAGACATTCACCCTCGAGCAGGTACTGAGTTCGCCGTTCCCGTCGGAGCTGACTGCGGCCAAACACGCCAGCCGCGTGGCTTGGGTCTTCGACGCTCAGGGTGTACGCAACGTGTGGGTAGCCGACGGACCGGACTTCGTGAAGAGCGCGCGCCAAGTGACCCACTACACCAGCGACGACGGCCAACCCATTTACAGCCTGCGACTCACGCCCGACGGTCAGACCGTGGTGTATGCCCTTGGCAGCGAACTCAACGGAGCGGGCGACAGCGCGGATCCCGACCACAACGTGCAGCAGCCCAAGCAGCAGGTGTGGGCCCAGGCCGTGGATTCCGCCGAGACGCCGCGCGTACTCGGCGAAGTGGGTTGCTCGGACGAAGACTGCGGAGACATTGAAATCTCGCCCGACGGGAAATCGGCGGTGTGGGCGGCGAAGAAAAAAATCTGGCTGGCGAGCGTGGACGGCAAGCAGCAAGCCAAGGAGCTGGCTTACATTCGCGGCGACGCGACCGAACCCAAATGGTCTCCGGATTCGAAAAGCATCGCGATGGTGGTCGATCGCGGCGACCACAAATTAATCGGCGTCTACGATTTGGGCGGTCCGTACTTGCGCTATCTTGTGCCCAGCGTGGATAAAGACGATTTGCCGCGTTGGTCTGCCGACGGCAAGTGGATCGCCTACGTGAAGACCGCGGGCACCGAGCAGAAAAGGCCGCTGATTCCGGTGCGGCCTATGCCGTGGGCGATATGGATTGCCGATGCAGCCACCGGGCAAGGCCACGAGGTGTGGCATAGCGGGACCGCGGCGCGCGATTCCTTGCCGGAAGAAACTGAAGATGTCTCGTTTTCTTTCGCCGGAGACCGCATCGTCTTTGGCTCCGAGCAGGACGGGCGCAACCACCTTTATTCCATCGCCGCGACGGCGGCAACGCCAGCGCCTGGAGGCGCGCCGGTGCTGCTCACGCCCGGCGAGTTCGACGTCGAAGATGTCGCGCTTACTCCCGACCTGAAGTCGCTGATTTACTCCTCGAACGACGGTGATGTTGACCGCCGTCACATCTGGCGCGTTCCGGTGGAAGGCGGCCAAGCGCAGCACGCGCTCAGCCACGGAGACACCATCGAGTTTTCTCCGGTGGTCACCAGCGATGGCAACAGCGTTGTGTGCTTGGGATCGACTGCGACCTCGCCGGCCATGCCGTACGTGCTCACCGCGTCAGGCCGCGAAATGCTTGCCGCGCAAGCGCTGCCAAAGGATTTCCCCGGCGCGCAGTTGGTCACGCCGCAGCCAGTGATCTTCAAGAGCGAAGACGGGCTGACGATTCATGGACAGCTTTTCGTCCCCCAGAATGCCGAAGGCAAGAAATTGCCGGCGCTGGTCTTCATGCACGGCGGGCCGGTCCGGCAGATGATGCTCGGCTTTCATTACATGGACTACTACCACAACGCCTACGCCATGAATCAGTATCTGGCCAGCCGCGGATATGCGGTGCTCTCGGTGAATTACCGCCTGGGCATTATGTACGGCCGCGACTTCCGCGAGGCGCCCAATTCGATTTGGCGCGGAGCTGCCGAATATAAGGACGTTGTTGCCGCGGGCAAATACTTGCAAGCCTTGCCGCAAGTCGATCCGCAGCGCGTAGGATTGTGGGGCGGATCGTACGGCGGATTCTTGACGGCCATGGGACTGGCGAGGAACTCCGATATTTTCAAGGCCGGCGTGGATTTTCACGGGGTCCACGATTGGTCGGTGTTTCTCACCCAGCGGCCATACTTTGGGACGCTGGCATTCAAGCTGCCGGATGAGGACGCGGCAATCAAACTGGCGTGGCAATCGTCGCCCGATGCCTACGTCGATAGCTGGCGCTCGCCGGTGCTGCTGATCCAGGGCGATGACGACCGCAACGTTCCCTTCGAGCAGACCGTGGACTTGGCGCAGCGCCTGCGCGACCATCACGTGCCGTTTGAGCAGCTAGTATTCCCGGACGAGATCCACGGGTTCCTGATGTGGAAAAGCTGGATCAGGGCCTACTCCGCCACCGCGGACTTCTTCGATCGCACCCTAAAACAAAACCAACCGATCACAGAGGGCGCGCACAGCAAGTTCTAGGGATCGCAGGACAGGATGGTGAGGCCCAGGACCCGCTAGCCATTAATCTTGTGAATTCGTTCTCCGATTCACACCGAACGGGTATGGCGTGCCGCACCACATATATGGGTGAAACAAACGCCGTATTCGACCGTCAAATATCATCTTCTCGGACTACCAAAAGAAGGACGGAATCCTGGTGCCGATGAAACAGGTGTTCAAGGCAAAATCCAAGACCGGCGTGGGCGAGTGGAGTGTCCAGCAGACTCTGACCTACACGTCGGTAACTTTCAACGACGTGGATCCGTCTGTGTTCACACCGCCCCAAGTAGTCCGCGACCTAGTTGCAAAACAGAAGTCCGCCCCTTAGGGGGAGAGAAGCAGCGCGGGGCACGGCCAATCTTCTATTCAATCACCACCCGCTATTCCAGGTGGAAGTCGGTGGTGCGCTCGGGGGACAGGTGTTTTTGATCGTCCATCGCTTGCACTACCAGGTGGTAGTCGCCGGCAGGTACCGAAGCTAGTTGCAGGAACAATCCTATGGGCATCACTGGGCTGCCCGCGATAATGAAGGTGTTGGCCAGCATCAGGCCCGAGTTGAACGCCGGCTTGTTGGTCTTGGCGTCGATGACGGTGTACTTAATTCCCACACGGAAAGTGGTCCCTGAACCCACCAACGGCTCGTAGATTTCGGTGTATAGAGATATCTTGTCGGTTTTCTTAAAACGATTGGTCGGGGAGGGCATGATCTGCACGCCCTTAACAATGAGCGGGGCGCGCTCGTCGAGCAGCTCGCTATCTAGCACCGTGGAAAGTGCGGCCACTGGCCGCGCGTCGTTGCTCATGGCCACGCCGCTGAGCGAGAATTGCTTGCCATCGTAGGAGTCGATCTCCAGCGGCGTTTGGTAGGTGGCGAAACTCTCGCCTCCGGCGGTCAGCACCATTTTCAAATTGTATTTTCCCGGCGCGGCGTCGAAGCCATTCACGTAAACGAAGGGCTCCTTGGAAAAGTCCTTCATATTATTTTTCGTCACATCCACATGAACCACGTCGCTGAACCGTGCGCCCACCGACCCGTCCGGGCGGTAGGCGATGCCCAGGACGATGACCTCGGAGTGGAAATCTTTGTGATCCTTTTGAAAATTCACGGATGACGATGGGATCTCCATCGCCAGATTTACGTGCGCCACATTCGGCGCGGTGTAGAAATACGGCGCCTCGAGACTCACCGGGATGTTCCCAGGTTGCGCGCTAGCTGCTTTCGCCTCCAGTGCTTTTCCTTCCGGCTGGTTCAGCAGGACGTCTGGACCTTTCACGTCGCAATAGCCACTGCGCGCGCGCACCGATAAGCCGGTGCGCACCAGTTTCACAGCGATGGTGTGGCAACTGCCGTCGGCGGTGTGGATCGGCGCGTAACCGAGAAGGTAGTATTCGTCCAGGTCTCGGGCAATCTTCTCGAGTCCTGCGGCCAAATCGTTGGTATTGAAAATGGTCAGGCCGCCAGTGCCGCTAGCCAGCGCGAAGAGCACCCCTTGGTTGTCGGCCATGGTTGTGGGAATCAGGGGAACGATGTCACGTTGCGATGCGTTGGGGTTGGCCAAGTTGGATGGCAGGCCAGTAGTGCCACCGCCGCCGGCCGTTCCACCCTTGCCGCCCCCGGATGATCCGCCGGTTCCTCCCGATCCAGTGCTCCCGCCCTTTCCACCGCCGCTCCCGGTTCCTGTTCCTCCACCGGACCCTGTACCTCCGCCGGAGCCGCCATGTCCGCCGCCACCAGCGCCGCCTGCGCTACCCCCGCCTCCGCCGTGCTGCGCCGGGCCCGGCGAAAATGCAGCCAGAACCAGCCGCGCAGGGCGGGTTGAGTCGTTAGCTGAAGCATTGACGACCGGCGTGTCCCCAATGATTTCGCTGGTGCCCAGGCGAAGCGGATCGGGAACTCGCAATTGGGATATCGGCCCAGGGACACTGACGCCCCCTCCCGCCTGCAGGCCGCGAACGTCCAAGGGATAAATAGCAACGTTGGCCTTGTTGGCAGCGTCGATCGTCGCGGTGAGTTCGGACTGAGTCTCGGACGTGAGCGGGAAGCCTTCCGAAAACAGAATCAGCGTCTTACGGCCCGGCACCGAGCCGAGATTCTTTGACAGGCTGCGAATCGCGAGCAGCATAGTGCGCGCGGCGAAATCCGATTCCGCTCCCAGCGACAGTCCAGAAAGATTGGTCGAGGCGAGTTGTGGTGGCGCGATCGGGTCGCTGGAGTTGGAATGCACCGAACCCGGGGTCATATTTTTCACCACTTGTTTGAGCCGGTCGGTATTGGCGGTGAAATTCTGGGCCACGAACAGAGCGCCGCCAAACTCCACCACCGCCATCAGCCGGCGGCTGGAGGCGGTGGAATCGATGAAGCGTGCCGCCGCTTGCCGCGCCCAAATTTGGTCGGCGGTAGTCATGGTGGAATCGTCGAAAAACAGGACCAGGTATCGGGTGGCTCCCGATCCGTCCGACCCGCCCGCGGCGCTAGCGTTCGAAAAGTTGATGATCGGCCGCTCTTGGTTGTCCTCGAATACTTTGAAATCCGTCTGGGTGAGATCGCGAACGTATTTGCCCTTCTTGTCGGTAACCACCGCATCCACCGCTACCACACGAGACTCGGCCTTGATCACCGGAGTGTTGGGCGGAAGCGACGGCTGCTGCTCAGGAGCTGGCGCGGGATTTTGCGCCGCGCTAGGCGCCGGGGCCGTTTGCGGGGCGGCGCTGCTCGCCTGCCAACCGGCGGCCGCCAGCACACCAAGCGTTGTCAGGATCCACGCCAGGATCCACGTCATCTTGTTCGAGCGCATGTGCCACCTCGTTTTCGAAATCCGACCACTCACTCGTTGCTCGGGCTGCCTACTGTACTTCCACAGTTTGGTTCTGCGCGGACATCAATTTGCCTTCCGAATCACGCACCACCATACGAACTTGGTAGGTCCCCGGCGCAACGTCGAACGTGGTTCGGGTGCGGATCCCGGACATCGCCAGTTTTTCGCGGGTGGCATCCATCAATTTCATGCTCAGCACTCTTTGTTTGCCTTCGACGTACTTTCCATCGTTATCGAAAAGCACGGTGACGATCGTCAAATCGTCCACGTTGCGCCCGTCCGCCTTGCGGAACGGCAGGAACTTGGTGTCCACGTGGGCCAGCACCGCGATCCGCGCTTTGTTGTCGTCCACTTTAAAGAACTGCGCATGAACTTCTGTGGGCAGCGCATCGAGAGTCTCGTCGGAAAAAACGGCTTCTTCCAGGTCGTGCCGGGCGTTCTCGGCGGTGGTTTCCCCACGGGCCGGCGCGTAGTAGCCGCGGCGGGCCTGGACGGCGAATTTCTCGCGATGAGTGAGCTTGACGTCGATGGCATGAAACCGGCCGTCCAATTTTTCACTCGGCGGCACAAACCCCAGCAAATAGGAATATTCCGGAATGGATCCCAATTCCGCAAAGCCTTTGCGCAGGTCATTGCTGTTCTCGAAGAAAAGTCCACCGGTGCCGTGGGCGAGATCACGCATGACATCGGCGAGGAGCGCGTAGCCCTCCAAACGCATACTGGATTCGGGGCCTGCGGTGCGGGGGGTGGTGGGTATCGGATTACTTACGTCACCCAAGGGTTGGGGAACCCAGAGGCCGCGGATGTCCAGACTATTGATCACTACGTTGGCACGCACCGCCCGTTCGATGAGCGCCCACTCGGCTTGTGGGTTGTCCAGGGTTAGAAATCCAGGAGACGCCAGGATCACGCTGCGCTGGCCGGGAAGCCGGCTCATGCGCTGGATCAATTGATCGAGGCCGCGAGTGGTATAGGTGGTCTTCGATTCGGTGAAGGACTGCACTTGCTGCGCCTGCAGTAGCGCCTGAGATTTGGCCACGGTGAGATATTTGGGGTCGTCTGAATAAAGGCAATGCAGGATGTCCAGCGTGGCGGCGTTGATGGCGTCTGGATTGTTCAGATCCACAATCTGGTAGGCCTGATAGGCATCGATGCTCGAGCAGTTTTGGCTAGTCCCCACAGCAACATTTCGCACTGTAAGTTTGCCCAACGCCACGCGCAGTTTTTCGCGGTCGTCAGTGAAATCCAGATTGCCCTGGCCGGACGCTGTGAACACACCGACGCGATCGGAAGGCTGTAGCGAAGTAGCGACAAATCTTTGCGCGGCGTCGCGGCCCTGCATCAGATCCGCGACGACGGAGTTCACGTCATCAAAGTAAAGCCCCAGGAATTGTTGTGGCGCGGATGCGGACGCGGGTTGCCCGGCCGGCGGCGGAGCGGCGGGATTGGCGGAGTCGTTCGCCGGCGCGTCATGCTTAGCCTTAAGCACGTTGAAGTTGCTGATGATTTGCTGTTTGCGATTGTCGAATACCTCGAAATCGTCGCGGTTCAGCGTCCCGATCGCCTTGCCGCCGGAATCGCGGACCACTACACGCACTAAAACCATGTTGGCCCGCACTTGGAAGGTCGGCGTGGATTCGTGCGAGGTCATTTCCTCCAGGCTGCCCGCACCCGCAGGCGCGGAGGTTGCTCCAGGCTGAGATTCATTTCCGGTTTGCGCAGCGGGCGGCGGCGCTGGCGCTGTTGCCCCCGACCCACTGGTCGCTCCCGACGGACCGGTCGCTCCGGAATCGGAGTGGCTTGGCGGCGGGGTGGCGTCCTGCCCGAGGGTGACGGAAGTCCGCGAACCGAAAACGATAAGTGCAAGCCACAGGCCGCCGGTCAACAACCGGTTGGCAAAGCGTGGACACGTGGAACGAGACGTCATCGAGGTGCAATCATGAAAAACCAGGCCGTCCGCGAATGCTGGAAGTATCCGTCTGGCCGTTGCGAGTGTCAACGAGAGTATCCACGCTTCAGGGAGGGCTCGGGGGAGCTAGCTGCTCTTTGGCACGCCGCTCTTTGAGGAGGTTTCAGCCAGCGAACGGCCAGGGTCACGGGCTCGATTCTGGGCCGATATTGTGAGTTTATGGGTGCGCACCATGCGGGCAGTGGCCTGCAACCGCAACTAACGGCATATGTTAGTTTAGTAGGGAGGTATCAGTTCCAACGTGGTACGTCCACTGAAGGGCACCCAAGGGGATTGAAACTGACTTCCTTCGATCTGGTCGTGATTGGCAGCGGTCCCGCTGGACAAAAAGCCGCCATCGCCGCCGCGAAAATCCGCAAACGTGTGGCGGTGATCGATCGTCAGACCACCTTGGGCGGAGTCTCGGTGCACAATGGGACCATCCCCAGCAAAACCTTTCGCGAAGGCGTTCTGTACCTCACCGGTTTTCGCGAGCGAACTTTTTACGGCCGCAGCTACTCGCTCAAGGAGCGAATCTCCGCGCAGGATCTGAGCTTCCGAGTGCGCGCGGTGGTGGCCAAGGAAATTGAAATCATCCGCGCGCAACTGATGCGCAACGATGTGGTGGTGCTGGACGGCGCGGCCCGATTCGTGGATCCGCACACCCTGGAAATTCAGGGGATCGGCGCGCCGACCACAGTTCGCGGCCAGCACATTGTGATCGCGTGCGGCACGCGCCCCTCGCACAATCCTGAAATTCAGCTCGACGGAAAATACGTTCTGGATACCGATCAGATGGTGGGGTACGGGGAAATTCCTAAGGAAGCCATCATCGTTGGCGGCGGAGTGATCGGCCTGGAATACACCTCGATGCTGGCGGCGCTCGGAGTGAAGGTGACGCTCATCGAGCAGCGGCCGGTGGTGCTCGATTTTGTTGACCGGGAAATTGTGGAAGCGCTGTGCTACCACTTGCGCGACCTGGGAACGACTTTCCGGCTGGGCGAAAAAGTGGTGTCGGTTACCGTGGATGATATTCGCAAACGTGTGGTGGCGCGGCTGGAGAGCGGCAAAAGCGTTTCCGGTTCGCTGCTGCTCTATTGTGTGGGGCGTGAAGGTAACACCGATACGCTAAACCTGGAAGCCGCCGGACTCACCTCCGGAGTCCGCGGCAGGCTAGAGGTGAACGAATTTTTTCAGACTGCCGTTCCGCACATCTATGCCGTCGGGGATATCGTCGGGTTTCCCGCGCTCGCGAGTACTTCCACTGAGCAGGGACGCGCGGCGAGCTGCCACATCTTCGGCATGCCGTTCAAGTATTCGCCGGAGTTTCTGCCGTACGGCATCTATACCATCCCGGAAATATCCATGGTCGGAAAGACCGAAGAGGAACTAACCTCGGCCAAAATCCCCTACGAAACAGGAGTGGCGCGCTACGCCGAATTGGCCAAAGGCCAAATGATCGGCGACGAGACCGGAATGTTGAAGCTGCTCTTCGATCCGACCACCCTGAAACTTCTGGGCGTGCACGCCATCGGCGACCGCGCCGCTGAGATCATTCACATCGGACAAGCGGTAATAGCGCTCGGCGGCACCATGGAATATCTCCGTGACACCGTCTTCAACTATCCGACCATGGCCGAAGCCTACAAAGTGGCCGCCCTCAACGGCATGAACAAGCTCTGAAAGCGTAGTTTCGCAATTCTTCCTGCTTGCGGTGTACACCTGCGTATCCGCCTTAGTCGAAACTCTTCCGGCTGGATTGGCGTCTATGGGATAAGGAACTCGCGCAAACCAACTTAGCGCAGTGTTCCAGCGAAAATCCGTGGCCTGGGCACACAGGAGTGGCTTATGTATATTCATGCGCGTCGGGTTTGTCTTCTTTGGGCGGTCCTTTTATGCTGCGCCGCGGCTTCAGCCCAACAGAACACTGCACCAATCCAAACTGCCAACCGGACGAGCTACCTGGACGCGGTGGTCACCCCGAAGTCTGTGCCGTCCGTCGCTCTTCAGCAGCAAGACTTCACCCTGGTGGATAACAAGACTCCACGAACCATCACTTCGTTCCACGCGGTTAACGGGCGCGAGGCTCCGATTGAGGTGATCGTGGTGATCGATGCGGTCAACACCGCGTTTGGCAACGTCGCCTACGAACGCGGGCAACTCGATAACTTTCTTCGTGCCGAAGGAGGTCACCTCGCATACCCTGTCGCCATTGCGGTCTTCACAGATAACGGCATTCAGGTTCTGGGGGACTTCTCGAGCGACGGCAACGCGCTCGGTGCCTTACTGGATCGCAACGACACCGGTGTCCGTTCTATCGGCCGCGCTACGGGTTTCTACGGCGCGAGCGAACGCCTGCAGCTTTCTCTCCAGGCTCTGGATCGACTTCTCGCCAGCGAGGTTCCGCGCCCGGGGCGCAAAATCATGGTCTGGCTTTCGCCTGGTTGGCCGCTCTTGTCTGGTCCACGCGTAGAACTCGACGCGAAGCAGCGCCAACAGATTTTTGGGAATATTGTGAAGCTCTCGACTCAGCTTCTGGAGGCCCGCGTCACCCTCTACAGCGTCAATCCTTTGGGTGCCGGCGAGTCTCTTTCGCGCGCCTTTTACTACAAGGATTTCCTGAAAGGCGTTGGCAAGCCGAGCCAGGTCAACCTGGGGAATCTCGCTCTTCAGGTGCTCGCGGTCCAGAGCGGTGGTATCGCTTTCAACTCCAGCAACGATATCGCCAGCGTGCTGCGGCAGTGCATCGACGACGCGGTGCCGTACTACGAGCTCACTTTTGATTTACCCGCGGCCGAAAAGCCTGATGAATACCACCAGCTAGAAATCAAACTCGACAAGCCCGGCTTAGCCGCGCGCACTCGCCAGGGCTATTACGCGCAACCCTTACCCCACTGAAATGGAATGATTATCACCCTAGTTTTTTTCCTACGTCCGTAACAGTGTTCAACGGTCAAGCCAGCCGTCTCGAAAGCCTGCTCGCCGCAGGCCGTCCACGATGTAGCGGCATCGCTGTATAAGCTTCCAAACCAGCCCGCTGTGATAATTTTCATTCATCAGAAGAATCGGACCCTCGTTCAAGCCGAAGATCCATGGCGACGCCCAGGAGCCTTGCTTATTGTTGCTCTGCGGATAGGTGGGATTAAAACTGGCAACGAATCCATATGGGCTTCGCCCCTTCGATTCAAGAACCTCGATGATGTGGCGCATCGTTTTGATCACGATCTCCGGCGCGAACGGGAGAGAAGTCGCTACCGCCCACGGTGAAATGGTCCCGTCATCCGGACCGAATGGAGCGCCTCGCGACTCATAGCCGAAAAATTTTCGCTGCACACCGTTCACATCCAGAGTGACTGGTCCCGGTCCGTCGCTCGCGGTTAGTCCCCATACGTATTCGTTATAGTGTGCGAACTTCAGCGGATTTTCGATTCCGTATTGCCGGTGAATATATGTGGCCCGCCGGCTGTTCTCAAAATAATCGATTCCCGTCTTTCTGTTGAAGTCGTCGCGTATGCCACGGAAATCGACCCATATGTGAGACATCTGATGAATGAATAGTGGTCCAGCATATAGGTACTCGATGTCGTAGACTTTCTTCCATTCAAAAGTGGAGATCCATTCTTGGTAGCCTTGCGGATGGATAGGAAACGTCGGCGATCCCAAGGCCAGCGCGTAAAGGATTAGCGCTTCGCTATAGCCCTTATCCCATCGATATGACAGAAATCCCGATTCGGGCATCCAACCGTGACTGATCGTTGTCCCTTGATCGAGGGCCCATTGCCAATCGACGCGCCGGTAGAGAATTTCGGCGAGTTTGCGTAACTCGCTTTCCTCGGGAGTCTTCGCGGTGAAATAGCTTGCCGCGGTGAGCATGCCTGCCGTCATTATTGCAGTATCGACCGTCGACACTTCACATTGGTAGGCTCGCCGGCCGGTCTGCATGTCCAGGAAGTGGTAGTAAAATCCCTTGTACCCGGTGGCGTCCGGTTCCGGACCCTGGTGGCTCGAATGAAGGAACCTCAAGAGCGTCAGAGTTCTGTTTACGCCCTCCGCTCGTGAAAGTATGCCTCGCTCTACTGCCACGATGTATACGCTGAGCCCCATCCCTACAGCCGCTATGCTCGAAGCCGATCCAGGCTGGGTCTTGTCCGCGATCAGGCCGTTTCGAGGGTTCACCTCATCAAGATAATAAGCAAGGATGAGACGCCGGAGATTGTCGAGCAGTTGCGAATCCGTCGCCTGCGGATTCGAGAACACGAGCCCTGCGGATATAGCGCTAGCGGATCGTAGAAAATCGCGACGGTTCATGGCCCGTCCCAGTTTATCGCAATTTCCTTCATGTGATTTGCGCCAGTCAGGCGATTCGGCAGCAATGATGTGAGGTTAATAAGGAGTGGGCCTGCCGAAGGAACGTCTTATCGCGTACGAAAAGCTTTCAATCCGTTCCCAGCTCGCTAGTTCGTCTCATTGGCTCTGGTTGAGGGAAGCTTTGCTGCTCTCAAATTTATCTTTGCTGCGCCACACTCTTTCGCTCCAATTATCGCCAAGACGCGCGAAAAGCTGCTGCGCAAATTCGCGATCTTCTTGTTGGCGCACGGCCATAAAGGCGAGAGCATTTCGCTCGTAGTTGGTGACGCCGTAGAGTTGCTGCAGCGACGTGAAGCCCTGTTTCACACGATCCCAGCCGATCGCCGGCGCTGGCGCGTGCGTTTTGCAACAGTTCAGGCTCAAAGCCAACTGAAAGTAGACTGCGTCGCCCTCCGCTCCCCCGATGCGGTCGGCGATGGTTTGAGCAAAGGTCTCTGAGTCTCCAGGCTTTCCGTACCATTTAGGCAGGAGATAGTTCGCGTAGGTATCGTAAAAGTAGTAGTAGTTGGGCGCGACGGTGCTTGCTTCGGCGAGCAACTGTTGGGCCTGTTTTTGGTCCCACCCCTGAGCCAGAGAAACCACCAGCATGGTTTCGTACCACTGCGGATCTTTTGTGGAAATTGATTTCGCTTGCTCCAGAGTATCCCGCGCCTTCTGCACTCTTTCACCGAACAACTTCCACCCGTCAGCAGTCACCTTCTCGCCAGATCCACTGCCACGAGCTTTCCATGCAAAACGCAGATAGGATTCAGCGAGGGCGACCCGGGGAGTGCTGGAGTCCGGGGTGAAGGCAACCCAACGCTCCATCCGCTCGATGTGAGCATTCCAGGCCGCGTCGGTCGCGGTTAGCGACCCCGGGGTGCGGATGGCGCGGTAGAAGCTATGAAGCTTCCATGCACCGCCCGAAAATCGCGATTCCTGGGAACGAACATCGTTGGCGATCGCTTCGAGTTGCGCAAATTTCTCCTTATTGAAGAGATTGCGGACGGTGGTCTGGAAGACACTCGCCGGTTGCGAATCAGCGTCGGCATCCTCCTCGTTGGTTGAAGGCCCTGCAGCCTGAAGAGCTTCCGAGCGCGTCGCAGCTGATCCATCGATCTTTGTAAGTTGTTGCGCGGAGAGCAAAGTGGAAACGAACGCGCCGAAGATTAGAGCGCCGGCAGCAGGCTTAAACGGGAGCACGCAGACTTCCTCCAACACTGACTGCCGGTAATTTAACACAATTCCGGCAGGGCTAGAAAGGGCCTCAATACGAACTTACTTACGTGTTGAAATGAAATGGACATCGCGGGGAGGCCGGCTATCGCGGCGTATTGCGTAACTGGGCGGACAGTAAGCCGCAGGGTGGTGGGATCAGCCACAACGTTTAATCAGGAGTTGCCTGTAAACCCAATCCAGGGCAATTTGTCGGCCAGCGAATTTGTTTCTGCTACCGGGTCAGCGGCACACGGACGGATCCGACTTGGCTATTGCCTTCATCATAGACAATGACCCGCAGTTCGGCGGCCCCCAGGGGGACGGTCACATTTTTGGTGAGTGAGAAGCCCTCCTTAAGCAGATGCTGGTAGGTTTCCATATCGACCTTAAAAGGAAGAGCCATGACGGTGGTCTGGAGAATGTGATTGTTGGCATCCATGGCGATGAACGCAACGTCGACAGCGTCTTTCCATTCCCCGTTTAGCGGTGCGAAAGCAAACTGGGACGGGTCGAGCAAAAACGACAGACTGAGTTTGTCGCGCGTGCCTGGGCTGGCCGGCGGGACACGAAGCGTGAAACGTATGCCGGTCGCGTCGATCAGGCTGTAAGCGGCTTGTGCAATCATCTGGCGCACCATTTCGGGGGTAAGGTTCGGTTCGGCCAGTGCAAAGTAGCCGTCGCGCGCCTGGACTTGGACGTCGCGGCGATTTACTTTCACCTGAATTTTATGAAAACTGCCGTCCCAGGTAACGTTCTCCGGATAAAAACCAAGCTGGTAGGCGACGCGCGAACCGTCGATGGTTTGTCGAATGGCGCCGGTGATGCCGTTGGTGTCGCGGTAGACGCGGCCACCGGTTCGCCGCGCCAGAGCATCCATGTTTGCAAACTCGGCTATGTCCATTGCTAGCTTGTCGGGACTTTTATTGGATATCTCGTCGGTGCCCCCGGAGATCAAGCCGCGCGCGTCGACCGGGTAAACGGCTATCTGGGCGTTGGTCAGAGCGCGCTCGACCAATTCGGTTTCCGTGGAATAGGCGAGCTTTTTGCCATCGGGGGTGCGCTGGATGTTGCCGGACTCGAGATAAAACGGGAACGCGGCAGAGATCCAAATGAGGTTTTTCCGTCCCGGCAAGTAGCTCACATGATCGGCAATGGCTAGCAGCGCTTCCGCCGTGGCAGCCACGCGATTTTCTGCTTGTTGCTCGCTGTGGATGGCAACATCCTGGTTCGCGAGACCTTCCATTTGGTGATTATAGGCATTGCTCAGTTCCGGTTGGACTACGTCGACATCCTGCAGCTGGGTGTTCTTGTTGTCTTTCAGTGCGGCCAGCAGGCTGGATGCATCGCCAGTAAAATCGTGCAGGACGCGCAGACCAGGGCCGACGGCGTAAAGCGCTACACGATCTTCCGGGTGAAGAGTGAGCAGAAGCTTCCGGACTTGGCCGCTGGGGTATGCGCGGTCGGTAAAATTGGTATTGAGATAGTCGAGCAGGATTATGGTGAGGTTCGAAGGCGATCCACCGGCGTTAACGGCTTGGTTGGAGTAAGTGCCTGGAGGCAGAGGTTGTTCGGTCGCCGGAATGACTTGTGTTTTCTCCATGGAAAAGACCTGGATGGGTTGTGGTCTTTTGGCATCGAATAGAAGGAAGTCGTTCTTGGTCAGGTCCGTGACGGCTTGTCCGTGTTTATCGCGAACGATTACGCTCACGGTGACGAGCTTGGTGGTGACGCGGATGAGCCCGGGTGGCGAGTTCACTTCCTGGCCACACAAGCCAGCCGCGGCAGCAAGCGCAAAGGCGACAACGGCGATGGAGCGAGGGTTCATGGTAACTGGCAAGAATCTACGGTTGGTCCGGAATTAGGATACCTCCGTCCTCCGCGATCGGGAAGAATGGATTCCAGGCGACCTCCCAGAGAAACCCGTCCGGATCAGAGAAATATGCCGAGTAGCCGCCCCAGAAGGCTTCCTGGGCTGGCTTTAGCACGGTTGCGCCCGCGGCTGCGGCGTCTTTTAGCACTGAGTCGACTTCGCTGCGGCTGCGCGTGTTGTAGGCTAGCGATATTCCGGTGAAGCCGTGGCCGTCTGGAGAAACATTCGCGTCCTTTGCCAGCTCGTGCCGGGGGTACAGGGCGAGGGCCATCCCTCCTGCCTGGAAGAAAACGACGCCTTCGCCTGGCCTGATTGCGCGGCACCATCCGAGGCGCTCATAGAATTCGGAACTGCGCTTTAGATCCGCGACGCCAAGCGTAACTAAGCTGATGCGTTGTTCCATGTGGGGATCTCCTCGAACCGCGACTGTAACACGGCGATCGACGAGCGGCGCCCAAAACCAAACTCGCGACTTATCGGCGGGCTGAGCCGACTGCACACAAACAGGAATGTTTGTGCCACGCTCTTTGGACAACTACGCTCGCGCTAGTTGACTTACCCGATTGCTGGTAATAGCATCCCGCTGTATGTCCGTCTCACCGCGCGCTCCCGGCCAGATCGTATCTCGTTACAAAATTATTGAAAAACTAGGCGGCGGAGGTATGGGCGTCGTTTACAAAGCCGCCGACGACCGCCTGGGCCGCAGCGTGGCCCTGAAGTTCCTCCCCGAAGACATTTCCTCGGACAGTCAGGCGGTGGAGCGCTTCCGGCGGGAAGCACGTGCCGCCTCGGCCTTGAATCATCCGAACATCTGCACCATCCACGACATCGGCCAGCACGAAGGCCAACCGTTTCTAGTGATGGAGCTGCTCGAGGGGCAGACCCTCAAGCACCTGATCGACGCCAAGCCCCTGCCGGTGGAGCGCCTGCTGGAATTGGGCATTCAGATCGGAGAGGGCCTGGAAGCGGCGCACTCCAAGGGCATCGTGCATCGCGACATTAAGCCGGCGAACATCTTCGTGGTCGCCCGCGGCCAGGCGAAGATCCTGGATTTCGGGTTGGCTAAGCTGGTGCAGGAAAAGCTGCGCGGCGGCGACAAGACTGCAGGTGCGTCGGCCATGGCCACGGCCGGCGTGGGGGAAGAAAATCTGACCAGCGCCGGCAGCTCGATGGGCACGGTGGCGTATATGTCGCCGGAGCAAGCCCTGGGCCGAGAGCTGGACGCGCGCAGCGACCTGTTTTCGTTCGGCGCCGTGCTTTATGAGATGGCCACGGGCGCACCGCCGTTCGCGGGCACCACTTCGGCCGCGGTCTTCGACGGCATCCTGCACGTCACACCAGAGGCGCCATCGAAGTTGAATTCCCGGGTGCCAGCCCAGCTCGATTCCATCATCTTCAAGGCGCTTGAGAAGGATCCCGACTTTCGTTATCAGACGGCGTCGGAGCTGAAGACCGATCTGCGACGGCTGAAGCGCAACCTGGAGTCGTCGGTTCGAAGCGAGGGGGCGCGCGGTCCGGGCGCAACTCCACCGGCGGGAGTTCCGGTGGCGGCAGCGGCGGCTGCGGAGAAGTCCGTGGCGGTGCTGTACTTCGAGAACCTGAGCGGGGCCAAGGAAGACGAATACTTCCGCGACGGAATGACCGAAGACGTGATCACCGAGCTCTCGAAGATTCGCAGCCTGCAGATATTCCCGCGGGCGACGGTGCTGCCATTTCGGGACAAGCCGGCGACGGCGGCGCAGGTTCGCGAGCAACTGCATGCGGCGTATGTGCTCAGCGGCAGTTTGCGGCGCGCCGGGAGCCGTCTGCGCATCAACACCCAACTGGTGGATACGCGCACCGATTTTCCGCTGTGGGCGGAGCGCTACGACCGCGAGGTGAAGGACATTTTCGAAGTTCAGGACGAGATTGCTCGGAACATTGCCCAGGCATTGCGGGTCACGCTGACGTCGCAGGAACAGAAAAAAATCGCCAGTCGTCCGACAGAAAATCTACAGGCGTACGACTGCTACTTGCGCGGGCGTAATTACACCCATCGGGAGAACTTGGACTTCGCGTTGCAGATGTTCGAGCAGGCGGTAAAGCTCGATCCCGATTTCGCCTTGGCTCACGCCGGAATCGCCACCATCTGCGGGATGATTTTCGAGTTTCGGCGGAAGGATCAGCAATGGCTTGAGAAGGGCCTGGCCGCTTGTGAACGGGCGGCGGCCCTCGATCCCCAGCTTCCCGAAGCGGCTGCGGCGCGCGCGCGGCTGTTCTACAGCCAGAAAAACTTTGACGAGGCGATCCGTTACGCGAAGCTGGCTATCGAGCGGAAACCGGATTGTGATGGCGCTTACAATGTCCTCGGGCGTGTTTACTTCGCCTCGGGACGCTTCCAGGAGGCAGCCGACATCGCCGAACGCGCACTGGAAGCCAACGGCGACGATTACAACGTTTACGTGCCATTCGCGCTCAGCTTGGAACGCCTGGGACAGACGGCAGCCTCGCGCCGTGTGCAGGACCGCCTCGTCCGTGTCCTGGAACAGCAGTTGGAGATTGCCACGGACGACGTCCGCGCGAGGATCCTGCTGGCGGTGCAACTGGTAGCCGCGGGCCGCGGGGACGACGCGCGCCGGCACCTCGAAACGGCCATCACCTTGCGCCCCAACGATTCGAGCACGTTATATAATGCCGCCTGCTGCTATGCATGCCTGAAGGAGAAATCGCAGGCGCTTGAAACGCTCAAGAAGGCCATTCAAGCCGGTTACGCCAATATGGAGTGGATCAGCAAGGACCCCGACCTGCAGATCCTTTACGACGATCCGGAATTCCAACGCCTGGTGGGCAAATAGCCCAGCCGATCTCCCGAACCGCGATAGAAGCATCCAACCTCGCACGTATGGCATTATGCTTCCTGACCGATTCGCTGTCCGCACCGCGCGAGGCGCGCGCCCCGGAGAAGGGAACAAAGCAGTGGCGAGATGCCCAGCATGCAGCGCAACCGTTCCTGACGTTGGGCGCTTTTGCTTGTCCTGCGGCGCCAGCCTGGCTGCGAGTGCGGCTGCGGACGATCCTTTAGCGACGGCGAGCATCGACCCGCCACGCAGTCCGGCGCCGCTGCCGCGGCAAAACGTTCCCGCGTCACCCATAGCGAAATCCTCCCCGCCTGCTTCGGCGCCTCGTTCGCCGAGTACTTCGCGCCCCGCTTCTTCTTCGAGCAGCTTGTCTAGCGAAGGACGTTTTCTGCCCGGAACTTTGCTGGCCGGACGCTATCGCATCATCGCCATGCTGGGGAAAGGCGGCATGGGCGAAGTCTATCGCGCGGACGACCTGACTCTGGGCCAACAAGTAGCGCTGAAATTCCTACCCGAAGCGGCGTCGCGCGATGAAGAAGCGCTGGCACGATTCCGCAACGAAGTGCGTACCGCCCGCCGCGTATCCAATCCCAATGTTTGCCGGGTCTACGACGTGGGCGAAATCGATGGGCAGACGTTTCTATCGATGGAATACATCGACGGCGAGGACCTGGCTTCGCTGCTTCGACGCATCGGACGTTTGCCGCACGATAAGGCGCTGGAAATCGCGCGCCAGCTCTGCGCCGGTCTAGGCGCGGCGCATCACGAGGGAGTGCTGCACCGCGACCTGAAGCCATCCAACATTATGTTGGATGGCCGCGGCCACGCGATGATCACCGATTTCGGCCTGGCGGGCATGTCCGGACAGATCGACGCCAACGATTTTCGCACCGGGACGCCAACCTACATGGCGCCGGAACAACTGGCCGGGAAAGACGTCACCCTCAAAAGCGACATTTATTCGCTGGGCCTGGTGCTCTATGAAATTTTCACCGGGAAGCGCGCTTTCGAAGCGGCCACGCTCGCGGAATTGGTGCGCACCCGCGGCGAAGGGCCGCCCAGCAGCCCGTCCAGCCGCGTGAAAGATATCGATCCGATGGTCGAGCGCGCGATCATGCGCTGCCTCGAACCCGATCCCGATTCCCGCCCCTCTTCGGCGATTGCGCTGGCCGCGGCTTTGCCCGGTGGCGATCCGCTGGCTGCGGCGCTCGCGGCCGGTGAGACGCCATCGCCGCAGATGGTCGCCGCCGCGGGCAAGGCGACCGGCCTGCCGCCGCGCGCGGCGGCGCTCTGCCTGGCGGCGGTATTTCTAGGAATGGCGCTGTGTTTCTATCTGGGCGCGAAAGAGGATGGCTTGCAATTTTTTTCTGCCGATAAGCCGCCCGAAGTGCTCGCGGAAAAAGCGCGTGAAATTGTCGCCGCTCTAGGTTACCCGTCGCAGGCGGTGGACCACGCGGGCGGGTTCACCTATGACGACGAATACTTGCACTACATCGAAGGAAAGCATCAACCCGGCGCACCAACGAATTCGATTTTCGCGCAGCGTCCGAGCGTGCTGCTGTATTGGTATCGTCTGAGCCCGCGCTATTTCGAACCGAGTGGCTTCTCGAACATGTCGCTCACCCCGGGCGTTGTTTTGCCCGACGATCCGCCTTCGACTCTCTCGGGAACGATCGACATCCAAGTGGACACGGAAGGCCGGCTGAACTATTTCCAGGCGATTCCGCCTCAGCAGCAGGATCTGCCGCCGTCCGCAACGGCGCCACCGGCTCCCGATTGGAACGCTTTGTTTACCGCGGCCGGGCTCGATGTTTCCCGGTTGCAGCCGGCCGTTCCGGAATGGACTTCGCTGGTCGCTTCCGATTCTCGCGCCGCGTGGACCGGGACCTGGCCCGGCTCCGGGCTTCCGCTGCGGGTGGAGGCCGCCGCGTTTCAAGGCCGGCCGGTGTACTTTTCTTTCAGTGGTCCATGGTCGGTGCCGGTGCGCATGCGTGAGCACCAACAAAGCAAATTGTCGGAGGCCGGGGGCATCCTGGAAGTATCAATATTCGTCGGGGTGATCTTGTTAGGCGCGTGGCGCGCTTACGCACATTTCCGCACCGCAAAGGGCGACCGCCGCGGCGCGGCCCGCTTGGCGATCGCGGTATTCGGGACAGAAATTCTTTTGGCGGTGTTTCACGCGCATCTGACGCCGAGCGCCTACATGATTTTTATCTTCGTCCTCACCGTCAGCACCGGGCTGTTTGTTACCGGCGTCTTATGGGCTGTCTACCTGGCCCTCGAGCCTTACGTGCGCCGCCATTGGCCGCAGACCATCATCACCTGGACCCGTATGATCGATGGGCGATGGCGCGATCCGCTGGTCGGCCGCGATCTGCTTTTCGGGGTGCTCCTGGGAGTTCTATGGTCGGCCATTTTCATGCTGGGGTATTTCGGGCGCACCCGCGCGGGAGCGTTCAACCAATTTCCCGTCACCGATTATCTGCGGGGCTTCGCGCCGACGATCTCTACCTGCCTGGGGAATGTAATCAACTCGGTATTCGGAACGATGATTTTTTTTTCGCGCTGGTGCTGCTGCGGGCATTGCTGAAAAATCGTTGGCTGGCGGCGGCCGCCTTCGTGCTTCTTTTTACTGCGCCGCGGGCACTGGGAAGCTCGATCTGGCCCACTCAAATTGTAATTTGGGGCTCGATATACGGGATCGCCGCGATCTCCGTGGTCCGCTTCGGTTTTGTGGTTCTGGCGGTCGGATCGTTCACCGCCAACCTGCTCCTGAACTTGCCGTATCCCCTCGATCCCGGGAGGTGGTACGCGGTGGATGTCTACTTCGTTGTGGCCGGCTTGCTGGCGATCGCGGTCTGGGGTTTCTACAATTCACTCGGCCGGGAAACCGTCCTCAAGACCGACTGGCTGAGTTAGATTCTCCCGGGGTCATGTAGCTACGACGGCGCTACGCAAAACAAAGCTGAGTCGAAAACATAAAGAACCCCGGTGTGCAATCGACACCTGGGGCACCCACTTCGCTTCGCTCGGCGCCCTCAATGGCGCTTATTCGACGGCCTTGGCGATGTGCAGGTTGAATCCGGTCTTGGGCAGCAACGACGTCAGCTCGAACACCCGGAAGCCATCGCCGGTCAGTTCCGTCTGGCGATACAATCCTGGCTCGCTTTCCACGGTCTGATGGCCGCCTGCCAAACTATCGACAAAAGCCTGTGCCGTTTTCTCTCCCGCGTCGCTCCATTTGGTGTTGCTGACCACCGCTTCGGCTGCGTAGGACCGCACCAACTTGGGCCAATAGCGCTGCAGCAGATCGGTGCTCGCGAAGATGTCGGCCCAGACGATCTGTCCGTTCACCGCCACTACCACGCCCACCGCATTCTTGTCGCGCAGCTCGCCCATCAGGCTGCGATAACCCTGCTCGACAGGAGCAGCCACGGAATCCACTTTCTGAGCCACCGACGGAACCGCCATCGCGCGCGGGTAGGAGCTAGTGGCGCTGGGTGCTGCGCTATTGATGATGCCGACGCCGCCCATGCTGCCGCTCGCCGTGTCGCCTGGGTAGCCTCCCGGGACCCCACCAACCACAGCGCCCGCAGCAGCGTTGGGGGAATGGCTCGGGCTGGGACCCGCTGCTGCCATATACGCGTTGCTCTGCGCCGATCGCACCGCCGCCCACACTTGTTGCTGGCTCTTATCGTTCATCGCCCGGGCGCGAACCGTCGGCGCCAACATGCCGCCGCCCGCAGCGAATGTCGCTTTTTGCCCCACCCAGCGTCCCGGCTCCACGCAGAAAACGCTGAGGTCGATCGGATCGCTCTCCGGGGCCACCACGCGATCTTTGGCGATGACCCGATCCTGGTTGCCGCCCATCACGATTTCTCCAGCCAGCAAGATCAGTGGTCGTTCGGAATTGTTTACCAGCGCCAGGGTATTCACCTGCGCGCCGCCGGGGGGATAGGCGGTTCGCGGCCTGGGTCCCGGCCTGCGAATCATGGTCTTCAAGTTTCCGTATTCGCTCACTACCACTTGGCCCGAACTCAGACCCTCGTCCAGGGTGATGAATTCCTTGGTGTCGTGCGAACCGCCGGCCACCACCGGATAGACGCTGAGGTTTCCGTGCTTGATCGCCGGGAGCACCTTGTACTCCGAGGACGATTGTCCCGCGTGTGCATCCTCGCTCGTTCCCACTCGAGCCACCAACATCGTGCCTACCGCTAGTGCGCTAGCCAGCGCCGTTATTATCCAGTTGGATTTCATGTCGCGCCTCCGCGGGTCTCTGGGGGACGCGCCACCGCCCGGCGATTGGAAATCGCGTTCGCTCGGATGCGGGTACAACCCGGCGGTCCCGTTTGCCCTCTCTATTCCTGAACGCGCGGGAACATCCTTCTTGCAACCGGGGTCGAATAAATTGTTAGGATCACGCGAATGAGCGGCGACGCCCGGCCCCCGACAACTCGAAGCTTTCCGATCGAGCCGCTGGCGTCCGAGCTCTACGCCAAGAGTGGCGCCGAGCGGTACGGCCTGCCGCCGGCGGAATTCACCGCGATCCTCTGGCAGATCGCCGGCAAATACCTGCCAGAAGGCGCGGACGAATCCGCGCTCCACACCCTGCTGAACAGCTTGCACATTGACGAACTGGCCTTGGCGCGAGCCTGCGCCGCGGGAAACGATGAGGCTTGGCAGGAACTGCTGACGCGCTACCAGGAAACTCTTTCGCGAGCGGCGCTGGGCATCACCCGGGAAGAGTCAAGAGCCAGCGAGCTGACTGCTTCGCTCTACGCCGATCTGTATGGCACAAAACTGCGCGACGGTGTCCGCGTTTCCAAGCTTTCCTCCTACAACGGACGAGGCTCGCTGGCGGGATGGCTGCGCACGATTCTGGCGCAGCAATACGTCAATCAATACCGCGCGGGACGCCGGCTGGTGAGCTTGGAGGAAAAGGCCGAAGACGGAACGGAATTTCCGGTGCCGGATCCCGAGCCGGTGCTGGCGGTTGATTCGCGGCTGGACGCTGCCACCGGCGCAGCGCTCGACGCCATGCCGCCCGAAGATCGCACGATGGTTGCATGCTATTACATTGATGGACTAACGCTGGCGCGTGTAGCCAAATTATGGGGAGTTCACGAATCGACCATCAGCCGCCGCCTGGAACAGGTGGTCCGCGGACTGCGCCGCGATATTCTCACACGCCTCGAGCGTAGCGGCATGAGCGCGCGCCAGGCACAGGAGGCGCTGGACGTGGATGTGCGCGACCTTACGCTGGATATTCGCCGCCACCTGACGCAAGATTCCGGTAGCGGAGCGTTCTACGAAGAAGAAGGCGGCCATGCGCAACGACGGAGAAAAACGAACTGAAATGGAACGCCTTCCTCCCCTCGCGCGCGCGCATCTCCAGCGGCCACCCAATTCCGATCATCTCGATGCGGATTTGCTCACTTCATTTGCCGAGCAATCGCTGCCGCCGCACGAACGCCAGCAAGTGCTCGAACATCTTTCCCGTTGCGCGCATTGCCGTGAAGTTGCTGTGCTGGCCGGCGCCGAGCCCGAGGACCTGGAGGATGCCCTGCGCGAGCGGGAATTTGAGTTGGTGGCGGCCGCAGCTGCTGCTCCGGTGCCGGCTCCGCAAATCAGCGCAGCGCGTGCCGAACCGCTGTCGTCCGCTCGAAATCGCTGGCTCGGACACCCACTGGCCCGATGGATCGCGGTTGCTGCGTGTGCGGTGATCTGCGCAACCGTGGTGGTCCGCTACCCCACGCTGTGGCGCGGCCAGCATTCGGAGGTTGCGTCGAAAACTGTTCGCCCGGATCAGATCGCCGATAACCGCTCCGGCGATGCAGTGTCCAATTTCGTGCAGCCAGCGCCGCCCCCTGCTCAGCAACAAGCCGCGAAGGTTGCGAAATCCAGAAGCCCCACGATGACGCGGTCCGCCGCTACCGGAACTACACAAGTCACCACACTCGCGCCCTCCGCGCCGTTGGCCGCGCCCAAATCGCGAACGTTTAGCGACAGTACGCGCCTTGCCAATAAAGCGCAGCCGCAGCTCGCACCGCAGACGGCCACTGCGGCCCCCATGGGGGCAGTGGAGGCATTAACGTCACCGGCCGCAACGGCACAGGGTACAGCGGCAGGGGTGGCAGGTGGAGCAATCGGTGGGGTGGTCAGCGGCTCCACGCCAAGGGCAGCGCGCACTGGGCGAAGCGCGCTCGGTTTTGCGCCTCACGCAGCAAAAGCATCTTCGCAAGCCGTCGCCGTTGCCGCTGCAAAAGCCGTCCAGCCGCAATGGAGTCTGTCCGAGGACGGCATTCCGCAACGCTCCGACGATTCCGGCCACACTTGGCAGAAAGTTCCAGTCGACGCCGGCGTCCAATTCCGCGCGCTATACGCCGACCAACAAGAAGTCTGGGCGGGAGGTCCCGGGGGGATTCTTTACCACTCCTCGGACATGGGCGCACATTGGACGCGAGTTCGTCCGTCCGACGGCGACGCCACCCTATCCGCCGATATCGCGCGCATAGATTTCCGAGACGCACTGCACGGCGAGGTCACAACCGCCAACGGTGGAATCTGGACCACGTCCGATGGTGGTGGGAGTTGGCTGCGGCACTGAAGCTGCGGCCACACTACGATCAAAGTTCCGACTCGCGGTTCAGCGTCCCTGAAATAGCAACGGTGCGAACTCCGCGAGGTTGCGCCGCCACACCGGCCACTCGTGCGCACCTTCGGTTTCGATCCAGTGCACGGAAAATCCCTGGGACTGCAGCCAATCCCGCAGTTGCTGGTCCTTGGGGAACAGGCCATCGTCCTTGCCGCACGAAATCCACAACAACCGGAGCGATGCGCTGGCCTTGCGATCGAGGCTGGGGAAATTCGCCTTGATGTCGTCGTCCAGGCCGCCTTCACTGAACGAACCTACCCAGGCGAAGCGATCGAGGGCATTCAGTCCGACAAACGAAGCTTCCGCGCCGCCCATCGAGAGTCCGGCAATGGCCCGCGAATTCCGGTCCTGCGCCACGTGGTAGTTGAGCTCGACCGCCGGAATCACTTCCGCGAAGAGCGCGTCGCGGAATTTGGTCATGTTCCGCAGCCGCAGCTCGGGATCGCGAAAGCTGCTCCTCCCGCGCTGCACAATTTCCGGCGCGCCGTATCCCAGGGTCATCACGATCAGCATGGGCTTGGCTTTGCCTTGGGCGATCAGGTTATCCAGGATCACGTTGGCCCGGCCGACGGCAGTCCAGCCGTCCGCGCTGTCGCTATAGCCGTGTAACAAGTACAGCACCGGATAAACTTTCTTGCCCCGCGGGTCGTAGCCCGGCGGGGTGTAAACGTAAAAATCGCGTTGGTCGCCGATGATGTGTGAATTATAAAAATGATGATGGACCACGCCGTGCGGCACGTCGTTCATTTCCCAGGGCAGCGAAGCCGGGCCGGGCACGTGGGCGATGCTTCCCGGGGTTAACAGGTTTGTTTTGGCGACCGGATTCGATGGATCGGCTTCCTCGACTTCGTCGGCTATGAACGAGTAGCCATAAAAATTGGGATCCAGCGCGCCGGTGGTCACGCTCCATACGCCTTGGTCGTCTTTCACCATGGGCAGCGGATCTTTCACTCCCTCCACGCGCACCGTCACTTCTTTGGCGTTGGGATCGCGCAGCCGGAATGTAATGCGGTTATCGGAGCTCACCTCGGGAGAAATGACCGGCGCCGGCGCATTCTGCTGCGCCAAAAGCGGAATCGAAATCAACGCCGCGATGCCCCCGACGACGGCGAACAGCAGAACAGCCAGCACGCGCCAGCCCAGCGGCGCGCGGCGACGTTGCGAATTTTCTCCGGTCATGGTGGCAAACCCTCCTCGACAAAAATACTCTGCGGAAGCCTACGCTGGTTGAGGTGCGTCGCGCAAGACATGGGCGAGCCTCGAGCCTGCAAACTTCCCGTTGGCTCTGCCACGTGTCGATCGCCTGGAACGCGAGCTTGCTACCCTTGCAAACCCGGCCCTTCTTCATTACGGTACTCCTATGACCGCGTCATTGCTCGACATCGATCCGGGCCCGCAGTGTCCTGAAATCGTGCGGATGATCGTGGAAATCCCGAAAAATTCCGGGCACAAGTACGAATACGATAAGGAACTGGGCGTGTTTCGTCTGGACCGTGCGCTCTATTCCCCGATGCATTATCCCGGCGACTACGGTTTCGTTCCCGGGACGATGGCCGAAGACGGCGATCCCATGGACGTCCTGGTATGGGTGGAAAACCCCAGCTTTACCGGGTGCCTGTTGGAAGTGCGGCCGGTGGGCTTGCTGCGCATGGTCGATCAAGATGAGCCGGACACCAAAATACTAGCGGTGCCGGACGGCGATCCGCGGTTCACCGAAATCCACTCGATCGATCAGGTGTTCCCGCACGTGCTGCAGGAGATCGTGCACTTCTTCACCATCTACAAAGAGCTGGAAGACAAGAAGACGGTGATCAAGGGCTGGCTAGGTCCGCGGGAAACCCGCCAAGCGATTCTGGACAGCCGCAATCGCTACCTAAAGAAAAAGAAAAGCCGAGCCAACTCGAAATAGCGCATAGAACCGGCCCGCAAAACAGTGCATGCGGCGCTTTGCGCTACGCGGGCTTTTTCGTCCAGGCGCCCAGAATAGCGCCCATCAGGCACAACCCCACCAGCGGATAGAATTCGTTAATCGCGAACAGTTGCAGCGGCCGCATTTCGTACATGTACGTGGTGTAAACAATCGGGCCGACGATTCCGATCCACAAGAGGATGCCGATTGCGGCGCCGCGGGCGGCGGTGTTGGCGTTGCGCCAGATGCATACCTGCGCGAGAACAAATGCAATCACGAGATTCAAAAGAAAGGTGAGGATGAACGGCCAGATCCAAACCGCATTCGCGGAACTTGCTTGTGCTTCACTGATGTGCTCGAGCGCCATCCACGGCTTGCTGAACAACAGGTCGAACCAGACCCCTCCGAGTAACCAGTAAACAACCGCGCAAACAACCACCGCCGGGTAGTTCGTTTTCATCGTGGCTTCCTCCTCTATATCGGTGCAGGGTCCGGTGGAGATTCAGGCAACGTTCTGTCAGAAGTGCGCTCGCGAGTCAAGCCAGATTTACTTCGAACCCTTACTTGTCAGCGGTGCGCGCGAAGAAAAGCAAACCGTTGGCCATTCCTCCGCTCCAGTTGAGGAACGCGTGCCCGCCGTCGTACTCGGAATATCCGGTCACATAACCTTTCCCGCGCAGCGCATCGCGCATCCGCCGGTTGGCGTCGATCTGCACGGCATAGCTCTCCATCAGGCCCACCTCGAGATAGAAACGCACAGGGAGCTTGGGCGCCGCGGCAACCTGCTTGGTCAACCATTGCGGTTCCTTCTCATCGGGTGGCTTCCACCCGAACGATCCAGACAGCGAGATCACTTGGCCAAAAACCTCAGGATGCCGCAGTGCCGCGAAAACCGCCGCCAGTCCGCCGTAGCTTGATCCGGCCACCGTCGTTTGCGCGGCCTCCAGAGTGGTGTGATATTTCTCGCGCGACCACGGCGCCAGCTCTTTGGCGAGAAAATCGGCAAACGCCGGGTTGCCGGGCAGCTCGATGTTGCGGGCGGCCCGGACCGAGTCATCGACTAATACGGCCACCGTAGGCGGGATTTTTCCGCTGGCGATTAGGTTGTCGAGAATTCTCGGCATCCACATCACGTTGCGGTCTCCATCGAACAGAACCAGGAGCGGATAGCGATCGCCGCGTTTCGAAAAATCCTTTGGAGTGTAAATCCACAGCTTCTTTTCACCCTTCAAGATTGCGCTTTGAATCGACGCGCTCTCCACTTTGCCCTTGGACGCCTCGGCCGGCGGTGCGTTCCAGACCAATCGAGGAGCATCCGGCAATTCAACGTAGGAGGATCCGGCGGCGTGGTCGCCGAAGGTCGTCGGGCAGCGATGCGGATTCAGCGGGTCAACCTGGAACATCGCCAATCGATCGCGCATGGCGTCGTCGCCTTGGATGTCATTAACGGATTGCAGGGTGTCGTTCGGAGAGAAATTGTAGGCGAATCGAGCGTCGTTGCGAACTTTGTAGGTCTTGAACCATACTCCGGTATCCTCCACCTGAATCATGCGGTCTTTGGCATCGAATCCAGCGACCCCGTCAAAAATCACCACATTGCGGGTCTCCGAGTTTCCGTGCCACAGGAAAGTCACCAGGGAATCGCGCTGGTCGTCCGCAATCGGCTCGATCAAGGGCGCGCCGCTTTGGCTGACCTGTTCCCAGAACTTTGCGACGGCTGTTGATTTGCCGGATTCCATCTGCTTGCGCAGCGCGGCGATGCGTGGACTGGCGTCGGGGCCAACGGGAGAATAGGTTTGTTCCTGCGCGAAAGCGGCGTCGCCCAAAACTACAAGCAGAAGGAATTGCCCTACGAGGATATTTCGAGGTATTCGCATATGTCTACGCACACACGCCGAAGCTGGCCGCTCCGCGAAGTGGTTCTGAACCTCGGTTCTCACCTGCCGCGCAGACTAGGGCACAGGCTGAACGGTCAAACCAAATGGCGCGAGCGCTTCTTTCACCACGCCCTCCTCGCCCACCGCCACGATCGCCATGCGCGACGCCGGAAAATATTTTTTAGCTGCGGCGTCCACGTCAGCCGCGGTCGTTTCGGTCACTTTCTTCCCCTCCGCTCCAATTTCCTCCGGTGGCAATCCCAGAATCCACAAGCCCGCCAGCTCTCTTGCCACCGCGACGCGATATTGGAGGCGCAGCGCTTCGGTGCCCACAATATTGCGCTTGGCGTTGGCCAGCTCGGTTTCGGTGGGACTGGTGGTGACCATGCGATTCAATTCGTAAGCGATCTCGTTTACCGTGGCGCCGGTCACTGCGTTACGTACGTCGGCGTGGGTAATCATCGTTCCTGCAGCTCGATATGCGCTGAGCGAAGAAAATGGCGAATAGGTGTAGCCCTTATCCTCGCGAATATTCATGGTTAGCCGCGAAGTGAATTGCCCGCCGTAAATCGCATCGGCGACTTGCGCCGCCTCATAGTCCGGGTCCGAGCGCCGTGGACCGAATGCACCGAATTGCAGGGTGGTCTGAACCGAGCCTGGCCGCTGCACTACGTAAACGTCATGCGCCGGAGGATTCTCCGGCACCGCGGCCTCCGCAGCAGGCGATTCGGAAGGCGCCTTCCATTGGCCGAATTTTTGCTCGACAAGGCGCCGCATGCTGGCCTCATCGAAATCGCCGACCGCCAGGAAGATCGCCTGGTCGGGGCGGAAGCGTTGCGCGTAAATTCGTTGCAGGTCCTGGCGGGTTGCGGTGTCCACTACGTTTTGGGTTGCCCCGACCACGTGATACGGGCTATCGCCGAACAACGCGCGCGCCATAGCGCGGCTCGCCAGAAACGATGGACTCCCTTCGCGCAGGCGCAGGGTATCCGCCAATTGCTTCTTGGCCACGGCCACTTCGGCTTCCGGAAACGACGCATTCTGGACCACGTCCGCCAGCACCGCCAGCGCCGGCTCAATCCGCGAAGAAAGCACGCCCACCGAAAGCACTGCTGCATCCTTGCCGGCAAACCCCTGTAGGTCGCCGCCGGTTCCCTGAAATTCCTCCGCGATCTGCCGGGCAGTTCGCGTCTTGGTTCCCTGATCGATGGTGCGCATCAATAGTTCGGAAATTCCGGGCAATGTTGCGGGGTCCGCCGCCAGGCCTCCCCGTAAGCTTAGCGAAAATGCGGTTTTTGGGAATCCGGGGCGGGGCACCAGCCAAAGCGTCAAACCGTTTGCCAGCTTGGAAATTCTTACGTCGGGGGCTTGCAGAGGCTTTTCCGGGCCGTAGGCCGGCAGGCCTTTCGGCAGAGGTGCGTCTTTTTGCGCGAAGGCCGGCATCCAACACGCGATCAGAGCTGCGAACAGCATCACCATCGTCTTCAGAATTTTGTTCATGCGCGCACCCATTTTGATTTTCGTAAGCATGTCAGCGTCCGCCTTTCGGGGCATCCGCGCCGCCCGGCGCCACCACCCGATTGATAATCGTTCGGTTGGCGGGGACCAGATATTTTGCCGCAAAACTCCGGATCTCTTCCGGAGTAACCTTCTCCAGCTCATCGGGAATGGCGTAAACGCTCTTGAAGGCTCCGTCCAAGAGAACTGCGTGGGATAGCGCCGACGCGCGCCGGATGGGCGATTCCAGTTGGTCGTACCAGTCCGAGCGCATCTTGGTGACTACCCGCTGCACATCTTCCTTGCTGGGCCCTTTCTCCGAAAGTTCCTTCACCGCGGCGTCGTATGCCGCGAGCAATTTCTCCTCGCTGACGCCGGGAGGGTACAGAATGAATGAGGTCAGCAACGTGGGCCCGTTATATTCGAACGGTGCGCCCAGCGGCCAGTTCACACCGCCGCTCACGTCGGAGGCTACCTGGTCGCGCTTGACCAGCGTCTGATAAAGCAGCGAAGCCGTTCCGTTGTGCATCAGGTCGCCCAACACTGCGCCGGCCAGGGCCTCCCGCGAGTGGCGCGGCGGCACGTGATAGCCGATGGCGATCGCCGGCAATTTGGCCAGCTTGTCGGTTTCCGTGCTGCGCCGTTCCGCCTTTTGTGGCGGCTCTTCAAAATTCGGACGCGCAGGCGTGGGCCGGGAGGGAATTCCGCCGAAATATTTTTCCACCAGCGTGAAAATCTCGGCCGGCTGAACGTCGCCCACCACCGCGATCGCGGCGTTGTTCGGGGCGTAATATTGCTCGTAAAATGTCTGCACGTCGGCGATTTTCGCGGCGTCCAGATCCTTGAATTCTCCGTAAAAATTGTGCGCGTTGGGATAGGTGTCAAACGCCTTGCCGGGTAGATCGATGGCATAGAAGAGTCCGTACGGCTGGTTCATCACGTTCACCCGCACTTCCTCTTCCACCACGTTGCGCTGGTTCTCCAGATTCTTCGGGGAGAAATCCAGGGTGGTCATGCGGTTTGCTTCCAGCCAGAGAATCGGATCCAGCGCCGATAGCGGCGCGGTTTCGATGTACTCGGTATAGTCGTATCGGGTGTCGCCGTTCAGATCCCCGCCGCCGCCCTCGATCACCCGATTCATCACCCCCTTCGGCACCGTGGGCGTACCTTCAAACATCATGTGCTCGAAAAGATGCGCGAAGCCGGTGCGCCCCTCCGGTTCCACCCGGAATCCGATTCCATAGCTCACGCAGACTCCGAACGTTGGCGCCGAGTGGTCTTCTGACACCACTACCTGCAGCCCATTGGCCAGCTTCTTCATCGTCGTGGGCGCCTGGATCTGCTGGGATGCCACCGGCCCCGAGATCGCCAACGCCACAATGCCGAGACCCAATCCCAATCGTGTTTTCATCATTTCGTCCTTCCGTTTCGGTGCTGCAGGTTTTGTGGCCTAGCCGCTGCTGTGCGACGAACGGCAGGTGCAGCGCACAGATTCTTATGATAAGGCGCGTCGAGCAGCCCAATTCTACCCGTCGGAATCTATTGGACGCCGTAGCGCCCGGTTGGCGAGCGGAATATTATCACTTATTAGGGCAATAGGATGTTTCAGGACAGCCTATAACTTGTCTCAGGACGCCCTTGCTTTTCACCGTCCCTCGCCGCAACATGGCGCTTCATTTCTGAGACGCCTGGAGCGGAACAATCCGATGATCCGAAACCCGAAACTCTTGGCAGTAGGTTTTTTTCTCTCAGCGCTAGTCGCCGCTTCGATCGGACATACCCAAATCGATGACAAGCCGCCCGTCCCCGTAGCCACTCAGGATGCTAGCGCAACGGCAAATCCGCCGGCGCCCGCACCGGCTACTGCGCCCGAGCTCCCCGCGCCGGTGCAAAATGCGATGCACGCCATGTTCGATGTTCACCAGTTCCAGCAGGTCGTCATCTCGCCGGACGCCAAGCACGTCGCCTGGGCCGAGTCCCTGCCCGGAAAGAACGGCGCGCTATCTCCCAATTTTGCGATTTACGTTGCGAACACCGAAAACGGCGCAGCTCCTCGCCGCGTCTCCGCGGGAACGGTGGACGCCGCCGAGCACGACGTGGCCTGGTCGCCCGACAGCACTCGCCTGGCGTTTTTGTCGGATTCCGGCTCGCCCGGACAACTGCAGCTTTGCGTCGCGGTGGTCGCCCGTCCGCCCGCGCCGAAAGCCGTGGCCAAATCTGGGGGCACGCGCCGCGCTCCGCGACAAGTGGTCCCGGTGGTCCCAGCAGCCCACGCATCGGAGCCAGCTCCCACTGCCCTTCTGCCAACGCCGGAGATTCGCCGCATGAGCAAACTCAAAGGTTTTCTGGCGTCTCCTAAATGGTCACCCGACGGCAAAACCATCGCCCTGCTCTTCACTCAGAACGCCACGCGTGCCGCCAGCCCCCTCGTTGCCGAAGCTCCTGCGGTGGGTGTAATCGCGGACGATATTCACGAGCAGCGGCTCACGCTGATCGACGAAAAGACCGGCGCAGTGCGCCAGCTTTCTCCTTTGGATCTCAACGTCTACGAATACGATTGGTCGCCGGACGGGACGCAATTGGTGGTCACCGCCGCGCACGGTGCCGGCGACGACAATTGGTACATCGCCCAGCTCGCCATCGTCGATATCGCTACCGCCGCCACCGAAACCATCCTGAAGCCGCCCATGCAAATTGCCTGCCCGCGCTGGTCGCCGGACGGATCCACCATCGCTTTTATCGGCGGGCTGATGAGCGATGAAGGCTCCGTCGGCGGCGATATCTACACCGTTCCCGTCGGGGGTGGCGAAGCAAGAGATGTCTCCCCGAACGCCAGCGTCTCTCCCAGCTCTTTTTATTGGCGGCCCAATTCCAAAACTATTTTGTTCAGCGCTTTCACCAATGGCCAGTCCGGCGTCGGCTCACTCGATCTCGCCAGCGGAGAGATCCATCCACTCTGGGATGGCCCGGAGACGATCTCCTCCGATGAATTTGGCCTGGGTTTCTCGCTGGCGGCCGACGCCGAGTCCACCGCGATCGTCCGGCAATCCTTCCAGCATCCGCCGGAAGTCTGGGTAGGCCATATCGGTGGCTGGAAGCAAATCACCCACCGCAATGAAAAGCTCGAATCCGCCTGGGGCACCGCGGAAAGCCTCAACTGGACCAGTGACTCCTACACCATTCAGGGCTGGCTCATCTATCCGGACGATTACGATTCCTCGAGAATCTACCCCTTGGTGGTGGTCCCGCACGGCGGGCCTGCCGCCGCGGTCACCCCAAGCTGGCCCGGGCGTACCCGCTACTTCAGCGCACTGCCGGCCGCAGGGTACTTCGTCCTGGAACCAAATCCCCGCGGCAGTTACGGCCAGGGAGAAGCGTTCACCCGAGCCAACGTGAAGGATTTCGGCTACGGAGACTTTCGCGACATCATGGCGGGAATCGACGCGGCCACTAAAGCCGCTACCATCGACGCCAATCGCATCGGCATAACCGGCTGGAGCTACGGGGGTTACATGACCATGTGGGCGGTCACCCAGACCAATCGCTTCCGCGCCGCGGTGGCGGGCGCCGGCCTGGCCAATTATCAGAGCTACTACGGCGAGAACGGCATCGACCAGTGGATGATCCCTTACTTCGGCGCTTCCGTTTACGATGACCCCGGCGTGTACGCCCGCAGCTCCCCAATCACCTTCATTCAAAAGGCCCGTACCCCCACCCTGGTGGTGGTTGGGGAGCGCGATGGCGAGTGCCCAGCGCCGCAATCGTACGAATTCTGGCACGCGCTAAAAACAGACCACGTGCCGACTGAGCTGGTGGTGTACGCCAACGAAGGGCATCACTTCGTCGACCCCGCGCATAGCCGGGACGTGATCGAGCGGGCCATATCGTGGTTCCAGCGCTTTCTGTAACCACCACAATATCAGTGGTATAAGTTAGTTTTTGCCCATAATTTCACCGCTTCCTGGCCTATCCCTTTTCCCGTTTTGGCCGATCTACGTTCTCCAGACAATTGCTCCCGGTGGACGAAGCTACCCCGACGCACCCTCGTTCTTCAGCCAGTGGTTCGATCCATTGGCTCGATAGGTACAGGTCGCTCGTATGGCCACAATCTGGACCAAAGACCACTATCCGATCACACCTCCTGGCGATACCATTCCGACAGTTTATCCATCCCTACTGTCTGAACTTGATCGCGAAGGAGGTTCTAGGATGTCGCACTGGATCGGAACCATGTCCCCAGCTGATGCAGGCATGAACGAATTCAAGCAGTGCATGCGACGTTTACGCGATGGCTACCCCGGAGAAGCGCTTTCTCACGTTCGCCGTGCTTTGGGCGCCGCTCCCAAGAACCCTTTTTACCTGTCTTATGCAGGTTTGCTGGCGGCTACCGCGGAAAAGCGGTTCGCCGATGGCGAGGTGCTATGCCGGGAAGCGCTGGGGGTTAAGTCCAACCACGCCCAGCTTTACCTGAACCTCGCCGAGGTGTACTACCAGTGCGGGCGCACCAGCGATGCCATCAACGTCCTGGAAAAAGGCATGTTGTCGTCGGGACGCGATTTTCGCATCCGCCGCGCCCTGGAAAAGATCGGCTGCCGCCGTCATCCGGTGCTCGGCTTCCTGCACCGCGAGCATCCGGTCAATCGAACCTTAGGTCGCGTCCGCCACGCCCTAACCGGCCCCGGCCGCGCCCACTGATACCCGCCCTGGCGACACGTAGTTTTTGCGGGGGCCCCACTCTTCTCAGCCTGCCTGCGGCAGACTTCTAGGAAGGGTGGGGCTTTTTCTTTGCCCAGACCCGAAGAATCTCGCGCCCAACCTTCGTTCGTTTCTAATCTTCGGTAGTCGATCGGTTTGAGCAGCCATATAGCGTCTCCCCACGACCGTTAGAATTCTGCTGCGAGTACGGTTGAGCCCTACCGATGTCCCCACCGAACTGATCGCTTCTAACGCTTCCAGCGCTGTGTTAGCTTTCCGATGGACAACGAGAAGCCACAATGGCCGGCCAAATCGCAATGGCGTGGGACGGCTAATTTTCCGGCCGGAGTCCGCCTACAGTGCGTGCGGGGGATGCGACTGATTCTCTGGGACATAAGATTCCCGAGACGATACCAAATCGCGAATTGGTATGGGCTCGAAAAAATACGAGAAGTCGACAATTATTGAGGCTTTGGGGGGTTCATGGGAAGGTCTCGGATTCTCGCCGGTATTCTGATGTTCAGTGTTCTGTGGCTTCCGCTCAACGCGCAAGAGATGCCGCTTGCGGGCTACTCCAACGAGTCTTCGCGAGCCGAGCGCCAGTGGGAGGAGAAGTTCCGCGCCATTCCTTCGCCCGACCGCATGCGCGACGCCATGCAGTTGCTTTCCGCGCATCCCCACAACGTGGGCACGGCCTACGACAAGCAGAATGCTGAATGGATTGCGGCTCGCCTCACCGAATATGGGTTCCCAACGCAGATCGAAACTTTCGAGGTCTTGTATCCCACGCCGAAGGAACGCGCGGTAGAGCTGGTCGCCCCGACCACGTTCCAGGCCAAGCTGCAGGAGCCCGCGGTGAAGGAGGATCCCACTTCGAGCCAGCAGTCCGAGCAGCTTCCCACGTACAACGCTTACTCCATTGACGGCGACGTGACCGCGCCGCTGGTTTACGTCAACCACGGAGTGCCGGAGGATTACGAAGAACTGGCGCGCCACGGAGTCTCGGTGCAAGGCGCGATCGTGATCGCGCGCTACGGCGGATCGTGGCGCGGCATCAAGCCCAAAGTGGCCGCCGAACACGGCGCGGTCGGCTGCCTTATTTATTCTGACCCGCACGAGGACGGCTACTTCGCCGGCGCAACGTTCCCTGCCGGCGCGTGGCGTCCGAAAGAAGGTGTGCAGCGTGGAAGCGTCGCGGACATGCCGCTCTATGCAGGCGATCCGCTCACTCCTGGGGTGGGCGCCAAACCCGGAGTGAAGCGCTTGGCCCTTGCCGATGCTCCCACCATCACCAAGATTCCGGTGCTGCCCATTTCTTATGGCGATGCCGAGCCGCTACTCGCTGCGATTGGCGGTGCGGTGGCCCCACAAGCATGGCGCGGCGCGCTGGGCTTCACGTACCACCTGGGGCCGGGTCCGGCGAAAGTTCACCTGAAAGTGAAATCGAATTGGGATATGAAGACGATTTACGACGTGATCGGCAAGATTTCCGGCGCGCAGTACCCCGACGAATGGATTATTCGCGGCAACCATCACGATGCGTGGGTGAATGGCGCCCAGGATCCACTCTCCGGCCAGGTGTCGCTGCTCGAAGAAGCGCGCGCTCTCGGCGAATTGCTGAAGACCGGATGGCGGCCGAAGCGTACCATTGTTTATGCGGCGTGGGACGGCGAAGAGCCGGGACTCCTGGGCTCGACGGAATGGGTGGAAGAACACGCTCAGGAGCTGGACCAAAAGGCGGAGGTCTACATCAATTCGGATGTGGTCGCGCGGGGATTCCTATCCATGGGCGGATCGCATACTCTGGAGAAATTCATCAACGAGGTCACCCGCGGCATCGCTGATCCCGAAAAGCCCATCTCCATTTGGAAACGCTCTCAATTGCAATCGATCGCCGAGCCATCCTCACCCCGAGACCGCGCCGAAGCTCGCGAGCGGCCGGATTTGCGAATCGACGCCTTGGGTTCCGGCTCCGATTACACCCCGTTCTTGCAGCACGCCGGAATCGCTTCACTGGATCTCGGATTTCGCGGCGAGGAAAACGGCGGAGTCTATCACTCGGTTTACGATGATTTTTATTGGTTCACCCATTTCTCGGATACCAACTTCCTCTACTGTCACGCCATGGCGCAAACCGCCGGCACTGCGGTGATGCGTTTGGCGGATGCCGATCTGCTGCCCTTTGAATTCGGCGATTTTGCGGAGACCATACAGAAATACGTGCACGAGCTCGAGACGCTGGCAGACTCCGAGCGCGCCGAGATTATCGAGCGCAATCGCGAGATCGAAGAGGACGCCTTCAATGCCACCTCCGATCCCCGGGAGACATACGTCGCACCAACAGCCGAAGCGGTGCCGCCTTACTTGAATTTCACACCCTTGGAAAATTCCGCAGTGTTACTCACCCAGAGCGCAGATCGCTACGCGAAAGCCTGGGACAAATCAGGGGCTGCTCGCGGCGAACTGCCCAGCCCGGAAGTTTCCGCGGAAGTGAATCGCTTGCTGCGCCAGAGTGAGAGGAAACTGCTGTCCGCATCGGGCTTGCCCGGCCGGCCGTGGTACAAGCATGAGATCTACGCGCCGGGTTTTTACACCGGCTACGCGGTGAAGACGCTGCCCGCGGTGCGCGAGGCCATCGAACAGAAAAAGTGGGCCGAAGTGGATGTGAACGTCTCGACCGTCGCGCAGATACTGAAAGACGAAGCCGCGTTGATCGATGCCGCAGCCGCCAAGCTCGTTCCGTCTGGGCACTAGCGCATGGCCCCGTTGGAGGGCGACGGGCACGTTGGCTTGTTCTTGAATTTGGTTCCTACGCCGGGCCGAGCGGCAGAAAATACTGCGTGCCTTTCACCGGTTGCTGCAGGCGGCGCAGCAATTCCTGCAGATCTTCGTTGCGCTCGACGAAATCGATTTCCGAGGTGTCTACCACCAATAGGTTGGAAACGGAATAGCGAAAGAAAAAGTGTTCGTAGGCTCGCGCCACTTCTTCCAGGTATTCGGGCGCAAGCTGCTTCTCCGATGGTTCGCCTTTCTTCGATACTCGCTTGCGGAGCACTTCCGGCTTGGCTTGCAGGTAAATCACCAGGTCGGGAGCGGGAATCGTCGCTGCCATCATTGCGAAGTATCGTTCGTAGAGCTTCAGTTCTTCGTTGTCCAGATTGACGTAGGCAAAGATTTTATCTTTCTCGAATAGGAAATCGCTGATCACCGGCCCCGGAACTTCGTTCAAACGCAGCTCCGCCAGCCGCCGGTGCCGTTCGTGCAGAAAGTACATCTGCGCTTTGAATGCCGCGCCGGGTTTTTCCTCGTAGAAATCGCTTAGATAAGGGTTGTCCTCGGCATCGAAAATGCGCCGCGCGTGCAGTCGTTCCGCCAGCGCCCGCGCCAGCGTCGATTTGCCAACGCGAATCGGTCCTTCCACCACAATGTATGCCGGAGGTTTGATCACTAAGTCGCTCATGGCGCAGGATTATAACAGACCGAATCTGCAGCGCCGTAATTCCAGGGCGTTGCGGCGAAATTGAACGCTCTCCGCGGGCGCCGTTCCCACCCGCAACACCGCCCCTGCTAACCGTAGACAAAGCTTGTCCGCCTCGGGGATAATCCATTCTGAACCGAGAGCAGCGCCGCTGCCACCCGAAGGAGGCACGATGAGCTTAACGCCCGCACCAGACCCCAAACCAACGCCGGATCTGCCCGCCGAAGCGAGCGGCCTGCCGCGCTGGGTCACGATTTTGTTTGTCGTTGTTTTTGTTCTGGTTGGCTATTCTATCGTCTCCGGATACTTTGAGCGGCAATCCGCTCAAGCGCAGATGGATAAGTCCAATGCCCAGATTCAGGCCCTCTCGGCGCAACTCGATAAAGCCAACTCCAATATCAGCGGCCTCCGCGGTGAGCTGGACCTCACCTCCAAGAAGCTGGGACTCACCCAGGACGAACTCGCGCGCGCCCGCAGCATCGCGCAAGCTATCGGCAGCCAGCAGAAGAAGAGTGACGAACAGTTCCGCACACAGATCGGACAGGTGCAGCAGGATACTTCCGCTAAATTCGGTGAAGTGGCTACCGAACTGAACGGCACCAAGAGCGACGTCGATGCCACCAAGAAAGATCTGGCCGATACCAAGGCCAAATTGATGTCCACCGTGGGCGATCTGGGCGTGCAAAGCGGCTTGATCGCGCGCAACCACGAAGACGTGGAAACCCTGAAGCGCTTGGGCGAACGCAATATCTACGAATTCAGCATCACTAAAGCCAAGGAAGCCAGCAAGGTTGGCCCGGTTTCGATCACCTTGCGCAAGGTGGACGTCAAGAAATACAAGTTCACCGTGGGCGTCATGGCTGACGACAAAAATATCGAGAAGAAAGACAAGACCGTCGGCGAGCCCGTTCAGTTTTACGTTCGCGGCGCGCGCGCTCCCTACGAGCTGGTGGTCTTCGACGTCGGCAAAGACAAAATTAGCGGCTACCTGAGCACGCCCAAGGATGCCGCGGCAGGGCCTCCGGCAGCGGGCACCCAATAGTAAGCCAGCCCTAAGATGGATGCCGCGCCTCGCTGTTTGAGCCGCCTCGCCGCCGTTATCGCTTTGACCGTGGCGAGCGGCGGGGCGCTCGCTTCGCACTCCCAGGAGCCTCACCCTCCAACCGGCTCGGTCATCGAGGTCAGCACCGATTTGGTGCGCGTCCCGGTGAGTGTGACCGGAAAAGATTCCGCGCTAATCGGCGATCTACAGGAATCAAACTTCCGCATCCTCGAAGACGGCAATCCGGTAGCGGTGAAATTCTTTGCGTCTGCGGATGCGCCTGCGCAAGTGCTGGTGCTGGTGGAAACCGGGCCTGCGGTCTATTTGATCGAGCGCGAGCATCTCATCGCCGCGTATTCCTTGCTGGGCGGCCTGGCGGCTAATGACCAGGTAGCGCTGGCCACCTACGATCAGTCCGCGCGCATGCTGCTGCCTTTCACCACCGACAAGATCATGCTTGCCCGCGCCATGGGCGGACTCGAATACACACTCGGAATGGCCAACCTAGATTTCTACGATTCGGTAGCTGCTTCGCTCGATTCGCTGGCCGCTTTGCCGGGCAAGCGGGCGGTGGTACTGCTCTCCACTGGACTGGACTCCACTTCGGAAGACCACTGGCACGCGCTCGAAGCCAAGCTCCGGGCCAGCGACGTCACCATTTTTCCGGTTGCGCTCGGCGGCTCGCTGCGCGATGTGGGCTCCGGCCTGAAAAGTTCCGGGAAAAAGAAATCTAAGAAAGGTTCGGGCGCCGCGGCGACCAACGATAGCTCGACTCCAACCCAGGCTGCGCCGGAATTAAGTTTCCAGCGCGCCACCCAAGCGCTTCAGGCCATCGCCCAGCTCACCGGGGGCCGGGCCTACCTGCCTTCAGCTCCCGATGATTTCGTCCCAATTTATAAGCAGATTGCCGCCATCCTCCGGCATCAGTATCTGCTGGCGTTTCAGCCTTCCGCGCACGATGGCCACTTCCACACCATTCAAGTTCAAATCCTGGAGTCGGCGAGCCCGTCCTCGCCTTCCACGGTGCGGCCGGGCTGCCGCGTGTATGCCCGCCAAGGCTACCTGGCGCCATCGCCGTAGTATGTGTTTCCGGTTGGCTGGCCGCGGCTCGCTATATATAGTGGATTGGAGACAAGCAGCGAAATTGTAGTGGGGGATAAATGCGAACCGAGCGTACCCGCGGCTGGACTTACGCCGCCTTGATTTCACTTGTAGGTGTGCTGGCCGCCATTCCAGGAATCGGATTTGGACAATCGAACACCGCTCCTGCCAGTCCGGCGCCGGCCGCGCCACCGCCCACCGCCAGACCCGCCGTGCCATCGGCTCTTTCTTTCGTCCAGTTTGATGGGAGCGGCAACGTCGCCCAAATCCCATTCGAATTGTCAGGGAACGAGATTCTGATCCCGATTCACATCAACCGCTTGCAGCCCTCGCTTTTTATGGTGGACTCGCGCGAGAAGCTTTCTGCAATCGATACCGAGCACGCCGCCGAACTCCATTTGAATGATGCGCAGCCAGCGGCAAGCGGTGGCGACGCCAAAATTCTCGAACCGGTTCTGCGCGTGCCGGGCCTGCAAATGATTCCGCGAAGCCTGGACGTCACTTCCTTGCATGGTATTTCCGCCCAACAAGGCCGCCCGATCCAAGGCCGAGTGGGCAGCGATATCCTGAATTCGTTTGTGGTGGAAGTGAATTACGACCGCTCGACCATTCAACTGCACGACCCCGCTACTTATCAGTACGACCGCAAAGGCGCCGCTCTTCCGCTTAGCTACATTGACGATCTTCCGGTCATTAAAGCCACCGCAACCGTGTCCGGCAGAAATCATGACCAGCAGTTTTTGATCGATACCGGTTTCGGTGGAGCCGTTCTCTTCTGGAAGCGCCTGGGCCCCCGCAACGTGCAGCTTTACCGTCACGTTAAGACGCGCCCTTCGCCGATCCCGCTTCCCGACGGCAGCGGTCCCAGCACGTTGCAAGGCCGCATCAAAATACTCAAGATCGGAGCGTTCCCGTTTGAAAAGCCGATCGCCGATTTTTCGCTTACCGACTCCGGGGTGCCTTCGCATCCGGAAATTGCCGGCGCCATCGGCAACGAAATTCTGCGCCGCTTTGTGGTGATTTTCGATATGCCCCACCATCGCCTGATTCTTGAGCCCGCGCGCCAATGGGCGCAGGAGGTGGACACCGACATGAGTGGAATGAGTGTGATCGGAGAAGGGCCCAGCGAGCGAACCATCCGCGTAGTTTCGGTCCAGGAAAAGACGCCGGCGAAGCTCGCAGGGATTCAGAAGGGAGACACGATCGTCGGCGTGGAGGCGCAGCCCGCCGTGGAATTGCGGCTGACCGAATTGCGCAGCCTGCTGCAGCAACCGGTCCGGCAGTGCCGGCTTACCCTGGACCGCAACGGCAAAACCATCGAAGTGAAACTCCTCACCCGCCGCCTGCTCTGAGGGGTTGTCTCGTGGCGCTAACTGGGCGAATTCATTTCGGGGGGCGCCCCTTGAAAAGTTCGTCTTCGGGTTGACGCAAGCTTTCAAAAAACGCTTCTCCATCCACAGTCGCTGTGTCCATGCGGACGTGCGACACCAGGTTTCCGCCTTCGTCAGCCACTGCAATGTTCATCGGTTGCCCGATTTCCTTGGACTTCTTTGCAGCTGCCGCAATCACTCTGCGTGCGTCCTGTGGAATTTAGGGTTGAATTGGGTCTACAGATGTCCGGTAGGCGAACTCTATTCGAAGTCCTGCATGGTTTCGGCCATGTGGCGCAACTTGGCGTCCACTCGTCCGAAGACGCTCGCGGCGTCGTACCTTCCGTGTGCATCCCGTTCCCCGGCGGAAACTCCGGTTAGCAATTCGATGCCCTCCGCGACGCTACCTACGGTTAAGATACGGAACTGTTTCTTGGCCACCGCTTCCACCACGTCGTCGCGGAGCATCAGGTCTTCAACATTCTTGGTGGGGATTAGCACGCCCTGCGCGCCGGTGAGCCCCGCGCCTAGGCGGCATACATCGAAGAAGCCTTCGATCTTTTGATTCACCCCGCCGATCGGCTGGATGTCGCCCTGTTGATTCACTGAGCCGGTCACTGCCAATTCCTGGCGGATCGGCAATCCGGAGAGCGCCGAAAGCAGCGCGTAGACTTCCGACGAACTGGCGCTGTCACCATCGATCCCGGAATACGATTGCTCGAAGCACAAGCTGGCCGCCAGCGACAACGGTTTATCCTGCGCGAACGTTTGCCGCAGATAGCCGGCGATAATCTGCACGCCTTTGTCGTGAAATCGCCCGCTGAGGTTTGACTCGCGCTCGATGTTGATGATCCCGGTCTTGCCCAGGGCCACCGAAGCGGTAATGCGCACCGGCTTGCCGAAAGCGTATCCGCCGGTTTCCAGCACACTGAGCCCATTCACTTGGCCGGCGCGGTCGCCGGTGGTGTCAATGAACAGCATGCCCTCATCGATCAGGTCGCGAATCTTGGTCTCGGTGAGATTGTGGCGCTCGATTTTTGCATCTAGGGAGCGGCGCACATGCTCGACGGTGACCAGGTCTTCTTTGGCGTTCCTGGCCACGTAGCAGGCTTCCCGCGCGACGTCGGCAATTTCAAAAAACCGCGCGGTGATTTTCCCGCGCCGCCCCGCCTTGCGAACGCCGTACTCCATCAGCGCGGCCACCGCGGTGCGGTCGAACGCGCAGAGTTTTTCATCTTCGCTGAGCTTGCGGAGCCGCCCAGCGAAATGCCGGAGCACGCCGTCGCTCCAGCGCATTTCCTCGTCGAATTCCACGCGCATTTTAAAAATCTTTTTGAAGTCATCCTCGAACTCGTACAGCATCTCGTAGAGATCGCGGTCTCCGACCATGATGATTTTCACTTTGGTGGCGATCGGCTCCGGTTTCATCGAAGAAGCGCTGAACGGAAAGAACATATCAATCGGCTGGATTTCCAGCAGGCCGTGGTTCAGAGTGCGCTTCAGGGTTCGCCACACCCCGGCCTCGGTGAGCACGTCGAGCGCGTACATTACCAGGAATCCGCCGTCCGCGCGCAGCAGCGAACCTCCCCGCAGGTCCATGAAATCCGAACTCCACCCACCCCGCGCATCGTAGCTGCGGTGAATCGTTCCGAACAGGTTGGTGTAGGTCGGAGTGGTTTCGAAAATCACCGGACAAGTCTCTTGCTCGCCGTGCGCCAGGATTACATTCACGCCATACACCCGAAACGGATCGCGGTCGCCGCGATCCAGCTTCAGGCTTCCTCCTCCGCCCTCGGAAGGCGGCGGCTGGTCTTCTTCGCCTTCGCGCTCCTTAAACGGTTCGAGGTTATCGAGCACATGGTGGCGCACTTCCTCGAGGTATTCGTCGGTCTGGGGGTTGGGGTATTTTTCCTTCAACTCTTCGATCACGCCGTCCACCAGCACCGATGCCGCTTCCTGCTCCAGATAGCTCATCTCGCTGGCCAACTCACGCGAAAGCGCCAGGGTCTTGCGGTACACCACGGTAAATTCCTGGCGGAACTGATCGTACTTCCGCTCGATTTCTTCGGCGGCCTGGGCTTCGAGCTTGCCGTCCTGCACCATCTTGGGGATCTCTTCGATCGGAACCATCGCGCCTTCGATCATCGGGAAAATCTCGGGCAGCGCCACCGCGCCCACCTGCATGCGTCCCAGGGCAAACTGATCGCGCGCGATCCGCCGCGTGAAATCGTCCATCAACTCTTTTTCGCGCAGGGTAAACCGCTCGACGATCCGCGCTTTCTGCCGCTGAAACGGATCGCCCTCGAAGACTTGCGGAATTCGCCGGCGCAGGAATTCAATCCCGGATTCAACCTCTTTGCGGAACGCGTTGGCCTGCCCGCGCGGCAAGGTGAGCAGGCGCGGCCGGTCCGGATTCTTGAAATTGTTTACGTAGCACCGGTCCGGCGAAAGCTCGGTCTGCGGGTGCATCTCCTCCACCATCCGCACGATCATCCCGCCGCGGCTGGTGCCCGAAAGACCGCAAACGAAAACGTTGTAGCCGGAGGCGGTGAGCTCGACGCCCATGCGCAACGCGCGCATGGCCCGGTCCTGACCCATCTCACCGTTGGAAATTTCCGCTTCGGCGGTGGTGGCAAAAGGTATGTCCGCGGGATCGCAGCGCCAGCGAAGCTGGGCGGGCGCTAATCCTTCCGGCAATGGTTTTCGGTTGTCGCTCATTTTTTGTTTTGGAGACTTCTAAACTGTTACCCGACGGCGTTTCACGAGACGAGGTCTGGCGATCTTGCGCCCATCCGGTTGGCGCTCGGAGTATATATCGAAGATGGTCACCGCGGTGGCCAGTACAATCGGGCCGAGTATTATCCCCAACATCCCAAATACGCCGATGCCGCCCACCACGCTGATAAAAATCATCAGGCCACTCAGTTCCGATCGCTCGCCGATCAGCCATGGACGCACCACGTAATCCACCACCATCACCACGGTTACGCCCACCGCAATGACGAAAATTCCCCGGCCAACGTGCCTATGGGTCATTAGCCAGATTGCTCCTGGCACCCAGACGATCGATGATCCCACCAGCGGAATCAGCGAGGCGAACGCCATCATCACTCCCCAGAACACCGGCGCGGTTATGCCGCCGATCGCAAACGCCAGCCCGCCCATCACCCCGTGGATGCAGGCGGCCACCAGAGTGGAGGTGACACTGGCAAAAATCAGGTCGCGTCCCTCGCGGATCATACGCTCGCGGTGCGATTCCTCAAACGGGAGGAAGACACGCAGCGTTTTCACCAGTCCGTCGCCGTCGCGCAGCAGATAAAACAACGAGAAAATCGTTACGAACAAATCGAACAGGAATCGCGCTACGTGGCTGAGCACCAGGCCCATGCTCGCCGCCGCCGCTCCGGCTACCTTCTCGCCGGTGGCTTGTACGCGCTGGGCAATGTCGTCCGCGCTTAGCTCCGGAAAATGCCCCTGGACCCACGCCCATCCGCGCGACAAGGCGGGTATGTGTCCTCCAGAGACCGCGCTGTGCACCGCCTGGGCAGCTTGAAACGCCTGACGGACGAATGCGGCCGCCACCAAGCCGGCCGGGACGATCAAAATCAAGGTGATCAGCAGAGTGCTCGCTGCCGCCGCGCCCGTGTTTCCCCAGCGGTTGGCCAGGCGCTCATGCATCGGATAGAAAACCACGGCGAGGACCGCGGCCCACGCCAGCGGGCCCAAGAAGGGACGGAACACCAGAAACACCAAATAGCCGACCAGTATGACCACCGCATAGAAAATGAGATTGGGGAGTCTGTTGTCGGTAATGGGTTCAGTCGTCATTGAAAAGCGGCCATCCGTTGGAAGGCACACAGACAGATAGTGGGAATTCGGGTTTTTGTCAACGCCTCAACACAGATCAGCTCGGCGGACTCTCGACACCGCAGCGTGCCTGTGGGTGATTAGCGGAGGCATCGGAACGAACCTCACGACATACCTCCCGGAAAAACTAGTCCGACAGTGCGCGTCCAATTGCAAGTATCGGGTTTATATTGGCCATTGACAACATATGCTTGGAAGCTGAGAACGATAAGGCGACTGGGTCGAGACGCTATGCGACTCTTGCAGGATTTGTTTGGAACATTAGCCCCATACCGCCGCTGAACTAATTACCCCGCAGGGGTGGTGCGTGCGTCCCGAAAGCGCTAGGCCGAAACGGTGCTCGCGGCGTGCTCGCGATAGAAGGCTATCAAGTCGGTGGAGACCGCTTTGGCACCGAGCTGGCGCAGCATGGTGGTGATTTGGCCGCGGTGGTAGGTCCCGTGGTTCACCACGTGCTGCAGAATCTGCCAAAGAACCGACGTATTCGCGCTTGAGTCAAGCCGGCGGAAGTGGACGATGCGCTCGAGATCGTTACCCGCAAGGGAAGCCGCATACCCACGCAGGTCAATGGATTGCCAGCGCGCCGACACCGCTTCCAGCGTGGGGAAATCGCTGCCCGGCTGAAATGTCGTGGGCGATGTTCCGTGGCAGCGCTCCAGCCAGATCCATTCCGCGAGCATGATATGCACCATGGTGTCGCGCACCGAGGGGAAGCTCGATCCCAGCTCGCGCGTGAACTGCTCGGAGGTAAGTGCGCGGCAAGCGTCGGCGATACGTTGATTGGCCCAGCGGTTGTAATCGCACAGCGTCTGTACTTCTTGAAGAGTCATGGCATCCTCCATCGAATCGAAAGCATCCGCGGCCTATATATGCCCACCCTTCCTAGAACCGGAAGAGTGGGGCCCGGAAAAGATAAAATCATAGAACCGAAAGTCCCTAGGGTAAGTTTATCAAAACTTGCCGGAGCTAGCGCAAAGCACAAGTCCGGAGGAATATTCCGAGGTCGTCGGCCATCTCGCGCATGGACCGTAACGGTACGCGCAGACCGCCAAATCCTAGCGCCATCCACAGCGATTAGCGTGAGATTATGGCACCAAGTCAATTGTGCAAGAGCCGCTTGCACAATTGCGATGTCGGGCCACGCCGTCGCGAAAGCCTCCACAAACTTGAGGCAGAAAAGGAATCGTAAGCTGGTTCTAGACGTTACCGGCGGGGACCGGCAAATGGGGTTCCACGCCGCGCCAACCCACCGGACGCCCGCGCACGGCTTCCCGCAGCGCGCGGAAAAGCACCACGTACATCATTTGCCGGTAGTAAAAGCGCTGAATCAGCAGCGGCGCCAGCAGCGTCCAGTCTTCGTGGCGCTCCAGTGCGAAGGCCACCACGCAAGTAAAGAAATCGATGAGCATGAAGGCCGCGAAAAAGATCAGCGAACGCTCGACGTCCTGCGCGGTCCAGAGTTGCGGCAGCCGGGTGATGCGCAGTTGCGCCAGCCCCCACAGAACCACCGAAAGAACGAACAGTAGATCGATTACCGGGGAGATCAGCGGCAGCATAATTTGAAACAGGAAAACGTTGGGCAGGGCAACCAGGCCCAGTGAGCCATACCTCTTTCGGCCGAGCGTGTCGCGATGTTTCCAAACCGCCTGCAGGGTCCCGAAGGTCCAGCGGAAACGCTGCTTGATCAGGGCCTCAGCGGTGTCCGGCACTTCGGTGCGTCCGATGGCGTCTTCGTCGTACAGAATTTTCCACCCGCGGCGGCGGATGGTGAGGGTCAGGTCAGTATCTTCCGCGACGGTATCGCCCGAAAATCCCCCGCAGGAACGAATCAGTTCGGTGCGCCACGCCCCGACCGCTCCCGGAACCACCGGAATGCAATTGAGCAAATCGAACGCGCGCTTTTCCAGATTTTGGCTGGTGATGTATTCGAGCGCCTGCCAGCGGGTGAGCCAGCGGTCGCGGTTGCGCACCTTGACGTTGCCGGCCACCGCGCCCACCTTCGGATTGGCAAAATGGCGCACCAGCAGTGCAATCGCGTTGGGCTCGACCATGGTGTCGGCATCGATCGACACCACGATCTCCCCGGTGGCCGCGGTCAGGCCGTTATTCAGCGCGGCGGGCTTTCCGCGATTGGTTTGGGAGAAGAGCCGGACGCGTGGATCGTTTGCGAATCGAGAAATCACCAGCTCGGAAGTGCGATCGGAAGAGCCATCGTCGATCACCACGATTTCCAGTGGCGCGTAGGTCGAAGCCAGCGCCGACGTAACGGTGTCCACGATCACCGATTCTTCGTTGAACGCGGGAATCAGCACGGTCACCGCCGGCTTGTACTCCGGATGATCCAGAGGCGCGGCGCGCATCTTCTCCGCGAGCGCCAGCAATCCGATAATCAGGGCCCGGCAGCTCACCAACAGGATTCCGGCGATGAAAATGTAAGCAATCCCCAGCCGGAGCCAGTGAAACAACTCGAAGATGAGCGCATCGGCACGGGCAAACAGCCATTCCTCATGGGTGAGGCTGGGCATCACTTGCGCGCGGGTTTGCCCCAGGAGATCGGAAACCTGTACGAATTGGTAGCCCCTGGCGCGCAGCGCATCGATCACCCGCGGCAGGGCGGCGACAGTGTTGGCACGGACTCCACCGCCATCATGCATCAGCACGATGTTGCCTTTACCCGGTTGCGTTTGTTCCACAACCCGCTGAACGATGGTGTCCACCAGCGGCGGCGCTCCGCCACCCGCTTCGCCCCAATCGTGCGGATCGATCATCGCGCCGACGATGATGTAGCCCATGGACTGTGGAATCGGGAGCTTGTCAATTTCGCTGGCAGTTTCGGGCTGGTGATCGATTCCGTACGGCGGGCGAAAGAGCAGGGTCTTGACGCCCAGGCTGCTTTCCAGGAGTCGTTCCGTCAGGTTCAATTCCAGCTCGAACTGGGTCTTCGAAATCAACTCCATGTCCGGATGGGTGAAGGTGTGATTTCCGATTTCGTTGCCCTCGTTGAACTCGCGGTGCAGGATCTGCGGATAGCGGTCGGCCTCTTCGCCGATTACGAAAAAAGCAGCGGGGACGTGCTTCGCTTTCAGGATGTTCAGAATCTGCGGCGTATATTCGGGGTCGGGTCCGTCATCGAACGACAAGGCAATCTTATTGGGCGAAGCGCCCATTTGATCGATGCGCCAGGAAAGCGGATAGGTCACGAAGGATTCGTCGGTGAAAGTATCGGTTTCATCGTCGTAGTCGAAGGTGCGCTTGCCCGGTTCTGGACCGTTGGTGATCTTCCAGATGTCGCCCGCGCCTTCCAGAATCAGGTCGTAGCCCGGAGGAACGTCGGCCATTTTCGCGCGAATGGCATCGGTGGGCCGGGTGGCATCCCAAATATTCCAGATCGATTGATCCTCCTGGCCCAGGCGCCACATCGCGGTTCCTTGCACGCCGGCCCGTTCGGCGGCGCGCATCTCGTTGTAGGCGGTGATGCCGTCCAGCATCCACACCTCGTGGTCGACGTTGTTTTCGTCCGAGTAGGAGTAATGCAAATTCAACGTGTCGGAATCGAATTCCGGGGGAGCTTCTGATTCCACGGAAGTGACCATCGCTTCTTGAAACGTTTTGGGCAGGGCTACCGGATGCGGATTCGCCTTGGATTTGACCGGCCAATCGTAGGCGTAGCTGGCGATGCCCATCACGATTTTTTCCGCTGGAACCATGGTCAGAATCGTCTTCAGATTGTGAAGATACCAGTCCTGAGCGGTTATCGGCCCGGGATCCGAGGTCACCCAGTGCTGGTCGTAATTCATCAAAATAATGGCGTCGGCGTGTTGTGCGATGGTTTTGTAATCGTAACTCCAATCGGCGGCGGGGAGCGCGACCATCAGCTTCAAGTTCTGCGTGTGTAGTTGCGCGGCCAGTTCCCCGACGAACGTCCGAAAGTCGTCTTGGCTCTTTTCCGGCACTTCTTCGAAGTCCAGCACCACGCCTGGCTGGCGCTGCGCGACGACGAAATTGAAAATTGACGTTATCAAATTCTTGCGCGCGGCCGGATGCGCCAGCATCAACGCCATCTCCGGGGTATGCCACACCGTGCCATCGGAGTTTTGCAGCAGGGCCATCACCGGCATTTCCGTGCCCACTGACTTCATCCAGTCGAAGAGCTTGGGATCCTGGGCGATATCCAGGCGGCCATCCGCGGATATGCATTGCAGACCCTCCGGGATCAGCAGGTCGATATCGCGGTAATGCTGCTGCAGGGAAGCCAAACTGGTGGCATCCGTAGCGACGTAGAACGCAGCGCGCAGCGGATCGTAATTGGCGGGAACCTTGCCGAGCGCGGCGACGCGGCGCAGACGCCGTTGTTGCTTCGCGCCAGTGGTTTTCAGCCCCAGTCGGGTGCGAATGGCGTGCAGCGGCGGGCGATAATCCGGCAAAAGCTTGGGGAGCTGTGGACGCAGAATGACCACGTTGATTACGAAGGCGATCAACAGCAGGGTCATCACCGCGCCGGAAAGCTCCATAGCCCGGCGGGTGTGCCGCCAGCGACGGCTCTGCTCGTCGTAAAAAATGGGCTTGCGTTCAACCATCGAAGCGTTCCAAGCTAGCGATCCGCTGTTTTGGTGTCAATGGCCGCTCCCACTCGATTCCCTAAATTTCGGTTGTTCGCCGCTCTCGCACTTCTATGCGGCTTGGCGTTGCGATTATTCTTCATCTTCCGCTTTCCCATGACCCACGCCGACGATACCGATTTCTACGTCCAATTCGCCCGTAATTGGGTCGACCACGGCGTCTATGGCATCTGGGTCAATGGCCAACTCACGCCGCTCGATATGCGTGCGCCGGGATACCCTGCTTTTCTGGCAGGCATCGCCGCCCTGTTCGGACGGTCGCTTCGCACGATCGCTGTCGTACAGGCATTTGTGGACCTTGCGGCGTGCTTACTGATTGCGGGGATTGCCTCGCTCCTCGCACCAGATACGTCTCGCCGCCGGGTTGCCATGGCGGCCTTGTGGCTCGCTGCGCTATGTCCCTTTACATCCGATTATAGCGCAGCGGTGCTCACCGAGACGCTGGCGATTTTCCTTACCGCGCTTGCGCTCATCGTTTTCTGCGAAGCCCCGGCCTTCTGCGAAGCCCCCGTCCCGCGAGCGCTCGACCCTGTAGCACCTGACCCGGGGTTCGCCGGGATAGCCAACCGGACTACCTTCGGGAGCGTATTTGCGAATCGGTGGTTCCTTGGCGGAATTGTGGTGGGCTTTGCCACCCTGGTGCGGCCCGAATCGCCTTTGATCGCTGCCTCGGTCGGACTGGCGCTGTGTATTCGCTGGTGGCGGCCGCAGCATTGGCGAAAACTAGTCTTGGCCGGAGTGTGGATGGCGCTGGGCGTACTGCTGCCGCTGATGCCTTGGGCCGCTCGCAATTGGAACACCCTTCACGAAGTGCAGTTCCTCGCGCCACGCTACAGCCAGATGGAAGGCGAAATTCTCCCCAAGGGATTTTATGCTTGGACGCGGACCTGGCTTTGGCGCTTCCGCGACGTGTACCTGGTTACCTGGAAACTGGAAACCGAGCCCATTTACATCGAAGATATCCCGCCCACGGCGTTTGACTCCCCCGAGCAGCGCACCCGGGTCGAAGATTTGCTCGCCGAACACAACGAAGATCTGGCCTTGACGCCGGAGATGGATGACGCATTCGCGCAAATCGCCCGGGAACACGTGGCGCTCCATCCGCTACGCACGCAGTTGGGGATGCCCCTGCTTCGCGGCCTTACCCTGTGGTTCACGCCGCGTATCGAGCTGCTGCCTTTTAGCGGGAATCTGTGGCCGGTGCGCGTCCACTGGGACGACGATCCGGTGGATTTTACGGTGACCATCGGCCTGTTTGCGCTGAACCTCGCTTACCTGGGCATGGCGGTGGCGGGATTTTGGCTGGCAGGCCGCCACCCGGCAGCGCTCCTGCTGGTCACTTTCGTTGTGCTGCGCACCGCATTCTTCACCCAAATAGAAACGCCGGAACCGCGCTACGTCTTGGAGTGTTATCCGGCGATCATCGCGCTGGGCGCGCAACTTTGGTCTCGTTCGCGGTAACCGTTTACGCAGCCGGTGCCGGGCCTTGCGGTGGGTTAGCGCCGATGCCGATTCGTGTGGTAGTCTTTCGTCAGTGTAAACTCTGTTGCTGTGGAGATCGCCTGGTTTCCTGGGTGAGTGCAGGTACGGGCCCTCGCGCAACGGAGTCGCAACGAGCCACCCTCATTGCGGAGTCGCCGTGGATATTCGTGAGATTGCTAAGCGCGCGAAAGTCTCTATCGCCACCGTTTCGCGAACCATCAATGGAGTCCCTACGGTGGCCCCACACCTCTCGAAGCGGGTGCTTCGAGTGGTGGAGGAAATTGGTTATTACCCGAACACCCAGGCGCGCGCTCTAGTTTCCGGCCGCAGCCGAATTTTTGGTTTGATCGTATCGGAAATCACCAATCCGTTTTTCCCGGAGATCGCCCAGGTCTTCGAAGAAATCGCGGTCGAAAACAATTACGAAATATTGATCACTTCCACCGGCAAGGATCCCAAGCGCATGGCTCATTCGGTGCGGCGCATGATCGAACGCCGGGTGGAAGGCGTGGCGGTGGTGACGTTTGGAATGGAAGAGGGGCTGTTCGACGATCTGATATTCCGCAATGTTCCCCTGGTGTTTATCGACGTCGGTCCGCAGCTGCCGCGCATTAGTAACATCCGCATCGATTACCTGCAAGGACTGCGCCAGGCCGTCCAACACCTTGCCGCGCTGCGCCACGAACGCATCGCTTTCATTTCCGGTCCGCTGGTACTGAAGTCGGCGATGGCCCGCCAGCGCGCATTCTTGCAATCCATGGAAGAAATCGGGCTGGAGGTGGAACCGGAATGCCTGGTGGAAGGAACGCACAGTTTGGAAGGCGGCATGGAGGCCATGGAAAAGCTGCTGGAGCTGCGCCCCCGGCCGACCGCGGTGATTTGCTCGAATGACATGACCGGCATCGGGGTGATGCGCAAAAGTTACGAAGTAGGCATTCAGATCCCGCGGGATTTTTCGGTGGTGGGCTTCGACGACATCAAGCTGGCGCAGTTCGTCACCCCGCCGCTGACCACGGTGCGCATGTCCCAGAGCGAAATCGCGCGTTTGGCGTTCACCGCACTAATCACCGAAGTCCGGCGGAAAACGCCCTCGGCCAACGGCAGCGAATATCTGCTGCACACCGAGCTGGTGTTGCGAAATTCCACCGCGCTTGCGCCCGAATCGCTGGCCCGCGGCGCGAAGAAAACGGCTCCGCCCTCCCGGAAGTCCTAAACTTTCACGCCTAGGCGCGCGCGTCAATCAGGAGGTTAGGCTCGCCTACCCGCAGGTGGGCCGGCTCGAAACAGGGTTACCTTAGCGGAAGCCGGCGAGGGCGCTTCGTTCGTCGGAATAAATATCGAATACGGTGTAGAGCTTGGTGATCTGCAGCAGGTCGTGGACGCGGCGGGTTAGATTCAGCAGTTTGAGTTCTCCGTTGCCGGCGCGGGAAGTAGTGAAAGCGCTCACCAACTCGCCGATTCCGGAGCTATCGATATAATCTACGTCCTCGAGATTTAGGATCACCTTCAGCTGACCGGCACGGGTGAGATCGCGCAACATTTCCCGGAGCGTCGCGCTACCGTCTCCGAGGGTGATACGGCCGCTCAGATCGACGATGGTGATGTCACCCACTTGTCGCGGCGTTCCTTGCAGCTTCATAGTGGCAAACTCCTTGTTGGATCCGGCCAACGCGAGCTTCAATTCTTGGGCGCGACTTTGGCGGGATAGTTCTTGGCCATCACCAATTCGGCTCCGCCCGTCGGCCCGCGCTGCACCGTAAATTCATCCATGAACGACTTCATCAAGAAAAGCCCGCGGCCGGAGGTGCGCATCAGGTTTTCTTCGGCCAGCGGATCGGGCACTTCGCCCATGTCGAAACCGGCGCCCTGATCGATGATCCGAATGACCATTCTTTTCTCTTCCAGCTCGACTTTCAGAAAGAGCTTGCGGCCCCGGTCCTGCTGATTCCCGTAATTATACGCGTTAATCACCCCTTCGCGCACCGACATGCCGATCTTATGCAGGTCTTCCTCGTCGAAGCCGGCGGCTTCGGCGACGCGCATGACGATGCTCTCGGCCAGGTCCACACTGTCGAGGACGGTCTCCAGGGTTACTTCGATTCGTTTGGGTTCAGATGGCATAGTTGACCGTTCGAGCCTCGTCAATTAGCAAAAGAGCCCTGTATCCGTAGCACAGGGCCTCTGTTCAAGTCAACGTGCGGTCGCGGGTCGCGGGCAGGCCGCCGTCCCCACGGCGGGCCAAGGCACTCACTATTTCGACGCGCCCGCTGCGGAAAGGGTTCGCGCGCTATGTTCTATTTTACGGGATTATCCGGCAATGACGCGGAGCGACTGAGCTTGGTGTTCCCAGGCAGAATCGTGAGGATTTCTTTGTGGCGCGGCAATCCCGCGGAAGGGAAGTAGGGCTTTACGCCCAGCAGGTGCGGTCGAGGGTGCGGTACTGGATGGCTTCGCTCAAATGGCGGGGGACGATCCCGGGCGAGTCGTCTAGGTCGGCGATGGTCCGGGCTACTTTCAGGATGCGGTCATGCGCGCGCGCGGAGAGATTTAAGCGCAGGATCGCGGTCTTCAGCAGCTTTTCCGCCCTCGGCGGAAATTTCGCACACTTTTCGCAGTAGCCGCGCCGGCATCTGAGTGTTGGCGTGCACCTTTTTTTCGCCGGCGTAACGCTTGAGCTGCACGTTGCGCGCCCGCAGCACCCGCTCGCGCACCACTGCGGAGGGCTCCACTTCGCCGTTGCCGCGCAACTCCTAGTATTTCACCGCGGGCACTTCGATGTGAATATCGATGCGGTCCCGCAGCGGGCCGGAAATCTTGGATACCTAGCGCTGGATCTGCGGCGGCGAGCAGTGCCACTCGCGCGAGACATCTCCAAAAAATCCGCACGGCTGCGGCTTATTTCATTGAGACAACACCCAGGGTGTTTCTTCCCTTGGATTGGGGAATCGAAGGGTGATGGAAGTCCCTCAGTTGAGTCGGGGCGACCCGCTCATCGAATTGAGTCATGAGTGCACATGGTGCTGTTGCCCCCCACGACTCTGTGGTCCCGAACCAGCGTAGCAAAAATCCTAAGTGCTTTATCTGGTGTCGCTTCGGGGCTGAAAACCGACATGTTTCCCCTCTCAGTTGTCTAGCGCACCAGAGAAGCTGATCAAGTTTCTTGACACGAGACGGTGGCTGCCATATGGTCTTGCACAAAGAGAGAGTCGAGTTCGTAAGCCCCGGACGAATCAAGGGGATTTCCGACTCGGAGGTGTCCGATGCCATTGGACCTTACAACGCTAACGTTGGTAGAAACACCGGTGACCCGGGAAGAGGGCCTGCGCATTCTGGAACGCGATCAGTACCGTTGCCAGTACTGTGGATTAGACGGGATGGCCAGCTTCGAGAACGCTCTGGCCATGTCGGTTGATTTCGTCATTCCACGGGCTCGCAAAGGCAAGAAGGATGAGCGCAACCTGGTGGCCTGCTGTCGTTCATGCAACATGATAAAGGGCCGCCGCGTCTACCGCAGTTTTGAGGAGGCAAAAACCTACGTACTCGCGCGCCGCGAGGAGCTGTGCAGAGTCTGGGAAGCCGGGAAGGCCGCGCCCACCAAGCCCGCGAAGGCGCAAAAGCCAACTCAACCGGAAGCATCCAGAGCTGCGTCCGCCTCGGTAGTTGGTAACTCGCCGTTATCAATTCGCAACCGATGAGTGGGTCCTTGTCGGCAGCTACGCTTATTTTCTGGATGATTTGGCCGCCGCCGAACAGTCTATGCAGTTCAGAACCCGGCGAGAGCATTGCACACTGAGGCGGTCAGATATAAATAAGCAGTCGGCCGGGAGGCCAAAACGGCAATTCTGGTCAAGACTGGGAGAATTCTCATGAATGAGCTCACCCGACTCCGCCTTCTCCGCATCGATTTGCAACGATAATTGGGGCGCGGCCTGACGGGACAAATGCTCAGGAGTCCTTCGGCGGCAGTATTCTTTATTTTGCAGACCGCCACCTGAATGCCCGGCTGAGGTTTCTTTCCCGCCCGAAATATTTCGCGGATTCAGAAGTCGATGGGTTGCCCCCCATAATGTATAGCGATCTTTGGGCGCTCGTTCGCCAGGGAATTTATTTTGTGCCTACGGATGCGCCCAAGTCGCTGCGCTTTTTCGATTTCGCCACGAAAACCACCCGCCGTCTTTTTGATATCGACAAAGATTTCGGCACCGGGCTCTCCATTTCCTGCGATGGCCGCTGGCTCCTCTATTCCCAAATCGAAGAGCAGAACAACGACATCATGATCATCGACCACTTCAGCTAGCACTCCCGCTCGGTTACCCTACGGGGATCTGCATACACATATCGAGTCAATGAGGCATCGAGCTCAGCAATCTTCGAGCGCAATGTGATTATTGGCTGATGGCGGATGCCTACCGCAACGTTAATGATTGAATTCGTGACCTCCGCCCACTGAGCATTTCTGATTGCCCTTTCACCAGAGACCAGCCCACCGCCGATTAGCGCAACGGAAACAGCTACGATCCAGGCCGTCCGTTTCATGCGCCGTGCATCCATGAATCAAGTACCCTCAGATTATGAACACCTGGCGAGTCATGTGTGCGACGCCCTTGAGTTTTTGGGCCGAGCAACGACCGATGTTCTCGCGATAAGGTTTTGTCATTCAAAACAGCCGCGCGGGGCCCGTAATCCCATTCGGTGGTACTCGTAACCGTGCGACGGGAGACTGCCGCTTGGAAATCCCTCAACTGGCTACGCTGACCACAGTTCGGGAAACCAATACCCATCCCAAACGGATGGCGGCAATCGAAAACCCGGGGCTCACGGAACGCTACTCTCAGAAGTGTACTTGGCAAGTGAACCAGTTGTCGGATCGTAACAACGTCAGACGCCCTCCAGCGGCGGACGCATCACCTCCAGCACGTTGCGCTGAAATTCAGGCAACTCATCGAGGAACAACACGCCGTTGTGCCCCAACGACACTTCTCCCGGGCGCGGGATTACCCCTCCGCCGATCAATCCCGCATCGCTGATGGTGTGGTGGGGAGAACGGAACGGGCGTGTGCCCACCAGGCCGCGCTTTTCCTCGAGCAGGCCCGCTACGCTATGGATGCGGGTGGTTCGACGTCTACCAAGAAGGCATCGCTGCCGTAAACCTCAGCGCTAAAGCTCTTGAAGAGCATTCAGTTAGCGAGGATCCATCGTTCGTCTCTGGACTGACCATAGCTGAAAACGAGGGGCCGCGCGATCCGCTATTCTGCTTGAGTAGAAACCGATCCTGCCTTTCCGGCGGTTCGCGGGGTGGAGCGATCTAGATAGCATTCGGGGGCCGGTTACTCAGTCGGTAGGTGGGCCATCCGGCAACTAGCCGTATGTTAAGATGCATGTTATCAATGGCTTTCAGGCGATGAATCGTTCTTGGCCCGAGATAACTCCAAATCAGCAGGGCCCCTAGTTTCAAGGTGACACTGGTACTCGACGGTGCTCCTATGTGCTAATCTATTCCGTAAGTTGCCAGCGATAGAGGTGCCTCTGATGCGGCAATCAGGCCGGTTCCGGCGCAAGCGAGCCGTGGCCGTGGTGTTGGCCGCGACGCTCGGATTCTTGGTACCAGGGCGGCTGCACGCCCAGACCACGCCGGCACCAGCTCCACCTTCTGCACCTTCCAGCGCAGCTCGCGAGCGCAACATCCAGGGTCACGACCTTTACCAGAAACAGCAATATAACCAAGCCATCGCCATGTTTCAGCAGGCGCTCACCATCCAACCAGATTTCGCCGAGGCCATGGGCAACCTGGCGCTCGCTCTGGATGCTACCGGCAAGGACGACCAAGCCATCGCCTATTTTCAGAAAGCCATCGCCATCCGCCCGAGTGACGCGATCCTGTACAGTAACTACGGCTTGGCGCTTTTTCATCAGGGGAAATACGAAGAGTCCAGTGCGCAGTACCGCAAAGCGCTCGAGTTGCAGCCCGATTTTCCGGAGGCTTACAACGGCCTGGGCGCCTCGCTCTACAAACTGGGGAAAGTGCCGGAAGCGATCAGCGCCTACGGTCAAGCCGTAGGACTGCGTCCTAACTATTTCGATGCGCTGAACAACATGGCCGCGGCCCTTGATGCGCAAGGCCGCGCGAAGGAAGCGATTCCGCTGTTCGAGCGCGCACTGAAAGCCAAACCCGATTCGCCGGAAATTCTAGAGAACTACGCGCACGCGCTGGAATTATCCGGGCGCAGCGATGATGCCATCGCCGCTTACACCATTCTGGCCACTCAGAATCCCAATGGCTACGAGGCATGGGCGCGCTTGGGAAAATTGTACGCCGGCCAGGGCCGCTACCCCGACGCCGTCTCCTCGTTCCAGAAAAGTCTGCAGGCCCGGCCGGACCAACCCGAAGTGGTCTTCAATTTGGGTCTGGCGCTGGCCGATGAGCGGAAGTTCGACGACGCCATCCTGGAATTTCAGAAGGGGCTGGAGCTGCAGCCGAACGATCCCAGCGGCCTGTATTGCCTGGGTAACGCATATTACGCACAAAAGGACTACTCCAAGGCCATCGAAACCTTTCAGCTCGCGCTGAGCCAAAAACCCGATTTCCCGGAAGCCCTTGCGGGCCTGGGCGCCGCGCAGTTTTCCCAGGGAGATATGAGCGGAGCTATCGCCACCTACCAGAAAGCCATCGAGCTTCGCCCGAATGATGCGAATGCGCGCTTCAACCTGGGCAACGCCTACTTCGCCAGTCGTAATTTTTCCGCGGCCACCGATAGTTATCGGATCGCCATTCAAGACAAGCCTGATTTCGCCCGCGCCCACTACAACCTGGGCATGGCGCTCGCCCGCCAGAAGAATCACAAAGCTGCCAAGGCGGAATTCGAGCAGGCCCACCGCCTCGATCCGAATATGCCAGAGTCTCCGGACACCAACGCGCAATAGCGCGGCGGCTCTCGCGCGATAAGCGCTGCCGTTCTCCAGGGGGCTCTTTTTCAGGCTTGGGACCACAGTTCTCACCCCAGCCGATCCACCCCCTTCTTTCTTTGCACCCCCATTTACTTGTGACCACCGGGGCTTTATCCTTGCGGCGTTCCGCCTTTCGCGCTTGGCCTCTGGGAGGATGCCCATGGTGTTGGCTGGCCTGATCATTTTCGTGATTATTCTTGGCTTGATAGCTCTCGTGCTGATCGTGATGTACAACGGCCTAGCCAGCCTGCGGGTGCAGTGCGACAACGCCTGGGCGGACATCGACGTCCAGCTCAAGCGCCGCTACGATCTGATCCCCAATCTGGTGGAGACGGTGAAAGGTTACGCTTCGCACGAGCGCGAAACGCTCGAGGGCGTAGTGGCCGCTCGCAACCAGGCCATGAGCACGACTACACCCGCCGCGAAAGCTGAAGCCGAAGGTTTGCTAACCCAATCGCTGCGCCAGGTGTTCGCGCTGGCCGAAGCCTATCCGCAACTGCGCGCGGTGGAGAGTTTCACCCAATTGCAGGGAACCCTGAACCAAATTGAAGACACCATCCAAAATGCCCGCCGCTACTACAACGCGGTGGTCCGCGACCTGAATACCAAAATCGTGGTCTTCCCCTCGAACATCATCGCCGGAATGTTCGGCTTCAAGCCCCGCGAGTTTTTCGAGATCTCCGCTCCGGCGGAGAGGGAAGCGCCGAAGGTGAGTTTTGGTGGCGCCAGTGCCGCGAAGTAAACGCAGCGCGGCCGTGAGTACAGTTCGGCTCGCGTTTGTCTGCAGCCTGCTGCTATCCCTGGCGGCGCTCCCGGCGGCGGCGCGCGAACTCACCATCAATAGTTTTCACGTCGAAATGGAAGTGCATCCCGATGCCACACTGGACGTCACCGAAACGATCGAGGCGCAGTTTTCCGGCGAATGGCACGGCCTTTACCGCACCATTCCCGTGGAATACCGCACGCCGCAAGGGCTGAACTACACGCTGTTCCTCAAAGTGTTGAGCGTTGCCGACGACAACGGCAATTCCCTGAAGTACGAAGTCTCCACCCAGAACGGCTACAAGAAATTCAAAATTTACGTTCCAGACGCGGTGAATGCCACTCGCACCGTAGTTCTGCACTATAGCGTGCGCGATGGCCTGCGCTTCTTCGACGATCACGACGAACTCTACTGGAATCTCACCGGTGATGAGTGGGACGTCCCGATCCAACATGCTTCCGGGCACATCATTCTTCCTGCAGGGGTCACCGGAATTCGCACCCTGGCCTTCACCGGCGCGCGCGGGTCGCGGGATGAAAACGCCGACGTAACTACGGCCGGCAGCGAAGTTCAGGTAGTGATGCGCCGGGGGTTGATGTTCCATGAAGGGTTGACCCTGGTAATCGGGTGGGACAAAGGCTTCGTACTCCCGCCATCGGCGAGCGAAAAATTCTGGCAGTTTATCGAAAGTAATTGGCCCTTGGTGATTCCGTTCCTGGTTCTTGCGACGATGTTTTACATGTGGTGGACGCGCGGCCGCGACCCCGAGCGCCAAGCCATCGCCGTGCAATACGAACCTCCCGACAAATTGACCCCCGGGGAATGCGGCACGCTGGTGGATAACGAGGCGGCTATGCGTGATATCACCGCAACGCTGGTGGACCTTGCGGTGAAGGGCTACCTCACCATCGAGGAAAAAGACGAGAGCCATCTGATGGGCCTTTCGCACACCAAGAATTATGTTTTTCACCTGAAAAAGCCTGCCGCCGAGTGGACCGGTGCGCGCCCGCACGAATTGGAAATGCTCAACGCCCTTTTTGACTACGGAAACGCCGACGCCATCAGCCTCGCCCAACTACAGAATCACTTTTACGTGCATTTGCCGGCGATTCGCGACCGTATCTTCGATGCGCTGGTCCTCGATAACTATTATTTGCATCGCCCGGATACCGTGCGGCAAACCTATGTTGGGATAGGAATGGTCACGGCCCTGATGATCGCGGTGGGTGGCGCATTCATTGCCAACTACTTCGGAATGTCGCCAACCCCCTGGATTCTTTCCGGCATCGTCAGCGGCGTGGTGATCTGCGCATTTTCCTGGGCGATGCCGGCGCGTACAATTACCGGCGCGCGTGCCCTGGAGAAAGTCCTGGGCTTTGAGGATTTTCTGGCGCACGTCGAAAGCGACCGTTTCGCACGGGTGATCAAGACCCCCGAAATGTTCGAAAAGTTTCTACCCTACGCCATGGCCCTGCGCGTGGAATCGAAATGGGTGCAGGCATTTGCGAAGATCGTCACTACCCCGCCGAATTGGTACCAAGGCGGGTACCCCGGCGCATACAACACGATTTTCCTAATGAACAGCCTCAACATGATGTCGTCGCACGCCACCTCGGCGATGTCCGCGGCGCCACGAAGTTCCGGCGGCTCCGGTTTTGGCGGCGGTGGCGGTGCAGGCGGAGGTTTTGGCGGTGGCGGCGGCGGTGGATTCTAACGGTGAAGCGGAGTCTATGCATGTCTAAGGCGGTGGCGTGGGTGCTCGCTATGTTGTGCGCGGCAGGGACGGTGCGTGGGCAGGGGACGGCTGCGGTCGCGCCCGCGCAAACCGAGACGGACGAGTACACCCGCTACGAACTGCTGTCGCCAGAAAGCGCAAGTTTCGCGATCCGATACGAAGTGACGGCTACTACCGCCGGGGCGAAATATTTCTTCAATCCGATCCGCAAGGGAAGCGTGGCTAGCGGCGAGTCGGTGCTTGACGCGATGACCGGACAGCCATTGCGGTTTGAAGTGGTGAGCGGCGCAGAGGCAGCGAAGGACCCGCTGATGAAGGGCGAAGACGCCTCGGTGGATTACATCAAGGTATATCTAGCGCGACCGGTACCGCCTGCGGGGCAGGCGCGGCTGCTGATTTTGAAAACGTACAAGGATGCCAAGAGCTACTACCGCGAGGGCGAGGCGATAGTCTTCAATCGGCCGCTGGGTGTTCCGCGGGACAGCGTGGTGCTGCCGGCGGGTTATGAGCTGGTGGCGTGCAACGTGCCATCGCAGGTTCTGGCGGAGCCGGACGGACGGATCGCGATTAGCTTCATGAATGGCAACGGCGCGGAGGCGCCGCTCGTGGTGAAAGGCAAACCGGGCGCGCAGACCGGCGCTGCCGCCGCGCCGCGGGCGCCGGGTTCGGCAAAGAGCTGGGAAGCGCCGTTCGAGGGACAAACTGAGCAGGAGCGTCTTTCGGAACGCGCGCACCAGGACCGCGAGATTGTGTACTTCCTGCAGCAGCCGGAAACCCACGCATTCCGTCTTTATCACGACTACACCGAGTCGAGCCCCGGTATCGACAAGTATTGCAACGTCGTTCGCAACGGCAGCAAGGTATCCGATCCGGTGGCCTACGTGCTCGACACCGGCGAAAAGCTGAACACAAAAATCACGACCGGCGCAGAGCTGGCGGCCGCAAAGATAGATGCAGGAGAGCCGGTTGACCCAGCCGCACAGGTAGTGGTGATTCCTTTCTCGCCAGTGTTAGCGGGGCAGAATATGCGCCTGCGAATTTCAGAGACCTACACTGCGCCGGCGAGTTACCGCATCGAGGGAGACACCTTGGTGTTTGACCGCAGCCTGGGGCGTCCGCGCAACGCGGTGGTGTTGCCGGAGGGATGGTATGTGACCGCCAGCTCAATTCCGGCGACGGTCACCCAGATGGCTGACGATCGCATCCGTCTGGATTTCTGGAATGGCCGGCCGGACGCGTCGGACGTGCTGATCAAAGCGAAACGCCGGGCGCACTAGCCAGTTTCGAAACTGCTAGTGCACGCGCAGCTCGTGAATCGATAGCAGGGTGTTGATTCCCGCGTCGCTGCGATAGGTGACTTTCACGTGATCGCTGGGAGCGATGCCGGGCAGAGGCTTCGCTAGTTGGAACTCGAGAGTTTCGCTTGGCGCGTCCGGTCCGCCGGGCTGAGAAGTCAGGGTCAACAAATCCTTCCGCAGTGAAACCACCCGGCCCACCGCCAACTTCCTTCGGCCAGCTTCCACGAATTTTTCGGTTTTCAGCATTCGGTCGAGCCAGCCATGTTCGCGCACTTCTTCCTCTTCGATCTGGCGCGTCCACACGCTTAGAATACTCGAGCGATTCAGATATCCGACCATCTGCTCTGGATTTTCGCGAGTGACTACCGGAAGGCGACCGATATTATTTTGCAACATGCGAAAGAGGGCGTCGAAAGCTTGTTCGTCACTGAATGCCACGATCGGTTTGTGTCCACCGGCGTTGACGACCTTGGTTTTTCCAGCGGGATCGTCCTCTAGCGCGCGCAGCAAGTCCCCCTCGGTGATTACGCCTACCAACTTGCCGTCACTAGCGGTGATCGGAAGGCCTTCGGTCAAAGTGTACTGGTGTTCTCCGCGTCCGATCCGTGCGGTGAGATCGCCCACGGTCATATCCGCGGGGATCGGAACCACGTCCTTACGCATCACTTCGTCCACGCGAACGAAATTAAGAACATTGACTTCGTACTCCCCGGGAACGTGCAGGCCGCGCCGCGCCAGCTTTTCGGTCATGATCGAGTGCGGAAGATAATTCAGGGCGATCAAGTCGGCGATCACGCAGCACAGCATCAACGGCAGAATCGCGTTGTAGTCGCGGGTGATTTCAAAGGCGAAGACGATAAAGGTGAACGTGGCCCGCGAAGCCGCGCCGAATACCGCGGCCATAGCCACCAGCGCAAACGCCCCGGGCGAGAGGTGTGCACCCGGCAGCAGGCGATCGATTCCAATCGCGAAAGCTCCGCCCATCGCGGCGCTCGACATAAACATGGGAGCGAGCAAGCCGCCGGAGGTTCCTGAGCCCAGCGAAATCATCAGCGCGACCGATTTGAAAACCGCGATAGCAATCAGTAAGTGCAGAGCGAGATTGCCGTTGAGAATGTCGGAAATGGTGTCATAACCGACGCCCAGAACGCGCGGAACGAAATATCCAATAATTCCCAGTCCCAGCGCGCCGATTGCGGGATGCCACAAATCGCTGATGGGCAGTCGATCGAATTGGTCTTCCACCCAATACAGCGCCTTGGTGTATCCGATGGCTGCCACGCCGCACAACACGCCCAGCAAGAGGTAGAACGGCAGGCCGTGCAGAACGTCGAAATCAACGTTGGCCATCGTGAACATCGATTTCTGGCCGAGCAAAATCGCGCGCGTGCTGGTGGCCAGCACGCTGGCAATCACCAAAGGAATAAACGACCGGCCGCGAAATTCAAATAACAAAAGTTCGATTGCCAGAATCACGCCGGCGATGGGGGTATTGAAGGTGGCGGCCATGCCCGCGCCGGCGCCGCAGGCGAGCAGCACCTTTCGTTCGACCGCGGTGGTGGCGAATAACTGTCCGACCATCGATCCAACCGCTCCGCCGGTCTGGATGATCGGCCCTTCCGCGCCGAACGGGCCGCCGGTGCCGATGGCAATGGCTGCGGAGAGCGGTTTCAGGATTGCTACCTTGGCCTGAATCCGGCTGCGCGATTGCAGCACTGCTTCCATCGCTTCCGGAATTCCGTGGCCTTTAATTTTTTCCGAGCCGTACTTGGCCATCAGTCCGACGACGATTCCGCCGACCACCGGAATCACAATGATCCACGCGCCCAGGGGAGAGTGCTCCGGGCTCCGGAAATGAAAAGAGAATTGGTGATAAAAGGCAAGATTGGTGAACAGGCCAATCATGTCATACAAAACGAAAGCGATCAGTCCGGCGAGAATTCCGATGCCTGCGGCGAGCAGGGAAATAAGCCCAATGCGATAGCCGGGGGCTGGTTCGGCGCCTGCTGCGGGCGCGCTATTGAAGAAGGGGAATCTCATGAGCGCCTCCTACGGATCTGAACCGTACGGGACTTTCTCTGTGATGATTTTGACCGGCGCGAGGGCACCAGGATGTTTTCCAGGGTGACGATCAGTTCACGCCCCGCGGTTTGTAATTCCGTCCAATGCTCGGAGGCGATCTTGTGGACCATGCGTTCGCCTCGCGCGGTGAGTTGCAGGAGAACTTCACGGTGGTCGCTGGGATTGTGCGACCGGCGGATCAGGCGACGGGTCTCGAGCCGGTTGACGAGCTCGACCGCACTGTGATGCCGGATCAGCATTCGGGCGGCCAGCGCGCCGATGGTAGGAGCCTCGGTGGACGGCAGGCCCTTGAGAGCGAGCAGTAATTGATATTGCTGCGGCTCCAGGGCCGCGTCGCGAGCCGCGACCGCGCTGAAATTCAGGAAACGGCGAATGGCGTAGCGGAAGTCGGCGATGGCCAGGTAGTTCAATCGAGATGCGTTGTGGCGCGGCACGATCTAATTATATCGTAATACGATATAAAAGAATAGGGCCGCGTTCCGGGACAGTTATAATGTCGGGTGCTCGCGCTTTAGGCAGTGAATGTTTCGAGATTTGATTTCGCGCCGCCAAGAGTGGCTGTGCCACAACGGCAGCGCTACGACGACTGCAGGGTCGTTATTGCAGTTTGGCGTATTCCGCTTTTGCGGCGGTGAGGACGGGGATGCCGGGGTCGGCATCTTTCCACAGTGCGAAGAAGTCTTGGTAAGCGGCGCGGGCCTTGGCGGTGTCACCGGCCACCGCATAGGCGCGACCCAGGCCGAGGTGGGCCAGCGACATTAAGAGGTCGCCAGGAGCAAAATTGCGAAGCGCCAATATTTTCTGAAATTCCTGAACCGCTTCAGCGCTCTGCCCCATCTTCAGGTAGGCCAGCGCGCGGAGGTACATGTCCTGTATAGTTCCCTTGTCGTAAGGCACGGCCGACTTCAGAAACTCGATGGCGTTCTTGGTGTCACCGCCGTTCAGCGCCACCACCGCGTGCACGTAGGGAACCTGAACCGATTGGATTAGGGTGTCTGCTGGGCGTTGCTTGGCCACTTCGGAGGCCAGATCGAGCGCCTTCTTGTTCTCACCGGCGACGGCTAGAACGTTCGCGGCGGCAAGTCTCACCGTATAGCCCTGCGAAATTGCCAGAGCGGCGTTGGCGGCTTCGACGGATTGCTTGGGATAGCCATACTGGGCGAGCATCCATCCCTGGGTGTTCAGCGATCCCGCTTCGGAATCTTTGAGTTGCAAACGATGAGCCACCTGTCCTGTCTTGCTATAGAAATCGCGGGCTTGTTGAACTTGTCCTCGGGAGGCCGCGATGTCGCCGTGGCGGTTATTCACGTTCATTTCTAAGTCAGACTGATCGTGGAGGAAGGCTTCTTCTTTTTCCATGGCAGCCATGTCGCCCTGCGCGCAGGCCACGTTAGCGAGTAAATCGTGGAGGTAAGTGAACCTGGGATTCCGCTGCAGCCCGGCATTCAAGATGGCCTTGGCTTCGTCCACTCGGTTTAGACCAAGGTAGGCCCATGCCGAAGTGTAGTAGCCGCGGGATTCGTCCGGGTCGACCTGGATGGCCTCTTTCGCGTTGGCAAGTCCCTTTTCAAACTCACCCAAGAACAGATCGTAGCCCACCGCTAAGTTCGCGTAGGGACTCACGTCGCGGGGATAAGTCTGCTTGTAGAGTTCGTAGGCGGCGATTTCTTTTTCCAGCTCTCCCGTGCCTTCGCCATAGTAGTGCGCGCTGATGTACAGCATCTCCCGTTCACTGGCCCGGTCTTTCAGTTCAAACGACTTCTTTCGATTTTGTTCAGCGAGCTCCGTTTGGCCGAGATTGCTGTAAATGACGCCTAGCCGCGCATAGGCCATGGCGAAATTCGGATCTAGTTGTATGGCGCGCTGGTAAAACGGGATGGCCTCGAACTCGTCGGAGGCGGCGTGCTTCACATCTCCCAAAGTGTAACTCTTTAACGCCTCCAGTGAAGAAGTGGTGGCTTCCTCCAACGGCTTATCGAATTTCTGGATGGAAGCCAGGCTCTCGCCCAGTTTGCCGCGCAACTGCGTGGTGGCGGTGTCCAGAGTTTTCAGCACATGCTCTTTGCTATCCGCCTGGCCTTGCACTTCAGACAGGGTGTCGCCGGTGGCTGCGTTGATGGCGTCCAGGGTCACCACATACTGGCTCCCGAGATTGGCGATCGATCCCGCCACCAGGGCCTTCACGCCGTTGCGTTGGCAGATCTCACGCGCCGTTTCCACCGTCAGCCGCTCGTCGGCCGGCTTACCCATCAGCATCAGCGTGTGCCGGGCCTTGGCGTCGGAAATAAGGTTCAGGTAAGGGGATTGTTCCAGGTCCACCGCCAGGGCCTTCTTGAGGGTGCCGTCGAACACCGGATCGTTGGTGGTGTTTACGAAGTCGGCGATCAAGATCGAGTCTTTTTCGGTGATCGCGGGGGTTTTGGAGGACCGCCAATAAACACCGCCGGCAATCAGCGCCACCAACGCCGCTCCGCCAACGATGAGCGGCATCCGTGAGCGCGACGTAGAAACCGCCACACCGGTTGCCACGCTTGCCGGCACATCGGCCGACGCGCTGGCCGGCGCACTGCTCGGCGCGGTGGGCGTGGCCGCGGGTAAGGCTGCGGAACTCGCCCTCTGCGGAACTTCCATCGGAGCCGACGCAGGCGCCCCTTCAATCCCGGTGCTGGAACCAGGGCCTTCCAAAACCGCGCTGGACACCGCGGAATGCCCAGAGTCGGTATCGCGCTTCAGGCGCTGCAAGTCAGCTCTCATATCGGCGGCATGCTGATAGCGCAGGTTACGGTCTTTCTCTAAAGCTTTGTTGATGGTTCGTTCGAGGTCTGGGGGAATCTCGTGGTTCAGCCGCACCGGCGCTACCGGCACTTTACGCAGAATGCCGTCAAAAATAGCGGCGGAAGTTCCGCCCTGGAATGGCAGTCCGCCGGTGGCCATCTCATACAGTACAACTCCGAACGAGAAGAGGTCGGTGCGGGAATCGAGTTCTTTCCCCAGCACCTGCTCCGGAGACATATAAGCCACCGTGCCGATCGCGGTCCCAGGACTGGTGAGATGCTCGTTGACCCCTGCGGTAGCGTCGGAAGCAGCCTCGGACGGGTCGATTCCCCGGCCCGTGGGGCTCACCTTGGCCAATCCGAAATCCAGAATCTTGATGTGCCCGCGCTTGGTGATAAAAATATTGGCGGGCTTGATATCGCGATGGACGATGCCCTCGGCGTGCGCCGCATCGAGCGCGTCGGCGATCTCGATGCCCAGCGAGAGAATCGACTCGGTTTCCATCGGCCGGCCGGCAATGCGGTGCTTCAGGGTATGGCCGTCGAGAAACTCCATGGCGATGAACGCTTGCCCGTCCTGCTCGCCAATATCGTGAATGGTGCAAATGTTGGGGTGATTCAGCGCTGACGCGGCTTGGGCTTCGCGTTGAAAACGCGCCAGTGCCTGCGGGTCTCGCGCCACGTCGTCGGGCAGGAACTTAAGCGCCACGAACCGGTGCAGGCGTATGTCTTCCGCCTTGTAGACGACGCCCATTCCGCCGCCACCTAGCTTTTCTACGATGCGGTAGTGCGAAATGGTTTGGCCGATCATTTTGGGCGGATCGCTCCTGGCGAGGAATCTTAGGCTGTGCTCAGAGGCAAGTCAACGTGGGTGTATCAATCGACCGCCCTTGGCATACAGGCTAGAGCTCTTTCCGGAAGGCTTTTTGCGTTTTGATGTGGCGGTACTCGAGCGTCTCGTAGAAAATGTGGGCGCGGCCGCGGATTACGTTCGAGCGCAAGGCAATTTCCTTGCATCCCTTCTCGCGCGCCCAATCCTCGGCATAGGCGAGGAGCCGCCGGCCAATTCCTTGCGAACGGAACCGCTCATCCACCACAAACGCAGCGAGTTCGGCGTGCATGTCGGAAGTGATTCCCCACACTACGAAAATATCCAGCACCGCCGCTATTTGCCCGCCGCGGGTTTCGGCGACCATCACCGCGTTGCCGTCGTGGGCGACCACTTGGTGCAAACGCCGGTCGAGCTGCTCGCGCGTTGATGGGTAGCCAAGCTGCCCGCACAACTCAGCGATGCGCGCCGCATCCTCGAGTCGGGCGTGCCTTAGAATTAGGTCATCCGCTTGCGATGCTGTAGCCACCAAACCCCTCCTGGCAGTAGCGCTAAAAAACTTTCTCGGAATCGAGAAGAATTGTCACTGGCCCGTCGTTGGTGATTTCCACCGACATATGCGTCTGAAAAATTCCGGTCGCCACGCGCACACCGAACGCCTGCGCCGCGCGGACCAGTTCCTCGTACAGCGCCTTACCCTGATCGGGCGGAGCCGCTTGAATGAAACTCGGCCGGCGCTGCCCGCGCGCGTCGCCGTACAGGGTGAACTGCGAAATCGCCAAAAGCTCGCCGTGGGTGTCCAGCAAGGACAGGTTCATTTTGCCCTGCTCGTCGTTAAAAATCCGCAGGTTGAGGATTTTTTCGGCCATGGCCGCCGCGGTTGCCGCTGTGTCGTTGCGCCCCACCGCGACCAGCGCCGCGATCCCCGCGCCGATCTGGCCCACAATTTGTCCCTCGACACTGACTCGCGCCTGGGTCACTCGTTGCAGCACCGCTCGCATGATTGAATTCCTCTCCTCCATACCGCGCGCACTTGTGAATTCCCCTTTATACCTTGTTCTGAGCCAGTCCGAGCGCCAGATCCGATTGACCCGCCGAAGCTGCGCCCCCAATATGATTCCGTGAGAAGCTCCGCGGTTCGCATCCAGCAAAAGTGCAAACGGGCTTGGAGCTATACATGAGTGAAAAAATAGCAGCGAGACAATCAGGGCGATGGCTCACTCCCGGCGTACTGGGGATTGGGCTGGCGAGTTTGCTCTCCGATTGGGGACACGAAGCGGCCACCGCCATTCTTCCCGCGTTTCTTGCCAGCATGGGAGCGCCAGCCTACGCGCTCGGTGTTATCGAAGGCGTATCCGACGGGCTCTCCAGTTTCGCAAAACTTGCTGGAGGCTGGATTGCCGACCGGCCACATCTTAGAAAACCCGTGGGCGTCGCCGGATATTTTGCCACGGCCATTTCCACCTGCGCCTACGCCTTCGCTCATAGTTGGCCGGACGTCTTATTTCTGCGAGCGCTGGGCTGGGCCGGCCGGGGCAGCCGCGGTCCTTCGCGCGACACGCTGCTAACGGAGGCGGTCGCGCCGGATCAAATCGGCCGCGCGTTCGGCTTCGAGCGAGCCATGGACACAATTGGCGCGGTGGCCGGTCCGCTGTGTGCGACCGCGCTGATTGCTACGCTGGGCGCGCGCGGCGTATTGAAATGGACTCTTGTTCCTGGCGTGCTTGCGGCGCTCGCTTTTCTTTTTCTGGTTCCGGCTGGAGTAAAGCCCACAAATCGAGCACCGCACGGATTCGTCGCCAGCTTACAGAAATTGCCCACCCGCTTTCGCCATTTTCTCGTGGGGGTGTTCGCGCACGGCGTCGGAGATTTTGCGCCTACGCTGTTGATTCTCCGCACCGCGCAAATTCTAGCGCCGCGAGTAGGCACCGGCGCAGCCGCGGTCGTGTCCGTCGGGCTTTACACTTTCCACAACGTCATAAATGCCGCAGTTTCATATCCTGTCGGCGCTTTGGCCGACCGTATCGGCAAACGCGGGATTCTCGTATCGGGATATGCAATCGGAACGGTGATGTGCGCCGGATTCATGTTTGCGCTGCCGACACCGCGGCTGCTGGCATTGCTCTTTGCCCTGGCTGGGCTTCACGGAGCTATACAGCAGTCCATCGAAAAATCGCTGGCTGCGGAATTGTTGCCTGCCGAATCGCGCGGCTCGGGATTTGGCGTGCTGGCCGCGGTAAACGGAATTGGAGACCTGGTTTCCAGCGTGGTGGTGGGCGTGCTGTGGTCCAGCGTAGGCGCGGCGGCAGGATTTTTTTATGCGGGTGCGCTGATGTTTATCGGCGCCGCGCTGATTTACTTTTACGTGTAGCTGGGCGCTGGTGTGCTGGTGTCCGCGTGCGAGGCGCGGGCTGGCACTGCGGGCAGAAGTGCGTGCTGCGACCGGCCACGATGTTGTGGCGGATCAGCGTGCCGCAACGAAAACACTTCTTCCCGGTGCGTTGATACACGCGATGGCGCGCCTGAAACTCGCCCATATCTCCGTTCGAATCGCGGTAATTGGAAATGGACGATCCGCGCTTGGCAATCGCTTCGTTCAGCACCTTGCGAACCGCTTTGTGTAGCCGGTGCACCGCGTCGGGATCCAGATTCGCCGCTAGACGCGACGGATGGATGCGCGCCCACCACAGACACTCGTCGCTATAGATATTCCCCATCCCGCGCAAAACACTTTGATCTAGCAGCAGCGCCTTGATCCGCGCCCGGCGCCCCGCGAGTTTCGTGCGAAATTGGTCCTCGCTGATTTCCAGCGGCTCCACTCCCAGGCGCCCAAGCACTTCCTGCTGGCCCTCCGCGGAAACCAGCGCCATACGGCCAAAGCGCCGCGGATCGATGTAGCGAAGGTCGCGGCCGTCATCGAGTTCGAAATATACGTGGGTATGCGCCGCGGCCGGCGCTTCCCGCGGAATGGTAATGAGCTGGCCGGTCATTCCCAGATGCACGATCAAGTGGTGCTGTTCAGCAGAGCTTCCCGCGCCCGAGTTCAGATCGAACACCAAAAATTTCCCCATGCGCCGCACGGCTTCGATACGTTTTCCGGGAACGTGCTGTTCGAGCGCCGCCGGATCGTCGATGAAATCGGTTTTGCCCAGGCGGGCCGCCAGGATTCGCCGCCCCGGCAGCGTTTCGCGCAAGCCGCGCACTACCGTTTCGACTTCAGGAAGTTCCGGCATAAGCAGAAGACCTCGGCAAAGGTAACACAGACCAAAGGGTCCGCGTTTTTCTCCGCGCGAACGGGAATCACTCCGCCGAGCGGGCACTATGATTCCATGCGGGGAAATTGCAGCAAGGTATGAAATTCCAGCAGGGCCAGCGAGCCGGCTACGGTAGCGGAATTCCAGGCGATGCGACCAAGCCAGCCATCCGCAGCACTTCGGTATATTCTTCTTCGGTGAGCGGTGAGATCGTCAGCCGCGTATTTTTCAGGAACTTTACTTTTCGCAGCGGCTTATTTTCCCGCAACTCCGCCAACGTCACCGGACGCGGCAAGCGTTCCACCGCGCGTAAATCGGTGACCAGCTTCTTCGATTCGGGGTCGTGCGGATCGAGATAAGGATCCCGCGTGACTTCCGCCATGGCATAAAGAGAGTGGTCCGGTTTTCCGTGGTAACACAGCACCCTGTCGCCCTTGCGTACTTGCTTAAGTTGCCGCTGGGCGTCCGGCCGGTTCCCGGATTGCCGCCACATCTCCTTTCCTTTCACAAAAAGGGTGTCCCAGTGATAGACACGGGGGTCGACGGCCAATAGCCATCTCCGGGGCTTCGGGGTGGGCGGGGGGGTCTGGGTCATGTTCTTTTGATGCTCGTGCCGCGCGAAATATACAGTACTGAGGGGCAAACTAGGAAAAGAATTGTCAAAAAAAACGGGGCATGTGCCGGAGACGAACCGGGTTACCCAATATCGACGAACAAATCATCCCCACGTACTTCCACAGGATAACATTCGAGGCCTACGGCCGGGTTGGTTAAAAGCTTCCCGGTGGTTACATCATACTGCCAGCCATGCCAAGGGCATGTAACGATTTTACCCCCAAGCTCGCCCTGGCCCAGCGGCCCGCCGCGGTGGAGGCACACATTGTTGATAGCAAAGAACTTGCCTTCAACATTGGCCAGCGCGATCACTTTCCCTTCGAGTTGAAATTCCTGAATCGAGCCTGGCGGTACCTCGTCCTTCTTCGTCGTCCGCAAAAATGCCATCGTCGAAATCTCCTGTCTGGAGGGTTAAGCGGTGCCAAAACGGCCAAATGTGCGCTCGTCGAACACCCGACAATCAGCCTAAAGCTCGACAAGTCCAGTGGGCTGAGGCGATTGGGCCACCATTACGCCCTGCTTGAAATCCGACACCATTTCCGGCCGCAGCCGAACCGCAGTGGGGCGCTTGGCCAGCGACATTTCGTCGATTTTGTCCTGCAGCTTCAGCAGCGCGTAGAAAAGGCCTTCCGGGCGGGGCGGGCAGCCGACGACGTAAACGTCTACTGGCACAATACGATCCACGCCCTGTAGCACCGAATAAACGTTGAAGGGGCCGCCGACGCTGGAGCACGCGCCCATCGAAATGCACCATTTCGGGTCCGGCATCTGGTCCCAGACCCGCTTCAGCACCGGCGACATTTTCAGGGTAACGGTGCCGGCGACGATCATCAGGTCGGCCTGGCGAGGCGACGGGCGGAACACTTCGGCGCCGAATCGCGCCATATCAAAGCGGGAAGTGGTGGAAGCGATCATCTCAATCGCGCAGCAGGCCAATCCAAAGGTGAGCGGCCAGATAGCGCTCTTGCGCGCCCAGTTGAAAACGTAGTCCACCGTGGAAAGGAGGTAACTGCGTTCAAATCGGTTATCGAGGACGCCCATTGCTTGGTAACTCCCAGAAAGCCGTCGAGATGCGGAGTATATCCGCGCCCCGAGTGCGAGTCAAACGCATGCCAGCCTATTAGGATTTGCGGCGGGGAGTCTGCCACGGGGAGTTTGCGATAGAATCGCTAGGCTCACGGGACATTCCCGGCTTATACAACAACGTGCAGGGCAGTGCGCTGTTCGAGAGCCTTTGGTGACGAATGTGAGGAAAACGATCGGCCGTGCAGGTCTGTGCCTTAGTGTGCTGGCTGTTTGTGCTTTCACCGCGAGCGCGGACGATACCGGCTCGGTGTGGGCCAAACGCCGAGCGCAGTATCCCGAGCTGACCGGGATTTACGATTTGGCGGAAAGCGTTCCCGCTCCGCTGCGGGCGCTGGCGCTGTTGCGGATCGCTACCGCTCCGGGGATGAAAGACACTGGTTGGAAAAAGGAATTGCTGACCGAGGCCTTTTCGGCAGCGGCCCAGGCACCGACGCTGTGGCCGACGACCTCCGTGATGCCCGCTGCATCTGCTGCGGGCAAATCATCGGTTAGGGCCAAGAAACTGGAAACCTCCAACGATCACAACCCGGGACTGCTTCGGCTGACGCTGCAGACCGACATCGTCGAAACCATGTTGAGTGTGGATCGCGCGGAAGCCGTCTCGATGTTCAACCAGATCGCACCACTCGGGATGCCAGTGCTTACTTGCTCGGATGGCTTGATGCCGGACGTGGCCAGTTACTATGGAGCGGCCACCGTGATCGCCAAGGGTGGCTTCAGCGACGAGCAGAAAAAAAATGGCGACCCAGTCCAATTCCTGCGCACGCTGATGGTGGCTATATCGTCGCCGGTGGAAACAAAACCCGCCGCGACGATGCTCCCGGGCCTGGGTCTTGCGCCGGACGACACGATTTCCGTAGTGAGCGATTTCGCGAGCCGGCTGGAGAATCTTAGCGGAGACGACCGCTCGTTCTTTGCCGATTTGGACGGCACCAGCAAGGCAGTGCTGAGCCTGGCCGATTCGCTGCCCGATTCTCTGGCCAACGTGGTGTTGAAGGCTTGGCGCAACTACCTGATCCAGAATCTGACCGGTGACCGCTGCCGTGAGACGGTGGACACCAAATGGCATTACTCCAAGTCTGCGATGGATGTGATCGATGCGTTCAATGCACGAGTAGCGGGGCGCGAGTCGGTGGCGCCGATCGACAAAGACGACATCCACCCGGGAAGCGTGGCTTCCGGTTCGGCGTACGCCTCTCGTGTGCAACTCTCCGCTGCCGAACGCGAGTTGCAGAGCCGTTGGTTCGCGATCGAGTTTGGCAACCAGCCCGACGGGCTAAGCAACGAACAAAAGTCGGATCCCGAATGGATTGCCAACTTTGACAAATATCTCGACGACATCGCCGACCTAAAACCATCCGATGGCGAATCCGAGGCTGACGCATGGCAGCATAAGTGCACATTGATGCACCAGGCGATTATGGCCGCGCCGCCAGGACCCTTGACCGATCGAGTGATCGCCCAGTACGTCCAGCTGCTTCAGTTGAACACCATCTCGCTGGAACGGATTTCATCGTGGTACAGCGAGGTCACTTCGTTCTTGAGTGCCGCCGACGTGCTCAATCACGCACGCGGAGTGGCCTTGAGGGCTATGGAGGCGAGCGACACGCCTCTGCTGATGCTAGTGGCAAAGATGGAGAGGCTCAAAGACGCCTCGGCGAAACCGGCGCCCAAATAAGTTCGCCAAGGCTCGCGAACCGCGACCGCGCTTCGCGCAACTAGCTGGGAATCTGGGGCACCACCGACAGCAGGGCCTGGGTGTAGGGATGTTGAGGGGCGTGCAAGACGCGCTCGGCATCGCCGATTTCCACGAATCGTCCCGCTTGCATTACCGCGATTCGCGTCGCCAGCTGCGCCACCACCGGCAGGCTGTGAGAAATGAAGATATAGGTTAGCCCGAGTTCCTTTTGCAGGTTGGCGAGCAGCTCGAGAATTTGCGCACCCACGCTGACGTCGAGAGCGGAGACCGGCTCGTCGGCCACCACCAGCGCCGGCCGCAGAACCAGCGCGCGTGCAATTCCAATGCGCTGGCGCTGTCCGCCGGAAAATTCATGCGGAAAGCGATCGCAGGAATCCGCGGCCAAGCCGGTGGTGAGCAGGGCATCCACTACGCGCGCGCGGCGGTCCGACGGCGAGATCCGCGGCTCATGAATCGCCAGCGGTTCGCCGACGATTGCGCTGATGCGCATGCGCGGGTTGAGCGACGCGACCGGGTCTTGAAAAACCATTTGCATGCGGCGGCGTAGCGCTCTCAATTCTCCACCTCGCGCGGTAAGCCAATCGCGGCCTTCGAACCGGATTTCTCCGCGGTCCGGCTCGATTAGGCGCATCAACATGCGCGCCAGGGTGGTCTTGCCACATCCGGACTCGCCCACGATGCCAAGAGTTTCACCGGCGGCCAAATCGAAGCTGATTGCGTCGACGGCGGTGGCCATGCGCGGCGAGGATTCCGGCTCTGGCTCCGGTCCCGGCTTCGGCGCACGCCGAAGGGCTCGGGCAAAAGGATCGGCGCTCACCGAGTAGGATTTCCCCAGGCCGCGCACTTCGAGCAGCGATTGCGTGGTGGTGGTCATGATCGAGGGACCAGGATGCAGCGCGCGCGATGGGTTTCCGACGCGGCGCGCAATTCCGGCACTGCCGCATCGCACTCATCGCGATAGTACACGCAGCGCGGACCGAACGCGCATCCGGCCGGCAAACGGTCGAGCGGCGGCACGGTCCCGGGAATAGGGGTGAGTTTTCCGCGTTCGAGACGCGGCGCCGCGCGCAATAGCCCTTGGGTATAGGGATGCTGTGGCCGGCGCAGCACATCGGCGGTGAATCCTTCTTCCACCACGCGTCCGGCGTACATCACCACCACGCGGTCCGCTACCTGCGCCACCACTCCCAGATCGTGGGTAATGAAAAGCATCCCCAAGCGCAGTTCCCGGCGCAACTCTACTAGCACATCCAGGATCTGTTTTTGCACGGTCACGTCCAGCGCGGTGGTCGGCTCATCGGCGATCAGCAAGTGTGGGCCCGGCGCCAGGGCCATGGCAATCATGGCGCGCTGGCGCAGGCCGCCGGAAAGTTGGTGCGGATATTGATGCGCACGAGTGGGCGCGTTGGGAATCGCGGCGCGCTGCATGCTATCGAGCGCACGGCGCTCGATGGCTGCCGACGTAGCGTCCGGCTGGTGCACGCGGATCGCCTCTTCGATTTGCGCGCCGATGCGCATCACCGGGTTCAGCGCGGTCATCGGCTCCTGAAAGATCATGCCGATCTCGCCGCCGCGCACCGAGCGCATCTCCGCGGAGCTGGCGGTGAGGAGATTGCGGCGTGGAGCGGCAGTGGCTGGTGCGCCTCGATTTCCAGGTCCGCGCGTGCTGTTGCGCACGCCGTTGCCCGCATCGTTGTTATTCGATAGCGCCGCTAGCCATGCTTCGCCGCTGCGGCGGGCTCCCGGTGGAGTGAGGCCCATCAGCGCCAGCGAGAGCATGGTCTTGCCGCTCCCGGATTCGCCGACGATGCCGAGTGTTTCGCTTTCTTCGAGAGCAAGCGAAACGCCGTTCACCGGCCGCACCCAGCCCGCAGGCGTCGGCAACTCCACCGTCAGATCGCGCAGCTCCAGCAATCCAGCCATGCAGCCATCATAGATTTGAAAGCGAAGCGGTCGAAGTAATTAGTTGAAGGATTGTGCTGTAGCGGAGCCATTTCTGGGATTGAACAATAGCGCGTGCGCCCCATTTTAACGACGGATACAAGTACAAACGAGGCCTCGAACTGCCTCCAACACGTGTTCCTCATCGATCATCACGATATCGGGTGTCAGTTTCGGACAAAATAGAAAGGGCCGGGTTTTGAGCCCCGGCCCTGTGAAAATAATCTTGGACTAGACGCGTGCTTGCCAATATAGAGATACGCCGCGGCGCGTGGTTCGTCAATAAAACATTTATCGGGGCGACCCAGAACATTGGCGGAAGGTCGGAGACTCGAACTCCGATCGGCTACTCAAATAGCCGCCCCGACGGGTGTCAAACACGCGTCTAGTCCCCCAACTGGCAAGACCTTCCGAAACACTCGCATAACCCAGCAACCGTACGGCGACTGAACTCTACGGTCAATTCGTAGATACACTTACTCATGCTAAGAGCGGGGTGCTTGCGTAAGTAGGGATCAGGGTCAGCGGTTGGCTAGCGGAATTACGAAGCGGAGAGCGGTGTGCGTTTCGGAGAAACTCGCTACTTTATTGTCGACCAAGCCCGCGGACTTTCCGGCGTTGATTACGTCGATCCCGCGGATGTGCTTCTGGCCCTTGGGAAACACCACCCACACTCCGCCATGCTTCGCGATGATGTCGCGCAGGGCGCGCAGGTCAAATAGGTCGGACAAGCTCTCCGCGCCTAGAAAAACCAACGCTGAGCCCGCAGCGGCGCGGCCGCGGACGATATTTTTCGTCCGGGCTCTTGTGTCCCTGAGGAAATCCGCATCGCGGATTCCCACGATCGAGACGGAAAGCCCGGCGGTTACGCCGAGCTTATCCAGTAGCGACCGGTGCGAATAATCCCGCTCCGGCGGCCGCGCTTTTTTCGCCTTAGGCTTAAGCACGTTGCACGACTATCTTATTGGTTTCCCAAATACTCGATGTGAACATAGGTTCCAAGCCGTACGTTGTATGCCAGGTACCAGCCAACGTGGTCCGGGTCGTCGTAAATCACGATTTCGTCGGAATCCCAGAGCCAGCCGTCGCAGAAGCCGACGTCAAACGGCGCGACGCTAAAATAGAATCCGCCAAACCAGAATCGTCCAGGACCGCCGCCAACCAGTCGATAGTTATGCCCGCGGCCAATCCTGCCAGGGAAGTGGCCATGCTCCCAGGGATGATCGAGATGATAGTGGGGATCATTGCGGCCGGTGTCGTGTCCTATCCATTTACCGTCAGCGTGAACATGGGGCGCTGCCGGGTGCCCAGGTTGATCAGGGACGGGATGCTCCGGCGCCGGGTGATCGGGTCCGTGGTAGGCCGGCGGACCTTGACGCGGAGGCGGTGGCGCATGGCCAGCCTCTCTCTGAGCCATAGCGGGCAACGCGGCCAGCAGCAAGCTTGCGAAAACCAGCATGAACGTTTTCATGGGAGCTCTCCTAGGTATTTCCACCAATTACAGCAGATCGCGCCGGGAGATCACACACCACCTCCTCGGGCCTTACATCCGGGATGGACGTTAGTAGAACCCGCAAAGTTACATCGCGGGACTTGGATCGTGGCCAGGTCAGTCCGTTGCGCCGAATTTACAGCCTTGAGCGAATGGGGCGGAGGAGCGGTAGTCGCTTACAAAAAAGAAACGGCACGCTGTGGCGGGTTTTTTGATTTCGCTTTGACTTTACGCCCACTCTTCCCAGAATCGGGGAAGAGTGGGGGGCCCGGAAAAGACAAAACCAATAAACCGTAGAACCACCAACAGCTAGTAGTCGTTGGCGGTGCCTTCCAGGAATGCGCGGAGCTTGCGCGAGCGCGAGGGGTGGCGCAGCTTGCGCAGCGCTTTGGCTTCGATTTGGCGGATGCGCTCGCGGGTTACCGCGAACGACTGGCCCACTTCTTCGAGGGTGTGCTCGCTGCCGTCGTCCAGGCCGAAGCGCATCTTGATCACTTTTTCCTCGCGCGGGGTCAGGGTCTTCAATACCGAAGAGGTCTGTTCCTTGAGGCTCAGGTTGATCACCGCGTCCGAAGGCGAAACTACCGCCTTGTCCTCGATGAAGTCTCCCAGATGCGAATCTTCTTCTTCGCCGATCGGTGTCTCGAGGGAAATGGGCTCCTGCGCGATCTTCAGAATCTTGCGCACTTTCGCGACCGGGATATCCATCCTCTTCGCGATTTCTTCGGAAGTGGGTTCGCGTCCCAGTTCCTGCACCAACTGGCGCTGGGTGCGCACCAGCTTGTTGATCGTTTCGATCATGTGCACCGGGATGCGGATGGTGCGCGCCTGGTCGGCGATGGCGCGGGTGATGGCCTGGCGAATCCACCAAGTAGCGTAGGTGGAAAATTTGTAGCCCCGGCGCCATTCGAACTTGTCCACCGCTTTCATCAATCCGATGTTGCCTTCCTGGATCAAATCCAGGAATTGCAGACCGCGGTTGGTGTATTTCTTGGCGATCGACACCACCAAGCGAAGGTTGGCTTCGATTAGTTCTTTTTTGGCCTGCTCTGCTTCGATTTCTCCGCGAACGATTACCTGCAGCGCCCGCTTCAATTCGGCGGGACTGATTTCGGCGGCCACTTCGATATCGTTCAGTTCCTGCTTGCGCGATTTCAGATCGCGGCGGGCTTCCGCGAGCACGTCGGCCTTGGAAGCCTCGACGCGCCGCTCGAGCTTGGTGATCTCGCGCTCGAGAGTGTGAACACGCTCGACTGTCTGGCGGATCTGCTCGATCAGGCGCTTGCGCTCGAACAGATTGAACTCGAACCCGCGCATCAGGTTGGACATCTCGATGCGCGTGCGGCCTAGGGCGTAACGCGCGCGGAGATAAGGCTTGCGCTTGGATCGCGCGGTGTTCTCGAGTTTTTCGGCCTGTTTCAGAGCAAGGGCATAGAGCTTGCCGATTTTGTCGATGGTCTTGAGGGTTTCGCGAGTCTTGGCTTCGATCTTCTCTTCGGTGAGTTCTTCGTCGTCGAACTGAACGATTTCCTTGATGGAGCGCGAGCCTTCGCGCAAGTCCACGCCGATGCCGAGGATTTCCTTCAGGACCAGCGGGGCGCGCGAGATGGTCTTGAAGACCAGCAACTGCCCGCGCTCGATGCGTTTGGCGATGGCCACTTCGCCCTCGCGGGTGAGCAGCGGCACAGTGCCCATTTCGCGCAGGTACATGCGAACTGGATCGTTGGTCTTTTCGAGTGCGCCGGGCGTGAGATCGAGCTCGCTATCTTCCGAGGTCGAAGCTAAAGCCGGTTCGTCCTTGGTTTCCACACCGCTTTCGGCGTCATTTGCGGCGATCGCGGCTTTAGCGGTCGCCAGATCTTCGTACACGTCGATGCCATAGCGTTCGAACGTGGACAGAAGATCGTCGATTTCCTCCGACGAATGCACCTCCGCCGGCAGAATATCGTTTACTTCATCATAGAGAAGGTAGCCCCGCTCCTTCCCCATGTTGATAAGCTGTCGTACCTGGTCGTACTTCTCTTCGAGTGCCAAACTCACAATTCCTCCGGTGATACCCATAGCACCGGGCTCCACGGCGACGCGGATTGTGCCAAATGAAAGATGAGGGGACGTGAGAGGCGTCCCGCCAATCTCGGATCAATGACCTGTCGGTTGGAACCTACGATAACTTTTGCCGGGTTCAAAATTTCCGGCCTCACTCGCCCGTGCCCGGTTTGCCCTCGCCCGCGCTTACAAACGTTAGATGCTGTTGGAGGGTAATTCGCTTCATGCAAAACCAAGACAGCATACATGCCCGAGTCAAACAGCGTCAACCTGCGTGTGCGATGGTGTGTGGTGTGCATTATTTCCTTATCTTTCTGCCTGATAATCGGCAGACGGCGAAAAAGCTCAAACCGGCCAAATAGAAGCAGTGGGGAGTACCGGAAACGGTACTGGATATGGGCTATTCTTGGGACAGTAGCTTCCGCAATTCCTGTTTTCGGCTCAGTAGACGCCCCAAATCGGCTGCCGAAGGCTTGGTTTCGAGCTGTCGCTGTAGCGAGCTCAGTTCTAGTTCCACGTTGCAGCGCCGCAACGCACTCAGGCAGCTTTCCGCTTCTTCCCAGGACTCCTGGCTAGACGCCTCGAATAGGACGTCAAACAGCAGCCGGCGGTCTTTCTCCTGCAATTTCTCTGCCAGAAACGCGGCATTCGGGCGTTGGTCACTCATGGCCGACTCCAGCAGGACCTCGAAGGCCTGCTCGGACTCCAGACCCTTATGCAGCGATTCCGCTTTAATAGTCTCCGCCAGACGCCGACGGAAGGCGTCGGAGTCCGAGAGCAACTGCAACAACCGGCGTTCGGCCGGCTTGATCACCGGGGCGACAAACTCGACCTTGGTTTTCACCTCGCTACGGCGCTCGGCGGCGGCGCGGCGCAGCGATTCCCGCAGTACGGGCTCGTCGACGCGCAGGTCGGAAGCGATGCGGGTGGCCCACTCGGACCGCAGCAGGCGGTTGGGCATTTTCTGCAGGTAGGGCATCAGGTAATTGACGGCGGCGAGCTTTCCGTTGGCAGTGCTGCGATCCATTTGCCGCGCCTTGGAAATCAAATAATCGAAGTACGCAGGGGCGTGCACCAGCAGCTTTTTGTAGGCCTCGGCGCCCTGCTCCTGGAGGAATTTGTCGGGGTCGGCGGGCTTGCCGTTTACTGGAGGCAGGGCCAGGACGCGGACGTCGAATTCTTTTTCGAGCAGCAGGGTGAGCGAACGCTCGGTGGCGGCCTGGCCGGCGGCGTCCGGATCGTAGTTCACCACCACGCGCTTGGTGAACCGGCTCATCAGCTTGATCTGATTTTCCGCCAGGCTGGTACCGCAGCTAGCCACCACGTTGCCGATTCCGGCCCGCGCTACCGCGATCGTGTCCATGTAGCCTTCTACCAGGACCGCGAAATCGCTTTGGCGAATCGCTTCTTTGGCGCGGTCCAGGTAATACAGCACGCTGCTCTTTACGTAGATCGCGGTTTCCGGCGAATTCAGATACTTGGGCATGTCGTCGCCCATGGCGCGGCCGCCGAAGGCGATCACTTTGCCGGAATCGTTGGAGATCGGAAACATGATCCGGCGCCGGAAGCGGTCGTAAAAACGTCCGCTGGAATCGCGCGAGACGATGCCCGAAATCTCCAGCAATTTATCGGGATATTTTTGTTTCAGGAAGCGGTAAACCACATCGCCGCCGGATGGCGCGTAGCCCAGCGCGAACTGCGCCAGGGCTTCGGCGTTCAGGCCGCGATCTTCGAGGTAGGCGCGGGCCACTTTGCCTTCCGCGGTGTCTCTTAGCTGCCGCTGAAAAAATGCGGCGGCTTCGCGGTGCATCTCCACCAGCGCCGAGCGCTGCTGGTTTTCCTTGCGTTCCTCCGGGGAGCGCTCGCGTGGCTTGGGGATGGCGATCCCGGACTTCTCCGCGACCACTCGCACCGCTTCCGGGAACGCGCACTTATCCACTTCCATCACGAATTGAAATACGTCGCCACCCACGCCGCAGCCGAAGCAGTGATAAATCTGTTTCACCGGATGGACCGCAAACGACGGCGTTTTTTCGGAATGGAACGGGCACAGGCCGGTGAAATTCTGCCCGGTTTTTTTCAGGCGGACGTATTCGCCGATCACCCGGACGATGTCCGCCTGCTGCTTCACCCGGTCTGCGAAGGATCCTGCTTCCGCCACGATTACTTCCTCAGGAACTCACTTGCCAAACACTTGGATGCATTCGCTCATGTTGCGGCTTCTAGTCGCTCAATTGCACGATGGTGATGGCTTCTCCGCCGCGGTCCGCCGCTTCGAAATGGAAATCGGCTACCAGCGGGTGTCCGGTGAAGAATTCGGCCAGCCCGCGGCGCAGTGCGCCCGTGCCATGTCCATGTATCACCCGGACCGAAGTTTTGCCAGCCAGCGCTGAGGCGTTCAAGAATTTATCTACTCGCCGGGTGGCTTCTTCGACGTTGGTGCCAATCAGGTTAATTTCGTCGGTGGAGGGCTCGTCGGTGGGCTGCGATTTTACGGTGAACCCTGAAGCCGACCCCGCAGGGCCTTTGCCTTTCGCCGCCACCGCCGGCTCCGCGAACCCGGTTACGTCCGCAATCGGCACGCGCATACGCAGCGCGCCCGCTTCGATTTCGGCGTTGCGTCCATCGTGCCGGCGAAAAATCACCGGCTGCTTCATGCCGCGAACGAAAATCCTGGCGCCGGGAGTGAGTTCTTCCGCTGGGGGGGGCTTGGCGGGCGCCTCGGAAACTACGCCCAGATCCTGCTGCGATGAGGCCAGCGTGTCCAGAACCGCGGCGTCGTTCTCATCCCGCCCGGCTGCTTCGATTCGCGAGAGCCGGCGTCCGGTGAGCTTTTGAAGCTGGGCGCGCTCTTTGCGGTCTTTGATTTCACCGGTGAGGTGCGCGATTTCCGCTGCGAATTTCTTATGCGTCTCTGCGAACTGCTTCTCGAGCTCGGCGATGCGTTTTCGTTGGCGATCGACCCAGTCGGTTTGCAGGGTGCGGCGCTCGCCGGCCAGGCTCTCACGTTCCTCGCGCACCTGGCGGTGCAGATCCTCCACTTCGTCGCGGCTGCGATGCAGGTAGGAAATCAGCTCGCGCGCCTCGCGGGTTTCCGGCGAAAGCCCGGCCTGGGCGGCCTCCACCACACGCGCCGGCAATCCTAGCCGGCGCGCGATTTCGATCCCGCTCGATACGCCGGGTACCCCCACCAGCAGCCGATAGGTAGGCCGCAGGTTCACTTCATCGAATTCCACCGCGGCGTTGACGATTCCAGGAGTGGTGGAAGCGTAAGTTTTCAGGCGGTCGTGATGGGTGGTGGCGATGGTCAGCGCGCCGCGCATGCGAAATTCTTCCAGCAACGCCACGGCCAGCGCCGCGCCTTCTTCTGGCGCCGTGCCGGTGCCCAATTCGTCCACCAGCACCAGGGACTGCGCGGTAGCCGTCTCGAGCATGGACTTCACGTTGAGCATGTGCGCGGAAAATGTCGATAGATCGGCGGTAATGGATTGCTCGTCGCCAATGTCGGCGAGGACGTGGTCGAAGATCGGCAGTTCCGCCGCTTGCGCTGGGACGGGGATCCCCGATTGCCCGGCGAGCGCGGCCAGTCCTACGGTTTTCAGCGCTACAGTTTTGCCGCCGGTGTTCGGCCCGCTGATGACCATCACCGTGCCGTCGCCTGCGCTCTCCTCGCCGCCGCCGCGCGTTTCTCTCCGATCGTTTCCTAGCGCCAGCGTCACCGGAACTACCGCGCGCCCTTGCGGCCGCAGCGCGTACTCCAGCACCGGATTTCGCGCCGCATCCAACCGCAGCCGCCCGGTAGTGAACTGCGGGACCGCGCAATCCAGCTCGCGTGCGTAGCGCCCGCGCGCAAAAACCGAGTCCAGTTCGGCGATCGTTTTTGCCGCGTACTCCAGTGGACCGCGATCCATCCGCAAGTGGTCGGTAAGCGCGGCCAAGATCCGCGCAATCTCCGCCAATTCTTCCTCGCCGAGCTGCACCAGCCGGTTATTGAACTCGATGGCCTCCAGCGGTTCGACGAACACCGTAAGGCCCGTTCCGCTCGCGCCGTGGACCACGCCCGGCACCGCGCGGCGGTCCGAAGCCAGCACCGGAATCACGAAACGCTCGTTGCGCAGGGTGATGTAGTCCTGCCCCGGCTCGCCGCCGCGCGCGCGCAAAATTGTGTCCAGCGACTTCTGCAGGCGGTCGCGCGTCCGTCCCAGCTCGCCACGAATTCGCCGTAAGTCACTCGAAGCGTCGTCGCTGATTTCCCCGTTGGGCAGCACCGCACGCCGGATCGCCGTAGCCGCCGAACGAAAATCTCCCAGCGATGCGGCTCGTTCCGCCAGCCGCGGATATTCCTTGGTGACGCCGCGCATTATGTCTCGCGCACTGGCCACCGTTCCCAGGAGTGTGCCGGCATCGAGCAACTCCGCCACCGTAAGCACCGACCCAGGAACCGCGAGACGCGCCAGCCAACTTTCCGGATCGGCCAGCGAACCAAATCCCAGCTCCGACCCGCTGCGAAGGTAAGCGATGGCCTCGCCGACCATTGCGAACTCAGCCTTCAGCCACCCCCGCTCGATGCGCGGAGCGAGCGCCAGCACCGCCCGCCGCCCGGGCGCACAAGTAGCGAAGCCGGCGACGATCTCCCGCAGGCGGTCGAATTCCAATAGGTGTTGGGCGGAGCGTCTCAAGCCATCAAAAATGCGCGATGCGGGTTACGGTGTCAAGCGAGCCGCTTGCGGCCCGCTGTGGAAAATCGGTGACGGGCCAGGCGCCGCCGAGCGGCGGCGTGCGGATTGTTTGGGCTACGATTTATTTTGTGTGTTTTTTCAATGCTGCGGCCATGCGCGTCTGGTAACCAGGGCCATCCGCTTTATAGGCCGCAAGGGTGTTCGCTTCAATCCACAGCCTAACCACCTTTGTCTGTTTTTTTTCTTTTTTCGCTGGGGCATGGCTTGTGTCCGTCCCCTCCGTTGCGCTTCGCGAATATTGACGGACGACCTGCCCTGCATGACCGCCCGAAAGTCTCAATTCTTGATCGGCAAATCGGGCTAACGCATAAGGAAATTCCGCTCCGCGGGGTGGAAATGTGCGGGAAGCTTTGCGAGTAGTTTAGCGCTGGTTTCGATGGCTGGCGTTAGTGGTGGGCGCTTGCCGATCCGGCCATGGCAGGCTGAATGCCAGGCCCACTGCGATTCCTAGCGAGACCTCTACGAAGCGATGTATCGCTACCATCGAATGCTTTTCCTGGTGCGGAATCAATATCACGATAGCCAAGGTGATGCCTGCATATCGGTAAGCGGTTCGATCGACCTGAAGGGCGGCGCAAATCGCTCCTACCGCGAATACGGCGAGCCCGAAGGCCAACGTGTTGCCGGGGAAATAGATAGCTACAAGCGCGCCGCTCGCAGCACCCAGAGCTGTGCCCGCAAAGCGTTGTAGTGAAATCGACACCGCGGCTTGTAGCGTCGATTGCATCACTACGATGGTCGAGATGGGCGCCCAGTACGCTTCGGGAAGGCGCATCAAATGCGTGATCAGCAAGGCCGTTACCGCGGCCACCGCGGTCCGCGCCGCATGGGTCACCGACGTTGGATTCTCACCCACTACAACAAATTTCGGAACTGCTTTCGCTTCCATCCAGTCACCTGTTGTTGTACTTCCGCGGCGCCGGTTTCGTTCCAGGCTTGGTTGGCTTCGCCGGACCAATCTCTTCGACCATGGCCACGCACAGCGAATCGATCACTGCGGTGGCGTCGTTCGCCTTCTCCGCGTCATTGCTATCCATTATGGAAAACACCAAACGCTCCCCGCGCACCGTGGTCGCGTAACCGGAAATCGTGTGGACATGCTCCAGCGAACCGGTTTTCGCGAAAATGCGGCCGGTGGCTTGCGAATTCTTCATACGGGATTCGAGGGTTCCGTCGACGCCGGCGATGGGCAGAGTGGCAAGGTAGTCGTTAGCCCACGGTTGGTGGCTCACCCACAAGAGCAAATTGCCAAAAGCTCGCGGCGTAACCAGGTTTGCGGGCGAAAGCCCGGAACCGTCTTCCTGGACTACATCGCCATCGGCGATGCCCACTGATTTTAGAAAATCTCCGGCCACCTTGATCCCGTCATCGATCGTCCCACTTCCCGCTTTTTCCTTGGCCACCGTGCGCAACAGAATCTCTGCGTGAAGGTTTTCGCTCACCTTGTTCACTACGCGGATCATTTCCATCAGTGGCGGTGACTGATGCTCGGCGAGGACGACGCCATTGTCGACCGAGCTCGTTGCTGGCGTGGGCATCGTCACCGAAGCAGCGGGGCTCTGCCCACTGGCGCTTGCGTCGCTGGGCGCGTCCGGAGGAATCGGCGCCACCCGACCGTCCGGGCCCGAGTGGTTTGCCGCCGGAACACTCGGCAATTCGGGAACGTCGCCGCGTTTGGGCGGCGCCCCATGAATGGCGCGCGCCTCGCCGGTAATGTGGACGCCGCGGGCTTCCAGCAGCAATTTCAGTGCGCGCGCCGCATATTCAGCGGGATCGTCCATCGCCAGTGACAGCTTGGCGCTGGGCGCGCCAATCGGGATCGAGCCGCGCAGCAGAGTCGTCTTCGCGCTGGCTTGCCGCACCACCGCAAATTTCACCGGAGTACCGGCGGCGCCGGTGACCACCTCATACCCAAACGGCGGATCGCCCGCAAACGGGCTCACCACCAGCGCCGCAGGATCCCCCACTTGGGGACCCGGGCTCACTTCGATCGAAACAATATTGTCGTTAAGAACGATCGCACTCACCGGTGCGCCGAATCCAAAATAGAGATCGCCCACGGTCCAGCCCGCAGGATATGGATCGAAAGGGAAGTACGAATCGTCGCCGGCCACATCGCCGCGAATTTCCTTTAAGCCGTGCGCTACCGCTGCGTCCGCCAATTCCGCGAGGACTTTTTCGGGGGGGCCTTCGCGCTCCACCTTTCCAGCGTACGGGAATTTGCGGTTCGACAGATCGGGATCGCCGCGCCCGACCAGCACCAGGTCACCGGTCAGCGTGCCCGCCGCGGAAAGCGTGCCGCGGGCCTCCAGCGTGGTGCGAAAGCGAAAATCGGAAGGAAGGGAAGCGGCTGCCAGCGCGGTGGTAGCCAGCTTTAGGTTGGAAGCTGGGGCAAACAACCGGTCCGCGTTCTGCTCGTACAATGTTTCACCGGTTGAAGCGTCGGCGATCCAAATTCCCCATGAAGCCTTCTGCGCGGCCGCGGACGACAATGCCGCGGACGCGCGGACGCTGAATTTTCCGAGGTTCGCATGCGGCGATTTCGCCGCAGCCAATCCCGCATCCGCTAGCCCTGGCGCTGCGCCCGACCGCGTTCCTGCGGCGTGCGCGAGGTTTGTGCAGTTCACCGTTGCCGCGCACAGCGCCGCCACCATGGTCAGCGCGATCCAGAGGCCCGCTGCCCCGTTTTTCTGTGGTCCCCCGCGAATGTCGTTCATCCGTCCCCAGTATATTCCACCGTGCTCACCGAGCGCCTTGCGGTCCTCGACGCCGGTAGCCAGCCTGCCACGTCATGGGCATCACGCGGCATGCAACTGTAACGCCCCGCCGTTGCATCTCTGCCCACGACACGGCGCGTCCGCGCTGGGTCTACCCGTAAGGACGGCGTGCGCAGCGAGCCGCGGCAAAACGATTCAAGATTTCGCGAACAGCGCGGCGGCGTTGCAAATCATTTGCGCCCGCAAAACGTTTGGCCTATGATCCATCGTAACTTCACGGAGGTTACATGAAGAGATTGGTAGTGTACGTCGTGGCTTTCCTGATGATCGCTGTTCCCGCCATCTCATCCGCAGGCGTCGCCGGCAAAGAAGACGACCGTCTGGTGAATTGCGGCGAAGTCCTCGACGAAATCCTCGGTGTTCCTGAGAATATTCCGCAAAGCCTGCTCGACAAAGCCGCCTGCGTGGTGGTTTTCCCGTCGGTGCTCAAAGCCGCCTTCCTGGTTGGCGGCAGTTACGGCCGCGGCGCCATGTCCTGCCGCGCGGGCGATCACTTCGACGGCCCGTGGAGCGCTCCCACCATGATGGCTCTGGAGGGCGGCAGCTTCGGATTTCAGTTGGGCGGCGAAGCCACCGATTTCGTTCTGCTGGTGATGAACGAAGGTGGCGCGCGCGGAATCTTGAACAGCAAAGTGAAACTGGGCGGCGATGCTTCGGCGGCATTGGGTCCCACCGGCCGCACCGCATCCGCGGAGACGGACGCCACCATGCGCGCCGAAATTCTGAGCTATTCGCGGGCACGCGGACTCTTTGCTGGAGTATCCCTGGAAGGTTCTACGGTTCGCCCGGACAACGACGCCAATGAGAAAGTCTATGGACCGCACCTCACCGCCCGGGAAATCGTGCTCTCGGGAAAGACGGCAGTGCCGCCACCTGCGCAACGAATGGTCGCCACGCTGAACAAATACACTCCGAAGCACCGCTAGCCGCTTCGGGTTTTAGTTTTCCCCAGAAATTTCTGACTCCTAAAGCGCGCCGGGCAGCCGGCGGCGTGCTTGACTTATCGTCAAGTATGACCTATAGTCATAGTTGTCCATGAGTCGCAATTCCAAACCGCGCCCTTCCCGCAAGGCCTCCGCCGCTCTGGCCCGGCCGCGCACTCCCGGTATCGGCCGCCGCGAGCGCCATCGCCAGGATGTTCGCGGCCGCCTTTTCCACGCGGCCATCGAGCTTTTCGGCGTCCGCGGTTTTACCGCCACCACCGTTGAAGACATCACCGAGCGGGCGGACGTCGGCAAAGGCACCTTTTTTAATTATTTCCCCAGCAAAGAACATCTGATGATGGCCTATTCCGACGGCCGAGTGGACAAAATACGCGCAGCCCTCGAAAAAGCCCGCGCGGGCAAGGAGCCAATCGGCTCGGTGCTGCGGCAGTTGCATCGAGCGCTGGTTTCCGAGGCGTCCCACACTCAGCAATTTGCCTGCAGCATGCTGGTGACCATGATCAACAGCGTCTCGGTTCGCAAGCTCGCCTGCGCGCGCATGGAAGAGGGCCGCGCCCTGGGCGCACAACTGATGGCCCTCGGCCAGGAGCGCGGCGAGGTCCGCAACGATGTCGATGCCGCAGAGCTGTATTTCGTGTTTCAGCAAATGGCTTTTGGAGGCGTCTTCTTTTTCGCGTTGAAAGAGGTGGGCGACCGCGAAAAGTATTTTAAGTCTTCCTTCGATTTATTCTGGTCCGGCATTGAGGCTCACCCTCCCTCCCGGATCCAAGGGAATCGTCATCATGGCAAATAAGACTCTGCTTCTGGTGGCTTTCGTTCTGGTTCTGCCGCCCGTGGCTTTGGCCCAAAACGGCCCTACGGCCATCCCCCAGGGTGGCGACGCACCGCCGTACGTCGGGGCGCCCATAGATCCTGTTTCGCCGGGTCAATCGCAAGATCCCTTCGCCGGAAGCGTTCCAGACCAAGCTCCCGCATCGGGGACGTTGCAACTCACTTTTCCGGACGCGGTGCGCCGCGGCCTGAAACAAAACATGGGCGCGCTGCTCAGCAGCGAAGCGGAAGGATCGGCGCGGGGAGAACGATGGAAGCAGCTTAGCAATCAGCTCCCCCACTTTTCCGGCGGCGCTAGCGAAAACCTCAAACAGTTCGATCTGGCGACGCTAGGCTTCAATTTTCCTGGAATTCCGAAGTTGATTGGCCCCATCGGCTACTTCGACGCGCGCGGATATTTCTCGGACAACGTCTTCAGTTGGGAGCGGATCCAGCGCACCCGTGCGGCCAGCGAGAACGTTCGCACCGCCGGCTACACCTATCAGAACGCCCGCGATTTGGTGGTGATGGCGGTAGGCGCCAATTATTTTCAGACCATTGCGGCAGCCGCGCGCCTGGAAACGGCGGAGGCGCAGACCCGCACTGCGCAGGCGCTTTCCGGTCAAGCGGCCGACCGGTTGAAAGCGGGGGTAGCTGCCTCCATCGATGATTTGCGCGCGCGCGTCGAGCTACAAACGCGGCAGCAGCAGGTGATTGCGGCGCGCAACAACTTGGCCAAACAAAAACTGGCACTGGCGCGCATTATCGGTCTGCCGCTGGGTCAGGAATTTGAGATTGCCGAGAAAGGCGAGTTCGAACCCGTCGCCGGTTTAAGCGCCGACGAAGTTCTCCAGCGCGCCTACGCCAACCGTTCGGATTTTCGGGCGGCCGAAGCCCAGGTTCGCGCCGCCGAACTTGTCCGCCGCGCTGCTACCGCGGAACATTACCCTACGATCAACATCAACGCTGACTACGGCGTTAGCGGTGTCAATATCGGAAACTCCCGCAACACCTACGACGTCAGTGGCGAACTGCGCATTCCAATTTTTGCGGGTGGCCGCACTCACGGCGATGTGCTGCAGGCGGAAGCCGCATTGCAACAGAGCCGCTCGCAGCTCGAAAATCTGCGTGGCCAGATCGATCAGGACGTGCGTTCGGCGCTGCTTGATCTGCAGTCCGCCTCGGATCAGGTGGCCGTGGCCAAGAGCAATACCGAGTTGGCCAGCCAAACCCTTGAACAGTCGCAGGACCGCTTCAAAGCAGGGGTAACCGATAACATCGAAGTGGTGCAAGCGCAACAATCCGTCGCTTCCGCCAGCGAATCGTATATCGAGAGTTTGTACGCCTATAACCTGGCCAAGATCTCCGTCGCTCGCTCCATCGGCCTTGTGGAAACTACCGTCAAAGAATTTTTCAAAGGATTCTGAACATGCCCGAAAAAATGACCGTCGATCCGGTAGCGGAGACAGCGAAGGACAACGAGTCGAAGAGAACTGCACTATCGCAGCCCGGCGCCATCGCGCCTGTTGCGGCGAATGGCTCGATTTTTGCGAATCCCAGGGCACGCCTGGTGTTGGTGATCCTGGTGCTGCTGGTGATTGGCGGCGTGATTTACTACGTCAGCGAGGTCGCCGGCTACGAAACCACCGACGACGCCCAGGTCGACGGCCATCTGATGCCGCTAAGCGCTCGCGTCGGCGGATACGTGCAGAAGGTAAGCGTCGACGACAACCAGTACGTCACCCAGGGGACCACGCTGGTGGAGATCGACCCCAAGGATTACCAGGTGGCGGTCGACAAAGCCAAAGCCGATCTGGCCGATGCCGTCGCCCAGTCGGAAGCCGTTAACCAGAACGTTCCGATTACCTCCGCGAATACCAGCAGCCAGCTCCGCGTTACCCAATCCGGCGTAGAAAACGCCAATGCCGGCATCGCCGTGGCGCAAAAGCAATTTCTGGCGGCCCAAGCGCAACTCGAAGAAGCCCAAGCCAACGACGTTCGCGATCAGGACGATCTGGCCCGCTACAAGCAACTCGTCGACAAACAGGAAATTTCCCAGCAGCTCTACGATCAGTCCGTTGCCGCGTCCAAAGCCAGCGCGGCGGGAGTGGCTGCAGCGCGCGCCAACGCCGCCGCCGCCGAGCAAGCGGTGAATCAAGCGCAGACCCGTTTGGCGGAGGCCGAAGCCAATCAGCGAGCCGCCGAAACCGCGCCTCAGCAAAACGCTTCCACCCGTGCCCGCGCCTTGGCCGCGGAGGCCCAGGTGCAGCAGAAGCAGGCTGCGCTCGAGCAGGCCCAACTGAATTTGCAATACTGCAAGATTTCGGCTCCGGTGAACGGCATCGTTACCAAAAACGTGGAAGTGGGAATGAACGTTCAGCCCGGACAACAATTGGTGACCGTGGTTCCGCTGGATGACGTTTGGATTACCGCGAACTTTAAGGAAACGCAGCTGCGGAACATGCGTCCCGGGCAGCCCGTGGAAATTAAGGTTGATGCCAACGGGCGCACCTACAAGGCGCACGTCGACAGCATTGCCGGAAGCAGCGGTTCCCGCATGAGCTTGATCCCTCCCGAAAACGCCACCGGCAACTATGTGAAGGTGGTGCAACGCGTCCCGGTGAAGCTGGTCCTCGAGCAAGGCGAAAATAGCGATCACAGCTTGCGATTGGGAATGTCAGTGGATCCCAAGGTCAAGGTGAAATGAGCGCGGCAGCCGCCACTCTTCCGCAGGAAACGCAAGCGATCTGGCAGCCGAAGATCAATCCGTGGATCATCGCGCTGTCGGTCACTTTGGCAACGTTTATGGAGGTGCTGGACACCAGCATCGCCAACGTGGCGCTTCCGCACATCGCCGGAGGGCTTTCCGCAGGCCAGGACGAGAGCACTTGGGTGCTCACTTCGTACCTGGTTTCCAATGCGATCGTGCTGCCGATGAGCGGCTGGGCTTCGACGCTGATCGGACGCAAGCGTTATTACATGACTTGCGTCGCGCTCTTTACCATCAGCTCATTTCTCTGCGGTCTAGCCGGCTCTCTCGGTTGGCTGATTTTCTTCCGGGTGATGCAAGGCGTGGGCGGCGGAGGGTTGCAGCCCAGCGAGCAAGCCATTCTGGCAGACACCTTTCCGCCGAAGAAACGCGGCATGGCCTTCGCGGTGTATGGCATGGCTGTAGTGCTGGGACCAGCCATCGGCCCAACGCTGGGTGGATGGATCACCGACAACTACAGTTGGCGTTGGATTTTCTACATCAACGTTCCCGTTGGCATTCTCTCCCTGTTGCTCACTTCCCGGGTGATCGAAGATCCTCCCTATTTGAAAAACAGGCAGGCCAAGGCCAAACGCGAAGGCCTGGCCATCGATTACATCGGCCTCGGATTGATTGCGGTGGGCTTGGGCGCGCTGCAAATTGTGCTCGACAAAGGCCAGCGCGATGACTGGTTCGATTCCCGATTCATCCTGGGACTAAGCATTCTCGCAGGCGTCAGCCTGGTCGTTGCGATCTTCTGGGAGTGGTTCCACAAGAACCCCATCGTCGAATTGCACCTGTTTAAGGACCGCTCTTTTTCGGCGGGAACCGGAATGATGTTCATGGTCGGCTTCATTCTGATTGGCAGCACCGTGCTGCTGCCGTTGTATCTGCAAACCATCATGGGATACACGGCGGAACGAGCTGGAATGGCGCTCACCCCGGGCGGTATCTCCATTATTTTGTGCTTGCCGTTCGTCGGTTTCTTGCTTTCCAAATATGACGCGCGCCGTCTGCTGGTCGTCGGCTTCGGGGTGGTGGCCGTCGGGCTGTTTGCGATGACCCGCTTCAGCACCGACGTGAGTTTCGCGACGGCCACGGAGGCGCGGGTAATTCAGGCCACCGGCTTGGCCTTCTTGTTCGTGCCGATCAATACCGCGGCATACGCCTATCTACCGAAAGACAAAAATAATGCTGCATCCGGGCTGATCAACCTCGCCCGGAACGTGGGCGGCAGCATTGGTATTTCCGTAGTGACCACCATGCTCGACCGTCGTTCGCAATTTCATCAGGCTCGCCTTGTCGATAACATCACCGGTGGCAACCTGCAGTTTCAACAGGCGCACACCGGTCTGATGCAACGGCTAATCGCGCATGGAGTGCAGGCCTCGTATGCCTCAAAACAAGCCTACGCCATGCTCACCGCCGGACTGCAGCGCCAGGCCGCCATGCTGGCCTACATTGACGCCTTCTGGTTGCTGGGTATTTGTTCCCTGCTGATGATGCCCCTGGTATTCGTGATGAAGCGCTCCAAAGCCGGCGAAATGCACGTCCATTAACTAGCGCCTTCTCGCTCCAACCAGATCGATTAGGTTGTGCTGGTAGCAATCCAGGAGTTGTGTCCAGGTGCCTTCTCGTGCTGGGCCGTCCGATAGATGCTCCGCGTCGATGCGCCCTTGCCGGTCACCTGGTCGCGCATCGACGGAAACGCGAACACGCAGGACAGCGCCAGCACCATGGTGCACACCGAAACGGTCTTCAGCCGCACGCCGCCTTTCGTCACTGCGGTCGAAGGCTCTGCCGCTACCGCCGGCGCCGCCATCGATGAACTTTTCTGTCCTCTGCCCGAACGGACTCCCTGGTTTCGTTTTACCCGTGGCATGGCTCGCTAGCTCCTCCCAAAGTGAATTGCATCTGCGCGGGCTTCCGCATATGACCATCTCGCGGCGGCCGCTGTCCCAAATTATATTTTTGCCGCAATCGCTCCACCCGCGCACTGATCGTCTGACGGTATTTCTCCGGTGCGTTGGCGGCACGTCCGTAGCAGCTCTGGTACTGGCGCACCAACCGTGGAAATTTCTCCGCGATGAACGGCAGAAAATGTTTTGCCGCCGAAGGCATCAGATGCAGCACCCGCGCTGCGAACCACTGCGCCCCGGCCTCCGCCGCAGCGTGCGCCAGCGCGTCGAGATCGTTTTCGCTGTCGGTGAGCCACGGCAGAACCGGCATGGCCAGCACCCCCGCCGGAATTCCCGCTTCCCGCAACGTGCGCACCGCGCCCAGCCGCAGGTCCGGTCGCGGCGCCCGGGGTTCGAGCAGGCGCGCCAAGTGGGTGCGAACCGTGGTTACACTCAGATTCACCATGATCGTCGAGCGCTCCGAAATTCGCTTCAGCAGGTCCAGATCGCCCAACACCTGATCGGATTTGGTAGTGATGGAGAGGCTCAGCCCCTCGCGCTCCGCCAGTTTCTCCAGAATTGCTCGGGTGGCGCCGAACTGGCGCTCCGCCGGCTGATACGGGTCGGTCGCGGTGCCGATCGCGATGTGCCCAGGCTCAGCATCGGGGCCATCCATCGCCGAAGGTTCCCGATAGCGGCTGGCCAGGTCTCGCTCGATCAGCGGTCCTGCGTTGTCCTTGGCGTAAATCTTCTTTTCGAATTCGTCCACCGGCAACTCCATGAATTCATGGGTGTACCGCGCGTAGCAGTAGTGGCATCCGAATTCGCACCCTCGGTACGGGTTGATCGTCCACTCGAAGGGAACCCGCTCCGAATCGCAGCGGTTCAGAATCGAGCGAACCGGTAGGAGAAAGTATTCCGTCCCCCGGCGAGCGTCGGACAAAGGGGAGGAGGCGGCGAGGCGGGCGATGCCGACCAGCTCCGATGCGGGCTTCGTTCTCCTGTCAGGGCCAGGAGTGGGCGTAGAAGCTTCGCTATCGGACTCACAGTAGCCGTGGCGAGCGGCTGTGGGAAAAAGAGTGAGGTTGCTTGGTTCCGGCCGGATGGGGCGCTTCCCCAGAGGGAAGGTATCAGGACGGATAGGAGGACAAGTGGCCATCGATCACCTCGCCGCACAGGGGAAGACTATATTCGCCTTTTGTTCGCTTTGTCAATCGAAATTGTTCGCTTATTGTTCGCCTACCGCCGTGTGCCCTAAGTACTGTGTTCTGTGTTGGAAACGTCTCCGCCGAATCCGATTCGCCCCACCGGGCCTGCCCATATACTGGAAACTCCCCGGACAGGAGAAGTGTCTTTGAGCGAAGTTGGCATCTTAATTTTCGATAACGACGCGGAAAGCCAGCGGACCTTGCGCTTAGTCCTCGATTCCGAGGGTTGGTTGGTGCGCGTGGTCCCGGACATCAGCCAGGCGATGGCCGAGCTAGCCAGTACCTCGTGGTCGCTGGTGCTGGCCAATGTGGCTTTGGTTGGGTTGCAGGGGGTTCTGTTTTCGACCCTGAAAGAATTGAGCCAAGCGCCGATAAAGCCGGCTACCGAGCCAGCCGCGGGGGCCGTGCCGGTGCCCAGCCGCCAGCTTCGCGTGCTCTTCCTGGTTCCCGCTCTCGACGCTCCAACGATCGTTCCCGCGCTCGAGCGCGACCATCTGGCGTATACCGTGCTGCCCTACCACATGCACGATTTTCTGGAGAAGATCGACGAGCTGTTGGTGGAATCGGGCGCAATCGCCACCCCCACCCGCGGGTTGACGCCGTCATTTGCCGATCGCAAAGCGAAGCCTGGCGCGCGCAACTCCAGTATGTTTGCCTCGCGCGCCGACTATCACATGTCAGAAGAAGACTTGGCAGAATATGAGCGCGTTGAGAAGGAAGAAACCGCTCAACGGAAAGCCTCCAGGCTAAAAAAACGCGAACTTTTATAGCGCCCCGGATTGGTCGACAATCGTCACATTCTGAAAAATCCATCCCAGAAAATTGTTGAGGCGGCATCGCCGATTCTCTCTTGGACATCAAGCAAATTTATAGATGCCCGGGGGTTGACTACGTTTTTGACTTGGCCTTGTAACGCCGTTGTCGCCCCTAGGAACCTGTGCGCGCGCCCGCGTTGCGAAGCCTCCACGGACGCACTTCCGATCGGTCCGCCGTCTGCCGCAGCAGGTCGGCGACGGTGGCACGCAACACCGGATGTTCAAAGGTGGGAGCCAGATCATTCAGCGGGACGAGTACGAAGCGGCGCTCGGCGAGGCGCGGGTGAGGAATTTCCAATTGAGGCAGCTGAACGATGCGGGGGCCAAAGAACAAAATGTCCATATCGATCAGTCGCGGACCATTGCGGACTCGCCGCGTTCGGCCGAGCCCGCGTTCGATGTCGTGCAGCGTTTCAAGTAGCTCGTCCGGCTCGCCGTCCCACTCGGCTTCGACCACGCAATTCAAAAACCACGGCTGCTCGCGCAAATCCACGGGCTCGGTTTCATACAACGGACTCTCGCGAACCACCCGCGCATTTCGCTCTCTGAGCTCAGCGATCGCGCGAGAAATATTGAGGTTGCGCTCTCCCAAGTTCGATCCCAGCGATAAATAGACGGTGCTCATAGCGAGGTGAGAAATTTGCGGGCAGCCAGCAGTGCCGTTGTGGCACAGCCACTCGTGGCGGTGGCCAGCCAACTTCCCAATGCGCCCAAGGCCGAAAACGCGATTACCAAGTCCAACGCGGTAGAAGTTCGTCGGCCCGCTACACCCAGCCCCTTACTGTACGCGCTGGATGTAGCGCCCTTCGGTAGTATCCACTTTCACCTTATCGCCGTTGCCGATAAATGGCGGCACGTTGATTACCAGCCCGGTTTCGAGCTTCGCGGGCTTCATCACCGCGCTCGCCGTAGCTTTCTGAATGCTCGGCTCGGTATCCACCACGGTCATGTCCATGGTGTCCGGCAGCAGGATCCCGATCGGCTTGGCGTCGTGGAATTCCAACTGCACCATCATGTTGGGAATCAGATAATCGACGGCGTCGCCCAGAATGTCTTTCTGCAGCGCGATCTGTTCGTAATTTTCCTGGTGCATGAAGTGATGGCCATCGCCATCACTATAAAGATATTGGTACTCAATTTGGTCCAGGGTTGCGCGCTCCACAAATTCTTCCGCCCGGAAGCGATACTCCATGATCGCGCCGGTGCGCAGCATGCGCATGCGGGTTTGCATCGAACCGCGCTTGTTGCCCGGGGTGCGGTGATCGACACTGAAAATCGAGTAAAGCTCGCCTTCGTGGCGGATGACCATACCCGGGCGCAACTGTGTTGCTTTCACCATGATGAACTCCGGCTCTTAGGGTTTTCGAGGGACAGTTGACCGCGCGAAACGCAGCCTTCGCGCCGCCCACGCACGGGGCGCAGTGCGCGCTCAACCGAGCACCCCATTATACCGGCCCGTAACAAGGGGGGTCAATGCACACACGCGCGCACCCGGTGATGGTTCGTAGACATTTAGGAAAGAGAGGAAAAACCCGGCCCCCCGCTGCGCGGCCGGGGCGGGGCCAGCTCAACCACTTGGGTCGTTGCGCTGGGATGAAGCCTAATGCATTCCGATCATAGTTTCGCTACGGAACAGCGTCCATCCGGTCCACTACTCAGTTCTCTCGAGACCACCAAGGTTTCCAAGCCTTAATCCGGCCTCAGTCCTAAAATCGGGCGCCCGGCCACATGCCGCGTCATGGAATTAAGCTCGGTCCACCAGTACTATGGGTTCCTTGCGTTTGCGGATACTGGGCCCTATGCTCTAGGTAAGGGACTCCCGCATCCTGGCAAGGGCATCGAATGGAGCGAGACTTCCGCAACCTACCCCATGGCGCTTCGGGACCAACTCGGACGTGAGATTACCGACCTCCGCATCTCGGTCACCGACCGCTGCAACTTCCGCTGCGTCTACTGCCGCTCCGCTAACCACGAAAACCAAATGCCCGAGAACCGCTTGCTCGAATGGTCAGAAATCGAGCGTCTCGCGCGAATCCTCGTCGGGCTGGGCATAACAAAGGTCCGCGTCACCGGCGGAGAGCCGCTGGTGCGCCCAGGCATCGAAAATTTCATCGGCCTGCTGCGCGACCTCGGCGTGCGCGACCTTTCACTCACCACCAACGGATTCGGGTTGGTGGCGCGAGCCAAGGCGCTAGCGGCGGCGGGCATCCGGCGAGTGAACATCAGTCTCGATTCGCTCGATCGCCAGAAATTCGAAAAAATTACCCGCACCAAGGTGTTTGACGATGTAATTGCAGGCATCGACGCGGCCTGCGCCGCTCCCTTTGATTCCGTGAAAGTAAACGCGGTGCTGGTGCGCGGCTTCAACGATGACGAGGTGGAAGCCTTTGGAACTTTCGCCCGCGGCCGCCACATCATCATGCGCTTCATCGAATTCATGCCCCTGGACGCCGATCACACTTGGAGCCGCGACAAAGTAGTCCCTGCCGCCGAGGTATACCGGCGAATCAACGAACACTGGCGGTTGATTCCCGTTTCCAATGAACGCAGCGAAACCGCGCGCAAATACCGCTTTGCCGACGGCCGTGGAGAAATTGGCCTGATCGCGCCTGTCACCGAGCCTTTCTGCGGCTTCTGTTCGCGGCTCCGGCTCACCGCGGACGGAAAACTACGCACCTGCCTTTTCAGTAAGGACGATCATGACCTGAAGCCGTTGCTCCGCGGCGGCGCCTCCGACGACGAAATCGCGGAGGCCATCCGCGCCATCGTCGACCAAAAGGAAGCCAGCCACCACATCAACGAACCGGATTTCGTTCCGCCATCGCGAACCATGGTATATATCGGCGGCTGAGCAATTCTCGAGGGACATGGGCGAAGACGGACAAAAACTTTTCAGTCTGAGCGAAGCCGAGCACCTTCGGATTGAGCTCGAACCCATCTTGCTGGAAGCCATCGAATCGCGCAGAAAGTTCGCGGGCTTCGACGAAAAATTACGCGCCCTGGCCGAACGCATCCTGCGCGCCGGCGGCATGAACGTGCGCTACGAAGAGGCCGCGCGATGGCGTGCCGAACACGATCACCTGGCGCAAGCGATCCATACCGCGGTGGAACGGATTCAATCCACCGGGTGCGTGGTGAAAGATCTGGACGCCGGCTTGCTCGATTTCCCCGCGCGCCTACGTGACGAAGACATCTATTACTGCTGGCGCCTCGGCGAGGACCGCATCCGTTTCTACCACCGCCAGGATGAAGGCTTCTCCGGCCGCAAGCCCATCGACCCACGGGACAGAGACTACGAAACGCCCACGCAATAGCGCCGCCAGCGCCAGGAACTGTCATTGACCGAAAACAACGAAAACACGCCCAACCGCCTACAATTTTCCGCCAGCCCCTACCTGCGCTCCGCCGCCCATCAGCCCATCGATTGGCACGAGTGGGGCGATGAGGTCTTCGAAAAGGCCAGCGCGGAAGGCAAACCCATCCTGCTGGATATCGGCGCGGTGTGGTGCCACTGGTGCCACGTGATCGATCGTGAGAGCTACGAAAATCCCGAGCTGGCCGCGATCATCCGTCAGTTTTACGTCGCGGTGAAAGTGGATCGCGACGAGCGTCCCGACGTCGACGCGCGCTACCAGGCCGCCATCAGCGCCATCTCCGGACAGGGTGGCTGGCCGCTCACCGCCTTCCTCACCCCCGACGGGAAACCCTTTTTCGGCGGCACCTATTTTCCGCCGGAAGACGCCATGGGCCGCCCAGGATTCCGCCGCATCCTGCTGAACATTGCCGAAGCGTTTCGCACCAGGCGCGCGGAGGTAGACACCTCAGCCAAAGCGCTGGCCGACGCGGTGGCCAATGCCGAGGCATTTCACGGCGCGAAAGGCGCCCTCGAAGCCGGAGTGGTGGACTCGATGGTGAATTCGATCGTCAAGCAATTCGACGATCGCAACGGAGGCTTCGGATCTACCCCGAAATTCCCGCACCCTGCTGCGATCGATCTGCTGCTCGAGCGATACCACTCCACCAAGGCCAACCATCTTCTCGAAGTGGCCGAAACTACCCTGGAAAAAATGGCCCTGGGCGGAGTCTACGATCAAATCGGCGGCGGTTTTCACCGCTATTCCGTCGACGAGCGCTGGTGCGTCCCGCATTTCGAAAAAATGACCTACGATAATTCCGAGCTGCTCCGCAATTACGTTCACGGATTCCAGGTGACCGGCAAGCCGCTGTTCCGTGAAACCGCCAACGGCATCATCGCCTGGGTGGATGAGGTGCTCTCCGATCGTGTGCACGGCGGCTTCTACGCCAGCCAGGATGCCGACCAAACCCTCGACGACGACGGCGACTATTTCACCTGGAGCGTCGAGGAAGTCCGCCAAACGCTCTCGCCCGAAGAATCGCGAGTGGTCGAGCTTTATTACGATGTCGAGCCGCGCGGCGAGATGCACCACAACCCCGCGAAAAACGTCTTGTGGATCAAGCGCACCGCAGAGCAGGTCGCTCACCAATTAGGTGCCAGCGTCGCAGATACCTGCCTGCTGCTGCAGCACGCCAAAGAAAGATTGCTGGTGGCGCGACGGTTGCGTCCCACCCCGGTTATCGACACCACGATTTACGTTGGCTGGAATGCGATGTTCATCTCTGCCTATCTCGATGCCGGACGCGTGTTGGGCCGCGCCGACTGCATCGAGTTCGCCCTGCGCACTCTCGACCACTTGCTCGCCGAGGGCTGGGACGAGAACCAAGGTTTCGCCCACCGCATCGGCAGGGGCGAGGCGCCAGTGTCCGCGACCACCACCGCACCGCGCCTGGAAGGTTCGCTGGACGATCACGTATTCGCCGGTCTGGCGCTGCTCGATGCCTACGAGGCGACCCTCGATCCGCGCTATTTCCAGCGCGCGGAGCGCACCCTGCAGCTTACGATCGAAAGATTCGGGGATCCCGACGCGGGTGGATTCTTTGACCGCGCCAAGGATGCCGCACCCATGCGCGGCCTCGATATTCGCCGCAAGCCGCTGCAGGATTCGCCCACGCCCGGCGCCAACTCGGTAGCCGTCATTCTCCTGGAACGCATGCACGGCTTTACCGGCAACGCGCTGTACCACCGATGGGCAGAGCTAACGCTAGAATCCTTCGGAGGCATCGCGCCGAAATTCGGTTTGTTCGGCGCCAGCTACGCGCTAGGCGCACTCCTGCACCAGCGCCACCCCGTGCAAGTAGTGATCACCGGCGCAGCAGATGATCCCCAAGCCCTAGCCCTAGAGAAGGCCGCCCACAGGGTCTACCGTTACGGCAAATCCGTCCTGCGCGTAACCCCAGAAAAACAGTCCGCAGCCGCGTTGCCGCCCGCCCTGGCGCAAACGATTCCGCACCTCAACGCCAGCGCCGCCCAGGGCATAGTCTGCATAGAAACCACCTGCCAGCCCCCAACCTCCGATCCGCTGCAGCTAGCCGCCAGTCTGTAAGCGGTTCTACGGTTCTACGCCCTTATCTTTTCCGGGTGCCCCACTCTTCCCGCTTTTGCGGGAAGGGTGGGCGTAGTGACCTTCGCGATTGCAATTGGGTAGTGCCGATTTTGGAGCTCGCGGTTGGATGTTTTGACTTCGAGGTTTGCGGTTGGGTGGCGCATCCTCAAACAAAAGTTGCGCCACCCGCCAATCAATCACACGCGCGAGTTAAATTCCCTGCCAAGTGCAGTCTACTTGTGTCCCGAATCCAGCACTCGCAGCAAATGATCGCGGTGTTCCGGCATTTCAACTACCGAGCCGAACGCCTCCCCGAATAGCGGGTTCTTCGCGAGCTGAGCTTGTAGGGAGTCGTAGAACTTATCCACCGCCTCCGCGCTCGGGAAAGTCACAACGATCGTATAGTTGCCTGGAGCGGATGTGTGAATCAGATCTTCTTCCAGGCTGTAGCTGGTAAGTGAGCCGTCGGCGACCGCAGCATCGAGGTCCGCCTTGCGGTACTTGTTAAACAGTTCCGTGAAGTCGCCGCTTCGCCCCGGCTTCACCTTCCAATCCTGCGCCAGAAGATATTTGGGCGCAGCGGCGTCCGCCTTACCTCCGTAGTTCGACGACATCGATATTTCATCGAAGTGCGTGGTGTAGTTGATGCTCGAGGTAACCGGCGCGCTGGCCATTTCCGCGGCTTCCGCCTTCAGCAGCCCGCTCACCGTCATCGACGACATCCACGACACGTGCGTCGGTGCGTTCAGCCCCTCGTGAACTTCCAGCGCTCCATCACCCCAGCTAACCAGATTGCCGTTGGCCACCTGCGCTGCCATCACCTTGCTGCCTTTCTCGAGACCCTTCTCATATTCCGCCCAGTTGGCGCGCGGCACTCCGAAAAACGCAATATAGGTATACGCGGTCGGCTGTTTCGCCGGCGCTGCTTGTTGCGGTTGAGCCGCGGGTTGTGCGAACGCGGCGATGGCCAGAACCAGAATCACAGAAACGGCAAGAACGTAGCGGTGCAACGGTCGAGAAAACATTCGAATGATCTCCTTGAGCGGTTTAAGCCGCGGTTAGTAAACACCAGAGGCAAAGAGCACGAGCGGTACTCGCGCGGGACTATAACATCGTTTTACTTGGGCTCAGCCTTGAAAATTATGTTCCGCGGCTGGAACAGGAGCGCTGTTCGTTCCGCGCGGCCCGGCGAATCGCGCGAAAAATCCGCCCGTGCCAACTAACAGGTTGCGCAAAAACTCGGTTCTCGAAGCGTGAGTGAAACGGGGGACGATAACGGTAGGGAGCCAACGGAGCCCTTACTTGCGGCGTGCAGCTTCCACTTGTCGGAGAAATGGCCTAGCAACGATCGCCGGTATGCCGGCGAAGTCCATGTTGTCAGTGTTGATTGCCGCAGCGATTACAACGCCGCTCTCCGGATAAATAATCAGATTGCATGTGCCCCCGGTTGCCTCTCCGCCGTGCTCGTAATCCAACTCCGGTCCCCACTTGTGGTCAGTTCTTATCCTCCATCCCATTCCATGCCCTGTATTTTCACCCGAAGTCGCCCGCATGGGAGTAAACAGTAGTTGGAGCGTGCTGGATTTCAGGAACCCCGGATGCAGATGTGCAGAACCGAACCGCACCAAGTCCTCCGGAGTTGAAAGCATCCCACCCGAAGACCACTTGTAGGTTACATCCTCATATTCGCTGTTCTTAAATTTTCCGTCGGGCGTGGGATCGTAAAAACGTGCGCGATGTAAGATCACTTTCTCGTAGTCGTCCGCCTCTGTGTTATCCATGCTGAGAGGGACGAACACATGGGTCCGCAGATACGTCCGGTAGTCCTCCCCTGAAGCACTCTCCACAACAGCGCCAATCAAATTGTAGCCATAGCTCGAATAGAGGAACTTCGTTCCAGGAGGGGCCACTAAAGGATCATTTTCAAACAGTGACAGGCCGTCGACCAGATTCTTAAATCGTTTTTGGTTAGTAGGCTCATCGTCTCGGTAGTGCCGGATGCCGCCTAAATGCCCCGCCAATTGTCGCGTCGTGATCACATACCCTTTGTCGGGGAAACTGGGTACATACTTTTGTACCGGCGCGTCGATGTCTAGGCGGCCTTGCTCGTAAAGTTCAGCCAACGCCGCGATTGCCAGAACTTTGGAAACGCTCCCGATGCGAAATTTGGTAACCGTCGTCACCGGGACTTGCTGTTCGAGATCGGCAAAGCCGAAACCTTCCGACCAAACAATCTGCCCATCGATTGCTACGGCCACCGACAGGCCGGCAGGCCGCGCAGTATGGCCCTTCATCCCATCGTAAAGTCCGGGCGCTCCCTGCTCGTAAATCCCACGCGCAATCTTGCGCGCCTCCTCGATAGCTTGGGAGTAATCTGCTGTCCTTATCGGGTTGGACGCGTCAATGGTTGACGTTTTTTGTGCCGCGGAACGTCGCTCCAGGAGGACGTCAGCGGCGGCGGCGCGGTTGGTTATTGCGGTGCCGCCACTTGCTTCCAGCAAGAGAGTCAGCGCACCGATCTGAACCGCTGCCGTCCAGGCCTTGGGGGCGCGTAATGCTAAATTGAAAGTCATCCGGCATCGCCTCGGACAGATATTGAGTCCTGATCGTTGATCGGATACTCCCTAATTTTTCTCCGGTTCCTGCCCTGCGTCCGGAAGAACTGCCGAGGGATAGAGGTCGGGTAGCGGCTTGCTCTGTTGGTCGCGAAGCTCGGGGTGTGGCAAAGGCTTCCGCGGGATCATTTGTTCGCGCATCGCGGCGTTGTAGACAAAGATGGCCTCCACAACCGCGATCTGCTTTAGGTCCGCGGATTGCAAGACGTTCATAAGTGTCCATATTGGAATGGTGAGTCCGGGTTTCGTAGTCCAGGGGATCCTGGATGAATTGAAAGCCGGGGATACCCACGGCATCAAACGATTGGTGGTCTGTCCCGCCGGTGTCTCGGTTGGTTATGGTGGTCACCCCGAGGTCCTTCAGCGGGGCGATCCATTGCTCGAAGATGCTATCCACCGCCGTATTGCCCTGGGTGTAGATGCCCCGAATCTTGCCCGATCCGTTGTCGACGTTGAAATACGCTGAGATAAGCTTCTGCTCGGGTTTTAGCTCCAGTGGTCCCGCTGCCTTCCTCATGAATTCCGGTAGGTCCATCTGCTCCGTAGCGGTGGAGATCGGGTAGCTGCCAAAGTGTTGCTTTACGTATCCCTTGCTGCCAAAGAGCCCTTCCTCTTCGCCGGACCATAAACCAATACGGATGGTTCGCCGCGGCTTGACTTTGCAGCGTATTCAGTATCCGCATAACTTCCAGGGCCACTACCGCGCCTGCGCCGTTATCGGTCGCGCCGGTGCCAGCGATCCAGCTGTCCAAGTGACCGCCGACCATGACCACTTCGTCCTTAAGCTTGGGATCGGTTCCCGGGAATTTCCGCGACCGTGTCGAAGCCGTGCTGGTGATCGCCTGTGAACTTGGTTTCGACGTTCATCTCGATCGAGACCGGAACGTGGTTCTCAAGCAGTCGAAAAACTCGGCCGTAGCTTTCAATTTGGGTCACGACTACCGGGAATGGCACCGCCGTATCTCGGTGATAGGGAGTGCGGCCGAGCGCGGCGCCATTGTCATCAAACAGGATGCCCGGTGCCTCCGCCTCTATGGCTATCGCGGCTGGGAACCACAACGCCGGCCACCTTTTCCTCGGTCAGGAACGGCAGGACCAGGGTGTTAAGTCTTCTGCGCTTCACGTAGCGTTCGGTGCGCGCCTGCATATCGGCATCACCGCCCTCCAGCGGAAGCGACTCTAGATCTTTGAGATCCTTGTCCGTGTAGCGTTCAAAGAAAGGCTTGTCAGGCGCCGGCACATCGCGCATCGCGCCGAGGAAGACAATCTTGCCGGAAAGCTTGCCCTTGTACTTAGCCATAGTCGCTCTCGTCGCTAATCACCACGGATATGGCCTGCGCCGTCAGCGGCCCGTTGCTGGAGGGCGACCACGGCGTCGCTTGCGCGAGGAAGACGGCTGTATCCGGTTCGATCATTCGAACCCATGTGTTCAGCTGCTGCCAGCCCATGCCGAACTCGCCCCAGTCTTCCAGATGGGCGTTGACGCAGCCCATCTTGGTTAGCTGATCCCGCGTCCACGCGTTGGCCTTGGCCATGTTCGGCGATCCCGTCAGGCGAGGGCCAATTCCGTCGGCGAGGCCTCCCGCGTAATCCATCACATGCGAATGGTGCAGGCCCTCTTCGCGAATCAAGTTGTATTCATTGATGTCGATCGACTCGCTGCTGGGCTGCTGCATCTGGGAGTCGTTCCAACCCGCCCCCGGCGTCTCGGCCGTCTTGGCGGGCTTCTTGTCTGTCGCATTGGATATCACTGGACCGGCGACGAGAAGAATCGCTGTGGCGAAGGTCATGGCGCGTTTTAGACCCATGAAAACCTCTCTCCCCAAAAGAAACTTGATTCTTCAAAAACCGCACCATTGTACGCCTATCCCGGGTATTCGCTAGGGCATGAAGTAAGGATCGCATCATTCGCAATAGACCCAGGTTTGAGCCGCTCCCCCGGTGGCCTGTCGTCAAACCGGCGCGCGCTTGCGAGACCAACCGGCCGCCCGAAGATTGTTTTCCCCGTTGAGTTGAAGCCGCGGGAACAGGGTGCGATAATTCCCACTTGGCGCCAGCCTGGCACTGAGGCTGCGCGCGTCGTTGGGGGGAAAAAGTTTATGGCAATTCGAGATAGCTGGATCGAGAAGCGCACCGCAACCATGAACGGCGGCGCCCGCAATTTCTCGCAGATGCACTACGCTCGCAAGGGCGTCGTCACCGAAGAAATGGAATACGTTGCCCGCCGCGAGAAAATTGACCCAGAACTCGTCCGCAGCGAAGTCGCCCGCGGCCGCGCCATCATTCCCGCCAACATCCATCACCGCAACCTGGAACCGATGGGCATCGGCGTAGCCTTTCTGTGCAAGATCAACGCCAACATCGGCAATTCCGCCACCACTTCCAACGTGGCCGAAGAACTCGAAAAACTCCACCGCTCGGTGCACTACGGCGCCGACACGGTGATGGATCTCTCCACCGGCGGCGACATTCCCGGCATTCGCAAGGAAATCATCGAGCACTCACCGGTCCCCATTGGCACCGTGCCCATATACGAAGCCCTCAGCCGCGTTCGCCGCCCCGAAGATCTCACCATCGGCCTGATGCTCGAAGTGATTGAAGAGCAGGCCGAACAGGGCGTCGACTACATGACCATCCACGCCGGCGTCCTGCGCGGCTTCCTCCCGCTAGTGCGCAAACGCATTACCGGAATCGTCAGCCGCGGCGGAGCACTCCTGGCACAGTGGATGAGCTTCCACAAAGCTGAAAACTTCCTCTTCGAAAATTTCGACGCCATCTGCAAAATCTTCCAGAAACACGACGTCAGCTTTTCGCTGGGTGACGGCCTGCGTCCGGGCTGCCTCGCCGACGCCAGCGACGAGGCGCAATTTTCCGAATTGCGCGTCCTCGGCGAGCTCACCAAAAAGGCCTGGGAATACGATGTGCAGGTGATGATCGAAGGTCCAGGGCACATTCCTCTGGACCAGATCGAAATGCAGGTCAAAAAAGAAAACGAGCTGTGCTATGAGGCGCCGTTTTATACCCTGGGGCCGCTGGTAACCGATATTTCGCCGGGCTACGATCACATCTCCAGCGCGATCGGCGCCGCGATGATCGGATGGCACGGAGCCTCGATGTTGTGCTACGTCACGCCGAAAGAACACCTGGGCCTACCCAATGCCGATGACGTGCGCCAGGGCGTAATCGCCTACAAGATCGCCGCGCACGCTGCCGACGTCGCTCGGCATCGTCCCGGAGCCCGCGACCGCGACGACGCGCTCAGCTACGCCAGGTTCCTGTTTGACTGGGAGAAGCAGTTCCAGCTCTCCCTCGATCCCGAAATGGCGCGCAGCATGCACGACGAGACCCTGCCCGACGACTTTTACAAAGAAGCGAAGTTCTGCTCGATGTGCGGACCGAAATTCTGTTCCATGAACACCACCCAGATCGCCGAGATCTACCAGGGGTTCGATCAGAAGGACCGCCAGCAGAAATTCGTTGAATTACTAGCTAAGGTAGAAAACGTGGAGCACCCCATTTAGGCGGAGCAATGAAAATCACCCGATTTCCGTCACCCTGTGCGGCGATCCTCGCAATGGTAGCCGCGGCGGCGACCTGGGCAGCACTGGCCTGCACAGCACTGGCTTGGGCCGCCGACCCGGCTTACGTAGCCAGCGTCGAGCAGTGGCGCCAAAAACGCGAGGCTAATCTGAAATCCGATCAGGGCTGGCTCACCGTCTCTGGCCTCTTCTGGCTGCACGAAGGCGAGAATCGATTTGGCTCCAGCCCGGTTAACGATATCGAACTTCCGGAAGGCTATCCCGCCGAGGCCGGCGCTTTTGACTTCCACTCCGGCAAGACCATTGTCCATCTGAATCCCGGCGTTGCCGCCACCATGAACGGAAAGCCGGTGCAAACTGCGGAACTACTCCCCGATTCCGATCCAATTCGGCTGGGCGAGATATCCCTGGCGGTCCATGCGAGCGGCGATCGCTTCTCCATCCGCCTGCGCGACAAGAACAGCAAGCTGCGCAGGGATTTTCAGGGCCTGCACTGGTTTCCGGTGAATGAATCGTACCGCGTAGTTGGGCACTGGGTGCCTTACGACAAACCGCGAGAAGTGGTATCCCAGAATATCCTCGGTGACGTCATTCACAGCCAGGCAGCGGGCTATGTCGAATTCACCCTGCACGGTCAGGCCCTGCGCCTGGAGCCCGAAGAGAATGATGAGAAAGGGATGGAGTTCGTTTTTCGCGACCTGACCGCAGGGAAAGAGACCTATCACGCCGCGCGGTTCCTGGTGACCGGCCCTATCCAGGATTCCAAGGTGCTTCTCGATTTCAACGAAGCCTATAACCCGCCCTGCGCCTTCAATCCCTACACCACCTGCCCGCTCCCAATTCCCGAGAATCGCCTAAAGGTAAGGATCGAAGCCGGAGAAATGAACTACAAACACTAAGTTCCAATTCACGGTTTTCGCATCACGGCTCCCCGCTTTCTGGGTGCCCCACTCTTCCCTGGGTTTGGGAAGGGTGGGTGTTTTGACTTAAGGCTTCGCGGTTTGCAAATGCCGAAGGGGAACGAAGGTGACGCAGGCAGACAAGTCCGAACAGTTGCGCAGCGAATTCAACCGCTGGGCCGAATCGGGAAAAGCCGAATCGATGCAGCACGAACACTGGCCCATCACCGCCCCGACTCTTGAGCTGATGCAGCTAAGCGAAACCGACAATGTAATCGAGGTAGGATGCGGCGGCGGATGGCTGTCGCGAATTCTGGCGCAGCGGGTGCCCGCAGGGCGCGTGGTGGGAATGGATATATCCGACGAGATGGTGCGCCACGCGCGCCAAGCGAACACCGACCTGGATAACGCGATGTTCGTAGTAGGAAGCGTCGACGAAATTCCGTGGGAAGCGCAGTTCTTCGACAAAATGATTTCAGTGGAGTCGTCGTATTACTGGCCGGAGCCCGTGCGCGGGTTGAAAGAAACTTATCGCGTTCTGCGCGACGGTGGCTCGGCATGGATCCTCATCAACTATTACCGCGATAACCCCTACAGCCATCAATGGGCCAGGCTCCTGGACGTACCCACGCATTTGCTCTCCGCCGAACAGTGGGTGCAGCTTTTTCTGAATGCAGGGTTCAGCGAAGCCGAATATCGGCTGGTGCCCGATCCCACGCCAACCCCGGAAGTCTATACCGGCCGGTGGTTTCGCGACGCCAGCGAACTGCGCGCATTCCGTGAAATGGGCGCACTACTAATCTACGGAACGAAAGGTTAGATCCTCGGACACCTCTACGATTCCATTGTCAACGAAGCCCGTTCGCGCCTTTCTGTTCTCCCTGCAACTGCGAGACGGTTACTACCGCGCTCAGCGTGTCGGCGCGGCTGCGAGTCTTGGCGATCAACTTCCATCGGCGGGAATCGGGCAGTAAGCGGAATGGGCCCAGGATGATAATTCGGCAGACCAAAGCGGACTCGTCCCAGTAGGTCGTGGGCACAGCGTATGAGCCGGTTATTTCGTCGATATGGCTAGTGTCAACGTCGTCCTGGCCGATTTCTAACGTAACTGGAAATTCGATTTGCGCGCGGTGATGAACGTGAAACTGCTCGGCGACCGTGCGACACGCTTGTCGGTACAGGATTTCGGGCCCTCGCCTGCGGAACATCCAAGTTGTCAGGATTTACTACGTTTAACTGCGCCCGAGCGCTGGTTCCGCTCAGCAGTACCATCACCACCCGCACTACCAATCCGTCTCATCCGCTTCCTGTTCGCCGCCCTTTCAACATCGTTGCCGCGCAGTTGCCCAAGACGCGCGATCTGTCTTGGAGTTTGAATCGGCAGATTGCAGGCGCGCTTTACGTTCGTGTGCGGGGAATTTCCGGAGTATTACGGACGAAGAGCCAAAGAAAATTATGAGAATCGCGAGTGGATCGACAGCCGAATTGCCCCGCCCTCGTGGCGCAGCCACTCCTGGCGGCGGGGACCGAAGCCCCCCAGATCATTCCACCCAAGAATGCGAGCACCATGTCAGCGTGCGAGGGAATCCAGGGCGAGTATCCCCACCCCGAACTCTCCATTCCATTTCGGGCGAGTTAATCCTTAGCGGTCGGGAATCCCGCTTCGTTCCAGCCGCGCCAGCCGCCGTCCATCGAGATTACGTTGGTATACCCCATTTTCTGCAGGTTATCCGCGGCCAGCGCCGAGCGGAAACCACCACCGCAGTAAAGCACCAGCGGGGCCGCGTGGTCGGGAACCCGTTGCTCGATGTCGCGTTCGATCACACCTTTGCCCAGATGGATAGCGTCGGGCAGGTGGCCGCGCGCCCATTCGGACTCTTCGCGAGTGTCCACCAAGATAAGTTTTTCCCCGCGGTCCAGCCGGGCCTTGATTTCGCGGACGTCGCTCTCCTTCACGCGGGTCTTAGCGTCGTTCACAATTTTCAGAAATCCAGGTGCGTGATCCATTTCCCTTTTCCTCCGAGCAAATCTTAAAAAACGTTAACAGCTCCACCCGTCACTTCGCCATTCAGCAGAAGCGGTCACTCCTGCATATCCCGCCAGTTTTGTCCTATCTTTACATCGACAATCAATGGAACGCTCAGCTTGTGAACCTCTTCCATCACCGGCTTGACCATTTCGCGCAGCCGTCCGATTTCTTTCTGCGGGCCCTCGAACAGTAATTCGTCGTGTACTTGCAGGATCATCCGCGTTTGAAATCCTTCGGCCGGCAACCGGCGGTCGATTTCGATCATGGCCAACTTGATCAGATCGGCCGCGGCGCCTTGCAGCGGTGTATTCATCGCGGTGCGCTCGGCGAAGTTGCGAATATTCGGAATGTGCGAATTGATTTCGGGCATGGGACGAATTCTGCCGAAAATTGTCCGCGTAAAACCGGTTTGCCGCACCTCGGCGAGATGCCGGTCCAAATAATCGCGCACTCCGCGGTAGCGCTCGAAGTAGGCCGCGATGAATTTCGCGGCTTCGCGCTGCTCGATGCCGAGCTGCTGGGCCAGCCCGAATGCCGAAAGACCGTAAACGATCCCGAAGTTGATCACCTTGGCCGCGCGGCGGTGCTCGGAAGTCTGCGCAAACGGAGCCACCCCGAATACTTCCTGCGCGGTGCGCGAGTGAATATCTTCCCCGCGGCGGAACGCATCGAGCAACACCGGATCCTGCGAGACGTCCGCCAGTAGCCGCAATTCGATCTGCGAGTAATCCGCCGAAAGCAATTGATGCCCCGGCGCCGCGGTGAACGCTGCGCGAATCTGCCGTCCGATCTCGCTGCGCACCGGAATATTTTGTAAGTTGGGCGTGGAAGAACTGAGCCGGCCGGTGGCTGAACCGGTCTGGCTGAAACGGGTATGCAGGCGCCCGCTGCCGTGATGGATCAGTTTCGCCAGCGCGTCGGCGTAAGTGGACTTTAGCTTGGAGAGTTCGCGGTATTCGATCACCATCCGCGGGAGCGGATGAAGCGTGGAGAGTTCTTCCAGCACTTCGGCGGCGGTGGAACGGGATTTCCCACGGCTGCGGCGCGGCGGCTGTAAGTTGAGTTTGTCGAACAGAATTTCGGCCAATTGCTGCGGCGAGTTGATATTGAACGCGCAGCCCGCCAGTTCGCAGATCTGCGTTTCCAGCCGGCGCAGTTCTTTGTCCAGAGTGGCGGAAATGACTTCCAGGGCTTTCCGATCGACGTATACCCCGGCGCGCTCCATACGCGCGAGCACCGCCGCCAGCGGCAGATCGATTGTTTCATAGAGTTCCGCCAGACCCTGCTTTTCGACTTCCGCGCGCAGAACCGGAGCGAGGCGCAGCAGCAGATCGGCATGCTCGCCGCGCGTGCCAGAAAGGGTGCGGTTCAGGGACCGCAAAACCACTTCTTCGAAATCATGATTGGCGGTGGTGGGGCGCAGCAAGTAGGAATAGAGCTTGGTGGAGTGGGTGACGCCCGCCAGCCGCGGCGCATCGTTGAAGCCGCCCTTCGCTTCCTTGAAGGGATTTTCCGGACAGGTGAGCAGATCGAAGAGCTTTGGATCGTGCACGATCTTCGGCTGCTTCGCGTCGTTGCGCCAGGGGACGATCGCGTCCAGAGTTTTCCCTTCGGCATCGAATACGATGCTGTGGCCGGTCGTTGGCGCGGCCGAGAATTCCGCGGCGGTGACCCGAGAACCGTAGCCCTCGTCTTCGTCCTTTTCCAGCGCGAGTTCCAGCCACGCCGCCACCGGCTGGCCGCCCGGCGCATCGGCAAAGAATTTAGTCAGCGCGGCGGGCGAAGCGAATTCCTGGTAGATCCCTTTTTCGACGCTCTCCGCTGGCGGCGGCGGTGGTTCACCCGCAGCCGTCGCCGCGTCCGTCGCTGCGACGGCTGCGGCCACTTGCGCTGCTGCTAGTTCGCGCAACAAGCTCGAAAAGCCCAGCTCGCCGTACAGAGCGCGCAGCGCGCCGCTATCCGGCGCGACCAACTTCCAGGCTTCCAAGTCCAGTGCGATGGGAGCATCGGTGGGAATGGTGGCGAGCTGCTTGCTCAGGAAAACAAACTCCGCGTATTTTTCCAGCGCATCGCGATAGTTGGCGCGCTTGACGTCCTTGGCGCGCCGCACCGCTTCCTCGGCGCTTCCGTACTCCTGAATCAATTGCCGCGCGCCCACTTCGCCGATTCCCGCTTTGCGGCGCTCGCCGGGAGCAGGCTTTTCGTTGGGATCGCGCGCGCCAGGTATGTTGTCGATGGAATCGCCCATCAGCGCCATCACGTCGGGAACTTTCCCCGGCGGCACGCCCATGATCTCTTCCACCTTGGCGGCATCGATCAGCAGGTCGCCCTTGCCCGGGTTGAGCATCCACACCGGACCGCCCACCAGTTGCATCATGTCCTTATCGCTGCTGACGATGTAGGTTTCCAGGCTTTGCTCCGCGGCCTGCCGGGCGATCGAGGCGATCACGTCATCGGCTTCGTAGCCGGCCATTTCGATGATCGGAAAGTGCATGGCTTCGCAGTAGCGGCGCACGAAGGGAACCTGGATCGAGAGTTCGTCAGGCATCGGCGGCCGCTGGGCCTTATATTCCGCAAAGAGTTTGTCGCGGAAAGTAGGCGCGGCCACATCAAACACCACCGCGATGAAGTCCGGCCGGAGCTTAGGATTATTGATGATGCGCCGCGTCATGGTCGCAAAGAGGAAAGGAACTTTGGTGGGAACGCCCTGAGCGGTCTGCAAGCGGTCCATAGGAGCGAAGAATGCCCGGAAAATAAAGCCCATGGCGTCGAACAGAAACAGCCGCTTTGCAGTGGAGGAAGCCATCGAGATGTCTACAGTTGCAAGCGGCTAGCAGATCGCCAGCCGCCGCGAACCGCAAATTATAGCAGCAAAGCGAATGTGGATTGGAGCGCCCGCGGTGTGAGTTGGGATGGCCGCCTTGGCATCACCAACGCTGGTGGACCTCGGCGCGAATATAGCGATCGTAAATTTTCTGCACGCCGTCCATGGCGCCCTGCGACAAGGGAGGCAGATCCGAGGCCCGGCAATTGTCAGCAACCTGATCGGGACGTTTGCCGCCGGGGATCGCACAGGTGACCGCGTCGAACATCAGGATCCAGCGCAGGGCGAATTGGGTCATCGACATTCCCGCGGGCACCACAGGCCGAAGCTCCTCGACCGCCTTTAGGCCGGTCTCATAGTCCACTCCGGAAAAGGTCTCGCCCACGTCGAAAGCCTCGCCGTGACGGTTGAAATTGCGATGGTCGTCCTTGGCGAACGACGAATCCTTTTTGAATTTTCCGGTGAGCAATCCACTGGCGAGGGGTACCCGCGCCAGGATGCCCACTTTTTTCTTCTGGGCCTTGGCAAAAAATTCCTCGGCAGGCCGTGGACGGAAGCAATTGAAAATGATCTGCACGCTCTGGACGTTGGGAAACTCCGCCGCCTTCAAGGCTTCTTCGGGGGTACTGACGCTGACGCCGTAGTAGCGGATTTTCCCGGCGCGCACCAGGTCATCCAGGATTGCAAAAATTTCCGGCCGGTAGTAGACGTCGGTCGGCGGGCAGTGGAGCTGCAGCAGGTCCAACGAGTCGGTGGAAAGATTGCGCAGGCTGTCGTGCACCCAATTGGTCAGGTTTTCCCGGCTATAGCCTTCCACGGTTTGCTGGGGCAGACGGCGCCCGGCTTTGGTGGCGACAATGATTTCTTCTTTGCGGCCCTTCTTGAATTGGGCGATCAGTCGCTCGCTGCGGCCGTCCCCGTAGACGTCCGCGGTGTCGATGAAGTTCACCCCGGAATCCACTGCTTGGCGCAAGGCGCCTAAAGCCTCTTCGTCGGAGACTTGTCCCCAGGCTCCGCCAATGGCCCAGGCCCCAAAACTGACGTCTGAAACCTTCCAACCGGTCCGACCGAGATCTCGATACTTCAAGGTACTCTCCTTTTACGTTGGTTGTCTGCTATGCCCCAATCCCATGATCTCGCTGAGCGAGGCTCGGAAATCGCAAAGATAAAAACGCGCTTTTGTTGCGATTCAGAGATTCCCTGCCGTTTAGAATCAGGTCCTTCGGAGAGGGTCGCCCTGCGCCGAGGCGTCGCGGAATTTCGGGCTCAAGAAAGGATTTGAGGCGAGGCACCCGGCCCTCAAATTCCTCGTGTTCAACGTCTGACCTAGGCGAGATTCCGAAAGTGTGAAATGTATTTTTTCCTGAATGGGTATATTTTATGCTATTTAGAATCAATGGCATAGCCGACACTATGGCGGCAGTGTTGCTATTTAGAAATTGGCGCTTTGCAGCGGTCTGGAGCAGGCCGCCATTAACACGGGGTGCTAAAAGCCAACCGCTCGGCCGGCGAATTGGAGGCGTTGGGCGACTGGTTGATTCGATCATTTCTCGGTTCCCATTTACGTTGAACCGTAGCATCCCGCGAGCCGATTGGGAAGGGATCGCTTCGGTGGAAGCCTTAGTGAAGGGTGTGTCAGTTCGGCTAGGAAAGTCCGGAGCGTTGGTTAGGCGGAAATGGCCTCAGCGATCGTCGTCGGCGTGATTGCGGGCGGAGATTTCGCGCAGTTCTTCGATGGGCATGGCAATCACTCTGCCACGCGCCAGATATACATTGGCAGCCCGTGCGAAGATGGTCGTCGATGATTTCGTCATGGCTTCCCGTAGCGTGCGGCTAACGCACGATATCGGTCACCTTCTATTATATCGAGTTCGCCCCGCGCGCCTCCAAAGCGATGACGCGGTGAGGTGCGCTCGAGTTGTCAAATAGTGTCCACTGGTCCGCCAGCAACCGATATTCGCTGAAGAAGTTTCTGATCGATTTCTCAAACCGTCGCCGAACAATGAGCGCGGGAATATCGTGTCCACCCACCGAGACCCTGCTCGCAACTCGCGAAAGTGACAATTCGACCGAAGGGACCCAAAGGAAAAAGAAATGAACGGAGTAGCCTTCAATGGATTCGCACAAGCGGGTGACCGCGAAGTGGGAGTGCGCGCCTACCACCTAACCGCGACCGGAGACGGGGGCATAGGCAATCCGTTCCTGGGTGGCGGTGGCCCACACGGCATCCAGTTCGCCGTGAAGCTGTCGTTCTAGCTCGAGCAGACCGAAATGCTTGCTCCGCAGAAAATCGCAACGGGGCGGTCGACCATCGCCCGCCCCGCACGCAGGATTGTCCCGTTACGCTGTAATTGAAATTCCTCCTGGCGTTTGGTCTCACCTTTTCCTGTTCATATCGAACCGTACGTCAAAACCCACCCTTCCCAAAACCGGGGAAGAGGGGCACCCAAAAAAAGCATGGAAGCGTGAAGCGTAAAACCGGAACCCTAGAACCCCCCTTTGGTTGCTATGGGTTCTGTTAGGCTTTCCTGGGTCTGGCATGGGGTGATAGTTTTGGGTGGGTGGCTGCGTATAGGTATATGGAATCAGGGAAGCCAGAAACGAGGATGACTTCTACCGAGCTTACGGAGACTCTCGCGGGGGTCCGCGGAGGCAGCTCCGAGGCGTGGGGTGAGCTTTACCGGGAGTACGCGGGCGCGATCTTCCGGTTCTGCCGGCGGGTGCTGCCTACTAAGGAAGACGCCGAGGACGCTACCACCGAGATATTTATGAAGGTGCGCAGCCGCCTGGACCAATTCGATAGTTCGCGGCCATTCACCGCGTGGCTGTACACGGTGGCTTCGAACCACTGCTGGGATATGTTGCGGCGCAGGCGGATACGGCAAGACCTGGAAACACCGGACGTGGAGACTATGCCGCTCGAACATCCCGATCCCAGCCAGTTGGAACAATTGCTGGAGCAAAGCACCAACGAGCAGGTACGCGCGGGGCTGGCGAAGTTGTCGGCGCGGGCGCGCATGGCCCTGGTGCTGCGCTATTTTTCGGACATGAGCTACAACGATATCGCCGACGCGCTGGGCGTGCGCCGGGCATTCGTGGGCGTGCTGCTGTTACGCGCGCGGCACGAACTGCGGGAAATCCTAGGGGCCAATCGGCTAAAGGCCGAGCGCGGTGGGAGCGGCTCGCGCGCGGCGGGAGCGGTTGCGGGGGAAACGTTATGACAGTTTTTGACACGCATTTTGACGAAATGGCCTGCCTGCTGTATCTGGACGGACAGCTTGAGGCGGCCCAGGCGGGCGAATTGCGCCAGCACGCAGCGAGCTGCGCGAAGTGCGGCGCGTTGCTCCGCGCCCTGGAGGGCGAGGCGCGGACCCTGCGAAGTGCGCTGATCGAGGCGGACGAACCGGTGCCGGCGCACCTATTCCCGCGCAAGGCACAAACAAGTTCGTGGCCTTGGGTCGCGGTGCTGGGATTCGCCGCGGCGGGCGCCTACACGTTGTGGAGCACGGTTTTCGAGCCGATCCAGGCTCAGTTCGTGCAAGCGGGATTCAATCAGGACAACGTCATGACGATGCTGATGTTTTCCGGAGCTTTTTGGAAAGGATGGGACACCATGAGAGGAATTGCGGAATCGCTGGCGTTAGTAACGTTGGGAATCCTGTGCGTGACGCTGTTGCGGCGGCGGGTGCGCCGTGGCGGAGCGTTTGCGGCGGTGGCCGGCGCGATCGTCCTGGCGCTGCTGGGCGTGCCCGGCGCTTCCGCGGCCGAAGTGCGCCATGGCGACCCGAACTACGAGCTCCCGGCGGGCCAGGTGATACACAACGACCTGATCGTTGCCGGCGATTACGTCACCATCGATGGCGACGTGGACGGCGATCTAATTGCCTTCACTCAAGACTTAATCGTGAATGGGCACGTGAAGGGCGATGTGCTGGGATGGGCCAAAGAGATACGCATAGTGGGTTCGGTGGATGGGAATGTGCGTGGTGGGTCTGAAACATTTCAGTTGGAAGGAACCGTAGCAAGGAACATAACCACGTGGTGCGGTCACTTTTTGTTGAGCCCGAAATCGGTGGTCTTGGGCAGCCTCATCGTGGGCGCTGGGGACATGGAACTAAACGGAGCGGTCGCCAAAGACATCATCTCCTACAGTAGTTTTGCGCGATTGAACGGAATCGCCGGCGGAAACACTACCGTCCGAGCCGGCCGTGTGGTGATCGGAGCGGAGGAGCAAGCGCGGGGAACCATGAAGGTGGCTGCACATGGTTCCCCCACTGTGGATCCCGGAGCGAAGCTGAGCAGCCCGGTGCAATTCACGGAAGTGAAGCACGGCCAAGACTACAATTCGCCGCCATATTACTGGCACCAGGTGCTGAAGTGGGGAGCGTCTTTCCTGTTCGGGTTGACCATCTTGCTGCTGATGCCCGGGTTTTTTGCGGACACCATGCGTGCGGCCGGGCGCTACCCGACAGCCGGCGGAGTTGGATTTCTGGTGCTGGTGGCGACGCCGGTGCTCGTGGTGATTATGGCAATCACTATCGTGGGTTTAGGAGTGAGTATCTCGCTGGCTCTTCTCTACATCATCTCGATCTACGCGGCGCAAGTCTTTGTAGGCGCGTGGGTGGGATCAAAATTACTGGGAGATGCGGCGAGTACCGGAGCGGTGGCGGGACGGCTGGCGTTGGGGCTGGCGTTATTGCGGATCGGGAAACAATTGCCGTACGTCGGGCCGCTGGTCGCGGCGATCGCGCTGGTATGGGGCTTAGGGGCGATCGGGTTGTCGATGTATCGCCGGACGCGTTCGAGCCTCGCGGTGGCGTGACCGCCGGCCGGTTGCACCGTGACGCTGAGGCGCTGAAAAGCAAATATACCCCGTGGGGCGTGAAATCTCGAAATCAAAACACCCACCCTTCCCAGAACCGGGGAAGAATGGGGCACCCAAGAGGCACGGAAGCGTGAAGCAAAACCTAAGTCAACGGCACTGCAAAGGGACCTGCGTAAGACGGGAGTGTGGGGACGCTACATTGTAGGGGCTCAGGTCTAAACGCCCACCCTTCCCAAACACCCGGAAGAATGGGCACCCGAAAAAGATAACGGCGTAAAACCGTTACGTCAAAACACCAATAAAAGATAAGAGCGTAAAACCGTTACGTCAAAACCCAATCAAACGGTGCGGTGCGTGCAGCCTGGGACCGGCCTACAGGGATGCTACGTAGCGGCGCTGATCTAGGCCGCGCTTCGATCGCTTTTGTTGCTGCAGAGTGGGCACCAGCCCGCGGACAGTTAGGGCGTCGATGGTTGGGTAGCCGGCAGATCCGATGGTATTGAATAGCATGCCGCCCACCGCTACGGGCTGTCCTGCGGCTAGTCCTGCCAGCGAATCCAGATTCAAGGTTTCGAAGAAAGTGGTCGTAGAAGTTTGCGCGATGATCTGGGTGATGTTGGTAGGAGTGAGGGTGGTGAACAGGGCCGGCAAATCGGTCATCGAAAACGTCAGTGTGCCTTGATCGACCAGGTAAACATCGCCATCCACGTTTCCAGCGCGCAGAGTTACTTGATTCGCGCTGAAAGCTGGGCCAGCCGTGGTGGTGCTAACCGATCCCGATAATCCAACCAAAACGTCCTGGCCAACCACTAGATCGGCCGGACTCGCGAAGGAAACGCCGGCCGGCAAAGTGGCGCCATCGGTGTCGATGGCAAAGATGGTCGAAGTAGAGTCGGGCGTGGTCGAGGTGTTGACGAGATTGGAGATGGTGACCGTGGCGATATCGCCCAGGCTGACGCCGGTGACGCTGGGAATTACCTGGTTTACGACCACCGCCAGAGTGGTGGTGTTGGCATTGGATTGCGAGGCGATGATCGGACCTTCGACCTCCTGGGTCCCCACCGGACTTTCATAGTTCACTTGGGACGCGGTAATTGTTCCGCTGCCCAGCACATTGGCCTGCAAAGTAACGATTTGATCGACAGCCAGGCAGGAAAAGCTATTGGCCTGGCAGACCGTTGCCGGGTAGAAATAAGTGGTGGTGCTGTTGACGCTGATGGTCGAGCTCACTCCGTTGTAGCTGAGCAGTGTGAACTGATTCGAGCCCACATTGGTCACTTGCCCGGTCAAGGAGCTAATCCCGGCCAAAACCTGGGTGGAAGTGACCTGTGCGATCGACGCAACGGTGACTGCTCCGGAAGCGGTTGGGTCCACGGAAATATTGCCGGGCTGGAGCAGGTCGCTCAGGTTGAGATCGAGAAGCAGGCCCACCGGAGTTCCGGCCGAAACGGTGAGGGGAAAGGGCGAAGTCGAGAGCGAAACTGAGGCCGCATTGAGTGCCGGAGCGAAGTTGCAAAACGTGTTCGTCGCGCATATGGGTGTGGTCGCCAGCGCCGTCCCGGTGTTGAGGATGGTCATGGATGGGTTGGCAAACGTCAGGTCGAGGCTGGTGTAGTTACCCGCCGGCACATTGAGGGCGGTCATCAGAGCGGAATTGGTTTGGAGCTGGGTGATCTCGAAAGTCTGCGGGCTGCTGATCAGCGACACACCTCCCGGTTGCAGGGTGGCGCCGGTGATGGTGATGGAGAACGACAAAACGTCCACCGCCGACGCGGGTTGATCGGTCACGAGTATGGAGAGCGGAGCATTATTGCCCCCGCTAGAGACGGTACCGCCGCCACCGCCTCCGGTGGTACCCCTGGGGGGGCCGGGTGTGCCGGTGCAGCCGGAGAGGACAGTCACGCTGCCCAGAAGTATCACCGCCGTAAACCTGCCGATACTCACCATTCCGACGAGCCTCCGGGGAATCCTAGGATTAGCACAGTTTAACCTCTATCGGGCCGGGAAGCGCTGTTCCGTGCCCAGAGTGTCACGGTGGAATCGGGTACGCACCGATGGGGTAAGATCCCCCCAGGACTGCGGCGCCCTCAGATAACGGAAAGCTGCTTGCCCACGCGCCCGATGGTTTCCAGGGCGCGGACCAGATCGTCGCGCTTGTGGGTAGCCGTAACGATGGTGCGCAAGCGGGCTTTGCCTTCGGGGACCGTCGGGTAGCCGATGGCCGAGGCGAAGACGCCTTCGGCAAAGAGCTGCGTCGAGAATTCGAAGGCCTTCGCGGCTTCTCCCACCATCACCGGGGTAATCGGGGTTTCGCTCTTGCCGGTCTGAAATCCCAGCTTCTTCAGCCCGCGCTTGAAGAATTTCGTGTTGGACCACAATTTTTTCACCAAGCGCGCACCGGCGTCGGAATCGAGCAGCTCGAATGCCGCCTGGCAGGTGCCCACCACGGACGGAGGATGCGAAGTGGAAAAAAGGAAGGGCCGGGCGCGGTGGTAGAGGAATTCGATCAGTTCGTGCGAGCCGCAGACGTAGCCGCCAAGCGAACCGATGGCTTTGCTGAGCGTGCCCACCTGGATATGGACGCGGCCGTGGCAGCCGAGATGGTCGATCGAGCCGCGACCGTTGCGGCCGAGGACGCCGGAGGCATGAGCGTCGTCAACCATCATGATGCAGTCGTATTTTTCGGCGAGGTTGCACAGCTCCGGGAGTGGAGCGATGTCGCCGTCCATGGAAAAGACGCCGTCGGTGATGAGCAGCTTTTTCCCGGGCCAATTAGCGTTTTCCTGGAGGATGCGTTCGCAATCGGCCAGATCTTTGTGCTTGAACACGCGGATGGTGGCCTTGGAGAGCCGGGCGCCGTCGATGATCGAGGCGTGGTTCAGTTCGTCGGAAACGATCAGATCTTCTTTACCGAGGATGGCGGAGACGGTGCCGGCGTTGGCGGCGAAGCCGGACGGGAAGACCACGCAGGCTTCGACGTTCTTGAAGCGGGCGATTTGCGCTTCGAGGTCCATGTGCATTTTCATGGTGCCGGCGATGGTGCGGACGGCGCCGGAGCCGACGCCGAATTTGCGGGTGGCGTCGATGGCGGACCGGCGGAGCTTGGGATGGGTGGTGAGGCCGAGATAATTGTTGGAGCTGAGGTTGATCACCTCGCGGCCATCGAAAGTGGCGATAGGTTTCTGTTCGCCTTCGAGCAGGCGCAACTGGAAATAGAGATGTTTGGCTTTCAAATCTTCGAGTGCGTCGTGCAAATAGTCGAGCGGCGATTGCTTTTGTGGCGTGGGTACCGGTGCGGGCGTAGTCATTTCGATAAGTCCTTTTACGGCGGAATTAAGGCGCTCGCGGTTGTCGGGGAGCGCAAACGGGCCGGGACCACCATTATAATCTCTTGCTCTTCCGATTGGAGCGGAACGTCAAACTCAGGTCCGGCTTAGTTCGGATTCCCGACCGCGATCCAGTCAAAGGTATCGGTTGCTCCAGAACAGGAAACAACGAATCCTTTTGCGGATTTGCTGGCTAACTTCGCTCCTCCTGCCTTGGTTTCATCGGAGACCACGATCACCGGAACCGCGTTAAATGGTCTCGTAAATTCGATAGCTTTTTTCCCGGACGAGCAGGACGAGACATCGGCCCAGGCATGCGGCGCGTATTGATTCAGCCCTTCCACCGCCAGGGGATAGCTCAACGCAAAACGGGGACTTTGACCGCTAGAGAAAAGGATGCCCAGAGCACCATTCCGTCCGTTGTCGTTCACCGTCTGATAGGAAGCGTGGGGGCCTGCTACGTTCTGGGCGTGCCAGTCGAACACCGAGACGGTCTGAGGATCTGCTACGGTATTGGCGATATTCATTCCAAATTCGTGGGTCTTGGCATGGTCCGGGTCGAGTTCATCGGATGTGTTCAGGGCCGAGAACTCCAAAACCTGCACCAGGTCGAAAATATAATTCTGACAGTAAAAGCAATGGGTGTTGACTGCAACGATGTTGTACGGCTTGACGGAACTGCTTCCGACAGTGACGGCGTCCAGAGCCAACTTGGAAAAGACGTTATCGAACAAGTGCACCCAGTCCGCGAGAACGTCGATGCCCGCCGAATGGGGCTCGAAGTTGTCTTCGAACCGGCAATTCTCGATCGAAACAATATTGCCCTGAGTCGGACCGGCGACTATGGAATAGCCGTTTATATTGGAGAACCAAAAGTTCTTTACGACTGCAAAATCGACATTGAGGTTCAATCCCCCGTGTGATTTTGCTCCTCCAGCCAGGTGAATATTCTCAAAAACAACGTTCTGTTGGGTTGCCGGTGTGGCGGTGGTGAAAAAGTAGGATAATCCGGACGCGCTTCCATCACTGATGCTCGTACTGTCCCAGTCGGCGCCCTCGAAACGCAATCCCCAGCCAAACCCTCCGCCACCCGTATACAGGATGGGGGAAGTAATCACGTAATTCCCCGGCGCGAAGAAGACGGTTGAGCCTTTGGCGCTTGCCGCTGCGTTGGTGGCCGCTTGAATCGCCGCTGTGTCATCGGTCACACCGTTACCCGTCGCGCCGTAAGCGGTCACCTCGATTCGCGGAGCCGTCGCCCTGATTGACTGAGAACCGCTTGGGGAATCGTTGCTGTCTGCAGAGGCCATGGTTAACCGCGCAGACGCCAAAAAGAGCAGCAACAACGTAAGACACGCGAACGGTCGCATACGAACCCTCGGAGTAACGTCCACATAACCAGCCGGAATTTCCAATTGAGTATAAGCCAGCGAACGGCGTCAGCGGGGCGGCAAGCCGTGGGGATATAACAGCACTTTGCCGGCCTGTCCTTTTTCCAGCATGGCAAATGCGTCGGTGAAGCGGTCGAGTGGCATCTCTTCGCGAAACAACGGATCGAGGTTCAGGCGGCCGGAGCGCAACAGCTCGGTCATCTGCACCCAGGTGCCGAACATTCTGCGGCCGAATATGCCGTGGACGATGGCCCCTTTGAAAATGATGTCGTTGACCAGGTCCATGGTTACCGGTTCGGCGGGTATGGCCAGCAGGGCAGCGCGTCCGCCGTTACGCAACATTTGAAAACCCTGGTGAATCGCGGTGGGGTTGCCGCTCATTTCCAGGAAAACGTCAACGCCCGCGCCACCGGTGGCTGCGCGGACGTGGGCCACCACGTCGTCTTTCGCGGGATCGAGCGCTTGGTCAGCGCCCATCTGTTTGGCCATTGCGCGGCGATGGGGATTTACTTCGGTCGAAAATAGAGTGGAGCAGCCGCACGCGCGGGCCACCGCTACGGCCATCAGGCCGATCGGTCCCGCGCCCGTAACCACCGCCGTTCGGCCGGCGATTTCGCCGGAGAGCACGGTGTGAACGGCGTTGCCCAGAGGATCGAGAATCGCGGCGTAGCGTTCGGGTATGGCCGGATCGATTTTCCAGATGTTTTGCTGCGGGATGAGCACGAACTCGGCAAAGCAGCCGTCCAGATCGATGCCGATAATTTTCAAGTTCTGGCAGAGATGCGGGTCGCCGGTGTTGCAGGGGCGGCAGTGGCCGCAATTCACGTGCATTTCCGCGCTGACGAACTCGCCGGGCTTGGTGGTGGTCACGTCCGAGCCCACCTTTTCCACTACGCCACAAAATTCGTGCCCGAAGGTCATCGGCGGATGAATCCGCGCTGCCGACCAGGGATCCCAGTGATAAATGTGCAGGTCGGTGCCGCAGATCGACGCGGCGCGCACTCGGACTAGAACTTCCGTCGGTCCCGGCACGGGAATGGGCACGGCTTCGAGATGTGCGCCTCGTTCCGGGCGTATTTTGCGCAGTGCTTTCATGGTTGTAGTCGGCATGGGTTGTGGGACGAAGCGGCGCGAGTGGCGCCAACGGCCAAAATGGTAGCACGGGAACGGCATGGCAACGTGTTCCCGGTCCGCTGTATTCCCGGGGCGCGCGCAAATCGCGGCGTTTTGAGCGTTTTTCCGCTACAATGCCGGGCGCGCCGGAGCAGGTGCGGTGCGGCAATTGGAGGTCCCCGTGGGATTTCAGCAACGACTGAGCGAGATTCGAACCGGGTTTGAGCGGGCGTTCTGGGTGGCCAACGTCAGCGAGCTATTCGAGCGGCTGGCGTACTACGCGGCGTTTGCGTCGCTGGCCAACTATTTACATGAAGCTCTGGGATTTTCCACCGAGCAGACCAGCAACCTGGCGGGATTCTTCGGAGGGCTGGTGTGGTTCCTGGCGATCGTGGGCGGGGCGCTGGCCGATCGGCTCGGATTTCGCCGCGCACTATCCACTGCGTACCTGATTTTGACCGCATCGTATTTCCTGCTGGGCTCGATCGGTTCGCCATGGCTGGGTCCGCTGCGGAATGCCGTGCCGCTGTGGTGGCTGGTGCTGATTATTCTGGCGCTGCCGGCGCTAGGCGTTGCGCTGGTGAAGCCGAGCGTAGTGGGCACCACGGCGCGCGCGTCGAAGGAAAACGTTCGATCGATCGGATATTCGATCTACTACACGCTGGTCAATGTGGGCGGCGCGGCGGGACCGTACATGGCGGCGGTGGTGCACACGCATCTGGGCGTCGCCAACGTGTTTCGAGTTTCCGCATTGTTTGTTTTTGCGATGCTGATTGCAGTGCTGCTGTTTTTTCGCGAGCCAGAGCGCTCGGGGGAAACGCGCACGGCGACGCTGGGCCAGGCCGGGCGCAATTTTCTTACGGTGCTTTCGAATCCGCGATTCATGCTGTTCCTGATTATTTTTTCCGGATATTACGTGGTGTTCTGGCAGGAATTCATTACCTTGCCGCTGTACGTTCACGCCTACATCGATCCCAACGCGAATGTGGAAATGATCCTGATCACCGACGCGGCCGCGGTGATCTGTCTGCAGATCGCGATCAGCTATTTTCTGCGCGGCCTGGCACCATTCAAGGCGATCACCCTGGGCATGCTGATTTCCGCACTGGGGTGGATGATCCTTTCCTTCCATGCGGCGGTGTGGGCCGCGGTGCTTTCGATTTTCGTGGTGGCCATCGGCGAGATGGTGCAGCAGCCGCGGTACTACGAATATATTTCGCGGCTGGCTCCGCTGGGGCAGCAGGGAACTTACATGGGATTTGCATTTTTACCCCTCGGCATCGGATCGCTGGTGGGCGGCTGGATGGGTGGGCGGCTGATGCATCACTTCGGAGAAGTGACCCACCATCCGGAGCAGATGTGGTGGGCAATCACTGGGGTGGGGGTGGCCACAGCGTTGTTGCTGTGGCTGTACGACTATTTCTTGAAACCGGACGCCGCGAAATCGGTAGTTCCGGCGGCTTAGGCCAGCAGGCTTCAGGTTACCGACCAAGTCGCGGAGAGCAAAGGCCAGATGAAATTTCCCATAGCAGTAATGATTGTGGGTCTGCTTGGCACGCCGGGTTTCCTGGTGGCGAGTGTTCCGGCGCGGGGGCAGAGCAGCGCCGCGGAGAAGAAGAGTTCCAAGGTGGCGGAAGGGGTGGCGCGCGGGAAGACCCAGTTCAAGGGCAATTGCGTGATTTGCCATTTCGAAACTAGCGACAAAAAGAAGGTGGGGCCGGGGCTGAAGGGATTTGGGACGCGCACGACTTTCGCGGACGGCACGAAAATCACGGACGCGCGGATACATGACTTGATTGCCAACGGCGGAAAAGACATGCCGCCGTTTCTCGAGACCATGAGCGACGCGCAAATCCGGGATTTGATTGCTTATCTGAAGACGCTGTGAAGGGCGGGATGCTAGCCCAGACGTGATAGGGCTTCGCTGGTGGTGGCCGTCTTTGCGCCGAGCGATTTTAATTCCTGCAGAGCTTTTTCGCCGCTGTCCGCATCGATCGCTTCAATTGCGTCAGTGATCACAGTTACCCGGCGGCCGCGTTCCAGTAAGCCTTTGGCGGCCCCGCGGACGCAATACTCGGTTGCTACGCCGAACACGAAAAATTCCGGGGTGCTGGGTAAGCGGTCGAGAACCTGCGCGATGTGATTACTTTGAAAAACGTCGATGGTTTGTTTTTCCATGACGATCTGCTGATAGCCGGAAAAATTATCGGGAAGTGCGAAATTCGGATCGTTGGGAATGGTGAAGTATTTTTCGGCGAGGGCTTCGGGGACGAACTTCGCGCCGGCGGTTCCGCGAACGCAATGCGCGGGGAATTGCTGGAACTCGGGATCGTCAGGCACGTGGCCGCAGCCGTGGGAGACCAGGAAGACGCGATTTTCGCGGACGGCGTTTACCAGCTTGCGGATGTTGGGCAGAAGTTTTTCCGCGCCTGGGACGTAGAGTTTTCCTTCCGGCAGCATGAAATCTACCTGCGGGTCTACTTCCCAGAAAATAGCGGTTGGGGCCGGAGCCACGGTCGTTCTCTCCTAATTCGCTGCGCGCTGGTACAGGTACGAGTCTAGCGATTGTGCGGTGAGATTCGCAACCGTTGGCACGGTGCGGCACGAACCATGGACACATAAAACCAAAGTCAAAACACACACGCGGACCCGACGTGTCGGGCACCTAATTTCAACGACTAAGGCCTAAACGCCCACCCTTCCCAAGACCAGGGAAGAATGGGGCACCCGAAAAAGATAAAAGCGTCAAACCGTCAAACCGAAAGTCAAAACCTGCACTCCAGAAGAGCTGGAGAAATGTGGTTGTTAGAGGTAGAAGCGGGGGACGCGCTGGCCTAGGGCGCATAGCAGGTCGGAGGTTACCGTGCCGATCTGGCGGGCGGCGTCGGAGACTAGTAATTCGGCGCCGTGGTCGGAGCCGTAAACTGTGACTACGTCGCCGAGGGCGGCGTTGGGGATGTCGGTGACGTCGACCATCGAAAGATCCATGGAAACTACGCCTACTATGGGGGCCTGTTGCCCGCGTAGCAGTACGTGGCCGCGGTTGGTGAATGCGCGGATCATGCCGTCGGCGTAGCCAGCGGCCAGCACCGCGATTTTCGAGGGGCGCTGGGTGACGAACGTGGCGCCGTATCCCACCGCTTGACCAACCGCTACATCGCGCAATCCGATGATGCGGGTGCGGAACGAGAGGCAAGCGCGCAGCGGGACCTTGGCTTTGATTTCCGCGCGAATCTCGGGCGGCACGAACGACTGATGGTAGCCGTATAGGATGGCGCCGGGGCGAACCAGATCGCTCCACGTGGATGGCCGGGCGCAGATCGCGCCGCTATTCGCGAGATGCACGATGCCGGGAGAAACTCCCGCCTGGCGTAGGCGCGCCAGCGCTTCGTGGAAGCGACGTTCCTGGCAGGCGGTTTGTTCGCTGGTAAAATCGTCAGCGGACGCGAAGTGCGTGTAGGTGCCTTGCAATTCCAGATGCGGGCAAGCGGCGAGCGTGGCGGCGAAAGCTTCGATTTCGGCGGCGTCGATGCCCAGCCGATTCATTCCAGTGTTGATCTTCACGTGGAACCGGACCCGCGCGCGTTTTCCGCGCAATGCCGGACGCGCGGCGGCGCGTTCTAACCACTTCAACTGTTCGAGATGGGTGACCGTGGGAGTAAGCGAATGACGGAGGAGTTTGTTTTCTTCGCCCTGCCAGAAGCCGGTGAGCACCAGGATCGGCTGGCGAATTCCGGACTCGCGCAGATCGGCTCCTTCGTTGGTGCAGGTGACGCCGAACCACTCGGTTCCACCTTTGGCCAGGAGTTTGGCGATGGGGATGGCGCCCAAGCCGTAGGCGTTGGCCTTGACGACGGCAAGGATCTTTCGTTTCCGGCCCACCAGCCTGCGGATGATTCGCAGATTGTGCAGGATCGCAGAGGTGGAAACCTCCGCCCAAACTGGCCGCCCTTCCAATTGGATCGATCGATTCATTCTTTGGTCCTGATCAGAATGCCAGAGTCCCATGGCGCGCGGGGTGAAAAATGGCGAGATCGAGTCTCCCTTCGGCGGTGTAGTAAACATGGCAGTGGAAGAAGCAGGCGGCGTACCGAAGTTGAGGAAGATTACAGTATCGCCCGCGAGAGCCTCAACCAATTGGATTTATGCGTGGGTGTTTGGGGGCGAGCCAGGGTTCGGACAGCGCGATATGAGCGGCGCTGCAGTTAAGGGGATACACACACTGGGTTCGGTGAGACACGCCCGGTGCGAGAGTGGCGCCAATTCAAAGCCTTGGAGAACCCACGTGTGAAACCGACACGTGGGGCCGACTTCGCTTCGCCTCAGCCAAGATTGTCCGGATTAGCGACATCCGATGTCCCGGGACGATTGGTTCAGCAGATTCTAATAATCATTCGAGAATGCGTCGGGCGCGGCCTCTTCGAAACGGGTGTGACGGCTCAGGAACGTGAAATCGATCTTTCCGGTGGGCCCGTTGCGCTGCTTGGCGATGATCAGCTCGGTCTGCTGCGCTCCTCGTCGGGACTTCGTCGATCTTTGTAGAAGTTCGGGCGGTGAATGAACATCACCACGTCGGCGTCCTGCTCGATGGCGCCCGATTCGCGCAGATCCGCTAGCACCGGCTTGCGGTCGTCGCGTTCCGGAGCGCGGGTCAACTGGCTAAGGACCACCACCGGAACTTTTAGTTCCTTGGCCAGGCCCTTCAGCGCGCGCGAAATGCTGGAGACTTCCTCGTTGCGGTTACCGAAACGGCCGCGCGCGGTAACCAACTGCAGGTAATCGACGATCATCAGGGACAGGCCTTTGTCGCGCTTGAGCCGCCGCGCCTTTGCTCCCATTTCCATTACCGTGGAAGAAGCGGAGTCGTCAATCCACAGCGGCGATTCTGCCAGATCGTTCAGCCCGCGGGTGATTTCGTGCCAGTCGGAGTTGGTCAGATGCCCGGTGCGAAACTTGTGGGCGTCCACACGCGCGCGCGAAGCTAGCAGGCGCATCAGCAGCGATTCTTTTGACATTTCCAGGCTGAAGATGGCCACTGGCGCCCGCGCTTCGATGTGTTTATTGAGCGCCACGTTCTCCGCGAGGTTCAGCGCCAGCGCCGTTTTCCCCATGGAAGGGCGGGCGGCGACGATGATCAGCTCGGAGGGCTGCAGTCCAGCGGTTTCGGTGTCCAGGCGGTGGTAGCCGGTGGATAAGCCGGTGATGCGGCGTCCTTCGCTAAAAATTTTCTCGAGGCGCGGATAGTTCTCGCGGACCAGGTCGCGCACACCGATCAGGCCGGTGCGAACGCGTTCCTCGGCCAGTTCGAAGATCAGCGATTCGGCGCGATCAAGAATGGCGTCCGCGTCTTCGCCGGCTTCTAGCGCTTGTTGCTGGATGGCTTCGGTGGCGTGGATCAGTCCGCGCAGGACCGATTTTTCTTTGACGATGCGGGCGTAGTGATCGACGTTGGAGATGCGCGGCACGCCGTCGAGCAGTTGCGCGAGGTACGCGGGGCCACCGGAGGCGTCGAGTTCACCGCTGCGGCCGAGGGTCTCGCTAAGGGTGATGATGTCGATGGCCTGCTGGGATTCGGAAAGCAGAATCATGCGCTCGAAGATGCGGCGGTGCGAATCCAGAAAGAAATCGCTGGGGCGAAGCTTCTCCATCGCGGCGTTGAGGGCGTGATTATCGATTAGCACCGCGCCAAGAATGCTGCGCTCCGCTTCGAAATTGTGGGGCAGAGCGCGTTCGAGAGTGGGAGCGGTGGCCATCGATCAGAGGTTCGCCTTATTTTCGCCTAATACATTTCTGGGCGCAATCATTTTTCGCCGCGGCGTGCCTCACCCATTTCGCAGCAGCCACATTTATTTTTTACAGTGTGAGTGCATTGTGACCGCGGGTGGATGGAGCGTCAATCGTACTGGATGATTTGAGGATGTGGAATTCACACGCGTTTGTGGAAACCCGTTTTGATTTTTCGGTTTTAAGGTTCTTTCCGGGCCCCATTCTTCCCGGGTTCTGGGAAGGGTGGGCGTACAGTCTCCCGAGGATTCGGATTCGGAGTGCATTCGATCTGCTCGCCGTACTGATAGAAACGATAACTACTCCACGGCCATAGCTCCGGTTGGATCACCAAACCCCGCTTCACAGGATTGATGTGGATATAGTTCTCTCGTTCCGTCTGTAACCGGTGAGTTGACCGTTGTGTCAGAATCTGGAGCACGGTTGAAGGATTGCCGATCTCTGGTTCGGAGATCGGCAGGTGAAAGTGTTCGGGCGTCACTACGTAACCGACTACCGCGAAGCGGTAAACGTCACGCACCTCGTTCAATGTTTTTAGGAACAGTCTTCTTTTTTGTGGTGTGTCGAGGAGAAGGCGATGTTGGTAGCAACTGCATGTGATGCAAAACCGTTCTACTTCAAACCGTTAGGTTTCGCGCTGGACGGTTAGCTTTACGGTGGCTACTACATCGCGGTAGAGCTTGATGGGGACTTCGTATTCGCCTAGTAGCTTGATCGAGTCGGGGAGCTGGATCTTGCGCTTATCGATCTCGAAGCCTTGGGCGGCTAGGGCTTCGGCTACGTCACCAGTGGTTACCGATCCGAAGAGGTGATCGGTTTCGCCGGCTTTGCGCGACAGGGTCAGGGTGACGCCGGTTAGCAGCTCGGCTTGCTTGGTGGCGGCGTCCTTCTCGGTAGCTTCTTTCTTGGCGAAGCCGACGCGCATGCGCTCGAGCTGTTTCAGGTTTCCCGGCGTGGCTTCCATGGCCAATTTGCGCGGGAGCAAAAAATTGCGGGCATAACCGGGAGCGACGTCGACTATTTCGCCGCGGTTGCCTAGTTTTTCTACGTCTTCTTGAAGGATGATCTGCATCGCTGTGTCCTCGAATTACGTTTTTAATTGGCGGCGGGGGAATCAAAACCCGCACCCTTATTGGCAAAGGGTGCGCCACCCACCATCAAAGTCACCTTCAACAGCACACAACTAAAATCGAAACATAAAGTCAAAGCCCCCACACGTAAAACCCCCGTGTGGGGCACCCACCTGCAACACCACTAAAGTCAAAGCCAACGTCAGAACACCACGCTTTCCGGTCAGGACTGGCGTCCGGACTGGTGCGCCGGGTTACAGTTCGGCCGAGAACGGCAGTAGCGCGATATTCTGGGCGCGCTTGATGGCTACGCCTAGCCAGCGCTGATGACGCGCGCAGGTGCCGGTCATACGGCGCGGGAGGATCTTTCCCCGCTCCTGGATGAACGACATCAGGACGTCGGCCTTCTTGTAGTCGATGAAATCGACGCGATCGACGCAGAAGCGGCAGACCTTCTTCTTGCGCACATACTGGCGCTTGCCGCGCTTCGGGCCGCCCGGACCACCGCCGCCGGGACCGCCACCACCGGGACCACCGCCGCCTGGACCACCACCGCCGGGGCGTCCTCCGCCGAATCGTCCACCACCGTATCCACCGCCGCCCGGACCGCCACCACTCGAATGGGGTGCACCTGATTCAGACATTTCCTCTCCTTCAGACTCGTCTCAGAATTTTTTCCGGTCTAGGCCGGATGAACTTTAATTACCCATCCACATGCCCCGCGCCGGAAAATCGGGCTGGGCCTGGGGGACTACGTCTTGGTTGGTTCTGGCGCGGTGCCGGAGGCCTGCGACTTTTCCGCAGCGGCAGCCGCCGCTGCATCGCTTGCCGCAGCGACTGCCGCGGGTGGCAATGCGGGATTGGAGGCCGCCGGTGCGGCCGGCGCCACCGGCACGGGCGCAGCGGCCACCGGAGGATTCTTACGCAAGCGCCGCGCGGTACGGCGTTCGCGGCGTTTGTTGAACTTCTCCTTGCGCTTCATGTCTTCATCGAGGCGCACCGTGAGGTACTTGATCACCGAGTCGTTCACCTTCAAGCGGCGCTCGAGTTCCTTGATTAGCTCGCCTTGGCTGGAGCGTAGCGCGAAGTAGACGTAGAAGCCCTCGCGCAGTTTGTGGACGCGGTAAGCCATGCGCTTGCGGCCCCACTTCTCCATTTTGTCGATGGTTGCGCCCTTTTCGGCGATGGAGTGCTCGATGGTGGTCACCAGCTTGTCGATGTCCGTCTCCGGAGTGTCCGGGCGGCAGATAAAAATCAGGTCGTACAGTCTTTCTTCCATAGCTCCTCTTTTCTTCCTAAGCCGAAATTTCGTCCGGTGGTGTGGCCCGCCGGTTAAAGCGCGTCATCGCCGGACCGGCGCCCTGCGTCAAAATTATCTCGATCGCCTCGGACGTCGAAACGATCATGTCGTCAGCCGCCTGGCGCTGATTGGCATTCATCGGGCCCAGAACGTAGTCGGCCAGATCGCCGAGCTGATGTTCCGGCTGAACGCCCATGCGCACCCGCAAAAACCCGGTGGTACCGACCGCGCCGATCACCGATTTCAAGCCGTTGTGTCCGCCGGCATTGCCGTTTTCGCGAACCCGGATCATGCCCCAGGGGATCGCCACATCGTCCGAAATCACGATCAGCTCGGCCGGCGTGCATTGGTAGCGATCGAGAAGACTCGCCACCGCCCCGCCGCTCAGATTCATCATCGTCTGCGGCTTGGCCAGCGCTACTTCGTGCCCCTCGATCTTTCCCAGGCCGACCAAGGACTTCGATTCCGGCCGGGTAACGCGAATCCCCGCTTTTTCCGCCAGGGCATCGATCGCCAAAAAACCCAGGTTATGCGGCGTTCCAGCGTATTCCTTGCCCGGATTGCCGAGGCCCACGATGATTCGCATAGCGGAGCCCGCACCTTCGGACGGTTACTCTTTCTTGCCCTTGGCGGGCTTTTCTTCCGCCGCTTCGGCGCCTTCTTCTTCCTTCTTGCCCTTCTTGATGACTTCGGGCTCTGCCGGGGCGGCCGCGGTTGTCGCCACTGCTTCGGGCGTCGGCTCTTCTTCCTTCTTGAGCGTGACGACGTGGGCGATGACCCGTAGCGGGTCGCTAACCAGCTTCACCTTGGCGGGATCGAAAGGCAGGTCGGAGGCGCGCAACTGTTTGCCGATGGTCATATCGCTGACGTCGACCTTGAATTCCTCGGGAATGTCGCCGGGCAAGCATTCCACTTCCACTTCGCGGGTGACCATTTCGAACACGCCGCCCTGCATCTTGACGCCGGTGGGTTCGCCGAAGGTGTGTACCGGGACGCGGACGCGCATCTTGACGTCCATGGCGATGCGCAGCAAATCGACGTGCAGCAGCGCGCCCTTGAGCGGATCTACTTGCCAATCTTTGAACATCGCGGTTTCCCGCGTGCCACCGGCAATGTCCACCGAAAAGATGGTGTTGTGGCCGGTTTCCGAGCGCAGGATGCGCGCGCATTGCTTGGCGTTTACTACAATTGATAGGGGCTTTTTGGTGCCGCCGTACAGCGTGGCGGGCACATTGCCGGCCACCCGCAGGCGCCGGGCAGGGCCCTTGCCCCGCTGCTCGCGAATTGAACCCTCAAGAACAAAAGTTTCCATACGTCCTTCCTTTTCGTACGGGCGCAAACCCCGGATGCGTCGCGGCGGAAACCCGCGCGAGAAACTTCCGGCGCCAGCGGCGCCGGATACTTAGATAAAGAGTTCGCTGATCGAGGTTTCTTCGTGAATCGAGCGGATACCACGAGCGAGTAATTCCGCGACGCTGAGAACCTTGATCTTTTTTACATTTCTGGCCGCGTCACACAGCGGCACCGAATCGGTCACCATCACTTCTTCGATCGGCGAATTCACGATTCGTTCGACGGCAGGCCCCGAAAAAATCGGGTGAGTGCAAGCCGCAAAAACTTTAGTGGCGCCATTGGCGAGCAGCGCTTCGGCGGTTTTCACCAACGTACCCGCGGTGTCGATAATGTCGTCGATGATCAGCGCTGGGCGCCCGCTCACTTCGCCGATCAGGTGCATTACTTCGCTGACGTTGACGTCGATGCGCCGCTTGTCCACGATGGCCAGCGGTGCGTCCATCTTCTTCGCGAAATACCGGGAACGCTCGACCCCGCCGGCGTCCGGCGAGACCACGGTGATTGGCCCCAGATTCTTTTTCTTGAAATATTCCACCAGCACCGGCGAGCCGAACAAGTGATCCACCGGAACGTTAAAATAGCCCTGAATCTGGGGCGCGTGAAGATCCAGAGTCAAAGCGCGATGCGCCCCCGCCGTTTCCAGCAGGTCGGCAACCAGCTTCGCGGAGATCGGCACGCGCGGGCGGTCTTTACGGTCCTGCCGGGCGTACGCGTAATAAGGAATTACCGCGGTTACACGCCAAGCCGACGCGCGCTTGAAGGCGTCGATCATCAGCAGCAATTGCATCAGGTGGAAATCCACCGGCTGCGAACAGGGCTGCACCACGAAGACGTCAGCGCCACGAACATTTTCCAGAATCTGAAAGCGCGATTCGCCGTCGCTAAAGCGGCCATGCTCGGCGTGCCCCAGCGGCACCTCCAAATAGCGGCAGATGGCCTCGGCCAGAGGCGGATTGGCGCTACCGGAAAAAATCTTGAATCTATCGTCGGGCAACAATGTCGCCTTTGTCGTTCAGACGCACGCGCAGGGACCGGCCGAATTCTACCCGGGACAGAGTCTTTGCGAGAAAGACTTGATCTTTCGGGAAATTCTGGGCGGTTCGGCGCGCCCACGCTGGGTCTCGGTATAAACCAAACACCGCCGATCCGCTACCCGCCAGCGCGGCTTCCGTAGCCCCTCCCTGGAGCAATCCGCGCCGAATGGTTCGCAGGCGAGGATGACGGCGGAAAACCGGGGCCTCGAAATCGTTCGAGGCCTGGAATCCCTGCCGGCGCCAGCACAGAGCACAGAAGCCAAAGAGTTTAGGCTGGCCCGGCGGGTTTGTCAATCGAGAAGGCAGCCAGCTATAGGCGTCGCGAGTGCTGACCGCGATTCCCACTGGCGACACCACCACCACATGAGCCGGCGGCTGATCGGGCAAAGGATAGAGTTCATCGCCGCGGCCGACGCCCAACGCGGTGCCGCCGAAAAGAAAGAAAGGGACGTCGGCGCCCAGGCTGGAACCCATTTCGATAGCCCGAGATAGCGGAAGCGGTTTCCCTGCCAGGTGCAGCACCGCGAGCATCGCGGAGGCAGCGTCGCTCGACCCGCCACCCATACCCCGGGCCACCGGAATGCGTTTGGTGAGCTTGGCACGAATGCCACCGGGCAACCGCAATTCACGCCGGGCGAGGTCGATCGCGCGCCACACCAGATTTTCGCGGCCGGAGGGCAGCGCTGGATCGGTAGTCTCGAGATGGATCCCCGGCTTGCCGGTGCGCTCGAGTTCGAGCGTGTCGTGCAGCGAGATGGCCTGGAAGACGGTGCGCAGCTCGTGATAGCCGTCCGTACGGCGGCCGGCAATGTGCAGACAGAGATTAATTTTGGCGAACGCCGGCAGCCGGACCCGGTTTTTCATGCCCGGAGTTTACTGCGGGTGGGCTTCGTTGGGCTGATGTTTCTCAGCCAATTGGCGCTTGAGGGATTTCAACTGCTGCTCGGCGTCAGCCACGCGATCGGCTTCGTAGTCAGCCGGCAGGACGCGGGTCCATTCCGTGAGCGCGTTCTCGTAGAGCTCGACGGCGCGGCGGGTTTGCCCGAGTTTGAGGTCCACATCGGCCAGATGCTGGAGAATGGTGGGATCGTGGCCCATGCGGTCAACCGCTTTAGAAAGATACTGCTGCGCTTCGGTGAGCTTGCCTTGCTTGAAGTAAACCCAGCCCAGGGAATCGAGATACGCGCCGTTGATGGGATCCTGGTCGACGGCGTGCTGGATGAGCGAGGCGGCTTCATCGAGGCGGACGCCGCGGTCGGCCAGCATGTAGCCGTAGTAATTCAACGCGGCGGCGTTGGTGGGATTTTGGCTCAGGACCTTCTTGAACTGCTGTTCGGCCTGGTCGTATTTCTTTTCGCGCTCGTAGATCGCGCCGAGCTGAAACCAGGCAGAGGCTTTGTCGTCCGGCCGCTGCGCGGTTTCTTCGGCTTTCGTGGCGGAAGCCTCGGCGTCGGCATAACGGCGCCCGCGCTCTTGAATTTGCGAGAGATCGAGATAAATTTCCTGGTCGTCGCCATTGTTCTGGAGCAGGTTTTGCAGATCCTTCTGGGCCTCGTCGACCCGTCCCTTTTCGGCGAGCAGCATGGAGTACGAAACGATTAGGCTCTGGTCCTTAGGTGAGGCGGCCACGTCTTTCTGGGCCTCCTGAATGGCGCGATCGATGTCGCGGCTGTCGCGCAAGGTGTCCAGGCGCAGAAGCTCGGCGCGCTTGGCGTTTTCCGGGCCGACGTGGGACATGTCGTCATAGGCTTTCAGCGCCGCGTCGTAGTTGCTCTGCTCGCGATAAATACGGCCAAGCTGCTCGTACAGGATGCCCAGGGCGTTGGGACTGGGCTCCGCGTCGGCCGCACCCGCACTCGCGCCTGCGCCTGAGCCGCTGCTGCGAACGCTGGCGATGGCGTCGGTGATCACTTGGACGGCTTCCTTGAACTTGCCCTGCGTCTCATAGAGAAGCGCTTGGTTGTAAAGAACCTCGATACTGTCGGGAGCGAGTTCCTTGGCGCGCGCCAAACTTTTCTGGGCATCGTCTACTTTGCCCATGCGCCGATAAATCTGGGCTATCCGCAAATAGCTTTCGGGTGATTCCGGCTCGAGTTCGGTGAGGCGCTGGTATTGCTCGAGGGCATCTTGGAGTTTGTCTTGGGCGATGAGCGCCTGAGCCAGGCCGCGGTGATGGCCGGGATCATCAGGATCGATTTCAATGGCTTTGCGATAGGTTTCTTCGGCTTTGTCGTTCTGCTGGGTCTGCGCGTAGGCGTTGCCGAGTAGATCGTACAAGCCAGGGGATTCGGAACCAGATGCCGCGCCGCTCAGCAGGTCTACCGCTTGCTGCGGCTGGCCCTCGTCGAGCAACAGTTGGCTAAGTTGTTCGAGAGCCGGCTCGTTGTCGGGTTCGCGCTGGAGTACAGCGCGCAGAACCTCCTCCGCTTTGCCATGTTCGTTCTGGAAGCGATAGAGCCGGGAAAGCCAGAGGGCGGAATCGTCGTCGGTGGGGTCAATCTTCAAGATGGCTTCAAATTGGGTGACGGCTTTACTCAAAGAAGACTGCTGCACTTGTCCGGCGCTTAAATCTCCCAGAGTGCGCACGTAAATTCGCGCCAGCAGGCGGTGGGCGTTGACGTTGTCCGGGTCTTCCTTCAAGGCTTGTTCTGCCTCGCTGACGGCGTCGCGGATGTGCTGCGATTTGGCGTAGGTTTCAGCGAGCCGCTCGATGATCACCGGCGAGCTTGGATCCAGAGCCAGGGCCTTTTTGTAGGATTCGATCGCCTGGGTCGCGAGTTCGCCCTTGCCGGTGGTTTCGTAAGCCAGCTCCTGGAGATGCCCGAGAGTGAAATAGTAGTAGGCGTCGGCGGGCGGAGCTTTGGTGGCGGTTGAGGTCCCTGCGGCGAGCGGTGTAGTGGTGGCCTGGCCGGAGCTTGCATCTCCAGGCGGAGTCTGGGTCGGTGTCGAACCGGCCAGCAACAGGAGGACAATCGTAGCTGCCATAATCTTCATCGGGTCACCTTGCACCATTATGTTATAGGGGTCCGGAGCCGTCAAAAATTTCCCAGCTGGTTGTTCCCCAAGGACTCGGGCGAATTCCGCGGGATCGCCCTTAAGGGGTTAGGTGCACGGCGCGCGGGAAAGGTTTCGCGCCAAGCCTAAACCCTGTGGATTTAATGGCGGAAGTGGCGGATACCCGTGAATACCATTGCCATTTTGAGCTGATTTGCGGCGGCAATCGCGTCGTTATCGCGCATCGAGCCGCCAGGTTGGATGATCGCCGTGGCGCCGGCTCCGCCGGCCTGTTCGATGCCGTCCGGGAAAGGGAAAAAAGCGTCGGAGGCAACTACGCTGCCTTGCAGTGAGGATTGGGCCTTCATCACCGCGAGTTTCACGGAATCGACCCGGCTCATCTGGCCGGCGCCGACCCCGAGAGTTTGGCTATCGCGGGTGAAGACGATGGCGTTCGATTTCACATGCTTGCATACCTTCCAACCGAAAAGCAGGCCGCGCCATTCGGATTCGCTGGGAGCGCGCTCGGTCACCACTTTGCATTCGTTGCGGTTCAATTGGTGACGATCGGATTGCTGGACCAGCACGCCTCCGGAAATTGGCTTGAGCACCAGATCGGCGGAATGCGTGCCCGCGCCGATTTCGAGCAGCCGCAAATTCTTTTTTGAGGACAATTTTTCCAGCGCGCCAGCATCGTAGGCTGGCGCCACGATGCATTCCGCGAAAAGCTTGGCCACTTCTTCGGCGGTGGCTGCGTCGAGCGGCCGATTGAAGGCGAGTACGCCTCCGAACGCGGAGACTCGATCGCAGGCAAGCGCGTTTTTGTAGGCGGTGACCAGGCTGGCGTCTTCGGCGGCGCCGGCGGGATTATTGTGCTTGATGATGGCTACGGCGGGCTGGTGGAACTCCTGAACCAATTCCCAGGCGGCGTCGAGGTCCACCAGATTGTTGTAGGAAAGCTCTTTGCCCTGCAATTGTTTGGCTCCAGCCAAGCCCTCGCCCGGTTTTCCCGGGAAGACATAGAGCGCGGCTTGCTGGTGCGGGTTTTCGCCGTAGCGCATTGGTTGGCGCCGTTCGAGTGAGAAATGCAGGCGCAGAGGCAGAAGCGGGGCGTCGATCATGCGCACGGTTTTGCGATCGTCGTCCGAGATCGCGAGGCGCTCGAGGGAGGTGGCGATTTCGCCATCGTATTGCGCCGTGCGAGCGAAAGCTTTTCGCGCCAGAGCGAGACGCGTTTGCGCGCTTAACTCGCGGCTGCCTTCGATTTCTTCGGCCACCGCAGGGTAATCGGAAGGATCGGTGATTACTGCGACGCTTTCGAAATTCTTGGCGGCGGAGCGCACCATCGCGGGGCCGCCGATGTCGATATTTTCGATCAGTTCTTCCGGGGTAACACCAGGTTTGCGCGCGGTGGCCGAGAACGGATAGAGACTCACTACCACCATGTCGATGGCCGCGATGCCGTGCTCGGCGACCTGCTTCAAATCTTCGGCTAGGCCGCGGCGATGCAGGATTCCTCCGTGAACCTTGGGGTGCAGCGTCTTCACCCGTCCGCCCAGCATTTCCGGCCAGCCGGTCATCTCCGAAACATCGCGGACGGCCAGCCCAGCTTCGCGAAGCAGCCGCGCGGTGCCGCCGGTGGAGACGATTTCGATGTGAATCGCGGCCAGGCGTTTGGCAAATTCGAGCAAACCGGTTTTATCGAAGACACTGATCAGCGCGCGTTGGATGGGCACAGCTTCGATCTCCTTGGTGTGGTCCCCAAGTCTAAGCTGGGCAAACAAATTTCGGAAGAGGGGAATGATTCGGCAAACTTTATCGCGGAACGAAACCGTTCTTCCATTTCATTGACGCCGCCCTGAAAAACAGAGCAGACTTGGCCTGCTGAATCGCACCGGCGTCCTCCCTGGGCTATGGGGGAGACGGCGCCAACGAATTCGCCAAGGAAATCGACGCCAGCTGCGGTTTTCGCTGGGGTTACCGGTCGCCGAAAACTCATCGAGTACTGTTGTAAGGAAATCCGGGCGGCACTCGAATTTCCAGTGTTATCCCGGGAGTTTCACAGCAAAAGCTGTGGTTGCAGGTTACGAAGCGACGCGGGCTTTTAGTTTTACGCGGCCGTTGTCGAGGCTGACGGAATATTCGATCTCGCGGACGCCGTTCTTTTTCAGTTCATCGGTACGCTGGCGTACCAGGCGTTCGAATGCGGCGAAGCTTGGCGGGCCGGCGTGATCGCCGACTTCCTGGCCGAGAACCACCAGTTGCTTGTACAGCGCCTGAACCTTTTCGCCTTCGCGGTCGGGGTCGCCCACAGATATGGAGAAAGACGCCAGTGGCGCGGCAGGCGGCGCCGGCTCGCTGGCCGGGACCTGCGCTGGACTAGCGAGCCGCTGTTCGACCACGGCCCGGGCGGCGGCGCCGAAGTGGCGGCGCTGCTCACCGGATTCTTTGCGTTGGGTGCGCTTTTTCCAGACCTCCACGTACTTCACGTAGGTCTGGGTGATATTGGTCAGGCGAAAGCGCTGGCTCACATTATATTGGGCCATCCGCGCGGTGACTTTTTCGATCTTGTCGTCGACCAGCCACTGGGTTTCGGCGGGGATGCGGCGGCGGCCGCCCGCATAGTATTGCTCGTATTCTGCGCGCAAGCGGCGGATGTCCGCTTCGAGCTGCGTCAGATCGTTGTCGACCGCGGTGTTAGAGGCCATGTGGCGCTAAAGTGCTCAAGTTTCAGAGTAGGTGCTTGGGTAAGGTGAGTCAACCGCTGCGGGCCGCAAGTTGCGGAAAGTTACACCGCGCGTTGAACGCGAGTCAACCGTGTGGTGAAATAGCGGGCGATGCGTCCCCCCAAAAGTTCCGAAGCTCGACTGCGGCCCAGCGAGCGCGCCGCGAAGCTTGGGCGCAAGACCCCGTTGGTCAAGCCGGCACAGCCCAACGCCGCTGCACGGCGTCAAATTCCTTCCGTCGACGAACTGCTTTTGCGTCCCCAGCTGCGGGAAATGGCCAACCGTGCGGGGCGCGCATGGGTCACCGATACTACCCGCGCGGTCCTTGCGGAATTGCGAAAAAATTTGGCGGTGACATCACCCGGCGGGGAAGTGACTACCGTGAGCGTGCCGGACATTGCAGGCAGGATCGTCTCCGAAGTCGAGAGAGGGCTGTCCCCTTCGCTGGCGCCGGTGATCAACGCGACGGGAGTGGTTCTGCATACGAACTTGGGACGGGCTCCGCTGTCGTTGGAGGCGGTCGAGCACCTGCGAGAAGCCGCGACGCACTATTCGAATCTCGAATACGACCTTCCGAGCGGCAAGCGCGGGAAGCGCGACGTGCACACCTCGGATATGTTGGCCAAGCTGGCCGGTGCCGAAGCCGCCATCGTGGTGAACAACAATGCCGCAGGGATTTTCCTGGTTCTGATTACCCTGGCCAAAGGGGCGGAAGTAATAGTCTCGCGGGGCGAGCTGATTGAAATCGGCGACGGTTTCCGGATCCCCGACATTCTGGCGGAGAGCGGCGCGATTCTGAGGGAAGTGGGCACCACCAACCGCACCCGAATCGGCGATTACCAACGCGCGATCAACGAGCGGACGCGGCTGTTGCTGCGCGTGCACCGCTCGAATTTCCGGATTAGCGGCTTCACCGAACAGGCTTCGCTGGAAAGTTTGGCGGCACTCGGACGAAAATTCGGGATCCCCGTGCTGGACGATTTGGGTTCGGGGTGTCTGGTGGACCTGAGCGCCAGCGGAGTAGCCGAGCCAGTGGTGCGCGCCAGTCTTCAGGCCGGAGCGTCGATCGTCGCGTTCAGCGGAGACAAGCTCCTGGGCGGACCGCAAGCGGGAATCATTGCCGGGAAGAAAAAGTGGATCGAGCGGGTGCGCCGCAATCCAATGTTCCGTGCGTTGCGCGTGGATAAGCTGACGATCGCGGTGCTGGAAGTGACCCTGCGGGCCTACCTGCGGGGACAGTGGGACGAAATTCCGGCGCTGCGGTTGATCCGATTGAGCGCGGAAGAAATTGGCACGCGTGCGGCCGCCTTCGTTGAAACCTTGCGCAGCGGCGAGTTACCGCCGGGAACGCAGATTAGCGTTCGCGATGGAGTGTCGGTGATCGGCGGCGGCTCGACGCCCGAACAAAAACTGGCTACGCGATTGGTCGCGATCGGGGGAGGCGGCGCGCACTCTGCGGCGGAATTGGAGGCGAGGTTGCGGCGTCCTGCGAGCGGAGCAGTGCCGGTGATTGCGCGGGTGGAAGGCGGCGCGCTGCTGTTGGATTTGCGCACCGTGTTTCCTGGGGAAGAGGCACAGCTTGGCGCTGCCCTAGCCGCGGCGCTGCGGTGAACTGTTTACAGGCGATTGATGGCGCTGGCCACGCAGGCCGCGCCGAATCCGTTGTCGATATTCACCACGCAGACGTTTGACGCGCAGCTATTCAGCATCGAGAGCAGTGCCGCCACTCCGCCGAAGCTGGCGCCATAGCCGATGCTAGTGGGTACGGCGATCACCGGTGCGCCCACCAGTCCTGCCACCACGCTCGGCAGTGCGCCTTCCATCCCCGCGACGCAAATCACTACCCGTGCCTCGGCCAGTTTCGGGCGGTGGTGAATCAGGCGGTGCAGGCCGGCGACGCCTACGTCGTATAGCGCCTCGGCGCGATTGCCCAGCATTTCGGCGGTGATCAGCGCCTCTTCCGCCACCGGGATGTCGCTGGTCCCGGCGGTGACCACCAGGATCAGACCCTTCCCCAGCAAGTTTTTGTTGCGGCGAATTGTGATCGTTCCGGAGAGCGGGAAGAATTGGGTGGCCGAGGCGCGCCGCAGGGAACGCCGGGTGAGTTTGGAGATAGCGTCGAAGGTTTTTTCGCTGGCGCGCGTGATCAGAATATTGTGCGTGGATTTTGCGCGTAGCATACCGCGAACGATCCCGGCAACCTGCGCGGGAGTTTTGCCGCGGGCGAAGATCACTTCGGGATAGCCGAGGCGCAGCCCGCGATGATGGTCGATCTTGGCGAAACCGAGGTCTTCGAAGGGAAGATTCTTCAGGCGCTCCACGCCCTCCGGCGGCGTGGTCCGGCCGGCGCGGACACTTTCCAGAAATGCGAGGAGCTCCGTGTGATCCATGGCCGGAGCTAGTTTATGGGAGTCGGCAGCAGATAGTCGAGTTGCGATTCCGCCCGGCCAAAAACACGTGCTGCCAACTGCCTTGTTCAAATGCGCTGACCGGGTTGCGTGCTCCCCTAGAGCATGGATTTACAAGAGCGATCTTCGGATCGCCCTTTTTATTTGTCACCATCCGCGGGCACCTCGACCGTCGCGCCGGTGGGCGGTCCAGTGCCAGCCAGGAAGCTCGATATCCGCGGGCTAATGCGATCCGCGCACGTCTCCACCGCCAGGTGCCCGCAACCGTCGTACACCTCGAAGACTGACTGCGGCGCCGCTGCATGCATGCTCTGGCCGACGCTGAGCGGCGTAAGCACATCTTCTTTGCCCCACACCACCAGCAGCGGCATTTTCAAAGATGGAAATCTTTCGTCCAGCAAGTCGGCCCCGGTTAGCATCGAGGCCAAAGACCGTTTGATCACCCAGTCATGCCGTGAAATTTCGCGCACCAGGTCATCCTTCACAAACCCAGGCATACGCTGCGGGTGAGGCGTCAGAATGGCCATCAGCCCGTCGACTTGCTCTCGGTTCTGCGGGGTGAAAAGCCCGAGATCGAAGTCCGGAGCGAACCGCAGCCCGGCACTATCGAGCAAAATGAGCCGAGTGATTCGTTGCGGCTGATCGAGAGCTACCGTCGCCGCGATCCACCCACCCATGGACACGCCCGCCACCGCCAGATGGTGCAAACCCTTAGCGTCCAAAAACGCCTCGACGAATTTGGCTTCTTCGTCGATCGAATAAGTCCGGTCCGCCGGCATTGCGGACTCACCGTAGCCTAGAAGATCCATCGCGTACAGGTGATGGCCGCTGCGCACTAAACGCGGCATCAGATTTCTCCAATTGTTTTGTGCCGACGCGCCCAGCCCGTGCACCAACACCACCGGATCGCCAGTTCCGCCCTCCAGGTAATGCACCTGGTGGCCATCGAGGATCATCCAGTAGCTGTGGATTCCCGCGCTGTAAAGCTGGGCTTGCATCATCCTGGAGCCAAACCATATTGGTGCGCGCCATACGGTCAGCACCAGGGCCGCCGCGGCGATTGCCAGCAGCACCCGCAGGACCCTGATCCGAACAAATCCGCTGTGTGGTTTTGAATTTCTTACATATGCCTGGGTCACGATGCTCCCGAATAGAACTGGCGGCATTCTAGCTCACCTTCTATTCTCACGCGGATCTGAGCGCTGATTTGCGCAGACGCGCAGCGGCTCCCGCGGGCTGCGGCCTTGGCGTTGGTTGACTTTGCCCGAATGCGCTGCCTACCATGGCAGCTTCGGGGTTAGCGGCCTTCGATCCATGATCATCACGCTGGGGATAACCGGAGCGAGCGGGGCGATTTACGCCCAGAAGCTATTGCGGCTACTGGAGGCGGACGCTCGTGTGGAACGCGTCTATCTAATCGTGAGCGAAACCGGTCTGCGATTGATTTCCACGGAACTGGGGGTGGTGGCCTCCGATCCGAAGAAATTGGCGGGTCTGCTCATCGGCACATCGGCCGCGAAAGTAAGCTATCTGTCCAATAAGGACGTAGGCGCGACAGTAGCGTCCGGCAGCGCCATGGTGGACGCGATGATCGTGTTGCCATGCTCGGCCGGAACCATCGGAAGCATCGCCGCGGGAACCAGCGATGATCTGCTGGCACGCGCGGCGGACGTTTGCCTGAAGGAGCGGCGGAAGCTGGTCCTATGTCTGCGAGAAACGCCGCTAAACCGTGTGCATCTGGAAAACTTGATACGCGTCCATGATGCTGGAGCGATGGTCATGCCCGCGATGCCCGCGTTTTATTTCGAGCCGAAGACCATTGACGACCTGGTCGAGCAATTTGCGTTTCGGGTGCTGGCGCAGGTAGGTCTGCCGCAGGATGCGCAATACCGGTGGCAGGGCGGGGGAGCGGCGAAGGATAAGACGTAGAGCAGCCTGTTTCGCTGGGAAATAAACAGGAACTGTCGGATGACTGCGATCTGGAAAAAAATTGGCACCGTGCTCGAGATGATCAAGTTCGAGCATTCCGTATTTGCGCTGCCGTTTGCGCTGGTCGGCGCGATGCTGGCGACCCGCGCCTCCGGCGCGCGCTGGCCTGGGGGCTGGCAGATTTTCTGGATTGTGGTGGCCATGGTGGGGGCGCGGTCGGCAGCGATGACCATGAACCGCATCGCCGACGTCGATTACGACCGGCGCAACCCGCGCACCAAAATGCGCGCTCTTCCAACCGGCCAGTTGACGCTTGGTTTTGCCGCGGCGTTCACCGTGGCGGCTGCGGCGGTGTTGCTGCTCGCCTCGTGGAAGCTGAATTCGCTGGCCCTGAAACTTTCTCCCATCGCGTTGGCGATGCTATTTCTCTATTCCTACACCAAGCGATTTACGATGTGGTCCCACCTGGTGCTGGGATTCTGCCTGGGGATGTCCCCGGCCGCGGCGTGGATCGCGATTCGCGGCTCGCTCGACCCGCGCATGCTGATTCTGTGCGCCGCAGTGACCCTTTGGGTGGGTGGCTTCGACGTTCTGTACGCCTGCCAGGACATCGAATTCGACCATCAAGCGGGGCTCTTCTCGATCCCCCAACGCTTCGGAATTGCCCGCTCGTTGCGAATTGCGCGAGCGATGCATCTGGCGATGGTGGCTCTACTGGTGTGGCTGGCATGGAGTTTCGGACTGGGATGGCTGGCCTGGGCGGGGATCGTCGTCGTAGCGGCGCTGCTCGGTTACGAGCATTCGCTGGTGAGGCCCAATGACCTGAGCAAAATGAATGCTGCGTTTTTCACCATCAACGGATATATTAGTTTGTTGTTTCTTTTGTTGTGGGGCGCGGCCGCGGTAGTTTCACCGCGCTAGAATCGGGAGCGATTAAATGCAGTCGGGACTACAGGTTAGCGACGCTCGGCTGGTGCCGGTTGCCGGTAAAGTGCTGGCAGGAGAGCGGTTAGACGCGGCCGATGGGCTGGCGCTCTATGAGTCCCATGATTTGCTGGCGGTGGGCTGGCTGGCCAACCATGTACGCGAGGCGCGCCACGGCGACGCTTGCTATTACAACATCAACCGGCACATCAATCCCACCAACGTCTGCGTTGCTCACTGCCGCTTATGCGCTTTTGGAAGGTCTCCCGATCAAGCGGGGGCGTACACATACGCTCTGGACGAGGTGTGGCAGCGCGCGGCCGAAGGAGTGGCCGGAGGCGCGACCGAGTTTCACATCGTCGGCGGCCTGCATCCCGACCTTCCGTTTGATTACTACCTCGATTTGATTCGCGGGCTGAAGCAGCGCCACCCGCAGGTTCACCTCAAAGCGTTCACCATGGTGGAAGTGGGTTACTACGCCCGCCTCACGAAGAGCTCGATTCGCGACACGCTGCTGGCGATGAAGGCTGCTGGCGTCGATTCGCTGCCGGGCGGCGGCGCGGAAATTTTCAATCCGCGGGTGCGCAAAGTGATTTGCGACCATAAGGTGAGCGGGCAACGCTGGCTGGAAATTGCGCGAACGGCGCACGAGGTGGGCCTGCGGTCCAACGCCACTATGCTCTACGGCCACATCGAAACGAATGCGGAGCGCGTCGAGCATCTGATCCTGCTGCGCAATACCCAGGACATCACCCACGGGTTCCAGACGTTCATTCCGCTGGCGTTTCATCCCGCCAATACCGCGCTCAGCCATTTGCCCGGGCCCACTGGCATCGACGATTTGAAAATGATCGCGGTAGCGCGGCTGGTGTTGGACAATTTCGACCATATCAAGGCGTATTGGATCATGTTAACGCCGCGGATCGCGCAAGTGGCTCTGCGATTCGGTGCGGACGACATTGACGGCACGGTGGTGGAAGAAAAAATCTATCACGACGCCGGAGCAACCACTCCGCAACACCTGACCCGCGCGGACCTCGAGCGTTTGATCCGTGAAGCCGGGCGAGTGCCGATCGAACGCGACACCATGTACAACCGGGTGGACCGTTCGAAGATGCCGCCAATAGTGGAAGCGCCTGCGCGTCCCACGCCGGCCAACAATTTTATTCCTACTACCACCCTGACCCTCAACGTTTAGTTTTTAGGGTCGGCGCCACGTGTTTCCGGCTGATTTTCCTGTAGTTCCTTTGATCGTGCCGCTTGCCAGCATTTCTCATGGGCGTCCCCTCCCGTAAGTAAAAGCTACGGGGCAGTACCGTATCATTGCGGATTGACGCTTTGGAACGCGGGGGCTCGGGTGGCCTCCCTGCTTAATCAATTCTGCCAACGGCAGAATGGCGCAACGGCAGGAAAGCCCAGGTGGCTCGATGCGAGAATTCTTATCGGGGTACGGTACGTTCTTCAGCGAAAGGAGGCCGCCAGCGGATTCGCGGACCGCGATCGGGCCCGCCAGCAGGTGAAAGACGTCACCCAACAACTCCGGCAGAATTTTCTGGATTTGAACTCGGCGCAAGACACTGCCCGAACCCAGCAACTCGACGCACCCATTGAACAGGACCGACTCAAGCAACTTCTCAAGCTCCAGAACGCCGGCCAAAACCAAACTGCCCGCCAGCGAATTAGTTCCCACCGCTTCTCGTGCCCAGGGCCCCATCGCTCGTATTGCGGACCAGCATGGGGCCTCCCCGGTTCGGACCATTCCTGCTCAGCGTAATTTGTCAGTACGTCCCTAAACGGAAGCTATGTGGCGTGCGCGGTCGTGGTTTGCGACGGTTTGCGGCGTAAGAGGTCGCACAATAGCCAGGCGTAAAAAGGGGCGTAGGTAAGAAACACGTAGGCCGGTTGGAATTGGAATGTGCCGAAAACCTGGTAATCGATCAAGACGTGGTAAGAGAGAAACTGAAGAACAGTGAGCAGCAGCCACGCTGGGTTCGGAAACAAGCAAAGCAACGGCACCATCCAGGTGAGATACCATGAATAGGCATTCGGCGTGAACATCAGGATCGCGCCGATAATGATATAGGCGGCGCGCGCCGGCTCCATTTTTCGCATGGCGGTCCAGCAAGCCAATCCCACCGTTACTCCCACTCCGATTCCAGCGGCGATTTCGTGCGAGCCACTCGCTGCTCGCAGCAATGCGTACAGGCTGGCATTGTTGTTCTGCCAGCGAGACTCAAAGTAAGCCATGGTCACCGGGATTTCCCGCAGAGCAGACCGGTATGGCCATGCACACAACGCCGCCAAAGCCGCCGCGGCGCCCCCCTCCCACCACGCTCGCGCCCGTTGCGGCCACCCGTGCCAGCGCAACCATAGCGGAATCAACATGACAGGGAACGACTTGAGCAGCGCGGCTCCGGCCAGCACCAGCGTTGACTCTCGGGGTCGTGACCGTATAATCACCAGTGCGCCGATGAGCAGCGCCAAAGCCAGGGCGTCGGAATGGCCGCTGCCTGCGAACTCGACAATCACCAGCGGGTTCCAGGCGTATATGGCGAGCTGGTAATTGCGCGCGCCGATCCGGCGCAGCCAGGCTGCCAGCAGAAAAAGTGTTAGCAGGTCCGCGCCGGCGGGCAGCGATTTAAACTGTCCCGGGGTGGGCAAATAACGCGCCGCTTCGCGAAAGGTGAGTTCCGCGAGCGGCGGATAGATGGTGGGCATCTCCGGAGCGGGGAAATGCGGCACGCCGGCTTCGCGAAGATCGTTTAGGCGCGGATCGTTCGGCCTGATCGCGTAGGGATTCCAGCCGGCGAGCTGCACGCGGCCGTCCCAGCGATAGCGGTAAAGATCTTCCGAGAGCGTGGGAGCGAGCGGCCATAGCGTGAGGCGAAACAGGACGGCGGTGGCCAGGATCAGCCAGAGTCCGGCGCGCGAATCGCTCGAGTGTTCGAATAGATAGAGAAAAATAAAGTACAGCAGGCCAGCGGCGAGGCCGGTGGCGATGAAGGCGACGACGAAGAGTTCGAGGTTGCCCAGCCGGCGCAGGTAAAGATAGGCCAGTTCCAGCAGCAAGCCGCCGGCCACCACGAGCCATCCCTGCGAAGGGAACCGTCGCGGCGGGATTCGAATTTCGGTCAACATGGTAAGGCGGAGAAAATTTGTTCTGGTTCCAACAAATAGCGATGGTGCTGCTGGCCAGCAATAATCCGCTGCGGGGTTATTGGGATAAGCTGACTAATCGGACGTTCAACGGAATCTATCAGCCGAACATGTTCGATGTGGCGGTGATGGTGCCGTATTTTCTGGTGTTGGTGGTATTGGCGTCGTATGGGATCCATCGCTACGTGCTGGTGTACACGTATTTCAAGTATCGTCATCGCCTCCCGCCAACGCCTCCGATTCCAATCGAGTGGCCCAAGGTTACCATACAGCTTCCGATCTTCAACGAGCGCTACGTGATCGAGCGGCTGATCGAAACCGTGGCGCAATTCGATTACCCGCGAGACCGCTTGGAAATTCAGGTACTCGACGATTCCACCGACGAAACCCAGCAAGTGGCGTTTGATTGCGTCGAGCGCCATCAGCGGCTCGGCGTTCCGATTTCCTATATCCATCGAACCAACCGCGAAGGATTCAAAGCCGGCGCGCTGCAGCAAGGGCTCCAATCCGCGACCGGCGAATTGATCGCTATTTTTGACGCCGATTTTCTGCCGCCCGCCGATTTCCTAGTCCGCACTGTGCCCTATTTCGTCGATCCCCAGCTGGCCATGGTGCAGACTCGTTGGACCTACATCAATCGCGGATATTCCGGCCTCACCGAAGCCGAAGCCATTTTGCTGGACGGCCATTTCGTCATCGAGCATTCGGCGCGATATCGCCGCGGGCTGTTTTTTAATTTCAACGGAACCGGCGGAGTGTGGCGCCGCGTCGCCATCGGCGATTCCGGGGGCTGGCAGCACGACACGCTGACCGAAGACACCGATCTTTCCTATCGCGCGCAGCTCCGCGGATGGAAGTTTATCTACCTGCCGGAAATCGAGTGCCCTTCCGAGCTGCCGGTGGAAATGAACGCCTTCAAATCGCAGCAGGCACGCTGGGCTAAAGGCTTGATGCAAACGGCGAAAAAGATTTTGCCGCGGGTGATGCGCGCGGACGTGCCTATCCAGGTAAAGGCTGAGGCGTTCTTTCACCTTACTGCGAATATCAGCTATCCGTTGATGGTGTTTCTCTCGATCATTTTGCTTCCGGCGATGGTGGTGCGCTTTTATCAGGGATGGTTTCAGGTGCTGGTGATCGACCTTCCGCTGTTCATCGCTTCCACTTGCTCCATTTCAAGTTTCTATCTCACTTCCGAACGGGTCTTATACCCAAAGACCTGGAAGCGCTCGATCCTTTACATGCCCTTCGTCATGGCTATCGGCATCGGGCTGTCCGTCCGCAATGCGGCTGGAGTTTTGGAAGCGTTGTTCGGCGTGCAGAGCGAATTTGTGCGCACTCCGAAATACAACATAGAAGGCCAAGGCCAGGGCCAGCAAGGCGGCAATTGGTCGCACAAGAAATATAAGAAAAGCGCTGGCTGGATGCCCTTCGCGGAAGTGTTTCTGGGTTTGTATTTTCTGGCCACGGTTGGATATGCAATTCAGAACGAAAACTACGCTACTGTGCCATTTCTGCTGTTATTCGTGTGGGGATATCTTTACACCGGGCTGATGTCGCTGGCGCAGGTATACCTCGAACGATTGCGCTTCGGCGTGGTGGACGCTGGCGAAGTGCGGCCGGCAGCGACCGGCGCGCCGGGTTTTTGACCGGCGTTCGCGTCCGTGAGTGAAAAGTTTCTTTGGGAATAATTGGGCGCAGAGAGCGTGCGTGTGTGCGGGCCCAGGAGGCTGGATGAAGCGGCGAATGATGGTGAGAGTGGCGGCGGCAGCAACGATCTGCGCGCTAATGGTATGCGCACAGATGGCGCATGCGCGGTTCCGCCAACCCAATAGTGAATATCAGGAGCGCCGGCACACGCTGGCTGCGAAATTAGACGCCCCGGTGGTGATCTTCGGTTATACCGGTCACGAAGACGCTTCGGAGGTGGCGGTTTTCTTTCAGGAGGAGAACTTTTACTACCTCACCGGGCACAGCGAGCCAGGCGCCGCTCTAGTCCTGTTGCCCAAGGCGCCGAATGCCAAGGTCGTAGATGGCCCCAGCGAAATCCTCTATCTTCCGGCGCACGATTTCCGGAAAGAGCGATGGGAAGGGCCGCAGATGGGGCCGGATGACCCGGGCGTGGGCGAAAAAACTGGGTTTGCCGAAGTGCGTGCGTTCGACAAGATGGAAGGCGACCTGCGCAAGCTCTGCGCAACATACTCGAGTTTCTACACGCTGGTAGCGCCCAAGGATGAACAAGGTTACCCGCATTTGGGCACCTGGAACGCGTGGCTGCACCACGCGGCGCCGAGCGCCAAGTTGCGCGACATCTCCAGCGAGATTTTCGCGATGCGCCAAGTAAAGTCCGCAGAAGAATTGGCGCTGCTGCAAAAAGCGGTGGACCTTTCCGTGGACGCCCACTTGGACGCCATGAAGCACATGCGCGTCGGTCTGTTTGAATACCAGGTGGCGGCGCGCATGAAGGAAATTCACGAGTTCGGAGGTTGCGCGCGCGAGGCGTACTCGCCGATCGTCGGTGCCGGGCTCAATTCCACGGTGCTGCACTACGCGCGGTTGGATAGCGAAATCCAGGACGGGGATGTGGTGGTGATCGACGTCGCGGGAGAATACGGCGGATACGCGGCGGACATCACCCGCACTCTGCCGGCCAACGGAAAGTTCACCGCCCGCCAGCGCGAAATCTATGAAATCGTTCTCGGCGCGCAGAATGCGGCAATCGACGCGATAAAGCCGGGAGTGCGCATGTACGGCGAGGGCAAAAATCTGCAGGACATCACCCAGAAGTACATCGACACTCATGGCAAGGACAAAAACGGGAAATCCCTGCTGCCCTACTACCTTCACGGCGTGAGCCACCATCTGGGATTGGACGTTCACGATCCCGGCGAGCGCGATCGCAAACTTGAACCGGGAATGGTTATAACCGTTGAGCCCGGAATCTATATTCCAGATGAAAAGATCGGCGTACGCATCGAGGACGACGTTCTGGTCACCAAAGACGGTCATCAGTTGCTCACCGCACGGCTGCCTCGCACCGTGGAGGAAGTCGAGAAGGTGATGGCCGATCGCCGGGCGGCTGCCGGCTCCTCCGCGGCAGGCGGAAATTAAGACGCGCTGCGCGGCGGAGGCTTACCGCTTTGAATCGGAGCTGTGCCGCAGCGTCCGGGTAATCACAACTGCCGCCGGCCAGCAGGGCCCAATCGATCAGTGGAATGGAGTGGTGGCGAGCCGATGCGCGTTTTCATCCTAGGTGTAGGCGGGTCTGGCTCGCTGCTGGCGCAACTGCTGGTTCGCGACGGCCATAATGTATGGTGTGGGGATAAGGACGTCGAGCGCGCCCGGATGTTCCTGGGAAAGAAGAATCGCTGCGAAGTGTACGAGGTGAACGCGCGGAATCTGTGGTCGATCGTGCGCGCCGCCCGCGGTTGCCACCTGCTGGTGAATGCCTCGCCCGCGGTATTCAACGAAATCGTTTTGCGCGCGGCGCTGCGGCTGGGTGTCCATTACCTGGACCTCAGCTCGCATCTCACCCGCAATCCCTTCAAGGCCGAGCAACTCCGCTACGACAAGCGATTTCAGGCCAAGGGACGCGCTGCGGTGATCAACGCCGGGGCCGCGCCGGGGTTGACGAATTTGTTGGTGACCCGTGGTGCGGAGCTGCTGGACAGCGTCGATAGCGCTTCGATCCGGCTCTACGAAAGCACGTCCAGCGCGGATCCAGTTTCGATGTGGTCGGCGGAAGCGGCATTCGACGAAGCCATCTCCCATCCGCGGATCTATCGCCAGGGAAAATTCCTTTTTGGCCGCCGCTTCAGCGGACGAGAAATGTTTCGCTTTCCGAAACCCATTGGCGAAATTCCGGTGTACCTCGCGGCCCAGGATGAAGTGGTGACCCTGCCTCGGGTGCTGCCCATGTGCGACTTCGACGCGAAAATCGGCGGTAAAGACATCGAACATTTACGCCGCTGGTACCGCCAGGGCAAGCTCAGTCGTTCGCGCGGACTGGTTCGCAAGAGATTTCCGAAGACGCCGACGCCGCAACAGATTGGCAAGCTGATTCGGCAAGGGGTGCTGGAAAACTCGCGGTTCGCCGCGGCGGTGCTGGTCTACGGAACCAACGACGAGAAGAAGCTCTTGCTTCGCTGGGATGCCGGCTTCCAGAGTCTGAACCAAATTCGCGCGCGGGGATTGTTGGTGTCGCCCATCGCTTACGCCACCGCGCACATTGCGTCGCTGTTCGTCAAGCATTTCCCGAAAAAACTTGCCGGAGTTTTTCCGCCCGAAGCTTTGCCGGTGAAAATCCGGCGGGCCATTCTCGCCGAGGTCCGTTCGCGGAATATTCGCGTGAGTATGAAAGTGAAACGGATGAAAACCGAGGAGCTCGAGTTCCACTAGCCGCGCGCTATCGCTAACCAGTGAACGCCGCGGGGATCGATTTGGGCGCGCTGGGTGGCAAGCTGCGGGCGCGGAAAGTACCGACCAATAGTTGCAAGCAGGTGATCAGAATTACTCCGAAAGCGTAGTTCGGCAGGAATGCAAATTCCGTCCCGTGGGCGTCGACGATTTCAAACGCCAGCACCGCGGTGATCAGTCCGCGCGGAATCAGCAGAACCGCCACCTCGATTTCCACGGGATGCAGGCCGCGCCAAGCGACGCGGCTGAGCTGGACGGCGAGCCAGCGAGACACGATCAACACGCCCACAATCCCCACCGACGGCGCCAGCGCCGCGCGCATTCCCTGAAACGGCACGATCGATCCCAGCAGCACGAAGAAAAACGTGCGCACCAGGAAAGCCAACTCGGAATGGAAAAGGAGCAGTTGATCGCGCGATTTGTCCGAGTCGGTGGGCTCGGTGCTGGGCTTGGCAACGAATCCCCAGGCATTCTCGAGTTCTTTGCGCGCTTCTCCCGGCAGGTTGGCGAGCGTAGCGCCAAACGCCACCACCGAGAATAAGTTACTGCCGCCCACCGCGTCCGACGCGGCGTAGACCAGCAGCACTGCCGCCAGTGTCAGCACTTGCCAGAAGCGCTGTTCCGACAGCAGCGGCAGCGCGCGCACCCACACGAAACCCGCAGCGTATGCCACCGCGATCGAAATCAGCACCCGCACCAGGAACCCGCTGACCACTCCTACCGCGATCGATCCACTGGTCCCGTGAATGATTCCGGAGTGAATCAGAAAATTGGCCACCGTGCCGGGGCCACCCCGCGGCGCCGCGGAAGTAAGCTCGAGCAGGATCCCGACGGTCAGCACCCCCAGCGCATCGCTGAGCGCTGCTTCCACAACTAATGTTGTGCGCACCGCCGGACGCAAATCCAGATGCTCCAGCACCGGCAGAATTACCGAGCTGCTGATGCACGCGAACGCGGCGGCTGCTAGCAACGCCGGCATCTTGGCCATGTGTTGAGAGGTCACCAGGAACGCGGCGATGCCGGCGAGGCTGATCGCAAAACTAAAAATTGCCAGCAAAATGCCGCCAGGGAAATGCCGCAGGGTATCGCGAATGTTGAGGTCCATGCCCGCTTCGAAGAGGATCAGGATCAGCGCGAAAGTGCCAAAGCCGTGCGCGAACGACTGAAATTTCGAAGTGTCAATCCAGTGCAGCACCGGCCCCAGGATTGTACCGGTGGCGATCAGCACCAGCACGTCCGGCACGCGCGTCCATCGCGCCAGCCGGTTGGCGACAAACGCCAGTACCAGTAGGCCGCCGAGCAGACCGAAGAATTGGGTAAGGTTCATAAGGGCTGGAGCACAGGGTACAAAGCAAGCCCGGGTGAGCAACCTCCGGGGAGCCAAGACAATATTCCAGGACAGGCCGGAGTGTCAAAGTACCTGGGCCGGCACAGGTCACGACGCCTCTGTGACACAGCTGCCCGGGAAGTACTCGGTTGTTAACCTCCCATGCCCGTTGCCTTCGGGGCACCTCCGTGTTTAGATCGTTTCCTTCAAGGTGATCGGCAATCCAGGAGGAAGATGTGGCGGCGCCATACGACCTTCGCCCCTTGAGTCTGGGAGAAATCCTGGATCGCGTTTTCACGTTGTATCGAAATCACTTCGCGCTCTTCGCCGGGGTGATGGCGATTCCCGCGGCGGTGCAGATTCCCACCAATCTTTACTCGTTTGGCATGTGGGGGAAATTGATCCAGCTGCGGCCGGGTCAACCCCCGCCATTTGATGCCGGCTTCTTGGCAATGCTTTATCTGCTGATATTCCCGGTGATTATGGTGGCGGCGACGCTGGGGCTGGGAGCCATCGCGCTCGCAGTTTCCGATGTGTACCTGGGCCGCACCGCCACTATTCGGGGTTCCTACCAAAAGGCGTTGCGGCGATTTTGGCGGCTGTTGGGTCTGCTGATTACGGTCGGTCTGATTTTAGCGGGTATAGGAGTCGTGTTCGCGGTGGGTCTCAGCCTGCTCTTTGGCCTTTTCGCTGCCACGGGTATGGGGGCGAACCTCGGGGCTGGGGCAGGGACAGCGGTGATATTACTGTTTACGTCGTTCGTCGTGGCTGTTGTGGCCGCGGCGATTTTTGTGTGTATGGTTTTCTCGCTGGTGATTCCCGCCCTGCTGTTGGAGGACGCCAGCGTCGGTGGCGCGCTGCGCCGCAGCATTGAATTAACGCAGGGAAGACGCTGGCATATTTTTCTGGGTGTGCTACTGATGGTGTTTGTTAGCTACGCGGTGATTTTGATTTTTCAGGGCCCATTTCTTGTGGCCATGGGTTTATTCATGCTGAAAGGCGGTCCGCCGGGGTGGCTCACTTTGGCGACTTCGATTTCGGCGGCTTGCGGCAGCACCGTCAGCAGCCCGCTGACTATGATTGCTTTGGTGCTGTATTACTACGATCAGCGGGTTCGCAAAGAGGGCTTCGATTTGCAGCACATGATTGCGCAGATCGAAAGTGGCCCGCAAACTGCACCTCCGGGGTTCGTTCCCAGTTAGAATTGTCTGTGGTTTGGTTGGTGTTCGGTCAACGGGCAGCAAAGGCCTGCTGCCGGGATTGCTGAGCATCTGCTGGACCTTGAACCGCGCGGCTTCGTTGGATTGGAATTGCGAATACCTCGACCATTCTTAATATTGAGCGTTCTTCTTTTGCTTTTCCCCCACGCCGCGAGCGCTTCCGGCGCACCGTCCGGCGCGCCGCCACCGGTTATCGAAATGGCCAACGGTTTGGCGGCAGACCAGGCTGGGGGACCGGTGTTGTCCCTTCCGCAATACGTCTCCGAGCTCGATCGTTGGACCCACGCCATCGAAAACGCGCCGGAAGACGCCGCAGCGCTGAAAGCACTAAGGAAAACGGTGCCACCGGAGTGGAACGTCAACGTGGACGGTTCGCCGGTAAGAGTACCCGCGAACTGGCTGACCCGTGCGCTATACGATATAGAAGCCAACGGCGATCATCGGAACGCGCGCATAAAGGAAATCCAGGCGCATCTCGCCACGCTGCGGGAGAGTGCGGCGAGCCTCACCCTTGCTCCGCCTGGGCCGGCCGCCGCAGACGACGCCCGAAAAAAACTCAACGCCATCCTCAGCCGGAAGGAATTTGCCGGCGCCCAAGGTCCGTCGCCCATCGATCGACTCATCGACAAAGTCAAGAGGTGGCTCGACCGCATGCTGAGCAAGATTTTTCGTAAGGTGCACATTTCCGGGCATGCCACCGACTATTTTGCATGGGCCGCAATCGTTGTGGCGTTCCTGGCGCTTTCCTGGTGGACAGTGCGCTACTTACGCGAACGCTCGCGCCAGCAGACTCTCGATCTTCGCGGAGCCGCGAAGCCGCCCGCTGGGTCGCGGGAGTGGGCTCGGGAAGCCGTCGCTGCCGCTCAGCGCGGCGGGTATCGCGATGCGATCCATTGCGCGTACTGGGCGGGGATCGCACGGCTGGAAGAATCGGGCGCGCTGCCGCCGGATCGCGCGCGCACCCCGCGGGAATCGCTGCGAGTGCTGGATGCAAAACTGACGCAGCGCGAACCGCTGGCGAATTTGACGCAGCGCTTGGAATGGACTTGGTACGGCGATCACGCTGCCACCGCGGCGGATTGGGACGAGGTGGTCTCGCAACTCGAAAGGATCGGATGCCTGCTGCGCTCGACACACGCGATCGCCGCCTCCTGATTGTCGCGGGTATGGTGCTCGCGGCGCTGCTGATCGCGGGCGCGGTGATCTCCGGACCCGGCCAGAACGGTCCGGGCTACCCGTCAAGCTATTCCACGGGATGGCGCGGAGCCAAGGCCGCATACTTGTTGCTGGCGGAACTCGGCTATTCGGTGGAGCGCTGGGAGCACCCGCCCTCTGACCTTCCTACGGATGCGCACAACACGATTCTCATTTTGGCGGAGCCGCGAGAGCATCCCAAGATGGAAGACTTGCGCGCGCTGCACCGCTTTATTTCCGCGGGCGGCATGGTGCTCGCTACCGGCGCCGGCGCGGCGGGTTTTTTGCCGGATGGCAAAGCCATTAACGCCGGCGACGCGCTCGCCGAGCCCAAAGAATATCGTGCGATGGCGGCCAGCCCGCTGACGCGGGGCGCGCCCAAGATTACCATGGCCGATCCCGCGTTCTGGGCCGGCGACTCTGTGGCGCCGGTGACCATCTACGGAGATCATAGCGAGTCCGTAGTGCTTCTCTATTCCAAGGGAAAAGGTTCGGCGTTGTGGTGGGCCGCGTCGACACCGCTCACCAATGGGGAGATCGCCTCCAGCGGAAATCTGGCGCTGTTCTTAAATACCCTGGGGCCGCCGGGACGCAACCGGGTGCTGTGGGATGAATATTTTCACGGCCAGCGCGATTCCTTGGGCACTTATATCGCCGGCACCCCGCTGCCTTGGGTGGCGGCGCAGATGGGAATCCTATTGCTGGCGCTGTTGATTACGTTTTCGCGGCGCAGCGGGCCAGTGCGCGCGCCCGCAGTGGCGGCCCGGCTTTCGCCGCTCGAGTTTGTGGAGACGCTCGGCGATTTATATCAGGACGCCCACGCCGGAAACGCAGCGGTCTCCGCGGCTTCGCAGCGCTTTCGATATTTGTTTGCGCGGCGCTCGGGCTTGCCTCCGCGCGCCCGAATTCCCGATGTTTGCCGCACCGCCGCAGCGCAGATGGGCTGGACCGAGCCCGCTCTGCAGGACACACTGGTGCGCGCGGAGCGGGCGTCGAGCGGCCTGGCGTTGCCGGAGCTGGACGCGCTGGACCTGGTCCAGCGCTTGCACGATTATTCCGAGCGTCTCGAAGGGCGGCGAGGCCAGCGTGCCGCTGATGGCAACCGGATAACCCGAAAATCGGAACGAGGAGAATGAACCAATGACCATCGCATGCGAACTGGCTCAGCACGTTCGCGACGAGTGCTCCAAGGTGATCGTCGGACAGCGCCAGCTGATCGACGACCTGCTGCTGGTGGTTCTCACCAACGCCCACGCCCTGATCGAAGGCGTGCCAGGCTTGGCCAAGACCCTCGCTGTGAAAACGCTGGCGCAGTTGTTTCAATTCCAATTCCAGCGGGTACAGTGCACGCCCGACCTGATCCCCGCGGACATACTGGGAGCCAACGTTTTCAATCAGGCGCTCAATAGCTTTTCCCTGCATCGCGGCCCGATCTTTACCGACCTGCTGCTGGTAGACGAAATCAATCGGACGCCGCCGCGGACGCAATCGGCGCTGCTAGAAGCGATGGAAGAAACTCAGGTAACCATCGACGGTACCACCCACCTGCTCTCCAGGAATTTTGGAGTGTTCGCGACGCAGAACCCGATCGAATTCGAAGGCACGTATCCGCTGCCGGAGGCCCAGCTCGACCGCTTCCTGATGAAGATCCGCATTCGTTATCCTGAGTCCGCAGAAGAACGAACCATCCTGGAGCGATATCAAACCGGCTTCGAACCGCGTTCGCTGGACCGTTTGGGTTTGCGCCCGGTGGTTCCCGCGATGCTCGAAAATGCGCGCCAGGAAGTAAAACAGGTACGAGTTGAACCTGCGCTATTCGATTACATCATCGCCATCGTCCGCCAGACGCGCCAGGCCCCGGCGGTGAGCCTGGGAGCAAGCCCGCGCGCGGCGATCGCCTTGATGTTTGTGGCCAAAGCGACGGCCGCCACGGAGGGCCGCGATTTTGTGGTGCCTGACGATGTGAAGGCCTCTGCGCTTTCGGTTTTGCGCCACCGCCTGATGCTGAAGCCCGAAGCCGATCTGGAAGGGCTGACCACCGACGACGTGGTTCGCGAAACTCTGTCCGGAGTTGAAGTGCCCCAATGAGCGCGGCGAACCATCTGATACCCGCGACGGCCGAGTCACCAGGGATTCCCGCCGGCCGCTTCGGCGCCGCGTTTGGTCCGCGCTTTTTCCTCTTGCTGCTGCTCGGATTGGTGTGGATCGGGCCGGCGTGGGCGGACCATCGCTTCATTGGCGCGATGTTCGCGTGGGATTTGTTGGCACTGGCGATTTGGGCGTTCGACCTGATACGCCTGCCGAAGCCCACGGAGATCACCCTCCGCCGGGTGTGGAATTCTCCGCTGGCGCTGGCGACACCGGCATCGCTGAAATTGGAATTGGAAAATCGCGGACGGCGCGCGGTGATCGCCATGATCGTGGACGATGCTCCCGGAGTGATCCGCGCCGACCTGCCCGAGTTGTCGTTAACGGTTGCGGCGGGCGCAACAGCAACGGCCTCGTACCGGATTGAGCCCGGCGAGCGAGGCGACGCGAAATTCGGGCGCGCCGGGATCCGCTACCAGAGCACCCTGGGCGTCGCAGAGCGCTGGGCGGCGGCGGATATCCAGCAGACCGTGCGGGTCTACCCAAACCTAGAGGAGGCCCGCAGGCAGAAAATCTTCCTGATTCGCAGCCGGCAGATCGAACTGGAAAAGCGTTTGAAGCGCCAGCGCGGACAGGGCCGGGAATTCGAATGCCTGCGGGATTACCGCGCGGGGGACGAGTGGCGGGATGTTTGCTGGACGGCGACCGCGCGCCGCGGCTTGCTGGTGACTAAAGTATTTCAGACCGAGCGCAGCCAGACGGTGTGGTTGCTGGTGGATGCCGGGCGGTTACTGCGGGCGCGGGTGGCGCAATTCAGCAAGCTCGATTACGCGGTGAACGCCGCGCTGAGCCTGGTGCAGGTGGCGTTTTATTCCGGCGACCGCGTAGGGCTGCTCGCATACGGCCGTCGCCCGCAACAGCGTTTGGGAGCGGGACGCGGCGCTTTGCATCTGCGTTCGATCATTGAATCGCTGGCGCAGGTGCATGGCGAACCTTACGAAGCGGATCACATGCGCGCCGCGGATGCGTTTCTGGGTTCGCAGCAAAGGCGCAGCCTGGTGGTCTGGATCACCGACCTGGCGGAAACAGCTAGCACTCCCGAAGTGATCGAAGCCGCCGCTCTGCTGGCGCGGCGGCACTTGGTGCTGCTGGTGGTGATCGCGCAGCCCGAACTTCGCCAAGCCGCTGCGGAGAAGCCCAAAAATCTGGATGCAATGTACCGCTACGCCGCCGCATTGGAAGTGGTGCACCGGCGCGATCTGTTTCTGCGGCGGGTGCGCCAACTGGGCGTGCTGACGCTGGAAGCCGAGGCCGGACGGCTCTCGACGTCGCTGATCAATCGATATTTGGAAGTGAAGGAGCGGAACCTGCTGTAGCGGAGCGAATGCGCAGCCGTTTCTTTCGCGAAAGATAAACCACCAGCAGCACCGTCAAAGCTCCGGCCAGTGAAAATTTCAGCGCGGGATTCAGATCGCTGGGTGAAATGAAACCTTCCACGATGCCTGCCAGCACCAGGATGGGGAGCATGCCCAGCACCAGGCGAACCGCTTTGGCGCCGGCGAGCTCGATCGACGCGCCGCGCGGCAGATGGCCCGGGAAAAGCATCCCGCGTGCCAGCAAGAGTCCCGCGCCGCCGGCGATAAAGATTGCCGGCAGCTCGAGCACGCCGTGCGGCGCGACGAAGGACCACAGCATCAAGGACATGTGCGCGTCCCAGCACGCGGCGTTCACCACGCCAAAGAGCAATCCGTTGAAGATCAACATCCAAACGGTGCCGATGCCGGCGGTGATGCCCAGGGCGAAAGTGACCAGGGACACGGAAATATTGTTGGTCATGATCTGGCTGGAGGCCAGCGGTTTGACGCTTACAATGGAGTGAGTCCACATTTTGTGTTGGGCGATGGTGTCCATCATATCCGGTCCGAGCAGGTAGCGTTCGAATCCGGGATTGGCCATGCACATCAGAACCCCGGCGACAGCAGCGCCAAGAAAAATCACGAACGCGGCGAAAGTGTAGGAAAAGGTTTCGTGAAAGATTTCCGGGAACGTTTCGAGGAAGAAGGGCCGCAAACCCCGGGAGTGTGGCTTCCGGCTCATGTAGATGATATTGTGCGCGCGCCCCAGCAGTTGATTCAGATAGAGGGTAACCCGGCCGCTGGTGGCATCTTCGCGCACCACCGAGAGATCGGAAGCTGCTTGACGATACAGCAGCGCGAGTTCCTGCAGTTCGCGATGAGCGAGAGCGGAAGCGCCGGCACGTCCGGCATGTCCGAGTAATTCTTCGAGCCTCTTCCAATGGGGGCCGTGCTTTTCGAGCCAACGCGCGGAGATCACTATGTCCTCGCCGGACCAGCTTACCATCGAAACTCCGGAGCAGACGCCGCTGGAGTTTGCGGTGGCGGGAATTGGCAGCCGGTTTCTGGCGCTGGCCGCCGACACACTGCTGCAGGTTGTCACCGTCCTGACATTCGTGGTGGTGTTTGAGATCGCTGCGCCCAATGTTGAATTCATCAACCGGCATACCCAAGTTTGGATACAAGCGTTGTTCGTGATCCTGCTGTTTCTGATTCAGTTTGCGTATTTCGCGGTGTTCGAAGCGGTGTGGAACGGGCAAACGCCCGGAAAGCGCCTCACCCACTTGCGGGTGATTCGCGACGACGGACGCCCCATCGGGGTCTACGAAGCGGTGGTGCGCAACCTGCTGCGGACGGTGGATGCGCTGCCCGGAATTTATGCGGTGGGCATCGCCTGCGCGTTTTTCAGTCGGCAGAGCAAGCGCGTGGGGGATTGGGTGTCGGGGACGGTGGTGGTCCGCGAAGCGCCGCTTCAGGGCATCGTTCCGGCAAGCCACGCGCCGTCCACGGACGCCAGCATGACCGGCGATCCCCGAAAAATCTCCAACGAAGAATTGCGGTTGATCGAAGCGTTTCTGGACCGCCGCGCCGCTCTCGATCCCGTCGTGCGCCGCAACATGGCGCATCAGATTGCGGTGCGGATGGGAAGGCAGCTCGAGGTGCCGCCGGAAAACCGGCCGGACGCTGAGAAGTTTCTGCAGGCGCTGGCCGAAGCGAAACGCAGCATCTCGCGGTATTGCTGAGGCGTTGGCGTGCATCAAGAAACCAGAAAGAATTCAGGGAAGAGAATTATTCTTTGGGTGTTTCGGGGACGCCCATTACCTGGACGTGAATGGCGCGCTCGCGCGGACCATCCAGCTCCGCCAGAATTACCGACTGCCAGTAGCCCAGCGCCACTTCGCCATTCCTTACCGGCAGCGAAATAGTGTGGCCCAGCAGCATGGCGCGCAGATGCGAATCCGCATTTTTTCGGGGACATTCGGAGAGATTGGGATCGTTGTGCCGCCAGTATTCGAAGCGGCCCACCAGACGCTCGATAAACGATTTGATGTCGTCGAGCAGGGCATGCTGAAATTCGTTGATGAATACGGCGGTGGTGGTGTGCAGTGACTGCACCAGCACGAAGCCGGCCTTCAGTCCGTGCTTTTTCACCACGTCGTTCAAGTCCCGGGTGATGTTGATGAGCTCGAGGCGTTCACGGGTCTTATAAGAAAGGGTTTCCAGATACATCTGCAGCGCGGCGGCAGCAGGGCGAGCTTCCTGGACTGGTGAGGAATTCTTAACGATCGCCGGTTTCATCTGTGATGACCTCGGATACTACAACGAGTGCCCTGTGTATTTCGATAGCTGTTGGATGCCCGGCGCCCGCTTGAGTTGCACGAACCTAAATTATAGGTTTCCCGCGCACGGGCGTCTATCACTTAAATTAGGTGCTGTGCCGTTGGTTTCAGTTGGCTGCCCCCTGGGGGCCGGGAAACGCGCGGAAATGCTGATTTTTCAGTGGATTCCCGGGTTAACAGCAGCGGCTAGGCGTGCGATACCGTTGCTGAATTCGCTCCAGGTAAAACTCTTTGCGCGTCAATAGCCGCTGAGTTTTCTCGGCTGCGCCGCACCGGCGCCAATGCCGAAGGTAGACGTCATACGCCGCATCGCCGCTCATTTGGCGGAATCCCCACCACAGTTTCTCAAAAATTCCCCATCGCGAATCACCCCGAGTTTTCACAAGTCCGCCTCCACCCACTGGGTTGCTAGGTAGGGTGCTTCATACAGTTCCGCGACTTTGGTTCCGCGCACGATGGCAATCCACTCGCCAATCGCTTCGATCACCAGCACCAGAACCATTCCGGCTAAAAGCAAAGTCACCGCCGCGTCCAGCCGGTTATTGAAAATCATGCGATGGGTAGTGGCCACACGATCCGGAGGAATCGCGCCGGACGCCAACTGCGCGGATAAGACCCGCACCTGCGCGAGAAATCCGATACGCGGATTGCAATGAAAAACTTTCTGATAGCTGGCGGTCATGGTCACCGTAACCAGCCAGGCCATCGGCGCCAGGGTGACCCAAGCGAACCGCCGCTCGCCCATTTTCAGAATGATGGTGGTAGCCACCACTAGCGCTACGGTGGCCAGTAGTTGATTGGCAATGCCAAAGAGCGGCCACAAAGAGTTGATTCCGCCCAGGGGATCTTGTACTCCCTGCCACAGAAAAAATCCCCATGCGCCCACAATCAGGCCGCTGCTGATCCATACGCCCGGGACCCAGTTGGTGCGTCCGAGCGGCTTCCAGAAATGTCCGCCAAAATCCTGCACCATGAAACGTCCCACGCGCGTGCCTGCATCGAGCACGGTGAGAATGAACAGCGCTTCGAACATGATGGCGAAGTGATACCAAATTCCCAGAAAGCGTTCGCCGCCGATGGTGCCGCTGAAAATTTGCGCCATCCCCACCGCCAGCGAAGGAGCACCGCCAGTGCGGTCCAGCAAGGTGTGCTCGCCCACGCGGCGGGCCAGGTCCGTCATGGTTTGGGCGTCGAGCGGAAATGCCCATCCGGAAATGGTGTTTGCCGCCGCTTCGGCAGTTTTTCCCACGATTCCCGCGGGACTATTGATTGCGAAGTAGACGCCAGGGGTTAGCGCGCAGGCCGCCACCATGGCCATCACCCCCACGAACGATTCGATCAGCATCGCGCCATAGCCGACGAACCGCGCATGGGTCTCGCGCATAATCATTTTGGGAGTAGTGCCCGAAGAAATCAGCGAGTGGAATCCGCTGATCGCTCCGCACGCGATGGTGATGAAACAGAAGGGAAAGACTTTTCCGGCGAAGATCGGGCCATTGCCATCGACGAATCGCGTCAGCGCCGGCATTTCCAGCACCGGACGCACCCACACGATCCCGCCCGCGAGCAACAACATCACCACGATCTTGACGAATGCGCTCAGATAATCGCGTGGCGCCAGCAGCAGCCACACCGGCAGCGCCGAGGCCGCGAATCCGTATACGATAATGGCGATCGCCAGCGCCGAACCGGACCAAGTGAACGCCGCCGACCAGGCGGGCGACGCGTTTACCCATTGCCCGCCGACTACCGCCAGCAGAATCAAAGCAAATCCCGCCACCGAAGCTTCCAGCACCCGCCCCGGCCGGACGAACCGCAGATACACGCCCATCAGCAGCGCGATTGGAATGGTCATCACCAGGGTAAAGGTGCCCCACGGCGATTCCTTCAGCGCTTTGACGATCACCAGCGCCACTACCGCGAGCAGAATTACCATGATCGCCAGCACTGCGAGCACCGCGATCGATCCGCCGCGTTTACTCACTTCCTCGCGGGCCATCTGCCCCAGCGATTTGCCGTCGCGGCGAATCGAGCACACCAGAATGGTGAAGTCCTGAACGCATCCTCCCAGTGCCGCGCCCAAAATCAGCCAAAGCGTTCCGGGCAGGTAGCCGAATTGCGCTGCGAGAGTGGGGCCGACCAGCGGCCCGGGCCCGGCGATTGCGGCGAAGTGATGGCCCATGAGCACCCATTTGTTAGTGGGCACAAAGTCGCGGCCATCTTCGAGGCGTTCAGCAGGGGTGGCGCGACCAGGGTCGAGCATGAAAACTTTAGTGGCGAGAAAGGCGGAGTAAAAACGGTAAGCGACCAGATAGGTGCAAACTGCCGCGATCAGGAACCATCCCGCGTTCAGATGTTCCCCGCGCTCGAAAGCGATCGCCCCCAGGCCCGAAACTCCGGCCAGGACGATGGCGGTCCACAGCAGAGTTGTGAGTACTCGCTTCATCGCACCTCGCGCCTCGTGCCAATGAATCTCGATCGGCTCTCGGCAGAACTCGCGCATGGTACGCAACCCAGCGGGTGGCGTCAACCGGCCAGGAGCCGCCGTGTCGTTAGCACACGATATGTCCGGTCTGATTAGCACACGATATGTCCGCTTTCTAAGAAGCGGCTAGGGAGCAAGATGCATGCCTGGAGACAGACATGAACTGCTACCCGATGGCCGCCCTGGAGCGGACGATGAAGATCCAAGAAGTGATCTTGCGAGCTTTAGCGAAGAAGATTAGCTGGTGGCAAGCAGCCGAGACCATCGGGATCACCGACCCACAGATGCGGCGGTGGCACTGGCGGTACCAGGAGTATGGCTATGACGGCTTGCTGGATCGGCGACTAGCTCCCTTTCTGGTGGGGTCGATCAACACACTAACCTCGGTTCCATTCTCGGTTGGGGATTTGGACGCTGGATCATCAAACCCCTATTACCGCAGCCAGGCGAGAGACCTTCGGAAAAGGCCATGAATGAAGGCTCCGTCGAATGTAAGTTCATAGGCACCGCGAAGAGCGGTACGCGCGTCCGCGGCGTTCTCGAAGGTCAGGGCGACGCGGGAAACCGGTTCACGGTTAAATGCCTGTGCGAGTCGGCCTTGGTCCTGGTGCTGTCAGACAATGCTCAACCCGGCGCGAAGCCGGGTTCCGGCGGCATACTGACACCCCGTGACCGGCTGGGGTGATGAACTGACCGCCCGCTTGGGCACCGCCGGGATTAATTTCGAGCTCGTTTAACGGCGAGTGTATTACATCTTTTCTGATGCTCGGCAAGTTGCGCTCGCTGAAGACCGACAACAACGTCTTGATCCTGAAGGTCAATATGGCTGCGGGGCGCGGCGGATCGTCCGGACGATACGATCCGTATAGGGAAGTTGCGTTCGACTACGCGTTCCTACTCACCCAGTTGCGAATCGAAAAGTAGGTTTTTGCTAGCTGTAGGCTTGGCGGCAGGTTTCATGTTCTCGGCAGGTGCGCGGGCAATTGGTGTTGTCGATCAGGATGTAGTTGCGGCAGCCGGCGCAGAGCACGCCGTAAATGGTGTCTGAAAATTGTTCGTGGCCCGTTTCGGTGGTGTGGTTGGCGCGAGCTTGTTCTCGGGAGATCGGCATCGGCCTATTTTAGCCCAGGTTTCCACGGGTGGGCGGATTTATCCCGGGGCCGCGATTGGACGGCTCGGGTCGCGCGTTCGTGCATACGGCGCACGCAGAGCGTGAGACGTTTCTCCCGCGTCGAGCCTCGTTTCGCCGCTGTAACCCACCGCACGATCGCTGCACGAAAGTTGGCCGTCAGGCCGCGAAAGACGCGCAGGGCTGGCGGCGCATCCGCCAGCGCTGCCGCTAAATCGTCGGGGACAATCGGCTCACGAGATTCCCCATCAAACCGCAGCGCCACTTCGATGGCTGCGCCCGCGTCTACGCCTAGTTTTTTCCAAATCTTGCTATGGATGTGGAGGCGAAAAGCGCCGCGCCCTCGGGGGACTAGGGTGCCGCGAGTGGGGAGGCCTTCGATCCGCGCTTGTACTGGGACGTGGGTGTGATCTCTCCATTGGGCGGAGACGGAGCGGGGGACGTCTATGCATCGGAGGATTCCGATCTTGTAGATGGGCGCGCAGAAGACGTGTTCGCTCGCGGATGGTTGGTTTTGGGCGGCCGATTTGTGTCGCGGCACGACGGATTTCACCTTCATATCGCGCGATTGTAGCAAATTCTACTGCACCAAAACCTGGACGCCTAACAGCGGGAATTACTCGAAGCGTAGAAGCGTGGAACCGTCGACCTTGGAAACGGAAGACCTTCGAAACGTGGAACTGCTAGCTACGAACTCCGGAGTTATGGAGCAGGTTGCGCGGGGAAGAGGGCCGGCAAAAAAATGCCCCGGCCGAAGCCGGGGCATTTTCGGGATTGAGGCTTTGGTTGGGCTTAAAGGCTAGTCGCCGGTTACTGCGGCGGTTTCGGACGACGGGGCTGGGGCTGGCGTGCCATTTCCGTTGCCGTTCGCCGGTTTTACTGCTGCGCCGGGGACGGCGATGCGGATGGCCTCCATCGAGCTGATCTGCACGACCGGCTCGTTGGGCTTCTTCAGCACCAACTCTTCGTAAATCTTGCGAACGCGGGCAGCTTCCTCGAAGGCCTTCTTGCGGCGAATGCGGTCTTCTTCGGCTGCGGTCTGCGGGATATCGTGCTCCAAGGTGCGAACCTTCGCGGCGTCAGCGGCATCGATGCGCAGGGAGTGCTCATAGCTGGCCAAATCGACCTTTTTGCCCTTGGCAAAGATATCGTGCTTGCCGTGGGTCTTGTACCACTGCGCAACGGTCGCGTTTTTGTACATGTTCTCGATGATTTTCCGCCAACCCACGCCGGTGTTGTAGGCGCAGAAGGAAATTTCACCCTGCTGCGTGGCGTAGGGGATGATGCACATTTCGGTGCGGCGGAAATCGTAGTTGAAGAGATCCTGAAACCACATGCCGGCGATGAAGAGGAAGTTCCAGGGATCTTCCGCGCGGCGCTTCATGGCGTCTTGGTAAGTGCGGTCGGGGCTGGTCCTGCCGAACTTCTTGTCGGCATCCTTAGTCAGCGCCCAGGTTTTGTCGAACTTCTTGAACAAATCCTTCAGGGCCAGGCTAGGCGGCGCTTGGAACGGCTTGTAGTTCTTCAGCAGCGCCATGGCCATCATGAAGTTGGAAAATTTCTTGCCGCGAGCCGCATCGGTGATGGCAGTGACGTCGGCTGTGAGTTGTTGAGCATCCAGGAAGCGGGGGACTGGAGCCCATTCCTTGGTTTCCTTGTTGATCATCAGCGCGGTGCCGACGCCGCAGTTGGGATGGCAGCCGCAAGAGAGCGAGCCCCACTGCGAATCCGGGCCGTGCACCAGGTCGGAGAACCCGGCGAAGGTGCTGATGAAGGAAATGGGGAACCAGTCGCGGGTCGGTTCCACCTTGCCGACTTGCGCGCTTACGTCCTTCGCCAAGTGCGACAGGGTGTAGCGCTGGCGCAGGCGGCGCTCCGGGGTGATCTCTTCGTCGCGCCCGGTAAAGGAAACCGGCTGGAACGAAACGAAGGCGATCTTCTTGGGGTTGTCCATCGCGAACTTGACGATTGGGCCGACTTGATCGTTGTTCACGTTGTTGACGATCGTCGTTACCAGCACGATTTCGATGCCCGCCTCGTGCATGTTCTCGATGGCGCGCAGCTTGACGTCGAACAAATTACCCACCTGCCGGTGGCTGTTGGCGTCGTTGCCGATGCCGTCGAACTGCAAATATGCGTAGCGCAGACCGGCTTCAAAGGCCTTCTTGCTGAAGTCCTTGCTCTTGGCGAATTCGATGCCGTTGGTCGCCGCCTGCACGCTGTTGTAGCCCACTTTCCGGGCAAAGCGCACGGCGTCGAGGAAGTAAGGGTGCATGGTCGGCTCGCCACCCGAAAACTGCACCGACATCTGCCGGCGCGGCTTGATCTTGGTGGCGTTCTCGAGAATTTCCTGAATTTCTTCCCAACTCAGTTCGTGGACGTAGCCCACCTGGTTGGCGTCCATGAAGCAGGGATCGCACATCATGTTGCAGCGATTGGTGAGGTCGACCGTCAGCACCGAGCCGCGGCCATAGCGCACCGTGCTGGAGCCGTGGCGATGCAAGGTTTCATCGTTGTGCGCGGGAATATCGCGCCCGGGGAAATTCTTCTCGATCCATTCCAGGAACTTGGCGTCCACGGCCATCAAGTCTTCATACAAACCGTGCGTCGGGCACTCTTTCACCATCCAGATCTGCCCATCGCGCTCGATGATCTGCGCCTTGATCTCGCCCACCTTCTCGTGGACCAGGTCCATCCAATCTTTGGTGCCGTTGATGATGGCGTCGCGAGCTTCGGTGACGCAACCCGGACACAGTGAGTCCGTGGTGCGCGGCCAGCCCAGCGTCGGCTTGCTCTTCTGCCAGGACTTCAGCAGGGGCTTGTCGGACCATTTCGGAGTGAAGGAAGGATTCGGGTTACGCTTATTGAAGAACTGCACGGTATTGAATGTGGCCGCAGCGCCCTGGCACAACACCCAATCGAATGATTTCCAAATCGTACGGCTTAGGCTAGGCATATCGGTACCCCCACGATTCTTTTGACATTAAAGCCAGAATTTCGGTTACAGCTTATCAATGAGAACACTAACGCCCCGCTTCGAGTTCCGGGACTTTATCACAAAAGCCCACAAAACCCCCGGAATCTTTAGCGTACGGGAGAATGGCTGTTTTTGGGCCAGGCGTCCAGTGTGAAACGCTCAATGGTCGCCTAGGGGGGCTAAATGGGGATATTGGGCACCCAGCGGGAGGCCGTTTTTGGGGGTTCTCGAAGGCTAAGCCCAACGTTTGCGGCGCCTGGCATACGCGGCCGGCGCTGAATCCTGTTTTCTGTATGAAGTTCAATCGGAGTTTAGAGGGGTCCGCAGCACGCCGATAGCGAAGTGGGCGAAATGCGGGGCTGCGTCGTCGAGTTGAATCCACCGCACCACGCAGTATTTCTTCATGTAGTCCCCGACTTTTGATTCGCTGATCCCGAGATGCTCGGCCAACCTTGAGCGCAAAGTACCATCGGGATGAGTACGTGGGCCGCGGCCACCACGCAGCAGATGCCCAAGTCCGATCCGCAGGGTCTGGCAGGCCTCAATATAATAGGAGGTAACCAGGTCGGAATCCGACACCAGGAAAACTCCTGGCCCGGCCGGTGCCTCGTCGGCCTCTTCGAGCTTGTGCAGCGGGCTCGAGACCAGTCGCCGCAGGGTATTCTCCAGGTGCGCCAGGCGCGATGCCAGTGCGGGCTCACCGGCTCGCCCAGAGCCTCGCTCCGACGGCATCAGCGGGGCAATTTCAGGTTCCGGCCGCACCCACGCCGCGCGCGCCGAGGCATGTTCGATGCGATCTGAACTCGCAGCGCGACGGTCCAGAGCTGGGGACGGAATGGCAATCGTTGGCGCAGGCTCGATACGACTAGTTTGCGAAGGAGTAGATCTGGCGAAGGACTGCGAAGGCAGACCCGGGGCTTGCGCGGCTGCGCCCTTCTTCCGTCGTCCGCGGCCACCGCGGCGTCCGCGACGCCGGCGCTTTCCAGAGGCTGCGGCGCCATCTGTTGCCGCGGTTCCGGCCGTGTTTGTGGCGGCGGAGGTTGGCGCGTTAGCGGTCTCCTCGTCTTCTTCTTCCGTTTCTTCCGCGCTTTCGACGATTTCACCGGCCGCGAGGGAAGGAACGCTCGCGGGATCATCGGACGTTCTTCGCGGCGTCTCAGATTTTTCTGCCGCTGGCCTGGCCGCGCCCGAGGCATCCGCAGTGAGTAGCGATGCGGGGACGGCAGCGCCCAGGCGGGTTAGCGCTTCAGCGACTTTGTTTTTCCAGTCGGAGCGGCGAAAATGTTCTGCAGCACTGGTCAGCCAGCGAACGGCCTCGTCGCTGTTGCCTTGTTTTTCTTGCAGAGTGGCGAGCTCAAAGGCCACCATACCATCGCGCGTCTTTTCAAATAGTTCGCTAAGCTTCTGCACTGCGTCGGGGGCGTTCTTCGCCTTGCGAATGCGTGCTTGTACTTGGCGCCAATTGGCCATGGAGAGACATTGTAGCAGCGCCGCGATGCGGTAGCTAGTAAGTGTTGCAGCTAAGCAGCATTTGGCTTGCGAAGGTGACCGTGAGTTTTCAGCCAGAGTGCGCGACAAGCGAAGAACGCACCGGATGGATCTGCCAGCAGGCGCGGGCTATCGGGTTCGACCTGTGCGGCGTGGTGCCTGCCGCGGAGATGCTTGCCGAGCGTGACGCCCTTACTCGCTGGCTGGAGCGCGGCTTCGCCGGGGAGATGAAATATCTGCACGATCCGCGCCGGCTCGATCCTGTGGCGGTGCTCGAAGGCGCCCGGAGCGTTATTGTCTTGGCCCTGAATTACAACGCTGCGCAGCCCTACTCAACGCAAATACTGGCGGATGACGGCACGCCCCGTGGATGGGTCTCCCGCTACGCCTGGGGCGACGACTATCACACCGTGATTGGGAAGATGCTTGACGCCTTGACTTGCAAAATGCGCGCGGAGATTCCCGAAGCGTTTACCGCGCGTTCTTACGTCGATACCGGCCCGATCTCTGAGCGCAGCGCGGCCCATGGGGCTGGTCTGGGATGGGTGGCCAAGAATACGCTGCTCATTCATCCTGAACTGGGCTCGTGGATCTTTCTGGCGGTGATCCTTACCACGCTGGAATTGGCGCCGACGGTTGGGGCGGAGGGTCCGGTGGCCGACCTGTGCGGGAATTGCACGCTTTGCATCGATGCTTGCCCCACCCAGGCCATCATCGAGCCCTACGTGCTCGATGCGCGCCGCTGCATTTCGTATTTGACCATCGAGCTGCGCGGTCCCATTCCCGAAGAGTTGCGCCCCGGGGTTGGCCAGATGATTTTTGGCTGCGACATTTGCCAGGACGTCTGTCCGTGGAACCGCAAGGCGCCGATCGCGGCAACACAGAATTTTCGCCCGCGCGAGTTTTCACCGCAACCGCGCGGTACCGAGGAATCTTCGGGCGCCGCTGCCCATTCGCTATTTTCCCCGGCGCTCGATTGGATCGCGTCGCTCACCGAAACGGATTTCCGCGAAATTTTTCGCGGCAGCAGTATCAAGCGGACCAAGTGGCGCGGCTTGATTCGCAACGCCTGCGTCGCGCTCGGCAATTCTGAGGCGTCGGCGGAGAGTTATCCGCGAGTGGTGGATGTTCTTTCGCGTCTCGCGGCGGGTCCTGACGCGCTGATCGCCGAGCACGCGCGTTGGGCTCTGGGGCGTTTGCGGACACAGGTCTAAGGTCGGGACGCCCACCCTTCCCCAACCCGGGAAGAGTGGGGCACCTGAAAAGGATAAAAGCGCAGAACAGTAAGGCAAGATGCCCGCACGTGAATACGGCGTGTGCGGCACCCCACCCTTCGCAACCCCGCATCGCCAATTGACAGTGCTGCAGCCCTCGACTAGCGTAGCGTGGGAGGTTGCCATGATCGCGTGTTGCGCCTTGATCCACTTCTTTATGCAACTGCCTTTTACTTTTCCCAGCGGCGCCGTCGCCAATGAGGAAATTTTCTTGCGTTGGATTCATATCGTCGCCGGGATCACCTGGATCGGATTGTTGTACTTTTTCAACTTGGTGGGCACTCCCTTGATGATGGAGCTGGAAATGTCCGAGCGCGCCAAGCTGTACCCAAAGCTGATGCCGCGGGCGATGAACTGGGCCCGCTTTTCCGCCGCGGTGACAGTGGTGGTCGCCTTGCGCTACTTCGGGATCATCTTGGGCGCGGACGCCGCGATAGCAGGCCAACCGGGCTTGGCGGCACGGTGGTTCGGGGAATGGTTTTTGGTTTGGACGCTTGCCTATGCGCTAATTTATGCGCTGCAAATGCCGGCGAAGGGCGCGCTCGATAACGGCTGGATACGCGCGGTGCCCATGGCTGGAGTGGTGCTCGCGGCCTCGTGGATCATCCTGCGTTTGAACGCGAGCCCGGAATCATCGAACGCCCACTTGTCGATCAGCGTTGGCGGAGGATTGGGATGGCTGATGCTGCTGAATATGTGGGGCGTGATGTGGAGGGCGCAGAAGCGACTGATCGGTTACGCTCGCGCTTACGTAAAGGACGGCACGCCCATCCCGCCCGAGGCCCCGCGGTTGATTCGGTGGTCGTTCCTGGCGTCGCGCACCGGATTCTGGTTATCGTTTCCGATGCTTTTCTTTATGGCCGCGGCGGAACACTACCCGTTTCTGGGCCGGTAGCGACGTTAACCTTGGCTAGGACTTCCATCGCAAGGTGACCGGCCCGGTCATCGGATGCGTCATCGGCGCACCGGTCTGCTGCGAAAGCAAGTAGGCCGCCTTCAGCTCGAAATACCACCGCGCCTGGCGGTCAGCATCATCGATCAGCATGAGCTTGGGCTGCACCTTCAAGCCCGGCTGCTGCCTGTCGATCACCCGCTGATCTTGGGCGATGAAGCGCTTCCCGAAAAAACGCAGCGCCGGAGTTACCAACGGCATCCACGGAAACAGATTCCACGCCGCGCAAAAATCCAGCCGGCAAAAATCGCGCCGGACCGGGGTGACCGTGGTGCGATTGGAAAACCAGTAAGGCCCGCAACGAATCTGTTCGACGCGAATATTGGGCAAAATGAAATCGATCTGGGTGGTCACCTCGCCACCGTAGATATTTTCAAGAGCTTGTACGGCGCGCTGTTAGCGGAGGGCGCGTGCGGGCTCATGCGGAAGCCATTGGGAATCGGCTCGAATGCCTTTTGCTTTTCGCGAATGCTGCGCCGGCTGCGCCACCACCACGATTGATGAACGAAGGGGCCGTGCGCCGGATCCATCAGCCCGATAATGGCGTGATCCACGCTGCATCCCAAATCCGCCTCGAGGTGGGTGATGCGGTAGCGAGAACTGAATTTGGGAAGCTCGGGCACCTCCGGCAGTGCGGTATCTGGCGCCAGGGTGCGGCCTTCTGGGTTGGCCAGAAATACCCACACGTAGCCGTCGCGCTCGTCGCACGGAAAGCTCCCCGCGAAGATACGATCGCAACGCAGTTTGGAATCGGCAGTCAGCGAAGGGATGGTGGTGCATTGCCCGGTTCGCGCATCGAACTGCCAGCCGTGATAGGCGCATTCCACCGCGCGTCCATCGAAATGGCCGAGCGAGAGCGGATAAGCGCGGTGCGGGCAGACGTCGCGCAACGCGAAGCTGTGACCCTGCGCATCGCGGCCCAGCACCAGCGGAATTTCCAGCAGAGTGGCCGTCGAGAGCCGCCGCCCATGGATCTGCGAACTGCGCAGCGCGGGATACCAGAAGCCCCACAGAAATTGGCCGTCCGCGGATGCCCCCACGGGGGCGACAGACGATTGGGCGAGAGGCGCGTCTTTAGAATCCATAAACACGCCGTATCGTAGTACACGGCCCTCGCGGCGGCAAACGGCGCGAATCCGCAGCCGTGTTTGACACATCAAATCTTTGCGGCTATCTTTATTTCCGGTTCTCGACGCATGTTTGCATCCTTCTATTAGCGATTCTCGCCCCGCCGGACCATCCGGCGCTGTCTGCCGTCGTTTTCCACTCATTTCGTAGGTCACCCGAATTGCAGCCGTACGCGGCAGCCAGGATGCTCCAATGGCTCACATGACGTTGTACGAAAAGCTGCAGCAGATCGAAGTGAAGTACGAAGAGCTGAACGCGCAGCTCTCCATGCCCGACGTCCACTCCGATTCCGCCCGCTACCAGAAGCTCGCCAAGATGCACTCCGAATATTCTGAGATCGTCGAGAAATACCGCGAGTGGAAAATTATCGACGCCGATCTAAAGGGCGCCCAACAGCTCTTCGCCGAAAGCGACGACGCGGAGATGAAGCAGATGGCGCACGACGAGATGCGCTCGCTCGAGGAGCGCATCGCGGTGGTCGAGCAGGCATTGAAGTTGCTGCTGCTGCCCAAGGATCCCAACGACGAAAAGAACGTCATCCTGGAAATTCGCGCCGGCACCGGAGGCGACGAAGCATCGCTTTTTGCCGGCGAATTGTTCCGGATGTATTCGCGGTACGCCGAATCGCAGGGCTGGCGAGTGGAAGTACTGGAAAGCTCAGCCTCGTCGATCGGCGGTACCAAGGAAATCGTCGCGGCGATTCAGGGCCAGAAGGTTTACTCCAAGCTGAAATATGAAAGCGGAGTGCACCGCGTGCAGCGCGTCCCAGCCACCGAACAGCAAGGGCGCATCCACACCTCCGCGGCCACCGTGGCGGTGCTGCCCGAAGCGGACGAAATCGACATCAAAATCGAAGCCAAGGATTTGCGCATCGATACCTTTTGTTCCTCGGGCCCGGGCGGCCAGTCGGTGAACACCACTTACTCTGCGGTTCGCATCACTCACATCCCATCGGGCATGGTGGTGTCGCAGCAGGATGAAAAATCGCAAATCAAGAACCGCGCCAAGGCCATGCGCGTCCTCCGCGCGCGGCTTTACGAAATGGAACAGGAAAAGCAGCATCAACTGATCGCTGCCGAGCGCCGCGGGCAAATCAAGACCGGCGACCGCTCCGAAAAAATCCGCACTTACAATTTCCCGCAGAATCGCGTCACCGATCACCGCATCGGCCTCACCCTGCACCAGCTAAGCGACGTAATCGATGGCAAGCTCGGACAGATGCTCGATCCTTTGATTACCCATTTCGAATCCGAGCGCCTGAACGAGGAACTGAACGAAAATTAACGCGCAGTTGCGGAGTCAGTCCGCTCCATGTCCAGCTCCACCGCCCTACCGAAACTAATTCGCGACGCCTGGCGAGAGGGTATGCAGCGCCTGGAGGCGGCGGGCGTTCCGTCGCACGCGCTCTCCACCGAACTCCTGCTGATGCACGTGCTGCAACGCGACCGCGCTTGGCTCTACGCGCACGCGGGCGACGCGCTCGATCCGGCCGCAGCCCGCGAATATTTTCTTTTGCTCGATAGCCGCGCCGCCGGAGTGCCTACTCAATATCTCACCGGGGGCCAGGAATTCTGGGGGCTGGGGTTTGAAGTGACGCCCGCGGTGCTGATTCCGCGGCCGGAGACCGAGCACGTGGTGGAGGTCGCTCTCGGCCGATTGGGCGATCGCAAAAATCATCCGCTCCGCATCGCCGACATCGGAACGGGCTCAGGCTGCATCGCAGTGGCCCTCGCGCACGAGTTGTCGCACGCTGAAATTTTCGCCACGGATATTTCGCCGGCCGCGCTAGAGGTTGCTCGCCGCAACGCCACTCGCCATGGCGTAGCGGACCGCGTTCACTGCACGGAAGGCGATCTGCTCCAGCCGGTTCGATCCCATCTCTACCCGCCGCAATTTCTGGATATGGTGGTCAGCAACCCGCCGTATATCGGGCGCGAACAGCAGGCTCAGCTTGCCCGCGAGGTGTGCGAACACGAGCCGCACACCGCGCTGTTCGCGGGTCCCACAGGATGCGAGTTGTATGGCCGATTGATTGAAGAGACGGAAGAAGTGCTGGGTGAAAATGGAATCATCGTTCTCGAACTGGGCTGCAACTCGCTCCAGCACGTCCAATCCATCTTCAGCGCCGGCGTCACGTGGAGCGATGTTGCGGTCGAGAACGATCTGGCCGGACTCGCTCGGGTCATCTCCGCCGTTCGCCGCGGGGCGTGCTAGGATTTCACCGGGCAAACCATGAACCCAGCCTCCACCGGCGGCCACCTGCGGTCCTGCCGCGCACTCATTTTCGACTTCGACTACACCCTGGCGGATTCCACCAAAGGCGTGCTCGAGTGCATTCGCTTCGCATTCCGTGAAATGAATCTTCCCGAGCCCGGCCACGACGTAATGCGCGCCACTATCGGTCATTCCCTGGGGCACGCGTTCACCCAACTCACTGGGAAAACCGATCCGCTTCTTCAGCAGGAATACCGCCGCTTGTTCCTCCAGCATGCCGGAGACGTGATCGTTGGACTCACCACCCTCTACGATGTCACCGCGCCGGCTATGCACATTCTGCGCACCGCGGGGCTGCGCCTGGCCATTGCGTCTACAAAAAACCGCGCGCACATCGAGGGGATCCTCGCGCACAACGGTTTGCGCGATTGCTTTGAGGTGATCGTGGGTGGCAACGACGTCACCCTGCAAAAGCCCGAGCCCGAAGCTCTGGAATTGGCCCGTACCCGCCTCGGGACCAGCGTGGCGGAAACGATTTACGTCGGAGACAGCATCGTGGACGCCGAAGCAGCATTCCGAGCGGGACTGGGATTTATCGCGGTGCTGACCGGGACGACCAAAGGCGAAGAGTTCGCAGCGTTTCCCTCGCTATTAATCCTCGAGAGCGTCGCCGAACTTCCCAGGTACTGGTGAGTGCACCGTCTTAATCTTTTCGGTTTTACGATTTTATCTTTTCCGGGGGCCCCACTCTTCCCGGGTTTTCCGGGAAGGGTGGGCGTTCGAATTGGCCGAGCCCGAGAGCTTGGTTCAGCCCTCCGATTTAATCTTCCGCAAGGTATCCTGATAAGGCGCGCGGGCAACCCCACGTTCGGTGATGATCGCGGTTATGAACCGCGAGGGGGTCACGTCGAATGCTGGATTTGCGGCGTGAACGTCCGGAGCGGCGCGCACGCCGGCGATGTGGGTCACTTCGTCGGCGGAGCGCTCCTCGATGGGAATCTGCTCGCCCGACGCAATCTCGATATCCACGGTAGAAACCGGCGCGGCGACATAAAATGGAATGTTGTGCTCGCGCGCCAGCACCGCCATCGGATAAGTCCCAATCTTATTGGCGGTGTCGCCGTTCGCCGCGATGCGATCCGCTCCCACCACCACCGCGCCCACTTTGCCGGTCTTCAGAAAATGTCCAACCATGTTGTCGGTAATCAGGGTGAGCGGGATTCCGTCCTGATGCAGCTCCCACGCGGTGAGCCGCGCGCCCTGCAGGTACGGACGTGTTTCCGGAACCAGCACCTCGATTTGACGCCCGAGCTCGACGGCCACGCGAATGACTCCGAGGGCTGTGCCGATTCCCCCGGTCGCTAGCGCTCCCGCGTTGCACTGAGTCATCACGCGGCCTTGCTGCGGCATCAGCACCGCGCCGAGGTCGCCGATTCTGCGGTCTGCCGCGCGCCGCTCTTCGTGCACCTTTTGCGCTTCGGCCACCATGGCCTTGCCAATCATCGCCATGCTTGCGGGTATGCCCCTGGCCGCACCGTCGCGCCGTGCCGCGGCGCGCAGCGTTTCGAACTTCCGCTGGAATCGCTCGATCGCCCAAAAGAGATCGACGGCGGTGGGCCGGGTGCGCGCAAAGGTTTCGCAGATGGTCTGGAATTCCTGCGTCAATTCATCCAGGTGGGTGGCCGCCGATTTCTGCACCCCTAAGGCGATACCCATCGACGCAGCGATGCCGATGGCCGGCGCCCCGCGTATTTCCATCTCATGGATGGCGCGAGCCACTTCCCGGTAATCGGTATACGTGTGATAGATGACTTCGGTAGGCAATTTTCGCTGGTCCAGCAGCAGCACACCTTTTTCTGTCCACTCAATGGGTTCGACGTGATGCACCAATTGGCTCCTGGCGGTGAAACGAGATTGGCAGTCGAAATTCTAGCGCAAAGTAGGGCAATTCGGCTGCAGAACGCGGGGCATCCCCGAAGCTCAATGCCCGAGCGGCAACGCCCGGTACCCCAGCGGCGAGATCAAAAATCCCACGGCCATGAATGAATTGTAGCCGAGATGCAACAGATAGCTGGCCACCACGCTCCGGGTCATGGCCCGCGCGTAGGTAAAGAAAATCCCCAACATCACCAGCATCGCGATCTGCACCCAGCCTCCCCATAGCTGTTTGGCGTGCATCAATCCGAATAGCGTGCCGGTCAGCAAGACTCCCAATCCCATCCCAAAGGTACGCGCTACTACCGGGTAAATGTAACCTCGGAAAACGGTCTCCTCGATTAGCGGCGCCAGAAACACGGCGAGGGTGACGAACAATAGCGCCGAGCGGCGGTCCTGAAACATCTCCTGAATCGGCAATTCTTTCTGCGTGCCGTAGGCATCTGAAATTACCGAAACCAGGAACCACAGCAACCCACCACCCGCGATTAACGCCGAGTACACCACGCCCTTAGGGAACTGTCCCATTTCCAGCGGTCGCCAACCGGTCGTTGGCCAAAACGGCCGGCGCTGGGAGATCGTCACACTGAACCACAAATACCCGAGCACGCACGCGAAAACTCCCACCTGCGTAACCAGAATCCACAGCGATCGCTCCATACCCGCATTCTCCAGCTGCGATCGGGTCACCCCTCTCGCAAAAAAAACCGTGGAGGCACCCACGCTCGCGAGAAACGTAGAGCCAATCGCCACTACCAATAGCAAAATCAGATCGAGCCAGCCCCACGGCGTCTGAAAGTTCTCCCCCCGCCGGACCACCCGCCGGCGGCAATGCTGGCTGCGGTATTGGATCGAATTCTCCGCCCGGTGGGATCGATGGAATGGGAGATTCAGGGGCAGCGACAAAGTCGGGCGGGTGCTCGCCGCCCGTTGTACTGGATGCAATTGAGTTGTCGTGACGCTCGTCCGGCGGCGGGTTGGCAGGATCGGTCCCAGGGTTGTTCATCGATTGTTCACGCGGTAAGGCATCTCTGTTCACTTCATACTCATGCAGAGCACTGTAGCGGCACGGGCGGCAACGTGCAAGGGTACCCCGGAGGGTGGCGTGGGCGCGCGCCGCGCAGCTGTTCTAAGTATTGGCCGCCGGATTGTCAGCTAGGCCGGACGCGCTATGCTGGTGCGGTTCAGCGCCAAGGCTAGCACCTGACCGGTGTAGGACTTCTTGTTCCGCGCGATTTGCTCGGGACTTCCTTGCGCCACGATTCGTCCCCCGCCATCGCCGCCCTCGGGGCCGAGATCGATAATCCAGTCCGCTTGCTTCATGACGTCGAGGTGATGTTCGATGATCACCACGCTGTTCCCGAGGTCTACCAGGCGATTCAAGACGTCCATCAGCTTTTTCACGTCGTCAAAGTGCAGGCCGGTGGTCGGCTCGTCCAAAATGTAAATCGTACGCCCGGTCTGGCGCTTGGAGAGTTCCTTGGCCAGCTTGGTGCGCTGGGCCTCGCCGCCCGAAAGCGTGGTCGCGGATTGCCCCAATTGCAGGTAACCCAGCCCCACGTCCACCAGCGTCTGCAACTTTTGCTGGATCGCCGGGACATTCTCGAAAACCGGCAGGGCGTCCACGATCGGCAGATTCAGCAAATCGGAAATCGACAGTCCTTTAAAAGGCACCGACAGCGTTTCCGCGTTGTAGCGCTTCCCCCGGCAAACCTCGCAGGTAACGAAAACGTCCGGCAGAAAATTCATCTCGATGCGCCGCAATCCGTCGCCCTGGCAGGCCTCGCATCTTCCGCCCTTTACATTGAAGCTGAAGCGCCCTGGCCGGTAGCCACGCTCGCGGGCTTCGGGCAGCATCGCGTACAACTCGCGAATCGGAGCAAAAACACCTGAGTAGGTGGCGGGATTGGAGCGCGGAGTGCGTCCAATCGGCGCTTGGTCGATTTGAATAACTTTGTCGATGAACTCGAGGCCGGTGATGGCGCGATGCGGTCCGGGCTTCTCGGTCGAGTCGTAAAGCTCCTGCGCTAGGGCGCGGTACAGAATGTCGTTCACCAACGTGGATTTTCCGGAGCCGGAAACACCAGTAACCACGGTAAGCAAGCCCAGGGGAAAACTGACGTCCACGTTTTTCAGGTTGTTGGCGGTGGCGCCAGCTACCGTTACGGATTTTCCGTTGGCGCTGCGGCGCGTTGGGGGGACGGGAATGGTCACCGTGCCGGCCAGGTATTGGCCAGTGAGCGACGCGGGGTTGGCGGCAATTTCCTGCGGGGCGCCCGCGGCTACCAGGTAGCCTCCCAATTTGCCTGCTCCCGGGCCTAGATCCACGACGTAGTCCGCGCGGCGAATGGTTTCTTCGTCGTGCTCCACCACCAGCACGGTGTTGCCGAGGTCCCGCAACGTTCCCAGCGTGCCCAGCAGCCGGCCATTGTCGCGCGCGTGCAGACCAATCGACGGCTCATCGAGTACGTACAGCACTCCGCGCAGGCGCGATCCGATTTGCGTGGCCAAGCGAATTCTCTGCGCCTCGCCGCCCGAAAGTGTGGCCGCGGAACGATCCAGCGTCAGGTAACCCAGCCCGACGTTCAGCAGGAAGTCCAGCCGCTCGGTCACTTCCTCGAGCGGACGCTCCGCAATTAATTTCTGACGCGGCGTGAGCCTGTTCAGCGTTTGCTCCACCGATGCCCGCGCCTTATCCAAAGGCAACCCGGTGAAATCCGCGATCGATAGCCCTCCCACCTTTACCGCCAGGCTTTCTGGGCGCAGCCGGCGAGTCTGGCAAGTTTTGCATGGTACCGGGGACATGTACTGGGTGAGCCACTCGCGGTAGCTGTCGGAAGTGGTCTCTTCCAGATTAGACTCCAGAAATTCGATGATGCCCTGAAACTCCAGAGTCTTAACGCTTTTTCCGTTAGCGTGATTGCCGTAGAGGATCAAGTTCTGCGTTTTCCGCGGCAACTGATCGAACGGCAGACTTGCGTCGAAACCGTGCGCCACGCCCGCCAGCTTGATGCTGCGCTGCAGATTCGATGACCCGCCGCCCGGTCCTAAGCCGCCTTCGAATAGCGGCTTCGATCGATCCACGACTATCTTGGCCGGATCGAAGTCGTACTTCGATCCGAGTCCATGACAATCCGGGCAGGCGCCAAACGGGGAATTGAAGCTAAACGAGCGCGGTTCGAGCTGTGGCACGGATATCCCGCAGTCCGGGCAAGCCAGCTTTTCCGAAAACACCAGCTCGTCGCCGCCCACCACCGCTACCGTCACCAATCCGTCGGTCAGCTTCAGTGCGGTTTCAATGGATTGCTCCAGGCGGGTGGAGATTCCGCTTTTCAGCAGCAGGCGATCGACCACGATTTCAATCGTGTGATTCTTGCGGCGGTCCAGGGGGATGGGCTCATCGATATTCATCAGCTCGCCGTCGATGCGCGCTCGGAGGAACCCTTGCTTGGCGTATTTCTCCAGGTCTTTCTTATATTCGCCCTTGCGGCCACGGACCACCGGCGCGAGCACCATCACCCGGTCGTCCGGCCGGAGTCCCAGCACTGCCTGCACGATCTGCTCGGTGGACTGGCGCTGGATGGGCTTGCCGCAGTTCGGGCAGTGCGGCGTGCCGATGGAGGTGTAGATCACCCGCAGGTAGTCGTAAATCTCGGTGATGGTCCCCACCGTCGAGCGCGGCGACCGGGTAGTGGTCTTCTGTTCGATGGCGATCGAGGGCGAGAGGCCCTCCACGGAATCGACGTCGGGGCGCTCCATCTGATCCAGGAATTGCCGGGCGTACGCTGACAGCGATTCGACGTACCGCCGCTGTCCCTCGGCGTACAGAGTGTCGAAGGCCAACGAGGATTTGCCCGAACCCGATAGTCCGGTGACCACGGTTAGCGAGTTCCGCGGGATTTCCAGGTCGATGTTCTTCAGGTTGTGCTGCCGGGCTCCCCGGACAACAATTTTCTTGAGGCTCATGGGTTCCAGGGCCGTCCGGCACGTCCATGCCGGACGGCAGAAAAATTCAGATGCAGCGTAACTTTCCAGCGTAGCAAGGCCCTTCCAGCGGGTCAAGCTGCCAACGCACCTTTATGACCGAGACGGTGGTGACTATCGACCAGAGGCGACGGTGCCGCAGCGTGCATTACGGCGGCGTTCGAAGCACAGCTTCGGCGTGCTGGGTGAGCGGTGGCGAAGCGCGATGTATGAATCGCTCCTGAAGTTGCCTCCCATGCGGAATTAACTCGGCACGTAACATCGCAGCCATTTTTTTGAGGACGAGTTCCGAATCGGGAATCCTTCGCCAAATCTGCGGTCTCACGGCATTTTTACTGGCGGCATTTCCTTTTTACCGTGACGCCCAAAAACAAGTCGTTGTATTTCATCAAGGTGAGTTTGGTTTACCACGTGCAACGTAACTGTGAGTCGGGGGAAAGGAAGCCGAGGATCCCTTCGGGGATTGAGGGCTGGGCCGGCTCCTTCCCCCCGCTTTTTTTTGTCCTTGGGGCCCCCGTAACTCCTAGCTTCCCCCCATTTTTCCCGTTTTGGTACTGGCCACCCGCTAGTACGTCTGCTCGTTTACTCTCCGGCTTGCAAAGTTCTTCATTCCCCATTAGTCTTTTCAGACGCGGTCGTTTGCTCCGAATCTTGGCTGACTTTTCGCCAGTCCGTTCGGGGCTGCGAAAAGTCCTCGGTCCCAAGAGCCTTGGGCGCGCTTCTTCAATCCGTTCCCGAGCTTGGGGCGTGGTCCAATTGGTAGGACACCTCACTGTTAATGAGGACGGTGGTGGTTCGAGTCCACCCGCCCCAGCCAACTCAATACCGCTGAGAGCTTGATACACTCGCCGGCATGGCCTTGCAATTTCAGGTTCTACACACCGATCCAACCGGCGCCCGCCTGGGCCAACTCACCACTCCTCACGGAGTGATCAAGACCCCCGCATTCATGCCGGTGGGCACCGCCGCGACGGTGAAGAGCGTCACGCAGTCGACGCTCGAAGAGATCGGGGTGCAAATCCTGCTGGCCAATACCTACCATCTCTACCTGCGGCCAGGCCACGAGCTGATCCGCGAAATGGGGGGGCTGCATTCGTTTATGTCCTGGCCGCACCCGATCCTCACCGACTCCGGCGGCTTTCAGGTATTTAGCCTCTCCGATCTGCGCAAGGTCACCGACGAGGGGGTCACCTTCCGCTCGCACCTCGACGGTTCGCTGCACTCTTTTTCACCGGAGAAAGCGCTAGAGGTAGAAATCGCGCTGGGCGCCGACATCATCATGGTCCTCGATGAGTGCATCGAGGCTCCCGCGGATTTGCAGACCACCCGCGCCGCCGCGGCACGCACGCTGGGCTGGGCCCGCCGCTCGCGCCGCTATTTTGAACAGCACGGCGATGCCCAGAAGCAAATGCTGTTCGGCATCGTTCAGGGCGGCACACACGCAACGCTGCGGCGTGAAAACGCCGACGCGCTGGTGGAGCTGGATTTCCCCGGCTATGCGCTGGGAGGCCTCGCAGTGGGTGAGCCCTACGAGAGTACCTGCGCGATGACCGCGGAGGCCGCGGCGCGCCTTCCGGTAGATCGTCCGCGGTACCTGATGGGAGTGGGCATGCCCGAGCAGATCGTCGATTACGTGGTGCGCGGGATCGACATGATGGACTGCGTGCTGCCCACCCGAAGCGCGCGCCACGGGTGTCTGTTTACCTCGCAAGGCAAGCTGCTGATCAAGAACGCGCGGTACGCCAAGGACCCGCGGCCGATCGATCCCGCGTGCGGATGCGCGGTTTGCGCCCGCTACTCGCGCGCCTATCTGCGGCACCTTTACGCTTGCAACGAATCGCTGGCAGCCATCCTGAACTCCCACCACAACATTTACTTTTACCTTGACATCATGGCCCAAATTCGTGAGGCTATCCGTTTCGGCACGCTGGAAAAATTTGCTCAGGACCTCCAGGCTCGCCTAGCGAATAAGCTTTCCTCAACAGGCGTTTGATTTAATCGTGGCGTAGCTGTATCTTTCACGGGCCAGTTTTTTCGGGGTCCGCCGGGGCAGGCGGGCCCTGCGGGCGGCCTTCGGGTGAAGTACCAGCGGCGAAAGGCGAAATGAACTTGGCGGTTCTGATGATTTTCATGGGTTCGAGTGCCGGGCTATCTTTGCTGGCGCAAGCACCGTCGCAGCCAAGCGGCTTCATCACCTTCTTGCCGCTGGTGCTGATCATGGTTGTGTTTTATTTTTTGATGATCCTTCCGGCGCAGCGCCGTCAGAAAAAGACCGCGCAGATGATTCAGGAATTGAAGAACGGCGACAAGGTAATCACCAACGGCGGGATCTACGGAACGATCGTCGGACTTGAAAACGACACGATCCAGTTGCGCATCGCCGAGCAAGTAAAAATCAGGCTTTCTCGCAGCGCGATTATCGGACTGCAAGCCGAACCGCCGAAGGAGAATTAGCACCTCGCATGACCTCCCAGCTCAAGTGGAAGTTCATCACCATCTTCACCGTCGTGGTGGTGTGTATCTACGGCATGTTCGGCCGGCCCGACGCGCCCACCTCCGCCACCGCGATCAAGCAGAATTTTATCAGCAACATTAAGTTGGGTCTGGACCTCCGCGGCGGGAGTCATCTGGTTTTGCAGGTGCAGGTGCAGGAAGCGATAGGCATGCGCTGCGATCAGGCCATCGATCTGCTCACCAAGCAGCTCCGCGAAAAAAATGTCGGGGTCGGTGAAATTAGCCGCGTCGACGATACCCACATCCTGGTCGACGACGTCACCCCAGCAACCTCCGAAGTTTTTCGCGACATCGTCAGCAATCAATTCTCCGATTGGAACTTGTCGGCCGCGGCCGGCGAGGCCCGCGGCTACCTGCTCACCTTGAAGCCGTCAGTAATTTCCGAACTGCGCCAGCAGACCATGGATCAGGCGCTCGAAACCATTAACCGCCGTATCAACGCCTTGGGCTTGAGCGAGCCGACTATCGCATTTACGGGCCGCTCCGATGACGAAATTCTGGTGCAACTGCCCGGGGAAGGCGACCCAACGCGCGCCAAAGCGGTCATCCAGGCGGGCGGCCAATTGGAGTTGCAGCGCGTCGCCGACGAGCGCACCTACACCTCGGAGGCCGAGGCCCTTTCCAGTCACGGCGGGGTGCTTCCTGCGGGAACCATGCTGGCGCCCGGCCGCGCGGAAAGCAGTACGCCCAACGCACCGGCCGGCACCGTTTGGTACGTCCTTGACCGCGTTCCGATCGTCACCGGCCAGGATTTGCGCAACGCCACCACTAGCCCGAATGCCGAGCGTCCTGGGTCGTATCAGGTGAACTTCAACCTTTCCACCGCTGCCGCTGCGCGTTTCGGACCTTTCACCGAACAACAGTCCCAACTGCCGGTGAAGGGCCGCATGGCCATCGTGCTCGACCGCCAGGTCTATTCCGCTCCTGAAATCGAAGGACGCATCGACGATACCGGACGGATTGAGGGCAATTTCACCCAGGATTCCGCCAACGATTTGGCTCTGGTCCTGCGGGCCGGCGCGCTTCCCGCCTCGATTAAGTACCTCGAAGAGCGAACCGTGGGACCGTCGCTGGGCGCGGATTCGATCCGTGAGGGCGTGCGCGCCTCCATCGGCAGCCTGATCGTGGTGATGATTTTCCTGGTGATCTACTACCGGCTTAGCGGAATCAACGCGGTGGTCGCGCTGATTCTGAACTTGATCATCCTGGTGGCCTTTATGGCCATGTCTGGCGCCGTGCTCACCCTGCCCGGTATCGCCGGAGTGGTGCTGACCATCGGTATGGGCGTGGATTCGAACGTACTAGTATTTGAGAGAATTAGAGAGGAATTGCGGAACGGTAAGGCTAATGTATCCGCGGTGGACGTGGGTTTCGATCGCGCGTTTCTGACCATCATCGATACGCACATAACGACACTGGTGTCGGCTTGCTTCCTGTTCCTGTTTGGTTCCGGGCCGGTTAAGGGGTTCGCGATCACCCTGGTCATCGGTTTGCTGGCGAACCTGTTTACGTCGATTTACGTTTCCCGAGCAATTTTTGACTGGCATCTGTCCCGAATGCAGCGCGAGTCGGTACTGAGCATTTAGCAACCGTGATACCGGCTAGGGATAACAATAAATAGGGAACTATCACATTCCCTTTGGTGTCTAATACAGCGGGGTCGCTCTAAATATGGAATTCTTCCGTAATGTAAATGTCGACTGGATGGGTAAAGCCAAGTATTTCGTGGCTCTTTCGCTTATCCTGTTGATCGGTGGTTGGATTTCGATATTCGCCCACGGCGGTTTGCAATACGGCATCGACTTCCGTGGCGGCACCCTGGTTTACGTGCGCTTTGCGGGTCCGGCTCCGATCGACCAAATCCGCAAGGCCCTCTCCGACGCCGGTCTGCAGAACACCTCCATTCAGGGCATCAGCGATGTCGCCAACAGCAACTCGAAAAATGATGTGGTGATCGGCTTGGAGCGCAAGGGCCAGGCGGACGACGCGGCGCTAGACTCGGGCAAAGAAGCCATCCTCGGCGCTCTACAGAAGACTTTCGGGACCGATACCGGCGGGAAGCCGGATTTCAATTCTGCCTCAACCCCCCAAGTGGCCGCTTACCTGACGCAGCACGATCCTTTGGTGCTCGGTCCCACCGCGGGTGATCGCTACACGCAGCTAGCCCAGAAGCTGGTGGCGAGCCGTGATGCGGACCACAGTGGGATCGTCACCAACTTGCAGCAGCTTGCCAGCGTCGACGGCGCGGCCCCTTCCGTAATCGCCAGTCTCCAGAACGGCTACTCCCTGGGCAGCTTCGCCATCCGCAGCGCCGAGATCGTGGGCCCCAAGGTGGGCGCGCAATTGCGCCTCCAGGCTATCTACGCGACGCTCTATGCTTTGGCGGGCATGTTGATATATATTGCGTTCCGCTTCGAGTGGGTGTTTGGCGCGGCCGCGGTGATCGCGGTATTTCATGACGTTTTGATTACCCTGGGACTGTTTTCCGTGTTTCACTATGAAATCTCGCTCACGGTTATTGCCGCTCTACTTACACTCGTTGGATATTCAATGAACGATACGATCGTGATCTTTGATCGGGTGCGCGAGAATTCACGCCTGATGCGCCGCGAGCCACTCCCGGAAATCGTGAATCGCGCGATCAACCAGACTTTGTCGCGGACCATTTTGACCAGCGGCCTCACTTTTTTGACGGTATTAGTCCTATACCTCATGGGAGGCCAGGTTCTGCGCAGTTTCTCTTTTGCTATGGTGGTAGGAGTTGTGATAGGAACATACTCCAGTTTTGGGATAGCCGCGCCAATCGTGGTCGCCTGGCACAAGTTTCATCCCAACGCCGGAGTTGTAGGTGCCACGCCGGGTAAAAACCTGGCGACTGCAAGGAGGTAATCATGTTTGATGAATTGGTGGATTCGGGCGAGACGAAGCGAACCAATAAGCCGTGGACGGTGGTTCTCTCCGCCATAATTCAAACGATCATCTTGGGCATTCTGATCTTGATCCCTTTGATCTATACCGAAGCGCTGCCCAAGAGTCTAATCACCACGTTCTTGGTGGCGCCGGCGCCTCCTCCTCCCCCGCCGCCACCTGCGGCGCAGATCATCAAAGTCGTCAAGCCGCAAGTGCACTTGCTGCACAACGGACAATTGACCACACCCACGGTGATCCCCAAGAAAGTCATGATCATTAAGGAAGAAGCCGAACCGCCAGACATGGGCGCGGTAGGAGTTGTGGGCGGCGTGCCTGGGGGCATGGCGGGTGGATCTGCCGGCGGCGTGCTGGGCGGAATTATCGGTGGAGCGGGCGGAGGATTGCCGCCTCCGCCGCCGAAGTCGAACAAGCCCCTGCGCGTAGGCGGAAACGTGATGGATGCCAAGAAGACCCGCAACGTACTGCCGGTGTATCCGCAGATTGCCAAGACCGCGCACATCCAGGGTACCGTGATGCTGCATGCCATCATCGACAAGGATGGTTCGATCCAGGAGTTGCAATACATCTCCGGGCCGCCGCTGCTGATGCGCGCCGCCATGGATGCGGTGAAGCAGTGGAAGTACTCGCCAACGCTGTTGAACGGCGAGGCCGTGCCGGTCGAGACGCAGATTCAAGTGATCTTTTCACTGGGTGGCTAGACCAACGGTTGCCCTTAGTTGGATGGTGGGAAGACGTTTTGTACGAGTGACGTCGGTGGAATTCATCTGCCGACTTGAGTAGCAATGAATCTAGGAGGAGTGAACTCTATGTTAGCCAGCATTCTGTTATTTCAGGAACAAAGCACGAGCTGGGACTTGGTGAGCATGTGGCACACCATGGGTATCCCAGCGAAGGGCGTGGTCATCATTCTGTTCGTGATGTCGGCGTGGTCGGTCGGCATCATGATCGACCGCGCACTGATGTACAGTGCCGCCCGCAAGCAATCCCGCGTTTTCGTTCAGCAAGTAGCGGGCGCGCTGAAGGACAACAAGCTCGATGAAGCCATCTCCATCGCCGAGCGCAACAAGAAGAGCCACATTGCCAAGGTAGTCGCCACCGGACTCTCCGAGTTCCAGGCGGCTTCGGCTCAAGTGCCCGACGAAGAAGTGATCGAAGCGGCCAAGCGCGGCTTGGAGCGCTCGGTAGCTATCGTGCACGCCGAGATGAAGCGCGGGCTTTCCGGTCTGGCGACCATTGGCTCGACGGCGCCGTTCGTCGGATTGTTCGGCACGGTGATGGGCATCATCAACGCCTTTAAAGGCATTTCCACCCAGAAGGCAACCGGGTTGTCCGCGGTCGCCGGCGGAATTTCGGAAGCTTTGGTGACCACCGCGCTCGGTCTGTTGGTGGCGGTTCCTGCGGTGTGGACGTTTAACTACTTCACAAACAAAGTCGAAGCATTCGACGTCGAGATGGACAACTCCTCGATGGAGTTGATCAACTACTTCATCACGCGCCGAGGGAAGAAGTAAAATCATGGGCTACAAGCCAAAAGCACCACCGGTAATGGCCACACCCAACGTGATTCCGATGGCGGATATCATGCTGGTGCTGCTCATCATCTTCATGGTTGTTACGCCGATGTTGCAGAAGGGCGTTTCCGTCGATATGGCTAAGGTAGATAATCCGCAGGACATGCAGGATGCGGACAAGGACGACGCGGTACTGCTCGTTATCACTCGTGACGAGACCGTCTACCTGGGTAAAGATAAAGTGCAGCTCGACGAAATAACCAACAAGGTGAAGGACCTGATTGCCAACCGAATCGACAAGACCGTCTTCGTGCGCAGCGATGCGCGCGCCAAGTACGGCCAGGTCGTCAAGGTGGTCGATGAGGTTCGCGCTGCTGGCGTCGACAATCTGGGCTTGCTGACCGAGAGAATCCAACGTAATACCACCGCTCCTCCGCCACCTCCTCCGGCGGGCGGGCAGTAGGTTGTCGTTGCACGGTCGAAGCTCGATAGCCGGCTATTCCACGGCGTAGCACAGCAAGCTCATCGCCATGGCGATGGGCTTTGGGGACCCGGGCGGTTTCTTGGCCGAGACAGAAGCAGTTCGTTGCTTCCGGCCGGCGGGTGCCAAGCAAGGACAAGGCCGGTGCGGTATGCCCGGCCAGTAGGGTCATGAATTTTGGCGGCCAATTTTCAAGCCGCCGCAAGGAGCACTTCCATGGGAATGTCAGTTGGCACAGGAAAAGGGGCGATGGCGGAGATGAACGTTGTGCCGCTCATCGACATCTTGTTGGTACTGATCATCATCTTCATGGTGATCACGCCGACCACTCCGAAGGGTCTCGACGCCATCGTGCCGCAGCCCACGCCGCCAAATCAGAAGGAAAATCAGGACACTCTCGCTAAGACCATCGTGGTGCAGGTTACCGCAGGCGGAAAGGTTCTGATCAACCAGGACGAAACAACTTGGGATCAGTTGGGGCCGCGGCTGGAAGATGTGTTCAAGCAGCGCGCGGAAAAGATCGCGTTCGTGAAGGGTGACGACGCAGTGGAATTCATGGACGTGGCCAAAGCGATTGATATCATGCGTGGCGCCGGGATCGATAAGGTAGGCTTGATCACGGCAAAAGTGGAAGCCGGCCAGTAGTCAAGCCGCGCGAAAGGCGGCGCTCTCCGCTGGGCGACGCAACTGTGGCGGACGGTATCGGCGAAGCCGAGCCGGAAACTGCCGCAAATCAAGGAGACTCGGGATGAAGCGCAAGTCCCATATTTGCCTTTCTCTAGTGGTAGTGGTTGCCGGGCTCGTGGTGGGAGTCGGCTGCGATCGTTTGAAAGCCCGTGACCTGCTCAACAAGGGCGTCACCGCATACAAAGCCGGCGACTTCGACATCGCCATCGAAGACTTCAAGCAAGCGAAGACCCTCGATCCCAGCTTGACCAACGCGCGCCTCTATCTCGCGACCGCTTACTCCGGACGCTACATTCCGGGAGCTCCCTCCGATGAAAATGTGCGCCAAGGGCAGCAAGCCATCGAAGAATACAAAGAGGTGCTCGCCAACGATCCCAACAATCTCACGGCGATCGACGGTATCGGGGCCATCATCTACAACATGGCCGGCGGCCCACCCATCGACTTGGCGAAGTTTGCAGAAGCCAAGACCTATCAGCAAAAGCACATCTCGATCCGCCCTGACGATCCCGAACCCTACTACTGGATCGGTGTTATCGACTGGGCCATGGCCTACCGCGCCAACAAGGAACTGCGTGCTGCTTCCAATCTGAAGTCGATCAAGAAGCAAATTGGCGAGTACGATCCCTTGCCTCCGGCGCTGGCCAGCGAATTTGCCGCCAAGGAAGGGGCCGACATTGACGAAGGCATTTCCAACCTCAAGATGGCCATCGATCGCCGCCCGGACTATGACGACGCAATGGCCTATTTGAACCTTATGTACCGCCAGAAGTCGGACACCGAAACCTCGCCACAGGCTCGCGACGCCGACATAAAGACTGCCGAGGATCTGGTTGAAAAGGTAAAGGCCATCAAGCAACATCGCTTGGATAATCCTACCCCCGCTCCGACCAGCTAATCGTCGCGCTTCGCGTAGTTTCAACATTGTTTCCCTCGGCCGGAACCCTTTGGGTTCCGGCCGTTGTTCTTTTAGCGCCGTTCCGGCCGGGATGTTCACCGGCGGCCGGTTCGGATTAGAATAGGAGCAGCATGGAATCGGCGAGTAATCCCGTTATCACGCTGGCTGCGCGACGCGCCATCGATTTGCGGTTCGTCGAGCTGATGGATAAGTTGCGCAAGAACCGGCCGGGGGACGACATCGACTTACTCCGGCGGGCGTACGACTTCGCCGCCAAAGAGCACCACGATCAGACTCGCCTCTCCGGCGAACCCTACCTTTCCCACCCCCTGGAAGTCGCCCACGTGCTGGCGGACATGAAGCTGGACTCCACTACGCTGGCTGCCGCGCTCCTCCACGACGTGGTCGAAGACACCAAGGTTTCGTCGGCCGGTATCGCCAATGCGTTCGGACCGGATGTGGCGCGGCTGGTCGAGGGCACCACCAAGATCAGCCGGCTCGATTTGCTGGCGCCCGAAGCGCGGCAGGCGGAAAACGTCCGCAAGATGCTCCTAGCGATGGTGGATGATGTCCGCGTGGTAATGCTGAAGTTGGCGGACCGCCTCCACAATATGCGTACGCTGGAGTACCTGCCGGAGGACCGCCAGCAACGTATCGCCCGCGAGACCCAGGATATTTACGCGCCGGTGGCCAACCGCCTGGGAATGGGGTTGATACGCGGCGAGCTCGAAGACTTGGCATTTCGTTATCTCGAACCGGTAGCCTATCTGGAACTGCAAAAGAAAGTCGCCTCCAAGCAGAAGGTCCACGAAAAATTCATCACCGAAGTGCAAGACGTAATCCGCGGCAAGATGGTGGAGAACGGAATTCCGGCGGAAGTAGTTGGGCGCACCAAGCGGCTGTACTCGCTGCATCAGAAAATCTCCAAGCAACAGCGGGCCCTCGACCAGGTCTACGATCTCCTGGCGCTGCGCGTCATTACCGATACCGTAAAAAACTGCTACGCCGCGCTCGGCGTCATCCACCAGATCTGGCCACCCGTTCCCGGGCGATTCAAAGACTACATTGCCATGCCTCGCCCCAACCTTTACCAATCGCTGCACACCACCGTGATTCACTCCGGCCAGGCTTTCGAAGTGCAGATTCGAACCCAGGACATGCATCGCGTTGCCGAGCAAGGCGTGGCCGCGCACTGGCGCTACAAAGATGGCCGTGAGCGAGCCGGCGGCGACGATCAGCGGGTGGTGTGGATGCGGCAGTTGATCGAATGGGTGCAGGACATGGAGGAGCCCAGCGAATTTCTTTCCACCCTGCGGGTGGACCTGTATCCGGAAGAGGTCTACACATTTTCACCCAAGGGGCGGGTGGTGGTCCTGCCGCGTGGTTCCACTCCCGTCGATTTCGCGTACGAGATTCACACCGAAGTAGGGCACCAGTGCATCGGCGCGAAAGTGAATCGACAGATGGTGCCGTTGCGGCACGTGCTGGCCAACGGCGATGTGGTGGAAATCCTGTCGCAGAAAGGGCATCCGCCGAGCCGCGACTGGCTCACCTTCGTACATACCTCCAAGGCCCGCAGCAAAATTCGGCAGTGGATCAATCTGCACGAACGCGAGGAAGCCACCGACGTTGGCCGGCGGTTGCTGGAACGCGAAGCGCGAAACTGCGGCGTCAGCATCAAGAAGATCACCCCTGAAGATTGGGCGCGAGTGGCTTCCGAGTACGGCTGCGGCCGGGCGGAAGACCTGTACGCTGATTTGGGATACGGAAAATGGTCGGCGCGGCAAGTGCTGGGCAAAGCGGCCAAGGCCCCGCTGACCGATCAGCCGGAGGAGAAGTCTCCCAAGCTCGTTTCCACCGTGAAGCGCGTCCTGGGCATGGACGAAGGGAAGGTGATCGTCCGAGGGTACGACGGGCTGATGGTGCACCGGTCGAAGTGCTGCAACCCTATCCCCGGCGACGAAATCGTGGGCTACGTCACCCGCGGCCGCGGCGTGGCGGTGCATAGTAAGTCGTGTCCCAATGTCCAAAAACTGCTGTACGAAGCCGAGCGGCGCATCCACGTGGAATGGGGCGGATCGCATGCCGCTACCTTCCCGGTGCATTTGCGGATTCGCACCGAAGATCGTACCGGAATGCTGGCGGAAATCACCGGGGTGATCAGCGGCGCGGGCGCGAACATCCGGTCGTTCGAAAGCATTGGCGAAGGCACGCGGGTGCGCATCGAGGTAGCGCTGGACGTGGAAGACCGCAAGCAACTCGAGCGCATCCTGGTGCAACTCAAGAAGATCTCGGGAATTTTCGACATTGAACGCGCCTACAACGTCTGACCCCCTGCGCTGTGATACCCAGCCTAGCGCGACTGCTACGCGACGGAATGGTGTGCGCCGAGGCGTCCGGTGTCTGGTGGCGATCTCCGCGCTCTTTGCCGGCGGTTGCCAGAAGCTGCACCGCGTGGACACTTCGCCGCTCGATCGCGCCGGAATGTCCTACTCCGCGATCCGGGATCTGCAACAGGCCGGCATCAGCGATGCGGAGGTTTTGGCCGTGGCCAACGCGAAGATGGACGGCATCTCCGACGCCACCTGCGTCGAACTGCTCCGCATCGCCCACAGCCGCCAGCAACCCTACCATTCCACCGAAAATGTTGCCGGCCTGCAGCAGGTGGGCATGAGCGAAGCCAGCATCCTGGAGTTGGCGCGCATGAACCAACTGGGTGTGGGCGCCGGCGAATTGCAGGCAATTCGTTTGCTAGGTTTCCCCGACGCGACCGTAGTGGAGATCGCGAAGTCTCACGCCGAGGGCAAGCCGGTGCTCTCCGGCGTATCCATCGCCAATATCATGAACACCGGATTGAGCCGGGAGGCGCTGCTAGAGTTGATTCGCCGCCAGGTTCCCGACACCAGCGCAGCGGCGATCATTGCGATGAAACGCCAGCACAAAACCGACGCAGAAGTGCTTCGCCATTTTCCCGCCCGGACCACCCCTCGCTGATTAACGGTCGGAGACTGCGGCCGAGCCTTCCAGCGCTCGGGTGATAAATGCCTTGAGTGCCTCGATTAGAAGCGGATTCAGGTAGTGTTTTGTGCGACTGCGATTTCTAATCGGGATTCTTGCCGCGTTTTGGACGGCCTGATTTTTATGGCTGTCCGTGCCAACGTTCATGCGGCGAGGCTAGCACGAATTGCGAGTCCGCGAAATTCGAACTCAATCGGCTTTTCTTCATTCTGGTATTCCCGCATCGATTTCAACTCACATAGGGGCTCTGATTGAGGATGGGATGAAGGACCGGACACCTCGAAGCTAATATCGCGAATACGATTAGTCTGCCTATCTGTGCATCACGTCGGTAGTTTTGACCGCAGCACGTTATGCCGCTAGAATCTCTACGCGGTTCGTCAGAGGGGGCTTCGTGAAGGACATCATCGCGACAAGCAACGCGCCACAGGCTGTTGGGCCGTATTCGCAGGCTACCAAGGCCAACGGGCTTATCTTTACCGCGGGGCAAATTGCACTGCTTCCGGGCACTGGCCAAGTGATCGACGGCGGCATCGCAGAGCAGACCGAACGAGTGCTGGAAAATCTTAAGGGAGTGCTGGAAGCCGGGGGCTCTTCGTTGCACAAAGTGGTGAAGGCCACGGTATTTCTGAAGGATATGGGCGATTTTGCGGCGATGAACGAGGTCTACGGACGCTACTTCGCCGCTGCTCCGCCAGCGCGCTCCACGGTAGAAGTGGCGCGACTGCCCAAGGATGTGCGCGTGGAGATCGACGTTATCGCGATAGCCTGAAATTCCTGCAGGCAAGAGCGCTGGAGCAAATTCGCGGGGGATCGGGCGGCGTCGCTACAAGTCTTCTATGCTTCGGACGCCCACCCTTCCCCAAAACCGGGAAGAGTGGGGCACCCGGAACAGATAACGGCATCAAACCGTAGAACCAAAACCAATCCGCGCGGCCACCGCTAACTCGCCATGGCGGCTTGTAGTTCCTTTTCGTCGATATCGAAATTGGCGTAGACGTGCTGCACGTCGTCGTGATCTTCCAGCGCGTCGATCAATCGCAGCATCTGCTGGGCCTGATTTCCAGTGAGTTTCACGTAATTTTGGGGCAGCCAGGAGACTTCCGCGGATGCCGGCTGAATCCCGGCGCTGGTGAGCGCTTCGCGAACTTTTTCAAACGTATCCACCGGGGTCACCACTTCCCAGGACGAACCGTCGTCTTTCAGGTCGTCCGCTCCGGCGTCGAGCACGATGCCCATCATCTTTTCTTCGTCCGCCAATTCCTTGGGAACCGAGATATCGCCCTTGCGGTGAAACATCCAGCCAACCGCGCCGGTCTCGGCCAGGTTGCCGCCATTTTTGGAGAGCGCGTGACGGAGTTCACCGACGGTGCGGTTGCGATTGCTGGTCACCACCGCCACCAGCAAGCCCACCCCGCCCGGACCGTAGCCTTCAAACATCACTTCGTCGAGCTGTTCGCCCTCGAGTCCGCCCACGCCGCGCTGGATGGCGCGCTCGATATTGTCATTGGGCATGTTCTCGTTCTTGGCGGAAAGAATGGCGGTGCGCAGGCGCGGATTGGAAGTAGCGTCCGCACCGCCGCTGCGAGCGGCAATGGTCAACTCGCGAATAAGCTTGGTGAAAATCTTTCCGCGACGCGCGTCCGTCGCGGCCTTCTTGTGCTTAATTGTGGCCCACTTAGAGTGACCAGACATGGAATAGCCTCAAACAGGAAAGATGGCAGGAGCCCAAACCCCACTCTTGCCCCGACAGTCTAGCACACGGCCCAAGTCCAAAGAAGGGCGCTGGCAGCTTCGCAGCGCTAGGCGGGAGGGAACGTTGGTGCTCTCGATAACCAAGTGTCCGATCACCCACTAGGGTTTGACGATTCGTCTACCGGCATGATGGAGCGAAGGGATTTCGGATTGTCAGTTGCCCGTCGATCGTCTGGCCGTCGGGAAGGTCTTCGGAATAGAGGGTCGCGCAGCCTGCGCAACTCAAAGCGTTCGCAGTTTCAACCTGTTCACGACTTGGGGGCGTATGCCTTTCCCGCGAAGCTAAGCAGAATACTGCGGCGATCGGTCCCAGCAGAAGCGGGCGATGGCCCAGTCTTCTTGGGCGCGGATCACCAGGATGCGGACGCGGGAGTTTCTCGTGGAGATGTCGGCATCGACTGGCGACGCTTCATTCTTTTTGGCATCGATCGACAGGCCTAGATAGTCGAAGCCGGTACAGGCGGCGGCACGCACGTCGGGGGAATGCTCGCCCATTCCAGCGGTGAAGATTAGGGCGTCGATTCCTCCTAGCGCGGCGGTCATGGCGCCAATGCCGGTGCGCAGGCGGTGAACGAAAATATCGAAGGCTAATTGTGCGCGGGAATTTCTGGACTTCCTCGCACCCAGGATTTCCCGCATGTCGCTGGATATGCCGGAAATTCCCAATAAACCGGACTGCTCATTCAAAATGTGGTCCACCTGATCGGCAGTGCTGGCTTGCTGGCGAATCAGGTAGGTGACGATGGCGGGATCGATCGAGCCTGAACGGGTGCCCATCATCAGGCCTTCGAGCGGGGTGAAGCCCATGGTGGTGTCCACGCTGCGGCCGGCGTCGATCGCGGCGAGCGAGCAACCGTTGCCCAAGTGGCACGAAACCAGCTTTAAGCCAGTGGTGGAATCGGACTGGAAAAGTTGCGCGGCGCGCTCGGCGCAATATTGGTGATTAATTCCGTGGAAGCCGTAGCGCCGAATCCCGTCCTTTTCCCACCAGCTATACGGACCGGGATAGACAGCGGCAGCCTGTGGCAGGTGGTGATGGAAGGCGGTGTCAAACACCGCGACCTGCGGAACCGATCCAAGAACGTTCTCCACCACTTCGATCCCTTCCAACTCTGCTTTGTTGTGCAGCGGCGCGAACGCGGCTAACTCCTGGATGCCTTTCTTCACCGCGGCGGTGACGACCACCGGCTCGACGAACTTGCCGCCGCCATGCACGATGCGGTGACCCACCACCCCAATTTCCGAAAAGCTGTTCACTGCTGCGGCAGCGCCCGCGCGCAAGGAATTCAGCAAGTGCTCAAGCGCTTGGCGCCGCGATTCAATGGGCAGGGATTCTTTTCGTGCCGTGCCCGAGGCGTCAGTAATCTCAAGATTCGCCGTCCCAGGGCCGCCAGGCCCGGATCCGTACCACTCGATCTCGGCCTGCCACAGCGGCTGCGGCGCGAGTGCAGGCAGCTTATCGGTGATTTCGTAGACGCAGCATTTCTCGCTGCTCGATCCCGAGTTGAGAACCAGAATCTTCATAGTAGATTGTCGCGGTCGAAAGCAGCACGGAGCTCCGCTGCTCCCATCCCTAGTACCGCCACTTCCAGTCCCGAATTTCGGGCATGTCTTCGCCCTTCTCGCAAACGTAATGTTTGTGTTCGACGAGTTTGTCGCGCAGCATCTGCTGGAAGTGGGCCCCGATCTTTTGCAATCGCGGCACAGTCTCGACCACGTTACGGGCCAAGTGATAGCGATCAAGCTCATTCAGGACGGTCATGTCGAACGGTGTAGTCGTGGTTCCTTCTTCCTGAAATCCATGCACGTGGAAATTGTCATGATTGGTCCGTTTGTAGGTGAGCCGGTGGATCAGCGTGGGATAACCGTGGTAGGCGAATATCACCGGCTTGTCGGTGGTGAACATGGAATCGAATTCCACATCGGACAATCCGTGGGGGTGCTTGGTAGAGGATTCCAGGGTCATGAGGTCGACCACGTTTACCACGCGAAGCTTGATGTCCGGGAAGTTTTTGCGCAGCAGGTCCACTGCGGCCAGCGCTTCGAGGGTGGGGACGTCGCCCGCGCATCCGATCACCGCGTCAGGTTCGGCACCTTGGTCGGTACTGGCCCAATCCCACACCCCAATTCCATAGGTACAGTGTTCGATGGCTTTTTCCATGCTGAGCCACTGCAGCTCGGGTTGTTTTCCGGCGACGATTACGTTGATGTAGTGGCGGCTGCGGAGGCAGTGGTCGGCCACTGAGAGCAGAGTGTTGGTGTCCGGCGGCAGGTAAATGCGTACGATTTCTGATTTCTTATTGGCGACGTGGTCGATGAAGCCCGGATCTTGATGGCTGAAGCCATTGTGGTCCTGCCGCCAGACGTGCGAGGACAACAAATAATTCAACGAAGCGATCGGCCGCCGCCAGGGAATGCCTTTCGATACGGTCAACCACTTGGCGTGTTGATTGAACATCGAATCCACGATGTGAATGAAGGCTTCGTAGCAGGAAAAAAATCCGTGTCGGCCGGTGAGCAAGTAGCCCTCCAACCATCCCTGGCACATGTTCTCACTCAGCATCTCCATCACCCGGCCGTTGGGACCCTCGTTTTCATCCACTGGCAAGATCGGTTCCATGAAAACTTTTCCGCTGACTTGGTAGATCGCTTCCAGCCGGTTCGAAGCGGTCTCATCCGGACCCACCACACGAAAGTTTTGATTCGGAATATTCAACTTCATCACATCGCGCAAGAAGCCGCCGAGCACTCGGGTCGCCTCGCCTACCGAAGTTCCAGGGTTTTTCACTTCCGCCGCATAGCTGCGAAAATCCGGCAGAACCAGTTCCTTCAGCAGGATTCCGCCATTGGCATGGGGATTCGCTCCCAAGCGGCGATCGCCTTTGGGCGCGAGCTCGGCGAGTTCCGGGATCAGCTTTCCGTCGGTATCGAAAAGCTCTTCCGGACGATAGCTGCGCATCCATTCTTCTAGTTGCTTGAGGTGCTTCGGATTCGTGAAGATGGCGTCCAGTGGCACCTGGTGCGCTCGCCACGTGCCTTCCACGGGCTTGCCGTCCACCACCTTTGGCCCGGTCCAGCCCTTTAGCGTGCGAAGGATCAGCACCGGCCATTTGGGCATGGGCTGCACGATACCGGTGCGGCGCGCGGTTTCTTGGATTCCGCGGATTTCGAGAATGATGGCTTCGAGCATCGCGGCCATGCGCTGGTGCATATCGAGGGGGTCGCTGCCCTCCAGAAAGTAGGGCTTATAGCCATAACCGGAAAAAAGATGGGTGAGTTCCTCGTCGGACATTCGACCCAGCACAGTGGGATTGGCGATCTTCCATCCATTGAGGTGCAGGATCGGCAGGACCGCGCCGTCGCGGATCGGATTCAGGAATTTGTTGGAGTGCCAGCTCGTAGCTAAGGAGCCGGTCTCGGCCTCGCCATCGCCCACCGTGCAAAAGACCAGCAGGTCCGGATTATCGAACGCCGCTCCATAGGCATGCGCCAGGGAGTAGCCCAATTCACCGCCTTCATTGATCGATCCCGGGGTTTCCGGGGCCACGTGGCTAGGAATGCCGCCCGGGAAGGAGAACTGCTTGAACAGCCGCTGCATGCCCCGGAGGTCCTGGCTGATCTCGGGATAGAGCTCGCTGTAGGTGCCCTCTAGATAGGTATTAGCGACGATTCCAGGGCCTCCATGGCCCGGTCCGGTGATGTTGATGGCATTGAGGTCCAGCTTGCGGATAAGCCGGTTGGCGTGGACGTAGATGAAATTCAGGCCGGGTGTGGTGCCCCAGTGGCCCAAGAGGCGGGGTTTCACGTGCTTGAGGGTAAGTGGCTGACGCAGCAATGGGTTATCGAAAAGGTAGATTTGGCCGACGGAGAGGTAGTTGGCAGCCCGCCAGTAGGCATCGATCTTGCGGAGCTCGTCAGGCGCGAGAGGTCCCGGCCGGGTATTGGTGGCGCCAGCGACAGTCTTCTTTTTCTGGGGACTCATGGTTTCTCCGGAATACTACTGATTTTCAAACGCGACGGCCGTGTCTTCCATCACCAATTCGCGTTCGAAATGCGAGGCCGGGGTTCATCGCCAACTTACACTAACTCACAGCTATAGAGCATCAAGTCTAGATTATGGCCTCAAATATGCCGCATTGAGTTACGGGGCGGTAAAAAACGCGATGTGAATCGATGCGCCAAGATCGATTTGTAGTCCGGCCGAGGACGGATAGGTTGACATTTAGGACCGTTTTCGGGGCCTGTAGTGTGGATTTTGGGCTGTAAAGGGTGCTAAATAGAACATCTACAATCAGTCGTCCGCCCATGAGAACTATATGCAACGCGCTCGGATGCAAGGTCGAGGTTCCCGCGGAACTCGAATCGGTCGGGAAGTGCATCATGCATTTCACCTTGGTTATCGAAGATGAATGCGCGACCATGCGCCGCGAAGTTGCCCTCCGAACTTCCGACCAGGAACGGCAGAGCGAATTTGGAAACCGGATCGCCGATCACGGGGAAGTACTGGTCCGCGTGGCTACCAGCGGCTACCCGATGACTGATGAAATCAAGGCCCGGGTTCTCAGTACTCTGCTCTCGCTGATGAATTGCCGGGAGAGCATTGGGCGGGCCCACCATCGGGAAGCGACTGAGCGGCGGTTTGGATGAACAGCGCCTCCTGGTAGCCCTCTTCGCTCCGCTCTTCCGCTGGCATGGCCCGCTGAACTAAGTTGCTCCGTTTTCCTGCATCGCTCTATGTCCCGATATAGCGGGCGTAAATCGAACGCGCGATGGCTGGATCGCGGGTGCCCTTCAGGATGGCGCGGCCATTGGCGAAGACCGTCATTTCGTACGGCGGAACGCGGAAGCGCAGCAGAAATTCGTTTCGGCGGATGTCCGATGCGGAGGCAGCGGTCAGACGATTGCCGAGTTCGCTGAGGTCGAGCTTCCGATTACGTTCATGAATCTGCACGGAGTCGCGGCCGCACATGGTGATGTGGGGCTGCGCCACTGCGTCGAGGTACCGGAATTCGCGGCGGACGCACGCGCGGCAGGCGGGATCGCGCGCCACGCCGATGGATTGGACCCGTCCGGTCCACACATCGCAGGAAACCAAGCGCCGGTGCAGCGCCTCGCGCCTCCCCGCCAGGATTTTTAGCGCTTCAGCGGCTTCCATCGAAGCGACCACGCCCACGGCCGCGTTCAAAATTCCGGCAGTATCGCAAGTTTCTTCCAGGCCCAGGCCGGCCGCTTGTTCCTGGCCTTCGAGCAAACATGCCAGGCATGCGGTTTCACCCGGAATCACGGTCATGCTGACTCCGTAGCTGCCCACCGCGGCGGTGTAGATCCATGGGATGCCCATGGAGACGGCGGCGTCATTGACCAGCAGGCGGGTTTCGAAATTATCGGCGCCGTCGAGGATCAGTGGGAAACCCGTAAGCAAGTCGGCAGCGTTATCGGGGGTGAGGTCGGCAACAATCCCTTCGACCTGGGCATCCGAATTAATCGCGCGGAGCCGGCGCTCGGCGGCTACCGCTTTGGGGAGCGATTCGCGGGCGTCGGACTCTTCAAACAATACTTGGCGCTGCAGGTTCGAGGGTTCCACAAAGTCGCGATCCAGAATCCGCAGGCGAGCGATACCCGAACGAACCAGCAGATTCGCGACGGCAGTGCCGATGGCTCCACAGCCGACTAGCACCGCGCTGCATTGGGAAAGGTGCTGCTGCCCATCCCGGCCAATGCCGTGAAAGAGGATTTGACGAGAGTATTTGTCCAGGTCTTTGGGTTCCATGGCTCTGGCGCTATTCCATGATAACGCGAATCGACACAGAGGCCGCCGCGCCAATTGAACTCTGAATCCGCCGACGCTATGCTAGCTTGCACCCCGCATCTAACATAAGAACGCACACACAGGCCCAGGCGTGGGGCGCGGGCGTGGCCGCCGGCGAAAATGGGTCAGACGGAGGGTTGTTATTCGAGGTCGAACGCTGCTCGTGCTGCTCGGTTGTCTCTACGCGGCGGTCCCCGCCGTGCGCGCGCAGCAGACCTACCGCAGCTCCCCGGCCGGCTGGGAAGGTAAACGCATCGCCGTCATTCGGATCGTCGACGATGACGGCCTCGTGCTAACGGATAAGCTGCCGCAAATTCCGCTGGAAGTGGGGAAGGAGTTCAATTTCGAAGCGGAGCGCGAAAGTCTTCGCCGGCTCTATCACACCGGCCGCTATGCGGACATCCGCACGGAAGCGGCGGACGTAACCGATGGTTTGCGGCTGGACTTTGTGGTCGAGCTGAACTACTTCAACAATGTGGTGCGGGTGGAAGGACTGAAGGAGCCACCGAACGAGGCCGCGGCGCTAGCGGCGATGCGCATCAATCTCGGTGAACCGTTTCGCGAAAGCGTGCTGAAGGAAGGCATCGCGCGGCTGGAAGACGCGTTGCACACAGAGGGCCTGTATCAGGCCAGCGTCGACTACACTTTGGAGCCGCAACCCGATTCGCACGGCATGGACATTGACGTTCGCGTCACCCCGGGCAGCCGCGCGCGCATCGGGGCGATCGCCCTGCACAATCAGACCAGCTTTACGGATACGAAACTTCTTAAAGTGTCGCGGCTCAAGCCAGGCCGGCCGCTGACGTCGGAGCGGCTGGACCACGCCTCGACCCGCCTAAGGAAATATCTAGTGGGCCAGGGTCATTTTGGCGCCGACGCATCGTTGCGTGCCGGCGCCTATGATCCGCAGACCAATAAAGTTTCGCTGGTATACGACGTAACGGCTGGGCCACCGGTGCGGATCGAGCTGACCGGCGCGCACATCAGCCAGGGAAAGTTGCACCAGCTCCTGCCGATTTACGCCGAGGGTGCGGTGGATGAAGATTTGCTGCAGGAAGGGCGCCGAAACATTCGCGACTCGCTGCAAGGCGAGGGCTATTTCGACGCGGAGGTGACCTTCACCTCGACCGAAGATACCGTGAAAGGCGAACGGGTTATCACCTACAACGTAAATCGGGGCGACCAGCACAAGCTCGCCGGGGTGGGTTTCGACGGCAATCACTACTTCAGCAGCAAACTGCTGGCCGAGCGACTGGAGATGCAACCCGCGTCATTCGCGAATCGCGGGCGTTACAGCCAGAGGATGGCCAGCGACGATAGCGATTCGATTCGGGATCTGTACATCGCCAATGGATTTCTGCAGGCGCAGGCCGCGCCGGAGGTGAAAAACCACTATTCCGGGAAGAACGGCGACCTGTTCGTGCAGTTCCACATCCTGGAGGGCCAGCAGACGCTGGTGGGGGGACTGAAAATCGATGGCAATCATGCGTTGAGCGATGAACAGATCAGCGCGGTGGTGGGGTCTACGCAAGGCGAACCGTTTTCGGAAGCGAACATCGCCAGCGATCGCAACAATGTGCTGGCCCTGTATTTCAACGACGGCTATCCGGACGCGCGGTTTGAAGAACAGCAAAGCCCCGCGGCAGAGCCCAATCGAGTCAATTTGGCGTATCACATCACGGAAGGCGAGCAGATACGCCTAGCGCGGGTGCTGCTAATCGGGTACGAGCATGTGCGTCGCGGGACCATCTCGCGCCAAGTGGAATTGAAACCGCATGAACCGCTGCGCGAAAGCGACGTCGCCGAGACGCAGCGGCGTCTCTACAATCTGGCAGTCTTCAACCGGGTGGCCATCGCCCCGCAGAACCCGGAGGGCTCCGACCCGGACAAGACCATGCTGGTGGACGTAAACGAGGGCAGCCGCTACACCTTTGGATACGGATTTGGGTTCGAGGCGCAACGGCTTTCCGGAACCAGTGCCAACCCCGCGGATACCTATCTGAATTTCAGCCCGCGCGGCTTGCTAGAAATCGGGGACAACGATTTCCTGGGCCGGGCAGAATCGCTATCGCTGAAGGCGCGCGCCAGCACCCAGCAATATCGCGGAGTATTGAGTTACGTGGTGCCGGACCTTTTGAACGATCCGAATTGGAACCTGCAGCTTACCGGTTTTGCGGACAAGACCCAGGACGTGAATACGTTTACATCGATACGGCTGGAGGCTTCGCTGCAGTTTGACGAAAAACTGTCGACTTCGAGCCGGATCGTGTACCGGTATTTTTTTCGCCACGTCGAGGTCCCGGCGGATTCTCTGCACGTGGCGCCCGATGAGATCCCGCTTTTCAGCCAGCCCACCAAGGTTTCCGGATTTGGATTCACCTGGGTGCGCGACCGCCGGGACAATCCGGTGGATGCGTCGCGGGGCATGTTCAATACCGTGGATACCGAGCTGGCCTCGGATGCGCTGGGGTCGAGCGCCAATTTTTATCGGATTTTCTTTCAAAACTCTTCGTTCACTCCCTTCGGTAAATCGTTCGTCTTTGCTCGCTCGACGCGGTTCGGAATCGAGGAACCCTACAGCGGGACAAGCGAGGACCAAATTCCGCTTCCCGAGCGCTTTTTTGCCGGCGGCGCCACCACCATCCGCGGCTTTGGTTTGAATCAAGCGGGCCCGCGCGACCCGGTCACCGGTTTCCCGGTGGGAGGCTTGGCGGAGATGGTCTTCAACCAAGAGTTGCATTTCCCCACCAGGCTTCCGTTCGTCGGAAACCGAGTGGGAGGGACGGTGTTCTATGACTTTGGCAACGTTTACACCGATTGGAACCACATCACCTTCCGCAGCACGCCCATCTCGCCGACGAATCTCAATTACCTCTCGCACACCGTTGGCGCAGGGTTACGCTACGGCACGCCGATCGGCCCGGTGCGCGTCGATTTCGGGTATCAGATCAAGCCGCCGCAATTCCAATTCACGAATGCAACTACCATGCAGCCGGAACTCGAGCGGCTGACCCATTTCCAGTTCTTTTTCAATATCGGGCCGATCTTCTGATGCGCCGCCTAGCGACAATCCCGGGGGCGATGGCGCTAGCGTATATAGCAGGCGCGGCGCTTGTTTGCGCAGCGCCGGTTGCGTCCGGAGCGACATTTCCGCAGCTCGCGGCCAGCCCAGTGCAGCAGAGCTCGCCGGCGGCTGCCCATGATCCGGCCAAGAGCAGCAAACCGGCCGAGGTGGACGCGACCGTGGTGGATGGGATCGTCGAGCGCATCGAAGACGACATCATCACCGAAAGCGAAGTGCGCGAGCTGGAAGCGTTTCAGAAGCTGGTCAATGGCCGGGCGATGAGCCGGGACGACGTGATTCGCGAGCTAACCGATCAATGGATCATTCGAAACGAGGCGGGTGTAAACCGATTTCGCCAGCCGTCCGCGGAAGCCCAGGCACATGCCTTTGAAGATTTCTCGCAGCGATTTTCCTCGCCGGAGGAGATGCATGCGCGACTGGCGGAAGCGGGGCTCACCGAAGCGGCGCTGAAGCGCCTGCTGGGCGAGCAACTGTATCTATCGAGTTTTCTGGAAGTGAAATTCCGCCCGGTGGCGCAAGTTACCGAAGACCAGATCGACGCCTATTACGGCGGCGAGTTCACCGACGATTTGAAAAAGCGCGGCGAATCCATTCCGCCCCGCGCGGACGTGGAAGATCAAATTCGTGAGCTGCTCACCGAGCGGACGGTGAGCGAGCGTTCCGAGCGTTGGCTGGATGATACCCGCACGCGCCTGCACATCGAGCTGTTGCCATTTGCAGGTGGACAATGACCGCCTCGCAGGCCACCCGAAGAATTTGGATGAGGCTGCTCCTGCTGTTGGTAGTGCTTACGGTGGGCGCGGTTTCGGTGATCGTGGAAACGGGGCTGGTCGAGCGGTGGACCCGCGTGATTCTGGTGCTGCAGCTGGAAAGGCTGACGGGTACACGTGTGGAAATTGGGGCCTTCCATTTTCACATGCTGCGCCTCCGCGCGGAGATGGATGACGTCACCATGCATGGGCATGAGGAAAAAGGGCTGCCTCCGCTGTTCCATGCGGCGCGGGTAAGCGCGGGAATCCGTCTGCTGTCTTTCTTCGGGCGTCGATTCGCGCTCAGGGAGCTGGTGATCGATCACCCCGACATCTTCATCCGCATCGACCAGAGCGGAGCCGGCAACATTCCCGCGCCCCGCGCACCCACGACCGAAGGCTCCTGGCGCGGGCCACTATTCGATCTGCAGATTGGACATCTGCGGCTGGAGAATGGGAGCTGCGTCTTCAACGATGTGCGCATTCCGTTGGCGGTAGAGGCCAACAATTTTCAGTTTGGGCTCACCTACAGCGGAGCAAAAGCCGGGGGCAGCGGCGAAGCTTACGTGGGCACCGCGGCCTGGAACCGCATGCTGCTAGTGACCCACCGCTACCTGCCGTTTCGCTCCGATGTTGCTCTCAAGTTCACGCTGACCCCCGCCGCGTTTTCGCTCGAGGAGCTGCGCTGGAAGCTGCCGCATTCCGAGGTGGACCTGCGCGCCGATCTGGCCTCTTTTGCGCGGCCAGACGATTGGAGCTTTCGCTATCGCGGCAAGCTCTCCTTGGAAGACATCAACACGGTGATGCGCCAGCCCAACAATCCCGGCGGGGCGATCGATTTCACCGGCAACGCCAAATATCAGACGGGACAGTGGTCGGGCAATGGGCACTTCCGAGCGGCGGAGGTGAATCTGCCGTACGTGTGGTTCCACAGCAAGAATATCGAAGCTACCGGTGATTTCGAGGTGGCCCGAAATCACTTGGCGCTTCCGCAATTTGTGGTGCGCGCGTTGGGTGGGTCGACGGCCGGGCGCCTGGAGGCCGACCTAAATACATGGGCATTCCACGCGCAATCGCAGGGCCGGGGCATGAACATTCCCGATGTGTTTGCGGCGGTCGATAACGCCAATTTCCCCATTCGCACCATTCACTGGTCCGGAAACTTGGACCTCGATTCCACCTGCACCTGGATCGGCGGCTTCGAACATTTCCATTCCTTCGGCGAATCGCGCTGGTCGCCGAACGGCGTCTCGGCGCCCAACCAGGTTCCGGTGACGGCGCGCATCGAATACGACTACGCGATGGACACGGAGGAGCTGACCCTGGCGCCCAGCGAAATCTCCACGCCCACTACCCAGATGGCTTTCCACGGATTCCTGGGCGCGGACTCGGCCATCGAACTCCGGCTCAAGACGCAAAAACTGCTGGATTGGGACGATTTCATCAACATCCTACGCGGCAGCGATGTGCCTCCGGAAATAATTGCGGGGCAGGTGGACTGGGACGGGAGGATTCTGGGCCCGATCGTTTCTCCGACATTTGCCGGAAAATTTCACGCCACCCAAGCGCGTTACTCGAACTACTACTGGGACGATCTGCAAGGCGAACTCAGCTACAACGCCGCCGAACTGAAAATTCCGGAGGTGCGGGTCGCTCGCGGGGGGGCCGTGGCAGATCTCGATCTGGAAATAAAGTTCGATGATTGGAGCTATTTGCCAGCGAGTCCGTGGACGCTGCATGGCCAGACCGAGCGCGCTCCGGTGGACGACGTCCAGAAGTTTTTCGGGGTGGCGTACGCCGTCACGGGATTGGCGAGCGGAAATTTTGTGGGCAGCGGGACCCGCGCGGATCCAGTGTTTGCGGGCAGTTTCGTGGTCGACGACGGCACGCTACGCGGGATGCAATTCACTCGTTTGCGCGGAGACGTTGAGGCACGCACCGATGAGGTGAGCATCTCCAACGGCCACCTCGATTTCGCCGGGGCCACCGTCGCCGGAGATATCCAGTACCGGTTCGCCGAGCGCGACAGCAAGTTTCATCTCGCGGGCAACGACGTACCGCTCGAACGTATCCCGCGCATTCAAGCCTGGCCCATGCCGGTCTCCGGACTGTTGAGTTTCCAGGTCGAGGGCAGTGGCGCGCCGTTGGCGCCTTCGTTGCAAGGGACCGTGCATCTGGCGAACTTGCGCATGGGCTCGGAGGACCAAGGGGATTTCAGCGGGAAACTGACCGCCGACGGGCAAACGTTGTCACTGGACGTGAATTCGCAATCGACCAAATCCAGTTTGCAAGGACACCTCTCGCTGGGTCTGTATGGGGATTATCCCATCGCGGGCGACGTGACCATCGCGCAATTCGACCTGGATCCTTTCATCAGCTCCGGGCTGCACCTGAAGAACCTTACTGGGCACAGCAGTGTGGACGCGCATTTTCATTTGTCGGGCCCACTGCGCCAGCCGGACAACATTGAGGCCGACGCCGAAATTTCTCGCGCCGCATTCGACTACGAATACGTCAAGCTGCAAAACAACGGACCGGTGAAGATCAGCTACCGCCGCAACGAGGTGCGCATCGATCAGGCGCACTTCAACGGTCCTTCCACCGATTTACAGCTCGCGGGAATGGTGCATTTCAATCGCGATCGCCCGTTGGACCTGCATCTGTCCGGTTCCATCAACTTGCGCCTGCTCTCCGGACTTTTCCCGGGGCTGGAGGCCAACGGAGCGGCGCTGGTGGATGCCGCGATCTCCGGGACGACTTCGCGGCCGCGGATCACCGGGCGATCGAGCGTCAGCGATGCTTCGGGCCACTACGAGGATTTTCCCACCGGCCTGAGTCATGTCACCGGCGAATTCCTGTTCGATACCGACCGCCTGATTTTCGACAACGTAACCGCAGAAGCGGGCGGCGGAAAGGTTTCCCTCAGCGGTTCGGTGAACTACGGCATGGGTGAACTGGAATATCTGGTGAACGTCGCGGCACAACGGCTGCTGATTCGCTATCCCGAGGGCATGAGCTGGCTGGCGGGCGGCAACTTGCAGCTTTCCGGCACCGCGGCGTCCGGCGTACTTTCGGGAAACGTTCAGGTGGAACGGATGTTGCTGGGGGCGAAAATGGACCTGGCGACATTTTTCGCATCGTCGTCAGAAAACACTCGTGGGCCGGCCACTTCATCGCCATTCCTGCGGAATTTGCAGTTCGATATTTCCGGCACCACCACGCCCAGCGCGCGGCTGGAATGGGCGAGCGCGCACGTGGAGATCGACGGTGACGTGCGCTTGCGCGGCACCTGGGATCGCCCGCTTTTGCTGGGGCACATTCACCTGCTGAGTGGCGAAATGATGTTTCGTGGGAACAACTACCGGGTGACCCGCGGTGACATTAATTTCTCGAACCCGTTCCGCTTGGATCCGGTTTTGAACGTGGAAGCCACCTCGCAAATCGACCAGTACGAGGTGACCATCGACTTCACCGGGCCGGCCAGCCGGCTCACCCTATCGTATCGCTCCGATCCACCGCTGCCCGATAGCGATATTGTCGCCCTGCTGGCGCTGGGCAGTCCGGGAGAAGAGAGCGCGCTACGGTCGTCTACCGCCGGCTCGCAGAACTACGGCGCCACGGCGCTGCTGTCGGAGGCGATTTCCAGTCAGCTAGGCGGAAGAATCGAGCATTTATTCGGGATCAGCAATTTCCGCGTGGATCCATTTCTGGCGGGAACCACCACCGAACAAAACGCCGCCGCTCGGGTAACCATAGAAAAACAAATCACCAAAGATTTCCTGGTCACTTACAGCACCAACGCCACCTCCCAGCAATATCAAGTGATCCAGGTCGAGTACACCGTTCGCCGCGACATCTCGATCTTGTTCTTGCGCGACCTGAACGGCACCTACAGCTTCACCGTCGAATTCAAAAAGCACATCAAGTAGCGCGGCTAGACCTCTGCGAACGATACTTGACGTTCCGGTGGAGGGTGCCGCTTCCGACATTGAGGCAAGCTATGCGCGAAGCCCTCCGACCGGGCCTGGTCCGTCCCAGTGAGGTCGCCAGTGCCGAGAAGCTCCTAAACACCGAGCACACCCAGGACTTCGCCGACCGGGCGCAGTGACGTGAGCTTCAGGCATTGCGCTGGCGGATGGGTGGCGCGTGCCGGGGTTCTACTCGTAGCGCAGGGCGATCATGGGGTCGACGCGCGTGGCGCGGCGGGCGGGGACCCAGCCTGCGGCCATGGCGACTACCGCCAGGAGGGCGGTCAACGCCAGAAAAGTAAACGGATCGGCGGAGCCGATTCCGAAAAGTTCAGCGCGGATCAGGGGCGTAGTGGCTAGCGCGCCCACCACGCCGGCGGCGACGCCCAGTAGCGTCAGCAACAGGCCTTGGCCTAGCACCAGGCGCAGCACGTTGTTCTCCTGGGCGCCCAGGGCCATACGAACGCCGATCTCGTGGGTACGCTGCTCCACCGAGTACGCCAGCACGCCGTACAGTCCGCCTACCGTTAGCAGCAGGGCCACCCCGGCAAAAATTCCCAGCATCAGGGTGATGAACTTATCCTGCTCGACGGAGCGGCCCACGTATTCCTGCAGCGGCTTAATGTTATAAAGCGGCACCGAGCGGTTCATCGAGGCCACCACGTCCTTGACGCCCGGGGCCAGGCTCGCGGGATCGAGCGGCGTCCGTAGCAGCAGCGTAAATGAGCTAAGCGGGATTTGCGTGGAAGGCAAGTAACACTCTGGATGCGGATCTTCTCGCAAGGTGCGGTCCTTGGTGTTTCCGACGATCCCGACGATCTCACGCATGCGCGAGGGTTTGTCGTCTACCGATAAGCCCGGCTGGATGTGCTTGCCGACCGCGTCTTCACCGGGGAAATACTTTTCGGCAAACGCCTGATTCACTACCGCCACTGGACTGGATTCCAGCAGGTCGCCGGGAGTGAACCCACGGCCTTCGCGCAGCGGAATCTTCATGGTCCGGAAATAGTCGGCCGCCGCGGTGTACAAGCCGGTAACCGGTTCGTCGGCCTTAGCGACCGGACGTCCGTCGATTTGGAAGCTAACCCCGATCCTGTCGCCGCTGAAAGGCAGTGGAGCGACCAAACTTGCCGAGCTAACCCCAGGCAGGGCCCGGACTTTCGCCAGCGCCTGCTGCGAAAAATCGCCGATCTGCTGTGGTTTGGGATAGTGAGTGTCGGAGAGGTCGATGGTCATGGCCACCACGCCGTGAGCGTCGAAGCCGGGGCTGGCGTTTTGCAGGCGCACCAGACTTTGGATCATTAACCCGGATCCTATCAGCAGCATCAGCGCCAGAGCCACTTCGATAACCACTAGCGCGCTGCGGGTTCGCCCGGCGGCTTTGCTGGAAGTGTTGCCGCGCCCGCTTTCCTTCAGGCTTCCGGCAAATTCTGGGCGGCGGAAATGCAGCACCGGAGCCAAGCCAAAAATCACGCTGGTCAAAACGGAAATGGCGAAAGTGAACGCGAATACTCGAGCATCGATTCCCGCTTCGGCAATTCGCGGCACACCCGTGGGGCTGAACTGCACTACCGCAGAAGTAGCCAACCAGGCGAGGAACAGCCCAACCGCGCCGCTCACCAGGCCAAGCAGCAGACTTTCCGTTAGCAGCTGCCGCGCGATACGGCCGGGACTCGCGCCCAAGGAGATACGCAGCGCGATTTCCCTTTGCCGGGTGCTGGCTCGCGCCAGCAGGAGATTGGCGACGTTGGCACACCCGATCAGCAAGACCAGGCTCACCGCCACCAGCAACAGAGTTAAGGCGGGCCGCGCCTCGCCGGTGAGGCGCTCGATCTCGGACTCGATGAGAAGTCCGCGGTGCGCGTCGGTGTCCGGGTATTGGCTGGCAAGGTTCGCGGCGATGGTGCTCAGATTGGCCTGTGCTTGTGCGGGCGTGACGCCGGGTTTCAAACGGCCGATCAACTCAACAAAATGCGCTCCGCGCTGGACGCCCATGGGGGTATCGCCATCGGTGGAAGTTAGTTGATTTGCCATCGTTTCCCATAGGCTTGGCGCTTCGTACTGCAAGGGAAATCGAAATGACGCGGGCATCACGCCGACAACCGTTACGGTGTGGCCATCCAGGTCCAGACCCTTGCCTACAATTGCCGGATCGCCGTGGAACCGGCTGCGCCATAGGGTCTCGCTCAGGAGTACCGGGGACGCTGCGGCGTGGGAGGTGTCCTCGTCCTCCAGAAAATCGCGGCCCAGGATGGGTTTCACGCCGAGCACGTGAAACAAATTGGCGCTGCCCTGTGCCAGGAAAAGGTGCTGGGCCTCCCCGTTGCTGGTCAGGGTGCCGCTTCCATCGGTGTACGCCGCCAGGCTCTCCAAGGTGGTGTTGCGCGCCTTGTAATCGAGGTAATCCGGATAGCTTGTGGAAGTCTTGGTTTCGTTGCGAGCGGTGTCGGAGCCCCACACTGCGTACAAACGGTCCGGAGCGGAAAAGGGAAGCGGTGCGATCAGCACGGCGTTCACCACGCCGAAGATGGCGACGTTCGCGGCGATGCACAGAGCCAGGGTGATCACCGCGATGGCGGTAAATCCGGGCCGCTGCGCCATCATGCGAGCTGCGTAGCGAATATCCTGTAAAAGCGTGCGCATGGATCCACCCCTTCGGTGTGGCTGTTAGGATGCGTACCGAACGGCAGGCGGGTTCTCGACACCCGAGCGGCGATCCGGTGACAGGAAATAGGGGCACGTTGAATGCCGCGTGTAGATGACCCTTAACTTATACATATCATTTAGGTTACGGCGCAGGTGGAAGAGGGCCAGGCTGGCAGGTTGATCGTTTCTGGGAGCGGACGTGGCAGAATCGGACACTCCTCGCTGGGCGGTAACGCCAGGCGCTAACGATTACCGACAGTTCCAACGGAAGATTTTTTCTAAGCGGATTTTGACTTCTCGAGCTCTTCAATCAGTGCGGGGGCAATTTCAAACAGGTCGCCAACTACGCCGTAGTCGGCCACTTCGAAGATCGGCGCATTCGCATCTTTGTTTACCGCGACGATCGTGCGCGAGCCTTTCATACCCACTACGTGCTGGATCGCGCCGCTGATGCCCAGCGCGAGGTAAAGCTTGGGCGCCACGGTTTGGCCCGAGCTGCCGATTTGGCGATCCATGGGAAGCCAGCCCTCATCGCAGATGGGTCGCGACGCGGAAAGTTCAGCGCCCAGCAGCGCCGCCAATTTTTGAGCGATGGCGATATTTTCCGGCGCCTTGATGCCGCGGCCCACCGAAACAAGAATGGGGGCCTGGGTGAGGTCGACGGCCTGCTTCGCCTCGCGGAATAACTCGCCCGGCTTGGTGCGAATCTGTTCCGGCTTCAACTCGACTGCCAGCGCGTTCACCGGCGCTTTACTGCCATCGCTGCGCTTCGCCGCCAGATCGCCGCGGAATGCTCCGGCCTGGAAGGTTGCCAGCCACGGCGGGGCGCCTTCGAATACCACGTCGGCAACGGTGCGGCCCTGAAACATTTGGCGCACAAAAATCAGCTTTCCGTTTTCGTGGCGGTAGGCGATCGAATCCCCGATCATGCCTTTACCCAGCGAAGCCGCGAGCTTGGGAGCGAAATCGCGCACTTCGTAAGTGTGGGGCATTAGAACCAGGTCCGGCTTGGCGCCCTCGATCGCTTGGCGCAGCGCGATCGCGAAGCCGTCCGGGGTGTAGTTTTCAAGGAGCGGGTGATCGATCGCCAGCACTTCATCGAGCTGCGACGCGGCCAGTTCTTGCGCCAGGGCTGCGATATTTTTGCCGATGACCACCGCGGAGATGGAACCGCCGGTGTGCTGAGCGATCTGCTGCGCGGCGGTCAAGGTTTCGAAGCTCACCTTGTTCCACTTGGCGTCGCGCTGCTCGGTGATGAGAAGTATTTTCATAGTTTGAACTCAAATCGAAATTATAAAACTCGCGCCTCGTGCTTTAGTTTTTCGATCAGCTTCGCGGCAATTTCCTTGGGCGAGCCGGTGAGGAATTCCGTTTTCTTCGACTTGTGCGGCACGTAAATGCGCTCGACGCGCTCGGTGACTGTTTCCGGCACGCCCAGGCTGGCCCGCGGCGTCGAGGCGATCTCTTTCTTTTTCGCCGCCATGATGCCTTTGAGGGTGGCGTATCGCGGCTTGTTGATTCCCGACTGGATCGACAGCACCGCGGGGAGCGGCAGCTCCACCCACTGGAACCAGCCCGCCTCGAGCTCGCGTTTGAGGCGCATCGACGCGCCCTGAACATCAATTTGCATGATGATGGTAGCGTGTGGGCGGCCCAACAATTCCGCGAGCAGCACGCCAGTCTGCCCGAAACCCTGATCGTCGCTTTGCAGCCCGGTGAGGATCAGATCGAAATTTTCTTTTTCTACTGCGGCAGCCAGGGATCGCGCGGCGGCCAAAGGATCGAGGCGGAAAAACTGATCGTCAACCACGTGGATGCCGCGATCTGCGCCCTTGGCCAGGGCTTCCTTGATGGTTTGCTTCATGCGCTCGGGGCCCATGGCGATGGCCACCACTTCGCCGCCATGCTTTTCCTTGAGGCGTAAACCTTCCTCGAGGGCGAACGAGTCAGGCTCGTTGGTTTCGAAGCCAATATCGGATTCGCGAATCCAGGCGGCGTCCGCGGCAATCGCCAACGGAGCATCCTTGGCGGGAACCTGTTTGACGCAAACGCCGATTTTCAATTGCGTCTCCTTGGCAAGCACACCCACCGCGGAAAGCTATTTTCCATTCCAGCGCTTGAAGATCAACGATGCGTTGGTGCCACCAAATCCAAACGAGTTCGACAGCGCGTAGTTGACCTCCACTTTTCGCGCCTGGTTGGGAATGTAATCGAGATCGCAGGCCGGATCGGGAGTTTCGTAATTGATCGTCGGCGGCAGAATCTGGTCGCGAATCGCCAGCACGCTGATTCCGGCTTCCAGGCCGCCCGCTCCGCCCAGTAGGTGACCGGTCATGGATTTCGTCGAGCCAATCGGCACTTTTTTGGCGCGCTCGCCAAAAACTTTTTTTAGCGCGGCAGTTTCGATAGCGTCGCCGATGGGAGTGGAGGTTCCATGAGCGTTGACGTAGTCGATCACGTCGGCGGTAACATTGGCGTCCTTCAGTGCTGCTTTGCTCACGCGATATGCACCGTCGCCACCCTCGGCCGGCTGGGTGATGTGGAATGCGTCGGCGGACATGCCATAGCCCACCAGCTCCGCGATGATTTGCGCGCCGCGCTTTTCGGCGATCTCCAGCGCCTCGAGCACCAGCATGCCTGAGCCTTCGCCGACCACGAATCCGTCGCGATCGGCGTCAAACGGGCGGCTGGCCCGGGTGGGCTCATCATTGCGCGTAGACAGCGCCCGCATGGCCGCGAATCCGCCTACGCCCATAGGAGTGATCGACGCTTCCGCTCCGCCGGCGATCATTACGTCGGCATCGCCGCGCTGAATGATTTTGAAGGCATCGCCGATGGCGTGCGCAGAAGCCGAGCAAGCCGTCGCAGTGGCCGAATTAGGGCCGCGCGCCCCGTAGCGGATGGAGACGTGCCCAGCAGCCAGGTTGACGATGGATGCCGGGATAAAGAACGGGGAGATCTTTCCAGGGCCGCCGGCAAGATATTTCGAATGCTCGCGCTCGATGACGTCGAACCCGCCGATCCCCGATGCGATGTAGACGCCGGCGCGGTCCGAGTCTTCCGGAGTGATTTTCAGTCCCGACATGGCCACCGCGAAATCGGACGCGGCGATGGCGAACTGAATGAACCGGCCCATCTTCTTGATTTCTTTTTTCTCGATCCAGTGGAGGGGGTCAAAATTGCGAACTTCACCGGCGATGCGGCAATCGAAAGCGGTGGCGTCAAAGGCGGTGATGGTGCCGACGCCACTGCGGCCGGCGACGAGATTTTGCCAGACCTCTTCGGTGCCGATACCGCACCCGCAGACCAAGCCCACTCCGGTGACAACGACTCGCCGGCTCAATTGCAATTATCTCCTGTCGGGGAACGAGCGGGCGGGCTACTTCTTTCCCGCGGTTTGTTTCTCGATGTATCCCACGGCGTCTTTCACGGTGGCGATTTTTTCGGCGTCTTCGTCGGGAATCTCGATGCTGAAAGACTCCTCAAAGGCCATCACCAGTTCCACGGTGTCGAGCGAATCAGCGCCCAAGTCATCCACAAACGAAGCGGTCGGAGTCACTTCGCCCTCATCCACACCGAGCTGCTCAACGATGATCTGCTTTACTCGCTCTTCGACGCTGGCCATTCAGTATTCTCCTCGGATATTGGCAACTTGCGCCGGCCACCTAGCACACAGGCGCGTCAAATGCTTCAAATCAACTCGCCCATTCTAAGCGCCATCTCTGGGCTGGGTCAACTTCGCAAAACCGGCATTCATGTCTTAGTCTGAGTCGGCCACGCCAATCTGGCTCAGGTGATGGTGCAGATGTGTTAGATAATCCGTCGCTAAGAAACCCAGGGTCACTGCCTCTCCCCCACCGATGCGGCAGCGCGTCCCCAGCTTGGAGGCAGGCAAGTGGGCCATCACATGCGCGAGGTAACGGTTGTAGGCGGCCCACAACGAAACCAACTGGCGCCAATCCGCTTGTTGCGCAGCCTGCACCCGCACGCTTCCGGCCTGGTCGTAGCCCGGGAAATCCAAGGAATCCTGAAGAGTCGCTCGCACGAATCGTTGGTGATTGTTGGACGCCGAATCGATCAGGTGCGCGATCACTTGTTTGTGCGACCAGCCCCCCGTCAATATGGGTTCGGTGCTTTCCAGCTCACTCACTTCGCGAAGCCTCGGCTCCGCTACCTCTACCAGGGTCAATAATCGGGAGCTCAGCGCATCTGCCCGTATGGTCGCGGTGTTCATTTTATCCATCCCGATCGGCACGAATCCGACTCAGACGCTTCCAAACCGATCTTGGCCGCGCGCTGCTGAATTCGTGGCCGTTATTTCGATGACGCCGCCGGGTGCAAAGATTCCGGCATTGCCGAGCCCTTAGCCCAAGTACATCCCACCGTTTACGTTCAATACATGCCCGGTAATATACGCCGCTTCGTCGCTGGCCAGAAAAACTATCGCCGGGGCAATCTCTTCGGGTGTTCCCATCCGTCCCAGCGGGATGCGCGCGACGATCTGCTCCTTTACATTCGCGGCCAGCGGATCGGTCATCGCCGTGGTTATGAATCCGGGCGCGATGGCATTCACGGTGATATTTCGCGACGCCACTTCCACTGCGATGGCCCGGGTGAGCCCGATCAGACCGGCCTTCGCCGAAACGTAGTTGGCCTGCCCGGCATTTCCGGTTTCGGCGACCACCGAAGTGATGTTAATGATTCGCCCCGAGCGCTGCCGCACCATCCCGCCTAGCGCTTGCTGGATGCACAGGTGCGCGCCGGTGAGGTTGGTTCGCAAAACGGTTTCCCAGTCCTCCAGCTTCATGCGCAGGGCCAAGCCATCGCGGGTGACCGCTGCGTTGTTGACCAAAATGTCGAGTTTGCCGAAGCGAGCCGCAACCTGCTGGAATCCGGCCTTCACCTGAGCGGCGTCCGCCACGTCCATCGCAACCGCCAGCGCTGGTCCTCCTGCAGTTTCGATTTCCGCCACCAGCGCGTCTAGCTTTTCCACATTGCGCGCGGCCACCGCTATGCGCGCACCGGCTGCAGCCAGAGCCAGCGAGGTGGCGCGGCCGATACCCTGCGAGGCGCCCGTGACGATGGCTACTTTGCCGGTAAGAGAGAACACCGCTTAGGCCTCCGCCACTTCGGCGCGCGCCTGGGAAATTTTGTCGACCGTCTTTTGCAAGCTCGCGGAGTCTTCCACGTTTACGCAATGTACCGAGCGATCGATCTGCCGCAACAACCCCGTCAATACTTTTCCCGGTCCCACCTCGACGAACATCGACACTCCCGATTCCACCATCTCGTGAATCGACTCGAGCCAGCGCACCGGCGAGCACACCTGCCGGATCAGCGCCTCGCGCGCTTCGTCGCCGGTAGTGACCGCTTCGGCGTCCACGTTGGTGATCAATGGAAACTTCAGCGGGCCGAATATCGTCGCGCGCAGGTCTGTAGTCAGCCGCTCTCGCGCCGGGGCCATCATATCGCAATGGAACGGAGCGGAAACCGGCAGCATCACCGCGCGCTTGGCGCCATTTTGCGATGCAATCTCGACCGCGCGCTTCACCGCCGCAGCCTGCCCGGATATTACCGTTTGCTCCGGGGAATTCATGTTGGCGGGGACCACGATTTCACCATCCGCGGCTTTCTTGCAGATGTCCGCCACCTCGGCTGGGGCCAGACCCAGAATCGCGGCCATCGCTCCGTCGCCCGCAGGCACCGCTTCTTGCATGTACTGGCCGCGATGATGCACCAACTGCACAGCGTCGGAAAGCTTCAACGCCTCCGCCGCCGCCAACGCCGAATATTCGCCCAGGCTGTGTCCGGCGACGAACTCCGGGGTGATGCCGCGTTCCGCCAGGGCGCGGTAGGCCGCCACCGAAACCGTCAGAATCGCTGGCTGGGTATATGCGGTTTGCTTCAGCTCGTCGTCCGAACCCTCGAAACAGATTCTCGAAATCGAAAAGCCGAGCGCCGCGTCCGCCTCTTCAAATACAGATCGCGCCACTGGACAGTGGTCTGCCAGATCCCTGCCCATTCCTGCGTATTGTGAAGCCTGGCCGGGAAAAACAAACGCGAGCTTGCCCATCAATTCGTCCCATTCTTGCGAGGAAATTCCGCACACTTCGTTTTCCGCGCGACTGCACGCGGTCTTCAATATTGGAAACTCGCGGAATCCCGATCGCCCGGGATCCCTTCGGCTAGCCGTTCGCTACCCGCGCCGCTGCGGCAGCAGACAGCTCCTGCTCGATCGTTTCGTTGACCTTCGAGCGGGTCATGCCCTGAGCCACGCGGATAGCGTTCTTGATCTCGCGCGCGTCGGAACGGCCGTGACCGATGACGGTAATTCCGCGCACGCCCAGGAGCGGCGCGCCGCCAGCTTCGGAATAGTCGATATTCTTACGCACCTTCTGAAGCGCCTTGTGGATCAGCAGGTATCCCAATTTCGAGCGCAGGTTGCTTTCCAGCGCGGTCTTCACCAGGCCGCGCACGTGATCCACCAGCCCTTCGCTGATCTTCAGCGCAATGTTTCCGATGAACCCATCGCAGACGATGACGTCCACGTTGCCGGAAAAAACGTCGCGCCCTTCCACATTGCCGACGAAATTGAGGTTGGCGCGCTTGAGCAATTCAGCCGACTCGCGGGTGAGTTCGTTGCCCTTGGTTTCTTCTTCACCAATGGATAAGAGCGCCACCCGCGGTTTTGGCGTCCCAAAAATCGCACGGTAGTAAATTTCGCCCATCACCGCGAACTGTTCGATCTGCTCGGCCTTGGAGTCGACGTTCGCTCCGACGTCCAGGATGATCGATATCGATCCCTTGGACGTCGGAAAGGGAGCCGCCAGCGCCGGCCGATCAACCGATGCTAGGGTGCCCAGGACGAAGCGGGCGATGGTCATCACCGCCCCCGTATTCCCCGCGCTCACCAGAGCGTCGGCTTGGCCAGCCTTCACCATCTTTGCGGCGACGTGCACCGAGCTGTCGCGCTTCTTGCGAAACGCCAGGGAGGGCGAATCGCTCATGGTGATCACTTCGCTGGCGGGTGCAACGTCAATAGCCAGACCCTCGGTACGGTGGCGGCTCAACTCTTTCCGAATGGGCTCTTCCACGCCCACCAGAACCACACGGACCCCCAGCTCCCGCGCGGCAAGCACCGCGCCTTCGACTTCGGCGCGAGGCGCAGAATCTCCCCCCATGGCATCGAGAGCAACGGTGATCATCTGGGGCACCCAATCAGGCAGGTTGGACCGGGAAAAACTTAGGCCGTTCAGGGCCTGGTGTCAACCACTTCTCGGCCCTGGTATTGGCCGCACTTGGGGCACGCGCGGTGGGGCAGCTTCTGCTCGTGGCAGTTGGGACATTCGGAAAGCGACTTGGACGTCAAAAAATCGTGAGCACGCCGCTTGCTGGTGCGTGCCTTCGAATGACGCCGTTTTGGATTGGGCATTGAACTACTCCTCGCGAACGCGCACAAGTCAACGCTTGAGCGCTAGATGAAGCGATTAGTTTAGCGTTTTATTGTTTTTTTAACCAGTCCTGCTTGAGGCGGCCGAGCGGGGTCGACCTTGAATCGGCGGAGTGGGTCTCGCACCGGCACTCATCATGATTCAGGTTGGCGCCGCACTGGGTACATAGTCCGCGGCAATCACTGCGGCAAATCACCTTCATGGGCAGGGCCAGATTCACCTGTTCGGCGAGCACATCGGCAAGGAACAGGCCATCCCCCTCGAAGAATCCGATCTCGGTGTCGTCCAGATTCAGCCGAGCGTCTTCGTCGTCGGCGGGCAGCGCGGTGGTGCGGCGGTAGAAAAGATCGACGTCTTTACTGATCTCTTCCATCACCGTATCGAGGCATCGCGCACAGACCAGTTCCAGGCGCGTGTGAATGGTGCCGTGAATTCGGATCTGATCATCCACCAACTCCGCGGTGGCGCGCACTTCCAGCGGCTCTACCTGCCGGAAATCGTTGGAGTGAAAATCCAGGGTCCCCGGGGTATAGCTTTTGCGGATGGGTATCTTGTGAAGCGCGAGTTCGTGGACGTCGATAAACATGGACAATTTCCCGGCCTTTGAGCGAAAAGCCATTATAAGGCTGGGCGAATTTGTGTCAAGAAAAGGCGGAAAATTGCTGGCTCAAGGTGACACCAATACGGCAATTGTACGTCTCGAACTGAGATTCAAATCCGCGCCCGCAGTGGCGCTCCGACTTGTTCGCGGTACTGGCGGAGAAGAAAATCGTCGGTCATGCCGGCGATGTAATCGCACACAACTCGATGTGCCGGCTGGTGTTGCGCGAGCTGAGCGTAGTAAGCGGGCATACGCGCCGGGTCTTTTAGATACATCTGGAAGAGAGCGTCCAGAGCGGCAATCGACTCGCTCCGGTCTTCTACAATCGTCTCATTTGAATACAGCCGCTGCATCAGGAATTGTTTCACTGTGGCATTCTGCTGGGCCGCTTGGGGCGAAAACCCGGCCAGCCGCGCCGGGTACTCCCGCACATCTTGCACCCTGCGTACCCCGCTGGATACCACTAGGCTTCGCGTATTTTCGATCAAGTCGGTTGCCAGATAATCGAGCAATTGTTTTAGGGCTTCATTGAATTTCAACTTGGTGCGGCCCTGCGGATGGGTGCGATCTACTGCTTCAAATAGCTGGCCGAATAACGGGACTTCGCAACGCAGGACATCCGGATCGATCAGGCGCGCTTCGAAGCCGTCGTCCAGGTCGGCGGTGTTGTAGGCTACCTCATCCACCAGATCGATCAATTGCGATTCAAGCGGCGGGCGCAGGTCCAGCAGGAATTCGGCCAGTTCCGGGAATTCCTGGCGCGAATAATCGCGCGAATGCTTAATGATTCCTTCGCGAACTTCGAAAGTCAGGTTGATGCCGGGAAAATCCAGATAGCGCTGCTCGAAGTGGTCAACGATACGCAACGCGTGCAAGTTGTGGTCGAATCGCTCGCCATGTTCGCGCATCCGCTGGTCCAGTTTGCGCTCGCCGGCGTGTCCGAACGGGGGATGGCCGATATCGTGGACCAGCGCGAGCGCCTCCGCCAGATCGGAATTCAGGTCCAGGGCGCCCGCTACGGTGCGGGCAATCTGCGCGACTTCCAGGGTGTGGGTGAGTCGGTTGCGGAAATGATCGGAGTGGCGCTTGGTGAATACCTGAGTCTTGGCCTCCAGACGGCGGAAGGCGCGTGAATGGATCACGCGGTCGCGGTCGCGCGCATATTCGTTGCGGTAGCGATGCTCGGGCTGCGGGAATTGGCGGCCGCGAGTCTGCCGGACGTCCATCGCATACGGTGCCAGCGCCATGAATGGCATTCTAGTGGCAGAACAGTGATTCACGTTATCGCTTTTCCCAAGCGCAGGGACATGCCGGCAGGGACCACTGCAGTGGAGCTTAGCAGGCGGGCCTGTGTCACTCGCGCCAGTAGCGAAAGCCAGCCACGGGCCCTCGCTCAACTCTCCGGAGAACCTAGCTCTTGCCTGCGGGGAGCAGTGCTAGCTCTTGGTCGGCTTGTTCGGCTGCGCGGGTGTCTGGGAATTCTGTTTTAATTTCGTTGTAGAACTTCGCCGCTTGCGTTTCGTCGGGCGGCGTGGTCTGGCGGTAATGCTCTGCTAGCGACAACAGGACAATCGGCTTGGGCACCAGAATGGAAGGCTTGGCTAACAGTTCCTCATACAGCTTCACTGCGTCCTGGCCTTTTCCGTTGCGGTCGTCGATCTGCGCGATCTCGTTTTTGGCCAGCGCGACGAAGTCTTCGCTGCTGCTGCTGGTCAACCCTTCCAGCCATTTCTTGGCTTCCATGTCCTGATTGATGCGTTCCAGACTGAGCGCCGCATAATAGTGAGCCAGTTCGCCGGGACGGGTCCGCGGGTAAGTTTCAGCGACCGCGCCGAACTTTTTGCTGGCGTCCATGAATTTCTTTGCCGGCTCCATATAGGTCGGTTCGCCCGGCTCGACCGGCTCGCCCGGTTTCATGATCCGCGCTTGAAAAATCTTCATGGCGTCGTCAAAAGCGGCCGAGGCCTTCACCGTCTGGCGCTCGGTGTAAATCTTCCAGCCGCCGACGGCCAGCGCCACCACTACGATCACCGCAACGATCACGCCGACGGTCTTCTGGTGGGAGAGAACCCCTTCCACGCCCTGCGCCAAAGTGTCATGAATCTCGTCTGTTTTTAATTCCTTACGCGACATGTGTCGAACCACGTGTTGCTCCTATCCATTCAGGTTTTCAGAATGCCATGCTATCACAATCACCACGGCTGTTGGCTGCGGGGGGACGCCTCAAGTTTCCTGCTGGAACATGGCACGCAGGTCAAGTTGGAGAAATTCGAGTCGCGGCCGGCGCGAAAGGCCAGCCACCACCAATACCTGTGCCACAGGATCGCGCGAAACAACTACTCGGGTACGATCAGCATTTTCAGACCCAATACACCCAAAACGGAACCCACCGTGCGCAGAGTGGGATTACCCTTCTTCGACAGTGTTCGGTAGAGATTCTCTCGATTTACCTTGGCCTCGGCGGCGACCTTGGCGATGCCCTTTGTGCGCCTCAGCTACATCTCGAAGAGCAACCAGAAACGCTTCCTGCGAATCGGCGAAGGCAGTAGAAAGATACTGCGCGGCGAAGGCGCGATCATCGCGCAGGCCGGCGAGCGGATCTGCTTTGTAATCTACGCTGCTTCGCATGCGGGTTGGTACGCTCCTTGCATTTCCAAGCAACACTGAGGCGATTGTAGCGTATTAGCTACAAGTATAGATTCTCACCTGCTGGGGGCCTCGCACCGGGATAGTGTGTGGGCCGCGCTTATCTGGAAACCCAGGCTAAGCCGTCGGGTTCGTTTCCGGTTGCGATTGTGCCGGTAATTTGTAGCGTGGCCAGGTCCACGACCACCACCTTGTTGTCCGGGCTGACGGCTACGAAGGCGCGGCGGCCTCCTGGCTCCATCAGAATGCCCGCGGCGCCGCGGCCAACGTCGATACGTTTGATTTCTTTGCGTGACGCTACGTCCATTACCACCAGCGGGCCGCCCAGATCGGAGATCAGCACTTTGGTCCCGTCCGGCGTGAACTTTAGGCGATTCGCCATTTTGAAAGGGACGCTCAGGGTGGCCACGACTTTCTTGGTGGCGACGTCAATGATGGAAACGCTGGAGTCGTGAGAGTTCGCGGCCCAGATTTGCTGGCCGCCGGGAGTAACGTCAAAACCTTCCGGGCCCTTGCCGATATGCATGATCGATTGGTGCCACACTTTCTGAGGTCCACCGGGAGGAGGGCCCGGCGGCGGTCCAGCGTTTCCCGGGCCGCCCTGGCCCGGCGGTGGCCCGAAGGGACTCGGATCCAAAGTCTGTTCGATGATGCTGATGGAATCGGAGTTTACGTTGGAGGTAAAAATGTGTTCGAGATCGGGCGCCACCCCGATCATATGGGTGCGATCCTGCCCGGTGCCCAAGATCCAATCGATGCGCTGCGACGCCGGATCGTACCTGGCGATTACTTTGTTGGTCTCCGCTGTGAAATAGAGCTTGCCGCCCGCGAAGGCCAAGCCATGAGCCCCGTGCAGCGCCCCCAGGTCGATAGGCGGCGCAGGCTTGCGCGCCACCAGATCGATTACCGAGATCATGTTCAATAGGCTCTGCGGGCCGCCGTAGTCCGAAGCGTATGCAAATTTGCCGTCGGGCGATGCAACTACCTCGTGGGGATCCTCGCCCGTGGGAACGCGGGCCAGGATTTGCAGACTGGTGGGGTCGACAATCGCCAGGGCGCGGTCCCGTTTCTCAAGAATCAGTAAGCTGGGAGGCCTGGTTTGGGCCGCCACGAATACCGCTCCTAGTGCAGATGCCACGACCGCCAGATGAATGAACATCGTCATTCGCTTCCGATTGATGGGTTTCATTGCCTCCTCCCGATTTCACATTCACGGAATGATAAATGAGGAAGGCTGGCGGTGGGGAACAAAACCTGCATCACCGGGCAATGGACGACGGAAAGGGCCAGCGCGACAAATCGGATCGGGGACACGGATCACCAGGGGAGCGGACGGTCCCGGCGTTTGGACAAATCCCAGCATCGGCCTGCTATGGAGGTCTTCTGAAGATAGCGGAGCCGCCCGCAACTTGCTGGGCGCGGCAGCGGGCGGTTCCGGAGACGAGCCTAAACCTTCGTTACGTTCTCTGCCTGGAAGCCCTTCGGTCCTTGTTTGACCTCGAACTCCACAAGCTGGCCTTCGTTCAGTGATTTGTATCCGTCCATCTCAATTGCGGAGAAATGTACGAAGACGTCCTCACCCGACTGGCGCTGAATAAAGCCATACCCCTTCGAAGCATTGAACCACTTCACCACACCTTGTTCTCTGGCCAACTATGCACTCCTCCTAGGCGATTTCCCGCGGTCGTGCAAGGCCCGTTGCTGATCACCAGGCCCGGGCAGGGAGGGCCGGTTTTCCACAGGCGCCACGACCGAATTTGCGGGGGATTCTTGCACAAAGTGAAATGCGTGTCCAGAGCTTAAGCCTGTGGAATCAGGGTCGTATAACGATGGTATGGGCGGTCGATGGACCAGCGTAATTATGCGATCAGTGGCGTCCATATTCAGTATAAATACGGATGGTGTCTAGCCCTCCTCCAGGTGGCCTCCACAGCGAACTACTCTTTTGTAAATCTCCTGGTGCGCACGCACTTGCCGTTGCTGTGCTGCTGTTGCCCGGCAACCGGGGGCAAAGTAACAATCCACAGGATTCACTGCTAAAATGTCGCTGTGAACAACCCATCCGACGCCATCGAACGCGAGCGCCTGGACGCCGACGTTCTAATTGTTGGCGCCGGACCCGGCGGCCTCGCCTGCGCTTTGCACCTGGCAAAACTGATCGAGCAGCACACCCAGGCGGGACGGACTCCCACGCTTTCCGCCGACAATATCTACGTGCTGGAAAAAGCGCGCGAGCTCGGCGCTCATCAACTCTCCGGCGCGATCATGGATCCCTGCGCGCTGCGCGAGCTGGTTCCCGACTTCGAAAAGTCGGCTCCGCTGGATACGCCGGTGACCGGCGATGCCGCGTATTACCTTACGGAGAGCCGCGCGTGGAAGCTTCCGATCACGCCGCCGCCGCTGGCCAACCACGGAAATTACGTGGTGTCACTAAACAAGATGGTCAAGTGGCTGGGCGGGCTGGTGGAAAAGACCGGGGTGAACGTATTCACGCAATTCGCCGCGGCCAGCCCGATCATCGAAAATGGCGGAATTGCCGGGGTGATCACCGACGATAAAGGCGTGGATAAGAACGGCAAACCCCAAGACAACTTCACGCCGGGCTACGAACTGCGCGCGCGGGTCACCGTGCTGGCCGAGGGTCCGCGCGGCTCGATCACCAAGAAAGTGGTCGAGGCGCTGCATCTCGATAATATCAACCCGCAAGACTATTCCATTGGCATCAAAGAACTGTGGGAAGTGCCGCCGGACCGCATCGCTACCGGCTACGTAGCGCACACCATGGGCTGGCCGGTGGATTCCAGCAAGTATGGCGGCGGCTGGATGTACGGCATGCGCGACAACCGCGTATCCATTGGGCTGGTGATCGGCCTGGAATATCACGATCCGCTGTTCGATCCCCACGCCGCGTTTCAAACCATGAAGACCCATCCCTTCTTTCGCCGCGTCCTCGAGGGTGGAAAGATGATCCGCTACGGTGCGAAGACGGTTCCGACCGGCGGATGGTACGCCATGCCGCGCACGTACATGGACGGCGCGCTGATCGTTGGCGATTCTGCGAGCTTTCTCAACGCGCAGCGGCTGAAGGGAATTCACACCGCGATCAAGACGGGCATGCTGGCCGCCGAAACGATTTACGAAGCGTTGTGCTCCGGGGACACCTCCGCGACGACGCTTTCGTCATTCGCCGCGAAAGTGGATGCGAGCTGGGTGAAGAAAGAGCTGTGGGCGGTGCGGAATTTCCATCAGTCGTTTCGCGGCGGATTCTGGAAGGGTATGGCGCACACCGCGCTACAGTTTGTCACCGGTGGCCGTGGATTGACCGACCCTATGCTGGTGAAGCCCGGCTACCAGCAGTATTACAAACTCGATCGCGATCTGACCTTGGTGGATCAGAGCACTCGATTCAAGGGCGACGGCCAGTTGACCTTTGACCGTCTGACCGACGTCTATCATTCCGGCACGCGGCATGAGGAAGACCAGCCCTGCCATCTGCTGGTCCTCCAACCGAACATTTGCGTCGATCGCTGCGTGCGCGAGTACGGCAATCCCTGCCAATATTTTTGCCCCGCGGCAGTTTATGAGATGACCATGGACAAGGGCGCACCGCGGCTCAAGATTAACGCCTCGAACTGCGTCCATTGCAAGACTTGCGACATCGCCGACCCGTACCAGATCATCGATTGGATTCCGCCCGAAGGTGGTGGCGGACCGAACTACGAAGGAATGTGACCGTTAGCACGGGGCGCAGAAAAGCAGCGGCAACCGATTACACGCAAGAGACCTACCGCTCCGAAAAGATTCGGTGCATAAGACCGAACCCCACCCGAACGAGTGGCGACGCTACTAATTTTGCTGGGAGTTTTGGTCCTTGGACGGCTCGCCGACGAATAGGCCTTTCATCCTGGACCAGAATCCGTGGTGCTTCGCTCCAGGTTTTTTCCCGGTGCTTCCCGCGGCGGGCGCCTGCGACGGCGACTTACCGTTCGCTGCGTTGGGATCTGCGTTCGAGTTGGGCGCGCCGCTGGTTGGCGTGCCTCCCTCGACGTGTCCGGTAAACAACCATTCGGGTTCAACGCGTGATTCGCGAATCAACAGTATCGACCGCGGATCGGGATCGGGGGGCGGCTGAGGCGACTCGGAAGAAAAAGTTAACGGCGGCATCATCACCTTCCAGGTCGGCGCGTCTTCCGGTTTGGTAGGGGATTCCGCTTTCGTTGACGGCGCGATGGGATGGCTTTCGTTGGCGCTGTCCGGAATGCTGAACTCGACCGCGGGATGCGCGGTATTGGCCGGTGGCGGATCAGGCAGTGCGCTCACCGTGGTTGCGGACGAGGCCGTAATGGGTGAGCCAGGAGGTGGCGGGTACGGCCGGCGCGAGTTGGGCCCGTTGGTGGACGTGGGAGTGACCGCTGCCATAGCGTTCGGTGGCGGCACCGCTCCGGTACCGGCTGCGCTCGGGGAGCTCGCCGCGGCTACTGGGCTCGCGGTGGCAGCAGGTGCTTGCCGATCGGCTGGCGGCGCGGCCGGGGGCGGAGTTGAATCCGCTGGATGCGTCAAGCCGGTTAACTGAACATCCGGAGCGCGCGCGGCCAGCGCTACCATCGCCGCATCGCAGTCGCAGCTTCCGGCCTGTCCTGGGACCGGATTCAAACTGTTGGCGGTGATGAAAAATTCTCCGCCCAGCGGCACAATCATTTGCTGACCAGTGAATTGTTCTTCGAGCCTTGCCGCGCCTTGTTCGGTGCGCACGCACATGTTGTCGCTGGTGTCGAGCCCGACGGTGAAGTCGCGATCGCCGTCACCGATCGAGATGGGCGTCCCGATTACCAGGGGAGTAAAAATTTTGAATGGCAGGTTGCTGGAGATCGAGGTGTGCACCTTGCCAAAACTTAAGGCCAGAGTGATGGCCCCGTTTAATTCCAGGTACGTCAACTTCGCCGGGCCGCAGATATAAACGTCACCACCGGCTACCAGCGACAATCGCGCTTGCCCCGAATGCACGGTGATGGTGCTCCCGTTGGCCACCCAAGACCCAGGAAGCCCGGCCGCCGACGCTGACCCCGGACCATTTTCAACGGTAACGTCCTTGCCCATGACCCGCGCCAGCGCGCCCGGCGGTCCTTGCGCGGCGAGCGGCGATGCCAGAGAAGCAAACGCTGCAGCCAACACCAATAGCCAACGGCATCGGGATACACTCCCGGTGCGATTCGGGTTGGTCGGGCGGGGACTTTTCCGAATTTGGTGCCAGGTTAGCCGCAGCATCCAAGACTCACGCAGTTCGCCTATAATATACCCCAGTGAATAACCAGACAGCACCATCCGATAAATCTCCCGGCGACGTCAACGACACGGGGGATTCAGCCGCGACGGTGAACGTCCATTATGACATCCGCCTGCCCAGGCTTTCGCGCTGGCGGCAGATGCAGATACCTGTGATCGGCTGGGTTGCCTATGGGCTGATTCGCTTGATCGGTCCTACTTTACGCTATGAATATCTCGGCCGCCAACACTTGAAAGAAGTTTATGACCGAGGAGAGCGCGCCATATTCGTTTTTTGGCACCGAACGATATTCTCCGCGATGTGGAATTGGCGCGGCACCGGTGTAGTGGTAATGAACACCACTAACTTCGATGGCCAGTGGACCCGCAAGGTTGTCGAAAGATTGGGCTACGGTACCATACAAGGCAGCTCCTCCCGGGGAGGCCTGCGGGCCCTGGCGGGAATGGCGCGCCTGCTGAAGGCAGGGAAGGATGTGGCCTTCACCGTGGATGGTCCGCGGGGACCGCGGTTCGTCGCCAAGAATGGTCCGGTGATGCTGGCGCGCCGAACCGGCCAGCCGGTGGTGATATTCCATGGCGGACTAGAGCGCGCACGCACCCTCGAACAAACTTGGGACCAGTTCCAGCTGCCGCGGCTGTTTTCTCGCGGTGTATGCGTTCTTGGTGCACCGATGTACGTCGCAGCGGACGCTAGCGTCGAGGAGATCGAGGTAAAACGCCTGGAGATGCAGCAGGCGCTGGAGCGGGCGCGGCAGGTGGCGGAGAACTGGTTTCAGATTAGCGAAGCTGAACGGCAACGGTTGCGCGAAGAATGGAACCGTTAGCACCGGGCGCCAACAAACCAACGACGATGCTATAGCCATGCCGCGCAGATGGTGACGCGCAAGACTCTCAAAATCATGATGAAGAGTGCCTGGGATCGGACGACCCGAAGAAGGCGGCCTTTCCTTTTTTGCATGCGCACGCGCTTGCCGAAGCCGGGCATGAAGTACAAATCTTCCTCTTGGGCGAAGCTGTCTCGGTCATGCGAAAGTCCGTGGCAAGTGCAGTCGTGCCCGTCGGCTGGCCGCCTCTAATCGAGACTCTCGATAAAGTCGCCGCCAAGCACGTTCAAATTTATGCATGCGGGGCTTGCTGCCGCGCTCGAAGCGTAACCGAGGCGGACTTAAGTCAGTGGGGAGCGAAGTTCGGCGATCCCACCATTTTCGTGTCGCTGGTGGAGTGGGCCGACAGAATCATCACAGAGTGAAAAAGCTAGGTAAGAGCCCTTACCCTTCCCGGACCTCGCCGCAGAGGGCCGGCCGGGAAGAGTCGCAAATTTGTCGGGTCGCCTCAACGGACGGACCTCTACTCGTAGCGCAGGGCTACCATCGGATCTACGCGCATGGCGCGGCGCGCGGGAATGTAGCACGCGGCGAGTGCCACTGCGGCGATCAGCAGCGCTACGCCGGTGAAAGTGAGCGGATCGCGCGGGCTCACTCCGGCTAGCATGAATGCGAGGAGGCGGGTCATTGCTAGTGCGCCCACTACGCCCACCGCGATTCCTATGCCCGCCAGCGCCAATCCCTTTCCTACCACCAGGCGCAGGATTTCGCGCGGTTGTGCTCCCAGGGTGAGGCGGATTCCAATTTCGTGGGTTCGCTGGGTGACCATGAACGCCATCACTCCATAGATTCCGATCGCGCCCAGGAACAGACCCAGAACGCTGAAGAATCCCATGAGTTCGGAAACAACCTGATAGCCCCCATATTCGTCAGCAACGATTGTTTTGAACAGCCGAATCTGCGACACGGGCTGTTCAGCGTCCACCGACCAGATGGAGTTGCGGATCGCGTCGGCTAGCGTGGCACGGTTCGCCGTTGAGCGGACCACGATGCCCATCCCTCGCGAGGGAAACTGCGCGAAGGGCACGTACATTTCGCGGTCGCGATGATAGTTCATCAGGCTGTTCACCTTCACGTCCGCGACCACGCCGACGATGGTGGCGTCCACATCCGGGTCGGGGCTGATATGTATTTTCTGCCCGATCGGGTTTTCATTCGCCCAGAACTGCCGGGCCAATTCCTGATTGATGATCACCACTGGAGGAACCGAGGGGCCGTCCGCGGACGTGAATGCGCGACCCTTCAAAAGGCTGATTTGCATGGTGTTGAAATAGTCGGGGGTCACAACCGAGTAGCGCGCGCCGGGAACTTCGCCGGGGTTCGGCGCAGGGCGCCCTACCACCGTCACTTCAAGAGTTTGGCAGCAGAGGTCGAACGGAATTTGCATGCTGGCGCCTACCGCAGCTACCTGCGGTATTGCGCGAACCCGCTCCAGCACTTGATCGTAGAAGGCCTTGATTTCGGCCGGAGTCTTGTATTTCGCCTCGGGCAAACTCAAATCCGTTACCAGTGCATTTTCCGGTTGGAACCCAGGACTGGTGCGCACCATCCCGACGAAGCTGCGGATCAGCAGCGAAGAACAAATCACAATCACTACCGCCAGTGCCACTTCGGCGACCACGAAGATGCTGCGCAGCCGCGAACCGGCGCGGCTGCCGGTGGCCCGGCCGGCGGCGTCTTTGAGCGTCGAATTTACGTCGAGCTTGGAGCCGCTCAGCGCGGGCGCCAGTCCGAAAAGAATACCCGCAAACAGCGCAACGCAAAATACATACGCCAAGGTTCCCAGATCGAGAGAAACCTGGCCAAAGTTCAGCAGGTATCCTCGGCTGCGCTCGGGGATGGCCGCATCGATCCACGCCAGTCCCCAATAGCCAACAAAAACGCCCGCTGCACCGCCGGCAATAAACAACAGCACAGTTTCCGTCAGCAGTTGCCGAACCAGCCGGTAACGCCCTGCCCCGAGGGCCGAACGGACCGCGAGTTCCTTAGCGCGGCCGGTAGCGCGAGCGAGCATTAGATTGGCAACGTTGGCGCATGCAATCAGCAGCACGAAACCCACGATCCAAAACAAAATCAGAACCGGTTCATTGCCGGCGTTCTGGCCGATAGCGTCCTTCAAAGATTCCAGCAGAACTCCCGAATGGGTGTTGGTTTTGGGATAAGTTTTCTCGAGCTGCGCTGCGATCGAGGACATCTCGGCTTGTGCCGACGGCATCGGAACGCCGGGCTTGCGGCGCCCCATCACCAGCAGCCAGGAATTATTGCGATCGTCGTGATCCTTCTGCGATAGGGCCAGCGGGGTCCACAGGTTCGATTCGCCGGTCAAAGGAAGCTGAAAGTTTGCGGGCATCACCCCCACAACGATGTAGGATTCTCCGCCGACCTTAATATTCCGCCCGACGATGTGTGGATCGCCCGCAAACCGTGTTTCCCACAGACCTCGGCTCAGGATCACTACACGCTGCGCGCCACTTTGATCATCGGAAGGCAGAAATGTGCGTCCCAGCAGGGGTCTAGCGCCGAGAGTCTCGAAAAAATTCCAGGTAACCAGGGTGCCGACCGCCCGCTCGGGTGGCCCGTCGCCCGCGAGATTGAACGCTTGAGGGGTCCAAGCGCAAAGCTCCTCGAAATCTTTGCTTTCGCGCTGCCAATCATAGAAATCGGCTGCGGTATTCCCCAAGCTGGTCGAGCCTTGTTGGGTGTTCAGACTTTGAACGATGTTGAGGCGGTCGCTATTTGGATAAGGGAGTGGGTTGATGATCCACGCGTTGACGAAGCTGAAAATGGAGGTATTCGCGCCGATCCCCAGCGCCAGGGTCAGCACCGCGATGGCGGTGAAGCCCGGATTTTTCTTCGGCATCCGAACCGCGTATCGCAAGTCTTGTAGCAGGGTTCCCATTTAGGTTCCTCGCGATCGAGCCAGAAATCTGAGTCGAGAAATTCGGCCTGGAAATTCAGGCCATCATTCGTAGCGTAACGCCGCCATCGGGTCCAATTTCATAGCGCGCCGCGCCGGCGCGTAGCAGGCCCACAGGCCAATTCCTCCGAGCAACAGCGTCGCGGTCACGAACGTGAGCGCGTCGCTTGGGCTTACTCCTATTAAAAGCGTGCCCATCGATCGCGTTAGCATCAATGCCAGCAACACCCCGCAGAGAACACCCCCGATCACCAGCACCAGTCCTTGGCGCAAAACCAGCCGCAGGATATCCAGCCGGTTCGCGCCCACCGCCATGCGGATACCGATCTCACGAGTGCGCTGGCTGGCGGAGAACGCAACCACGCCATACACGCCCACCACCGCCAGGATCAGGCCGAGCAGTCCGATCGCCGCGGCGAGTATCGCCCCGACGCGGAAAATGAAAAACCCATTTGCTCCGGCGAGCGATTGGCGCATGGTGCCTACATCGACGATTGGCACGTTGGAATCCAGAGCGTGGACTTCGCCCTGCACCTGGGCGGTCAAAGACTCCGGTGGCGTCGACGTTCGAATCTGCAAGGTGCGGTACGAGGTAAGTCCTGCGCCTGGGGAACATAGAAATACGGTTCCTTACTCCATCCCATGAACGTATATTTTCCGTCGCCGGTCAGTCCGACGATTTCGACGAATGGTCCGGTAGCGCTGGTCACACTGAAGCGCTTCCCGATCGGATCCTGGTCCGGCCAGAATTGATGGGCCATGGACTGATTCACGATGGCTACCCGCGGCGCTTTGGCGTCGTCGGTTTCCCGGAAGGCGCGCCCTCGTAGCAGCGGAATCCGCATGGTATCGAAATAAGGCGCGTCAATGTGGTTGTACACCACTACCGGAGCCTGCTGGCCCAGAATCGAGGGTGGGCCCTTCGATGTAGACCTGCTTTCCATCATTGACCATTCCCATCGGCACACTGAACGCCAGGCTCGCGTATTGCACTCCCGGCAACGCACGCACCTTCGCTTCCAAATCTCGATAAAAACTCTCGGCATGCGTCTGGTCGTACCCCACTTCTTTGGGGTCCAAGGATACGTTCAGCAACTGATTGGGATCGAACCCCAGATAGGCGCGCTGCGCGTTCCACAGGCTTCGGACGAAAAGCCCAGCGACGATCAAGAGCACCAGCGAGCCACCCACTTGTGCGACCACCAGCACGCTACGCACTCGGTGCCGGCCCGTCCCCGCAGTATCGCTCCGGCCGGCTCCATGCAACACACTGTTGACCTCGGTGCGCCCCGCCCGCACCGCAGGCCATACCCCCACCAAGGCGCCGGTGAGCAGAGCGGCGGCCAGCGCGTAAGCAAACACCCGCCAATCAAATCCCATATTCAGGTGCAGCGGCAATTTGGATGGCGGCAGCATCGTAAGGATCGCCCCCCTGGCCCACTCTCCCAATAGCAGTCCGCCGCATCCGCCCAGCAGCGCCAGCACCACGCTCTCGGTAAGCAGTTGACGTATCAACCGGACCCGGCTTGCTCCCATCGCCGCACGGATGGCCATCTCGCGTTGCCGCATGGTCGCACGCACCAGCAGAATATTGGCCACGTTCATGCACGCCAGCAGCAGCACCAGCGCTGCCAACACCAGGAAGATCGCGGCAATAAACGGAACGATATTGTTGGCGAAGGGTTGCGGCCGCGCCAATCTTTCCGGGACCACCAGGACCGTCATTCCCTTGTCGGTCGCGGGATAAGACTCCGCGAGCCGCGCGGTGACCACATTGGTCGTACTCTGCGCTTGCCGCAGACTCACCCCTGGTTTTAGCCGGCCCAACACAGACAAGGAACGGTTGGAGCGGTCGGTCCAAAAGCCGGGGGTATTCGCGGTTGACATCATGTTCAGCGGGACATAACCGTCGAAATCAATCGCGAAAGCCGTGCCCTGAAATTCCTTTGGCGCCACGCCAATAATAGTGGCCGCTTGGCCATCGATCATCGCCTGCTTGCCGATCAAGCTAGGATCGCCCCCGAACTTTTTCTGCCAGTAGGAATAGCCCAACACGATGTAAGGATCCTTGCCTCCGGCTTGGGCCTCGGACGGGAGGAACAGGCGCCCCAGCGCGGGCTGCACGCCCAAGGCTGAAAAATAATTTCCAGTCACACCGCTGTACAGGAATTGGCCGGCGTGACCGTTGACGCTGATCCCTCCGAGATCCACCTGCGAGCCAAACACATCGGAGAAGGAGCCGGCTTGTTTTTGGAGATCGAGCAGTTGGGGATAGGAAAGGGCAGAAACTCCGAGATTATCGCCCTGCACTTTGGCCGCGAGCACCATGATTTGTTCGGGCGTCTTTACCGGTAGAGGACGCAGCAATAGCCCATTCACCAGGCCGAATATGGTTGTGTTGGCCCCGATTCCCAGCGCCAGGGTGAGGACCACGATCGCGGTTAGCAGCGGCGACTTCGCGAGCATGCGGAGGGCGTAACGGACGTCTTGCCAAAGCGTGGGCATGTGGTTTGCTCCTTCTCGGCTGATGAGGAGGGAGCACATCGCTATCCACAAGCGATAAGCGGCAATCTATATGTAAAGCAATAACTTACGGCGATGCTATCCTCGGCGCGGGGGCGCCCGGTGAGCGATTCCGAGAAGCAGCGTCGCGGAAACGGACACCTTTCGAGTGGTGGACTGCTTCGCCTCACCGGCGTGGCCGGAGCCAAGTTATTTCCTATTGCGTCCCGGGAGCAGAAGCCGTATCGTTCCCCTGTAGAAGCGAAAGGGGAGCGGAGCGCGTGACCGATGTTGCTCAATGACCTGGTGATTCGTCTTCGTGCTCTGTTTCAGCGCGACGCCGTCGAGGGCGAACTCGACGACGAGTTGCGCTTTCATTTCGATCAGCAGGTCGAAAGGTTGGTCCAGTCTGGTTTGACCCTGGTAGAGGCTCGCCGCCGCGCACGCCTGGCCTTTGGCGGCGCTGACCAGATCAAAGAAGAATGCCGCGACGCCCGCGGCGTGCGATTCCTGGAGTCGTTGGTCCAGGACGTTCACTACGGCCTGCGAATACTGCTAAAAAATTGGAAGCCGGCCTCGGTTGCGGCTCTTTCGCTCGCTGTCGCGATGACCCTCACCGTAATAGGCTTCAGCATCCTTGACGGCGTGCTGCTGCGTCCGCCGCTGGCGGTGGCGCCAGACCGCCTGGTCACTATTTATACGCCCACGCCGTCGCATGAGTTCGATGCCGTTTCCTATCCGGATTACCGCTACTATCGCGACGCCAACCATTCGTTTGTGGGGGTCGCGGCTTTCCCCAACGCAATATCGAAGGTCCCCTTGATCCGCGGCGGCCGAGACGACACCGGAACGCTGGAAGTAACTTCAGACAATTATTTTTCGGTCATGGGTATCCGGCCAGTTCTCGGTCAACTGTTCATTGCGGGTGACGATGAGAGGAAAACGCCGTCGATCGTTCTGAGTTACGCCTGTTGGAAACGGTGGGGCGCGGACCCCAAAATCATCGGACAAGGTGTGGTGGTGAACCGGCACACGCTCACTATTGTGGGTGTCGCGCCGCAAAGCTTCACCGGCACTGTGTTTGGGTTTGGCGCGGACGTTTTTATCACCCTCGCGACGAGGGCCGAACTTTCCCGGAGCCCACAATCACTGGCCGACCCCAGCGTTCGTGACCTTCTCTTGATCGGTCGCCTGAAACCTGACGCCACGCAGCAGAGCGCTCGCACAGACTTGGGGACATTGTCGGCGCAACTCGCGGCAGCCTATCCCGAAACGGACAAAGGCCGCGTTGCGGTTCTGACTTCGACGACGGTGCTGCCCCCGGACGTGCGTTCAACGGCCGCACTGATTTCCGGCGTGCTCATGGTCGTCGTAATGATGGTTTTGATGATCGCTTGCGCCAACGTCGCCAGCCTCCTCTTGGGTCTTGCGACCGGTCGAAGGCAAGAGATTTTGATCCGGACCGCGCTGGGAGCGACGCGCGGAAGACTGATCCGACAACTTCTGACCGAGAGCGCAATTCTTTGCGCCGCCGGCGGGACAGCCGGTTTTCTCCTGGCATCTCTTGTGCTCAACAGATATTCCGAGGTCGACGCCCCGATATCAATTCTCGGCACACTCAGTTTCGCTGTCCATTTTCGGACGGACGGAATCGTTCCGGCTATGACTCTCGCGCTGATTTTTGTCGCAAGCCTCGCAACCGGGTTGATGCCTGCTCTGTATGCATCCGCGCCAAACGTCGCTGGCGCATTGAGCGGCGAGGCGGTGGTCGGCGGGACGCGTAAGAGCGTCATCCGAAATGCGCTGGTGGTGATTCAGATCACCGTGTGCACCTTGGCGATGGTTGGCGTCGGCTTGTGCCTGCGCAGCTTGCACAATCTGGAGGCGGTCAATCTGGGCTTCTCGGCACGAAATCTCGCAGCAGTGGTGATGGATCTGCAGTTCAATGGATTGTCGGAAGCTCAGGGGCAAGCGTTCTATACAAAACTTCGCCAGTCGGCGGCGCAGCTCTACGGGGTGCAGTCGTATTCGCTGGGCGTGGAGTTTCCCCTGATTGACGACTCTTGGCCTGCGGATGACCTGCACATCGGAGGCGGAAGCGGCCCCCTCCAGCAACCCGACCAAGTCCCCTTCAACGTCGTCGACGGCAACTATTTCGCGACGCTCGGAATTCCTCTCCTCGCCGGTCGCACTTTCGATTCCTCGGATACCAAAGATGGCCCCGAAGTAGCACTGATCAACCACGAGATGGCGGAGACGCATTGGCCTGGCGGCGATCCGATTGGCAAGCAGGTACGCATCGGGAACGGCAACCGCGTGATCACCGTGGTCGGCGAGGTTGGCGACGGCAAATACAACACGTTGGATGAGCCCACACATCCGGTCATCTACTACGCGCTGAGCCAGCATTACCAGCCGGCTTTGATGTTGATTCTCCGCACTCGGGACAATCCGCGCCTATGGGTGCAGCCGCTGTCTCAGCTGATCCGAGATCTGGGAATAAGGCCCGATACACCTCCGTTCACTTTGGACGATGTGTTGAGCTTCACGCTTTTAGTCCCACTTCTCACACTGCTGGTGGTAGTGGGTTTGGGTGCGCTCGCACTGATGCTTGCGGTCTCGGGACTTTATGGAACGATCTTCTATTCCGTGAATGAGCGTCAGAAGGAAATCGGGATCCGAGTCGCGTTGGGCGCGCAGCCACGCCACTTGTTGACGCTGTTTCTGCGGCAGACCGCGATCATCTCCGGCGCGGGCGTCTCGGTTGGACTGTTGCTAGGAGTCGCCGCGACCACAGTGTTTAGATCCCAGTTCTACGGAATCTATGCAATCGAGCTGCGTGTGCTAATACCTGTCGCGCTAGCGATGACGCTGATTTCCACGGTGACCGCTTACGCGGTAGCACTTCCGCGAATCAAAATGAGCCCCATGGAAGCGGTTCGTCATGTGTGACATGTGCCCAAGCCTCGGAGGCTGCGGTTCAAGCAAACCATTCGGTTGAGACAAGGCTAGTCAGGCTCCGCTACTATCTCCCTCTCCTCGCCACGGCTTCAGCCGCGGAATCCAGCGAGGAACAGCAGCACAGAAGCCTTTGTACTCTTCTCCAAAACTAGCCCGCAACGTGGGCTCCTCGTAGGTCACCACAAAAACGTGAGCGGTCAGCCACGCCACCGCGGCATATTCGAGCAAACGAATGCTTCCGAAGGTCAAAGCTTGACCTACAATCACCAGCAAGACTGCAACGTACATGGGGTTTCGAACGTAGCGATACAGACCGCTTACAACCAGGTGCTGCGTGGGGAAAACCGGCGCGGGCGTCCCTAATCCCTTCAGCGCAAACCGGGCAAATGAATCCAGCAGCACCACCAGGCCGACGGCTGCGAGCAGAGCACCGCCAACTCGCACTGGCAACCGCGCGATTGTGGCCGATTGCACGTGCCATCGAGTGATCCACCAAGGCACCAAACCGGCGACCGTCCCCGGCGCAAGCACCAGGAAGAACGCAGTTCCAAGCACAGCGAATACTCGCCTCATCGAGATTCCTTCACGAAATCCGGTTCGCTCGAGGGCCTGCGATGAGGAGTTTACGTCAAAAGGCGGCGCGGCTGGGGGGCTTACTCGTAGCGCAGCGCAACCATCGGATCCAGGCGCGTCGCGCGCCGCGCGGGAACGTAGCACGCTGCCAGCGCTACCAAGCAGAATGAAAGAGCGACCCCAAAGAACGTGGGCGCGTCCGTTGGTTTTACTTCGAACAGCAGACTGGTCATCAGGCGCGTCAGGCACCACGCGCCGGCAACGCCCAAAGCGATCCCAGCGAGCGCTAGATTCGCGCCCTGCTTTAGGACCAGACGCAGCACATCGCCCGCTTGCGCTCCCAACGCCATGCGAATCCCGATCTCCGCGGTTCTCTGCTGCACCGAGTAGGCCATCAAGCCGTACAAACCAACCAAGGACAAAAATAGAGCCACACCGCCAAATATCGTGAGCAGCAGCGTCTGAAATCGGCGCTCGGCGCTGGCCTTGGAAATTAACTGGTTCATCGTGCGCAAATCCGTCGCGACCAGCGACGGATCCAGATCGTGCACGGTCGCGCGGATGTTGGAGGCCACGTTGTCCGGTGGAAGGTTGGTTCGCGCTACCACCGACGCGGAGCCAGGGCTGGTTCCCCACAAAGGCGTGTAGATCTGCATCGGCGGCGGGGTATCGAGCTTCCAATAGCGCACGTCCCCGACAACGCCAACGATGGTGCACCAGGCCGCTGGGGAATTATCGCCGCCATCGCGGAACCGTTTGCCAAGCGCACTCTGGCCGGGGAAATATTTCCGAGCAAAGCTGCGGCTGACAATTGCGGCGCGCGGATGCCCACCTGAGTCGTCGTCAGTGAAGTCTCGCCCCTGCAGCAAAGGTATGCCCATGGCGGCAAAGTAGCGCGGACTGACGGCCCGGTCTTCAAAGAATATCTTCTGATCAAATGGATATCCCTCGACGGTCAGCAGAGTGATGGATTCACCGCCGCCTAACGGTAAATAATTGATCGCTGCGGCCGCCTCCACGCCCGGCAGGGCGCTGGTCCTATCGATCACGTTGCGGAAGAACGCAGTTTGACGCTCCGGCTGGCTGTATCTCGGGTCGAGTTGAATATTCATCGTCACTGTCGACTGGGCAGCGAAGCCCTTATCCACGCCCTGCAACTTCATGAAGCTGCGAATCAGCAGTCCGGAGCCGGCCAGCAGCACGACCGCGAGCGCCACTTCGGTAACCATCAGGCCGCCGTGCAGCGCGCTCGCGCGTCCTTTCACACTGCGATTGCCGGCAGCCTTCAGTACATCGTTTAACTGCCCGCGTGAAACAGTCAGTGCGGGAAATAATCCGAACAGGAACCCGGTGGCAAGCGACACTCCGATGGTAAACAGCAAAACACTCCAGTCGATCGAGATTTCTTCAAGGCGCGGAATATTGCCGGGATTGATCAGAATGAGGAAACGGATGGCGATGAATGCTATCAGCACTCCGAGCAATCCGCCGCTGCCGGAAAGACACAGCGATTCAGCCAAAAGCTGGCGGATCAGGCGTGTTCGAGAAGCGCCTAGCGCGGCCCGCACGTTCATTTCCTGAGCCCGGCTGGTTGCCCGCGCTAAAATCAGGCTCGCGACATTACTGCAGGCGACCAGCAAGACCAAAACTACCGCCCCCATAAAAATCAGTAAGGCGCGACGTGATCCGCCGGTTACCACGGCCTCCAGCGGACGCACCACTGCTGTCGAGCCCTGGAACACCGGTGGATGCAGTGAATCGAAGCGGGCGGTGATCGTGCTTATTTCCGCTTGAGCTTGAGACAACGAAACGCCGGGACGCAGCCGTCCGATGGCGTTACCAGCGCCGTCAACACGCGACAACTTTTCTTGCGGCGTCATGGCCCACGGCACCCACACGTCAGTCACGCGCCCAACGGTATCCAGGTTTTCGGCCCCGTGTGGAAATGAAAAGCCGGCGGGCATCACGCCGATCACGCGATAGGGCCGGCCGGTGAGTGACAGTTCTTTTCCCAACACCCCACGGTCGGTGCCGAAATGCGACTGCCATAGGGCGTGGCTGATCACCACAACCTGTCCCTTACCCGGCTGGTCATCCTCGGGCCCTACTACGCGGCCGAGCTGCGGCGCAATTCCGAGGACTTGGAAAAACTCGCTGGTGACCCGAGAACCGCCTACCCGAATCGCGTTATCGTCCACCGAAAGATTTAGGCGGTCGACGGAAAATAAAGCCAGAGTGCCAAAGGAATGATTTTGCTGTTTCCAGTCGTAGAAATCGGCATTCATTGGTCCCCAAGCTTCTAGCGGGACGCCAGGGATGTGCAGAACAGGTTCAAAAAGGAAATCGATCTGTTGCGGATCGCGATAAGGGAGATCGCGTAGCAATACCGCATTCACCAAACTGAAAACCGCAGTGGTAGCGCCGATTCCCAGGGCTACGGTGAGGATGGACAGTACCGCGAATCCGGGGCTCTTGCGAAGCACGCGCACGCCGTATCGCAGGTCGAAGATCAGAGACTCAGCCCAGCCCGCTGTTCGCGCATCCCGGCACTCCTCCTTGGTCCGATCGAGGCCGCCAAATTCCAGGCGCGCACGCCGCTGGGCTTCCTTCGGAAGCACGCCGTTACGAATCAGCTCCTCAGCATAGCTCTCAAGATGGAAACGAAGCTCGGCGTCCATCTCGCGTTCCATGCGTGAACGCCGAAACGTCGCCTGCCACCAGGAGCGAAACCGCGCTGCGAAGTTCAGACCAGGTTTTGCCGGCCATTGCATTGGTTCTCCTAGATCATCGAGGGGAGAGCATAGTGGAACCACCCCTAGGCCGTCAAGGAGAACCGAGTCTCTGTGTACGAAAATCCGCCTGCTTCTGCTGTCGTGCTCAGCGCACTGAATCCCGCTGCGTTCGCTGCCGCGGCCGGCTCTTCAAAACCCACCACTGTCCAGGTCAAGGTTGCTAGAAAGCGCCAGGCTTCTAGTCGCATTACAAAACGGAAGGCTTATTCTGCCGGGCGTGTGAAGAGAATCACGACGTAACTCTCGGCTTGATAGGCTGCGAAGCAAAAGCGAACATCGAAAACGCTATTGTGCTGACCGCGGCCTGTCCGGTTCAGGAATGGCCAAATCCCGCATACGGACATCCGGGGCTCGCACGATTCTGTCGATCTGATGTAAGCTTCATATAATCAGACAGATAGAGATTGTCGTGCTGGACTCGCGCATGCTCCCAAGGAGACCAGGGCTTCGCTGGGGTTGTCTCAGAGGGAGGCATCATGGGGACGCTGATCGAGGACATTCGGTTCGCAATCCGAATGCTGATTAAGAACCCGGGCTTTACGGCAGTTGTGGTGCTGACGCTTGCGCTGGGGATCGGCGCAAATACCGCGCTCTTTTCGGTGGTGAATGGAGTGCTGCTGAATCCACTGCCGTACCCGCATCCCGAACAGCTAGTGACCCTGCATGAGAGCAAGCCGAATTTCCGGAATGGTTCGATTTCTTACCCCAATTTTCGCGACTGGCAGAAAGACAATCACACCTTCTCGGCGATCGCGGTTACCCGCAGCTACGCCTTCAGCCTCACCGGCATGGGCGAAGCTGAGCAGGTGAGTGCGCGCTTTATCTCCAGCGATTTCTTCCCCCTGCTCGGCGTGCAACCGGTGATTGGGCGTCCCTTCGCGCCCGACGAAGACCGCATCGGCGCCGCACCCTCCGTGCTGATTAGCGCGGGATTCTGGAAGCGCAAATTTGGGTCCGCGCCAGGTGTCCTCGGGGAAAACATGACTCTCGATGGAATGGACTACATCATCGTCGGCGTGATTCCCGCGAATTTCGATCTGCAACTCAAGAGTTTCCGCACCGCCGACCTGTACGTGCCCATTGGCCAGTGGACCAACAATCTGCTTACGAGTCGCGGCGCTGGGCTGGGAATCCATGGTGTGGGGCGGCTTAAGCCGGGTGTCACCATCGAGCAGGCCCGCGCCGACATGACCCAGGTCACCGAAAATCTTGCGGCCGCATATCCCGATTCTGACAAGGGCATCAGCGCGAGCCTGATCCCGATCCAGAGCGATATGGTCGGCGACGTGAGGCCGGTGCTGCTGACCCTGCTCGGCGCAGTCGGATTCGTATTACTGATCGCGTGCGTCAACGTCGCCAGTCTCTTGCTCGCCCGCTCGAACGGCCGGATGCGCGAATTTGCCATCCGCGCCGCGCTGGGCGCCGGACAGGGTCGGCTGGTCCGGCAACTTCTCACCGAGAGCGTCCTGCTCGCACTTGCGGGTGGAGGGCTGGGGTGGCTGGTGGCGGATTGGTCCACTCGCGCCGCGCTCGGGGCATTGCCGGCCACGCTTCCACGCGCGGGAGAAATCGGCATGGATGGTCACGTGCTGATCTTCGCCATCGCCATTTCGTTGCTTGCGGGAATTCTTTTCGGCTTGGCTCCGGCGCTGAAAACGTCGCGGGCAAAGCTGCAGGGCACTCTTAAGGAAGCCGGGCGCGGCTCGAGCGGGTCGCACCATCGCCTGCAGGGCGCGTTTGTAGTTGTTGAGATGGCGCTGGCCTTGGTGTTGCTGATCGGCGCAGGACTGATGGTTCGCAGCCTCACCCGGTTGTGGAGCGTCAACCCCGGCTTCGATCCGCACAACGTGCTGACCTTCGGCCTCACGCCTCCACCGTCCTTGTTGACCGCAAGCCCGGAGGCGATCCGTGCAGCCGATCGCGCTCTCGACGACCAGTTCGAATCCACGCCGAGCATCCAGTCCGCCTCATTGGTATGGGGCGCGCTTCCCATGGGTGCGGACGACGAACTGCAGTTCTGGCTCGATGGCCAGCCGAGGCCAGCCAGCGAGAACGACATGAACTGGGCGATCCAATACCTGGTCGACCCACATTATCTGCAAGTGATGGGTATTCCGCTGACGCGTGGGCGTTTCTTCACGAAGCAGGACGACCAACATTCTGCAATGGTCGCGGTCATCGACGACGTTCTCGCCCGCAAATTTTTTCCGAACCAAGATCCCATCGGCCGCCTCATCAACATTCAAGGCGTGGACGGCAAGGTGGAAATTGTTGGTATGGTCGGTCACGTGAAGCAGTGGGGGCTCGACCGGGACGACACAGAATCGCTCCGTGCCCAAATGTATTTGCCGTGCATGCAGATGCCTGACGCATTCGTCAAGCTCACTGCCACCGGCATGGGCGTGGTGGTGCGTGCCAGGGAAGGCACACCGGCGATCTTTGATTTGATTCGCCGCACCAGCAACCAAATGAACAGCAAGCAAACGGTCTACGCCGCGCAGTCTATGGACGAAATCATTTCCAGTTCTCTGGCGGCGCGGCGCTTCTCGATGGCTCTGCTGGGCACTTTTGCCGCGCTTGCCCTGCTGCTGGCGAGCGTGGGGATCTACGGTGTGGTGTCGTACCTCATCGGCCGGCGCACTCAGGAAATCGGCATCCGCGTAGCGCTCGGCGCGCAACGCGCCGATGTGCTGCGTCTAGTCCTAGGCGAAGGAGCGAAGATGGCGCTGCTCGGCGTTGTCGTAGGCGCTGCGGCCGCGTCCGGTCTCACCCGCCTAATGGCCAACATGCTTTACGGTGTGAGCACAACGGATCCGCTGACGTTTGCATGCGTCGCGATGGTGCTGACGCTGGTAGCGTTGGCAGCGTGCTACATCCCCGCTCGTCGTGCGATGCGCGTAGACCCGGTAGTGGCCCTGCGCCACGAATAGGTGCGCCGGGATCAACCGGCGTGGAGGAGAGGATGAAAGAGCCTTACGGTGAAGGCCTAGCAAGCCACACCGACCCCGAGTCATGCATGGTCAGTCGTGAGGCTGGGCATGAAGCGTTGACAGGGGCACATGCAGGTGGGGTATTGAGCCGCGAAATGACGGGAAATCAGGATGCCGACGCTGTCTATTCGGCGGGAAGGCAACACTGGTGGGCGCGCTATCGCGAGCGCTTACTGGACCTGCGAGGTCAAAGACCCCCGGCATGCATGGAACCTCCACGCGCGAGAACCGGGAGACCCTACCAGTGCCCGACACGAAGCTGTGAACGGGCCGGTCGAGGAAGGTGATGAGCCACAATCTCGACAGGAACGCTGGTAGGGAGTCGGACGGTCGTGTACTACCTGCGAAGGGTCCGAACAAAGGTGGAAGTATCTCACCGGCGGAGGGCCTGGAGGGAAGGCGACCGACCAAGGAGAACACGGGGCAGGCAGCCGCGTCCCAGATGCAAAGCTGGGGAAACGCGTTAGCTGGGCTGCACCGTGTGCGGGAAGCAGCAAAGAGGGAGAAGCAGCTACGATTCACCGCGCTACTGCATCACCTATCTGTCTCGCTTCTGGGGAACAGCTTCTACGCGCTTAAGCGACAAGCTGCCCCGGGAGTGGATGGGTTGACATGGCAGGAATACGAAACGGACCTGGACAAGCGGCTGGAGGATTTGCACAGTCGCGTGCACCGGGGCACGTATCGTGCGCTACCTTCCAAGAGAGCCTACATTCCCAAGCCAGATGGACGGCAGCGACCCCTGGGCAGCCACTCCTCGCCAAGCTGGGACAGGTGAAGATGGCGCTTCGGAAGCGTATGCATCAGCCTCTGGCCGAAGTCGGGAGATGGTTGAGGAGCGTGGTGCAAGGCTACTTCAACTATCACGCCGTACCGGGTAACTTCGCCAGTCTCTGGAGTTTTCGTTTCGAGGTACGCAAGCGCTGGCTGCGTGTGATTCGCCGGCGCAGTCAGCGGAGTGGGATGACCTGGGAGCTTCTGGAAGTTTTTGCGACCCAGTGGCTTCCCGTACCCAAAATTCTTCATCCACATCCCCTTGTGCGCTTTGACGCCAAATATCCGCGGTAAGAGCCGTGTGCGCTAATGAGCGCCTGCACGGATCCGTGCGGGGGGCGCTGGGCAACTGGCGTCCCTACCGCAACAATCAGCGATAGGAATGAGTTGCTGGCCGTCAGTCGGCCGCGTTGGGTAAGGTTTGCGGCTAGTGCGACTCGCCCAGGGACACCGGAATTTCCATTTTCTTTCCGTCGCGATACACCGTTAGGGTGATCTTGTCGCCGGGACGCTCGCGGTTCAGGATCAAATTTAAATCCATCTGGCTGGTTACCGGTTTTCCTTCAGCGCCCACCAGGATGTCGCCGCCCAGTCGCAGCTCGCGCAGCCCGGCCATCACCGAACGCGTGCCGCCGCGCAAGCCGGCGCGCGCCGCGGGGCCATCCGGCACCACTCGCTCGATCAGAATTCCTTCCTTCACCGGCAGACTCACCGCTTCAGCCAACTCCGGCCAGATCGCCGTGCCTTCCACGCCCAGAGATGCGCGCCGGACATGCCCCAAGGTGATGAGATCCTCCGCCACCCGGCGCGCAGTATTGATGGGAATAGCGAAACCGATGCCTGCGGTGGTGCCGCTGGGGGTATAGATGGCGGAGTTGATGCCGATCACTTCACCGTGCGAATTGAGCAAAGGGCCGCCGGAATTTCCGCGGTTGATAGCGGCATCGGTCTGGATGGCTTCGTCGATGAAGGTGGTCTCGCCGGTTTGCACGGTGCGGCCGAGGGCGCTCACCACTCCGGTGGTGAGGGTGCTCTGAAATCCGAAGGGATTGCCGATGGCCAGCACACGCTGACCCACCTGGAGCGCACGCGAATCACCCAGGGGCAGGCTAGCGATCTTGCCTCCCTTCTTCGATTGAATTTGCAGCAGCGCGATATCGTTGCGAGTGTCCGCGCCGATCACTCTGGCTTTGTAGTGCGACTGATCGCCGAGGGTTACTTCCACTTCCTGCGCGTTCTGCACCACGTGATAGTTGGTCAGAATGTGGCCGTCGCCATCGATCACAAATCCGGAGCCCGCGCCTTCCACCGGCACCGCGTTGAAAAAGAAGTCGTATTCCACCGCGCGGGTCACGATGTTAGCCACCGCGGGTGATGCTTGCTTGTAAATGTTGACGTTCTCCGTTTCCAGGTCATCCATACCGGCGTTGCTTGATAACGGCAGCGACCGCAGCGCTTGCACCGACGACGGCGCATGTGCTCCCCATTTTGATCCTGCCCAGTACGCTCCCAAACCGATCGCCAGCCCCAGGACTAGCAGACGCGCTGGACTTCTGGTGGTTCCTGTCGTGGTCATTGTTTCCCACCTCTCATTGACCCGGCGCCACTTCGCTGGCGAAAAACCAGGGGCCCTAGCGCGCCGTTCATTTCGGCCGTTTCTTTGCTGCCGCGAGCCGTTTGAACTTCGCAATCAATTGCGCCACTTGTTCGCGCATCGAGTCCATACTGCCAGAAGCGTCGATCTGATCGTCAGCAAACTGGCGCTTCTTAGCCACCGACATTTGGGCGGTAATGCGCTTCTCCGCTTGCGCGGCGGTCATCCCCCGCGCCCGTAGCCGCTTGCGCTGCTGTTCCGGGGTGCACCAAACTACGATCAGCCGGTCCATATTCCGATAGTAATCGGATTCCACCATCAGCGCGGCCTCGGCAATAGCGAATCCCGGACCATGCGGGCCGTCCAGCGCGTCGAACCATTTCGTGGTGGCGTCCAGAACCCGCGGATGAATGATTTGCTCGAGGCGTTTGCGCTTAACGGGGTCGTCAAACACGATTTCGCCCAGCTTGGCGCGGTCCACTCGGCCCGTCGCATCCACCGCGGCCGGAAATTCCCTGGCCACCGCAGTGGCGGCCGCCTGCCCTGGCTTTAAAAGTTGATGCACCAGAGGATCTGCTTCCAGCACCATGCAGCCAGCGTCGCGAAACATGGCTACCGCAGTGGACTTTCCGGAGGCGATGCCGCCAGTCATTCCAATGTGCAACATCACACTTCCACGGCCCGGGAGGCTTTATGGCCAAGGCCACTGCTGCGGCGTTGCCGTGCCGCGGCCACCGTATTGCTCATCAGCATCGCGATCGTCAGCGGTCCCACGCCTCCGGGCACCGGTGTAAATGCTCCGGCGGTACGCACCACATCGGGGTGCACATCGCCGACCAGCACCGACCCTTTGGCCGCGAATGACGCGAGCTTCTCCGGAAAATTGGCAAAGATGCGCTCGGCTTCGGCGGGGCCGGTGACCATATTTTGGCCGACGTCGATCACCGTCGCACCAGGACGAATGTAATCCTCGGTGATCATCGCGGCGCGCCCCATGGCCGCAACCACGATATCCGCTCGGCGGGAAATGTCTTTCATATCCCGCGTCTTCGAATGACAGATGGTGACCGTGGCGTTCGCGTGCAGCAGCAGCAAAGCCATCGGTTTGCCAACGATGTCGCTGCGCCCCATCACCACCGCGTTCGCGCCGGAAATAGGAATATCGCTGCGGCGAAGAATTTCCATCACCCCGGCCGGCGTGCAAGCCACCAGGGAGGGTCGCCCGGCAACCAGTTTGCCGACGTTGATGGGATGAAAGCCATCGACGTCCTTCGCCGGGTCCACCGCATCGAGAATTCTCTTGGCGTCGATCTGAGGAGGCAGCGGCATCTGCACCAGAATCCCGTCCACGTCGTCGCGCGCGTTCAGCTCGGCGATGAGCGCCAACAATTCTTCAGTGCGGATGGATGCGGGCGGCGTCAAGAGAAAGCTGGACAGGCCTAGCTTCCCGCAGGCGCCGGTCTTGCTGTTTACATAGAGCTTCGCAGCGGGGTTTTCGCCAACCAGCACCGCCGCCAGGCCGGGACGGACGCCCTGCGCCGCGAGAGCCTGAAGTTCGCCCTGCAGCTCCCCGTAAATCTGGTCCCGAATCGCATTGCCATTCAGAATCCGAGCGCTCAATTCCGCTCCTCTCACGCCGGTCCGCTTGCGCGTAACGCACTCCAACGCAAATCATAGCATAGGAAAATTTGGCACCGCGCGCGCCCCCCCAGGGGACCAATCTAGAACGTTAATTTCGACGGCGGGAATCTTCGGAGTGAACGCGCTTTTGACTAAGATGACCGCTAACAACAACAGAAGAACGAACTGAATCGTAATGGACTTGTTTCGGTACCAGTGAGCGGCCTCGGGAAGGCCTTTTGGAAGAAAATACATGCCAGCGGATTCCGGCAACCGCATTAGAAACGTATTTGCAAAGAGAAGCGAAACGGCCGCCGAAAATACCAACGGTGTCTTCCCAACGAAGTAAAATCTGTGTCCTGCTCCTCCGGGGCATTTGGTCCCCCATGGAACCGTCTGTCCGATACAAAACCCGCGCTGCCATAACGGTCGGTTCGGATGCTTCCTGCTAGTTAATGCCGAATTAACGCGAGTCGAACAGGTGCGTACTCGGAGCAAGACGGGTATAGAGATGAATGCGACAGCGAACGTGGCTCTTAACTCGGCGAGCAGAATGATTGAGACACGTAATTCCTCGTGTTAGCTCCAAAATTTGCCAGCACAAAAAAATCCCCGCGAAACTTCCGCGGGGATGTTGAGGTTTCTTGCGGCTGGGAAAAACCGGAACCGACCGACCAGATCTTATTCCACTGCGATGGAGCCATGCCGTCAGTAGATGTCGTACTGCTCCCAATGCAGGGTGGGATCGGCTTGAATAATGATGCTCTTCTTGGTCCACTTTTCCAGTTCTTCCATCAGCGAGGACTCGCGGGTCTTTAGCGCTTTGGAGATTTCCGGGTGCACCCGCAACGTCAAGCTTCCCGCTTCCACTTCAGGCGCCATCTTCCGCGCTTCGGTCTGAATTTCGTAGCACAGTGTGGGGATGGATTTCACCATTCCCGATCCCGTGCAGTACGGGCAAGGCTGGCACAACGTGCGTTCCAAAGCCTGCTTGGTGCGTTTACGGGTAATCGCCACCAGGCCGAATTCGTTGAACCGCAGCACCTTGGAGGGCGCCCGGTCGGCCCGTAGCGCATCTTCCAGCGCCGCCATTACTTTTTCACGGTTGCGCCGCTCTTCCATGTCAATGAAGTCGATCACGATAATTCCGCCGAGATCGCGCAGGCGCATCTGCCGAACGATTTCCTTCACCGCTTCGACGTTGGTGCGGACGATGGTGTCCTCGAGCCGAGTCGAGCCGCGCCCCACGAATTTGCCGGTGTTGACGTCGATCGCCACCAGCGCTTCGGTGTGATTGATGACGATGTACCCGCCGGACTTCAGCCACACCTTGGGCCGCAGTCCTTTGTCGATTTCCTGCTGGATGCCGAACTCTTCGAATACCGGTGTCGCTTTACTGTACAGCTTCACCCGGTTGACCAGCGCCGGCTGAAACCGCGACACGAAATCGACCACCTTGGTGAACGCTTCCTCGTTGTCCACCCAGATCGCCCCGAAATCCGGGCTCAGGAAATCGCGCAGGATTCGCTCCACCAGGTTCAAGTCGCGATGCAGCAGCGACGGCGCTTTCGCCGTGTCCGCCTTGCTTTTGATCTTGCTCCAGGTCTGCGTCAGGAATTCTACGTCGGTGCGAATTTCGTCCGGCGTCGCTTTCTCCGCCGCGGTGCGCACGATGAACCCGCCGCCAAAACTTCCTTTCGCTTCGGTTACCAAATGCCGCAACCGCGAGCGGTCTTCCGCGGAACCGATTTTCCGCGATACGCCGGTATGGCTCAGCGTCGGCATGTACACCAGAAACCGCCCCGGCAGCGCGATGTGGCTGGTGATGCGCGCTCCCTTTTTACCCAGCGGTTCCTTGGCGATCTGCACGATGATTTCCTGGCCCTGCTTGAGCAGGTCCGAAATCAAAGGCGTGCGGCGAGATTGCTGCGGCCGCGATCCTCCTCCGCTATGACCGTGCTGCGGACGGCGTCCGCGATCGTCGCGGCGTCCGCGATCCCGCCCTCCGCCTCCGCGCCGCGCGGGCTGCTGCATGCGCGCTCGAAAGTCGCCGGAAACGCGCGCCCGTTGCGGCTGGATCACTGCCGGGGACACGCGGGGATCTCCGGAATCAAGCGCACCGTTCGGCGATGCTTCTGCGCCGGCCTCGTGGATCACTCCTTCCGATTCTTCCGCGGGAGCCGCCGCAGTGCCTTCCACCGCTGCTTGCGCTTCTTCTTGAATTTTTTCGATATCGATCGGATTGCCCGCGGCATCCAGAACCGGCGCCTCGTAGTCCTCAGCGCTGGCTTCGGCTTCCGCATCATCCGCGGCGTGACGTTCACCGATCTCCGCTTCCGCAGCTTCCACTTCTTCGGCGCTCTCCATTCCGTCGGCTTCGCTCACCGGGCCGGAATCGAGCGACAGGGAATCATCGTTCTCGTCTTCCTCGTCTCGCTCACTACTGGGCGCCGCTTCCAGGTGCGACTCTTCCAATTGCACCTCCGCGACGTGCTCCGCGAGTGCGCGGGCTTCCTCTTCGGAAAGGTCGGCCAAGCGTCCGTTCTCGGCGGTTAAGGGTTCCCCCACGCTGCTGTCAGCCTCGCTGGAATCGGCGAGCCCGGCATGCGACTCCTGGGCGTGCGACTCTTCCACCTTGGATTCTTCGGCTCTCGACGCTTCGGAATGGGTCTCGTGCGCCGCAGCGGTGGGTTCGGATTCCACCGGCGGAACAACCGGGGCAGTCCGGCGCGCTTTCGCGAGCGATTCACCCGGCAAAATGTCGATGCCTTGGTACTCGCCGCGCGCCGGGGCCATCCACGTGGGCCGCTGTTGCGGTTCGGCTGCGGTCAGGTGCGCTTCCGCGGCTGCGTCGACATGAGCTTCGGAACGCGATTCCGGCCCTGTTTCGGCTTCTGGGGAGTGGCTGTGCTCCGCGTGCTCTGCGACCGTTGCTGCGGATTCGGAAGCTGCCGATGGCGCTGGCGCGCTCAACGACTCGGCCGGCCGCGTTTTGTACTTCGCGAGAGATTCGCCGGGCAGCAGGATCGGCGGCAGATTCGATTCCTCGGATGAGCCTGCTTCTTCGGTAGGCGGCTCGTAGGGCCGGTGCGATGCGTACTTCGCTGCCGGCAAGTCGCGGCCAAACCGCGGATCGCCTCCACGGCCGCCGCCTCCGGAACCACTGCGCCGTCCGCCTGGGCGTCCTCGGCGTCCCCGGTCGCGGCCAAATCCACCGCCACCGCTACCTCCCTGATGACCTCGATCTCGTCCTTCAAATCCACGTCCGGGCGGCCGGGACTGTCCGCCAGGCGGCGGCGCCGAGCTGCGCTGGTATGGCTGGCTAGGTGGCGAATAGCGCGCTGCCAGGGGGGGCACCGCCGCCGCTGGTTGCGCCGACCTGGGCGCTTCGTTGCCGGTAATCGCGGCGTGCAACGCGTCGTCGCTCATGTCGCTTTCGCTGACCGGCGATTCGGTCACCGGCGCAGGCGCTGCCGCCTGCGACGCTGGAACGGAAGCGGATCCTACCGGCGATTCCGCGCTCGGAGCAGTCTTGTCCTCAGTGACTACGTGATCGAATTCCTCAATTTCCTCCAGGAAGTCGGTGACGTACAGGAAGGCGTCGCTATCGAGGCCGATCTCTACGAACGATGACTGCATGCCGGGAAGCACGCGAGTCACTTTTCCTTTGTAGATGCTGCCGACTAACGCGAATTCTTTTTCCCGTTCGACATATATTTCACACAGCTGTCCTTCTTCCATAATGGCTACGCGCGTTTCGTGCGGCGTAGCCGAAATTACCATTTCCTTCGACATAAAAACTCCTCATGGTGCAACTCGGGGCGAGGATGAGTGCGCCGTTCCGGGCGGTATCCTCACGCCCAGCGAGTGTCTGGTTGCGGGCGCCTGCCCGCCAGAGATCTCGATTGCGATGCATGGTATTCCTCACCGAGTGCATTCTTATCCCTTCAAAATTTTTAATGCAAAATCTCGCAGCAGGCCGGCAAGCGCCGGGCCCGGCTGATTCGTGCGCATCAGGACTCAGTTGACGAAGCGACGGCTTCGTACGCTCATCACCAGGCCCAGTGCTAAAAATACGAACGAGGTGGCCGATCCGCCATAACTCATCAACGGCAGCGGGATGCCAGTAACAGGCATTTTCCCGATCACCATCGCCGCATTCACAAAAACGTGAAAGCCAATAATTGCCGCCACGCCCATCACCACAAACATTCCCGCTCGATCCTTAGCTTTCTGAGCGTTTTCGATCAGGCGTAACAGCAACCCTGCATACAACAGCATTACTACGAATACTCCTGCGAACCCTTGCTCTTCGGCAAGGGCGGCCAGGATAAAGTCTGAATATCTTACTGGCACGAAGCCTAACTGATTTTGGCTCCCTTTGCCAAATCCTTTACCCCAAAATCCGCCGGAGCCCACCGCGATCTCCGACTGCAGAACCTGGTAACCGGCGCCTCGCGGGTTATCTTCTGGCTTCATAAACGTCACCAGACGGGCTTTTTGGAAGGGTTTTAAAGCGTGCCAACCGATGGGTAAGACCAACGCGACCAGCAAAACCACTACGATGCCGTGTCTCCAATCGATTCCGGCCAGGAACGCTCCCACAACGGCCACAGACAACAATACCATAGCCGTGCCCAAATCCGGCTGTTTCAGGATCAGCAGCACCGGAATCGCTGTCAATCCGGCCGATTTGACCAGGTCCTGCAGGGTGAGGCTATCCGTGCGCACTTCGCTGAAGAAACGCCCCAACATCAGAATAATGACCAACTTCATGATCTCAGACACCTGCAGGTTCACCCCTCCGCCAATGGCGATCCACCGCTTGGCCCCGAACCGGGAATGTCCGATGATCAGCACCACGACCAGCAGGAAGCTTCCGACCGCGTAAATTAACGGCGCCTGGTCGAGCAGCCCGTGGTAATCGATCCGCGAGAGGATAAACATCCCAATGATTCCCAAACCGATCCATGCCAACTGCCGCCACTGCATGCCGTGCATCGGGCTGTTGTGGGTGGAGGAATAAATTTCCAGCATACCCACGCCACAGATGGCAAACGCGATCGCCAGCAGCGGCCAGTCGAAATCGAAAAGTCCAGAGCGCTCTTTCATCTCAGTTGTGCTCCACGGCGGCCGGCAGCGGCTTCACGGCCTGGGACACCGGCTTCACCACCTGCGGCGCTGGCGCCTCACCGTTGGCCAGGCTTTGCGGCGTAGGCACCTTCCCGTTCTTCTTGTCGTAATAGGCCTTAATGATGTCGCGCGCCACCGGTGCGGCCGCTTCCGCGCCGTGGCCGCCAGCCTGCACCAGCACCGCGACCACAATCTCCGGGTTGCGCTTCGGCGCATAGCCCACGAACCAGGCGTTATCTTTGAATTGTTTTTGCTTGCCGAGCCGGTCGCGCAGGTCGTACCCGATAATTTGCGCGGTTCCCGATTTTCCGGAGAACTCCACATTCTCGAGCTTCAAGTGACTGGCCGTTCCGCCCGCCTCGTTCACCACTCCATACATTCCGTCAGTCACCTTTTCCACGGTGTTCTCGGAGAGCGGGAAGCGGTCTACATGCGGGCTCGGAAAATTCTTCAGCAAGTGCGGCTGGATAAAAACGCCTCCGCTGGCGATTCCCCCGATTACCCGCGCCATTTGCACTGGAGTTGCGGTGACCGCGCCCTGCCCAATGGCTACCGAGATGGTTTCACCGGCGTACCATTTGCGGTGGAAGACCCGCTGCACCCAGTCCTCGGATGGCATCAACCCACTCTCCTCGCTGGGCAGATCGATTCCGGTTTTGTGACCCATGCCGAGCGAGCTGGCGTAATGGGAGATGACGTCGATTCCCATGCGCATGCCGATCGTGTAGAAGAAAATGTCGCAGGAATGGGTGATCGCGGTGTGCAGGTCAACCACCCCGTGGCTCCTGGCCCCGCTATGCGCCCAATACACCCAGCACTTAAATTGCCGGCCGTAGAATGTCCCATACCCCGGACAGAAAACCTGTGTGGACTCCGGCACCGTCTTGGATTCGAGCATCGCGGTGGCCATGATTATTTTGAAGACCGAACCGGGCGCGAGCTGCGCCTGAATCGCGCGATTCATTAGCGGCGTTTCCGGATCGGTGTTCAACCTCTGCCATTCATCCGCGGGAATGCGCACTGCAAAATCATTGGGATCGACGCTGGGCTGGCTCACCAACGACAGCACATCGCCATTGCGCGGGTCCATGGCTAACACCGCACCTTCTTTGCCCGCTAGGTCGGCCTCGGCGATCGCTTGCAAATCGTAATCGATCGTCAGTTGCACCGGCTTGCCGGGCACCGCTTCCACGTCATCCAGAGTGCGCACCATCTTGCCGACGCTGTTGACGATCACTCGCCTCATCCCGTCGGTGCCTTCCAGAATGTCGTTGTATTGCTTCTCCAGGCCCGCTTTTCCGACGATGTCTCCCGGTCGGTAGTGCCCATCGCTCTTTTCCAGTTGCTGCGGCGAGACCTCTCCCACGTACCCCACCGCGCTGCCCAGCATTCCACCGTGTGGATACCGTCGCCTTTGCACCATCATCAATTCCATCACCGGCAGGTCGGAGCGATGCGATTCCACAAACGCCAGGTCCGCCTGGCTCGCTTCGGGTTTGATCACGATGGGCTGAAACTTGGGCTCGAGCTTGGCCTGATCGAGCTGCTCCTTCAAATCATCCGCATCCAGGCCCAATCCCTCAGCCACTTGGGGCAGCGCGCGTTCCAGAATTTTGGGGTCATCCCGCAGCAGCAGGATGCTGAACGAGGGATAGCTATCCACTAGCACCCGCCCCTCGCGGTCCAACATGGTTCCCCGCGGGGCAATGATGGGAATCGACCTGACCTGGTTTCGTTCCGCGAGATCGGAATAGTGATCCGACTGGATCACCTGCAATTTCCAGAACCCGACCAGCAGCAGAATAATAATAGCTACCGCCAGATACGAAATCAGCACCAGCCTGCCTTGCGGCAGCTTCTGGTCATTAACGAGCCATGGTGACAACGGAACTCCTAAGGCGGGTCTTCCCCCGGCCCTGCGTACATCTCACCGAATTCGTCGGTGGCCCAGGCTGAAATTTCAACCTATCACCGGCCCACCCACTCCGCAAGCGGGCTTGCCCTGAGCGTCAACCGCAAAAAATGCGGAGCCTATTTTCCGGCACCGGGCGTGAATTCTCAGGAAGGCTTCCGCAAACGGTCCAGTAGCGGAAACAGCAGCAGCCCTGCGGTGGTATTTATTAGCGCAGCGATCAGCAGCTTGCTGCTGAAAAACGCCACCGGCCGGTTCAGCAGCGCGCGTTCGATCACCGTCAGCACCGCCTGATGCACGTGAAAGAACATAAATATCAGCGCGGCGCGCGCCAGCGGATGTTCCGTATCGATGCGCGACCCAATCGATGATGCCATGTAGCCTATAACGGTCTTAGCGATGCCGTAAGTGCCTATCGGCGTGTGGCTTACCGCATCCTGCAGCACTCCAATCGTTCCCCCCAACAACAGCCCGGTGGCTGGATTTCGCCGGCTCAGCCCGAAATAAATGGTGATCAGCAGCGGTAGCTCGAGAAATCCGACCCACGCCCCATATTTGTTAAGGAAAGCCTGCAGCACCAACGCCAGGAACGTGGCCACCGAAATTGTTCCGCCGTAAAACTTGTGGACTTCGATATTGGGTTCGGCGTGGGCGTATGCGTTCATGTTCGGTTCCTTACCGATGCTCCGGCGCAGCGGCGGGCGGCTGGGGAGCCGCTTTGGTCGCCGGCGGCGCGGTCGTCACCGATTTCCCGGGGGCGGCGGTGCTCGGCGTTGCGGCCCCGGCAGTTGGCACCGGCGCCACCGCGGGCTCTGCTTTCTTTTGACTCGGCGTATCGTGCCTCGACAGCAGCACCAACACCTCTTCCAGGCGGTCCAGGCGCGCCGCTGGGCGCACGTTGATCACCGCGAAGGGGTTTCCGTTCTTCGACCGCACCACCGTGCCGATCAGCAGGTCCTTCGGAAAAATCTGATCTTCTCCGGAGGTGAGAATTTCCTGGCCCGGCGTCACTTTTTCTTCGTTGATGACGTAGTCCATCAGCAGATAGGGTTCGCTCAAACCCTTGATCACCCCGTGGGTGCGCGAGCCGGAAAACAAAGCGCCCACTCCGCTCTCGCGGTCGGTGATCAGTAGTACCTGCGATGTATCCTGGTAGACCTCCACCACTTTGCCCACAATTCCGTCCGGGGTAATCACCGCCATATTCTTTCTCAGGCGGTCTTGGTCGCCGCGGTTGATGAAAATCGTTCGGGAGGAGGCGTCCGCGTTCGCTCCAATCACTTGCGCGGCTATCATCGGCACGTTGGCGTTGGCGCTGCGGAATCCCAGCAATGCCGACAAGCGGTCCGCCTCCACCGCACGGCTCTCGAGTTCGCGGTTGCGCAGTTGCAGACGGCCGAGCTCGTTGTGCAGCCGGTCGTTCTCCACGCCGGTCCGTCGCAGGTCGATGTAGTGCGCCCACACACCGTGAACGCTCGATATCATCCACGTTCCCGAACGTTGTAGCGGAGTGAGGATGTCTACCGCCCACACTCGGACCAGGCGGACGTCGTGATCGCGCTTGATCTGGAATGCCAGCAGCAACACCTGCAGGCCTATGACGATGGCCAGCAGCGTCAGTGGGCGCTGCCGGGATGGTAGTTCCATCATGCTCATACGGTTCTGGCTCGCTGCCGGGCTTCGATCTGCGCTTTCCGTGCCGGGCCGGCCCGGCGACCTGAAGAATTCGCGCCGGATGTACTCGCCTCCGGCGCCCCTGGTGAGACCCATGCGAAACGAATTCGAACCGTTTCGCCCAAAGTTCGCTTACTTAATCGATCGAAACCGCGCGCAACAGTTTGAAATCGCTGAGCATTTTTCCGGTTCCCAGCACCACCGACGCCAACGGATCGTCGGCAATCGATACCGGCAGCCCGGTCTCTTCCCGGATGCGCTTGTCGAGATTCTTAAGCAGCGCTCCGCCGCCGGTCAAAACGATTCCGCGATCGCTGATATCGGCGGAAAGTTCCGGTGGGGTGCGTTCGAGCGCCACGCGAATCGCATTGAGGATGGTGGAGACGCACTCGGCCAGCGACTCCCGAATTTCACTGTCGTCGATGGTTACCGTTCGCGGCACGCCTTCGATCAGGTTGCGGCCTTTTACTTCGAGCGTCAGCGGTTTTTCCAGCGGGTACGCCGACCCGATTTCGATCTTGATTCCCTCCGCGGTGCGCTCGCCAACCAGCAGGTTATATTTGCGCTTGAGGTAGTGCATCACCGCTTCGTCCATCTCGTTGCCGGCCACCCGTACCGACCTCGAGTAGACGATCCCGCTCATCGAGATTACCGCGATATCGGTGGTCCCGCCGCCGATATCCACCACCATGTTTCCGGACGGTTCTTCGATCGGCAGGCCCGCGCCGATCGCCGCGGCCATGGCTTGCTCCACCAAGTACACCTCACTGGCCCGCGCGCGATACGCCGAATCCTGCACCGCTCGCTTCTCCACCGGGGTGATCTCGCTGGGCACTCCGATCACGATGCGCGGATGCACCAGCACTCGCCGGTTGTGCGCCTTCTGGATGAAGTAGGTCAGCATCTTTTCGGTGACCTTGAAGTCCGCGATCACTCCGTCCTTCATCGGCTTGATGGCCACCACGTTGCCCGGCGTCCGGCCCAGCATTTCCTTCGCTTCGCGCCCCACCGCCACCACTTCGTTGGTGTTCTTGTTGATCGCCACGATCGACGGTTCGTTGACCACGATCCCTTTGCCTCGCGCGTACACCAGCGTATTCGCTGTTCCCAGATCGATCGCCAGGTCGGAAGAGAACAGGCTGAAAACCGACCTCATGTTGTAACCGTTTTTCGTCACGTGCAACTCCCCCCTGAGCGGCTTTTTCCCGCGCCCGCACTGCCCCGCCGCCGGCCGCCTCGCCGTTTACGGAATTAGAATGTCGACTCGCTTGACCGCCGTTCCCCCGCGCCGATTCTGCCCCATGATCACCAACGTATGGTTTCCGGAAGTCATTGGTTCGGTGAAATAATGAAAATGGCCATCCTGGCGGATGTCCGCCACTTGTTGTCCATTGATAATCAGCGCCGCCCCGCCCTCGGTGCGGCCGCTTACTTCCACCACGTTGCCGTGCAACACGGTGTCGTCCACTTCCAGCAGCATCTCCTGCTCTTTACCCTGTGCCACCAGCGTAAATTTGTACGGATCGCTCAGATCGCTGACCGCTCCCTTTTCATCCACCGCCCGCACTCGCCAGAAATACTCTCCGGGATCCAGGCCCACCACGTCGGCCGAGCTGTTAGCCGTTTTTCGTTCCTGAACGATCTGCGTGAACATCGCCGTGGTGCTCACCTGCAATTGATACGACTTCGCGGTGTTCACCGCTTTCCACAAAAAATGAATGGGCTCCTTCTTGGGGTTCGCCAGAATGATAGGTTGCAAATTCAGGGGCTCCAGCAAGGCCGGCGGCGCCAGCACCAGCGTCTTGGTCATTTCTCCGCCGGTGGGGAACGAGACTTTCTCCCACTGTCCTACGGCCACATTCTGGCCGCCTCGAGCTACGTCCGCGCTGCCCTCGGCCACAGTGAATTCCTGCTCTTGGGTCTTGGGATCGCTGCGAACTGCCGCGCGGCTGTTCTCGCGCAGCGAAGCCACCGCATTTTCGAACGAAATATCGGCCGTCGACCCCGGCACGTTCCAGGTGGGCGTAGACAAATCCACCGCGCCCGACTCGATATGTACTCCCACCCGCGTCGGTTGGTCCGTCGAGACCAAATTTTCTTCAACGGTTACCAGCGTATCACCTTTGACGGTGTAGGTTGTGCCGTCGGCGAAGGCCACTCGCGCCACTCCTTCTCCTCCGGTCTGGATCAGATCTCCCTTATCCAGGGTCATCCGGTAGTCCGCGCTGGTCCACTCGACCGAATCCACTTTTTTCACCTGTACCTTGCCATCCAGGTTCACGAACCGGGCCTGCTTCCCACCTACAGCTCCCGATCCGGGGCTGTGCTTCATCACCGAATCCGAGACCCGCTGCAAAATGTTGCTCGTGCGCTCTGGGAAAATCAGGTAGCAGCCGGCCATCAAAATCCCAAACAGGATCACCAAATAAACGGCGACGGTCTTGTAAGTTACCGTGTGCCAGTAGACTTCCACACGGTTGATTTTGGGCTTCTCCACCACCGCAACTTTGTCGTTAAGCATACAAAATAGGCCAGTTCTGCAAGTTAGCACACGGGTTTGGGCCTTTCAATAAACCCGCCGCATGCCGTTGGGCAATACGATAATAGTGATTCGTCGCGCCTCACCATTTACGCCAGATTCCCGGCAGCGAATTGGCCGGATCGCCCGGGTCATGCGTCGGGACGTAAGGGGGGTGCCAGCCTGCGGGAACTGCACTTAGGGTCTTTAGACTTTAGGGGGTTAGATTCTCTCCTCTCCACTGCCCCCCACGGAGCTTGGTTCGCTGGTAGTTCCATCCAGCAGGGGGAACATTCGACCGCTGACCGGCCGCACTCAGGAAACCGAGACGGTGTAGCTGCTTGGCCTTCCCGGCGAACCAATGGTACGCTGTCGCCGGATTTGTTTGGACTCCAGCGCTGCGTTTACTATAATTATCTGTTTCGGATAGACGTTGGCCGCGCTCCTTTCCGGGGCTGCGTTTTTTGCGTCTTCCAGATGCCCGGTCGCTCAAGAGAATATGCTGAAAACGATTCAGAACCGTAACACGATGGTTAAGGTGGTCTTGGGCGTGGTGCTCGGGATCATCTGCATCTCGATGGCGCTCACCCTCGGTGTGGGCAGCTTCGGAACTCTCACTGATTCCAGTGATGCCCTGGCGCGCGTCGGCAGCGCGGACATCACCCAGAACGAGGTGCAAACTCTTCTCGCGCGCATCTCTCGCAATCAGCCCATTCCTCCCATGATGCGCGATCTCTATGCCCGCAACGTTCTGGACCAATTGGTCCTGCAAAAGTCCTTGGAACTCGAAGCCGCGCGCCTGGGCATCCGGGTTACCCCGGAAGAGCAAGCCAATCGCATCAAGCTCATTTTGCCCACCGTTTTCAATGGCGACACATGGGTAGGCAAGGATCGCTACGCGTCGGAAGTCCAGAACCGCACCGGCATGGGCGTTCAAGAATTTGAAGACTACGTGCGCCAGGCGCTGCTCGAGGAAAAATTCCGCGAGCTGGTAACCGATAACGTCAAGGTGACTCCTGCGGATATCGAGGATGAACTTCGCCGGCGCAACGAGAACATCACCATCGCCTATGTGCTGGCCAAAGCCAGCGACTTGGCCCCCACCATCAATCCTAGCGACACCGAGCTGGCCGCGTACTTCGCCAAGCATCAGGCGAAATACCAGGTTCCGGAACGTCGCTCCGCTCGCTTCGCGCTGCTGGACCTTTCCCAGCTTATGCAAAAGGCGCAGCCCACCGATGCCGAGCTGCATGACTATTACAATCAGCACATTACCCAGTATCAGGTGGAAGACCGCGTCCACGTGGAACACATCCTGCTAAAGACCGTGGGGAAAACCGAGGCGGAAAGCGCCGAAATTCAGAAAAAGGCCGAAGACGTCCTGCAACAGGCGAAAAAGGGCGCCAATTTTGAGGATCTCGCCAAGAAGTACTCCGAGGATACCGCCACCAAGGACAAGGGTGGGGACCTGGGCTGGATCGTCGACAAGCAAACTGTTCCGGAGTTCCAGCAGGCCGCTTTTTCGCTTCCGAAAGGCGCCATCTCGGACCTGGTGAAAACCAGCTACGGCTTCCATATCATCAAGGTTCTCGACAAGGAAAGCGCGCACACCAAGACGTTCGAAGAAGTGCGCAACTCGGTGGTCCCGGTCCTGGTGGAAGAAAAACTGAATGCGCTTTCCAACGAGATTTCCGCGAAGATGGCTTCCGCGATTCGCCAGTCCAACCGCCAATCACTCGACGATTTTGCCAAGAAGTTTGACCTCCGCGTGGGCGAGACTCCCGCGGCTTCCATCACCCAGCCGGTCGGCGAGTTAGGTGCATCGCCGGAATTGCACCAAGTGCTGTTTCAATTGCGCGCCGGCGAGCTGAGCAGCCCGCTGCGTGTCGAACGCGGCTACGTGGTCATTACCCCCAAGGATATCCTGCCTGCTCACGCGGCCAGCCTCAGCGAGGTTTATCCGGCGGTGCTGGCCGACTATCGCAAGGAGAAGTCGATCGAGCTGGCGCGTTCTAAAGCCGAGGACCTGGCGAAACGCGTGCAGTCCGGCGAATCGCTCGAAACTGCGGCCAAGGAATCGGGTCTGGAAACGAAGACCACCGATCCATTTACGCGAATTTCGGCTAACGTCGGTGATTTGGGGCCTTCCAAGCCCTTTGCGCCGGCTTTCACTATGAACATTGGGCAAACCAGCGCCGCGGTTCCGCTGCAGGACAACTGGGTGGTTTACCGCATCGCATCGAAAACGGGTATTACTCCCGTGGACTTGATTACCCAGCACGACACTTTGCAGGAGCAGCTCAAGCAGACCAAGGCAGACGAAGCGTTTGACGCCTTCCGCACCGCGCTGAAGGATCGTCTGAAGCAAGAGGGCAAGCTGGTGATCAACGAGGCCGCCCTGAAGAATTTTACGAAATCGAGCTAGTACAACTAGGGATGGACTGCCTAGTCCATCCGTAAGCTGCTGACAATAATAGCTTTAAAATTTCACTTTCCCCGTCTTGAATTCCCGCGATCCTTTTCGCTAAAATATACTCATCTTCAGCGCCTAGCTCCGAACGCCAGCGGAGCAGACCGGGCAGAAGCCTCCCCCTTTGCTTTTTCTGGCGGGTTTTGAACGAATCAGCACTCCGGTGTGGTAGCCAATGCACGAAACATACATTACGTCTTACTGAGGGGAATCGTATGCGATATCCAACCGCAGCCGCTCGGACGGCCATTCATCCGCAGGTCCGCACCCATCGTAGAAAATGGAGAAAAGTGGGGAACGCCAAATCAAGTTCCAAGAACGAATACCGCTGTGCCATTGAAATCAGTCAGAACGGGAAATACAACGTGCGGATCCGCGCCAATTTCGGAACCAGCGGATGGAAGCTACCCGTTTATTTTCAGGCATCTTCGTTTGACGCCGCGATGAAGAAGCTTGAATCCACGTTGCAGTTTTTGCAGCGCCACGAAGAGCGGCTGTGGTTCTGGGGCGTCGAACGCAGCGACGATCCCAAGTTTGCGGGTGATTTGCTCGAGGGTTTTGGATTGAGCCTCGACCATCGCACCGAATTTCCGCAGCGCGCCGCGGCCATCGGCGTTCCCCACGAGCGCACCGTCCCGGCGGTCTCCCTGGCCCCGTTGCGGCGGTCGCTGGCGGAATCGATCTCCGGAAGCCGCACCGCGCTCGCCAGCGATTAGCAGGGCAGCGTGCGAGAGCCCGACAACTTTCTCTGATTCTACGGTTTGACGCTCTTAATCTTTTCCGGGCGCCCTACTCTTCTCGATCTTGCACGGGTGGGCGTAAGCCCGGAAGAGGTCAACCGATACGTCTTTCGGCCCGCTTGAGCCGTTACCCATGAAACTAGCCCAAGAACCATCGATTCTTGGAAACAAATCGTAGAAGCGGGTCGTGGTATGAACGATGAGTCCATCGAGCCGGGTTCGCCGGGATGGCTCGAACAACTGGTAGATCATGCGCTAGGCACTGCGATGTTTAGGGTCAGCTGCCGGCTCGACGACGGTTGGCACAGCGGGAACATCGGAGTGTTCTACATACGCTACGCCTACGGCCAACCGTTCCGAGAGCTAATCCACTTTTGCGACACGCACAAGTTACGCTTCGAGATTCTGTACAAGGACAATGCAAACACTTTTAGGCGGATCGTGTGTCGGGCACCAGACTGCGAGAAGCCGTTGCAGACTGGACAATTTTCAGATTCTTCATGGTTCAGGACGAACAATATTTAGCGTCCGAGCCTCGCCCTCAGTCGTAGGGGCAACGAACCACCCTACCCCGTCGTGCCCATGCTTGCGGGAAAACGGCTTCAGACGGAGAAACGAGCCAAGATTTTTTAGCGCCACAACCACTCGGATCGGTTGCTCGCCCCCAATGCAACCCGTTCTGCCTGGAAGCGCGCACACAACCGCGCTGTTCCCAGCAAACCCAAAGTTTCCAGTAGCGATTTATTCGTGGTGAGTGGAAGTGCTGAGCTGCACGAGAGGCGTAGCCGAGGACGGTCCAGAAGTAGTGGGCTTTAGCGTTTGGGGACTGCGCCAGAAATCAACCGTGGCGATCTGATGGACACACGAAACCGTGCACCGCGGCGCACATCCCTTTTCGGTGTAGAACTCGCGCTGCCGTTGTTCGTCGCTATACGCGGACAGCGGAATCCCCGGATAACCCCGTTGCTGCGAACAGTAGTGCACCAAGCCGTCTTCGCAAATGTACAGGTATCGCGAACCGGCGCGACACCTCCACTGGTTTTCCTTGCCTTTGGCAATATTGTGCTGGAACTGGTTGACCCGCGCGAACGAGCCCTTGCCCATGGCCATAATCTGCTCGAAGATTTCCTGCTCCCGCGGTCCCAGGGGCTGCAGTTGCCCTTGGCCGTCATGAATAATCCCCACCGTAGACGTAAATCCCAGTTGTACCGCGCGCTGCGCCACCGCCAAAGCGTCCTCGGGTGCGCAGATTCCGCTACCCAGCACCGAATTGATGTTGACGTGAAAGTCCGCATGCTCGGCCAGTAGTTTCAGCTTTTGCTCCAGTACTTTCAGGCTTTTCTTGGATACCTCGTCGGGCATCACGTTATCGATGCTGATTTGCAGATATTCCAGGCCCGGCGCGGTTCAGCCGCTCGATGCGGTCGGCGGTGAGCAAATATCCGTTGGTGATGATGCCCGCGATCGCGCCGTTTTTGCGGATGCGCGCGATAATCGCGTCCAGCTCCGGATGCAGCAGCGGTTCGCCTCCGCTGATGGTGATCACCCCGGTGCGCATCGCGCCCAGGCGGTCGATCCGTGCAAACATCTTTTCGGCTGGCACCGGCTTGGAAAAGTCGTCGTATTCATTGCAGTAGGTGCACGCCAGATTGCAGCGCCGGGTGGGAATGATGTGCACCAGCAAGCGGATGGCGCGTGGAGGCCAGCCCGCGCGCGATCATCCACCCGCTGCGCAGAGCGCGGTGGGCGGCCAGCAGCTTTCTCCGAATTTTCTTCCGAATCGCCATTCCGTGGGCATGTCCGCGCCCATCCGCAGCACGGAGCTACACGCCAATATTATAACAAACGGCAACTACAAGCGCGCGGAGTGGTCGCCAACGGATAACAGGGCCGAGCGTTGCGCGGCGTAGGGGGAGCGCAGACGCTCACCGTGACCACCACCAGCGAATCTTTGGCGCAGTCCAGCAAATGGAAATCCTACTTGATTAGGAACGATTGCGCAGCCCGAAAGGGACCGCTTCGCCCTTTAACGGCGAGGCCTGGTCCTGAGCGCTAAAATTGCCCAGTTCTACCCAAGGGTGGACTAGACATCTGGAGCGAGGGATAGTAATGTCTGGCTCCCACGCTGAGGGCTTCGATTATAGAAGGTGCGTGGAGAGAGGCGAACCGCATGATACAGCAATCTTCGCAGAGTCCTTATAACGGAAGTCATTATCCGGGCGTTCTTTGCCTGCATTGCCGTCAGGTAATTCCTCTGCCAGCGTCGGTCGCGCGTCTGAAGGCTGAGCCCGCGGACCCGCAACAGACCTCTGGCGATCCTCATCCTACGGTCTTTACCCTGCGCTGCGGTGGCTGCCAGAAAGAAGCACCCTATCACCTCACCGAAACGATCGAATTCGACGGCGTACCCGCTCCTAACGGTGGTCGTAACCGGCCGCGCCCCACGCCTTGGCGTCTTCGTTCGATCGCCAAGGCTGCTGGAAGCTGAATCCCGCAGCGGTTGCAGCAATTTCCGTTGTAGCACAGCCGTTCTGGAACAGCGACTCCTCGCGGTGCGGCCCGACAGCATCCACCGCATCTCCACTCACAAGACAGTCCGCACCAAACAGTAAGCCGCGGTCACTGGCGTCGTTACGCACACCATCCCAGATTTGTAGAACGATCGCGTTCCAGATCTTCGTTGGACAACCGCGAGGGTTGCGAGGTAGGACGAACGAATTAGTCGCGGATGCGCCGCGACGGCCGCTCTTGCATGAACACAATGCCAATTCCGTTTTGCTCGCCGTGCGGGCCGGAATCCCGATGCACCACCGTTCCGCGCATGGACATCATGCTATTCGGCTGTCCGTTGTTCGCTGTTTCGATGCACAACTTCACTTCCGATTGCAGCCGCGGCCGGTTCTGCAGCGCCACAAACGCCCCGTGCAAGCTGATATCCTTCAGCGTTACCTGCTCCTCGAATTCCGTTCCGTCTTCCGCCTGGCCCGAAATGATCGCGGGGAAATTCACCGGACGCCGCTGACTCACCCGCGTGTCGCGCATGCTGATCATCGTTTTCTTGTGGCGCAGCCGGATGGACATCCCTTCCGTCGCCGCCCAGGAATTCGGAAATTCCTGGCGCGCCGCTTGCAAGAATCCGTCGACGGTCTTGTCGCAGGAATCCGGATCGTGGTGAAACAGGATCAGATTCTTCACCCCAGCGTCGCGCGCCACTTTCACGCCTTCCAGCCAGCTCGAGTGTCCCCAGCCCCGGCGGCTGCTCGCCAGTTGTTCGGGAGTGCACTGGGCATCGTGGATGTAGACGTCCGCGCCCGCCGCCAGCTCCCGCAGGTTGGCGTCCAGCTTGGGATCGCCGGGCTCGTTATCGGTGGCGTACACCACCACGCCCGCCGCCGTCTCCAGGCGGTAACCCAGGCATCCCTGCGGATGGTTCAGCCAACGGGTGATGATTTTCGTGCCGTCCACTTCGAAGCGGTCCCCGCCGGAAATCTCATGAAAATCGCGCGATGCCGACATCATGCTCACCGGCACCGGGAAGTAAGGTCCGGAGAGTTGCGAGGCGAGCACCTGCTTTAGACTGTCTGGTCCCAGGCACTCCGATTGGAAACTGTAAAAATGGAAACGATTTTGCGGCTCGAAAAACGGATGGAAGAACGGAATGCCTTGCACGTGGTCCCAGTGATAATGGGTCACCAGCACCCAGGCTTCGATCGGGCTGACCCCCAGGGTTTGCGCCCAGTGGTTTCCGAGCATGCGCAGCCCCGTTCCGCAGTCGAAAATGAACCGCGTCCCGTTGGGCGCCGTGAACTCGATGCAGGGCGTGTTTCCGCCATAGCGCCAAGTCTCGCGGTCCACCGTAGGCGTGGAACCGCGCACTCCCCAGAAAACCAATTTGGCATCCGAGTCAGACATGCTTGAATCGCCTGGACTTAATCGCGGAAACCTAGCTCCCACACACATTTCCGCGGCGAACCGGCCCTTTGTAATTGTCAGTGGGGGTACTATTGAAGTCAATTGAGTTTCGCCAAAGTGTTCCAATTGTGCCAGTACTCGCTACGCGTCGTTCCGCGCTGGTTTAGCGGTCTTCTAGGAGATGCGATGCGGACGTATTGCGGGTAATATCTAGGGGCATGCCCGATCATACTGATGGCGGTCATTCCCTTTCCCATGGTTGGCATGACCATGGACATAGACACGCCCACGCCCATGGCCTGAGCGGTCCACTCACCCTGGTGCTGGGTCTGGCCTTGCTGGCCAATTTACTTCTGGTGGTCGTCGAGTTCGTGGCCGGCTACATGGGGCATTCCATGGCCCTGATTAGCGACGGCGTGCACAACCTCACCGATGTCCCCACGCTGGCTCTTTCCTGGTTTGCGGCGCGCTTGGCCTCGCGGCCGCCTACGCCCGAAAAGACCTACGGTTACCATCGCGCCGGGATTCTCAGCGCTTTCGTGAACGCGCTGCTGCTGACTTTGGTGGCTTTTTTCATCGTATACGAGTCGTACTTGCGCCTGCTTCATCCGGTGGAGGTCCAATCGGCGCTTATGTTGTGGGTGGCGCTGATCGCACTGGTGGTAAACGGCGGCATTACTGTGGCGCTGGTGGGCGGGCGGCGCGACCTGAACCTGCGCGCCATCTTGCTTCATTCTTTCGGCGACGCTCTCTCTAACGTTGCGATCATGGTCGGCGCCATCGCCATTCATTTTTTCCGCATTCTCTGGATCGATCCGGCGATCGGCTTGGTGATCGGGGCGTTGGTGTTATGGTCCGCCGTCGGCATCATTCTCGAATCCGTGCACATTCTGCTGGAAGGGTTGCCGCGCAGCATCCGGCTCGAAGACGTAGCCCAGGCCATCCTCAAGGTCAAAGGTGTGCAGGAAGTTCACGACATCCACATCTGGACGCTGGGAACCGATCTTCAGGCGCTCTCCTGCCACGTGCGCGTCCCGGACATGCACATGGAAGACAGCGAAAAGATACTCGAGGAAATCACCGAGTGCCTCGCTCAGCAGTTCCAGATCCAGCACACCACCATCCAGTTCGAACGCGCCGGACTAGTCTCCAGCGGACTGTACATGCCTGAACCATTGCGCGGCCGCTAACTCCGACGGGCAGCGGCACACGCCTTTCACTTTTCGAAAGCCTCGGAGTTCAACTCCCGCCCCGCTTGCAGGGGAGCGGTCTTCATCCGTTGCGATCACCTGGGGAGAGGGGAATTTGACAGCGGCAGGTTGCCCTACTTATCGAGCGCGAAAATGCGGCCAGAAGCTTCAAAATTCAGAGTATCGCTGAAACATTAGAGCTGGAACGACGCTCCACTGGCTTCGTTCACTCGCTGGGTAGTGGGCAAATCGATGTCGTCGACGTCGACGAAGTGCCGGGCGCCGTCCTTGGTCACATACACGATGCGGTCACCCTGGCGCGTGTAGGCCACTGCCGCGGCCTTCTTTCCGTCCTTGAACACCAACGTAAATTCGCCTACATCAGGCAGCTTTGGCTGTGGTTCCGGGGCCGCTTCGGTTTGCGCGGCGTTGTCCCCATTCGGAGAGGACGGTTGCAGAACAATAATCTGAGGCTGCTGTTTGTTGTCGGCGTTGTTGGCTTGATCGTTGGTGGGCTCGTTCGAGTCGTCCTGTGGGGCCGCGGAAGAGTCAGGAGCGTAGTAGCCGCCGGTTCCCCAATATACCGGCACGAAACTTGTCCCGCGCGCGTAGCCTGCTTCCTTTGCCGCGAGCGCCAGCTGCGCTTCGGTCACCGGATCGATCAGCGCCTTGATCGCCAAGTCCTGGCCGGCGGCTGAATTTCCGAAGTCGATTGCGCCTAGTGGGTAATTGTACCCGCCGTACCAAGCATTCGCAGTAACCCCTCCGAGTCCGCCGCTGCTCCGGCCGTTGCTCGATCCCTGGGTACTCAATCCCGGTGTGGAAGATCGGTGTGTTCGCGTGATGCTACCACTGTGCGTGGTGTGCGTGCCGGTCTTGGCGGATGAATCGCCTTGATGGAAATTCAGGTTAGTAAGGGAAACGTGTGCTACGGGTGCTGGGACCGTCGAGGTTGCCGGGGTCGCCGCGGGCGCCGACCCAGCGCCATGCTGAGCCCAGGCACTGCCGGAGACGCCTAGCGCCATCGCAACTGCCGCCGCCCACGTCGTTGCAGTTCTCATGGCTAGACCTCCGAAAGCACCGCGCCCTACGCCCACTACTAAGATGCGTAAGCGGGCTTTCTGGTTTCCACTGCATTCTATTCCCAACCGTTGCGCATTTCACTGTCGATTCCCGGTGTTGGTGCTGGATGCATCGCTTGGCGCACCCGCTGTCCGAACGATCTCAGGAGCATGAACCGGTTCTCCAGCGCTCCTAAGTGCGCTGGCGCACGGTCCGGAGCGGATTCTGCGGGAACCCGGCCTCCGCGGCAGGCGAACTTAGAGCCTGTGGGAACATTCACCGCTCCGATGGTGTCTATAGCCGCATATCCGTGTGATATCGCCGGGACTTGATGGGATCGCTTTGCCGGTTGCGCCGGTTGTGTTATAAACTTGCCCGCCTATGAATTCAGGCGGGGACCCGGAATGACGTATTCGGACAGGCCGGCGGAACGAGAGCCCGGAGCGAGCAATTCGGCACCTGACGCGCAGGCAAGCATTCCCATGCTATATTGCCCCGTCTGTTCGAAGCGGTTGGCATCGCGAAAGTGCAAGTTGATTTGCGAGAGTTGCGCGTATTATATGTCCTGTTCCGATTTCTACTGACGCGCAACACAGGACTCATCGCGGGTTTTAAGTAACCCTCAATTTCATTGGTTGGCCTGGAGGCGAAACAGTGGCACTCAGAATCACGGATCGGGAAGCGAGTGGAGTGACCGTCGTCGAGATCGAAGGACGCATCGTGCTCGGCGAGGAAAGCAATTCGTTCCGCGAGCACATCAAGGGTTTGCTGGCCGCGGGAAAGAAGAAAATCGTGCTGAACCTAGCCAACGTCAGCTACATCGATAGCGCCGGGCTGGGTTCGCTGGTGGCTACCTTCAGCAGCGCCAAGTCCCAAGGCGCCACGTTGAAGCTGGCCAATCTCGGCATCAAGTTCAAAGAAGTTTTGCAGGTCACCAAGCTCATGACCGTCTTCGACGTCTACGATAGCGAAGCGGCCGCAGTGCAGAGCTTCGGCAACTAAGACCCTCGGGCGGAGAGTGTTTCAGGGTTTCTGCCGCGCCGCGTCCGGCGGCGCGGAGAGTTCCTTCCGCTCGATCGGTTGCCGGTCCATACCCAGGGCAATCCGTGCACGGCGATACGCTTCCCGCACGTCAATATGCTTGCGCAGGTCACTGCGGAGCACACAACCGCACAGCGTCACGCGGGTTAATAGCGGTAGTTGGCGATCCCGCTCAGAAGCTTGGGATAGAAGTCCGTGGATTTTTGCGGCATCACATCGCCGCCCAGGGCGATGTCGGCCACTTCCTGCACTTCTACCGGATTCAGTAGAAATGCGATTTGCGCTTCGCCGTTGTCCACCGCGGCGAGCGCGGCATCCATTCCCCGCTCGTAGGTTACGTTCAGTTCGGCGCTGACCGCTTCCGGTGTGATCCCCAAGCCCTTTTCCAGAAGCAGCCGGTGCAACAGCACTACGTCCAGTTCTCGCACCGGCGCGGGGACATCGGGAACCAGCTTTTCGAGGTCGGCATCGCGGCGCAGCGCGAACAGGTAAAAGGCACCGCCGCCGGAGTAAACTCCGATGGCGTTACCGCTGCGGCCACGGGAAGCGAGATCCTTCTTGAATTCAGCGTACGCCGCGGGCCGCTCCCCGGCGTTCGTGAAAGGATAGGCGAACCAATCAAAATACCGGCTGGCGTCCTGGTCTTTCAGCTTCTCAAAATCAAAATCCTTCACGTTGCGGACCACCCGGTGGGTCGGCAAGATCAGCAAGTCCTTGGCCTGGGTGTTGAAGAAGGTCATCATCGCGAATTCGAAGGGCGCTTTGTCGTCGCCGGTTCCTTCGCTTTCTCGCAACTCATTGCGAAACGCCAGGGCGGTCTCGTAGCGGTGGTGGCCGTCTGCGATTACCAGCTTCTTGTCGGCCATGGCCGCGGTGATGCGCTTGATCACCGCGTCATCCGTCAATACCCACAAGCGATGGAACACTTCGTACTCGTCACGTATTTCCACCTCGGCAGGTTTCCGGGTGACGATTTGCAGCAGCCGGTCGATTCCACCGGACTGATCTTCGTACAACATGAAGAGCTGTCCGGTTTGGGTGCGCGTGTGCCGTAGCAGCTCCAGCCGGTCGGCCTTCGGACCGGCCAGGGTGCGCTCGTGCCGGTGCACGATTTCCGCATCGTAGTCTTCCATTCGCCCGAGCGCGATCATGCCGGTGCGGGTGCGCCGCTGGGAGGTCAGTGGATCGGTGAACTCTTGTGCGTAGACGTAGACTGCCGGAGGCTCATCCTGAGCCAATATTCCGTCGGCGATCCACTCATCGAGCTTCTGCGCGGCGCGGGTATAGACGTTTTCTTCCGGGGTATCGCCGGGCTCGCTTTTCCCTTTTTCCACCACGATCAGGTTATACGGGCTGGCAGCATAGTATTTCTCCTGCATCGCCGGGGAGATCTTGTCGTACGGCTGGGTCAACACCTTCTGCAAGTCGACCTTCTCAGCGTTGTAGCGGTATGCGCGAAACGGAACGATTTCTGCCATGAGTCCCTCAGAAAGATTTTCGAAGTATTGATTCTAGCGGAGGAGCAGCGGATTTCGATTTCGTTGCTTGCCTTCCGGTGTTCAATGAGTAGCGCAAACTAGCAACGGCAACTTTGTTTGCACTACCAGACTATCGTATCCTGCTCTATTCTGGCGCGGAATTCCGCTTTGGTTGCCGTCCCCCGGTTCCCGTCACCAATATGAACCACTATACCCATCCACTCTCGGAGTGCCGCGTCCTGGTGTTCGATCTCGATGGCACACTGATCGACTCGAAACAGGACCTGGTCGTCTCGGTCAACGCGGTCCGCGCCCATTTTGGCCACGGCGACCTGGACGCCGAAAAAGTTTCCGAATATGTGGGCGATGGCGCGGCCATGCTAGTGCGCCGGGCGCTCGGTGAGACCGCTACCGAGCGGGACGTGGAAGCGGCGCTGCGCTTTTTCATTCAGCATTACCGCGCGCACATGCTGGCCCACACTTTGCCCTACCCCGGTGTGCGCGAGACGCTGGAGGTTCTAGCGCCCCGGCGGATGGCCGTGCTGACCAACAAGCCGGTCAGGATCAGCCGCGACATCATCCACGCCCTGGGCCTCTCCCGTTTTTTTTCCTGCATCTATGGCGGAGATAGCTTCGAATGCAAGAAGCCGGATCCGATGGGCCTGGCCGCCATCCTGGATGAACTCGGCGTCTCGCCTCGCCAAGCGATGATGGTCGGAGATTCCGACGTAGACATCCAAACCGCCCGCAATGCCGGCACTTGGGCCTGCGGAGCTACCTACGGGTTTCAAGCGGAGCGGCTGACCGCCTGCGCCCCGGACCTGCTGCTGGATCGCTTCCAAGATCTGCCGCGTCATCTCTCGATGCTGGCGGCACTGCCCCCAACCAAGCAAACCTGAGATGTTTTTGAACGGCCGACTGAACTTTCGCTTTTTGTCGAGGGGAGCTGGCGAAATGATATTTTGCGTGGAATCAGTGGATTTTTGGCTATTGGAATCAAGTGCGTAGGGGGTGCCTTGCTGGCCGTGTTGCGATTTAGAAATGGGTTGTTTCCAAGCGTTTTGAGGCTGCGTCGCGATTCGCATTTGTCGATTCATCGCCTTCACTCCCGACCCGTACCGCGAATCTAGCATGGGCGTGAATGGATGTGGCAGGGATCATTGCGGTGGAGGAGGGGGTGGTTTGAGGCGCGACTCGCGGCCGGTTGGTGAGCCCCTCTGGGGGCGGATTTGCGCGAACGTTGGTGATCGGCCGGATCACGACCGCTGGCTGGTATCCTGGCGCCAGGGAACCCAAGCGGCGGCCCCTAGGATCTTGTGAGTTGTGGGACGCCGGCTTTCGCTTTTCCGTAGGTCTTTTCGTACCACTCCCAGGTGCGCCGCAACCCTTGCTCGAAATTCACTTTGGGTTCGTAGCCGAGGACTTTCCGGGCCTCGGTGATGTCGGCCTGTGAGTGAAGGATGTCGCCGGTGCGGGGCGGCTCGTACTTCGCGCTGGCATTCTTGCCGGTGATTTTGGCTAACGTCTGCAACACCTGGTTCAGGGTGATCCGCGCGCCGGTTCCGCCGTTGAATACTCTTCCCGAGGCTCCCGCCGCTTCGCATGCGCGCAGGTTCAGGTCCACCACGTTCTCGATGTAGGTGAAGTCGCGGGATTGCTCTCCGTCGCCGTACACTTGCGGCTGGGCGCCTTCCAGCAAGGCCAGGCTGAAGCGCGAAAGCACACCCGAATATTGCGACGTGGGGTCCTGGCGCGGTCCAAACACATTGAAATAGCGCAGAGAAACATTCTCGAGGCCGTACACCCGGCCGAAAACCTGAGCGTACAATTCGCCGACGTATTTGGTCACCCCGTAGGGAGAAAGGGGCGTGGCTTGCATGGTTTCTACCTTTGGAAGGGTGGGAGTCTCGCCGTACGCCGAAGACGACGCCGCATACACCAGCCGTTTCACTTGGGCATCCCGCGCCGCCACCAGCACGTTCAGCGTGCCATCGATATTTATCCGGTTGGTTTCCACCGGATCTTTTACCGAGCGCGGCACCGAGGTGCGCGCCGCCAGATGAATCACGTAGTCCGCGCCGCGGACCGCTTGGGCCACCGCGTCCGGGTCGGTGATGCTGCCGCGCACGAAATCGATCTTGCCGCGCACTCCGGCCAGGTTCTCTTCTTTTCCGGCGGACAGGTCGTCCAGCACGGTAACCGAATGTCCGCGCCGCAATAGCTCATCTACGGTGTTGCTGCCGATAAATCCGGCTCCCCCGGTCACTAGATAGCGCATCGGTAATACCTCCTCGATTGGTTGGAGCCGAACCGCGATCTAGCCCGATCGCGCTGCCAAGCAGTGGTTTGCCGCCTGTTCCCCGGTATTCTTAGATAATAGTGCGGGCAATGCGCCCGCGGCAAGCGAGGAAACCGAGCGGTTTTCGTGTGCGGCAACTGGGGGACCGGGGATGGCTAGGGAGGGCGAACGCGAAGTCTAAGTTTCAGTCTCCGGGAGGACCCAATCGTCGGGGGGGAAATCGATCTGCCAGAACGTTGGGGAGGCCTTCACAAATTCCAGGCCCATCTGGGTTTTGCCCGCCTGCACGTTTCCGGTGTACACCACCCGGCATTCCTGGGCCTTCTTGGTAATTTTATGGGTGATCGTGATTTTCTGGTCGGCGCGCAGGGCGGTGGTAATGGCGATCAACGCTCCGTGCGCATTCACCACCAAGGTGCGGGTTTCTTCCTCGAATTTCTTGCCGTCGGCACCGGTGCCGCTCAGCACCACCGGCACACTGAGCAGGACGCGCATGCTGCGCCGCCGTCCGGTTTCCTGGGCCCAACTACCCGAAGGCGCTTTGTGTGGCATTATCATGTCGATCTCACCATAGCGGTAACATTTGAGCTACGCGGCCCTTTTCCAGCGATGCCAATCATGCCATCCGCGGACCAGTACCAGATTTAGGTGATCCCAGGGCCCGAATGCGCTAGCACAACACGATCTTCTCGCGGCTGCCCACCACGCGCCGTGTGGCGTTGCGGGTGTCGACCACCAGCCGCGACTTATCCACGATCATTTCGCAGTCGTAACTGGAGTGGTCGGTGGCGATCAGCACGCAGTCGTACTTTCCCAGCGTTTCTGCGGTCAAAGGGATGGACCTCAAGTGTGAAAAATCGTAGTGCCGCATCTTGTGCAGCGCCGGAAAGTATGGATCGTTGTAATCCACGTTGGCGCCACGGTCGGTGAGCAACTCGAGAAGCTTCAGCGACGGCGATTCCCGCAGGTCATCCACGTCCTTTTTGTATGCCACGCCCAGCATCAGGATGCGCGAACCCTTCAGACTCTTCTCCCGCCCGTTCAGCGCTTCCGCGACGGCCTGCACCACGTGATACGGCATGGAGGTATTGATTTCGCCGGCTAGCTCGATGAAGCGGGTGGCGAAATCGTATTCCCGGGCTTTCCACGAAAGGTAATAGGGGTCCACCGGAATGCAGTGGCCGCCCAGGCCCGGCCCGGGATAAAAGGGCATGAAGCCAAACGGTTTGGTTGCGGCGCTGTCGATCACTTCCCAGATATCCAGACCCATGCGCAGGCTGAGCAGCTTCAACTCGTTCACCAGAGCGATGTTCACGCAGCGGAAAATATTTTCGAGAAGCTTGACCATCTCCGCGGCCCGCGTGGACGACACTGGAATCACTTTCGACACGATCTGCGAATATAGCGCCGCCGCGGCCTTGCCGCTCGGCGGATTGATCCCGCCGACGACTTTGGGAATCTGCGCCAATCCATACTGTTTGTTGCCGGGATCTTCGCGCTCCGGCGAAAACGCCAGGAAAAAATCGGTGGCGATTCTACCATCGTTCTCGCTCTTGGTGATCGGGCAGCGCAAGCCGCCACGCTCCAGAATGGGCAGCACCAGTTCTTCCGTGGTGCCTGGATAGGTGGTGCTCTCCAGCACGATCAACTGACTGCGCTCTAGATTAGGGGCGATGGAAAGCGCGGTCTTCTCGACGTAGCTCAGGTCCGGTTCGCGGCGCTCGTCGAGCGGCGTGGGAACGCAGATCAGCACCGCGTCCATCTCGCGCAACTTGGCGAAGTCGGTGGTCGCGTCCAGATGCTTGGCGTCCACGTGCGCTTTGATCTTTTCCGCGGAAATGTGCTGGATGTAGCTCTCGCCGGCATTCAGCTTGTTCACTTTGAAGGGGTCGGTGTCGAAACCGGTCACCTGGTGGCCGGTGTCCGCGAAGCGCAGCGCCAGCGGAAGTCCTACGTAGCCGCATCCGATGATTCCGATGCGCAGTCCCTTGCCTGCAAAAAATTCTGGTGTTCGATCCGCTGCCATTATTTCCTTCCGTCGGAGAGGTTTTTCGAGCTGCCCGTATGATTCAATCGAATATAGCAAGTTTCGCGCATCTGACAAACACACGCCGCAGCGGATGATTTCACAGTCGCCAACACCCCCGTACAAGGCTTTCTCCGGCTGTAAATCATGAGGTATCAATCATTTGCACGGCTTCTCGGAGTGGAAAAGGAAGTTCCAAACCGCGATTTTTAATTGCGGAAAACGAGAAGCGCAGCGCTGGCTCGAGGAATCGGAGCGGAAAGCGGGAATCGCAGAAGCGAACAGTGCCGGGGGCGCTGCGCTTTCCGAAGCGCCCCCGGCAGAAGTTTGCTATGGGATGGTCGGCTGAGTCTGTCCGCTGCCTTGCGTGACTTGCCCGGAGACATCGGTTTCGATCAGGACAATCTGCGTTGGGCTAATGAAGTAATAGGCGAAGCCCATCGCAGTGGAGCCGAGATTGAACCCGATCGTGCCGCGCCCCGCGGTACTGCTCGTCACGGTGTAGCTGCCGCCGGAGATCGCCGTGGAACCGAAATACGGTTCCGGGTTATTCGTCAAAAAGCCGGCAAAATTGCTATCGATGGTTCCGCTACTCAGGGTGCCTGATCCAGACGACGCCGCTTGTCCAGAAAAATCGACTTCCACGCCGCCGTCGCTCCCTGAGAATTGCAGGCCATAGTTTCCGGTGAGCGAGGAGGTCGTAAATGGTCCAGCGCTTTGCGCCAGTGCTTGCCCACTGGTCATCGCGTCGGAATCCATCTCCATCAGGTAGACGTTGCTGTTGGAGGCCAAATAGAAAGCGAACGAAATGGTGCCGGAGGGAAACGTCAGCCCCATGGTCCCGCGTCCATTTGAAGTCACCGACGTAAACACCCCCGACAAAGTGGCGTTTTGGGTGGCCGTGCCATTGTTGTTCTCGTCGACTACACCGCTAACCGTGCCGACGCCATCGGCACTAAACTGGCCCGTTTCTGCGAGCGCACCAGCGACGCTGGAGCCACCGATGGAGATCACGTAGTTACCCGAAAGCGACGCGGCACTGAACGGACCGCCGGACTGCAAGCTGGCCGTGCCGTAGACCGAAGCCTGGTCGTCCGCTTCGATCAAGTTCAAGGTGTTCGCGGATACGACGTAATAAATGTAGTTAACCGTTAGAGAATTGTAGATGAGCGCGAGCGTCCCACGCCCGGTGCTGCTGTTGGGTGCGCCAACGCTCCCGCCGGTGATGGGCTGCGCCAAGTTTATGCCGCCCGTGCCGTAGTAATTGTTCAGATCGGACTCGCCTCCGTTGGCGACGGAGCCGCTGGAGGAGCTAAACACGCCCACGCGCGAATAGGGGTTTTGTGATTGATCGATGCCATTCAGGCCGAACGCAAAGCTGCCGTTCAGGGTGCTCGCGGTGAACGCGGTGGTGTCTTGCAGGCTGAAGGTCCCGGAGCCGGTGGCGGAATTGTCGAACCAGATAAGTTGCCCCTGGTTGTTCGATTCGATCACGATGGCGAAGTTCTGTGCTCCGTCGGACGAAGTATTGAAGGTCAGGGTGCCGCGGCCATCGCTGCCCACGGTGTAGGTCCCGGTGAAGGTCATACCGGCTTGAGCACCAATCGTATCGCTGCTCTTTTTGACCAAGGTGACGTCTTCCACCCCTCCGGTGATGCTACCTTTGCCATCGGCGGCAAAGCTTCCAATGATCGAGATCGGCCCCGCGTCATTCTGACCGCTAAAGGTGAATGCATACTGCCCGCTCAGCAAAGACGCCGCCATGGGGCTGCCCGTGCCTCCGCTGCCACTGCCACCGCTGTTACTGCTACCACCACCGCAACCGGTGAGCAGCGCCAGCATCGCCAGCGCCATGAATGAAGAAAAGAGAGACTTTTTCATCGTGCACCTCCGGTGTTCGAGGCCAGCGCACTCGGGCGCAGCGCTTGTCCTCCGGTGGTACGCACGGTAATGGTCTGGCTCGCGGAACTGACGATGCGTGCCAGCAGTATCTGCTTACCGCCGACGGTGATCAGAGAACCGGTGACTTGCACCTGGTCGCCGACATGGAAGGGCATTCTTGCCGCGTTCCACATTCCCATGTGTACGGAAAGGGTTAGCGGCACCGTCTTGAGCGTGACGTACGTTCCGGGCACGGTGCTGCGGTCCTGCGGGCGCTCAATCGCTTGAATCGTCCCCGAAGTAGTCACTTCGGTGGCTTTGTCGTACTTCGGTAACCAGTTTGATTGCTGGGCCCGCGCCGCCGGTGCGGCTAGGCTGCCAGCACAAAGCAAAAATGCGGCCAGGATCAAATGTATGGACTTCTTCATTGGTTCTCCTATGGAATGTCTGTACTGACGTATATACGTTGCGCCGCCATAATTCGGATTGACAGCGGGCACTCCATGCTCAGACGGGACAACTCTCGCGGTAGCTTCCCCTAAACCATTCAACACGGCGAACTCATCCAGGTTGCGTTCCCGCTCGTAAAAATCGCAGGCAGCGAAATGCCCGACAGAGCGAAGAAGCGAGGCAGCACCCTACATGATCGCAATCTTCTTTCGAATAAGACGGCAAAATGTGCGGCCAAGTTGCATGAAAAGCATACAGGGTTTTACCGAACCCTAGGTGGCGGAGGATGTAGTACGAATTGGATCATCCGACAAGCTGGAAGAATGGCTCGAATCGGCACTTCGATATTCCGGAACAATTTCCTGCAAGCGCGTTCGAATTTCCGCGTCATCTCCGGAAAACGCGCTGACGCGCAGTCGTTCGATTTGGCCCGCCAGGATTCTCCACGCCACCGGCGCGCTGCGGATGCGTTTGATTTTGGGATGCGCGGTGGGCAGCAGTTCTTCACGCTCCGAGCTTATTTCCTCGGTCATCTTCTCGCCTTCCCGCAGCCCGGTAAACTCGATGGGTGCTTCGCTTTCGCTTAACCCATGCAGGCGGATCAGTTTTCGCGCCAGCGCCAGGATCGATACCGGCTCGCCCATATCCAGCGCCAGAATTTCTCCGTGGCTGCCCAGGGTGTAGGACAGCAGCACCATGGCCACCGCTTCTTGCGGCGTCATCAGAAATCGGCGGACCTCCGGGTGGGTGATCGTCAGCGCCTGCCCGCTGCGAAGCTGCTCTTCCAGGAGCGGCACCACGCTGCCGTTGGATCCCAGCACGTTTCCGAAGCGCACCGAAATGCAGCGCCGCGATCCGCGTTGGCGGCTCGCCAGGATCATCTCTCCCAGCCGCTTGGTTGCTCCCATTATGCTGATCGGGTTTACCGCTTTGTCTGACGAAATCAGGGTGAAGCCGCGGCAGGAATATTCTTCGGCGACGTCCAGCAGCGCCAGCAGCGAGAAGACGTTATTGCACACCGCTTCGCCTGCATTGCGTTCCATCAGCGGGACGTGTTTATGCGCCGCCGCGTGAAACACCACGTCCGGCCGGTGCCGCTGGAAAATGGCGCGCATCCGCTCGCGGTCGCCGATGTCGGCCACCCGATATTCGGTAGGGCACGCGCTGCCCGGCGGTGCTTTCTCCAGTTCGTTGCGCAGATAAAAGATTCCTGTTTCGCTGCGGTCCACGCCGATCAGCGCTGCCGGATGCTGCATGCGTATTTGCCGGCACAGCTCGCCGCCAATCGATCCCGCCGCGCCGGTGACCAGCACTACCTTGCCTGCTAGTTCGCGTCGTAGCGGAGCCGAATCGATTTCGATCGGCAAGCGCCCCAGCAAGTCTTCCATCCGCACTTTGACGCTCACTTCGCGCTCCCTGATAGGATTCCGCTGGCGCGGGCCGGACCGCTTTGGCGGGCCTGTCCGCCTGGTGAGACTTGCCCGGCGTGGCCGGCCCGTTCGCCGCGGCCAAGGAATACCGCGCCCAGCGTTTTCAGAATCAGCGCAACGTCGCCGGAGAACGAAATGCTCTCGATGTAATCCAGATTGAGGGCCAGTTTGTGCGGCAGCACCACCCGGCGATACCACTCCTGGGGATTCGCGTGTTCCGCGAGCATCTCCGCTTCATCGCGGTAGGCAATCGAAGCTAGGTCGGTTATCCCCGGACGTACCCGGAGCACGCGGCGCTGCTCGAGCGTATAGTCCGCAACAAAATCCTCAAGCTCTGGACGCGGCCCTACCAGGCTAAGGTCGCCCTTCCAAACATTCCATAACTGCGGCAACTCGTCGATTTTCCAGCGCCGCAGAAGCGCCCCCAGCGGAGTGATACGCGCATCGCCGGCCACAGTAATGGAAGCTTCTCCGCCGTCGGGCGCCGCAGCCATGGTGCGAAACTTAATCAGCGAAAAGGGCCGCCCGTTTTTCCCCACCCGCCGCTGGAAAAAAAACACGGGTCCTGGTTCAGCGCTGGCGAGCGACGCACTGGCCACCGCCGCCGATACCCCGAGCAAGACGGGCGACAACACCATGAGTCCGGCCGCCGCACTGGCGCAGTCGAAAATCCGCTTTCCGTATCGCGGATAGAATCCCTCCGCCCGGGGCTGTTGCTCGCCGGCGCGCCACCGTTTGGATTCGATCGCGGTTTCTTTCTTAGTCATTCCCAAGATTCGCCCACGAGAAGTGCAAGCGTAAATTCCATTATGGCTTCAGCGAACATTCGCGTACCTCGCTCGCCGCAACCGGCTCGCACCGCCAGGAGTGGCGGTGCCACACTGGGCGCCTTCGGCAATTTCAACCACCGCCTCAATCACCCGTTCGATCTCGGCGTCTTGCATACCTGGAAAAATCGGCAGCGATATCGATCGGTGGTATTGCGCCTCCGCCACCGGAAAATCTCCCGGGCGATACCCAAATTCGCGTTGGTAGCGTGCATGCAAATTCAAGGGTATGAAATGCACGCTGGCGCCAATTCCGCGATGTTCGAGCGCCTGAACAAATTGCTCGCGGTCGATCCCCAAAATTTCAGGCCGGATGCGCACGATATAGAGATGCCAGGACGACGAATTTTCCGCCGCGGGATCGCCGCGCAGCTCGATCGCCTCTAGTTTCGCGAACGCCTGGGTGTACCGCGCTGCGATGCGTTCCCGTGCCTGCCGCAGCGCCTGGCATTTCTTCAGTTGCACCAGTCCAATGGCCGCCTGAAAATCCGTTAAGTTGTACTTGTACCCGGCCTCAGCGACTTGGTAATCCCAGGAGGCTCGTTGAGCGCCGTTGCACGGGGGGTCCCGCTCGATTCCGTGCAGCCGCAGCCGGCGCAAACGCTGCGCGGCCGGCGCATGGGGTGTGGTGATCATCCCCCCCTCGCCAGTGGTGAGCGTCTTGGTGGCGTAAAAGCTGAACGCGGTGAATTCGCTGATCGATCCGACCATTCGTCCGCGATAACGAGTGGGCAGCGCATGCGCGGCGTCTTCCACCACGCACTGTCCGAAGCGCTCCGCCAGCGCCTGCAGTTCATCCATGGCGCAAGCCATCCCGCCCACGTGAACGGCGATCATCGCGCGGGTCCTGGGCGTTATTTTGCGCTGAGCGTCCTCGCAGGAAATATTTAACGATGCGGCGTCAATATCCACGAGCACCGGACGCGCGCCGGTGAGGGCAACGGCTTCCGCGGTTCCGGTAAACGTGTTCGCCGGCACCAGAACTTCGTCCCCAGCCCCCACTCCCCGGCAAGCGAGGGAAAGATGCAGCGCCGCCGTCCCCGAAGAAACCGCCACCGCCGCCTCGGCCCCTACAAACTGCGCGAATTGGCGCTCAAATTCCGCGGTTCGCTCGCCGGTGGTTAGCCACCCCGAGCGCACCGCCTCCGCCGCAGCGAGTGCCTCGTCCTCGCCCACCGCCGGGCGATGAAAGGGTACCGCCACTGGCGCGCAGCGTGGCTGCCCACGGCGATGGTCGTCGTCGATTCTCGGCATGCGCAATCGTACCAGAGGAAAGGAATTCAGATGCATGCGGGAGCGAAAAGGGAAGTTCGAGGGATTTCCCGGACGCGAGAAGAGCGGAGAAGAAAAATGAGGAAACCAACGGTTCGAAAGCAAAGATAAAAACCTACGGCGCTAGACTTCGACGCCGTGGGTGCGGCAGACCTCCATCACCCCGAGGCGGTCTTCCGCTCCGACCTTGCTGAGAATGTGATGGATGTGATTTTTCACGGTTTGCTCGGAAAGGTTTAGGTTTGATGCAATCTCTTTATTGGTGAGGCCGCGGGCAATCAAGGGCAGCAGCTGCTGTTCCCGCCGCGTCAGTCCAATCTGATCGCGCACTCGCTGATTGGGCAGCGGCATCACCTGCCGCGAAACAAATCGGAACAATATGCGGCACAGGCATGGCGGGCAAACCACTTCGCCGCGCGCCACGGTGCGCACCGCATCGACGATGTCGACCGCCGACGCATCCTTCAGCAAATATCCAGACACTCCGCGGCGCACCGTCTCCAGGAATATTCGCTCATCCGCTTCCATGCCAATGACGATTGCTTTCCACCGCAGGCCCTCGCCCAGTATGTCCTGGACCAGCTCGTCCCGCGACAATATCGCGTCGGCCGAGTCAAACAGCAAGATGCTGGCTTCGGATTCCCGAATGGTTTCCGCAGTCGCGTCGTTGATTTCCTGCGACGGCTGGGCCCACATGTCGGTTCTTTTGTTTAGAATCCGAGCAAGGGATTCCCGCAACAGGCGGTTCGCCGATACGACATAAACTCCAATTTGCTGACAGGGCACGCAGTGTCCTTATATTTTAAGTTGGGGTCCGATTGCGAAGACTTTGCGAGGAACGGTTGCAGGGCACCTGTCGATTATTCTATCACGGTCTCCTGATTTCCACAGCCCAGCCCCCATTTCCGCCCCTCAAAATCGTCAATGGTGCTTCGGGTCAATCAACTACCCTATTGCCTCCATTATGGCAACTGCGGGTTACGCTCCCATTGGGCTAACGTCTCAATAATGTCTCAACAATCTTCCCGAATCTCGAAAGCCGTCTCAATTCGGTACAAACGGCCTCTACATTCAAGAACACGTGATCAGCCAAATGGTTGCATCACTTCACCGCTAGCCCCTTACTTTGTGAACTTTAATCTCCCGGTCACATGGGCGACCATGCAGCGCATGTTCTATCCCATATGTATATTGCAAGGGTATAACCACTCGGTGTCGCTCGTGTATACAGTTTGTAACGTATAGGTACACTTTTCCCCCCGTAGCTCCTCACGCGTTGTCATGTCCCCCGGCCCTGCGTTATGCTCGCTGTGTTCATGGTCGACATTCACTGCCACTTGCTTCCGGGTCTCGATGACGGTGCGACCTCGATGGAAGTTTCGCTTGAGATGGCTGCCATGGCCGTCGAGGAAGGCATCACCCACGTAGTCGCCACCCCGCACGCCGGTTCCGGATTTACCTTTCGTCCTGAGGCGATCAAGGAACTTCGTGCCGAACTGCAGGGGCGCCTAGGCGAAAGTCTGACCCTGCTTACCGGGTGCGATTTCCATCTGAATTTTGAGAACTTGCAAGACATTCGCACCGCGCCCGAGCGCTTTACCATCAATCAAAAGACCTACCTGCTGGTGGAGTTCGCGGACTTTTCCATTCCGCCCACCATCGACCACGAACTGCACAACCTGCAGCTCGCAGGCCTTCATCCGATCATCACCCACCCCGAACGGAATCCGCTGATCCGCACCCAGCCGGAACGACTCTACAAATGGTTGCGCCAGGGTTGCTACGCGCAGATTACCGCGCAATCGATACTAGGAAAATTTGGGGAGCGCGCCCGAGAAGCCGCGGAATTGTGGTTGGACGAAAATGCGGTGCACTTTGTGGCCAGCGATGCGCACAACACCACCAGCCGCCCGCTGCGGCTGAAAGAAGCGTATTCGGTGATCGCCTCGCGCCAAGGCGAAGCCGTGGCCCGCGCGCTCTTCACGGAAAATCCGCTGGCGGCGGTGGAAGGCGAGCCGCTCCCGTTTGTTCCGCTGCTTCCCGAAGACTTGGGACAGGCGCCCGGAGCCACGCCCAAGCGCCGCAAGCGCTTCTGGTTTTTCTAACTCTGCAGCGCCTCCCATCGCCGCGGCTACGCCATGCGACTAGAATAACTCCAGGATTTCTTCGTAACGCTTGAACGGCGGAATCAAGTAGGCCCCAGCGATTCCTTCGCCGCACGCCGTCTGTGCCCACTCCAGCATCTTGCGGGCTAGCGCGAAACCGCGATCTCGAGCGGAGGTTCCGGCGGCCTCCATTTCTTTCAGGGTTGCTTCGGGAATTACAATGCCGGGCACTTCGTTATTCAGACGCAGGGCCTGCTTATAGCTGGTGAGCGGCCACAGGCCCACCAAAATTGGCACCGGTGATTTCCCGCCCAGGAGTTTTAGGAATGCGTTCCAGTGCTCCGGGTCGAAAATCGGCTGGGTCATGGCGAAGTGCGCGCCCGCGGCGATTTTGGCTTCGAAGCGGCGGAGTTCTTCGTCGATATCTTCGGCCACCGGATTGACGGCCACGCCGATGGTAAAATTCGTTGAGCCGCCCAGATTTTTTCCGGCCCAGTCGGTTCCCTGATTCAAGCGCGACATTATCTTCACCAGGCCGATCGAATCGACTTCATACACGCCCGAAGTTTCCGGATGATCGCCGAGCGACGGCGGGTCGCCGGTGATTGCCAGCACGTTGCGCACGCCGCCGATGGTCCACGCGCCCAGGAGCATGGCCTGCAGCCCGATGATGTTGGGGTCGCGCGTGGTCAGGTGGGGAATGGTCTCGAACCCGCGTGCTTCCAGCGCTCCGCTCAGCATTAAGGCGTCCATGCCCACGCGGGCCAGGGTTCCGCTGTTGATGTCGATGGCGTCCACACGCCCCGAAGCCATGACCCGGGTCACCTGTTCGACCACCCGATCGATCGATACGCCTTTGGGCGGATCGATCTCGACGGACACCAAGAATTTCCCATCCTGCATCTTCTTCCACAGCGCGCTTTCCGGCTCGCGCACCGCCAGCGCTACCGCTTGCGGCGCCGCCACGGTTACGCCGCGCGAGTGTACTTCCGCGCCGGGTTTCAGCTTCTTTACCGCTTCCGCCATCGCGCGTACGTGCTCGGGCGTGGTTCCGCAGCAGCCGCCCAAAATCCGCGCGCCAATCTCCGCGGCTTCACGCGCAAACAACGCGAAATATTCCGGCGATGATTTCGGATAGACGGTGCGATCGCCGACTCGCTTGGGGAATCCCACGTTGGGCATGGCGCTCAGCGCCGCGCCCGCTCCGCCCGTCGCCTCCGCCAATTCCTGCAGGATCGGCAGCAGCGATTGCGGACCTACCGTGCAGTTCGCTCCAATGGCTTGAATGTTTTTGTCCCGCAACGCGGCCCACGCATCGCGCGGCCTGCGTACCCCCCAGGGTGAGGCATTCTTCGGAGTAGGTCAGTTGCGCAATCACCGGCAATTGTGAAAAAGAGCGGATCGCATCCACCGCCGACAACAGTTCTTCCAGATCGCTGAAGGTTTCCAGGATGAAGAGATCCACCCCGCGCTCTTCGAGCGAGGCGGCCTGCTCCCGGAAAATCTCCTGCGTTGCTTCCGGCATCGGCTCGAGTTGCCGAACGATCCCCAGTGGTCCGATCGAACCGGCAATGAGCACTTCGTGTTTGGCCGCTTCGCGAGCTTCCCGCGCGATCTTCACGCCGCGGGAATTCAACTCGGCGACGCGATTGCCCATACCCAGCGAGGTGAGCTTGTGGCGATTAGCGCCGAAAGTATTGGTCTCAATGATCTGCGCGCCAGCGTCGAGATAGGCCATGTGCGCGCGGAACACCGCTTCGGCGTGGGTGGAATTCAGTTCTTCCACCGACCGCTGCGGGCCCACTACTTCATAGAGCAGCGAACCCATCGCACCATCGGCGACGAGCACTGCTTCTTTCAACCGCTTTTGGAAATCTTCAATTTTCATGAGAGATTGGGCCTGCCAAGGGAAGCGAAAGTCCCCATTTACGACCAGATTTCTAAAATCCGCTCAGCGGTTTAGCGCTTCTGTTCGACCAGCGCCCTCACCGTATCCATCAAATCAAACTTGGTCAGAATCTCGTATTTTTTTGGTCCGACCTCCACAAATACCGCGGGGCCTTCATGGCTCAGCATGTAGGTTACTCGTTCTACTGGCGCGTCATGGGCGATCTGCGGCAACGCCGGCCCCATTACTTCGCGAATTACCAGCTTGCGAAGATCCTTCCCTTGCAGCGCGAGGGTCAGGATCTGGTCCTCGTAGATCGTTCCGATCGGACCTTCGTCCTCAAACACCGGCAACTGCGAAATATCTTCCTGCTGCATGGTGTGCAGCGCGTGGAAAACCGTCTGGTACGGACGGGCGATGATCAGCTCGCGGGTCTTGCCGATTTCATTCTTCACCCGCAACACATCCGCGGCGGTCAGCGGCACTTCCGACTCCACGTAGCCGTGCTCGCGCATCCAGCCGTCATTGTAAATCTTGCTGATGTAGCGCGAACCGGAGTCTGGTGCCAGCGCCACCACCACATCGCCTGCCAGGCAGGTTTTCGCCACCCGCAATGCTCCGGAAACCGCACCTCCGCCGGAACCTCCGGTGAAGATGCCTTCCTGCTTGGCCAGCCGGCGCGCCCACACGAAGCATTCCTCGTCGGTGACTTGCAACACGTCATCGACGATGTTCAGATCCATGGTCTTGGGGAAGAAGTCTTCGCCGATTCCTTCCACGACGTAGGTCTTGGCCTTGCCCACCGTGCCGTTTTTCTTGAAGTCGTAATACAGCGATCCGATCGGATCCACGCCGATCAGCTTCACTTTTGGATTTTGTTCCTTCAGGTATTTGCCCGCGCCGCTGATGGTCCCGCCGGTGCCCATGCCGCACACGAAGTGGGTGATTTTTCCTTCGGTGTCCTTCCAGATTTCCGGGCCGGTGAAGCGGTAGTGCGCTTCCGGATTCATCGGATTTTCGTACTGGTTCGGATAACAGGAATTGGGAATTTCGCGCGCCAGCTTCTGGGCCACCGAATAGTAGCTGCGTGGGTCTTCCGGCTCGACCGCCGTAGGGCAAACGATCACTTCCGCGCCCAGCGCCTTCAGCGCGTCGATCTTCTCGCGCGACTGTTTATCGTTAATGGTGAACACCACTTTGTAGCCGCGCGCGGTGGCTACCAGCGCCAGCCCCATGCCGGTGTTTCCGGAAGTCCCTTCGATGATGGTCCCGCCGGGCTTGAGCCGCCCGCGGCGTTCGGCGTCGTCGATCATCGAGATGGCTACACGGTCCTTCACCGAACCGCCCGGGTTCATGTACTCGGCCTTCACGTACACCTCGGCGGCCATGCCTTTGGTGACCCGGTTCAGCCGGATGAGTGGGGTATTGCCCACCGCCTCCAGTATGTTTTTGCATTTCATGCGGATAACTCCCGGCCGACGCTCGCGCAACTAGATTAGAGACTCACCGAAAATCTGTCCAGCTGCACTTTGCCAATGGGTTCCCGCATCACACGCTTTCAAGCCACAGTGGTATGCTCGCAGTTGATGCCGGTCGCCCCCGAACCGCCGCCCGAGCAGGCCCATGCCCCGACCCATGTCGCGGCCGATCACCGTGTAGCGTCGACTGCCAAGGATGGCCTGGCCCCGGCGTCCGCCAATGGCCTCACGTCGGTGGGCGATGCTGCTCTTCGATCCACTTCCCATGGTGCGCTCGCGCCGATATCCCCGACCGGCTTGGCGTCCGTACCCACCACCGAAACAATTTTTTACGATGGCCATTGCGGGTTTTGCCAGCGCACCGTGCGCTGGGTGCTTAAGCGCGATCCCGCTGGGAGGTGCTTCCGCTTCGCCCCGCTGCAAGGCGCCACATTCCAGAAGCTAGTCCCCGCGTTTTATCGCGCCACGCTGCCGGATACCTTCGTGCTGCGAACCAGCGACGCCCAGCTCCTGGTCCGTTCCGACGCGTTCATCCACATCCTGCGCCGGCTGGGGGGCCCTTGGATGCCCCTGGCCACCGTTCTGAACTTAGTCCCGCGCTTGATTCGCGACAGCGTCTACGATTTTGTCGCTCGTATTCGCCTCCGTTTGTTCGCCCGCCCTGCCGACACCTGCCCAGTTCTACCGCCCGATCAGCGCGCCCGCTTCGACGACTAACACGAATCACGAATTTGGCCCAAAACGTCGATGGATAGCTAGAACGGCGCAAGGGAGACAAGCAATGACAGATGCCGAGGGAAGAGAGCCGGGGGGCACCCGAACGAGGAACAGGGGCTGTCGGAGGTTCGACTGCAAAGCGCAAAGAAACTGGATCCCTGGACCGAGGAGTTCGACGCGATGCCCTCGCTCAAATGCAAGCGCCCGGCTACCGCGAAGCGATGATGCGCGCTTTCCATGCTTCGCCACAGGAGAGGGGACGAGCCGCAGTGGAATTCGCGCGCGAGAGAAATTGAACGCTCCCGGAATCATTACGCCAAACGCTATGATTAAGGAGGAGGATTCATGGATCGCCAAAACATTTCCAGCGGCACGCCGTGGGAACCCAAAGTAGGCTACTCGCGCGCGGTGCGCGTCGGGCCCTACATTCAAGTATCGGGAACCACCGCCACTAACGCGCAAGGCGACGTGATCGCTCTCGGTGATTACTACGGCCAGGCCCTCCAGACTATCCGCAACATCGAATCCGCTCTGGCTAAGGCCGGAGCTTCCCTGGCCGACGTGGTTCGCACCCGCATCTACGTCCGCGACATCTCTCAATGGGAAAATGTCGCCCGGGCGCACGGCGAATTCTTCGGCTCGATCCGCCCCGCCGCCACCATAATCCAGGTCAGCGGCTTCGTCTCGCCCGACATGCTCCTGGAAATCGAAGCCGACGCGATCCTGACGAAATAGTAGAAGATCGCGGTCCCGTCGATAGCTTCCTGCCACTGAACTTGTAACCAGATATTCACAAACGGGACTCGCAGGGTTCGATAAGATAGCGCGCCATGGCGGATCAGGGCCTCCAAATCGAACTCGCCCCCTCGACACCTAACGGCCCTCGCATCCTTCAGTTCGCCGGCGCGCTCGCGCTGCCTACCCTTTTCCAATTCCAGACCACGATGCGCGCGGAGCCTGCTCCCGTCACCATTCTCGATCTAACCTCGCTCACGTATATGGACTCTGCGGGGCTGGGAGCGCTAGTCGGGGCGTTCGTCTCGGCGCGGGCCGGCCAGCGCAAAATTGTTCTGGTCGGCGTGCCGGAGCGCGTCGCCGTGCTCATGGATATGACCCACGTCCGTTCGCTGATCCCCAGCTATGCCACGCTTGATCTCGCCCTCGCCGCCCTCGCCGGCGAAAATTAGCCAAACGCAGTTCGCGTAAGAATCAATCCCGCTGAAGGTCCCGGACGCGATTCGTTCGTGCGTTACGTTAGAATGGTTCCTGAATGGCAAGCTTCTATCAGACGTCTATGAAAATTGGAGGTGGGACGCTTTTTGGCCGCTTGGCCTTCACCTTCCTCCTGATCATCGCCATTGCGGTGGGTGCCGCCACCGGCCTGCTGTTCGTCTACACCAGCGACCTACCGCAAATCCGCGCGCTGGAAGACTACCGGCCCGAGGTGGTCACCGAACTGTACGCCGACGATGGCCAACTGATCGGCAGCTTCGCGCTGCAGCGCCGCATCCTGCTGACCTACGAGCAAATACCCAAGGTTTTGAAGGATGCGTTGCTGTCCACCGAAGACCAGCATTTCGAAGAGCACTGGGGCGTGGATTTTCCGCGAGTGATCGAGGCGGCTTATCGCAACGTCCTGCTGCACCGCCGCGCCGAGGGCGCCAGCACGCTCACCATGCAACTGGCACGAGTGCTATTTCTTACCCCTGATAAGAATTTCCGGCGCAAGGTGCAGGAAACCGCGCTGGCCATCCAAATCGAACGGCACTACACCAAGCAGCAGATTCTGGCGATGTACTCGAACCAGATTTACCTGGGCCACGGCAATTACGGCTTCCAGGCCGCTTCGGAATTTTATTTTGGCCACCCGGTGAGCGAACTCACTCTGCCCGAAGCCGCTTTGCTCGCTGGCATCGTTCGCGGGCCCAGTTACTCGCCCATCCTTCACGCCCAACGCGCCCGCGCCCGGCGAAATACGGTGCTTTCGCTGATGGCGCGCGACAACAAAATCACCGCGGCGCAGGCCGAAGCCGCCAGCCAGGCTCCGATGACCCTGCATCTGGCGTCGCAACGCAACGACCTCGCGCCCTACTTCGTCGAGGAACTGCGTCAATATCTGGAGCGCACCTACGGCACCGCCGCGGTTCACGAACAAGGCTTGCGCGTGTACACCTCGCTGAACGTCGCGATGCAGCGCGCCGCCGATCAAGCCGTCCGCGACGGTTTGCACAGCTACGATCGCCGCCACGGTTGGCGCGGCAATCTGCCCAACATCATCAAAGACCATCTCGGCGCCATCGATACCTACCAACCCGACGACTGGCGCGCCACGATCGAGAAAGGAAGCTACGTCGCGGCGGTGGTAACCGGCGTCGATGCCAATTCCGCGACCCTGAAAATCGGACCTTACAAAGCCACCCTCACCCGCCCTGATTTCGCGTGGACCGGCCACCGCTCCGTCGCCGAGTTATTGAAAGTAGGCGATGTGCCGATCGTCCACATCACCGAGATTTCCGCCGCCACCGCTCACGCTACCCTCGAACAGCTCCCGGCGGCCCAAGCGGCCTTGCTGGCCATCGACAACGCCAGCGGAGAAATTAAAGCCATGGTCGGTGGCTACAGCTTTGAGGATTCAAAATTCGATCGCGCCACCCAGGCGCTGCGCCAGACCGGCAGCTCGTTCAAGGTGTACGTCTACGCCACCGCGCTGCAGCAGGGGGCCACTCCGTTTGACACCATCGTCGACGAGCCGGTCACCTACCGCAGCGGCAACCAGGATTATTCTCCGCACAACTACGACGACAAATTCGAAGGCCGCATTACCCTACGCCGCGCGCTCGCCGATTCCCGCAACGTTCCGGCGGTGCGCCTGGCGGAGAAATCCGGAATCCAAAGCGTGATCGACACCGCGCGCCGCTTCGGCATCACCAGCCCGCTGCCGCCATATCTACCGATCGCGCTCGGCGCCGCCGACCTCACCTTGATGGAACACACCTCCGCGTTTACCGTGTTTCCCAGCGAAGGTATTCACATCGAGCCGACCATGATTCGCCGGGTCACCAGCTACGACGGCGCGGTTCTGGAAGAGCACCACCCCGTGGTCACCGACGTCATTCCCCCCAACGTGGCCCACACCATGACCGCTATGCTGGAAGACGTGGTACAAATCGGCACCGGAGTTCGCGCCAAGGAATTGGGCCGCCCATCGGCGGGAAAGACCGGCACCACCAACGATTTCACCGACGCGTGGTACATCGGATTTACGCCATCGCTGACGGCGGGAGTGTGGGTGGGCAACGATGACAAGCGCGTTTCGCTGGGCAAGAAAGAAACCGGCGCCCGAGCCGCGCTACCCATCTGGCTGCAATTCATGAAACAGGCCATGGCAAAGACGCCGCCCGAAGATTTTCCGAATGTGGTCTCGCTGGAAAAGCAGGCCACTACGAAGTCCGTCCAGGTGGACACCCAAGACACCGCGCCGCTCGCTGACGCCGCCGAGCAGGGCTTAGCAGAACCGAAGGAGACTCCGAGCGCTCCCGGGCTTTCCGCCCCGCACACCGCGTCACCGTCGCCGAATAGCAACCCCCCGCAGCCGCGGCATCCCTAGCACTACGGGCCATCTAAAGTGGCCGAGCCCGGGTACCCTTCAGTGGTGGCGAAACGGATCCCACCCTTTCGCTACGAATTCCCGGCCTTCCCCATCGCTTCCGACGATCACCACTTCTGTCCCGCTCCGAATTTCGCCAATCTGACGGATACGCGCGAAGCCTGGGGCGGCACGGAGTCTCCCCGCGCATCTCGGCGGCACGCAGAAAAGCAGCTCATAATCCTCTCCACCATCGAGCGCCAGATTTTCGCCCGATATACCCGCCATGCCACTCAGTTTTCGCACCCAGCCGGGAATCTTCACCTGGGGCACCCAGTCCGCCCAAATCTTCGCTCCCACTCCGCTCGCCGCACAGAGCCGCGGCAGATCGCTCGAAAGGCCGTCCGAGAGATCCATCATCGCCGAGGCCACTCGGTGCTTGGCGAGCCAAATTCCCAATTCGGCACGAATCGAAGGGTATAGATGACTCCGAAGCAGTGCTCTCATCCCTTCGCGGTTCTCCAGCCCCCTGAGCATCAGCTCTAAACCCAGCCCCGACCGCCCAAGCACTCCACTCACATAGATCAAATCCCCAGAGTTTGCCCCAGACCGGTACACCGCTCCCCTCCGCGGGACGTCGCCAATCACCGTAACGCTGATCGCCACTTCGCGCTTGTCGGTGGTATCTCCACCGATCAATGCCATCCCAAACTCCCGCGCCGCGCGCCGCAGCCCCGTCAGAAACCGATCGAGCCATCGCCCGGCGCGCTGGCCTGGCAGAGCCAAGCTAAGCAGGAAATAACGAGGCTGTGCACCCATTGCGGCGAGGTCGCTGGTCGCGCGAGCAAGCGCCTTATATCCAACAGCTTCCGGCGGGGTCCGCTCGCCAGGCAAAAAATGCACGGCTTCGAGAAAAAAGTCGCAGCTCACCACCCAGTCTCTTTTCGCAGCGCTGCGAATCACCGCCGCGTCGTCACCGATCCAGCCGCGCGGAGGGGCGCCGAGCTGTTTCAAATGGAGGCGGGGGACAGCAAAACCTTTCGTAATCCGTGCGATCAGCTCCCGTTCGTTGTCCCTGAGTACAGTTGCCACCGACGGTCTTTTCCTCTCTACTAGGTCTCCCATCGCAGGGTCCGCGCCGATTTATAGATGGGTGCGACGGCGGGAAAGCTATTAACAGCCCCTATCCTAAACAGGAGTTTAAGGTTGACGCATGACTAGCGAATCCTTACAATCGCGAAGCTTAAGGTTCTTGGCTCTTAGTTCGGTCACTCCCACCGCTTGGCTGGAAGCCGCAGGGCGTGCGGCATCTGGTTTGGCGAGAAGACGCGGTCAGCAAATAGCTCAAATGAAGTCCACATCTTACACGTTCTTTATTGCGTCCGGCGATGGCGCTACTGTGCGTCGCGTCCGAGTACCACTCTACGCCCTCCATTTGCTCACAATTTTGATGGTTGTAGGCAGCATTACGGTGGTTGCCGCGCTCGGTTCCTACACCCGCATGTTTTGGAAGGTGGCGAACTACAATTCGTTGCGCCACGAGCAGGATAGCCTTAAAGCCCAATATCGCCAGCTTCAATCGCAGGTTAAGGACACCAATGCCCGCCTGAGCTCGCTGCAATCCCTGGCCGGTGAAGTGGCTGTTGCTTACGGTATCACCCGCTTCAGCCATACTCCCTTTGGATTGTCCGATAACGCTACCGACCAAGACGCGTCATACCAGCGTTCCGTGGAGCAATTCAACTTCCTGGAGCAGTACAGTCCGTCGGACGCGCTGCTCAGCCAGACCAGCTCACACCTGATGCCCTCCCACCTGGTGGGCTTCGCGATTCTTCCGTCGTTGTGGCCAGTCCGCGGACAGATTACCGGGCGCTTTGGTCAGCGTCTGGACCCCTTCAGTGGGGAAGGCGCGTTTCATGCGGGCATAGATATCGCGTCGCACTACGGTGATGGGGTAGTCGCCGCTGCCGACGGTACGGTCCTGGTGATGGAGCAGCGTGCTGGCTACGGCCGCCTGATCGTAGTCGACCACGGTTCCGGCGTCGCCACTTGGTACGGTCACCTTTCCGCCTTCTGCACCCACGTGGGCATGCAAGTAAAGCGTGGCGAAATCATCGGCTACGAAGGGCAGAGCGGGAAAACCACCGGCCCGCATCTGCACTACGAAGTACGATTCAACAATACACCGGTAGATCCCTTTAAATACCTGAAGTCCACCACCTCTTTGGCCGCTTCCGGCGGCGACTAGTTTTCGACGGCCCCACCTAAAAGCGGCTCACTGCGCACCGCGCTCGAATGGTGACCTGTACTTGCGAAGCGTGGGAATTCGTCTCATGCGATCCTGCTTTGGCGCCTCACCAATGCTTCCAGGCATACAGTATTACCCTTATATTTAGCTTGTGTTCTACGTAGGATGAGCGACATGACTGTCGCTAATTGCACACCTCGCTGGGGAATATTGAGCTGTCCTTTTCTGAGTTTGGGGCGTCCTCGTGCAGGGATTGTTTGAGTTCTTACTAATGCTTCCCGGCATACAGGATTACCCGTAGTGGCCGATAGTTGATCGTATCGAAGCGACGTTGTGACCGTCGCACTACTGGTTAACTCTATATAAATCAGCATACTACGGATGCGCCTCCGCCCGTCCCACTCGATGGCGACATAGACAACTGGCCCTCCGGACATGTGCGTCTCCGGCAGGCTGTACCACAACCCACCCTCCGACCAGTAGTTTCCTGTATGCCTTACGACTATCCTTTGCGGGTGAGCAAAACTTCTTCAACGAACCACGCCTGGCCACACCGTATCTCAACTGTTTCCCAGCGGTTAAGGGCCTCCGGATTTGCTGCAGCAGCACTGGCAGTGATCTGTGGCCTGGTGACTGGCCCGGCGTTCCCATCGATCGCCGGAAAGAACGCAAGCCAAGGAACCTCAGTATCTTGCGGGAATAGCGGCTGCGCTGTCGATTCGCCCGAACTTCAAATGTTTGCGCAGATCAACAGCGACCGCACCTCTTCCGAACAGGCCGCCGAGACCCATGGGCAAGCACGCCCGCTCCAGTGGGACCCGCGGCTGGCCGCGCTGGCCCGTGCGCACTCCGTAGAACTGGCGAATGGACTATTCAGTCATGTGAGCGCCGACGGAAGTCTGCCGAGTGACCGCATGACCAAGGCAGGTATTCGCTGGCTGTACATGGGCGAGAACATCGCGGAGGCCCGAGACGTCGCTCGAGCGGAATCGGCGATGATGAATGAACCGAGGTTCCAGGAGAACCATCGGGCGAACATCTTGAACCCGAACTACACCGTTGTTGGAGTAGGCATCGTGAATGGACCGGACGGTATGCTCTATATCACCCAGGAATTCGCGCAATTGCGCTAGCTTGCTAGTCCCGGCGGCACCTTACTTCGCTAGATCCCGTGCAGCCCGCTGACCTCGTTTTTCAGTGGAAACCTAGCGGTATGTCCCCCAATTAAGCAACAGTCGCAAACAGCATTTCCACCTCGCGCGCCCCTGGCGCAAGTGCTATTTTCATGAGCGCTAAATAGCCCAGGGAGGCGGAAATGTTGGCATCCAGCAAAGTGGTCGGCTTCGTCCCCACCCACGATTCCAAGCAAGCGCGAGAATTCTACGAGGGAAAACTGGGATTTCAGTTTGTCAGCGACGATCAATTCGCTTTGGTCGTGAAAGCTGGCGATACTACCATTCGCATCGCCAAGGGCGCCAATTTTACGCCCGCCGGGTACACCATCCTGGGCTGGGAAGTGAAAAATATCGAGGAGACCGTCGCCTGGCTTCGAGCGCGCGGGGTGTTATTCGAAAAATATCCGTTTATTCAGGATCCCGAGGTTGGCATTTGGACCGCGCCCTCGGGCGACAAGGTTGCGTGGTTCAAAGACCCGGACGGAAACATACTTTCAGTCGGCCAACACTGACATCCGCGGGGCATGGTTCGCACAGCTCGGTTACTCCGCGCGGAGCGTTTCGATCGGGTCTACCGCGGCCGCCCGGCGAGCGGGCAAATAGCTGGCAAGCAAGGCAACCGCAACGATGCCCGTGGATACCGCCAGGTAGGTCAGCGGGTCAACGGGATTTACCTTGAACAGCACCGATGACATGAAGCGCATCACGATAATTGCGGTCAGCAGTCCGCACCCGACCCCCACGATGGTCAACGAGAGTCCTTGCCGGACAAACATGCCGCTGACGGTTTGCTGCTGCGCGCCGAGCGCCATCCGAATGCCGATTTCTCTGCGCCGCTGTGAAACCGAGTAAGCAATCACGCCGTAGATGCCTACCACCCCAAGCAACAACGCCATCCCACCCGAAACGCCGAGCATCACCAAGGTGAACGAAGTGCGCGCCATGGACATTTTGTAAAAGTGCTCAACGGTGTGGACATCGGAAAGCGGAAGGCTGCCGTTGACCGACCATACCGCCTGGCGAACTTCGTTCAAAAATGCTTCGGAGCCTGCGCGCGGACTACGTATGGCATACGCAACGTTGCGGCGAACGGCGATCGCCTGGCCTTCGAAACGACTCATCACAATGGGCCAATAAGTGGTGGTGGGAGCATCCTGGTTCAGGCCGTCATCGTGGACGTCGCCGGCGACTCCGATCACTTCCCGCCAATCGTCGACGGTGGCCACGCGCACGCGTTTACCGAGTGCATTGGCAGGGTCGCCCCAATACTCGCGGGCCATATTTTCAGAAACGATGGCGACCGGTGCCTTGTTGTAGGTATCGGTCCAGGTGAAATCGCGTCCCGCCACCATGGGCGTCCCGACGGCCGCGAGAAATCCCGGAGATACGAATTTGAAGCGCCGCAGCGGCAGTTCGCCTTCCCGGTAGACGCGGTCCTGGGCAAAGACGGGATCGTTCGAATTGTTTCCGTCCAGCGGGATTTTGGTGGAAAACGCCGCCGCCGACACTCCCGGAATCGCTTCGATCTTGCGGAGAATATCTTCTTCCATTCGGGTTACGTCTTCCTGCTTCGCCTCGGGCACCATCGCCTCGGGGATTGAAATGCGGAAGGTCTGCACGGTGGCGGGATCGCGGAAGCCTGGTTGGACGTGCATCAAGGCGCGGAAGGTCCGGATCATCAGGCCCGAACAAATCAGCAACACCAGCGCCAGAGCCACCTGCACGACGACCAGCGCATTTCTGGCGCGGTGTTGTTGCCTGGTCTGGCTGAGCGCACGGCCGCCCTCGCGCAATCCGGTTGCGGAACCTACACCGGCAAATTTAACGATGGGAATCAAGGCGCAAAGCAAACTGGCCAGGAGCGAAACGCAGAAAGTGAACCACAGGACCGGAAAATCAATTCCAATTTCATGAACGCGCGGCAAACTCGATGGCGCGATCGCCACCAGCGCCCGAAGCGCGCCGAACGCCAGCGCCAACCCCATCGCGCTTCCGGCCACGCCGAGAACCGCGCTCTCGAATAGCAAGTCCGCCGCAATTTGCTTCCAGCCCGCGCCCAGCGCGGAGCGGATCGCCAATTCTTGCCTCCTGCCTTCCATGCGCACCAGCAACAAATTCGCGACGTTGGCGCACGCGATCAGCAACACCATGGCGATCGATCCCATCAGCAGCCAGAGCACGCCGCCGATGTCGCCCACCACGTCTTGCTTCAACGGGCGAATGTTCGGGGCCATACGCGCGTCTTCGAATAATTTCAGGCTGAACCCTTCGGGCGCCGGAAAACTCCGAAACACAACGGGAATCAGGCGCGAGAAGTCAGCGCTCGCGCGAGCGATGTTCACACCGGGTTTCAGCCGCGCCACAGAACGGAAGCTGTAATTACCCAGCTTCAATTTGGCGCGATCGAACTGCATCGGAATCAGAACCGCAAGATCGTCCATGTCCAGGAAAGTGAATTTTCGGGGCAGGATTCCGATGATTTGGCGCGACTTCCCATCCACCATCAAAGTGCGGCCTAGCGCCGCGGGGTCGCCGCCGAGCTTGTGCTGCCAATACCCGTAAGTGAGCATGACCGTGTCCGGCGCGCCCGGGGTATCGTCAGCGCGGCTGAACGATCGTCCCAGCGCCGGCGTTACACCCAGGACCGGAAGAACGCCGTCGGTGACGTCCAGCCCGGAAACCTGCTCGGGTTCGGCGGTTCCAGTCACGCTCAATGAATCGTTCGCGTAAACTCCGATGTCCTCAAATGATTGATTCTGATCGCGAAGAATGAAATAGGTGGAGGGAGACATGGTTAGGTCTTTGATGTCCAGCCCCGGCGCACTGAGCCAGACTCCCACCAAGTCATTCGAGTGCGCGTAAGGCAGAGGCTTCAGCAGCACGCCTTCTAGCACGCTGAAGACCACGGTGTTGGCACCGACACCCCCCGCCAAGGTGATCAGGGTGATTGCAGTGAACAGCGGCGCGCGGCCTAATCGGCGCAGCACCTGCCTGAACTGACTCGCTAACGACCCCATGCTTCGGCCCCCTGAGCGATACGCTATTAGTTCGCGTCCCGCCGCGCAAACCTCGCCCTTCAAAACATAGATACGGCTGGCAGATAAGGAATGTTCCGCACTTTCTCTGGTGCGGGCTTTACTTCGGGTGACGCGGTACTCCGCGTTCCTTGTCACAAAAGCGGCGGATTCACTTTGGGCGGGCTTGCTGCACCATTTCGATTAGGACGGATCGCGCTTCCGCTGGAGTGCCCACTTCGCGTAGGAAGTTAATGCGCGTACCGCGCATGCCGTCCGCGGTTTTCAGGCGCAGGTGAAAGCCGAGGCGGTCGACCGCAGTCATCGCGGCTTCTTGCGATTCAATTTCCGCGAACGCCCGGGCCAGCCGGATCAGCGCTCCCGCGTGATCGGCGTTCATGTGCTGAATAATGCCGGGTCCGCTCTCCGCCAGCGGATCGGGCAAACCGCGATAATATTCTGTCGCGGAAACCCAGCCCATCACGCCGAAGCCGCCTACGTAATAGACGTCCACTACTTCCATCCGATAGAACGAAAAATCTTCAAAATCAACCCAGTATTTGCTGTTGGCGTGGCGCGCCAGATACAGTTTCCGCGCCTCAGCTACCTCCGCCGCGGGTAGCGGCAAAACATTTCCCAGCAGCGTGACTCGCGACGAGCCTAGCGGATCCCCGGCCGATTCCGGTTGGGTGATCAGCAAGCTCGCCCGCGGCTCGGCCTGCAGGTTTTGCGTGTGCATGGCCATCGTGCTGATCAGGAAAACGGGGCGCCCGCCGTCGTCCAGCCCGTAGGGCATCACCGATCCAAACGGAAAGCCCGCCTGCTTGCGCGAAAGCGTGGAAAGGCTGCCCACACGTCCCAGGTGTACCAGGGTGCGCACTCGCTCGGCAAATGTGGGCTCGGCCATAGGCGGCTGGCCGCTGGAGAAGCTCGGTCCCGCATGTTTTCCCGCTGAAGACGATGACATTGGTTTCTCCACGAGTTTGGCGCGACCTCGCCGAAGCTGCTACCAAGCTACCACCCCGTGCACAAAGTGTCTTCCTAAAGGGGTGTGTTGGTGCACCACCCCTAAGCCAACCCGGTTGCGGTGGGCCGTGGGTGCGGCTATGATTCGCGAACCATGAAAATCGCAAAATATTCGCTCCGATCGGCGCCACTCTTACTATGGGCGAGCTGCAGCGTGTGCGCCTGGGCGCAGACTCCTGCGGCGTCCAAAGAAGTCGATGACGTTTACCCTGACGCGCATGCGCTGTATCTCGACCTGCACCAAAGTCCCGAGCTGTCTTCACACGAAACGCAAACCGCGGCGAAGCTGGCCAGCCGCCTGCGCCATCTCGGCTACGACGTCACCGAGAAAGTGGGCGGCACTGGCATCGTGGCCATTCTGAAGAACGGCGCCGGGCCGATCGTCATGCTGCGCACCGAGCTCGACGCGCTTCCCGTGGAAGAGAAAACCGGGCTCCCATACGCGAGTAAAGTGCGCGCAAAGGATCCCGCCGGACACGAAGTCGGAGTGATGCACGCCTGCGGGCACGATCTGCACGTGTCGTCGCTGGTAGCGACGGCGACGATCATGGCGCATTCGAAAAATACCTGGCACGGCACACTGATGCTGATTGGGCAGCCCGCTGAAGAAACCATCACCGGCGCCAAGGCGATGCTCGACGACGGATTCCTGACGCGGTTTCCCAAGCCCGACGTGGGCGTGGCGCTGCACGTCAACAACGAATTTCCGGCCGGGAAAATTGGGGTCGCGCCCGGCTACCTTTACGCCAGCGCGGATTCCATCCGCATCACCATTTACGGCCGCGGCGGCCACGGCGCCGCACCGCAGTTCACCATCGACCCTATCGTCATCGGCGCTCGCACCGTGCTGGCGCTGCAGACCATCGTTTCGCGCGAGGTAAAGCCAGGCGATGCGGCGGTGGTCACCGTCGGCTATTTTCAGGCGGGCACAAAAAACAACATCATTCCGGATGAGGCCGATCTCGGGCTCACCGTGCGCACCTACAAGCCCGCGGTTCGCAAGCAAATCCTCGCCGCGATCGAGCGCATCAGCAAGGCCGAAGCGGCCGCCGCTGGCGCGCCGCGCGAGCCTTTGATCGAGCACATCGAGAGCACTGACGCGGTGTACAACGATCCGGCGCTGGCGCAACGGCTCAGCAGCGTCCTGGAATCCGCGCTCGGCAAAAGCAATGTGCAAGCCGCCACGCCCATGATGGTTTCGGAAGATTATGAGTACTTCGTCGAGGCGGGCATCCCTTCGTTTTATTTCTCGCTCGGCGGCGCCGATCCCGAAAAATTCGCGCAAGCCGCTGCCACCGGAGACCCGTTGCCCTACAATCATTCGCCGCTTTTCGCTCCGGACGTGGATCCCGCCATGCACACGGGCATCGCCGCGGAGGTGGCCGTGCTGCGAAATCTTCTGAATGCGTCGCCCGACGATCTGCATAAACTGACCCAAGCACAACAATGACGCGCTTTCTCTCCCGCATTCTGGACGACCCGGAATGCGGGAGCGTCAATCAGGAAACTCAGCGGCTCTTCGCCTATCATCAGGCCACCAAGCACACCTATCAGTCGGTTCGCGCCGGGGCGCATTTTCTAGATTGGGCCAATCAGCCCGATCCCTTCCGCAGTTACGAAGGCGCGCCTACGATTCTGCTTCCGCAGAACCCGGATGGCTTCCCGGAGATCGGCACATTCGCTGCAATGGCAGCACTGGCGGGAGAAGCCACGCTCTCCGCGGGCAACGAACCAACTCGGCTCGACGCCATGTGGCTCAGCCGTTTGCTATGGCACTCGATGGCTATCAGCGCGTGGAAAAAAGTTCCAGGCTCGGAAAATCGGTACAGCCTGCGGGTAAATCCTTCGTCGGGAAATCTTCACCCCACGGAAACCTATTGGGCCCTTCGCGGCTTCAGCGATCTGGACGATGGTTTGTATCACTACCGCGCCGATCTCCACGCACTCGAGCTTCGCGGTGCTGGCGCGCAAACGCAGCGGCTTGCGGAAGCGCTGCAAATTCAGGGCGGAGCGGAATCATCGTCCCTTATCGTTGGACTAACTTCTATCTTCTGGCGGGAAGCCTGGAAGTATCGCGGCCGCGCGTATCGCTACTGCTGCCACGATTTGGGTCACGCGATGATGAGCGTGCTGCTGTCGGCGCGCGCGCTGGGACTGGTGGGCGGGGCGATCACGCACTTTGCGGACGCCCGGCTCACCCGTGCCCTCGGGCTCGCTGGAAGCGACGAGGCGCCAATGATCTCTCTGGTTTTTCCGTCGGGTTCAGCTTCCACGCGATCGTCGTCTCCGCCTTCCGAGCTACTTCCGCAGATTCCCAACGAATTGTCGGCCGACGAAGTGCCTTACAAACTCTTGCTGGAGATGCATCGCGCGACGATTCTGCCCGATCCGCCGGACCCGTTACCGTCCGCACTAGCAGCGAGCGCGTTGACCGCTGGTGATTCGGCGGCGCGGCTGGCACGCTTACGCGAACCCGCGCCAGACGCTGCGCTGGCAACCATCGTTCGCCGGCGGCGCTCGGCACTCGATTTTGATGCACGCACGGCTGCTATGGAGCGGACCGACCTGGAGCAACTCCTGGATTTTGCGACGCGCGATTGGCCCGCGGACTGGCGTTCTAATTTCGACGGAGGGGAGGTATCTGCGACGCCCGGCACCGATTTCGTTACGCTTTACTTGTACGTTCACCGCGTCCGCGATTGCGAGCCCGGCGTCTACCGCTGGAATACGCCGCAGGGAACTTTGCAGCAGCTGCATCGTGGTGACGTTCAGCGCATCGCCGCTTTTCTAAGCCTGGAACAGCCGCTGGCCGGGAACTCTTGCTTCACCATTACGATGATCGCGGACCTGGCCGACGCGGCGCAGGCGTTTGGCAATCGCGGCTATCGTTACGTGTATTTCGAGGCCGGCGCCATCGGCCAGCGCCTTTATCTGGGAGCGGAAGCGCTGGGCTGGAACGCCACCGGCATTGGCGCTTTCTACGACGACGATGTCCATCGGTATCTCGGCTTTTTGGAAGAAGAGAAAGGTCGTCGGAAGACTCGAGCGAGCTTCCGCAGCAAGTGATCTATCACTTCGCGGTTGGCCGCGCCATTTTCGATCCGCGGCTCGAGGGGTAGAGCGGCATGATTGGCATCCTAGTGGTCGGCGACAACCACTTCATCGTGCGCGGTCCACTGCCAGACCGTGCGTCCGCACTCCGACTCGCCCGCTATTGGTCCATCATACAAATTGACCGAGTGACGCCGTTGGCTCTGCAGAAGTGGAGCATCAGCACGCGGGAATTCCGGGAAAATCTGGAATGGGCGGTTTGTGTTTCCGGCGAAGGGGAAATCACCGCTGCGCTGGCGCAACTGCTCGCTGAGCTTTCGGAACGGGGAATCAAGATTTACGATTCCCGATGCGACGATTGGTAGTCGCCGTATGGATTCTTCGGCGCCCAGCGGCCTTCGCGATCTGAGGAGACCGTTACAACCTATCCACTCGCATTGCTTGGTCGGGGAGACGCCTTGGTCTGTACGCCCACCCTTCCCAAAATCGGGGAAGAATGGGGCACCCGAAAGAGATAAGAGCGTAGAACCGTACGTCAAAACATCAAACCTCTCCAAGAGCAGGGAGGGGTGGAGCCCTGTCGCTTCGCTCGGCTACCGCTAACGCGAGTTCTGGGCGGGCGTGTATGGTGGTGCTGAGGACCACCGGAGTTACCCTTCCAGGGTACCGGGAGGTAAGGCGCCATGGCGACGCTGCTTCAAGACATTCGCTTTGCGATCCGTTCGTTGAGCAAGAATTCCGGGTTCACGATAGTGGCCGCGCTCACCCTGGCGCTCGGCATTGGCGCGAACACTGCGATTTTTAGCGTGGTTCAGAACGTGCTGCTACGCGAGCTGCCGTATGCGCATCCCGAAACGCTCGTCCAAATAACGAATGCATATGCGCCGGTCCTCGATGGCATCGGGCTCTCTACCGGCGATTTCGGCGACTGGAAGCGGCAAGCCCAAACGATTTCCGACATGGGCGCATATCTGGATATTTCGCAGGGCTTCAATCTTACCGGAGAAGGCGAGCCGGAACGGGTGCTCGGAACCAATGCGAGCGCCAGCCTGTTTTCCATCCTGGGGATCCGTCCGGTGGTGGGCCGGGCGTTCGTCGCGGAGGAAGACAAGGCCGGGAGCGCACCGGTAGTAATGCTCAGCCATTCGTTTTGGACCAGCCATTTTGGTGGCGATCCCGCAATCGTCGGACGCACCCTCACCCTCGATAACCAACGCTACACGGTGGTCGGCGTGCTGCCCGCCGATTTCCACTTGCTGCACTGGCCCGACCTGTGGATGCCGGTAGGGCAGTACGTCGACGACGATTTGACCGGCCGCGTTCACCATCCATATACCGCCATTGCCCGGCGGAAACCTGGTGTGAGAATCGCGCAGGTGCAGGCCGAATTCGTCGCGCTGAATCACCAGGCAGCGATCGCTTTCCCAGACACCCACAAGAATTGGACGGTCCACGTCGCGCAGCTCGAGGATCCTACCGCCGGTAAGCTGCGCCGCACTCTGCTCGTTCTATTCGGGGCGGTGGGTTTGGTCCTGCTGATCGCGTGCGCCAATATCGTGAACTTGCTTCTCGCGCGTAATTCCATCCGCGAAAAGGAATTTGCTCTGCGCACCGCGCTGGGCGCCAGCCGATGGCGATTGGTTCGGCAGCTACTCACCGAAAGCATGCTGCTGTCGTTGGTGGGCGGAACGGTCGGGCTGCTATTCGCGGCAATCGGCATGAAAATCCTGGGTGCGCTGGCGCCTGCCGATCTGGCGGCGGCCACCAACACGTGGGTGAATGCCACCGTCCTGGCATTCACAATCAGCGCGTGCGTTGCCGCCGGAGTGATCTGCGGCTTGCTGCCCGCACTAGAAAGCCTCAGCACCAATCTTAATAACGTTCTCAAGCAGGGGGCCAAAGGGACCAGCGCGTTCGGAAGACGCAAGGTACACACCCTGCTGGTGGTTTCTGAAATTGCCATGGCGCTGATTCCGCTGATCGGCGCGGGGTTGTTGCTGCGCAGCTTCCACAACCTTTTACAGGTCGATCCCGGCTTCCGCACCGACCACATCCTCACCCTGCAAATGTCGCTCGCCGCAATTCCCGCCGCGCAGGCGGCGCAAATGACCGATGCTCAATTCACCCAGCTGGGAAAAACACAGTCGCTCGAATTCGAACAAATCGCCGATGGGGTCCGCGCGTTGCCGGGCGTGAAGGCTGCCGGCGGCATTGATGACTTGCCGCTTGGCACCGAGCTGACCCGAGCGTCGCGATTCGTGATCGAAGGCCGTCCGCTCCCCGACGCCGGCGTTCGTCCAGTGGGGCAGACGCGCACCGCCAGCATCGGATACTTTTCCGCGATAGGAATCCCGCTGCTCAAAGGGCGGGTATTCAACCAAGCCGACTGGACTTTGCAAAACGTGGTAATCAACGAAACGATGGCGCGCCGCTATTGGCCGGACGAAGATCCTCTGGGTAAGCGCGTCAACTTCTGTTCGTTCGCTCCGACGCCATGTTGGTTTCCGATCGTCGGTGTAGTGGGCGACGTGCATCAGTACGGCCTGGAGGCCGCGCCGACCTGCGACATTTATTTTACCGGCGCATGGACGCCGTATCTGGTGATCCGCACCTCATCCGATCCAGCGTCTCTCGCTGCCGCAGCCACCGATAACATCCACAAAATCGATCCCGCGCTGCCCGTAACGCACGTGCTGACCATGGATGAATTGTTGGCGGACTCGGTGTCGCCCCGCCGCTTCAGCGCTGTGCTCACTGGAATTTTTGCCGGTTTAGCGCTGTTGCTGGCGGCGGTGGGAATTTATGGGGTGATGAGTTACACCCTGGGCCAGAGAATTCACGAGATCGGGATTCGCATGGCGTTGGGAGCGGAGCCGCGCAACGTCCGTGCCCTGATTCTTGGCCGCACGCTACAGCTAGCAATTTTGGGCGTAGCGCTTGGGTTGGCCGGGGCGACCGCGCTGGCGCGCTTCCTATCGAGCATGGTCTTCGGTGTGAAAGTCTACGACCCACTCACCTTCGCCGCGGTCGCGGTGACGCTCACGCTGGTAGCCTTAGGCGCGTCGTATCTCCCAGCCCGCCGCGCCATGCGCGTCGATCCAATGGTCGCCCTGCGCTACGAGTAGCGCACTATTCCTTCGATTCGGTTGCGGCGGCGCGGCCGCTCTTGCGCATGGCCAGTTCGGCTAGCCAACTAAGCAGTGGAGATGCCAGGCATCCAATCCACACCCATAACGGGTTTAGGGTGATGGCTGTGGCGATTACGCCCGCGGCAAATGACATGAAGAAGACCTCCGCCGAGAGCCCATTGATCCAATCCGGCGTCGCTCCGCTCGCCGGAATCTGCGCCCGCAGCGCCGGCCACATTCGCGGCACCGCGCGCATGAACGCACGATACTGCTCGCCCTGCTCGGCTTCCAGCCCGGCCTCTTCGCGTCCGATCAGGCGGTAGCAGAACAGCGGAATTCCGATGGCGATGATGGGAAATCCGATGGTCGGCGCGAAGATCCCCATGGCCACTGACATCAGCGCGTTGCCAAAATAAAGAGGATTGCGAGTGTGGCGGTAGGGACCGTCGGCGCGCAGCGCTTCGCTGTGCAGCGCGTGGTCGTGCACCACTTCGCGGCCCAGGTACGCCGATCCCCACACCCGAATCAGCGCCGAGGCAATCATCACCGCCGACGCCACTCCCAATACGATGTGTTCGGCGAGCGGCATCGAGATCTTCGCCGCCTCCGACAAATGCCCGGACAGGCGCGCCCACACCGGCACGTGGTCGACCGCAAACAGAATGAATCCCACACCAAAAATGGCGCCGAATAACGACCATCGCTGCCGAAACTCAAAATCCGTAGCCCGCATCATCGGTCGTCCCCCCGCGGATTTTGGCCGCAAGAGTAACACGCCGGAATCGACCGATTATCACTCGGGCGCAGAAATTTGTTGGCAAGCGAGGGACGGCCCGGACGCGACCGGCATTCGCGCGGTGCGCCCGGATCCGACGGACGGAGGGTTACTTCCCCTTGGAGGCTGCGGTTTTGGTGATAAACGCCGCCACCGCGTCGTGCAGCGTCTTCAGCGATTCCGCGTGGGCGTAGACCATGTGCCCCGATTCGTAATACTGATATTCGATATTGCTCTGCAGTTTCGCGGGGATCTGCAAGTGCTGCATTTCGTAGATCCCTTCGTAAAACGGCGTGGCCAAATCGAAATAGCCGCCGTTTAACATCACTTTCAGGTCCGGGTTGTATTTCATCGCGGTAGCTAAATCCGGCATCACGTTCGGCGTGAGCGGCAAAGCGAACGGCAGCCCCGGCGCCTGATGCTGCATATTCCACGAAACCTCGATATTTATTTCCGGCTTGAACTCTTTTCCTTCGCCGTACTTCAGTTCCTTGCGCACGTAATCATTGAACGCGGAGACGTACGCCGAACCGATCGCTGCCGACTGCGGATCGTAGTCGGCCTCTTTGCTCAGTGGATCCATGGTCGGCCCGGAGAAGCGCGAGTCCAGTCGACCAGCGGTCATGTCGGAATCGTCCTGCAGCGTCTTCGTAAATTCTCCCACGTTGATGCGCAGGTTCGCTTTCTCGATGTACTCGGGGGTTAGACCGGTGTACTGATGCAGTTTGGCAACGATCGCACGCCGCTGTTCCGCGGGCAGCGCGGAGCCCGCCTCCAATGCCTGCGCGTATTCGTTCATCGCGAAATGCTCCACTTCCGTCAGCAACGGCGCCAAGTCCTTGGGAGCATCCGGCAGCTTGTGGTGATACCACGCGGTAGCAGCGTAGGTGGGCAGCGCCAGTTGGTACGGTATCTCCACGCCCGGATTGAACTGCGGCAAGTCCGCGCTATCGTCGAAATTCAATATTTCCGACAGCAGGATCACCCCGTTGAAATCGACGGTCTTTTCCGTTTCCAGTAAATTAACGAGCACCGCCGACCGGGTGGTGCCGTAGCTTTCTCCAAACAGGTATTTCGGCGAATTCCAGCGCCCGTACTTGCCCAAAAACTGCACGATGAAATCGGCGAAGGCGTAAGCGTCCTGATCGATGCCATAGAACGCTTTGTCCCGATCCTTTCCGCCTAGGCGGCTAAAGCCGGTTCCTGGCGCGTCCACAAACACTAGGTCGCTGGCGTCCAGCAGGCTGTATTCATTATTCACCACCGCGTAGGGCGCCGCCGGCGTATGCGAATCATCAAGGGTCACCACTCGCCTCGGCCCAAACGCACCCATGTGCAGCCACACGGTGGACGAGCCGGGTCCGCCGTTAAACAGGAACGTCAATGGACGCGGCGCACCCTTGGTGTCCGACTTGAAGTAGGCCACGTAAAACATGCTGGCCTCGGCCGGGCCCTCTTTGTCGTCCTTGTTGGCGTTCTGCGGCACGTCGTCCCAGCCCTTGGGATGCACCACCAGCGTGCCGGCAATCGCGTCGTAGCCAACCGCGGTTCCTTCGACGGTCACCGTCCCCTTGCTCGACTGCTGTTCGGGTTTAAAGCCGCCTGCTTTGTCTTTGTCCGCTTTGTCACTGGCCGCATCGTCCTTGGGACTCGGATCCACCGCCATTAGCCGCATCGCTGGCATACCGATCGCCAGCATTACCATCCAGAAAATAATTCGTCGCATCAATTGTCTCCGCCAATGGAATGGACTGGGGCTCCCTTTTCAATCCCCGTACGAGGCAGAAAGGTACACCGCGCAATCAGTGATTGCAACTTTCTGCAATACTTTGACGGGCCGACGGGATTTCGGTTTCGCGCAGCAGCGGAAATTTGCCGGTGGGATAGAGCGGAAACTGTCAGCGCCTCTCAGGGTCCACCGACTGGTCAAACCAAATCCACACGATTCGCCCCAACCGTGTTAGTGCCGGAACCAGTGGCAGGAACAGCAGCAGCGCTGCGATCACCGTCTTGCTGAAACTCCAGCGAGTGAGCAACCAAGTCACCAGGGCCAGCAGCGATATCCCCGCGACCCCCAAACCATAATCGACCTGCATCGCGCCGAGAAAATATCCTTCTTCGCGCTCGAATTTCAGGCCGCAAACACCGCATCGCTCATGCATCCGCGCCGGCAGGTGAAAGAACGCAGTGCCGTAGATTTTCCCAACGCGGCATCGCGGACAGCGCTGTTCCAAGATTCCGCGCAATGCGCCGACTTTCGGCTTCCCTACGCGCCGCGGCGGAGCATCCAGTGGAACCTCTATCTTCACGATTGGATGGCCGCCCTCACTACTTCACTTCCACTACAACCATTTCATATTTCGCGGGGCCCACATTTTTGGAGGTGTGGGTCAGCGGACCGCTCCAGAAGACATCCCCCGCCGACCCGCGTAGTTCACTGGCCGTGCCGTCCGCCAATTTCACTTGAGCATCAATAGGGGTAAGCATCACGGCGGCGCGGCCCGCGCCCACGTGCTCGTGCATCGCTTCGCTGCCGCCGGGTTCACGCCAGCTTCGAAATACGCGTACTTGGTCGTTCTCCAATAGCAAAATATTGTGCTGCGGATCGAGGCGCACCGGATCGAGCTCGGGCTTGCTTACCGGGGCCACCATCGGCGCCGGTTTCTTCAATTCAATTTCGACGATATGTATCGGCGCGTCTCCCACGTTCTCGCTGGTGTGTCGCCCGGTTTTGGCGCTCCACGCTACTTGCCCAGCTTTCCAGTGTTGCTCGTCCACCTGGCCGTCTTCGGTAGTCAACGTGATGTCGCCGCCATCGAGGTAAATCATCACGCGATTGAAATCGTGCTGGTGCATTGGGCTCTTGTGGTGAGGCAGGTCCACCACGCTCAGGATGCGCACATCCGCGTTGTCTACCTTCACCGGGCTGTCCGCCGCCAGCACCGCGCCACAACCCAGCAGTGCCCCTAACAATGCCATGCATGTTGGACGCATTCGATCACCTGGCCCGTGAATTCCGCCCGGCCGCCGCCGGCCGCCGCGCGTTCGTTGCTGTCTAACGAGATTTTCGCCGCGCTGGTTCCGGCGGCAGCATCAGTCGCAGCGCCGCGGGCGTCAGCGCTACCTTCAAATTCAGCCAGTGTCCGTCATTGGAAACTTTGGTCGCCTGCAAGAAGTAATTGGCCAGCGCTACCTGGTCTTTGGTCATGCCCTGCTGGCTTCTGGGATCGGCTAGCGCGGACCGTGCGAACCAGCGCAATCCCCCCAGAATGGTCGAAATTTGCAGCGCGTGCGAGGCCGAATCGCAATCGCCCTCCGCGCCCACCTCGAAATTCGCTCCGTTCGGCTGTCCGGCGATGGTCACCCACCGCAGACTCTGTAGCAAGGCCCGCAACTGCTCGAAACTTCCAAAATCGATCGACAAATCCTTCAGCACACTGTCCAGCCGCGCGATGATAAATATCGGATGCCCAGCCACCCTCTCCATATGCGCCGCGCGATCCGGTTTCACCGCACCTACCTTCCCACCGAGTGCCGCGTCGAGATTTACGCCTTGCGCCAGCGCGATGCGCCCCGGCGAAAGCAGGGACACATACAGCGAATCCTTCGCTGCCCGGTCGCGAAACTCGTACACCGTCTTGCCGTTCACGGTGGTCGTACGGCCCGATCGCGTTGCGTACCCGGCTATCTTCGCGGCATCGAATCGCCCGTCGCCGAGTACCAGCACCCGAAGCCTAGGCGCCGCCGGGCTCCCCGGCGCCAGCTGTTGCGTGGACGAGGAATCCGGCCACACCGCGAAGGCCACAGTGTCCAGGTCACGGGTGTAGTCAAATCCTGTTTCGCGCACGAACGCGCTGTAGTCGGTATCTTCAGCCGGCGACGGTCCGAGCTTTTCAAACTCCTGCACGAATGCCGAAGCCTTCAGCGCCGCCAAATCCCCGAATCCAATCACCGGCGCATCCCCCGGCAGTAGACTCAGCAGATCCACCTGTTGCGCAGTAACCCTCGCCGTCGAGGCCGGCAGCGCAGCGATGTGCCCGCGATAGTAAAGATATGCGGCCAGGCACCCGCACAAAATCGCCACCAGCACCGCCACCGCAATCCATGCTCGCTTACCCGAAGAAAGGGTCATCCGCGCGAGTATAGTTTTGCACTCCATCGCTGTAAAGCGCCGCCCGGTGGTACGAAACACGCCCTAGGCTTTACGCTCTCGCCCACCCATTGTGCGCTACACTACCCATGAAAGGCATGTCCTTGAATATGACAAAAGCCCTGGTATCCGTTCTGTTCGTTTTTCTGGTGTCCTCTGCGCTGCCGGCGCAAACCCCGTCGCCTAGCCCAGCACCGCCCGGCACCACCCCACCGCCATCGGCCGCTCCCATGCCCGGCGAGAAATCGAAGCCTGCCACCCCCGCGCCTGCCGCTGCCGCGCAAGCCGCCGCCACGCCCGCTGAGGTCGATCCCCAAGCCAGCGCCATCCTCGACCGCTACGTCGCCGCCATCGGCGGGAGAGATGCCTGGGCGAAGTATTCTTCGCGCGTCTCCAAAGGCACCATCGAGATTCCTGCGATGTCCATGACCGGTACCGTCGAAGTCTCCGAAAAAGCTCCCAACAAAATGCGCTCGGTGGTCAGTATCGGTGAGACCCCGTTTCAGCAGGGATTTGACGGGGTCATCGGCTGGGCCGACGATCCGCAAAACGGTCCGCGGCTGTTGCAAGGACGCGAGCTCGAGGAATTGAAGCGCGATGCCGAATACGCTCGGCCTCTCAATTTGCGCACCCTCTATTCCCAGATCAAATTTGTCGGCAAGGAAAAATTAGGCGATCGCGAGGTTCAAGTGATCGAGGTTTCCTCGCCGCAGACCGGCTCGGAAAAAATGTATTTTGATTCCCAGAATTCCTTGCTTCTCCGCGTGGTGGCCAACCGCGCCGGTCCCGACGGTAATAACAGCGTCGAGAGCATGCTGGACGACTACGCCGATATCGACGGAATGAAGCTACCCATGACCGTACATCAGACCGCCGGAAGCACCAGCTATGTGGTGCACTTGACCTCAGTCAAACACGGCGTCGATATTCCGGATTCCACCTTCACCGCCCCTGAATCGGCGCACTGATCCCGAGCATCGAAGAGGGTGGGCGCGAGCGAAAAAACGTATAGAAAATGGGCAAACCCCAGCAGAAATACCGTCTTTGTGTCAGGTCTGGCACACCACTTGTCTAGGACCCATAACCCCCTTGCACTTTTGTTGCCCTTGTGGTATTTTTGCTCGGTTTGAGTGTGCTGGCGTAGCTCAGTTGGTAGAGCATCTGATTTGTAATCAGAGGGTCGGGGGTTCAAATCCCTCCGCCAGCTGAGATTCAAGGACCGGGAATTTTTGGTTTTGTTGCGGATCATTTTCCTCGCAATCAAACGGCAGGGGCTGGTGTCTACAGACACGAGCCCTTTTTGCATTCATAAATTCACCGGAGGGGATGCGATTTTTGTGTCCCGAGTGCTTGTCGGGACGGGTGGGTGAGTGGCTAAAACCAGCAGACTGTAAATCTGCCGCTCCTAGCGGGCTACGGAGGTTCGAATCCTCCCCCGTCCACCACCGTCTCCTTGGCAAATGTTTTCGGCGGACGGTCCGACGAGAAGTTTGCGAACATAGCGCTGCAACAGCGTACGGTATCAGGCAGTGCTGGGCACATCGGTCGCGCAATGAGCGGGTCCGATCGTGGATATTCGTGACGGGATATTCGCAACAGGGGCATTGGCAGCCGTTTGGCTCCGGATGTGGCTTTTCCAGCGCGCCGGGCCTGGGTAGCTCAGTTGGTAGAGCGCGTCCTTGGTAAGGACGAGGTCAGCGGTTCAATCCCGCTCCCAGGCTCCATTTTGCACAGGCTGGCGGCGGTTTATTTCGGAATGTGGAATGAGCGGGGGTAACTCAGTGGTAGAGTCTCTGCCTTCCAAGCAGATGGTCGCGGGTTCGAGTCCCGTCCCCCGCTCCAGTAATTACGCTGCCGGATTCGCTGACGAATAGTTTTCCGAATCGATCTTGCCCGCTGCGGCCGCATGCGCCGCGCGACTTTTACGCGAGGGTAAACGCAACATGGCCAAGGAGAAATTCGAGCGCAATAAGCCGCACTTGAATATTGGGACGATTGGGCACATCGACCACGGCAAGACCACGTTGACCGCGGCGATCACCAAGGTGTTGTCGAAGGGCAATCCCAAGGTGCAGTTCCGGGCGTTCGATTCGATCGATAATGCGCCGGAAGAGCGGGAACGCGGAATCACGATTGCCGTCTCGCACGTGGAGTATGAGACGCCCAACCGGCACTACGCGCACATCGATTGTCCGGGGCACGCGGACTACATCAAGAACATGATCACCGGAGCGGCGCAGATGGATGGCGCGATTCTGGTGGTGGCGGCGACCGACGGACCAATGCCGCAGACCCGGGAACACATCTTGCTGGCGCGGCAAGTGGGGGTGCCGTCGATCGTGGTGTTTCTGAACAAGTGCGACGTAGTGGAAGACCCCGAGTTGCTGGAACTGGTCGAGCTGGAAGTGCGCGACTTGTTGAAGAGCTACCAGTTTCCGGGCGACACCATTCCCATCGTGCGCGGATCGGCGCTGAAGGCGCTGGAAGGCGACGCGCAGTACGAGAAGTCGATTTTGGCATTGATGGAAGCGGTAGACACCACGGTGCCGCTGCCGCAGCGGGATGTGGATAAGCCGTTCGCGATGCCGATCGAAGATATATTCTCGATTTCCGGCCGCGGCACGGTAGTGACTGGACGAATCGAGCGCGGCAAGGTGAAGGTCGGCGAAGAAATCGAAATCGTGGGATTCCGCCCGACGGTGAAGCGCGTAGTGACCGGGGTAGAGATGTTCCGCAAGCTGCTGGACGAGGGCATGGCGGGAGACAACGTCGGATTGCTGCTGCGCGGCACGGAAAAAGAAGATGTGGAGCGCGGACAAGTGCTGGCCAAGCCAGGATCGATCACCCCGCACACCAAGTTCAAGGCGGAAGCCTACGTGTTGACCAAGGAAGAAGGCGGGCGGCACACCCCGTTCTTCACCGGATATCGGCCGCAGTTTTATTTCCGGACCACGGACGTAACCGGAGACGTGAAGTTGCCGGCAGGGATCGAGATGGTGATGCCGGGGGACAACGTGTCGGCGGAAGTGACGCTGATCACGCCGGTAGCGTTGGAGAAGGGGCTGCGCTTCGCGATACGCGAAGGCGGCCACACCGTCGGCGCCGGCGCCGTGGTTGAGATCATCGAGTAAATTAACAGCAAGATCGTGGCCGCTACGGGCGTGGCGGGCGCGACTGAACACAAAATTTCGGCCGTGGGCCGTGGGATAGGGATCAACAGCGATGCGCGAAATCATTACTTTGCAGTGTGGCGAATGTAAGAACCGAAACTATACGACGACCAAGAACCGCAAACTGCACCAGGAACGACTCGAAACGTCGAAGTTTTGCAATACGTGCCGGAAGCACACCCCACACAAAGAAGTGAAATAGCCCCGGCGGGGCATTTTGGTTTTAGGGGAGTAGGTTTAACGGTAGACCGCCGGTCTCCAAAACCGGATGTGGGGGTTCGAATCCCTCCTCCCCTGCCAGTTTTTTAAGGGGCGTTGTAGCGGTCAGGCTGGGTAAGGCCAAAAGGGCAGTTTCACTGGGACGGGCGAGCGCATGGCACAGATAGCACGAGAACAATCCGAACCGAACGGCGCCGGTAATTCGGTTACCGATTTTTTTCAGCGCTTGGCGGATTATCCCCGGCGCATGAACAAGTTTTTCCACGAAGTGCGGGTGGAAATGAAGCTGGTCAACTGGCCGTCGTGGGAAGACGTGAAATCGACGACCACCGTGGTGATCGTTACGGTAGCGTTTTTCGCGGTCTATTTTTTGTTTACCGACACAATTTTCAGCCGCTTGGAAGGCGTGGTCTGGCGCCATTTCAAACACTAAGGACTTAGAATGTCGAAGCAGTGGTACATCGTCCACACCTATTCGGGTTTTGAGAAAAAGGTGAAGGAAAGTTTGGAAGGCCGGGTCGCTGCCTTCGGTCTGCAGGAGAAGATCGGGCAGATGATCATTCCCACCGAGTCGGTGGTGGAAGTGCGCGGCGGTAAAAAAGTGATCTCTCCGCGCATGTGCTATCCGGGCTATTTGCTGGTCGAGATGGACATGGACGATTACACCTGGCACGTCGTCCGCTCCACTCCCAAGGTCACCGGGTTTGTGGGATCGGGCCAGACGCCCAGCCCGTTGTCCGATGAAGAAGTACAAAACATTTTGAACCGCGCTACCACCACGGCGGAGAAGCCCAAGCCGAAGTTGTCGTTCGATCGCAACGAGCAGGTGCGCATCGTGGACGGCCCCTTCGCTAATTTCAACGGCACGGTCGAAGAAATCGATCCCGATCACAGCCGTCTGAAGGTTTCGGTAACCATATTTGGCCGTGCCACGCCGGTGGAGCTCGATTTCGCCAGCGTCGAAAAGATCGCTTAACGTTTCGCGCGTATTAGAAACGATCGATCGCGCCCGAGGGGATTCGCAATGGCTAAGAAAATTCAGACCACCGTCAAGCTGCAGTTGCCTGCTTCCAAGGCGACTCCCGCGCCGCCCGTGGGCACCGCGCTGGGGCCCCACGGCGTCAACATCATGGATTTCTGCAAACAGTTCAATGCCAAAACCGCCAAGGAACCGGACGGAATGATCATCCCGGTGCTGGTCACCATCTATACCGACCGCACCTTCACCTTCATCATGAAGACTCCCCCGGCTTCCGAGCTGCTGAAGCGCGCCGCGGGAATCGTCAAAGGTTCGCCGGAACCGAACCGCAACAAAGTGGCCAAGATCACCCGCAAGCAAGTGGAAGAGATTGCCAAACTGAAGCTGCCGGACCTGAACACCATGAATCTGGAAGCCGCGGTGCGCACCGTAAGCGGCACCGCCCGTAATATGGGCATCGAAGTAATTGACTAAGCTCGACCAGGAGAAGCACCGATGGGCCGCGGGTCAAAGAAGCCGGGCAAGAAAATAGTGAACGCGCGCAAGCTGGTCGAAGCGCGCCCGTATCGCTTTCAGGAAGCAGCCGAGCTGCTCCGCAAGGCGCATTACGTCAAGTTTGATGAAACCGTCGAGCTGGTGCTCAATCTCGGTGTCGATCCCAAGCAGTCCGATCAGAACGTTCGCGGCACGGTGGTACTGCCGCACGGGCTGGGCAAATCCAAGCGGGTCCTGGTGATCGCCAGCGGAGAGAAAATCCGCGAAGCCGAGCAAGCCGGCGCCGACTTTGTCGGCGGTGAAGACATGGTCCAGAAAATTACCGAGGGTTGGACCGATTACGAAGCGGTGATCGCCACTCCGGACATGATGAAGTCCGCTGGGCGTCTCGGCAAGGTTCTCGGGCCGCGCGGTTTGATGCCCAATCCCAAGACCGGCACGGTAACTTTCGATGTCGCCAAGGCGGTCGCGGAAATCAAGGCTGGAAAAGTGGAATTCCGCCTGGATAAGACCGGCATCATCCATTCGCCAATCGGCAAGATTAGTTTTTCCGCCGAGCAGCTGGCCGGTAACGCGCTGGCGCTGTTGGCCGCGGTAGTCAAGGCCAAACCGGCATCGGCTAAGGGCAAGTACGTCAAGAAAATCACTTTGACTTCCACCATGGGGCCGGGCGTAAACATCGATCATGTCGAGGCCGAAGCCGCCGTTGCCGTGGCGGCCTAACGAATATTCGCTGGCGCGGCCGGCGGGCCGCTGCCGCACAACTTGAAGGGATGAAGGGCATGAAAAACAAAGCCGAAAAGAAAGCTCACGCCGACCAGTTGCGCACCCAGTTGGCTACCGTCTCTACCGTGATTCTCTCTACTTTTACGGGTATCAACGCACAGGACGACACCAAGCTTCGCCGCGCCATCGAAACCGCCGGCGGCCATTACGAAGTGGTCAAAAATACCGTCGCCCAGCACGCCGCCGAGGGTACTCCCGCGGAGGGCTTGCTGAAGGGACTTACCGGGCCGAATTCGATCAGCTACACCATGACCGATCCGGTCGCGCTGGCTAAAGCGCTGACTAAGGTCGCCAAAGACGTTCCCGCATTCCAGTTTCGTGCAGGATGGGTCCAGGGCCGCGTGGTATCTATCGCGGACATCCAGCAGTTGGCGAATTTGCCATCGAAAGAAGAGCTCATCAGCAAGGTTATGTTCTTGCTCATGGCTCCCGCTCAGCGCCTGGCAACCGTAATCAATGCCGTACCTCGAAATCTGGCCGTCGTCACCAATGAGGCGGTCAAGGCTGAAAAGTTTTCTCAATCTTAGGGAGGATATACAACCGCAATGGCTAAAGTCGAAACCATACTCGAAGATATCAAGGGCTTGACCCTTCTCGAAGCTTCCGATCTGGTCAAGAAGCTCGAAGAGGCATTCGGAGTGTCCGCAGCCGCTGCAGCCCCGGTGGCCGTAGCAGGTGGCGCGGCCGCCGCGGGCGCAGCTCCTGCGGAGGAGAAGACCGAATTCGCCGTCGTTCTCACCGAAGTCGGAGCCAACAAGATCAACGTCATCAAGGCTGTCCGCGAAGTGACTAGCCTGGGCTTGAAAGAAGCCAAGGACCTCGTCGATGGCGCCCCCAAGACGGTCAAAGAGGGCATCAACAAGGACGAAGCCGCGACGATTAAGAAGAAGTTCGAAGACGCTGGAGCCAAGGTCGATATTAAGTAGTGTTCGCGAATCTTGCGGAGCCTGGTTGTTCAAGCGATCGTCGACACGCGCGCTTTCTCTGTTGTCTCCACCCCGCACCGTGTCCTTCCCGGACCGGCAGGCGCTCCATGGTCTGCCCGCCGCTCCGGCCCAACCCGAAAAGGGATGAGGTAAATCGTTATGCGTAATGCAAATCGCCCGACCCGGGAACGAGAACGGCTGGATTTTGCCAAAATCAAGACCACCGTTCAGATTCCCAATTTGATCGAGGTCCAGAAGAAATCCTATCAGCGATTTCTGCAGATGGACCAGTTGCCCAGCGAGCGTGAAGACACCGGCTTGCAGTCTGTTTTCACTTCCGTTTTTCCGATTCAGGATTTTCGCGGACTGTCCCAGCTGGATTTCGTCGACTACGCCATCGGCAACTGGGAATGCAAGTGCGGACACCTGCGCGGACTGCATCACCTGCGCGCCACTTGCCGCCAATGCGGCGCTTCGGTGGTTACCGATCCGTATCGCTCCGGCGATGTCATCTGCTCGAAGTGCGGCACCTTCAACCGTAACACTCCCACCTTCTGCAATAAGTGCGGCGATCCGGTCACCCTGCAACTGAAATACGACGTGAACGAGTGCCAGGAGCGCGGCATGACCTATTCCGCGCCTCTGAAGGTCACCATCCGCCTCACCATTTACGACAAAGACCCGGACACCGGCGCCAAGTCCATCCGCGACATCAAGGAACAGGAGGTTTTCTTCGGCGATATTCCGCTGATGACCGAGAACGGCACGTTCATCATCAACGGTACCGAGCGGGTCATCGTCAGCCAGTTGCATCGCTCGCCCGGGGTCTTCTTCGAAACCGCCAACAATCGCAGCTACTTCCTCGGCAAGATCATTCCTTACCGCGGATCGTGGGTCGAGTTCGAGTACGACACCAAGAATATTCTGTACGTTCGCATCGATCGCAAACGCAAGTTCCTTGGCTCGATTTTCCTGCGCGCTCTGGGCATGAAATCGAACGAAGACATTCTGCGCACTTTCTATCAAGTCGAGCGCATTTCCCTCAAAGATTCCAAGCTGTTCTGGAATACCTCCGAGGGCCTGATCGATCGCAAGATCTCCCATGAAATCAAACACGGCCGCGGCGGCGATGTAATCGTCGCTGCCCACAAGCGCATCACCGATCCCATCTACAAGGAATTGGTGAAGTCCAAGATCACCCAGGTGGAAGTTTCCGCCGCGGATCTCGAGGGCGCCATCACCGTCGGCGAACTCGTGAACCGCCAGACCGGCGAAGTCCTGCTCGACGCCAATAAGCCGCTCACCCCGGAAGCCTGGGCCGCTCTGTCCGAATCGGCGATTAGCGAAGTGGACGTCTGCTTCCCGGACCGCGATGACGTCGGCGTCATCGTCAGCCGCACCCTGGACAAAGACTCGGTGCACACTTCGCGCGAAGCCCTGATCGAGATCTATCGCAAGCTTCGTCCCGGCGATCCGCCGACCTTGGAAACCGCCACCGCACTGTTCAACGGCATGTTCTTCGACGCCCGCAAATACGATTTCAGCAAAGTGGGCCGCCTGAAGTTCAACATCAAGCTGGCCCTGGATACCCCGCTCGAAAAGCGCAACCTCGATCCGGCGGACTTCGTCGCGGCCATCAAGTACCTGCTCAAGCTCCGCCGCAACATCGGTTCGGTGGACGACATCGATCACTTGGGCAATCGCCGCGTTCGCGCGGTCGGCGAACTCCTGGAGAACCAGTTCCGTATCGGACTGGTCCGCATGGAGCGCGCTATCAAAGAAAAAATGTCCGTGTACCAAGAAATGTCCACGGCCATGCCCCACGATCTGGTCAACGCCAAGCCGGTTATGGCCGCCATTCGTGAATTTTTCGGCAGCTCGCAGTTGAGCCAGTTCATGGATCAGACCAACCCGCTGAGCGAAATCACGCACAAGCGACGTCTCTCGGCTCTGGGGCCAGGCGGATTGTCCCGTGAGCGCGCCGGATTCGAAGTTCGCGACGTCCATCCCACTCACTACGGCCGCATCTGCCCGATTGAGACGCCGGAAGGCCCGAACATCGGTCTGATCAGCTCCCTTTCCTCCTACGCGCGCATCAACGAATACGGCTTCATCGAGTCGCCCTACCGCAAGGTGAAGGGCGGCCGGGTGATCGACTACGTCCAGATCGTCAACGCCGGAGATTCCGAATTCAAGGCCGGCGAAATTGTCGAAAAGGAAAAGGTCGACGACGCCAACGAAGAACTCAAGCGCCGCCGCGTGGTCACCGAGCCGTTCTGCTTCTATCTCTCGGCTTGGGAAGAGGACCGCTACGTCGTCGCGCAGGCCAACGCCACCCTTGATGAAAAGGGCAAGCTGGTCACCGAGCTGGTCAACTGCCGCCAGGCCGGCAACTTCGTGCTCAAGGTTCGCGAAGAAGTCGATTACATTGACGTTTCGCCCAAGCAACTCGTCTCCGTCGCCGCCAGCCTGATTCCGTTCCTTGAAAACGACGACGCCAACCGCGCCTTGATGGGTTCCAACATGCAACGCCAGGCGGTACCGCTGATCCGCGGCGAAGCGCCGTTGGTCGGCACCGGCATGGAACGGGTCACCGCTCGCGATTCCGGTGCGGTGGTGGTCTGCCGCCGTGACGGCGTCGTCGACCAAGTGGACTCCGAGCGCATTATCGTTCGCGTCGAATCCGATCAATCCGGCGTGCTCAGCCGCGAAGTCGGTTCCGACATTTACATTCTCACCAAGTTCAAGCGCTCCAACCAAAACACCTGCATCAGCCAGAAGCCTCTGGTCCACTCCGGCGATCGCGTCCGGCAGGGACAAGTGCTGGCCGACGGCCCGTGCACCGATCGCGGCGAACTAGCCTTGGGACGCAACGTGCTCGTCGCATTCCTCCCCTGGCGCGGTTACAACTTCGAAGACGCCATCCTCATCAGCGAGAAAATCGTCGAAGAGGACTACTACACCTCGATTCACATCGAAGAGTATGAAATCGAAGCACGCGACACCAAGCTCGGTCCCGAGGAAATTACTCGCGACATTCCCAACATCAACGAGGGCTTCCTCCGCAACCTGGACGAAAGCGGCGTTATCCGCATCGGCGCCACCGTTCGTCCCGGAGACATCCTGGTCGGCAAGGTAACCCCCAAGGGCGAAACCACGCTGACCCCCGAAGAAAAGCTGCTGCGCGCCATCTTCGGTGAAAAAGCAGGGGACGTTCGCGACGCTTCTCTCTACTGCCCGCCGGGCATCGAGGGCACTATCGTGGACGTCAAGATTTTCTGCCGCAAGGGCGCCGAAAAGGACGAACGCCACAAGGTGATCGAAGGCACCCAGATCGCCAAGCTCGAAAAGAACTTGTCCGATGAAATCCGCATTCTCACCGACGAGCGCCTCAAGCGCCTCAATGATTTGCTCGGCGGTCAGTCCCTGCTCGCGGACTTGCACGATGAGCGCACCAACAAGCGCTTGCTGGTCAAGGGCGTCGAGCTCAATCGCGAGGTTCTCGAGAAAATTTCCACCCGTAACCTCAAGCGCCTGCGTCTCTCCGACAAAGATCCTCTGCTAATCGAGAAGATCGACGAAATCGAGGAGATGACTTCCCGGCAGATCGACGTCCTTCGCAAGATTACCGATGAGCGCATCAGCAAGCTCAAGAAGGGCGACGAATTGCCCCCCGGCGTCATCAAACTAGTGAAGGCCTACATCGCCATGAAGCGCAAGCTTTCTGTCGGCGACAAAATGGCAGGCCGCCACGGCAACAAGGGCGTCATCGCGCGCATCGTTCCCGAAGAGGACATGCCCTACTTCCCGACGGCACTCCCGTTGAAATCGTTCTCAATCCGCTCGGCGTTCCTTCGCGTATGAACGTCGGACAGATTCTTGAGACCCACCTCGGCTGGGCTTCTAAGCAGCTCGGCGCCAAGATCGCCAAGCTTCTCGACGACGGCGAGCGCGCCGATACCCTGCGCAAGTGGTTTAAAGACTCTTTGGTCCCTCGCCGGTCTGGAGAACCATCGCCGATGCCGACGATGCCACCATCATCGACCTGGCCCAGAGCTTCCGCGACGGTATTCCCTTCGCCACGCCGGTATTCGACGGCGCCCGCGAAAATGAAATCCGCCGCCTGCTCGATTTTTCGGGACTTCCGGAAACCGGCAAGGTCCCGCTCTGCGACGGCATGACCGGCGATATTTTTGCGCAGGAAGTTACCGTCGGTTATATCTACATGCTCAAGCTCTCGCACTTGGTCGACGACAAAATTCACGCGCGTTCCATCGGTCCTTACTCGCTCATCACCCAGCAGCCCCTCGGCGGTAAGGCGCAGTTCGGCGGACAGCGCTTCGGTGAAATGGAAGTGTGGGCGCTGGAAGCCTACGGCGCCGCTCACATTTTGCAGGAGTTGCTCACCGCAAAATCCGACGACGTCTACGGCCGCGCCAAGATTTACGAATCCATCGTTAAGGGCGAGCCGGGCATCGAGCCGGGTGTTCCGGAATCCTTTAACGTCCTGGTGCGCGAGCTGCAATCGCTCTGCCTGGACATCGAATTGATGAAGCGCCAAAAACCTCAAATCGATCAAGCCGCGGACTAGTCGCGGCTTCATCGGTTTGTTTCGCTTTCGTTTCGGCCCGGATGATCCACCCCGGCGCCGCGGACTTCGAACCCGATTTTTTTCTCCGGTTACGCCGGAGAGGAGGTTAGCCCTTGTACCGATCGAGCCCTTATGATCGCGCCAGTCAAATCGCTGATTTCGATTCCATCCGAATCAGCTTGGCCAGTCCGGAAAAAATCCGGTCCTGGTCGCATGGGGAAGTAACCAAGCCCGAAACCATCAACTACCGCACCTTCAAGCCCGAACGGGACGGCCTGTTCTGCGCCAAGACTTTTGGCCCCGTCACCGACTGGGAATGCTTGTGCGGAAAATACAAGCGCATGAAGCACCGCGGTGTGATCTGCGACAAGTGCGGCGTGGAAGTCACCCTCAGCAAGGTCCGCCGCGAGCGTCTCGGACACATCGAGCTGGCTTCGCCCTGCTCCCACGTGTGGTTCTTCAAGGGCCTGCCCAGCCGCATTGGCTACCTGCTCGATATCACCATGCGCGACCTCGAGCACATTCTCTATTTCGAAGCGTTTGTGGTCATCGATGCCGGCGAAGTCCCCGGGATCAAAGAGAAGGAAATCCTCACCGAAGAAAAGTACCGCGAGCTGAACAAGGAATACGCCGGGAAATTCACCGCCCGCATGGGCGCCGAAGCGATCAAGGAACTTCTTCGCCGCGTCGAAGTCGATAAGCTCAGCGAAGAGCTCCGCGAACGCATGAAGAGCGACGCCAGCCTGCAGAAGCGCATCAAGTTCGCCAAGCGCCTCAAGGTTCTGGAAGCGTTCCGCAAGAGCGGCAACAAGCCCGAGTGGATGATTCTGGACGTTATTCCCGTCCTGCCGCCCGAGCTTCGTCCTCTGGTGCCTCTGGACGGCGGCCGTTTCGCTACTTCCGATTTGAACGATCTCTATCGCCGCGTCATCAATCGCAATAACCGCCTCAAGAAGCTGATGGAATTGCACGCGCCCGACGTTATCGTCCGCAACGAAAAGCGCATGCTCCAGGAAGCGGTTGACGCCTTGTTTGACAACGGCCGCCGCGGCCGCGTTCTCCGCGGCACCAACAATCGGCCCTTGAAATCCCTTTCGGACACCCTCAAGGGCAAGCAGGGCCGCTTCCGCCAAAATCTACTCGGCAAGCGCGTCGACTATTCCGGTCGTTCCGTAATCGTCGTCGGCCCCGAACTCAAGCTCCACCAGTGCGGTCTGCCCAAGAAGATGGCGCTCGAGCTCTTCAAGCCTTTCATCTATCACAAGCTCGAGGCCGGCGGCCATTGCACCACCATCAAGCAGGCCAAAGAACTCGTCGAAGCCCAAGAGCCGGTGGTGTGGGACATTCTCGAAGACGTCATTCGCGAACATCCCGTAATGCTCAACCGCGCTCCCACCCTGCACCGCCTTGGCATTCAGGCCTTCGAGCCCGTGCTCGTCGAAGGCAAGGCCATCCGCATCCATCCCCTGGTTTGCACCGCGTTCAATGCGGACTTCGACGGCGACCAGATGGCCGTGCACATTCCGCTTTCACCCGAGGCCCAGGTGGAGGCGTCCGTGCTCATGCTCAGCTCGCACAACATTCTATCGCCCGCGAACGGTATGCCTCTCGCTGTTCCCACCCAGGACATGGTCCTTGGCCTTTATTACCTGACCAAGTCCAAGCCCGGCGCCAAGGGTGAAGGCCGCGCGTTCGGCTCACCGGAAGAAGTGATCCTGGCTCTGGAAGCCACCGAAGTCGAATTGCTCACCCCCATCCGCCTGCGCTACACCGGCGAGGTGGTAGACCTCACCACCGCTTACGACGATCAGGACGTTCCGCACACTGCCTCCATCAACCTGGAGAAACAGTTCCTGCAAACCACCGTCGGCCGGGTGATCTTCAACGATCACCTCCCGCCGGAAATGCCTTTCATCAACGGCTTGCTCAAGAAGAAGGGAACTCAGCAGCTCGTTCAATACTGCTACCTTCGCTTCGGCCTGGAGCGCACCGTCAAGATGCTCGATAAGCTCAAGGAACTCGGATTCCTGTACGCGACGAAATCCGGCGTATCCATCGGCATCAGCGACATGGTCATCCCCAGCGTCAAGCCCAAGTTGGTTGACGCCGCCGAACATGAAGTGGTTAAGGTCCAGCAGCAATACCTCGACGGCGCCATCACCAACGGTGAACGCTACAACAAAGTCATCGCCATCTGGTCCGACGTCACCGAAAAAGTGGCCGACGAAATGTTCAAGGCCCTCGAACGCCAGGACAAAGAGGGCGTCATCAATCCCATTTACGTCATGGCCGACTCCGGCGCTCGCGGATCCAAACAGCAGATTCGCCAGCTTTCCGGCATGCGCGGTTTGATGGCCAAGCCCTCCGGCGAGGTCATCGAAACGCCGATCACTTCCAACTTCCGCGAAGGCCTCACCGTGCTGCAGTACTTCATCTCCACGCACGGCGCGCGTAAAGGCCTGGCGGATACCGCTCTGAAGACCGCGGACTCCGGTTATCTCACTCGCCGGTTGGTCGACGTGGCCCAGGACGTGATCATCAGCGAAATCGATTGCGGCACCGCCGACGGCATCTACGTCGAACCGATCATCGAAGCGGGCGTCGAAGTCGAACCGTTGCGCGATCGCGTAGTCGGCCGCGTTTCCCTCGAAAAGATTAAAGACTACGAGGGCAACGTCATCGTCGAAATCAACGAGGAAATCACCGAAGAGCTGGCCAACATCATTCAATCCGCGGGTATCGAGCGCGTTAAAATTCGCTCCGTACTCACCTGTGAAACTCGCCGCGGAGCCTGCGCTCGTTGCTACGGCCGCAACCTGGCCACCGGACGCATGGTGGAAATGGGCGAAGCGGTCGGCGTGATTGCCGCGCAGTCCATCGGCGAGCCTGGCACGCAGTTGACGATGCGCACCTTCCACATCGGCGGCACCGCCACTCGCGTCACCGAACAGTCCAAGGTCGAAGCCAAGAACAACGGCTTCGTCAAATTCATCGACCTTAAAGTCGGTCGAGGGCCGCAACAAGCTGCTCATCTCCATGAACCGCTCCGGCCTGATCGCCATCGTTGACGAAAAGGGCCGCGAGAAAGAGCGTCACCACGTGGTGTACGGCGCTCGCCTCAAGGTCGACGACGGCGCGCCCGTCACCATCGGCACCACCATGGTCGAGTGGGATCCTTACACCTTCTCGATCCTTACCGAAACCGGTGGCGCCGTTCAGTTCAAGGATTTGCAGCCCGGCATCACCATCGAAGAGCAGGTGGACGAAGTTACCAGCTTGTCTCAGCTGGTGGTCACGCTGCCTCCCGGCGACGAAAAGCATCAGCCGACCATCTTGATTCGCGATTCTCAGGGCCGGGTACGCAAGAAGTACCTGATGCCTTCCCGCGCTCACTTGATGGTCGTCGATGGCGACGAAGTTCAGCCCGGAGACGTGCTGGCTAAGATCCCGCGTGAAACCACCAAGACCAAGGACATCACCGGCGGTCTCCCGCGCGTCGTCGAACTTTTCGAAACCCGCAAGCCCCGCGACCCCGCGGTCATCAGCGAAATCGATGGCGTGGTCAAATACGGCGAAATCGCCAAGGGTCTGCGCAAGATTTACGTCGAAAGCGAAGATGGACGCACCGTCAAGGAATACTCGATTTCCCGTGGCGTGCACATCAACGTTCAGGAAGGGGAGAAGGTCCGAGCTGGCGAGCCTTTGATCGACGGACCGCTCAACCCGCACGACTTGCTGGCCGTCTTGGGCGAGAAGTACACCCAAGCCTACCTGGTCAATTCGATCCAGGAGGTCTACCGCCTGCAGGGCGTCAACATCAACGACAAGCACATCGAAACGATCGTTCGCCAGATGATGCGCTGGGTGAAAGTGGAAGACGTCGGTGACACGCCGTTCCTCCTCGAGGAGCAGATCGATAAGTTCCGCTTCCGCGAAGAGAACGACCACGTGATCCACGACGGTGGCCGTCCCGCCACAGGACGCCCGCTGCTCTTGGGCATCACCAAGGCGTCGCTCTCCACAGACTCTTTCATCTCCGCCGCAAGCTTCCAGGAGACCACCAGGGTCCTAACCGAAGCGGCCATCTCGGGAAAGATCGACTATCTCCGCGGCCTAAAGGAAAACGTAATTATGGGCCGCCTAATTCCCGCCGGCACCGGCTTGGAGCGCTACCGCAACATCCAGCTGGTAACCGAATTGCCGAAGGAAGAGCCGGAGATAGTAGAGCCCGAACTAACCGCAGAAGAAGCCGCAGCCCTGGACTTCCTCCGCAAAGACGCCGACACCGTAGCCGAAGGCGCCGAGTAGCATCAGCCTTCGCCGAGAAGCGAAAAAGGGCCAGCCCCGCATGTGGGTCTGGCCCTTTTCATTTCGTTATAGCACAGCCCCTCTTGGCGGTGGCGGCCGCAAACTGCAAAACGCCCTCCGCCCGAAGCCGCAATCGAACCTCCACCCAGTCGAGCCCAAGTTATTGCGAACCCTTAGTTCTCGCAACTCGTGCTAACGTACTTCCACTAAAACAACGAAAGGAACGCCAGCCCTCATGCGTAAGCAATTCCTAGCCGTTCTGCTCGTCTCAGCCGTCACCGTTCCCGCGCTCCCGCAGCAGTTGCCGCCACAAACGCCGACGCCCACCCACAAACTCGCGCGCCCGGCCATCTCCCAATCCCACTTCGACGGCAAATCTTGGTGGGATTACGTGAAGTTCCTGGCCGATGACCGCCTCGAAGGCCGCGAGACCGGCAGCGAAGGCCTGCGTCAGGCCGAATCCTATGTCGTCGAACAACTCCGCAAATCCGGTCTCGAGCCCTCCGGCGCCGACGGCTTCTACCAGCCTGTAGAATTCGAGTCCCGCCAGATCGTCGAGAAAGATTCCAGCGCCACGCTGATCCGCGATGGCAAGCCGGAGCCGCTGACGCTTGGCGACGACGTCATCTTTGGCACTCGCGCCGGCCTCGCCCCCGACGTACAGGCCCCGCTAGTCTTCGTCGGCTACGGGTTGCAGATTCCCGAAAACAAAATTGACGACTTCGCTGGGCTCGATCTCCACGGCAAGATCGCCGTCTACATCACCGGCTCGCCCGCCGAGGTGCCCGCGGCTCTCTCCGCGCATTACGGGTCCCTGCTCCAACGCTGGAAGCCGCTTCGCGATCGAGGCGCCATAGGCCTGGTCGCCATTGCCAATCCCTCCGCCATGGATATTCCGTGGTCGCGAATCACCGCCAACCGCACCGCGCCGAGTATGCATCTCGTCGGGTCGGAGTTCGACGATGCGCCGGGCCTGCAATTATCCTTAAACGTGAATCCCGCCAGCGCCGACAAATTCCTGGCCGGATCCGGCCACACTTTCGCCGAGCTCGCCGGCCTGGCCAAAGACCGCAAGCCCTTGCCGCAATTTCCGCTCGCCGTCAGCATGCACACCGTGGCGAAAGTCGAAACGAAAACCCTGGAATCCGCCAACGTGATCGCCAGGCTTCCGGGCACCGATCCAAAATTGTCCGCGCAATCGGTGGTCCTCTCTGCGCACATCGATCACCTCGGAATCGGCGCGCCCATCAACGGCGATTCGACCTACAACGGCGCGATGGACAACGCTTCCGGTTGCGCCGTTCTGCTCGACGTCGCCGCTTCGTTACAGAAATCCGGCCTCAAGCTCCGCCGCTCAGTGATCTTCGCCTTCGTCACCGGCGAAGAAAAAGGCCTGCTGGGCTCGAGATTTTTCGCCACCCACCCCACCGTCGACAAAAACTCCATCGTTGCCGACATCAATATCGACATGTTTCTGCCCATCGTTCCGTTGAAAATGCTCACCGTCTACGGCCTCACCGAGTCCGACCTGGGCGATGCGGTAACCAAGGTCGCCGAGTCCCGCGGCATCACCATCCAGCTCGATCAAGAGCCCTTGCGCAACATCTTCGTCCGCAGCGATCAGTACAGTTTCATCCGCCAAGGCATCCCCTCGATCACCATGAAAGTAGGCGCCGCGCCAGGCTCCCCCGAAGCGCAAAAAATGAAAGACTGGCTAACCAACCGCTACCATGCCCCCTCCGATGACATCAACCAGCCTGTAGATTTGTCAGCCGCCGCAGGCTACGAGGAAATCATCCGCGCCCTGCTAATCGAAGTAGCCACCAACCCCAACCGCCCGCAATGGAAGCCCGACAGCTTCTTCCGCCGCTTCGTCCAAGAGGGCGACTAACGTCTGCCAAATGTTTTGCTCGTAGGGTAGGTGTTTTGTTCTTGGTGTTGTGGTGCCGGTGTTGCAGTTGCTGGTGGGTGCCCCACGCGGCGGGTTTTACGTGTGGGGTTTTTGACTTAGCTTTGACGCCGTTATCTTTTCCGGGTGACCCATTCTTCCCTGTTTTTGGGAAGGGTGGGCGTCTGGAACAAGCACATCGAAATGGTGTGTCGATTAATCGTATACGTTCGAGCCTTTTGCCTTTGGCTTTGGTCGTTGAGCGTCGGGCCGAGCGAAGGAAATCGAGGTTAGCTCACGGCTCCGGCCGCTCCCACCGCCCGCTCTCTTGCGACCGGAAAATCGCCTCGATCACTGCCATGTTGCGAAGCGCATCCTCGACCGGAACCGGCACCGCCCCTCCCTCCCGGATCGCCCGCGAAAACGCATCGCCTTGCACCGTGTATTGATCGCACTTCGGAAATTCTTCCCAGCGAATGTCTTTGCCGGCAAGGTCCCCGCCTGCATCGATCGCAATCCGACATGGCTGGTCCGGCGGCGCGTTGAAAGGAATCTCCACTTCGATCCGCCCGGTAGTTCCGACGAAATGCATCCGCTGATGCGCACACACCTGCGTGCTGCACGTAAACACCGCCTGCCCCGATGGAAAATCCAGAATCGCCGAAGTGAGCCGGTCGGTTTTGAAGTCCGGGTCGCGTTCCAAAATACCCAACACCCGCTTAGGTTCCTCGCCAAATATAAATCGCGAAGTGAATATCGGATAGCAGCCAATGTCGTACATCGCCCCGCCGCCAATATCCGCCATGTTGCGAATGTTTTGCGGATCGCGGTTGAAATAACTGAAATACCCCAGCACCGATCGCAGCGGCCCGATCGCTCCCGATCGCACCAGCTCCCGGGTCCGCACCCACTGCGGATGGGTCCGCACCATGAACGCCTCGCCGATCTTTACCCCGGTGCGGTCGCGCACCTCCAGCAGCGTCCGCGCCTCGGCCACCGTAATGCTGATTGGCTTCTCGCACAGCACGTGCTTGCCGGCCTCCGCCGCACGAATCGACCACGGCACATGCAGATGATTCGGAAGAGGAATATACACTGCGTCAATCTCCGGATCCTTCAGCAGCTCCTCATAAGATCCATAGGCGCGCTCAATTTCCAGCTCGCGCGCAGCATCCTTAGCCTTCACCAAGTCGCGCGAAGCGATCGCCGTAACCCTGCTCCATTCCCCTTTCTGCATCGCCGGAATCACTTTCGCAGTTCCAATCTTCGCGGTACTCAGAACTCCCCACCGCACCTTGCTCGGCATCGCCGCTCCTTTCCCCGTGGACCCATGGATTATAGAGTGCGGAAATCGCAACGTGGGAAATTAATGCCGCGCAACATAGAACTTGAATTTGAACTCACCCGTGGCGTAGACAATCTTGTCTGCGCGCACTCCAAGCCCCAGGAGCTCGCGGCGCGCCAAACGCGAGCAAGACTCAGACACCGCCTCGGAAAGCGAGGAAGGTGTCGCGGACTCCAGAATTGTCTGGTAGCGTTCGATCAAGAAGTTGAGAAGAGCAGGAAAGAGGGAAAGCTGAGAAGGATGAAGTCCAACGCCGCAGTTAGGTGTTCCGAGTTTCAGTCGACTTTGGCGCCCCGTGCTAACGGTTAGCGTGCGGAAGCCGCCGCCGCCGTTTTCGGATCCGGCCGCGCGAACTCGTATATTCCATGCGCGTCCGACGCAACCAGCAACCGGTCCGACTCAACCTCGATCGCACTAGCTGCCAGCGCCTGACCCTGCGGCGTAGTCAGCGGATAGCTATCGAGCTGATTCCCTTCCTTATCGAAATGTACCAGCGTCGACCCCATCGCGACCCAGATTTCCTGCGTCGCTCGATCCACGCCAATGGCCGTGATTTTATTCCTCGCGATGTCGTTCGATCGAGCCGCCTTATCCAGATTCACCTTCACCGTAGCCACCGCACTGTATGCATTGATACCGCCGAAGTGCCCATAGTGTCCAAATCCGCCCGGCCCGCCCTCACCACCAAAATTTCTCTGCCCAAACGACGAGGTATTCCCACTGGCACTCACGTCTTTGGGCAGGCTGGGCTCCATGATGGCGCTCAAACCCCCGCCAGGCGGCAGCCGGGTGCCCCCCGGTGGTGGTCCAAGGTAATCTCCGAGCGCCGCAAATCCCTGCGATCCGACCGGCAATGCGCCCAATCCGGCGTACTGGGCTCCCCCGACCGTGTAATTGGGTGATTCATTCTGCAAGATCATCAAATCCGACGAACTCAGGTCCCCGCCATCCTGCCCTGCGCCGTACTGCAATGCGCCGGTTGTGCTCGAATCCTGCGAGGTTGCGAACATGTCTTGGCCGGATCCGGTATCGATACCCGGTTGGTCCGCGGCCGCCGCATTCGGGTCGGTACTCGTCTGCCCGGTGCTAGCACCGGGAGCGCCGTCAGCTCCGGGGGCTCCAGCGGCAGCCCCGCGCCGCCCGCCACGCGCACCTGCCCCTACCCGGGGGGCGAGCCTGAATTGCCCGTTTTGGAACGATCCCACCACCCCCGCGCTCGCCCCACGCCCGCCACCCCTAGGCCCACCAGCCCCATCGCCACCCAAAATGGATCCGCCATCGGGTCCTCCGCCCCCGAACTCGGCACCGCCCCAGCCTCCGCCCGGGTGCCCGAAGCCGGCCCGTTCCAGTCCCATACCCGTCGAAGCGCCGAAATTCACGGTGCCGGTGCTTAGCCCCACTGTCGTCCAACCACTAAATTGGTCGGAAAGACTATACTGACTGAAGCTGAAACCGAACTGCACCCGATCATCTGGTGTATCTGTCTGCACATTCAAAGAGTTACGAGGAACGATGGCTTGGCAGGCGATATACCCAAAACGGTCGTACTTTCTCACCAGCGGCTCTTGCGAAGCAAATGCGAAGTAGATGTTGCCGTCTGCGTCGCCCGAGACCCTCCCCAAATCAGCCAGAACCGGCGGGGCATTCGGCTCCGCATCCGGAATATCCCCAATCTTTCGTACCACTTTGCCGTCCGAGTCCAACACTACCACTAAGCTCGAGGACCGGAGAGTTGTAACCGCGAATTGCCCGTTCGTAACGGACACCACCGACGTGGGCGCAAATATCTTCACCCGCGACAGCAGCGAGCCCTGCGGCGAGAAAATCTCGATGGCATTGGCGGCGCGGTCGGCCACCAGCACGTTGCCCTTGGAATCGAGGTCAAAATCGACCGCGTAGCTTATCGTCGCGCCCGTTGCATCTGCAGCCGGGATCTGCCCGATACGCACGCCGTCGGAGTTGTACACCCGGATCACATTGGCAGGCTTGGCCAGCACGTAATAACGTCCCGCCGCGTCACGTTTCAACGCGGTCACTCCCGAACCAACGTCAGGGAAAGCCCGCCCGCGAGAAACGATTACCCGCCGAAACCCCTGTCCCTCCGCCGCGGGAGATACCGCCGCCAAACACACTATCAGCGCCGCGACCAAACAGACTCCAGGCAGGGCATAGGCGCGCGAGTGGCGGACCGAGGTGAACACCCGCAAAAGGATGCGACTAGCCGTGCCGCGGTTGCCCGTGCCCACGGAAGGGGGGTCCCAGCTTATTCCCGGGAGATGTGATTGGGATTGTGTCATCCGTTGCGAGCCGAAATGACTCATCGACTGTTCTCGATCCGTCCAGCGGCCCGGTTCATCTGTGGAAATTCCCGAATGGGTAGAAATTGCCCGCAGCCACGTTCGCCGTTAGTATTTGATACGGGGGCGCCAACTATCACTCCCGGCATCCCTTTGTGTTAGCACAGTTTCCAGTCTCAGCGTTAAAAATCTTATCTGGCGCACTCGTGCAGATTGTTTGCTGCAGAGAGGTGCGCCGCCTGGATCAGAAAGAAACAGCACACTCGATGTCATCGCCAACCGAACTTCGCTTGGAAAGCCGCGGCCCCTCGCAATGGGAGAAGCTCACTCGCCGCGAACGCCGCCTCGCGCAAATGGTCCTCATCATATTTCTGGTGTCGGCCATAACCTTGTTGCTCACCGCATGGATTCCGCCCACGAATCTCCATACCCGGATCGATCTCGCCTATGCCGGGGTTGTCATTCTCTTTTCAGCTTACGCTTGGAAAGAGTTCCGCGAAATTGGATCGATTCGCCACTTTCTGCACGGCCTCACCGATCAGCCTTCCTCGGAAGGCCGCCCCGCTGAATTTCAAAAAGTGTTCGATACCATCGTCCGCTCGCAATCGCGATTCCGGGAGCTCATCGATAGCCTGGACTACGCTCTGTTCACCCTCTCTCCGGACGGCGTCTTCCAAGTCGCCAATCGCACGTGCGCTGAGACTCTTGGCGTTTCCTTCCAGGATTTAATTGGGCACCGGATGGAAGAATTCATCTCGGAACCCTTACAGGAAGTGGCCGCGCTGAGTCTGCCGGTGTTGCTCCAGAAAGAATCGTGGTCTGGGGTGGTGCGTGTGCGGTTCGCCAAAACCCGCAAGTCGGGATATTTCGACGTCTACTTGCACGCCCAGATCGCGGACGGCGCGCTGGTAGACGTGAGCGGAGTGGCCCGCGACGTTACCGCGCAGCGCGAAGCCGAGCTCCGCTTCACCGAACTCTTTGAATCGCTCCAGGAAGGAGTTTTCTTCAGCAGTCCGGAAGGTCAGTTTCTGCAGGTCAATCCGGCGATGGCTCGCATGCTGGACTATACCGCCGAAGAATTGATCAACGTGCACATTCCCGAGCTCTACGCCGAACCCGACGGCCGCGCCCGCCTTTTGGCGCATCTCGCCGGCAGCAACTCGGTGCGCGACGTTCCGGTGCAGCTCCGCAAAAAAGACCGCACCGCGATTTCCTGCCTGATCTCGGCCAACGTCATTCGCGATGCTTCTGGCAAGATCGTGCGTCTGCAAGGCACTATCGTGGACATTACCGCGCGCGTAGAAATGGAAAAGCGCCTGCACAACGAACAGGAATTCGTGCGCCGGCTGATCTCCAGCTTTCCCGACATCATCTGCGTCGTGGACGCCCAGAAACGCTTCACTTTCGTCAGCGCCCGGGTTCAGGATCATCTCGGCTTCACCGGCGACGAGATGACCGGCACGCTGCTGGGTTCCCGCGCCCATCCTGACGACGTAGCGCTGCTGATGTCTACCTTCGAAGATATGCTCGCCGGAAAATCCGCCTTTGGCGCCATCGAATTCCGAGCCCAGCATCGCGACGGCACCTGGCGGGTGTTTCGCGCCAACGCCAGTCCGCTCACCGCCCCCGACTCCGCGATCATCGGGGTGGTCGCCTCGGTCCGCGACATCACCGAATCCCGGCGCTTCGAGCAACAAATGGTCCAGAAAGAGAAACTCGCAGCGATGGGACAAATGATTGCCGGCGTAGCGCACGAGCTCAATAATCCGCTCACCGCCATCCTGGGGGTCTCCGACATTCTTCGCGAGCGCGCGGTGGACGATTCCATGCGCCGCCAGACCGACCTGGTCCTGCAGCAGGCCCGCCGCGCCGCCACCATCGTCCAGAGCCTGATGGCCTTCTCGCGCCCCTCTGGCGGTCCCGGACAGTCGCTGGTGCGCTTAGAGGACCTGGCCCGGCGCGCGGTGCAGTCGCAGGAATCGGTGATGCAGCGAAAGCATATCGAGGTGAAATTTTCCGCAGCCGCTGGATTGCCCGCGGTTCAGGGCGATGCCAAGCTGCTGCTGCAAATGATTCAGAACCTAATCGTCAACGCGCATCAGGCCATTATTCCCTTCCGCGATCACGGTGTGGTCCACGTCCACGTGGGCCGGGACGGCGACAAAGTGACGGTCACCATTGGCGACGATGGCCCCGGAATTCCCGCCGACATTATCGGCAACATTTTCGATCCGTTCTTCACCACTAAGCGCCCCGGTGGCGGCGCTGGCCTGGGACTCACCATCTCCATGGCCATCGCCAAGGAGCATGGCGGCACCTTGGTGGTTCGCTCTACTCCCGGACACGGCGCTACGTTTTGTATTTCGGTGGCTGCCGCTGTGGAAGAAGAGCCGATCTTGCCGGTCCGTCCCCCTACTGCCGCCACATCGGCGCTGCGCGGCCACTCGGTATTGGTGGTCGACGATGAAGAGAGCATCCGCGAACTGGTCGCGGAAGGCCTGAGCGTCCGTGGGATGGCCGTGGAAAGCGTGGCCACCTCCGAAGAAGCTCTGGTTCTGCTGGGCACCCGCTCCTTCGATGTAATCCTCTGCGATTTCAACTTGCCGGGCCTGAACGGCGACAAACTGTTCGAGCGCCTCCGCGCGCTTCCCGGGGGCAGTCCCGCCACGTTCGTCTTCATGACCGGAGATCTGCTCGACTCCACCGCGCAGGAATCCTTCACCCAACGCGGCGCCCGAGTGGTGCAGAAGCCATTCCAGCTAGCAGGCTTGGCCGCGCTGCTCGGCGAAGCCCTCGAAGCGCAGACCGCCAAAGTTTCCTAGCAGCGCTTCCTGGTGTATGATCCGCTGGCCAAGGAGGCACCCACACATGCGCATGATGATGAAAGTAAATCTGGACACCGCGACCGCTAACAACGCGATCCGCAATGGCACTCTGGGCTCCACTATCAAATCGATCCTCGATGAACTGAAGCCAGAAGCCTCTTACTTCACCGACGACGGCGGCGAACGCACCGGCTACATTTTCTTCGACATGAAAGAAGTTTCCCAGATTCCCGCGATAGCCGAACCGTGGTTCCTAGCCTTTAACGCCAAAGTACATTTCCGGCCAGCCATGAATCCGGGCGATCTGGCGCAGGCCGGCCCCGGCATCGAGAGTGCCGTAAAGAAATACGGCAAAGCTGGACACTAGCTTTCTTGGGTCTGGCAGAGTTTTGGGAGGAGCGAGGGATCCCCCGGCTCCTCCCAGACCTGAAGAAGTCTCGCTCGGCGCACCACTCTCACGGATTGAATTCACACCGCCGGCTAGCAGGGTGGAAAGTTGCCCGCCCACTCACCTCGGTCCCCGTTCCCAAGCTATAATCGAATAGTGGTTCAGGAGACAATCCCATGGCAAAAGACTCCCATCAACGCGCCGCCGAATATCACAATCTAGCCGCCCACGCCCACGAAGCCGCCGCAGCCTCGCACGCCAAAGGCGACCACCAAACCGGCCACGAGCATTCGCGCCAGGCCATGGAGCACGCCTTCAAGGCCCATCAGTACAGCCAGGACGCCCACGAAAAATCGAAGTCGGCAATAGCGCCGCCGACAGACGCCCCGAAGAAACCCAATACACCCTAAGCCCGCCTTCTGCCTTCGCGCATAACCGCCGTTCCGCTCATTCGCGACGGGAGTCCAAGGCTTCCGGCCGCGGCCTTCCATCTGGCGCGCTGCAAAGCACAACAGCACGCATGAACTGCGACTTCAGCCGAATGTCCACTGGAAGTGATTCCCGCTACCCTCGCGGAATGGCAGCCTCGCACGGACATGAGAGATCGCGGACGAGAGGGAACGGACAAAAGCCGGAGCAATCAAGACGCACCAGGGTGCCGGACGGATCTTGGCTATGTATATGAAAACAATAGACGCAAAAAATCCCGAGCCGCACCAAAATGCTGATTTGCGATGGTACGAAGGCGAGGCTGTTTCTCAGTTTTTATACGTACGCCTCGCTCCTTCTCGATACTCATGTCTTCTAGCGTTTTGCCTCCGGCCACTCAGATTCGCGCGCCGCGTTCGATAACCGTTCCGCGTGCCTGCAGTGGGCAAGCGATGCACCGCGGTTCCTTTTTGGGACCCCCATAATCCGTTTCGGTTTCCTTCACGCTTTGCGACGCTGGGAGATTCGCTCGATGGAAAAGTTGACACGGATCGGATCCCGCCAAATAATCGCTCCTATGACCGGTCCAGCCCCCGTACGGCGAATCAAGAGCTATTCAGCAGCCAGCGGATTCGTCTACCAGTATCAGTTTTACGAATTGCATGCGGCGCGGCGGGGAGCAACGACGGGCAATGAATACATCTATTACGTTTCCACGGACCGCAAGACCATGTTTCCGTTGCGGATTTTCGTGCTCCGGGAGGCGGTGGAGAATTGGGCCAAGAAATACGGCCGGCCGCTAAGCGGCACCGAGGAATACGCGATTGCCAAGATGCGTTTGTTTCAAGCCTTTGATGAAGTGGAAGGATTGAACGCGGCGCACACCGATCTGGTGGTGGACGATTCGAATTTGGAAACCCTGCTTGCCCAGCTCAATCTGGAGTGAGTGCCGCCGTGGTGCTGCCCGCGCATCAATGTGCCTTGGTGTAGGCGTATCCTCCGAGATTCCCAATTATTGATCCGGTTTGGGCTATCCACGACAGCCGGCGCCACCGCGGCGAATGCTGCATTTTTCATCCCGTGAAATTCGCGCCGGTAGCTAAGGCTAATCCTGCGCTGTAGTAGGCCGGGGTGGGTAACTTTAGGAACGGCGGGCCAGCAGGTCGTTTTCGTGAAAGTTGGGAAGCTTTCGAGGAAGTTTCGTTCATATCCAGAAGCGCCACGGTGTAGACGGCCGCGCCCGGTGGCCTTCTCGGACCGGGGGAGTGAAGCGTGGCCCCAGCGTTGGTTGCGGTGCCTGGTCCAGTGGCTGGTAGAAAACCCAAAAAATGAGTTGGCAGTTCCTGAGAAGTATTCATGAATGCTGCCAAGGGCAACAATCATGCCGTAGCCACCATTAAGAACATTTTAGGAATCCGGAACGTCGACGCGCTACAACGATAGCCACTTACCCTAGATGCTTGAACGAAGCAAGGCATCTGGAAGAGCGGTTTTTCCCGGGCTCCAGTTGCAAAATGGCGCCGCCTTTTTTCATATTTGAATGTACCTGGTGCCAACGGTTAGTGTTTGGAACTGCGCCATAACGCTGGGGTTCGATGCCTACGAGAGGATCGCGCGAAGTGCCGGTTCAAGCTGCGACTGCCGGAACGAAAAGCCCAGTTCGGTTAGCTTCTGAGGGCTCACGCGCTGGCTGGAAAGCAGCAGCGCCTCGGCCATTTCGCCCAACATCAGCCGCAACGCGAACGCTGGCGCCGGGAAAATAGCTGGCCGATGCAGCACGCGTGCGAGCACACGGGTGAATTCCGCATTGGTCACGGGATGGGGAGAAGCCGCGTTGACCGCGCCACGCCATTGGGCATTTACGATGGCTCCGTAAAATACTTCCACTGCGTCTTCGAGCGTGATCCATGACATCCACTGCTTACCAGACCCCAGCCGGCCGCCCACGCCCAATCGAAACGGAGTGATCATCTTCGCCAGTGCGCCACCATCTTTAGCCAGCACGATGCTTGTGCGCGGAGTGACCGTGCGAATCCCGGCTCGCTCGGCTTCCATGGCCGCCGCTTCCCATTCGCGGCAGATTCCGGCCAGGAAGTTATCGCCCGGCGCGCTCGATTCCGCGAGTGTTTCGTCCCCGCGGTCACCGTAGTAGCCAATCGCGGATGCGGAAACCAGCACCTGCGGTGGCCGAGGTAATTTGGCGAGAGTACTTACCAGGGCTCGCGTCGGCTCCACGCGGCTGGCGCGCAGTTCGGCTTTTCGAGCCGAGGTCCATCGTCCGCCAGCAATCGAAGCTCCTGCGAGATTCACCACCGCGTCCACAGAATCAAGCGCCGCAGGGTCCACCGTGCCGGTGCTCGGATCCCAGGCCGCGTCCCCCGGTTGGTAGTGTGCACCTCCGCGGCGCAGGCGCACTACGGTGTGCTGGTCCTTCAACAATCGAGCCGAAAGCGCGGAACCGATCAAGCCGGTGGCTCCAGTGATGAGGATTTTCATTTCGTCCCTCCTACCGACATCGCGTGCGGCCACAATAGCATGCAGTTTACTTCATAGGCGTATTACAAGGAGTCTAACGTGGACCTGCATCCTAGTGATTTCGATCTGCTGGGTGGGAGCGAGGTGAGTGCAAAGCCCGCGCGGCTAGGGTTAAAATGCCAAATATGCAAGTGCGGGTGCTCTTCTTCGGACAACTCAAGGAACTGGTCGGGTTCGGCGACGAATGGACCGAAGTTTCTGACGGAGCGCGGGTGGAAGATTTATTTCAGCGCTACGGCCGAAAATTTCCGAAGCTGGGCGAGTTTCGCCCTTCCGTCGCGGCATCGATCAACCAGGAATATGCTGGATGGCGAGATGCGTTGTCCAATGGCGACGAAATCGCGTTCCTGCCTCCGGTCAGCGGAGGAGAGGCCGCGCCCGCGCCGGTGCCGGACCTATTCCAATTTGTGCGCGATCCGATTCGCGCCGCGCCGTTCGTCCAAAGCATCACTGCTCCCGAAGATGGCGCGGTGCTGGTGTTTGAAGGAATCGTGCGCAACAATTGGCGGGGCCGGCGCACGTTGTATTTGGAATATGAGGCTTACGAACCCATGGCTCTTGCGAAGATTCGTCAGATTGGCGCGGATGCGCGAGGGAAGTTCCTGATTCACGCCATTTCCATCGTCCACCGCTTGGGACGCATCCCCGTGGGCGAAACCAGCGTGCTGATCGCGGTGAGCTCGCCCCATCGCGCTGCGGCGTTTGACGCCTGCCGCTTTGCGATCGATACGCTCAAGAGCACCGTACCGATTTGGAAGAAGGAGTTTTTCACCGATGGTTCGGTTTGGGCCGACGGAGAAACTCCCGGCACGGAGCCGCGTCCAGCTCCGAGTGCGCCGGCCACTCGATGATCGAAACCCAAAAAAAAATCCAGGCAGGCAGTGCAGCAGCCGTCGCGTTGTTCTCCATCGTCGTCGGGTCGTTCGCCGCATTTCCGACGCCGCCCGAGCCGCAGAAAAAGCCCAACATCCGTGTGGAGACCACCCTGGTTACGGTGATCGCCAGCGTGCAAACCCACGAAGGCCGCCCCGTGCTGGATTTGCCGCGCGAGGACTTTGAAATTTCCGAAGAGGGCGTCACCCAGCAGATCGAGCGTTTCGAAGCCGAGACCAATCAACCGTTGGATTTGGCGCTGATGATCGACACCAGCTTGAGCACGCTCAAAGATCTGAAATTTGTGGGCGAAACGTCGGCGCATTTCATCCGCCAGGTGGTTCGGCCCGGCGACCGCCTAGCGGTGTTTGAATTCTCCGATGAAGTCACCCAGCTTTCCGAGTTCTCTGCCAACGTCCCAGCGTTGCAGTCGGCGGTGCGGCGCATCACCAGCGGCGCGGGAACAGTGATGTATGACGCAATCATGCTCGGTTCGCGCGCCCTGCAACACGGAGACGCCTCGCGCCGCCGGGTGATCGTGCTGGTGACTGACGCAGGGGAAACTACCAGCCACTCGAAATTCGAGGATGCGCGGCAGGCGGCAGTCGCCTCCGGCGCGCTACTGTATTCCATCGTGATACGCACCATCAAGTCCGAGAGCGGACGCAATACGGCCGGGGAACATGCGCTGGAAACGATTACCGACACCACCGGCGGCGCGATGTATTATCCGGATGGGGTGGAGGACCTTGACGCGATGTTCGATCGCATCGATCGCGAACTGCGTACGCAATATTTGCTCGGTTACTATCCCCGGCCCGCGCCGCCGCCCGGAGCGTTTCGCAAGCTGGAGGTCACGGTGAAGGGCGATTACATGGTGCGAGCCCGCAAGGGATATCTCACGCCCGGAGCGTCGCGATGAGCCTCACGGAAGCCACTCCCGCGCAATTCCTGGAAGTCGCGATGGAAGCCGCGCGCGAGGCCGGCGACATCGTGATGGCCGGTTTCGATAACCCCAAGAAAATCTCCTACAAGAGCGAAGTGGATATCGTCACCGAAACGGACAAGCGGTCCGAAGCGGCCATCATCACCCGGCTGCGCAATCATTTTCCGCAGCACGCCATCGTCGCCGAGGAGGGCGGGGGAGGATCGACGCCTGCATCGCGCTACGTCTGGCACGTTGACCCGCTCGACGGCACCACCAATTTCGCGCACGGTTTTCCGGTATTTGCTGTTTCTATCGGGCTGGTTGAAGACGGTGAGCCGATCGCCGGCGTGGTCCTGAATCCCTGGACGCGCGAACTATTTTCCGCCGCTCGCGGCGCGGGAGCCTACCTGGGCCAGAAGCCCATCCACGTTTCGCGCGTGGCCAAGCTCGCCGAGAGCCTGCTAGGCACTGGCTTTCCGGTGCGCAAACGATCGGCGAATCCCAACATTCATTATTACGGCGAGTTCACCCTGCGTTCGCACGGCATCCGCCGCGCCGGAGCCGCAGCGCTCGATCTTTGCTCGGTGGCCTGCGGCCGCTTTGACGGCTTTTGGGAATTTGGTTTGCACTCCTGGGACGTGGCGGCCGGAATGATCATCATCACCGAAGCCGGCGGCAAAATCTCCGATTTCGCCGGCGGACCGTATCACCCGGGAGACCATGTGATCCTCGCGTCCAACGGCCTGATCCACAAAGAAATGGAGGCGCTCGCGGCGGACATCGCCGAGCGCACCGCCAGCACCTAGCCTCGCCGCCGGCTCAACCCAGGGACGACCAGCACGCGCGGCTATGATTTATTCAGCAAGCGGCGGCTCCCAAAACTCCTTGTGATTCAGCTACTTAGAGCCGTTGAGGGCGCCTCTCTCCATTGCTTGCGTCTTTTCTGCCCCGCTCCCCGTATGTATCAGTAGTATGAGCGCGACTGCCTTTTACTTCGAGAGCTTGATGGCGCCAGAGAGCACCGAGATCGCTCGTGGACTGCGACGCAGAGATCCTGATTTGCTCGACCGGCTGATCGAGCAATACCAGCATCGCCTTTTCCGCTACCTGGTACACCTGACGGGACGCCGCGAATTGGCGGAAGACCTCTTCCAGGAAACGTGGATCCGGGTGCTCGAACGCGGGCACCAGTTCAACGACAAGTACGCCTTCGGCACATGGCTCTTCGCCGTGGCGCGCAATCTGGCGATCGATCATATGCGCCGCAAACAGCCTGCCAGCCTGGACGGCTTGTTGCATGACGGCGAAACGCCCTTCGACATGCCGGAGACCGGACGGGCCTCGGCTCTCGATATGACTCTGCGGCGCGAGCAAACCGAGCAGATCGCGGCCGGCATGCAACATCTCCCCGCGGAATACCGTGAAGCGCTCACGCTTCGATTTCAGGAGGGCATGTCGCTGGAAGAGATCGCCAGCGTGGCCTGCGTGCCTTTGGGAACGGTGAAATCCAGGATCTACCGCGGTCTGAGCGCGCTGGAACCATGGTTGAAAGGAGCGGCGCTGTGAACGCAGATGCACATGAGCGGGCACGGAAACTGATTGCATTGGCTGGTGCGGAGGAGCTTTCCGCCACCGATCAAGTGGCGTCGGATGGGTGGCTGGCAGCGCACCTGGAAACATGTACCGCATGCCGCGTGTTTGCAGCGAACGCCGCGGAAGCGATTGGTGGGTTGCGCGCGATCCCCATGATCGCGGACCCGGGCCTGGTCTCGACCACGCAGATGATGGTGCGCCGGCGGGCTCTGGAAATGCGGCGCCAGCGAGAACGCCTGTGGCTGGTTTCGGTCAGTTGTAGCGCGGTGACTCTATGCGCGCTACTCAGCGCAGTTGCTCTGTGGCGCGGCTTTGAGTGGTTAGGCGCGCGAGCACAGTTGGCTTCATCGGTCTGGCAAATAGGCTTTCTGGTCTTCTGCGTGATGCCAGCCCTGGTGACCGCAATGCTGATGTTGGCCAAGGATACGCACCTGGCGGATCACACTGGTACTTATCAGGGCTAATCGAAAACAAGATTCTTTGCCGGAACGAAGTACGGAGTGAGGAGAATTTGAGATGACCACCAGAAATCAAACTTCCACGCGATTCAAGGATGAGATCCGCATCATTTCGCCTTGGGCCTTTTTCATAGCTGCGCTGGTGCTGGTGTCGATGGTTGTGCTCATTGTGCTCGTCGCGGTCAAGGATCAAAATGCACCTTCGGCTCCGGTCCGGTACCTGCTGGGAGTGATCGCAGGAACGGTGCTCGGCTGCTACATCCTGTTGATTGGTTACGTAAACCGGGACGCGGGGCGGCGCCGGATGAGCCGCGTGCTTTGGACGCTGATTGCAATCTTTGTCCCCAACGGCCTGGGAATCGTCCTGTATTTCATCCTGCGCAAGCCGCGCGCGGTCAATTGTTCGCAATGCAATGCCGAGGTTGAGCCAGGCTTCAGCTTCTGCCCCCGCTGCCGCAACCGGCTGCAGCCGGTTTGTCCACACTGTCAGCGCAGCGTAGTGCCTGGAGACAAGTTCTGCCCGTACTGCGGTGGGGCGCTGGAGCCGGCGCCTGGGGTGTCGTCCGCTGATGCGACGATCCAGCCCTGAGCACAATTTCACGGACGGACTACCGGCGCCGATTTCCCAGTACGCCGTCGAGCAAATCGGAGCTATTCCCAGCGAAACACCTTGGCGGAGAGTGCGGTCGAAACCACAAACACCAGGACTAGCGCCACTACGTCGCCCGCATGCGGCAACCACGCATCGCCCTTCCAAATTCCTTCGAGTAGAGCTACGGCGTAGGTGAACGGCAGTACCCGGGTAAGCGATTGCAGCGCTCGCGGCATGGTTGCGATCGGCATGAACAGCCCGGACAATGCGAGCATCGGATACAGGATTACCGCGCTGATCGGCTGCGCAAAGCGCGCGGTGGGAACGATGCTGGCGATGACAAAGCCGATCGACAGTATGCTCCACGTGCTGATCAGCAATGCCATCGCGAACCCCAACAGCGGGGCGTGCATTCCCACCGGGTAGTAGCGTTTACCGGCCAACCCGAGCAACACCAGGGTAGCCGCGGTGAGTGCCAACTTGACGATCACGTGTGCCGCAAGGATGGTCTGCGGGCGAAGCGGGGTGGCGCGCAGCCGTTTGAGAATGCCTCCCTCGCGGTAGATCGAGATGATGGTCACCAGCGACAGCACGCAGTTGACGGTGATCAGCAGAGATGCAAAAACCGGTAGGCCCACCCGAACAAAACTGCTGGAGGCGAGTGATGACGACGGCATGGTTCGACCGAACACCCGGCTTAATGCGATAAAGATCAAGACGGGAAAACCGATGGTGCCCATCGCGCCAAGCGGCTCACGCATAAAGATCTTGATCTCGATCCAGGTTAGTTTCCAGAGTCCACGCAGCATAGTTATCGCGCCTAGTCGCGAATGGAATGACCGGTCAGTTTGAGAAATACATCTTCGAGATTAGGAAGAATGGTCCGGAATTCGGTAACCCGGATGCGGTTTTCGGACAGGCAATGGATCACTTCGGTCACCAGATCGTCACCCAAACCGCGAATTGTGAACCGCCGGTCGCTGCACGTCACCGCGGCGACTCGCGGGATCGCGCGAAAGCGCTCTTCCGCTTGCGCATCATCGGTGGCCAGGACCACGGTTCGCTCCGGGCAATGGCGATCGACGAGTCTGTCCGGAGTGTCGATGTCAATGATCCGGCCGCGCTCGATGATGGCCACCCGGTCGCACAAGCGTTCCGCCTCTTCCATGAGATGGGTGGTCAAGAAGACGGTCTTGCCCTGCTTGCGGATACCGCGCACCAACTCCCAGATGGCCCGCCGCGCCTGTGGGTCCAGGCCGGTGGTCAGTTCATCGAGAAACACCACCTCCGGATCGTTGATCAGCGCCAGGGCAATAAACAGACGTTGCTTTTGTCCTCCCGAAAGGGTCATAAACCAGGCGTTGCGCTTTTCGGCGAGACCGAGCTGTTCGAGCAAGCGTTCGGCGTCGGCTGGCTTCTTTTTGTAAAGCGAAGCCCAGAGGTCTACCGCCTCCCACACTTTGATTCGCTTTTGCAGTTGGGCCTGCTGGAGCTGCACTCCGATGCGGTCCTGGAGCTTGTAGACCTGCCGGAAGGGATCGAGACCCAGAACCGAGATGACACCCCGGTCGGGCGTTCGCAGACCCTCGACGCACTCCATGGTGGTGGTCTTTCCCGCGCCATTGGGCCCGATTAAACCGAAAATCTCACCTTCGTTAACCTCGAACGACACTTCGTCGACGGCCACGGTCGAACCGTAGGTCTTGCGGACTCCGGAGACTTGAATGACAGGGCGAGGAGAAATGGCTTGGCACTGCCTTCCGCGATTAGCGTTTGGCGAGCATGCTCACGATAGCACAGTCCTAAAGAAGACGCGGCCAGTCAGGGTTTTTGCGAATTCCATCTCTTGAACGCCTTCTGCATGTTTGGATTTGTGAACAGTGCGAGGCAGACGTCGTGCTCGACCGGACCATCGACGACGCACCTCATGTCCGCGCGCCTTTCGACCTCCGCTGCGGGAATTTGAATCTGATGGCCGAAGCGGGCCGCGTCCGCGATCGTCGCCCCATACACCACGCGGTCCAGACTAGCCCACAGCGCGCAGGCCATACACATCGGGCAGGGCTCGCAGGTAGTGTAGAGCGTGTAGCCTCGCAGCGAATACGACTCGATCTTGTTGCACGCCAGCCGGATCGTGCGCACCTCGGCGTGGGCGCTGGGGTCGTGTTCTTGTCCCACGGCATTCGTGGCGCGCATCAGGCTTTCGCCGCTCTTGCTATGGACGATCTCCGCGCCGTACGGCACCGGGTTGGGCGTGTCCATGGTCAGTGCGGTGAACGCCGCCAGCGCGCGCATCCGTTTCTGGTCCAGCACTGATTCCGCCCGGCCTTCGGGAGTCTCCTGTGAGGCGGCGACTGCGAGCGGCGCCTCGGAAAATACCGAGGTGGCGGCAGCCAGAGAGACAGACCAAAGAAAGTTGCGGCGCGAGGTGACGAGTGGGATGGCGACCTCAGGATGAAGCATAAAGTGCTCCTTCAGCGATTTTGTCCGATAATATTTAACATGGAAATTGCCGGGCTCACACGAAAGAGGCCGGGAGGAAAACATGCCTAGCGTCACGTCGATCATGGCCGAGTTGAAAAAGAAGGGCAGCGAGAAGACGCGCAAAATGTATGCCCGTCACGGAATGGCGACGGAACGCATGTTCGGCGTGAGCATCGCGGACCTCAAGGCCATCGCGAAAACAATCAAAGGACAACAGCGGCTCGCGTGCGAGCTTTATGAAACGGGCAACCTGGATGCAATGTACCTCGCCGGGCTGGTGGCGGACGGGTCGCAAATGACCAAGAAGGAGTTGAACGGGTGGGCCGAAGGTGCGGCGAATTTGCATATGATTTCTGAGTACACCGTCCCCTGGGTGACGGTTGGGAATCCGGACGCTCGGGAGCTCGCGATACGGTGGATCCAATCGAAGAAGGAACACGTTGCATCCGCTGGCTGGTGCACCTATGCCGGGCTGGTCGCCACGAAAGTGGACGAGGCGTTGGACCTTGCGGAGATCGAGAACCTTCTCGGGACAGTCGTCCGGGAAGTCCACGGAGCTCAGAACCGCGTTCGCTACACGATGAACGGCTTTGTGATTGCCGTCGGAACTTATGTCAAACCTTTGTCGAAAAAGGCGAAAGCGTCGGCCCGCCAGATCGGCGCCGTTTCGGTGGACGTGGGCGCCACGGCTTGTACCGTACCTCTCGCCACTGCGCATATCGAAAAGATCGAGGCGTCTGGCCGGGTAGGTAAGAAGAAAAAGACGATCCGTTGCTAGTTCCCGGTCCAGAAAGCTGCGGCGCGAGGTGACCAGTGGGACGGCAACCTCAGTACGGCCCATAAAGTACTCCTTCAGGAATTTCGTTGTTTTGCCATGCGATCGGCAATTGGACTAGGGTTGGAATCCCACGCTGCGCCAAAGCTCGGCGCAATCGTACATTTTTCCGCCGGTGATGACATATCGGACGTTGCGAATGTTGTGGATGGATTCAAGCGGGTTGCCGTCCACCAGAATCACGTCGGCGCGCTTTCCCGGTTCCACGGTACCGACTTCCTTATCGACGCCCATCACCCGCGCCGGCACAATCGTGGCCGCCTGAATCGCTTCCATCGGCGTGAACCCAACCTGTACGTACAGTTCGATTTCGCGGTGCAGGCTGTGGCCCGGGACGGTCTGGTCCGTTCCAGCAACGACGGGCACTCCAGCCTTGTGCAGCGCGCCGGCGATGTTCAAGAGTTTTGCAAACCGTCTCTCCTGAAGGTCTGCCAAAGGCGAGGGCGGTCCGACGTCTGCCAGGATCGCGGCAAGCTGCGGGGCTATCTTCGAAATACCTGGTTCAAAACTGGCGGGCGGCTTCGCGGTAGACGCTGTCGCGAATTCGTAAAGCGCTAGGGTGGGGTCGACCACCGTTCGGTGCTCGACCAGGAACGCCAGCGCCTTCTGAGACTGAGGTGAATTGAGATCCACGTCAGCGCCAGCCTTCATTCGATCGGCCCTGGTTGCTCCTTGCGCAAGCGGCGGCACCATCATTTGAGCAATGTACGGAATATGATTGATCTGGTCCTGTCCTGCTTCCACCGCCTCGAAAGTTGTGATGCCTTCCGGCACGTGCCCTGTGACGGTCATTCCCAATCGATGCGCCTCGTCGGCCACTGCCTTCAGCTCCTCGATTTTTACCGAGCTGTAGATTTTCATCTGCTGGAAGCCGGCGGCGTGATAGCGGTCCACCCACATTTTTGCCTGCTCGGGAGTGTCCACGCGTTCCACGCCAATCGCTGACGTACCGGAACCGTCCACAATACCTGCCAGCAGAAGCTGCGGGCCCAATCCTCTGCCTTCCTTGATCGCGTCGCGAACGGCGGTAATGAATTCGAGTTCGTTGCCGCAATCGCGCACCGTGGTTGCGCCTGCTGCAAGATAAATCGGGCCCCACTCGACCTGTTCAAAGTGCGCGTGCATATCCCACAGGCCCGGGAGAATGGTTTTGCCGCGCGCGTCCACTTGGGTGGCGTGTGTGGGAATTTTGACTTTGGCGCGTGGCCCTGCCGCGGCGATGCGTCCTTTATCGATCACCACCACCGAGTCAGGAACGGGCTCGCGGCCAGTTCCGTCGATCAGCGTTGCGCCAACCAGAGCGATCGAATCGGAGCGGCTGCCGGAAATTCCCTTGGAAATCTGGGCGAGCGCGGCCATGCCGTCCGATCCGGCTGCGCCGACGAACTTGCCGAGCGCGCTTTCGTAGCCTTCCCGGATGGCCTCGAAATGATCGAATTCGGCGTCGGTTGTGACCGCCGCGACGAGATTCCGGCTGGAGTCGAACCACAGGGTCTCGCGTCCCCAGATCAATCCTTCGATCGTGTAGCGATCGAATGTCTGGTTCTTCCCGTCGACCTGGACCATGTCCTGCCCGCGCGGCTCGATCTTTACGCGCCCGGACGGAAGGGTTTCGAGTTCGGCGGGTGAGCCGTGGGTGGCCCAGTAACGCACCATCAGCATCTGCATCGTGGCCGGGGCATAGCCGGCAATGGTGAAGAATTGTTTCGGGCGCGCGGTGTCGGTCCATTTGTCACGATCGCGAAGCCGCACTTTTCCCGGCTGCACGTCCACGGCTTGATCAATCGTGGAGAGGCGCGAATTCTTGCCCTTGATTTCGAAAGCGGAGGGCGTGATATCGTTCACAGACCGGAACGTGGTGGTGAGCGGCACGTCGCTGCCGCGATCGGTAAACTTGAATTCGATCTTCACCGAGAGCGAATCGCTGTCGCGCGTGATCTCGTAGCTTTCCTGCCCGATGGGCTGCTCGAACTTGTGCAGAGTGAATTTCCCCTGTTCGACGTTCTCCCCAAGGGCCCCGGATGGCGGCGCGGCCGTGGTCGCGGCGGGAGGCGCCAGTGGTGGGGCCGCAAGCCTGGGGAGCGCAACAAACGAAGCGCACAAACTCGCGAGAACCAATCGAAGAATGTTGCGATCGTAGAGAAAGTTCATCTCTCCTCCGGAGGATTATCGCCCCTGCTCATTTCAAAACGGCCACTGCAAGGCAGAATATCCGATTTGGACGTTGGGCTTGTGCAGAGTACCTTTCTGCTGGCGGGACACAACGAATTGGCCAAAATGGGCCTGAACACTGGGCCGCACCTTCAATCCTCCCATTCCACGGAGTTCCCCTGCTACAATCCCCGGAATGCGCGCCGTCGATCTGATCCGGAAGAAGCGCAATGCTGAAGAACTGACCGCTGAGGAGATCGCCTTCCTGATCGCGGGCGCCACTCACGACACGATTCCCGATTACCAGATGGCTGCGTGGTTGATGGCTGTCCTGTGGCGCGGCATGACCCGCGCTGAACTCGCCGCGCTCACCGAATCGATGTTGCAATCCGGCGAGCGGCTGGATTTTTCGCATCTGCCCGCGGCCAAGGTGGATAAGCATTCTACCGGCGGGGTGGGCGACAAGACTTCGCTGGTCATCGCGCCCATCGTCGCCGCTGCGGGGCTGTACGTCCCAATGATCAGCGGCCGCGGCTTGGGCCACACCGGCGGCACACTGGACAAGCTCGAATCCATCCCCGGGTTCAACGTGAACCTTTCGCGGGCCGAGTTCGAGCGCGTTTTGCAGGAATGCCGGTGCGGGTTGATCGGGCAGACGCCGCAGATCGCTCCGGCGGACAAAAAGCTGTACGCCCTGCGCGACGTCACCGCGACGGTGGAGAGCCCCTATCTGATTTGCGCGTCGATCATGAGCAAGAAAATGGCGGAAGGCATCGACGCGCTGGTCCTGGACGTAAAGACTGGCGATGGCGCATTCATGAAAGAACAAAAAGACGCGGTGTACTTGGCGGAGCTGATGGTTGAGACCGGCACACGCATGGGCAAGAAAGTGGTCGCGCTAATCACCGACATGAGCCAGCCGCTGGGGCGAAAAATCGGCAACGCGCTGGAAGTGGAAGAGTGCATCGAAGTTCTCCATGGCGGCGGACCGCAGGACTTGATCGACCTGTGCATCGAGCTTTCTGCGTGGATGCTGCTGCTGGGCTCGCGTTCGGCCAACCTGGCCGAAGGCCGCACCCTCGCCAGGGAAATGATTTCCTCCGGGCGCGCTCGTGATACATTTCGCCAGATCGTGCAGTTGCAAGGCGGCGATTCCGGAGTGATCGACGACGTGGGACGCCTGCCGCGCGCCGCTCACCCGCGCCAGATTCACTCGCCGCGCGACGGCTTTGTTTCCGCGATTCGCTGCGAAAATGTGGGTGTGGCGGGAATGGTCCTCGGAGGCGGCCGGGAAAAGAAAGAGGACGGAGTGGATCCAGCGGTGGGGATTGTGCTCGAGAAAAAAGTAGGTGACGCGGTGCGCGCCGGCGAAGCGCTGTGCACCGTCCACTACAATTCGGATTTGCGTCTGGAAGAAGCCTGCGAACTGCTGGAAGAAAGCTTTTGCATCGCTCCCGAAGCGCCGCCGCCGGTGCCACTGGTGCATCGGGTGATCGGCACGGATTGAAATTCGGTCAGTGGGAAATCTTCTCGCCCCAATTTAGTGGGTAAGAGCTGCAAAGTGCATTTGCAGGAAAAAAAGGAGGCCTTTCACCGTGCATCGATTCGTCGGGTTGATTGGCATGGCAACGATGATGGGCTTGGCCTTCATTTTCTCGACCAATCGGCGCGCCATTCGCCCGAGAACGGTTGCCTGGGGTGTGGGGCTGCAGGTGGGGTTTGCCTTCCTGGTGCTGCGGTGGGAATACGGCCGGCTGCTGTTTCAGAAGGCGGGCGCCGGGGTGAATTGGCTGCTGGACTTTGCCTTCTACGGCTCGGAGTTTGTCTTCGGCCCGCTGGGGAAAAAAGTATCGCCGATGGGCTTCTTCGTCGCCTTCCAGGTGCTTCCGACGATCATCTTCATCGCCGCACTTTTTGCGCTGCTCTATCACTGGGGCGTGATGCAGTTCATCATCAAGCAGGCGGCGCGCATCATGACCTACACCATGGGCACCAGCGGCGCCGAATCGCTCAACGTGGCCGCCAGCATTTTCATGGGTCAGACCGAGGCGCCTCTTACCATTCGTCCATTCCTGGCCAATGTCACGCGCTCCGAACTGATGACCATTATGACCAGCGGTATGGCCCACGTTTCCGGCGGAATCATGGCCGCGTACATTCTCTACGGAATCGAAGCGAAGCACCTGCTGGCTGCGGTGATCATGACCGCGCCGGGCACCATCCTGCTTTCGAAGATGCTGGTACCGGAAACAGAAGTGCCACTCACGGCGGCAAGGTGGTGATGGCGCAGACCGAGCGCGACGCCAACTCGTTGGGCGCGATTTCCCGCGGCACCTCCGACGGACTGAATTTGGCCATCAACGTAGGCGCGATGCTGATCTCATTTATCGCGCTGATCTACTTGGTCGACGGCATCTTCGGCGCCGCGCACAACTGGCTGGGCTATCACCACATTTGGTTTCCCAACAGCCTCGAGCAGATCCTGGGTTGGCTCTTTGCGCCGGTGGCCTGGCTGATCGGCATCCCGTGGCACGATTGCCTGCAGATCGGCAACCTGCTGGGATTGCGCATGGTCACCAATGAGTTGGTCGCGTTTCAGCGATGGGTCCGATGAAGGAGGCGCTGGACCCGCGGTCGTTTACCATCGCCACTTTCGCGCTGTGCGGTTTTGCGAACTTGAGTTCGATCGGCATTCAGATCGGCGGCATCGGCGCGCTGGCGCCCAACCGCAAATCCGATCTGGCACGGCTGGGCATTCGCGCGATGTTGTCCGGCACGATGGCCAATCTGATGTCCGCATCCATCGTAGGGATGTTCTGCGATGACCGCGCCTGGCAAAAATTCGGCGGCGATACCGGCGCCTTCGCTCGATCCGAGCGCGCCGCTAAATTCATTCTGGCGAAAACCAAGCTGCGCCCGCGCGTCGCCATCGTCCTGGGATGCGGGCTTGGGCGCGTTTGCCGACGGGATTGCCAAACCCGCCGTATCCCCTACGCCAAGATTCCCCATTTTCCGCGCTCCACGGCGATCGGCCACGCCGGACAACTGGTCATCGGCAAGGCCGGGAATATTCCGGTCGCGGCGATGCAGGGGCGGGTCGCATTTCTACGAGGGCTATCCGCTGTGCAAGTGGTTTTTCCCATGCGCGTGCTGGGGCGGATGGGAATCCGCGCCGCGATTCTCACCAACGCCGCGGGCGGCATCAATCCCCAATTACTCTCAGGGCGCGCTGGTGGCCTTTAGCGATCACATCAATTTACAGGCATCGAATCCGTTGATCGGCCCGAACGACGAGCGCTTCGGCGCGCGTTTTCCGGACATGACGAATGCGTATCAGGAAGTCGTTTCGCGAAATTGCCCTGCTTGGGGCGCCTCTCGCCGCTCGCGTTCCCGGAGTACTTGAATAACCTCAGTACGGTATTGGCGCAGCACCTCGACCATTGACGCGGCGTCTTCCGGTAACTCGTACCGGATGCGGTCGCCCCTCAGTGTCAGTAGGCCGCCGGCGGCCTCGATTCTGTGGACCAACTCTGGCGCAGTCATAGCTCACCCGCCACCACTGGCTTCGTGCGACGTGGCGCTTGTTCGCATGTATGAGCCGTAACAGGCGTCACAAGCCCTACAAATACTGCTTCCACTTCGCCTTCTTGAACCGCAACAGTGGGCTCGTGTGACGGTTCGGAAAGTTGTGTTTCATTCAGAATCTTCGCGGCTTGTGACGGTGTGACGGCTGGATCAGCCGGAGACGAGTTAGGGCCTAAGTAGCGACTCCATGCGTCCTCGAAGGAACTCCGGAGGCATCCCTTGAACGTGTCTGCACTACAGCGGATCGTCCGTGGGCCAATCTCGAACTTTCGCAGGAGGCGAGCGACTGTAGTGGCGGTGATCTCTCTGCCATGGTTCAGTTCCGGCCAAGGAGACCCCTCAATCGCCACGAGCGCCGCGACAAGTTCTTTTGAACCCAGCCGATCCTGTCCTTCGAACGCTACCCGGATGTCGGACAAGAGCCTGACGCCAAGGCTTTCATCGGCGGCGGCCGGACCGCCGAAGAGTTCTGTCAGGGATGTACGTCCAACCTTGCCCCATTCCTGGCCGGCGAGATCGGCAACCGCGAGCAGAGGCTCACTGACATCCTGCTGACGGTCTGACAATGCTTCTGGCAACTCGGGCCACGCACTACGTAGAATTTCCAGTCGGTCCTGAGTTGCCCAGTGCGCGAGACGTTCTCGAAGATCGTGGGCGGCAGGATCAATTAGCCGCCGCCGGAATCGCTCTACATTTTCGCCAGGTCGCTTTCTCTGAAGTTGAATGGGAATCGCGCGATCGGCCACTGTGTCCGGAAGCCCGCCAATACCAGCGATGACCTTTGGCCCAAACACACAAAAGTCAACGGCCTTGATGTTGCAGCCCTTACCGAGGCAGAGGGAGACCTTCCCGCCTTTACGATGTCCAGCGTTCAGCACGCCGCGCAGGGCCTCAGAGTATTCTTTGTCTCCGCTGAAGGCGGCATCGCTTTCGTCCAACAGTAACGTCGGCCGATCTCCATTTAGCTTGCGAACAAGCGCGGCAGCAGAGGTTCGAGACGTTAGCCACGGGAGATTGACGAGTAGCTCCAGTACCTCCAGAAGTCGGCTCTTGCCGGACCGCTTTTCCGCTGAAGTGACCTGTAGGTATGGCGCGCATTCGAATTGCTCCGCCGCGTAGGTGTAAAGAATGAATAGGCAGAGTGCCACGGTTTGGGCGTCGGTAATGATCAGGAACCTGCGGATAAAATGGCGCGTATCCTCCAGCAGGGCAGCCGACTCCAGCTCCAGGTTCTGCGGCTTGTGTGCTGGCGCGTATCGGGAAATCGAGCGCGTAATTTCCCGAACCTCGGCTTCCGATACCGGCGGATGACACCTGGCCACGTTTTCGGCCAGTAGCGCAGCCTCGATGGCTTGTGGAGTGGTCCCCTGCCGCCGCATCGCACCAGCCAGCCTGGTTAAGGTTGCGTTGCGCTGCCCCTCCGGAATGATGTCGCCGCTAACCGCTGGCGTTGGGCCCATTCTCCGTGCGGGTGCGGTGAGCATCTCTAGCAGCCACGCCGGAGCGGGCAGGATT
>CAWCKP010000012.1:0-121762 GCA_963796165.1 uncultured Acidobacteriota bacterium
CGATCGAGCGCAGACCGGGCCGGTGGCCCGCCGCCCCGGCCGGGGGCTGGGGGGAGAGCAGGAAGGCCGCCAGCAGCGCCGCTCCGAAGCTGGCCACGTCCAACCAGTACACGAACCTGACCCCCGCCCCGGCCAGCAGCAGCCCGGCCACGGCCGGGCCCGCCACCAGGCCGAACTGGAACAGGGCCTGGAAGATGGCGTTCGCGGTCGGCATCTCGGACCGCTGGACCAGGTTCGGGACGATCGCGCTGCGCCCGGCATCGTCCAGCGCGGCGAACCCGGCCGCCAGGGCCGGGAGAGAACAGCGGCCACAGCGACGTCCCCAGGTCGGTGTTGACCGCGAGGCCGGCGTTGCAGCCGGCCATCAGCACCTGCGCCACCATCAGCAGGCGGCGGCGGTCCATGGCGTCGACCACCGATCCGCCCAGCAGCGCTCCGCCGATCAGCGGGAAGAGCTGGGCCAGCGATACCAAACCCACGTCGAGGGACGAGTGGGTCAGCTGGTACACCTGGTACGGCACCGCCACCGTGGTCAGCTGGGTGCCGAGCACGGACACGAGCTGACCGAGGACCAGCAGGCGCAGATTGCGTGACCGCCGCAGCGGAGACAGGTCGATGAGCACGCGCCGCATCGCCCGAGCCTGCCGCTCGGTGCTTTCTCCCACTTTCGCTTCCTCCCGTGCCCGCGCCGCAGCTCAAACCGGATCTCCGGGATCGTCCTGGGCCAGCGGCGCGCGCTCAGCGGACCTGATCATGCGACACGCCGGCGAAATCGCTGAACGGCCGGCGAAAAGGCCGCTACACGCCCCCGGACGGCAGCGAGCATGGCCGATCATTACCATTCTGCTTCGGAACACGGGATAATAGGGCGACGGATAGAAACGGTTGTGGCTGGCCGGTTCCGCAGCGGGCACCCGGGGTCTGGCGTGCGCAGTACCGGAGGACGCAGGGTCTGAGGGCGCGGTGCCTCGCAGCGGTACAGCACATGGAGCCGGGAGGAAGGGGATGGGAGAATGGCGGCGATGAAGCCGCGGACGGGCGACGGTCCGCTTGAGGTCACTAAGGAGGGGCGCGGCATCGTGATGCGGGTCCCGCTTGAAGGGGGCGGGCGGCTGGTTGTTGAACTGACGGCGGACGAGGCGGCTAAGGTTGGTGATGCCTTGAAGTCCGTGGTCGGATGACCTGGCCTAGTCTCCCCTCTTGACCGCGGCGAGCAGGCCATTGCCCAGCGGCACCAGGACCGGGACGAGCCGGTCATCCCCGCGTACCTGGTGAGCGACGTCGGTTGTGTCGTCGGAGTCCTCGGCGTCGTCCCGGAGCGCTCCGTCGGCAGCGCGTTATTGAAAGCCACGACGCCGCCGGGCCGCAACAGCCGCAGCGCGGCGAGCAGGTAATCCGGATAGTCCCGCACATCGGCGTCACAAAAAACCATGTCATAGGTGCCATCGGAGAGCCGGGGAAGCACGTCTAGCGCGCGGCCCAGGATAAGACGGCATTGGTTTTGCGCGAAGCCGGCCTGGGTGAACGCTTTCCGTGCCATTCGCTGGTATTCCGGCTCGATATCAACGCTGGTGAGCGTGGAGCCGGGGCGCATTCCGCGCAGCAGCCAGATGCCGGAGCTGCCGCAGCCGGTGCCGATCTCGACCGCGGTCCTGGCCCCGACCGCGCAGGCCAGGAAGCGAGCGTCGCGCCACCGCCGGGGGCACTGGCTCGGTGCCGCCCAGGTCGGCCGCATACGCCCGGGCGGCCAGCAACGGGCCTCGGGTATGTACTCAGCGGCATAGGCAAGTGGACCACCCGCAGCAGCCTAGCGCCAGATGCGCGGGTCCGGGAACTCTCCGGGATCCCGGGCCGTTACCTAGGCGATACCGGCCGTCCTCCGCGGTCCTCGTGGTCGAGCCGCCCGCCTATCCGGTCCCAACTGGCGCAACGGAAGAATCCAGGGCACGATGGTAAGAGTCGCGGCAATCTGCGACCCGGAGGGCGGTTTGCTCGAGGAGGCCAGGGCTCTGGAATCCGCGCCGACACAGCCTGCTCAGCCCGAGTGGAACCTCCCGACGTGGGAGGACATCGTCCGACGATTCCGCTCGGTCTACCGGCTCGCCTACCGGCTGACCGGCAATCCGCACGACGCCGAGGATCTACCCCAGGAGGTCTTCGTCAGGGTCTTCCGGTCGCTGTCCAGTTACACCCCCGGGACGTTCGAGGGCTGGCTGCATCGCATCACCACCAACCTGTTCCTGGACTGGGCCCGGCGCAAGCAGCGGATCAGGTTCGAGGGCCTGGCCGACGAAATGGTTCACCGGCTGCCCGGCTCCGAGCCCACGCCCGCCGAGGCCTTCGATGACAGTCACCTTGACGACGAGTCAGGCCGCACTGAAGGCGCTTCCGCCGGAGTACCGTGCCGCCGTGGTGCTTTGCGATATCGAGGGTTTCTCGTACGAAGAGATCGCCGCCACCCTGGGCGTCAAGCTGGGCACGGTGCGCAGCCGGATACACCGCGGGCGAGCTCAGCTCCGGGCCGCGCTCGAGCACCGGCCGGCCCCGGTCGCGGCGGTCAACGCCAAGGACGCCGACGCCGCACCTCGGCGCAGTGCACCCAACGATTGGTCCGTAAAGACTACCGGCGAAGTTTTCTCCGAGCAGGTACAGAAACACCATGAAGTAGAGTTGGCGAAACAGGAGCGCCAACGCCCGCAATGGGTCTGCCGAATTCCGGACATCGACTGGAATCACCCCTAGCGGGCCAGGCGGCCTGATTCCGAAAAGTTGGCCACAGGACCGACGCCGCTTCCGGGTAGATAACGGGCAAGCCGGAAGTAATCCCGGCAGACCCGATTCGCGCCATTACTTCCGGTTAGCCGACGATCGGCTCGGAATCGAGCGGGATCACAATGGCGCGTAGGGCATAATACGACCAAATGCACCTCATTTTCCCGGGACCGCGAGGGCAGCGCCCTCGCATCAGCCTTCCCTAACGGAACAATCTTCCGCTGCGCGGTGTCTAAACAGCCATGCAGGACTTCGCGCTCGCGATCCGTCTCCTACGCAAATCACCCGGCTTCACTCTCCTGGCGCTCCTCTGCCTCGCGCTCGGTATCGGCGTGAACGCCTCCATCTTTAGCCTGCTCGACTCCATGTATCTGCGCCCCTTGCCGGTTGGCAACGCCGATCGCGTGGCCGTATTCAGCCGCGGAGGCAGTCCCCTGTTTTCTTACCCGGAATACCGCGCCCTCCGCGACCGGAACCAGTCGCTCGACGGGCTGGCAATCTCGGAGCCGGAAGAGTCCGACCTCAGCTTCGAAGGCAACGCCACACTGATTGGCGCCGAGCCAGTCTCGGCCAATTACTCTGCGGTGCTCGGCGCACGCACGATGATGGGGCGATGGTTCACGCGCGAGGATGAACCTGAGGCCGTCATCAGCCATCACGCGTGGCAAGAGTTGTTTCATGGCGACCCGGGCGTCCTCGGTAAGACCGTCCGTTCGGAATCGCACGTCTACACGGTGGTCGGAGTCGCGCCTCCGGAGTTTGCCGGTATTTACGCGCCGCTACGCATCGACCTTTGGGTACCGTTCCGCTATTGGGCCGGAAATGGCGCCGACAATCGTCAGGGAATGGTATTCGGATGCCTGAAGCGCGGCGTCGGAGTGTCGCAGGCGGCTGCCGAGTTGAACGCCGTCGCCACACTGATCCACCGCGAGAATCCGGATATGGCAAAGGATGCCGTAGCGCCCCTCCTGTTAGAACTCGTGCGCGGCATTCCCAATCCGGTGGGCCGCCGGCAGGCCGTACCGGTCGTAATTCTGCTGATCGTCGTGGTGGCGCTGGTACTGCTCATCGCCTGCATGAACGTTGGAAATCTGCTGGCAGCGTGAGATCGCGGTACGTTTCGCACTGGGTGCTGACAGGGCGCGCGTGCTGCGCCAGTTGATGACCGAAAATCTCGCGCTGGGCATTCTCGGCGGCATCGCGGGCATATTCGTCGCATATGCCACCAACCGCCTGTTGTTGGCCTCGCTTCCCATGCTGCCGTTCGGTGAGGTGTTCCGCATCGATCTGCCGCTCGATTTTCGCGTGCTCCTCTACATAGGCTCGGTAGCGCTGCTCGCCGCGCTTTTGTTCGGACTCTTGCCCGCCCTGCAGTCGAGCCGAGGCGACCTGGCGGCCGTGCTTAAAGGCACGAACATCGCCGGGGGACGGCTGCGGCTGCGCCTCGCGATGCTCACGGGCCAGATCGCTCTTTCACTGGTGCTACTGCTGACAGCTGGCCTGTTTGCGCGCCTCGTCGTCCGCTTCCACAATCTCGATCCCGGCTTCGCCAGCGCGAATCGCCTGTACGCCCCGGCCTTCGTACCGGCCCCGCCGTTCACGCCGGCGTCTAGCCGGGTTTTTTACGATCAGACGCTCGCTCGCTTGCGCGCGCTACCCGGCGTTCGCAGCGCGTCGCTCACCACGCGATTACCGATGTACGCTGCGGGCGTTGCGGGCACGTGCATCGCACGTGAAGGAGATCATCCAACGCCCGCCACCACCACGACCATCGATCGGGGCTTTCTCGATACACTGCGAATTTCCCTGCTCGAAGGGCGTGACTTCGCGAGCACAGACAAAGCGGGGGGCTCGCCGGTCGCCATCGTAAATCAGACGCTCGCTCGCCGGCTCTGGCTCAACCAGCCGGCTGTCGGCCGAATGCTTCAAGTAGGTTGCGACCATTCCAGGATCCTCCAGGTGGTGGGGTTAGCGCGCGATTCCAAAATTCGTTCTATGAACGAGGTCACCCTGCCGCACGTATATCTGCCGTTCTCCCAAGCTTACGAAGGCGGCATCGTGTTCATGGTGGTGGAGACGGCCAGCGACCCCGGCCCTCTGATGGAACGCGTTCGCCAAACTTTGGTTTCCGCCGACCCCGATTTCCGCACTTACGGCGTCCGGCGTCTCAGCGATTCTCTCGATGCGTCGTTCTGGCAGGCGCGCTTCGAGTTGTGGGTGCTCGGCATTCTCGGGGCGCTCGCGCTGGTGCTCGCGGCAGTCGGACTGTACGGCGTACTGGCTTACCACGTAACCGCGCGTACCCGCGAAATTGGCATTCGTATGGCACTCGGCGCGCGCCCACGCGAGGTCGTTCAGATGGTAATCGCGCAGGGTCTCCGGGTCACGATCGCGGGTATCGCGATCGGCCTGCTCATTTCCGCGATGGCGTCGCGCCTGCTCACCGCCCTCCTGCAAGGCGTGAGCCCCTTCGACGCGGTCACCTGGTCATCGGCGGTAGGTGTGTGGATCGCGGTGGCGCTGGTGGCGTGCTGGCTGCCCGCGCGTCGCGCCACACGGGTTGAACCTGTAGTCGCGCTGAGAGAGGAGTGATTTGGGGGTCCTTGCAGACTGCGGATCGCCTTATGAAGCGGCTGCGGCCTTGGTCCATCCAGTACGGGAACCGCACTTCAGTACGTGGCCGTGGTGCAGCAAGCGGAGTGGGATAAACAGAATCGTAGTCATTGGGGCTCTGCTCCTCCGGCGTCGACCTGCCAAGATCTGAGCCGGAAGCGGAGCTCCTTCCTCCTGAAGCAAGAAAATCCCAACTGGAGAAGAATACAGCTTCTCGGCTACCGCTGTTTAAGGGGCGTGACTCACAGAATTGATGGCCGGTAATAATCGACAATCCGGGAGCTATCTCCTAGAATCGGGACGCCAAATGGATCACTTCTACGGAAAGGCGTTTTTCGTCAGCGCACTGAGATGGATTTCCGAAAGATTCTAAATGCATTTCGCGAATCGGATCGCTTCGGGTTGAGCAAATCCTTATGCCAGGCATTCAGGAGGGTAACCGGAGGCTCGCGCGCAGACCGCCTATAGGCGAGTCGTCCAACGTGATCGTCCCCTCGTAAAGTTGGGCAAGATCGCGAACGATTGCCAATCCCAGTCCCGAACCGGGGGCGGCTTCGTCAGCGCGCACTCCTCGCTGCAACACTTGATCGCGCATGGAGGGGGGCAGGCCGGGGCCATCGTCATCCACAGTCAGAACTACCGCACCATTTTCCTGCACGGATTGTATCTTGACGTCGGACTTTGCCCACTTACAGGCGTTATCCAGCAGATTCCCCAGCATCTCTTCCAAATCTTCGCGTTGCCCACGAATGAAATGTCCGGGCGAAACATCGACCTTAATCGCAAGCCCGCGAGCGGCGTAGATTTTCTCCAAGGTTCGCGTCAGCCCTTCAACAGAAACCAGCACGGGACAGCGGGCACTGGGTGCGTTGCCGGGAGTAGTCGCGCGGGCTTGCGTCAGGTGATAGTCAACTTGCCTGCGCATCCGATCAACTTGCAGGCTGATGGTGGATGCGATTTCGTGTTGGCCTGCTGCCTCGAACTGTTCGGCCTCCTGGGCCAGCACCGCCAGCGGCGTTTTCAATCCATGTGCGAGATCGCCAGCTTTCGCCAGTGCCCGCCGGACGATCCGCTCACGGTGCTCCAACAAGGAATTGAGATCGTTCACCAATGGCTGCACTTCTGTTGGATAGGTTCCTTCGATCCTGAGGCCGGAACCATCGCGCAGACCCGATAGTTGTCGACGCAGACGGCCGAAGGGCAACAGTCCGGCGCGGAACTGCCAAATTCCCCCCAGTATGCACAAAGTCGCAAAAACGATAGAAATTCCTATGCCCCACCCAGGCATGAAACGAAGCTGGCCGTGCACCACGAGGAATAACAAATGCATTAACGGGATCAGTCCAAGCGTCCAGAGAACAGTGCCGAGAAGAATTCGCCACCGGAAAGAATGCAGCCAATTCATGGATGGGCCTTCATGCGGTAACCAAGGCTTCGCACTGTCTCGATGAAGTCCGAACCCAGCTTTCGCCGCAAGCGAGCGATAAAAACTTCAACCGTGTTCGAATCGCGGTCAAAGTCCTGGGAGTAAATATGTTCAGTGAGCTCGCTTTGCGAAACTAAGCGCTGGCTGTGGTGCATTAGATAAGAAAGCACGCGAAATTCGTGGCCGGTCAGTTTCACCTCCGCGCCTTCGAGGGTCACTTTGCCGGACCGCGGGTCGAGCACCAGCGGACCGCAGCGAAGTTCAGGTTTGCTCTGTCCGCTCGATCGCCGGATAAGTGCGCGCAACCTCGCCAGCAATTCCTCCATACGGAACGGCTTAGCCATGTAGTCATCAGCCCCGCCGTCAATCCCCTGAACCTTTTCGTGCCAACTGCCTCGCGCCGTCAGGATGAGCACCGGCATTGCCTGCCCCGCCTCGCGCCAGCGGCGCAACAACGTCAACCCATCCACTTTAGGTAATCCCAAGTCGAGAACAACGGCGTCGTAGCGTTCATCGTGTCCGAGAAGGTCAGCGCGTTCGCCGTCGGCCGCATGGTCCACAGCGTAGCCCGCGCGGCGAAGCGCGGCGGTGAGCTGCCTGGCTAGAAACCCCTCGTCTTCCACGACAAGCACCCGCATGTTTTCCCCTTTTTTATGCAAGGAGACGAGAACCAAGCTGAACGCCACCTGAACAGCGCATTCAGACACGATTCAGAGGCGGCTCTGTATTGTGTGAACGTGATCGAACTGCAAGCTCTCAGCAATGCCTACTATACGCCGAGCAAAGACTACGTCTCGGTTCGGATTCACTGTTTTTCGGCTACTTCGAAGAAAAGAAGAAGGAGGAAATCAAATGAAAGCAATCCGTCGAACGATAGCTCTCTTTTTTGTGCTGGGCCTCACCGCGGTGGCGCAGATGTCACCAGTCGGTAACGAACAAGCGTCCTCGGGCACCATGATGCCGCACCCGTCCCACGCAAATGGCGCGGCTCTGACATATGCGGAACTGAAGAACACTGCGGCCGAGTTAGAACGAGCCAGACAAGCAACGGCAAAATACCAGGACGTGCATGCGGCTGAAGCCGACGGATATCAGGTGGTGGGTGGTGATATGCCTGGAATGGGAATCCACTATGTTCTGACTATGGAGCCGAATCGTTTTGATATAGAGAAGCCTCCCATTTTGCTCTATGTGAAGAGCTCGGCCCCGCAGGGCGGATACTCTCTGGCCGGCGTCGGTTATTTTTGGAATGCGCCGGAAGGGCCTGACGGCCAGCCATTGAACCCGCCATTTCCAAAATCGTTGGCGGTCTGGCACCGCCATGAAAATATTTGCATACTGCCACACCTAGAAAACCCTCACGGATTGAGTGAGAGCCAATGCCGCGAACAAGGAGGTCACTTCATCGCTAAGACTCAATGGTTGGTCCATGCCTGGATCTGGAAAGATAATCCCACAGGCGTATTCAGCCCAGAGAACCCGGCTTTGCGGTGATTGAGAGGAGCAAAACGTGGTTCAGATCGTGAATTCCTGATGCGTCTGGCGGTGCGAAACTTGTGCATCTCGACGAGGGGGTAGTCGAGTACTCGTCGAATTGACGCAGCCGCAGGCGCTTTGCCGGAGCCTCATGGAATTGCGCCCGAGTGACCGGCTAACGGGAAGTTATTCCGGGCCAAGTCCTATTCGAGGAAGCTCTTTACGACTTGTTGTTGGCGTCGTTTGTGCTCTACAGCTGGTCCAAATTGTTCCGGCGCCGACAGTGATGGCCCCCTCCATACAAGATGCTGAAGCGTCGATCGCGGAAGATGACGTGGTCAGCGGTCGCGCAAGAGATTGGGCACCGGGAGTTTCAGTTCCGATGCTGACCCGCCTAGCGAAGGGCGGGCGCATTGGCGTAGATCTGATGGTGTCTGTCACCGCATGGCTTGGAAATTGCATCGCAGTCTTCACGTAATTCTTCTTCTCTGACTTTGGATACTCCGCAATTTTTCGCGCTACACCAGCTGAATCGAGAAAGGCTTGGGCATCAAACGCACGCATTTGCTTGCGCAATTCGTTTGGTGGGATATTCGTTCCAACGGCTGCTCTCATTACTGCAAACTCTCGAGTTCCACGCTAGCAAAACCGTGTTCCTTCAGGCTCCCGTTGCCGGCACTCTTCGGCGCCACCATCGATTCACGAATCTAAAGAGAATCATTCCCGATCCCATCATGAGTAAGCTTAGCGGCTCTGGGGATGCGCCAAGGTATCGAAGGTAAGGCATCGCAAAACCTGGAATCCAACTTGCCGAACCGCTCTGGGCGGCCGGGCTGTGGAGATTCCCAGCAGCGGTCGGTAGTGTGGCGATCGGGATCGAAAGAAAAGCAAATGTTAGTGCTCTCTTCACGGTGACTCAGTCCTTCCCAAGCTCGTCCCGGGTGTTTTTCGCAATGGACGAACTACCTCACGGCCGCACAAAACTTCTTCCGCGCGTGTCCCCTGAATTTATGCCGATGGGCCGGGTTTGTGGAAAGAGACTCGGGCGATCCAGAAGCTCCCGAGTCTCTCAATTATGAAGTGGTCTTTATGAAAGGGTAGGCGGCCCCACCACGATTATTTTCGACATCGGGATCATACCAAACTGAAAGGTGGAGACTGTCTCGTTTGGGACACTTTAGCCGACGCTTATGGCAAGAGCGGTGAAGTCGGCGTGAGGCGAAAAATTCCTGTTGTTATGCCTGCCTTTACGTGAGCGATGCGCGCAAATTAAGGCAGCAGCTGGGCTTACGGGCGAGTGTCGTTCAGAACACAGGGGGAAGAACTTGTGGCGTGCGACCGCCTACCTTGTTGCGGAAGAGGCGGAATACGCCGAGTATTTGAGGTGGTCGCTGCAACTTTCCCGGAAACAGGCTGGGGGACGTGCTATCTCCGATGCGAGGTCTGTCGTAGTGCGGAAAGCAGCGGGTCGAAGCGCGCCGTCGCCGAGCCTGCCCCCACCGCCCAGACGGTCTGGTTATCGAGCGCAGTGATCGCATTCAAGTTTAGCGAACCCGAATGCGTCCAGGTGACGCCCAGATCCACGCTCACGTCTTCGCCATTGGGCCCGACCGCCACCAATAGCCGTCCTGCAACCAACGCCAACCCCGAGCGAAATCCATTGGGCTGCTGCGTCGCCAGCTTCCAGGTTTTGCCAGCATCGAGAGAATACGCAGCCACCCGATCGGAACGATTCACGTTCTTATAGTCTCCGCCGACGACGATTACCGCGCTGCCGGTACAAGTGACCGAAAAAATTCCCAACGAAGCATCGCCGCTCAAGATCGGGGTTTCCGCCACGATCCATGTCCGCCCGCGGTCTGCGGAATGAAATACGCGCGCCGCGGGCCCGCCGGTCCCGATATAGATATCGTCTGAACCGCATAGCGCGATCGAAGTTCCGCTGGCTGCAAAAGCACCTTCATTGGCCAGTGCGGCGGGCATCTTATCGCGGGGAAGTTCGGTCCAGTGCTCGCCGTCCAGGTTGCGCAGCAACAGGAATTTGCCCTCCACGGGATCGCTCAGTGCGAAGCAATCCTTTTCCGAAGCGCACGCCAGCGCGTCCAGAAAAAATCCCGGCCGGTTATCCTGGTATTGCAGCTTCCAATTCACTCCGCCATCTGTGGTTTTGTAAATACGCGATAAGCCGCCGCCTCCAATCGACATCACGTAAGCCGTCCGCGCGTCGAATGCGCGGATGCCGCGAAAATCCAAGGCTTCCCCGCCGGTTACCGTAAGTTGCGTCCAATTGGTTCCGTGCACCATCGACATCGACCGCAAAATCACGCCATTCGATCCGGAAGCCCACAGTACCGGCGAGCGCGTCCCCGCTGAATCCAAGCTGTAGGCCGCGCTCACCCCGCGCAAATTCGTATCGATCCCGGGATTCTGAGGCGTCCACGTCCCCCAGATCGTCGAGCCAACGGCCATCGCCAGCAATCCGAATCGGATTCCCACCGCAGCCCACACCCCTGCACCCCACCGTTCCATCGAAACCGGCATTCGTTCTCCCCGTCCGCGCTGCGCTTGAATCTAACTTCGAAATGGAATTTGGGTCAATCCAGCCCGAGATAGCGCCGAGTTACGGCACAGAAGTTTTGGAATGAAAAATTCGGAGGCGCTTGAGCCCCAGGCATCAGAGTCCGGTTTGAAGTTGCGCCACCCCAGCTCTGGATACTTTGACGTCGTCTTCGGATTTCCCGCCGCTGAACGCGGCGATCAAGTAGCCATATTTGCCGCGGACAATTACGCCGCCGTTCCACCCGAATTCGCCGGTCATCGGCGGGCGTGCACTGGTGCCGCTGTCTTTGAGGGTGTCGGCCATCTCCGCGGCTTTGGCGTAAGCGATGCCGAGCAGGTTGTTGCCCTTCTCGGTCTGCGAGGGATCATCCCTCATTCTGCCGACCACCAACATTTTCGAACCCCAGGACTGAATTTTATCGCCATCGAAGTAGGCCACCACCGCCACGCCACCAATACCGAGCTCGCCGGCACGAGTGCGCATAGCCGCCAGCGCCGAATCCGCCAATGCATTGAACACATTTGGCATCGGAGCGCCATTCACAAAGGCTGGATCCATCTCCGCGATGTCCACGCGATAGCTGACCGTTTCCGCGGTGGGAAAGTCCGCAGGGACTTTCTGGGTCACCCGGCCAGTGGCGGCCCACTCCGTGCCCCGCTGCAATGTGGTGATGAACCCAACGCAGCTTAGCGCCGCAACATCGTGCCCCATAGTGGTGTGAAATATTTTGCCCTTGCCGTAATTTACGACGATGAGGCTCGGCTCGTCCCGGCCGGTGCCCTTGTTGCTCGGATCCGAGTGAGCGGTGGCCAGTACAGTCATATTCTCGCCGGGGCCACGAAGCGTTGCGTAGAGCTCATCGGAGGCGTGCATCCAGACGCGCGGCAAACCTTTCATAATGGGGTGTGCGGGCAAGCGCGTTTCCACCTGGTAAGGAAGACGGGCACCGTGAGAGCCGCCGGGACCAGGGGAATTGTCGGGGACTAGCTTGCCGTCCTTGAAATACCAGAGTGGACCAGACTTTTCCGATCGATCTCTCCAACCGCCGATCCCGGTCATCTGATTGAATGCTGGCCAATTGGGAAAGGCATTATCGGCCGCATGGACTATTACCAGCCCTCCACCATTTCTTACATATTGCTCAAGTTGCGTGCGCAGGTCAGCCGGCCAGTCAGGAGCGTCGTAATTCAAAACGATCGCTTGGTAGTTGCTGAACTCGGGCTTGAAGTTGCTGAAGTCCTCACCAAAGCGAGGAGAGGTTGCGACCGTGACCTTAAATATCCCGGCTTCCTCCAGTTCCTTTTCCAAAACGGGGGTGGTCAGTGGCCAGGCGTGATAGGGACCCGCGCTCTCACCGTCGACAATGAGCACACGGATCGGGTTGGCCTTCGATGGCGCCGGCGCCGCGCACACCGCGATACTCCACGCCACTGACAAAAGGACGGTAAGAACAAATCTTTTCATTCTATCTCCTCGCGTTAATACGCTTGCACCCACCTACCGAACCTTCGCCACCATTACCAATCGGCGGACGCACTTGGCTGCGGCCCGGTGTAGGGAGCACAGCACGGTTTCTTCGCCGGTAAAAACTCCATGAATTCCACTCTCGTTCCATCGGGATCGGTCAGGTCCAATTGCATTTTACCGTCGACACCAAGCACCTGAGGATTCTTGCTGTCAGCGGGCTTCCAGCCGCGCTCTTCCAATTTCTTTTGCAACTCTGCGACGCGGACGACGCCTGGCGCGATGTGGTTGGCGCTCCCTAACTGCACGCGCGGCGGATTGGCCGGCAGGTATAACATGTACTCGATCCAGTCGGTCCCGTTGGGGACCTGCATCATCACCCAATCGATATGGCCCTCTTGAGCGCCGCCCTGCCAATACAGGTGGAATCCAAGCAGATCCTTGTAGAAATGGTCGAGCGCCGTGCGGTTACGCACCATGTACCCAGCGTGGATGATGTGAGCACTCAATCGCTGCGACGCGGATTTTGGGATCGCCGGGGAGTGGGATCCTTCCTGAGTAAACTCAATCTTGTTTCCTTCTGGATCTCGAACGAGAAAGCTGCGGCTTCCATCTGGCTGGACGCTGACGGCATCCGGCACCGAGACTCCACTAGCGGCAAGAAACTTGCGCAAGGACGCAGCGTCATTGGTGGAAAACCCGACCACATCCAAACGATCGGCTAGGTCTCCCTGGGGCGGAGACCCTAACTCGACATACTGTAGGTGGTTCGCGTAGAAACGGATCCCCGACTGCGTTCCGGCCGGCGGCACCGGGTCCCATCCGAGCAATGACGAATAAAATGCTTGCGACTTTGGTATGTCGTCCGTAAAGAAGGTGACATGCGAGATGCCCGTCATCGCTGGCCGCGGCGCGGGAGTTTGCTGCGCTCGAGCCGTAACTGAAAAGATCAACGCGAGAATTATGACCAGAGACTTAGACATTGTTTTCGACCCCATTGTTTTGGATCGCAGCCATCAATAGCTTAACCAGTGCAAATTTGCCAGACTAATGTACTCTCATTGAGCCGGATTGCGGTCCGGCCCGGCCTGAAAGATCTGGGAACGTCAATCGGGGCCAAATGAGTTCAAAATCCTCGAGTACTCGAAGATATGGTTGGGGCCGTGCCAGGGGGGCAGCCGTAAAAAATGTTTTAGACTCCCAATGAAGAGTCGGTAACCATCGACGACGATCAGGGCCTGGTTGACCGGCCCGCGCTAGGACGAGTGGTTGACCAAAGGAGCATATATATAAGGATGGGAATCACCAGACGCGAGTTCATCGCCAGAGCCGCCCAGGCAGGCGGATACGGCGCCGCCTTTATGACTATGTATTCGCTTGGACTCCTAGGCATAGCGGAAGTCGAACAACAGAAAGGCTTTCCGCTGCCTCCGTCTACCGGCCGGGGAACCAAGGTACTCATCCTCGGCGCCGGCATCGCCGGACTAGTCTCCGCCTACGAGATGCGCCGGGCGGGCTTCGACTGCACGGTCCTCGAAGCGCGCGAGCGGCCCGGTGGGCGTAACTGGACCTTGCGAAGAGGGTCCAAACTGGCCTTCAACGATGGTACCTCGCAGGACTGTACCTTCGACGCGGGCAACTACTTCAACTGCGGCCCCGCGCGCCTCCCCTCCGTGCACAAAACCATGCTCGGCTATTGCAACGAGCTAGGCGTGGCGCTCGAGGTCGAAGTGAATACCTCGCGCAACACCATGCTCCAAAACGACAACGTCTTCGGCGGCAAACCCATCCGCCAGGCGCAAGCCATCAATGATATTCGCGGTCATGTTGCCGAACTGCTGGCTAAATGTGTGAATCAGGGTGCGCTCGATCAGGCCTTCACGCCAGACGATCATGCGATGGTGATGGAATTTCTCAAGTCGTACGGCGACCTGAAATCAGATTACCAATACCGCGGCTCGACGCGTTCTGGCGACCAGCAGGACCCCGGCGCGGCTGATCAAATCGAGATCCCTCGTGCTCCGCTTTCGATGCCTGATTTGCTCCGGTCAAAGTTCTATCAGCCCATGCTCTTTGAAGAGCTGCGCGATATGCAGGCCACCATGTTCCAGCCGGTTGGCGGCATGGACCGTATTCCGTATGCGTTCGCCGATTCCCTGGGCAAGATGGTCCGCTACAATTCCCCGATTACTGAAATTAGAAAAACAACGAACGGCGTGCGGGTATCGTACCGCGAAGGCGAATCCGGTCCGGTTCGTTCTATCGAGGCGTCGTACTGTATTTGTGCCCTACCGCTCAGCATCCTTAGGACAATACCGAATGACTTCGCTCCGCGCGTGAAATCGGCGCTCGAGCAGGTCACCTATGACTCCGCTTATAAAATTGCCTGGGAGTCGCGGCGCTTCTGGGAACAGGACGGCGACGAGATTTACGGCGGTATCTCATTCCTTACTACCGGCCCCATTTCTGTAGTCTGGTATCCGAGCGCCAAGCTAATGTCCAAACGCGGAGTCCTCATCGCCGGTTACGCCGTCGAAAACTGGACCGACTTTGGAAAGCTACCCTCGAATGAGGCGAAGATCGCCGCCTCCAGAGCCGCAGTCGAAAAGCTGCATCCAGGCAAAGCCAAGGAACTTGAAAAGCCGCTGTATATGTCCTGGGGCAAAGTCCCTTATAATCTCGGGTCCTGGGTCAGCCGCGGGCCGAACTATAATTCTGACGAAACCTACTTCAACGGGCCCTATCGGGAATTCATTGTGCCGGACGATCGAATCTATTTTGCGGGGGACCACTGCAGCCGCATCATTGGCTGGCAGGAAGGGGCTGCTCTGGCGGCCCAGCGGACGATCTTGATGATAGTTAGCCGCGTCAACGAGTCCTAGTCAAACTCAAAGTGGAGACATGAATGCGAAAAATGTTGATGTGCCTCACCCTCCTCACTATCACGCTACTCTCATCTCTCGCCGCAGGCGCGCAGACTACGGTCCGTCACATTCAACAGTCTGACCGTCCGATCGCTACCGGAGTGTGGGCGGGAGATACGCTTTACCTGAGCGGACAGTTAGCGTCACCGCAAACTCCCGCTGACCCGGCCAAAGGAACGGCCGACGTCTACGGCGACACCGAGACGCAAAGCATGAGTGCGCTGACCAAGATACAGGTTGCGCTCAAGACCGAGGGACTCACCATGGGCGACGTAGTGATGATGCACGTCTTTTTGGTTGGCGATCCGGCCAAGGGCGGCAAGCTGGATTTCCCCGGGATGATGGCGGCCTACACGCGCTTTTTCGGAACCAAAGACCAACCCAATAAGCCTGCTCGCAGCGCCATGCAGGTGGCGGCTCTGGCGGCGCCGTGGGCGTTGGTGGAGATTGAAGTGATCGCGGTGAAATCCTCTGGAAAACCCACGCAATAGCTAAATTCGAGAGCCGGCTCAGCGCCGCGGTTCCGAATAGCCTTGCAAAGGAATGCTATGAGACTACTGTGCTGGCTCGGAGCGAAATTGCGTAATCGGACTTAAGACGTAGCAACACCTGCGCAATGACCGCGAAGGTACCCAGCCATGAGATTGCGCTAAAAATTGTTTGCCCATCCGATTGAGACTATACGCACCCTCATCTACCACTACCGTTCCGCTCTGTATGACTGGCATTTAGGGATAAAATCCTCCGAAGTTGGTGTGCGGAAACTCCATGCGTTCTGTTCCTCTACAATCCATTCCAGGGCCCGATCATGGAGCAGGTGCTGTCGAACGTACGAACATCGCTGCAGAGTTTTCCGCGCCCCTTGTTTATAGCTTATGTGAATCCGGTGCTTCAGGATCTGTTGATTCGCGAACCCGGCCTGCGTCTTTTTAAGTCGGGGGATTGGTACAATCTATATGAGTGGTCCATTCCGCACGCGCCCGGATTAACGTGAGGGTTTTGTATTAACAGCCAGGCTCACGCTTGCACACGGACGTACAATCGCCGCAATGCACGTCTACTTTTTGGTCACCAGCCGCAGCCGGGCAGTAAATGACACGTGCTGAGTGCCAGTGAACGTCCCGTAGTTTGGCGCGTCGACATCGTTCACCACTGCAGTGGGATTGTCCCGACCCGATACGTTAATCGCCGCGATGCGCACCGACCATTCCCGCCGGAACAGATGGAAATGCTTTTCGACCCCGAGATTCAGATTGAAGTACGCGGGGAATCGAAGTCGATCGGGTGCTCCGACCAACTGCTGATCGATGTTCACCGTGCTAAACGGAAAACCCGTGTGGTATTCAGCGAAGTAACTCAGAAAAAGCCCCCATAGCGGGATCGGCGTGGTGCCGCGCGACACTACCCGGTTGGGCGCATCCCATGGCAGCGGGCCGGGAGCCTGTGCCGCGTAAAACGGCGCTACCAGTGTCGGATCGAGCGCCTGATTGCTGGTCGCGCTCGAGCGCGTGTAGTCCAAGAAAATTTCCGCTTGCTCGCCGAACCGGTGCCGGATCCATATCTCGCTGGCGCGATAGCGGTCGCTGCGACCATTTTGCAGCTCGAACGTGGCGCCAGTCAGACCCGGAGTGAGGTCCTGGTAGGCAAAGCCGTGGTGCCCGTCCCGCTCGGTCAAATTGATGCCGGCCAGCGTCGCGCCGCGGAAACGTTGCTCCCATCCCGCGGTGGCGGTATCGAAGTACGGCCGCTGCAAATCGCTCGGCGAAAGAAACTGGGTGATCGCCGGAGTACCCAACGCGATTGTCCCGGTCGCGTCATAGAACGTGTCGACGCGTTGCTGATCGAGTCCTTGGGCCAAAACAGTGAGATCGAAAGGCTGGTAGAAGCGGCCCCAAGTGAGCGTGAACTTGGCGCGATCGTCGCCGAACGGCAAAACATTCGCGCCGATCCTAGGTTCGAAAAGACTGTGTTCTACCCGTGCGTCCCAATCCGCGCGCCCGCCCGCACTGAGCACGATCCACTTGGAAAACTTCCACATATCCTGCGCGTACAAGCCGAACTGCCGATTCGTGACCACTGGCGAAGCGCCGCCCACGAAGGTGGCGAGATCGGCGAGCGTGCCGTCGGTCCGCTCGATGTCAATTTCGTCGCGCGCCGCGCGCTGCGAGAAATTGATCCAGTCCGCGTTCGCCCCCACCGAAAGATCGTGCGTGCCATGCCAGTGCCGCGAGCCGCTCATCACGTTGCCCACCAATTGGAATCTTCGAGCATGTTGCCAGAGCGTCTCGAAATAGTTTCCCGCGGTCGTGCTGGGTGTAATGATGTACGGCAGAGTTCCCTGCGGCGTAAGGCTGCTGTCGCCGGTATCTGCGGCGAATCCGTACTCGACCAGGCCTCGACCCACACTGGCCTGATCCTTCACCGAAACAAAGTAGCGCTGCGCAGTCTGGGTGCGCGTGGTGGAGACCGGCGAAAGCGGTCCCAAGCCAAAATTGGAATCGTTCGAGCGGTTGTAGAGAAGGCTCGCCTGCAGCACATTGCGCGGCGTCAGGTTCACTTGGCCGCGCAGCAAATTATCGCCAGCCCATTGTTGCATCGTATTTTGACCGCTGGGCAGATCGGTCACCAGCGTAAATGTGTGCTGCACGCTTATCGCCTCGGAAAACCAGGCGCGGCCGCGTTTAATCGGTCCAGAGAATTGGATTCGCGGAAACCAGTTGCCCAGGTGAAGCCCCTGCTGAACACTCGCCCCAGGGAAGAAGTTGGTGGCCCCGAATCGCCAGCGGTCATCCCCGACCGCGGTGTCGATGGCCAGGACGCCCGCACCTGCGTGCGCATATTCCGCCGCGGAATTTCCGGATTCCACGGTGACCTGGCGCACGCTGTCCACGTCCACGCGGGCATCCAACGTTCCTGTTGCAGGATCGCCAATCTCGAATCCATCCAGCAATATCTCGGTTTCACCCGCTCGTGCTCCGGCGAAGTGGATTTCGCCGGTGTTATCGGCGACCACTTGCGGAATGGCGGGCAGGCTCTGCGTCAGGTCATGGGAATTCGGTACCGGCGTGTCCAGGATGTCCCGCTGCACCAGACCGTCTTGATGAGCCGTTTGCATCGGATCGAGCTGCGCTGCCGAGGATCGGACCTCGACCGTTTCCTTCAGCTCGGTTTCGTGAGTGAGCGTCAGAGTGAGATCATTCTCACCGCCGTTGAGTGTCACCGCGCGGCCGGTCAACTCGAAATAGCCCGGTTTCCGCACGCTAATCACCGCCGCGCCCGGCGCCAAGGCGTCGAATTCAAAATAGCCCGAGTCGTCGGTAAACGTCTCGCCGACGGTGCGCCCTTCCTGGACAAGAATGACGTGCGCACTGTTGACTTGTACCAGGTCCTCGTCGACCACTCGGCCCGTCAGCCGCGCCGTTTGGGCCGCCCACAGCGAAAAAGCAAAAACCGCCGCAAGAATGGCCGCCCTGCGGCAAATCTTCTCGACCGTGTTTGCCTGCTGCATCATCGCCGGCACTCAGGTTGGAACAACGTTGCTTCCCGTGCTACGCGCGGCGCAAATCTCCACGGGACTTTGGCGGAAGCGTGTGGGACTCGAATTTATTTGCAGCTGATTCTTAACGTCTTTACGAGGGAGGCCGTGGACGGTGTCGGAAAGACTTAGCATCCTTTGGTACTGTTAATGCCGCCTTTTTGCCGCCTCGTTTTTCATCCCACTTTCCTGCTCGGAATAACCATCTCGACGACTCGACTGTTGGCTTCTCGCATCGCATCGGGCTCAGCCTGGGTGTAAATATTCATTGCTGTGCGAATGTCTGAATGCCGAAGAAGTTCCCGCTGAACCTTTAAGTCCACTTGCAGCGAACGCAGCAGCGTTGAGTAGGAGTGCCGAAAACTATGCCAGCGCCAAGGCCAGCACGTATCCCGGCGGGAAGCGAGTGATCTCGTTGAGCCGTCCACGGCCATCGTGGAAGCCCGGTTCCATAAGCACTCGGGAATAACCAATCACCCTTTCCTGCTCTTGGAGTTGCCGTAGCCTTGTACTCGATAAGCGGAGACGCCAGGTTTGGGTGGACTGGCATTCTCCGATTTGAGTTCGTGGTCTTCACTTCATCCACGCAGCCGACGACCCTCGTTGAATGTGGACTTCCAGGGCTCTCCAATAGACGGAACGACTCCGCCGCTCACCATGCTTCAGCTTCGGTAAGGTATTGCTCGGCAGTTCCGATAATCACCGCCTTTCTCTTGCGCCTCCATCCGGGCCTGTAGCATTTCGCTCCCAAACCCAAACATCAGACTTCCTCTTGCGAGGCTTTCGACGCAAATAGCCGAACTGATATCGTGTTCGCTTGAACATATTGCACTCTCCTTGCTATGTTCTAGCGGCACGAGTGACGTGACGAATGTAGCTCTGTTCTCATCCAGGAGTCCAGTTCTGATGCGTAGAAAAACCAACGGCTAAAACGAAAATGCCCTGGCAGTTCCGACCTCCGCGCCATGAGCTTTATCGTTCTAGGGCGAACGCGTACAAGTGCGGCAGCTTCCTCACAGGTGATAGGACGCTCAATGCGGGTTGTTTCCCGCGCGGCTCCTGCATCTATGTCGGAGCGTGATTTATGTTGTGTAGCGTCCTTGCCGTTCTTCAGCAACTGGCCTATCAAGCATTCCCGCTGTCCTAAGCTCTTGATCGGGATATTTGGTGGATATCTCGGGTCTAGCTAGAACTTCCTAGCTCGCGCCCAAGGCATTTCTTACTTCTTGCGAGTTTCGGGGGTGTAATGGAACTGCAGGTACACAATGATCTTCTGGGTGGTATCTTCTGGGATGGATGCGCCGTAGGTCTTCACCATTTTGCTTACTTCGGCGGCCCAGGCTTCCGCTGGCAGGGGTGGTTGCATAGTGATGTATCGGGGGCTGTGGCAGGTGTTGCAGTAGGAGGCTACTTCGCTCTGGCCGTCGCCGGGAACGAGATTAACTGGGTATAACGGGTAAGCGCCTACTTCGTAGGACGCTGCGGTCGCGGCGGTATGCGCAAGAGTCTGGCGAAGGCCTCCGGCTCTTTCTGGCGCGTAGAATCCGGCATCAAATTCTGCGTAGAGGGCGGTGCCGGCCACAAGTACGCACAGCACGCTGGCTAGCGCGAACCCTTTCAGCGACATCACTCCTGCCTCCTTCATGCGGCGCTGCCTACGGTGATTTCTTGGCGCTCGATTCGATTCCACAGATAGCCTCCGGGATTCCATATTGGCTGGTCGGGCTGGGTATGGCCTCTCTCGTCGGTGGCGCGGACGGTCAGCTCATATTTGCCGGGTCGTTTTGGGGTCCAGGGCAACTCCCAGGTGCGGAAGGAATATGGGCCCAGATCTTCTCCTAGATGGGCGTCGAGCCAGTTCGAACCTTTGTCGGACGAGACCTCTACTTTCTTGATGCGGGCATACCCGCTGAATGCGATGCCACGCAATTGTATGAGCAGGCCTGCTGGGATTTTTTCAGTGCCGTCTGGGGAGATCAGAAACGACCGGACTGGCATCTTGGCGATGGGGATCGTTTTGATTTTTCCGGCTTTGACTTCTTCGGGCGTGGTGGTCCCGCCTGGAGTATCCGGGATGCGGTAGGCGGTCTTCATCCAGTAATTGTCATCGGGTTTATCGAGGACGCGAATCCAGGAGAGGCACTTCACCCAGTAGGTGGCGAAATTCCCGGGCACCACCAGCCGCACCGGAAACCCATTGAGCATCGGCAGCGGCTCGCCGTTCATCGTGTAGGCGACGATGCACTCTTCGATCACCGGATCGTTCAGGTCGAGTGACTTCATGAATCGGTTCGAGCCGTATCCCTCGGGCCCTTTCCCCCGGTCCAATCCCTCGAATTGCACCTGGAGCGAACCGCCCTTCAACTTTGCCGCGTCCAGAATTTCGCGAAGTTTCGCTCCCGTCCACAGTGCGTTGCCCATCGCGCCGTTACCCCATTGCGAACCGGGGACGCGAGGTTGCAGGCGGCTGCGGCTGTTGCCGGAGCACTGGTTCACCGCGGCGACGGAGACGGGCTTGAAGCGGTCGATCAAATCCGGGAAGCTGAGAGTGAGAGGATTGCCGACGTTTCCCTCGACGTGCAGGCGCCACTCCTTCAGGTCCACTGAGTTCGGCAGCGTCTCGAGGTGCCAGCGCACGTAAAATGCTTCGTTGGGCGTGAACGCGCTCAGGAAATAATGCCGCGGGGTTTCAAGTTGAATGGGCCGGTCGGCCATGAGAATCAGCGGCGCCTTCTGCGGCTCGGTGATAAACGGCCCGACTGAATTCCAATATGGGTTGGCACCTGGTCCGGTGAACTCGGGTACGCTGCGCTGAGCGGAAGTTTCCTGGGTCCACGCATCGGGGCTTCGCAAAATCCCTGCTAGACCGATGGCACCGCTGCCCGCGCCCAGCGTTTTCAAGAATCGGCGCCGTGAAAGGTTGCGTTCCGAATCTGTCACCGATGCCCCTCCCGATGGCCGGCATTGAGCATACTCCAGGAACCGCACCCTTAACACAAAGCCGTGAAGAAACCACCAGAATTTCGGTCTTGAAAAATAATGAGTGTGCCGTAAGTCGCGGCATGAGCCAGGAAAATGAGGCGACCAAAGAGGACTGAATGTAGATGTGGCGGTGACCCAACAGGCTAACGATGATGGAGAGTTATTGCCCGGCGGTGGAACGAGTGGAAGCGCGATTACAGAAATAACTGCGGCAGAGGGTGGCCGACGGTGGCTATACCACGGGTAAGCCGGCTCGAGCGTACCATCCACACGGTTGGTCGTGGTGGTGCAAGTTTCCGGTGCCGCCGCAGTACCGCCTTCGGCCAGGACATCCGGGTTAGCGCACCAGGGAATCGTTGGACAAACTCGACCGGATCTTGGTCGGCGTGGCAGTATGAGACTCCATGAGCAAGCGAGGCCGCAATCGACATAATGGCAGTCGTCCTCATAATGGGCTCGTTTGTTCTGTTCACCCAGGGAAACGACCACGGGTGAAAATCGGAACTTAGATAGGTTTCGGCTTCAGACCCATTTCGAACAAGCGTTCGAGAGTTACAGCAACGTCCTTTGGGTAAAGTTTTCCACGGCAAAGCAGCGGAGCTCGCCGTCCGCGTTCGCTTCAAGCGGTGCAAGCACCGCCGGTTGATCGAGAGCTACACCTGCAGCACGTCGCCCTCGCGCGCCACCATCTGGTAGAGCACCGGGCTCACGATACGGCCCAGGAAGAGCCGCGAGATAAGTCCCGCCACAATGACGATCGCAAACGGCTTCTGCGAGTCCGAGCCCACGCCGGTGGAAAGCGCCGCGGGCAGAAGACCCAGGCAGGCCACCAGCGCCGTCATCATGATTGGCCGGAGGCGGATCAGCGACCCCTCCAGCGTGGCTTTGCGGATGCCCTGCCCCTCGAGACGGAGCTTGTTGATATAGGAAACGTCGATGATCGCGGTCTCCGCCGAGACGCCCATGAGCACGAGCAGGCCAAGAACGGAGGAGACGCTGAAGGTCGTGTGCGTGAGCTTGAGCGCCAGCAGCGCGCCCACCGGCTCGGTCATCACCACGCCGATGACCACGGTGAGCGGGAACTTGAAATTGCCGTAGAGCGCGAACAGGATCATAAAAATCAGCAGGACAGCGAGCGGCCCGATCAGCGCGAACTGCTGTCGCGCGGCGACGTATTCGCTGTATTCGCCGCCCCAATCCAGCCGGTAGCCCTGCGGCAGTTCGACCGACGACTGCACCGCCTTCTGCGCCTGGTCCACGGCGCGGGCCAGGTCGCGCCCCTCGATGCTGAATTGCACGCCGATGTAGCGCGAATTATTTTCGCGATAGATGAACGACGCGCCGTTGCCCTGATGAATGGTGGCCAGCTCGGAGATCGGAACCTGCTGCCCGGAAGGAGTCGGCACCAGCAGATTGCCGATGGCGTGCGTCGCTCGAGCGGTATTCGGGCTTCATGCGCACCACCAGGTCAAACAGCTGCTCGCCCTGAATCACTTGCGTGGCCGCCTGGCCGCCCACCGCGGCTTGGATCACGCCCTCGACGTCGGAGACATTGATGCCGTAGCGCGCGATTTTTTCGCGGTCCACGTCGATCTGCACGCTGGGCTGGCCCAGTTCGCGCACCACGGTGAGTTCGGTGAAGCCGGGCACCTGCTGGAGCACGCGCTTGATCTCGACCGCTTTGTCTTCGAGTACTTGCAGATCCGGCGCCGAAGATTTTCACGGCCAGCGCGCTCTTCAAGCCCGTGAGCGCCTCATCCACGGCGTCTTCGGCCGGCTGCGTGAAGTTGAAAATCACGCCGGGATACGATGCCACTTTTTTCTGAATGTCCTTGGTCAGTTCGGCCTTGTTGTGGATCGGTCCCTGCTTCCACGTCGCGTCCTTATAGGGCTTCAGCCCGACGTAAAACTCGCAGTTGAAGAAACCGGTGGGGTCGGTGCCGTCGTCGGGGCGCGCCAGCTCCGAGCCCACTTCGGTGACCATCGGGTAAGCCATCAGGATCTTGCGAATCTGCGGAGCGAATTTGGCCGCCTCCTCAAAGGAGATGGTGTAGGGCATCGTGGCGCGGACCCACATGGCTCCTTCGTCCAGGTGCGGCATGAACTCGCCGCCGATGAAGGGAATCAGAAGAAGCGAGGCGCCGAAAATGATCGTGGCCAGAATCATCGTAAGATTCGGGCGGTCCAGGCACCAGCGGAGTTCCGCAGCGTATTCGTCCTTGAGCCATTCGTAGGCGCGGTTCGCCTTTTCCTTCACGCCGTGCGTGAACCAGTAGGAGGCCAGCACGGGCACCAAGGTAAGGGTGAAGATCAGCGAGCCGAGCAGCGCCCAGGACATCGTTTCCGCCATCGGGTGGAAGAGCTTGCCGGACGGGCCGGTGAGCGCGTAGATGGGAATGTACCCGGCGAGGATCACGGCGATGGAATAAAAAATGGGCCGGTCCACGTCGTGCGCCGCCGCGATGAATCACGTCGTGAAGTTTGTACTCCTGCCCGTGGCGCGCGGCCAGCTCGCGGTAGATGTTTTCCATCATCACCACCGTGCCGTCGATGATGATTCCGAAATCGATGGCGCCGATGGAAAGCAGGTTCGCCGGGATGCCGCGCCCGTGCAGGAAAATGAAAGAAAACAGCAGGCTCAGCGGAATGGTGAGAGCGACGATGATCGCCGCGCGCACGCTGACCAGGAAAAAGATCAAGACGATCAAGACCAGGCCCATGCCGAGCAGCAGGTTGTGCTCCACCGTGTCGATGGTCACCTGCACCAGGTCGCTGCGGTCGTAGTAGGGCCGGACTTTCACGTCATGCGGCAGCAGGTCGCGGTTGATCTCCGTGGTCTTCTCTTCCACGCCGCTTGAGGACGTTCTGCGTCTGCTCGCCGGTGAGCATGAGGATGACGCCTTCGACCCGGTCGTCATCGTTCTGGAAACCGAATTCGCCGAGGCGCGGAGCGTGGCCGATGGTGACCTCGCCGATGTCGCGGATGCGCACCGGCACGCCGTTGTTGTTCCCCACGACGATGTCGCCGATGTCTTCGGTCTTGGTCACCAGTCCAAGCCCGCGCACGTAGAAGAATTGCGAACCCTGCGAGTAGAAGCCGCCGCCGGCGTTGGCGTTGTTGGCGGCCAGGGCATTGAGCACTTGCGGCAAGGGAATGTGGTAGCTGTAAATCTTGGCCGGATCGAGCAGCACCTGGTATTGCATCACCGTGCCGCCGAAGCCTGAATCGTCGGCCACGCCCGGCACGGACTTGTAGGCGCGCTCAATCACCCAGTCCTCGTACGTCTTCAGCTCTTGCGGCGTGCGGTCCGGGCTCTCGATCACGTAGCGATAGACGAGGTTTGACGGGCTCGAAAGCGGCGCCAGGCTGCCCGTCACGCCCGGAGGCAGGGTGGCAGTCCGAGAGCCGTTCAAACACCACTTGCCGGGCGAAATAGTCGTCCGTGCTTGTCCTGGAACGTCATGATGACGTCGGACAAGCCATAGAGCGAGATCGAGCGCATGAACACCATGTGCGGCACGCCGTTCATCTGCAGCTCGATCGGCAGCGTAACCAGCCGCTCGATTTCCTCAGCCGCGTGCCCGGGCCACTGCGTGATGACCTCGACCAGCGGCGGCGAAAGGTCCGGGTAAGCGTCCACGGGCATCCGCTGAAACGAGATCGCGCCGGCAACGACCACGAGCACTGCCACCATCAGGACCAGGAAGCGCTGCCGGAGAGCGAATTGAACGATGTGATGAATCATCTCCGGTCCTGTCCTCCTCAGCGCTGAAGCGAATTCTGGAATTGCAGGAAAAGGCTGCCGTCGCCGACCACGCGGTCGTTCGCTTGCAACCCGGTGAGGATTTGCGTTTTTCCGTCCTGGCTTTCGCCGAGCGTGACGTCGCGCCTGGCGAACTGGCTGTTGCCGGTCTGCAGATAGACGTAGGGCATGTTTTGTTCGTCGCGCAGCACGGAGGAGTTGGGGACGAACAGCGCGTTGGGAATCACGCCGGCGTGGACCTCCGCGGTCACGTACATTTCCTTCTTCAGGCGCTCGCCGGGATTGGGGGCTTCAATGCGCGCCTGGCAGCGTGCGCGTGGTGGGGTCGAGCGCGGGAGAAATGTATTCGATCTTCCCGCGCACAACACCGGGATACGATTCATTGTCGATCGTCACCGCGTCGCCGACGTGCACGTAGGCCACGTCGTTCTGGTAAACGTTCACGAGAATCCACACCGAACTCATGTCCGACAGCGTGAAACACTGCGTGGCGCCGGCCGCCAGCAATTGCCCGGCGGAGCACTGCCGGTCCACCACCTCTCCGGCCACCGGCGAGTACAGCGGAATTTCCGGCGTGGGAGGCTTGGTGACAATCGTTTCCGGGTCGGCTATGCCGAGGATGCGGATGGCGTCGGCGCTGGACTCGAAGTCCGCCTGCGCCTGCGTGCGGGTCGATTCCGCTTGCTCGAGATCGGCCTCGGCAATGGCGTGGTGCGCGTAGAGGTCCTGCGCGCGGAGCGTAGAACTTGTCCGCGAGCTGGAAGGCGTCGCGTGCCTTGATATAAGCCGAGCGCAGCAGAGAGTAGTCCGGGCTGGCGACGTAAAGCATCGCTTGACCGGCGCGCACGTGCTCGCCCGGCGCGACCACGACGCGGCTGACCGGCCCACCCACCTGCGTGATCACTGGCGTGGTCTTGAAGTCGTTGTACTCGACCGCGCCGGTCAGGCGCAGAGTGCGCGCCAGCGGTCCCTGCTCGACCGTCACGACCTGGATGTGCGACATCTGGTCGGCGGGCAGCGAGAACAGTTCGGCTTTGGCCTCCGGGCTTTCCGCCGTCGAGAACGAGGTCATCTTGCTGGCCTGTTCTCCCGCTCCGCCGCAACCGGCCAGACGCCAGCAAGGCCAGCATCGCGGCGATGCTCGAATCGCTCCGCAGTCAGAATCGCGAATAGCTGTTTTCATGGCAAGATTCCTCGTTCCGACGGCCTCGCGCAGCTGCTCGAGGGCCAGCACGTAGGCCGCCAGCGCCTGCCGGTAGGCCAACTGCGATCGCCCGGTAGCTGCGTTCCGCGTCCAGAAAGTCCAGCAGGCTGGCGGCGCCGCGCTTGTACGCGTACTCGCTGATGTCGCGGGACTTCTCTGCATTCTTCGAGATAACCCCCGCGATACAGGACCACGATTTCGTCGTTCGCATGCAGCGTTCGTAAGCGGTATTAACATCGCCCACCACAGTTTCGGCCGCTGCCAATTCCAACTCTTGCGCTTGGGTGATCGCGTAGCGGGTGCGCGCGATTTCCCCTTGGTTGCGGTCGAAAATCGGCAGGTCGATGCTGCCGAATATCGAAAACGTAGCTGATACCCAGACACGTGGCTGTAATCCACCGCGCCCGTAAAATCTTTTTTACCGTTGGCCTTGGCTAGCTTAATCTGGCTCTGCGCCGCGGTGATTCCCTGCTGGGCTGCGCGCAAGTCCGCGCGCTGCTTCAGTGCCATCGCCTGCCAGATCTTCTTCCTTGAGATTTCAGCGGTTGGTATTCCAAATCCCCAGCCACGTCAAAATCCGCCGGACACCGATTCGTAGCCCAGAAATTGCCGCAGACTGACCAGCGACGTCGACTCGCGACATCCGCGCATTGGCCACATCCGATCTGGAATTGCAGCATCTGCAGCTCGATTTTCAGATAGTCCGCTTCGCTCATGTCGCCGGCTTTGTAGCGCGCCTCGCTGATATCCACCGTGTTCTGAAAACTCTTCAGATCCTGCTGCGCCAGATCGAGCGTCGATTCCGCGAGCTGCACGTTCACGAATTGCGGTGGCCACCTGAAAAGTGCCAGGGTGCGCTCGTTGTCGATCCACCGTGGATCGCGTCACCGCAGTCGCATCCTTCGCCGCTTCCAGGCGGCGTTGGCGCTTTCCTGCCCCGCTCGAAGAGGTAGCTGATGCCGACGTCGAATTGCGAAATCTCGTTGACGTAGTTGTTCGTGAAACTCCCCGGCTGGAAAATCGGCAGGAATTGGCTGTCCGCGGAAAGCGTCGGATTGGGACGAAGATTGGCGGTGATCTCCTGGGCCTGATCTTGCTGGATGGTAGTGCGCGCGGCCTTCAACGCGTGGTTGTGGTCGTGGGCCATCTGCACGGCCTGGTCCAGCGTTATTTTCACCGGGCCCGAAGCCGGGCCTTGCGCGAAAACCACCCCGCCAAACAGGGCCGTCACTGTCGCCGCTGCAATTCGTGATCGGTGTTGCATGAAATTCGGGCTCTCTCGCTCAGGAACTGGGTTTTATTGAGGTGCCACCGATGGGGTGCGGGACGGACGGTTGCTAAGCGCAGGGTGGAGCGCGGGCGGGGATGTGGCGCGCGATTGGGCCTGGACTGTACTCTGATTCGACAGGTGTGATCTGGATCGCCACTATCTCGAAATCCGTAGCCGGAAGGCTCGACAGTTCTTGATCGACCGCTTGGTGACTCAGATGACAAATCGAGCAGGTCGATTCGGTGCAACCGGTGTGGTGATGAACGATTCCGGTGATAGATACCGTGAGGACGACCAGCGACAGGAGCGCTGCCGATACGATAATCCAGCGAGTTAATTTTGTACGGGGCACTGATTTATCCGCCGTAGGCGGATGCACGACTATTCCGAATTCTACCGCAGACGGCTCTTATCCGGAAAAGTTTGTGCCCATGCGGGCTGCCCGTCAGCAGGCTTCAGGTGGGGTGGTCGAGGACGCGATCCACGTAACTCGCGTGTTTGCAGTGGATCTTGGCTGCAAGCACGCTGCAAATGCAGTCCCCCGAATGCCTTCACCTCGAAGACGCGCACCTTGCTGTCCAAGAGCGTGGCGATATCCAATCCAAATCCCTCCAACACCACGAAAGACCGACCAGCGTTTGTTGGTGGGTGTTGTCGCCGCGGTCGCCACGAAACTTGCAGCACCGCGTAGTTCGTCAACGGAGAAGCAGCGTAATGAGGATTCTATGTTCAAGCGCTGCATCCGAGTTCTGGTAACCCAGACCGAGCAACAGGGCCTGACGCTTCTGCGTCCGCGACTAGCGCCCGATGGTTACGTCGTGACTCCGCTTCGTTGAAAAACATCTGGGGAAACGCACACCCGTCCGCTGGTTTTTGTAGTACAAATTAGGCGTTTCAGAGTAATTGGCGCATGCACCCGAACCAATATCGTGTTGCCGCGCCACGGGCATCTCCGCTACCCTGCAGAAGGAGAGTAACCACGAGCGGACATAACGAAGTGAAACAACATTCTTCCGGCGACTCGGATCCTACGGAAAGCTCAACCGTCACTCGACGAGCATTTGTGTAGATGGCCGCAGCGGCTACCGTGCTCGCGGATTTTTCGTTGCGCGCGGAAGCCGCCGGCACTTCCGACGGGGTCGCGTATCGCACCCTGGGCCGGACCGGCGAGAAGGTCTCTTGCATCGGCCTTGGCGGTGGGCACGCGGGCAGGCAGGCGACCGAGGAAGAAAGCATTCGTATCATCCGTTCCGCGATCGATGGCGGAATCAATTTCCTCGATCACTGCTGGGACTACAATGATGGCCAAAGTGAAGTGCGCATGGGCAAAGCGTTGCTCGATGGTTACCGCAACAAGGCTTTCCTGATGACTAAAATCGACGGCCACACCAAAGAAGCGGCCGCGCAACAGATCGACGAGTCCCTTCGCCGTTTGCAGACCGACCACCTCGACCTGCTGCAGTTCCACGAGGTAATCCGCGCGGACGATCCCGACAAGATTTTCGGTGTGGGCGGCAGCATGGAAGCCGTGCTCGCCGCGAAAAAAGCGGGAAAGGTCCGCTACATTGGCTTCACCGGACACAAGAGCCCCGACTTCCATTTGAAAATGCTCGATACCGCCAAAAGGCATCATTGCCGGTTCGATACCGTGCAAATGCCTCTGAACCTGATGGATGCGCACTACGAGAGTTTCGAGAAGAAAGTGCTGCCGGTGTTGGTGAAGGAAAAAATCGGCGTTTTGGGAATGAAGCCGATCGCTGCCGGACATATTCTGAAGAGCAATGCGGCCTCGGCGGTGGAGTGCCTACGTTACGCGCTCAGTCTGCCCACCAGCGTGGTTATCACTGGATGCTCTTCGATGGAAAACCTGGAACAGGCGCTAGGCGTGGCGCGGAATTACAAGCCGTCGTCACAACCCGAGATCGCGGCGCTCCTCGAAAAGACCGCGGAAGTTGCGAAAAATGGCGAGTATGAGGGTTACAAGAACACCAACCGGTTCGATGGCACGATCAAGAATCCGCAGTGGCTAGGCTAGGAGCTCCATCAACGCACTCGCCATGAAGAGCCGGATCCGCTGGCTGCTAGTGTTTTGGTTGTTCTTGCTCAGCGCGGTGGCGTATCTCGATCGCGTCAATCTATCCGTCGCAGGAACTCGACTGGAGGCGGACTACCATCTACGTGATATCCAACTGGGTTGGATGTTTAGCGCTTTCCTGTTGGGCTACGCAGCCTTCCAGACGCCCGCCGGCTGGTTGGCAGATAGATGGGGCCCTCGGCGAGTGTTGTCCGCCGGAGTTCTTTGGTGGGGAGTGTTCACCGCGCTCACCGCCTCCATGCCTATTGCCATCGGCCACGCAGTTCTTTTTTTTATGTCCATTCGATTTCTCTTGGGCGCCGGCGAGGCAGTGATTTACCCGGCTGCGAATCAGTTTGTGGCTCGCTGGATTCCAACACAGGAACGTGGAGCCGCAAGCGGGTTGATCTTCGCCGGCGTAGGTGCGGGCGCAGGATTCGCGCCGCCGCTAGTTACTTACATCATGCTACAGCATGGCTGGCGCAGCTCGTTTTGGATCTGCGCCGCAATCGGCTTTGCGGCGGGGGGCGTTTGGTTGCTGGCGGCTCGTGATACTCCGGATCGCCATCCCTGGGTTTCCGCATCCGAGCTCGCGACCATTCGGGCGGGCCTACCGGTCAGCACCAACGAACCGTCCGTGGAAGGCGCAAAACCAAACACCGGCCAAATCCTGAAAATGTCCGTGCCGTGGAGCAGCCTCCTCAGCAAAAAGACCGTTTGGGCGATCACCTTTAGCTATTTCTGCTTCGGCTACGTCGCATGGATCTTCTTCGGTTGGTTCTACATCTACCTGACCAGAGTTCGGGGGCTGAATCTGAAGGCCGGCGCGTTCTACACGATGCTGCCTTTCCTCGCCATGGCGGCATTTTCTCCACTCGGTGGGCTGCTCAGCGATTGGCTGACGCGCCGGGGCGGCAAGCGACTCGGGCGCTGCGGCGTAGGCGCATTCGGAGCGGCACTGGCGTCCGTCATTGTTGTCGTTGGCTCCCATGTTGACAGCACACGGCTCGCCAGTGTTGTGCTCGCCGCAGGTGCGGGCGCGCTGTATCTCTCCCAAAGCTCGTTTTGGTCGATCACCGCCGATATCGCCGGCCCGTTTTCGGGCTCCCTCTCCGGTTTCATGAACATGGGCGGACAAATCGGCAGCGCCGTGACCGCCTCATTGACGCCGGTCATCGCGTCTCGATTTGGCTGGACGGCCTCTTTCCGGGTTGCCGCGGTGGTTTCCATCCTGGGTTCGCTCGCCTGGCTACGCGTCGATCCCACCAGAAGCTTGGTCCCGATTTCTGAACGATCTCAGCAGTAGTAAATGGGATTCTCTGTGAGCGAATTTTCCAGTCGCCTTCTCCGCGTCGCCAGAGCCGATGCTCAACGCGCGGCTCAATTCAGCCTCATGGTGTCTGGTTGAGGAGAACAATTGTGTCGAGCGAGAGCGCACCGGCAAGTCAATGCCAAAAGCCAACAGGATGGCTGGGACGATTTCTTCTGTGGCGCATGAATTCGCGCCATTCCAAAGTAACGGACTGGGGTTTAGGCCACATCTCCATAAAGGAGCACCACACGATCCTCGACGTAGGCTGTGGTGGCGGCAGGACGGTCAGTAAGCTAGCGGCGACGGCTACGCAGGGAAAGGTTTACGGCATTGATTATTCCGAGGAGAGCGTCGCCGCAAGCAGAAGAACAAATGCGCGCTGGATGGATATGGGCCGGGTCGAGATCCGGCAGGGTGCTGTGTCTCGGCTCCCGTTCCCGGACGAAATGTTCGATCTCGTGACGGCCGTGGAAACGCACTTCTGGTGGCCCAACTTGCCAGGGGATATGCGCGAAACATTCAGAGTTCTGAAACCTGAGAGCAAGCTCATCGTCATCGCGGAAATCTATAAAGGAGCGAACACGACGGCGGCAAAGCTCGCCGAAAAATACATCTCAAAAACGGGTATGACGTTCTTGAGTGTTGATGAGCATCGCGAACTCTTCGCAAAGGCCGGTTACTCGGATGTTCAGGTCATTGAGGAACGCGGCAAGGGATGGATTTGCTGCATAGGCAGCAAACCCTCGATGCCGTGAGGGTCGATCCCTAGTGACAAGAAACTGACCAATCGCTAGTTTACGGGTACATTTGCCACTCACGACCCAGGCGGAAGCTACATGTAGAGTTCTTTTTGACCCATACGCGCCGGAATGGATGAGTTCGCTACGAAAACGTATCGAGAGTAATTGCGCATTCGGTATGTATGGTGCCGGCGCAACCAAGGTTTCTTCTCTGTCAATCACTTCCGCAAACCCTGCAGCCATTCGAGTTTGTGATTGCATTGCTACTGATATCCAAGAATTCTTCGCCAACTCCGAGTTCAACGCCGATCCGCGGGTAGCTTTCGCCGAATTCGAGCGAGACTGCATTAGGGAGCGTGTCCGGGCCCGGCATGCGCAACCCTCGAGCGAAAAGAAAAAGTATCGGTCGGGCTCCTCGAACACACCTCAACCTCGAGGACCGCAAACCTATTGCAGAAGCTTAGTGGTGCCGGAAGGCTAGCTTCCGTCAGCTGGCAAAGAGTTTTGATACCTCGATAGGGACCGTTCAGCGGTGCGCATTAGCGTATCAAGAGTTTTTTGCAGGCCGCCCCCGAACTCGATGATTCGATGCCCGAGGAGTATTCCTACAACGCTGGCCCGTCACTGCGGCCTACGAGTTTCTGGAATTCGGTGTCGTCGTGCAGGCAATCGAGATCGGAATCCTTAGCCGCCCAATTCAGGTTGCTGTATCCGGCCTCAATGGCCTTTTTGAATGTCTCGAGCGCCTCTGCCTTTTTCCCAAGGACGCCATAGGTGCAGGCGGCATTGTAGAGGGTGTTGGGATCGCCGGGGCGAAGGGCGACGGCGGTCTGCAGGTGCCGGATGCTCTCGTCCGCGTCTTGCTTGGAATAGGCGAGGTTGGTAGCCAGCAAGATGCGCGCGCGCACGTCCTCCGGAACCAACTCCAGTTGCTGGCGAAGGACCTTGCCCATGCGCTCGCGTGACCTGCTCGGCTTCTGTTCTCCGCCCCAGCCGTTCCAGCGACAGAATATAGGGCATATAAGTATTGTAGTCGTCGCCATTGGCTTCGATGGCCCGCTCGGTGAGCGCCGCGGCCTCTTCGAAACGTCCAGAGGCAAAATACGCGCGGCCCAGGATGTTCCAGGATCCTTCACAGTCGGGCTTGCGTTCGATGGCGCGCCATGCCAGAAGCGCGGCTTCCTCGTATTTCTTCTGCGCATAGCAGATGCGGGCGCGCGCTACCAAAACCTCCGGCAGGTCGGGCGCAAGAGCCGTAGCCCGGTCGCAGGCAGCCAGTCCCCGTTCGATCCATTTGGGGTTCTGCTCGCGAATTTCGTAGATGAGCCCGCACAGGTTGGCAATTCCGGCGTGCGCCAGAGCGAAATTCGGATCCAGCTGGATGGCCTGTTCGAACATCTGCAGCCCGTAGTCCATATTCTCGCGGCGCGTGTAGCTCCTTCCGCGCAGATAAAAATCATACGCCTGCGGGTTTTCCGTGGGCTTGCGCGCGATGGTTTTTTCTTCCTGCGGGGTAAGTGTGATGCGCAGAGCCTGGGCGATGCTCCGAGCGATTTCCTCCTGGATGGCGAACACGTCTTCCAGTTGCCGGTCGTAGCGCTCGGCCCAGACGGAATGCCTTGTGGAGGCTTCCACCAGCTGCGCGGTGATCCGCACGCGGTTGCCGGCGCGGCGGATGGAACCTTCGAGCACGTAGGCGGCGCCGAGCTGTTGGCCCACCTGTTGCGCCGTCGACCGGCTTGTCGCGGAATGCAAGCATCTCCGAGCGGGGAAAGATTTCCAGTTGCGCGATCTTCGAAAGCTCGGTGACGATGTCTTCGGTAATCCCGTCGCGGAAGTATTCGTCCTCTTTCGCGCCGCTCTGGTTTTCGAAGTACAGCACCGCGACTGATTTTTGCTTGGCGGCAGCCGCCTGCGCCCCAGGACCCGCAGCGCCCTTCTCCGCAGTAGCCGGCCGGCGGCTCGATTCGAAGTCGCGACTGAGGCGCTTCAGGTCGGCGCGGAGTTCCGCTGCAGTCTGGTACCGCAGGTCGGGATCTTTCTCGAGCGCCTTGCCAAGGATGTGTTCCATCGCCGAGGGCAGGCGCGGGTTGAACTCCTTCGCAGGCGGTGGTGTCGAATTCAGGATTCCGTCGAAAATCACCGCCGACGTTGCCCCCGAGAACGGAACCGACCCGGTCGCCATCTCGTAGAGCACCACACCGAGCGAAAATAAATCCGAGCGCGCATCTAGCTCCTCGCCCCGCGCCTGTTCCGGCGACATGTACGCGACCGTGCCCATCGAGCTGCCCGGGCTTGTCAGTTGCTCTGCAGCAAGCAGATGCGTTTGCGTGCGCATGGAGGTGTCGCTCGCTGATTCGGCGGCATGACGGAGGGTAGGTGCCAGCTTCGCCAAACCAAAATCCAGAATCTTTGCCTGCCCTCGTTCCACCAGAAAGATATTCGCGGGCTTGATGTCGCGGTGCACGATGCCCTTGGAGTGCGCCGCATCGAGCCCGTTGGCGATCTGAATGCCGATCTCCAGGAGGTCCGATATTTCAATGGGTTTCCCAGCAATGCGGTGCTTGAGAGTCTGGCCCTCGAGCAGCTCCATGGCGATAAACGGCCGGCCTTCAAATTCTCCAATATCGTGAATCGTGCAGATGTTCGGATGATTGAGCGCGGAAGCCGCGCGCGCTTCGCGGCGGAATCGTTCAACCGCTTGAGGGTCATGGGAAATGTCGTCGGGGAGGAATTTTAGGGCCACACTCCGGCCGAGGCGCGTGTCCTTGGCTTTGTAGACCACGCCCATCCCTCCGCCGCCCACTTTTTCCAGGACGTCGTAGTGGGAAAAGGTGCGGCCGACAATGGAGGAAGTATCCGGCACTGGCCGTGCATTGTACGCCAGCGCCTCCATGCAGGCAATAAGCGGGCTACTTACGCGACAGATATTGCGGGGTACGCCGCAAATGGGACAGGGCGGAGCACCGACGACCCCCGGCTATCAGGAGCTTTACACGCGGTGGTTCGAGTTTGGCACGTTTTGCCCCATCTTCCGGACGCACGGGCACCGTTCCAATGACGAGAACGAGCTGTTCAGCTACGGTCCGGTAACCCCAATTTTGGTGAGCTACGACAAGCTTCGTTATCGTATGCTCCCCTACATTTACTCGCTTGCATGGAACGTGACCCATGCCGATGGTACGATCATGCGGCCCTTGGTGATGGATTGGCGAACCGATGAAAAGGTCTGGGATATCGGCGATCAATTCATGATCGGAACATCCACTCTCGTCAATCCCGTGACCCAGGAAGGCGCGACAAGCCGCTGGCTATATCTCCCGCCAGCGCCTGGCTGGTATGACTTCTGGACAGGCGGCAAAACGCATGGCGACCAGAGGCTCCAAGTACCGGCACCGCTCGACCGCATCCCTCTTTATGTGAAGGCCGGCTCGATTCTGCCGCTCGGCCCGGAGATCGAATATGCGGGAGAAAAACCGGGTGCTCCCATCGAGCTGCGTATCTATCGAGGAGCTGACGCCAGTTTCGACTTTTACGAAGACGCCGGAGACAGCTATGCGTACGAAAAAGGAATGTACTCTGTAATTCCAATCCACTGGAACGATGCGGCAGGCAGGTTGACCATAGGGGCGCGCGTTGGACACTTTGTTGGAATGTCCGAAGAGCGCAGATTTCACATCATCTTCGTGAGCGAGGGTCACGGAGCGGGCCCCGTCGAGTCTTCAGTATTCAATCAGGAGGTAAGGTACAACGGCGAAGCCGTGAGCGCCACGGCACCTTAGAAGGTGCCTCCCCGGGACTGCGCCACAATTGCCAGATGTCCCCCGAAATCGGAATCGAAGCAGATTCCCGGAGAGACTGGGGCTACTTCTGCAACTCAGCGGGAGATTCCGTTTCACCAGGTGCAGGAAGTTGCCATTCGGGTCCTGAAAGAAGTGGAGACACACGCTGTCGTGTTCGGTGCCTCATCACGGACCGTGTCGCGCTCCGCGATCGCCTCTTCAAAACCAAGCTTCATCAATAATTGGCGCAACGCATCGTTGTAAGGGTGATGTCCTGCAAACAGCGCCTCAGCTCCAAGAGTGTCAAAACCATAATCGATAGTAGTGCGCGCTGCTTCGTTCGCTAGGCCTCGGCTCCAGAAGCCGGGGCGAAGGTGAACTCCTAACTCGTGCACTCGGTCTTCTCCACGATAAGGCCGAAGTCCTGCGCATCCGATGTGTTCATTCCCATCCAATAGAAAGACGGGCCAGTGCTGGAGGCCATACTCTTGCATTTGTGCGATCTCATTCGCCAACCGTGCGCGCACCATCTCTGGTGTGAACGGCCCACCAATTAGCGCGGTCACTCCCGGGTCTCCCCAGTAGTCCCAGTGCCAGCGGCAAATCCTCACGGCTCCAACATCGAAAACTGAGATGCACGGATATCACAGAATAATCCGTATGTGTTCAGGGTCCTGAACGGGAATGTCGATCTTGCGTTTCAAGCTGGCCAGCAATCTACACTTCGCTGCCTTCGCAACCAATGTTGTAAATCACTTTTCGGTGCCGTTCTCTCACAGACGGGTGGCAAGCCACCTCTGCAGCTTCTGACAGAGTCAAAAGTTCAAGGCTCCTGCTGTTCGGAGCGCTTGTTCCGACGCCCCTGCTGTGCGAGACGGATTTCCGTTAATGCCGCCTTTTGCCGTCCCGTTTTCCTGTAAGCCATTTATTTCCATACAGATATGGCGGAAGCGTGTGGGAGTCGAACCCACCACCCGCCTCGCGAAGAGACGGGTCGCCGGCTTTGAAGGCCGGGAAGGTCACCGGACCAATTTCGCCTCCGGAGCTGCAATATCATCAAAGTACGATACTTAGTGAATGTGCGCAACTATCGGCGAATTGGAAATCTGGTCCGGTGCTATTGTGGTGCCAGTTGCGATACGGGAAACGGCCTCATGCAAGTTGGCGATCGAGAATCTAATCGCCGCCATTCCGGGCATCGAAGTGCAAACCTATTTCGTCGATTTCGAAGGCGTTTGGGCTACCCACGCCCCTGCCGCCAACGAAGGACCTTCCGATTCACGCGAGCAGGAGCGGCCACAGCAATTCCAGGCAAAAGCCTCCAGCTCGTTCTGCTAATCGCGTGCAAAAACAGGACGTGCAAGACGGTGGGATGCGGCTTGCGGACCGTATCGTTTAGAGCGATATGCCTTAGCTGGGGAAAGCCTCCTGAAGTGATACTCACTATCTGTTTGGTAGCACGCGTTAATCGAGTGCAATCCTCAGGAGGCACCAGCCGAGTGTTGCTCGGCGGAAATAGAACCGCTTGCGTTGACTAAGGCCGGAACGAGGAATCGTTTCCGCGCATTGGCTTTGGCGCTGCGACTGGTGACGTCAACCAATTTGGTGGGTGCGACCCGCTATTCGCGAATGGCGCAAAGCCCGCCGCTTGCCCGAGGATCCGATGTAAGCATTTCGTTCGAGCGGTTACCTCGAGCGGATTAGCTGAGAAGAATATTGGTGCTACCGGCAGTTATGCTTAAGCAGCGGTTTGCGTGTGGTCACTGGCTCACGCGCCCGGGCTCATGGCACTCGCACCGGAATCGAGTAATCGGATGAGGGCGTGCGCGCCTGAATGGTGGTCTTTCCTGGTCCCACCGCGGTCACCATGCCGCTGGCGTTCACCGTCGCGACGCGTGGATCAGCGGAACTAAAGGCTGTCTTGCTGGATTTGGTGAGCTCTTCATTGGAGCTGTCCGCAAAGGCGCCGAGCACGCGCACCGGAATTTCATCTCCCACACGTGCGAACTGGATGAGCGCCGGCTCCGCCCAAATTCTGACCGGCTCTTCGGATTTCTCCACGTCGATGGTCACTGCCTCAGATTCCACGTCGCCGCCGGAAACACGCCCGATGGCCGTAACGTGGTAGATCCCCGGCTGGGTGTCCCTTGGAATCCGCATCTGAAATTGGATCGGCCGTGATTCGCCTTGGCCGCGTGCCATAATTCCAGGTGCTCCTCCAGCAATTACCTGGCCGACGCCGAGCGGATGTTGTCCGATTAAGGCGAGCTTCTCGACCGAAGCGTCCGCCGTCACGGCGACCGTAATCGTTTGTCCCGGCCGCGTCACGGCGCCGGCCGAAGGCGAAAGGATGCGCACCAGATTCTGTTGGGCGCCGCTCGGAACCGCCATGATTCCTGCGATCAGGACCAGGATGCCTGCGATTTGCCCCGCCAATTTATCTACTCGCATATCGTTCATCCTCCCACTGTTCCGTCAACTTCATATTTGTTTGTCTCAGGGACGCAATGCAATCAAAGTGCTGAATCTTTCTAATGGAAGTCGCTGCCCGTGGGCGCTTCATTCAACAGGGCGATGACTTCGGTCGAAATGTTCGACGCGGGATCCAGCACCGAGGGCCCGTCGAAGTCCAAAGTCTCGAGCGCCGCGGTATGAATCACGCCGGAATACTGCAATCCGGTGAGGTTATTCAGCGCGCTATCGAGCGGAACGATGGTGTCATTGTTCTGGCCGTAAATCGTCGTCCACTTCGTGGCCGTTAGGTCGGTGGCCAGGGGATCGCCGGAGCAAAGAAGTCTGAGCGCTTCCGCGTTGCAAAATATGCAGCTCAGGCCCTTCAGATTGGTGGATGTCGCGATTCCGGCGATGTACGACGTAGGGAAAGGCTGGGTCGCCTTCAAGTTGCTCAACGCCGTGCTCAAGCTGCTTCCGTAACCGTTTCCTTCGAGATCATACACAGCGCCATCCGCGGTGGTTCCCGAGAACGTAACCGACTGCAATGCGATATCGCCGTCCGAAGCGAGAACGTTTCTGGCGCACTGGTTGCCGCTGGCCAATAAGTCGGCCGCCACCGGCGTGCCCAAATGCGGAGTGGCGATGGTGATCAGCTTGTTGATGGGGCCCGCGCCGAAGGTGGTGTTGCTGAGAAAGGTGGACAGCAGAAACATGGTGCGCGAGATGTCGCCGCCCATGCTGTGCGCTACGATGTCGGCTTTCACTCCGGCCACGTTCGCGCTGGTCCGGTAGGCAGCGATGAAATTGTTGATTTGTGTAAGCACGGAGGGCGCGTTGTAGGCGAACCCCAGCGAGTTCGTCTCAATCGAGGAATCCACGCTGCTTGAGAAGGTAGGTGTGGTGTTGGTGACTCCGGTAAGGGTGGTGGCATAGACCGCCCGGCTCACATTAAAGTTGGTATCGGTGATCAGCGGCGTGAAATTGTTGAAGCTCGATGCATTTCCCCACAGGCCGTGCACCAGCACTACCGGAGGTCTCGCCACAGTGACGGCGGTGTTCGTTGCGGTGCCTCCGGTTGGCTTTGCCTGCAAGGTCACGCTGCGAGTCGTCAAAGTGTTATCCGCGGTGCCTCGGGAAAAATTCACCGGCCCGCGATAAATTGCGAATGCTTCCGCCCCGGCAGAAGTGGTGACTGCGGCCACGCTCAATGAACTGGCCAAGGTGCTGGTGCTCGCTCCGAGCGCCATTAACCCACCGTCGTTCGGCACGGAGGTGCTCGGCACGCCCTGGTCGTTAATCACGGTCACCGTGAATGTCTGGCCAACAGCGGTGGCGGGAATGCGCAGCACCACCTGGGTCGTTCCGTCCGCAGCTGCTCCTTGAACCAGCCCGGTGGTTGCCGCTGCGATCGAGTTGACGTTGGTGGTGACCGCCGCGCCGCTGAGCAACCCTGCGACCACCGGATCGATCAACACTGGACTGGTGGTTGCCGCGAAGGTGATCGCGTTGATCGCCAGCACAAAGTCCGAAGCATGGTTGGCGAGGACAACTTGGCGGATATTTGCGTAAGGCAGATCCAGCGTGCCCGATCCGGCGCTCAAGCTCTCTGGAAGCATGAGTTCCTCCAAGCGGCCCTGTTCGTCTTCGGCCACATAGCGGACGTCGACGCTCTGCTGGCTGTGATACGACACCTGCACGTCGGCGACTCGTTGGTTGAATTGAATGGAAATCTCGGGCGAGCATCCAACGCATTCATGCGATGTGGCGTATACCGCCGTTCTCGTCACCGCGCCCAGCGTGGCATTGCGCAAGACTTCTCCGCCGGAGATTGTGGCGGAAAGCGATCGCGCCGGAGCCTGCACCGTGTCGAACCGACTCGGTCCGGCAAAATCTTCGAAGTCAATCTTGTGATGCTGGGCGAAAAGAGGAGATGCGGAGAAAAAAACTACCGCGATGCAGAGCAGGGGGTGGATGCGCATCGTGAGCTCCTTGATGACCTAATCTCGGGCTACGCAGGTTCTAACTCCAACATTGGGCAAGACAATACGCCCGAGTTCGCTCAGGGTCAATCCCAATGCTTGGCTCAGTACTCGGACCGGCGAATGCCTTCGCTTTTTTTGGATAAGGTAAGACGTAAATTTGCATCGATTCGGCGATATTTTGTGGTTTGTTTTCAGCGAGATGCGCGGGGGTATCAATGCAGTGCATTGATTCGGATTTTCCCTCTCTTTTGAAATGGCAAGGGTCAACCCCTCACTGGGTTCCTGATATTCGGCGGTGACCTGCGGATTCGGAACGATTCCATAATCGGTGAGCAGGCGATATGCGATGCCGAAGAGCCGGGACCAGCTTGATGACGGAACCCATTACGAAAAAAAGGCCGAATAGGGGTAACCTATCCGGCCCGGGGGTGGGGACATGGATCATTCTCTGTCCCGTGGAGTTGAGTGTTTATAACCTCTGGAGTTTTTGTCGCCTGTTCCATCCAGCACATGTTCCTAATACGCAACTGGCTAGCCTGATAGTGAAGGAATTGATCCGTCTCGCTCTCGCGTTGAGCACCACCGTTTCGTGCTCCGGCGCGCAGTTGATTGACGCCAGTTGCGTGCAAACGTAGCGCTTGTGCGCGGTGAGTCAGTTTGATGCAACAAGAACGTCGTGCTTGCCCTTCGCTTTTTCGGCAGTATCCTCGGCCATGAACCGCAACATCTGTTCCTTCAATTGCGCATCCACCTCGTCCGCGATGGTCACAACGTCGGGAAGCAGCAGGCCGAACTCCAAATGCTTCACGTTATTGTGCAGTGTCGAGAAAACAGTGACCTGCAACAGGCGAGACTCCTCGACGACCATCGCTACCGTGTAGCCTTGTTTACGCCGTAAATCTCCGTGGACAGCAGCAGCCTTCGAAATCAGAGCTTTCGACCCAGCGTCCAGACGCAACCGCACAATGACATCATGCAGAAGCTGAGGCAGATGGCCGGTACGGTCTTCATAATTCAGTTGAATACAGGTGAGGTCTGCCTGTTCATCGACCCTGGCAAGCCAATCCTTAATCACATGTTGAAGTTCGCGTTCGAGAATGTCCGCCGCACTCTCGATAGCGGCACCATCACCGCTCCCATTGACACCTCTCACACGCTCTACGGTTTTGATCATTATTTCTCCATGGACGCCGTTCTGGTTCATCAACAATCTTGTTCATCTCCACCGCTACCCACTGTAGGCAGCGTCGCTGTTCAGCAGTGTAGGTATGGATTTCGATGCGATCTTCTCACTGAGGGGGTCTGCCGAACTGTGCCAATCGTTACACATTCTTTTTCAGTGCTTGCGGATGCCGTAAGAGTAATGTTGCTCGACATTCGGTGAACACGTGCTCAGATCAGTATCACTATAGTTGGATGCTATGCCACCAGGCCCGGCATTGGTGATGTTGCCGTTCCTGCTGCCGCTGCTCGACCAAGTGGACCTGGATTCAATCCAACTCAGTGCGGGATGCACCGGGAGCAACTCCGGTTGATGGAACTGTGGGAACTGCCGGGATTACTTTGGGAGCGGGAACAACAGGAGAAATTTTGGGCATGGCCCCATTCTGGAAATGCTGACTTTGAGTATTGGCGCTGCGCCTGGTGGCGTCAACCAATTTGGTGGGCGGGTGTTGCCGCGAGTTCTGTTCGCGCGGAAATACACCGGCCATGAAGGGGTGTGCCGTTGTTCGGGCCGAGCCACTGGCTAGGCAGGGGTGGTCACGAATGGCCGTTTTTATCAGTATCCATCCCTCATGCTCCGCTCGGAATATCGCCACAACTCGGGAAGCAGGAGCAGGCGGATACAATCGTTCCAGGAACAACTTTGGACCGCGATACGTATAGTCGGTAGCGGGCATTTTCGCAAAGGAGTTTTCTATGGACTTGAAAAGATCGCTTCACCTTTTCCTGCTTGTCCTTTTGGCTCTTTCGAGCGTGCCCGCAGACGCGCAGCCCGACCCTCTGTTTAAGACGATCCAGTCCTTAGATACCAAGCTCTTCGATGCATACAACCACTGCGATCTGACTACGCTGGGTGCGATGGTGTCGGATGACCTAGAGTTTTATCACGACCAGACAGGGCTATCGGTGGGGAAGGGATCGTTTCTCGCTGCCATTAAGCAGAACATCTGCGGAAAGGTGGAGCGGGAGCTGCTACCGGACACACTGGAGGTGTACCCGCTGAAGGGATATGGAGCGGTGGAGATCGGGGTGCACCGCTTCCACCACCCTGGCCGCCCGGAGGATGGTGTAGGGGACGCCAAGTTTGTGACCCTGTGGCAGAACAAGGATGGTGTATGGAAGGTAACCCGCGTGATCAGCTACAACCACAACCATGGATTGTTGGCGAAATAGGCGCTAAGAGATGGTGCCGGTGAGCCACACGATGACTTTGCGGTGTTCGTTCTGACCACCGGCTGGATGGCGGACGCTTTGGAACGCGGCGTGGGGCCGCTTGAACTCTTCACCCCGGCCTCCCCGTGAAGGAAACACCAGCCGAACGGGCATTTCAGCGGCAAGGCTAGGGCAGGAATAGCTGGGCAACAGGCATCTTCAGCCGCTTCGATATCCTCTCGATTGTGTCGAACGAAGGCGAATTGCTGCCGCGCTCGATCAGGCTCAGGAAATCCACGGACATTGCCAGGGTCTCGGCGAACCGCTCCTGAGTTACCAGCGGCCAAAAACTGTTCCTGGACTTCCACCGGAGTGCCGTCTTGCTCCAGTCCGCCCGCGCTTAGAGTCAGCCATACTACTGTGAGGGCGGTCGGGGTGGCAGTGGCGCACCCATGTTTTTCGGCGGCGGCGGCAGACGTGGCGGCGCACTGCCTCCGGTTTGTGGTCGAGAGAATTGGGGCGCTTCATCCTTCTCGAAAATAAAATTGTTCGGAAAGCCTTCAATTGTCAGCCGACGCTCCATTTCCTTGCCGTATGGCGTGCCGTCGAGTTCGGAGCGTGGCATCGAGACCTGGGTCAGATTGTCGCGCGGACCCAGGTAGAGTAGCGCGTCGGCGACGTCTTTCAATTCCAGGGGTGGAATTGAACCTGCGGAAGCGGCGGGGCCAGAATTGGGCGCCATGGGTCTAAGCGGGATACTTCCTCCGGAGAGGACCGGCATCGCAGGCAGTTCGCCCACCCAACCTTCAGCCAACGACACAAAAACGGGTGCGGACCAAGAGTCAAACCGATGGTCCAGGTCGTCGTAGCCTCCATTTGTATTCGTGCCAGCCACGATCAGGTAAGTTCTCGCGCCGGCCGAGCCCAACTGTTGCTCAATCGAAAGTGTCTTCTGACCAGGTGGAAACCCACGCAAGAAATGCCCCCAGCCCATAATCAACAACGCGTGGTGGTGCTTGGCAAGGACTTCATCCTTTACGACCTGTGTATACCACTGATCGCGATTCCCCAAATACGGAGCGATATCCTCGCGATCTTTGACCTTCTCCCAATCAATATAGGGATCGCCACAAACGATGCGCATTTGGTGCTTGCCTGTTCGTGTCAAATTCGTCTCGCGCACCATTTGATAGAACGACGCATATACGGGCGAGGGCGGCCCGATCGCACCCACCAAGTTCCGCCAAGCTTTCTGGACCTGCTCCAAAGGAACGTCTTCGCCGTTTACGTAGTGATCGACGGATTTCTGGTAGAGCGAGTTACCGAATTCGATCACGATATCATCGACTCGGTCGGCAAATTCGGGCGTGGCAATGAGCGAGCGCAGCCATTCGTATTCCTGTTTGTTACCGTGAATTTCGCCGAACATGACTACGTCGTGTGTATCGAACGCGCGCACCACCGAAGCTGTCGCGTTTTCTGCCTTGGGACTACCTTGAGCGCTGCTGATCGAGCTGAAGGCAAGCAAGTTCGCAGCAAACATGAGGATGTGGTGGAATTTCATTTGCAACCCTCCAAACCGCGCGGTTATTGGCAAGAGCGTCTTGCCGTCAACGATATTCTGGCGCCAACTGCGTGGCACAAATGGCTAGACCCATGCCGGGCTTTGGTGGTGGGCGCAGGAGTTCCTCGGGATCAAACTAACACGGCACGGAGTCTGGACACGTGTCGGCTTCATAGGCGTCAAGAAGGTGTACCCTGCGGGCCACCTGTTTCCTATAACCCCGGTCATGCTGAATCAGCAAGTTACGGCGGCTGCGGAGCCAACCCTTGCGGACCACAGCGACTTCCACGCCTGCGGTCCCCTGAGCCACCCAAAAAGGCGCGGTCGATTGGGTTCCGTCCCTTCAGATTGACTTGGGTAAAAGCGCGGAATAAGATGCGCCCCAATGGTCGATTCTGCTCCACTTTCCGGCCGGACGATCTCCCACTATCGCGTTCTTGAAAAACTCGGTGGCGGCGGAATGGGTGTGGTGTACAAGGCCGAGGACGTAAAGCTGCACCGCTTTGTCGCGCTGAAGTTTCTTCCTGACGAACTCGCCAAAGATCGCCTGGCGCTCGAACGATTCCAGCGGGAAGCTCAGGCTGCTTCGGCACTCGACCACCCAAATATCTGCACCATTTACGAAATTGGCGAACAGAGTGGCCAGCCGTTTATCGTGATGCAGTTCCTGGACGGCCAGACGCTCAAGCACCGAATTTCCGGCAAACCGCTGCCTCTGGACGAAACACTGGACCTCTCGATTGAGATCGCCGATGCACTCGATGCGGCTCACACGAATGGCATCGTTCATCGGGATATCAAGCCCGCGAATATATTCATTACCAAACGCGGGCACGCCAAAATTCTCGACTTTGGACTGGCGAAGCTGACACCAAAGCGGGAAGGCGTCGCTTCGGACGCCACCCTCGCCACCAATGAGATAGTCGGAGTGAGCGCGGAGCACCTCACCAGTCCCGGAACTGCCATGGGCACGGTCGCTTACATGTCGCCCGAGCAGGTGCGGGCCAAGGAATTGGACGCCCGAACTGATCTGTTCTCCTTCGGAGCGGTGCTCTACGAAATGGCCACAAGCACCTTGCCGTTCCGTGGAGAAAGCTCAGGAGTCATCTTTCGTGAAATTCTGGATCGCGATCCGATTCCCGGGATCCGCCTGAACCCTGACATTCCGCCCAAGCTGGAAGACATCATCAACAAGTCCCTGGAAAAAGATCGCGAGCTGCGCTATCAGCACGCCGCGGATTTGCGAGCGGATCTGAAACGGCTGAAACGGGAAACGGAATCGCGGCAGGGAGTATCAGCGAGTTCGGGGACGGTGGCGACGGTACAGGATACAGGAAGTCAGTCAGTCGCGCAGCAACGCGTGCCATCATCAGGTTCTGTTTCGGCGGCTGCTTCATCGGATGCCGTGAAAGTCGCTGAAGTTCATGTGGCGGATCCGAAGAAACTCTGGAAAACTCTAATCCTTGCTGCGGTAGCTGTGGTCGCCGCCTTGGTGGCTGGTGGCCTCTACTTCCGGTCGGGTCACGCAACCTCTTTGACGGAGAAAGACACCCTTGTCCTGGCTGATTTCACCAACAACACCGGTGATCCGGTCTTTGATGATACGCTCAAGCAGGCCCTAGCCGTAGACCTGGGCCAGTCGCCCTTTCTGAACATCCTCTCCGAAGATAAAGTGCGTCAGATGCTACAGCAGATGACCCATTCGCCGAACGAGCGATTGACGCAAAACTTGGCGCGGGAGGTGTGCCAGCGCGCGGGGAGCAAGGCGTATCTGACAGGCTCGATTGCGGCGCTGGGAACGCAGTACGTGATTGGTCTGGAGGCCCTGAACTGCGCGAGCGGGGACGTACTGGCACGCGAGCAGGCGACAGCTGCGGGAAAGGAACAAGTTCTCCCGGCACTGGGCCAGGCCGCTGCCAGGTTGCGTAACGAGGTGGGGGAATCGCTCAGTTCGGTCCAAAAGTTTGACACTCCGTTGGACCAAGCCACTACGTCTTCGCTGGAGGCGTTGAAGGAATATAGCGAGGGCTTCAAGATTCACCAGGAAAAAGGGGATACACCGGCGATCCCCCTCTATAAGCGCGCCATCGAACTCGACCCCAACTTCACCCTGGCCTACGCCAACCTGGGAATTGCCTATGCGAACCTCGGCGAACATGGCCTGGCCAGGGAAAATATCAGCAAGGCATATGAATTGCGCGACCGAGTGAGCGAACGGGAAAAATTCCGCGTCACGGCCTACTACTATGACGAGGTGACCGGAGAGATCGAGAAAGGAATCCAGGCATACGAGGCTTGGTCTCGGGCCTATCCTCGCGACGAGGTCTCGCACCTGGATGTGGCAGCCGATTTCGACGCCCTCGGGCAATTCGACAAAGCAATCAGCGAGACCCTGGAAGCGATCCGCCTAAACCCGGAAGATGGGATTGCTTACAGCGATGCGGTGAGTACCTACTCCGATCTGAACCGCTTCGACGAGGCCAAGGCGGCTTATCAGCAGGCGATCTCGCGCGGTGTTGACAGCGCGGAGACCCACGTATTCCGCTATTACGTTGCCTTCTATGAAAATGACACGCCCGAGATGGCTCGTCAATTTAACTGGGGAACAGGCAGACCCGGGGACGAAGACCCCTTGCTCAACGTAGCGGCTGATACCGAAGCGTACTACGGGCGGTATTCAAAGGCCCGCGAATTGACGCGGCGTGCGGTTGAGTCTGCTCTGCGGGCCGACGAAAAAGAGACCGCGGCGCTATATCAAGGAGAAGCGGCAATACGGGAAGCGGAGGTCGGCAATTTTGGGCAAGCGAGGCAAGGCGCGGCGGCGGCGTTGGCAATGTCTTCCACGGATGAGTTGAGGATTGTCGTCGTCATGGCTCTGGCGCGCGCCGGTGATGGGGCACAAGCAGCAGAAATCGCTCGCGACGTGGCGAAAAATCGGCCACTCGACACTACTATCAACAATTTCTGGCTGCCATCCTTCCGTGCGCTTGTCGATTTCAACCGGAACAGAGCGGCAAATTCCATCGAAATCCTCCGGCCCGCAATCCCCTATGAGCTAGGTAGCGCTTCTCCGGGGTTTGGTTTTATGTATCCGGCATATTTGCGCGGCGAAGGGTATCTGGCCTTAGGCGAAGGAAATGAAGCGGCGGCTGAGTTCCAAAAGTTCGTGGATCATCGTGGCATCAATCAAAACTTTGTGCTTGGTGCGCTGGCGCACCTCGGTCTTGCGCGCGCTTACTCGTTGCGGGGCGATGGAGCGAAGGCGCGAACCGCCTATCAGGATTTCCTCGCGCTGTGGAAAGACGCCGACCCCGATATTCCCATACTCATCGCTGCCAAAGCGGAATACGCCAAGGTGAAATAGAAGCTTTTTTCGAGGTAGTTTTTCTTGCCCCGGTGCCACGTTTGCTTTGCCCGCAATGAATTGACTTGCTTTAGTTTCGCCCATAATATGGCGCACACAAGCGAGGTTTCCTTCATTGATCGGCCAAACCATCTCGCACTATCGCATCCTAGAGAAGCTAGGCGGTGGTGGGATGGGCGTAGTTTACCGGGCCGAGGACACCCGGCTGCATCGCCTCGTCGGCCTGAAATTCCTTCCGGAAGAAATGGCCCGCGACCCTCAGGCACTCGAACGCTTCCGGCGTGAGGCCGAGGCGGCTTCCGCGCTCAACCATCCCAACATCTGCACAATTCACGATATCGGCGAAGAGAATGGCCGAGCTTATATCGTGATGGAATTCTTGGACGGCCAGACGCTGAAGCATCTCATCGGCGGCCGCCCGGTAGAAACAGAGACTCTCCTCAACCTCGCCATCGAAATTGCGGATGCGCTCGATGCGGCACACGCGGAAGGCATCGTCCACCGCGACATCAAACCAGCCAACATCTTCGTAACCAAACGAGGGCACGCGAAAATACTGGATTTCGGTTTGGCCAAGGTCACGGCGAAGCGGGAAGGGGCGGCCTCGGACGCCACCCTGGCGACGAACGCGACGGTGGGAGTGGACCCGGAGCACCTCACCAGTCCGGGAGCTGCGATCGGGACGGTTGCTTACATGTCGCCGGAGCAAGTTAGAGCCAAGGAGCTGGATGCGCGGAGCGACTTGTTCTCTTTCGGGGCAGTGCTGTACGAGATGGCGACGGGCGCATTGCCCTTTCATGGCGAAAGTTCGGGAGTCATCTTTAAAGCAATCCTCGATTCTGATCCGCCCCCGCCGATTCGTTTCAATCGTGATATTCCGCCCGAACTGGAACGGATCATCAGCAAGGCAATGGAGAAAGACCGCGACTTGCGGTATCAAGGTGCGGCTGAGATGCGGGCCGACCTAAAGCGGCTGAAACGCGAAACGGAATCGCGGCACAGCGTACCAGCGGGTTCGGGGACGATGGCGGCAGCACAGGATACAGGCTCTCAACGTGTCGTCCAGCAGCCCATGCCCTCATCGGTTTCTGTTCCCACTGCTGCGTCATCGGCTGCCGTGAAAGTTGCTGAGGTTCCGGCCGCTGGAGGGAAAAAACTCTGGAAGATTTTGGTTCCCGCTGCCGTCATTGTGGTCGCCGCCCTCGTCGCCGGTGGTCTCTACTTCCGTCCCCGTCCAGCGGCACCCTTGACCGAGAAGGACACCATCGTCCTCACCGATTTCGACAACAAGACCGGAGACCCGGTCTTCGATGATGCCTTGAAGCAGGCACTAGTCGTCCAGCTCGCACAATCTCCCTTCCTCAACATTCTGTCTGACCGCAAGGTCGAGGAGACCCTGCGGCTGATGGGGCGTCCGTCGAATGAACGCATCACACGCGAAGTAGCCGGAGAACTCTGTGTGCGGACAGGCAGCAAGGCGATTCTCTTGGGTTCCATTTCCAAGTTGGGCGGGCAGTACGTGGTTGGTGTGGATGCAATCGGGTGCAGCAACGGGGACACGCTGGCCACAGAACAAGAGGAGGCTGCGACCAAAGAGGAAGTGCTGAAAGCATTGAGCAAGGCGGCATCCAGCTTGCGGGGCAAGCTTGGCGAATCGTTAGCCTCCATCCAGAAATTCGATGTTCCCGTAGAGGCCACGACCTCATCGCTGGAGGCACTGAAAGCCTACAGCATGGGTATTACAACCGGGCGCACACAAGGAGACGCCGCGGCGATTCCGTTCACGAAACGCGCTCTGGAACTCGACCCCAATTTTGCCGTAGCCTATGCCGCTCTCGGGATTGAATACAGCAACCTCGGACAAGCCAGTCTGGCTGGGGAGAGTCTCAGGAAGGCTTACGCACTGCGCGACCGGGTCAGTGAACATGAAAAATATCGTGTCGCTGCGTTGTACTACGATGTCGCGACTGGTGAATTGGAGCAGGCGATTCAAGTCTACGAAATTTGGGCCAGGAGCTATCCGCAGGATTCGGTGCCTCGTCTCGACTTGGGGGTCGATTATACCGCGCTTGGGCAGTACGAAAAGTCCGTGGCTGAAACTCAGGAGTCGTTGCGACTGGAACCAAACCTGGCAATTGGTTATGGCAACATCGCAATCGACTACCTTGTCCTCAATCGGCCGGATGACGCGAAAAAAGCGATTGAGCAGGCCCGGGAGCGCAAGCTCGACACTGAAGAACTGCACTGGATAACCTATCAAATGGCCTTTCTCAGAGGCGATGCGCCTGAAATGGAGCGGCAGGTAGCTTGGGCCGCAGGTAAGCCCGGAATTGAAGACGAATACCTCTCATTCCAATCCGATACCGAGGCGTATTACGGACGGCTGGCGAAAGCACGGGACTTCTCCCGGCGTGCTGTAGATTCGGCGGTGCGTAACGACTCCAAAGAAACGGCCGCGCTGTGGCAGGTGAATGCAGCTCTGCGAGAGGCGGAGTTCGGTAACGCAGCCGCGGCGAAGCAAGGTGTTGCGGCAGCACTGGCGCTGGCTCCAGGGCGGGATGTGAAACTGTTTGCCGCCCTGACGCTGGCGCGAACTGGCGAAACCGCACGCGCGAAGGCGATGGTCGAGGAGCTGGAACGGAATTACGGGTCGGATACCATGTTGAAGATTTACTGGCTGCCAACGATCAAGGCGGCCATGGAACTGAATCCCGATAATTCCACCCAAGCTCTGGTGTTTCTCGAAGCTGCTGCGCCATATGAACTAGGCCAGCCGTCCCAATTGCGGTTGGGAGCCATGTATCCCGTCTACATTCGCGGTCAAGCGCAGCTATTCGCGCACAATGGGACGGCAGCAGTTACTGAGTTTCAGAAATTTCTCGACCACCGGGGACTGACGTTCAACTTCCCCCTTGGCGCACTCGCCCATCTCGGCCTCGCCCGCGCTTACGCTTTGTCTGGCGACACCGCTAAAGCGAAGACCACCTACAATGATTTCCTCACGCTCTGGAAAGACGCTGACCCCGACATTCCCATCCTCATCGGTGCCAAAGCGGAAAACGCCAAGCTGCAATGATCGGCCAGACCATCTCGCACTACCGCATCGTCGAAAAGCTCGGCGGCGGTGGCATGGGCGTGGTCTACAAGGCGGAGGACGTAAAGCTGCACCGTTTTGTCGCCTTGAAGTTCTTGCCAGACGAGATTGCCAAAGACCCGCAAGCTCTCGCCCGCTTCCAACGCGAGGCCCAGGCCGCCTCGGCACTGAATCATCCGAACATCTGCACCATCTACGAAATTGACGACCAGCATAGCGAAGCGTTCATTGCCATGGAGTTTCTGGACGGGCTCACCCTGAAGCACCGCATTTCCGGCAAGCCGCTGCCATACGAGGAAGTGCTGGAATTGGGAATTGAGATCACCGATGCGCTGGATGCGGCCCACGCCAAAGGAATCATCCACCGCGACATCAAACCCGCCAACATCTTTGTCACCGAGCGGGGCCACGCCAAAATTCTCGATTTCGGGTTGGCCAAGCTCACCACCAAGCGCGAACCCGGGTCCGATGCCACTCTCGCTGCGGATGCTTCTGCGGGAATCAGCGAAGAAAATCTCACCAGTCCAGGGGCCTCCATGGGGACGGTGGCTTTCATGTCGCCGGAACAAGTCTTGGCCAAGGAACTGGACGCCCGCACCGATCTGTTCTCCTTCGGGATCGTGCTGTACGAGATGGCGACAGGTACGCTTCCGTTCCGTGGCGACGGTTCGGGCGCGATCTTCGATTCGATTCTCCACAAAGTACCTATGCCGCCATTGCGACTGAATCCTGATCTTCCCGCCAAGTTCGAGGACATCGTCAACAAGGCGCTGGAGAAGGATCGCGAAGTTCGTTACCAGTCCGCACGAGAGCTAAGAGCCGACTTGAAGCGGCTGAAGCGGGACGCTGAGTCACAGCGGCTTCCGGTCGGCGCTTCGGAAGAAACAGGGGCTGCACGTCTTAGCCGATACCGCTGGACGGTTGTCTCGCTGGTTGCTGCGTTGTTGATCACGGGACTGATCGTCATTGGCTTGCGCAGCCGCGAACCTCGTGCCCCTTCATCGCAAGCCAGCAACGTCTCTTCGCCGCCATCGCCTCAAACCATCGCCGTGCTCCCGTTCCATGACCTTTCGGCAGTGAGCGACACTTGGGCGATAGGCATGACCGACGCCATCATCAGCCGCCTGACTTCGTTGCAAAACCTAGCGGTGCGACCCACGACATCTGTTCTCAAATATGCGAATGATACGCCAGAGCCAGCGGAGGTTGCCAAGGCATTGGGCGTCGAAAGCGTTCTTGAAGGAACCTATCAACGATCTGCGGGGACAATTCGGGTTACCGTCCAACTCATCGACGCACGCACCGGGACTACCAAGTGGGCGCAACGCTACGATCTCCGTAGCACCGACATTTTGAGCTTTGAGGATCAGGTCGCCTCCAAGGTCGTGGAAGGGCTTCGCGTCGAAATATCGCCTACCGAGCAGAAGTCGATACAGCAGCCCGCAACCGCCAACGTTGACGCATACAACGACTACCTGCAAGCACGCTTCTATCTGAACGAGTATTTCGTGCACTCCCGGCTCGAGAGCATCGAGCAAGGCAAGCGCCTCCTGTTGCACGCGATTTCCTTGGACAAGAATTTTGCCGACGCTTATGCGGTGCTCGCGCAATTTTACGTGTATCAGGCGGCGAACTTCTTAGAGGACGGCGAGGGAAATGTCAAGCGAGCGGAAGTCGCTGCCCAGAACGCCCTGCGCATCAATCCCCAGTCGTCGGAAGGGTTGATCGCGCTGGCGTTTGCCTATGGCGAGGGAGGTCAGGAGGGAAAAGCCATCAGCACCGCAAGGCAGGCGGTCACGTTGGCACCGAACAGCGCGGTCGCTTGGGAGGTGTTGGGGTATTCGTGTTACTACTCCGGCCTCAATGAACTCGCGCAGCAGGCGTGGGGTCGAGTGGTCACACTGAATCCCACTCCTCAGCCCCACTGGATGCACGCTCGCGCTCTGCTGTACAGCGGCAAGGCGAACGCTGCCGAAGAGGAGATGCGCTCGGTAGTTGCGGCGAATCCCGATCAATTCAAAGCGTCGGCGTACTTGGGAACGGTTCTCTACTACGAAGGCAAACTCGACGAAGCCAAGCCCTACTTGGATAGGGCGGTTCTGCTCGGACACGATTCGGAGGATGACACGGCGCGACTGCTGGCGGGATTCCTGTACGCGTCACGAGGGCATAGGGAGAAGATCGATCCCCGTCTTTTCCAATACCGCCCCGAACAGATTATCGACGGCGATGCCGCTTACTGGCTGGGCGGAATCTATGCCCTTCTTGGCGACAGGCAACCTGCCCTCGATTGGCTCAGGCGGACAGTCGCGCTCGGAGATGTGAATTACCCGTGGTTCCAGCGCGACAAGAACTACGACAATCTGCGTGCCAATTCGGAGTACCAGACGGTAATGGCTGAAGTTCAGCAACGCTGGTCGGCGTACAAGAAAGAGTTCGATTCTGCCCCATGAAAGCCAGAACCTCTGACTCTCTGGAAAGACCCCGCCACTGAGAGTTGAACCGGGATCGGCGACTGAATTACAGCGAACCCTGCCCCCAAGAGCGGTGCGGCCTCCGGCGGGCGCAGTTCGCATCGTCAACGCTCCACGGAGCAGGTGGACACTTCGACGTCGATGGGGAAGATGGTGTTCACCGTCCTGGGCGCCGTCGCGGAGTTAGAGCATCGTTGAAACGCGCAAGACGGGAACGCCATGCGCTTACGGGCAGCGGTGAGCACGTCCCCAAGTCGTTACGTCCCAAATGGGACAGAACTGGCGTAGCTTGGGTGCTATAAGTCAGGCGACCCACAGGTACATATTGGAGTACTCCCATGAAGAGCAGTCGGATTGTTCTCTTGCTAGCGGTCGTCATGAGTTGGGCTGCGCTCGCGCCAGTCGTGAAAGCGCAATCCGCTGCCGACGCGGGATCCTCGTCCAGTGACGGCTTTTCGCCCGTCAGTCCAATCCATCCACAGCTTGACCTAATGTACCGGCGTCCGAGCGAAAAAATAAAGCTCCGGAACTACTTTTTCGATGCGTTTGGGCCGTACCCTATCGTCGCTGCTGCGGCCTTGGGGGGCATTAATCAAGCCTATAAAACGCCCCCGGAGTGGGGACAGGGGATGGGAGCCTACGGCGAACGAGTCGGGTCCGACTTCGGCATCGCGATGGTGACGACCACGACGCGCTACGCGTTGGCGGAAGCCTTCCGGGAAGATACATTGTATTACCGCTGTGAATGCAAGGGCGTGCTTCCGCGGTTGGGTCATGCCATGGTTTCGACGGTAACGGCACGACGTGGTGACGACGGCCATCGTGTTTTGTCTTTTTCCGCTCTGGTCGCGCCTTACGCGGGCTCCATGACCGCGGTCTACGGATGGTATCCAAACCGATATGGCGTCAAAGATGGCTTGCGGATGGGCAACTACACGCTTCTGGTATACGCGGGGGTAAATATCATTCGTGAATTCATGCGCGGAGGACCGCACGCGCTAATGGGCCTCGATCACTCCACCTCGACAGATGCCGAGGCAGCAACCAGTCCCCACTTTTGAGCGCCACCGAACCATTGCCAGCTAAGGCCGAGAATCAGGATTCGGACCCTTAGCCAAGTTGGGACGCTTCGTGTAAACGGCGGCCGTTCGATGTGCCGCTACTCCTGCGTGGCAGTGACCGTTTCGATGATCTTACGGCGGGCGAGTTCCAGCAGCTTGGGGTGGGTGCACACTTCGTAGTACGCGCGGTTGCCTGGTTCGCCGATTTTCCCGCCGGGAAGCAGTTGGCGTACGATTCCCTTGCGGATAATCAGCGGCTCGAAGCTGCCGCCCAACGGCACTTCTCCAAAAAACAATTCCACGCGCTGTTTCCCCCAGGGCATGGGGAAATTTCCAGACATTGGAGCCAGCGAGATTTCCTTGGTCAGTTTCTGAAAACCCTCCTCATTCAATTCGATCCCGTTCAAGTTGTAGCGGACCATCAGCTCTTCGCCATCGTCTCCGGCGTCTTCCATCAGGCTCTGCAGCAAGAACACATTGAACGGCGAAGCATTCTCCTCGATGATTCGCCGCGCCATCTTCGAACAGCTCGAGAGCCGGTCCGACAAATTCAGCGCCCGCGAAATCATCACTTTCGAATCGCCATCCATCCATACCGCCGGCGCGGAATCCTGGAACGCGATGCCTACACCCAGCTCCAGGCGCGGCAAGTCTCCCGCGGCCGCCCGGTCGTTGTAGGTCTGCACCACCGACAGAATCTCTCGCGCCAGGATGCACGCTTTGGCCACCGCGCGCTGCGAGCTGCGCGTCGATTCCGTCTCGTAAATCGCCAGAATGATCGCATCGCCTTCGATGAACACTTTCGCCGCGCCGTACCGCCCGATCAGCCTTTTCACCGGTTCGTGCAGGATCAGGCTGAAGTGCGACGCCGGGTTCAGACCTCGCGCCAGCAGTTCCTTGGTGATTCCGGTGGATCCGCGCACGTCGGTCTTGATCACCGCGTGCGAGATGATCGGATCTTCCTTGCGCGTTTCCTCGTCGGAAAACAGCAGCTCGTACAGCGTGTTGTTCACCCGCGAAAGTTGCCGCGTCTGTTCAGACTTAACCAGGTTGATGCGCTCGATCCACGTGGTTACTTGATGGTAGTGTCGCCGGTCGCGACGCAACCGCATAAAATCCTGCGCGAACCGCAGCGCGGCGGCCCGCGTCTCCTCCGGCGGCATGCGGCGAATGGCCTTGGCGGAATCCTCAAGCCGCTTCATCGAGAGCTTGCGCGCTGGGAACTGCTCCAGCACTTGCTCCACCCGCTTGGCTTCTTCACGGTTCACCAGTGCCTTCTTCAATTGCTGCAGGTGCACCGGCGGACAGTAACCGCGGTAGATGTTCTTCACTTCATAGCTGGCCAGGATATGAATCAGCAGGTCGTGCTCTTCCAGGCGATTCAGCCATTCCTGCAGCAGATGCCGCCGCGCCTCGACCGCCCCTTCTACCTCGCTGCCGGGGGCGGACGCGTCCAGCAATCGCCGCGCGTTTTCAGGATCGTTCAAAAAGTCGCCCAGATGGCTGCGGTATTCCGCGGCCAGGAATTCCATGCGCTGTTTCGCCGCATCGAGCTGCCCGCCAAATTCTTCCAGCGTGGACTCCAGCGCCACTTGCCGCTGCCGCGCCGCCGCCACCTCCGGAACCGGCTCGGCGTTGGCGCTGGCATTGCCTTTGCGCCGCCATGGCCACGGGAAGCTCTCATCCCTGCGGGCAGTTTTGCGCTGATGCTCGTCCACTTCGTCGTCCACTTGGGTCATTTCAAAGCGCATCGACCTGGCCTGCTCCGCCAGCCGCTCGTAATTCTTGCGCGCCTTGTTCAATTCTTCCGATGCGCCTTCATCGCCCATGACAAAGTCGCGTACGAAATCGATGAACAAACCCTCGAACACATCAAATCGGTCGGGGTCGTGAATAAAATTTCCCAATAGCACGTACTGCTCGAGAAACAAGTAATCGTCGTTGCCGTTTTCCACAAACAGGAAGCGGTTGGTCAGCAGCGCATACGTCGAGCTAAAATCATCTCCGAACAGCGCCCGCCGCGATTTCGATAGCACATTTTCTTCGATGTCTTTTGAAACGTTATAAAGAATCTCGCCGATCTGCCGGAATATCCCTTTGCGATCGGTCTGCAGCCCGGCGATCTTCGACCTCATCACGTGCGCCTGCTCGCTATGCTCAAAGAGTTCCCCGCGGGAACGGATCCATTCCTTGCATTCCACCAGCAGCGACGAAAATTCGTCGCTCAACACCGCGGTCAGAAATCCCAGCACCGCCAGCCGGTTCAAGAGGTCCGCTTCGATATTTTGGGTGTACTTCGCGTGCGTCAGCGAGGCTTCCAGCAGGTCGGTCAGAATCTTTTTGAATGCCGAGTGCTCCGGTGGACCGCTCGACTTCTTGTTGACGTTCTTCAGCACATTCACGTTGGCAATTTGCCGCACCAGCGCGCGAATATATTTTCGCGCGGCCTCCACGAATCGGGGACTCAAGTAAACGTCGTAGTGAATGTTATCGATGCCCGGCGTCAGCGAGGTCAAGCGAATTTCGGCGTCGCTCGCTTCCAGCCGCATGCGGGGCGGTTGGGCCGTGGTCAGCGCGATCGTGGAGTCAGAGGGGGACACGAGAATTCTTGCTATATCCAATGTAGCAGGATTCAAAACGGGAGGGGTGCGCTGGCATCTAACTCGTTAACAGTTCTCCGGACGCAGCACGGCAAACTTAGCTTGCCTTGGCAGCCGAGTGGGGTTGGGCTGGCGCCCCTACCAGGTCAGTTCAATCTCGGTGGCCTGGGAGTAGTCGACCCCGGGAACCTCGAAACCGAAGAGGTTACGAAACTGCCTCTTAAACCCCGCGAAATCAGATACTTGGTGCAAGTTCTCGGTAGTAACCGTCGGCCACACCGCCGAAACCTGACTCTGCACTTCCTCCCGCATTTCGCGGTCGTCCAGGCGGATTCGTCCTGCTGCATCCATTCGTATTTTTGCGGTGCCGCACAAAAATTCGCGGAATAGCCGGTCGATCTGCTCGATGGCCCCTTCCTCCACGCCCTTTTCTTGCATCACCTTCATCAAAATACTCATGTACAACGGCACCACCGGGATCGCCGCCGAGGCTTGCGTCACGATCGCCTTATTCACCGAAACCGACGCGCGCCCGCCCAAGCGATTCGACAGCGTTCGGTTCAGCTCACCCGCCACTCGATCCAAATCCTGTTTCGCCTGCCCGATGGTGCCGTCGCGATAAATCGGCCAAGTCATTTGCGGACCGATATAGGAATACGCCAGCGTGCGCGCGCCGGCAGCCAACAGATTTTCCGCAAGCAACATTTCGATCCATCGCTTCCAATCCTCTCCGCCCATCACCGCGATGGTGTCGGAAACTTCCTGCTCGGACGCGGGCTCGATCGTTACTTCGGTCACTCGCTCCGAATCCAAGTCGATGGTCCTGCTGGAATACGCCTGCCCGACCGGCTTGAGCGCGGATTGATACGTCGCGCCGTTGCGTGGATCGGTGCGCCGCGGCGAAGCCAGGCTGTAAATCACCAGATCCACGGGCGCGAATTCCTTGCGGATCATCTCCGCAGTCTGCCGCTTGACCTCGTCCGAGAACGCGTCGCCGTTCAGGCTAGCCGCATGCAATCCATCTTTTTTAGCGCGTTGGTGCACCGCCACCGTATTGTAAAAGCCCGCGCTCGCGGTCCGTCCGCGGTCGGGCGGACGTTCGAAAAATACCCCTAGCGTGCGCGCCCGCAAGCCCCACCCTGCGGCAATTCTCGACGCTAGACCGTATCCGGTGGAAGCGCCGACCACCAGCACGTTAGAAATTTGAGGTGCATCGGAACCCGCCGGGTCCACCGGCGGCCGCCCTGTCGCTACATCGATTTGTCGCTCGACACTTACCCGGCAGCCTTCCGGGTGCGCGTTCACGCAGATGAATCCGCGCGATTTCTGCTTCACCACCTCGAGTGTCATCCTTTGCTTCTCCTGGTCCGACCTCTCATTGCTGGCGCCACCGTCTGACGCCCCAAGCAGCAGTGCCTGGCAAAAAATTTACCCCAGAATCGCGCCGCGATCGTCGATCGTGATCCGGCGGCTCTGTTCGTCCACGTGATCCAGCTGGATTCGCAGCACTGGCCAATCCGTCCGAAATTCCATCTTCTCCGCCCACTCCACGATCAAAACAGCCGACTCAGCGAAAATGTCTTCGATCCCTAGCGTCTCAAAATCCCGAAAGTCCGCCACGCGATAAAGGTCCACATGGTACGCGCGGCGATCCTTGCCATAGGTGTGCACCAGGGTAAACGTGGGACTGGTCACTTCCTCCTCGCTTGCCGCACCCAGCCCGCCGACGATTCCCTTGGTGATCGTGGTCTTCCCGGCCCCGAGCTCCCCGGAAAGCAGGATCAAAACGGGCGGCTGCACGATTGCGCCAATTTCGCGTCCAAGGCGCATGGTTTCATCCGCCGATCGCGATAAAATTTCTCGCATCGCGCGACGTCCAGCTATCCAACCCGATTCGCGATCGAGAGTGTACGCCGGTAGGCCGGCGCAATCGCTTCGATCACATCGGTTGCTATCAGCGGCGCTTCCCCTTTCGCTTCCGCGGCGATGTCTCCGGCCAGCCCATGCAAATACACTGCCATGCACAGCGCACCTTCCCAATTTTTTTCGCCAAACTGCGCTACCAGCCCCGCCAGCATCCCGGTCAGCACATCCCCCGTACCCCCTGTCGCCATTCCCGGGTTGCCCGTCAAATTGATCCAGGCATGACCGTCGGGAGCCGCGATCACCGTTTGGTTGCCTTTCAGGATCACGTGGAGATTCCATTCCGCCGCGGCCTGCCTCGCCAGTTTCAAGCGGTCGTTCTGCACCTCCGCCACTTCGCAACCGAGCAGGCGTGCGAACTCGCCGGGATGCGGCGTCAGCACCATCATCGGCGCGGCGTGATCCTTCCACTCGCTGGCACGGCCGGCGAACGCGTTCAACCCGTCCGCATCCAGAATCAGCGGCAGCGGCGTTTCCTTCACCAGCGCGCGAACCACCTGCTGCGTTTCCGGGTGGGTGGTCAACCCTGGCCCGATCGCCACCACGCTCTTGCCTTTCTGCAGCGTTGCGAACTTTCCGGCCTCCAGCGACCGCACCCCGATCGAACCGGCCTCTGTGGCGGGCAGCGGCTCGGTCATCAACTCCGGCACGCGCGCACCCACGCCAGTCAGCTCGCTTTCCGGCGTCGCCACCGTCACCAATCCCGCACCGCAGCGCAACGCCGCCCATCCGGCCATCGTCGCCGCGCCCGATTTTCCGCGGGATCCCGCGATGATCAAACTGTGACCGTACGTTCCTTTGTTCGCATCCGGCCGGCGGTTCAGCGGCAACGCTTCAAACTCCACCGGCTCGATCCACCGGAGTTTCGAAGCCGATGCTTCTTCCACCAGCGAGTGCGGGCTACCAATATCGGCAACCACCAACCTGCCAACGTGGTCCGATCCGGGCTTCACCATCATTCCCACTTTCGGCGCGGTGAACGTCACGGTAGCATCCGCGGTGATCGCCGCCCCGGAAATTTCGCCGGTATCCGCATTCACCCCCGAGGGAATGTCGACTGAGATCACTTCCGTATCCCGCCGGTGCCGGTTCACACACGCGATTACTTCCGCCATCAGCGGGTCCACCGGCCCCCGCAAACCAGTTCCCAGCAGCGAATCCACGATCACGTGGGCCCATTCCAGCCCTTTTTTCGCGCGCTCCCACTCCTCCGGATTCCTCGCCAGCCGGACTTGTCCTACCGACCGCTGATACCGGCTCAGGTTGGTCGCGGTATCGCCGCGCATCCCCTCGAACGATGAAATCATCACCACCGTCGAACGTGCTCCGCGCTCGTGCAGCAGCCGCGCCGCTACCAAGCCGTCTCCGCCGTTATTCCCTTTTCCGCACAGCACAAAAATCTGCCGCTGGGCCAAATCCGGGAAGCGCCGCTCCAAGTAGTCCGCAACACTGGTGCCGGCGCTCTCCATCAACGTCGGGGGAGAGATGTGGTAGCGCTCGGCAGACAGTGCGTCCACCCGGCGCATCTCGGGAGCGGTCACAATTTTCATAATTTGGAGTTAAGTCGCGCGCGCATCGCACCGGTGAACTTGCTTGAGATTTTCCGCAAGAATTTTCTGTTTTTCAACGCCCCGCAATTGGCCCGCCACGGCCCTGCCGTTACAGCATCCACCCGCCGCTTACCGTCAGCACTTGCCCGGTCACATAATCGGCTTCGTCGGACACAAAGAATTTTACCGCCGCCGAAATGTCTTCGGCCGAGGGCGGCCGTCCGATCGGAATCCGCGCGTCACGAATCCGGCGGGCTTCATCCACGGTCAGCTCTCGTTCATCGATGTTCGATGGATTGATCACGTTCACGGTGATTCCATGCTTGGCCTCTTCCACCGCCAACGACCTTGAAAAAGACACCACCGCCGCCTTCGCCGCCGCATACGCGGAAATCGTCGCTTGCCCGAAGGCTCGCTCCGCCCCCACTGCTCCCAGGTTTACGATTCGCCCCCAGCGCTGCCTCCGCATCGGGGTGAGCGCCGCCTTGCACGCCAGAAATACACTCAGTAGATTCGACGATACGACATCTTGCCACTCCTGGATCGTTGTTTCCGCTACCGGCTTCCAATTGAACTCGCCCACGTTGTTCACCAGAATATCCAAGCGCCCGTAGCGTTCGATCACCGTGTTCAACAGTATCTCCACTTGCTCCGCATTGGCCGCGTCCGCCTGCACCGCAAAGCATTCCGCTCCGAGCGTCTGCAACTGCCGCAGCGCATTCTGCGCCGCCGTTTTGTTCGAGCGGTAGGAAAGCGCAATCCGCACGCCCTCCGCAGCCAGCCCTTGCGCAATGCCCTTCCCAATTCCCCGGGTACCACCGGTGATCAACGCGGTTCGCTGTCGCAGCGGCACAGAACCCCCCAAGTTTCAGACTCGCCAGTATAACGGAAACCCTTCCCCGCTAACACCTTGCACCCAGCCCTGCGCCCTGGGTGTACCGCCGCCATGCGTGGCCATAAACACCTCCCCCGAAGGCGCCTCACCGCATCCGCGCCACCACCACGGTCATATCGTCGGCCTGCTCAGCGGTGCCACCCCACTGCTCGGCTGCATCGATCAGCCGGTTCGCTATCTGCTCGCAAGACGCATCCTTGTTGCGCTGCGCCACATCGATGAGGCGCTTACCCCCGAACTCTTCCCCATAGACGTTCTCGGGCTCCGTCAATCCGTCCGTAAAGATTACCAGCACACTGCCCGGCCTAACTTCCACTCGCCCCTCTTCCCAGTCAAATTGTTCGAACAACCCAATCGCGGTGCCGCCTGTATCCAGACGGGTCACCTGGCCACCATGCAGCAGCATCGGCGCCAGGTGCCCCGCGTTGGTATAACAAAGGATTCGCGTCACCGTATCGTATTCCGCATAAAACATCGTCGCGTATCGATCATCGGTCGTATTCTGGAATAGCTGTTCGTTCAAGCGGCCGACAAGCTTGGCGGTATCGCAGCGCTGTTCCAGCATCGCCTGGCTCCGCAACGACGCCTGCAGACTGGCCATCAGCAGCGACGCAAACAATCCCTTGCCGCTGATGTCCGCCAACACCAACGCCAGCCGCGTCGGCCCCAGCCGAATAAAATCGTAGTAGTCGCCGCTTACCGTGCGCGCCGGGCGGCAGATTCCAAACATCTCCACTCCCGGAATTTCCGGCAAGCGCTGCGGAAATAGCTGCGCCTGCACTTGCTGGGCGATGGCAATTTCATTCTCCAACTTCTGCCGCTGCTTCTGCTCCACGATCAGCTCGGAAATCGATCGGGTCATGTCGTTGAACGACTCCCCCAGCGCCCCTAACTGATCTTTCTGCGCCACGTGCACCCGATGGCTCCAATCCCCTCGCCGCACCATCCGCGTCGCCTCGTACAGGTCGGACACCGCTCCGGTGATTCGCCGCGTCAGCACCACGCCGGTCCACAGCGCGCCAAACTCCAACAGCAAAAACGCAACCGCGATAATTCCCAGCACCACGGACAGCGTCGCGCCGAACGTCCCCAGCGAGGTGAACAGCCGATGGTTCATCTGCGACGGCCGCACCAGGAATGTCGCAATCACCTGCCCTTCGCGCCCCGTCGGCGACTCCCCTTCCACCGTCACCAACTCTAGCGTCGAGACCCCATTTACCCCCATATCCAGCCAACTGCTGCGCGGGGCCAAAGTGCGATGACGGCTGGAGATATGCTCGGCAACCCATTCCCGGCCGTCCAGCGGCAGCACGAATCGCCGGTCATCGCTCGGCGCGGCTGGCCGCAGCATGCTGAATTGGATTGGCCCCACTTCTGAGCCCAGACCATCCAGTATTTCGCTGGTGATTGGCACCGAAGCGAACACCCGCGTCTCACCGTGCGCCATTTTTCTCGCTACCACGCACGCCAGCAGCAGCCGTCCGCGCGACTCGATCATTCCGGCGAACACCGATCGCTCGCGCCCGCCCATCCGCAGCAGCTTGTCTCCGGTGCCCAGCTCCACCTGCAGTCCCGGCAAATCTTCGCGCAGCGCTTCAATTACGCCGCTCACCTTGGGATCCGACAACACTGCAGCTGTGGGCGGACCGTTGGAGGTTTCGCGCGCCACCGCATCCGCCACCGTTTCCGCAGCCACTTCGACGCTAGTCAGCCGGCTGGTGATGTCGTCGGTCAGCAGATGCGCTCCCAGGTCCAGATACAGCATGTACGACGCCACCCCGGCCATGGTCAGCAGCAGCACCACCGGCACCACCGCAATGAATACGTACGCCACGATCAGCCGGTTGAGTAGGCTCCACAACAGCTTTCGCCGCACCCAAGGCAGCAGCGCAGCAACCGCATAGATCACCGCCAGCAGAAACAGCAGATTCAGCGCAAATCCGCCCCGGTACGGCACGCCCAATAGCGCGCCAGCACGGAGCAAGACGAACGCCAGAATCACGCCGAACGCGATTCGATCGGCCAGCGTCCACCGCCGCCAAAGCGCGCGTATGCGAAGGGAGGAGAAAATCTTCATAACATGGCGGCGATTAGCCGCGAGGACCTACGCAAACCAGCCGCCCTCGCAGTCCGATTCACCGTAATTCGAGGATACACGACGCCCAACACTTCTGTTGCGGGAGGTTTGGCACCGGCACTTCTGGCGCCGTCCCGTCTTGCGGCGGCGTGGGGTCCACAACTCGGAAACGCGTTCTCAGTCCACCCGCGTCTTTACGGACCGCCGTTGATCCGCGCTTGCTGCACCCGGCTATGCTTTCTTCCGTAAAAATAGTAAATCACCAACCCAATCACCAACCAACCGAACAGCCGAATCCAATTCCACATTCCCAAGTAGTACATCATGTAGCAATTCATCAAGATTCCGGCGATCGGAACGACCGGCACCCAAGGCGTTCGGAACGGCCGCGGCTGCGTCGGATTCGAATGCCGCAGCACGAGAATCGCTATGCACACGATCACGAACGCGAACAGCGTTCCGATGTTGACCATCTTCCCGATGTCGTCGATCGGCGTCACGCTCCCGACGATTGCTGCCAGCAGCCCCACCAAAATTGTGTTCTTGTACGGCGTCCGATACTTCGGATGCACCGACGCAAAGAATTTCCTCGGCAGCAGACCATCGTTGGCCATCGAGTACAGCACCCGTGTCTGCCCCAGCAGCATCACCAGCATCACGCTGGTCAGCCCCGCCAGCGCTCCCGCGGTAATCAGGTAAGAGGCTTTTCGCAGACCGATATCCAGAAACGCGATGGTTAGCGGCGCTTCGATGTTGATTTCCTTCCACGGCACCATTCCGGTCAGCACCGCCGCTACCGCTATATACAATATGGTGCACACCGCCAATGACGCGATGATCCCGATCGGCAAATCCCGCTGCGGGTTCTTGGCTTCCTGCGCCGTTGTACTCACCGCGTCGAATCCGATATACGCGAAGAATATATACGCCGACCCCGCGCTGATTCCCGCAATGCCCATCGGCGCAAACGTCCCCCAATCGGTCCCCCAGTTCGCCGGATGCACGTACTTCATACCTAGCAGGATCACGAACAGCACCACGCTCATCTTGATCGCCACGATGCCCGCGTTGAACCGCGCGCTTTCCTGGATCCCGATCACCAAAATCGCAGTAATGATCAGCGCGATGCAGAACGCCGGCAAATTAAATCCCACTTCCACACCGAATAGCTTCGGCGCTCCCACCAGCAGGTGCGCCCGCTGCACCAGGTCCGCGGAATGCGAAGCCATTACCTCGCCTACTTGCTTCAAGAATTCCTGCGAGGTGATCGCCAGCGACGGGTTCGCCGCGTGCACCATCTCCCGCGCCACCATACCTTCCGCGGTGCGTATGGCGGTCCAATGGTCGTAGGCCAGCCATAGCGGCATCCGCAGGTGAAAGATTTTCAGGAATTCGATGAAGTTGTTAGACCACCCCGAGGAAACCGTGCTCGCCCCCATCGCATATTCCAGCGTCAGGTCCCACCCGATGATCCACGCAAAAATTTCCCCCAGCGCGGCATACGCATACGTGTACGCGCTGCCCGCCAGCGGTATCATCGCCGCGAACTCGGCGTAGCACAGCCCGGCGAACGCGCAACCCAGTCCGGAGATCACGAACGACAGCATCAGCCCCGGACCGGCGTAGTGCGCGCCCAATCCCGACAGCACAAAGATTCCCGCGCCGATAATCGCGCCAATGCCCAGCGCCGTGAGCGACCACGGACCCAGGGTGCGCTTGAGGCTGTTCTCGCCAGTATTGCGAGACTCCTCCATCATCCATTCCATCGGTTTCTTCGCGAATATCGAACTTCCCATTTATCCTCCGCTGGCCCTCAGCGAACCAAATCCTTAAGCCGCCGGTTCGCCAACCGGACCGTCTCCCGAGCCCGCTCGCCACTTCCAAATCCAATACACCGGCACGCCCAGAATCACGATGATCAATCCCGGCCAGGTGTATTGTGGCTTGTACCTCAGCAACTGCACTTCAATGAAAACCGCCATGGCGATATAAATCAGCGGCAGCACCGGATACCCAAATGCCCGGTACGGCCGCGGCAGGTCCGGCCGCTTCACCCGCAGCACGAATAGCCCGCCCAGCGTGAGTATATAGAAGATCAGCACCGCGAAGATCAGGAAGTCCAGCAATTGCCCATAAGTCCCCGAGAGGCATAGCACCGACGCCCAGATTCCCTGAACGATCAGCGCCGCCGCTGGAGCGTGGTGCCGGTTCACGTTCCCGACCGCCTTAAAGAACAGCCCATCCTTGGCCATTGCGTAATAAATCCGCGCGCCCGAAAGGATCAGTCCATTGGTGCACCCGAAGCACGAAATCAGGATCGTTACCGCCACCACCACCGCTCCCACCGGCCCGAACACCACTTCCGCGGCCGCCGTCCCCACTCGGTCCTGAGCGGCATACTGAATGCCTCGCGCCATGGGCGTCAGCCCGTTCGCGTCGCCCATCAACGGCAGGATCCGCAGGTAGCTGAAATTCACCAGCAGGTACAACACCGTAACCATGCCTGAACCCAGCACCAGCGACAGCGGCAAGTTGCGGCTCGGGTTTTTTACTTCCGCCGCAGTGAAGGTGATGTTGTTCCACGAATCCGCTGAAAACAGCGCCCCCACCATGGCCACCGCCACCACCGAGATAGTCCCGATCATCCACGTGTTTTGCCCGGGTGGATACGCGTGCATCGTATGCAGCCCTGCATTGCGCCAAAAGCCGGTGAAGTTGCCGCCGCGGGCGACTTCGGTGGCGAAGAACACTCCCAGAGCAGCCATCGCCGCCAGGCACATGGTTTTTGCGACCGTGAAAATATTCTGTACGATCGATCCAGTGCGCAGCCCCTGGGTATTTATCCACGTCAGCACCGCGATCGCCGCGATCGCCAACAGGTTCTGCGTGTTCAGTCCCACGTTGTACGGACCTAGCGCGCCGAACCAAAATGTCCACGGCCCGAAGGTGCCAAATTTCCAAATCCAGTGCTCCGCTGAGAAAAACGGAAACATCACCCCGGTGAATTTCGCAAACGCGATAACCACCGCAGCGATGGTCGCCGTCTGAATTACCAGCAGCATCGTCCAACCGTACAGAAATCCCCACAGCGGCCCCAGCGACTCCCGCAGGTAGACATATTGTCCGCCGGCCTTCGGCATCGCCGCCGCTAACTCGCCGTAGCTCAGCGCCCCGATCATGGTCATTACCCCGGCAGCCGCCCACACCGCCAGCAGCAGACCCGGGCTTTGCACCTGCCGCGCGATGTCCGCCGACACGATGTAGATCCCCGAGCCGATCATCGACCCCGCCACTAGCATTGTCGAATCGAAAAGGCCCAGACTTTTGATTAGTTCAGGACTACCGGAGGAAGTTGCGAGAGCCTCAGCACGATTGGCCATTCTGGCGATCTCCCCGAAGCTCACAAACTCGAATGGTCCGAACGAGACACCTGCTTGGCGCGCTCCAAATATTCCTGGGTCCGCGCCCCGGGCGACTTCGCCCCGAGAATATCTCGCACCACCGCCACACAATCCGCGCCAGCCTGCCAGACTTCCGCGGCATTGTCGAGGGTTATACCGCCGATGGCCACCAGCGGTTTAGACGTCAATTTCCGCGCCTTAGAAATCGTGTCCAGCCCCACCACTGGGTCCGGGTTCGCTTTGGTGGTGGTTTGGAAAATCGGCCCGATGGCGATGTAGTCGGCGGAGGTCCGATCCGCGGCGCGCACCTGCTCGAGCGAGTGCGTCGATACTCCTACCATCCGCCCCGCCCCACAAACCGTTCGCGCCGCTTCCACACCGATATCGTCTTGCCCGACGTGAACTCCCGCGGCGCCGCAGATCATCGCGATGTCCGCCCGATCGTTAACAATCATGGCCGCACCCGCGGCGCGGGCCCGCTGCACCAATTCCCGGCTGCGCTCGAATAGCTCGCGCGAACTCGCTGTCTTGTCGCGGTACTGAATCGAGCGCGCACCTGCTTCCAGTATCTCCTGCGCGATATCCTTGAGGTGCCCGGGCGCCACCGATGCGGCGTCCAAAATCACGTAGACGCTCGCGAATCTTGCGCCCATTCCCTACCTCGCGGCTACCGTCGCGTATCGATCCAGAAAATGGGTGTCGAAATTTCCGGCTATGAAATCCGCGTCCTGCAAAATCCTCTGGTGCATCGGGATAGTCGTGTGAATCCCTTCGATGACCAGCTCGTTCAACGCGCGCTTCATCCGCGCGATCGATTCGGTGCGGTCCCGCCCGTGCGCGATCACCTTAGCCACCAGCGAATCGTAGTACGGCGGAATCACCCCATCGGTATACGCCGCGGTATCCACCCGAATCCCCGGCCCGCCCGGCACGCGGAACACCGACAGCCGCCCGGCCGACGGAATAAACGTTTCCGGATCCTCCGCATTGATGCGGCACTCGATCGCGTGCCCCCGGAATTCCACCTGACCCACCACATCCGCTAACTTTTCCCCCGCCGCCACCCGGATCTGCGACTTCACCAAGTCCACTCCGGAAACCATCTCGGTCACCGGATGCTCCACTTGAATGCGCGCGTTCATCTCGATGAAGTAGAGGTTGTCGTTTTCGTCCAGCAGCAGCTCGACCGTTCCCGCGCTCGAGTATTCCACCTTCTTCAGCGCGTCCACCACCTGCTTTCCAATCTTCTCGCGCATCTTTGGCGTCACCGCCGTCGATGGCGATTCCTCCAGCACCTTCTGGTGCCGCCGCTGAATCGAACACTCCCGTTCTCCCAAATGCATCACGTTTCCGTGGCGGTCGCCCATCACTTGAAACTCGATGTGCCGCGGCCGTTCGATCAGCTTTTCCATGTACACGTTGCCGCATCCGAAAACTCGTTCCGCCTCCGCGCGGGTCGCCTGAAACGCCGGGATCAGTTCGGCCGCCGAACGCACGATCTTCATTCCCCGCCCGCCGCCGCCCTCGGACGCCTTGATCAGGATCGGAAAACCGATTTCCGCAGCGGTCGCGCGTGCCGTGGGTTCGTCGTCCACCAGCCCCGTGCTCCCGGGAATTACCGGCATGCCCGCCGCCGCCATTTCCTGGCGCGCGCGATCTTTCTCTCCCATCATCCGAATTACGCTGGGCGTGGGTCCGATGAAAGTGATGTGCGAGGATTCGCACACTTCCGCGAAGTTCGCGTTTTCAGAAAGGAAGCCGTACCCCGGATGGATGGCGTCGACGTTGGTGATCTCCGCGGCGCTAATTACTTGCGGGATGTTCAGGTAACTCTCGGTGGTGCGCGGCGGTCCGATACATACCGCTTCATCCGCGAACCGCACGTGCAGCGAATTCCGGTCGGCCTCTGAATATACCGCCACCGTCTCGATGCCCAGCTCCCGGCACGCTCCCAGGATGCGCAGGGCGATCTCGCCCCGATTCGCGATCAAAATCTTTCGAAACATTGGCCTCGACGTTGGATTCTCGCCCTACTTCTTCCGGTGGGGATGAATGCCGAAGAGCGGTTCGCCATACTCGACCGGTTGCCCGTTTTCCACCAGGATGCGAATCACTTCGCCGGCCACTTCCGCTTCGATCTCGTTCATCAACTTCATCGCTTCAATGATGCACAGCACCTGGCCCTGCTCCACACGGTCTCCCGCCTTTACAAACGGCGGCGCCCCGGGGGTGGGTGAAGCATAGAAAGTTCCTACGATGGGAGACTTGATTACGTGCAGGTCGTCGCCACGGCCCGCTGCCTCACTACCGCTTTCCTTCGCCTTGCCAGCGTCCGAAGGAGCCGGTTCCGCCGGCGCCCGCGAGCCGCTGGCGCTGCTGGGACGCTCGGCAATCACGATGTCTGGGCCCGCCGCTACTGCCCGATAAGCTCCGCCACCGGCGGCCGCTTTCCGCAAGCGGATATGCAAGTCCCCGCGCTGATACTCGAATTCCTCGAGCCCGTGCTTCTCCATGAACTGCAGCAAGGACTCAATTTCCGAGAGGTTTACGCCGGACACTTCGGGCGCCGCCTGTTGGGTGGTGTCTTTTTGCTTGGCCATTTAAAGCTCGAGAAGTTCGCGTCGTGCCTGGCTTAGGGTCTCTGCCCCGCCAGCGCGCACCCAGACGTCATCTTCAATCCGGATGCCGCCCGTTCCTTCGATATACACTCCCGGCTCGATCGTTATAACGTTGCCGGCCGCTAACCGGCTTTGGTCCCCGCGCCCCAGCCGGGGCGCCTCGTGCACTTCAATTCCCAGTCCGTGGCCGGTACTGTGCGTGAACCTTTTTCCCAGCCGCCGGCGATCCAGCACTAACCTCGCGGCGGCGTCCACTTCTCCCGCCGTCACTCCGGGCTTTAACACCGCGCGGGCCGCCTCTTGCGCTTCCAGCACCGCCGCGTACCAGTCTTTCACCTTCCGCGGGGCTCGCCCCACATACACCGTCCGCGTGATATCGCTGCAATAACCGCGGAGTATAGCACCCAGGTCAAACACCACCAATTCGTTTTTTTCGAGCGGCTTAGCACTGGCTCGCCCGTGTGGCAACGCGGCCCGGGGACCCGATGCGACGATGGTATCGAAGGCCGGCCCGGCCGCCCCGCCCCTCCGCATGCGGTACTCGATCTCCGCCGCCAGCGCTATTTCCGTTACCCCCGGCTTCACGAGCTTCAGCACCGATTCCCAGACCTTACCCGCCAGAATCGCCGCTTCCCGCATCACCGCTATCTCCCCTGTATCCTTGACACCGCGCAGGCTTTCCACCGCCCCAGTGACCGGTTTCCACCGTACCCGCCGCCCCGCCGCTTTGCCCACAATGGCCCGCTGCCGCACCGTCAACTGTTCCGGCGCGAACCCAGCGCGTACCCGGCCCCGCAAGCCTGACAGCCTCGCTCCCGCCGCTAGCAGCGCTGGCTTGCCGGTAATTGCCACTTCCGCGCCGTGAACCTCATCCCCGGCCTGCACCGTATAGCGGTTGTCGGTGAATAGCGTGGATCGGTCCGCCTCCACTAGCAACACCCCAGAACTCCCCGTAAAGCCGCTCAAATAGAAAATATTCGGTGGATGGGTGACCAGCAAGGCTTCTACTGGCTGCGCAAAAAGAAACTTCCGGAGCCGCTCCTGGCGGCTTCGGAAGTTTTCTCCTTGCGAATTGGGTGCCGACGGCAAAACGCTGGCTTCGATCTCCGCTCCCGGAACTTACCGATCCCGGGCAGGCGGCTATCCAGGCATAATCCGCGGCGTCAGGAAGAACATAAGCTCCTGAGAAGATACCGAGACGGTAGTGCGTTTGAACAGGTTCCCTACCAGCGGCAGGCTACCGATGATTGGCACCTGCTGAATTGAGGTCTGTTGGTTGGAGACGATAATCCCGCCCATCATCACCGTTCCGCCGTCGTTGATCAGAATTCGGTTTTCGATCGATTGCGTATCGATTGCCGGAATCCCCTGCACTCGGGGGATCGCCGAGTCGATCTGGTCGTTGGTTACCTTCACATCCATGAATACGTTGCCGTCGGCAGTGATCTGCGGGGTCACTTGCAGTTGCAGAACCACGTCGATGAACTGCACCGACACGGTGTTGTTCACGATGGTCTGCACCGGCAGCTTGGTTCCCTGTTTTATGATCGCGGTTTGATTGTTCTGCGTGGTTATTTTCGGCTTCGAAAGAAGCTTGCCTACGCCCTTTTGCTCCGCCGCGGAGATTACATAGTCCAGAGCGAAGTTGGCTGACGTAAAGAGGTAGCTGAGGCCGCTGGTCGGCGCCGCCGCCGACAATGCCGTCGCCAACGGCATCTGGTATCCGGAGGTCGCGCTGCCGCCCGGCACCGACAATGGCGGTGGGGCTGACCGAGTGATCGGGCTGGTCCCCACGCTGCCGTTGCCGCCCACCGTGGTGTTACCCCTGCCCGCAGCAAACGCCAATTGCGATCCAATGTCGCTCGCGAATGTCCGGCTGGCCGATACCACGCGCGCCTCGATTTCCACTTGCTGGGTTCGCCGATCCAACTGCCGAATCAGGTTATCCATCACCGGTATCACCGCCGGAATGTCGCGAATGATCACCGTGTTCGACCTCGAGTCGGACAGCACATCGCCCCGCGCCGACAGGAACTTTTTCAGTGTGGTTACCATGTCATCGGACTTCGCGTAGCTCAATACCCGCGTCGTCGTCACCACGTCGGCCGCTTCCGCCTGCGCCTTGGCCAGATCGCGCTCCTGCTCCGCTTCTTTCTTTATCGTGTCTTTGGTGGCGACTCTCAGCACATTGCCTTGCAGTTGCTTGTCCAAGTCGTTGTTCTGCAACACGATGTCCAGCGCCTGGTCCCACGGTACATCGTCCAGAACGATCGTCAGCGATCCCTTTACCCCGGGATCCAGCACTACGTTCAACCCGCTGATCTCGTGGATTAGCCGGAAAAAATCTCGCAGATCAACGTCCTTCAAGTTCACCGAAATCGGTTCACCCGTGTATCCGCCGGTGGATGCCGCTTGCGCCGCCTGCACCCCCGCTCCCGCGCGCGATGCCGCCGCTGCGGCCGCCGGAGTCGTGGCTCCGATTTCCGCCTTCACCGGGAATACCGTTGCCGCTCCCGGAGTGGGCATGGCCATGGCCGCGTTCGCTTGGGTTAGCGAAGCTGGCAGCGCTAGCGGTGAATCGTTGTGCGCCAACCCATCGCTCACACCCGAACCTTGTGCGTGCGCCTTGGTCTTTACCGTCGTAGCTCCGGTGGTGCGCTCGACCGGAGCCTGGGAATCGCTCACCGGCATGAATTCCACTTTCACGCTGTTGCCGTCCGCGCTCACGCTGAATGGCGCCGACTGCCGCAGATCGATCACCACCCGGGCCACCTCCGGCCGGAACTGCGCCAGACGGATCACCCGCACCGGATCCAGGTTGCTGGGAATGCTCTTCTCCGCCGTCCGCAAATGCGCCCCGGAGAAATCCAATACCAAACGGTCGGGGTGGCTCAGCCGCATCAGGTGATACTTCAAATGGCCGCTTCCCGTCACGTCCACTACCGTGCGTTGCCCGGCTTGTGCCAAGTGCACGTCCGAAATCGATTCCGCCGGCGCCGCCGCTTCCACCTCGGCCCGCGCGTCAACTGTCCGCACGTCGGACCGGGTTGCCCCGGCCCCCAGGTTCGCACTTGCGTTCGCCCCTGCGTTCCCAATGACCAGCGTCAGATGAGTAGAATTTTCGCGCTCGATCCGCGGCTCCACTGCCGTACGCAGCAGCACTTCCAGCCGCGTCGAGGCTTTGTCTCCGCTCTCATAGGGGATCAGCCGGTAGCTGCGCACCGGGCCCGCGTCCACTACCTGCGCGTCTCCCGCACCGGCAACGTCCACCGTCACCCCGCTGATGTCCACGACGAACAGCGTGCTGTTCGGACGATACGTGGTGTACTCGAACGGCGCGGTGCCCTCCGCTTCCAGGCGTACCGTGCCGTCCTTCACCACCGCGTTCACGTGGACCACCGGCGCCGTCTCTGCCAGCAACACTCCACTCGTTTGTAGCAAGCCCGCCACCATGATGCCGGCGACCGCCCACGGCCGAAAATTCGTCCTCATTGCTGCTCTCCTGCGCTGTTGTAGATGCGTTTCGTCACTTCTCGTTCCACCGGCTTGCCGAATGCATCCTTCGAGTACTCGCGGAATACCACCCCGTCCAGCCCGATCTTCTCCACCTGCCCGTCGTACAGCCGGTCCCCTTCCCGCACGAAGTAAACTCGCTGCTCCGGATTCGATACCACCGCCAACATTCCGTCAGGAGACTTCACCGTACCGTCCACCCGCGTCGATCCGATCACCAGCCCCGCCTTGCCCGGCGGCAAGTTTGGCCCGCCGCCCTCTTTGGTGATCCCTACCAGCGGCTCAAACGGGTCTCGCCGCAACGCTGGCGTCGGTTTGGTTCCCGCACCTTCCGGCGGCGCTTGAGCGGGCGTTTCCTTGGCCGCCTTCTTCTTCGAATGCGTCTGCGCACTGGCTGCCGGTATCAGCATCGCCACCAACGCCGTGGCTGCCAACAGCTTCCCCGAAATTTTCCCGAGTCTCATCATTTCGTCCTGCCCCGTCATCAGTGCGTCACCGTTTTCGCGGCCACCGGCGTCGGCGCAACCTGCGCCGCGGGATTAGTGAAGAAGGTAGTCACCGTCAGCGTCCCCGATACCGAAGTTCCCGCCGAGACATGGAACTTGTCCGAACTGTTGGTAAACGTCTTAAGGTCCAGGTCTCCCACGTTGATGATTCGCGAGAGCCGGCTTAACCGCGTAAAGAAATCCAGCACCGCGTAGTACGGCCCGTCCACCTCGAGATCGAAGGGCATCGTATAGTAGAACTCCTGCGCCCCCACCGGCTTGGCCGTCAGGCGCCGGATCGACACTCCCGAAGACGCCGCCGCGGCTTGCAACATCAAAATGAACTGGTCGGCCTGCTTGTCTTCCGGGACGATCGTTTGCAACGTGGTGAGTTGTTTCTGCAACGCGTCCATCTCGCCTTGCAGCTCGATTCGCCGCTGCTGGTAGACCCGCAACTGCGTCACTTCACTTTGCAACGGCTTCAATCTCGCCTGCGCGGCTTCTAACTGCGTCCGCACCGACTGTACCGGCCAGAAAAACAGCCCGAAAAGAACGATCAGCACGCCCAAGCCAACGAACATCAGCACCTGCACCGGCAGCGGCCATTCGCGAAAAGGAGTTGCCATCGGTTAGCTCCTTCCTTTCGCCGGGACGCCGGTAGGCGTCGACGTAGGTGGGCCTGGCGCAGCAGGGTGGGCCCCGTTCGCATCCGCCGCTCCGGGCGCAGCGGCGACTTCCGCCGTCATCGTGAATGAATAGGTCTGCACGCCCTTCTGGATGTCGTTTTCTTTCGCTTCTTTGATCTCAATCTTGTCGAAGTAGCCCGACCGCCGCATCTGCGTCAGGAAATTGGCCACCGCCGTGATCGATCCGGCTTCTCCCGACAAGTCCAGCGCATTGCCCTTGCGGTCCACTTCGGTCAGCCACAGCGTGTCGGTTCGCACCACCGTGGTCGCCACCATCGACAGCAAATCCTGGCCCCCGGTGCGGTTCTTTTGCAGCGTCTCGATCACGTTGATGCGCTGTTGCAATACCGCTTTCTGGTGCTCGAACTGCTCCACTTCCGCCTTCACTTGCTGCAACCGGCTCTTCTCCGCCTGCAGGTTCGATATTTGCTGGTTCACTTCATCCAGCTGGCGCTCTTCCTTGAAATACACCACCGCCAGAATGATCACCGCCAGCGCCACCGATGCCAGCAGCAACAACCACCGGATGGTGGTCTCCACCGGCAGACCCGGCCCCGCCGTTTTCGGACGGGTTTGACCCAGTAAGTTGATCCGAATCATGGCGTGTCAAAACTCCTCAGCGCCAATCCCACCGCGATGGCCAGGCGTGGAGCGTTCTCCCGCAGTTGGGTTTCGTCGAATTGGCTTGCTTGGAATGAAATCTTTCGGAACGGATACAGCTCCTCCACCGGCATCGCGAATTCTTCCCGCAGCAAGTCCAGCAAGCCCGGAACGCGCGCCGTTCCTCCCGCCACCACGATCCGGCGAATGTTTTCGCCGCTGGCCGTGGCCCGGAAGAAATCGAATGTCTTTTGAATTTCCAAGATCAAAATGTCGGACACCGAGCGCAGGATGGCGGTCTTCTGTTCTTCGCTCACGCCGGTGTGGGTCCCGCCCATCTTCAGCTTCTCGGCGTCCTCAAAGCTCAGGTCCAGCTCTTTTTGCAGTGCGTCGGTGTACTGGTTCCCGCCCACCGAAACGTCGCGCGTAAACAGCGGCGTCCATCCGCGCACGATATTGATGTTCATCACGCTGGCGCCGATATTCAGTAGCGCCACCACCTGGCTGGGGTCTGGCTCGTAATTCACTTCGAAGCAGTTCTGCAGCGCGAACGCATCGATATCCACCACCACCGGTGTCTTTCCCGCCTGCGCCAGCACGTTGGTGTGATTTAGAATCTTGTCCTTTTTCACCGCCACCAGGATCACGTTCATCTGGTTTTCGTTGGCTTCCAGCAGTTGGTGGCTTAGGTTTACGTCGGCAATGTCGAACGGAATGTGCTGGCTGGCTTCGGTTTGGATCTGGTCGTACAGCTCTTCTTCGCTCATGAGCGGCATGGTCACCGGCTTGACGATCACCGAATGCCCCGATACTGCGGTCGCCACTTCTTTGGTTTTGATCTTCTGCCCATCGAATATCAAACTGATCTTTTCCGCTACCGACGGCGCATCCATGATCGCACCGTCCACTACGGTATCCTGGGCCAGTGGCTCGATCCCGTAGGCTACCAGTTCGTAGCCCCCGCGGCCGCGCTTCAACTCCACCGCTTTTACCGAACTCGACCCGATGTCGAGCCCGATCAACGACTTGCTTTTACCGAGATTAAACATCTTGCGCGCCTCTCGTGTCTTGACCCGAATCCGTTTCTGGCTGCCGCGCTACTGTGACCATGAAGCGACTGCGAGGAATCCCCCAGGAAACCCCGAAACCCTCTGCCCCTACCATCGAGGCGCTTGATCGGGAAACTCCACTCCGGCCCAGGACTACCGAGTCGTCCGGTACTTGTGCTTTTTCTGTATATTACTTTGCCGGGTGGGAGTGTCAAGAAGCGGATTGCGGTGATGTGCTGATAAACAAGGGCATAGGACCTAGTCTCGTCGGGGACACCTTACCATACCCCAACAAGTCGTAGTTGTCCTAGTACTACACCACATCCTGTAGGACTTTGGTGGTAGTACACCCTCCTCTACTTTTCAAGACCCTTTATTCCCAACCTCGACCACATCTTATCCACCCGCACCCTGGTCCCCTCATCCATCTTTATTTCGTCCGGCCATTGCCCCCCGTACCCTTCGCTCGCCCATTTTTTCGTCGCGTCGATCCCCATCTTCGACCCAAAGTCTTGCCGTCGGGCCGCGTGGTCCAGGGTGTCCACCGGTCCCAGTACGAACTGGATATCCCGCTCCGGGTCGATCGCGCATAGTACTTTCCACGCCACTTCGCGGAGGTTTTGGATCTTCACGTCGTGATCCACCACGATCACCACCTTGGTGAACATCGCCTGCCCCAGCCCCCAAATCCCGTTCATCACCTTCCGCGCGTGGCCCGGATACGACTTGCGGATCGAAACGATCATCAAGTTCTGGAAAACCCCCTCGGCCGGCATGGCCACATCCACAATTTCCGGAAACTGCATCTTCATCACCGGCAGGAAGATTCTCTCGATCGCGTGACCGATGTAGAAATCCTCCTGCGGCGGTGGGCCCACAATGGTGGTCATGTACACCGGCTTCTCCCGGTGGGTGATGCAGGTGACGTGAAAAACGGGGTATTCTCCCTGCAGCGAATAAAATCCGGTGTGGTCGCCGAACGGGCCTTCGGTCCTCATTTCCCCGGTATCGACGTATCCTTCCAGAACGATCTCCGCGTTGGCCGGGACTTCCAGATCCACCGTCTCGCACGCCACCATTTCCACCGGCTCCCGGCGCAAGAATCCCGAAAACATGAATTCGTCCATGTCCGGCGGTACCGGCAAAATTCCCGCCATGCACGTCACCGGATCCCCGCCAACCGCCACCGCGACTTCCATCCGTTTCGTACCGCTAGCCTGCAAACTCCGAAAATGCTCCGCGCCGTGCTTCTGCGTCTGCCAGTGCATCCCGGTGGTGCGCTCATCGAACACCTGCATGCGATAACAGCCCACATTGCGCTTGCCGCTCTCTGGATTCTTGGTAATCACCATTGGCCAGGTGATGTAGCGTCCGCCGTCCTGCGGCCAGCACTGCAGGATCGGAAAATCCAGCAGAGAAAACGTATCCTTGCGGATTACCTCCTGGCACGCTCCCGATTTCACCGTACGAGGAAACACTGCGCTGAGCTCCCCCAGCTTCGGCAGCATCTTGATCTTGTCGAAAAGCCCTTTGGGGGACTGAAATTCCAGAAAGCTCTGAATCCGCGCCGCCACCTCTTCTAGACCGTCCACCTCCAGCGCCAAATTCACGCGCCGCTCACTCCCTAGCAAATTGATCGCCAGCGGGAATTTCGATCCTCTGGGATGCTCGAAAAGGAGCGCCGGCCCCCCAGCCTTCCCCACCCGATCCGCAATTTCAGTAATCTCCAGCAGCGGATCGACCTCCGCATCGACCCGCACCAGCTCGCCTTCCTTCTCCAGTTTCTTAAGAAATTCCCGCAAATCGCGATAAGCCAATTCCCCTCCTCACTCCATCACCAGCAACCACTTACCGCTACTTGGGCACACTTTAGCACGGACTCAGCGGGGTTCGCGGCGGGTGGCGCACCCTTCGCCGTCAAAGGGTGCGGATTTGGTCCGTGCGCGATCGAACTGTTAACGCGAGACTTCCGCTACCGCATGTTCTCGATCAACCGCGAACCACAGGTCACGCCTATTGGATCGGGACAAAATGCTTCATCACCGCTTTCCGCAACAGGTCCGGAGGCAGTAGTCCCTGCGCCAGAATGAAGTCGTGAAACCTCTTCTGGTTGAACTTCGCCCCGAGCGCCGTTTCTGTGTCCTTCCGAAGTGCAAGCAACTTGGTGTAACCGTAGAAGTAACTGTTCGCCTGCCCCGGCGCGCGGTAGGTGAAGCGCTCCACTTCCTCCTGTGCGAACGCATGCGAAAGAAGCACATCCTGCTCCAATACCCGGTACGCCTCCGCGGGCTGAATCTTGCCCGACTGCAGCTCCGGATCGAGGAACGCACGCGCCGCCCGCAGCAACTTCAGTTCAGGTGACATCAACTGGCCATCGAGCGGCATGTACGGCTTCATTAAATATTCCGAATACAGTCCCCAACCCTCCACGTTGGTGCTGTTGTACGCATAACGCACCCGCGCCAGGGAGACCCCGTGCTCCAGCATCGAGTCATACTGCAACTCATGGCCCGGCCGCGCTTCGTGCGCGGTAATCGTCCAGGCCGAAGAGCGGTTGGTAAAATCATCATATTCTTCCGCCGTTTTTTCTCCCGTGGCGGCCGGGATGTTTAGCGGTAAAACGAATTCGCCCTTCTGCCCGGTATTGTGCAGAAACGGCGGAGGCACCATGTGCGGTGCAGGCTGCTGCGCGGTCTCCGCCGCGGTTGCTATGCGAATGCGTGCGGGACGATCGGGCAACGCGACGATTTGGTGTTCGGTGATGATCTGCTCGATCTGTTTCAGCACGTCTTGGTAGAACGGCAGAATCGCATCGCCAACCAACTGGCTCTTCTTCACGTCCCGGATCACCTGGCGATAGTCACTCGACGGCAAGTGCCGCTGTTGCGCGATCTGCGCTGCGACCGGCTTCATTTCCCCCTGAATCTCGGTGAACGATTGATGCGCCATAGCCGCCAGTTGCGCGGACGGAATGTCGATCCCATAGTCTTCTAAGTTCAGCGCATATTCCTCCGGCGGCTCGCGAAAATCGGTGCGCGCCTTGGGCAGCACCGTGGAGCGAATCCACGCGTCGTACTCGATGAGCTGGGGCTTCAGTTTGTCGAATGGTTCTTGCCACCCGCTGAGTTGATACTTTTTCAGAAGTGCGGCAATGCCCTCCATGTAATTGGAATTTCGGCCCAGCTCGGTTTCAATCTCCATCCGCGCCGGATAGATCGCACCCGCCTTGGCCATTTGTTCGGTCACCCGCTGCTTCAGGATTTCCGTGATCGGCTGGTAGCCCGGTTCCATGCCCGCATATTCGCGCAAGCGGACCACCGCGGCGGGGCGGCGTTCCGCCGGCGTTTGTTCATCCAGCAGTATTTGTACCCCGCCGAAAACCCTGCCGCTCGCATTCAGGAATGGAACCTTGTGGGTCCGTGCAAAGTCCTCTTCTTTGAATCGCAATTGCATTTTGCGGATGATGATTTGCAAATCCTGCTCGACTTCTTCCTGCTGCTTCTCCGCGGCCGCGGTCTTGATCTTCTGCAGCACCGCCTCGTCTTCCTGCCGCTGCTGATCTTCGTCGGCCAGCGTCGGCTGCGAGATTTTGGTGTCATATTCGCTTAGACCTTGCCGCGAACCGGATTCCGGGCTGTGCTTCATCTCTACCGCCAGCAGCATGTTCGTATAGTTATTGCTGACCGCGATCCAACCTGCCGGGCCAGCCGACGTCTGCCCAAAAACGTACAGCGCCAGAATAAATACAGCCACCAGAAAACCAATCCGATGAACCAATTTCCCTCCTAGCGATCCCGAGGTAATAAAACACACCGATCCATCGAAAGCAATTGGCCTTACGCTTCGACGGTTCGACGCCCTTATCCTTTGCGGTGCCCCAGTCTTCCCCGGTTCTTGAAGCTCGGTTCTGGGAAGGGTGGGCGTAGCGACCTTGATCAGTCGCTGGGATCACCTGCAACGCGCCAAAAGGGTTGACTCTGAAGTGGACGGTGGGTGGCGCACCTTCGCCGTTAAGGGTGCGGAACTTACTGCCGCAGCTCTGTCCCAAAAAAAAGACCCGCACCAGCAGGAGCGGGTCCCAGTTGTCCCCTAGCAGTTTCTCGAACGATAAAGCACGCCTACTTTTGCGTAATCTCGACGTCCAACGTGATCGCCACGCTGTCCCCCACCGTCGCGTCGCCGCCCGGGGTCTTGCCCGCAAACACCAACCCAAAATCCTGGCGAGTGATCTTGACGCTGGCCGAAAGCCCGCGCCGGCTGTTGCCCCAGGAATCCTGGATCGCCGCTGATGGCGCACTCACATCCAACGTAACCTCTTTGGTCACTCCGTGAATCGTCAAGTCGCCCAGCACCTTCAAACCATCGCCATCCTTCCAAGTCTTCTTAGAATGAAACGTGATCGTCGGATATTTATCCACATCAAACCACTGCGCACTCTTCAGATCCTTGTCCCGGGCCGGCACCCGGGTATCGATCGAACTAACGTCAATCGTGGCGTTCACGCTGGACTTCGCCACATCCTTCTCGTCGTATTCCACCGTCCCGCTGATCTTCGTGAAATCACCCTGCACGTTCGATATCGCCATATGCCGCACCACAAACTGCGCATTCGAATGCGCGGGGTCGATCTGCCAAGTAGACCCGCCCGCCGCCAACCCCGGAATCACCAACGCAGACACCGCCAGCGCCGCCGCCGCACCAATTGCAAGAATCCATCGCCTCATCATCTTCCTCCGGTCTTGCCTGTAAACGAATTGTCACTGCCGGGAGCCTCGGCACTCGAACCACATCCCTTGCAAATCGCGAGTGGCGATCCGAACTGATTCCCAGCCGTTTCGATGCGCCGCAGCGAACCGCGGATTCACTTCCCCGTAATGTATTACCAACATTTCACAAACCGCGTTGCGTTGCAGGCATCGATTCTAATGTCGCACGGTTCTGCCCCACTCTTCCCATCTGCCGCGCCGCCTTTGCGCGACAGCCGATGGGAAGAGTGGGCGTCAACCTCCAAGCAGCATTACGATGGGAAGAGATCCGGGGGGCGCCACTAAGCACCATCGCCGTTCCACCCCCTTCCTCTAAGAGTTCCAGATCAATTCCGCTCGCAGTATGCCGCACCCCGATCCTCACAGTTCAAACAAAGTAGAAGCAGGGGGCTCCCGCCGTGGCGGAGCGATCTCTGGTAACCCGGCCTCCCGCCACAGCTCGATGAACAGCGCGATGGTCGCCGGCGCATGCCCGGCATAGTGATTGTTGGCGTAAGCGAAAATCGTAGTCCCGCGATGCCGTACCCGCTGGCAGAATTCCACCCAACTCCGAAGCTGCGGCCGCCGGTCCACCACCGTCCGGCTCCAAACCTTGGTAGTCCTCTCAATCCCCTTGCGGTCGCCCAGCCAGCGAATGTAAGTCCAATCCGCGGTGATCGGATCGAATCGCGACTCCAGTTCCTGAGCATTGGGCATCCAGGATTGGTCCTGCAGCACCAGCGCCACGCGATGTTCGCGCAACAGGTCCGCCAGCCGCGCGTCCAGCCACTCCTTATTGCGAATCTCCACTGCGAACCGGTGATCCGCAGGCAGCCGCTCCAGAAACGGCCGCAGGCGCTCCAGAAATTCCTCCGCGCTGCGAAACGCGCCGGAGTCGAAAAATGGAAATTGCAAAACCACCGGACCAAGCTTCTCCCCAAGCAAATCCATGGTGCGCACGAACGCGCCCCATTCTGCCTCGCAGCCCTCCAACACTTTTTGATGGGTGATGAGCTGCGGCGCCTTCACCGAGAAAATAAAATGAGCGGGGGTTTTGTGCTCCCAGGCCGCCACCGTCGAAGCCTTCGGCGTCCCATAATAAGTGCTGTCGATCTCCACCGTATCGAAATGCTCGGCATAAAAAGAAAGCCGCTCGCCATCCTTCATCCCCGCCGGATAAAACGTCCCGGCCCAACCCGCCGCGGTAAACGCCGAAGTCCCCAAAAAGATGCGTGGTCCGCTCATCATATCGATCTCAGCCGCCCCATAGTATCGACGCACCCGCCATGAAGCAACGCACCGCAACACCCCGAAGTAGCCACCCGTCGCGCACACGCGTAGCACCGACGCTTCCGTCGGTGCGCAGCAGTGCCGACCGCTTCATGCCGACAGTCGCGCACCGCAAGGTGTGAACAACGTAGAGGTAGACCTAGACGTTTTGCCGTAGCTTCTCGGCCGCCACCCGGCGTAGCTGGCGGTAGGCGGAATCGCGCCTGGACCGCTCAAAACTCCGCCCTTTTTCGCAAACAAACAACATCCCCCAGCTTTCGCCAGCCCTGCCTTCTAGGCGCGTGCTTCAGACCTGGTCAGTTGCGAGTGATTGCCCCGCTGGAGTATGCTTTCCCACAAGCGGGAGTGGTACAGTGGCAGCACGTCAGCTTCCCAAGCTGAAGATGGGGGTTCGATTCCCCTCTCCCGCTCCAAGCTTCCTTGATTCCAAACCCATACCGTCGAGTCTCCCGCGCACACACCACACCGGAGAATAGTTCCGAACATGAATGGGAACACCGAAAACGCCAGGTTCTGACGCGCGGCCGAGCCGCCTACGCTAAAGCCTTCGGCACCGCTTCCTTCCAGCGGCCCTGCGACTTCAAAATTAACTCCACCACTTCACGGGCAGCGCCCCGGCCCCCGCGGGCTTGCGTAACGTAGTGCGCCGCTTCTTTGGTTTCAAGTGTCGCGTCGGCCACCGCTACCGCCAGCCCGACGCGCTCGAGCAGTGGAATATCCGGCAGATCGTCGCCCAGATAACAGACTTCGTCCTCGCGCACCCCCGCCTTGGCCACGCACTCGCGATACGCGGGGATTTTCTTGGCCTGCCCTTGGTACACAAAATGCGCATGCACTTCGTTGGCGCGCTGCACCACCGCCAGCGAATTCCTTCCGCTAATGAACCCCGTCTTGATCCCCATGAGGTGCGCCAGCGTCAAGCCCGCGCCATCGTGTGCGTTAAACACTTTCATTTCCGCCGCAGCGCCCGCACCGGCAACCGCCAGCAAACAGACCCCGCCCTCCGTGAGCGTGCCGTCCACGTCCATCAAAAACAGCTTAATCTTCTTCGCGCGCTTCACCACGCTGGCCGGAAATTTCTCGCTTCGTGCCGCCATGTATTTTCCTCTCTCTAAAAAAGCCGCTCGCCGCAGCTACCGTTCCGTCTAGAAAAGCTGCAGCGTCCAAAGATCGTGAATGTGCACCACGCCCTCCAGCCGCCGCTCGCCGTCGACCACCAACACCGCAGTAATCTTCCTTTCTTCCATGATCCGCAGCGCGGCCGCCGCAAGCTCCGAACCGGAAATGGTCACCGGATTCGCGGTCATGCACTCCCGCGCCGTCAAATCCAAAATATCTTTCTTGCGCGACTGCATCATCCGCCGCAAATCTCCGTCGGTGATGATCCCCAGCAGCACCCCGGATTCATCGGCCACCGCCGCCAGCCCCAGTCCCTTCCGGCTCATTTCATAAATTACGTCAGGCATGCGCGCCGCCGGCCCCACTTTCGGCAGGTTCTCGCCGGAATGCATTAACGAAGCCACCCGCCGCAGTTTCATCCCCAGCTTCCCTGCAGGATGCAGCGCCGCGAAATCCTGTTCGCCGAATCCGCGACGGTCCAGCAAAGAGATGGCCAGAGCGTCGCCCATCGCCAGAGCCGCCGCAGTGGAAGCAGTCGGCGCAAGATTCAGCGAGCAAGCTTCTTCCTTCACCGCGATGTCCAGCACGATGTCGCTCGCCGCGCCCAGCGAAGAACCCGGCTTGGCGGTAAGCGCGATCACCCGAATTCCCAGCCGCTTCACGGTTTCCAGCAGCTCCACCAATTCCCCAGTCTCTCCGCTCGCCGAAATCGCCAGCAGTACGTCGCCCGCCACCAGCGCGCCCAAATCCCCGTGCAGCGCATCCCCGGCGTGCAAGAACAGTGACGGTGTTCCGGTGCTGGCAAATGTCGCGGAAATTTTCCGCCCGATCAACCCCGACTTGCCCAGGCCGGTAACCACCACCCGCCCCTTGCATGCAAAAAGTATCTCCACCGCGGACTCAAAGCGCGCGTCCAGACGATCGATCAGAGCCGCGATAGCTTCCGACTCAATCCGCAAGACGCGTTTGGCAGTCTCGATACTCATCAAACGTTGTCCCAATGGCGCGCCAGCGCCGCCAGCTGCTTCAACTTTTCCACCAGCGGCGAAAACTTCTCCAGCGGCAGCGCGTTGGACCCATCCGACAACGCGCGCGACGGATCCTCATGCACTTCCATAAACACTCCATCCACGCCCGCAGCAACACCAGCACGCGCCAGCGGCTCGATGAATTCCGGCTGCCCCGCGCTGGCCTTGCCCGCCCCGCCCGGCAACTGCACCGAATGGGTAACGTCGAACACCACCGGAAATCCCAGCCCGCGAAGAATCGGAAACGACCGAACGTCCACCACCAGATTCTGATAACCAAACGAACTGCCGCGCTCGGTGATGAAGAGCTTCGAGTGGCCGCTTGAAACAATCTTATCGGCGCTGTTGCGCATCTCCCACGGCGACATGAACTGCCCCTTCTTCAAATTCACCACTCGCCCCGACCGCGCCGCTGCCACCAGCAAATCCGTTTGCCGGCACAGGAACGCCGGAATCTGAATCACATCGCACACTTCCGCCGCCGGACCCACCTGGGAAACGTCGTGCACGTCGGTCAAGACGGGCAGTCCGGTGCGCTTGCCGATCGCACCCAGAATTCGCAATCCTGGACCTAGGCCCGGTCCGCGAAACGATTCCAGCGAGCTGCGATTGGCCTTGTCGTACGACGCCTTGAAAATCAGCGGAATTCCCAGCGAACGCGAGACCTCCGCCAATTTTTCGGCAAGCCCGGTCGCGGCCTTCTCGCTCTCAATTACGCAAGGCCCGGCAATGAAAAACAGCGGAGCTCCGCCACCCACCGCAATCCGACCGATCGAAAAGGTTTGAGAAGCGTTCATTTTTCCGAAAAACCTTGCGGCGCAGCCACTCCTGGCGGCGCGGCCCCTGACACACAATCTGGCCTACATCTCGTAGATGCAAGCACGATCACTGGACATAGACAAGCGAAATCAGAGGAGAGAAAATTCCAAGACTACGTAGGATCGCTAACCGCCCGCACGCGGCGCCCCGCCGCCGGATTCGCATGCCCGTGACTGCGATGCGCAATGCTAGCCGCAATAAACGAAGAGAACAAGGGATGCGGGCTCAGCGGTTTAGACTTAAACTCCGGATGAAATTGGCACCCCAGAAACCAAGGATGCCCCGGCACTTCGATAATTTCCGCATAAACGCCGTCCGGCGTTTTCCCGGTAATCGCGAAGCCCGCCTTGATCAAAATATTTTCGTACTCGCGATTGAATTCGTAGCGATGCCGGTGCCGCTCCGCAATTTCGGTTGATCCGTAAATCCGCGCAGCTAGCGAACCGGCCACCAGCTTGCAAGGCCACGACCCCAGCCGCATGGTCCCGCCCATTTCGTCCACGCCCAGAAGCTCGCGCAGTTTGTAAATCACGCGGTTCGGCGTGGACGCATCGAACTCGGTGCTGTCGGCGTGTTCCACGCCTCCCACGCGGCGCGCGTATTCAATCGTCGCGCACTGCATCCCCAGACAAATCCCAAAGAACGGAACCTTATTTTCTCGCGCGTAAGTGATCGCATGGATCATTCCGCCACTGCCGCGTTTTCCAAATCCCCCGGGAACCAGAATTCCGTCCACGTCGCGCAACGCTTTAGCAGCGGCTTCGGGCGAGTCGATGTCCTCCGCCTCGATCCAATCGATCACCACGCGATGGTGATTCGGCAGGCCTCCGTGGCCGAGCGCTTCGCGCAAACTTTTATACGCATCCTCCAGCTGAACGTATTTGCCCACTACCCCGATGTGAACTTCGCCCTGCGGATGCTCCAAATTCTGCAGCATGGCCAGCCAAGGACTCAGGTCGCGAGCCGGGGCCTCGATACGCAGGTGGCTCAGAATCTGTTCGTCCAGTCCTTCGGAAGCCAGCCCCAGCGGCACTTCGTAAATATTGGAAACATCGGGCGCGGAAATCACGCAATTTTCCTGCACGTTGCAGAACAGCGCGATCTTCGCTTTCAGATCGCGGTCCAGCGGACGATCGCTGCGGCACAACAGCACATCCGGCTGGATTCCGATGCTCAGCAACTCCTTCACGCTGTGCTGGGTCGGCTTGGTCTTCAATTCCCCGGCGGTGGGAATGAACGGCACCAGCGTCAGGTGAATGAAGACAACGTTTTCTGCACCCAGCTCCAAACGCATTTGGCGGATCGCTTCCAGGAACGGCAGCGATTCGATGTCTCCCACCGTGCCGCCGATTTCCACGATCACCACGTCCACACCGGAAGAAACTTTTCGGAACGCCGCCTTAATTTCATCGGTCACGTGCGGAATCACCTGAACGGTTTTGCCCAGGTAGTCGCCGCGGCGCTCTTTGGAAAGGATGGATTCGTAAATCCGGCCGGTGGTCCAGTTATGTTCGCGGGTGAGCTTAGCGGAAGTGAATCGTTCGTAGTGGCCCAGGTCGAGGTCGGTTTCCGCACCGTCGTCAGTGACGTACACCTCACCGTGCTGGTACGGACTCATCGTGCCGGGATCGACGTTCAAGTAGGGATCGCACTTCTGCAGGGTAACCCGGAGCCCACGACTTTCCAGCAGACAGCCCACCGACGCCGCTGCCACGCCTTTTCCGAGGGAAGAAACCACGCCGCCCGTTACAAAAATATATTTCGGGCCCTTGGCCAGAGTCAGTGTACTTACCCCCAGGAAGAGAAACCGTACACCGCATTATCGTGGGAACCCGCGAGGGTGTCAAATCAAGATTTCAATGTCTCCCATCGCATTATTTCTTCTGCAGTGTCGGTTCTACGGTTCGACGCCGTTATCCTTTCCGGTGCCCCACTCTTCGCAGGATTTCGCGAAAGGCGGGCTGCCCGAGCGAAGTGTGCCGTCGTTCCGCCCTCGTGACCAACATCACTCTGCGGCTTTTTGCGACTGCAATATCTTCTCCACCCGCGCCACGTCGCTGGAAACGTCCACGCTCACCGCGTCGTACGCGGTCTCCACCACCTGAATCTCGAAACCATTCTCCAACCAGCGCAATTGTTCGAGCTGTTCCAGATGTTCTAGCTCGCCTGGCGGCAAGGTGGGAAAATCGAGCAAAGCCTCGCGCCGAAAGGCGTACAGCCCGACGTGTTTCCAGTGCAGCGCCGCCACCGGCTCTTTGGCGTCGCGCACCCACGGAATCGGCGCACGCGAAAAATAAAGTGCGCGGCCATCGAAATTGCGCACCACCTTCACCACGTTCGGATCCATGATCTCGCCCGGCTCGCGGATGGCTACGCACGGCGTGGCGATGTGAATAGCCTCGTCTTCCAGCATCGCTTCCACCAGCACGTCAATCGCCCCAGGATCGATGAGCGGCTCATCGCCCTGCACATTCACATAAATCAGCGCGTCGGTATGCGCCGCCACTTCCGCCACTCGTTCGGTTCCGGTGCGATGTTGCGAACGAGTCATGATCGCCTCGCCTCCAAAGGCGCGAACCGCCTGCACGATCCGCTGGTCATCGGTCGCCACCACCGTGCGGGCGATCCGCTGCGCTTGCCGCACCCGCTCCACCACGTGCTGCACCATCGGCTTGCCGGCAATCGGAGTCAGCGGCTTGCCCGGAAAGCGCGACGAGGCAAAGCGCGCAGGGATCACCGCAAGAATCGCCGGTCGCTCAGTTGGATTCACTCTAAATCCTTTATCGTCATTGGCTTAACACCACATCGCGCATCGGCTCGCGAGGCCATAGAAAATCCCAAGAACGGACTGGGGCCGCCTGCCGCCTTACGAAGCGAACCTAACACCGAGCCGGTGCTGGTGGCAACCGTCGATTGCGGTGGGATGGATCGCGGCGCAAGGCGATCGGATCACGATGGAGACGGTCCGCGCGGTTTACAACCTAGGGACAAACTGGAGACAACATATTCTCCCCCACCCCTGCAGCCGCATATTGCGCGCAGATTTCGGAGTGATACAATCCTGGGTAGTGTTGTTGCGCGCCCGAGATAGCCCTCGCCCCTCGGGTTCCCGGGAGTACCTGTTGAAAAGGGAGGCCACGCAGCCCGCAAAGATGTGGCTGATGTCCTTGTTCTCGGTGTGCCTGTGTGCCGTTGCTCTCCCTTCCTTCACATCCTTGGCGCAGGACGAGCCAGCCTCAGCGCCCGCTACTGCACCAGTGCAATCCCCAGTCGAGAAAGCCGCGAAGGGTAAATCAGTCCAGCAGGAAGTGCAGATGGTGCTGGTGAACGCTACGGTCACCGACCCCTACGGCCGCCTGGTGACTGGACTGGATCAGAACAACTTTCAGATCTTCGAAGACAACACCGAACAAGAGGTCGTGCACTTCTCCAGCGAGGATGTGCCCGTTTCGATCGGAATGATCTTCGACATGAGCGGGAGCATGGCCAATAAGTTCGAGAAGTCGCGCCTGGCCGCGGTGCAATTTTTCAAGACCGCCAATCCCAAGGATGAATTCTTCCTGATCAGCTTCAACGATCGCGCGCAACTGAGCAGCGGATTCACCGATAGCGTCGAGGAATTGCAGGAAAAGCTGATGTTCACCGCGGCCAAAGGGCGCACCGCGCTGCTGGACGGAATTTACCTGGGCCTGAGCCAGATGAAGACAGCACACAACCCCAAACGCGCGCTTCTCATCATCTCGGATGGGGGAGATAATCATAGTAGGTACTCGGAGGGAGACGTTCGCTCCTTTTTGAAAGAGGCGGACATCCAGCTCTACGCCATTGGAATTTTCGAGCAGCCCGGCTATTGCCCCACTCCCGAGGAATGCGGCGGACCGGACCTGCTGAACGACATCACCGCGTTGACCGGCGGCCGTGTATTCCGGGTGAATAAGCTCGATGAGTTGCCGGACACCGCGACAAAAATTAGCATGGAGCTTCGCAACCAATATGTTTTGGGATACCGACCGAGCAATCACGCGCACAACGGCAAGTGGCGCAAAATCCGAATCCGGCTCCGCCCACCGAAGGGTTTGCCGCCGCTCACCGTCTACTCCAAAACCGGCTACCTGGCTCCGGGCCATTAAGGCCCTAAGGGAACCTCGCGGTTTCTCGGCCGAGTTGCTGGTGTTGGCCGTCTGTACTTTTCTAACCGCGGCTACTCTTTTCTCGCAGACGCCTTCCCAGGCTCCGCCTCCCATCCCGGGATCCACGCCCAATCTTCCGCCGCCGCCGGGACAATCTACGCGGCCTTCCAACAACCGCATTCGCTCCGAAGTCGACTTGGTGGTGCTGCGCGCGACGGTAGTCGGCAAGGACGGAAATTTTGTCCCCGGTCTAAGTCGTGATAACTTCCGGGTGTTCGAAGACAAAGTCGAGCAGCGCCTCACCGTTTTCCATCAGGAAGACACCCCGGTGACCGTGGGCCTGGTGATCGACAATAGCGGCAGCATGCGCGAAAAGCGCGCCCAGGTGAACGCCGCCGCGCTGCGCTTGGTGGAAAGCAGCAACCCCCAGGACGAAGTGTTCGTCGTGAATTTCAACGACGACTACTATTTGGACCTGGACAAGGACTTCACCAACGACCCCAAAGATCTCAAGCAGGCCCTCGAGCGCATCGATTCGCGCGGTGGCACCGCCTTCTACGACGCGCTGGTCGGTTCCCTCGACCATCTGAAGAAGGGGCACAAGGACAAGAGGGTACTTTTGGTGATCACCGATGGTGAAGACCAGGACAGCACCAAGACTTTCGAATACGCACTGCATGCCGCTCAGCAATCCACCGCGGTGATCTACGCCATCGGCGTATACGGCGAAGAAGATCGCAAGAACGATCGGGTAAGAATGAAAGCGGCAAAAAGGAATCTGAAGACGTTAGCCGACGCTACCGGCGGCGCCGCCTATTTTCCGAACAGCCTCACCGAGTTAGTTGAGATTTGCGCAGAGATCGCACGCGACATTCGCAACCAATACACGCTGGGCTACAATCCCACCAACGTAGCGCAGGATGGCTCGTTCCGCAGCGTGCAGGTGCAGGTACTACCGCCAAGAAATTCCGGCAAGCTAACGGTGCGCACCCGCAGCGGCTACTACGCCCCCAAGCCTTCCAACTCTAGCTCCGGAAATTAACGCTTTGTGAGCCGGTGTGGTTGTCTCTACAAATACCGTTCGCGCAGTATCGCGTTGTGATGCTCCAGGTGCCCGGCGATGATATACGCCACCGCCCGAACACTAACCCGATTGTCGCTAGCGATCCCGGCTCGTGCCCAAGCCGCCGCCGGCATATTCCGAAATAATGAAATGGTAGAAAGCCGCACTCGCCGGAACTCCTCCACGTGCGCAGCCCACCCAATTGCGTCAGCCTCCGCCCCGGCTGCTGCGATGTTCTGATCGTAGCCGGGCAGCGGACTGTCGAATCCGCGAGCGAACCAAAGAGCCCGCAATGCAAACGCCCTCTCGGTATCGGTAACATGATTCAACAACTGCCGGATGCTCCACTTCTCTGGTGCGTAGCGATGCAACGATTTTTCTTCCGAAATCCCGGAGTACAGCAGTGAGGCTGTTTCCAGTTGGTTCTCGATCGTGCCGGTCACATCATCCCCGACCACCCGATCGATGTAAGTGAAATAGTATTTCGCCGCTTCCGATTCCTGTGGCCGTCCAATCATGCGAATACCTCACTTCCCCGAAATCGAATCGGCAAAACTTTCGCCGTGCGGAATCTTCCCGCCGAAATTCGCCGCCACCGTCTGTCCCATGTCCGCCAACGTCGACCGCGTCCCGAGATTCGCTCCGGCGCCAGCCGCCGGGGTGAAAGCGACAATCGGAACATATTCCCGGGAATGGTCCGTAGTGGGGTTCACCGGATCGGGATCGCAGCCATGATCGGCAGTAAGCATCAGCAGGTCAGAAGCTCTCAGCGCGCCCAGTAAGGGCCCCAACAACCAATCGAATTCCTCGAGCGATTTCGCAAATCCTTCGAGGTCCTTGCGGTGCCCGTAGAGCATGTCGAAATCGACCAAGTTCGCAAAGATGAGTCCATCCGGCTGCCGCGCCAGTGCCTCCCTAATTTTAGAAACTCCGTCGGCATTATTTTTTGTGGTCACGTAATTGTCCACACCGCGCCCATTGTAAATATCGTGAATCTTGCCGATGCCCAGCACCGGCACCCCCCGCTCCGCCAGCACGTCCATCAGCATGGGACGCGGCGGCGGCACCGCGTAGTCGTGCCGCCGTTCGGTGCGCCGGAAATTCCCAGGAGTGCCGACAAATGGCCGGGCGATCACCCGCCCCACGCGGTTGGGCGGTTCGAGCATAGCGCGCGCGATCTCGCACATGCGGTAGAGTTCCGGCACCGGAATAATTTCTTCGTGCGCGGCAATCTGAAAAACGCTGTCGCCGGACGTATAGACGATCGGAAATCTTGTTTTCAGATGTTCCGCGCCCAAATCCTTCAGTATTTCCGTTCCGGACGCGGGAACATTTCCGATCACCCGCGTGCCGATGGCCCGCTCGAATCTGGCGATCAGGTCCGCCGGAAAGCCGTGGGGATAAACCGGGAAGGCATGGTCCAGCCAGATGCCGGCCATTTCCCAGTGCCCGGTAGTGGTGTCCTTGCCCGGCGAAACGGTAACCCCTTTGCCAAAGCTTCCCGTTGGGGCATCGGGTGCAGTAAGGTGCGCCAGCGGCTTTATGTTCGCGAGCCCCAGCCGCACCAGATTGGGCAGATGCAGCGGACGCGACCGCGCGATGTGTCCCAGGGTGTCGCGGCCCACGTCGCCATAATCGGCGGCGTCAGGCAGTTCCCCAATGCCCACCGAGTCCAGCACAATCCAGATGATGCGTTTGAAATTAGCCATGAACCTTGCTCCGCGAAAAACAACCTAGCACGACGGGCCCCAACACTAAACCTAGATCTGGGACGCCACCTCTCGGCCTTCTCCCCACATCCATAGTGAAAACGTGCATTTTGTTGCGATTCACGAGATTTCTGCCCTTTAGAATCAGCAAGATCCGATGGCGTTGCCCTGCTCCGAGGTTTGTCGGAACCACGGCTCTCCGAAGGCGATCTTGAATATAGGCTGGCTGGGGCGGATTCTTCGGTGGTGCCCGGCTGCCGGAAGGCGAGGCTAGCGGCCTTGCCGGCGAGTTAGTTGCGTAGGGCAGGCTCGCTTCACGGCCAGTGGGAGGATGAGACCGGGCGCAAAGTGTTATCGCGGCTTACCTGGTCTCGGATCACAGAGCGGTCTGCGCACTCTGGAAAGTCAAAAACCACACCCTCCTACTATTTACACAAGCAGCTTCGCGTCACCCCGGCAAAAAGCGAGTTTGCTCTGAAATTTATGGGGACGTATAATCGATGGTTTCGGATATGACCTTGAAAAATACAGATCAACCTCCTATGCAGTCTGCGACTTCGGGAAGTCCTGGCCGAGGCGCGCCCGCCGCGCAGCCGACCGCCGCCAGCGAGGCTGGTGGCGTGTCTGGAATTATGGCCCGGCTGGAATCGGCGCGCGCCGAGGCGTCGCGAAAAGCGGAGGGGGCCGACGCCGGCACCGCCGGTGGCGTGGCCGTGGGATCGGTCGACGCGGTCGCTGCCCGGCTGGCGCTGGACAGCGACGACGTGGAGATGATTTGGATCCGCGGGGCGCGCCAGCACAACCTTAAGAATATCGACCTGGAAATACCGCATAACGCGATCACCGTGGTTACCGGGGTGTCGGGATCGGGGAAATCGAGCCTGGCGTTCGACACTATTTATGCGGAGGGCCAGCGGCGATACATCGAATCGCTATCGGCGTATGCGCGGCAATTCTTGGAGCGCATCGAGAAGCCGGATGTGGACGAGGTGAGCGGGATCGCGCCGGCGATCGCCATTCGCCAGAAAAATACCACCCGCAATCCGCGGTCGACGGTGGCCACGGCCACCGAAATTTACGATTATCTGCGGCTACTGTTTGCGCGCGCGGGGCAAACGTTTTGTGTGGAGTGCGGCACAGCGGTTAAGAAAGACACGGTGGACGAAATTGCCGACCGCATGTTCCAGCATCCTGCTGGAACACGCTTCTACATGGCCTACGAATTGCGATTCGGCGCCGATGCCGCGCTAGCGGCAGCGGCACCGGAGGCGCGGCCGAAGAAGACTTCTCGACCCACCCAGGAGGCGATCCGTTCGGCGCTGGGCAGTTTGCAGAAACGCGGATTCCAGCGGCTACTGCAAGACGGCAAGGTGTACGAGTTCTCTTCCCCGGAAACCCTGCTGGACGTGGATTTCGAACGGCCAGTGTTTGTGGTGGTGGACCGCCTGGTGCTGGAGCCCGAAGTGCGCTCGCGGCTGCGCGACTCGATCGAGATTTGCTACCGCGAAGGGCACGGCGAAGCGATTGTGGAATTTGCCGCGCGCGAAGGCGAAAAAGCGCCGGAGCGGATGCTGTTCAACGACCGTTTCGAATGCAAGAAATGTGGGCGAGTGCATCTAGAGCCTGAGCCGCGGCTGTTTTCCTTCAACAATCCGTTTGGAGCATGTCCGCGATGCCAAGGCTTCGGGAACACCATCGATTTCGACATCGACCGGGTAATCGCGGACAAGAGCAAATCGCTGGCGGACGGCGCGATCGATCCGTGGACCAAGCCGCGTTACCAGAAAATTGCTCTAGAGCTGAAAAAGTTTGCCCGCGCCAAAGGCATCCCCATGGATGTGCCGTTTCGCCTGCTCACCGTAGCCCAGCAGGACGCCATCATCGAGGGCGATCCGCCGAGCGGATATCCCGGGGTGAACGGATTCTTCGCCTGGCTGGAAAGAAAAAAATACAAGCTGCACGTGCGGGTGTTTCTCAGCCGCTATCGCGGATATGCCACATGTCCGGATTGCCGAGGGACGCGGCTGCGTACCGACGCGCGAGCGGTGAAGCTGGGTGGAAAATCGATCGTCGAGATTTGCCAGTATACGGTCACCGAGGCGCGGGAGTTTTTCCGCGGTGTGAAGCTGAGCCCTTCGGCAGCGGCGATCGCGGCCAAGATTCTGGAAGAGGTCGAGCAGCGGCTGCGATTTTTGGATGACGTGGGTCTGGACTACTTGACGCTGGACCGGCTGACCTCGACGCTGGCGGGAGGCGAGGCCCAGCGCATCCAGCTAGCCACCTCGCTCGGTTCGCATCTGGTGGGCGCGCTGTACGTTTTGGACGAACCGTCGATCGGCTTGCATCCGCGAGACACCGATCGACTGATCCAAATCCTGAAAACGCTGCGCGACCTGGGGAACACCCTGGTGGTGGTCGAGCACGACCCGGACACCATCCTGGCCGCGGATTATGTGATCGACTTGGGTCCAGGGGCGGGCGAACACGGCGGAAAAGTAATTTTTGCGGGAACCCAAGAAGAACTGCTGAAGGATCTGCGATCGCTCACCGCGCGGTACTTGCGCAACGAGATGCGCATCGCGGTGCCCGCGCAACGGCGCAGACCGCAGAAGAAGTTTTTGCGGGTGTTCGGGGCGCACAGCCACAATTTAAAAAACGTGGATATGCTGCTGCCGCTGGGAATGATGGTGGTGGTCACTGGGGTATCCGGGTCGGGAAAATCGACTCTGGTGTACGACGTGCTGTACAAAGCGCTGCAGGCCAAGCGCACCGGCGGAAATTATCGCGAAGTGTGCGACCGGCTGGAAGGCGACAATTCGGTGCTGGAAGTGGAGATGGTGGATCAGTCGCCGATCGGACGCACCCCACGATCGAACCCGGCGACGTACATGAAAGCGTTCGATGCCATTCGCGAAGTGTTTGCGGCGACTCCGGAAGCGAAAAAGCGGAATTACAGCGCGGGCGATTTCTCGTTCAATATTCCGGGTGGGCGCTGCGAAGCGTGCCAGGGCGACGGCACCGTGACCGTGGAAATGCGCTTCCTGGCGGACGTCGAGCTGATCTGCGAGGAATGCCGGGGGACGCGCTACAAAAGCAGTTTGCTGGAAGTGAAATACCATGGAAAGACCATCCACGAAGTGCTGCAACTGACGGTGCGCGAGGCGCTGGCGTTCTTTGCCACGGTGCCCAAGGTCACCACGCGGCTGCGAGTGCTCGATGAAGTGGGGCTGGGATATCTGCGATTGGGGCAATCGGCCACCACACTTTCCGGAGGCGAGGCACAACGGTTGAAATTGGCGGCGCATCTTACCCGGCAGGCGAATGCCGGAGTCCTGTACATTTTTGACGAACCCACCACCGGGCTGCACTTCGACGACATTCAGAAATTATTGAATGCCTTTCGCAAACTGCTGGACGCCGGCGCTTCGGTTCTAATCATCGAGCACAATCTGGATGTGATGAAATCGGCGGATTGGATTATCGATATGGGTCCGGAGGGCGGAACCGGGGGCGGCCGGGTGATCGCGGCAGGAACGCCGGAGCAGGTGGCGCGCAACGCGCAATCGCATACCGCGAAATTTCTGGCGCGGGCGTTGCAGCAGACCGCGCAAACGCCTGCGAACGGCCACGGCATTTCTCCGGTGGGAGCAGCGACTGCGGACGCCGCCGCGGGCGGAACCTCGAAATGAAGGCGCGGCGCGAACACGCCATGCGGCAAGTGGCGGCACTTTTCGCCGGGACCCTCCTGTGGAGCGGTCCTTCTCAAGAAACACGGGCGCAAGAAATGCCCGGCCCAGCGATGGCTACCGCGGCTGCCGCGGTCGGGGCCCAAACCAATAGCGTGAGCCGCAAAAGAGTGACCGACCCGCAAGCCGGAGACGAAGCGGAGGCCAAGCAACTGCTCGATAGCGGGGCGGCCCAACTCAAAAAAAAGGATTTTCAGGGCGCGGTGGCAACGTTCGAGGACTACACCGATAAGGTGCCGGACGACGCGTTCGGGCACTTTCAACTGGGCTACGCTTACGCCGGACTGGGTGACTCCGATCGAGCGGCCGATGAGTTCCAGCAGGCCACCGAGATCGATCCGAACATGGGCGAGGCGTTTCTGAATTGGGGGCTGACGCTGCTCGAGAAAACTCCGGCGGACGCGGTGGAACCGCTGCGCCAAGCGGCGGAGTTGATGCCCAAGGACGCTCGGGCGGAATTGCGGTTGGGCGAGGCCCTAGCGCGAACCGGGCAAACGGCGCCAGCGATCGAAGCGTTCCGGGCGTCGCTGGCGCGCGACAAGAATGATCCGGAAGCGCATGCCGGCCTGGCCCGGGAGTTGCTGAAAACGAATGACGCCTCGGGCGCGGAGACCGAATTCCGGGCGGCGCTGGTACTGCAGCCGGCTTGCTCGACCTGCCGCGGTGGATTGATCGATGCCCTGCTGTCAGAGAAAAAGACGGACGCCGCGGAGAGCGAACTCGCAAAACTCCTGCAGCAGCGTCCGGGAGACCCAGCGGCGACGTTTGCGTTGGCCCGGCTCTTCGCACAACAGGGCGACAACTCGGCAGCGCTGGAGCAACTCGACAAAGCGGCTTCTGGCGGCCCCCAAACGCTGGACGCTCTGAAGTTGCGTGCCACGGTGCTGCTGCAAATGAAGAACTACAATGAAGCGGCGGTGGCCATGGAAAAGGCCGCGGCGCTATCGCCCAAAGACGGTGACCTGCGAGCGAGCCTCGGGCATGTGGAGCTGCAGCGGAAAGATTACGCGGCAGCGCAGCGATACTTGCTGGAAGCGTTGCAACTGCAGCCGCAGAATCTGGACGCGCTGAAGGACTTGCTGACCGCTGAGTATTTGGCAAAAAATTACCCGGCGACGCTGAAGCTGCTGGATGAACTGGCCAAGCGGGAGACGCCTCCCATGGGCTCGTGGTTCATCCGCGGGGCGTGTTACGATAAACTGGGGCAAAAGCTGGAAGCCATCGCGGCGTACAAGAAGTATCTGGAATTGAACGCCGGAGCGAGCAACGATGAGTACTTTGAGGCCAGCTCGCGCGTCCGGGCATTGGAGCGGGACCTGCAAAATAAGAGGAAGTAGCGCCATCATGGTCCTCTTGTTCACGCTGACGCGAACGCTCACCATCGCGGGTTTCATGGCCTGCTGTGCGGCAAGCTGGGCGGCGCAAAGCCCGCTCGAGCAATACCAAGCCCAGTTCAACCACGAAAAAGATCCGGTCCGCCGCGCCAAGCTGATGCCCAAGCTGGGCCGCGCGGAATTCGAGGTCATCCGCCGGGACCTGGCCGCTGGAAACTACGATGACGCGGTGAAGACCGTGCAAGCCCTGGAGAGCGAGTCGGCGGAGGTGGAAGACGCACTCGAAGCCACCGGAATCGATGCGGAAAAAAATCCTTCGGGGTTCAAGGAATTTCAGATTTCGGTGCGCAGTAACATCGACCGGCTGAACGACTTGATGGCGGGAATGACGGCAGACGAGCAGCCGCCTTTTGGACATGCGCGGAAAGAGTTGCAAGAAATCGACCGCGCGTTGATCCAACGATTATTTCCGCGGCAGCCGAAGGCGGAATCAGAACATGGGAAAGCTAAGCCGGATTGAGAAGGGAGCACGGAGCCGGGTGAAACGCGTTGGGATGCGGGGCGCGATGGCGTGGGTGAGCGCGCTGGCTTTGCTGATGGCGGCGGGGGCGATGCCCGCGGCAGGGGCTGCGGTTAGTCGAGCGACGCCGCAAGAGAAAAAGGATTACCTGACGGATGCCGAGGCCGACCGCATCCGCGACGCGGAAACACCAAACGAGCGCGTGAAACTTTATATTTCCTACGCTTCCGACCGGCTGAAGAAATTTCAGTACGAAGTATCGCGGACCGTCCCAGAGCGAAAACGAGAGGAAACGCTGAACGGCTTACTGAATGCCTACTCGGGTTGCGTGGACGACGCCGCGGATTTGCTGAGTCTGGAAATCGATAAAGGTGCAGACATTCGCGAGGGATTGAAAGAAATGGTGACGCAGGGGAAAGAATTCCTTGCGGCTCTCGATAAGCTCCAACAGGCCGGGGGGCCGGAACTGGACATATATAAGGATACTTTGGACGACGCGATCGAAGGGACGCAAGACGCGGTGAAGGAAGCGGAGACCGCGCAGAAGAACTACACCCCGCCGGTGCGGCGCAAACCGACGTGATCCGACGACACCCGGCATCGCACCCCATGCCCGGGGGCGCGCAACTTTTCCAGCGCATGTTCACGCGCCTGGGGCTGCATGGGCGGCTTCCGCTTTTCGATGTGCGCTTCCATCCCTACGCCAACCTTACCGTAACCATCCGTATGCGGCAGGAAACTGCCTACGTTCGATTTTCAGACGTGATGAGCGGCGCGCCGTTGGCGGTACTGGAAGCGGCGGCGGCGATTGTGCTCTCGCGAATGTACCGGCGAAGGGCGCGGCGGCAATGGCTGGACGTGTTTCGGGATTATTCGTATCACGAGGAAACGCGGCGGCAACTGGAAGCGGTGCGGCGGTTAAGAGCGCGGCACGTGCACGGCAACGGGACCGGGCAGCATCACGATTTGGAGAGCCTGTTCGAACAGTTGAACGGAAAATATTTCGAGGGCGCGTTGCAGACACCGCGCATTGGTTGGAGCGGGCGGGCGTGGCGCGCGCAACTGGGATGCTTCGATCCTGCGCTACATCAGATCGCGATTAACCGCCGGCTGGATCGCGCGGAAGTGCCGGAGTTCGTGGTGGCTTACGTGATGTATCACGAGATGCTGCACCAGAAGCATCCACAAAAGATGGTGCGGTGCCGGCTGCAGTCGCATTCCGCGGAATTCCGGAAAGAAGAGAAGAAATTCCGGGACTACCAGGCGGCGCAGAAATTTCTATCGCGGCTACAGTTGCGCCGCTAGCAGGAGACCCAATTCCAGTTGCTAGTTCAGATCGGACTGGAGTTTGGCGATTTTCTTTTGGACTTTTTTGGCGTCGGCGGCGCCCGGCTGAATCTTCAGATATTGTTGGTAGGATTTCAGGGCTTCTTGTTTGTCGTCCATTTTTTCGTAGGCTTCGCCCAGCAGTTCCCACGGCTTGGACAGGGTAGGGCGGGTTTCCGCGGCGTGGTGGAAACGGTCGATGGCCGCGGCGGTGTCGCCCTTGTGGAGGTAGAAGGTGCCGACTTCGATGTCTTTTTGGGCGAGGTAGGCGACCTTGCCGGGATCGTCCGGTGGCTTTGGCGTTACCGGCTGTGACGATGCCGGCGGTGGCGGATTGGATCGAGGGTCAACCCCTTTGTCTCTCGGCGCTGGCTTTTGGGTCTGGTCGTTGTTCTGGTCTTGATCCTGATTTTGGGAACGCAGTGCCAGCAGTGGCTGTGCCCCAACGGCCAGCGCCACCACGGCTAGCAGCACTGCTCGCGTTAATGTTTGAAACCGGCGGGTCATGTTTTGCAGGGCGGCGCTGACGGCGGCCTGAAGAGTTTGCATCGTAGATGAGTTGAGAATGCCTCTGCTATCATCGCAGTTGCCCGGCAGCGGCCGGTTCCCTTTCTCAGTGTAGCGCTTCCGAATGGACCTACGCGACAAAGTATCGAAACTCCCTCTGCAGCCCGGTGTGTATCTCTTCAAGGATGCCGCCGAAAAGATTCTGTACGTCGGAAAAGCCGGCTCGCTTCGCCAACGAGTGCGCTCCTACTTCGCCGAGATCAGTACCTTGGATGCAAAAACCGGGTCGCTGGTTCGCGAGGTGGCCGATTTAGATTTTATCGTCGTAGACAACGAGAAAGAGGCGCTGGCGCTTGAAAACAACCTGATCAAGCAGCACAAGCCGAAGTTCAACGTACTGTTGCGGGACGACAAAACCTATCCATATATAAGGTACACCGCATTTGAGAAGTACCCTCGGGTGTATGTGACCCGGCGCCTGGCCAAGGACGGGTCGTTGTACTTTGGTCCTTATTTTCCGGCGAGCCTCGCGTACCGGCTAACCCACCTGATCCACAAGCATTTTCTGGTTCCATCATGCACGGTGGACTTGACGCGCGCGCATCCTCGGCCGTGCCTGCAGTATTACATTCACCGCTGCCTGGGGCCGTGCGTGGCCGGGCTGACTACCGAGGAGCGGTATGCCGAGGCGGCGCGAGACGTCCGGCTATTTTTGGAGGGCCGGCGGAACGATTTGACGGAGAGCCTGGAAGAGCGGATGCAGCGGGCGTCGCAAGCGGAAAAATACGAAGAGGCCGCGGGCTACCGGGATTTGCTGCACACCCTCACGGAAATGGAGACGCGGCAAAAGATGGCCGCGGCGGAGGGCGACGATACCGACGTGCTGGCGTGGTACGCGGAGCCGCCGCAGGTGGCGGTGAACCTTTTCCACATTCGCGGCGGGCGAGTGGTGGACCGGCGCGATTTCTATTGGGAGGAAATGGAGGAATTCGTTCCGCAGGAGTTTCTGCCTTCGCTGCTGAAGCAGCTTTACATCGATGCGGCTTATTTGCCGCGCTACATCCACGTGCCGATGAACTTTGAGGATTGCGGGATATTGGCGGAAGTGCTCAGCGAGCAAGCGCGAAGGAAAGTGGAGATTTTCACGCCGCAGCGCGGGCAGAAGCACGCCTTTCTGGAGATGGTGGAGAAAAACGCGCAGCACTCGTTCACCCAGAGGTTTCGCGTGCTGCGGCCGACTTCCCAGGCGATGGGAGAGGCGCTGCAAAACGCGTTGGGGCTGCCGGAAATTCCGCGGCGCATTGAGAGCTTCGATATTTCGCATATTCAGGGATCGGATACGGTAGCGTCGATGGTGGTGTGGGAAGACGGGAAGATGAAGAAGTCGGGCTACCGGAAATTTATTATTCGCGGCGAGGCAGCGTCGGGCACGGATGCCGCGGGACTGCTGCGAGATGATTTTGCAAGCATGCGCGAGGCGGTGGAGCGCCGCTACCGTCGATTGCAGGCGGACAACGTGGCCATGCCCAGCATGATCTTGATCGATGGCGGACTTGGGCAACTGCATGCGGCCGCGGCAGCGCTCGAGAAATTGGAGATCATCAACCAGCCGATGGCTAGCATCGCCAAGAAGGAAGAGATTCTGTACGTGCTGGGACGAGAACACGAGCCGGTGGTGCTGGACCGGCATTCGCCGATCCTGCATGTGATCCAGCAAATTCGGGACGAGACCCACCGGTTCGCGGTGACCTTTCACCGGTTGCGCCGGAGCAAAGCGCGTATCGGAACGACTCTGCTGGAAATTCCGGGGATTGGCGAGCAGACCGCGCGGAAACTGCTGCGCAAATTTGGCAGCGTGACACGATTGCGGCAGCTTGAGGTGGGCGAGCTAGCGGAAGTGCTCTCCCGGACCCAGGCGCAGCGGGTGTACGAGCATTTGCGGGTGGCTGCGGGGAATGGGAAGGGCGAATGAACCTGCCGCTCGAGGTGGCCGACGGCGACAACCAACAGCAACCCATAACAGCAACAACTAAATCAAGAGAACCCCCCTGTGAAACCGACACGCGGGGCAGCCAGCCGCAAAATCCGCGGCCTAGGGCGACAACCAACAGCTACACCTAACAACGACAAAGTCGGGCGCCCGCACCCTTCGGTGAGGTGCCCGTCGGCACTATTGAAAATGAAAAACACCCACCCTTCCCAGAACCGGGGAAGACGTGGGGCAGCCCCGAGGCATGGACGCGTGAAGCAAAACCTAAGTCAACGAGCCCACCGGTGAAACCAGCGTGTTCCAGGGCTGACCACGGCGCGTTTGCCGCTGGCCGCGTTGGTCACCGGGGACGTAAGGTGTTTTTAGTTTCGATTTGAGGGAAAATCTGCATAACACGCTCTTTGATTTAGGCGATTTCGGAGCTATGCTAGTGCCTCGGAGGTGCGATGTGAGCGAATCGAATGGTGGTGGCAAGTTCGGCTATCTTCTGGTGGGATTGGGATTGGGCGCGTTGTTGGGAATGCTGTTCGCGCCGCAGTCAGGGGAAGAAACGCGTGAGTATATTTTGGACCGTGCGGAAGAGGGTCGGGAGTACGCCCAGGACATGGCCAAGGACCTGCGGGACCGCGCGGAAAAGCTGATGGAGCGGAGCAAGCAAATTCTGGCGAAGCAGGCCGGTTCATTGAACGCAGCGGTGGAAGCGGGCAAGGAAGCGTATCGCGAGAAGGCAAAAGTCTAGTTTGCTGAACGTCTGAGGGTGAGGAGATTGCCATGGAAACGTGGATGATGGTTTTTGTGGTTGCAGTGGCGATCTCGGTAGTTATTCAGACGGTGATGTTGGTCGGGATGTACGTCCAGTTTAAGGCGGTGAACCAGGAAGTCGAGCGGCTAAAGAGCGAGTTCGATAACAAGGTGACGCCGATCCTCACCAACGTGCGGCGAATGCTGGAAGATTCGCAGGATCGCATTGCCAGCATCACCGCAGACACCGCGGAGATCGCGCGGCTGGCGCGGACCCAGGCGCAGCGAGTGGATCGCATCCTGACCGACGCCGGCGAGCGGCTGCGCGGGCAAATCGCGCGGGGTGATCATATCGTTAGCGGCGCGCTGGAGATGATTGAGGATACCGGCGCGCAGGTGAAGAAGACTTTGTGGAAGCCGTTGAACCAGGTGTCGGCGGTGATGCGCGGAGTGATGGTTGGGCTGGACGTGCTGCGCGGAAATCGGAAGCCGCTGGGGGACGCAATGCGGCCGGACGAGGAGTTGTTTATCTGATCTTTCGAGAAGTTAGGACGATTTGAATCTTGCGAATTCTAGGCGCGCCGTGATATGCGGCGCGCTTTTTTTTGCCGCTAGCGGATCCAGCCGCCGCCTAGGACTACGTCGTTGCTGTAAAACACGGCGGCCTGACCGGGAGTTACGGCGCGCTGCGGCTCGCGGAAGACGATTTGCGCGGCAGTCTCGCCTTGCGGGGTAATGGTGGCTTGGGCCGGATCGTGACGGTGGCGGATCTTCACTTCGGCTTCGAAGGGCTTTGCTGGCTGCGCTTGTGAAATCCAATTTACATTTGTCACTTCGAAAGTGGTGGTGCGGAGATCGGCGTCGTCGCCGACTATCAGCCGATTGGTGGCGCGGTCTAGGGCGACTACGTACAGCGGATGGCCTGCGGCGATTCCCAGACCTTTGCGTTGGCCTACCGTGAATTGGTGGAGGCCGATGTGCCGGCCTATGACTTCACCGGTGGTGGTAACGATTTCGCCGGAATCGTCGGGCATCTCGCTTCCCTGCTCTTTCTGATAATTCTGGATGAAGCGGACGTAGTTTCCGCTGGGTACGAAGCAGATTTCCTGGCTTTCGGGCTTTTCGGCAACGGGGAGCTGGGCGCGGCGAGCGATGTCGCGGACTTCCGTTTTACCGAGATCCCCGAGAGGAAATTCGGTGTGCGCTAGCTGGTCCTGGGTGAGCCCGAAGAGAAAATAGGATTGGTCTTTGGCGGCGTCGACGGCTTTCCGCAGTTCGAAACGTCCGGACTGCTCGCGCTGGCGGATGCGCGCGTAGTGGCCGGTGGCCAGACGTTCGGCGCCGATCTGACGGGCGGTTAGCAGCAGGTGATCGAACTTTACGTGATTGTTGCACAGGGTGCAGGGGATGGGGGTGCGCCCTTCGAGGTAGTCGGCGACGAACGGACGGATGACGGTTTCTTCAAACTTTTGCTCGAAGTTGACTACGTAGAAGGGAAATTGCAGGTGGTCGGCGACGCGGCGCGCGTCGTAGACGTCGTCGATCGAGCAGCAGCGGTGCGCGGGCGCGGCGCCGCTGGGTTGCGTCTGCGGGAGGCGGCGGTGATTCCAGAGTTGCATGGTGAGCCCGACGATGGGGCGCCCGCTCTCATGGAGGATGGCGGCGACAGTGGAACTGTCGACGCCGCCGCTCATGGCGACGACGGTGGTTTCCGGAGCGGCGGCGCGGGCGCTCTCGATGGCTGCTACGGGCGCCTGCGCATCGCAGATATTCGGATTGGAAATTGTGGCGCTCATCGGACGGCGACTGCCTTTGGCTGCGGCGGCTGCGCGGGCGCCGCTGTCGGCGCGAGTTCGCGCAGGCGTTCGACTACGCCGGGAATCACACTGAGCGCGAAATCGATTTCCGCGTCGGTGGTTCCGTGGCCGAGGCTGAAGCGCAGGCTGGCGTTGGCGTGGTCGTGGGAGAGGCCGATCGCGGTGAGCACGTGTGACGGCTCGATCGCGCCGGAGGAGCAGGCGGCGCCTGTGGAACAGGCGACGCCCTGGAGGTCGAGACCGATTTGCAGGGATTCGCCGACTGCGTTTTCGAAGGTGAAGTTGGTAGTGTTGGGAATACGAAGGCCGCGATGGCCGTTGATGAAGCAGTGCGGGACCGCTTCGAGCAGCGCCTGCTCGAAACGGTCTCTCAGCGCGCCGATTTTTTCGGCATCGAGGCGGACGTGATGGGCGGCGAGCTCGGCGGCCTTGCCCAGGCCGACGATTCCGGGAACGTTCTCCGTGCCGGGGCGGCGATCACGTTCGTGATGGCCGCCGTAGAGAATGGGTGCGATCGGGACGCCGGAGCGAACGTAGAGAGCTCCGACGCCCTTGGGCCCATAAAATTTGTGAGCGGCGATGGAAAGCAAATCGACGCCGAGGCGGTCGACGTCGATAGGGAGCTTTCCCGCGGATTGCACCGCGTCGGTGTGAAAGAAGACTCCGGCTTCGCGCGCGATTTTGCCGATTTCCTCGATCGGCTGAACGGTGCCGAGCTCGTTGTTCGCGTGCATCACGGTGATCAGCGCGGTGTCTGGGCGGAGGGCTCGGCGAATACTTTCGGGATCGACGAGGCCGTCGCGGCCGACTCCGACGTAGGTGACTTCGCTGGCTTCGTGGATGTAGCGCGCCTGCAGCGCGCCGCAGGCATACAGGACGGCGTGATGCTCAATGGTGGTGGTGATCACATGGCGCTTGGTCGCCCCCGCCGCGACCGTGCCTAGAATGGCGAGGTTGTTCGCTTCGGTGCCGCTCCCGGTGAAGACGATTTCGGCCGGCTTCGCACCAAGGAGCTTGGCAACGCTCTCGCGGGCGTGTTCGACGCTCGAACGCGCGCGCTGGCCGGCGGAATGGATCGAGCTGGCGTTGCCAAATTCGGCGGAGAAATACGGCGTCATCGCGGCCAGGACCGCTGGGTCTACGGGCGTAGTGGCATTAAAGTCGAGATAAACGCGCAAGGGAGAACGCTCCGAGAATCCAGAATAGCTGGGCGGGGAGGAGGGGTCAAGGCGCGGGGATGTTCGACAATTCAGCGCTACGGGCAAAAAATTCGAGTTCAACATTTGGGGGCGGGAAATGTTGGATAGGTTGGAGTACTCACAACCAGTCATGGTTGTGCTGCGGCTGGGGCGTTGATGCCGATGGAAACGTTGGGGAGCGGGAGGGTTGACAGTCTGGGAGGAGGGCTTTAGCGTCGATATTGCGGGGCGGTGCGGAGCTTTCGCGGAATTCTAGGAGATAACCTTGGCGCGGCCGATTGTTACGCTTACTACGGATTATGGCAACTCGGACCATTTGGTGGGGGTGGTGAAGGGCGTGATTCTGGGGATTAATCCTGAGGCGGAGGTGGTGGATATTACGCATCAGGTGCTGCCGTTCGATCTGCTGGATGGGGCGATGGCGATCGGGCTGGCGTACAAGTATTTTCCGCCCAAGACGATCCATCTAGTGGTGGTAGACCCGGGGGTGGGGACGCCGAGGCGACCGATTCTGGTGCGCGGGGACAATCATTTTTTCGTGGCGCCGGATAACGGGGTGCTCTCGATGGTCTACGAGAAGCAGTCGATACTGACGGCCTGGCACATTACGGCGGAGCACTATTTTATGCAGCCGGTGAGCCAAACGTTTCATGGGCGGGATATTTTTGCGCCAGTGGCGGCTTGGCTATCGAAGGCTTATCAGTTCAATGCGTTCGGCGACGAGATTACCGATATCGTGAAGCTCAGCATTCCGAAACCTAAGGTGGACGGGAAGTCGATCAAAGGCGTGGTGCTGAAGGTGGATAACTTTGGGAATTTGATTACAAATATTACTTCCGAGGATGCTCCGGTGTTGGTGGCGGCGGATGGAAAATTGAAGATTCGCTTGGGCAAGGGCGAGGTTAGCCGGATGGTTACTTCGTTCGCGGCGGGGGGTAGCGGGGAGATGTTTGGGATTATCGGGTCGAGTGGTTCGCTGGAGATTTGTACGAATAAGGGGAATGCGGCGCGAGGGTTGGGGGCGAATCGCGGCAGTGAGGTGGTGGTGGAAGTGGGGTAAGTTTTTTGTGGCGATCAACGATGTGGGATATTTCTGCAGTGGTGAACTTCGTTGTTGCTGACGGTTTCCTTCTTTCTGTTGCCTGCCTGTAGTTACTAACTTCAGCGCGAGAGGTCGGTGATTGCCAAAAAGACGCGCATGCGCGGATCCATCCAGTCGCGGAGAGCGTCGCCTAATAAGTTGAAGGCCAGGACTGCGGACATTACTGCCAGCGCTGGGAAAATTACCAGGTGCGGAGCGTCGAACAGGTGGCCGCGGGCGTCGTTGAGCATCGCGCCCCAACTGGGGAGCGGGGCCAGGACACCTAGCCCTAGGAAGCTTAGTGTGGATTCCGCGAGGATGGCACCGGCTATGGCGATGGTGGCTTGGACCATTACTGGCTGAAGAATGTTGGGGAGCAAGTGGCGGGTTAGGATGCGCGCGTCGCTTGCGCCTAACGAGCGGGCGGCTAGGACGTATTCCATTTCCTTTTGTTGGAGGACTTGGGCTCTCGCCAGGCGCGCGTAGCCTGCCCAGCCGGTGATTACTAGAGCTAGGATCACCTTCCCTAAGCCTGGACCTAGAAAGGCGGAGAAGGCGATCGCTAGCAAGATTCCTGGGAAAGATAGGAAGGCGTTGATTACGGCGACGTTGATGATGCGGTCGAACCAGCCGCCGTAGTAGCCGGATAGGGCGCCGATGAAGAGTCCGAAGAGTCCGGCCCCGAGAACGACCGAAAAACTTACTAGCATCGAGACGCGCGCGCCATAGAGGATTCTTGAGAGGATGTCGCGGCCTAGTTCGTCAGTGCCCATCCAGTGGGAGTGGTCCGGCGGGGAGAGCCGCGCGGGGAGATTTTGCGCGGAGGGATCGTAGGGGGCTAGCCATGGGGCGGCTAGCGCAGCGATGACCAGGAGCAGAGCTAGGGCCAGTCCCCAGCGGCCTAGGGGACTCTGGCGGAGGAATTGGCGAAGACCGTTCACTGAGAGAGATCCTCGGTAGTGGAAACGGAACATGAGACTAAGTTCAAGACACACAACCTTGGAAAATGGAATCGTGAAACAAAGTCAAAACCCCCACACGTAAACCCAACGTGTGGGGCACCCACCTTCGGGCGGTCATGAGAGCCTCACTCGCGGATCTACTAGGGCATAGAGGAAGTCGGTAAGCAAATTCACTAGTACGTAGGTCAGGGCGATTAGGAGGATGCAGCCCTGCAACAGCGGGTAGTCGCGGGCTTCTATGGCTTGCACGCTGAGGCGGCCGATGCCGGGCCAGGAGAAAATTGTCTCGGTGACTATGGTGCCTGCGAGTAGGGTGCCGAATTGCAGGCCTAGGATTGTCAGGATGGGAATTAGGGCGTTGCGGAAAGCATGGCGGAATAGGACTGCGGTTTCCGACAGGCCTTTGGCGCGAGCGGTGCGGATGTAGTCGGCGGAAAGCTCTTCGATTACGGCGATGCGAACCATGCGAGTCAGAATCGCAGCCAGCGCGGCGCCTAGAGTGATGGACGGAAGGATGGCGTGGGCAACTCCACCGCGCCCGGAAACCGGGAGCCAACCTAAGATCACCGAGAAAAAGAGGATCAGGACTGGGCCCAGCGCGAAATTGGGGACGGAGAGACCGAATAGCGTGAATAGGCCTATGGCGTGGTCGACTTTCGTTCCGCGGCGCTGGGCGGCCCATAGGCCGGCGGGAATGCCGATACCGGCGCAGACGATTAGCGCGAGCGCGGAGAGCTCGAGGGTGGCGGGATAGTGTTCGAAGATCAGGCGCACGACGGGGCGCTGGAAGCGAATGGACTCGCCGAGATTGCCGTGGGCGAGGCCGCCGAGATAGCGGACGTACTGCACGCCGATGGGGGCGTCCAGGCCGAGGGTGTGGCGGAGCTGCTGGAGATCTTCGGCGCGAGCACCTTCCCCTAACATTTGCTGGACGGGGTCGCCGGGGATGATGTGGGCGAGGAGAAACACCATGGTCAGGATCAGCCATATGGCGGGGAGAGCGAGAAGGAAGCGGGAAGCGAAGTAGCGGATCATTTTGCGCGGCGCGCCTGGACGTCGCGTGCGGCTTCCGGTTCGTTGCGGTGCGCAGGCAGATCGGGCGAGTCTGGCGCGGCGGAGGTTTCACTTCCCTGCCCCGCGTCATCTGCGTCGCTGGCGTCGCGAGCGGTGGAGGCCGAGGTATCGATTTCGCCGAGCGCCAATACCGGTTTCACCCGCACCCGCGAGATGCGGCGGCGATCCATTTCCATCACCGTGAAGCGGTAGCCATTTTCTTCGAAAGTCTCGCCGCCGCGCGGCATGAAGCCGAGGCGGGAAAGGACGAAACCACCGATGGTCTCGTACTCCGGGTCGTCGGGTACGGAGATGTGATAGATGGTTTCGAGATCGCGGACGGTGAGCGAGGCGTCGAAGATCGTGGAGCCGTCGGCGAGGACTAACGGGCGCTCGATGACGTCGAACTCATCGTGAATCTCGCCGACCATTTGCTCGAGGATGTCTTCCATGGTGACCATGCCGAGGATGCTGCCGAATTCGTCGACGATGGCGGCGAGGCCGGCGCGCTTGGCGCGAAATTCGAGGAGCAGCTCGCTGGCCGGCTTAGTTTCCGGGACGATGAGAACATCGCGCACCATGCGCCGCAACTCGAATGGGGCAGGAGGCAGATGCTCTTCGGCGCGGCGGGCGCGATCAAGCAGCACCCAGATGAAATCCTTGATGTGGACCATGCCGACGAGGTGATCGAGGGAACCGGAGTAGACCGGAATGCGGGACCGCTGAGTGGTGGCAAACAGGTTCATGGTTTCTTCGAGGGTGGCGGAGGCGGGAAGCGCATGCATGTCTGGGCGCGGAACCATCAGCTCGCGAACCTGGACTTGGTGGAGGTTCATGGCGTTCTGTATAAACTGCACTTCGGCAGGCTGCAGGAAGCCGCGATCGCGGGCCTGTTCGATGACCACTTGCAATTCCTCAGTGGAACGAACCCCGTGGTGGCTGGGGGACGAGGTGACTCCGAGCCAGTGGACGATTTTGTCGGCGGCAGCGTCGAGGAGAGTGATGGCCCATGAGAAAAGTTTGAGGAAGGCGTTGAACGGGCGGGCGATGATTAGTGCGACGCGTTCGGCGTGGGCCAGACTGAGCGTCTTGGGAACCAATTCGCCGAGGATTACTTGAACGGTGGTGAGCAACGCAAAGGCAAGAACCAGCGCTACCGTGTGCGCGGCCAAGCCAACCCACACACCGGGAAGTACCGCGGCGAGCGGGCGAAGGAATTCGGCCAGGGTGATTTCGCCGACGTAGCCCAGGGCCAGGCTGGCCAGGGTGATGCCTACTTGCACGCCGGAGACTACGCGGCCAAGGTCGGCGGTGAGCATCTCGACGACGCGGGCGCGGGAGTCTCCGCGTTTTGCGAACTGGCGGACGCGAGACTGGCGAACGGCGACGAGCGAAAATTCGGCGGCGGCGAAGAAACCGTTGACGGCGACCAAAAAGAAGACGGCGAACAGCCGAAGGCCAATCATTCTGGTTTGATTCTAGCAAGACGCGGCGCGGGAGGGGAAACTTCGGGGTGGGTGGTGTTCGCGAGGTGAGTAAAGCGACACGACGGCCTGGGCTAAGACGGGGTTACAAGGCCAAGTCAAAAACGTAGGGAACCCCGGCGTGAAATCGACACCTGGGGCACCCACTTCGCTTCGCTCAGCACCCTATCGTCGATAAATTTGCTTGATGTTCAAGAGAGAATCTAGGCGCAACTTGCTGCGGATCAAGGTCGAGTGGAAGGGAATGAGATTTGCCTGTGCGGAATGGGTGGGCTACACTCGCCAAGGATGCGAGAGAGGGTCGAGAAAATTAGACGACATTGGCTGCGGAATAGCATCGCAATAATTCTTCTGGCGATTGGGCTGGCGTTTTTTGTGGGGTGGTGGATGGTTCGGCGGAGCTTGCCGAAAACCCACGGAGTTACGGCCGTCGCAGGGTTGAAAGCGCCGGTCCGCGTGGACCGGGATCGCTGGGGCGTCCCCTACATTCAGGCGCAATCGCTGGGCGATTTGGCGATGGCGCAGGGTTACACCACGGCGCAGGACCGGCTGTGGCAGATGGATACCTTGCGGCGGGCGGCGGCGGGAGAGCTATCGGAAATATTTGGTCCGCTGCCTGCGGTGGAAGCGCTGGATCGAGAGAATCGAACGCTGGGAATACGCGCGGCGGCGGAAGATGCGGCTCAGCACATGGACCCAGAGACCCGGCTGATCGTTGAAGCATATGCGGCCGGGGTAAACCGCTGCATCGAAGAGCAGCACGGGAAGCTGCCGCTGGAATTTATGCTGTTGGGATATGAGCCGCGGCCGTGGACGCCAGTGGATACGTTCCTGATCGATGCGTTCATGTGGAAGACGCTCACCACCACCTGGCGGGCAAAAATCAATCGAGCGAAATTGACGGATATTGTGGGGCCGGATCGGGCGCGCGATCTTTTTGTGACCGATTCGCCGTTGGATCACTTCATTGTCGGCGGCGAGGCTCCGGCGCCAGCTGCGCCGCCCGTTGCGCCGGGATTGCACCTGCATTTACCCAAACCAGGGAATCAAATAACCGCGCCGACCTCGCAGTTGGATCCCACAGGACATTTGAAAAGGCGAAGGGCGAATTCGCAAAGCGGAGAGTGGGAAGGCGCGATGTGGGAGAACGCCAGCGGTATGCTGCGAGCCTTCGATGATGAGACCGTGCATATTTCCGGCAGCAACAATTGGGTGGTGAGCGGAGCACACACCGCGACAGGCAAACCGTTGTTGGCGAACGACACCCATTTGGGGCTGGATGTACCAGATATTTGGTACACCGTGCATTTGAAAGCGCCGGAATGGAACGTGCAGGGATTTGCGCTGCCTGGAGTTCCGTTGGTGATCATCGGGCACAACCAGCGGATTGCCTGGGGATTCACCAACAGCAACGCGGACGTGCAGGACGTGTATCAGGAAAAGTTTGACTCGCAAGATCCCACGCTATATCTGGATCACGGGAAATGGGTGCACGCGCAGGTGCGGCCGGAAGTGATCCATATAAAGGGCGAGGCGGACCAGACGGAAAACGTGGTGGTGACGCGGCATGGTCCAATCGTGGCGCGCGATCCGGACGAACAGCGCGGCTATGCGTTGCGGTGGACGCTGACCGAACCTGGAGGGATGGATTTCGGCTATCCGATGTTGGGGCACGCGCAAAATTGGAATGATTTTCTGGAAGTGATGCGTCTGGTGCACGGGCCGGGCCAGAACGCGGTGTATGCGGATGTGGATGGAAATATCGGCTGGATCATCGCGGCGCAAATCCCGATACGCGGTAAGGCGACCGGAGGATTACCCACGCCTGGCGACGGCGACGATTACGACTGGAAAGGCTACATTCCGTTTGATGAATTGCCGAAGGTGCTGAATCCGCCGGAGGGCATCATCGCGACGGCGAACGCGCGGACGGTGGGTCCGGGATACAAATACTACGTCTCGAGCCGGTGGGCGGCGCCTTATCGCACGGATCGAATCTACCAACTGCTGACCGGGCGAACGGATTTGACGGTGGCGGATTGCAACGCGATACAAACCGACATCGTGAGCGAGCCGGATCTTTTTTTGGCGCAAGAGCTGTCGAAAGCCAGCAAGGAGCGGCAGCCAGCGGAACCGCACGCCCGCGAAGTGCTGTCGCGGCTGGCGCGATGGGACGGGCGGGCGACGTCAAATTCACTGGAGACTTCGCTGGTGGAGTACACGCGGCACGCGCTGATGCGGAATCTGCTGACGCCGTTCGTGGGTGAAAGCAGCGTGCCCTACGATTTGTGGGAGCCGGAGAACCACTATGGCGAGGTGTGGTGGCGGGACGGAGTTTTTCTGGAGAATGTGCTGCGCGACCGGCCGAAAGCCTGGCTGCCGGAGGGCTATAAGGATTACGACGACTTGTTGATCGCTAGCGCTGATGAAGCGATTGGGCAGATACAGGGGGAAACGGGTAGCAAGGATGCGGGCATGTGGATCTGGGGCCGGATGCATCCCATTGAGATCGACCATCCGATGGCGCGGTCGGGAATACTGCAAAGGATATTGAGCCTGGGCCCGCTGCGCGGTTACGGAACCGTGGATACGGTGGATGCCATAGGTCATCAGCATGGGCCGGCGATGCGATTCGTCGCGGACCTTTCGAATTTCGATAATTCGCTGATGGAGATTACCACCGGGGAATCGGGACAATACGGGAGCGCGCATTATCACGATCAATTTCCGGAGTGGTTGGCGGGGCGCGGGATTCCGGCGCGGTTCAGCGACGATGCGGAGCAACGCGCTAGCGTGGAACATCTGGATCTGGTTCCGGTGGGCGGGGCGGGGGCGAATTAGAAAGAGGCCCCTATGCGAAACGGGAGACGCGCAGCAGCATGCGCTTAGTTCCGCACGCCCACCCTTTGCGAAATGCGCAAAGGATGGGGTACCCGGAAGAGATACGTACAAGGATAAAACCGCAGGGCGGGACGACCAACGAGCACTAGAAATAGATGGCTCGGGGGCGGAAGCGGCTGGTAGAGTTGAAGGGCCAGGAGATTGACGTGAATGCGGGAGTAAATAAAGTGCCAGAAGCGCCTAAGAAGGGTGATTTCGAGCGGTCGCTGGGGCGGCTGGAAGAAGTGGTGAAGCGGTTGGAGAACGCGGAGCTCTCGCTGGACGACGCGATGAAGTTGTTCGAAGAGGGCGTGAAGCTTTCGCAAGAGTGCCAGAAACAATTGGAAGAAGCAGAAGGACGTGTGGAAATTCTGCTGAAGAAGGCCGATGGGAAAGTGGTCGCCAAACCGTTCGCGACCGAGAACGAGCGAGCGTAGCGTTCGCCTTCGCCACGGCTACGGCGGACTCGCTATGCGGTAGTTCTGATTCTTGCCGAAACACTGCAACAACCAACCGATTGGATGATGCGCCTGTGACGCTACCCGATTTTTTTGAGGCCGACCGCCAACTGATCGATGCGGGACTGGAACAATTGCTGCCGGGGGCGGAAACTGCGCCCACTTCCCTGCATCAGGCGATGCGCTACAGCGTTTTTGCTGGGGGCAAGCGGCTACGGCCGATCTTGTGCCTGGAGGCGGCGCGCATGTTTGCTGACCCGCCGGATGTAGCGGTCGCGGTGGGATGCGCGCTGGAGTTCATTCATACCTATTCGTTGATCCACGATGACCTGCCGGCGATGGATAACGATGACTTGCGGCGCGGCCAGCCCACGTGCCACAAGAAGTTTGGAGAGGCGACGGCGATACTGGCAGGCGATGGCCTGCTGACCCTGGCGTTCGAGACGCTGGCCGGAGCGCCGATCGAAGCGGAACGGCGGGTGGCGGTAATTTCTGAAATCGCTGGGGCTGCTGGAACTGTGCGCGGGATGGTGGCCGGACAGGCGGCGGACATCGAAGCCGAAGGGAAAGAGCCGGACGCGGCGGCGCTGGAATATATTCACCGGTCGAAAACGGCGGCGTTGATTCGTGCGTCGATCGCGGCTGCGGGGATTGCCGCGGGCGCGAGCGATGCGGACGTGGCGCGGCTGCGGAAGTTTGGCGAGAATATCGGCTGGGCGTTTCAGGTGGTGGACGACATTCTGGACGTGGAGGAATCGTCAACCTCGCTGGGAAAGACGGCGGGCAAGGACCAGGCGCAGAAAAAATTGACGTATCCTGCGGTGTACGGGCTGGAGAAGTCGCGAGACATTTCTTTCGTGCTGGCGGGCAGCGCGCTGCGCGAGCTGGAAACGTACGGAATCAAAGGCCGGCGGCTGGAAGAGCTGGCGCGATATCTGATCGAGCGGCGGAAGTGAAACGCGGCAGGTCCATGGCAAAGCGCCCGCCTCGGCAATCCAATTCAGAAGCAAAGCCTTCCCACAACCCGCACCATGACCTGGGTAAATCGCACCAATCCCCTACGGTAAAAAAGCGTTTGGATGTCTTAATATTCGAACGGGGGCTCGCGGAGTCACGCCAAAAGGCACAGGCCATGCTGCTGGCGGGGAGCGTGCGGGTAAACGGGCAGGCCGCGGGTAAAGCAGGAACGGCAACGGCCACGGACGCGGCGATCGAAATCGTGGGAGATGGATTGAAATATGTGGGCCGCGGCGGGCTGAAACTGGAGGGAGCGCTAGAGGATTTCGGAGTATCGCCGGCGGGGAAGGTTTGCCTGGATGCCGGCAGCTCGACGGGCGGATTCACGGATTGCCTGCTACAGAATGGCGCGAAGCGGGTGTTCGCGGTGGACGTGAACATGCAACAACTGGATTGGAAGCTGCAGCGGAATGAGCGGGTGGTGCGGGTGGAGAAGAACGCGCGATACCTCTTGCCGGAGGATGTCGCGGAGCGCGCGGAACTGATCGTGGCGGACGTGTCGTTTATTTCCGTGGCCAAGATTCTGCCGGCGCTGATCGGAGTGGCGGAGGAAGGGGCGATTTTTTTGATCCTGGTAAAGCCGCAATTCGAGTTGGAGCGCGGGGAAATTGGCAAGGGCGGGATCGTGCGCGACCCGCAGCTGCATCAGAAAGCGATCGAGCGAGTGCGGGAAGCAGCGATCACTGCGGGACTGAAGGTTCTGGGTGTGCGGGCAAGCCGGGTGGCCGGCGCGGAAGGCAATCAGGAGTTTTTTCTCCACGCCCGGCTAGGGGCTTAAGGTACAATCCTTCGCTACTAACGCAAGAAAAATCATCCGGCGGAAGATTTTGGCAGGGTCAACTCAAAGATGATCCGAAACGTAGGCATCGTCTCCAAACCGCGGCGTGAAGAGATCGGCGAAGTGATACCGCCGCTGGTGAAATGGCTGCACGGCCGCGGCTTGGAAGTATTTTTGGACGAGGAAACGGCGGCGAGGTGCACCGCCTCAGCGCATTCGCTGTCTCGCGGCGCGCTGGCCCGGCGGGCCGAACTGGTGATCGTGTTGGGAGGCGATGGCACGATCCTGGCGGCAGCGCGGGCCCTCGAGAATCGCGAAATTCCCATCCTGCCGGTAAACCTGGGCGGGCTAGGCTTTCTTACCAGCGTCACCCTGGACGAAATGTATCCGCTGCTGGAAGCAGTGCTGGGCGGAAACTACCAAACCAGCGAGCGGATGACGCTGGAAGCGGAAGTGGTCCGCGATGGGCATGCCGTGGAGAAGCAGCAGGCGCTGAACGACGCGGTGGTCACCCAGGTGGCGCTGGCGCGGATGATGGATTTCACCGTGAATGTGGATGCCACCGAAATGGGGAGCTACAGCGCTGATGGGTTGATCGTGGCCACGCCGACGGGATCGACGGCTTATTCTCTGGCGGCGGGCGGTCCGATCGTGCAGCCCGATCTCGATGCGTTTGTGATCACTCCGATTTGCCCGCACATGCTTACTAATCGACCCCTGGTGGTGCCGGGTAGTGCGGTTATCGATATTGGATTCCCTGAGGAAGGCGCGCTGAACTTGACGCTGGATGGGCAGGTCGGTTTCGAATTGCGTTCGGCGGATCGGGTGGTGATACGGAAGTCGCCGAACCGGGTGAAGTTGGTGCGGGCACCTGGGAAATCTTATTACGATATTTTGAGGAGCAAGCTGCGGTGGTCGGAGCGGTGAAGGACGTGGGAGAAGCGTGAATCACACCACACGTTAGGGCGTTCTGAGGCTGCTGCGAGGGTTGCGCGAAGGTTCCGAACACCCATCGTTCCTGTCTGCCTTCGGCAGACACGGAAGAATGGGGTACCCGGAAAAGATAACGACGTAGAACCGGAAAAGATAAGGGCGTCGAACCGTAGAGCCTTGCGTCAACCCCCTGCGATTGTCCAGTTCTTTCCTGGCATGCTCCATTGCGGGCGGACGGCGAAGATTTGAGTGTCGGGGCTGGCTGCGGCCAACTTCTGGGCTTCGCCGCGCGATTGCGCGGACTTCATGATTAGGCGCTTGCCATCCTCGGTTTCGTAGACGGTTCCTTCCACCTTTAGGCTGAGAAGCGTCAAGGTGGCCACCACAAAGTTGGACTGACCCAGCGTCCAAAGCAGCCCGCGACTCATACCCGGACGAAAATTTGCGAATAATTCGATGGGATCTGCAATGAGTCCGCTTTTGCGCGCGGCGATTTGCTGGAGGGCGACCTTCAATGCGGAGTTGTTGGCGTAGTCCAGGACCACGTTGTCCCGGTCCGCTTGCGATTTAAAGCCGCTGAGGAACCAGACTTCCTTGGGACTGGTGATCGATTCCATTGCTAAAAAGGGATGGGGGCAATGAAGTTCGACGCAAATGCGCGCGGCATCCTCTTCGATTTCTGCGTAGTCCGAAAAACTTTCGAGCTTTGGGAAGTCGCGGTAAACCTGAAGAATTTTCGGCGGCTTGGAAAATTGTGAGGGCGGCGGCAAAGTGCTCATTCTCCGCGGGTCAAATCGGCGCGGGATTCGCGGCGGCGAATGATTCGGGACCTGCCGCCCTCGACCAAGACCTCGGCGGGACGCGGCCGCGCGTTGTAATGCGACGCCATCACGAAGCCATACGCACCCGTACCCCAGATCGCCAGCAGGTCGCCCCGCTGCGGATTCGGCAGCGGCCAATCTTTCAGGAAGCAATCGCCGGTTTCGCAAACCGGGCCGACGATATCCAGGCGGCGGATGGCGGCGCCGGGGGTGGGCGCACGAACGGGCGTGACCGGATGGAGCGCGTCATATAGGGCCGGCCGGATGAAGTCGTTCATCCCGGCATCAACGACTACAAAGGTTTTTCCGCGATTCGTTTTTGTGTAGATGACCCGGGTGAGCAGCACACTGGATGGGCCAACGATTCTTCGTCCGGGTTCGATGAGCAGGTGGCAATTCAGGGCGCGAGCCACGGGGATGAGAGCACGCGCATATTGATCGAGCGCCGGTGGCTTTTCGGTGGAGTACTGAACTCCGTAGCCGCCGCCGAAATCGGCGAAATCGAGATGGATGCCGGCGGCGCTAAGTTTTCCGGCAAATTTTGCTACTCGCTGCGCCGCGCGTTGATAGGCGGCCGCGCCAAGTATTTGCGAGCCAAGATGCATGCTAACGCCGCGCCAACGAATCGACGGCACATTGCGCCAATTCACATAGACTTCCGCCGCTTCGGCTAGATCGATTCCAAACTTGTGGCGGTGGTGGCCGGTGCGGATGTGGCGATGGCCTCCGGCTTCCACGTCGGGATTCACGCGCAGTGCAGCGGGAGCGACCATCCGCAGGCGGGCCGCCTCTTCGGACAAAATTTCGAGCTCGGCGGGCGATTCCACATTGAATAGCAGAACGCCAGCGCGGAGAGCTTCGCTAATTTCGTCGCGCGTCTTGCCCACGCCGGAGAAGACGATTTTCTTTGCGGGAACGCCGATTTTCCGCAGAAGGTACAGCTCGCCGCCCGAAACAATATCGAAGCTGCTGCCAAGTTTGGCGAGAATGCGCAACAACGAGAGATTGGAATTGGCCTTTACCGCGTAGCAGATGGTGTGCGGCGCGGCGCGAAAGGCGCGCTGAAAGCCGCGGTAGGAATCTTCGATACTGCGCCGGCTGTAAACGTAGGCCGGGGTGGAAACGCGCTGGGCGAGCGCCTCGAGGGACACGCCTTCGCAGAAGAGCGCGCCATCCCGGTAATGAAACTGAGGAGTGAATCGGCTGGGGTCGACAGACGACGAGCGACGCTGGATGGAGGCCACGGTGCGCTGGGCGGTCACAGAACCTTTACCACGACGAGGGTACGATCGTCGAAGGCGTGCGCGCCGCCGGAGAAAGTGTCGACCGCTTCCAAAATGCGTTCAGCGATGGCCGCGGAGGTAAGCGCGAAATTTTCATTCACCAATTCGCAGACCCGGTCGGAACCAAAGTAGACGCCGTTGGAATCGGTGGTGTCGTCGATTCCGTCGGAGTAGAAGACCAGGATATTGCCGGGCTCCAGATTGAGCCGGACTTCTTCATAGCTGACGTCGTCAAACATGCCCAGCGGAAAGCCAGTGAGTTTGATCTGCTGGCAGGAGCCCTGGGAGTAGAGAAATGGCTGAACCTGTCCGGCGTTGGCGATGCGCACACGACGCCGGCCGCGGTGCCAGGTGGCATAGCACATGGTGATGAACCGGCCCTCGACGCGGCGCTCACCGAGAACGGTATTCAGATTGCGCAGCATTTCGGCGGGCTGCAGTTTTTGCGGGGCCATACTGCGCAGCGTTCCGATAGCGACGGCGCCGAAGAGCGCCGCAGCGCTTCCCTTCCCGCTCACGTCGCCCATGGCGATGCCCAATTCCTGAGGTCCGTAACGGAGGAAATCGTACATGTCGCCGTTGAGTTCGCGCGAAGAAACCACGCGAGCGGCGACATCGACGCCGTAATCGGCGCTAGGGGTGCGCGGAAGCAAAGCACCTTGCAGGCGGCGGGCAGCGCTCAAATCGCGGTCCATGCGCGCTTCGTCCCTGGCTACGCGTTCGTAGAGCTGGGCGTTTTCAATGGCCACGGCCAGATTGGCGGCGAGAATGGAAAGCGCCTGGACGTGATCGGCGGTGAAATAGTTGCGGGTGGGGCTCTCCAGGTCCATCACGCCGATGATGCGGTTTTTCACCACCAGCGGCACGGCCAGTTCGGAGCGAGTCTCGTCATTGACGCGGATGTATCGCGGATCGCGCTCGACGTCGGGAACGACCACCGGGCGAAGGAGAGCGGCAGCCGCGCCGACGATGCCTTCGTCGATCGGCACGGAGATTTTTTCCTGAATGTGCTGGCCGAATTTGACAGTAATACGCTGACGAAAGATGCGGGCGGCCGGGTCGAATAGCAGGATGCTGAAAATCTGGTAGTCGATGATGCGCTTAGTGAGCTCGGCGGCGCGGCGAAGAACCTCAGCCACCTCGAGCACGGAGCTGGCTTCGCGGGCGACCTCGTTGAGGATCAGCAGAGTATCGGCCTGGCGCTGGACGCGTTCGAAGAGGCGCGCGTTTTCGATGGCACCGGCGATGCGCGAGGCCAGCAAGGTGAGAATGTTTTGCTGCAAGGGAGTGAAGTAGTCGAGTTGGCGGCTAGAGATATCCAGGACGCCGACGGCCACACCCTTGACCATCAGCGGCACCGCCAACTCCGATTGCACGCTATCCATGGCGTTCAGGTAGCGTGGGTCTTTACGAACGTCGCCAACAAGCACCGGGCGGCCGGTAGCCGCGGCGGTGCCGGTGATGCCTTCGCCAATGGGAATGCGCCAGTGCTCGACGACGTCCTGGTGATGACCGATGGCAAAGCGGAAATAAAGGCGATTGGAACCTTCTTCGGGCAGAAGCACCGCAAAAATCTCGTAGTCGATCAGATTTTTGACGAGCGCCGCCGTTCGCGCCAGTACCTCATCGAGGTTGAGCGACGCGTTGATCTCCCGGCCAATCTCCGCGAGGGTTGAAAGCACCTCCGCGGGGACGTCGGCCGTTGTTTTCAGTTCGACCGGATCCATTTCCATTTTTTTCTACGGAACGAGCACATCGCGAGCTACAAAAACACCGCGCTGCCCGGGACAATTATAGCAGCCGTGGCTGATGAAGGAAAAAGAAGTGGTGAATTAGGAGATTGCCGTATCGGAAGTGTTGGTCTAGCGGGACCGCGGATGGATAAAATCCGCACCCTCAAAGACGAAGGGTGCGCCACCCAAGTGCAACCGAGTTACTTTGATTTCTGTTGGGCGATCCATTTGTCGGCGTGGGCGTCGAGGAGATCTAGCGGGAGGGCGCCGCTGTCGATCATTTCGTCGTGGAAAGTGCGGATGTCAAATTTGGGGCCCAATTCTTTCTGGGCGCGTTCGCGGAGTTCGCGGAACTTTAGCTGGCCTAGCTTATAGCTTAGCGCTTGCGCGGGCCAGGCGATGTAGCGGTCGGTTTCGGATTGGATGGTGGGCTCGTCGATCGCGCCGGACTTGCGGAAGAACTCGACGACTTGATCGCGGGTCCATCCTTGCGAGTGGATCCCGGTGTCGACCACCAAACGCACCGCGCGAAACAGCTCGGAAGAGAGACGGCCGTAATCGGAGACCGGATCCTGGTAGAAGCCCGACCTCCTTGCCGAGTTGCTCTGCGTACAGGGCCCAACCTTCAATGTACGCAGTGAAACCGACATGCAGGCGGAATTTAGGCAGGCCGGTGATTTGCTGTTGCACAGATAGCTGCATGTGATGTCCGGGGATGCCTTCGTGGTAAGCGATGGCCTCATCGTCGATCAGGGAGCGTTGCGCGAAGTTGGATGTGGCAACGACCACCCGCCCGGGGCGCTTGCCGTCCGGAGTTCCGGTGACGTAGTGAGTTGCGGCGGCGGCCTGAAAGGGAGGTATGGCTTCGACGGTAACCGGCGACTTGGGGAGCACGGTGAAAAGCTCGGGCAGTTTTGGCTGCATCTGCGGCGATGTAGTGGCGGTAATCGTCGAGGATCTGCTCGGCAGAGGTCGGAATGTATTTTGGATTGGTTTTGAGCGAGGCGCGGAAAGACGCGAGATCGGCGAAGCCCTCTTTTTTCGCGATGACGGTCATCTCCGTCTGGATGCGATCCATCTCGCGGAGACCGAGTTGATGTATCTCGTCCGGCGTCATGTGGGTGGTGGTCCGCGCGTAGATGTCGTTCTGGTAGCGCTTCTCGCCGTCGGGCAGCGAGGTGACCGCGAGCACAGTTCGGCCTTTGGGGGCGTATTCCGTGCGGAAGAACTCAGCGAAGTTGCGATACGCCGGGAAGACCTCGGTGTTGATGGCATCGGTGATCTGCTGGGTCAAGCGCTTCTGGTCTTCGGGAGAAATATCCGCTGGGTATTTTTTTGTGGGTAGAAGAAATGGGTCAGCGTCGATGATGCCCTGGCATTGGACGGGGATCTTTTCCAGGAGGAAACGGACCGGCATCAAGCTTGTCTTTCATGCCGGCGCGGAGGACTTCGGTGGTCTGCGTGAGGACACGGGAAATCTGGTGAAGGCGGGCGATGTAGTCTTCGTAATGCTTGACGGAGTCGAAGGGGACGGAAAGGGGCAAATCCGCGAGGCTGGTGTGGACGCCGTTCTGCTGGTTGACCGGCATCTCGTATTCTTTAAGGTCGAAATCGGCACCGCGCTGGCGGAGCAGACGCACCAAGACGTCGTGGGAGAGCTGGTCCTGGTCGTTGAAGCCGGCAGTCGGGATGGCTTCCAGACGGACCAGAAACGCTTCGTCGGTCTTGTGGCGTTGGGCAATGGCGTCGAGCGAGTAATCGGCGAGCTTATCGTTGTAGCGGTAGTCGCCGTAGGCGGTGGCGCGCTCGGGCGAATAGCGGAGATCGGATTCGTATTGCTCGTCGAAAAGGGCGTTCTGGGCGGCGAGGCGGTCGGCGAGTGGTTTGAGGTTATCGGGGAAAACGGAGCCGGCAAGGATCACGAGGCAAAGCAAAGTCAGATAATGGCGCATCGTGTGTGCATGGTACCAGACGGAACACTGGTGCGAGAAGGCCGAGTCACTGGTGGTCAGGAAACTGTGGCTGCAATTGCAGCGGAGGCTGGCGAAACGCCCACCCTTTGCAGCAACCCCGCAAAGAATGGGGCAGCGTCAAACCGGTAAAATCCTAACCTGCGGATTGGATCAGTAATTGCCGGAGGAGCTGGCGGGAGATGCGGCTTTGGCGGCGGGGGGCTTCGCGGCTTCTCGCTTCGGAGTTGCGGACTGGCCTTCACTGATGGCCTGCTCGATGATTTTTACGCTGGCGCTGGCGCCGATTCTTGTGGCGCCGGCTTCTACCATTTTCTTCACGTCTTCCAGGGTGCGGACGCCTCCGGAGGCTTTTACGCCCATGTCCCCCCCGACTGCGGCGCGCATGAGCTGAACGTCTTCGGCGGTGGCCCCACCGGTGGAGAAGCCAGTGGAAGTCTTGACGAAGTCGGCGCAGGCATTTTTCGCGGCGATGGAGCCGCGAATTTTTTCGTTGGTGTCGAGCAGGCCGGTCTCGAGGATCACTTTGCAGATGGCGCCACCGCGGTGGCTGGCTTCGGCC
>CAWCKP010000013.1:0-278113 GCA_963796165.1 uncultured Acidobacteriota bacterium
TTTTTTTTATGTGCCTATTCGTTCAGTTCAGGTCTTGCTAGCATTCCGAGTGCGAGCAGGAGTCCTGTGGACACACAGACTATCGGTTTGAGGCGCCTTGGCCGTTCCAGAAGGCGCCCACCTGGGGCCCCGATTGCGAGCAGCATCTTCACGGTTGAGCACCTTCCTTATCTAGGGTAATGCAATATGGAGATATGGATCAGTCCTGTCAAGGGTCGCGTGTGGATTCGTCCGGATTCGCGATGGCGCCCGAGTTCACAAGGAATTGTTGGAGTTCCTTCATCGACAGAAGAAAGCCGGGCGTGGCTTCCTTGGCCAACACGACTCTTACGATTACTTCTGTACCTTGGAGGAAGAAAACCTCAAGCCGACCATCCCTGAACACACTCCCCGCCGCATCGACAGGTGTCGGCTGTTTCGTGTCGATCTCCGGACAATTGGTCAACCGTTGCTCCGTGACGGCGAACGGCCTGAGGATTTTTGGAGCATTGCCGACAGCCCCGTACGGCACCTGTACTCGAATGGTCATTGCCGTCTCAATCAAATGGTTAATATTTGTTTACCGTCTCAGACCATCGCGTAGCTGCTGTTGAGCATCGCGTACCGAGCTAAAGTCAAGAGGTGTGGAAATTGTGACGTCAAGCGGCGCCCTTTCGCTTCTTGGCTGACTCGAGCACTTCCACACCATTGGCGAACGGAACACCCTCAAACACTTTAGCAACCACGTGCGGGGCGTCGATGCGCCGCCACCGCTGTTCCGCGCGGCGGACTAATTGGAAGACGACGTATAGCCCCGTTTGTGCTTTGCGCATGCGGCGCGTCGCGCGCGTGCGCAGTCGCACCGGATCGAAGATGGATTCGATCGGGTTAGACATCCGGAGACTCCTCGAGTGCTCTCGCGGGAAGTCGTAGTAGGTCAGCAACTCTACCTGGTCACCACGAGCCGCTGGGCGCTGGGCACGGCCGCCCGCACCGCCTCCAGGTACGACGAAGCGGCCGAGCCGAAGACCGCAGTCACCACCCGCTGAACGCACAGCCGCGGGCGCTGGCGAACCATCCGCCGCCCCACCCAGCGCGGAGTGCGCTGACCGGTCATGGCCGACGCAGAACCACCCGCGAGGACCCGTGGAGAGGGGCACTTCACCTTGTGGTTGTGTCCCTCCAGGCGGAAACGTTGGCCGCCGACTCGGCTATCGGTCGGTTCGGCCTGAACGTGCGCCCGCGAACTCGGTCGCGGTACTCGTAACCCAACGAGATGGACGGGCCTTGGACGCCACAGTGCTACGAATCTTCCGAGCCAGTGGCACACATGCCGTCGCTGACGATAATCGACATCACGCAGCCGCCAGAAGGATTAGAACCGGCCGCTCCGTTGCCCAGAGTCGTGCAGTTTGGCGGGTTGCCACGGTCTGAACGCTGAAAAACATGTAGTCGATACCCGCGTTATATACCTCGGTGACCGGAGAGCATTCTGCGGCATCGACGCCGCTGACGTTGAGAAAGCTGCCATCCAAACCGCCCAAAATACCACTGGAATTGAAGAAGACGCGCTCGATGGCCGGATTGTCGAGGGAAGTGCCTGGATTTTTGCCGCAGAAGTAGAGATAGCCGTATTGGTATTCACCTGAATAGTAGGTGTTGTCGAAATCGCCGTCATGCATCTGCACGCCAGCAGGTCCCACCGTGGGCGGATGCTGGAGTCGCGAAATCGGCGATAGGATACTGGACGACCTGGGCGCTGCCGCTGGCGTTGTTGCTCACGAAGGCGGTGACCGTCTTGGAAGTTGAGTCCACGATCGGGGGATCGGGAATCGGGTTGTAGGGTGTGCTGGAGCTGCCGGAAGTGTACGCCTGTGATCCTAACGCCCCGCTAGATTGAACCACGGTACTGACCACTCCGTTGGCATCGGCCACATAAATGTTGCCGGATGCGTTGTCGTAGACCGGGCCGGTGAGCGCGAACCCTGGGTCTACGGCGGTCTGCCATCCCACCGTTGGAGTGCCGATGAACACCCCAGTAACCTCACGCAGATTGCCGGCATCGTCGCCGACGTAGATGGCATCGTTGTCGTAGTCGATAAATGGAGCGGAGTTGCTGTCGGACGACGTGCTCGGTGATACTCACCATGCACGGCGCGATCATGCTCGGCGCGTTTATCGCCCGCCTTGCGCTCGGATTCGTAATCTGTAACATACGACTGCCGTGGCCCGAATGGACCGTGGGGTCAGTACTTCTAATAAAATTACTTCTTTAGAGACAGAGTGATTTCTTCGATGGGCTCAAATGAGTTGGCTTGACTGTGCTCCCATAAATATGGGAAAATGGCTCAATGGAGAGCTTATTTAGAGATTCCTGACGGCATCCTTCATAGCACCAAATCCGTTTACGGCTGAACGGCATTGCCGCTTCGGCGCTGGTTGCTGGGAGCCCTGACCAACAGCTCCAGCACCGAAACCAAGGCCGGCAAGCCCTGGATGAAGACTTTCGGCAAGTTGCGCCACTTTCGCAAGGAGACGGCGCGAATCAATCGGATCATCGACGAAGAGTTCGATCAGGTTGAGAGTGAGGACCGACAGTGATACTGGATACGAACGGACTGTCAGCGCTCGCCGATGGCGAATCCGCCCTGGAACCGATCCTTCGCGGTGCCGTTGAAGTCGCAGTTCCGGTTATTGTCTTGGGCGAATACCGATATGGCATTGGGCAATCACGGAACAGCCAGAAATACGAACAGTGGCTCAACGAGTCCCTGGGAACTTCCGGATTCTGGACATAGATGCGGAGACCGCTGCGTTCTACGCGAGCCTTCGCATGGAACTCAAAAAAGCGGGAACCCCGATTCCTTCGAACAACACGTCATTGCGGCGTTATGCCATCAGTATTAAAAACTCTCTTTTGAGCCGAGACCGCCACTTCGACCTCGTGGCGGGCATGCAACGAATCGATTGGTGACCACATGCAACCGCGGAGTCGCCTCTTGCGCAAGACGCCAAAGATGACCACTTTGAAACTGGAATTCTGGTGGCCGAGTGGGTTTGGTGCGCCAACAGCCAGAATGCCTCGTTTCACTAACCTCCCCCAACTCTTTTCGCTAGTTGACGTCTATCTTCCCCGGTGAACAGCCACTTTAACGATTTCCCAAACTCTAGGACGATCGTGGGTAGAATCTCGCCCACAGCGTCGGCTGTTCCCACCTCTTCCACGCAAACCGGCTCACCGGACTACGCGAATCGGCCCGCGGAGGCAGCTCAGGGAACTCTCTGCATAGGGACCACAGACGCACGCGCCGGCCCAACACGATTCCGAACCAACGCCGGAGTTTTGCCTGTATTTTCCGCTGTTGAGTTGAATCAGCTGCCGCAGCTTTACCCGTTGGCGCTTTGTGCCGTCCCGCGGGTAGAGTATTTGTGCCTGCATGCTAATACACAATTACGGAAACCATATGCAACTGCTCTCAGCACAGCTGGCGCTTGGTCTCCCGGTCACTGCAGAAATGGAATTAGGTATTGCAACGAAAGTTGCGCCAACTGTGTCCATGCTGCTTACGGTTTGAGCGATTGCTAAAACCGAAATGAGGTTCGGCCATGAACTTTTGCGACATCCGTAGATTTTTCCGTTGGCTAGTCGGCGCTGCAGCGCTCGGAAGCCTGCTGCCTGGCGCGCTGCTCGCACAGCCCGTGACGGCCACTATTCCGGTGCCCGCCGTTGACGTTGCCGTGAATCCGGTGACCAACACTATCTACGCGCTTAGCAATGGAAACATTGTCGCGGTGATCGATGGCGCGACTAATAACGTTCCTGCGACCATAATATTGGCGTCGGGGGGCAGCCGACACCAATGCAATCAAGCCCGTTATCTGTGCCACACGCTTGCTACGCGTGCGGTCGCAGCCCGCATTGACCTTCCGACACTCAGACCGATTCTGGGTTATACCAACGTCACGATGACAGTCCGGTACGTTCAGCCGGCCGAAGAACAGAAACGCCTTTGCGATCAGCAAACTCTAAGCGTTCAGGCTTGAAGGAATGGTGCGCGCAGCGGTGGAAAAAAGTCATGGGTTCCGACCAAATCCCCCACAGTGAATTGAAGGCGCGGACGACGGCTCGGAAGGATTTGAGAGAGTTACTCGGGATGCCGAGATTTGAAATCGGGGCCTCCTGCGCCGGAAGCGGGAGACCTGTCTTGGCCAGCGAGGGACACGAGCAAGCCGACGACCGGACGGCGCTGGTGCTAAGCCCGGTTGCGTATAACCGAAGGACAAGCCTGAGATTTGTTGCGGCTTGACGACGCGGATCAAGGGGTACCTCTTCGAGGTGGTGTGGTAATTGGTGGCTCTCCGGCCGTCGCCATGTTGGCCGATCAGATCAAGACGATGGATTGGCGCACAAGGAAGGTTAAGAAGGGAATCGTTTCGGCTCCTCAGCTTGGGGAGCGCGCGCAAAAGTGCGGGCTCTGCTTGGCTTATGAAGGAAGAGGGCCCCTGTAGCGGCCCGGCGGAATTCAGACATACATGGTCCCCCCTGGGCGAAGCGGGGAGCACCGCTCAGCCCAGGGGGCACAGCAGGCCGATAGCGGGGGCGCTGTCGGCCTGGTTCCTGTTACTTGCGAGCGCGCGACGCTAAACGTCTAATCCAGCTCTGCTTGGGTAGCCTTCACGGCGCAGCCTACGTTCACGCCGCAGTTCCCGTTGGGCGTCCCTGAAGTCACGAAGGCCAACGGGCTGAAGTAAATACTGGACGCCTGGGCCGCGGTGGAGACGTTGTCGAGGATTATCCCACTGCTCCCGCCGGGCTCGCCGAGCGAGGAATTGACGTCGAAGGCATGGGCGTCGGGAACTGGGCCGCAGCTTCCGTCGGTCACGATGATTGACATCACGCAGCCGCCGGAAGGGTTGGTGGCGAGTGGTCCCACCCAAGGTGCCGCAATTCGGTCCCGCGCCTCCGTTTTGGACGCTGAAAAACATGTAGTCTATGCCGGAGTTATATACTTCGGTCATCGGAGAGCACTCCGCGTCCGCGGCCCCGCTGACGTTGAGGAAGTTGCCGTCCGACGGCGAGCAAAATGCCATTGGAATCGAAGTAGGCGCGCTCGATCGCAGGATTGTCGTTGGCACTGCCGGGATTTTTGCCGCAGAAGTAGAGATAACCGTATTGGTAGTCGCCCCGAATAGTAGGTGTTGTCGAAATCTCCGTCATGCATCTGCACCCCTGCAGGTCCCACCACGAATGCAGCACTCTGCGCGAAATCGGCAGTGAACTGGGCGATTTCGGCGCCACCATTGGTGTCGTTACTCACAAAGACGGCGACCGTCTCCGCAGTGGAGTCCACGATCGGCGGATCGGGAATGGGGAATCCGTCAACAGCCGGCGTACCGGACGTGTAGACTTGGGGCCCCAACTCGCCGCTAGACGCAACCACTGTACTCACCACTCCGTTGGCATCGGCCACGTAAATGTTGCCGGATGTCGCGTCGAAGACCGGGCCAGTGAGCGCGAAGCCGGAGTCAACGGTGGTCTGCCATCCCAGCGATGGAGTGCCCAAAAACACCCCAGTAACCTCGCGCATGTTGCCACCATCGTCGCCGACGTAGATGCGGTCGTTGGTGTAGTCGATGAACGGCGCTGAGTTGCTGTCGGACAATGTGCTCACCGTGAGATTCACCATGCACGGCGCGGCACATGCTCTGTAGTTGGCAGCGGTAACGGTTTCTGGGACAACCGGTTTAGCCAGCGTCCCGCTCAAATTCGCCCACTTCACCAGGTGCAGGACGGAGCCGATCGTACAACCGGTCTGACCGGCGTGGCAACTTGGGGTGCTTTCGACCATCGCTATCTGCGTTCCGTCTTCCGAGAGCGCCGGCGAGGTGGTGGTTTCACCCTGGGCAGTGGAAATGCCGTAGGCGAACTTCACCGTCGGTCCGGTGCCCGAGCAGATCCCCGCGGGCGTGCCCGAATACAGGTTCATAAGACCGATCAGGTTGGCCACCGCAGCGGTGGCGCCTCCGCGGCCACCGAAGAAGTTTCCGGAGAAAAAGGTGAATTTACCGGCGCACGTGTTGCCAAAGAAAGGGAAACAATCGATCGGCGCGGCAGTCGTGTTGTCCCCGCCCGCTCCGAGTCGGCACCGCCTGTGGCGATGTCGGTAATGAAAACTGCGTTGCCGAAGTGATCGTTCGCAGTGTAAGGGAAAGTTCCGGTCGCCGCGCCCCCCGCGACCTCGGCTGCGTTGATCGCGGCTGCCAAATTCGCCGCCGCCGATCGTGAGTCGGTTCCAACCTGGAACTGGTCAGCGCCGGGAGTGGTGGTGTTTCCAACCGCCGTAAATGTCACAGCCTTGCCCGTCGCAGGCGGAGTGATGATGATGGTGGAGCCGACGGGTGGCACTCCCCAGAAAATGCCGATATTGATAGCGTTCTCAATGAAGCCGGTGTGGGTGCCAGAAGCGTTGTCATTGTTGTAGACCACGAAGTCGCTGGTGCAGTTAGCGCTGGTGACGGGAGCGTTGATGTTGAACTCAAACTTGGCGGGATATTGCTCGTTGCCGACCGTACCGAAGTTCGCGAGCGAAGAAGTCCAGTCCCGCGACAAACTGCTGTCGGTAGTCGAAGCGGTGGGGTCGCTAGGGATGGGTCGGGTGCACGCGGTGCGAATCCGTCGATGTGGGCGCGACGGAATGCGCGCTGGCAGCGCGACGAGCCAATTGTTGCTGGAAGCGGGGATCGGCTTGCAGTCGCAGATCCTGGGGAGAGTTGGAATGCACGCGAGCATCGGCGCCAGAGAAAACCAGGTGACGATGGCTCCAGTCGGTCACTATGGGAACGGGAGTGTGCTTCTGGCTCTCATCGGACGATTGGGCGGGGAGAATCGTAGCGGCGGAGAGCAACGCGATTAGGGCCAGGAACGGCGTGGCCCACGAGACACCAATTAGTTTCATACTCACCTCACGGTGTCGAGACTTCCGTCGTCAGCGACGGTGAACTGCGCTGTGATTCTAGTACATCGTGTGCCTAAAAGGATACTAGTCCATGGGCGGAGTCGCTCCGTTTCGAGACGGAAGCCTGCGACGTGCGCGCGAAAATCGCGCGGGCTGGGAACGTGCAACAAATTTTGCAGAAGCTGTTTCCCGCAGCGAAGCGGTAGGGGGACCGCTTCGCTACAGTGGGCACATCAGGCCGATAGCGGGGGCGTTGCCGGCCTATTTCCAGTTATGTGTTGAGCTGCGCTACGCCAAACGCCTAATCCAGCGCCGACTGAGTGGCCTTCACCGCGCAGCCTACGCCCCCGGGGCAGTTTCCGTTGGGCGTTACAGTAAAGAACGCACTGCCCACGGTAGTCGCGGTTCCGGGATTCGTTGTTAGAGCATATGTGATCGTTGTGGCCGTGACAGTCGCGATGGGGAAAGTTCCGTTATAACCAGCGGGTGTAAAACCTGAAACTACGAGAGGCATCCCTGCAGCAGCACCCGCTGTAGTGCCCGATGCGAAAGTCAAAGTGACAACATTGGTTTTCCAGGCAGCTGCAGTTGGAGTCAGATATGTTGGTGTGGCAAAGCCCAACGGACTGAAGTAAACACTCGAGGCCTGGCCCGAGGCGGAGGCGTTGTCGATGATTATCCCGCTGCTCCCGCCGGGCTCGCCAATCGACGACGTGACCGCTGTCGGCATCGCCGTCGGGCTAGAGGCCGTGGGGTTGGCGTCGTCGGTCACGATGATCGACATCACGCAGCCGCCGGAGGGGTGGTATCCGCCGCCCCCCCGCCCAAGGCGCCGCAATTCCCTCCCACGCCTCCGCCTTGGACGCTGAAGAACATGTAGTCCGTGGAGCCGTTATATACCTCGGTCATCGGAGAGCATTCTATTCCTGCGCTGTTGCCGCTCGAGGTGACGTCCAGGAAGGCAGTGTCCACAGCTTGCAAAACACCAGTAGCATCGAAGGTTGCGCGCTCGATGGCGGGACTATCGACGGTGCCGGAGGGATCCTTTCCGCAGAAGTAGAGATATCCATCGGCGTAAGTGCCCGAATAGTAGGTGTTGTCGAAATCGCCGTCGTGCATCTGCACGCCAGCGGGACCGATCGGGAATCCGGTACTCGACGTAAACTGGCCAGAGGTACAACGAGGATCGTCAGGGACGAAGGGGAGCACACTGGGTTGGGTACAGATTGTCCACTGGTCGATGTCCGCGGTGCCGTCGTTGGCGTTGCTTTCAAAGGCGGTGACCGTCTCCGCGCTGCTGTCCACGATCGGCGGATCGGGAATGGGGTAGCCAGTCGAACTGCCGTCAATTTCGACTGATTGCTCGAGACCGCCGTTGGTCGCAAGGATGGTGCTCAAGACTCCGTTGGCGTCGGCTACGTAGATGTTACCGGACGTCCCATCGTAGATTGGACCGGTGAGCCCGAAGCCGGAGTCGACGGTCGAGCTCCATCCCACCGATGGCGTCCCCACGAATACCCCCTCGAGCTGATGGAGAGCACCGTTGTCGTCGCCGACGTAGATGGCGTCGTCGGTATAGTCGATGAACGGGGCGGAGTTGCTGTCCGTCGTGCTGCTAAATGTGAGAGTCGTCATACACGGCGCTGTACAGCTGCGGTAAGCGCTGGGCGCGACGGCGGTTGGCGCCTTCACGGTGGTCGAACCGTTGGCGATAATCGGCGCCCCAGGGGGAGCCGTAGCCGACCACTTCACAAGTTGAAGGTACGAGCCGACCCCGCAGGTGCCCGAGGATCCGGCGCAACTGGCGGTGCTTTCGACAACCGCGATCTGCGTGCCATCCTCGGAGAGCGCTGGGGAGGTGGTGGTCACGCCCCCTTCGGTGGAAACTCCGTAGGCGAACATCACGTTCGGTCCGGCCGTGCTGGTGCCGCAGAGTCCGCCTGTGCCGGTGTACAGCTCATTAAACCCGATCAGGTTGGCCACCGCAGCAACAGCGCCTCCGCGGCCACCGGAGAAGTTCTTAGAGAAAAAGCTAAAGTTTGGGTCCGGGGGAGTTTGTGTGCAGGGGTCGAAACGGAACGGGAAGCAATTAGCCGGCGACGCGGTGGTGCTGTTCCCGCCCGTTCCTCCAGTAGTGTCGGTAACGATTATAAAGCTACCAGCGTTGTGTCTCCCGCCGCCGAAACCAAAACCAAACGTGTTCGACGCACTGTAAGTGAAACCAGGATTGGCCGTCGCGTAAGCGGTGATCGCGGCTACCAAGTTCGTTGCCGCCTGGGTAGCGCTGGTGCCATAGTAGAAAGCCGGGGCGCCGACACCGTTGATGTCAGTTGCGGTGCTAGTTGCGGTGAAGGCAACGCCTGCGATGGTGATAACAGCACCGTTCGCTGGTATGCCGTAGAAGAAGCCAAAGTCTCTAGCATCAACAAGGAAGCCCGAGCCGTGGTTGCCGGAAGCCTGGTTGTTGGTGAAAACGGCAAAATCGCTGGTGCAGCTGGGGGCAGCGTTAATGTTGAATGAAAACTTGGCGGGATATTGCTCGTCGCCGAGGGTGCCGCCGGTGGTGAGCGAAGAAGTCCAATCCCTGACCAATTTGCCTTCGCTGGAGGTGGTTCTGGAATCCGCAGGTAGCAAAGCCCGGGCTCCCAAGCCTGCCGAGACGGGTTGGCTGGCGCCGCGCGCCATGGCCCTGCGGCGAGCCAATGCCTGCTGGAAGCGGGGCTCGGCCTGTAATTTCTTGGCCTTGGGCGAATCGGAATTGGCGATCTTTTCGGCATTCGAGTAAACCAAGTAGTGATGGCTCCAGTCCGTTGCCAGCGGAACGCGAGGCTGACTCGCGTTGTCGTCCTTCGCGGTGTCGTCCTTCACGCTCACGCTGTCGTTCTTCAAACGCTCGTCAGTCGATTGCGCGCGAACAATCGAGGCGGCGGAGAGCAGTGCCAGCAGGGCCAGGACGGGCGCGACAAACCAAACGCGGAATCGCTTCATAGAATCCTCACACAAATCGAGTTTTGGGGAGCATAGATGCTCCCGCACATTGGCTGCCAACTGTCTGTTCGGGGGGGGGCACCGCTAAGAGCTTGTATTTACAAGTGGATGCAGGAGGTAGGGAGCCGAGCGGCGGGTTTTATGGGTAAAAGGTTTGCACATTTTGGGCACTCGACCGCTTGCGTGAGAGTAAATCTACCGCTAGACCAGCCAGGGTTGTGCGAGGTGGAAGGTCAAGTTCTGTAAGTGCTAGATCCCTAACACGATGAATCACATACGGTCGTGTCACAATTTGAGATTTCGGATCGTGGTGGCGAATGGGGCAAAATTCTAGGCCAGAGACGACCCCAATGCAAGGCCCCGAATTCGGCTCAAAATTGGACTTTTTTGGATTGCCGCAGCCCCCAATTGAAGGCCACTTCTCGGCTCCGAAATTCGGTTCGCGGCGAAACCCCTGTCGCGCGCGAAACTTGCTCCGGAAAAACTTAATTGACAACCTGTATCCCGGGATAAAATTGTTTCGGTGCACCAGGGCCATACCCAAAAAAAATTTGACTACCTCCAGGCTTTCGCGTGACGCGGCGCATTCTGGGTGTACGGGTAATCGATGAAATCGGGGAAAGTGTCTGGCGGATTTATTTGTTTGATGCGCAATGCGCTGCGCAGTCCGGAAATCTTAATTCATGACGACCACATTCACGCTGGATTTGGAAGACCATCACCCTCAGCCGAATCCTGCTCCGCGTTATCCGGAAATCACTTACAAGATTCTCGATTTTCTCAGCGACCGTAAAGTCAAAGGCACCTTCTTCGTCCTGGGAGAGCTTGCCGAGCGGCACCCGGAACTGATCCGCACCATTCATCAACAGGGACACGAGATCGGTTTTCACACCTACGCGCATGTTCCGCTGAATCGGGAAAACCCAGAGCGTTTCCGCGAACAAACGCGACGCTCCAAAGCGTTTCTGGAGGATTTGACCGGCGCGGAAGTGATTGGCTTTCGCGCGCCTATTTTTTCGCTTACGCCGGTGACGCTGTGGGCCTTGCCGATTCTGCAGGAACTTGGCTTTCGCTATACGTCCAGCGTTCTGCCGCTGCGGCATCCGCTGTACGGCTTTCCCGGAGCGCCGCAACAACCATTCCGGTGGAGGGATTCCCTGATCGAACTTCCGGTTCCCATCGCTCGGATCGGCCCTGTATTCATGCCCTTTCTGGGTGGCGTCTATATGCGTTACTTGCCGGACTTTCTTTTGATCGAACTTTTGCGGGGTCAAAACACAGGCATCGCTTTATGGACCTATTGCCATCCCTACGATTTCGATCCGGAAGAAAAATTCGTGGTCATGCGCGAAGCCACCGCGTTAGTGAGCTTCGTGCTATGGCTCAACCGCCGAAATACGTTTAGGACGGTGGCGAGAATTCTGGATCAGGGTGTGGGGCTTCCGTTTCGGGATTACCTGAAGGATGGCGCCTACAATTCCGTCCCGGTGTTTGATCCGTCTTCCAAGCTTCAGCCATGAGTTACCGCGTCATGACCGGTCATTACCAGACCAGTTCCAGGTCGCTCGCGTGCACCGCACACGGTCATCGTGACAGAGACTTCCAATATTTCGGATTTTACAAACTCGGGCTCGGATGCGGACGCACAGACGGGTCGCCAACGCCATCGTCGCCCCTTGTTCCGGCACACCTCAAGAGCATGCTCTTCCGCGGCACCAGAAAGTCGGCGTAAATGCGCAGAACTTCACGCTGGCCAACCACATACCGCAGGGAGTCCTCTTCCACCAGGAGCACTGACCTGACGTCCCCCCCGGCATTGTGGCGGCGACGGGCTGCAGATGCGCCACAAGCTTTTTTCCGAATCCAGCCGCTTCGCGCGGAGGGCCTCTTTTTCCGGCGCACCGTTTGCATTTTGGAAAGCCTCAAAATGCAAGCGGCGGGCCGAAGGCTCGCCGCTCAAGGCATTTGGTTTCGTCCTGCGTTACCCCTTTTTAGTAAGGAGTAACCTTCAGGGCTCGGTTGGAGAAGTGGCAAGTGTTGCCGGCTCCGCTGCTGCGGTATTCCGCCGTGAAGGTGTTGCTTCCGGCATTCAGCCCGGTCACGACGGAGTTGCGCTGCTCCGTTGCTGGCCACCACCCGTCTGTATCACGGCTTCCGCATCGGCGGCGGCCACGGTGGTCGCCCCGGATACCGCGAAGCTCATGTAGCACGAGCCACTACCGGTCGATGCATCCTCCAACGACGTGAGGGTCACGACCGCCGTACCTGTTGCGGAGACGGTTACCGTCACGGTCGGCCCGGTGTTTGCCAGGTTAGCGTATGTAGTGGACGTTGTGGTCGGGACGTCGCCATGACCGCACGTCCAGGCAGGATCGCTCCGCTGGTTGCGCCCGTCGCTCCGGTTGCAGCCGTTGCTCCCGATGTACCTACGCCTGTGGCACCGGTTGCACCCTTCGCACCCGCTGCGCCGGTCGGCCCAGTTGCACCAGTTGCGCCGTTGGCACCCTTCGTACCGTTGGCACCGGTTGCACCGTTGGCACCGGTTGCACCGTTGGCACCGTTGGGTCGCTCCAGGTGCAGCGGCGAGCCCGAAGGCCCACCGCTGGTTGTTTGCTCGCCGGTCACCGGCCAAGCTAGTACGTGAAGCTCACCCTATAATGACCGAGCGCCCGAAAGTGCCACCGCTCGGGGCGTGACCTCGACCTCCAGGAAGTCTCCGGCCGGGACCGTGACCGTAGCGGTGCTGGTGCAGGTGGTTTTGCCGGCGGTGACGTTGCAGGTGAGGGCGGTTGCCACCCCATTCAGGAGGACGACGACTTTCTGACTGTCGCCTGCTCCCACGGCGGTGGTCGTGACCACAGAGAGGTTGGTGATGGTGATCTGAACCGGAGCCGGGCCCCAAGTTATTCCCCATATCATCGGCCTCGATACTAGCGAGTGTGGTGAGGCAGGCCGATGTAGTCTCCAAAGTAACGCCGGCGGCCAAGCAGCTGCCGCTATTTACCGCGGTGCCGTGGAGGCCCACACCAGGATCGCGTTGGTCCCGATAGGCCCGGTCGCTCCGGTTGCGCCGGTTGCGCCGTTGGTGCCGTTAGTCCCATTCGTTCCGTTCGTCCCGGATGCACCGGTCGCGCCTGTTGCGCCAGTCGCACCCTTCGCACCCGCTGCGCCGGCCGGTCCAGTTGCGCCGGTTGCGCCGTTAGCACCGGTCGCACCAGTCGCACCAGCGGTTCCGGTTGCACCAGTCGCCCAGCGGTTCCAGTTGCACCAGTCGCACCAGCGGTTCCAGTTGCACCAGTCGCGCCAGCGGTTCCGGTTGCGCCAGTCGCGCCAGCGGTCCGGTTGCGCCAGTCGCACCAGCGGTTCCGGTTGCACCAGTCGCACCAGCGGTTCCGGTTGCACCAGTCGCGCCTGCGGTTCCGGTTCACCAGTCGCGCCGGTTGCGCCACCACCTTCCACCTTGTTCGCACCAGTCCCAGCGTTTGTTCCGGTCGCACCAGTTGCACCCGCCAGAGCCTGCAACTGCCAAGCTCCGTCGTTTGCGGCGACGGAAGTAGCCGGATCCTCAGTGGTGCTAGCTGCCAGCGCCACGTAGCTGGATCCGTTCTCGGTGACTACTTGATAGGCATTGTAAGTGTTGCCGGGGACGTAGGGTCCGATGACCGTGTAGCCGACCAGTCGAACCAGTTGCGCCGGTCGCACCAGCCGAGCCGTCCACGCCGTTGGAACCAGTCGCGCCAGTCGGTTCCGGTTGCACCAGTTCGTACCCGCCGTCCCGGTTGCGCCAGTCGCTCCAGTGGCTCCGGTTGCGCCAGTCGGCACCGGCCCCACCGTTTGTTCCGGTGGCACCAGTTGCACCGGCCAGAGCCTGCAACTGCCAAGTCCTCGTTAGCGGCGACGGAAGTAGCCGGATCCTCGGTGGTGCTAGCTGCCAGCGCCACGTAGCTGGATCCGTTCTCGGTGACTACTTGATAGGCGGTGTGGAGCGTTGCCGGGGACGTACGGTCCGATGACCGTGTAGCCCGACCAACTGGTCGCGCCGGTTGCACCAGTCGCACCAGCGGTTCCGGTTGCACCAGTCGCGCCAGCGGTTCCGGTTGCGCCAGTCGCGCCAGCGGTTCCGGTTGCGCCAGTCGCACCAGCGGTTCCGGTTGCACCAGTCGCACCAGCGGTTCCGGTTGCACCAGTCGCGCCAGCGGTTCCGGTTGCGCCAGTCGCGCCAGCGGTTCCGGTTGCACCAGTCGCACCGGCCAGAGCCTGCAACTGCCAGCTCCGTTGTTCACGGCGACCGAAGTAGCCGGATCCTCGGCGGCGCTAGCGCCAGTCGCCACGTAGCCGGATTCGCTCGCGACTACTTGATAGGCAGTGTAAGTGTTGCCGGGGACGTACGGTCCGATGACCGTGGCAGCCCTGCACCAGTCGAACCGGTCGCGCCGGTCGCACCAGCCGAGCCGTCCACCCGTTGGAACCGTTGCACCAGTCGATCCGGTTACACCAGTCGCACCAGCTCCCGGTTACACCAGTCGCGCCAGTCGCGATCCCGTTGCACCAGTCGCGCCAGCGGATTCCCGTTGCACCAGTCGCGCAGCGGTTCCGGATGCACCAGTCGCACCAGTCGCGCCGGTTACGCCCGTGACCGGTTGCACCAGTCGCGCCGGTCTTGCGCCATCAGACTCCCAGTTGCCGCTCAGTTGGGCTGGTTGCCGGTGTTGCTGGCGAACAGCGAGATATACGACGAACCGGCGTATTCCACGGCGGCGTCCTTGGCATAGGTCTCAGCGGCCGACCACGTACCCTGCCAAACCACACCCGTTGCACCAGTTGCGCCGGTCGCTCCGGTTGCACCTTCGTGCCTGTCTGCGCCGGACGCTCCGGTTGCGCCAGTCGCGCCCACGCCCGTTGCACCAGTTGCGCCGGTCTGACCACGCCCGTTGCACCAGTTGCGCCGGTTGCACCAGCGGTACCAGTTGCACCCTTGGCACCAGTTGCGCCGGTCGCACCCGTTGTACCCGTTGCACCAGTCGCACCGGCGATTCCCGTTGCACCAGTCGCGCCGGTTTCGCCGGACGTTCCCGTTGCACCAGTCGCGCCGGTTTCGCCGGACGATCCCGTTGCACCAGTCGCGCCGGTTTCGCCGGACGATCCCGTTGCACCAGTCGCGCCGGTTTCGCCGGACGATCCCGTTGCACCAGTCGCGCCGGTTTCGCCGGACGATCCCGTTGCACCAGTCGCGCCGGTTTCGCCGGACGATCCCGTTGCACCAGTCGCGCCGGTTTCGCCGGACGATCCCGTTGCACCAGTCGCGCCGGTTTCGCCGGAGATCCCGTTGCACCAGTCGCGCCGGTTTCGCCGGACGATCCCGTTGCACCAGTCGCGCCAGCGGTTCCGGTTGCACCGGTCGCACCAGCGGTTCCGGTTGCACCAGTTGAACCGGCTGCACCGGCCAGAGCCTGCAACTGCCAAGCTCCGTCGTTAGCGGCGACCGAAGTAGCCGGATCCTCAGTGGTGCTAGCTGCCAGCGCCACGTAGCTGGATCCGTTCTCGGTGACTACTTGATAGGCAGTGTAAGTGTTGCCGGGGACGTAGGGTCCGATGACCGTGTAGCCCTGACCAGTCGAACCAGTCGCGCCGGTCGCGCCAGCCGAGCCGTCCACGCCGTTGGAGCCAGTTGCACCAGTCGCTCCGGTTGCACCGGTTGCGCCGTTCGCACCAGCTCCACCGTTTGTTCCGGTGGCTCCAGTTGCACCCGCCAGAGCCTGCAACTGCCAGGCTCCGTCGTTTGCGGCGACCGAAGTAGCCGGATCCTCAGTGGTGCTAGCTGCCAGCGCCACGTAGCTGGACCCGTTCTCGGTGACTACTTGATAGGCAGTGTAAGTGTTGCCGGGGACGTACGGTCCGATGACCGTGATAGCCCTGACCCGTCGAACCAGTCGCGCCAGCCGAGCCGTCCACGCCGTTGGAACCAGTTGCGCCGGTCGCTCCAGTTGCACCGGTTGCGCCGTTCGCACCAGCCCCACCGTTTGTTCCGGTGGCGCCAGTTGCACCGCCAGAGCCTGCAACTGCCAGGCTCCGTCGTTTGCGGCGACCGAAGTAGCCGGATCCTCAGTGGTGCTAGCTGCCAGCGCCACGTAGCTGGATCCGTTCTCGGTGACTACTTGATAGGCATTGTAAGTGTTGCCGGGGACGTACGGTCCGATGACCGTGTAGCCCTGACCAGTCGAACCGGTTGCGCCGGTCGCACCAGCCGAGCCGTCCACGCCGTTGGAACCAGTTGCGCCGGTCGCTCCAGTTGCACCGGTTGCGCCGTTCGCACCAGCCCCACCGTTTGTTCCGGTGGCACCAGTTGCGCCCGCCAGAGCCTGCAACTGCCAAGCTCCGTCGTTAGCGGCGGCCGAAGTAGCCGGATCCTCGGTGGTGCTAGCTGCCAGCGCCACGTAGCTGGATCCGTTCTCGGTAACTACCTGGTAGGCGGTGTAAGTGTTGCCGGGGACGTACGGTCCGATGACCGTGTAGCCCTGACCAGTCGCACCAGTCGCGCCGGTCGCACCAGCCGAGCCATTCACGCCGTTGGAACCAGTGGCACCAGTCGCTCCGGTCGCTCCGTTCGTGCCGTTGGTACCCGTGGCTCCGGTTGCACCTACTGCTCCCGAAGTACCGGTTGCGCCGGTGGCCCCTTCCAGAGCCATGACAGCCCAAGTGGTGCCGACGCCATTTGTGCCGGCGGCGGCGTTGGCGGCTGGGTCGATACCGGAGTTGGCGATCAAAGCGACGTAGGTCGATCCACTTTCGGTCACCACGTCGTTCGCGTTATAGGCGTTGCCCGAGACATATGCGCTGCGGAAGTTGAAGCTGGTTCCGGTCGCGCCGGTTGCACCGCCAGCGGAAACCAAAGCCCACTTGGTGCTGGTCGGAGAGGGCGTATTACCCTGGTTCAGATTGGCCAGCGAGATATACGACGATCCGCCGTATTGCACCACGTCGTTGATCGAATAAGAGGTCCCGCTGCTCCACGAGTTGTCCCAGATCATGCCCGCCAGGCCAGTCGGACCCGCCGGGCCAGTGGGGCCAGACGGACCCTGAACGCCGGCCGGACCAGTCGGACCTTGCGAGCCGGCGTAGGGAACTATAATGGTCCACGAGCCAGTCATAGTTTGCGTGTGCGAGGCGCTGGGGGTCATCTCAATTGCGAGAGTGTCTCCGGCGAGGACCCCGGTAATGGTGTGCGTGGTGTCCGAGCAAGTGCTGCCTCCGGCAGCAACCGTGCAAGAGCCCTGTGGCCGTGTCGGCGCCGCCGCCAGTGCCATGAACGATCGTGAACGTGATGGTACCGTCAGCTCCGGATGTCGCGGCGGATAGGGTAACGTTCAAAGTGGAAACTGTTCCAGGAGCGGGCACGGTTGTGTCGCAAATGTCGCTTGCGCTCGGCGTGCATGCTCCCGAAACCGAGCTGAACCACGTCGCGGCTGGGTTGGAGAATACCGGTTGCCCCCGTTGCTGTTGCGGCAAGGTCTTCCGGCTACACCCGTCGCTCCGATCGCTCCGGTTGCTCCGGTTGCGCCAGTGGCACCAGTGGCTCCGGTCGAGCCGACGGGGCCAGTGGGGCCTACCGGTCCGCCGCTGGGTCCTGTTCTCCGGTCGCGCCGGTCACGCCCTGAATGCCGGTAGTTCCCGTCGCGCCCGTGGCACCGGTCGCGCCCGTGCCTCCCGTGACTCCGGTTGATCCGGTCGGCCCAACGGGAATGCCCACCGGTCCCTGCATGCTATAGCTGATCGTGAAGAGCGCTGTCGCCAGTGACGCGAGCGGCAGCCGTCGTAGCTTGGACTTCAATCTGGTCGCCCACAGCGAAGCTCAGGCTGTGGGTCGTGTCACTGCAGGAAGACGCGCCGGCCGCGATCGTGCACTGGGCTTCGTTCCGGTTACGGAGCGACGCCGTTCTTGATGATGGAAATGGTCAGCAGTGGGCTGCCGGTCGGTGCGACCGTTAGAGCGCCGGTCGTAGAGCTCTGGAATGAAACGAAGAACTGGCTTACCGCTCCTGGGGAGCTGATCAGAGTTTCATTCGTCGTGACCGTGGTTGAAGGTACGGCTGTGTCCAAACCACTCGCAAGTCCGTATTGCGTACCGGCGGCGGAGGGATAGACCGTAACAGCAGCAGTTCCGTTTATATTTGCCTGATAGATGCCGCCGAAGTTGCCCCAGAACAGGGGAGCGTTCGTGCCGGTTCGCCGGTAGGGCCAGCGGGACCTACCGGTCCGCCGCTGGGTCCAGTCGCACCGGTGGCACCCGTTAGTCCAGTTGGGCCGGTCGGGCCCGTCCGCCTACGCCGGTTGGGCCGGTTGGGCCGGTTGCTCCGGTGACGCCGGCGACGAAGTCGACGGACCAACCATGGCCCAAGTCGACGTACCGGTGCTGGTGAACGTGGTCACGATGCGCATGGCGACATACTGACCTGCCGTGAGAGCTACGGAGTGATCGCGTCCGTGCAGCCGGTCGGGTCTTCGAAGTTGCCGGCGATCTCGCAGGTAAGCGCAGTCGCCGTCAGTGATGTAGGAGTGGATCCGGACATGAGAGTGTAGGTCACGTTGTTGCCATTGGTGGTGCTGCCCACCGAGATCGCGGCGACCAAGCTACTCACTGTGCCGCTCGTGTTACGACCTGTGCGCAGGTCGCCTCATTCGTTGAGGGTGTACACGGTCCGTCAATGGCCCCATAGACGGTGTTGTCAGTTTCAACCGAGACGGCGTTGCTCGTCGCTACGAGGCCCACCGTGATTCCCGCTGCTCCCTGCGGGCCAGTGGGTCCTTGCGGCACGGTGAAGTTGAATGTAGCAGCCGAAGTGTTGCCGGTATTGGTGACCGAAGCAGTGCTGCCAGGAGCACCTGTAGTAGTCGTTCCTGACGGTGACCGTCGCAGCCGATCCGTTGGTTCCGTTGGTTCCGTTAGTTCCGTTAGTTCCGTTGGTTCCGGCTGCGCCCGCGGCGCCCGCCTCGGCCAACAGCGCCCAGTCCGCGGTGTCCAGATCCGGTGCCTGCCCGCCGGTGGAGAGCTGAGTGGGATTGGTGTCGATGTAGGAGGAGCCGTTGTTTGGATCGTTAACGGCATCGTTCTGATTGTAGGTGTTGTTGGTGGACCATGTGCCGCGCCAGTTCACGCCGGGGGTGGGCCCGGTTGCGCCAGTCGCTTGGCCAGTCGCGCCAGTCGCACCAACCGAGCCGCGCCACCCGGGCCCGTCGCGCCCGTGGCACCTGTTGCTCCAGTGGCGCCAGTTTCACCCGTTGAGCCGGCGGCACCGGTTGCTCCAGTCGGACCGAGGGCGAAAATGACGTCTAACCGCGCATCGTGACTTGTAGTTCCATTTTCTTTGGAATCAAACGAGGCGACCAGCCCACTGGGGCTGCCAGTCACGACCTGGAGGTTACCACTGCTGTAGGCGGTCAGGCCAAAGCCGTTGTTCGAATTCGGATTGGCGAGCCAGTACGCGACCAGGGTGGTGACGTTAGCGATTACGTAGGTGCAGCCCGCACCAGTAGTGCACGCGTCGGCTTGGGCCACGCTAACACTCACAGGGGCGACGGTCGTACTCGGCAGGCAATTGGGAGTATAGGTGCTCGTGCCATCCAGCTGGGTCTCATTCCAATCTACGGAGGTATCCAGCGCGCAAATATAGAGCATGCCGGGAGCGTACTCGTCGCTGCCGGAGCCGGTGTCCAGGAACAGTTTTAGACTAGCCTGTTGCAGGCTGCTGGAAGTCAGAGCGGAGAGAAGCCATTCATATTGAATTTGACAAAAGCGTTTGAGGTGCCATTCACGATTAGGGTGGGCGAGTTGCCGTTGGTGCCGGTGCCTCCAAGTGGGGCGTAGGTATCGTCAGTGGCAGGCGCCTGCGCTCGGGCCAGACCCGGCGCCAGGAAACACGCGGCGACCAGGGCGAGCTGCAGTACACGCTTGATGGAAATCTTCATGGTTAGACTCTCCCGAACTTTTAGTCTTCGACTTTCGACACGTAGAGGGGCTCGGACACAGACCCACTAGCTGTCGATTCGGCTCTACTTGGTGCGAGTACTCTGGCACATAGGCTGCCAACTGTTCGTGTGAGGCGGCCACCGTTAAGCAGTTGTGTTTTCAGTGGACGCATGAGAAGCGGGAGCGAGCGGTCGCTTTTGAGGGAAAAGGTTTTCACATTTCGGGCACTTGAACGTTTGCGAGAGAGTTTATCTACTGCTGGATCCAGTGTTGTGCGAGGCGATGGACAAAATTTGGCGATGGACAAAATCTGTCGAGCGAAAGCGCTGCAAAGATGCTGCGGCCGCGGCTATTCGCAGCAATCGACGGATGAGTGGCCAGTGGCGTAGCTGATCTATTACTCTATTACTCGATTTCCTTTTTCTGCGGTCTGGGTACCAATATTGTTATTTTACTTGTAAGTAATCATAAAGGAATATCTAAATGGAACCCCACACCCTAATCGAGAAGCACAAAGCTCACTAACGTGGCGCGTATAATTCCGTCCCGGCCTTTGATCCGTCTTCCAGACTTCAGCAAGCAAACAATTGCCGCGTCATGACCAGTCATTACCAGTCCGCCTTACCAGTCAGTGTCCGGTGATGATCTTACCGGCCGCTTGTCCGTCAATTCGTCTGCCAGATCGTGATAAGTGCTGATTGAAATTGCGCCTGGCGTCGCTTCACTGAAGTCTTCCTGAGCTAAACGAAGCTACCTCTCTTCACCTCCGCTCCATCCCGATCGTGAAGATCGCCAATGATCAGGCGGCGCGCTTGGGATATCCCCAGTAGTGCCGCAACCTTGAGAAAGCCACTGGCATTTGGCTTCAGCCGAACAATATCGGCACCGGTGGATCGCGAATCACATCCATTGATAACCCGAGTGCTCTTAATTTATCCTCGGCCGGATAGTCGGAAAACACGCCGGTGCGAATGCCGCATTCCTTGAACATCGCCAAAAATTCGTCAACACCAACGACCGAACGTAAGCACGTGGCTAACATCTTTAAAATGTTCACCTTCCAGTTGGAGAGTGATCTGGTGGAGTTGATTCGCCCCCACTACAAAAGGGTGGAAGACGAAGGACGCACTCTGGTGCAAACCATCATGCAGGATGCGGCGGATATCGAACCTGGGGAGGGGGAGCTTCGCATCACGCTAGTCCCGCTCAGTTCGCCCCATCGGTCGCGAGTCGTCGAATCCCTTTGCGCGGCGCTGAACAAGACCAGCAGGATGTTTCCGGGCACTCAGATTCAAATGCGCTACGCGGTTGCGCACCCTCGATGCTGAAGCCAAAAGCGGACAGGTTTCGGGCATGACCATGTCAGGAGCCCTGAACTTCCGAATTCCCGATGGCCGATTTCCCCGGCCTGAGCGATTGCCAACCGATCCGATACCCGATGAAACTTCACGACTACGAAGAGATCGCGCCAACCACGCCTTTGCGTGAGCACGTGCCGTAATGACGCTGCCGCCCTGGATGGCCGCATGGCGAGGTGATCGAATAGCGTGCCATCGACATCGAAAATCACCACGTCAAATTCAATCCAATCGATGCCCCTCGCTTGCAGCGCACGCGTACTCATCGTGACAGAAACTTCCAATATTTCGGTTGCAGCACGGCGATTCCCTGGCAGACGACGCAAGCGAGGGCGCCGGAAAGATCCTGACGGTCCCACTCCTCGGCTTGGCGTGGTAACCCGCTAAGGAACTTTGTTAAGGGTTCTCGCTCCGGAGGCCGGGCGGTAATCCAGCGCAAAATATCACCTGGGACCAGCCACCGGCAGCGGACTGCATCGACAGGTTGGGAATACACGGTCGGTCTCCCGGCAGCAGCTTGGGCATACAGCACCGGGAAGTTGACGCCGGAACGAATGGCCAACTCCAGACTGCCCCAGAAGCGCGGGTTAATCTCCATAAGCTTGGGCGTTGCGTCACGCGGGTCGACCTTCCATTCGACCATGGCCACACCCTTCCACTTCAAGGCGCGCATCAGCGTCAGAGACTTTTCAAGCAGTTCAGGATCATGGATGCCCACCCTGTCGGTGCTTGGCCCACCGGAATTAGGGTATTGCTGCAGGCGCTTGTGACAAAAATGCGCAAGGCAGGCGCCGTCCGCGCCAAACAATAGCGAAACACCGATGCCATCACCCACCGCGGGAATGCGGTCCTGCACCAGAGGCTGGTCCATAATTTTGCGAGTAGGCCTCCGCGGTCTCGCGATCGAAGATCGGGTTGTAACGCACGCCGCTAGCGCCAAGTCCCCGCAAGGGCTTGACCACGAATTCGCAGCCGGCAAAATCACCGGCGATCTTCAAAAGATCTGCTGCAGATTCCGCAATCTCGGTGCGCGGATGCGGGACGCTCAGACGGGTCGCCAACGCCATCGTCGCTCCCTTATTTAGGCACACCTCCAGTGCATCCGGTTCCGGCACCAGAAAGTCGGCATAAATGCGCAGGGTCTCGCGCTTGTTAACCACCCACCGGAGGGTGTCCTCTTCCATCGGCAGCAGCACTGGCCTGGCGCCGGCCGGCATGGTGGCGGCTACCGACTGGAGATGCGCCAAAAGCACTTGGCCATATCCAGCCGCGTTTTCTTTGGCTTCAGGGACCAGCACCCGCTTCCGGGTGAAGTGCGACCAGAAGCCGACCGTCAACCAACTGTCTCCCAAAACATGGACGCGGAAACCGGCTTTACCCAAAGCACGAATGGCCGACAGACACTTGCGCATCATGCCATCGGTGAGAATCGCCACGCGGTCGCCAGCTACTGCGTTCGAAGTCGCAGCAATGGGCAGTGAATCCTGCGCAACATCGGCACTGGATTGAGTCATATGGGTTCTCACACGAGTATTGATTAGCTTACCTAGATTCGAGCAGGGCCTCCATGCAAAATAGTGCGCTTGTGTTGACCGGATGCACGCAGAGAGCTGGCAGGAGCATTGCGTACCAACAGGGAGCGGTGTACGTTACCGCTTTGGCAGGGAAATCAAAACTGGGAATCCCGCTTAAGGCGTGAACGGAAATCGATGACAATAAAATGCTGTTGCTGTGATGGAGACATGCGCACAGGGCTGGAGACGTGGCACTGGCAATGCCCTACCTGCGGCTATGAGGCCTCGCAATTCGATGTGACCATAAACGAAACATCAAGCCACGCGCTAATGGACGAAGCTAGCCGCGAACATGGCTTGAAGACATTGCGAGAAGGAAACTTCCGCGACTTACTGGCACTCATCCGCGAGCATGTGCCGCCGGGCCGCTGCAAGCTCCTGGACGTCGGCGCCGCGCACGGTTGGTTTGTGAAAATGGCTTCGGAACGCATGGATGCGATGGGCATCGAACCGGACGGCGCCATGTGTGTAAAGGCACGCACCGAAGGTATTTCCCTGATTGAGGGGTATTTCCCCGACGCGATTAGCGCCGATGCCAAATTTGACGTCATAACATTTAACGATGTCTTTGAGCACATTCCTGATGTCCCGCGCACGCTGGCAGCCTGTAGAAAACACTTGAAGGACGGCGGCCTTCTGGTTCTCAATCTTCCTTCCAGCGACGGCTTTTTTTATAAGACTTCCAAACTATTAAAGCGGGCCGGGTCTGGAGCCGCTTTCGAACGCATGTGGCAGAAAGATCTTCCGTCCCCGCACATCCACTATTTCAACCCGAGAAATCTGGTCGGGGCGGCTGAAAAAAATGGATTCGATAAGGTTTGCATCGCCAGCCTTCGTTCTGTTCGCCACGAAGGACTGTACGACCGGATCTCGCATATTAGTGGTAGAGGAAAATTGCACAACTATTTGGTGTTCGCCGCCACCAGCCTGGTAATTCCAATTACAGGATTTCTTAGCAGCGACATCGCTGTTGTCATCCTAAAAAAGAAGGGCGGCTAAGAAGGGAGAGCGTAGGGATTTAGACGCTTCCTGCTTGGTTAGCTCACCAATCGCCGAAGCGCCACCGCGCCGTGTGCCTTAACGTGTATTAATGTGTATTCCCCGCAGCGCCGCAGCGATTGAACGTGCCGTGCGGGACGTGGCAAAATACTTCCAGGCCGCTCCCCTGATATCCCTGAATTGCGCGATGGAAGCGCGGGGAAGCAACGAACTGGGCTTATGTAGCCGTCGCAGGGTGACGCGAATTCTGGTGTCCGTCGGGAATAGCTTAATGCGCCAAAAACCATTTCTTATCTTCGCTGCCCTTGCGCTGGTGGCGGTTTGCGTCGCCTACGCGAACCATTTCCACAACAGCTTTCACTTTGACGATTCGCATGCGATCGTCACCAATGTTTACATTCGTGACCTGCACTATATCCCCCTCTTTTTCAAGGACGCCCGGACAGGCAGTTCCTTGCCGGCCAATCAAGCCTGGCGGCCGGTCCTGATGACTCAGCTGGCGATCGATTACCACCTCGGCCATGGTCTCAGCGACACTCTCTGGTTTCATATTTCGACGTTCTTCTGGTTTCTGGTCCAACTGGTCTTGATGTTTATTCTTTTTCACGAGCTGCTCGACGCCGCCGCGCCGGGGCCAGCAAATCAATACATAGCTCTGTTCGGAGTTGCCTGGTACGGGCTGCATCCGGCAATCGCTGAGACGGTGAACTACATTTGCCAAAGCGCCGACCTGTTATCTACGGTCGGCGGTAGTCGCCGGGATGGTGATGTACATTCGCCTGCCCAAGCTCCGGAAGTTCGGGCTGTACTTGGTTCCGGTGGCGCTGGGGTCGATGGCCAAGGCGCCGGCGGTGGTTTTCTGCGGCATTTTGCTGGTGTACATCTTTCTCTTCGAAGAAGATGGCCGATGGGACCGGCTGTTGACGGCAATTGTGAAATCGATTCCCGCCATCATCGTTTGTATGGTGTTTGCGTATCTGAACGTGAAAATGGTTTCCAAGACTTTCGCGCCCTCGTACATGTCTTCGCAGGTTTATTGGGCCACCCAACCGTACGTGATCCTGAGATATTTCCGGTCGTTCTTCATGCCGCTATGGCTGAGCGCGGACACCGACCTCGCTCCCCTTCCTGGTTTCACAGACCCGCAGGCGTTACTCGGCATTGGTTTTTGCATTGCTCTGTTGCTGGCGGGAGTCTGGGCGATGAAACGGCGAGAGCACCGCCCGATTGCGTTCGGCATTTTCTGGTTTTTTGGCGCGCTGGCGCCGACTTCCGTTTTCGTGCTTTCCGAAGTGGAAAACGATCACCGCATGTTTTTCCCATTTGTCGGGCTGATGTTCAGCGTCATCTGGGCGGCGTACCTGGTGGTTTCACGCTGGATGTCAGCACAGACCGCCGAGCGCCGGAAAAATGCGATCGTGGGTATCCAGGCGGTAACGGTGGGTCTGCTGCTGGCGTATGGCTTCGGTACCTGGAAACGGAACGAAGTATGGCACACCGAAGAATCTTTGTGGCAAGACGTGGTAAATAAGAGCCCGCTGAATGGCCGCGGATGGATGAATTACGGCCTGACCAAAATGCAGCGCGGCGATTTTGCTGGAGCGCTGGCAGACTACACGCGCGCCGCCGTCTACGCTCCCAATTATTTTTTCCTCGAAATCAATACGGGGATCGACCTCGCGGCCTTGGGCCGCAATCAGGAAGCCGAGCCGCATTTCCGACGCGCGATTGAGCTCCAGCCCAACGAAGCGCAGACGTATTATTTTTACGCGATTTGGCTGTCCCAGCAGGGAAGAACTGCCGAAGCCATTCAGAATGCGAAAACGGCCATGGCCGTCAATCCCGACTACATTGATGCGCAGCATCTGCTAATGAATATGTATGCGCAGCAGGGGCAATGGGCGGCGTTGCGGGAGGTGGCGCAAAACACGCTAAAGTTGGCGCCCGGAGATCCGGCCACGCTGTCCTATCTGAACCGCAGCAGCAACGCGGCGTCGCAAATAGGAGCGGCCGCGGCGCAGGCGGAAGCCCATCCCACCGCCGAAGGCTACCTGAATTTGTCGCTGCAGTACCACCAGGCCGGAAAATATCAGGAATGCATCGACGCGGCGCGGAAGGCGCTGCGCCTAAAGCCGGATTATCCGGAAGCGTACAACAACATCGCCGCCGCTTACGAAGCAATGTCCATGTGGGATCCTGCGATCGAAGCGGCGCAACAAGCGCTGCGCCTCCAGCCCGACTACCAACTGGCCAAGAACAACCTGGCGTGGTCGATCTCCCAGAAAAAACTACAACACCACTAGAGCCGTGAAGTCTCCGGCTTCGAAGCGCGTCAGAGTTTGGTGCCGCGAGCACGAGTCGCGTGCCTAGCGATCTTGAGCTGGAGCAGGCGGAGCGTCCTGCTGGATGGCGACGTGGCGATCCAGGGCGTCCCGCAGCAGCGCCACCTGCTGAGCCAAAAGCCTGCTGCGCTCATTAAGCATGGAAACCCAGGAGAACAGCTCGATCACCAGCAGGGTGAGCCCGAAAATGACGATCAGGAACAGCGCCGAGGGCGGGTAGGGAATTCCGAAAATCTGGCGATCAGGAATAAGTAGCGAAATGCCAGCGATGAGGCCAGCATCAGGAAAATCGAAATGCTCATCCACAGGATGGCAAATCGCTCGGTGATTTTGCGGGTGAGAACCAGCGCCATCACCAGCGCAAAGATCGCCATGGTAAACAGAAATACGATTATTTGTCCGTGTTCCTGCATGCTCTCCGTTCCTAATCGCGAAATTTAATCTCGGGCTTGCGCAGCAAGTCCATGAAAATGGCCAGCGGTACCTTCAACATGTAGACCAAGGATTTGAACGAGCCGATACTGGAAGTTCCGGCGGTGCGTTCGGCCATGTGCACCGAAGTTTCGGACACCCGCAGCCCGGCGCGGTGCGCTACCACCAGGGCTTCTACTTCCGGGTAATCCTCGGAGTAGCGATGGGACAGCACGCGGATGGCGCGGTGATTCATCACCCGAAATCCGGATGTGGGGTCGGTAATCCGCGTCCGGCAAATCGCCGAGAGGATCAACGAAAAAAGACGGATGCCCATGCGCCGGGTGAGCGTGGACTTGTACCCTTCGCCGGCAACATGGAACCGCGAACCGACCACCAAGTCGGAGCCGGAAACGCGCTGCGCGTCCAGTAGTTTGTATAACTCCCGCGGAGGATGTTGGCCGTCGCCATCCACCTGGATGGCCAGGTCGTAGCCTTCGCGTAGGGCAATGTGCAAACCGGTCTGCACCGCGCCGCCGATTCCCAGGTTACAGGGCAGCGAAACCACCCGAACCATGCCGGCGACCACCTCGCGTGTGCCGTCGCTTGAGCCATCGTCGATCACTACCACGTCGCACCCGGGGCATTCGCTTTTCAATTCGCTCATCAGCGCCGGCAGCGATCCCGCCTCATTGAAAGCCGGCACGATGACCAGCACTCGCTCGCCGGTCATGCGCGAAGCGGGTTCACTCCGCGGCATTCTCGATGGTTGTGGTTCTGTCTTTGACGAGAGAGACATGCGAGGTCCTGGCGCTCTGTAGTTCCTTCCGTCGGCCTCGGCCAGCGTCCGGTGCGAGCTTCCCGACTTATTTGAGAGAAGCCGGGCCTGCGTGCGACTGGCGATTACAACGGGACGGAACTTCGAAAAGGTACTGCCAGCATTGTAGCGCTGCGCATCGTGCTGGAGGGCTTCTATTTCCGGGGGACCGTTTGCATTTTGGAAACGCCCTAAAATGCAAACGGCGGGCCTTTCGGCCCGCCGCTCGCGGCATTTGGTTTCGTCCTGCGCTACTCCTTTTTTAGTAAGGAGTAACGATCAGGGCTCGGTTGGAGAAGTGGCAAGTGTTGGCGGCGGCGCTGCTGCGGTACTTCGCCGTGAAGGTGTTGCTTCCGGCAGTCAGCCCGGTCACGACGTAGGTTGCGCTGCCCTGTTGCTGGCCACCGGTCTGCATCACGGCTTCCGCATCGGCGGCGGCGACGGTGGTCGCCCCGGATACCGCGAAGCTCATGAAGCAAGAGTCGGCGGTGACCGATGCACTCTCCAGACCGGTAATGGTCACGACGGCCGTCCCGGTTGCGGAGACGGTTACCGTCACGGTCGGGCCGGTGGTTGCTAGGTTAGCGTATGTAGTGGACGTTGTGGTTTGGGACGTCGCCACGAGCGCATGTCCAGGCAGGATCGCTCCGCCGGTTGCGCCCGTCGCTCCGGTTGCACCGGTTGCGCCCGATGGACCTACGCCGGTTGCACCGGTTGCACCGGTTGCACCCTTCGCACCCGCTGCGCCGGCTGCACCGGTTGCACCCGTTGCTCCAGTTGTACCCGCGCCAGTGGCACCGGTTGCACCGGTTGCACCCGTTGTACCCACGCCTGTGGCACCGGTGGCTCCGGTTGCGCCCGTTGCACCAGTTGTACCCATCGCCAGTGGCACCAGTGGCACCGGTTGCACCGGACGCTCCGGTTGCGGGCCCGTTGCTCCAGTCGTGCCCACACCTGTCGTCACCAGTGGCACCGGTTACACCGGTTGCACCAGTCGCACCAGTTAGCTCCGCTGGCTCCGGTTGCGCCAGCGTGGCACCGTTTGCACCGGCAGCACCTGTTGCGCCAACGGGACCAGAAAGCGGTGGCAGAGTCGGGCTCGTTGCTCCGGTTATGCAGGGAAACGATTGTAGCACCGTTGGTTCTAGGTGGTACCGGAAGACCATGTGCCGCACCAATTCAGGCCCGTCGGCACCGGTTGCACCGGTGCGCTCCGTTTGCACCCGTTGCTCCAGTTGTACCGTGACTCCAGTGGCACCGGTTGCACCGTTGGCACCGGTTGCACCGGACGCGCCGGTGGCACCGTTGCTCCGGTTGCGCCAGTCGCACCGTCGGCACCAGTTGGCACCGGTTACACCAGTGGCACCAAGTCGGCACCAGTTACACCGTTGGCTCCGGTTGCGCCAGTCGCCGGTGGCACCGGTTGCACCAGTCGCACCTTGTTGCGCCAACAGTTGGCACCAGTAAGCGGTGGCACGTGTCGGCTCGTTGCCAGTGTTGTTACCCTGCAGCGGAGCACGTAGGACGATCCGCTGTAGAACAGCCGCATCGTTTTGGTTATAGGTGGTACCGGAGGACCATGCTCCGACTGCCAATTCAGGCCGGTCGCACCGGTGGCACCGGTCGCGCCGGTTGCACCGTTAGCTCCGGTTGCACCAGTGGCGCCGTTGGCTCCGGTTGCGCCAGTCGCTCCGGTTGCACCAGCGGCTCCAGTTGCACCCACGCCGGTCGCGCCAGTTGCACCGGTGGCGCCGTTGTTACCGGTAGCTCCAGTTGCACCGGTCGCGCCAGTCGCACCGGTTGCGCCGCTCCCTGCACCAGTTGCACCAGTAGCACCGGTTGCGCCGGCTTGCGCCATCAACTCCCAGTTGCCGCTCGTGTTGGGCTGGTTGCCCGTGTTGCTTGCGAACAGCGAGATATACGACGAACCGCCATATTCCACGGCGGCGTTCTTGGCATAGGTCTCAGTGGCCGACCACGTTCCCTGCCAGATCAGCCAGCTGCACCGGTTGCGCCGGTTGCGCCGGTTGCTCCGTTCAATCCATTCGCTCCGGTCGGTCCGGTTGCACCGGTAGCACCGTTCGATCCAGTTGCACCCGTTGCGCCAGTCGTCCGACGCCCGTGGCACCGGTTGCACCGGTCGCTCCGGTTGCACCAGCCGTACCAGTTGCACCCTTGGCACCAGTTGCGCCGGTTGCGCCGGTTCCAGTTGCGCCCGGTTGCGCCAGCGGCCGGTTGCGCCGGTTGCGCCAGCGGTTCCGGTTGCGCCGGTTGCGCCAGTCCGGTTGCGCCGGTTGCACCAGCAGGCCCGGTTGCGCCGGTTGCGCCAGTTCCGGTTGCGCCGGTTGCGCCAGCGGTTCCGGTTGCACCAGTTGCGCCCGTTGCTCCGGTTGCACCCGTGCCGGTGGCCCCAGTTGCACCAGTGGCACCTTGTTGCGCCAACAGTGACCAGTAAGCAGCGGAGATGTCCGGTTCGTTGCCGGTGTTGCTACCTTGCAGCGAGACGTAGGACGATCCGTTATAGAACACCGCATCGTTCTGGTTATAGGTGTTACCGGCGGACCAAGGAGCGGACTGCCAATTGAGGCCAGTTGCCCCGGTGGCACCCGTTGCACCCGTCGCGCCAGTGCCCACTCAGCCGTTGCCCCGGTCGCGCCAGTTGCCCCGGTTGCTCCGGTTGCACCGGTCCCGCCGGCGTGCCGTTCCCAGTGGCACCCGTAGCCCCGGTTGCGCCGGTTGCACCCGTTGCTCCGGTTGCACCCGTGCCGGTGGCCCCAGTTGCACCGAGTGGCACCTTGTTGGGCCAACAGTGACCAGTAAGCAGCGGAGATGTCTGGCTCGTTGCCGGTGTTGCTACCTTGCAGCGAGACGTAGGACGATCCGTTATAGAACACCGCATCGTTATGGTTATAGGTGGTCCCGGTGGACCAAGGAGCGGACTGCCAATTGAGGCCAGTTGCACCCGGTGGCACCCAGTTGCACCCGTCGATCCGGCGCCGTGCCCAGCTCCAGTTGCCTCCGGTCGCGCCAGTTGCCCCGGTTGCTCCAGCTGTTCCGGTTGCTCCGGTTGTACCCGTGCCGGTGGCGCCGGTGGCACCTTGTTGGGCCAACAGTGACCAGTAAGCAGCAGAGATGTCTGGCTCGTTGCCGGCGTTGCTACCTTGCAGCGAGACGTAGGAGGATCCGTTATAGAACACCGCATCGTTCTGGTTATAGGTGGTACCGGTGGACCATGGAGCGGACTGCCAATTGAGGCCAGTTGCCCCGGTGGCACCCGTTGCACCCGTCGATCCCGCCGTGCCCACTCCAGTTGCCCCGGTCGCGCCAGTTGCCCCGGTTGCTCCGGTTGCACCAGTCCCGCCGGCCGTGCCGGTCCCTGTGGCACCCGTAGCCCCAGTGGCGCCGGTGGCACCTTGTTGGGCCAGCAGTGACCAGTAAGCAGCAGAGGTGTCTGGCTCGTTGCCGGTGTTGCTACCTTGCAGCGAGACGTAGGAGGATCCGTTATAGAACACCGCATCGTTCTGGTTATAGGTGGTACCGGTGGACCATGGAGCGGACTGCCAATTGAGGCCAGTCGCACCGGTGGCACCGGTAGCACCAGTCGAGCCATTCAGACCGTTCGATCCGGTCGGTCCGGTTGCTCCGGTCGCACCTGCTGTTCCCGAAACACCGGTTGCGCCGGTGGCTCCTTCCAGGGCCATGACGGCCCAGGTCGTGCCGACGCCGTTAGTGCCGGCGGCGGCGTTGGCGGCCGGGTCGATATCTAAGTTGGCGATCAAAGCGACGTAGGTCGATCCAGCTTCGGTGACTACGTCATTGGCGTTATAGGTGTTGCCCGAGACATATGCGCTGCGGAAGTTGAAGCTGGTTCCGGTCGCGCCGGTTGCACCGCCAGCGGAAACCAAAGCCCACTTGGTGCTGGACGGAGAGGGGGTATTACCCTGGTTCAGATTGGCCAGCGAGATATACGACGATCCGCCGTATTGCACGACGTCGTTAAGCGAGTAAGAGGTTCCGCTGCTCCAAGAGTTGTCCCAGATCATGCCCGCCAAGCCAGTCGGACCCGCCGGGCCAGTGGGGCCAGTCGGACCCTGCGCGCCTGCCGCACCCGTCTGACCAGTCGGACCTTGCGAGCCGGCGTAGGGAACCACAATGGTCCACGAGCCAGTCATAGTTTGCGAGTGCGAGGCGCTGGGGGTCATCTCAATTGAGAGCGTGTCTCCGGTGAGCACCCCGGTGATGGTATCAGTCAAGTCCGAGCAACTGCTGCTTCCGGGAGCAACCGTACAATGGAGCGATGTGGCTACGTCGGCGCCGCCGCCGGTGCCATGCATGATCGTGAACGTGATAGTACCGTCAGCACCGGCTGTCGCGGCGGATAGGGTAACGTTCAAAGTGGAAACCGTTCCACCAACGGGCAAGGTTGTCTCGCACGAGGGCGTGATCGGTGTAGTCGGCGTGCATGCTCCCGAAACCGAGCTGAACCAGGTCGTGGCTGGGTTCGAGAATACCGGTTGCCCGTTGCTGTTGCCTGCATAAGGCGTTCCAGCTACACCGGTGGGTCCGGTCGCACCGGTCGAGCCGGTTGCACCGGTCGAGCCGGTTGCACCGGTCGCACCCACCGCGCCGGTCGGGCCTACCGGTCCGCCGCTGGGTCCAGTCGCACCGGTGGCACCTGTTAGTCCAGTTGGGCCGGTCGGGCCCGTCGCGCCTGTGCCGGTTGGGCCGGTTGGGCCGGTTGCTCCGGTGGCCCCTACCGGGATCCCGATCGGTCCCTCCATGCTCCAGGTTGCTGTGAGCGTTGTGGGGGTGGTCCCAGTGGCGGCCTGTTGAATTTCGACGGCAATCAGATCGCCAATATTAAAAGTTAGGCTATGAGTTGTGTCATTGCAAGACGATGCCCCGGCCGCGATGGTGCACTGTGGGTTGGTTCCGGCTACCGGAGCGGCGCCGTTCTTGATGATTGAGAAGGTGAGGGTGGCGGCACCTGTAGGTGAAGTGCCCAGAGCGCCCGAGGATATGGTCTGTAGTGCAACGTAGAAATTGCCCACCGCACCTGTTGCAGTCACTGGGAATTCAACATTGGTGACCGTGGTCGCCGGCGTGAAAAAGGCCCTGCCGCCATCGGAGGTGTTGTTGTTTAGTCCCTCTGGCGCTACGTAATAGGTGCTGCCCGCCCCTGGATAGACGGTTACACCGTCAGCGTTTGCCCAAAAGATGGGCGCGGTGATTCCGGCAGTCCCGGTTGGGCCGGTCGGGCCTACCGGTCCGCCGCTGGGTCCAGTCGCACCGGTGGCACCTGTTGCTCCAGTTGGGCCGACCGCGCCCGTTACGCCTGTGCCGGTTGGGCCGGTTGCGCCGGTTGGGCCGGTTGCTCCGGTGACGCCGGCGACGAAGCTCGACGGACCAACCATGGCCCAAGTCGACGTACCGGTGCTGGTGAACGTGGTCACGATGCGCATGGCGACATACTGACCTGCCGTGAGAGCTACGGAGTGAGTCGCGTCCGTGCAGCCGGTCGGGTCTTCGAAGTTGCCGGCGATCTCGCAGGTAAGCGCAGTCGCCGTCAGTGATGTAGGAGTGGATCCGGACATGAGAGTGTAGGTCACGTTGTTGCCATTGGTGGTGCTGCCCACCGAGATCGCGGCGACCAAGCTACTCACTGTGCCGCTCGTGGTTACGACCTGTGCGCAGGTCGCCTCATTCGTTGAGGGTGTACACGGTCCGTCAATGGCCCCATAGACGGTGTTGTCAGTTTCAACCGAGACGGCGTTGCTCGTCGCTACGAGGCCCACCGTGATTCCCGCTGCTCCCTGCGGGCCAGTGGGTCCTTGCGGCACGGTGAAGTTGAATGTAGCAGCCGAAGTGTTGCCGGTATTGGTGACCGAAGCAGTGCTGCCAGGAGCACCTGTAGTAGTCGTTCCGACGGTGACCGTCGCAGCCGATCCGTTGGTTCCGTTGGTTCCGTTAGTTCCGTTAGTTCCGTTGGTTCCGGCTGCGCCCGCGGCGCCCGCCTCGGCCAACAGCGCCCAGTCCGCGGTGTCCAGATCCGGTGCCTGCCCGCCGGTGGCGAGCTGAGTGGGATTGGTGTCGATGTAGGAGGAGCCGTTGTTTGGATCGTTAACGGCATCGTTCTGATTGTAGGTGTTGTTGGTGGACCATGTGCCGCGCCAGTTCACGCCGGTGGGCCCGGTTGCGCCAGTCGCGCCAGTCGCGCCAGTCGCACCAACCGAGCCGGCGCCACCCGGGCCCGTCGCGCCCGTGGCACCTGTTGCTCCAGTGGCGCCAGTTTCACCCGTTGAGCCGGCGGCACCGGTTGCTCCAGTCGGACCGAGGGCGAAAATGACGTCTAACCGCGCATCGTGACTTGTAGTTCCATTTTCTTTGGAATCAAACGAGGCGACCAGCCCACTGGGGCTGCCAGTCACGACCTGGAGGTTACCACTGCTGTAGGCGGTCAGGCCAAAGCCGTTGTTCGAATTCGGATTGGCGAGCCAGTACGCGACCAGGGTGGTGACGTTAGCGATTACGTAGGTGCAGCCCGCACCAGTAGTGCACGCGTCGGCTTGGGCCACGCTAACACTGACAGGGGCGACGGTCGTACTCGGCAGGCAATTGGGAGTATAGGTGCTCGTGCCATCCAGCTGGGTCTCATTCCAATCTACGGAGGTATCCAGCGCGCAAATATAGAGCATGCCGGGAGCGTACTCGTCGCTGCCGGAGCCGGTGTCCAGGAACAGTTTTAGACTAGCCTGTTGCAGGCTGCTGGAAGTCAGAGCTGGAGAGAAGCCATTCATATTGAATTTGACAAAAGCGTTTGAGGTGCCATTCACGATTAGGGTGGGCGAGTTGCCGTTGGTGCCGGTGCCTCCAAGTGGGGCGTAGGTATCGTCAGTGACAGGCGCTTGCGCTCGGGCCAGACCCGGCGCCAGCAAACACACGGCGACCAGGGCGAGCTGCAGTACACGCTTGATGGAAATCTTCATGGCTAGACTCTCCTGAACTTTTAGTCTTCGATTTAGACTCGTAGAGGGGCTCGGACACACACCCGCTACCTGCAACTCCCCATGGCTCGCATCCACCCAGACTCTTATTTTTTTGTTCCGACGCGTAGAAGGGGCCGGACACAGACCCGCTAGCTGCAACTCCTCATGCCTGGGATCCCCAAAATCTCTTACATCTTAGATTCCGGCACATAGAGGGGATTGGACACAGACTCGCTAGCTGCAACCCGGCTCTACTTAGCACATGCACTCGCACATTGGCTGCCAACTGTGTGTGTGGGGGGGGGCATTGCTAAGAGCTTGTGTTTTCAGTTGGGCGCGTGAAGAGCGCAGCCGAGCGGCGGGTTTTGAGGGTAAAACCTTTGCACATTTCGGGCACTTGAGGTCGTAGGTGGGAGTTTATCTACCGCTGGATTCAGTGTCGTGCGAGGTGACGGATAAAATTTGGCGAGCGAAAGCGCCACGAAGATGCCGCGGTCGCGGCTGTTCGCAGCGAATCGATCGATGTCGATCCATGTGTGGCCAGGCTGACCGGCGGCGGCGTCCTCACCGACTGGACGATTACCGACACCGACCGCTTCGCGGCGGCGGTGTCGCAACGGGATATCTCCAACTGGGCCTCGTGGTGGTACACCGCGGACTTTACGCTCTTGCAGCCGAATTGGTTCAAAGCGCCGCCGTTCGAAGACCCGCAGGACTACGCCAACCGTTCCGCCATCACCTTTGTGAAAAACATCGGCACTCCGTTGATGTTCGTGCTGGGCGAGTCTGACTACCGAACTCCCGAGGATTCCGGCGGCGAGCAACTGTTCCGCGCGCTCAAGTCTATGAAACGCCCAACCGCCATGGTGGTGTTCCCACGCGAGACGCACGAGCTTTCGCGTTCCGGAGAGCCGTGGCATCGTATCGAACGTCTCGAACACATCCTGGGCTGGTTCGACAAATGGATCATGGGCGTTGCGCATCCTGAATACGATGTCAGTCCCGAAAAACAGGTGGGGAAATCCGCGCCGTAAAAATCGCGGTGGGACATGCTGTTTCTGAGCGGGCGCGCGCATGGCCAGTCGCCGTCATTGAAACGGATGGCTCATCGCTGCCGTCGGAATCCGTTGAGTCACTGGGGCCGGCGCTGATGAATAATCGTTGTGCCGCTGTGCCGAAGGTTCGCAAGTTGGCGGCAGAAGAACGTAAAGTGTGCTGCGTTGCTGCGGATAAAATCGATCGGGTGAAGGGTAGCCCGGGCTCCACATTTGGTTCGCACTTTCCACGCAAGACCTGGCAATGAGCGGGTATCGGTCCACGAGTTTGCGGCGTTCGGCAATCAGTTCTGCCAAGCTATCGAGCGCGGACAGCTCCATGGGATGATTGAGCTTGCCGTAACCGCGCTCGCCTACGATGCTAGGGAATGGGAATATGAGGTTGAGAATTCTGTTAACTGGAAAGAACGGGCAGGTCGGCGCCGAGCTTGCAAGGTTGCTGCCGCGATTGGGGAGCGTAGTGGCCTTCGACCGCCATGAGTTGAATCTGTCAAACCCCGATCAGATCCGCAGGGCAATACGCGAAGTCCAGCCGACCGTGATCGTCAATGCCGCTGCGTACACGGCGGTCGATCGAGCCGAAACGGACGAGCCGCAGGCTCGTATCATCAACGTGGATGCCCCCGCTTTGATGGCCGAAGAAGCCAAAAGGATCGGCGCAGTTCTGGTGCACTATTCCACAGACTACGTCTTTGATGGTTCGCGAGACCGCCCTTACGACGAGACCGATCAGCCGAATCCAATCAACGTTTACGGCCAGACAAAATTTGCCGGGGAGGAAGCGATACGAGCGGTTGGGGTTCCCCACCTGATCTTGAGGACCGCCTGGGTGTACGGTACTCGTGGGCGGAACTTCCTGCTTACGATCCTGCGGCTCGCGACGGAAGGCGAGGAATTGAAAATCGTGCGCGACCAGTTCGGCGCACCAACCTGGAGCCGCGAAATCGCTAAGGGCACGGTGAGCGTGTTGGAGCAACTCTCGCAGTACCGCCAGGAGAGGGGTTCCCCATGGGGAGGCACCTATCACATGACCGCCGCTGGCAAAACGACGTGGTTCGGATTTGCGGAGGCCATTCTAGACAGGAGCTTGCGAACATCGCAGGACGTGGCCTGGTTTGCAGCGGCTACCGGCGGTCACCCGTTGGCCGCTCGCCGCGTCACCCCGATCGCGACAGAACAATATCCGACTCCGGCCCGGCGTCCTGTCTATTCGGTACTCTCGAATTCCCGTCTCAAGGAAATGTTTGGGTTGGAACTACCTGACTGGAAGGTGCAATTGGGCTCGGTATTCGCGGATAGTTAGGTGTCGAGGCGCAAAAGCGCGCGGCGAGCATCCAGTGCCGACTGACTGTAGGTACTGGATCAATCAAGTTTCGAAGAGCGGAATTGAACGGCGAACCCAGCAGTGCCAGAATAGCCCGAACCACAGGGTTGGCCCCTGCGATTGGTGTGGAGGAGTCGGAACGCGACCCACATGAGAAAGCGAGCACATAGGCGAAGCTTAGTTGCGGCGGGCGGCCGAAGGCATTCCCATGCTTAACGGAAAGCGAGTGGCGGTGGTAATGCCCGCGTACAACGCGGCCAAAACGTTGGAGAATACGGTCTGCGAAATCCCCGAGATGGTGGATTACAAGATCCTGGTCGATGATTTCAGTTCGGATGAGACGGTGGGTCTGGCAGGGAAATTAGGACTGCTGGTGTTTCAGCACGGCCAAAATTACGGCTACGGCCGAAACCAGCAGACCTGCTATCGCGAGGCGCTGGCCGCCGGTGCGGATATTGTGGTGATGGTGCATCCGGACTATCAGTACACGCCGCTGCTAGTGACCGCGATGGCCAGCATGATCGCCTACGACGTTTACGACGTGGTGTTGGGTTCGCGTATTATCGGTGGCGGCGCGCTCAGAGGTGGTATGCCCGCTTACAAGTATGTCGCCAACCGGCTGCTGACTGCGTTCCAGAATCTTTTCACCGGCGCCAAATTGTCCGAATATCATTCCGGCTTTCGGGCGTTCAGCAAAGACGTGCTGACCAGCCTGCCGCTGCTGGAGAATTCCGACGATTTCATTTTCGACAACCAGATGCTGGCGCAGTGCATTTACTTCGGCTACCGCATCGGTGAAGTTTCCTGCCCGACCAAGTACTTTGACGAGGCGTCTTCCATCAATTTTTCGCGCAGCGTCAAGTATGGCTTCGGAGTGTTGGCCACTACCTTGAAATGCCGTCTGCAAAAACTTGGTCTGGCCCACTACCGCCTATTCAGCCCGACCGGGAGGAAGTTGATGCTCGATTACTATGCCCCGAGCTCGCCCAGAAACGGCGAGGGTGAAAAACCGGTGCGCGCCCTGTCATGAAAGGCGTAGTTCTGGCAGGCGGAACCGGGAGCCGGCTGAATCCGTTGACGCGGGTAACCAACAAGCATCTGCTGCCCATCTACGACAAGCCGATGATTTACTATCCCATTCAGACGCTGGTGAATGCCGGGATTCAGGAAATGCTGCTGGTCACAGGCGGCAAAAATGCGGGAGAATTTCTGCGCCTGCTCGGCAACGGCAGGGATTTTGGCCTGAAGCACTTGAACTACACCTACCAGGAAGGCGAGGGCGGCATCGCGGAGGCGCTGGGCCTGGCCGAATTTTTTGCCGGCGGCGAGCCGATTTGCGTGATTCTCGGTGACAACATCATCGAAAACAACATCTGCCATGCGGTCGGAGAACTTTCACAAGCAGAAAGATGGGCGCGAAAATGCTGCTGAAGGAGGTCACCGACGCGCAGCGATTTGGCGTCGCGGAGATCCGGGGCGACCACGTCGTCGGCATCGAGGAGAAGCCCAAAGCGCCCAAATCCGAATTTGCCGTGGTCGGAATTTACCTTTATGACGCCACCGTGTTCGAAAAGATTCGCCGCTTGAAACCCTCCGGCCGCGGCGAACTGGAAATCACCGACGTGAATAATTTCTACATCGAGGAAGGCAAGCTCACCTACGAAATGCTGGATGGCTGGTGGACCGACGCCGGCACGTTCGAATCTCTGCTCCGCGCCAACAACCTCGTGGCCGAAACCGGCGCGAACAAGATGACCCGATCGCGAGCCGACAAGTCGCCGCGCCGAGGAAGTGGCCCGATGAAAATCCTCGTCACCGGCGGCGCGGGATTCATCGGCTCGAATTTCATTCGTCATGTCTTGGAGCTCGGCCCAGGGCTATCGCGGTCGTCAACTACGACAAGCTGACCTACGCCGGAAATCTCGCCAACCTGGAATCGGTCGCGGACAATCCGCAATACATTTCATCAAAGGCGATATCTGCGACGCCGCCGCAGTCGAAGCGGCCATGGCCGGTTGCGAGGCGGTGGTCCATTTTGCCGCCGAGTCGCACGTGGATCGCAGTATTTACGAGCCCGCGCCGGTGATCGAAACCAACGTCACCGGCACGTTCGTGCTGCTGCAGGTCGCGCGCAAGCTGGCATCAAGCGATTCGTGCACATCTCCACCGATGAAGTGTACGGCGACATGGCGCCGGGCGCGTTCGCCGACGAGAACTCGCCGCTGCAGCCGAGCAGCCCTTACTCCGCTTCGAAAGCCAGCTCGGACCTGCTGGTCCGATCCTACGTTCGCACCTACGGATTTCCCGGCCGTGATCACGCGCTCTTCCAACAACTACGGGCCTTCCAGTTTCCGGAAAAATTTCTGCCGTCTGATGATTACCAACGCTCTGGACGGCAAGCCGCTGCCGATTTATGGCGACGGAAAACAACAGCGCGACTGGCTGCACGTCGAGGACAATTGCCGCGGGGTTCTGGCGGTTCTCGAGCGCGGACGGATCGGCGAGGTTTACAACATCGGCGGAGCTCGACGTGGAAGAGAACCTCACCATGGCGCGGCATGCTGCTTCGCGTGACTGGGCAAACCCGAGACCCTGCTTCTCCTACGTAAAGGATCGCCCCGGCCACGATCGCCGCTATGCGCTGGACTGCCACAAAATCGAGCGAGGAACTCGGCTGGAAGCCGGCAATATCTCTAGACAGATGGCTTGCGCAGACAATCGAATGGTACAGCGCAAACAGCGAAATGGATGGCCGGAGTGCGCGGCGGCGAGTACCGCTCCTATTACGAGAAGTATTATGAAAACCGCGACTCGTTCCTGCCGCAAGTCGGGCGAACGACGGACAGCCGGCCTTCTAGGGACTAAAGACCTTTGCTGAAGCGCATGGAGACATCTCTGCCGGGGGTTTGCGAGTTGTTGCCGCAAGTCTTTCGAGACGCCCGGGGCTTTTTCCTAGAGGCCTTCCACCAGAAGAGGTATGCGGATATTGGAATTCCGGATTCCTTCGTACAGGACAACCAGTCGTTTTCGACCAAGGGCACCCTGCGCGGCTTGCACTACCAGTTGGAGCATCCCCAGGCAAAGCTCTGCCGCGTCGTCGAGGGCGAAGCTCTCGATGTTGCCGTGGATATTCGATGGGGCTCGCCGACGTTCGGAAAATGGACGAGCGTTCTGCTGTCGGCAGAGACGCTGAACCAAATCTACATCCCCGCTGGATTTGCGCACGGGTTTGTGGTGGTCTCCGGCGTGGTGCAGTTCCTATACAAGTGCAGCGATTTCTATGACCCGAAAGATGAGCGGGGCATCGTCTGGAACGATCCCGCCCTCAACATCTCCTGGGGCATCGACGATCCGGTTCTCTCGCCCCGCGACGCGGCATCTCCGCGACTGGCGGATATTCCGAAAGCGATGCTTCCACGATACTAAACCTTCTTGATTGAACCGCGCGGAACGGCGCATCTGCGTGCTAGAATGCGCTCGAGTTCAAAATCCCCGGGAGTCGCGCATGCGCCGATGGTTGGTAGTTTTGGCTGCACTGGTCTTGGCGGGAATCGCTTTGTCGTTCTCATCTGCGTCTGCACTCCGCGCGGGCGCACCTCAGTCTGAGTTGAAGGGCGCTTTCCGGCGGCCCGAGAGCAATGGGTGGACGTTCGTGCACCTGCAAGGAACACCGCACGAAATCGGCTTTCAGAACGGTTACCTGTTGGCACCGGAAATTGAAGACGCGCTAAAAGTCACCATACTCGAACAGACCCACGAGAGTAAGAAAGACTGGCAGTTCTTCCGGGATGCCGCGCAAAACATGATGTGGCCGCATATCGAGCAGGAGTATCGCGACGAGTTGCAAGGAATCGCCGATGGCGTCAACGCGCACGGCGTAAAGATGGATTTGTGGGATGTGGTGGCTTTAAATGCCGCAGAGGAATGGACCTATTACGTCACCGAGTACGACAAGATTCACGGGATCAAGTCCACGACTTCGCGAGCGGTTCCCGAGCATTGCAGCGCGTTTGTTGCCACCGGCAGCTATACCACTGACGGCAAGGCGGTGATCGCCCACAATAATTGGACGAATTACTTGGACGGCGAGCGGTGGACCATTATTTTCGATATCGTTCCCGCCAAGGGCAAACGCATGCTCATGGACGGTCTGCCGGGTGTGATCCACAGTGCCGACGATTTCGTGATGAACTCGGCGGGGATCGTCATTACCGAAACCACCATTGGCCACTTCCACGGGTACGACCCGGCCGCAATTCCGGAATTTGTGAGGGCGCGCAAGGCTGCGCAGTATTCCGTTTCCATCGACGATTTTGCGCGGATCATGGAGGAAGGCAATAACGGCGGCTATGCCAATGCCTGGCTGATCGCGGATACCGAGAAGAACGAAATCGGCCGCCTCGAATTAGGGTTAAAGAACGTGACCCTGGAGCGGAAAAAAGACGGGTATTTTGTGGGTTCGAATTTCCCGATTAACGAGAAGCTCATCCGCGAAGAGACTGACTTCAACCCTCACAACATGAGCGAGAGCTCCAACGCGCGCCACGCACGCTGGGAGCAGCTAATGGCCGAGAATAAAGGCAAGATCGACCTGGCGGCGGCGCAACGCTTTTTGGCCGACCACTTTGACACCTTCGAGAACAAAGAAGACCCAGACGAACGCACCCTGGACGGGCACATCGACCTTTCGCCGCGAGGTTCCGGGACCTGGCAGCCGCCTTTCGGAATTGCTGGCGCCGTTCAGAACAAGGCTGCCGACGCGACCCTAACCGCGGAAATGAGTTTTGTTGCCTCGGCGGGCCATGCCTGTGGGTTGGATTTCAAGGCGGCCGATCATCTGCGCGCGCACCCCGAGTATTCCTGGGAGAGGCCCCTCCTGCGGGACATGAACGCCCATGCCTGGACCACTTTCAGCGTGGCGAAATAGCCGACTCACACCGTAACGGCGCACATTCCGCAGGCTTGTATGCCCTCCCAGCTGAACCGTTGCGGCGCTGGCGCAGGCCCCAGTGTATTGGCCAGATCTCGTACCCTCAATCTTGCTAGTTAACTAAAAGAACTGGACTTACTGATGTTGGCATGGAGGGCACAGCGGTTTGCATCACTTGCCCCTACTTGCCGCCTCTCCACTCTAATTGGGTAATCGCCACTGCAGGGACCACTCCGCCTACACAAAGAATTGGACGGGAAACGCGAAGTGGACCATGAGAACTGTGGGGGTCGTGTTATGCCGCGGCCCGCGAATGGCTTGAACCAGAAGGGTGATGCGCAGGGTTCTTCGGCCAAGGGAGTCTCGCCTATCCGCACTCAACACGCGGTAGCGCACGCGAAGCGGTCACTTTCCGCCGCGCTAGTCGTGTTTTCTTTTGCAGTGAGTGTATTTGCACAGCAGCCCAGCGCGCCGCGCCAAGCGTTGCCCACCCTGACCACGGCCCTCGCGGCGCACAGCTTGCCGACTGACCAAGCCAAGCTGGGTTATCCCGTTCGCCTGCATGGCGTAGTGACCTATTACGATCCTTATACTAGTCCCAAGGTTGGCGCCTACTTCATCTGTGACTCCACCGGCTGCATAGCTGTCCTGGTCCCGCCACAGCCGATTCTTCCCATCCGGCCGGGCTCGGTGGTCGATATGAGTGGTGTCAGTGCGCCAGGGAATTACGCGCCCATCCTTGAGGGATCGGAGGTCAGGGTCGTTGGGCAGTCTGAGCTGCCAGCCAAAGCCCCGCGGAGAAGCCTGGGGGAGTTAATGACCGGGGCCTACGACTCGCGATGGACAGAAGTCGAGGCTGTCGTGCATTCAATCGAGAACTCCGGCCACACCGTCACCCTGACACTCGCCTTGGAAGACGGGATGATCCGCGGAATCACGCCCGTGGAGGCGGGAGCCGATTACGCTCGCTTGATCGATGCACAAGTATTGATTCGTGGCAATGCGGCCCCAGTATGGACCAAGAACCGCCAAATGGTGGGGGCTCGCTTGCTCTTCCCGTCCCTTGCCACGGTGAGCGTCGAGCAGCCCGCCCCGGCCGATCCTTTCGCGCTACCAGCCCATGCCGTCAACACCTTGTTGCGATTCGCGCCGGGCGCACGGTTCGTCCATCGCGTTCGAGTGACCGGGCAGGTAACGTTGCAGTGGCCTGGGCGGTGGCTCTACATTGAAGATGGCTCGCAGGGACTCTTCATTCCCACCGTTCAGAAAACACCTTTGAAGCTGGGCGACGTGGTGGATGCGGTGGGTTTTCCCGCGATGGGTGAGTACTCCGCGATGCTGGAGGACGCGATTTTCAAGCCCCAGGGCAGCGGCCAGCCCATCGCTGCCCCGTCGGTCACCGCGCCAGACGCGATGAAAGGCGATTACGACGCAAAGCTCGTGCAAATCCAGGGCCGGCTGGTAAATCAGGATCTAAGCTCGGAGTATCCCACACTGGTGATGTCGTCCGGAGGAATGCTGTTCTTCGCAGTCCTTCCGAATTGGGTAAAAGCCGAAGAACTAGCGTCCTGGCGGGTCGGCAGCGAACTTCAACTCACTGGAGTCTGCTCGGTGCAAGTGGACAAATATCTGTCCGCCCAGCGAGAAGGCGCCGCACTGCCCATGTCGTTTCGAATCTTGTTGCGCTCGCCGGAGGATGTGGTGGCCCTGCAAGAGCCTTCGTGGTGGACCGCCGGTCGAATCCTTGCGTTGCTGGCGATTAGCGTCCTGACAATTCTTTCCGGCACCTTGTGGGTGGTGGCCTTGAAGAGGCGGGTTCTAGAGCGCACGGAAACTATCCGCGCCACGCTGGAGTCCACCGCCGATGGAATTCTGGTGGTCGACTCGGCTGGCGGAATCGTCGCGCACAACCAGAAATTCGCGACCATGTGGACGGTTCCGGACTCCATGCTGAAACGCCGCAATGAGCGGTCTCTGCTCGATTTTATTGAGCCCCAACTGCAGGACACCGAGGCATTCAGCAGCAAGGTCCGCGCGGCGCGCGCCGACTCCAAAGCGAAGACCGACGATGTACTGGAACTCAAGGATGGGCGAGTCTTCGAGCGCCATTCGGAGCCCCAAAATGTGAACGGAAAAAATGTGGGCCGCGTGTGGAGTTTTCGAGACGTCACGGAGCGCAAGCGAGCGGAAGAAACGCTCTCGGGAGAGCGCCGGCTGCTACGCACGTTGATCGATAACATGCCTGACTACATCTACGTCAAGGATCGGGGGAGCCGTTTCGTTTTGGCCAACCGTGCAGTTGCCGGGCTGGTAGGTGTGCAGAATCCCAACGATTTGCTGGGGAAGACCGATTACGACTATTTTCCGCAAGACTTTGCAGCAGTTTTCTTTTCCGACGAGCAAGCCATCATCCAATCCGGACAGCCGATGGTTAATCGCGAGGAAAGGGCGGTGGACGCCGAAGGAAACGCGAAGTGGCTGTTGACGTCGAAGGTTCCTTGGCGCGATCCGCACGGTCAGACGATCGGAATCATCGGCATCGGCCGCGACATTACTCAGCACAAACGGGCCGGCGATGTGCTTCGCGAAGCTAAGGAGGCGGCGGAAGCAGCGAACCGTGCGAAGAGCGAGTTCCTGGCCAACATGAGTCACGAAATCCGCACCCCCATGAACGGAATCATGGGCATGACCGAGCTGGTCCTCGACACCGAGCTGGATCCTGAGCAACGTGAGTATTTGAACCTGGCGAAGATGTCCGCAGACTCGTTGTTGTCCCTGATTAACGACATCCTCGATTACTCGAAAATTGAGGCTGGAAAACTGGAAATCGACGCGATCGATTTCAATCTGGCCGACAGCGTGGGCAACACGATGAAGACGCTGAGCCTTCGGGCGCACCAGAAGGGACTCGAACTGGCGTTTGAGATTGGTCCGGAGGTTCCGTATGCGCTGGTCGGGGATCCGGGGCGGCTGCGACAGGTCATCGTCAATCTGGTGGGCAATGCCATCAAGTTCACCGAACACGGCGAGGTGGTTTTGCACGCGCAAGTGGAAACGCGAACGGAGGGAGAGATTGGGCTCCATTTCACTGTGACCGACACCGGCATCGGCGTGCCGGTTGAAAAGCAAACGGCAATTTTCGAGGCTTTCAACCAGGCGGATGGGTCGATGACCCGCAAGTACGGAGGCACCGGGCTGGGGCTCACAATTTCTTCGCGGCTCGTCAAACTAATGGGCGGACGAATCTGGGTGGAGAGTGAGCCTGGCAAGGGTAGCCAGTTTCACTTCACGGCCCGCTTTGTGCTGCAGAAGGCGCCCACGCGCGTGTTAGTGCCGAGGGATCCGTCAACCCTGCGTGGCCTGCGGGTGCTGGTGGTGGACGATAACGCCACCACCCGCCAAATCCTGGTCAAGATGCTCGAAAGTTGGCACATGAATCCAAGGGCGGTGGATGGCGGGGCCAATGCGATCACTGCGCTGCGAGAAGACGAGCGCCTCGGAAGGAGCTTTCCGCTCATCCTTCTTGACGCGCAAATGCCTGAAATGGACGGATTCGCTTTGGCCGAATCCATCAAGAACAACCCAGACTGGGGCCCCGCCACGGTGATGATGCTGAGCTCCGCCGGCCTGCGGGGCGATGCCGTGCGCTGCCGAGAGATCGGGGTCTCCGCCTATTTGACGAAACCCATTCGGCAGTCGGAGTTGCTGGACGCCATCGTCACCGCTTTGGCGACGCGGCCCACAACGAACCTTCCGTCTTCGCTGGTGACCCGCCACTCTCTCCGCGAAAATCGGCCGCAAGTGCGGATTCTCCTGGTCGAGGATAACGCCGTCAATCAATTGGTGGTGCTCCGGATTCTCGAGAAGCAGGGCCATGCGGTCACCATCGCCGCGGATGGCAAGAAAGCACTCGCGGCACTCGGGAAAGATTCCTACGATCTCGTCCTGATGGACATTCAGATGCCGGAGATGAACGGATGGGAGGCCACCAGAGCCATCCGGGAGTCTGAGAAAGCCACCGGCGAACACATCCCGATTGCCGCGATGACCGCGCATGCCATGAAGGGAGACGAGGAGCGGTGCATCGCCGCCGGCATGGACGATTACCTCACCAAGCCCATCCACACTCCGGAATTACTGGCCTTGATCGGTAAAATCGGAAGCCGCAAAGCGGTTGCTGGAAGAATCGAGATGGCTTCGGCGGGCCCGGGCCCGGGGTCGTCAATTGACTTGCCCGCGGTGCTCAACCGCCTGGAAGGTGATCGGGAATTGTTCGACGAAATGGCCCAACTGTTTCGTGAGGGATGCCCGAGAATTATGGAAGATATCAGGAGTGCCGTCGATACCCGGGACGCAAAGGCGTTGGAACGCCATGCCCACAACCTGAAAGGGGCCTCGGCAAATTTAGGCGCCGTCGGTGTCTCACGCGCGGCTGCCGCGCTGGAGGACTGTGCTCGGTCCGGGAATTTAGAAGGAGCCGATGATCTGTTCAAATCCCTCGAGCTGAATCTCGGCCAGCTTCTTCCCGAGCTGGAAAGCCTTTCGCGTGTCATCCCGGTCGGAGGACCAGACGTCTCCGGGTAACGGATCGCCAGACACACCCAAAAGTCTTTTCAATTGCTGTGCTGCTAGAGCCCCTGCGGCTGGCCGTCTCGTCGAAATATGTCTTGCGGTCGGTCGCCGCCCGCTTCGCGAAATTGTCCATCGAGTTCAGACCTCTGCAGACAGACGAGCAAGAGTCGGCTGCAGCCACACCGGCACTCCAGCCGCGAGGCGCTTGATCTCAGTCTTAACCGATACCGGGATCTTCTTCGACCACGATTCCACCGGAATTTCCCCTATGCCCTGGCGCCCGACAAAGCGGAAGGCTTGAATGACGACTCCCGCCTCGGTCCCCGCGCCAATCATCTTCGACGGAGCCACATGTTTGAGCACCACCCATTGATTACCGATTCGGATTTTGTGGGAACGCCCATCCGTCAAAAACACGTTTTGTGCAGGCACTTGCGTCGAGAACCCAAGGAGATTTGCGGCTTTCGCTCCCGAGGCCATGACCCGGCTGTTCGTTTTTGCCGCTACCGCCATAGCGACGGCTTCAGGAGAAGGCGAAAGAACCCCGATCTCGGGATGCACTTTAGGATACTCATAGATGCCGCGCGCAATGCGGCGGATTTCGCCGATCCGCTGCAGCCGGAATAGCGCCTGATCCACAGCAGTCCGCGGGCCAAGGTTTGCGAATTCCTTCGCGCTGAAAACCCAGCCGCGATGCTTGGCCCAGATTTTCTTACGAACTTCGTTCATGGTGTTCGACGGCATATCCTATCCCATATGTCAATAATACTATACTCTTTTTCTGACGTGTGTCAACACTAATATATGTTGTTACCATAGCTTTGTCAATGGCTTATGGCCATAGCGTCTTTCTTATCGCCAAAGTTTCCATGATTCAAGGCAACGGCGCAGATTCGGAACGGCATAGGGCTCCGACCCGCAATTTATGAGCCCGGACCTTTCCCCGTGATACGAGATCCCGGATGGAGGGTCTCCAAGTCCTTGGCAGCACCCCGTCGTGTGATGCCGCCACGGCTAAATTCGGCGCGGGGAAACCTGACGCGGCTAGGGACCTTTCCGATTCGGGCCAGCCAGGTGTGCTATAGGCCGAGGCAATCGCGGCGTGGGCCACGTTGTTCAGAGTAAGAGCACGGCGCGCTTGACGAAGACCCTCGCCGACCTCAAGCCCAAGCCAACAAGCCCGTCGAGCACGAGGCGCGCATGAAAGAACTGCTCGCGCTCCAGGCGCAACTCAATGCCGCCCTCGATCTTGACAAGCACGAAACGCAAGTCGCGCCCACCGGCAGAGGATCACATCGGGCTTGTGTGCAATCTCAAACAGTCAGTCCCGACAAACATCCGGCGTAATTCTTCCCTCGTCTGGATATACTAAGGCTTCAATACATTCAAGATATTATATTTGATTCGATAACTAAATAGGAATATATTCCCGCCCGAAGGTCCTTCACGTTCGCGAAGCACGAACGCATACGTGACCACGTTTTCTGGAAGATTCCAACGAAGGAGGTCTCTATGGTTCGTCGACTGTCAATATCCGCGCCCTTAGTTTTGCTTCTCGTAATCCTGGCTTCAACAACCAGTCGATCCGCTAGCTCATTCACGCCCCTGGAATGGCAGCAAGTTGTGCGGACGCACAGTATCAAGGCTTTAATCGGCCAGCGGAAGCATACAACATGGATTCGCGACAAAAACCGGAACTTCATCGACGATGAGATCGAAAAACGCTTCCACTCGGGTCAAAACGTGAATGTCGTCGTCGATCTCAACACATGTTTGTCTACGGGCCAGATTAAGGATCTTCTCGGTAAATTCGGACAAATCAAGTACGTCGGAAAAATGATCACCTTCGTGCTCGTGGATCGGGTTCCTTTCGACGACTTGGCCAAGCTCGCCGGATTGCCGCAGGTCGCGATGGTGGAGTGGCAGGAAGTCGGACAGATCATGAATGACGTTGGCACGCGCGCCGTTCAGGCCCGAGCGAGCAACACCTACTCCCCCAGCACTGCCGAGGACAAAGGGTTCACAGGCATAGGTGTCAACATCGCCATTCTCGACACCGGTGTTGACGACACGCACGAAGCCTTCGCGGGAAAATTCGTTGCCGGATTCGACGCCACAAACCCCTCCGACCCCGGAGATGGAAGTACTCATCCCGGCGATGACAACGGCCACGGCACCCACGTTGCCGGCATTGCGCTTGGGAAGGAAATTTCAGGAAGAGTTTGCCGAACTCCGGACGACGGTTCGCCCACAAACTGCGGAGGAGTCGCGCCCGGCGCCGGCCTGGCTGTTATAAAAGTGTGCGACGCAGGGGGGGCTTGCTCAAATGTGCAGCAGGGGTTGGATTGGCTCGGCACTCACGCCGCCGCTTTCAACATCCGCGGAGGCAATATGAGCCTCGGCTTTTGCTCCGGCGGTGATGATGACGGCACGAGCGCTATGGCCCAGCAGGTGAACTACCTAGGTGCCATTGGAGTCGCCATGTCGATCGCTCACGGCAACTCGACAAACTGCCTTGTGGCCGCCGGATCCCAACTCACTGTTTATCCCGGCTCCGCGTCCTTCGCGATCACGGTCAACGCCAGCGATGACCAGGGTACCGTCACTCGAACCGATGATACGATCGCTTCCAACTATTACCTGACCGGCCCGCGCAAGGATTTCAACTTGATCTCGCCAGACCTGCTCGCGCTGAAGCCGGACATCACGGCACCCGGCGGAAGAGGTACATCGTCCCTCGACGTCGACAACCCGTTATTCGACATATGGTCCGCTTGTAGCGCCAGCGCCGCCGCGGTCTTTACGCAATGCTCGACGGGCAGCAGCACGATGGATTACCATCCCGACGCCGGGACCTCGATGGCCGCCCCTCACGTCACCGGTGCGATCGCCGACGTCCTGCAAGCCTCTCCCACCATGGACCCCGGCAGCCTGAAGGATCTGCTCCTTCGCACGGCTGATTCGTCGCGGAATTTCACGCTGAACGGAGCGACTTATCCCTCGGTCGATCCCGTCTGGAATAAGGCATTCGGCCACGGAATCCTGAACGTTTGGAATGCTATCAGCACTGGCGCTTCCACCGATGTCGGTTTCCCCAGCTGCGCCGGTCCACCCGCTACTCCGGGCGGGATTTGCGCCCTGGCTCCGCCCACTCCGGCATGGGATAACGCGAAGGACATCACCACGGCCGCTCCGCCCACCACCGGCGTGCCGGATACCATCACAGCACAGGTCAGGAACTTCGGCTCAGTACCTGCCACCGTCCTCGTCAACTTCGGCGTGTATGAGTTTGCCGTGGGCAACAACCAGTTTTTTCACCTCGGAACCGTGCAAGTCACAGTTCCACCGATGACTACCGTACCCGTGATGCAGCCTTGGAGCCCGGCTGCCCCAAGCCACCAGTGCATCCAGGTAAGCATCGCCTACGGCCTCGACACCAACTTCAACAACAACGTCACACAGCGAAATTTTTCTGTGGCAGCTTCCGTATTCAACGTCCGGGTCGAAAATCCTTACATGGTTCCCGCCCGTATCGAAGTCGAACCTCGCAGCCGCGATGAGAAGTGGCAATGCAAAGCGAGTGAACAAAACTTCACGCTTCAGGCTTTCGATTGTCCGCGCATGGTGCGCGTCGATTTCACGGCCCCCAGAGACACTAAACCCGGCCAGTTTGAAAATTGCGAAATGGCCGTCTATGCCACACCAGAGAACACAGGCAAGCGCCAACTCATCGGCGGCGTCACCATGCAGACCGTCGTACCCGAGCCTTGCCAGCTCAATGGCTCCGTCGTCGGCCCCGGAGGAGCTTTTCTCGATGATGTGCATTTGGCTTTTGAAATGGACGATCCCGAACTCAGCCGCGCCGATTCGCCCAAGGCAGTTCTTGTCACCACAGGCGCTGCTGGGGCTTTCTCTGTCACCATTTTCCCCTACCGCACCTACCGCGTCATCATCGAGAAGGAAGGCGTCGGCAAGCGCGAAACGACCTTCAAATTTCTCTGTGGAATCTGCGTAAAATTTGTTCTAACGCGGGAAGGTGTCGAAATCGAATACTCAAAATGACGACGGGTCATCCGCCCTCGCCAAACGAGCGGATGGCGCGTTATGTGGGACGAACAACGTTGGAAGGAGCAGACCAATCTTGCGGTCGAGTGACGACTTCCGCTAACCCAACCCCAGTATCGCCTCTGTGAGGCTCGATGCAATTGTGGCCTTATCCAAAAACGCGAGGGCTCCGTACTTTCCTGCCAACGCGCGTGACTCGTCGTCAGTCCAGATCGACATCACCAGCAATCGTGCGCCGGCGTCGCTAAACCGGGATCTGACGAGGGCAGGGCTAACCTCGTGCTCATCCGGCATGTGAAGATCCATCAGCACCACGGTGGGTTTCAAAATCGCGACCATGTGAAGGGTCTGGGAAAAATTGACCGCTTCGCCGAGGAGCTTTATGTTTGGCTCCGCCTCCAGTAACCGTCTGACGGCCGAGCGTACCAAATCGGCGTCATCAGCTAACAACAGGCCTATAGACGATCCGTTGGGCTTTTGCAGAGCCGCGCCTCTCGAACAGACTTGACGACCTGCTATAGCACACAACCTGGCCGGTTGTCAGTTCACCTGGTCCTGGACCGGTCCGTATGCTGGCGTTCGAGGATTCTTGCCCCCGTAAATACCTGCTTCGCTGTGCAAATCCATTTATTCGGCGGGAGAGTCTCTTTTTGTCGAAGGCGAGGTCACCAGCCTCCCTAAGGGTAATTCCCAGGGAACAGAGGGCATTCAAAGGATTGTAATTTAACTATTACGTATGGTACGTTATCGTACATAAGATGCTCTAGCGTTAGGAGCTGGGGCTAAACTAACGCTTTCGAGAACCCGCTACTTAATCGATGGCCCACAGCATGTTTTACCTTGTCCTAGGCCCGGGCTGAAGACACCATGCGAGAAGTAATCAAAAATTCCGATGTCCAATCGCTAAAAAAACCTAAGGGACCGCGCGCCTTCAATGTCCACGCTTTTCTCGATTCGGCTGGCCTAACAAGAGCAGTTGTGGAGTATCGAAGACAGAGAGAATGTATTCCCAAGGCGATCCCGCCTCGACGGTAATGTACATCCAAGAAGGCGGCGTGAAGCTCTCAGTCGTCAGTAAGCTAGGCAAGGAGGCAGTGGTAGCGCTACTGGGGCCTGGTGATTTCTTCGGCGAGGGATGCTTGGCAGGCTTGCCTTTCCGGATGGGCATAGCGACTGCGATTACGCCCACTAGCGTACTGGTGATCGAAAAGAATGAAATGATTCGCGTCCTTCACGAAGAACATAAGCTCTCCGACCGGTTCATCGCTTACCTCCTCACTAGAAATATCCGAGTCGAAGAGGACTTGGTCGATCAGCTGTTTAACTCCATTGAGAAACGGCTAGCTCGTGCTCTATTGCTGCTCGCCCGTTATAGCAAGCAAGACCAGCCGCAAAAGATGCTACCGAAAATATCTCAGGAGACGCTAGCGGAAATGGTCGGGACAACACGCTCCCGGATCAATATGTTCATGAACAAGTTCAGGAAACTGGGCTTCATTGATTACAATGGTAAGATCGAGATCCACAGTTCTCTGCTAAGCGTCGTCCTGAGCGAATAAGGCTTGCTCCGCACTAAACAGATGTAACGCTTCTGAAACAACTGTCCCTCATAACCACTAGACGCCGCGCCATGCAGTGTGGAAAATTGGAGTTCACCGGCCCAGGTAGGATGGCGATACCAATTAAAGCAGAGCCTACGGGAGGGTGTAATGGCGGCTAACAGTGAGGAGCGCATAGCGGAGCTCGGCAAACTACTCAAAGGAAAGATTCAAACCGACTGGGTTCTACTCGATGAAGCCTACCGGGAATCATTTGACGAGTTGATGGGGCTGCTACGCCACCGGGATTCCGTCGTGGCTTGCATGATTCATCAAGCAGCCAAGCGTAGCTCGGATCGGGAGCGCAACGAAGACCGTGTTGACCCGGTGGGGGTGCAGGCTGTCCAATAGGCCGCCATCTGGAGCAGGGCCGCTCTCAAACCTCTCATTGACAACCGCCATCAATCTGATCGGTGTTATCAATCTACTTGCGCTCGCAGTCGCCAACGCACAGTTTCCAGTTCGGACAGCCCGCAGTCGGTCACGCCGCAAAACATCGACACAGAGGCCTTGAGTTATCGTTTCGGCATGATTGGACGGTTCAGACTTGACAGGGCGAAGGCTGCGCGCCGAAAATTTACATAGTGGTTTACTAACGTGCCAACGTCCGACAGATCGGCCAGCAACGTCACCGCTACCCCTCCACCTGCGAGTAACCAGCGCTGCTCACCCGTCGGATCGGCAAAGGCGGGATCCAATGAACGAAGAATCGCCAAAACAGTGTCCACTCTCCGAACGTCCGGTCCGGATCTTGTTTCTTGAAGACGATGCTGCTGACTTGGAGCTATGCCGCAGGGCATTAACAAACGCAAACCTGGAGTTCCAGTGCGACCCGGTCCCTGCGCTTGAAGACCTCTCCGAAAAGCTGCGCACGCAAGCCTACGACGTGGTTTTAGCGGGTTACCAATTCGCGACCTGGACGGGGATGGATGCCCTGCAACTGGTGCGGCAGCAGAACAGACACATACCCTTCATCCTAGTGTCCGGAGCGCTCGGAGAAGAAAAGGCAGTGGAGTGTATCCAGCATGGCGCCGACGATTACATTTTGAAAGACCGACTGACCCGCCTCCCCGTAGCCATCCGCCGCGCTATGCAGGAAAAATACCTTCGCGAGGAACGAGAACATGCCGACACCGCTCTGCGGGAAAGCGAGGATAGATTCCGTACTTTGGCGGAAACGGTAGCCTCTGCGATCATCGTCTATCAGGGGACACAGTGCTGCTACGCGAATCGGGCGGCCGAAGAAATTACCGGATATACGCGCGAAGAGCTCTATGGTTTGAGTTCGTGGGAGATTACGCACCCGGATTCCCGACACACTCTGATTGAGCAAGGATTGGCATGCTTGGACGGAGAGCGTGGTCCCCGACGCTTCGAAATCAAAGTCCTCACAAAAGAGGCCGGCGCAAGATGGCTCGACGTCACCATGCGCCGGATTGAGATTCGTGGTAAGCCAGCCGGACTACTCACGGCGTTCGATATTACGGAACGCAAGTCGGCGGAGGAGGAGGTCCTTCATTTGGCAGCATGCGATCCCTTAACGGGGTTGGCCAACTGGCGCGACCTCCTCAATGTGTTTGAAAGGGAGACGAACCGCTCGCGACGCACAGGCCGGACTATTGCCTTTCTTCTACTCGATGTAGATGGCCTAAAGAAAATTAACGACGCTTATGGCCATCTTGTAGGGAGTCGTGCGCTGTGTAGGGTAGCCAATATTCTGGGCGACCAGTGTCGCCGCATCGATATCGCGGGTCGCTACGGCGGCGATGAATTCGGCGTCATTCTGCCAGAGACAGGAATGGAAGGCGCTCAGCAGTTTTCCCGCAGGATTCGTGAGCGTATAGCGAGGGACGGCCAGCAACCTCAGCTGTCAGTCAGCATTGGCATCGCGGTTTACCCTCATGATGGTGAAACGATTGAAAAACTCGCAGACCACACCTTGCACGAAATGAAGCAGCCCGGTGAGGGCGTGTCGCTGCCAGCATGAGGCACACCTCATGGACAAACCACAGCAGGGCTCTCGCGCACACCGCCGCGCGGACATCCGCCGTTTCTTAGGAGCGGGTTCCGTCCTGGATCGCCATCGCGGCCAGGAGGTCTACCCGGCGCTCGTGGCGAACATAAAGCGAGCATTGTGGGACGAACTCATGGCTGGGCAGCAGAGTGCCTGGTGGTGGCGAGACGGTGGGGGTCGTGCGTCTGGGAGACTGACCCGACGCGACCGATGCAACGCTGGAAGGTGGCTTGGGAACGTGCGCGAAAGGGCCTGGTGTGGCCTGCCGCTTCCAGGCATCATTTCTTGGATGTGTTCGTAGATTTCATCCCGCCAGAGTCGCTGCTGCGCTGGCGTCGAACCTCGATTTTTTGCAAGGCACCCTTCAAAAAATCCACTTCCATCGCCTTCTCGGCGAGCATTCGCTTTACCTGAAGGATTTCCGTTCGGTGGGCCAATGCGTGTGTGCTTGGGCGCGACGCTTCTTCGCCAGCTTCCACCGCCTCCAGCTTGGTGCGCCACTTGGAGAGGCATCGCTGGATCACCCCGAGTTCCTTGGCCAACTCTCCGACGCTCTCGCAGCTCCTCATGCGCTCTACAGCCATGCGCTGGAACTTCCGGGAATATCGCTTTCTTCTCTCCACTCGCGTCTCCTCCCCGGAAAGTGTGCCCATCGCGAGTGTGCCAATTCAAGGGGTCAGTCCATCCCCGGCCATTGGCCGAGGGTCACCTACTTTAGATGTTAAGGATTCCCGAATGCGAAGTGCTATAATCAATTTCAGCATCAGGAGTGGCCCGGAGTAATCCGGGTCCGGCAACCGGGCGAGAGAGACGCCACGGTGCCTTGAGCGAATCTGGCTCGATGTGCGGAAACGCAGTTTCCGAAAATAATCTCTCGAAATCAATCGCCGCCTGATGCCTGGGGCGGCGTTTTGTTTTTCGGACTCCTGGTGCACTTTGAAAAAGGTAGATCACCAGTGAGCCGACGCAGCGACGCCACCGTACTTTTCACCGCGTTTATTCCCCAGCAAATCGACCCGTCCTGGCACCCGGAATGGGGACCAAAGTTGTCGGGCTTTCCGCTGAACATCAGGTACGTGAAGGGCCGTAACACATCAAATGCACCACCGCAAGCAGTGACGTATTGGTTCGATCCCGGCACGTACAGGGAAGACTCCGATCATAGAGAGATGTGCTATTTCACGAAACAGCGGAACGGTCACCATGTTCGGGTGAACTACAACAAGGATCGCGGTAACTGCCAGACCGAAAAATTCCGGGGAGACAAGCTGATCTGCTTGGCGGCGGGTCCAACATTCGACAAAGCTATGTTGCAAACGACCATGGTCGGTGCTGAATCGGATGAGTGATGCAGTTCGCCTTCGGTGGTTGAACCGTTGCGTCATCAGCGGCCAGGGTGATGAAGGCAATTGGGCCGCGAAGTTCCCCTCGCTACGCGACCCACTCCTTGAAATTAGCGCAGGCCTTACGGCACCCATACGAAGCCGTGATACACATTGTTCCCGTCGATGTACCAGCCGGTCACCGCTCCCTCCAGGTTGTTGGTCGAGGGCCGCGTGCCCTGAAATGCCATCGTCCCCTCAGCCGGCGCGTCAAATGTCGAGAAAGCACCACCCGCCGAGCGCGAGAAGCCATGCATCACGTTATTCGCGTCAAAGTATTCGCCAGTCACCGCTCCCAGCGAATTGATCGAGAAAGCCGCGGTCCCAGCGCCAGCCGCACCAGGCACATCAAAGGTAGTAAAGTTGCCGCCGCGGGTGCGGATGTAGCCGTGCGCAACGCCGTTCGAGTCAATGAGATACCCCGTAGTCGTGCCCTCGAAGTTGATGCTTGCAGAGATGGTGACTCCGTCCGCGCCGGGCGCATCGACCGTAGTAAGCGTCCCGTTCGGCTCGCGGATGAAACCGTGGATGACGAAGCTCCCGTCTTCCCAGAATCCCGTCGCTACGCCCTCAGAATTCAGGCACGTTTCCTCACACACCATCGTATAGATCGACCCCGTCGGATCGAACCCGGTGATCTCACCCCGAGCAGAACCCACGTAGCCGTGCTGGACATTGTTTGCGTCAAGGTAAACTCCCGCCGTGGCCCCCTCCCGATTGATGCTATAGGCGAAAGTGCCCTGGTCCGCGCCTGTTCCCGCTCCGGGTGCCTCAAAGCTGATGTAGAGGCCGTTCGGAAAGCGCACGAAGCCATGGTCCAAACTATTGCTGTCCGCGACCGATCCCGCAATTAGGCCCAGGTCGTTGATGCTGTATGCGACGGTCCCTTGGCTGGCACCGCTCACGGAGCCCGCCTTGGGGGCATCAAACGAGGTCAGGTGGCCGTCGGGAGTGCGTAGGAAGGCGTGAAACACAGTACTCGCGTCCTCATAGCTGCCCACGACAACTCCGAGGTCATTGTTAGCGAAAGGCTGAGTGCCAAAGCCGGGAGCCGTCCCAGCCCTGGGGGCATGGAATTCGACAAGTTTGCCTCCGCGATTGTCGCCTGTAGATTGCGCTTGCGCAGGCATCTGAACCGAAATCGCCAATGCGACGATCAAGCACATGCAGAAGATGAAGCTGGAAATGCCCAATTTCATGGTGTCCTCTCTTTGGCCATCTCAGGAAGTTGCGTCGGAAAAATCGACGGAATAGCGACGCCGATCATCTCGCACGAGCGGCCACGCGAATGTGATCGAGTATTTCGTGAATCACAATGATAGGAACTCTGAGATTCGTCTGAGAGCCTATCGTCTTCGATCTCCAAGAGTTATAACTCACTGATGGTCACTTCAAACTCTGCCGTCTTTCCCGATGAATTAAATGATAGAATCACTAACCGCTGTCCCGACTGGAGTTGTCATGGCCTCGCCTGTGCGACCCTCGGCCGTGCTACGTTTCGGCGAATTCGAGTTGAACGCCACAGCAGGCGAGCTGCGCAAGGCCGGCATTCTGCTAAAGATTCATCCCCAGCCCTTCCGCGTTCTACTGCTGCTCGCAGATCGATCCAGCCAAATCGTGACCCGCGAAGAGATTCAGCGCTGCCTCTGGGGGGACAACACCTTCGTGGACTTCGAGGGAGGCATCAACTTCTGCATCAAACAAGTCCGCGACACGCTTGCAGATAATGCCGACGAACCCAGGTACATCGAGACCATTCCGCGTTGCGGCTATCGTTTCATCACACCCGTCACTCTCATCGAACCGACGAGACACACCATCCCTTTCGTTCGACCTCTGGGCTTTTCGACTGCGCCAATTCCGGTCGCAGAGAAGCCGCCGCAAACCGACTGGCGCCGCAGCGTCCCGGGGCTCGGCGCCGCCGCCTTGATTTTGGTGGTGCTCGGCGTTGGCTGGTACAAATGGAGGAGCGGATCTTCGGAGCGGTCCCCCGAACCCGCCGAGCGACAGCTAACCGCGAATCCCCCGGAAGACTATGTGTCGACTGCGGCGATTGCTCCCGACGGCAAGCATGTAGCCTACTTGGACCAAACTGGTCTCTTGGTGCGCTCGGTAAATTCTGGTGAAATCCGTCATATCTCCCTCCCCGCCGACTTCCCAGCCGCGCAGATTTGGGCAATCTCGTGGTTTCCCGATGGCGGGAGGCTATTGGTCACGAGGCGTGCTTCGGTTTCCGAAGGGCCCAGTGTCTGGATGGTTCCAGTCCTGGGCGAAGCAGCCCCGAAGCTGCTCCGCCAGCAAACCTCGCCTCCCGCAATCTCGCCGGACGGCAAGTCCATGGTCTTCGAAACTGGCGCGTTGCACCAGCCGCAAGAGATCTGGATATCCGGACTCGCAGGCGAAGCGCCGCGGAAGCTGGTTGCAGCCGAGAAGGATCAGCGCACTGCAAATCCTGTGTGGTCCCCCGATGGTCGCTGGATCGCATATTGGCATGGGAAGTTGAGGGGCCCTCAATCGCTTGAGACGTCGATCGAAATCCTGCCTGCAACCGGCGGTTCACCGAAATCCCTTGTATCCGAATCGGACCTGCCTTCGCCAGGCACGCTCGCTTGCCCGCCATTCGGATGCCTGAACTGGTCGCCAGACTGGAATCTTTCGGTTACCGTCGAAGACTCCCAACCCTCATCAGGAGAGTCGAAATGGAGCCTGTGGCAGATACACGCAAATCCAGCCGATGGATTCTCTTCTCAAAAGCCGCGCCGCCTCACTCAACCCTCCGACTTCATCCCTTTGAGTATGACGACGACAGCCGATGGAAAAATCCTGGCGTTCACTAGGGTTCGCGTGAACCAGGATATATACGTGGGAGAACTCGACCAACAGTCCGTCGCCCTAAAAGCGCCTCGCCGCTTGTCCCTGGACAATCACGACAGCATGCCAGAAGCGTGGACGCACGACAGCCGCAATCTCCTTTTTGTATCGAATCGAGACGGAATGTGGGAACTATTTAAACAGGGGCTGCACGACAGCGTTCCCGAAAGGATTGTCTCCAATGCGCAACGCCGACTCGGAAGCGGAAATGGCCTCAGCCCAGACGGAGCCTGGATTTTATACTGGGAATTTGCCCTCCCCAACGGCAAGGACTCGCCCGCCAAGGGATGGCTGATGCGCCAGCGCACTGCCGGCGGTGCGCCGGAAACCGTTCTCGAGCTTCCCCCGGGAGCGGCCGATATCCAATTCGCATGCCCGCAGAAGCCCGCAAAAACCTGTGTGATGTCCGATTGGGATGAGAATAATCTGCGTTTCTACGCACTTGATCCGCTGCACGGCAAAGGCGATCAGCTGAGCAAAATAGAGCTGGATCGACATTGGGCCACGGCATGGGCCCTTTCCCCCGACGGTTCACAACTCGCGGTGGTTGACCATAGCCACAAGGATCGTGTCGAAATCTTCACGCTATCCAACCAGGCTTGGCACGAACTCTCCGTGGAGCCAGGTTGGGGCGACTTTCAGTCTGTGGCCTGGGCTGCCGACGAAAAGGGCTTCTTTCTTACGACTTATTTGCCCGAGTCCTTCAATCTTGTCCGCGTTGCAACGACGGGAAAGGCGCAACTTCTTTTGAACTACGCTCGTAGGCAATGGATGACGCAGCCTCTGCCGTCCCCCGACGGCCAGTATCTGGCCTTTCAGACCCAGACTGCCGACAGCAACATCTGGCTCGTCGAGCATTTCTGATCCTATTCAAGATGCCCCCGAGCACTCCGGACATCTCGGCTCCGTGGAAAGACGCCGACTCGGATATCCCCCAACCTTGAGCAGGGCCCTGGACGAATACGCGAAACTCAAGTGACATCTCCCTCGCTCTGGGCATATGTGTGTTAACACTCTGGAAATAATGTGCAGTACGAAGGGTACTTCATCGGCCCAAAGGCGGGGCAATAGCATCACGGCCCACGGAAGTCTGAACAAGGCCACCGCGGACACAGACAGCGGCCTAACGAAAGACCCTGAGCTGCAAGCTTAGATGATGCACGGAGTGGGAGACGCGTTTGCGATAACCCTGGCCTCTATCCAAGTGCACAGTCACTTTCGCAGCAGAGCACGGAAATTCCACAGCGTGCCCTGGGGCCGGAGTATCCGGACACCGCTGGTTCCATATACGACCTCGCTTGAGGATATCGGAGGAACCTGGCCTCAAATCGTTGCATGGAGACCCACGTTTCGACGCCCTAGTCACGTACGCGAAATAGCGCACTACCGCACCCAATCACGTTTGCAACCTGCATCGATAGACGTTCACCGCAAGCTACCGGATGCAGGAGGAACGAAAGCATCTGGAAGTCGGCGAAGACGATGTGCGGCTCGAATTGAAGAGTGATTCCACAGCGGAGATTTGGGCGAGACTCTCTACAGGATAACTCACGATGATTCAGCACGGTAGTCTCTCAGACAGATTATCAGAATTCCTATCATTGTAATTCCCGGACGGCTCGCGCAAATTCGCGCAGCCCTCTCGTGCGAATGATCCAAGGTCGCGACTCCGGCGCTTTCGCGACACTACCTCCCGAGTCGGCCAAAGAGAGGGCATCATGAAAATCAGCATTATTGGCTTCTTGAACTCGAAGTTGCTCTGTCTGCTGGTATTCGTATCGGTGTTGGCAGCAGGCGCTGGCCAAGCACAAGGTCAGGAACAGACGACGGTGCCCCGCTTGGTGCAGTTCAGCGGGACGGTCAAGAATTCCGCCGACAAGCCGGCAAGCGGGACCGTCAGTGTGGCGTTCGCGCTCTACCAAGATGAGGTCGGCGGCGATGCTCTATGGGTCGAAACCCAAAACGTCCAGGCTGATGCCGACGGACACTACACTGCTTTTCTGGGAGCAAGCACGCCGGGAGGGCTACCCCTCGGCGTCTTTGCCACGGGCGAGGCCCGATGGCTCGGCGTCCAGCCCGCTTTGCCGGGCGTCGATGAACAACCACGGGTGTTGGTGGTCGGCGTGCCTTATGCCATGAAAGCTGCGGATGCGGACACCCTGGGCGGTAAGCCAGCTAGTGCTTATCTCTTAGCCCCCACCCAGCCTCAAACGCCAAGCCAGGCCCCAGTTTCCATCGCTGTCAGTGGAGTTTCGACCGCAACGGCAGCCTCGAGTCTGGCCCAGAGCTCACCGACCCCAGCCCCTGCCGCCGTTGCTGCGGCTGCGACTTGTAGAGCTGAGACAGTCAGCGGTACAGGTATGACAGGTTTCATTCCCATCTGGACGGGCACCTCTGGCAAATGCGCGTCTGCCCTGGGACAGTCCATCATGTTTCAAGCCAGCACCGGCTACGTGGGCGTCGGCAACAGCAGCCCAGCGGGACCCTTCGATGTCACAGGAAATGCATTTATCCGTGGCACGCTGCAATTGCCGTCCGTGGGTACGTCCACGGCCTCCACGGGGTACAATTCTCAGCCCCTGGATTTTCTCGCCTCATCGTTCGCCAGCAACGACGGCACGCCCATCGTCCAGCACTTCCGCTGGCAGGCCGAGCCCGTAAGCAATAACACCTCCTCACCCTCGGGGAAGATCAATTTGCTGTATGGCCCGGGCGTTGACATCCCGGCGGAAACAGGGCTCTCGATCGCCTCGACCGGTGTCATCACCTTTGCCCCTGGCCAGACTTTTCCATCCAGCGCAGGGGTAACAAGCGTCTCAACAGGATCAGGATTGCTAGTAAACGGCGGCGCGGGGCCGGCGACTGGCGCGGACGCGCTGACGGTGAATACCGCAGTGATCGCCACCAACACCAGCGTTACGACGGCGGTTTCGGGTGGAGTTACCACCGCGGAGACCTTTGCCACAAATGCAGCGGGCACGGCCCAAAGCAATGCCGAGACTTACGCCGCCAGCAATTTCCTGCCGCTGACGGGTGGCACGCTGAGCGGTACGCTAAACGCCGCCACCGTAAACTCCACGAACCCCTATCAAATCGGCGGGACGAACGTGTTGACTGTGGATGGCCTCAATAACGTTTTTGTGGGCAGCCCCGAGCCCGCTACCAATACGGGCAGCGCAAACACCGCTAGCGGGGTGCAAGCGCTCTACAGCAATACGTCGGGCTACGGCAACACCGCCACAGGGTTTCAGACCCTCTACCTCAACAGCACGGGCGAGTACAACACCGCCACAGGGGATGGCGCCCTTATCTTCGACACTGCAGGCAGCTACAACACCGCCAGCGGGGCAGGTGCACTAGACGGCATCACCACGGGCAACTCCAACACCGCCAGCGGGTACCTTGCAGGCGCAGATTTAGTGAGCGGAAGCTCGAACATCACGCTGGGGTTCAAAGCCGGCTTGAATTTCAACGGAGCTGAGAGCAACAACATCGATATCGGCAACAACGGCGTGGCGGGAGAATCTGGAGTGATCCGCATCGGCGGCAGCTCCCAGGCATCAGCCTACATCGCGGGGATCAATGGCGTGACCACCGGGGGCAGTGCCACAGGCGTGGTCATCGACGGTAACGGAAACCTTGGGACAATTTCGTCCTCGCGGCGCTACAAGGAAGACATCCACGACATGGGCGCGGCAAGCGACGGTCTGCTGCGACTGCGGCCGGTGACGTTCCGCTACAAAAAGCCCTACAGCGACGGTTCGAAACCCATCCAGTACGGCCTAATCGCCGAAGAAGTAGCAGAAGTCTATCCCGACCTCGTAGTCCGCAACAAAGACGGCCAGATCGAAACCGTGCAGTACTACAAGCTCGACGCCATGCTCCTGAACGAAATCCAAAAGCTCTCCAAAACCAACGCCGCAGACCAAGCCGAAATGCAAAGGCTAGCCACGGCTAATGCGGCAGACCAAGCTGAAATCGCCAATCTGCGGAAGGAGGCACAGGAACAGCAAGCAGCGATCAAGCAACTGCTCGTGCAGGTCCAGAGCATCCAGCAGACCGTGGCGAGAGGCCGGTCGGGGCGTCCGCGTGCGCGGGTGGCAACGACTGCGGCGAAGAAGACGACGAAATCCGAGGTAAAGCATCTCTCGGGCGAAACCGTTACGTCGCTGGCCGCCTCCGGGAAATAAGTCAGGCAAGGCTCAGAGGTTCAGAAGGGTGATCGCTGGAACTTTCTCAAGGTAACTCCGGCCCGAACCAAGACCACGTTATCCCCCACGGGCGATGATCGTCATCGTTGGGGCGATGGCTGAGCTCGAAAGAAATCTGATTGTGGAACGGGTACGAGCCGGGATGCGTAGGGCGCGGCTGGAAGGCCGCCAGATCGGCCGGACTCCGCTGGACATCGACCGAGCCCAGGTCGTGCGTGACCGCCGGTTGGGGATGTCCCTGACGCTAGTTGCAAAAAAGCACCGAATCTCGCGGGCAAGCGTCTGCCGGTTAATGAAGGAAACTGGATGCGGAAAGCAAATCAACGTGATTTCGTTGCAACAAGAGGTCCGTCCCGTTGAGCAGCCAGCGGCCCTCGGACGTGTTGCCTGAGCAACGTGCCTCACTTCACTTCCCGTACTCCGTTTTCGCCTCGACAAGAATTGGAATGTCAGGGTCAGCGTCTTTCCAGAGCGTGAGGAAATCCTGATAGGCCGCTTTGGCTTTGTCGGTGTCGCCTAGCATGGCATAGGAGCGGGCGAGACCAAGATGCGCCAACACGCCTGTCGCACAATTCCAAAGCAGCCCGCGGTGGTCGAGGATTTTCTGGAATTCGGCGGCTGCGGCCACACCTTGTTGCGCGCTCAGGTGAGCCTCGGCGCGAACGTACACGGGATACAAACAGGAGTTCGCAGCGCTCACACTTAGCATACCCAGCTCATACGGTACTGCCGCTTGAAGAAGCTCGATGCTCCGGGCAGCATTCTTGCGGCTTGTTTCTATCTGCGCTCGGATGGTGGGCAGCCAGACCGATTGCACGACGGTATCCTGCGGGAATCGCTTGGTGAGGCCATCCGCAGGTGACTGGGCATGCGCCGCATCGCCCGCCAACGCATAGGCCAGCGCCGTCTGCGCCTCCGCATCATGGCTCCCTGGGGCGAGCGCTACTGCCGCGGTAGCATTCTGGCGGGCCATCTCCGCGTTGCCGAACAACGCCTCGCGTATCGCCGCGTTCGCTTGCCAAAGCGCGGCGGGCTCTTTCTCGTCGCTGCGGCGAGCGCTCTCGACAGCCTGCCGAGATAGCTCACGGGCTTTCCCGAGCTTCCCAGACCAAGCTTCGGTGTCGGATTCGAGCGAAAGCATCTGGTCTTCCGCAACCGGTTTTCCAATAGCCCAATCCGACTGCTGCTTCATGGCTGCCATGTTGCCCTGAAAGAAGGCCAAAGCATACAGGTTCAGGTGCAGCGGAATACCCTCGAGCTTGCGCCCCAGTGCTTCTTGGGTTGTGGCCCTTGCTTCATCGAAACGGTTCAGGGCTAAGTAAATCTGGCCCAGATTCGTATATCCGACCACGAACATTGGCTCCAGCCGAATCGATTCACGGGTTTCGGTGGCGGCCTTCTCATATTGCCCCAGAATCATGCAGTTGGCGCTCAGGTCGATGTGAGGCAGAAAATCCCGCGGATAAACTTGTATCCATAGTTCATTCGTCTGATTCGCTTTTTCCAGCTCGCCCGTGACGTTTGCATAGTAGAGCGCGGTGATGTCGAACTTCTCGCGTTCGGTGACGCGGTCGCGCAGGGCGAAGGCTTTCCTGAAGTAATCGGCGGCCAGGCTGGGCTGATTCAGATTGGAGTAATTGATTCCCAGAAACGCATACGCCCATGCAAAGTTGGGGTCGAGTTCGACGGCGCGCTTGAAGAACGGTATGGGTTCGGCGTCTCCCTTTTCGAGCATGGCTTTTCGACCCAGGGTGAAAGCGTTGAGGGCTTCCAGTGAATTCGTGGTGGCTTGGTCCAGCGGAACGTCGAACTTCTGCACCGAGCTGAGCGACTCGCCTACTTCGTTGCGAAGCTTCGCTGCGGCTTTGTCCATGGCCGCAAGCACCTGCTCTTTACTTGTGGCTCGCTCCCGCTCCGCAGCCAGTGAGTCACCGGTCTGACAATTGACCGCGTTGAGGCCAATCACGTATTGGCTGCCCAGGCTCGCAATTGAACCGCTCAGGTATGCCTTGCTTCCCGCACGCTGGCACACTTCCCGCGCCACGTCTTGCGTCAATCGCTCGCCCGGCGAGCGGGTCATCTCCCGCAGCGTCTGGCGAACCTTGTCCTCGGAAAGGATGTTCAGGAAGGGCGACTGCCCCAGGTCCACGGCCAGGGCCTGCTTGAGCGTGTCATCAAATACTGCATCGCCCGTCTTGTTGTCGAAGTCCGCGAGGACGATGGTGTCCTTGTCCGTCAGCGCCAGTGCATGCGCTTTGCGAGTGAAAGACAACCAACCGCCCACGGCCAACGCCATCACCAGAATGGCCGCGCCAGTGACAACCGCAAAACGAAACCACCTAGATTTCGCGGCGGGCATGGATTCCACTTGCGAAATTGCGGCGTTTGGCTGGGCTGATTTCGCATCTCGCTTCAGCCGCTCCAAATCAGTGCGAACATCGCCGGCGCTTTGGTACCGCAGATTGCGGTCTTTCTCCAGCGCCTTATTGATGATGTGCTCGAATCCGGGCGGAGTTTCTGGGTTCAGCTGCGCGGCTGGGGTCGGTGCGCGATTCAGAATCGAGTCGAAAATATCGGCGGCGCTGTTCCCGAAAATGCCTGTTTCCCAGTCATCATTTCATAGAGCACCGCACCGAACGAAAAAATGTCCGTGCGCACGTCCAATTCTTTCCCTCGCGCCTGCTCCGGCGACATGTACGTCAAGGTTCCCATGGTCGCGCCGGGCATACTCAATTGCAGAGCCCCTTGGCTCAGCGTCGCATCGGTATCCGTTCCTGACTTTGTTTGAAGCTTTGCCAGGCCAAAATCCAAAATTTTGGCGTGTCCCCGCTCGGTGACAAAAATGTTGGCAGGCTTGATGTCGCGGTGGACGATTCCTTTGGCGTGGGCCGCTTCGAGCGCGTCCGCAATCTCGATTCCCAACTCCAGCGCTTCCTCGGATGACAGCGGCTTCCCGGAAATTCGGTGCTTCAGAGTCATGCCGTCCAGGAACTCCATGGCGATAAATGCTTCGCCGTGCGGGTCATCAATTTCGTAGATCGTGCAGATGTTTGGATGATTCAGTGCAGAGGCGGCCTGCGCCTCGCGTTGGAAGCGGGCTAGAGCTTGCGCATCTTTGGCAATCTCGTCCGGCAGGAACTTCAAGGCGACAAAGCGGTGCAGCTTCACGTCCTCGGCCTTATAGACCACACCCATTCCGCCGCCGCCCAGTTTTTCCAGGATGCGGTAGTGCGAGATGGTTTGGCCAATCATGGCTCGGTGGGAGCTCCTGGCGGGGCATATTAGGCTGCGCTCAGGGGGCAAGTCAACGTGGAGGACCGAGGTCATCGGTTATCACTTTATATCGTCGAGGAGCACCACGGACTGCGAGAATCGCCGTGGTCCGCAAGGGTGGGCGCTGCGGCCACCGTAGCTTGCTGATTCAGCATCGCCGGGAGTCACGGCAAACAGTGATCCGCAGGGTACGGGTTCCTGACCATGACGGATCCCGCGTTCGGGTGATCTATAACAAGAATCGCGGCAAATGGCGGACCGAAAAATTTGAGGGAGATGTTCTGATTGGTTCGGTCGCGGGTCCAACAAACTCGATGAAGTGATGGTGCGGACCAGCCGCCGTCCTGAGCTGTCTCACTTGGAGACAGCATCGATGAATTCGGTTGGAGGAAGATACCGGTGTTCCGCGACATAGTGATAGCGCCAGTGGCGGTCATCTCAGTGCGGACAGTCTGGAAGATTTACTCGACAAGCATGTGGCAGTGGCTAGTCGCACTTGTCCATCTCTTTGCAAAAAACGCGTCACTCCGCATGTACTCCGGCACTATCTACCCTTCGTGACTATGTCGAGTGATGTGGAGGGTCTTGGCGATCGTTCAACAATTGCGGCTCGCCACGCAAATCCAGTCGATCAATCACCCGACATAGTTTTCGCGTGTTTCTCTTTCTACAGACTGTTGAGGAACCCAAGCAGTTGGCTTCCAGGTTGATAGCGCCCAGGTCTACCGTGCGGCGGCAATGTTTTCGCAAGCGCCCGCGCCTTCATTGCGAGCGTGGCTTCGAGATAGATCTGCGTAGTCTCCACCGACTCATGTCCGAGCCACAATGCAATTACCGAACGATCGACACCCGCTTGTAGAAGGTCCATCGCCATCGTGTGCCTCAAGCGATGAACGGTGACCCGCTTTTCCTTCAACGAAGGACAGACTTCGGACGCCACCACGCGATGCTTGGTCAACAGGTACTGGACGCCATGTACGCTGAGACGTCCGCCCCGGGCGCTGGGAAAGAGCAAGTCGTCGTCACCACGTTGTGGTTCTCGAAGCCAGGCTTTCAAGACGGCGAGTGTGGATTGGGCAAGAGGTGTACACCGTTCTTTGCGGCCCTTGCCGATCACGCGCACGTGAGCGCCAGCCCCGACAATGAGGTCCTCGCGTTTAAGTCCGGTCATTTCCGATAAGCGCAGGCCGGTCTGCACCGCCACGAGCAGAAAGGCGTGATCGCGCCGACCAGACCAGGTGCACTGATCCGGAGCGGCAAGCAAGGCATCGACTTCGGGACGAGTGAGGAACTGGACCAGCGTGCGGGTGAATCGCTTGCTGGGGATGGCGAGCACACGTTAGATCTGAGCAGAATGGGCGGGTGCCTCGAAGGCCGCATATCGGAAGAAGGAGTGAATCGCCGTGAGGCGCAGATTACGACTGCGCACGCTTAGGCCTTGGTGCTTCTCCAGTTCATCCAAAAAAGCCACGCTCAAGGGGGCATCGATCTCCTCGAAGGTCAGGCGTGATGGCGGCTTGCGCAGCCGCGGCTGAATGAACTTCAGGAATTGACGAAAAGTGTCGCGATAAGAACTGATGGTGTGTGGGCTCGCCTGCCGCTGCTGCATCAAGCGCTGGGTAAAGAAACGCTGCAAAAGGGGGGCCAAGCTGATGGGAGCGATCATGGCCGGTCCTCCCAGCGATGCTCGAGCCGGCGCATGGCTTCTCGCATCAGCTCCGGAGAGCCGCTTAAATACCACTGCGTGTCCGCGACGTGGACATGACCGAGGTAGGCGGACAAGATCGGCAGGAGGCATTCTGGATCTTGGTTAGACCGATACCACGTTACCAGCGTGTTGGTCGCGAATCGGTGTCTCATGTCATGCAGACGTGGCCCGTGATGGTCGGAAAGGCCGCGCAGACCGATCTGCCGGGACAAGGCATAGAATGTTCGATGAATCTCTCCGCCATCCAAACGATTGCCCCAGTTGGAAACGAATAGATAGGAGGAGACCGGCTGGCCCGCCCAATGACGTTTGCGTCGCGCGATGTAGTCGGCAAGTACTTTGCAAGTCGATGCGTGCAAAGGCACAAGTCGAGACTTGCCAAACTTGCCGCTGCGGATCGACAACACCGCCGTCTGAAGATCCACGTCCTGCAGTTCGAGACTGCGCGCTTCGCCGAGACGTAGGCCGGACACACTCAGGAGTTCGAACAGACAATGGTAAGTCCAAGGTCGCAGTTTGCTGCGTTCACAACGGCAGGGCATAGCGAGAGTAGCGCGCAGTAAGTTTCGAATTTCATCGTCCGAGTACAGATACGGCCGTGCCCGCCTTGGTCGAAAAGGCAACAAGCCCGAGGAAGGAATCTGCGTTCGTGGATCGGTGGCACTACGATAGCACGCAAATCCGCGTACGAAGCTCAGTCGTTGTGCCCAGTGCGCGGGTTGGACGTCTACCGGTTGTTGAGCCCAAGCGAGCGCCAAGGCTGTGGTGATGTAGGAAGTGCGGTGGCGCTCCATGAACGTAACGAAATCGAGCAATCCCTTGCCTGCACCCTGCAGCTTGAACCCCAAACTACGGCGCAGACTCAGGTATTCTTGAACGGCCTCTCGAAGCGTGTTCATCGCATATCTCCCGGCCACGGCAAAGCCAGCGTACGCAATGCCTTGATATCAACCTTGGTGTAGATCTTCGTGGTCTGTGGATGGCGATGGCCGAGCAACTCGCCAATCTCACTCAGCGAAGCGCCTTGGCGCAACATCTCGGTGGCCAATCCGTGGCGAAACTGGTGAGCTCCCGACGTAGTAGCCTGGATGCCGGCACGCTGGAGCGCGTGCCGAACGATAGAGCCAACGCCACTCGCCCCGCGAAAGGCGCAAATCGGGGCTCTGGCTCGTAAGAATACGCGGCGGCTGATGCTATGGGGCCGCCCCCGCCGCAGGTACGCAGCGATGGCTTTGCCGACCTCTGTGGGTAAGGGCAGCCGGTTGCGTTGGCCACTCTTGCCGCGCACACTTACTTGTCCCAGATTCCAATCAATGTCATCGAGTTCGAGAGATGTCACTTCCCCTGAACGCAAACCCAGCCGCGCCAGCAAGAGCAAGATGGCGTAGTCTCGACACCCGACCGCAGTGCGCCGATCAATACTGGTCAGGAGTTGACGTACGTGTTCCGCGGAAATCGCGCGCGGGATCGACGGCATCGACCAGTTGGCGACGATCGGAACGGCGGCGGCCAAATCTAGCGTAATCTCCCCGAGATATCGCGCATAGTGCAGGAAGGAACGTAATGCGCCGGTCATGAGCTTCGCTCGCTTCCTGTGCAGTTGTGGCGCTCGGCGCTGTACGAAACTCACAACATCGCCCGCACAGAGACGCGAGAGCGTGATTCGTCCGGAGCCGAAACGGTCTTCGAGAAAACTGCGGACGAAGGGAACGCAGTTGATGATTGTCGGGCGGGCCAGTGCGCGCACTTCCAGCAAATATTGCCCGAATGCTTGGGCACAATGCTCAGCTGGACTCAATTGGCATGCTAATTTCTTTTCGCCGGGGATCACGCCCTCCCCGCGCAAAAAGCCGAAGAGTTGTTTGAGGGCAGCGGCATCCCCCCGGCCAGGACGTACGTGCCGAGCGCGATATCGTAGATACCGTGTCGCATGATCGGAACAGATGTTGCGCAGTCCGACCTCTTTTTCCTTAAGCCATCGGCTAAAACATACAGCGAGCAAAACCTGTCGATGAATCGATACCAAACTGTATCCCTGTTCACTCACCGATTTTGCAAACGAGCCGATTTGTGCCGCGAGCGGGCCTTCCGGCGGTCGCGATAAAACCACTTGGTTGTCGACGATGCACTTCATGGTGAACTCCTTCCCCGACTCTGCGGGCTAGTAGAAGGAGCTCAGAATATGTCTCTACGGTCTCAAGTTGTCGCCGCCGGAAATGGGTCTTCCACAGAATTACAAGACATAGTCAGGAAGGGTAAATAGTGCCGACTATGTACCCAAAGACATAGCCGGCACACCGCGGCGATGGAATTATTGCAGGCGGGTGTCGACCGAGCAGTGATCGCCCTTTGGTTAGGGCATGAATCGGTCGAAACCACGCAGATCTACCTGGATGCAAACCTCGATTTGAAGGAGGAGAACTTGGCAAAGGTCAAGATGCCCAACGGAAAACCTGGCCGATATAAGGCAGGTGATAAGCTACTGGCTTTTTTGCAACATCTTTAATCACGACCAGACTATGCCGGGTCAATGATCAGGACAATATAGGCGAAATGCTGAGCAATAGGCACTTAACGATTCAGTTTTAAGCCCACCCGGCATAGTCAGGAGGTCGGAATAGTGGCGGCTATTCCCGCCCCGGAATAGCCGGCATACGCACGCCACGCTGCTCGCGGATGTGGGAGAGTCGATCAAGACCGCGCAATCCCTCTTGGGACACTCGGACCTTGGGACGACGCTCAACACCTATGCACACGTGATTCCGGGCTCGCAACGCCGCGCTGTCGAACGAGTCGCCGGAGTTTTGTTCTCAGATGTTCTCAGGTTGGAAGACGGCGCAAAAGATGGACGGGTCAACTGGCTGTGTTCTTAGTACTTACAAAACAGTTGGTGAGCCGCCCAGGACTCGAACCTGGAACCCTTTGATTAAGAGACCGTCCAAAGAGATCTAACATGGACTGCGATGCACTGCTATCACATTGATTCTGTACGTCTCCATCACCAATTCCGATGGCCGTGCGAGTGTGCCCACTTGGTACGGTTTGTTATGGAGAGGGGGCACAAAATTGGGCACAGTTCGTGAGACCGTGCGAGTTGTGCGACGGAGAGAATCGGAGTGACGTAGAGCCTTCCGGCACCCGACCGGAATCTTGCCAATCTTATCGACGTTTGCGAGCTCCAAAGACACGCGCACCAGCGATCCCGATTTGCTAGCCGTGCCCCAAGATGGTGCCTTAGGCCGGTCCAAAAGGCTCCTGGAGCCTTCGGACCGGTGAATTGGTCGAAGAACCCCTGAACTCATCCAGGCGCTGTGCAGCGGCATCCTGGCCGCGACTTGTTTCACATTCCGCTGGTGAGCGGTCGCGCATTCGGAGACCAGTACAACGCGCTGCGGATCGCGTGGCGATGATCACCCGGGCGATTGCTAATGTAGGTTTTGATTGCGCAGGTGAACAACGCGATCACCGCGCTGAAGAATCGGATCGCCCGGCGCCTGGTGGTGGATGCGGCTAGGTCGAATCAACGTGTGAAGCACCTGCTGCCGGTTGCATCTGTACTTTGAGTTCTCGGAGTTTCCCCTCAAGAAGCTCTTTGAAGCGGTGCCATTTTGCGGGATCGGAGAGGCTGAGTTCCAGCCCGTATCCATCCGTTAGCTCATCAATCGCCTGGGCAACCATTCGGTTGTGGCTTATTTCATCAGGCGTTGGTAACTCAAAGCCAAACGTCTCAGCCCTCGCCTGGGCGACACGGGCAAGCCCTAGGCTGGTGCTGTTTATTTGGCCATTCTCGTCCTCTGCCGAGGCAAACTCGAATGAATTCAGACTCCCTCTGTCGATCTCCTCCTGATTGGCCGGGATGGGCTGTCTTTCCCCGGGGGACGGAACGACACCAATATCCATCAGGAGACGGTAACCCAATCTTGCATCTCTGTCTTGACGAAGTCCGTGCTCGACTGCGTTTAGCGCGTCATCCCCAAGCCCGTAAAAGCGTTCTCTCATTGTCGAGACATAGGTATTCATTTCGCTCGACCGCACAATCTTTGTCACCGTCTCGCGAGCTCGGCGTTCATGTCGGGAGATTTCGCGGATGCTCTGAGCAGCCACATAGCGTTGCATGATTCGCACGGATTGGGCCGGGGGAATGGTTGTGATCTCGGGCGTTTTGGCAGGCTTTGGTCGATTTTGGCTGACGCGCTCTCTGGAAGCGGACTTGTCACCGGCGGGGGGCGATGCTGCTGAGGTTCTCGAACTGGCATGGCGGGGCATCCAATTGCTCCCGCAAACATTATGCACGCCAATGCCACCGCTCCCAATCACTTCCGATAGATGTGTCTTGCGGAGCAAACACTCCATAGATGCTGTCGTGTTCCGTGGCGACGCCCGAAGGGGGAGAGGTCCACATTTATCCAATCAGTCGTTGGGTAACTGACGTTGCTACCGGTTGTTTGCCTCCTTGGGCCAGGTCCACGCATACCAGACGATAAGTAGTGTCAGTATGATTTCGATTACGCCGAACAGGATATAGAAGTACCAGCTGCTCTTGAATGCGACAGTCATAATTAGGCTATATATCCCGCCGAAAATGATGTTCAGCCAGCGATTAAGTCGAACCGGCAGTACGAGTGAAAGAAAGGGCATCAGGCTGGGAACTACCATCACGCCAGCCATCCCCAGCAACACTCCCTGAGAAATAGCAGCGAAGGGCATCCTTCCCGCGATCATTTCTTGCAACTGCCCGGTTTCGTACAGCTGGAAATAGTCTCCATAGATGTAAAAAAACATGACCGAAGACCATAACGCGAAGAGCTTGAGCCGCACATGCACGCTGATGTCCTCAAATGCCATGGGTGTTCCTCTTGTAGCGACGTCCGCTTAGTCTCGCAGCACCTGTCCGTTGCCCTATGCATTGCTGCGCGGTATCGGATGGCCCTTCGTTTTCTATCCCATTGGCCGCGTTCATTGCAATGTGTGAGGGACGAAAATACCGCCCTTACGTGGCGGCATGTCGGCTAACCGTACCTTGGGATTACTTCAGGGTTGCCCGTCGCCCGGAATTGGGCCAGAGGCACCATCGAGCTTCCAATTCCGCGCAGCTGGAATTCGGGGGTCGGTTTAGGAATCCAGCTGTCCGTGTGGTGAGGAAACACTCGATGCGCGGCCGGGATATGGACGGCATGTGGGCGTTTTTTTGCTGCATTTTGATGTATTTTGATGTACACGTCGCACGCGTTCCTTCACGTGCTGTCCGGCTGCCGGGTTGTAGGCGTTCATCAGCGTGAAAACGCGAGCTACATTCGGGATCGAGACATGGATGGTAATTGATTGGCCATCGCCATCGGACCCGAACGCGTCGTAGAAGTTGCATGGTCCCACGCCGTAGTATCCGCATGTGTTCCGATTTACGGATCGCATTCCACGTCACGCCCAGCCGTCAATTCGTAGTTCATTGGTACTGGTTTTTTGGGGACGCGCCGCTTGAGACGAAGTCACTACTGTGAGGGCGGTCGGGGTGGCAGTGGCGCACCCATGTTTTTCGGCGGCGGCGGCAGACGTGGCGGCGCACTGCCTCCGGTTTGTGGTCGAGAGAATTGGGGCGCTTCATCCTTCTCGGAAATAAAATTGCTCGGAAAGCCTTCAATTGTCAGCCGACGCTCCATTTCCTTGCCGTATGGCGTGCCGTCGAGTTCGGAGCGTGGCATCGAGACCTGGGTCAGATTGTCGCGCGGACCCAGGTAGAGTAGCGCGTCGGCGACGTCTTTCAATTCCAGGGGTGGAATTGAACCTGCGGAAGCGGCGGGGCCAGAATTGGGCGCCATGGGTCTAAGCGGGATACTCCCTCCGGAGAGGACCGGCATCGCAGGCAGTTCGCCCACCCAACCTTCAGCCAGCGACACAACAACGGGTGCGGACCAAGAGTCAAACCGATGGTCCAGGTCGTCGTAGCCTCCATTTGTGTTCGTGCCAGCCACGATCAGGTAAGTTCTCGCGCCGGCCGAGCCCAACTGTTGCTCAATCGAAAGTGTCTTCTGACCAGGTGGAAACCCACGCAAGAAATGCCCCCAGCCCATAATCAACAACGCGTGGTGGTGCTTGGCAAGGACTTCATCCTTTACGACCTGTGTATACCACTGATCGCGATTCCCCAAATACGGAGCGATATCCTGGCGATCTTTGACCTTCTCCCAATCAATATAGGGATCGCCACAAACGATGCGCATTTGGTGCTTGCCTGTCCGTGTCAAATTCGTCTCGCGCACCATTTGATAGAACGACGCATATACGGGCGAGGGCGGCCCGATCGCACCCACCAAGTTCCGCCAAGCTTTCTGGACCTGCTCCAAAGGAACGTCTTCGCCGTTTACGTAGTGATCGACGGATTTCTGGTAGAGCGAGTTACCGAATTCGATCACGATATCATCGACTCGGTCGGCAAATTCCGGCGTGGCAATGAGCGAGCGCAGCCATTCGTACTCCTGTTTGTTACCGTGAATTTCACCGAACATGACTACGTCGTGTGTATCGAACGCGCGCACCACCGAAGCTGTCGCGTTTTCTGCCTTGGGACTACCTTGAGCGCTGCTGATCGAGCTGAAGGCAAGCAAGTTCGCAGCAAACATGAGGATGTGGTGGAATTTCATTTGCAACCCTCCAAACCGCGCGGTTATTGGCAAGAGCGTCTTGCCGTCAACGATATTCCGGCGCCAACTGCGCGGCACAAATGCCTAGACCCATGCACCCACGCATACCTTAGAAACGCCTAAGAGGGCACCGAATCTGGTTCAAAGGTTCCAGGGCAGACGCACAAGACATTGGCCGCCCAATCGTCAACCCGGCGGCGGCAGAGCCGCCCGTAGCGCTTGGTAATCGTTGAAAATCACCTAGACCAGGTGGCGTTCGTCATTCTTCCCTGCACACCCGGCTTCCATAATGCGTGTAACCGCAACCTTTTACAATCGTACGTCGTGACCACCGAAAAATATACGCCATATTGTTGGGTCAACCAAAATCAGACATACCGCCGCGAACTCCAAGGCTGACATCTGTATCCACGAACCGGGATTTGGTGGTGGGCGCAGGAGTTTGTCGGGATCAAACTAACACGGCACGGAGTCTGGACAAGTGTCGGCTTCATAGGTGTCAATAAGGTGTACCTTGCTGGCCAGCGCTTTCTGTAATTCCCGGCCATGCTGAATCAGCAACTTGCGGTGGCCGCAGCGCCAACCCTTGCGGACCACTGCGATTTTCGCGGCCCGCAGCTCCGTAAGCGGCCCAAGTGATGGCGACTAGCTGGGTCTCTCCACGTTGACTTGCCCCCAAAGCACGGCCTAATATGCCCCGCGAGGGGCGGTTCGCTGGCCATGATCGGCCAAACCATCTCGCATTACCGCATTGTGGAGAAGGTCGGTGGCGGCGGGATGGGTGTTGTCTATAGGGCTGAAGATATCCGTCTCCACCGATTTGTCGCTCTGAAATTCCTGCCAGAAAATGTAGCCCATGACCCGCAGGCACTTGCTCGTTTTCAGCGCGAGGCACAAGCCGCATCCGCACTGAACCACCCCAATATCTGCACGATCTTCGACATCGGCGAACAGGATGGAAAAGCGTTCATCGCCATGGAGCATTTGGAGGGCGTGACGCTCAAGCATCGTGTCGGCGGAAAGCCCGTCGAGACCGATGTTTTGCTCGGCCTAGCGATTGAGATTGCCGACGCTCTGGACGCTGCTCACGGCAAAGGGATCGTTCATCGTGACATCAAGCCCGCCAACATTTTTGTCACCGAGCGCGGGCACGCCAAGATTCTGGATTTCGGACTTGCGAAGCTCACGCGGCAGAAAGATGCGGCGCCGGATACGACCCTCTCCACGAACGCCTCGACCGGAATAAGCGAGGAGCAACTCACCAGTCCCGGGACGGCGGTTGGGACGATTGCTTACATGTCCCCAGAACAGGCGCGTGGGAAAGATCTGGATGCGCGCACGGACATTTTTTCTTGCGGTTTGGTCCTCTATGAAATGGCGACAGGAAAACAAGCGTTTTCAGGGAACACCTCGGCAGAGATTTTCGATGCCATTCTGAATCGGTCGCCAGTGGCTCCCGTGCGGCTGAACCCAGAAATTCCGTCCAGACTGGAAGACGTCATCAACAAGTCGCTGGAGAAGGAGCGCAATCTGCGCTACCAGTACGCCTCGGAGATGCGGACAGACCTGGAAAGACTCAAGCGGGACCTAGATTCGGCAAAACGACCCGGCGAAGTACGGGGGCAGGTGGCACAGGCGCGCACGGATACCGGCGCTGGGGCTGAGCATCAGTCCGTTGTCACACCCGAAGAACGATTTGCGTCCATGTCGGAGATCGAGCGAGAACTAGCTGCCAGCGGCATCAACTTGAGAGTGCTCATCCGGCAAAGCAAGCGGCCCAGTGTTGCTATCCCTGTCCTCCTCATTTTACTGACCTTGGCGAGCCTCTCCGCCTGGTGGCTTCATCGGAGTTCGAGAGTTCTGTGGGCGAGAGACCAGGCGGTGCCGCAGATGGCGCAACTTATCGAAAGGGAAGAATTCGGCAAAGCCTATGCGCTTGCGGTTCAGGCCGAGCGGTACATCCCCGATGACCCGATCCTCGCCAAATTCTGGCCCGCGATCTCCTGGTCAGGTTCGATCAACACTACTCCTTCGGGAGTCGCCGTCTTCCGTAAGAATTACAACAACCCAGGCGACCGATGGGAACTCGATAGGACAATCGCCCATTAAGAACCGACGATTCCCGCTGGTAGATTCTCATTGGAAATTTGAACTCAAAGGTTTCACTACTGTGGAACGTGCCACTTTCCCGGATGAATCACTGACCGTGGGCATGGATGAGGAAAAACGAGCTGACAGCGGAATGATCCACGTCGGGCTTTCTTCTACAACATCACCTTCGCGCACGCCGGTGGCACTGGTTGGACTTCCTGGTCTCGAAGCACTGCCCGCCATTCCACTCGGGGACTTCTGGATCGATAAGTACGAGGTTACTAACAGGGATTTCAAACAGTTTCTCGATCAAGGGGGTTACAAAAAGCAAGAATACTGGAAGCACGAATTCATCAAGGACGGCAAGTCCCTTCCGTGGGCGGACGCGATGAAATTATTTCTGGACCGGACTGGTCGGCCCGGGCCCTCCACATGGATTCAGGGCGAGTACCCGCGAGGAGAAGGGGACTACCCTGTGAGCGGTGTGAGTTGGTTCGAGGCAGCCGCCTATGCAGAGTTTGCGGGAAAAACGCTACCCACCATTTATCACTGGATTGCCGCCGCATCGCCTCAGGACGGCCCGAGCATCGTACCGGCTAGTAATTTTGGTGGGGTGGGGCTCGCCCCGGTAGGAACTTATCCCGGCATGAGTTGGTGTGGCGCCTACGATATGGCGGGCAACGTTAAGGAGTGGTGCTTAAACGAGGCTAGCTCAGGTAAGCGCTACATCATGGGTGGGGCTTGGAATGAGCCAACCTACATGTTCAACGAGGGTGATGCCCGACCATCCTTCGAGCGCTCCTCGAGTTTTGGCTTCCGATGCGCAAAGTATGTGCCAAGCGACACCACAGCTAAGGCTGCCGATCCGGTCACTGCTCGGGCGCGAGACTACAGCACGGAGAAGCCAGCCTCAGATCAATTATTCCAGGCCTACAAAAGCCTCTACTCATACGATAAGACGCCGCTTCATTCTGTCCTCGAGTCGACCGATCAGACCGATAACTGGAAACGAGAAAAGATCACATTCAGCGCCGCTTACGGCGACGAGCGGATAATCGCATATCTGTTCCTCCCCACCAACGCGTCCCCCCCTTACCAAACCATAGTGTTCTTTCCCGGAGCCGGGGCCGAGCACCTTCGATCCAGCGCGGACTCACTGTCACGATACCAGAAGGACTACGATTTCATCGTGAAGAGCGGGCGGGCGGTTATATTCCCTGTGTACAAAGGAACCTTTGAGCGGGGAGCAGGGTCCGAGACTTCGTATTGGCCGAATACCTCTAGCAGGTATCGTGATCACGTTATTGCTTGGTCCAAGGACCTGGGCCGCTCAATCGACTATCTTGAGACTCGCGAAGACATTGATCGTAGCAAGTTGGCCTATGTAGGTTACAGCTGGGGAGCTGCCATGGGCGCCGTACTACCGGCCGTGGAAGGACGCCTGAAAGTTTTAGTGCTCATTTCACCCGGCTTTTATTTACAGCCGCGGCTGCCGGAAGTGGATCAGATTAATTTCGCGCCGCGGGTGAAGGCTCCCGTGTTGATGTTGAACGGCCGCCTCGATTTCTTCTTCCCGGTTCTCTCCTCGCAGGAGCCAATGTTCCGCCTGTTCGGCGCGCCCCAAGGTGACAAGCGCCACGTCGTATACGATACAGGCCACGACATTCCCGAAACGGAGCTGATCAAGGAAACCCTCAACTGGCTAGACCGATATTTGGGGTCGGCGAAGTGATGCATGAATCCGAACTAATGCAAGCGGCTCCCAGGCCAGCTTCTCACTAGGCTGAACACATTGACGCTCCCGATGCCCGTTGCGAAATCCCAGCCTATAGTTGCCCGGTAGGTAGGTTCATACGAGGAGTTCGAGAGGGACAGAACTCCGTTCGTGCCACTGGGAATGTAACAATTAAACGTTCCTATCGTGACTCCCGTGGTGGTGGTTAACGGGAGACAGTTGACGTCGTTATCGCCCAGCATTACATCGTGGAAAATGCAATCCGGATTGACTTGATTGCCCAGGGTGGCGTTGCAGGAAGCGTTCCCGCCGAAACCATACTGAGATGCCGCAAGCGAGTAATAAAGAAAATTCGGGTTACCTTGTCGCTCGCCGGTCGCTTGGTTTACCAAAGCCTGAATGCCAGCCATGATTGTGGACGAGAGCGACGTTCCGCCATCGGGGGTCCAGTTCACAGGAGGGCCGACGCATGGACTGCCAAAATTCGCCGTGTCGGAATAGCAGTCGATGTAGAAGTGTCCCCAGGTTCCGCCTCCCGCAAAAAGGGACACATCTGGAACATCGCGTAATCCATCCCTCGGGTTACCGGGGACAAGGTACTGATAGCGGGGCTTTTTACGACCGGCGCAAGTTCCGCTAACTACTTCTGAGATACTCGGGATACCATACGCGCAGCTGCTTGGTCCTCCCGTTCCGGCAGCAACGAACAGGTAGTCTTGACCGATCGTGCTGTTGCAAAAACCAGTTGCCCCGTACGTTACCGAGAACCCGAACGACAGCGCAATCAACTGACTGGCACAAGACTCGTTCCAGGGAATTTCCGGAATGTATGACAAGGCGGAGTTGAAATAAGGGCTGTTGGTCGAACTCCAGTAGGTAGAGTTCTCGTTAAAAAACGTATCGGCGAAATCCGTTCCGCCCACGGCAACGTTGTGGATTGTAGAGGCAAAGCCGTTTACGTGACCGATCCCGTGGGTTGCAGCCGAGGCGAATTGATCGGGGCCGCCTGCTCCTGCATCCCCTGATGAAACAAAAATGGAAACACCCTGCAACACCGCGAGCTCGTACAGCGAATTGGTATATGCCATGAAGCTCGCACCTAGCTCGACCTCAGGTGCACCATAGCTAATGTTAATTATCGCAGGAGAAGGAGTGAGCTGGGTGAGCAGGTTTTGCATGGCAATAAACCCGCCGAAGTTGGTGTTTGTGTCCGCGCAGGCCGCCACCACGATCGCGGCACTGGGCGCCGCAGCGCTGGCCCATTCCGCGTCAGCGATGGCTTCGCTATCATCCGGGTTTACGCCAGGATCGGCACAAGAGCCGCCATTATCACGAAAGGAGCTGGGCTGGGGATGAATCTGGCTAAACGAGCCTTTGGGGAATTTGACGTCAAGGCCGAAGGTCTTACGGAATGTATGCCAATCTGCGGCCGTAAACACATCGCTATCTTCCAACACCACGATCGTCTGATCCTGCCCGGAAATGCCTGCGGCATAGAGAGGATTCATGTTGTAAATCGTTTCCAGATCACCAGGCACAACCAATTGATAGAGCGAGTTATCAATGCTGACAGTGTAATTCGGCCGGGCTTGCCTGCTGGACATTGGATGCGGCCGGAAGTCGTTAAGCGCGACGACGCCATTCACTGCCGGTGCAATCGCCGCAGGAATCTGGGGATCGCTGATGTTCGCGATGTGGTGCTCTCCATTCATGTAGAGATTATGGATTTGTGTGTGAAACGTTGCGGCTATCTGCCCTGCTGGACCGGAGAAATCGATCACTCCATTGGCGCGGTAAACCGCGTTAACAGTAAAGCCATGTGATTCGAGCCAATGTGAAACCGTCTTGATGTCTTCTTCCGCGGGTCCGAACCGCTCCGCTATCTGGCTCGTGGTGAGCCATTTGTGGTAGAGGGGCGAATTCTCATCGTGAAGTTGATTCATCAAGTCGTCAATCCCCTGCTGCCGATCGGACGGACGATTCATCAGAAGGTATATATGTTCAAGCTGAAGATCGTCAAACACAGGCCCGAGATCTTTTGCCGTCTGCACTTCCAAACGCGTGCTACCGGGCAGCGTGACGAGATTTTTTTCGTTGACGCTTTGGGTGATTAGAGAACGTTTTTGCGCGGCGTTTTGCGCGTGACCCGAAGCAATCGAGATTAGAAAAAGCACTGGCACGACGCATGACGTGAGCTTTTTTGGCATAAATCCTCCCGTTTCATTGACTCCGCGCAGCTGAAAGTCCTAGCGGACGTAGCCTCCACCGCGAGGAACGAGCGGCGAGCGAAGCCAGACGAAAATGTCAGCAGCCGGGCCATGCCTATCCAAGAATCTACGGATTCACAGGCTCCGCTCGCTCCGTTACTATGGTTTGATCTCGTACACCACGCCGGTGTTTGTTTGCCCCCCGGACGCGGTTGTCCCGTAGAGGTTGCCTTCGGGGCCAAGGGTCACGCCTGCGTAGGGGTAGCCGCCATCGGCCCCGCCGGTGAAGGTGTGTAGCACCGTCTCGTTGCCGGACGTATTGACTTTGAACACCACGCCCGCGCCCGACGCGCCGCCCTCGCTGGTAGTCCCGTAAAGGTTGCCTGCCGAGTCGCGGGCCAATCCGACCCAGAGTGGATAGCCGCCATCGACCCCGCCCGTGAAGCTGTACAACACCGTCTCATTGCCCGACGGACTCGACTTTGTACACTACGCCTGCGCCCGATGCGCCGCCACCTTCAGTGGTTCCGTAGAGGTTGTCGGCCGAGTCGGGGATTAAACCACCTAGGGGGTAGCCGCCATCGGCCCCGCCCGTGAAGCTGTACAGCACCGTCTCATTGCCGGACGTATTGACTTTGAACACCACGCCCGCCCCCGATGCGCCGCCACCTTCAGTGGTTCCGTAGAGGTTGCCGGCCGAATCGCCGATTACACCTCCGTAAGGGTACGCGCCATCGGCTCCGCCCGTGAAGCTGTACAACACCGTCTCATTGCCCGACGGATCTGACTTTGAACACCACGCCCGCGCCCGATGCGCCACCACCGCTGGCAGTGCCGTAGAGGTTGCCGGCCGAATCGCCGATTACACCTCCGTAAGGATTCCCGCCATCGGCCCCATCCGTGAAGTTGTGTAGCACCTTCGCATGCCCGAACGTATCTACTTTGTAAACCACGCCATACCCGTAGCCCACGTCGGCTTGGCCTATGAAGGTAGTCCCGTAGAAGTTGCCTTTCGAGTCGCGGAGCACATTCCCGGTTGGTTGGCCAAAACCGTTGGCCGTGAATGTGGCGAAGCTGTACAACGCCGTCTCATTGCCGTTTCCATCCAATTGGTACAGCACGCCCTCGCCTGCCTTGCCGCCATACTCGGTCGTCCCGTAGAGTTGACCGTCCGATGCAAAGATCACACCCGCGTTGTAGGGGTCCTGCCCATCCGCTGCACCCGGGAAGGCGTACAGAACTGTCACGTTGCCACTCGTATCCAATTTGTACACCGCGCCCTGACCGCCGGCGCCATTGAAGGCGGTAGTCCCGTAGAGATTGCCAAACCAGTCGAGAATCACGCCTGCGCCGTCGGGCTGGTTCCCATCAGGCCCTCGCGAGAAGGTATGAAGTACCGTCTCGTTGCCGGACGTATCGACCTTGAACACCACGCCCAAAGCCGCCGTGCCACCGAAGGCAGTTGTCCCGTAGAGGTTGCCGGCCGCGTCGCGGATAACACCTGCGTAGGGGCTGTCGCCATCAGCCCCGCCCGTGAAGCTGTACAGCACCGTCTCATTGCCCGACGCACTGACTTTGAACACCACGCCCGCGTTCGATGCGCCGCCAGCGCTGGTAGTCCCGTAGAGGTTGCCTTGCAAGTCGCGGATCACACCTGCGGCGGAGTTGCCCCCATCGGCCCCGCCCGTGAAGCTATACAGTACCGTCTCATTGCCAGACGCACTCGAGTTTGAACACCACGCCCGCGCCCGATGCGCCGCCACCGTAGGTAGTCCCGTAGAGGTTGCCGGCCGAATCGCCGATTACACCATTCGGGTCGCCGCCATCAGCCCCGCCCGTGAAGCTGTACAACACCGTCTCATTGCCCGACGGACTGACTTTGAACACCACGCCCGCGTTTGATGCGCCGCCACTGTCAGTAACCCCGTAGAGGTTGCCGGCCGAGTCACGGACCAGACCTCCGAAGGGGTTGCCGCCATCCGTCCCGCCGGTGAAGCTGTACAGCACGGTCTCGTGGCCGGACGCGTTGACTTTGAACACCACGCCCGCGTTCGATGCGCCACCGTAGGTAGTCGTCCCGTAGAGGTTGCCGGCCGAGTCGAGGATTATGCTATTTGGGGAACTCCCGTCGGTCCCACCGGTGAAGCTGTACAACACCGTCTCATTTCCAGACGTGTTGACTTTGAATACCACCCCCGCGTTATTAGTCCCCCCACCCCCTACGTCTGAGTAGGCACCGTTAGTAGTGCCGTAGAGGTTGCCGACCAAGTCGCGGATCACACCCCAAGCGGGAAATGCACCGTACGGCGGACTTGCGAAATTGTGTAGCACGACTTCTTTAGCAGTTGTCACTGGCGCCGCCTCCTGAGCGCCAGCGGGAACGCGAACAACACCCGCAGCGGGGTATATTCCCTTCGGCGGATTTGCGAAATTGCGTGGCACGACTTCTTTAGGGTTCGGCACTGGCGCTGCCTGCTGAGCGCTAGCGGACAGGCTCAGACCCAGCGTAAACGCGACCAGACAAAAGGCGGACGCTCCTGTCTTCCGGATCACTGAACAAAATTCGGAAAAGGCGATATGGTTCGTCATCGCTAGTCTCCTTTCAATTTATCGCTGCTCGGATTTCCGCAGCTAGAATTAGGATTCGGTAAACTGCTTCTTACATGGAGACTTCTCTCAGATCGCTAGCTTTTGAACGGGGAACCGGGGCCGGCTCAGTCGGGCCTCGCCACTTTCGGAGGCAAAGTTAGGTCGTGCGGCTAAGTGCGACAACCTTACCCTCATTGATCACCTTGTCAAATGAAATTGTGGTTCTTTGAAAGGATGTTGTGGAAAATGCGGCCACCCCGGGTCTAAGTACTAGCCCTGCTAGCCCAGATGAAAATAACCCAGACGCTTGAAGTGGGACTCCTCAAATTGGAACCGCGCATTAGTGGTTTACACACGGTGGCCGTCGATACTGCCTCACGCTATGTTTCCGTTCATCATTATTCTGTGTAGGAAGTATGCCAGCCGATTAAGAGTGGTTCAGGCAACGCGTTCGAGGGCCGCTTGCTGCTCGACAGGACGTTGCTCCCGCTGTGGTGAAATCACGTTGATTTGCTTCCGCATCCAGTTTCAGCGCGGACAGGAAGACTTTCCCGTCACAGGCGTGAGCTGCTACGAGGCTGCCGCCTATGCGGAGTCCGCCGGCAAATTGCTGCCGACTATCTATGACTGGACCGCCGTCTCGCCCCGGTCTACTCCTCAGCGAGAACCCACATCCGGTAAAGCACCAGCGTTTATCAGGACTGTAGACCACAAAAAAAAGGCAGCTCGATTCGAGCTGCCTTCATTCTAGTGATCGGTACTCCTTTGGGTTACGGCTTGTAGTTGCTACACCCAGGACCTGTCTTATCGCACCGGGAGTGCCGCTTCACGGAACCGGAACTGGAACGGCAACTCCGCTGTCGTGCGTCAACAGCCACCGCCCGTCGATCTTTCTGGCTTCACCGACGAGGGCTACGTGGCTCACCGCTGTCCAGAACGGCAAGCCGGTAGCCGGATTCAACGCCACGTTGAAGTAATGGCATTCAAAATACACTGATGAGGTCCATTGGCCGTCAGCGTCCTTTACAGGGACAAACTTCGTTTTGTATGCCGGGGAGAGCGAGATGAACTTGTTAGCTGGCTGCCACGACGCGCCAACATACTTGTAGAACGTGCAGAGCGTACCTTGTTGACCGGTGGCAGACGTGTCGCCCGAGGGTGGAGGGCAAGTTGCGGGATCATCCGGATCGCCCTGGCCGATGTAATTTCCGGCCCTGTCCGTACTGTTGACGGCGGTGAATACGCCATTTTCGGCCCAGATCCCGAGCACCTCGCGGATTCGCTGCGTTATCACTGTCGGCGAATCGCCATTCACTGGATCGTGCACGCTGGCTGCCGCGTGAAAGGTTGCGTGAAGGTGTTCCAGTTCAGCCACTTGGGCTAGCCGATCTACATCGTCTCCCGAGCCGCCTGCATGGGCAGCTCCTATGGCCCAGGTAATTCCCACGGCGAGCAATGCCGCAAAGCATGTGTACTTCCCGAGAGTTCGCATTGGAATTCTCCTTGTCATTCGCATTTTGGAATTCTCCGTGTCATTCCCATTGAGGATAGAATCGGAGCGGTCATTCTCGTGAATGGCCGCTCCGCCATTGTCATTGGTCGCGCCGATCATCCCCACTGATAGAATGTCGGCGCCCCGGTAGGCCGCTCTCGTTGCACCGTTACTATGGTGTGATCTCGAACACTACGCCGGGCCGAGTCGCACACTCCAAGCTGGAAATGCCCCGTACGGCGGACTTGCGAAATTGTGTAGCACGACTTCTTTAGCAGTCGTCACTGGCGCCGCCTCCTAGGCGCTAGCGGAAAAGCCTAGCCCCAGCGTGAACACTACCAGACAAAAGGCGGACGCCGCTTTCCGTCGAATCACTGAACAAGATTCGGAAAAAGCGATATGGTTCGTTATCGTTAGCCTCCTTTCGGTTTATGTCCCGTCGGATTTCCGCAGTTAGAAATTAGGATCCGGTAAATTGCTTGCAACATGGAGACTTCATCTCAGATCGCTAGCTTTTGAACGTGGAACCGAGGCCGGCTCAGTCGGGCCTCCCGCTCTTGGAGGCAAAGTTTGGTGGTGCGGCTAAGTGTGATAAAAGTACTCTCATTAATCAGCTTGTCAAATAAAATTATAGGCTTTCGTAAGGACGCTGTGGAAAATGCGGCCGCCCCGGGGTCGAAGTACTGGCGCTCCAAGCTCCGATGGAAATAACCAGCCTCAGGCCATGTTTCCCGTCATCTTCTGTGTAGGAATTGGGCCAGCCGATTAAGAGTTGCTCAGGCAACCCGTTCGAGCGCCGCTTGCTGCCCGGCAGGACGGTACTCGTGCTGTGACGGAATCATGTTGACCTGCTGCCCGCGTGCAGCCCCCTTCATTAACCGGCATATGCTCGCCCTCGATATGCGGTGCTTCTCCGCAACACAGGTCAGCGAAATGCCGGATCGGCGGTCACGCACGACCTGCTCCCGGTCGATGTCCAACGGTGTCCGACCGATCTGGCTGCCTTCGAGCCTCGCCCTGCGCATTCCGGCCCGCACTCGCTCGACGATCAGATTTCTTTCGAGTTCAGCTATCGCCCCCACGATGACGATCATGGCTCGGCCAAGCGGGCCGCTGGTGTCGATATTTTCCCGCAGACTGATGAACTCGATGCCAAGATGACTCAGCTCATCGAGCACTTCCAAGAAATGCCGTACGCTTCGAGCCGCTTGATCAAACGCAGCCACCAGCACGACATCGAACCGGTGGCGGCGGGCATCGGCTAGCAACTGGTCCAACCCAGGACGCTTGGACTTGGCGCCGGATATCGTGTCGGTGTACTCGTGGATTATTTCATAGCCACGCTGGCGAGCCATCTCCCGCAGATCATAGAGCTGCGTTTCCGGATGCTGGTCGGCGGTCGAGACCCGGCAATAAATCGCTGCGCGTTTCGTCGTCATTTCAATTCCTTTTTCCGCATCGCCAGGTAGTTATCGACTGCGCGGCGAACCAGCTCCGTGACTGGTGCTCCGGTGTGGGCCGATAGTCGTTCCAGTGATTTCTTCTGCTTGTCATTCAGATAAATGTTCACGCGGGTTTTGCTCATGCACCCCAGTATACACCAATGGGGGTAAATAGCACTACATATGATGCAAGATGAGGCGAGCGCCTCCGAGAGGCGTAACATCTGAAATCGGGGTTCTTCTTATGGAGCTGGAGTGTACATATGTATTACTCAGCCACCGACCGCCGATCAGCGAATAGAGAGTGACGTACACGGTGCTGTCGTTGTTCGGCAATCCGCTCATTTCGAGATGGCCCGGCTCAATGCGGTACACTTTTTGCCGGAGGCTAAATGAAAACCATCCTGCTGCTCTGCGTTTCCAACACCTTCATGACTTTTGCCTGGTACGGCCATCTGAAGTACCCGAAGCTGTCCATGAAGTGGGCTATCCTGCTGAGCTGGCTCATCGCCCTGGGCGAATATTGCTTTCAAGTCCCGGCCAACCGCTGGGGTTACGGCGAGTTCACCGCCTACCAGCTCAAGATCATCCAGGAAGTGATCACCCTCGTGGTCTTTTCGGTGTTCGCCTATTTTTATCTCGACGCGCCGCTCCGCTGGAACTATGTCGCATCGTTTCTGTGCATTCTCGCAGCGGTAGCTTTCGCGTTCCGCGGTCACCTTTAGAGATTGCGATGAGGCAGCGCCTCAACCACCGAAGGCGGAACTGCATCACTCATCAACTGCGGCACCCACCATCGTCGTCTGGATCATCGCGCCATCGAACGTTGGACCCGCCGCCAAGCAGATCAGCTTGTCTCCCCGGAATTTTTCGGTCTGCCAGTTGCCGCGATTCTTGTCCTGGATGCTGCCTCCTTTTGCCGAGGGCAATCTCCTTTTCGGGGGCGGGCACCGGCGGGATGGCTCGGTATGCTGGGTGCCGCCGGTTGCCGGGGTGTTGGAGTCGGGCATGTTGCGGGTCGCCACGATCTTAGCGTCGATCCCAAGGGCTATCCTGTCGTAGGGCATCGCTTGGCCTTGGTTGTCCAGGCCAGGTACAGGTAGTCCTTGTAGCCGTTGGCCCAGAACCCGCGTACGACCTCTCGTCATCCTTACCGAGCGCCGCTGCTCTCGCTCTTTTTCCTGCTACGTGCCATGACGCCGGTCGCAACCCGGGACGAATCCATCGCCAATACACCGGAACCACAGTCGGCAGCAACACTGGTGTGGCCTGCGTCGCAGTCATCGTTCGGGCACACCGCGTCGCCCACAGTGCTCGACCCCGGGATCGGTGGTGCGCCGAGCCAAATACTCGAGGTCGTTCCGTCCGGCGGCCACGAGAATGTCGCGCACCAAACGGACGAAGCCTTCGAGGCCAGGTTCCTGGGCCTTAGCGGTAGTCTTTCCGTTTTGAAACCACAATGTATTTATCAAGGTTGCTCCCCTGCGCCCGCTCGTTTACTCCCGTCCTGATCTTCGCCTTCCCCGAAAAGCTTAGCGCGCCAGGCCTCTTGCTCTTCCTGGGTGCCCTCCGTGAACACGCGCCAGTCGGCATCGCTGATCTTGGGGTAACGCTCCGACGGCCCATCATGCTGGCGGCTCGGCTCACTTCTTCTCCGTCGCTGCTATGGATTGGCTGAAAACGCGCACCAGCATCGCACCTTCGACCGAAACCAGTTATCGGCTTGCAATTTCAAATCTAATAGTCGATTTTGGCAAGCAGTTGCTGTGCGACATCGGGGCAGACGACGTGGCGGCTTACCAGACTCGCCGGAAGCGCGATGGCATGAGCAACCGAACAGTAAACCTTGAGCTAGGCGTGATGCGAAGCATTCTCCGGCGCTACCGAATGTGGGAGGCTGTCGCCGCTGATGTGGATTTCCTGAGAGAAGCCCCGTCACCCGGTCGGGCACTAAACGCGGATGAGGAGAGCCGGTTGCTCGACGTGGCTTCTAGAAGTCGTTGCCGAGGTCTCTACCCTGTCGTAATGCTGGCCCTCAATACCGGGATGCGAGCGAACGAGATTCGCGGCCTCACGTGGCGGCAAGTGGATTTTCTGGGCTGCGCCCTGACCGTGGGCAAATCAAAGACGACGGCGGGTACAGGGCGGATGATTCCGTTGAATCCTCGCGCTTTGGCCATGCTGACCCAATGGCGTGGCCTTTTCACTGGCGCGCAGCCTGAGCACTACGTTTTCCCCCACGAAAAGTACGGACTCGCGGGAAACGACCGCCAGCCGTGCGCCTGGGAGACTGACCCGAATCAACCGATGCACCGCTGGAAGGTGGCCTGGGAGCGCGCGCGAAAAGCCGCTGGTGTGGTCTGCCGCTTCCACGATCTTCGTCATACCTTCATCTCGCGTCTGGCCGAGTCCCAAGCCTCGGATTCCACAGTCATGGCCCTGGCAGGGCATGTCTCCCGCGCCATGATGGAGCGATACTCGCATATTCGGATGGAAGCAAAGCGCCGCGCGGTGGACAACCTCTCAGGCACTGATTTTGAGCCAGGTGTGGCACAAAATTGGGCACAGTTTTTTGTCTCAGCAAAGTCCAAAGAGGCTAACTTATTGAAAACAGTTGGTGAGCCGCCCAGGACTCGAACCTGGAACCCTTTGATTAAGAGTCAAATGCTCTACCATTGAGCTAGCGGCCCACAAAACTTCGGAATTTTACCGTGAACCGCCACATTTGTCGAATCCGCCTGCCGAAATACCCATCGCTGCGGCCACGAATCCCGCGCGCGGAAAAATCATCATATAATCAGCCAAGCAGTGTACCGGGGAGACCGCGCATGGCCGACAAACCGAAAATGACCGATAACGATTGGAAGAAGAAGCTCACCGACCAGCAATATTACGTGACCCGCCGCAAGGGCACCGAGCCGCCGTTCACGGGCGAGTACACCGACACCGAAGAGGAAGGCGTCTACAAGTGCGTTTGCTGCGGCGAACCGCTATTCAGTTCCGATGCGAAATTTCATTCCGGTTCCGGCTGGCCGAGTTTCTATAAGCCGCTGAGCGAGGAAAATGTGGCAGTGGAACGCGACACTTCGCACGGCATGTTGCGAGAAGAAGTGGTGTGCAGCAAGTGCGATGCGCACCTGGGACACGTATTCGACGACGGGCCGAATCCAACGGGCCTGCGCTACTGCATCAACTCGGCGGCGTTGAAGCTCGACGAAAAAGACAAAAAGTAGTACTCCAGAAAACTACCTCGAAGTACGGTCGCACAGGCAAGTCCAGGTGTGCAGCGTGTCCGTGAATCCCTAGTGGTCGAACGAGTAAATGACCGGATGAGTGTCGTTACCGTCGGACGACACCAGCCGCACCGTCGACGGCGAAACAACGTAAATGACAAACGAAGCCGGCATGCCGGCCGGGGAAGTGAAGGCCGCCGTTCCACGCCCGTTTGGCCCGACCGAGTAAGTGCCGGTGAGCGTGTCCACTGTGGTGGATGAGTCGGCAGGATTCACAATCGCAATCGTGTCGGGACCCGAAATATTTCCGTCGCCATCCGCAGCGAAAGTGCCTTCCAGGTTGGTCACTTTCGTGTCGGCCATATATCCGGTGCTGATGACGTAGCTTCCCGATACCGAAGCGTTGCTGAAACTTGTCAGCGGCGCCGTCTGCGGCTCGAGCCGGCCCAGAGAACCCGCGGTATCGGAACCAATGAAAAATCCATCATTGGTGGTGCTCAGGTAGGCGACTCCCAACAGAGTCCCTTCGTTGCTGATGCTGACGCGGCCGTCGGCGGCGATGGCGTAGGTTCCCGCGACCGGCGCGCTGGCGGTGGAGTTAATCGTGCCAGCGTCGTTTTGATCGTAGAAAAAGGAGAGCGTGCCACTGCCATTACCGGTGAGCAAGCCCCCGAAAATCGAAGCGCTGGTGCCGTCCAGCCCGAGTCCGGTGGCCACGCCCGTTCCGTTCAAAGCACTGTCGTCGAAAGCTCCGCTGGTGCCGGCCGGTTGTTGCAATAACGCCTCGCCAAAGGTGAGGAAGGTCGGTGCCGGAATCGCAGGTGGAGTAGTAGGCCTGAGCGTATCCGATGAAATCAAAAAGCAATCCGTCGGCGATGCCATCCACAATACGTAATCCACGTAAAACTGTCCGCCGAGAAACAAACGCATAGTGCCGCGACCGTCAGCGGTCATCGTGTAGGTGCCGGTAATTCCCGGGTGCGAGCTGCCCGTTCCAGCATCGTTGGCGTCCAGATCGCCAGTGGAGACGGTCCCACTGCCATCCAAGGTTAGCGATCCGACGGTGGCGGCGCGCTTGAGCGAGGCGTCAAATCCCGCCATACCGAAGGCGTAGCTGCCGGTGAGCGATGACGTCGCGAACGCGGTAGTCGACTGGGGCTTCAATATTCCCGAGCCGCGCAGGCCGGTCGCGTCGGACTCGATAAATCGCGCCGTGCCATCGGTGTTCATCGAATACAAATACGTTACCGTGGTGGTCGCGCCGCCCTCGGTGATGGTGAGAATCATGCTGCCACGGCCATTGGGGTCGAGGGTATAGGTGCCGGTGAAAGGCACACCCGACGCGGTCTTCTGCGCCTCGGGGTAGTTGATATCTTCGGTCCCGCCGGAAATTGTGCCGGTGCCGCTGGCCGTGAATTCCCCAGCGATGATGGTAGGACCCACGGTGCTGAAACCCTCGAAGAAAAACACGTAGGGTCCATCGAGTTGAATCTCGTCCTGGGTGCTAGCGGTGGTCGACGTAATCGTAATGCTGAAAGTTGCTGACACCGATTGCTGCGGCGATTCGGAATCCGTCGCGCGCACCGTAAAGGTGGAAGTTTCCAAGCGTACCGGCGAGCCGGTAATCTCGCCAGTGGCGGCATTCAGCGACAGACCGGAAGGAAGCTGGCCGGTGGTGATCGTCCAGGTAATGGGCGCGAGCCCGCCAGTGGTTTGCAGCGTGGCCCCGTAACCGGTCGCGGTAACCCCTTGAGGAAGGGAAGTGGTGATGATGGCCAGCGGCGGCGGCGGGGCAATCGTTAGACTCAGCGTGACCTCCGCCTTTTGCGGCGGGAGCGCCGAGTCGATCACCTGCACCGTAAAACCGGACGTGCCGGGTAGAGTGGGTATGCCGGAAATTTGCCCACTCGTAGAGCTCAAAAGAAGGTTGAGAGGCAACACTCCGCTGCCCGCTACCAGCGACCAGGTATACGGAGGAATGCCTCCGTACGGCGTTACTTCAGCGTTGTAAGGGCTTCCCACTTGGCCGGCTGCCAAGTGGCCCGTGGAAATACCGAGGGGTGCAGGAGGCCCGATGCCAATGGTAAAAACCTGGGTAGCGGTAATTGGGGGGCTGCCGCTGTCGGCGACCTGAACGGTGAACGTGTTGGAGGTGTTGGTACCCGACGGCGTTCCTTGGACGATGCCGGCATTGGCCAGCGCGAGGCCCACCGGCAAGGTGCCGGAAACCACGGTGAAATGCAACGGTGTGATGCCGCCGGTGACTACGATGGACTGATCGTAGAGGGTACCATTGGTCCCGTTGGGCAGCGTAAGGGTGGTGAAGGTAGGCGGTAAAACAACGTTGATGGTGGTGGTCGCAGTGGTGGTGTTGTTCACCCTGGCCGTGGCGGTAAGGGTGACTGTGATCTGGGTGAGCAGCCCCGAGGGGGCGGTGTAAGTGACCCCAGCGGGGGTCGAGTTGGTGAATGTGCCGCAGCTATCGCCGTTGCAATTCGGCCCGGTAAGCTTCCAAACCACCCCCTGGTTCGCGGTGTCGTCGCTGACGCTGGCAGTAAAGCTGATCGATTGGCCCTGATCGACGTCTTGTGGTGCATTCGGAGTGAGTTTGATCGTCGGCTCGGAACCCGCGGAATTGCCGCCACATCCTCCTAATACAAAGAGCAGCAGGCACAGCCCGCCGACCACCAACGCCCACCGCTTCATGAAACCTCCGCGATTGATTGTGACACGACTCGCAGCAAATCGAGCAATTCAGAGAACAGGGTCACCTACCGGACATTCGAGCGAACCCTGGTGCGAATCTCCCGGCTGGAATGGGACGCAGGCTGCTTCGAAGCACGCAAAGACCGACTGTTTGAATAACAAACTGCCCCTATCCGTGTCAACGCGCTTCATTTATACCCTAATTCCGGTCTGGAGATCACTGTTGATGCGGCGACGGCCGCCATCGTTGCCCGTTGTGGCGGCCGTCGCCGTTGTGGCGACCATTGTGGAGGGACCATAGCGGTGAGGCGATTCTAGGGCGCCCTTCTTGCTGTTGGGCGCGTACCACTGTGCCCATCGATAAACCTACAACCAAAAGCGTGACACCCAGACATACCCTTCCGGCGGCTCTTCGCATCGTTTTTCCCCCTGAGGCGTGTGCGGCGCCGCGCGGTGCCCGATCGAGATCGACACGCACGCGCCAGCAGCGTGCAAAGAATATTCGAGGGAAGATACAGCGCGAATAGGCCAGCGGTACGGTTAGGAGAGTACGGGACACTCTGATTTTGCCGTGCGGCAAATTGCAACACCGCGCGACGCGCTGCTACAACCTTTCGGTTTCTTCCTACATCTCCGATAAGCGAAGATGCAGGCGGGAATTGCGTCTGGCGCGGGCGGGGCGAGTGCCCTTGGCAGGGAATAACGAAGAGAACAGTTTAGGCCGCTTTTTGCTCCGCCCCTTTTCAGAGGGACCCATTTTTTAGTATAAGTCTAAGTTCGCTCGCTGGACGGCGATCCGGCCTCGCGCCGCATTTTTCTATCGGCATCGGACAGGTTGGTAGGTCTAGGTGAAAGGAAGCGCGCGAAACACGCAGCAGCCGTACCTTGTGGGAGGTTACATTGATTGAAGTCCAGGATTTGACCAAGTCGTTCGGTGACAACACCGCGGTGAACCATCTTTCGTTCACGGTGAACAAAGGCGAGATTCTCGGATTCTTGGGCCCCAATGGCGCGGGCAAGACCACCACCATGCGCATCCTCACCGGATTCATGCCTGCCACCAGTGGCACCGCGCGCGTGGCCGGATTCGACGTTTTCAGCGATTCGATCGAAGTGCGCCGCCGCATCGGCTACTTGCCCGAGAATCCACCCCTGTACACCGACATGACCGTCGCCGATTACCTCGATTTCGTCGCGCGCATCAAGGGCGTGGGGCCGGATAAACGCCGCCAGCGCGTGGACGAAGCGATGGACAAGACCAACATTGGCGACAAGCGAAACGAACTGATCAAGCGGCTCTCGCGTGGCTACAAGCAGCGCGTGGGACTCTCGCAAGCCCTGGTACACGACCCAGAAGTCATCATCCTGGACGAGCCCACCGTGGGCCTCGATCCCAAACAAATCATCGAGGTGCGCCATCTGATCAAAGGGCTGGCCGGCAGCCATACAATTATTCTTTCCACCCACATCCTGCCGGAAGTGAGCATGACCTGCGACCGCGTGGTGATCATCAACCACGGCACGATCGCCGCGGTGGATACCCCGGCGAACCTGACCATGCAGCTCAAGGGCGGCCAGCACGTACGCATCGAAGTGCAGGGAACTGAAGCCGCTTTGCGCGATGCGCTGTCGGCAGTGCCGGGCGTGCACAAAATGAACGTGCAAGCGGGCGCCCGCTCTGGGCGAATCGCGGTGAGCGTGGAAGCGGCGCCGGGAGAAGATATTCGCAGCCAGGTGGCCGCCGCGGTGGTCGCCAAAGGTCTGCCGCTCTACGAGCTCACCGGCGTGAGCCTGAGCCTGGAAGACATATTTTTGCAACTCACCACGGAAGATGCGGAGCACGCCTCGGCTGCCGCTTAAGAGAAATCGAGGAACGGAGAAAGAATGCGAAGTCTATACGCGGTGTACCGCAAGGAAATGGGTCACTATTTTGTCTCACCCATCGCCTACATCATCATCGGGCTGTTTCTGATTTTGTCCGGTTATTTCTTCATGGCGTTTCTGTCCGAGATCATTCGCTCGGCCATGCAGCAGGGACTCGAGGAAATGCAGTATGGGGGCGGCGCGCAAGCCATCGACGTGCCGGGCCTGGTGATTCGCTACTACTTCGGGCTGCTGGGGACTTTGTTCCTGTTCCTCTTGCCGATGCTGACCATGGGGGTGTACTCCGAAGAGCGCAAGCGCGGCACCATGGAGTTGTTGATGACTTCGCCGATCACCGATCTGGAGATCGTACTCGGAAAGTTCCTGGCGTCGATTTCCTTGATCGCCATCATGCTGCTGCCCACCGCGGCCTATCAGATTTTCATGCTGTCCAAGACCGAGCCCTCCCCGCCATGGCGAGTGCTGCTGGCCGCTTACATCGGCCTGATGCTGCTGGGATCGGCAGTGCTGGCGATCGGGTCGTTCCTGTCGTCACTTACCGAAAACCAATTGATCGCGGCGGTGCTGACCTTCAGCGCCATCCTGATGCTCTGGGTGATCGACATCGGCGGGCAGAATGCCTCCACCTTCGTCGGTTCTTTGCTCGGCTATCTCTCGATCATCCGCCACTACGATGACTTTACCCGCGGCGTGGTCGATACCTCCGGCCTGATTTATTACGGCAGCCTGATCTTCCTGGGCATTTTTCTTACCGTCCGCTCGCTCGATTCGATGAGGTGGCGCCGCGCATGAGCCCTGCCGACATCAAGAAAACCGACATGAACGAAAACAAGAACACCACCAAGAAAGTGGCGGTCCAGGAAATCTACCGAACCGTGGCATGGTTCGGCGCCGCGCTGTTGGCGGCGGGGTACGTTCGCTACTCGATCCAGGGCGAACTGCTGATCATGAGCAAGATTTTGCTGGGACTGGGCGCGGCGATGCTGATCGCCGGCCTGGCGCTGAACTACCGCGTGGTGGTGGCGTTTTTTTCAAGGCGCTCGGCAAAAATGGGGACCAACGTGGGCGTCCTGGGCCTGGCGGTGTTCGCCATTTTGGCGCTGATCAATTTCGTCGGCTATCGCCATCACAAGAGTTTCGATTGGACCACCGAAAAGCTGTTCACGCTCTCCGATGAAACCCAGAAAATCGTACAGGGCTTGCAGCAGGACGTAACCATCTACCGCTTCGACAAAATGCCGAATCCTGAACTGGCCGCTCAAATTGCCCAGTACTCCAACGTGAACCATCGCGTTCATTACATCTCGGTGGATCCGCAGGAAAAGCCCGAGCTCGCGAAACAATACGGCATCACCCGCATGGGGCAAATGGTGGCGGTGGCCGGGGAGAAGAACGAAAAACTCGAAGGCACCAGCGAACAGGACATCACCAACGCGCTGCTAAAGCTCACCCGGAACAAGGTCGAAACCGTGTGCTTCGTCACCGGGCATGGCGAAAAGTCCATTTCCGCACAGGATGGCCATGGCCTGAGCCAGGCCAACGACGAACTGAAAAAGGAAAGTTACCAGACCCGTGAAGTGAACCTGGTAACCACCGGCAGCGTGCCCGCGGATTGCACGGTGCTCGTGGATGCCGGACCCACGCAATCGCTGTTCCCGCCGGAAGCGGCGATGATTGCGAAATATCTGGACGGTGGCGGGCGCGCGTTGCTGCTGATCGACCCGGCCACCGACCCCAAGCTCGACGACGTCTTTCAAGCGTGGAACATCAACGTTGGCAACAATTACGTGATCGACGCCAGCGGGTACGGCCGGTTGATCGGAGCGGGGCCGGCGATTCCCCTGGTGGTCGATTTCCCCCCCAGTCCAATCACCAAAGGCTTCCAGGGCAGCATGACGTTTTTCCCACTGGCCCGAACCGTTTCGATCGCCAACAAGTCCGCTGCTCAGCCTCAGGATATCGAGCTGCTGAAAACGTCCGAACGCAGCTTCACCGTGCCCAACCTCGACAAGAAAGAAGTCACGTTCGATCCCAAAACCGCCGGGCCTCTGTCGCTGGGCGTGTCCGGCGAAAAGCATGGCGAAGGTGAAGGCGGGCAGAAGACCGCGCGGCTGGTAACCATCGGCGATTCCGATTTCGCCACCAATCAGGCGGTGGGCGCGGCCCGCAACGGCGACCTCTTCTACAACGCGATCAACTGGCTGGCGTCCGACGAGAGCTTGATCTCCATTCGTCCCAAGAATCCGGCGAACCGTCGCGTGAATTTTACCGAAGGGCAGCAGCGGGGCTTGTTCTGGGTGGCGCTGGTTTTCTTGCCTGGGCTGGTGATCCTCTCCGGAATCTATATGTGGATTAAGCGCCGCTAACCCGCCATGAAAAAAAGTACTCTCATCGTTTTGGTGGTGGCGGTCGCCCTCGGCGCAGCGGTTTATTATTACGACTGGAAGCGCGGCACGCCCAAAGAAGACGCGGCGGAAGAATCCAAGCCCGCTTTCCACTTTACAGTTCCCAACGTAAACGGCTTGGACATCACCCATGCCGGCCAGAAGTTCGTCTTGGAAAAACAGAATGACGCGTGGCAAATAACGCAGCCCATCGCTACCGGCGCCGACGGGCCCACCATCGACGGAATCGTCACCGAGATTGCCGGCGCGAACGTGAGCCGGACCATAACGCCTTCCGCAGATTTATCCCCCTACGGACTGAAGCAGCCCGCGCTAACCGCCAGCGTGCGCCTCAAAGACGGCACCCAGCACAGTCTGCAATTTGGCGACAAGGATTTTTCCGGCAGCGCGGTGTATGCGATCGTCGATGACGCGAAACAGGTTTCGCTGATCCCCGCCGGAATTATGGAAACCGCCAACAAACCGCTGGACGACCTGCGCGATCGAGCGGTATTGCACTTCAACACCGACAACGTGCAAGCCGTGGATGTGAAGAAGCCTTCGGGTGAAGTGGTCCTGGCCAAGCAAGGATCGAATTGGGTGCTGCAGAAGCCGCGGGAGACCCCGGCCAGCCGCAGCGCCGTAACTGCCCTGCTCGAAGGGATCTCGCTGGGAAAGTTCACCACCGTGGCCAGTGAAACGCCAACGCCACCAGAGCTGGCGCGCTATGGCCTGGCCAATCCCGCGGTGACCGTGACGTTGACGTTAAAAGACGGCAAGCAAGCCACTCTGCAGGTGGGGAAGAAAGAGGGGCAGGAGTACGACGCGCGGGACCCGTCCCGTCCCATGGTGTTTCACGTCGGCGACACGATTTACAAGAAATTGGATGAGGGCCTGGCGGATTTGCGGGACAAGAAGATCTACGCGTTCGACGCCGACGCGCTCTCCAGCATCGAAATCCACAACCACACCACCAACGAAACCATGGTTTGCAGTAAGGGCACGGACAAGACGTGGAGGATCGACCAGCCCGCTAACGTGAAAGGGAAGACCGCCGATATATACAAGATATCGGCGCCGCTGGATTCTGCGGAGGCCAGCGAAGTGATCGATTCGCCGTCAGCCGATATTCGCGCGCGTCTGGCCAAGCCGGCCCTGGAGATTACCTTCACCGAAACCTCCGGAAAGAAAACCACGCTGCGCTTCTCGGTAGAAACGGAGGGTTACGTCTACGCTGAATCCACCGCCGGTACTGCGGTCTACAAAATTACCAAGCAAACGCTCGACGATTTAAGCTTTAAATCCGATGCTCTGGGTTCGTAACCTGCGCGCCTCGCGCAACGTCGTAATGGTTATGGAGTATGGCATCGCCGTTACCGCAGTTCTTCCACGCGGCAAGCAGCAGGATGTTCCCGGTCACCGGTGAAAGGTGTATGAAGAATGTTTCAGAGCCGCTTACGACGTCGAAGAATCCCGGACGGCGTTTGTCGGGCCGTACCGTCCCTTCGCCGGCCAGCAACTGCCGCAGGTGATCGATTGATTCCTGTGAGTGGCTGCCGAGATCCACGATCCTCGTTTGGTGCATTGTTGTCGTTACCATGGCGTTCTGTATCTCCCGTATATGTCTCTCAAACCTAACTACGCGCGGCCCGGTGGAAAAGTTCCAGACGATGTCGGATTAGTTTCTTTTTTTTTCTGATACACTTACCGCGCTTATCCTTGGGAGGAGGATAACAACGCCGTCTGCAACCGGACATTTACACCCACTCAATACCAATCAGGATTTCACTAAGCGCGACCTGACATCGACTGGGCATGCCGGGCTTCCGCAGATCGAAATGCTGCTTCGAAACGCATTTCGTAATTTCGGCGTTATGTCTCACGTGAACGCTTCGCGTGAGCGTGCCGGCGCTCTAACAGACTGGCAATTACCTACAGGACCCTATGGCCAAAAAAACCAGTAAGCCTACGCCTCGAACCGGCAAAAACAGCCGGCTCAAAAAAGACCGGCGGCGCAAGCACCGCCACTGGCAGGTTACCGTCTACTATCAGGACGGTGAAAAGTTTGCCCGGGTCTATATCGACCGCGAGCGCGCCAATCGATTTGCGGAGAGGCAAAAAAAGTCTCCGGTCGTTCGTTCCACCCGCATCCTCGAGGTTGACTGAAGCGCCTTTTCGTCGCGTTGCGGCTGCCGACCAGGTCAAGAAGCCCGAGGGCCCGCTGGTGCCCTGGATGTGTGTGCCCGTTATTGTTTCGGAGCGGATGGAACCGTCAGGGCCTTGTCCGGTTATTGGCGGCGTGCTATAAAAGAGTACGTTCGCATCTACGGAAATGCGGCCGTAGTATAGTGGTCGTACGACAGCTTGCCAAGCTGTAGGCGGGGGTTCGATTCCCCTCGGCCGCTCCATTTCCCGATGATATTTCCCGGCTTCTCCTAAACCAACCAAGACTCTGTCGAGTTGCGGCACAGCCACGCATGGCCTGCCCGCCCCTCTTTGCATGTCGCGGGCGGCGCGATCCCGGCACTAAAGCGTTGCGCATTTAAGACACCAGCCGGATTCTTGGGAATGAGTGCGGTTTTCGGAGCAGAGTTTACAACACGCTTTGCGGCGTAGCCACGGTCACCCGGTCCCGGCCGTCGGCTTTCGACTGGTACAGGGATTGATCCGCGGCTCGCAGGATTTCTCCACCGCTGGCGCCATTCTCCGGAAACGCGGCCACCCCCACCGAGAAGGTTACCGCGTCCAGACGCCGGCTTTGGTGGTGTATCTCGATTTTTCTAGCTTCCGCCCGCAGCAGATCGGCACGCCGCGCGGCGTCCGTCGCGTTGGATTCCGGCAAGATGACCGCGAATTCCTCCCCGCCGTAACGGCAGACCACATCGTCTCCGCGAAAGTGCTCGCGGAATACTTCGGCCATTCGCCGCAGCACCGTGTCACCGGCGTCATGTCCAAACGTGTCGTTGAACCGCTTGAAATGGTCCAGATCGAGAAACAGCACTGCGAGAGACCGCTTTTTCCGTGCGGCGCGCTGCAACTCGCGTTCAAGTGATTCTTCCATGAACCGGCGATTGAACAGGCCGGTGAGCGAATCACGTATGGATTGATCGCGGAGCGTTTCCCGCAGACGCAAGCTGGCCAGCGAAAGTGCGATTTGCCCAGCCGCGGTGACGGCAAGGCGCTGCAAGGATTCCTCCGCGCTTTTCGGCGCCAGATCGGATTCCAGATCGTCGCCCACGGCGAACTCCAGGTGCAGCACGCCCAGCGTTTCGCCTTGTCCCACCATCGGTACGCACAGGTATTTTCCGGGGACCGGTAGTTTCAGGTGCTGGCACATGAGTCCTGTACCGGGATACTCGCTCCAGTGCGGTTGCCCTCGGCGCAAGGCCCAGCACTCCGCCGGAGCGAAGCCCGGTTCCGACACCCGCGATTGCCCCCAGACGGCCGCGGCATCGACCGCGTTCCGCGAGGGCTTGAAGACGTAGAGAACCCCACTAGTGGCGGTGGGCAAGAGCTTTGGGACTGAACCGCTGACCACCAGGTAGGCGTCCTCCGCAGTCGCGCAACACTGAAGCAAATCGCCCATTTCGTTCAGCAGGGTCATCTCCGTTGCGCGCAACCGCAATTCGTCCACTAAGCGAGCCAGCGACTCCGCATGTTGTTTTGCTTGCCGCTGGGTCTGGATTTGCTCGAAGATATCGCGATAGATCGCAAAGCATCCGTTGACCTCGCCATCCACCTCCAACGGGACCGCGTAGATGTCCACGTCAACCAATTGGCCGTCCTTACGGACGCGTCGCGAGGTGTAATGCAGCCGTTGGCCTGCGGCAAGCCGCTCCCTTACTCGGCGTGCCTCCGCGGCGCTATCGTCTCCCAGAGCAAAAATCAAGTCGGTCAGGTCGCTGCCGATGAGCTCCTCTCGCGGGAAGAGGAACAAGTTCTCGAAGGCATCATTGCACAGTTTCACCCGCCCGCGTCTATCGAGCACCACCACTCCCAAGGGCGTGTTCTCGATGAGCGAATTCAGGTTGACCGTTTGGTCCTGAAGTTCTTTGGCGATACGCTGCCGCTCGCTCACGGCGGAGCCAACGATCAGGCCGGTGCAAGAAACCGAAAACATCAACATCACCACTTTCGGGAGAAACCCCACATCCGGGTTATACATATGCAACGCCAACACAACCCCGAAATTGAAGGCGAGGATCGCGGTGGCAACGCGCTTGGTCCCGTGGCGCATGGCCACCCAAATCAACGGGATGAAGCTCAAGTAGAAGAGTTGTGTGGATGCGAATGGCTTCGCGAACATGATCCACAGAACCAGCACGATGCTGCTTGCCTGGCCAATTGCCTCTCCGACGTTCCCCAACTGGACGCCTGGACTCTTCCGCGGTTTCGAGGCCGGCTCGGGGGGAGTCGCGGCCTCGATCCCCAGCCAGCGCCGGATAGGAGGCAAAACGTGAATGAGCAAGAAGGGCGCAACACCCACGAAAGCGATCACATCTCCACCGAACCAAATAAGCGCCGCGCTCACTGCCCCGTTCCAGGCGATAGAGTGGTCCGCCACCAGGCAGCCGACGCCAACAACCGTCGCCAACGCGGCCGCAATCGAGGTCACCAAGACATACCTCGTAACGTCACGGCGATGGTTCAATCGCAAATCAATCCGCAGCGGCCCGCGCAGGATGATAGCCGCACTCGCATAAATCACCGCGAGTCCAGGCGAACCGAGCAGCGTGCCCCAGGAAACCCACGGCTGATGATAAATCAGCGCGCCACTCAGCGCGTCACCAAAGAGAATCAGCAGCGCATACCAGGGGTTGATGCCGAGTATCACCGCCAGGCCTAAGCCGGCTGGCGGATACCACACCGTGTATCCCAGTTGAGTTTCCACGATCACGTCGGAGCGGTTCAGCAGGACATATAGCCCGAGGGAAACGATGGCGATACCCGCATGTTTCAGGACGCCTCGCTTCCAGTCGGTCGAGAGCTCTGGCCGGGTGCTACCGATGAGGCGTTCATCGCGAAGGGGTGAAGGATTCATTCTCTTCTGTTGGTGCGTCGAATGCCGCCACCTCTCTTCGAATAGCGGTGGCCTGCGGGATCCGTCAAGGGCTGGGACGCCGAATGGTTCCGTAGGCCGCCTGAGGAAAAAGATTCCACATTCATTCTATTGGCGGTGGCAGCGAATTGGTGGCTTTTAATCGAAATCAGTCGCAATGAGTCAATATGGCGGTGGAGTCGCCATGCCGGAGATCTCTCGCCCGCCCTCGTTTCGTCCACGTTTGACGTCGCCTTGTCGCGTTTGGCCGCCTCAATTCCACCGTGTTACAGTCGTCAGCCACGCCCCGATTCTTGCGGAACATACAGGCGGATCGCCCAGAGGACTATGCTTGCCTATCTTTGTGGCCCAATCGAATTTGCGGAAGGCGGCGGGCGGCAATGGCGCCGCGAAATAGCCCAATTCTTGTCAGAACACCTCCGCCACCGTGCCTACGATCCCGCCGAGGACGAGACCAAAAATCTAACTCAGGAAGAGGTCGCAAATTTTCGCGCATGGAAGTTGACCGATGTGGGCCGGCACCGCGCCGCGATCCGCAAAATCATTCACTTCGATCTTGATATCATCGGTGGCGCGGCCGATTACTTGGTCTGTTATTGGACCCAGGCCGCTCCGCTCAGCGCCGGAACGGCAGCGGAGATGACCGCGGCGTTCCGCAAAGGCATCCCGGTGTATCTGGTCACGCCGCTCGCGCCGCAACAGCTCAGCGGATGGATGCTGGGATGTGCGGATGAAGTCTTCGCAACCATCGAAGACCTGAAGAAATTTCTTCTGGGGCGGTACTCCTCTGCCGAATTGAAAGGCGCCGCAATCTCCGCGCAATCGCTTGCGTTGTTGCCAACCCTGGCGGCGGTGGCCGTAGGCAGCACTCGTAAACCGAAAATACTGGCCGCCGAGCAAGCTTTTCGCTCTTACAGCAGCAACGGCCGCTACGATTTTCAGGTCGTGGGCTGCGAAGTGCCCAGCGGCGTATCGGCAACTCCGCTGAGCGCCGCCGAGATGCGGCTCGGCGCCCGGCAGCGTGCCGAAGCTCTGCGTGAAATCACCCGCTCATCCCCCAAGCCCTGGAAATTTTTCGTTGGACTTGAAGGCGGGTTGGATGTGACCGAGGACGCCGGCCGGCGGTTGGTTTTTCTGCAGAGCTGGGCCTACGTTTTGGACACCGAAGGGCGCGGGTATTACGGCCAGTCCGCCAGCGTCGCCGTACCGGAGGCGCTCGCGGCGCGCGTGATCGACGACGGGATCGAACTGTCGGAGGCGGTGGACGCCTTCGCCGGTGGGCAGGGAATTCGCGACAATCAAGGCGTGTGGGGCGTGCTCACCGGAGGTGCGGTGACGCGCCAAGACGCCTTTCGCGTGGCGCTAGCCAATGCGCTGTGGCCCTTTCGCCATGAATTTGTTTACGCCGCCGCGAAGTAGTGTATCGTTTCGTTTCCGATTTTCGATTTGCGGAATTCCGCCAGCGCGTTAAGCTGGATACAGGGAGACCCGAGTGGACATCGTCAAGGGCAACATGGGCTGGATCGAGGTAATTGTTGGTCCGATGTTTTCAGGCAAGAGTGAGGAGTTGATCCGCCGCCTGCGGCGCGCGGAGATTGCCCGCCAGCGTGTGCAGATATTCAAACCCGCGATCGACCAGCGCTATACCGCCTCTGGGATCGTCTCCCACTCTGGTTTAGAAATCGCCTCCGAGCTGGTCTGCGAAGCGCACGAGATTTTGGTCAAGGTCTCCCCGCGCACCGAAGTGGTCGGCATCGACGAAGGGCAATTCCTTGGGGACGGCCTGGTGGACGTATGCACCCAGCTCGCCGACTTGGGAAAGCGTGTGATGGTCACTGGCCTGGATACCGACTTCATGGGCCGCCCCTTTGAGCCGATCCCGCGCCTGCTGGCGGTGGCCGAAGAAATTACCAAGCTACTGGCGATCTGCGTGCGCTGCGGCAACCCTGCCGTGCACACCCAACGCCTGGTGGCGTCCGAGGAGTTGATCGTAGTGGGCGCCTCCGGCACTTACGAAGCGCGCTGCCGGCGCTGCTTTGAGCCGATGCTGGCGCATCAAAAGGTCGAGCAGCAACACGCCGCCCAGCCCGCAACTCCTGAAGCCAATTCCCCCGGAATCAAAGCCCAGGCCGCGTCGCGATAAAGTTCGAGCGCCGGGCCCCAGCCGCGGCCGCGGAGTGCTGCGCTCCACGGCAATAGCACTCGTTTCATCGACATCGTTTTCAATCATCCCATGCCAGCCGAGCGCTACCAGACTGCTATGTTCAAGCGTCTCAGCTAATCGCCCGCCGAATTCCGTCGGATACAGTGTGCTGCAGGAGCGCACGGTAAGGAGTTCAATCATGAACTAAGCAACCGTGTGAATAAGCTGCGCGAGAGATGAGGGAAGGCCCCTCGGGATCGGCTTTCAGGAGCAGGTCACAAACCGCCTCCAAGCCGCTGTGGTAAAGAGCCATGGTGGTGAGCGTTGGAGGAAAAGCGCGAGAACAAACTCGTGCAGGTGAGCATTCGAGAGACGAACGAAAGTGAACCCTTTGAAGACGCGTCGTTAAGAAATCAAGAGTCGTCGAAACCAGGAGCGTGTATCTCACCTGGGACAAGTCCGTGGGGTGCCTGATGACCGAACGGACGGCGACCGGCGTAGAGAGGGCGTGAAGCGGATGCAGGCTATCGCGTGGAACTGCAGGAACCAGTCGCTCTGATGCGAAGGGAGAAGCCCAAGCGGCGAAAACCGCGAGGCGAGCGTACCGATGCGGAGCACTGGGGCGGACCGACTCGTAAGAGCGAGGAGGGCTCGTAATGGGGCCGGAGCAAAGGGGTCGGGTCAAGTGGTCGCATGACCGAAGCAACTGGAAACAGGAGGACCTCGATGCGTGCGACAGACAAGCCGTTCAACATCGATAAGAAGCTGGTGTATGAAGCGTACAAAGCGGTCCAATCCAATGGAGGAGCGGCCGGGGTGGACGGGCAGATGATCGAGCAGTTCGAAGCCGACTTGAAGAGCAATCTCTACAAGATCTGGAACCGAATGAGCTTGGGGAGCTACTTTCCTCCGCCGGTGCGCGCCGTCTCCATTCCCAAAAAGTCTGGAGGACAAAGGATTTTGGGTGTACCCACAGTAGCCGATCGCGTGGCGCAGATGGTGGTGAAACAAGTCATTGAGCCGATTCTGGACCCCATATTTTTGGCAGACTCCTATGGCTACAGACCGAGAAAATCGGCACTCGACGCCGTAGGAGTTACGCGGGAGCGGTGCTGGAAGTATGACTGGGTGTTAGAGTTTGACATCAAAGGCCTGTTCGACAACATTGACCATGAGTTTTTGCTACGAGCCATTCGGAAACATGTGACGTGTAAGTGGGCGCTGCTGTACATCGAAAGATGGCTCAGGGCGTCAATGATGCAGGAAGATGGAACCATAATTGAGCGAGACCGCGGAACCCCTCAGGGTGGTGTGGTCAGCCCAATCTTGGCGAACATTTTTCTCCACTATGCGTTCGATCTCTGGATGACGCGGAAACACCCGGACCTCCCGTGGTGTCGGTATGCGGACGATGGACTGGTGCACTGCCGTAGCGAGCAAGAAGCCAGGCGCTTAAGTCTGAGCTACAAGTTCGCCTGGCAGAGTGCCGCCTGGAGATGCATCCAACGAAAACCAAAATCGCCTACTGCAAAGACAAAAAGCGCAAAGGCACGTATCCGAACGTCAAATTTGACTTTCTTGGGTACTGCTTTCGGCCTCGTCTGGTGAGACGTTTCCGGGATAACACGCTATTCTGCGGTTTTAATCCCGCAGTTAGTTCCTCGGCGATGAAAGCCATGCGGTCGACGATTCGGGAATTGAAACTTCACCATCAAACACAGCTATCGTTGCAGGACATCGCCCGGCAGCTCAATCCACTCCTGCGGGGTTGGATCGAGTACTACGGACGATATGCTCCCTCGGCGCTGTACCCCTTGCTGCGGTACGTCAATCAGACGCTGGTAGCCTGGGCGATGCGAAAGTTCAAGCGCTTTAAAGACCATAAGATCCGGGCGAGCCAGTTTCTACAACGGCTTGCGGCGGAGCGAACGGATCTCTTCGTACATTGGCGCCTTGGTATGATCGGCACGTTTGCTTGATGGGAGCCGGATGAGCCGAGAGGTTCACGTCCGGTTCTGCGAGAGGCTCGGGGTGCAATTCCCCGGGCCTACTCTTCCTCCAGTTTGCGTTGACAGCTTGGAGCACACAGGCATAGAGTGCCACCGGATCCGGGGCCACTGCACTTAATCACCCGTTCCATCCAAGGAGGAAGTATGCGCCAATTTTTTTTACTAGGGGCTGCACTTTGTTTAATGACCGCGAGTGCGTTCGCGCAGGATCCGGTCAAGGTAGATCCGAAACACTACCAAGTCCTGTTCGAGAACGATCGGGTACGGGTGCTGAAGATTCATTACGGTCCGCACGAAAAGTCGGTCATGCACTCGCATCCGGATTCGGTGGTGACGTTTCTCGTGGATGAGCACGCCAAATTCACTTTCCCCGACGGAACTTCGCAGGAAACAAGCGCCAAGGCGGGAACCACGTTGTGGACTCCTGCGGCAACTCACTTGCCAGAAAACCTAGGCGACACCCCCTTGGACGGCGTTCTAGTCGAACTGAAGGGCAAGTCCGCCGCGCATTCAGCGGCGAAGGCGGCACCGCCCGCGAAATAACGCGGCCCAAAGCGTACATCGCGGGACGCGGCGCCTGCCTCCGAACCTGACGGCAGCAAGGGTGCGAGTGTTTTGCGAAGACCTACCGGGTCCCGCTGCACCCTTAACCAATAGAAAGCTCGGAGGCTTCTTGCGTGCTATGGGTGTCCAATTCGTCTGTCCGGTTCTTCTCGAAAATTCGTCCGATCATCCCAGGAACCTCAAAGACTGCTTCATTGTTTAGCGCCGCCGCGTTCGCCCGATAACGAGCCAGCGTGGCAGGTTCGATCATCTGGGCGACTGCTTTTTCGATTCCGTGGAAGTTGTGCAGCACCATCCCCACTTCCTTTTCCAGGACCCAGCGCGCGTTGTAACGTTCCTGCGGCAGGGTCCAGGCATTGCATTCAACGATCACCGGCAACTTCATCTGGGTCGCCTCACTGATGCTTCCGGGCCCGGGCTTGCCGACAAAAAAGTCGGCAAGATGCATATACCTGTTCACATTCGTGGTAAAGCCCTCTACGAACCGTGGCCAGCGTGATTTCTGCGCGCGCAACGCAGCAGCCAATTCTTCATTTCGTCCGCAGATGAAGATCAGTTGCAGCTCCAGACCCGGCCGGTCGAGCGCCGCGGCTATATCCAGTATTACCTTCGAACCGTACCCTCCGAACAAGACCAGCGCAGTCGGCAGGTCGGGGCGCAGCCCCAAGCGCGCCCGCCCGGCAATGCGGTCCTCCACCGGCGGCTCGTAAAATCGAGGATGCAAGATCATTCCCGAGGCGCGGAAGACGCGGCCGTCCGTATGTCCGAGTGCGTGCGCCTGCTCCACCGCGCGGTCCGAGCCGCACACCAGGTATTGTCGCTGGCGTTCGATCCAGAAATGAGGAGGATAATCGGCGATGTCCGTCAGTACCGTGAGGAATGGGCGTGCTGGATACGCGTTCACAAAGCTCTCACAGAGAGCCCGGTTGAAATGCGGCACGAAAGAAACCACCAGGTCGGGATTGGTCTGTTTCCAATGATTTGCCAGCGTGCGAACCGTCGCGCCGTGCCGCATTCGAATCGCCAATTGGAGAACTTTCATTAACGGGACGCTGCCCACCGTCCAGCCGCTTCTCAACATCCAGTTGTAGTGGTCTTCGATCCGTATCCCTGCGTATTTCTTGAGGATATCGAGATCGTCGAGGAGTTCCTGCAGATTGGTGAGTTGCACTTTCCAGGGCCGTTTTTGCGCCTGGATCGCCATCTCGAGGGCCGTCGCTGCGGCACGGTGACCGCCGCCGGCGTCGAAGAAGCAGAATTCGATTTTCTGCATGCACCGCGAGTCTGGCAGCGCCAGGGCCACCCTTTGCTACAGTTTTGTGAATTGAGTGTTACAGGTGCCGAATCGGTTAACTATCTGTTTTATCTAAACGTTAGCGTGTTTGTCATGGCCATGTAACACAGAGAAGTTAAATTCGCACTCGTGAAATGCGACCTGCATGTTCACTCGTACTTCTCGGGACCGTGCACCACCCCCTTGGTCGGAAAACTATGCCGAGAAAGCTATAGCCCGCCCGAAAAAATCTACGCACGGCTGAAGCGCCGGGGAATGAATCTTTTCACCCTTACCGATCACGATTCCATCGAAGGCGGGGAAATGCTGCGAGGTTTTCCGAATTTCTTCGCGAGCGAAGAGCTCACCTGCAAGATGCCCAGCGGCAGTGAGGTCCACATTGGCGTCTACGATGTCAGCGAGCGCCAGCACATTCAACTGCTACAGCGGCGCAACGATCTGGTGGCGCTCTTGATGTATCTCAGCGAATGCCGCCTCTTCTTCAGCGTCAATCACGTCTTCTCAAGTCTCACCGGCCGCCGCCACCTGGAAGATTTCGAGTGGTTCGAACGGTACTTTCCAACCTTCGAAACCAGGAACGGGCACTTGCTCGAGCGAGCCAACCAAGACGCGGCACAGCTCGCCAAGCAGTGGGGCAAGATCGGTATCGGTGGCAGCGACGCGCATGCCTTGCCCTCGGTTGGCGCCGCCTACACCGAGGTGCCCGGCGCGCGCGACAAACAGGAGTTCTTTGACGGACTTCGCAACGGAATCGGCCGGGTGGCCGGAGAGTCAGGTTGCTTCACTAAGCTGACCTTCGATGTTTACGTGATCGCCGGCGAGATGATGCGCGAAAAGATGTGGACTTCGCTGTTGTCTCCCCTCGGCCTCCTGATTCCTGCGTTTACTTTCTGGAATTATTACGAAGAGTGGCTCTTTAGGCGCCGTTGGGCTCCCCAGGTTTTGAGCCAACCGCAAGCCAAGAAGCGTTGCCACTGGATCTCTGGGCCACAAAACGTGGCTGAGGAGTCCCTATGATCGCTACACGCACAGTTTGGGGCCATATTCAGTCCGGCGACCATCGCCTGATGCGCAAAGTTCACCGATGGCGTGCACCACGATGGTTTCGCATCTTGACCATCACCATGACTCGTCTGGGCGATGGATGGCTTTGGTATTCGCTCGGATTGATCTTGGCGATCTTTGGCGGCGAACATAGGTTTCTCGCGATCGGTGCCGCCACTGCGGCCTCGGCCGTGGGCATTTTGCTATTCCGCACCTTGAAACGCGCCAGCCGCCGCAAGCGCCCATACGAGATTGAGCCTCACTGCTGGTCGCTGATTTTGCCCCCGGATAAATACTCATTTCCATCCGGGCATTCCATCACTGCGTTCGCCGTCGCACTGTCCATCGGCCTTTTTTATCCCGACCTCCAGATCGTGCTGCTCGCCGTTGCGGTGTGCATTGCCTCTTCGCGAATCATCCTGGGCATGCACTTTCTCAGCGACGTGATCGCCGGTTCGGCAATCGGGATCCTGCTTGGTTATGGCGCCTTCCATCTTTTCGCAGCTCTATAGAATGCGCCACGAACGTCCCCGGTTGCAGCGCTGGTCCCGGTTGTTCCACCAGCACGTGCCCACTACCAATTTGACGCGGCGATTCACACCTAGCCGAATTCGCGCTAGAATACCTTTACTGAGGTACCCGTGCCGCCAACGATTGCGATTCTCGCGATCTGTCTGTTATCCCTGCCGGGCGTTCCGCACGCATGCGCCGTTTGTTTCCGCACCTTCTCGTTTTCTTTAGACGCCTCTGCCGCTGCTGTGCCTGGGCCGGAAAGTAGCGACACGGTGGATCCCAAAGCTTCCACTGTACAGGCCACCTCGGCCAACGCCGAGTTGCAGCCGGGCTCGCGGCTAGCCATTGTGCGATACGTCTCCGGGGAATACGCGCGCGTGGTCACCGCGCTGCCGCGGACCAAGACCGGTTTCAAGATCGATGTCGGTCATCCCTTGGATGAAGGTACGCTGAAGCACGAGCTGGCCAATCGCGGAGTCGCAGCCAGCCCGGGAGACCGTGTACAGATCACCAAAGTGGATTTTCGCTCCAAGGAAATATTGCTGGAAATCAACGGCGGCCCGCGAGGGCACTACCGCCTGCGGGACCATCTGCAAATCGGCATGGGCGGCCCTACCACTCCGATCGCCACTACTACGACTGCCCGCCCAGGCGAGAGTTCCACCGGTCTGGGCGCCCTGCTGGTTCTAGACTACGGACGCCCGATTCCGGAAATGAGTCCGGACGACGTCAAGCAGCAGCTCGCCGCCTTCCTCGATTTTTCAAAGGAGCAGTCGGCCACCGTGAATTGGGTTGAGACCCTCCCCCCTGAGATCCGCCAAGCCATCGCAGATAAGAAAGCGGCAGTAGGCATGAGCCATGACATGGTCCTGGCCGCAATGGGCCACCCCGACAAAAAAGTGCGGGAACGAGATGCACAAGGCGAAGACACCGAAGATTGGATCTACGGAGCCCCTCCGGCCAAAGTCACCTTCGTAACCTTCATCGGCGACAAAGTAACTCGCGTCAAAGAATTCAACTGACCGCCGTCGCGAAGCATCTGTCCCGCGAAGTTCTTGATCGCCCATCGCTGATTACCATCTCAGGTCAACAATCAAATTGCGATACGTCGTGGGTTCGCGGCAGACGGATGATTTCGAGATTGTCTAGACGGAGGGGCACACACTTCTAAGGCAGTGGTGGTGCTACTTTTCTGTTTCGGCCTTTTCACTCTGTTTCGCGAGGGATTCGAGTCATTCGCGGCGGGTGGTTGTAACGACTACGTCGCGAGCTTCGCGAACAAACAAATCGGCGTCTTTACCTTTCACTACTGGTGTTGCTTCAATTGGACGCGCCATTCACGCAGCCTCCGCGCTGCTCCGAACCTGATCCTAGAGTACCCCCTCGGGGTGGCAGCCAACGAATTACTAATTCTGCTTAGTTAACCCCTTCGTTTCAGTATACGTTTTGCCCTCGCGTTGACATTTCCACAGGCACCCCCTAGCATCTATAATTCCACTTGGGGCTAGATCATTCCCCGCACAAATGGATTCAACGCGGTAATTTTTCCGGAGGAAAAATGTCAATCAAGGTAGGGATCAACGGGTTTGGGCGTATCGGGCGGAACATTTTCCGCGCGTCGATGAGCGATCCGTCGATCGAAATTGTGGCGGTCAACGATATTACCGACCCCAAGACTCTCGCGCACCTGCTCAAGTACGATTCGATCCTGGGCAATTTGCCCAACCACGTAGGCCACACCGCTGATTCGATCGTCGTCGACGGAAAGTCCTTCAAGGTTTTCAAAGTGAAATCCCCGGCGGAACTGGATTGGGCTTCGGTAGGTGCCACTCTGGTGGTCGAATCCACCGGCCTGTTCACCAAGGGTGAGGACGCCCGCAAGCACATTCGCGGCCCGGTGAAAAAGGTGATCATCTCGGCGCCGGCCACCGACCCCGATTTTACCGTCGTTCTCGGTGTCAACCAGAAGAACTACGACCCGGCCAAGCACCACGTGATTTCCAACGCTTCATGTACCACCAATTGCCTGGCGCCGGTGGCCAAGGTCCTGCATGAAACCTTTGGCATCAATTGCGGCACCATGACCACGATTCACTCCTACACCAACGACCAGAAATTGCTCGATCTGCCCCATTCCGATCTCCGCCGCGCGCGGGCCGCTGGCCTTTCGATGATTCCTTCGAGCACCGGCGCGGCGAAAGCGCTCCATCTGGTGATTCCCGAGCTGAAGGGGAAACTGGATGGTTACGCGATGCGCGTGCCGACGCCGAACGTGAGCGTGGTCGATCTCACCGTCTTCACCGAGAAGCCTGCAACCGCCGAAGCCGTCAACGGCGCTTTGCGTCAGGCCGCGGAAGGCCCGATGAAGGGAATTCTGGCGTACACCGAAGAGGAATTGGTGTCCGCCGATTTCAAGGGCAACCCCAACTCTTCGATTGTGGACTCGGGCTACACCCGCGTGGTGGGAACCAACTGCGTGAAAGTGCTGGCCTGGTACGACAATGAGTGGGGCTATTCCTCGCGCTGCCGCGACCTGATCAAGTTTTTGTCCGAGCGCAATTAACCCAACCAGGAACCGGGCGGCATCGCGTCATCGGCACGCCGCCCTTGGTTCCCCCTGATAAACGATGATCGACGGCCGCTCGAAAGCGCCCGGAATTTATCGCCGTGACCTACACAACATGAAAAAACTCTCGATTCGTGATCTGCACCTCTCGGGCAAGCGCGTCTTCATTCGCGTGGATTTCAACGTGCCGATCGCCGACGGCCAGGTGACCGAAGACACGCGCATCCGTGAAACCCTGCCCACACTGCGCTTGGCCATCGACCGCGGCGCTCGGCTGGTGCTCGCCGCTCACCTGGGACGGCCAAAAGGGAAGCCGGATCCGCGGTACACCCTCAAGCCGGTGGCCGCCCGCCTGCAAGAGATGCTCGGCAAGCCGGTGGCGTTTGCCGCGGACTGCGTCGGTGCGGATGCCGAGGCGCAGAGCAAGGCGCTAAGCAATGGTGGTGTGCTGCTGCTCGAAAATGCCCGCTACCATGCCGAAGAAGAGGCCAACGACCCCGAATTTTCCCGCCAGCTGGCAGCACTTTGCGACCAGCTTTTCGTGTGCGACGCGTTCGGTTCGGCGCATCGCGCCCACGCGTCGGTGGTAGGCATCACCAAATTCGTACATCAGTCCGCCGCCGGTTTGCTGATGGAAAAAGAGCTGGAATATCTCGGCCGCGCGATCTCCAATCCCGACCACCCCTTCGTATCCGTGCTCGGCGGCGCGAAAGTTTCCGACAAAATCGAAGTGGTGCAGAATTTAATGAAAATCGCCGATTCCATGCTCATCGGGGGAGCCATGGCCTACACTTTCCTGAAGAGCCAGGGCTTGCCGATAGGGAAGTCCCTGGTCGAAGACGACAAGCTGGATCTTGCCCGCGAGATTCTCGAGCAAGCCAAAACTCGCAATTTCCGCATCCTGCTGCCCGACGATCATTTGCTGGCGCGCTCATTCGACGATGCCTCCGCTCCGCTCCTCGCCGACATTAAAGACACTCCCGCCGACCGCATGGGCTTTGACGTCGGCCCCAAGACCATCGCCAAGTTTCGCGCGGAAATCGCCAAAGCGAAAACCATCGTCTGGAATGGCCCCTTGGGAATTTTCGAGAAGCCCGGCTACGCTCAAGGCACCCTGGAAATCGCCCGTGCGGTCGCAGCGGCCACCCACGCAGGCGCCACGTCGATCATCGGTGGCGGAGATTCCGTGGCCGCGGTCGAACAGGCCGGCGTCGCCAATCAGATTTCCCACATTTCTACCGGTGGCGGGGCCTCCCTCGAGTTCCTGGCAGGAGAGAAGCTCCCCGGCGTGGAAGCCCTGAACGACAAGCACGAATAATTACATTACATGGAGAGCGGAATGCGCCGTCCAGTGATCGCTGGTAATTGGAAGATGTACAAGACTCAAAAAGAAGCAGCCGACTTCGTGCGCAAGTTCGCGCCGCTGGTCGCCGCCTCCACTCATTGCGAAATCATCCTGGCGCCGCCGTTTACCGCGATAGCTGCGGTCGTCAATGAAGTTGCGGGATCGTCCATCACTATAGCCGGCCAGGATGGCTACTGGGCCGCCGAGGGCGCCTTCACCGGCGAAGTCTCGATGACGATGCTGGTCGACGCAGGCTGCCAGGCCGTCATTCTAGGCCATTCCGAGCGGCGCCAGTTTTTTGGCGATACCGACGAAACCGTCAACCGCAAAACCAAGGCCGCCCTGGAAGCGGGTCTCACACCGATCGTCTGCGTCGGCGAATCCCTCGCCGAGCGCGAATCCAATCGCACCGAGGAAGTGCTGCAATGTCAATGCGAAGGCAGCCTCGAAGCGTTGACCGCTTCCGAATTCTCGCGTATTCTCGTTGCGTATGAACCGGTGTGGGCCATCGGGACCGGCCGCACTGCTACGCCGGAAATGGCCGCGGCCGCGCATAAGCACATTCGGGCGCGCGTGGCGGCGCAGTTCACACCCGAGCGGGCCTCCGCACTTCGCATCCTCTACGGAGGCAGCGTCAAGCCCGACAACATCAAGGGATTGATGGCGCAGATGGAAATCGACGGCGCGCTTGTGGGTGGAGCGAGTCTTGATCCGCAATCGTTTGCGTCCATCGTGAATTTTTAGGGGCTCCGGCAGCCTCGCAGCACCAAAATCTTGCGGTCGTGAAGTGCGTGGAGAATGGAATGCCTTTAGAGGCGAAGTGGGGGATTTCGCTGGTAATCGGTGGGTTGCTGGTCGCGCTCGGCTGGCGATACACGCCGGTCCTGGTGGCCGTGCACATCATGGTCTGCTTCGTGCTGATCCTGGTGATCATGCTGCAGAGCGGATCAGCCGCGGACTTGGCCGGTGCGTTCGGCGGCGCGGGCAGCCAAACGGCCTTCGGGCCTCGCGGCGCGGCGACCCTGCTCTCCAAGGCTACCACCTGGTGCGCAATCATGTTTATGGTGACGTCGTTCACCCTCTCGGTGAAGCGTTCACCGGAAGACGCTGACGTCAGCGGCGGCTCCAGCTCGGTCCTGGAACAAACCCAGAAATCAGCTCCAGCGAACGCGAAACCCGCGCCCGTTAAGCCGGCAGTTCCGCCTCCGGGCCAGAATAGCGCGCCCGTTAACGCACCGGTGCAAGCCCCGCCGCCAGCTCCTGCCCCGGCTCCAGCGCAGAAGCCTCCTCAGAAATAACGGCATCTGATACAATCCGAATCGAAATCGCTCCTCGTCGTAAATGCGGAAGTGGCGGAATTGGCAGACGCACCATCTTGAGGGGGTGGCGCCGCGAGGCGTGGGGGTTCGAGTCCCCCCTTCCGCACCAAAAATCCCCTACGCTTGTAAGGCGAATCATACCCGGGGCCGGGTTTCAGGCGGATGATCAAGGCTGAGCGGGTGGTTGATGCAGCCGCGCAAAAACCAAATGCCCAGGAGATCAGGCAGGGACCCGCGCCAAGGCAATTCCTGAAAGTCGGAGTTCCTAGACTAAGGGTGGATTACTTAGAAACGGCATAGTGCAGCTTGACCACGCCGTCTCTGAACTTGGTGGACGAGATCAGTCGGAGTGGCACTGTGCGGCGTCCGGGCGCCATCAATGGAATGCCTTCGCCTATCAACGTAGGAATCACGTGAATCATGAACTCGTCGATCTCTCCAACATCGAGAAACGACGCGATGATGACGCTGCCGCCCATCATCCAGATGTCTTTCCCCTTTTCCTTCCGCAGACGGGTTGCGAACGCTTTGATTGGTTCGTTCACAAACTCAATGCCCGCCGGCGCCGCCGAGCGCGGCGGATTACGGGTGAAGACATAGTTCTTGACGCTGGTGTCGAACCCCGCCCCGGGTACGCCTTTTTTTTGAAAGTCGATCGCCATATCGCATGTCTTCCTGCCCCACAGAATGGTGTCGATCGATTTATAGAACACACCCATGCCGTATGCTCCCTTCGGTTGCGGACGGTCAAGCCAGTCAACGGATCCGTCGCGGCGGGCAATAAAGCCGTCGGCACTTACGGCGATGTAGACGATGATTTTTCGTTCGCCTGGCATACAGGTCGTGGCCCGATGTTAGTACGCGATGCCTAGGATTTCAATAGGTGGGCAACCTGTCCAAACATCGGCCAATGGCTTCACGGGTTATATAAAAACTTATAATTTTCCGGTGGCAAGAACGGGTTCGAGAACGAGAATCAAATGGGAGGGCAACGCCCGCCAAGAGATTAGAAGCTGGCCGGACGGAGCCAGAGCAAACCTAGGTCACGATTTGAATCTGTTGGACAAGCACGAACCTCCGTTGAATAGCGTACCAAAGGGCAGGTCGCTACCGGGTGTTCACAAACTGAACGACAGCGACTGGGATTTTTTGGTATCGCGTGCTATACGCAGTGCTTTCCGGGTGGATATACGTGCTCCATTGCTTTAAGAAAAAGACAAACAAGATCGCGAAGCACGACATCGATCTGGCAAGAGTGCGGCTAGCTCAAGTCAAGCGACGAGACGATCCGCGAGCACAACGGGAGGCGCAAAGTGCGTAGAAAGCGAAATGTATTTGATGACCTCGGGTTCTCTCCCGATGAAGCAGCCGCAGCGACCATGAAATCAGAACTGCATTCGAAAATACTCCGCTATGCGCAGAACTGTTCGCAAGCTCGACTCCAAGAAATATTAGGGGAGGCGCAGCCGAGAGTCAGCGATCTTTTGAGAGGTAAGATTTCAAAATTTTGTCTAGAGACGCTAGTTAATTACGCCGAGGCTTTGCACATGCGCCCGGAAATCAGGACGTATCAGCCTGCAGGAATCCAGGCGGCCAGGGGCTAAGCAATATCCTGCCAGAAGCCACAAGGTCTTCATTTTGATTGTTTTGAGCCACCAAGAATACTCAGAGGATCGATGGAAAAATGCCTGCTACGGTGATTGAGAAGGACCCTCGGAATGGTTTCCGCGCGCCAAGGGTAATTGCGTGCGATGCGCAGAACGAGCGATACATTTCTGCGTTGCTTGAACTAGAACGCAAGGCTAACCCAACGCCCTCCGAGAAGAATTACGCGGAGCTGCTAACCCTGCTGATTGAAGAGTATGAAGAGAGGCAGCACCCTGTCCGCGAGGCGTCGCCGGTCGAGGTTTTGACAGAGCTGATCGCCGCCAACAATCTCCGCCAGAAGGACCTGGCGCCCTTGCGGGGATCCGAACGCGTGGTTTGCGAGCTTCTGAGTGGCAGACGCGAGTTAAACAAAAAACATATCGCCAAGCTGAGTAAGCGATTCCAGGTTTCTCCGGCACTCTTCTTTTAGACGTGCCCCGGTTCAAAGCCCGAGCCCATGCTTTTCGTTTTGGCCACCGTCCCTCACGCTTTGTTTTTCGTCGTGGTAGACTCTCGGCATGAGCCCGCGGGACCCGCGTGAACGCCGCCGCAAACGGATTCTGCTTTTCGTCCTCCTAGCTCTGGGCGCGATCGTCCTCGCTTACTCCACCATCTCCAAGCGCCACGCTGAAGCCGCCCTGCACGCTAACGACGATGTTGAGAAGCCCATTGCCGCACAGATGCGCACCTTGCGCAGTTTGGCTCCCGACGTGAGAGCCCGCACTATCAAACAACTGGCGTTGCAGATTCGACAGCTGCCGGTGAGCATGAACAAAGTGCCCCTCGCCAACAGCCTTGCAAATCTTTCCACCGAAGGTGACCTGGGCCAGGACACCCTGCAGGAGGTCGCCACCACTCTCGCCGAATCTCTTCTCCAGCAACCACAGCCTCCTACCTCCAACGGGCCGGACCCGGCATATCTCGAATTGGCGCAGTTGGTGCGCTATGAGCACGTGCACGTCACTTTGGACGATCCGCAATTTTCGGCAGCGATGTCCCGCCTTGCCGCCGACGATGCCAGCCGCCAGGAGGCCGATTTTGCGCTGACCGATCTTCAGGGAAAGCGATGGACCCTGTCGGAACTGCATGGAAAAGTGGCTCTGGTGAATTTTTGGGCCACATGGTGCCCGCCGTGCCGCAGCGAGATGCCGGATCTGGATGCGCTATACCAGCGCTTTAAGAGCCAGGGGCTGGTCGTCTTGGCGATCTCCGACGAAGATGCGTCCACCGTGAAACCGTTCATTGACAAATTCAAGATCACCTTCCCGGTCCTCCTTGACTCCGGCGATAGAGTGAACGGGCAATACAAAATCTCCGGAATACCCAAGACCTTCATCTACGACCGCGACGGAAAACTGGTCGCGCAGGCCATCGACATGCGCACCTCCGCCCAGTTTCAAGCCATGCTGGCCCAAGCCGGACTGCATTAGAATATTCTCGCCCTATAGATTCTCTCTTGAACATCAAGCAAATTTATCGTCGATGGGGGTGTTGAGCGAAGCGAAGTGGGTGCCCCCGGTGTCGATTTCACACCGGGGTTCTCCACGTTTTTGACTTAGCTTTGTTTTGCTAGCCGGTTAGAACGTTCCACGATCCCAGCCCTGCGAGCGGAACGGCCCTGCCAGCCTCGTCGCACGTTCGGACCACTCGGGCTCGCCCCCGCCAGCTCTACCGCCAAATGCCAAGCCCGCAAAGCGCTTTGAAAATTTTCTAAAATCCAGACCCGCATTAGCGTAATCTACCAGCGAGCCGGAAGCGCGGACGTTCCGGCGAACGATCTTAGGCCACTGGGAGACCACATGACCGGGAAAGATTTCATCGCCCCCTCGAAAAAACTGCCGCCAAACCAGTCCGGCGAACTCTTGCACCTCTCGCGCGAGGAAGCTGCCTGGCAGTGGATGAGTTTTTTCGTACGGCGCCTGGCGCCCAGCGAGGTTTATGGCGTCTCCATCCCGGCGGAGGAGGCCGTATTCGTGGTCCTCGGAGGCCGTTGCCGGGCGAATTGGGGCGAAGGTGATCGCCAGATGGGGCGGCGCGACAACGTTTTTGCGGGATTGCCTTACGCGCTTTACCTGCCCGCGGGAAATACCGTCACCTTCCAAGCCGAAACCGTCTGCGAAATTGCAGAATGCCGCGTCCCTTCCACCGCAAAGCTGCTGCCCCGGCTGATCGCTCCCTCCGAGGTTCAAACCAGTCTCCGTGGCGGCGGCAATGCCTCCCGCCAGATTGTTGAGGTCATTGGCCCGGATTTCCCCGCCGACAAACTCGTGGTCTTCGAGGTCTACACCCCGGGCGGGAACTGGTCGAGCTGGCCCCCGCACAAGCATGACGTCCACAATCCCCCACAAGAAGTGGACCTCGACGAAATCTACTATTACCGGATTGCCCAGCCCGATGGTTTCGCGCTGCAGCAGCTCTACACTCAGGATCGCTCGCGTGATCTCACTCTGCGCGCGCACGACGGAGACACCGTACTGGTTCGCGATGGCTTTCACCCGGTGGTCGCGGGGCCCGGTTACGATGTGTATTATCTAAACTTCCTGGCGGGCACGGCGCGCACCATGTCGGTCACCGAGGACCCCAAGCACGTATGGCTGCGATCCACATGGAAAGATACCGATCCGCGGTTGCCGCTGGTACGGGAATAGCCGCCGTCGTAGGCGCGCCGCAGCGCCGCAACCGCAGCAGCGCGTCCTCTTTCGAATTTCGAGAAATGATACAAACACCCTCAAAAAGGAGGGCAGCGCCATGATTCGACGTCTGACGATGGCCCAGGCCATTGTCGCTTTTTTGAAAAACCAATTTTCCCTCCGTGACGGAAACCGCGCCCGAATTTTCGAGGCCTGCTTTGGAATTTTTGGCCATGGCAACGTCGCCGGCATGGGCCAGGCCCTCGAACAGGATTCCGGCCTGCGTTATTACCTCGCGCGCAACGAACAGGCCATGGTCCACACCGCCACCGCGTTTGCCAAGATGGCCAACCGCATGCGCGTGATGGCTTGCACCACTTCGGTCGGGCCCGGCGCCAGCAACATGATTACCGGCGCGGCCACCGCCACCATCAACCGCCTGCCGGTGCTGCTCCTTCCCGGTGATATTTTCGCGCGGCGCAACGTCGCGCCAGTCTTGCAGCAACTGGAAAGCTCCAGCACCCAGGATATTTCGGTGAACGACTGCTTTCGTCCCGCCGCCCGCTACTGGGACCGCATCGAGCGTCCCGAACAAATATTGACCTCGCTGCCGGAAGCCGTGCGTGTGCTGATGTCCCCCGCGGAAACTGGCGCGGCAGTTTTGGCGCTGCCCCAGGACGTCCAAGCCGAAGCATTCGACTACCCAGCTGGATTTTTCGAGGAGCGGGTGTGGACCATTCCCCGCGCGCGCTGCGATCGCGAACAATTAATTCGAGCCGCCGAATGGATTCGCTCGGCGCGCCGTCCAATAATTGTCGCCGGAGGCGGCGTCATTTTTTCCGACGCCACCGAGGCCCTCGCGCAATTCGCCGAACAGACCGGCATACCCGTCGGCGAAACCCAAGCAGGGAAGGGCTCGCTGCGATTCGACCACCCGCAATGCCTCGGCGCGATTGGCGTCACCGGCACTCCCGGCGCCAATATCGTCGCCCGCGAAGCGGATCTGGTAATCGGCATCGGCACGCGCTACGCGGATTTCACTACCGCCTCGAACACCGCGTTTCAAAATCCGGCGGTGCGCTTCGTCAATATCAACGTGGCTGAGTTCGACGCTTACAAGCGCGCCGCGCTGCCACTTATCGGAGACGCACGAACCGTTCTCGCCGAAGTGGCGGGCGCCCTCGAGAGCTATCACGTCGAGAGCAGCTACGCTGCAGCTACCCAATCCCATCGCGAACGATGGGAAGCGGAAGTGGACCGCATTTATGCCCAGCGCATTGGTCCGCCGCTCAGCCAGGCCGAAGTAATCGGCGTGGTGAACGAATTTTCGCGTGATCGCGACGTAATGGTGTGCGCGGCCGGCAGCCTGCCCGGCGATCTCCACAAATTGTGGCGTACCCGCGACCCCAAGGGCTATCACATGGAGTACGGCAACTCCTGCATGGGCTACGAAATCGCCGGAGGCCTGGGAGTAAAAATGGCCGCCCCGGATCGTGACGTCTACGTCATGGTAGGCGATGGCTCGTACCTGATGATGGGCCAGGAAATTGTCACTGCGGTGCAAGAGGGCTACAAACTCAACATCGTCCTGATCGATAACCACGGATTCTCCAGCATCGGCGGCCTCAGCCGCGCCCTAGGAAATCGCGGCATGGGCACCGACTATAAATATCGCCGCGGCGCGGACCTCGCCGGCGACACCATCCGTCTCGACCTCGCCGCGAACGCTGCCAGCCTGGGCGCGCACGCCGTCCGTGCCCGCACCCACGACGAATTCGTCCAAGCCCTACAAGAGTGCCGCGATAACCCGCGCACCTCAGTAGTCGTGGTCGAAACCGCCATCGACAGTCGCGTCCCAGGCTACGAATCTTGGTGGGATGTCCCGGTAGCAGAAGTGTCCGAAGTAGAAAGCGTACAGAAGGCCCGCAAGGACTACGAAAAGTCCCGCCAAAAAGAACGCAACTTCTTCTAACGGAATTGCCGTCGCCTTTGCCGTTGGGTGGCGCACCCTTGGTCTTTCAGGGTGCGGATTTGTAGAAGTTACCGGTGGGTGCCGACGTGTGGGGTTTTGACTTACGTTTTTGGTTCACGCTTCCATGCTTTTGGAGTGCCTCATTCTTCGCCGGTTTTGGGAAACGTGGGTGTTTTGACTTACGTTGTGCGGCTTAGTAGAAGTTGCCGGTGGTTGCCCCACACGTTGTTTCTACGTGTGGGGGTTCTGACTCCCCAATAACGAAAACAGGCGCAGCGAACTTCGCCGCGCCTCAACACTCTCCGTCTTTCGTTGGTTGCTGTTCTACCGCCCGGGCTCACGCCTAGTCGTAATACTCCTGCCCCAGATGCGTAATCAGCGTCTCCCCCATCATCCACCGCAGCGTGTTCTTCAGCTTCATCAACTGAATAAACAAATCGTGCTCCGGATACAGTTTAGGCGCGCACATCGGCGACTTAAAATAAAAACTAAGCCACTCCTGAATCCCGTGCATCCCCGCCCGGTGCGCCAAATCCAAAAACAGCACCAGATCCAGCACGATCGGCGCCGCAAGTATCGAATCGCGACAGAGAAAATCCACCTTGATCTGCATCTTGTAGCCCAGCCATCCAAAAATATCGATGTTGTCCCAACCCTCTTTATTGTCGCCCCGCGGCGGATAGTAGTTGATGCGCACCTTGTGGTGAATCTTACCGTACAAGTTCGGATACAAGTGCGGCTGCAAAATATATTCCAGCGCGCCCAGCTTCGATTCTTCCTTGGTTTTGAATGACCCTGGATCCTCCAGCACCTCTCCATCGCGGTTGCCCAGAATGTTGGTCGAGAACCATCCTTCCAGCCCCAGCATCCGCGCCTTGAAGCCGGGCGCCAGGATCGTCTTCATCATCGTTTGCCCGGTCTTGAAGTCTTTGCCGCAGATGGGCACGCCATGCTCGATCGCCAATTTCTGGATGGCCGGAATATCCACCGTAAGATTGGGTGCGCCGTTCCCAAATGGAAACCCGCTGGTGATCGCCGCCCAGGCATACAGCATCGAAGGAGCGATGGCCGGGTGATTGGCCTTCATGCCTTCCACGAATTTCTCCGGCGTGCTGTGCACGTCTTCGGGTTGCAGAAATACTTCCGTGGACCCGCACCACAACACCACTACCCGCGCGAGCTCGTGCTTCTTCTTGAATTTCGCGATGTCATCCTTGATCTGCAGCGCCAGATCGTATTTCGTTTTGCCCTTCTTGACGTACAGGCTGTCCAGCATCCGCACGTACTCGCGATCAAACGCCGCAGGCATCGGCCGAATCTTGGACAAAAATCCCTTCACCATTTCCAGATGATGCGGCTCAAGCACCCCCGCCCGCTTGGCGGCCTCATAGGAATTCTCGGGAAATAGATCCCACCCGCCAAAAACCAAATCGGGCAGCGCGGCAAGCTTCACGAATTCGCGGATCAGGGGAGACCGATTCTCCGTCCGCTTGCCCAAGCGGATCGTGCTCATCTGGGTCAGCGACCCCACCGGCATCGCCTTACCCTTGCGCACCAATTCCACTCCCGCCATAAAGGTCGTCGAGACCGCGCCCATTCCCGGCATTAGCACGCCCAGTTTGCCTTTTGGCGGAGTTATCTTTGCAGGTCGTTGCATTCATTATCCTCGGTTGTTGGGCTAACATTTTCGGCAGGAACGCGCATTGAGGCGCACGGCTTGCCCGCTGATAGAGAAGCCATATTGCGCGATTCACTTTGGATTTGCAAACCGGAAGTCGGTAAGTGGGCGCTCGTTGCGGTTGAGCGGGTGCTCGCTAGGGTTAAGCGGCTCATCCGCTCGCCCGATTTCCGCTGCCTGTGTTTGGCTGGGATGAGCGCGTCGCGCCTTCCGCAATTTCCCGGATACCGCGCCATTCTCAATTTCAAAGATTTTATGAATCCATCTTGAAATTCCCTTCGGCTTCTATATGATGAATTCGCTTGTCAGGGTTCACGGACCAATCGCCCGCGCCAAAAAAGTCCAGGATGGGAGCGCGAATGAACAGAGATGCAAAAGGGTCGGCCGTCACGCCGGCGATCCTGTCACTTGTGCTGGTTCTCCTCGTGGTGATTACGGCATACGTCTTCGCTTCAGGGGATTTCAAAGCTCCGCCGCCCATCACCGAGGTCGGCAAGCAAGTGGATCACCAGTACGCCCTGACCCTGATCGTCACCAGCATCGTTTTTATTCTTTCCCAGCTCGGCCTGGCCTGGGCCGTCTTTCGCTACCGCGACCACGGACAGAAGGCCGAATACAACCACGGGAACACCAAGTTTGAGGCCATCTGGACCACCGCGACCATCGTCCTCTTCGTCGGCCTGGGACTGATGGCCCACCACGCCTGGGCGGTCACCCACTTCCTGCCAGCGGGCTCAGATGCCCTGCAAATCGAAGTCACCGCCAACCAGTTCGTCTTCAATTTCCGTTATGCCGGCCCTGACGGGAAATTTGGACGCTTGGATCCCAAGCAAATCAGTGCGTCCTCCGGCAATCCAGTGGGCTTGGATTCGGCGGACCCCAACGGCAAGGACGACATCGTCGTTCCTACCCTCACTATTCCCGTGAACCGGGAAATAGAACTCTTGATTCGCTCGCAAGACGTCATCCACAATTTCTACGTTCGCGAGCTCCGCTTGCAGCAGGACGCCGTACCCGGCATGGTGATCCCGATTCACTTCACCGCCACCCAGATCGGTCGCTACGACATTTTGTGCACCCAGCTCTGCGGTTTGGGCCACTACAAAATGCATAGCTTCCTGGACGTTGTTTCAGAACAGGATTATCAGGCTTTCCTTAAACAGCAGGCCTCTCAGTAACGTGTCTCGGAACCTAGGAGCCCACGAATGAGTTCTCACGCGCACTCGGCGGTTCACGTACCGCCGGCGCCCACCGGTTTCTGGCGTAAATACATCTTTAGCGTCGACCACAAAGTGATCGGCATCCAGTATTACTTGCTGGCCTTGCTGTCCGTCACCGTGGGCATCCTCCTCTCGGTCCTCATGCGATTCCACCTGGTCTGGCCCACCGCCCACATTCCGTTCATTCCCGGCGGCATGATGACCCCCGAGCAGTATCTCTCTCTCCTCACCATGCACGGCACCATCATGGTTTTCTTCGTGCTCACCACCGCGCCGCAGAGCGGCTTCGGCAATTACTTTCTGCCCATTCAAATCGGTGCGCCGGACATGGCCTTTCCGGTTATCAACATGATGTCGTTCTGGGTTACCTTCGTGGCCTTGTGCTTCATGCTTGCCGCTTTCTTCGTCCCGGGTGGCGCCCCACTGAGCGGCTGGACCACCTACACCCCGTTAAGCGGCTTGGGTGAAATCACCGGACCCGGCGAAGGCTGGGGCCAGACCATGTGGCTGATCAGCATCGTTCTTTTCTGCTTTGCTTCGCTGATGGGCGCGCTGAACTTTATCGCCACCACCATCGACCTTCGCGCCCCCGGCATGACTCTGATGCGCATGCCCCTCACCGTGTGGGCCTGGTTGGTCACCGCCGTGCTAGGGCTGCTGGCCTTCGGCGTGCTCCTCGCCGGTGGTTTGCTTCTGATTCTAGATCGCTCCGCGGGCACCAGTTTTTTCCTCCCCGCCGGCATTGTGGTTAACGACGCGGTCCAGAATCATGCAGGCGGCTCGCCGCTCCTCTGGCAGCACTTGTTCTGGTTTTTCGGGCACCCCGAGGTGTACATCGCGATTCTCCCGGGCATGGGCGTGGCTTCTCACGTTCTTTCCACCTTCTCGCGCAAGCCTATCTTCGGTTACCGCGCCATGGCCTACGCCATGTGCGCGATCGGTTTCCTGGGTTTTATGGTCTGGGGCCATCACATGTTCGTCAGCGGGATGAACCCATTTTCGGGCTTCGCGTTTTCCGTCCTGACCATGTCTATCGGGGTGCCCTCGGCCATCAAGACTTTCAACTGGCTGGGAACGCTGTGGGGTGGCAAGATTCAATTTAAGTCGCCGATGCTTTTCGCCATCGGATTTGTCTCCCTCTTCGTTTCCGGTGGCCTTTCCGGCCTGTTCCTCGCCCAGCCAGCCATCGATCAATACTTGCACGCCACCTACTACGTGGTCGCGCACTTCCATCTGGTGATGGGCGTTGCCGCGATCTTTGGTATTTTCGCGGCCACCTACTTCTGGTTCCCCAAAATGTTTGGCCGGATGATGAACGAAACCCTGGCGAAATGGCATTTCTGGTTCACCTTCGTTGGCACCTACTGCATTTTCATGCCCATGCACTTCGTTGGCATCGCCGGCGGCGTCCGCCGCTATTCCGAAGCCAGCGCCGCGCAATACCTAATGAACCTGCAGTCCGTCCATTATTTTATGAGCATCGCCGCGTTTGTCACCGCCGCCGCTCAACTCTTCTTCTTCGTCAATTTCTTCTGGAGTCTGAAGAAGGGCCCCATCGCGCCCAAGAATCCCTGGGATGCCACCACCCTGGAATGGATCACCGATTCGCCGCCCGTGCACGACAACTTCGGCGGCCTATATCCCAGCGTGTATCGCGGGCCGTATGAGTTCAGCGTCCCGGGCGCCGCACGGGATTTCATCCCGCAGGACGTTAAGCCGGAAGCAGTGGAAAGATAGTCACGGAGCGCTATGCCTGGAGCAGTCGCTACTGAACCGATTGTGACCATCGAGGTCGGCGGACCCAACGGTCCGGCCAATACACCTCCGCGCCGCGGCGGTGGCGATTCCGGCGGCGGCGCTCACGAAGTTCCCCAGCGCACCTACGTCACTGGCATGACCATCGCGCTCGCTGGAATTCTCATGTTCTTCATGGCCCTGGCCAGCGCCCTGATCGTGCGCAAAGGCATGGCCAACGATTGGCAGAACCTCACCGCGCCTAAAATTCTGTATCTCAATACCCTGATCCTGCTAATCAGCAGCTTCACCCTGCTACGTTCGCGCCGCAACCTGGCCCACGGCAACCTCGATTCGTTTCGCTACTGGTGGAACATCACCACCTTGCTCGGCGTTTTCTTCTTGGCCGGGCAATTGATCGCCTGGCGCCAGCTCGCCCAGGCCGGCGTTTACTTGGGTACCAGTCCGAATAGCAGTTTCTTCTACGTCTTTACCGCCGCACACGGCATCCACTTGCTTGGCGGCGTGCTCGCATTGATCGGCGTGGCCCTGCGCCCCACGCAAAAATTGACTCGCTCCACGGTCACCGAAGTGATCTCGATGTATTGGCACTTCATGGACGCGCTGTGGGTTTTCATTTTTCTACTTCTATTCCTGGGACGGTGAACTTTGAGTCATATGGAAGCCGAAGGAATTATCGAGTCCAGGTGGTCGGGCGGCACGTCTCCCTTTGCCATGAATTCCAAGAAGTTGGGGATGTGGCTGTTCATCATTTCAGACTCCCTCACCTTCTCCGCTCTGCTAGTCGGCTACGCCTGGCTGCGCCTGGCCAGCCCTAGTTGGCCGCGCCCCTTTGAAATCTATCCGGCCATCGCGTTTTCTTCGCTGATGACTTTCGCCCTGCTTACTAGCAGCTTGACCATGGTGCTGGGCGTCGCCGCCGCCAACCGCGGCGACCGCAAGAGAGCCGTCCGCTACATTTTGCTCACTATGCTCGGCGGGATCGCTTTCGTCGCGTTGCACGCAACCGAATGGTACAAGCTGATCGTCATCGAACACGTCACCCCCTGGTCCAATCCCTGGGGCACTCCACTGTTTGGCGGCACGCTATTCGGCCTCACCGGCCTCCACATGTTGCACGTCACCATTGGGGTGATCTACCTTGGGGTGATCGCCTTCGGATTCGGGAAAGGCAAGTTTGAAGCGGACGATGTCGAGGTCAGCGGTTTGTACTGGCACTTCGTCGACCTGGTTTGGATGTTCATTTTCCCTATGCTTTATCTGCTGTCGGTGAACCCGCAATAATGGCGGGCCAGATAAATAGCAAGCTTGGCGCGCGCAACAGGAGAAAACGATGAGTGCACATGGCGTCGCGATCGAGCAGCATCACGGCGGCACCACCAAGCTGTTCGTGATGGTGTGGGTGTACCTGTTGCTACTGACCGGGATCGAGGTATTCTTGGCCTACGAGCGCCTGGCGGTGATCCTGATGCTGGTTATCTTGATCGGGCTCTCGCTAGTGAAGTCGGCGCTAATCGTCGCCTACTTCATGCACCTGCGCTTTGAGCGCCTGGGCCTATTTTTGCTCCTGATTCCCGCCATGGTCTTCTGCATTTGCATGATGCTGATCTGGATGTTCCCAGACAGCCTGCGCCTGATGGAATTGCGCCCTCACTAGGCGCGGCAGGGCAACCGATGGATCGCTAGAATGGGGCATGGCCGCGCAACCGCGGACAATCCGCTCGCGTACATCAAGCACTTCCGGCAGAACGTGCTTCCCGAGCTGCATCCGATCGACGGCTTTTTAGGGGCGTCGCTGTTCACGGCGGACCGCAGCGGCGCGGTCGCGTTTCTGGTAATTACCAGTGGTTCTCCTGGGATACGATGCGTGCGTCTGCAGGCGACGACATCACCAAAACCGTTGTTGAACCGGAAGCCCAACGCGCGCTTCTGGACTTTGACAAGACCGTCGAACACTGGGAAATTGTCGAAGAATTCCCGCCCGCACCGGGGCAAGATGTATAATCCGGAAATGAGCCTGACGCCGAAAACCTGGCGAAGCATCGCCGCGAAGCAGGCGGCCCTACTGGCAGCAATAGCAGGCGCGGCCCGAACGGCAGCAGCCCAAGGCTGCGCGATGTGCTATCAAAACGCCTCAGCTTCCGGCCCTCAAGGCATCACCGCCCTGCGCCACGGCGTCTATTTTCTAATCTTCCCCACCCTAGCCATCTTCATCGGCTTCTTCGCACTGCTATACCGCCGCCGCAACGCCTCGCGCGAGGAATCCCAACCCGCTGCGTAAGCGCCCCAAGTCGCCGCTTCTCAATTCGCTCCGTCGATTCTCTCGTGAACATCAAACAAATCTGGCGACGATGGGAACGCTTCGCGAAGCGAAGTGGGTGCCCCAGGTGTCGATTTCACACCGGGGTTCTCTACGTTTTTGACTTGGCCTTGTAACGCCGTCGTAGATACAAGCGCCGACACTCTTGTCGGGCAGAAATCCCAAACCCAAAAAGCGCCGCTAGATTCACCGGGATTGAACCCTGGAAAGCAAACAGAACAACCGAGGAACGGCCTAAATCGCCGGGTGAGAATTAACGCAATCGTCCAGGCGGGTCGGCCTCTTCCGGCATACCCGCAACGTGCTTGGAATTTTCATGGGTAGGATACTTGCTAGGCACCGGCTGCGGAATCCCGATCCCGCGATTCAGCTCCAGATGTTCCTTAGAGCACCGCGGACAGTAGCCCTTCCCAGTTTCATCGTCGCGAATGCTAGCCAGCTCGTAGCAAGTGCAAAGACACTCGCAATACCCAATTGTGGTCGCAGTCTTAATCGGGACCAGGGCCATGAGAACCAATCCTCCGCAGCGCGTTACTGTACCTGCCTCCATCAATATTCGCAAGCCACGGGAGGTTCTTCAAGAATAGAGTTTGACGCAGGAAGCAGGGTTCTACTTTTCCACTTTTTCAAGCTGGGCAAGCTGAAAGAATCCGGTCCTCGACTGGTGCAGTTCCAGCCACACATGGTCGGGATAGGAGAGAAACACCTCCACCACCCGCGGATCGAATTGCGTCCCTGAATATTTCTTGATTTCCTCGCGCGCCGCGCGTATCGGCAGCGCCTTGCGGTAGGGGCGGTCCGAGATCATCGCGTCCAACGTATCCGCCACCGCGAATATTCTCGATCCCAGCGGTATTTCCTCGCCCTTCAATCCTTGCGGATACCCGGAACCGTTGAAACACTCCTGGTGGGTGAGCACGATCTCCGCGGCTTCCTTCAAAAACGGTATGCGCTTGACCATCGCATAACCCTTCGCACAGTGGGTGCGCATCACCGTCCGTTCGTCGTCGGTCAGTGGCCCTGGTTTCCGCAAAATCGAGTCGGGTATGGCCATCTTGCCGATATCGTGCAGGAACGCGCCCCGGACGATTTGCTTCAACGTCGATTTGTTCAGCCCCATCGCCCGAGCGATGAACATAGTGAAGGCCGTCACTCGCTGGCAATGGCCCTCGGTTTCCGCGTCTTTAGCGTCCAGCGCGGACCCCAAAGCCTCTAGCGTGTAATCGTAGGATTGTTCCAGGTCGCGCATCGCATCGGAAAGCTGCTGGGTGCGCTCTTCCACCAATTCTTGCAGGCCGCTCTGATAGGTTCGATTCTCCAGCACCAGCCGCCGGTGTTCCAGGGCCCGGCCCACACTCAGAAAGAGCTGGTCCTTCTCGAATGGCTTCAGGATGTAGTCGTAGGCCCCGGCACGGATCGCTTCCAGCGCGATCGAAATATCGTGCATCGCCGTCACCATGATTACCGGCGCATCCGGGTTCAGCACTCGCAGGTGCCCGAGCAGCTTCAGCCCGTCCATCTCCGGCATGACGATATCGCTCAGCACCAGGTCGTAGGCGTCCGCCTGGAATTGTTCTAGCGCGAGGCGCCCGTTTTCCACGATGGTGCACTCGTATCCGCGCGCCTCCAGCAGCGTGGACACCACCTCGCGAATGGCCTCTTCGTCGTCAACGACCAGAATTTTTTCGTGGTTCATGTGTGTTCAGTTAGCGGTCTAAACACCAGGCTACAACGAGCAGGGAGCAGCGCGGCATCGCTATTTCGGGCGGTGTGCTAAATACCGCAACGCCGCCCTTGCTTTGGGGAATATGTGTCGTAACGGCTCAGAATGCACCGGCGCGGATACTCTAAACTTAGCTCAATCCACACTTACGTTTACGTCGTACTGTGGCGGACGGAAACGTCCACAACCGCAGACCTCAGCGGGTCCCAACCAGCTCCGCCTCCGCTGTCCGTTCCAGGTCGCACATGCTGCCTTCCAGCTGGTATGACAGCGCCCCCAGCACACCGGTCAGCCTGGCGATTGATTCCACGGGAACCAGGCCCTCCACTGCCAGCCGCATCGCCACCACCCGGTAGAGGATCCGGAACCGCAAACCTAGCCAGATGCGCTGCAACTCGTGTTTGCGTTGGATGTGCGGAGACAGCGCCGCGATTCGGCGGCTCAGGAAGTCCAGTCGCGCATAATCGTCGCCGAGTGCGGCCAGAAAGCGCTTCAGCACCTGCCGGCGTTGCTGTCCCCAATTCGCAATCTCGCTGGCGGAAAGCCGTCCGCGAAGAAAATGCCGGTCGCCTTGGCCAAGCACCTGCCGCATCTGCGCGAAGTAACGGCAATGCAGCAGAAACAAACTTTCCAATTCCGGTTTCGCCGCTCCAGAAAACGAAGTCTGCGATGCGAGCGGCCAGGCCACCAGCCAGATAATGCCCGCAAGCATGAGTGACGAAAGGCCGCTGTAGATCAGTAATGAAAGATTCATTAAAGCAACTCCTCCAAACGAGCGTTGAGCTCCCGGAGTCGGCCGATGACTTCGAACGAAACGGCATCATATTGCTCCGCACCAAGCAGTGCAGGGGCCGATTGCTTTGCTGGTATCGGTTTCCATAGTGCGCTGATCCACACCATCTGCATCATTGCGAACGCGAAGTATCGAACCTCCTGCATGGGTAATACTGTTACCAATGAACTTGTGAAATAAATGTTATTCGCTACCTGTACCAGAGAATAAATACACAGGCCGGCCGCGATCTTTCCCGCGAATTTCTCCACGGGGATCCCGTAGAAACGGCAGAATAGCAACGCACTCAACAGTGCACCGCCGATCGCGAATTCCAGGCCCTGTTCAAGGGTCAGAGCAAAAAACAGTATTTGACTGATCTGATGTCGGGACTCCACGCAGGCCACGCCAACAAGAATGATGGCCAGAACGAAGAGAATGTCGCGGCAGAACTTCCAGACCCCACGATAAGGCCCTAAGATGTACCGGCAGAGTTGAACCACTAATCCGCCCCGCAGTGCTATAAGCACCACCTGCGCGGCCCAGTAGATGTTGAAATAGGCGGAGGAATTGAACCCGAATCGCCAACGCACTGCATGGCGTACCGCATCCATTACCAACACGGCCACTGCGTAGGCGGCAAGAAGCGGTAGCCGGCGATGAGCGCCCCTCTGGATTAAAATCAGGCAGAAGAGCACCCCAACCGCGAATCCCGACACCATTCGGAAGTCAACCGGTCCGATACTATGCATGGGTTTACCGGGCATATCTTAACATCGCTTCCGCTCCTGACACTACAGCGGAATCCCGACATGCCCGGCCAACGCGATTCGCGCACTATGCCCAATACCGATGCGGGGGAGGCGGTGGCGGGGCGGGGGGAACTGGTGCTGTCCCGTCCGCTAGCGTTGTGGGTGTGCCTACGAAATGTGAGTTGCCGTTCCGGAGTACTGAGAGTAGCATCGCCGACGCAAGCGCTCCGCCGGCTATTAGCACAGCAAACTTTTTCATGGGTGCTGTACCTCCTGCGGAGGAGCCTATGGCAACAAGCGAGCCTCCGCTGAGGTCAAGCGTTAGGAACGTGTCGTAAAGGTTATGACCCCTTTATGGAATCCCTGGAGACCTTTCACCAAAACCGGCGCGTCATCGAGGCTTTTACCCGCGGCAGCCTCGCCGCGATTCCCACCCAGCTCGGCCGCATTTTCTACGTGGCTAACCTGCGCGCCGCCACCGGCCTTTACCGCCATCCCGATCTCGAATGCTCCTATCCCCCGGGATCGGTGCAGGACGCAATCGCGTACTGCCATCGCGAGCTCTTCGACCGCGTTCTGGAATTATCGCTGGACGAACAAGAGAAAGACCTGTGCCGATTTTTCGAGGAAACCGGCGAGCCGTCCGAACAGACCGCCCACCGCTGGCTGGAGCAAGAAACCTATCGCCGGCTGGTGCCACCTGGCGCGCCGAACTACCTCAGCGATTTATTTGAATCGAATATGCGCATAGTTTTGCGCCTGATCGTGGGCCACCCCGCCTAGCGCTTCGCCCACCCCGTAACTCGCTGCATATATATATTTGCGGGCAATGGTAGTCGCGAATCTTACTGCCGTTAATGCTCGCGCGCCGCACTTCGCGCATTTATCGATTGTCCCGCTGGAAACCTGTTACCCTGAATCTACATCCTAATTAACTGAGGAATTCACAGGTGATCAAACGCTTCTCAATCCTTCTCTCAGTTTTCTGCATGGCTGCACTAAGTCTTTTTGTTGCTGCGGCTTGGCCGCAACAAGCCGCGCCGACGCCCGCTACGCCGATCAAGCCCATCCCCCAGATCGTCGCTCACACGAGCCCGGAATTCATTCGTGCCGCCGATGAAGTGCTCGCCGAAATGAGCCGGCTGCTAGACCTGCCCATCAAGGAGCCGCTCAAAAAGAGCCTGCGATCCAAGCAGGAGATCCGCGACTATCTGGTCCGCGAAGAAGAGGACGACAAAGACGCCCCCCAGCGCTACGCCGACGACAAAGCGCTCGAGGCGTTTGGCCTGATTCCCAAGGATTTTCCGCTGGATTCTTTTCTGCTCGACGTCCTCACCGACCAGGTGGCCGGCCTGTACGACGCCAAAACCAAAGAATTCTATATCGCCGATTGGATTCCCATCGACGAGCAAAAGGAAGTGATGGCTCACGAATTGACCCACGCTCTCGAAGATCAATCCTTCCACATCGATCCGTGGATCAAGGCCGCGCGCCCCAACGATGATGCCGAGCTGGCTCGCGATGCGGTCAGCGAAGGTTCCGCACTCGCGGCCATGATGGATTACGGTCTGCGCGACCAGAAAGTGGGCGTCCGCGATATTCCCGACGTTACCCCGGTGCTACGCAACGGTGCTCTCGGCGAGATGGATAAAGACGCCAATCTCAAAGACGCTCCGCGGATCATCCGCGACGAGTTAATTTTTCCGTATCTCGCGGGCACCACCTTTTCTCAGCAATTTCTCAAAGCCAATTCCGGATGGCCGGACCTGAAGAAGGTCTTCGAGAATCCGCCGCTATCCACCCAGCAGATCATCCATCCCAATCTGTATTTGGCTGGCGTCAAGCCCTTCCCGGTCACCCTGCCGGTCTGGAAGGACGTAGTCCCGTCGAATTGGAAGCTGCTCGAAGAAAACGTGCTGGGGGAGTTTTGCCTGGACGAAGTGCTTACGCAATTCCTGGGACAAGACCGCGCAGCCACTCTCTCTGCAGCTTGGTCCGGTGACCGCTATGCGGTATTCGAAGAAGAGAAGACCAAGCGCACGCCTTTGGTGCTGCGCCTGCACCTCGACAACGCCGATGACGCCGCCCGATTCTTCGGCCAGTACAGCGAATTGCTCGAGAAGAAATATTCCGACCGCACCGATCTTTTCCGCCGCCCCAACTTCTTTCAATTCCAAACTCCCGAAGGCGGCGTCTTCCTGCACTGCGTAGACACTAGCTGCCTGGTAGTCGAACGCTCCGGCCGCGAAACCTACGACCGCATCGAACACGCCGTAGGCTGGCCCGCCGCGCCCGCCCCGCAGCCCGAGCACAAGCAACTAGTAGCCGCGGCCCGCCCGTAGCTCGCTGCCTTACGGTTTTACGCCTTTGTCTTTTCCGGGTTCTATAAAAGGGGATGTCAAGAGAAAACACCTCCCCTCCGGCAGCCAAGGAGGATTCTTTGCATCCAGCCCCCTTGGGATAAAGCGCGATCACTATTGGCAAGAGCGTTGTGGTCATCCATCGGGACTTGAAGATCCCCACGGTACTGGGTTCGCATTCGTTCCGTAGCGGCTGAGGCATCCAAGCAGTGCTAACCATGGTTCTATCTGAGACTCGTGGCCTTATGGCTTTGTTGGGTTATCCGAGGGAGCATACGGTGCCCCGTGAGACTCGCAAGCTTCGCGGCCTTACGCCGGAAATGGATACTTACCCTCGAACCCGAGCGCTCAGCGACCGACGGACCGCACCATTTAGAAATGCGTGTTCCGATGGCGCAGCGCGCTCAAGCTGCTTTTGGCTTCAGATGCTCGGCGTCAAATGCCCCTCCTTTTTTCCAAACACTCAGGGTAATTGCGGCGATCTTGCGCGCCAGGGTCAGCCGCGCCATGGCCGGTACCATTCCTTTGTCGAGCAGTCCCTGATAAAAGGTTCGGAACGGACCTTCGCGCATGCTGGCGGTAGTCGCCGCTCCCTTAAACAGGTTCTTCAGTTCGTGGTTGTGGTTCCAGTTCAATCCGCGGATCAACACCGGCTTGCGGCTGCGCACCACCGCCCCTTGGTGGATCCGGTGGTCGGCACTGCTGCGCGTTTCCAGTGCCAGTCCGCAGTAGGTCCAGAACTGCCGCTTGGTGCGAAAGCGATGCGGCGTCTGCACTCGACCGAGCAGCACCGCCGCCCGGATGGGACCCAGAAAAGGGATGGTGCGCAACCGCTTGACCACTTCATGCTGGCGGCTCTCCACGATCAACTCCTGGTGCGCCTGGTGCCGCAGCACCTGCAAGGCGTCGAGCTGTTGATAGAGCAGTTCGGCGCGTCGGCGCAAGCCGGGTTCGCTGAGTTGTGCCAACCACTGGCCGCGATGCCGCGGGCGGTACAGCTTCTTGCCCGCGGTGGCGATGGCCCGGCCGCGAAAGACCGCTTTCAGCCGTCCCATCACCCGGGTGGTGTCGGCGGTCAGCGTGGTGTAGCTTCGCCCCAGTTCCTGGACCGCCGTCAAGCCATGCTCGCCGTGATATACCGCCGAGAGCTCGCCTCCACGCAACAATCTCGCCAGCTTGCGGGCGTCGATGGCGTCGTTCTTGTTGCCCGCCTTGAGCAGTGCGTTTTTCCGTGGGTTACACACCACCAATCGGGCCACCCGACCAACCAACAGATCGTAAAGCCAGGCCGAGTAGGTTCCTTCTTCAAAGGTCAGATACACCGTTCCGCGCAATCCTCGGACAAAATCCAGAATCGCACTGGCACGGGTGGCCATGGTCACTTCCATCACCACCCGGCCCTCGGAATCCAGCACAGCCGCCGAGGTCGTCTCTTGGTGGACATCCCAACCCACATATCTCACACTATCCGTAAGGGTGCTCCTTTCGTCAGGCGTCGGTCTGATTTACGACCAACTGCAACCGCAGCCTACTCCGAAAGGGCGCCCTTTTATAATGCGTGCCCCTCTCTTCCCAAGGTCTTGGGGAAGGGTGGGCGTCTAGTTTGGAGCGGTGTCGAAATGTGGGTCCGGTACTCTAGGCATGAGTGGTTTACGCAGTTCGCTGCAACATCATCAACGTCAAATCATCAGTCCTGCTAGCCAGCGAAGAGAACGCCTTCCAGTCTTCCAAGCACGCCGTCGTAAGCGCCTCGGCTCCCAGCGTCTTCTTCTCTTTGAAAAACTGCATCAGCCGCGCTTCGCCATATTCCGTTCCCCCGCCATCCTGCGCTTCGGAAAGTCCATCGGTGTAGAGCACCAGGGTCTGCCCCTCCTCCAATTGCAGCTTCGTCGATCCGTAGGTACTGTTGCAAAACATGCCCAGAGGCAATCCATCCGCCGGAAAAAGTTTGACGCAGTCGCCGCCGACAAGCAGCGCCGGCAAATGTCCCGCGCCAGTCAGCTCGATTCCCCCGGCCGGACACGCCCGCCCCGCAATCAGCGTGGCGTACTGTCCCGCGAGCGCGCTCTCGTACACCACACGATTCGCGGTTTCCATCATCCGGGAGATGCTCGCGCCCGCGCTAGCCAGAGAGCGAAACATCCCGTGCAGCTGGGTCATCATCATCGACGCCGCCACGCCTTTCCCGGACACATCGCCAATCAGAAAAAATAGCTCGCCGTCGCCTTGTTCCGGCACGATCAAATCGCAATAGTCTCCGCTGACGATCCCCGCCGGCTGGTAGTGATGGTGCACATGCCAGCCGTTGGTGTGGACGCTGCGCGGAGGCAATAACCTGTGCTGCAAACGGGCCGCCAAGTGCAGATCGTCTTCCAGCGCGCGCGCCTGCGCTGGCGTGAAGTGATCGAGGCACACACGGACCAAAGGATCGGCGATCAATCGGTCCGCTTCAATGGTGTCGTGGCACACCTCGCAGATCCCGAATGATCCCTGCTTCAGCCGTTCCAGCGCAGAGTCCACTTGTTGCAGCAAGCCAGAGAGCGCAGCATCCTGACTCGAATATTCAATAGCTTCGAGCAGCCGTTTGCGCCGTACCTGCAATTGTTCCTGAACGAAGGTTTCACCGATCGCTGCCATAATCTCTCTCCCGCTGTGCACCGTAGCCGGTTTAACCGCGGCGCACTATCCGGCTTCCGCAGCCAAACTTCAGGCAGCACCGCAACCGTTACTTAGATTCCCCAGCAATACCCGAGGATTCGGCCAACATTGGATTTCGCAGCGCCCGGTCAGCCTTCCGCCGCACCCGTTCCAACCGCCGTTGAAATCGTGCCTGCCAGTCGCGATACGCAGCCGTGGCGATCAAGCGCGTGCGCTGCGCGATGCGCAAATCCGCCAGGGCCTCCTCCGCCACCGCCGCGGCCCGCTCCGGTTCTCGCGCCTTATGCTCGAAATACATCGCCAGCTCTTCATATGCGCAAAGCCCGTCGGGCGATGGCCCTCGCAATTCATGCCACAGCGTTTGCGCCAAGGTGTAATCACGATCCCGCTTGGCCAATCCAGCCAGGCGTTGCCGCGCAGAGCGGTCCAGCACCCGCGGCAGTCCGCCATCCAGCGCCGCCGAATAAAGCGTCCGCGCCCGGGCCGCCTGCCCGCGCCGGTCGAACAACCGCGACACTCCAAATAGTTCCAGCGAGTCGATCCGCGAAGTCTCCGGCTCCGCCAGCAGCGTAAACATCCGGCAAGCCAGCGCCGCCAGTCCACAAAGGTCCATCTGATTGTGGCGGAAGACGTGTGCCAATAATTCCGGCGACTCTCCGCGCAAGAAATCGAAATACGCCTGCGGGATCAGTTCGGAAGCCACATCGAACCCGCGTTCGAACCCAAGCACTTGCCGCTCCAACTCGCACAATCGTACCGAACCAAGGCGCGGCCGCCAGAGATGCCGCGCCGGATGCAGCAAATCAATGTGCGCGATAGGCAGCTTGGGCTTAATGGACCGAGTCATGCGGAAGCGGGTTTCCAGCAGCGGCCAATCGAACGACTTGCCATTGAACGTAACCAGAACCCGCCGCTCCGCCATCCGCTCGGCCAGCGCCAGCAGCACCGAGTGCTCCTCGCTGTGGTCGCGCATGAAGAATTGCTCCACTTCGATGCCCGCCCCGCCCCACCACGCCACGCCCACCAGAAATGGATACGTCCCAGTTCCACCCGCGAGCCCGGTGGTCTCGGTATCCAGGAACAACCAGTTCAGGGGATCGGCAGCTTCAGGCGCGGCGCCGGGCGCCAATAGTTCGAGCCCCATCGCGTGGGGCACCGCCGTATCCGGCTCCGCGAACCATCGCCGCAACACCATGTGCTCGCCGTAATGATTGCTCTGCGAAGCAGCGCCAAGAAAATTGGCCAGATCGAGCGCGTTCTGCGGCACCGGGGGCACATACCCGAGCGGCTGCGTGCCACCCACGCGATCCGCCGCAGTTGGCTCTGCCCGATCCGCCGCGCCGCGCCCCGGCGCACGCGGCGCCGGCCGCAGCGCCTTCAACCTGGAAAATTTATCGATCGCTTCCATCCCGCTCCCACTCCTGGCGGTGGCAAATTCCGTCTGAAAAATCTCGCAAACTCAAAATTCGCGCAACCCGGTCAGGTCATCCTCGCTACCTCCAAATTTTCCGACAACAGTGTCCGGGCTACGGTGAATCAATTCATCAACAAATCCAGAATCGCCAGCGCCACTTCTTTCGTCCTCATGCTCTTCTCCCCTGCAGGCCCCACGCACGAAGGACATCCTTTCTCGCAAGCGCAGCGCACGATCAGCTCACGAGTCTGCTGCCGCAGCACCTTATGAATCCGAAACAGCGGCTCGCTGAAGCCGATGCCTCCCGGATAAGCATCGTAAATATACAAATTCGGCTCAAAGAATTCCTTTAGCTCGCCGGTAGCCGCCAGGTCAGCCACCGCCACCTCCGCCGGCTCTTGCCACTCCGGATCGATCCCCGCAGTCGGCGGCCTCTCTCCGATGGCCGTTCCCAAATCCCGCCGATCGCACATCAGCAGCAGGCAAGCCATCGACTCCAGCGCGTAGAGCAGCCCCACCATTCCCGACTGGCGATCGGAAAGCGCAAACGGCAGCGCCTCCACCAGCGCTCGCTCAAGCGTGATCCAGTACGAAGTGGTGTGCATCTCGTTCTCAGGCAATTCGAGTTTCCCCGCGCCGATATTTTCGTTGGTGAAGAATTTTATTTTCTTCCACCCGATCACCTGCGACCGCACCAGCACGTCGCCATGCACCTTGCCCGCGTGCGCCGCCACCCGCTCCTCTTCGACCACCTCCAGCACCCGCACCTGGGTGTAACGGATCGCGTCGGTGTAGTGATCCACGTTCACGCGCTTGACGTACGCCTTGCGCTGCGTGAAATCCAGCCGCTCCACGTGATATTGCTGTCCCTGATGAATGTAAATCGCTTTGGGATGGACGGTGGTGAGCGCGCTCGAGAAATCCACTTCGCCAATCACTTCCGGCTCTCCGCCTTCGCCGTCATCGCCGCCGCTAACGTCTCCGCCGCGCAGATCGATGATGATGAAATTGTCCGAAGTGACCGAGCGCAGGCTCACCGTGTCCGCCGGATAAGCCTCCTGTACCCAGTGCCAATGATCGCCGCTGCGATGCAGAAATCCAGCATCGGCTAGCCGGTCGCACATCGCCGGCAAGTCGATCTCCCCCAATTTTTCGTCAGGCCCGAGGGGCAGCTCGAACGCCGCGCACTTCAAATGATTCACCAGAATTTCCAGATTGTCCGGCTGGATGTACGCATGCTCGGGACTGCGCCCGAAAAAATAATCGGGATGCTGCACGATGAATTGATCCAGCGGCGACGACGACGCGACCATCACCGCGCAGGATGTCCCGCTGCGCCGCCCCGCTCGCCCCGCGCGCTGCCAAGTGGACGCAATCGACCCGGGATACCCGGCCATCACCGCCGCGTCCAGCGACCCAATATCGATGCCCAGCTCCAGCGCGTTAGTGGACACCACGCCGCGAATCCGTCCTTCCCGCAGCCCGCGCTCGATTTCCCGGCGTTCCCCTGGCAAATAGCCGCCGCGATATCCGCGAATGGGTTCCGCGCCGCCGATAGGCGCAGGATGGGCCTGCCGCAAATAAGTAAGGAGCACCTCGGTATGCAGCCGGCTGTTGGCGAAAACGATGGTCTGCAGTTGGCGCGCCAGCAGTTCTTTCGCGACGCGCGTGGTCTCATTCAAATAGCTGCGGCGAATCCCAAGATTCTTGTTCACCACCGGAGGATTGTAAAAGACGAAAAGTTTCTCCGCCGCCGGTGCGCCGTTTTCCTCGAGCACCTCGACGTCCTGTTCGATCAAGTGCGACGCCAGCTCGCCAGGGTTAGCGATCGTCGCCGAACAGCAAATGAACTGCGGATGAGAGCCGTAGAAGTTGGCGATTCGCCGCAGCCGCCGCAGGACGTTGGTCAAATGACTGCCGAAAACCCCGCGATACGTGTGGAGCTCATCGATCACGATATATTTCAGGTTTTCAAACAACCGCGTCCACTTGGTGTGGTGCGGCAGAATCCCGGTGTGCAGCATGTCCGGATTGGTCAGCACGAGATGTCCGCGCTCGCGAATCGCTTTGCGCGCATCGGCAGGTGTATCCCCGTCGTAAGTGAAGACGCCGAAGACGTCTTCGAGCCGCGCCGCCAGATCCTGCAATTCCGCGAGTTGGTCCTGCGCCAGCGCTTTGGTAGGGAAGAGGTACAGCGCGCGCGTGTCCGGATTCTCCAGAATCGCATTGAGCACCGGCAAGTTGTAGCAAAGCGTCTTGCCCGAAGCCGTCGGCGTAACCACCACCACGTTCTTGCCCGCATGAACTCGTTCCGCCGCCGCAGCCTGGTGGGTGTAAAGCTCGTCGACGCCCTTAGCGCGGTACACCGCCGGCAGCTCCGGCCGCACCCATTCAGGGGTGGGGGCAAACTGTGCCGCCCGCGCCGGAATCTGCTTAATGCAGGTGAGCACCTGGCCAGCAGGGTATTGCGCCGCCAACCGCTCCACCGCGTTGCGCACCTCGACCCCAGCGTCCCGCCGTACGCGCGCGATAGCCGTAGCCGCGCCACGAGGGCTACCAGCGCCAGCAGTGCCCGCTATGCCACCAGCACCAGTGGTGGCAGCGATGCCGTCCGCGCCACCGGTGCCAGCGCCACCGCGAGCACCCGTAGCGGCGGCAGCCGTGCCGGCCTCCCCCGCGCGCCTAGGAATAGACGTAGCCATGCCTACCTCTCCAATTTCGCCTTTTGTTCGCTGAGACTAACACGCCGCCCGGAGTCGACACAAGACGAGATTCGCACTTTGCTCGGTCAACCAGAGTCTTGTTCATCTCCACGCCTACGAAAAGTCCACAGGAATGATCCCTTCCACCGCTCCCTACACCATGCCACGGTTCCGACAGAAAGGGGGGTGATCACATGACCGAACAATACTCTCCGTCAGCCCCCGCAACCGCAGGTTGCTCGGTGCAGCCAGTCAACCCCACTTCCAAACGGTTTACCGCCGCAGCAAATCCCCCATCAAACATCAAATTTGCAAAGGCAGGGAAAATCTAAACCGCGACACTGCCAGCATACCCCCTCGCATCTCGCTGAAAGCAGGATGCAGAAAATCGCCGAATACAGACAAATTGCATTTCACACCCATCGAAAAAGCGAACACGTTTCGCCCAACTTCGAGTCCGTCAAAATACCTTAAGTCCGCCAAAGTGAGGCACCCCGCAAACCGCGTCGGTGCATTGAGGGGTGGTGCAGACTTGCTCGTGTGCGCGGCCTGTCGGGGCCCGTGGGGCAGGCGCTCTGGCCGCATCGCGGACTCCGCGATGTGGCCAAAGCGAAGCAAGCTAACGCGACCGGCTGTTTGGTCTTGCACGGCGCGAAGTACGGCCCTTTGGCACCAGTTACGGCGCTACTGGGCATCCCGAGTCCTTCGCTCCCGATGCGAAAAGGATTGCTCGATGGCGATCGGCGGCCTATCCTCGCGTGGCTTCGAAACCGAAATTTTAATTCTGGTTGAACGGACCTATGCAAATCGCGGGAGGTTTTGAGGGTCAAGTTCTTGTTTACGATGGTGCCGGCGAACGACCTTGGGTTGCCGACGCGGATGGTGCCAATTGCGCGAGTGCTCGCCGATCGCGGGCACGAGGTCGCTGTATTCAATCCGGCTCCGGCTCCTGCCAAGCTGATCGAGGATGCGGGCTTGAAAAACCTTCCGATGCCCTCGCGTCCTCTGCCCGCTTGGGGGCCTGACCTCGCTCAACTGGGCTCGGCGTGGGACATCGAGCAGATGTTTGGCGCGATGTATGGAGATGAGGAATATACCAGGGCGGCGACGGCGTGGCATGTCGATGTGGTACGCGACTACCATCCCGATGTGGTCGTCGATTCGTTTGGGCTGATGACGTGTCTCGCCGCGCGCATTCTGCATGTGCCACTCGCCAGCGTGCTGCAGGGCAATTTTCATCCGGCGAGCGATGGGTTTCTGTGGTGGGCAGGGGAGCGCCCGGCCGGATTGCCCAACGCGGCGCCGGTGGTCGACAAGGTAGCGGCGGAATACGGTGTGGCGCCCGTGGAGCGCTGCGTCGATCTGCTGGCGGGCGACCTTTCGTTGATCGTCGGCACGCCGGAAACGGATCCGCTGCCCGCGGAAGCAGGCGTTACTTATGTGGGGCCAATTGTCTGGCAGCGCGGTAATGCCACTCTGCCGGACTGGGTGGTTGCGCTGCGCCGCGACCAGCCGGTGATATGGGTCTACTCTGGCAATCCGCGGTACGGCGGCAACACGGCAAAAACTCCTATCGACTCGATCGTGGTCATTCGCGCGGCCGTCGCGGCGTTGGGTGATGGGCCGGTGCAAGTGGTGCTGACCACCGGCTACCAGGAGGTGCCTGAGGAAGTTGGCACCTTGCCATCGAACTTCCATCACGCCGCGTATCTGCCAGGTCTGGCGATGGCGGAGCGCTGCGATCTGATGGTCCATCACGGAGGTCATGGCTCGGTGATGACCGGGTTGTCTGCGGGCACGCCGGCGGTGATCATCCCGACCATCACCGAGCGCGAGAGCAACGCTCGTCGCCTGAGAGCATGCGGAGCTGGCGAGATTGTGATGCCGGTCGATGGACCCGACGGTGAAAAGCAAATCGATGTGGCTGAATTCAGCGCGAAGGTCCAGCGCGTGTTGAACGAGCCCAGCTATTGGAGTTCGGCTCGCCGGGTGGCCGAATCCATGCGCCAATTTGGCGGTGCGCAGCAGGCCGCTGACCGACTCGAGCAGTTTTCAGCTGAGTAAGAATGAGGCGCTAGCAGGCACACCCATAAAAAGGGCGGGGTCAGAGGGCTGGCGATGGCGCCCGCGATCAGGAGAACGGCTGCGCGTTCAGGCTTTGCCAGATCCAGAGTCCGGCACCGGCAACCAGCAGCACGGCCGAAACTACCGCGAGGGCAATGATTGGCCGGCTCAGCTTCTCGATGCGCGCAACAATCTCTCGCTGCTCGGCCGCCATTATGTCGCCCGCGGAGCCGAGGAAGATCTGATCCTCCTCGCGGGACTCGAGGGTGCTGCGGTAAATCCAGATGAAAACTAGGAGCGTAGTAACCAGCCCCCACGCCACTGCTAGCACCAGCAGGATGGTATGAATCGTCTCGATGGTCATGGTATAGACCTCCCAGACCCGTGGGGGCTGAGGTCAAAGAGCGGCCCAGCACGGGCCTTTGGATGGATCTCGTTAGGCGCAGTATAGCTAAACTGGGAAGCAGAATCCAGACTTGTTAGGTGAGTAAATTTTGGCGCTGAACGCGGCACTCACTCTTGCGACTTTGCAAGACCGGCGCACTCGGCAAAGCGACTACTGGATTCCAACTTCGCCAGGGGGATACGATGTGCCCTGGTTCGCCCGCAGCCCCGCGGACTTGACATACATGGCATTGCGCCGCTATAGAATGGGGATGGCCCAAACCTACATGATTTTTGATTTCGGCACCAATGAAGAGCTGGCGCAACAGGCGCGCCACAAAATCGAAGGCTGGAAGCAGGGATTCCGGCTAGGCGAAAAGATGTCTATGAAGTTCGAACGTATCGGGGCGGAGGCGCCTCCAGACGGCGGGAAGCCTGCGAAGAAAGCCAAAGAAGGAAAAGAAGGGAAGGAAGCGGCGGATCACTTGACCCTGCTGGTCAAGCTGGCGTTCTCCGACCACGAGAAATTGTCGTATCAACGATGGCTCGACCGCATCCCTACCGAGGAGCCATTTCAAAGCGCGAAAGGCGAGGTGGTGCGCGCCGGCGACGGACCGGAATTCGAAAAGGTGGCCGAACGCTTCGACTCCTTGGACTGACAATTCGTTTATACTGAAGCAGGCCACGCGGCATTGGGGCTGACGTACCTGTCCCAGCCGCGGAACGCTAAGGGTGGATGATGTCTTCCTCGACGCGGATCAAATCAGCCAGATTCGATGCGGCAAAGTATGGCGGGCTGGACCGCGATGCGCTGATCCGCATCTTCCGGATGATGCAGATGTCGCGGCGGCTGGACGACCGGGAAATCCAACTCAAGCGTCAAAACAAGATCTACTTCCAAATCAGTGGGGCCGGACACGAAGCCATCAGCGCTGCTGCTGCAATGGTTCTTAAGCCCCGGCACGACTGGATTTATCCCTACTATCGCGATCGAGCTCTGGTGTTGGGGCTCGGCGTTTCTCCCTTAGATATGTTGCTGCAGGGCGTTGGCGCAAAGGCCGATCCCGCTTCGGGCGGCCGGCAGATGCCATCGCACTGGAGCGCGCCCAACCTGAATATCGTTACCCGCTCGTCACCCACTGGAACGCAATGGCTGCAGGCCGTCGGATCGGCGGAGGCCTCGCTGTACTTCGAAAAATTTCCGCGGGCGCTGGAAGCGGCGAAGGCTGGGCAGCATGGCGAGTTTGCCAATGACCACCCGGATGCGGTGACCTACGTTTCCGGCGGTGATGGCGCGACCAGCGAAGGAGAATTTTTCGAGGCGCTGAACGCGGCGTCGATGCTGAAGCTGCCGGTGGTGTTCGTGGTTCAAGATAACGGCTACGCCATATCCGTTCCGGTGAAGGTGCAGACGCCCGGGGGGAACATTTCCCAGCTGGTTCGGAATTATCCCGATCTGCTAGTGGAGGAATGCGACGGCACCGAAGTGCTGGAGAGCCATGCGGTGATGGAGCGCGCGGTTGCGTATTGCCGGGCGCGGCGCGGGCCGGCCTTGGTTCACGCGCACGTCACACGGCCCTATTCGCATTCGCTTTCCGACGATGAAAAGCTGTACAAGCCGGCCGAATTTCGCGAAGGAGAGGCGCAGCGCGATCCGTTGCCGAAGTTCGGGCTGTTCCTGGTGCGCGAAGGAATTTTGGACGAGGCGGACGTGGAACGGCTCGAAGCGGAGGTGGATCGCGAAATCCTGGAAGCCACCGATCGCGCGCTGGAAGCGGAGCTGCCCTCGACCGACTCGATTTATGTGTCGGTTTATTCGAATGAAGTTGATCCCACCGACCCCGCTTTTGAAACCGAACCGCAATTCATCGGCGGATCGAAGACCATGGTGGAGATGGTGTCCGCGACGCTGGCCGATGAAATGGTGCGCGACGAGCGAGTTCTGGTTTTCGGGGAAGATGTGGCGGACTGCAGCATTCCCGACCATGTGGACAAGGTGAAAGGGAAGGGTGGCGTCTTCAAAGCGACCGCGGGTTTGCAGCGTCGTTTCGGTTCCGAGCGGGTGTTCAATACGCCCCTCGCGGAGGCGGCGATTATCGGTCGGGCCATTGGCATGGGTACGCGCGGACTGAAGCCGGTTCCGGAAATCCAGTTCTTCGATTACATCTGGCCGGCGATGATGCAGATGCGTTCGGAGATGGCCACGCTGCGGTGGCGCTCGGCGGGCGGATTCAAGTGCCCGATGGTGATTCGCAGCGCGATCGGCGGTTACTTGACTGGCGGGGCGATCTATCACAGCCAGTGCGGAGAAGTGATCTTCGCGCATCTGCCGGGGCTGCGGGTGGTGATGCCGTCCACGGCGCTCGATCTTTGCGGGCTATTGCGGACGGCGATTCGCTCCGACGATCCGGTGCTTTTCCTGGAGCATAAGCATCTTTACCGGCAGCCATACAATCGTTCGCAGTATCCCGGCCCGGACTTTACCATTCCGTTCGGCAAGGCGCAGGTGGTGCGCGCGGGCAGCGATGTGACCATTATTACGTATGGGGCGGTGGTTCATCGCGCGGAGGTGGCCGCGCAGGAGCTGGCACGGGAGGGAATTTCTCCGGAGATTATCGATTTGCGGTGTTTGAGTCCTTACGATTGGGGCGCGATCGAGAGTTCGGTGCGGAAGACCAATCGCGCGATCGTCGCTTACGAAGATACGCGCTCCTGGGGCTACGGCGCGGAGATCGCGGCGCGCATCGCCGATGAACTGTTTGGAGAACTGGATGCGCCGGTGCGGCGGGTGGCGGCGACCGATACGTTCTGCGCGTATCAGCCTGCGCTAGAAGATGTGATTCTGCCGCAGTCGAAAGAAATCGTCCGGATAGTTCGCGAGCTGAGCGCGTTTTGAGTCAGGGCCAGGGCAGCGACGACGTGGAACTTTAGGGGACCGGGTTGCGTACAATAAGCTAGGCCAGGGTGTGGTGCGTCCGGGTAGGTATCTGGGAACTATAAGTTTTGGAGGAAATTGTTATGCAATGCACACATTGTCATAGGGAAATCGCGGCAGAATCGAATTTCTGTTATTTTTGCGGAGCGGCACAGCCGATGGCTGGGCGTGCGCCGAGGCCGGTGAAGAGGCTGATGCGGTCGGCTACCGACGTGAAGCTGGCCGGAGTCTGCGCCGGGCTGGCGGAATATTTTGAGTGCGATCCGACGCTGGTGCGGTTGGGATGGGTGGTGCTGACGCTGGCCAGCGCGGGCTTTCCGGGAATTATCGGCTACATCGTCTGTTGGATCGTGATGCCGGTAGCGCCGCGCGCGGTTCCCGAATCGACCGATGCGCCCACGGTGAATACGGTTCGCGCCGTTTAGTGGCTTAGTCGTCTCTCTTGGATCGGGAACGGCGCGAGGATTTGCCGCGCTTGCCAAAGATTGCGTAGTCCATGGAGATCATGCCGGCGCCGGTGGTGGCTAGCGCGAACGACGCAGCGGCCAGGGCCAGCGGCAGTTGGTATCGCGGCAACTGATACAAACCTGCAGCCGGCAGATGAACCCGGCACAACGCTACTACCATCTCCCCGGCCAAGAGCAGAGCCGCCAGCCGGGTGAACAGGCCCATGAAGAGCAGTCCGCCTCCGAAGGTCTCCAGCATCGCCGCGATGATGACGAAGTACGCCGGGAAGCCATACTGAGCGAAATCCTGAACGTATTGGTGGGTATGGGTGAGTTTGGGAAACCCGTGGTAAATGAATATCATGGCCAATGCTGCGCGCAGGCCCAGCAGCCCCAGCGGTTTCAGCTTGTCGAGAAGTTCCATCCCATCTCCGGCATAAAGAGCGCCATTCTACCGCCGTTGGCTCGTTCCGCGTATGATGTAAAATCAATTGCGCGAAAACAATCGTGAACACACCTCTGAACCGCAAAATCGTAGTCATCGGCGTTGTGCTGGTGGCATTGGCTGTCGGGGCGTATTGGCTGTTTTGGCCGCGCCGGCCGGTGCTGGGGGTGTCCTACGTGAACGGTAGAAGTGCCACGCTTTGGAGCACCACCGCGCAGGTGCGTGAGGCGACCGCGACGCTGGCGTTTGGTGACCGCCTGGAGATTTTGGATCGCGACGGTGGCTTCGCCGAGGTCCGCACCGCCAAGGGCCAAGACGGCTGGGTCGATATGCGCTCGCTGGTGCGCTCGGAAGAGTGGGAGCAGGCGATGGCGTTGCTGGCCAAGGCCAAGCAAATGCCGGTGGAGACACGGGGGCACACCAAGGTGGTCGGCAATCTGCGCACCGAGCCCAAGAGGCAGGCAGACCGGGTGCTGCAGCTTTCCCGCGACGTTCCGGTGGATATGCTGGAACGCCAGGTGGCCGACGTTCCGGTGGTCAAGAGCGATGATGCGGCCGAGAACGAAGACGTCGAGCCGCGCAAAGAAGATTGGTGGCTGGTCCGCGCGACGCCCAGAGATCAAGGAGAGATCGCGGGGTGGGTGCTCGGGCGATTCTTGACGGTGGACCTGCCGGAGCCGCTGCCGGATTACGTGAGCGGGGCGGGAATTCACCCGGTCGCATGGTTCGTACTAGGGCAAGTACCGGACTCCAGCGGCGGGGTGGCGCCGGAATATTTGGTCTTGGGCACGCACGGAACGGAAGGCCTGGATTGCGATTTCACGATTCTGCGGGTCTACAGCCCGCTGACGAAACGCCCCGGATATGGGACGGCCTTTGTGGAGAGCAATGTGTGCGGACATCTTCCGGTGAATCTGACCGCGGCTACCCCTCCCGGCGACGAGGCGCTATTTCAATTTCGCGCGACAGACGGCGCGGGTCGAACCACCGACCGCAAATACGTGGCGCGCGAAACCAGCGTGCACCGGTTGAACGATGAGCTGGCACCACGTGCTTCCAAGGCTCGCCGCCCGGCAAAACCCCGATGAAACCCATACGCTCGAGCAGCGGTGGTAGGATTTAACGCACCCCATTCCAATTGTAGTTACGTCCGATCCGGCGTCTCCGCGCCGTAGGAAAATATTGCGAGGTCACGATGGCCATTCACTTGACGGAAGCGGACGTGAGGTCGGTGCTGACCATGCCGATGGCACTGGACTGCGTCGAAGCGGGTTTCCGCCATTTGGCTGCGGGGAATGCAGCGGTGCAACCGCGCCGCCGGTTGCATGTTCCGGGGAAGTCGTACCTTCACTACATGGCGGCTGCGGATTCCACGGGCGGCTACATGGGATTGAAAACCTATACCAGCTCGCGCTCCGGGATGCGCTTTCTGGTGACTCTTTTTTCCACCCAAAGCGGCGAGCTGCTGGCGCTGATCGAAGCGGATTATCTGGGGCAGATGCGAACGGGGGCGGCCAGCGGGATCGCGACGCGGCATTTGGCGCGCACCGAACCGCGGATGACCGCGGGTATCATCGGAAGCGGGCTGCAGGCGGCCACGCAGGTGGAAGCGGTGGCTTGCGTGCGGAATCTCGAACGGGTGCTGGTGTACGGCCGCGATGCGGAGCGGCGTGCGCGTTTCGCGAAAGAGACGGAAGCTCGGGTGCGGGTCAAAGCGGAAGCTGTGGATTCCGCCGAGAAGGCGGTGCGCGGCGCGGATATCGTGGTCACCGCGACCACCTCCAGCAAGCCGGTGTTCGATGGACGCTGGCTGCGCGCGGGCACCCACGTGAATGCCGCGGGCTCAAATTTTGCGGAGAAGCGGGAGATCGATGACGCCACGGTAATTCGCGCCGCGCCGATCGTGGTGGATTTGATCGAGCAATCGAAAGTGGAGTCTGGTGATCTGATTCAGGCCTTCAAAGGGGATGACGCACGCTGGGACAAGGTAGTGGAACTGGCGGAAATCGTGAGTGGGAAAGCGGCGGGCCGAATCGACGACGAGCAAATCACGCTATTCAAATCGAACGGCATAGCGCTGGAGGATATCGCCCTCGCGGGGCGAGTCTACGAGATTGCCTCGGCGCAGGGGATGGGGCGAGTTGTTCCGTTGTGGGACGATCCGGTGCGTGCGGCTTGGCGGAAAGTGTGAATCTGCTGACGAAGTATCGACGGGCGAAGGTCTAAACGCCCACCCTTCCCGTCTGCCTTCGCGCAAATGCGGCGCTACGGCAGACTGGGAAGAATGGGGCACCCGGAGCTGAAAAATCCGTAGAACCGTGGGTCAGGAACCCCACCCGTAAAACCGACGATGGGGGCATCCACCGTCAACACCAACCTACAAGTCCATGACCGTAAGTCAAAACCCCCAGCACATAAACCCGACGCGTTGGGCCCACACCTTCAAACGACTAACTTGTCCTAGCTTGGTTGGCTCGGCCTCGGGCTCGCTTGAAGGCGCTTGCGGAGGGCTTCGTGGAGGCGCTGGCGAGTGGTGGCGGGGAGCGGGGCGGGGGTGGATTTGCAGTAGATTTCTATGGTGTGGCGGGTGGTGTCTACCACCAGGCGGCAATCTTCGCACTTGGCCAGGTGAATCTCGATCGAGGACTTCAGAAGGGGATCTAGCGCGCCGTCTAGGTACTCGCTGAGTGCGATGATAATCTTGCGGCAATTCAAATGCGTGCGTCCTTCACTGCGATATTACCACTGCTCAATTGCTTTATTCCTTCCGGAAATGCCGGCTCAGTTTCTGGCGCAACTTCAGCCGCGCCCGCAGTAGCCGCGATTTGACCGCCGGAACCGACAGCCCCAGGGCTTCCGCGGTCTCCTCGGTCGATAGTTCTTCGATGTCGCGCAACTGGAAAACGATTCGGAACCCAGGCTCTAATTCGGCAATGGCGGTCGATAGGATATCGCCCAATTCGGTCTGTTCGTAGCGATCCTCGGGCGAAGGACCCCAATCCTCCACCTCCCGGGGCATCAGGTCATCCCCGGTTTCAATCTCCTGATCCAGCGAAAACTCGTTGGGGCGGCGCTTGCGGAGCTTCATCAGCGCCTGGTTGACCGCTATTCGCACGAGCCAGGTGTAAAAGCGCGAATTGCCCTGGAATTCGCCGAGGTGCTGGAAGCTCTTGAGAAAGGCCTCTTGCATCACGTCTTCGGCATCTTCCCGGCTCTGGGTGATGTTCTGCGCCAGGCGGAAGATTTTGCGTTCGTAGCGGCCTACCAGGGTCTCAAAAGCGGCCATATCGCCCTGTTTTGCGGCAGCAACCAGCGTGCCTTCGTCATCCGCAACGACCGTCGATGGGCGAGGGGGAACGGCGTCCGGCGGATCCAGTTTCGGGGTGTTCATCTTTACCAGAAGCCTAGAATACCATACGCAGAATGTGAAATACTTGAAGGTAAAGGCAACGGAACATCCGGCGCGAATGACGAGCCGTGGCATTTGCCTTCGCGCAGAAGCGGTGCTACGGCAGAACGGCAAGAGTGCCGCATCCGGAAAAGACACGAAGCGTAGGACGGGAGGAACACGCATGGCCATAAGTGAGGCGGTGGAAACGAAGGAACTAGTGAGGTATCGCGTCGAGGAGGGCATCGCCATCCTGGAAATGAACGACGCGCCGGCCAACACCTATTCCTACGAAATGATGCAGCAGCTGGATACGGCCATCTTGCAGGCGCGCATGGACGAAAGCGTTCACGTGATCCTGGTGCGCGGCGCGGGCGAAAAGTTTTTCTCGGCGGGCGCGAGCATCTCGATGCTTACCACCGCGGATCCTACCTTCAAATATTATTTCTGCCTGCACGCCAACGAAACGTTGTCGCGCCTGGAACAGACGCCCAAGCTGGTGATCGCCGCACTCAACGGCCACACCGTCGGCGGAGGTCTGGAGATCGCGCTGGCCTGCGACATTCGCATCGCCAAGAAGGAAGGCGGAAAGATCGGGCTGCCGGAAGTAAATTTGGGAGTGCTGCCGGGAACTGGGGGAACGCAGCGGCTGTCGCGGTGCATCGGGCGGGCGCGGGCGCTGGAACTGATGGTGACCGGGCGTACTTTTAGTTTCGAGGAAGCGTTGGAATTCGGATTGATCCACTACATCTACGAGAAAGAATCGTTCTGGGATGAAGTGATGGCCTACGCGCGGCAGTTCTGCCCGCCCAATAAAGCGTCGCGCGCGGTGGGACGAATCAAGAGAGCGGTGGTCACCGGTTCCGAAGTTGGATTTGGAGAGGCGCTGGGTCTCGAACGCGAACTGCAGCAGCTCTTGTTTACCAGTGAGGATGCCAAGGAAGGACTGAGGGCCTACACCGAAAAGCGGCAGCCCGAATTCAAAGGGAAGTGACCCGGCGGTGACCGTAAATGCCGCCAGCCGGGCCGGTAACATCGGAGTCAATTAGCCAGGACTGAGATAGGGGTAACCGGCCCGCTCCGGGGTATGCTGTCGAAGGGGCAATCCAGACGATGCGAACTCTTCCCGATTTTCTGCGGCACGGGATGAAACTGATTGTGGTGGGATGCAATCCAGGGGACCGCTCGGCGCGGGTGGGCCATTATTATGCGGGCCGCGGGAATCAATTCTGGCCGTTGATGTACGACTCCGGGGTGATCCCGGAAGCGCTGACGCATAACGAAGACAAGCGCATCATCGAATTCGGCATCGGTATGACCGATTTGGTGAAGCGGCCGACGCGCGGAATCGACGAGATCGAACGCCAGGAATTCGCGGAGGGCCGGGTGCTGCTGGCGCAAAAGCTGGAAGAGCACCGTCCGCGGATCGTGGCTTTCAACGGCAAGATGACCTACGAGAAATTCACCGGGCGTCCGTGCAAGCTGGGGCTGCAAAAAGACAAATTGTATGGAGCCATGGTGTTTGTGCTGCCGTCGACCAGTGGACTGAACGGCGGAGCGGAACTTGCCGTAAAAATGCGGTACATGAAGAAGCTGGCCGCATTGGTGAAGCAACTGAAAGATTAGCCGGCCATCGCGAGCGTCGCGGTGGATCGCGGTCCGGCGGAGGTCTAGCGAATATGACCGAAGCAGCCAAGCCCGCGCCGCAAGAAGCAGGTGCGCCGAGTCCGTGCGTGCTGGAAGAGCGATCCGACGCGGTGTTTACGATTCGGCTGAACCGGCCGAACCGCTTGAACGCGCTCAGCGCCGACATGGGGCACGCGTTGGTGAAGGCGCTTTTGAAGGCTGGCCGCGACGATTCGATTCGCGCGGTGATCGTTACCGGCGAGGGGCGCGGGTTCTGCGCGGGCGGCGACCTGAAAATGCTGCAGGAGGCGCGTAAGCGCAAAGCTACGGCGGAATTAAAAGCCCTGCTGGAAGCAGGCAAGGAAATCATTCTGGCGATCGCCATGATGACCAAGCCGGTGATCGCCAGCATCAACGGGGCTGCTGCGGGCGGCGGGATGAATATGGCGCTGGCCTGCGACTTCCGAATTGCTTCGGAAGAGGCCAGCTTCGGCGAGAGTTTTGCGCAGGTGGGATTGTTCCCGGATTTCGGTGGCACCTTTTTTCTGTCACGCCTGGTGGGACCTTCGCGAGCCGCCGAGCTGTTTTTCACCGGTGAAATGGTGGACGCCCAGGAAGCCTACCGGATCGGCTTGGTCAACCGGGTGGTGGCGGCTGACAAGCTGAAGCAAGAAACCCAAAAATGGGCGCTGGAGTTGGCGTCCGCGCCGCCGCTGGCCTTGCGAGCGCTGAAACGCATCTTAACCAGTGACCGGCCGACACTGGTAGCCGCGCTGGACGAGGAAAATCGCCAACAGGTGCACTGCTTCGAGTCCGAAGATGCCGTCGAAGGATTCGCAGCATTCTTCGAGAAGCGCAAACCGAATTTTCGCGGTCACTAGATCGCTTAGCGAGGAAACGGCTCGCGCCGCGCTGTGCGCGTCCGAGATTGGTCGAGTTTCGCAGGAGGATTTTGCATGCCAGCTTCACGGATCAGCACCTTTGACGACTGGGTAGATCTGTTTCGGGTGTGGCGGAACGACATTGGCGTGAACTATCCCGAGATTGAAAACTTTCAGTTTGAAGCGAAATTCGGGCCGACGCGGTCGAACGAAATCGAGTTCGGATCGTTTAAGGGGCGGTCGAAATGGCGGCGGGTGCTGGATATTCCGGATCAGCGAATCCGCGACGGCCTGATGAATTTAATCGTCTACCAGGGCGATACGGAATTCGCTTCGGTAGAGCAGCAACGGAAATTATTCGTGCACTGCCCCAGCGAACACGATCGCAAATCGCTGTGCCGGGTGGTGACCGAAGAAATGCGCCACGGCTGGCAGATGTGCCACCTGCTGATCCATCATTACGGCTATGGCGGGCGGGTGGAGGCGCAAAAAATGCTGGAGCGCCGGGCGTTCGAGCAGAAACGGCTGCTGGGAGCGTTCAATCAGATCGTCGATAACTGGCTGGACTTTTTCACCTACACCGATTTCGTCGATCGCGACGGCAAATTTCAGCTCACCATGCTGAGCTATTCGGGATTCGAGCCGCTGGCGCAATCCATGAATCCGATGTTGCGCGAGGAATCGTTTCATCTGGGCACCGGGCACGACGGGATCAAGCGCATCGTGAGAGCGCAGGTGGTGCCGCTGGACATCGTCCAAAAATACATCAACAAATGGATTCCGGTGAGCTACGACCTGTTTGGCGTGGACCAATCGAGTTCCGCGCATTGGTTCTACGTGTGGGGATTGAAAGGCCGCTATGACGAGGCGCAAAACGAGCAAGCCGCCGACTTGGGCCACATGAACGAGCACAACCGGTATCTCTACTATCAGGAGTGCCTGAAGCTGATCGAGCAGATCAACCGGCACGTGCCGGCGGGCAAGACTCCGTTGTATTGTCCGGATTTGAAGTTCAACCGGCATATTGGGGAATTTTCCAGCGGGCATTTCAGCGTGACCGGCGAGCCGTTGAGCGACGAGCAGTGGGCGGAACACAAGCGGAAGATGCTGCCGCAGCCGGAAGATATCAAGTTGCTCAACGAAATCCAGGATCTTGAGCCGGCGTGGGTCGCGCCGAAAGGGAATATGGAATAACTGTGGCCTTGCCTGCCGGAACTGCTGCCTCCAAAGAATATTCGCTGACGGAATTAATGGTGATCGCGGGCGCGCGAGAAATCGCGGACGGCGAAATGGTGTTGGTGGGAATGCGCCTGCCGATGCTCGCGTATTTAGTGGCCAAGCGTACCCACGCACCGAACGCGATCGGGCTTTACGACAACGGCATCATCCGCATGGCGGCCAGCACCGAGCCGCTGCACACCGTAGGAGACCCATCGAACGTTGGCGGTGCGACGCAGTGCGGGCAGACACTCGACGTGATGGGATACCTGCAGCAGGGGCGCGTGCAGGTGGGATTTCTGGGCGGCGCGGAAGTGGATCGGTTTGGCAATGTGAATACCATGTGGGGATCGCGCGGCGGGGAATCGCATCGGCTCCCCGGTTCGGGCGGCGGCTGCGATATTGCCTGCCTCGCGCAGCGCAGCGTGGTGATGATCGCGCACGATCGGGAGCGATTGCGGGAGCGCGTGGGGCACATCACGGCGCCGGGTTATGGTTCGGGTAACGGATGGCGAGAGGCGCATCGTCTGCCTGCGCGCACCGGACCTTCCGCGATTATCACCGACCTGGGAATCATGAGGTTCGGATCGGACGGCGAAGCGTTTTTGGCGTCCATTCATCCCGGGGTGCAGGTGGAGCAAGTGCTCGCGGCCACTGGATGGTCGTTGCGAGTTGCCGACGCTTTGTTGGATACTTCTGCGCCGAGCGGGGCGGAACTCGAGGCCGTGCGCGCGGTGGATCCCGATCACTTGTGGACGCGATGAAGCGATGACGCGATGAACAATTCCAAACTCACAACGATGCAGGAAGCGATGGCGCGGCACGTGCCGTCGGGTTCGATGGTCGCGCTCGGAACGCAGCTTGGGCAGATGATTCCGTTCGCCGCGGGGCATGAACTGATCCGCCAAGGGAAGCGCGATTTGACGCTGGTGGGGCCTGCGTCGGATATTTTGTTCGATCAGATGATTGGCGCGGGATGCGTCTCGCGGGTGATGGCGTCGTGGATCGGGAATTTGACGGCCGGCGCCGGTTATTGCTACCGGCGCGCGGTGGAGCGGCAGATTCCGCAGCGCTTGGACACCGTCGACTACACCAACTTTACGATGGCGCTGGCGTTGCATGCGGCGGCGCTGGGCGTTCCGTTCATGCCTACTTATTCGACGTTTGGCAGCGACTTGGGCGCCAAGAACGGGAACCTGCGCGAATTTCCTTCGCCGGTGAACGAAGACAAACTGATTGCGGTGCGCGCGCTGCGGCCGGATGTGGCGATCGTGCACGTGCAGCGCGCTGATATTTTGGGGAACGCGCACCTCTGGGGGAGCTTGGGCGTGGCGGTCGATGCGGTGCGTGCGGCGCGCAGTGCGATCGTGATCGCGGAAGAAGTGGTGGCGCCGGAAGTGATCGCCTCGGATCCCAATCGCACGCTCATTCCGGAATTTCTGGTGGCGGCGGTGGTCCACGAACCGTTTGGAGCGCATCCTTCGCCGGTGCAGGGCTACTACGGACGGGATCACGCGTTCTTTACGCAGTACCACGAGCAAAGCCGCGAACTGGACGATTTCGAGCAGTGGCTGCAGCGCTGGGTGTTGCGCGTGCCTGGTCGCGCGGAATATATGAAGCAGCTCGGCGATTGCCGGGTGGCGGAGTTGGCGGTGCGCGAGCATGCTTACTCGGCTCCCGCGGATTTTGGCTACTAAACCTCAGGGAGACCTGGTTCAATGACCGAAGACATTTACGCGGAGCTCGAAACTACGCCTAAGGACGTGAAGGCGCGGATGGATCGCGGAGATAAGTTTCTCCTGGTGGATGTGCGCGAAGCGAATGAGTTCGCGATTTGCAAGATCGATGGGGCGAAGTTAATTCCGCTGCGGGAAGTGCCGTCGAATCTGGCGCAGATCGAGGCGGCGGAAGATGTGGTGCTGTACTGCCATCATGGGATGAGGAGTCTGGATGCGGCGGCTTGGCTGCGGTCGCAAGGGGTAAGTGGGGCGAAGTCGATGACGGGCGGGATTGAGCGGTGGTCGACGGAGATTGATGCGGGCGTGCCGCGGTATTAAGGCGGGGATAGACAAAATCCGCACCCTTAAAGGTGAAGGGTGCGCCGCCCCGGCTTATAGACGAGGCCCGTGCTCCGTGCGAATCGAGAATTTTGGTTCAGGCGATGGGGAGGCTGGATGAAGGCGCAGAAGAAGGGCGGGAAGACCTTACGGTTTTTGCAGAAGCCGTCGTGCACTACTTGCCGGAAGGCTAAGGCGTTTGTCGAACAATGCGGGTGGGAAATTGAGTCTCGTGATTTGGGGAAGGATCGTTTGACGGCGGCGGAAATCGAGAAATTGATTGGGGACCGCGATTACGTTCCGTTTCTTAATCCTCGCAATGAGCTTTATCGCGCCAAGAAAATGAAATGGAAGCCGCCATCGCGAAGCGAGGCAATTCGCATGATGGCTAAAGAACCGAATTTGGTCCGCAGGCCGGTGATCATTCATGGCGACCGGATTCTTCTGGGGTTTGACGAAGACGCGATTCGTGGGCTGTAAGACTTACCGATGAAAATTGAATCGATTGCAGTGATCGGCGCGGGATCCGTGGGCCGGGGGATTGCGTACGCCGTGGCTTTGGGCGGGTTCCGCACCATGCTGGAAGACGTATCGGCGTCGACGCTGGAGCAAGGGATGGCCTACATTCGCGACAGCCTAGATGATGGGGTGGCGCGGGGTACGGTGACTACCGAAGCGCGGGATCAGGCGCTGGCGCGCATCTCCACGTCGAGTGTGGTGGAGGAAGCTTGCCGGCAGGGCGACTTGCTGATCGAGGCGGTGCCCGAAGATGTGGAGACCAAGCTCGAAATTTTTACGCTGTTCGACAAATTTGCGAGACCAGCAGCAATTTTCGCGAGCACTACTTCGTCGCTGTCGGTGAGCGAGACGGCTACGATTACGTTTTGTGCGGAGCGATGCATCGGGATGCATTTCTTTAATCCTGTGCCGAAGCTGAAATTGCTGGAGATCGTGCGCGCGCTGGAGACTTCCGATGAAACACTGCAAGCGTGCGTGGAAGCCGGCCGGAGGATGGCCGAGGATGTGGTGGTGGTGAAGGAGACACTTAGGATCATTGCCAGCCGGATCAAGTCCGCTGATCGGGAACGAGGGTTTTCATGACCGACACTGACGGCGGCGCTGGCGCTGGCGCCAAACCTTCGGGCAAGGTGCCTTCGGCGGTGGCGGCGCAGATTGAGATCGTGCAAGGCGATTTGACCGAGATGGGTGTGGAGGCGATCGTCAACGCGGCGAACAACGATCTGCAACTGGGGGGAGGAGTGGCTGGGGCGATACGCCGCCAGGGCGGTCCGGCGATTCAGCAGGAATGCAATGAAATCGGGAGTATTCCGGTTGGCGGCGCGGCAATCACCAGCGGCGGGGCGCTGAAGGCGAAATTTGTGATTCATGCTGCCAGCATGCAGCTTGGTGGAACTACCAGCGCGCACGCGTTGCGGAGCTCGACGGCGCATAGTTTGCGGATCGCTGCGGAGCGCGGGTTGAAGACGATTGCGTTTCCTGCGGTGGGCACGGGGATTGCTGGGTTTCCGATGAGGGAGTGCGCGGAAATTATGTTGCGGGAGTGCGTGGAGCATCTGCGGCGCGGGTCGTCAGTGGAGAAAATTTCGTTTGTGTTATTTGATGCGGAGGCTCGGCGGACGTTTGAGTCGGTCTGGAAGTCGATGGTGAATACGGGTTAAGGGCTCGAGCGCGTCGTGGACGCTCGATCGATGCAGGTTCATACGCCCACCCTTCTCCGAGACCCGGGGAAGAATGGGCACCCGGAAAAGATAAAAGCGTAGAACCGCACCTCAAGAACCCCACACCTAAGCCCGACGTGTGGGGCACCCACCGGCAACGACTAAGGATTCTGCTAAGCTGGCTGAGTGAAACAAGTCTCCATTGATGAGCTGCTTGAAAAGGTGCGCGGGGAGCTGGTGCGCTACGAGCATCCGCTTTTTGAATTTTCGGCACTGACTGAAAATTCTACTGCGGGGACCGGCGAGGTGGTGGCGGTGGAGATTCGGTTTCGACCGGCGCGCGAAGACGTTCACAATTACCGGTTTCAACTGCATGCCCGGGACATCGAGCATCCGCAGTTTCCCTGGACGTTTCAGCGGCAGCTTTACGATTGTCTGCACGACTACGTCATCGAGATGTTTACCTCCAACCCACAGAGGGAAAATTGATGCCTGCTGCTGCACCGGGGAATCCGCTGGTGGAAATCCTCGCGGCGCGGATTCTTGCGCAGGGGCCGCTGACGTTTGCCGATTACATGGACACGTGTTTGTATCACCCGGAATTTGGGTACTACACGCGGGCCGAGATTTCGCCAAGACGGGACTACTACACCAGCGTGGATGTGCATCCGATGTTCGGGAGTCTGCTGGCGCGGCAGCTTCAGGAAATGTGGGTGGCGATGGGGCGGTCCGAACCCTTTCATTTGGTGGAGGCGGGCGCGGGGACAGGCGTGCTGGCGCGCTGCATTCTGGATTTCATCGCGGAGACGTTTGGCGATTTCTATGCCGTGCTGCGGTATCAGGCGGTGGAAGTTTCCTCGGTGCGCCGTCGCGCACATGCCTCGGCGCTGGCGCGGCACATCGAGAAGGGCCGGGTGGAGTCTCTGGGGGTGCTTCCGGACACGATTCCTTGCGGATGCATATTTTCCAACGAGCTGCTGGATGCGCTGCCGGTGCGGCGGGTGAGCTTTTCGGGCGGGGCACTGCGTGAGATCCATGTGGCCTACGAAGGCGGGCGATTTCAGGAAGTGGAGTTAGCGCTTTCGACGCCGCTGCTTGCTGGCTATTTTACCGAGCAGGGAATTAGGTTGCACGAGGAGCAGCAGACCGAGGCTGGTTTGGGCGTCTGCCGATGGATTCGCGATGCAGGCCGGGCTGTGGCGAAGGGTTTTGTAGTGACCATCGATTATGGGCGCGAGGCGCGCGAGTTATATGACGAACGGCATATGCGCGGGACGCTGCTCGCTTACCAGCGGCATCGGGCGAGTGAGGATTATTATCGCGCCCCAGGGCTGCAGGATTTGACGGCGCACGTGAACTTTACGGCGTTGGATTTGTGGGGCAGGAAGGCCGGGCTGGAGCGTTGTGGGCTGGTTTCGCAGGGGAATTTTTTGATGGCGCTGGCGCGCAAGAGCCATTTTTCGGAGTTGGAGGGAAGCGGGGAGGCGGACGCGGCGCGGCGGAGGTTGATGTTCAAGACGCTTATTTATCCGGAGGGGATGGGGGAGATGTTTCAGGTTTTTGTGCAGCGGAAGGGGATTTCGGAGACGGGGCTTACTGGGTTGGAGCCGTTGTAGACGTTAGGCTGGCGCGGAAAATCTACACAGTGAACTGCAGAAGCGTAAGTCAAAACACCCACCCTTCCCAAAACCAGGGAAGAGCGGGGCACCCGGAAAAGATAAACGCGTAGAACCGTAGGTCAAGAACCCCGCGGACCTGGAAACCTTCAACCTTAAAATCAAAACACACACGGCTAGTCGCTAGGGCGCTTTAGTTTGGGGGCGTTGGGGGAGTCGTCGGGCTGGGGTTGCTGCTGCGGGGCTGCTGGAGTGGCGGCTGGGGTTGCTCCGGCGGCGGCTGGCGCTTGGGGCTCTAGCGAGAAGGGCTTTTGCATCAGGCTTGTCACTTCGGTTTGGGCGCCGGCGGTGTCGTCGCGCAGGTTCTGGGCGCGCTGGTATTCGTTTACGGCGCGGTCGCGCTGGCCGGTGAGGTCGAAAATTTTGCCCAGGTAGATGTGGCTCCAGACTTCGATCCACTTGGGGTCCAAATCGCCGTCGATCGCGCTGCGAAAGGCGTTGGCGGCGGCTTGATTGTTCTTCTGGTAGAACATGGCCTCGCCCTCGCGAAAATGCGCGAGCGAGTTACTGGGCTGGACGTCCAGCGCGCGCTGATATTCCTGAATGGCCTCGTAATACTTGCCATCCGCAGCCAGGCCTTCACCGCGCGCTACCGACGCACGCACGCGCAGCTTGGGGCTCGATTTCAAGATATTGTTGTTGGGATCCAGGGTTACCCCGTTGGCCTTCGGCCTGCCGAACGTCTCCAGATCAAACGCCGAGGTGGTCCCGGTAACCGCGACGGTTTTAAACTCCGGATTTCCCTCGGTATCGATTTTTACTTCCACCGGCATTTGGAAGGTTTCGAGGTCCTGCCGGATTTTTCCCACCACGCGGAAACCCTTGCGCACGCGATACACGATGTATTCGGTCTTGAATTCGGGAATGCCGGTGGAGTCGAGCCACTGGCTGAAAAACGAATTCAAGTTTACCCGCGGCTTACCGGCAACCGGGGCGGGCGCTTTGGCTAAGGCCATCTGTTTGAACTCAGCGATGGTCGCGGGCTTGCCCTCATATTTTTCGTAGAACTCTTTCAGTACGGCACGAAAGGCTTCGTCGCCCAATTGGGTCCGCAGCATATGAAACACGATCGCGCCTTTATCGATCACCACCGAGCGGTATGCATCCGAATACGACTGCAGCCGTTGCGATTGAGAGATAGGCGAGTCGCTCTCATACATCAGCGCGCCCACCGCGAAATCTTCCAGGTCGTGATGCAGTCCGCTATTGCCCGCATCCTGCTCGACGTACATTCCCTGGGAATATCGAGCCAAGCCGTCGGTGACCCACACGTCCGCGGGCGACGCGGCGACCACCGAGTTGCCCCACCACTGTCCCGCGATCAACTGGGCCAAAATGCCGGTCTCCGGTTTTGCAGTCCATCGCCCGGAACTGATCAGCAGCAAGCCGGGAGCTGAAAAACCAGGAACCGATCCGGCGGGCATTTGCGCGATGGTGAGTTCCGGGTCCTTCAAGGCGCCAAACTGATCGGCGAAGTAAGTGGAAATGTGGACGGCCTCGCTGGCGTAGGCCTCAGCGGTGTTCGCTTGCGCCGCTGGGGTGAACACGCGGACCTCTTCGCCCTCCACTTTGGCGGGGCTCAGTTGCAGCGGGCCGGCGACAAAGGTTCCCACGCGCCCGGGCTTATCGCAGTGAAAGGTGTAGGACACTTGCTTGCCACCGCCCGGCTCGCTGCCCGGTAGAGGCGTTGGCGCGTCAGCCTTGCCTGTACCGACTACCGCAAACGATTCCGGCACGACCAGCTTGAAGAGCGCGGTGTAAGTATTCGAAGTGTAGCCGGTGAGCGGGAACCATCGCGCGGGAAGCAGCAAATATGCCCAGGTCTTATCGACCCCAGCGAAGCGCAGGCCCTTGGTGGGGCTGTCTTCGTCGTTTCCGATGGGACCGCTGTAGTCGAACGTCAAGGTCACTTGCTTTCCGGTGGTCACCGCCTCCGGCAAGCTAACATGCAGATAGAGAGGATTGATCGCATCGCGCTCGGAGGGAATCGATTGGCCTTTTTCGTTCTTCACCGAGCTGACGTGCAAATCTTCATGAAGCTCGACGACCAAGTCGCGGGTACCGGTGGTGGCAGTGAAATCGATCTTGGCTCGTGCGGAGAGGGACTGATCCGCGGGGTGCAGCGTTGCGTCTACATCGTAGTGGGTGGCGCGAAACGCCAGCACCGCCTTCGACGATTGGCCCCCAACGGGCGAACCGCTCGCTACCGACAGAGCGAGAGCGGTGAGCAGGAAGATCAACGAGCGGCGCACAAGGTCCTCTTTCCGACGAGCGGTCTTCTTCTAAGATACCAGACTAGCCTATCTAGTTGCCTGCGCGAGTCTTATCGGGGCGCAGCTTCGGCGAGAGCCGATGCGATGATGTCAGCGGCCCGCTCGATGGCTCCGCCCCCTCCCAGCTTTTGCCGGACTTCCGCCAGCCCAGCACGCATTTCATCACGAGCAGTGGGCTCGCTGAGCAAACGGCGAGCCTCTGCTTCAAGATTCGCTGCGGTGAAATCATCTTGAACCAATTCGGGCACCACCCGCTTGCTGGCAATCAGATTGGCCATGGCGATAAACGGAGTGCGGAGCATGAAGCGCATCACCACAGCGGAGAGCCGCGAGACGCGGTAGAAGACCACCATGGGCGCGCCTAGCAACGCGCATTCGACGGTCGCGGTGCCGCTGGAAACCAGGGCGCAGTCGGCGGCGGCCAGCGCGTTGTACGTTTCGCCGGTCACCACTCGGATTTTCACACTGCTGGCTTCGCAGTCCTGGCCGGCTTGCGCGGCCAAGCCGGGCGTGGCCGCCAGCACGAATTCGGGGGACAAGTCGCGATCCAGGCGGCGGCACGCATCCAGCAAGATGGGCATGTGGCGTTCCATCTCTCCCATGCGGCTGCCGGGCAGCAGGACTACGATTTTTCGGTTGGGGTTGATACCGTGGCGCGCGGCGAATTCATCGCGGGTGGCAGTGGCGGCGACAACGTCCGCCAGCGGGTGGCCGACAAAATCGGCCGGCACGCCTGCGTCGCGATAGATTTTTTCTTCGAACGGAACGATCACCAGAATACGCTGCACCAATCGCTTGATGGTTTTCACGCGGCCGCGGCGCCACGCCCAAACCTGCGGCCCGATGAAATAAATCACCGGAATGCCTTGTTTGCGGAGCCGGCGGCCAAGGCCAAGATTGAAGCCGGGGGAATCAACCAGGATCGCGAGTTGCGGCTTGCGCCGCGCTGCTTCCTTTTCCATGGTGCGCCAATTGCGCCACACCGCCGGAAGTTTGGCGATTACTTCGAAAATTCCAACCACGGACATGGAATGATAGTCGGCGACCACATCGACGCCGGCCGCGCGCATCTTTTCGCTGCCCAGACCGAACAGCCTGGCGCCGGTTCGCGCAGTGAGCGCGGACGCCAGCCGCGCGGCATACATTTCGCCCGAAGTTTCACCGGCGGAGATCAGCACGACCGGAGCGGAGCTTATGGCAGGCGGCACGAGGATGTTTTGCCAGAGAGCAGAGCGTTCGCCATTAGCCATTGGCGGGCAGAGGACGCAGACCTGCGGCGCCCAAGCCGACACCACCCAGTTGCGGGGCCAATTCCTGGTCCTTGTATTGAAGCTGGTACAGCCGGAAATAAATCCCGCGTTGCGCGAGCAGTTCCTGGTGCGAGCCCTGTTCGCGCAGGCGGCCTTTGTGGAAAACAAGAATCTGATTGGCGTGCTGGATGGTGCTGAGGCGATGAGCGATCACCAGGGCGGTGCGGCCTTGGAGCAGGCGGTCGAGAGCCTCGCGGATGAGCATCTCGGTAGCGGAATCGACGCTGGAGGTGGCCTCGTCGAGAATCAGGAAGGCGGGGTTGTGCGCCAAGGCGCGGGCAAAGCTGACCAGTTGGCGCTGGCCAACGGAAAGAGTGGAACCGCGCTCGGTGACTTCTTGGGCTACCCCTTCGGGCAGCGCGGCGATGTAAGGTCCGAGCCCAACTTCGGCAAGTGCGCTCTCAACGGCGGCGCGATCGATCTTTGCGGTGCCCAGGCGGACATTCGATTCCAGGGTGCCGGTAAAGAGGAACGGATCCTGGAGGACAATTCCGAACAGCTTGCGCAAGTTGTGGATCTCCAGTTCCCGAATATCGATGCCGTCGAGCAGGATCTGGCCTTTCTGAATGTCGTAAAAGCGCAGCAAGAGCTGGATCAGAGTGGTCTTGCCGGCGCCGGTGTGGCCGACGATGGCCAGGGTTTCGCCGGCGCCAATCCGGAAGCTGACATCACGCAGAACCCAGTCGACTTCGGTCGGCGCGTTGCCGCCGCGATAGGCGAACCAAACATTTTTGAATTCGATTTCACCGCGCGCCTCCGCAATCACTTTGGTGCCGCTGAAAGCGACGGTGGGAACGGGTTCATCGAGCAGGCGGAAGATGCGCTCGGAGGCGGCGACGGCGGTCTGCAGAATATTGAATTTTTCGCTGAGGTCCTGGATGGGACGGAAGAAACGCTGGGCGAGCATCATGAACATGATCAGCATGCCGATGGGAATCGTGCCCGAGATCACTCTTCCGCCGCCCACCCAATAAAGCAGGGCCACGCCGGCGGTGCTCAGAAATTCGACGCCGGGATAAAAGACGGAGAAAGCGTCGATGGCGTCTTTGTAAGCGTCCATGTGCAGTTTGTTCAACGCAGCGAATTGTTCGCGGGCGCGCTTCTCGCGGTTGAATAGTTGAACGATGTGCATGCCGGTGATGTGTTCTTGCAGGAACGAGTTGATGCTGGCGATGGCAGTGCGGATGCGGCGGTTAGCGTCGCGCACGCGAGCGCGGAAGAAATAAGTAAGCAGGAACATGAAGGGGAGCGGCGAAAGCGAAGCCAGCGCGAGGCGCGGATGAATGATCAGCATGGCCACGATGAAGCCGACCAGAAGAAAGGCGTCGTTGACCATGGCGACCAGGCCCGAAGCGAAAAGGTCGTTGAGGGCATCGACGTCGGTGGTGACCCGGGTGACCAAGCGGCCGACGGGGGTTTGGTCGTAATAGCTCATCGGTAAGCGCTGCAGGTGGTCGAAGATTTCCTTGCGCATGTCGCACATGGTTTCCTGTCCCACCTTCTGCATCACGCGCACTTGCAGATACTGGAAACCGAAACCAAGAATCAGCGACGACAAAAATATGATGCTGATCAACCCGAGCGCATGGAACCCCTGGTGGTACGGCATTTCGTGGTGCGCTACCGGCAAAATGTATTTGTCAGTGGCGATTTGAAATAGTTTGGGGCTGACGAACTCCAACGGAGTGACCGCGAGGGTGAGCAGAATGGCGGCGGCCACCTGCCAGCGGTACGGGCGCATGTATCGGGCGAGCCGCCTCAGCAAGTGAGTGTCGTATGCTTTACCGAGTTTTTCTTCTTCGCTCAAGCCTTTTCCAGTTCTTCCTCGAGAAGTTGACGATGATACAGCTCGGCATAGTAGCCGCCACGCTGGAGCAGTTGGTCATGGGTGCCGCGCTCGACGATTTGGGCGTCGCGCAGGACCACGATCTGGTCGGCGTGACGCACGGTGGAACAGCGGTGCGAAACCAGGACGGTGGTGCGTTCGCGCATGACGTCGCGCAGGCGGCTCAGAATTCGCTCTTCGGTTTCGGTGTCCACGCTGGAGAGGGCGTCATCCAGAATCAGTATTCGCGGATTGCGGAGAACCGCGCGGGCCAAGGCGGTGCGTTGTTTCTGCCCGCCGGACAAGGTAATGCCGCGTTCGCCGACGAGGGTTTCGAATTTCAGCGGGAAGGAAGCCACGTCGCTGGATAGGCTGGCGATTTCCGCGGATTCGAAGACCGCTTCGGGCAAGGCATCGGGCGAGCCCAGGGCGATGTTTTCGCGCAGGGTCTCGCTGAACAGGAACGTGTCCTGCGGGACGAAACCGATTTGGCGGCGGAGCTGCTCGAGTGGCCACTCGCGCAGCGATCGCCCATCCAGGAAAATCGTGCCTGGCGACGCGTCCCAAAGGCGGGCCACCAACGCCGCTAACGTGGATTTTCCGCTACCGGTCGGGCCGACGATGGCCAGGATCGATCCTGCCGGAACGAATAGATTGATAGCGCGCAAGACCGGAACGCCGGGCGTTCCGCTGCCCACGGTAGGATAGGCGAAGGTGAGATTGCGCAGCTCGATTTCGCCGCGCACCTGCGATGCTGCTGTTTCATGGGCCAGCACGCCGTCGCCGTTCCGGTGCGCCGACGCTAGGTCACCGAGCGGGTCGGAACTGGCCTGTTCGGCAGGGAATTCGGTTTGGATGCGCGGCTGCGAATCGAGAATGTAAATCAGACGGCCCATGGAGGCCGCACCGCGCTGGAAAATGTTGGTAACCCAGCCCAGCGCAATCATCGGAAACACCAGCACGATCATGTAGGAGTAGTAGCTGCTGAACGCGCCGTAGGAAATACGATTGTTCATCACCAGCCGTCCGCCCTGCCACAACACGATCAGAAAGGCCACGCCAATGAGCGCCTGCAACAACGGGAAGAACATCGCCCACGCGGTGATCAGCTTGACGTTTTCGGAGACGTAATCACGATTGGCGACGTTGAAGCTGCGCGATTCGGCGTCTTCCTGGGCATAGGCGCGGACCACGCGCACGCCGGACAGATTTTCCTGGGCCTTGGCGGAGAGCGTAGCGAGCGCGGCCTGCACCTTTTCCGAGACGCGATGAATAATCTGGCCGAAGTAGCGGACGGCAATCGCCACCAGGGGGACCGGAATCAGCACCAGCAAGGTGAGCATGGGCGAAATTTCGATCATCACGGTCACCGCCAGAATCAGGGTGGCCAGGGTGGTGGCGGTGTACATGATCCCCGGACCCAAAACCATGCGCACGTTATTGAGGTCGTTGGTGGCGCGCGACATCAATTCGCCGGTGCGGTTGCGCACGTAAAACTCGGGTTCCAGGGTCACCAGCTTTTCGAGCAAGTCGTTGCGCAGGTCGAACTCGATGTTCCGCGAGACGCCGATTAAAATCCAGCGAGTCCAGAACGAGAAGACGCCCTTCACGGCGATGATCCCGACCAACAGCAAACAGTACAGGCCCAACGAATGTCGGCTGCCAGGTTGGTAGAAGGCAAATAGAAATTTCAAGCTGGCGCGGAAATTCGGCGATAGATTTTTGAAGGGGATGGGGCTGCCGACCAGCACGTCGGTGAAAATCCCAATGACCAACGGCACCAGGTTACCGACCAGACCCATGAGCACCAGGGTTAGAATGCCCAGGGCGGACATCGCCTTGTAGCGCATGATGTACGGAACCAGGCGCCTCAGATGGTCCCACCCGGAAGCTTGCGCTTGGGGGACCGCTTGGATAGCGATCTGCGCCGCGGCACTCATTTACTGTTGCAACTCCATTCGAGGCGTCTCCAGCTCAGCAGTCTCGCCGAGGAAAGTCTGAAAGGTGCGATCGAGCGATTGGTAGCGCTTGTACTTGGGGTTCCAGCGCACCCCGATGGTTGTAATGTAGCCTGCCGCAGGTTTTTGCACCGGGGTGAAGTACATCACCAGACCGGTGTCCGGGTGTTGTTCGTACTGCAGCCGCCATCCGGTGACCGGCGCCAGCGGAGCGCCCCCCAGGAATCCCTTTGGGTTCTTCAAATGCTCGTCACACAGAAAAACTTGCTTCCAGTGGTCGTCGTCATTTTCGATGACTACCGCGCGCGATACCGACGTACCCGGCATGTCGTGGGCCGCAGACTTCTTCAGGCGGTTGATTGCCAGCACCTGTTGCGTTCCGTTCAGCGCCAAGTCACCGAACAACAAGACTTCCGTTTCCTCGCCCAGCGCGCCATCGGCCGCGCTCTGGATGGCCTGCGGAATTGGGGGCGGTTGGGGAGCGGCCGGTTGCGAGGCGGCCTGTTCCGCGGGTTTCGATTCGGTATTGGATGTGGGCGAGCCTCCGCAGGACGCAAGCAAAAGCAGCGCAGCGATTGCCGTAGCGGCCGCCGCCGCGCCTGCCGTGGTGGCGGCCGCGGTGATTGACGCCCTAGCGGGCCGCCAGAATGTCGTCCATTCGTGCTTCAAAATTTTCCTCTCCCTCCGAGCCCAGATGCAAATTCTCGACGGGCAAGTGCGATCCGATCCGCTGCACCCACTCCATCAACGCGCGAATGTTTTGCTGCGTTTTGTCCTGATATTCCGCGCGCTTGGCCGGATCGGCCATCGCCGCCAGAAAGGCGGCCTCTGCAGGATCTTCGGCAGGCTCCGGGGGGCCTGGGTGAAGGCCCAGCAACCCGAGTTGCCCGGTAAAAAAGTGCTCGAAGCCAACGTCGGCGTGCAGGTGGCCGAATTCCTGCCCCACTCCACCATCGTACGCCGGCCCGTAGCAAAAGATTTCCAGAGGCTGAGGCTCGGAAACCCATTTCGAGCGGTCCGCGCGGTAGGTCCACAGGTCCCAATAGGCCAGGGCCTCGAAGGCGGAATCGTCGTGCAGGCCTTCGCGCGCCATTTCCACCACGCCCTCGGCATTTAGCGGCACCGCACGCAAGTCATGCTCGAAGAGCGGAGATTCGGTAGCGTCCACGGCACGCACGATTAGACGTTCGAAACCCGGTCTGGTCGCGGAAAAAGGTACGGTCGCGAGCATGTCGCCGAAGCGGTGCAGCATGGTCGCTTCCGAAAAGTCCTTGCACCACACACTGAGGTAGGCTCGATTGGACATCGGGACATTATAACGGCTTAGCGCCAGAAGCCGAACTCCGTTCGCATGGGCCGCTAACTATTCGCGCATGGTGGTAAAAACCGCGCTCTGTTGACCCCCGAGCGACCTAAAAAGTCTTGCTCGAGTCCCCCCGGCGCAACTAACATCGCTTGGGCAAATTCTGGTTCGAGGTGAGTTATGAAGCGATTTGCGGGAATGATGCTTGTGGTGATGGGGGCGTTGCTGGGCGCGCAAACGGTTGGCGCGCAGGAATGGTCGCAGCCTTGGGCGCGGGAGCGGATTGCGAAATCGCCGCGTCATAGCGAGTGGGTGGCGGTGAAGCACGATGGCCGAGAAGTACAGACGCTGGTGGTGTACCCCGAATCGAAGGACAAGCGGCCGGTGGTTCTAGTCATTCACGAAATCTTTGGACTGAGCGACTGGGCGCAGGAATTGGCCGATGAAGTGGCTGCGGCCGGCTACATTGCCGTTGCGCCGGACCTGCTGAGCGGAATGGCGCCGAACGGCGGCCGAACCAAAGATTTCTCCGAAGGGGTCACTGAGGCGGTGAGCAAGCTGAATCCCGACCAGGTGACTGCGGATCTGAACGCCGCGGCGGACTACGGCCTGAAGCTGCCCGCCTCCAACGGCAAATTGTACGTCGCAGGATTCTGCTGGGGCGGCGGACAGAGCTTCCGCTTCGCCACCAACCGCGGCGACCTTTCCGCGGCGTTTGTGTTTTACGGTCCGCCGCCCGCCAAAGAAGCGATGGCGCACATCAAGGCGCCGGTCTACGGTTTCTACGCCGGGAACGACGCCCGGATTGGCGCTACAATTCCGGACGCAATCTCCGCGATGAAAGCCGCTGGGAAAACCTTCGACCCGGTGACCTATGACGGCGCAGGACACGGTTTCATGCGCGCCGGCGAAGCGCCTGACGCCAGCGACGCCAACAAAAAAGCCCGTGACGACGCGTGGAAACGCTGGAAGAGCCTGCTCGCGCCGTAATCGTTTCCGAGAAATGGCTCCATTCAAGCCGCCGCGGGATAGCTCCCGTATCGGCGGCTAGCGTCAGCGTCGATTACTTCCTGCCACCTGGGACACGCAAAATCTGAGGCGGCTCACAACGGCGTGTTTGGCCAAGCATTTACCTGAATTCTTGCCGGTGCAAACTCGCTTCAATCCGTCGCTCGCAAAAGCGCTGCTGGTCGCGTTGTTCGCGATCTTGGTGTTGCTGCCGTTGTGGATGGTCCGATATCCGCCGCTGATCGACTATCCCGACTACCTCGCGCGCGCGTTCATCATTACTCATCTGAAAGACCCGGCGTATCAATTTAGCGACTTCTACTCCACCCAGTGGGGCCCATATCCATATCTGGGTACGGATCTGTCGCTGATCGCATTGCAACACCTGCTGCCGGCAGAAGCTGCCGGGCGGGTGCTGCTCTCGATCTGTGTGATCGCGGTCCCGATGGCCGGCTGGTGGTTCCTGCGGAAGGCCAATCCGGGACATGCTGCGCTCGCGCTATGGGCACTGTTGCTTTGCTACGATCCGTTTTTCCTCGACGGGTTTGTCAATTTCCAATTGGGGCTGGCGTTGTGTTTCTTCACGTCGGGGTGGTGGCTGCGGTACCTGGAAAAGCCGACGACGGTGCGCTGGATCGCCCTGCTCGCACTGGCTACTTGCGTCTATTTCACGCACCTTATCGCCTTTGGCATTACCGGTTTCGTGGTGCTGGCCTACTCACTGGCGCGGCGGCTCAACCTTCGCCAGATCCTGTGGTCATGGGGAGTGTTCGTACCAGGAGTGATCCTGTTTTTCGTTTGGCACACCAGCTCGCATGACGGCGCGGAGATCGCGTTTCGCAGCCTGCCGCAAAAATTCTTCGCTGCCCGCGCCGAGTTGCTGCGCAGTTATTCGCTCCGCTTCGCAGTGGCCGCATTTTGTGTAATTGTTATTTGCATATTCGGCGCCTGGTTTGGCAACCGTGAATTTCATTGGAACCGCACCTGGCTCATCGTGTTCTTGGCGACGCTGGGGCTCTATCTCGCGCTGCCCAACGAAATCGAGGGCATATGGATGATCGACGTCCGGCTGGTTCCAGCGCTGTTCCTCTTGCTTCTGGGCGTCGCGCAACTCGGGCACAGGCAGCGCGTGCTGGCGTTCGTAGCCATCCTTCTGTGTGGGATCCGGACGGTGGATGTTGCCCGCAATTTCCGATTGCAACAGGCGGGGCTATCGAATACCGAAGCCGCAATTCAGATGCTGCCGCGAGGCGCTCGGGTATTGCCGATCATCAACGTCGACATCGTAAATGACGACCTGCTGCATCAGTTTTACGGGCATTTTTGGGAATACGCCATAATTCAGCGTGGCGTTCTCGCTCCTTTCCGGCTCGACCTCCAAGGACAAACACCTCTGCGCTTTAATGACCAAGCCTACATTCCCGACGATCCCGAAACGTGGCCTCCCAACTGGAAAGAAGTGTGCGACCACTACGATTACGTTTGGACCCACGCGGCTGATTATTACAACCGCTACTTGCTTGGGTGCGGGACCGAGGTTTATCACTCCGGACGGATGCGCTTGTTCCGCCTGGAGAATGGAGGAAAGTCAACGCAACCACTGGGACGCGCCGCTGGGGCGCGGGCGATACTCTTGTTCCTGTGAGCCAAAATTGTGGAGGCTCACGGAATACACGGTAATCCCACGGGTCAGCAGAAATCGTGAACAGCAAGGTAATACACGAGGTTTTGGCGGAGTCCCCAGCGGGAAGCTGGTCTTGCTGGAGGTGGTGCGCCGGCTGCTCGAAGCGGGCGTTGAATCGCACTTTTGCGATCTGGCCACAGGAACAGAGACGTTCTACCTGCGCGACGGCCAGACTCACCTAGAGAAAATGACTCTACCTTGTCGCCCGTCGCCGAGGGATTCTCATTATCGGAACTGGTCGCAGCGATTCGTGGAGCTCTGACCGACACCGATTCGCTATCCGGAATTTATGAAGCGCTCCAGTGCGCCAGGCGTAATCGCCTACTGGGCCTTTCTCACCGGCAGGAGGGTCATTTACTTGGGCCGCAAGGGTGAATTCCACGTCGAGGAATTTCCGTTTCTGAAGCCGTAAAGCTTCGCCGGAATGGAATCGAATCCCAGCCGATAGTAATTCGCGTGCTAGCACGATAAAAAAGGCCCAAGCAGGTGGGCTGGGGCAGGTGGGCTGGGGCATTGACTGCCAGGGTGGGCAGAAGTACAGTGTCCGCCGGCCCGCACGTCGGAACGGAAATTCGAGATAGCTAGAAGGTGCTCCCATGAAAATGCGACCAGCCCTCTCCGCATCCTTGCTTGTTCTGGCACTCTACTTTTTGGGTGCAGCGGCTTACGGGCAAGAAGCGCCTGGCCCTGGCGCCTTGCCTTCGACGGCAATGCCATCGGTGCTGCAGGTTCCGCAGGAAGCGCAGCCCTCGGACCATTTCGACGCGGTGGCAGCGACCAACGCGTACCTCGCGCAGATTCCCGCCGAGGCGCGCGCGCGTTCCGACGCTTATTTCGAAGGCGGGTATTGGCTGGTCCTGTGGGATTTTCTGTACGGGGCGATCGTTGCGATTCTGCTGTTGCAGCTTCGGTGGTCGGCGGGGATGCGCAACCTGGCCGAACGCATCACCCGCTTCAAGCCGCTGCAGACACTGATCTACTGGACGGAATATCTGGTGGTTACCACGATTCTCGGGTTTCCGCTCACGGTGTATGAAGGTTACAGCCGCGAGCACAAGTACGGTCTGGCCACGCAAACCTTTGGGCCGTGGCTGAGCGACCAGTTTAAGGGCCTGCTGATCGGCATCATCTTGGGCGGACTTATCGTCACGGCGCTATTTGGTGTGGTGCGCCGTCTGCCGAAGACATGGTGGATCTGGGGCTCGGTGGTCAGCATATTGTTCGTGATCTTGAGTGTGATGATCACTCCCGTGTATATCACCCCAATCTTCAACAAGACTGCGCCGCTGGACGATCCCCGAGTCACCGGCCCGATCCTCAGCATGGCCCACGCGAACGGCATTGCCGCGGACAAGGTCTACGAAATCGATGCGTCCAAGCAGAGCACGCGGATGAGCGCTAACGTCAGCGGCATAGGCAGCACCATGCGCATCACCCTCAACGACAATCTGCTGAAGCGCGCCTCACCCGAGGAACTCCAGTTCGTAATGGGACATGAGATGGGCCACTACGTTCTGCATCACATTGCCAAGGACATGCTTTTCTTTTTTGTGGTGATTGTTGTGCTATTCGGGTTGCTGCGCTGGTCGCTGGAATGGTCGCTGGCGCGCTGGGGTGAACGGTGGCAGATTCGCGGAATCACCGACACCGCCGTGCTCCCGCTAGTGGTGCTGCTTGGTTCGATCTTCTTCTTCGTGCTCACGCCAATTTTCAACACGGAGACTCGAATCAACGAGTACGAAGCCGACATGTACGGCCTGAATACCAGCCGCCAGCCCGACGGTATGGCCCAGGCCGCCATTCATCTGGGGGAGTACCGCAAAATGAACCCGGGTCTGGTAGAGGAATGGATCTTTTTCGATCATCCGAGCGGCCGCAACCGCATCTTTGCGGGCATGCGCTGGAAGGCCGAAAACTTGAAGCTGTTTGCGCCGCCCCCGGCGCCGTGATCTCTGCCGCCAGGCAGGTTCGCGCCCGGTGCGCGGGCCGGGCGACGGTTGCTGCTAAGCGGGAACTCCCTCGACGATCGAATCGAGGGCCGCGGTGGGGATGACCCGGGTCAACTGCCAGCCGGACGCCGAAAAAAGATCTCGGAATTGTTTTTCGGTGCGCTCGCGTCCACCGGGGAATATCAGCATTTGCAGATCGAGGAACTTTCCCGGAAAGAAGTCGTTGCCGGGCTGAATGACGGTGTCGACCACCAGCAGCTTGCCGCCTGAATTCACGTTTTTCCGGCAGGCGGTGAGTATCTTGACGCAAAGATCGTCCGGCCAGTCGTGCACGATGTGTTTCATGAGGTAAGCGTCGAGGCCCGCGGGGACGGAAGTAAACATATCGCCGGAAGTAATCGTACAACGATCCATCACCGCCTTGAGCGGTCCATGCGCCGCTCCGTCCACCACGTGGGGCAGGTCGAACAGGGTCCCTCGCAAATGTGGATTATTTTGCAGGATGGTGGCGAGCAGCAGCCCATGCCCGCCGCCCACATCAACGATGGAACGGATGGAGTCAAAGGCGTAAGCCGCGGCCACCGCGGGGCTGTCGGTCATGGATATGCCGGTCATGGTGTCATTGAAGATTTTCGCTTCCTCCGGGTGTTGCTTGAAGAATTCGAAAATGGGCACGTCGTAAAGGTGCTCCAGCGCCTGCTTGCCGGTTCGCACGCAATACTCCAGGTCGGACCAGCCGCGACCGTGCCAGTCTCTGCCTCCCATGATGGCCATCGCGCGCAGGCTGGGGGTTGCGTTGCTGCGCAGAACGGCGGACATTGGAGTTTCCGAAAATTTTCCGTCGGGACCCTCCGACAGAATTCCCACACAAGCGGTGGCACGCATCAGGCGGTAGAGGGCTTGTGGCTGGGCCCCGATTTGGCCGGCTAGTTCCGCGACCGATTTAGGACCGGCTTCGACCAGATCCGGAATACCGAGTTGCGCGAGGCACGCAACGGCGCCCGCGACATGAATGCCATTCAAGATTTGCAGGATGGCGACGTGGGGAGGAGGAGCTTGAGTTTGAGTAGTCATTCGATGTCCACCGGGATTCAGGGTTCACGTCTGAAGCAGGTGCAGTATACCCGCAAAGTGCCTTTTTGCGGTGGGGCGCCAGAGCCAAGAGGCGGAAGAGGACGAATAAAGAAGGGTAGCCCCCACGGGCCTGCCCTTCTTTTTGGGGCGCTGGTAATCGAACCCGTTCCGCCGCCGCGCGGGCAGGCGGGGTGAGTGTTACAATCTTCGCCGGTTCAATATGACGACTTCATCCATCCAGGATAAACAACACGAACGAAACATCTCGCTGGAATCGATTCTGGCGGCACGCCAGCGCGTCTACCAGGCTGCGGTGCGAACGCCGCTAGTGCGCTTGTACTACGATGACGCACTCGCCGAGATCTATCTGAAGCTCGAATCGTTCCAACCGATTGGCTCGTTCAAGCTGCGTGGAGCTCACAACGCCATGTCGTTGCTCAGCGCGGAGGACAAGGCGCGAGGGGTGTGGACCGTCAGCGCGGGCAATGCCGCACAGGGAGTAGCGCTGTCGGCGAAAATCCTGGGGATTCGTTGCGGCGTTTTGGTGATGGATACTGCGCCGGCTACCAAAATCGAGGCGATCAGGCGCTTGGGTGCGAGCATTACCCAGGCGCCGTACGATGAGTGTTGGGCGGCGGTGCTGGAAGGCAAGCATCGAGCGTTTCAGGGCGTGTTCATTCATCCATTTGACGATGACAGCTTTATTGCCGGCAATGCTACGATTGGGCTGGAAATCCTGGAAGATTTGCCGAATGTTACTGCGGTGGTGGCCGCGTTTGGCGGCGGCGGGCTGACTTGCGGGATCGCTTCGGTGATGGCGGCGATGAGGCCGGACGTGAAAGTTTACGGGGCCGAGCCGGAGACCGCGTGGCCGCTGAAACTGTCATTTGAGAAGGGATCAGCGCAGAAGTTTCCGGACTGGAAGGCGAGTTGGGTGGATGGGAGTGGCGGGAAGTCGGTGTTGCCGGGGATGTGGGAACTTTCGCGGCGGGTGTTGGCCGGTTCTATTGTGGTGTCATTGGAGGAGGCCCGCCAGGCAATGGTGATCGTAGCAGCACGGAATCACGTCATATGCGAAGGTGCCGCGGCGTGCGCGGTCGCGGCCGGACTTTCGGGGAAAGCGGGAAGCGGGAAGATCGTTTGCGTAGTTAGCGGCGGGAATATCGATCTGAGCCGGTTTGCGGAGTTAATCGCCGTTACAACGGCGCGCTAAAGACCATCGGTGATACGGTAGTAGAGAGTCTGATCTTCGATCTCCTTACGTGGGTGGCCAACGGCGAGAGGAGCTACGACGAAGTGATGGACGCGTGGCGCACATCCTGCCCCAAACTCCCGGTTTGGGAGGATGCCAGTGACCGCGGATTTGTTACTAGCGAAGAGGTGAGCGGCCGCAGCATCGTCAGGATCACATCTGCCGGGCTTGCCTTTCTCGATCAGCGCAAGCCTGCCAGGAACTGAAGCATTCCGGACGGCCCAACAGAAATTGAAGTTACTGGCGGGAGTCTTTGGGTAGATCGTCCGCGGGAGAAGTAGCAGCGGCGGGGACGGCGCCGCTGGACAAACGGTCGCGCAGGGTCTCACCCACGCTGGACATCACGTTGGCGCAGATTTCACGCAGGCGCTTTTCAGCAGCGAGTCCTAGCGTCTCGATCACCGCTTGAGAGCGCTGGCCGAGGGTGGTGGCCGAAGCCAGCAGCCACGAATTCGATGCGTTTTCCAGGCGCGCGCGGAACTGGGAGATGGTTTCGTCCGAGGCTTTCTCGAATTGCGCCAGCGACTCGCGCTGGGCGGCTTGCTGTTTCTCCTGCCAGGAATCCAATAGCGGGACCAGTTGCGCTTGGAGGTGGGTCTGCGCCTGCTGCACGCCGGCGGTGATGCGCTCTTCGATGCGGCGGTCAAACTCTTGCAGCGAAGTAGTCTGACGGCGCGCCATCTCCGCGACGATTTGCTCCAAGGATTCGTGGGCGCTTTGCTCGAAGCGCTGCAGGTTCTGGCTGGCGGTGCGCTGAAGCTCGTCCTGAAACCCGGCCGCGACGGTTTGCGTGGATTGAGTGAGTTGTTCGCGGTTGCGCTCGGCGGCTTGTTTGGTGGCGTCGTCGATCTGACTGCGGGCGAGGTCCACGTAGCTGCGGGTATAGTGTTCGAGCTCGGTGGTGAAAGCCTGGGAAGTTTCCGCGGCGCGATCACGCATAGATGTGGCGGATTGCTCGACGGTGCGCTCGAGCGCGGTTTGCATCCCGGCCTGCGACTTCTTCTGATACCAATCAGCGGCCTTGTACAAGGATTCGATGGTGCTGTGGGTGGCCTCGGCCTTTTTCGCTTCGACCTCTTCTTCCATCCGGGTGACCGCCGCCTTGCATGCTTCTTCTACCTGGGTGGGAAGCCTGGCGGTGTGACCCTCGATTTGCGCAATCGATCTTTGAACGGCCTGTGCCGCTGCTGCTTCGATGTGCGCATCGATCGATTTTGACGCCGCCTCCGCGCGATCCGCTGCCACCTTCAGCCGATCTAGAACTTCGTTGGCGTGCTTCATCTGCGGCGACATCTGCTGCTGGATCTCTTGCTGCATGTTTGCGGTGAGGGTCTCCAGGATCTTTCGGGCGGAAGTTTCCAGGGTCGGTTCGATCTTGCGAATCTGATAGGCCAGCAGGTTTTCCGCGCGCCGCTCGACCTCGGCCCCTTGGAAAGCAATCATGGCTTCCAGCCGCAGGCGGGTCTGCTCGAGAGTGTTCTTTGCGGTTTCCTCGATTCGCTCGCAGCTTTGCTCGGCGCGTTGGCGTTCGTAGCTGGCCGATTCGCTCAGGGTCTGTAATTGCTTTTGCGTTTCCGCGGCAAACTCTCCAAAGGAAGAGCGCAGGCCGTCGCCCTGGTTCCGTAAATCCGCTTCGACTTGGGCGATCGTGGATCGAGAAACTTCGTTTAGATTCTCGCGAAGGGTAGCGGACGCGGATTGCAATGAGCTGGCCAGTTCCTCGCGCCACTTGCGGGTAGTCTCGGTGGTTTCCTGGTTGACCCCTTCCACCGCCAGGGCGCGAACCGAGGCCACAGCATCTTCGAATTCCTTCTTCAGGCGCTGCGCCAAGTCACGCGCCTCATCCCCTTGGCGCTGGGTGTCGACTGCACGATCGGCAACGGTGCGGTGCACCGCGACGTCAACGGCTTGGCGCACCGCGGTCTGCAACGCTTCAGCGGTAAGCTGTTCGGCGGCTTGCTGCCTGGCGATCTCCGCCACGCGCGAGACCGACGCATCCACCGCCGTTTCGATCGCATGACGGATGGTGTTATCGAGTTGGCCGGATGCGGATGGATTGGAGGCGGCGTTTTCCACCTCGCGCACCGCGCGATGGGCAGCGTCCTGCGCAACTATATCCATCGGCCGGTCGAGCGAACGATTGCGCGAAGTGTGCAAGGCGTTTTCCACTGCGTCATGCAGGGGAGCTTCGAAATTTGCGCGGCCGTCGGATTGTTCCTGGGCGTTGGCGGCCAGGCGCGCCAATTGACGCAGCGTGGCCAAGGAGTCTTCCGACGGGCCAGGCATCACGGCCACTTTATTTTGGGGAGCGCTTTCCGCGTTGGCGGCGCTGGGGGAGTCTGGGCGATGCTCGGTGGATGTTCCTTGAGGAACCCCGCTGCTCTCGCCGGGCGCAGCAATCCAATCGTTCGGGGGAAAGGCGACGCCCCAGACGTTGCCTGGAGTTTCAAATTCCAGCCCGATCTGAAATAGTTCGCGAACCGAACGCGGGCGCTGGATCCAGGTAACGCGGCCTTTGGCAGTGCGGGTTCTTTGGCCGAGCTCTGGGCGGGGAATTTCGATCACGACGTTGGAATTCTTGGGAACGTAGTGCTTGGACTGATATTTGCAACCGTGGCAGCTCACGATCACGGTGGCGGTACGTTCGCGGAAGGGCTGGCCGAGAGCATCTACGCCCGCCACGGTGATGGGAACGGCCTGCACGATGCGCGTGCTTCTGCGCTTCTTCGTTCCGAGATCGTTAGCCGGCGCGAATTCCAACGGATGGGCCTCCCAGGCTCTAGGACATTAGCTTAGCAAGCTTAGCACCGGGCTGGATGGCTGGGCGACCGGTCGGGGCACGTTGTGCGAAAAAGGTTACTTTAGTGGAGGGAAACTGTCGGGGCTTGGGTGGGGTTGATTCGTTCTCACGGGGAGTGAAGAACAGCCTATGGCGGGCACGACTAAAGGTCGCGGCGGCCTTCCATGGCTTTCATCATGGTTACTTCGTCGGCGTATTCCAGGTCGGTGCCTACGGGGATGCCCATGGCGATGCGGCTAACCCGGACGCCTAGCGGCTTTAGCAATTTCGAGAGATACACTGCGGTGGCTTCGCCTTCGGCGGTGGGATTGGTTGCGAGGATTATCTCGACTACCAGGCCGGTTTTCAGCCGTTCGATCAGGCTACGGATCTTCAGTTGTTCCGGTCCTCGGCCATGGAGCGGGGAGAGCGCGCCGCCCAGGACGTGATACAGGCCGTCGAATTGGCGGGTGCGCTCGATGGCTACTATGTTGGTGGCTTCTTCGACCACGCAGATCATTTTCTGGTCGCGGGTAGTGCCCACGCAGTATTGGCAAGGGTCGCTATCGGTGATGTTGTTGCAGACCGAGCACTCGCGGATGTTGTCCTTGGCCTCGCGAATGGCTTCGGAAAGCGCCAGGGCGTGCTCGCGGTCTTCGCGGAGCAGGTAGAAGGCGAGGCGCTGCGCGGTTTTCTGGCCGATCCCTGGCAGACGCTTTAACTCGTCGATCAGGCGTGTAACGGTAGGGGCGTAGTCGGGCACGGGAATCCTGGGTCGGAGATTAAAGTAAGACTAGTGCCAGATTTATGATTGTTGCGAATGATGGTTGCGAACGCTCTTAAAACTTAGAACAGGCCGGGAATCTTGATGCCTGCAAGTCCCGGAACGCCGCCGGTCATGTCGCGGACTTGCTTGGAGAGTTCCTCATCCACGCGGCGCGACGCATCATTGACCGCGGCGCGGAACAGGTCTTGCAACATTTCTTGATCCTTGCTGGCAAATACTTCGGGTTCGATGCGCACCTCGGTGAGCTGCTTTTGGCCGTTCATGCGAACCGTTACCATCCCGCCGCCAGCCGAGGCTTCGATATTCAGCTCGTCGATTTGCTTCTCGAGCCGTTCTTGAACCTGTCGGAACTGCGCCAGCATTTGCTGCAAGGCTTTGACTTCCATGGTTAGTCCTCGCCGCGACGCTTGATTCCCGAAATCTGGCCGCCGAACCGTTTCAGCATGGCCCTTACAATCGGATCTTCTTCGAGTCGCGCTTTCACTTCCGCGATCCCGCCGCCCACAGCCGGGCGCAACGTCTCCATTTTAACACAGACGCGGAGAGGCTGACCGATAACCTGAGTGAGGACTGTGCGCAACTTCTCCATTGGGTCACGGGCCTGCAACATTTCGGCGAGTGCGCGATTTTCCATCGGAAAAAACAAACGCACTTCGCCCGCATCGATTTCCCAGCGGCTGGCTTGTTCGACCATGGAGAGCAAGAATCTTTGTCCCTGCAGCGCGGCGTGAATCGCGTCGAGTTGCGCGGCTGGCAAGCCCTGGCCGCTCGATTCCTCCGCGGCGCGTCCCACGATTCGAGGCGGCGAAGCCGGAAGGGGAGTGGAAGACGATGGGGGCGCCGCAAAATTTTGCTGTGGCGCTGCAACGCTCGAACTTCCTGGCGCTGCGGCCGCGGGCTTTACCCCGGTGCGCGCCGGGGGTGGCGGCAACGCCGGACGCGACCCAGCTTCGCCGCGCAATTCCGCGATCACTTCTTCGAGCGGCGCGAGGCGCTGCGCGGTGACCATTTTCAATAGTCCCAATTCCAGATGCAGGCGGGGATCAGGCTTGTGGCGCAGGTCATCGTCGGTCCACAGAAGAATCTGGAAGAAGCGCGTCAAGTCTTCCTCGGAAAATTCCGCCGCCTGTTGGCCCAGGCGCTCGCGCTCATCGGGAGGGGCAGAGACCAGATCGGAGTCCGCACCGCACACGCGGGCCATCAGCAAATTCCGAAAATGGCGAATCGCCTCGCGGCAGAAGTGTTGGAGGTTCTGGCCTTCGGCAATCAGGCGGTGGACCAGCTTCAGCGCGTTCTCTGACGACTGGGCACCAATGGCGGCGACCAGATCGTCGAGCACGTCTTCGGCGACCACGCCCAGCAGTTCGCGCACGGACTGGTCGGTGACTTCGTCGCCGCAGTAGGCGATGGCTTGCTCGAGCAGCGAGAGTGAATCGCGCAAACTTCCTTCCGCCGCGCGGGCCAGCACGGCCAGAGCGCCTGCATCGATTTTCAGGTTTTCGGCTTTGGCGATAATTTTGAGGGCTTCGACGATCTCGCCGAAGGACAGCGCGCGGAACTGAAAGTGCTGTGCGCGGGAACGAATGGTGTCGGAAAGTTTTTCGGATGCGGTGGTGGCCAGGATGAAAATTACTTTGTCAGGCGGCTCCTCGAGCGTTTTCAGCAAGGCGTTGGAAGCTTCATCGGTGAGTTGATGCGCTTCGTCGAGGATTACCACTTTGTAGTGGCCGCCGGCCGCGGCGTAGCGGACCATTTCGCGCAGCTCGCGGATTTGGTCGATTCCGCGGTTGGAGGCGGCGTCGATTTCCAAAACATCGAGCGAGTTTCCCGAGGTGATTTCCAGGCAGGACGGGCATTCGTTGCAGGGCGCCTCTTCCGGACCTTTCATGCAGTTCAGCGCTTTGGCGAGGATGCGCGCGGTGGTGGTCTTGCCTACGCCGCGTACGCCGGAAAAGATGTAGGCATGGGCTACGCGCTGGGTGCGGATCGCGTTTTCCAGGGTGCGGGTGATGTGGCGCTGGCCGATTACGTCGCCGAAGGTCTGGGGCCGCCACTTCCGCGCGATTACTTGGTAGCTCATTAGGTCCTTTGCGCTCCGGGCCAGGAGCGATCAGAGGAACTTCGGGTACTCCGCGGCACACGAGACCGATCCGCTACCGTTGCTCCCTTCCGGGCCTGGCGGGGTTTGCGGGGAATCGTTGCACAGAGCCCGAAGTTCCACCGAGCAGCAAGCGTTTAACGTACTGCGAAAAATAAATTCGCTCGCTTGGCGAGTCTAGCATATGAAATTCTCTCACGAAAGTTGCGGCGGGAGGTTCAAATCGAATGCGTTTGGCGGGAATCGAGCGGGAACGCGATGCGGCGCTTCAATCGGCTAGTGTGTAGGCGGGTGGTCTTTGTCGGGGGGTGTCGACGGAGTTCCAAATGCTGGCGGACTGGAGTTTTACGGCGCCTACCAGGCAGATGTGGGTCGGTGCACTAGCTACGCGTAGTGCGACCCGGGGTACAGCAAATTTAGAGCGAACAGAAAAATATATGGGAATATTTTGTCATACGCGAACCACGCCAGCAGCATACCCACCATTCCAAATCCGGTCCGGCTCCAACTGAAGTATCTCGCCGCAACCGCGTTACTCATAAACACTGCGATTCCGTTGGCGCCGTCCAGCGGAGGGACCGGCAGCAGGTTGAACGTCCCGAGCAGGAGGTTTAGGACGTAGAAGATGCTCAGGAACGTCGCGGCAAACCCAGCTACTCCAGGCACGGAGGCTTCGGTCATGTGGGTGAAACTTGCGCGGACTGGCTCATGGAAGACCCCGAGTAGCATGCCCAGCCGGATCGCCAATCCGGACGACAGGAACAGAATGAAGTTGGCGCCGGGTCCCGCGAGCGCCATCCACGCCGCGCGGCGCGGATGAGCGGCTTGCCAATTGGGATCGTAGGGTGCGCTGGCCCAGCCGATCATCCAGTGCATCCAGAAGTAAGAAACGATCGGCACGAGCACCAGCCCGAAGGGCTCGCGGCGGATGTGCGGGAGGGGATTAAGGGAAACCTGTCCTCCATGAAATGCGGTGGGATCGCCGCCCCACTTGGCGGCCAGGGCGTGGGCGCCCTCGTGGCAAGTGGTGGAGAAAAGAAAGACGATGTACCAGATGACGCCAAGAATCAGGAATTGCGGGTCCATGCGACGCCCAGACTATTGTCTTAATCGGGATCGCGCAACTGTTTTGCGCAGCCGCCAGGGGACTGGCAAGCAAGTGCAGGAGTTGAGCTGAATGCGGACGGAAGAGGGAACTCTAGAGCGCGTCCGCCGCTGGCAAAAGCGCGGCGGACGCGCCCTGTTACTTACTGTGGCTGTTTAGCGGATGGCTGCTGTGTTGCCGTCCCGCCGATTTTGGTGCCGATCACTTCGCCGGAGATTACGATTTCCACGCGGCGGTTCTTTTGACGGCCATCTGCGGTGCTATTGTCCGCAACCGGCCGGCTCATACCGTAGCCGCTGGTGGTGATGTTTCCCTGATCGAGGCCTTGGGAGATCAGATAGGCCCTTACCGCCCCGGCTCGATTCTCCGAAAGCGTCTGATTCATGGTTTCGCTGCCGACGTTGTCGGTATAGCCCTCGATCGAGAGGTACAAACCCGGATGGGCTAGCACGATGCCTGAAAGCTTTGCCAAGCGCTCTCGGGCTTCCGGACGCAGATCGAACTTACCGAAAGCGAAGAGAACGTCTCCCAGGTTGACTACCAGGCCGCGGTCGGTGTCCCGGGTCTCGAGGATTCGATTGAACTGCTCGAGCAGTTGCGCGCGGAGCTGTTCCTTTTCCTGCTCCGCTTTCAGGGCTGCTTGCCGTGCTTGCTCGGCCTGGGCTTGCGCCTGGGCCTGACTAGCTTGCGCCGCCTGCGTCTGGGCCTGAGCCGCCGCCGCCTGCGCCTCGGCCTCCGCACGGGACTGGGCATCCTTGGCGGCCTGCAATTCGGCGACCAAGCGTTGCTTATCCGCATCGGCGCGGGCTTGCGCTTCGCTTTCCTGCGCGGCTTTGGCTTGCGCTTCGCGCTCGGCAGCGGACTGGCGTTCGTTGGCCAGGCGCTCATCCTGCTGGCGCTTTACACTAATGGTGATTGAGTCTTCAAAGGCCTGTACCGCTTCGCGTGCCGCCGTTGGCACCGCTTTTTTCTGTTTGCGCTTTTGGTAGTCTTCCGCGCGATTCAGCGAGTCCATGGCCTTGGTCCACGATTCCGTCGCGTATTTGTCGCCGCCGCGGAGCTGTGCGATGCGCATGGCATTGCGCGCCTGGAGCAAATCGAGCGGCACGTCACCGGTAACCGAGAGTGGCGGCAAATTCAAGCTGGAGTAGTGCGCGCGCGGCAGCAGTTCGAATTTTGCCTCGACCGCGCTTACTTGACCCTTGGTGTCTTCGCGAACCACGCTTTCGAGAACCACCGCTTCGCTGGCGACGGTGACCGCGAAGTACGGCTCCGCGGTAACGATCAGTCCAAAGGTCTGCAGCCGTGTGGTGGTGATGAGCTTCGATTTCTTTCCGTCCAGAATGAGCTGGCCCAAGTTGGTGGGACGGCCCTCTGGGGTGATGGCCCATAGAACGTAGGTAAGGTAGGCCGAACCGAACTGGCCCGCTGGCGAGAGATTATCGAAGTTCGCTTCGATGTGGATACCGTCGGGTTTGCTGTCGATCCTAGCTTCGCCTTTTCCCTGGGGGAGCAGCGCGGTGCCCCGGAAGTCGACGTGCGTGGATCCCTTGGCCTGGAAGTTCACGGCCTGGATCGTCCGCGATACATTAATGCTGATGACTGCCTGGCTCTGATCCTGCCCTGAATCCTGCGCGCGAAGCATTCCCGCACTCAGTATCAAAACGACGCCAACCAAGACAAATTTCCGCATGTTGTTTCCTTTTTTCAGATTCCGACACACCCTGTCGGGAACGAGCTGGTGATAGCGTGCGATTGCAGCCTTAACGGATAACAGAGTGACCGAGCTAAGTCTATACCGTGATTCCCCGGATGTGTACGGTGGGATACATTGAAACGGCGACGCGCCCTCAGGGTGTGCCATTTGAGACAGCGGCATTGGAGTCAGCAAATGACGTGGTGGTCCATGACGTCTACCGATCGCACTCGGATTTGGCTACGGCGCCACACCCAGCGCGGCGTATAACTCCGCTGGCTTATAGAGAACACCGTCCTTTACGACCAACGCCGTTTTTCTTACGTCGCTGATGTTGGTTGTTGGATCGCCATCCACGAGCGTGAGGTCTGCCAGTTTACCAGGAGCAATAGAACCGAGATCGGCGTCCAGCTTCATGATGTGAGCGGCGTTGAGGGTGGCATCCTGCAGAACTCTGTTGGCGGGGATGCCGAGCTGGACGTCGAGTTCGAGTTCGCGGTGAAGGGCGAAGCCGGGCATCGAGTCAGTGCCGTCTTCAATGGGAATTCCCGCACGATACATCATGCCAACTAGCGCCATCATTTTTTGGAACGATTGCCGATAGCGCGCCTCCATGCCGGGAGGCGGTGTCAAGGCGCTGGACATCAGCCCCCGCCGCACCTGCGGCGGAAGGCGCCCGGCGATGGGCTGAAAACCGCGAGGAATTTTTCCGGCGCTGGAGTCGTACATGTCTTCGAAGATGCTGAGAGTGGGGTCCAGCACGGTGTGATGGTCCTGCAGGAGCTTAACGAACGCCAGCACTTGCGGGGAATTGAGGTCGAGATCGGCGGCGCTCTTGGCTGGCTCGGTAAGGCGGGCGCTGGTGTTAGTGTTCTTTACCTCGGGCGTGAAATTCAGGGTGAGAAAGTTGACGTGCTGAATCTCGTCATAGCCGAGTTCGACGCATTGCGCAGCAGTCATCTCTGCGGGAATGTGGCCGCTGACGCGCAGCCCCAGCTGGTGTGCCTCTTGGATGATGATCGGCACCAGTTCGGGTTTCACCGAGCTGTAGATTTTGATCTGCACGTAGCCCAGCCGTGCGTAGTTGTCGACCGCAGCGCGAGCCTGGTCGTCTGTGGAGACCAGGACCTTAGTTGGCCCTTGGTAGGGCCCGGGACTGTCGATAACGCCGGCGAGGACGATGCGAGTGCCGATCTCTTGTCCGTCCTCGATGCGCTTGCGGCGAGCCAGCAATGAGTCGATGTCATTTGCCAGATCGCGAACGGTGGTGACGCCGGCGGCCAGATTCAGCAGACCATCGTTTTCGCTGACGTGAGCGTGCATGTCCCAGAGGCCGGGCAGCAGCGTTTTGTGGGCGGCATCTACGATCTCCGCTCCGGTGGGTATCGCGACGGTGCCGGATGGTCCGACAGCACGGATGCGCTTTGCGGCCACGACCACGCTTTGGTCCTTGAGGATTTGTGCGGACTGGGCATCGAAAAGATCGGCGTGGGTGAACACGATGCCGTTCGGCACCCGGTGACCGAGTTTGCCAGCAAGCTCGGCCGCGCGGACATTCGCGGCCTGATCCTGCGCGGCCTGCAACGTCTCCACCGTTGCTTCCCAGCCCTCCGGGATCACCGTTGACCAAGGATCCACGGTTGCGAAAAACGCGTCCCGGTCGTCGAGCCAAATATACGTCGGCGAGAAATCCAATCCGTTGATGGCGTACATGGTGACGTGCTTTTTCTTGCCGCCGGTTCCGATGTCCAGTTGCGCGAGGCGGTGGATCCGGGCCTCGCCTTCTGGCAGCAAATCGACATGGCCGCCATTCCGGAGCGCTGCCTGTGCGAGAATTCCTAACTCCGCGGGTGCGCCGCTGACCGGGATATAAACCGCCGGCGCGGTCAACTTCTTCTCGCTGGCTTCGAGAGCGCTCTTCCAACGAGCGGTACCTGACTCCAGCGTGTAGGTTTCGTGAACTCCCGATTTCAGGTAATCGTTGCCCTCGACGGTTTCCGATATGGGCAAACCTTTGGCATCCAGCTTGAGAATGCTGGTGGTCTTAGGGCCACGGCCGCGATCGTTGAATTGATAAAAAATGTGGAGGGTACCGTCCGGCGCAGTCCACACCGCCTGCTGTCCTGCGGGGTTTCCCATAAGCATTACTGCATAGCGATCGGCAGCGCCGGGGACGTCCGCCGGCAGCGTTGGCACGGCGCTCGGTAATTCCTTGGGGGTTTGCGACCAGGAAATGGCGACTAGAAGCAGGCTCAGCATCGTGACGCGGGTCATATTCCACGCGAAAGTCTTCCTGTTTTGCATCGAAGTTCTTCCTCCGCCCCTAAGCCATTCCCCAGATCTCGCCCAACACGCGCAGAAAATTCGCACCCAGCACTTTTTCGATCACCGACGAGGGCTGGCCACGCCGGGCCAATTCATCTGCGATAACTTGCATGTGATCCGGCCCATTCAGATCGGGGACGTAGGGATAACGATCCTCGCCGGGTGCGCCGATGCCGAGTTTCTTGCGGCGTGCGATATCGGCGTCGAAATCCGCTTTCGCTGCGGGCGTTAGTTCGATCCTCTCAATCGAGCCGTCGGAGCCGATGCCCACGTGATCGGCGCCGCATACATTGATGGCGTGGACCAAGTGATCGAGCACGTGCTGGCGGGTGGGCACGATGGGAGAGGCCACCAGGTAGGGCATCAGAAATACACCGAAGTAGCCGCCGCGGTTGGCCAAGGATTTGAGAATTTCGTCGGGTTTGTTGCGCGGATGCGCATAAACAGCACCGCATCCCGCATGGGAGATCAATACCGGCTGGGAAGAGGCGGCAATCCCTTCGCTGGTGGTGCCGTATCCGCTGTGGCTCAGGTCGACGGCGACTCCGGCTTCGTTCATCTTCTTCACGGCCGCGATTCCTGCTTTGCTTAAGCCCGCGTTGCCGGGCTCGAGGCAGCCGTCGCCGAATGAATTGCGGTTGTTGTAGGTGATTTGCATGATGCGCACGCCGAGGTTGCGGAACATGGCGATGTGCTCGGGACTATCCTCGATGATCTCGGTGTACTGAAAACCCGGAAGGATGCCGAGCTTGTTCTCGCGCTTGGCGCGAGCAATATCGGAGTGCTGGCGAACCATCGTGAATGCGTCAGGATATTTCTCGACCATCGCGTCGAAAGCGGCGAGGATCTTGATGGTGTCGTCAAGATTCCGCTGCGAGATTGTGGCATGAATGGCAGTGATCCCCGACTGCCGGATCACCGCTACTTGTTCCGGGGTGGGCATCGCGTCTTCGTCGAGAAAAGGACCGCAGAGCGAATCCATCACGATCGCGTTTTTGTAGAGTTCGGCGATCTCGGACGCGGTGGCATTCGCGCGCGGGCCGGCAAACAGTCGCGGCGCGACCAGCGCCGCAGCAGAGAGTTTTAGGATTGACGCGTGAAATTCTCGGCGATGCAAGGTGCGGCTCCCCCCCGAAGGCAACACTCAGAACGCGGAGTATACAACAGGGCGGGAGGCACATCCGCAGGCATGCGGGTGCAGGAGCGCCGGTAGGAGTGGCTCCGGGGCCTGGACTCGAACCAGGATAACCAGCTCCAAAGGCTGGCGTGCTACCAATTGCACTACCCCGGAATAGGTGTCTGCAATGTGAGCAACCACTTGGGCATTGTACCTGTTAGGCCGAATTTGGCCAAATTCGCGCGGAATATCGGGGCTCAGCGCTTGCGCTGCGACTCAATTACCGCAGAGAAATCTTTGTCGGCGTACCCTTCGGCGATGGCCTGCCGGAAAACCCGCCGGGCGGAGATGCCAGTCTGCAGAGTAATACCGCGGCGCGCTCCTTCTTCCACAGCGTAGTTTAGGTCTTTCGCCATTGCACCCAGCATGAAATTGGGCGTGAAGTCGCCGGCGGTTGCGCGGGCGGAAAGGACCTTCACCAAGGGACTGCCCGGCGCGCCGTTGGTGAGCACCTCGAGCGATTTGTCGCGGTCGAGCCCGCTGGCTTCCAGGAGTGACATAGCCTCGGCCAGCGCAGCGGCTTGCACGCCGCACATGAAATTATTGATCAGCTTTAGCATGGCGCCGCTCCCGGTGGGGCCCAGGTGAAGGATGTCGCGGCTCATCACCGAGAGCACCGGGCGCGCGGCTGCCAGCGTCGATGCGGATCCGCCAACCAGAAAAAGTAATTCGCCCGCCGCGGCCTGAGGCTTGCTGCCAGTCACCGGCGCATCGAGGAATTCGCATTTGTGCTGAGCTGCTGCTGCGGCCAGCTCGTTGACCCATCCGATGGAAAGTGTGCTGGATTCAACCAGAACGGTACCGGGCGCGGCGGCAGCTAGCGCGCCGTCTGGACCGAGCCAAACGGCGCGCGATGCAACATCGTCGGCGACCATGCTGATCACTACTTCGGCGCGCGCGGCGGCTTCGCGCGGCGTGCGCGCGACGAACGCTCCGGCACTCTTCAAATGTTCGGCTTTTTCCAGCTTGCGGTTGTAGACCGCTAGCGGAAAGCCTGCGGAGAGCAGGCGGCTCGCCATTCCCGAGCCCATTATTCCGAGTCCTAGAATTGCTACGCGCGGCTTGGCCATCTGTGTTTACTCCAATCGGATGATTGCGAAGTTTGGGATGGTGGTTTGTTTCTCACAAGAAGATAAAGTCAAACTCTGGATTCTTCAAGGCGGAAGGCTGCGGGAAGGCCAAAACGCCCACCCTTCCCAAAATCCGGGAAGAGTGGGGCACCCGGAAAAGAAAGGACATAGAACCGTAGACTCAAAGCAAAGGCAAAACACTTATTCGATCACTTCGAATTTTGCCAGAGCTTTTTCGTTTACGGTCGAGGCCTAGGCCGGGGAGATTTTCGTCGAGATCGATGAAGCCGTCTTTGGCTTTGGGCTCGCCCTCGAAGATGTACCAGAAAAGTTCGTTGCCGACTTCGACGTCGACGATGGGAAAATATTCGGCCATCGGGGAATTCAGGCTGGCCATCACGACGTGATAGTTGTGCATTTGTCCGGCGTGGGGAATCACCGGCACCGAATGCGATTCGGCGAGCGCCGCAGATTTTCCGGGCTTGGGTGATGCCGCCCACGCGATTGGTGTCGAACTGGATGTAATCCACGGCGCGGGCTTCGAGCAGGTCGCGGAAACCGTACAGCGTGAATTCGTGTTCGCCGCCGGCGATGGGAATGCGCGCGTAGGATTTCAGTTCGGCGTAGCCGTGGATGTCGTCGGGGATTACCGGCTCTTCGAGCCAGCGAAGATTGAAGGGCTCGAGCAGCGGGAGCATGCGTTTGGCGTAATCGAGGGTCCAGCCCATGTAGGCGTCGGCCATGACGTCGATGCCATCGCCCACCGCTTGGCGCACGGTTCGCACGAGATCGACATTGTGTTGCATGCCGGCGGCGCCGTCGGTGGGGCCCCAGCCGAAACGGAGTTTCATCGCCTGGTAGCCTTCTTTTTTGTAGCGCTTGGCTTCGCGCGGCGAGCTCGCTCGAGTTCGACGCTGTACAGGCGGCTGGCGTAGACGGGGATGCGCGGTTTGGTGCGGCCTCCGAGCAGGCGAAAGACGGGTTGCTTCGCGGATTTGCCGAGGATGTCCCAGAGCGCGATGTCCACCGCGCTGATCGCGGCCATGCCGATGCCTTTGCGGCCGAACGCCATCGTCTTGCGATACATGTGCTGCCAGAGGAATTCGATGTCCCAGGGGTCGGCGCCGATGAGCAGCGGTTTCAGATAGAGGTCGATCACTTGTTTGGTGATCGGCGGCGCGAGGGCGGCGTTGCCGATGCCGACGAGGCCGTCGTCGGTGAAAATTTCGACGATCAGCCAGCCGTGGAACGTGAAAGTCTGCATGGAGGCTTCGGGGAGGTGAGCAGGTCCATCGGGTTGGTGCAGAAATGCGGAGGCAAGGGAACGGTTTTGCCGCGCCAGCGGACGGCTCGCGTGCGAATTTCTTTAATTTTCATGGGGCTCCTTCATGAGCTGGTTTCTGCTGCGAATGTCTGCGCCATGTTGCAGCGGGGCGACTGGGCACCATCGCGAGTATCACCAGAAATGCGATTACGTGAAAGGTGGCCGCGATGTTGAACACCGCTCGTAGCCGAAGCCGTGATCAGCAGGTAGCCGGCCAATTCTCCGAAATGCAATTCCGCCCATGGCGCCGCCGAAGCCGACCAGGCCTGCGACCGCACCCACTACGCTGCTGGGAAAAAGATCGGTGGGCAGAACCATCACCAGCGTGGACCAGGATTGCTGTCCGAAATAGGCCAGACTGAAAATTGCGATGGCCCAGGCGACTGGCAACGTGCGGGTAACCAGCAGGATCAGCGGCATCACTGCGGCGCTCAGTCCGAGCGCGACTTTGCGCGCGACATTCAGCGAGAATTGTCGGCGGACCAAATGGCTGGAGAACCAGCCGCCCAGCAAGCAGCCGATGCCGGCGGCGGCGTTGGGGATCCAGGCGATGGCGCCTACGGCTTTGATGTCGAAGCCGCGGGCGTCGTAGAGATATTTCGGCAGCCAGAAGAGATAAAAGTACCAGGCGGCGTCGCTGAGAATTTCGCGGCCACCAACGCCCCAGGTTTCGCTGATGCGCAGCAGATCGAGCCACGCGACGATTTTTTGTGGCGGCCGGGCAACGCAGGCTCCGGCTGGAAGTTTTCGCGCGTTCTGCGCGGTCAGCTGCGGGTGTTCGCCGGACGGGAAATATGCATTGTCGCCACCAGGCGGTCCAGAGCAGGCCCAAGCGCGCCGCGTGACGAAGAAAATCCATCGCCAGTTGGTATAGTGAGAATCAGCGCGATTAGTGGAGGCGCGACGACTGCTCCGACGGCGGTGCCTGCCATTGATGATGCCCATAGCTGTGGCGCGTTCGTTCGGTGGGAAACCATTCGGCTACCGCGCGAGTGGCGGCGGGAAAACCTCCGCCTTCGCCCATCCCCAGCAGGAAGCGGCTAACCGCGAGCATCGTGAAAGTTACCGCCAGGCCGTGGCTGGCGCAGGCCAGCGACCAGAACACATGATCACGGTGAAGCCGCGGCGTGTGCCGAGAGCATCGACGAGTTTGCCGCCGCCGGCGTACATGAACGCGTAAGCAAGCAGAAACGCGGACTGCAGAATGGAGAATTGCGAGTTGGTCAGCGGGATGTCCTTGCTGATGGCTTGGATGGCGACGGGGAGCGTTTGGCGGTCCAGATAGCTGATGCGCGATCGCGGCGCTCACCAGAATTGCGATTCGCCAGCGAAACATGCAGCGCTCTCTCCGGATCGTCTAGGCGATGGAACGGCCTAAGGCAGTGCAGCGAATTCGACGGGCGCTATGGCCGCTGGGGTCAGTGATTGTCGCGTGCGACCGGAGCGCCGCTGCTCCCGACCAGAAAATCCAGGTCGGCGCCTTGATTGGCTTGCTGCACATGTCTTCGGTGTAGAGCGAACGTAGCCGCGGTCGGGCAGTGCTGGCGGGGTCCATTGCGCGTGGCGTGCCGCGAGCGTGGCGTCGTCCACATTCAGACGCAGACGTGCGCTTGGCCGCATCGAGCGTGACCGTGTCGCCGGAACGAATTAGCGCGAGCGGCCCGCCCGCTGCGGCTTCCGGGCGAGCGTGCAGCACCACGGTTCCATAGGCGGTGCCGCTCATGCGCGCGTCGGAAATGCGGACCATGTCTTTCACGCCTTTGCGTAAGAGCTTCGGCGGCAGGGGCATGTTGCCGACTTCGGCCATTCCGGGATAGCCGCGCGGGTCCGCAATTTTTCAGGACCATCACGCAGTTTTCGTCGATGTCGAGATTCTCGTCATCAATGCGCGCGTAGAAATCTTCGATGGATTCGAAAACCACCGCGCGGCCGGTGTGCTGCAACAGGTGCGGGAGTGGCGGCGGACAGTTTGATTACCGCGCCATCGGGCGCCAGATTTCCGCGTAGCACGGCGATGCCGGCGTTTGGTTTGAACGGTTCGGCGAAGGTGTGAATCACATCGCGATTCCAGCACGGCGCTTCGGGCCACATTTTCGCCAGATGGAGTGCCCGTTCACGGTCAGCGCGTCCGGTCGCAGCGCGCCGTTTTCGCCGAGTTCGCGAAGAACCGCGGGCAGGCCGCCGGCATAGAAAAAATCTTCCATCAAGTATTTGCCGGAAGGCTGAAGATTGACCAGGCACGGCAGCGTCGATCCCAGGCGGTCGAAATCTTCCAGCGTCAGGGGCACGCCGACGCGTCCGGCGATAGCGATCAGATGAATCACCGCGTTGGTGGAACCGCCGATAGCGGCGTTGGCGCGAATCGCGTTTTCAAAAGCGGCGCGGGTGAGGATCTGCGACATTTTCAGATCGTCGTTAACCATTTCGAACGATGCGGCGTCCCGTCATTTGCGCTAGGGTGTAGCGGCGAGCGTCGACCGCGGGGATCGCGGCGTTGCCGGGCAAGGCCATGCCCAACGCTTCGACCATGCACGCCATCGTGGACGCGGTGCCCATGGTCATGCAGTGGCCTTTGGAGCGGTGCATGCAGCTTTCCGCTTCCGACAATTCCTCCAGTTTCATCTCGCCGGCGCGAACTTTTTCGGACATCTGCCAGACGCCGGTTCCTGAGCCCAGATCGTGGCCGTGAAATTTTCCGGTAAGCATGGGTCCGCCGGATAAACCGATAGTGGGCAAATTGCACGAAGCCGCGCCCATCAATAATGAAGGAGTGGTCTTGTCGCAGCCCATCAGTAGCAGCACGCCGTCCATAGGATTGCCGCGAATGGATTCCTCGACGTCCATACTGGCTAGATTGCGGAACAGCATCGCGGTGGGACGCAGCAACACTTCGCCCAACGACATCACCGGAAACTCCAGCGGGAAGCCGCCGGCTTCCCACACGCCGCGCTTCACCCATTCGGCGATTTCGCGGAAGTGCGCGTTGCACGGGCGTGAATTCGGACCAGGTGTTGCAGATGCCGATCACCGGGCGGCCATTGAACATGTCGTGCGGCCAGCCCTGATTTTTCATCCAGCTGCGGTAGATAAAGCCGTCGCGATCTTGCCGCCCGAACCATTCCTGACTGCGAAGCTTTTTCATGAGGTTCCCGTTTCTCCGATTCCTCGCGCCGGCGCGAGGCAATTCAAGATGCCGGCGAGCGCCGAGCGTTGATCCACCGCGCCGCGCATTTCGAAACGCAACGATAATAGCGCAAAACGAATGGTCTAACTTCGCGGATCGCATTAGGGAATTGGTTTGCGCCGTAGGTTCCATGGTTCTGCGGTTTTATCTTTTTCAGGTGCCCCACTCTTCTCTGGTTCTGGGAAGGGTGGGCGTCGCCACCTGCCCGCCCTAGGGCCCCAGGTCGGGCACTGCAAGGAATGGGTTTGCGTAATCTCCCCGCACTTTATGTTGACGGCGTGAGCCGGGTCCGCTAAGCTTTCCACATGATGAATTGCAGCAACGCCTGTCGGTGTCTCTGTTGTTGTTATGGACCGCTGCGGGCGTGGGGGTGCAGTCCGAACTAGCTAATTTTCTAATCGGATTCTAAGCAGCCCGCTCTCCAGCAGCTTTCGCTGGCAGGCGGGCTTTTTTGTTTTGGGGAGACATTTTGAGCACGGAACCTACAGCACAGCCGATCGCGCCGTTTCCGGGCGCGATCGCGCCGCCGCCGAAGGAAACCAAGGCGCAGCGCGTCGAGCGCCTCAAGCGCGCAGCGAATCCCTGGGATTGCCTGGAAGATATTCGCGCCTTCGCCCGCGCCGGGCGGCAATCGATACCTCCCGAGTGGATGGGCGTCTATTTCCGCTGGTGGGGGATTTATTCGCAGGGCGACGGCGCTGGAGTGCTGGGCGGCAAAGGTGGCGAGGGCAAAGCCAACGACTATTTCATGATGCGGATTGCCCTGCCAAACGGACTATTACGCTCGAACCAGCTGCGCGCCATCGCCGATATTTCCAAGCGACACGCGCGTTCGATAGCGGACATTACGGTCCGCCAGAATATTCAGCTGCACTGGCTCTCGATCGAAGCCATTCCCGAAGCGATCGACGCCCTGGCGGCGGTGGGGCTCTCGCCCAGGAGCGCGTGCGGCGACGTGACCCGCAATGTGACCGGCTGCCCGCTGGCCGGCGTGGCGCATGATGAGCTTGTGGATGCGTCCCCGGTGGCGCTGGCAATTTCGAAGGAGCTCTCGGGAAATTCCGAGTTCTACAACCTGCCGCGGAAATTCAAGATTTCCGTTACCGGATGCCCATCGTGGTGCTCGTATCCGGAAATCAACGATGTGGGCCTAACCGCAGTGGAGCGCTTCCGGGATGGCCTGCGGGAAGTGGGGTTTTCAGTGCGCGTGGGCGGCGGCCTTTCCGCCGATCCGCATCTCGCGGTGCGATTGGATGCTTTCGTCCGCTACGAGCAGGCCGTGCAGGTGGTACGAACGATTGCGGAAATACTCCGCGATCAGGATGCGCTGCGGCAAAGCCGCGATCGCGCGCGGTTGAAACACCTGTTCACCCAGCAGGGCTGGACGGCTGAGCGATTCCTCGGTGAACTGAATCGCCGGCTGGGATACCAGCTGGATCCCGGGGTTCCGGAAATTCCGCCGCAGGACGTCTACCGCGATCACGTCGGAGTATTTCCCCAAAGGCAGGCGGGAACGTTCACGGTGGGAGCGGGCGTGCTACGCGGCAGAATTTCGGCCGATCAGATGCAGGCCGCCGCCGATTTGGCGGAACGCCACGGGAATGGCGAGCTGCGCACCACCAACATGCAAAACCTGCTGATCGTTAATGTGCCGCAGGGGGAGACGGCGGCGGTGGTCCAGGGACTGGACCTTGCCGGACTGCCGGTGGCTGCGTCTACGTTTTGGCGGGGAGCGATCGCCTGCAGCGGGACGGAATTCTGCAAGCTCGCGATCACCGAGACGAAAAGTTACACGCGATGGCTAGTCGAGGAACTCGAAGAGCGTCTTCCGCAGTTCGATCAGCAGATCAAGCTGCACGTCACCGGATGCCCGAATAGCTGCGGGCAGCACTGGATCGCGGACATCGGTCTGGAAGGGAAGAAGATTAAGCAAGGCCGGGAGTGGGTGGACGCCTATTACTTCTGCGTCGGCGGAGCGGTCGGCGAATTTCAGGCCATCGCGCGGCCGATTGGATATCGTTGCGCGGCCAGCGACGTTCCGGCGGCGCTGGAGCGCTTGCTGCGCCAATATTTGGCCGCGCGCGATGGCAACGAGAACTTGCGCTCCTACTTTGCGCGATTTTCGGATGAGGAATTGCGCGCGCAGTTGGCGGGCGAGATTCTCGAGGCGGTACCGCGGGACTTGCCGCCGGTGGTGTCGCACGACCGGGTCGCCACGGGGGCCATGGATTAGCCGATGCCTGCCAACCTCTTACCGATATTCGTCAAGCTCGCTGGGCGAAAGTGTCTGGTGGCCGGGGCCGGGACCGTGGCCGAAGCCAAGATCGCGAGCCTGCTGGAAGCGGAAGCCGAGGTGTGGGTGGTGGCGCCGCAGGCGAATGAAGGCGTTGGCGCGCTGGCGTCGTCCGGTGCACTGCGTTGGGAGCAGCGCGAATTTCAGGCGAGTGATCTGGACGGGATATTCATGGCCATCGCGGCGACGTCCGATCCGGACGTGAATGCCAGCATCTTCGAGCAATCCCGGCAGCGCTCGGTGATCTGCAATTCGGTGGATGACCCGCCATACTGCGATTTCTATTTTTCGGCGAATGTGCGGCGCGGCGATCTGCAAGTGGCCATCTCGACCGCGGGGGAAAGCCCAGCGGTGGCGCAGCGGTTGCGCGACGAGATCGAGCGGGCGCTCGATCCCGGGCTGGGTGAGTGGCTGGAAGATGTCGGTGCGCTCCGCCGCGAAATTCTCGCTCGCTACCCGGCGTCCGAGGAGCGCAAACGGCTTTTGCAGCGCCTGGCCTATCGTGAAGTCGGCGAATTATCGGGCCGCAGCGCGGAAGAATTGGAATCGGAACCGGCTTCTAAGATAGCTGATGAAGTGAGCCCGGAAAACGTGGCGGTGACGCGATGAGGCCAGCGCAACCCCAACTCGGACGAGTGTATTTGGTCGGAGCGGGCCCGGGCGACCCCGAACTTTTGACGGTGAAAGCGAGCCGCCTGTTGCGCGAGGCGGATGGCGTGCTGCATGACGACTTGGTCTCGGCAGAGATCGTTGGGCTGGCGGGGCCGCAAGCGATTGTGGTCAACGTCGGCAAACGGTGCGGCCGCAAGGGAATCACCCAAGTGGAAATCAACCGCGTGATGATTTTGTTCGCGAAAGCTGGCGTGAACGTAGTGCGGTTGAAAAGCGGCGATCCGCTAATTTTTGGGCGCCTGAACGAGGAAGTGGACGCTCTTGAGGCTGCGGGCGTGCCCTACGAAGTGGTGCCCGGAATCACCGCGGGGTTCGCGGCGGCGGCGGCGCTCGGAGTTTCGCTCACTGACCGGCGCACCAGTTCGCGGGTCTTGATATTGAGCGGGCACCGCGCGGCCGCAAACCAGGATTCTCAGCAGGCGGATGCCTGGCTCGAAGCCGGGCGTGCGGACGCGACGCTGATCATTTACATGCCCGGCCCGGATTTGGGCTCGCTCCGCGAGAAACTTCGCGGCGCCGGCGTGTCACTGGCAACGCCGTGCGTGGTGATTTCCAGCGTATCGACTGCAGCGCAGCGCGTCACGCGCACCACGCTGGCCGGCCTTTCGAGCCTGGCGGGCATAGAAGCGCCGGCGATCCTGCTAGTCGGTCGTTCGCTAGAGCGCGCGAGTCGCAGCGTGCTCGATAGACTTTCCGTGGGCGGCGCCGGGAGCGATCCCGCGGAGCAAACTGCAGTCGATTTTGTCGGAGATCCACGGCAGAACCGAATCGATCGGAGGGCCTAACGTTGAAGTCCAATACTGAAACTCTCGTTGCCGTAAAGGAAAAATCAGGCTGGCGGCTGTCGCTCGACACCTGGGCGGTGGGATTCGCGCTGGCGCTAGCGTTGCTGATTCGCCTCGGCGTGATCAAACATATTTCATGGTAATTACGCGCACTTTAGGGCCAAGGAAGCATCCTGTGTGCGCTAGCAAATTTGTTAGCCGCCACACGCATTTCTTCGGCGAGCATATGTTGCAGTACGTGGGAGGGCCCTCATGGCGGCATCGTCGGTAGCGATCGCGTCTGCCCGGCTCCGGTCGAGACCGTTTGAATTTCTGAAGCGGGTGATCGACATCGTACCGGGATTTCTGCTGTTGGCCGCGGTGGGCTACAGCGGGAAACTGGTCGAGCGAGCCATCGCAACGTACGGCAAAGTCCATCACCTCACCTTTCCGAATATAGAATACGTTTTGTGGGCGATCATTTTTGGATTGGCCATATCGAATATTTTCGGCGTGGCCCCGGTGTTTCGCGCCGGCGTGGCAACTTACGAATTCTGGCTGAAGACCGGCATCGTGCTGCTGGGTGCACGGTTTTTGCTGGGCGACTTGCTGAAGCTGGGCGGTGTGGCCCTGACGCTGGTAGTCATCGAGCTAACGGTGTCGCTGCTGTTTATGACCGCGCTGGGCTACTTCTTCAACCTGAAGCCGAAACTGACTTCGCTGTTGGCGATCGGGTCGTCGATCTGCGGAGTTTCCGCAATCATCGCGGCGAAAGGCGCGATCGATGCCGATGACGAAGATGTCTCGTTTGCGATCGCCGCAATATTGTCGCTCGGCGCGCTCAGCCTTTTCGCGTTTCCGGCGATCGGCCATCATCTGCATTTGAGCGACACGTTGTACGGGATGTGGGCCGGTCTGGGAATCGATAACACCGCGGAAGCAACCGCCGCGGGCGCGATCTATTCCGACGCGGCGGGGCGGATAGCGATCCTGGCCAAGACCGCGCGAAGCGCAGTGCTCGGGTTCGTCGTTCTGGGCTATGCGTTTTATTGGGCGCGCCAAGGGCAAGCCCAACACGTCGAAAAGCCCTGGGCCTTTCTTTGGGAAAAATTTCCCAAGTTCATTTTGGGTTTCATGCTGATCTCGATTCTGGCGACGGTCGGACTCTTCCGCAAAGACCAGATCACCAGCCTGGCCAACGTTTCGCGCTGGGCCTTTCTATTGAGTTTTGCTGGGGTAGGGTTGCGGACCAACGTGAGGGATTTGCTGAAGCAGGGACTTCGACCGTTCGTGGTGGGCGCGCTCGGGGAAATAGTTATCGCCGCGCTGACGCTGGGTATGGTGATCGCATCGGGGAAGTACTTGCACTAACTTTAGCGCCGTCACTGGTGCCGGCTGGTTGCGATAGATAGATAGGCTCCGACCGAGCCTAGTTTTTGGAGCCTCAACCAGGTTTCGTATCCGGGACGATTTCTGTGCGGCGGAAGACAGGCGTGACCGGGCGATGGTTGGCCCGCGCAAATTCGGCGCCCATCGCTTCGATTTCCGCACGCGCGAAGCCCACCGCCCTTTCTTTCACTTTTCCATCTGGAGAAATCAGAAAAATACTGGGAACATTGGTGATCCCGTAGCGGTTCGACGCCGGATACCCGTGGCCATCCACCAGCGCCGTAAACTTGACGCCGTACTCCGCGCAGAACTCCGCGGTATCTGCTGCATTCTCTTGCGAAATTGCGACCAGCGTAGCGTTCGTGCTTCCGTAGGCATCGTGGATTCGCTGCAAAAACGGAAATGTAAACTGGCAGGTAGGGCAGGACATCTTAAAAAAAGCCGCGATCACCGGCCCTTTCTTCAGTAGGTCCTTCAGTGAATGATTTTTGCCCTGAGCGTCGGAAAGTGAAAAGTCCGGTGCAGCGTCGCCGGCATGAATTCGGGACACAGCTCAAGTCCTCCGTGAAGCGAACTCCTGCCTCTAGTGTACCTGGCGCGTCTTCCCCTGCACGTAATCCATCAACAGGTATTGGCCTAAGGTGTAGGGGGTGGTGAAGTAGGCTTTGCCGCGGCACAGTTCGGTTACCTTCTGCACGAAATGCACCAGGCTATAGTCGCTGGCCAGCATGAACGTATTGATCAGGATGCCGGCGCGCTTGCACTTGGCCACCTCTTCCATGGTCTGCGAAACCACCAGCGGATCGAGGCCGAAGGCGTTCTTGTAGATTCGTCCGTCGTCCAAGGTGAGCGCCGAAGGCTTGCCGTCGGTGATCATGATGATCTGCCGCATATCTTTTTTCTGGCGCGCCAGAATGCGCTGCGCCAGGCGCAATCCCTCACGGGTATTGGTGTAATACGGTCCCACCTGAACTCGCGCGAGCTTGCCCAACGGAATTTCCTCAGCGGAATCATGGAATAAAACCAGGTGCAGCGAATCGCCGGGATATTGGGTGCGAATCAGGTGCGCCAGCGCGAGCGCCACGCGCTTGGCCGGGGTGAAGCGATCTTCACCGTAAAGAATCATGCTGTGGCTGCAATCGAGCATCAGCACTGTGGCGCAAGAACTCTGATACTCGCATTGATGCACCATCAGGTCCGGATAGTCGAGTTCGATGGGCACGTTGGTGCCGTTGCGGCGCACCGCATTGAATAATGTTTCGCCGATGTCCAGGTTCAGGGTGTCGCCAAATTCGTAGGCCTTGGACGTGCCGCCCGATTCGACGCCGGTGGCCAAATCGCGCGTATCGTGGCGGCCGAAGCTGCTTTTCCCCAGGCCCGCGAGCAAATCCTTCAATGTCTGGAACCCGAGGAAATCGATGGCCTTATCGGTAACCTCGAATCGCGCATTCATGCCGGGTTGCGCCGGACCAATCTGTCCTCCAGGGGTTTGGCTCGGAGGAGGAGTCACCGTGGGCGGCTGAGGAGAAATATAGCCTTCGGCCGCCATGCGTTCGATGATTTGGTCGATCATTTCGCGCAGCTTTTGGTTCTGGGCCAAGTCGGCATTTTCGAGCAGTTGCTGCATCATCTCGTCGGGTAGTAGATCGCCTTCTTCGAGTGCCCGCAAAATGGCCTCACGCAACTCGTCCATGTGGCGTTGGGCCATGCCTTCCGCATCCATTTCATAAATACCGTAGGGAGATTCGTAGCCGCTCTGCAGCAGGAAATCAGCGAGACGGCTCATCAAATCTTCGAGGTCGATTTCCCCGGCGGGTTCACCTGTGTACTTCGAATAGCGAATCACCTTCATAGGGGTCCTCAGTTGAACTGGCGGCGCGGGACGTTGCGGTTGGGCGCCTCGCGTGATTCCGGAGTCTTGCGCGCTTCCGCGAAGTAGCCTCGCTCCTCACTTCGCGAGATGCGCTTGTGCGCCCACAATCCTTCCAGAATGAACTCCGCGGCGGAAGCCACTTCCGCGGGGTTCTGATTGGCCTTGACGTTGAGCGCACCCAGCAAATCGAACAGGCCCGGCACGCTGCGCAGTTGCGCGCAATGTTCCGCGGCGGACGCTCCGGTGGGGACTTTCAGGTCGCCGCCGCCTTCAAAATATTGCACCAGCGGCTGAAAATTCGCGTCCGCGAAGTGGCGGGTAAACACCTTGCCCACCGCGGAGCGAATCAGTTCGCGGGCGATATTTTCCGCGCCCTTCATCTCGCCTTCATATTCCAGCTCGAATTTTCCGGTCATCGCGGGAATCGCGGAGTAAACGTCGGCGACTCGCGCAGTGGCGACCGTTTCATGATTTCGCACCGCGCGCTGCTCGGCGCTGCTAAGGGCGTTTTCCAAACAACTGATCGGCAATCGCTGGCTGACGCCGGAGCGCTTGTCGATGCGTTTGTCTTCGCGAGCGTGAAAGGCCACTTCCTCGATGATCTCGCGAATGTAACCGGGAGCCGTCAGCCGGGGCTCGCCGCCGCGATTGGTCCACGATTCCTGCGAAGTAATCGACATTCCTTCGGCCAACGTCCCAGGGTAGTGAGTGCGAATTTCCGCGCCAATGCGATCCTTGAGTGGGGTGATTATTTTTCCACGCGCGGTGTAGTCTTCGGGGTTGGCGGTGAACACCAGCATCACGTCCAGCGGCAGACGCACCGGATAGCCCTTAATCTGAATGTCGCCTTCCTGCATGATGTTGAACAGCCCCACCTGAATTTTTCCAGCGAGGTCCGGCAACTCGTTGATGGCGAAGATTCCGCGGTTGGCGCGCGGGAGCAGACCGTAGTGAATGGTCATTTCGTCCGAGAGGTCGCGTCCCGAGCGCGCCGCTTTGATCGGGTCCACGTCGCCAATGATGTCGGCGATAGTGACGTCGGGCGTAGCTAGTTTTTCCACGTAGCGGCGATCTCGCGGAATCCACTCGATCGGAGTTGCGTCGCCTTCCTTAGCGATTCGCTCGCGGCACGACCGGCACAGCGGCGCATACGGATTGTCGTTGATCTCGCATCCGGCAATGGCCGGCATCATAGGATCGAGGAATGCCACTAAGCCCCGCAGAATACGCGTTTTGGCCTGGCCGCGCAGACCCAACAGAATGAAGTGGTGGCGCGAAAGCAGGGAATTGACGATCTGCGGGGTAACCGTGTCTTCGTAACCGTGGATGCCTTTGAACAACGGTTCGTTCGCTTCGATCTTGCGCAACAAATTCTCACGCAGCTCCTGCTTTACGCTCCGACGGCCGATCCTGGCCTCGGACCATTCGCTGCTGCGAAGCTGCCCTAGCGTTTCAGGCTGGGTAGTCATGTGTCCCCGTTTCTGATGCGCAGATGGACGCGAGGAACTTCGCGCGTCTCCACCATTATAGATGATGCAGCGGGTAGGTGATACGTTGGCATGAAAACGGAGAGAAAGTGCGGAATGTCAGAGCTGCCCGTGGCCGTTGCTGCGCGCTTTCTCGCGAACCCGGTACTTCTGCTCCAGCGCGGGTAGCAACTCCTGCAGCCGTTGCAGCAGCAGAGTTCGCCGAGCGTGCTCGCTGCGCAGCTCGAGCACCGCTTGTTTGTCGTCTAGCGCCAGCGGCAGGTCCGCTGCGATATGGTACGCCAGGGACGCGGCGCCGGATCGCTCGTCCGCGTTGGGCGGGTGGCCGTAGACGATCTGGTGACATTTTTCGTACGCCTGTATCAGTTGCGCCGGCTCTCCGCCCCGGTGTGCCGGGTCCTCTGGTGGCAATATTTCTACCTCCGCCTCCTGATAGGGCTGGTCGGAAAATACCTCCTGGATGCGAAATACCGATCGACCCTCGGTGAGGATCTCCACCCGTCCGTCGCCGTAGTCCTTGGTCACTTCGGCGATTTCCGCGGTGCACCCGTACGCCGCGATGCCGTCGGCCCGCGCCAGCACCACTCCAAACTCGCTCGGCGCGTCGAGACACCTGCGAATCATCAGCCGGTATCGCGGCTCGAAAATGTGCAGCTGTTGAGTCATCTCGGGGAACAGCACGAGTTCCAGCGGGAAAATCGGGATGCGTACGCCACTCATTCAGCGCTCTCCGGAAGACCGGCGCCAGCCAACGGCTAGGCGAGCGATTGCAACGTAGCCTGCATCTCGTCGCGCGCGTGGGTGTCACCGGCATGCGCGGCCACGACGATGCCGTCCGAAAGTGTTTTCTTGGCCTCCGGGATGCGTCCAAGGCGCGCGAGCAGTTGGCCATACTGAAAGTAGCCGGCCACGTAGCCGGGATGACTTTCGAGCAATTTCACAAAGTGGCCGGTGGCAGCTTCGTCCTCGCCGAGCTTGGCGCATTCCAGCGCCAGTCCGTAGCGCGCGAATGCGTCGTTAGGATTGGCCTGCACGAATCCCTCGAGAACTTCGCGCCGCGATTTGGTAGAAGGTGGCATGGTCGGCATCCATAATACGCGTTTCTTGAGCGCAGCCCAAACGCTGGAAACAAGCAAAGGGCCGCAGGTATCGCGCCCCACCTTCCTTCGACAGTGAGGGTTTTCCGCGCCTTTGATTTTTCTTATAAGTTGTCGTTGTATTTGGTGGTGGGTGCCCCACCCGTCGCCGTCAGTGTGGGTTTTCCACGCCTTTGATTCTTCTTAGAAGCTGACGTCGAAATTGAAGGTGTCGTTGGTATGACCCAGCGCGCTGCTAGTTTGCCGCAAGCTCCTCGACATGGTCGATCACCAGAACTTCCATAGGCTTCGTTTGCGGCACCAGTTTCAGGCCGAGCTGCTCCTGAATCGCGGTCAAAAGCGACCCCGTGGGCTCGGGAGGGGCTGAGCTGTTAATGCCCAAGGGATCTTGGCTAGGAATAGGCGTCCATCGTAGCGTGAAATCGTACTTCCCGGTCAGGCCGGTCTTATCGACAACGGCGTGGCCCATCCGCTCCGATAGCATCTCCGCCATCGCTGCCAGCTCGACCGCTTGAGCGTTGAACTCGCCTTCACCTATCCGCACCTGCCCCATTCCGCTATGGCTCGCAATGTTGGTGAAGTAGGAATGGTTGTCTCCAGGTTTTGCCTCTTGAAGTTTGGGGCCGCCCTCGGCAACCATCAGCTCGTACACAGGAAGCTCTTTACTCTCGCGATGCAGCGCCAGGTGGAAGCGATCCTCCAGAAGCCCTTGGAGCAGGCGTCGGTCCGCGGATTTCCTCTGATCTAAGCTGAGTTTGCTCATCTGTTCCTGCGCGGATGTCCCCAGTTTCGCATCAATATCGTAGCGCCGAGAGTTGAACCAGTTCGGCGCTCCCAAGATCTGATCGTCTTGCACTCCGTAAGCGAGCCGAACCAGCATTTGCATTGTGTTGCCTTCTTCGGCGAACCCGTCGCGCGAGAACGCTACCCTCATCGCGATCTGCATCCTCTCGCCATCGCCTTGAGGTTTCTCGGTTTGGATGGAAGCGGTTTCGTATCCAGGTGTAACCTCGGCTGCATTTGAGGCCTGTGCCGCGGCTTGACTCGGCGTTGCGTGCAGCAGGCCGACCACGAATGGCAACGCAATCGCCAGCAAACCAGCCACGGTGAGCAACAGTTTCCGACTGAAATCCAATCGGCGCGCCACATTCTCGCTCATGATTCTCACCATCCTGGCCTTCAGATCCGCGCCAGTTACTCCGGAAATGCACGCCAGCGGAGATCCAACGCAGAATTCGCAAATCTTCAAAATACTTTCGGCATATACCTGACGATCGCTGCCCAGCTCCACCACTTCTTCGTCGCACGCCCGCTCGCGCTCCTCCACCAACCGCGCTCCCAGCCACCAGACCGCCGGATGAAACCAGAAGACCGCTTCCGCCAGCATGTGAACCGCGGCGGCCAGATTGTCGCGGCGACGGATGTGCCACAGTTCGTGCGCCAGGATCGCTTCCAGGTGGGCGTCCTCCAGACGTTGGGAGATCCCTTCCGGCCACACCAATACCGGCCGGACAATTCCGAAGACACCTGGTTCCAGAGAAGTGCGTGACGTCACCATCTCAATGGGTGGCTGCAACCCTCCGATTCCAAGACGCTCTAGTCGCCGCAGCGCGTCCGCCTCGCGTCCTTCACGTAGTGGCGCCGCTGCGCGTGCCACCGCGGAAACTCGCCGCCAACGCGCCACCCATACCCAAACAACCACCACCAATCCGCAGAGCCACACTGCCACCAGAACAGCCGGAAGGAGATGAATCCAATCGGTGAAACCCGGCGCATGAACAGACCGAGGAATGATGGCCAGCGGCGTCGGCTGCGTGAACGGTTGGCCGACCTGTTGCATCGCGAAATACACTCCGCCCTTGGTCCCAATAGAGCCGCGCAACCACCCCAGATGGCTCCCCAGCCCGACCAACAGCGAGCAGGGCACCAGAAACTTCACGGAGGCCGCCAGCCACAGCCGATAGCGGGTCCGCGCGTGGTTCTTGCGCAAACTCAATGTCAGTATTCCGGCGATCGCAAGGAACAGCGTCGACTGCCATACGTGATTGCCCAGCCCCACTGCGGCTGCGGCCCACATCGCCGACAAATATCCGAGGATCATTGTGATTTATCCCTTCGCTGCAGCCTGCGCAGCGTCTTCTCGGCTCCCTTTACATCCTCCAGGGTGAGTTTGCCGGATTCGATCAGGTGAGCCATCACCGGTTGGGTGCGCCCGCCGAAGAGCGCGAGCAAGTCGTCGATCAGGCGCCGCTGCGCGGAATCGCGGGAAACCGCAGCCTCGAAAATGTGGAAGTTGGCCACCTTCTTGACGCGGCGCAGCGCCTTCTTGGCTTCCAGGCGATAAACCATGGTCTGGACGGTGGTGTACGCCGGCCTATCCTTTTCGGGAAAAGATTCCTGAATCTCACGAATGGAAGCCTTGCCGTGAATCCACAGCGCCTCCATGATCTGAAGTTCGAGCTTGCTCAGTTTGGGCTGGCCCATAGGTCCTCAAGTTTGATCTGTTACTACAACTGTATGCTACACTACTACCGCGATAGGCGGAATGCAAGTCTTTTTTGGACGTACGGTTTTGCGCCTTTATCCTTTGCGGGTGCCCCATTCTTCCGGTCTGCCGTAACGCCGCTTCTGCGCGAAGGTACATGGGAAGGGCGGGCGTTCAGACCTTCCCTAGAGTCTCGCCCTGTTTCCCGAACCTGTAGAAACGCCTTGACGCTGATTCCGGGGAAGTAATAACGTCGCGCTTCGCCGGTAACGTCCAGGCATGAGTCGCGCGAACTTGCCGATTCAATCGCCCGCGCGTTTACAATCAGCCGGAAGCGCCACGGAGCAGCACATGAACGCGATAGATCTAACCAACCGTCACGCCATCGTAACCGGCGGAGCCCAGGGCATCGGTTTCTCCGTGGCCAAACGCTTCCTGGCCTCCGGCGCCTCAGTCACCATCTGGGACCGCGACGAAGAATTGCTCGCGGCGGCCGTGAAACAACTTGAGGGCGCCCGGCCCGTCGACGGAGCGGCCGTCGAGGTCGCCGATGCCGAGAGCGTAAATCGTGCAGCGAAGGCCGCAGCGGAGAAATTCGGACGGGTCGACATGCTGGTGGCCAACGCAGGGATTGCCGGACCCAGTTTGAAGTGCTGGGAATATCCCGTGGATGCATGGAGGCAGGTGATCGACATCGATTTAACCGGAGTATTTCTGTGTTGCCGCGCGGTGGTGCCCTTTATGCTCCAGCAGAATTACGGCCGCATCGTAAACGTGGCGTCCATCGCCGGTAAGGAAGGAAATCCCAACGCCTCCGCCTACAGCGCGGCAAAGGCAGGTGTGATTGCCCTCACCAAGTCGTTAGGGAAAGAACTAGCGGGGCACAACATCGCGGTCAACTGCATCACCCCCGCGGCCGCACGCACCCGAATCCTTGAACAGCTCAGCCAGGAGCACATCGATTACATGCTTTCCAAGATTCCGCGCGGCCGTTTCCTCGAGGTCGACGAAATTGCCGCAATGGTGGCGTGGCTGGTGTCCGAAGAGAATTCGTTCACCACCGGCGCGGTGTTCGACTTGAGCGGCGGACGGGCCACCTACTGAGCGCCCAAATCCGAAGCCCGAAGGAAGGACAAATGGAATACGCAAACTACCCAAGCCTGCGTGACCGGGTAGTCGTGGTGACCGGCGGCGCCAGCGGCATCGGGGAAAAGATTGTCGAGCAATTTGCCCAACAAGGCGCGCAAGTGGCCTTGGTGGACATTCAGAATGAAGCCGCAGCTCACCTGACACACCGGCTCCGTACGGGTGGCCATACCGAGCCTTACTTTCTGCAGTGTGATCTCACCGACGTAAATGCTCTTGGCGATTGCATGCGCGGCATCGTTGCGAAGTTCAAAACGGTGGATGTGCTGGTGAATAACGCAGCGAACGACACTCGCCACTCCATCGCTGAGGTCACGCCCGAGTATTGGGACCAGTCGATAGCTGTTAATCTCCGGCACCAATTTTTTGCCAGCCAGGCAGTGATTCCGGTCATGAAGAAAGCGGGCCGAGGGTCAATCATCAATATGAGTTCGATCTGTTGGATGGTCCCGTCCGTCGGAATGCCGGTATACGTCACCGCGAAGGCTGCCATCGTCGGCCTTACTCGCACTCTGGCTCACGAGTTGGGAGCCGATAACATTCGCGTGAATTGCATCCTGCCTGGCGCAATTTTCACCGAGCGTCAAAAGCAATTATGGTTCACCAAAGCTTATGAAGCGGAGATTCTGAGCCGCCAAGCCCTCAAGAGAATGATTCAGCCGGTAGAAGTGGCGCGCTTGGTGCTATTTCTTGCTGCCGACGATAGCAATGTCATCACCAGTCAAAGCTACGTCATCGATGCCGGGTGGGTTTGAGGTCTGAACCGGCGTTTCCGTGCATAATATTAGAGTGATGAAAAAAGCGAAGACCAAAATTCGCGCTGCTCGCGTTCCCTTAGCGGGCCGGCGAGTGGGCGTGCCGCAAGTAGAGGTCACCGAGCGCGCGCTACCTATCCGCACCAAGTCAGGGGCCAAGATGAAACTGGAGCACGAGCAGGGAAGCGCGGAAGAAACTCCGCTGAAGGCGAAGCCGGTAAGCGCGTCGGAATCGGAGATGGTCGAGGCGGTGCTGCCCAACGACGCCAACCCGCTCGGCTACCTGCTGGGCGGCCGAGTGTTGCATTGGATCGATATTGCCGGCGCACTGGCGGCCCACCGGCACTCGAACAGCCCAGTGGTTACCGCGTCGGTGGACTATGTGGATTTTCGCAATCCAGTGCGTATCGGCGACATTCTTATCTTGCAGTCGCGGGTGAACCGCGTGTTTCACACTTCGATGGAAGTAGGCGTGAAGGTGTTCAGCGAAAACGTGCTAACCGGCAAGCGCCAGCACACCAGCAGCGCATATCTGACGTTTGTTGCGGTGGACGCCGCGCTCAACCGTCGTGCGATCCGCCCGCTGATCGTCAAGACCGCCGAAGAGCGCCGCCGATTCCGGGACGCCGGCCTGCGCCGTAAGATTCGCCTGGCCCACCGCGACCGCAAACGCCGCCGCGAACGTTCCTGAATCCGTTGTGGCGCAGACACTCCTGTCGGCGCGGCCCCCAAAACCTAAGATCTTCCAGGCCTAAAAGCGCGCCCACGACTCCAGACCGTGACGTGGCACAACCATTCTGGTTGTGGCTTCAGCGTCTACCTATCGCCGCGAAAATTATTTTCGCACCGCTGCGCTTAAGAAATCGCGGACCGAGTCCGCGATCTGCGTGGCCTGCTCGACAGTGTTCTGCAGCGACGGCCCTTGCAGATAATTTCCCGCGAGGAAAAGTCCCGGGAATCGCTGTTGCTCTTCGCGAATCGCCGCGAGCGATGCCGCGTGCCCCAGGTTGTATTGCGGGATTCCCTTGTTGAGCCGCCACACCGCGCGCTCCAGTGGCGGCCCCGCGATATCGAGCGTCTGCGCCACCTCACTCTCCACGATCGACGCAATCGCCTCCGCATCTCTCTGCACGATGCCAGGATCGCCGGTGCCGCCTGCAAAACTGGTAAGCGTCACCATGCCGTCCGGCGCGCGGCCCGGAAAGAGCGACGAATTCCACACCGTGCCGAGCACGTGCAGTTTCTCCGTGCGCGGGACCAGATAACCGAATCCCTGCAGAGTATTGCCGAGCTGCCGGCGCTGATAGCCACCAGCAACCACAGCGACCGGGGCATAAGGCAGCGCGCTCAAGTACGCGTGCAATTTTTCGGAAGTCGATGCAAGAATCTGCCCGGCGGTATATGCGGGCGTGGCCAAGATAATCGTGTCGGCCGCAGTGTCCGTGATTCCGGCCGCAGTCTTAACCCGGACGCTAAACGGCGGCTGGCCCTGCGCGCCAGTCTCACCGCTCTGGCACGAGAGCGATTCGACGCACGCTTGGGTTTGGATCGCGTCACCCAGTTGGGCGGCAAAGGCTTCGAGCAGAGTTTCCATGCCGCGCCGGAACGAGCATGGCGACGGCCGTTTCTGGCCAGCCGGACGCGATTTCATCGCGCCACGCAGCACGCTCCCGTATTGCAATTCCCACTCCGACAACGTAGGGAAGGCGCCGCGAACGCTAAGTTGTTCGGGATCTCCGGCGTAAATTCCGGATACGAATGGAGCGACCAAATTATCGAGAATCTCCGCGCCGAACTTGCGGCGAATGAAATCGGCTACGGATTCCTCGTGCTGCGGCGGACGGCTGCGGCGAAAAAGTTCAGCGGCGGCGCGCAGACGCGTGCCCCCGCTGAAGAACGAGCTTGTGAAAAAAGACTGCGGCGACAATGGCACTCGATGCAAGCGCCCGCCGCGAAGAATGTAACGGGGCGCGCGCGGATCGCCGGTGACCAACTCGGACTCGATGCCCAACTCACGAACCAAGTCCAAGATCGCGGGCGTGCCCAAAAAGCTCTGCGGTCCCTTTTCGAACCGGAATCCGTTCTGCGAGAACGAGCCAATGACGCCGCCGACGCGGGGGGATGACTCCAGCAGGGTGAGGCGGATTCCGTGCTTGCGCAGCCGCCACGCACAAGCTAAGCCGGAAATTCCTGCTCCGATGACCACGGCGCTGCGAGAAGTGTTCATGGCTGTATAGAGTTCGGTTTTCAAAGCCTGAGAAAATGTAGCAGCAGCCGAACGATTCAGAAAGGGGTTCGGTACACGTCGCTGTCCACCGCAATGATCCATTCTCTGGAAGCGGCCGCAGTGCTAGCCTTTTATCGACCGTGGCCGGTTCAGAAATAAGGACGGCCGGCGGCACGAATTGGAGAATTTGATGCACACCAGGGTGTGCGGCTACCCCGCTCTATGTGTAACAAAACAAAAGGAAGAAAAATCCCAAGCCACACCAAAATCTGTTTTGACTTTGCCGTGCCCCATTCTTCCCAGGTTTTGCGAAGGGTGGGTGTTTCGACTCTGGTTTTGGCTTTTGACGTAGGCCGCCGCCGTTGCGGCTGGGTGCCCCACGTGTCGCTTTCACACGTGGGTTCTCTAATGTTGATTCGGGGTACTGTAGTTGGTGGGGTTCTAGCAGTCCGTGCAAACGGTTACAGTGTTTTCGAAAACAGTGGCTTCGCGTCCATTTTCTGTTCGGCCAGGTAGCGGTCGAAAATCATAGCGGCATTACGGATGAAGATGCGGCCGAGCGGTGTCACCCGGATTTCTTCGGACCCGGATTCGACCAGACCGTCGGCCGCCAGTGGCTCAAGTTGACGGTTTTCGGCGGCGAAATAATCGTCGAACCCGATGGCAAATTCTTTTTCAATTTCATTTTTGCGGATCACCCCGTGGCACAGGAGCTTCGAAATCACTGCGCGGCGGATGCGGTCGTCGGGGGTCAAACGATAGCCGCGCATCGTAGCAATGCCGCGGCTCGCGGCTGCCGCCTGGTACGGGGACACCTCGCGAATATTCTGCGCGTACGCCGAACCGAATGCGCTGATCGCGCTCACTCCCATCCCGTAGAGCGCCGCGCCGGCCTTGGTGGTATAGCCCATGAAATTGCGATGCAGGGTGCGATTGCGCTGTGCGACCGCCAATTCGTCAGTGGGACGCGCGAAGTGGTCCATTCCAATGAATTGGTACCCGCCGCCGAGAAATGATTTCAGCCCAGCCTGGAAGATATGGAATTTCTCCATTCCCTCCGGCAGATACATCGCGAATGCGCCCTGTTGTTTCTTTAGCCACGGCACGTGCGCGTAGCTGAACATCGCCACGCGGTCGGGGCCGAGGGTGAGCACTTGTTCGACGGTAGCGCGGAAACTGTCGGCGGTCTGAAACGGTAGACCGTAAATCAAATCCACATTCACACTCTCGAAACCGAGCTCGCGCGAGGCCACGATCAGGTCGCGAGTCATTTCGTACGGCTGGACGCGATGTATCGTCTCCTGCACTTTGTGCTGAAAATCCTGAATGCCCATGCTCAGCCGGTTGAACCCGAGTTTGCGAAGCGCGATCAGGTGGTCGGTAGAAGTGACCCGCGGATCGACTTCGATTCCAATTTCGCAGTCCGCGGCAAGATGGAAGCGGTCGCGAATCGCGCCGAATAAATCCTCAATCTGCGCCGGCGTCAGGTAAGTAGGTGTGCCGCCGCCCCAATGAATTTGCACCACCGGGCGCGATCTCGAAACGAAGCGGCTGACGTGATCGATTTCCTTCTTCAGCGAATCGAGATAGGGCAGCGCCACGGACTTGTCTTTCTGGATCGATACGTTGCAGCCGCAGAACAGGCACAAATTCTCGCAGAACGGAATGTGTGCGTAGATCGAAATAGGTGTGGCGTCGGCATCCACCTGCGCGAACGTGGATTCCAGATCGTCCGGGCCAAAATCTTCTTTCCACAGCGGGGCGGTGGGGTAGCTGGTGTATCGCGGGCCGGGCCGATTGTAACGGGCGAGGAATTCCTGGCTGACGTTGAGGTCTTCCAGGGCAACAGTCGTCTTGGGGACTTCGATAGCCATGTGCGGGTTTCCGAGCCTGACTAATTATACCGCCGCATCGAGCGGCCGGGCTTGCGCGGTTGCCGCAGAGGCACGGATCGCTTTCCCGGTAGCTACAAACGCGCGGGCGTTCTCCACCGGAGTGGTCGGCAAAATACCGTGGCCCAAATTCAGGATGTGGCCCACGCCGCCGGTGGCCTGAACGGCGTGGCTGGCCGCCTCTGCCGCGGCACTCGGCGAGACCAGTAGGATCGCCGGGTCGACGTTTCCTTGCAGCGCAATCCTCGGGCCCAGCACGCGGCGGGCGGCGGCCAAGTCGGTGTGCCAATCGACGCTGATCACGTTGGCCCCGGTGCGCCCGGCGCTCTCTACCAAATGGCTGGCGCCGCGCGCAAAATAAATTACCGGCGTCGGCGCGGCATTCAGTTCACTGAGCAGCAGTTGAATCGCAGGCAGCTCCAGGGTGTTGAATTCTTCCAGGTTGAGTTCGCCGGCCCAGGTATCGAAAAGCTGAACCACCGCAGCGCCCGCCCCAATTTGCGATCGCAGGTAGAGAGCGGTGGCGCGCGCGATTCTTTCCAATAGATCGTGCATCAGGCGCGGCTGGGTCCGCGCCAATTCCATTGCCGTAGCAATGCTGCCGCGTGTCTGCCCTTCGATCATGTAGCACGCCAGAGTCCACGGAGCGGCAGCGAACCCAATCACCGGAATCGTAGGACCCACCTCGCGGACGATTTCCCGGATCGCGGCGCCGACGAAGCGCGTGTCGCTTTCGGGATCGAAGTCGCGCAGCCGATCGAACCCGCCGCGGTCGCGAATCGGATTGTCCAGCACCGGACCCGAATCCGGCACCTCCAGATGCATGCCCATAGCTGCGGCGACGATCAATATGTCCGAAAACACGATCACCGCGTCCACATCGATCGCACCCAGCGGCTGTATCGAAACTTCCGCGGCCAGCGCAGGGGTCTTGCAAATTTCCAGGAACGAATGATGTTTACGGACAGCTTGGTAATCGGGCAAGTAGCGTCCGGCCTGGCGCATGATCCACACCGGCACGCGGTCCACCGGCTCGCAGCGGCAAGCGCGCAACAGCAGCTCCTTGCGGTTCTCAGCGGGAATTGTCATTAGGGTCGCATTCCATCATAACAAAAGCGGCGGGCAGCGGCCTCGACCAGACGTAGATTCTGTCTTGGGTAATCAAGCAAATTTATCGACGATGGGATTGCTGAGCGAAGCGAGCTGAGTGCCCCAGGTGTCGATTTCACACCGGGGTTCTCGACGTTTTGACTTAGCTTTGTTCAACCTTCTTCTCAAACGCCCGAATCCTACTTTCTCGCTCTTCGGGGCTAAGGGTATCAAGATGAGCGACCGAAATTGCGGTCGGTTTGTCGGCTAGTGTAGTGTCCAAGAATTGGCTAGACAGCCTTTTCTCCCCTTTTTTCTTGTTCGCGGTTTCGTGCATCCGGGCTGGATCTGCTCCAGGGTCTGGCGGCAGCGAGAGAGTTTCACTTGAATGGATTCGACCGTGGCCGTCCAGACAAAGGGTTTCGGTTCCTCATTCCAAGCATTCAGAAAATCCGTAATAGCCCTTTGTAAATCGTCGACACTGAAGAACGAGCCCCGTCGCACGCGTTTAGAAGTCAGCTCTGCAAACCAGCGTTCGATCAGATTCAGCCAACTGGAACTGGTCGGCACAAAGTGAGAGATAAAGCGAGGGCGTCGTTTGAGCCACGCCACCGTCCGTGGATGCTTATGCGTACCGTAGTTATCCATCACCAAGTGCAACCGAACATCTCCAGGAAATTCCTCCTCGAGTCGGCGGAGAAACTTGAGAAACTCCTGGTGTCGATGCCGCTCGTAACACTGACCAATGACCCGACCCTGTAAAATTTCCAGAGCCGCGAACAGGGTGGTCGTGCCATGGCGCTTATAGTCATGAGTCATCGTGCCGCAACGACCCTTCTTCATCGGTAACCCAGGCTGCGTGCGGTCCAGCGCCTGGATTTGGCTCTTCTCGTCCACGCACAACACCAATGCTTTTTCTGGGGGATTCAGATACAGCCCTACCACATCGGTCAACTTCTCCAGAAACTTAGGATCGCGTGACAGTTTGAAAGTTTTGACTCGGTGCGGTTTCAGATTATGGCTGCGCCAGATGTTGCTGACCGTGGACTTGCTCAACCCTTGGTTTTTCGCCATCAATCGACAGCTCCATTGGGTCAGCCCTTTGGGCTTGCTCTGTAAGGTTGCTTTCACCACTGCGTGAATCTTCTCCGGCCCATACATCGGCTTGCGGCCCCGGCCCGGTGCCACCTCCCACAAACTCTCCTTGCCTTCTTGCAGAAAACGTTGCCGCCACAAAATGACAGTATGGCGGTTCACCTGTAACTCACGGGCAATGGCACTGTCAGAACGCCCTTCCGCTGCGGCCAGCACGATGCGGCCCCTCAGTGCCACTTGCTGTGGCGTTCCATGGGCTGTCAACCATCCCTGAATCTCTTCCTGATCACCGATACTGAGACTCACGACAGGAGCGGATCGAGGCATGAATCCACGATACATCGGGCCACTCTATTTGTCTAGTCATTTGTTGGACATAACACTAGTTTTTGTTCGCTGAGCCTTCTCTTTGGCATTGCATTTCTCCTTGAGGAGGATTCTAGAGTATCAACGGGAAGAAGAGCTGCCCAAGAGAACCTGGGTGCTATGGGTACACGGTTGAACTGTTTGTCGGAACCGGTAGGCTTATCCGCAAACATCCGGTTAACCCTCAGGATCAAATTCGGGTAGTGTCCTAATTTGAACGATGCCTTGTGAAGGGTGAAAGGTGGGAGTGAGTTAGTTGCCCTTTCAATCGGTCAAAGGCTATACGCCAGCGGATGCTTGGGCTCGTAAAGCATGATGTCGTCCGCGCCAGGTACGGCCATCATGACCACAAGTCCGTACCCGTGATCCTGAACTTCGCCGCGGAACTCGGCTCCTTTGCACTTCAGTTCAGCGACCGTCTGTGAGATGTCGTCGCACATCAGGGAGATCAGATGGTGCCGCGGCGATTCGTACGTCTTGCCATCGTAGACGCTGTGGGTCGGGTGCACGCCCATCTCACTCCGCCCGGTCTTGAAGATCAGCCAACCCGCGCCTCCGCCCAGCGCATCCTCGACGTAGGGCCAGCCGAGGACGTCGCGAAGGAATGCGCGCGTTGTGGGGGCATCGTCGGAATAAATCAGGGTGTGGATGCTGGTGATCATCAGACTGAACTACTGAAATCGCCTAAAATTGTACTATTTCCGTCTATTGCCAATCAAGAAGCCGTTCATCGCAGGGTGGGCGACATGGAGGTGCCATGTTGCGGGATTTCTTTTTTTGTGGCATTGTTCTGAGCGTCTGTATACGTACAGATAATCTGCGATATAGAAAGGAGACCCTTATGCCTGACGATGTCGCTACTTTGGAGACCCAAAGATCCCAGCTCCTGGAGGAGTTCCTCGGCTTGGGTGATCTGCGACCCGGCTCCCTCACCGCGGTCATGCGTCGCTGCGGCAAGCCGTCCTGCCACTGCGCCAAACGCAACGACCCGGGACATGACCCGCAATTCCGTCTCACTCGCCGCGTGGCCGGCAAGACTGTGACGGAGACCTTTCCCAATCCCACTGCCCTGCGCAAAGCCCAGCAAGAGGTCACCGAGTTTCACCGCTTCCAGAAGCTCAGCCAGGACCTGGTGGCCCTCAACGAAAAGATCTGTCGACTCCGCCCGGTCGAGCAGCAGCGGGGCGGCTGGACGGAGCAGGAAAAAAAAACGCTGCTGCGATCCATCAGGAAGTGGCGCGAGAAGTAAACCGATTTCTCGGCCTTGTTTTTGCACAACGCCATAAGGACGGTCGGACCGATCTGCAAGCTGTGGAGTCGGCCTTGCGAGCCGCTCTGCACCAAGCGGGGGCCGCGCCTTAGCCGAACTGCTGAACTTCGAGGCCCCGGCGACCGATCAGCGCCAGTTGCCGTGTCCGTGTGGCCATCACGCTCAATACCAGGAACTCCGTTCCAAACCCGTCGTGACGATCGTCGGCCCGGCAAGCGTTTCCCGTCCTTACTTTTTGTGCGAGCCATGCGGGGTCGGCCAGTTTCCGGTGGATGTCGAACTGGATATCGAGAACACGGAGTTTTCTCCCGGAGTGCGCCGCATGCACGCCTTGGTGGGCCAGGAGGCACCCTTCGATCACGGCCGCCAACAGATGAAAGTTCTGGCCGGCCTGGAGGTGACCACCAAATCGGTAGAGCGTACCGCGGAGGCCATCGGAGCCGATATCGCTCAGCGCGAACAAGCCGAGATTCAGAAAGCCCTGCAGTTGGAATTGCCCGTCGTTGGCGGCGAGCCGATTCCCGTCCTATACGTGCAGATGGATGGGACGGGAGTTCCGGTGGTGAAGAAAGAAACGGTCGGTCGGCAGGGCAAGACAGAAGGCCAGCCGGCCCATACTCGGGAAGTCAAATTGGGATGCGTGTTCACCCAGACGACGTGGGATCAGGAAGGCTATCCCATCCGCGACCCCGATTCCACCACCTATACCGGAGCCATCGAGAGTGCGGAAGAGTTTGGTCGTCGAATCTATGCGGAAGCCTGCGGACGCGGCTGGAGCCGCGCACTTCAGAAGGTCGTGATCGCCGACGGTGCCGAATGGATTTGGAATCTGGTGGCCCTGCATTTTTCCGACGCCATTCAGATTGTCGATCTCTACCACGCCCGCCAGCATCTTTGGGATGTCGCGCGCAAGCTATACCCGAATGACCAAGGAAAGCAAAAAGCCTGGATGAAGATCCACCAGAAGCGCCTGTTGGATCGCGGGAAAATCGAAAAACTGGTTGGCGTACTCCGTTCCATCGAATCCGACAACCCCGAACTAATAGAGAAGATTGGCACCGAGGCAGACTATTTTGAGCGGAACGCGGAGCGCATGCGATACCCCAAGTTTCGCCGCCAACACTTATTTGTTGGCTCGGGCGTCATCGAAGCCGGATGCAAGACGGTGATCGCTTCCCGTCTCAAAAGGTCAGGAATGTTCTGGACCGTTCGAGGAGCCAACGCGATCCTGGCTCTCCGCTGCTGCCATCTGAATGGCGAGTTTGAAGACTACTGGGAGGAACGCCGGGCGGCGTAGCTTCCACTTGTAAGTCGCGCACCCTTCATCGCACTGGAGATCGAAATTAGGACACTACCCAAATTCGCTGGCATTCGGGAAATCGATTACTCTCGGCGTATAATGAAAAGTTGCACCGCAAACGCCCCTGCCCGGGTGCATATACTGGCCCGACCGATAGGCGGTTCATTGACACCGACACTCTCCTACCTCGCCTTGGGACTCTACGCCGCGAGCTTCGCTGCGTACGCGGGATTTCTGTATTCCTCCAACCGCTGGATCGGGCGGTCGGGCACTCTGCTGCTGTGCGGCGGAATCTTGCTCCAGTATCTGGCGCTGATGGAGCGCTCGCGATGGGTGCACTCGGTTCCATACAACGATCTGTTCGGATCAATGTCGTTATTCGCCTGGCTGCTCGCGGTTACCTACCTCGCCCTCGAAATCTTCCATCGCCAGCGCACCGTTGGAGCGTTCGTCACCTTGCTGATCCTGGTGTGGGTGGTCGCGGTGATGATTTTCGCGCCGATGGGGCCGCCGCCCGCGCCACCCGCTCGTGGACCTCTGTTCGATCTGCACGTGACCCTGAACACCCTGGCCTATTCCGCGTTTGCGCTGTCGTTTGCCCTCAGCCTGATCTACCTCGCGCAGAACCGCATGTTGCGCGCGCGAAAACCCAGCTTGGTTTTCTGGCGTTTTCCGCCGTTGGATTTGTTGGATCGCATGAGCCGAAGCAGCGTGTGGGTAGGGTTGGCGTCGCTCTGCGCGGGGGTAGGAATGGGTTTCGTCTGGGAGCGCCGGCTGAGCGGACACCTGGCGCTGGGCGATCCAAAAGTAATGGTTACATTGCTGATCCTCGCGTTGTACGTGGCGTATCTCTGGATGGCCACGCGTGCTGCTTGGCGCGGACCGCGCGCGGCGATGGTATGCGCCTGCAATTTCGTGCTGGTGCTTTTTAGCTACACGTTTGTGAATCTCTATTTCACGCGGTTTCACCGGTTCTACTGATGCCGACGGCGACCACATCGCAAAACCTCTCCGGCAGCCGGATGCGGATTGCCATGGTGGGCTGTAACCACCGCACCGCTCCGCTGGAGTTGCGCGAACGGGTGGTCTTCACCCCTGAGCAAGCGCGCCAGGCCGCCGACGACCTGCGCGCCAACGGAATTTTGCACGAGGCAGTGGTGGTCTCCACCTGCAATCGCAGCGAGCTGTACGGTGTGTGTGGGTCGGCGCTTGATTCCACTGCCAATGCCATGGAAGTCTTCTTCTACAACTTTCACCATCTTCCGGCGACAGAAGTGAACGGCAAAATCTACCGCGAGACGGGCGACGCTGCGGTGCGCCATCTCTTCCGCGTCACCTCCGGACTGGACTCGATGCTTTTGGGCGAGGCGGAAATCCTGGGGCAGGTGCGGGACGCGTATACGCGCGCGCTCGAAAACGGTTCCACCGGGCCGGTGCTCAATCGGCTCTTTCAGGGAGCGTTGGAGGTAGGCAAGCGAGTCCGTGCCGAAACCGAAGTGGGCGCGCGGCCAATGTCCGTGGCGTTTTCCGGAGTGAAATTGGCCGAACGCGTTTTCGGCAATCTGAAGGACCATCGCGCGCTGATCCTGGGAGCGGGCGCGGTAGCCGAGCAAGTGGTCGATCATCTACGCAATCGAGGAATCCGCGGCCTGCGGGTGGTAAATCGCTCGCGGGATCGCGCGGACGGTCTGGCGCGGCGCTTTCAGGGCGAATCGGTGGCCTGGGAATCGCTGGAGAGTGCGCTGGAATCTCCGGATATCGTGGTCACCTCGGTAGGCGAAGCGGGGACCGTGCTGACCCGCGCCATGCTGGAACGAGCGCTGGAGGCGCGGTCCGGACGTGCGATGTTTGTAATGGACCTCGGAGTGCCGCGCAACGTGGAAGGCGAGGCAGGCGAGCTCTACAATTTGTATCTCTACAACATCGATGACCTGGGCGAAATCGTCGAACAAAACCGCAAGGCCCGCGAGGCCGAAATTCCGCGCGCGGAAGCGATCATCGCCGAGCACATCGGAAAATTTGGAGCATGGCGCGCGGGTGTGGATTCGGTCGAGTTCGTCGAGCAGTTCCGGGCGCGGGTAGAATCGCGCCGGCGCGAATTCGTCGAGCAGCGGCTGCAAAAATTGCCGCCGGCAGAGCGCGAAGCGATGGCGCGCCTGACCCAGGATCTGTTGGATTCGATTTTCGCCGAGCCCACCAAGCGTCTGAAAAAGATTCGCAACCCCGGCGAACGGCTGGCGGCGATCGACGCCTTGCGGCGGCTGTTCGCCATGGATGAGCAGGGTGCCGGCGACGATACCCAAGATGAGTCACGCGAGGGCCATTCGTGAGCGTGTTGCGGATTGGGTCACGTGGCAGCGCGCTGGCTTTGTGGCAGGCGAATTTCATTCGTACCCGGTTGCGTGAACTGGCCGGCGTCGAATCCGAGGTAGCGGTGATCCGCACGTCCGGCGACAGGTTTCCGCAAGCCGCGATTTCGGCGTTGAGCGTGAAAGGCGTCTTCATCAAGGAACTCGAGGATGCCTTGCTCGATCGCAGCGTGGACCTCGCGGTCCACAGCATGAAAGACGTGCCCACCAAGATTCCGGAGGGCCTGGTGTTTCCCGCGATTCCCAGCCGCGAAGATCCCAGCGATTGCCTGGTATCGCGCAGCGGTACGCAATGGCGAGAGTTGCCGCCGGGCACGCGAGTGGGCACTGGTAGCCTGCGGCGCCAGGCGCAATTGCGCCGGGTGCGGCCGGACCTTGATATTCGGGAGTTGCGCGGTAATGTGGATACTCGCCTGAAGAAGCTGGACGCCGGCGAATTCGATGCGATCGTGCTGGCCAAGGCTGGGCTCGACCGTCTAGGCCTGAGCCAGCGAATCACCGAAGTTTTCTCATCGGATACAATGCTGCCCGCAGTGGGACAAGGCGCGCTGGGAATTGAATGCCGCGCAGATGCTCAAGCGACGCGCGCGCTACTGGAAGAATTGGATCACCCCGAAACCCGCGCCGCCGTCACCGCCGAGCGCGCCCTGCTGGCCGAACTCGAAGGTGGTTGCCAGGTACCGCTGGGGGCCCAGGGCCGGGTTGCAAATGGCCGTCTGATGCTGGATGCTGTGGTGCTGGCGCTGGACGGCACGGACGCGTTGCGGCGCGCTGGTTCCGGCGACCCGTCACAGGCCGAAGAAATTGGCCGGGGTTTGGGCAGGGAACTGATCGCCGCGGGCGCGGCTAGAATTTTGGAAATGGCGGGAAGAACGCTCTCCGCGACGGCAGAAGCCGGCGAAAAGCGCGAGAGCAAAACGTGGGAGCAAGCCTAAAGTGTCGCTCCAGGGAAAACGCATCGTGGTAACCCGCGCGCCGGAGCAATCGCGCGAATTGATCGCGCAACTGGAAGAACTGGGCGCTGAAGTGGTAGCCATTCCGCTGGTAAGTTTTCACGCGGTCGAGGATCCCACGGAATTCGACGAGGCCATTCGGTCCATCGGGAAATACGACTGGCTGCTTTTCACCAGCCAAAATGCGGTGCGCTTTTTCTGCGAACGGTGCTGGGAGCTGGGATTCTCTTGTAGCGAACTGCAATCTCCGCGGCCGATGATCGCCGTAGCCGGTCCAACTACCGCAGCGATGGCCCGGGAGCGTGGATTCCGCGCCGATCATGTCGCCAGACACTCGCAAGGAACCGCGCTGGCCAAGGAATTGTGGGGAGCGGTGACTGGCCGGCGCGTTTTGCTGCCGCGAAGCGACCGTGCCGCGAGAGATTTACCCGACGCGTTGCGCCAGGGCGGCGCCGAGGTAACCGAAATACTGGCCTACCGCACCCTGATGCCCGAGGCGGCAGCCCAAGGAACGATTCGCGAAGTGTCCGACGGCGAAGTCGATGTAGTTTCGTTCGCCAGTCCCTCAGCGTTCGATCACTTCTCCGACGCGCTGGGCCGCGTCCGATTGAAGGAAGTGGCGAAACGCACCAAGTTTGCGGCGATCGGACCGACCACTGCGGCTGCCATTCGCGCGGCCGGGTTCGAAGTGGCCATCGAAGCGGACGAGGCCAGCTCCCGAGGACTGGTGAAGGCCCTCGAAGAGTATTATTCGCGCTCCCAGGAAAATCCTTCATGACCTTTCCTTCCCATCGGCCGCGGCGGTTGCGGCGCACCGCTGCGCTACGCAACATGGTCCGCGAGACACGCCTCGGCATCGAGGGACTGATTTATCCGATGTTCGTGTGCCCCGGGAACAACGTCCGCCGCGAAGTGAGTTCGATGCCGGGAATTTTTCAGCAGTCGGTGGACCAAGCGGTGGAAGAGTGCCGCGAAGTGGCCGGGCTGGGAATTCCCGCGATCATATTGTTCGGTCTCCCGGAGAAGAAGGACGAGACCGGTTCGGAAGCGTATTCCCCTGATGGCGCAGTGCAGCGTGCCATCGCCGCGATTCGCAAAGCCGTCCCGGAACTGGTGATCGTCAGCGACGTGTGCTTGTGCGAATACACCAGCCACGGACACTGCGGCATGGTCGAAGGCGAAGAGATCCTGAACGATCCGACGCTCGATTTGCTGGCGCGCGCGGCGGTTTCCCAGGCGTGTGCCGGCGCTGACGTGGTTGCGCCGTCGGACATGATGGACGGCCGGGTGGCGGCGATACGCCGGGCGCTCGATGCGGGTGGCCACGCGGATATCGCGATCCTTTCTTACGCGGCGAAATACTGTTCGGGATTTTACGGTCCGTTCCGCGAAGCCGCGGATTCCACTCCGCAATTCGGCGATCGGCGCAGCTATCAGATGGACCCGGGGAACGCGCGGGAAGCGTTGCGCGAAGTGGCACAGGATCTCGAAGAAGGTGCGGACATGGTAATGGTCAAGCCGGCGCTGCCGTATCTGGATATCGTGCAGCGAGTGCGCGCGGAGTTCGACGTTCCGGTAGGCGCGTATAACGTCAGCGGGGAATACTCGATGGTAAAAGCTGCCGCGCGAAACGGGTGGATCGACGAGAAAAAAGTTGTCCTCGAAATTTTGACTGGGATTCAGCGCGCCGGCGCTGACCTGATCCTCACTTATCACGCCAAGGACGTCGCGCGATGGCTCAAGCCTTGATCTCTGCCGAGGAGTTCCACCCATGAGTGACGCTGCTACACGCGGGCCCGCCTCTGCTTGCAGCGCCGATTCGCGGCCGCGCTCGAAGGAGATTTTTGAGCGCGGCTGCCGGGTGCTGGTCGGCGGTGTAAATAGTCCAGTGCGCGCGTTTGGCAGCGTGGGCGGACATCCGCTGGTAGTCGCTGGCGCCAAGGGCGCGCGGATTTTCGACGTGGACGCGCACGAGTACATCGACTACGTCTGCTCGTGGGGCGCGCTGATCCTGGGCCACGCCCACCCGGACGTGACTGCGGCAGTCGAAGATCAGGCCTCGCGGGGGACCAGCTACGGAATGATTTCGCCGCTGGAAATCGAACTTGCGGAAAAGATCGCGCAGGCGGTGCCGTCGGTGGAGAAAGTACGCTTGGTCAGCTCAGGGACCGAAGCGACGATGTCTGCGGTGCGGGTAGCGCGGGCGTTTACGCAGCGCGATGCGATCGTGAAGTTCGCCGGCTGCTACCACGGACATTCCGACAGCTTTCTTTCCGAGGCGGGCTCCGGGCTGGCTACGCTGGGCATCGCGTCGTCTCCCGGCGTGCCCGAAAGTTTTGCAAGCCTCACCCTGAACGTCCCCTACAACGATTTGGGCGCGGTGGAGAAAGTCTTCGACACGCACGCCGGCAAAATCGCCGCGGTGATCGTGGAGCCTGTCGCCGCGAACATGGGGGTGGTGCCACCCGCACCGGATTTCCTGGAAGGATTGAGGAAGATCACGCGGCGCGATGGCGCGCTTCTAATTTTTGACGAAGTGATCACCGGGTTCCGTCTCTCTTACGGCGGTGCCCAAGGGGTTTTCGGGATCGATCCCGATCTCACCACGATGGGCAAGATCATCGGCGGCGGGCTGCCGGTGGCGGCTTACGGCGGCAAGCGCGCGATCATGGATCGCGTGGCGCCGCTCGGCCCGGTCTATCAGGCCGGAACGCTTTCTGGAAATCCCCTGGCGATGCGCGCCGGCTTGGCGGTTCTGCCGCATCTCGAAAAGCCGGGATTTTACGATGATCTGAACCGTAAGGCAAAGCGCCTCGCGGATGGATTCGGAGCGGCGCTGGCGGCGGCCGGGGTGCCCGGCCGGGTGAATCTATCGGGATCTTTGCTGACCATGTTTTTCGGAGACGCCGAGATTCGCAACTATACGGATGCGAAGAACTCGCTGACGCGACTCTACCCGAAATTTTTCCACGGCATGCTGGACCGCGGGATTTTTCTAGCGCCATCTCCGTTCGAGGCGCTGTTTATTTCCGCCGCGCATACCGACGCCGATATCGATCGGACCATCGCCGCCGCCCAAGAATCCTTGCAACTCCTCAGCTAATGGGGGCTCCCCTTTATCTGCGACTTTAAGACGCCAACCGGGTGGTTTTGGGCTGATTTTGGGGTACCCGACAGGACAAAAAATGGCGCCAATAGTACTCGCGTTTTGGAGAGCCCAAGAAGTCAGCTAAGCCAATTACTTTCAATGGAGTACCGGCCACTCGTACTATCAAATTTTTGAGTCCTCCGCTTCATTGTTGCCGTGGCCCTCCCATGACAAAGTGGGGGCGTGACGAACTTCATCGCAGCGGCGGTTCTTTTCTTCCAGGTTTCGGCGGTAACGTTGCCGGATGCGCCCAAGCCGGCAGAACCCACAGCGATCGCAAGCACGTGGGTTGACGCGCAACCTCTCGCGCGGGTGTCGAGCGAAGACTCCCTGGCCGGAATCACCTCCGCTCCCACCAGCGCACTCCTTGGACGTGCGTCAACCTTAGCCGGGCCTGAGCGCGCGACATCTTCCAAACGTCAGTGGCTGGCGCTTTGTCTCGCTACCCACGCTACCGCAACATTCGATGCCTGGACCACTCGCCGCGCGCTAGCCGCAGGGAACTATGAGACCGATCCTACGCTTCGTCCTTTTGCGGGGTCGTCCGCGATTTACGGAGCGATTCAGGTGAGTCCCCTCATTCTCGATTTTGTAGGCTACCGAGTGCAGCACAGCCAATTTGGCGTAGTGCGCAAGTTCTGGCGTGTCCCGCAATCTTTGTCGGCAGCCGTATCGCTCGGCGCGGCCGCGCACAATCTCTCCATCACCCGCTAGCGCAGCAAACTCCGTGGTTGCCATTTTTTCGATAAGGCGGCTTTTTCTCACCTGCATCTACGCGCAGCCCAATTCCAAATGCGACAACGTCCACAGCGGGGAACCCTGACCAGTAAACACTGTGTTGCGCGGAAAACGGACTTAAGTATTATGGCTGGTGCCAGCCACCGTACGAATACCATGACGCGCGGTTCAGGGGAGAACGTTGACAGAAATGCCGTCTCCACGCACGCCTCCCGCTCAATCGGCAACAGCAACAAAACTCCCCGCGGCCTCTTGGATTCTTCTCGTTCTCATGGGAGTTGCTGTTTTTCTTAGTTATGTGGATCGCGGAAATCTGTCCATCGCGGCGCCCCTGCTTAAAGACGAACTCCACCTTTCCGCCACCCAACTCGGAATCTTGCTCTCCGCGTTCTTCTGGAGTTATACGCTGTGCCAGGTGCCCGCCGGATGGCTGACCGATCGGTTCGACGTCACCTGGATTCTGGCCCTCGGTTTTCTTCTGTGGTCGGTGGCCACCACGGTCACCGGATTTCTGCACGGTTTCGCCGCGCTGCTCGTAATTCGGCTGGTTCTCGGCGTTGGCGAGGCGGTGGCGTATCCATCTTACTCAAACATTCTGGCTCGCCATTTTCCGGAACAGCATCGCGGCATTTCCAACGCGATACTTGTGTCCGGGCAAGCCGCCGGCCCCGCTTTTGCTACCTTCGCGGGCGGCATGCTGATCGGCAAATTCGGTTGGCGGCCGTTTTTTATAGTTCTGGGTCTGGCCAGTCTGTTGTGGCTGCTGCCGTGGTTTCGCTGGCGGCCCCGCGCGCAATCGACTCGCGCCAGGCCGATCGAGCCACCGTTTGCGGCGATTCTGCAAGTAGCAAAACAGCGGTCCGCGTGGGGCACGTGCATCGGCCTTTTCAGCTACGACTATTACGTGTACCTGATTCTCACCTGGTTGCCATTCTATCTCGTACACGAGCGCCAATTTTCCCTGAGCGCCACCGCCAAGATCGGCGGCTCAGCCTTCTTACTGATGGGCGCTTGTGCCATCGTTTCGGGCAAGCTTTCCGACGCGTGGGTATCTTCCGGGGCGACGCCGACCCTGGTGCGCAAGACTTTTCTGTGTGCCGGGCTCACCTCAGCGGGAATTCTGCTGGTGCTCGCCACGCTTACCCCGGGAAAGCTTTCTGTAGAATTGCTGCTAGCCGCAATTACCTCGCTGGGGATGTCCAGTCCGCACCACTTCGCAGTTTCGCAGACCATGGCTGGACCCCAAATGGCGGGAACTTGGACTGGTCTGCAGAATTTCGTAGGGAATTTTGCGGGCATAGTGGCCCCACCGATAACCGGCTACGTAATAGACCGTACCGGTCACTTCTTATGGGCCTGCGTAATAACCGCCGCAGTAGGTTTACTCGGTACCCTGTCTTGGCTGCTGATTGTCGGCCAGGTCCGCCCAGTCGTTTGGGCCCAGTCCCAGCTCCCGCTAACTCAGCTCGAGTCCAGCGACTCCGCCACGTCCTAGAGCGCGAGCCAGCCGCGGATTTTCCGTGTCTCTCATCACCCCCGCGGCCTCGGTGATTTATGGTTTCTGTTGCCTAACATCTTCCTCGACCGTCTCTTCGGATGGCGGGTCGTGCAACAACCGCGCCACACTCCAGCCGTGATGGTCCAAAAGGTCGGCCACCAGCAAATGATAAGGCCAGTAAAGATCCGACCCGTTCGAATCCATCTCCGGCATGCCCGCCAGAAAGGCCCGCCTGGCCTCTTCGTAGTTAAACGAGCTTCCCTTGCCAACATCGTCCGCGTATCCCTCCACTGTGGCAATTGGAGGTAGCGAAGGGGCCCTATCGCATGACCCGTCAGTTGGTGGGTGATTTCATGCGCGATGAAATAGTCAAGAGTCCGGTCTCCCGAAACGAAAGTTCCACGAAGGGCGATAAGACGGTCACTTTCAATCGATGCATCACCGAGAAATACGTAGGAAGTGAGCGGATATGGCGCTAATCAACTCGCGAGGGGGGAACCGAGCTCAGCTACCCGTGCATTCAGGCCTCAACCGCGGCCCATTTCGGCCGTGTGATAGAATTTCGCCGTTAGCGAGGCGCACATGACGGCATGGGACGACCGCAAGCTGGGAATGGACCGCCGCATCAACCGGCGCGATTTCCTGAATGGAGTGGCGTTGACCGTGGGCGGCCTGGCCATCCCGCCTTCGATGGCGGAGGCGTGGGCGCAAGCGCAGAGTGGCGACCCCAAAGATCCCGGCTACTATCCGCCGGCGCTGACCGGAATGCGCGGCAGCCACCCAGGTTCGTTCGACGCGGCCCACGCTCTGCGCGACGGCACCTTCTGGGACAATGCAGGCCAGCCCGAAGATACCGGCGAAAAATACGACTTGGTGATCGTGGGAGGAGGAATTAGCGGCCTATCCGCCGCGCATTTCTACCGCCAGTTGGCGGGCCCGCAAGCGAAAATTCTGATCATCGAAAACCACGATGATTTTGGGGGCCACGCCAAGCGCAATGAATTCAGCGCAGGCGGACGCACGCTGCTGGCCTTTGGCGGAACGTTTTCCATTGAAAGTCCCGAACCCTACAGCCCGGTTGCGAAAGCCGTAATCGAGAAACTGGGAATCGACGTCTCGCGTTTCCCGAAATTGCTGGATCGCAAGGTCTACAGTTCGCACCGCTTGAAGCACGCGGTATTTTTCGACCGAGAGACATTCGGCGCCGACAAGCTGGTGCGCTACGCTGCCGACGAGGATGCCGACAGCGAGAGTGGAGGTGCATTTCGGAGCGCCCCATCGAAGGAATTTCTGGAGAGCGCGCCGCTCAACGAAACCGCCAAGCGCGACCTGACACGCTTGTACGCGGAGAAGCGCGATTTCTATCCGGGGCTGACTTCGACTGAGAAGAAAGCCAAGTTGGCGCGAGTGAGCTACGCGGATTACCTCACCAAGATCGCCGGGTACGATCCACAGGTGGTGATGCTCCTGCAGACTTTGCCGCAGGGACTCTTTGGAATAGGCATCGATGCGGTCGCCGCGCAGGATGCGTGGGGCCTGAACCTTCCGGGGTTTGGCGGCCTGAAGCTCGACCCGCAGCCAGGGAAGGGAATGAATCGCGACGCGATTCCCAACCAGGAAGCCGAGAAATATTTTTTCCATTTCCCAGATGGGAATTCTTCGATCGCGCGCCTGCTGGTTCGCAAGCTGATCCCAGCAGCGATGCCGGGGAAAACGGCTGACGATGTGTTAACCGCGCGCGCCGATTACGCGCGGCTGGACGAAGCTGGGTCTCCGATACGAATTCGCCTGAACAGCACCGCGGTGCGCGTGAAGCACGTGGGCGATCCGGCGTCCGCGAAAGAAACAGAAATCGTGTACTCTCGCCGCGAGAAAATCTATTCGGTGCGCGCGGGGCGCACCGTGCTGGCTTGCTGGCATGTAGTGATCCCGTACATCTGCGACGAACTGCCGCAGGAACAAAAGGCCGCCCTCTCCGATGCGGCGAAGGTGCCCATCGTTTACAGCAACGTGGCCATAGCGAACTGGAAAGCATTCACCAAGCTGGGAGTGCAATCGGTGTACTCGCCTGGCGGCTACCACTCATCCTTCCAGCTGGATATGCCGGTAAGTATCGGCGGCTATCAATGTTCGAAATCGCCCGATGAGCCGATAGTGATTCACATGCTGCGGACCCCATGCAAGCCGGGCCTGCCCGCGCGCGATCAGCACCGCCTGGGACGGATGGAACTCTTCGCCACCAGCTTTGAAACTTTCGAGCGGAAGATTCGCGATCAACTGGCGCGTTCGCTCAGCGACGGCGGGTTCGACCCGGCGCGCGACATCACTGGAATTACCGTCAATCGGTGGCCGCACGGATACGCCTACGAATACAACTCGCTGTGGGACACCTTCTGGCGCGATGGGACCACGCCCCCCTGCGTGGTCGCGCGGAAACCGTTTGGGCGAATTGCCATCGCCAATGCCGACGCGGACGCTTACGCCTACACCGATTGCGCCATCGATCAAGCCTACCGCGCGGTGCAGGAGCTGGCCGGGTCGATTACTTCGTAGGTCATTCATAGGTCAAGTGCGCGATGGATAGCCGCGCAAGCGGAGCCCGCACGGAGTATGGTGGTATTAGCTTCTCCCTTCGCCATGGCCAGTGCCGCCATACACCCCCGACGACATGCAATCGTGGTTTTGTGCGCGCTCGTGTTAGCGGCGATCGCAGCCCCATCCGGCGTGGGGCAGGAAGCGCCGGCTACAAACTACACAGCCGTGGAAATCGAATCGGGCGCGGCGATTTCGGGAACCGTGAAATGGACCGGGCCGATTTCGAAAATTCCGCACCTGGCGATCACCAAGGATGTAAAGGTCTGCGATCCCGTTGGAGCAAAAACGGTTGATTTGCAGCGGCTGGTGATTGGCGCCGACAGCGGGGTTGCGAACACCGTGGTCTACCTGAAAGACCTGACCCGCGGCAAAGCGTGGGATCTTCCGCCGAGCGAGCAGACCCTCGATCAGAAGGCGTGCGCCTACGTTCCGCACATCATGTTGGTGCCGGTGGGCGGCGCAGTGCAGATCAAGAGCAGCGATCCGATTCTGCACACCGTTCACATGGTGGGCGCGGCTACCTACAACCTGCCATTTCCTTTCCAGAACCAATTCGTCACCCGGACCATGCATATTGCCGGGGGTGTAGAGCTGAAGTGCAACGCCGGGCACGTGTGGATGAACGCCGAGGCGCTGGTAGTGGCGCACCCGTATTACGCGATCACCGATGCGCACGGAAACTTCACGCTAACCAACGTGCCGCCTGGGAATTATGAGGTGGTAGCGTGGCATGAAGGCTGGAAAGTTGTGTCCGAAGAAGCGGTGCTCGACGTGGGCTCGCAGGTGATGGTGAAGAGGCCAATCTACAGTCAGCCGCGGACATGGCAGAAACAGGTGACCCTGCATCCGGTGCACAACGCCACCGTGGATTTTGAGCTATCCGAGTAGAAGCCAACTGCCGGTACGAACAACCACCTTCTAAACTAAACCCCGCCCTGCTCTGCAGCGGATTTTCCTTTAACCAGCGCCTCGAACCATTGCGCTCCCTTGCGCCCGGTTTCCGCTGCTCCGCCGATATCGGATACCGGCGCGATCGAATCGGTATTGGCGAAATAGACGTTTTCAAGCGGGCGGCTCGCCACCGGCCGCACCTTGGTGAAGAATCCGGGTTCGGCCATGTACATCGGGTGGCCGCGGCGGTACAGGTGCACTTCGACTGGATCGGCGCTGAATCCCGGAAGTAATTTTTGGAAATCGGCAAGAACGTGCGCGGCAAGCGCGCGGCAGGTCTCTTCGCGCAAGAGTTTCGCGCGTTGACGGGATTCCAGCGGTGTGTAGCACGACAGAATGTTGTATTTCTGGTGGTAGCCGGGCTGATTCCGCACCGTCCAATCGGCCACCACGAAATCGGTGAAGGACTGTCCGGGGCACCAGGTGTCGTAGCCTTGGTTGGAAATCGGGCGGTCGAAAATCAAATTCACCACCGCGTAGGGGATGTAGCGAATTTTCTGCATGGCCTCGATCTGCGCGTCCGGAATTCCGGACACGATTCGAACGGTAATGAATTTCGGTAACGCCATGATTACCGCGCGCGCGGCGACGGTCTTGAGTTCGCCCTGGTGCACGTAGGTAACCTGCACGCCGGACTTTTCCGGCGCCACCGAGACTACCGTAGCCCCGCCGAGCATCGCAGATGGGTGATCGCGCTGTACGGTCTCCGCCAGTTTCTTAGTGATCGCGCCGTTTCCGCCGGGGAGCGTGACGCGGCGCTCGGGTTCTTTTTCGGCGGCGATCACTTGTAGCTCGTTCAGTCCTACCAACGCGGAGGTCTCGTCGGACTTCGCGCCCCAGTTCGATGGTCCGTAGCAGTCCCACCACTGTTTGAGTTCCGGAGCGTACCCGGTGAGGTATTGGGAGAAGGGTTGGGCGTCCAATTGGGCCTGGTTCTCTTCCACTTTCATCTTCTGGACGTCGCTGCGAAACTTCTTGAAGCTCTCGCGAACGCCGAGGTCGTAGGGCAAATCGTCGAGGCCGGAGAGCCAGGTATTGGCGACTAGTTTCCCGCGAGCGATGGTGGGGTCCGGGCTGTCGATGGGAAGCTGCTTCAGACCGAGGGCCTTGGCGAGTTGATCAGCCTCGGAGCCTTCGGTATCGAACGCCGAACCAGTGGCGAAATATTGCCCGTTATATTCTTCTTCGTAAGCGTTGCCGCCCCAGTGTTCTTCCTTTTCCAGCAATAGGTAATTGTAGGCTTTGAGATGGTACGCAGCAGCCAGGCCGCTCATGCCGCCCCCGACGATCACTACGTCATAGCGTGCGGAGACTGGCGACTTCTCGAAGACGTGGCCGTCGCGCACTTGGTGGCAGATTTCATTGTGTTCGCCGTCGACGATGGGTGGGGCCGATGCCGCGCCGTCCGCGGCGAGCAAAGACATATCGACCGGACAGCCAGCGGCGACCGATCCGGCGACTACGAACTTCAGGAAATCTCTGCGATTGGTTGTCATGCGGTTCCTCGGTTCCCTGACCCACAGGCAAAACCAACACCAGCGCAAGTTCTCGGGTTACATGCCTGCGGGCGTCAACGCGGGCGCTGCCTCCACGCCGCGTGCGGTGCGCGTTCGCAGCCGATACCAGACTACGATCAGCGCGATAGAAAACAGCAGGATCAGCGTGGAGATCGCGTTGAGCTCGGGGGTGATCCCGCGGCGGAGGCGCGACCATATTTCCAGCGGCAAAGTGTTTTCCCGGCCGATCAGGAAGAAGCTGACCGCAATTTCGTCCATGGATAGCGTGAAAATCAGCAGCGCCGCGGCAATAATGGAGACCCGCAGATTGGGAAGCGTCACCCGGAGAAAAGTCCTCCAGTGATCGGCGCCGAGGTCGAGCGACGCTTCCTCTTGCGCTCGATCCAGTTTTTGCAGGCCCGCAAAAATTTCTGTGGTGGCCACCGAGATTAAAGCCGTCCCGTGCCCCAACACGATGGTTAGCAGGCTCAGCTTCATCCCTGCCGCGACGAAGAACATCAGTAGCGACAGACCAGTAATGATCCCGGGCAGAATCAGCGGCAACAGAACGATCCGCCGGAAGATGGCCTTGCCGGGAAAGCCGGTGCGATCGAGCGCCAATGCGGCGGGCAATCCGAGCCCAATCGAAATGGCGACTCCGGCCAGCGCTACCAGCAAGCTATTCAGCACGGTGTTCCACAATCCCGCGTCAGCGACGAGCGTTGCATACCAATTCAGGGTCCAACCGCGCGGCGGGAAACCTCCGATACCCTGGCCGTTGAACGAATAAATCACCAGCACCAGGATCGGCAAGTAAAGAAACGCGTACACCACCGCTGAGTAGCCCGCTAACCAGCGTGGGATCTTAGTGCCGCTGTCCGTTGCGCTCATCATTCGATTCACAAATACGACAATTTTTTCTCCAGCCGCTCAACGCCTGCCAGCAGACCCACCACCAGCAGCAACATGCATAGCGAAATCGCTGCGCCCAGCGGCCAGTTGTAGGCTGCCCCAAACAAGCTCACCACAATATTGGAAATCATGATCCCGCTCGGTCCGCCCACCAGCAAGGGCGCCAGGAAATCTCCCAGCGTGAGTACGAACGCGAAAGTGGCGCCGGCCAGCACCCCCGGAATCGAAAGCGGGAACACCACCCGCCAGAATGTCCTCAGCGGTGACGCTCCGAGGTCGTGCGAGGCTTCCAGCAGGTTCCGCGGAATATGTTCAAGCGAAGCGTAGATCGGCAAAAACGTGAACGGCGTGTAGATGTGGGTGAGCGTGAGAATCACCGCGAACGGGCTATATAGGAAGAATCCGACCGGGTGGTGCGTCAAGTGAAAATATTGCAGGAACCCATTGAGCACCCCATCGCTGCCCAGAATAGTCTTCCAGGCGTAACCGCGAACCAGGTAGCTCACCCACAGCGGAATGATCACCAGTTGGTAGAGCAGGTCTTTACGTTTCGCCGCGAAGAACGATAAGCAGTACGCCAGCGGATAGCCCAGGACAAGCGCCAGCAGCGTTACCGTGGCGGCGATGCGCATCGAGCGAAACAGAACCAGCGCATAGACCGGATTGCGGACCAACTCGCGATAGTTATCGAAACTCCACGAATGCACGATCACCTGCAGTGGCGAAACGCTCCAGAAGCTGTAGCAGAAAAGGATCGAGTAGGGCAGTAGCAGGAAAACCGTAACCCACAGCAGCGGTGGGACTGCGACGGCGGCTTTGTACCCGCGGGTATACATGCTCATTGGGCCGGGCCTTCGCTGCCGGACTGGGCATTAACCGGCGGAGCCTCGGCCGAAGGGCTGATCACAGGAGCGTCCGCCGGCCGGGCGGTTGAGCCGGGAGCGCGAACCGAGACCGCGTCACGCAAATCAAATTCAAATCGCTGCTCGCCTTCCACCGAGGTGCCGCTGGGGACCCGGACTCGCAGAGCCTGCCCGTCCGGGCACGCGATCTCCAGAAAATCGCTGGCCCCGCCGAACGCCTGGCTCACAATACGCGCGCGAAAGCGCACGGTATCTTCAGAGGGCAGGGCCGTCTCGGCTGCTGGCACCACGCGGATGGATTCGGGCCGCAGCGAAAAGAGCGCCGGCGCAAGCTCGGAATTCGCCGAGCCGGCGTAGCGCCAGGCGATGGTGCCCGCGCACGCCACCCCACCGCCGATTTCTGCGCGCAGAATATTCGTCTGCCCGATAAATTGCGCCACGTACGCTGTTTCCGGACGATTGTAGATTTCTCGCGGCGTGGCCACCTGCTCCAGCTCACCAGCGTGCAGAAGCGCGACGCGGTCCGAGAGCGCCATCGCCTCATCCTGATCGTGAGTAACGAAGATGAAGGTAATCCCCACTTCGCGCTGCAGCGATTTCAATTCGGTCTGCATCTGACGCCGCAAATTCGCATCCAGCGCGGATAGCGGTTCATCCAATAGAAGAAGTTTGGGCCGGTTCACCAGCGCGCGCGCCAAGGCCACCCGCTGTTGCTGCCCCCCACTCAGCCGCGCCGGCGCTTGCCGTTCAAATTCCGACATCTTGACCATCGCCAGCGCCTGCCCGACGCGCGAAAAGATTTCCGCTCGAGGTGTCCCTTGCGCGCGCAATCCATAAGCAACGTTCTCCCGCACCGAAAGATGAGGGAAGAGCGCGTAGCTCTGGAAGACGGTGTTCACCGGACGCCGATAAGCCGGCAAGTGCTCCAGCCGCTCGCCGTCCATCCATATCTCTCCGCGGTCCGGTTGTTCGAAGCCCGCGATCATCCGCAGCAGCGTAGTTTTCCCCGACCCGCTTTCTCCCAGGATGGTCAGGAATTCGCCGGAAGCGACGTCCAGCGACACGCCGCGCAGCACTTCGCTTTCTCCGAAGCGTTTGATCAGCGAACGGATGGAGAGAATCGGCGTCACGGTGCGGCCTTCACCTCGTTCCACACTTCGTTGTACTTGGTGCGGCGCTGCACTTGTTCCCAGAAATAAATGTGCGCCATGTACGCATCGGGATCGTCGAGGTGCAGGTTCTTCTTCTGCTCGTCCGGCATCAGCTGCGCGCTTTGCGCGTTGGCGGGATCGTATCCGGTAACGTCGGCGACCATCTTCTGCGTTTTCGCTTCGATCATGTACTCCAGAAATTGCTCCGCCAGTTCGCGGTGTTCGCTGGCGGCGGTAATCATCAAGTGATCGATCCATCCGGTCGTATTTTCGCGAGGAATGGTTTCACCCACGGGGAAATGGGCCGCGCGGAGCTGGTTAGTCATCAGCGGCCATCCCATCGCGGCCACGATCTCGTGGTTTTCGAAAAGATTGGTCAGTTCGCCGCCGGTGCTCCATATCTTGCGGATGTTGGGTTTGAGCCGCAGCAACTTTTCTTTCACCCGCGCGAGTTCATCGTCGCTCAAGTTGTAAAGATGGGAAGGATCGGGTTTGTCGTAGCCCAGCAACTGCGCCGCCATGTACAGCGTGGAAAGCTCGTCCCACACCGAAATCTTACCCTTATATTTTGGGTCCCAAAGCACCGCCCAGCTTTCCGGCGTTTTGGGGAACGCGGTGGTGTCGTAAAGCATCGGATTCGGTCCCCAGGTGAACGGCACGCCGTAAACGTTGCCGTTCACGCGCACCAGCGGCATCGCGCGCAACCGCGGAGAGAGCTGCTGGTACGAGGGAAGTTTGGCCACATCGAGAGGCGCCGCCAGGCCGGACGTGGCGATCATAGTGGCCACGTCGCTCGACGGCGAGATCACGTCGTAATTGCTGGCGCTGCCGCCCCGCAACTTCGCCACCAATTCATCGCTCGATCCCATATACGCCGCGCTCACCTTGCAGTGGTGCGACTCCTCGAATTCGTGCACGAACGACGGATCGGCGTAACCTTCCCACACCAGCAAGCTCAGCGCGGGAGCCTGGGCGTGGCAGCCGAATATCGCTAGCGCCGCGGCGCTCGAAATTGCCGCGAGTAATCTGGATTTCATGGTTTCGCCGCCTCCACTTTGCCATGGCTGCCTGCTTCCCACGACGGATCGCGGTACACCACTTTCCCGCCCACCATGGTGAGCGCCACTTTCGCGTTGTGCAGCTGATGGGGATCCATCTTGAAGATATCGTCCGCCATGATAACCAGATCCGCGACCTTACCCACGTCGAACGAGCCTTCACTCGCCTCCCGTTTCCCGCCATAGGCCGCCCCAATGGTATATGCGGCGATGGCCTGCGGCAGAGTTATCCTCTCCTGCGGAATCCAGCCGCCGGGCGGCTTCCCGTCGGCGGCCTGCCGCGTCACTGCGGTTTGCAGGCCGTCCCACGGACGGATGGTGACCACTGGCCAATCGCTGCCAAACGCCAGCCGTCCGCCGGCCGCCAGAATGCTATGCCAGGCGAAACCAAGTTGCGCCCGCTGAAGTCCCACGTTGCGGAGCCAAACGGTATTCTCGGGACTAGGATCGTCACCGGGATCAGCATGCAGCGGCTGCATGCTGGCAATCACGCCAAGGGAATGAAATCGCGGAATATCCTGCGGGGAAATAGTTTCGATGTGCTCGATGCGGTCGCGCGAATCATCATGATGATTGGCCGCGTGCGCGGCGCCGTACGCATCGAGCGCCACACGAACGGCGCGATCCCCAATTGCGTGGGTGAAAATCTGGAATCCGCGGCGATCCAGTTCCATCACTGCTTGCTTGTACTTTTCGGGATCCCAAAACAACGTGCCCGACTGGCTCGGATCGTCGCTATACGGAGCAAGCATCGCGGCGCTGTGCGCTTCCACTACGCCGTCCAGAAAAAACTTCACCGTGCCCGCAGAAATCCAATCGTCGTGCCATTTGGCGCGCGCTGCTTCCAGAGCGGCGATGTCCGCTGCGCGTAGCTCCGGGAACGCGACCACTTTGGCGATCGAAATGCGCATCGTCAATTCGCCTTTTTGCCGGAGTTCGTTGTAAATGTCGAACGCTTCGAAATCGCCTTCCAGGCTGTAAGCGCGAGTCACTCCCGCTCGCCGCGCCGCTTCCAGGGCGCGCCGGATCGCCGCCAGTTGTTCGTCGCGGGAGACCGGCAGTATCTTCTCCTTGATTTTGTCTTCCGCGAATTCCTTCAGCGCTCCAGTGGGTTCACCGGTCTTCGGATCGCGTACGAATGTTCCGTTCGGCGGATCGGGCGTGGCGCGGGTGATGCCTGCCAGTTCCAAGGCTTTGCTATTTGCCCAACTGCTGTGGCCATCGAAGCAGTCCAGTAATACCGGCCGATCGGGCACCACTTGGTCCAGGTACTTCTTGTCCGGCAGGGCACTCGCGCCGAACGCCTCGTAAATCCACCCCCCTCCCAGGATCCAGGGTTGGTTCGGATGCTCATCGGCATATTTCTTTACCGCGGCCTGCATTTCTTTGATCGAATGCAGGTCCGAGAGGTCCACTTGAGTCATCTGAAGTGCACCTTCAAGAAAATGCAGGTGCGAATCGGTGAAGCCAGGAAGGACCAAGCGGCGCTGGGCGTCGATCACCTTGGTCTTGCTTCCGCGGAAACGCGCGATCTCCGGGTCATTCCCAAAACTCAAGATGTGCCCATCGCGAATCGCCAGAGCTTCCGCCCAACGTTGCCGCGGACTGAGCGTGTAGATTCGAGCGTGCATCACGATCGTGTCGGCGGCACCGGACTGTGGCTCGTCGGGCATGGCCCCAGACATCCAGCCCGCACTGCACATTCCCAGCAGAACAGCGCTGCCGGCCAGGATCCACGGAAGTCTCATCAGCCTTTTGTTTCTCCTTGGTGCATCGGGGTTATCACCGGCGCCGCGAGTTGGCCCCGAATATCCCCGCCGGACCCGGCCCCAAGCACTCACCTCGCCCAATTTTTCCTAAGTCCGTAATGCCGCACTCGATAGATTTAGCAGTCTTTCGCCGCGCAGTATGCAAAATTTTTATCCACCGTATTTCTACGGAAGAGGCCATATGAACAGGCCAGTTTCTTCTTGACAAGGCCCAGACCATACACTAACGTTCGCGCATTATGGTAAGGTTTTTTCTCGTCGCACTACCGTTTCCAACCCGGGCCGGGGTGGCTCGGTCGAACGCGCAGTCCGTTTAAAGGAGTGTCGATGCTCTTGAGGGTGTTTCTCCGGGTGTCTCTGCTGGCAGTTCTAATTCTCTCCGCCGGCTCCGCAATCATGGCGCAAACCACCGGCGAAATTCAGGGAACGGTCAAAGATCCCTCCGGCGCACTGGTTCCGGGGGCGAACGTCACCGCCACCTCACTGGCCACTGCTGAAGCTCGCACCGCCCAGAGCGGTAAAGATGGCGACTTCGAATTCACCGAGATGGCCATTGGACACTACGCCGTAACCGTCGAAGCCCCGGGCTTCAAGAAATCGACCATCAAGGACGTAGAAGTGACCCTAGGTCACGTCACTCTAGCCAACACCACCCTGCAGGTCGGCGGCGCTACGGAAACCGTCACCGTGGAAGGCCAAGCCGCCCAGGTCGAGACTTCCAGCACCCAGATTGGCGCGGTGATGAACGACGTCGCCGTCAGCCAGCTCCCGCTCACCAGCCGCGATGCCTACCAACTCCTGCAACTCCAGCCCGGCGTGCAGTCCCAATTGGGCGCCGACTTGTTTTACGGCAGCAGCAACGTGGGCGTGGTTTCAGTGAATGGCGGCCGCGGCCGAGCCAACAACTACATGGTGAACGGTGGAGACGGCAACGACATTTTCGTGAACCTCCCAGCCATTCAACCTTCTCCGGATGCGATCGAAGAATTTCGCGTCATCACCAACACCTTCGATGCCGAATATGGCCGGAATTCGGGCTCGGTGGTGAACGTGGTGACCAAGTCCGGCACCAACCAGGTGCACGGAGACACCTACGAGTTTTTCCGCAACAAAGATCTGAACGCGCGTGGTGCGTTTGACACCGTGAATCCGCAATACAACCAGAACCAGTTCGGCGCCACCATCGGCGGCCCGATCAAGAAGGACAGAACCTTTATTTTCGGTTCCTACGAAGGCGATCGGTTGCGGCAGGGAATCCCGTCAGGTTCGGTAACCTTGCCATCGGCCGCGGAAGCCGGCGGCGATTTCTCCGCAGGGCCCACTTTCGTGGGCACCATGGTCAACCCGACTTTTGCGAGTGAAGTTGGCGCGCGCACCACCGGCGGCTCCGGCACCACTTGCGATTCGGCAGCTACCGCGCAGCAGGTTGCCGCCAACAGCCCCTGGCAGGGCGGAGTAAGCAATAGCGTAGGCCAATATTTTCAGAACATTTTCCCGGGAAATGTAATTCCGGTGCAGTGCTACGATCCCACCGCGCTGGATCTCTACAATGGATACGTCGCACCATACGGCACCGGCACCATCGGGCTCACTCCGGTGAAGCCGGAGCGCGAAGATCAAACCACTCTTCGCCTCGACCACAAACTTACCAATTCGCAGCAACTCAGCGCTTACTACTACTTCGACGACGACAACCACACCGATCCTTTTTCCGATTTCCAGGCCGCGGGCGCCAATGTCCCGGGGTTCGGCGGCATTTTCAAGACTCGCGTGCAACAGGTCAACGTAAGCCACACCTGGACCATCGGTTCGACCTCCGTCAATGAATCGCGCTTCAACTTTTTCCGGGAATCTCAGGGCAATTTGAACCATCCGGAGCGCACCTTCGCCAGCGTCCAGAGTTCCTGCCCCACGGTGGCTTCCTCGGTTTGCTTCGCCGACCCCAGCGATCCCGCCGCGGGAATCACTACCAACCTGCCTGGGCGCACTGGCGTCCCGTTCATCAGCGTCTCTGGCGGCTTCGCCATCGGGAACAACAGCGAGGGCGAATTGCCACAGACCGGCAATACCTTTCAGTGGACCGACAATTTCACCCGCATCCTCGGGAAGCACACCCTCAAGTTCGGCGGCGATTTCCGCCTGCAGCGTTTCGACCAGTTTCTCTATTACAACATCAACGGCGATTTCGACTTCCTGAGCGACACCAACTTGTGTGCGCCCACCAACCCCTCGGCGAGCTGCGACGCGCCCAGCACCAATGACGTCGGCTACCCGGATTCCTATCCCAACTATTTCATCGGCGCTCCCTCCACTTACTCCCAGGGAGCCGCTCAGGGATTGAACAATCGCAACAAGGCTTTCTATTTGTTCGTGCAAGACAGTTTCAAAATCCGGCCCACGGTGACTATCAATTACGGTTTGCGTTGGGAACTGAACTCTCCGTACATCGACACCGAGAACCGCCTGCAGACGTTTCGTCCGGGCCAAACCACCACTCAGTATCCCTGCTGGCTCTCCGCTACCAGTGCCGCCAACCTCGGCCTTTCCCCAGGTGATTGCGGGCCGGACACTGCCAACAACTCGATTTTCCCCACCGGACTCGTATTTCCGGGAGATAAAGGCGTGCCCCGAGGCCTCACCTCCACCTACTACAAGGCCTTTGCTCCCCGCATTGGTATCGCCTGGAGTCCGAACTGGACCGAGGGCATGTTGGGTAAAATCGCTGGCGGTCCGGGGCATTTCAGCGTCCGCATGGGATTTGGTCTTTTCTACAATCCCATCGAGCAGTTGGTTATGGAGCAGTTCAGCGCCGAGCCTCCGTTCGGGGGCAGCTCGATTTTTGAGAATCCACTGTTCAATACGCCCTTCTTGTTGCAGGACGGCACCCAGGAACCCAATCCTTTCCACGGTGTGATTCATCAGAACCCCAGCACTCCCTGTTTCGATACCACCGGGCCCGCAGGATGCGTGGATTGGTCCACGTTCCGCCCGCTTCTACTCTTCGGCGAATTTCAACCGCACTTGCGCGCACAGTATTCCGAGCAATACAACCTGACCATCGAGCGCCAAATGGCCAAGGACACCATCCTGCGCGTCGCCTACGTGGGCACTGAGGACCACCGCCTACTCGCTTCGCACGACCTCGACATCGGGAATGCCCAAACCTGTTTGGGACTCGCGGCCATCGCGACCGCCAATCCCAATAACGTGCTCGCCGGTCCGGGCGGTAGCCCCGAAAGTTGCGGTCCCTTCGGTTCCGATTCGGAGTACTACGTCGCGCCGGGCACCGTGATCCCGGCGATCACCCCGACTTCCTCCAATCCGAACGGCGGTTTGGTCCTGCCCTACGGTCCCGGCGGGCAGACCACTCTGAGTCCCGGCACAGTGGTAGGCCCCAACGGAATCATCTTGGTCGGTCTCCGAAAATATTCATCGCCACAGTGCCAGCCGCTGAGCGGATCGGCAATGACTGGTTGCCCGCCGGACGGCGTGCCGGTCTTCAGCAATATTTTCGCGGAAGACACCATCGCCAATTCCAATTACAACGCACTACAGGTCTCGCTGGACCGTTCCATGGCTAAGGGGCTGTTCTTCAATTTCTCCTACACTTTCAGCAAAGCCATCGATCAGGGCGCTTCGTTTGAGAACGAATTGAATCCCATCAACTACGCTCTCAGCCGCGGCGATTCGCTGAATTACGCCAAGCACCGCTTCGTCTTCAGCCCCATCTGGGAGATTCCGGCGCCGAAGTATTCTGGGTTTGCCGGCAAGGTCGCGGACGGTTGGGCGCTTTCCTCGATCGTCACCTTCCAGTCCGGCTTCCCCATCCGCTTCTTTACCGGGGACGACTTGGAGCTGGAGAGCAGCTTCTTCTTCGAAGACGCGAATACTCCCGAGATCAACGGCAAAGTGCAGTTCGAGAATCCCAAGACCAACGGAGGCTATTACTTCAATACCTCCAATATCAACGATCCTGCCGAAGGGACTTTCGGGAACGGCCCGCACGCACTGTGCTGCGGGCCGGCCATCAGCGAGACCGATATGTCCATTCAGAAGCGCACCCAGATCTCAGAAAAACTGAATACCGAATTCCGGGCTGATTTCAGCAACCTCTGGAATCACACTCAATTCAACAATCCCGATGGGAATTTTAGCGATACCACCTTCGGCGAAGTGCTCAAGGCCCGCGATCCTCGCGTGCTCCAGTTTGGATTGAAGTTTCTGTTCTGAAGTCAGCCGGCGCTCCATTTTCCGTCGGAACGCCGTGTTCAAGATTCGAAAGGGCCCGGGGTCGAAGCCCCGGGCCTTTGCACGTCAGCTCCGCAACGGCCTCTTTCCGCCCGAGCCGAGCAAGTTTTGCCCCTGACTCTGTAGTTGGGTGGCGCACCCTTCGCCGTCAAGGGTGCGGATCTGGACTTAGATTTCTTTGCCTTGAGCACCGGTTTCAGCGATTTCCAAATCGCAAGGGATCCAGTTTGATTCGAAGCACCAGCTTCAGGAGGCAGTCATGCACGAAGGTCTACAAAAGGAACTAGCAACATACGAGAAGCGCACACCCCAGTCGCGCGAGGCGCACGCCAAGGCCCTCACGCGCATCCCCCTGGGAGTAGCCAGCAACTACCGCGCCTACGATCCCTACCCAATATTTGTCCGCGACGGCCGCGGCGGCCACATCCACGATATCGATGGTAACGAATATATCGACTTCAATCTTTGCTTTGGCGCGCTAATGGCCGGGCACCTGCACCCCGCGGTGGTGAAGGCCGTCGAGTCAAAGCTGCAGACCGGCACCATGTTCGGCATGCCTCACGACGCCGAATTCGAGCTAGCCCAGGAAATCTGTAGCCGCTACCCGATCGACATGGTCAGGTTCAGCAACAGCGGCACCGAATGCACCATGCATGCAGTGCGCCTGGCCCGCGCCGCGACCGGCCGCGACAAGATCATCAAAATGGAAGGCGGCTATCACGGTTTGCACGATTCCGTGCTGGTCTCGCTAAAGCCCAAGCTGAAGGAAGTCGGGCCCCCGGATGCGCCCATTGCGGTGCCGGGTGGCGAGGGAATTCCCAAGGCGTCAGTGGCCAACACTTTGGTCGCCCAATTCAACGATCCGGCGATGGTGGAAAAACTATTTCAGAAACATCCCAACGAAATCGCCGCGGTGATCGTCGAGCCGATCATGATGAACGTAGGCATCCTGATGCCCAACCCGGGATACCTCGAGTCCCTACGCTCGATCACCAAGGCCAATGGCGCGCTCTTGATTTTCGATGAGGTGAAAACCGGCGCCAAGCTCGGATACGGCGGTGCGTGTGAATATTTCAAGATCCAGCCCGACCTGGTTTGCCTGGCGAAATCGATTGGTGGTGGCTTCTCGCTGGCGGCTTTCGGTGCGCGCAAGGAAATCATGAATCTGATCTCCGATCATCGCGTTTTCCACGGCGGCACCTACAACACCAATCCAGTGGCCATGGCCGCGGGTCTGGCCACTTTCCGCGAAGTGCTCACCAAAGACGCTTACGTTCATGTCGAGCGCTTGAATAAGAAACTGGTGAGTGGCTACGAAGACGTCCTGAAAAAGACCGGCCTGAATGCCTACATGGTGAGCGCAGGAGCCAACGGCGCGCTGATGTTCTTTCCCAAGCCAATTCAGAATTATCGCGATTGGCTGGGCGTAGATAGCGACCTATGGCGCCACTACTGGTTCGCGATGGTCAATCGCGGCGTAATGGCCCAGCCCTATTGGTGGGACGAGCAGTGGACCATCTCCGTCGCCCACACCGAAGCGGACATCGACCGCCACATCGCCACCTTCGCCCAGATCGCTCCCGATCTGGTGGCAGCTCAGCAGCTCCGAACGGCGACCGCCGCCCACTAAAGTTGAGTGGCAGTTCCCGGGGAGAGCGGCGCGCGTAGCGCGCTGGGTGGCGCAGCCTTCGCCGTTAAGGGTGCGGAATTTTGTCCGAGCAAGGTGCGGCGCCCGACTCACGCAGTCGGGATATTGCAACGATCACGATTCTCAATAAGGTCCTTCCGGAGTGAACGGAGCGCACGTGCCAGCGACCGAGAGCGATTCGAAACCGCATCTGCAACGAGTCCTAGGCCGCTGGGATTTGGTGCTCCTGTTCGTCGTAGCCGTTTTCAACCTAAACGTACTCCCGTCGATCGCCGCGAATGGCGGCGTCACGATTTGGCTGTGGATCATCTCGCTGATCCTATTCTTCTGGCCGCAGGGAATTGCAGTCATCGAGCTAGGCCAGCGCTATCCAGGCGAAGGCGGCGTTTACCTCTGGACCAAAGAGATTTTCGGCGATTTTAACGGCTTCCTCTCGGGCTGGTGCTACTGGACCAACAACATGCTCTACGTGCCCACTGTCCTCCTCTACTTTGTGGGCGTCTGCGTGTTCGTGCCAGGTGGGCACTGGATTCAGCTAGCCGACAACAAATGGTTCGCCTTGTCCGCGTGCCTGGCCCTGTTGGCATTGCTGGTGGTCCTGAACATCGTTGGCCTGGGCGTAGGGAAGTGGATCAACAATCTCGGAGGCATCGGCACCGGAATTGCCGCGGCGACTTTAATCGGCCTGGGAATAATCGTCTACGCCCACTTCGGTACCACCATTACCTCCGCTGATTTTCGAATTCCCGCCAACCCTCGAATGGTGCTGAACGCGTTTGGCGTAATTTGTTTTGGGTTGGTTGGCCTCGAGCTAGCGTCGGTGATGGGCGACGAGATCCAAAACCCGGCCAAGACGCTTCCTTTCGCGGTGATTTGGGGCGGTCTGATTTCCGGCGCGTTGTACATCGGAGCCACGCTCACTTTGCTGATCGCGGTCGGCAAGAATGACATCAGCGTGCTGCAGGGAATCGTCCAGGCGGTGAGTCACATGGCCGCGCAGGTGGGCGTGGGCTGGATTCTTGCGCCGTTTGCGTTGGTATTGAGTTTGTCGATCGCCGGGATTGGATCGGCATGGCTGGCCGGATCGGCGCGAATTCCCTTCGTCGCGGGGCTGGATTCGTATTTGCCGTCGTGGCTGGGCAAGTTGCATCCGCGCTACAACACCCCGTACATGGCGCTCACCGTTCACGGCGTCGTTTCTTTTTTACTGTGCTTGATGGATTTTGCGGGCGCGGGTGTGGCCGAAGCGTTTCAGACGATGCTGTCTTTGGCGGTGGTTTTGCAATTGATTCCGTTCCTCTACATTTTCATCGCCCTGTTAAAGATTGCCGCCGCTCCGCCCGACGGCAAAGGCCGCTATTCCAAGCCAGTGTTGCTCCTCTCCGGCGCCAGCGGTCTATTGACCACCACATTAGGCATTATCTTGGCGTTTTTTCCCGCGCAGCAGATTAAATCGCTGTGGGTATATGAAGTAAAGATGATGACCGGCACGCTTTTCTTCATCGGCTTAGCATGGTTCTTTTTCTTTGTGTACGGCAGCCGCAAGCAAACGCCGGCGGCGAGGCCAGCGTAGCAGTCCCCCTCGAACGGAGGTTTTTACTTCGGCAAGCTTTTGACTTTGATAAGATTTTGAATGTGGAAAGGTTTTGATTTTGACTTTGGTTAGATTATGACTTTGCTTTTGCTCCACGTCTCCATGTCTTTGGGGTGCCCGACCCTTCCCCGGTTTTTGGGGTGGGTGTTTTGACCTTGGTTTTGAAGTCGGTTTTGGCACGTTGACGGTAGGGAGATAATCATGGCCAGCAGCGCACCAACCAACGTCCGGAAATATCAAATGTTAATCGATGGCAAGTGGCAGGGCGGCGACGGCGCCAAACCACTTTCCGTCTACGACCCCTCCACCGAAGAAGTGATCGCCACCGTCCCCGACGCCGGCCCCCAGTCAGTGAACGCCGCAGTGGCCGCCGCCAAGGCTGCCTTCGAAACTGGCCCGTGGAGTTCCACCTCCGCGCAAGAGCGCGGCCGCGTGCTCTTCCGCCTGGCGGAAAAGATCCGCCAGAACACCGACATGCTAGCCCGCATCGAATGCCAGAATTCCGGCAAGCCAATCGTCGAGGCCGAATACGACATCGCCGACGCCGCTACCTGCTTTGAATACTACGGCGGCCTGGCCACGAAAATCACCGGACAGGTCAATCCGGTTCCCGACAACGCGCTGAGCCTTTCGATGAAAGAGCCGGTGGGCGTGGCCGGACAAATTATCCCCTGGAATTATCCGCTGCTGATGGCCGCGTGGAAGCTCGCGCCCGCGCTGGCTGCCGGTTGCGCCTGCGTGCTCAAGCCCGCGGAGCAAACTCCGCTCACCGCGCTCGAAATGGGGGCGTGGTTTCCGGAAGTGGGCCTGCCCGACGGCGTAGTGAACATCATCACGGGCCTGGGCGAATCCACCGGCGCGCCGCTGGTGCGCCACCCGGACGTGAACAAGATCGCCTTCACCGGCAGCGCCGAAGTCGGAAAAATAATTATGAAGTCCGCGGCAGATACCGTGAAGCGGGTAACCCTCGAACTGGGAGGGAAGTCACCCAACATCTTTTTTGCCGACGCGGATTTCGAAGCCGCCATCGACGGCGCGCTCTTCGGCGTATTCATCAACCAGGGCGAAGTGTGCTCCGCCGGGAGCCGCATCTTGGTCGAGAAAAAAATCTACTCGAAGTTCGTCGACGCCATGTCCGCCAAAGCCAAAACGATCCGCGTGGGCGCTCCGCTCGAACGCGAGACCAAGATGGGTCCGCTGGTCAGCCAAGATCAATACGACCGGGTGCGGTCGTATCAGGAACTCGGCAAGACCGAGGCCAAGGTCGCTGCCGGAGGCGGCCGCGCCGCGAATTTCGACCGCGGATTCTACGTTGAGCCCACCATTTTCTACGATGTGGATAATTCCGCGCGCATCGCTCAGGAAGAAATCTTTGGCCCGGTCGCTGCGGTGATCCCTTTCTCCGACGAAGCCGAAGCGATCCGCATTGCCAACGCCACTCCCTACGGTTTGGCCGCGGCGGTGTGGTCGCGCGATATTTTTCGGGCGTTTCGCATTGTGAAAGCGCTCCGCGCCGGAATCGTGTGGGTCAACCACATGCAGCCCACCTACGTCGAAGCTCCTTGGGGTGGCTACAAGCAGTCTGGATTTGGCCGCGAGCTGGGGCCGCATGGAGTGGATGAGTATCTCGAGACCAAGCAGGTCCACATCAACCTCAACGAATCGCCGATTGGATGGTACTGACATGCTAACTGTTGAACTGTGCACCCCAATACCCGGACCGAAATCCATCGAACTGATGCGCCGCCGCATGGCCGCGGTTCCGCGAGGCCCCGCTCATTCCACGCCGGTGTTTGCCGCCCAAGCGGAAGGCGCGGTGGTGGACGATGTGGACGGAAACAGGTTTATCGATTTTGCCGGTGGCATCGGCTGCGTCAACACCGGTCATCGTTCGCCCGGCGTTTTGCGTGCGATACACGCGCAGCTCGGAAAATTTCTGCACACCTGCTTCAGCGTTGCCCCGTACCAAGGCTACGTCGAGGTGGCCGAGAAATTGAACGCCCTGGTTCCCGGAAACTTTCCGAAAAAGACGCTGCTGGTAAATACTGGGGCGGAAGCCATCGAAAACGCCATCAAAATCGCCCGGCACTACACCAAGCGCCCAGCCATCGTCTGTTTCGAAGACGCATTCCACGGCCGCACCATGCTGACCATGTCGCTCACCAGCAAGACCAATCCGTACAAAGAGGGGTTCGCGCCCTTTGCTTCCGATATTTATCGCGTGCCGTTTGCCTATTGCTATCGCTGCTCGTATTCACTGGCCTACCCATCCTGTAAGGTTTTCTGCGCCTCGCATATCGAAGACAGCTTCAAGCGCGTGGTGGCCGCGGATTCAATCGCTGCAATCATCGTTGAGCCGATTCTCGGCGAGGGCGGATTCGTTACCCCTCCTCCGGAATTTCTGCCCATGCTACAGGAGCTTTGCCGCCGCCACGGAATTCTCTTGATCGCCGATGAAGTCCAGACCGGCATCGGACGCACGGGCGCGATGTTTGCCTCCGAAAAATTTGGCATCGAGCCCGATATTCTGGTTACCGCGAAGTCTATCGGTGGCGGTTTGCCGCTCGGCTCAGTCACCGGGCGCGCGGAAATTATGGATGCGCCCGGGAAAGGCGCCCTAGGCGGCACTTTCGTGGGGAATCCCGTAGCGTGCGCCGCGGCCCTCGCGGTGCTCGAAGAATTGAAAGATGGCCGGTTGATGCAACGCGCCGATCAACTCGGCAAGCGCTTCGAGCAGCGCTCGCGCGAATGGCAGAATCGTTGGGCCATCGTGGGTGAAACCCGAGGGCTAGGCGCCATGCGTGCGATCGAGCTAGTACGCTCGCGCGAGACCCGCGAGCCTGCCAAAGAAGAAACCGAGAAGGTCGTAAAATATTGTTACGAACACGGCCTGCTGACCATCTCCGCCGGCACTTACGGCAACGTTCTCCGCGTTCTGGTGCCGCTGGTGATTACCGACGACCAGTTCGATGAAGGACTCGCCATCATCGAGGCGGCTCTGGCTTCGGTGTGCGAATCGCGCCAACCAGTCGGGTCTTACACCACATAAAGTCGGCGCAACGCGCCGCCGCAGTCTGTGAGGAGAATAACTTAGTGACCACGGTTTCAAAAGCGGTGATGAACCACGGCTTCTTGCTCGACGGCAAATGGATTGCCGAGGGCGAGCGCATCTCGATTCGTTCGCCGTACGACGGCACGGTGGTCGGCGCCACGTTTCGTGCCAGCTCCGCCGATCTCGAAACCGCCATCTGTTCGTCCGTGCGCGCGTTTGAAATTACCCGCAAAATGCCGCCTTTTGAGCGCCAGCGCATCCTGCATGCTGTGTCCGCCAAATTGGCCGAACGCCGCGAGCAGTTTGCCCGCTGCATCGCGCTCGAAGCGGGAAAACCCGTGCGCACCGCGCGGGCCGAGGTGGATCGCGCGATTTTCACTTTCGCCGTGGCCGCCGAAGAGGCCACTCGCATCGGCGGGGAATGGTTGCCGCTGGATCTCCAAGCGTCGGCTGCCGGCCGCAGCGGAATCGTTCGCCGCTTTCCGCTCGGTCCGATTGCCGCGATCACGCCCTTCAATTTTCCGCTGAACCTGGTGGCCCATAAACTCGCGCCCGCGATTGCCGCGGGTTGCACGGTGGTCCTGAAGCCCGCGCCGCAGACGCCGTTCACCTCCTTCATGTTGGGCGAAGCGATTGAGAGTGCCGGATGGCCGCCCGGCGCGCTGCATATTCTGCCGTTATCGAATTCCGACGCGGAAAAAATGGTCGCCGACGATCGCTTGAAGATGCTCACCTTCACCGGCAGCGGTAAAGTGGGCTGGATGCTCAAGGCCAAGTCCGGGAAGAAAAAAGTTACTCTCGAACTCGGTGGAAACGCCGCGGTGATCGTCCACAGCGACGCCGACGTTGATTTCGCAGCCGAGCGTTGCGTAGCAGGCGGATTTTCCTACGCCGGGCAGAGCTGCATATCGGCGCAGCGGATCTACGTGCAGCGCGAAGTCGAACAAAAGTTCACCGATGCGCTGCTCGCGCGCGTCGCGAAACTCGTCACCGGCAATCCACTCGATGAGGCTACTGACTTTGGTCCGATGATTAATGAAGACGCAGCCCGCCGCGCCGAATCGTGGATCAACGAAGCCGTTCAGCAGGGAGCCACGCCGCTCGCGGGGGGCAGACGGCGGCGCACGATGCTCGATCCCACCGTCTTGGCGCACACCCGCCCGGAGATGAAAGTGAGCTGCGAGGAAGTCTTCGCGCCGGTCGTGATCGTTCAGCCCTACGATCAATTCAGCGACGCGCTCGGCGCCGTGAACCATTCGCCCTTCGGGTTGCAAGCCGGGCTCTTTACCCGTGACCTGAAACTCATCTTCCAGGCATATCAGGAATTGGAAGTCGGCGGCCTGATCGTCGGCGACAGCTCTGCCTTTCGCATCGACCACATGCCATACGGCGGTGTGAAGGATTCCGGACTCGGCCGCGAGGGATTGCGCTACGCCATCGAAGAGATGACCGAGCCGCGGCTATTGGTTCTCAATCTAGGCTAAGCTCGCACCGCGAGATCGCTTTTATAACGTGGGAGAGATCGGAGTTTTGGTGACGGCGTTGTTGCGGCGATTCTTGCTCAGTCTGCGGCCCAGCCAGATTAGCGGCACACCAGTGGCGAGCAGCAGCAGTGACGCCGGCTCCGGCACTGGTGCGCTGATGGCAGCAACCTGATTCACGAATCGGAGCGGCATTCCCGCAGCCCCGGTGCTCGTCTTGCCCAGACTCTGTGGACCACTGAACAAAGCATAAGTGATGCTGTCGCTACTCGGCGCGCCGATCGCACAGGAACCCAAGTCACTGCTGGCCGTCGTTGCACTGTGCGTGTTGAGCGCGGCCACACCTGTTCCAGGCATCTGATTCACGATCGAACATGTGAATGAGCCCGCATGCGGTCCATCAAAAATTGCCTCCAAGGTGATTGGCGGAACGGCGTCGGAAGGCGGCTTGATTGTTCCGTTCCGTACTTGAACGGCTGGTTTTCTACCGAGGTTGAGCGCTTGGGGGTCGAATGCCTGTACGCCGTCGGCACGAAGGTCGAAGGCACCGGCTAAGACCAGCCCGGCGACCAGCAACAACCTTACGTACGTCATTTTTACATTCTCCAAGTAGTTCCTACATGGTACAGCAAGCTCTGTGCCATTCAATGAGAATTGTGAGAATATTATAAGTCTCATAGTATCAAGCGCTTAGTCTGTGGAAATATGTCTCGATAGCAACGGAGTGCCAAACTTTTGCACATTTTGCCTAAAACCATCCACATCCTGTATAGGACGTCCGGCAGTCCTCCCCGTCCTAAACAGCCAGGCGCACTCAGTACCATCCGCTACGTAAGACCACGGACACCGCGCCGAACATCTCGCTAACAAAAAATGGGGCAGCGACTTCGTTACGCGAAACACGCGGTCCGATCCGTTACACCCTTTAGCGGTGCGGGTGTCCGGCGGAATGTCCGGACCCTCCCGAAGCATGTCCTCCGCCACTCTCGCTCCGGCCGCCGCCGTTGCTCCGAGTACTGCCTCCGCCAGAATTTGACGGCGCACGATAAGTTGAATTCGGACGACTTGCGGAGCCGACACTCGGGGAACGATAAGTGTTGGCCGGCGCGCGATAAGTATTCGCTGGTGCACGATTGGTTGAGTTACCTCCGCCGTAGCCGTAGGACGAAGACGAGCGGGGCGCGACGATCGGGTGGCTCATGTTCAGCGAAGGACGAGAGTAGCCCCCGTTGCTCGGCGAAGACGCAGAATACCCACGCCCGCCTGCTGACCCACCGCCGGCATTTCCCGCCGTCGAGTGCGACGCCGGAGCTGTGAACGTGTGCCAGTTACCTTGCGTGCCTCCCGCAGAACGTGCCGCTGGCGCGGTGAAGCCGCGGTTGGCGCTCCCACCTGTCGCAGACGACCCATTGCGGTTAGCCAAAGAGTTCGAACCGGTAGCCCTCGATCCATTCTGCGCGCTGTTAAAGAAGTGCTGCTGCGCCATCGAGTGGCTCGGCACCGACGACGGATTCACCGGCCGGCTCACCGACTGATAACTCGCCTTGGTAGGTTGCACCGGCATCCGTCCGGAAACCATTCCGCCCTCGCGGAAGGTCTTCGCATCGATCGCCGCCTGATGCGCGGGAACCGCGGTATGCCCGAATTCATTCGACGCCATCGAAGACATGCCCCCGCGAACGCGTGCATTGGTGGCCGCCAATCCGATGTTGGAATACGGATGCGCCACTCCGTGCGGGTACAGAGGACCAATGCCGCCGCCCACGTGCGCGCCGATCGCGGTCACCCCATAGCTCCGGGCGTAAGCTCCGTACCACGGATGGTAGAAATCTCCGGGTCCGATCGCCAGCCAGCCCACGTGCCCGAAATTGAATCCCACGCCAAATCCAAAGCCGATTCCGATTCCGAATCCAACGTGCGGGCCAAACCCGAAGAAGGAAACGTAGGCGGGCGCCCACACCGGGTAATATCCCGGATACCCGACTACCGGCCCAGGCCACCAGCACCAGCTACCGCCATACACGAACCACCGTCCGTAGTGATACGGAGCCCATCCCCACGGCTCGTAGGATACCCACGTCCATCCGTAGTACGGCTCGTAGGTCCACCGTCCGTCACGATACGGAGCCCAGTCCGGACCGCCCGAGGGCACCCAGACCTTGCCGTAGTCCGGCACGTCTTGCCAGTGCCCGTAAGGATCCAAGTCCTGCGTTCCAACATAATAGCGATCGGTGTTCTGCCAGCTCGCCGCTTGATTGATGTGCCGGTCGCGGCTGCTATTAAACTCATCCCACTCATCGCGCGCCGGAGCGTTGCTGGTCTGGTATTGAGGATTGTCGGTTCCGCGAATCGTAATCATCTGGCCGGTCGAGACGCGCGTGCTGCCTTGCGGTGTGCTGATATCCGCTTGGCCGCGCACCACGGTCACGCGAGTATCTGAATCCGAGCGAACCTCTATGCGGTAGATGCCATCTCCCACCGGGTGCACCGCCATATTGGGCGTGTCGATTTCCGATTGCGCTTCGTTACCGGCTATCACGCTGAGGTCCGCCAATCCCGACCCCAGTTGCAGCTGAATATGTTTGCGCGTGAGGTCCACAATCTTGGCGTTGGTGTTCTGGTCCATGCGCAGAACGTTGGCGTAGTCCAGTTCCACCTCGGTGCGCCCGCCGGCGCCAGTGGCGACGCTGTCGCCCAAGACCACCGGCGTGTTTATGGTTGCCGCAGTCCAATCGGTCGAGCCGTTGTGCTGCGTCGAGACGTCTCCGTGAATCAGGCTGACGCGTCCCACGCCGCTCGCCGTCGCGGCATCGCTCGGACCATCGGTGGCAGGCGCTTGCGCATCTCCCCCGGAATTGTCTTGCGCATCAGCGGAATTGATCTGCGTATGTGCGGAATTATCTTGCGGATCTTGCGCGCGAGCCGTACTCGCGAACGCCAGGACCACCGCCGCCACCGTGAGAAGAAGTTTTTTCATTTCGTGCCTCCCGACCGTCCCCCCACCCTACTGACTTGCCCGTGCGGGTCATCTCTTTGATTTCAGTGCAGATATTGCAGGTATAGGACCAAACTCGCGTGGCTCGGCTCGTGTCATTCAAGTTATTGATTGTAGGATAGTTAGTGGAGGGTAACCGCCGGTGCGAGCAGCGGAAATCGCAGGGAATTGGCTGCTTTCAACCACCACTGGTGGTTTTCAACCAGTGGCGCTCCTAGGTATCGCCTTCTCCAGTATCGGGCGCGCCCATGGTCGACAACCGATACCGCAGGGCGTTGCGAGACAGACCCAGCGCTCGCGCGGCTTGGCTCTTGTTGCCGTTGGCCCGCGCCAGCGCCTCGCGAATAATTTCATGCTCCCATTCTTCCAGCGTTTTGCCTTCCGGCAGCAAGGGCGCGGGGCCCGTCGCGCCAGCCCGGGCTGGGGAGGACCGCGAAGACGCCGCGTCGAGATGAAAATCCGCAACATCCAGCGTCTCCCGCGCCGAAAGCGTGATCGCTCGCTCGATAATATTTTGCAGCTCGCGCACGTTCCCCGGCCAGGAGAAATCCATCAGCATTTTCACCGCGGCCGGAGTTACCGCGCGGACCGGCTGCTGGCTATCTTTCGCAAAGCGCTTCAGAAAGAAATCCACCAGCCCGGGAATATCTTCCTTGTGATCACGCAGCGCGGGGATATCGATGGCGACCACGTTCAACCGGTAATAAAGGTCTTCGCGAAACGTGCCGTCCTCGAGCGCGGCGCGCAGGTCGCGGTTGGTCGCAGCCACCAGCCGGACGTCCACCTTCAGCGTTTTCGTGCCGCCCAGCCGCTCGAACTCGCGTTCCTGCAGCACCCGCAGCAGCTTCACCTGGGTGGCGGGCGGCACATCGCCAATCTCGTCGAGAAAAAGCGTGCCCTTATCCGCCAATTCGAACTTACCGGGCTTGCTGGTGGCCGCGCCCGAAAAGGCGCCTTTCTCGTAGCCGAAGAGTTCGCTTTCCAGCAGATTTTCGGGAATCGCGGTGGCGTTGATCTTGATGAACGGACCCGAGGCGCGGTGCGAATGCTCGTGGATGGCGCGACCGATCAGGTCCTTGCCCACGCCGCTTTCTCCTCCCAGCAATACCGTGGTATTGGTCGGGGCCACCCGCTCGACCATCGCCAGCACCGCTTGCATGCGCTCGCTGCGCGCCACGATATTTTCGTACTCGTAGCGCTGACCCAGCGCTTCGCGCAGCGTGCGGTTTTCTTCCACCAGTTGGTTTGCCGCCAGTTCCTTGCGCACCACCATCAGCATTTCCGCCAGCGCAAACGGCTTGAGCACGTAATCGCCGGCGCCCTGCTTCATCGCTTCCACCGCGGACTCCACCGTTCCGTACGCGGTCATCACCACCACCGGCAGCCGCGCCGTGGATTTCTTGATGGCGTGCAGGAATTCCAGTCCGCCCATTCCCGGCAGACGCAAGTCGGTGATCACCAGGTCGATCGTCTCCCGGCTCAAAATCTTGATGCCGGTCTCGGCGTCCCCGGCGGAATAGGTCACGTACCCTTCCTCGCCCAGGCTCAGCTCCAGCAGCCGGCGCATTTTCGCTTCGTCTTCGACGATCAGAACCGATGGCATGACGGTAATTCTATCTCCGATCCGCGGGGCCGGTGGGGAACGATCTCATGCATGTTGGTCGGTACCAGCCCGTGTGCCGGACTCTTGCACAGACCCTTTTTCGGTCCCCGCATCGGCCGCGCCAGGCGCGCCGCTCGCAGCAGTCGCACTGGTCGGGCCAGCCGCGCCAGACGCCGGCAGGAACACCTGAAATCGCGCGCCCTGGCCCGCTCCGCTCTTCAATTGAATCGTGCCGCGATGGTCGTCAACGATTTTCGCCACGATGGACAGCCCCAATCCCACGCCGGTTTTTTTGGAAGTCACAAACGGATTGAAAATCTGTTCGCGTAACTCGGGCGGCACGCCGGGCCCAGAATCCTCGATCTCCACGCACAGTCCCGGCTGGCCATCGCGCGACTCCGCCGATGTGGCCACCCGCAACTTCCCGGGAACACCTTCCATCGCTTCGTACGCGTTGAAGATCAGGTTGGCAAATACTTGCTCGCACAATTGCTCGTCCGCCAGAATCGCCGGCTGGTTCTTGGCATAATCGCGCTCGACGCTGACCGCGGCAGTGGGGTATCGCGCGCGCGCCGCCTCCAGCGCCCGCTCCAGAACGCTTTCAATTCGCAGCGGACTCAATTCCAGTTGGGAGGGCCGCGCGAAATCCAGGAACCGCGTCACCAGGCCGTTGAGCCGGTTTACTTCCGACGAGATGTACCCGGCCAGTTCGCTTTCCAGCGGATTCGCGCCCCGTAGCTTTTTCTCGAGCATCTCCGCGGAGCCTTTGATCACTCCCAGCGGATTGCGAATCTCGTGCGCCAGCCCGGCAGAAAGCTGACCCAGCGCGGCCAAACGTTCCGCGCGGCGCGCATCGGCCTGCACCCGTTGCAGTTCGCGATTGGTCTGCGCCAGCTGCTCGGAAAGGTGCTGGTAAAGCAGCACCTGCTTTTTGTTTTCCACCACGAACCGGTTCACCAGCATCCCCGCCAGAAAGAAGAACAGGATGCGGATCGCCAGCTCGAGATATCCCGCAGGCAGCACCTCGAATTCCTGCAGCGCCGGAATCAACAACGAGCAGTACGCCAGCGAAATGCCCAGAGTCCACAGGATGGTCCCAATCGCGCCGAAATTAATCGCCGCGGTCACCACCGGCAAATAGTAAATGGGATAGTACGAGCTGTTGATCCCCACGTCGCCGGTATGCTCGAGCAGCAGCGTAGCCAGCGCCGTCTTAATCAGGATGCTGTAGACCGCTCCGCGCCCGGGAAGCCGCGCGATCAGCCGCCCCTCAAATACCTGGAAGCCCCCAATCGCCAGCAGCACCAGCTGCTTATGAATTTCGTTGACCGGCGGCAGCAGCGCCAGGCCCGCCAAAAAGGCGAGCCAAAGCAAGTCCAGCCAGTCAAATCGCGATCGCTCCCTGTCCACCATTTTCTTTTTGAGCCAAAACTCCCGCGTAGAATCTAACAGCATTTATCCAGCGTGCGAAAGATCCCCGGCAGTTGCGGCAGATTGATGGGGGAAGTTCTAAGGGCCCGGCAAATCCGAAAAGCGGGTTTCCGTGTATATGCCCCAATTCCCCGCCTGGCATATGGTTGGTGTTGGGTGCCCCTATGCCATCGTGGATTCTAACGTGCGCGAGCTGCAAATCGAGTTTCGAGCATTCGGCGATCGTCGAGCAGGGGATTGCAGACCGTTTCCTGCCTGCTAAGCCTGAGTTCGACGCTCGCGGCGCCGAGTTGGAGTGTCCTCAATGCGGGCAAAAAGCGACCTATCAGCGAACCGACCTCGTATACCAGGCCTAACCACCCCAGCAGACGGAAGGCTTGGCGCCGGTTGATCTTCCGACTGAGGTCTTAAAGTAAATTCCGAACGGACCCGAACGTCAAAGTCAAAGACCTCAGACCAACTCACACATAGAAGTCAAGAACCCCATACGTAACACCGACCAGTGGGGTACCCACCTTCAACAGCAGAATCAAGACACCCGCCGTACCTGGAAACGGCCGGTTCTGCGGCCCCGCACTAGTCCCCAATTGTCGACAGGGATTCACCCTTCCATCGCTCGCGCTGCAATGCTACGTTCGAACCGAACAGGAGGGAAACTAAGTAACCCGGGAAATCGACCATCCCGACGCAGCCGCAGTCGCTTTTCTGCCGTGCCGCCGGGCGGACGGAATCTGAATCCAGGCACCTGTGGGGATTAGAAAATGCATCTCGCGGATACTATCGAATTACCGAATTTGAAGGGCGATTTGCGAAAATACGCAGCCCCATACAGACCAAGAAAATCGACAGTCCCGGAGGGGTACGCAGTCGCGTTTCTGCCGCGCCGCAGGGCGGATGCTGAATCGAGGCAGTTGTGGGCATTAGAAAATGCATCTCACTGATAACTACAGAATTACGAAATCCGAATCCATGCGATTTGCAAAAATGCGCGAGCACAAAATGACCAGCGAACCGTCAATCCCGAAGGGGTTCAGCGCAAGCAGTCGCTGTGCCACAACGAACGTGGTCGCCCCTAAAGGTTGAGAAGCTCGTGCAGGTCTGGGGCCACAACCAAGAAATCGTTGAGCCGCGCTTGGAAACTGGCGCCGCGGTGAGCTAAGCTTCTAACCGAGCCGCTGTTCAAAATCCTTATGGGGAGGGCTTTATGAACATTCGATATTTGGCCTTGATTGCGGCACTACTTTTTGCGACTACCGCGGCCATGGCCCAGACCGGGCACGCTGATATTTACAACGCGAAGGGAGACAAGATTGGGACGGCGGTGCTGGCGAAAAGCGACGATGGCGTAAAGATCGATCTCGACGCTGCGCAGCTCCCGCCAGGCACTCACGCGTTCCACATTCACTCGGTAGGGAAGTGTGACGCTCCCGATTTCAAGTCCGCCGGGCCGCACTTCAACCCCGAAGGCAAGGAGCACGGCAAAAACAATCCCAAAGGCGCGCACGCCGGCGACCTATCTAATATTGAAGTGGGAGCGGACGGCACCGTGAAAACTACCGTGAACGCGCCGGGCGTGAGCCTAGGCCCCGGGCCGAACACCTTGTTCCCGCTGGCCGGGACGTCGCTGGTAATTCACGAAAAGCCGGACGATTACAAGACCGATCCGGCAGGGAATGCCGGCGCGCGGATTGCTTGCGGGGTGATCCAGAAGTAGTTGGCATGCTACTTGAGTATGGTTGTGCCGCTGGTGTTTGGGGCGGTATCCGACACGATTGTCGGGGCCACGATGGCGTTACAAAGCCAAGTCAAAAACGTAGGGAACCCAGGTGAGAAATCGACACCTGGGGCACCCACTTCGCTTCGCTCAGCGCCCCCAGTCCACAACCAGGAATGGTTGTGCCACCCGCCTAGGTTTCCGGGTCGTAGTTGAGATTGGGGGCGAGCCAGCGTTCCATCGCGCGCAAATCCATGCCCTTGCGGCGGTGGTAGTCTTCTACCTGGTCGCGATCGATTTTCCCCACCGCGAAGTAGCGCGATTCGGGATGCGAGAAATAAAATCCGGAGACTGCGGCCGCGGGCATCATCGCGAAATTTTCGGTGAGCGTGATTCCGGCGTTTTCTTCGGCGTGGACCAAATCGAAGAGCAAGCGTTTTTCAGTGTGATCGGGCGCGGCGGGATATCCCGGCGCGGGACGGATGCCGCTATAGCGTTCGTGAATCATGTCGTCTTTGCTCAGCGTTTCCGTCAGACCGTATTGCCACGCGTCGCGCGCGCATTTGTGAAGCATCTCGGCTAGGCCTTCGGCGAGCCGGTCGGCGAGAGCCTTGGTCATCAGCGCGTTGTAATCGTCGTTGTCTTTCTCGAATTTGTGGACCAGTTCATCCACGTGGATGCCGGCGGTAACGGCAAACGCGCCGAGGTAATCGGGAACCTGGGATTCGCGCGGGGCCACGAAATCCGAAAGCGCGAGATAAGGCTGGTCATCCGATTTAGGAGTTTGCTGGCGGAGGGTATGCAGGGTGGTCATCAAGCTGGTGCGCGAGTCGTCGGCGTAAATCTCGATGTCGTCACCGACGCTGTTGGCGGCGAAGAGGCCGTAAACGGCGCGCGCCCCGATCAGTTTTTCTTTCACGATGCGCGCTAACAATTGCTGGCCGTCGTCGAAAAGTTCTTTGGCCTTCTCGCCCACTTCGGGCGCGTCGAAAATCCTCGGATAAATCCCGCGCAATTCCCAGGCGTGGAAAAACGGAGTCCAATCGATGTACGGAACAATCTGTTCGAGCGCCACTGGATCGTGTTTGCGCAGACCCAGAAAGGAGGGTTTGGGCGGTGAGTAGGACGCCCAATCGATTGCGAACTTATTCTTGCGCGCCTCGGCCAGTGATTTCAGATTCTGGGTCGACCGGTTGCGATGCTTTTCGCGGGTGATCTCCTGCTCTTTGCGATTCTCTTCGATGAAAGCGACTTTCAATTCCACGTTGCTTAGGCTTCCCAGCACGCCCACGGAACGCGACGCATCCAACACATGCACCACCGGGTGGCGGTAGCCCGGCGCGATTTTCACCGCAGTGTGGGTGCGGCTGGTGGTAGCGCCGCCGATCAGCAATGGCAAGTCGAATCCCTGGCGATCCATTTCCTTGGCGACGTGGACCATTTCGTCGAGCGATGGAGTGATCAAGCCGCTCAGCCCAATCATGTCGGCCTTGGAATCGCGCGCTGCCTGAAGAATTTTGTCGCTGGGCACCATCACGCCCAGGTCAATTACTTCCCAATTGTTGCAGCCGAGCACGACGCCGACGATGTTCTTGCCGATGTCGTGAACGTCGCCTTTTACCGTGGCCATTACTATCCGGCCCTTCGCTTGCGCTCCACCCGACTTGCTTTTCGGCTTCCAGGAACGGCTGCAAATAGGCGACTGACTTCTTCATCACCCGCGCGCTCTTCACCACCTGCGGCAGAAACATCTTCCCGGAGCCGAACAAATCGCCGACCACGTTCATCGCGGCCATCAATGGCCCTTCGATCACCTGCAGCGGCTTGCTATATTTCTGGCGAGCTTCTTCGGTGTCAATTTCGATGAACTCGACGATGCCCTTGACCAAGGCGTGCGACAGGCGCTCCTCTACCGTGCCTTTTCTCCACTCTCCCTCTTCGACCTTCGTTTTTCCCTTGGCTTTCACCGTTTCGGTGAATGCCAGCAGCCGCTCGGTAGCGTCTGGCCGCCGGTTCAGCAACACATCCTCGACCAGCTCCAACAAATCCTTGGGAATTTCTTCGTAGATCGCCAACTGCCCGGCGTTGACGATGCCCATGTCCATGCCCGCCTGGATGGCGTGATACAGGAATGCGGAGTGCATGGCTTCGCGCACAACGTTATTGCCGCGAAAGGAAAATGAAATGTTGCTGACGCCGCCGCTGACTTTCGCGTAGGGCAGGGTGGCCTTGATCTGCCGCGTGGCTTCGATGAAGTTCACCGCGTATTCGTTGTGCTCCTCGATCCCGGTGGCGACGGTCAAAATATTGGGATCGAAAATGATGTCCTCAGGCGGGACGCCGACCTCGGTGAGCAGCTTGTAGGCGCGGCGGCAGATTTCGAGTTTGCGCTGGATGGTATCCGCCTGGCCGCGCTCGTCGAACGCCATCACCACCATGGCCGCGCCGTAGCGGCGGATCAGACGAGCGCGTTCGCGCAACACTTCTTCGCCTTCCTTCAGGCTGATGGAATTGACGATTCCTTTGCCTTGCATGCATTTCAGTCCGGCTTCGAGCACCGTCCAGTTGGAGCTATCGACCATGATCGGCACGCGCGCGATGTCCGGCTCGGAGGCGATGTAGTGCAGAAAGGTGGTCATGGCCTGCTCGGAATCGAGCATGGCTTCGTCCATGTTGACGTCGATGATCTGCGCGCCGCCTTCCACCTGCTGCTTGGCGATCGCCAGGCGCCTCTTCGTATTGTCCATTGAGGATCAGTTTGGAAAATTTCGGAGAGCCGGTGACGTTGGTGCGTTCGCCGACGTTGACGAAGTTGCTGAATCCGGGCGCATCACCAGCGGCTCGAGTCCGCTCAGCCGCGTGTAGCGTTCGGGCGTGGAAAGAACGTGCGGCGGCAGTCCGCGCACCGCTTCGGCGATGGCGCGGATGTGATCGGGGGTGGTGCCGCAGCACCCGCCTGCGATATTGAGCCAGCCGTTTTGCGCAAAGTCTCTTAAGTCGCCGGCCATTTTACCGGGGTCTCATCGAATCCGCCAAAGGCGTTGGGCAAACCGGCGTTGGGGTGGCAACTGATGTAAATGGGCGCCACTTGCGATAGTTCTTCGATATACGGCCGCATCTCCTTCGCGCCCAGCGCGCAGTTGATGCCCACGCTGAGTAAATTCATGTGGGAAACGGAAATCCAAAAGGCTTCGACGGTTTGCCCGGAGAGGGTCCGTCCACTTCTATCGACGATGGTGACCGAGACCATCACTGGAACGTGGGTTCCAGTCTCTTCGAAATATTCGTCGATGGCGAAGAGCGCGGCCTTGGCATTGAGGGTATCGAAGATGGTTTCGCACAGCAGCAGGTCCACGCCGCCATCCATCAGGCCACGCACCTGTTCGCGGTAGGTATCCTTGAGCTGATCGAAGGTGACTGCGCGGAACGCTGGGCTGGCGACATCCTGGGACATCGAGGCCGTCCGGCTGGTCGGTCCGAGCGCGCCGGCGACAAAGCATTCGCGGTGCGGGTTCGCGGCGGTGAAGCCGGCGACGGCGTTGCGGGCCGCGCGAGCTCCGGCGCGATTCAGTTCGTACACCTGGTCTTCCAGCTGGTAATCCGCCATGGATAATGAGTTGGAATTAAAGGTATTTGTTTCGAGGATGTCCGCGCCCGCTTCCAGATATTGGCGGTGGATGGTTTCGATGATCTGCGGCTGAGTAATATTCAGCAGGTCGTTATTCTGGCGCAGGTCTTTGGGGTGATCAGCGAACTGGGTGCCGCGGAAATGGGCTTCGCTGAGGGCATGGGCCTGAATCATGGTGCCCATGGCGCCGTCTAGAATTACAATTCGTTGCTTGAGAAGGCTGAGCAGGGTTGAAGCGCGGGTAGTCCTGTCATTCACGTCGAAGTCACACGCTCCTTATACTTCTAGGATAGAACAGAAGCCGCACAGCTTTGGATGCGTCTTGCGGACTGGCGACTCATTAAGATAACACGCCGGTGCGCCGCCGCAGTGGGCGCTGCGGTGAAGGAGAGAGATTTCTTGGGTGGCGACTTGGTCGTATGTTGTAGTAGGTGAGTGCTTTACGCGTTGCTCGATGGTGCCGGCGAAATTGGAGTTACATCGCTCTCGGCCTGGAGGGTAGGTGAGCCAGCCAGGGCCGTCAGGCACCGACTCAGATTCCCGTTTTACGAGCAGTTCGCCGTCTTTCTGGTTAAGACTTGGAACTCCCAAAGCCCCGGGTCTCGCCGCCGGACCGCAAACATCTCACTGTGGCTGTGCGTTGGAAGACTTGAATTCTACGGCAACGAGCCGCACCTCACTCGAGAAGGGTGCGGGTGTAGAGCGTGAATAGCTTACATAGATGGTCTGCCCACGGTTGGAGTCGTATTCGACGTGGGCAAGCGCGTCGTAGACGTTGCCACTCGTGGGTTGCATGGCAACGAAGGCCACGATTTCGCTGGACCAGGGGCCTTCGGGCTTCACGGACGTCCGCATCACCACATTTTGCGAGAACGGCGGGCTGTAGACGGCAAGGTAGCGCTGAAGAAAGGCGTTCCACGAAATGCTGAGAATACTGGCGTCGTTGAATACCGGAATGGCGTCGCCAATTTGCGCGGACCAATTACCGTTGCCGGCGTAGAAGGTCCAGGCGCTGCGATCTTGCGCGCTGGATGGGGCGACTTTGCCCAGCTTGCAGCCGCTGCCGTAATCGCAACCATAGGCATATAGAGTTCCGTTGCCAACGAACGAGGCGGAACCAAAACCTGGTTCGTTCTGCGTGAAGAGTAAGTCCGGATGGCCGGAGACGATCGGGGGGTTCAAGGTAGGCCGGACCGGCTGCTGCTGGATGTTCTGCCAGACGGCGACGGAATTGCCGATGCCCTGAAAGTTAAAATTACCGGGCCGCGCGCTGACCACCATATAGAAAATCAAGGCACTGTTGTTCGCGGGGTTGACCACGATCGACGACGGCCAAAGCGCCCAGCGCGCACCGCAAGGCTGCGCCTGGCAGTTGTTGACGTTGTGGGCCTGATTAAAAGCTTGTTCCGCTGAAGTTAACGGCAAAATCATGGTGGGAGCTCCAGCAGAATCCAGGCGCTCCTGAAATCCAGTGACACCGTCTTGCGCACTGAGGTCGGTTGTAAAGGACCAAGAATCGCTGAGCAACGTTTGGTCTTCGGCGTTCGCCTTGGAAAGAAATGTGTCCCCATACAGCCACACCGAGGAGCCCTGGAATAGGGCGCTGTAACCGCCGTCTCTTCCGAGTATGTCTGGGTTTGTCGGGATCGTTCCGAGATCCGTCACCTGGACGATCGACAAGGCGGGCGGAGGCCGCGAGGAAAGCGAAGGATAGAAACTGCAGCCGGACAATCCGAGAATCAGGAACAACCCAAGCAAGCCGCTGGAACGAAACTGCGAAGACGGCTCTGGCTCAGGCTGAAAGCTTGCGTTGTGAACTCTACGGAAACGTTGCATGGGGATGAACCATCTTATCGAGCTGTTCCGTTCAATTGTTTCTCGATGCACTTCTCCAGACCAGGTCGCTCATCTAAGTCGCGAATCAGAAGTAAACAACTATCCCAGCCCACTCGCGATCCCATGGGAATCGACCTCTAAGGAAGCATTGAACGAGAGCCGACATGGCTGATTTTGCCTCTCACCCACCAGGTGAGCACCTCGTGGGTATCCTCACCACGCTCAAGCCCGCGTAAATGTAGATGACGACCGGCATCCAAAGGTTCGTTCGACAGAGTTCGAATTCGGAATCGGCTCTAATGTGCGCCAATTCGCTCGTTGGCAGCGCGCGGACGGGTACATGTCGCTCAGCGGAGAAGGCTCTAGTTTGCGCATGGCATGCCTGCGATACGTGACTACCTCGTGCAGAGTGATACCCTGCCGCCGGGCTACTTCGTGGCTTCGCTGGCTCCTGGCGACGAATGCGAATACCTGGCGCTCGCGCGGCGTCAGCAACGTAACCGTGGACCGCCCCTTCGTGGCGGCTAGCGCTTCGCTGGAAGGGGCCTCGGCGATTATGGGCGCGCTCAAGCGCCGCGTAAGGTAGATTTTTCGCAAGCGCATGTGCCATCCGAGGGCGAGGGCCACGGAAGGAGGACAGTGAAAAATGAACTTGAGCATGGGGCAGGTTAAAGCCGGTTGTGCGTAACAGTCAATTCGTAGATTTGCGGAGGGAAAACTGCGCGCTGGAGGTGGAAAAGATGTGCAAAGACGCGCTCGCGTTGTTCCCGATTCGGGAATTCAGGCGGCCGTCGTTTACAATTTGTTTACAATTATTGGATGCCGTGGTGGCAATTTCCATGCGCCATTCTTGTATTCCTGTTCTGCGCGAGGCCCGGTCCAGCCCTCTCCCTGGCGATGTTCAGCACCACCCCATCGAGCGGGGAAGGTCAAGTTCGTCGAAGCGGCGGCAACCCCTGAAGATTGCCGCCGTAGGGCCGACGATGACTCCCTGTCCACGCAGGCACCTGCGTGATGTGATGTGGCGGTGGCGACTCCTATGGCGGCCGGCAATTGCTGGCCGCTGTTTGCCACTGCCGCATCATGGGGAGCGCAATGGGGGCGCCTGGTGGAGTGCATCGGCCGAGTAACCCGCGCAGAGGTGCGCGCATCGTTGCTTCACAAACAGTCATAGCCGCATGAGGTATTCGCACACCATCCCTAACCTACCTGCTCCTTCTCCCATGTCGTGCTCCATTGCTTGCCCGGCGCCACGCCGGTGTGAGGTCACGAAGCCATCCGGGTGGGCAAAAAACGGCGTATATGTAACTGCCGGGTCGCGTGGATGTCATGAAATTGTCAAAGCAGCGCCGGTGGACGGATTTTGCGCTAGAGTGAGCGCCATCAAGGGCAAGAGGCAGGGAATTCGGATGCTCCAGCCATCGTTCGATGCTATGTGGCCGGGCTGGATCAAAGGCTCGACCGTCCTCGGGATCCAGGGCGGCCGAAGCGCTCCCTCGATTCCCAAGGAGAGTGCGTGATGAGAGTTTCGGGTTGGGGCAGGGGCCGCGTAGCAGCGGTCGCGCGAGGGGGGGTGCTCTGCTTAGCACTCTTCGGCGCCGGGCCTGCTGGTGCTCAATCGGGCGGTGCGTCGAGTGGTCAGTCGAGTGTTCAATTGAGCGCTCCGACCGGCGCGCCTGCGGCGATGGATTCGGCAGATTGGAACTCGCGCCTGGAGAAGCTGGCCGAGTCGCTAAAGGAAACGCGCGCCGAACTCAGCCAATCGCGGGCAGAAGTTCGCGAGCTTCACGCGATGGTGCAACAGTTGATCGAGGCGTCCGCAGGGCACGTGGCGGCCATCCCGGGCTCCGCGGCGGCGCCGGCGAACCCGGCTCGACCAAATTCGGCCCCGGCGAATCCGTCGACACCGCCCGCCGTGCTCCCACCCGCAACGACGGCAGAAGTGCAGGCCAACCCGGCGCAACTCACCCAGGATGATTGGGAGCTCACCAACGCGCGTATCGATGAGCAAGCGCAAGACAAGGTCGAGAGCCGGCTGAAATACCGGGTCAAGCTTTCGGGCATCGTGCTTTTCAATGCGTTTGCGGTAACCGGCCAGGTGGACGATCTGGACGTGCCCACCTCCGCCGTCTATTCGGATACTCCAGTATCCGGCGGGAGCTTTGGCGGCTCGCTGCGCCAATCGACGATCGGGCTCACCGGAATCGGACCGGACATTCTGGGCGCCAGAACTTCGGGCGACGTGCAAATGGATTTTTTTGGAGGACTGCCTGCGGGATACGGCGGAGGAAACTCCGGATTCGCGAGGCTGCGGCTGGCGCGACTGCGCATGGACTGGAAGAAGTCGTCGGTTATTGCGGGGCTGGACGTGCCGTTCTTCTCTCCGAACGTGCCCACATCCTATATGTCGCTAGCGCTTCCGGAATTCTCCGCCTCCGGAAATCTGTGGGCGTGGACTCCGTCGATCCGCTTCGAGCATCGCTATTCCGAGGGCGCGGAGCAGTACAAAGTGGAAGCAGGCATCCTGATGCCCGGGGGCTACGGTTCGTTTTTCACCGCCACACGGTATCCCGGATCGGTAGAAGCGTCGCGCCAGCCGGTTTATTCGGTCCGGGTGTCGGCCAATCGAACCGAGGAGGAGCGCCCATTTTCGTTCGGCGCTTCTGGCCTGTACATTCCGATGCGCTTTCCCGGCATCAATATTTCCGGCTGGGGGGCCCTGGCCGACTGGAAGTATACGTTCACGCCCCACGCCGAGCTCAGCGGAGCTTTTTTTGTGGGCAAGGGATTGGACGCGTTCGGAGGAGTGCCGGTGGCCGGCTATTCGACCGTCCTGGACGCAAACTACTACCAGGTAGCTGCTCCAGCGATCGAGCAACTGACCACGATCGGCGGTTGGACGCAGTTGAAATTCCCCATCGATGTGCGCAACGAATTCAATGTGGGCGCGGGTACCGGCGGACGAAATTCCTCGGGTCTGGGATCGATTTACTATGACAACGCGTATTTGCAGGAGTTCGCTGCGCGCAACGAGACCCTTTTTGTGAATTACATTCTTAAGCCGAAAAGCGATCTGGTTTTCTCGGTGGAGTATCGGCGGCTGCGGACATATCCGATCGGCGACGATACGGCTACCGCGAGTCAGATCGGCGTGGCGGCCGGATTCTTATTCTAGGCGGCGTGATGAAGTCCCAGCTTCTGGGTGTTGTACTGATCGGGTGGGCCGCGTGTGCGGCGCTGGCGCAAAGCAGCGCGCAACCGCCGGCGCCAGCGCCTGGCGTGGCCACGCAAGTAACCGGAAAGGTGACTCTGGTGCGCACGGACAGCGGCGCGATTGGACAGGATGCGAGTGAGGTAGTGTTGTGGCTGGTTCCCGTCGGCGGGGCCCGGCTGGTGCAGCCGGAGCACCCCGGCGCATATCGCATGCTCCAGCGCAACAAAAAATTCGAGCCGAATCTGTTGGTGGTTCCGCTCGATAGCGTGGTGGATTTTCCGAATCTGGACCCGTGGTTTCACAACGTTTTCTCACTGTATCGCGGGAAGAGATTCGATCTGGGGCTGTATGAAGCGGGAAAGGACAAGCAAGTGCGCTTCGATCATCTGGGCGCATCGTACATTTTTTGTAACATTCATCCGGAAATGACCGCGGTGGTGCTCACGATCGATTCGGATTATTCGGCGATCACCGGAAAGAGCGGGGACTTCGCGATCGCCAATATTTCACCGGGCGGCTACCAGCTGCACGTGTGGTATGCGAACGCCAATACCAAGGATCTGACGGTGCTGGAAAGGCCGGTGGTGGTCGACGAAGGCATGAATCACTTGCCGCCGATCGTGATCCCAGTGATCGGCGCGTCGACCGGCCACAAGAATAAGTACGGCAAGGATTACGATCCGGAAGTCGCGCAGCCGGACTACTAAATTAGCACCGCTGGGCGATGTGGAGAGCTGGGAGCATTCGGGAACCAAGCGTTCCCGGTAGTGACGGAGTGGGGAAGCGAGGCACACATGGAAACTGTTCTGGTTGTCGAAGATAGCCGCCCGATGCAGCGCACCTTGCAGCGCCTGTTTGAAGCCGACGGTCTGGAAGTGCGGGTGGCGTCAGACGGGATGGCCGGCCTGGAAAGCTTTCGCAAGCAGCCGCCCAACGTGGTGGTGCTGGACCTAAAGCTGCCGCGCCTGCCAGGCAAGGAATTGTGCCGGGCATTTAAGGCGCATATGGCCTCGGTGCCCATCGTGGTCTTGAGCGCGAATGCCGACGTCGAAGATAAAGTGCTGTTGCTCGAGCTGGGGGCCGATGATTACGTGACCAAGCCCTTCAGTCCCAAGGAACTGCTGGCGCGGGTCCGCCGGGCGATGCGCCGCAGCGGCGCCAAGGCCGACGTCACCACCGTCGTGCCCAACGAGCGCGCCGCGCATGAAGTGCTGGCCTTCGGGGACGTGCATGTGGATTTCACCAGCATGGAAGCGAAGCGCCAGAACATGACCCTGACGCTTACGGCGCAAGAGTTCAAGCTTCTCAAATTTTTTGCGCATTCGCCCGGGCGCGTTTTCTCGCGCGAGGAATTGCTCAACGAGGTGTGGGGATACGAAAATTATCCTTCCACACGCACCGTCGATAACCACATCCTGCGTCTGCGCCAAAAACTCGAACCCGATCCCAGCCATCCGCGGTATTTCCTTACAACCCACGGCGCCGGTTACAAATTCACTCTGCACGCCGCCACGGCGCCAGGAGAAAAATAAGGAAGTACGGGCCCATGTCCATGTCTCCCCTTCGATTACGCACGCAACTTTCCATCGCCACACTGGCGATCATTTCGGTGCTGACCGGGGGGCTGCTGTTCATCGTGCGGCGAGCAGTGCGCTCGGAGATCGATAGGCAAGTTCACGAAAGCACCGGCGCATCGATCCGCGCGTTTGAAAGTGTGCAGCGGCAGCGCGAACTGCAGCTTTCGCGCACCGCCGCGATGCTCGCGGAACTTCCTACGCTCCAAGCGCTGATGACCACCGAGCACGCTCCCACCATACAGAACGGTTCGGAGCCATTCTGGAAGCTGGCGGGGAGCGATCTGTTTCTGCTGGCCAGCACCGACGGGCGGGTGCTGGGATTCCACGTCGCTCAGCCGGGATTCGAGGCGTCGACCGCGGTGCGCGATTTGGATCGCTCTCTGGATGCGGGCGAGGACTCGGCATGGTGGTACGGCGGCGGCCGTCTCTACTGGGTGTTCCTGCGTTCGATCGGCGCCGGATCGGAAAGCAACGCCAAGCAACTCGGGGTGGTCGCGGTGGGATATCGCGTGGATTCTCAGGTTGCTGAACAACTCGCGATGGTTGCGGGCAGCCAGATCGTGCTGGCTACCGGGCCCAACCTGATCGCGTCGACGCTTTCCCCCGCGGAAGAGACGTCGTTCCAAACCTGGCTCGGCCACGATAGCGCGAGCGACGAAGGGAACGCACGGGAGATGACGTTTGGTACCGTCCAGTACCAGGTGGCGTCGGTGCTGATTCGTGGTGGGCCCCCCGCACCGGTACGGTGTTACGTGCTGGTCTCGCTGAAGCAGCCGAACCGGTTCATCGAGCAGATCAACCGCACCATTTTGATCTTGATGGTTTCGACGATTGCGTTTGCGGCGTTGTTGCTGGGGTTTGTTTCGCGCACCATCACCCGGCCGCTGGATAACCTGGTGTCCGGTGTTCGCGCGTTGGCCGCGGGAGACTACGCCTACTCGATTAGGCCACGCGGCAGTAGTGAAGTGGCCGAGCTGGGCGAGGCGTTTTCCAAAATGCGCGGAGACTTATTGGCGTCGCAGCAACGCAAGATTGCCACCGAGCGGATTGTCGCGGTGGGCCGCGCAGCTAGTTCGATTTCCCACGACCTGCGCCACTATCTGGCGGCGGTGGTGGCCAACGCGGAATTCCTGTATGAAGCGGACAAGCTAAAACTCGACCGCGATGAAATTTACGGAGAGATCCAGGCGGCCTCGAATCAAATGACCGACCTGCTCGATTCGTTGCGCGACCTGGCGCGAGAGACCGCCGATATCTCTCCGGTCCCGGCGGACCTGGGGCAGACACTGCGGCGGGCGCGCGAAGCCGTGCTGTCCACTCCCGATCTGCGTGGCCGGGGAATTGCCATCGACTTCTCTGGCGATACCGAGGGGGTTTTCGATCCCCGCAAAATCGAGCGCGCGTTTTTCAATCTGATTTTGAACGCGTGCGAAGCCACCGCGCCGTGGCAGGGCGAAATTCGAGTGGAAGCCCTATCCAACGCCGAATCTTTCGAGGTGCGCATCTCCGACAACGGCGCCGGAATTCCCGAATCCATCCGGACCACACTATTCGATCCGTTCGTGAGTTCCGGCAAGCCCAACGGAACCGGCATGGGGCTGGCGATCGTCAGCAAGATCGTCCACGATCATATGGGCACGGTGATCGTGGAACGCACGTCCGAGACTGGCACTACGTTCCTGGTGCGGTTTCCGCGTTCGGTCCGCGCGGTAAATCCCGGGCCCCTTCCCACGGTGCTGCAGTAAAGCGCATGTTGTACTTCCGCCACATTCTCCGGTACCTACCATCTAAAGTACAGTAACTAAATTGCTTACTGCAAAAGTGCAATCAGGGCTGCGTCTTTGCTTGACGTATCATGATACGTCATGATAACGTCGAGCCGGATGTTCGAGGTGTTTCATGGCCATGGCTCGCGAGAAGTTCGCTACGCAGGTTAACTCGGAAATTCTTTCAACGGTACGCGCGCTAGCCGAGCGCGAGGGCCGCCAACTTCAGTCGCTGATGGACGAAGCCCTCACCGACTTGGTTGAGAAGCATAACAACTCCAAGCCGCGTCCCCACGTAATGGGTGCGTACTTTGCGAGCCATGAAAAATATGGCGCACTGTATAAGAAGCTCGCTGAATGAACGACTACCTCACCGTAGCCGAGGGGCTGGCGATCCACGAGGATCAGATCCAACGCTACGGTGGGGAGCTCGGCGTCAGGGACCACGGACTTCTCATTTCCGCACTCTACCGTCCCCAGACCGGTTATTACGCTGACCTAATCGAGGAGGCTGCCGCGCTTTGGGAGAGTTTGGCGCAAAACCATCCCTTTATTGACGGCAACAAACGGACGGCCTTCGCCTCCACATATACTTTCCTGGCTATCAATGGAGCACGTCTTACCGCGGAGTGGCAGGAAATCGCTGATTTCGTCGCGGGACTCTATGGAGCGAATCAGTTCAGCTTCGAGAGACTTGTGCCCTGGCTGCGCAGCCACGTGACACTCAATCCTCCTGCGGTCCCCGCACGGAAGCGAGCTAGCGATCAAGAGTGAGTTTGTAGAGCACCGAAGCGTGCGATGGCAAAGTCACTTTCAGCAAATCCATTGAGCCGAGGTCTTTGCGCTCCCACAAATCGCGCGCTCGATATTTCCCAGGCTCCAGCCCCAGCGCTTTCCAATCGTAGTGCACGTACTGGGTTGCGCCGCCACGATTGAATACTGCGAGGTAGTGTTCGCCGGCGGTAGAGGCCTGCGATAGCCATACGGTTATGCCTGGGACGTCGATAACCGAGTGGCTCTCGCTTGATTGCTGGTCCACCGCAATTACTTCTGGATTGGTTAGCAGCGCAGTCGTCCATTCATCATTCAACGTTAGGTTTCCGCCCATCATTAGCGGTGAGCGAAAAATGCACCACAGGGTCAGAAAGGTTCGTTGCTCGTCGTGGGTCAGACCCGACGGCCTGGCCTTGCCCCACCCCGGTGCAGGGCCCAAATACCCCAGTGGCAACATGTCCGCATCGGGCCAATGACCCGGTTCGATCAGCTTGGCCCACTGCGCCACCCGGGGAAATTGATCGCCCAGTCCCTGCGGATATTCGACGTCGCTGTGCCATTCGTCCCAAATGTCGTTGGAGATTCGCCACATCTGCGCGTACTGGCGCATCTCATCGGCTTTCTCGATCGGCGCAGGACCCGGCGACAAGCTCAGAGCGATGGGGCGGCCGGTGCGGCGCAACGCATCGCTGAGCATGCGAATTTCGTCGCCCTTGTAGGGGCGGCTGGCGATGCAATCTACTTTGACGAAGTCGACGTCCCAGCTCGCGTAGAGCTTGGCAATCGAGTCGTAGTAGGCCTGTCCCGCAGGCTTTACTCCGTCCACGCCGAAATTATCGTAATTCCAAGGGCAGACGTCGGAGGTGATCGCAGCGTCGCCAGCGTGGAACTTGGAACCCTCAATCGGCAGATTCTTCTCGACCGCTTGCGTGGGAATGCCGCGCAGGATGTGGATCCCGAACTTTAGTCCCAGCGAGTGCACGTAATCGGCCAGCGGTTTGAAGCCCGCACCGTTGGCCGCGGAAGGGAAGCGATTCAGCGCCGGCGTATAGCGGCCGAAGGCGTCCATGGTGTATTCAAAGGTCTTCGAGTTTCCTTCGGGAGTCGGATTGTTGACGAACCACTCCATATCCACGACTACGTACTCCCATCCGTATGGTTTTAGGTGATCCGCTATCCATTTGGCATTGGCGCGAACGTCTTTTTCCTCGACGGTGGTGCCAAACGAATCCCAACTGTTCCAGCCCATGGGCGGGGTGGACGCGAGGAGGTGGGTAGACTCGGGCTTCGCGGTTGTGGCTTGCGCGCGAGATTCTCCGCCCACGAGGGCTAGAGATACAGCACATGCAAACAGCAAGGCGATAGTGCCCGGCAAGCCATGCTGAAGGAAATTCGAGCGTGGCGACATGGGCGAATCCTTGGGGTGCAAATTTGGCGGCTTTATGCTAAACGTTTACAGGTTTTTTGGCCACGTCATTTGTTAGCAGCATTCGTTAGCGGCGGGCACTGGGATCCTCCTCCGCCGGGTCCTCCGGAGGCCTATGCTCATATCTTCATGCTGGAGGGGACGGTAGGGTTGAGAATGACGCTGGGGTCGAGTCGAGCGAGTCGAGCGAGTCGAGCGGGACGAGCGTTGTATCCAAGGAGATACGAATGTTGAAAGGACGGGGAATTTTGGCGGTAGCGGTAATCGTGGTGATCGGAGCGATGGTCGCGGCTCAGCTCGGAGGGGCAAGTTCCAAAATGCAAAAACAATCGTTTGGGAAAACCAGCGACGGTCAGGACGTCGATCTATATACGTTGAGCAATGCGCACGGCATGCAAGTGGCGATCAGCAATTATGGCGGCGAGATCGTGACGCTGGAGGTGCCGGACCGCAACGGAAAAAGCGATGATGTGGTGCTGGGTTACGACAACATCGCTGGTTATGAAGTCAACAAGGCGTATTTCGGCGCCACCATTGGGCGCTACGGCAACCGCATCGCCAAGGGAAAATTTACCCTCGATGGCCACGAGTACCAACTCCCCCTCAACGACGGGCCGAATACGCTGCACGGCGGCATCGTAGGCTTCAACAAGCGCGTTTTCACCGCCAAGGAAATTAGCTCGAAAGCAGGAGAAGCTCTCGAGCTCGATTATCTGAGCAAAGACGGCGAAGAGGGTTTTCCGGGGAATCTCTCGGTGAAGGTTGTATTTACGCTGCTGGCCGATAGCAACGAACTCAAGATCGAATATTCGGCTGCCACCGACAAAGATACGGTCCTCAACCTCACCAATCATTCCTACTTCGCTCTCGGGGGCGAGGGCCATGGCGGAATGCTCGATGAGGAACTTACCCTCAACGCTAAACAGTTCCTACCTGTGAATGCCACGCTGATTCCCACCGGTGAGTTGCGCAGTGTAAGCGGCACGCCGTTTGATTTCACCCAGCCCACGGTGATTGGTAAGCGCATCGATCAGGCGGGTGATGAACAGTTGAAATTCGGCAAGGGCTACGACCACAACTGGGTGCTGGAAGGCGGCGTCAAGTCGTCTCCAGCATTTGCGGCGAGAGTGTACGATCCGAAGAGCGGCCGGGTGCTGGAGATTCTGACTACTGAGCCGGGAGTGCAGTTTTACTCAGGGAACTTCCTGGACGGTACCGTTGCCGGGAAAGGCGGGAAGCTCTACGCGCATCGCTCCGCGCTGGCCCTGGAAACGCAGCACTATCCCGATTCGCCGAACCAGCCGAGTTTTCCCTCTACCGAGCTGAAAGCTGGGAAGACATACCATTCCATCAGCCTGTACCGCTTCTCGGTAAAGTAAGCATGTGTGCGGAGCGCCGCGGTCTACGTTGACGCTGCGCTCCGCATCCGTTACGATCAGAAGGAACTGGGCGGTTAGCTCAGCGGTTAGAGCATCCCGCTTACACCGGGAAGGTCCGCGGTTCAAATCCGTGACCGCCCACCATCCCCCAGTCTACAGTATGGCGATTTTGCGCCGCTGCGCCGGGCGTAAGGCCGCCGGCACACGCAACCCTTCCCAGTGCTTCCACCAATGAGTCACTCTGCGGTCCGCGGAGGTCCTGTCTCCCGGCTGGGCAACTTCCTTCATACTTCGGGTTCATGATCGTGGTTGTGTTGGGTTCGTGGTGTCGTGAGCGGGACATCGTTTGGCGTCAAGAATCAGCCAGCTGAATTACACACGAAGGGAGAAAATTAAATGGCCGACAAACAGATGGAGCGGTGGTTGCCCGGTTTCTGGCGGGAGGACCGACTGCTCAGTTTCTTTCTCGCATTTCTGGTGATTATGACAATTTTCGTTCCGATGGTTGGGCTGTCGCGTCCAGGGCGAATTGCCATCGACCTGATTTTCGCACTCATGCTCCTCTCCGGAGCAATCGCCACCGTTCGCAAGCCGATACTTATGTATCTGATTATCGCGCTGACCATTTTGGAATTCGCGTCGGACTTGATCGTCGAATTTAACGCTTCGTTCAGCCCCAGGGGTTGGGACGTCGCGCTAAAGGTGACCGGCATGGCCGTACTGGTGGTGATGACGCTAAAGCAGACATTTCTTCCCGGCCCGGTGAACGTGCACCGGGTTATGGGTGGCGTCGCTGCCTACTTGCTGATCGGCGTCACCTGGGCGTTCGGATACAAGCTGCTGATGATAGAGGACCCCGACGCGATCCGCTTCCAATCTTCCTTCGCAGGTATTTCCACAGGTGAACCTGCCCGTTTGATTTACTTCAGTTTTGCAACGCTCACCACCCTAAGTTACGGTGACGCGTATCCAGTGCACCGCATTGCGCGATCGATGGCTATAGGAGAAGCACTGATTGGGCAACTATACCCCGCGATCCTGATCGCAACTTTGGTCGGAATGGCCGTGCAAGCGCGGCTTAGCGCAGCATCGTTAGAGACTGCGTCCAAGAGCTCATCCTGAGCGGACGTTGTTGAAACTACTTCGCGGCCGGAACGTAGACCCGATCGGATGAGACTAGCTCGGCATTCGGCACTTCAGTTCCCAGGGTGACGCGCTGATAGCCCGCCTTCTTCTCGGGTGTGGCGAGAAAGGTGACGCGGTATTGATGCGTGAGGCGATCCGCAAACTGATCCAAGAAAGGTTTGAATTCAATGGGCGTCTGGGTGCCCTGAATATAGAACTCGCCTCCCGTTTCCTCGGCGAGCCGGGAAAGGTCATTCTGGCCCCAGTTGAGACTCCAGTAGCTGTGACCGAAATGTCCTGCCTCTGAGGCATAGATCGCGTAGATCTGGATCTGGGCTCGCTGCGCTTGATCGATGGCCTCGGTCAGATACGGATCGTCCGGCCCACTACCATACAGACGGTCGATTCCGCTGGATACCAAAAAAATCTCGCGGCGCGCGGTACTCTCTGGCCAGCGCTTGATCAAATCGGAGATCGATTCGTAAGGACTGCCCGACACACCGGCAAAACTGAGCGGCAATCGCAGCGCCTTCTCCGCCAACGCACGGTCCGTGGTGGGGTTCTGAACGATCTCCGCGGCGCCGTACTGCATGTAGGCGACCCCGATCGATGTGCTGGCCGCTTGTGCGCCCATGAATTGACGCAAATCACCGAATTGCAAACTGACGTTGGTCCTGTCGGCATCGTCCAGGAGCACGAAAAGCTGGAGGCCGGCCTGGTCGCCTTGTAATGGGACCCAGTCGGTCACCCGAAGTCGAGTTTTCCCCTGGGTCACTCGAACATCCTCGCGATTGATGGTCGGGATCTCCCCGCCGTGTTTCGCTTCGATCGATACCACCATGCTTACCGGGACCGTTCCGGACTGGGCGGCGTCCGAGGCCAAGCCAGACGCCGCACCCCAGCCAATTCCCACTGACAACAGGAATGCGATTATGCAGGCCAACTTGAGCTTGTTCATCATGTGCCTCATAGGCGACATTTCCTTGCGCGTTGATGAGCAAGGTGTGCAGCGAGTTGGTCGTCTGGCGAGAAACTAATCCCGAACTTGTTGCACATCACTTGACGCAACCCATTCCGAGAAAAATACCAACATAATTGTGACGCGCCGGGGAGGCGGCAGGTTGCACATCACGAGCCGCGGAACTCTCGAGGCAACCGATCCCTGCGCGCGCTCATCGACCCAAGGGACTACAATGAGTGATCGGGGCGGAGAGCTTCGGGGAGTCTATTGAACTGTGCCAAAAAACATTTCGCCGCGCTTTCCTTTGATGCCGGTCTTCGGGTCCGTCTTCAGATACACCAGCCGCGCAGCACTCGCTGGCAAACACAATTTCTTGACGCGTAGTTCTGCGGTCCTTGCGTTGGTCCTTGTGTTGATCCTCGGTGTGGGCGCTTCGCCGGTCAATGCAAGCGACCAGACACTAACGTTCAAGACTCCGCCGGTGAAGATCCCGTTGAATATCAAAGACCAGCAAGTGACGGTCTTGGCCTCAGCGCTCATTACCATGCGAACAAAAGACCAGGCAATGAACATCCTCAAACTGGAACTCACCGCCGATCTTTCGGATCTTCAACAGAACATGACCGGCGTTCTGAGTTCCGAACTAGATAAAGAAGACCGCTGCGGGGACCACATCGCAATCCAGAACGCCACGCTCACCCCTCTTGATCCGGCTAGCGTGGTGGTTGTTCAACTGCATTATGAACGCTGGGCGTGCGCCAAGGTGTTAGGGAAGCAAGAAGCCAGGAAGGTGATTGCCGGCAATGCCGTCATCCAAATGAAGCTGACCCCGGCCGTAGAGTCCAACAATACGGAACTGCGGCTGGTGCCGGAAGTTGGGCCGATCCAAGCGGACGGATCTCTGGGTGAGCTGCTCCGTTCGGGGACCCTTGGAGATATGCTGCGCGAAAAAATCCGCACGGCAATCCTGTCTGCCATGCAAAAAGGTACCGACCTTGACGCAACGCTCCCACCCGCAATCCAGGGCTACGCTACGATCCAGAATGCGCAATTCAAGGATGCTGGTGCGGGACGCCTGGTGGTAATTCTGGCCGGGGAAGTCCACGCCACGAACGAGCAGTTGCAGGCGCTCTCTAAACTAGCGAAGCAGGGCATCGGATCGAAGTAAGAACCGAGCGGCAGGCCTCCGGAACTTCGCCCTAATATCGAAGCGGATTGGATACCCGCTTCCATGCCGCGGTGGGGAAAATGTAGCCGCGCCACATGCGATCGTAGCGCACCCCGATGCGGAACATCCGCCAGCGGCCGCTTCGATCGGGCGAGTTGTAGACGAGGTAGGGTGGCCAAGCCAGCCCGACGCTGGTGCGCTGGGGACTTCCTATCAAGACGAAAGCTGGCTCGTGCTCCGACTTCCAGGATAGATGGCGCTGGGCCCAGCAAACGACGGTCCCGCCGAAGCGGCGGTCACTGCCCTGGTTGACGCAACCCTGATCCGGGCGCCCCGACATATTCGCTGCGACAGACGTTTGTGCTTGTTGCTTGCCGAACAGAGGCACGACCAGCCCAAGCAGCACCAACATCGGTACAAGAAGAAATACTATGGGCGCGAACTCCGGCCGACGCCTGAAAGCGCGGTTCTCAGCAATTCGGTTCATAGCAAATAGAATAACACTGGACGAGCGGGTCTGGCTGTTACGGAGCGGAGCCTTTGCGCCACTGGCCGCGGTCGCCGTTCTCGTCGCCATGGCCGGGCCAGAGTGTTTGAAGAAAAGGGTGACGTCAAGCTGCTTGTGTAAATAGTAGGAGGTGTGGTTTTTCCAGTCCTCGTTGAAGCCGCTGAAAATCGCATAGATGATTCGATCCGCGCTTTCCACGTTGGTGACCGGACTGTCAGCGCTCGCCGACGGCGAATCTACCCTGGAACCGGTCCTTCGCGGCGCGGCTGAAGTGGCGGTTCCGGTCATTGTTTTGGGCGAATATCGATATGGCATTGGGCAATCACGACAGCGTCAGAAATACTTACAGTGGCTCAACGAGTCCATTGGAAACTTCCGGATTCTGGATGTGGATGAGGAGACCGCCGCGTCCTATGCGAGGGTTCGCAGGGAATTAAAAAAAGCGGGAACCGCGATTCCTTCGAACGGCGCATGGATTGCGGCGTTATGCCGTCAGCATAAGAGCTCTCTCGTGAGTCGAGACCGTCACTTCGACAGGGTGCGGAGGATTCAACGAATCGATTGGTGACGGTCGCAGCATATCGCCAATCGGTGGGGAAGCCTGGCTCGGAGTCCTTTTGTGTTAGAATCCCTTTCGTGACAAGGACGCGAATTGCTTGTGGTCAGGGTAGTCTGGCCAGAAACCGCTGCTGATCAATGCGTTTCGAGCAAAACGTGGATCCTATGCAAAGCTTGCGATCACCTTATAACCATTAGGTTTTGCGCAAGTAGTTGTTCCTCAGAGTGGGGCCGTAGTTCAGTTGGTTAGAACGCCTGCCTGTCACGCAGGAGGTCGCGGGTTCGAGCCCCGTCGGCCCCGCCATTCTTTTCAATCAGTTGCGGAAGCTGTATTGGGTCGGATGGTTCCTTTGTGTCGCGGTTTGTGTCGTAACTCCTCCCCGAAGACTGCCGAGACAGAGCATTCAAGGCTTTTCGCTTGGCTTCAAGTCGGACGTGACTGTAATGGGCGAGCATTCGCGGAGAAACGTGTCCCGCGATTGCCATGATGGTTTGGTCGCTGGTCTGCGATTCCGAAAGCTCGGTGATCGCATGATGGCGCATATCGTGGAATCGCAATCCCCGCAGGCCCGCCTCCCGCGTCAGACTTCGCCACGCTGTCCGCCACGATTTGATGGGTCGTGTCGGGTCGATAATTCCACTTTGGCATGAGGGCAATAGGTAATGCTCCGGATCAGTGCCCGCCACCGCCTTCGCGCGTTCCCAAATCTCCAGGATGGCCGCCCATGCATCTGGATTCGGTGGGATGATTCGTACTCCGGCAGCGCTGCAAAGATTCCGGCCCGTGCCAGGGTCTTAATAAGTGATCCAACCCTAGCGCGAAGACATTTATTTACCACGATGGAATCTGTGGGCTGGGAAGATTGCGTGGCGCTTCAACCGGCAGACTTGTTGGCCTACGAGAATTTCAAAGAAGGATTCCGCAATGTACCTGGAGCTACACAAAGAAAGCGTAGGGCTATTTTTACGGAGATTCACTCCCTAGATTCATTCGGCGCTAATCTGCGAATGATTGATCGGGAAGATATTGCTCGGCTTAGAAGCATCTTTGCCGCAGCGGAAGCACGAAGGAACGCGCAATTGAATTCCTGAAGAAACCCCAAGAAGGCTAGAATAAGTCAGCGAATAGGCCAAGAAGGTGGCTAATTCGCTGGACGTGAGGGGTATCGTTCAGTTCTTGCCTGGGACCTTATCAGCAGGCCACCGAGCGTCGATCATTCGCATCAGTTCTTCGGCAAGTTCAATGATTGCATGAATGCGGTCTGCCGTGCCGATGACGGTCTACCCTCCAGGGCAGCGAGCTTGCGGCAGAGGAAAATGGCTGCGATGACGCCAAGCGTCCGCTTTCTTCCCTCGTGCATCGGAGCAGCTTAGCATGTTCGCTTTATGTTCGCCACGAGCGCCGGGTAGACCCTCTGGCCGCGATGGCGATCCAGGACGGAACCCCCTGCCGAGAGAGCGGCGGATGTCTGCGGCGGGGCGATCCAGGATTTCAAAGGCGCACAGGGGCGCTGGGCGAAGGTTCGAGCGGCGAAGGCTAAGGCTGCCTAGCCGAATCTCCGTATCGTGAACGCTATTCGACGTACCGCTCAGGCGTCCCAGTTTCCAGCTCAAACTTTGCTCTGGCCTTGCGCTTGACGGACGCTGGAATGTGGCGGCTGCGTGGTTTCATTGACTTCCATGTGTAAGCGGCGCACGATACCTGGGACCTCGCCAGGGAAGATATCAATGGGGACGCCATGACCGCTGCGCCAAGACCTCCTAATGAGGAGGGGCGGCTCGAGGCTCTGCGTGGGCTCGAGATTCTAGATACGCCCGCTGAAAAAGCGTTTGACGATCTGGTTCGGCTCGCATCGTATATTTGCGAGACGCCAATCGCAGCCGTTAGTTTCATCGACCAAGATCGACAATGGTTCAAAGCAAAAGTGGGTTTGGAAGTGCCGGAGACGAAGAGAGATATTTCATTTTGCGCTCATGCCATTACGCTGCCCAATGAGACGCTAATTGTGCCAGATGCTTCCTTGGATGCTAGGTTTTCGGATAATCCGCTAGTCACAGGTGAACCGAAAATCCGCTTCTACGCAGGGGCACCCTTGGTCACTGAGAATGGCTTGGTGTTAGGAACGCTTTGCGTGATTGACCACGTCCCAAAGGAGTTGAGTGCCGCACAGATTAAGGCTTTGACGGTCCTCCGTAATCAGGTCATGCGAGAACTTGAACTGCACAAGAAAAACATAGAATTGTCGGAGGCCAACAAGAAGTTGGAGCAGGCGCGTGTAGAGTTGTCAGAGAGCGAGATTCGGCATCGATAAGCCCGTTCGAGGAAGCGCGCGGGTCCAGTCGTGACCAGGAACGTGCGTCCCAGGATGCGCGGATAACGCGGTACACACGTTCTCAAGCTTCCCTTCAGCGGTTAGCTTCCAAGTGGTTGACCATTCGACCTTGATCCGCTATTCACCAGATACGCCCACCAGATACGCCCACGTTGACTTGCCCCTGAGCACGGCCTAACATGCCTCGCCAGGAGCTGCCCGCCAGCCATGATCGGCCAGACCATCTCGCACTACCGCATCCTGGAGAAGCTGGGTGGCGGCGGCATGGGTGTGGTCTACAAGGCCGAAGACACGAAGTTGTCCCGCTTCGTGGCGCTGAAGTTTCTTCCGAATGAACTTGCTAAGGATCGCCAGGCGCTTGAACGATTCCAGCGCGAAGCAAAGGCTGCATCGGCCCTCGATCATCCCAACATCTGCACGATCTACGAAATCGGCGAACAGAACGGCGAGCCCTTCATCGCCATGCAGTATCTGGAAGGCCTGACACTGAAGCACCGCATTACCGGGAGGCCGCTGCCCCTGGACGAAACGCTGGAACTGGAGGATGAAGGATCCCGTGAAGAGCTGAGGTCATTGAGCGCCAGAGGGCACTTTGACGCGACGAGTCGTTCTGCGCGACGACCGCCGTACGCGGGACGATCAGCAACTATTGCTGCGCATGAACGACGATCGGGACATAGCGAACGCGCTGAAGCTCGCCCTTGCCTTCGCGCCCGCATACCGAGTGGTCCCAGGGTTCGGGGAGAATGGTGCCTTGACCGTGTCGTGCTTTGCCGTCGCCGATGAGCTCGAGGCTCAGATCGTCGTGCGCGGCTCTCGCTGGTCGTCTTACGGGCTGACCACTGCCGGCGAGCTGCGCAGGCTGGGCTGCGACATGATAGCTACTGACGTGTTCGACGGAGAGGACCTCATGCCCTTGTCCGACCGCCACTTGGACGTCGTCGTTTGCTCTTATCCTTCGGGTGGGCCGATTATGCGTCGCTGAACAAGACGGAGCGTGCTCGGATGAGAGAGGTGCTCTTGGGCCGGTTCTCCGCTGTCTTAGGAGCCTTTGACCCCCGACGCTCGATCGGCGCCCGAGACCTAACAGGTAGGATGGAGACGTGGGAGACCTGCCCGAAGTCGTTGCCGATTTGACCTTCACCCCGGTGCGGGGCGGTCGCGCCATTGTCCCCCCGGGCTGCTGGGAAGAGGATCGCCCTCCCGTCGTGGGCGAGGTCGTTTTGGTGGCCGACGGAGGGGCGGGCCGCTACGAGGCCACGATCAGAAGTGTTGAGGACGACGGCTCCCTTGTGCTTGCTGTCCACACGTTCGTACCAGCGAACGCTTAGACGGCAGCGGTAAGCGCCATGGTCCGGCGGGACCTCGTAGGGTGCGCCATTTCCTCGCCAGCCCGGAGGCGCTCCTCGGCCTGGCGTTTTCGATGGGAACGGACCGCTTCCAGAGCTAACGGCGGCAGTGCGATAGTTCGCAGGCCCGACCGCGACCACTTAACCTCTCCCCGGTAAACGCTCCCGTCAGGATTGCGCTTCATGGAACCGGAGACGGTGAGCGTAGGCGGCTCGGCACCGAGGTCGAGGTCCGACCAAAGTAGACCGGTCAGCTCGCCCGGGCGGAGGCCCAGCGTCATGCCCAAGGAGATCAGCGCCTCCAACCGCTCGCCCTTCGCGGCCTCGAGGACAGCCCGAGCCTCGGAGGGGTTTAGCGAACGCCGCGGCGTGGCGGGCTTGGTGCGAGGCATGACCGAAAGGGCAGCCGCATTACGGTTGACGAACCCTCGGCGCTCAGCGTGGCGGAGTGCGTCGGCAAGAAGGGTTCGGATCCGGGCGACGTAGGTGCGGGACAAGCCCGCTTCGGCCTTGGCGGCAAGGAAGCGGTCGATGTCCTCTGCCGTCAATTTGTCGAGACGTGCCTTTCCTAGTGCGGGGACGATGTGGACGTGCACCGCTTGGGCGTAGTTGACCCTGGTGTTGTCGGACCCGACCCGGCCGTCGATTACGGTGTTCAGCCAATGCTCGAGCCACTTGGCCAAATTGACCGAACCCTCCCGGGAAGGGACTCCCGCCTCGGCACGCTCCCGAGCAGTTCGCAGCTTGCCGAGCGCCTCCGTCTTCGTCTTACCCCGGACAACTAGACGGCGTCGCTTGCCCGTGACTGGGTCCGCGCCGGCTTCCAC
>CAWCKP010000014.1:0-9486 GCA_963796165.1 uncultured Acidobacteriota bacterium
ATGGATATGCTCGCCGGAGGAGTCCACGTAGGCTTGGCCACCGACGGAGCCGCCAGCAACAACAATCAGGATATGTTCGAAGAAATGGACCTGGCGGCGAAGCTGCAGAAGCTAGCGCACATGGATCCGCGGGTGCTGCCGGCGAAGCAAGTGGTGGAAATGGCCACCATCGAAGGAGCGCGGGCGATCCACCTTGAAAAGAAAATCGGTTCGCTCGAACCGGGCAAGCAGGCGGATTTGATTGTGGTGGAAACCGGGAACCCGCATTCCACCCCGATGTACAACGCGTATTCCGCGATCGTCTACGCCCTAAAGGCCTCCGACGTGCGCACCGTGCTCATCGCCGGAAAGCCGGTGATGGAAGACCGTAAAATGCTGACCCTCGATGAACCCACGATCCTCGCCAAGGTGCGCGAGTACGCGCCGAAAATAGCCGCGTCGGTCAAACCTTCCGTGCAATGATCGGAAGCCAGGTGCACGGTATATGCAGGGCTGCGGCCGCTATCCTGCTAGGCCGGGCGAGTGTTTCGTTGGCGGTACATTTTGAGTGCGGTGTTGCGCAGAACTTCAGGGATGTTCTTGTTGGTGGTCAACATCTTTAAGTCGGTCGAGGTCAGCCGCGGCAACAAGTGCAGCGTGACGCTCACCGGAGTCTTCGAGTTGTTGATCAGCCCTTTTACGATCGTGTAGTTCTTCATGAACGACCGGCGCGCCGCGATCAACCGCAGCGCATCGGTCGAAAGCGTAGTCATCGCTGCAAACGATTCCACGTCGCGGTCCACCAGCCGCGGTGATTGCAACACCGCGCGCTGCACCATTTTATTGGGATCGCGGATCAGCGCGTTCCGCTCCTCGCGCCCGCCCTTCAACGCGAGCTGCACCCGCTCGACCACATTCATTTTGGTGATCCGCTGCAGCAGGGTGGTGCGCTTGTGGACGTCCGGCTCCGCTGTTTCCAGCGCTTCGGCCAGTACCGCGACGTCCACCTCGCCCTTCTCGGTCTCTTGCAGCAATTCCTTCTGTTCCGCGGTCGCCGCCGGACATGCTGCCAGCGCCTTGGCCAGCTCCACCGTAGTGAGCCGGGAGAGATCGTCGAGCACCGCCTGAACGCCGGCCTGGGTGAAATGCGGCGCCAGCCGAATCAACACTTCGGTGGTGCACTGTGGGCTCCTGGCCAGGGAGTCGGCGATGGCCGGTTTATCGCCCCGATGCTCGGCGCAATATTGAACCAGCCGAGCGTCGGCGTCCGAGCGGCCTATCGCCGCTACGATGGCTTCGTCGGGCTGCTTCTGAATGGCGGTGGTGGCGCGTTCAGCAATCGCCGAGTTTGAATCGGTGGTGAGAATTGCCAGAATCTCGACAAAATCTTCTGGGGATAGAGTTGTCTCGCCGGCGCATACCGCGAGTTTATCCTGGCGCGCCGCCGACCCCGCGCGAACCTCTTTGCGAAGGCCGGATTGAACGTCGCTTGCTTGTTCGACAGTCACTTCGGAGCTAATGGGATCCTCCCGCAGACTTCTTTAAGCTTTCTTGGTTGAGCGTAACGTTCCAGCGCCCACTGGACGCCCTGAGCGGCGGCTGCACTTGACCGTTCAGTTCAAGCCGCACCGCGCTTGGGTCTTTCGCGGCTACATCGAAATGATCGTGGGCTTGATACGTGCGCATTTCTCCGGGACCCAGTTGACGTGATACCAGAACTCGCCCGTCTCCGTTTACCATCACCTTAGTTCGCTTGCTAACTTCCAGCTTAAGCTCCAGAATTTCGGTCGATCCCGCGGATGGGATGGCAGCAGTCACATTCGCCACTGGACTAGAAGAGGGCACCCCCACGGACGGCGCAGACGCCACTGCGGAGGGCCTAGCCGCCGCGGCGGCCCGCACTGGTGTCGATGCCGGGGCCGACACTGGGGCTACCGATTTCACGGCCGGCTGTTTCGTCTTCGCCGCGGCCGGGATTGTTGCGGGCGCAGCAGCCCGAGCTTTCGCGGTCAAGGTTACGGAGGAATCCGGTGAAGGCACCACCGGCATCGCCAATGGCTCGGCAGCCGCTGCGTGCGCCGACCTGGATCTCATCCAGTGGGCCACTCGCGGCCGCAACATGTGTACGCCCACTCCGAGCAAGATGAGAACAACCACGCACCCACCCACAAACAAATAGAGCGGGGTAAGGTCCCTCGGGGGCGGCTCTTCGGCCTTTGGCGGTGGCGCCGCGGCTTCGCGAGCGGGACGCGACGCCAGCTCATACTCAGCCAGCATGTCGTCTTCCGCCAACCCTAGAAATCGCGCAATGGCGCGGACGTATCCGCGGTTAAAGACGCCGCCCGGCAGCAGCTCCCACTGTTCCGCTTCGATGGCGTCTAGATATCGAGGAGGAATGCGGGTGGCCACCGAAACCTCTTCCAACGACACGCCACGCAACTCGCGTTCGCGCCTCAAATGATCGCCAAAGAGGGCCTCTTGCACCTGGGTGGGCATCATTAAAAATATAGGCGGGCGAGTGGTGGGAGTCAAATGCCAGTATTCGAGTCATAACCAGGTCATAACCCCACTAGCCCACTGAATCGGCGGGCTTTGCCACTCTGTGGTTCGTTGGCGTTTCCGGCAAGTCCTGCGCCGGAATGGTTGCGGGGGGTAGAGCGGTTCACTATAATCCAAAGGCTATCTTTGGGCCCTGGGAACGGTGTCCATCCCCAGGGCAAGGTACCCGAGGTCACATGCACGACGTGGCTGAACCCAAACAGTTTGCGGGTGTTGATCGCCGCCGCAAGACCCCGGCGGACGCCGGCGAGTCCCACGAAATTAGCGAACTTTCGGTCTTTCACGAATTGGGAAAGGCCCTGACCTCGTCCCTGCAACTCGACCAAGTCCTCCACACCATCATGGAAAAGATCGAAGAGGTGTTGCACCCCGACACCTGGTCGCTGCTGCTGATGGATCCCGAACGCAACGACCTCTACTTCGAGATCGCCACCGGGCAGGGCGCCGAAGCGCTCAAGGAAGTTCGCATACCCTTGGGCAAGGGCATCGCCGGCTGGGTGGCCCAGAGCGGCGAAGCGATCGTGGTCCCGGATACCTCCAAGGACTCGCGGTTTTTCCCGCAGATGGACGAAAAGACCAAAATGGAAACGCGCTCGATCGTCGCTGTTCCGGTGCGCGTTCGCGACCAGTGCCTCGGGGTGATCGAGCTGCTCAACTGCGTGGGCGAAGAAGGCTTCAGTGCGCGCGATTTGGCGCTGCTGGAGGCACTCGCGGACTATGCGGCGATCGCCCTCGAGAATGCGCGCCACGTGCATCGCATCCACGAGTTAACCATTACCGATGATTGCACCACGCTGTACAACGCGCGCCACCTGAACTACATGCTGGACACTGAGATCTACCGCTCGCAGCGCTACTCTTTCGAGTTTTCGCTGATCTTCATCGATCTGGACCACTTCAAAAACGTCAACGATACCCACGGCCACCTGTGCGGTTCGAAGCTGCTCGCGGAAATCGGTAACTTGATTAAGGACGGCCTGCGCCAGAGCGACATGGCCTTCCGTTACGGCGGAGACGAATTCGTCATCCTGCTTCCGCAAACCTCGCGCGACAATGCCTGTCTGGTGGCGCGCCGGCTGCACCGCCAAATCAAAGAGGCGGTCTGGCTGAAGGACGAAAAGCTGAACATTCGCATCACCTCCAGCGTAGGCGTCGCCTCCTACCCCGCCGATTCCAAAATTAAAGCCGATCTGCTGCACCTCGCCGACGAAGCCATGTACTCAGTCAAGAATTCCACCCGCGACAGCGTCTCCGCGGTCACCGGCGTAGTCCCCCCGAAACCCGTTGCTCAGCAACGTTAGGCCCGCCGCCAGCCTGTCTCGGAGCCCGTTAAAGCGCCAAAACAGGTAACCTCTTGGCGCGGTTGAACTGCGGCGGCAGGTGTCTGCTCGAAGCCTCAGGTGAGCGTTGTATATTGGATATAATGTAGTGTCATCCCCGCCAATTGGCTGCGCTCCGCGGCGATAACTCTCGCTCCCAGATAGACTTGTGCCTTGAACACTGCGGTGTAGGGGCCGGCGGTTCCATCTACCGAATGCCAGTGATGGAGGAAGCTCCCGATGTTCAAAATCGTCCGAAATCAGGTGATTGCGGCGCTCGTTGCGTTGGCGATGGCTTGCGGTCCGATAGCGGCGGCAACCGACGTGGACAATTCAACGAGTGCGGTGCGGCCGCTGATCTTACGTTACACCGCGGAGCGCCGAATCCTCTCGCGCGTCTACCATACGCCGTTGTCGGCTTCCGACGAAGAATCTGTGACCAGCAGTGCTAGGTGGTGGGGGAGCCTCGGCGACGCGTAAAACACTTTGAAGCGGCAAATTGACCATCCATCGCTGAATTCAAATCGAAAAACTTCGGAGCCTTCATTCATTGCGCGCGGCTCACCGTGCGCAATGCCGCGGCCCTAAAAGCCAACACCGCATCGACCGCGTTCCTTACCAAAACCTGCTACGCGAAGTCCAACGATTGAAATGCCTTAGAATATTTGCTCGGCATCGAGCTCCCGCGCGACTCCGGTCCGGCCGGGCTTCTTGCTTCGTGTTACCCGGCGTGCTAGTCTGCGCCAGACTCGGATTCAATTGAGCGGCGGATGCAAATACCTGCGTTTCTCCGCGTGGGGAAGCGATGGGGAGCTCACTCCGAGCGGACGGCGCGAAAGCCTGCCGCGTGTTGAATGCGCGGACGCAAGCCAGGAAGAGGAAGTAATGTCTGAAGAAGCTCTGGGAATGATCGAGACGAAAGGTTTGATCGGCTCGATCGAAGCCGCCGACGCGATGGTCAAATCGGCGAACGTCACATTGGTCGGCAAGGAATACATCGGTTCCGGTTACGTTACCGTCACCGTGCGCGGAGATGTGGGTGCTGTGAAAGCGGCCACCGACGCGGGAGCGGCAGCAGCGCGCCGCGTAGGCGAGCTCGTTTCGGTGCATGTAATCCCGCGCCCGCACGAGAACATCGAGGCGATTCTTCCGGGAGCCGGTGGACGAGAGTCGTCGGCTGGGAAACGCTGAAGTTCGCCTGATTCACCAGGGACGGCGCCGCAGCCGGTCGCACCGGCGCAACCATTCTAAAATTGATCCTCACCGGCGGGGTTGAACGGATTGAGCCTTCGTGACCGCGATTTAATTTCCATCCAAGACGCCCGCGAGAGTGTCGAGCGGGCGGCGCAAGCCCAGAAAAAATTTGCGTCCTTTTCCCAAGCGCAGGTGGATGCGGTGGTAGACGCTTGCGCCGAAGCGGCCACCGGCGCCGCGGAATCGCTGGCGCGTCTGGCGGTCGAGGAAACCGGCTACGGCAACGTTCCCGACAAGATTCTGAAGAACCGCCTCGCCGCAGTCGAAGTTCATCGCGCCATTCGCGGCATGAGAACCGTCGGAATCGTCCGCGAAGATATCGAGCGCAAAATTCTGGAAGTTGCCGAGCCCGTAGGTGTGGTCGCCGCGGTCATCCCCTCCACCAATCCCACTTCCACCGCGATCTACAAAACTCTGATCGCTCTGAAGTCTCGCAACGCCATCGTGCTCAGCCCGCATCCCACCGCCGCGCGCTGTATCTGCGAATCCGCCGCGGTGCTCGAACGCGCCGCGCGAAAAGCCGGAGCCCCCGACGGCATTATCGTTTGCCTGCAAAATCCCACGCTGCAGGGAACCCAGGAATTGATGCGCCAGCGCAGTGTGGGCGTGATCCTGGCCACCGGAGGCACGGGCCTGGTTCGTGCCGCTTACAGTTCCGGCAAGCCCGCCTACGGTGTGGGCCCCGGCAACGTCCCGGCGTTTATCGAGCGCACCGCTGACGTGCCCAAAGCGATCGCCGATATTTTCGCGGGCAAAACGTTCGACTACGGCACTATCTGTTCGTCCGAGCAGGCCATTGTGGTCGAAGACGCGGTCCAGGATCTGGCCATCGCCGCATGCACTCGCCAGGGCGCGCACTGGCTTTCCGCCGACGAAATTGTCCGCCTTGGGGCGGTGGTAATCCTTCCTAGTACTTCCGCGCCCAATACGAAAATCGTGGGCCGCCCCGCTACGGTGGTCGCCGAAATCGCCGGAATCGAAGTACCTGCTTCCACCCGCGTGCTCATCGCGCGACTCGAAGCCGTTGGCCGGGAGGTTCCGCTCTCCGCCGAAAAGCTCTCGCCCATTCTGGCTTTCTACTCCGTTCCGGATCTGGCCGCGGGCATCGAGCGTTGCCGGCAACTTCTGCAGTTCGGCGGCCTAGGCCACACCGCTTCCATTCATTCGCACAACGATGCGGCCATCCGCGAATACGGCCAGGCCATGCCCGCGTTCCGTGTGTGCGTAAACACCTCGGCGGTGCACGGCTCGATCGGCTACTCGACCAATCTGTTTCCTGCGATGACTCTTGGTTGCGGCGCGCCGGGCGGCAACATCACCTCCGACAATATCGGCCCGCAGCACCTGATGAACATCAAGCGTATTGCCTGGGAGTCTCGCGGCATCGAACACCGCACCATTCCCGCGGATCAACGCATGTCCGCCGCCGCGCCGCCGCCGCAAGCCGCCGCAACGGCTTCCGCGGCGCACGCCAGGGCAAACCCTACGGTCATTCCCGATCGCCGTTTGATCGCCAACATCGTCGAGAAAGTTCTTAGCGCCAGGGGAATCCCGCGAGGCGCAGCGATAGCCAAGCCCGCCGCTCCGTCGCTTACGCCCAGGCCGAGCGCCGCAGAGGTGGCTACCTCTGCGGTCAGTGCCATTTTCGACCGGCTATCGCAAGGCCATCCGTCGGCTTCGGCGTCCAGCGCAGCGGCTGCCGCAGCAGACGCCAAAGCCGCCACCGCGGCCGCGGCCAGCCCGGAGCACAGCGACGCGGGAAAATCCGCCGCCGAGGCTGCTGCGTCGGCATCTGCGGGGACCCGCCCAACTGCAGCGGCCGCACCTGCGGCGCTCCAGGTGCCCGATTTCGTCAGTGAGAATGACGTCCGCATGGCCATCACCCGCAGCGAAAAAATTTTTATCAGCACGCAAACCATCGTCACGCCTTCCGCCCGCGATCTGGCGTCCACCCACGAAGTATTCGTGGAGACCGCCAGCGCCCCCAGCGCCCGCCCTCGATCGCTTCGAGATTGAGAGATTCACCCGTGGCTCCGATTTTCAATCCTGCTCGCTGCCGCCCGCATCTAACCCCGGGAAGGGAATCGCACCGTGCGCAACGCTGAAGCGGCTCGCTACGCTCGCTGGGCCGCCACCGTCTCCATCTTGATCGTCACCCTGACTGCCGGGGTTTACATCCGCCGCGCGTGGCGCGCTTCGCATACCGGCGGCGAGACGCCTGAGCCCATTCCAGACTCCGTGCAGCAACGCTCCGCGGTGTTTTCCCATTCCAAAGTGGAGTTAAACAAAACCATCTACACAATCCGCGCTTCGCAAGCCACCGAGTTTAAAGAACACAGCCTGCTGCAAGACGTCTGGATCACCATCTATGGCAAAGAGGGCGCGCGCAACGACAACATCCACACCCGGGAATGCAGCTACGAACCCGGCACCGGCTACATCCGCTGCCAGGGCTCGGTGCAGATCGATTTGGAAAGCGCGGATCAGGCCAAGGAGCCTGGGCACGCTCACGTCATGCACGTGAAGACCCAAGATTTTTCGTTCGATGAGAAAACAGGCGATGCGCGTTCCGATCAGCCGGTCGAAATTCAGTTTCCCGGCGGCAATGGACATGGCCGCGGCCTCACCTACCGCGCCAGCCGCACCGATCTTCGCCTCGAGCATGACGTCGAGTTCCAAATGGGCTCACCCAACGACCCCAGCGCTCCGGTCACCACCTTTGACGGCAGCGCGCTGGATTTCCAGCGCAATATTTCCACCGCTCAACTGTTCGGGCCAGTCCGCGTCACCCAGTCCGGACGCGTGTTGACGGCGGGCCTGCTCACCTTGCTGCTCGACGCGGAGATGCACGCCCGCCACGTGCGTGCATCTGATCACCCGCAGTTGCGGTCCGACGATTCCCAGGGGACGGCCACAGGCAGCATCGAAGTTAGCTCCGATGAAATGGACGCCGACTTGGACGCCGCGGGCTGGGTGCGGCAAGCCGAATTTTCCGGAAACGTGCGCGCCCACCGCCACAGCGGCAAGGACAACGCCAATTTCACAGCGCCCGAAGCGATGCTGGCGATGGAGCCGCGCGATAATCTGCTGCGCTCGGTGACCGCCAGCGGCGGCGTGCACGTCGATATGCGCAGCGACACGCCCACCGGGCCGCAATCGCGTACCCTGGACACCGCTGCGCTGCGCCTCGATTTTCACTCCACACCGGACCCCGAACCTCGCAGCCAAATTGCTGCCGCCGAAACTCTGGCCTCCGGCGCCATCGGTCTGAACTCCCCCGGCGAGAACACCCAGGTTCACGCTGCGAAGTTCAATGCCCACTTCGATGCCGCCGGACGATTCGATTGGCTCGAGGGGCACTCCGGAACGGAGATCAACCGCCAGATAAAAGCAGACCCTCCGCAAAAAATTACCGCGCGGGATTTGGCGGTGACCTTCGCCAATGATGGAGGCTGGTCCAATTTGAAGCTCGATCGCAATGTGCGCTTCCATCAGGCGGACCGCACCGCCGAGTGCGAGCGCGCCACGATCGCCCATGCCACCAACATCATCCATCTCGATGGCTCGCCCGTGGTGGCCGACGCCACCACGCGCACTACCGCCGGCGCCATTGAAATCAATCAATCCACCAACGACATCCACGCGGAATCTTCGGTGATCACCACCTATCGAAATTCCACCCCGGACAAAGCGCCCGACATCGGCGCCGGAGTGGCCCACGTCTCCTCCGACACCCTGGCGGGCAATGGCGCTTCCGGCCATTTGCTTTATTCCGGCCACGCCCGCTATTGGCAAGGCGATACCGCGCTCAACGCCGACGTGATCGAAATTACTCGCGCGCAGAACCGCATCGACGCCCACGGAAACGTGGTCGCCGCGCTACCCCAGCTACCCGGTCCGGGCCTGCCGGGGACCAGCCCCAGCAATAAAGCCACCCGGCCGGTAATCTGGGACGTTCGCGCGCCGGTCTTGCACTATTGGAACGACACCGGGAAGGGCCTACTCGAGGGCGGTGTGAATGCCACCTCCACTCAGGGCACGTTGCATTCCGAGACTCTCGATCTGTTTCTTGCTCCGGCGACCCAATCCGCTCCCGCAACCCAGCCTGAAGCTGCCGGCCAGCCGCCCCAGAGCGCTCCTACCGCCGCCACGCCTAAGTCTGCCCCGGCAACTGCTCCACAAGGTCGCCAGCTCGAGCGCGCGGTGGCTCAGGGATCGGTAGTGGTGCAGCAAGGCGAGCGTCGCGGCATGGCCGATCAGGGCGTCTACACCGCGTCCGACGGCCGTTACGTGCTCTCCGGCGGCGATCCCACCATCGTCGACGCGGCCAGCGATACCACCACCCAGGGCCATTCGTTGACCTTCTATGTAGCCA
>CAWCKP010000015.1:0-653390 GCA_963796165.1 uncultured Acidobacteriota bacterium
GCGGGCACCTTCTGTCCCACCTGCAATCCAATCGCGGGTGAGCCTGTTTGATTGCTTGCCGAGTTTGCTTGCATATATGCCAGCGCGAAAAGGATGACCGATATTCCGATCCGTATTTCATCATGCTCCCCTCGGGTCCCGTCCGAGCCGGCAACATGACGGACCAGACGCTCGGTACGACGCGCAGATACGGCTAATTCGAAAGCCGCGCTGATCCCACACCCAATACCCTCCCGGCTGGTGCCTCTTGCACGATGGCCACGATCCGTAAATTGCCGCCCTTGCCTCCGCGATGGAGTTTGACCTTCACCTCTTGCGAAAATTCGCCGGAGCCATCGATGGTCCCAACTCGCGTGAGGCTTCGCAAGACGGCAACGTCTTGAGCGTCCTTCCTTCATTCTCCCCGTGCTCCACGTGTGACTCATCGCTTTCATCCGCCGCCGCTATCAAAAACTCCGAAGACGTCGCTAAGAAGTGAGGCAGCTGGCCGGTGCTAACGTGCAGCGCAGCCGTGCCGTCCGATTCCCAACAAATCAAAGTGACGGTGACCGGAATCTTTTCGGACTTCGTTGCGTTTTCGATGGCCGTGATTGCCCCTCTCTCATCGCTGCCCACGAGTTGAAACCGGCCATCAACAACCATCTGCGGCGTATAAACGCTCCCAAGACCAAACTGCAGTGCGTACGCCCCCTGGCGCTCGGTGTAGTCGCGCGAGGAGTATGGGTCCCGCCAGCCGCTGCCGTCCCAGTAGTCCACATGTTCACTCAGAACGATCAGCTCGGCGTCGCCTACGGGCTGGGATCGGTCTAATCTTTCGAGCAGGGTGTCAGCGGGCAGGCAGTCCGAACATCCCTCCGAGGTAAACAGTTCCACAAGCACAGGAACACGTTGCCCATCGCCATTGCCAGCGCGCGCGGCCCCATGGGCGGCCCCCCAGCGCAGAGGCAGCAATAGCCCGAGAACAGCAACCGGGACCATGCCAATCAACGCAAGCCTGACGCGAGCCATGTCAACTCCCTCCTTGACGAGGTTGAAGCCCAGTCAACCATTCGTATGATTCGGTGTTCGAACTAAAGTTACAGCGACTTTTTGCCTTCGAATTCTCGGGGCCCCAGCCCTCGGCAGCCTATTTCCTTCGGAGATCAGGCTTCGCATTACGTACTTTCGATCGAAACCCAGAATCTCTTCTGGTCATCTCGTTTGCTCGGGATGGCGCCGGCTATGATGGACCAGCCTAACCCTCGAGTGCGACTCCTTTGAATCGTTCTTTCGTTAGGCGCCAGGTAGCTTGCTTTGCGCCGAAGCTTTTTTCAGTCTCGGGGATCGTGTCTGAGTCCCGTAGAGTGCAACCGGGAAGAGGGAAAGGACTTTCACTATGGCGAATCTGCCGATGGAAACTAGGGAAGCCCTGAATCGCTGTCGGCACCTCATCTCCCGTGTGGGCGTCCCGCGGATGTAGCCGAAACGCGCACATTTCTCCTGTCGGCCAAATCGCCCTGAGTGACCGGCACCATTTGGGACGTCGACGGAGGCGTTAGGACTGGGCACAATCGATACACCGCTTGACGAAGATTTCACCCCGTGGGTGAACTGCGTCCGCTTGACCGAAAGAATGCTTCTAAGCCAAGTTGGACCGAATCCAGTTCTCTACCTCCTCCAGATCCGAATACGGTACCAGCTTGCAATTCGGGTGTGTGATACCCGTAATCAGAAGGGAGATCTTCTTTTCCACGTCCCGCCGATAGAATAAAGACACTTTCTTGGTTGTCGCGCCCAGAACGTAACCGGTCTCGAAGCCCAGCCCAAAGGAGGATCCGGAAACTTCCGCAACAAACAGATCGCACTGCTGAAGCCAATTCAGATCCCGCCGGTATACTTCTTGTGGTGAAACGAACCGGTCCGCCTGCCAAGCGTCCTCGCGGATCAAATGACGAGTGAGCACTTCGTGACCCAATTCCTCCAGCAACTCAACAATCCTCGCGGCTGTCGTCACTGAGGACCGATCCCCCGCTACGGTGAACCCGAAATAAATCTTCATGTGTGTAGAGAATCCTTTGTCGTGCACCGAGACCGCTGGGGAGGGTCCCTTTGCCGAACGGAGGCGTGCGACAGTTAGCGCGGCGAATGATATTAGGGCCGACCGGAAGCCTGACTGCTGGACTCTTGACCCGTTTCGCCCCGGCCTTCGCTGGAGGATCATGTGCTAATGATCGGACCCCGCGCATCGCAAGGCCTACGCGCCTTGCGCACCGGCGAACGTAACGGTTTCTTCTTCAGCTACTAAGAAAATGGGCGGCCCACCAGAAGAAATCGTCACGGCATGGGCAAGCGTTCGCTTCCCGCCGTCTGACGCTGCGCATGCTTCCAGATCCGCCATTGACCGGAAATGAATCTCTGCGATGCGATAGAAAGCAGGAGTACCTTCCGGCGAACCGAGTACCTTGGTCCCAACTATTTTGGTCTTGCCGCCCAATACTGCGACAGCCAGGGGTACGTGTTCGTTCTGATACACCTTCTCGAAAGCATCAATGTCTTTGGGACGAGGATACATTACCACCAGTTTTACTTCTGCCATTCCGTGCTCCTGTTCTCGCTGAGATTTACAACAATGCTATTTTATTTTCCTGCCAGATCGCTCCACACGTGGCGCCTCAAAGTCCGCATTGCCGTATTGCGGCCCAGGAAGCACTCGGCCCATGAGATTCGCCAACAATCAAAAAGATACAAAACTTTTTGGCGCGGGACTGCTCAGCCCGACAAAGTGTGTAACTTTCCTCTCATTCGACAGTCGTATGGAAGAGACGAAGCAAAAAAGTCGTCATGAAAAAGGAGCTGTTATGAGTAAAGTCGGTGTCGTAAGGAGTCTTGCCACCATTGCGTCGTTACTTGCATTTTTGATCGTACTGCCCGCGGCACGAGCGGATGAGGCGAATCAGGCCACCAAAGTCAGATTTGATCAGCCGGTTCAGATTCCCTGACGCGTACTGCCTGCGGGAACCTACTGGTTTATCCTGCCTCAGGAGGTGAGCCAACATCACTTGGTCCGTATCTTCAGCTCTGATCGAACAACGCTGTATGCGACTCTGTCCACGATTAGCGCCGAGCGTCCAAAGCCAGCTGACCACCTGGCGTTCACTTTCGCGGAGCGTGGGTCCGCGCAGCCTCAGGCGATCGTTACCTGGTTTTATCCGGGTGACCCGACGGGCCACGAATTTCTATACCCGAAGCAGCTGCAGAAGGAACTCGCGAAAGACAAGCAAAACACCATCACGACCGGAAACTAACCTTGAGGCTATGCAAGACATCAACTGGTCGGCGGTGAGATTCAAGCGCCGCCGCCCGAGTTCGCGCAAAAGGCTTCAGCGCACAGGATCGTTTCTATCGAGCCATTCACTTTTGACCGGCATTCCGGGCCAAGCAGGCAATGATCTGAGACACAATATCGTGACCGCACCCCTACAAGACGAATTACCGGATTTAACTGACGCGGACGCCGTGCGACTCGCTCAACAGGGCGATGCCGTCGCGTTTGAAGGAAATTATCGGTTGCATAGCCGAAAGGTCCACAGAGTGCGCCTTCACATAGCGGGAGCCCCAGCCGCAGCGGAACATCTCACACAGATTCTTCAGCTTTCGTACGAAGTGTTCGAAGTGCAATTCGAAGGATCAATTAGCGGTCTTGCGTCCTGTGCGTGGGCCCATTGAGCAAAACACGAGTACTGCTGGCGGACGATTATCGTCCTCTGCTGGAAAGCGTGTCGGGGCGGCTCGGGCCTGGGTTCGAGATTGTCGGCGAAGCGCAAAATGGCCAGGCTCTTGTGGAGGCCGCCCTCAAGCTAAAGCCTGACGTGATCGTTACAGATATCAGCATGCCGATTCTCAACGGTATCGAGGCTGCCAAGCGATTGCGTGAAGCAGGAAGTACCTCGAAGATCGTATTCTTGACGGTTATTTCGGATCCCAACTTTATTCTCACGTGCATGGTCACCGGGGCGCTTGGTTACGTCGTAAAAGGTCGGCTGGTCACCGATCTGGAGCCTGCCATCCGAGAGGGGGTTGCGGGGCGAATCTTCATTTCACCGGCTCTCAAGAGTGAGAGTTAGACGACGGACGAAAAGAGAAAGCGGCCTTCCCTTTTCAGAGCCGCCCCATGCGCAAATCTCGACGATTCAAATCCGTGCGGCCCGGTCGTCCTGTCATCGAGACATTTTAACCAGAGCCTCGGCATCGTAGTCCGAGCGGTTGTCGAGAAAATTCACTCCTTCAACCAATCCTGTGAGCGAACCTTGAGAAAGCACTGATTCGATTTCTCTCCAACGATAAAATGAAATCTCACGCGTGGGAGCCGCCGGCCCAGGCTCAGTGTATTATTCCTGATGGAGGAATGATGGTCATTGGCGAAAAATTGAAGGCATTGAGGGCGCAGAAGAATATGTCGCAGGGCGACGTCGAAAAACGCACCGGCCTCCTCCGGTGTTACATATCGCGCGTAGAGAACGGGCACACAGTCCCGTCCGTGGATACTCTGGAAAAAATGGCTCAAGCGCTGGAGGTCCCGATGTACCGGCTTTTCACGGATGAAGATCACATAAAGAAGCCGAACATGCCGGCGGAGATCATTCGGAGTCCGGCCGTCCTCTCGAAACAGGGACGCGAGCTTCGGGCTTTCGCAAAATTACTCGCGCGGATGAACGATAAGGACGGTGCGCTATTGCTTCACCTGGCGTCGAAGATGGCGAACAGGCCTTAGAAGCGGCTTCTTAGGTCGTGGAGGATATAGTTACTTCGCCGAAATCATTTCGACCGTCGTTCGACTTTCCTGCTCGCCGATTCCTTCACGCTGGAAGTGCACCGGGCGTCCTCGAGGCCGCGAGCGCAGCCCACCCGGCTTGTTTGTCCTGCGTAGCTTTCGACACCAATCCGGTCCTGGGAAGGAGCGTTTGGGCCGCGCATCGTGTTGACCTCCATCCAGTTCGTCCAATTCTCAGCGCATCATTTTGCCTCTAGTTTGCGGGCGCCGACGGGGATGTCCGCACGTCCCTGCGAACGCGCCGTCCTTCCCGACGTCAGAAGAATTCAGAAAGGACTCTACAGTCTGACCGAGAATTTCACGCGTAATCGTCAGGCACAATTCCTGGAAGCTGTGCCAACTGAGGTTGTAGAGGTCATACATTTTGTAAGCCTTGATGATGATCCGACATTCAACTCCGCACAGGCGCCAGTGTGTAACTCGTACTCCTGCCGCCTTCTTCGCTACGGACGAGAATTCCGCGCTGAACGAGGTCCGTGATATCGCGCTGCGCGGTGTCCTGCGATGATTTCGTCAGCTTCGCCCATTTCGATGACGTGAGTTTGCCATCGAAACCATCAAGCAGTTTATTGAGGATCAGCCTCTGCCTCTCGTTCAGGGGCGACGCGCCGATGCTCTCCCAGAAGCGAGCCTTCGTCAGGACGCTTGCCAGCAGCGTTTCCGCGCCGTCAATCGCACGGCCCAGGCATTCCAGAAACCATGTCAGCCATTCTGTTATGTCCGTCTCGCCTTTTTGCGTGTGTTCCAGCAGGTCGTAATATTCCTTGCGCTCCTGCCGGATCTGCGCCGACATGCTGTAGAAGCGCTGCGAACTCTTTTCCGAACGGGCGAGGCACAGATCGGCTATCGCGCGCGCGATGCGCCCGTTGCCGTCGTCGAACGGATGAATTGTCACGAACCACATATGCGCGATGCCGGCCTTGAGGACCGGATCGACCCCCGGGCCGTGATTGAACCATTCCAGAAACCCCGTCATTTCCTTTTCAAGACGCGGCGCTTTTGGTGCCTCGAAATGAACCCGCTCTTTGCCGACCGGACCTGAGATGACCTGCATCGGGCCGTCGCTGTCATTGCGCCACCCGCCGACCGTTATGCGTCGCATGCCGCTGCGCCCTGTCGGGAAGAGGCTTGCGTGCCAGCCGAACTGCCGCTCTTCCGTTAGTGGCTTGTCATAGTTCCGCGTTGCGTCGAGCATCATCTCGACGACTCCTTCCACGTTGCGGTCAGCAGGGGTAAGGCCGCCGACATCCATTCCCAGGCGACGCGCAATGGAGGAACGGACTGCCGCAGGATCAAGATCCTGTCCTTCTATAGCGCTCGACTTGACGACATCCTCGGTCAGCGTCCGCAGCACCGCCTCTTCCTGCAGCCCAAAACCCAGTGCCTGCATTTGCCCCAGCAGCCGGCCTTGCCGATGACGCACATCCGCCAGAAGAGGGGTAACCGCCTCGCTGTTCCAGTGAAGTTTCGGCCACTCGGGTCGTTCATGGATATACATGCCCATTCTCCGCAGATTATGCGGAGATTATAGGCCCTATTCTCCGCATCTGCAAGTCTAATCGACGCACTTTATGCGGCGAAAAAGAGGCATAATCTCCGCATCCTATGGGCTGATGGAGGTTTACGGTCTCACCCTTGGGGTGAATTGCGAGTCCCTTGTCTCGCGCAGCCATCGTCTTCACTACTCTCATGTGCAGGCACCAAGAACCTTCGCGAGAGGGTTAGCGAGTTCGATGAGGGCCGAGCGGCGCTGTCGCGGCGGCGGGAGAGGTTTGACTAGCGAGCAGGAGGCGACGAAGTGTCAGTCGAATTGATGACTAAAGTCGACGCTACAAGAACCGAAAACACTCGGGCCGCAAGTGATCCGACAAAACAGCTGCGTGACGGCAGCGCCCAAGTACGCGTCGCTCGCTGAATGAAATTGGCGAGTCATTGACGCTGGCAAACCGTTCAGGAATCAAGCCCTCCGGTAATCGGCGTCCCGCGCTCCAGGGTTCAAGGGTACGGATGGTATTGAGACTGACATCGGTGCATAGTTTTTCTGCCCGGACCTATGCGTCCAGCCTCACGTGACCCCTTGCCCGTCCGACGCACAGCAATCGATAACCCTGGTTTCTCAGCGCGGACTCTAGTCCGTCTTCAACCTCCATCTCCACCTCGCCGTCGAGCACTAACGTTGCGCAGGTGCCGCACTGCCCGACCCGGCAACCGTAAGGGATGTCAATCCCGTGATTTTCCGCAAGAGTGAGCAGTGTTTCCGTCGGGGAGCATTCATATTTCCCGCCGGATCTCGCGAAATCCACTGAACACGTTGAAGCCGCGGGAGCTGTTGAGGCTGGCCCGCCGATGGTGAAACGTTCTTGCCGGATTTTTTCGGCGGGAACACCCAAGGACATCAGGATCTCTTTCACACTCGCCATGAATGCTGCCGGCCCGCAAAGAAAGAAAATCCGATGCCTACTCTCGCCCAAGTGCTCTTCGATCAGCGGACGATTCACGTGGCCGCATGCGCCAAGCCATTCCGTACCCGGCCTGCTCGCGACTATCACGGAGCGAAACCGCGGCAGCCGTTTCTGCAGGTTGGCAAGGTCCTCCTGAAAAATGACATCGTGCTCAGTGCGGACGGCATAGAACAGCGTGATCTCAGTATTGGCTGCGACCTCTTCGATGTATCGCAACATTGACATGATGGGCGTGATCCCGCTGCCGCCCGCGAACAGGACAATATCCGTGTCCAGCCTCTCATCGAAATAGAATCGGCCGAAGGGCCCGTGCGCTTCTACCATCAGGCCTTCCTTCGCGTCACGATTAAGGAACGATGAGACGGTGCCCTGTTGTTTTACGGTGATCTCGACATAATCGGTCCGCAGGGGCGACGACGATATTGAATAGGAGCGCGGCAGCTTCTTGCCATCCACCACCCAGTCGAAAGTAAGAAACTGCCCAGGTCTTGCTCGCAACGGTTTGCGATCAGACAGCTGGAACCTCAACGTTACCGTGTCTCCAGTCTGCCTCATAATGCTTCGCAGCTTCAATGACGCCGTCTTCTCAGTTCGACTTGTCCGTGAAACAAAGAGCCTCGACGCCAGCAGGAGCATCACGATTGCACCGTAGATCAGCGGCAAGTGAATATCCGATTTCACAAGCCAGTAATAGTGCACTACCCCGGCGATCGCCGTGACATAAACCAACCGGTGGAGCAATTGCCATCGCTTAGCGCCCAGACGGCGGACCCAGCCGTTAGTCGAAGTGAGCGCTAGCGGGATCATCAGGACGAAGGCCGTAAACCCAACCGTGATGTACCTTCGCTTCATAACGTCCGCCCAGATACCGTGAAGATCAAAAGTCTGGTCGAAGGTTAAATAAACGCTGAAATGACAGCATCCGTAGAAAAACGCGAATAGACCCAGCATGCGCCGGAAACGGACCAACTGCGGTTGGTGGAGAATTTTTCGCAGCGGCGTGATGGACAGCGTGATGGCCACGAACCGCAGTGTCCAGTCTCCGGTTGCATGCTCGAGAAACTGTGTAGGATTCGAGCCCAACCCACCAGTCAACGCTTCCCAAACCAGCACGCCGAGCGGGACGAGACAAGTAAGGAACACTCCTGCTTTCGTCCACTTGTTGATCAGAATCGAATTCATGATCAGCCTATTCAGCTTAGAAATACTTTTTCAGGTCCATGCCGTCGTAGAGGCTGGCGACCTGTTCGCCATAGCCGTTGAACATCTGTGTGGGTGTGTTCTTGAAGAAGCCGGGCAACCGGACTTCTTTTGCTTGGCTCCAGCGCGGGTGGTCCACTTTCGGATTCACGTTGGAGTAGAAACCGTATTCGTGGGCGTTGGTAATGTTCCAAGTGGTTGGCGGCTGGTCTTTGACGAATTTGACCTTTACGATTGACTTGATGCTCTTGAAACCGTATTTCCACGGGATCACCATTCGAACGGGCGCGCCATCCTGGTTTGGCAGCGTCTCACCGTACATGCCGACACACAGCAGTGCCAGCGGATGCAGGGCCTCATCGATCCGGAGCCCTTCGACGTAGGGGAGCTGAATCCCCGCACGCCCCCACAACGGCATCTGTTTCTTGTCGAAATAGCTTTCAAACGCCACGAATTTGGCGTTGGCATTGGGCTCTACAAGCTTCGCGAGCGTGCTGAAGGAATAGCCAATCCATGGCACCACGATGGACCAGCCCTCGACGCAGCGGTGCCGGTAAATGCGCTCCTCGAGTGGTGCCAGCTTCACAATTTCGTCCATCGTAAACTTGCGCGGCTTGGCACATTCCCCTTCGACTGAAATCGTCCAGGGCGAAGTGATGAATTTCTGCGCATTTTTCGCCGGCTCGTTTTTGTCGGTCCCAAATTCGTAGTAGTTGTTGTAGGTCGTCACGACCTGCTCAGGCGTTACTTTTTCCGATGTACTAAACGGGCTCGAGGTCAGGCCGGAAAGCTTCGTCGACGCATAAGCGCGTGTGGAAGGGCTAACGAGGTTCTCCACGTACTCCCCCGCGAGCGCTAGGCCCCCGCTAAGCCCATTGCATAAAGGAATTTGCGGCGATTTAGGTACACACCCCGAGGAGTAATATCCGAATATTTCAGGCTCGAGGAAGGCATTGTCAGCATCTAAAACCTCCAGGCGCAGGCTGCGCCTCAAATTTCCTCTCTCCATCTGACTTCTATACGCCGAACCCGTTTTTATCGGATGTGAGTGCTTTCGACGAGATCTGGACAATCTGGCAGTTCCGCGTCCAACGAAATAGCCGTGCACTCTCCCGTGCGATAGGAGTAATTTGTCGCACGAAAGTTGCATGGATGAACAAAAAAGACCTGAGTCAGCAAGAATGGCCTGGGCCTCGACGACGCGAGTTAACAAGGTTTGCGCTTGAAGGAAATTAGGAGGGAATCCAAACGCCTCTTGATAACGCGTGCAAGGGGCCGAATTGCAAGGTATGCACTCCCTCGTTGTTGAACCGTGCCCGCGAAAGGTGGGGGAATGGGCTTACTCAAAGAAGTTCGACTGGAGGAACGTTTCTCGGGATTGCCGTGGGCTGGTTCGACAAACCCAGATTTTCCGAATCCTTTCCCGCTTCGCGTAGTCTCATCTCAGGAAGTGAGTCCAGCAGGGTCGTTGGCGTCTATCGGGATGATGGTGGGAGCCATCATCACCAGAGAAGGAGAACAAACATGGCTCTAAAGATCACGGACCGCGAAGTGAATGGGGTCGGCAGTGCTGACGCTGGAAGGGCGCATCGTACTCGGAGAAGAAACCGTCACGCTTCGCGAAAAATGAAGGGATTGCTCGCTGCGGGCAAAAATAAAATCGTCTTGGACTTGAAAAGATGTCACGATGATCGACAGCTCGGGTCTCGGCGCACTGGTCACTGCTCATTCCAGCGCGCAATCGAGTGGAGCGGTGCTGTGGCTCTGCAATCTGGGATCGCGAACTAACGAACTCTTGCAGATGACCCGGCTGGTGACCGTATTTGAAGTCTTCGACTCTGAGGCAGATGCCGTGCTTGCCATGTCGAAGACGGCTTCCGCGGCTTAGTAGGTGAGCCGTCGCTCACTGTCAAGGCCTCCGGTCTAGCCAGCCGCATCAGCGGACCGCAACTGTGGCCGACGAATCTGCTCATGCCAATTCTATGGCGAAGCGGAAGGCAGACATTCTGGACGCCGCATCCACTAACGTAGATAAGCGGTTGTTGTTCCGTCCCGCGACTTGATCATCATCGCACATGTTTTGAGTTTGATTGACCGAGGAACCGTTGGCACCCTGGCCGACATCAGGACGCATTTCAGTGCTGGAATGCATCTTTAGCCGGCCGCAAAGCAGTCAAGGAGCTTCAATGTACGATGAATCAGAAAAGCCTCATGCTTTGGTCTGCACTGAAATTTGGGGCGGCAATCGAAAGGTCATTCGCACGATAAGGCTGCCGAGCTTGGTGGCATGGGTAGCCTCTGCTCCTATCGAGGAAGGAGAAGGGGGAGGCGACCTTCACTATATGTCCGTTTGCGATCACGACCTGATCTCCCGCGTGGCCCTAGCCGACGTGAGCGGCCATGGTCATGATGTCGACGCTGTGGCTCAGACGCTGCGCAGCCTAATGCGCGAGTACATCAACTCCTGGGACCAGTCAGATTTCATGCGAGGGCTTAACGATACGTTTGGGCGAGGCGGCATGATGAATATGCTACGGCAATTGTCTTGAGTTTCCATCGAGTCACGGGGCGGCTGGCATTCAGCAACGCGGGGCATCTGCCTCCTATCTGGTATCACGCTGCACAGCGAGCCTGGGGCTGGCTCGAGGAGGGAACTGACCCGAACGCCAAAAAAATCTCAGGCTTACCCGTCGGGTTGATTCCTGGGACCAGAGAATCCATCCAAAGGGTGCGCATGAGAGGACGGTCGGCGGTGGCCAAGAGAAAGGCAACGAAGCTGGGCAAGAATCGCCGCCGCAAGCATCATCATTGGCGCGTGACTATCTACTACGGGGACGGCGAGGCGTTCGCGCGCGTATATATCAACCAGCGGGCCGTTTTGCGCAGCGGCAGAAAAAGTCGCCTATCGTCAAGCGAACACGGATCACGCGCATCAGTTAAGTTTGGGATGTCCCTCATCCGACAAGAGCGATATTTGGCAAGTATCGCCGAGGCACCAGATGCCCGCCATTCGGATTGAAACTCGCCTGCTTGCTTCGTATGATTCAGTTATGAAAAAAAACGGCAAACCCAGAATACGGACTTATACCGTCACCATGAGCGACGGCACAACGCGCTGCTTCGAAGGGACGCGACTAGAGGAAACCAAAACAGGCATCATGATTTGGAATGGCCGAAAGGCTGTCATCGGATTCGATTGGTCGGAATTGAAAAGCATTCTGTAGCTGCTCCCGCCCTCTGCAATCAGCTCCTAAGCACTCCCGCCTGAAGGCCGTTGCGACCGAACGGGTTAAATCCAAAACAGCATAATCTGGATGGCAGGGCTTCGCGGTGGCTCAGTCTCGGGTCCAGCAGGGACTATTACAGCAAGGTCCTTTGCTATAGTTAACCGATGGCTTCGAACCCTGAACAGTCCGGAAAGTCGGGAAGAATTTTGAGGCCGATGATCGAGATCGGTTTCATCATCTTCCTGTTCTATTCCAATCTTTTGATGGGGCAATTTACCCGTACGAATGGCGAGGGAAAGAGCTTGGCTTTCGCCGTTCAAGATATTTTCACGGTCACTAATTTCGTCATTGCCGTCATTTGCGCCCTGCTTGGCTACTTAGTGATTGAATACCTACGAAAACGATTTTAGGTTCGGGATCGCGCGACGACCTCGTCCACTATCTGCGTGTCTTGCAGTCTCTGGCCAAATAACTTTGGCAGGAACAGCAACGCCCGCTGAGGACTTCGGTACTTACCGGGGTCTCCCATGGTACACGATGCGAACGCGGCAGGATTTACAATAAGAAGCCCAATTTGCCGGCTGGCGAAGGGAAAGGGGACGCTTTCATTCTTCCGGCGTCCAATAGGGCGCGTAGCCGTAGTGTTTATGAAGGCGAAGCTCATATTCCCGGCTAACTGGCCGCTCCGCATTCCACTGGGGACTTTTTCGAATGACCTCGCGAGAGATGTTTATGTAAATTTCGTGATCGGCCCAGCTCACTCGCTTGATCCATTGAGGTCTTAACAGCACCCTTTTGCCCGGCCACCAGTTCTTCGTGTCAATGACCGCGTACCGAATTTCCCAGCTCTCCCCGTCAAACAAGAAATCTTCCAGGTGACCAATTTCGCCGTCGGTCGCTTGAATGTGGTAGCCCGTGATTTCGCGGGTGCTGCGCAGATGCGTTCCAGCGGACGAATTCTGCGTTCCCGTTTTCGATTCACTGCGAGACGCTTCCGCAAGTGCCTTTGGATTTGAGCACGAACCCCACACACCTATTCCTTCCCAATAGCGGAGCAATCCATAATGCTTGTGGTGTTCAGCCTCGTGTTGGCGCGACACAGGTTTATCGAGATCAATGCTCGGACTGTTCTCGACCTGTTTCCATGTGAGATTTACATTGATGTGCAGCGGGCTCCAGGCCGGATGGCGCAGAGCCAATGGAGAGATGAGAACTTTTCGTCCCGAAAGGATCAGTCCAGTGGCAACGACAATATAACGGATGGTCCACTGCTCATCGTCGAAGTAGAAATCATGCACCGTTCCAATATCCGTATCGAGCGCTGCGATCGTGTACTCGTACAGATCCTTTGTCCTTCGCAAGCGGACCGCACTGTCTTTCATAGAGGGCTCGGGTTCTCAGTTGAAGATCGCTCTATTCGGAGATGACGGTCCATTTTCGCAGCTCGCCAAGCATCCCGAGCAATTTTACTCCCGGAATCGTTTTCGAAGAAAGCATGTTCGCAGTTCGCGCATTGTGGCCGGTGTCCAGCTTTCCTCACATGATTGTCGGACCAGTCGTCAAAATGGTACAAACTTAGGATGCAGGGCGGAGACAAGCCGCGACTCCTCTTCGACTCGGTTCTACTCGGCGTTATCGGCGCCCTGGGTGCGCAAATTTTTATGTGGATGCTGCGTCTCTCCCAATATTGCTTCCTGACCTGGATTGCCGGTTATCGTCCGCCGGGACTTCCCGAAGAGGGTGGCGTACTTCGGGGAGTGATCGGTCCCCATGGATTGTGGCTCGTGCCGGTAGCTACGACATTGGGCGGGCTGATCTCCGGCGCTCTCGTTTACGGTCTGGCGCCGGAGACCGAGGGCCACGGTACAGACACCGTCGTAAAAGCGGTGCACTACACCGGATCGGTATTGAGAGCGCGCGTGGCGCCGGTGAAGATGCTGGCGTCGGCAATCACGATCGGGTCGGGCGGATCCGCCGGCCGCGAAGGTCCGATAGCGCTGATCGCCGCCGGTTTCGGCTCGGTGTACGCGTCGCTGCTGCATCGGCCCGAAAGAGAAAGGCGGCTTTTGGTCTTGATGGGAATGGCGGGCGGACTCTCCGCGATTTTCCGCTCCCCGATCGGCACGGCCATCTTCGCGGTGGAAGTTTTGTATGGGGGCATGGACTTCGAGGCTGACGCCCTCATTTATTGCATGCTTGCCGCTATTGTAGCCTATGCCGTGAACGGGTGGTTTGTGGGATGGCGGTCTTTATTTCAGGTGCCAGCGCGCGTGTCCGCTACCGGACTGGCCGACTACGGCTGGTACGTGGCGTTGGGAATCGCGAGTGGCGTGGTGGCGACAATCCTTCCTGAAGTCTTTTATCGAATACGGGACGCGTTTGTGGCGTTGCGAGTTCCCGCGTGGATCAAGCCGGCAATCGGCGGTTTAGGATTGGGATTGCTGGCGCTGCGCTTGCCGCAAGTGCTGGGTGGCGGATACGGCTGGATTCAGGAAGCGATTGACGGCCGCCTAGCATTGCATTTACTCCTTGTGCTGCTTGTTGCAAAAATAGTGGCATTGTCGCTCACCGTGTCGTCAGGCGGTTCGGGCGGCGTTTTTGCTCCGAGCCTTTACGTGGGGGCGATGCTGGGCGGGGCTTTTGCTGGAATTTTTCACCACGATTCTGCGGGGCTGGTGATCGTGGGGATGGCGGCGGTTTTCGGAGGCGCGGCGCGAGTCCCCATTGCGACCTTGCTGATGGTTGCGGAGATGACCGGCGGCTACCAGCTTCTGGTTCCCGCGGGGCTGGCGGTGATGCTGAGCTACCTGATTCAAATCAATCTCTCATCGCTTTGCAAGTACGGGAGCTTGTACGAGGCTCAGGTGGCCGGAAGAGCCGACTCGCCGGCGCACCGAGCTGAAAACGTGCGAATTGCAGTGCGGCTGCTGGAACAGGGCAAGGTTTCGCTACCGCCGCAGATGAATCATCTGCATCTGGCTGCGCTCTTGCAATCGGGGGTCGCCTTGGATCTTCCAGACGGCTCGCAGTTGATGACCGGCACACTGCGGCCTGAGAGTCCCTGGGCGGGAAAGCAGATTCAGTCGCGCGTTCTCAGCGGGCGCGCTGCCGACGCCAAAATCGTGGCCATAGTGCGCGGCAAGTCGGTGCTGCTGGCGCGGCCCGATACTCTATTGCAGCCCGGCGACCGGCTGCTGCTGATCGCTTCGCAGGAGGCTCAGGACGAGTTGCAAAAGCATCTCGCGCGAGCGAGCGCACCCATTCCCCAGACTACTGCTGCCACCACTCCGTAGCCGTTTTCGAACTTAAACGCATGCGGCCCCTGGGAAATGAATGGCTGTCTCGCAAGTGCTTCTCGTTGCCGTTGGCGGTGCTCATGCTGGTTCAGCACCTAGCCCGTAAATCATCAGCGCCCATCCGCATGGCTCATGGTGGCAGTCTTTCTGGAGTTGCCGGGATTGGCGCTGTCGCAAGCCTATACTCGCATATAACTATTCCGCCGGCCTCGTCCTTACAGAGCAATATCTGGTGCACGGGGGTGGCTGCGTTAACAGCATTGTCACCGACGCTTCGGCGCGCAAGCATTTTGGCGAATGAGAAGAAGTACGCATACCACAAGCAGGAATATGCAAAGCAGGGACGGATCGACAACCGATTTCCGAAAATCCTTACCTTGGGAATAACTCGCAAACTGATAACGGGCGGGGAGGGACACATTTAGAGCTTCCAGCGTAGATCGGTCAGCAATCGACATACGAACCGTGAGTTGCGGGGTAGGTGAATCGGGGTAGGCAGCCTTTAGAATCTCAGGATGGCCGTCTATGTACTGCAGTGTCCCGCCCAAAGATCTGTTCAGCCGGCAACGACATCTTCCGTTATAACCGACTTATCGTCGTTTGCTCTTTTGTATGAAAACAGCCACCCATCTACGTCCGGGCGGACGCCCGGGTAATGTGGGAATAAGCTTTTGATTCCGTCCAATCGTGCGACAAAATAAGCGGGGCTGCCATGCACATCCACACGGGCAGAATTACACGCATTTCTGACAGATTCGTGGAGTAACTGGTTCCAGTAGTTCGCGTCGCTCAGCTTTGCAAGAATTGCCTTGTCGCTGCACGACGGCTTCACTTGGAGGGAAATCCACCGTCCGCCAAAATACCCAAGCAGCCCTGCCGCTGCTAGAACGATCTTGTCTTGTTCGCCGAACTTACTGGCGTATCCGGCGGCTCCGTGGTGTTTTACGAGGCTGAAACCAGTCGTAAGGGCCACGATCATGCCAGCTTTCTCTACGTCGCCAGAATCCGCGCCTAGAGATATCGGCTGTGGTCCGAGCAGCAAAACATACAAAGGACTCTGCCGGATGCGCGATGAGCTTCTGCCGATGGCCAGAGCCATGGGAAGAAATCTGGAGGTTGAACTCTTCAAGCTCGGGAGCGAGACGAAAGCGATGCGCAGAGCGTTGCCGAAAGATGGAGTTGATGCTGTGTTCACCAGCCCACCGTATTTTTCGACGGAGCGGTACTCCGAGGAAGAGACGCAAAGCTTGGAAGAAATTCCCAGACCCGGACTCGTGGCTCAACGGTTTCATCGGCGCGACCCTCGACAACTGCGACTATTGCCTCAAGCCCGATGGAGTCTTGGCGATCAACATCGCCGACGTGAAGGAATACCGGAAGCTAACGCACCGCGAGCTCACCGACGATTTCGTCGCGCTCGCAAAGAGCCGGGGCTGGAAGCTCGTGGAGACGCTCAAGCTTGAGCTTTCTGTCATGCAAGGCACCCGAAAAAAGCAAACCGGCACGCACAAGCACGAGCCCATTTTTGTGTTTATGAGGAAGTAGTCACTCGCCGGGCGTCAATAAAGGCGGTCACGTCGGAAGCGCTGATAATGAATTTACGACCGACAAGCGCGGCTGGCAGGGTCCCAGAGCGGATGTATTTCAGAACCGCATTTTTTGACAAGCGGAGGATTGTGCAGACTTCACGGACGGTTAGATTTTCACTCATTTGAGTCTCCAGACCCCCGAGGGGGCAATTTCAAAATCTAGAGGCGGGGTTCGGACCCGCTTCGTTTCATCGGCTAAAAACTTGCTGCATTGACTTGCGCCCTAAGCACGGGGTCACTGTTTTTCACGCTGCGTAAATACGACAAACTGGTTTCAATTTTTGAGTGGCCGAGTGTGGATTGAATCGTGTACACGTCGACGCCAGAACGGCACAACCTCGTAGCGTAAAGAGCCCTCATAGCGTGGAGCGGCTTGGACGGAACCACGACGCCCGCCCGTTTGGCGACGCGGCGCACGACTCGATCTAAATGTATATCCGGCTTATTTTCCCGATTCGGGAATAGCAGGTCGGACTCTCGCCGGCCTGCCACGTGTTGCCGGAGAACTTTGAGAACGTTGTCCGATAAGGGGACTTCTCGATGCTCGAAGTCCTTTGTGCAAAATCCCCATTCTGGTTTTGAACGTGTGCTCACGGTTCCCGTGTCAAAGTTGATGTCCTTCACTTGGCAATGGCTGATTTCGGAGTGGCGGAACCCGCTGCCGGTCGCCAAGAGGATCAAAGCCCGTTCCTCGGCGCTCGTGCAAGCCGCCAACATTTTCACCACGTCGTTGTCGGAATAGATTTCCGCCTTTTTGGATTCAAACTTCGGCCAGTCGTTGTCCCCGACGATGTCCTCCCGTCCATGCGCCTTCAGGAAAGTGTGGACGAGTTGGAATTGATTATGGATGGTCTCCCGGGCGTAGCCCTCGCGCCGGAGGGTGGCGGAGAAATTCAGCATACAATCCCGCCCGATCTCGTCCACGAATTGTTTTCGGCACCCCAGCCGGAAATATTTGAGCGCCAGAACGTAGGCGGCGTGCGTCTTGGGTCTCTTGTGCTCCGCCTTTTCCGCCAGAAAGCTCTCCACGGCGGCGTCCATAGTGAGCCTTGTTTCTTTTTGCACCACGGCCTGGGGGGTGATGGGCACGCCTTGGGATGCGGAGTACAATCTGATATTAGTCCGCTTGAGCGCCACCAGCGCTTCCTCCAGGGTCTTCACACATTCCATCTGTCTCTCGCCGTTCTCCGTGTACCGCAGGGCGTATCCCGCCACGCCGGGGGCAGGCTGGGGGGCTCCGTTCTTCGCCATCTTGACGGCCGTCCATCACCGCGAGTCCGATTTCAGCCGTTGATAGAGTTTCGCCACTTTTGCCATTTCGCTCTCTCCTTTGATAATACTGAGTGGTAAGGAAAAATTCGGGCAAATAGGTAAGTAAAATTTCGGCTTTTTGGTAAGTAAAGTCGTTTTAATTGGGGTTTTTTGGTGGCGAAGCGAGAACTGGCAATTCTTAACCGGACTATCGTCGGATGCCGCAAGTGTCCTCGGTTGGTACAATGGCGCGAGCAAGTGGCGCAGGAGAAACGGCGGGCGTTTATGGATTGGGATTATTGGGGCAAACCGGTCCCTGGCTTTGGCGATCCGAAGGCGAAGCTGCTGATTCTGGGGCTGGCGCCCGCAGCTCACGGGGCTAATCGGACCGGGCGCATGTTTACCGGCGATCGTTCCGGCGATTTTTTGTACGAAGCGCTGTACCATGCGGGTTTTGCCAGCCAGCCGCAATCGATTCGGCGAGATGACGGACTGGTGCTGCGCGGGGCATATATTTCCGCTACGGCGCGCTGCGCGCCTCCGGGCAATCAGCCGCTGCCGGATGAATTGGCGAATTGCCGGCCCTACCTCGAACGGGAAATAGAATTACTGAAGCCAAAGGCCGTCTTGGCCCTGGGTGGGATCGCTATGCGCGTTTATCTTTCTTTACTGAAAGAACGCGGGGTGATTTCCAGTCTAGCGGCATTTCCGTTTCGTCATGGAGGCAGCTATAAGCTGCCTGGCGGGCTACCGCAGCTATTCGCTTCGTATCACCCCAGCCAGCAGAATACTTTTACCGGGGTGCTGACGCCGGGGATGCTTTCGAAATTGCTAATTGAGATTCGCCGATTTCTCGATGCCTGAATCAGGTCTTTCGCGAACGGGGCATCCACAGCAGGTAGACGCCGAAGGAAACGGCGAAGCCCACGAACCAGGCGTATTGGTAGAGGGCGTGAAGGGCGGGGACGGCCACACCGATTAACGCTAGGAATATTCCTGCTGCCAGAGCGCCGATTGCGCGCCAGTTGAAACCTGACGAAAATTCGTAAAATCCGCCGCGTTCATACAAATCTTCAGTGACGATGATCTTTTTGCGCAGCACGAAATAATCGGCGATTAGCACCCCGGCGATCGGCCCCATCACGGTGGAATACCCCACCAGCCAACCGAAAATGAAACTGCCGTAGGTGGCCAGCAGCTTCCACGGCTGCATCAGGACGCCCAGCACGCAGGTGATCAGCCCGCCCGTCTTGAAACTGATGCGGCGCGGATACAGGTTGGAGAAATCGTTCGAGGGCGAGACCACGTTGGCGGCCACGTTAACGTTCAGGGTGGCCAGAGTGAGCGCGACCATGGCCACCACCACCGCGATCGGGCTTCCCAACCGGCTGAGCACCACCACCGGATCCCAAATCGCCTTGCCGAACAGAATCACCGTGGCGGAAGTTACCGCGATGCCGATGAAGGAATAAAACGTCATGGTCAGCGGCAAGCCCAGCGCCTGCCCGAGCATTTGGTCGCGCTGGCTCTTCGCATAGCGCGTGAAGTCCGGAATGTTCAGCGCGACCGTGGCCCAGAACGCAACTACTCCGGTGAGAGAAGGAACGAAGAACGCCACAAATTCCGCAGTGGACTGAAATTTCGAAGGCGCCGCCAGCATCGGTCCGAAACCGCCCGCGTGTTGGTAGGCCCACACCAGCATGGCCAGGCCGAGCAGCAAAAGTGCTGGAGCGGTGACGCCCTGCAGAAAACGGATGGTCTCAATCCCGCGCAAAATTACGATCAGATTCAAAAGCCAGAACAAAAAGAAGCACCAGTAAGGATGGTCCCACCCGGGACGCAGCGCGGCGAGCAAGGCATTGATTGCTGCTCCGCCGATCCAAGCCTGAATGCCGAACCAGCCGCAGGCGACCAGCGCCCGCAGAACCGCTGGAACATTTGCGCCCAGCACCCCAAACGATGAGCGCGCAAACACCGGAAACGGAATCCCGTAGCGCGCACCGGCGTGGGCGATCAAAAGCATAGGCACCAGCACCACCAGGTTGCCCAGAAAAACCGTGCAGATCGCCTGCTTCCAGTTCATTCCGCCGGCGATCAGCCCGCTGGCCAGAATGTAGGTGGGAATATTGACGGACATCGCCACCCACAGCGCGGCGTAGTTGTAGGTCCCCCAGGTACGCTTCTCGCGCGGGATAGGCGCGAGGTCTTTGTTCCAGAGCCAGCTGGATTGGGTTGGCGCCGGTGAATGCGCGCTGTGGCCGGAGGCGGTGATGGGCTCGCTCATAAGATGAAAGTAGTACGTCGGCTTATACTCTGAAGCGCGAAGGATGGGCAAGGTGTTTCTGGGAATCCGGCCCATCCGGGCTTTGGTCGACGATCCGCTGGTTTGACACCCATTGCCATCCGTTGCTAGCCTCCGCCATGATGCCTACCCGCACCAACGCGGCCTTCTCCGCCAATTCTTCTGCTGCGAATGAAGTGGCGATCGAATTCCGCAACGTCGGCTTCGCCATTCAGAAAAACCAAATTCTTTCCGATGTGAACTTGCAGGTGGCGGCCGGCGAGACGCTAGTGTTGTTGGGGCGCAGCGGGTCGGGAAAATCCACGGCTCTCAAACTGATCAACCGGCTCCTGGCGCCTTCGCAAGGCGAAGTGCGTGTGTCCGGCCGCGCGACTTTGGCGTGGGATGCGATCGCGTTGCGGCGCGGTATCGGTTACGTGATTCAGGAGACTGGCCTGTTCCCGCATTTTACCGTCGAGAAAAACGTGGCGCTGGTTCCGCGGCTGGAAAATTGGCCGGAGGATCGCGTCCGGCAGCGCGTCGACGAGCTGCTGCAACTGGTCGGGCTCACCGAACCGGAGCTCGCGAAACGCTACCCGCACCAGCTATCCGGCGGGCAACGCCAGCGTGTGGGAGTAGCCCGCGCCCTCGCCGCCGATCCGCCAATCCTGCTAATGGACGAGCCGTTCGGCGCGCTCGATCCGCTGACGCGCTCCGAAATTCAGCGCGAATTCCAGCAGCTGCAGAAACGCCTCTCGAAAACTGTGGTGTTCGTTACCCACGACGTTCGCGAGGCCATTTTGCTGGCTACGCGCATCGGCCTGTTTGAAAACGGGCAGGTGATGGGCATTTACTCTCCCGCGGAATTCCTGGAATCCCGCGATCCTAAGATTTCCACATACCTCGCTTCGATCCGCCCGGAACCCGCGCCCACAAAAGCATGGGATGGCGTGAGAGGAGAAGTGAAATGAGCTTGCTCCAGTTCCTGATTCACAATCGTGCGCAGATTTTCCAATCCACACTCGAGCACATGTGGCTGGTGGGCGTCACCTTGTTGCTGGCGTGCGCGATCGGAATTCCGCTGGGTATTCTGGTGTCGCGCCGGCCATCGCTTTCAAAACCGGTGCTCGGCCTGGCCAACATCGCGGAGACCATTCCCAGCCTAGCGCTCCTCGGCTTTCTGCTGCCGGTGCCGTGGCTCGGCGATCGCGCCGACCGCTTGGCCATCGCCGCGCTCACGCTTTACGCGCTGCTTCCGATTATCAAGAACACAGTCGAGGGTATCCGCAGCGTCGACCCTTCCGTCCGCGAATCGGCACTGGCCATGGGCATGACCGACCGCCAAATTTTGTTCCAGGTGGAGCTGCCGCTCTCGCTTTCGTTGCTCTTCGCCGGCATCCGCGTGGCTGCGGTTTTGACCGTGGGTATCGCCACCATCGCCGCCGCGGTCGGTGCGGGAGGCTTGGGCGAATTTATTTTTCGCGGCTTGGCGATGGTGAACAACCAGCTCATTCTCGCGGGGGCGATTCCGGCGGCGTTGCTGGCCTTGACGGCGGATGCGGTACTGGGAGGGATCGAGCGGCGTTTCCGGTTCACCCGATGAGCGATGATGAGTGATGCCGAAAGACTTTCGGAGCAGCGGAGCGTGCGATATCGATGGCGATGCGGATCGCTCGCTCTCGCGCTGCTGGCGTTGCTCGCGATTTTAGGCGGTGCCGCCTGCGGCATCGATCGCCGCAACACCATCGTCATCGGCTCGAAGAATTTTACCGAGCAAGCGGTGCTGGGAGAAATCCTGGCGCAGCAAATTGAATCACATACCCACCTGAAAGTAATCCGCCGCTTTTACCTCAGCGGCACCTACATCTGCCAGCAGGCGCTTCTCGCCGGACGCATCGATGCCTACGTGGAATACACCGGCACCGCGCTCACCGCCATCCTGAAGCAACCGATTGCCGCGGATCCGGCCGCAGTTTTCGAGCAGGTCCGCCGCGAGTATGCCAATCGCTACGGGCTGGAAGTGCTGCCGTCGCTCGGCTTCAACAACACGTTCGCGATCGTGATCCGCGGCGAAGATGCGCGCCGCCTCGGATTGAAAACGATCTCCGACGCAGCGCGCGTCGCGCCGCAATGGCGCGCGGGATTCGGATACGAGTTCTCGGAGCGCCCCGATGGCTTTCCGGGTTTGGCGCAAGCCTACAGCCTGCGATTTGCCGCGCCTCCCCGCATCATGGATCTGGGACTGCTGTACCGCGCCCTGCTCGACCACCAAGTGGATTTGGTGGCCGGCAATTCCACCGACGGATTGATCGCCGCGCGCAATCTGACCATCCTCCACGACGACCGCCGTTATTTTCCGCCGTACGATGCCGTGCCCATCGTTCGGCGCGACGCATTCGAACGCCACCCGGAATTGCACACGGCCCTGACGGCGCTCGCCGGAAAAATTTCCAGCGCCGACATGCAAAGGATGAACTACAGCGTGGAGGCCGAGCACAAGGACACTGCCGAGGTAGTCAGCGAATTTCTGCATGCCAAGGGGCTGGAGTAAGGCGATCCCCAGCGGCAGCGGACGAGGCAGTCAAACTTACAACCGGTCTTTGAGCCGAGGCTTGGGAAGTTTTTCCGGCGCAGGCTTTGCAGGCGTGGACGACGTGACCACTGGTCCCTTTGGCGCTGAGCCGGGACCCGCAGGAACCGACCGCCGAGCGATTTGCTTCAACGCTTGCTGCGAATTCTCATCCATCTCTCTGAACTGAATCCCAATGCCCATCCCGGGCAGGCTGGAGCGCACTTCCCCGCGGCTCTTCATCCTTTCATCGCCGGACTCCAGGGTGATCGACACTGCGCTGCCCACACTCAGCGGCGACAGCATTTCGACGAAGCATCCGGTCATACTAATGTCTACCACCACTCCCCGCAGACGAACTCCATCCTCCAGCCCGATCACTTCGGCCTCCACCCGCACTTGCTGCCGCACGTACCCGCGGCGCTCGCTGGATTTCCCAGCCACGGAACCCCGCGCACCGGCGCCACCGGGAGTGAAAGCCGCTTTGGAGTCCACTGCCGGGACTACGAAATTATCGCTGTAAAAATCCGGAAGCTTTTCTTTCCAGATATATTTCCCGGCTTGAATGCATTCCATCCCCACGTGTCCGGCTCGCTTCGTTCCGGGAGGTCCAATCCATTTCACGCGGTAGCCCGCGCTCTCGCCTTTATATTCCACCTGGACTTCCTCGCCGACGCCGCGAATATGGGATGCGCCTTCGAGTGCCACACCGGAGCGGCTGATGTCCACCGTGCGGGCAGGCTGGTAGAACGTCTTTCCGAAACGGTCGATTCCCTGCACCGTTACCGAAAGAGAAGTCCGCACCCTGGGTTCACGCCGGCGACCCATCACACCACCTGGTTCTCTGCGTTTAGAATCCGCAGCGATTTGACTGCTTGGAAGGGGAAACTCAGACTAAGTCGGAAGGAGCAAAGCGTCAAGGATCGTCGCGGCTCGATTGCGCTGGCAGTAACGAGCGGTGTTGGCGGCCAGCCTGATGTTCGCGGGAATCGCACCATCGCAGGCACCCTGGGAAGATGCCGAATACCAGAATCGCGATGCCCAGCTTCGCCCGGGTTAGCTCATTCCTTGCGTGGTTTGCAATTGTACTTCGAGCGAGGCGCGATACTCTCGCTCCGCTTCCAACTCGGCTCGCAATTTTTTCACCAGCATCTCCAGGCGGCGAATTTCATTTTGCAGTTTCGCCACATCGGCCGGTGGCGGCGCGGAAGCTGGCGCCGGCATTCCCGGAGCGCGAACTCCGGCTGGCAGCGGCGTAGTCACGCGTCCGGCCAGCCCAGGCACTCGCTGTTGTGCTGCCGCTACCAGCGGACGAGGCGCCTGCGGCGTCGGAGCGGCCGGTGCCGACGACGCTGGGGCGCCAAACAAATGCCTCAACGTCACCGACGCAGTGGATCCGCCACTCTCCGCTCCCGCTAGGTTCACGGGCTCCGTCGCAAGCTTGGGGTTCAGCAAGCCCCTCACCCGCGCGATCAAATCCGCGGGCTGAAATGGTTTGCGCATCAGTTCATCCGCTTTCACCGCCATGGCGCGCTCGGCAACGTTGCGATTCACCACTCCCGACATCAGAATCACCGGCGCCGCGCTGAATTGCGGATGCGATTTCACGAACTGGCACACCTCGTATCCGTCTTTGTCGGGCATGATCACGTCGGTGATCACCGCATCGGGCGGATTTTGCTCGAACTGAGCGATGGCGGAGACGGCGTTATGGCAAGCGACCACGTGAATGTCTTCCTTGCGAAAAGCGATCTTGATCACTTCGCGCATGGTGGCGCTGTCGTCGATGAAGTAAACGACGGGAGATCGATGCACGGCGGATGGAGAAGTTTCGCTCATCAGGACTCCTTTTCCATTTCCACTTGGTAGCGTTCGTCCATTGTTGGTTCGTCCGCGGCAGGTTCAGCCACGCGCTGGGAGTCTTGTTCCCAAAGGTTTTGCTCGGCCGCGGCGCTCGTCACCTCCTGCGAATCTGCCTGCTCATTCGCTCGGAAATCCGTCTGGACATCGGGCCGTACCCCGGCCTGCGGATCGGCCTGCACTTCCACGAGCGTATCTACCGGGTCGGCTGCCAGATTCGCTTCGTCCACTTCACGCATGGCGTCCAGCATCAAATCGGTTGCCGAGCGCAGGACGGTACGCTGGGCCGCGATCACGCCGTACATGAATTTGTACACCCCGGCGTTGATGCCATAGCAGCTTCGGACGATCTCGCAGACCGCCTCGTCGCCGAAATACTCCCCATATTCGGCGTGCGACAATTCTCCGGCGTCGAAAAAGATGATGCCGTCGACCACCCCCGCATTAATGTGCAACGCACCGGTCTGGCGCGCCTGTGCCAGCATCTGCATCACCCCCGGCAGGTCCAGGTGCTGCAGGTTGCCGCTCAATTCGGTGTCCGCGATGGGAAGCATCTGCGTAGGCTGAAAACCGATCTGGCGGCTGTGCAAAAAATTGCGCACGTGCTGCGCGATCTCCGGCGGCTGCACCCGGCGGTCGATATATTCGTCGCAGCCCGCGCGATAGGCTTCCATCAAGGCCTGCTCGCCGCCGCTGCCCAGCGCGATGATGGGAATTTCTGCGGTTTTGGGGTCCGCGCGCAAGATCGGAGCGATTTCCAGCGCGCCCATTTCACGCAAATTCGTGGCGCACAAAATCGCCGCGGGAGCGTTCCATTCGAGCATAGTGAGCGCGTACCCGCCCGACGCCGAATGCATTACCTCGAAACCCTCCAGACGCAACGCTTCGCTCAGCCGCTTCACCAAATACACGTTGCTCTCGATCAGCAGGAGTTTCGCAGGACCGGCAGGCGTCGAGCTCATTGTCCCGCTCCTGGCCCTTCGGCGCTTTTCGGCGCAGTTTCTTGGGACACCAGGGCCGCGATCGCGGCCGGCACGTGGCTGAGCAGCTTTTCGAGGTCGATGACGTCGATCGCTGGATCGTAGCCGCTTAATATTCCGCTGACGTACAGCGCACGCCCCTGCGGCGCGGGCTGCATTTCCGCGTTTCGCAGCTCGCAGTCGCCGTCCACCGGGATGGCGCAATCGGTGTCTCCCTCCGCGGTGTGCCGCTTGGCTACCAGGTAGAAACGCCGGGCCGGCGCTTGCGCTTGGGTCAATACCGACGCCACTTCAAACACCGGCACGATCCCGCCGCGGCACACGATTACGCCCTCGATATTCGGCGTGGTGTGCGGAAAAGTGTGCAGCTTCACCGCGGGAGACAGCTCGGCGACCGCGCTCGAGACCAGCGCAAACCGGTATTTCCCCATGTGCAGCAGCACGAAGGAAGGTTGCGCGGATTTGGTTGGTTCGGTCATGGCGGCAGACAATCTTCAGAGCGCTCCGGCGAGCGTGCTAGCTTCGCGCGCGGCGGCGTCCAGCCTTTGCAACTCTTCCACGGTGAGGAATCCAGCCGGATTTACCACCGGAACGATGCGCTTCGCTACGTATGCCAGCCCGCGATACCACTGGCGCTCATCGCCCGCGAACGCCGGTGGCAACGGCAGCACCCCGGAAATCTCGGTCATGTTCTCGATGCGATCCGCGAGCAACGCCACCGGCGAATCGCGCAAAATCAAAATGATGGTGGGGCGAGTGCGGGCCAGCCCAAAATGTGCGGCCGCATTCACCACGAAATAGGTCCGGTGATAGTGCTCGACGAAATGGTGGACTTTAGCCAGTCCTGAATTCGTCAGTTCGATGGCTGAGCCGGCCAGGCTGTCTGCGCTGCGCACTTCCTGCACCGCGCTGGCGGCAATCGCAAAAGAAAAGCGCCCCACGGTGAACAGGATGACGCCCTCGCGCGTCGGCACGCGCCGGGAGCGAGGCGCTTCCCTGGAAGAGAGGCTCATCGAAAAGTCACCACTGTCGAGGCCATCAACTGCGTGACGCAGCGATCGACCGCCGGATAAATATCGTCAATGCCCAGGACCCGATCCACCGCGCCGGCTTTGATGGCTTCAGCGGGCATTCCGAAAATCACGGAAGTTGCTTCATCCTGGGCAATGACGGTGCCGCCGGCGGCCTTCACTGCGCGGGCGCCTTGCGCTCCGTCATTGCCCATGCCCGTCAAAATCACCGCCAACGCCATCTTGCCGGCAAACGCCGCCGCCGTTTCGAGGGCCACATCCGCGCTCGGCCGGTATCCCAGAATTCGCGGACCGCTATCGAGCAGGATTTTCCCGGTCGCGGAAAAACTCAGATGATGCGAACCGGGGCAAACATAAAATGTGCCGGGACGAAACCGCTCGCAGTGCTCGGCTTCCTTTACCCGCAGTTGCGATACATCCGCTAGTTGCAATCCAAATTGACTGGTGAAGGTAGCCGGCATGTGCTGCACCAGGAAAATGGCCGCCGGATAATTTTTCGGAAAGCGAGGCGCCAGGCGCATCACCATCGCTGGTCCGCCGGTGGAAGCGGCGATCACTACGATCGGAAAACGATCTTCCGAAGACGGCGCGGGAGATTTCCACGCCGCTGGCGCCAGCCCCGCCGCCACCGCAACCGCCGGTGCGGCGCCTGATTTCGTACGGGTGGCGGTGCGAACCACGCGAACCTTGGAAGCCATGCGAATCTTCCGTGTAAGTTCCTCGCCCACCTGATTCATGTCCAGATCGATGCCGCTGGAAGGCTTGGGCACAAAATCGATTGCCCCCAGCTCCAGCGCGCGCAGCGTGGTTTCCGCACCGTCGCGTGAATCCGAGCTGAGGATCACGATGGGCCGCGGATGTTGCGACATGATCATCTCGGTGGCCTGCAATCCATCCACCCGCGGCATATTCAAATCCATGGTGATCACATCGGGATGAAGCGATTCGGCCAGGTCCACGGCCTCACGGCCGTCTCTCGCTTCGCCAACCACTTCCAGTTGCGGATCGCGCTCGATAATGCCCGCGAGAACGCGGCGCATATACGAGGAATCGTCGGCGATCAGAACCCGGATTTTCTTATCGTCGAAATTCATAGGCTAGTCAGCGTCTCCCGAAGGTCGTCCGGCTGGCGCGAGAATTTCCTGGGAACGCGCGGCATCATCCCGTTCTTTTCGGAGCAAGCGCGCCACCGCCGCAAGCAACTGCTCCTCTTGCACCGGCTTGGTGAGGAATCCGGCAGCGCCTTCCTTCAACGCGCGATCGCGGTGTTTTGCGCCAGCGCGGGAGGTAACCACCAAAATCGGAATCTCGCGCGTCGCGGGATTCTGGCGAAGATGCGACATCAAGTCGTAGCCGTTGAGCCGTGGCATCTCGATGTCGGTGACCACCAGGTTGCATCCTTCTTGCGCCACAATCTCGGTAGCTTCCAGACCGTCGCCGGCCAGCCGGACGCGATATCCGGCCTTTTCCAGCATGCGCCCCACAAATTTCCGCACACTGATGGAATCGTCCACCACCAAAACCACCTGCTCGTTTTGCACACGATCGATGGACTGCGCGGGCAAACTACCCGAGGCGACTGCCGCCGCTCCCGGCGCGAACACTCGTGCCGCGGCCGCCGGAACGCTGGGAGCGCGCTGCGGCGCGGAATCCAGAGACACCAACCGATTCAAATCGATCAGCAGGATCAAGCTGCCATCTGGTGCAATAGTGGTGCCCGGGAAGAGCTTTACGTGGCGCAGGTACTCGCCCAGATTCTTGATTACGATTTCGTCTTTTCCGATTACTTCCTCAACGATGATTCCAATGGTCCGCCCAGCCATCTTCACGATAACCATCTTGTAGTAGCCGTTCACTGGCTCGGTGGCCGGCAGGCCCAATTGGGCGTCCAGCCGGATCACTTCGGTGACCACGTCGCGAACGCGAGTGAAGAGTTTTCCCCCGGCATCCTCAATTTCTTGCGGGCGCAACCGGCGGATTTCCTCCACCAGCGCCAGCGGAAAGGCGAAGGTCGAACTGCCCGAGCTCACAAACAGCGCTTGCGAAATGATCAGCGTCAGCGGAACCGTCAGCGTGAATACCGCGCCGGCCCCCGGTTCGCTGCGAACTTCCACTTCTCCGTTGAGCGCGTGAATGTTGGAGCGCACCACGTCCAGACCCACGCCGCGCCCGGCGAGGTGAGTCTGCGAGATCGCGGTGGAAAACCCTGGCTGGAAAATCAGGTCGCGAACTTCGCGATCGGATAGCGCCGCGGCCTGCGCGGGCGAGAGTAAGCCAGCAATCTCGGCGCTGCGCCGGGCTTGTTCGTAATCGATTCCCCGGCCATCGTCTTCCACTTCGATGCAGATATGATTGCCGCGATGGTAAGCGCGGATTTGGATGCGCCCTTGCTCCGGTTTGCCGGCGGCAGCGCGAATCTCCGCGCTTTCGATGCCGTGGGCCACCGCGTTGCGCACCAGGTGCACCAGCGGATCGGAAATTTGCTGCACGATGTTGTTGTCGAGCTCGGTTTCCGCGCCCTCCAACGCCAGATGGACGGGCTTTCCGGCGGCCTTGGAAGCGTCGCGCACCGTGCGCGTGAGCCGCGTGTATAGATTCCCGATCGGCACCATGCGCGCCGTGGTGATTTCGTCCTGCAGGTGGTGCGCCAATTCCGTGAATTCATCGATGTCGGCATCTACCCGCGAGCGGAACGATTCGAGCTGCGCCAGAACTTCGCTGACGTCTGCGGAAATTTCGGTGAGCGACCTTGAAAGAATGTTGAAGTCGTCGTAGCGGTCCATCTCGAGTTCGCTGAAACCACTGACCGAGCTGGCCTTGCCGCTGGATAGTCCGCGCAACGGCAAGCGGAACGTATCCATCTGCGGCGACATGCTGTCCGGAGCCAGATACGCGCTGATGCGGTTGAATTCGTGTTTTTCCTGGAACTCGGTCACCTTGCCGGAGAGCCGCGTTTTCGAAAACGCCAGCACTTCCACCAGCTTGCTGAGCTCCTTCAGGCGTCCCAGCATGCGGGTGCGGTTGATCACCAATTCCCCGACCGCGTTCATCATTCGATCGAGTTGCTCGAGAGAGAGGCGAACCGATTTGGCTTGCGGCACGGTCGCTGACGCAGATTTCCCAGCGACGATTTCGCTCAGCGAAGCGGCAGAAGCAGACGCGGTGGCAGCGGCCGGCGGTGTCGGGGGCGCGGGTGTGAAAGACGCAGTGCGGGCCGCAACTTCGTGCGTTTGCTCCACTGGCAATTCGGCTGCGCCGCCGATTGCGGAGAATTCTTCGGCATGCTCGCTAACCGGCGCCGGGAAGGATTCGACCGAAGCCATCACCGGCGATTCGGTCTCCAAGCCCGATTCTCCCGATCCCGGCAGCGCGGCGCCCTCCTCCACAACTCCGGCATCGGCCATGATCGCGGACATGCGGGCGACCAACGGATCGATCTTCGCGCGCATGGTTTCTTCATCGGGCCAGTCGCGATACAGGAATTTCTTGAGGACGTCCACGGCTTCCAGGGATACGTCGACGAGCTCGGCGTTGGGAATCAGCACGCCCTCGCGGACGTGTCCGATCAAATCCTCCACCCGGTGCGCCACCGCCGACAACCGATGCAGCCCCACCTGTGCCGCCGAGCCCTTGATGGTGTGCATCGCGCGAAACAGACGATTGGTCTCGTCCGCGTTGGGATGCCCTTCGATCGCCAGCAGGCACTCGGTCACCGCCAATAGATGCTCTTCCGTCTCGGGAACGAAAAACTCGAGTATTTCGGCGGGCACTTCGCCATCCGCCGGCAAGTGCTCGGAAAACGGTCTTGCCGCTACATCGCTGCCATAGACGCCGCTCGCGTCGTCCGCAACTCCCGCAAGCTCGCCGGCTTCTTCACCTGCCGGCGCCGCGGCCTCCGCCGGCGGAAACGCAAACGCGTAGCGCTGCCGGAAGCCCTCGATTTCATCGGACGCTTCGGTGCCGTCCGAACTGATCTGCAGCAAATCGCATTCCAGCACCACCACCGCATCCGCCAGAAATCCGCTCAACGGCGCGTGCGTTTCCGGGGCCAGGGTGGCTTTCTGCGCGTACTGAAAAATGTGCGCCATCTTCGAAGCAACGTCTGCGAATTCGCTGAAACCGTAACCAGCCGAAGTGCCGGTGAGGGTGTGCGCGGCGAAGTACAACCTTTCGAGCAGCTCCGGCTCGGTGGCCGGTTCGGCGATGGAGGAAGAATATTCGCGCAGGAACTGCAAATGTTCCGACGCTTCCTGCAGAAACAGTTCCAGGGATTCCGGCGTGTTCATGAATGCACCCCGGCCGGCGTGTAGATCGCCGCGGCTTCGGTCATCGGCTTCTGATACAAACGGCAATCGCCCACCACCACCGGCACGAATCGGGAGGGGGCGCTGGAAATGGTTTCGGCGTGTCCGAGCAGCAAGTACCCGCCCGGTTCCAGATAATCGTAAAAGCGGTGGATCAAGGAATTGCGCCGCTCTCCGGAGAAATACATCATTACGTTCATGCAGAAAATGCAATCCAGCTTGCCCACGTAGACAGATTGCGCCAGATTCATCGGCGCGAATGAAATCATGCGGCGAATCCGCGGCTTCACCGAATAGCCGCGCTGGGTGCAGAAAAAGTAAGATTCGATTTGCTGCGGGGAAAGGTTTTCCAGGGAGCGCGCGGAATATACGCCCTCTTCCGCGCGCTGCAGAGCGCGCATGCTGATGTCGGTAGCCAAAATTTCGATCTCCCACGCGTCGGGAAACGCCAAGCCATCCACCACCGAGATAGCGATCGAATAGGGTTCCTCGCCGGTGGAACAGCCGGCGCTCCAGATCCGCAGCGACCGCGGATTGGCCCAGAACTTTCGTTCCTGCACTTCCGGCAGCACCCGCTTCTGCAGCGCCTGGAAAACCGCGGGATAGCGGTAAAAGGAGGTTTCCTGGGTCAGCAGGCGCTCCAGCAAGCCGTCGTACTCGGTGTTCGAAGCGCGAATGGCTCGCAACAAGTCAGTGCCCTTCCAGTTCTTTTCCGCCAGATGATCGCGAATATGCCCAATAAAAAAGCGCTCACGCGAGACGTCGAAAAGCACGCCGGAGCGGCTTTCGATCAACTCACGCAGCTCGTCGAGCTGCAGCGCGGAAATGGGCTCGGATATTTCGGTCATGGGCTTCGCTTATTCCGGTAAATCTAGACTTCGTACCGGAAGAACTACGGCGAGTTAGCGGCCGGCACCCACCGGCATAAGGGAACGATCCTCTTGTTGCGTCGCCTCGGCCAGGATGCCGCGCTGTTGTTGCGAGCGGAACTGCGCCAGCGCTTCGTTGAGCTGCTCCGAGAGTTTCACCATGTGCCCGACGGTGGACACGGTTTGCCGCGCGCCCTGTGAGGTTTGGCGGGTGATGCCGGAAATAATCTGCATCGCGTTGGCCACACCTTCCGTGCCGCGCACCTGTTGCTTGGAAGCCAGCGAAATTTCCTGGACCAACTCGGCCGACTGGCGCACCACGCTGGAAATCGCTTCCAGCGCTTTTCCGGCCTGATCGGCGAGCCCGGCGCCCACTTCCACTTCGCGCGTGCCTTCTTCCATCACTACCACCGCTTCGTTCGTCTCGGCCTGAATGGCCTTGATGAGCGCGGCGATATCCTTGGTGGCGCTGCGGGAGTGTTCTGCCAGCTTGCGGACTTCGTCGGCGACTACCGCGAACCCACGGCCCGATTCTCCGGCGCGGGCCGCTTCGATGGCGGCGTTCAACGCCAGAAGGTTGGTCTGCTCGGTGATGTCGTTAATGACGTTGATGATTTCCGAAATTTCCAGCGATCGGTCACCCAGCGATTTAATTTTCTTGGCGGTCGCCTGCACCGACGCTCGGATGCGCTGCATTCCCTCGAGCGTATCGCGCACCGCGCGGTTGCCCTGCTCGGCGGCGTCCAGAGCGCGGCGCGCGGCTTCGGCGCTGGCTTCGGCGTTGTTCGACACCTGTTTCATGGATACCGTGAGCTCTTCCACCGCCGAAGAGGTATTGGTGATTTCCTGGTCCTGCTGCGTGGCGCCGGTGGTCATCTCATCGGCGGCCACCAGAATGTGGTTGGCGCTGGTGCTGACGTCCACCGCAGCCTTGCGCACCCGCTCGATAACCTTGATAAAGTTATCGAGCATGAAGTTGACGCTGTCCACCACGTTGCCCAGCGCGTCGTTGGTCACCTTGCCGCGCAGGGTCAGGTCGCCCCGCGCCACTTCCTTAATCAAGTTCAGCAAGTCGGTGATGCTGCGCTGCAGCGATTGCTGCGCTTCCTGGCTGGAATGCGCATGGGAAACGCGCGCCAAGCTGCGATTCAGGTTGTCGGCGATAAAGCCGAATTCGTCCTTGGTGGTGATCTCCAGCTTGCCGTGTGTGTCGCCCGCCGAGAAGCGCTCCGAGAACAGCGCGAGCTCCTCGACCGGCTTCACCACTCTCCGCGCGATCACGATCATCAGCGGAATCACCGCGGAGAGCGCCAGTCCCACCGCCTCCAGCAACTGGAATTGCACCCCGCGCGAAATCGGACCGTCCAGGAGCGAAGCGCCGTTGGAATGCACGCCCGCAAAATACGCCAGCCCGAGCACACCGAACAGGGACACGGTGGTCCACAGGGCTAGAGCCCACATCGTTGAAGTCAATCGCGGTTTCATCACTGCCTCCCCAAGCTGTTTTTGCGCCTGCCGCGAAATGCTGCTCGCGCAGGAAGTGCCATTCCCAAGATTCCTAAATCACCGGTACCGGAAACACTTCCGCCACCCGCCGCAGATCCATCACCAGCGCCAGGCGATCCTCGTGACGCAGCATCCCCCGGCAGTGCGGGACGTCCTTTGGCGCATCCTCCAACAAGGTGTGATTGTTGGCGATGTACGTTCCAATCACTTCGTCCGCGGCAATTCCCATCCGCAGATCCGCGGACCCCGACTCGCCCCGCAGCGACGCCACCACCACGTGCTTCGGTTGCAGCCCGGGACGCCGCCCCTCGGTAAACGCAATGTCCAGCAGCGGCACAATCGTTCCCCGCAAATTGAAAATGCCCAGCAGGAACGCGGGCCCCAGAGGTATGCGCGTCAGCACCGGCCAATCCACCACTTCTTCCACCTCCAGCACTGACAGGCAGAAGCGCTCGCGGCCGGCCCGAAAAACGCAGTACTGCCGCTCGGCGGTCCGCTCAACGTAACCGTCGTTGACGCCCTCGGGCTGGCCTTGCTCCCGGTCCATCTCCGCCAGAGTTGTTACCGATTGGGTTTGGTCAGGCATCAGTCGAACTTGGCGACCTCGCTCAGCAGCTCTTTCGGCGTGAACGGCTTGGCCACATAACCGTTGGCGCCTTGCTCTTGGCCCCACAGCCTGTCGCTGGGCGCGTTCTTGGCGGTCACCAGGATCACCGGAATTTCCTGGTAGGCGGCTTGGCTTTTTAACTCCCGGCAAGCCTGAAAGCCGTTTCGCAGCGGCATCACCACGTCGAGCAGAATCAAGCTGGGGTGCTCTTGTTCGATGGTTTCTTCAATACGCGTGGGATCGTTCAATCCCACCGGCCAATACCCCCCTTGCACCAAAAACGACTGCAGCAGTTTGGTTTCCGCCACCGAATCGTCCACCACCAGCACTTTTTTCAGCACGTTGAACTTCCCCCTGTTTCGTGGTTTTACCAGCCGATGAAACTGTTTCTCTCGAGCCGCCTACGAACGCGCTACCAGCGTCGGCTGCAGCCCACGCAGCGCGGATGGAGATACCTCTTGCTCCGCGCGCATCTCACTCTCCAGAGACGAAAACCGCAGCATGATTTCATTCAGCCGCAGCGTCATGATATGGATAGTGCGAATCTGCTCACGGCGATCGGTGGAAAGCGGCGCCGCATCGAGCAGCAGCAAATCGGCGTTGCCCAGCACCGAGGTCAGGGCGTCGTTGAAGCTGGGCCGCATGTCCAGCATGTAGCGTCCCAGCACCGCGTACGCTTGCGATTCCTGGGTGGCGCGCTCGGCGCGTTGCGCACGGGCTAACGCCTCCACTCGGCGCAGCGTTTCGCTGGCCAGCAGAATCAGGGTGTGCATCCAACCATCCTGTTCCGGCACCGCCAGCACCTGCGGAAAACGCGACTGCAACGAGAGCGCCGAATTTTCGTCTTTCATCGCGCAGATCACCGGCGTATGCGTTCCGAGCTTGGCCAGAATTTCTGAGCCGTCGGACTTCCCCGTCGGGTGGGACACCGGACCCACGATCGCCAGCTCATAGCCCTTGGATTGGGCGCGATGCCAGACGTCGCTGGAAACCACGGTGATCGCCGGCACGTGTCTCTCCGCCTGCCAGCGCGCGGTGAGAGTCCGCGCGAATTCGGTATCGTCGGAGATAACCAGCACGTTTTGCTGGATCACTGCTTGCTTCCTTTCACCGCGTTGACGGCGTCGTTCACGGACGAAGCGCTTCGGCTTCTTCCAGGCTGGATAGCAGGCGCTTGGTGCTGATGCTGAGGTTCACCGCCGCTTCCACATTTTTGTCGCGCTTGGATTGCTCAACCCGCCCTTGAAAATACGAAACTTCCTTGCGCGCTCCGGCGATTGCAGATTCCAGCGCCCCGAATTCCCCGGAATGTTTTCGCTCATCGATGCCCATCACCAGCAGCGATCGCGCCACTACCGCGCGGCGCAGGTCTTCGGAGTCTTGCCCGCCCTCACTCAAAAACGCAGTCACTTCCCACGAAGACAGCAGCACTTTGGAGTTCTTCAAGATCACCGTGGACATCGACCTGCCGCGCGAAGGCGGCGCCTCGATCAATTGCTCCCAGATGCGCTCGATGCAATCTTCTATCTCCGCTTGTGCCGCCGGAAACTCCACTGCGCTCGCGCTGCCCGCCGAGTTGACCTCGCCACTGGCCCCATTGGCTAGCGGCGAACGGGTTTCTTGCGGCGTGGCGGTGCCCGAACTCAGCCCCTGCGGTTCCGGGCTCGCCGTCTCCGCAGCCCTCGTTTCGGATTGGGCCGGGGAGGAAGTTTCACTGGATGCCGCGCTGCCAACACTTTCGCTGGCGGCTTCGCCTGAAGCGGAGTCCGAATGCTGTGCGTCGCTGGCCCCGTGCGCTTCGGCGTGCACCTCTGCCACCGCTTCACTGGAAGGTTCATGCGCCGGCGCAAACAGCCCTTCGTGCGGCAAACCGGAAAGTATGGGCGTGACTTCGGCGGCGGGCTCGGACTGCAACCCCCGACTCGGCGCGGGGAGGTCGTCCGCCGAGAATTCCTGGTCCCCGATCCCCACCGGCTTCGACAATGCGTCCGCTTCGCCCCCTGCGGCCGGCGGCGCCAATTGGAACTCGTGCGATCCACTCTCGGCGTGCCCTTCGCTCTCTGCTGCCTGCAGGTGTCCCGTGTGTTCCGAGGATCCGATGTGTTCGGCGCTCGACGCTTCCTGCTGCGCTTCGGTGGAAAACGCAGATACCTCGACCCTGCTCTCAACTTCTGTCGGCGCGGCGAATTCCGCTGACCCTTCAGCCGGGGGCGTTGCCGCTAGCCCGGACTGGAGTTCGCCTTCCGCCGCGCTCTGTGTTTCAACCGCAATTTCGGGCGACGATTCGCCCAGCAATGCGGTGAGTGCCTGCGCCTCGGGAGCCGGCGGCAATTCGGTCATCGCCAGTTCAGTCGCCGGTTCAGCTAAGGGTCCAGCCACCTGCAGCTGAAACTCCCCCGTCGCCGCGGGTGACTCAGGCGGCGTCTGCGCCTGCGCTTCCAGTGTAGAAGACGCGCTCTCCGCGCTGGTCTGTGGCTCACGAGCGGGCGCGAGCGACGCCTCAGCCGGCGCGGAAGAGGACAAGGACGAGGCGGATGCTTCCTGCTGAGCCGCCGCAGTGACCGTAGGCTCCAGCGCTTCCTCGAGGTCAGCGCGCAGCGCCAGCAGCCGCTCGAAATCCCGCCCTACCGAAAGTTCCGAGTAATCCTTCTGTATCGGTTGCCGCCAGCTCTCCGCGTACTGACGAATTTGCTTTAACGGTTCGGCCGCGGAAAATCCGGAACGCCGGCCATCGAGCGTCTTGTAGCCCAGATTTTCCAGTTGGGTAATGGAATCCAGCACCGCTCGTTTATCGGCGTGCAGCAGCAAAATAAACGAGCGCCGCAGCAGGAAATTGAATCGGCAGAACGCCACCAGCGCCGCCGGATCGTAAAACGCACCCCCCGCGGTTTCCTTAATAATGCGCACCGTCTCGATCAGTCCGCGCTCCATCAAATCGCGCAGGCTGCGGCATCTCGCGGCGGATTGCAGCAGTTGCTCCAGGGGATCGCACCACTCCAGCGGAGTGGAATCCTCTTCCTGAAGGACCGGCTGCAGCACCCGGGCCACGTCTGAGAGATGAATCTCTTCGTGATACAGGCTCTCCGGCGCGCACAGCGCGAAGTAGCGAACCAGCAGGAAATCGAGCTTGTCGCGATCCGCATCCGTTTTTCCCGGCTTGCGGAGCTGGCGCTGGACAAACGCGCGCAAACTCACTTCGCTGGTATTCAATGTGTCGGGGAGTAACTGTCGAAGGTCTACCGCGCGGATCTTGTCGTCCAGCTCGTCCAGCCAGCGGAGGTCTTGCGCCATGCCGTCGATACTGCGATTGACCGGCGGCAATGTTCCTTCGGCGAATGGCAAGCTGCTGAGCTGGCACTGCAACGCCAGCGCGGCATAAATAGGATACGCATTGCGCCCTTCGTTCCACTTCGCCGCCAGGTCTTCGGCGCGAACGATGGAGGATTCGCCGGGCAAAACGCTTTGAAGTGTCATGGCTGAATGATCCAGTTTCCGACCGGGCCCAAAAATCGGGCGGCCACCGCCTTGCGCCCTTCGTGATACTGAACGGCGACTACGCTGGCAGTGGCGTCGAGTGAGCGGTCGGAGTTCGTCACTCGCACTTTGTCGTCGAACTCGAGCGGCAGCCCCGAGGCGAACAATATTTCTCGCGGCGTGCCGTACTCGACTACCGTGTTTTCCTGCAAGTTGCCCGCTCCCGCCCGTAACGCGGTCACCTGTACCGCGATGCGCACCGGCGAAGCGTCCGGAAAAAGCTCAGCCAGCCTCGCCAAACCCGTCTCTCTCGCGGCTGGATACGTCGCTTCCGCCTTGCGTACCAATGGCCCCTGCCTTTTTTTGCTCGAGTTGAATTCGTCGCTTGCGGGATTCTGCCCTTGGCTTTCGGCGAGAGTGGCCGAAAACCACCAGATGACATCCAGTGCGCCGTCGATCGCACCACCGGCGCCTGGTCCGCTCGGGATTCACCCCGAGACACCGAGAACGATCGGAAAAGGATTTGCAATACAGACGCCAAAGGGGAAAAAGAAATGGAAGGTGTTAACTGGTGTTATTGCAGTGACTTAAAAAGTGGACACGATCCGGCCAACGGAGCCGAGTCTCACCCTGATACATTTTGTCTCAGGCATCCCAGAGACGAACACTCTCGCAGGGCCTGTGCTTTAGCGGCCCGCGCCGGTCTCACTCACATAGGAATTCTCAACCACATGATGCGGTGAGCCCAGCGGCGCCCGCAACGGAATGTGGTAGCGCTTGAGTTTGCGATACAGCGTGGCGCGGCTGATTCCCAGTAGCCGCCCGGCCAGCACTTTGTCGCCTTGCACCTGCTCGAAGACCCGCAGGATGGTCATGCGCTCCATTTCGGAGAGCGCGGTGGTCGAAAGTGCGCTCGAATCGGCCGCGTCGCCGGTTTCCTCGCCATCGCGAATCGATGGAGGCAGATCGCCAACGTCGATCAGCCGGCGATCGCCGAGGGTAACCGCGCGCGCGATGCAGTTTTCCAACTCGCGCACGTTGCCCGGCCAATCGTATTGCAGCAGGCTCTTCATTACCGCCGGAGTCACCTGAATGCTCTCGCCCGGCGCGTAGCGGTCCAGAAAATAATGCGCCAGCAGGGGAATATCCGAGCGCCGCTCGCGCAGGCTCGGCAGATGCACGGTCACCACGTTCAGACGAAAATACAAATCCTTGCGAAAAGTACCGGCGCGGTAGGCAGCCTCCAGATCGCGATTGGTCGCGGCGATCACGCGCACGTCCAGCGGGACTCGCTCGTTGCTTCCCACCGGCCGCACTTCCTTTTCCTGCAGCACCCGCAGCAGTTTCGCTTGCATCTCCAACGGTAATTCCCCAATTTCATCCAGGAAAATCGTGCCGCCGTTGGCCGCCTGAAACAGGCCCGCTTTGTTTTTCAGCGCTCCGGTGAAAGACCCTTTTTCGTGGCCGAATAGCTCGCTTTCCATCAAGGTGGGCACCAGCGAGCCGCAATCGACGGCGACGAACGGGCATTGCGCCAGAGGCCCGCGAAAATGGATGGCCCGCGCTACCAGCTCTTTCCCGGTGCCGCTCTCCCCGGCGATCAATACCGGAGTGCGATTATCCTTCAGCCGCGCCACCATCCGCAGCACGTCCTGAATTTTTGCCGACGATCCCACGATGCCGTCGAGTTGCGCTTCGGTATCCACCCGGTCCCGCAAAAATTTGTTCTCGTGAACCAGGCGCACCTTCTCGGCCATTCGCTGCAGCAGCAGCCGCAGTTTCTCCACCCGAAACGGCTTTTCGATGTAGTCGTACGCTCCGAGCTTCATCGCGTCCACCGCCGACTCGATCGAGCCGTGCCCGGTCATGATCGCGATTTCCGAGCTGGGCAGCAGCTTGCGCACCTCCCGCAGCAGGTCGGTGCCCGAGAGCGCGGGAAGTTTCAGATCGGTGACGATCAGCTCCGGGGCATGCGCCTCGATCTGTTGCAGCGCAGCCTCCGCGCTGTCCGCCTCCAGGCACGCCAGGCCCAGCGACGCGCCGATCGTAGTGCACAGGCGGCGGATGCTCTGCTCGTCTTCTACGATCAAAAATTGAATTCTCGCTTCTTCCGTCATCGTTTCACTCCGCTTTTCACATCCGAATTCACTTCGTCGCGCTTACACCAGATAGTTTTCCACCGCTGCCACCGGATCATCGACGCTGGCCGTTAGCCCTGCCGCCGGCAAGCGAACCGTAAATGTTCCGCCCGGCGCATCGGAATTGTTGCGGCACAGAATCTCTCCGTGATGCGAACGCACGATGCCGTAACAAATGCTTAGTCCCAGGCCCGTTCCCTTCCCCACTTCCTTGGTCGTGAAAAATGGCTCGAAGATCCGCTCGGGATGGGAGATTCCCGGGCCGTTGTCGCGGAAGTGAATTTCCACGTAGCCGTCCCGCTCCGCGCTCTCAATTTCGATCCGCCCACGGCCCGGCACTTCGGCGATGGCATCGAAGGCGTTGTTCAATATGTTCAGGAACACCTGCTGCAATTGATGCGCGTCCCCGGCCACCAGCGGAAGCTGGGGATCCAGCCGCTCGATCACGTCCACATCGCGAATCGAACGGTCGTAGGTCCGCAGCCGCAGGGTTTGTTGCAGCACCGAATTCACCCGCAGCAGTTCCCTCTGGGCCGGCATTTGCCGCGCAAAGCTCAACAAATTCTGGACGATAGTTTTGGTCCGCTGCGCTTCCGCTAGGATCACTCGCAGGTCGTCTTTCGCGGTGTCCGATACGCCTTCGTTCTCCAGCAACAAATCCGTGAATCCGAGGATCGCCGCCAGCGGGTTATTCACTTCGTGCGCCACACCCGCCACCAGTTGCCCCACCGCGGCCAGCTTCTCGGTATGCATCATCTTGTTTTGCAGGTCCACGGCCTCGGTAATGTCGGTCATCACCGCCACCAGGCTGTTCACGATTCCGTCTTCGTCTCGCATTGGGCTCAGGCTCACCGAGAACTGCGCGCTCCGCCCGTCGTCCAGGCGCACCGGAATTTCCAGGTTTTCCACCGCGGCGCCATGCAGCGCGCGGTCCAGCGCTTCGCTCACGATGGGACGGTGCGACAGCGGTACGATCTCCGCCAGCGGCCGCCCCAGCAGGGTTTGTTCGCGATATCCCGCTTCAAAGCACCGCCGGTTGGCATAGCTGATCAGTCGCGCCGTATCCAGCACCACAATCATGCTTTGGGTGTTATCCAGGATGTTCTTGTTGAAGTCCCGCTCGCGCTGCAATTGCGCCTGAAAGATTTTTTGCTCGGTCACGTCCAGCATCAACCCGCGGTATTGCACCAGCCTGCCGCCGGCGTCGCGCACCGCGAACAATTTCTGCGAGGTATGCACCACCCCGCCATCCTTCCGCCGCAGCGCCTCTTCGTAACTCCGCGTGGGCCAGGTCTTCTCGATCCGCCGGCGGTCCGGGCGCAGCGAAAGCTGTTCGAACAAATTCACCCCCAGCAGTTCTTCGCGGCTGGAGTAACCCAGCATGCGCACCAGCGCGTGATTCACTTCCAGAAACTTGCCCTCCGGGGTGCAGAAGAACAATCCCTCCTGGATGTTGTCGAAGAGCTCCCGATATCTCCGCTCCAGCTCCTGCCGGTCGGTGATGTCTTTGAGTACGTGAATCGCCCGCGCGCCTTCCTCCGTTCCTTCCGGCAACCAGGATGTCGACACCAGGTACGTCCGCTCCGCGGCCACGTGAATCCGGTCTTCTCGCTCCTTTCCCGGACCGTCGCAAAACGGACACGCTCCGGCATTCGAGGCCGGAATTATCTGCGACAGCGCATCCATGTTCCGCCCGAGCAAGGCCATCAGTGGCACCTGCAGCCAGTTCGCCAGCGAGCGATTGATGCGCAGAATCACATTTTCGGAATTGTGGACCACGATGAAATCGGTGATTGCATCGAAATCCTTCACCCACTGGCGGCGCGACTGCTCGATCCGCAGAATCATCTGCGAATTTTCCAGCGCCACCCCGGCATGTCCCACCAAGGCGCCCAGCAAATTCCGGCTGGCGGCGTCCAACGGTTGCGGCAACCCCGCCAGGCACAACGCGCCCTGGATCCCGCCGCGTCCGTTAGGAATCGCCACCACCATGGTGCTGGCCCAACCGATCTCCTTGGCCATCGATAGGCCCAGCAGTTCAGTCCCGCTTCCCGTCCAGGCTTGCTCCTGGCTTTGCCGGCCCAGCGCCACCGCCACAAATTCGTCTTGCTCCGGGCTCAAGTTCACGGCGCTTCCGGCCCGGCTGGCGATTTCCCAGCGACCGCCCTCGCCGATCAACGCGGCTACCGCCGCCTCCGCGTGCAGCATCTCGCTGGCAACTTCGGTGAAGACGCGCACCAACTCGGCGGGACCCAGCGATGGTTTCAATTTCTGAATCGAGCCGGAAAAATGCTCAGCGAGGGATTCGAAGCCGGTTTCGCGGCTTCGCGAGAATTCGCGAACCTTAAGTTGGGCACGCATGGAGAGGTTGGTGTTAAGCCTGTCTCAAAAACACCCGCATGAGACTTGGAACTGAGATTCACGTTAGAAGCCATCTCAATTTGAGTCAACAAATCGCGTCTCACCTGGTGCCGAATCCGCCAATCCGTCGCACACCAGGCGTCGCAAGGTGAGAGCGGCAGCCCGCAAAACACTCGCGGTGAGACGCGCGCTCGGCGGCCTCCGTCCGGCCCGCCCCATCGCCTCGCTGCTAAGGCACTCTTTCTGAATCACTTAGAACGCCCCTCAAGGGCCGCGCGCCTGCCCAAAAAATGAGCTAGAGACTGGCACTCACCGTGCAATTTCATCGGCGGGGGTCGTCCGGATTGGGAGGAGTTTGCCCCTCCCCATTCTCATCGCAGAATTTTTCCCATCGATGCCGGGCGGCGCGGGCGAATACGACCAAGTCTTCCCGACAAAAAACGGAATTTTAGAACTCCGAGCGATGCTGCTCCCGAGCGCGGCGCACGGAACGTACCTGAGTACTAAAAGGAATTTTCAATGACCATTGGCAGAAAACTCTATCTCGGCTTCGGCGCCATCCTGGTGGTGATGCTCGTGCTCTACGCGGTGAGCTCGATGACCATCGTCCGCGAACACGGCGCGCGCGCCAACGTCGCTTCCACTCTCTCCGATGTCCAAACTCTCGAGAGCGTTCGCTTCTTGATGATGGAGAACCGCCTTTTTCTTCGCAACTATCTGCTGAGCGGTGACTTGCGCGACGAAGACCGGGTAAACAAGGGCTACAGCGATCTGCAAGTTCGGCTCGGCCAGTGGCAAGCCAAGGCCGAGAGCGAGGTTCTGCGTAACACTCTGGCGATGGTGGCGGAATCGGAAAAAAACTGGATGGAAGCATTCGCCCGCCCGATGATCGCCAAGCGCCATCAGGTGGATTCCGGAGACTCCACTGTTTCCGACCTGCAAATTTTCTATTTGCAGCACGATCCTGCGACCGAGGTCACTAAGTCCACCACCATGCTGGACGATGCCAGCCGCTCCATTCGCCGCACTCTGGACGAATCCAATGCTTCGGCCGCTTCGGCGACCACCTTCAGCTCCATTTTTGGATTCACCGGCACTGTCCTTGCCGTGCTGTTCGGCGTCTTGATTGCCTATTACACCGCGAAATCCATCACCAACCCGCTCGAACATCTGATCGGCGTCGCTCGTGAAATTGGCGAGACCGGAAACATCGATCAGACCATCGACATCCACCGCAGCGACGAGGTCGGCCTGCTCGCCGATAACTTCAACAAAATGATCGTCCACCTCAAGGAAATGGCCAGCGTATCCGCGGCCATCGCTGAGGGCCAACTCAACGTTTCCATCCAGCCGCGGTCACCGTCGGACACCATGGCCAACGCCTATATCCGCATGGTCGACGGCCTCCAGGCTCTGGTGCGCCAGGTGCGCGACAGCGCTTCTCAGGTAGCCAGCGGTTCCACCCAGATGGCCAGCTCCTCCGACGAGTCCGCCAAGGTCAGCGTGCAAGCCGCCGCGGCCATCGACGAAGTCACCAGCACCATGCATGAAATGAGCGTAAACGTGCAGAGCGTCGTCAAGAACGCTCAAGTGCAGGGGGCCAGCGTCGCGGAAACCTCCTCCTCCATCGATGAGATGGTCACATCCATCCAGCGCGTGGCCGACACTTCCAAGATACTTTTGGATATCGCCCGCCGCTCGCGCGAGGAAGCCCAAGTGGGCATTGCCACCATGGAGAAAACCACCGAAGGCTTGAATCGCACCAGCGCCGCCATCCAGGCCTCCGCGGAAATCATCAGCGCCCTCGGCCGCCGCGCCGACGACATTGGCAAGATCGTCGAAGTAATTGACGACCTCGCCGAACAAACCAACCTCCTGGCACTCAACGCCGCCATCGAAGCCGCTCGCGCCGGCGAGCATGGCCTGGGCTTTGCGGTGGTGGCTGAGGAAGTCCGCAAGCTGGCCGAAAAATCCACCCAGTCCACCAAGGAAATTTCCGAGCTCATCCAGGGAATTCAGAAAGAAGCGCGCGAAGCCGTCGGCAACATGGACAAGAGCACTTCCATGGTGCAAGAGGGCCTGGTTCTCGGCAACGATCTCAATATCGCCCTCGGGAAAATTTCCCTGGTGGTCACCGAAGTCTACAAGTTCTCTCAGGAAATCGGCGCCGCCACCACCGAGCAGTCTCATGGCTCCTCGCAAATCGCCAAGGCCACTACCCGCCTGACCGAGATCACCCAGGAGATCACCTCATCGGTCGAAGAACAGGCTTCGGGAGCGCAGGCCGTGGTCCGCGCCATGGAAAAGATGCGCGAGCTGGTTCAGCAATCCACCTCCAGCTCCACCGAACTCGCCGCGGCCGCCGACCAGATGAACAAACTTTCCGGCGACTTGCTCGACTCCATGGATCGCTTCAGCCTGGACGCTTCCGTCGAGAATGGAAGTCGAAATCATTCCCAGCAGCCCCAACAGTCGCCGCAGTCTCGGCGGACGCCCCCAGCCGCACCGGACCGTCCCAGTCGCGGCCAGTATCGAGACCGCAGGGATAGGGAGCTCATTCACTCCTGAATACCTCCAGGCAGATAGAAGCGGATGGCGAGTTTGATCGCGCGGCATCGGGTAAATGGTATTGAGCAGTCGCGATCGGTCACTCTTCAAAATCGGCAATAGGCGGGAAAAGCGCTAAATGGATCAAGACCTCCAAATCGTCGGCCTGCGGATCGGAAAGGAAACCTTCGGGCTTCCCATCTCGATCGTGCGCGAGATCGTGCGCGTGCCGGAGATCACCGCGGTGCCCAACGCGCCGGACTACGTCGAGGGAGTAATCAACCTGCGTGGGCGAATCGTGCCAATCGTGGACCTGCGCAAGCGGTTTCACGAGAAGGACATTCAAAGCACCAAGCGGAATCGGATCATCGTGGTCGAGCTGGAAAACCGCCTGGTAGGGTTGATCGTCAACTCCGCTTCCGAGGTGCTGAAAATTCCGCCGTCGCAAATCGAAGCCCCCCACGACCTGTTTCAGGACGATGAGCTCGATTACGTCACCGGTGTGGGAAAACTGAAAGGCCGTCTGGTAATTTTGCTGGACCTGCAAAAAGTGTTGCGCCGCGGCGAATTGCGCAGCATGGCCGAGGTTACTCAGGCCGCCGAGGCGGAGAAGACCAAAGAATTGGTTACCCGCTGACGCGAGTTGTTTCTCGTGGAAAGCAGCCGCAAAGACGTGCGTTGAATTCAAGCGAGGCAGGAAAGCGACTAACTCAGCTTTTCAGGAACTCGAGGCGAACACTTGGACACGCAAACTCTACCGCGCCCCATAAATCTGTCCGACTCCGACTTGAAACTGGTGCAAACCCTCGTCTACCAGGAGTGCGGGATGTTTTTCGACGAGCGCCGCACTCATTTCCTGCGCGATCGCCTGCAGCGCCGCCTGAAATCGACCAACTTCGAATCCTTCTACAGCTACTACCAGTTGCTCACCTCCGCCGATGGGAAAAAAGAGCTGGCCGCGCTGGTCGAGAATCTCACTGTAAATGAAACCAGTTTCTTCCGCATCCGCCCCCAACTCGATCTGTTTCAGAAAAAAATTCTCGAGGAATTGCTGAACCGCAAGCGCGAGCGCCGCGATTGGTCCTTGCGCATCTGGAGCGCCGGCTGCTCCACCGGTCAGGAACCATACACCCTGGCCATCATGGTCTGTGACGCGCTGGCCTACTACTATTTGCGCCACCCGCTTCCCTTCGACGTGCCCTCGCCCAAACCCATGATTCCTCCTCCCTGGAAGGTGGAAATCATCGCCTCCGACATCAGCTACGCTGCGCTGCTCGCCGCCGGCCACGGCATTTACACCGAGTCCCAGATGGAGCCTGTGGATTACCACTGCCGGCTACGCTACTTCGATCGCATTGGCGACAAGTATGCCGTGAAACCGGCCATGAAAAGCCTGGTGCACTTCGACTTTCATAATCTCAAAACCGAATTCCTGCCCCGCCACAACGACATCATTTTCTGCCGCAACGTCATGATCTATTTCGACGAAGCCGAACAGCGCCGCCTCACCGAAAAGTTTCACCGCTGTTTGAACCGCGATGGCCACCTCTTCATCGGCCACGCCGAAAGTCTTTTTGGCCTTTCCAGCAAGTTCCGCATGATCCACGAAAACGGCGGGACCGTTTATCAGCGCACCGAGGGGACTCCGTGAACTTCTTCTCCGACGACCGCGCCGCTGAGCTCCGCGACATTTTCTTCGAAAGTGCCGGGGAGGTCCTGCAAGCCATGAATGAGGCTGGACTCTCGCTCGAGGAAAATCCGGGCGACATGGAAAGCTTCCATCGCGTTCGCCGCGCGGTGCATACCCTCAAGGGCGATTCGGCGGCTTGCGGTTTTCGCGAGCTGAGCGAGCTCGCCCATGAACTCGAGGACGTTCTCACGCCCGAGCTGGCGCTCTCCAGTTCCGCTGAAATTGCCGAGGTGGTGCTGCACGCCGCCGACGCCTTCGACGAAATGCTCACCGCGTATCAAAAGAATTTGCCGCCGCCCGACGGCGCGGTGCTCCGCGCGCACGTCCACAGCATGCTCAGCGTCTCCGTGCCGGTAAAAGCCGCCGCCCCACAGTCGGTGGATCTTCCCTGGACCGAATACGAGCGGCTGCTGATCGGCGGTGCGATGCAGCGTGGCGAAAGCGTCCACCGCGTCTTGATTCGCCTGAGCGCTGATAACCAGATGGCTGGCCCCGCTCTCGCGCTCATTCGCAAATCGCTGGCCACTCCCGGCACCATCCTGGCGATTCGCCCCGCCGAAGGCGCAGCTCTCAACCAATTGCAACAGGTGGAAGCGTTCATTTCCACCACGTCGCCGAAAGAATCGATCGAAGCCAAGTGCCGCATTCCGGGGATTGTCTCCGAAGTGATCGCCGAGCCGGTCCGCTCGGAGGACTGGGAAAATCAGACCGCCTTGCTCGGCCTACTGGAGGAATCGAAACCCCCGTCCGCCCCGCTACCCGCACCGTACTCTTACGGGCCGGACCCCGACCTCGAAGATCTCGACGATGACGAGCCAAGCCCGTTGCCGGCCACCCTGATCAGTCCCGCGCCCCCGGAAAACACCTTGCGCGTCGACGCCGCGCGCATCGACATCGTCATGAACCTGGTCGGCGAGTTGATCATTGGCAAGTCCATGCTGCACCGGACCGTGGACGAATTCGAACGCCAGCACTTCAAGGATCCGCTCCGTGGCAAATTTGCCGACGCTCTCGCGTTCCAATCCCGCGTTTTGGGCGAGCTGCAAAAATCGGTGATGAAGATTCGCATGGTGCCGGTCGAGCAACTATTCCGCCGCTTTCCGCGCCTGGTGCGCGACGTCGCCAAGTCCACAAAAAAAGAAATTGTCCTCGACATCCAAGGCCAGCACACTGATCTGGACAAGACCATTCTGGACGCCGTCGCCGAACCGCTGGCCCACCTGGTCCGCAACGCCGCAGGCCACGGCATCGAGCCGGCCGAAACGCGCGTCGCTGCCGGCAAGCCCGCTCACGGAACCGTCCGTCTCAACGCCTATCACCAGGGCACTCAGGTGGTGATATCCGTCAGCGACGATGGTGCGGGGCTCGACCGCGACAAGATCATCCTTCGCGCCATTGAAAGCGGCCTGATCTCAGAAGCCGATGCCGATCGCCTGAACGATACCGAAGCTTTCGCCCTGATTTTCAAGCCCGGCCTGACCACTGCGGATGAAGTAACCGAGCTTGCCGGACGCGGCGTGGGCATGGATGTGGTACAAAACGTGATCGAGAAGCTAAAAGGATCGATCACCCTCTCCAGCGAGCGCGGCAAGGGTACCCAATTTCTACTGATGTTGCCGCTCACCCTGGCCAGCATCCAGGCGCTCATGTTCCGAGCCTGCGGCCGCCTGTACGCCGTGCCGCTGGCTTCCGTGGTGGAAATCACCCGCGCCACCGCCGCCGATATTCATCGCGTCGACGATCGCGAGGTGTTGCGTCTGCGCGATCAAATCCTCACTCTGGTCCGGCTGGAGCGCCTATCCACGCTCCCCGCCGAATCGCAAAAGACCAATTACGTGATCGTGGTCTCTTCCGGCACCCGCCGCTTTGGGATTATCGTCGACCGGCTTCTGGGCGGTTGTTGGGGGTTTTGGGTGGGGTGGTGTGGGTGGTGTGATTGATGGTGTGAGTGAGGGGGTGTGGAGATGATTGTTTTGTGGTAGAGAATGTTGGTGGTGAAGCGGGACGTGGTTAGTTGAGCTGAGTGTGGTGCGCGAGTGAGCTAGGGTTAGCGAAGTGAGATTGCTGGTTGCGAGAGCGAGCTGGGCGTGATGCTGCACTCGCTCATTGAGGGAGTTGCGCGCTGGGCGTGGAGTCAACGTTTACCTTTACACACGGTCGGCGTTGGGAGGGGGTGCTATACTATGCGCGCTCGGAGCTGATGGTGACGCGTGCGCGAGCAGGCGGGTGTTGATGGTTTCGGGACGGCTCTGGGTTCGGGCGCGGGCGCTGAAGAGCGCGTTGCGGGGTGTGCGCGCGCTTTCATTTTGCGGGCTGGAGACGCGGGAGCGATCTCGGCCGCCGGCGTCGGGCCGTTCGGTCCACCGCGCGGGCTCCGCTCCGGGATACGCCTGCGGCGGCGCGTGCTGGGCTCGAGATCGCTCCCGGCGTCTCCGCCTCTGCAATTGAAGCGCTGCGCGACACGCCGCCGGGTGCGTCTCAGCGCGACCGGCGCGCCGGACGGCCTGATGCCGTCGCCGGTTCCTGCGACGCCGCTTGCTCGCGCCGGCGTCTCCTCGCTCGTAGGCTGCGCTTAGGGTTAGGCGCCCTCCTCCCCCGCGCTCGGGGGAGGTGCCCCTGTCCGTGAGTACGGTGACTTGCCGCGCTCGGCGTCCGCTCTCTCCTCTTGGTGCGTGTTGCGCTCTTCTGCCCGGCTCGGCGCTCTCGGCTCCCGGTCGTCTTCTTGTCGCTCCTTTCGCTTTGGCCCTTGCGTCACTTCGCTGCGCCGTTCTGTGCTCGTTGTCGTTTTCTCGTTGTGTTATGTTCCTTTCGTTTTGTCGTCCTTCGTTCCTTTCCTTCTCTCGTTTCCTTTTGTGTTTTGTTTTTTTCTTTTTTCTTTTTTTTTTTTTTTTCTTTTTTTCTCTCGTTTCTTCGCTTTTGTCTCGTTCTCTTTTTCTCTCTTTCTTTTTTTTTTTCTTTTTCTCTTTTTTTTTTTTTTTTTAACTTTCTCTTTCTTTTTTTTTTCTTTCTCATTTCTTATCTCTTCTTTTTCTCTTTTTCTTCGCTTTATTTTTGATCCATCTTCACGTCGGCACCCGCCGCTTTGGGATTATCGTCGACCGGCTTCTGGGCGAAGAAGAGCTGGTGATCAAGGCCCTCGAAGATCGCCTGGTGGCCTCCGAATTCGTCAGTGGCGCTTCGATTCTGGGCGACGGCACGGTGGTGTTGATCTTGAACGTCGTCGCACTGATCGCACGGCTCAGCAAACACCAACCACTCGGAGCGACGGCATGAAAGATCTGATCCGAGTGCTGGTGGTCGACGATTCTGCGTTGATGCGCAAGCTCATCTCGCAGGCGCTGCAGCACGACCCGGGAATTGAAGTGGTTGCCACCGCCATGGACGGCAACTTCGCCTTGAAGAAAATTCACGAGTTCCACCCCAATGTGGTGACTCTCGATCTGGATATGCCCGAGATGGATGGGATGGAGACTTTGCGGCAGATCATGCGCGGAGAACGCGTTCCCGTTATTGTCGTTAGCTCTCACAGTTCCGTGAGTGCGGGCACCGCGCTGAAAGCCCTCTCCCTGGGCGCTCTGGATTTTGTCGCCAAACCCGAAGGCGCGCAGGCCGGAAATATCGACACCATACAAAGAGAGTTGATTCAAAAAGTGCGAGTGGCCGCCGCGTCAGGCATGCCCCAAATCGTCGCCACCGTTGCCTCCGGCCGGGATCGCGCCCCGCGCAAGCGCAAACCCGCTCAGAAGCCTTCCAAAGTGATCGCCGTTGGCGTTTCCACCGGCGGTCCCAACGCGCTGCAATATCTTTTCTCGCATCTCCCGGAAGATTTTCCCGGCTCTCTGGTCGTCGTTCAGCACATGCCCGAGGGCTTTACCGAAATGTTTGCCAAGCGTCTGGATGAACAATCGCCCATCGAGGTCAAGGAAGCGCAGTCCGGCGACGTGCTGATCGCCGGCCGCGCGTTGATCTGCCCGGGCAATCGCCACATTCGCATCCACCGCATGGCCGAAGCGGATGTGGTGGTGCTCACCGATCAGCCGCCGCTGAAGGGTCACCGCCCTTCGGTGGATGTCCTGTTCCGTTCCATCGCCCGCGAATACGGCCGCGAAGCGGTTGCCGTGATCATGACCGGGATGGGCGACGACGGCGCGGACGGCATGGGCGAAGTTCATCGCGCGGGTGGCCTGACCCTGGCTCAGAGTCTGGATACTTGCGTCGTCGAAGGTATGCCTCGCTCCGCCATCGATAGTGGTTGCGTCACTCGCATCGTGCCGCTTTCCATGCTCGCTTTACAGTTGCAAGCTCACTGCGCCACAGCCCGCACCCCGGCGGCTATTCCGGTGGTGGTCACATAATTTTGTTTTGCGAGAATAGGAATTATCGAATCTCTTGAAGGAGAAATGAAATGAAACAGTTCGAACCACTCAAACGAAAGAAGGACGGCCTGCCGGTTCGCTATCTGGTGGTGGACGACTCCGTCTTCGCGCGCAAGAGCCTGCTCAAAATGATCGAAGCATACGGCGGCGAACTCGCGGGCGAAGCCGGCGATGGCTGCACCGCTATCACCGAATACGCCCGCACTTTGCCCGATATCGTGCTCATGGACATCACCATGCCCCAGATGGAGGGGATCGAAGCGGTCGAGCGCATCGTCCGCGATCACCCCGACGCCCGGGTCATCATGGTTTCCTCGGTCGGATATCAGGACAATATTCTCGCCGCGCTCCAGAAGGGCGCGCGTCACTTCGTCCAGAAGCCGGTAAAGCCCGACTCTCTCTATGAAATCATCCGCTACGTACTCGCCGATGATTCCGTCGCGGAGCCGGTCGGCGCCGCCGGAGGAGCCGCTAAGTCATGAAAATGGAATTGATCCAGCCGTTCATCAACGCGATGGATACCGTGCTGGCGCAAACCACGGACTCCGCTCCCAAGGTCGCCGGCCTGACCATGGAAGAAGAAGCCTACCGGCGCAAAGGCCCTGCCGCGCTGATCGCTATCCACGGCGAAATCGAAGGCCGCATGGTCCTGGACATGGACGAAGACACCGCTATGAAAATCGCCGGTCATCTGGCAGGCGGCGACGTCCATCCTTCCGAAACCGCAGTGCGGGAAACTATCTGCGAGCTCGCCAATATGGTGATCGGCAACGCGGTCACCCTGCTCAACGATCGCGGGTTCCGCTTCAAAGTGCTGCCGCCGGAAGTGCACAACGCGGGGAAATGCGAAGCCGCGGAAGAAGATTTGGAAGTGATGGTGCTGGAGTTCGAGACCCAGGAAGGAAACGTCTATATGAATATCGCCATGCACTACCTGAAGAAGAACGAACACGATCACTCGGTGGTGATGCTCGGATAACCGGGCGCCGGCTCACCTGCGCCCGGTCCATCCTTACTTGGTTACTTCTCCCGCCTTGATGTACTCAATCTCGTGCCGGTACAGTCCGGCTCGTACTTCTTCCACATGCGTCACTTTCCCGGGCATAAAAATATTCGCGGTTCCCGGCGTGTACGGCACCGAGATATCCAGTCGTGTATCGAAATCAAACCGCTGTCGGCAGCGAATCGCCACGCTGCTCTTCGATATTTCTTCGCACACCGCGGGCTCTTCATTCAGCCCCTGTTTGCGGACGCACGCGCTCAGCCGCGTCTTCACCCGGCCGCTCGGCTTCTTCACCGGCGGCGCCGGCGGGGCCACCGGCAGCGCGTAGTTTCGCGGCGTAGGCGGCGGATCCACGTCAGTCTGAAAGCGGTCGGCCCTTCCCATGGCCATCTCATGCACCGCCTGCACCCAGATGGTCGGCATTCCGCAGGTTTTGCAATTCCGCGCCGTGCCGCGATTGATTTCAAACCCCTTTAGTTCCACTTCTCCCAGATGCGCCACTTCCCGGCTGCGGCAAAAGCTGCACTCCAACAACATGCGCGCGACCGTCTCATCGGACTCGGATAGCTCCGGAAATTCCACTCCCCAAATGTCTTGCTCGGGATCGATAAGTGAGACGCCGTAGATGTTTCCATCATGCTCGTGTCCAAATAGCCCAATTACTTTCACCAAACCTTGGCGATAGCTCTCCCCGGTCGCTCGACGCCGAATGCTGAGCTCTGCGTTGGGTTCCAAGGTCTGGTCCAGGACGATCACCGCGCCGTGCCGGCTGATCAGCATGGTCCGTCCCGCCGGTCTTGAACGAGTGGCCTAAGCTGTCGGTACCGTCCACTTCCAGAAGCAGCGTCATGCAGACGCGGTCGCTGCGTCGCATCGTAGCTCCGGCCATACGATCCTCCCCAGGCTATAGTGCTCAACCCAGCCTAGCACGGCCCTCGCGCAGCCCCAGCCGCCATCCGCGCGGGGTGTTCCTGGATTTCAATACCCACGCGCCGCAGGACGCCGCCCTCGCCCCCGGGAATCGCTGTAAGATGAGTCTCGATCACAAATCCAGGAGGGACATAGGTTTGCAATCGCCCTTGCACTCGCCCGAAATTCGCATCTCCGCCGTCTCGGGCCTTCCGGAAATCACCCGGGGAGCCGATCTGGTTGGCTTGGTGGCCCAGGCGATTCGCGCGAAAGGCCTGCGCGTGGGAGCATCCGATATTTTCGTTGTCGCGCAGAAGATCGTTTCGAAGGCGGAAGGCCGCATCGTTCCCTTGAGCTCGGTGGTGCCTTCGGAGCGGGCCACCCAGTGGGCCACCCAGTATGGGAAAGACGCGCGAATGATCGAAGTGGTCCTGCGCGAGGCGCGCCGCATCGTGCGCATGGAGCGCGGCGTTCTGATCGTCGAAACGCACCACGGCCTGGTGTGTGCCAACGCCGGTGTGGACGCTTCGAATACCCCTCACGATGCCGCCACGCTTTTGCCGGTCGATCCGGACCGCTCGGCTCGCGAGCTGGCCGCAGGTTGGAGCCGCGAGTTCGGCGTGCCGGTGGGAGTGATCGTCTCCGATACCTTCGGGCGCCCCTGGCGCGAAGGCTTGGCCAACGTAGCCATCGGTGTAGCCGGATTGTCGCCACTAGCCGACTACCGCGGCAAGCGCGACTCCTCCGATCGCCCCATGCAAGCCACCATCATCGCCGTAGCCGATGAGCTAGCATCCGCCGCCGAACTAGTGATGGGCAAAACCAGCGCCATTCCCGTAGCAATCGTGCAAGGATTTGTAGGCGAAGGCGCGGAAGGTTCGGCGAGTCAGATGATCCGCCCCGCGGATCAGGATCTGTTTCGCTAGTACCGCGCGTGCGGTAGCGTCGAGGTTCGCCCGTTCTATTCCTTCGGTAACCGGCGAAATCTCCCGCGAAAGAATATCAACGGCTGCCCATCCGCCATTTGCAAGTCCTCGACTTCTCCGACACAAATCGAGTGGTCCCCCGCGTCGTGGAAGCTAACTTTCCTGCAGTCGAGCCGCGCCAGTCCGCCTTCGAGCATCGGAGTCCCCAACGCGGTGCGCGCAAATCGTATCCCCAGCCGCTCCGCGGTAATTCCATCCTGCTCGACCAGCGCGAAGTAACGCGCCCATTCTTCGTGGTTATCCGCCAAGACGTTGACCCCGAATCGCATTTGCTCTGTGACCAACCGATGCGTCCGAGCTTTTTTCCCGATGCACACAAGTATCAGCAGCGGATCGAGGGAAACCGAAGTAAACGCGTTCGCGGTCATTCCGTGGACCTGCGCGCCATCGTCCACCGTCACCACCGTAACCCCAGTGGCAAAGTGCCCCAGAGCTTTACGGAACGCTTCCGCGTTAGCGGAGTTGGTGATCGAATCGGACATGAGCAGTGACACGTTATCGCGGAAGCCACCAATCATCAAGGTTCGCCGCGAACGCTACAATCCCCCCCAACGGCAGTAACCGAATCGCCTGGGGAGTACAATGATCCCCGAGCGCCACGCTCGTTCCACGAATTCGCAAAGAGAGATCGGAGAAACTCGTGAGCCGCACAATCGCCGTCGTTGGTGGAACCGGTCCCGAAGGCATGGGTCTGGCCCTGCGCTGGGCGCGCGCGGGAGAAGCAGTCCGCATCGGGTCGCGCGACGCGCAACGTGCCGCCGAAGCCGCTGCCCAGATTTCCGGGCGCGCCGGAGGATCCGCGCAGGTGACCGGTATGGAAAATGCCGTGGCGGTCAGCGGCGCGGATGTAGTGGTGCTGACGGTTCCCTTCTCGGCGCACGCCGCAACGCTCAAAGGCCTGAAGACTTCATTCCGGCCCGGCACAATTCTGGTCGACACCACCGTGCCCCTAGCTACCGCAGTAGGCGGGCCGCCAACCAAAACGCTGGGCGTGTGGCAGGGATCGGTAGCCCAGCAAGCCGCCGAACTGGTCCCCAAGGAAGTGATCGTGGTGGCCGCGTTCCATCAGGTTTCAGCGGTCTTGCTCGACAGCGACAAGGACGTCGACTGCGATTCGATTATTTGCACCGACGACGAGGGTGCGCGACAGGTGGTGTCCGAGCTGGCGGGGAAGATTCCGGGGGTGCGTGCGATTAACGGTGGCCGCCTCGAGAATGCCAGAATCGTCGAACAGATAACCGCGGTGCTGATCGCGATCAATATTAAGTACAAAGTGCACAGCGCGGGACTGCGCATCACCGGTTTGCCGACTTAATCCTCAGCGGAAGGCGCCGGCCGCGCGCGCCAGCGGCTTGCCGAATCCATGGCGTTCCAGCCAGGCGCGGGTGCGCGGCGCGGCCACCATGGCGCCACGCAGCGCCCGCAGGTCGTCCCAGTCGTCGATATCCGTTTCGAGTTTTTCGTTTCGCAGAACCGCGATGCGCGCGCCGCACTGCTCCGCTTCGCCAAGATGTTTGGCGAAGCTCCCTGGTCCGAAATGCGACGGGAAAAGTGCCGGCGGCGTGCGCAGCAGCGCGTTGGTGCCGTCTCCGTGGCGCGATGGAACGATCACCGTAGCCGGTGGCCCCGGCAGCGCTCGCCAGATGCTTTCGATGTCCGTCGGTCCGGCCAGCGGCAGGTCCACCGGAAGCCGCAACAAAGCCTTCACGCCGAAGTGCGCGCACACCCGTGACGCGAAATCCACCGAGTCGGTCTCCGAAGTTTGCCGCGATTCCGGAATTACTTCCCAGCCGAACTGCCGCGCGCGTTGCAATATTCGCGGCTCAATACTGATCACGAAGATGCGGTCCACGCCGCGCACCGCCGCAACCACGTCGAAGAAATCCAGCCACAGCGCGTCCGCCAGCGCGATGCGCTGCTCCGGAGAGAAGTGCGCCGCCAGGCGCTGCTTGGCCTTCGCCAATTCCTTCACCGGAATCAAAATTGCCTTCATCCGTCTTTCCCACGTATTCTACTTTTTCGGTGCCCCACTCTTCGCGTTGTCCGCGAAGGGTGGGCGTTTAGACCCTCTCCCCCGTGACTCACGTCGCGCCGCCCACAATTTCCACTGTCAGCACCGCGCGAGCCAGGCCCACTTTGTCAGCGAGTGTCCGCATCACCGTCGAGGCCACCACCACACTCATACCCAGCGCTTCGATGGCCTGGTGCTGCCCGGCGTCCGCAGAATCTATCATTATCGCGCCGCAAATGTCTCGGTAGAGTTTTGCTACCCCCAGCGCCGAAGATTGCAGCCCCATCTGGCGCATCATTTTGTCGGACGGCCCCTTCAGCGATTTCCCGCCGACCAGCGGGCAAACCGCCAGCACTGCCTCTCGCCTTGCGCGCAAAGCTTCGCGAATTCCGGGGACGGCCAATATCGGTCCGACGCTGATCATCGGATTGCTTGGGCAGATCACGATGCGTTCCGCTTTGCGCAGTGCTTCGAGCACGCCCGGCGCAGGCCGCGATTTTTCGCAACCCTCGAATCGAATCTCGCGAACCACCGGCTTGGCGCGCAGCTTGACGAAATATTCCTGAAACGCCAGCCAGCCCTGCTTCGCGCGAATCTTCGTTCGCACCGGGGAATCACTCATCGGCAGAATCGTGGCGGCCACTCCCAGCGCGCGGCGAACTTCATCGGCTACCTGCGAAAGCGTAGCCCCGCGGCGCAAACGATCCGTGCGATAAATGTGCGTGGCGAGATCGCGGTCGCCCAGGTTGAACCAGCTCGGTCCGCCGAGCACCGCCAGCCGCTCCAGCAGATGGAACGTTTCCTGCCGAAATCCCCACCCGGTCTTCGGATTCACCACTCCGCCCAGGGTGTAGGTGACGATGTCCAGGTCCGGCGATATTTCCAGCCCGTGCAGCGAAAGATCGTCGCCGGTATTTACGATCGCGGTCAGCTCCCGCGGGTTCATCACCCGGCTCAGGCCCAAAAGCAATTTCGAGGCGCCCACCCCGCCCGCCAACGCCGCCACGCGCATCAGTATCCGGTTCCGGAAACGCTGGGCTGGAAACTTCGCACCGAAGTAGCGCCCGGCGCCGGCAGATGTGGCTCCGCTGGGTCGTTCACCGGAAACGTCTGGCGGATTTGGTAGGTGGTGGTGCGCTCCGCGGGAATCCGGCCGATCGAGCGAATCAGCGAACGGAACTGCGCAGGCTCGACGTACTCGCCGAAATTCGCGCCAGCCGCTTTTGAAATACTCTCTTCCATCAACGTTCCGCTGAAATCGTTGGCGCCCGCATCCAGGCAGGCCAATGACATCTCAAATCCCAACTTCACCCAGGAGACTTGTAGGTTGCGGATGGTGAGATCGAGCAGGATTCGCGAAAGTGCATGCACTCCCAGATGCTCGGCGATGGTGCTGCCGGGTCGCGCGCCGCCGATGCGAAACAGCCGGGTATTGGAATGAATGAAGCCCAGCGGCACGAACTCGGTGAAGCCGCGGGTTTCTTTCTGGATGCGCCGCAGCAGCAGGATGTGCCGGACCCAATCCTCGGGCTGTTCGGTGTGACCGTACATCATCGTCGAGGTACTGGCAATTCCCAGAGAATGCGCGGTGCGCACCACTTCGATCCATTGTTCCACTTTCAATTTGTTGGGGCTCAGCTCTTGGCGTACCCGGTCGTCCAGAATTTCCGCCGCGGTGCCGGGAATGCTGCCCAGACCGGCGTCCTTCAGCATTTGCAAATACTCACGCAGCGGCATTCCGGTCTTCTCGACGCCGTAGACAATCTCCATCGGCGAGAACGCGTGAATGTGAATTTGCGGGGTCGCGGCTTTGATGTCGCGCAGCAGATCGCGGTAATAGAAAGGATCCAGGTCGCGCGGCAGGCCGCCCTGAATGCAGATTTCGGTCGCGCCCAGTTCAACCGCTTGGCGGGTCTTGGCGATCATAGCTTCGTTGGCGTGAAAATAGGCGTCGGGGGAATTGGGGCCGCGGCTGAAACCGCAGAACGCGCATCCCACAAAACAAATATTGGTGAAATTCAAATTGCGATTCACCACGTAGGTGATTGCTTCGCCCACCGCACGCCGCCGCAATTCATCCGCGGTCTTGAGCATGGCGATCAAGTCCGCGTCGCCGGTGCGAGCCAGGCGCGCGAGCGTGAGCGCGTCCTGAAAATCGGTTTCGCGCGCTTCCAGAGCACGCTCCAGAATTTGCGCCACCTGCGGGCTGGCGTGCTGGAGTGCGCCGCGCAACGTGGCGTCGCGCATTTGCTCGACGAGCTGCATGGCGTTTTCGCTAGTTGCTGGTGCTGTCGCGGGCATAGCCATCCTGGTCGCGCAATTTTTCAAGGTACGAGAAAAGGCGGGGCCCGGCGAATTCCTCGCGGCGAGCAGGCTCGGGCCCGAACCACTCGGCGTTTCGCCGCAAACATTCCGGCGCGCGCACGAATTCGGGATACAGCGCCAGCCTTTCGCGCAGAACGTAACCGGCAGCCTCGGTCTTTTCCCGCAGCAAACGAATCGCCGGCCACGGTGCCTCGGGATTGATATAGTCCTTGGTTACCGGAGAGATCCCGCCCCAATCGTTGAGACCGCCTCCATCAACCGCGGAAAACCTTGGTAGCTAAGGTTCGGCGGCGCCTGCAAATTGACGGTCCCAGGCAGAATCAGCCGAGCCATAGCCAGCGTGCGCAGCAAATCCTCCGATCCGGCTCGGCATTTGCGCAAGGGGTGCCTTCCTTCGCGCGAAAATTCTGCACGATCACTTCCTGAATGTGCCCGTAATTTTCATGTAACGCACGAATCGCCAGCAGCGAGTCGATGCGTTCCTCGAGCGTTTCGCCGATGCCGATCAGAATTCCCGTGGTGAACGCGATCGACGGGCTTCCCCGCTTCCTCGATGGTGCGCAGCCGCAGCAGCGGAACTTTGTCCGGAGCCTTGGCAATGCGGCTTAGCCATCGCGCATCAGCCGGGTGCTGATGTTCTCGAGCATCAGGCCCATGCTGGCGTTCGAATTCTTCAGGCGCGCGAGCGACGGCGCGATCCATCACGCCGGGATTGGCAATGCGGAAGCAGGCCGGTGCGATCAAGAACCAACTCCGACATATGCCGCGAGATAGTCGAGAGTGCGCCGGTAAACCCATCCGGCGAAGATCCTCCGCCGCTTCGGGGAAAAGCGCTTCGGGCTGATCGCCCAGACTGAACAGCGCCTCCTTGCATCCCGCTGCGCGCCCGGCTGAGCCGATGCGCCAGCACATCGTCGGGATCAGAAATGCTCCGCCGGGCTGACCGGGATCGTGCCGGAAGGTGCAGTAGCCGCAGTAATCGCGGCACAGGCGGGTAAGCGGAATGAAAACCTTCTTCGAAAAGCTGATGGTCTTGCCGATCCATTTGTCTCGGCGCGCTGAAGCCGCGGCCAGCAGCAGCGGCAGTTCTTCGTGCTCCATCAACCACAGAGCATATTCCCGCGGAACTCCTTCAAACTCCTGTTCCGCCTGCGCGACGATATCGCCGGAACGGAATTCTTTGATCTGCGGCGCGTTCATCGCACGTCCTCATTCCGCGCGACGACTTCGGTACGCGGCAACCAACGCGAATTGGAGTGCTTGCTCATTTTCGAAGCCACGATTTCCGGCCGACCCGCCTCCAATCATCGAGCAACGGGAGGAACGGGATCGACGCCGCAGTCCGCGGGCAATTATACTGCGGGCGGCGCGATTCGTCGAAGCGGTGAGTTTTGACGTAAACTTATCCCTCCCAGGAGAATGGCATGACCGACCTTCTTACCTCCCACGTCGAGCTGAACGTCGCTGACGGCACCACCATGCGCGCCTACGTCGCTCGCCCCAAAGATCAGGCCCCCCGCGCCGGCCTGCTCGTCTTTCAAGAGGCATTCGGCGTCAATGGCCATATCCGCGACGTCACCGCACGCTTTGCCCGCCAAGGCTTTTCGGCGATCGCGCCCGAACTGTTTCACCGCACCGCGCCCGGGTTCGAAGGCAGCTATACGGATTTCAACAGCGTCGCGCCGCATATCGGCGCGCTGAAATCGGAAACCATGGCCGCCGACATCCAGGCCGCTTTCACGTACCTCGAAGCCGACGCGCCGACCGCCGGAAAGCCGATAGCCGGCGTCGGATTCTGCATGGGAGGCATGGTTTCGTTTCTGGCCGCCACCGAAGTTAACGTGAAAGCCGCCATCTCGTTTTACGGCGGCGGGATCGCGCCCAATCCTCGTAGCGGCGGACTGCTCGACCGCACTGCCAAATTGCGCGCTCCGGTCCTGCTTTTCTGGGGCGGGAAGGACAAGCACATCGGCCCCGAAAAACAAAACCAGGTCGCCGAGTCACTGCGCGCCGCTGGCAAATCCTTCGTCAACGTAGAATTCTCCGAAGCCGACCACGGCTTTTTCTGCGATCAGCGGGCCAGCTACAATCCGCAAGCCGCCGGAGAAGCCTGGGCGCTCTCTCTCGAATTCCTGAAAACTCACCTGGGTACCTAGCTAGGGCGCCGCACGTAAAACCGCCGATTCGAGAATTGTGTGATGGTGTAAATTGCGCAGAGCTTGCAGGAGCGGCCCCACCAGCGTGTACAGCAGATGCCCGAACGGCGGATAGACTGTGGTGATCAGCGCGATCAGAGGCAATGAAATGCAATCGGAACTAAAATGGAAGGGCGGGGTAAAAACGCTTGCCGTTGTGCCGCCGGAAGATGGTGGGAAAACGGCGGGAGCGGCGAAAAATCTACGCGCGGGGGTGGGCTTTGTCGTAGACGTCGATCAGGTTTTCGATGGTGGCGTGGGTGTAGCGCTGGGTGCTGGCTAGCTGCTTGTGGCCCAGCAACTCTTGAATGGCGCGCAGATCGGCGCCGTCGGCCAGCAGGTGGGTGGCAAACGCGTGGCGCAAGGAGTGCGGATGCATGTCCCAATTCGTATTCGCCAGGCGCGAATACTTTTTGATGATCCGGTAGACGCCTTGGGTGGTTAGGCGGCCGCCGTAGCAACTCAAGAAGACCGCTTGTTGGCCGGCCTTGGTACGGGTCGAGTTGATGATCTGCTGGCGCACCGGCCAGTACGCTTCGAGCGCGATCTCCGCTTTCGAACCGTAGGGAACGACGCGCTCCTTGCGGCCCTTGCCCAGCACGAAGACGGTCTTGGCGTCCTTATCGATATTCATCAGATCCAGGCCAGTGAGTTCGCTGGCGCGCAGCCCGGACGAATATAGCAGCTCGAAAATCGCACGATCGCGTGCCGGGACCAGGCGCGCCTCCGCTTCTCTCCGCTCCGGAGGGAGCGACCGTTTGGGATTCACTTGCGGCTCCATGGCGCTCAGACCGTCCAGAAAATGGCACATTTCTTCGGGCGTGAGCACGGTGGGCAGGCGCCGCGGCAGCTTCGGCGATGGGATCAGCTTGGCGGGGTTGGTTTTCACCAGCTTCTCGCGAATGCAAAACCGGAACAAGGAACGCAGCGCGGACAACTTGCGCGCCACCGAGCTTTTCTCGAGTTTGCGGTCGTAGAGATATCCGAGATATTCGCGGATCAGGCGGTGATCGATTTCCGAAGGCGACGGCGTGGGCAAATCCGGCGGGGTGATGAAGCTGTGAAATTGATCGAGGTCCCGCCGGTAGTTGAGGATGGTCTTAGGTGAGGCGTTGCGCTCGTACTTCAGGTAATCGAGGAATCGGCGGGTAGCGAGCTTCAGGCCGGACAATTGCGAACCGGAAGAATCTGGCGCGCCGGGCGCGGAACCAGCTGCGCCGGACTTGGCGTCCCCATCGTTCGGTCGCGATCTCGCAACGCCCGACCGCGCTCCTTCTGGTTTCCACCTACTCACAGCGGACCCTCAGCGGCAGCTCCCTTACGGTTTGCCAATCTCCACGGGCTGCGCGTCCGCTAGAACGGCGGCAGGCGCAGGTGGCGTGACAGTCGGCGCGCCAGCGGCAGGTGCAGGCGCCCGCTCCGGCGCTTCAATTTCCCAATCGCAGCCTTCTTTTACGCACGACCGGAAATTGCCCAGCTTGGTGCGCTTTTCGACGATGAATGGAGCGCCGCACTTCGGGCACGGCTCGGCGATCGGCTCGTGCGGACTGGTGTAGTCGCAATCCGGGTAGCGGCTGCAGCCGTAGAAAATCCGCCCCCGGCCCCGCCCTTTAGCGGTGCCGCGGCGCACGAATTCGCCTTCATTGCACTTGGGGCACTTGATTCCCAGGGTGATCGGACGGGTGTACTTGCACTTGGGATATTTCGAGCAGCCGATGAAATCGCCGAATCGCCCTTGCCGCCGCAGCAATTGCGAACTGCACGTGGGGCAATTTTCATCCAGCGGCACGTCCGGCTGGCGAGGAATTTTCGTTCCGCTCATCAGGCGCTTGGTGGTTTTGCAATCGGGATACCCGGTGCAAGCCAGAAACACCCCAAAGCGGCCGCGCTTGATCTGCATTTCCTTGCCGCAGTTGTCGCAGTACTCGATTTTCGGCGGCGCATTCGGATCCACCGGCTCGGCTACTTCGGAAAGATCGCGGGTGAAATCGCAGTCCGGATAGCGCGAACAGCCCAGGAAGAATCCATGGCGGCTGATCCGCTCGAGTTGTTCTCCCTCGCCGCACTTCTCGCACTTCAGGCCGGTGGCAATCCCCGCCTTGTAGGAGAGCATCTGGTCGTCGGCGCGGTCCAGGTCAACGGTGAAGCGGTCCCAGAACTCTTTCACGGCATCCCGCCACGGCAACTTGCCTTCCTCGATCTCGTCCAGTTCTTCTTCGAGGCGCGCGGTGAAGCCCACATCGAAAATATCCTCGAAACTCTTCACCAGCAGCCCGCTCACCTTCTCGCCGAGCATGGTGGGGGTGAACCGGCCCTGGTCCTTATTCACGTACTCGCGCTCGACGATCACCGAGATGATGCTGGCGTAGGTGGACGGGCGGCCGATGCCCTTCTCTTCCAGTTCCTTCACCAGGGTCGCTTCGGTGTAGCGTGGGGGCGGCTCGGTAAAGTGCTGGTCGGGGCGGATTTTTTCCAGATTCAGCCGCTCGCCCTCGCTCACCTGCGGCAGGGTGCGCGACTCGGCGTCGTCGGGATCCTTGTCGTCGTCCTCGACGGCTGCCTGGTAGGCGGCCAAGAAACCTTCGAACTTCATGACCGAGCCGGTGGCCCGGAACTGGTAATCGCCGGCGGCAATGTCGATGGTGGTCTGATCGAACACCGCGGGAACCATCTGCGACGCCACAAAGCGCTGCCAGATGAGCTGGTACAGCTTGAACATATCGTCTTCGAGATACTTGCGGACGCTGTCCGGAGTCCGGGTGACGTCCGTGGGACGCACTGCTTCGTGGCCTTCCTGGGCGTCCTTCTTGGACTTGTAAACATTCGGCTTTTCGGGGAGGTAGGCCGGACCGTAGGCGCTGCCGATGTGTTCGCGCACTTGGTCCAGCGCATCGTTGGATACCCGCACCGAATCGGTACGCATGTAGGTAATCAGCGCCACCGAGCCTTCATCGCCGAGCTCGACGCCTTCATACAGCCGCTGCGCCAGCATCATGGTGCGTTTGGCGGTGTACCGCAAACGGTTGTAGCCAGCCTGCTGCAGCTTCGAGGTGGTAAACGGAGGCGGCGCAAATCGCCGCTTTTCCTTCTGCACCACTCCTGAAACCAGCCACTTGGCCTTTTCCACGCCGGCGACCACTTTTTGCGCCGCCGCTTCGTTGTTGACTTCGATTTCCTCGCCCTTGTAGCGATGCAGCTTGGCTTCAAACGCTGGCGGTGATCCGGCAGCCAGCAGCGCGTGGATGGTCCAGTACTCCTTAGGCGTGAACGCGCGTATTTCCATCTCGCGTTCGACGATCAGCCGCAACGCCACCGTTTGCACTCGCCCGGCCGATAGCCCGCGGCGAACCTTGTCCCATAGAAGAGGTGAAATCTTGTAGCCCACCAGACGGTCGAGCACCCGGCGGGCCTGTTGCGCGTCCACAAGGTTGCTATCCACCTGTCCGGGCTTATCGAACGCCGCTTTGATGGCCTTGGGGGTGATCTCGTTAAACATCACCCGGAAAATCTTCTTCCGGTCGGCCTTGGTTTTCCCTAAAACTTCCGCCAGGTGCGCGCAGATCGCCTCACCTTCGCGGTCCGGGTCGCCTGCCAGGTAAATGGCGTCAGCGGCTTTGGCGGCCTTCTTCAGTTCGCTGATGACCTTCACCTTGCCGGGAATCACTTCGTAGGTGGGCTCGAAGCCGTTCTCCGTATCTATACCTAACACCTTCTTGGGAAGGTCCATCACATGGCCATAAGAGGCCTGGACGCTGTATCCGCGCCCTAAATACTTATTGATAGTTTTCGCCTTGGCAGGCGATTCGACGATTACCAGTGATTTAGCCATACGCTCTCTATCTTCTTCTCTCCGACAGGGGGTTCGATGCAGCCAGACAGCAATTCGGTGCGTTGCACCTGAAACGCGCCGATGGGCTGCTGCTCTATATGGGTGTGACGGAACCGTGCACCACTCATCCTAACCCCATGCTGGGCCAGCAATTACAACAGGACTTTGAGGAATTGCTTTCCCGGTAACTGGCGGATTAGCCCGCGCATCTCGAGGTCGAACAGCACCGCGAGCACTTCGGACGACATTAACCCTGATAATTCAACAACTTCGTCGATATGCCGGGCGTGGTCCATGCTCAGCAATCCGTATAGAGTGCGCTCGCTCGGGGTTAAGTCCTTTTCCGCAAGTAATGTGCGTTCTTCCGTTGACATCGATTCCACAGGCAGCAGTTCCGCACGGATACTGGTGGGTAGTTCCTCCACCACGGCTTCCCACCCCATCACCAATTTTGCGCTCTGCTTGATGAGCAAATTCGGTCCAAAGCTGGTTGGCTGGGTCACATTTCCGGGCACTCCGTACACTTCCCGGCTGAATTCCATGGCCAACCGTGCGGTGATCAGCGAGCCCGAATATTGCGCACCTTCCACGCAAACTACCCCCAGCGTCATGCCCGCGATCACCCGGTTGCGCATCGGGAAGTTCTGCGGGCGGGAAAGGTGCCCAGGGGGAATTCGGAGATGAGCGCGCCGCGCTCTTCGATCTCGGCGAAGACCTTTTTGTTTTCCTCGGGATAAACGACGTCGATTGCGCATCCCAGGACGCCGATGGTTGCGCCTTCACCTTTGCCGCCGTCCCCGTTGCCGCTGCCAATCACCCTCGGCCTTGCCGCTGCCATTGCCTTTGCGGGCTGCTAGGGCCCCTTTATGGGGCGCAAGAGTCGATTCCGCGCGCAAGGCCGCTTGACTACCACCAGTCCGCGCTCCGCCAAAGCCCGGCCCAGGCGCCCGGCCATTTGATTCCGTAGGGCGTGGGGCGAAGCGCTCCCACCATGGCGATCGAATGGCGGTCCAGGAGCTCGACATTGCCCTTCACGTAGAGCAGCGGCGGCGGATCGTAGATCTACCGCTGCAGGTGCGGGTAACAGTCCTCCGACCAGTTGATCAGTCGGCAGCGGGATTGTTCCACCGGCGCCGGGAGGTTTTGCGCCTCCAGCGGGGTGAGCGAGGCATTTGAAGATCGCCTCGGGCGCTCCAAACTCGCGGAGCAGCTTGCCAGCCATGCGCGCCCCTAGTCCTGGGACCAGGGCAAGAGACAGCCTTCCTAAGTATTGGTTCGGCTCCATGATAAGGGGGGCGAGACTCAGAACCGCCTGAGCCAGTCACGATATGGCGCGCCGACCGAAGGTGTCCATGCGGTGTAAGGCGGAGAACAGCACCACGCGCATACCAGAAAGGGTCCAGCAATTTCGGCAGCCGCGCAGCAATACGTGTGGTGTTCCTAAGCTTTTGATTCTTGTTGTTGCCGGTGGATGGTTTAGTGCGCTGGCGCTGGAGCCGGCGGCACGGTTGACCAGTGCGCATCCCGGAACTGCCATCGGCCGTCGCGATATTCCGCAATGCCCGTGAAGTATCCCTTCTCGTCCGTGCTGTGATCCGAGGCGTCTACGAGGACCTCGTGCCACGAAGTGGCAACGAGCGCGAGATTTGCGGTAAGCGGATCCACCCGCAAATCGTCGCCCCACTGCAGCTCGATATGTTTAAACGCGCGCGCGATATTCGGCATGGCCGCCGTCGCCGTCGCGCGGTCCGGAAACGCCATTTGACCATTAACCGCCATGAAGAACGCCTTACTCTCGGCAAAGTGTTTTTGCCAAGCGAGTGGGCCGTCTTGCGTAACGTCGTGCGCCACGGTCTGGGCAAACGCCCGGACGCCAGCTTCGACCGCGGCGGCCTGCGCCGGCGTCAGAGATTCCGGTTCTCGCGACCCACCCAGGTGCGCCCCGCACCCCGCTAACGCCAACGCCACCAGGAAAAGCAAGCCCCGCCTCACAAGCATCTTCAGTCCCCGCATATGAACCATCGCGGCACGGTAGCATTTTCAGTAGCGGCTGAAAAGGGAATCTGTCCGGTAGTAGCGCCACCCCCCCGGACGGCAGGGTTCGACCGAGTTGCCACTATGTCAGCTCGCACCCGATGAGCCCAACCGAGGAACTAACCCATATGGGCTAGTCCCTAAGATCAGTTGTGTTCAATTTCCCCTATAGTAAACTCCCGCGCTCGTCCACAAAGTGGACAACGGGGGGAAGTCGTGAATCTAGTAGCAATGGCAGAAATGCTGGTTTTGATGGCACTAGCCGACGCAGTCCTGTATTTCGCCCAACGCTGGGGTAAATAGTCGTGCGGCGGGTGGATAACAAGTAACAGATGGCACGAACCTCGTCTCAGCATTACTGGAATGTTCCTACATTCCGACTTGAGCCCACAATTCGGCGTGGACTCATGCGAATGGGAGTCCTGTATAGGAGCACTCTGGACGACTCTCGGGAGTCGATAATTTGCCCAAGATCGGCGCTACTCCGTAAAAATCCGGAGGAGTTTGAATCTGTTTGATTCTGCGCGGGCGGGCTAGCCTTGCGCCAGAACTCAGCCGAGTGCCGTGAACACGGCAGCGCAAAAGATCTGCGTCGTGGCATTCCCTGCGGGACCAACCAGAATCCCCAACTTCCCACATCGCACCCGGGCTAATCCGGGCGAGATTCTCGAGTCGAATTGCCAACCAGCGGATTCCAAAGGGGGTAGCCGTCTCTATCAAAGCACTCGAGGCACTTTCGTGCGGCGCGTCTGGCGCTCGCCTCTGGCCCCTTCCTGGGGCGCGAACCCCAGGTCGGCTGTAGCTATATGTTATATTTGAGTCCTTACGAATATGGCCAAGCGACTGCGGATTGCTAGTGTGGAATACCTGAATACGGCGCCACTGGTGTGGGGATTTACCGAGGGGCCGCTGCAGGGGAAGTACGACATTACATTTTCGGTGCCCTCGCAATGCTCGGAGGCGTTGCGAAGTGGGGACGCGGACGTGGCTATTATTCCGGCGGTGGAATATCAGCGCATCGATAATCTGGTCGCGCTGCCCGGGATGTCGATTGCGGCGGCCGGCGAGGTGCGCAGCATTTTGGTGGTGGCTAAGAAGCCGATTGAGTTTGCTAAGCGCATTGCCCTGGACTCCAGTTCGCGGAGTTCCGCGGCGCTGGTGAGGATCCTCGCCAGGGAGAAATGGCGGATCGATCCGGAATTTGTGGAGGCTTCGCCGGACGCTGGGGAGATGCTCGAGCATGCCGATGCGGCGCTGGTGATTGGCGATCCGGCGCTGCGGATTTCGCTGAAGATGGAGGCTCTGGCTGGGCAGTCGCCTCGTGGCGAAGCTTGCTGCCAGGGGGACGCTAGCGAAATGCCAGTTCCCGGCTTCGAGACGCTGTTCGTTTACGACGTGGCTTACCAGTGGCGGGAACTTACTGGGAAGCCGTGCGTGCTGGCGATTTGGGCGGGGCGACCGGACGCGCTTACTCCGGAGGTGGCTGCCGATTTTCGGAGTTCGCTGCAGTATGGGCAGGAGCGAATTGGGGAGATCGCGGAAGCTGCTTCGATCCAGCTCGATTTGCCGCCGAAGGCGCTGGAGCGCTACCTTACTGAGAATATTCATTTCGGGCTGGAGCCGGATTTTCTAGCTGGCCTCGAGCTTTATTATCAGAAATGCGCTGCGGTGGGAGCGATCGCTCACACCAAGCCGCTGCGGTTCGCTGCGGCGCACGTGCTTCCGGGCGCGGGAGCGCGGGCAGGACGCTAAATAACTATGGGCATCTCCCAACAAGAAGCGCTTGAGCTGTTTGAATCGCATGACCTGATCGGGATTGGCATGGCCGCGAACGAAGTGCGCCGGCGCAAGACTGATCCGCGCGTGGCTACTTACCAGATCGATCGCAACATCAACTACACCAATTTCTGCACCGAGTATTGCTCCTTCTGCGCGTTCTACCGGCCGCTGGGCGCTAAGGACGGGTACGTCCTGCCGCTCGAAGACATCTATCAGAAAATCGACGAGATGATTCTGGTCGGCGGAACCGGAGTGCTGATGCAGGGTGGTTTGCATCCCGATCTGCGCATCGAGTTTTACGAGAACATGCTTAGCTCCATCAAGCAACGCTATCCGCAGATCCATCTGCACTGCTTTTCGGCGCCGGAAATCAATTGCATCGCGGAAGTTTCGGGGCTTACGGTGCACGACGTGATCGCGCGGTTGATGGATGCAGGGCTTGATTCCATTCCTGGCGGCGGCGCGGAAGTGTTGGACGACGAAGTGCGCATGCGGATTTCGCGGCTGAAGTGCACGTCGGAGGATTGGGAAGTGGTTCACCGCACGGCGCACTCGCTGGGCATGCGTACGACTGCCACCATGATGTTTGGCTGCGGCGAAGAATACCGCCACCGGGTTAGCCATTTCGAACGGGTGCGGCGGCTGCAGGAAGAGACGGGCGGGTTTACTGCGTTTATTCCTTGGATTTTTGCGCCGGATAATACGCCGCTCGGGAAGAAAGTCCCGGAAGCTACTGCTGCGGACTATTTGAAGACGCTGGCGATCAGCCGGCTGTACCTCGACAACATCGATCACGTGCAGTCTAGCTGGCTTACGCCGGGGATTAAAATTTGCCAGGTGGGGCTGCAGTTTGGGGCGGATGACGTGGGGAGTATTTTGATCGAGGAGAATGTGGTGTTTGCCGCGGGGGTTCGCAATCGGACGAATGAAGCGGAGTTGCGTCGAATTATTACTGACGCTGGGTATATTCCAGCGCAGCGCGATACGCTTTATCGCTCGTATGCCTGGAAGTATGCTGAGGAAACTGCCGCGGCGGCGGCCGCCGCTGGTGCTGTTCCTGCCTTTGCCGGATAATCGCTAAAGACAATTCAGATTTTTAACTGCCCGGGGCAGAGCGAATTTTCATTTGCGGATGGTGCGGTATTTTGGCGTTGGGAAGTTTCGACGGCGACACGCAAAACAAAGCCGAGTCAAAAACGTAGAGAACCGCGGTGTGAAATCGACACCTGGGGCACCCACTTCGCCCCCATCCGTCGATAAATCTGCTTGAGGTTCTACACCGGAAGTTGGAAGACGCCGGATTCGGATGCGCCGGCTCCCGAGACTACCCCGGGCTGCGCTACCGGGAGCTCGACTGAGACGCTGGCGCCGTAGGGTTCGCGATTGGAGAGGTGGATGTCGCCGCCGGCTTCGCGCGCTATGCCGTAACAGATGCTTAGGCCCAGGCCAGTGCCCTTGCCTACTGGCTTGGTAGTGAAGAACGGATCGAAGGCGCGATTGATGTCGCTGAAGCCTGGGCCCGAATCTTCGAAGAGAATCACGATCTTGGCGTTTTGCCGCCACGCGGCGATGCGAATCGCTTTCTCGCTGCTTTCCTCGACGGCGTCGATGGCGTTGCTCAGCAGATTGAGCAGCACTTGCTTGAGCTGGTCTTCGGCGATGCCTACATCCGGCAGCAGGCGTTCAATTTCGGTATCCACGGAAATCTGCAGCTTGCGAATGTGATACTCGCGCAACTGAATGGCGTCGCGCAGAGCGGCCTCCAGACTCGCGGCTCTGGGCGCGGCGTTGCTCTGGCGCGCAAAGTGCAGCAGGCCGTCGACGATGCGCTTCATGCGCCGCGCTTCGTTTCCGAGTTTGGTGATGCGCCGCGCGGGTCCTTCTGCTTTTACTTCCTCTGAGAGAAGTTCGGTGTAGCCGATGATTCCGGTGAGTGGATTATTCAGCTCGTGCGCCGCGCCAGCGACCAGTTGTCCGAGGGCGGCCAGCTTGTCGGAGCGAACCAACTGATGATGCAGGCGCGCATTTTCGGTGATCACCGATAGATCGGCGGTCAATTTCTCGAGCTTGGATAGCTCGGAGGGATTGAGCCGGGAGGGATCGGTGGTGGAGAACAGCCACACGAAACCCAGAATGGTGTTGCGCGAGGACATCATCGGAATCACCACTTCCGATCCAATGGTGCTGGCACCCTCGGCGGTATTCTTGCGAGCGTCACCGGTGAGCGGAGAACTGGTCACCCGCATCTTGCGGGTGTTTGAGGCGTTCCATTTCACGGCGTTATCGATGAGCGCCGAGCGCACCGGCGGGGAAAGGTTGCTGTGGCCGGCCAGGGAGAGCGAGCCGTCATCGACCGACAACAGCACCGCGGCACGGCTGAAAGCGGAAGCCTGGGTGAGCGATTGGGCCACTTCCTCGCATAAGGTGGGGGGGGCCTTGGCGCTGAGCAAGCGCGAGGTGATGCGCGAAAAACGCAGCAGCAGAGCATTTTCGGAATGCTCGCGGCTGATCGCTTTCTCGATGATTCGCGATTTCTCTTCGACCAAGGTCAAGATCATTCCGAACGCTACGAAAAATTTCGGCACATTCCAAAGCTCGGGATTCAGATGCGCCGCGGGGTAAGTGGCGGCCATTAACGTGGCGACCGGAAACACCAGGCCCCAGGACACGAAGCCACCCAACACGGTGAGCACTCCTGGGGATGTTCGCGGGAAGCGCAACCAGTATAGAAACCCGCACAACATGAAAGCCGCGGCAAGAATAGAGACCATACCTACGGAAGAATTGCCGCGAAGCTGTTGAAAGATAGCGTAGCCGCCGGCCGCCACGAGGGCCGCGGCGAGGGTGCCGGCAACCCGGGGCGATTTGCGTTCGGCGTAAACCACGTAGCCGGCGCCGCCGAAAAAGAAGAGAGCCAGAGCGCCTGCCATCGCGGGATCGTAGTGAACGTCAAAGGTGGCGCCGACGGCGTACAGGGCGGCCGGCACGCCCATCAGCGCGGCGCACAGATACAGGCTTTTCTGATCGTTGAAATCGTCCACCAAGGAAACCACGAAAGCGATTCCGCTCAGGACCAGAGCCACGATGTCTACGGATTCGACGGCCAGCTCGGAGACCCCCACCTGGGTCTCAAATATCTGCACGAAGAAATGAAGGAAGATCAGCGACCAAGCGACAATCCAAAAGCCAATGCGCTTGGTTTCCGAGTGCTTGCGCAGGGAGACGAATATCCCCACGAGGACCGCGAGCACCAGGATGGTCGGTAACTTGTCGAGTAAAGGAATCAACAGCGCTCTTCCCCTCCACAAATGTAGCAACCGGGATCTAGCGGAACAATGAACCCTTAGTACCAGTTTCTAGGACCTGTTCGGTGGGGATTGGGAGGTGGTAACTCCTACATCTTCTCGGGGATACGTAATTCGAAGGCAACCTCTGCGCCTTCCGGCAAATTGAGAGGTTCGAAGGGCACCAAGACCCCCTTAACGTAGTGGGCTCGCACCCGATGGGTCTGGGCTGGGGCCTGGCGTCTCTGGGGTCCCAGGGGGTCTACCCGCGGTCCGGCATGGTCACTGGCCTCTGCCGCTTCGCTACGCCCGCTTCGGCCACCGGTGGCGTCCAGGGCGGCGTTGGCGAGGCGGTCGGCATCGCGATTCTGCTCGCGCATTATGTGTTCGATGCGGAAGGTGTGCAGGGAGCGAGCCAATTTCGTGGCGCGTTCGTGAAGCGGCCGGAGGTCCGGGCTCTTTACTTTGTATCTTCCTTGCATCTGGCGCACCAGCAGCTCGGAATCGCTGCGGACCCGCAGACTCTGAATGGCGTGAGTGGTGGCGTAGTCCAGGGCAGCGATCAGGCCATAGTATTCTGCGATGTTATTGGTAACCCGGCCGATGTATTTGCCCACTTCGTAAATGGTCTCGCCGTTGGGGCCGTGAACGACTACGGCGTAAGAGGCTGGGCCGGGGTTTCCGCGAGAAGCGCCGTCAATGTGCGCGGAGTAAATGGGTGGCGGGGCGGCAGGTTCCGGCTCGCCAAAGAGCTTTGCGGAGCGCGGCGGCGAAGATTTAGGCGGGGGCATGGAGCATCGACTCCCGAAAAACTCGAAGCTCGCCACCACAACAATAATAATAAGGATGGCCCGAGGTGCGGAGAACGCGACTAAGGCTCATGTGTGGCAGCAGGAGCTGTGGAATCGCCCGCCGCGCCGGCGGGCTGGTGGCCCAGAGGCCCCGGAGCAACCGGGGGCGGCGCGCCGTAATAAAGGATACGGGTGCAAGTTTCGCAATGAATCAGCTCTTCGGTTCCCGGGCGGCTGAGCTCCTGAAAAACGTGGGGGCGAATGCGCACGCCGCAGGCTCCGCAAATTTCGCCGCGAACTTCGGCTACCGCGATGCCGCCATGCTTCTTAGCGATGCGCTCGTAGTGATCGAGCAGGTCTTCCGGAATCACGGCCATCACGCGGGCGCGTTCGGCTTCCTGCACCGCCAAAGCCTTCAGCCGAACGGCTTGATCGGTCTCGATGGCAGCCCGCTTTCCGCGGGCGACTTCTTCGGCTTCCTTCACGAGTTTCTCCGAAGATTTGATGCGCCGGTCGTATTCTTCGGAAGCGACCATCTGTTCGAGCAGGCGATCCTCGGCGTGGGCCACTTCGTCCTCGGCATTCTGCACCTCATGCTGAAGCGCCTTGAAAGCTTCGTTGGTCTTCACCTGGTAGGACTGGTCTTTATATTTTTTGGCTTTTTCCTTCCAGCTCTCGACGTCCAACTCATATTTCTTGCGCGCCTTGAAAGCTTCGAGCTGCGCGGCTTTGCTGGCGGCGAGCTCGGCGCGAGCGGCAGCGACGGTGGCTTCGACTTCGGCAATGGAGTGCGGAACAGCGGCGATGCGGGCACGCAGGTCGAGCAGATTGTGGTCAACGTTTTGAAGGTCCAGCAGAGCCTGGATGATGTGTTTCACGGTTAAATCATTCTAACACCGCATGGGCGGGCAGGCCATGCGTCGTCACCCCGGGGCCGGGGGATGCCACTTTGGACGCGCGCGCGCCTATTGGAGGGGCTGTACCGACATGGTGGAATCGACGAAGAAGCTGGTGCATCCGGACGCGGCTCCGGTGCAGCGCGCCACCACGCGAAAATTGGTGGAGGATGGTTCCACGTTGTATTCATAGCCTTCGCGCCCGGGCTTCTGCATGCTTAAGGCGCCACTCGATAGCAGTTTATCGAGCGGGGCGTAGGATCCGTTTTCGGCCTGATAGGCCCGCTCGGCCTGGGCAATCGCCAGAATGTCGTTCTGCGCGCCGGCGGCGTTGGGCGCCGAATGCGGGGAGGAAATCGCGGGACCGCTGGCCTTAAACATGTAGAAGTAACCGGCAAACATGATGGCCACCACAACCAGAAGGCTAAGAATGCGTCCCATGATGTGGATCCTCCGGTGCTAGCTAGCACGCAAATACAGATATAGGATACGTCGCGGCGGAGCGCGGGAACAATCGATTCCTGGCGGCAGCCATCGTAAACGCCATTGCCGGCATCTGAAACCGTTTGGGCTCGGTATCGTCTAAGTAAGCGGTGGGAGTTTTAGGGATGCGCGCTTTTCCGACACGATTGTCGGGGCCACCAACTAAGGTGAGTGCGGCGGTGGTATCGGTTGTGAGTGTCGGGTGGTGGGAGCTTTCGAGGTGCGCTGTTTTCCGACACGATTGTCGGGGTTACCAACCATTTTGTGAGTAACCAGACCTGCGATGGGCGGCTGGGCAATTGGAATGGCCTAAGCGAGCGAACCGCGTTACGATAAGTTGTTTTTCTTCGGGAATTCACGCCGGGTGAAACTCCCCCTGAAAGCGAAAGGTAGTCATGAGAATTCCGATGAAGATTGCTGTGCTTGCGGGTCTGCTAGCGCTGGCCGGCCTGGCCGCGAGAGCGCAGGAAAAGCCGGACGATATTCGACCGCCAGTGATGAACATCCAGCAGGAAACGTTGGCCAACGGGCTGCACGTGGTGATGCTGGAAGAACATCAGGTGCCGGTGATCAATTTTCAAGTGTGGTACCACGTGGGCTCCAAGGACGAGCTACCTGGCCACACCGGCTTCGCCCACCTGTTTGAGCATCTGATGTTTAAAGGCTCGGCGCACGTCGGGCCTAGCGGGATGCCGCGAATTATCGAAGCGATGGGCGGGTCTCTGAACGCTTATACCAACGACGACACCACCGTTTTCTGGGAAACATTTCCGAGCAACTATCTGGAGCGGGTGACCTGGCTGGAAGCCGATCGCATGGGCAGCCTGAACGTCGACGATGCCAATTTCAAGTCCGAGCGGGAAGTGGTGAAAGAAGAGCGCCGCCTGCGCATCGACAACCAGCCTTACGGCCTGATCCAGGAAGATTTGTACGCCGCCGCTTTTCAAGTTCACCCCTACCACCACACCACCATCGGCAGCATGGAGGACTTGAACAAAGCGACGGTGGCGGACGTCCGCCGATTCCACGACACCTACTACAAACCGAACAACGCGACGCTGGTGATCGTCGGCGATTTCCAGCCGGCGGAAGCGCTGGCCTGGGCGAAGAAATATTTCGAGGGCATTCCGGCATCCTCGGGTCCAATCCCTCGTCCCGCCCAGCCCGAACCGCCGCAAAAGCAGCAGCAAGTGGTAAACAAATCGTATTCGAATACGCCGCTGCCCGCAGTGGTGATCGGCTATAAGATGCCGGCGCGCTTCGCGCCGGATTCATATGCGTTGGACATGGCCTCGAACATTCTGGCGGGAGGAGAAAGCAGCCGGCTGTATCAATCGCTGGTGTACAAAGATCGAATCGCGGTGCAGGCCGGGGGACAGGGATTTTTTACCGAGGACCCCAACCTTTTTTGGGCCTACGCGATCATGAATCAGGGCCACACGCCGGCGGAAGGTGAACCAGCGGTGGTCCAGGTGCTGGACAGCCTGAAAGCGAGTGCGGTGGATGCCAAGGAGTTGGATAAGGCCAAGAACCAGGAGATCGCCGGATTTGTGGTGGAACGGGAAACCGACCAGGAAAAAGGGGACGCCATCGGGGCCGCCGCGGTACTGGGAAAAGATCCCAACCTGGTGAATACCGAGCTTGACCGGTATCTGAAGGTGAGCGCCGACGATATACAGCGTGTGGCGCGGCAATACTTCACCAAAGAACAGTCCACCGTGCTGCTGATAACTCCGGCGCCCGCAGGAAAGTAAAGGGAGACATTGATGATGGGGATTACCGCACGAGCCAGATGGATTGTGGCGGCGGTTGTGATGGTTGCGGCAGCTGGGTGGTCGCCAGCGCGCGCCCAGGACGCGTCCTCTGGAGCGTCTTCCGGGAATAGACAGGCGGCGGCACCGGCAAAAGCAGAAGCGCAAAAAGGCGGGACCGGCGAGGTGCCCGCGGGCGTAAAGCTGGAATCGAAAATGCCTCCGGCGGCACCGGCGCGGGCATTTCATCTTCCGAAGGTCGCATCCAAAACACTGCCTAACGGCCTGCGCATTTTCGTGGTCACCGACCACCGCGAACCGGCAGTGGCCGTGAAGCTGGTGCTCACGTCGGCGGGAGCGGTGAACGATCCGGCGGGACTGACGGGCTTGGCGGAAATGACCGCGAACCTGCTCACCCAGGGAACCCAGAAACGGCCGGCCCAGCAAATCGCGAATGAAATCGATTTTGTCGGCGGCGAGCTTTCCGCGTCCGCGGATAAGGACGCCACCGGGGTAAGGCTGGAAATCACCAAGAATAACCTGCAGACCGGAATGGATCTGATGTCCGACGTGGTGCTACATCCCACGTTCCAGCAGGAAGAACTGGACCGGCAGCGCCAGCAACTGCTTTCCGCGCTGCAGGTGCAGCGCGCCGATCCCGAGTATCTGGCCACCGCGGTTTTCAGCCGTGAAGTGTATCCCGGCTCGCCGTACGGTTTGCCGAGCGAGGGCACGCTGGAAACGGCCGGCAAATTCGACCGCGAATCGATCGTGAAATTCCACGCGAGCACCTACGTGCCCAATGAAGCGCTGATCGCATTCGCCGGGGATATCACCCCGGAAGCGGCGTTTGAACTAGCTACTCGGTATTTCGGCGGCTGGGAGAAAAAAGAAGTGGCGCAAACCGCACGGCACGCGCCCGCAGCCGTTTCGGGAGTGCACCTCTGGGTGGTGGACAAGCCCGATGCGGTGCAAACGCAAATTCGAATGGGACGGCTGGGAATCCGCCACGCCGATCCCGACTACATCCCGCTGCTGGTGGCCAACCACATTCTGGGGGGCGGCGGCTTCAATAGCCGCCTGAACACCGAGGTGCGCATCAACAAGGGCCTCACCTACGACGCGAGTTCCAGTTTCCACAGCATGAAATATACCGGCTCGTTCGCCGCCTCTACATACACGCGCACCGAAGCCACCGTGGAAGCCACCAAGTTGATGGTGGAGCTACTGGCCAAAATGGCGGCGGACGGCGCTACGCCCGCGGAAATGGATATCGCCCGCGATTACCTCGCCGGGGTGTATCCCATTCAGTCGGAGACGGCGACCGCGGTGGCCGCTCGCGTTCTGGAAGTGGCCATGTACGATTTGCCCGCGGACTACGCCGACACCTATCCCGATAAAATTCGCGCGGTGAGTATCGAAAAGGTGAACGAAGTGTGCGCGGAATTCTTCGGCGTCAAGGACCTGGATATCGTGCTGGTGGGAAATGCCAAGCAATTTCGCGACGGATTGAAATCGCTCTTCCCCACGGCCCAGTGGGATGAGATTTCTTACGATAACCTGGATCTGCTGCAGCCCGATTTGCGAAAGTCGAAGGGAGCGGCAGCCCCGGCGGCCTCAGCGGAGTCGGCGAAACGCGGCGATGAAATCGTGAAGGCTGCCGCGGAAGCGGCCGGCGGCGCGGCGCTGCAAGCGGTGGACGACATGCAAATTACTACCGCCGGAACAGCGCATACACCGCAGGGCGATTTTCCGATCGAAGTAAAATACCTGATCGTATTTCCGGATCGGATGCGCTCGGAAGCGAAGCTGCCGTTCGGGCTGATGGTGCAAGGCTTCGACGGCAAGTCCGGCTGGGCGTCCACCCCGCAAGGGGTGATGGACCTGCCGCCGGAATATGCAGGTGAGTCCCAACGCGCCGCCGCGCTTTCCGGCGGGTGGGGACTGTACAAACTGGCGCTGGCGGGAAAGTTGCAAACGCAATATCTGGGCGAAGAAGAGTGGGATGGGAAAAAGGACCACCTGGTGCAGTGGAACGCACTGAGCGGACCGATAAAACTATATTTCGATCCGGACACTCATCTGCTGGCCGGAGCGCATTTCAAATCGGTATCGCCACAGGGAGCGTCGGAAACCGATCAGCACTGGAGCGATTACCGTGAGGTGCAAGGCCGGAAGCTTCCGTATGCGATTGTGATTTTCCGAAATGGAACGAAATTTTCCGAGACCACCGTACAGAAGGTAAGCGTAAATACCAAGCCCGATGCGACGGTCTTTGCAAAACCCAAATCGCAATAAGGTTTGCGCTCTTGGGGTGATTTGCCGCAGCGGCGCGGCCACACGTGGCTGTGCCATGATGGGTCTGTAGATAGAAACTAATTCCGCTTTCCATTACGATGCAGGAGCAACCTATTCTAAACTGTAGCTCTTCGTGCCCAGCATGAACTCCAATCGAAAAAGTCACCGGTCCTTTTGGACCTCGCTGCTGGCAGCCGCCGCCGCATGCGCCAGCTTGAGCGGCAGTGCTCGTTCCGCGGCAGACACTACGCCCGCGGTGCTGACCGCCATGCAGGAAGAACTCGACCGCTCCCTGGCGGCGGAGTCCAAGGCCGATCCAGCCGCCTATTTCCTGAACTACACGGTGTCCGACCGACAATACGCAGAAGTTTCCGGCTCCAACGGAGCACTGATGTCCAGCAGCGAGACTCGCGCGCGCTGGCTGGAAGTGCAAACCCGGGTGGGAAGCTATCAGCTCGACAACACTCACAAGATTGCCGACCGGCCGCCCAGTTGGACCAGCCCAGGGACCAACGTGACGCTGGACGACGACATTGCGGTGCTGCGGCGGGAGATGTGGCGGGAGACCGACCGTCAATATCGCGCCGCGGCTGAGGCGCTGATCAAGGTAACCACCAGCCAGCAGGTGCAGGTGCAGACCGCGGAAGGCAATGCGCCAGACTTCTCGCGGGAAAAGCCGCACACCTACATCGGGCCGCACGTGGAAATCAAGGTGGAGCGCCAGCCGTGGGAAGCGCGGGTGCGAAAATACACCGCGGCGTTCAGCAGCTCTGCGGCGGTATTGAACTCGATTGCGACCTTCACCGCGCAAGCCAACAATCAATACGAAGTAAACAGCGAAGGCACGAAATTGGGGTTCGGGCAGATCCACTACCGGCTGGAACTCTTCGTGCAAAGCAAAGCCTCCGACGGAATGGATATCCAGCGCTACGCGAATTTCGACTGGCTGGAACCGAAAGAGGCGCCTTCCGATGAGCTGGTGCTGGAGCGCATTAAGGTGATGATTAAAGAAGTGGAAGACCTGGACAAGGCTCCGCTGGTAGATCCGTTTGCCGGACCGGCGATGCTGACCGGGCGGGCCACCGCGGTTTTCTTTCACGAGGTGCTGGGGCACCGCCTGGAAGGATTCCGGCAGAAAGATATCAACGAAGGACAGACGTTCACGAAAAAAATCGGCGAGCCAATATTGCCCGGTTTCATTTCGGTGAAGGACGACCCCACGCAGCAGCGGCTGGGCTCGCAGATGCTGCTGGGCTACTATCCGTACGACGATGAAGGGGTGCCGTCGGAGAACGTGAAGCTGGTGGATCACGGAGTGCTGAAAACGTTTGAGATGTCGCGGTCGCCGTTGGTGGATGTGCCGGTATCGAACGGACACGGACGGCGGCAGTTGGGGTACGTACCGGTGGCGCGGCAAGGAAATTTGATCGTATCGAGCACCAAAGCGGTGAGCGACGCGGAATTGCGGCAGAAGCTGATCGATTTGGTAAAGCAACAGAACAAGCCGTTCGGTTTGCTGATCGATGATATCGCCGGCGGGTTCACCTTTACGGGACGCGGACAGCCACAAGCGTTCCAGGTGCTGCCGCTGGTGGTGTATAAGGTTTTCCCGGATGGCCGGCCGGATCAGCTGGTGCGCGGGGTGGATATCGTCGGCACGCCGCTGGTTTCGCTGACGAAGATTGTGGCTACCGGAGATACGCCGGAAATCTTCAACGGCTACTGCGGCGCGGAGTCCGGATCGGTGCCGGTAGCAGCGGCGGCGCCCGCGGTGCTGATTTCGGAATTGGAAGTGCAGAAGAAAGAGTCTTCCACCGACAAGCTGCCGATTCTGCCGCCGCCTGCGCACGATCCTGAAGCCGGGGGGCCGAAACCTTGAGACAGAGCTGGATCACAAAGTGGGCGGGCTGTGCGGCAATCGCTGTGGCAGTGGCGTGCGGCGGCGGCGCGAGTTACGGGAGATCGCCTAAAGATGAACCCAAAGATAAAGACCAAACGCTGCGCGCCATGCAGGACGAGATGGAACGCTCGCGGACGCGGCTGGCGATCGACGGGGTACAGAAACCCTACTACATCGAGTATCGCCTGCTCGATCTAGACATTCGCGCGGTTACCGCATCGTTCGGCAACATCATTTCCAGCACCACCGGCCGCAACCGAGTGATGTCGGTGGATGTGCGCGTTGGCGATCACCATCTGGACAGCTCGAATTTTGTCAGCGAAGAGGGTTTTCACGGTTTTCTGGGTTCCGCGGGCGACCTGGGCGAAGTGGGCATCGACGGCGATTACAATTCGCTGCGCCAGGATCTGTGGCTGGCCACCGACCAGGCCTACAAGGGCGCAGTTACCGGGATGTCGCTCAAGAACGCTTTCCTGCGCAGCCTCACCAAACCGCCGGAGATCGACGATTTTTCGCAGGAAAGCCCGGTGGTGGATATCGAGCCGCATGCGGTGGCCGACTGGACCCATCGCAGATGGGATGACGAAGCGCGCGCGGCATCGCTGGTGCTTCGCAGCGTGCCGCAAATCAATGGCACACGGGTAACTTATTATCTGGTGTACCAGACCTACTATTTGCTCAATAGCGATGGAACTGAGCTCCGCATTCCGCACAGCCTGGCGGCGGTGGAAGCCGGGATCGATACACTGGCGGACGACGGAATGCCGGTACACAATTACTACACGGTTTACACGGCGAAACCGGGAGAGTTGCCAGACCCCGCGACCGTCGCGAAGGGCTTACAACAGGCCGCACAGGATCTGGTGGCGTTACGCGACGCACCGCTTTCGTCCGATTACACCGGGCCGGTGCTGTTCGACGCGCCGGCGGCGTCCTCGATGCTGACCCAGGTGCTGCCGCCATCGCTATCCGGAGCGCGCCCTCCGCTTTCCACGTCAACGCGGGTGGACGAATATTTCGAACAGATGGGCGGGCACAACGACTGGTCGGGACGAGCGGGGCAGCGGGTGTTGCCGATCAGCGTAACGCTCACCGACGATCCCACCGCGAGCGATTATCAGGGTCAAGCGTTGCTCGGGGGCTACGACGTGGATGAGGAAGGCGTGCGCGGGCAAAAGATAACCGTGGTGCAGAACGGAATCCTGCGGAATCTGCTGATGTCGCGGCGTCCGGGCCCGGATTTCGATCGGTCCAACGGCCACGGGCGGTCGGCAATTCTTTCCGAACCGCACCCCGCGCCGAGCAATTTGTATTTTCAATCGTCCGAGGGCTTGAGTGCCGCAGACCTGCACAAGAAATTTCTCGATTTGTGCAAAGAGGACGGGCACGAATGGTGCATCGAAGTGCGGCGGATGGATAATCCGGCGATCGCATCGATTCGTCAGGAAGATTTTCAGGACACGATTGCGGGCATGGCAGGTGGGCTTTCCAGCGGGGAGCGCTTGCCGCTGCTGGTGTATCGAGTGTGGGTGGACGGGGGCAAGGAAGAGTTGGTGCGCGGGGCGCGGATCAGCGGTTTGACGCTGCGCAGCCTGCGTAATATTCCCGCGATAGGGAGCGATGCCGCCGCAGCGAACTACATGCAGAGCGCGACGGACGGAATGATGGGCACGGCCCTGGGAGCGTTTGGGTCTGCGCAGGGCGGGCTTCCTTCGGCGATTGTGGCGCCGTCGTTGGTTCTAGACGACGTAGAATTGCGCGGGTACCGCGGCGAGCCGCGGCGCTTGCCGCTGGACCCGGCGCCGCCGCTGCAGTAGGGGCGGCTCGAAAAAATGCGGGTCGGTAGCGCCGCAACTCGTGGCGGAAAAAATGCGACCGCTAATGCTTGGGGGAGTCCGTCGAGCGGGGTACCCACCTTCAACAACTAAAGCCAATGCAACGGCAATACCGTAAGTCAAGAACCCCACGTGAAACCGACCAGCGGGGCACCCGCTCTCAACGACTAGACCGAGTTCAACTTCAACAACTGAACCAAATTCAACTTCAACGACTAGACCAAATTTAAAATTGGCATCTGCCTGTGACGGCCTTGGTCACGGTTTAAGGTTCGACGGTGATGAAGGTGACTTCGGGGCGGCACAGGAAGCGGATCGGTAGCTTCGACATTCCTAGGCCGCGGCTCACGTACATCGGGGAGCCTTGTTGCTCATACCACCCTTCCAGATATCGCCCGACGCCTTTGGGGAGCCACAACGGCCTCAGAAACGGGATGCGCACCTGGCCGCCATGGGCGTGGCCGGCCAGGCACAGCGAGGCGCGGCCTGCGGCGACATCAAAAAACGCCGGGGAGTGAAAAAGAAGAATCGAGAATACGCCCGCGGGGATGCCAGCCAGGGCCGCGTCGAGCTTGGCCTCACCGGTGGTGGGATCGTCCAGGCCGGCAACCCATACATCGGGTCGCAACTGGTGATTCGCGTTGACCAGCAAATTGACGCCTGCGTCGTCATACATTGCCCGCTCGCGGCGGGCCGAAATGCGGTAGGTATTTTCGAAATTGCCGCGAACCACCCAGACGCCGAGCGGTGCGTGAATTTGGCGGTAAAGATCCTGCGCCGGGGCGTATAGATTCATCAGGCCGAGGGTGTCTCCGCTGACCAGAATGACGTCGGGATTTTCCGCGCGCAAGATTTCCAACAGGCGCCGTTCCCTTTGCCCGAAACCATGGGTATGAATGTCACTGAGGTGCGCGATCTTGAGCGGCGCGTTTACCGGGCCGTGGAGCTGGTAGTGAGTAACCTCAATGCGGAAGGGCTCGATCAGGGTGGCATCGATGGCGAGCAAAGCTATCACCGCCACAAGCAAGTCGGCGGCTATCCTAAGGCGGCTGTGAAGGTGGGACTTTGCGGCCATGTGGGAGGGCGCTTGCGACGGGAAATTGGCTGGGGCCTGGATGTTCGCCTGGCTCACATGCCAGTGTAAAACAAGCTTCCCGCGATTCATATCCATCGGGCACAGCACGCCGGCATCGTATAATCGGCACGCCCAGCATGGTGTCCCGCGGGCCCACCTCCTGATGGACGAAGCAGCACGCGAAAAACGAATGGCGGCGTTGAGTTCGGTCGGCTCAGCGGTGGTGCTGGTGTCTCTCAAGACGTTCCTGGCCATTGCCACCGGCAGCTTGGGAATCATTTCCGAGGCGATGCATTCGACCTTGGATCTGGTCGCCGCGGTGATCACTTATCTTTCGGTGCGGGTGGCCGACCTGCCTGCCGATGCGGATCACCCTTATGGCCACGGCAAGGTGGAGAATTTTTCTGCGTTCGTTGAGACTGCGCTGTTGCTGCTCACCGCGGTGTACATCATTTGGGAAGCGATTCATCGGTTGCTCTATCACGAAGTGCACATACACCCCAGCGTGATGGCCATTCTGATCCTAATGGGCGCGGCGGGGATTGATTTGGTGCGCTCGCGAGCGCTGAATCGAGTGGCGAAGAAGTATCCCAGCGAGGCGCTGGAAGCCGATGCGATGCATTTTTCCACCGACGTGTGGAGCACGCTGGTGGTGATCGCGGGCATTTCCGGTGCGTGGCTCGGCGAGAAGTATCACCTGCCGTGGCTTACCTACGCGGATTCCCTGGCGGCGCTGGCAGTGGCGGGAGTGATCATTTGGGTGGGCTCACGGCTGGGAAAACGCACCATGGACGCGCTGCTGGATACCGCGCCGGAGGGTTTGCAAGAAACCATCGAAAAGGCGGTGAGCGAGATCGACGGAGTGCTGCGGGCGGAGCGGGTGCGAGTGCGACGCTCCGGCCAGCGCTATTTTGTGGATGTGACTATCAGCGTGCCGCGCGTTTCGAGCCTGGAGCAAGCCCACACCACCAGCAACGCGGTGGAGCAGCGCATCGCACAGATCGTTCCCTCCGACGTGGTGGTGCACATCGAGCCGCAGGCGCGCAGCAACGAGCATCTGTTTGAAACCATACGCGCAATCGCGCAGCGGCGAGGGCTGTCCGTGCACGAGCTGGCGGCATCGTACGTGGATGGCCGGCTGTTTGTCGATCTGCACTTGGAAGTGGACCATCGCGCCAGCCTGCGCGAGGCGCATAAGCTGGCTACCCAGCTCGAAAACGACATCCGCGAATCCACCGAATCGAGAGCGCAGATCAATATTCACATCGAGCCGCTGGGCTCGGATATTGCCGACGCGGAGGAGATGCGCGGCCTTTCGCGGTCGATTCAGGCGTACATCAATACCCTTCCCGCGGAATACAGCGAGCTGGTGAACTGCCACGAAGTTCATGTGCGCAGCGTCGAACATCGGATTTTGGTTTCCTGTCACTGCGCCATGGAGGGCGGCCTGCCGATCACCGAAGTGCACGACGTGACCGCAGCGCTCGAAGATCGCGTGAAGGAAACGTTCCCGCAGATTCACCGGGTGACCATTCATCCCGAGCCGGTGGAAGAAAGTTAGGCGCGGCATTTTGCAGAAGCTAGGGCACAGATGACCGCGCGGCTACTCGGCCATGACGAAAACGGAATCGGCGGGGAGGCTCACCTGCCAGGGCTGCGGGCGGTCCTGGATACGGCGCCAATGATTTTGGGAAACTTCGACCTGGAGATGAAATTCGCGGGAATTTTCGCTGGCGGATTGCAAACGCAAATACAGGGTGACGCCAAAGGGCGCCTCGCTGCTTCGCACCAGCCACGCTGGGAAGGTATTTTCGGGCGTCGGGAGGGCGGCGCTCGCGCCCGGGGCATCCGGAGCTTTTGCCTCGACGAATGAAATGTGATGGGCGCGAATTCCCGCGCGCAACTCTCCGCCCGCTGCGGCGGCGGGAACTTCTTGCACCGTGCGCAGACGGCACGCCCAGTCCAGCGCTTCGATTTCATGCGGCCTGATCGCTCGCGCCCGGGAAAAATTCTTGCATCCAGTTAGCCGTGCCACCTCCAGACTCGCCGGACGGGCGAATACTTCTTTCTTGGGTCCTAACGCGACGATGCGCCCTTTGGAGAGCACCAGCATTTTTTCCCCGAGCCGATAAGCCTCAGCGACGTTATGGGTAACCAGCAGGGTGGCACCGCGATAAGCCTGAAAAGTTTGCAGCAGCTCATATTCGATCTGCGCGCGCAGGTGAGTATCGAGCGCCGAGAGCGGTTCATCCAGCAGCAAGGCCTCCGGCTCGGTAACCAAGGCTCGCGCGAGGGCCACACGTTGCTGCTCGCCGCCGGAGAGTTCTCGCGGGTAGCGGTTTTGCAGGCCGTCGAGATGGGTCTGGGCAACGATCCGCTTCAAGCGCGCGGCGCGTTCCACTGCCGGCAAATCTTCCAGACCGAAGAGGATGTTTGCGGCCACGGTCATGTGCGGAAACAGGGCGTAGTGCTGGAAGAGCATAGCGACGCGGCGATGGCGCGCGGGGACGTCGATACCTAGTTCGGAATCGAAAAGGACGCGGCCATTCAAGACGATGCGGCCGCACCACGGGCGTTCCAGTCCGGCGATGGCGCGCAGGGTCATGGTCTTGCCGGCCCCCGACGGGCCGAGAATGCTGAGCGGGCCGTTGCCGGTCTGAAACCAGACGCGGAGGTCGTAGTCCGGCAAGCGCATCTCGATTTGGACTTCGAGGCCCATGGTGAACTCTGCGCTCATCGCGTGCGCCCACTCCGTGCAGCGTGGGCCCAGTAGTACAGAGCGGCCAGCAGCACGAGAGAGATTCCCAACTCGATCGCCGACCAGCGCACTGCGGCGCGCAGGTCATCGGCTTCGACCGCAAAGTAAATCGCGATGGGGATGGTTTCGGTGCGACCGGGAATATTGCCTGCGACCATGAGCGTGGCGCCGAATTCGCCCATGGCGCGCGCAAAAGAAAGAACCGTGCCGGCGAGCACTCCGGGCCACGCCAGCGGCAGGGCCACGCGGCGGAAGATGCGCCACTCGGTAGCGCCGAGGGTGCGCGCAGCTTGCAGCAAATGAGGGTCTAGCTGATCGAGCGCGGCGCGCGAGGTGAGGTACATCAGCGGGAAAGACACTACCGCCGCGGCGATCACCGTAGCGGGCCAAGAGAAAACCACGGTGGCGCCGAAATGGAGCAAAAATTTTCCTAGCGGTCCGTTTCTGCCAAACAGCACCAGCAGCGCGAATCCAACCACAGTGGGAGGCAGGACCAGCGGCAGCAGAAAAATGGCGTCAACGATCGGAGAAAACGGCCCGCTGCGCCGTTGTCGCCACGCAGCGGCGGCAATTCCGGCGATCATGGTGATCGACGTCGCGGTCACGCTGGTGGCCAGCGAGATCCAAAGCGGCGACAGATCCTGCAAGATGGCGTCCAATGGGCTGCGCCTACTGCGGCGGTATGGTGAAACCGTATTTCTGGAAGATTACCTTGGCGTCGTCGGCCGCGAAATATCCCACCACAGCGAGCGCCGCCGCGGAATCGTGCGCGCTTTTCAACACCGCGAGCGGGTAGACGATGGGATCGTGCGAACTGGCCGGCGCGGTGGCCACCACCCGCACTTTCGAGGTGATGCGGGCATCCGTTGAGTAGACGACGCCGGCATCCGCGTTTCCGGTAGCGACGAAGGTAAGGGCTTGGCGCACATCTTTCGCCAGCACCAACTTTCCGTGGACTGCTGCGGTTATCCCCAGCGCGGCAAAAGCCTGCTGGGCGTACATTCCCGCGGGCACCGTGGTTGGCTCGCCGACGGCGACGCTTTTCACCTGCGCACCGGCCAGATCCGCAAAGTCGTGAATTCCTGGGCCGTGGTCCGCGGGCACGATCAGGACCAGGGTGTTCGCGACGATGTCGCGGCGGGTGTCCGGCCGGATCAGTCCTTTCGCGTTCAGCGCGTCCATGTCCTTTTCCGATGCGGAGACGAACACATCCACCGGCGCGCCTTGTTCGATCTGGCTCCGCAGTGTGCCGGAGCCTCCGTAGTTAAAGACAACTTTGGCGCCGGGGTGAATCCCCTCATATTTTTGGCCGATCTCATCGAGTGCGTCTTTCAAGCTGATCGCCGCGGAAACGGTAACTTCGGCCGCGGATGCGGGCACTGAGTTGCGAGCCAACGCAGGAATGACCGCAGGATGGCCAAGCAGCATCGCAGCCAGCACCAGCCAGAGCAAAGCGAGTGTTCTTTTCATGGCTCGATAACCCCACGCACTTTATGCAAGAAGCGAATAACCCTTCCAAGGTATTCTAACGAATCGACATCATACCGCCATCTGGGGCGGCCTGCTTCAGTGGAGGGTGGGCAAGGCGTGGTGGGCGTGTAATGGGCGACGTTCGCGACAAGATGGGTGCGGCTGGCGCGTCAAGGTATCGCGACCTGCGCCGGGAAATGGTCGAGCGGCAAATCCGCCGGCGCGGGGTGCACGACCCGCTGGTGCTTGGTGCGATGGAAGCGGTGCCGCGGCACGAGTTTGTTCCCGCGGCGGTATTGCAGCGCGCCTACGAGGATTCGCCGCTGGCTATCGGCGAAGGCCAGGCGATTTCGCAACCTTATATGGTGGCGGCAATGACCGAAGCGCTCGAACTCACCGGAAGCCAGCGGGTTTTGGAAATTGGGGCCGGGTCCGGCTATCAGGCGGCGGTGCTCTCGCTGCTGGCGCGAGAGGTGGTGGCCATCGAGTTTCGCCCGTTGCTGGCGCGAGCCGCCCGCGAACGATTGACGCAGTTAGGCTATTCGAATGTGAGCGTCGAGATCGCCGACGGTTCGGAAGGATGGCCAACGGCGGCGCCTTACGATGCGATTTTGGCGGCCGCCGCCGCTCCCGCCGTTCCCGCGCCGCTGATCGAACAGCTCGCGGAAGGCGGACGGCTGGTGATCCCGATCGGGACGCGCGAGCAACAGGAATTGCATCGCATCCGCAAAACGGACGGAAGAATTGAGGATCTGGCGATGTTTGCTTGCCGCTTCGTACCTCTGGTCGGCCGCCACGCTTGGCCCGATGTGACGCGTTCATGACCGAACCCGTACCCGCACTTTCCATCATCATTCCGTCGTTCAATGAGGAAGCGCGGCTGCCGCCCACGCTCGAGCGGATCTACCATTTCCTGTCCGATCGCCGGGACCAACTGCTCAACACGGAAATCATCGTGGTGGACGACGGCTCGACGGACGGGACGGCGAAAGTTGCCGAAGACTGGATGCGCAAATTTCCCAACCTACGCCTGGTTTCCAACCGCCGAAACCGCGGCAAGGGATTCAGCGTGCGCCGCGGAATGCTGGAAGCCCGGGGCCGGCTCACTCTATTTACCGACGCCGACCTTTCCACTCCCATCGAGGAAATGGATAAGCTGCTGGACGCCTTGCGCACCCAGGATGTGGCCATCGGATCGCGCGCGCTGGACCGCCGCATGATCGAGACTCACCAAGCATGGCCGCGCGAACTTGCCGGAATTATTTTTAACACCTTCGTGCGGATTCTTACTGGGCTGCCGTATCTGGACACCCAGTGCGGCTTCAAAGCATTTCGCCGCGATCGGGCCATAATCTGCTTCGAGCAGCAGCGCAGCGAACGATTCGGCTTCGATCCGGAGCTGCTCTATCTGGCCAAGCGTCACGGGCTCACCTGCATCGAGGTGCCGGTGCGCTGGGCCCACGATCCGCGGACCAAAGTACATGTGGTTACCGATAGCATCGACATGTTTTTCGAGTTGCTGCGCATCCAGTGGAATACCTTCCTAGGCCGCTACCCACGAGGTAAGCACAGCTAGTCACGGTTCTCGCGCATCTTGCGGCACGGGCTATCGACACCCGCACCCCGCCCTTGTAACCTTGCGTGGTGAACACCCGCGAGCTCGCCAATCACATTTGTGAGGTGCTGCGCCAGAATGGCTATCAGAGCTATCTGGTGGGCGGCTGCGTGCGCGACTTGATTCTGCAGCGCCCGCCGGCGGATTATGACGTCGCCACGGACGCGACGCCCGAACAAGTATCCGCGATTTTTCCTGACGCGTTAGGCGTGGGCGCGCAATTCGGGGTGATGCTGGTCCCCGACCCGCGCCGCGATCCCGAGAGCCCCGTGCTGACCGTCGAGGTGGCGACCTTCCGATCGGACATTGGTTATTCCGACGGGCGGCATCCAGACCGGGTGGTTTACACCACCTCTCCCCAGGAGGATGCGCGGCGGCGCGATTTCACCATCAATGCGCTGATGATGGATCCGCAGAAGGGCGAAATTCTGGACTTCGTCGGCGGGCAGCAAGATCTGCGTACCGGAGTGGTGCGGGCGATCGGCGACCCGGTGATCCGCTTTCGGGAAGACAAGCTGCGGATGCTTCGTGCGGTGCGCTTCGCTGCTCGCTTTGGCTACGTGATTTCGCCGCCCACCGCGGTAGCAATCACCGGGATGGCCGCAGGCATCCAAGAAGTGTCGGCGGAGCGTATTCGAGATGAGCTGACCAAGATTTTGACGGAGGGCGCCGCGCAGCGGGGGTTTGAGCTGCTGGGCGCCACCGGGCTGCTGGCGGTGCCCGCGGTGTTGCCTGAAATCGCGGCGATGAAAGGGGTGGAGCAGCCGCCGCAGTATCACCCGGAAGGCGATGTGTGGGTGCACACCACGATGATGCTGGCACAATTGCCGGCGAGATGCTCCCTTACGCTGGCTTGGGGCGTCCTACTACATGACGTCGGTAAGCCACCGACGTTTAAGCCGCCGACCGGCCCGAATGACCGGATTCGTTTCGATGGCCACGCGGAAATCGGTGCGATGATGGCGGAGGCGATCTGCAAGCACATGAGGTTTTCCAACGGGGATACCGCGCAGATCGTTGCGCTGGTCGCTAACCATATGAAATTTAAGGATGCTGCGGCGATGCGCCCGGCGACGATGAAGCGATTTGTCCGGCTGGATCGCTTCCCGGAACATCTCGAGCTGCACCGGTTGGATTGCCTCTCGAGCCACCGGATGCTGCACAATTACGACCTGGTGCGGCGCTTTATTGCCGAGACGCCCCCGGAAGAGGTACGGCCGCCACGCTTGTTGACGGGTACCGACCTGAAAGAAATGGGGTTTCCCGCCGGGCCGGTATTCAAGGAGATTCTTACAGCAACCGAGGATGCCCAGCTCGATGGGCGGTTACGGACGCGGGAGGAGGCGCTGACGTGGGTGAAGTCCAATTTCGCGCCGGGAGGCCAGTCGGCGGATCGCCAAAATTAATGCCGCGTGCCGACTTGGAGGTCTTTTTTCTGTCTCAAATGGGTCACAAATTGCCCTTGTATTTCAACATAAGTATTTTAGGTACATTGATATACAGAATATACAAAATACCTAAGCGTGCCATGCTAAAGTTGCCTTATATTCGGATCCGCAGTAGTTGAAGCGATTTTGCTCCTCCCGGCATCTAATTTTTTGTCGATATGTCTATTCAGTGAGAACGGGGGCCTCCGATGGCTGAAAAAATTGCTTTTATCCCGAATGAATTGCCGATCCTGCCGGTACGCGACACCGTGCTGTTTCCCGGCGCGGTTATGCCGCTTACGGTAGGCCGCGAAAGCTCGCTGGCACTGCTGGAGTCGCTGGACGGCGAGAAGCTGCTGGGAGTGGTGGCGCAGTTGGATCCTCGGATTGAGGATCCGCTGGGGACGGACCTGCATACCGTGGGCACCATCGGCAAGGTCCACAAGATGGTACGCATGCCCAACGGCAATACCGTTGCGTTTTTGGAAGGCATCGAGCGTTTGCGGGTGGTTGAAATTCTGGGCGTGAAGCCGTTCTTGCGCGCAAAAATCGAACGCCAGCCGGACGTTGAGGCCGAAGTGGATGCTGACCTGACCGCGCTGGTGCGCAACGCGCAGGAAGTGTTTCGCGAAGTAGTGGCTCGCTCACCGCAGCTTTCCGACGATTTGCAAACAGTGGTCTTAAATATCGAGCCGGCTGGGCGCCTGGCGGACTTCATCGCCGGGACGCTGCCGTCGCTTTCGACCATGCTGCGCCAGGAATTGCTGGAAACCTTCAGCGTGCGCAAGCGCCTGGAGGCGTTGAGCCGCGAACTATCGAAGGAGCGCGAAGTTCTGGACCTGCGCAACAAGATACAAGAACAGGTGCAAGAGCAGGTGAACCAGAGCCAGCGTGAATTCTTGCTGCGCGAACAGATGAAGGCGATTCAGAAGGAATTGGGCGACGGCGACGACGGCCAAGCGGAAATCGACGAGCTTCGCAAGAAGGTGGAAGAGTGCGGGATGCCCGCCGAAGCCAAGAAAGAATGCGAACGCGAACTCAAACGCCTGGCGCGGATGACTCCCGCGTCCGCCGAATATATGGTGGCGCGCACTTACCTGGAGTGGATGACTTCCCTGCCGTGGAACAAGACCTCCGGAACCGAAGACATCAACATCGCCAACGCCGAAGCGATCCTGGAAGAGGATCACTACGACATCAAGAAAGTGAAGCAGCGCATTTTGGATTACCTGGCGGTGAAGAAACTTCAGCCGGGAATGAAAGGACCCATTCTGTGCTTCGTTGGGCCTCCTGGAGTGGGCAAGACGTCGCTCGGGAAATCGATTGCCCGCGCGCTGGGACGCAAATTCGTGCGCATCTCGTTGGGAGGCATGCACGATGAGGCGGAAATCCGCGGCCATCGGCGCACCTACATCGGAGCGCTACCGGGGCAGGTGATTCAGGGCCTGCGCCGCGGGGAGACGCAGGATCCGGTGTTCATGCTGGACGAAGTGGACAAGCTGGGAAGGGATTTTCGCGGAGATCCGTCCGCGGCGTTGATGGAAGTGCTGGATCCGGAACAGAATTCGACATTCCGCGACCACTACCTCGACGTTCCGTTCGATCTCTCGAAGGTGCTGTTCATCGCCACTGCGAACTCGATCGATCCGATCCCGTCGCCATTGCTGGACCGGATGGAAATTCTGGAGCTGGCGGGCTACACCGAGGAAGAGAAAATTCACATCGCCAAGCGGTATCTGATTCCCCGGCAGGCGTCGGAGCACGGAATCAAGCTGGGCGAGCACTTGGAATTCACCGACGAATCGTTACACGAAATAATTCACAGTTACACGCGGGAAGCGGGAGTGAGGAGCCTGGAACGCCAGATTGCCACGCTGGTCCGCAAGCAAGCGCGGCGGCTGGCCGAAGGAAAAACCGACGCGCTGGTGGTGACCGCGGAAGTGGTCCGGGAAGTTCTGGGCCTCTCGAGGGTACACGTCGAGAAAGAAGTCGAACAGCGGGTGGAGCGGCCGGGAACGGCGATCGGGCTGGTGTGGACTCCCGCCGGCGGCGATATCGTATTCATCGAAGCCAGCAACATGCGCGGAGGAAAACAGTTCACAATGACCGGGCATCTCGGCGAGGTGATGCAGGAATCCATGCGAGCGGCGCTCTCATGGGTTCGCGCGAACGCTGACCGGTACGGCATCGACCCGGACTTCTTTCGCAAGCAGGACATCCACATCCACGTTCCGTCGGGAGCAATTCCGAAGGATGGCCCGTCGGCGGGAGTGGCGATGGTGACCGCGCTGGTCAGCTTGCTGAGTGGCCGAGCGGTTCGACCGTTCGTGGCGATGACCGGAGAAATTTCTCTCTCGGGCATCGTGCTTCCGGTGGGCGGGATCAAGGAAAAGGTCCTGGGCGCGAAGCGTGCCGGGATTCGCGAAATCCTGCTGCCGGCAGAGAACGAGCCGAACGTGAAGGAGGACTTGCCACCGGAGCTGTTGGGAGGGCTGCAGATCCACTTCGTCCATACCGCGGACCAGGCGCTCGAACTTGCCCTGGGCAAGATCGAGAATCCGGTCCGGCCGCTTACCGGCGGCGGAACCGCGCGCCGGGACCGTCCGGTAGCGCCGCCGGTACACTAATCGGCGGAGATCGCTGGGCTACAAATTAACGGGAGGAGTAAGGATAAGGGCTCGGAGAAATTCTCCGAGCCCTTTTTTATTTTACCGTACATTGCAACAAGGGCGAGACAACCCCAGTGTCCCAGGCCGGTGAATATGCCTTGCTCTTTAGCTCCCAAGGAATTCTTTTCTTTCCATTTGTGCTGGTGACCCAGTCATCAGTTCTGCGCGCGGAACCGCCAGTACTCTTGGTACTCCTTCGCGGTTTCCGTGCGGTTTTGACGGGAGAATTAAACTAATTCTGCTTGACCTTGGAACGATCCGCATGATGATTCTCCGCGGACTCTCTCGGATGTGCGGTCCACGCAGAGTGGGTTCAGACAACGAGGTAACTCCAGGCAGGACCATCGACCGGCAGCACGTGCAGCACCGCGAACGGACTATATTGCTTCCAGCAGTAGCTGTGACTGCGCTGGTGTGCGGCCCCTCCCGCGCGGCGCCCGTCTTGTTGCCCCCTCAGGCCAACCGGGAGGGGGATGCCGCCTGGGAAACGAAGCGCACAGGACCATCGGGCCACTCGATCGTGCTGCTGACATCTCCCACCCCACGCCGGGCCCACTGCTTCCCAGCGCCGAACGTATTGCCAAATGCGCCGCAGGATTTCCTTTTGCGGCGCATTCTGTTCATAAAGCCGGTTACCCGTTCCACAAATCTATGCCAAGCTGAAGGCGCAACGCCGATTCGCGCGCCGTATTCATCGATCCCATACCCGATGAACCAGATTACAAAATGAATTGACGCGGCGGGTTTGCAAAGGATAATTGTTGCGATTCAACCATGAACAACTTTAGAAAGCAGAGCCTGGCCTTGCTGTTGGCAAGTGTGCTGGTTGCGCGGGTGTGTGCGGGGCAGTCCGCCGACGCTCCAGCCAAAAGCCCGATTCTTGGGGTGGTCGATGGCCAGACGATCAGCGAAGACGATCTTCCGCCGCAGGTGCAAGGCCAGCTGAAACCGCTGCGCGAACAGCAGTACCGCATCCGGAAGCAAGCCCTGGACGCTTTGATCAACCAGAAATTGGTCGAAGCGGAAGCCCAGAAAAAGGGAATATCTCCGGACGCACTTTTACAGCAGGAAGTAGAGTCCAAAGTGGCGGAGCCGACCGAGGCCGAGCTGCGGGCCATCTATGCGGTGCAGCGGGAGCAACTGAACCAGCAGCCCTTCGAGGACGTGAAAGCGCAACTGCAACAAACCCTGAAAAAGGCCAAGATGCAAGAGGCGGTGCAGGAATACGTCAACAGCCTGCGCGGGCAAGCCAAAATCTCGATCCTGCTGGCGGCTCCGCAAACCCTGGTCAGTTTCGACCCAGCGCGGGTGCGCGGGAACGTGAAGGCGCGAGTGATGATCGTGGAGTTTGCGGATTTTCAATGTCCGTATTGTCGGCAGGTGCAAGCGTCGCTAAAAGATATCCTGGCCAAGCATGAAGGAGTGGTGGCGCTGGCGTTTCGCGATATGCCCCTAGAAAAGGTTCATCCTCTGGCGCTGAACGCGGCGGAGGCGGCGCGCTGCGCCGGGGAGCAGGGAAAATTCTGGGAGTATCACGACCTGCTGTATGCGGATCCTGCCAGCCTGAACAAAGACGGGCTAATCGCCAATGCGGCGAAGCTTTCACTGGACGGGAAACAGTTCTCTGCCTGCCTCGCGGATGAAAAGTACAAAGGACAGATTGAACAGGATAGCCAGGATGGAATGCGGGCGGGCGGGAGCGGGACACCGAGCTTTTTCATCAATGGGATTTTTTTGAGTGGGGCGCAGCCGGAAGCCGCGTTTGAGAAAATTATTCAGGAGCAGATTGCCGTACCGTCGAAGGGGCGGTAGCCATCGCGGATTTTTCAAGACCGCGCACTTCGAATTATCGGCCTGGGAATTAAATCCTGCGCGCGGAATTTCTTAATACCTTTAGTACTCTTCGGCTGTTTGCTGCGGCTGCGGTGTGAAAAGTGGAATAAATTCTGCTGGACCTTGGAGGGATCGGCATTATGATGACGCGCCATTGTCGAAGGGCGTGCGGTCCACGCAGAGCACCCTAAGTCAACAAGCTAACTCCTGCCCAAAGCAGGACCCCGTTTTCCCGGCCCAATTTTCTCAAAATAACTCCGGCTCGAACCAAGAACACGTTATCCCCAATTTCCTCGTGAGGAGTGCTCATGAACTGCAACGAAGCAAATGTCCGCCGCGCCCTTCCGGGCGTGTGTCGGTCCGCGGTAGTGCTCGCTACCATGTTCCTCGCGGCCTCTCCGCTGCTTGCCCAAATGCCGACGATCACCAGGGTGACGATTGCCTATGCACCTCCGAATGCGACAAACACAATCACCGCAAACTGCACCCAAAACTGAAACCAAAAAACTGAACCTAAAAACCTGAAGGCAGGACCGACCTTTGCGGAATGGCTTGTTCGCAGTGGTGGGGGTTCTGAATTGATTTCATCCGCGGGGGATAGGAGTTGCGCGGGGGCGCGCAATCGCGTAGAGCTAGTGCGGTCCGCTTTTCATGCGCGACGAAGTGAGAGCGGCGATTTTTTTGCGCGCGGGGCTGGTTCTTTTAGGTCGCGGAGTTCACGGTAGGTCTGACTTTTCCCCATGGGCTATACACCACGGCAAATCGCGGTACGGGCGCAGGAAACGGCTTGGCGGATGCTCTCGACGCTGGATCGGGAACGCATCGTGGTGAATTTTGTCGAGGCTTACGTGCGGGAGAACAATCGGTTTGGGATTCGCGCGCAGGCGGAATACTCCCGGGAATTCATGGAGACCATCCGGCGGGAATGCTTGCTGGAAATGGTCACCCATCTGGATTCTGAGCTCCCCAGGCGGCTCGGTTTTCTGACGCGGCGTCCGGCGAAGGCTGCTGCGCGCGGCGGCCAGAAGGCGGGGAAGAATAAGGGCAAAGCGGCGGCGGCTCGAAAGGAAGCAGCGGCTCAGGCCGCGGCAAAAATGGCACGTCAGCAGGTGGCCGAGCGGCAAATTCTGGAGCTGTTTCGGCAGGAGTTTTATGTGGCGCTGGGAACGGCGCTGCACTGGGAGCAGGCGGATCTCGATGCGTTCTGGCGCGACCGGGAACTCTACGAGAGTCTGAAACCGGTGGAGCGGAAGAAGCCGGGGCGCGGGAAGTTTGCGGCGCCGCCTAGCGGGCCTTTTGCCGATCGCTGCGGATTTCTGCTGGATCCTTCGTTGCTGGAGTTTGCGCGGCGCGCGGCGGCGAAGTTTCGGACGGAGTTGCACGCCGTGGCTAGCGCGGTGCTAGCTGCGGCGTTTGTGCGGCGGCGTGATAATTAGATCGACGAGTCTCATTTCGTCCCGCCCCTGCGCTGCGGTATTCTTCCCGCTTGGACAATGGACAATCGGGATTGAACAAGCAATCCACCGTGACCAGCGATAAATCCAGGAGGTTCGGCGATCGATTCAAGAACTTGCTGACTTCTGCGTGCCTGATTGTTTTGGTCGCGCTGGGAGTGCGGCTCGGGTACGCGTGGGAACAGCAGAGCACCACTCCCCATTGGGCGCTGGCTTCTGTGCCTTTTCTGTACGAGCCCGGGAACATCGCGCATTCGCTCGCGGTCGGGAAGGGATTTGCTTCGCCCTTTCATGAGGACACCGGGCCAACCGCCTGGGATCCGCCGGTCTATCCGCTGATCGTCGCGGGGGTGTTTCGGGTATTTGGCACGTACACGTTTCCGGCGTTTGTTGCGGCCGTTTCTCTGAATATTATTTTCTCGTCGCTGGTGTGTGTGCCGGTTTTTTTCGCCGGCAAACGCATCGCTGGAACGGGCGTCGCCGCGGGAGCCGTATGGCTGTGGGCAATTTTCCCGAATGGATTCATCATTCCGTATCAATGGATTTGGGACACCTCTCTTTCCGCGTTGCTCGCGGCGACGATCTTGTGGGCCACGCTCGCGCTGGACGAATCGAATCGCCTTCGCGATTGGTGTGGCTATGGGTTGTTGTGGGGCTTCGCGCTGATGACCAACGGTACGCTGTTGGCGCTGCTGCCGTTCTTGCTGGGATGGCTGGCATATCGCCGTGCCCGCGAAAGTGGAGGGGCTTGGCTGGCGCGGCCCGCGCTAGCTGTGGGGGTGCTGGTGCTGTGCTGCGTTCCGTGGACGGTGCGCAACTACGCCGTGTTTCATAGCTTCGTACCGCTGCGGTCGGTGCTAGGTTTGCAGCTCTGGCTCGGAAATAACGACCAGTATCAGGATCATTTTCCGGGTTGGCTGCACCCCATCGATGATTCGGTGGAACGCGCAAAATATGTGCGCATGGGCGAGATGGCCTATATGGACGAGAAGCGGCAGGAGGCCGTGCACTGGATGGCCACTCATCCGTGGCGGGAAGTGCAGCTCTTCGCGCAGCGGTTTACGGCAACCTGGCTGGGGACTCCGCATCCCGTGCGGGATTTTCTCAGCTCGCACTCATTTTCGATTCGCGCCGTTTTCGTGTGCAATTTTCTGGTGGCGATCGGCGCGCTCGCGGGAATCGTGGTGCTCTATCGGGATCGCAGCACGCGCGGATATGCGCTTCCCGTCGCGGTGTTTCCGGTTGTGTTTCCTTTCGCGTTTTATTTGAGTCAGGCGCTATTTAGGTATCGTTACCCGATTGATCCGGTGGTGATGCTGCTGACGGCGGTGGGTGTTGGAGCGTTGGTGCGCAAGTTTTGGGCGGGAAATTCAGGTGCCGTAAAATCCGCACCCTTAAAGTAAAGGCCAAGGGTGCGCCACCCACCTTCGACAGTAAGACCAAACCTCCCACAGGGGCCGGAAATCCTCACCCTTAAGGGCGAGCGTGCGCCACCCACCTGCAACGGCAAGTCAAAACACCAGTTCTGAGTATTCCGGTGTATATTACGGTTCCCCGCTGGCCGATTGCCTGGGCCCGGGCTGGGTAACCCCCTGACGTATTCAGGCGTCTATAGCATGCAGAACCGATGAAGGTATCCGTCATCATTCCGGTCTATAACGAATTTCGGACCTTTAATCAGGTTCTGGAACGAGTGCAGAGGGCTGCCCTTCCTGAGGGGTGCTCGAAAGAGATCATCGTGGTGGACGATGGATCGACCGACGGCACCGCGCAAGTGCTAGGCGAACATGCCCGGGCCGGGGTGATCGTGGGCCAGCATTCGGAAGTGAACTTCGGCAAAGGCACCGCGATTCGGGCCGGGATTGCGGTGGCCTCCGGCGATATCGTGATCATTCAGGACGGCGACCTGGAATACGATCCGAACGATTATGCGCGGATCCTCGAGCCCATCGTGAAGGGCCGGGCCGACGTTGTTTACGGCTCCCGTTTCCTCGGAAAGCCTGCTGGCATGGCGCTGAAGTACCTCATCGCCAATCGAATTCTTACTGCGGCGGCGAATTTTCTTTACGATGCCCGGCTGACCGATGAAGCTACTGCTTATAAGGCGTTTCGCGTGTCGGTGCTGCGAGAGCTGCGCCTAGGCTGCCAGCGATTCGAATTTTGTCCGGAAGTTACCGCAAAACTGCAGCGCTTGAAGTACCGGATACACGAAGTGCCGATCAGCTACAATGCCCGGGGCATCGCGGAAGGAAAGAAAATCCGTTTCCGTGACGGCTTCGAGGCTTTGTGGACGTTGTTGAAGTATCGCGTTGTGACTCGCAGCACGCTGGTGCGGGAAGAAAGCACTTCCGCTCCTGTCCTGGCGACCCACCGCGGATATTACTAGCCGAATTTGCCACTCCACGTTGTCAACCCCGCCCCTCCGGCCATCTGACCTGAGTTTCATCTTTGGCGTCATGCCCATGCACGTGGGGTGGTCCTTCTGCTATTCTCGGCTCACGTGCCGACCATCTACATTTATATCTTTTATTCCTTGGTGCTGCTGCAGATTCTGCAGGGATGCGTCTCGCTGTGGAGCGGCGTGGGATGGTTCCGCATGGTGCGCGAGAGTCTGGCGAAGCACGCGGGATTTTATGCGCCGCAGGTTGCGGTAATTTGTCCATGTAAAGGCGAGGAGCTGGGCCTGGAAGAGAATTTGACGGCGCTGGCGCGGTTTGATTATCCCCACTACGAACTTTTTATTCCGGTAGCGTCCAATTCCGATCCGGCGATGCGCATCATCGCTCGGGTGCAGACGGGAACGAAGATTCGCATCCACACCGTCATCGCCGGGGCGCCTGAGAAAAACAGCGAAAAAGTCCACAACCTGACCAAGGCGGTGGAGGAAATCCCCGAAACCTTCGATGTCCTGGTTTTCACCGATTCCGATGCGCGTCTGGGACGCAACTGGCTGACGAAATTGGTTGCTCCGCTGGGCGACCCACGCGTCGGAGCGGCCAGCACCTATCGCTGGATGTTTCCCACGCCGGCCCGCGGGAAGAGCTCGCTCGCCGGGGCGCTGGCATCGGCGTGGAATGCTGCAGTGGTCACTCTACTAGGCACTCCGGATCGAAATTTTTGCTGGGGAGGCGGCACCGCGATTAAGCGGTACAAATTCCTGGAGATCAACGTGCTGGGATTTTGGGACGGATCGGTGAGCGACGACTGGTCGATGACCGCAGCGCTGCGAAGGGCCAACGAAGAGATTCTATTTGTTCCGGAATGCCTGGCGCCGTCGCCCATCGCGGTCACGTGGAGCGAGATGCTGGAATTCACCACCCGCCAACTGAAAATCACTCGGGTGTACGATCGCGGAACATGGAATAAGGCTGCGCTCGCGCACCTCTCGTATTGCGTTACCACCCTCTACGCCTTGGTCATCATCTTGATGGAAGGGATCAACGGAGACCCGTGGATCCAGCTCGCGCTGGTCGCGCTGATCAGCCCGCTACTCGCGTCGGCTAAAGGAGCGCTGCGCTGCGTGGCTGTTTCCGACGTGCTTCCGGAATGGAAGAAGGCCCTGGGAGATTGGAGCTGGGCGTGCGTGGTGCTTCCGCCGTTCGTTCCGTTTTTGGTGACCTGCAACATTTTCGCGTCACTGGCTAGCCGGAAGATTTGCTGGCGCGGGATTCGATACGAGCTGATTTCCTCAAATCAAACCCGGATTCTAGGTCGGTCGTAAGTCGGGCTGGTCTTGAACCCCATTCCTCCAATGGTTCCCAAAATGGGAGTCCCCGTCCCGCGATGGGTGTTTCCCGTGAAACATTTTAACTACCTCTGTTCGTTGCGATTGCCGCTCGCGCCGGTGGTCGCGGGGCTTCCTTGGCCAAAGGCTCGGTGGACCCGATACAGAATGAACGAGGTGGCGGCGCCCACCGGAATGGCCAGCCACCAGCCGCCGTCCAACACGGTTTTCGGGCCGAAGGTAATCAGCGACAGGATGCGCGAAGGGATCTGTTGCGACGCAGCCACCTGGCGCCCCCAAATCCCCAGGCCCAACATCTCCAAGACCGCTAGCAGGGTGCCGGCGACGGCCCATGGCACGGGCGTTTGCCAGCGCGCCAGCAACGCGATTGTGCGCAGAAGAAAGGCTCCGGCCAGCGCTGGCGCGGCTCCGTAGATCAAACCGTAAAAACAGAAAAGCAGGATGCCGAAGCCGGTGGGCGGGGAAAACGGCGTGATGCTCGCGCTCGCGGGGTCGCGCAGCCAGATGCCCAGACTCATGAAGACGGCGCCAATGATCCACGCCGCCATGTAGTAGGCGAGCGCGCCGCTGCGGGTCATATTCGTCGGGTGATGTTGGGGAAATCGACCCACACTTTAACGCCGCAGAAGTGTGAGCCTTCGGTGCAGATGGGGGTGCTAACCCCGGCGCGGACATAGCACGGAGGGCCGATATAGCGCCCCAGCACCGGGAAAATGGAGCGCATCTGCGCCACTTCCTCCACCGAGGCCTGATAAATTTCTTCCTGCGCGTTGAAGCAAGTCCGCATCGTCCACTTGTGCAAGAGGTGCAGCAGCGAGCCGGATTCGTAGAGGCGAATGCATTTCGCGTTGGGCAACAGGTACAGAGCAAATTCCGCAGGGACGCCGCGGTCGAGCAGCGCATTCTTGGCGGCCCAGGCGGCGGCCATGGCGCGTTGGTAGACGTCGCGGGCGCGGGGATCGGCGGCGATCAGCATGGGGACCACTACGTCAGGATCGCGGGTATCGGCCAGGGTGAGCAGCGGGCGCGAGCCGGGGACCATGCGATGGCGCTGGTCCTGGCTGTCCGCGGTGTGGCTGATTTTCTTGGCGAAGGTGAAATTGGCGTGTTGCAGCGCACGCATGGCCGGGGAGTGCACGCCGATGTTGAGGGTCTCGCGGCGATACGGGTTGCGCGCAGGATTCAGCAGCAGGTCGATCGCTTCGCTGTCCGGGCACGTTTCGGCGGTGAGGCCAACGACGGCGCGATACGCGTCCGCCATTACTTCCAGGGCGCGCGGCGAATAATCGACCAACTGGGAAATCCGGCCGCCCAGTTTCGCATCGAATTCACGGGCAAACCCGTCACCCTCCCCTCGCGCATGCTGCCACTCCGGAAAATCCTCCCGGGCGTCTGCGGGAAACCGGTCGAAGAATTGCGCATCCAGGTCGCGGACTCGCGCGACCATCTCGCCGATTACCGTTCGGGCCTCGAGGGGGGTGTCGCTGGCGCCCACCATCCGCCACAGGCGGTGCAGAACGATCCCGGAGATGGTGTGCACCATGCTGGTAGAGGCAGCTAGCGGTAAAACGTAGCGCGCTACTTCAATGGCGCGGCGCTCGGTCTGCTTTTCCACTTTTTGCACGCGCTTGGGATGGGAGAGCGGCCCTACGTGCCAAATGTCGCCGAGAATTTCCCGCGCGGCGGGCTGGAGCAGCGTGGTTAGTTCGCGGTAGTAATCCCAGGCGCGAACGATGGCCCGCTCGTAGATCTCCCGCTCGGCCGGACCAAAACTCGGGCTCGATGGGGGAACGTAAGCTTGCGCGCGGTCCAGTCGAACGTATCGCTGGCTCTGCTGCTCGGAGTTATAAAAAGGGTGGGCGTGCAGGAAAGACCATACGAATTGCCGGCTAACATTCTCGAGACCGAACTCGAAATGGGCGTGCTGATAGACGGTGTGATGGCCGCCGTAGTAAGTTGCCGCGCCAATGTTGATGCGCTGCTTCTCGGTGATTTCTTCGGGGCCGATTACCCGCGTGGAATAACAGGTGCGCGCCGCGGCGATCGCGGAATCGAACGGGTGGGCAAAGGCGTTCCGCAGCGTAACTCGGGGAGCGGACGCGTCGATCAATCCGGGTAACCCGGGCACTCCGGGATCAGGAGTTCTGGACGAAGTTGTCGCAGGAGTGGACATCCGAGCAGGCATTGTACACCGAGGCGAACTTCCACCACAGTCCGCCTTGCTGAATTCAACGAAAGGAAAAGTGCGGATGTGTTGTTATTTCTTCGCTGCCGCAGTCGCCGCGGTAGTGGCGGCAGCCTTGGCGTATTTTTTCTGGAAGCGTTCGACGCGGCCGGCGGTGTCGATCAGCTTTTGCTTGCCGGTGAAGAACGGATGGCAATTCGAGCAAATTTCCACGCGAATCAGATCGCCGCGGTGGGTCGAACGGGTCTGGAAAGTGCTGCCACACGCGCAATGCACGGTGACGGGATGATAATCGGGATGAATTCCTTCTTTCAAGGGGGACGCTCCTAAGCCCGCGCCGGTCTGCGCGGCATCCGGGTCACCCCGGATCTATAGGCCGCGTCGCTAGGCGCAAGAGCAAACTGCAATTATACGTCAGTTCTTTGATGATTGCCCGGCATAAATCAAGCTCGGGCGGGTTAGATGCTGGGACACGGGAAGCGATTCAAAAGTTGGCGACTAGGCACTAAATAATTGTTTCCATTGAACTTGCGGCTGGAGCACCGTACTGAGATGTGTAGCCGTCCAAACGCCCACCCTTTGCAAATGGCGCAAAGAGCGCGGCACCCGGAAAGGAAAAAATCGTCGAACCGAAAATAAAACACCGGGAAGGATAAAACCATCGAACTGTAATAGAGGTCAAGCGGCCAGCTAGGAGATGAAGGCGCAGCCGACGCGCAGGCGGCCGCCCTCGGCTTTGGACGAGTACATTTGTTTCAGGCATACGCGAACCGGGGGCAGAATCGGAACATGCAGGGTGGCGTAGAATTGTGGGGGCAATTCGTCGGTGTCGTCCACCAGCAGAGCCACTCCCCCATAACTCAGGTCCAGCACCATCGCCGTTTTCTGAGGTTCCGAAAGCACCGCGCTGGCGCGGGTGCCTACCAGCGAAACTCGCTCCCACTTGCGCCGCTCCGCGTAGGATGGGGCCGGCTTTGGCGCAGGACGAGGTGCGGCGCCAGCCGCCGCCACCGATGGGGATGCGGGTGGAACGACAACGGGTCCTGGAGCCGCGGGTCTTGCGGGCGGCGGAGGAGCTGCTTCACGAGGAGCTGTCTCGCGCGCCTGAGGAGCTTCGATGGGGATCACCCGGGAATGATTCACGCGGCCTGCAAATTTCAGTTGGTACAGGCGCTCGTCGGCCAGACGCAAGAGCCCCTCTTTTTCCTCGCCGTCGTTGGGGAGCACGGCCACACCAAAATCGAGGGTGACGTCGGTCATGTCGAGTTCGAGCGAAGCCACTTGGGATTCGTAGAGCGCGCGAACACGCTTGCAGAGTTTGGCGGCTTGTTCAGGATCGGTTTCCGGCAGCAGTAGGGCGAACTCATCGCCGCCGATGCGGAATGCCAAGTCGGAGGCGCGCAGGGTCTTGCGTAACGTGGTTGCAGCGAGCCGCAAAGCTTCATCGCCTTTCAGATGTCCGTTGCGGTCGTTCACTTCTTTCAAGCGATGCAGGTCCAGAATCACGACGGCTAACTGCTGATTGTAGCGGCGTGCACGGTTCACTTCGTTGTCGCAATATTCGTTGAAGAGCCGCCGATTGTAGAGGCCGGTAAGGCCGTCGGTGGCGGCGTTGATCTGCAGCTTTCGAAATTCGTCGTACTCGACGAGTATGGGCAAGCGCAGTTGGGTGCTGGCCACCAGCACATCCATCATCGCGGTTTTCAGCGAGACGCGCCGGCCCAGGCCATCGGAGAGTTGCTGCTGCTGTTGCAAAATTTGATTCCAGGAGGCCAGGCTCTGGGCTTCGCTGAGGTTAAGCTGGGCGATGTTCCGGAAAAAGCGCTGCAGGAATAGAGAGCGCGCGCTTTCTTCCACCCCGGCCAGGGTCTCCGCCAGCAACTCGAGAAAGGAGTCGTCAGGCGCCGGAGGCGGCGGAACCGGGGCTGAGGGTTGGGCCATCATGGGGTAAGGTCCGACACTACTCCTGGTGACCCTAGAGTGCAGGGACACGCAACATTAGGGTACATGCAACGGTGTGGCCAATGGGGTTGTAGCGGGCAGCGGAGGGGGGTGCGTAAACTACTGATGCTAAATGGCATGGCGGTAAGACGGGCATGAGCAATAATTGGCTCACGGTCCGGGCCCGAATTGGAGAAATGTTTTCTCCGTTTCGGTCCTCGCTGGTCGCTTTTATTTCCTGTTTCAGCCACTTATTCGAGGGGTTTCAGGAATTCCAATCCCACTAAGTGGATATCACCGGCAGGCTCCTCACGGCGCACTCTGGCGCCAATGGGATCAGTGGAGGCCGGTATCAAACCGGACGAAGAAATGGAAGGAGAAGGGATGGTCAGATGAACGATATCGTCCACGCGCAGGGGACGAGCGGTGACCAAAAGTGCCCCGAAAGCACTAATATCCAGGATTTTAGCGAGCTCGAGAAATTCCTCACCGTAAACGTCGGTAGCGCGCACAAAGACAGGGATCTGCAGACGCAGGCGTGCCTGCCGGCGCTGCTCGACAATCGGATCCACCAAGATCCCCCTTCCCGAAATAACTCCCTCCATGTCCACCACCGGTACCTGAGTAACGGTACGGTTATCACGCCGATTTACAGTGCAACTGCAATACCGTGTTCGGGGGCACGGTAAGTGCTTAGAGGTCAGCCACATGATAAGCGATGTCTAAGTGATTCGCTACAGTTGCGAACCTATCGTTCCCTAAACGTTCCAGAGGTTTTCTTCTATTGTGCAAACTGGGACTCCTTTACCATTGACTCGCACAGTCCCCTCTGCGAGCATTAATTTTCTCAAGAGCACTCCTACTTTTTACCATTCGTACCGCGTCCGTGCGCTTGAGCAAGGGGAAATGTGTCGCCGGACCTCAAAACCAGTCCCGAAACGGTTGTGCGCAGGGACGATACCGACAGCCTGGAGAAGGCGACCGGCGCGGAAGCAAAAGCCAATTCGGGAATCGATTTCCACATTACCGCCAGCCTGCTGGATGCGGTCGATCGCCCGGTGATCGTCTCCGAGCGAGGAGGCAAGATTCTGTGTTCGAACCTGTACGCCCAGGATTTTCTGCATTCGAGCTTCCCGCCGTCGAAATCACCGCTGAATTTGTTCCAGGACGTTTTGAAGATGGACTCCCACGGACTGATGAACCAGTTCGAAGGTGGAGAGCAGGAAGTGGATTTGCCCTTGCAGACCGCCACCGGCAAAGCGCGGGCGCGAATACGCTGGCTGCCGGAACCGGATTGGGTGGTGGTGTCGGTCGAACGCATCGTGGCCGAGCCGCTCGCGGACGAAGCGGGCGCCAACGCGGTCGAGATGCGGCACACGGTCCAAGAACTGATGCAGGAGCGGGAGATTACCTACCGGAACCTGCTGGCGGCGTATCTGCGTCTGCAAGAAGTGAACCGGCAAAAGACCGTTTTCCTGGCGTCGGCGGCGCACGAGCTCAAGACGCCGTTGGCGGTGATGAAGGGTTATTACGATTTACTGCTTTCGGGTTCGCTGGGAAAGCTGACCGAGCGGCAGCGCGAGATGCTCCAGGAATCCAAGGAAAGCTGCGACCGGCTGGTGCGGCTGGTGGCCATGTTCCTAAACTATTCGGCGCTGGAGAGCGGCAAGCTGGTTCTGCAATTGCGCTCGAACGATATCCAGGACTGCATCGCGGATGTCGCCTGCCGGTGGGACGATGCGTTTCAACGCGCGGGAGTGCGGCTGGAACGGCGCGTCGATGCCGGCCTGCCCAGTTTCAAGTTCGACTACCAGAAAGTACAGCAGTGTGTTGCCAACCTGATCGACAACGCGCTGAAGCACACCGCGTCCGGTGGCTGCGTGACCATCCAGGTGTCGGCCCATTTTTGGGAGCGGCGGGTTGCTTCCGCTGCGCCGGCTCGGGAACGCCGGGCACCCCGGGGGCCGAAGACCAACAGCATCCTGATCACGGTGACCGATTCGGGGAGCGGAATCGCCTCCGAATATCACCAGGAAATTTTCGAGGAATTCGTGCGGGTGGATCCATCCACGTCGGGCATGGGTTTGGGGCTGGCCATCACCAAGCGGCTGATCCAGGCGCATCGTGGAAAAATCTGGGTGGAAAGCGAACCCGACCAGGGAAGCTGCTTTTCATTTATTTTGCCGATGAATGCGGAATGAAGAACGCGGAATGGAAGACGGGAAAAAACGCTAATGCCTGAAAAAGAAAAAATACTGGTTATCGACGACGAACCGAGCATTCGAAAGTATCTCCAGACGCTGCTGGAGGTGGACGGGTTCGAGGTCAGCACCCTCTCGAGCGGCCGGGAAGCGCTGCAACGCATCGGCGCCGGTGAAGACCGGCCGAATTTCATCATCCTGGACGTGCTGATGCCGGAGATGGATGGGCTAGATACGCTGCGCGAACTGATGAAGCTGGACCGCACCTTGAACGTAATCATGTTGTCGTGTTCAAACGAGGTGGGCACGGTAGTGGAAGCGATCCGGCTGGGAGCGCTGGACTATCTGACCAAGCCTTTTGAAAAGCCGGAACTAGACGCCGCGCTCCTGAAATGCCGGCAAAAACAGGAACTGCGTTCGGAAAATGCGGCGCTGCGGGAATATTGCGAGCAACTGACCGAGGATTTGTCGTTCCTCGCGGCCAGCCCGCAGATGCTCAAGATCCGCCAGCAGATTTTGCAGATCGCCCCGGTGGATGTGCCGGTATTCATCAGCGGGGAAAGCGGAGTGGGCAAAGAAGTGGTGGCGCGGATGATCCACCTGCGATCGACGCGGAGGAATCAGCCGTTCGTCAAGGTGAACTGCGCCGCGTTGCCGGGTGAATTGCTGGAATCAGAGCTGTTTGGATACGAACAAGGGGCATTCACCGGCGCGGTGCGCGCCAAGCCAGGTAAGTTCGAGCTGGCCAACAAGGGCACCATCTTCTTAGATGAAATCGCGGAGATGAGCACCCACCTGCAAGCCAAGCTGCTGCACGTCTTGCAGGACGGCCAATTTTCACGGCTGGGCGCCCGCTCGGTGGTGCAAGTGGATGTGCGCGTTCTGGCGGCCACTAACGTCGCGGTGCAGGAAGCGATGCGTTCGGGCAAGTTCCGTGAGGACCTTTATTACCGGCTGAACGTGCTCTCGATCCACATTCCGCCCCTGCGCGAACGGCTGGCGGAGATTCCGTTGCTGTTCCGCCATTTCCTGGTGAAGTACAGCGAGAAATTCCAGAAACAGCCGCCCGAACCGTCTTCGCACTTGCTGGAAGCGGCGCTGAAATATGGCTGGCCCGGAAACTTGCGGGAACTGGAGAACTTCGTCAAGCGCTACGTGATCTTGGAAGACGACGAAGGCAGTTTCCGGGAATTGCTGGAGATGACCGGCACCCAGCAGCGCACCAATCCGCGCGAAGAAGTGGCCGTTCCCAAGGAACAAGGGCTGAAAGCGCTGGTTCGTGGGTTGAAAGACGAAGCGGAAACCGAAGCGATCGCCGATGCACTGGAAAAAACGAATTGGTGCCGCAAGGATGCCGCGAAGATGCTGGGCATTAGCTACAAGGCGCTACTATACAAGATGCGGCAGTTTAATCTGGATCCTGGGCGGGGATCACGCACGACGAGCACTCCAACTCCGGCGGTAACGGGGTTGCGAGGGTCCTAGGAGGTGCTAGTTCTAGGACTCACAATGTACTAAATTGTTGCATACTCACGACACATCACTACAAAAAAGTCCTTCTTCTTTCTTTTCCACTTGACTTACGATTCGCGCGGAACTTGTTTTTCCACCGAACGGCTCGGTACCCACGGGCGTTGCTAGCCGTTCGGAGGAAATCGACGCGAGCGTTTTATCCCGCGTTTTACAAGGCTTTTTTCCGCGTTCGGTTGCTCCCCAGCCCCCGAGCCGGCCGTTTCCGTTGGCGCAACACGAAAAGAATGGCAGTGGAAGCAGCAGTGAGGAACCAGACTGCCCTTTGGTACCGGGATTGCTCCTGTGCATAAACTGGGTGGGGGTGCGCCTCACTATCTTCAGGGAGGACCAGTGGGGATGACAGAGCGTCGTACGGCTCGACGGTACGATCTGTCCCTTCCGGTGAATGTTCGTACACCACTCAACCGGGAACCAGGGGCACAGAGCGGACACACCCGCGATATTTCGACGCGCGGAGTGTATTTCATCATGGAAAGAGAGCTATCGGCTGGGACCGAAATTGATTTCACTTTGACTCTGCCCGCGGAGATCACTCGCGGAACGGAAGTTTTTGTGCGGGCCCATGGCCGGGTGGTGCGCGTGGACCGCAAGCCGGATGATGCCCGCGATTTGAGCGGAGTGGCAGCGATCATCGAGCGCTACGACATTATTCGGGGGGAAGCAGCGCGCGCGTAGTGGAGCTAATTCATCTTTTCGCGGTTGGGCCCTTCTGCTCGGTTCCCCTCCAATCAATCGACAAAGTTTGCCCTCATAGGTTTGGCGCCCCGAGGCCTCGGCCTCGGGGAAACCTCGGGCGGATCTTGCGCGGTCACTTGCCGAAATCATCCTGGCGATTTTTTGTTGCAAGGAACAGCCGGCACGTTTAGTGTTTGTGTTGAAATGCCGAGATCGTGCGCGTCCAATGAACAATGGTGCGTGACCTTCGGTCAATGCTTCAGTGCGTCGTTATCTTCGCACTTTGCCAATTTGGCCCCCCTGCCGTTTCGGCTTGATTCGGATATCCTTTCCCGGGCTGTGAAGTCTTTTTCCATTTATCTTTACCGAAGTCCTATCATTTGGGAGGCAAAACCCAAGGGCGAAGGATGGTTTCGTCTCGTCCGGAGTGCCCATAGCGTTTGGAAGAAACAGATAATAGGAGGCTTAGTGTTTCGCTGGGTCAGTTTCTTTCCAGAATGGCAGCCTAACTGCTCCTTATTACTTGGGTAATCGCGGTCTGCTGCCAGAGGAATGTCCCGAAGCACCCTGCAATGAGCAAAAACGACAAAATTACCGTGCTTGACCAAATCGCTGGGCCCATCCCGGAAGAGATCGTATTTGGGTCTTCCGAGGTGATGCAGGCGATCCGCCGGAAGGTGGGCAAGCTTGCGCAGACGGTGGTGCCGGTACTGATCCAAGGGGAGAGCGGAACCGGAAAAGAGATTCTGGCGCGCCACATCCACGTGAACTCACCGTACCGCGAAGGACCTTTCATCAAGGTGAGCTGCGCGGCGATTCCCAACGAGTTGACGGAAAGCGAACTCTTCGGCTACAGCAAGGGAGCCTTCACCGGCGCGAACGACGCCAAGCCGGGGCGTGTGGAAATGGCGCATCTGGGCAGTCTGTACCTCGACGAAATCGCGGAACTGGATCCCACGCGGCAAGCCAAGCTGCTGCAGGTGCTGCAAGATGGCCGCTTCTACCGAATCGGCGATCAAGAAGAAACACGAATCGATACACGGGTGATTTGCGCGACCAACCGCAACTTAGAAAAGGAAATCACCGCGGGCACCTTCCGGCAAGATCTCTTCTATCGCATCAACGTTTTCCACATCTTCATGCCTCCGCTTCGGCAGCGCCGTGAAGATATCCCTGGGATGGCGCAACATCTGGTGACAATGTGCGCGCGACGGTTCGACCGCCCGCGGCCCCCGCTCTCGGGCGAAACGCTGCGCTGGATGCAGAGCCACGACTGGCCCGGCAATATTCGCGAGCTGGAAAACTGGGTGGTTCGCTACGTCCTGATGGGTGCGCCTGAACTTCGTGCGGCGTTCGACAGCAAGGAGCCATTGCCTGGCATGCCCAGCGGCGATGGATCCAAAGCCACGATGCCGCTGAAAGAGATCACCAAGAATGTGATCATGGAAGCGGAACGCGCGCTGATCCTGAAGACCCTCGAGCTGCATCACTGGAATCGACGCCGGACGGCAGAGACGCTGAAGGTGAGCTACCGGGCGCTGATCTACAAGATTCGGCAAGTGGGATTGCCGTCCAAGCGCCTGACCAAGCGCGCGGCGGCCGCCCCCAACGCGATAGCTCCAGGTGCAAACGCGGAGGCGCTGGCAAGCGCCGCCGTCACCGCGGCAGCAGCCGGGTCAGCGGCACCCTCGCCTTCCTCATCCCCAGCCAGCGCGCCAGTGAGCGCTGCGGCTGTAATCCTTCGCGGTGAATAGAGTCCTGGCGGGCATCGCCTCAACCGCTGACGGACACCCCGCGCCGTTTATCCCACATCAGGGCAGCACCACCGTGGCCGCCATAATTTCTCGCGACAACTGCCAAACATACTTGCTAGTCTTTGCTGCGTGATTACTGGCGCTCACTTCCTGTTGTATAGCAAGGACCCCGAGGCCGACCGCGTGTTCTTTCGCGACCTCCTGGGTTTTCGTGCAGTCGATCTTGGTCACGGCTGGCTGATATTCGCGCTGCCCCCGGCCGAACTGGCGGTGCACCGGTCCGACGCCAATTTCGTGCAAAAGCATGCGGACCACGATCTGTTGGGCGCGACCTGTATTGGATGTGTGACGATTTGCTTCCGTTGGTCAAGTCGTTGGAAGCTAAGAATGTCCGATGCGCACCGATTACCGAGGCGCGTTGGGGAATGTCCACATCGATCCAGTTGCCCAGTGGCGGCGAAATCGGTCTCTACCAACCTACCCACCTCACCGCCCACGATTCCGACTCTTAGCTGAGTTCGGACCCGCCGATTCAACGAATCGCGGCCTTCTTGCCACAAAGGCGTGCCCGAAGCCCGCTGGCAGGGTGGGTATGCCACCCAGGGCGGTTGCCACGCGAAGGGGCCTCAACCGGGGCCCTCCATTCGCTCCCAAGCGCCAAATTGCGTTAGACTGTCTGCCCGCGATGAATCGCATTGTTGCCATTGTTCCGGCCGCAGGTCTCGGCACCCGAATGGGCGCCGATAAGCCCAAGCAATTTCTCGAGCTGGATGGCGTCTCTTTGGTGGTTTTTGCGCTGCGGCGCTTGGCGGCGTGCCCCTCGGTTTCGGAATTTATTGTGGCCACGCGCCCGGAAGAAATCGGCGTTCTTCAGGAGCAGATCGCGCGCGCGCATCTGGAGCGCCCGGTGAAAGTGGTGCCCGGAGGCGAGACCCGCCAGGATTCGGTTGCCAATGCGCTGGCGCATGTTCCAACCGACACCGAGATTGTGCTGGTGCACGACGCGGTGCGTCCATTTGTGACGCGCGATCAAGTGGAGCGGGTGATCGCGGAGGCGCGCGAGCGCGGCGCCGCGATTTTGGGAATTCCGGCGATCGACACGGTGAAAGAAGTGAAGCGTGCCAGCTTGCCGCAGGACGTCGCGTTGATCAGCAGTACGATTCCTCGCGAGAGAATTGTGCTGGCGCAGACGCCGCAGGTATTCTCCTACCCCTTGCTCCGCGATGCGTTCGCCAAGGCGCGGCGGGACGGACTGAATGGTTCGGACGAAGCAACCTTGGTCGAGCGCTTTGGCCACGACGTTTACGTAGTGGTGGGCTCGGAACGCAATTTGAAAATTACCCGCCCGTCGGACATGGACCTGGCGCGCTTTTACTTGCAGCAGGAACAGGGCCACTCGTGACGCGCTGCGGAATCGGCTACGATTTGCACCGGCTGGCGGAAGGACGAAAACTGATCCTGGGCGGAATCGAAGTGCCGTTCGAAAAGGGCCCGGTAGGCCATTCCGACGGTGACGTACTGAGCCACGCGGTGTGTGACGCAATCCTGGGCGCGGCGGGGTTCGGCGACATCGGCAAGCATTTTCCGGATACCGATCCGCAGTGGAAGGGGGCGTCCAGCTTGCTCTTCCTCGAGCATGCCCGGACCCTGCTGGACGCTGCCGGGCTGCGCATTTCGCATATCGACGCGGTGGTGATCACCGAGAAACCGAAATTGGGGCCGCATTTCCCCAAAATCCGGGAAGCGCTGGCGCATGCGCTTGCCGTCTCACCGCAGCAGATCAACCTGAAAGCCAAAACGAATGAGGGAGTGGACGCCATCGGACGCGGTGAAGCCATCGCGACGCATGCGGTGGTCACTCTCGAGAATTAATTCCGTGCCGACCCGACCTACACCCACCAACCTGCTGACCGGTTTCCACGCCGTGGAAGAAGCGCTAGCGGCGGGCCGGGCGCTGGAGCGAATTGTGATCGCCAGCGGACGTCACGGCGAGCGCGTGGAGAAAATCGTCCAGTCGGCCAAAACACGAAATGTCCCGGTGCGGTTTGAGGATCGAGCCGAGGTCGATCGCCTGGCGGGAACGCGCGAACATCAGGGCATTGTCGCGCTGGGAGGCTCGAAACGAGCGGTGGAGCTGGAAGATTTGTTGGCGCCGGGGGCCACGAACGGATTGATCGTGCTGCTGGATGGGGTGGAAGACCCGCAGAATTTGGGAGCAGTGGTGCGTTCCGCGCTGGCCGCGGGCGCGGCCGGCGTGGTGATCACCGAGCGCCGCGCCGCAGGACTGACCGAAGCCGTCTCGCGCTCTTCGGCCGGGGCGCTGGAGCATTTGCCGGTGGCGCGGGTGGTAAATTTGGTGCGCGCGATGGAGCAATTGAAAGAGGCCGGCTACTGGCTGGCCGGGTTGGACGAGCGCGCGTCGCAGCGTTACACCGATCTGGATCTTACCGGGAATATGGGGATCGTGTTGGGCGGCGAAGGCGATGGATTGCACGAGCTGACTCGGAAGCGGTGTGATTTCCTAGTTTCGATTCCGACCCAGGGGCCGGTGCGGTCGTTGAATGTGTCGGTGGCGGCGGGGGTGGTGTTATTTGAGGCGGTGCGCCAGCGGGCGGTGAAGGCTAAGACATCCGCGGTTGCAAAAGCTTGAGCGTTGCATTGGTGCGGTGCTTGGGAGTTCCCTGCCCCCCGCGCAAGTTTGAGACTTCTGCACGCGGACTCGACGTACAGGTCCTTACCTTCGACTACTTAGGCCCAAACGCCCACCCTTCCCGTCTGCCTCGCGCAAAGGCGGCGCTACGGCAGACGGGAAGAATAGGGACCCGGAAAAGATAACGGCGCAAAACCGTGAACCGTAAGTCAAAACCCCACACCTGAATTCGACGTGTGGGGCACCCACCTTCGACGGCTAAATCCAAAGCAACTCAACACCTTCAACGGCTAACCCAAATCAACTTCAAGACCGTTACTTGTCGTATTGCAGGGAAGAAAATACGTCGACGCCTGGGAGTTTTGCTCGTCCATGCAGGAAATTCAGTTCGACTGCGAAAGCGGCGCCTACTACTTTTCCGCCTAGCTGACGGATCAGTTGGATCGCCGCGGCGGCGGTGCCGCCGGTGGCTAGCAGGTCGTCGCAGAGCAGCACGTCGCTTGCGGGTTTCACTCCGTCCTGATGGATCTGGAGTTGGTCGGTGCCGTATTCGAGCTGGTAGGTCACTTCCGCGGTCTTCCAGGGCAGCTTTTTGGGCTTGCGCACCGGGACGAACCCGGCACCCAGGCGGTAGGCTAGCGCTGGAGCGAAAATGAAGCCGCGCGCCTCGATACCTACTACCGTGTCGACCTTTTTGCCTTCGTAGTGGCGGCACATGTCTTCGATCAAGTCATGAAAACCTGCGGCGTCTTGCAGCAGCGTGGTGAGGTCGTAGAAAAGGATTCCGGGCTTGGGGTAGTCGGGGATTTCGCGGATCAGCTTTTTCAGATCGGTCATTGAAGCTCCCTTTCACCAGGAATCGTGTTCGATGGAGAACGTTGATGCGTAGCGGTCTTCTGGTTCCGCGTCGTCTTCGGTCACGCCGGAAACGCTGGCGTAGCTGGGCCCGCGTTCGAGTTCGGCGCGAAATTCAGCGAGCGATGCGGGTGCGCCGATGGCGTAGGTTTCCACTCGTCCATCTCGCAAATTCTTTACGTAACCCGGCAGACCCAGCCGGCCTGCGACGGCCTGCACGAAGAAGCGGTAGCCGACGCCCTGCACCATTCCGGAGACGAAATAACGCCGTGCAATTCGCTTTTCTCCCGCAGCCATGCTGACCGCCGGTCTCCTGCTGGCTTACTGCAAACGCGCAAGTTTATCAGAGAAACAGCTTCGCTGCGCGGAAGGAGGCGGTTGCCCAGAAATAAGCTGGTGGCGTGGGGCGCGCGAGTCCACAAAGCAAGAGCCAAGCCGTAAGGGTGGTAGAATCCGGGCGCATGTAGAAAGCACACGTGCGGAGGTAATTATGGCTGAGCAGCAGAGTTTCAAGAACCATGTCAAGTTGGTGCCGGGATTTCATTATTTCGTTTTGCCGATATTGGTGATCAATTTTGGATGGGCGGTGCATAACGTGGTGCATGTATTGACTCCCGACACCGAAATGCAGGTCTTGCTTGCGGCGGCGCTGTTCGTGGGTTTCGGGCTGACGCGGAGTTTCGCATTGAGAGTGCAGGACCGGGTGATCCGTCTGGAGATGCAGTTGCGGCTGGAACGCTTGCTCTCCGCCGAGATGCGGGCGCGGATTCCCGAATTTTCCGTGGGCCAATTGGTGAGCCTGCGGTTTGCCAGCGACGCCGAGTTGCCGGCGCTGGCGCGTAAGGTGCTCGACGAAAAATTAGAGAAGCGCGCCGACATCAAGAAACTGGTGACCAACTGGCAGGCCGATAACCTGCGGGCGTAACGTCCCCGGCAGTGCCCTCGAAGCCCGCAGAGGGCGCGACGCGGCACAATCCGTGTGCATCTAAAGGATCGTGAGAACCTACTCCGCCCACTTCCTGCTGGCCCCCACAGCCGTGCTGCTGGTGGCGGGCATCGCGCTGGCTCGGCCGCAAGATCCGGGCCCCGGCCCGATCGCGCCGCCGCCGAAGTTCGAGGTAAGGCGCATGCCGGAGGAAACCCCCGAAGCACCGGCCATTCCCACTGACGAAATTATCCGGCGATTCACGGCCAACGAAGACAAAATGAAAGACGCGTACGACCACTTGACGTTCACACAATCATTGCGGGTGCAGGAGCTGAGCACGCCGGGAGGGGAGTACAACGTCAAGGGCGAGATCTATACCAAGCCGGACGGACAGCGTTTCGAAAGATTCCCAGCGCCGGCGGAATCCACCCTGAAGGTGACCTCGCTCACGCTTCAGGACGTGAAAATATTGTCCAGCGTGCCGAATTTCGTGCTGACTACCAACGAGCTGGCCAACTACACCCTGCAGTATCTAGGAAAGGAAAAGCTGGACGAATTGGACACCTACATTTTCCGGGTGAAGCCGAAGCACGTGGAGCGCATGCGGCGGTTTTTCGACGGCGTAGTGTGGGTGGACGATCGCGACTTTGTGGTGGTGAAATCTTCCGGCAAATTTGTGAGCGAGATCGCCGACGACGGCACCGGGCTGCCGTTTCGCATGTTCGATATGTACCGCGAGAACGTCGACGGCAAGCATTGGCTGCCGACCTATTTGGGGTCCGATGATTTCGTGAAGATTAAGGATCACCCCGACGTCCATCTCCGCCTGGTGATTCGCACGAGTGATTTCAAACCGGAAACCGCTCCGGCCGCGAGTGCCAATGCGGCACCTGCTTCAACGACAAACGGAACGCCTGCCACTCCCCCTCCAGCCCCCGCGCAGCCGAAGCCGTAAACGGCGCCAGCGCCGTTCGCTAACACACCCGGGTATGAAAACAAGAAGCTCGCGGCCATCCCGCAGACGCGGGCCTGCTCCATCAAGAAAAGACGCTCAATCAGCGAGGGAGGTAGCGGCGCGGCACAGTGTCGTCCCGATTAAAATCGATGTCGTCAAACGAGGCAGCGTAGCCGTGCCAGCCCGGACTGCACTCGGTGGTGGCTTCGGTGCGAACCACGCGCGCCGCGGTATTCATCCGGACGTTTCCGTATCCAGGCCGGCGCTCGATCAAACTGATTTCCATCTCGATGGCGGTGCCGGGTTGGAGCGGCTTGGGTGAGAAAAAGAAAACACCAGTGGAGCTGATGTTTTTTATGACCAGCGAAACGGGAGATGGCTCCGGCCGCCCGGCGACCTGCATCAGGCGCAACGGCAACATCAAGGTGGCGCGGGGCGAACGGCGGCGTTCGCGGACCACGCTTACCGCCTGAGTGGGAACGCCGACGAAACGACGGCGGGGCGCCGGCGCGAGATCCAGGTCCTCTTCCTCCGCGACCGCAATCGAAGCGTCTAGCGTTGGCGTTTCTTCCTCCCGAACCGGAAGACGCCACATCCGAGATTGAAGGGTTGCCCCCATTACATTCAGTTTCCTCTATCCGCGGCATTCCGCCTACGGTTTTTGCAATATGTAGGATGCGCCAGTGGACGTCAATCGCGAGCTCTGGGATCGTGTTGTAACCGATACCCAGGGTGCTGGGACTTTTGGACCGCTCGCCCACCGCTCCCGTTCCCTGGCGGATGGCCAATTTCGGCCGGCCGATCTTAGCTCAGTTTGGATGCTAGATTCGGATAGTCAGCCGCCGCACATTCTGTTTAATTAGATGGCATGTTGAAGGTACAGATGCCAGCTTCTTCGATGAGAAGAAATAAAAACATACCAGCGCTTGCCGATCGCGCTCAGGGCGCGGCGGCCTGGAACGCTGCACAGCGCAACGATGCGCGTCTGTGGCGGGCGGTGCTCTCCCGCGATCGCCGCGCCGACGACCGCTTTGTGTTCGCGGTGCGCTCGACGGGAATCTACTGCCGGCCGTCGTGCCCTTCACGGCGGCCGAGGCGCGCCCAGGTGGTCTTCTATCCGGCGCCACGGGCGGCCGAGCACGAAGGATTCCGCGCGTGCCGCCGGTGCCGGCCGAACATGGCCAAGCCGTCCGATCCGCACGCCAACGCGGTCGCCAAGGTCTGCCGCCAGATCGAGGCGTCGCTCACCGAGCGATCCGGTGCAGCCGAAAACCATACCCTGAAATTATCCGTGCTGGCTGCGTCCGCGGGCATCAGCGCGCACCAACTGGAACGCGCGTTCCAGCGGCTGCTGGGCATCACCCCGCGGCAATATGCCGACGCGCAGCGGATGCAGCGCCTAAAAAATCAGCTACGAAAAGGAGACGACGTGACCACAGCACTCTACGACGCAGGATTTGGATCCAGCAGCCGGCTTTACGAACGTGCCCCGGAGCAACTGGGGATGACGCCAGCTACGTACCGGCGGGGCGGTAAGGGCATGCAGATTAGCTACACCGTTGTCGCGTCGCCGTTGGGGCGTTTGCTGGTGGCGGCGACCCAGCGCGGCATCTCCGCTTTGTACCTCGGCGAAGACGACGCCAAGCTCGAGGCGGAGCTCGCCAAGGAATATCCCCACGCGGAGATTCGCCGCAACCGAAACGGCTTGCAGGAGTGGGTGCGCGCGCTGCTGGCGCATTTGCGCGGGAAGGAACCGAATCTCGAGCTTCCTACCGACGTACAGGCCACCGCTTTCCAGCGACGCGTGTGGGAAGAGCTGCGGCGCATACCGTACGGCACTACACGCACCTATGCTCAGATTGCCCGCGCGATTGGCAAACCCTCGGCGATTCGGGCGGTGGCCAGAGCCTGCGCGACTAATCCTGTTTCCATTCTTGTGCCGTGCCATCGCGTGGTCCGCGAGGACGGAAACCTGGCGGGTTATCGCTGGGGACTGCACCGCAAAAGATCGCTGCAGGAACGCGAGCGGCGTTTGCACGCGGCGCTAAAAAACAACGCCACGGCAACTCAGGCGGACATGAAGTCAGGGCGTTAGAACATGGAACGCTAAGGTCGATACGCCCACCCTTTTCTTCTGCCGTGGCGCAAAAGCAGCGCTATGGCAGACGGAAAGAGTGGGGCACGGAAAGAGTGGGGCACCGTAAGTCAAAATCTCCACGAGCGCGTTGGGGCTAGCTGGGGTGCTTGAGGCGCTGCGTGCCTTTGGGCCATTTGGGTTTGAAGGTGTTTTCGTCGATGCGGGCGTTTGCGACTATGTTGGAGTAGCGGATGATGAAATAGTCGTCGGTGCCCGCTTCGAAGAATTGCTGCTGGACGGGCAGCCAGTTCGATTCGTCGAGCCACAAATCGATCTTGGCGATCTGCTGGCGGACGTCGTCGGATTTCGGGGTGAGCTCGAGCTTTACCGCTTTGCGATTGTCGATCGGCGATTCACCCATAAAAGTAAGCAGATAGTGGCTCTGCAAGTCCTTGCCGGAATTCCCGAATCCTAGCAGGACGAACGAGTCAACCATCTGGCGTTTCCCACCCAGGTTGTATTCGTCCACGCGCTTGAGGCCGGGGGTGTAGATATAGAAATCGTCGGCGTCGCGCAGGATGGTGCGCGAGTCTGGTTTAGTCATCTCCAGGCGCATCTTATCGCCGCGCACCGCGATGGTGCCGGTCTCGGTGGATTTGTCGTTGACAACCACGGTGACCTTGGTTCGCTCGATGTCCGCCGTAAAACCCTTGAAACCACGGGCCCGGCTATCCAGCTCGTGCAAAACGGATTCCAAGGTCCACGGCGCGTGGGACTCGGGAAATGCGGTTGGCGGTAGACATAAAAGTGCCAGTACAGTTATCAGGACCCAACGCAAAATATTAACCCCCTGCGCTCGAGCGAGCGTCATCATAGCATACCCATTAGACGCAATTCGGCGCCGGGTGGTTTCGTTTTAGATTGAAAACAGTGGATTTAGCGGTGTACTACCACTTCACAAACACGTCGTAATAGGCGATCGAGCCATTCGGGTTCGCTACCGGGTCAATCCGCAAGACTTGGAAGGTATGCCCCTTCAGGTCGTCCACCGTGCGCCCCAGGATGTCGTGAGTTTCGCGTTCGAGTTCCGGGGTGGGATGGGTGCTGCGCTTGGGTAGCGGCAATAGGGCGGCATCCACGCGGTAGGTACGCTGGCTACTGCCCATGTCCTCGGCGATAAGTTGGACGTCGGTAGTCGGGAGCGCGGCGCTTTGGGGCTGGTCATGAAACAGGCGGCGCGGCGTCAACAGCACGAAGACCACGATGGCGATGACCATCAAGTCGTACGGCCAACTGCCGCGATCGTAGGACCAGAAAAGCGTACGGAGCATTCCCTGCCAGATGGAGCGCATGTTAGTTAACCGTGGCGCCGTCGACCACCAGGCCGTCGCGCATGTGCAGCACCCGGTTGCCGTAGGCGGCCGCTTCCGGGTTGTGAGTAATCATCACGATGGTTTGGCCCATCTCTTTGTTGAGGTGGCAGAGCATGGCCAGCACCGCTTCGGAGCTTTTGGAATCGAGGTTGCCGGTGGGCTCGTCGGCCAACACGATTTTGGGTTCGTTGATTACCGCGCGCGCGATGGCCACCCGCTGCTGCTGGCCACCCGAAAGTTCAGAGGGTTTGTGCTTCAAACGATCCTCGATGCCGAGCATTTTGACGATCGCCTCAAAACGGTGCGGATCGAAACCGTCCCCGCGAATGTGCTGGGCCAATGCGATATTGTCGTAAGCGCTGAGCGTGGGTAGCAAGTTGAAGCGCTGAAATATGAAGCCCACCTTCTGCCGGCGCAGCCGGGTGCGTCCGGCGTCTCCCAACGCGCCCAGGTCGTTGCCGTCCAGCAGCACGTGGCCCCGGGTGGACTGGGTTAGGCCCCCGATTACGTGTAGAAACGTAGATTTCCCGCAGCCGGATGGACCCATCACGGAAACAAATTCCCCGGGCAACACCTGCACGTTCACCCCACGCAGCGCGGGCACGTCCAGTTCTCCGGTGCGATAGACCTTCCACAAGCCTTCGGTTTTGAGTATAGGCTCCACCTAACGCTCCATTCTAGGGCCCTTTTGCCTCTCTGCCTAGCCAATTGGCATGTTCGATGGCGTTCCGGATTTCGTAACCGGCTGATGGGCGGTAGTGAATCCTACGCCGCGTCGCGGTGGAAATTTCGCGCCACCCGCCGCGAGACCTCCCTCGAAAGCGAAAACTATAGGACAATTGACGTGATGGCGACAGCGAACCCTGACGACGACCGCCGAACGCCGTTCACCAAAGTGCGTGGGTTGGTGCACATGCTGCCCGAGGCCTGGGTGTTTATGCGCCCGCAGCGCGCCTTGCTGCTCTTTGGATTCGTTCTGATCGGGGTCAACCGCGTTGCCGGGCTGGTGCTGCCGGCGTCAACCAAATATCTTTTCGACAACATCATCGGCAAGCGGCAGGTCCAGTATCTGCGGCCTCTGGTGCTGGCGATTCTCGCGGCTACAATCATTCAGGGGCTGAGTTCCTACACCTTAACGCAAGTGCTCTCCAAGGCCGCGCAACGCATGATTACCGACCTGCGCAAGCAAGTGCAGACGCATGTGGGCCGGTTGTCGGTGTCGTTCCACGACGCGAATAAAACCGGCGCGCTGGTTAACCGGATCATGAACGACGTGGAAGGGCTGCGGAACCTAATTGGAACGGGATTGGTCGAATTTGCAGGTGGAGTGCTGACGGCGATTCTGGCCTTGGCTATGCTCCTGCGGCTTAGCCCGCTGCTTACCGGGGTGGCCTTCTCGATTCTGGTGGTGGTGGGTCTGGCGCTGAATAAGGCTATCGGGACGATCCGTCCGATCTACCGTGCGCGTTCGAAGCTCACCGCCGAGGTGAACGGGCGACTGACCGAGTCGCTGGCCGGAGTGCGGGTGGTGAAGGGCTATCACGCCGAAGGGCGAGAAGAGCAGGTGTTTGCGCGCAACGTACAGCGGCTGTTAGAGAACATTCTCAAAACGTTGACCGCCACTTCAGTGATGAGCCTGACCGCGACCATGATCCTGGGGACGGTGAGCGGACTGATTATTTTTCTGGGCGCGCACCGCATCCTGAGCGGCTCGATGACCATCGGCGCCTTCGTCACTTTCTCGGCATTCCTGGCGCTGCTGATAGCGCCGGTGCTGCAAATTGTGGGCATCGGCTCGCAGCTTACTGAGGGACTGGCTGGGCTGGAACGCACTCAAGAAATCATGGCGGAATCGCGGGAGGACGCGGACCCGCGGCGGCGCGTGGTCCTGGGCCCGATCCGCGGTGAAGTGGTGTTCGATCACGTGGATTTCGCCTACACTGCGGGCAAAACGGTGCTGTGGGACGTCTCGCTGCGGGCGGAACCCGGAACGGTGACCGCGCTGGTAGGCGCTTCCGGCGCGGGCAAATCGACGATTATTGGATTGATTGCGGCGTTCTACATCCCAGCAGCGGGCCGGGTGCTGGTGGACGGCGTGGATTTATCCACGGTGCAGCTCTCCAGCTTCCGCAATCAACTCGGCGTGGTGTTGCAGGAGACGTTTCTATTCGACGGCACGGTTCGCGAGAACATCGCATTCTCCCGTCCTGACGCATCGCCCGAAGAGATTATGGAGGCTTGCCGGATTGCGAGAGTGGATGAGTTCGCCGAAGCCTTTGAGTTGAAATACGACACCGTCGTCGGCGAGCGCGGAGTTCGCTTGTCCGGCGGGCAGCGGCAGAGAGTCTCGATCGCCCGGGCGTTGCTCGCCGATCCGCGGATTTTGATTCTGGACGAAGCGACCTCCAGCCTGGATTCCGAGTCGGAAGCCATGATCCAGCAGGGGCTAGCGGTGCTGATGCGCGGCCGGACCACGTTCGTGATCGCACACCGCCTCTCGACCATCCGCCGCGCCGATCAGATTCTAGTCGTCGAGGGTGGACGAATCATCGAGCGCGGCAACCATGCGTCTCTGTATGCCCTCGGCGGGCGCTATTACGATTTGTATACGCGGCAGCACGGGATTGAATCCAATTTGTTCCTGGCCCCGGGTGAAGGCCAAAATAATCTCGATGCGCCGGCGGAAACAAACTCTGGCACGGGACGTTCCCCCGCAGGCGGATCGAACGGTGGTGATCCGGATGGAAGCCCGGGGCAGCGGGTGCGCCTGCTGCCGAAGCAGGACGTGTAGCGCGCTCTCGTTTCGCTGAGCGTGTTGACCAGACATGTGCTGGTGTCCACTTTGGGAATCAAAGAACAGAATGACGCGGCAAGAGTGGGACTATGCGGCCGGTGCGTCTTCGCGAAGAAAATTACTTCGAACCGCGGATCGAATTTCTACCTCTGCCGCCGCTCGGAAACCGACCCTCGATATCCCAAGTATCCTCCGCTGCCGGTGATTGCATGTCCTGGATTTGAGGCCGAGACGGCGTCCACATCGTAGAATTCCGAGATCTCCCGCGGATTTCGGGACCAGGCAATAAAATAAAAATTCAGGGATCGATTTGAAAAGTGACGCGGGCACCGGTTCCCTACGGTAGGTCTAGCCCCCACCCTTCCCGCAAACCGGGAAGAGTGGGGCACGCGGAAAGGACAAGCGTAAAACCGTCCGGCAAAACCGCAACAAGATCAAGCCCCAGTCAGAAGCAAAGCAAAAACTAAAACGGCGCGCCGCGGAGTTTATTCGTAGGCGAGAGCTTCGATGGGATCCTTGCGAGCGGCTACCCATGCCGGATAGGAGGCGCCGATAAGCCCTCCGACGACTGCGATTCCAGCGGACTTCACCAGCCAAGCTGTGGTGATCAGGATGGTCAACGTGGGGAACGCGTGCAGGAACAATTCCTTCACTCCGTAAGCCATGGCGATGCCGCCGGCAATGCCGATCAGGCACAGCAAGGTGGTTTCGCTGAGTATCACCCGAGCAATGTAGGTCTTCGAAGCGCCCAGCGCCTTGAGGGTTCCCACCTCCCGGGTGCGTTCGGTAACGGTGGTATACATCGAAAGAAAAATCACCAGAAATCCGATGGCCACGGCCAGACCAATCATCGAATTCACGAACACGCCCAGGCCGGGCAGGTTCGATGAGGTCATCAGCGAAATAAAATCCTTCAACGGACGAACCGTGTAGCGCGGCAAGAGCTGGGTTACTTCGTCCACCACCGCGCCGGTATTTTCCTGCTGGTCGCACTTAAGAAAGAAGACCGAAGCCTTGTCGTGCGCGCCGGAAAGGTCCTGCAACGTGGACATCAGCGCAAACACCCGAGCGCCTTTGCCGTGTTCCACCACACCGGCCACGTGGAAATCGTGCTCCAGAATGTGCAGGGTCTGGCCGGTAGTGACGTGCTTGCCTCTCTCGTACCAATCGTCCACCAGAATATCGTCGGGTTTTTTCAAATTGTGGCCGGAATGAAATACGAATCCGCCGGTAACCGCGTCGAATGTCGCCGGATCGATTCCGTAGATCAGGTCCAGCCCATTGACGCTGTTGAACTGAACCAACACCGGAGCGACGGCCCGCACGTGGTTCAACTCGGCGAGCCGGTCGCCGATGGCGATGGGCATCGGCGCACTGCTAAAAGCCATGAAAATCGAAGCGGAGGGCGGCTGGACCATGATGTCCGCGCCCACGCCCTCGACGCGCTTGGCGGTGTCAGTGAGCAAGCCGGTGGTAAGACCCACTACGATGATCACCAGGGTCACTTCCACCGCCACTGCCAGGACGGTGATCACCGCTCGTACCGGTCGATGCAGCACGTTTTGTACGATCATGCGCTGGATCAATTTTTTGGCTCCGCGCCGGGTGTGGGCTGCGCGCCGGTGGTGACCTCTCCGGTTTCGCTCACGGTCACCAAATCGGTCCCCGGCGGCCGAGGCAGGTTAAAACGATCGGCGGAAATGGTTTCGTTCAGCGTGAGCTTCAAGATTTTCACTTCTACCTGGTAATCGTCGTGCGGCCGCTGCAGTTGGATATCGCGCGGGTACTTGACCTCTCCACTGGGTTGCCAGTCGGAATATTTCGCGTCGGTCATTAGACGTCCGGCCGGTCCATAGCTTTGCAGGCGGACGATCGATAGATCGGCGCGATCGAACCATACTTTACGCGCCAACTCCCACGCCGCAGTACCAACTCCGGCACTTGCCGAAGTCCCGGCGTCTGCCCCGGAACTGGAACGTAATATGGAGAGCACATAATACCGCTCCGAGGCCTGATTCCACTCTTCAAATATCACCGGCTCCGCGGGGGTGATTGGCGGCCAAAGCAGGGCGTCCAGCAAGTGCTGGGGACGCAGGTTCTCGATGGGGTTCTTGGCGGCGCGCTCGAGATTGGCCGGTCCCACCAGGAATTTCTTTTTCGAGGGGATGTAGATTCGGAAGGTCTGGCCGTCGCTGACCATGTCGAAAATGTTGCTGGCGATTACCGGGGCCTGTCCGATCATGCGAATCTGCGCGGGCTTTTGCGCCAGGATGAATCCGGATACCTGATGATATTGCTCGATCACTCCACTGTAGTTGGATCCGGCGCTAGGAATCAGCTCCACCGTGGCATTGAGGGAAGTTACCGAGTTGGCTTGGTGATTGTACTGATCGAGGAGCGCCTCTTTGGTGGCGTCCAGCGCCGTTCGCCTCTGCGCAGGAGGCACAGCATGTTTGGTGCTCACCCTCGTGGCCGCGCAGCCCGCGAGCAGCCAGGCAACTGCGATCAGGCCGAAGCCGCGGTACACCGTCAACTTTTTCAGACTGTTTCTCCGATCCGCCCGATTTGGTGAATCTAGCAGCCGCTTCGCGCGAGTGTCAAATCACGCAAGGCACACGGCGCCCGGAGGATTAGATGACTCTGAGGCAAGATTGGTGGCGGGCTTGCTGCGACTCGCGGACGGTATAGATTGCGCTAGGAATCCGTTGGGGATTGCGGAACCGAGAGTAGCAGACGGCGAAGCTTGGCGCGGTCTTCGAGGTTCATGCCCACAGTTTCGAAACCGGCTTGGCGGGAGCGCACGAAGCGTACCACTGCTTGCAGATTGATGCTGCGCAGACCTACCGATATTTTCATGTCCGCGTGGGTCCCGGCTGAGAATTGAAGTTCACCGCTGAGCAATCCCCCTTCGAGGCTCAGGACGTTGGCGTCCAGGGTGGCCTTGCCGCGGCGCGTTGTGACCGTCACCGGCACGGTGTTCGGCAGTTGTACCCGGCGGTAGCGCCGATGCCGGATGAATTCCTTGCCGCCGACCGGGTCCAGCGCCGTCATCGCGAGGGCGGCTGCGTCGAGCCCGGATTTAGGCAGGTAGTTCTGCAACCATTCGGGATCGAGCTTGGCCAGCGATTGCGCGCAAGCCAGCCGGATTTCACTCGGATGCGCCCAGCCCAGCAGCTTCCGCTCGCTCAGGAATTTCCGCATCATGGGAATGCCTGGGGCGGCGCGCAATCTTCCCAGCGCCTCGATGGCCTTCACCCGCAGATACTCCGAGTTCAAACTGGCCAGCTCGCCTTCCGCCACCCGCAGCAACAAAGGCGCCAGATCCTCATCGCCGGACATGCCCATTTCGTCGATCGCCAGCGGCGCGGCCGACGGGTCCAATTGGTCCAAGATATTTGCCAACAAGCGTCCCATCTGCGACGCACCGCCCATGGTGATTTGCATCACCGCAGCATCATGTACGGAACGCCCGCCATCGGCCAGCCGCGCGGGCAAAAGTTCGTCCAGCGACACCGGATCGAGGCGGCTCAATAGCCCGATGGCGTTCACCGCCTTGCCGGGGGTCTCGCTTTGCAGCACGAACCGCAAGTAGGTAGTGCACGCCCCGCCCATGGCGCTGGCCAACTCCACCAAACGATCCCGATGCAGCGGTCGGACGGTGCGTGGAAGCTGGGCCATCATTAACTCTACGGATTGCCGAGGCGCCGTTTGCAGAACGCCGATCAGTCCATCGGGGATTTGCTCCGACCTCACCGCTTCGTCGATGAAGTCGGGGATGCGATTTTCCACTCCGATCCGCGGGCGCAAGGTTTGCACCCAACTCGGGCGCGAAGTCTCCAGGGTCGCTAGCGATTGCAATGCCTGCTGCATCGATGGAAAATAGCGCCGGGCGCTCGCTTCGTTGCTTAGCCGGACAAACGCGGCGCCCAGCAGGGTTTGCAGCTCGGGGTCGCGCTCCTCGCCCATCTGCTTGCCGATCACCGTGAGCGCCTTTCGAATTCGTTCATCCGCCGACCGGCTGAAGGCTTCCGCGAGCTGGCCCAGGCCGATGGCCACGCGGCGCCGCGCTTCGGCGTCTTCGTTGCCGACGCAGGTGGCGTATTGGACCAGGATGTCGCCGGCGGTATCTGCTTCACCGCGGTTCATCAGATCTTCCACATATTGCTGCACGTTGCGCGGTGGGATGCACCACGCCTCTGACGAAAGCAGCACGGTGCGCTTCCCGGACTCCGGCACGCCCGCCCAGAATTGACGATCCAGAATGTCGCCGTGCGATTCGACGTTCACCCCCGCGCTGGCCAGCTTGTCTTCCCGCGACTTCAGCAGCTTGCGCAGGGTCTCCATCTCGCCGTTCATTTTGCCCAGCATCTCGCGCACCGCGTTCACGCGCACTTCGCCGCGCTGGAAGCGGTCCAGCGCGAAGCGGATGGCCAGGTCTTCGGCGAGCTTCATCAGCGCGGCTTCGTCCATGCGCGCGCCCGGCGCGGACGCGGCGATTGCGGATAGTCCTTGCCGCAGGGTGATTTGCGCCGTCGGGCCCAGAGTTCCGAATTTTTGCCGCCAGGTCTGCGCGTCGAGTTGGTAGGTACGTTCCTGCGATGCTTCGCCGAAATCCGAGAGCAGCCGCAGCAAACCCATCATGTCTTTTTCGGAGAGAGTAGGCGAACCATCGGCGCCCTTCTCGCGGACAGGCACTTCAACCGCAGCCGAAGGATCCGGTTGCTCATCGATATCAATCCATCGCGTTACCGGCGCACTTCCCGGCTCCGATTCCGTGCCGTACGCGCTGTGTGGCCCCCGTGATCCGCCCGGAACGCCTCCGCGCGAGGCGCCTTCCGCCGCAGCGATGAGTTGAATCATTTTCTGCGGACTGCGGAACCATTCCTTCATCAGTTCGGCATCCGCGCCGAGGCTCGCAGCGGTAATTTCGGCGGCAAACCGCGCGTCGGCATACGCGGCGTCTTCCACTACGAAGCGAATTTCGTTCACCCGAATCCTGGTAGTCGCACCTTTGCCCAGTAAGGTGTGCAGCCGCTCAGCAAGAGTGCCGGCTTTCCCCGCGCCAGGCTCGATGAACGCCTGAACAAACTTGGCGAAATCCTGGCGCTCGGTCTCCTTGCCGAAAGCCACGCTGGCCACACCCGAGGTGGAGAGAAGATCGGCAAAACTGCGCTCCGCCGGGGTGGTCTCCAGGGGCACACCGTCCAGCAGGAGCTGCGAGCCGGTGGCCCCCAATAAGAGCCCGGAATCACCCTCGGCGGCCTGAATGGCCTCGGCAAGCTCCCCCCAGGCAGAATCGAACTGGCGGGCGGTCCGGGCGTGTTCGGTACCGTACATCCGGGCGTACTTCAGAAGGACGTTAAGCGTCCTCACAAAGGCCCGAGAATTGGCAGTGAATGAGGCTAAGGGCATGTTCGGAGCCGCCCAAAGCCGTACGGCACGGTTACTGGCTGGGGGGCGGGTGAACTATTGTGGCGCAGCACTGCGGTGGGGCGAATGGTACGGGTGTACTAAGCTGCGGACCGGAGCCGTTATTTCGGCAGGCGCACCTCTACGTCTATATTATTCAAAACAGGCTTGATAAGCCGTAACACCTCGCTGGCCCACAGTTTGTTCGTCAGTAGGACCAACGAGCCATTCTCGAAATCGCACACCCCGCAGAAGAGATATGTGCCAAAAGCGGCGGCATAGGCGTCCACGCCCTTCCGTGCTATTTCGCCCTCCAGCGCGGTATCTCCTGCGGCCACCGCTCCCCCGGCTCGGGCACCGAACCTTTCCGTCTCGAACCTATCGAAAAGGCCCTCCAGCACACCAGTGGGAACCGGGGGAATCACAATCGAGTGTTCGGAGGCCTCGCGGTAGGGTATCTCGTGTGATTGGCAGTAGTTACGGACGCGGTCCAGGTGGCTGAAGAAATCCAGGCCCCAGGCTTCGGCCCGCGCGAGTGCTGGCAGCACCCGGCTCCAGATGGCGGCGGCGGCTTTCCCCACAATCGGTTCGCGATTGTTTTCCGGGTCGGTAAGTTCCAGGCCGATTGCCTTTACGCCAGGACCGAGGTCGAGGGGCTCCACTTCCAGGAGGTTCAAATCTAAATCTCGTCAACGGGGCGGTCGCCGAACCGCTGCTGAAAGTCGGGGGACTGCCGGCGGACTTCCAGCCAGTCGAAAAAGGCGTCCGGAGTTTCCAGCCAAATGGCAAACCAGTGGGCGATCTCTTCCTTCTCCGCGCGCTTGCTCGCGTCTACCTTCTGGTTATGCGCGATCATCTCCGCGCGGCGGCGCCCCAGGCGGCCGACTTCCCGCACCCGTTCGACGGCCGCGTTTTCGCCTGAAGTCTGAAACTTGCGCAGCAGCTCATCGAGCCGGACGATGCACATCTCCGCTTCCTCGATGGTGGAAAAGTGCAGCAGGTCCTGAAACTCTTCCTCGTAGCGCTCGGTGGCGGCCACGTGGGGCGAGAGAATCACGCGCATGCCGGCCTGGTCCAGAACGCTGGCGATATAATCCGAGGACGTTTTTCCTTCGCCGCCCAGGTGGGCGATCAGCTGGCGGCGGATCTGCTCGATTTCGGCGGGGGTATAACGGTCTTTACCCAGCGCGCGGGCCACCTCAATGATTCTTTCCTTCTTGGTAATCGCTTTTGCCTGGGTCACGAGCTTCTCCGGTGTTTTTTCGATGCCGCGCCGGAATCTTCCGGCGGCGCGCTCTCTTCCAGCAGCCGGCGATACCGCGCCACGTTGCGATTGTGCTCGGCGAGAGTTCGGCTGAAGAAATGGCCCCCTTCGTCGTTGGCGACGAAGTACAGATAGTCCGTTTGCGCGGGAGCGATGGCGGCCCGCAGCGCGATTTCGCCGGGGTTGGCTATCGGCCCCGGAGGCAGTCCGGAATGCTTATAGGTATTGTACGGCGAACTGATGGCTAAATCCTCATGGGTAATATTACCTACCATATCGCCCTTCAGGGCTAGCGCGTACTGCACCGTGGGATCGCACTGCAGGGGCTCGTTTCGCTGCAGGCGATTGTAGAAGACCCCGGCAACCACCGGACGCTCCTCCGGCAACGGCGTTTCCCGCTCGACCAGCGACGCCACAGTCACTACCTGGGATACATCCAGCCCGGCCGGCAGCGGAGGGTCCGCACTCGGACGAAGCGCGGCCCACTCTTTGCGGAACTGCTTGATCATCGTCCCGGCCACCTGCTCCGGGGTTACGTGCCGCGTGAATTCGTAGGACGACGGAAAGAGAAAGCCTTCGAGGCTGCGGGCGTGCGGCGCCAAGTCCACTATGGGGGTGGGGTCGCGGGCCACGCGGAGGAAGTCGTCCTCCTTCATCACCCCAACTTTTTCGAGTTCGTCGGCGATGTCGAACATCGTCCAGCCTTCGCGCACCGTCACTTTCTGGACGTAGATCCTGCCTTCGGCGATCTTCCAGAATACTTCGCGGCCGGACATCGGACGGTCGAACAGATATTCGCCCGCCTGTAGCGGAAAGCGCTGGTGGAAACGAACCAAAATTTCAAAACCCAGGCGGTTGCGAACCACACCGCTCTTGAAGAGAATTCCGGCAGCCTCCCAGCGCGACGTTCCTTTGGGAATATCTACAAAGATCGACGGAGGGTGATAGCCCTTGAATGGCCTGTTGACCTTGGGATCGAGCCAAGCCGCGAAACCGCCCGCGGCGGCGATCGCTAGCAACAGCAGGAGGCCAAGGCGGCGCATGGGTGTTTAATCGATCTCCGGAAGTGGAGTGGGCCCCGAGGCGCGGTGGTGTTCGAGGTAGTCGCGGAGCAGCACGGCGGCGGCAATCGCGTCCACCGGGTCGAATTCATTCCCCGATCTCTTGGCGGTCTGCAATTGCCGGGCTTCCCAGGTGGTCAGCCGTTCGTCCTGCAGCACAACTTCGATCCCCAATTCCTTGCGAAGGCGGATGGCATAATTTTCCACTTCGTCGGTCATTTCGCTTCGCTGGCCGTCGATATGGACCGGACGGCCAAGGACAATTCGCCGCACGCCCAGGCTTCGGACGGTCTGGCGCAAGTAGCGGAAATCTTCGCGGCGGTTGACGCGGTAATACACGTGGTGCGGTTGGACCGTCAGCTGCATTTCGTCGGACACCGCCATGCCGAGGCGCTTGTGGCCGTAATCGAGCGCCAAAATTCTCCCCGGCATCTTCAGGGGATGCGCCATAGGCAACGCCTCCGGCAAAGCCGCGCTTAGCATGGGTGCCATCCTACAAGAAGTATAGCGCCGAAACCGCTGCGAAGTAGGAGGACTCACTCCACGCGGCCTCAGCCGGGATCGGTCTCTGTCAAGGAGTCCGGCCACGCGTCCCGTCTTGCCAAGATTGCCAGGATTGCGTGCTCTTCATCTGCTGGTCCAGACCCGTTTGTTTGATCAGCTCTTCGATCTCGGCGCGAGATTGGCGCGGCCCGATGCGCTTGGGGCTGTCGGCTAACCCAAAAACGGTGATGGCGGCCGCAGCGGCGTTTCTTTTGACGCGGTCGAGATTCACCTTATCGTAGGTATCGGCGGTGGAGTGATAATTCGCCTCGTATTCCTCTTCGTCCTGATTGGCAACCAGGGTCGGAACACCCTCGAGAAGGAAATCCCAGTTGTCGGTGCCGATGAAGGCGTCGAAAGTCAATTGACTGGCGTCCACCAGCGCGGCCGGCGCGATGGCTTCTTTCACGTTGTCGGATACGTCTTTTCTTCCGCTGAGCATGTAGCCGGTGGTGCGGCCATCGCCATCGTCAAAGATGACCACCGCATCCACACGGTCGAGTTCGCTGCGATGGGCCTTCACGTAGCCCCACGATCCCAGCATTCCCTGCTCTTCGCCGGTGAACAGGACAAAGCGAATGGACCTTCGCGGGATCGTTCCGGTGGTGTGGATGGCACGCGCCGCGTCGATCACCATGGCCGCATTGCATCCGTTGTCCAGAGCTCCGGTACCCAGGTCCCAGGAATCCAGGTGCGCGCCCAGGACCACGTATTCGTCCGGGTTTTCGCGACCACGTATTTCCGCCACCACGTTTTCCGAGGTCACCGGCCCGGGGACGATATGGTCGGGCATCTCGAAGTGCACGCTCACTTTTTCACCGGCGGCATCAAACCGCGCGATTCGCTGGGCATCTTCGCGCGCCACGATCGCTTCCGGCAGCGGCGCGAGCTGGCCGTCGATCCCCAGGGTGTGCCGATACAGCAAGAGGCGCGGACGGGTGGACATCCAGAAAATGGCGGCGGCGCCGGCTTTTACCGCGCGATCCACGATGGCTGGCCCTTGATAATATTCCGCCAACAGCTCATTGAGGCCCTTCAGCTCCTGGGTGTGAACCAGAACGATCGCGCCCTTCACGCCGGCGCCGGCTTTCGCGAAGCCGGCTTCATCACCCACGCCAACGTCGATCACGTCCGCGTTGATTCCCCCTTCGGCGATTGGCGGGGACCAGCCTGCTGAAGCGATGCGCACGGGAAACGGTTCCGGCACGAGGACGTCGACCCGGGTCTTGCCTTCCGTCCAACCCACCGGGATGGTGAATTTTTCGGTGTGGACTTCGTCGACCCCCGCGTGGCGGAAGGCTTCTACCGCCCAGCCCGTGGCTTTGTCCGCCGCGGCGGTGCCGGTGAGCCGGCCGCCCAGGGTATCGGTGAGGTATCGCAGATTTTCGGCGAGGGGAGAGGGCCCCATGGCGGTTCGCAGAATGTCCGGGGCCAGGTCCGCGCAGGATTTCCCCACCGAGCAGGCACCGGCGCCCTGCGGCACTTTCGGCGCGAGGGGATCCTTCACCGGCGGGAGTTGCGCGAAAGCAGGCGCCGCAAAAGCCAGCACGACAATTAACGTGGGACGCAAATAGATCCATCGGGTCGACATTTAGGGAGCCTCCGAACGCCGGGATTATAGCGCTATTCGGGTCTAGGAATGACGGCGCACTGGGAGGCACTCGCCTTTTGTATAACGCGCTACCGAATGGTTGGATACTGCGCGAAGGCGGAATGCTTCACGGAGAACAGTGGAGGGTATATGTTTCTCATACAATATCTGCGCGGCTCAAACGTCTACAAGAGTAGATGAAGGAAGCGATCAGCATAACCGCAATGGCGGACGCACAGGATCAACGAATTTCCGAAACCTTCGTGCGCGAGCGCGCTCGGCTGAGCAACTTCATCCGCAGACGGGTGCCCGATCGGGCGGACGCGGAAGACATTCTGCAGGACGTCTTTTTCGAGCTGGTCGAGGCCTACCGTCTGATGAAACCGATCGAGCAGGTTGGGGCGTGGATGTTTCGTGTGGCGCGTAACCGGATCACCGATTTATTTCGCAAGAGGATGCCGGAGGCGCTGGAGGATCAACACGTTGCTCGAGCGGACGGGGATTTCTTCCTGCTTGAGGAGTTACTTCCCTCTCCCGACGCTGGACCGGATGCGGCGTATGCCCGGACGGTATTGCTCGAGGAGATCGAAGATGCTCTAGACGAACTCCCCGACGAGCAGCGCGAAGTCTTCATTGCTCATGAAATCGAGGGTCGCAGCTTCAAAGACCTCGCGGCTGAAACCGGGCTCAGCTTGAACACGCTGCTTTCCCGCAAGCATTACGCGGTGATTCATTTGCGCGAGCGGCTTCGCGGAATCTACGACGAATTACCTTAAGGACCAAGACGAGGACACCCACATGATGCGAGATGAGATGGGACGTGAAATGGGACGCGGGATCGGGCGTGGGATTGGGCATGGGATCGGAATTTTCATTAAGCTCGTAATCATCCTGATCATCGTAATTGCGGGTTTTGGCACAGGCGTCTACCACTTGTGGAACTGGCTGATGCCCACGCTCTTCCGATTGCCGGCAATCACCTTTTGGCAAGGCGTGGGGCTCTTGGCACTCAGCTGGCTGCTGTTCGGAGGCTGGCGCGGATTTCACGGACGCGGAGGGAGACTCGGCGGCCCATGGCGTCGCGGCGCGCACGGGCGCTGGGAACGGATGACTCCGGAAGAGCGCGAAAAGTTTCGCGAGTTGATTCGCGGGCGCTGCGGCCGAGGTCCAGTAGATGCGCAGGCCAAGGTCTGACCGCGCCTGGAGCACCCGCTTCAGAGGGCGGCGGCGATGCGGTCGGCGGTGCGTGTAACTTGCACCATCTCCGCGACGTCGTGCACTCGCACGATGTGTGCGCCGCCCAGGATGCTGGTGGTGACGGTGGCGGCAGTGGCCCAGGTGCGCTGGTCTTCCGGCAGGCCGCCGAGCAGGTGGCCCAGGAATGACTTGCGCGACGTGCCGATCAGGATCGGACGGCCTAGCTTGGCCAGCTCCGGTAGATGCGCTAGCAATTCAAAATTCTGCGAATGTTTTTTGCCGAATCCGATGCCGGGATCGAGGATCACCTGCGACGCGGGAAGACGATACTTGTGGGCGCGCGATAGCGCCTGTCGCAACCCCGCTAGCACATCGCGGACGACATCGCGCGCGAATGGGCCTTGCTGCATCGTTCGCGGTTCACCTCTCATGTGCATTAGCACCATCGGAACCCGGTAGCGGCGCGCCAACGCCGCCAGGCCCGGCTCGGCGCGCAGGCCGGTGACGTCGTTCAGCATGGCTACGCCCATCTTCAATCCTGCTTCCGCCACAGCGGATTTCTGAGTGTCCAGCGAAATGGGAATTTTCAATCGGGTACGCAGGCCCTCCAGAACCGGCCGTACCCGGGAGAGTTCTTCTTCCGCGGAAACGCCTTGCGAGCCGGGGCGCGTCGATTCGCCGCCGATGTCCAGAATATCGGCGCCGGCTCGCTCGCACGCCAGCGCGTGGGCGATCGCCTTTTGCGGATCGAGAAATTGGCCACCATCGGAGAAGCTATCGGGCGTGACGTTGAGCACCGCCATGATTAGGGTGCGCTCGCCGAGTAGCAACGTGCCTGCTGGCGTACGCAGACGGAATTTTTTTCGCGGAATCATCGGACTATTGAACCACACCGTTCACCGCGGGGTGCTAAGAAACCAACAGCAACAAATCAACTTCATGAGCCTGGCGTAGCCAAGTACGCGGCGCGATGGATCACACGATCTGCGTGGTCCGGCACTTCTATGCGGAGAGAATGCCAAACTGGCTGATGCGCTGCGGTTGACGTTCCCGCGGGTGTGGGCTCGAACCCCAGGGTGTATTCGCCTCCGATACTCGCGGCGATGCGGCGGTAGGATTCCGCCAGGGTTTCGGCTTCGCGCAGGAAATAGAGCTGGCCTCCGGAGCGGCGCACCAGTTCCGCTAGATATAGCGTGTATGCGGGGATTCCCCATTCGCGGGCGTCCTGCGCGACCAGCGAGCGATTCGCGCGTCCGGCCAACCAGTCCGGGGTCATGCGCTTGGGGCGCGATTGCGTGGTGATCACGAAGGCCTGGACGTCGGATTCGGCTAGCGCGGTGGCGACGTCGTCGAAGGTCAGCCGGTCGCCGGGTTGCCCGCGCCTCGGCGAGGCGGTAGATGGATCGAGGGTCAGTCCGAGGCCGCTATCCTGTCCATCGGTGAGCAAGACGATCGCTTTGCGGCCGGTGCGGTTGGCGAATAGTTGGCGTGCGGCGAGGTAGACCGCTTCATAGATATTGGTTCCGCCCACGTCGCTAGCCATGTTGCGCACGTCGATGCGATCGATGGCCTCATCGAGCAAACCGCGGTCGCGCGAGAACGGCAGCAGCAAATAGGAATGCGCCGAGAAGTCCACCACCGAAATTTCGTCCGCTGGTGAAATGTTGCGCGCGAAGGCTCGCGCGGCTTGCTTCATTTCCGCGGATTCGCGAAAGACGCTGGGGCTGACGTCCACCAGTAAAGAGATGCTGGCGGTTGCCTGCGAGGCGTCGAAGTAGGTGATCTTTTGCTCGACGCCATTGTCATAGAGGTGAAAATCGCCGCGGGCCAGACCACGCAGCGGCGTGCCGTCCTCGGCGAGAACGCTGCAGGTGACCGGAACCAGATTGACGTGAACGCGGATGGTAGGCGATGCGAGAGGCGCGCCGCCAGAGGCACTCGCTGTGGAATTGCTGGCGGAGGATAACGAACGGCCGGTGCTCAGGACGCCGGTGGCGGGATCGCGGCGCCACTGCACGTCCTCGTCGAGCTGTTTGGGGCGCGCAAGCTTTTTCCTCTGAGCGACGGCCGGCGCGAGAAACACGCTCGCGAACAGAACCCCCGCAACGGTCGCTGTCGCCACTGCCGAGCTTAAGTGGGAGGCTCGAACGATCCTCACGGGGGGTTCAATCCAGGTCGAAATCGCGGATCGGCTTTTCGATCGGCCCGCTCTTGGCCTTCTTCAAACCCTCGGCGAACTTGCGGTCCAGCACGTCCTCTTTATTTTTTTCAGCTTGCACCGACAATCGGAACTTTTCCTCGACCCGTTCGTTCTGCTCACGCAGCAAGCGCGCGGTGTCGTCGAAGGTAATGCCGGTCGGTGGCCGTGGAGGAGGCACGTGGGAGAGGACTACGCCCAAGTCGGGATCGATGGTGAGCTTGGCGTCGCAACAGGGACAAGGAATTACAAAAGTTCTGTGCTCCATGGGAGTAGTTTACGCCAATTTCGGCAGGCGACCAGGGAAAGAAAGAAGCGCCCCGGCCTCCCCTTTGCTGGGGAGAGTGAGGCGCTTGAAAAACGCAACGACAAAGCAGCGACGGTCTAGGCCGGGGCGGGCTTTTCGCTTTTGGCCATTCCCGGGATCGGGCGTGGATCCGGGCGCAACGTTAGTTGCGGTTCGCGAGTGGAGACAGGAGGCGCGGCCGGTGGTGGATGAATTTTTTCGGGCAGTGGCTTGTTGTCGATCAATAGTTTCAACTCGATGGCGTCCAGGACTTCGCGGTCGAGCAAAGCCTGGGCGACGCGTTCCAGCGCTGGGCGATAGGTTTCGAGAATGGTGTGGGCGCGTTGGTAACCGGAGGTCACGATATCGTGAACTTCCTTGTCGATCTTGATCGCGGTGTGCTCGGAATAATCGCGATGCTGAGCGATCTCACGGCCCAGGAAGATGGCTTCTTCTTTCTTCCCGAAGGTGAGTGGCCCCAGCGTGCTCATGCCCCATTCGCAAACCATTTGGCGCGCCAGTTCGGTGGCCCGTTCGATGTCGTTTCCGGCGCCGGTGGTGAGGTGATTGAGGAACATCTCCTCGGCGGCGCGGCCACCCATCAGGACGGCCAGTTGGGATTCGAGAAATTCCTTGGTGTAGGTGTGCTTGTCGTCGATCGGCAATTGCATGGTGACGCCGAGGGCCATTCCACGCGGGATGATGGTCACTTTGTGAAGAGGATCAGCGCCCGGGGTCATGGCCGCCACCAGCGCGTGCCCTGCTTCGTGATACGCGGTGTTTTTCTTCTCCTCGTCGGAAAGAATCATCGAACGGCGCTCGACGCCCATCAGGACTTTGTCCTTGGACATCTCAAAGTCCACCATAAAAACCAGCTTGCGATTTTGGCGCGCCGCCCAGAGGGCTGATTCGTTCACCAGATTGGCCAGATCGGCGCCGGAGAAGCCTGGTGTGCCGCGGGCGATCACCGACAGCTCGACGTCGTCGGACAGCGGAACCTTGCGGGTATGCACTTTCAAAATGTCTTCGCGGCCCTTCACGTCGGGGCGAGGAACCACTACGCGGCGGTCAAAGCGGCCGGGGCGCAGCAGCGCGGGGTCGAGAACGTCGGGACGGTTGGTCGCGGCAATCAGGATCACGCCTTCATTCGATTCGAATCCATCCATTTCCACCAGCAGCGCGTTGAGGGTTTGTTCCCGCTCGTCGTGCCCGCCGCCCAGGCCTGCTCCGCGGTGGCGTCCCACAGCGTCGATTTCGTCGATGAAGATGATGCAGGGCGCATTCTTTTTGCCCTGTTCGAAGAGGTCGCGGACGCGGCTAGCGCCGACGCCGACAAACATCTCGACGAAGTCCGAGCCGGAAATCGAGAAGAACGGAACGTTGGCTTCTCCGGCGATGGCGCGTGCCAGCAAAGTCTTTCCCGTTCCCGGAGGTCCGACCAGCAGCACTCCCTTGGGAATGCGGCCGCCAAGCTTCTGAAACTTCTGCGGATCTTTCAGGAAATCGATAATTTCGTAGAGCTCTTCTTTGGGCTCATCGATACCGGCCACGTCTTTGAAGGTGGCCTTCTTCTGCTGCGCGGTGAGCAGGCGAGCGCGGGACTTGCCAAAGCTCAGCGCTTTGTTCCCTCCGGCTTGCATCTGGCGCATCATGAAAATCCAGAACAGCACGATCACGATGATCGGGCCGAGGTTCACCATCAGGGCGAACCAGTCCCCGTCCTTCACTTCCTTGATATTGATCAGGACGTTTTTTTCCTGGAGGCTCTTGGTGATGTCGGGGATCGAAGAGTTGGCTACAGTGACGCCCCGGAACTTGACGCTCCCGTCGCGGTATTCGCCCTGAATTTCGGCGCTATTCGCCTTGAGGTAAATGGTGACTTCTTTGACGTTTCCGGCGTCGTTCTGTGCCAGAAACTTGGTATAGCTGGGCTCTTCTTCGCGCGCGGTCTGGCCGCTGGGGGAGGCCATCTTCCACAGCACCACCGCCAACAGAATCATCAAGAGCCAGAATAAGATGGTCCTTACTGTTGAATTCACCTGGCTACCTCTTCCTTTCACCTCGCGGCTGAAGGCCTACACCACAGCCCTCCATCGCGTCAGCGCCTACACATCTATTAGATGCACGAACCGGGCTTTTTGTGTCCGGTTCACTCCAGAACGTGCGGCAGCTTATCGAAGCTGCTCGGCGTCGATCACTAAGTACTTACGTGTCTTCTCGCCAGCGGCAAACTCAGCCGCCGGCGGCATGCCTTGAACCCAGGCCACCCGGCCAGCGCTAGTCAAAACCGGCCAGCGCAGTCGGTCCCTGGCAGGCACTCGCGAGCGCAAAAACATCTCCTTCAACTTGCGTACGCTGCGGCGGCCACTCGGACGATATGCGTCCCCGGGGCGCCAATTCCGCAGAATCAAGGGAGTACGCAGCAATTCGGCGTCCAAGGTTCCACCCTGACTACTAGTTTCGCTCTCCATCCTTGGCCCGTCAATCAGTTTCAAGCTAAACCACGTTTGGGTTTCGCACACCCAGACCTGACCACCGACGCCTGCAGTGGCCGGCAGTTTAACGTCGTACTCATAGGCGACGACGTTAAGGTCACGCCCGGGAGTGTTGGAGCGCTCCGTCCGACCAGGCCGATGCTGTGGCCCGGCCCGCGGTGGCCGCAAAAAACACAGCCGATCGAACTCACGAATCACCGTCAGCCCGTGAGGCAAATGCACGCGTTGATTGCTGGCGCCTTCGGCCGCGAGTTTCGTCACACTCTCGACGTGGCGCGACGTGAATCGCGCGCGTTCCCCCGCCGCTGCTTCTAACAGACGTACGATGATTCTTCGGGTGAGCGCCAGCGAGGCCGCTTTAGCGGTTGGCTCGACCGTTGCCCTTCCAAAAATCGCGGGCAGTGGCGCCAGCAAGTTCGCCACTGCGATGGTGATTTCTTTGGAATCCAGGTTCGCCAGCGCAGCAACCCGATCGTCGACCATTGCGGTCCAGAAGTTCTCTTCCGCAGCGGCAATGCGCGAGGTCTCGGCGAGGCGCTCGACCACTCCTGGGCCAAAGTCGCGATCGAGGTGCGGCAGCCAATCGTGGCGAAGCCGGGCGCGGTCGCGGGTGCGGTCGCTGTTGGTGGCATCTTCACGCCATTTCTGATTCTTGGCGCGCAAGTACTCTCGCAGGGCTTCCCGCCGCGCTTCCAGCAGCGGCCGGACGACTGCTCCGCGAATCGGATGGATGGCTGCCAAGCCACGCGGCCCGGTTCCGCGCAAGATTCTTGCGAGTAATGTTTCGGCCTGATCGTCCGCGGTGTGAGCGACGGCCACCCGTGTGACCGCCTTTCTTTCCACGAGCCCTTCGAAAAACGCATAACGGAAGCGCCGGGCGGCATCTTCGAGGTTCCAGTGCCGGCGGCGCGCGGCGGCGGCGACGTCCACTGGTTGTGAGAGAAACTCGACGTGACGAGTGCCGGCGAGTTCGCGCACGAATTGCTCGTCACCATCGGAATCCGCTCCGCGCAAGCGGTGATTGAGGTGGAGCACTTTCAGGGTGATGCCGAGATCGTCGTGGAGTTCGTCGAGAAGAAGCAGCAGCGCGGTGGAATCCGCACCGCCCGATACGGCCACACCCACTACATCGCCTGGACGAAGCATCGAGTACCGGCGGACGGTGCGTAGTAGCTGGGATTGGAGAGTGGTTTTCATGCCAACATCAACGGGCCTGCGCTAACCTGGCCATGGCAGGGAAGCGAGTTGGGACGTACCTCTTGACCGAGATGTGCCGCGCGCGTTGGCGCGTTCTCGCCACGTCGTAGGCAAGCTGCATGCGGAGAAGGTTGTGCATGTCGGGTCCGAACGCTTTTTCGATGCGCAGAGCCATTTCCGGCGTTAGCGCGGCTTTGCCGTGGAGCAGGTCGGAAAGCGTGGCGCGACGCACTTTCAAAATCGCCGCCGCCTTGGACACGTTAAGGCCCAGAGCTTCGACGATCTCGGTTTTGATCCGGTCGCCCGGATGGGGCACATCCTTCACGGGCATTGGGCGCATGATTCAGTATGTACGGCTATACCGTACACGTCAACCGCTAATCGAAACTAGAAGAGGGAACGACCGGGCTCAGATTCCAGGGCAACGGGTGTGCATATGTAAGAAGAGAAAAACTTCCGGCTGGTTTGAAGCTGGCAGCCCGGCGGGCTAGATGGCCGCCATCTGAGCAGCCAGCAGACCGCGGCTATTCGCAATCCGGCGGTCCAGGGCAACCGCGACGAAGTAGGCGCAATTCTGCCGCTCCTGTTCGATCCATTCGCCCGCGTGGGGCAGCACGCCGCGAGCGGTGATTTCCAGACCGTGCAGCACTCCGTGATACACCCGCACCATGGCGATCTGCAAGCCGTCGGTTCCCTGCACCGGACACAACTTCGCCAACTGCAGCAGGCGGGCAAACTCCCCGCCGTCGATCTGCGCGCCCTGGATGCCCGCGGCACGGCGCACCTGATCGGACAGAGCCAATTCGCGGCTGGCGGCGACGACCGATCGCGAAGAGGAAAAGCCAAATTGCAGTAAGGCGCAAAACGAAATCACGCAAATAAGTGCAGCAATCATCCCGCGGCAGCTCCTACCGTCAGGCGCGACGGCGCCAAACGCGCGTCTTCCGGGACCTTAGTAAAAGTGTAACCCCAGGCCAACGGCAACCAAGCACCCACCAGCGGAATCAAGAACTTCAGAATCGAAGTCTCTAGCGACGGAAATAAATTTCGCAGCGCGTAGATTGCGGCCAGCGCGCTGAAATACACACCGAGCGCCAATACCAATTGCACCAGCCGCGCGCGGGTCTCGCGAAGCTTGAGCAGCGCGACCCACAGCAAATAGGTGAGCGCGACGCCAACGAAATAAAGATTCTGGCCCAGGGCCACCACGAACCGGCTGGTCAAGTGGGCCTGGTTGTGGCGCACGATTAAATAAGAAAACAACATAGTGACGGCCAGCACCAGCAGGGTGGCGGTACGGACATATTTGCTTACGTTCATTTCCTGGAAGACTTGCTTGTAGAATCCCATGATGACGAAGTATAAGAAAACGCAGAGAAGGCTCTCGGAGTAGTAGTAGAAGTACATGTATTCGGGTGAGGTAAGTCCATACTTGTGGGCGAGCAGGTACTCCATCGATTCGCTGGTGGCGATACCCAGCATGTACAGATTCAAGGGTAAGTAGCGCAGAAAGGATTTGCGGACGATGGTGCACAGTACAACGTATACTTCCAGCAGGAAGCCCAACACCCAGAAGCCGTAATCGTAAGGGCTAAGCGTCATAGTCCGCCAGGGACCTAGCCCTCATTTTGATGTGATCTAACATGGACCAACCGTTACGGTGGTTACTTCCAGGGCGACGGGGGTACCGGGGCCGTTGAAGCAGACCAAGGGGACGGTGGCACCGGTGCAGTGGAAGCGGCCCACGGCGAGGGGGGCACAGGAGCGGTGCTAGCAGCCACCGAACTCGAATGCGTCATCGTCAATGCGTGGATTCCCAAGGCACCAGTCAGAACCAACAAAACAAGTACAACAACCGTGATCCAACTCTTCATTACTCCTCCGAGTAAAGTCAACTACGTGGAGGAGTCTATTGGACACACGGGTATTGTCAAGAGAAAAACGTGCACGCAAGCATTCTGGATGCGTACACGCCTCTCTCAAGGCTAGCCAGAGCATCAATCGAAGTGTCGAGGATGAAGGTAACTTTCGCGATGGTAAGGCGTCAACGGTACCAAAGTACTACATACTCACATTCTGGAAACAGCTCGTAAGGCCGCACCAGCAAAGGGTTTCCCGAAGGGGCTGTTGGTCACTTCGTTTTCAACTTTGGATCGCATCACTATCAATTGAAGGCTTCTGTTATTTTCACTTTTGTTCGTACCGGCACTTGCCGAATCAGAATGATACGGCTCTGAAAATTTTTTTGCCGGAGCCCGACGAATTCACTTTCTGGCGAGGGATTGCCTTCCGGCGATTCATCTTTCTAACTGCGAAATTTATTTCTTCGATTGGATGCTCGTGCCCTAGGCGGCCTTCGGACAAGGTGATCAGACTGAAATCGTTGGCGGGACAAGTTACGGTGCGCTCGAAGATGATAGTCCACGCCACAGCCACGAGCACGCGAAAACGTCAGCAGCCTGCCTGCAACATTTAAGTCACATGCAGCGTATAGCTGTAGGGAGTTCAGAGCAATGCAGTTCGATTACTACAGATGGGGAATTGGTCTCTGGAGTGCGACCATAATTATCTGGTTGCTCGGGATGTTCACCTCCAAGCGCACGGTCGCCCGGCAGTCTGCAGGATCTCGATCACTCCAATCAGGACTGACCCTGTTGGCCTACTTCATGCTCTTTTCGGGCAATTTCCGCTGGGGCTGGCTCGCGACGCGCTACGTGGGACCTTCGGATGTGGTTGGCGCAGCAGGCCTGGCGATCACGTTTCTGGGCCTCAGCTTCGCGGTTTGGGCTCGCCTGCAACTGGGGCGTAACTGGAGCAGTGTCGTCACCGTTAAGGAAGATCACCAGCTCATACACCGTGGACCATACGCTATCGTGCGCCATCCCATCTATACGGGCTTGCTGCTGGGGTTCCTCGGCATGGCTTTGATTACTGGCGAACTTCGCGGATTGCTGGGCCTGACATTTCTTTTCGTAGCTTTTTGGCTGAAATCTCGCACCGAGGAAGCCTTCATGCGGCAACAATTCGGTGCGCAGTACATGCAATACCAGCACCATGTGAAAGCTCTAATTCCGTTTATCTTCTAGCAGTACGGTGCAAGACGCCGGTCCGTCCAACTAGCCAAGCCACTCAAGCTGCCTTAACCGAATTTAGGATCTTTTATCATGAAGCGCTCCGGGCGGTAAGCGGCGTGCAGTTCCCCGAAAAGTTGGCAAGATAATCTTTACAGGACATACCGGCGGAGCTTCAAAAGTGAGAATAGCCGCTTATTTACTGATGTGAGCGACCTTAGACATAGGTAACAGATCGTACTTTTTCCCTTTTTAATGGGAGAAAGTGATGCCATGAAAGGAGTGTTCGGTGATGGATGAACGTCTGCAGTTTGTGGCTCGCCGGTTAGCTGGCGAACCAACGACCGAGCTCTGATCTTCACCGCATTTTACAGACATCTTCCACCGCCGTATTTACTGCTCAGATGTGAGAGAGTGTTCGAGGCACAGTCGCGAAATGTCGGGGATGTCTGAGTTGTCTGGCCAAGGGGAACAGAATGACGGGCGCACCTCCGGGGAACGGCTTTTCTACTTTTTCACTTTTTTTCCACGAACTCGGCGATATACTTTCCCTCGGCGGTGAGTTCGGGTGTTTCGGAACTTGCCGGTCCCATCCCATATGGGATCTCTCCGGGGCTGCGGTACTACGCCGGTGTCAACCAGCACCCTATACGCGATGACCACGTCGCAAGGTCCAATGAAGGCCGCAACTCACGCGCCCAACAAAAGCCGATCAATCCTCGCACTCACATCCTTCAAATAATCCTCATCCCCACTCTTCAACTCCGCGATCACGCTCCCCGAATACCCGACACCCAAAAACGCCTGCCGCACCGCCGCCCAATCCACATCGCCCTCGCCCAAATTCACCCAAGCGTATCCGTCTTCCTTCCGCTTGAAATCTTTCAGGTGCACCTTCGCAATGCTCGGGCCCAGTACGCGAATCCAATCCTGCGGATACCCATACAGCACCACGTTCCCCACATCGAACCAGGCCTTGATCCACGGGCTCTGGAATTCTGCAATGTAGCTCGCCATCTCCAGCGGGCTCAGCAGAAACTTGTTCCACACTTCTTCGATGGCAATCACCACCTTCTCCTCTTCCGCAAGAGGCAGCAGTGTCCGGATCTGTTTCTGTGAGCGTGTCCACGCATCGCGGTACGGCGTTTGCGGATTCACTACCGCGGGCACCAGCAGCACCGCATCCGATCCCCAGACCTTCGCGTTTTTCAGCGACGTCCGCATCCCCGCCAAACTTTTCTCCACGACAGCCGGGTCGCTCGACGATAACGGATACTTCCAGTGATCCATGTTCATCACCGAATCGATGCGAATCCCCGCTCCGTCCGCGGCCTTCTTCAGTTCCTCGGCTTGATTCTCATCCGGCGTGGTCGGCGCTTGCACCACGTCCAGTCCCACGTCGCGCGCCATCTTCAGCCGGTCGGCATAGCTCAGTTTTGCCGGCAGCATGTCAAACACCACGCCCTTCTTGAGCGTCAGACTTCCGGCACGCGGCAGCGACGTCGCCGCACTGGGCGCCGAAGCCTCCGCGTGTGGAACCGACAAAATCTCCGCCAGAGAGCTGCCGCCGAATCCGACCGAACATGTCGCCGTAAGCGAAGTCTTCAAAAACTCACGACGCGATGAAGATGAAGACGATCCGCGCATTCTCTCACCTCGCAAAAAACTCACTGCAACAGGTAACGCGCCACCTCACGCCAGCTTGTTCAAATCAATCTTCGGATCCAAAACCTCGCGCGACTTCATCAACTCGTCCCACGTCACCTCGAGCCCGCTGTACGCCGCCGTCCGTGCCATCATGCATGAGAGTGCCGATTCCGCGCCCTTCGACGCCTGATTGTGCAGTTTCCCGCTGGTGATGCTCTCCACGAACGCCTTTTTCTTTTCCGGATCGGCCTGCTCCAGATTCGAGGTGAAGCTCCCCGTCGCCGAAAATGCCGCGTGCGCTTGCCCGCCGGCCTTCATAGAAGTCGGATCCTGCCACGCCTCGTCGCCCCAAATCCCCAGCGGCCCAACGTACGGCGACAGCGACGTCCCCTTCGTCCCAAAAAATCGTTCCGACACGTCCCACCAGCCCTTGGCAAACTGCGTGGAGCTGAAGGTTACGTCCACACCGTCGGGGTAGTGGAAAACTACGTTGTAGTTCCCGTATGCATCCCCGTCCGTTGCGGGACGCCCCGCGCGTCCGCCAGTTGCCGATGCTTTCAACGGATGCCCCTGCAAGATCCAATTGCAAATGTCGATCGCGTGGATGTTCTGCTCCACGATGATGTCGCCCGACAGCGCGCGATCATACACCCAGTTCCGCAGCCGCCGTTCCACCGGCGAAGCCTTCGGCCACGCCGGCCGATCTAGGTATCCCGTCAGGTAGTAAGCCTCGCCGCAAACAATTTTCCCGAGCGCTCCGCCATGAATCCGCCGCACCATCTCCACAAAAGGAGGACAATCACGAATCTGAAATCCCACGTCCAAACTCAGCTTCCCTTCCGCGCGCTTCCCGATCTCGATCACCTTCATCGCGCCCGGCACGTCCACCGCCACCGGCTTCTCCAAGTAAACATGCTTCCCCGCCGCGACCGCCGCCTCCAGGTGGTACGGATGGTAGTAAGGCGGCGTCGCGATCACAACCGCGTCCACTTCCTTCGACGCCACAATCTTTTCGTATGCCTTCGGCCCCACAAAAAGCTGCGAAGCCTCCAGCGCTGCGTACCCCTTCGCCGTCTGCACCTTGTCGAACGCCGCGTGCGCTACATCAAGTTGGTCTTGGAACATATCCGCCAGCGCCACCACGCGCGCGCCGCCCGTATCGACCAGATTCGTCGCGTCTTCAGTCCCGCGCCCGCCACAGCCCAGCAACCCCACGCGCACTGCCGAGTTCGCCGCCGTCCCGCGCACCAGCCCCGGCTTAATCAACATCGCCCCGGCCATTCCTGCCGCCACACCGATGAACTTCCGCCGGTCCATTCGATCCGCGCTCTCCGAAGGATTCAGCCCCTGCTTCGCTTCGTCTTCCATTTCGGCCTCCCGACCGCTACCCGATCAATCGCTCCAGATATTCCTTCGCCGCGCGCACATCTTCCATCTGCCGCAGACCGGAGATCTCCCGCTCGATCGTCACCGCTCCGCGATAATTCATGTCCTTCAGCCGCGCGATGATCCGCGGAAAATCCACTTTGCCTTTCCCGATCGGCACTTCCTCGCCCAGATCCTTCGGATTGGTCGGCCACAAACCATCTTTCGCGTGAATTCCCTGAACGTAACGCCCCAAAATCTCGATCGCGTCCACCGGATTCGCCTTGCCGTACAAAATCAAATTCGCCAGGTCGAAGTTCACTCCCTGATTATCCATCCCCACGTCTTGAATCGCGCGCACCAACGTGATCGGGGTCTCCTGTCCGGTCTCGTAGCGGAAATTCTGCCCGTTCTTCCGGCAGTACCCCGCCACGTCCCGCATCGCCTCCACCGTCTCCTTATATAAAGGTTCGTTGGGATTCTCAGGAATGAAACCGCAATGCGTCTGCACCGCCGCAATCCCGCACGCCTTCGCCAAATCCGAAGCCTTCTTGATGTGGGCAATTCGCGCCGCCCGCGTGTCCCGCGGCACCAGCCCTATCGTCAGCGGCCCGCCATAGAAATCCCAAACCTCGCGCCCCGGTCCTCCCACCACCAGCGACGTCGCCTCGATCCCCCGCGCATCCAGCGCCGCCCGCAGCCGACTAGCAATCCCTACATTCACTTCACTCGTGTAAACCTGGCACGTCGGCAACCCCAGCTCGTGCACCTTCGCCATCGCCGCTTCAGGGTCCTTGCCAATATCAAGGATCAATCCCAACCGCAGCGGCTTCTTCCCTATGTTGCTGTCGCTAAGCTGCGCAACGCCGGCGCCGGCCGCGACAGCTTCCGTTCCGACACCCGGAGTCGCCACAGCGATCGCCGCCGGGCTCATTCCAACCGCTAACGCACCCACCGTCTGCAAAAACTGCCGTCGATTCCGATTGTTCATCACGCCAACCAAATCGCCAACCCTGAACTGCTGGAAGCCACTCCGTAAGATCGCTTTAGAAGGTCGGAGCTTTAACTCCGACATGACCACCGGGAAATAATGGGCTTTAGCCCCGGAAGTAACGTTTTCTCTCCCTTGCTCACTTCTCCGCCACAAAAATGTCCTTCCACCGCATCTTCACGCCGCCACCCGTATGAATCTGAAGCCCAATCACTCCGTTGATAAATTTCGGTGTCTTGTCCGCAAAGTGCGCGATCACTGTCCCATTCAACCGCGTCACCACATGATTCCCGCGTACCGAAATCTCCAAGTCGTTCCATTCCCCCGGTTTCAGCGCCTTCTCTCCCTCTGCCGACGGCATCGCCACCCAACCGCGCCCCCCGCTCTCATACAATCCGCCGGTGTGCTTGCCCACATTTGGATCCACCTCCACCTGCATCCCCTCAATGTCCGGCCCGTGTTCCGGATCGATCCCCAGGATCCTCGAGTGAAAAAACACTCCGCTGTTCCCCGCCGCCTCTCCCCGGAACTTCAGCTTCAAATCAAAATCCCGAAACGTCTTCTCGGTCGTCAAATACCCATACTTATTGGCCACGCTCTCGCACAAAATCGTCCCGTCCTCCACAACCCACTTCTCATCTCCGTTATTCTTCCACCCGCTCAAATCCTTCCCATTGAACAGCGCAACCCACCCTTCCCCCGCTGTCGCGCCCATCGATGCACGAGCCAAATCGTGCCCCGAGGCAATAACCGCAAAGCACGCGACAGCTCCAGCCGCGCACAACAAGAAAGCCCCAATCCTTCTCAAAGCATCACCTCGTTCTCGCAAACAACATCCATCGCAAATCGCGGCACAGAACTTACCACCAACTACGAACCAGACAAATCAGTTTCCAAGAAATCTCATCTTTCGCCTCTCGCGACCCCATTTTCGTTGCCCACGGTGGCCGATAAGACCGTTTCAACCATAACGGTGTCCGACTACGCGACAGCGGCGTCCGCAAACGAACGCTCGTGAACTGTGACCTTGACCTAAGGTCTTGGCTTTCAGTTGCGGAGTAGAACTAATACGGCACATGCTATGCCGCGAATCTTACGAAGGCTTTCCAGCAATCTTCCCCGCATTTTATTTTTTTCGGTCAGCGTCGAACGCCCCCATGGCAACGCTCCCCCTCATTGCAGCTTGGCGTACTCGGATTTGGCGGCGATTAGGATGGGGATGTCGGGGTCGGCATCTTTCCAAAGTGTGAGGAAATCCTGATACGCGGCGCGGGCTTTGGCGGTGTCGCCCTGGATGGCGTAGGCACGGGCCAGGCCAAGATGAGCTAGTGCGCCTAGTGGGAAGTTTAGTGTGATTCCCCGATGGTCGAGAAACTTCTGAAACTCGGTGGCTGCCGCGGCCCCGTTGTGGGCCGCTAGCTGCGCTTGGCCGCGAATGTAGACGGGATACATGGTTCCCAACTGCAATTGGGGCGGCTGCCCTAGTTCGTACGGTGCAGCAGCTTCGAGAAACACCAAAGCTTGTGTGGAATTGTTGGTGTTTAGTTCCATTGCTGCCTTGAGGGTTGGCAGCCAGTAAACTTTGAGCACCGTGAACGACGGGTAGTTCTTTTCCAGCTCTCCTACGATGGCCTTCGCATCAGCGGTTTGACCAATTCGCGCCAGCGTCAGGGCCGCAAATAATCTCACGTCCCGGCCTGGCGCCAGCGCCAGCGCCGCTGCAACGCCTTGCTTCGCGGCTGCGGTGTTGCCGAACTCCGCTTCGCGCAAAGCAGCATTCACCTGCCACAGCGCCGCGGTCTCCTTCGATTCGTCACGGACTGCCGAATCTACCGCCCGCCGGGAGAAGTCACGTGCTTTTAGCAGGTGCCCGTAGTAGGCCTCGGTATCGGACTGGAACGAGAGCAGGAGGTCTTCGTCTCCGGGCTTCCCCGCAGCCCAAGCCACTTGGCTCTCCATTTCCGGCGCATCGCCTTTGAGAAAGGCCAACTGATAGGTAGCCCAGTGCAGTCCTTCACCGTCGAGCTTGCGTTCGTGGGCCTGCTCAATCGCTTTTTTGGCGTCATCCGGTCGGTTGAGCCCAACGTAAATGCCTGCGAGGTTGCCATAACTAATTGAATCGTTCGGCTCCAGTCGCAATCCCTCTTGGGTTTCAGCTACAGCCTTCTCGTACTGCCCCAGTGTGATATAAATGAACCCCAAGTTGCCAGGGGGCACCAAATCCTGCGGATAGCTCTTGGCCCAAAGTTCGTAAACTTGAATCGACTGGTCTAACTCCCCAGTGACATACGAATAGTACAGAGAAGAGATGCGGTATTTTTCATGTTCACTCACTCGGTCCCGTAGTGCATAAGCCTTCTTGATGTTCTCCTCAGCCAGACTGGCTTGTCCGAGATTAGCGTACGAGACCCCTAAATCGGCGTAGGCTACGGCGAAATTGGGGTCGAGTTCGATGGCACGCTTGTCGAACGGTATCGACGCGGCGTCTCCTTTTGTGCGGCCGGTTGTAATTGCCATGCTGAAAGCCTTCAGTGCCTCAAGGGATGTTGTCGTGGCCTCAACCGGAACATCGAACTTCTGGATGGAGGCCAACGATTCGCCGAGTTTGCCACGCAGACTGGCGGCTGCTTTTCCCAGTGCTTTCAGCACTTCCTGCTTGGTGGCAGCCTCCTCTTGTTCGGTAGCCAACGTGTCCCCGCTGCTGCAACCGACCGCATCAATGCCCACCACGTACTGACCGCCCAAGTTGGAAATCGAGCCCAAGAGAATCGCTTTGCTGCCAGTTCGTACGCAGAGTTCTCTGGCTACGTCACGTGTTACGCGATCATTCGATGGACGCCCCATCAGGCGCAGGGTCTCTTCCACCTTACGGTCGGAGAGAATATTGAGAAAGGGAGATTGCCCGAGCTGCACGACGAGTGCCTGCTTCAAGGCATCATCGAAGACCGGTTCCCCGGTCTTGTTGTCAAAATCCGCGAGGACAATAGTGTCCTTCTCGGTCAACGGCGGTGCCGGACGAGAACGAAAGTAGAGACCACCAGCGACGAGCGCGGCAACCACTACCAGCGCCGCGGGAATCAGAATTTTCCAGACTTTCTTCCAGCCTGAGACCGGAATTTCAGCGACTTTCGCAGCACCCGACGATCCAGCAGCCGCGGGAACAGAACCCGATGACGGCAAGGGTTGCTGGGCGACTGGCTGTCTGGCGGTATCCAGTACCGTCGCCATCGTCCCCGAACTCGCTGATACGCCTTGGCGCGATTCCGTTTCACGCTTCAGTCGCTTCAGGTCCGCCCGCATGTCGGACGCGTGCTGGTAGCGGGTCTCGCGGTCTTTCTCCAGCGCCTTGTTGATGATTCGTTCCAGCTCCGCGGGCACATCCGGATTCACCCTTACGAGCGGCACGACCGCGCGGTTCATAATGGCTTCGAAGATCACCGCGATTGATTCGCCACGAAAGGGTGCCGCGCCTGTCGCCATCTCGTAGAGCACCACGCCGAAGCTGAACAGGTCGCTGCGCGCATCCAGTTCCCGGGCCCGCACTTGCTCCGGCGACATGTACGCCACCGTCCCGATCGCGCTTCCAGGACTCGTCAGGTGTTCCCCAGAAATGCCGGCGCTGTCCTGCGTTACCGAAACCGACATCGACGATGTGGGTGCCAACGTCTTCGCCAATCCGAAGTCGAGGACTTTCGCATGCCCCCGCGTCGTGACAAAAATATTCGCCGGCTTGATGTCGCGGTGCACGATGCCCTTCGCGTGCGCAGCATCGAGCGCGTCGGCAATCTCAATCGCGAGTTCCAGCGTTTCGTCCAGGGGCAGCGGCCTCCCGGTAATGCGGTGCTTGAGTGTCTGGCCTTCCAGATACTGCATGGCGATGAAGGGCTCGCCATTCTGCTCGCCGATTTCGTAGATCGTGCAGATGTTGGGATGATCGAGGGCCGATGCAGCCCTTGCTTCACGCTGGAATCGTTCAAGCGCCTGGCGATCCTTAGCAAGTTCATCCGGAAGAAGCTTCAGCGCCACGAAGCGGGACAACTTCGTGTCTTCGGCCTTGTATACCACACCCATTCCGCCGCCGCCCAGCTTCTCTACGATGCGGTAGTGCGAGATGGTTTGGCCGATCATGGCGGGCGGGCAGCTCCTGGCGAGGCATATTAGGCCGTGCTCTGGGGCAAGTCAACGTGGAGGCGTTAGATGAATTTGCGCTTCGCACTTAAACCCGATTAGCAATTAAAAGCCGCACGTGTTGATCGAGCGGACTAACTCGTCCTATCGCACGTGCGCGTAAGTTTGTACGTTTTCATCGGTGCTCTACGGGGGTGTTATAATAAAAATAAATACGCGTCTCGATGGAGGGCTGAGAAAATTTGTCAGGTAGAGGGCCGAATGGTGCTGCGGCGCGAATCGCATTTACGCCAGCTTCATCCAAATCTTTCTTGCCTAATGCGCCGACGGGCCCGAAATCGGTGAAGGCTAGGCGCCTAACCCAAGGCGCTCCATCATTTCCCAGACCATTTCCCATTAGCATCCGGTTAAGTTACTAAACTTGTAATGCAACCCATTGTGTCCAAAGACTCAATACAAATTCTTCAAAGTACCATTGGCGGACTGCTCGCATAAACGGATGCTTAACTTCCTTCTGAAATTGCAAGGAGCGCACCGTGAAAAAGCCATTGGATAACGTGAGCCGCTTCAGAATCAAAATAGCCTGCTCAGTGGTTATCGGAATCCTTGCAGCGGGATTGAGTTCTTGCGGAGGCGGCAGTTCCTCGGCCGGCGGCAACTCCGCGTCGAACAACCCCGTTCCCGCCGTTACGGGCTTATCTCCATCTGCGGCCACGGCCGGCTCAGCGGCACAGACTTTGACCATCAATGGTACTAACTTCGTCTCTAGTTCGACGGTTACGTACAATGGTTCGGCCCACGCAACAACCTTCGTAAACGCCAGCCAGTTAACCATTCCCTTGAGCGCCACGGACCAAGCACAGGCTGGGAATTTCCCCGTTGCCGTGACCAATCCATCCCCGGGAGGAGGGACTTCAACGGCGGTGAGTTTCACGGTCAACGCGCTTACGGCCCCGCCGCAAATCAGTTCGCTGAGTGGAACCTCGGTCAGCCCGCTCACGCCGTTGACGATTTCTGGAACAGGCTTTGACACAACGAACGGCGCCATCTCCGTGCTGCTGGTATCTGAGGCCGGCAATCCATCCTTTACCGTCCCGGCCTTTGCGATCACGAGCACAACCGTCCAGGTAATGGTGCCGCCGCTGCCGGTGACGGGCACGTTCAGCGGGGACATTGTGGACTTGCAGGTGATACAGGTGGACGGAGGCTCGCTTTCCACGTCAAACATCATCACCGGGTTGCAGGTAGACGCACTGCCAGCAGTTCCGGCGGGGACGACAACGGGGGACTTCACTTTGTACTACCTCAAAACGGCCTTGAATGTCTCCTCCACCCTGCAGGCCGACGCGGTGGCAAATGGCTGGACCGCTGTGGCCGCCGATCTTACCCAATACGATGCCAACATCAACGCTCTGATTGGCAACGTCACCTTTGTGAGAAGCAACCCTAGCCAAACCGCCGCGATGACGACCAGCAACGGCCTGACAGTTGCCCTGGATCAGAATGCCATCGCCCTTTCCGATCAGCTAGTCCAGGCATATGTGGCGCAGGTCGCAAGCCAGGTACCTTCATCGTTCGCCCGAAGGAAAAAGCAATTTGCATCGCGACCGAAGGCAAATCAACAGTCATCTACCGCTTGCCCGGGAGGTACCGGTAATCCCGCGGAGGATGCGTTCTTGGCGAATGCATGTACGGGTCAGCAATACATGCAGACCTATGCTGCCCAAGAAGGTAGCCTGCTTCAAGTTTTCGGCACCCTCTATTATGGCTTTGGCGTGAACGTCCTTGGCGCATATGCGTCCGTCGCGGCAACCGCGGCTGCCTGGGGACCGGAGGCCGTCTTGGGCATCCAGCTCGCTGCTAGTGGCATAGGCTCTTATGCGGGGGCGGCTGGCACGGCCAGCGCTCCGCCGTCGCCCTGCGACGTGATCGCGGGCGCGGGGACCACCGTGCTGGACAACGCGGCCGACACCAACGTGGGGATCTTCTCGGCGATTCTCACTTATTTCCAATTGGATAGGGATGTCTCCGCGATCACAAATCCTTCCGCCGCGGAAACGTCGTGCGCTGGGCCTCTGGTGGCCGGGCCCCCGGCGGGTGCGCCCAGTGGCACCACCGCGATAGACACTTACCAGACCGCCAACGGCGCCACTACGGAAACCACCCTTGCGGTTCCTACCGTGCAGCAATCGGAGCCGACCACCGTCGCTGTGATTCCGCCTGCGCCGGTCACGACTTATAGACTTACGGCGGGGGTTGGGTCGGGCGACGGGTCAGTCGAGTCCTTCCCGGAAGGAATTTCCTGCGGGAACGCCACCTGCACTTCCTCGTTCCCGGCAGGCACCAGCCTAACAGTTACAGCCACACCGGCCAGCGGGGAATCGCTCATCGCTTGGTCGGGAGCGTGCACGGGGATAGGTCCCTGCGTACTTACAATGAACTCCAACGAAGGTGTGACCGCAACGTTTGGCCCTGGCCAAACCTATAGCGGGAACTTTAACCAGTTGTTCGGTGGGACGTTTGCTGATCCTGCTGGGGACACTTACTCCGCCTCGGCAAGCGGAACGATAATCCTGAACATAACGGAAAGCGGCAACGGAACGATAAGCGGGTCTGCGAGCGTCCCAACATATCTCGGCATATCAGTCAATTCCTGCCCCATCGGCGATTGTGAGCCTTTACCTTTTTCTGAAACAGCAGTGGGGACCGTTTCGGGGACGGCCGGGAGTTTTACCGGAACTTTTGTGAGTTCAGACCAGGATTTTACGATGGTTTTTACGGGAAGCCTGAGCGGCACCTCGATAACTGGCTCGGCAACAATTAGTGGTGCTTTCTTGGGTACAGCTTATGGAAGCAGTATTTCCACGACGCTTTCAGGCTCCGTTCCCAGCACCACGCTCACTCAGCAGTAGTTTCGTAGTTAAACTCGTCCAGTATGTCTTTCCGGCGTGCGAGGATGCCCGGATCGATAGCAAGAATCCCGCAATTTCCAAGATTGACCCGTCCCGACCGATTAAATCCTGGCGAACGGCCTGGCGACGAGCCCTGAAGGATGCAGAGCTAAAAATTCGCTTCCATGATGTGCGGCACACATGCATGACTAGGCTGGCAGAAGGGCAAGGCAGTGAACAAACGCTAATGTCTATCGCTGGCCATATGAGTCGGAAGATGCTGGAGCACTACTCGCACATCCGCGTTGCGGCAAAGCGAACAGCGCTGGAGGGCATTGTTGGGAAAGACTCTGCCGAGGCTGTGGCACAAAACTGGGCACAACCGCCGACTTCGGGGAAAACTACCTTTGCTAACTCACAGGAAACATTGGTGGGCCTGGGTGGACTTGAACCACCGACCTCACCCTTATCAGTTGTCAACCGAGGCTCTACCATGGTTTGCGATAATGTAATACAAGCCGCTATTTATGCGGCTTCCAGAGCACTCAGGCGTTTCAACAACGACTTGCTACCGGTTTTGATCGAAGTGTGAACCAAATTGTGCACCAAATTTCGCAGCCCTCCGAAAAGGGAGGCACCATCTAGCCCGGCCAAATGGCAGCGAGAAATCCTGCCGGACGGGTAACGTGACTCGTTAGGCGTGGCTCTCAGATCGGGCCTAAAGATGGTCCAAAAGGCTCTAGCGGCCTTCGGACCGGTGAATTGGTCAGAGAACCACTGGACTCATCCAAGCGCTGTGTAGTGGCGTCCTGGCCGCGACGTGTTTCGCATTCCGCTGGTGAGCGGTCGCGCCTGCGGGGACCAGGACAACGGCCCTGCGGATGGCGCGGTGATTGATGATCACCCAGTCGGTAGCTAGGCTCCGAATCGCGCAGGTGAACGAGGCGATCACCGCGCTGAACATTCAACCGGTCAATCGGCGCATCGTCGAGCACTCTCGCAGTATTGATTCTGTCCGAATGCGCCTTAATTCATCCAGAATCGATGTCAAATGCTAGATCAGTTCCTGCAAGCCAACTTCACAGGATTAGTCCCGCCGTGGAAGCCGGATAGCTTCCGGTTAGCCCGACTTGACCAGTTGTCCAACTGAGAAAGTTCGGTTAGCCGGCAATCCGCCAGTGTTCTTCGCACTTTCTGCACTGTACTCCTCACGCTATAATCGCGCGCGCGTATGCCTCTGACCCCAGGAACGAAGCTCGGTCCCTATGAAATTGTCTCGCCGCTGGGTGCAGGCGGCATGGGCGAGGTTTACCGTGCCCGCGACCCGCGCCTGGGCCGCGATGTCGCCCTGAAAATTCTGCATTCTGACGTAGCCGCCGATCCCGACCGCCGCGCGCGTTTCGAGCGTGAGGCGCGGACCGTGGCGGCCCTGAATCATCCCAACATTGTGGCGCTGTATGAGGTGGGCGTTGCCGATAGCGTCGCTTACACGGTCAGCGAACTGGTGGAAGGCGAGCCGCTGCGGGCACAGATGCGCCAGGGAGTTCTGCCCGTGCGCCAGGTAGTGGAACTGGCCATGCAGTTAGCGGACGGCATGGCGGCTGCGCATGTCGCCGGCATCGTTCATCGCGATCTTAAGCCCGAGAACGTGATGGTGACCCGCGACGGCCGCGTAAAGATCCTCGACTTTGGCTTGGCGCGGGCCATGCCGCCGCCTGCCGGCGCATCCGCCAGAGACCCCAACGCCGAAACCATCGCTCTATCGGCGGCCCCGGTGGTCCCGGACTACAAGACGGTTCCGGGCATGGTCATGGGGACCGCAGCGTACATGAGTCCCGAACAAGCCCGCGGCCAGGAAGCAGACTATCGCGCTGACCAGTTCTCCTTGGGCCTGATCGTGTACGAGATGCTTAGCGGCAAGCAGGCCTTCGCTCGCGACTCCGCCGTCGAGACCATGGCTGCCATTGTGCGCGACGAACCGGAGCCGCTGGGCGGCAAGATTCCGCCGCCGCTCAAATGGCTGGTGGAACGCTGCCTGGAGAAGGACCCCGTGCGCCGCTACGATTCGTCGCGCGATTTGTATCAACAGCTGCGCACCCTACGCGACCATTTTTCTGAGGCGTTTACCAGTAGCAGCGTCCATGCCGTGTCGCCCCAGGTTGCTGCAGCCGCTGAGGCCGCTGCGCAGGTCGCTGTTAAGCGGAAAGGTTTCAGCCTGGGCTTCGCCCTGCTGCTGGCGGCGCTGGCGGCTGTGCTGGCTAGTGCATTTGCATGGTGGCTGCACCCAGCCAGTGTGCAGCTTTCCGAATACAAGTACACCCCGTTCGCGGTGAATGCGTCGTCTCCCTCGTGGTCACCCGACGGCAAAATGGCTGCCTACACCGGCGATGTGGGCGACGATAAACAGCTCTTTCTGCGTAGGTTGGATTCGCCGACGCCACAGCAGTTGACCCGCTCCCCCGGCAGCGCGTTGCCCTTCGGCTGGTCACCGGACTCCTCGCATATCTTCTATCTCCAAACGGTGACCACCGGAGAACCGGACAAGGTGCTTTCCATCGGCAGCGTAGGAGGCGAGCCGGACCTGCTCTGGACACTCCCGGGGAGCCAGTTCGCGGCGCTGGATGTTTCTCCGGATGGGAGGGCTGGAGTCATCTTTCGCAAAGGTGAAGACAATACTTACGACCTGTACATTTCTGATCCGATTGGATCGCCGCTACGCCGCTATCCATCATCACACGTGTCTTCGCACGCCGTTTTCAACAGTCCGGTGTTGGAGTTTTCACCGGACGGCAAGCGCCTGTTATTGATTCGCGCCGGGGATTCAGGAACCGAAGAGTCGTGGCTGCTGCCATGGCCGGCTGGTTCAGGAGACCCGCGTCAGGTGCTGGGAAAACTGCCACATGATGGCGGTACACCGCGTTTTGCCTGGATGCCCGACAACCGGAACATCATCGCAGCCACCCAGAACGGTATTGGAACAGCTCCGCATTTATTCCTAGCCGATACGCGGTCCGACCGGCTGCAGCAGATCACCCAGGGGATCGGCTCCGAGAGCTCGCCGTCGGTATCTCCGGATGGCAGTTCCATTCTCTTCGCCGCGACCAACAGTGACTTCGACATTTTGTCCATGTCCCTCGCGGACGGAGCGACCCAGGGCCTAATCGTTACTGCGCGGTCCGAGAACATGCCGGCATGGGCCGCCAATGCGGATTCGCTGGTGTACGTTTCCGATCGGTTGGGCACGGAAGATATCTGGCTTCACACTAAAGATGGGTCGGATCTTCCACTGGTGACTCGTGCAAGTTTTGCGTCGAATCCACCGAAGTGGATATACGCTCCCGTGCTATCCCCAGATGGCACCCGCGTCATTTTCGTCAGCGTTGAGCAGGCCGGCAAAAGCCGCCTATGGGAGGTTTCAGTGGCAGGAGGCGCCCCCGTTCCTTTGCTGGACGCTTCCGATACCTCCACTAAACAGTTCACCGGAGATTGGTCCCCCGATGGCAAGCAATTCGCATTCTTCGGTTATGAGCCAGACGGCAAGATTGGCTTGAAAATTGTGCGGACTTCCGGCGGGGCAGTCGCCCAGAAATTGTTGGATGGTGTGCATAGCGTGGTTTCCTGGTCGCCGGACGGCCAATGGATCGCCTACGCCGAAAGCAATTCCGCGTGGCATCTGATTTCTCCCGACGGAAAGCAACACCGCGATCTCGGGACCATCGAGACTTCCAACCTCGGATTTTCCAAAGACAGCAAAACCGCATACGGCATTCGCAATGACAACGGCAAGTGGTCGCTGTTTTCGCTGGATCTCGCGACCGCAAAGCTGCACGACATCAAGCAGTTGGATCGTAGCCTTCGTCCGTCGTCGCCCCTGAACCCGGCCATTCGCTTCACCCTGGCCCCGGACGGCAAGACTTTTGCCTATTCGATCTCCAAGCAGTCGAGCAGCCTATGGATGTTGCAGGGGTTTGCCGGCAAATAGTTTGATCCATTCCAATCCGTTTTCTGGATAAAAAAAGGGGTTACATTAACATGCGCGGATTTCGTTGCCTAAGAATGTGCCATGTGGCGGAGGTCTAACCCAACGGGAGAGTCTGCATGATATCGCGACGCGAACTGCTGATTGGAGTCGCGGCGGCCGGAACGGCCGCATTGGTCCGGCCCGCGACGCAGGCGCAAGCTAGCGCGTCGCAGCCACACACGCCAGTGAATTTCGATGTGCCGCCGGGCGCATGCGATTGCCACATGCATATCTTTGGAGATCCGGTCCGATTTCCACTTGCGACCTCGCGCATGTACACGCCGGAGCAAGCATCCATACCGGAAATGCGCTCGTTACACAAAGCGCTGCACACGGATCGCGTTGTGCCCCCACTCTTATGGGCCAACTGACCACTACTTTCAGAAGAGAACGGCAGGGCGCTGGCATAGTTATCCCGTTGAGGCATGACAGGTGGGGCGTAGCACGCGAAGCGTCCGCCGCGCCAGCGGCTTCGTTCTAACGGGGTTATGGGTAGTGAAGGACAGGATTCCGCTCGAACGCTTATGCTAAATCGGGTCAACGTGTATGCCTTGATCCGTGGCGCGTTCCATGACCGTTTCCACGAACTCGGCGATGTATTTTCCCTCGGCGGTGAGTTCGGGTGTCGGTTCCTGATATTCGGCGGTGACCTGCCGATTAGGAACTGTCCCACAGTCGGTCAGCAGCCGGTAAGCGGTCTGGACATTGCCTTTTTTCAGAGCCCGTTGACGGTCTGAATCGCATCAGTTTGTAGTAGCAAAAACCCCTGACGGGATTGTTCGTTGTGCTCTCTTAAGCGACAAGCGTGCGGCACGGAGTCATCAAGCATAACGGACTTCCCGCGCAAGTAACCCTCTTCTCAGCCGCTTAACGATACCTCTCGGGATTGTGCCCGGATCATGGGCAAGCCGAAGTAATCCTGGCAGACCCGATTCGCATCATTACTTCCGGGTTGCGGACGATTTGCTCAGGATGCAAAAATTGAATGTTGACGCGCTGTTTAAACGCTCGTTAGCATAAGGAGCATAAATCGAGATTTTCATGCGCGCGAGGCGCAATTCACAGCGATGGGCGTTCCGGGCTTCGGGGAGTCAAATCAAGAAGAATGGCTAATATAGGCGGACTGTCCAATAAAGTTGCAATAGTGACGGGCGCTTCCAAGGGCATAGGCGGTGGGATTGCAACGGCCTTCGGAGCTGCGGGCGCGCGCGTGGCCGTCAACTATTCCTCCGACCGGGAAGGCGCCGTACGCGTCGCTCAGTCGATCACCGACAACGGGGGCGAGGCTATCGCGGTCGCGGCCGACGTGTCCAAGGCCGCGGATGTCGCGCGGTTATTCAAAGAAGTGCATTCCGCGTTCGGAAGACTGGACGTTTTGGTCAACAACGCCGGGATATTCCGCTTCGGCGCCTTCGCGGAGATCACCGAAGAGAGCTTTCATCTCCACTACAACATCAACGTTCTCGGGGCGATTCTCACCGTGCAGGAGGCGATCAAGCGGTTCGGGGCCGACGGCGGGTGTATCATCAACCTCAGCTCTATCGTCGGCTCGCATCCGGTGCCGGGAGCCCTGCTGTACGCTTCCACAAAAGGCGCCATCGAAACGCTGACCCGGGGATTGGCACTCGAACTGGCACCGCGCAAGATACGCGTCAACGCCATCGCTCCCGGTCATACAGAAACCGAAGGCAATCTAGCCGCGGGGACCTTTGAGGGTGGTGCCGGCGCCGTTCTGGCTGGGAAGACGCCGCTCGGCCGGCTCGGTCGCGTCACGGATATCGCCCCGCTGGCGGTGTTCCTAGCGTCAGACGAATCAGCCTGGATCACCGGAGAGGTCATTCGTGCCGCAGGCGGCCTCGTTGTGGCCACCTGAGCGCAATGTGCTGACCTCGTAATAACACATTCGGGTGAACGCAGTCAGGGCAACACAGAGAGGAGAATACGATGCAAGTTCAGAGTGACTACTTCAATGCTTATGAGAACCTAAAGCTGACACGAGATAAACAAAGGCGTGCTGGTTTCTGAATTTCACACCAACGGCGGGCCGTTCATTATGACCGCGCAATCTCACACGGAATTTGTCGATGCCTTCTACCGGATTTCGCAAGATCGAGCGAACAAGATCGTAATCCTTACGGGCGCCGGTGGGGACTTCATTACCGACGTCGCTTGGTCATCTTTTGGCGACGTCGCCGATCCCGGCGTGTGGAGCCAAGTTCATGATGAAGGCGTTCAGGTTTTGGAAAATATAGCCAACATACGCGTGCCGGTCATCGCGGCTATCGAGGGACGTGCCCACGTGCACTCCGACTACGCGCTACTTGCCAGTGTAATTGTGGCGGCGGATGGTGCGACCTTCCAGGATGTGGCCCACTTCTCCGCGGGCGTTGCGCCCGGCGACGGAATCTTTACCACCTGGAGCTATCGCGCTGGAGCGGGACGAGCGGAGGCGTTCCTGCTGAACCCCCAGCCGCTGACAGCGCGTAGCGCACACGAATGGGGAGTGGTTGCCGAAGTTGTGCCGAACGGCAAGGCGCTCAGCCGGGCGTGGGAATTGGCCGAGCTGTACCTGAAGGCTCCGGAAGTAACACGCCGCAACACCCGCGTGCATTTCATCCAGCCCTTGAAGGAACGCATCGTGCGAGAAGTTGGCTACGGACTGTCGCTCGAAGGAGCGTCGTCTGCTGCTCTCGTCAAATCAATGCAAGCCAAGAGTGAACCTGTCGCTCGGAAAGGAAAATCCGCATGAAGAACACCGAAAACACCTCATCCGCTCAGGTACTTGAGAAGACGCAGCCGGAACAATACGATCTGGGTATCCTCGGGGACGGGATCGACGCTCGCTGCGTGGACGTTTGCCAGCGACGGAAAGCGTGTCGCCGTCGTCGAACGTACCACACTAGATAGGCGGAGTTACCCCTGCGCAGTGGGGCGGACAATTATTTCGTTCACATCAACTTCGGCCGGCTGCTCAATCGCCGTCTTGTCCCGGGAGGCAGCCAGTTGGGCTTTTACCTCCGCATTGGCGACGGTGTCCACAAAGGGGGTTTTAACGAAACCAGGCGAAATGATCGTTACGCGCAGTTTATCGCCAGCCTCCTGCCGCAATGGATAGTGTGAAACCTGACCAAATCGAATCAACCTGTATACCGTAATCCTTGGCGCGTTCCATGACCGTTTCCACAAATTCGGCGACGTACTTTTGCTCGGCGGTGAGTTCGGTTGGTTCGGAACTTGCCGGTCCCATCGACCATGGGTTCTGACCTGCCTGCGGCACCACGCCGGTGTCAACCAGCAGGCGATACGCGATGGCGCCAACGACCACCATCGCGTGCTCCGCTTACCCGTGTCCGGTGTAATATCGGCCCCGGCATCGGCGGTTGCTCCCTGGAGCGGTTCGCGTTGGCCAACTACTTCGCGGACCTGGTGTCTTTTCGACCGCCGAGGTCGTCCCTTCGGATACGCTCTCACGGCGTTTTTTTGTTTGCCGTTTTCTCCAACTCGATGGCATCTTCTAAAGAGGGTGATTGGATTTCCCGAAGTTTACTTCCATCCGTAAACATGATCACCGATTCGGTCTTTTGATCCTTGACCGTAAACTCAAAGACAACCCTCTGGAAAGACGCCGATCCCGACATTCCCATCCTGATCGCTGCCAAAGCGGAGTACGCCAACTTGAAGTAACAGTCACAATTAACGCCTATCCCTTTCGTTGACGCTGTGTGCGGGGAGTCCTAAGATGGCGCTCAGCGGATGACCTGCCGTGATCGGCCAAACCATCTCGCACTATCGGATCCTCGAAAAACTCGGGGGTGGTGGAATGGGTGTGGTCTATAAGGCCGAGGACACGCGGCTACATCGCCCCGTCGCGTTGAAATTCCTGCACAGCGAGATGGCTCACGATACCGTCGCGCTCGAACGATTCCGGCGGGAAGCCCGGGCGGCATCGGCGTTAAATCATCCGAACATCTGCACCATTTACGACGTTGGCGAGCAAGATGGCCAGCAATTCATCGCGATGGAGTTTCTCGACGGCCACACTCTAAAGCATCGAATTTCGGGCAAGCCGCTGCCGCTGGAGCAGGTGTTGGAGTTGGGGGCTGAGATTGCGGACGCGCTCGACGCGGCACACTCCAAAGGGATCGTCCACCGCGACATCAAGCCTGCCAACATACTGGTGACCGAGCGCGGTAACGTCAAGATTTTGGATTTTGGTCTGGCGAAACTGGCCGCGGCGGGCGGTGCGGTGAATCTTTCGGAGATGCCCACGGTCAGCGAACTCGAACAGCTCACCCGGCTAGGCACAGCGATTGGCACCATCGCGTACATGTCACCGGAACAGGTGCGTGGCGAGCCGCTGGATGCACGCACCGACTTATTTTCATTTGGCGTGGTTCTCTTCGAAATGGCAACCGGAGTCCCGCCCTTCCGGGGCGAAACCGCTGGCGTGGTTGGGGAAGCGATTCTGAATCGCACCCCAGTTTCGCCGGTACGGCTCAATCCCGACCTACCCTCAAAGTTAGAAGAAATTGTCAACAAAGCGCTGGAGAAAGATCGGAAGCTGCGCTTCCAACACGCCGCCGATATCCGCACGGATTTGCAGCGGCTGAAGCGCGATTCCGATTCGGGTCGGGCAGCCGTCGCAGAAACCGAGGCCGGGTTGAAGCCCGCCCGGAAACCCATTCGATGGGGGGTGGTCACTGGCGCAGCACTTGTGGTTGCCGCACTGGCCGTGGGCGGTTGGTTGTTTTTCTCGCGCAAGGCGCACGGGCTGACCAACAAGGACACCATTGTCCTCGCTGATTTCACGAACACGACCGGCGACGCGGTGTTTGATGGCGCGCTTCGGCAGGGGCTGTCGGTACAACTAGAACAATCACCCTTTCTGAGCATTATCTCTGACCAGCAAATCCAGCAGACCCTACAGATGATGGACCAGAAGCCGGATGCGAAGCTCGCGCCGGAGATTGCGCGGGAACTCTGCCAGCGGGCGGGGAGCGCTGCCGTTCTCGACGGCACGATAGCGCAGATTGGTACGCCATACCTTCTGACCCTCAAGGCGGTCAATTGCTCAAATGGGGAAACGCTGGCGAGCACGGAGGCACAGGCGAGCGACAAGAATCATGTGCTCGACGCACTGGGAAAGACGGCATCGGAGATGCGGAACAAGCTGGGCGAGTCCCTGAGCACGGTGCAAAAATTCGATACCCCGCTAGAACAAGCGACTACCCCGTCGCTGGAAGCCCTGAAAGCTTTCAGTTCAGGCCATAAGATTATTTTCTCCCAAGGGGCGCCCGGAGCTATTCCGTATTTCACACTTGCCATCCAACTCGACCCGAATTTTGCCATTGCCTACGCATGGTTGGGCCGCGCGTATCGGGACCTTGAGGAAAACGCCACCGCGGCTTATTACTCACGAAAGGCCTACGAACTCCGCGGCCCAGCCAGCGAGGCGGAAAAGTATTTCATCACGGCTAACTTCGATATCGTGGCTACAGGGAATTTGCTGAAGGCCAAACAAACCTGCGAGCTTTGGATACAGGCCTATCCTCGTAATCCGATGCCGCGTACTTTCTTGTCCGGGCCAATCTACCCAACCTTTGGACAATACGAGAACGCGGTTGAAGAGGGCAGGGAGGCAGTCCGTGTGAGTCCGGATAGTCCTGTCCCTTACGCCATCCTCGGGTTCAACTACGTCAATCTGAATCGCCTCGATGAGGCGAAGGCCACCTACAGGCAAGCTCTCGAACACAAGCTGGACCACCCGCTCCTCCATGATGACCTGTATCAAATTGCTTTCTTGGAGAACGATGCGGCAGGAATGGAGCAGCAGGCGGCATGGCCGGTGGGCAAGCTGGGACCAGAGAGCGATATGCTGGCCTCGCAAGCCGATACCGCCGCCTACTCGGGGCGGCTCAGGGAGGCTCGGGCTCTTTGCCGCCATGCGATGGATTCGGCCAGCCGTGCAGACTTAAAGGAAGCTACCGCAACTTACGCCGCCAGGTCGGATTTACGCGAGACCTTATTCGGCAACTTAGATGAGGGTGGACGCAGCGCCGCTATGGAAATGCAGCACTCGACAGACCAAGGGGTGCAATTCAGCGCCGCGCTCGCTTTGGCGTATGCGGGAGACGAAAAGCAAGCGCAAGCGCTGACAGACGATTTGGCCAAGAGGTTTCCGGAAGCCACGTATGTCCAGTTCAACCTCCTGCCGACCCTCCGCGCAAAGCTTGCTCTCAACCGGGGAAATGCCTCCGAGGCGATTGAGCGTCTCACAACCGCTGCGCCGTATGATCTTGGAAGGGCCGGTAATTACCTTTGGACCGCCTTGTACCCCGTTTATGTGCGTGGCGAAGCATATCTGGCCGCGCATCAGGGCAAAGAAGCCGCAGCCGAGTTCCTGAAAATCCTCGACCATCGCGGAATCGTCCTGAACCAACCCATCGGCGCACTTGCCCATCTCGGCCTCGCCCGCGCCTACGCTCTCTCTGGCGACACCGCGAAGGCGAAGACCGTTTACCAGGATTTCCTCACGCTTTGGAAAGACGCCGACCCCGACATACCCATCCTGATCGCTGCCAAAGCGGAGTACGCGAAATTGCAGTAATTAGGGTGCTCAAGCCCCCACAGCAGCCACTTCCCACAATCAGTTTCCGATTCCAGAGCGGAGAGGCAAAAGAAAGAGAGAGCAGGAGACTTCCCTGCCCTCTCCATCGCGCCGCTCATTCCTCGACTTTCCAGCTCGCATACAACATTTACGATTGGTACTTTTCGGAAGGTCATCGCAGTTGCGTTGGCTGAGCTCCGCGTAGGCCGAAGCGCAATAGCTGCGGGACCTGCTTGCCGGCATTCTCAGTTAGAATTACCTTCTCGCCTTCGCTGTTCCCGGCTTGCTCGGCAGAAACGGCGCTCTCTGTGTCTAGGCAAGGAGAAGTCTTGAATACCACCCCGCAGCCACCCGGTGGGTTGCATGACAACTCGCCACCGTCGGATGCCGTGCCGTAGAGGTTGCCCTCGAGGTCCTGGACCAGACCTGCGTTAGGGTTCGCTCCGTCCGTACCCCCGCTGAAGGTGTGGAGGACAGTCTCTTTGCCGGCTGAATCCAGCTTGAACACCACCCCGCATCCGCCGACGCCTGCGCAGAGCGAGCCGCTAAAGCTGCCCCCGAAGTAGGTAGTGCCGTAGAGGTTGCCCTCCGCGTCCCGGATCACACCAGCGAACGACTCTGCGCCGTCGGCGCCTCCCGTGAAGCTGTAGAGCACGGTTTCTTTGCCTGTTGTCTCGACCTTGAACACCACCCCGCACCCCAAGCCGGAGCAGCCGCTTAAGTCGCCGCCGTTGCCGGACATGCCGTACAGGTTGCCCGCGTTATCCTGAGCCAGCCATCCGTCAGGAAATGGACCGCCGTCTGTTCCGTGGAAGGTGTGCAGCACGCTGAATTTTCCGGTGTGGTCCAGCCTAAACACCGTTCCACAGCCGAGAAATCCGGTAGCGGACTCGACCGCGCCGCCGCAAAATCCGCTTACGTCGCCGCCGTTCGACGCGGCGCCGTAGAGGTCGCCCGCCGCATCCCGAAACAGGTCTCCGTACGGAGCGTACCCGTCCGCCTTGCCGGTGAAGGTGTGCAGGACCGTCTCTTCGCCGTTTGGAGCCAGCTTAAACAGCACTCCGCACCCAGGGGCGGGGAGGCCCGGGCAGACTCCGGTTAGATCGTCAATCCTGGCTGCGGGGTGGTGTTCAAGGTGGATACGAACGGCAAAGAGACCGCCCTCCACCCCGCAGCCGGACGGGGGATTACATGACAAGTCGCCGCCGTTGAAAAGTGATCTTGGTCTGCTTCGCCATCGGGTTTTGCCTTCCGAACCATCTCCAACAAAGAGGCGTTTGCCCTGGCATACTCGGGTCACCTGCAACAGGCAACGAGCATGTCACGCCGCGCGGTGGACCATTCCCGGCAGGCAGCGCAGCGGGAGAGGGCGGGGTTGTGGGAAGCGGGAGCGGCATTGCGGGAGGCTTTTTTCGGGGACGCGTCTGAAGCAAGGAAGATGGCGATGGCCGCACTTGAGCTTTCCAAGGATCGCGAGGTGGAGTACGGGGCCGGCTTTGCGCTGGCTCTCTCTGGAGATATCTCGAAGGCCGAAGCACTGGCCGATGACTTGGAGAGGCGGTTTCCTGAGGATACGTCAATCCGATTCAGTTATCTGCCCGCGCTTCGCGCACGCCTAGCACTAAGTCATGGCGATGCTTCGAAGGCTTTCGAACTGCTGCAAGTTGCCGTTCCCCATGAACTGGGCACACCGCGGAGCAGCATACAAGCGATCGTCGGTGCGCTCTATCCAGTTTATGTGCGCGGCGAGGCCTACCTGGCCGCACACCAAGGCGTCGAAGCCGCCGCGGAATTCCAGAAGATTTTCGATCACCGCGGGATCGTTGCCAGCGATCCCGTTGGCGCTCTGGCGCACTGGCGGCTGGGCCGAGCTTATGCCATGCAAGGCGACACCGCCAAAGCCCGCGCCGCCTACCAAGATTTCCTCACCCTATGGAAAGATGCCGACCCGGACATCCCTATCCTGATCGCGGCGAAAGCGGAATACGCCAAGCTGAAGTGAGGTACGTCGCTCAGGCAACGCGTTCGAGAACCGCTTGCACCTCGACGGGACGGTGCTCCTGTTGTAACGAAATCACGTTGACCTGCTGTCCGCGTCCAGTCTCCTTCATCAACCGGCATACACTCGCCGGCGAGATTCGGTGCTTTTTCGCGACGCAGCTCAGCGACATGCCGGAACGTCGGTCACGCACGACCTGCTGGCGGTCGATGTCCAGCGGAGTCCGGCCGATCTGGCGGCCTTCCAGTCAAGCCCTGCGCATCCCGGCTCGCACTCGTTCAACGATTAGACTTCTTTCCAGTTCAGCATCGCCCCGACGATGACGACCATGGCCCGTCCCAATGGTCCCGAGGTGTCGATGTTTTCCCCGAAACTGACGAATTCAATTGCCAGATGATTCAGCTCATCGAGCACTTCGAGAAAGTGGCGTACACTTCGCGCCATACGCAGCCCTGCCCTACCATCAACGTGCCATCGAGCTTGATCCGAATTTTGCCATGGGCTACGAGGCAGTGGGCACCGAGTACTCCAACCTCGCCGAACCAGGGCGGGCCAGCGAGTACTTCACCATCCGATGCTGACCGGAGTGTTGCAAGTGGACGGCATCCACATTCAGGTTCTCGGCAACCAAGAAGGACTTCGGTTCCTTCCTGGTTGCCCGTCACCTGGGCGCAATCCCCCGAAGCCCTTGATGTAAAATCGGCCCTGGCCGTCGCTCTGCGGCATGGCAAGGAGGAGTGCATGAGTGCTCGAAACGACAGAACCTTTTTGTTCGCGCTGACCATATTCGTCTTGTGCGCCGCGACTGGGCTTTACCCCGCCGACAAGACCAGCCTCAAGCTTTCACGCGATTCCATCATTCGCATCGTCAGCCAGATTCAAAGGGCAGACTACGAAGGCGACCGCCCAGCTCTGAAACGCCTTCACGACGAACTCACACCCATCCCCGAAGACAATAAGCTGGCGTCGCGGGTGCTCTACTGGCGTGGATTTGCGCTGTGGCGCAGAGCGATTAACGGCTTCAACGAAACCCCCACTCCAAATGACCTGGAAGCGGACCTCACGCAGGCGGTCACCGATTTCAAAGACGCCATTGCCCGGGACCCTGCATTCGTGGAACCTAAGATTGGAGCAGGCTCTAGTCTGGGCTACCTGATGTACTTGCACACGAACGATTCGACTCGTGTTCAGGAACTATTCCAACAATCAAGTCCGCTTTTGAAAGAAGCCATGGCGGCGGCCCCAGACAATCCTCGGCTGCTCTGGGTGCTCGGCCCCATGCGTTGGTCGTCGCCTCCAGAGCGGGGGGGCGGTCAGGACAAGGCGATTGAATGTTACAACAGAGGTTTGCAAGCCATCCGCAACCAGAAGCGCGGGGCGAGTGATCCGCTAGATCCCTCATGGGGGGAACCCGAGTTGCTGATGAGTCTCGCATGGTCGAATCTGAGTCGAACCACGCCGGATTTGAACGCCGCCGAACAGGACGCACGGGCTGCACTCAAAATAGTCCCTTACTGGCATTACGTTCGCGACATTCTGATGCCGCAGATTCAAGCTGCGCAAGCCAAAGCCCTCCGCACGGGTGCAGGCTCGACTTTAGAGCAAAACCAGAACACGCTGAACGCCAAGACCGCCCAGTACTTCTTCGTACTGTTGAATTGCCCTACCAATGCTCCGCAGCCAAGCAAAGAAGCGGGTGAAAAGCTTCAGGAGGAGCACCTGGCCAACATCCGCAAGATGACTGCTGAACACAAACTTGTGATCGCTGGGCCATTCATGGACGACACGGTACTGCGTGGCATCTTTGTGTTCCAGGCGGACTCGGCGGCGCAAGTGCAAGAGTGGGCCGATAGCGATCCCGCGACCAGAGCAGGCCACCTGTCCGTTGAGGTTCATGGGCCGTGGCTCATCGAACCGAGCGCCATTCACGATCCTGCCGAGCCTCCCGGATTCCCATGCTCATCGCTGCGAAAGCGGAGTACGCCAAGTTGAAGTAAGGCACGTCCTTCATGCAGCGCGTTCGAGCGGTGCTAGCTGCCCGGCAGGAGGGGGCTCCTGTTGTAACGAAATCGCGTTAACTTGCCGCCCGCATACCGCTTCCTTCATTAACCGGCACACGCTCGCCCGCGATATCCTGTGCTTCTCCGCGACGCAGGTCAGCGACATACCCGAGCGGCGATCACGCACGACCTGCTGCCGGTCGATGTCCAGCGGAGTCCGGCCGATCTGGCGGCCTTCCAGCCTCGCCCTGCGCATTCCAGCCCGGACCCGCTCGACGATCAGATTTCTTTCGAGTTCGGCGATGGCTCCGACGATGACGATCATCGCTCGTCCCAATGGTCCTCCGGTATCGATATCCTTCGCGGTGGCTGATGAATTCAATTCCCAAATTATTCAGGTCGTCCAGCACTTCTAGAAAATGGCGGACGCTTCGAGCCATCCGGTCGAAGGCAGCAACGAGTACCACATCAAATCGACGTCGCCGGGCATCAGCCATTAACTGGTCAAGCCCAGGGCGCTTCGCCTTCGCGCCGGAAATTACATCGGTGTACTCGTGGATTACTTCATACCCACGCTGGCGAGCCATCTCGCGCAGATCATAGAGCTGCGTTTCCGGATGTTGATCGGCGGTTGAAACCCTGCAATAGATCGCGGCGCAACCGCCACCGAGGGCTGAATCGGGATCGGCGACTGAATTGCGGCCAACCCTGCCCCAAAAGCGGGGGCCTCCGGGGGTCGCCGTGATCGGGGCAACAATCGTCGCCAATCCTAAGTGGTCTTTCTGCCAATCAGTTCGTCAGAAGGATGATAACGGTCATCAGCGTACTTGCGTGGAGCACAACGTGAAGTGTGTTGACGACGATGCCATGTCGAGGCGGAAGGAAAGAGTGCGTCCTGACGAAGAGGGCGTGATATAGCGCAACACGTTCCGCTGTTGTCCCAAAAAGATAGGGAATCCACCACGCCTCGACTTCCCCCAGGAAAAGCAAACTGTACGTTAGGCGGAGCCACCACCTGACCCAACCGGGGTAAGCGATTCCAAAATATTTCAGGCTGAGGCTGAGCGCGATAAACACGGGAATACCAGGCACGAGTAAACCCACAAGCCTTTGCAGCGGAGTGATCGTGCGGCGGATGGCAGAAATATCGTTCAGGCGGCCGAGCGGCATCCAGTCGTGCAGCAGAAGAAAAGCAAGCTGGAAGACTTGGAGGGCCACGAGGAACACTTGCCAGCTGTTTGTCACGCGCGGAGTATAGCCCGCTCTTCGCGCAAAGACGGATCGATTTGTGAGATTGCTATCTATCAGACCCGCCGCAAAACCGAAGGCGCTTCAGCTCGGACACTAAACAAAGAGTTGCAGGTTTTGCGCCAAGTGCTTAAACGTTACAAATTCTGGGCCGTACTCCAGGGCGAGGTGAAGTTCGAACGGGAGCACGCAAGCGTCGGAAAAGCACTGACACCAGAAGACGAATCAATGCTGCTCGGCGCTAGAAGGGATTACAAGATCGGCCGGATCTTCAGATCCTAACGTAGGTGTGAACCAAAACGCGTACCAAATTGCAGACTCGCTTACCGAGGGTCTCGGTAAGTCATTGAATTAAATGGTGGGCCTGGGTGGACTTGAACCACCGACCTCACCCTTATCAGGGGTGCGCTCTAGCCACCTGAGCTACAGGCCCATCGCAGGAAGTACGTTGGCATTCTAGCATCAGCGTTATGCGCGGGTATAGAGCAGCGCGCGATTTTTGTAGTGGAGTTAAGCCTGTGGCGCGTGCAGAGTGCTGAAATCGAACTTCATTGTGCGGGTGGGTTGGAGTGGCGGTCGCGTTAATGGCGATAGAGTTCTTGCATTCGGGCTCCGCACAACCCCACCTGGGCGGCGGCGCTACGAAACGTCGATTGTCCGCTCGCGCTTCCTGCTACTGATGATCCGACGAAGGCGGGGGAGCGGGCTTGGTGAATTTATCGGCCGGGATCGTGGTGTTGAACTGGATTTCAGCGTAGTGGGTGGTGGTGACATTGCCGGGGCGCGCGACGCGCACGGCGAACGGCACTTGCACCCCGTTAACTGTCCGGTAATCGCTGAAATCGGTCTGCGTGGGAATGTCACCCAAAGGCGTGTCCTCAAATTCGACCATGCGCAATAGCAGGCCGCTCTCCGCGTCGACGTAGAGTTTCACCGAGCCGGCGCTGTCAGCGGGCTTCGCTCGAATGACGTAGCTGTTGCGATCGCCAATTTCTTCCGTGCCCGTTACCTTCATCTGGGTGAAGTTTTTCGATAAATCGAAGTCGCGCGTGAAATCGGCGGAATGTTTGACCGCGGTCGCCTCGCCCCCATGCAGTTCTCGCATACCGTGGGGGTCAGCTTGCCACGCGGTTGTTCCGTCATCGCCTAACTTGTGGTCCCCTTGCGCCGTATGGACGATCGAAACCCATTTGTCCGGCGCCGCGAACAGATCTTCGACCTCGCCTTGGAACCGCCCGGCATCGACCGAACCCTTATCCATGCGGCTGTGAAGCTTTTCACTCGCGCCAGCCCCACCGATGGCCTGAGTGTATTTGCTCACCAGCGCGTCGGGTGCCGGGAAATTCTCGGCGGGCTTGGCGGCGGGACCTTCGCCCGGCGCGGGCGCCCGAGGCGGAGGAGGACCAGGAGGCAAGTTCGCTTCCGCGACTGCCGGGACCCTTACCGGCTTGGCGCTGCCGCGATGGCAGGTGTTGCAGGTGACTTCGCGGTGGCCTTCGAAATTCTGCTGATTGATGGCCGTGGTCATTTGAAGCATTTTTCGCGCGGTTTTCTTTTCGTCCTTGTCGTCCTTATCGAACGGGCGAACGTGGCAGAACATGCAATCGACGCCGAGCGACGCGCTGATGAAATTCATGGAGGCGAAGAGATCGTCCGGGGATATGTCCTTCAGCACCTGCACGTTTTTAAAGGTCATGCGCGGGGCGGCCGGATTGGCAGCGGGCTGCTGGCTAGGCTGCCCAGGTTGTTGCGCAGGTTGCTGAGGCCCGGGCCCAGCAATGGCCAACGTGCCGAAAAGGCCCAGCGCCAGAAGCACTGGCCCGATGGCCCGACTGCGGTCCCGATTCAACATGTGGAAAGCTCCTTGTTGCTTGGAAGATCTGATCGTCCCCAGAACGTTGGTGCACACGGTGGAAGGGACGCTGGAGGAGAGTTCCGGGTTTCGGCCGGGATGGTGGAGTGACCGGAGACCGAGGAGCGCGAAAGCAGGCTGGAGGAAAAAAAAATGCCCGGTTCGAGGTGGCTCGAACCGGGCGCGCGTTTGTATATGTGCTCTTTGCCGGGCGATCACGAGACGTCTCGCGCGCCCTTACCTTCTCTTGATCCCGAAACGTAAGGATCAGAGAAAATCGGATAAAACTTGCCAGAACCCTTCCAGCTTAATGAGAAGCCGAACGTCGACCCCGTGAGAGGTCGTCGGTAGCCCCTTCCCGCGTACATTAACGGGTCGTGCTACCATTTCTTTTAGAAAGGAGGTGATCCAGCCGCAGGTTCTCCTACGGCTACCTTGTTACGACTTCACCCCAATCATGGGTCATACCTTGGGCGTCTGCTTCCTTGCGGTTAGCGCGACGACTTCTAGTACAGCTCACTTTCGTGATGTGACGGGCGGTGTGTACAAGGCCCGGGAACGTATTCACGGCGTCGTTCTGATACGCCATTACTAGCGATTCCAGCTTCATGCAGTCGAGTTGCAGACTGCAATCCGAACTGAGCGCGTTTTTTTGCGATTAGCTCCCCCTCGCGGGTTCGCGACACTTTGTAACGCGCATTGTAACACGTGTGTAGCCCTGGACATAAAGGCCATGCTGACTTGACCTCATCCCCACCTTCCTCTCCGTTATCCGGAGCAGTCCTCGTAGAGTTCCCCCTTGCGGGTGGCAACTACGAGTAAGGGTTGCGCTCGTTGCGGGACTTAACCCAACACCTCACGGCACGAGCTGACGACAGCCATGCAGCACCTCTACACAGGTCCCTTGCGGGAAGTCTCTATTTCTAAAGATGGTCCTGTGCAGTTCAAGCCCAGGTAAGGTTCTTCGCGTTGCGTCGAATTGAACCACATGTTCCACCGCTTGTGCGGGCCCCCGTCAATTCCTTTGAGTTTCAGCCTTGCGACCGTACTCCCCAGGCGCAGGACTTAACGCGTTAGCTACGGCACGAGCCCCGTACAGGGCCCACGCCCAGTCCTGATCGTTTAGGGCTAGGACTACCAGGGTATCTAATCCTGTTTGCTCCCCTAGCTTTCGTCCCTCAGCGTCAGTTGCGATCCAGCGAGCCGCTTTCGCCTCGGATGTTCCTGCAGATATCTACGCATTTCACCGCTACACCTGCAATTCCACTCGCCTCTCTCACACTCTAGCATGGCAGTTTCGGGAGCAGCCTCTGGGTTAAGCCCAGAGATTTCACTTCCGACTTGCCGCACCGCCTACGGACCCTTTACGCCCAGTAATTCCGAGCAACGCTGGCCCCCTACGTTTTACCGCGGCTGCTGGCACGTAGTTAGCCGGGGCTTCTTATACCCGTACCGTCAAACCCTTGCGGGCATTCTTCCGGGTCGAAAGGGGTTTACACTCCGAAAAGCTTCATCCCCCACGCGGCGTTGCTGCGTCAGGCTTTCGCCCATTGCGCAAGATTCCCCACTGCTGCCTCCCGTAGGAGTCTGGACCGTGTCTCAGTTCCAGTGTGGCCGGCCATCCTCTCAGACCGGCTACCGATCATAGCCTTGGTGAGCCATTACCTCACCAACTAGCTAATCGGCCGCGGGCCCCTCCTCTTGCGCCTTTGCGGGCTTTGATTCCGTCAGCCGAAGCCATCGGAATATTATGCGGTATTAGCCCGCCTTTCGGCGGGTTATCCCCCACATAAGGGAAGGTTACCCACGTGTTACGCACCCGTTCGCCACGCGCCCATCTCCTGTATTGCTACAGAAAACTGCGCGTTCGACTTGCATGTGTTAAGCACGCCGCCAGCGTTCGCTCTGAGCCAGGATCAAACTCTCGTTTGAACTTGGTGTTCCCGGTAACGTGGCATTCGGGTTTGCACCGAAATATCCTCGTTCCGGAGACGAACTTTTTAAATCGCTCGGTTGTTAGTCCCCATCTCGCCTAAGCGAGGCAGGGAATTCTCAAAAAACCAAACGGGTTCTGGCATGTGTTATCCGATTGTCAAAGAGCAGGACTTCCCGGCCCGCAGGAAGGAACTACAAGACGAACCCCGACTATAGAGCACCCAAGGCATTCTGTCAAACACTATTGGAGAAAAAATCGGCAGCGATAAGGACCGCGCTGGCAGCGCTACCGGCATCCGCGATGAAATCAGGAAATTCGAAAGAATGGGAAGCGCTGGATGGGCCGAATGCCCAGGCGCCACGGGGCGTTATGGCGGTGGCAGGTGCATAGCGGTCGAAATATTGGTGTTGCACGTACACGTGCAAATCTGCCTATTTGCACGTATACGTGCAACATCTCAAGAAAAGCGCTTTGGCGTTCCGGCTTCGCGCTACGGCGTGCCCGGGACGCCGCGAGTTTTGCACGCGGCCCTGGATCGCAAGACGCCCCGCAAAGAATCGGCGTCAGGGCTCTGCTCGCTGCAACTATGTTGCGACGGCACCACCGCTAAACTGTGGTGTTGCACGTATACGTGCAAATCTGTAAAGTTGCACCTATGCGTGCAACATCAAATAGAACCTGTTATGCCGTGCTACTGGCCGATATTGTTTCCTCGCGCCGCCGCCTCCATGTGCGCGCCCTGCTCGGCGAAAGATTGCGAGCCGTCACTCCACGGCATCTGCGCCAGGGCTTGATTCGTTTGCCCTACGCGGTTACCGCCGGCGACGAATTTCAGGCCCTGTGCGGTGCGATGGACGAAGTGCCGGCGCTGATATTGGATTTGCGGCGGCGGATGCGGCCGTTGACCCTGCGCATCGGCATCGGAATAGGCCCGGTGTCGGGAAGAATTCAGGCGCCGGTCAACCGCATGGAAGGGGAAGCATTTCAATTCGCACGGCGCGCCATCGAGAGCTTGAAACAGGGGGAAGCGCAGAAGATCGAGGCGCTCACCGCGTTTCGGTCGGGCCATTCGGTGTTCGACATAACGGCAAACCTGATCTACGGATTGCATGATACATTGCTCGTAAAGGTGACTGAGAAACAGTGGAAGACCATCGCAGAGTACGGATCGAAGAGTGGGGTGCGGTCCACCGCGCGGGTCCTGGGCGTGAATGTTTCCACGGTATCGAGAAACTTGAAGCGCAGCTCCTACTGGCAAATGGAGTACACCGTTCGAGGTATGCGCAAGGTGATCGCCAGCCAATTTTCGTAGCGCTCCGAAAATCAGCCAGTTCCAGAAACCCTGGATAATTATGCCCGCCCCGCTGCTGCGCCTGTTCCTCGCATTGTATTTCGCACACCTGCTGACCGATTTTCTTCTTCAGACGCGCCGGATGGTGGATGCCAAGAAGCGCGGCGCGGTGACGGGATATCTGGCGCACGGTGGAGTGTATTACATCACTACGGTACTGCTGACCGCGGCGACGATCTCAGGCGTGCTCTTTTCGGGAAGATCTCAGGCGGGGTTTGTGGGCCTGGTGGCGATTCATCTGCTGATCGATACCGTCAAGATTTCGCTCACCGGTTCAGGCCGGATACGGGACGGAGTTACCGCCTTCGTGGTCGATCAAGTGCTGCACTTGCTCACGGTATGGGTGGCGGCTTGCTGGATTTCCGGGACCCCGGTGTGGATCGGCGGGGCCGCGCTGCTGGCAGGAATTCGCGGCGTGCCGAACGCGATGATGCTTTTGGGGATCGTTTACCTTCTGGTGGTGTTCGCCGGAGGGTATTTGATCCGCTATCTGACCAAGTCCTTTTTGGACGGCGTGAAGCTTACCAATGAGACCACGCCGCAGCTACGAAACGCCGGGATGTACATCGGCCGGCTGGAGCGTTTCGTTATTTTGACCGCCGTGCTGCTGCAATCGCCGGCCACCATCGGCTTGGTTCTAACCGCGAAGTCCATCGTGCGCTACCCGCAGATCGATTCGCCGGGGTTTGCCGAATATTTCCTGGTCGGCACACTGCTGAGCTTGATCGAGGCAATGGTTGGCGGACTGTTTCTGCTGCACCTAATACACGGCTCGCCGGCGATGGGTTGGGTCACGCATTGAACGCCGTAATCGCAGGGAACTTTAAGGCACAAAGTACTTGACACCATTGGTTGCCCGCCCTAGCATTTCCTGGTGACTTCCGAGCCCATCCGCTTTCGCTCCCCTCAGCCTGAGAAAACTATCGATCTGAATGCTCATGCTCGCGACAACCTTCGTTTCATTCGCGAGACCATGGAGCGCGCCGTGGCCTTCACCGCCGTCCCGGGCTGGGGCGGCGTGGCCATGGGCATCACCGCACTGGGCGCCGCGGTGGTGGCCTCCCGCCAGTCGCGCATGCGCGATGCAGTGGCCGTCTGGCTGCTGGAAGCCTGTGTGGCTATCGCCATCGCCGGGTGGAGCGCGTTTGCCAAGGCTCGCGACGCGGGTGTGGCGATTTTTGCTGGGCCGGGCAGAAAGTTTGCGCTGAGTTTTGCGCCGCCTATGCTGGCGGGCGCACTCTTGAGCTTCGTGATGTATCGCGCCGGCCTCACCGAACTTCTTCCCGGAATGTGGCTGCTGCTGTATGGGACCGGAGTGGTCACCGCCGGCGCATTTTCGATTCGAATCGTTCCGTTGATGGGGCTCTGCTTCATGGTGTTGGGGGCGGTGGCCTTCTTTTGTCCGGCTTCGTGGGGGAATGCGTTTCTGGCAGCGGGGTTTGGGGTGCTGCACATCGTTTTCGGGGGAGTCATTGCGAGGAGATATGGTGGCTAAATCGAGCGCAGGGCGCGCGGTGCGCGAAGCGAAAGCAGCGGGCCCAGCTCGGCGGAGTGCGCCCTCCCATCGTGCCGGCGCGGCGGTGAATGTTTCTGCGGAAACATCACCGATTGCGCTCGAGCAGTTGATTCACGAGCGTACCCGTCTGGGAATCATCAGCGCGCTGGCGGTGAACGAGACGCTGCGGTTTAACGAATTGAAGCAACTTTTGGGAACCACGGACGGCAACTTGAGCGTCCACGCGCGCAAGTTGGAAGACGCCGGATACATCGCCTGCACGAAAACCTTTGCCAACCGGCTGCCAAAGACCGAATTCAGTCTGACCCCGGCCGGCCGGCGGGCGCTGGAAAAGTATCTCAACCACATGGAAGCCTTAATCCGCGCCACGCGAGAGGGATGAACCGAAGATTTCCTTGGCTACCTATCTGCAAAACCGAAGCGCCCTGAACCCGCCGCAAGAAGCGGGCATTCACGTGGCGATCCTGATGGATGGCAACGGTCGCTGGGCGTCGGCGCGTGGCTGGCCCCGTTCCGACGGTCACCGCGCGGGTTTGGCGGCGGTGCGGCGTGTGGCGCAGGCGGCTCCGCAGCTGGGGATTTCGATACTCACGCTGTACGCTCTTTCTGCGGACAACTGGCAGCGGCCGGCGGAAGAAGTAGCCACGCTGATGGGCTTGTTTGAGACGTTTCTACGTGAGGACGCCGGCCATTGCGCGGCGTCGGGCATACGGGTGCGAGTGATCGGACGCCGCGAGCGGCTGCCGGCTTCGCTGATTGCGGCCATCGATTATGCAGAACGCTGCACCGCGCGGGCGCAGAACGTAACGCTGCGGATCGCCGTGGATTATTCGGCGCGCGAGGCCATCGTCCGCGCGGCTTGCGGCAGCGCCTCGAGCCGCACGGCGGTAACCCAGCAGGAATTTGCGCGCCGGCTGGGGGAGGCGACCCACGCAGGAGGCCCTTCCCCGGACGTCGACCTATTGATTCGGACCGGCGGCGAGCGCCGCCTGAGCGATTTTCTGCTGTGGGAATGTGCCTACGCGGAGTTGGTGTTCACTCCGCGGATGTGGCCGGAATTTTCGGGTGCGGATCTTTCCGCGGCGGTGCGTGAATACGAGGCTCGCGACCGGCGCTTCGGGCAGATTCCGGAAGCGGCCGCGGGATAATCGCGCGAGCGGCAAGGGCTGCCGGTGTGGCTGCGCTCGCTTCTTTGACAGGATCCCTCTCGAGTACTGCCGCACAAATTGTGGCCCCGGCCCAGAATTAACGAGGCAGGGAATCCCTAAGGCGGGCGAGTTCAAACGCTTTCCCTAGGACACGAATCACGGCCGGGACCAGCGCGTAGCGTTCTAGATCGCCTTGCTCCACCCACACCGCTTCCAAAGCGTCACCTCCCGGACGAGGGCTACCCGATAGGCGTTCGCATAGGTAATCGATAATCACGAAATGATACTGCGTGCGGCCATGCTTATCCGGAATGATTCGTTCGAAGACCTCGATTAATTCCCCCGCTCGGACCACCAGGCCGGTTTCTTCGTGCAACTCGCGCTCCACACCCTGCAAAATGGTCTCCGACACTTCCAGGATTCCGCCGGGAATGGACCACTGGCCTTCCAGAGGGGGATTGCTGCGACGGATCAGCACGGTGCGGCCGTGCTCGATCACCACCCCACCGACGCCCACGATCGGGCGGTCTGGATATTCTCTTTTGCGCGGCAAAGGTGCAAAACTCCATGAGCGAAATAGCGAAGGCTCACGTTATATAATACGCTAGCGCTTGGCGGTTCGGGTCACGCCGGCGGTCCTGGAAGGAGGAAGCTCTCTTGGTGAAATGCACGGAGTGCGAAGCGGAGATCGACTTGGACGAAGAGGAAGTGGAAGAGGGTGAAGTGGTGGTTTGTCCCGAGTGCAGCGTGGAGCTCGAGGTCGCGCAAATCCATCCGGTGCAATTGAAGGCTATCCTGGACGAGGACGATGATGATGACCTCGACACCCTCGACGACGACGATGATGATGACGAGGATGACGAGGACGACGACCCGGAGGACGAAGAAGAGGGGATCGGAGAGCCGGACGAAGACATCGATGAATGATCGCTTAGCCTCCTCAGTGCATCCCAATCGTTAGCGTCCCGCTAACCGGTTCGCGCCAGCCGAAGCGGGTTCATCACAAGCGTGCCAACCGACGCGTTCCGCTGGGGTAGGATTTTGGAGAGTCTTGAAAACATGAAGAAATTCTGGAGTGGGGTTTTACTGGTTGTGCTCGCGGGAGCGATTCTGACGCCCGGAGTGCGTTCGCAGGAAAGCGACAAGGATGCCAAGGCCCGCGAGGCCAAGCTGCGCACGATACGTGGCAGCGTGATCGACCGGGACGAAAACCCGGTGCCGGAGAGCATCGTCTACTTGAAAAACCTGCGCAGCCAATCGGTGAAAACGTACATCGCCGATTCCTCGGCGCAGTACCGATTCAGTGGCCTCGATCCTAACGCGGACTACGAATTGCACGCCGAGAAGGGCGACGTCAGCTCCGCGGTTCGGACTATATCGAATTTCGATAATCGCAAAGACATGGAGTTGACGCTCAAGCTGGACAAAAAGAAGGACAAGAACTAGCGCGATGTTCTGTGCAGGGAAGCTTGCGGCTCCCGCACCTTACCCCTCCACCATGCTTTGATTCGGAACGACTATCGAAATTGCGCCTGGCAATACTTCGAGTTCGACGGGAGTAGCGCCAACGATTTCTCCTGCCGAATGGACCAGGGCCGGTCGGCTGGTCCTAATCTGCAAGTGACGCGCGCGAAAACGCCGCAGTTCACTCCACCGGGTGTCTCCCGAGAGCAACAGCATCGGAATTGCGTCGACCATGCGCGTCCAGTCGACCGGCCGCACCAGCACCACATCGAGTAGCCCGTCGTCCATTTTCGCTGCGGGCGCAATGCGAATCCCCGAACCGTAATACGGCGCGTTGGCAACGGCGACAAAGAGCGCGCGGTCGCGCTCGATCGTGCCGTCCAGCTCGAGTTCTACGTCTAGCGGGGGAAAATGCCGGAACGCTTGCAGCGCTCCGGCGATGTAACGGAACGCACTGGGCCAGCGGGCAAAGCGCGTGTTGGCGAGTTGCGCGGCTTCCGCGTCGAGCCCGATGCCGCCGGCGCCCACCAGCACGGTAGGAGCAAAGCGGTCGGCACCCGCGTCACACGGGTGTGCAGGATCGGCGCCGGGGAAACGCATCTTGGCGACATCGAAATGGTGCGGACGCGAGCGAAGGAAAGCGCTTGCGGCGGCGACCGCATCGCTGGGGATACCCAACGACGAAGCGAGATCGTTGCCGTGCCCGGCCGGAAAGAATCCGAGTTGAACGCAGGATCCAAGCGCCGCCTCGACCAAGTGATGAAAGGTGCCATCACCGCCAAGCGCGATAATGTTACGGTAACCCCGCTGCACGCCTTCGGCGGCTCGGGCGCGCAAATCTGCGGTGCTCTCCGACTCCGCAAAGTCGGCGGAGTGATTTTGCTGCGCGAGGTAGCTCGCCACCGCCGGCAAAACTCTGCGAGCGGCGCCGCCTCCAGCCACCGGATTAACGAGAACTAGCGTTTCGGGAAGCATGCGCGCCGCCACCGCTGAGGGTTAATCCGAGGGGTCATCTCTCCGCTGATGCTCAATCGCATCGCGGAAAGTTATGTCACACGCTCTCTGAGAACGCAACGAATGCGGTAGACGCTCGCAGGGCGTGCATCCAGGGTGGGACCCAGAAAGTAATGGTGCCGGCGGCGGGAATCGAACCTATTACGTTCATTGATAGAGCGTAAGTTATTGATTCTACGTAACGCCAGAAACGCCAAAAGCGCTGAAAACCCCCATTACGGTTACGCGGCGGTTACGCGGAGTACCGGAATCTTTTTTGAGAATTTTCTTCAGATTCGAAGACGCACTAAGTGCGCCTCAACGGGGGAGGTCGCAGGTCACAGTAGGCGGGTCGGTCTCAAATCCAGACTGGACGCGAGATGAACTGATTCTTGCGCTCAACTTGTACCTGAAACATCGTACTAATCCGCCAGGGAAGGAAAGCAAAGAGATTCTTGAAGTGAGTGGGATTTTAACTCCGCTGCGTTTCAATATAAACAATTGAAAACAATGCTGTTAATGTTTAATCGCCGTGAAAATGTGCAAGACTCTGCGTAAGTTTCCAGAAAACCTCCAGCAGCAGAAGATCAACCCAGGATTCCGCTCGTGCGCCCGCCCAAAACAGACGGGTTCGGAATGCGTTGAACTGCGCGTATCGATTTGCATCATTCGCCGCTGGCGATCACCGGTGCACTGCGTGCGGCGGCGAGCCCTCCAGGCCACCAGTTCCAATCGCCTGCAATACGAAGAAGCGCAGGGCCGATCACAATGCGAACCAGTGTTGCGTCAATAAACACGGCTACCGCCAGCGTAAATCCGAGCATCTTAACCACCAGGAAGTTTCCGAAGGTGAATGCCGCGAATACCACAATCATGATCGCGGCGGCGCTCGTAATCAGTCCTGCGGTTCTGGCTAGCCCCTCGGGGATTGCCTCCATTTCACTCAGCCCGCTCCTCCTCGCTTCGAGGACTCGCGCGACCAAAAACACCTCGTAATCCATGCTCAGTCCGAAGACGATGGCAAAGGCGACGATTGGCACAATGGGGAATACGCTGCCCGTTCCCTCACGAACTCCCAGGAAGCTACTTCCGTGTCCGTCCTGAAACACTAGAACCAATGCTCCGAAGGAGGCCGCAACCGAGAGCAAGTTCAGAGCGATGGCCTTCACGGCGGCGAAAAGCGATCGGAACCCGCCAAGAAGCGCCAGGAGCGTCCCTCCCACCACCAGCGCCATTACCGAAGCAAACCGGTCCCTGACAATCGTCTGATAATCGGCATTTAGCGCCGGGATGCCTCCAATGCGCAGCGTGGCGCCGGGTATTCCCGTGAGAGCTGCCGCGCCGGTCTTCCGCAGTTCCCGCACCCAGTTGACCTGATCGTTCAGGGAAACGGAAGCCGCGGGTAACACCTCAAGCAGCGCCGCCCGCCCGTCGCGACTCAGGAACGTTCGACGCGTCTCACGCGAGAGGTTGCCGAGGGAAGACCGGTCGCTCTCCGCCATCGTTGTGATGGAGATCACGCGGTCGGAACGAGGGTCGCTCGCGAGCCGCTTGGTGAAACGATCGAGTGCATTCCACCCCGCGTCCGTTTGCGCGATGGAATCCGTTGGAAGTTCGAGAATCACGCGCAACGAGTAAACAATGCCAACCCGATCCATTTGTTCAAGGGTGTGAAGCGCGCGAACCGATTCCGCCGCTGGCGGAAGCCAATCCCCTCTGGGGACGCTGGTATCGAGCCGCGCGGCCTGCGAGGCGAGCAGAAGCAAGGGGGCGCCTGCCAGAAAGATGGCAAGCCAGGGATGGGCGACAATCACCTTCCCCCACTGCCTCCAGCGGTTTCCCGTGCGTGCTGCCCGATGCGCATCCAAACTTGCGATAAAGGGCAACCGGCCAGCATTAATTCGCGGACCGAGAGCTGCCAGCACTGCCGGAACGAGGGTATTTGCCAGCAGCACACTCATTCCCGCCACCAGGAATCCAGCCACACCGATGGAACGGACTTCGCTGATGGGAACGGTCAAGAGGGCTAGAAATCCGATGGCCACAGTCGAGGCTGAAATCAGGAGGGTATGACCTGCCTGACGTGCCGCGATGACCGAGGCTTTGACTCCGTTTTGCCCGGCGGCAATCGCTTCCCGGAAGCGGCTGACCATGAGGAGCGCGTAGTCGATTCCCAAGCCTAGCCCAAGCATCGTGGCCAAATTCTGAACCAGAATGGACAAGTGCCAACGCAGGGCCAGGAATCCTGCAATCGCCAGAGTGGTCGCGATGGCAAGCTGGCCAACGGCTAATGGAATCAGGGCCGCCACCAGGCTTCCGAAAGCCACCAGCAGAAGTGCGAGCGTCGCAGGAATCACGAGACTTTCGGCGTGTTGCACGTCATCGGCGCTAGCTTTCCGAATGTCGAAATTAAGTGGCGTCTCGCCCGTCAGTTCGAGCTTCACCGCCGGATAACGGCCCCGCAATTGGTTTTGAAGAGAGTTCGCCAGCTCGTGAAGCTTAGGGACGAGCGACTCGACGGGACCCTCGGTCGACGCGAGTCCCACCAGAACAAAAGTTCCTCCTCCCTTGCCCAGGAAAATCGGATCGCGAAAATCAAGATGGGAAACCACTCCGGACACGCCGGGTTCCTCTCTCAGTCCCTCCTCAATTGTTGCTAACGCTTGCTCGCCCTCCTCCGAATCGGCAGGGGGGAGTCCCTGAATCACCAGGACCACGCGGTCGACGAATGGCGAACGAAAACGAGTGGCCAACTCCTGCGCGACACTTTCCGCTTCGCTACCTTCGATGCGGGTTGCGGTCTCCAGATGGCGCTCGGCGTGAAAGGAAAATGGAAGAAGCGCAAGGACGGCGGCAAGGACTACCCCGGCCAGCCAGAAACGGCGCACATGCACGAGATTCATAATGTCATGCAAAATCGTTACGGTTAAGGAGATTTACATCCCGCGCGGAGGCCAGTTCGGAATTCCGGATCAGTCTTCATTTGAAGTTTGAAGGCTCTGCTTCCGACTAAACCGGCGCGGACGGGTTCGCATTCCGGACGAGTTCGTATTATTTTATTGCGTGGTAAGGATACACGGTTTCCAGGAGGACCAATGCACAAACTCGCGTTGCTCGGGCTGGTTGCCGCCATTCAACTTGGTGCCGCAGACCCCCGCATCGGCTCCTGGACGCTCATCTCCGCGCAGTCTTCCCTGGATCCCCCCAACAAACTCTCCATCACATCTCTACACGATGCAGTGCACGTAGTGATTTCAGGCGACACCCACCTCGATTTCACGGCGAAGTGGGACGGACATGAAGCGTCCGTACAAGGCAATCCGGCGTTTAATCAAATCGAGCTGCGAAGGATCGATAAGAATCAAGTCGAAATCAAAGAGAAAAAGGATGGAGCCGTAGTGGCGACGATTCGTGACAAACTGTCGAGTGATGGTAACGAGTTAACGAGCACGACTTCACAGAACGGCCGTGCCGACCGGATCACCGTGTGGACGCGGACCGGGGGCACGAAGGTCGCCGATGACTTATTCGCTGGTGAGTGGACCGAGGATCTGAGTAAGACTCGATTGCGGCAAGGGTTGGCGCTCAAGATCGAGGCGGACGGAAAGGACGGGGTCCGCTTCTCGGGTGAGTTCAGCTACACCGCCCGCTTTGACGGCAAGGAATACGATCTGAAAAACTCCAGCAACGATACCGTGACGCTCCAACTTGTCGACGCTCACACGGTCGATTCGATTTACCGGCGAGACGATCAAATCGCTCAAAGGGATCGGTGGGTGGTTTCCGCCGACGGACAACAGATGACGCTAACCACGACAGGCACGTTGGAAACCGGTCAGCAAGTAAAAGAGAACATGGTATTTCGGAAACAGTAACGTCGCTGTGCCACGCCCGATGCATCCGCGCGGTCAACCGCCTACCGGCAGTTGCCCACGGCCTTGAACTCACGAGCCGCAACCGAGATGATTCCCTTTCGCTGCATGAATCTCAGGATGCCATTGACCGTATCTTCGAGAGACGGATCCGGCTTGCCCCATGCGGAAGCATTCCGAGCCGCTTGATAGCAGGAACTGTCGTAGCGTTTGAACTCCATCGCCGAGATGTTGTCCACGGAGCCCACCAGAAAGTCCAGCAGCGGAAAGAGCAGATCTTCCTTTCCTGCATCTCCTGATCAGCTCGGGAACGAAGTCGGGAAGACTAAACACTTCAAATTGCCGGCCGGTCGCCTTGGTAATCAGTCCGGTAATATCCAGCATGTTCGCGTAATCGTCCCTCGTAACGTGATAAGTCTTATTAGCCGTGCCGGGAGTGGTGGAAATCGCAACGATATTGTTAGCCGTGATGTCTGCGGGAACGAAACTAACCTGGTTCAGAGCATCGACTCCAATGCCGTGATTCACCATGAACGCAACTAAACGAACGGCTATATCGAAGTTATTGCCTCCGCCGGTAACGGAGGGGCTCACCAGAGCGGGCCGGAAAATCCGCGTAGCAAGTCCCCGGCGGCGCGCGTCCATAACCACTTGTTCCGATACCCATTTGGACTGGCTGTATCCAAAATCGAGAAGCTCCATATTCTCGTTCAAGTCGGTCTCATACAGGACTTTCTTAACCGCCCAGCCAAACACGAAGGTAGTCGAGACGTAATTGAAGCTCTTGGGCCGTCCTTCGAACGCCAGTCTTAAGACCTCGTTCGTTCCCAGCACGTTCGCGTCACGCATCCGGTCGTAGTTGAGCAGGTAGTTTACGGTTGCGCCGTTATGGAACACCGTATCGATTTCACTCGCGAGGAAATCCCAGACTTCCGGCGTCAGGCCCAGCTTCGTCTGCCCAAGATCTCCGCAAACGGGAATCACGCGAGCCTCGAACATCTGCATCAGCCCCGCCGCGCAAGGCCCCATCGATTCCATCGCCGCCCTCAGTCTTTGCCTGCCCTGATGCTCGTCGGAAGACCTGACGAGAACATGGATCTTCGCACGCGTCTGTTCCAGCAGACTTTTCACGAGGAACGGTCCGATGAAGCCGGTGCCGCCCGTGAGCAGAACATGATTCAGGATCGGTATCTCGGGCAATAACGCAGGCGCCGGAGGCTCGAAGATGAGCTTCCTGTCGTTGCTCATCATCAGCTTTTCCGCCGCGCGCTGCTCTTCACGGAAAGCCGCCAGGGAATGCCGCAGCAGAACCAGCGCTTCTTCGGGAGCACGCTCCAACTGTTCGGCCAGTCGAAACAGCTCGGCTACGCTGACACGCTGAATGAGACCGATATCCACCTGCCTCGCCAGCATATCGGCGCCTTTATCCTTTAAAAGTTCCTTGATCTCGTGCATGAACACAACAAGATCCAGGGAATCCAGCCCGGCTTCGACGAGGTTGTACGATTCCGTGCCGGTCAGGTTGTACCGGGCTTTCAATACGTCGAAAGGCGACTGGCCTTCAGAACCGGAGGTTGAGGGTCCGGCGTCTTTTTCCCGCGAAAACTCCGAGAGAACGGTAAATTGACCTTCCAGCCACATGTGCTTGGTTTTGTGGCGCATGATCTTGCCCGAACTGGTTCTCGGTATCGCACGGGGTGCTATGAAGGAAATCAGCGCCACTTCCACGTTGAGGTAATTCCGGACCGCGGCGGCAATCTTCAGCGCATCCGGAAGCGCTTTAGGATTTTTCACTTCGGCGACGATCGCCAGCGCCGGCTCGCTGTCTTCGTGAATCTGGAACGCGGCAACGCAATTGGTCCGGATCAGGCCGGATGCTTTCTCCACCACTTCCTCGATATCCTGCGGGTAATAGTTTTGCCCGCGGAGAATAATCATGTCCTTGATACGGCCGCAAACGAAGAGTTCGCCGTCGTGGAAGAAACCCATGTCGCCGGTCCGAAGGTAGCCATCGTCATAGGGGCTGTCGTCCACCAGCCGGGCATGAAACATCTTAAGCGTCAGTTCCGGATTATTCCAGTAACCCAGGCACTTACTCCCTCCAGCGATCCAAATCTCGCCGATATCGACCCGGCTCCAGAGCGACGTGCTTCTCCGGATCCACGATCTTTACGGTGAGGCCCGGCAGGGGAGTTCCACAACTGACAATCTGAGTGGCCGCGCCGATTTCGGAAACCTCCGTGGTCATGCGGGCCTTGCCCAGCGCGATGGCGTTCTTGTTGACGGAAATGATATTGCGGCCACCGAGCGAAACCGCCAGAGTATTCTCCGCCAGCCCGTACGCGACAAAAAAGCTCTCCGACTTAAGTCCATAGGGCTGAAAGGCCTGCAGAAACCGTGTGTAAGTGTCCGGGTTTGACGGGTTCCGCGGCAACCATCAGCAACCGGAGCGAGCTGAGATCGCAAGTTTCCAGACTCTCCTTCGAAAGCCGCCCAGCGCGCAGGCAATAGTCGTAAGCGAAGTTGGGCGCCGCCGAGGCGCTGGCCCCATAAGTCTTGATCGCGTCGAACCACAGGGCCGGGCGCTGAATGAAATCCGTGGGAGCGAAGCCGTAGGTCGTGCCGCCTGTAAGCGCGGGATAAAGGTAGCACCCAATCAGCCCCATATCGTGATACTGCGGAAGCCAGGACACGACTACCGGCGCGGGATGGTCGATCACGAGCGGGCAGTTATGCAGTATGTTTTCGTGCGTGACCATCACGCCTTTGGGATCTCTCGTCGACCCCGACGTGTACTGGAGAAACAGAATCTTCGAAGCGCCGTTGAAAGTTTCGTCCGAAATCGTATCGACGAAGTCTTCCGTCACGATCCAACGAAGACCGGAAATGTAGTCGACGTCGACTCCGGATGCCGAGACTCCGCTTCTGGCGAGATTTGTCTTCAGGGATCCGAGGTAGTCTTTGCTCGTTAAAATGCCCGCCGCCTGGCAATCCTTTGCGATGTGGACCATTTTGTACAGGGCACCCTGGAAGCCATGAGAACTGGGGGGATAGACGGGAACGGGGATCAATCCCGCGCGCACGCAGCCAAAAAACGCGCAAATCATTTCGAGCCCCGGCGGGTAGGCGAGCAGAAGACGGTCCTGCGCCGCGAAACGATGCTCCTTGCGCAAATGTCCGGCGATCACCTTCGTCCGGTGGAGAAACGACTCGTAAGAGTAGCCTCCGATCTGATTGCCGTTCAGGTCAATGTACGAATAGAGAAGTCTGTGCGGGTGCTCATCCCCTAGACTATCCAGCTTGTCCAAAATCGAAGCCATCATAGATCGGATCGGTACTCAATGGCGGTGGCACCGCCATCCGCTAACGTCCTGCGTTGAATGAGAATACTCTGTTATAAGAAAACAAAAGTCTCGCTGCTCCCCGTAACCCAGGGGGCAGAGTAACTTCGAGAACAGAGGCACAGCCATTCTGAACACCATGCGTCTGTCGGTCCGGTGGGGACAGCGCCGCCGGGCGTCGGATCGCCCGACTCAAAGTGTCTTCGTTCGATATCACTGAGCGGTCGATGGTAACAGAGATTCGGAAAGCTGGGAAGAATTCTACCTCTGTCACTTCCGAGAACATGCGCCGTTCCGCCGGGCTCCGGGTGATCCGAAATTCCCTTGATCTTGTTTAAGTTTCAGGGCTAACATCAATTTCTGACGCTTGCGCCAGAGGCGGTGTCTAGCCAACAAAATCCGCCGCCGGCCGAGTCGACCCTCGGCAAACCAGGCCGGGATGCATCGGGCCGACCTGACATCATTGCGCTGGTGACGTCCGAGACGAGGCGGTGATTAGTCTGAAGCCGGAGATTGATGATCTTGTACCATCGGAGGCTGCGCTGCGGCACTCCGTTGGCGACCCGGCGTGTGCGTCTTCATTCCCGAAAGTCTTGCGCCGCCGCCTCGACAATTTCTTTTCCGACGGAAACATTTCCCCCAAAGCCGACCGCACCATGTGGGTCAAAATCGCCGTGGGGCTGGCAGTGCTGGCGGGCAGCTGGATTGCTCTTTACGCGCTCAAGCCGGATTCATGGAGGTTCGTCGGCCTCTACCTTTTAAATGCCTCGCCCAGACATTCCTTTTGCTGAACATCGCGCACGACAGCAACCACAACGCCATCTCGTCGGTGCGGTCGGTAAACAAAGTCCTGAACTATGTTTTCGATGTTTGTGGAATCAACTCATACATGTGGCGGATCCTCCATCATCGAGGCCACCACTCCTGCATCAATCTCCACGGTGAAGACGACGCGCTTACGGGACGCCGCATCTTTCGGTTTACGCCCCACGAACCCCGCGCGCGCCTGCAGCGGTTCCAGCACATCTATGCACTGTTCCTTTACGCGCTGTTTTCTCTCGATTATGTGTTCCTGAGGGACTTTGAGTGCCTTTTTCTTCCCGTCCCACGAATATCTGAAACGCACGAAGCATCCGGTGCGGGAATACGCCATCCTCTTTGCGGGTAAAGGATTCTACCTCACCTACATGCTTATTTTGCCGGTCGTGTTGCTGGGGAAATCGCCTCTGCTGGTCGCTTTGGCTTTCGTGCTTGCCCATTCGATCATCGGTTTGACCGTAGCGCTGGTATTCCAGACCACACACACGGTCGACAGCACTTACTTTCCCTCAGACCGCAGCGAGTTTGACAACGGCGATTTATCACATCTTCGCGACAACGGCCGACTATGCGACGACGAACCCGCTCGTCGGTTGGCTTGCTGGCGGGCTCAACCACCATATAGTCCATCATCTGTGCCCTTTTGTGTGCCACACTCACTATGCTCCGCTGACCCGGATTGTGAAGGAGACCGCCGAAGAGTATGGCATTCCCTATCGGCAACATCCCACAATGAGCCGGGCGATCAAACATCATCTGATACTTTTGAAACAATTGGGAAACGAGGATTAATTTTCGATGGCTAAATTCAGGCGACTACACAGCGTGTTTCTCGAAGCGCCTGGGTAGCGAGGCGTGATCTTGCCGCAAAGCGTGCCCGCCGTCTCCCGATTTCGCTCCTTCCTGGATTCGCGCGCGATGGCCCACAATCCCGTACAGGTTCTCTCGAAGTACACCGCGCTCCATCGGCGACACCTTCCGATTCTATTTTGGCGGCGTCAAGGAGGCCATCGTAACCACCAATCCCGTCGTCATTCAGCACGTGCTGAAGACGAATTCGGAGAACTACCACAAATCCGAGATTCAAGTGAAGCGGATGGGCCATTTCCTGGGCAAGGGTCTTCTCACCAGCTACGGGGAAGTCTGGCGCACGCAACGGCGCCTCATCCAGAAGGGTTTCGATCGAAAGCAACTGGAAGTTCTGTCCTCGATCATGCAGGACTCCCTCGCCGACTCGCTGCGGGATTTCGACAGACAAGCCCGTATCGGCCCCGTCGATATCTACCCCCACCTGATGAAAATTACCTTCGGGATGGTCGGCAGGTCTCTGTTTGGCGCCCGGCTTGAAAGACGAAGACATCGACCTCATCAGCCTGGACCATCTCGACCATCCAGGAATTTATGGTTCGTCAAACCATTCAGCCCTACCTGAATCCCTGGTTTGCCGTCTCGGGCGAACTGCGCAGACACGAGGAAATGCGAACCCGCGCCTTCGGCATTCTGCTCGACTACATCCGGAGGCGGCGCCAGGAGGCGCCCGGCCACGATCTGCTGCAGATCTTGATGGATGCTCGCTACAGCGACGGCCAAGGCATGAGCGATGAGTTGGTCCTCAGCGAGAGCATGCAACTGCTGGTCGCCGGCCATGAAACGTCGTCGAATGCTTTATCGTGGCTTCTCTACTTGCTAAGCTCGCGTCCGGATTGTCTCGACAGGGTACGGCAGGAGTTCGATTCTGTGCTGGGCGAAGCGCCTCTGAGTTACTCCGACGTTCCGAAGTTCGAGTTTGCGACTCAGGTCATACAGGAGGCGCTGCGCCTTTATCCGCCGTTTTGGATGGTCGACCGAATGGCTCTCGCAGACGACCGCGCAGGGGATCTCGCTATACCCCGGGGGTCGACGGTCGTTGTGTTCATTTACGGCGCGCACCATTCGCCGCAGTACTGGGAGAACCCGGAGAGTTTCGACCCGGAACGCTTCACCAAAGCGAATGAGAAGCTTCACAGGCCCTTCGCCTATTTGCCCTTCGGAGCTGGGCCGCGGGGCTGTATCGGCGGCAACTACGCCATGCTGCAGATCCTCATGATTCTGAGTGTTCTGCTCAGAAAATACGATTTCCGGCTGGTTCCGGGCCAGACGATCGAAGCACGCCCGATGGTGATCTTGCGACCGGAGCACGGAATCCGCATGACCTTCACCGAGGCAATCCCACGCGGCGTCAGCAGATTGTCCGACTGTTTGTACTGATCAAACCTTGGCGCTAGCGCGCTACTCTACTTTGCAGGGTAGAATTTCCCAACGGAAACGACACTCTCACAATCACAGGTATACATAGCGTCAAATCCGCGATTTGCACTTACTCGGCAGTCGAGCCCAAAGATTCAAGAGGGCCAGATCGTGATCGTCTACGTGTGCCTTGATCTGACATCTCCTAAGTTGTACTCTCGGGCTCACGCTGATGTCGGTGCTTGCCACGAGCGTCGCTATACTTACAGCCGTGACCTGGTCCTACCTCGCCTTGGCCAGGGGGGCCTTCTGGCGTATTAAAAGCCCTAAGCCCGACGCCAGTGACAAGACGGGATTTCCGGGCGGCGTCGTTGCCGTAGTTCCGGCCCGCAATGAGGCAGAACTGATCGGTCCGGTCGTCACATCCTTATTAAATCAGTGCGTGGCTATGCCCGTCCTCCTCGTGGATGATGAGAGTACGGACGGTACAGCGGATGTGGCACGGCGCGCTTCAGAAAAAGCAGGCAAGGCCGATGCGCTTATTGTGATTCAGAGCAAGCCCTTGCCGGCCGGGTGGACGGGAAAATTGTGGTCGATGCACCAGGGCATTGAGCGCGCACGCGCGTTAAATCCCGCATGGCTCCTGCTCGCGGACGCTGATGTAGTGCATGGTGCAGAGACAGTAGCGAATCTGGGTCTCATTGCTTCGCATGGTCGTTACGATTTGGTCTCGTTTATGGTGAAGCTGCATTGCGAGAGCCTTCCGGAAAAACTGCTCATTCCCGCCTTCGTGTATTTCTTTTTCATGCTCTACCCGCCAGCCTGGATTCGCGATACCCGGCGCTCGACCGCCAGTGCGGCGGGGGGCTGCATGCTTGTGAGAGCAGAAACTCTGGAACGCGCCGGAGGACTGGAAGCCACTCGCGGCGCACTTATCGATGATTGCTCGCTGGCCCGGCTCCTCAAGCAGCACGGCGGGAGATTGTGGATAGGATTAGCAGATCAGAGTCAAAGTTTGCGACGATACGAGACATTCTCGGACGTTGAGCACATGGTCTCGCGCACTGCCTTCAACCAATTGAAGCACTCCTCGCTGCTGCTACTGTGCACCATTGCGGGCATGGTGATCACCTATCTGGCACCTCCACTGTTGTTGCTCACACACAGCAGGCTGGCGATCTTTATGGGCGCTGCGGCCTGGGCGGTCATGACGATGACGTACTCGACCATGGTGCGCTACTATGGACTGAACCCTGCATGGGCATTGACCCTACCGCTAGCGGCTCTGTTTTATCTGGGCGCGACCGTGCATTCGGCGGTTAAGTACTGGAACGGCAGTGGCGGCGACTGGAAAGGAAGAGTCCAGGACGTTCAAGACGGTCACATTACCGAAACTCCTCTCTGTTAGATCAGCAGGGTGTGCCGAGTAGACTCAACGGGCAAATGCCACCCGATTTCTTTCGAAGTCTTGCCCCAGAAGCTTAGCCCGGCAAGGTCTCCTTAAGTGCCTACTCAAGCTTATCGACTTCTTCGCGGATTACTCGGATCGATTGCTGATTTTTCGCCGCGTGTGCCAATGGAGTGATTCCATCCAGAGCGCACCTTATTTGATGATTCCGAGCCCGCGCTTTGCAGGCGTGAGCGCAGCGGGAGCCTGCAGCCGAAATCCCAATCGCAGCGAGGGACCTCGAAACATCTGGTGCCGGGAGCGGGAATCGATATCTGGCTGGTCAGCTTTATGGATTATGATTTGGGGTATTTCGATATTGACACTCGAGTGCTCGAACCGCTCGAGAATCCGTTCGGCCCGAAGTTGTTACCCATGTAGCCGGTACGTTCTGTTACCCATGTGTCCGGACCGTACATAGAATGTTTGGTGCCGGCGGCGGGAATCGAACCCACGACCTAGGGATTATGAGACCCTCGCTCTACCACTGAGCCACGCCGGCACGATCGGGCAACTGTTGATGTTATGGTTTCGCTTCCGGCAGTGTCAAGGAGTCTGGCGCAGTGGCGGTGCACGAGTTTTCCAGTGTGTTCGATCGCGACACCATGCCGGCGTTCCTTGAGGCATTCGGCAACAAGTCGTCGGTGGCAATGGTCCGGCTATTCTTTGCTCCACAACAAACAAGCGCATCGCGTCGAGGGCAAAGCTTCACTCGGCCCATCATTCGTGTGGTTAAATCTACAGCGGAAACACTGGGACCATGCTGTGGTTGTTTGAGCCGTAGAATCGAAGGAGAAGGGACAGAATGCGAACATCATCCGGTCTGCTCGCCCACAGCGCCATGTTCTCTCCGGTTACCCAAACTCCTTCCGGATCGGGCGGCAAGAAAAAACTGATCTACGACCAGGATCACCGCGGACCGCTTTCCACCGATACGGTCGCCACATTGATGCTCCTGCAGGCTGACAACATCGACCTACTTGGTATTTGCACCGTCACCTGTGATATGTGGGCCAAACAGGAAACCGCGTACGCACTGCGTCTGCTCGAAATCATGGGCCGCCCCGAGGTGCCGGTGTTCATGGGCGCCCAGGAACCCTTGCTCAACACCAAAGCGGAGGCGCAGATGCGCTACCAGATGTTTGGTTCGAGGTCTCTCGGTAACGAAGGATATCTGGGGAGCTTCGCGAAAGATGCCGGAAACCGTGACGAAGTAGAGCCGCTGCCTCCGCCATACAGCCGGTTTGCTCAAATCAAGGCCCAGCCCGAGCCCGCCGCGGACTTCATAATCCGCACGATTCGCGCTAATCCACACGAGGTGACCGTCTATTGCGGCGGCCCCATGACCAACCTGGCGCTCGCCGCCATGCTCGCGCCAGACATTGTGCCCATCACCAAGGAAGTGATTTTCATGGGCGGAGGCATTCATCACTCCACCAGTTCCGTAAACGTTTATTTCGATGCCGAAGCCGCCAAGATCGGCTTTCGCGCGGGTTGGCCGAAATTCACTCTGGTCACCACTGACCTTGCCGAGGAAGTCCACATGGCGGATGACGGCAAGGTCGACACCATCGTGGATCACGCGCACTCGCCGATCGCCGATCTGTTCCGCGATTTCGAGCAGAAGCCGCAGCGCGCCAATCCGCAAAGGCGCTCGTTCCGCATGCCGGATGAAATGATGGCCACCCATGTGATCGATCCTTCGATTTTTGGCGGCTTCGACGACATGTATATCGATATCGTGACCCACAATGACGGCCACTACGGCGACACCTCGTTTTGGGACGGCAATTGGAGGGCCGACCGCCAGGGCACCGAACTTGCCGGTCAGAATAATCCTTCCATCAAAGCCGGACGCGTTCAGGTACTGAATGGGCTCGATAAAAAGCGGTTTCGGGAGCTCTTCGTCGATCTGATGACCCGCCCCATCAATCGTTCCACCAGGTAGCACGAATTACCGAGGATTGCGGTGAGAAAGGGGACATCCATGACCACCACGCGCCGGGAATTTATCAAAACAGTCGGAGCCGCCGTTGCCTCGTCGCGGATTCCCTCCGCACCGGCTGCGATCGGCGCGCGGGTTACTCCGGTTACGAAGCCGGGCATTGCCCGGCCGCAGGCTGGTGGCAGGCGAAAGGTAATCTACGATCAGGACAATTCGGGTCCCTTCGGCACCGACATCCTCGGAACGCTGATGATGTTGCAAGCCGGCAACATCGATCTTCTGGGTATAACCCTGGTCACCGGCGACGCGTGGATGAAACAGGAAATGGCGTTCACGCTGCGCTTACTGGAAATAATGGAACGCACCGAGATCCCGGTTTTCCCCGGCGCCGAGTTCCCCATGCTCAATACGAAGCAAGAATGGCTACTGCGGCTGCAACTCTTCGGCGGCCACCGCCTGGACCCTTGGCTGGGCGCTTTCAATCGCAGCAACGGAGGGCCGGACGAAATCCAGCCGCTGCCCCCGCCTTACGATCACTTCGCGAATATCACCGCTCAGCCGGACCACGCCGCGCGCTTCATTATCAAGACCGTCCGCGAAAACCCAGGCCAGGTGACCATCTATGCGGGAGGCCCGCTGACGAATTTGGCGCTGGCGATTGCTCTTGCTCCCGACATCGTACCCTTGGTGGCTGAAGTAGTTTTCATGGGCACGGGCTTCCACGTGTTCACCAATTCCTTCAATGTGTTTTTCGATCCCGAGGCAGCGCGAAAGGTTCTGCGCTCTCGGTGGCCGAAATTCAGCGTCGTCACTGTGGACCTGGCCGAAGAGATTCACCAGGGCGACGAAATAGCGCCGGGCCGCCGGATGATCGAGGAAATCGCCATGCGCGGGCAGAGCCCCATTTCCGATCTCTTTCAAAGGTATGCCGTTGAGCCGCTGCGGCGTAATCCCAACATGCACTTTTTCCGGATGGCCGACGAAATGCTTGCCGCGCAGGTAATCGATCCAGGCGTTTTCACAAGATCCGAACCGATGTACGTGGACATTTGCACCACGCCGGGTCCGCGTTACGGGGATTCGATGTTCTGGCCGCAAAATTGGCAGGACCCGCCCGGTATTGGAGGACGCCCTGTGACTGCGGCGGATCGGCGAGTGTTTGTCGACCCGAGCCAGTTTTATATGGGGCCGCCGCCTTCCCCAGGACTGGTCAACGTTCTGCAGGAAGTCGACCACGATCGCTTTAAGAAACTTTTCGTCGATTTAATGACCCAGCCGGTTCGCAAAACCTAATTGTGCCTCATGCGTTATTCGCAGCGGTTTCCGCGCGCTAGGCTCCCGGCAATGGCGGGCAGCCTGGAAATTCGCGGAATGCAGTGTTGCCGACATATTGCAGGTCGGCGATGCCGATTTTGCTGGTGTAGAACCCATCGCACGTCAACTGCCGCAGAAATGCGAAAAAGGCGACTCCTTGGCTCAGCTCGGCATTCTGTTTGGCATTTTTCCGGTACGCGATCAGATCCAGTACTTCCTTCCGCTGCTCGGGCGTCGCAGTCGAGGTAGTTGCTTCTCGTAACGGTCGGTGCAGAAATTGTCCAGCCACATCAATCCGCCGCCGAGCTTCGCCTGATACTCCTCATTTTCGCTGGTCAGCAGATCGATAAATTCCGGCGCGCCAGCTTCCACCGCTCCGCCCGAATGATCGTCTTTCGGAATGATCGTGTCGCACAGCGAGCTCAGCGTCTCATACTGATGCGCTGAAAAATATTTCGGCGCATACTTCCCCGCCGCGCGACGCCGCCTTTTCGTTCTGCACCAGCTGGTGCGCGTATTCCGCCGCCTGCGGCCGGAATCATCTGCAGCACCGACCCGCCCGCCGCGCCGAGCGCCAAGCGTCTTCAGAACATCTCGCCGCGAAACTCCCTGCGTCCCCTGTCGTCCATCGATTCTTGTCCTCTTCTTTCTTCTCGTCCGACTCTTTCTTCGCTGGGCGCTCCGCGTTTCTGACCGCGGAATTCAGTTTTCTTCCCGTTGCGTTCTACAAATTTCCCTTCGCTGGCCTGCCCCAGCCAGATACTCCGAAGCGCGCCACGACAGCGCCATGATCGTCAGCGTCGGATTCTTGTCCGGATTGGTCACCAGCGGCGCGCCGTCCGTCACAAAAAGATTCTTCACATCATGCGCCTGGCAATACCCGTTCAGCACCGATGTCTTCGGGTCGGCACCCATTCTCGCCGTTCCCACTTCGTGAATGATTTTGCCGCCTCGCATCAATGCCAAATGGATACGGCCCGTCGATGTCGGTTTTGGTCAAATACTCGCCGCCTGCCGCCTCGACAATCGCGCGGAACGTCTCCTGCATATCCTTGGCCTGCCGCAACTCGTATTCCGACCACTTGAAATGGAATCGCAGTACCGGGATGCCCCATTCATCCACGACATCCGGATCGATCTCGCAATACGTATCCGGATTCGGGATCATCTCGCCGCGCCCGGCGAAACCGATCGTGCGTCCCGTAGGTCCTGCCGCGCCTTCTGCTTCAAACTCAATCCGTACCCTTCTTCGCGGTGGCACAACGCCTCGAACATTCCCACGTCGGGCATATCGCGCCCGCCACCCATCTCGATGTGATACCCACGCGGAAAATCATTCTTGCGATCGAATTTCCACCACGGCATGTACATGTGCATTCCGCCGGTGCCGTCGTGATTGTGCGGCGGCATCTCTCGAGCTGCGGGAAGTACTCGGCCTCAACCGTGGCTTCCCACCGAATCCATCAAATATCGTCCCACCGTTCCTGACGAATTCGCCAAGCCATCGGGAAACAACGCCGACTTCGAGTTGAGCAGCAACCGCGCCGATTCGCACGCGCTGGCCGCCAGCACCACCGCGCGCGCGCTGATTCTTTTCTCCGTCGCGCGTGGCCTTGTCGATGTACGCGACGCCCTGCGCTTTGCCGTCCTTGCCGACCAGCACCTCGCGCGCCATCGCGCCGGTAATCAGCGTCAGCTTGCCGGTCTGCATCGCCGGAGGAATCAGCACCTGGCTGGAACTGAAATTCGACGCCGGTAATGCAGCCCCGGCCGCATTGCCCGCAGTAGTGGCAAGGCAGCCGCCCGTTCAGCGACGCGTCAGAATCGCCAGCCGCGCACGGGATGCAAATAATGTTCAGATTGTCGCACGCTTTCTTGATCGATCAGTTCGGTGCAGCGCGGCTTCGGGGGCGGCAGGAAAACACCGTCCGGCGCGCTGGACACATTTTCTTTCGTGCCGAAACACTCCGATGTACGATTCGACTTTGTCGTAGTACGGCGCGATATCCTCATAACTGATCGGCCAGTCCGATGCCCAGCCCGTCGCGCGTATATGACTTGAAATCGATCGGGCGAAAACCGCAGCGCGATCCGCCCCCAGTGATTGGTGCGCCCTCCGACGATGCGCGAGCGGAACCACTGAAAATCCGATCCCGGCGCGGACGGTGTAAGGCTCGCCTTCAATCGTCCAGGCGCCGTTCGGCGCTAGAAACTCGCTAAAATTTTCGCGCGTCGCCAGCCCGCCGACACCTGCGCCCCGATGTGGCAATTCGTATGGCCACATGAACATCTTGAAATCTTTTTCGGGATTTACCGGCGGCCCGGCCTCGAGCATCGCCACATGAGCCCGCCCTCGGTCGAGGATCTTCGCCGCCATGCCGCCGCCGGCGCCGGAACCCACGACGCAACACATCATAGAGTTTTCGGCGAACGGGTGACTTGCAGCCATCGAATGGCTCCCTAAGTGCGGCTGCATTTTTGCCCGGGCTTGCCCCTCCCGGCGGAACACTATCTCAGTGCATGGACGAAGTCCGTGCGCGCGACAGCGTCAAGTCCCGAGCAATTCGTTCGCGCACATTCTTCAGAACGTAGGCTGCGCGCTCGACGCCCACTGGTCCCGGTCAGAATCGGATCTTCATTCTCGATGCTCAGAGATGCCCTTCGTACCCCATATCCATGTACGCCTTCACGATCGACTTCCATAAGCTCGCGCCATGGCCGTAACCCACCGCGCGAAACGTCTCGGACGCTTGCGGAAGATCCGCGGTATCGAACGCGAAGTTCAATACCCCATACTTGGCGACGTTCTCCGGGAAACAGCACCGTATCCTTCATGTGCGCGTGGAAAATCGCCCCTTGCTTTCCCAGAAAATGAATCACTTCCACCGGATCGCATCCCTGCCAGAACAGATGGCTCAAATCGCAATTCGCGCCGATTTCTTCGCCCACCGCTTCGCGCAATTTCATCAGCGTTCGCGGATTGTAAACCACGAAGTTCGGATGCATTTCAAACGCCAGCCTGTGAATGCCGTGGTCGCGCGCGAATTTCGCCGCTTCTTTCCAGTACGGGAATCACTTTTTCTTTCCATTGCCAGTCCTGCATTTCTGCGTATTCCGGCGGCCAGCGGTAGGTGATCCAATTCGGCTGGGTATCCACCGGCGTGCCGCCGGGACAACCGGAAAATCCCACAATCACTTTCACATCCAGGATCTTCCGCCAGCAGAACGGTCTTGCGGAATGTCTCCGCGTCCTTTGCCGCGTGTTTCGCATCCGGATGCACCGGATTTCCGTGACAACTCAGTGTCGCCACATGAATCCCGCGGTCCTCGAATTTCTTCTTCCAGGCTTTTGCTTTCGCGGGATCCGCCACAAGCTCATCCACCGGACAATGGCGGTTGAATTCGGATATCCGCCGGTCCCAATTTCCATCGCTTCCAGGCCCAGCGCGCTCACCATGTCTAGCATTTCGTCCAGCGAAAGGTTGTCGTACACCGGATCGAACACGCCAATCGGAATCTTGCGCAGGGAACCGCTCGATGTCTGGGCCCGCGCGCTTGCCCCAGGCCTCGGCGCCTCATCAGCTCCGGCAGCGGCAGCTACGCTGGCGGCGGCCGGGATTGCCGAGGCCAGCAAGCCTGCTCCGGTTGTCGTGAGGAATTCTCTGCGGCCGACCTCTAAACCATTGCGTTGGCTTTTCATCGAGTCTCTCCCCGGCCAAGTCCTTGCCGTTTGGGCTTCCATGAATTCGGCGGCAATTATACGCTGCTTCGCGTAGCGCGGGACTATTCCGTGACGTTCTTAACCTGGACGCCCATTAATTCCGCCGGTCTTCACTTCGCTGCGCTCGAACGGAGCGCGACCTCCCAAGCACACTTCGCGCACCAGCGAGCAGCTTACCTCCGGATCGTAACCCTAAAAGGGCGGAGATCGCTCGGGCTTAGATCGAAGCGAATACTGCAGGGCCAGCTAATTGACGGTGGTTGGATATTCGGCCGGGATGACTCGGAGACGTTCAATACGGGAGGTCAGCACACGATTCCCAAATTCCAGATGAAGGCCGCAGGCGGCCACGACGTCAACCTTGATGGCGCTGCCACCCCAAGTGCAGCCATTGATCCCAAGTTTCAGAGGCGACATGTTTTTGCGGTCGAACCAGCCCCCGGACACCCGATACAGTCCATCGCCGAGAACCTCGATCCGGTAGTGAGAATTCCTGGTGGTAACCAGCACACGATCACCGAAATGGAGATCGCTCTTGCGCACCTGTTGCAACGCACCCGCTTGTGCGACGCGGGTTCCCAGGTCGTGGACAGCAGTGCTCATGTCGTCCCGCATACCGAAATATGCTGCGCCACGCACCCAATAAAGTCAACGCAACGCCTCCGAAGTGCCAATAACTCCATTGTTCCCCGCGCCGGAATGCCTGCGCAAACTCATCGTTAGGCCCGCTGGGAGGACCTGCAAAGGGCCTGGCCCAGCTATTCCGGTGGAGCTTAGCTGGGGTTCGTCGCGAAAGCACTTAAGTGCGATTCGTCTGCCTGGCCCGCGCCTTATTCCGTCCGCAGGGCGCCGATCGGGTTTAGGGTCGCCGCGCGGCGCGCGGGGACCACCGCCGCAACGAAGGCGGCGAGTACCAGCGCGGCGGTGGTGATCACCAGGATCCGCGGATCGTAGGCTCTTACCCCAAAGAGCTGCGCGGTCATCGCGTGGCCGGCGGCAATCGCCACTGGAATTCCGATCCCCAGCGCGATCGCCATCTGCGCCAGCGCTCCCCGCAGCACCAACTTCAAAACGCTCATGCGGTCTGCGCCCAGCGCCATGCGAATTCCAATTTCATTGGTGCGCCGCTCCACAGAATACGCGGTGACGCCGTACAGGCCGATGGACGCAAGCACCAGCGCCAGAAATCCAAACAACGAAGTGAGCTTCGCAATCATCGCCTGTTGCGAGAAGTTCCCGTCCACCTGTTTCGCGAAAGTCTGGAAGTCGATAATCGCCAGGTCCGGGTTCACCCCAGTGATCGCGCTGCGCACCTGTGCGTCGAGCCCGGGCACCGTGCCGCGCGTTTTCAGCTCGATGGCATCCAGGTAGTGATTGCGATCTTCGAAGCTGAGCAAACGCGGGTCGTCGTAAGCCATCCGCTGCGTAGCGGGCAGGAAAAACATCGGCGGGATTTTACGGGTTGGCCCGCGGTATTGAGTGTCCTCAGTAACGCCGACAATTTCGAAGTCCCCGGCATGTTTCATGTCGAAATCGCCGAAATGATGTCCGATCGGATTGCCATCCTTGAAAAATTTCTTCGCGAACGTCTGGTTCACCACCGCTACGTGTTGCGAAATCGGTGAATCCTGGTCGCTGATGGCACGCCCCTGAATCACTTTCGTGCCGATGGTTTCAAAGTAGCCGTCGCTCACCCGCACCCACGACGCGTTGTTCGAATTGGAATCGGGCTCGGGAGGTGCCTGGCCTTCGATGTAAACGGTCTCACCCCAGTTGTCGCCTTCCATCGGGCTGTACAGCGAAAGACTCACCTGGCCCACGCCCGGAATCGCGGCGAGTGAATCGTGAAGCGCGCGGTAAAGGGCGTCCAGTTGGGCGGGCTTGTATCCGGCCATCTGCGGATCGATGTGCAGGGTGTAGCGGTTGGCAGTTTCAAAGCCGAAATTTTGACTGTGCATGTTGCGCAAGCTTTGCGTCAGCAGTCCCGCGGCGGACAGCAACACCAGCGATAGCGCGGCCTGGGCCACCACCAGCGACTTTTGCGTCCATCCGCCGCCGCGCCCCGTGGATCGGCCGGCGCCGCGCAGCGCATCGGCGGGAGCGGCCTTAGCGGTGATCCATGCCGGGGCCACACCGAACAGGATTCCCGTGAGCAGGGCCACCGCGAAGGTGAACGCCAGCACCGGCAAGGATGGCGATGTGTGTATCGCCACAAACGTCTCCTGAAACGCCAGCCGCAAAATCATCCGAGTCCCCCCATAGGCGATACCCACCCCAGCAATTCCGCCGAGCACCGCGAGGACCACGCTTTCCGTGAGCACCTGACGTATCTGCCGCGACGGCGACGCGCCCAGCGCCGCCCGAATCGAAGTCTGCAGCTTGCGATTGGTGGCGCGGACCAGCATGAGGTTGGCTACGTTGGCACACGCAATCATCAGCACCAGCGCGGAAATCCACATCAACAGGTGAAGTCCGGACTGATATTCGTCGCGCAGCATTTGCACTCCCGCGCCCCCGGGGGAGAGGTGCAGCGTTTGTTTCGGGACCAGCCCGCGTTCTTCCGGCTGCAATTTGGCCAACGGGTCCAGCAGCCACTGCTGCAGTTCGACTTGCATGTGCGCTTCGATTTGCTTTGGGTTCGCGCCCGGCGCAATTCGGCCGATAATGTCCAGCCAGTCTTGCTGCGGGAAATCGACGATGCTGCTTGCGCCATCGATGAGCGGTTCGTCCGCAATCGGAATCCAGAACGCCGCCGGGTTCTCCAGCCGGTCGCCGAAGAAGCCGGGTGGGGCGATTCCGACAACCGTGAAGGGTTGGCCGTTCATGGTGAAGGCCCCACCGACAACCGACCGGTCGCCTCCGAACTTCGTTTGCCAGGCGCGATAGCTGATCATCGCCGCAGGCTCGGCGCCCTTGCGGTCGTCCTGGGGCGTGAGCACGCGGCCCGCGTAGGGGCCGACCCCAAACATGGCGAAGTAATTTCCCGAGACGAACTCCGTCTTCATCGATTGAGCGGGTTGATTGGACCCGCTGCGGCGCACCCCGGCCAGATCGTTTCCCGATTGCAAGGCGGCGAGTTCGACGAAGCCGGGCGTGTTGTCTCGGAACTTCTTGTATTTGTCGTACGAGAAGAGCGACCAATCGTCCTGCAGGCCGCCGCTTACGCAGCAATTCTCAACGTCGCCTACACGATAGAGTTCGTTTGGCTTGGTCACTGGCAGGGAGTTCAACAACACCGCGTGAACCAAGGTGAAGATGGCGGTGGTCGCGCCAATTCCCAGCGCCAGAGTCAAAACAGCCGTGGCCGTGAAAACCGGCGCGTTGACGAATTGCCTTAGGGCGTAACGGATGTCTTTCATGAGCTGGCGGCTCCTTCGCTTTCTTATACGAGGGCGGCGAAACGTTTGTTCAGTGCTTTTTAGACCCACCCGGCAGCAGTTCGGCTGCCCGGTTTTTGCACTCGGGTGGCCGTGGCTTCGCGGTTGTATGGTTATGCGCTGTTAATCTTTTCCGGGTGCCCCCACTGTTCCCGAGTTTTGGGAAGGGTGGACGTTTAGCCTGGCTAGTGGGGCGTGGGTGCTCAAACGCCAGGCGAACGTTTTGACTTTTGAAGGACCTTTCTACGGTCTTAATCTTTTCCGGATGCCGCGCTCTTCGCGTCGTGGATCGCTTCGGCGCCAGGGCTGAGAAAACGATTGCTTGCCGTAAGTTACCAACGAAATCGATCCACTTGCCCCCCGTATCCGGAGCAGAAAAAAACTTGATGCTGCCACCCAGAAAAGTGTCACAATACCGGCGTTTTGTGTTGGCATGAGCGGGTCCGCGAGAGAATCCGATCGTCGCCTGCTGGACCAGCAATCGTTTCCGCAAAGTGAGCTCTTCGCACCGCAGGGCCTGGATTCAAGCAAGAGACGCCAAACCACCGGAGGTACACCGCAATGTTTTCGATCCCCAGACGCCGCTTCTTGCAACAGACCGCCACCGCTGGATTGGCTGGCTCCGCCGAGCTGATGTTCGGAAAAATTCTGTCGGCGCAAACAAATCCTGGCGCGCCCATACGCGTGTACCTCGATTCACGGCGCACCATCGCGCCGATCGACCGCAACCTCTTCGGCTCGTTTCTCGAGCACCTGGGCCGCGCCATCTACGAAGGCATTTACGATCCGGGCTCAAAGCTCTCCGACGCCAACGGTTTCCGTAAAGACGTCCTCGAGGAAGTTCGCAAACTCGGAGTGCCGATCATTCGTTATCCCGGCGGCAATTTTGTTTCCGGCTACAATTGGCTCGATGGCATCGGCCCCAAGCAAGATCGTCCCCATGTTCTGGACAAGGCCTGGAATGCGCTGAATACCAATCAATTCGGCACCGACGAATTCATGGCCTGGGCCAAGGCCGCCGGCACCACGCCGCTGATGGGACTGAATCTGGGAACCGGAACGCCCGAGCAAGCCGCCGCCCTGGTGGAATATTGCAACGTCGATAAGGGTACCCGCTGGAGCGACCTGCGCCGCAAGAACGGCATTGCCGACCCCTATAACGTGAAGCACTGGTGCCTGGGGAACGAGATGGATGGGCCATGGCAAATCGGCCATTCCACCGCCACCGAGTATGGTTACAAAGCGGCCGACGCCGCACGTCAAATGCGCGCGGTCGATCCTTCCCTTACGTTGATCGCCTGCGGATCGAGCGGCCCCCTCATGCCCACCTATCTGGAGTGGGACCGCGAAGTTTTGGAGAGTTGCTACGAGTATGTAGACGGACTCTCGTTACATCGCTACCTGGGCAACACCCAGGAAGACACCGGCAACGACAGCTCGAAGTACCTGGCGTTGAACCTGACCATGGATCGCCAGATCGCGGAAACCGCCGCGGTATGCGATATGGTGCGCGGCCACAAACGGTCGCCGAAAAAACTGTGGCTCTCTTTCGACGAATGGAACGTGTGGTATCGCGCCCGCAGCGGCGACGCTATGAACGGCCATGAGAAGGAAGCTCCTCATTCATTGGAAGAGGTCTACGACCTGGAAGACGCGCTGCTGGTCGGTGGAATGATCAACACCCTGTTGCGCAATGCCGATCGTGTGAAGATCGCGTGCCTGGCCCAGCTCGTCAACGTGATCGCCCCAATCATGACCAATGCCAATGGCCTTTACGAGCAGACCATCTACTTTCCATACAGTTGGGCGCTGCAATTTGCGAAGGGCGCGGTTTTGAATCCGCTGGTGGAATCCCCGACCTACGACGTTCCAGGCATGGAGCCTGTGCCGTACCTGGACGCAGTCAGCACCTATGACAAAGATGCCGGGAAAATAGCCGTCTTCCTCCTCAATCGCGATTTGGCCAAATCCCACCAAGTCGAAATCGTTTGGGAAGACGCGACGCCATCCAGCATCGCCAGCTCGATGGTCCTTACCGGCGATGACCTAAAAGCCTTCAACAGCTTCGACGCACCCAAAAAGGTGACCCCGCGCACCTTCGACAAGCCGACCACAACAGCAGGCCGCACCCGCTTCGAGGTGCCCGCCAAGTCCTACTCCGTTCTGCAGTGGTCGCTCTAGTGGAGTCGACATTCTTGTCTGCACAGCCGGTGACGTTGCGCTGATGTTGCCCTTGCCGTTGCAATTGCCTTAGCCGTTGCAGCGGTCCGCCGAAGGCGGCTGGGTGCCCCACGGGTCGCCTTTACACGTGGGTTCTGTCGCCGTTGCTGTTGCTGTTGCCGTCGTAGCCAAAAGGCTTTCTCGCTCGAGAATATATGCGCACCCTACCGAAAGCTACGCCGTCTTCGACCCGCTGAATAGATGAACCACGAATGAAATAATCGCGAATAGCAGCAACAAGTGAATCAGTCCGCTAGCGACGTGAAACATCAAGAAACTGCCGGCCCAAACAAAGACCAAAAGCAGCGCGATCAACAGGAATGGTCCAAATCTCATGAGTAACTCCTCAGTTCGAATTTGAGAATATTGCGCCGTGAAAAATACTTGCGGCCTGGAATTGGCGTGCCACGCGTCTATCGTTCTCCCAAAAGACGCGGACAAATGCACAGCAGCTTCCATCCGGCCGGGCCAGTGTCTTATAACTCTCGAACGCCTCCAGACCCATACCCCCTAAGCGGTATGCACCCTGAAATTTAACGGTATCCAGGCGTACGCCTTACGTGCGGAATAGATGTTGCAGGTGGGTGGCGCACCCTTCGCTCTTAAGGGCGTGGTTTTTTTTTGCAACCGTCCGCCGGTTGCGCCCGGGAAACGCGACCCACAAATAACGCTTCCCCTTTGTTTTGCCCCGCACGTACACTTGTGCGGAACCAAATGCCTTTGCCGTCACAAACCATCGTTCGCAAACTTCGCGTGCTGGGTGTGGACCCTGCGCTCGCCGGCTCCACTGGCTATGGGATCGTCGAAGTGGAAGGAAGCGTGGCGCGCCTGGTTCGCTACGGTGCGTTGCGCTTGCCGCGGCAATCCAGCTTGGGCGCCCGTCTGCGCGAGATTCATGCCCTGATCGAAAGCCTGGTGGAGGAATTTTCGCCGGACGCGGTCGCGGTCGAATCGGTCTTCACCGCGCTCAACGTGCGCACCGCTATCCAGCTCGCCGAAGTTCGCGGCGTGGTCCTGCTCGCCGCGGCCCAGGCCAGCATTCCCACGCATAGCTATTCTCCGCGGGAAGTGAAGGCGTGCGTCGCCGGATACGGCGCCGCTTCCAAAGACCAGGTGCAGCAAATGGTGAGCGCCACCCTCGGATTGCGCGAACGGCCCAAGCCGGCCGACGCTTCCGACGCTCTGGCCGTCGCTCTGTGCCATGCGTTTCTGTGCAGGTCGCGCGAACGGCTTGCCGCCGCCACCGCTCAACTGCCATGCTCGCCTGGGGCGTCACAGGCCCCGCGCGTGGATAGCACGTTCAAAATTCACCGAACCTCCGGGCGTCCCGTCCGCATCCAAGAATTGCAATGAAACCATTGTTTGCCCGCTTCCCGGCTATCCTGCTTCTTTGCCTCTGTAGCTGTGCCGCCACGCTGGCCGCGGCTCCCGCCGGCGCGCCCGCGACGCTCACCTTTCGCAAAGTTTTCAAACTGAGTTTTCCGGAGTTTGTCGAAATCAAGGTCACCCAGACCGGCCAGGCGTCCGCGGACATTCGCCAGCTCGACGAAGACCCCACCCCCGAAACCTTTGAGCTCAGCCCGCAGCTGGTCGCGAAAATGTTTCAGCTTGCCGACCAGCTCCACGATTTCAACGGCGTGCATCTGGATTCTCACCGCCGCATCGCCAACCTCGGCGAGAAAACTTTCCTCTACCAGAAGGGCAGCGAGAATCACGAAGCGCACTTCAATTTCACCGCCGACCCCGCCGCCACGCAGTTGCTCGACCTCTTCGAGGGGTTGGCGCGCCAGCAGAATGACTTGAGTAATCTCACCCGCGCCATGCACTACGATCCCCTGGGCGTCAACGATGTCCTCGAGCGCCTGGAGGCTGACTACAACAACAAGGTCTTCCCCGAGCCGCAGCGTCTGCTCGCCCCGCTCGATCAGCTCGCCGCCAACGAAAAATTCTTGACCATCGCCAGAGAGCGCGCAAAGGCCTTAGCCAACCGCATTCGTTCCGCCCAGCCGTAAAGCTGCGGTAAATTCGAGCGCCGCCACCCAGTCCGGCGGGGCCTCCAAACAAAAGCCCTCCCTGTCGTACTCACGGTTTAGCTTTACGTTTTCGCCTTTCCGGGTGTCCCACTCTTTCCATCTGCCGCCTTTGCGCGCAGGCAAATGGGAAGGGTGGGTGTGCAACTCCATGACCCGCCGAAGGCGCTTCCCCGGGTCCGACGTCTTTACGTTTTCGGTTTACGTTTTGGCCTTACCCTTCCGCCACACCCAATCATCGAATCACCATCCCCGCGTATCCCACCACCGCGTCGTAATCCCCAGTAACGTCGCCGGAAGTCGCATAGGAAACCAGTTCCGCGCACGTCGCCCCTCGTAACTTCGCCGCGGTCAAAATCGCCACCGTGGGGGCATATCCGCACATAGAAATTCCTCGATCCCGTACGGTGTCCCAGAGCCCACGCGGGTCCAGCGCCAGAATCCGCTCGATTGCCAAGCGGTCTTTTTCCCGGGTGATGACGTCGCTTTCATAGTGGTTCATGTCCGAACTCGCAATCATCAGTACCGGCGCCGCCGGCGCCGCCAAAACCTGTGCCAGGGCTGTTCCCAATTCCTCCAGCACCGCAAAGCGGTCGGTGCCGATCACCACCGGCACAAAGGTGAAATTCCCCAGTAGCCGCTGCAGGAAAGGAAGCTGGACCTCGAGCGAGTGCTCGGCTTGGTGCGCCACAGCGTCGTCGCGCAGTCGCGGAAACGCGTGCTGCAACTCCGACGCCAAGCTCGCGTCGACGCGCACCTGCCCCAGCGGAGTGCTCCATTCCCCTTCGGTCAGAATGGCCAGCGATTCGCCGCGCGGGTAATGCCGTGGCCCAAACAGCACCACCCGTTTGGTAAGCTGCAGAGCGCCGTAGACGCTCCCGGCCACCGCGCCCGAATACATGTACCCGGCGTGCGGGACCACGCAAGCAATCGCCGGGATTTTTTGACGCCGCGTCGAAGCCGGGACGCAGTCATCCACCTGCTTGGCCAGCTCGCGGGGATCGGCAGGATAAAATCGCCCAGCAACAGCAGGAGCGCGCAGCATATTCCGAAATCCTAGCACGAGCGAAAGAGGACCGGCGCAGTGGTTGAGTGTTGGTTGATGCAGTGGATGGTAGTGCAGTTGGTACCGCACCCTTCGGCTCTACGAGTGCGGGCTTTCGGTGATACAGCCCCGAACCGCGCTACAGCGGCCGCGATGGTTTGCCCTTCAAGTCCAGCGCGAGGGTTTGCCCTTGCACATGGTGGATCCTTACCTTGTCGCCGTATTGGTAGCCACCGTTGTCGATAATCCTCTGCATCTTGTCGCGAGCTTTATCGGAGTACGTGAAGGTGACAATGGTGCGTTCGCTCATCGGATCACGAACGATCAGAGCGCTGTTGGTCGCCGTCACCACTTGCCACTGCTTCCACTTGGGCTTCACCTCTTTGACCGTTCGGACGGTCCGAGTGGTGACCGGCTTCTCCGTGTCGATCTGCGCCCGCAGCGGGCACAGCGGCAACGCGGCAATCAGCGCCGCAGCGATCGCGAGTTTGCTATACGCCTTCATCGAGAGAAATCTTTAGAGACTTCAGAAACTTCACGTCTTGCGGCGTGATTTCCACTTTCGCTTGGGTTTCTTCGTCCGCCACCTCCTGATCCACCCGGATGTGCAGCGATTCCAGGAAGTTGCGGTCTTGCACCGTCAGTCGCGGATCATCGCTGGTACCGCGCCGAGCCAGGCCGATAGTGGCGTCCAGCTTCAGCACGATATCGAAGCCAGCGGTGCGCACGCTGGTAATCGCGTCGGCGATGCGCTCGGAGTCGGACACGGTATCGTTGATGGCATGTCCCAATTCACGCAAAAGCTGTTTCAGATGATCGTCAAGCTGCAAGGTGCCACCCCCTGTTGCGGAGTTATCCTACAATTCTATGGCCGCTACCACACCGTTTCAAGCTACACGTTCCGGACGTTTCTCGCGCCAGTTACCTGCCTGTTTAACGCCCTCCGCAGCCCCTGGCAACCCGGGCCGCCAATTGCCCCCGCTCCGGATGGCCGATTGTAATAGAATTGGGCCCGGAACATTGACATGATTTCTCTTTCGTTGCTCTGGAAATCGGCCCAGACGTTCTTGCGTGCGGTCTGGAAGGCGTTTCGCCAGTTCTTTCACGAGTCCACCGGTGTGCTTTTCGCCATGTTCGCACTCTCCGGTGGCGTGGCGGTTTGGCGCCAGTGGCATCACGCGCGGGTGCCGTGGTTGTTGGCGTTCGCTGCGGCGTACGCACTGATGATGGCTGCGTTCGCGGTAACCGCGTTCCGCAGTGCGCGTAAAGTACGTTAGATGCGCGAGAGTCGAAATTCGATTTATGCCTGAGAAAATTCAGCCGCCCGCCGCCGCGAAAATCGCCGCCCCGGAGCCTAAAGCCGCTACCACCTCCGGCCTTCCGGTCGCCGCGGTGGTTTCTCCACAGGACTTGGGCGATTGGAACGCCGAGGACGCCCTCGGATATCCGGGCCAGTTTCCTTTCACCCGCGGCGTGTATCCCACCATGTATCGCGGCCGGTTTTGGACCATGCGCCAGTACGCCGGATTCGGCACCGCCGCGCGAATCCAACCGGCGCTATCGCTATCTGCTCGACCGCGGCCAGACCGGCCTCAGCGTCGCTTTCGATTTGCCCACGCAAATCGGCATGGACTCGGATTCTCCCTTCGCGCTGGGCGAAGTGGGGAAAGTCGGCGTGGCCATCGATTCCCTCGATGACATGCAAACCCTCCTCGACTGGATCCCCCTGGACCGCGTCTCCACTTCCATGACCATCAATTCCACCGCCGCGATTCTGCTGGCGCTCTACGTTGCCGTTGCCAAGCAGCAAGGTGCCGACTTGCGCCGCCTGGCCGGCACCATCCAGAACGACATTTTGAAGGAATACATCGCCCGAGGCACCTACATCTATCCAGTGCGGCCGGCCATGCGTATGGTCACCGATATTTTCGCGTGGTGCGCGGCGGAGATTCCCAATTGGAATGTGATTTCGATTTCCGGTTATCACATCCGCGAGGCCGGGTCCACCGAAGTGCAGGAAGTGGCGTTCACCCTGGCTGACGGCATCGCTTACGTCGACGCGGCCCTGGCCGCGGGTCTGAAGGTGGATGCTTTCGCTCCGCAGCTCTCGTTTTTCTTCAACGCGCATAACGAACTGCTCGCGCAGATCGCCAAATTCCGCGCCGCTCGCCGCTTGTGGGCGCGCTTGATGCGCGACCGCTTTGGCGCCCGCGATCCCCGCTCCCTCATGCTGCGCTTTCATGCTCAGACTGCGGGATCGTCGCTCACGGCCCAGCAGCCCGAAAATAATCTGGTGCGCGTCGCTCTGCAGGCGCTCGGCGCGGTGCTGGGAGGCTGCCAGTCGCTGCACGCGAATGGCATGGACGAAGCCCTGGCCCTGCCCACCGAAAATGCCGCGCTGCTGGCGCTGCGCACCCAGCAAATCATCGCCCACGAAACGGGCGTGGGGCACACTGCCGATCCCACCGCCGGCTCCTACGTCATCGAAAAACTTACCGACGAGATCGAAGCGGGCGCCGTGGAATACATCCAGCGCATCGACGACATGGGCGGCATGATCCGCGCGATCGAGGTCGGCTACGTGCAGGGGGAAATTCAGAAAGCAGCGTTCGAATATCAGCAAGCCGTCGAGCGGGGCGATCAAGTGGTAGTGGGTGTGAATCGCTTCACCGTCGAGGACGAAAAGCCGATTCCCACCATGCGCATCGATGCGGAGGTCGAAAGTGCCCAGGTAGCACGGGTGCAAGCAGTGCGCGCCCGCCGCGACGCCGCGAAATGCCAGGCCGCAATCGCAGCAGTGGAACGCCGCGCCCAGAGCGGTGAAAATCTAATGCCCACAATCCTGCAAGCGGTGGAAGCCTATGCAACTGTCGGCGAAATTTCCGACGCCCTTCGACGCACCTTCGGCGAGTATCAGGAATCCGTTGTCATCTAATCGAGCGTCGCGAGCACCACTGCCGCGAGGCAAAAGAACATGAAAATCTGGCTAGCTTCCGGCTCCCCCCGCCGCGCGCAAATCCTCCGCGACGCCGGCTTCCTCTTTGAAGTCCGCGCTCCCTACGTGGACGAATCCCACCACCCCCACGAGCTCCCCAGCGACTACGTCCGACGCCTGGCCCGCGAGAAGGTGCGCGCCGCAGTCACCGCAATCCTGGCCGAGGTCCCCAAGAATTCCGGCTTCGTAATCGGCGCGGACACCATAGTCGTCTCCGGCGTCGAGATTTTAGGCAAGCCGGAAAATGAATCCCGCACCCGGGAAATGCTGCGCGGCCTCAGTGGGCACACCCACCAAGTCCACACCGGCGTCGCTATCGTCCGAATCCCGGATGGCGCGGAAAAGTTTTTCGAGGAAATCACCCAAGTGGAATTCGCCGCGCTCTCGGAGCAAGAAATCGAGGAGTACGTAGCGTCCGGCGAGGGCGCCGATAAAGCGGGCGGCTACGGAATTCAGGGCCGGGCAGGACGCTTCGTCCGCCGGATCGATGGCTGCTATTTCAACGTGATGGGATTACCGCTGGCCCGGCTCTACCAAACTCTGCACGAATTCTGATCGGGCGATTTGCGTTTACTGTCCGCCCAGGCTGGGCCCCGGGGAAAGGCCCATCGCCCGCACGCGCCACCCATCGATCGACGATGAAGGCCGGCGCGTTACTTCTTTTCTTCGGTAGGAGGTGCAACGGCCGGCGGCGCAACCGTAGAAGCCTGCGCCGGAGCCGACGGCGGCGGTGCGGTTACCGACTCTCCGCTGCGCATCCCTTCCTTGAATTCCTTGATGCCCTGTCCCAAGCCACGCATTACTTCCGGAATCTTGCGCCCGCCAAATAGGACAAGGATGACCACAGCAACAATCATCCAATGAATCGGACTCATTTCACCCATGCAGCACCTGCTTCTCAAGCCTAGATTTGAACAAACAGCGACCCCGGATTTAGGGCAGTCACTTCCCTACACTATAACACGCTCATCGCCCACCCGGCGGGTCAGCCGCTCGCGGTCCAGGTACTCCAGCAGCGGGATCGCGTACTTGCGGGTCACCCCGGTCAGTTCCTTAAACGCGACGATGGTCAGCCGCTGACCATGTTCCCGGCGCTGCCCCTGCAGCAGCTCTCGCAGCTTGGCGATTGCCCTCGGATGCACGATCAGGTCCTCGGTCACCTTCACCAGAGCCTTTTCGCGCAGCAGGATCTGCAAGATCTTGCGGGCCCGAGGCTTTTCGACAGGCAGCTTCGCCAGCACCTCTTCAACCCCAGGGGCGGTGAGGCCGGCCGCCTCAAACGCGCGCTCGATCTGCTCTTTGGCTTTCGATTCCTCCGGCGATAGAGCCACTGTGCGCCCCGCCAGCCGGACCAAATCTCCTTCAATCTCCGCCGATTTCCCAGCTATCAAATCACCCAGCGCAACGGCGAACGTCTCCCGCCCCAACCCTCGTAGCTTTCCCCGCAGGTCTTCCCGGGGAATGCCTGGCAGCAGGGGGTTTGCCCGGTGGAATTCCTCCATCAGCGCGCGCAAGCCGTTGGCCCGGCTGGCGATCGTCGCCGTAGCGGCGACACTCAACGGTTGTTGGCTCACCGCCCGCAAGGTGCCCGCTTTCTCGAGTGCGGCAACCGCCTCGCGAGCTTCAAGTTCCGTCCATCCGATCCGCGTGATGATTTGCCCGAGTGTTATGGAGTCCTTCTCGCTGGCAGCCCAGGCCGCGAGCTGGTCCACCCGGCTGCCGTTTTCCAAGGCCGCCAGCCACGCCGCCCAGTGGGTCTCGCGCGCGCGGTGACGAGGAGCCCGAGGATCCAGCACCACGCCGCCGCCGATGGTAATTAACGGCGAGAACTGACGGATCACAAATCGGTCGCCGGAGAAAACCAGCACCGGACGATCCAGCCGCAATTGCGCCAGCGCGGAATCGCCAGGCCGCAGCACGGATTCTTCGAGCAGTACCACTTCCGCCACCGCTTCGCACGCCGCCTGGTGGAAATGGACCCGGCCGCGATTCTTCAGCGGCCGCGCCGACGGCAACACGCTCACCCGAGCGTCCAGGCGGCGCGTCGCCTCAAACCGGCCCGGCGACGCCAGTACCATCCCGCGATCGAGGTCTTCCACCGCGATCCTTGGAAGGTTCACCGCGGTGCGTTGGCCCGCCACCGCCCGCTCCGTCGCGCGCCCTCCGGAGTGAATACCACGGACGCGCAGCCGGCGCCGCGCGGGAAATAATTCCACTTCATCCTCCGGCCGCAGCGTTCCGGAAACCAGCGTGCCGGTGACTACGGTCCCAAAGCCCTTCATCGCAAACGCGCGGTCGATCGGTAAGCGGACCCACCGCGCGGCGTCCCGCTCCGTCGCTAATTCGGCCATGCGCGCGAGCTCATTCTTTAACTCCGGCATTCCTGCGCCGGTGCGCGCACTCACCGCAAGCATCGGTGCGCCGTCGAGAAACGAGCCGCGGAGAAACTCCTCCGCTTCCAGGCGCACCAGATCGAGTACGCCCGCGTCGACCGCGTCGGATTTGGTCAAAACCACGATTCCCCGGGAGATCCCCAGCAGGCGGCAAATATCGAAATGCTCGCGGGTCTGCGGCTTGATCGATTCATCGGCAGCGATCACCAGCAATAGCAGGTCGATCCCGCCGGCCCCGGCGAGCATGTTGCGGACGAATCGCTCGTGCCCCGGAACGTCCACAAATCCAAGCCGTGCGCGCTCCAGATCAAGGAATGCAAACCCCAAGTCGATGGTGATGCCGCGGCGCTTTTCCTCCTCCAGGCGATCCGGATGGGTGCCGGTAAGGGCCTCGACCAAAGTAGATTTCCCATGGTCGATGTGCCCCGCAGTTCCGACGATGACGTGTCTCATAGCTGCGGCCGGTGCGGCTGGTGCGCCCGTCCACTACGGCGGGAGCATGCTGGTGAAGGTTGGTGGGAGCAAACCATGCGAGATTTGTGGTTGAGATTTCTAGTTGCGGGCGCCGTCCATTTCCTCGCGAATCTTATTCGCCGCGGTAACCGGATCCCCAGCTGCAGTAATCGGCCGCCCGACCACCAGGTAGTCCGCGCCAGCCCGAACCGCTTCCGCAGCAGTGGCCACCCGCGCCTGATCACCGACGTCCGCAGCCGCCGGACGAATCCCCGGCACCACAATTTTCAGTTGCGGTCCGCAAGCCGCGCGAATCGCGGCCACATCGTGCGCCGACGCTACCACCCCGTCCAGTCCCGACGCCTGTGCCAATTTCGCCAGCTCGATCACCCGTTTTTCGGCGGGGCCGTTAATCCCCAGCGGCACGAGCGCAGCGGAATCCAGGCTGGTGAGAATCGTAACGCCCAGCAGCAACGGCCGCGCATCACCGTTCCCGGCGGCCCGTCGCGCTGCACGCATCATTTCCACACCGCCCGTGGTGTGCAGGGTGATCAGGCGGACGCCGGGCAGACGAACGGCGGCGGCGATCGACCCGGTCACCGTATTAGGTATGTCGTGAAACTTCAGATCAAGGAATATCTCGAATCCAGCCCCTGCCAACTTCTGCACCGCGACTGGTCCCTCCGCGGTAAAGAGCTGGCTACCCACTTTGAACATATCTACGGTTCCGCGGAGCTGCTGCGCGAGGTTCCAAGCCGGAGAAAAAGAATCGAAGTCGAGGGCGACGATGAGCTTCGATGGCGGCCGGGCGGGTGCTATGGGAGCTCCAAAAGTTCCACGCGAACACGGGAAAGTCCCCGATGTGCGAATCCCAGGCGGCGGGCAACGGCATACGATACGTCCAGGTCGCGCCCTTCCACGTAGGGTCCACGGTCGTTAATGCGGACGATCGCGCTACGGTGGTTTCTCAAATTGATAACTCGCACCACCGAACCCAGGGGAAGGGTCGGGTGCGCCGCCGTAGCTGCATTCATGTCATAGGTTTCGCCGTTAGCCGTGGGTAGGCCGTCAAAATCAGCCCCGTACCAGCTCGAGATGCAGTCCCACACCTTTAAGGGCTTCGCCGGAAGCGCTATCGCGAGCGTTCCCGAGGGAGGTGCAGCGTCGGCTGACACCGCGGTCGGCTTCATCGCTGGCCGAAGCGAGGGTATAACGAACATACAGACCATGCCTAAGAGAACAGTTTGCAAAACAATAAAGAGTTTAAATTTCAATTGGCCTCCGCCTCTATAAGACCTCACGAGCTTAGCCTTTTGGAACCCTGTGGCCAATACATTTATTGCTGTAAGCCGCCCCGTAAGTCATTGATTCTTGGTGCATTTATTGAGCTACAGTACTGCCCCAACCCGGTCACCAGGCGTTCCGAAGCCCTTGGATCGACAAAATGGGCCGTGCCCACCTGCACCGCGGTGGCACCCGCCAGGATGTATTCCATCGCATCCTCGGGCTCGGTGATCCCGCCCAACCCAATTACCGGGATCTGAACCGCCTGGCAAGCCTCGTAAACCAGACGCACAGTTATAGGCCTAATGGCTGCCCCTGACAACCCCCCAGTCGTACTACCCAAACGGGACCTAAAAGTGTGTGCATCTATACACAATGCCGGGTAAGTATTCGCGATGGTCAGCGCGTCGGCACCGCAACCCTCAGTGATTCTTGCGATTAGCCGGATCGTCCCGACCATCGGCGCCAGCTTCACCCACAGTGGGCGCTTGGCCGCCAATCGGGCCGCAGTAACCAACTCTTCCAGCTGCTTGGGATCGACTCCGAATTCCAGGCCGCCGTGCTGAACGTTCGGGCACGATACATTCAGCTCGTAAGACGCGATCCCCTCCGCATCTTCTAGCACCCGAATCACTTCGAGGTAGTCCGAAACCGTGTTCCCGAAGACGTTGGCGATAATGGCGGTCCGGTAGCTCTCGAGCGCCGGGAGTTTATCGGCGACGAACGCCCGGACTCCGATATTCTGCAAGCCGATCGCGTTGACCATGCCGCTGGCGGTTTCGCACATTCGGGGCGCGGGCGCGCCGGCCATCGGCTTAGCGGAAAGGCCCTTTACGACGATGCCGCCCAGGGCGTTCAGATCGACCAAGTGGGCGAACTCGACCCCGTACCCAAACGTACCGCTGGCAGCGATTACTGGATTGGAGAGAGAAAGAGGACCGACGCGGACGGTCAGGTCCACACCCGACTGGACTTCACGGGCTGTTACCGGCTGGGGCACGGTGAGTGAAAGGATAGCATGAAGGTCAAGCAGATATACGTTTTGTCCCAAAATGAGACGGCGTTGGGGATCACATCGAGACTCGCAGTTGCCCCGCGTGCGCCGAGGGTGGATTCGGCGTTGCGGGCGAGGCCTTCTCTGTCACTCGCCAGCGTGGTTCTCCCTTCGCAGCCCGCGCTGTGTTAGGATGTGGCGCCAATGCGAGTCGTCGAAAAACGCCAACTGCTTTCCGCCGAAGAAATGGACCGGACGCTGCAGCGTCTGGCGCACGAAATCGTGGAAAAGAGCGGCGGGACCACGGATCTGGCCTTAATCGGAATTCGCCGCCGCGGGGTGCCGCTGTCCCAGCGTCTCGCCAAGTCCATCGGGGGTTTTTCCGGCGTGAGTGTTCCGGTCGGCACGCTGGATATTACGCTCTATCGCGACGACCTCTCCACCGTGGCGCCGCAGCCGGTGGTGCAATCCAACGACATCAGTTTTCCGGTGGACGACCGCGATCTGGTGCTGGTCGACGACGTGCTGTACACCGGGCGAACCGTCCGCGCGGCGATGAATGGCCTTTTCGATCTGGGCCGGCCGCGGCGGATTCGTTTGTGCGTGCTGATCGACCGCGGCCATCGCGAGCTTCCGGTGGAGGCGGTTTTCATCGGTCGCACCGTCGATACTTCCGACACGGAAATCGTGGAAGTGCGCTTGCAGGAAATCGACGGCGAAGAACGGGTGATGCTGGTGGACCGCGTTTCGTGAGCCGTTTCGGCCCCATCCAATAGGAAAAAGGTGTGAGCCACAGATTTCGAAATCTGCTCGGGACCGAACCGCTCAGCCGCGAACAAATTGAATTTATTCTGGACCAGACCCGCCCTTTCCAGGAATTCCAGCGCCACCCGTTAAAAAAGCTGGCCACTCTCCGCGGCAAGACTGTGGCCCTCGCATTTTTCGAGGCGTCCACGCGCACCCGCATCAGCTTCGCCACCGCCGCTTCGCGGCTGGGAGCGGACACCATGAACCTGCAAGCGGAATCCTCGAGCCTGAAAAAAGGGGAATCGCTACTGGATACGGTTTGGACGCTGGAGGCGATGAAACCGGACATCGTGGTGATGCGCCACAGTTCCTCCGGCGCCGCCGAGTTCGTGGCCCGGCACATCGACATTCCGGTGATCAACGCCGGTGACGGTTCGCACGAGCATCCCAGCCAGGCTTTGCTGGATGCGCTGACCATTCGCGACCGCAAAGGTTCGCTCGAGAATTGGAACGTCACCATCCTCGGCGATATTCTGCACAGCCGGGTGGCCCGCTCGAACATTCACCTGCTGAGCAAGTTTGGGGTGCGAATCACGCTGTGCGGTCCGCCGATGTGGCTGCCGCGCGAGCTGGAATTACTTGCTCCCAATGTTCGCCGGGTCTGGCGCATCGAGGAAGCCCTCGATGGCGCGGACGTGGTCATGGTTCTGCGCGTCCAGACGGAACGGCTGCACGAGCCCGCGCTGCCCCCGGATGAATACGTTCGGCGCTATCAGCTGACCCCGGAGCGGCTGCGGCTGGCGCGTCCGGAGGCCATGGTAATGCATCCGGGACCGATGATCCGCGGGCTGGAAATCGATCCTGCGGTGGCCGATGGTCCGCAATCCTGCGTGCTCGAGCAAGTGACCAACGGCTTGGCGGTTCGCATGACCCTGCTCTTCCATCTCATCAGTGCGCCGGCAACCGACGCACCGCACCCAGCAAAGGAATCGCATGCTTCTGATTAAGAACGGGCGAGTCGTCGATCCCGCCAGCCGCTTCGAAGGCGCCTTGGATATTTTGCTCGATGCCGAAAAAATCGTGAGCGTCGGCGCCGGACTCGTGGCGGATAAAGCGGAGATTTTCGATGCCACCGGCCTGATCGTCGCTCCGGGATTCATCGATCTGCATTGCCACCTGCGGGAGCCCGGCCAGGAAATTTCCGAAACCATCGAGACCGGCGCGCGCGCTGCGGCTCGCGGAGGATTTACGGCGATTTGCCCGATGCCCAATACCCAACCGGTGCACGACAACGCCTCGGTCACCCGCTCGATGGTCGACCGCGCGAAAGCGGTAGCGGCGGTGCGGGTGTGGCCGATCGGGGCCGCGTCCATTGGAAGCAAAGGTGAAGCGCTGTCAGAAATTTCGGCGATGCAGGACGCGGGAATCGTAGCCGTCAGCGACGACGGAAAGCCGCTGGCCACCGCGCGGCTGCTGCGCCAGGCGATGGAGTACTGCGGCCCACTGGGCTTGCCGGTGATCGATCATTGCGAAGATGTTTCGCTGGCGGCTGGCGGGGTGATGCGCGAAGGGCCGCGATCCATTCGATTGGGACTCCAGGGGATGCCCGCTGCGGCGGAATCGATCTGCGTGGGACGCGACGTCGAAGTGGCCGCGCTTACCGGTGGCCACTTGCACATCGCGCATCTTTCTGCGGCGGCGTCGCTCGAGCATGTGCGCCGCGCCAAGAAGCAGGGACTGCGGGTGACCTGCGAAGTGACCCCGCACCACTTCACGTTGATCGACGAAGACGTGCAATACGATTCCCGCTACAAAATGAATCCGCCGCTGGCCTCGCGCGAAGATCGCAACGCTTTGCGCGCCGGCTTGGCGGATGGTTCCGTGGATGCTATCGCTACCGACCACGCCCCGCATCATGCCGCCAGCAAAGACGTGGAATTCGATCGCGCGCCATTCGGCATCACCGGTTTCGAGACGGCTCTCGGCCTGGCCCTCGACGAACTCCTGCATCCGGGGCGAATCACGCTGATGCGTCTGGTGGAACTGTTCACCATGGGCCCGGCTCGCGTGCTGGGCATGGAACGCAAGATCGCCGCCGGGGAAATGGCCGACCTGACCATCTTCTCGCTCGAGCATCGCTGGACATTCCGCGCCGCGGAGACCGCCAGCCGCTCGCGCAATACCCCGTTCGATGGCCGCGAATTCCGCGGCGCCCCAATGGCCACAGTGGTCGGCGGCCGCGTCGTCTCCCAGCGCTAGCAATTTTGAATTGATGTGGATTTTGCCTTACGGTTCGACGGTGCCCCATTCTTCCCTGGTTTTGGGAAGGGTGGGCGTTTGAAATTTGGCAGTCTGTGGGTCTCTGCCGAAACGAGTGTCGGGTTACGAACCGGGTGGACGCGTGGGCGTTTTGAGTTTAAGCCGGGACTACCGACCAGAAAAAAATAAGGGCGCTCGAGGAACTTCCCTCAGCGCCCGATTATACTTTCCTGAAAGCCTAGTTCACTCGCGCGTTGCATCCATTCGGATACACGGCGTCCAGCGCGCTCCACAGCGCCTTCAATGCGCGCTCTCCCGCCGCCAAAATGTCGATGCCGTCCGAAACGGGCTGCTTGGCCAGCCAATCGCGCCAGGCGGCGCGGTGGCGGATGTCGGCCTCTTCGTGCACCGCGAAATACGCCAGAGCGCTGGGGTCTTCGATTCCATAAAAGCGCCGCAGCCCCGCGATTTTCTGAGTGCAAATTTCCGGGACCTGCGATTCGTAAACGTAGAACGCAGCGATCGCCTGCGCCTGCGAGCCAAAGCCGGCCAGCTCATCGAAGGAGTCCAGCAAAGCGCAGATTCCCGGCAGCGGGCGGGCGGACTTAAGGGACGATTCGTCAACCCCGAGTTCGGCGGCGAACTGGCGCCACAGCGCTGGATGCGGATTCGCCTGGTCGAGTTCTTCGGCCAAATTCTCGTTGATCAAGTCGCGCAACTCGCCATGACAACGCGACGCCAGCAATTCCAAGTGCAGAGGAAAGGCTTCCACGTGGCGGTAGTATTGTTGGGCGTACAGTTTCAGAGATTCGCGCGAGAGCGTCCCCTGGGTCCAAGCCTTATAGAAGGGGTGCTTGAGTAACGAATATTTCTCGGTGAGACGGTCAAGGCTCTCAACCACTGTCGGGCAGACCTGCTTGCGCATGCAAAAATCTCCTGGGACCAATCCGCAATTGGGATGTCTGGACAAACCGATGCTACATAAATCCATCCGGGAAATCTAGCAATTCCCGAAATATTTGCTGCTAACGTAAACGGCTGGGGAAGGCCCTGGGAAGGACGCTAAGCGGTAAGGCGTTTGCTGTTGGTTTCCTGCGCCCCGTGCTAACGGCGCGCCGGTGCTAACCGCTAACCGTGTCGATCTTTGCGGCCAAGATGAAATCACTTTCAGTGAGACCGTCGATCTTGTGGGTATAGGAAGTGATTTCGGCTTTGCCCCAGGTGAGGAAGATGTCGGGATGATGGCCCTCTTGTTCCGCGATAACGCCGACCCGGTTCACAAAGGCCAGGGCCGCCTTGAAATCGGGAAAAGCAAACGTCCGGTTGATGTGGTGGTTGTTCACCACTCTCCATTCCGGCACTTGCATGGCCAGGGCGGCAAGCTCGGGGCCCTGCAGAGGCGGGACTCCGCCGCGGCATGGAACACAATTTTTGCGGGCTAGTTCGGTCATGGGCTCTCCTTCATAACTTCTATCAACGGGCCGCATCCGGGCGGCAATGTAGTCAGTGCGATTGTACCGGATTCGTGGCGGGCGCTACGAGCTTTCGCAGCAGTTCGGCGGGGCTGGCGCGGTAATTCTGGTATCCTTGGGCTCGTTTTTAACTGCACGTTCCGGAGGCGCCCAGCCATGCCTGAAGAAATCAGCGAACTGCAAGAACACGCCGAGCACGGGGCTGAAGATCACTCTCTGGCCCCGGTCACCATCACCATGGCGATCCTGGCGGTATTGGTCGCCGGGGTTTCCCTGTTGGGACATCGCGCGCACACCGAGGAGATCTTGAATCAATCCAAGGCCAGCGATCAGTGGGCTTATTTCCAAGCCAAGGCCATCCGCCACCACAATTACGAGCAGTTTCTGGATCAATTACTGGTGATCCCCTCCAAGAACGCGGACGACACGGAAAAGCTGCGAGCCAAGTACGAGAAAGAGATCGATCGTTACAAGGACCAGGAAAACGAAATTCAGAAAGAAGCCACCGGGCTGGAAAGTGAAGTGAAGGTTGAGGAGCGCCGGGCCGACCGATTCGATTTGGCCGAAGTGATCCTGGAAGCCGCACTGGTAGTCACCTCGATCACCCTCCTGACGAAAAAGAAATCGTTCTGGGCGCTAGGACTGCTCATGGCGGCAGCGGGCGTGGTGGTGGCCCTGCTCGGAACGCTGATCCACTAGAAGCTCGCTGAAAAAAAATTCCCATGCAGGTGGAGCTTACGGTCGGGCTCACCCGGCGGAGCTATGCAATTTCTCGCGATCGAGACATGACCGACTTTAGATCTGCAAACCGTCTTTTCTACAAGATCACGGGGAGCGGCGAACCGCTGCTGTTGCTCCACGGCCTCCTGGCAACCGGCGCAGCCGGCGAAATCGGCCTGAACAAAATGCAAGTCACCTGGCTGAGGGCCCTCATGGGGACCAATCGCGCGCCCGCGATGCGGGGGGCCGTCCGCGGTCTGATAACGATCGATAGTCGCCCTTGGCTTCGGGAGATTAGAGTTCCCACACTCGTTGTGGGCGGAACGCACGACACCGCGGTTCCCCAACACCATTTCGATTCTCTGGTGAACAACATTCCCGGGGCCCGTGGCTTGCTGATCGAGCGGGCGGGACATACGCTGATGTGAACTCACACGCCCGAGCTTGCCGACGTCATTCGAACGCAATGGCCACTTCCGAACGATTGAAGCCTAACCGTCGTTGAAAATCAGTAAAGCATGACCTTGAATCGAGAGCAATATTTTGGACATCTATTTTCAGCAGCGTGTTTGGGACTGGCTCGTTATTTACGATGATTTGCCCGCCGTCGAGTTTTTCTGTTGGGCGACGTAGTTGGCAATGTAGGCGGCGAAGACCTTTTCGAGCTTGCGGGTTACCGGGCCGGGCGCCTCAACGTAAATGTGCCCGCGGAGCTCACCTACGCCGAGCAGGCTGCGGTTGGTCGACGATATGAAGACCTCGTCCGCGGCCAGCAAATCTTCCGGCCGCAGCACTCTTTCCTCAGCGGGGACGCTTGCGCCCGGGGCGATTTCCAGCAGCAACGCTCGGGTCACGCCTTCGAGGCACCCGGAATCGAGCGGAGGGGTGAGCACGCGGCCGCCTTGCACGCAGAAAATATTGGCCGCGGTGCATTCAGCCACTTCGCCGCGCTCGTTCAATAACACCACTTCATCAAATCCGCCCTCGCGCGCTTCGTGCAGGCACCACACGTTATTCAGCCAGGAAGTAACCTTTACCCCGGCCAGGGGCGCCGCAGCGTGGCGGCCATTCTCGCGGAGGGCTAAAGTAGCCGGCTCGCGGAAGGCGGGCAGCCCCGCGGAATAAAGAATGAGATCGACATCTGGAAATTCTTCCTCGCTCCGCCAGATGCCCACGTTGTTATAGATGACGTAGATCCGCACCGACCCTTCGATCACCTGGTTGGCTTGGATCAACTGGGCGAGTTGCGCGCGAACTACGTCTGCGTCGAATGGAAACGGACATCGCGTGCGGGCAGCATCTTTTTGCAGGCGCTTCCAGTGGCGTTCGAAAGCGAACGGAACCGAGCCGGTGACCCGCAAGGTGGAGAAGAGTCCCCAGCCGCTCAGCAGGCCACCCTGGCCCGGCGATAGCCGAACCTGTTCGATGGGCAGCAAACGGCCATTGTGAAAAACGTTGTGGTGAATCATCCGCCCTCCGGCGCCGAATGGAATTCTATCGTACATCCGGTGTCGAGTCGCAGCCCTCGCGCTTGGCCGTTTCGCACCCGCGTATGTGCATCGTAGGGCGCTCCCGAGTTGCAAGCCGGCCTGCGCCGGCGGGACGGAGCGCCTGGGGAACTTCTAGCGCCGATTCTGCAAATCGTGATACGGTCCTACTCCTTGGGTGAGCCAAATTGGCTCCCCGACTTATTTGGCGAGGAGGTAATCGTGGCTGAGAAACTGTGGAGTTCGACGGCGCCCCCGGGCGAATTTCGTCCTTACGTTTCGGCCTCGCAAAGCCCCGCGGAGTTCAGCCTGCGCGCGGTGGTTTTGGGCGCGATGTTCGGGGTTTTGTTCGGAGCGGTATCGGTGTACGTCGGATTGCGCGCCGGGCTCACCGTCTCGGCGTCAATTCCGATCGCGGTGCTATCGATCAGCATCCTGCGCGCGTTTGGCCGGGCCACGATTCTCGAAAACAACATCGTGCAGACCACTGGATCGGCCGGCGAATCGGTTGCGGCCGGGGTGATCTTCTCCATACCCGCGCTGATCTTCCTGGGCTTTTCTCTGAACGCCGAATACTGGCGGATTTTTTTCCTCTCGCTGATGGGTGGATGGCTGGGCGTGCTGTTCATGATCCCGCTGCGCCGCCAACTGATTGTGAAAGAACACGGAAACTTGAGCTATCCCGAAGGAACGGCCTGCGCGGACGTGCTCGTTGCCGGTGAGCGTGGCGGCTCTTTTGCCGGGCGCGTGTTCTGGGGACTGGGACTTGGCGGCGCCTACACGTTCATGATGAATACGATGGGCATGTGGACCGGCCAGCCCGATTATCAACCCAGGTGGCTGCCGGGGGCGTCGTTTCGCGCCGCGGTGACCTCGGAATATCTCGGGGTGGGTTACATCATCGGGCCCAAAGTGGCGGGAATCCTGTTGGCCGGCGGAGTGTTTTCCTGGTTGGTGCTCAACCCGGCCATTAAATTTTTTGGTTCGCTTTCCCCCAACACGCCTTTGTATCCCAGCACCGTTCCCATTGCGGCGATGAGTCCGGACCAATTGTGGTCGAGTTATATCCGGCCAATGGGAGCGGGCGCGGTGGCCGCGGCGGGATTGATCACCCTGATCAAGACTCTTCCAACGATTGTTTCGGCGTTGCGCGCAGGGTTGAAAGATGTGCGCCAGAGAAACTCAAACCTCTCGGAAGCGAGCCGCACCGAGCGCGACCTTTCGATGCGGGTAGTGCTGGTGGGCGCGGTGGTGATCGTGGCGATGATGTGGGGTTTGCTGACGTTCAAACCAATTCCCGGGGCGCAGACAGGATTTGTTTCCAATGTGATCGCGGCGATTTTTGTGGTGGTGTTTGGGTTCCTGTTCGTCACCGTCGCGTCGCGGATCAGCGGGCTGATTGGCAACTCTTCGAACCCGATTAGCGGCATGACCATCGCCACGCTGATGGCCACCTGCGCGATGTTTTTGGTGATGGGCTGGACGGCCAATGCCTACGCGGTGTTGGCGCTGACCATTGGCGGCGTGGTTTGCATTGCCTCTGCAATTGCCGGAGCCACGTCGCAGGACCTGAAGACCGGTTATCTAGTGGGCGCGACGCCGGTGTCGCAGCAAATCGGCTTGGTGATCGGAGTAATGGTTTCGTCTTTGGCGGTGGGCGGGACGCTGATTCTGATGAACGTGGGGCTGGCGCAATATAAGCCGATTCAGATTCCGTTTGATGTGCAACATCCCGCGTCCGGCGTGGAAGTGCAGCAGACCGATTATCAATACCAAGGCAAAACCTGGACGCTGGTGAATGCGCTGGGAGCACACGAAATTCCGGACGGAAAATATCTGTACAGTCCCGCGACGCAACAGATCGAAGTGCAGTGGATCCAGGGAATCGGCAGCGCGCAGGCAGCGGCTCCGCAAGCACGCTTGATGGCTACGGTGATCAGCGGAATATTGAATCAGCGGCTGCCTTGGCGATTGGTGTTGCTGGGAGTCTTTCTGGTGCTCGCGGTGGAGTTGCTGGGGATTCGTTCGCTGGCGTTCGCGGTGGGCTCGTATCTATCGATCGCCACGACCATGGCGATTTTCGCGGGCGGGATGATTCGCTGGCTGGCGGAGCAAGGCGTCGAGAAGAAATCCGATGCGGAAAGCGAAGTGAGCCCCGGTTCGCTATATGCGAGCGGGTTGATTGCGGCTGGCGGAGTATTTGGGTTGCTGGCCATCGTGATCACCTTGCTGCAGGATTCCGAACTCGCAACCAAGGTGCCCCACTGGATGGTGCTGGTTTTCCGGCTCCCGTGGCGGCCGGATCTATTCGCGTTCGGGCCGAAGTTCATGCCGCACTGGAGTCACGCTTCGTGGCTGGGGGTGGTGATGTTCGTTCTGCTGGCTGCGTCGTTGTACGTCAGCGCGAGGAAGAAACTCGAGTAGTCGCGGCGGCGGAAAGCCGGCGGCTCCGCGGTATCAGGACATCCTTTACATTCTGTCCCGGGACACCCTTTACACTCCCGTTCGTTCTGCACCGCCGCAGATGTCCACCCACCGAAGCGATCCCTTCCACTGCTCCGCTCAGGATGCTAGCTTCGAAAAAAGAGACCCCAAAACGACCGAACTTACATTCACCCTGAACACTGCCATGTCCCTCAGAAAAAGCCGCCCCAAAAAAGGGCATTTTCTCCTGCGCTACTTCCGATAGGTGTCTCTGCTCAAGTGTATGATTATAAATGATTTAACATATCAGCGCCAATAGCAAATGCTGTTTTGGTATCGAGCGGCTCAGGAGCCTAGCCAGCGGCCGATGGGAGACCAGGAATCTACGTGGTCGCAGACTACTTTGATGGTTGCGGTGATTGGGACGGCTAGGAGCAGGCCCATGCCACCCCACAGCCAGCCCCAGAATAGAATCGAGATGGTCGCGGCCAGGGCGTTTACGTGGACGCGGCGGCCGATTAGCGCGGGAGTGAGAACGTTGGCGGCGACCAGGTGCAGAAAAGTGATCATCGAGAAGATGCCGACGAACGCCGGGACCGAATGAAAATCCTTTAGGCCAATCAGCAGCGGCGGGACGCAGGCGAGAAGCACGCCGAAGTAAGGAACCAGGCTAGAAATGCCGGAGACCAGGCCGGCGAGAAACGGGAAGTCCAAGCCAATGGCCCAGAAAAATAGCCAGCTCGATACCACCAGGATGGCTCCCACTAGGGCGGTGCCGGAAAGAAACCCGTGAAGGACTAGCCCCACTTCTTCGAGCGTTTCTTTTACCTGCGTGCGATCGGTGGTGGCGAACAGCTGCATGGTGGAATGCCAGGCGTGGCGTTTTCCGGCGAGCATAAAGAAAACGAGAAACGGAACGAAGGTGACGCCGATCAAGGCGCTGGAGAGCGAGCCCAGGCGCGAGAGGATAGCGCGGCGAACCGGATGCGGTTCGGTGACCACCAGCACCTGGCGGCCTTTCTCATCTTCGCCGATGGAGCCGGCCTGCGATTCGATGCGGTCGAGGCGCATTTCCGCGGCGCTGAGAATTTCGTGCAAGGGCTGGCGGTACTTGGGCCAGTCGGCGCCGAACTGGTCGATGCGCTCGACCACGGTCCAACCAATCAACAAAAGGACGGTGATGGAAACCAGAACGACTAGAAAGGAGCCCAGCGCGCGAGCCAGGCCCACGTCTTCCAGGCGGGAGACTATCGGGTCAAGAAAATAGGCCAGCAGCACCGCCACCAGCAGGGTGACAATCACGCTGGCAGCCCAGTATAAGAAAGCGATTACGATCCCCGCCGCGATGATGCGGGCGCTTACGTAGGCCGCTGTTGCTTCTCTTTTTTCGGCTTCGATAGGCATCGGACCAGGCCACCCGGGAATCCAACTACGATAGCACAACCGGCGGCAGGGTACGGCAGCGGCCTTATCACCGCGACGAAACGGTTATGATTTTGCGAACACCGGCGCACGAGAGTCCGAAAATCTTCCGAGCGCGTGCTAGAATCAGGGCTCACGCGTCCCTCTCTCATTTCCGGATCGCACATGACAACGACGATGCAAGAAGCGAAAAAACGCCTCTTTGGCACAGACGGCATTCGCGGAATTCCGGGGAAGCATCCGCTCGACGACGCCACGTTGGTGAGCGTGGGCCGCGCATTGGGCCGTTTTCTGCGCGTCGCCTCCGAACATCCGCGAGTGGTAATCGGAATGGATACGCGCGAATCCGGGCCGCATATCGCCGGAGAAATCGCGCGGGGGCTGCTGGCGGCGGGCGCGGAGCCGGTTTCCGCGGGAATTGTGACCACGCCGGGCGTGGCTTGGCTGGTGCGCCGCGACAAATTTTCCGCGGGGGTGGTGATTTCAGCGTCGCACAATCCCTACCACGACAACGGCGTGAAGCTGATTTCTTCGGACGGCATGAAATTTCCCGATGCGACCGAAGCCGAAATCGAACGAATGATGGAAGAGCTGTCCGGGGGATCGCGGCCGGCGAGTGTGCCGTTGCCGGAAGATACCCGGCTGCATGAAGAATACATAGAGGCATTGCAGGCATGCGTTCTGCCGGGCGCAAAATTCAAGGGGATGAAAGTGGTGCTGGACTGCGCCAACGGAGCGGCCAGCCATCTGGCGCCGGACCTATTTGCGTCACTGGGCTGCAGTGTCACCGCGATCAACCATGAACCCGACGGGCGCAACATCAATGCGGGCTGCGGCTCGCTGCACACCGAAGGGCTGCGCCAGCGGGTAGTGGAAACGGGAGCGTCGCTGGGGGTGGCTTTCGATGGTGACGCCGACCGGGCGCTATTCTCGACGGCTTCCGGGAAACTGGTGGATGGCGACGGCATACTGTTTACGATGGCGCGCCACATGAAAGAGCAGGGAACGCTCAAGGGTCCGGCGGTGGTCGGCACCAGCATGGCCAACCTGGGTTTGGACAAGGCTCTTTCGAAGATCGGTCTGAAACTTACGCGGGTGGACGTGGGCGACCGCTACGTGCTGGAAGAGATGCAGCGGACCGGAGCGAACTTGGGCGGCGAGCAATCGGGGCATATTCTGTTCTTGGATGATGCGACCACCGGCGACGGGATGCTGACGGCGATCAAGATGGCTTCGCTGGTGTCCATTGGTGGGCCGCTGGAAGCGCTGGTAGCCGGGCTGAAGATTTTTCCTCAGCGGCTGGAGAACGTCCGGGTGGGCTCAAAACCACCGCTCAATTCCCTTCCCGATGTATCGCGGCTGCTGGCCGAGGCGGAGCGGACCCTGGGCATTTCGGGGCGAGTGGTGCTGCGGTATTCGGGGACCGAACCGCTGGTGCGGGTAATGGTGGAAGCAGAGACGGAAGAAGACGTTCGGCACTGGACGGAGACGCTGGCGACGGCCCTGCGGAAATCGATCGGCGCATAGGGCGTTGGTGCTCTCTTCCATTCTCTTCTGTGCGGCTCTTCGCATGGTCTGGCCCTCTCCGGTAGACGTTAACCTTTATGATATAGCTGTTTCCGGTTCCATCCCCGCCCGTTCTTGCCACATCGCTTGTGTCCCAGGAAAGCTACCTCGTTGTTGCTGCCCCGAAGCAAAACCCCGGGTAGTTTTGGGTACTAGGTTTCCAAAGAACATAGATATACTGGGCTTTTCGTGTGGGAAAACGTAGGGAACGGCGCGGCGGGGCAGGGCACAATTCCCTCTTTGTCCGTAAGTTATAAGAAAATGGGAAGATATGGGAAGACGTGCGGTACGTGCTGAGTGGCATGACGCGTGCAATATGTATCGCAACGGCTGTCGCTCAAACCCGGGGTGGGCTGGTTTCGCCGCGCTGAAACCGGCATGAACGGGGAAACAAGAGCGTGGGGGCCCTAAAGGGGCCCCCTTTTTATTGGTGGTTCCTTCCGGATTTGATTCCTTTTGGCTGAAACGGTTAAATCCATAACCACAGTGGCTATGCCACTACAGGACAGGGCTCAAACTAAGGGCGCGAACCGGTTATGCCGGGTCGCGCCCTTTTTAGGTGATTGGGTGTGTGCTGGTCGCCCTAGCTGCAGCCAGAGGTGCTGCCGCAGTTGGAGCACTTGTAGCAGCTGCCGTTGGGGGTCATTAGCATGCCGCATTCGGAGCAGGACGGGGCGTCGTCAATTGCGGTGCGCGGGCGCGGGGCGGAGGTTGAATCCAAGCTAGCGTATCCGCGGGCGTGCATTTCCAGAACGGGAGGCTTCGCCGGAGTTTCATCCGAGTCTGCATCCGAAATGTCGCGGTCGGTGTAGTCGCGGGAGACGAATTTGCTGCCTACCCAGCGACCGATGTAGTCGACGATCGATTTGGCGTAGCGAATTTCCGGATTGCCGGTGTAGCCAGAAGGTTCGAAACGCGAATTCACGAATTTGTCGATCAGTGCGCGCAGCGGGACGCCGTACTGCAGAGCGATAGAGACGGACAATGCGAAGGCGTCCATGATGCCGGAGAGCGTGGAACCTTCCTTGGCCATCTTGATGAAGATTTCGCCGGGGGTTCCGTCGTCATACATCCCCACGGTGAGATATCCCTCGTGGCCGCCGATGGCGAATTTGTGGGTGATCGATTTGCGCTCGTTGGGGAGCTTGCGGCGCTGGGCGAATCCGGGGAGCTGCTTTTGCGCGGGCGCCTCGGGAGCCTCTTCCTTGATGGCCACTGCGGCAGCAGCGCTTGCGGCTAAGGCCTTCTCCGCGGTGATTTCCTTCTTTCCAGCGGCGTTGAGCGGCTGGGAGCGCTTCGAATTGTCGCGGTAAATGGCTACGGCCTTTAGACCGGTCTTCCACGACTCGATGTAGGCCTGCATGATGTCTTCGACGGTGGATTCCTCGGGCATGTTGATGGTCTTACTGATGGCACCGGAAAGGAAAGGCTGCGCAGCGGCCATCATCTTTAGGTGTCCGCGCCAAGCAATGGAACGGCCACCGTTGGAGGCCAGGGAGCAATCGAACACCGCGAGATGCTGGGGCATAAGACCGGGAGCGCCCTCGAGGCTGCCATTGCGATCGATGTAGTCGACGATTTGGGCCACTTGTTCCGGGGGATAGTTGAGGCGCATCAGCGCTTGCGGGACGGTGTTGTTGACGATCTTCATCACTCCGCCGCCCACCAGGCGCTTGTGCTTGACCAGGGCCAGATCCGGCTCGATGCCGGTGGTATCGCAGTCCATCATAAAGCCGATGGTGCCGGTGGGTGCGAGGACCGAGACTTGGGAATTTTTGTAGCCAAATTTCTCGCCGTGAGCCAGCGCGTTATCCCAAGAGCGTTGCGCGGCATCGAGCAGCGAGGGCTGAACGTTCTCGCGCTTGATGGGGCGAAGCGAATCGCGATGCATGCGAATCACGTCGAGCATGGCGTCGCGGTTCACCTGGTAACCGGGGAATGGCCCCATGCGTTCGGCAATCTTCGCCGATTGGTAATAGGACTCTCCGGTGAGCAGCGCGGTGATGGCGCCGCAGATGTCGCGGCCAGCATCGGAATCGTAGGGCACCGCCAAAGACATGAGCAGCGCGCCAAGGTTGGCATAGCCAATGCCCAGCGGCCGGAAGGCGTGGGAATTACGGGCGATTCGCTCGGTCGGATAGCTGGCGTTATCGACTAAAATTTCCTGCGCAGTGATGGTGATCTCCACAGCGTGACGGAACGATTCGGCATCGAACTGACCGTTCGATCCCAGGAACTTCAGAAGATTAAGGGATGCCAGGTTGCAGGCGGTGTCATCCAGGAACATGTATTCCGAGCAAGGATTCGACGCGTAAATGCGATCGGTGTTCTTGCAAGTGTGCCAGCGGTTGATGGTGGTGTCGTACTGCATGCCGGGATCACCGCACTGCCAGGCGGATTCGGCCATCTTGGCGAGCAGGTCGCGGGCGCGGAATTGTTCGGCGGGGGTGCCGTCGTTGACGTTGCGGGTCCACCAATCGCGATCATCCTCGGCGGCTTGCATGAATTCTTCGGTGACGCGGACGGAGTGGTTGGCATTTTGGAAAAAGATGGAGCTGTAGGCTTCGCCATCGATGGCTGGGTCATAACCTTGCTCGATCAGGACGTGGGCCTTACGCTCTTCTTTCGTCTTGGATTCGATGAATTCGACGATATCCGGGTGATCGACGTTTAGAATCACCATTTTGGCGGCGCGACGCGTCTTTCCGCCGCTCTTGATTACGCCAGCAAAGGCGTCGAAGCCCTTCATGAAGCTTACCGGGCCGGAGGCGATGCCGCCGCCGGAAAGAGATTCCTTGCTGCCGCGCAGGGAGGAGAAATTGGTTCCGGTACCGGAACCCCATTTGAAGAGCATGCCTTCGGTGCGCGCCAGGCCCATGATCGATTCCATGTCGTCCTGGACCGAGTTGATGAAGCAGGCGGAGCACTGCGGTTTGGCTTGAACGCCGACGTTAAACCAAACCGGCGAATTGAAGGCCATCTTCTGCTCGACCAGCAGGTGGATCAGTTCGTCGTGGAAGGCGTCGCGAGATGCGGGGTTGGCGAAGTAGCCGCCCTGCTCGCCCCAGCGAGCGATGGTGTCAGCAACGCGCGCAATTAATTGCCGGACGGAGGATTCACGCTCCGGCGAGTTCATCTTGCCGTGAAAATATTTGGAGGCGACGATGTTGGTGGCGGTCTGCGACCAGGATTTGGGGACTTCCAGATTTTCCTGACGGAAAATGGTCTGGCCCTTGTCGTTGCCGATTTGAGCGACGCGCTTGTCCCATTCCACGGCGTCGCAAGGCGAAATTTTGCCGTCGGTGAAGACCCGAGTAAATTCCAGTCCGCGGTTTTTGGCCGGGGCGTTATCGATTGGGGGAACTACGTTGACTTCGTTGAGTGCCATGCGAACTTCAGCCATTTCTGCCTCCCGTGCAGACTACCGTCCTCAGGCTGCTAAACAGGAGACCCTGGGATGATCCCCTTCATTTTACTCTCGAAAGAATGCCAACCCCAAAAACAAAAAAGCCTGGCCACGCCGCGAAATCCACAGCCGGTCACGGTTTTTGTTTTGGAGGTACTACCCCGAGTACTGGATTGGTTTAACGAACCAGGCTTTAAAAACTCCCAAAACCCCTAACGGGCGACCGATGGATTCGAAAACAAAGTGTCGAATCTGGGGTGCGAGTATTATCGTGCGTGGAAAATATGTCAAGAAGAAAGCGAAGGGAGACCGCAAAATCTTGTGCGGTCGTGCATGAAGAGTGACTACCCATAGTGGAGGTGTTGATTTCGAAGCGTTTGCGCGTTTTTGGTGTCTCGATCCGCACATTTCTTTTCGCCAGGGACGGCCGAAGAATTTTTTCCAGAATGTGCAGCGAGCAAAATTCTGCGCTCTTCCGCTGCGAATGTCTAGCGTTAGTAAACATGAACCGAGAGCGCCGTTGACTTGGTTGAAGTTAATCCGAAGAATATGCGTATGAGCCAGCCAGCAATCGAATTTCTTGGGCTAACCAAAGATTATCCGCGCGGACAATGGAAGCGCGGAGTGGTGCGTTCGCTGGATAACCTAACCTTTCAGGTAGAAGAAGGCGAGGTGTTTGGATTCCTGGGGCCTAACGGCGCGGGGAAAACAACTACGTTGAAGTGCGTGATGGGGTTGATCTTCCCTACTTCCGGGACAGCGCGGGTCTTTGGGCGTGCGATCGACGACGTGCAAATGCACCGCGAGATTGGCTATCTGCCGGAGCAGCCGTACTTCTACGATTATCTAACGGCGCGCGAGCTGCTGGATTACTTCGCGCGCTTTTTTGGATACAGCGCGCCGGAGCGTGAGGACCGGGTGGCCCATTTTCTGGAGCGGGTGCAGTTAACGCGGTTCGCCGACGTACAGCTGCGCAAGTTTTCCAAGGGCATGCTGCAGCGCGCGGGCATCGCGCAGGCAATTTTGCACGACCCCCAGGTAGTTTTTCTGGATGAGCCGATGTCCGGGCTGGATCCCATCGGGCGGCGCGAAGTCCGCGACATTATTCTGGAATTGAAAGAAAAAGGGACGAACGGTGTTCTTTTCAACCCACGTGCTCAGCGACGCCGAAATGCTGTGCGACCGGGTGGCGGTACTGGCCGGCGGAAAGTTGCAAGGGATCGGCTCGCCGGCGGAGATCGTTTCGATTGAAGTGCAGGGCATGGAAATCCTGTGCGACGTCGCGGCAGGACGAAAATTGCCCGCGGGGCTGGCGGAACACGCGGTGCGTTCGGGAAATCGGTATCGCATTCAGGTGCCGGAGAGGCAGTTGTACGACGCCTTGGAACAGTTGCGAGGTTGCGAAGCCCGGATTCTGTCGGTAGCGCCGTTGCGACCGACGCTGGAAGACTATTTCATCCAGCTGGTAGAGCATCCCCAGGGCGTTCCGGTAGCCGCAGCCGCAGGAGAACGACCATGATGGCCGGAACGGTGGCGATCAACACGTTTCGGGAAGCGGTGCGGGACCGCGTGCTCTACAACCTGATCTTCTTTGCGCTGGCGATGATGGCGGCGGCGGTCTTGGTGGGACAAATCACCATCGGGATCGAACGCCTGGTGATCATCAATCTGGGTCTGACGGCGATTTCACTGGTGGGAACAGTGATGGCCATCTTTATCGGGGTGGGCCTGGTTTACAAAGAAATGGAAAAGCGGACGCTGTACAGCCTGCTGGCGAAACCGATCCGCCGATGGGAATTCCTGGTGGGGAAATTTGCCGGGCTAGTGCTGACGCTGGCGGTGAACACTGCGCTGATGACGGTGGGGCTGGCGGCTGCGCTTTTCTATGTTGCGCGCGCGTTTACTCGAGCCGACGCTTCGATCCTGGTGGCGGTGTATTTCATTTTGCTGGAGCTGGCGCTGGTGACAGCGTTGGCGCTGTTTTTTTCCTGCTTTCCCACGCCGATGCTTTCGACGCTGCTGACGCTGGGCCTGTTCGTCGCCGGGCAATTCTCGACAGCGCTGCGGGAATATGGACGGGTGGCGCACAGCCGGGTGCTGGAGGTGATCTTGGGGGCAATCTATTACTTGCTGCCCAACTTCCACGATTTCAATGCGATGGGGGCGGTGGCGCACGGTGACGCGATTCCCGCGGCGCTGATCGTGCGCAATACGCTCTACGCATTCCTGTACATCGCGGTGGTGTTGCTGGGCGCGTCCGCGATCTTCGCCAACGTGGACCTGAAATGAGCATCGCGGCGCGCACACGATTTACTCGGGGCGCCAGCGCGGCAATCCCGCTGCTTTTTTTGGCGATCGTTCCGCTGCAACGTGGGATCGACCGCTACCGAACCCGGATGAGCGCGCCCGAGGAATTGTGGCTGCGGTCTGGCAAGCTGCTGAAGACCATAAGCATGGGCTACGACTCCTTGCTCGCGGATATTTACTGGACCCGCGCAGTGCAGTATTACGGTTCGCAATTTGAGGCGGGCAACTCGCAATTTACGGAGTTATATCCGCTGATGAGCGTCGCGTTGACGCTCGATCCGCGGCTGACGGTGGTGCCGACGGGCGGCTCGATATTGCTGAGTGAGCCGAGCCCGATCGGTGCGGGGAGGCCGGATCAGGCGGTGGGACTACTGCAGCAAGCGATTGCGGCGAAGCACGACGATTGGCAGCTCTACGCCAGCCTGGGATTTGTGTATTACTGGTATATGAAGGATTACCGGCACGCGAGCCAAGTGTACCTGGAGGGCAGCCAGTATTCGGGCGCGCCGATCTGGATGAAAGGGATGGCGGCGCGGATTGCGGAGCTGGGGGGATCGCGAGAGACGTCGGTGATGGTGTGGTCTGAGATTTATCAGACGTCGAGCGAGGCGCGGGCGCGGGAGAATGCCAGGCAGCACCTGCTGGCGCTGCACGCTCAGGCGGACATCGAGGAGCTGCAGAAAATAGTGGATAACTACCGGGGGCACATTCCGCGGCTTACTTCGTTGAAGGATCTGGTGGAGGACCGGGTGTTGCCGGATGTGCCGGTGGATCCGGCGGGGTATCCCTACGTGCTGGATTCTTCGGGGGTGGTTGGGCTGAACCCTTCGAGCACGGTGCGCATGGATATTTTGGAGCCTACGAAACATGATAAGGCGGTGAAGTAGGTGGGTGCTTAATTCCCAGAGGACACAACTAAAGGGCGGAAGCGGGAGTCGTGATTTGGGAGCTGCTTGAAGTAGACGTACCACCGCAGAGGCGTAAGGCAAAACCTGCACCCCTAAATGCAAAGGGTGCGGTATCCCCGTTCAACAGACAAAATCGATGGATGAACATTTCTTTGGCTGGACGGGTGTGTGCGAATTTGTCAAGAGAGAATCTACGACGGCGCGCGGTAGCAATGAAATCAGGTGAGGATGCGATTTGGGGCCACGATTTCGTATCTAGAAGTGGGTCGATGGGCGGGCCGTGCATAATCCTTGAGGCGCTGTTAAAATGGACGCATACGTTCTGCATGCTTGGCGACTGCTTCCCTCCCCGCAAGGCAGTCGGGTGCCCAGCCGCGAACGGTCCATGGCCGGTTGGCTAGAAGATGGTTGAGGAGTGTGCTATGCGCCGAATTAAGCGATTCGTGCCGTTTATCGTCTGCCTCCTGAGTATCGCACTGGGCGCCTGGGGCTGCTCATCGGCTCCGAAATCGAACGGGAACAATGGAGGGGGAGGAGGAACCGCTAGCGGCAGTACGGCTCCTACGATTACTACGCAACCTGCGAATGCGTCGGTGACGGTGGGAGCGACAGCGACCTTTTCGGTGGTGGCCACGGGCACTGCGCCACTGAGCTATCAGTGGTCGCGCGGCGGCACGGCGATCAACGGCGCCACGTCCGCAACTTATACGACGGCGGCCACGGTGATTACCGATAACGGCGCGACGTTCACGGTGGTGGTGAGCAATGCGGTGGGAAGCGTGACCAGTTCAGTGGCGACGCTCACCGTGGGAGCAGCGACGGCGACGGCGCCGATAATTACGACCGAGCCTGCGAATGTGTCAGTGACGGTGGGATCGACGGCGACTTTTTCGGTGGTGGCAACGGGAACTGCGCCACTGAGCTATCAGTGGTCGCGCGGCGGCACCGCCATCAGCGGCGCTACCGCGGCGAGTTACACGACGGCACCGACCGTGATTACCGATAACGGTGCGACGTTCACGGTGGTGGTGAGCAATTCGGTGGGAAGCGCGACCAGTGCACCGGCGGCGAAACTGACGGTGTCCGCGGTGGCGGTGAACGTGACCACGTACCACAACGACGCGGCGCGAACCGGGCAAAATCTGAACGAAATCACGCTGACGCCTAGTAACGTGAACTCGACCAACTTTGGACTGCTGCGAACGCTGAGCGTGGACGGCAAGGTAGACGCCGAACCTTTATATCTGACCGGTCTGACGGTTGGCGGCGCCAAGCACAATGTGTTGTATGTGGTTACCGAAAACGACTCAGTGTATGCGTTCGATCCCGACACGGGCACGCAATTGTGGAAAACGTCAGTGATTGGGACCGGCGAAATAACCGGCGACGGGCAGGGCTGCGATCAGGTGGTTCCGCAAATCGGCATTACTTCCACGCCGGTGATCGACACCACGCTGGGACCCAACGGCGCCATTTATGTAGTGGCGATGACCAAGAATACGACCTCCGGTGCGTACATCCAGAGGATCCATGCTCTGGACATCACCACCGGCGCGGAGCTCACCACCCTAGGAAGCCCGCAAGCCATCACCGGAACGTATCCGGGGACTGGCGACGGTAGTTCCGGCGGCAACGTGACTTTCGCACCGGCGGCGTATAAGGAACGGGCCGCGCTGTTGCTGCTCAATGGGGTAATCTACACGACGTGGGCATCGCATTGCGACGCGGGGCTGTACACCGGATGGGTGATGGCCTACAGCGAGAGCACCCTGGCGCAGGTGAGCGTCTTCAATTTTGTTCCCAACGGATCGAAGGGAGCGAGTTGGAGCGCAGGGGCAGGACCAGCGGCGGACGAGTTCGGGAATGTATATTTTCTGGCCGCGAACGGGACGTTCGACACCACGCTGGACGCAAACAATTTCCCTTCGATGCAGGACTACGGCAACGCATTTCTCAAGTTGCAACTCAACGGATCGACGATCAGCGTGCCCGATTACTTCACCATGCACAACACCGTGGCGGAATCGGACGCCGACGAAGACCTGGGTTCGGGCGGAGCTTTGGTTTTGCCGGACATGACCGATGCCAACAACAACACCCGGCATCTGGCGGTGGGGATGGGCAAGGACGCCATCATCTATGTGGTGGACCGCGACGCCATGGGAGAATTCAACCCGACCGCCGATAACGTCTATCAGGAAATTACCGGGCAGGCAGCTGCGGACGGTGAATACGGAGCGCCGGCGTATTACAACGGCTTGCTGTACTACGGCGCGGTGGACGATATGCTGAAAGTTTTTCCGATCACCGCGGCGAAGGTAGCGACTACGCCGTCCTCGATGACCACCGAGTCATTTACTTATCCGGGGACGACGCCCAGCATTTCGGCGAATGGGACCACGAACGGGATCGTGTGGACCGTGGAAAATACATCTCCCGCGGTGCTGCATGCGTATCCAGCGACGGCTAGCGGACTGGCTACCGAGCTCTACAACAGCAACCAGGCAGGGACGCGGGATCAATTTCCGAACAATAAGTTCATCACACCGATGATTGCTAACGGGAAAGTATTTGTGGGGACTTCCGCGGGAGTGGCGGTTTTTGGGTTGTTGTAGGACTCGGTTAGGCGAACATTTGTACGGGGCGCGCGGGTCGAGAAGCTTCGAACGTTTCGAGCTCGCATCACAAGAATGGTTGTGTTAACGCGGTTGCGGTAGGGACGCCAGTCGCCCAGCGCCCCCCGCACGGATCCGTGCAGGCGCTCATTAGCGCACACGGCTCTTACCGCGGATATTTGGCGTCAAAGCGCACAAGGGGATGTGGATGAAGAATTTTGGGTACGGGAAGCCACTGGGTCGCAAAAACTTCCAGAAGCTCCCAGGTCATCCCACTCCGCTGACTGCGCCGGCGAATCACACGCAGCCAGCGCTTGCGTACCTCGAAACGAAAACTCCAGAGACTGGCGAAGTTACCAGGTACGGCGCGATAGTTGAAGTAGCCTTGCACCACGCTCCTCAACCATCTCCCGACTTCGGCCAGAGGCTGATGCATACGCTTCCGAAACTTTCCATCCATTCGTGCCAGAAAGATCCAAAACAGTCACGAATGTCGGCGTCCAGCACCCAATTCACTTTCCTCCTCAGGATCGCGACCGAAAGGGCGTCTAACGCGTCATGTGCGCTGCGCCTAGGCCGAAACCCGTACGAGAATCCCAGAAAGTCCTCCTCATAAATTTGATTGAGGACTGCTCCCACTGCGTGTTGGACGATTTTGTCCTCCCGGGCGGCTATGCCCAGGGGTCGCTGCCGTCCATCTGGCTTGGGAATGTAGGCTCTCTTGGAAGGTAGCGCACGATACGTGCCCCGGTGCACGCGACTGTGCAAATCCTCCAGCCGCTTGTCCAGGTCCGTTTCGTATTCCTGCCATGTCAACCCATCCACTCCCGGGGCAGCTTGTCGCTTAAGCGCGTAGAAGCTGTTCCCCAGAAGCGCGACAGATAGGTGATGCAGTAGCGCGGTGAATCGTAGCTGCTTCTCCCTCTTTGCTGCTTCCCGCACACGGTGCAGCCCAGCTAACGCGTTTCCCCAGCTTTGCATCTGGGACGCGGCTGCCTGCCCCGTGTTCTCCTTGGTCGGTCGCCTTCCCTCCAGGCCCTCCGCCGGTGAGATACTTCCACCTTTGTTCGGACCCTTCGCAGGTAGTACACGACCGTCCGACTCCCTACCAGCGTTCCTGTCGAGATTGTGGCTCATCACCTTCCTCGACCGGCCCGTTCACAGCTTCGTGTCGGGCACTGGTAGGGTCTCCCGGTTCTCGCGCGTGGAGGTTCCATGCATGCCGGGGGTCTTTGACCTCGCAGGTCCAGTAAGCGCTCGCGATAGCGCGCCCACCAGTGTTGCCTTCCCGCCGAATAGACAGCGTCGGCATCCTGATTTCCCGTCATTTCGCGGCTCAATACCCCACCTGCATGTGCCCCTGTCAACGCTTCATGCCCAGCCTCACGACTGACCATGCATGACTCGGGGTCGGTGTGGCTTGCTAGGCCTTCACCGTAAGGCTCTTTCATCCTCTCCTCCACGCCGGTTGATCCCGGCGCACCTATTCGTAACGCAGGGCTTCTACGGGATCCAGGCGCGCGGCCTTCACTGCGGGCCACACACCAAAGATCAAGCCGATTGCGATCGACACGGACAGACCCATCACCACTGCCCACATGGTGACTACGGCGTGGGTGGTGGTTATCACCGGAATCAGCAAGCACATCCCGACCCCCACCAGGACTCCGATAAACCCTCCCGCGCCGGTGAGGGTCATGGCTTCAAACAAGAATTGCCAAGTGATGTCGCTGCGGCGGGCACCAATGGCTTTGCGGACGCCGATTTCGCGAGTCCGCTCGGTAACCGAGACGAGCATGATGTTCATGACACCCACGCCGCCGATGAGCAATCCAATCGAGCTCAACACGACGATAGCGAGAACGACGCCACCAATGATGTCGTTAAAACTTTTCACCGTTTCGATGGCGGTGGTGATCGAGAACGAGTCGGGTTTATCGTAAGGAACGTTCCGGCGGGTGCGCAGGACTTCGCGGACCTGATCGACAGCCAGATCGAGTTTTCCGGGATAAGCCAGGAACCGGTAGGCTATTTCGTACGCGGCTGGGTAGAGCTTGCGGAAGGTATAGAACGGGATGATTACGCGGCGATCTTCGTCGCCCAAGCCAAATCCGCCGGGCTGTTTCTGGAGCACACCGATAACCAGATAAGTGGAACCGTCGACAACGATCTCCTTGCCTAAAGCGTCTTCTACCGAAGGGAATAGCGCGGTGGCAGCATTCTCTCCGAGCACCACAACGTTTTCACGATGATCGTTCTCTGAAGCGGTCAGGAAGCGTCCGGCTTTCATGGCGGCGTTGGCGTAGACATCCAGGTAGGCGGGAAATGTGCCGCGAAACTCGATGTCCTGCACCAGGCTGTTCTGGTAACGGACGGTGTGGACTAACTCCCACTGGAACACCGAGATGGCAATCTCTTTCACCGCGGGGCACTGCCGCTCGATGGCCTCACCGTCTTCGAAAGTGAGCGGCTTGCGCTCGCGCTCTTCCTTGGGACGCCGCTGGTTTGGAGGACCCTGCTCGAAGCGGTCCACCCACGCGGTATCCACGCCTTCCTTGGTGATTTCGTCCTGGATAACGGAACGAAAACCCTGCACCAGACCCACCACCAGGATGATCAGCATGACGCCGATGGTGACACCAAGCACCGCGAGCATGCTGCGCATCTTGTGGCCGCGCAAAGTATCGAAAGCGAGAGAAAGATTTTCGCGAAGGTCTTGTCTCATTTCATTCCCTAGGTTTCCGCGCGCAAAGCTTCAATGGGATCGAGCCTGGCCGCTCGCATCGCCGGATAGATACCAAAGAAGAGTCCGACGCTCGATGAAAGAACTAGAGCTATGACCACCGCGGTGACTGGGGTGGAGATGGGCATCGGAGTAACCGCACGAACCAATTGGGTGAGGACGATCGCCACGGTCACGCCTAGAAACCCTCCCAGGATCGACATCACGCAGGATTCAACCAGAAACTGGGCAATGATGTGGGTGCGGCGGGCGCCCAGCGACTTGCGCAGTCCGATTTCGCGAGTTCGCTCGGTAACGCTGGCCAGCATGATATTCATGATGACCACGCCGCCGACCACCAGAAAGACTGAGGTGATCCAGATGGCGATGGCGAATGCGCTGCCAGTGATGCGATTCCAAAGGCCCATGATGGAGGTAGGCGCGATAATGGCGAAGCTGTCGTCGGCGTCGTAAGCCTGGTGCCGGCGGGAGCGCAGGATCACCCGCGCTTCGTCTTCGGCCGCGTCCATGAGCTGTGGATCACGGGCTTGAACAAACATGCTAACCGAAGAGAACAGGGTGAGCCATTCCTTGCGATAGGTACCCAACGGAATCATAACGAAATGGTCTCGGGATTGGCCGAAAACGGAACCCTGAGCCTTGGTTACGCCAACGATGGTGTACTGAAGCTGGCCAGCGCGAAGGTCTTTGCCCACGGCGTCCATACCCGGGAAGAGTTTGTTGGCCACGTCGGGTCCCACTACGCATATCGAGGAGCGGTGTATGTCATCGACGTCGGTGAGAGCCCGCCCCTCGCCGATATCGATGTCGCGAATCTGCGGGTAGTTGGCGCTGACGCCAAGAATGGAGACGTTTTCGTCGAGGATGTTGCCGGCGCGGACGTCGGCGGTGCTGTTTTGTTCGCCCGCAACATTGAAGGCGAGGGTCATCCCGTCACGCAACGCTTCCAGGTCGTCGGTGGTGAGCGGCGGGCGCTTGCGGGCTTTGTTCCATTCCTCAAAATTGGTGACGATACCAATGCGATCGATGACGAAGGCGTTGGCGCCGATATTGGCAATCTTGTCGGAGACGTATTGGTTTAGGCCATCGAGGATGGAGATGACTGAAATAAGGGTGGTTACTGCAAGAATGACGCCGAGCAAAGTGAGGAAACTGCGGAGTTTGTGGGCGCGCAAGGTATCCAGAGCGATCCAGAAGGTCTCGCGCAGGGCAATCCCAGTCTTCCAAGCCCGTTCGAGCATAGCAGCGGTTTTCTCCACAGATAGAGTATAGGCGTTTAGGGGCTCAGTAGGTATAGACGCAGCAGCAAGCGAAAAATATCGGGAAATCTTGGTCTCAGCGTGGAGATGGTGGGAGCCGGGTGGCGATATTCGGGACGAGCTTAAAAATCTCGGTTACGATGGGGAGTGGCACCAGGCTCGCAACCTAATTGGGTGGAAACCACTCCAAAGATTGACCCTATGGGAAACCTTGCGAAGAGGCAACGTAGTGCACCGAGTATGGTTCGGGCGGGCTACGTCCAGAGCTTAGCGGCGATTCTGGTGACGGCGACGGTCTTCGGAGCGGCGCTGTACCCCGGTCAGCAGACCCCGGCGGGGGCGCCTGGTTACACCGAGGAACAACTGCGCGCATTGCGGGAGCGGGTGATCGCCAACCAGCACAAGGATGACACCATAGGGGTAGAGTACGAGCACGTGGAACATCACATCGTGCGTGGCGCCAATGGAGACAAAATCACTGAGGACAGGGTATACCGGGTGGTGCCGACCGGAACCGGAGTTCTGAAGCTGGTGGTCAAAGATACCGGCAAGGACGTCCCAGACGACTATTATCAGAAGGAATTGGTGGAATGGAAGCAGCAGTTGGAGGTGGCGTCGAACCCTGACGACTCGCGGACGAAATCGTCGCAGGCCAAGACCACGAAAAGGATGCAGGACCGCGGCGAAATGGTGGATTCCGCGTCGAATGCGCTGACGTTCACTTGGCTGCGGCGGGAATCGTATGACGGGCGGGATTGTGAGTTATTTCAGATGGAGCCTAACCCAAGCTACCAACCACACACCACCGCTCAGGACATCCTCTCGCACGTGCGGGGAACGGCGTGGGTGGACATAAAATCCGAACAGCTGGTACGAGTGGATGCGGAGATCGTTCGGGATATTTCGTTTGGGGGAGGGGTGCTCGCGAAAATCTATCGCGGCGGCCACTTTTCGCTGGAACAAATGCAGGTCGCGCCTGGCGTGTGGTTTCCCCGGCGCTACCAACTGGACTATACCGGCCGAAAATTCCTTTTCAGCTTTGAAAATCATGTGGTTACGGAGCTGAGCAGTTACCGGCGACTGGGGACGACCAAGGAAGCGCTGGCGAAGGCGCGGGAGGAGATTAGTAAGGGCGAGAAATTTGCGGGGGATCCGTAGGAGTCGGCCGGCGGATGCACCCGGATAAGGGCGTAGGACCGTAGAACCGGAAAGGAAAGGATAAGAACGTAGAGCCAGCCCAATGAAGCTAGAGCGCGGTGAAGGATTTTTGGCTGGGGTCGTATTCTAGTTCTAAGCGCAGGATCAATCGAAGTGGAAGCGCTGGCTGGCCAGGAATTTTTCCAGGTCTTCGCGGCTCGCGGCATCGAACTCAGCGACCATTTTACCTTCCTGCATATTAATAAGGACCCGACGGGCACTTGGGATTTCCGAGCGGACCAGAAGAGTGGCCAATCCTTCGGCACCCTGCCGCGTGAGGCACGCCAAACTGTGTTGGGTCAGGAAGCGAGGCATTCGTTCACCGGATTCGGTCGAATATTCGACACAATTAGGAAAACGAAGAATTACACTGGGAGCCGCGAAAAGCAAATGCCATCCGTCCGCCACGAACACCCTTACCTCTTACATGACGCCATCCTTCAACAGCCGGCGGTGATGGAACAGGCGCTGTTGGCAAATCGGCAGAAAATCTCGCGTGCGGTGGATGCCGCGGCGGGGCGGAGCCGATTTATTTTTGTGGGAGTAGGAACCTCCTACCATGGGGCGTTGACGGCGGAGCGATGGATGCGGCGCCAGTCGGCGGGCCGCGCGGAGGCGCGCGCGGAGGAAGCGTTCGAGTTGGTGCACAGTCCGCTGGCGCTCGGACGCGGCGATGTGGTGGTAGTGCTGACGCACACCGGGGGGACCAGGGATTCATTGGAGGTCTTGCGTATAGCGCGGGCGGCGGGCGCGCTGTCGCTGGCGGTGACTGGTGAGGTTGGCGGCCAGGTTGGAACTAGCGGATTTCCGGAGACGGATTTCCATTTCGTTACCGGCGAACGCGAAGAGACGTTTGCTTATACGAAAAGTTACACGTCGGCAATGGCGGTGGTGGCGCTGCTGGTGATTGGGTTCTGCGAGCGTGGTGGCTGGGCGGCTGCCAGCGCAGCGGCCGATGCTTCGATCCTGACCGCGGCTGGGGTCGCCAGGATGCCTGCGCTATTGGGTAAGGCGCTCGAGACGGAAGCGGAGATCCGTGCGGCGGCGCGGGCGATGGCTACGCGTACACGTTTTGCATTTTTGGGGGCGGGACTGGCTTGGTTCACGGCGATGGAAGCGGCGCTGAAGGTGAAAGAGACGAGTTATTTGCCAGCGCAGGGATATCAGACTGAAGAAATATTGCACGGCCCGTTTTCCGAGTTGGACGAAGGCGCTGCGGTGATTGCGTTTCTGACGGGAGAATCTTCGGACGATCGAGTGCGGGATGTGTTGCGGGCAGCGACGGAGATTGGCGCGTTTCGGCTGGCGGTTACATTCCCGCGCGGGAACCGGGACTTGACTTGCGATCAGGTGATTGAAGTGCCGGATGGGCCTTCGTGGATGTCTCCATTTCTGCATCTGATTCCTGCGCAACTGCTGGCTTACCATTTGGCGCTGGCTCGCGGGATTAATCCGGATACCGGCCGGCAGGATCAGGAAGCGCATGCGCGAGCTACACGGGTGTTCAAAGCTGTTTCGCAACGCTGACTGTTAAAGAGTGCAAGCTGGAATTGTGATTGTGGTCTCTACGATGGCTCACGTTCCCCGCTAGAGCTCGCGTCATTTATCCCATCTATTCAACGGCAACCTACCGGCAACGGCTTGAAGTCAAAACATCCACCCTTCCCAAAACCAGGGAAGAGTGGGACACCCAAAAATCGTGGAATCGTGAAGCAAAACCAGAGTCAAAACCAAACCGATTTCTATGCAGAATTGTGGTTGAACGTGGCGGGATGCGCTTTTCGATCTTGCCATCTTGGGGAGGCGTGATAGCCTCGCTGCATGCTGCTTGGACTGAGGGCTCGATCTTCTTCAGGAGATTTGAGTGAGCCGCATTTGGAATGCATTGAAGGAAGCAGAGAAGCAAAGACTGCTAGCCACACAACGTCAACAATCGGAGAGCCAGCGCAAAACGGCGGAACGCAGAGATGGAATGCGGGTGGTCCGCAAATTGGGCTTGCTCGTGTACGGCTCGGGTAGCGACAACCAGCCGTTTCATGAGCGATCTTATTCGCTGGAAGTTTCGGAACGTGGCGGGCTGATCTCGGTGGTGAGCGGAGTCGCGCCCGGACAGCGCCTGGTGGTGATAAACCAGAGCAACCAGGAAGAGATGGAATGCCGGGTGGTGCATGTAGCGGAGCGAATTCACGGACGGACGCGGGTGGGCGTGGAATTCTTGCGGAACGCGAGCGCGTTCTGGGGACCAATCGTCGCGGATTCATCCAGCGAAAGCTCGGCAGCCCAACACTAACTAGCACGTTAATTTTTGTCGTTTGGAAGTACCTGCCAGCATCATCCCTGCTATACCGCTTTCCCGCTAAGCGCCTAAGTACATAACCCTATAGAAGAAATTGGGCAACCTGCTATAACTCGACTAGCACATTACGGGCGATGAGATTCGCCCAAAATTGGTCTCTCAATCATACCGACGCAGCCCTTAAGAGAAGAAGCCGGGTCAGCGAGATGATGGGATAGGAGGAATCACAGTGCGTGCTATTTCCTGGGTTCGTTCAATAGTGTTTGCACTTGTCGTGCTGGCCGGGTCAGCAGCGGCTTTGGCAACCCCGTCATTCGCAACACCAGCGCCCCCACAGATTGGCGTGGGCATATCTGTCTCGATCGCTCCACCTGTACTGCCGGTATACGAGCAGCCGATTTGCCCCGGCGACGGGTACATCTGGACGCCGGGATACTGGGCATACGATCCCGTAGACGGCTACTACTGGGTGCCCGGCACCTGGGTGGAGGCTCCTGAAGTTGGATTTCTCTGGACCCCCGGTTATTGGGGCTGGGGCAACGGCGGTTACTTCTGGAATGTAGGCTATTGGGGTCCCCACGTTGGTTTCTACGGTGGGATTAATTACGGATTCGGCTACTTCGGCGTGGGATTTGAGGGTGGCCGGTGGGACGGTGGACATTTCTTCTATAACCGTGCGGTGAGCAACATAAACGTGACGGTGATCCACAACGTTTACAACACTGAGATCCACAACACCACGGTGAACCGCGTGAGTTTTAACGGAGGCAATGGCGGGATCGACGCGCGACCGCGGCCCGAAGACGAGGCGTACGCGCATGAAAGGCATATCGGACCAGTAGCCGCCCAGACCGACCATATTGCAGCCGCACACGCCAATCCGCAATTGCGGTACTCCGCGAACCACGGTCAGCCGGCTATCGCCGCCACGCCGCGGCCGGGAGCATTTAATGACCGCGAGGTGGTGCCCGCTCGAGGTGGCGCAGAGCCGGCGCGAGGTGGTGGAGAGCCGAATAACGCGGCGCACACTACGTACACCCATCCCAGCGAGCTCCCGCCAACGCCGCGCGCGAACCTGCCAAGCACCGGGAACCCGAAACTCGATCAGAAGTACCAGCAACAGCAACAGAAGATAGCCGCAAAACAGGACCAGGAACGGCAAAAACTGCAGGCGCAGCAGGATAAGGAACACCAGCAACTGGCAAAGCGGCAAGCCAGCGACGCGCAAAAACAACAAGTGGAGCAAAAACACGCGCAACAGACGCAGCAATTGCAACAGAAGCACGTGCAGCAACAGCAGCATTTCGAGCAACACATACAGAGTGCCGCCCCCCGCGAGGGTGGGCACCCGAGGTAGTGGATTCGGAGCGCCGATTGAGTCTGGGCCGAAGGTAGCCGAGAAGAACTCTTCCGGCTGGGCTAAAGGGAGAATGAAATGTTACTGCTGATCATTGTTTTGTTGCTCTTGTTCGGCGGAGGCGGCGGCTATTACGGGTATTCGCGCTGGGGAACGGGCGGAGGTCTGGGAGCCGTGGGAACCGTATTGCTGATCGTGCTGGTTTTGTACCTGCTCGGCGTTATTCACTAGCGCCGGCAGAATCGTTCGCGGTCCGACGCGGGCGTTTCAGCAGAGGCAGTAACAGTTGAAGGCAGGTGGCCTCAACTGAGAAGTTGAAAATGGGCCAAAGGAGACAACCGATGAAGCAAAGCACCGAGGACCAAGCCAAGGGGAAGTTTCACGAGGTGAAAGGCAAAGTGAAGGAAAGTGTCGGAAGAGCAACAAATAACCCCCGGTTGGAGAACGAAGGCCAGGATGAAAGGGTTGCCGGCACAGTGCAGAAGAAAGTGGGGCAAGTCGAGAAGGTATTCGAAAAGTAGCTTGGAGCGACAGCCGTTGGGTGGGGTTCGTAGCTGGTGGAGGCTTCTTAGTCCGGTCTTCTCGCCTCTCTGCGCGGAGAGTGCGCCAAATGGGGAGCTGGACGAATGAAAAAGACTGCATCCGACCACCAGGCTGCGAACCCCACTCAATACAATATCGACGCCATTGCCAAGCTTGAGGCAGAGGCTTTGCAGGGCCGCACGGCGATTGAACGTGCCAGCGATTCGATCGTAAAGCTTACCGGCAGTATGGCGTTTCTCTTGCTGCAGGTGTTGCTCCTGGTCCTCTGGATCGCGGTAAATCTCCATCTTATTCACGGCCTTAAGGCATTCGATCCGTTCCCGTTCGGGATTCTGGCACTGGTGGTGGCGGGCGAAAGCGTGCTGCTGACGACGTTTGTACTGATCAGCCAGAACCGGATGGCGCGGCAGTCGGAGAGGCGTTCGCACCTCGATCTTCAGGTGAGCATGCTGGCCGAACAGGAACTCACTATCGCACTGCAAATGCTGCAAAAGCTTTGCCAGCACGCCGGGGTCGACGAGAAAGCGGATACGCAGCAGGTGCAAGGATTCAGCAAGACTACGGACGTTGAGAAGCTGGCCAGTGAGCTGGAGGAGAAGCTACCATCGCATTAAGCCGTTCGCACCCGCCAAAGGTCGTAAAATACACAGTGGGTCCACAGCGAACGCGCAAGGGCTGATGTTGCGCAATCGAAATTATTGGGATAGCCGCCGGTGTTCCCGCGGAACGAGGCGACTGAAGAAAATGCTTGCCTTCGCCACCCGTCCGGAGTAAACAAGCGGCACACATGGCCACCGATCCATTGATTGCTGCGCGCACGCTGAATCTGCACACGTCGGCCAGCGAGGACGCCACGGTAGTGCGCTGCAGCGGACGTCTCACCAGCGAAACGTCGCTTCTGCTAAAAGCGGAAGTAAAAGTGCTGCTGCTCGTCAAACGGCGGGTGATCCTGGATCTCACTGAACTGGGATACATGGATAGCGCGGGGCTCGGCGCGCTAGTGGGGCTCTACATCTCCGCGAAAAAAGCAGGCTGCGAACTGCAGTTGGTGAACCTCAGCCCGCGCATCCGCGAACTCCTGGGCATGTCGCATCTTCTTTCGGTGTTCGAAGCCTGCGGACGTCAGGGCACCCGGTTCTGAGCTGCTCCGCCGAAGCAATACCGGTCATCCCAGCTAGCGTTAACCCCCACGAGCGTTCGTCGACGAAGAGCCTTTACCAGGCGTTGGCTCTAGAGCAATACTCTATGTATCGTTCATAGGTTGGTTAGCGTGCCCGGGTGGTGATCTTCCTCCGACGTGGATTTTGGTTTCGCCGCGCAGCAGCAAAGGGGCCCCATGAAACTTTCTTTCGGTACCGCACTGGTGATTTCACTGGCACTGGCATCTTGTGCCGCTAAAGAGGCCCCGGCGCGAGTTACGGTGACGGTAGCAGATAGCTTTTCAGGTCTTGTGCATCTGAGGCCCTGCGTGGAGGGCGCCAAAGATCCCATTGTGGCTGACGCACAGGGAAGCGCGGACATGTCTGCTTGTCCCTTAGGGAATTTGGAGATCGTGGTAATTAAGGGAAACAACACAGTTTATGTAAAGTCCGAAGACGTAAGTGTAAGCCGGGCAGGCGACGGCATACCTGTGGCGGTTACCGCTTCTGTTCCATAGCGCGAGGAAAAAAACCCTCAAGATCAACGATCATCTTATAGCGCCTACGACGATGCATATGCCCGACAGCACGCTCCTGCAGCTCAAGCCTGGACGCCTCGCCCTCCCCAAGAACGACGCAAAACGAGGAAGGGTGAGGGTACTGGCTCCGGAATCTGTTGCGAGGGTGGCAGGCCCGTGCGGATTCCAATCGCAGATCTTTACCGTGTCAATCTCGCCCAGTTGGGTTATCTGAGTTGGTTCAAAGTGGAGCCGGAACTCGATCCTCTCCGTTCCGAACCTCGTTTTAAGGAGCTGCTGCAGTCGCCTTTCATTTCCCTAGCGAGGCGTCCACAAGGGATGAGTGGTGAAGAGGCCATCAACGAAACCGATCTGATAGGACAGGAATGAGCCAAAAGCGAGACTCAAAACCCCCGAAGCCACAGCCATTCCACGATTCCAGCCGGAAAATCTTCTTACCGTAAAGGCAAAGGGCATGGCGATCACTGCGGTGATTATCATCATTCCCGCGATCGTGCCGATACCAAAGAGAAAAAGATAAGTGATGGCCCACCATGGATCGCGGATGGTGGTCATAACCAAGAGCGCCACCGCTGCCGAACCCGCAAGACCGTGGACAATCCCAATGACGAGTGGCCGCAAAGCATGGTAAAGGCCGAAACCTTTCAACGTGCGGTGTAGCCAGAATTTTGGCGGCACCGCTTCTCTTTGGGCTACTGTGGCCGAATCGCAACACGGCGTGCCGGGGTCGCCGGGAATGCCGGCTGCAATAGGGACCGGCGAGTTCGGGGTGAATTTCTGCTGCAGCCAGCGCAGCGTCCCGGTGAGATTCAAGACGCCGAGAAGAATCAGCATTGCGGCCACGGTGAACTCCATGGAGAGACCGACACGCGGAGGGATGGTCACCTGGAAAAGGATGATCATGGTCCCAACGACAAATATCGTGAAGGTGTGGCCGAGACCCCAAAGTACCCCTATGAGACTCGCTTTCGCGATCCCGGGCTGCTTGGTAACGATGGTGGTAACGGCGACCACGTGATCCGGGTCGGTGGCGTGACGCATGCCCAGGAGAAATCCCAGAATTAGAATAGCCAGGAATGAGAACACTTAGCCTCCTTAATCAAGACTACATTCGAATGTGCATGATTCCCGCCGCCAGCAAGCCACGGACTGCGATACCACAGCCCAATACAGAGATCATCAGCGCCGACGCCATGGCCAACCACCGCTGGATGAGCGGAGCCTCGAACGGCAACTGCGACATCATGCGTCCGGCGTAAACGGCTACGAAACCCATGGCAATGAGCACCGCGGCCAACCCAATGCTGAAAGCGACGATCAAGAACAGCCCAAATCCCGTGCGATGCAAAGCCACGGCGCTGAGCAGCACCACCAAAGCCGCAGGACACGGAACCATCCCGCCCGTCACGCCGAGGACGAGCAATTGCCGCGCCGAAACTCGCGCACGACGCTCAGGATTCTCTGTTGTTGGCGCCGGCACGCTGGTGGAAACTTCGGTGCTATGGGAATGCGCGAATTGACCGCCCAAATATCGCTGCAGAAACAGGAAACATCCCGTTCCGGCAATTAATATCCCGGAGAGCACGCCGAGGAAAGGATAAATGCGGTCCGGCAGAATATATTTCTGTGCGTACAGTGTGATGGCACCGAGCAAATAAACTCCAACGGTATGCGAGATCGTCACCACTGTCCCGAGGAGTAAGGCGTGCCGCGCGGTACCCTTCGAACCAACGAGATACGCCGCCACGAGCGTCTTGCCATGGCCTGGTTCGAGCGCGTGCAGTGCTCCGAGTCCTGCGGCGATGATCGCCGCCAGCAGTGCGATGCCAAAGCCGACTTGTTTTGTGGCTATCAATTCAGTGAACGCGTTGCGCGGCGTGGCTTGCTGATTGGGTTTGACCTGAACGCTGCTACCGGCGCCGTCAACGGGTGCATCTTTGAGGGACGCATCGAGCAGGGGCGGGCGCAACCCTATTGCGGGCTGTTCCCGGCCCATGCGGGGAAGGCCCAATTCCAGTTGGAACGATGTGGGAGGCAGGCGTATAGGGTTGGCGGCCAGTCGCAGAAAAAACGAAGTTGGCATGTAGCAGCTGGGGCGGGTTATTGAGCAAATCGGTGGGATAGTTCGATAGCTGCCCGCTGCGATCGCGATCCGGCGCGGTGCTGCTAATCAATGATATTTCCGGCCCGGTGGCGACCACGATTTCTTTCCAGCCGGCACGGTCCGGGAAATTGGCGTCCTCGTAGTCGAGTTGGCAAGGCGCAGCCGAGCAGTCGATTGGCGATCTGTGCCCGGTAGACAAACCCGAACTTCATGGTTGGAAGATTTCCTGCGCCGGTCGGGAAGATCACATCCTCAGAGACAACACCGAGTGGCACCGCGCGCCCGTTGATTGTTACATGCAGGTCTTGTGCAAACGCGGCCGCCTTGGCGGAGAGGTATGCGGGCAGACGCGGCTCATCCCGGCGAGCCGTAAGTCCGAATTGTTGCATCTCCTGAAAGGTGGGGATTTCCGCCATATCGATCAAGTAGCGTACCTCTAGGTAGTCGCGGCCGATGCTTATACCGGAGTAGTGGCTGATACTGAAGTTGCCCATGGGATGCGCAAAGACGTATCCAGGGAAAAACAATAGTCCGATCGCTGCGAGCGCGGAGAGCGATCTTCGCAGCGGGCGCGCAAAACACATTCGCCAATGCGCTGCGTTACTGCGCATTGCCAGCCTCTTGCGCGCTTACTGCGGGTTGGCCCTCGTTCATGCGATCCAACGTTTGTCTTGCTATTTCGGCGTAGGTGATATGAAACTCGGGATTTGTTTCCAGTGCGCGCTGCAGATAATCCTTTGCCTTCGGGGAGTCACCCAGTCTTTCGTAAATCATGCCTGCGTGAAAGAACAGGTGGGGGTCCTTGGTTCCTTGTTCCAAGGCGTGGGAGATCGCTTGGGCGGCCTCCTGAGGTTTGTCATTCTTGAGTAAGGACCAAGCCAGGACGTCCCAGGTGTAAATGTCACGCCGGACTTCCAGCTCTTTTTGAGCCAAAGCCAGAGACTCATTCAATTTCAGGCCGTGGTCGGCATAGAAAAGCGCCAGATCACGATTGTGGATTTGCTGGTTGAGTTGACTCAGATAGCCGATGAATTCGACCAGCGCGTATTGCTTCTTGGCGTCCTCAATCTGGCCGAGTTTGTAATAAATATCGCCAAGCGCGGCGGCATATTCCGGATAAGGCACTCTCGCGATGGCGCCCTGGTAGAGTTTGACGGCATCGATGTATCTGCCTTGCGAGGCGCGGACCTTGGCGAGCCCGGCGAGAGCGCGATAGTAGTTGGGACATTCGTCGAGCGAGGCAAGATAAGCTTTCTCGGCGGCCTTAGTTTCACCGGCCAGGAAGAATTCTTCGCCAAGCTGATATTCGCTCCACGCAATGTTCTCGGGCGGCATGTGCGTTTCCATCGCGGTGCGCACTGCACTGCGCATAAGCTGGATGGCGCCCTGGGTATCGCCAGCCACGAATCGAAGAAAAGACATGCGGCTATCCCGCTGATACGAGAGCGCTAACTTCTGGTCCTCCGAACCAAAGGAGCTTTGTAGCCGTGAATACGCTTCCGAAGCACCTTTGTAATCACCCACGTCAGCTAGCGCGTCACCTGCAATGGCCCAGGGAGATGGATCGCCGGAGCCCAACGCCAGGGCCCTCTGAGCCCAAGTGAGCGCATCTTCAAACCGGTGCTCCACCATGCCGACGACGGCCATTTGGGTCATCGCAAATGCCGCGGCTGGATCGTTGGAAAGCAGATCGAGTGACTTTTCGAGCGCACCCTTGGCCAACTCATAGTCGGCGGCATCGGCGGTCTCTCTACCCTTCTGCAAGTAAGCCGCACCTAGTGAGGCATAGCCGGCGTGGTCTTCCGGGTTTCGCTTGACCCGAGCTTGCAGGTTCTTGATCAAATCGTCGGTGGCATTTTGCTGCGCGCGCAGCGGAACCGATCCCGCCAAACAACCCATCAGCAAGAGCAGAAATAGGATCTTCTGTTTCATGTGGTCACCGAGCGCTGCTTACTTCGCGCCGCGAGCCGTGGTTGGCTTGGGCGCCAGCTTCTGGAGAGCTTCGCGCGATGCCGCGGCACTCTCCGACGTTGGATCGAGTTCCACTGCCTGACCCAAATAGCGTGTCGCCGCAGCATCGTCACCCAAGTTCGCGGCGATCGTTCCCGCGTGGTAAAAGATTTTTGCTTCGCGGACTCCCACCGCAAGCGCCAGGGCGATTTGCTTTTGCGCGTCTTGATTTCGCCCGTTGCCGCTGAGCGCCCAAGCATATGCATCCAACGTATTGACATCGTGGCGTCTGGCGATTTCAAGTTGGGCGATGCGCAGGGCTTCCGCGGGATCGTGACCGCGCCCGAGATAGTAAAAGACGAGTTCTTCGTTTGCGTTCTCGCTGGCGCCAATCAGTGGCAGTGCCGTTGTTGTAAAGTCCGCGTAGGCCAAGACCGCCGCGGTTGTCTCACCGGCGCGGTCCAGAGCCTGCGCCAGTGCATATCGGCTTGACGCAGTGGGGAATTTTGAGTTGCGCTGGCGGAGCAAGTCAACGGCTTCGGAATAGTGTTGCCGCGCGGTTTGAACGCGGGCCAAGTCTTCCAGAGCTGCGTAGTAGTCGGGGAATTCCTTTAGCGCCGAATGAAGGAGTTTTTCCGCGCCGTCCATATCACCAGTGGAAAGCTGCAAATCCGCCATTTGGGTCAATGTCCAGGCAAGCTCTTCGGTCTGCGTCGGAGCCATCTGTTGGTACGCCTGAGAGAAAAAGTCGGTGGCGCCATGGGTATCTCCATAAAGACGGCGTAGGGTGGCGCCCCGCAGGAGCCCCGGCACGTTTCCCGGCCGCATATCCAACATCCACTGAGCGGCCTCTTCGGCCTCGCTGTAGTCGCCTAGCCCAATGGCGGCGTCCCCGATAAACCCATAGACCAAAACGTCATCAGGCGTTTTCTTGTTCAGCTCCTTCGCCAGACCAAGCGCTTGCGTGAACTCTCCACGGCCGAGCAAAATCATGAGCCGCGCCTTCTGCCCTTCGCGGTTATCGGGGGTAATTTGGAACGATTTCTGAACGAGCGTCTCAGCTTGAACGTAATAACTGGGATCAGCCGTCTCACGAACCCGCTGCACGTAGGCAACTGCGAGATCGTTATAGGGCTGGCTGTGATCGGGATGAGCTTTGATAGCGGCTTCGGCCCAGGCGATTTTCTGTTGGGCGGGCGTGGCGGTGTTAAGCAGCCCCTGCGCAAAAACGATCGGAACTACAAGGAACCAGAGGACGACCAAGCCAAACGTTTTCATTTCATCTCCGTTTTCTTAGAACAAGAGCTCAGAGCCGCACGGGTTTGCCGCGCGGCTCCAAGGTTGAAGTGGCTACGAGATGGGCCCGCCTCCTGGCTCGCCTGGATCGATATGACGGCGATTGCGCCCACTCGGGCAATCCGCCAGATAGGGGAATTGCGTGCGAAAAGGCGCATCGTTCACATTCACTCCGTCGCCGAGACGGTTGTTGGGAAATTGATTGAAGCCGGGGACCAAAACGCCACCCACGGCCACTCGCAGCGTGATATCCACAGCGTCGTCCATCAAACGCCGTCCGTTGGGATAGCCCGCTGGATCGCCTCCGATCAAACCGAGACGATTGGCGCTGGCCGGAGGCGTTGCAGGAACGCCGGTGTTGAGCCGAAGCAAGTCCGCGATCGGCCCAGCGGTAGTTCCCTTAGCCGCAATTGGCGGCGCATATGTCACCAACGGAAGCAAATCGGTTCGGGGCGCCGGAGGAATCTTCAAGGCTCCTCCGTATACTGCCGCCACGATGTGCGCGATCTGTGGATCCAGATCGAAGGCAGCGAACTGTTGGTCGTTTGCTGGCTGGTCCATGCTCCAACGATCCTTCGAGCCAATTCCGATCACCAGTTCATTGATCAGTGGATTGCCGATTCTTTGCACTTGGCGAAACTGCTCGGAGTTCGCCGCGGGGTTGGCAAATTGGCGAATGGTTACGCGCGGCCGGGACGTAGTTCCCCAAACGCCGATGGTTGCGTTGGGCGAGGTCGCCACCTCGACCTTTCCGGTGCTGGTTAGCATCGGAATCGGCACCTCGATGGCGATGGTGTTGACGGCGTAGCCGGAAACCGAATCGCTGGCAAAGTTCTGCGTTGCCGCATCCTCGGTGTCGGTTAGGACTCCGGGGACGCCGCTAGCGAGAGTTCGGAAATTGATGGTGTCGAAGGCAGCGCCGAGGTCGATATAGAAAGGATCGTCCACGGTACCGGCGAAAACCGATATGCCGTTGTCGAGATGATAGGTTGCGGCATCGAATAAACTGTCGTAATTCATGGTGCGGGGTCCGTTGTTGGCGGGCACCGCAAAGAATGGCGAGCCGTCGGAGTTAGCAAGCGGGGTGGCTTCATCGCCACCCTTGCCGTGGCGAACCATGGTTACTGTGTAGGTTTGCCGCAAATTCAGGCCTGGACTGCTGAAATCTTGAATCTGGGGCGGCACAACCAGAGTCGACGTCCCCGGTGCATTCGCGCCGGCGTCGCCGATTCCGGCGAGTGCTACCGGAATGTTGGGAATCTGAAATTGCTGGGTCTGGAAGCGAATCTGAAATGTAATGTCCGCCAGAGCGTCTTGGTTATTGTCTACGTGGATTTCGTACAGGATATTGGGATCGAATGGGAACCAGTTGGGTCCATTCGCTGGCTCCAGAAAGGGATCGACGTTGAGAATAAACGTGACCTTTGATGGGGTTGTGTTTGGGGTCTGGTTCGCACCGTAGCTCACAAATGCGTACAGGTCGGTGATATCTGCCTTGTTATCTAGCGCGGTGATCGGAGCCTCCCGGTGACTGGAAGCGAACAACCCGGTTGGCATTGCAATCCCCACCGCCAGGAGCAAGGCTAGGCAGCTTCGGAACCACTTCATAGGCATCTCCTTTTGGTTTGGTGCCATCCGCCCACTCCCCGGGGAAACCCCCGCAGACGGCTGGCAGAGTGATAAGGGCAGACTGCGCGCGCTGCAAGTCCACCGGAACCCATTCGAATGGAGTTCGTGTTAGTAATACGCGCAGGCGTAGAGATTCGGATGTACCGGAATAGATATTTCGATTTCTTTTTTTGCAGAGAACTGCAGAAGGGGCGCGGAGTACCCTAAAATAGGCTAAGTCTCCGGGCCGCGCGCAAATGCGCGCCAGGAGCGAACATCGCGGCCACCACATCCAAGAGTGGGAGTTCGCGCGTATATATAGTGCGCGCTGCGATGTGACGGCGGAGCCGGGACCTCTAAGGCAGCGATATCGAAGCAATTACATTTTGTCTCAGGCGTTACAATGCTCCCATGAACGATTCCCCCACGCAGCATATGCAGTGCATGGAGGTCTGGGGAGGCAGCCAGATCGCCTCGAGCGGAGTCGAACTGGCCGGTCTCGATGTCTGGGTTTATAGCAAGCCGTTCGGACAAGCCCAGCGGGGCGGCGATGTCTACTACGTCTCCAGTTGTGCGTCGGGCCGCATTAGCCGCTTGCTGCTCGCCGATGTTTCTGGCCACGGCACATCGGTCGCCTCGACGGCCGCTGACCTACGCACGCTGATGCGCCGCTTTGTGAATCGACTCGACCAGAAAGAATTCGTCCGCCTGCTCAATGAACAATTTACCGCGCTCTCCCGCCGAGGAAGCTTCTCTACGGCGGTGGTCACCACGTTTTTCGCGCCCAGCCGGCGGCTAACTCTTTGCAACGCCGGCCATCCTCGCCCGATTCTGTTCCGCGTCCTGGATGGCCGTTGGTCTTTCCTGGGCCACCAGGACAATCCCGAAAAGAAGGGGCCGCGTAACATTCCTCTGGGCATCTTTCAGCTCACCGACTACGAGCATGTTGACATCGAACTCGATCTCGGCGACTGTGTGGTCAGCTACACGGATGCGCTCATCGAATCCCGCGACGCCGATGGCGAAATGCTCGGCGAAGAAGGTCTGTTACGCATCATCAATCTGCTCGGCGATATCCCCGCAGAGAAGCTCATTGCGTCGCTGCTGCAGGAAATTGCCGAACGTTTCCCCGAAAATCTCTCTGCGGACGACGTAACCCTGATGGTCGTCCGCGCCAATGGCCGCTCGCTCCACTTCAGCTTCCGCGAGAAACTTGAGGCATTCGGGCGCTTCCTAAAGGCTTTGTTTCGTTCTCTGAAACCCCACGCAGATCGCGCCCCGTTCCCTGACGCTAACCTCGCCAATCTTGGCGGCGCCATTATTCCCGCGCTCGCTCGCCGCTGGCGAGCTCCTCGGAAGCCCTAACTAAAGGTAATTTCCCGAAAAACAGCTAGAATGTATTCAGAGATCGTGTAGTAGGTGTGGGTTGGACTGTGGGTCGGAGTTTGACGGGTGTTTCTGCTAACTCGTTGATATAGTAGGCCCGTGCGGATTCGAACCGCAGACCTCTAGTGTGTCAAATCCCGAAACCGTCCGAGATGACGCGACACCGAAGGAGCCTGAGTGATACGAATAGGCAATGTTTATAAGGGTTCCACGCGTCTTCCCCGCCTCTCACATGTAACCGAACGAGTTTGAGTGAGAGCGCCAAATATGGGCAAGGATGGCAGGGTTACGACACAAACAACGACACAAAAATTCGCGCTCCTCAGGTTTCGCGAGAGGCGTCAGCGATTCGGGGACGGGACAAGTAAATTGAGCACGCGAGTCGTCCACAGATGCAGTTGGAACGGAGTTGTTCGTCAGTTTCCTGTCACTCGACATTACCGGAAGTTTTCCCGCCGCTGCCAGTGCCTCCGCCCTGCAACTCCCTGGGAGCAAGGAAGAGCGAGTGGACCAGAAGTGCCACGCCGATGAAGAACGGAATGAGCCCGACGAGAAAAGCCTGGCGGGCATCCGGATCGTTCATCGAACGAAGAAAGATCATCATGCCAATCCCGACGGCGGCTGTAATCAGCCCTCCGAGCCTCTGGCCCTCCCGTTGGCGGTGCGCTGTAATCTTCTCCTGTTCGCGCATAAACTCCAGGGCCGAACTTCCTCCGGCGCCCTGGGTCTCGGCGATTTTCTTGATTGTCTCGCTTTTGTAGTAGGCTTCCCGTTCGCGACGGCGCTCGGTCGACCACACCGCCACGGCTATGAACGAGAAGAGAGCAACGCTTGCGACGCTCAGAAATAGGAATACGACATTCATATTCATGTGATGCTCCTCCATGAGTTTGTTCGCTGCATTCCGTGGGACAGGGCCGGACGGCCCCCGGTTGCATTTTTTTAGGGCTCACCTCGAAAGAAAATGCAACCATCAGCGGCGTCCACCAGTCGCACTGGGAAAGGAGCAGCATGAGCGCTGCTGAGGATCAGGTTGCCGTCGACAAGGTCCTCTTGGGGGACACGGAAGCCTTCGAGGGCATTGTCCGCCGGTGGCAACGACCGCTCGTGAACCTTGCGTATCGATTCTGCCGAGACGCCGGCCGCGCGGAAGAAATGGCTCAAGAGGCGTTTCTGCGAGCCTACCGCTCGCTTGAAGGGTGGCGCCGAGAAGCGGCTTTTTCGACTTGGCTCTTTGCGCTGGCCACGAATCTATACTGCTCCGAACTCCGCCGAGTTCCGATAGGAACAGTGCCCCTCGATGCCATCGCTGAGCCTAGGGACCCTCGTGCCGTGGACGGAGGCCTTGGGGAAGCAGACCGGGATCGCACGTTGCGGAGTGCGGTTTTCGCACTGCCGCCGAAGTATAGGGAGACATTCATTCTTTTCTATTTCCACGGCATGGACATCGCCGCCACAGCGGGGAGCCTGGGGCTGCCGGAAGGGACCGTCAAGGCAAGATTATCCCGTGGTCGGGAAATATTGCGGGGCAAACTCTCTCTGCAGTTAGGGGCACCGCTCCTGAGGAAGGAGGCTTGATGAAGGAAGATGAACTCGATCACATTCTGTCTAATCAACAGGAGATTGTTCCATCTCAGGGTTTTGTCTCGGCGGTTATGGATGCGGTACGATGTGAGGCAGCGGCAAGCTCGCCGATTCCATTTCCGTGGAAGCGCGCTCTGCCAGGACTGTCCGCTACTGGCTTTACGCTGTTGTGGGTCTTCGTCGCAGGAACCGCGCTTTTGAAACGGGAAACTGCAGGTCAGCCAATTCCGACCAGTCTGCTTTCTGCCCTCGCGTTGATCCTTGAAGGTTGGAAGACTGTCGGGGCGAGCTGGATCGCCCTGGCTCTGGTTCTGAGCCTCGCATCGGTGAAGCTCTCGATGCGCTACGCGTCCCACAAACGATAACGGGAATAAGGCACGGCGACGCTCAGGCATTCTTCATTTCGTCGCCGGACTGACTGCGGATTAGCGCAGTAACCGGAAACTGACTCCTAACCAGGAGAGAAAACCCTCCTCCGCTAAAGCATTCGCGTGGTGTCGTGTCCATCAATCATTTCTTGTGGGACACGAAGAGGGCGTTTCTAATCGGCTGTAGTTGCAACACGGCGGGAGCCACGATTTCCTAGGGTTTTATGGACAACTCCGCGGGAATATCCTAGGTCGTCGGCAATCTCGCGAATGGATCGTCCCTGTGCGCGCAGTCGGCCAATCCTCACAGCATCCACGGTGACGCACGGGCGCCTAGCGTTTTACCCTTCGCTCTGGCGTTGCGTAGTCCCGCGCGGACGCGTTCGGCGATTAGGCTGCGTTCCAATTCGGGCCACGGCTCCCAAGACGGTGAACGCCATTTTCCCGGTTGGCATAGTGGTGTCCATTTGTTCACTCAGGCTAACGAAGGCGATGCCTAGGGCGCTAAATGTATTTACCGCTCAGAAAGTGAGAGATTATTCGAGGCACCGTCGCGAAGTGTGAGGATGTCTGAGTTGTCTGGCCAGGGGGAACAGGATGACGGGAGCATCCCCAGGACAGCCATTTCCATTTTTTACTTTTTATTTTTTTGATCTGCGGGAGAGAGCCGCGTAGTAGGCGGATCGCTGAGTTGTCCGGATCGAGAGCACGGGGAATCGCGGGGACATCTCCGAGAGAGGGCAGAGCTACTTCATTTCTCATTTTTTTGCCCACCAAGTAAACGGTTTTAGTCGCCCGATCAACCGATCTATCATGACTTATCTTGAAAGGGCTCCTGCTCTCGGGGACAATCGCAGCCACGTAATCTTTCGGACGCATGTTCGTGCCTATGCCGAGCCAAAGAGGAACAGTGCGCCCTGCGAAATCGCGCTTACCAGTGCCCGGAGGCGCAATCGACTTCGACACCGTACGGAATATCGGACTTGCTTTCCCGGCGTGGAGGCGAGCACAGCGTACGGGTTCCCGGCAGTCAAGGTCCGTGGACAACTGCTGGCGTGGGTCCCCGCGAATCGCTCGGCCAAACCTGGTTCGCTTGTCGTCCGCGTGGATATCCGACATGGGGGTGGCAGAGGTGTCGTTCCGCCCGAGCGTACCCAGGTTGAAGATGGCCTTTCAATCCCTTGCCACTCGCCGAGGCGAGCTAACATTCATCTCCGCAGGGCGATGTTGCGTCTGGCTACATTGGTTTCTTGGCAGGTTGAGACTCATCGGGGCTGACAAAATTGATCAAAAAGGGCGCGACTCCGTGCACCTGCAGAATCGTATCGCCCTTGCATTCCGCGAAGTGCCTCATATGAGGCGCTGCCCAGAAAAACCCGCCCGTAGGCACGTCTTTGAGCGCCGCGTCGTCCCATTTCGATCCCATTCCTACGGCGGCCGCGCCCCGGATCACGGTAACGTTCTCCGTCGTCGGATGCCAGTGCGGTGCGATCTTGGCTCCGTCGGTACACGAAAGACGCAGAGTATACGTGTGCCCCGCCGTCATCGGATCGCCCTGAATGATAGCAACGCGCAATGTGCCACCGATTTCAACCGACGGGGTGCCGACCATGGCGGCTGCCGGGATGTCGCTCCACTTTTCAGAACCCGGCTCTACAATCATCGGGCCGCTTGAAGCCCGCGCAGGAGTCTCTTTTGCAGGCTGCTTTGTCTGTGCGCCCGCGACTACCGGGAGCAATACAAAGAAAATCAACAAACCCGTTCGCCCTATGTACATGCTTCCTCCTCGTTGAATTGGTTTGAACTGAAATATCCGGTTTAGCCGGAATTTCCGATTTGGACCTCTGTCTCGCGCATCGTACGCTTCTCCTGTGCCCGACACAACGAATCTGCCACCAGAGCAGGTCCTAGCGAAATCAAATGCGTTTATGGCAGCTCGTTTTTGGATTTCGTGAAACCACAGCGCAACTCTCGATAAACTGGGGTCCTGGAGATCTCTAATGGGTGCAGGCCATGTCGATTGCTTTCTTGAGTAGGCCTCTCCGTTTCGCGCCGCGAAGTGGTCCTGTTTGCTTTCCTTGCCTACCCTCCATAGACGACCAAGACTCGTTCGTAACTTGTTGTCGGTTTCAGTCCGACCCATGCATCTCTATCGATCAATACTCATCGCGAACAGGCGATGAAAACCGCTGGGAGAGGAACTCTCAACCGCTACGCCGTAGTACGTAGCGGCCCGAGCTCATGGTGTTTTTGTTCCTGGCATGCTTGGTCTGATGCTTTCTTTCGCGCTTCCGGTTCGCCTCAAGAAGCAGAAGCGAATTCGCGGCGGTAACCCTCGCCTTCGCGCTTCAGCTTCGCGAGCAGGCGCTCGTACCGCTGTTTGCCCTTTAGAGGCTTCAGAAATTTGTCGTCGCGGAACAATTCATAATTGGGCAAGCCGAAACTGCCGGCCTTTTCGAGCAATTCGATGGCTGGCGTCGGTTTCCCAAGAAGAGCGAGCGCCGCGGCGGATGTATGCCACATGTGGTGCGTATGCAGGAGCGGCTTGGTCTTGCCATGCAGCGCGACACGCACGAAATTCGCCGCTTTGGTCCGTTCGCCCCGCAGAGCCCACAAGAGCGCCTCGCACGAGTGGAGCCACGGGTCATCCGGCAGCGCATTTTGCGCCGCTTGAATTCTCGACTCGGCGTCATTCAGCTTCCCGGAGTAAATAAAAACCGTGGGTTGAAATACGTTGGCCCAGATGTTGACCGGATCGTGGCGAAGAGCGCGCTGGAGACATTCCTCGGCCTCTTCGAAGTTCCACATGTTCATGGCGGTGTGGCCGAGGAAGACGTTTGTGAACGCGTCGTCGGGCCGGGCCGCGAGAGCGATGAGCAGGCCCTCTTTCGCTTCTTTCAACATGCCAATGTGATTGAAAATCAAAGCCTGCCAGACGCGCGCGGCATGGCAGCCCGGATTGAGACGGAGGGCCCTGCCGAGAGCCCGCAGAGCCAGGGAATTTTGAAATTTTCTTGCCGGAGACCAGAGAATGCGGCCTTTCGCGCAGTGTGCCTCCGCATTATCGGGATCTAGCGCGATGGCTTTGCGCAGCGCTTTTTCGGCGTCGCGCACCCAGTGTGGCGACGCGCTCGAGGTCGTTCCCACAAGCATGAGAGCTTCCGCGAGGCGCGCCCAAGCATCTGCGAACTTGGGATCAAGTTTGGTGGCGTTTTCGAGCATGTCGATCGCGGCACGATTGTCCCAACTGTTTAGGCGAAAAAGGCGATCGGCAGCGCGCAGGTAGAGTTCGTAGGCGATTGGATTCTTGGTGGGAGGGCCGGCCCGCTCATCGTCATTTTGCTGGTGCTTGAGGCCCAATGATTTTCCGATGCCCTCGGTGATCGAATCCTGCAAATGGAATAAATCGACGGCCTCGGCGTCGTGCTTGGCTGAGAGAAGGACCGAGCCGTCTGCCGCGCTCCAGGCCCGGACGTGCACGCGCAACTTGGTGCCGAGTTTCTGAATACTACCGTCCACTACGATGTGGACATTCAGGTCGCGGGCGGCCAGAGAGGATCCGTCTCGCGCTGGGCATAACGCGAAACGGACTGTGCGGGGCGGACAAGCAATTCGCCGCTGGCGCTCAGGTGATTGATTACGGCGTCGGCAAGAGCCATGCTCAGGTACTCGTCGCTGGGATTCGGCGTGAGGAGCCTGAACGGAAGCACCGCCACGGAACGCTGTCCTGCGAGCGCCGCGGGAAGAAACGTGCCGAGTTCGAGATCCCGCGACACGCTGGTGAGTTCACGCTGGAGATCGCGCGCACTCTGGTAGCGCCGGGCGGCCTCCTTCTCAAGCAGCTTTCCAACGATGCTGCATAATGCAGCCGGAGCGCCCGGCACCGCATCTCTCAAGTGAGGCGGCGCTCCGGAGATCACTTGCGAGATCAGAGCTGTGAAATTCGGCGCGGTGAAAGGACGGCGGCCGCTGCACAACTCGTAGAGCACGATACCGAGAGAGAACAGATCGGCCCGACCATCGGCCGCTTCGCATCGCAATTGCTCCGGAGCGAGATAGGCGATGGTGCCCTGAATGCCGGGCGTCACGTCGGCCCCGAGCGGTGCGCTAAGGGTTTTCGTGATCGTATCTTCGACGCCGTGGCGCGCTACGCCGAAGTCAAGCAGCTTCACGCGGCCATCTGCTTGCACTACGATGTTTTCGGGCTTGATGTCGCCGTGGAAGACGCCGCGCGAATGAGCGGCACCGAGAGCTTCGGCTAGCTGCGCGCCAATTTCGACGATACGCTTCGGGTCGAGCGGGCCATCGGAGAGCATGGAGCGGAGCGTTCGGCCTTCGACCAGCTCCATGACGAGAAAAATGCTGTCGCCGTCCTCGCCCACTTCATAGATCGTCGTGATCCCCGGATGATGGAGGCTCGAGGCGGCGCGGGCTTCTGCCAAAATTCGTGAACGAGTTTCGGCCGAGCCGGAAGACGCATCCGAGAGAATCTTGATGGCGACGGAACGGAGCAGGCGCTCATCATGAGCGCGGTAGACAACCCCCATGCCTCCACGGCCTAGCTCCGCACTGATGCGATAGTGCGAGATGGTTTGTCCGATCATGACAGGCGAGCGGCTCCTGGCCGGGCATGTTAGGCCGTGCTCAGGGGCAAGTCAACGTCGGGTATCTGGTCGGCGTATCTGGTCAATGGCGGACAGCTGAGTGTTGCTCGGCGGAAATAGAACCGCCCGAGTCATTCTCGGCTTGGGCGTGCATGCAACGCATTCGCGGAGGCGCTCGCCACCCCAATCGCTCATATTGTCTTAATAGCGGACTGTGGTTCTGGGTCTTTTTTCGTGGCGGGCCGGGCGGAGCTGTCTTTTTTTCGGGGCGGTGTCAAGATTTTTGTGTAAACGGCCTTCGGTTTTTTCTTTTTGAGTCCTTTTTCGTTCCATAAAAACAACCCGTCGCCGGAGCTGTGGGAATGTGGGAATCTCGCGTCTTCTGCGAGATTTCCAAGGAGATGTGGAAAGCCTGGTGTTGGCTTTCCATAGCTCCGTCATTTCCATAGCTCTGTTTCACGAAATTCTCTCCCGCAAGGCTGGCGCAGACTGTCACGCGCGCTCCCCCGCCGGCATGCGATCCGGCCAGAGAATGGTGAAGCGGTTCAGCGCGGCACACCAGTCCTGTACCGGCATGGTCCATCTTTTGGAGGCATTTTTCAACGCCAGGTATAACAGCTTCAGCGCGGCCTCCTCGTTCGGAAACGAACCCCGCATTTTGATGATTTTACGCAGCGACATGTTCAGCGACTCCACCGTGTTGGTCGTGTAAATCACTTTCCGAATCTCGGCCGGATACGCGAAAAACGGTGTGATCCGCTCCCAGTGCCGGCGCCAGATCTGGCTCACCATCGGATACACCGCATCCCACTTCTCCGCAAACTCCTCCAGCTGCACTTCCGCCTCCGAGGCCGTCCCGGCTTGATAGATCTTCCGTAAGTCCGCCGCCACTTGCTTGCGTTGTTTCCAGTTCACGTAGCTCAGCGAGGCCCGCACATGTGCACGATACAGAACTGCACCTCGGCCTTCGGGTACACCGATTCGATCGCCTCCGGGAATCCCTTCAGCCCGTCCACACAGGCGATGAAGATGTCTTTCACCCCGCGATTTTGCAACTCCGTCAGCACCTGCAGCCAGAACTTCGCCCCTTCGTTCTGCGCCGCCCAGAGCCCCAGAACCTCCTTGTTGCCCTGCATATTCACCGCGATCGCCACGTAGATCGCTTGGTTCCGAATGTGTCCGCCATCGCGCACTTTCACCCGCAGCGCATCCATGTACAGGATCGGATACACCTCATCCAACGGCCGGTTCTGCCAAGTCTTTACTTCCTCCATCACCGCTTCGGTGACGTTGGAAATCAACGTGGGCGACACCTCCACCCCGTAGATCTCTTTCAGATGCCCCTCGATTTCGCGCGTGGTCATCCCCCGCGAGTACATCGAAATGATCTTGTCGTCGAAACCGTCAAAGCGCGTCTGCCCTTTGCTCACGATCGCCGGCTCAAAGCTGCCGTTGCGATCCCGCGGCGTCTCCAATTCCATCTCCCCGAAATCGCCTTTCAGCTTCTTCTTGCTGGCGCCGTTTCGCGAGTTCCCGCTGTTGTTGCCGGCCGGATCATGCTTTTCGTAGCCGACGTGCTCGGTCAGCTCCGCATTCATCGCCCGCTCCAAAAGAGCCTTGGTGAGCTGCTTCAGCAGTCCGTTCTCGCCGATAATGTCTTCCGGCTTCTTGTAGCCCGCCAGCAATTCATCCACTAGCTTTGGATCTATGGTCATCGGTTCTCCTTATTTGAGTTTGCTCTATTTGCGATGACCGTTTACACAATCTTTTTTACACCCTCTTTTTCGGCGGCGTGCTCTTCCGGCTTCTGTTTGGCCGAAGAGCGCTCATCAGTGGCTTCGATTTCGGACTTCTCGTCCGTAGCCTTATTTGCGTCTGACTTCCCGTCAGAGCGCGCCTCTTCCTGCTCTTCCTCGCCCGAATATTTCTTGGATTCAGCTTTCGAGCCGGAACTCGCGTTCGCTTCGTGCTTATCCTCGTCTGGCTTTTCCTATTTCGGCTTTTCCTCCGCGCTCTTCTTGGCCTCTACCTTCCTGTCCGAGTCGTTTGTGGATTCGGATTTGTCGTCTGATGCTTTATCAGAATCGGGCCTCTCTTTCGGGTGTTCTGCCTGGTCCGCTCTTTCGCCGGAATCTTCCTCGGAGCCCTTGAGCTTGGCCTCGAGCTTCGCGATGCGAATGGTAAGCTCCTCGAGTTTCTTGTCGATGATCTTGTTCACGTCAGCCAAGCTGGCCACTTCAACGGTCCACGTAGGCGGAACCGTATCGCCGCTAGCCCACGGCTCTAACGGGCTTTTCACGGGAGGCAGGGAATTTACAGGTTCCCCGACATCTTTGCCGGGAGAGGTTTGCAGGCGAATCGTAAAATTTGGCAACGGAATACTCCCAACGACGCGGCAAGCGAAGTTCGGTACTGGACTTTGGCCGGAATTAACTTTTTGGCCTTCCGACAGCTGAAACTATACATTCACTTGCGCCCGACCGAGGACAATTTTTTCTCCGAGAAGGGTCATCGGCTCTGCACCACCCTTCGAGAAGTCCTCAAGACTCGTTGTCGCCACTGCTGGAACCGGATTTTTCAGACACCACTCCCTTCGGGGTCTTTCCTGAGTTCGATTCCGGGTCGCCACAACCGGTAGCTCTACCCTGCTCGGATCGTGAGAGCCGCCATCCGCTGCACCATCGCGCCGAACAGTGGTCTTGTCAGATGGCTCTCCGCCAGCAACAGCCAATAATAGCGGGCATGCTTAATCAGGCGTCCTCCGGTTTTGACCAAACGCTGCTGCAAGCTCGTCAGAGACCAGTTCGCGATCCTGCGCGGCAATGCCAGGGGCCGCCAAAGATTCCCGGTGGTACAATCCGCAAGAGGGCCTCCCCCGAATGAAACTCGCCACGACGAAGGATGAAGTTTTGGACGAAATCCTGCTTGGACTTGCCGATGAGTTTGAAGCCGGAAATCTGCACGGGCGCGCACCTTTGAGCCCTCGTGTCCCGAGGAATTCGAGCCTTTGCGCGAGTGCCTCGCAGACATGATTGCCGAAGGAAGTGGTGGAGGGTGCCCGTTGGGTGACGCAGCGACGCCCGCTGAGAATCTACAACCTTACCCCGGCGGGCCACATTGTAAACACGCACGAGAAGATTGCAATCACAATGCAACTGGCTGCAATGTCGGCTCGCAGGCTGCTCACGATGGAGGCACCAATGTTCCTGACACCGGCGAACTCTCGGGCTCTATGACAGGCGGCGTGCAATTCTTGTTAATTCTGTTCGCATCAACGCTGTAGTCAACATCCTAAAACTAGCGCATTTGCATAAACGAAGCTTCGGGAGTGGTCAACTGCTTGACTTTCGATTGTCTTCGACTTCACCGAATAGTCAGAGCGAGAGAAGCCATGGTAATCGCAGCTCAATGCGGAGCTGAGGGCGCACATGGCACGTCTTACTCGACGATTCGAGTGCCACCAGGTCAAGCTGGTTAGTCTGAATAAACACCAGTTTGCTCCTATCTCGTAGACGCTATTTGCGCAATTTAACCAGCTCACCCTTCGCGTGCTCATTGCCAGGATTCAACTCGACAGACCGCGCATATGCCATACGCGCATCTTGGATATCGTTCGTCGCCTCGTAACCATCTCCAAGGCTGTCCCATGCATTCGCGGAATCGGGATAAGCCTTTGTGTTCAATTTGAACAGCACGACGGCTGACGACGGGTCCTTTTCCTGAAGGAAGGCATAGCCAAGCCTATTTATCGTCCTCTCTTCGCCGGTCACGTAACGGTGCATGGGATCGGCAGCGAATCTTTGGAATGCCTTCCACACGCTCTCTTCTCCCGTCCGAGCTGCGGATCGCATGATCTCGGCAAACGATCCCGGCCTGAATTTGATTCCCATGATGTGCTTGGGGACGCCGTTTTCAGCGGTAGTTCTCCCCAAAAACTCCTTCGCCGCAGCGTCATGCTTGACGTGGGCATTTAGAAACTGAAGCATGTAAAGTGCAACCCACGAATAACTTGTATTTGCGTCTTCCTGTCCGTAATCTGCGACCTGGTCTTCCGCGAATGTGTCGGCGTTCTTCATGCGCTGAAACATGGAAGAGAATTGAGGATGGGACAGGCCCACCATGTTGACAGTTGTGACATCTCCGTGTGTCCATGCGTTAAGAACGCTGCGCCCTTCATTCAGCGGGCCGTGGTCCGCATCAAAATCTTCAATGTAATTCATATTGTTTGCGCTAAAAAATAGAAGCGGCACCTTCAACTGCTCTGGATGAACATCTCGAGCGCTTGCCACAAGTCCTGGATAATAGCGCATGCTGCCGTCCATCTCAGCCAGGACCTGAAGGCGGGGGTCACGCGCTGCAGCGAACAAACTCGATATTCCTCCCCAACTAAAGCTCGCCACAGCGACCTTCGATGAATCCGTATCAGGCAGAGTAGCTGCATAAGAAATAAGAAATGAGATGTCGAGAGCTTGCGCATCAATCCCCGCCAGGTCGTCACTCACACCGCGCGTTGACGGTCCCAATGAAGGAGTGGCAAGAACGACATAGCCATGGCTGGCAAGGTACTCGCACAGATCAGCGTTCTCCCAGGCAATGGATGACTGGCTGGGAGCGTAAATGACAACCGGGTAGCGTACTTCAAGCGGCTTCGCGTCGCGCACTGCCCACAGAGAAATATCGAAGGAACTCTTCAATCGTCTGCGCCATTTGTTGTGCTCTTGGTCAGGCGTGTCAAAGTGAATCTCTCTATCCGCCAACTCCACATAATCTTCAACTGTCATTGGCTTACTACTGCTTTGCAGCGCTGGATACCAGATGAGCGTCTCCAGAGGACGGCTTCCTTGCCGTGCAGGTGCTCCGGGACGATCAGGTGTGGCGGGAAACTTTCGTGAGGGATCGTATTGATTCACCACCTTCAGGCCTACGGGATAAGGCCCCGGCTTTTGCAGAAATTGGAACGGAGGAAACTGGGAGAGCGCTGTTCCCGACCCGATGAGTAAAACAAATATGAGAGCTGTCAGCGTGTTCGCTTTCCAAGTCATAGACTCTCCTGTTTATCTTTTTGTTGTCTTCAACTTAAGCCATGCCAGGGAGGAGTGAGCTCCTCTAGCCAATGACGCAACGCAGCCGGAAGTGATCCGTGACGCCTTTGTGTAGTCAGCGAGTTTCCTAACAGCCTCGATAGGGTCCTTGCCGTTGGGACGGATGCGAAGAAAGTTGGCGATGCGGCTTTCGACGATCCTTCCAAGCTCGACAAACCGATCAAAGATTTGCAAGATCAGCTTAAACAATACACGACGACTACCGTAACTATTCAATAGAAAAGACTTAACCGAGGAACCTGCGAACTCAGAACTCCCTTGGCCCGCTCTCGCCGCCAATAAGTCAGCAGAGACGAGTACAGACCTTCGCGGCGGAGAAGAGGCGCCCAGGCTGCCTCGCATCGCAGCAGCAGCTTCGGCCTCCAGCAAGATGCGTTGTTTGTATTCAGCGGTGTAGGTACGCCGCTTTGCTTTGGCCACCACTTCAGGATCCGGTAACCGTGTAAAAACTTCGGGATCAAGCATCAAACACGTAGAGTTGGAAACGCTCAAATACGTATCAAGCGGCTATGGCCGCTACCTGCCCGACTGCGTCCTTTACTCCACGCACGAGCCCTGTGCCATGTGCGCGGGTGCCTGTGTGTGGTCTAGAATTGGCGCGGTCGTCTACAGTGTTTCCCAAGAAGACATCGCCGCTTATGGTCGCAAGCGCGGTACGGAAGACTTTAAGTGGCGAGCTTGTCTGATCCCTTGTCGGTTCGTCTTCGAGAAGGGGAATCACCCCATCCCTGTTATCGGCGGTTTTCTCCGACAAGAATGCCAAAAACTGTTCAGTTATAAGACTGTACATCGGTGACTGATGCGACCTGGATTTCCCACCACTTTCAATGGGCTCAATGCGCCACTAACCGGAAATTAGCCCGCCACCACCATGAAACCGGCGTTCTGCCGTTCTAAATTATTGGCGGCGAACCGCGTCCATCAATCAACTCTTTGTGGGACGCGAAACAGGCGGCGCTAATCGGCTGTAGTTGCGACGCGGCGGGAGCTGCGATTTCCAAGGGTCTTATGGACAACTCGGCGCCGCACCGCCTCTTTTCTGGTAACCGCGGAAGCGGGCGAAATCTGTCAGAATTCGCCGCATGAGCTGCGCGGACACGGCAATAAAATGGGCCCGATCCTGCCAATTCATTTGTCCGCAGTCAGTCACAACCGATCCATACAAGGCTTTTCTTTTCGCTGCCACGGATAATGAGCCTACCCCAACTAATTAGCCGGAACACTACGACGCCGTCTCTCGATTGCAGAGCCTATAATCTGCCCAGCCCGCAGGCGTTTGTCTACTGATCCGATAGTTGGAAATCCACTGTGGAGTTGTGGGAGGGATGCACCGCCGTTTGCTTCTGCCAGGTCCGTGGCTGGCTGTAGATCGGCCGCTTCACAATAATTTGAGCGCCCACATCGAGTACCGCTTCGTCGGACACAATTTTCCAGCCTTCGTGCCACGCTTCCACTACGTAATCTCCGGGAAGAACGTTGGTCAAGGTGAAACTTCCGTGCGCGTCGGTGACCGCGTAATACGGGTGCGGCACCACTAGCATCTCCCCGTTCATCCACACGTGCCCCGCGTTGCACTTGATATCCACCCGCCCGGCAATATGCATGGTCCGGCTGATGAATTGATCTTGGAACGGAAACGGTAGGTTATAGGTCGCTGCCCCTATCATGTGTACGGTGTGCAGGATCGGATCGCTGCTCTTGATCTGGATTTCTCCGCCCACCGGCACCAGTAAGATGTGAGGAACGTAGACACAAGTGCGCTGATCGAGGGTCCGCTCGCTCGACGGCAGATCCCATGCCTTGCCGCGGGGCGCGTGCGTTAGGGTAGACCACGGTGTTCGCAACGCCACCCCCAGGGCCAATTATCAGCCGCTGTAAATCACGCGTCGTTTCTCCGGCTGGATCGCAAATCTTGGGATCCTTGGTAATGGGCAGGCGTGGAATTTTCGGAACCGGCCCGCTCCACGTTACAGTCCCCGAAATCGCGCCGCCCGCCTGGACATCTACAACTTGATAGGGCTCATCGGTCGAGGATTGCCCCGCGCCAGATGGCCCCCCGATCCCGGCTAGCAGCAGCGCGCAGAACGCTGCACCGCCTATCCGTTGGCGGCGAAGGTTAGCTCTGGACACGCCCAAGGAGGGAGCTGACACCAACGTACTCCTTTGCGCACCGAATGCGCGCCGACCCGGCGTTGGTTTGACTCATGAAATTGTGGGCCGCCGTCCGTTCTGGTGCGCCGCGCCGAGGTTGCCAACATCGCCGTAAAGTTCTCGCTGGCGGAGCGATTCAGTCGCCGCGCCAGCGTTTTATTGCTTCGCCGAACCCTGGAAGGATTCGGGCGGATCCAGCGAGCACTGCCGCCAGAACGCCCTTTCGGAGACGGTTCCCTCGGCGAGCCCCTTCACACTGGACATCGCGGAAGCGATTTGTCCACCGTCGGCCGAATCGAAGACAATCACGATTCCTTCCGTCGATTGATGTGCAGCATTTAAATTTTCGTATCCGTGGAGAAAGACTGACATCGCGAATGCAAGCTTCTCTTTCGCGGATGACGGCGAAGATGGGTTAACCGGTTCGACCCAATCGATTCGCACCGTTTTCCCTTTCAGTGGTTCCCAAGCGCCGTTGAAGGAACTGGTTTCTTCTTTGCTGACTCTGAAAATCGCGGCACGTAACGGCGGATCCGCATCGGCGTTGCCGGTAGGCGGAGCGTAGCCAGCAGGCATTTCCAACTGCGCACGTCGAATCCAACCGCGCGCGGGTCCGGAGATCTGCACGTGCGCCCAAGCGCCCTCAACTCCGAGAAGTTGGAACTCATCTTGAGTAACCGCAGCGAAAAGAATTTGCGAATCCGCCACCGGTTTTGCGAAGATTGGCGCTTTGGCGCTCTTGACCGCGACCAGATCGGCAGGCCGCGACTGATTGCGCTGAATTTCTTCCATGTTTTTGACATAGGCAGTGAGTTCTACCGCCTGTTTTTCATACGCTTGGCGCCGGGCCCTAGCCGACTCTAGACTTTCGCCGGCCGGCAGAGACATGGCGGGTGTGGGGGCCAGGCGGAGAGTCGCTGGCGCAGGTCCCGGCAAAGAAGAATCGAGCGACGATGATTCTCTGGATCCTATCGCCGCTGGCTTGGGTCGATCGGGGGGCTGCAAACCATCCGGATTTGCTGACGGTCCAGACGGCGCGGCAGCAGGTGGCGCAATAGCAGAAGGTTTCTGGGCGGTCGCGGAGGGCGACTTCCCGGTAGCAATTAGAGCCTCCTCGATTCGGTCGAGAAAATCGTTCTCCAGGCGACCGTTGGACACCAGGACGCGATAGCCAGACCGCGCCGGCATGGGATCGGTGTACCAGGCAGTGATTTTTGCGGTTGCCTGGACCATCGTCCCGCCTCCCACGGCAGGGACGGCTTCAAACGTGCACTCGAAGTAGCCGCGGCCGAAATGCTCGAGCGGTTGATCATCCTGCTGGACAAAGCCCTCCAGTGTTGGCAGGCGTCCACCCGCCTCCGGCCGAAGGGTCTGTAGGAACGTCTGTACCTCGGCCACCGATCGGTGAATGGTGCGCTGATAGACAGGAGTCTGTGCGCGGGCGTGCCCGCCCGGCAGGAGCAGCGACCAGAACATTAGCGACATGAGTACTGAAAACATCGATCGAGCCGCAAACAGAGAAGTTTTCTTCACGGTAGTGGTTCCACTTGGTTACGGCGAAGCCAACCGCGATGTCCGTCGGACGTCTCGATCCCATACCAATAGGTGGTGATGATTTCGACGAGAACATCGGACTTCGCCGGGAGCGTCGCCAATTTCGCCGCGCCGTAGAAAGGCGAGGCCTTCAGCTCAGTATCGGCATTGATCACCCGCACCTCGAGGTCGTGCTGGAGCTCGTTGGCGCGCTGCTGCAGGCCTTTCACGGAAGATTCGGCGTCATTCAAACGCTCCGCTTCCTCGCTGTTTTGCTTGGTAATCGTGATCGCTTCGGCGTCTAGCTGCCTCTTTTGCAAACTTTCGGCCAACTGCTGCTCGTCCCTCTGGATTCCCACCAAATGAGTTTGTATCTCGGCATATTCACTGGTTTCAACGGTGCTGTCCGATTCGTGCACTCGGTTGCTTCCGTCTTCAACGAAGACGGCATCGATCCGGAGGTGTGTTCGCATGGCAGAAACGCTTTGCACCACATACCGCACGGTGATGATGCCAATGTCAGCGCTGTTCTTGAAGTGACGCGGAGCAAGAGCATCTTCGTAGACTTTGTAGAAAGCGTGGCCGTCGTCGGTCCAGGCTCCGTAATATGCGGAATACGTGGCGGCGACAGCGCCGGAGAGGATCTTCTCTTTTTCATAGACATAGGTGCCGTGGATGGTCTGGTCTTCTACGACGCTCCGCACCGCCTTTAGAACGTCGGGCTCCGACGCGGTCAGGTCGATCGTAAAACCCTCGCTAGGCGGTTTCTTGTCAGGTAGCGCAGCGGAAGTGGCGGGAGCCAGCACCAGAAGCCAAAAAAAGAGAGGGAGGATCACGGGGCGCAGAGGAAAACCCAAGAGCCGCGACGCTGTGCGCCGTCGCGAGATTGGGCTCCGACTAGCCCGCCAATTGAAGAGCTGGATCACGTTGCGGTTGGTGTCCCGGCGCATTCGGTGCAATCCTCGAGCTGACCGTCCGTCCGCAAGCATCGGACATGTCGTACTCCTACTGAGTTAAGGTGTCAATCCAAAACTTTAACATTGGCCAGCAGGTAGTTCGAGTGTTGGATAGAAATTACCCTAGCTGAGGCCAGCCATGTGGAAATACGGGATGAAAGTAAAGATATGTTAGTTTTTGTCCTTGCATTCCTAACTTTGTGGGAGTACGTTCGATCCGCTTTTTGCATCGGTTGAGATTGTTTTTCGCTAAGAACGGGGGAGTTCAAGCCCTCAACATGCTTGACATCTTCAAATTCGCCCTTAGTTCAGCAACTGTCCTTGGTGGATCGATGTTCCCCTCCCGGTTCAAAACTAGCGCCTCACGGATCCAAATCGGTTCCCCAACGCATGGAGTAGGAGGTCCTATGTTTCGCAGGTTCCCGATAGGTGCGAACGTCCCAAAGTGGGTGGTCGTGAATTCGATTCTCGTCGGCTGGGTGCTGATTCTGGCAATCCTTGGTGGTAATCGCACGCCGGCGCATGCCATGCCAATTCCGAGAGTGAAGGCTATACCGGCCTTCGCACGGAAGTACGGTCTGCCGTGCTCGGCGTGTCACACGGCGTGGCCTGAGCTGAACAACTTTGGCCAGGTGTTTCGCGACAACGGCTACCAGTTGATGAACGATCGCGACTCGCCGATCTGGCAAAATCCGTCGTACTTTCCGATTTCCTTCCGGATCACCCCGATCTGGCATCGCGAAAGCACGAGCAATCAGCCAGTGGATTCCATTGCGGGAGGCGGTGCGGGTTCGACCACCGTGTCCGGCACCGTGACCCAGGCTGGATTCGATCTGTCGGGCATGGACCTGTGGTCCGCCGGAACCATTTATAAGAACATTTCCTTCGTATTGCTTCCGTCGTCGGATCCGACGGCGGTCTGGCACTTTGAATCCGCTTTTATTCGCTTCGATAACCTGAAGGGGAATTCGTGGTTCAACCTCAAGTTTGGCAGGTTCGAACTCGACAATTTGATCTCCGAAAAACGATTCCTTTTTCTATCGAACAACGGTGGCATTTATCAAATCTATCACTACAACGTTCCGGGCAGTTCGAACGACTTCGGCTACGGAGACAATCAAATCGGCGCGGAAATGGCCGGACACTCGAAGAACAGTTACACCCGCTATTCCGTGGCGGTGGTCAGCAGCAACGAAGGCGGGGTCAACTTTACAACCGACGTCGTGCCCGGCGCTGCCCCAGGCAACCGGACCTACGACGTGAATCTGGCTTTCAGCCAGGCGTTCAACGGCGGAAGTATGGGCTTGGAGCGGTTCGAGGCATTTAGCTACATTGGCCAGCGACCGAGCTATTACCAAACGTCTGCTGGCACCCAACTCGTCGGCTTGGGCAATGGGCCGTTTTACCGCGCGGGGTTCGCCGGCGATTTGTTCCTTAAGAAGCTTGAACTCCTGCCGTTGTTCATGCACGGGCATGACAACGTGTATTTGGGAAACAGCACGCCGTCGAATCAGCCGCTGCCGAGCGGGGCTCAGGCGCCGTCTTTCAACGGCGGTTTTCTCGAAGCGCACTACTACGTTAACCCACAGCTCGTGTTCCTGGGGCGATTCGAGAAAATCAACGTTGGCACCCAGGCGAATTCGGCCAACCCCAGTGATTACGGGAACATCACCGCCTACGCCGCAGGTTATCGGTGGTATCCCATCATGTTCAGCCGGGCTGGACTGGCCTTCCACAACGAGTACGCCATTTCGAAATCGATAGGAATCGTGCCTTTGAGCGGAGACGGCACTGGCTTGCCTCCACTTCCACTTCCTAATTCACAGAATGTGTGGAGCAGTAGCTTGTTAATTGGATTTGATTTCGCCTTCTAAGGATGAGGCCCACAATGACACTGAAAAATATGCTGGTGGCATTCGCCCTGGGCTCGATCGGATTGATGAGCGCCGGTGCCGGTCCTGGCTTTGCGCAGGAGAGTCACATCGGGAACCTCACCGGACACGCCGACAGCGGCAAGCAGTTGTATCGCCGGTATTGCATCGGCTGCCACGGTAAGGATGGCGACTCCAATGGAGAAAACGCCCCGTGGATCGATCCCAAGCCGAGGGATTTTACGGCGGCTACGTTCAAGTGCCGATCGACGCCGACCGGAACATTGCCGACCGATCAGGATCTCTACAACGCGGTGGAACGTGGTTTTGTGACCACGAACATGCCCTCCTGGAGGCCGCTGACGCCGCAGCAACGCGCCGACCTGGTTGCTTTCATCAAGACCTTCTCGCCCCGCTGGAAAACCGACAAAGCAGGCCAGCCGATTACCATTCCCGCTGAAACACCCATCACGCTCGACAGCATTCAACACGGTCGGCAACTTTTCCAGAAAATGGAGTGCTGGAAATGTCACGGCGCCGCAGGGCATGGGGACGGTCCATCGGCAGCGACCCTGACCGACAGTAAAGACAATCCGATACGGCCGTACAATTTCGCCGAGGGCTCGCGCTTCAAATGCGGCGAGAGCAATCAGGACCTCTATCGAATTTTCATGACCGGTCTCGACGGAACGCCCATGCCATCGTTTGCCGACGTGATTCAGCCAAACGATGCCTGGGACCTGGTGCACTTCCTCAGAACTTTGCAGCCAATGGACACCAAAGAAACCGAGCTATGGAAGCCCTATATCGCGGCTCATGGTGCAGAGTTGAAGCCCATTGGACCCGATTCGGCGGGAGGAGGAAAGTAATCACATGAATCCGGGAGAAATACATTCCATGCGACGAAAACTTTTCATGCTATTGGCAGTCGCGGCGCTGCTAAGCAGCAACGGAGCGGTGAGTCGCGCCACCCCTCCAGCGGGATCCGGCGCTATTACCGGTAAGGTGACTTACACCGGTACTCCTCCGAAGATGAAGCCCATCGATATGTCCAAGGAACCATCCTGTGCCAAGCAGCACGCGACTCCTGTGTCAACGGAAAACGTCGCGACCGGCCCCGGGAACACCCTCGAATTCGTCGTCGTCTACATTTCCGCGGGCGACGCCGGCCCTTCGGAGCCTACTGCGGCCGTACGCTACGACCAGAAAGGCTGCCAGTATCTTCCTCATGTGTTGCCAATGCAGGTAGGGCAGCAGCTACAGATCTTCAACGACGATCAGACCTCGCACAACATTCATCCTTTGGCCAAAGTGAATCAGGAATGGAACAAGTCGCAACCTGCTGGTTCGCCACCGATCGATACCAAGTATGACAAGCCGGAATTCATCCCCGTGAAGTGCAACATCCACCCCTGGATGCACGGGTATTTTGTGGTCCTAAATACCACCCACTACTCGATCACTGGGCAGGACGGCGAGTTCAGCCTCAAGGGACTGCCAGCTGGAAAATATACGGTTACCGCTTGGCAAGAGCAGTACGGAACCCAGACGCAGGACGTAACCATCGGCGCCGGGGAAATGAAAGCGATTAATTTCACTTTCAAGGCGCTGCCGTACTGAGAAAGGGCGTTCTCTGGACGATAACGGCAAGCGCACCCCGTTACTTCGGGACGCTCTATCGCTCCAGAAATTCAATCGCAGGTCTCCGAGGCCAAGAAACATGGGTAAACTGTTTGCCATCGTTGTCACCGTGATCACCCTGGTTTCCGCGGCCTTTTTCGCGATGCATACATGGTGGCTGCCGGTGGATATTTCCACCACTGGCCCTAGGGTGGATCATCAGTTAACGGAGACGCTGATCGGGACGGGAGTCCTGTTTTTGGCCGGGCAACTGCTGCTGGGGGCTTTCGCATGGGGCTCTAGCGGCCGGAAGAGCGACCGCAAGATAAAAGGATTTCCCGGCGGAGCCACGCCGCTGGTGGTTGCCGCGATCCTCGTCGTCGGTGTTGAAATCTTCACCCTCACCTTCGTCGGCTCGAAAGTATGGGGCGCGATTTATCTTGCCCCGGCTGAGGCTGGCGCGCTGCAAATTGATGTTCAAGCCGAGCAGTTCGCATTCTATTTCCGGTATCCGGGTCCGGACGGAAAGTTCGGTGCGGTGCATCCCGATAAGATCGATGACGGCAGCGGCAACTATTTTGGGCTGGATCCTGCCAACGATGTGGCCGCCCGGGACGACGTCGTGGTGGGTTCTCTGGTAGTGCCGGTTAACCAGCCAGTCGCGCTAATGCTTCATTCGAAGGATGTAGGTCACTCGTTTTACGTGCGCGAGTTGCGCGTCCAGCAGGATTTTGTGCCGGGCCTCGATATTCCGTTGCACTTCACGGCCACGCAGACCGGAAAGTTCGAGATCGTGTGCACCCAGCTGTGCGGCTTGGGCCACTACAATATGAAGGCATATCTTCAGGTTATGACGCCCGCAGACTACACGCAGTGGTTGAAAACACAGGAAAGTCAGTAAATGCAACCGATCGTGCAGAGGCACGTGCCAGGAATCTTCACCGCCATCCAGAGGCTCAACCATGCATGATGTTCCCCCACTTCCGGCCACTCACCCACCCACCGCGCCCACTGGGTTTATCCGGAAGTACGTTTTCAGTCTCGATCACAAAATGATTGGGAAGCAATACTATGGCCTTGCGCTTGTAGCCGTGTTTGTCGGCATGGTGCTTTCCTGGTTGATGCGTATTCATCTGGCGTGGCCCAGCTGGCCGATCCCGCTGCTCGGCAAATTTTCCGCTGCGGGCGCTCCCAATGGGGTGATGACGCCGGAATATTACCTTTCGCTGCTCACCATGCACGGCACACTCATGGTTTTTTTTGTTTTGACCAACGCCCCCTTTGCCGCCTTCGGCAACTATTTCCTTCCCATCCAGATTGGCGCAGAGGATATGGCCTTTCCCAGGTTCAACATGATGTCGTTCTGGACGACGTTGGTGGCATTCCTGGTGATGATGGCGTCATTTTTTGTCAGTGACGGCCCACCGATTTCCGGTTGGACTGCGTACGCACCGCTCAGCGCGGTTGGCAAGGACGCGGGCCCGGGCCTGGCCATGGGCCAGAATCTCTGGGCCATTTCCATCGCCATCTTTTGCATCGCATCGCTGCTGGGCGCGCTCAATTTCATCGCTACCACTCTCGACCTGCGCACCAAAGGGATGTCTCTGGGGCGCATGCCGTTCAGCAGCTGGGCTTGGTTCGTCACTTCGGTGATTGCCTTGCTCGCCTTTGCGGTCCTTCTGCCTGCATGCATTCTGCTGATTCTGGATCGGGTTGCGGGAACGAGTTTCTTCATTCCCGCAGGATTGGTGCTTAGCGACAAATTACAGCCGCACTCAGGCGGCTCTCCGCTGCTGTGGCAGCATCTGTTCTGGTTTTTCGGCCACCCCGAGGTCTACATCGCAATCCTGCCTTCCATCGGAATCGTAGCGCATATTTTTCCCGTCTTCGCGCGCAAGCCGCTGCTCGGTCCGCGCGCGCTTACCGGCAGTATGATTGCCATCGGATTCTTGAGCTATATGGTGTGGGGCCACCACATGTTCGTGAGTGGCATGAATCCGTTTTCCGCGAACCTGTTCTCGGTCCCCACGCTCGTGATTACCATTCCCGCTACGATCATGACCCTACTACTGATCGGCACGGTGTACGGCGCCAAGTTGCGATTCACCACTCCCGCGCTTTTTTGCCTCGGATTCATCTCCGTCTTCATCAGCGGAGGAATCAGCGGCTTCTATCTGGCGCAGCCTTCGCTGGACACCTATCTTCACGCCACCTATTTCGTAGTCGCCCACTTCCATTTCGTGATGGCGGTGGCCTCGATCTTCGGCGTCTTTGCGGGAACCTATTTCTGGTTTCCGAAAATGTTCGGGCGGATGATGAGCGATACGCTGGGGAAATGGCACTTCTGGCTGACGTTCCTCGGCGTATATTGCGTCTTCATGCCCATGCACTACCTCGGCTTGGCTGGCAACGTCCGCCGGTATTCCGCCTTCGTGGACGACTACCTGGCGCCGCTGATTCCGGTGCATAGGTTCATCACCATCGCCGCACTGCTGACCGGCGGTGCCCAGTTCATTTTCTTCTGGAATCTGGCTTGGAGCCGCTTCCGCGGGCCCATCGCCCCCGATAATCCGTGGGAAGCCACTTCGCTAGAATGGTCCACCACGTCACCGCCGCCGTTCGACAACTTCGGTGGAAAACATCCGGTGGTTTACCGTGGACCGAATGAATATGGAGTTGAGGAAGACGGAGCCGATTACGCCATGCAAACTTCGCCTCCAAAGGGCTAGTGAGGATCTGTGGTCGAAGTGAATTGAGTTTCGCGGGAAACGCTCGACATTGGACTCGGGAGAAGAAACTGACGTGAAAAGCACAATCCCAGTTGGCACCGGAACTCGCGCTCCGTCCGCAGCGGCCACCGGTTCATCGCTGTCCAGGCCAGAGCGCTCGGAAACCGGAGTGTGGATTGGAATCGCGGCGATTTCCATGTCTTTTGCAGCTTTTACCAGCGCGATGATCGTCAGACAGGGAGCGAGTCCGGATTGGCGGCATTTCCAACTTCCACGAATTTTGTATCTGAACACCCAGATCTTACTAGCGAGCAGTGTCACTCTTCGAATGGCCCGCGCGCGGCTCGCATTCCTCGCCAGGCTTCTGCCTGAAGCGCGCCCTGCCGCCAGGAAGCTATTCTGGGACGGGATTTACTGGCTATACGTAACTGCCGCCCTAGGTGCGTTTTTTGTTCTTGGGCAGGTCCTGGCATGGCGCAATCTTGCCGCGCAAGGACTGTTTCTTGCAACCAACCCGAGCTGCTCGTTCTTTTACGTCTTCACTGCCCTTCATGGATTGCATTTGCTCGGCGGGATTTGTGGCCTGGCCTATATCATCCGGAAACTCTCTAAGACCGAGGGCGCCACCCGGACCACCGGCTTGGCCGCGGTCAGCTTCTACTGGCATTTCATGGATGCACTGTGGGTATATTTGTTCTTGTTACTGGCGATGCGGACGTAATCGTTTTTCAGGAGGCGCTGTGAGCGAATCGGCGGCACCGCTGTTCGAAGGGCACGGAGTGACGATGGAGCCATCGCCATTTGGCATTCCATCCAAGAAACTCACGATGTGGCTCTTTATCGCTTCAGACGCAGTTACCTTTGGTGCGGTCCTGTTCGCGTATTCCTATCTGCGCGCCGGCACGCCTGACTGGCCGGCGCCGCTTCGGTTTTCTTCCAGCATCGTGAATGGCATGGTCATGACCGTCGTTCTCCTTACCAGCAGCTTGACTATGCTGGGCGCGGTGCAAGCTGCAAAGGCCGGCCAGAAAGCGTCGAGCCTGAAGTGGCTGAGTGCCACGATCTTGCTCGGGATTGTCTTCGCGGCGTTGCACTTGCGGGAATGGTTTCACATGTTCGCGGAAGGCTGGGGATTTTCCAGGAATCCGGCAGGTGGTCCGGTATTGTTTGGTACAACTTTCTTCAGTATTACCGGGCTTCACTTGATCCACGTTATTTCCGGAATCATTGCGCTGATCGTGATCGGAATCGGATACAAGGTTAACTGGCTGGATGAAGGCCACGTCGAAACAACCGGACTGTATTGGCACTTTGTGGACCTGGTTTGGATGTTCGTTTTTCCGCTGCTCTATCTGATGAATGCCGCACGCTAAATCAGCATACCGCGCGGAATGGGAGGAATGGCGGGCATGGAAGCGAGCCACAATTCGGGGATGAAGTTCTACCTGATAGTTTGGAATGGCCTGCTTTACATCGCGGGGGCCGAAGTGTTCCTGACGTACTGGGGTCTCTCCACTCATGTGCTCCTGGCCCTGTTGTTAAGCCTTGCATTCATCGAGGCTGGACTCGGCCTCCTGTATTTCATGCACCTGAAATACGAGCGGCTTAGTCTACGCTGGGCTCTGTTCACTACGGTGATTTTTGTGCTCCTGATGATGAACCAAATCTGGCCGGACGCCTATCGCATGGCCAGCCTCGCGCTTCGTTAAAACGAGGGGGAGCGCAGTGGAAGGGATCAGACGCGCCTCAAACTCCGTGCGAACATTTAACAGCGCTGGGAGTAAGATCGAGAACTAAGGAACCGCGATGCGCCTTGCCAAAAAACCGATGCTCTTAATTTTCGGTTCCAGTGCTGTTGTGCTGGCGCTGCTGGCGATGCCATCCCCTCTGTTCGCCCAAGGCTGCGTGCAGTGCTATCAGAGCGCCGCCGCTTCCGGACCGCGGGCCATCCAGGCTCTTCGCGACGGGATTATCGTTTTGATGTTTCCGCCTTTTTTCATCTGCGTGGGGATCACGTTTCTGGCTTACCGCCGCCGCAATCTCCAGGGCGAAAATTCATAGCCATCGTTACCGGTTCTGCTATTTTGCCGCGAACGGCAATCGCATCTCGATCAGCAGGCCGCCGTCCTTGCAATTCTCAGCCCTCACCGTACCGCCATGCAGCCGTACCGCCCGCTCGGTAATCGATAGTCCCAGCCCGGATCCGCCCGAGACGCGGTCGCGCGCGTCACCCACCCGGTAAAAGGGCATAAAAATGTCGCCAAGCGATTCCTCCGGTACGCCGCTTCCGTGGTCGCGAACGCTGATTAGCGCGGTTTCGTTCCCGGTGGTCGATGACTTCTTGAGCGCGATCTGCACCTCGGTGCCTTCGGCGGTATAGCTCACTGCGTTGCGAATCACGTTTTCGATGGCGCTGCGCAGGAGTTGGCGGTTCCCCCGAATAGTGCAGCTATCGGCTTGGGTCACAAGTACGTGACGATTGCGCCCCTGCGCCTCGAAATCGGCATCCGCAGCCACATCGACCACCACTCGATCCAGCACCACCGCCTCGCCCTCAAAAGCCTCGCTGCCACTCTCCAATCGCGCCAGCCTTAGCAGGCTCCCAATCAAGGAGTTCAGCCGCCCAGCTTCCAGCTCGATGCGGTCCAGCCCACTCGCGGATTCGACATTCGCCTGCAACCGGGTTAGGCCCAGCGCCACCGTCAAGCGCGCTAGGGGAGATCGCAATTCGTGCGAAATATCCGCAAGCAGGCGCCGCTGTGAAAAAATCAGCGATTCGATCTGCTCAGCCATGTGGTCGAAATCACGGCTCAGCTCCGCCAGCTCGTCAGCGCGATTTCCCGCCGCTCCTCCCACCCGCGCGCTCAGATCCCCCGTCGCCAGCCGGTGGGTCACCGTCCGAAGATGCACGATCGGTGCGGTGATGTAACGGGCCAGCCAGAAACATACCACCCCGGCGATAAAAAACACGGCTGCGGCGCGATCGATCTGGACCTGGATCGGAGCGCGCAACACATCCGCGACGGATTCCACACGCGTACCGATCACCAACACGTAGTGGGTTCCAGTAGAGCCAGTGGTTCGGCTGGCAGAGAACTGTATGCCGTGAGACATCTGAATCTTTGTTTCGCTTGACTGCAGCGCGGACTGCGCGATGACGTCAGCCTCAGCCGGGGTCGGCTGCGACAGGATCTCCTTGCCCTCGTCATCGAAAAGATAAGCCTGCCAATGCAGCGTAGTCTGCAGCGACGTGAGGAAGTCCGCCAGCGCCCCCATACCATGGTCGTCCAGAATGTCGGCGGCCCGCGCCGCCATCAGCGGCATAACGGTGCGATCGAATTCCTCCGCACGCATCGCCTTGAATTGCGATTGCGTGGTTACCACCGAGGCGATCAGGGTCGCGCTGACGAGGACCATCGCCAGCCAGAACGATAAGAAAATCTTCAGAAACAGGCTGCGCACTTTCGCTTCACCTATTACCGGCTACGGCGATGTCTCCGACACCACGTACACGTACCCCACGTTGCGAATCGCACGGATTCGCTCGGTGCCGTCCAAGCAGGCGCCCAGCTTTTTGCGAAGATTACTGATGTGGACGTCTAGACTTCGATCCGACGGCTCCAAATCGCGGCCCAGAGCCGTTCTGACCAATTCGTCTCGCGACAGCACCTGTCCGGGAGACTTAAAAAACATCGCCAGAAGCTCGAATTCCGCGGAGGTCAACTCTATATCACGGGTTTTGTGGCGCGCGCTGCGCGCCCGGGTGTCCAGGCGAATATCGTCCAGAAGTATTGTGAACGGAGTCAAAAGATCCGTGGCCGGACCGACCGCCGTGCGGCGCAGCACCGCGTGAATGCGCGCAGCGAGCTCGCGGGGATTGTACGGCTTGGGCAGATAATCGTCGGCGCCCAGTTCGAGTCCCACGATGCGGTCCACGTCTTCGCCGTGCGCGGTCAGCATGATCACGGGAAGCGTGGACTTAGCGCGAATTTGGCGCAGCACTTCGAACCCGCGAATCCCAGGCAGCATCACGTCAAGAATGACCAGGGAATAGACGCCGGACAGAGCCCGCTCCGTGCCCGCCGAGCCATCGTGCACCGCGTCAATCTGAAATCCCTGAGATGTTAGGTATTGTCCGACAAGTTCGCATAGTTCTACGTCATCGTCCACGACCAGAATTCGTGTCGTAGGCCACCCGGCCGGACTATCTGTTTTGGCTGATAGCATTCATCTACTTTATACCTGCTCGTGCCCGAATCGAAGTGGCGGACGCGTGGATCTGTTTCCGTCCTTGGGGAGAAGGGGCAGGATTCCGATCTGCGCCTCAGTGTTCTGCGCCGACCACTTGCGACCCGCAGCAAAGGAAGCTAGGGTCGTCATCCCGGATGGTCATCGTTGGGGTCTACACAACCTCCGTCACAGCCTCTCGAATTGGCTGGTGAACAAGGCGAAGGAAAACCCGAAGACGGTGCAAGGAATCTTGGGGCATGCCCGGATTCAGACGACACTCGGCCTGTACACGGACGAAGACCTCGACGAGATGATCGCGGCTCAAGAAAAGTTCCTTGACGCCGTTGGATTCGGAACCGGGAGCGTCCAGTGAAGGGAAGGGATGTGGGTTGGATTGTGGGTAGGAGTTTTCGGTGTCACGTCCGACAACTCCTTTGAAAAGAATGGTAGGCCCGTGCGGATTCGAACCGCAGACCTCTACCGTGTCAAGGTAGCGCTCTAACCAACTGAGCTACGGGCCTGAAACATGACGATTCTACCAGAAGTGCTGGAAGGGCTGGAGGGCGAATCGCCGTGAGAGCGTCGCTCACAGGCGGCGAGGGAAAAGGCTCAACCCGGATTGCTGGCCTATGTTTCGGCGGATTTTTCCGAGCCGCTTGTTGCGGGCGGCAGGCATCGCGGCGACGGCCGGGGAGCATCATCGAAAATACCGCTCGACGTTGGGTTTTGGCGGGGCCACACTTGGGCGATTAGCGATGGCAGAAGTGGAACTGGAATAGTGGGGGCTCGATGAAGCGGATTGGTGCGGGGATCGTTATTCTGGGGCTGGCGGTGATGTCGGCCGCGCCGCGAGTGGTGGCGGCGCCGGAGGTGGATTGCGCGGCGGAGGGGCAAGACGCGGCGGGTGCGGCAATGGCTGGGGTGCAGTGTGCGCACTGCGGGTGCGCTGGGTCGATGAAGATGAAATCCATGCGCATGGGTAACGATCGCGGTGACGATGGCGGGATGATGGACATGCATCCCCAAACATTTTTGCAGGAGATCGTACATCACGCTACGTCGGGGACTAGCGCTGAGCCCAACTCTACGCCGACGCCAATGCTGATGACCATGGACCGCGGATGGATGCTGATGTTTCACGCCAACGCTTTCACAGTGGATATACAGCAGAGCAGCCCGCGCGGCGGCGACAAGTTTTTCTCGACGAATTGGTTTATGGGCATGGCCGAACATCCGGCTGGCAACGGGGTTTTCACGGCCCGCGTGATGCTCAGCCTGGAACCGGCCACCATCACCGATCGGCGCTATCCGCTGCTCTTTCAGCAGGGCGAGACGGCCTACGGTGTGCCGATCGCGGACGGGCAACATCCCCACAATCTTTTCATGGAGCTGGGACTGCTGTACGACTGGAAGCTGGGCGAGAAGACCTTGCTGTCGTTCTATTTCGCGCCGGTGGGCGACCCGGCCATCGGGCCTATCGCGTATCCGCACCGTGAGTCGGCTGCCGAAAATCCAGTGGCCGCGCTAGGGCATCACCAGGAAGATTCGACGCACATTTCCGACGACGTAGTGACGGTGGGATTCACGCAGGGCATGGTCCGCGTAGAGGCCAGCGGATTTCACGGACGCGAGCCGGGTGAGAACCGCTGGAACATCGATCAGGGCGGAATTGATTCGTGGTCGATTCGCGGGACCCTGCAGCCGGGGAAAAATTGGAGCGGGCAATATTCCTACGCGCGCATCGCCAGCATCGAAGCTCTCGATCCCAGTCAGAATCAAGAACGGATGACGGCTTCGGTGATGTACAACCGCCCCATTCCGCGTGGCAACTGGGCCAGCACGATTCTGTGGGGGCGGACGCGCTCCCTCCCTATACGGGAAATATACGACAGCTACTTGCTGGAATCGACGCTGGGCTTCCGGGTGCGGAATCACGTTTGGACAAGAATGGAAAATGCGGAGAGGTCAAATGAATTGCTGATCGGAGAAAATCCGCTGCCCGCGAATTTTCAGGAACAGCCCATTGGACGCGTGCAGGCGTACACGTTTGGCTACGATCGCGACTTCGACTGGATTCCGCACTGGGCAACCGCACTGGGCGCGCAAGTAACCACCTACGGCGTGCCGGCAACCCTCGAACCGATATATGGCGCGCACCCCGCTGGGGTGGCGATTTTTGCGCGGATACGGCCGTCCTCCGGGGACCGCGACTTGCGATAGAGTCCCCGGAGGGCAGCGGTGTTGGGGTGAAAACTTAGTTCTGTTTGATCAGCGGATCGGTTTGGGTGACGCTGCCAGCAGGCAGTACCGTCTTGATCTCATATTTCTGATTGGCTAGCAGCTTCACTTCTGTTTCGAAGGTCCGGTAGCCCGGCAGCGCGATTTTGATCTTATGCGATCCGGGACTGACCAGCATGGCTCGTCCAACGCCGCCGAAATCGTGGGCGTGGCCAGCGTAGTTGCCATCGAGAAAGACCGCAGCGCGGTCGGGCTCAACGGCCAGTTTGATTTCAGCGGTTACGCTCGCGTATTCCGCTGCCGGGTCTTTATCGAGGGCCACGTGAATGACGGTCTTCTGCCCCGGCTCGACAAGGATGTTTTCGGTGTGATTCTGGAAGCCGGACCGGCGAACTGAGACCTCATGCGTGCCGGGCAGAAGCAAAACCTTCTTCGATCCCTTAAGTTCCTTCAAGTAGCCGACATACTCGGAGTCCACCCACACGCCGGCGTCCTTGGCTGGTTTGTTAGTCGCGTCGAACTCAACTTCCCCCATCACCTGGTTCTGAGCTCGCGCCGCGGGTGCGCTCTGGAATCCAATTCCCCAAAATACGACGAAACTCAGGGCAATGATTGCGAGACGGTTTCTCACATCGACCTCCTTAGTCTAAATGTGCCTGTACATGTGCCAGCCTGCATATATATATATGGTTAGAGGCCCATGGGTCCATTCGGTCGCACCGGAAATATACGTACTGTTTCGCCACCCGCAATGGGGGTGCCGGTACTGAGGGGAATCATGTATATCCCCGTCCGGACAATTACTGCCGGTAAATCTCGCCTCCCTTCATCACGAATTTCACGTTTTCCAGCACGGTCACGTCGGCGGTCGGGTCGCCCGAGACGGCGATCAGGTCCGCGAATTTGCCCGCCTCGAGGGTGCCGACGCGGTCCGACCAGCCAATCAGATCGGCGGCGTTGACAGTGGACGCCTGGATGGCCTGCAGCGGGGTGAGCCCGAGCTTGACCATGACCGCGAACTCGTGGGCATTCAGCCCGTGCGGATACACCGCGGCATCGGTGCCGAATGCCACTTTCACGCCGGAGTGGAACGCGTGCTCGATATTTTTGCGCGCCAGAGGAAGTATCAATCTGGCCTTGCCCACTACGTTTTCGGTGAGACCCAGCTCTGCATAGTGCTCGAGGAGCCAATCGCCGAGGTACAGAGTGGGCACCAGATACGTCCCGCGCTCCTTCATTAATTGGATGTCTTCATCATTGATATAGCTGCCATGCTCGATGGAATCGACGCCGGCGAGGACCGCATTCTTAATCCCGAGGGCGCCGTGAGCGTGGGCGGCCACTTTGCGTCCGAGGCCATGCGCAGTCTCCACGATCGCTTTCATCTCTTCCGGTGAATATTGCTCGAGGGCCGGATCATCTCCTTCAGAAAGAACACCGCCGGTGGCGAGAACCTTGATTACGTCGGCGCCGTATTTGATGTTGAGGCGCACTTTCTTGGTAACGCCATCTACACCGTCGGCCACTCCGTCGCCGAAGGCATGAAATTCGGGGGCCAGGAAATTTTCGTCACCGTGGCCGCCAGTAATGCTGAGAGCAGGTCCCGAAGCCAGCATGCGCGGGCCGGGGATTTCGCCGGCTTGGATGCCGTCGCGAACCGCGAAGTCTGAATAGCCCGATGCGCCGACGTTGCGAATAGTGGTGAATCCAGCTTCCAGGGTGACGCGCGCATTGTGTACGCCCATCACTGCGGAGCGCGGATCGGAGATGTGCCGGCCGGCAGGACCCAGAGCCCAGGGGGACATGGTGATATGGGTGTGGCAATCGATCAGCCCGGGAAGGACGGTTGAGCTGGAAAGGTCGATGCGCTGGGCGCCGGGCGGGAGTTGCGGTTCAAGCGTGGCCGCGTCGCCGATCTGTTTGATGCGATCGCCTTCGATCCAGATGATCTGGTTGGCGCGGTAGGTTCCGGTGCGGACGTCGAGAAGTTTTCCGGCCTTGACGGCGACAGTCCTGGTGGCGGGAGCGGATTTCCCGGACGGCGATGAAGGGCCCTGATGGGCCAACGCGGCTACGGCGAAGAAAATTGTTAACAGCAGCGAAAATACATTGCGGCGATTCATGTCGGCTGCTTCTCCTCGGATGTTGAGCCTGGTTGCGGGGAGATTTTAGCCCGAGCGGTTCAGAAAGCAACCGTCAAAAAAAATACGCAACGCCGCGTAAGTTTTTCATTGACTTGGCGGTAGCGGGCAATGTATAAAAATACGTGGGCATGAATATTCAATCAGCGTTCGCGACGAATGGCGGCAAACACTTCCGCCAGGGCCAGATCCTCAAGGTGGTGGCCGCCCAGCCGATCGCCAACCAGGATGAGTTGCGCCGCACCCTGAACCATCTGGGCGTGCGGGTGACTCAGGCCACCCTCTCCCGCGACTTGCGCGAACTGCAACTGGTGAAAACCACCGGAGGCTATCGCGTGCTTGCCTTGGGCACCGAAGAGCCCGCCGCGCTGCCCACTGTGGCCCGGGCGCTGCGGCAATTTTTGCGGGACATCCGGCCGGCGCAAAACCTGCTGGTCCTGAAAACGCCGCCGGGAGGCGCGCAGCCTTTGGCTGCGGCGGTGGACGCGGAGAAATGGAAAGAAGTAGCGGGCACCTTGGCGGGAGACGATACCGTTCTGATCATCACACCGTCGAGAAGCGCTCGCGGCAATCTGCAAAAGCGTCTGGAGGATCTGCTCCGATGAACGACCCGCTACGGGTCGCTGCTGTCGGGGTCACGGGCTACGCAGGGTTCGAGCTAGCCCGCCTCCTGCTGCGGCACCCATCCATTCATCAATCCACTTTCTATTTGCGCGAGACCCACGGCGCGCGCTGCCTGACGGAGATTGTTTCCGCAGTTGCGCGGGTGGGGTGAGGCGCCGTGTCGTCCGCTGTCGGTGAAGGCGATCGCAGAGAGCGGGGCGACGGTGGCGTTTCTATCCACTCCGGTGGAAGTGTCGCTGGAAATAGCTCCCGAGTTGATCGACGCCGGAATGCGGGTGATCGACCTGAGCGGCGGCTTCCGGTTTCGCGATCCTGAAGTATTTTCGCAGTGGTACAAGCAAGCGGCGGCGCGGCGCGATCTGGTGGAATCGGCGGTGTACGGCCTTCCCGAATTGAATGGTACCCGCGAAAAACTGCGCCATGCACGGATCGTGGCGAATCCCGGTTGTTACGCGACATCGGTGATTCTGGGACTGCGGCCGATCGTGGAAGCAGGTTGGCTGGATGCCGGGCGAGGAATCGTGTGCGATTGCAAGTCGGGCGCAAGCGGAGCGGGCAAAGAGCCGAAGCGGGAGACCAGTTTCGTTGAGGTGAACGAGAATTTTCGCGCGTACGGCGTGTTCACCCACCGGCACACCCCGGAAATTACGGAAAACCTGGGGCTGGATCCGAGCGACGTGATTTTCACCACCCACCTGCTGCCGATCGACCGCGGGATACTTTCGACGATCTCGGTATGGATGAGCGAAGCGCATTCGGCGGAGGAAGTTGAGGCGCTGTATCGCCGGCGCTATGCAGGCTGGCCGATGGTTCGCGTCTCGTCCGCGGGCCGGCTACCAGAGGTGCAGGATGTGGCGCACACCAATTTTTGCGATATCGGATTCGCCGTGGATCCCTCGGGGCATCGGCTGGTGATCGTTTCCTGCCTCGATAATTTGGGGAAAGGGGCGGCAGGGCAAGCAGTGCAAAACATGAACGAGATGGTGGCGGAAGAGCACGCGGGTGTTGCGGGCTTCGGACCGGAGGCGGGACTGCTATGAGATTGGTGGTCAAGATTGCGGGAGCGCTGTTCGACAGCGACGAAACCATTCAATCGCTGGCGCGGCAAATCGCCGAGCTGGCGGAAAAGCGCCACGAGGTGCTGGTGATTCACGGTGGCGGGAAGATCTTTACCTCGACGCTGGCGCGGATGGGAATCGAGAGCCGCTTCGTTTCGGGGCTGCGGGTGACCGATCGCGAAACACGCGACGTGGGCATGATGGTGTTTGGAGGTCTGCTCAACAAGCGCATGGCGGGAGCCATTACCCTCGCCGGGCGGCCGGCGGTGGGCGTTTCCGCGGCGGATGCGGCTTGCTTCCTGGCCGAACCGCTGCAACACGCCGGGGAGACCGGGAGCCTGGGATACGTCGGCTACCTCAGCGGGGTGAATGTACCGTTTCTGGAAACGTTGTGGCGCGCGGGCATGGTGCCGGTAGCGCCGTGCCTGGGATTGGGCGCCGACGGCGAAATTTACAACATCAATGCGGATCACATGGCCGCGGCGGCAGCGGAATTCGTTCGCGCGGACCGGTTGATATTCATGACCGATGTGGCGGGGGTGCTGGATGGCGATGAAACTTTGCAGACCCTGGATGGCGCGTTGATCGAAGATCTAATCCGGCATAACAAGGTTTCGGGCGGCATGGTGTTGAAGCTGGACGCGGCCAAACGTGCGCTGGAAGGCGGTGTGCGGCAGGTGAGGATCGTTGGCGGATCTCAACCGGGAGCGCTGCTGTCCGCGGTAAACGGAGCGAAGCGGCTGGGGACCCGGGTGATGCCGATGTTTCCAGTTGCTGGGCCGCGCAAGGTGCTCCAGAGAGTGCGCGCGACAGGATAAATTCGAATGACCGACGGAACAACGGACATACTTCATACCGCACCGAACAACACGGCTGTTGCCGCCGTGGACGTAGCACAGGTGCAGGCGGACGTCGCCAGCTACATGCTGAACACCTACAAGCGGCCAGCCATCGTGTTTACCCACGGCAAAGGCGCGTATCTCTACGATTCTACCGGCCGGAAATATTTGGATTTTCTCGGTGGCATCGCGGTGAACGCGCTGGGCTACTCGCATCGGCGTTTGGTGAAAGTGATCCAGCGGGAAGCCGGGCGGGCCATTCACGTCTCCAATCTTTTTCACAATCCGTATCAGGGAGCGCTGGCCAAGAAGCTGGTGCAGTGGTCGGGGATGGGGCGGGCGTTCTTCACCAACAGCGGCGCGGAAGCGATCGAAGGTGCGCTGAAGCTGGCGCGGGCCGCAGCACAGCAGAAGGCGGGGGACGGAGCGAAGAAGACGCGCATCCTGGCACTCGAAAATTCGTTTCATGGCAGAACGTTTGGCGCGCTTTCCATTACTTATCCCGAGAAGTATCGCGCGCCGTTCGCGCCGCTGCTGGAGGACGTGGAGTTCGTGCGCTTCAATGATGTAGCCGACCTCGAAGCGAAATTCGACGATACCGTCTGCGCGGTGGTGATTGAGACCATTCAGGGCGAGGGCGGGATTTTCCCGGTCAGCGAAGCTTTCTGGCAACGTGCCCGGCAACTTACTGAACAACACGGCGCAGCGCTGATCGCCGACGAAATTCAGAGCGGGCTGGGGCGGACCGGATTCCCGTTTGCGTACCAACGTTTTTCAGGCGGATCTTCTGGGAAAGAGTCTCTGCCGGACATGGTCACCATTGCCAAGCCGCTGGCTGGGGGCATACCGCTGGGCGCAATCCTAGTGAGCGACAAATTCGCGCAAGTGCTTTCTCCCGGAATGCACGGCACCACGTTTGGGGGCGGGCCGCTGGCTTGCGCTGCGGCGCTGGAGTTCCTCGCCATTATCGAGGATGAAAAGCTGCTGGAGAACGTTTGCGAACGCGGCGCCCAGCTTCGCGAGGGCTTGCAAAAGCTGGCCAAGAAATTCAAGTTCATCCGCGAGGTTCGCGGCGAAGGCTTGATGGTAGGCGTCGATCTAGCGTGCGACGGCAACGCCTACGTCGAGGAGTGCCTGAAGCGGGGCGTGATCATCAATTGCACCCACGGGCACGTTTTGCGATTGCTTCCGCCATTCATCGTTAACGCGGCCCAGGTGAAGCAATTCCTGAGGTTGTTCAGCAAGGTCTTGAAGGAAACACCCTATCCGAAAGTGGAGCCGGCAGCGGCGCCTTCGGTTCCGGACGCGGCAACCGGAGCAATGGCGCACGCCGCCCCGAGGTAAAACCCATGACCGTGACTGCAACTACCACAACATTGGCAGTGTCTCCCGACTTGGTAACCGGAATGGAGTGGGGAGTGTCCCAGGTGCGCGAAGTTCTTCAGCTCGCGGCGGACGTAAAAGCACGGCCCGACCGATACCGCGGCGCGCTGGGCGGGCGGTTCCTGGCGATGATTTTCGAGAAGCCGTCGCTGCGCACTCGTGTGACGTTCGAGGTGGGCATATCGAGCCTGGGCGGCGTCGCTATTTTTCTGGATCACAAAGGCACGCGACTGGGCGAGCGCGAAGCGATTCGCGATGTGGCCAAGAACCTAGAACGGATGGTGCATGGCATCGCGGCCCGCCTCCATTCCCAGGCCTCTCTGGATGAATTGGCGCGGCACGCGCACATTCCGGTAATCAACGCGCTCACCGACCGCTACCACCCCTGCCAGGCTATTTCCGATTTTTTCACACTGCAGGAACGATTCGGCAACACCCGCGGCTTAAAATTGGCGTACGTCGGCGACGGCAACAACGTTTGCCATTCGCTGATCACCGTGGCCACGCGGGTGGGAGCGCATCTGCGAATCGCGACGCCCGCAGGCTACGAACCGGATCCCAAGGTGATCGCTGAGGGACGCCAGGCAGCCCGGGAAACCAAAGCGAAAATTGAAGTGATGCGATCGCCGGAAGAGGCAGTGACCGGCGCTCAGGCGGTTTACACGGATGTGTGGGCCAGCATGGGTCAGGAAGAAGAAGCCGCAGAGCGCGCAGCTATATTTGCACCCTACCAGGTGAACGAGGCGCTGATGGCGCATGCCGCATCGGACGCTGTCTTTATGCATTGCCTGCCTGCGCATCGTGGAATGGAAGTGACCGACGCGGTGATCGATGCACCGAATTCGATCGCGATCGATCAGGCAGAGAACCGTTTGCACGCGCAAAAGGCGATACTGCTGACGTTGCTGGCATAAATATAATCGAGCGGCGTGCCAAAGCATTGGTGTGCAAGGCCGCCGAGATCGAAAATCCAAGGAGAATCCGTTGGCGAAGAAAGTGATGCTGGCTTATTCGGGAGGACTCGATACTTCGATCATCGTCCCGTGGCTTATCGAAAATTATGGCTGTGAAGTTCACGCGATGATCGGAGACCTGGGCCAGCTCGAGGACCTCGAGGGCGCCAAGAAAAAGGCGTTAGCCACCGGCGCGGTGACCGCAACCATCGAAGATCTGCGCGAGGAATTCATTAGCGACTACATTTGGCCGACCCTCCGTGCCGGTGCGGTTTACGAGCACAAGTATCTGCTGGGCACGTCGTTCGCCCGGCCCATACTGGCCAAGCGCCAAGTGGAGCTGGCCCGAAAAATCGGCGCGGATGCGCTGGCGCACGGCTGCACCGGGAAGGGCAACGACCAGGTTCGCTTCGAGCTCGCAGCGAAGGCGCTGGGCCCGGAACTGAAAATCATCGCTCCGTGGCGCGAGTGGAAGATCGATTCACGCGAAGATGCCATCGAATACGCCACCGCGCACAACGTCCCCGTGGAACAGACCAAGAAGAATATTTACAGCCATGATCGCAATATCTGGCATTTGAGCCACGAGGGCGGCGAGCTGGAAGATCCAGCCAATGCTCCGAATGAAGCGATGTGGCAATGGGTGGTGTCGCCGGCGAAAGCCGCGGACACCCCGGAAGAAGTAGAAATCGGCTTTGAGGCTGGGATTCCGGCGAGCGTAAACGGCAAAACGCTGGGCGGTGTAGCGCTCGTCGAGAAATTGAACGAGATTGGCGCGGCTAACGGCGTCGGCCGGATGGAGATGATCGAGAACCGACTGGTGGGAATTAAATCGCGCGGTGCGTACGAAACGCCTGGCGGAACGCTGCTGATCCAGGCGCATCGCGAACTCGAATCGCTGTGCCTGGACCGAGAAACCCTGCACTATCAGCAGATTTTGTCGCTGCGATACGCCGAGATGGTTTATTACGGCATGTGGTTTACGCCGCTGCGTGAATCGCTGGACGCCTTTTTCGCGAGTTCGCAGAAGCGGGTGACCGGAACCGTGAAGCTTTCGCTCTTCAAAGGCAACGTCAGCGTTCTCGTACGGCAATCGCCCTTCTCGCTCTACCGCACGAAACTGGCCAGTTTCTCGATGACTGGCTACAACCCGCGCGACGCGGAAGGCTTCATCAATCTCTTCGCGCTGCCCATCACCGTGCCCGAGTTCAGCGTCCCGGCAACCACCGCGGATGGTGAGCCAGTGGCTTCTCGTAGCGTGGCGCGCTGATCAGCGCTGCACGGCGCTAAAGAGCAAAAGACCAGCGGCTACCAGCGAGCCGAAAGAGGCACTTTGGCACTACCTACTCCCAAGAATGCCGGTGCCCACATGTGGGGCGGCCGGTTCGAACGCGGGCCGGACGAATCTTTCTACGAGTTTGAGCGCTCGTGGGGATTCGACCGCCGGTTATTGCCGCAGGAATTGGAACTGGATCGCGCCTGGGCCGAAACGATCGCCGCCGCGGGAATTCTGACCAAGGTCGAGTGCCAGCAGATCGTGGCGGCACTGGATGAAATCGAAGAGCGGGCGGCCGCGGATTCGGCGTGGCTCGATGGGTCGAAAGCCGAAGACGTCCACAACTTTGCAGAAAACGAGCTGATCGCGCGCCTGGGCCCGCTGGGTGCGAAGCTGCATACCGGGCGCAGCCGCAACGAAATGATCGCCACCGAATTTCGAATGTTCGTGCGGAATGCGGCGGCAGAGGGGCACGCCGGATGCGTCGCCTTGGCGACCGCACTTGCTGCGCAAGCCGCGCGGCATATCGATATCCCGATGCCCGGAATGACCCACATGCAGCCCGCCCAGCCAGTGCTGCTATCGCATTGGCTGCTGGGACACGCAGAAGCATTCCTGAGAAATGCGGAACGGTTCGAATGGGTGGGCGAGCGAGCCGATTTCTGCCCGCTGGGCTCCGGCGCGCTGGCGGGAACGGCGTTTCCGATCGATCGCGTTGCGCTCGCGCGGCGGCTGGGTTTTTCGCAAATCACGCGCAACAGCATGGATGCGGTGGGTGATCGAGATTTCGCGCTCGAGCATCTCTTCGCACTTTCCCTGCTGGCTACCCAACTATCGCGGCTGGCCGAGGATTTTATTTTGTTCGCCACGCCGCAATTCGGATTTGTGGCGCTGCCCGATGAATTTTCCACCGGCAGCAGCCTGATGCCGCAAAAGAAAAACCCGGACGGATGGGAATTGATTCGAGGCAAGGCCGGGCGGGTGGTCGGCTCGCTAGTATCTCTGCTGATTACGCTAAAGGGTCTGCCGGCCAGCTACGATCGTGATCTGCAGGAAGATAAGGAACCGCTTTTTTCGGCGCACGATCAGGTACTGACGATGACCCGCATCGCCAGCGCGACGATTGCCGCAACTGGCTTCAACGAAGCGGCGTTGCGCCGGGCCGCCGGCGATCCAGCATTAGTCGCTACGGAAGCCGCGGACTATTTGGTGGCGCGAGGAATTCCCTTCCGCGACGCGCACGAGATTATCGGCCGGGCGATTCGCGAAGCAGAGAAGGAAGGAAAGACGCTGCGCGATTTTCCGCTCGAGAGGTTGCAAGCCATTTCGCCTGCGTTTGGAACGGATTTGACCGAAGCGCTCACCACCGAGGCCTCCATCGCCAGGCGCCGGGTGCCCGGAGGCACGTCGTCCGAATCGGTGCGTGTGGCGCTGCGCGAAATCCAAGAGCGGTTGGGGCGGTTGTGATGAAAATATTAGACACAGGCGAACGCGCAAACCTGGTAACCAAATTCCCTGCCGCTTCCGCGATGCCTCGGGGCTTTTCGTTCGCCTCGGTTCATTGCGGGCTGAAAAAGCGCAAGCTCGATCTGGGTTTACTGGTGAGCGAGAACCATGCCACCGCGGCGGCCGTGTTCACCACCAACCGGGTGCAGGCGGCGCCGGTAATCGTTTCGCGCGAACACATCGAGCGCGCCAGCGAGCATATGCGCGCGATCATCGTGAATTCCGGCAATGCCAACTGTTCCACTGGCGCCAAGGGCCTATCGGGATCGCGCACCACGGCCATCGCCATCGCGCTTGCGCTGGGGTGCATGCCCGAAGAGGTGGTGGTGTGCTCGACCGGAGTGATCGGTCTGCCCCTGGATGTCTCCAAGATCGTCGATGCGGTTCCCGGCTTGGTGAACACTCGCGCGCTGACGTCGGCGGGCTTTGAAGGGTTTGCGCACGCCATTCTTACCACCGATATTCGTCCCAAATGGGCGGCGGCGAAGTGCATCATTGGCGGCAAGGACGTCCGGTTGCTCGGCTGCAGCAAGGGCGCCGGGATGATTCAGCCAAACATGGCCACGATGCTGGCGTTTCTGGTCACCGATGCGAGCATTCCCAACACCCTGCTGGATAGCGCGCTGCGCGAGGTGGTTTCGCGGACGTTCAATAGGATCACCGTGGACGGCGACACCTCCACCAACGATGCCGTGGTCATCTTCGCAAACGGGGCGTCTGGCTCGAAGCCAATTTCCGGGCCCGGTGCGGACTGGAATCGCTTTTGTGCCGCGCTCGAGAGCGTGTGCAAAAAGCTGGCGCTGGCCATTGTGGAAGACGGAGAAGGAGCGCAGCGGGTGGTGGAAATCGAAGTGCGCGGCGCGTCGTCTAACGAAGCGGCGGAGCAAATGGCGCGCACCATCGCGAATTCTCCACTGGTGAAGACCGCCGTCGCGGGCGCGGATCCAAACTGGGGCAGAATTCTGGCCGCTGCGGGCCGCTCCGGGGTGGAGTTCGATCCCGAACGGGCGGAAATCTGGATGGCGGGGATCAAGGTCTACGAGCGCGGCACTCTTTGTGAGTTCGACGAGCGCGCCGCGCATCAAAAGCTACTCGCAAAATATATTCCGATCGCAGTGGATCTGGATCCGCAGAGAGCTTCCGGCTCGAAACGCAAACCCCGCACGAGCCAGGGTGCCGACCGCCCTGGAACCGCGCGGGTGTGGACCTGCGATTTCACCGCCGAATATATCCGAATTAATTCCAACTACCGCAGCTAAGAACAGCGCAAAACTCGCCCGCCGAACGAGCGGATCCGCGTCCCAGCACACCAACTTCAAGGGTAATCCGCAATCTCCTATCGGCCACTGTTGTATAGACTTAAGTGTAATGCTGTAAGCACCCAACGGGAATCCTGACCCCTATTGACCCGGCTGCCACCCGGGCGCAAGATTCGCCATGTTAATGGGCTTCATCGCGTTTGGGCGTGGCGCGATCCTATGGCGATGGAATGAATAAAATCTGCGAGAAGGTTGGGTGAAGCGCGTTGAAAAAACTCTATATAGGTAATCTTTCTTTCAGGGCCACGGAAGAAGAGCTCCGGGCAGAGTTTGAGAGCATGGGTGTCGCGACGGAGACGGTGACCGTAGTTCGCGACCGCTCGTCCGGCCAGTCCCGGGGATTCGGATTCGTGGAAATTTCGAATGACGCCGAACTGGAAAAGACCATCGCTGCACTCAATGGGAAAGATGTGATGGGCCGGGCTATTGTGGTGAACGAAGCGCGTCCTCAAACCGATAATCGCGGCGGCGGTGGTGCCGGTGGTGGACGTGGAGCCAGCAGCGGGCGTGGCGGATATGGCGGTGGTGGGGGTGGTGGGCGTGGCGGCGGCCGGAGTGGTGGTGGAGGCGGTGGACGCGGCGGCGGTGGTGGACGCGGACGCGACTTTTAATTGGCCGGGCCACGCTCGAACGACGCTGCGGATCGATTTCAAAACGTCGAGTCGAAAAAGGTGAAGATAAGATTCGTACCGGGGGGACGAAAACCTCGCCGGCACGAATTTGATTTGGGGTTGATAACCGGCGCGCAAAACACCGCTAATGGCGATTGAAGAACGGGAAACCAAGAAGGGCTGACTCGTCGCGCTAGAGCAATGTGCTTGGCCCGACGGTTGCCGGCGCGACAGCTTCTGTAACTGGGCCGCGGGCCGACCCGGGCGCTTGTTCCACTTTCCCGGCGGCAACCCGGAAGCGCTCGACGGTAGCCGCTCGCAAGCCCTGCCGCACCAAGGCTTCAATGTCCAAACCGGCTTCGGCCTTGTCCAGCATCCCGGGGTTCGCATACAGTGCGGGCATCCGCGGTTGGAATATCGGGCAGCAATCGTGGAATGGTCCGGAGGAGATATCGTAAGTGCCGATTTTGCGCGCTAAAGCCTGAATATCGAGCTTGTCTGTGCCAGCAAGGGGCCGGAACACCGGCAGGCGTATCGCTGCACCGACTGCGACCATGTTTTGCAATGTTTGGGAGGCCACTTGGCTCAAGCTGTCGCCGGTGAGCAGTGCCAGGCATCGCTCGCGGTGGGCCACGAACTCGGCGATCCTCAGCATCATCCGGCGATACAACAGGATGCGGTAAGTCTCGGGAGAAGAGCGAACAATTTCGCGCTGAATCGGCTCAAACGGGACCAAGTAAAGGCGTCCCGTAAATTGGTAAGCGATCAGAACCCGCGCCAATTCGCGCACCACGTGCAGGGACGATTCCCCCGGGGCCGATCCGCCTGAATAAAAGTGAACGAAATTGAGATGTGCGCCCCGCTTCATCATCTGATAGGCCGCTACCGCGGAATCGTACCCTCCCGAAAGCAGGCATAGCATGCGCCCGGCGGTATTGGCAGGAAGCCCGCCCGGGCCGGGAAACTTGCCCGCGTAGACCAGTGCCGGGCCGGGCGTGATCTCGATGTAGCAGGTGATTTCCGGCTTGGTCAGGTCGACGCTCACGTCGCGTCCGGCAGCGCGGAGCTTATCGAGCAGCGTGCCTCCCACCGCTCTTTCGATCTCCATCGAGTTATGAGGAAAGGACTTATCGCTACGCTGGGCCCTCACTGCGAAGGTCCGGAAATTGAGCGGCGATACCTCGTCCCAAGCCGCTGCGGTGATGTCTTCCATCTTGGGCTCCACCGGGCGCCCGACTCCGTAGTTGATGACCCCGAAAACGCGGCTCATCCTCTCGTGGGCGGCTTCGAGCGACGCACCTTCTCCCAGCCGCACCATGAATCGGTCGCCGGGCTGCTCGACCCGTTGCATGGGAATTCCATCGAAGCTGCGGCGGAGTGCAATGGCCAGTTTGGTGAGGAAAAAGCGCCGATTGCGGCCCTTAAGCCATAGTTCGTGGTAGTGCGCGATGATGACGGGCGGAGTCATTTCTGGCTCAATCTTCAGAGCAATTCACCGATTGTGGAAGTATAGCCGGAAATCGGAGCGCGTGTTTAAGCTTCGGATGGCTCCAAGAGCAAGAGCAGCGCAAAACGCACGGAAGCGATGGCAACCATGCGAATAACCGACTCGAAACACGCGCAAGGAATGGAAAACTTTCCGCGAGAAACAGGGTTAGACTCTGCTTTCGAGGGCTTTTGCGGGCCAGAATGCACCTTTAGCGCGACTTTCCGCCGCTCGTGAGCATCAAAGAGTTTTGAGATACGCAGGCCTGGGAGGGCCGATGTGGAACCGAAGGGATTGGGACGAATTCTTTACCCTGATTAAGAAGCGCGGGAGCACGCAACGCCCGCTGCGTCCGGTCGATCGTTCGCATCGCAACCGCCTGGTGCCCGCGGAGGGCTACAGCCTGGCAGAGTTGGATGACGCTGGCCTGAGCATCGAGCAGGCGGAAGTCCTTGGTTTACCTGTAGATGCGGGCCGGGTCGGCTCCTACAGCCCCAATGTGAGCTCGCTGCGTGAGTTCATTCGCGCGACGCGTTCCCGGTTTTAGTTCCAGGATTTGGCAACCCTGCGGAACGCAGGGGGAAAGGCTTGGTCTCACTTGACGCTTGGCCGAAATTCGGTAAACTGCCCTTTTCCTGTTATGGCGACTTCACCTACTGCGCCGGTCGGGGTTGACGAAACGCTGCGGGACTTTGAATTCCCGCAACGGGAGGCAGCCTTTTTTTATGGCCTGTTCCTGCGAGGCCATACGGTTGCTGAGTTGCGCCGGGACATCGAAATCCCAGTGGCCACCCTGGCCAAGTGGGATCGGGAATCCGCGCGGGAACCTGAACTGCGGCCGCTGCTCGAGCGCATCGTAAATTACCGCCGGCATGTGCTGGCGATTTTCGAGGCGCTGGTGCGAACCGACTTCTCCGCGCAGCGCGTTCAGTAGTTTCCCCATCCATCCTTCGGTTTTTCTCCTGGCCAAGAAAGACCACCTCTTTTTTTCGCAGGCGCTCAATCTACACGCCTACTCCTTCTCTCGGCCGTTCCTTGCGAATCATGAGGGTATCCTGAGTGGGCTGGCCATCGCATTCGATGGCCAGGGTGGTGATGGGATAGTCAGGGGCATTCGCGGGAAGGCCGGTGAAGCGCACCCGGAAACGTTCTTGAGTGAAAGCCACATTCTTGCCGGTCGCATGGAAGCGCGCGGACTTTACCTGATTCTGCAAACCGGCGAGCGTGACCGTCTCGCCAGGCCAAAAATACACATGCATGAAGAGCGTGTCGCCCTTGCGGGTGAAGCTGGCGTAGTTCGAGCGGCGCACCTGGCAAACGTCGGAAGCGTAGATAGTGTCACCGTTGTGCTGCATCCACTGGCCAACTTCGCGAAAAATATGAACGGATTCATCCGGAATTGAACCGTCCGCGTGAGGTCCGATATTGAGCAGATAATTGCCTCCCTGGGAAGCGCACTCAATCAGGTTGCGTACAACTTGTTTCGAGCTCTTCCAACTGTCGTCGGCGCGATGAAATCCCCAGCTGTCATTCAGGGTCATACAGGATTCCCAGGCGCGTCCATGGGGGTCTTTGACAATTTCTTGTTCGGGGGTCGAGAAATCGCCGGGCAGCAAATTGCGATTGTTGACGATGATGTCAGGCTGAAGCTCGAAAACCATTTTGTTCATGCGCTCGGACTCCCAGCCTTGGGCGGTTAGGGGCCAAGCCACGTCATACCAGAGGACGTCGATTTTTCCGTATTGGGTGAGCAGCTCGCGGATTTGCCCGTGGATGTATTCGACGAAACGCTGGCGATACACTTCGTCAGTGGCGCAACGAGCGCCGTCGGGATGGTGCCAGTCCATCAGTGAATGGTAGAAACCGACGCGCAGACCTTCGCCGCGCGCGGCGTCGACAAACTCTCTTACCAGGTCGCGGCCAGGGCCTTGTTTGGGCGAACAATAATTAGTGTATTTGGTCTCGAAATGGCAGAAGCCTTCGTGATGCTTGGTGGTCATGACCATATATTTCTGACCGGTAGCCTTGGCGAGCTTGGCCCATTCGCGGGCGGGAAATGGATTGGGTCTGAATTTCTGCGCAAGTTGTTCGTATTCGGCGACGGGGATGCCTTCGTTTTCCATCACCCATTCGTGGCGGCCGACAACGCTGTACAGTCCCCAGTGAATGAACATGCCGAACTTAGCTTCGTGCCACCACTGCATTCTGCGCACGCGGTCGCTATCACTTGCGGTGTCGGATTGGGGTTGCGGCGAGGTGCCAAAGGTAAGCATGGGAAGAGCGGCCGCGGTCAGCGATGCTCCGGTGGCGATCAGCCAGTCCCTGCGAGGAATACGGTTGCCGATATTCATGTGGCTCTCCCTTCGAGGATTCGTTTTGGTACTCGTCCATCTCCCATTCGGGCATCGATCGTCCTTTATCATGCCCCGCATCAATATTCTTGTACCAGCCGTGCACGGTGACAATGTCCGGTTTGCAGATGGGGCAACGGCGTGAAGACGTGCTACTTGGAAAACGTAATTCTAAGCCTTGGGGTCCCCATTTGAAGCGGCCTGCAGCAGGCTTCGGACTTTCTGCTCGTGCACCACAAAACGTTGGTATTCGCTTCCCTTCCCGGCGCCCATTGAGATTTCCTCGTTCTGGTAACGCATGGGGCTTGGAACGGCGGACTTAAGGCTTGCATGAATCTCGCGGACACCGGTCCGCTCGATGAGCACGGATACGTTATGTTCTTCGATCCCACTTCCAGCCATTATGGCGATGGCGCCGGATGCGGCCGCAGCCAGGAGCTTCAGCGTTTCGGCGCCCTCGATGGCGGTCTGCTTGCCGCCCGATGTGAGCACGAAATGCACCCCAATCCTTTGCAGGTCGCGCAACGACACGAAGAGGTCGGCAGACATGTCGAAAGCCCGATGAAATGTCACCTTCAAAGGGGAGGCGAGGTCGACCAGCCGCTTGGTGCGAACGGTATCGACCCTTCCGTCCAGGTCCAGAATGCCCAGAACAACGCCGTCCGCTCCCAGATCCTTGGCCAATAGAATATCGCGCTGCATGATCTGAAATTCGTCATCCGAATAGCAGAAATCAGCTCCGCGGGGCCGAATCATGACGTGCAGGCCAATAGAAATCGAGCGGCGCACCGCGCCAATCAGGCCGGCGCTGGGCGTGACGCCGCCATCCAGCAGGCTGCTGCATAGTTCGACGCGGTGAGCACCGCCGCGCGCGGCAGCCACCGCGGAATCCACCGAATCGACGCACACTTCGAGAACTACATCCTTGCTCATGACGGATCCTATGCATGAACAGAGTGAATCGCGCAGGCCGATCCCTGATGCGCCGGCGTCCGCGCGGCACTCTTAGAACGAATACACCAAGCCCAGTTGAAGCGTGCGCGGATACCACAAATGCGCGCCAGGTGTGGTTCCGTCTGCCGGGCAGCCGGAAGCTGGATTAATGATTCCAGCCAGAGAGCCGAAGTTACATCCCCCAATATTGTTACTGGGAATCAGGTTGCTGCCGCCGAAATCATTCTTGGCGTGCCAATTCGATCCAGTGTTGAAGATCTCAAGCCGGAACTGCAGTTTCTGCCGCTCGGTAAGTGAGAATCCCTTTGAAAAAGCCATATCAAGATCCTCAAAATATGGCCCGCGCAGGCTGCCCTTACTCTCATCACCGTAGGTGCCCGGTTCCGGAGCCGAAAAGACGGTGGTATTGAACCAGTCGGAGGGACTCCGCACGAAATCGGCGGTGGGACTTCCGCTCTCATCGGCACGATAGCGGCTGTTAAATGGAGAGCCCATCTGGTCATATCCAGGCCCCGAGTATCCATACACCGTAAAGGTGCGACCCGAAGTGAGTGTGTATATACCGCTGATCTTCCAATCGCCCAGGAACACATTGCCGGCCCTCCCGAAGGACCATCGCTTTCCGGCGCCAAATGGCAGGTCCCATGAGCCGCTGCCGGTTAGACGATTGGGCTGGTCGAAACTGGCCGGGCCATAGTCCTGACGGATATCGAAGTTATTCTGAACGAATCCGTTGTTGCCCTGAACGTTTCCGATGCCGGAAAGCTCATCGAAGCTTCGAGACCAGGTGTAGGAAACCAGGAAAGTAATTCCGTTGGTGAACCGTTGGCGGAGCTGAGTCTGCAGCGCGTTGTAATTGCTGCCCAAAATGTTGGCATTCGCATAAAAGTTGGGTGGAAGATTCTTATAGGGAGTACGAGTATCAATGGGTTGGAAATTGGGATCGCTGGCGCAATTGGCATTGCTTCCGGTGGCCTGTGAGATGTCGAACAGATAGTTGCAGGGGTCGTTCGGAACCGTGGGGGGATGGGCGGTGTTGAACGGGAGATAGGTCGGTTCCCGCAGACCGTGCGACCCCACGTAGCCCACATCCAGCAACAGGCTGGGCCGCAAAGCGAACTGGGTATCCAAGGTCCACTGCTGGTTATAAGGATTGTGATTGGAGGGCCAGTCCACTTGGTTGAGAATCGGGCTGGTAAAGACATTGGGGTTCCAGGGCTGGGTGGTACTGAAATACTGCGCACCGGTAACGGTGGGAAGCCACAATTGGTTCAGCGCGGGCTCTGGAGTATTACTCTCCATTCCCGTTCCGGAAGTGTAGTTGGTGTTTGCAAAAGTAGTTTGCAGAGCATTGGTGTCGAAGTTCTGAACCAGGTCGTAATAGCGCATGTAGGTATCGTAGAAGATTCCGTAGCCCGCGCGAACTACCAGGCGATCGGTATTCAGGGGCCGGAAGGCCAATCCGATGCGCGGGGCGAAATCCTTTTTGTCGATGGGAAGCAAGGTGTTGGGCACGCAACAGTTCAGGTATGGGGCGTAAACGGTCAGGCCTTCGGCGGCGGCGGCCTGCTCCACGCCGGTGACGAAACTCTGCTTCACCCAACTGAGGCTCCCCCCGTTTGCCGGGTCGAAGTTCCAGCCGCTGTTATCGATGCTGTGATAGTTCGGTGGAATCTCCCATCGTATCCCCAGATTGATGGTGAGCCGGGGGGTCAGCCGGATGTCGTCCTGGGCGAAGAAATTGTAGTTAATGCCGTTCACAGTGAGATTGTCCGTGCCCAGCGGAGCCGGGGGATTGAGGTTGATTTCCTGCCCGAGCAACAGGTCGGCGATGGCATTGCCGAAGTTGGGTCCATCATTGGAAATCACGCCAACGTCGGCAGGATCGGAAGCCGTATATTTGCCGGAAAAAGTCAGGCCGCCAATGCCGATATAGTTGTCCAACTCATGTTCTCTCAGGAAACGGATATCGGTGCCCACCGTAAAAGTGTGTTTTCCCTCAATCCACTTCAGGTTGTCCAACGCTTGATATTGCCGATGTTGGAGCAGCAAACCGTAGTTATTGGTGCCGATGCTGGCATAGTTGTTTCCAAAACTTATCTGGGGAATCCCAAACAGGGCCGGATTGGTGGGTGCATTTTGAAATCCCAGTTGTGCCTGCAGGTTGGTTCCGTACGCGGAGTCTGGGGTCGAGTTTGCATATTCGTCGTTATAGCCGAAACGCGCGGTGTTGATCATGTTGGACGTGATGAAGCGTTCCCAACTCACGCCAAACAACTGCGCCCGGTCAAAGCTGGTGGACCCGGTATAGGGCAGCTCGTTGGGATTGTTCCCATTCTCCCTGCGCACGTGGCCGGTAAAATAAACGCGGTCCTTGGAGTCCAGGTCCTCATCTACGCGCATGGTGACGTTGTCAGTATCCAGAGTCTGGTGAATCGGGAGCGCGTAGTTATTGCACGGGAGTTGGGTACAACTGGAAACATTCGGCGCGGGGTACAGGTTTGCCAGCTTCTGGCCCAGCGCGCTGATGCGCCCGCTCGGAATCATGTTGCCGGGAAAGACCTGCCTGCCCAGGGGGTTGCAGGGGACATTCGGATTGTTTGGATTACACAGCACGACCGGCGCCGTGCCGGTAGTAGCAGGGTCATAGATCGGATACGGCCAGTCGGAAAAATTGCCGGTTCGCTCTGCCGCGGTGGGGATCAGAATAGGGTTGATGGTGCCGGTAGACTGGTCGCGTCTGCCTCCGTCGTAGCCGACGAACCAGAACGTCTTGTTGTGCCCGTTATACAGATGCGGAAGAATTACCGGCCCGCCGAGCGTACCGCCAAACTGGTTTTGTTTGAACGGAGTGGTTACCGGGAAATTGGTGCCGTTTATCGCGTTCTCTTCCTTCTGCAGCGGGCTACCCGGCTGGAAGAAATCATTTTGAATGAATTCATAAGCCTGACTATGCCAGGCATTGGCGCCCGACTTGACCGCAATATTCACTTGACCCGATCCCTGCCCGTATTCAGCGGAATATAGCCCAGTCTGTATCTTAACTTCTTGCACGGAAAATTCCGTGGGAATGTTCGAGATCCCGCTGAAAAACGCCTCGGTATCGGTGACTCCGTCGAGCGTAAAACTAGTCGACTCCGGCCGGGCGCCATTCAGGCTCACCTCTGCAAAGTTACTGTTCAGTCCGTGCCCGGCAAATGCCACCTGGCTGCCGCCGGAGAAGTTTGCCGCACCGGCGCTGAGTTCCAGAAAATTGGTGACGTCTCGGCCACTGGAGGGAAGATCCTCGATCATTTTCTCGTCGATTACATTGCCGAGCGTGGTGTTATCGGTCTGCACCATTTGGGTTTCCGAACCGACCAGTACCTTTTCGGTGACCGCACCCACAGTGAGCTTATAGTCCTGCCGCAAGGTCTGGTCCACCTCCAGGGTGAGCCCCTTCCCGTATTCGCTCTTGAAGCCTTTTGCTTCTACAGTAATCTCGTAGGGCCCTGGCACAAGGTCCACAAAAACGAAGTCGCCCGAGGAATTGGTGGTGAAGGTGTTGGTTAGGTTGGTGTCCACGTCACGCACCGTCACCGTGGCCCCGGCCACAATCGCGCCGGAAGAATCCGACACGTGGCCCAGGATCGTGCCGCGCGAGTTTTGAGCGTAGAGCGCAACGCCAGCGGCGAGCACCAGGAAAACTACGGAAAAACACGAAACAATGCGGACTTTCACACCGAGAGCAATGTTCATCCCATCCTCCAAACCGAGCCGGAAACTGGGTGCTTCCGGCATTCTTTTTGTGCAGGCCTTCCGCACACCCCCGAAAAGTGGCAGCAGATTCATTCAGGTTGTTGATATTGTCAAGGATAAAATGAGCGATATCTGTGAAAACGGCCTATGAAATGACCATTTGACCATGATATGAACATTGCTGCTGGCTTGCCGGGTGCGCTCATTTGCGTTCCTTGATGGCGCTCGCGGCCTCTCTAGATTCCACTGGAGGCCCGGAATGCTTTATACTCGGCGCTCCATCAGGAACGATAAAGGCCGATTCCTGAATCACTTGGGCTGTATCCTGGAAAATGGCGGCTGGCAATGAAATCCAAGGACCGACGCGACCAAATTCTCACCGAGCTGCGAAAAAAGGGCAGCCTCTCGCTGAAGGAGCTCACCAACCATTCCGGGGCTTCGGCGGCGAGCATTCGCCGCGATCTTTCCCAATTGCAGAAGCAGGGAATGGTTCGCCGAACCCATGGCGGGGTGGCACTGGTTGAGCCGCTGTTGTATGAGCCCTTTCGTTATGACTCGCTATTTCAGAAACGCGAGCAGCATCGGCCCGCCGAGAAGCGCCGGATTGGCCTGGCCGCCGCCGAACTGATCCAGGAACATGACACCGTCGGATTCACGGCGGGCACCACCACCACCCAGGTCGCACGCAACATCCGCGATCGCCGCAACCTTCGAGTGATCACCAATGCCATCAATATCTCGATGGAGTTGTGCAACTGCCCGGGTTTATTGACGTTCGTCACCGGCGGATTCGTGCAGTGGGCGGGATCTTTTTCGCTGGTCGGCCAGGGCGCAATCAATTTTTTGAGTGACATCTACCTGGACAAAGTATTTATCAGCGCGTGCGGAGTGGACCCGTTGCGCGGCATAACCGTGATTGAGCCCGAGGAGAGCCTCACCTTTCGGGCGATGATTCATCAAGCCAAGGTGAGAATTGTGGTTGCCGACTCCGCCAAATTGGGAGTGGTCGCTCCCGCCCTGGTCTGCCCATTATCAGACATCAACATTCTAATCACCGACACGCGCGCGACCGAAAAGACCGTTGCCCCCTTTATCGAGCGCGGTATCGAAGTGAAGAGGGTTTAGTCGCGGGGCGGGCCGGTTCCTGGGCAGTAATGGGCGTATTAGACCTGTGCGAGCAGGCTCGGCGTTCATATCGCCCACAAACGATCAGTTTCTGCTTGACAATTTTTCCGCGCGATGTGAAATGGTGAGCGGTCAACGAACCACGAAGCCGGTATCGAATGCGATGGCGGCGCTCGACACTCAAGGAGACTCATGTGAATACAGTTCCTGGCTCATTTCAAATCCGTCTTAGCCTGATGGCCCTGGCGTTGATGCCGTTGCTGGCGCTTCCTGGCGCCGCACGGGCCCAGGGCACGCCACCGGTAATCGGTTCGCAGAATACGGTGACGGCGGATCCGCCGGTCTCCAGGCCGAATGAGAAACCTTGCGTCGTGCAATTATTTTCGGGCTTTCAGTTTGTCAACTACAACATCCAGGACTATCAATTCACGCCGTCTTGCCCAGGCCCCTTCGAAAAGATCGTTTTTACCGCGGACTTCAACGTGACCGCAGGGGTTCAATACGACCGCACCGCGATCGTCGATCTGGCATACGTCAACATCTACTTCGGAACTACGCCGGAACCCGGAACGACGCTGTCTCCTACGTGGCACGTGGAGCGCGACCTGACGGATTATGCCGCTCTGTTTGGCAGTGCACAGACCGGACACGTGATCCTGGGCAACACCGTTAACAGCACCTACACCGGCGTCATTTCCGGGAGCGCGGAACTGGAGTTTTATCCCGCACAATGGCCCGCCCAAGCCCCGCCGGCGGCGGACGCAGTGCTGCCGTTGACTCAATCGAACGGTTCGGGCGGAATCAATGAACCGGCAACCTTGAATACCGGCGCCGATCAACTAGCGACCACCTTTACGCTGCCCCAGAACATCGAGCGCGCCTACCTGGATGTGATCTCGCAGAGCCAAATCAACGATGAGTTCTGGTATACCTGCGTTCCCAACGATGTGGCCACCGAACTGGAGAGCTGTGGCAACACCGGATTCCGCGAGGCGGAGATCAGCATCGATGGGCAACCGGCCGGTGTGGCGCCCGTTTATCCGTGGATTTATACCGGAGGAGTTGATCCGTTCCTATGGGCGCCGATCCCCGGCGTGCAGACGCTGAATTTCGTGCCGTATCGCATCGACTTGACCCCCTTCGCCGGGTTGCTGAGCAATGGCGCGCAACACACGGTTGCGGTGAGCGTATTTAACGCCGACAGCTATTTCTCAGAGGCCGCCTCGTTGCTGCTGTATCTCGACCACGGTTCCCAGCAAGTTACCGGCGCATTGACGTCAAACACCATCGGAGCCGGCCCGAATCCGGCGGTCACCGAGAATCTGCAAACCGACGCATCCGGCGACATTACCGGGAGCGTTTCGGTCACTTCCTTGCGTCAATTCGGCGTGGCCGGATTCGTGAATACTTCGCACGGCCGAATCGACACCCAAGTGCAGCAATCGGTGAATTTCCGCAACGTACAGAACTTCACGATCAACGCGACCACCTACGATCAGGACATTACGCAGGGCACCCAAGTGCAGTCCCTAACTACCACACGGCAGGGGCCGGTCTTCTCCGAAACGTTGGAATCGTTCCGCTATCCGTTGACGATGAATATCGACGTACTTGTCGCCGCGGACGGTTCGGAGTCTCAGACCACCACCGTGTCCCAGGAATTCGATAACAATATTGTCTCCCCATTCTTCGTCAGCGCTGTGATCAACAAGGTGAACTCCACCGACACACTGAACTTCGATGCGGCCGGCAACTTCACCGGCAACACCGGAGCAAAGTCGTCGCAAACATACGACTCGTTCAATACTCTCGGACAGATCTACTCCTGCTCGCTGGCTTCGGAAAACAACGCGTTGACGTTTGCCAGCCGCGGTTGCACGGACCAACCGTCGCGGTAACGCGGTGATTCGACGCCGCCACTCGACTCGCGCGCCGGGATCGGCAATGGATTTGTGGGTTTCCGGCGCCGGGATGCGGACGATCTGTCTTGTAGGCGTTACCTTTCTCGCCAGTTTCGCCAACACCTCGGCGCGAAACTTCGCTGACGTTAAGCCCTCCCCTCAGCAGGTAGAGTGGCAGGACCTCGAATTCGGCGTCATCATTCATTTTGGGCCCAATACATTTTTGGACCAGGAATGGGGCGACGGCACGGCGGACCCTGGCGTATTCAATCCCACCGCGTTCAATCCGGAACAGTGGATGCAGGCAATACAGGCTGCCGGTGCGAAGTACGTGGTGATGGTGGCAAAACACCATGATGGATTCTGCCTATGGCCAAGCGAGCAGACCTCTTACAGCGTGAAAAGCAGCCCGTGGAAAATGGGGATAGGCGATGTGGTGGGAGCGGTCGCGGCGGCGGCTCGAAAGTATGGTCTAAAATTCGGCGTATATCTTTCGCCTTGGGATCGTCATGAGCCCCGCTACAACGATTGGACCGAGTACGACAAGTATTACGCGGCGCAACTCGACGAATTGGCCCAGAACTACGGAGAACTCGTGGAATTCTGGCTGGACGGCGCCGGGAGCGCGGGCCACGTCTACAACTTTCCGCGGATCATCGAGGAATTGCGGACCTATCAACCGAACACCCTGGTTTTCGCGGATACCGGATTGTTCGAGTATGGGGATATTCGATGGGTGGGCAACGAGGAAGGTGTTGTCCCGGTGGAAAACTGGAACGTAATCGATCGCCACGGATTCCTGCGGTGGCGGCCCGCTGAAGCCGATACTCCATTGCGCAAAGAACATTGGTTTTGGCACTCCTCGAGCGAGGCTTCCCTCAAATCGCTTCCCGAGTTGCTCGAACTGTACGACCAAACGGTGGGACACGGAGGCCAGCTGATGCTGGGGCTCGCGCCGGACCGCCGCGGCCTGCTGCCGGAAGAAGATTCGAAACGCCTGGGAGAATTCGGAGCGGCGATCACCAAGCGCTACTCAGCATCGGCAAACCTCGCAGCCGCAGCACATGCACGCAATCCGCGCCTGTCCGAAACCGAAGACGCTCTGGACAATGATCCGGACACGTTCTGGTCGGCCCCGCCCGGTTCGCATCACTCGGTGCTGGAAGTGGATTTTCCCAAATCCATAACGTTTGACCACAGTCTGGTGATGGAGCGCCTCAACAACGGACAGCATATTCAGGCGTTTCGGATCGAAGCCTGGGACGAAACGAGTTGGCAAACCATCGTCGACGGCAAGACCATCGGCCATAAACGGATCGACGGGTTCAAGGCTCGCAAGGCGTCGCGCGTTCGTTTGAAGATTCTCAGTTCTACCGACCAGGCGGAAATCCGAGAGTTCCAACTGTTTCTAGTTGGGAGCCAGTCCGCTACGGCAACAGCCGTCAATTGAGGCAAAGCGGCTTCCTGCTTGTTGCACGTATACGTGCAACACCCCGCTGCAGCCGACCGCCAGCTCGACTCGGGTCTTTACGATGTGCCCACAATTTCGAGCGGCTCGCCCTGGGCACAAAGTGGACATTCAGCCGGCGCCCACAAGTTGTTCGGCATTTGCTTGAGGAGTTCGAGCGGGATGTGCTTTTCGGCTGCGAACGCGGCAATTGCATCGCCCAGCACAAGCAGCGCACCGATCGCAACGATGACTGCGCCACGGGCTCGCAAGTCGGTGAAAGCTCCCCGTACCGCCGATCCGGCATTGATCACGTCGTTGACGATCGCAACGCGTTTACCTTGAACGGCGGGTTGAAGAACCGCTGGGAGTCGATACTCGACCGGATATAAGCCCTCACTCGTTGCGTTCGCGAAGCGCTCGGCATAAACGAAATCGCAGCCCAGCTCCAGCGAAACCAGCAAGGCGACAAAGGCTCCCTCCACCAGCGGGCCGCACACCGCATCGACGTTGTACCTCTCGAGCTGCGCTGCGAGTCGAGCGGCAAACGGCCGTATCGCACGGGAGTGTAAACATAGCGCCTCGAGATCGAACCACAGATCTCCATGGTGGCCCGACTCCAGAAGGAAATGGCCTGTCCTTCCATGCACCAATGAAAGTACGTCGTCGTCCATAAATCCTCAGCTCGCGAGCTCGGCGGTGGTTGGCATATCACGATCTACGGGCGGCTTCGGCCAGCAGCGCTCTGGCGACCTCTTTGATGCCGGCGATCTCCGCCTGAGTCGCGGTGGTGACGTAATCCCTGACCAGTTTCTCGCAGCGTTCCCGCACTTGCTCGTGCGCATTCGGGTCCTGGCCCCGAACCACCAGCAGCTCTTTAAGCCAGTGTCTGCCGTATCCGGCGTGAATCGTTTCGTCCGCCCAGTCGAAATCCATGTCGTGTTCGCTCACGGCATCGCCGTAGTCGTGGAAGAGTTGCGCACGTGTGGGCTTGTGGCGGATGTTCTTCGTCTCAAAAAAGTAGAGCATTCCCAGGCGGTAGATCGGATCTTCGCCAGAAGCGCTTTCATAAATGTACGTCCCCAGGGGAATTTCGGCTGGCTGGAAACCCCAGCTCATCAGGCGCTGATAGCCCATCTGGCAGTGGCGCGCTTCGTCGTAAGTCCAGCGCGCCGAATTGTGAATCCATTCCCACGGCAGCACATCCGCGAACGAATTCAAAATCACGCCGCCGGTTTCAATGGCCCAAACTTCATTCAGATGGCTGATCGCCGAACGGATTTGTAATTGCAGTCCTTGGCCATAGGGATAGCGGGGATCGACCACGTCCGGCCAATAGAATCGGCACGGCCAAAACCGCGGATCTCTGGCCGGTCGATCGGGAATCACAAAAGTCTTTGCCCCCGGCAAAGGCCCCCACACCGCGGAAGCCGTTGGCGCCGGGGCCACTCCTACGCCACCGACGTCGGCTAGCCGGCCGGCCACCGCTCGCGACCAGGAAAGCGTGGCTTCACGCCATTCGGGATTCTGCGAAAGCGCCGCGTCCGCCCATCGTTCGAAGGCGGCAATCTGTTCGACCTTTTCGGAAAGTGCCACCGCAAGAAAGCGATGAGTGGGTCCGTCCGCAATGGGATCCGAGCCCTCCAGATATTCCTGATAAGCATCGCGCAACGCCGGGAGCAGCACCTTTCCGATGCTCGCCAAAAACGTGGGAACCGACGGCGAATCCTTAACGCTATGGAAGAGCTCGATCAGCGCGTGATCTGTTCCCTGCTCTTCCAGCATGCGGTTGGGGAAGCGTAGTTCGAAGACGCGCTCGCGCACGGCATGCGCGGTCTCAGCGCCTTGCCAAATGAAGCGAGCCAGGCCGATTTTCGTTTCCAGTGGAGCGATTGCAGGGATCCACGCCGCAGCGGTAACTACCAGCGAGCGTTCGCAAAAGAAAAAGCGCTTCAGAAGCTGGGCCACATCGTGGCGCATCCAGCGTGCCCTGGACTGCGGACTCGAAAAAAAAGCGGGTGTCTGTGACATAGTTCATCCTTTCTTGCCACGGGGAGCGAAGCCAATCGCCAAGCGGACACTTCAATCCCCGCTCGTCCAATCTTCCGAAAACCAATCCGGGGGCGCCAGGCCCCACTGTCTATAGAACCGAAGGACTTCTGCGCGGCGCGGCAGAGAGGGGATAACGCCCTCCCGGGTAACCGCCAGGCCGCCGGTTACCACGGCAAACTGCACCGCGACGTCCAGAGTCGTACCGCGGGCGAGTGCAACGGCTAGTCCTGCGTTGAATGCGTCTCCCGCGCCGGTGGTATCAACTGCCGACACTCGGATGGCAGGGACACGAGAGCACGCCGACGCGGTCACCATCAGGGCGCCCTTTTCTCCCAAGGTCATCACCACCTGCCTCACTCCCTTGTCCATCAGTTCGCGCGCGATCGCCTCGGGTTCGATGGCCGCATCTGGGCAGCGGCCGAGAAGTACCTTGGCTTCCGTTTCGTTCGGAGTGAGCACATCTACCATCTGCAAAACGGAGGAAGGCAGGGGACGTACCGGCGCCGGGTTCAAAATAGTCAAAATGCCCCGTGCGCGCCCGCGCACGAGAGCCGCTTCCGCCGCCTCCGCAGGAATTTCAAGCTGGGTGAGAAGCACCGCCGAGGAATCCAAAGCTTTTTCGCACTGGGAAACATCGCCGGAACTCAAGAGGCCATTCGCTCCCGGATCGATCGCGATACTGTTGTTGCCGCTGGCCGCATCGACCAAAATGAACCCCACCCCGGTTGGCGCGGCATCGGTTTGTGTGACATGCGCAACGTCAATGCCCTCGTCGCGGTAAAGACCCAGGGCCATTTCGCCAAAATCGTCGGTTCCAATCTTAGCGACAAAGCTGACTTTCGCTCCCAGTCTGGCGCAGCCCACCGCCTGATTGGAACCTTTTCCGCCATAGTCGACGCGGTAGCCCTCCCCTAGCACCGTCTCGCCCGTGCCGGGAAAGCGCGCGACCTTCATCGTCAAGCCGGTCGCGTAACTACCCACAACTGTAATTCGAGGAACGTTCACCGGCAAAATCCCCGTAACTTGAGTTTATTCATTGCAGAGCCGACGAAGCATAGCACGCCTCGGGATTCCTGGGGCCGCCCCAACACCGATGTTGCCCGGTGAAACTCTGCGGCGCGAGTGCTCGTATATACTGGCAGGAGACCCAATGTCCTATTCGCCCATACTGATGGTTCATATTTGCGCGGGAACCTTAGGGCTGCTTTCCGGAACCGCTGCCATGTCTTTCCGCAAGGGTTCCTCCCGCCATGTGCTCGCGGGAAAGGTGTTTGTCGCATCCATGCTCACCATGGCCGTCATCGCAGTTTATCTTGCGATCGTGAAGCATCAACCAAGCAACATCGGCGGCGGGATTTTAACCTTCTATCTCATCGGAACGGCATGGCTGACCGCCAGGCGCAGAGATGGGGAAACCAGCCGTTTCGACTGGGTTGTGCTGCTGATTCCTTTGGCGCTCGGTATCCTTACGTGGATGAATGGTATAAAAGTGGTGCGTAGCGGAGCGAGTTCACAAGACGGGGTTCCTGTCGGAATGACATTCTTCATGGGTACCGTGATGCTGCTGGCCGCCGCGGGGGACGTTCGCATGCTGGTAGGCGGCGGTGTTCGTGGCGCAAAGCGCATCGCACGGCATCTCTGGCGTATGTGTTTTGGCCTGTTCATCGCGGCCGGGTCTTTTTTCCTGGGGCCGTCAAACCGCCCGCTGAGATTGCTTTCGGCAGTGGGGCTCGGGCAACATCTGTCCCCGACTTTATTTAGCACAACCTTGTATTTAGTTCTTAGCATCCTTCCACTGATTTTAATGATTTTCTGGCTAGTCCGAGTCCGCTACGCAAATGCATACACGGGAAAGTCGATACAACTTGTATCTGCAAGTTCTGATTAACGCGCTTCCCGAACAAATGAAATCTCCCTGACTTTTCAGGATTCTTGTCCGCCGCGAGGGGCGGCGCTACGAGAGCGTGAAACAAAACGAGGCCAAGTCAAAAACGGTGAGCATTGGTAAAGTGTTAGCCACGATTACCAACCCATTTGGTCCATTCGCTCCAGGATAATCGCGCTGTAGCTATTCATGCGCTCGGGGCGCCGCTTTAGGGGAGCCGGCAAAATTGCAGCGAGCCGTGCCGCCTGTTGCCGGCCGATATTCCGGGCTGCGGCTTCGTCGTAGTAACGAGACGCCGACTCTGCGCCATAAATGCCAGAGCCCCATTCGACCACGTTGAGGTATATCTCCAAAATGCGCCGTTTGCCGAGGACGCATTCGGCCACCGGTACGAGTGTGGCCTCTGCGCCCTTGCGGAGGATGGAGCGACCGGTTCCGAAAAATAGGTTTTTTACGAGTTGCTGCGTAATGGTGGAAGCTCCGCGAGTGCGATCGCCTTCCCAATCGTCTTGGGCAGCGATTTGGATCTGGTGCCAATCGAATCCATGGTGCTGGTAGAAGTGCGCGTCCTCTGCGGCGATTACAGCGTGCTGGAGATCGGCCGAGACTTGGCTGAGGGGAATGAATTTGTAGCGTTCGCGATACGGGGTGTGGTGAATCCAGGCTTGCCAGCGGCGCTGGATGTGCACCGCGGTTGTCGGTGGGTCGATCCACCGCGTGGCCACAAGGATCAGCGCGGCAAGCGACCAAAGGAGCACGACGCCGATAAAAAACCATCGGATAAAGGATCGGAGAAAGCTCGTCCGGAGCGGGCTTTCGGGGTGTGTGTTTGGCATTGCAGTCACATTTCAGAATACGACCGGTCGGCGTCCAAGACAAAGCCTAGTCAAAAACGCAGAGAATCCAGGTGTGAAATCGACACCTGGGGCACCACTTCGCTTTGTTCAGCAGCGCAAAGGCTCCGATTGGGAGGCGGTGGAGCGTTTACTTCGGGCCGCCATTGTGTTGTACCTCGATGATAATGTCCCCTTTTCTCCTCGATAGAAATGTCCCCTTAATACGACCTCGAAGGGGAGGTCGAATTGAGGCGAATCGAGATGAGCAAGAGGGAGTTGGGACGAGTGGAGGTGCTGGCGCGGGTTCGGAGCAAACTGTTGCGGGTGGTGGATGCGGGCCGACTGATGGGAGTCAGTTACCGGCAGGCGAAGCGGCTGTGGAAGCGATATCGGGAGGAAGGGAGCGAGGGTCCAGCGACGACTGGGTGGTGCGGTATGAGAACCGCTTTTTTCAAATCGAGGCGCAAGGCTACCATTACCCGCCCGCCCGGAGCAAAGTGTTGGTTTGCGAAGGACGGCACGGCAGCATCACCATCGAATACCGTGGGCGCCCGCAGCGGATGCAGGAGATCCCGGCGCCGGCCCGGCCGGGGGTGTCGGAAGTGAAACCCGCTTGGCCACCTGGCACCGAGCCGGGAGCCAAACCGAGGTGGGTGCCACCGACCGAGCACCCGTGGCGAGAAGCGGTCCGCCGAGCCGTGCAGAAGCGAGCGTCGAACCGAGGTACCGTCGTGACGCGGCCATCGTTGGCCTTGCCCTCCGCTTCGCCCTAAACGCTCCGCCCTTCGGGCTCCGCAGGGCTTCGCTTCGGGCAAGGCCAACGATGAAGAAATGACAAACAACCAAAACCGAAATGGGGACGTTTCTAACGAGGTAAGAGAGGGGACATTTCTAAAGAGCTTTGACACTTCGGGCCGCCATTGTTGACGGGTCTTGGTCCCGGTGTTAGATTTTCGATTCGGTGTGAGGAACAATGAGAGCATCGCCCTGAATAGGCTTGGGAAGCAATGTAAGTCCGCAGATTTCAGTCGCCGAAAATTCCTACGCCAGTACTGCCAGGGAGTCTCGCTCGCCTTGCTACCCGCAGGGCTTGGCTTTCCTTCCTTATATCCCTCTCGTTTTCAGCATGTGCTGCCCGGCTTTTTTCACGTGGAACATCGTTATCGCGCTCACGGAGAGCTCGATGCGGTGCTGCTGCGAAAGGTGCATGCTGGTTTTGACGACTTCGTCACCGAGAAATATCAGGATCAGGTTGCGGCCGCTTTGCGGGAATGGGGTTCCCAACTCCTGGCGTCTCCGCAACATACCGCAACACTAGAGAAGGTAATGTCCTCGAATTTCCAGGGCACATCTCCCAGGACCGCTGTGGCTCAACCTGTAAGACCGGGATCCACACTCCAACTGTGGCGGATGAAATTCACGGAGGAAACGCCTCTTGGCCGCGAAGCCTTTCTCCGGGAATGGCGTTCCGTGATGGGTTCGTTTTCGAAAATGGTTACCGCTGAGTTCCAGGTGACCAGCATCCGCACCGGGTCTTCGCCAGCATCGTCACCCGGACTGCCCACTTCGCTGAAAACCCGTGTGCGCTTCGAACTGGTGGGCACTGGAACTGATTTTCATCGCGAACAGCGGGTGGGCAATTGGGGCCTCGACTGGGAAATGCTGGCTTCCGGGGAGATCCGCCTCCGCCAGTGGCGAATGCTGGAGGAGCAGCGCAGCCGTTCCTTGGCCCCGGTGTTCGTGGACATTGCTGCGCAAGCTTTTGGCGGGAACGCGTCTTTCGCGTCACAATTGGCTTTCGGATCGGACTATTGGCGAACAGTTCTCGATGGCGCTTGCGGCATCGACATCTACGGACACAACGGCGTCTCCATCGGGGACGTCGACGGAGACGGGTTCGACGATCTCTATATTTGCCAGCCGGCCGGCCTGCCCAACCGGCTTTTTCGAAATCGCGGCGACGGAACCTTTGAAGATATTACCGCGGGCTCTGGAGTGGGGATTCTGGAGAATACCGCTTGCGCGCTCTTTGCGGACATTGACAACGACGGCCACCAGGACTTGATCGTCGTGCGCACTGACGGCCCCCTGCTCTTTCTGAATGACGGCAGCGGAAAATTCCGGCAGCGCCCCGGCGCCTTTCAGTTCGCCAATCCTCCCCAAGGCTCCTTCACGGGAGCGGCCATCGCCGATTACGATCGCGACGGCTGGTTGGATATTTACTTCTGCTTGTATTCCTACTACCAGGGCGCCGACCAGTACCGATATCCGATGCCCTACTACGATGCGGAGAACGGTCCGCCCAATTTTATGATGCGTAACCAACGGGACGCGACGTTCCGTGATGTGACGCGGGAGTCGGGTCTCGATCGAAACAATACCCGCTTCAGTTTCTGTTGCGGTTGGGGCGATAACAACGGCGATCAATGGCCCGACCTATACGTGGTGAATGATTTCGGCCGAAAAAATCTTTACCGCAATAACGGCGACGGCACGTTTACGGATATCGCGCCAGAAACTGGGGCGGAGGACATTGGCGCGGGAATGGGCGTCTGCTGGCTGGACTACGATAACGACGGCAAACAGGATCTCTACGTTGCGGACATGTGGACCGCCGCCGGGAATCGCGTTTCGGAGCAGGAGATCTTTCGGAAAGAAGCGAGCGAGGAAATCCGCGCGCTCTACCGTAAGCACGCCAGGGGCAATTCGCTATTGAGGAATATCGGCGGCCGTTTTGAGGACCACACCTCCCGCTCCGGAACCGGGATAGGCCGCTGGTCGTGGTCGAGCGACGCATGGGATTTCGATCACGACGGATTTCCCGACCTCTATATTGCCAACGGCATGATTTCGGGAGCCTCGCGAGAAGACTTGAACAGTTTTTTTTGGCGGCAAGTGGTTGCCAATTCGCCTGACCAGGCCGAGCCCAACCAGAATTACGAGCAAGAATGGAACGCCGTCAACGAGCTCATTCGCTCCGACGGTACCTGGAGCGGTTTCGAGCGCAACATCTTTTACATGAACAATCGGGACGGAACATTTTCCGACGTATCTGCCGCGGTGGGGCTGGACTTCATCGAGGACAGCCGATCGTTTGCACTCGCCGACTTCGATCGCGATGGCCGAGTGGAAGTGTTCTTGAAGAACCGTAACGCCCCGCAGTTGCGCCTGTTGAAGAACGCCGTGGCGGATCTAGGGCCGGCCATCGCCTTTCGCCTCTCCGGCAGGAAAAGCAATCGCGACGCCATAGGAGCCGCGGTTACAGTCACAACGGAAGTGGGTTGCCAGACACTCCTGGTGCAAGCCGGATCAGGGTTTCTGGCGCAGCACAGCAAGGAATTGTTTTTTGGTTTGGGCGGCGCAAGAGATTCGGTGGCCGCTTCGATCCGCTGGCCAAGCGGGTTGGTGCAGGAGCTTCACGACCTCCCACTCAATCACCGCGTCTGGGTGCAAGAAGGCTCTCCGCCCTCGCGCATGGAGGCGTTTCAGCCGGCGCAGCGGCCTTCCCATTCCGATGCTGGGGCCGTTTCTATTCCGGAAAGGGAGGCGCTACCAGTTTCGGTGGAAACCTGGTTGCTCGAGCCGATTGCGGCACCCGATTTTTCTCTTCCTGATCTGGCTGGACGGGTGCAGACGCTTGCTGCGCGACGCGGCAAGCCGGTGCTGCTCCATTTTTGGTCAGCGGCGTCGCCCAATTCTCGGGCCGAGCTGGCGAATTTCGACCAGTCCTACACGCACTGGGCGAAGCAAGGACTCCAACTGCTCACCCTAAACGTAGATGAGTCCGCCAGTGCCGGCGGCGGCCCGGCGCTGGAAGCTTACAGCCGTCTGTCCGTGCCGATCTTGCGCTCGTCTCCGGATGTGATAGCCATTTACAACATTCTTTACCGTTACCTTTTTGACCGGCATCGCGATATGAGCCTTCCTACATCCTTCTTAATCGATGAGGCCGGAGCAATCGTCAAAATCTACCAGGGACCGGTTCCGAGGGAGCGCTCCGAGACGGACGCTCGGGGCATTCCGCGAACTGCGGCGGAGCGGCTGGTGAAGGCGCTGCCCTTTCCCGGCGTGAGCGAATCTTTCGAGGGCGAGCGTAACTATCTTTCCTTCGCTTCAACCTTCTTCGAGCGCGGCTATGTGGACCAAGCGAAAGCTTTCTTTCAACTGGCGATGCGAGACGATCCGTCGGCCGCCGAAGCTCTCTACGGCCTCGGAAGCGTCTATTTGCAACAGGGAAAGAACTCGGAAGCCCGCAAAAGCTTTGAACGCGCGATCGGGCTTCACGCCAACTATCCCAGTACCATGCCCAAAGCGTGGAACAATCTGGGAATATTGGCAGCGCGGGAGGGTCACGCTGATGAAGCTATCCAGAATTTTCAACGGGCGCTTCAGATTGATCCCGATTTCGTGATTAGCCTGGAAAACCTGGGAAGCGCCTACCGTCAAGCCAAGCGCTGGGAGGACGCCCAAAAGGTGCTGCAGCGAGCCCTCCAGTTGAGCCCCGACGACGCGGAGGCAAACTACGGCATGGGGATGGTCTTTGCGCAACGCGACGACACCGAGCAGGCGTATGAGTATTTGCAAAAGGCTTTGGCTTCGCGTCCTGCTTATCCCGAAGCGCTCAATAATCTGGGTATTCTTTATTTACGGACGCACCGCGCGGAGGATGCCGAGAAGACTTTCCAAGAATCCATTCGAGTGGCGCCGGCGTTCGATCAGTCATACTTAAACCTCGCCAGACTCTACGCCATCGAGGGCGATACCCAGAAAGCTCGCGCGGTTCTTCTGGAGCTCCTCAAGCAACGTCCCGGCCATCCGCAAGCCGAAAAAGAGTTGGAGCAACTTCCGCAATAGTGATGTTGCGCCGTCCTGGCTCCGTAAAAATCCCGACTAGTTTGAACCTGTTCGATTCCCCAAGCGCGTCCCTAGTGTAGTGTCGCATAAATAGCTTTACTTATAGACGTGGAACGCTTATGATCTCTACCGTTGAGAGTCGCCGAAGCCATCACCTTATCGCCCGAGGAACGAGCGGTGCTGGACAAATGGGCCGCGGGACGTCGCTTCCCGCTCCGATTGGTTCAGCGCGCGCAGATTATTTGCAAAGCTGCCGAGGGGCTGTGGAGCCAAGATATTGCACGTGCCCTGCGCATCTCGCGGCCCACTGTGCAACTCTGGCGTCAACGCTTCCTGGCGCTTCGGCTGCCGGGGCTCGAAAAGGATGCGCCTCGCCCGGGGCGTATTCCCCGGGTTTCTCACCGCAAGGTCCAAGCCGTCGTCCACGCCACCCTGCACACGACGCCGCCCCATGCCACCCACTGGAGCGCGCGAAGTATGGCCAAGGCCCAGGGCCTGAGCAAAGACACCATTCACCGGATCTGGAAGCAGCACAACCTGAAACCTCATTTGATCGAAACCTTCCAGCTCAGTCGCGACAAGCGCTTCATCGAGAAACTCCACGATGTGGTCGGGCTTTATCTGAATCCGCCCGACAAAGCTCTGGTGCTCTGCGTCGACCAGAAAAGTCAAATCCAGGCCCTCGACCGCACTCAGCCGCTCTTGCCGCTGAGGCCGGGAGTCCCGGCCCGGCAAACGCACGACTATAAACGGAATGGCACAACGACATTGTTCGCCGCGCTGAACATGCTCGATGGCACGGTCATTGGCGATTGCATGCCGCGGCATCGCCATCAAGAATTTATTCGCTTCCTACAACTGATCGATGTCAAGACGCCGCTCGATCTGCATTTGCATCTGATCGTCGACAACTACGGGACTCACAAACACCCTCGCGTCCAATCTTGGCTGAAACGCCATCCTCGCTTCCACTTACATTTCATTCCCACCTCCAGTTCCTGGCTGAACATGGTGGAGCGCTGGTTCCGCGAGATCACCGACCAGCGCATCCGTCGAGGCTCCTTCAAGAACGTCCCAGCTTTGATCGCCGCTATCAACCATTACATTCAAACCCACAATCAGAATCCTAAAGTTTTCGTCTGGAGTGCATCTGTAGAACGAATTATGAGCCAAATCGCCAAATGTAAAGAAGCGTTGGAGACACTACACTAGCCTTGCGACGAACTCAGCCAAGCACCATGCACACGCCAGCGCAAAGGATCGGCGCAGCAGCATTCCCCGCAGGACCAGCGAGAAGCCCAGCCTCCCCCAATAGGACCTAATCAGGGCGCTATTCCCGACTAGAAATGCCAATCAGCGGATTCCAAGGATGTATCGGTGTCTAATCGAGGCACTCAGGGCATTTTCGAACCGCAGCCCATGAGCCCGAGCTAGCGAGTGGGGGTGGGCGCGCTAAGCAGGTCAACGAACATTTTGTAGAGTTTCGCGGTATCCAGCTCATCTTGGATTTCAATCGGCTGGGCATCTGTTTTCGGTTTGCTCGCGGCGCTCCAAGTCAGCAGGTTTCCGTAGTTGGCCCCGCGGTCCAGGTCGATGTCCGCCAATCGGCTGTCGGTTTTGGTAATGATGCTCGGATCGAGCCATGCAGCCGCGGCCAGCTCGTCCCACATGTAACCGTTCCCCCACAACCTGGCGTACTGGCCGATGTAGCGCGCGGCCGGGCTGGCGCTTTGCTTGATGCGGTCGATCATCTCTTGGGTCATTTTTGTTTTTACGGAGATATCCACCGGAGTGCAGACCACCTTGCGCCACTTGGCTCGCAGCACGATGTGAGCGGCTTCCGGATCAAACCACAAATTGAATTCGTGCCGCGGCGAATTGGCAAATTCGGGATCGGTGGTCTGTGGATTCAGACTTCCACCCATGAAAACGAGTTCCTTGGCCAAGGAGGGAAATTGCGGATCGATGGAGATGGCCAAAGCGAGGTTGGTCATGGGGCCGCCCTCGTAAATGGTGATCTGATTCGGATACTGCCTGACCATGCGAACCAGGAAATGCGCAGCGTCTTCGTTAATCGGTTTGGTGGTAGGGTTCCCCTCGCGCAAGGGAGGAACTACATCGGATGCGTGGTAAACCCGCGGGGTCCATGCGCCAAGCCAAGTCACCGTGCCGTATCGCTCCTCCCACTGCAGGGTTTCCTCTCGCCGGCGGACCAGCGGATTTTCCGCGCCGCGGACCACCGGGATGTCCGCGCGTTCGACTAGCTCGAGCGTGCGCAAGGTGTGCGCGAGCTCTTCGTCGAGCCACATGTCGCCAGTGACCACGGTGACTCCTAACACCTCAGTCTGGGGCGACTGGAGGAGGAGCAGTATGGACTGCTGGTCGGTGCCGGCAGGCCCGGCGGCGTCCTGATCGATAATGATCTTGCGCCTTTCCTGCACTTTTTCCTGACCTGGGCACTTGGGGCTGGCCAGGAGCAATGCGAAAGCGGGCAAAAGAAGGAATCGGCAGAATCTCATCACTGGGCCGCCTGGGTCGGAGCACTCATGAGCTTCACAAACATCCGATCGAATTTGTCGTTGTCCAAATCGAGCTGGATCTCCACCGGTCCGCGGGCGATCTGGGGTTTATCCTCATCGCCCCAGGTCAACGTGTTTCCGTAGCCGGGTCCCGCGTCAAGGTCCACACCCATATAGCGAGTCTCGCTCTTAGTAATGATCGTGGGATCGATCCAGGCAGCCGCAGCCAACTCGTCCCACATGATGTCCGCGCCGGGTCCGCTGGGAAAATAGCGGACCAAATAACGAGAGAGAGGAGTTCCACTGGCTTCGATCTGGTGCAGCATCGCGGGCGTCAGGTGAGTTTTCTCCGAAATGTCGACCGTGGTGCAAACGATTTTCTTCCATGGCGCGCGGAGGACGATCTCCGCCGCCTCCGGATCAAACCAAAAATTGAACTCGTGACGCGGAGTGTTCGCCCACTCCGGGTTCTCCGTCTTGGGATTCAGGCTGCCTCCCATGAATACCAGTTCCTGCGCCAGTTCGGGGAACTGCGGATCGATGGTGATCGCCAGCGCCAAATTAGTCATCGGACCACCTTCGTAGATGGTGACCTCGTGCGGATACTTGTGGACCATGCGGATCAGGAAATGAACAGCGTCTTCGGACGACGGCTTAATCGTGGGCGATCCTTCGGGGAGCGTGGGAACTACAAAAGGCTCGTGCCACCAGCGTGGATCCCACGCGCCGGCGTAAGCCACTTTTCCGTAACGCTCCTGCCAGAGCACGGTCTCCTCATGATTCCGAACCAGGGGGAAGGCAGCGCCGGGCATGACGGGAATATCGGTGCGGCCGATGATCTCCAGCAAGCGCAACGTGTGGGCCACCTCTTCATCCCGCCACTGGTCTCCGCTCACAACGGTGATCCCGAGAACTTCCACTTGGGGAGATTGGATCATCAGCAAGAGGGTTTGCATATTGCTGCCGCCAGGACCGGAGGTGTCCTGGTTGATGATGACTTTGCGGCGGGCCTGGCCCCATCCGGGAGGGCAAGCGGCAAGAAGAAGCAGGAATAACAGACCGAACTTTTTGGCGTTCACGTTCCTTCTCTCGAAGCGGCAATCCCTGAGGCTAATGGTGTGCTGCTCGTTCTGGGTTCAGCGGGTGCGTCATCAGGCCGATATAAAGCTTATAAAATTTCTCGGCGTCGATATCGAACTGAACGTTCGCCAGGCGCAGATACGGAGGAATAGTGGCGGTGGAACCCCAAAACAGAGTCTTGCCATAACTGGCGCCGTGATCGATGTCGATATCCATGTACAGCTGTTTCTGGCCGGTGATGATCGAAGGGTCGATCAATGCCACTCCGGCAATCTCGTCCCACATATATCCGGTGAGGGAATATTTTCCCAGGTAGCGAGTAACAGGCGTATCTACCTTGGCGATCGCCGCTTGAATTTCCGGGCTTAGCCGCGTCTTCACCGAAATATCGATGGGGGTGATAGTGAGTTTCTTCCAGGGAGCGCGCAACACAATTTGCGCCGCTTCCGGATCGAACCACCAGTTGAATTCCCTGCGCGCGTCATGGGCGCCGGGATCGATCGCGCCGTGATCGGCGTAGAGTCCGCCGCCCATCAGGACAAATTCCTTGGCGAGGGTCGCCACTTCAGGATCTAGCTTTAACGCCAAAGCGTAATTGGTCAACGGTCCGCCGGCCCAGAGAACCACTTGGCCGGGATACTTGTGCACCATCTGTACAATGAATTCCGCTGCCGTGCCGGGCTGCGCTTTGGTGTGGGGCTCGCCTTCCGGCATGGGAGGCACCACGTCCGGCCGGTGATAGGGTTCTTCGCGGATGGTGGAGCGCTGCGCTTCAAATCTGTCGGTCCACGCGCCTTTGTATTCGAATTTTCCGTAGAGCGCTTCCCAGCGCTCGCTCTCTTCTTTGGAATTCAGCAACGGAAATTCCGCGCCGGCTATCACTGGGACGTCGGTACGATCGGCGATTTCCAGCATGCGCAAAACGTGCAGGGTTTCCTCTTTCACCCATTGGTCGCCGCTCACGGTGGTGATGCCGAGGACGTCGAACTTCTCCGACTGCAAGAAAACCAAAATCGCTTGCTGGTCGCTGGTTCCCGGGCCGCGGGCGTCTTGATCGACGATTACCTTGATTCGCTCCTGCGCCGCGGCGGGAAACCACCCGCCAGCGCACCGCAACACCAGCGCCAGTCCAAAAAACAACCGGCCCATCGCAACTGCGATGGGCCGGCCGAATCGAATCCATGACTGTTGCCTCATGCCCGGCACTAGAACAGGAACTTCAAGCCAAACTGAAACAAACGCGGGTTATTCACCGTGGAATTCACGACACCAAAATTGATGGGTGAGTTGAAATCGCTGTTCGGTGAACCAAATTGCGGGTGATTGAATATATTAAACACCTCCGCCCGAAAATCCAGACGCATTCCCTCGTGCGGCAGCGGGAAGTGCTTCACCAGCGAAAAATCAGTGTTTACGAAGTCAGGACCGGAAAGCGGGGTCCGTCCCGCAGTCCCCAGTTCACCCGCTGCGGGCGCCGAGAAACATGAGGTATTGAACCATTCTGCTAAGGTCGGACTGCCGCGCGTGGGATTGCAGGTCTCATTGGGGCGGTTATAGCTGTTTCCGTCGTTTTCGAAGTTGACCCCTGATGCGTTATCGCTATCCACGACGAACACCGGGAAGCCCGAGGTGATCTTTTCGATTACCGTCGCCTCCCAATTTCCCAGGATCGCGTTGGTAGCTCCGTTCCAATTGTTGCCGTACTGCTTGCCTCTGCCAAAGGGCAGATCATAGACCACGCTCGCGGTGAAATCATTATCGAGGTTGGTTTGCGACAACCCCCAATCCAGTTTCTGCCATCCCGGCAGCGGGAAGTAGGTCGCTCCCAATGGCGTACCCAAGCCGTCGGAAAGAGAGTTATCGTAGTTTCGGGAATACGTGTAGCCGATCAACGCATATATGCCGTACCGTGAGCTCTTGGTTTCGGCCTTGATCTGCAATGCGTTGTAGTGAGCGACCCCGATGTCTTCCACGTCCTCGACGGTCGAAAATGGATATGCCGTGTACGGCACGCCGAAAGCCGTTCCACCGGGCCCGCATCCCAGGGTGTACCCGGCCGTTCCGCAGGCTCCCGGAGACGACACGTTCAAGTTATTTCCGTCGGTCAGGATGTGCGAGCTGCGCGCACCCACATATCCCACGGTCAACACGATCTGACCGGGGAGCGATCGTTCCACATCAACGTTAAATTGTTGAACTCGCCCCTGCTTGAAATTATCGTCCTGCGCGAGAATTGTACCCGTAAAATCCGTGGGATTCGGGGGCTGATTAGGATTAAATATGGGGATAAACCCAGTGGAAGCGCTTTGCGCCGTAGGTGTCAAGCCAGCATTGGCGCAAGCCGCACCTGGAAATGTGCAGGCGCCGCCAAAGCCAAAATAGTCTGACTCGGCGAAGTATGGCGGATTTTGCCATAGCCCTTGCGCGCCCTGGTTCCACGACGAATCGTGGAATATCGCGTAGCCACCGCGAACCACGGTCTTATCGCTGCTGAACGGCTTCCAGGCGACGCCGACGCGTGGCTCGAGCGCGGTCTTGTCCATCACGATGCCCGCCGTCTCGCTAGAGCCCTGTCCGGCAATCTGAAATTCAGCGGTAACCGGGTTAAAGTTGGCGATGCGATCGTGAGCTTCTGAGATGGGGGTCGTCAAAGCCCAAGCCAAGCCCAGGTTCACCGTGAGGTTCTTCGATACCCGCCAATCGTCTTGCACGTAGGGGCGGTACATCTTCCACCGCCGGCCGGTGGTAGGGCCGTTGAACGTCTGATCGTGGATCGCCAAACTAGGCAGGCCGAGCAGAAAATCCGCCTCAGGTTCGCCCGACCAGAAGCCGGTATAGATCCAATAACCGTCCTGAAAAGCCTCGGTCTTGACGTTCATCTGGTTTGCGCGTACCGATCCGCCGATATGAATGTCGTGCTTGCCGCGAATCAGATCGAGATCGTCGAAGACGGAAAAGATGTTGGTTCCACCCTGAAACGGTGAGTAGCCACGGTCACCTACCGACCAGTAACCGCCATCGAGCTGTGCTGAAGTGAGTCCGCAACTGACCCCTCCAGGGTCGCAAACGCCGCTAGCGACGCAGCCCGGGTCGGTATTCGCGCCAGGGATACCCAGCAGCGTGGCTTCACAAGTGCCGGTGCCTTGGGATCTGATGTAGTCGAAGATTCGGTTGTACCCGCCGGTAATCTGGTTCACCGTATTCGGCGAGAAAACATGGGTCTCTCGCAGCACCGCGTTCCGGCCGTGGTTGATGATCCCTTGATTGCTGCCGAACGCATTGGCTTCCACAAAACCGGGCGCTCCACCGGGAACGAGGGAGTTCGCCTGGTCGTAGCTAAAGCGGCCCATAAATGAATCGGTGGTCGAGAAGTTGTTGTCCAATTTTACGTCGAACTTTTTTTCATTCAGCGCGCGCACCGGTTCATTGACGTAGTTGTAGCCGAGCGCGGCGTTGGCGGCGTTCGGCGCCGGGTAAAACTTCATCATCGCCTGGCCAACCGGGTTGATCAGGCCCGATGGAATGATGTTGCAATCCGTCCCGGCCGCTTGGCTCCCGTCGGGGTTGGCGGGGATGGGATTGCCCGAGGCATCACACTGAAAATAAGGATTTGCGCCGGGGATCCCGGCCACATTCGGATTGATGATTGCGGTCGCTTGGCTCGGACTCGCGAGAGGCGCGGTGCCGATTTGACGCGGATTTCCAAAGGCGTCATCGGTGAAATTGCCGTTGATCATCGCCGTGGTCGGCACCAATCCAGTAAAGGGGATTCCTTTTCGCTGATTTTTCTGCTCGATATCCGCGAAGAAGAAGGTCTTATTTTTGCGAATCGGACCGCCGATCGTACCGCCGTACTGATTCAGGTTGAACTTCTCGGTCGACGTCGCGAAAAAGCTTTTCGCATCGAGATCGGTGTTGCGGAAAAACTCAAAGCCCGACCCATGGAATGAGTTGCTTCCCGATTTTTCCGTTACCAGCACCGTCGGACCCGCGCGGGTTCCATATTCCGCGGAGTAGGTGTAGGTAAGCACCTTGAACTCTTGAATCGCATCGATCGAAGGCAAAATCGCGATACCGCCCGCGGTCAACTCGTTGTTGTCGTTGCCGTCCAGCAGCCAATCCGTCTCATTCGCCCGGGATCCGCCGACCGAAAGAGAAAACGAGCCGCGCGCAGCCACTTCGCTGCTGGCGGCGCTGGTGAAAAAACTGTTGGGGTTGGTTTCCTGAATGGTTCCGGGAGTGAGGTTCGCGAGCTGCACGAAATCGCGCCCGTTCAGAGGCAACTCAGCAACTTCCTGAGAGGTAATGACCTGGCCCAAGGAAGCGTTAGCACTCTCTACAGCAACTACGTCCGTTGTGGCGGAAACCTCGACGGAGGAGCTCACCGACGCAGGTATGAGGGTGAAGTCCAATTCCAGGTGCTCATCGACTTGCAGACGAACATCCTTCTGTTCGGTAGTCTGGAAGCCCTTGAAGTCGACGCGCAGGGTGTAGGTGCCGATCGGCAGAAGAGGAATGATATAGTGGCCGGCGTCATCGGTGTTCGCTGCGCGCGATGCGCCGGTTTCCTGGGAGGTCGCGGTCACTTGCGCTCCCGCGATCACCGCTCCCGATTTGTCCACAACGTTGCCGGCAAAACTCGCGTTCGCCTGGCCATAGACCCTAGGACAAACGCAGAGTGCGGCCACAAATGCCATTACTACGAAAAGTACTTTCTTGCTCATCATTTGACACCCCTTCTTGGGACCCCTAGGTCGCTGCCACGGTGCGGAGGCGGCATAAAACTCGCGGCTCTTTCGATTCCACGAGCAAGCCAGCACTCTCACGTGTACAGGCCTTCACATTGAAGACGTCCTACACTCTCGCTTTATGGGACTCAACCGCTCACCCCAAAACTCCGAATCCGCGAAAATTATTCCGAACGTTACTTCTCAATCGTAGTTGTGTCAAGACGGTTGTTCGGGTTGTCCGCAGTTTCGCCGCAAAGATACACTCTGTGGAAATTCGGAGGCCGAACGTTCCCCCGAAGACGGAAAAGATCGAAGGGTTTACGCCCATATAAGCAAATCAAATGCCGCCGATTCGCGAAGGAAATCGGAGCGGGGATGCCGGAAAATTCAAGAATCCAACAGGAGGCCCGCGTGTACACGCCTCATCGCGACATTTTTCGATTTGTTATTGTTTCTCGATTTGCCTAGTTCGGCGTCTAGATTTGCCTTGGCGGGTGACCGCCTGGTGGGTAATATCCTGGCGGGTATTCAGGCCCAACGTCGCGAGAAGGTTGGCTAGATCGGCTTCGACGGTGCGGAGACTGATCTTAAGCCGGGCGCCGATATCGCGATTGCTTGCCCCCTCGAAGACTAGCTGTAACATCTTTCGCTGGCGCGGTTTCAAGCGATCGGAAAGTTTCAGCAACGTGGCCTGAAACTTTCGCAACTCTCTTCGGGTGAAAGACTCGGGAAGCGGTACGCTCAGGTAGCGTTGACCGCTGCGGACATCGCGTATGGCTTGGAACAGGTCATTGCCACAAGACTCTTTGACGACATAACCGCTGGCGCCGCTTCGCAGCGCATCCAACAAATATGCCTCATCGCCTAACATGGTAAGGATTACCACACGAGTATTCAAGTTCAGGCGCGACACTCTGCGTGTGGTCTCCAGGCCATCCAGACCAGGCATCATCAGATCGGCGATTAACACATCGGGCTTCTTGCGCTTAACGAGTTCGAGCGCCTCGATTCCATTAGCCGCTTCGCCCACAACGACAAATTCCGGATCGGATTCCAGCAACGCGCGGAGCCCTTGCCTGACGACAGCGTGGTCATCGGCGAGCGCGATGGTCAGCATGGCGCCTCTCCAAAAAACTTGAGTGCCCTTTTATTCAGAGCCGCTCAACACCGAACCAACAGCGGCCTGCGGCATCTGGGTATGCGCTTGGAAACAACTCCAGCAGAACTCCACGATATCATGCAGGGTTGTTGGAAAACACGACTTTCTGGGATTCGTTTGTGTGCTGGTTACTTGGTTGCTAAGATACCCCCCCTTTCTGGAGTTTTCTCGCTAGGACTGCGTGTCGACCGACATGACGTCATACCGAGAGGAGAGCCAGCTCTATGAAAAACGTGCTTTTTTTTTGCCCAGGAGTAGGATTGGCGAGTAGTGTTTACACTCAAAATCTATTGATTCACTTGGAATAAAGGAAGGACGGACCGCGGTGGCCACATCAAAACGAAGGGCACAAAGAAGAGACGCGGGAGGACCACGGGAAAATGGGAAGCAGCTTCCGAAGGTGCCGACAGGCATTGCCGGGTTGGATTCGGTGTTACACGGCGGGCTGCCCGCCGGACGCGTGACGCTGGTACACGGAGGTCCCGGCAGCGGCAAGAGCATCATGGCCTTGCAATGCCTGTTACACGGTACCGGTGCTGGAAAGGCGGGCATTTTGGTGATGTTCGAGGAACGCGCCGCCGCGGTGCGGCAAAACGCCCGCAGCCTGGGATGGGATCTGGCTTCACTGGAAAGGAAAAACCAACTCTGCCTGCTGGATGCGCGTTTAGATCCTGGAGCGGTGGTCTCCGGCGACTTCTCCATCAAAGGTATCCTGGCTGTCCTGGACCAAAGGTTCAAGACGATGCGCGCCAAGCTCATCGTAATCGATGCGGTGGACGCTCTCTTGCATTTGTACGATAGCCCCTCACGCGAACGTCACGAGTTGTACGCGCTGCACGAATGGCTGCTGGACCGGGGATTGACCACGATCATGACGGTCAAAACTGTCCCGGTGGAGGAGGCTCCTTCCCGATATGCATTTCTGGACTTCATGGCGGATTGCGTGATTCACGTGGACCAGCGCGTGACCGCGCAGATCACCACGCGCCGCATGAGAGTGATCAAATACCGTGGTTCGGGATATGGCCGCAACGAATATCCCTTCCTGATCGATGAGCGCGGCATCCACATCATCCCGATCACCGGCAATGTTTTACAGCATCGTCCCGCCGGTCCCAAAGTATCCAGCGGCCAGGCTTGGCTAGATGTGGTGCTGTGCGGCGGCTACAAGTCTGGGACCAGCATCTTGATCGCAGGGACCGCCGGCGCGGGCAAGACCACGCTGGCATGCGTGTTCACCCAGGCCGCTTGCCTGCGCGGGGAGCGGGTGCTTTATATGAATTTCGAGGAGTCGGCAGAATCCATGGTGAGCAACATGCTCAGCCCAGGTCTTTCGCTGCAGCCGCTGATCAAGAAGGGGACGCTGGTAGTCCGGGCCTATTTGCCGGAGGCCATGGGTGTGGAGGAGCATTTGTTTCATGCGCTGAAAAATCTGGATGAGTTCGAACCAAAACACGTGATCGTGGATGCGGTCTCGGCGTGCAAACGGATGGGCTCGGAACAGGCTGCTTTTGAATACCTGATGCGGGTGCTGAACGCGTGCAAGGAGCGCGGCATCACCTGTATTTTTATCAACCAGACGGCAGGTCTGGATGTGGTCGGAGAAATCAGCGGGATCGGCATTTCGTCCACCATCGATAGCATCATTCTGCTGCGCCATATTCCGCTCGATGCCGGGATAACGCGCCAGTTGATGGTAATGAAGACCAGAGGGTCGAAGCATTCCGAACAGTTCCATGAATTCCGCATCACCGATCGAGGTATCGATCTGGCAAACGCCTAGCCTAGTTGAGTGGTGAGGACATCGCCGTACTCGGAGGCGGTACGGAAGCAATTGGAGCGCGACGATGAAAGCTCGCAAGGGCGAGGGGCGAAAAACCAAAAAGCTTGGAGGGCAGACCTATGTTTTCCGGCTATTCGTGGCCGGCAACGAAACGAATTCCACGCAAGCCAGGGCGAATTTGGCGCGGCTGTGCGGAGAGCACCTCAAGGGACGATACAGAATCGACACGGTGAATGTGCTGAAAGACGCCGCGAGTGCGCACAAAAACAAGGTGCTGGTAACACCCACGCTGATCATGGTCAAACCGCTGCCCAAGGTCACCTTGCTGGGCAACCTCAATGACACCGCCCAAGTCCTTGCAGCACTCCGGCTGTCCGGTGACGAAGCATGAAGAAACACAAGCCAGCATACCGCAGTCTGAAAACCAGGACGAAAGAGACACGGGAAATCATTCACGCGCTGCGGACCCAGCAGGTGGACGCGATTGTCGGCCGGCGGAACGTGATGCTGGTTCGTTTGAAACAGGTGGAAGAGAACCTTCAGAGTTCGAGGGATCAATTGCGGGCCCTCGCGGCGAACTTGCTTTCGGTTCGCGAGAACGAAAGAGCGGTGATCGCTCGTGAGCTTCACGATGAGTTTGGGCAGGCGCTCACGAACTTACACCTGGGATTGTCCTGGATATCGCGCAAATTGACGCCCGAGCAACGACAGTTGCAGGAGAAAATCGGATCGCTGTCAGCCACAACGACGAACTTAATCCAGTCGGTGAAGAACATCGCGAGTGAATTGCGCCCCGGCGTTTTGGATGAGTTGGGCCTGGTTAAAACCCTGCAATCGGAGGCGAGGGAATTCGAGGGACACACGGGAATACACTGTGGGTTTAGGACGAATACGGCAAAAACCAACGTTGATCGTGCAGTGGCTGTTGCTATTTTCAGGATCGTCCAGGCGGCTCTTACGAATATCGCCCGCCATGCCCACGCCTCGCGGGCCTTCATTGCATTGATGAAGAGAAAAACCGCCCTCATCCTAACGGTGATGGACAACGGAAAGGGCGTCCCCCAGAAATTGATCTATAGCCATGAGTCGCTCGGCATTACCGGCATGCGGGAGCGTACCTTTGCGCTTGGGGGCACGTTTACACTCAAAGGTTCACGAACCAACGGAACAATGTTAACGGTCCGGATTCCGCTGGCCCGCGCCGCCATTCAGAACGCCTGCTAGTCCCACTGAGCAACATTCCACGATTGTGATTCGCGATGAGCTTCAGCAAGACTAACGAAACCGAGCTCGTTCGAATGGCAGGCCGAGCATTCATGGGAAATCCTCAATCGGAATTGACGCGTAGGCTGGCCCCCCTAATATGCCCGCCCTTTGCGTCCTCGATCCGCCTTGCGCGCTGTCACTTGGCGGATCATGCACGCTACGACGGCTTCGCGATGTTGTAGAAGGCTGATCAACTCATCAAAAAGCTCCCGGTAGGCTTCGTCGAGCAGAACCCGAGAGACTCCGATGGTGTCATCGGTTTTTATCCAGTCGGTTCGAATCTTTGCTTTGAGCAGTCTCCCAAGCTCCGCCACACGCTCCTCGCTCCTGGCCGTCATTACCACTCCTCTCGTAGTTGTAGTTGTAACTCGGTACCGGTGTGGTGCGCGTGCTGGGTGCTGGGTGAAATACCATTTTCCATGCCGACTGATGCAGCGTCACTTCGTATAAACGTTCCGTGTTTCGGAAGGGTTACGCGGGACGGAATACGCGTAAGTTAACACCCACGACTAGCTTGAGCGGTGATCCGCAGGAAAAAGTAGGAAGTGTATTTTTCTGTAGTCTGCCCGACCGGCGCGCGCAGCCATTAGGGCCAGGTACGTGCTAGGCCCAAAAATACTTTTCTATAAATGTGTACCAAAAGAGACAGACATCGTACTTCCATTCGTCTAACCTTAAGGCGCGCGCGCAACTCTGTCTAACTGTTTCGCACGTGGAGACGGCTTGAATCAACGCCACTTCCTGGTCGTCGGCCTTTTCAGGACGGGCGGACCTGTGACTGTCCGCCTGCAGGAAGGCCCTTTCGTCGACCAGCAGTTGGAAACCCGAGCCGGGCTGGGTGGGGGTCGCACCAGGAACGCGGCTGAGAGTGACATACGTCAGCATCGCACACCAGCGCGACGAAGATGGGCGACCGTTCCCACGCAACATGATTTACGTTGTGGAAATATGGGAGGGGCTCGCAGCATCCCGAGGCCAATGACGTTTCAATTTATGATTACCGTGGAACCACAATACGAACCAGCATCGAGTCCACCAACCGTCCCTTCCGGCGGCGATCTGCAATCCTCAGTCAGATTCCAAGCCCATCGCAAGGCCAGCAGGTTCCCACAACCTACTGAAATTGCCGGAATTATTGCGGAGAATATTGGCACTTGTAGATCTGGGCCGATTCTCCGGGAGACGACATGTGGAATGGCAGTAAAGCACGGCTAGCAACGACAGACCACGATGCTCGTTGGTTACTTCAATGAAGCCGCCGGAGAAAACCAAGGTCTTACGGTCGTCTGCGGGTGGGTTACGCACGATCGGCGATGGGCTGAATTCGAAGCGGATTGGAGGTTGCTACTTCTTTCCTACGGCGTGCCCTATCTTCACATGTTGGAAATGCCTCAGTGCCAGGGACCTTACGCTGGATGGCGCAATGTGCCGGGAAAGCAATGCAGGTTTCTGCGGGACGCGGGAGCAATCATCCGTTCAAAGGTGTTGTGGGGCTTTATTTTCTTCGTGAAACATTCGGCGTTCGATTTTGCCAATACGCTATATGAAGTCACGCCTGTGGTGAAAAATCCGTATGCTCTTGCGGCGAGATCATGTATGGAGATGGTCGAGCAGTGGCGAACGCAAACGTTGGCGTCGGAACCAATAGAATTTATTTTCGACGAGCTAGATCCGGCGCGGAATGCATTGACGGAAGCGACTCGGGCAATCGCCCCATTTCTTCCTGAACCATTTTTTGAACCCAGCCGCGACCTCCCTCCCAATGAACGGTGGCCGGCCGGGAGAAGCGGAGCCACCCAACTTCAGGCCGCCGATTACCTGGCGTACGAATGTAGAACAGCGATGCTCGACCGCACTAGAATCGGATCGATGCGTCACCGGCAATCTCTTCAGGCAATTGTCCAAGCGCGTTTTCACATGGGAGGCATCTGTTCCAACAAGATGATGTGCCGGTTCTGCTCGGACAAGAATATTAAAAGGAAGGTTCCCGCAAGTGCTGTGACCTATGCGTCGTTGGGATAGGATCGGTCGACCCACGGGTGTGACTCTTGTCGTTGTGTGCCAAACCGGACAGACAGCCCACACCCCTCGTAGCTACAATTATTGACGGGTTGCTTTGCGACCGTGAACCGGACATCCGTGTTTTGGCTTGTTCTCTCGCCGGCCGTTGGTGCGCACCTCGAGGAGCAAACAATCATGAAGCGAAACTGGGGAGCGCGTTTATCGATCCTGATTATTGGGTGGGCAATACCCGCACCGGGCCTGATGGCTCAGTTGGTGCCCGTTGCCGCAGCTACAGAATTCCCACCGGCGGATACCACCGCGTTCCAGCCATCCCAAAACCTACCGTACCCAAGTCCGATCTTGGTTTACACGCCTCCTACCGAAAAAGAAAAATTGCAGCTGTTCGGATTCGACGCATTCGGCCCGTTTGCGGTTGCGGAGGCCACTTTGACGGGCGGATTCCAACAAGCAACTAAGTCGCCGCCGGAGTGGGGCAGTGGATGGAATGCCTTCGGGGAACGGGTAGCCAGTAACTTTGGCATTGAGCTGGTGACCACGACGACGCGTTACGGAATCGCAAAGATTCTTCGCGAAGATGCTGCCTACTATCGTTGCCAGTGCAGAGGCTTCTTTCCACGCTTCCACCATGCAGTGGTTTCTACCCTTACGGCACGTCAAGGCGCCGACGGTCACACGGTCTTCTCGTTTGCCGGGCTCGTATCACCCTACGCCGGCACGATGACGGCGCTCGCCTGGTATCCCCGCCGTTACGGTGTGAAGGATGGCTTCCGGATGGGTAACTACAATCTGGGTGGCCAAGCGGTTGGAAATCTGGGGCTAGAATTTATTTACGGGGGACCACACACACTATTCAGCCGTATACACCGTCCCCAAGTGCCGGATGAGACCGCAGCGGCAAACAACCCGTGAACGAGAAGCACCTGCGGCGCTGCAATTCTTCCTTATGGCGAACAGTTATGACGCCCACGCCCCCGGCAACGCCAAACACCTGGAAACGGGACGGGCGGTGGTTCAGACGCTAGGCGGACATGCCCTCAGCGAGAAAAATGGGCGCCAAAGGCATGTGTGCGATTACGGTAGTCCCCGTTCCGTTGGAGAATATTTCCAACTTTCCACCAAATTGACCCACTCTTTCCCTCATACCACTCAGCCCCACCCCGGATGCGCGTGCAACCGGCATACCTTTGCCCTTGTCTTCCACTTCAACGCGCACCTCATCGCCTAGCCGCAAGACCTGAACCTTAGCAGTCTTACTTTCGGAGTGACGATGAATGTTCGTCAGACACTCCTGCACGATGCGAAAAATCGTGGTTTCCAGGTCCACTGACAGTCTGCCGAAGCCTTCCGAGATGACCAGTTCGGTTCTCACCCCGCTGCGGGTGGAAAACCCATCCAGATACCACCGAAGAGCCGAGTGCAATCCCGTTTCATCCAGTAGCGGAGGATGGAGCAAGTGAGAAACGATGCGGATTTCCTTAATAGTCTCTTGAATCAGGTTCTCAGCCTCTGACAATGCGATGGCGGCCTGAGGACTTATCCTGCCGGCTTCCCTTGCCACCGACGCTAGATTCAAGGTGGTGGCGGTCAATAATTGTCCCGCGCTATCGTGCAAATCTCGCGCTATTCGGCGTTGCTCGGCGTCTCTCAAATTGAGCAATCTGCTGCTGAGCCGCCGAAGTTCATCTTCGGCCTTCTGCCGATCGCAGATCTCGCGCCGCAGATCCGCCTCGATATTCTGGCACTGCTGAGCTTCACACTCCTTGCGAGAAGATATATCTTCGACCATGGCGATGAAATAGGTGGCCATACAGTCTGCGCCTCGCATAAGGGAGATGGTCACGTGCGCCCAAAGAACTGAACCGTCCTTACGGCAGTAGCGTTTTTCCTGTGCATAACTCTCGCTTTCGCCGCTAATCAATTGCTTCACGGCATGTAAACCGGCCTCACGATCCCCGGGATGGGTGATGTCATGAAATGTGAGGCCAAGCATTTCTTTACGGGTGTAACCGAGAATCTTGCAGAGCTTTTGGTTCACGCACGTAAATAGTCCATCTAAAGTTGCGTGCGCTATTCCTACGGGTGCTTGGTCGAACGTAAATCGAAACCACTGATCGCTTTTGCGGATTCGTTCCCGGTTCGGTTTGTATTCACTGACATCCCGCGACGTCAATAACTGTTTCACTAGTCGCCCCTCGCGCTGCTTGATTGGAGTTACTAAGACACGCATTCATGGCCACTGGTGGAGCCCAACTTCCGTCAAGACTATTGTGGCCGCTAAGAAGTGGCTGTCCCTTTTGATACATGTTCTTATCAGTCACCCATGATGGCCACAGCCCTTCTTAGCGCACTCGGCAGTAGAAAGCGCGCGCCTAGCATGGTCACCGGCAATACTCCGGTTAAAACGAACGCTATGGTTTGAGGGTCAGTGGCGCCAATACAGATATGACGTAACTTATAGGAACATGTGCCGAAGTGGACAGTCACTGACGGGGTGTGCGGCTAGGTTGAGTAGAGTTGAGTGGAAGATCTCTATCTTTTGATAGGGTCGGAGGTATATGTTTTTCATCTCAGCTTTCCCCTTACTCGTGATGTATTTTTCTCTATTGCGAATTCTGTTCAGGTTGCCATCTTGTGTGGCCGACTCTCGGCGGTCGCAAACCCCGTCTTTTGCGAGGAATGAACTCATGGCCGCTCCGAGGGCCATGCGCCGTAGCACCCGTATCGCTCATCCCGTTCAAATCAGAGTGACCGCGGTAGATTCATCTCGTGGTCCCTATTGCGAAGTGGTCGCTGCAGACTCGATCAGTTGCCACGGCCTTACGTTCAAATGGAAGTATAAACTGCCGATCGATTCTGAAGTGATGCTAGAGGTGAACTACGGGAACCAGCAAAGTCAGCCCGTCGTCGCTCGTGGGGTGGTGAAATGGCTGCGACGCCCGAGCGAGCCTGAGCAGAATGACTTCTTCCATACCGCGATCCAGCTCGAGAAACCGGGGAACATTTGGAAGGTGGTCTCTCCCCCTGAGGATTGGCTGCCGTTCTGCCCGTCCAAGTACTTCATACCTGCCGAGTCGAAAGAGGCTTTAGTCGCGTCAGGGTTCGTTTTCTGACGTCGCGGCTTCATACCTGGGCGTGGCGTTGAAGCGTCGAGTCAAGCGGCCTGTAGCTCAGGGTAGTAAATCGCTATGCTCTGGCAAGAGTCCTACAGTTACAACCGTGCAAAGAAGTAGCGGAGAGCTCCTGGCGCCCGGGAGGTTTAATCCAGGCGCAGAAGAAAGCCCCCTTTGGATTGTGCGAGGGTTTCTCTCCTTTGCGAAATGGCTAGTTGAGTAACTACGACTTGAATCTTTTTCTCAGCCTCAACACGGCCGCGATCCCGGTTCCTACCAACAGTAGCGAGGTAGGTTCCGGCGTCGGCGTAACCGGGGGCGCGGGAGCGATCGGCGGAGTTACGGGTGGCGTGGTCGGCGGCGTGCTCGGTGGTGTGGCCGGTGGCGTGGTCGGTGGCGTGGTCGGTGGCGTTCCCGGTGGCGTGGTCGGCGGCGTGCTCGGTGTGGTCGGTGGTGTGGACGGTGGAGTTGACGGTGGTGTGCGCGGGGGCGTCGCTGGCGGTGTCTTTCCACCCGCAGGCCCGCCCGGCACTAAGATGATCGGCGGAACATAGAAAACCCCGCCAGGCGGCGGTGCAACGCCGCTCGGAATAGCAACATCGGTGTCCGGCGGAGGCATCGCGAACAGCATGGGCAAATTCATCGCGTGAAACGTCTCCGGGTCTAGCCGCGCGTCGAGCATCTCAGGCGTCGGTTCGTTGCGTGAATTCAGGGCATTCGCCGGCGAGACCTGACCCACTCGATTCCCACAACGCGTGCGGGCTTGGTGCTTGCCATCGCTGACCAACATCTCGCCCTTGTGCAGCAAGTAGGTGCGCTTGGTCCAGTAGATCATGTTGTTCATGCGATAGGAGACGTGGACCACCTCATCGTGATCCAGGCGCACCAGCTTGGCCCTGGCAATATCGAAATCGGAGTAGTGACCGGCGACGACGGGATCGTGCATCACCGCGCTGGTCAGTTCCATGGTGCTCTGCACGCCGCCAGGGATTACGGAATATGGATAGACGACGCGGCGCGTCGCCTCCGATTCCGATATCCGTGAAGCGCGCTGCTCGAGGAAGAACGGAGACATATCCGGGCCAACCGAGGCTATCGGGCTTTCATTTCTGACGCCCTTGCGAACGAGGTGTCGCGCAGTCATCACCGCGATAACCACAAGAATTGCGGACATACCCAAAGCGAGTACAGCCAAGAACCAACCGGGAATGTTCGTGAATCGATCTGTTTTGCTCTCGTTCGTAGTGCGCATGTTGTCCCTTCTTAGTCGACCGATGAAAAATGGTTGAAGACTCCAGCCAAGGTGCAGCGATGAGAACGGACAGCTGCCGAGATCGCCCGGCACGAGCGGTCTCGATGGACTCTCAAGGCCCGCAACACACCAATGAGGTTTGTACCTGTCCAATAAGGAACAGTGTTTTCACTCTGTAAGACCTCTTAACCTAGTGTTCTGCCAACTTCCTGTTCCCTGTCCTCAAGGCTAGTCGGATCACTAAACGCGATCTGTCCACTTTGATACAGGTTCTTATGAGTTACCTCATCGTAATCGGCTTACGCAGGCAACTTTCTGAGCGTGACCACTCGTGAGGAGGCGAAGCAGCAAAAGGCACGGTCAAGCGAAGCTGAAAAGGCTGATGCCCCTAATCGTCAACTGGGGGTAAGTTTTCGTGGTGCGAACAACAGAGGGCGAAGGGAGTTTGTTGGGATTTCTCTCTCTTGACCCTCTCTTCGGCTGTTATGAGATTCCCATCTATCGTGAATCCGACATTACCATAGTCAGCGTGATGGGTAACTCATAAGAACCTGTACCAAAGGACACAGACCCTATACTGCAGGCCGATTAGCCTCTAGAAGAGGCGAGTTCTCACGATTTCCACTATTGGACATCACATGAATAACTCACACCAGCCCGCAGCCATAGCAGAGAAGCGCCGGTCCCCTAGCCGGGGGGCCGCGGCCCTCAGGTGCCCGCTCTTACGCATTAGTTTTATTCACAGTGACACGGCGGAGGTCGAGCGATCGTTGCAAGAGTTACAGCACGCCCAATTTCGGGTCAAGGCAGATGTTGCACTCAGTCTGGAGCAATTCACCAAACGGCCGGGTTCAAAGTCCTATCACTTGATTCTAGCCAGATACCCCGCCGCCGCGGGCTGGGAAGCCGAGGCCGTGAAGATCCTTCAGCAAAACGGCAGGCACACCCCGTTAATCTTTCTGACCGACAGAATCGAGCGAGAAACCGTGGCGGAGCTCATTAGAAACGGAGCTACGGACTGCATTCAAATGGACAACATTGGACATCTCCCGGTCGTGGTACGCCGGGTCCTGAGTGAAGAACGACTACGTGAGCAGCGCGACCGAGCGGAGGAGAAGTTGCGGCATTCGGAAGCACACTACCGCGCGTTGGTTGGGAACCTGATGTACGGGATATGCCGCTGCACTCTGGAAGGTAAGCTTCTGGACGCCAATCAGGCGTTAGTGACCATGCTTGGATGTTCGGCAAAGGAGGAACTCCTGGCCACCAACCTCACGGGCGAAATCATTTGCGATCCTTTCAAACGACAACAACTGCTGGGAACTTCCGGGCAGGTGGAGCCCGGCGATAGCCTGGAAATTGATTGGACGCGGAAGAATGGCACGCCCCTGAAGGCCAGGCTCAGCGGACGCGAGGTAATAGGCGCAAACGGAAGCGTCGGCGGTTACGAAATCATTGCTGAGGATGTGACCAAACAGCGCGAGCTGGAGCAGCATTTGCGTCAGCAGGCCGCAAAGGACTCTTTGACAGGTCTTGCCAACTATCGCAGCCTTGTCGGCGCTCTAGATAGCGAGATCAAGAGGTCAAAGCGCACTGGCAGAGAGTTTGCCTTATTGCTCTTCGACTTGGACGATCTGAAGAAAATCAACGACCGTTACGGCCATCTGGTGGGCAGTCAAGCACTCTGCAGACTAGCCGACGCCTTGTCCATGGGATGTCGAGACATTGACACCGCGGCGCGTTTCGGGGGCGATGAGTTTGCGCTGGTGCTGCCGGAAACCGCTTCAGACGCCGCCAATATGGTTTCGCAACGCATCTGCCATACCTTTGCGAATGACTCCCGGGACCCTAGGCTATCTGTAAGTGTGGGTGTCTCCAATTACCCTAGAGACGGGCAAGCGGTCGACACTCTTCTGGCGTCGGCGGATGTGGCTTTGTACGCAATGAAAGCGAGAGTTCACGGCCACGATAAGGGGCGTTCGGCTTCAGCCTGGAGTTCGCACGCGATCTGAACGAGTAACTCCGCTGCTTGCCGGCGCACGGAGCCGCAATGGCGGTATCTATTCAGCCACAGACGCACCCCTCTAAATCAGTCGAGTAGACGCCGGCAAAGCGGAGCTACAGACAGAGATAGCTTGTTGAAAGGGAAACGCACTCACGAAGAGCTCCGAATTAGGAGATTCCATGGAATCGACAAGCACTCGGGTACGCTACAGGCTAGGCGATGACTTCACCCAGCGTCTGGGTACGGAAAGTGTCAGGGCCCTGAAAACCGGAAACAAGAATGAGCAACTACTCTCCACTGCGGACATTCCCCGGGATTCAGCTCCCGGCCCGCACCCTATGTTCACCGTTGAAGAATCAATCGTTATGCGCGCCGTCTCCGCCGGAAGAAGCGACAAGCAAGTATGCATCGCGATGCGCATGCCCTTGCGGTCGTTCCAAGGGCTGTTGCGCGATCTGATGGCAAAAACCGGCACACGTGACCGGATAGGGTTACTGGTATGGGCAGTACGGGAAAGACTGGGCGGTGATAGTCGGGAATCTGAAAGACATTACAAGTGGAGGCGACCCGCGCTAGGAAACTGACGCGGTCGGCACTACGGTCGGTGCTACCGTGGTCAGCACGATGATAGCCATGGCTACAGTTCTCAAGAAAGGCGTGGTTGCCGAGGGCGTGGAGGCTGAAGCGCAGATGAACTCTCTTAGGACTCACAGTTGCGACGACGCCCAGGGCTACTACTACTGCAAAGCATGGTGGCCACTCACTTCGCGAAGTTGGTTGAGGCAGGCGCAGCATCACGTCAGTTCAATGATACGAGGGAGGCACAATGCAACCAACAGGCCCTGAGTTTGGCATCGACGAATCCGAAGCGATAAGTATACTCGTCCGCTCTGCGCTCCTGTCCGTAATTAAGATGATGACGGACACACAAGGGCTGCTAAAGGATTTCGACACCCACCACCCCACCGCTCCTGAACTAAAAATCATTTGCGAGCGCTTTGTATGGACGGCGACCGAATGTGACAAACAAGTCGCACTCATAAAGGGGGTTTTGGCATTTGTGCTACCTTGGGCGAAACACCAAGAGCGCTTTAGCCCGTCAACGAAGACGAGCCCCAACTAGTCAGGCCTCGCTAGTCGTGATCGCGAGCCGATTTAAGGTACCCGTCCGGCCAACCCATCTTCCGCCGTTGAATCGTAAAGAACAATAATGTCCGGCGCGGCTCAATGTGTCGCGGAAAGGCGGAGGTGTGGGATGAACCGGAAGAATCAGGATGTCGAGAAGCAGCGGTATTGGCAGAGGACGATTGGGGATGCAGCCCGGAGCGGGATGTCGATTCGGGAATTTTGCCGGCAGCGCCGCGTGAAGGAAAGCCAGTTCTATTGGTGGCAACGCAAACTGAAAGCCGGCCGTCAGGAGCGGAACAAGCCGAGTGTTCAGGACAGAGCAGCCAGTTTCGCCCTCGTCAGTGAAGACGGTATGGACATGCCGGCCGGATTGGAGCTGGTGCTCCAGGACGGTCGTCGGCTGCGCATCAGCCAGGGAGTTCAGGAAGAGACCTTGCGAGCGGTTCTTGCGGCCATGGAGCCGGGGAATAAATAAGGATGCTGAGTTTTCCGGCGGCGATTAAGGTCTACCTGTGCACGGTGCCGTGTGACATGCGCCGTTCCTTCGATGGGTTGTCGATGATGGCCGAACACGTAATCCGCTGCAACCCCTTCTCGGGACACCTGCTGGTTTTCTGTAATCGTCGCACCGACCGCTTGAAGATTTTGTACTGGGATCGGGATGGCTGGGCAATTTGGTACAAACGACTCGAGGCCGGCACTTTTCAATTTCCTTTTTCAGAGACCGGACGGAAGGAAATCGCTGCCTGGGAATTGGGTCTGCTCCTGGAAGGGATCGATTTGAGCAAAGGCCAACGAAGGAAACGCTACAGCCTGCCAGAGACAACGACGCTTCAGGAAAATCAACCGATGGATGTCGCGCAGAAGCGTTCCTGAAAACTTCCCGCCCTTTACCTCGCCCGCTGTTGAAACTCCGGAAAGCGCAGCGTGGGATTCGTCTTGGCATACTCCTCATCTACCGCGGCCCGAAAGAGCTGGTAGTGCTTTTTGAGGCGCTCCACATAACCAGGAGACTGCAGGACCCACTTGAACAGATTCAGAAGCGCCGGAGCGTAGGGAGTCTGCTCACTCAGGGGATCAAGCTCCGGCCCCTGCCATTCGGAGCGATCCGAGGCGGGAGCTCCGGCCCATTTCTTGTAGAACTTCACACTTTCCCAGCCGTAGTTGATGACCGCCCAAAACTTCCAGCCGGTTTCAGGCCGGAGCACGACAACCACCACGCGCCGACAGTCACACTGCGGCTCATTGCAATAGAGTTCGATAAAACCGTACTCCCCGCTGGGTAGATCCTCTTTGTCTGGGACGGTCACCGAGCGGGTCTCACGAGCTCCCAGTTCTGGAAACCTTTTCATAAACGGAGTCATGGGCATGGCGGAATTGTATCGCGAGTGGCAGCGGCGGCAAGGTGGCAATCGCCGGGGCTGAGGAAAAAAATCAAGAAAGTTCGGGATTTTGAAAGGAAGTGCTTGACAATATCCGATAGCATTATAATGATATCGGATATGAAGAACACCCCCATCGAACGCAAGATCGAGCGCCGGAAGCAGCAGCTCGCCGGGCTCGGGCCCATGCATCCGGGCAGCCTGAGCGAGCAGTACAACGTATGCGGCAAGCCGGACTGTCGTTGTAAAGATCCCCAGAATCCCCAGAAGCACGGGCCTTATTACCACCTCAGTTTCACCTGGCGGGGCAAGAGCCGAACCCTCTTCGTGCGCGCCGAGCGCCTGGCGGAGATGCGAGAGAAGCTTGCCAATTACAAACGTTTTCGGGAACTGACCGACGAATGGGTGGACCTGGTGGTGGAACTGGAGCAGCAGGAGAGGGAGCGCAACCGATAGATGGAAATCGATCCTCACCATCTGCCGTCGGAAGTGAATCTTCTGCAGCAGATCGTCTTGCAGTTGCTGCAGGCAGTGGAGGACAAGGACCAGCTGCTGGCGCGCGTACAACACCAACTGGCACAACTGCTGCGCTATCGCTACGGGCAGAAACGGGAGCGCATCGACGAAAACCAGTTATTCCTGTTTGCCGCGCAGATCATTGCTGCCAGTCAGCGGGCGAGCACTGCATCTTCCAGCGAAGAGCCGGCGGCAGATTCTTCTTCCCGTGCTGACGGCGAAGAAAAGAAAGAAAAACCAGAGCACCGCGGGCACGGCCGCAAAGCGTTGCCGGAATCACTGGAGCGTCGCCGGGTGGTGTTTGACTTGGAAGAATCGCAACGGCAATGCGGGCAGTGCCAAACGCCCATGCGCAAGATCGGAGAAGATGTCAGCGAGCGACTGGAGTTTATTCCCGCTTCCTTACAGGTCATTGAAGAAGTTCGCCCCAAGTACGCCTGTGCGAAAGGGTGTGGTGTGGCGGCAGCACAGAAACCGGCGGCGCCCATTGAGAAGGGGCTGCCGGGGCCGGGCTTGCTGGCGTACGTAGCGGTCAGCAAATATGGAGATCATCTCCCGCTGAACCGTATGGAATCAATTTTCCAGCGTCACGGGGTGGAGCTGTCGCGGAAGACCATGTGCGACTGGATGGCCGCTTGTGCGGAGTTAGTCAGTCCGGTGTGGGAACGCATGAAGGAGGTGGTGCTGACTTCGAGGGCCGTCCAGACCGACGATACGCCAGTGCCAGTGCTGGATCGAGAGCGAACCCGCACGCGCACCGGCCGGATCTGGACGTATGTGGGGGATCGCAACCGTCCTTACATCGTTTACGACTACACGGGCAATCATAGTCGGGAGGGACCGGAAGAGTTCTTGAAAGGCTATAACGGTTACTTGCAGGCGGACGCCTATCGCGGCTATGACGCGATGTTCAAGAATCGCAAGCAGAACTTGACGGAGGTTGGCTGTTGGGCGCATTCGAGGCGATATTTTTTTGAGGCGCTGACTTCCGACTTGTGTCGAGCTACGGTGATGCTGGCCTACATTCAGCTGTTGTACGAAATTGAGCGGGAAGCTCGCCAGGGCAATCTGAATCCCGAGCAGCGTCGGGAGTTACGCCAAACGAAATCGCGTCCCATTCTGGAAGACATCAAGAATTACCTGCAGACGGAAAAGCCGAAGGTACTACCGAAAAGCCTGATCGGCGATGCTATCGATTACACCCTGTCCAACTGGGAGGCGCTGCTGCGGTACACGGAAGACGGCGAACTGGAGATCGATAACAACGGCGCCGAGAGAAGTCTCCGACCCATCGTGGTTGGTCGCAATAACTGGCTTTTTTATGGGAGCGACAAAGGCGGACGAACCGGAGCCGTACTGAGCTCTCTGATCGCCAGCTGCAAGCGACTACGTATCGAGCCATTTGCCTATCTTCGCGACCTTTTCGTGCGCATCAGCACCCACCCAAACAGCCGCCTTGATGAACTGCTTCCCGACAAGTGGCTGACCTGTGCGCAGAGGAAGGTCTCACGCGCTCACGAAGAAACGTAAAGTAGCTTCTGGAGTTTCTTCCTCGCGGCGGGCTTAAGGCTGGCTACGTAGCCGCGGAGTTCATAGGGGTTGAAGATCTCCCACACTGCCGCTTGAAAGCGCGGGAGCTCGGCAGCAAAATCTGAATCCTGATCTGCTGCCTTGGCAAAATTCAATAACTTCTCGCCGATCAGATAGTCGAGCGCGTTCTCGACGCCGAAACGTTCACGAATCGTGCGGGTAGCCTCGCACTGCTCTTGCCAGACCTTGTGAAAGTCCATGTGAAACTCCATGGGGGGTAACTATATCGCTGGGCGCCCGACATCAGCAAGATCAAGTCACAATCTGTATTCGCCGGACGGGTACATTTAAGAGAGAGCCAAGGGCGCTGGGCCTGGCAGTGGAATGGCTTCATTGGCGCAGGGCAGGCGTTATTCGTGCAGGACCACACTTAGCAGCGAACTGTGAACCTGAATTCCACCGTTGTAATGAATGAATCCCAGTTTTCTGAATTTATTCATGAACATATTGACCCGGGAACGCGTTGTGCCAACCATTTCCGCCAGCGTCTCCTGGGATACTTTCGGAAGCATCTTCTGCGGCTGGTCTTGCTTGCCATAGCGCGCGAGCAGCAACAGAGCCCGGGCCAGCCGTTTCTCGATCGAGTTGAAGAGCTGATCGACTAAGTCTTCCTCGACTCGAATGTTCCTGGTCAGGAGATAGGCGATGAAGCGATCGGAGAGTTTATGCTCTTCATGAAGAACGCGAATCATCTCCTTCTTTTCGATAACCAGGACGGTAGTCGCCGTAATCGCGGTCGCTATCCCCATCCGAAACGGGACTCCCGCTAAGCATCCCTCACCGAAAAAATCGCCCGGCCCGAGTAGGGCTACCACTGCCTCCTTGCCCACTTTACTGACGACTGAGAGTTTCACACCTCCCTTTTGAATATACATGACAGTCGCGGCGAGATCGCCTTGCGAGTAGAGTCTTTGTGACCTACGATACTCGATGATTGTTCTCGCTACTCCAGCGGACTCGAGAAAAGCGTGAACATTAAAGGGGCGTAGTTTCGGGGGCTTTAACGCTGGCGTTATATCATTTGGTTTAGTTACTGCCTTCATAACAGACCTCTTCTCAAGCGATCTTACCAAAGTCACTCCGTTCATAGCAAGATACGTGATCGGATCGCTGAAATACCGCGAGGAACGGGAGGTGGCCTGAACGGAATTCAATCCGGCTCGAACAACGAGAACTGGACCTATTGCAGGACTGTTTCTGATACGCCGGTTTTAAGCAATTTGCCGAACTCCTGAGGGGCTATCGGACGGCTGAAAAAGTACCCTTGCGCTTCGTCACAGTGGTGCGCTTGAAGGAATGCGAGCTCTTCCTGCGTTTCGACGCCCTCGGCCACCACCCGCAGCTTCAGGCTTCGGCCCATACTGATCACTGCGGTCACGATGCTCGTCTCGTCTGGACTGGTGGTGATTTGACGCACGAACGACTGGTCGATCTTCAGGGCATCAATCGGGAACTTCATCAGGTAGCTCAAACTCGAGTAACCCGTGCCAAAGTCGTCGACCGCTATCTGTATCCCCCGGGCTCTCAGCGTTTGCAGGACGGATGCAGCGGACTGGGCGCGCTTCATAAGAACGCCTTCGGTTAGTTCCAGCTCCAAAGATCTGGGGTCCAAACCCGTTTCCTCGAGGATCGCAAATACCCGATCCAAAAAACTATCGTCTCGGAACTCCATCGAGGAGATATTCACTCCCATACTAATCGTGGGCAGGCCCGCATCCACCCATTTACGGGCTTGCTGACACGCTTCTCGCAGCACCCACTTGCTGATCGGCAGAATCAGACCGCACTCCTCCGCGATGGGAATAAATTGTCCGGGAGAGACCGGCCCTCGCGTCGGATGTGTCCAGCGTATCAACGCTTCCGCGCCGGTAATCGCGCCCGTCCTCAAATCGACCTTGGGCTGGTAGTGCAGTGCGAATTCCTGGCGTTCCAGGGCGCGCCGCAGGCTTTCCTCTATGGATTGGCGCTCCACGGCTCGGACGTTCATGGCCGGCTTGAAAAATTGATAGCTTTGACGCCCATTTTCCTTGGCCTGATACATCGCGGTGTCCGCATTCTTGATAAGCGTCTCCGCATTCAAGCCATCGTCGGGGTAGATGCTCACGCCAATACTTGCGGTCATGCAAAGATCGTGCTGGCCGATGAAGTGCGGCGCTGCCAACATCATCAGCATTCGATTCACACTAATGATAGCGTCCTCAGGTTGCGCCAAATCCGAGAGCAGCACCACGAATTCGTCGCCTCCCTGCCGGCTTACCGTGTCTGAGTCACGTACCCCATCCACCAGACGCTTGGCGACGGATTGAAGAAGTTTGTCGCCGATGGGGTGCCCCAGGGAATCGTTGATGTGTTTGAAGCCGTCCAAGTCCAAAAACAAAACCGCGACTCGACTATTGTGGCGTGCCGCCAAGGCGATCGCCTGACCAACCCGATCGTTCAAGAGCATTCGATTCGGCAAACCAGTGAGAAAATCGTGCTGCGCCGAATGGGTCATCTGCACGGCCATGGCGTGGGCCGCGCTCACGTCGCGGAACACGATTACCGCGCCGGTCGCCTGCCCTCCCCGGTCGTGGATGGGGGCCACGCTGTCTTCGATCGGAATTTCAAATCCGTCGCGCCGGATGAGCGTGCAGTTCGGCGGCAGATGCATGGTTAGGTCTTGCGCCAGGGCCACCTTCATCGGATCGGGGATGGCTTGGCGGCTGGTGGTATCCACGATTTGGCAGACTTCGGTCATCGGCCGGCCCGCCGCGTCTTGGCATAGCCAGCCGGTCATTTTCTCCGCGACCAGATTGAGGAAGGTAACACTTCCGGAGATATCCGTAGAAATAACGGCGTCGCCAATGCAGTTGAGAGTGACCTGGGCGCGTTCCTTTTCCACGAACAACACCTCTTCCATGTTTTTGCGCTCGACGGCATAGCGAAGCGCTCGAAAAAGGCCACGTGCCTCGATTTGGCCTTTGACCAGGTAGTCTTGCGCCCCCTCATGGAGGGCTTGCCCGGCTAGCACCTCGTCGTCCAAACCGGTCAGCACCACCAAGGGGACGCGCGGTGCCATGGCCCGCGCCCTCCGCAGCGCTCCCAGTCCTTGTGCGTCAGGCAACCCCAGGTCCAGCAAAATAAGGTCAACCGGCGTCTTAGCAAGATGCTCCTCGGCCTCGATCATGGAGGCCACGTGCGTCAATTCGGTGCGCATCGGGCCCTGATCTTTGAACATCTCCCGGATCAAACGTGCGTCTCCATGATTATCTTCGACTAGAAGAAGTACTCTGATCGTTTTCTTCATCAGCTTTGCCTCTGTTGCGGAAACTTTACCTTGGTCAGCCAGAACTCATTGATGCTTTTTACCAGGCTCTCGAACCCCTCCAACTGCACAGGCTTGAGCAGGTAACAATTGGCATGGAGTTGATAACTCTTCACAACATCCGCCTCCGCCCCCGAGGTGGTGAGGATTATCGTAGGGATCGTTTTCAGGGTGTCGTCCTGCTTGATGCGAGCCAGAACCTCGCGGCCGTCCATTTTTGGAAGGTTCAAATCCAGCAAGATAATATCCGGGCGAGGGGCGCCGATGTGGGCTCCGCTTCGACGGAGAAAAGCCATGGCCTCCACGCCGTCGCACACCACGTGCAAGTGGATGGAGCTATTCGCGTCGCGAAAGGCTTCCTGCGTCAGCCGGACATCACCGGGACTATCTTCGACCAAGAGAACCTCGATGGGCATGTGTTCTCCGCTGGGCTTCACGATTTCGCCTCACTTCCCGCCAAGACAAAACGAAACGTGGAACCCTGCCCGAGTTCCGACTCGACCGAAATGCTGCCGCCGTGCCGCTCGACGATCTTCTTGCAAATCGCCAATCCTATGCCGGTACCGGCGAACTCCTCTCGTTTGTGGAGCCGCTGGAACATGCCAAAAATCTTCTCGAAGTATTGCGAGTCAATTCCCAGTCCGTTGTCTTGCACCGAAAATATCCATTTCTTCCCGCCATTCTTGACCGCGGAAACATGTACGCGTGGTACTCCAGGATTCTGGTACTTGATCGCATTGCCCACCAGGTTCTGAAATAACTGGATCAATTGCATTTCGTCGGCCATCACGGCGGGCAAAGGATCGTGGGTCACCAGCGCGGCGCTGTCTTCGATGGCGCCACGCAGGTTCATGAGCGCCTGTTGCAACGCTTCTTCACTGGAGGCGTCAAGCAGGTCCTTTCCTTTCGTCCCAACGCGCGAATAGGCCAGCAAATCTTGGATCATCCGGTGCATGCGGCTGGCCCCGTCCACGGCGAATGAGATAAATTCATCGGCATCGGAATCCAGCTTTCCCTTGTACCGTCTGGAAAGCAGTTGGGTGTAACTGGCGACCATCCGCAGCGGCTCCTGCAAATCGTGAGAGGCGATGTAGGCAAATTGACCCAATTCCTCATTCGAGCGGTTGAGTTCCACTACCTTCTGGAGAAGATCCGCTTCGGCCTTTTTTCGCGTGGTGATGTCGCGGATCGCTGCCGTCACCAGGGTTCCATCGGCGCTTTCCAAGGGACTCAGCATGATCTCGATCGGAAAATCGCTCCCATTCTTCCGCCGTCCATTGAGTTCAATCCCTGTACCGATCTGCTGCGCCAGCGCGTCTTCCGCGGATCGAAGAGCGTCAGCAACCAGCCGTTCCGCGAAGCCCTCCGGAATGATGTTCTTCACTTTCTGTCCGACCAGCTCATCCCGCCGGTATCCGAATTGCTTCTCCGCCTGTACGTTCAGCAGCACGATCTCCCCGCTCTGGTTCACTACCACCATCGCATCCGGCGCCGCCTCCAGCAGCCCTCGGTACCTGCCCTCCATCTGCGCCAGATGCTTTTCCGCATCCTTACGCACGCTGATGTCGCGTATCGCCGCGGTCACCAGCACTCCCTCGGCGCTTTCCAATGGGCTCAGCATGATCTCGATCGGAAAATCGCTTCCGTTCTTCCGCCGCCCGTGGAGCTCAATCCCCGTGCCGATCTGCTGCGCCAGCGCTTCCGCCGCGGTTCGAGTACCGTCGGCGATTAGCCGTTCCGCAAAACCCTGCGGAATGATGCTCTTCACTTTTTGCCCAACCAGCTCATCGTGCCGGTATCCGAATTGCTTCTCCGCCTGTACATTTAGGCGCACGATTTTCCCGGAATGGTTCACCACTACCATCGCATCCGGCGCCGCTTCCAGCAGCCCGCTGTACTTCGCACCCGACTCTTTGCTTTCGCTCACATCGCGGCTGATCTCGGAAAACCCCCGCAGTTTTCCGGCCGGGTCGAGCAACGCTGTACAGGTGACGCTCGCCAGAAATCGGGAGCCGTCTTTCCGTACGCGCATGCACTCTTCTTCGTGCCGGCCGCTGGCCGTGGTCACACGAAGCATCTCCTCCGGCCAGCCCCGCTCGATGTCTTCCTGGGTAAACAAGCAGGCGTAGTTTCGGCCCATAATTTCTTCCGCTTTGTAGCCCTTGATTCGTTCGGCGCCGGCATTCCAGCTGACAACCTGTCCCAGGGGGTCCAGCATGAAAATCGCATAGTCCTGAGCGCCGTCAAGTAGTGTCCGATATTTTTCCTCACTGTCGCGGAGCGCCTCCGCTGCAAGAAGGCGTTCGCAGCGGTCGCGTTCGATGCTCCAACCGGCCATTGCGGCGATCAACAACCCCAGGAGGGTTCCGAGAATCAGAACGGTTTTGGTCTGCCTCAAGCGCCGTTTCCCGTCCGCGTTGCGTTGCACCAACAATCGCAATTCTTCGCCCTGCATCTGGCGGACTATTTCTTGAAACTCATCCATGATCCGCAGGCCCGGCCCTCTTTGAATCGCATCTGTTGCCGCCTGGAATCCTTTGTTTTGGCGCAGGCCAATCACCGTCTTGCCAAACTGGATCTTTTCGGCACCCAGCCGTTCAAGCGCTGGAAGCTGGTTCTGCTGGTTGGAGTTGTCCAGCGTTAAGCTGCGAATGGCTTCCTCAGCCAGCTGTACCCTGACTATGTCGGCATCATAGGATTCGATGTAGGATTCTTTGCCCGTCAGCACGAAGCCGCTGTAGCTGGATTCGATGCTTTCCATTGCCAGGCGTAAGTCCTGCAGGCTCTCCAGAACCTCGTGGGTGTGCCGCACCCAGCGGTCTCTTTCCGTAGAGACGGCTATGCCGCGATAGGAAATGGCACCCACGACGAGCAGTGCCAAAATGGCACATGCAAATGCGAGTTGCAGCTTTCGGTCTAAAAGAGACTTATCTTTCATTTCACTTCAGGTTGGAAAATTTTGGACCTTATGCCTGCGAAGGGCAGCCTGTAGCCGCGCGCCGGTTTACCTGATGGGAGTTCAATTCTATATCCCCCCTGTTCCGCCTTGTAGTTAGGCTCCTAGGTAGGTGTCGAATAGACAACCTGCGGACCACTCGGCGTGAATTGTCCAGAAGGAGACACATGCAGATCGCGATGGGTGGGGAGAGGTGCTGTTACCGATCGGTCCTGAAGTACGAACCGAGTGAGGAGCGCTGCGAGAACGACCCGCGGGCGGTCCCGCGTGTCTAGCGCGCCTGCACGAATTCCTGTGTAATGTAGAGCGGTCCAGTCGCAATTCCTACCCCGACAGTGGTGAAGGTCCGGCTCAGGATATTTGCGCGATGGTTTTCTTGAAACTTCGGTTCATTCATTAAGGCCGCTTCGGCGCGGACGACGCTCTGGTCCGTGGCCAGGTTTTCGCCCATCGCCACCCACTGGATTCCGGCCACGTGCACGTGGCCACGCGGACGGTGCCGGCACCGCCATACGTCCGGAAGTACACACACTTTCACGTAAGTAGTTGAATAGGAGCATCTTAGCTGGATATCTGCCTTTGATTCGGCGGTCGTCGCGCCTGCTTCTCCCTGTTCTACGAGACTGGCCATTGGATATTGCGGCGCGTCCGCTCCGTATGGACGGTATGGCTAGCCGAGGCTCCGGTGATGAGAGCCGCGTTCGCCGAGTTTGTGGATCAGCCGCGCTTCAGTAGCTATTTGGCATGGAGCTTCCTGAGGAACGATCGCTTCTAAGCGACCAAACGGAACTTTAGCGTCGCGCCGCGGGCGAAAAGTGGAGAACAGAGCCAGCGGGACCGACGATCTGAGCAGGACGCGCGTCGGGGATGAATCGTGGATATAGATGAAAAAAAAACGGCAAAAAATACCGACCACTCCACGGAAGGTTCAGCTACTAGGGGCGTTCGACGTCTGGGTTGTTACGTTAGCGGCAGCCAGGAGAATTGCGGCTTCTTCGCCATCCTTGGGATAGGTGGCCACGCCTACGCTCACTGATAACTTAGGAGCCCGGCCATCATCGCTCAGAGTGTGGCAGATGCGCTCCGAGACCAAATGGGCAGGTTCCGAAGGCGTTTCTGGCAATACCAGCGCAAACCTGTCTCCGTGGAGACGCGCGGCGGTATCGATGCGCCGACGACCCATGGACACCGCGTCGGCTAGCCTGCAAAGCGCTGTATTTCCTACCGCGGGCCCGTAGCGATCGTTGAGCGTCGTTAGATCGTCCAGGGCAAAGAGTAATACCGCAAACTCTCTGCCGGTGCGCTTTGATCGTTTGATCTCACCATCGAGAGCCGCTGTGAAGCTCTGGTCGTTGGCTAAGCCGGTAAGGGAGTCCTTTGCGGCCTGTTGGCGCAAATGTTGCTCCAACTCGCGCTGTTTGGTCACATCCTCAGCAATAATCGCGTAACCGCGCACGCGCCCGTTTGCGCCGATCACTTCGCGTCCGCTAAGCGTGGCCTTAAGAGCCGTGCCGTCCTTCCGCTTCCAGACAACTTCCAGGGTGTCGGTTCGGCTCGCCAATCCTGGGTTTCCGAGCAGTTGTTGCCGTTTGAAGGGATCCCGGATGATTTCTCTGGTGAGGTCAGCTAGCAGCGCCTCTTCTTTCGAGGTACACCCCAGCATCTTCACTAGGGCCTGGTTGACGTCCACAAGCTTTCCTTTCAGAGAGCAGCGGCAAATCCCGTGCGGATTTTCGATTAAGGCCCGGTAAGACGCCTCCGAATGTCGGACCTTCTCCTCTGTTCGGTCGCACGGCTCATCTGATTTCTTTACACTCAGCAGATGGCGAACCACGGCGGGAAGATCGCCGATGCTGTCGGTCTGAACGCAATCCGTAGCGCCTTTTTGAATGAGTTCCGCCACAGTTTCCCGCTGCATCGTGGCGGTCAGCGACATGAATTGCTCTAAGGTCAGGATAACGTCCGCTCTCACCCTGTAGTGCGCCTGGGTCAGTTCCTGCGCGGATCGTTCGGCGTCTGCGTGGTCACGATGAATAACACTAACGCGCATCGAAGGACTGCTAACGATATCTGTTTGCTTTGTCCGGAAACGCCGCTTCTCTTGCGTGGTTCGAACCAATTGTAAGCTACGCATTGGTGTCCGTTAGTGAAGTTGGGGAACCTGCCTGCACGCTAAGAGTATTCACAGGCCGGGAAATGATCTGTGCCCTTTGAGACAAGTTCTCATTGGTTACCTCAGGTTGTCCTCGCAGCTTATTTGAGTTCAGATATAGGCCATTGTGTTCCTCAATCTCTGGTTCAGCCGCAAGAATGGCGCCACTGATCCAACGCTCGTGGTATCTCATAAGAACCTGTGCCAAAGTGGGCATATTCTGTCCCGTTACTCAAATAGCCTTGAGGGGCTGAATTTCCCTACAACCTGATGAACGATATTGAAAAGAGCAAGAAGATTCTGATTGCCGAGGACGACCCCGTTTCCAGCCGGATGCTCGAGTCCGTTCTCGGGAAATGGGGTTATGACGTGACTGTCGTCACGGACGGAATGCAGGCCTTTCGCCTTCTCGATGGCGCGGACGCGCCCCGTTTGGCCGTTCTAGATTGGATGATGCCCGGCATGGAAGGCGTCGAGATTTGCCAACGAATCCGTAAGCGCAAGGACCGTCCCTACATCTACGTGCTTTTGCTCACAGGGCGCAGCCAGAAACAGGATCTTCTCCAAGGCCTCGAACTCGGTGCCGACGATTACTTGACCAAACCTTTTGACGCCCAGGAACTCCGCGCGCGCCTTCGTGTCGGCGGGCGGATTCTGAGCTTACAAGACGATTTGCTGGCCGCGCAGGAGAAGCTGCATTACCAGGCAACCAATGACGCCTTGACTGCGATCCCCAATCGCCCCGCGATCCTGGACGCGCTAGGCCGGGAGATGTCCCGGCAGGTCCGCGATAACCGCCCATTTGGAATCATTCTGGCCGACATCGACCACTTCAAGAACGTGAATGACACCTATGGCCACCTGTCGGGGGATGCCGTTTTGCGGACGGTCGCGCAGTGGCTCAGAGAATCCACGCGTCCCTACGATAGTGTCGGGCGCTACGGCGGGGAGGAATTCTTGATTGTTGCTCCATTCGCGGATGCTCGCGGCACGATGGCATTGGCCGAAAGGATCCGCAGACATATCGAATCGCAGTCCATACCCGCGCGCGCGGGCCCGATACGAGTGACGGCAAGCCTCGGTGTCGCAGTGAGTAGCTATCCCCCTTGTCTCGATGCCAAAACACTCCTACAGCTCGCCGACGATGCGCTCTATCGGGCGAAAGAAAACGGCCGTAACCGCTCCGAACTAGCGGTGCCGGAGCCCGTCGGTTCTGAGCTAGAGGCCAGCAGAAACTGAATGGGCTAGCGAATCCCCGAACCTAAAGCACGAACCTGCCAAGAACAGTCTATCGAGACATAGATAGATAGAGCGCTCGCCCAAATCACTTGCCGTTTCTCGGTAGCTCAACCATAGAGCATTCGGCTAAAGAGAAGGGCGCGGTAGAAGGATTGGGTTCTCAATCGGCACTCTCCTCGAAACTGATCCCCATGGCTATTGCGATCTTCAAGTAGTCTTCGCGTTTCATCTGGAAAATGCCCATGCGGAGGGCAGCACCCCAGTTACTCCGCCCTTTCGTAAAGGACAACTCTTCCAAGAAAGGGTGGATAGAGGCGTCTTTGCTTTTGAAGTATTCTGTCTTGCGACGAAATGGTCGGAAGTCTTTGGATTGGTCGACCTGATAGGGAACCTCGTCCAGGATCCTCCCCGCAGAGGTGAATGCTTGGAGTGATTTGCCTCCTTCCATGCGCTCTCGGGGTGAGTAGAAGACAATGCTGTCCCCCATCTGCAACCGCCGTACCGGAGCTTCTTTGCCATGGTTTAGTTGGCAAAAGGCTCCGCGAACTGCGGCGAGCACATGTTGCCGGCTCGCTACGCCTACCCAGAACCTAGCCATCGCAGCTACTCCGCCAGCACAATATCACGCAGATCATAGTCAACCGGATCGAAAGAAATCGCCAACGCAGCCGCCTGCTTCATATGTGCTTGGACTTCAGGCTGCTTGCTCATCGCAATGTAGTCCTCTTTGGAGCGCCTTTGGGCATAATTCACTACTCTGCGTAGATCGCGGCTTATGTGGAGGTTCGCTGAAATAAAATCCGGTCGATGACGGAAGACCTGTTCCGTAGCATCTCTCAGCGCCTGTAGCAACCGTTCCGCATTATCCCTCTCTACAGTAAACGTGTTGATGAATGTCAGGTAGCCGCCCTTCGGATCGAGGGTGGTCCTAGCGACCTTCGGCTGCGCCGTGCTGACCGTGATGGTGTAACCATCTGGATCACGAAAGGCAAAGAAGCGGCCGAACGGCCCATTTGCCAGAGGAAGAACGATGGGAACCGCTGCCTCACTCAGTTGTGCATGCAGCACGTCTGCATCAGTGGCGGCGATCCAAAGCGACACTCCCCAACCGAGCAAACTTGTGGCGTCCAGATCGACGAGAGGCTTTCGTATTCCGAACGGCACTGGTTCGGTCTTGAAGACCACCGCACCGGGTGGACTCTGTGGAATCGGAGTGAGCCCCATGCGTTCAACGTAGAAGGCTTTGGAAGCCTCCAGGTCCCGGACCTGCAGAGCGATGAAATTCGGCCCAATCAGTTTGGCGTTCTTGTTGTCGCGGAGAGATAATGTCATGACCCTTATATAATATAAGGAGCCTTATATGTCAAGCTCGGGAGCGTATGCCAAAGACCAAGCCCGCAAATCATCCCCAGGCTCATAGATTGGGCTACATGCTCAAACGAGCGCAGCACGCGCTAAGGATGAGCATGGACGAGCTGTTGGAACCAATCGGCGTCACTGTGCCCCAGTACAACGTTCTTTCAGCTGTTGAACTTCAACCCGGAATTTCAAATGCCGCACTGGCGCGAGGCGCATTCGTCACCGCCCAAAGCATGCAAGGAATCGTCGCCAACTTAGAAAGAATCGGTTTGCTACGCAGAAAGCCCCACCCTACCCATGGCCGCATACGACAAAGTGAATTAACCGAAAAAGGTGACGTAGTGCTCGCGAAAGCCCATAGATTGCTAATGGGAGTTGAGGAAGCAATGACGTCCGGGTTCAAAAAAGAAGAAATCGAGGCGCTACGTTCATTGCTACATCGTTGCGCTGAGAATATGCACGCCATCTAGCAGATTCAAGGAGATGTTCGTTGAATATGACTTCAGCGAAAGTAAGAGACCTGATTTGCAGTGTGTTAGACAGCTTGGCTGATTTGGCCGAAGCGCGTGACAGTGAACGCAAGCCTCGCTGAAGCCTGCTCAGACCTTCACAGTCACAATGGCCGTAAGTCATTTGCGAACTCGGCCGCCTAGCGGGCTGCCCGATGATCTGTACCAGTTGGAGGTTCGTTAAGATCAAGGAAACAGCGCGGATCTGCCGTTCGAACCCGCGCTTTCTCGTTGCGTTACCGTTGTAGAGCTTGAAGGGACTCGACCATGGCTCGGATCTCACGGTTCTCGAAAACCGGGCCGCCGCGCAGCCCTGTTTCGCTTACGGCGGCAACCACCATGGCTAGGGCCAAGTCATCGGCGCGAATCACCTGGTTAGGGAACAGCAGGCGAAACAACGGATAAATCCCGCGCAAGAAGCGGTAACTGAAATTCGGTTCCTTCCGCGGCTGCACGGGGTAGATGTACGCAGGCCGGAAGAGGTAAACGTGAGGGAATCCTGCCGCGAGTAGCGCGTTCTCGGCCTCTCCCTTGTAGCGTGCGAAGGGCATCCGACTTCGTCCCGTCGGGTCCGCGCCATTCCCGCTCAAAAATGAGAACGCCGCGCCGGGGCTGCTGCGGTGGAGAACTCGCGCGAACTCGATTGTGTAGTCGGCGGTTATCGTGCGGAGTTCCGCGTCCGAGACCGAACCCGTATACGTGCCCAGGCAAAACACCACTGCGTCTTGACCCAAGAGCGTCTCCGCGAGTGCGGAGCAGTCCGAGAAGTCTCGATGCAGAACCTCCGTGAGCTTGGGATGCGAGATGCCGATCTTCTTGCGCCCAATCGACGTCACACTTCCGACAGCGGAGTTCTCGAGCGCGTAGCGAAGTGCGTATCCGCCGACCATTCCAGTCGCGCCAACAATTACGATGCGCTTTTGGCTCGCCGTCGGTAGCTTTCATCACAGTGCGCGCTCTTCGATCCAGTCGACGTAGAGCAGACGCTCGGCAAATAACCAAGCGCCGTCGATCTTCACGAACTCGTCCGAATACCGGAGAGCCGCAATCATCAGGCGTCGCTTTCCACCGTCGATCGTGAGGTGATGGGGCATGCAATAAGTTTCCGCTGTGCCTCGGTCGCGCGTCAGCGTGAGGATCGTGGTCTGCCCAAGGAAGTGCATGGTCGCGGCGTACTGATTCAGATCGGCGAAGACCGGAGCGAGCGCCTCGCGTGAATGTAGCTCCTGTGAGGGCTTTGAATCCTTGGCGTTCATGTACACCACGAAGTGGGTGTCCGCGGTAAAGAGTGCCATCTGGCCTTTCGCATCGCGACGATCGGCGCAGTGCGCATAGGCCTCGACGAGCTCTCGAATAGCGAGGCGATCCGCAGCTTCTTCGGGTGAGATGGTGACGTGTTTGCTCATGGGTTGGTCTCCTTAGGCCTCTAGGATGGCTCGGGTTTCGAGAAACGCTTCCATCCCGTATCCAGCATATTCACGGCCGACGCCGGAGTATTTGAATCCTCCCCACGGTGCCTGTGGATCATCCGTCATGCCGTTGATCACCACGCGCCCGGACCGTATTTGTGAAGCCACGCGACGCGCGCGCTGGATGTCAGTCCCCAGTACAGCGGCGTGTAAACCATATCTGGAGTCGTTGGCGATCCGTATCGCGTCTTCCTCGGTGTCATACGCGATCACACAGAGAACGGGGCCGAAAATCTCTTCTTGAGCGATGGCCATGTCGTTCCGCACATTCACGAATACCGTGGGCTTTACGAAGTAACCTACTTCGAGACCTTCCGGACGACCTTCCCCACCCACGAGAACCTCCGCTCCTTCTTCGATGCCTTTACGGATATAAGACTCCACGCGTTCGTACTGTTTCTGCGACACCATCGGTCCAATAGCGGTCTTGGGATCAGCCGGATCACCGACGGTAAGAGCGCGCATCGCTTCGCGGATGCGCGGCTTTATTTCGTCGAGCCGACTCTTAGGCACGAGGAGGCGCGTCCCTGCTGCGCAGGCTTGCCCGCTGTTCATAAAGGCCAAGACAAGAGCCGCCGGAATCGCCTTGTCAAGAACCGCATCATCCAGCAGGATCGTTGGCGATTTGCCGCCCAGTTCCAGTGTGACGCGCTTCATCGTTGCGGCGCCATCACGCATAATTCCCTCGCCAACGCCAACCGAACCCGTGAACGAAATCTTGGCGACGTCAGGATTGCGTGTAAGCTCGGCGCCGACGATGTTGCCGAGGCCCGTCACAACATTCAAAAGACCCTTGGGGAGATCGGCTTCGTGCAGAGCCTCGACCATCACCCGCGTCTGAAGGGAGCTCATCTCACTGGGCTTGAGCACGACCGTACAACCGGCGGCGACGGCCGACGCCAGCTTGAGGCAAATGAACAGCGCGTTTGCATTCCACGCCGTGATCAAGCCAGCCACGCCGACCGGCTCCATGGTGACTGTCGTCTTGCCCCAGCTTCGTGTAAGTGGCAGATCTTGGAGCGCCTTCTCCGACGCCAGGAACGCGTTGACGCCCGACTCCACAATCGGCCTGGCGAACTGGACGACTCCGCCGTACTCCTCGACCATCGCGGCCGTCAGATCGTCGATACGCGCCGAGGCGGCCGCGTGCAGCCGCCGCAAGATCTGTGCTCGTTCTTCCTTCGTTGAACGGCCGTAACTCGCAAACGCGCGCTTGGCTGCGGCGATGGCGCGCCGCGTATCTTCTTCGTCGCCCAGCGTGACGCGGGCAATCACTTTGCCGTTGGTCGGCTTGATGATGTCTATGACTTCGCGCCCGTGAGATTCCACGAACGCTCCATCGATATAGTGGGTGGTAATTGTTTTGATCTTCTCTCCCCCGGCGATTGCTTCCTTCATTGCCATTCTGTGCCTCCTTATATGAGCGTCTACAGCTAGAACGAAGTAACGACGACGCGGGTGAGCGAGCCGTCCTTTAACGCCGCGTAACCGTCATTCACGTCACGCAGTGAAATCTCTCTAGAAACCAGGTCGTCTAGGTTCATCCGGCCTTGCAAGTACAGTTGTGCGTACATCGGAATATCACGCTTGGCGTTGGTCGAGCCGAAATTCACACCGACTACGCGCTTCTGTCCGCCAATCGCACCAAAAATGTTTAGACTGATGTCGACCTCGGGTTTCGCCACGCCGACCAAGTACAGTCCGCCGCCGCCGCCGAGCATTGCGAGCCCCTGCTCGGCCACCGCCTTGAGCCCTACGAAGTCGAAGACGTGATCAGCTCCTCCCGGGAGGAGATCGCGGACGGCCTCGACGGGTTTCGTCGTTGCGGAGTCGATGACGTCGGTGGCGCCGAATCGTTTGGCCTCGTCGAGTCGCTTCGCCTGAATGTCTAGGACGACGATGCGCGACGCGCCTGCGATGCGCGCGCCACTCACGGCATTAAGCCCAACTCCTCCGGCGCCGAAGATCACGACAGTGTCGCCAGCGCTGACGTTTGCGGTATTCAAGACGGAACCGGCGCCAGTTACAACTCCGCAGCCGAGCAGCGCAGCTTGGGCGAACGGAAGCTCCTTGGGTACGACGGCAAGCTGGTTCTCATGGATGAGCGCGCGTTCGGCGAAGCCTCCCAGCCCGAAGCCTTGGAACAAGGCAACTCCATTGCGGGTTATACGAGGGGCATCGGACGGTCGGCGCTGCGTCGACTCCGGATGCATACACTGGAAGGGCCGACCCGATAAACATCGAGCGCAAGCTCCGCACGACTGCGCTAGAGAACCTACGACGTGATCTCCGATGCGGATCTGCGTGACATCGCGACCTACTTCGGCAACGACCCCCGCAACCTCGTGACCAAGCACCGCGGGCATTGGAACGATATCGTTTGTAGCGAACAGAAGGTCGGTATGACATAGCCCAGAGGCTTGCACGTCGACCAGAACTTCGCGCCCGATAGGTGAGGCAATGTCTATCTCTTCAGAGTCGAACCCGCCGCCGAGCGCATTAACGACAAGTGCCTTCATCGATGTCCTCCTAACAGGATGGACCTTTCCGGAAATCCTCTTTTGCCGACGCTCTTCACGGCGTTATCTTCCGAAAAGAAAGCCTCATGTGTCCAAGACATCGTTGCTATAATTCCGATGCCTTGGAGGTATCGATATGGAATTGCGACATCTGCGCTACTTTGTTGGAGTCGGTGAAGAGCAGCACTTCGGTCGAGCAGCCGAGCGGCTGCACATCGCACAGCCGGCGCTTTCCCGCCAAATTCAAGATTTGGAAAAAGAGATTGGGTTTCCTTTGTTCGACCGCCTCCCTCGCGGCGTCAAATTGAGCGCGGCAGGAAAGCTATTTTTGGAAGATGCGCGACGAATTCTGGCGGAAGTTCAGGAGGCCACCCGGCGCGCCGAGTGCGTGGCAAGCGGCAAGGCCGGAACGCTCCGGGTGGGATTTGTGGAGAGCATTTCTTGGCATGGCGTCGTTCCGGAGTTTTTTCGCTGGTTCAGAGAGAGACAGCCGAACGCTGAACTGACACCCATTCCCATGCTATCCCTCGCGCAAGTGGAAGCCATCCGGTCGGGCAGACTTGATGCGGGCTTCATAGTCAGCATGGGCATATTGAGCAAGGAATTGGATCAGCGGCTGGTGGCACAACACAGGATTGTGCTCGCAGCGCCGAAAGGGCATCCGCTGACCAGACAGACGAAGCTCCGACTGAGGGACCTGAATGACGTGCCCTTTGTTTGCTTTCCTCGTCGGGCGAACCCTGCCGCCTATGACCGTTTGATGGAGGCGTGTTCCCGCGGGGGCTTGAAAACGCCGCGGGTTGTGCAAGAAGCCGATGACCATGCCACGATCCTCAGTTTGGTCTCCTGCGGGTTGGGCGTTGCTTTGGTGAGTGAGTCTGCAAGATGGCAATGCCCAAGAGGTGTCGCTTTGCTGCCCATCGTAGATCTGAAAGTGGTGGTGCCGTTTGCTCTGATGTGGCGAAAAGACAACCGATCCTCCTTACTGCAAAGCTTCCTGACATTCTTTAACGCAAGGGGGCACTCCAAAATGGACTGACCCCTTGAATTGGCACACTCGCGATGGGCACACTTTCCGGGGAGGAGACGCGAGTGGAGAGAAGAAAGCGATATTCCCGGAAGTTCCAGCGCATGGCTGTAGAGCGCATCAGGAGCTGCGAGAGCGTCGGAGAGTTGGCCAAGGAACTCGGGGTGACCCAGCGATGCCTCTACAAGTGGCGCACCAAGCTGGAGGCGGTGGAAGCCATCACCACCAGAACGACTCCCAGGAGGACCCTTGTGAGGACAAGCATCCTGCGATAAGGCAGCTTGTGGTGGGCCACAAACGTCAGAATGGCTACGAAGCCGGAGAAAACAACTCCCATGCAGACTCCGCAGAGCACCGGCTCGTTACCGAGAAGAACGCCGAGAGCTTTCCCTAGACCCGAGGTTCCTATTATCAGGGTGCCCCCCGTTCGCTCCGTCAGTGGATCATGTGGCACTGTATATTGAGCAAACCAGTTGCCAATACCATAAATGACTAGTATATTAGTCATATGTTGCCCCTATCCTCGGTAGGCGAGCAGATCGCCGCAAAGCGCAGATCGCTCGGTTTAAGCCAGACTGCCCTTGCAAAAAAAGCAAGAGTCGGCCGCACCACGCTCGACGGCCTGGAGAACGCGCGCCTGGGCGAACTCGGATATTCCAAGATTACCAATATTCTTTCTGCTCTTGGTCTTGAACTAAAGCTGCAAGAGGCGAGCGCGCGCCGTCCGACGCTCGACGAACTCATGGAAGAAGAACGCGATGATAAAGGTCTGGACCGACGCCGCTGAGGCGGGGCTGCTCGACAGGTATGGGACTCGCGGCAGTAGCTTCGTCTATCTGCCGGACATTGCGCGCGCGCGCGCCGTCTCCGTTACCATGCCGGTGCGCCTCCCTTCTTGGGAGATGCAGTTCGGACTTCCTCCGATATTCGAGATGAACCTGCCCGAAGGCGTGCTCCGCGAAAGGCTGCGCCTCGCATTCGCCAAGGCCACCGGCACCTTTGACGAGTTTGACCTCCTGGGCATCGTCGGCCGCTCGCAGGTGGGACGCATCCGCTATACCGGCCAGAAGGAGCAGCTGCAGGAGGATGTGCCTTTTCAGTCGGTGGACGAAATCCTCGCGCAGCGCCGCGGCGGCGATCTCTTCCGCTACCTCATCGACAAGTTTGCCTCATTCTCCGGCATTAGTGGCGTGCAGCCGAAGGTTCTGGTGCGCGACGAAGGAGCTTCCGTCGCGCTCAGCAAGGCTACGCGGAGGCTCTCCCAAAGCTACCGAGGCGCGACACACATCGTGAAATTCTGGGAGCAGAACGAATACCCGCAGCTCGCGGCCAATGAATTCTTCTGCCTCAAGGTCGCCGAGAAATGCGGTCTCGATGTCCCACCCTACCGCCTCGCGGAAGACGCGCTCGCGCTCGTTATTGACCGTTTCGATCTGCGGCCTGATGGCACCTATCGTGGATTTGAGGATTTCTGCGTGCTCAATGCCCGCCGTACCGATGAGAAATATCGCGGCAGCTACGAGACTTCGATCATGAAGCGCTTTGCGGACTTTGCGAACTCTCCGCATGTGGGCGAAGACCTGGAGAGGCTATTCACCCTCATCGCCATCAACTGCGCGCTGCGCAACGGCGATGCACATCTGAAGAACTTCGGGATTCTCTATGACGATGTTCAGGGCGAAGCCAGGCTTGCCCCCGTCTATGACCTCGTGACCACTTCCGTCTACCTGCCCAAGGACAGCATGGCCCTGACGCTTAACGGCACGACGAAATGGGCAAGCGCAAAGGAGCTGCAGAGATTGGGCGAAACGCGCATGGGAGGCACCCCAGCCCGCATCCGTGAGATCCTCGCACGGACCACCGCCGCGATTGCAGACGTCTCCTATGAGCTTGGCACCTACATCGAAGGCCATCAGGAATTCGAGGAGATCGGCAACCGCATGCTCCACGAATGGGAGCAAGGGATTGCTCTCTCGCTTAAGGCAGGGTGAACATACCAGGAGGCTACGCTCAAAGGGGCAGAGGGCCAGCGCGTCCGCGTCGGGAGCTAGACGCGTCTCCGGAACCGTCCGCTACGAGCAAGACTTGCTTCCCGGAAGTATGCACGACTTGGGTCAAAAAGACATCACGCTCGAACATAAGCGTCAGGGAATTGCCCTCAAGTCATGCCACTTGCAAAACTCGAGTGCGGGCCACAACCGGCGAAGCTTGCTGGCGCTTAGCGAAGCGGTGCGCGCGAATCTTGTCGATATAGGTACGAGCGAACTTCTCCCCATCGTGATAAAACACGGTGACCTTAAAGTGATGATGCTTCCGCCGCTTGTCCTTGAACTTCAAAAATTCCTCCCGTTATCAGCTTCCGTCACAACCCATTCTGATTCCGCTTGCATTTTATGCACATAGGATGCGCGCGCCTAGCGCATGGTCTCGCTTATTTTGAGCCATCATCACTGACCCTAGTTCCCCCTGATCAACATGCAAGATAGCAACATCTGTAATCTAACCGTTGAATCGGCTCCGTTTAAGTTCGATTTTGCCTCCAAAGAACGGGCAAGGATGCCAACTGATCGCGGTTACTCCCGTGCCGGTAAGTCGGGGCTCGGTTTGAGACTGGCATCGCCGTAGACGAACCGAAGGCCGCCCAGGATCGTGATCAACGCCACCAGTACCACGCCCAATCCCGCTTTCAAGTCTCCAACGTGTGAAGCAATCACGCCCACCAGCCAAGGCATCGAGGCGGGCCCAAATCCGCTGATCGCCAGCATTGGTCCCACCACCGTGCGCGCCGCAACACCATATCGCTCGATGGCTCGCGCCACCAGGATCGGATAAACCAGCGCGCATCCCAGCCCGGCCACCAATGCTTCTCCGAACAGTGGAATTAATGACGGCGAGCGAAGCAGCAGGATACTACTGAGCAGCGCGCAACCCACACTCGCCTCGACCACCGGTTTGCTTGAGATTTTCCTCAAGATTGCAGGGCCAGCGAGCCTGCCCAGCATCATACCCGCCCAGAAAAACGAAGGCGCAACCACTCCCACCCGGAGTCTGTCGACGCTGGAGAGTTCGCGCGAGTACATGGCCAGCCATCCTCCCAGCGAGGTCTCTGCTCCCTCGTAAAGAAACAACAGGATAATGAGTGCCACTGCATAGTAGTCTCGCGGGATTTTGATGGGGACGGTTGAAGCCGAATCGATGTCGGCATTCCGTAACTCCACCAGGTCCACCGGCGTGGCGGCGAACACCGCACTTAGAAGCGCGGCAGCTACGGCCAGTGAAATCAACAACTCGTGAAAGCGCGCGACAGATTGCATGAACTGGACGATTAACGGGCAGGCCACCGCGCCCACCGCCCACGAAAAATTAACGAAGCTCAACGCCCCGGACGCTCCTGAAACGTAGGCTTGGCCGATCCACAGATTCGTTCCCGCGTTCATAAAGCCGGCGCCGAAACCGAATACGAAAACAGCAAGCAGCGCCAACAGCCAGGATCCGTGCAAGAAGAACGCCGCGCCCGCTGCCATGAGCGCGAGACCACTTACAAAAGCCGGCCGAAAGCCGAACCTGGGTATCAGTAAGCCGGACAGGAAACCCGACAACACCGATCCTAGAAATTGCGCCGCGAAAAACAGCCCGGCTTGCGAATCGTTCAATCCCCAGCGCTGTACCAGCGCGGGCAACGCTGGTCCGAGCAGAACCATAAAAATACCGGTGAGAACGAAGCCCAAATGTAGCAGCGCCGTGACGATGCGGTGGCGCGCAACGGGTTGAGAGGACGAATCCACGGAAGCAAAATAGTCTCATTAATCTGTGATCTTTTCAGCAGACAAGCGTGCGGTAGGCGAAGACGGATGGGAAGGATAGCGTTTAGTCTTTCACGAGGATGGTTGCGTTTGCAGTGGACTCACGTATCACGAACTCGGGTTCAATCGCGATCTCTGGAACGTAATCGGACCGCTTTTCAATCTGTTCGAGTAAAGTGCGCGCCGCGATCTCACCCATTTTGTGCAAGGGCTGGCGCACCGTGGTCAGGCTCGGCCGGATATAGGCCGCACTCGGTATGTCGTCGAATCCAACCACGGAAATATCGGCTGGGACGCGCAATCCCACCTCGTCGACCGCGCGAATGGCGCCGATCGCGGCCAGATCGTTAAACGCAAACAAGGCCGTAAAGTCCCGCGATTTTCTGAGCAGCTCTTTCGTCGCTTCATAGCCCGGTTGCGGGGTGGCGCTGGTAGTCAACTGCGTGAAAACTTGCGGTGTGATCTTAGTTTTCAGCGCATCGGCTGCTTCACAAATTGCTTCCCAGCGCGCGTCGGTGTCCGAGCTTTCCGGTGGACCCTTCATGAGCGCGATTCGGCGATGCCCGAGATCCGTCAGGTGCGTGAAAGCCATGTGGGCGGCGGCGCGGTGATCGAGCTCGATGTTGGTGACGCCGTCCATGCGTTGGTGGCCAGCGATCGCCACGGTAGGCAACCTCGGCGTTTCGACGATCGAAGTGTCCACGGTGATAATTCCCTCGGCCCCGCGCGACTCCAGCAGTTCGGAATAGGATTGCAGTTGCCGCGGGTCATGCCGGTGGATCACCGTCAGAAAAGAATAGTTCTCCTGGCGCAAATATCGTTCCACGCCACTAATCACCATTGCGCCGTAAATGTCTCCGATCTCTTGCGCGATCACCCCGACCGTGTGGGTGCGTTTGACGCGCAACGAGCGCGCCAAAAAATTCGGTTTGTAGCGGAGTTCCCGCGCCGCATCCAGAATACGTTTCCTGGTTCGTTCGGGCACCCGAGCGGCCGCTTTCGTATCGTTTAATACTACCGAGACGGTTCCAGCCGTCAGACCCACTCGCTTGGCGACCGTGGTCAGCGTCACCATGGGCGGCCCATTCGGTTTAGCGTTTCCCTTACGACCTTTCATTTCCGGCTTTTCCCAGATCAGTTTATTTCGTCGTCCAGGTCGACCGGCTAATCGTCCATCCATCGCATCGCAATTACCGCCGTGGATCTGTGCAACGATAATAACGTAAAGCAAAGAGACGCCATGAACCGCCTGCCCCTCACCTCCAAGCCAAAGTGGTGACTGAATTCGCCTTCACCGGAACCGAGGCCGCCATGTTTGCGAGTTGAAGTTCGATCGTTCTTGCGGCTCCGCTGTTGGTGACGATCAGCACCTGTTGGCCGTCGGCATTCTCAGCGCCAGCGTGCTGCAGTTCGAGCGCCGTGCTCTCAGTGTCAAAGCGGCGAGCGCCGCGACGCATCGCGCGGGAGAAATGCGTGAGGGCCCAGTATTGCCCGCTGCGGGTGATGTCCTTGGTCTGCGAGTTGATGGTCACCACGCCGCCGCACGAAAACGGTCCGATGTTCGGCCGGCCCTGCTGGTCAAGAGCCAAGTTCCATGCGGTGATGGCGCGGCACCAGTTGCGCAGGACGTCGCTGAAAGTCGCACTCCATTTGCACCAATCCGTCAGATAAACAGGATCTTGGTAGTCCGGTCCGCCTTCGGTCCAATACATTGCTGTTTCCGGATAGCGGTCATGGACCTTGCTCATCATGTCCGAAGTGCCAACGTAGCCGTGCCAGGCAACCGCATTGGCGTACGTGCGAAGTTTGTCGTCCTCCAGGGTGTCCAACACACGTCCCCACAAATTGTAGTTATGGTCGAGCAGCCAGATCTTCGTGGATATCCCGCTGCGTTCCAGTAGCGGACCCAGATGGTCGCGCACAAATTGAATTTCGTACTCTTGGGGCCAGATGCAAGCGGGCATCTTGCCATCTTGATCCGTATCCAGTTCGTTCTGCGTCGTTATCGCTTGCACCGGCACGCCTTCGGCCGCATATCCCTGCAGAAACCTGCGGAAGTATTGAGCGTACGCCGGGAAGTAATGGTTGCGCATCGAACCACCCAGCATGCTGCCGTTGAACTTCATCCAGCCGGGAGGGCTCCAGGGAGATGAAAATAGGAACAGGTCGGGATTCGCTTGTCGTGCCTGGCGCAGGATGGGAAGAATGTACTCACGGTCATGCTCGATCGAAAACCGAGTGAGATCCGGATCCGCTTCGCCATCATCGAAGCTGTACAGTTTTGTCGAGTAGTCGCTCGAGCCAACGCAGGTCCGGCAAACGCTCAGCCCCATTTCCGACGGATGGAACATCTCATGGAACAGCTTTTCGCGCGCGGCCGGCTCGAGTTGATTGAACGTGTAGCACGTGGCGTCGGTAAAGGCGCCTCCAAATCCCAATATTTCCTGGAACTTCATGGCGGGTTTTAGGCGGATCGAATCAGCGCCGGGTGTCCCTAAAGCTGGACCCCATTTGGCCCGAGGAGCGGCGGCAAAGCGGTCGTCGCCGGATGTGACCCAAATGGAAATCTCCGTGTCGCTCTTCACAATCTTGTTACCGGGCCCGGTGACTGCCTCCCCTGGCTCGACCGCTGCGTTAGGGACGATCGCTGCCGCCAGCCCGAGAGCTGACATTTCCAGAAAATCGCGCCGCGAGGTGCCTTTTCCCATCGTCGTCTCCTTAAGTCCATCCATCAATTCTTCGGAGCTACCGGCCTCCCTCTTTCGGCCGGAACAATGCCTTCGCCTTCTTTCACAACGTAGAGGTGATCCGCCGCGAGATCGCTCAGGATTTCCGCGTTTCCCGCCGGCCACAAGATTTCCACTTTATCCACGCGTCTACTGCCGCCGAGGCCAAAATGAATCCGGAGATCGTTCTGGGAGAGGTAACTTCCCCCGCTTCGCACTTCGCTGGTCTGCACCAAAACTCCCGCGGTTGCTGTTACCCGCGCGTTCAAAGCCAGCCGGTTGCCCTTGCTTCCCACTAATTCAAACTCGACCCAGTGATTCAGGGGACCACCTTGCGGCCGAAGAATCGTAGGCTTGCCTTCGAGATTCTCGATAACAATGTCAATCCGTCCATCGTTGAGCAAATCCCCCATGGCCACCCCCCGGCTCACTCTGGGGATTTGCAGGGCTGAGCCGGCAATCTTGCTGATGTCCTTGAACGTGCCGTTGCGCTGATTCAGAAACAGCAGCGCCGGCTCGCGATATCTGGCGCCCGCTACGATGGTATCCACTTGGGGGTAGACGTGGCCGTTCACCAAAAACAGATCGAGCCAGCCATCGTTGTCAAAGTCGAAAAATGCGTCGCCCCAGCCAACGTAGGGCGCGGTGCTGGGAGCAATTCCGGATGTATAGGAAGCGTCAGTAAAATTCATCTTCCCGTCGTTGCGAAATAAGGTGGTGTATTCATCGCTGAAATGAGTGACCGCTATCGAAAAGCGGCCGGTGTGTTGGTAGTCGCCCAGTGCCACACCCATGTTGGCCTGTTCCACCCCGTCCTGGTTGACGGCTACCTCCGAAGAAAACGCGATATCGGTAAAGTGTCCGCTGCCATCGTTGCGGTAGAGATAATTCCTTCCGGCATCGTTGGCCACAAAAAGGTCGAGATGTCCATTACCGTCGAAGTCGGACCAAACCGCGGTCATCCCAAAAGACTTGGGGGAATCGGCAATTCCGGTCTTCTTAGTTACATCCACGAACGTGCCGTCGCCGTTGTTGTGGTACAGGTTGGACGATGAACCCCGCAGCCCTCGAGGTCCGCATTGGACATCGATTCCGCGGTACTTGCACGTTGGTTTGGAACCGAAGGCCGGAAGATCGTTCAGATTCAAATCCACATAATGCGACACAAACAGGTCCGTCCAACCATCCCGGTCGTAGTCGCCAAAAGCCGCTCCGGTTGCCCATTGCGCATCATTGCTCAGGCCCGCTTGCTTGGTGACGTCGGTAAATGTTCCATCGCCGTTATTGCGATACAGCACTACGCCTCCGAAGCACGTGACTAGCAAATCGGGCCAGCCATCGTTGTTGTAGTCTCCCACCACCGCACCCATCGCCCAGCAGGGATAACCCACGCCTGCCTTATCGGTGACGTCAGTAAAAGTGCCATCATGATTGTTGTGATACAACGCGCTCCGCGCTTTCTTCCCGGCCAGCGCCATCTCCACGCTCTGGGCGTTGGTGAAGTAAATATCGGGCCACCCGTCGCGATCGTAGTCGATGAGCGCCACGCCTCCGCTCATCGATTCCACGATGTATTTCTGTTCGGGACTGGACAGATGATCGAATTTGACGCCGGTCGAATCGGTGATATCCGTCAACTGAGCGAGCGGAAGGTCTGGCCGAGGGGCCGCAGAGAAAGCGGGAATAAAAACCAACAGTATGGCCAGGGCCGCATAGAAAGCGCCCCTGGTGCGAACGTCCGTAAATTCCGGTGGCCGTTGCAAATTAAGATTCCGCTCTGCTAGTCGCGTTTACGACGAGTCTGGACGGCATACAACGAGCTACGCGCAAGAATAAACAAAGTACTTCCATCGCCGCCGCCGAACAACAATTGCGAGGGCCGTTCGGGAATCTCAATAGTATCGATTGCATCGCCGGACGAGTTGTACACGAACACTTGCCCTGCGGCGATGTAGACGTCGCCTTGGTCGTCCACCGTCAAGCCTTCTCCGCCCTGTTCCGTAAACAGCTCTAAGTTCGAGATGGCCCCGTCCGCGCCGACAGTCCCCACATAGGTCCTCTCCACGGATTCATCGGTAAGGTAGTAGCGTTGGCCCTCCACCGCGGCGGCCATCCCGAACGCTCGCAGCAAGTCATCCAACTTGGTTCCGTAATAGAGTTTGCCGGAGACGAAGTCCTCTCCCGCGGGAAGGAAAGTGCTGCCATCCAGAGATACAAACTGATAGGGCTTCTTGGCGGAGATCGCTTCGACGAAATCGTTTTCGTTTCTCCAGTAATTCACCGGCAGGACCGGAATCATTCCCGGGCGGGGCGTGGCCGGCACGGCCGGCAACAGCTTAATATCTTCATCCGGCGAGCCGGGTTTGAAGCTATACACCGTGCCATTTCCTGCGTACGAAATCACGATCAGATTGCCGGCTTTATCAAAAAACAGTTGTACCGGGTCCAGCGGATTGTCACGGACCGTCGAAAGTTGGCGAGTTGTGGCGGACCAGCAGTAGATGGTTTGCCATTTGGCATCCACGAAATAGACGTTTCCGGCGCTGTCCACCGCCCCACCGGAAATGTTGAAGAAACCGCTGGCGACTTTCTCCACTTTGGCGCCATCGGCAAGAATGGGAGAAGGTTGCTTCTGGGGGATCGAGGGTGCGCCGCCGGAAAGCGTAAGCCAGGCGAATTCGCGTTGGCGTAGCTCCACGTTGTGGGTTTGGTCGAACACCGCGTTGTCGAAGGAAACCTTGCTATCGCTGTAACAATGGACGTTGCGAAGGCGTATATCGGTCGAGTTTGTAACTCGGACTGCGTACGGGAACGGCTGATAGCTGCTCACCACCCGATACATGTGCAGGTTGGCTAAGGTGATGTGGCTCGAATTGCGGATGTCGAGCGGCAAAGCGAATCCACCCTCGCCCCGCTCCTCCTCCGTCTGCAGCGCGTAGATTTCCCAATTGGACGCATGGTCCAAAGTCACCTCGTTGCGAACGTGATGCTCGCTGGATAGTTCGTAAATTCGACCTCCGGTTGCAGTGTTGGAGATGTACAAACCCGCTTGCGCGAACGTGCTGGGCGTCCAGATTCCGAGGAAAGTCCCGCCGCCAGTGATCCAGAGGCTGGGATACTGTCCGTCCCAACGGCGATTCAGATTCGAATCGGCGGTATGAGTGTTGTTATAAATGTCGCGCCATGCTTTGGAACTCTGTTCCGCGGTGGCATTGGGATCAATGGTGCCGTGCCCGCCCAGAAAGCGGACGTCGTTCATCATGGAATCCCGGCTCGCGGCCCACTCTGCAGCTACCGCTCGCGGATTGATCCCGTTGGTGTACAAGCCGATGCCGGTAACGATGTTCTTTCCGTCTCTTGGGGTCTCCAGCAGTGGCTTGGGACTGCCAACCCCCTGGAAGGCAGGCGTCGAATCGGCAAGCAATATCCGCGTAACGCTCGGATGAAGGCCGATCAGAACGGTGTCGGGCTTCAGCGAGATCGTGTCGGTCACGCGATATTGGCCCGACGGCAAGTAAATCGCGCGGTGCTCGGCGATCGCCGTTCTGAACACTTCAGTATCGTCGGTAGCGCCGTCACCGCGGGCGCCTAACGAGCGGATGTTCACCCAGGTGTCGATCGGCGGGAGGTCCGGGAGGTCGGACTTGACCCCTTCGGGAAGCACCTTCAACGCCGCGGTCTGAAACCTGTCCTGGATTGAAGGTATTGCCCCAATGTCCTCGTATTGCAGCCCGTGAGAAAAAGCCTTCACCTCGTAGGTTTCTGCCGGAGCTGTGGCGCGCTTTCCGCTCTCGCGGTACGACGCAAACACGGGAACGTCGCGGCACACCACGTTTTCCATATTGATCTCGGTGCGGGCGCTCTTTTCATTGCTAATGATTACCGCAGGGCCGCTAACGTTCTCCATGCGTCCGTCTTTTATCCAAAGTTCGTCGGAGTATTGAGGATCGATGGAAATTGCCGTCGGGACATTCTTGAATTGCGGACGGATGAGGGTAAGCCCCGCTTCGCGCTCGCGGATCGCCGCTTCCCGCTGCCCCTCAAACGTTGCGTCGATCACTGTGAATTGCCATCCCGGGGAAGGTTTGCGGGTCCAGATACCGTACTGGCCGCCGTAAAAATGCACGTCTTGAGCAACGTTTCCGCCGTCATGAATTCCGGCGAGTCCCGAACCAATGTGAAGGTCCATATGCGCCAGGAAGCAATGTTGGGCATAGTGGGCGCGGACGCCGACGGCGCCGGGATTTCCGTCTTGAATTTCAATGTCGATATTGCTGATTGCGGAATAGAACGTGCCGGGGTTGGCATCCGGTGGCATGGCGTTTGCGGCGGGGCGGCCACCAGCGAAGAAAAACATATAGGCGGGCCCGTGCTGAAATCCGGGGGTGCTGGTGGCGAGCACAAATGTGGGCCGGGAGTATCCAAACCCGATCAACCGGATTCCGGGCCAGATATAGATGGTCTTGGTCAGACGGTAGCGGCCGGCGGGAATAAAGAGAATTCCCTGGTTGCTGGTCTCCCGAACCTTATTGATCGCCTGTTGTACGGCGTCGGAATCATCCGCGATTCCGTTTGCCTTAACTGGGAATTCAGTTGGTGTCAGGTAGATTGCTTTGGCGTCGTCCAGGCGCGCGGGGTAGTAGGACCTTCCCAAAACGGGAATAGCCGCTGACAACATTGCCACAGTTATCAGAATCGCTTTCATTATCGTGAGAGTCGATTGTTCCACGTGGAACATCGGTGCGCTATCGTGCACTACCGCAGTGATTTAGCTACCTTCTAGGGTCAGGATCGTCTTTTTCTGCCGCGGCTTCCTTCAGGCGCATCTGATGGTAAATTTCCCGAAGCTTGTCCTTCATCTCTTTGTATTTCTGGTACTGCTCTAATTCGTGCTGGGCATCCGTGGTGCGTCCCGCCTGACGATATACGGTACTCAGCCGGAAGTGTGCCATGGCACTGGTGGGATCCAGCTCAAGGGCATGCTCCAGAAGCGGCTCGGCTTTTTGCGGTTGATCCATAGCCATCAACACCTTGGCCAGGCCGATGCTGGCGTCGGGGTCGCCCGGTTGTAATTTTACGGCCCGGGTGTAACGTTCGTTCGCTTCCTTCAAATCGTTTCTCCGAAACGCGATATCGCCAAGCCTGCGTTCCGCCTGTTCATCCCGAGGATTGACCTCCAAGGCTGCCTGGTACTCGTTTTCGGCTTCGGCATGGGCCTCGGGAGTCGACAATGTGCTCAGCATCTCGGCCAGCTCAAAATGGAGGCCGGGAAGGTTCGGGTCGATCTTGAGCGCGGCTCGGTAGTTATCGATCGCATTCGCGGTGTCCCCTTGCTTGGCTAGTTCGTGCGCCATCGCTTGATGCATGCGAGCGGAATTCGGGGCCACCACGGATAAGCTGAGCAAGGACTCGGTGGCCAGATCGGAATAAAGCCGGTATGCGGTGTACTGAAGAGCCTCGTCCGTTGGTTCAAGCTTCCGAAGAACACTCACTGTCGCCGCGGCCTTATCCAGATCGCCTATCCCGGAATCGATTTCGATCAGCTCCATCCCCGTCTGAATCCGGATCTTCTGGTCCTGTACGTTTGGAAACGCCTTTTCCAAATCGTCGCGTGCGGCGTTGATGTCGCCCAGTCCGCTTTTCGGCGATTCCCAGAAGGGCCTGAGTCTTCCACAAGCCTTGGGCGCAGTTTCAGCGCGGTGCGAAGCTCGTGGAATCGCATCTGCGTAGTCCCCCTGAAAGAACAGCACTACACCCAGGTTGCCGCGGGCATCCACGTCATTTGGATCGAGCGCAACAATGGCTCTAAATTCGGGCACCGCCAGATCGGGCTTGTTCTGCTTCAAGTATTCGGCAGCCTGACGGCTGTGCGATTCGATTTGCTGCTGGCGGCTGGGGGAGGATTGGGAAAACACGGCAGCAGGGCAACCAGACAGAACCACCCACGAACAGGACGACGGCCTCGTGTTTGTCTTCATGTCACGATTGTACGGCTGGCCAGCCGGGTTTTCAGCATCGCGTTCGCCGTCCGACAAACAGAGACGAGGACGGCGGCATCGCCGCCGTCCTCTCTTGTGGGGTGGGCCTGCGTCTAAAAGGACAGCCGCGCGCCCAGTTGGATCGTACGTGGCCCGTTCGAGACGCTCGTGATAGTGGCCACGCCCGAACTACTCACGTCATTGTTCGGTAGTGCGAAGCTCGGATGGTTCAAGGCGTTAACGAAGTCTCCGCGAAGTGTGAACCCAACTCGTTCCTTGTAATGCCAAGTCTTCGCCAGAGACAGGTTAAGATCAGACAGTTTTGGCCCGAAGAGCGTGTTTCTGCCTCCAACCCCGAACGCCCCGTTGCCCTGCTCGGCTGGGGTCTCAAAGGCTGCAGTGTTGAACCAGCAGCTCAGGGTTCTTACCGGCTGGCCATTGGTGCAGGTGCCTGACTTGGGGGAGGCACCTGATGGGGTTGGCAAACACATTGCCGGCCTGCGAATAGTCGTTAACACCGTCGTCCAACACCGTGAACGGAGTGCCGCTCTGGTAGATAAACGTCCCCGACACGCGCCATCCGCCAAGCACAGCGTCAGCGAAAGCATTCTGGTTCATATAGTGCTTGCCCATGCCAAACGGCAGTTCGTATACCGCGGTCCCTTTGACTGCTTGCGGGATGTCGAAGTTCGAGTTGCCGTAGTTAGCGGACGGGATTGTTTCCGATTTGCCAAACCTGAGCCCCGGCGGTGCTGCCCCATCCGGCCGAGTCCTGGTCATCCAGCATATGCGACCAGGCATAGTTGACATCGAAGGTCAGCCCGTAGGAATAACGCTTCTGTACGTCGAGATTGCAACGAATCGTAGTTGGAGATGCTGTTGAAGTTTGAGCCAGAAAGGCCTCCAAACGCCGGATATGGACGCGCGCAAGGTGCTGGGGTTCGCAGCGATGTGATGCGGGTGTTGCCCCGTTACAGGCCGATACGTCGTTCGAGGTTCAGCAGGGCCGGGTTGGTGATTTGGTTCAGGTCGGTGACGTATTGCAGATTCAGTCCGTGACTGCCGACGTAAGCAGCCGACACCGCAAAGTCCCTCGCGAACTGATGCTCGACGGCGAGGTTCCATTCCCAGATCTCTCCCGGCTTGATGTTATAGGGTTCGTAAGGTGGACTATAGACGGGATTGGTGACGTAGGACGCCGGGTTCTTCGAGCCCTGAATGTAAGGCAGGGCGTTGGCCATCATCGCAGCGCTCGAGCTTAAATAGAGCGGGGTAGTGTTGCCGGTGCCGGAAATCCAGCCCGTGTCCCCGGCGGCAGCATGAGAGGGTCGCTGTTGCTGCCCTGAAAGGTAGCGCCGAAGCCCATTTGCCCACCGCCCTCACCACCATAGAGATCCATGCTGTAGTTATAGGCGAAGAGCCCTGCACCGCCTCGGATGACGGTGTCGTTCTTGACCGACCAGGCAAAGCCAACACGTGGCAGGAAGATGTCCCAAACCGGCTTCTGCAAGGTCGTTCGGTTATCCTGACCGGCAAACCATATCGAGCCCGCGGTGCCCGCGAAGGGGCCGGCGGTATTGATGAGATTCTGGTCGAAATCGCCAAGGCGATTGTGTTCCTCGCTCATGCCCGTGTTCCCCTCCCAGCGCAAGCCGAGGTTGATGGTGAGATTGGGCTTGAGTTTCCAGTCGTCTTGAACGAAGGCTTGCGGGCTCTTCAGCCGCATGCCCGTCAGGCCCTGATTGTTCGCGGCCCAGGCATGGACGTTGCCGAGCAGGAAATCCGCGAAGCCCGAGCCCGCGGTTCCGGTATTCAGCTAGTTCCGTTAGCAGTTTGACGCCTGCGGTGTATTGTCCGGTAAAACCGTAGTTGCCGGCGCTGTTGGAGCCCCAAGCCGTGGTGTTGCCCTCGGCCATCAACACCTCAATCCCGAAATGCAGAACGTGCTTGCCGCTGGACCAGCGTCACCACATCGGAGGGGTCAAACGAGTTCTCGATGTAAATGGCGTCCGTGGCGGGCGCAAGGTGCTTACGGCGTCCGGGCCGCCGAATCCACCATAAGGGCTTAGTGCTGCCGATGATGGGGAATTGGTTAAAATGGGTATCTTGCAGGCCAAATGCCGTTGCGGGGTTCAACCCGAAGGACTGGGAAAGGAACCAGTTGCCTTGCTTGGTATAACCCATCCGAATTTCGTTCACCATCGTCGGACTGATCGTCCACGTTTCGGTGACCTGCGTGTTGTAACCGTCCACGTCCCCGCTGCCGCAATCCAGCGGGCAGGTGAACAGGCCGTTGTCGACCCCGGGGTTATCTTTCTGGCTAATTGAGAACGTGATGCGGTTCTTCGCGCTCAGGTTGTAGTCCAACCGCCCAAAATATCGGTGAACCGGGGCGGGATTGGTATGCGCGAGGTAGAGGTTATTTGTACACTCGTTCTGGTACGGAGCGGCCGCGCATGTTCCTACCCCTTGCGGTGCGGTGGGCCAGCCATACTTAGAAGCCATAATGGCCGCCGACACGGGGTCGATCCGGCTGGGCGCGCCGCCGCAGTTGGTGCCGTTCGGAATCATGTTGAGGCCGCCGCATTCGCTGGCGAAAGAGGCGCGAGCAAGGGTTGCAGCCCGACCCGGTTGTGGTGAGCGGGTCATAGATGGGGTACATGCCGGTGAAATCGCCCTGCCTCCATGGCGGCCGTAGGAACGGTAACGAAGCCGTTCGACGCGCTGTTATTGACGATCCTGTCTATGTCGAAGAAGAAAAAGAACTTGTTCTTGATAATGGGCCCGCCGACGGAGCCGCCAAACTGGTCGTACCGCAAATACGGCACTTGATGTCGCGGGGTTAGGAATTTCCGGGCCCGTGGGGTTCAGGGGGTTTGTAATCAACGGAGGCGCCTGATTATTGAAATAGCCGTTGGCGTTTAGAAAGTTGTTCGAGAAATACTCATAAGCGGACCCATGCACAACCGTTGGTTCCACTCTTGCTGATCTGGTTGAATACGACGCCGCCCATGCCGTATTGCGCCGAGAAGGAAGAGGTGTTGATCTGAACCTCCGAGACGGTCTCGAAGATCTCATCGTCGTTGTTGTAGCTCGCCGGCAGTATGGTGCTGGCCCCGTCCTGAAGGAAGTTGCCGAAGTTCGGCAGGTTGCCGTTGATGGAAACCGCGTCGCCGGCATTCCAAGCGCCCCCGGCCTGCGAGATCCGCCCCTTTGTAGTGCCTCCAGCGCCCGGCAGATAGATGTTGAAAGCAGCCCAGTCGGCGCCGGTGATTCCGCCCCCCGACTGGGGCAGCTCTGTCATGGTTTTGGAATCCATAATGGCACCCTGCTGGCCGGTTTCGGTCTCCAGCAGCGGCGCGCCTCCGGCTTCGACGCGCACTTCTCTGTTTACCGCGCCAACTTCAAGTGATGGCGTTCTCGGTGATCACGGTCACTTCCAGCGCGATCGGGCCGCGCACCAATTTCTTGAAACCCGTTTCCCGCGAAGCTGATGTTGTACTTTCCGGCGCGGCGTCGAGACGGTGTCGTAGATTCCATCATGGTTGGTGACGAAATCCTTCGTCTCTCCCGTGTTAATATCGTGAGCGTGACGGTCACGCCCGGCAAAACGGCTCCCGACGCATCCGTCACCGTGCCGCGAATCTCGCCGGTATTCCTATTCTGTGAAAGGGCTGGCTTGGCCACGACACAGCAGCAAGCAAAACCCAAGCGCCCAGCGAACGAAGCTCTTCATGGAGTTCCTCCGACCATAAAAGTCGATCGCGCCTTCAGAACGGGCCTTTATTCCCGCACCATATGGTGCAGCTCCTGGACGCGATCCCAATTTACGATTCCGACTTAACCCATTTATTTCTTGCTACATGCATAGTCGTCTTGAAAACCGGCGCACCTTTCCACCGGTCTGAATCGGTCAATTGCTCACTCCGCGATAGAATCGAAATCAGACACAAGGCAACCCGCAGGAATCCTTGCCCGCGATCCCTCGCCACTCGGAGGTGCCAGAACATCGTTATTCTACTGGCTCCCCAACTAGTATGTTTGCAGTACCCCGCGTTGCCGGAGATTTAGCTCCTGTTCGCTTTTGTTGTCAAGAGAAAAACATCGATATTCTAAAAGAAATTTCGCAACCTCGCATCTTTGCTGTTTTGTAGCTGTTTCTGCGGATACAATAATCGACTATATCGCGGGCAGGATGAGAGCGTTGTCGAGACCCCAGGGGTGGGGCGGAGTGAGGAGGGCTCCAGCATGAAAGCCCGACAGAGAAATCACCGCGCGGCGAGAAGGCCGCAGTGACGCTGCGCGAGGTGGCGGAACTGCGTCAAACTTACCGCCAGCACCGTTTCGCACGTTCTAAACAATTCTCCCGCCGCGCGTTCGGTCCCGCAGCATACAAAAAACCGCATTCTCGCGGCGGCGCGCGCACTGAACTACCAGCCAAATTTTTTCGCGCGGTCTTTAAAGAATAAGCGCAGTCACACCATCGGAGTGATCGCTGAAGAAATTGGCGACGCCTACGGCTCTCTGGTGATTAGCGGGATCGAACGGTATCTTCGACAAACAGAATTTCTTCTTCCTTACCGTAGCTCATCGCCACGATAAGAACTGCTGGCCACCTACTCCAACATGCTGACGCAACGAGGGGTAGAAGGTTTCATCACCGTGGACACCATTCTTGGCTGACGAACCCCCATTGCCGACGGTGGCGGTCGCCGGCCATCGCCGCATCAAACGCGTGACCAACATTGTTCTGGACCACCGACGCGCCGCCTCGCTGGCGCTGAAGCATCTGGTTGATTTGGGCCACAAGGAAATCGCGTTCATGAAAGGTTCGACGGCCAGCTCGGATACCGACGTCCGCTGGAACGCGATCTGCGAAGTCGCGGCGAAGTTGGGCATTGCCATGCGGCCCGAATTGATCGTGCAGCTCGAGGGCTTCGATCCCACACCGAATCTGGGCTACCCGTTTGCCAAGCAATTGCTCGCGCGCAAGCAGCCTTTTACCGCGCTGTTTGCCTACAATGATATTTCCGCCATTGGTTCCATCTGCGCATTTCAGGAAGCCGGCCTACGGGTGCCGGACGATATATCGGTGGTGGGCTTCGATGACATTCAGAACTCCGCGTATATCACTCCGTCACTGACCACGGTGAGACAACCGCTGCAAAAGATGGGTGAGATCGCGGCGCGCACGCTGCTCGACCGAATCGAGGGACGCTCCAAGTATGTTCCCGAAATTACGATCGAACCCGAGTTCATAATACGCAGTTCCAGTGCGCCTCCGAGCAGCCAGCACTCGATTCTGATCTTACCGAAAAAGCGGGCGCTCCAGACGCAGCAGCAATGAATCGAGGGATGCGATGCTCACACGACGAAAATTCCTTGCCAGCACAGCTTGTACCCTGATTGCCGCACATCTTCACGCGCAGGGCGAAAGTAAGGTCCGGATTGCCCTGAGCATCCCCAACGAAGCGACTGGCTCTCGCATGCCGATCGACTTTGTCGGCCTGTCGTATGAGGTGCAGCAACTCGCGGAACCGAGTTTCTTTTCGGCACAGAACAGCGGCCTGATTCGCGAATTCAAAGCACTCTCGTCCACCGGGGTTCTGCGCCTTGGGGGCAACACCAGCGAGTTCGCCTACTGGAAACCTACGCCTGATTCCCCCGAACCAGAGCATCCTCAGGTCCGTGAGGTCACGGGCGAGCCGAAGGCTCAATACTACGCGGTGACGATTGAGGCAGTCAGGAACCTGGCGGAGTTCCTCCAAGCCACTGGGTGGACCTGCCTGTACGGCATTGGGATGGGCACGAATACACCGGCACGCGCCGCGGAGGAAGCGGCCTTTGTAGCCAAGATGCTGGGCAACCGCCTGCAGTATTTTCAGGTCGGAAATGAGGCGGATCTATTTGACAGGCACCTGCGTGATCCGAAGACATGGTCGGCCAAGACCTACCTAGAAGAATGGCTCACGCTGGCGCGGGCCATCGCAGCTCGGGTGCCCGCCGCAAAATTCGGCATGCCCGATGTTGCCAGCAACATATCATGGCTGACCGAGATTGCTGGTCAGTGGCGTTCCATCCAGGCTCCGCCCCAGGTGACGACCCTGACTCATCATTACTACTTTGGCGGGCCGGCGACGAACCCGGACGTCAACATTCCGAACCTGCTGAAACCGGCGACGATGCAAAGGGTGGAGAAAACCGCGAATATCGCCACGGCGGCGGCCGGCATGATCGGTGCGCGCGTACGCATGACGGAAGGCAACACGTGCTATCGCGGAGGCAAGCCGGGAGTCTCCGACGTATTTGCCGCTGCGCTTTGGTCAGCCGACTATTCGCTGCTGCTGGCTAGTAACGACTACTCAGGCATCAATCTGCACGGTGGTACCGGCAAATCCGTGGCCAATTCCGTGGGCGGAGCTCTGCCAGGCGACGCGCTTTTGCAAGCGAATGGCGAGACTCCTGAACAGATCGCCACGCATCCGCATCCTTTCTATACACCGATTGCAACGTTTGGCTCGGATTATCTGTTGGAGCCGGTTGCCTATGGGCTGAAGTTTGCAGGCTCGTTCAGCGGCGGAATACTGTTGAAGACAGAGTTCTCGACAAAGCTGCAGGCTGCAGGAGTCAATGCAACGGCGTATGCCGCGAAACTGCCCGACGGCCGGACATCGGTGATCATTCTGAACAAGGACGGGGTAGCGGACCTTGAGTTGGAACTCGACTTTGGTAGCGGCATGAGCGGAGCGGCGGAAACCGAAACATTACACGCACCGTCACTCGACAGCCGCGAAGCGCACATCACAGCGTCAAGGAAGACCGACCCGCTCAAGCAGGGCAAGTGCACCGTCATTGTTCCCCGTGCGACGGGATTACGCCTGACACTGACTTGAGTCGTCTCGGCAACCTCGGCAGCCAGCTCGACTGTTTTTCCCCAGTTGATCAAGTCCGAGTTGGGCTTGGCCCTTTTCGGCTAACCGCACTTCATCTGTGGACACGTTTGAAGTCGAAATAAGCCAGATTCATGTTGCCGTTCGTCAATATGTGCACGGTGAGAACATTTTTCCCTTTGCTCAGGCGAACTTTGAAAAGTTGCGAAGCGAGATTCCAGTGGTGCCACTGACGCCAGGCCAGCGGGTCTGCAGGATCATATGTTGAAGCGATCTCCAGGGGCCCTATTCCATCCTTTCCATTCACATCGACGGATATTGTCCCGCCACGATTCGATGTGTACAGGAAATCGGCCCCGTATGTTCCCGCCTGCGTCACATCTACAGTAACGTTGAACCACTCTCCGGGTTCGGTCCAGCCAACATAGAGCAGGTCTGCGGGAGGAACAACCTTGTCGAAGGGATTGTCGTCAATCGGATCTGGCTTGCGCTGAAACTTCGTGTAGGAAGTATCCACTCCCTCGTGGATGCGAAATTCGTTGAGGTAGGTCCCATCGGCCGGGTTCAACTCTCCGCTGCCGTGATTCTGTGGATCGCTGTCGTGATACGCGACCCCTTCGCCGCCCAGGTCATAGTAAGCACACAATACTCGTCCCGGTATTTTTTGTGGGGCGCCCTGATAGCGGCCGTCGTGATAAGGCAGGCCTCTATACTGGCTCAAGAATGATTGGGAAAACGCAATGGCCGGTAGCATCGATGCCGCTACGAAGCATAAGGAAATCACTCTCCGGCTCATCCTGGCTCTCCGAGTACCGATAAGCTATCTGCAGTTGCGCAATTCCACCAATCAGCGGCAGCTAGCGGCTCAAGTATGTTCCGCACTTCAGACTTGGAAAAGTTCGATCCCGTGCGCTTTTCCGAGATTGCGCGAGTACTTCTTGTCTGTCCCATTGTTCCAATGTTCGTGCACGCCAAGGCTGCGGCATCGGATGCCGTCGCGTTCAGGATCATAGAAAGTCTTCGAAGGTGGGTCATTCGCCAAGGCAGATTCGCGCAGGTAGTTATCGGCATTCGCGATATCCGGAAGATCGGGCCATTCCGATGTGAGAAAATCGAAGCCGACGGAATCGGTCGCTACGCCGTCGAACGACATAAAAATACTGTTCGGCCAAGCATCGTTGAATGGCGCCATCTTCCACTTGCGATGAGGCGGACCATCCACGTTGTCGTTTCCATAGAGCCCGTCAATAATAAAAAGGATGGTTTTCTCGCCGAGGTCTTTATGACCCAAGTAATCTGTGAACGCGGAGTAGCTTGCCGAACCATCGCTGTTGTGATGAAAACCGTCGTGCGCGTTCTTGCGCCAGTCGGTGTTGATGCTCGTAGCGCCGAAGAGATTCTTCGCGCAAAGTGTCACCCCTGAACTCACATGCGCTCTCAACACGGCAGCATCAATTAAGTAGGTGGCCTCAACCACCGTGGTATCGAGTCCCGAGGCGTTGTGGCTTTCCACTGAGAAAGGAATCGCGTTGGGTTTGAACTCGGCCTTGACTCGTCCATCCCCTCCGATATGGTCCACAAACGTGACGCCGGGCAATTCATGGTGAATCTTGTCGTAGAGATTGCCCGGGATGAACCGGCTGGAATCGAAAATGGTGATCGACGATTCCGGCACCCGTCCCGGGCCGGTCAACTGTCGGACGAGCGAAAGGATCAAATGGGGCGAGGAGTTCAGCCGTTCGATCGTGCCATGGTCCGTTGTGTTGTTCAGGTTCGCCTTGATCGCAATCTTCTCCCCCGCACGGTATCCGGCTTTGCCGCGACCATGAGTGCGATTGAAGTATTGAAAGATGGAGTTCCATGCCTGGGCGTCGCCTTTTTGATTTGTAAGACCGCAAATGGACCGGGAAACCATGCGGTCAATTACCGATTGGTCATTGTGGGCATCGGTCCACCACGAACCTGTGCCATCCCAGGCCACAGCCGCCGGATCGTGCGCCCAAGTGACTCGGCCGGGAACGATGCCGCGGGGAACTCCTAGTGGGGAAAGCGGCTCGAACAAGAAGGGCTGCAGGTAGGTGGCAGCTGCAAGAGCCTGGGCGAATTGTCGGCGCGTCATGTCCATTTTGACTTGCTCCTCTCGCACAAAATGTTACCGTTCCGCGGATCATTTTGCCTGAAATCTCGGGAACTGCGTCGCAGACTCGTACCTGCAGCGCGGGGACCTTGAACTGCCTAGTGAATTGTACCTGACGACGCAAGTAGAATCCTCAACTAGGACGTCGTTACGTGAGAGTTCGTTCATCACCTCATTAGCCTTAAACCTACCCGGAACGACAACCCTAAACTTATTCAACCGTACCTGTTCAAAGAGTTCGGAGACCTCCCCTCGGCGCGGCAGATGTTGAAAGAGATGGTTCAACAAATAGTTGAGTCCATCAACGAGCCGGAAGCTCCGATGCCGGCAAACTGAAAGAGGGACGGTAGCCGTGAAGAAGTTCAAGTCCATCAGGAAACTTACGAAGGCCCAGACAACGCGATGGCGGGATGGCGTCCGTAGAGCCTATAGCTTGTGGAATCGACTAAAGTTTAGGGTCTTCCACCGGAAGTATAACCGATCACCCGTGCTTTTATTAAATGGGGCAAATACCCTTCTACACCGCAAAATCACGCCCAAGAAGGGAGCCGAGTAACCGTGTCTCTGAAATCGAAATAACACTTCTAACACCAAATCGGGATTTGAAATCGTCTGTAAGCTGATGTAGTGTAAAGAGATTCCCCGGTAGCTCAATGGTAGAGCATTCGGCTGTTAACCGAAGGGTTGCTAGTTCGAATCTAGCCCGGGGAGCCAAATTCTCCTTCTTTAATTACAGACTTCCTAGTGGACAACCGGCTTCGGAGTCAATGTGTAGATGGCGGGCGTCGGGATAAAATAAGTCAGTGAATTTTGAATGGGACCCCCACAAAGCAACGCAGAATCACAAAAAGCAACGCCAGGATGGCTCGGGCTCGCAAGCGCAAACGGAGCAACGACTCAGATTAGATTTGCCTCAGAAGGCAGAAAGGATGGGTTCAGTTTCGGCAGGAATGAGCGGCGGCAAGATCACTCGGGAGTCACACAGGGAACCACTTGGCGGCTGTGGCGACGGTAAACTCGGAAATCTTGGTCGGTCGTGAGGATGATGGGATCGGCAAGCGTTTCGGTCATGCGAACGAGGCAAGCATCGGCGAAGCCCATGGGAACGTTGGAATACTTCTCGATCAGCTTCACGACTGGCTCCACGTTCTCGGTAAGTGTGAACGCGACCAGCAGAGCGCCGCGGCGAAGTAGTGCGCCGAGATTGGGGGCACCAAGCTCTCCGACAAGGTGGAAAGCCTCGGACAGAACGGCTTCGCACGTGGACCAAGGCGGAGGCAGTTCGGAGGCTTGCGTCACGGCCCATTGGTGGTGAGCGTCGCGACTGCTAAGCAACGCTACAACAAATCCAGCGTCAACGAGGACGTTTCTGGCCATAACCAGTGGCTTGCAAATATTCCTTCTTCCGCGCGGTTAGGTCGATCGGTAGGCCATCCACCGATCCGATAAGGTCGGCGATCGCAGTGAGGGAGGCAGTGCGACGCCGCTGGCGTGGCGCACGCTCGAGCCGTTCGCGAACTACATCCGACTTCGAGATCTTCCGTCCGCGCGATTCCGCCTCAATGTCCGCCACCAGTGGCTCGGGCAATCGTACGGTGAGACTCTTCATGGAGTAATTGTATTACATCTCCGGCAGGTGTGCAAGACAGGGGAAGGTAAAGGCAAACCAGGCGACAGGTCAGTACGAATAGGCTTCTCGCATAAGCCGATAAAGACACATTTTAAGTGTGTAGTTTTCAATCTGGACTTGAATGCCAGAATGACTCCGTGAGGATTCTCATTCAGCGAGAAATACACACCATAGGTGTCTCCGGAGTTCCCTGTGGGTCAGCCCACTGGTATTTGACTGCATCACAGTGGAATGACACCAAAATCCCAGCAGCAAAAAACGGTTACTCGGAACCCTCAAAGGCAAGACTCAAGTGCTCGAACCGGAATGGTGGAAGCCCATGTCGGACGACGAGCTCTACACCACCGTTGAAGGACGGGACTAGGTGCGGTTGCTCCTGGACATGGTCGTTCTGATCCTTCGCAGCTGAGTCACCACAACGACTCACGAAACGCGCGACCACTCTCTTGCAAAATGCCGAGAACATCCTAGAACTGAGCGCATTCCCCTTTCCGAATTCGCTATCAATGCGGCTTGCGGCAAGGTTGGACTGTCTGAAGCGGACGCACGCCGCTTGCTTGAGGATCTGAACCTCTGCATACTGCCCTACACGGCGCAACATGCGTTCTCTCTCTCTCTTCGACCTTCCCCCTCACCACCAGACCCGCAAATCATCGCCCAGGCTGTGTGCGATAAGATCCCAGTGGCCACTTGCGATGAGAAATTCAGTCTGTACAAAAGAGCTCGGAGTCCTCTGGTAATTCTTTAGGTTTGCTCTTAGGCGATGCCATTTGGTCTTCCGTTCCGGCCTGACCCTCACGAAGCACTTGCCCTGAGCCATTCGTGTCCGGCGTCGTCGGGCGTTCGACAGCAGTGGAGTATTTCGCATCGATAGTGCGGTTGTGAATCGGATGAGCAGTCGACAAGCTGCTTGGTATTATTTTTCTACATCCGAAGGAAAGTCCTATGCAGATGCAGAGTTGTTCCAGAAGCTGCTGGGAGCCAGTCGCCTTCGGTGCCTATCTTGAGGAGCTTTCTTCTCATGGAAAATCATGGAAAACCTGCATAGAATATCCTGAGAGTGATGGACTGCGTGCACAAGGAGCGGAAAGGCGGGGCCTACGTGGAGTCTAGCTGGAATCGCAATGACGAGTGCGACAGGCCATCGGTCGTGGCTGGGCCAACCTCGAAAAGGACGGCTCCTTGAGGGGTCCCATTTACATGCATTATGGCGAAGACTTAGGTTTCAAAGGCGATCCCCTTCAAAGCAGACAGGCTTTCCGCGGAGGCCGAAGCAAAGCGTAAATCGCGATGACACAGGTAGCTCGCAACTTGACAGCCCTGATGGAACGAAGGATTGAATCGGCGCTCGCGCCAGGACGCTTCATCTCCTACATCGCCAACTCTGACTTCGTACGCGAGCTGGAGGTCGCCGAGAGGAAGATTGCCTGCATGGTTGTAACCGATCCAGGGAGGGCGGCTTCGCTTTACGAGTCATTTCTCGCAGGGTGCTACGCAAAAGCGGAGGAGATCGACGACTCGAGCGGCAGCTTCGGTCAATTCGTTGGCGAGCTATTCTGCGGCTGGATAAAAGCCCGGCAGGCGAGTGGAGCCGACCCCGACGATACCGCCGCGCGACTACTCCTCTGGATGGACGACGACCCTTACGGATTTTGTTACCAGCTCGAAAGGGACGTGGCGAAGGTCCTGGACAAGGCTGGGCTCGCTGCGCTTGAGAAGTCGATTCGGGGGCGTTTCGAATCTGCCGCGACCACGGAATGCGTTTCCGGACAGTCGACGCAGCAAAACCCATCTTACCAGCGACGGCGCTCGAGCGAGATGCTCCGGACCATCTACCTCAACCGGAAGGATGTCGATTCCTACAGCGCACTGTGCGAGGCAACCGAGCTCACGGCGCAGGACTGCCACGCACTGGCAACAATGCTCGTTACTTGCGGCAAACGCGAGGATGCCCTCTCTTGGGTAGAGCGGGGCTGTTTGCTCGGCAACCCGGCTCCGAGCGGTTCGATGGCAAGCCACGATCTCGCGCGCCTCAAACGCAAGCTTCTTACGATGCTTGGGCGGGGGGATGAGGCAATCCAGGAGGCATGGGCGGAGTTTTGCAAGCATCCGAGCAAGTGCTCCTATGACGAACTCATGAAATACGTACCCAAAGCCGAGCACACCACTTGGCACAAGAGGGCCATCGACAAGGCGCTGGGAACAGACCTGCCTTCGCTCATGCAGCTGCTTGTTGAAACGAAGGAGCTGGAGCATCTCGCGGACCTCGTCGGCCAGAGCACGGACAGTGCCCTCGAGGGCGTAAGCCACTACACTACCGAGCCTGCGGCCAAGAAACTGGAGAAGACCAACCCAGAGATTGCGGCACGGCTTTGGCGCGCCCAGGGCATGCGCATCGTCAATGCGAAAAAGAGCAAGTACTACAATGCCGCCCTCGAGAATTTCGGGCGAGCGCGGCGGTGCTATGAGCGGGCCGGGCTAGCTGTCAATTGGCGGCGTGTCGTGGACGAAGTACGCGCCGAGCATCGCCGCAAGACCGGTTTTATGGTGGGTTTCGAGGAAGTTGTTGCCGGCTCGGATCCCAGGAAGAGGCCCTCGTTTCTAGAGCCCGCGAAATCGTGCTGGGGTCGGCCACAGCCTAGGGACAAACAATAAGGCCACTCCATGGTAGCCGGAGGGAGGGATCGAATGGATTTGAAGGCTTTGAAGGATACTCCACCTTGGGACTGGCCGGAGGACACGGCAGAAAAGCTGGTCAGGGTTCTTCAGGATGAGCAAGTAGCTGAGTCTGATCGCCTCCTAGCCACCGAGATGGCAGGCGATTTCACGGTGGTCAACGAAGAATTGGTTGAAGCGCTGCTCACGCTCCTCTGCAGCTGGGACGAATCCGAAAGGGTGCGTGGCCAAGCGGCGATTTCGCTTGGACCGATTCTGGAGCATGCGGACATCGAAGGCTTTGACGATGCAGATGATGTCCCGATTTCGGAACGGACTTTCCGACGGATTCAGGAGTTACTTCGCGAGCTCTACGATGACGCGGAGATTCCCAGTGAAGTCCGACGGCGAATCCTTGAGGCATCCGTGCGCGCCCCGCAGGACTGGCACGAGAGTGCCATCCGTTCCGCTTACGCCAGTGGCGATGATCTGTGGAAGCTCACCGCGGTCTTCTGCATGCGCTTTGTCCGCGGGTTCGATGAGCAGATTGCTGAAGAGCTAGACAACGCGAATCCCGGCATTCGCCTCGAGGCAGTCCTTGCCGCAGGAAAATGGGGCGTCGAAATCGCATGGCCGTACCTAGCCGCCCTGATCCATTCGGGCAAAACGCCCAAGCCCCTATTGCTCGCCGCGATTGAAGCAGTACCCAACATTCGCCCTCAGGAAGCCAGTGAACTCCTGGCTGATCTCACCGAGTCCGACGATGAGGAGATCGTCGACGCTGTCCATGAGGCGTTGGCCGAGGCAGAGCAACCCTCTTTTGCGGAGGAGGAGGAGGACGACCTTTTCCTCGAATGAGGTGAAGGGGAACGAGGCGAATCGCATGGCGAAGGAAAGAAAGCCGAACCAGAAGATGCAAGAGTGGATCAACGCGCGAAAGCGCCATCACCTCTCCGACTCCCAAGTGCAGATGGCTCGCGAGTTGGGTATGAACCCGAAGAAGCTCGGCAGGCTCGACAATCATGAGCAAGAATCATGGAAGATGCCGCTCAGAGAGTACATCGAGCACCTCTACCTAAAACGGTTTGGAAAGTCTTCTCCGGATAACATCACGTCCGTCGAGGAGCAATTGCGTCGCGCGCGGGAGAAGAAGAAAGCGCGGCGTGCGTCCAGGCGACAACTCTCCAAGGGGGCTCCATGAGACGATACGACGCCGATGAGAGAATCCCCACGCTTGATGTGGCGGTTTCCGAGTTCATGAATGCCGAGGACCTCAAAAGGCTCGGCGCGCTCACCGGGGAGAGATTGCCAACCAGGAAAGCCGATCTCGCCCAGGTCACCGAGTTGGGTTTCGGTGCTTTTTTCGCTGCTAGCACCGAGCCGGGCCGAGGCGCGATTTAGGTTCAACTTGGCTATGCTGGCTGAAGTGTGACCGCCGTTACACCGATTTGTGCCAGGAGTGATTCCCGCGTTGCGAGCAGGGGAGCTAGCGCCGCGAGGTTCGCCTGCTCTTGTGCCGCGATTGCTGCGTCCGTGACCGCTAGCTGAGCTAACTGTGCAGCCTCCACGCGGGAATCAACGAGTCGTAGCGTAGCAGCGAACTCAGCAAGATATGGAGCACGATGTAAATTGCCCAGGTCGAGACATACGCGATTGCCATTTTTCGCGGCTTCCTCAGGACGTACCAAAGAAGCAGAATATCTAACGGCACCGGCGCTGCGACCACCGCCCAGGGAGGCGCGCCCACGCTTTCTACGCTGTAGCCAAACAGGCAGACAAAACACCCAATGGCCAATGATGCGAACAGGTAGACCTTTTGATCAGCGATAAAGAACCCCAACCCCCAGCACAACGCGGTGAACAAAATTGCGATATCAAGCAGGATCGGTGTCGGGAGCGTGCCCAGCATGGAGTGACCCCTGAGAAAGCAGGAGAGGGTGTCCGAAAAATAGTTGAAGGTTGATACGGCGGTTCAGGCCCGATTGGTTAGAATCGAGCCCGCCAATCCTGTTTAAAAGGAGAACCGCCGTGAAAGGAAACTATCATGTCATCGATAGCAATGGAAAGGGGGCCGAGAGAACCTTGGCCGCCTTTTGCAGGGCCAACGGGCAGATACTTTTGCCCTTGGTGGAGTTGGTAGAGCAAGCCCGCCTGGCGTTAGACACGGTGGTAGAACAAGTCAGTCAACAGACCATCGAAACGATCTTACAACTGAGCGCGGAACAGATCGCTGGGCCGCGGACCCCGGGACGCCGCAGCGGAGAGATTCGCTGGTATGGGAATCAGGGCGGCCGGGTGAGCCTGGCGGATCGGCAGTTGAGTGTACGGAAGCCTCGTCTGCGGCGCACCGGGAGGGGTCGCGGTAGGGAGGTGAGAGTTCCGGCCTACCAGGCGCTGCAACAGAATCCAGCGATGGGTGCACGGATGTTTGCAGCGCTGCTGCGAGGAGTTTCCACGCGCCAGTATCGGCAGGTATTGCCGCGGATGGCGGAAACTGTGGGGGTATCGAAATCTTCGATCAGCGAGAAAGCCATAGAAGCAAGCACGGCGCAGCTCGAAGAACTGCTGGGAAGGAGATGGGAGCAAACCGAGCTGGTAGTGATTTACATCGATGGGATGCAATTCGCAACGCACCACGTGATCAGCGCGGTGGGCGTGGATGTGCACGGCGCCAAACATGTGCTGGGAATCCAAGCGGGAGCGACGGAAAACACCGCGGCAGTGAAAGCGCTGCTGGTGCACTTGCGAGAGGGAGGAGTGAGCAGTGAAAAGCAGTATCTGTTTGTGATCGACGGCGCCAAAGCGCTGCGTGCCGGGATCCAGGAAGTATTCGGCTCGCACCAGCCGGTGCAACGTTGCCGAACGCACAAGATCCGCAACGTACTGGAGCAGCTGCCAACTGAGCAGCACGCCCAAGTCCGGTCGCTGATGCGGGCGGCGTACCAACTGCCCAAAGCCAAAGAAGGAATCGCCAAGATGGAAAAAATGGCGGAGTGGTTGGAGCGGGAATATCCGGAAGCCGCACGGAGCTTGCGCGAGGGTCTGGAGGAGACGTTCACCATCAACCGCCTGGACCTGCCATCGAGTCTGCATCGCTGCCTGGGGACCACCAACCTCATCGAGAGTCCACAATCGGGGGTGCGGAAACGAACCGGCAACGTCTGCCGTTGGCGGGAAGCCGACATGGTGATGCGCTGGGTCGCGGGAGCCTACCTGATCACCGAGAAAAACTTCCGCAAGATCATGGGGCACCAACATCTTTGGACCCTTGCTGCGGTGCTGGGTCGCGCGGAAAAATCAGTTACTCTCGAGGAGAAGTCTGCGTAAGATGCAAAACGAACCACCGTATCAACCTTCAACTGTTATCCGGACACCCTCAAGCAGGATTAGACAGGGTGACATTCTACCGCGGTTTCCAACCAGCTTGTCGGTTGCCGGTGATCCAACTAACAGTGCATCCGGCGGACGCTTTCGACGTAGTCGATTCTGTGAATGAAAAGAGCGAGCTGGAGTTTCCTGTTTTTAATAACATACGTCCGCTCAACCACGAGGCTTGTCTGATTCCCACTCGCCCAGACCCGAGGTCCGCCTCTCTATCTTATGCCCGCCTGATCTTCCTTGTAGAAACTGCGGCCTAACCGGTGGCGATTAATGAACGCCTGGGCGCGGTCGCCTATAATTCGCAGGTATATCCCTTCCAAGCCCTCATAGGCGGGACCGTTGGGACTATCCACGATAAAACATCGCCCCATTTCCGTAGCTCGATCCAACAACTCCGCCGCACTATGGCCGCTTACGAGACTCTTATCAGGCACACCCGAATCGTGCTTAGCTTCGCCTGCTCCCCAATAACCGGAAATTTCACCGTTCCAGGCGGTAAGATCGGCTCGGCATGTTTCAACGGTTGGCGCGTGTTCCTGCGCTCTAGCGGGCCAAGCGACGGCCAGAACCGCTAGTGTGGCTGCTGCAAGTATCTTCATTGCTCGTTCTCCTTTGCGGTGATCGCCCCGCCTAGTTTTATCGAAGCCTGAGAGTTCTTTTCGCAAGTCGTCTGAATCGCTGGTATCCCAGTTCTAAGGTTCCCTGACGCCGGTGACCTGCAAATAGGCCGAGGCAAAGCCCCGCGCGGGACCCCTCAGATTAGTTGTCCAGCTTCGGGAATAGGTGACTACTGGAATGGGGCAATGTGCTTTCCTAGGTAATAGTTTGGGTCTCCCATACCCTTGGATCAAGAATGTGAATCGCGGATGGCACGTTGCAAGAAATAGGTCGTTTGGAAATCACACCACTGGCAGTCGTCCAGATCGTTCCGTTAAACAGAGCACCGCTCGCGCGGCCGGTGGATCATCGAAAGAAATCTTGCTTCACGTGATCGTCGGTCCGGGACCGGAAATCTTCGAGAGGATTTTGCTGCGCGCGTTCGGCAAATTTCCATACCGGTGTGATGAGTGCGATCTACGATTTCAGGCGAAGGCCGGATGCTCAAGCTGCGATTCTAGCCAAGTTGAGCGCAAAGTTAACCCGACCATGTTGGGAATCCTAAAATGCGCGGTGTGGTAAAGGGACAGGCACCCCCAATGCTAGCTACGGGGGAATCCACGGCGGCTTACGCGATGCGCTGTATTCAGCCTAGGCGGGAATTGTCTCTAATATCATGGAGCTAGCCATCTTTCTCAGGAGGATCGACATGAACTGGGACCAAATCGAAGGTAAGTGGAAACAATCAACGGGTAAAGTGAAAGAGAAGTGGGGGAAGCTGACCGATGATGACTTGACAACCATAAATGGCAAGAGGGATCAGCTCGTGGGCAAGATTCAGGAACGCTATGGCATCGCCAAAGAAGCTGCCGAGAAGCAGGTCGATGAGTTTTCACAGTCCTACACGTCAGCGGACGCGGCGCGAGCAGGCGGTAAGCCGCTCTAGACCCCTCGGTCTAGAACCGACAACATGAACCCAAGTCAGGGATAGGGCCGCCGGTTCGCGAGAGCCGCCATACGAACACCAACAGCCAGCGGCCCTATCGCAAGGACGGGCGCAGCAGGGTTCGAGGGTGTAAAAAAGATTGTGTAAACGGTCGTCGGGAATAGAGCAGACTCAAACAAGGAGAACTGATGACCATAGATCCAAAGCTAGTTGATGAACTGCTGGCGGGCTACAAGAAGCCGGAAGACATTATCGGAGAGAACGGACTGCTGAAGCAGCTCACCAAGGCTCTTTTAGAGCGGGCGATGAATGCGGAGCTGACGGAGCACGTCGGCTACGAAAAGCATGATCCGGCGGGCTACAACAGCGGGAACTCGAGAAACGGAGCCAGCAAGAAGAAGCTGAAAGGCGATTTCGGGGAGATGGAATTGGAGACGCCGCGGGATCGCAACGGGAGCTTTGAGCCGGCCATTGTGAGCAAAGGGCAGACCCGCTTTGACGGTTTCGACGACAAGATCATTTCGATGTACTCGAGGGGGATGACCACGCGAGAAATCGAGGGGCATCTGAAAGAGATCTATGGGGTAGAGGTTTCGCCCACCTTGGTTTCCAACGTCACCGAAGCGGTGATGGAGGAAGTAAAGACGTGGCAGAACCGGCCTTTGGATGAGGTGTACCCGATTCTGTACATGGATGCGCTGCGGGTGAAGGTGCGCGATGGCGGACACATTCGGAACCAAGCGATCCACGTGGCGATCGCGGTGAACCTGCAGGGCAACAAGGAGGTTCTGGGACTCTGGGCGGCGCAGAACGAAGGGGCGAAGTTCTGGCTGCAGGTGCTGACGGAGTTGCAAAATCGCGGGGTGAAAGACATCTTCATCGCCTGCGTGGACGGGCTGAAGGGGTTCCCGGAGGTGATTGAATCGGTGTATCCAAAGGCCGAGGTGCAAACCTGTATCGTGCACATGATACGGGCCTCGTTGAGCTACACGAACTGGAAACAGCGCAAGCAAGTGGCAGCGGACTTACGGAAGATCTATCAAGCGGCGACGGCCTCGGAGGCGAAAGTGCAACTGGATGAGTTTGCGGAAAAGTGGGATGCGGTGTACCCGGTGGTGAGCCAAACCTGGCGCCGGCACTGGGATCGGATTACACCGTTTTTTGCCTATCCGGCCGAGATTCGGAAAGTAATTTACACGACCAACACGGTGGAATCGCTGAACATGTCGCTGCGTAAAATCATCAAAATGCGGGGTTCGTTTCCGAACGAGGAGGCGGCTCTGAAGCTGTTATACCTAGCGTTGAAAAATGCCTCCAAAAGATGGACGAGGCCGGTACAGGATTGGTGTGCCGCGCTGAACCGCTTCACCGTTCTCTGGCCGGACCGCATGCCGGCGGGGGAGCGCGCGTGACAGTTGGCGCCAGCCTTGCGCGAGAAAATTTCGTGAAACAGAGCTATGGAAATGACGGAGCTATGGAAAGCCAACACCAGGCTTTCCACATCTCCTTGGAAATCTCGCAGAAGACGCGAGATTCCCACATTCCCACAGCTCCGGCGACGGGTTGTTTTAATGGAACGAAAAAGGACTCAAAAAGAAAAAACCGAAGGCCGTTTACACAAAAATCTTGACACCGCCCAGGGTTCTACCCGGTGGTTCCCCATCACTCCCGCGCTACGCTACCTCATCGAATCGTCCCGTTTACACCAAAGTATGGATACCGGTAGTCCTGCGCCTCAATATAGTTGATGCTGCACCGCGATCACACTTGGAGGGACAATGAGATTCCAAAGTCCGACGCGTTCGCTCCCAATGGATGCTCAAGAGTCTTTCCGAAAAAGACGGACGACTCGACCATCGCCATCTATTTCAACTCTCAATTGCCTCGTGGCGATGGCTCTCCTGCTTCTCGGCAGCCCCGCGCGCTTGGCGGGACAGGATGCGGAATCCTCGCCGGATAAAAGGCTGCAAAATTCGGCTCTTGCGTTCCGGGAAGTCATGCGCGAACCCGATAAAGGCATTCCACGCGATCTCTTCGACAGGGCTCGTTGCGTTGTCATAATCCCCGGGGTGAAGAAGGGTGCCTTTGTCGTAGGCGGAAAGTACGGCCGCGGATTTGTGTCGTGCCGCTCGGGCGAAAAAGGTCCGTTCGGCGCACCGGCGGCGGTGCGGATCGAGGGTGGCAGTTACGGGCTGCAGATCGGCGGCTCATCCACGGATGTATTCATGCTTATCATGAACGAAGACGGAATTAAGCACCTCGACGCCGATAAGTTCACGCTCGGAGGTGAAGCGCAGGCTTCGGCGGGACCGGTCGGCCGCGATACGAGTGCAAACACGGACGTGCTCCTACATGCCGAAATTCTATCCTGGTCACGCTCTCGGGGTCTGTTCGCAGGTCTCTCGCTTGAGGGTTCTACTCTTCGGCCCGACGGAAGCGAGAACGAAAAGCTCTACGGAAAGCGGCTCACAAATCAGGAAATCTTAGAGACGGGTGCGACTACGCCGCGGGGCGCCCGCCCCCTTGTGGCCGAATTGAACCGTTATGCGGGAGAAGCACCGAGTTCCGATGTTGCAGGCTCGTTAAGCAGTTCGGGTCGTGTGACACTTTCCGATGTCCATTTCGCGTCCGGCAAGGCGGATATCACCCCGGATTCTGAGGCGTCACTCAAGCAGGTTGCCACAACGCTGAAAGAACATGCTGACTGGAAAATTCGTGTCGAGGGATTTACTGACAATATCGGATCACGAATGGAAAACAGGAAACTCTCACGTGATCGGGCCGAGGCGGTTATGAATTGGCTGGCCGATCACGGCATCGATCGTAGCAGATTGAGCGCGAAGGGTTACGGCGAGTCCCGGGCCGTAGCAAGAAACACCACCCCAGAAGGTCGCGCCAAAAACCGTCGAGTTCAATTGGTCCGACTATGAGCCGCGCCGTAACTGAGGCATGGCTCGCCTCAAAGGAATTGTTTCTGGGCGAGTAACCGACTGCAATGCTTTTCCGTGGTTAGAAGCAGAAGTTGTGTCTGCGATGGTTCCGCCACTGCAGCGTTCTCCTTTGCCCCACCGCTGCTCGCGCCAGACCCATGTGCTGCCGGAGCTCCTCGGCGAAGGCAAGAGAGATTGTGAAGCGGTCCGATGAGAACGCCGACGAGCCCTAGCACGCTGCCAGGAGTTTGTCGACTTGCTCGCTCAACGCAGGAAAATCCGATTTTGAGACCACTGCGTCAACCCCTGCCACCTGAGCCAACTTTTGCGGAATGACATCGGCATAAAGCGTAAACAGGATGATGGGCGCTTTGATCATCATCGCTCGCAGTTTCCGTGCGGCTTCCAGGCCGTCCATTCGAGGCATCGCTAGGTCAAGGATAATTAGATCGGGGCTCAAACGGCGGACTTTTTCGAGAGCATCAAGACCATCCACGGCTTCGCCACACACATTGATTTCAGGGCGAGTTTCAAGGCACTGCCGAATGGCAGTCCGGGAAGTTATGCTGTTGTCCACAAGGAAGACATGCTTTGTCACCGTTGCCTCCCAATGTTGGGGTAACGGCCAACACACCCGAGAGCACCTTGCAAATTACGAGACACAGGCATACGGTACCATCGCCTGGAAATCGGCGATATACACGGAAACCCGTCCTTGCGGCTTGCCAAGTCCTTAGAACTCAAAGAGGTTTCGGTCGTGGCGGAATCACAGGTCTCGGCTGCGGTGGCTGCCCAGGCTTTGGAGCGCCGAGCCCGTTCAGGCTTTGGTCGGGGTGGTAATGCAGGCCGCGGTGGGATCGGTCTATCGGCGGTCATCGGGGCTCTCCTTTTCTCCGTTGCCATGCCATTGGTCAATTGTTTTGCATGGGCGCTCTCGACGCAGGATTGTTATAACGCCGGACTGATTATCAGGATTCGATAACGACGGTTGGGATTTCGGTACGTTGCCTCTGGATTCTGCGCCTCGTTGCCCCTCGTGGGTTAGACCGGGCAACGCATAGGGTAGGCCGAGTCGAACCGCTCAGATTTGCCCTGTTCCTGAGGAGAGCGAATCATTTTACGTGTTACGTGGGATGGAGCCAGCTTTACGATGATCGGGGAGATTTTCTGCGGGATGCCAAACAATTCACGGCCTACGAACGCCGTGGGTCTCTCAGCAACGGGAGTTCCTCACGGTTTTCTTCTGTGGTGATTACGATCGGCTTCGATTTCCGATAGACGTTTGCGACTGCCATCGTCCAGAACGGGACTAAATCGACTCCGGGCACGAGCTTGGCAAAAAACGATGGCAGAAATTCCCAGTGCCAGCCAAGAAGGTAAACCAGCGCGGCTCCAATACCGAGATCGAGAACGTCATCAGCAGGTGACGCGGCACCCTCGATGAATAAGGGAAAAACGACGATTTGGAGCGCATCCGCAATGATCGCGAGCGTCATCGCGGCTCGAAAACGTGGACCCGGCGAGATGGTGAAGGTATCGTGAGTCACGGCAGCCTGCTGTTTTCAGCTTCGTGCTTAATCCCTCTATTTTAGCCTCTCCGCCATACTAAGAGAAGAGGCGATTCTGAATCTGGGCAAGTTCCACCGGCGATGAAGTCGTGCGGCAGGCACAGGTTTGGGAAGGTACTTTGAAATTGGCAGCGTGGGATGGTCGAAAACTGTGCCAGGCAAGCCGCACTGTTTTTGGACGGCCTCTATACCTCTTATGCTTCGTCAGTGCCGGAAAGCAGACCCTCGACCAGCGCCTGCCACTCGGCATCGAGTGTGGGCCGATGAAATCCGCGCCCGGCGCGTTGGTACCAGTAGTCCGCGTTCGAGGTCTGTCCCCCCTTACGGTGCAGGTAGGCGTGGACAGCCATGCCGTCGAGGGATTCCAGCGCGTCCACCAATGCGTGGGAACGGGTCCAGTCGCCCTTGGCATCCCACCACAGCGCCGCTAGCGGTGCCGACAGCCCGTCCGGCGGCTCCTCGTGTTCAACCGACGCCTTGAACTCCTCGTGATTCATACTCGCCTCCCGTTCGTATCGCAGCCTTGGGTGAAATAGCATGGTCTGCCTTAGAAAGGATGTGGTTGGAGACCCCAAGGATTCGGCTATTCCGCGAAGCGAAGAATCTCAGCCAAGGCGACATCGAATACCGGATCGGCCTGATTCGCTGCTGCTAGACATCACGCGGAGAGAAGGCTGCTTCATACCGAACCCGAGCGCGCTTACCTCAATATTTCGCTCCACGATCCGCTGGAGAAATGCCTAGTTCCACAATCAGCTTGGCGAATTGCTTGCCATCCAAGAGTTCTATTCTGATTCCCGTGTCGTTAAAATACTCTTCCGCTATTTTCCCCGCGTCTTCGGCCATCCTACCTGTGGTTATCACCAGCCCAAGAACCGCGTTTTCTGCCTCAATTCCCTTGATGAGTTGCTTCACAACCTGCTGCCCCACCGGGGATCGGTTCCGAATCCAGAGGGCGGCCTAGATTAACTGTCCCACTCTTTTCGATCCATCCACCGCCATGCAAGAAGATAAGGGATTCTTCGCGGGTCTTCGAGAGCGCCCTGCCCGGTGACTATCGAACGTGGTACCAAAACACATGGTTTGATACGGCCAAATCTCTGAGATTCGGAGATTCGGCCCCGATTTTTCTATAACTTGCAGGCACCGCGCAAACAGCCCTTTGATACACCGTCCCACACACCCTTTGGCATCCTGGGTCGCCACTCTTGGTAAGATCGCCTGTGGGCGTTCCGAACGGCCAAGGGGAGGCGTTTGGAACAGCCTGTTCGCCAATTCGAGCTATTCCCGGGCACACGCTTAAGGAGGTGGGCTACCACCTCACCCTGTTGATCGAGGCGGGTTACTTGGAAGGGATGGTTGGCTTTGAAGAGGTGCCCGTAATCGGCACCAGCCGTTGTGGCGCTTGAGTTCCACTTCGTCGGATCGGTGCTTGCGGGGCGAAATTCGGATAGCTTCGTCTATCGTCTCACCTCTCGGAGGGAGGTCGCCTGAGCAAATCAGACATTGTGTATTACTGCGTTTTGCCGGCTCGAGTTAATGAGGGCGCTTTTCGGCTAGATCTTAACTTCGCTGATCTGGATGATAGGCTTGCTGTTCGTATATTTCGGAATGTCGCCCTGCAGCTCTCCGGCCACCGGCGTAAACGCCTTCAGAAAGGCGTCCAGTGAATCGAACATTAGGTAACCAATGGCTGTATACGGCGCGGGCGCCCCATTCTCGCCGCCTGCAATGCCCGCATCGACGCTCACGTCTTTCAACGCCGCGCCCAACAGCCTCCGGGCCATTGGAATATGCTTGTCACAGTAGTACGCGAGGTCGAATGTGTTCCCTGCGCCGCCCGGATACATTACGCTAAGCCTGATCATCTTCGTCACCTCTCGTCCGCGAAATTCTTGCGAAGTCCGAAGCATCTCAATTTCTACAATGGGCGGCAACCGTTTTGTTGGCACATGTAGCGGCCGCCAGCTGCTTGCACTGACCACGCCTCGCCGGGTTCTTTCACGTCAGTGCGACTTCGACGTAACAGGGCAATTCGTCCACGACCTTCGTTGTTATTTTGCGTCGCTTTGACCAACTCCGCATGACCAGCGAGTAAAGAGCGAGTCTGTAGCTATCGGCATTTTCTTGATCCGAGTCGCCCAAGGCCGTGTAGCCGGCAGGCTGCGCGGTTTCCCTGGCGGTTGTCGGCGTCATTTCCGGCCCAATACCCGGCTCGATTCCGAGCGGATCGTCGGCAACCCCTCCCTTACAAGATTACGGAAGAGTTGCCCGTACACAGCAACAACTACCCCCACGAGCCGACTTGTCCTTAGTAATCGGTGGAGTCTCGTTTGTCTGCGGGTGGCCGACGACAAACCCAGGATGTCCAATCCAGCGCGAACTGCTTAACAAGCCGGAGTGCGCACCTACCAGACATAAGTTCCTACACTCTCAGGCGGTAACGTGGTCTGGAAGAATTTATCTTGGTACTTCACCGCGAAGGACTTCGCGAAATTCCCCGTGTTCGAAACCACCAGTACCATCTTGTGCTGAGGAGTAAAAAAGGCGGCGCTGGCCAACTGCTCCATCTCACTCGACGCCACTCGCACTGATCCCGGAGGTACAAACTGCGAGAAATGCTCGAGCACATAATAAGCAACATTCTTAGTCACAGAATCGCCGTTCAGAGTAATAGCCCCTGAGCATCCGGTGCATCCCCCATTGTTGGTATGCGGACCATTCTGTGGATCGGCAGCCAAATTCCACAGCAGCACATTGCGGCACCAATTCCGCGTCGCGCCAATCATCACGCGGCGCACCGGTTCAGCAATTCCAAGAGGCCCTTCGGAGCGCCGCTCGGTCACCGATTGCTCGGTTAGATAGAGGTTCTTGTTCGGATACGCATCATGCACCTGTGTCAGCAAACTTGCGTCGCCGCCGTAAAGGTGAAATGCCGTTCCGTCCACATACTTGCTTGCGCCAGGATCTCCGAGAATCGAGAGGGAATAGGACAAAACATCCGGGTTATGGTCATAGAGCAGAATCTTCGTCCGGATTCCCGCTTTTTGAAATGCAGGACCCAGATCATGTGCAATGATCGTATGTTCTTCCTTGGCGAACACCACCATGCTCGGCGTGTTCTTTGGATTCAGCGGTTCGTTCTCCACCGTGATCGCGTCAATCGTGATGCCCTCCGCGCGCATCGCCTTGATGTACTTCACAAAATACGTGGCGAACGCACCGTAATATTCCGGCTTGAGCTGGCCGCCCTTCACATCATCATTCGTCTTCATCCACGCCGGAGCGGACCACGGTGATCCCAGAATCTTGATCCCCGGCTCAATTGCCAAAATCTCCTTCAGCGCCGGAATGACATCCGCGCGGTCCGGTCCCAGGTCGAATTTCGCCATGTCTACATCGGTCTCGCCCGGCGGCAAGTCATCGTAGGAATACACGCGCTCATTCATGTCGGAAGAGCCGATGCTCACGCGCAGATAGCTCACTCCGATCCCGGTGCCACCGGTCGTAAACAATTCCTTCAGCAGGGCAGCCCGTTGCGCAGCGCCCATGCGCATCAGCAGCTGCGCGCTTCCTCCGGTCAGCGCAAAGCCAAAGCCATCGATTGACTGGAAGTGCTGCGCATCATCGACTGCGAGAACCGGCGACGGGCCCGCTTCCGACGAAAAGTGCAGCGCGCCGGGCTGCAGCGCTACCAGCGCAGTCCGGTCGGGCGTGGTCAGCCACATTCGCGCATCCTGCTCCTGCTGCGCGTTGGACGACATGGAGAAGAAAAGCAGGGCACAAGACGAACACAGGAGCAATTTCAGCTTCACGAGCCCTCCGTTACGAACAGTTCTCCGACGATAACAGCAGGGAAGAACGGCGCCTGTCAACCCCAAATCAAACCGCAACGGAGGGATAGTGGGACAGAAAGGTTGGTTTCAGCAGCAGTCCAATGCGTTCTAGATCAGAGTATTTAAAACTTGTTTGCAGTCGGTCGCCACTCCCGCGCCTAGTTCGTGTACACCCGCACGTAATCCACCAGCATCTCCGACGGGAACGCCGTGGTGTTGTTGGGCGGTCCCGGATACGTCCCGCCGATCGCCAGATTCAAGATGATGAAATTGCTCTGCCCGGAATCGAAGGGCCAGACCGCTCCATCATTTAACGGCGTCAGGCTCGAAGGTGTGTAGGTGACGTAGGGATTGCTCGGATCATCAACGTAATACGACACGCTGCCCGGCGACCAGATCATGCCATAGGCATGAAACTCGCCGCCTGCTGTCTGCCCGCTGGGAAAGTAGTAGGTAGTGCCCAGTGACGCTCCGGTGAAACCTGTCCCGTGAACCGAGCCCTCATTCCAATCCGGACTGAGGGCGGCGTTGACCCGCTCCATTACGTCCTGCTCGCCGCAGGCCGGCCAATTGATGGTGGCGATCGTGTTGCCCAGCAGCCACGCAGCGGGCCAAAAACCCTGCGCCTCCGGCACTTGGGCGCTCACTTCTAACCGGCCATACTGAAAGCCGAACAGGCCTTGGGTCTTCAACCGCGCCGAGGTGTACGCACCAGGCGACGGCTGCCGGGCCACGATGTGCAAATAGCCGTCGGTTCCGACGTACTCGCTGGGATTCGCCGTGCTGCAGGGCGCGGTGTTCGATCTCCACGCACAATAGGTCTCCAGTTCGTCGTTGCCAAAGCCGCTGTTTCCAGTGTCGTAGGTCCAGATTGCGGGATTGGGCTGCGCCAAGGCGTTCGTGGAGTTGGTGAACTCGTCGCTCCAGACCAGCGTCCCTGAGGGGATGTTCGGAGTGAAGCTCTGACTAGTGACCGAGCTGGTTTCGTCCGCGTAGACGGCAATCGCGCTAACGGTGAGATTTGACGCCACGAGAAAGGGCGCGAGGTATGGCTGAGAAGATGTAGTGGGTGTGCTCCCGTCCACGGTGTAATAGATGGTCGCGCCCATGGTCGTCGAGGCTAGGCCCACGATCACGGCGCCACCCTGGACACCCTTCTGCGAGTCATTGTTGGCCGTGATGGTCGGCGCCGCAGTCTGACTCCCGCCACCTCCTCCGCCAACACCGTTCCCGCCGCTTCCACCGCTCCCAACACCGCATCCGCACATCAAAGCGCATGACAGGAAAATCGTCGTCCGCATCGCCGCGCCTATCCGCATAGGCCCGCCTCCGCGAGAGCACCAAAGAACTAGCTTCCGGTGCCTTCTATTTAGCCGGAGTCTCCTTATTGATTCTAAAAACGGCAACAATTGTATGCCCATTTTATATGAGCCAACGTTATATTTTTCTATAGGAAAAACAAAAATCGATTTCAGCGAGAACAGTCAAGCGGGGTTATCGCTGTGAGTCAGCGGGAATAAAATCTCACTTAGGCCGAATAAGAAGGAGAATCCGCGCGCGGACGCCTACCTCACCACAGGCTTCAGCCGACGCGCCCAATGCATAGGTTGACCCCGGGAGACCGGGCGCTTCTTATGGCTGTTTTCATCGCTGTTCTCAGCCATGGATGTTTTGCGGAGCGAAATCGACGTAACCCCATGCCAGATGGTCTCTGGCGGCGAGGTAGTAGAGTTCATCGCGGAAATAGCCGTAACGCCCGTTCGTCAACATCGGAACGAGAACGGCCGCTCCACCCAGAGCCCACGCAATCCATACTCCGCCACTGGCGGAGTGCCCCTGGTTGCTCACGCGGTTTTCCGGCATCTGCCCCTCGGTCGGCAATTATCGCACGGGAACCCGCACGGCCCTTGTCTGCGCAGTGGCAAACAAGGAGATGGTGTCATTCCCTACACGCGCGAACAGGAAACTGCCACTGCCAGCGTGAAATAGCGGTCGTCCGGTTTTGGCGTACAGCTTGTTGAACCGTGGTCGCAGTTCTCTTAAGGCCTCATCTGTCATGGCACGCAGCGAACGCAAAGGGTGGTCTTGCGGAACTCGCTGCTCGGGGCTGATGTAGCTGAAGACGTCCAACTGTTGCTCGTCGTTTCCGCGCATGCCTTCTACTTATCAGGTTGTGTTGTGGAAACAAGCCTAATTCTTTGGTGCCAGAGTCATTTTCGTCGCATGGCTCCGATCCCGTCAGATACACTCACCACGTGCACCAGGCAGACCACGCACCAGCGATTAGCCCAGCAGGCTGGCTTGCGTCATCGCTTCTGTTCGGGATACCGGCCTTGACGTTCGCCTTCCTGTTTCACTGGGCTGGGCCGAGTCTGTTGCGGCAGATGAGTTCTTGGTGGCGCATTTTCCATGTGCTGCTGATTCTGCCGTTGGCACTGCTATTGATTGCCGCGCTCGTGGGCGCAGCTATTGACGTCCGCTCTATCTCTTGGAAGGCACTCACGCAACGATTACGACTCTCGGCTCCAAATGCGACAGCCTGGATCTGGGCCGCTGCACTCTCGGGCTTCATGTATGGAGGTAATTGGGAAGACCTTTTTGCGGTTGCGGCATCATGGCTTGCCCTGTGGAGAGAGAACAATCGCCAAGCCTGGGTATTCGCTGCGATTCTGATAGGTACGATCCTCAAGCGGAGTGCAGGCATCCTTCGACCAATCCTGCAGTCCATCAGATTCTTCGATGCCGGTGGGTTCTACCATGAGTTTTTCGATCGTTTCGGTCCGAAGGATTTCATGGGCATTCCTTTGCACGGGGCTTGGTGGATTCTCGTGTACTACGCCGTGGTGATCCTTGTGTGCAATATCGGCGGAGAAGAACTGTGGTGGCGCGGTTATGTGCTTCCGCGCCAAGAACTCGCGTTTGGAAGGGCCACATGGGTCATCCACGGGATTCTCTGGTCGCTCTTCCACTTATTTATGCAGCCAACTCTCTGGGACACAGTTCGCATGGCGATCACAGGTATCGCACTCTCTTTTGTTGCGCAACGAACAAAAAGCACATGGCCGGGCATCCTTGGCCACAGCTTTGGAAACCTTGCGTTCTTCCTAAACTTGGTTAGGGGTGTGGTATCCCCTTGAGGTTCTCATTTTCTCCGACGAAGATCCCCTCGGTTGAACCCGCCGCACCCTGCCGAGTTTTTCCGCAGCCTGCTAGATGAAACCACGGATCCCAGGGTCGCGTTCGAGGCGATCCGCTTCGGTAGGAACCTTCGGATCGATATCGAAAGCGGCGAGAAGCCATGAAGTGCATCCAGGCAGATGCCGAACTGTATCGCCAGTACCAGTTGTTGCGCAGCATGCCCGGGATCGGCGAAGTCAGCGCGATACAACTGCTGGCGGAGCTGGTGTAAGAAATCCAAATGAGGCGCAGACTCGCATCCAACAGTACAAATTACTCGTAACGTAAGGCCACCATGGGATCCACCCGCATGGCGCGCTGCGCGGGAATGTAATTTGCGACCAAGGACACACCAAAGAGACCAATTGAAACCAAGACAAACGTGAGTGGATCTCTGGGTCTCACACCGTAGAGCATGCTTTCCAAGAAATGCCCGAAAAGAAGTGAGCCAGCGATGCCTATGAGCGCACCCGCCGCGGCTAGCTTCATTCCCTGCCAAACTACCATTTTCAGCACATCGCTCTGCTTTGCCCCAAGCGCCATGCGAATGCCGATCTCGTTCGTCCGCTGAGATACCGAATATGCCATCACGCCGTAAATCCCAATCGCGGCTAGCGTGACCGCCAGGCCGGCGAACAGGCTGAGTAGGAGCGACAAAAACCGCGGCTGCGATACAGAGGATGCAACAATGTCATCTAATGGCCTGATCGCGGAAAGTGTCTCGTCCTTATCAATCGCCCTAACAGGCTCATCCAAGGCGGCAGCTAGGGTGCTACGATCAGCGACGGCGCGCACCACCAGATTCATCGTTGGAGGAGCATATTGTGCATACGCCACATACATCTCGGGCTCTTGCGGATCACTTAGCGCTCTGTGGCTGATGTTTCCGACGATGCCGACGATCTCGCGGTCCGGCTGGGCATCTCCTAACAGCTCAAGATGCTTGCCAAGCACATCCTGCCCCGGAAAAAAGCGTTTCGCAAAGGCTTGATTGACCAGCAACGTTCCCGGGCTCTTTGCAGTGTCATTTTGATCGAGCCATCTTCCAGCAAGCAAGGGGATGCGCATTGCTGCGAGATAGCCCGGAGTCACTTGGCGGTAGTACGCGTCATCGAATTCACTCGGCCCGTACCTGTGGCCCGGGATTTTGAATGGGCCGTCGCTGTGCTGGCCAGTCAAGGGCAGCTCGGATGTCGCACCGACTGCCTCGACCCCCGGTAAGGTTGCGACTCGCTCCTCAAGGTCCTGCCAGAAACGCACGCGATACGCAGGATCATTGTACGAAGGGCCGTTCAGGCTTAGCTGTGCGGTCAGAACGCGCTGAGTCTGGAAACCCGGATCGACATGAATGAGCAGCCAGAAACTCCTGATGAGCAGTCCGGCACCGACCAGCAACATAAGCGATACTGCAATTTCTGCAACCACCAGCGAGTTACGGATTCGTCTGTGCGCGGCCGGCTCGGAATGCCGTGCGGATTCCTTCAATCCGCTGAAACCGCCTTTTCCAATTTGCAGTGCAGGGATTAGCCCGAATATTACGCCTGTAAGCAGCGTAATGCCGAAAGCAAAAGTCACTACCTGCAGGTTGACATGGACCTCCTGCAGTCGTGGCAGATCAGGAGGACCAAACACTCGCAGCAGCGAAACTCCCCAACTTGCCGCAAGCGCCCCCAATGCGCCGCCCACCAGCACTATCATCATGGTTTCAGCCAAGGCTTGCCGCGTGATGCGCGTGCGGGTCGCGCCCAAAGCCGTACGGAGGGCAAATTCTCTCTGCCTCCCGACCGAACGGGTCAAGAACAAGTTGGCAAGATTTGTGCAGGCAATCAGCAACAGCAAGCCAGCCGCTGCCCAGATGACCAGTAGTAGCGGACGCGCCGGTCCGATCAGCACTTCCCGCAATGAGCGCTGCCGCAACGACCATCCTTGATCCGTGTCCGGATACTTTTCCGCGAGCTGCTGAGCGATCGCGTCCAAGTCGCCCTGGGCCTGCGGTAAGGTGACACCCCGCTTTAGTCGCCCGATCACTTTCAGGAAGTGGCCTCCGCGCAATCGCATCAGAAAATTCAAACGCGGCGTTGGCAGCCATATCTGCGCCTGGCTTATCAGTGGAATATCAGTCGACAGCACACCAACCACTGTCATGCTTTGCCCATCCAGCCTTATGTTGTGCCCTATCATGTTTCGATCGCCGGCAAAGTCGCGCTTCCAGATCCCGTTGCCGAGAATCACGACCTGAGGCCGATTTATTTGCTCGTCACGGTTCTGGAAGTCGCGCCCGAGCAACACAGGAACTCCGAGAGTGTGAAAGAAGCCGGCAGAGACCACGCTCGTCATCACTTGTTCGGGCTTGTCACCAGAGAGATTCGAGGGCCCGGCCATAACCACTTGAGAGATGCCTGCAATCTGCTCGAAGCTCCGATTCCCGTCGCGATAGTCCAGGAAATCGGCAGGAGAAACCCCGGCGTCGTCTGTCTGAGGCATTTTGCCGTTGAGCCAGACGAGTTGGTCGGGGTCTGCGAAGGGCAGGGGCTGCAGCACGACCGTTTGGATGACGTTGAAGATTGCGGTATTCACTCCAATTCCCAGCGCCAGCGTCATCACCACAACCGCCGCAAAACCGGGATTCTTGCGCAGCATGCGCGCCCCGAAGCGCAAATCCTGCCAGGATGTCTCGATGAGAGATTCCCAGGCCGCATCGCGGACGACTTCCTTCGTAACATCCAGGCTGCCCCGCTCCAAACGCACCGCTCGAATCGCCTCTTTGCGACTCATACCCTGCTTTATCTTTTCCTCTGTGGCCATCTCTAAGAAGCCATGCAGCTCCTCGTCCAATTCGCGGTCGACGCGTTCCTTTCGGAGCAGTGACCGGAGTCCGCTCGCTATGCTTCGCAGCAAAGACATGGTTCGCCTACGACGCCTCCAAGATTCTGGTGATCGCCGCCACTTGCTTTCCCCATTCTCGTGTTTCGCTGTTGAGCCGGTTTCGTCCCTGCTCCGTCCAGACGTAGTATTTGGCTCGCCTGCTATTCTCGGTGGCTTTCCATTCGCCTCTGATCAGTCCATCTCGTTGCAGCCGCTGAAAGGCCACAAACAGCGAACCTGCATTGCGGCGGAAGATACCCTTGCTCATCTGTTCGAGCCGGACGGCGATCCCATATCCGTGGGTGGGTTCGAGCGCCAGCGTTTTCAGAGTGAGCATGTCCAGAGTGCCTTGAACGAGATCACTTGGCGTGCCCGCCATAGAGGCATTCCTCCTGAGGATCAAGAGGAAGAATACACGTCTCCTACTGAGTGTCAAGAGGAAACGAGAACCGCCGCAGCCCCAGCTTCTCAGTGAGCCAATCCGGAGTGCGACCTGTAAAGCTGCTGAAACCCACGCTCGGCTCCTTGACTACCTTTTCAAAACGTCCTGCCGTTTTACTACTGCGACGCCACAGTTCATTGTGCGCTTTGAATCCGGCCTTGATCTGCCACAACGGGATTGCGTCGCGTCCCCACCATCAACAAACCTAGGGCGTTCGCTCCGAACACCTGCGAGAGTCAGGCCCTTTACTGCCCCACCCCGCCCAGATTCGGGGTTCCATTGGTCGTGCGAGGGGTGGAGGTATCGGGTAAGATCGGTGGGTCGGCACGTTCATCGAGAATAGTGGTCCGGGGAACGCGGTCAGTGCAAACCACGCTTCTGAACCACACGCACGCGTCGCGGGATTCCACAACTGAGTCGGTGTCCGAATTTGGACATTGGTTGCCGAAAACGACCATCCCCTTGCGACGCAGTCCATGGCAAGTGATGTAGAATGTGGGCCTTCCTATTGGCACGCGTGGTGCTAATAAACGCCGGGGGAGACAAGAAACATGTCATTTTTCCGCGATCTAAGAATTGCGTTCCACTCGCTGATGCACAGCAAAGGGCTTGCGACCATTGTGACCCTCACGCTGGCGCTCGGCATTGGCGCGAACGCCGCAATCTTCACGCTCGTGCGGGGAGTTCTGCTCAAGCCCCTGGTCAACCGCGACGAGGACCGGCTCATCTACATCCGCCAGAGCGCTCCGAGCCTCGGCGACAACAACACCACATTCTCCGTCCCCGAACTCAAGGATCTCGAAGCCAACATCCACTCCGTCAGCGAGTTCGGCGATTTCTCCACGATGGGCTTCACGATGATCGGTCTCGGTGAACCTCGCGAAGTTCAAGGTGGCGTCGTCGGCGGCACCTACTTCGAAGTCATGGGTCTGCGCCCCGTTCTCGGCCGCCTCATCGGACCTCAGGACGATGGTCCCAACGCTGCTGGCGTCATCGTGCTCACGTATCGTTTCTGGTCGACCGTCTACAAAAAAGATCCCAGCGTGATCGGCAAGACCGTTCGCCTCAGCAGCATTGGCGATCGTTCGGCCATGGTCATCGGCGTCCTCGAACCCTGTGTACCGTATCCCGCGGACACAGAAATCATCGGCAACATCGTCACCAGCCCGCACCATCTCTCAGCCACCATGGTCACGGGCCGCGTCCATCGCATGACCGAACTCTTCGGTAAGCTCGCTCCCGGTGCCACTCTTGCCCAGGCTCGCACTGAGTTGCGCACCGTCTACGCCTCCATGCAGAAAGACCACGCGGAAGCGTATCCCGATAACGGTGGCTACCGCATTGATGCCAGGATGCTCCGGGAGCAGATCACTTCCGGCGCGCGTACGGTTCTCCTCGTCCTTCTCGCTGCCTCGGGCCTGGTCTTCATCATCGCCTGCTCGAACGTTGCCAACCTGATTCTTGCGCGTACGGTTCGCCGCGAGGGCGAACTCTCCATCCGCGCCGCGCTCGGCGCAAGCACTTGGGCGCTGCGTCGCATGCTGTTAGCCGAAAGCCTGCTGCTCTGCGGCGTGGGCGCAGCAATCGCCGTGATAAGCGCGCAGCCATTGGTCACAATCTTGGCTCGGTACGCCTCGCGCTTCTCTGTTCGTGCTCTCGATCTGACGGTAGACTCCAGCCTGCTCTGGATGGGAGTGGCCCTGGCCCTGGTCGCCGCGGTGATTTTGGCGTTTGTGCCCCGTCTGCCCTCGGCCAATGCGTCGAATGGCATGAACCTCGCGAGCGGCAGCGTGCGCATCACCAGCAGCACCAGCCGCCGCCAGCGCGCGTTCGCGGTCACACAAATCGCCGCGTCCTTCATTCTGCTGGCGGGCGCAAGCATGTTGGTCTCTACGCTCATCGCACTACAACAGACGCAGCCGGGCGTCGACACGCGCCGCGTCCTCGCCGTCGATGTTCCGGCGCTGTCCTACGGGAAAACGGCTCAGCAAGTCCTCGATTTCTACAAGGAATCGATCCGTCGTGTCGAGGCTCTCCCCGGCGTCACCAAGACTGCTTTCAGTACCCTTGCGCCGTGGCGCGATGCCGACACCGTCGGTATAGGTTTGCAGTTCTCGGGTGATGGTCACGTCCACGGCAAAGACGATCCTCGCGCGCAGTGGCGAACCATCTCTCCGGGCTTTTTCGCCGCGCTGGGCGTTCCCATGCTTGAGGGACGCGATTTCAACGACCTGGACGGCAAGAATAACGAGCCCGTCGTCATCGTCAGTGAGACCCTTGCGCAGCGCATGTTCCCTGGTCAGGATCCGATCAACCGGCACGTTTACTGGACCGATCCCGTCCTCGAATTCCTTCCCGGTACCGAAGCCGAAAAGTCTAGATTCAAGTCGCCGCACCGCATTATCGGTGTCGCCGCTGACATGGATGATTTGCACATCGTTCCTGAACCCAATTCCACGATTTATGGCACCTTTGCAGACTCTCCCATGTTTGGCGGTCACCTGTTCATCCACACCACCGCAAATCCTTATTCGCTGGTAACGCCGGTAACGAAAATTATTCGGCAGATGTCCGCCGATCAACCCGTTGAGCACGCCGCCACTCTCGAAGACATCCGTGCAAAAGTGCTTGCGCCAGACCGCTTGAGCTCCCTGGTCTTTGGCGTGTTCGCAGGGGTCGCGTTGCTGATTGCCGTCGTTGGCGTCGCGGGCGTACTGGCGTTTTCTGTCAGCGCGCGGACACGCGAATTCGGCATCCGCTTGGCGCTTGGGTCACAGCCGGAAAATCTCCTTAGAGGCGTTGTCGCGGAAGGCGCGATGATAGCTGCCGTTGGCGTTCTGGCGGGCGCGGCATTCGGGTTCGTCGCAGCGCGACTAGCGGGCAGTTATTTCGGCGACTTAAAAATGCCGGGCGCATTGCCCGTGATCGTTTCTGCGTTTGTGCTGTTAGGCGCGGCGGTAGTCGCTTCGATGCTCCCGGCGGCACGCGCCGCCCGCGTCGACGTGATACAAGCGCTTCGCTCGGAATGATTTTCCTGGCGCGCCCAAGTTTTCCGTAAGCCGGCGAATCGTCGAAGTGGAACGACTCCCGGGGCCCCTCATCAAGATTCTCTCGGACCGTCAAGCTGCTCAAGCTCAAGGGCTAGCGAGGGAAGTGTCGCGGTAAGCTGCACGGATCACGCATTGTTTAAGAGAGCGCCGCATCGTAGCACGATGCCGCCCACTCCCGCCCCGATGGAGACGAACGCCTGACTAGCGCCGCCACCGGAAACTGATGTCATAACGACGCCGGCCCCGCAGCGGCCTGAGTAAACTGTTCGGTGTTCACCCTAACAGCGCTCGAGCCGAAGGAGGCCTCGATGCAAATTATAGGCGTTTAACCGGCCAATGTTCGTCGAATTAATGATTCGCACCCGGCCGATGCTACCAGATCCGAACGACGAGATGGTTCTGGAAACGGCCATCAATGGTCGCGCCGATGCCATCGTCACTTTCAACGAGCGGGATCTTAGACCTGTGGCGGCGCGTTTTCGATGTTCGCTGGTTCGGCCCGGGGAAATCGTCCGAGGACTGGTAGAGGAAGCCGAGTAATGGCAAGCGAAGGAGCGAATTCATGAGACGAAGCAATTTTGCTTTGCGTGTACCGCCCACGCTGTTGGCCGAAGCGCGTAAGGCCGCTGAATCGGAAGGCGTGGCTCTCAACCAACTAATCACGCTCGCACTCGCGGAAAAGGTTTCTGCTATGCGCACGGAAGAGTACTTCGAGGAACGCGCACGACGTGCCGATCCGGGAAGGGTCAACCGGATTCTAGCTCGCGTGGGCAAGGGAAATCCTCCTGCCGAAGGCGATGAACTCCCGTTGGAGTTTCCTGCTCGTAAGTTAAGAAGTAAAAGTAAACGTCATGCCGCTCGGTAATGGAACAACTTCGGAACATTTGAGGGAGAAGATTGGCTTCCCAATAACCCTAAGCGACGGTTGAACAATGACTTATGGATTTGAAATCGAACCTGTTAACCGAAGGGTTGCTAGTTCGAATCTAGCCCGGGGAGCCACTTCCTCCTGAATCAAAATGACTTAGACAGCATGTGATAAAAGCTCCGCGTAGGTGCGATAGGGTGCTACTGGGGGCTTTTCGGCTGGGGGTTCAAAACCGATGCTGACCTCTTCGGCCACGTTTTTGCGAAACAGAACGCCCTCTTTCAGCTGGTCTGCATATGTCCTTGACGCTCTCGTTTGGGTGGCCGAGCCAACAGCGAATCAGTTCTGGGATAGGACTGCAATGAAACTGGCGGTTTCGATTGGGTTGATCTGCGGGTGAAAATCAAACGGTCAAAGGCTAGCCTCCGAGGTCGATTTCCCCGGAACTCACGTGGCGCACTCGCACGATCCAGTCTCCGCCGGGCAACGGTTGGAGGGTGTAACCTGCTTCATGAGTATTGTCCCGCTGGTTCAATGCAACCCCTCCTGCGGTCACACGCGATGGCTTGAAACTCAAGCGAAGAACATCGGTGGCGGCGTCGTCAAAGGTCCGGTATTCAAGGTTGTGGGCGGAGTACTTGACCTTTTGCACCACGGAGCTGGAACGGAGAAGGTGGTCCTCGCCCATCGGAGCAAACTCGGGAACCGCGCCCATGGCCCATTCGAAGTGGCGCAGGTAATCCGCATAGCCGTCGCTCCACCAATACGGGTCGTGATAGTCCGCGCCGCAGCAGGCGACTTTTCCGTCGGAACCGGCAAAGTATGTGGAGTAATTGAGGGATCGGAAAGCGTCTTCCCGCGCTTGCCCGTCTCTGGTTTTTTCGAAGAACATGGCGTTGATGGCTGCCCAGCGTGCGGTGTGATCGCCCTGACCTGCGCGCGAGCAGCAGCCGAAGCTGGCCGAAGGGGTGGTCTGCTCGTCGATGGCTTGCGCGCTAAAGAAGGGGCCGCGGCCCAGCTTGGTTTTTACCCAATCGAGCAAACGGCCGACGTGGCCCATCCATTCCGGGTCGATCTCGGCGGGATCGTCACGGTCGAGAATGTAGTAAGCCGCGAACATGGGCGTGAGCTGATTCACGTCGTCGATGTTGCGCGGTACGTCCTCAAAGTAGCAAGCCCACTTGTTCCAGGCGCGGCTGTCGCGATTGAGCGGATTATCGAGCATCCATTTCCAAGCCATGTCTCGAGCGCTGCGGTACGCGGGCACATCACCAGCCTTGAGGCGAATCAGTTCTTCGAACAACCGAAGAGAGCCAGCAACGTTGCCGCCGTACTCGTTGAGCGCGAGGGTGACTCCCGTCCGGGCATCGACGCGAAAAGCCCACGGGGTGTGGTCCGCGTCGCCGGGACGCACATGCTTGGCCAAGGCATTTGCACAGTTAATGGCGGCGGCCAGATACTTGTGGTCGCCGGTCATCTTGTAGAAGAGCGCGTAGCCGGTGCCCAGTTCGCCGACTTTATCGGTCTCAATCCCGCCATAAAATTCATGGGGCATGTCCTGGAGACAATGGCCGTAGTCGCGATCGTCATCGCAACTGGTGGCGAAGGGTACGCCGGGCCACTCCCAGTCGGCAGGGGTAGTGCCGTGCGCGAGTTGGTAATCGAGCATTCCGCGTACCGCCTGCACCGCTTCGTCGTCCGCTGAATACGGGTACCACCCCACGAGCGAGTCGACAAAGGAGGCATACACCATCGCTGGATTGTGCTGCCAGTAAGTGCTTTGCAGGGTCTTGCCATCAAACACTGAATTGATGAGGTAGATCTTGAGGCCGGTACCGTGAGTGGTGTCCAGCGGGACCTTGTGCTCAATAAAATCCCAAGCCAGCCGGATCACGTGGTCGTAGCCAAGATTCTTCTCCGGCTGGTACCAAGCGAGCAATTTCCCTTGCGCGTCCAGCACCACCGGGTGCCAAGGCACCTGAGCATTCACGAATACTTCTGGCCCGCCTTGCGCCCAAATCGTCGCCGGCAGCAGCAAGCTAGCCAACAACGTGGCCGTGCAAAACTTTCCTGACAAAATGGACGGTGCCATAAGAGACCTCATAGCGTTAATAGCTGGTGTCGTATTTCATGATGAGGATGGTCGCGACCAGGACAATTCCGGAGCCTGCCAAGGCCAGCGCGCTCAGCCGTTCTCCCAGAAGCACGGCCGCCATGAGCACACCGAAAATGGGTACAAGGTAAAGCGAAACCGAGGCCACGGTGACGTCGAGGTGTTCGAGCGCTGCAAAGAAGAAAAGCATCGACGCCCCGTACATCAGGATCGCCAGAAAGGCAAAAGCCGCCCACGATTTCCAGTCAAATGCGTCGAAGACGCTCCAGTGAAAAGGTTCCACCCAGATCAGCAGGGGAATGCTGGCCAAGGAGGCGGTGATGTAGCTGAAGATCAGAATCTCGATTTCCTGGAAGCGCTTCATCAAGCCTTTGCAATAGGTGTTGTAAAAGGAAGAACCGAAGCAGCCCACCAGGATCAGACCATTGCCCACAATGTATTTCCCCTCGAGGAAGGCGACGTGGCGCAGATCCTCGACGGACATTAGCATCACTCCCACCAAGCCGATCAGCAGCGAGGCGATCCGCAGCGGGGAAAGTTTTTCGTGCAGCATGAACGAAGCGAGAACCGCGGTGATCACCGGAATCATCAAGTTCAGCACCGCGCCGTTGGACGCGAGCGAGCGGGAGATTCCCCAGGTCATACCCAGTTGAGCGAGCACTTGCCCCAGTACGCCCGCGAGAGCGAACTTTCCCCAGTCCGACCAGGTGGGCGGCACCGCGCCCGGGTTGGCGCGGCGTTTACGAATCAGCAGGGGAACGAACAAGATGGTGGTGATATAAAACGGGAGAAAGGTAATGGCGATGGGCCCCATTTGGCGGTCGAGAAATTTCACCGCGGTGCCTTGCGCCGACCAGATGAGTGATGCCGCGGCGAGCAGGGTGAAGTACCAGAGCATCTTTCCCTTGCCTACCGTTTTGTTAAGCACCGGTGCCGTGGCCATTTTGAGTTGTCCGTGGTCAGTTTTCAGTTGCCAGTAGTATGCGTCTACGGCTTACTTCGTAAGCCTTTGCTCAGAGCTGAGAACGGAGAACAGACGACAGCTCCTCTTGCACGATGATGCCGAAGCGATCGGCGCCCATCGAGCTGCCGTCAATCACATAAGGTTCAATGTGCCGTGCATGGCCATAAGCACGGACAACTTTATCGAATGCCGCCCGGGCGTTCCGATGCCCAAGGATGGCAACTGTTCCGCCCGCCCCACCGCCGGTAACCTTGGCGCCGTACAGCCCTGCCGCCGCGCCCTGCTCGCGCACCAACTCTACCAGCAGGTCAGTGGCTTCGTTGCCGAGCCCGCATTCAGTGTAAGAGTAATGGGATTGATACATCAGGTCGCCCATCAGCCGGTAGGCGGACTCAGCAGCGTTTGCTGAAGCGCCGCGCGCGAGTTCCACGAACAGCTGAATGCGCTGGTTCTCCTCGATCGCGTAGCGCGTGCAGTTGCGAATGCGGTACTGGATCTCGGGCCGCACCGTAGTGAACGGGTCGGGATGAAACTGCCCTTCGCGAAGGAACTCACCGCCGGCCATCCGCTCGGGCAGGCGCAATTCGTACTTGGAGCGAAAGACCGAAGGAGTTACTTCCGAGAGATATCCTCGCCAGCGCGGATCGGTAAAGCGGGGGATGCTGCTCTTGGTATCCTGCGTGACCGGCAAGCCTTCCCAATCACAGATCAGTTTGTACCCCATGAAAGCCGCGGCGCGGGCTGCCTCATATTCAATGCCGGTAACCGCGTGGCTCACGCCGGAGTCTACCGCCCAACAATGCAATTCCTCGGGAAGGCGCACCAGAGGGAAAGCCTTGCACGGCTGGCAAAGCAGCGGCAGCACATAACCCTCGTCGCCCAGCGTGGCTGCGGCTTGGTCCATGATTCCACACGCGGATCCCGCGATGACGTTTTCCACCCACTGGCAAGCTTCGGCGAGTTCGATGCCGTGCAGGTCAATACCGTAAGCGCGGGCCGCGGGCTTCATCACCGCGATTTCGATGGCCGCCGACGAACTCACTCCCTTGTTCAACGGCACTTCCGAATGGAGATACACGTTGGCGCCGGTCTTTACCGCCCGCGGATAGCGCTGAGCCAGCAGAAAAAAATTCCCTAGCGCGTAGGCGGTCCACCGAACACTGGGATTGGCATTCACCAGGCGGCGGACGGTGACATCATCGGTGAGGGCATCCAACTCAAATTCCACCCGCTGCTGCCAGCCGCGCTCGGCCATCTGCGGGTTCCAGAAGACCACGCGCCGGTCGTCGCGCAACTGCACCGCGCCCCAAGTGGCTTCGCGAATGGTGGCCTCAAACACCAGCCCGCCGGTGTAATCCACATTGCCACCCATCAGGTCCAAGCGTCCCGGGCACCTTCCGATAAAGATAGGACGGCCCGCGGCAAAGAATTTGCCGTCACCACGAAGGCTGGCAACCTGGGTTTCAAAGGGGGTCATGCAAGCTCCCGGACGCTGTCAGTTACATAAGTGATGGTCTCCTCGGTCATACGCGGATGGATGGGCAGGCTCACGTATCTGTGGAAGAGTGCTTCGGCCACTGGGCACTCGCCTTCGGCGTGGCCGAGCTGACGATAGGCGGTGGTGAGATGGATCGGCATGTAGTGGGACCATACCTTAATGCGTTTCGCGGTGTAAAGTTCCCACATGAATTCTTCCTTGCTTCGTCGAAACTCCGGCTCGATCAGAACGCAGTAAATATGAAAAACGTGCTTCACGTTCGGTGAAACGTAGGGAGTAGTGAGACCGCGAATCCCTCGGAGGCGGTCGCAATAAAGGTTGGCTATCTCGATGCGTCGTGCGTTGAAGCCGTCCAGCTTGGCTAATTGCACCAGTCCGACCGCGGCCTGCGCGTCGGTCATGCGGAAATTGAAACCAACATTGTCGAAATCCAGGTACCAATAGCGCTTGCCCATGGGGGCCTTGGATTCGTCAATCGGGAGGTATTTCCCTTTAGGATCGTAGGTCAGGCAGCAGAGTGAGCGGAACGACAGGGTCCGCTCGTAAAGGTCCCGGCGGTTGGTGGTGACCATGCCTCCCTCGCCGAGGGTGACCATATTCTTTTGCTGATGAAAACTGAATACCGAGATATCTCCGAGACCTCCCACGCGGCGGCCCTTATATTCAGCCCCTGGCGCGTGAGCGCAATCTTCCACAACCAGGATGCCGCGCTTGCGGGCCAGCTCCAGGATCGGGTCCATGTCGCAGCACTGACCGTAAAGGTGAACGAGCAGGATCACCTTGGTGCGATCGGTTATTTTCTCGGCGATCGAATCACCGGATAAATTGAGGGTGCGGGGGTCCACATCGGCGAAGACCACCTGCGCGCCTTGCGCGGCGGCGGCATTGGCTGTGGAGATCCAACTAATGGTAGTGGTGATCACTTCATCGCCCGGGCCCACGCCAGCGGCAATCATGGCGAGTTGAAGTCCAGCCGTCGCCGAGGTGACCGCCAGACCATACTGAGCTCCGCAGTAGGCGGCGAAAGTTTCCTCGAATTTCTTTACTTTCGCGCCACAAGAAGGCGCGCCCGCAGCGAGCACTTCGCGGAGCGCAGCCTCCTCCTCGGGTCCATATATCGAGCCGTGATTGAATTCCAGATCGTGAATTGCCTTAGGGAGTTCCATGAATAGCCCTTTCGATGACTTCATCGCAACTGGGAATGGGCGTCTGGCAAACCGCCCGAAGGTTTTCGGTTAGGAGAAAATGATCGAGGCCACGCGGCGCCCGCCCCGGCGAGGGAGCGGTTTGGGGCTCGATGAGGTCGCGCGAAAAACTCATTTTTTCCGCCAATTTCACTCCGAGTTCGAACCGCGAGATCGACTCACTGGCACCCACGTGGAAAAGGCCACTGGCGTTGGAGAGTTGGAGAAGTTCCAACAGGAAACCCGCCAGGGTCTCGGCGTCAATCGGGTTGCGGTATTCAAAATTGGGAAACGCAACGGACTGCCCGGCGTTCAATTTTTCCGACAATTTATTCAGCATCGCATTGGTACCGTGGTCCTGCGCAAAGCCCACTACCAGGGCCAAGCGCAAGATGATCGCCGAGGGCAACGCCTGCCGGACCAACTCCTCGGCGCGAGCCTTGGTCCCTCCGTACACACTTAGCGGGGTGGGAGCGTCGCTTTCACGGTACCCATGCCGGTTGCCGTCAAAGACTGCGGCCGATGACGTGAAAGCGAGCTTGGCCCCACTTCTGGCGCACGCCTCAACCACGCGGGCGGTGCCGCGAACATTGATTTCTTCCGCCAGCTCGGGCCGCTTCTCGCAGGCGTCGATATCCGAAATGGCCGCGAGCAGCACAACGACGTCCGGAGTGGCGTGCTGGAATGCCGCCTCGACGCTCGTTGTCGAAGTGATGTCAATCGCCAACCCCTCCCAGCCCGCCCTAGGGAGGGCCGCCCGAAAGACCTGAAACGCGGAGGCGGCCTTGCGGGCCACGTGCCCCCCCAGAAATCCTCTGGCGCCGATGACCAACATATGGGGTTTATCGTGATGCACGCACAATTTCCCGATTACTTGGCCCATTCCGGAAAAGCTGTAAGAGCATCAACGAAATTATGAATTCTGTCGGTGTGCGCGTCTTCTTGCCAACCGCCCCGGCCCGCGCGCCAAGCCCCATCACTCGGACAACCGTCATCGTTGACCGCGTACAGGGAGTAATTCAAGGCTTGCCGCGCAAGCGCTTTGTATTCGATCGACCCGGTCGCCGCGGAGTACATTGCCAGGACGGCGCCATAAGTGGAAAGCGCGCCTCCCCATGGCTTTTTGTCGTAGGTCTGTTCGCCGCTGACGGGCACCCCGTCTCGCACGCTGGTGAAGTTGAGAGCCGTGAAATCGATGAGCGCCTTGGCATCGACTTTCCAATCGGGATCCAGAGCCTCTCGCTTCTCAATCAGATATCGCGCCAGATTGAGCGGCGACCAGGCGTTGCGGTTGTCGGGTTTATCGTAATCCTCGAAAAACTGAACCCACAGGGAGCCATCCTTGGCGAGGTTCGGAATCTGATAGCTCTTGATCCAATCCCACAGTTTGGCGCGAGGATCGCGAAACTCGGGGTGCCCATTATCGATCAGTTTGTCAAACAAACGAAGGATGTACGACATGTTGGCGGCAACCGGACCGCGCGCTTCGCCGGTACGGTAATCCACACGAACTGGCCACGGAGAGTGTTGGTCATCGCCCGTTGCGATGTTCGCCGCCAGTACCCGCGCATTCTGAAGGGCTTGTTCGAGATACTTCTGCTCATGCGTCCGCTCGAAGAGCAGCACCAACGCGTACCCGGCGATGCCGCCCTTATCCGGCTCAACCTCATAGGGCCTATCCGCCTGGGTGCCGGAATCCGGGGGTTGCGGAAATTTCTCGCGAATTCCGGTAGACCGGGTAAAACGCGGATATTTGCCGGTGTCGGGGGTAAGGCTTTCCTTTACCAGAAAGTCGCCCATCAGGCGTGCGAACTCAAGCGTCTTGGGATTGCTGTTGTGGGTCCAGGCGTCATACTTGAGATAAGAAATGATTCCCATGCCGTTTTGCATGGCGGGAATAAAGTCCTGCCGCTTGGCCACCGGCTGGTAATTTCCGTCCATGAACGTCATGACCACAAAACGGGGATAGCCATTCTCCATGGGACAGGCGAAATACCAGTTCATTTCTCGGGTGATCGCGTCGGTCCAAGAAGTCCAGGGTTGGAGCGTTCCCTCGGAATTGAAAACTGCCGGATGATTACCAATAACCGGGTTCTGGGCGCTTAATCCCAGAGCGCTAAAGATGATGATAATGAGTGCGCCTAGCGTCAGAGAAACTCGAAAGCCACGCAAGTTGCCCCGGTGCGGCGTCATGGCCGTTGTGCATGCCCCCTGGGCCATTTCAGCCCCGTGGTTGGACCCGAGGACGGCAGGATTGTGAATTCCCGCCCCTTTTTTGGGCCGAATTGAGTGAAATTATCACAAAATCTGAAGCGCGGGGATTATGCGCCCCACGGGGTCTGGCTGTCAACCGGTCAAAAGTTACATGCCGTTGGCGACTCAGGACATTGAACGTTACGCCATTGACGGCCGCTCGATGGCCTTCGGCGTTAGCAGGCGAAACGAATTGGCTATGCCGAGCGCAACGGGATTAAACAAAACGGGGAAGGGAAAGCCTACGATGCGGCTTCATCCTGCTAGCCGTGGCTTGCGTCTCTCATTAAGCCGGCGCAAGGCGTGAAGCAGCGGGCGAAGGCCCTTTCAGTCCGCAACAATCGTCTTCGTTATTTTCCGGAGGCGGCGGAGGTCTTCATCCTTGATGCCGTTATCGACGATGATTATCTCGCAGTCAGAGATGTGGCAATAGAAATAGAGAGCTTCTTTGCCAATTTTGCTGCTGTCCATCACCAGAATACGCTGGGCTCCCGACTGTAACAATTCCCTGGGAGCTTCCGGGTCATTCACCATGATTCCACGGTTAAAAGAGAGAGCCGCAGCACCCAAAAAAACCTTATTGGCATGAATTTTCCTCAGACTTTCGGAGACATCATGGCCGACCATATCCAGGCTGCTCCGCCGGTATTTTCCTCCAGTGATCTCCACCCGGGCCGCTTGAAGATCATCCAAGACAGACAGGGAGAAGGTAATCACGGTGATGTCTTTCCGGCCGCGCAAGTGCCGGGCAATGTTAAGAGTAGTTGTGCCCGAGTCGAGCACAATCGATTCGTTCTCGCCCACCAGCGCAGCAGCCGCTCGGCCAATCTTTTCCTTTTCCGGGCTGTTTTTCCGGAGCCGATCGGCAAAATCACGCTCAAATGTAATCGACCGGATGAGCGCCGCCCCTCCGGGAATCCTGAAAACCTGACCCGCTTGCGCTAGAGCATGGAGATCCCGGCGGATGGTCATTCCCGCTACGTTGAAGTGGCGGCAGAGCTCGGCGATTGATAGTTGGCCCTCATTGGCCAGGAGCCAGAGGATTTCCTTTCTGCGGACGCTATTGGCTGACATTGTTCTCGGTTCTCGCCCGACAACGGGCAGATTATGACTGGTCATGCTTCTTCGCTAAGAATAGAACTGGGCCCAGCGAAATTACAACGGTTTGCGAAGGAAGGAAAGAAATACGCCTTCCTAAACTGATCCAAGATGCCGGCGAAGTCCCAAGAATAATGCTGGGTCTGGAAATGCACTTCCCTGCCGCTTCAGCACCAAAATCTCAGCGGGCGACTGCCTCGAACGTCTGAACCTGCGAGGAAATGATAATTTTTCACTTGACGATTGAGTTCCAGTGTGCGAAACGATCATCAGCGTATTCGGGGATTGGCTCGTAACCTCAGTCCGGAGGGGAAAACGCCCATGAAAAACACTTGCGTGAAGGCACAGCACAGGTTTGTCCACCGGCTTCTAGGAGTAGTGCTCTTGGGCCTACTCGTCTGGCCGTGCGCCCTGCGGGCCCAGATAAATTCCGGAACAATTGCAGGCTTCGTGTCCGATCCTTCGGGAGCAAGCATCCCTGACGCAGCCATAGTCGCAAGCGACCTTGCCACCAAGACGGAAACCCGAGCGGTGACGCTGCAAGACGGAAATTACCTGGTGAATTACCTGGTGCCGGGAACCTACCAAGTGCAGATTTCCAAGCCGGGTTTCATTACCCGCGTTGAGACCAACGTGGAAGTGACCGCAGGGCATACCGTTCGCCTCGACTTCAAGTTAACCGTGGGGCAAGTTCAGCAGAGCGTTGAGGTGCAGGCTAATCCTGTGGCGGTCGATACTGAAAACTCTGAGGAGAAATATACCTTCAGCTCCAGTACCCTTGACGCTTTGCCGAACATAGATCGCAACCCACTCTTTCAGCTCAACCTGATGCCGGGGGCAAGCAATGGGCCGTCTACCGGGAACTACGGAACCAACGGCGGAGAGGACGGTTCCGCGGTCGGTTTGACCAATCCTCAGCTCGCCGCATTCGGCGGGATGGATGCGAACGCCAATACCATCTACCTCGAGGGCATTCCGGCAAGGGAGCCCCAAAACGGCTACATCGGTTTGGTACCGCCCGAGGACGATATTGAGGAACTCGATGTGTATACCGGCAAATACGACGCCGAATACGGATTCTCAGCCAGCGGTGTGATCAACGTGGTCACCAAGTCAGGGACTAATCGATTTCATGGGGATGCCTTTGAGTACGTGGAAAACGACAAGTTAAATGCGATCCCGTTCTTTGCCACCAGCACCACGCCCTTCCAACGAAACCAATTCGGGGGTTCAGTAGGTGGGCCGATTCTGAAGGATAAGCTCTTTTTCTTCGGTGATTTCCAACGAACGCCTGACCTTCAATCCGGTCCGGTGATTGCCTCGGCGCCTGACGCCCTGATGTACGCCGGCAATTTTTCGGAACTCTATGAACCCTCGATGGGTACAGACGCGGCGGGAAATACCTACGGGCAGCTCTACAATCCGTTCACCCGGGTCTTCGACGCTCAGGGAAACCAAGTTTCCGTGCAGCCCTTTCCAGGGAATATCATTCCGCAGAATTTGTGGGATCCCGTCGCTGCGAACATGGCCGCGGCCCAAGTCTTCGGGCTTGCCAACCTGCCGGGGCTTGCCAACAACTTTTATTACTTGAATGACATTCGCCAATATTCGAACCAGGGCGACGGGCGCATCGACTACTCGCTTTCTAACACGACCAAAATGTTTTTCCGCTATTCGGCACTGGAAGCCACCCTCGAGAATCCCCCTACCGTGAATCCGTTCATCGAACAGAGCGCCAATAGCGATACCTACAACCAAAACATGGGATGGACGTTGACCCATTCCTTCAGTACCGCGCAGATGAACGAGCTTCGTTTGGGTTACAACCGCACCGACGTCCACACTTCTAACAATACCTTGGGCAAACAATGGAACAATCTTTTTGGCATTCCCAACGGGAATCCTCCCGGTGCTGGAACCGAAACGGGGTTGGCTGAGTTTGTCGGAGTGGATCCATACTCGACACTGGCCCAGCCCGACTGGATCGCTTTTATCGTGTCCAATACGATTTCGCTAAGTGATAGTTTTACATGGGTTAAAGGAAAACATACGTTCAAGTTTGGAGCCATGTTCAACCACGTTGAGGATACGTCGGCTGACACTATCGGCGGCGATGATCCACGCGGTGGCTTCTACTTTTCACCGTCCATGACTTCGTACAACGGAACCGCTGCGGACTTCTCCTTTCCCGCGTTCCTCTTGGGAACACCGGTCGAGAGCGAGAGAACGCAATTTGACTATGGCTTTCCTTATCAAACCTATTGGGAAACAGGTTATTTCGCCCAGGACGACATTCACGTTAGCCGGACGTTTAGCTTGAATCTGGGACTGCGCTGGGAGTATTGGACGCTGCCCGTCGAGCGATTCAACCGCCAATCCAACTGGAATACCGATACCAATGTACTCCAGGTAGCATCGGGATCGGATCGCAGCCCGGCGGTGAACCCGGATTCCACTGATGTTGAACCCCGCATCGGCTTTGCTTGGAGTCCCGACGGAAAGACCAGCATTCGAGGAGGATGGGGCATCTCTTACTGGCAAAACTATTGGGGCTTCTCCCCGAATGGCGTCAATAACGGCGGTGGCGGCGCGCAGTCCCTGCTAACTGTCTTGGGAGCCACCTACCCTTATTACGTCAGGCAGGAGTTCTTGACGCCCAACTCCTTAACCCCTACTTTGACGATTACTGCCAATGGCCTGCCTACGGCGCTTGCCGAAACCAATGGCCAAGGCGGCTTTTTAATCCCGCCTGGGCAGTTCGTCAGGGGTGTTGCTCACAACTGGAAAAATCAAAAGGTGCAGCAGTATAGCCTTGATTTCCAACGGCAACTGACCTCCAAGCTGGTGGTGGGGGTGGGCTATCTTGGTGTTTACGGGGGGAATGACCCGGTAACCATCAACATCAATCAGGCGCCTCCTAGCCCGATCAATGGCATCAACTACAATCTCAATCGCCCGTTGTACAGCGAATACCCGAATCTCTTCGATATCCCGATTTCCGAGTCGATCGGGAGTTCGAGTTATAACGCCTTGACTGCTACGGCGCGTGGGACTGTTGCGAAGAATCTTGTAGTATTCGCGACCTTCGCCTATTCGCGAACATTTTCCAATGGGTTTAACACCAACCCTTTAGCGATCAGCCAGTATTACGGACCCACCCAGGCGGATATTCCCCTCATTTTCAGCGCCCAGCTTGAGTATCAACTACCGTTTGGCAAAGGGCAGAGCCATTTCTCCGATGCTGGTAGGGCTCTAGACGCGGTGATCGGAGGATGGGGGGCCAGCGCTTTTATCACCATCCATGACGGGCCACCGTTTACGGTGCTGTCGCCGGTTAGCTTATTGAACAACGGACAGGCCAACCGGCCAAACGTGGTTTCTGGTTGTAACCCCAACATTTCCAACCGCTCGTTAGGCGAGTGGTTTAATACCGCCTGCTTTGTCAACGACCCTATTCCGGGCACCTATGGTAATGAGGGAACGAACGTCGTGCGGGCCGATGGTTTGCAGCAGGTCAATCTCTCTCTCTTCAAGAACTTTAACTTTGCTGAAAGACTTAAATTACAGTTTAGGGCAGACTTCCAAAACCTGTTTAACCATCCCAACTATGGACTTCCTGACCTGACGGTTGGAGATCCCGCGATGGGAGCGGTGACCAGCGCTACCGTCAACGCACGAATTATTCAACTGGGAGCGAAGCTGAGTTTTTAGGCCCGATACCGCGCTACCAATCCGCATTTTTGCGAGCACCCGGGCGCGTCTGCCGGTTTGCGGCGAGTGGCTCGGGACGCCAGCCTTGGCCGGTGCGGGGATCGTGGTGGCGCCCCCATTTCTAATCCTAAAATTATGAACGCCGGTTACTTACGGTGGAGGCAAATTGTGAATCGTCTCGCTTTCAGTACGGTGTTGGCGGTTTTGATTGCTGCGTCGGTGGCGGCCCAGCAGCCGTTTCCGACCGTCTCGACGGTCGACGCGCGCACCATCGCCGGCCGGCCGGTGCAGCTTGATTCTACCGGCAAGCTACTGCCCTGGCCCATGCCAGACAACACCGGATATTCCTATAGCTCTCACTTTCTGACGCAATGGGGCATTCTGTGGGATCAGTACAACCGCCAACGCAATCATTACTTTTTCTGCTGCTTTGATTTCGACCGCGCCAGCTTTGAGATGCAGCCGGATTTGCACTACGTCAACTCCACTGCATATCTCCGTGCCATGATGCAGGGCTTCATGGAGCATCTTTACCCGTACACAGGCAATCCCAATACGATCACGTTTCTCCAGGATTTCGTCGACTACGAACTGGAGAATGGCTTGACCCCAGACAACTACGCGTGGGCGCGCGTGCCATACACATCGGCCAATCCCGGGAATCGCCGCTACACCGGCTGGAGCCGCCACGGCGAGGATTATCTCGAACCGCACGTCGTCGGCGAGGATGGCTACGGCTACCTGCGCCTTTACGAAATGACCGGGAACTGCAAGTACCTCGAGGCCGCCACCCGCTGTGCCAACGCGCTGGTGAAAAACTACAAGACGGGGGACGCGCAAAACTCCCCCTGGCCGGTGCGTTGTTACGCCCGCGACGGCAAGGTGGAAGGCAAGGGCATGGGTCCGTACTCCGCAAACGTGGTCGAGCCGATCATGCTTTTCGACGAACTGATTCGCCTCCAACAGGGCGATGTCGCTGCGTACCAGCGAGTTCGCCAGGGTGCTTGGGACTGGCTGCAGACGTATCCGATGAAAAACAACGTCTGGGTCGGTTACTTCGAAGATGTCACTCCCAACATGGAAAACATGAACCAGGTGATCCCCCTGGAATATGCTCGCTATGTTCTTTTGAACCCGGATAAGGACCCCGAGTGGCGCCAGCACGCCCGCAAGCTGATTGACTGGGTGAAGACGACGCCCAAATGGCCCAAATACATCGTCCATGGCGCCACGGTAACCACCGAGCAGGGCGACGGAAAGTCGTTTTGCTGCAATGATCCCAATCAGTGCTGCGATAGCCATACGTCGCGCCTCGCCGCCGTCGAGGCACTGTACTACGCACGCACCGGCGACAAGGCCTACAAAGAGGAAGCGTTTCGGTCGTACAACTGGGTGACTTACTTTCAAGGCATGCCTCCCGACGCCCATGCCCCGTGGGGCGATTACCAATGGTGGTTCACCGACGAATTTTCCGACGGGCCGCGGCGCCTGATGGACGGCCTCTGGGCGGTTCCCGAATGGGCGCCGGCGGACGAGTCCCACCTGCTCGGTTCGAGTTCGGTGGTTACCAAGATTGCTTACGGCAAGGGTTCGGTCACCTACTCGACCTTCGATCCGTCTGCGACGGATGTGCTCCGCCTCAATTTTGCGCCCGACGCGGTATCGGCGGGAGGCCACAAGCTGGCTCGCCGCAGTGAACTCGAAGAGGAAGGCTACACCTTCGACGATGCCACTAAGGTTCTGCGCATTCGGCATGAGCAATCCCGCGACGTCGATATCCAAGGGATGTCCCTTGAACCGATCCCCTCGATTGTCGACTTTGACAACCCGCACGTTGGTGCCAATGTCCCGCTGCAGGGGCAGTATCCCTCTGGGGTAATCGACTGGGGCACGGACGCTTGGAAAGTGTGCCCGCCGGCTGGGCGCATGAGCACGTTCTCGCTTTGCTCAACCGACGCACACTCCACCAAAGAACAGTTTCGCTTCTTCTACCCTCGCATTTTTATGCGCCTCGACGTATACAACCCTCTGGATCACGACGTCACCCTGAAGATTCGCGCACCGGAGACGGAGGAACGCACCTTTAAGCTGAAGGCTGGACAGTTGCAGCGGATCGGAACCGGCTGGATGGATCGCGCGTCGGAAGTCACCATGGAGTGTGACGCCTTGGCGGCCCTTCGATTCGACAATCTGGCTTACTCTTCCTACCTTTGGGGTGGGATTGTTGCACCTGATGCTTACGTTTCTCCCGAATCGATCCCGTAGCGCCGGCTTCAGCCCCTAGGAAGTGTGGGGAGGACGAATGGTGGATGTATCCATGCTGCTCGAGCCCATTCGGATGGTGCACGAACTCATCCGAGAGCGAGTGGTTGAGGCTAGCGAGCGCGTTGCGGAAGAAGAGTTGGCCCGAGTAGTCGGGGATGGCGCGGGCGATACCATCTACGCGGTCGACCGTGTCAGCGAAGAGCTATTGGTCGAACTGATCGAGCGTCATGTTGCCTGTTTTGCCCCGGTGGTGCTGATTGCGGAAGGTGTCGGCGACCCCGAGATTATTCTGCCCCGAGGAGCCTCCGAAAAGGACGCAGTCTGGCGGATAATCGCCGACCCGATTGACGGCACGCGGGGACTGATGTACCAGAAGCGCAGCGGGTGGATTCTTACCGGTGTGGCGCCGAATCGCGGGTCTGGCACTTGTCTGTCGGACATTGAACTTGCTGTCCAAACTGAAATTCCCCTCGTCAAACAGCATTTGAGTGACGTGCTATGGGCGCAGCGGGGAAAAGGGGCGCATGGGGAGCGCTTCAATCGCCTGACCCATGAGCGGTCTCCGCTGCGTTTCCAGGCGTCCCGTTGCGTCACCCTCGATCATGGCTTTGCCACCGTGGTCCGCTTCTTTTCGGGTGGACGAGATCTGCTGGCGGCAATTGACGACGAAATCGTACGCTCGGCCACCGGCGCAGCGGGGATGGGTAAGGCGGTTTGCTTCGAGGATCAATACATCTGTACCGGCGGTCAATTGTACGAACTCATTATGGGCCACGACCGCTTCATCGCGGATTTGCGGCCACTCATTCAAGAAACGTTGCGGACCCGCGGATTGAACCGCGGACTCTGCTGCCATCCATACGACCTATGTACCGAACTCGTCGCCCGCGAAGCCGGAGTCAGTGTCACGAACCTCGAGGGCCAACCGCACCGGGCGCTGCTATGCGTGAGCGAGGACGTGGGATGGATCGGCTACGCCAATGCGGAATTACAAAAACGGATTCAGCCGGTGCTAGAAACCGCACTGAGGGATCGGGGTCTGGCCCCGGACACAGCGAAATAACACCCCTTCCAAAAATCGAACGCAGTTTCACCTCTGGAGTGACACCGATGGAGCTAAAAAATCGCACGGCAGTTGTAACCGGAGCCGGATCGGGAATCGGCAAAGCGATTGCGGAGCGCTTTGCTCTCGAAGGCGCTCGCCTCACGCTGGCGGACATCGACGCCGTGAGAGTCGAGGCTACGGCCGCGGAGATCCGGCAACAAGGCGGAGACGCCGTGGCTTTCGAGGCAGATGTTGCGAATCCTTCGTCGGTAGAATCGCTGGCCAAATTTGTAATAGCCAAGTTTGGCACGGTGGACATTCTGGTGAACGACGCAGCCATCCAAGTGAATAAGACTATCGAGGACACTACTCCCGATGAGTGGAATCGGCAGATGGCCGTCAATGTCGGTGGGGTGTTTCTCTGTTCCCGCGCGTTCCTCCCGGCTTTGCGGAAGTCGCGAGGAGTGATCATTAATTTGTCGTCGGTGAATGCATTCTTTGTCGAGCCGGGGTGTGCAGGCTACTGCGCCACCAAGGCCGCCATACTCGGTTTGACGAAAGCCATGGCGATCGACCATGGACGCGAAGGTATCCGGGTACATGCCATTTGCCCCGGGTACATTGATGCCGGTCTGGCAACAGGCTACTTCGAGGCGCAGCCTGACCCAGCCCGTGCCCGCGTGGAAGCAGGAGCGCTCCATGCCCTTGGGCGCATCGGCCGGCCCGAGGAGGTTGCCAAGGCTGCCGTGTTTCTCGCCAGTGACGCCGCCTCGTTCATGACCGGCGCTCCGCTCATTGTGGACGGCGGGTTTGGTTCGGGATTGCCGCCTAAATGAATTAACTAGGTGGCCTGGGGACTTGAGCTGACGCCGAGTTCGTAGGCGATCATTGCTTCTTTCAGCCGTTGTTTGGAACAGCGAAGAAGGGGAAGTCTGAGCTCGTCCGAGCGAAAAATACCCAGTTCTTTGAAGACGGCCTTGGTGACCGGCACTTCGTCGCCCGGTCCGAATAGATGGATGAAGGGCAAGATGCGCTGGGAGAAGAGCCGAAGGGCGCCCGCATCGTCTTTGGCTGCTATCATCCTGACCACTTCCTGATAAGTCGCGGGGAAGATGGAGGGCGCGATAATCATGCTGCCCGCCACCCCTAGGAGCAAGCTGCGAAAGGCTACAGCGTCATCGCCGGAAAAGACCGGTATTCCGCTCTTCTGCAAGATGGGGATCTTGCTCAAGTCATGGTCGGTGAGTTTCACGCCCTTGAACTGGGGACATGTCTCGACCAAGGTAATTAGCTCTTCCACACGAAACCACGTTTTGGTGTACAAGGGGTTGTCGTAAAAGATGAGCGGCAGTGGCGAAGCGCGTTCGAGTTCGCGTAAGAACTCCAGCACCATCGGGAAAGTGTTGGGGAAGTAATAAGGCGCCGGAACCAATCCGCCAGCAACCCCCAGATCGCTCAGGACCTTGGAAAAGGCGATCATTTCCGCGAGGTTGGTGTTCGCCAAACCTACCACGATCTGTTTGCCCGGTGGGGTGTGGCGCACCGCAAACTGTGCCAACTCAATCCGTTCGCTCAAGGAGAGCGACACCGCTTCGCCGGTACTGCCACACAGCGTGTAACCTTCCAGATCGGGGAAGATGTGACCGAACAAACGCTCCAGACTCGAGTAGTCGATGCGATTCTCGTAAAACGGAGTGGGAATGACCGCCAGTGAACCAGCGATGGTCAAGAAAACTCCTCTCGATGCCCTAAGATTTGCGACCGTTCGCTCGTCCGGCCTTCGCTGTGTCGCAGCCAGCCCTTCAATAGGCGGAATCCCAATCTAGCATAGCGAACTATACTTTAAGGATTGATTTCACAAGTGGCAGTTGGCTGTCACGGCCGGCAGAGCGCGATGCAGCTTACCTGAAGTCATCGGCGGGGCTAAGGGGGACGGATGAAATATCGGAGCGAGGAGTGGTTTTATGGGCGCGACGAACTGGGATTCCAGCATCGGGCAGCTCTACGTTCCATCGGAATCAATGTCGAGCAGTTTAAGGGACGACCGGTCATCGGCATCGCAAATTCCTGGAGCGAACTCAATAACTGCAACATTAATCTGCGGGACGTAGCCCAGGCGGTAAAGCGCGGCATCCTTGAGGCGGGAGGCCTTCCGCTTGAATTTCCAACTATTTCCCTGGGTGAGGAATTCATGAAACCCACGGCCATGCTCTATCGCAATCTAATGGCGATGGACGTGGAAGAGATGCTTCGCTCGAATCCTTTGGATGGGGTGGTCCTACTCTCGAACTGCGATAAAACAGGGCCAGCCCAGTTAATGGGCGCCGCGAGCGCCAATCTCCCTGCAATTCAGGTCAACGGGGGCCCTCGAGCGGCAAGCAGCTGGCATGGCATCGAAATCGGAAGCGGGACCGACCTGTGGAAGTTTTGGGATAGTTATCGTACCGGCGGAATTTCTGACCGCGATTGGCAGGAACTCGAGCAGTGCATGTCGTGTAGCACCGGGGCCTGCAATGTTATGGGGACCGCATCGACCATGTCCGCCATGGCGGAAGGCCTGGGAATTATGTTGCCCGGCACCTCCACGTTTGCCGCGACAGACCCCGGGCGAATGCTCGCTGCAGAGCAGAGCGGGCGGCATATCGTGGCCCTGGTGGAGGAGAATATTCGTCCGAGCGACATTATGACGAACGCAGCATTCGACAATGCCATTCGCTTGTGCATGGCTCTGGGTGGATCCACTAACGCAGTCATCCATCTGGTTGCGATCGCTGGAAGGTTAGGGATTGAGCTGCCCCTGCGCCGTTTCGATGAACTTGGCCGGACAACTCCATGCCTGGCGGACTTGAAACCCTCTGGCCGCTTTCTCATTCACGCGTTGCATTCCGCCGGTGGCGTGCCTGCGGTGATGAAGGAAATTGAATCCCTATTGAGCGACTGCTTGACGGTGACAGGCAAGACCGTTACCGAGAACCTCAAAAAAATTGAATGTCTCGATCGAGAGGTGATCAGACCTTTCTCTCATCCCATGAGACCGGAGGGGGCAGTCGTCGTGCTTTGGGGCAACCTGGCGCCGGATGGGGCTATCCTGAAGACATCAGCCGCCACGGAGCGACTAATGAACCATACCGGTGAGGCCGTCGTATTCGAAAACTATACAGACATGCTCGCGCGCATCGAACAAGCTGATCTCCAAGTGAGCGCAGACTCGGTACTGGTCCTGAAGAATTGCGGACCTAAGGGCGTCCCGGGAATGCCTGAGTGGGGTTCCATACCCATCCCCTCCAAGCTCCAAAAGGCCGGCGTCACCGACATGGTTCGGATCAGCGATTCGCGCATGAGTGGTACCAGCTACGGGACCGTTATTGTTCATGTCTGTCCTGAAGCCGCGGCAGCAGGCCCGCTTTCCATCGTTCAGAATGGCGACCGAATTCGCCTGAACGTTGTCGAGCGCAAACTCGAACTCGTCTTATCGGATGCTGAAATTGCCAGCCGTTTGAGCAGGTTCAGTCCCCCACCGACCTCGCATCTAAGAGGCTACCCAAAACTCTATATCGATCACATACTCCAAGCGCACCAGGGCTGCGATTTCGACTTTCTGCGCCCGAAAAATGCCGCGGAACTCCAGTTTGTGGCCCCGATTGTGGGTAGAAGCTAGCCTATGCCAAAAATCTCTATTGAATCGGCATGACGTCCACTTTCACCGCCAGCGTATGTCTGGCCCCGCCCAGTAGCACACCATGGATCGGACTGACGTCGCTATAATCACGCCCCCAGGCCACCGTGATGTGGCCGTCCGTGGGCACGCAATTGTTTGTCGGATCAAAATCCACCCAGCCGGCGCCGGGACACCACGCCGAGCACCAAGCATGAGAAGCGTCCGCACCCACTAATCGCGGCCGGCCGGGCGGCGGCAGGGTGCGCAGATAGCCGCTAATATAGCGAGCCGGCAAGCCAAGCGATCGCAAGCAAGCAATTTGCAGGTGAGCGAAGTCCTGACACACGCCACGCCGCTTTTCGAAGAAAGCCTGGACGGGGGTGGTTACCTCGGTTGCGGTCTTATCAAATGCGAAGTCCCGATTTATTTTTTGCATGAGATCGCGCACCGCTTCCAGCAACGGACGTCCCGCGGGAAACATATCGCGCGCGTAGTCCGCCAGTTCGCGGCTTGCTCCCACGCGTTGAGAGCCGAAGACAAACTGGTATGCGTCTAGGCCATTCTCGGTATGGTCGGTGATCAACGACTCCGCAACCGTATCCCAAGCCGGCGATCCGGAGAAATCTGGCGGTTGGGTGTTGAGCACTTCCAATTCGCTGGTGGCCTCCACGATCAGGCTGTCGTGCGGTTCCTCCAGCGTGAAAAACGTCTGAATATTGCCAAAATAGTCGTCGTGACTGACGGTGACCGGCGGCGCGGGTCGGATCGAGATCTGCATCTCGCGGCAAATCTGTCCGGTAAGATTGCGCGGAGTGAGCCGCACCAGGTGATGCGATACCGAAACCGGGTCTTCGTAGTCGTACGTGGTTCTGTGCCACACGCGATAGATCATGTGGTCCGCTCCATTTGCGCGTGACTGAAATAAGCGTGGGTCAGGGCATTCGAAAATGCCGGCAAAGCCGCGTCCATTCTGGCGAGCAGCTCATCCAACCGCTCGCGGATCCCACCGGTGCCCTGCTCGCAAAGTGTGCGGACATCCGTGTGGAAGAGACCTGCTGCTGCGTCCTCCAGCCGTTTCTGTTTGGCAACGGGCCATCCGGCCCCGGACGGCATGCTGGATAAGCTGCGGCAATGCTCGGAGAGATCCTTCGCCTGGAAGGCCAGTGAACGTGGATTCGCCTCTTCGTTCATCAGAAGATCGAGTACCGGCGCGGGTTGAATAATGGTAAAGTATCGTGACCGGTAGGTCATCGAACTGTCGGTCACTTCGAGAAGCATCTCGAGTGTGGGCCAGGTCTGCGGGCTCAGCGGCACAATGATCGCGCGGAACAGTTTCACCAGATGGATGGACCGTTCCAAGCGTCTGCCGATGCTCAGAAAATGCCAGCCGGGTCCTCGGGTCATGTTTTCCATCTCGATCCCACGGAGCGCAGCTAGGGTCCCGATACAGCTATTCAATACCGCCAATGCGTCGCCCACCGAGGCATATCCCCAAGCCGGATTCCCTACGCCGCGCGCCGCCGAGCCGAATTGGCTCACCACCCGCAGCAGGTCGCTGGAAAGCCGGTCGCGCACCTGGGCGGCGGACCGTCCAGCACGATTCAGAATTGCGGTGAGGCTGTCGTTGCGCTGTTCCTCGAAAATCCGCGAAAGAATCTCTTGTTCCAAATCACGCACTTGATCGAGATGCTGTTGGGGGTCTTCCTTATCCTTGGTGAGCCGCGCGTGGGGGGACTCCAGACTATCGTGCATCCTCATCAGCGATTCCCACTCCGATCCTTCTGCCCCGCCGGACTGGCCCGTCAATCGTGTCAAGATGCATCGAAGCATCCGCGCCAGATGCTCACTGCGCTCGGCGTAGCGGCCCAGCCAGAAAATGTGGTCGGCGGCGCGGCTAGGCAAATCGCTGATAACTCCGCGACTCAATTCCACTGGCACATCGCGCGGCCGCTGCAAACTGAATGTATTCACAGGACCGTCCGAAAGGACCCAAGTATCTTTGCTGCCTCCGCCGCGCTGCATCGAGACAACCGGTGTGTCGATCGACGGCGAAACGCGTGCCAATCCACCCGGGATCACCACCCAGGAATCGCCGTGCGCCGCCAGATATACGCGGAGGACAACGCGCCGCGGAGTCAGCCCATGTTTTTCTGACCACACCGGCGCGGCGGATAGGCTTAACAACTCTTGCCCCGCAAATTCGTGCGGGTTCTCCTGGATGTTCGCAATCAGAAGCGCCCGCTGGTCGGGGTCGAGCTTCCCGCCAAAAACCGGTTCCTTTCCCGTCGCCGGGAAAGCCGGCTTGATCACCAGAAAATCCAAATTATCGAGTACGTAGCGGAGTGCTTCAGGTTGCCCGCACCACCACGTTGCGGTGGTAGGGAGTTTCAAGTCCTCCCCTAGGATTCGCTTGCACAGCCCTGGGAAAAACGGCATAAACGCTGAAGTTTCGATCAGGCCGCTGCCCAGAGCGTTGGCAACCGTCACGTTGCCCGCGCGCACCGCTTCCACCAGCCCGGCTACACCCAGAAATGAGTTCGAGCGCAATTCGATGGGGTCGCAAAAGCTGTCATCCACGCGTCGCAGAATTACGTCCACTCGCTTGAGGCCCGCAAGCGTCTTCAGGAATACCCGGCTGTCGCGGACTGTCAAGTCGCCGCCCTGAACCAACGTGAAGCCCAGGTAACGCGCCAGGTAGGAATGTTCGAAGTAGGTCTCGTTAAACGGTCCGGGAGTTAGCAGCACCACGCGCGGATTGTCGCGGGGAACTGCCGAAAGCCGGAGCAGATTTTCGCGAAAAGTATGGAAAAACGAAGCGAGCCGCCTTACTTGAAACTCGCGGAATAAGTCCGGAAAGGTTTCCGCCATAACGATGCGGTTCTCGAGCGCATAGCCCGCGCCGGAAGGAGCCTGGGTGCGGTCGGAAATCACCCACCAGTCGCCGTCCGGTCCTCGCGCCAGGTCCACCGCCAGCAGGTGCAGATACGTCTTGCTCGCAATGTTTATCCCATGGCACGGCCGCCAGAATCCTGGGTTCGCAAACACCAGCGCCGGGGGAATCAGGCCACTGTGAAGCAACTGTTGCGGACCGTAAAGATCGGCCAGAATCAGGTTCAGCAGCCGGGCCCGCTGGATCAAGCCTTCTTCTAGCTTGCTCCATTCCGACGGCGGGATGATCAGAGGTATGGCATCCAGATTCCACGGCCGATCCATCCCCATCGGATCGCCGTAGACGTTGTAGGTGACTCCGTTTTCTCGAATCCGCTGCCGGGCCGTTTCCCACCGCCGGGCCAGTTCTTGGTCGCCCAGCGCGGACAACGAATGGATGTAGGTGTCCCAATGCGGACGAAGGACCCCGGGCACCGCCGACATCTCGTCGTAAACTCCGGCGGTTTGGGTATAGCCGCTGCTGAGCGGCCCCTTCATCGTGTCTAGAGAGATCTTCATTCGGGCTCAGCGGCAAGCGCTTGCCGAACTTCGTGAGGGAATCTCACGGCGTCCGTCGCAAATCGAGTGTCAACGGGAACGCGGGATTGCGCTCTTCGGTTGGGATCGTGATAACTCCTGCGGTATGCCCAATATCGCTGAATCGCGCCAGACGCCGGCTTTCCGCCTCGAAGGCATTAACGGGAAAGTGCTCGTGGGCTCGTCCGCCAGGATGGGTAACGTGATACGCGCAGCCCCCGATCGAGCGTCCCGACCAGGTATCCACGATATCAAACACCAAGGGCGTGTGCACCGGGATGTTCGGATGTAGGCACGATGCGGGCTGCCAGGCGCGGTAACGTACCCCAGCCACGAATTCGCCCTCTTCGCCGGTAAAGTGCAGCGGCACCGGACGGCCGTTGCACAAAACAGTGAAACGAGTATCGATCATTCCCGACACCTTCACTTGCAATCGCTCCACGGATGAGTCCACATTGCGTACTGTCTGGCCGCCGGACGCTTCTTCTCCCAACACGTGCCACGGCTCTAGGGCATGCCGCAATTCCAGGCGTATGCCCCGCTTGGTCACCGAACCAATCATGGGAAATCGAAACTCGATGTGCGGCGCGAACCATTCCTTCTGAAACGCGTAACCCGCTTCGCGCAGGTCGGCCATCACGTCTTCCCAATCCAGCTGAACGAAGTGGGGCAGCATGAAGCGGTCGTGCAGCGTGGTTCCCCACCACACCAGTTTGCGGCGGTACGGAGTTTGCCAGAAGTGTGCGATCAACGCCCGCACCAGGAGCTGCTGGGTGAGGCTCATCCGTGAATGCGGAGGCATCTCAAAAGCCCGCAATTCCAGCAGACCAAGCCGCGACTCGGACGCGTCGGGCGAATAAAGCTTATCGATGCAGAACTCGGCACGGTGGGTGTTGCCGGATAAATCGGTGAGTAGGTGCCGGAAAACTCGATCCACCCGCCACGGAAAGACGCCGTGGGAACCCTTGTTCGGAATCTGGTCGAAGGCAATTTCCAGCTCGTAGAGGGCATCGGTGCGCGCTTCATCCACACGGGGATGCTGGCTGGTGGGTCCGATGAACATACCCGAGAACAGGTACGAGAGCGAAGGATGGTTTTGCCAGTAACCCACCATGCTGCGCAACAAGTCAGGACGGCGCAAGAAGGCGCTGTCCGCCGGGGTGGGGCCACCGAGCACCATGTGATTGCCCCCACCGGTGCCGGAGTGCTGCCCGTCCATCATGAATTTCTCTGTCCCCAGATGGGCCTCGCGCGCCAGAGCGTAGACCGCCTCGGTGGTTCGCACCAGCTCGTCCCATGATTCTGCCGGTTGAATATTTACTTCGATCACCCCTGGATCCGGTGTCACCTTAAGCACCCGAATTCGCGGATCGAACGGGGGCGCATAACCTTCGACCATCAGCGGCATGTTGAGACGCGCGGCGGTATCTTCGATCGCCGCCACAAGATCCAGATAGTCCGCAAGAAACTCCACCGGCGGCATAAAGATGAATAACTTGCCATCGCGCGGCTGTAGGCAGAGTGCGGGGCGCGCAACCCACGTTGCCGACTCACCTTGCTCCGGCGGCTTCGCGCGGTCCGCTGCCGGTTGCAAATCGTCAACCGCGGGAGGCGCGGTGAAAAGGTCTGGCCTGCGTGCAGGGCGGTTGGGAAGAATGTCTCGCGTCGCAAACGGATCAGGGTTGAAGGAATACAGAACATCTTCCGGCTTGGTCCACGGAAGAGACTCTAGCGGCAGACGGTACCCAATCGGCGAGTCACCCGGGATCAGAAATATATGTTTCGATGCGAGGAACCAGGGTTGGCTGGTCCAGCGAGGTATGCCCTTCCTGGTTGCAATCCGGCGCAACGGGAGCACATAACCGATCACCTTGCCCAATCCTTCTTCGAAAATGCGGGCCATCCGCTTGCGTTCGATCGGGTCTTCGATCTTCGAATCCAGCGGATCCACGTTCACCGGCAGCCGTCGTTCCTTCCAGAGATAGTAGAAGGTGTCCTCGTACGCAGGCATCGCCGCCGATGCGTCTACTTGCAGGCGAAGCGCCAATGCTTCGAGAAACTTTCGCGCGTCCTCGCTCGTGTAGCCGTAATCCTTATCGTCTTCTGCGATGAGTTGCGCGTGCTCCCACACCGGAACTCGATCTTTGCGCCAATAGCAAGAGAGCGCCCATCTCGGTAGTAACTCTCCTGGGTACCACTTTCCTTGTCCGTAGTGAATCAGTGCATGGGGCGCGAAATGGTCGCTTAACTTCTTTAGCAGTTCGACCCCGAGCTTGCGCTTGGTGGGCCCTTGCGCGTCGCTCGACCACTCGGCGCCATCGGGATTATCCAGGGAAATGAAAGTCGGCTCGCCGCCCATGGTCAGCCGTACGTCACCGGCCCGCAACTTGTTGTCCACCATGTGGCCGAGCGCTTCGATTTCGTACCACTGCCGTTCGGTGTAGGGCTTGGTGACCCGAGGCGATTCGTAAATCCGATGAACCGCCATCTCGTGCTTGAACTCGGTGTTGCATGTATCCACCGCGCCAGTAATCGGCGCCGCACTTCGCGCGTCTGGGGTACAGGCAAGCGGAATATGGCCTTCGCCGGCAAGTAGCCCCGACGTTGGATCGAATCCGATCCACCCAGCCCCGGGTAAATACACCTCCGCCCAGGCATGCAGATCGGTGAAATCGGCGATCGGACCGGCGGGCCCTTCGAGTGGCTTCACATCGGCTTGGAGTTGAATCAAATAGCCCGAAACAAAACGTGACGCGAATCCCAGATGGCGCAGGCTCTCCACCAGCAGCCAGGCCGAGTCACGGCACGAACCGGTCCGTCGCGACAGGGTTTCATCGCACGTTTGCACCCCTGGCTCCATGCGGATAACGTAGCCGACATCATCCTTCACCCGCCGATTGAGGCCCACCAGGAAATCGATGGTCCGCGCATTCGCCCGCGGCACTCCAGCCAGGAATTCAGTTAGTCGCGGCCCCGCTGGCGTCATCTCCAGGTAGGGGCGTAATTCGAACGCGAGCGACGCATCATAGGTGAAGGGATATCGTTCAGCGTAAGGCTCCAGAAAAAAGTCGAACGGATTGAAGACGCCCATCTCCGCAACAAGATCGACCTCTACCAAAAACTCGGTCGTCGGCTCGGGAAACACCAGCCGGGCAAGGTAGTTGCTCTGCGGGTCCTGCTGCCAATTCGTGAAGTGATTTTCGGGACGAACCTTCAGGGAATACGACAGGATCGGTGTGCGGCAGTGTGGCGCAGGGCGCAGCCGTATCACCTGCGGCCCCAGGGAAACCCGGCGATCATACCGGTATTGCGTCTTGTGGGTGAGCGCAACGCTAATCGTCATAAGTTGGGATCGACCGAGATCTCCGAAGCACTACTGAACTGTCGCCGTTTGGGAGCCTACTTCGTCGGCTATCACCGTAAAGTTCCTCAACCAGCTAGTTCCGAACGAAGTTGTTATAGCGACGTCTGCCGCATCGCGGCCCGTGGCCATCAACACTCGCCCGATTCGCGGCTTGTTATTACGCGCATCAAATGACCACCAGCGATCCTCAAGGTAAACCTCAAACCATGCGCTGAAGTCCATCGGTGGAACCAACGGCACTCCAATATCCCCAAGATACCCAGTCGCGTACCGGGCAGGGATGTTCAAACAGCGGCAAAATGTGATTGCCAGATGCTGAAAATCCCGGCACACGCCCTGCCGATCGGCGTAGACCTCCACAGCCGTCTTGGTCGGACTCGCGAAGTGGTAGCCAAATGTGACGTTCGCCTGCACCCAATCGCACACCGCCTGCACCCGCGCCCATCCCGGCTGCGAATTACCGAACAGCATTCCAGCAACATCCAGGAGCCGGTCAACTTCGCAATACCGGGAGGCGATCAGATGTCGCAGCGCTTCCGGAGGTAAATGTTCCACCGGTATCTGCCGCGCTTGGGGGTTCACAGGATCCGGTTGGCCCGAGTCTTCGATCAACGTCGAGTGATATAGCTGAAGCTTTCCCGCAGGCGCCACAAAGCGGGTACACACATTCCCAAACGAATCTTCATACTCAGTGATCGGCGCCGCCGGGATAATCCGCGGTTCATCGGGTTCTCGCAGGTCCGCGCGCCGCGTCGAATGCACGTGGAAAATGGCGATAATCGGAACTGGATCGGGAATCTCGAACTGAATGTCAAAACCCAGACGGATCAACATCGTCAGTACGTCCTCTCCACAGCGACTTTACTTGAACTAACCATATTGAGGCAGGAACGCTCCAAAGTACATTCAGAAAGGCGATCGTCGAGATCGACAATTGTAATTGCATGATTGGGATCCTGCCCGCTGACCGTAATACTGCTGCGGAGTAAGCGCGGTGGGATACCCTCCGGCGTTGTCTTTCGAGGCTGATCGGGTATACGACACGTTCGAGAACCCACGGGAGTACTCACCGCGGAACTCGAACATAGCTGCGTGGTCCCGGCTCATCGCACCGAGATTCGAAGAACCCATACCGCCGAGTTTCGGGCTGCCTCTAGCTCTCCACTCGCTGATATAGACGGTAGGGTTCGCTCATAATCGACGAGAACGGCCGCAGCGTCAGGCTGGCTGTGTCCGTCTTCACGGTCCAGTCTTCCGAGGACTGCGCTACCGCGGCGGCGGCCAGCAATTGCTGGCGGGTAATTCGCTCGGGAATTTCTCCCACCCCAAACAAGGCCGTCGGTCCGCGCATCAAGGCCACCGTGTTGGGGCTCTGATCCTCAATCGATTCCAGGCGCAGCGGCATGTGCAATTCCAGCTCCATGCGATCGCCGTCTTTCCAGGTCCGCTGCACCGCCAGGAATTTTCCAGGGGTCAATTCGTTTTCCACCGCTCGGCCATTTACGGAAAGCACGGTCTTCGGTCCGGCCCACGCAGGGATACGTACGTTCACGTTGAACGCTTCCGGCTTGCCCAGCTTGAATTCAAACTGCGATGTGTTGGTGGCCGGATATTCGGTAGTCTGCGTCAGCGTGACGGGGGTGCTGTTCTGCTGCCACGACACCCGCGACGGCAGGAACAGGTTGACGTAGATTCCGTCCTTGCTCTGGAGGTAGGTGCTGATTCCGTAATCCGCCGTCAGTTGCGGAAACGTGCCCGAACAGCACGGCCACTTGTCGCGGTAATGAACTTTCTTGGCGGAATTGTTGTAGTCGGAATAGTAGAAAGTGGTTCCGTCGGCCAGCAGCGGCAGAGCCCCGCCTATGGTGTTGTAAAGGACCCGCTCCGTGCTATCGCCGTAGCGCGAATCGCCGGTCACCCGCAGCAGGTACCGCGTGATTTTGAAATGGCCGTAGCATCCGCAAATGGTCTCAAAGCTGGAGTGGGTGAACCCCAGGCTGGCGTCCAGCGCGCCGGTTCCCGGCACCACGAACGCTTCGTCCGGTCCCCATCCCCCAGTGGCATAGCTCTGTTCTTGAACCATGCGAAAACCGTTGCTGGCCGCGCGCAGATATTTTTCGTCGCCGAGCACCAGATAGGCCTGCATCGCCGAGCTGAACGCGTTCACGTGACTGTAGGCGTGCTCCCCCGGCAGCACGTTCTGGTTATTCGCCAGCGGATCGAAGTACTCCTTTTCGATGAAACGCACCGCCAGATCGCGGTAGCGCGAATCCCCACTGCGCTGGTAGGCCAGGAAAAAATTCTCCGGCAAGGTGTAGGTTTCATCAAAGGTGTAGGCGATATCTTTGTGCGGCCGGGCGCGCTGTTCAGGCCGGCTCAGAGCCTTTTCCGGCAGGTGCGGCAACACCGCTTGGGTGCTGCTCCACAGCACGTCGAGCGCGTTGGGATCTCCCGCGAACTGGTGCGCGTCGATCAAACCGCAGCAAGTCTTGTCGAAGGTATACGCGGGCAGCCGATAGTCCACATAGAATTTGGGGTCCACCGTCTTCGCGTACCCGATCACCAGCCGATTGATTTTTTCCTGGGTGGGCTTGGATCCGGTCACCGCGTATTCTCGCGCCAGGCCGGAAAGGTATTGGCCGAAACTGTGCCCGGGAATGAACGCGTGGAAATTCTCCATAGGCGTGAAATCGTCGGCGTTGTCATACCACCCGCCCATATCCGGACCGGGCGCAGCCATTCCAGCCCGCTGGCGAAACGGCTTGAGCATGGCGTCTTCATCGAGATGCAAAAACAGATCATGGTTCTGGTCAAATTGGCGGCGGAACGGACCATCCAGCAACTGCACTTGGGAGTATCCAAAGACCGAGAGTTGCGGGGTGATAGCCGCTTGCGCTTGCGCCGCGGGGCGCGCCCACGCGGGGACGGAACGGACCGCCAGAGCGGCGCCGGTGGTGGCCGCGGCGGTGGCCAGGAATTGGCGTCGTGAAGTTTTCTTGGTCATGGCTTTTCTCCAAATGGCTGGGATGCGCTGGATCCGGTAAACGGTTACTCTTGGTTATAGTGCGCGTAAAAACAGAATTGTTCAAGCCTGCCTGGCCGCACTCGGCCGCACTCCCGTGGTAATCCGGGGCCCGATAGGTAAGTCGGCTGCGCGGACTGCTTGCGCCAGTCTATCCGGCAAGTTCGGGAAACGCCGTTATTCTCAGCTTAGCTGCGCCGTAAGGAACCAGCCTTAAAGTCTCTGGTGGTTGATCGCTGGCCACCGGACTTTGCGGGAGTTCGTCGGCGACGCCATTCGCGGCTTTCCAGTCCGGGAGCTTTTTGCCTTGAACCTCGATTTTTATCGGAGCCCCTTCTAGCGTAAACACCCCTTGGTCCGAAGCGGATCCCTTTATCTCCGGCGCCGCCGCTACGTTGTGCTCGTTAATCTGCAGGGCATAATTCCAAGCCGACTGCGGATGCGCTTCCCAATCGGCGGTCATGCCGCGAGACTTTAACTTGCGCCACTCTGTCGAAATGTCCAGGGAGTAGACCACCGGACCTCGTTCAATCACCACCGCGTTGTGGTAGGAACGGGAGACGGTTGGTCGCATAGGAAATTGCACCTCGATGCGGTCGCTCGATTTCCATTCTCGATCGACGAGCGCGAAACTGCCGGCGCGAACTGATTCCACGGGCGTGCCATTCACCCGGATCGTTGCCGTCTCAGCCCAACCAGGGACCCGCAGCGATAGAGGAAATCGCACCGCAGCTTTAGGTTCAACCAACAAAACAATATTGCCGTCAAATGGATACCCCGTCTGCTCTTCGATGGTGACCGGGACATTGCGTATCTTCGTCTTCAGCTCACATGGTGCGTACACCACCGCGGCAACGCCGCCATGGGGGCCCGCCATCCATAAGCTGGAGGTAAGCTTCGGCCACCCTTGATGCATGTTTGCCGTGCAGCAGCCAAAGTTCGGTTCCAGGCCATAGAGATTTGATTCGGGCCCGTTCGACGTCCACGGGCGCTGGCTCAAACTGCATTCAATCTGATTCGGTTGCTGATCGTACTGGTGCGACCACATATCGTCCCGGAAGGTTCCGGGGAGGGCGTTGTAGGCGATCTTCTCGAGGCGGTCGCCAAGTAAGGGATCGCCCATTATGAATAACGCATACTCGAGCGAAAACATATTCTCGACCACCGTGCACAGCTCAGTTCCCTGCGACGGATTCGTGCCAGCGAGGTGCTCGTCGGCGCTGAACATGCCGTTCGGAAGCCCGTGATAGGTATCCAGCGCGGCGAGTTGCTGGCTGACCCCGGCTCGATAGGGCTCGTCCCCCGAAACCAGCCACCATAGCGCCGAGGACTTGAGAGCCATCGCATTATTCACGCCGTGAGTCTGCATAGCAATCTCTGGAGGAAGGCTCCCTTGGCGAAGCCCGAGTTCTTGCGCAGTCATTTTGTGGGTGTACGTAAAATGCGCGAACTGGCCTCTCCAATCGTAGCCTTGCTGATGAAGGACCTGCGCGAGCTGCAGTAGATTCTGGTCACCGGTACGGTTGTAAAGCCACACGATGCTGGCTACCTCGTCTTGCCATCGATATTTGCCCCAGTCGCGCAGGGGACGGTTTGGCAATTCCGAGAGCTGATACGCAAAATACTTTTGCATGACCGGTATCACGCGCGGGTCTGCCGTTGCTTCCTGATATTGCGTTAGCACCTTCAGCATGACCATGCGCGGCCACCAGTCATCGACCTTTGCCGGACCAATCATGCCGTTCGCTTGTTGATGTTCGAGAGTCCAGTTGACCCACTTTTGGGACTTGGCAATCAATCGGGCATCGCCCAGCGAGTACGCCAGCGGCACCAATCCGTCCAGGAAATATGGGCCGCGCTCCCAGGATTCGCCATTCCCGCCAAGCCATCCGCTCTCCGGCCCCACATCCGGCCAGAACTCATCCAGGTGGCCACCCAACCCATTTGCTTGGATTTTCAGCTGCTTCAACAGCCAGCCTTTCGGCCGCACTGAGGTTAGGGGAAGCGGGTAAAAAGCGCTCTTAGCAAAGGGCTGACGATTCGGGAAAAAGTCCGTCGGCGGGAATCCGTCAGTGGCTGCCGCGACTGGGGTCGAAGCATTCAAGCTGGCAGCAGAGAGCGCAGCGGCGGCGCCAAGTGTCTTCAAGAAGTCACGTCTGGTAGCGATTGACATCGGCCAGCTCCTAGCTACGGCGAGAGATGCAGCTTGCCACACCACGGCCTTACGGCACTAGTTGATCCGTGTATTCGGTCTCTACGTTGTCAAAGAAAACACCTTGGAAGCGCCCGGGATCCAGTTTTGGCAACGTCAGCCGGATCGTGTGGGTGGCGTCCGGCGTGACGTGGGACATATCCACATAGAATCCAACGAACGACGCGGCGTGTTCGCGCACCGACGCATACGCCCGCGTCAGTTCGACCGCCGCACCGTCCAGCGCCATCTGCACTTTCATCGTATCATCGGGTTCCGCGAACTGAACGAACATGAGGAGCCGCTCCGGCGCCAGCCAGGTCGTCTGGTAGTCTTCCTTCGTCCACGGTATCGGCCATGACTCTTGGCGTCTAGCAAGCTGCTGCATGATTCGTTGCGGGACGACGAACGACCCGGTCATCGAACCATTCGAGTCACTGTGCAGAGATAGCTCTTGGGAGTGACTAAACAGCTCTCCTGCAAACTTAACTTGAGCCGAAAGGTACCTTCCGTGACGAACGAAACCGACCACCTTTCCGTTAACCGTCATCCCCTTCACGTCGAAATCGTCTGGTAGCAGCACGCCGACCTCTTGTGCGGTGCCAGGCGCGCCGGCGACGTCCATGAGGTGAACTACTCCGTTTTCAAGGTTTGCGGTCACCGGCTTGGAGGGATCCGAAGCGTCCGTTCCAAAAACGAGGGTCGGCGCACCCCCCTGGGGCAAGGGGATTAGTTCGAGAACGGTCGCGGTCGTGCCGTCCAACTTGAACTCAACGTCATCCCCGTAATTCCATACGCCCGCACCTGGTTTCCCAATGAGCTTACCTTCACTTGGATAGAGTTCCCGCAGCAGGAATTGCTTTCCTTCACTCAACCCAATGCTTACACCGAGACGAAAATGAGCTGGCAGGGTCCTGTAATTGGGGTTGAAGAGAAACAAGTACCCGTGATCGCCAATGATGCTGGCGGTTCCGTCGACGCGATCCATGACTGGTTGCCCGAGGATGGTCCGTGTGTTTCGCAGAAAATCCTTGTGCGCCACCGTCCATTCCAGCCAATGGCGAATCCAGGACTTGTCGACTTCCGAAAAATGCTGGAACTCTTCAGGATCCCGGCCGGGAAGCATGTCAAAGACGTTGTTCCATCCTCCGGTGGCAATCGAAGAGAGCACCGAATACTTGAAACCCAAATAGTCCCAGTCCCTTGCGCGAAAGCTAGTGTAAACGGTCTCCGAGCGCTCCTCGTGCTTTGCTCCGTCCGTCACCGGGAGGTTGACGTCTCGCGGAGTTTGATGGGTCATGTAACCAGGAATCACTTCTTGCGGGGCGAACTGATAATTGCGATACCAGTAGTTCACAAACCGCGTGCGGTCGGCGGAAACGCGATCGAAATGTAGGTCGGGATATGGCGTAAAGCTCTCCGCCTGCTCGTCGTTACCAGTCGGATGAGGATAGCTCCCGGCTAGCCAGCTCCAAGGTCCGTACATCTGGTAAGTCTGCCGCCCATCGATCACGATATCAGGCTCGGACTCCCGCAGAACCTCCAGGACACGGCGCCAGCCCCGCCATTGCGAATAGGAGCTGCTGCCCGGGAGATTCAGGAAGGCGTAGTCGAACGAATATCCGGCGATCCCGGTGCGATGCTTAAAGTCCAGCAATTCATGGATCAAGAAGTCCTGGAAATCGCGGGACGACAGCGTGGCGTAGGAACTCTTGGTCTTCTTTTGCGGATCCGAAACGATCCAATCAGAATTCCCCGCATAAGGCAAAGACGGATACACATATGCGAGAAGAGCGATGTTCTTCGATTTGGCGTAGTCCAGCATCGTGGATACGCTGTCAGGTATCGCGCTTTTTTCCGCATCCCACTTGCCGGCACGAATTTGCTGTCCTAAGCCAAACCAAGTTACATGTTCCCAGTTCCAGTCGTCAGCGTCGTTGGCGATATCGGAAAGATCGCTGTTGGCGGGCGCGTAAAGGAGCGTCCTGAGGCCCAATGTGGACGTGGTATCCATCACCCGCTTATATTCGGCTTGGCCACCGGGAGTTGCCACGTTGATCTGATAGTCATTGAGCGTCCATCCCACTTCGACGCTGATCGGGTTCGGCGAAGGATGGATTAAGAATTGCCGCACGCAATCGGAGAACGCTTGAATCTCGCTAACCTCGGCGCCATCCTCAGCCCCGCCGCCGCCGGCTGACAGCTTCCATTCGTAGACCATTTTCGCCGGGATGCGCTCATCGCTTTGCCGATAAATACCGATGATCGCCAGATCGCTCAAGAATGGTCCCCACTCTTTCCGCCACTGCATTTCCGGCGCATAGGAAAGCGAAGTGTTCTGGCCGTTTCGACCCACTTCGAGGAAGGGATTTTGTACCAGCAACATCACACCCTGCTGCTCCGCTTGTAAGCGAAGAAAAGTTCCAAAGCTACGGGTAGCCAGGCTGTTTCGGAAATCCTTGCCGGGAGGTCCGAATTGGGGAAGGTAGGCCGCCGGGGTGAAGGTGCTCTGAATCTTGGCGTCGAGCGCGATGCGCACCGGCTCGATCTGCTTCACGGTATAGCTGGAGCCCGGCGTGTCGGTGATTTGCAGGCTCTTGGTTAAAAATTTCCAGCCGTCTCTAATCTCATAGAAAACCCGAAACGAGTAACCCCGGTCCTGGTAGTAGTAAGCGATCCCATTCTGTTCTTGTTTAACCACCGGGCCCGGCATGCGCGAACTATCGAACAACTGCTGGTCGACAGTGAGTGAAAACTCTTCACGCGGGAAATTTACGGTGAAGCCGGATGGTTGGCCGGTGATCGAAACCAATCCCCGCGGTCCGAATTGCGCCGCGAGATGCTCGTTGTTTAGGTGGAGTGACTGCGCCTGACTGGGAGCAACGATCGCAGCGCAAACAAACAGGAACCTCAGGCATCGGAAAAGCAAAGATCGAGGAAGGGTAGTCATTCCGGGCTTGGTCCCCAGGCCTAACCACCTGCGCCTTGGCTGATTGTGGAAGGAGCGCCGGGGGTGGACCGGCGCTCCTGAGCTCCAGGTGCGGAGCTGTGCTTACTTAGTTGATGTTCGAAATCAGATTAGAAGGTGAACTTCCCTCCGATATCGAACCATCTCGGAAGCAACTGAGAGGTAACCGTCCCGAAGTTCCCAGCATTCACGTTGTTGGAGATGTTCTGGTAGTTCGAGCGATTGAACAGGTTGAAGAAGTCAACCCGGAACTGGAAATTGAGCCTCTCGGTAATGTGATTGTCCTTGTAAATGCTGAAATCGGTTTCCTCAAAGGACGGGTTGCGGAACAAGTTATTCTTCTCGTTGCCGTTGGTGCCCATGGTCGGCACCGTGAACTGCCCTGGCGAGAAGACGCCGGTGGTGTAACTCTTGCTCTCCGAGTAACTCGTCGCGTTGGGGAAATCGTCTCCGGAAAGATTGCCGGTTTGCCCATCTGCGAGATAGTTACCGGTTGGGTTAAGGTGCGCGTCTGCGCCTGCCACGTAGTCTGCCTGGTCGAAAATATTCCCGGCGACAACCACGAAGGGATAACCACTCTGGTAAAGGCTGGTCCCGCTTACTCCCCACCCTCCGGTAACATGACCAACCAAGCCCTGGCCCTGGTTGATGCCGGTGAACTGATAGTTGAACGATAGCGAAAACCGGTTGGGTACATCCCAAGGCGAGGGACCATAGTATTGTTGAATACCGAGAGACGTCGGGTAGACGCCGGCGTCGTCCTTCGAGGAGGAGCGGGTATAAGACGCGTCGAAGAACGCATGCCGTAGCCGACCCCGGAGGTCAAAGGTGACGCCATCATAGTTGCTATGGGCGATATTCTGGCTATAGCTGATTTCACCGAAACTCGGATTGAGCGTCGGCGCAAGGGCGCCGTACGGCAAGCCGACTAATGCACCGGGCATGTTGTTGATGTTGCTGCCGTAGTTGACGTTGCCTCCCAGGTCTCCGCCCGGAACCAGATTGGTGTCATGAGCCGCGCTCCACAGCACGCTGGCAACCAGGTATTGGCCAAGCTTATGCTCAAGGGTGGCTGCCTCCTGGTATGAGGTCGGCGACTTCAGATGCGGATCCTCTCCGCCAATCCCAATTCCTGACCCCACAATTCCTCCCGCAGCATCCAAACAGGGCGCGGTCGGGCATAGAGGCGAACCCGCGAGCGCTGGGTATTGGAATCCAAACGGGGGTGTGTTGGTGGTGCCCAGGACGAACAGAGGCGGAGTGGAGGTGCCCGCAACGAAGTTCGTGGATATTTCTCCCGGTGGATTGCCGCGGAATTGTTCCTGCATGTTGGCGAAGGAAAGCGCGTCCGTGTACATGCCGAACCCGCCGTGCAAAACCCAGGCGCCCGATCCGGTGATATCCCAGGCGACACCGATCCGCGGATTGTAACCCTTCGGCGAGGAATCAAGCGCATAGTGCCCGGCTTGGGTATGGCCGTTGGCCACTTCCTGTTGGAAGCTTGACCCGGCGCCGAGGTAGAAGTTGCCAAACACCGTGGTCGGCGAGTTCCCGTATGGATTTCCGTCGTTGTCGAAACGGAAGCCCAGAGTCACAGTCAGATTGCGCCGGGCCTTCCAAGTATCCTGAGCAAAGGCGCCGTAGGTTGATCCACGAGCGTCCCAGCTGTTTAGCGCTTCCTGGCCAGTCTGGGGGCTGTAGAACACGCCCGTTTCGTTTAGCGGCGCATCTTGCGCCAGCGCCAGAAGGTTGTTGAACTGGAACGTCGGGTGCGACCACGGTCCCTGGAACAGCGCTTCGTCGTCGCCGAACCATCCCTCGTATCCGACTTTTATCTCATGATTGCCGTGGACCTTGGTCAGAACATCGCGCCAGTGATAGTTGTGTTGAATGAAGTTGCCTTGGGCAAAGCCGATACCGTAGCCGACGTTTTGCCCAGTGATGTTAATGGTGGGAACATCGAAGTTGCCGGTTTCGTCGTTAATACCCTGGACCCGGCTGTTTCCGACGGACACTTCGTTCAGCATGGTGGGGCTGAAGGTGTGCGTCCATCCACCCTGTACCGCGCGCTCCCATGTATTGTTGGTGCTTCCGAACGCCGTGATCGTGGCGGGCCCGCCGTAGGCGTTAAGCGTACGGAACACGCTGAAATAAATACGATCGTTGTCGAAATATTTGTCGGCGCGGCCGAAGTACTGAGTACCGTTGCGGAAGTTCGTGCCGTTGAATACTCCGGTGTCCGTCATTGCTGTGGAACACGGCAAGAAGTTCGTAGCGGCGGTTCCGCAGGTGGTCGGGAAAACGTCTTGTGCCGTCGAATTCACGCCAGCGAAAGTCACGGCAGAGGCAACCGGAAACTGACTGAGAATCTGGGTCCCCAGGGTATTCGGGTAGTTTGCAACGGCCCAAGGGATAAACCCACCAGCCTGCGGGGCCGCATACTGCTCCGTCTGGTTACCGGTGGAAGCGGAAGAGCGCAACGGCTCGACACTGAAGAAGAAGAAAAACCGGTGATGGGGAATGATCGGGCCGCTCCCGTTGAAGGAAAGGTTGTTGCTATGGAAGGGGCTGTAGGGGTGGTTATCGCCGGGCAGAGAATACCGGGCAAACATCATTTGGTTGGTGAAATAGTCGCTGGCCAGAAAGTGGAATTTATCAGTGCCGGACTTGGTGGTCATCGCGAACTGAATGCCGCTGGCGTTGCCATACTGCGCGTCAAACGTATTGACTTGGTTGCTGGCTTCCTGAATCACGTCGGGATTGGGAGTAAGGTTCAGGACGCCCTGGCGAATCGCGCTGCTAACGTTTAGGCCGTCCACGATCCACTGGTTCGAAACCGTGCCTTGACCCTTGGCGCTGACGTCGACCGCCTCTTCCGTGTTGAAGTTGTCTACGCCAGTTCCCGGAGTGCCGCCGGCAACGCCCGGGCCGCCATTGACGCCCAGTCCAGAGACGCCCGGCGCGATGCTGGTCAGCGCGAGCAGGTTGCGGCCCGCCAAGGGCACCTCAGCCAGCTCCTGCGTTTCGATGGTCTGCTGGTTGCGTATTTCTCCGGTGTTCAAAATGGGTGTTTCCGCGGTAACCGTGACGGTCTGGCTCGACGAGCCAACTTTGAGGGCGACATCGAAGTTCAGGCTCTGGTCAGTGAAAAGAGTTACCGTGTCCGCCGTAGTGCCAAAGCTTGGCGCCGAAACCGTGATTGTGTATGAACCAGGGGCGAGGCTAAGAAAACGATACAGTCCAGTGGCGGAACTAGTAGTAGACGCCGAAACATGCGTCACCGTGTTGACCAAGGTAACCTTGGCTCCCACGACCACCGCGCCAGTAGAATCGGTGACCGTTCCCTGCACACTGGCGCTGAATTGAGCCCAAGCCGGACCAGTAATTAAGAAAATTGCGGCGAGCAGTCGAATAGACCATTTCACAAAAAATTTGGCTTGCATGCACCACCCCCGTCGTTCATCCGTCCACACCCATCAACGTAAGCAAAAATTCCAGCGAAACTTCACTGTAAACGTTTGCTCACTTTGCAAGAGGTATATCTTGGGAGCATCCAGACTGTCAAGGTTTTTCTAATGGTTTTCTATTAGGCGTAGCGGAGGGGTATCCCAGCGCATCTTGCCGTTTCGCTCCGGTCTTCGACCAGCCGCGGTTCGGCACTCGCCCAACTCCCTCTCGCAAGGTCACTAACTGATTGATGGGAAGGCCTTTAAAGGACTCGACAGTTCCGGTCGGCCAGTGCACATCGATGGCCAGTGCCGTATGGTCTCCGAGGCCGAAATGCAGGCGGGAATCGTTGCAAGAATAGAAGCTGGATTGACTCACAACGGATTGAACTTGTGTCTTCTTCCCATAATGGAGGAGAACGCGAGCTCCGATGGCGCTGCGATTGGATTTAACTCCCTCCAGTTTCACTTTGATCCAGTTTTGCTTTCCACGAACATCGTTGCGTAAGAGTGACGGATTTTCGTTCAGGTTTACGACCAGGATGTCGAGGTCACCGTCATTGTCAAAATCTCCGAACGCGCAGCCGCGACTGCAGTGCATTTCGGCAATGCCAGGGCCGGCGGCTTCGATCAGCTCCTCGAAAGCTCCATTTCCCAGATTGCGAAAGACCACCCGCGGTCCCTGGTTCGGGTACTGGGGGAGCTTCCGTTCGACTTCCGGATAAACGTTCCCCGTAACCATGAACAAATCCGGATAGCCGTCGTTGTCCAGATCGACGATTCCAGCGCCCCAGCAAATGTAGCGGGTCTCCACGCCCACCCGAGACGTGCTGGTCACATCGTCGAAGTATCCCTTACCGTTATTGTGATACAGGGCGGCGGCGTCGTCCGCGAAGTGCGTCTTGAAAAGATCCAAATGTTGTTCGAGAGCGTAATCGCCAATGCCCACGCCCATCCCGGCCTGCTGTTCTCCGTCGTCGCTGAGAGCCACCCCCCGCACCACACCCTCTTCGCGGAACGTCCCGTCGTGGTTGTTCATGAAAAGCAAACTGGGGGTGGAATCGCAGGCCACGTAGATGTCGGTCCAGCCGTCTTCGTCAAAGTCCGCCGCAACCACGGTCATGCCGTAACACCCTGTGGCTTTGGCGATGCCCGACCTTTCACTGACGTCGGCAAAGGTGCCGTCGCCATTGTTTCTGTAGAGCAGATGCTTTCCGGTGGGAAGGCCGATCGGCCCACACTCCACGGGAATCCCCTTCCAATTGCAGTTGGAGTTCGCTCCAGGAACGGGCGCACGCTGGAGATCGAAGTGAACGTAGTTCGAGACGAACAAATCGAGGTGCCCGCTGCGGTTGTAGTCTAGAAAACTACATCCCGCGCCCCAGCGCGTGGGGTCGCCCAAAAGGCCGGCGGCCTCGGTCACATCGCTAAACGTACCGTCACCGTTGTTGCGATAGAGCTTGTTGTGTCCGAAGTAAGTGCAAAAAATATCCTCGAAACCGTCGTTATTGTAGTCCCCCACACAGACCCCGGAAGCCCAGCCGACGGCGTGGAGGCCCGCCTGTTCGGTCACGTCGGTGAAAGTGCCGTCACGATTGTTCTTATAGAGGCGGTTCGTTGCGCCGGCCGGTGGGCCCTCGAGGCGAGTGCCGCAGAGCACGAAGATATCCATCCAGCCATCGTTGTCGTAGTCGATAAATGCGCAACCGCACCCAACCGATTCCAGAATGTATTTCTTAGCCTCCACGCCACCGTAGATGGTCGGCGAACGCAGTCCGGCAGCCGCCGCGACGTCGACAAAGTGCGCGTTGAAGGGACGGCCAGAGGGCGCTTGCCGCGGAATAGGCGTGGCCTGGTGGGACGCTACACCTTGCCCAAGGAGCCGTTCGGCGCTCAAACCAATCGCCGATCCGACGGAAAACTCAATAAACGAGCGGCGCGAATACCTCATTCCGATTGGCTTCCTAAATCCTGGCAATGTGACTGCGGTTGCCGGCGCCGCCAACGACCTATGCGCCGCAGGCGCGCAGATAGTTTCTTGGAATCCATGCGATCACCCTACGACAAAACTATGCGCTGTGTCTAAGGCTGGCTTGCCGGCTGGCTCGCCGGTGCCGGTGTTGGTGTGCTGTCTGCTGTTGAATCATCTTCAAATATATGGTAACGGGAGCGCTCTCGTTCATCCTGTGTCGCTTTTTCGCGAGCCTGTGCAAGGCGCTGCAGCAACTCCGGAATCTCTTTCGTTTGTCCCGTTTTCCGCAGTGCCTGAATCAGACGGTAGATCGCGGTTTGATCGCCGGGACTGGTGATCAGCACCTTCCGGCACTGCTCGATGGCTTCGGAATACTGTCCGGTTTGCATGTACAATTTGGCCAGCACCGCGCGAGCGTCGGTGAGGGTGGGCTGTAAAGTGACCGCGGTTTTGGCCGAGCGCATGGCCAGCTTAAACTCAGGCGTTCCCACCTCGACGCCCTTCTGCGACAGGATATGCGCCTGCAAATAGAGCAGCAGAGGGTCGTTTGGTTTCCTTTGCAATTTTTCCTGTATCGTTTGCAACGCGTGATCGGAATCACTCGCCTGAACCGCAACGAGTCCCTGGGCGGCGGTACTCAATGACTGATTGGGATTCAACTCGGCTGCTTTCTCGAAATCGGCTTCGGCTTTGTCGTACTGCGCCAGCTGGACATACAGGACGCCTCGCGCCACATAGAGTTCATCAGCGTTCGGCTGCACCGCGAGTCCCTCGGTCATCACGTCGATGCCGGCTTGAAACGACTCGTGATTGAAACAAACGTTGGCGAAATCCACGTAAGGACCTGTGTTCTTAGGATCGTGCGCCATAGCCTGCCGGAGCAACCGTACCGCTTCGGGCGTGTTACCAATGTCCTCATAAGCTCCTGAAGCAAGCTGCAGGGTATTGGAATCCACGTCTGGCGATTCCAGCAGCGGTTGCAGCGTCACCAGCGCGTCTTTGGGTTTCTGAGCCATCAGCTGGATGGACGCCATTACGCGGCGTTCGCGCGGATCGTCCGGACGCAGGGCCAGCGCTTTTTGAAAAGTGGCTGCCGCGTCATCCATCCGCTTCAGTTTCACCAGGCATGTGGCGTAAGCATGCAAGGCGTCGAGTTGCGAATCCAACAGCTCGCCGGCCTTGTCGAAATGCGCAGCCGCTTCCGCGCAGTCGCCCTTGCGATACTCGAGGACCGCCAGCATGGTGTTAGCGGTGGGATCGTCTGGGCGCAGCTCGAGCAAATGCCTCAGCAGCGGCACGGCGTCCTGGCTGCCGGCCTGGTATTCAATCTGCCCCGCTCCCGCGAGGGCCGCGATATTGTTCGGAGAAAGTTTGAGCGCTTGCTGGAATGCGGGCAGAGCGGCTTTGTTGTCACCCTTGCTGACTAGCGCGATGCCTTGCAGCGTCCACAATTGCGAACTGTTGGGGTATGTATGCAGAGCAGCACGGCTCAGTTCCACCGCTTTATCGTAGTCTCTGGCGCTAATCGCTGAGGTAATAGCCGGGATGGGGTTCTCGCTGGTTTGGGAAAACGCCAGTGAATGGCACAGCACCAGAACGATTGCGAGGCCCAACTTTCTGGACGGGACGATCATGGCTACCGATGGAACTGGCTTCTTTCCAAAGATCAGGATACTTCATCCGGTAAGTCGATTACAGGCAAAGTTTGGCGCCAAGGATCCCTGGCGCCCTACACCGGGTATTTGAGAAAACGCTTACTGAGTTCGATGCGGCGGGCAGTTTTTTCCGGAATCCGTTTACGAACTCTACACCTTCGTGACCGGGGTCCAGACTTCCATCGGGCTGGGTTCTCGGTTGGCCCACACATAGTATGGAATGAACGTGAGCCGGACGCTGCGGCTATGCTCCGGCTCCACCTGATCCTGATAAGGCCCGTAGAGCGCGCCGGGGCCTCCTTGGGACGTCGGCGAGCCTTGCGGCGCCGCAGCCTCCACGACCGCGCCGTCTCGATGCAACACCACAACCCCACCCAGGAAATCCTTCGTGAATTCCCTCGTGAATTCGGTTCCCGGCTTCATGCTGACTGCGACCGACACATCGGTGAGATCCACGCCGCCTGGCTGGTCAAGCTGCTCCAGACAATAAACCAGCGGACCGCGCTGCACGGCGATGCGCCCGGCATCATCGACGACCTGGCGATTGGCGGAGAGCGCCCGCGGCATCATTGCCAGCCGCAATTGAATGACGTCGCCGGCAGACCAGCGGCGATGGATGGGGAGATATGCTCCCGCCACTGCTCCTTCGACAGCCTTGCCGTTGACCGCCACCGCCGTGGCGTCGCCGGCCCAACTGGGAATGCGCAGGTAAAGCGTGAAGTCCGATGGTTGGCCAGGGGCGACGGTGATTGCGACGTCGCCATCCCAAGGCATGTTCGTCTTTTGGGTGAGCTTGAGGGCCGTGCCGTCTTCCAGATGCCAGTTGAGAGTGGAATTGTCGTATAGATGGACGTACAGACCATCTTTGCTGGTGCTGTAGAAGTAGCCGGGAAGCGAGGCTATGGTGCGCGCGAAGTTCGGCGGGCAACACGGCGTGCTGTACCAGGCATTGCGAATGCTGATGCCGGCGGAAGGATCGAACGCCAAGGGGTTGGTGTAACAATAAAGCGTGCCGCTGAGCGACGTTCCGGCATTGACGCCGTTATAGAGCGCGCGCTCAAGGACATCGGTGAACTTGGCGTCGCCGGTGGCTGCCAGCATGCGCCAACTCCACATCATGCTGGCGATCGCGCCGCAGGTTTCTGCGTAAGCGCTCACGTTCGGCAGGTCGTACGCGGCGCCAAACGATTCTCCCTGCGCGCGCGAGCCGACGCCTCCGGTAACGTACATCTTGGTGCCCACCATGCCGTCCCACAGATTGTTGAGCGTCTTCCAATAGGCCGGGTCGCCGGTTTCCAAATAGTAGTCCGTCGCGCCGCAGCAGGCGTACAGCGCGCGCACCGCGTGGCCCTCCACCTGAGTGCGCGCCGTAAAAGGCGTGCCGGAGAACATATAAATACTTGCCTGGAGCGGCACCCGAATTCGATCGTCGCCCTGGAGGATGTACCCGGCCAGATCCAGGTAGCGTTTGTCGCCGCTGACTCGATAAAGCTCGACCAGCGCCATTTCGATTTCCGGATGCCCGGAAATGATCGGCAGCTTCGGCGCGGGGCCCCAGCTCGCCATAACGAAATCGTTCAGCATTCGGATTCCAGCGTCGAGGCCCTTGCGATCGCCGGTGGCGCGGTAATACGCAATCGTGGCTTGCAGCAGATGTCCCAGGCAGTAGAGCTCGTGTCCGGTTTGCTGCGCTTCGGGGGTCATGCTCTGGGGAGCGCGATCGCCGACGAAGTACGCGTTGAGGTAACCGTTTGGCTTTTGCGCGGCGACAACCAGGTCGATCACGTCATCGGCGGTCTTATGCAGCTCCGGGTTATCTCCGGACTGCAGCGAAAAGGCCAACGCCTCGATCCACTTGTATAGATGGGAATCGCAGCCGGGGCCACCCATCTGGGGAGCCGTGCTCTTTTCCTCCAATCGGCGAAAATTATTCATGCGGCCATGGGATTCCAGCTGTTCACGCATGGACGGGATGGTTTGCGCGACGTTCACTTCGCGCCGGGCGCCCCAGAAACCGTTTTCTACGGTTACCGCGCGAACCGGAACGTTGTGGAGCTTGGCGTACGGTGAGTGGGCGAGGTCCAGAACGCCCTGATCCTTCCAGGAGGGTTGATCTCGGAAGGGCACCGCAGTCGCCTGACCCACCTGGGATGCGGCGGTGGCTGCGCTGCCCGCGTCGCCGGTGGTGCCGGCGATCGCCTGCTTGCTGCCGGCTAAAGATGAAATCGCGGCAGCGGAAAGCGTGGAAGCGACGAATTCGCGACGAGTGATGTCCTTGGACATGGCCGACTTTCTCCTCAACTGCTCAAACCGACGCGCAACCGTCCACTAACGCGATTCTAGCATGAACGTGGGAACGCTCGTTGGCGACGTCAAAGGCCGCCGCACATGCAAGAGGCGCAGCCGCGGACGGCGAACAGATATAGTTCCCTCGACGACGTATCAAGGCGAAGGCGCCGGCCCATTTGACGCTCTTGCGGAAATCGTATACTGATTTGAGTTAGGATCGACACAACAGGAGGGCTATTCCATGACCGAATCCAAGAGTGTTTCGCGCAGGGACTTTGTTTCCGCGGCGTTATCCGCAACGGCTATTTCGTTTTTACCGGCGCACAGTGTTCTCGCTGCTCTGGCTGCCAAGCCCAGCGCAGCATCCGCAGCCAGGCAAGCGCAAATAACGCTGGCGCCGAATCCGGATTGGAAAGATCAGGGTATTTTGAATCTCGCACATTCTCCTTACGCTAAACTGAAAAACATTCCGGTGCACGCGGTAACCATTCAGGACGGATTTTGGGGCAAGCGCCGCGACATCAATGTAACCAAGAGCATTCCTTCGATGGAAAAGTTGCTGTTGGTCAACGGCCGGCTCGACAATTTTCTGCGCCTGGAGGGAAAGAGCACTGCCCCGCAACGCGGGCCGGTTTTCTCCGACTCCGATATTTATAAGTGGACCGAGGCGGTGGGCTTCGCGCTGCAATCCGGGGAGCGCCCGGTGCTGCCGACGCCGGTGGATCAAATTATCGACACGGTGATCGCGGCGCAAGAGCCGAGCGGCTACCTGGATACCTACTACCAGGACGACCGCAAGGATCAGCGCATGCTTCCTGCCAGCCAGCAAACCGGACACGAACTTTACTGCCTAGGACATTACCTGCAGGGCGCCATTGCCTACTATCGCGGCACCGGCGACCGCAGGCTGCTCGACGCGGGCATTCACGACGTCGACGATTGGCTGATTCCGAATTTCGGACCAAGCCCCGGCCAAAAGCCGGTTCTTTCCGGCCATCCGGAAATCGAAATGGCGTTGATCGAGCTGTATCGCCTCACCGGCGACAAACGCCAACTCGATCTTGCGGGTTACATCCTGCATGGCGATCCTCGGATTCAGACCGCCCTTCAGTTGCGGCCGCGCGACTACGTCTACATGTTCTGCGGCACGCCGTTCGTCGACCGCAAATATCTCGAAGGACACGCGGTGCGATCGATGTACGCATGCTGCGGCGCCGCCGACTATTACCTGGAAACCGGCGATCAAACTTATTGGAAAACGCTGGAGCGGCTGTGGCAAGACCTGGTCGACGCGCAAATGTACGTTACCGGAGGCGTGGGCGCCCGCAGCACCGGCGAAGCCTTCGGCGAGGATTACGAATTGCCCAATCTGCGAGCGTACGGCGAGAGCTGCGCAGCTATCGGAAATATGATGTGGAATTGGCGTCTGCTGGCCGCCACCGGCGAAGCACGTTTCACCGATGTGATCGAGCGCACGCTCTACAACGCGGTTAATTCCGGAATGTCGCTCGACGGCACGCTCTACTGCTATCGAAATCCGTTGGAGTTTGAGCCGGCCATCGCCGACGACGACACCCCCGGTGGCCATAGCGAGCGCGCCAGGAAAATTCGCAATCCCTGGTACGACACCACCTGCTGCCCGCCCAATATCGAGCGCACCTTCGCCGCCCTTCCCGGCTATTTTTACAGTACCAGCGCGGAAGGAATTTACGTCCACCTCTACGACAATTCGGAACTCAACTGGCGCCTCGACAACGGCGTCGGACTGCAAGTCGCCCAGAAAACGAACTATCCCTGGGACGGCATCGTGGAGATCACCGTTACCCCGGAAGCCGCGGCGGACTTTACCTTTTTCCTGCGCATTCCTGGATGGACCGACCACGCTCAGGTGGAGGTAAACAAGCAGGCGATGCTCGGAGCGAAGCCCGGCGAATACATGGCCATCAAGCGCCGCTGGAATCCTGGCGACGTGATTCACCTGCAACTGGACATGACCCCGCAAGCTATCGCCGCCAACGAGAAAGTGGTGGACGATAACGGCCGTGTGGCTCTGCAGCGCGGCCCATTGGTCTACTGCATGGAACAAATCGATCAACCGCAAGGAGTGAAACTCAGCGATGTCGCGCTGGATATCGGCTTCCAAGGCGCCGCAGATTTCCACGCCTCGTTCGAGAAAGATGTGCTGGGGGGCGTCAACGTCCTGCGCGGGAATGGTATAGCGCTGGAAGGTGAACAAGATCACCGGCTGTACTATCGTTACACCGCTACGAAAGACAAATCGCGCAAAGTCGCGCTCATGTTTATTCCCTACTTTGCATGGGCTAACCGCGAAGAGACTCCGATGCAGGTCTGGACGCCGTTGAAAACCTAGGTGCTCAGAGTCAACGCACTGAGGCCATCGGTCCAAAGGGCTGGGTACTCGGAGGTGTGGAGTTGTTTGCGCGCCCGGCCCTATGCCGGTTGGTCGAGGCGGCATGATTTAATCACCAAGGACGGGGGCTCCAGATTCGCTACCCCAGCCTTCAGGTCCAATCCACGGCGGTTTCTTCCTATTCACTCGATGCGCGAATTTGGGTAAACGATTACTCATCGCTAGGGAAGGACAAGAAGAAGGTTATCTCCCCGCCGAGCCGCCCCGCCCCCGTGGAAATTTCGACGCATCTATGTATACAATGTGACGTCCAAAGTTTTTACGGGATGTTTTCTCATGAGCGCGCGAAAAAACGCTTGCTCATGGCTCTTTGTCACTCTGATCGTTCTGGCTGGTGTTTCTTGGGGGCGCGGGCCATCCGCTAGTCACACCACCTCCAAACACAACAGCCAGACTCCTTTGCGGCAAGCAGGTGAGGCTACCGGCGCGAGTCGCTGCGTGGCGTGTCATGCTTCCGAGGTCCAAGGATACTCCCGCTCGGCCATGGCTCATTCCTTGCGACGCGCGGGCCGCGAACCTGACGGCTCGGTAAGCGCCCATGGAACGACTGTCACCATCCACTCATCGCCCACCGGCGATTGGCAGCGCTGGGAGAATGGCGGCGATGAAACCGACTACCGAATCGACTACGTAATCGGCTCCGGCACCCACGCCAGCGGCTATCTTATCGATATCGGCGGACATCTTTTTCAGTCACCGGTTGCTTACTATCGAAGTCGCCAGGCATATGATCTTGCGCCCGGCTACGAAAATCAGCCTGATCCGGATTTCACGCGCCCGGTTGCGGAGGGGTGCGTCCTGTGTCATTCCGGAACCGAACTGCACATCCCCGGCACTTTGAATCAATATCGATCCCCCGTATTTGCTGAGGAGGCCATCACCTGCGAACGCTGCCATGGCCCTGCCGAAAGACATCTGGCCGATCCTCGGGCCGGCACGATCGTCAATCCCGCGACGCTCGAGCCCGCCGCTCGCGACAGCATCTGCGAGCAGTGCCACTTGTTTGGAGCCGCTCGCGTACCCAATCCCGGGAAACAGTTCAGTGATTTCATCCCGGGGCAACGACTGGAAGATACGTTCACTACCTATCGCGATGCGCCACCCGCCGGCTCACCCGCGGGCGCTTTCAAAGTGATCAGTCATGTGGAACAACTCGCATTGAGCGCCTGCGCCCGGAATAGTGTGGGACGCCTGTGGTGCGGGTCGTGCCATGATCCCCACAACACGCCGGCGCAGCCCGTCCAGTTCTATCGTTCGCGGTGCCTCTCTTGCCACACCGCAAGTTTCCCCAGTTCTCATCCCTCCAAAGACAGCGACTGTCTGGGCTGCCACATGTCTCGCCGCGATGCCAAGGACGGCGGCCACAGCGCCTTCACCGACCATCGGATCCAGCGGCGCGCTCAACCGGAAGCCGATCTGCCGCCCAATACGAATCTTGCCGCGTGGCGCGAGCCGGCGCCCGAGTTTCAACTGCGAAACCTGGGAATCGCGTACATCGATGCGGGCATGCAGCGCCGGTCTTCAGCTTTGATCGTTCACGGCTATCGCATTCTCACCGAGGTCCAACAGCAATTCACCAGCGACAGCGATTTTTTCAATTGGATCGGTCAGGCCCTGCTTCTTGGAAGACAGCCGTCGGAGGCACGATTCGCGTTCGAGCGAGCATTACAACTCGATCCCAACTCGGCGCAGCAGGAGGCCAGCGTTGCTTCCGCTTACGCCCAGGAAGGAGACACAAACGCTGCGATTACGCACTTGCAGCGCGCGGTCACCCTGGATCCATTGTCTCTGCCCGCCACCGACACGTTGATCGGCTTGTACCAAAAACAAGGCAGAATCGAGGAAGCTAGCCGGCTATCGGACCAAATCAAAGCGGCCCTGAGCCAAACCTCCGGTACTGGTCAAGCCGCGCAGAATAGTACTGCAGGCGATTCATCCAAGCCGGCCGAAGAAGCTTTCAAGAATATTCAGGTGCTCAAAGGCGTTCCCTCCAGCGAATTGATTCCGGCCATGCAATTCATGTCCTCATCGCTGGGTGTGGAATGCAATTTCTGTCACGTCGAAGGCCATTTCGAGAAAGACGACAAGAAGCCCAAGGAAACCGCGCGCGTCATGATGCGCATGATGTTTGCTCTCAACGCGAATAGTTTCGGAGAGCGCCGCGAAGTTACTTGTTATTCCTGTCATCGCGGCGCGCGTAACCCATCCGCGACGCCAATGGTTGCCACTGAAACGGAGCCACACCCCGGCGATGCCAATTCCGAATTGCAAAAACTTCCGGCTAACTTGCCCACCGCCAGCGAGCTGATCGAACGCTACATCGAGGCACTAGGCGGAGCCTCGGCCATCGAAAAAGTCTCAAGCCGCGTCGAGATCGGCACCGCCAAGTTCAACGGTCAATCCGCCGGCGCCGAAATTTTCACGGAAGTCCCCGAAAAACAAGCGGTCGTACGTCACCTCGCCGGCGGAAACAGCATCACCGCTTTTGATGGCCACCTGGGCTGGTTCGGCGTTGCGGGGCACCCTACGCGAGAAATGCACGGGGCGGATATTGAAGTCGCGCGGATCCAGGCCGACCTGCATTTTCCCCTGCACATCCAGCAGCTGTTCCCCGAGCTGCGCGTCGAATATCCGGAAAAAATAGGCGACTGCGACGTTTACGTACTCATCGGCATCCGCGAGGACCAGCGGCCCACCCAGCTCTATTTCGACGAACAATCAGGCCTGCTGTTGCGCCTGGTGCTTTACGCCGAGTCCCCGCTTGGTCTCGATCCCGCGCAAATTGACCTGGCGGATTATCGCGATATCGACGGTGTACAAGTCCCGTTTCGCGTGACTCTTTCTCAGCCGGGCAGCACTGTGTTCATTCAGGATGAAGCTGTGCGTCAGAATGTCCCGATTGACGACGCCAAATTTGCCAAGCCGTTCTCGGCTAGGCCCGAAGCTTCCGCGCATCCCCGATAATCCGCGCAACTACCTGGAACACCCCTGCCGAGTTTCACCCGTGCTGACTGGTCACGCTTCCAAATGCGCTTCCAGGGAATGCCCATCAAACTGAATCTCCCGATACTCTTTTGCCGGCCACACGCGGACCCCGAATTTGCGGGGCACGGGCCCGCGCAATTTTGAACCATCGGCGAGACGCATCGTAAGACGCCGAGTGTGATCGTTCCAGGACATAACCAACCCCGTCCACTCGCCCTGCCGATAGCTGAAGGAAATTCCATCGTCTTCATAAAGCGTAAACTCCGCATCGGCGCCCGGAAAGATGCAAAGGTTAAGCGGCGCGTCGACGTGTTCGCCGGTATATTGCTTGACTGGGCCGAGCGGAAGGATACAGCCCTCGCGAACGTACAGCGGCATGGTGGCCAGATCGACGTCGCGCGTGATTTCTTTACCGCCCGCCACAGGTTCTTCCGTCCAGAAGTCGTACCAGTTGCCTGCCGGCAGATACACCTTCCGCGTGGTCGCCCCCTTCTCGGTTACCGGTGCCACCAGAATGTCACGGCCCCAAGTGAATTCGTCTCCGCGCGTCACGGCGATCGAGTCACCCGGATAGTGCAGCCAAAGCGCACGCATCACCGGAATCCCGGTGAGGCAACACTCGCGCACCGCGCTGTAGAGATAGGGCATCAGGCGATAGCGCAATTCCAGGTACTTTTTGCAGATGGGCTCCACTTGCGCGTTGTGCAGCTCGCTCGGATCGGGATCGGCGACCTCGTTGTAGCCGCGAATTTCTTCCGGAGCCATGTCGCCGGTGTTCCATCCCCACGGCAGGCGCAATTTCCAGGTGCGTCCGTGAGCACGAAACAAAGTGCAAAACGCCCCGAACTGGAACCAGCGCACGTAGAGCTCCCCGGTCAGTTCCTTAGTTGGGACGAAGCCTCCGATGTCCGTGCCCCAGTAGGGAATTCCGGTGAGGCCGGTATTGACTGCGATGGGAATGTGGTTGCGCAGCGTTTCCCAAAGCGAATACACATCCCCGGACCACAGGAACGCCGCGTACCGCTGCATCCCGGCATACCCGTTGCGGTGCAGCGCGTAGGGCCGCTCGTTGGGCCGATCCATTTGCGCGCCGTCCCAATACATCCGGATGCGCGTCAGCCACGAAGGAATGTCCATTGGATCGCCTTCGTCTGGCCACCAGCCATCGACCCCGTCGGCGAACGCGGCGCGATGCATATCCCAGTAGCAACTGGCGGATTCTTCGTCGAAGCGCGCCAGCTCGCAGGAATCTTTCACCGTGCCATGCAGGCGATCGGCGAGGATCACCGCGTGCAACACCACCTTGAAGTGGCCGGCGTGCAATTCGTCGATCATCCTCTGCGGATCGGGAAACACATGGCGGTTCCATACAAACGACCCATTCTCGGTGTTCCATCCCGATGGGCAGAATCCGGTGCCCAGATAAATCAGTGCGTCGCACGGTAGTTGCTTTTCTCAAAGGTTCTCGCTTCTTGCAGCACTTCCTCGCGGCTCGCAAGCGTGCGATGGGATTGCTGATAACCAAGACTCCACAGCGGCGGCAGCTCCGCGTGCCCGGTCAGTTCGGCGAACTCGCCCATGATCGTCTGCGGGTCGCGGCTGCCGGTAACAAACAGGTCCAGTGGCAGCGCCGCTTCCGGATTCGCAGGCTGGAATTTGCCGTCGCTTCCGGTGAGATCGAACGTGCCGAACGGCGCATGAAAGAACATCGCCCAGCCACTGGTGCCGATCAGCCACGGAACCGGAACACGGGCACCGTGGGTGTGCAGTTTGTATCCTCCCTGGCCGGGGTGCATGTTATCGGTGTTGCCGCGGCGGTCGAATTGCGCGCCGCCTTGTCCCATTCCGAGAATCGGGCCGGAGCCGAGCGCGAATGAGACGATTCCCGTGTCCTTGTCGAAGTGCAGAGTCTGCACCGGCGCACCATCCGCAGCGGTGATGACCACAGTGAGAGGGTCAAGAGTTACCTGAATACGGAGATTTCCCGCCGTAATGACATCGGGGCTGGGGGCCGACAGGCCAGACAAACGCGTGGTTTTTCCTGGCCAACTTTCGCGGACCAGCGAGCCGTCGGATGGAATCCCGGCGCCTTGAGCGGCATCTCCGGTGCGTGGCGGCGCGATCAAAGTGAGCCGCACCGTGTACGCGGTGACCTGCGCGATTTGCAGTTCCACTTCTCCGTTGGCGACGCGGATCGGGAAACGATGTAAGACTGACGACGAAAGCGGAACGATACCGAGAGCGCTGGCGACTGCCCCGAACTTCAGCAAATCCCGCCGCGGGACCATCTGCTTTTCGGAAACCACCGATTTTTTCATAGGGGTCTTAGTTAGCAGAGTGTCGCGCAGGAGTCAAAATAAAACGAAGCCAACGAACGACACAATCCGTTCCGGCGGCTGCCGGAGATTCGCAACCTGGTACAGGAAACCGTCGTGCCGGACATGAATTGACGCCGCTAAAAGGAAATAGGAGACTTCCCAGGCGGGTCAGCTCATCGATAGGACGCGAATTCAGAGGACGGGAGAGTATTTCCCGGATGCACCTGGCCACCGTCCGGGAAGGTTCCGGCATCGTGTCCAGCAAAAAATTACCTGCCAATCAACCGCACCCACAAAACGAGAGAGCTTCTCGGTCAAAAGTGAGGGACCCTCTCCGCTCGGTTTAATTCGTTCGCGGGTAAGACGCGTTGTTCCACCGAAGCTGGTCTTTGAATTGATCCAGGTTGGTCTCCTGGCCGATCCGCAGAAATTCGATTCCGGCGATTTCCGCGAAGTCCTGCAAGTGACCCGCTCCTAAAGCCTGGCTGAAGCCGGTGTGGTGTGATCCTCCCGCGTAAATCCATGCAGCTACCGCGGTCTTCAGGCTAGGCCTGGGAATCCACACCGCTCGAGCGACCGGCAATGCCGGTAATGGTTGATCCGGAGGAATCACGTCCACTTCGTTCAAAATCATGCGGAACCGATGGCCCAAGTCCACCAACGAGACGTCGATGGCTGGCCCAGTTCGTGTGTTAAACACCGCTCGCACCGGATCGGCTTTTCCTCCGATCGAAAGCGGATGAATCTCGAGCGACGGTTTTCCATCGGCAATCGACGGGCAGACCTCCAGCATATGTGCGCCCAGCGCCTTGTGCGGCTCGCCAAAATCGTAGGTGTAAGCTTCCATGAAGGAAGTTCCTCCCGCCAGCCCGCTGCCCATCACTTTCATCGCCCGCACCAGCGCCGCAGTCTTCCAATCGCCTTCGGCGCCAAACCCGTAACCTTCGGCCATCAACCTTTGCACCGCGATGCCCGGAAGTTGCGCCACGCCATGCAAATCTTCGAACGTGTCGGTAAATGCGTGGAAGTTGCCTTGCTCCAGAAATGCGCGCAATCCCAGCTCGATCTTGGCCGCTTCCCGGAGTGACTGACGCTTTTCGCCGCCGTCACGCAGCGGCTTGCTCAAGTCATAGCTCTGCTCGTATTCAGCGATCAGTTTGTCGATCTCCGCATCGCTGACTTTGTTTACGCTCGCCGCCAGATCCCCTACGCCATAACCCTTCACCGAGTAGCCCAAGCGGATCTGCGCTTCCACCTTATCGCCCTCGGTGACCGCAACGTCGCGCATGTTGTCCCCGAAACGAGCGATCTTCAAACCTTGGGCGTCCTGCCATGCCGCGGCCGCGCGCGTCCACCTGCTGATCTCCGCTAGCACGTCGTCATCTTGCCAGAAGCCCACGATCACTTTTCGGGACAATCCCATCCGGGTGACGATGTAACCAAACTCGCGATCCCCATGCGCGGCTTGATTGAGATTCATGAAATCCATATCGATGGTCGACCACGGCAGGTTGCGGTTGTACTGAGTGTGCAGATGAACGAAAGGCTTCTTCAAGGAGCTGAGACCGGCGATCCACATTTTCGCCGGGGAAAAAGTATGCATCCAGGTGATTAAGCCGATGCAATTCTTGGCATTGTTGGCTTCCCGGCAGAGTTCGGTGATGGCGTCGGCTGAGGTGAGCACCGATTTGAAAACCACGCGGACCGGAATTTTGCCGGACTGTTCCAGTCCGCTGACCATCTTCCGGGAATGTTCGTCCACCTTAGCGAGCGCCGCGTCACCATAAAGATGCTGGCTTCCGGTAACAAACCACACTTCCAACTTTTTCAGATCCATCATCGGGTCGATCCTCTGCTCTTTTTACCTAAGCGCTTAAACACCCTGGAAACCTACGATATTCGAGAAAACGTCTACTGTAAGCAAATTGTTGCATTTTTGCCCGTTGCACAGCCACAAAATTACGCCTTTCAGTGCGCGAATGTACCGTCGTGGCTCGCGGGGAGGTGCTACCCGCTACTTTGGCTCGGTGATCTGGAGGGTAGTGCCACTTCTCGCCGACGCGTGCAGCCTCTAGCGAACCGCTGCAGTCTCTTCTGGGGGTTTGGAATGGTGCAGGTGGCCGAGCAGACTGCGTGTTCCGCCGTAGATAAATTCTAGCAACAGATTTCCGCCCGCTTGACTCGCGAGATTGTAATTGCCCATCCGAAATCCGTCTTTCACGCGGTAACGGTGCGGATACCACGCGAGCGCCGTCATGGTGCCGGCGTACGGTGCGGCTAGCGCGGCGAAGGAAAACACCGTGTGACCATCGGCGCCGCGACGTCCCGTAAATGTAGAAACCAATGCATGGCGGAGGCGCGGAAGCAATCCCTTGCACTGACAAGTGTAATACGCAAGTTCTTCGTGAGAAATCTCCGCGAGTCCGTAGTGCGTCGCCGCAGTCGCCAAGTCGACGCCGAAGTTACTGGCTACCCGCAACCCAAAGCCATCCCAGTGACTGCCCCACTCCGGCGGCGATTTCGTGGCTTGCTGGATTCCGCCCGCCACAGTCGCCTGCAAAACCGCAAACGGGCCAAATGCCTGGAGTGCAAAGAGCTGCAGTTTTTCTTGTTCGGTAGGAGGGGTGTAAGCCACGACCGGAGTTGGATACGGCAGGTTTTCCGATGGCTGGTACGCACCGGTATCCGCCGGCGGGTTCTCTGTAGCCGCAGGAACCGGCGCCGACTGAGCCATCAGGCTGGGCGATAGCGTTGCGAAACCAATAAGCAGAGCCGATAAAGACACTAACCACTTCCACTTCATCTTGAGAGCCCTCGAGGTGCGCATAGACAGGCATCGGGAGGACCAACCAAAACAAGGACGCCCATGGCCCCAACACAACCCGCCCACAACGGTGATAAAGATGACATGCGCTGTGTGCCGAGTTTAACACACTACGGCAGCGCCAGCCCGCGCATGGACACCTGCATTGACCCGCTGGCTACTCTACATTGACCAGCTAAGGCTGTTGAGCTACGCGACGCCGTAACGACGTAGCGTTTTTTTGCGGGAACATTTGGCGAGCGGTCGTCGTTATGTCATAGGGGGGACGATGCGCGGGTATTTGATCGGACCCACATACAGCCGAGGATCGCGAGGACACCGGCGTGAACAACTTTTGGCGTGAAGTTAGGTTTGGCTTCCGGTTGCTCGGGAAGAATCCCGGGTTTGCGTCGGTGGCGGTGCTGGCGTTGGCGCTCGGGATAGGCGCAAACACCGCGATCTATAGCATCGTCTATGCCACCCTGCTGGCGCCGCTGCCCTACTACCACCCCAAGGAAATCGTGATGGTGTGGTCGAAAATACAAGGTCAGAGGAACTCAGTGGCGGCGGGAGACTTTTTGGATTGGAAGCGCGAGAGCACCGTGTTTCAGGGATTATCGGCGTGGACCGGCGAGAGCCTGAACCTGGCAACGGCAAGCCACCCCGAACAAGTGCAAGGGCGGAGGGCTACCCCGGGGTTCCTCTCGGTGGTGGGGCAGCCGCTCTTATTGGGACGCGAATTCCTGGATGAGGAGGGCGAGGTTGGCAAGGATCACGTCGCCATTCTCAACTACGGATTCTGGATGGATCGTTTCGGGGGCGATCGCAAGATCATCGGCACCACCATCAAAATGAATGGCGAGCCGTACACCATTGTAGGAGTGCTCGCGCCCGGCGCTGCGGACCGCGGACGAGAGAAGGTGACCGTGCCGCTAGCCTTCAAACCCGAGCAGATCAATCACGATTTTCACTGGCTGCTGGTGATGGGACGGCTTAAGCCGGGGGTGACCATCGAGCAGGCCAACGCGAACATGGATGCAGTGACCCGCCACATCGCGGAGCTCTACCCCAAATCGGATACCGGCTGGGGCGCGATGGTCGAGCCGCTCAAGAATGATTTTTTGGATCGCGACGTGGTTCGGGCCTTGTGGCTGTTGCTGGGCGCGGTTGGTTTCATCCTGCTGATCGCCTGTGCCAATGTGGCCAACCTGCTGCTGGCGCGAGCGACCACGCGCCAGAAGGAAGTTGCGGTGCGAGCATCGGTCGGCGCAACGCGCTGGCAGCTCTTCCGGCAATTTCTAATCGAGAGCCTCACCCTGGCTTCCATCGGAGGGATTTTTGGAGTTGCGCTGGCGTGGGGTTTATTGAAAGTAATCATGGTGATGATGCCGCCTTTCACCTTGCCCTATGAAGCGAACGTTGGATTGAACGCACCGGTGCTGCTTTTCACGGTGGCGGCCACCGGACTGGCGGGAGTGATCTTCGGTTGCGCCCCGGCGTTGCAGGCATCGCGCATGAATCTGAGCGACGTGCTGAAGGAGGGCGGCCGGTCCGCGTCCGGTCTCGGCCGCCACGGACTGCGGCGCAGCCTGGTAGTTGTGGAGTTCGCGCTGGCGCTCAGTTTGTTGGCGGGAGGCGGGCTGGCGATTCACAGTCTGTGGAACGTCGAGCATGTGGATCTCGGCTTTCGCAGCGACCATCTACTCACTTTTTCTGTCCCGGTTCCAGATGGCCAGCTCAACGGCGCGGAGCAGGTCAATGCGTTCTATCGCCAACTGATCGACAAAATCAACGCTCTTCCCGGCGTGTCTTCTGCCTCCGCTTCCACCGGCATGCCGCTGGAAGGCACGGGATTCGGCATGCCGTTTCAAATTGCGGGGACAACGGTTGACGATCCATCGAAGCGGCCCGGCGCGGGCTTCAATATGGTGACCCCGGGATACTTCCAAACGTTTGGGATCCAAATGGACCAGGGACGCGCGTTCACCGATCAGGATTTGTCGGGCGGAGCGCCGGTGGCGGTGGTGAACGAGAGCTTCGCGAAGAAGTATTTTTCGGGGGTGGATCCACTGCGGCAGCGCATCCTGGTCGAACAGTTGATACCCGGGGTCACCAAGCTGGGCCCTTATATCGAATGGCAAATCGTGGGGGTCTACCATAACGTTCATAACGGCGGCCCGAAAGGCGAGGGCTTCCCAGAGATTGATGTGCCCTTCTGGCAGAGCCCGTGGCCTTCGGCCAACGTCGCGGTGCGCGCGTCGGTGAATCCGGCCGCCTTGGGCAAACAGATTTCCGAGATCGTCCTATCGATGAATCCCAATCTGCCGCTGGCGGACGTCAAGACCATGGATCAGATCAAGGACGAATCTATGGCCGGGGACCGCTTTAGCGCGTTCTTGTTTGGAGGGTTTGCTGGGGTGGCGCTGCTGCTTTCCGCGCTGGGAATCTATGGGGTGATGTCGTTTGCGGTGGCGCAGCGAACCCACGAAATCGGATTGCGCATGGCGCTGGGCGCGAGTGAAGGCCGGGTCGTGACGTTGATACTCAGAGAGGGGATGACCCTGGCGGCGATTGGTTTGTTGCTTGGGTTGGGCGGCGCTTATTTTGTGGGTCGCGCAATGCACAGTTTGTTCGCCGATGTGGGGGTAATCGACGTTAGGGCGATCAGCGCGGTGACCGCGATATTGCTCGCGTCGGCACTGATGGCTTGCTACGTTCCGGCGCTGCGAGCCGCCAAAGTGGATCCGATGCAAGCGCTGCGCGAGGAATAGCCCGGCGGCGGCGGTGATTAGTGAAAGTGGGTGATGAGCACCGCATCGGTGGCCGGCTCGCCGCGTGAATAGAGGATCTGCTTGCCGTCGGGAGAAAGAGTGTAGGCCCAGACCACACCGGCCCCGAAAGTCAGTACCTGCTTCGGGGGCGCCGGCGGCGCGCCGGGCGCGGCAACCGGCTGAGCCCATAGTGTCGATACGTTATTTTTGCTGACGACGTACAGGAAGGCGCGGCCATCTCTCGTCCAAGCGATGGTGCTGCCGCCATCGGCACCGAATGTGAAGCCCGAAGGCATGTCATAGACGGCGCGAATGCCGCCGCCATCGGCGGCGAGTATGGCCATCTTCGCGGGCTTGGTGGGATCAGGACGGTAGGAGGCGACGATAGAATTATTGTCCGGTGAAATTACCCCGAACTGCAGGATCTCTTTGCTAAGGACTACCGGCGTCCCGCCGTCGGTCGCTACCTTCGTCAGCGCGGTTTGCTGGCCGGCGACAGCGTTATAAACCACGAATTTGCCGTCCGCTGAACAGTTCGGCCACATGTCCGTCGCACCGCTGCTGAGCTGCGTGAGGTTTGACCCATCGAGATCGGCCCGCCAAACGGAAATGCCATGCTGCTGGCGATTTAAACTCAGGACGAAGTGCCGGCCATCTCCACAGGCAGAAGGAAACAACGGAACATCCGAGCCCAAAGACAAATCGTGGATGCCACTGCCGTCCGGAGCGGCCGAAGCAAGTCTCATTTGTCCGGAGGTGTAATAGGTGTAGAGGATTTGGCTGGACAAAGGCCAGATCAGTCCGGCCAAGCCGTCGGCACGGCCGATACCGGGAGTCACTTGGCGAGAAGCGGAAGAGCCCGAAGCGCTAGAGGCGCTGCCGAAGCCAGCCGACCAAAGGCTGCCTGAGAACGTCAACTGAACGGTTGCCAGAGTGGTCCCGTCCGAAGTGATACTAGCGCCAACATAATAGTTCAGATCATTGGTCACCCGGCGAACCTCGCCGTCCGGGTAGCTCAACTCCCAAAGCTGAGCGTTAAAGGAAGTCTTATCCACCGCGGCCGGGAGAAAGATGGCGGAGCCATCGGGGAGCCAAGCCATCCGGCGGGGCGAATCCCAATCGCGCGCGCCGAGGCGGGTTTCCACGGCCGAGTCGACGGCTACGGTCTCCATGGTAAAAGTTTGAAAATCCCCCACGGGACTCTTGCAGACGGCGATGCGCTTGCCGTCCGGAGACCATGCCGGACCCGAGGTATCAAAGATCATCGGAGCGTGCAGGATCACCAGTGGTTTCTCATCGCTAGCGTCAGCATTGGCGATGAGGAGTGAGGATGTTTTGGCCTGTGAGGACTGGCGGACGAAAACGAATCGCTTGCCGTCGGGAGAAAAGCTGATCGGGCTGTCCACGTCGGCAATAATTTGGCGCGGCGTTCCGCCCAGGGAAGGGATCAAGTAGAGAATGCTTAGGGCGCTCCCTTCGACACGCTTCTTGTAATAGAGATAGTTTCCGTCCGGTGAAAAAGTAATCGAGGTGATTTCTCCTTCCGATCCCGGCAAGACGAGCGCTCTGCTGCCGGTGGCCAGTTGGCGAACGAAAATTCCGTGAGTTCCATTTTCGTCGGAGACGTAGGCGAGCCATTTCCCGTCGGGAGAGACCACCGCCGAGTGGACTTCACCCATGGAAGTTACCGGGGTGATGGTCATCTGCGCGAAGGATGATTCTTCGTGATGGTGGCCGTATCGTTCGTGAAGTATCAACGCGAGCGCAGCGCCGAGACCGAAGATGACGGGTACAACGGTGGCTATCGTTCGCCAACGCGACTTCTGTGGCGCCGTGGATGCGTCGGACGCGGTTGCCTGTGCGGGAGTCGCCGACGATGCAGCGGCGGATACTGCTGCGCTTTCCGGTCGTTGTCCGGTGTTGGGTCCAGTGCCTGAGGCAGCGCCTGGCCCCGTCACTTGGCCGGCGCTTGCGGGGTGCCACGGGTTCGCACTACCGCTGCCGGCGCGCCCGGAATCCGTGTCGCGCTTCAGGCGCTTCAGGTCGGCGCGAAGCTCGGCTGCGGTTTGGTGACGCAAGTCGCGATCCTTTTCGAGTGCTTTGCCGATGATCTCTTCGAGCCGAGGCGGGAGGTTGGGATTCAGTGAGGTCGGCGCCGCGGGTGTGCGATTGAGGATCTGATCGAAGATCACCGCGGAAGTGCTGCCGTCGAAAGCGCGGTGGCCGGTGGCCATTTCGTAGAGCACCGCTCCCAGGCTGAACAAATCGGTGCGCGCGTCGAGTTCGTCGCCGCGGGCTTGCTCGGGCGACATGAAGGCAACCGTACCCAGCGCCGATCCCGGCGTAGTGAGCAACAGATCGTCGGCGGTCGGTTGCATGGAAAAGTTCCCGGTCCTGGATGCTTCCGCGGTCCGGTGTGTGGTCTGCTTGGCGAGGCCGAAGTCGAGAATCTTTGCCTGTCCGCGGGTGGTGATGAAGATGTTCGCCGGCTTAATGTCGCGATGGATGATGCCGCGGGAATGTGCGGCATCCAGCGCATCGGCTATCTGCGCGCCGAACTCGAGCAAGGAGTCCAGCGGCAATCCCCTTCCCGCGATTCGCTCGCGCAACGTCTGGCCATCCAGCACTTCCATCACCAGGTATGGCCTGCCATTTTCTTCGCCGGCGTCGTAGATGGTGCAGATGTTGGGGTGGTTCAGAGAGGACGCGGCGCGAGCCTCGCGCTGAAATCGTTCAAGGGCCGCAGGATCATGCGCCAAATCCGGAGAGAGAAGCTTTAAAGCGACATGGCGGCCGAGCCGGGTATCCTCGGCGCGAAACACCTGCCCCATGCCGCCGCTGCCGAGCGGCTCGATGATTCGATAATGAGAGATTATTTCGCCAATCATCGCTGTTCCACGCGGGGCCATCGTACCTCAAAAAGAGGCCCCCGGAGCGGGCGCGCTTCTCAGTTGCGAAGGGACGAGTGCGCTAGACGCCCCGCGTTTATTGAGGCTTTCGCCTTTTGTTCAGACGACTCTATAAATTGCAATTTGCCGGTTTTCGAAAACCCTATGTCCTTTAGCATCAGTCGCATCCATTTTCTAATCCCCACAGACGCCTGGATTGGAAAATTCGCTGATTTCGACTCGTGCCCGGGGGAATGGGGCGACGGAGTCACGCTTGCGGTTGGAGAGGTCGCTGTAGCCTCCAACCCGAGTGTGGTGAGGCTTTCGCCTTTTGTTCGGACGAGTCTATAAACTGCAATTTCCCGGTTTTCGAAAAATTCATCTCGTTTAGAATCAGTCGCATCCGATTTCTAATCCCCACAGGTGCCAGGATTGGAAAATTCCCTCTTTTCGGTTCGTGCCGGGGCAGCGGCATTGCGGCCTCGCGTGCTGCGATCTGTGCGGTCACGGCCCGTCCTCCCCTTTCCACTCGGGAACGTAGCATAGCTAGAGGCGTGCTGGTAGGGATCAGTTCGGTGGACGGGTGCATCCGGTTGTGGCAGGGCGCTACGAACCAGTTGGGGAGCGGGCTCAGCGAGATCTCATTTCCATCGGAGAGACTAACCGATGGAGAAGACCACACGGGGTTTGCCGGCGGCTTTGTCCCAGACTTGTTCTACCTCGGAGAGCGGCACGATCCTGGTCGCTATTTTTAGGCCTGCCGGCTGAACTGCTGCGAAGACGCTGCTGATCGCTTGCAGCAGAACGGAGAGACGTACACTTTTCGTGCCGCTGCCCATCAGCATGATCGCCGATGAGCGAAGTGCCGCACCCGGCAGCTCGATGTTCTCCTGCCGGCTGGCGCCGCCCACGTGAACGAAGCGGACAGGTGTGGCGTCCTCGGCTGCTTTGGCGATCGCCACAATGATCGTTTTCGCGCTTTCGCCCCACAGATAATCGACGACCACGTTGATCCCCGAGGCGAAGACCTGCTTCAAAGCGCGCTCGTAATCTTTTGCTCCCGACGGGTGCAGCGTGCCCAAGGTGAACGGAATGGCGATATCTGCTCCGAGGTTCTTCACCTCTTGAAGTTCTTCCGCGTTGCGGCCGGTCGCGATGATCTTGCCCGCTCCCAGGTGCTTGGCTAGTTGAACGGCAAGTCTGCCCGCGGTTCCGGTGGCGCCGTTGACCAGCACCGTTTCACCGGCAATAAGGTGAGCACGCTCGACCAGCGCAGCCCAAGCCGACATACCAGGGTTTGCGATTGCGGCGGCGGTGATTTCATCCAGAGAGTCCGGGAGTGGGACACACTGAGTCGAGCGGACCGGGCAGATTTCCGCGAGAGCGCCGAAAGGGGCTTCCGGCAAGACGAAATAGACTCGCCTGCCGTCTTGGGTGATCCCCACGCCATCCGCTCCGGCGATTGCGGGAAAGCTGCCGACGGAGCTGTAATGCGATCCCGCACCCCGTGATTTTGAGAACTGACTCAGCGCGGACGCTCGCACCGAAATGAGTTCTTCTCCGGCCTTGGCAATGGGCGGGTGGAAATCTCCATAGATGGGCGACTTGCCCGGTACGGTGACAACTGCTGCTTTCATGGCATCTCTTCTTGAGGTTAGAGCTGCGGCGGCGGCTCTAAACTCTAACGTTGTTAGATAAATCTAACACTGTTGGATAAGGACGGTCAAGCTTGTTAGTCTAGGTTCATGAAGATCAATCGGGACATGGTGACTCGGGCGGGGCTGAAGCTGCTGAACGAGAATGGGCTCGAGCAACTGACGCTTCGCCGCTTGGGTATCGAGCTCAACGTTCAGGCCGCGACGATCTACTGGCACTTCAAAAGCAAAGAAGAGTTGCTCGACGAGATGGCGACCACGGTGCTTGCGGAAGGCGCCGCCAGTCTGATTCCTGCACGGAAATCTTCCGACTGGAGAGTATGGGCCTCGACCTTCGGAGAAGGTCTACGAAAGACTCTGCTTGTTTACCGCGATGGCGCCCGCATGGTGGCTGGAACGAGGCTCACCAATACCGAGTACCTGAAGACCACTGAAAGGATAGGAAACCAGATGCTCGCATCTGGTTTCTCAGTGCGGGCTGCGGTGGTTCTGTTCAGCACCATCTACAACTACACGCTGAGCTTCGTCATGGAAGAACAGGCCGTGTTCCCGGTAGCTGGTGAGCGGTCTCCCCGATACTCCATCGAGGAGCGAAACGCACGCCTCGATCCTGCGGTGTTTCCGTTCCTCCGGCAGACATCGAAGATCCTGTTCGACCGATACGACCGGCGCTTTCGCGAAGGTTTGGAGTTGATTGTGCAAGGCGCAAAGCCTGACCCTGCTCTGGTGCGGTCTCCGGGCCGTAGGAAGTTATAGCAGCGGGGTATGGTCTGAGGTGTAAGTGGGGAAAGCCAGAACATCTGGCTTTCCCCATTGGTTGGAGTGAATGCGGTTGCTGAGTGACTGCTACTTGGCGGCCGCGTTTATGAAGGTGAGTCCGTGCGGAGTGCCATAGCCGGTGACATTGTCCCAGCCTGGGGTGACCGTCAGAGAGCTATCCAAACCGAAGGTGATGCCTAGGCTCTCAGTGGTGCCGTAGCTGACTACCGCGCTGGTGAAGCCAATGCTGTCGTAGAGCACGCCGGCGAATAGATTGGTTGCCGAATAATACGTCGAGCCGGTGCCGGTGAAGATGGTGCCGGATACGCTGGTGGGGCTGGTTAACGGCAGGACGTCCACCACGGCGCCGGGCGGCAAGAAGGCAAGCGTCGGTGCGGCTTGACCCAACGGATGACCCGCTTTCTGATTGGCAATGGCCCAGATCGCGGTAAAGATCGGACTTGCCAGGCTGGTGCCTCCCCATCCGGCTTCGAGATATTGCACTCCGTCGACGGTCACTACGATCGGCACGCCGGTATAGGGATCGGCTAAAGCGGAGACGTCTGGAGTTCCCCGGCCAGTGCCCGGAACACCCTTTTGCCAGAATGGCTTGGGGAAATAAATGCTCTCTCCGCCTCCTGATCCGAAGTTGAAGAATGCCACGGGTGGATCCACAAGGCCCTCGACATTGAGTTCGGCAAAGCTGGTGCCCCAGCCGAGGGTTTCGAAGCCGGACCCGGTGAGTTTATTCACGATGGAAGTACCACCCACAGCGGTTGCGTGGGGCGAGTTGGAGGGTACGCCAGGGGCTCCAATGGGGGTGCCCAGGCCTTCATCCCCACTATCACCGCTCGAAAATTGGAAGGAGATGCCCCGCGCTGCGGCGATCTCCAGCACCCGATCATAGGACTGCTCCTCCTGCGGACCGGAGATAATATCCGTGTCCTCCTCCCAACTGTCGTTGACGGAGTTGCCGAGATGATTGTCGGTTATATAGCTTATGGCGTTTTGAAAGGTTTCGTTATCCTCTCCTGCCGCCGCGACAACCACAATCTTGGCGCCAGGGGCGATGGAGTGAGCCCACTGGACATCGAGTGCGATCTCGATATTCCACCCGGTGAGCAGGCCAGCATTCGGATCCACCGGCTGACCTTCGGGATAAACGATGCTGAAGTTAGACGGTGTGAGCTGCGGCAAGCCAGTTAGCGAGAAGAACGCATTGGCGTCCGCTTCGATGGTGGGATAGCCGTAAGCCTCGAGCAGCACGATGGTTTGCCCCGTGCCGTCGAGTCCCTGGTTGTAGGCGGCAGGCAGACCATAAAGTTCCTGGAGCTGAGATGGGGAGTAGTCAGGAGTGAGCGTGGAGGTCGGACCGTAATTGTAGACGTTTCCAAAATACACGCCGATCGGATACGGTGCGCCGGGCGTCGGGGTGCACACACCATTCGACAACGACGCGCCGGCGGTGTTGAAAGTAAAGCTCATTGGAGCGGTGAGAATCTGATCGGTGATGTACGCACCCAGCCCACCAGACGTTTGCACCTTGGCAAGAGCTACCGGAGGTGGAGGCAAGTGCGTAGCGGCATTTACAGCGCGGCTCAAGAGCGGATGAGCGTCGTGGCTTTCGATACCGGCCACCGCGGCGACGTAGTCCCCGACGGCCCCGGACAATCGCGGGGTCTCGACGTTGGCCCGGAAGACTTTGCCGCCACTCTGGAATTGATGGATATGGGTGTTGAACGCGCTGGCTACATTTCCGGCGGTACCATGAGCACGAATCGAGAAGCCATTTTTGCCGGTGGAGAGAATGGTAAGACCGTGATTCTCCAGCTCCTGGCGCACCGCAGTAATTTGTTCCTTGGAGGGTGCGTACTTCTGCAGTTGCTCATCGGTGAGCCAGTGGTGAAAGGTGGGAGAGGCAGGATCGTACAGCGCGTCCACGGCCTTATCGAAAGCGTCTTGATTCTGGAGCTTGAGCTGCACGGTGATGTTGATCTCACTGGCAGGATCGATAGGGCCCAAATCGCGGGCTTGCCGAGTGCCGCCGGGGACATTGTTGGCCTTAGCAACCCGTTGCGCGACGGCCGCCGGAGCGGTCAGTAAGGCGACGTTCAAAAGCAAAAACGCCAATAGAGAGGCGAATACCTTGTTCAATCGGATCATCTCAGAATCTCCTAGACTCGCAGAATTAATCGACAGATTGGCCGCCCTACTTGCGTCACGTACGCCGCGATTTGGCGGTATCGAGTGACGGCAATACTTGCACTAGCCCCAGAAACTAGCAGTGGTTTGTGACTATCTATTCCTGACGTTATGAAAAGTCAAGTTAAATCAGGGTTAATAAGAAATGGCTTACCCAGTGACGCTCAATCAAAGTAATGAGAGTACGGTGCCTGGCGAACTGCGTGTAGAGTAGCGCTCAAGATCGAATAGCGCTGCTGCTACCGCCAATTCTTTGCGGTACGAAACGCTCTTGGGTTGCGGCAGAATGTGGCTTCGTTCCCTTGGCCGGAGGCCGGGAGGCAAGCGCCGATGACCAACGAACCTACCGAGACCTCCGCCAGCGTGGCCACCGGCGGCCCTGCGCACGGACGCGCAGCGTTTGCGTTCATCTTTGTCACCGTGCTCCTGGATATGCTCGCGCTGGGGGTGATCGTTCCGGTGCTGCCGAAACTTATCATCCGCTTCGAGCATGGCGATATGTCCATGGCCGCAACGCAGACTGGGGTGTTCGCGTTCGTCTGGGCGGCGATGCAGTTCGTGTTTGCACCGGTTACCGGCGCGCTCTCGGACCGCTTCGGGCGGCGTCCGGTGGTGCTGCTCTCGAATTTCGGGCTGGGATGCGACTACATTTTCATGGCCGTCGCGCCGACGCTGAGCTGGCTGTTTCTCGGGCGGGTGATCTCCGGCATCACTTCAGCGAGCTTTCCTACCGCGAATGCTTATATTGCCGACGTCACCCCGGAAGAGCAGCGCGCGGCGAAATTCGGAATGCTGGGTGCGGCGTTCGGTCTGGGGTTCATCGTTGGACCGGCGCTTGGCGGAATGCTCGGCGGGATGGGTCTGCGCTATCCGTTCTGGGCCGCGGCGGGTCTGAGTCTGGCGAACGCTGCGTACGGATTTTTCATTCTTCCGGAATCGCTGGCGAAAGAGCGCCGCGCGGCCTTCAGTCTGCGCAAAGCGAATCCGCTCGGCTCGTTGAAACTGCTGCGCTCGCATCCCGAACTTTTCGGCTTGGCCACCGCTATGTTCCTTTACTACAACGCGCACGAAGCGCTACCCAGCATGTTTGTGATCTACACCACTTATCGCTATCACTGGAGTGCGCAACTCACCGGGTGGGCGCTGGCGGGGGTGGGCGTCGGTTCGACGATTGTCTCCGCCGTGCTGATTTCTCTGGCGATCAAGCACCTCGGCGTAATTCGTACTCTGTTCACCGGGATGCTTTGCGGGGTCACCGGTTTTGTGCTTTTCGCGGTGGCGCCCAGGTCGGCGATCTTCATGACCGGCATCGCGTTCATCTCTCTGTGGGGATTGGCTTCGCCGGCGATGCAAGCGCTGATGACCAAGCGCGTGGGACCATCGGAGCAGGGGCAGCTGCAAGGCGCGCTAATGAGCCTTTTTGGAGTGGCTGGAATGATTGGACCGCTGGTGTTCACGGGAATCTTTGCGCTGGCGATTTCGCCGAGCCGCGCGGTGCAATTGCCGGGAGCGCCGTACTGGCTTGCGGCTGGGCTGCTTTTCGGAAGTTTGATGCTGGCGTGGCACGTCACGCGGGGCGGAGCAGCTGAAGTTGGGGCTGCTGGCGCGGCGGAGTGAGGGAACGATTTCCAGACTTCTCAAAAACCTAGAAACAGAGAACCGTAAGCCAGGAACCATACACGTGAGACCGACGTGTGGGGCACCCACCTGCAACTGCTACTTCCAGTGCTAGTTCGACTGCTACAGGCAACAACCGAACGACCCTTCAACTCCCACCTTCCACTGCTACGGGAAGCGGAATCTGATCGTTGCGGAAATTCTTTTCGACGCCTATAGTACACGGGGTTTGTCCAGACAGCTCGTTTTCGAAATGAAGGGAGAATTTCTGTGGCTCACGCAACGATGGCCGGTTTTTTGATTCTGATGACCCTTGGTCTTAGCGCTGCGGTGTTGCACGATCCGGACTCGGCTGGGCCGGCTTCCGAGCAGAGTCCGGCAAAAGTGGAGCGGCTCGATCCGGCGGCGAACAGCATCATTCCCGACGGCGCGGTTTTGCAAAAGCTGGTTAGCGGATTCACCTGGACCGAAGGGCCGATTTGGATTCACCAGGGCTACCTGCTCTTCTCCGATATTCCCAGCAATAGCATTCGCAAATTGACGCTTCCGAGTACGGCGAGCATCTTCCTGCAGCCCAGCGGATATCTAGGATCAGCGCCGTACGGCGGCCCGGAATCGGGCTCGAACGGTCTGACGCTCGATGTGCGTGGGCGCTTGACGGCCGCCGGACATGCGCAGCGTGACGTCTACCGGATCGAATCGCTCAGCGATCCGTCGCATACCACCATTCTCGCCGATACCTACGAAGGCAAACGGCTCAATAGTCCCAACGACTTGGTTTACAAATCGGATGGCTCACTGTATTTCACCGATCCACCGTACGGCTTGGTCACACAAAAGGACGATGACCCGGCTAAGGAACTGAAGGTGAATGGCGTCTACCGCCTTCCCGGTGCCCTGGAACACAAACCGGGCGCGCCGCCGCAGCGGGATAAATTACAACTGCTGGTGAAGGATCTGCCGCGGCCAAATGGCATCGTGTTTTCGCCCGATGAAAAATACCTGTACGTCAGCAACTCCGAACCGCAAAAGACCTGGATGCGCTACCGGGTGCAGGCGGATGGGACCTTGGCGGATGCGAAGCTTTTTTTCGATGCAACATCGGATAGCCGCCCAGGAAGTCCGGACGGCATTAAGGTGGATAAGGCAGGAAATTTGTATGGGGCTGGTCCCGGTGGTTTGTGGATTTTTTCCCCGGAAGGCAAGCACATCGCGACGATAGTGATGCCCGAGAAGGTTGCGAATCTCAATTGGGGCGGGAGCGACGGCAAGACGCTCTTCATCACCGCGAGCACTAGCGTGTATCGCATCGATTTGAAAATTGCGGGGATATACCCATAGCGGACTGTGAGGGTTTGGAATTACACAGACAGGAATGTCTGTGCTACGGCTGCGACTTAATTTTTCGGTGGCGCAGGCGTGGCAATGCGGCAGGAATGGTCCAATAAATCCTCGCCGTGCGCAAAATCCTGGTTTCCTCGATTCACCTGATCTTCCAGAAGTACGAAGCCCGCAGCTCCATCGGTGCGGGTGTATCCGACTACAACCAGGGTGCGATCGCCCATATTCTTTTCCGCGCCCGGAAGACCCTGGGCCAAAAGCCGAAAAGGATTGTTGGAGCCTAGACTTTCTCCAGGCACCCACATAACCAAATAATGATGTCCGGCGAAGGAGACATCCAGGGGCGCCCATTGGCTTCCCATCGAGGCTTGGTGCTGCCGCAATGTTTCCTGGAGGTCGGAACGGATGCAATCCACGTGAATGTGTAGCTGATCCTGGGAGCGGCCTGCGATGGAGTTGATGGCCAGGCCCACGTCATCGCGTGGGAGCGTGCGATGCAGGGCTTCGTCGATGTATTTTCGAGCTTCCCAAGCATCGGCAAAATAATTCGGCGCGCCGGAAGCCCACACGGCGGGGCTTTCAATTCCGGGGACGCGAGCGGTGGGAATCAAGAGAAATTGCGTAGCGCCGCGCATGTCTTTCAGGACCGCAAATCCTTTCTCGATTCCGTCGCGAAGATCCACCTGGACGCAAGGTCTGGGATCGTGGCTGTGCAATTGATCGGGGACGCATTCTTCATGCACAAGCCCCCACAGTGCATCGCGTGGATTGAGCGCTTGCGGCGCGGCAGCCCCGAGCCACACGGCCAGCGTGCAAACCACCGCTGCGGCGGCGGATACTCGAAAGGCAGGGACTGTGGGCCGGTTCGGCATCTCGAAATCGTACTGTACGAGCTGGCCTTCTGTGTAGTTGCGTTCGTGGAGTAGGTGTCTATTTCAAATACTTTTCGGCTACTTTTCGGAATGTCGCCGCGCTTTTCTCGACGTCGTTCAGGCCTTCGTTGATGGTAATGCCGAACCCTGAACACAGGCCCGGATCGCGCACTCCGATGCTGATGTTTAGCGACCTGCCGAGGATCGCGTCGGTTTGCGGCAACATCCCTTTCCAATACTTTACTTCCTTCTGCGATCCGCCATGGAGTTTCGCGCAGACAAACGGGCACTGCACGGAGGTGACCGTCCGCTGTTCCAGCAGTTGTTCCATGTTGTTGTACACGTGCCAGCCCGCCTGGGAGACAACCCGGGTCCCTAAATCCTTGGCCATCTTCTCGGCAATTTCGGCGTTGGGGAGGATCACGCTTAACATTGTGGCGATCTCGCCTTCTGGGTCGGGGAGTATGCGGAATTTCAGCCCCGGAATTCCGCTGATCAAAGATTTGTAGCGCTTCTTGTTGGTGCGCAGGTGGTTCAACATGCGCGGAAGCTTGCGCAGTTGCGCCAGGAGAATGGCCGCTTGCACTTCGGTAAAGCGAAAATCGAGACCGAAGAACGGACGCGCACCGATCTCGACGCCCTGGCGCAGCGGCAAATGCCCTTGATCGTGGAACGCAAAACAACGCTGGTAGACCTCGTGGTCGTTGGTCGCCACGATCCCGCCGTCACCTGAGGTGATCGTCTTATATACGTTGAAACTGCACCCAGCCACTGCCCCGATCGAACCGACCGACCGGCCGTGGTAGCTCGCGCCGAAGGCTTGCGCGCAATCCTCGATCAAAAAAATCTTGTGCTTGTCGGCAATCGCTTTCAATTCATTGAGCCGCGCGGGATTGCCCATCATGTGCACGACCATAATGGCTTTGGTGTGCGGGGTGATTCTTGCTTCTACGTCCGCTGGATCGAGGTTGAAGGTCTCGTCGATTTCGGCCAAGACCGGAACCCCACGGGCGTAAACGATCGCCGCGATGCTGGCAATAAATGTGAAGCCGGGGACGATCACTTCGTCTCCGGGGCCAATTCCCAAGCCCGCGAGAGCGGTTAGCAGCGCGGAAGTTCCGGAGTTCAGCGCGACGCCATATTTAACGTGCATCAGCGCGGTAATTTCGCGCTCGCACTGTAGCACCTTGCCCTTGAAGCGAGGATCGATCCGATCGCCCACCGAAACGCCGTAGCGATAGAGGTAGCCGCTCTTCAATACCTCCGTAACTTCTTTGATTTCTTCCTCGCCTACCCACTCCATTCCTGGTCCTGGCATCTCGGTGTCCCCTTGGCGTCAAATTGTGCAGCGGTCGTGTGGCGGATACTGGCGGCTTTGGGTACGTGCTAACCGATTAGACGTTCCGAAAAAGCCCTAAACCTGGGTTGCCGTTTTCCACCGCTTGCAACGTAGCACAGACCGGCCCTCTTTCGCTATGCGGAAGGGAAGGGGTGCGTCGCGGATCGGTGGGCGTGGATCGGTGGACAGGGATCCGATCGCTCACTCAGAAGCGAGAGCCAACAATCGCAAAAGCAGATCATCTCGTGAGATGATGTGCTGGCTCAACAACACCCGAGGATGGTTCGGGAAATTTCGCTGGGGTGAATCGTTATGGCAGAACCTACTAAAGAAGAATTGATGGCCCGCATCGCTGAGCTGGAGAAGCAAACTGCTACCAGAAAGCAGGGCAGCCTGGAATTCAGGGTGGGCGAGAAAGGCGGGGTCAGCGTCTACGGACTGGGGCGCTTCCCGGTGACACTCTACTACGAGCAGTGGGTGCGCCTGCTCGACTCAGCCGATGGGCTCCGCGCCTTTCTGGAAGAGAACAAGCCCCGGCTGAAATTGAAAAGCAAGGAATAGGGTCAAGCGTGGATTGGTGCCGGCGGGATTAGATTCTAGAGCGAGGCCGGGCCTGTGCAAGGGCAGATTTGCCGTCCCGCGCGCTTCAAACCTGCGGATTGTAATTTCTTCGCGCGGCCCCTGCTGGTCCCTGGGAATCAAGGAGCGCCGCGGTACCGGCCAGGGCGCTCCCTGTCCCGATGCCGCCCGACGCATACTTTCGTTTGCGTCGCGCGGCATCACCGGACAGCAGACATCACTGTCCAGATTTCATTGTCTGGTCCACGTCGATTTCAGCTTTCATTGGGTCCTTGCAACGTATGAGATGGTGACCGGGTGTTCCAATTCGAACGTTATTTTCGTTTCGGAGGGGATGAAGACCCGTTTGCCCCTTGTCGCAACCTGAACGGTGGCTGCGGCTCCGACGCCGGCACCTGCCCCCAACGCGGCTCCCTTTGCACCGTGGACGATGACGCCGATTGCACCGCCGAGAGCAGCGCCAGCACCCACTACCTTCGCCAAGATAAATGTCCAAGCGCCGCTCCAACCAGGGATCTATCACGTTCTGTTCGCATTTCAACTTGAGCTCAGCGGCGGAAATGTAGCTTCGGGAACGAATTGGAGCACCCATCGGGATGTCTGGAACGACGGAAATGATCTCGCTGAATTTAACCCTACGCAAATTCACGACGCACAGAGCTGGGGCTGTGCCATTGGCTCCTGGCTGATGCCCGAAGGGCCGCAGCTTTTCTACGTCCCGGCGGACGCCATCACGGTGGAAGTGAAGTAGGCACCACGGTTCTGCTGGCCCGCGCGCGCGTTGTCCACGAGAGTCAGTCGTAACACCCAGCGTTGCGAAGCAGCCGCTCGGCAATTGGATCGAGCGGCTGCCGGTTCGTACACTGAGCGCGCTATTGCGGGGCGAATCCAGCCCTCGAGTGCTAAGCCACAAGGTTTCGACTTATCTCAGCGACCCCTTCAGAATGTTTAGCCACTCCGCATCCAGCGGCTCCCGGCACACGGCCTTGCCCGCCCGGCTGTACCAATAGGCTGCGTTGCCCTGATCGCCTTCCTTGCGATGCAGGTAGGCGTGAACCCAAGAACCCTCGATGCCTTCGTCCTGCTGAGCAGACTCGTGCGCCCGCACCCAATCGCCCTTGGCATCCCACCAAAGCCCGGCAAGTGCATGCGTCAGTCCGGTTGGGGGCTCGGTCGCGGTGAGCGACTCGCGAAATTCGTCCAAGGTCATGGAGCTATCTTCTCGAAATATGCAGACACAAACAATGACTGTTGCTGTATGCCAAGGTGGCATCTCCCTTCGTGAATCGGTAGGTGGTTATGGGGCGTGAATACAACTCTGTCCGATTGCCTCTGGAAAGAGACAATAGAAATGTTTTTGTAGCGGGTAGGCGCTTTCTGGGTACCTAATGCGAGTGGGGGGGTATTACCCCGGTATTTTGATTTCAATCGAGCCACTGCCGGCCTTCCTTTGGCATTACTCTAATGCTTATGCGCAAAGTTTATAGCGTGAAGGTGGTGTTGCTGCTTGAATTGTCGTGCGCAGCCAAATCTCCATTAAATGAAGTGCCGGGCGTGGAGTGGAAGCAGTTGCCACGGCTGGGGCAGGCGGGCTGGTCCGATCGGAAGCTCTCCGAAATACAACAGTATGTCCAGGCAATTGGCTCGACGTCGGCGATGATCGTGCAGCATGGCGGGTGGTGGATGCCTGGGAAGACGTCGTCCACAAATCAAACCTTCACTCCTGCCGCAAGAGTTTACTGAGCGCGTTGATCGGCATCGCGGTGGCCGACGACAAGATCAGGCTCAGGGATTCACCGCAGAGTCTCGGCATTGACGACAATCCGCCGTCGTTGTCCGCCGAGGAGAAACAAGCGACAGTTCTTGACCTGCTCGAGGCGCGCTCGGGGGTCTATCATCCCACGGTCTACGAGACCAAGGGCATGCTGGAAAGCAAGCCACCTCGCGGCTCGCACGCCCCGGGCACCTTTTGGTACTACGACAACTGGGATTTCAACACCCTCGGCTACATCTATGAGCAGGCGACCGGCACCGGTATCTTCGATGCGTTCCATCGGAAAATCGCGCAGCCGATCGGAATGCAGGATTTCAGGCCGAGCGACGGGCATTACGTCACCAGTGTCGACACGCGGTTCCCGGCATATCGCTTCGACATGAGCGCGCGAGATCTTGCTCGTTTTGCTTTGCTCTATCTTCGCGGCGGCAGATGGAACAACGTCCAAGTGGTTCCGGAAGATTGGGTGAAGGCCAGCACCCAGCCCTATTCCGATGCCAATTCCGGCGGATACGGGTATCTGTGGTGGACCGGGGGGATTCCACGAGCGGCGCATCGCAACGACTCCTTTTCCCGCCCGGGAGCTTCTGGGCTGAGGGCCATCTTGGGCAATTTGCCGTGGTGGCACCCTCGCTCGATCTGATCGTTGTGAACCGGGTGGATGGGGACATGACCAGCTGCGAAGTCAACAAAGGCCAAATGGCGAGGTTGGTACGCATGGTGGTCGACATCGCGCCAAATCGAGCCTTGCCTAAGCGCTGTTGCAAACCTGCTTCTCCCGCCTTAGAGAAGAGCTCGACGTTGATACACCGTGGGTCGAACCGCTCCGCTTGCCCCACTTCCAGCTAGCCAGCTACGTGTTCTAGTAGTTCTAGAAAGAGAAATTCTTCGGCTTCTTTATCCGTTCACGCCACAGAAACCTCCCTGTAACACGCAACAGCTATTAATTGCACGCTCCACTCGGAGTCGATTGCAAACGAAAAGGGAGGAAGAATGTCATTCAAGCATTTTAGATCCGATGCTTTGGCGTGCGCGCGCATCGCGCTGGCGGCCGTCGCGGTTTTCCAGTTTACCGTCGGCGCTTCTTTGGTTAGTGCAGCTCCACCACAAGCAGCAAGCAGCAATGAAACTCGTTCGCCCATCAAACACGTGATCGTAATCATCGGCGAGAACCGAAGTTTTGACCACGTCTTCGCCACCTACGTGCCCAAGCACGGGCAGACAGTTCACAACCTGCTGTCGGAAGGGATCATCAACGCCGACGGCACACCTGGCCCCAATTTCGCCAAGGCCGAACAACGCGCTGCTGTGGACCAAGCGCCGGATGCGTTTCTGTTGAATCCGGACAAGGTTTCCTTCCCGAACCAGACCCTGCCTGCACCGCTCGTAGGCGGTCCGAAGGACTCCTACGTCGCCGGCGACAGCCTTACCCTGGCTCAGCAATCCGAAAATGGGTTGGCCCCGAGCTACTATGTGGATTTGATCTCGGGCGGTACCGGGCAGACGTCGCACACTCCAGACGCCCGAATCTCCAACGTCAATTCGTTGCCAGCAGGTCCGTTTCAATTGACCAACGGCACCACCTTTACCTACAACTCGTACGCCGCGAGCCCGGTGCATCGCTTCTACCAGATGTGGCAACAATTGGATTGCAGCGTGGAGCACGCCACTTGGGACAATCCCGCCGGTTGCGATGCTAAATTGTTCCCGTGGGTAGAAGTCACCGTGGGCGCCGGCACCAACGGTGTGACACAGCCGGCAAACTTCAGCACCGAATATTCGCCGACGGCCGCGACCACCGGTGAAGGCTCGACCGCCATGGGCTTCTACAACGTCCAGCAGGGCGATGCACCGTACTTCAAGAGCCTCGCCGATACTTACTCGATGAGCGATAACTTCCACCAATCCGTCGATGGCGGCACCGGCGCCAATCACATCATGCTGGGCCACGGCGACGCGATCTGGTTCAGCGATGGCAATGGTCACCCCGCCGTTCCGCCTAACAACGTCGTAGCACAGCCAGGAGGGCCAAACGCAGGCGTAGTGAATGAAGTCGAAAATCCGAATCCAGCCACGGGCACCAACAACTGGTACACCGAGGATGGTTACGGCGGCGGCTCGTACGGTTCACCCTCTTATGGCGGCGGATCTTACACCGACTGCGCAGACCCCACTCAACCAGGCGTCGCCCCCATCCGAAAGTACCTTAGCGAGGTCCACGTCGATCCTCGCTGCGAACCCGGCCACTACTACCTGCTGAACAACTACAACCCGGGCTACTTTGGCAACGGCAACAACGCCTTCACCGACACCAGCGCGGACAACACCGTATTCACAATTCCACCTTCGTCGACACCCAGCATCGCCGACACCCTGCTGGCCCACAACATTTCGTGGAAGTATTACGGCGATCAGTGGAATAACTATGTGCCGGACCCCTATCAGCTGAACTATGGAGCCATCGGGGCGAACACGGACGAGTATTGCAACATCTGCAACCCCTTCCAGTACGACACTTCGGTAATGGCCAACGCGGCAATCCGCACCGCCCACATTCAGGACACGGCGAATTTGTATGTCGACATCCAGAACGGGACGCTGCCAGCCGTTTCCTTCGTCAAGCCCAGCGGGCTGGTCGACGGCCATCCGGCGTCTTCGAAACTCGATCTTTTCGAAGGCTTCGTGCAGAAGATCGTGGATGCAGTTCAGGCCAATCCCTCGGTGTGGAAGGATACCGCGATCATGATCACCGAGGATGAGGGCGGCGGATATTACGACTCCGGCTATGTGCAGCCGCTGGACTACTTCGGCGACGGCACCCGCATTCCGATGATCGTCGTGTCTCCGTACTCGCGTGGCGGACGCATCACCCACGACTACGCGGATCACGTCTCGGTTCTGAAGTTCATCGAAAGGAACTGGAATTTGCCCCCGGTCACACACCGTAGCCGGGACAATTTCCCCAACCCGCGATCGGAATGGTTTAACCCGTACGTGCCGGTGAATGGCCCAGCAATCAGTGACCTATTTGAGCTGTTCGACTTCCATCACAACTAGGACAACACCCGTTAGTCAGGCGTTTAATCAATCGGTAAGAGGGGCCGAAGCTGGATGACCGGCTTCGGCCCCTTATTTTTTGTGGATCGCTCCACTTCATCTACTCTGAGCGACCTCCAGATTCCATTTGCTGTTACTTCATTGTCACAGGGCAGTAACACAGAGCCAGTAGCCTAGCGCGCAGTAGGAATCTGATTTTGCAGTAAATAAGGAGAACAACGATGTCCAAGCAAGCAGCTGAGCATCATCACAAGGCAGCCGAGCATCACGAACACGCCGCACGGCATCATCGCGAAGCCGCCCAACACCATGAGTTGGGCGCCCACGAAACAGCCGCTCATCACGCCCACAGCGCGCAAGGGCATCTGCACCACGCAACGCACCACAGCGCTGAAGCGGCCAAGGCACACGTAGAACACTACGGCCACAAGACCAAAGCCGCGGTACAGTAGCGGTGCGGTTTCAGAGCCTATCGGGCATCCGGAATAAAATTCGCCGGCCGGGATGCTGGCGCGTTACGGACTTGGATCGCGCCTGCCCTTGATCGTGATTTGGCCCGATGAGGCAACCGGATAAGCGGTCAAGAATAAGACGGATTTTCCCCGCAGCTCCCCCTCCCGTAAACGCCCACTGGCCTGTCCCGCTACCCCCGGGACAGGCCAGTTTTTTTCACGAAACCTTCAAAATGCACCTTTCAGGGACCTGATGCCGACGGAACTGCGGCGAGCTATTATCGACGCGGGACGAAGCTAAGCAACACGCTGCCGTAACTATTTGCCATAGACAACCCGCGATTAATAGGGATACGGTTTACCGATGCTGCGAACGCTACTAACGGCGTGCTTTCTCGCTGCGGCGTCGGCGGGCTTGTTGGCCCAGGGCCCGCCCACCTGGGCGCAGACCGCCCCGCCTGCGGCCTCGATGAGTCCCACATCGGATCAAATCCCTTTACAAGTGATAGTGGTGCGCTCGAACGAAGAGGCACAGCAGATTCTCGCCCGGCTAAAGAACGGTGAGGACTTCGCAGCACTGGCTAAGGAAAAATCGATCGATCCCACAGCGAGCGCGGGCGGCTACATGGGCAAGTTTGCGCTGAGAGAGCTGCGTGCTGAGCTGAGGGACGCGCTACAGGGCATGGCACCGGGGCAAGTGAGCAAAGTGACGCGCATACCGGAGGGGTATGCCATCCTGAAAATCATGGCTACGCCCTCTGCGGGCGCCGAAAATGCCGATCCCGCGGGGACCCTTGCCTTGGCCGCCCGGGGTAGTGTGAAGCAGATGGTCTTGGTGTCCGGGCTGCCGGAGGCAGAGGAGGCGCTGCGGCGATTTCCCAAGCCCGAGGGCTGGGAACTTGATCCTCACAAGACCTGCGATGCGCGCAAGGGATCTCTTGCCGGCGCGATCGAGCACATGAACAAAATGCTGGCGCCGGAGAATCAAGGCGCGCTGGCCTCCCGCAGTCCGATGGACGTGCTGCAGATGCACTACTTTCTGGCCGGGCTCTATGGCTACGAGGGAAGGATGGACGAGTCGCTTCCGGAATTTGAGAAGGCCTACCAGGTGGCGCAGTCCAGCGTCCCCGAGGAGATTCCCCTGATGGAGGAGACTCTGGGGATCATGTATCTGCACAAATCGGAGATGGAAAACGATGTGTACCGCGAGCCCGGCGAGCGGTGCTTATTTCCGATGCGTCCCGGCAACGCGTTCAAGAAGACCGGGGACTCCGAGAAGTCGATTGCCTATTTTCAGAAATATCTGGAGAAGAAACCGGGTGAGCTCGACGTGGAGTGGCTGCTGAACCTAGCGTACATGACCACAGGAAAGTATCCGGCAGGCGTTCCGCCGAAATACCTCTTGCCGATTTCGTTGTTCGAATCGAAAGAAGACGTGGGGCGCTTTGAGGACGTGGCGCCGCAAGCCGGCTTGAATCTGTTCGAGATGGCCGGAGGACTAGTCGTCGAGGATCTGGAGAACAACGGCTTGTTCGACGTGGTGACGTCGAGTTTCGACATGTGCGCGCCGATGCATTTCTTTCACAACAATGGAAACGGCACCTTCACCGACAAGACCGCGGAGGCCGGACTTTCGGACCAGCTGGGCGCCTTGAATATGATTCAAACGGATTACAACAACGATGGGTGCCTGGACATTCTGATGTTGCGAGGAGGGTGGGAGGGACCGCAGAGAATGTCGCTGCTGCGCAACAACTGCAACGGAACGTTTACGGACGTGACTGAGGCAAGCGGCTTGGGCGGTGTGGCGGTAGCGACGCAGGCGGCGGCGTGGGCGGACATCAATAACGATGGCTTGCTGGACCTCTTTGTAGGGAGCGAAAACGGCCCGAGCCTGCTTTTCTTGAACAAGGGCGACGGCACTTTCCAGGACATCTCGCATTCGGCGGGAATCGACCGGATCGCGTTCACCAAGGGAGTGGTTGCAGCGGATTACGACGGGGACGGGTATGTGGATTTTTACGTTTCCAATCTCGGCCGTAATTTTCTGTACCACAACAATCACGACAACACCTTTAGCGAAGTGGCGGAGCAGGCCGGAGTGGCGGGTCCGGGACAGTCTTTCGCCACGTGGTTTTTCGACTACGATAATGACGGCTTGGCGGACCTCTTCGTGACCGGCTTCTCGATCTCCGTGGACGAGACGGTGCGGACTTACCTTGGCGGGCCCAACAATGGTGCAACGCTGAGGCTCTACAAAAATCTGGGTGACGGAAAATTCAAGGACGTGTCGCGGGAGGCTGGGCTGCAGAAGGGGTTCATGCCCATGGGAGCGAATTTCGGCGACATCGATAACGATGGATTTCTGGACATTTACCTCGGAACCGGGAGTCCCTCGCTGGGGTCGGAGGTTCCCAACGTGCTGTTGCGCAACCACGACGGCAAGTATTTCGTGGATGTGACGGCGTCTTCCGGTACCGGCGAATTGCACAAAGGGCATGGGGTGGCGTTCGCGGATATCGACCACAGCGGGCACGAAGCGATCTTGGCGGAGACCGGCGGAGCAACGCCGGGCGATAGCCATACCTTTCGACTTTTCGCGAATCCGGGCAACGCAAACGACTGGATCAGCGTGAAGCTGGTGGGAGTCAAGACCAACCGAGCTGCGATCGGAGCGCGGATCAAAGTGACGGTGCGAAACGAAGGGCAGGCGACGCGGTCGATCTATCGCTGGGTGGGAAGCGGCGGGTCGTTCGGAGCGTCACCGCTGGAGCAGCACATCGGGCTGGGCAAAGCGGCTACCATCGAAAGCCTGGAGATTTGGTGGCCGGCGAGCAAGACGCTGCAGACGTTTAACAACGTTGGCAAGAATCAATACTTGGCCATCAAGGAATTCGAGAAGGAATACACGAAGCTCGAACGCAAACAGTATCGTCTGGGAGGCGCGCCGAAGGATGCCACGACGGAAACCAAGCAGACCGCTTCCGCGCAGTGAACGGCTCGGGAGGGCGTCGATCGCCTGGCTCACCCTGCTGTGCCTGTGCGCGATCGGCGTCCGGGCTGACTCCAAATATTCCGCCAGGGGGATGGTGCTGAAGGTAGACAAGGCGCGCCAGACCTTGGTGGTTTCCTGTGAGCGCATCCCCGGCTACATGGACGCGATGGTGATGCCGCTCCCGGTGCGCGACGCGAAGGCGCTGGAGGGACTGGCACCAGGGACGATCATCGACTTTACCCTAGCGGTGGAAAAAGACACCGCATACGTGGATAACATCCACGTGCGGAAGTATCAAAGCGTCGAACCAGATCCGGAGACGACGCGGCGCTTGAAGCTTTTGGATGGGGCGTTTGGTTCGCCGGCGGCAAACGTGCTGGGAGCCGACACAAACGGTGCCGGAGTTTGTGCTGACCGACCAAAACCGGCGGCGCGTGGCGTTGTCGCAGTTTTCCGGCAAGGTTGTGCTAATGAATTTCATTTATACGCGCTGCGCGCTGCCGAATTTTTGCCTGCGGATCAGCAACAACTTCGGAGTGCTGCAAAGGCGCTTTCATGAGCGCATGGGCAAAGACCTGATTTTTCTCACGGTCACTTTCGATCCGGTGCACGACACTCCCGAAGCGATGGCGCACTACGCGAGCATTTGGAAGGCCGACCCAGAGTCGTGGCGGTTTTTGACCGGACCGAAACCGGAGATTGAGCGGGTGTGCGGCTGGTTTGGAGTGGATTTTTTTCCGGATGAGGGCTTGATGGATCATTCGCTGCATACCGCGATCATCGATCCGACGGGGAAACTTGTGGCGAATATCGAGGGGAACGAATACACCGCCGACCAACTCGGCGATTTGGTGCAGGCGGTGTTGGATCGCGCGCCGGTGCGTTGAATTTCGGGCAGTTCCGCGCCATGAGTTCCGGCGGGGCGGCCTTCCGCGCGGCCAAACTTCAGCAGCGCTTACGCGAGTTCGGGAGCAACCCCGTCCAGTTGAAACTGAATCTGCTGCTTGCCTAGTTGCGGGTGGGTGGCGGTGAGGGTCACCGTGCCCGGTTGTTCTTTGGCGCGAATCCAGATGGCGCCGGTGCCGCCAATCAGGGCAAAGGGATTGTCTCCGATGATTTCCGCGGGGCCAGCAATCTCGAATTTGATGGCGTCGTTGGCGAAAGGCCGGATGGCGTCGAATTCGTCGGTCACGCGAAGGACCACTCGGGTGGTGTCGGCTCCATCGGCGTTTAGCCTGCGGTAATCCGGTAGCAACGCGAATTTCTGATCCACTCCTCGGCCCGACATCGTTTTGGAGATCACTTGCTTGCCTTGGATGTAGCCATCCATGCGCAAGTCTCCCCATGCGCGGACGACCTTCGATAAATCCACGACGAAAGGCGGATAGCGCAGGTTAGCGAAATCCTTCTGGTTGGGATCCGCTTCCGCGACCAATTTGTCGGCAACGTAAAACTTCAGATGATCGCAATTGGAGCAGACCCAAGCCTTGGTGAATCCGATGGACTCGTCGCCGCGCGCCCAGTGGAACGCGGGCTCGAGCACCACTTCGTCGGCAGGGTCGCACTGCGACTTGTAGAAACCCGCGGCGGGCTTAGGCTCGCGAAAAATATCGGTCACCCCGTGATAGCAGATGCGGTCTCCGCTGCCGAAGTCGGCGTGAGTGTTGTAGTCGAACGCGCACCAGCCGATTCCGCCGGCGTATTGCGGATTGGACGCGAGCTGGTCGTGGATCCGGGCGTGGCGGAGCATATGTTCGGTGAGGCGCTCGACCTGGTCGATGGTTTTGGTTGGGTAAGTGTGACCGACGAATTCGGTATTCAGGTAACGCGGATGATTCGGCGGCTTCAGCGGGAAACCAAAATCGTTCATGGTGAAGACATCTTCCAGAAATTCGGATTCCTGGAAATAGCGAATGCCACCGGTCTGGCGTGTGGGATCGAGGCGGTGAGCCACCGCGTTGGTGCGAGTGTAAAAATCGTGGTCGTCCTGGGACTCGTTGATGCGCACGCCCCACAGGATGATGCTGGGATGGTTCCAGTCTCGGCGAATCATGCGGCTGACGTTATCGATAGAGATCAATTTCCAGGGCTCATCGCCGATGTGCTGCCAGCCGGGAATTTCTTCGAGCACCAGCAGGCCCATATCGTCGCAGGCGTCGAGGAAATGGCGGGACTGCGGATAGTGCGAAGTGCGAACGATGTTGCACTTGAGATTGTGGCGCAGGATGTAGGCATCGCTGGCGCTGGACGCGGCCGGGCATGGCCTGGCCGACAAATGGAAAGGTTTGATGGCGGTCGAGGCCGCGCAGCTTGATGACCTTGCCGTTCAGCTCAAAACCGTGATCGGTGAATTGCGCTTCGCGAAAGCCCACGGTGCGGGTATCGCGATCCACCAACTGGGTTCCGCGCAGGAGCTGGACATGCACGGAATAAAGATTGGGATTGCTGAGGTCCCAGAGTTTGATGGCGCCGAGATTTTCCAAGTGAATGGAGTGGCTAACCGGGTCGGTGGCAGCGGCCGAGGGCGAAATCGGCTTGGAGCCTTTGGCGATCACCCGGTCTCCATCGCGAAGTTCGGCCTGCACAGTGAGCGATTCCTTGGAAGCTTGCAGATTCATGAGGAAGCAATCAACGTCGAGAGACGGATGAGGAGTGAGAACGTCTTTGGGTTTGGCAAAAATGTTTTCGATGAAGACGCCGGGAACGATGCGCAGGGATACTTCGCGATAGATGCCGCCGAAGGTGAGGTAGTCAATTTGGAAGCCGAAGGGAGGAATGTCGGGGCGCTCGGTGGAGTCCACATCCACGGCTAATAGATTCTCGCCATCGAAGTCGAGATGGGGAGTGAGATCAAACGAGAAGGGCGTGTACCCGCCCTTGTACTCGCCCAGGCGCACGCCATTGATCCATACCGTGGAAGCGGTCATCACCCCTTCGAAATCGACGAAGACGTGATTGCCTTTTGCCGCGGCCGGCAACTTGAAGCGGCGGCGATAGAGAGAGACGAACTCATAGGATTTGTCGTCGAAGCTGTGCCATGGCTCGCGGACATTGGTATGAGGAATCACCACGCGCTCGAATCCGGAATCGTCGAACTCCCGGAGATGGCCACCCTCGACCACCGATTTGCTGTACCACCAATTGCGGTTGATGGGGATCACCAAACGCCCGTCGCCTGTGGAGCCGGCCGGGAGAGGATCGCCCATCAAGGTGCGCGGGGCAAGGATTGCTCCTGCGATCACGGTGCTGGTGGCCTTGATAAAGTCTCGTCGTTCCACGTTTGTCCCTTTCGAGTAGCGAGGTTGCACTTCTTCACACTGCGAGAATATTTCGACCGCGGTCAGCTCGCCCAAGCCAACAATTGACGCAAATCGCCGGCAGAACCCGATTTTGTGCCGCCTTGCAGAGAAGGACCGATGGCAACCGCTTGGTTGTGGCCTTCGAACCAGACCACGAATGAGGAGCGCTCTGCGCCGGTCAGGCGCTGCTGATTCAACCAGTTGTAATACGCACCTAAATCGGCGTCGACCAAAGAGCCCACGAAATCGAGCTCGACCGAGTTTTGGTTGCCGGAGAGCAGTTCGTTCATCGGCTTCTGGCGCTGGCGTGGAGCAAATCGGACCAGCAAGGTGAGCGGTTGCGCCCGGCGCAGCGCTTCCCGTGCCGTCCATTGGGCAAAGGTAGTGCTGAAGATCTGCGTTCCCGAACCCTCGGTGAGCAGTTTGAGCTGGAAGCGGTCAAGAACCGGGTCACCCGCATTGCCAAAACCCAGATCCCCGGGATGCATCTGCGCCAACAGTGTGCGGAGTGCTTCGGGGCCCATTCCGGGACGTTGGATTTCCACGCGCAGCTTGGAGGACAGAGCGGCCCGTGCCGGCTCCAGAGCGTGGTAGGAGACGCAAGTGAGCGATGGAGCGTGTGGGGCGGCTTCCCCGCCATCCACGTACCAATGAGCGTAAGGGTCGGGATGGACTTTGGCCCGGGAGGCAACCGCATCCAGGAGTTGCTGGAGGCCGTTTTCCGGTGTCGAGGTGGCTGAAATAGGCGCCGTGAGGACGGAGTTTGCGAAAGAGAGGCTGGTCGTAGGTGCTAACGCCCTGCCCTACCACCGCAATACCAAGCCTGGGCATGGCAGGTGGTTCCGGGGGCGCGACCGCCTGCAACCTGGTCGGCATATTCGGTCGCGGCGGCACGGAAAGCATCGAGCTGATGAGTGGACCAAAGGTGCGCCGAGAACTGCTCGACGAACAGCGCGGGTGCGTTCACCCAATCCAGGCTCTCGAGTTGGGAAGAAATGTGAATTTGTTCGAACGGGCCAAACCATTCCTTTACTTGTTGCGGTGAGAGAGCGGCTAGATTGGCGAGCTCCTTCTCGAGAGCTTTGCGCTCGGCGGGAAACTTGAAATCGAAGTCGATCACTTCGCGCAAAAGACTGGGAACGAAGCTCAGCGGAAGACGCTGCAGGGCTGAAACGTAGTTGGTGGCCAGCTTGTGGGCTTCCGGCGGGTAGCTGCTGAACTGCTGCGGTTTGAGGTCGCTGGGAATCATGAGAGCTGCAAGAGTTCCGAAATCGGATTGCCTTGCGCCAGGGATGCCGAAAACCCAAGCATGGAACCGATGGTTGGAACCAGATCGGTAGGCTGCAAAGGGCGGTCGAACACCATGCCCTGACGAATGCCGGCGCCGAGCGCCATCATCCAGGTGGTGCGCGAGAGGGCGTCGCCGGTGCGGTGATGCTGAAAGCCGTTGCCGCCGGAATCATCGTCAGAGTCGCGACCAAAGTCCGGCAAGATGAAAAGGGTGGTGTTGCCGGCATATTCGGGTTCGGTCTGAATGGTCTTCCAGATGTCGGCGCAAAGGCGGTCGGTGCGGCGAATGCCGTCAATGTACAGGGAATAGGCGCCAGCGTGAGCGATGTCAATATCATGCATGGTGATCCACAAGAGGCTGGGAGCAACCTGGCGCATCAATTGACGCACGATATAAACGGAGAGTTCGTCGGGGCTGGATAGGGTACGGGCACGGGTTCTGAAATCGTCGACGGAGAGTTTGAGAATCGATTCCAGTTGTTGGAGTTCGAACTCGCTGCCGCCAAGCTGGGGGGTGTACAGCGGCGTCTCATAATTATCGCGCAGGAGATGGTCGTAGTCGGTGCTGGGGGCAGTTGCGGCAGTGAGCAAATGCTTGGGGAGAATCACGTTCGCGCCAAACGACGGACCGAAAGAGGGATGGCTACTGCCGCCGATGCGGTTGAAGCCATTGCTGGGAGCAACTACCCAGGTATCGGAAGCGGGCCGCTTCAGGTCTTTGCGGAAATACTCGAAGACCGTGGGGTTTTCAGGAGGCACGGCGGCAAAGTTGTTAAACGATTCGTAGACCCCGGTTGCGAGGCTGGCGGTGGCAACATAATGACCCAGAATTCCCCGGTTGATGACCTGCGAGAAAAAGGAGGATTGAGGAATTAGTTCGCCCATGAGGTGGGGGATGTTTTCCTGACCCTCGGGCGCAAACGTCTCTTGATCGCGAGCTCCGCCACCGAACGTGATCACTACCACTTTTCGTTTCCTAGGCGCGAGTGCGGCGCGGAGCAGAGGGCTGGAGCCAAGAAGGGTGCCGCCGAGGGCGAGTCCCGCAGCGGTCCGCAGAAAATCGCGGCGGTTGGAGGCAAGCTGGCGGGCTCGTTCCTGGGGTGTGGATGTGCTCCCGCTGGCCCTCGAAAAGCGCCCTGCCGCGACTGACGAATACGACTTCATTATTTTGCCCGTTCGTTGCTGGTAAGGACCATTATCTCTTTCACAATCATATACATCCGATTTCTAATCCCCACAGATGCCTGGACTCGATTTTTTCCTTTTTTCGGTGAAACTTTGCCGTGATGCGTTACAGATTCTGGACCCACCGAACGCAGCGATCAATCGACAATCCCGGTGGGAAGGTCCGCTCAGCGGCCTGTATTGCTGAACCATACTTGCTTCCTGCCACGCCGAACTCACTCTCTTGCACGGGCCGTTTGCGGCGAACAGCAATCCCCACTGGGATCAGGGCTTGGCGGAAGGAGAATCCTTCTCCGAAAAAACAAACTGTCGAATATCGGCGCGTTGCTTTTCGATTTCGGCAAGATGCTGTTCGCGAAGCTTCTGGTAAACCTCAAACTCTTTTTGGGCGAGTTCCTTTTGGCCGGTGCGCACGTAGGCCTGACCCAGGCGGTAACGGACATCGGAGAGCTCGGGGTCCAGTTCCCTGGCGCGGACGTACTCGGGAATGGAGTCGGTGAATCTGTTCTGGTCGGAATAGAGGTTGCCCACCTGGAGATGCGATTCGGCGATGTTTGGATCGAGTGCGATCGATTTTTTAAGCAAAGATTCGATTTGATGAAGATCCTGATTGGGATCTTTCTCCCGCTTCCCTTTCCAGAGACTCAGGGCGTAGTAATAGAGGGCGCGAGCGTTGTTGGGCTGAAGTTCGGCAAAGCGGCGGAACCGCTCGATGACATCATCGGCCTGAGCCGGAGAGCTATCGAAAGCTTTGGACAGAAAAAGATAGCAACTGGGGTCGGAAGGATTGAGATCCGCTCCACGAAGCAGCGCCTTCACTGCGTCGTCGTAATTGCCGCGGGCGTAAAGAGCCATACCCAGACCGATCACCAGACGCGGCGAATTGGGGTAGCGCTCGGAGCCCTGCCGGAAGACCTCGACGGCAGGGTCCAGGGTGCGATGAAGCAGGAGTTCACAGCCCCAGTCGAAGAGATTGCTCTCGCTGGGATCGGCGTGCGCGGCTAGCTCGAATTGATTGGCGGCAGCAACAAAGTTGCCGTCTTTTTCCTCGATCTGGCCGAGCAGGTTATGCAATTCCGGGGAGTCTTTCTGTTGCAGCAGCGCCGCGACTGACTGACGAGCCTGTTCGAGCTTGCCGGTGACCAGGTAGGCGAGGGAGAGATCGTAGCCATTGTCGTAGGAACTGGAATTAACGCGCTGAGCTTGCTCCAGGTAGGGGACGGCGGCGGCGATTCTTCCGGTCTGGACATATAGCTCGCCCAGGTCGTGGTTGGCGTCGTAGTTGCGCGGCTGCAGCGCTACCGCCCGCTTGAACTGAACCTCGGCCAAATCCAGTCTTCCCGCGTGGGCGAGATTGGTAGCGTAGTTGGTTCGAGCCTCGGGAGAATCCGGGTTGAGGTGAACGGCCTTCTCGAAGTGGGATGCTGCCTTGGCGTCTTGGGACTGCTCCGAATAAATCAAGCCAAGGAGTTCGTGGACTTCGAAGCTTTCCGGGACTTCGAGCACTAGCTTCTCCAAAGCTGCGGCGGCTGGCGCCAAACGGCCCGCGTCATAGTCAGCGACGGCGGCTTGAAACCTACGGTCCAAATCCTGGTTCTGTTTCGTTTGAGCCCTGCTCAGGGACGCGTAGAGAAGAAGGGTCAGAAAAACAGAACATTTCAAGCAGCGTTTCGCGGTCACAATTTCTATATGTTACCACCGCCACATGGCAAGCATGAGTGCTGGCTGGGGCGCTAAAAGAAACAGCCGCAAGACACGCTTGGTTCGAAGCGTATCTTGCGGCTGCATTCCACGGCCGCGCTAGAACAAAAGTTTCAGAGCGAACTGAATCTGCCGCGCGTCGTACGGAGCGTCGCGAGTAGATCCAATTTCGCCGAAGTTGGAGCTGGTGAAGTCGCCGGAGTCGGAAACGGCGACGACGCCGTTGCCGCCAAAGTTCGGCGCGTTAAAGACGGGGTGGTTGAACAGGTTGAAAACCTCGGTACGGAACTGCATATCAAGGTGCTCTTTGAGGTTGATGGTTTTGAACAGGGAGAGGTTCACCCTCTTGAATCCTGGGCCGTCGATCTGCGAGGCACCGCCGCCCAAAGCTGCCAGACCGGTGAGAGGCACGCAGCCTGCTGGTGTACCGGGTACGGGGACAAGGCCCGCTCCCAGAGTGCAGGGTTGAGCGAAGGCCGCAGCGTTCCCTATCCAGCTCGGTCTCCCGTTGGCGTCGGTGTGAATTCCCAAGTCGGGGTTCTGGCCCGCCACGCGAAGGTCATAGCAACCGGTACCCGCCGCGGTGGTGGTGGGGCAGCTCAGGGTGATGGGTTGACCGCCCTGGAGGGTGATGATTGTGTTTAAGCTCCAGCCGCCGACCAGCTTCTCGGTGGCGCCGGTGGCATCGCCCATGAAGTGCTTACCCTTGCCGAAAGGCAGTTGGTAACTGCCGCTAAAGTGGAAGACGTTGCGAATATCGTATGGCGCCAGACTGCGATCCTGTTGAATTCCGAAACCGGGAATATCCTGGCCGCGATAACCGGCCCCGCTGCCACCGTTCAGCAGGTCGACCGCGTCACTGTAGGTCTTGGACCAGGTGTAGGTGGCCAAGAAGTCCAAGCCGCCGGAAAATTGCTTCTCGAGCTTGGTCTGCAAGCCGTTATACGAGCTGTTTCCCTCGGTTGCGGCGTAACTGGAACCCTGCCCGAAGTCCGGGAACGGCAGGTAAGGAGCGACGGTGGTGCCGGCGGGCAAGAGCTGGGTCACGTTATTGGAGTTCGGGAATACCTCCAAATGGCGTGCTTGGGAGGTTACGTAGCCAGCCTGCAACGACATGGAGCGAGTGAGTTGGTATTGCAGAGTGAAGTTACCGCCCATGGAGTAGGGAGTCTGGTAATTGAATTGAATTCCGCGCAGCGCCAAACCGCTGGCGTTGACCAGGAGCGGGCTGAGCGGTGTGCAAGAAAATCCAGTTTCAAAGGTTCCGCTGCCACCCGGACCAGCCGTCGGGCAGCCGGGGAAAGTGATCGGGGTGTAGTTGTTGGGCTCGGGGAAAGAAAAATTGAATTGGAACGGATAGTTCTCGCCAAGGTTCGGTGAGAAGCCACGGTTCTCAAAGCCATTGTAGAAGATGCCGAAACCGCCCCTGGCGACAAATTTAGGGGTGATTTGATAGGCGAATCCAAGGCGGGGCGCAAAGTTATTATTCTGAGAGTTGCCAAGGCCCTTTCCGTACTTGTTGGTGACGTCAAGGGTGATGCCGTCCTTGGTCAGCAGGCTTAGGAAGCTCGGGGACAGGTTGGCGTCGTTCACGCCCACCGGAATGATGTACATCGGGCCTCCGGTGGGAGGACCGCTTGGCACGAAGTTGGCCTGGTTCGCGTGATGCTCGAAGACCAAACCGAAATAATCCCAACGAACGCCGAGGTTTATGGTCAACCTCGAGGTGATTTTCCAGTCATCGTTAATGTACCCGCCGTAGTAGTTCTTGCCGTTGTCGGTGAGGGATATGTTGGAGACGTAAATCTGAGTGGAGCCGCCGACATCGTTAATACCACCAGGAACAGTGGATGTCTCCGGGGTTAGCAGGAACTGCGCACGACCGGTGCTGCCAATATTGGAGTTCACGACATCGGTGTAGTCACCGTTGTAATCGAACTCACCGCGCGACCAGGGTGGCTGCAAGGTGGAGAACTTCACGTGCTCGTATTGGATCCCGGACTTGAAAGTATGCTTGCCGTAGATCTTGGTGAAGTCGTCGCTCACCTGGAAGGTGGAGGTGACTTCATCGGAAGGCAGGAAAGCGTTGCTGCCCAGGGTTGCCAGACCGTTGATTCCAAAGGCCGGAAGTCCGCCATTCAATCTCTGCTGCGGGATGTCCTGGATGCCATAGGTGCCCGGGATATCGGTGAGGTTGTTGGCTTCCGGCGAATAGCGCGAGGTGTGGAGATAGTTAAACCCGGCATGCAGGTCGTTAATCACGTTGGGAGAAAACACGTGGGTCCAGCCCAAGACGGTCTGGGTGGACTTAGCGGTCTGGGTACCCTCCTGGAAACCACCGCCGTCGGCAATACCGCCGAACGGACCGGGAATCAGTTGCGGGTCGTCTACCCAGCTAAAGCGCGTGAACAACTGATCCTTCTGGCTGAAGTCCGCGTCGATGCGAGTGTCGAATGCGTTCCTGAACTCCGTACCTCGCGGGGAACTCGCGAAATTCGAGAACACCGACGAATTGGTCGGAGCGGGATACAGGCTTAACAGCTTTATGGCGTTGGGGTCTAACCGGCCAGCGGGGATCTGGTTCAAGTTGCAAGCGCTGAGAGTAAAGGACATAGTGCTGGCTGGGCAAGTGCCGAACGGATCGCGGACGTACACAGTGCTGCCTGCCGTGCCCCCGGCCGGTACCGGTACCGGCAACCCCGAGACTGGGTCGACGCCCCCGGTGATAACCGCGCGAGTGGTCGCCGGATCCTCTATGGTGCCGACAGGAATCAAGCGGCCCAAAGCATCCGCTCGGGCGGCGGTGCTGGACTGAGCGGTGATCAAATCGGAAAAGTTGGTGAAGCCACTGCTTACTTCCGAGGCGGTGGGCACGCTGGCGGTCTGAATCACTCCCTGAACGCGGCGCAGACCTTCGTAATCTCCGAAGAAGAACAGCTTGTTTTTGCCGTGGATGACGCCGGGGATGACTACCGGTCCACCCAGCGTTCCGCCGAATTGATTCTGGCGAAGTTCGCCCCTGGGAATGCCACCAGCGTTTTCAAAAAAGTCCGCCGCATCCAGTACATCGTTACGGAAATATTCCCAGGCCGAACCGTGAATGTCGTTGGTGCCGGACTTCATGGTGGCGTTGAGAACCGCAGCTCCGGAACGTCCGAATTCGGCGCTGAAGCCGGAGGTCTGAACCTTGAATTCGGCAATGGCGTCCACCGGGGGCAGAACGACGTAATTGGTGCCGTTCAAAAAGTCGACCGTGTCGGAGTTGTTGTCGATGCCGTCGAGCAGGTAGTTATTCTGGGCGGGGCGCAAGCCGTTGGCCGCGAAGGCGCCGGTTGCGGCGTTACCGCGAGTGTCGGCCTGGGGTGTGTTGACGCCGGCTGCCAATTGCGCCAGGAAGGTAAAGTTGCGGCCGTTCAGCGGCAAGTCATTCACGGCCTGAGTGTCCACCACTTGGCCTACCGCGGCGTCCTGGGACTGCAGCACCGGAGGGGCAGAATTCACCTCGACGATTTCGGATACCTTGCCGGGCTGCAGGGTGAAGTTCGAAACCACCTCCGCGCCTACGTTGACGGGTATACCCTTCTGGTTACTGGTTTCGAAACCCTGGAAGGATACCGTGATGGCGTAGCTTCCCACCCGCAACGGGGTGAACTTGAAGGCGCCATCGGCGCCAGTGGTGTCAGTAAGAGAAGCGTTAGTGCCTTCGTTGGTGACAACCACTTTGGCGCCGTGGACGGTCGCGCCTGAAGCGTCGGTTACCGTCCCCAGGATGCTTCCGGTGTCTACCTGCGCATAGGCGTACCCCGCGCCAAACAGCAAAATGGCCGCTACCGCGGCTACCAAAGCAAAGAATCGAACAATCTTCGAAAATAGCTTACGGTCCATCACACCCCTCCCCGTCCTGCCACGTTCGTTTAACTTGATTTGCGATTCGAATCTTGGGGACAAGAGCGAGAACAGCCAGAGGTTCCGTAGAAAGAACCGACGGCCCCCGGCTGCTGGCCGAGTAAAACCCGCGTGGCACCTGGCCGGATGCCGCACGTTACGGATGGCCCGTTACTCTCTTGCTACCCAGACTAGTTAATCGCTTAACCCTAAAAACGAGCCTAATACAAAAACATTAGTGGTAAGCGTTTAACATGTTATTTTGAATGCTGTCAAGCAATATTTGTGATTGGACAACTGGCCCCGGGATGAATCTTCTCTCCGGTTCGGGCATTATGTTGATTCGGTACAGGTACAGGACAGCAGGCCATTGCGGTGAAGAGCGTAACGATTAGCGATGTTGCTAAGGCGACGGGAGTCTCCACCGCCACCGTCTCCAACGTATTGAACAATACCGGGAAAGCCGGCCGGCGGACGCACCAGCTGGTGCGCGCGGCAGTGAAGCGGCTGGGATATTTTCCAAACGCGTATGCACGGCAGCTCGCTTCGCGCGATAGCCGCACCCTGGGAATTATCGTGTCCGACCTGGAGAATCCGTTCTTCCCCGAAGTGATTAAGGGATTTGAAACGCGGGCGCGACAACTGGGGTACGACGCGATCTTAAGCGACACCAACTACGAGCCGCGCAGAACCCGGGCAGCGGCGAACAGAATGATGGAGCACAAAGTCCGCGGGGTAGCGGTGATGACCTCTGAAATCAGCCTGCAACTGATCCACGAGCTAGCGCGGCGAAGAATTGCGGTGACATTTCTGGACTTGGCGCCGGTGAAGCAATACATGAGCAATCTTTCGATCGACTATTTTTCGGGGGTGCAACAAATCGTCAAACACCTTCATGCCAATGGCCACCGGCGGATTGCGTTCGTGGCCGGACGAGCACGGCTGAAATCCAGCCAGGTGCGGTTGCAAGCCTACGAAAAGTGCATGCGGGCTTTGGGTCTGCAACCTGGACCGATCTTGCATGGAGATTTGCGATTCGAAAGCGGACTGGTGGCGGGCTCGAGCATAGCGAAAATGGATCCTCGGCCCACGGCGGTGATGGCGGTAAACGACATAACCGCGGTGGGAGTAATTAAGGGATTGTTGCAAGGCGGTTGCCGGGTGCCCCAGGATATTTCGGTGACCGGGTTCGATAAGACGCGACTGGCAGAATATAGTAACCCTTCGATCACAACCGTTGACGTTCATCGCCACCGTCTGGGCCAGACCGCGGCCGAGGCGCTACACGAACTCTCCAATTCCGCGAATCCTAAGGGCAAGGAATACCATATCTCCGCGGAGCTGGTATTGGGACAATCGAGCGGTCCGGCACCCCCTCCCGCGGCAGATTCCTGAACTGCGAGCAGGAGCAGTTCGAGGGACGCGCCGGATCGAACCGCGTTCTTTGCTGGATTCCGCGAGCCGATTTCTCCAGACATGAAGTTGGCGAAGTAGTGCCGCGAGGTTTGGAACGGCGTGAAGCCACTGCTAGCATACAAAGGCTGCGCCGTTGCTGCGCCGGCGCCTAAAAAATGTCCAGTCACAAAAACGGGAAACCTATTTTATCGCGCCGCCGGTTCCTGCGAGGTATGGGTTGGACGCCGATGCTTTTTCTTCCGGCGCCTCTGCTAGCAACGCCTTTCCGGCCCTGGTTTCGAGAGATTCCCGCGGATCGCAACTCTGCTTTCCCCTTTCATGATTTCCGTCTGACGCCTCACTATCCCGCAAAATCTCCGCTGGATGAGGTTCTTCGCCGGGTACTCCCCGGAACGGACCAATACGTCACCGAGAAGTACGCGTTTGAAGTGATGCAGATTCTGGATGAGTGGGCGAGCGGCCTGAAAGCAGGGCCGCCGGCACTGGCGGTGCTAGCGAAGTTTGTAGACGTTTCGATGGAGGCGGGTTCGCTAACTCCGGCGCAAGAAAAAACGATTCGATCGAAATACGGAATTGAGGTGGTTCGAAGGCAGTTTGGGAGGGAGGTGGCCGCAGGCCGGGAGCGGTTTCTCGAAGAGATGAAGACGTACCTGGCCGCGTTCGCGCGGGTAGAGACGGCTGAGCTCGAAATTGTAGCGATCGAACCAACTGCAGGCTCGTCGCCCTTGTTCCGCATCGAGATCCGGTATGACATTGCCGGCACCAGGAAGGACGCGGGCCGCGAGGAGCGCATCGGGCATTGGACTACCGAGTGGTCGCGGGATGAGCGAAGCGGTTGGCGCTTGCGAAAATGGGAGGCCAGCGAAGAAACGGTGAGCCGCGCCCGCGAGCCAATTTTTATCGAGGTGACGGCGCAAGCCCTGGGACGAACTGAGTCGTACCGAAAGCAGCTGCTTTGCGGGGTGGATTATTGGCGCACCGTGCTGGACGGGGCTTGCGGACTCGACATTTATGGAAACAACGGATTGGCGGTGGGAGATATCGACAACGACGGGCTGGATGATTTTTACGTTTGCCAACCCGCGGGACTTCCCAACCGGCTGTACCGCAACCGTGGAGACGGAAGCTTTGAGGATGTAACGGAAAAGTCCGGAGTGGACGTGCTGGATGCCACCGCATGCGCGTTGTTCGCGGATTTTGAAAATAAAGGGCGGCAGGATTTGCTGGTGGTTTGCGGCAGCGGCCCGCTGCTGTTTCTGAATCAGGGCCAGGGAAGCTTTCAGCTTAAACGCGACGCGTTCCAATTCACGCAGGCTCCGCAGGGGACGTTCACGCACGCGGCAGTGGCCGACTACGACCGTGACGGGCGACTCGACATCTATTTCTGCCTGTACAGTTACTACCTGGGGCTGGACCAGTATCACTATCCGGCCCCCTATTTTGACGCCAGGAATGGACCTCCGAATTTTCTGCTGCATAACGAAGGGAATGCCACTTTCCAGGATCGGACGGAGGCGACGGGATTGAACGCCGATAACGACCGCTACAGTTTTGCGTGCGCGTGGGGTGACTGCAATTCCGACGGATGGCCGGACCTCTATGTGGCGAACGACTTCGGACGAAACAATCTTTACCGCAACAACGGCGACGGAATCTTCCAGGTAATTTCGAGCGAAGCGGGAGTGGAGGATGTGGGCGCGGGGATGAGCGCATGCTGGTTCGACTACGATAACGACGGAAAGCAGGACCTGTACGCGGCGAATATGTGGTCGGCGGCGGGAATGCGAGTTTCCGCGGATGAGCTCTTTCAGCCCAAGGAGCCCGAGAACATTCGCGCGCTGTATCGTCAGCACGCACGCGGCAATTCGCTTTATCGGAATGCGGGAAACGGAAAGTTTCAGAATGTAAGTTCGGCGGCAGGCGTGGACATGGGCCGTTGGGCGTGGTCTTCGGATGCGTGGGACTTTGACCTCGACGGCTATGCGGACCTGTACATCGCGAACGGCTACGTTTCCGGGCCGGATACCAGCAACCTTTCCAGCTTTTTCTGGCGGCAAGTGGTGGCAAACTCGCCGGCCAGTAGAACTCCTTCGGCCAGCTACGAGCAAGGATGGCAGGCGATTAACGAGCTGGTGCGGTCGGACTGGTCATGGTGCGGCTATGAGCGAAATGTCTTGTACTTAAATAATCACGATACAACGTTCTCTGACATTTCCGGCGTCGCCGGGATGGATTTTCCGGATGATAGCCGCTCGTTTGTGCTGGCCGATGTGGATCACGATGGACGTCTGGAAGTGTTGCTCAAAAATCGAAACGCGCCGCAACTTCGGATCCTGCGAAATGCGATGAAGGAGAGTGGCAATGCGATCGCATTGCGACTGCGCGGGACGAAGAGCAACCGCGACGCGATCGGGACGGCGGTGACCGTGGAGGCCGGGGGAAAAGCGCAAACCAGGTATCTGCAGGCCGGTTCCGGATTTTTGTCCCAACACACCAAGGAACTTTTCTTTGGAGTGGGAGACGCCGACGGGCCCGTCCGCGCCACGATTCGTTGGCCCAATGGGCTGAAGCAAAGCTTCGCGCAATTGCCGATCAACCGGCGAATTGAGATCGAGGAAGGCGCTGAGAACTTTGTAGCTATACCCTTTGCGGCGGTTGCGACAGCGTACGCACACGCCGCGGGCCAAGCGCCGAAAATAGAATTGCCGCCATCGTCCGCAGAGACGTGGCTGATCGAACCCTTGCGCGCGCCCGAGTTCACCTTGCTCGACCTTGCGGGCGTCACTCGCGAGCTTCGATCGTGGCGAGGCGGGTTCCTGCTTCTAACTTTTTGGACAATGGCTTCCGAGACTAGCAGCGAACATCTGCGACTCTTCCAGCGGTACCGGGATGCGATCGCATCGAGCGGTATGCAAATGGTTGGCGTCAACGTCGATGCGGCGGGCAACGAGCACGCAGTGCGAACCTTTGTTGCGCAGCAGGGGCTATCGTTCCCGACTCTGCTCGCTACCCAAGATGTAGCCGGCATCTATAACATCATCTACCGTCACCTGTTCGACCGGCGGCGCGATCTGGGTGTGCCTACATCGCTGCTGCTCGATGCACAGGGGCAGATCGTGAAAATCTACCAAGGCACGGTGCACCCCGACCGCATCATAGGAGATATAAAATCGGCGCCGGGTACGGCGGCCGAACGAATGCGGAAAGCGCTTCCCTTCGAAGGAACACTCTACGGCGGCGCGTTTGCGCGGAATGATTTCACGTATGGTGTGGCGCTGTTCCAGCACGGCTACCTGGAGCAGGCGGCAGCGTCTTTCGAACAGGTGATTGCAGCGAAGCCGCAGGAACCCGAAGCTTATTACAATCTGGGAACGCTGTACTTGCGCAAAAACGATTTGCCGAACGCGCGACGCTATCTGGAGCAAACCGTGAAGCTGCACTCGAACCATCCCGAAGCGTGGAACAACTTGGGGATGGTTGCCGCGCAGGAAGGCCACGGAGACGAGGCTATTCAATATTTTGAGCAGAGTCTGCAATTCAGGCCCGACTATGCCACGGCGTTGGTGAATGTGGGTAATCTGTACCGGCGTCAGGGAGATTCGGCGAAGGCTGAGAAGTCGCTGAGCCGCGCGGTGGAGATTGAACCGAAAAATCCGGAAGCGAACTACAGCTTGGGAATGTTGTACGCGCGCCAGGATCAGTTGGAGCGAGCCGCGAAGTATTTACAACAGGCGGTGGACCTGCGGCCGGATTATCCCGATGCCCTAAATAACCTGGGAGTGCTGTATGTTCGGGAAAAGCAGTATGAGCAAGCGAAAAAGCAGTTCACCAATTGCATCCAGGTGGACCCGAATTTCGACCAGGCGTACCTGAACCTGGCTCGGCTCTACGTGATTCTGGAAGATAAGCAGAAAGCCCGCGAGGTGCTGCAGGCATTGCTTAAAAATCAGCCCCAGAACCAATTGGCTCAGCAAGCATTGGAAGTGTTACGTTGAACTTTCGACGGATAGTGCGCGACAAAGTGAAAGCGGACGGTGTGCGCATAACGGTGATCGGCGATCGCTTCCGGCGCGGGTGGCGAAGTGCGGCGGAGAGGCTGGTGCTTGCGGCAATTCTCGCGGCGAGCTTGCTATTCGTGGACGCCAGTGGGCACGCCGCGCAGCAAGCGGCCGCCGGAGCTCACCGCACGGCGGCCCACATGAGCGCAAAAGCGCCTTCGCCTTTTGCCGAAGCGGAAGAGCTGCTTCAGCAGGGTTCACTCGAAGCAGCCAGGAACAGGACGGAGGAGTTGATCAAGCTGTATCCTTCGAACGCGGAAGGCTACAAGCTGCTGGGGATTATCTGTAGTGAAGGCAAGGATTTCCCGAGCGCGCTGCAAGCGTTCCAACACGCACAGACGCTGGATCCAAAATCGGCGGGAATTCACAACGATCTGGGAAATGTATACCTGGCGCAGGAGAAACCGGAGATCGCGGAGAAAGAGTTTCGTAAGACGTTGCTGCTCGATCCCACGAACCGCGACGGAAACTTCAATCTGGGCCTGCTGCTGATGGCAAAAAAAATGCCGGCCGAGGCGATCGCTCATTTCCTGCGTGTGAAACCGCAAGATACGGCCACTCGATTCAACCTGGCACGCGCGTACTTACAAGCCGGTAAGACCGCGGACGGGCTGAAGGTAGTGACCGCTATTTCCGGGGCCAGTGCGGATGACCTGCAAGTGCATCTGGCGCTGGGCGGGCTTCTCGCCACTGAAAGACAGTGGAACGCGGCGCAACTGGAATTCGAAAAGGCCAATGCGTTGCAGCCGGAGACCTTTGAAATTCTTTTCAACTTGGGGCAGACATACTTTCAGACCGGCGAAAATGCAAAAGCGGAGCTGACTTTGAATCGTGCGCTGAAACTGAAGCCCGATTCGCCGGAAACGTTGTACGTTTTAGCCGAGATTTATTTCGCAGAGAAGCGCTCCGTGGACGCCATGGACTTGCTGGTGCATGCGCACAAGCTGGCGCCTGGGAATACGGATATCGTCTTTCTGCTAGCCCGGGCCAGCATGTCGCAAAATTATTTTGAAGATGCGATTCCCCTGCTGGAATCCGGGCTGAAGACGGCGCCCCAACGAGCGGATATCCGCGCGGCGCTGGGCGAAAGTTATTTCATCGCCGGCGAAACGGGAAGGGCGATTGAAGAATTTCAAAAGTTGGTGGAGATCGATCCTTCCGCGAGATCCTACAGTTTTCTGGGGCTTTCCTACCGGCATCTTGGGAAATTCGATGAAGCCAAGAAAGAGTTTCAGCTAGGCCTGAAGAAGGACCCGAAAAATGCTTCCTGCCTTTTTAACCTAGGATATATCGAAGCGCGCCAGGGCGACACCGCTGGAGCCGAGCAACTCTTTCAGCAAGCGCTGCATTCGGATCCGAACTATTCGGAGGCATTGCTGGAATTGGCGAACCTGCGGATCACCAGCAAACGATATGAGGACGCGGCGGAGTTGCTGAGAAGGTACGTTCGGGTGAGCCCACGCGCCGCCACGGGATACTACAAGCTGGCATTGGTGGAAAGAAACCTGACCCAGATGGAAGCGTCGCAGCGGGATTTAAGTGTATTTCAAAACCTCTCGAAGGAACCGCCGTCGGGCCCATTTCCGTATCAGCATCTGTTCGACGAGCTGGACGATCGTTCCAAGCTGGCCCCGCAAGAGCGCGACGAACAAAACCTGACGCAATTGGTCGAAGAAGTACAGAAGCATCCCGATCAGCCTCACAATCTTTATCTCTTGGCGGAAACCTATCTGAGGCTCGGTAAGCCCGAGCAAGCCCGCAAGACAATCGCGCAACTGGACGAAATCAGCGCCGGCGATTACCGCACGCAGACCGGGGTAGCAGTGCTGCTGGCGCGCTGGCACATGTACGACGAAGCCATCCAACACTTTCAAAACGCGCTGAGTGCCGATCCGGAATCGGACGATGTGAAATTCGATCTCGCCGATGCGTACTTCCGGAAAGGAGTTTACTCTCAAGCGCTGGACACCTTGCACCGGGTTTCGGAAAAAGCTCAGCAGGACGACACCTATCTGGCTTTGCTCGGAGATGTGCAGGTACATCTTGGCGATGCGGCGCAGGCCACTGAGATTTTCCAAGACGCTATCAAGCGCGGCCCGGACAACGATCAGAATTACTTGTCGCTGACGCTGGTGGAGTTACGGCAAAACGATGTGGACGGCGCGGAGAAGACTTTGCAGACCGGCCTGGCGAGGATTCCCAATTCAGGGAAAATTCTGTGGGGGATGGGAATCGTGTCCGCTTTGCAGGGCGAAACGGGCCAGGCGGCAAAGCAATTGGAGCGCGCGGTGGACTTGTTGCCGGAGTGGCCGGGGAGCTATTCGACGCTGGGCGTCTTTTACTATCAGACCGGACAAATTGCCAAGGCCCGCGAAGTGTTGGATCGGTTCAAGGGAAGCAAAGCGGCAAGTGGATTTGATTTGAACCGAATTGAAGAGGCGCTCTCGAAAGCGCCTGCGGTCGAGGCTTCGGGGAACGAACCGATGCCGATGGCTGCTAGGCAGCAGTTACTTCAGGTTGCATTGTTGCTCGCTGACCGAACGTTGTAAGGCGCGCTGCGAATGAAAAAGAAACTGACAACGGCTGAGCGGCCCTCCCTGAGATTCGATCGCAAGGCCGTGGCGGCGCTATGCTTTTTGATCGCGGTGGCCTTCAATCCCTGGGCGCTCGGCGGCCAGGATTCCAAAGTGCAGGAACAGCCGGTAAAAGTCCGCTTTACGGACGTCCGCAAAGCGGCGGGAATTACGTTTCTTCAGGACGGCGCGGGAACCGAGGAAAAGTATTACCTGGAAACGATGGGAACGGGGGTCGCTTGGATCGACTACGATCAAGATGGGCTGATGGATCTTTATTTTGTGCAGTCGGCGGCCACCGATATCTACAAACCACCCCATCCACTGCGGTCGGCGCTATATCACAATAATGGCGACGGAACATTTACGGACGTGACGGAGAAAGCAGGGTTGGGTGGTGAAGGACATTACGGCCAGGGCGTTGCAGTGGCCGATTTCGATAACGATGGGTATCCCGATATTTATGTCACCGGCTATGGCGGCGGCATTCTGTATCACAACAACCGCAACGGCACGTTTAGCGATGTCACCGCCAAGGCGGGAGTGGGAGATGCGGGCCAGTGGTCAACCAGCGCGGGATGGTTCGATTACGATAAGGACGGTTGGCTGGACCTGGTGGTCACCAATTACATCGACTGGACGCCGAAAAACAACATATGGTGCGGCGAACACCGCCCCGGTTACCGCTCGTATTGCCATCCCGGCAACTACAAAGGTCAACGCATCAAACTTTATCATAACAACCACGACGGTACGTTCACGGATGTGAGCGACGCGTCGGGCGTTGGCAAGCCCGAGGCTAAGGGAATGGGAGTGGTCCTGGCGGATTTTAACAATGACGGATGGATGGACATCGCCATCGCCAATGATACTTGGCCCAATTTTCTGTTTCTGAACAAGCACGACGGAACGTTTCAAGACGTGTCGTTCGTCTCCGGCCTGGCCGCCAGCGAGGATGGCCGTTATGAGGCGGGCATGGGGATCGACGCCGCAGACGTGGACGGCGACGGCTGGCAGGATGTGTACATAACTCACCTCGATTTCGAATTGAATCGCCTGTACCACAACAATCACGACGCAACGTTTACCGATTACACGTATCGCTCCGGAATCGGAAACAAAGCGATCCTGATGAGCGGCGTGTCGATGAAATTTCTGGATTATGACAACGACGGCTGGCCCGATATCGTGCAGATCAACGGCGCGATGGTGGACAACGTAAGCCTCTATCACAGCGAAGTGACCTACAAAGAACCGCTATTGATGTTCCGGAATCTGGGCAAAGGCCAGTTCGAGAAAGTTTCCGAATCCCTCGGTCCGGACTTCATGCGCCCAGTCGCGGGGCGTGGCATCGCCACCGCGGATTATGACAACGACGGCGACATCGATATCGTCACCAATAACCGCGACGACTATCCGGAACTGCTGCGCAACGACGGTGGAAACTCCAATCATTGGCTGGAGATTTTCCTGATTGGAACGCGCTCGAACCGCGATGGCATTGGCGCTTCGTTGAAGTTGACCTCGGAAGGGATCACCCATGTGGAGCAGGCCAAAGGTGGGATGAGCTACATGTCTGCCAGCGATCCACGCATATTTTTTGGTTTGGGAAAGCGAACCAAGATCGATTCCCTGGAGATTACATGGCCCAGCGGTCAAGTCGATCGCTTGACGAATGTGCCCATCGATCAGATCATCGCCGTCCAAGAAGGCGCGGGAATTGTGCCGCGCAACTTTCCCAAAATACCGAGCCGATGAAACACAACAGAAACGCAGAACAGGTTTGCAAAATCGCTTGTGCCCACATTTCGGCTGAGGCCAAACTCAGCCTGGAACGCGCCCGCCCATGAGTCTACCGCGACGGGGGTTTCTCGGCTCTTCTCTCCTTGTACTTGGCGGTGAGCTTCTGGACGCACTGGCTACGCCGTTGTGGAAATGGAGTCGGCCGATGGTGGTGGAGGCCGCCAGCGCTGTAAATCCGCCGGTGGTTTCTCCGGTAACGTTTGTCGATGTGGGCCGCGAGGCAGGGTTGAACATACCGAATGTGTGGGGCGGAACGGAACACAAACGCTCCATCATTGAAGCGAAAGGCAGCGGGCTGGCCTTCTTCGACTACGACAATGACGGCTGGCTGGATATTTATTTGACGAACGGAACTCAATTGGACGCCCACTGGCCGCCGGGGCAAGCGCCCACCTCTCACCTGTACAAAAATAATCGAGACGGAACATTCACCGACGTTACGGACAAATCGGGATTGGCGCGAACCGGATGGCAGACCGGAGTGTGCGTCGGCGACTACGACAACGATGGCTGGGACGATTTGTTTTGCTGCTTCTGGGGCCACAACATCTTGTTCCACAACAACGGCGACGGAACGTTTACCGATGTGACCTCGAAAGCGGGCCTGCACGGTGAGCGGGTGCGCTGGGGCGCTGGTTGCACGTGGCTGGACTACGATCGGGACGGGCATCTGGATCTTTTCGTTTGCAACTACATCCAGCTGGATCCCGACAAAGTTGCGGCCGACACCAACCCGGTACCCTGCCAATGGAAGGGTATTCCGGTGATGTGCGGGCCACGAGGTCTGCCCGGTGACACGAATCTTTTGTATCACAACAACGGAGACGGAACGTTTACCGACATTTCGGAGAAGTCCGGGATTCTGAAGCCCGGACCGCGCTATTCGATTACCGCGGTTTCTTATGATTTCGACAACGATGGCTGGCCCGATATTTACGTCGCGGTGGATTCGGAACCGAGCATCCTATTTCACAACAACCACGACGGCACGTTTACCGACATTGCGGTGATCGCCGGTTGCGCGTACAGCGAGAACGGCCACGAGCAGGCAGGGATGGGCGTGGCGGTGGCGGATTATGACTGCGATGGATGGTTCGACATCTTCAAGACCAACTTCGCGGACGATACTTGCGATCTGTATCGCAACAACAAAGACGGAACTTTCACCGATGTGACGTTTTCCGCGGGTATTGGGGTCAACAATCACTACGTGGCGTGGGGCTGCGCGTTCATCGATTACGATAACGACGGATGGGCAGATATTTTTCAGGTCAATGGACATGTGTACCCGGAGATCGACGGGCACGATATCGGCCAGGAATTTAAGAATCCGCGGCTAGTGTACAAAAATCTGGGCGAGGGACGCTTTAAGGATGTCTCTTCCAAACTCGGGCCGGGAATCAGCGAACGATTCTCGAGCCGAGGCGCGGCGTTCGGCGACTATGACAATGACGGGGACATCGACGCGTTGATTTTGAACATGAGCGATCTGCCATCGCTTTTGCGCAACGATGGCGGGAACGCCAAGAACTGGATCAAGATCAAACTGCTTGGAACGCAGTGCAACAGGACGGCGATTGGCGCCCGGGTGCGGGTGGTGACTGGAACACATGCGCAGATGGACGAGGTCCACAGCGGGACAAGCGTGATGTCGCAATCGGACCTGCGTCTTCATTTCGGGCTGGGAAAAGCACAGACCGTGGATCTGATCGAAGTGAAATGGCCAACTACACAGAAGATCGAGCGGTTCACTCAGGTAAAAGCCAACCAAATTCTGACGATTCGCGAAGGAAGCGGGATCACTGTTCCGGGAAAACCCAAGAAACAATAAGGTGCTCGGCTTTGCTTCCCGGCTTGGGGCTCTAGCGCAGGAAGACTTTTTTAATGCGAAGCAGAACCTGCCGGCTGATCCTTCAATACGATTAAGAATTGTTGAACTTCCCGCCGCTGGCGCTCGACTGCGTCGGCTTCGGTTTTCTCCAACTGGGTGTAGAGCTGAATTTCCTGTTCGGCTTTTTCTGTTTCGCCCGTGCGCCGATAGAGCTGGCTTAGCCGGTAGTGGGGTTCGCTGAGGCTGGGAGTGACTTCCGTTGCCTTCCGATAGGCGGCGATGGCTCGATCGGGAGGTCCCTGCGCCGCGTACAAAATTCCAAGTTGGAGATACGCTTCGCCCAGTTGGGGATCGATGGCCAGCGATTTCTTGAGCAGCGCTTCCGCTTGCTGCGAATTGGCAACGGTCTTTGCGTCCCGATCGCGCTTTAAAAGAGACATTGCGAAGTAATAATTGGCCAGCGCATTTCCCGGCTGATTCTTGAGAAAGCCAGCCAACTTCTGTTCGCTGCATGGGAGAACGGTGGGAGAAATCTCCTGCATCTTGCCGATGAAAAGATAGGGCGTGAGATCATCCGGCTGCAGATCCGAGGCATGGCAAATCTGCCGCGCCGCTTCGTCGTAAGTACCGCGTGAGTAGAGCGCGGTAGAAAGTCCAACCAGCATGCGAACCGAGCTCGGGTGTGCCATGGAGCCCTTCTTGAAGACAGTCATGGCCGGCGAGACGGCGCGGTGCAGGAGAAGTTCGGTGCCCCACGCGAAATAATTGGGTTCGCTGGGATCGAGGTTGGCAGCGGCTTCGAATTCGCGGACTGCAGCGAGAGGGTCGCCGGATCGCTCGTCGAGGTCGCCCAGCAGGCGATGCACGTCGGCTGGATGTTCCGCATCGGGCAGAATTTTGGTGGCTAGATCGTGGGCAGGGACGAGGTCGCCGTTCGCACTGTAAGCCAGCGCTAGATCGTAGGAGTTGGCAAAATCTTTGGGATTGATCTGGTACGCGGCTTGCAGGGAAGGGATGGCTTGGCCGGCCTTTCCCGAGTGGAAATAAAATTCGCCGAGTTGATGATTCGCTGCGAAGCTGCCAGGAGTCTGTTCGACAGTAGCGCGGAGTTTGTTTTCCACTGCAGCGGATTCACGTTCAGGTGCGTTCCCTGCTGAGGCGTCCTTCGGGCCGGCGGATTTGAGCGCCAGCGTCTCGCGGGCGAATGCCTCGCTGGTCCGCAGGCTGGTATCGGAGCCGTGGCCTCCCGCACCGGACCAATCCGTGATACCGGCGACGGTGAAATTCGGTTTGTCGTCGAAGTCCATGGCCGCCGGTGAAGCTTGTAGGAGTAGATCGACCTGTTTCTTCTCACCGGGGGCCAATGGCAATGGATCTGCGACGCACTTGCTGAATCCCGATTTTTCCGCGGCGATCGTATAGATGCCTTGCTCATGGGCGGTAAAGACGAATTTCCCTTGGCCATCGGTCTTCGTTTGCTGGGGATGGTCCTGGCTTTTCTCCTGTAAGGATACGGAAGCGTCCTTCACCGGTTCACCGGCGGCGGTTCGGACGGTGCCTTCCACGGTGATAGCGCGGGATTGTCGCGTTGAAGGGTTCTGCGGGGGCGCGGCGGCAAAGATCAAACCGGGCAGAACAATAGCCACGCTGCAGAGAAACAGACGTATTCGATTCAGCCGATTCTTGAGGCAGGCCGGTGTGGTGTGGAAGCTATTCATTTCATTCTGGCGAACAAATTCTTTCTTTCACGAGCGCAAATCGAACCGCCAAGAGTGGCGGCGCTACAACCGTATCTCCCACCCGGTTTGCCTCTCGGCTCCGGGACAAACTGCATTCTATTATGGATGCTCACATGTTGGAGAGCGTCAGACGGAACGCGGCAGAGTGCGGTGGATAAATCCGAGGATAAGCATTACACATCGCACAGATCGACGGCTTGCCGCAGGGAAGTAAGCGGGTCGCGCGTGGGTACGAATTCATGCGCCACATAGCCCTGGAAATTGGCGGCGACGATGCCGCGCATCACGCCGTCCCACTGCACTTCTTGAGTGCCGTCGAGCTCGTGCCTTCCGGGAACGCCTCCCGTGTGGAAATGCGCGAGCCACTGGATGTTGTCCTGGATGGTGCGGATCAGGTCGCCCTCCATGATCTGCATGTGATAGATGTCGTAGAGCAGTTTCACGCGCGGTGAGTTCACCGCCTCGACGACCCGCACTCCCCACGCGGTGTGATCGCACATGTAGTCTTTGTGATCCACCTTGCTGTTGAGCAGTTCCATGCAGATGGTGACGCCATGATCTTCGCCAATTTTCTTGACGCGGTTAAGTCCGATGATCGTATTTTTCGCGCCTTCGTCGTCGGACGTTCCGGCACGCAGGCCGGAGAAAGTGATCACGTTGGGCACGCCGGCTTTGGCCGCCAAGGGGATGTATTTGCGAAAGCCTTCTTCGATTCTGGCATGGTTTTCCACGCGGTTCAGCGCGCTGCCGATCTCACCGCCATCCGCGTAGGCCATGCTGCAAACCAGGCCATAGCGCGCCGGCACTTCGTACTCATCCGGCTTGAGCAGGTCCACGGCTTTCAGACCCATCTGCGCGGCAGCGGCGCAGAGATCGTCAAGCGGGATTTTCTGGTAGCACCAGCGCGAGACCGATTGCTTCACGCGGCCCTTACGTGGGACGGGCTCATTATCGGCGGACCACAACGGAGATGAGACCGAAGCCATAGCGGCACCAGAAAGAGCGCTCTTGATCATATTGCGTCGCGATACGTTGGTCATAGAAATTTCTCAGAGTGTACCCGAGAACAGCCGCCGGCGGCGAGTTCATTCCACGAAGGCGCGCCGACCTACACTTCAAGTTCAGGGGGAGGTCATTCGCTACGGGTGTTAACAGCTGGAAAAGGCTCTGTCGCCAGGCCTGCCAATTGCAGGAAGCGATTCACCCTATCTACGTACTGCCGGGTCGCCGAACGCTCAAATTCATAGGACCAGCCCAACTCGTCCGCGAGAATTGAGGCAACTGCCGGTGCGGCGTGAATCGCCGATCGCCAGCTGTAGAGTTGAACCCCCAACCTGCGAAAGAGAATGTCTTCGATAGTTATCGCCATCTCGTTCCGGACGCAGTAGACCACTTCCGCACGGAGTGGTGCTAATTCTTCGAGGATCGGCTTCGCTAGTTCCGCATCCTCTTGCAAAAGATCGAGAACTTTCGGCGCGGTAGTTCCAAACTTCCCGGCAAGGTGACGCGCTGTTTGCTCGGATAAGTTATAGCCACTCACCAGTGACTGCCAATAGTCCGGCGCATATCCGGCTGCGCCGGAGAGGGGGTGGTTGCGCGTTACGCACTGCGTCACGCCGCCGCCGAGGGATTTCTGGACGGCGTTGATGGCCTCCTCGGCCATGGCCCGATAGGTGGTCCACTTGCCGCCTATGATGCTAATCAGGCCGGTGGGGGCTTCGATTTCACAAACGTCATCGCGTGAGAGTTTCTTGGTCTCGCGAACGTCGCCCTCACTCACCAGCGGCCTGGCGCCGGCAACGCCACTCACAATGGAATCCGGCGTAATGGGCTGCGCCAAGTAAGGATTGAGGCGGCGCAGCAAAAGTTGTACGTCTTCTTTCGAAAGGAACAAATCGTCACCGGCATTCACCTCCTGCTCGGTGGTTCCAACCAGCAGGCGTCCCATCCAGGGGATAGCAAATAGCACCGTCCCCGCCTCCGTCTTGGGAATCAGCAAAGCGTCGCTATTCGGCATCAAGTCCAAGGGAAGCACGATATGGGCGCCCTTGCTGAGCCTCATTCGCGGCGCCGCGCTGGGCGTTGCAAGATGCCGAACGGTGTCAGCGAATGGTCCGGTGGCATTTACGAAGCAGCGCGCGCGAACCATGAATTTCCTTCCGGTGAAGCGGTCTTCGGCTTCGGCAGAATCCAATTCCCCATTGGCGTCTTTCCTAAATGCGGTCACCCCGGCGTAGTTGAGCGCCTCGCCTCCCGCGTCTGCGAATGTCACACAGAGGGCGATGTTGTACCGCGCGTCGTCGAATTGACCATCGGAATACGCCACCGAGCCCACCAGACGGTCCGACTTGAGGCTGGGCATCCTGCGAAGCGTTTCCTCCTGCGATAAAAAGTGACTGGGGGAAAGGCTGGCGCCGCCTGCCATCCAGTCGTAAATCTTCATGCCCATGCTGTAGTAGGCGACATCCATCCAACCAAAACATGGAATCAGAAACTCAAGCGGGCGGGCCAGATACGCGCCGTTCTTCAACATGACGGTACGTTCGTGGAGAGCCCGGTAAACGACGTGGAATTGCTTGCGGTCCAACCCTTTAATCGCGGCTTGAAGATACCGAACGCCACCGTGAATGATTTTTGTGGAGGTGCTCGAGGTGGCTCCAGCAAAATCCCGGGCGTCGAGCAACACCGTTTTCAGGCCGCGGAGCTGGGCATCCAGAGCGCAGCCCGAACCGGTTGCGCCTCCCCCAATCACGCAGACGTCGAAGGTTTCCCCTTCGACGCGCCGCAATGCTTCATCGCGTGTTTTCATTGGCTCCCGGAGTGCGCTTATTCGAACTTACTTCGTGCTGAACCTTATTTCTTGCTGCTCGCTGGCTTCGGTGCAAAGTAACCCTGCCGCGCCTGAACCCTCAAGCCATGCTTGTTTACTTTCACCTTCAACGGATGATATGTGGCATCCGGCTTCACTTGCTGCGGCGAAAACGTGAGCAGGTACACGTACTCCGGCGCCTGGGTCAGACCCTTGAATCCTGCTGCCAGATCGTTGCTGTTGTGAACGTAGGTTCCACCGGTTCCGTCGGCTAGCTCGGCCATAACGTTTTCGTTTCGCTGCATCGATTCGCGATGATGTGCGGCATGTTGACCTTGCACTAAATCCCGAGCCGAGGACCCGCCCCGCTCGCTAGCGTCCATTTCTGTTGTGTACAACCCGCGGGCGTCCAGCGCGCTGACGGTCACGTTGGACTGCGCGGCAAGGTCCAACACCTGCGATTTCTGGCTCATCGCTTCGGGGGTCAACGTCAGGAATCCCGGCGAAATCAGAATCAGCGTGCGTTCCCCCGGCAGCGTCCCCATTCTCCGCACCACTTCGCGCACCGTGCCTAGCGTTGCCGAAACATCGCGGTCGCCAATCGCCAGAGCTTGCGACGCAGCCGACCTCACGACTCTCTCGGCCATGCCGGGCATGATACCGACGACATTTGCGCAATTCAGGTAATCCTGTTCGGCAAGTTCCAGCGCTTGCTCGTCGCGCTGGTTTTCAATCAAGTCCGCGAGATAATAGTCGATATTCGGGCAGGCCCGATCGTCGTGCCGGGAAAGTTCCTGGGCCTTTAGCTGCATCACCGCTTCTTGCAGCTTCGCGTGGTCGTGGGTCAGGCCGCTGTTCATCCCGGACGAAGAAACCACCGCAGCCATGTCCGTATCAGCGAGCGATTCGGCAAGCATCTTGGTGGCTGCTTTTTGAACCCGTGGCAAATCGGTGAGGCCCAGGTGCATGTCGTCGAACAGGAACACAATGAAACGTTCGGTTGCGTTGTCCGGCTGGGGCACGACTTCAGGAGTGGTGGGGACGTTGGCCGGAGCGGAACCAACTGCCGGAGCGGCGGGCCTCGCGACGCCAGACTTGGTGCCGCTTTCCAGCGCCGCGCGCTTCGCAATGGTGAACCCGGAAATTATCTGCGGCTTGTTCTTATCGAAGACCTGGAAGTCTTCCTTTTTCAAGTCGCCCACCGCGCGGCCTTGCGAATCGCGAACCACTACCGGCACCAGCACCGCATTCACTTTCACCTCTATCGTGCCGTGGACGGGCGGAGGGGGCGTTTGGCTGGTCTGCTGCGCAGGCAGGAACGCGCACCAGGAGATGACCAAGCAGCCTAAGGCAATCGTGAAGAAACGTCTCGCGGTGGTATTCGCGTTAATCCGCCAATTCTACCCCTGGCCAATTGCCGGCGGATGGTTTGATTCTCAATCGATTGGCGCTTCTGGCGCGAGATTCCTGTTTCGCTTCGATATTACTCGTGCCGCAACGCATCCACTGGTTGGATCCTGGTGGCGGATCGAGCGGGCAGGGCGCAAGCCAAAAAAGCGGCTACGGCCAGGATGCCGGAGATACCCATGAGCATGGCCGGGCTGGCAACGCCGATGCCCTCGAGTTTGCCGGCCAAAGTGCGGGACGACACCACGCTCAATATCGCGCCGAGCGCGAAGCCAACGATCAGCACTCGTCCGGTTGAGCCAAACACTAATTTCAGGACGTTACCCGGGGTGGCGCCCAGCGCCATGCGAATGCCAAATTCCCGAGTGCGCTGCGCGACCGAGTAAGACACCACACTGAAAATTCCGGTGCACGCCAGGGTCAAGCCGATGGCCCCAAAAATTCCAAACAAGAACGTTGCAAAGCGCGGGTAGGCGATTTCGCTGCCCAGAATGTCGTCGAGGGCGCGAATCTGTGTGATCGGCTGGCCGGGATCAACGGCCTGCACCGCTTGGCGCGCGGCGTTGGAAAGCGCGAGGGGATTCGACGCGGTGGTCCGCAGGGCGAATAGCATTCGCGGCGGCGTCATGGTCGAATAAGGTAGGTAGACCGAAGGTGCTGGTGGCTCGCGGAGCCCCGAGTTGCGTGCGGCGCCGGAAATTCCGATGATCTGGAACTCATCGAGATTTTGTGGCGATTTCAGAAAATCCGGGGGCAGCGGGCCGGTCATTAAATCGATGCGGATTTGCCTGCCGATGGGATCCTGACCGTGCGGAAAATATTTCTTCACCATATCTTCGGTGACTACGGCGACCGGAGTGGCGCGGGTGACGTCCGCTGCATCGAAGTAGCGGCCCTTCAGTAGCGGAATGCCAATCGTGCTGAAATAACCGTCGCTGACCAGTTGGACACGAATCGGCGCGCCGGGCGCAGGCAAACCCTCGACGGAAAATTTCGAATCGACGCCGGCGTACGGCGGTACCCAGGTGATCGTCGCCGCCGCCGATTGCACGCCCGGGATCGCGCGCAAATGTTCGACGATGTCATTAAAGAGCGTCTGGCGCTGGCTCCATTGCGGATATCGTGCGGCTGGGACCGGGACCATCATGGTCAGCACGCCCTTGGGCTGGTAGCCAAGGTTCTGCCGGGTGAGTTCGAGCATTGCTGCGGCGGCCAGCGAGGCGCCGGTGAGCAGCACCAGCGAAAGAGTTACTTCGGCAACGATAAGAATGTCGCGCAGGCGGTGGCCTGCCATGCCGGCTCCGGAGCCTCTCCCTGCCGATTGCAGATGCGCCGCTTGATCTTGACTGGAAAGCTGCAGGGCGGGCGCGAGGCCGAACAAAATTCCGGTGAGCACCGAGACCGCCACCGCGAAACACAGCACCGGAATATTGATGGCGATTACCGCCTCGTGCGGCACGGAGTATTCCGGCATCAGCGCGACCACCGCCTTCACACCCCCATACGCCAGGGCGACGCCGAGCGCGCCTCCGGTGACCGACAGCATCACGCTTTCGGTGAGAAGTTGCTGGATCAAGCGCTTTCGCCCCGCACCCAACGCGATACGCACCGCGATTTCACCGTGCCTGGCGCTGGCGCGCGCTAACAGCAGGTTGGCCACATTGGAGCAGGCGATCAGCAGCAGAAGTCCTACCGCCACCAGCAGCGCCACGAGCGTATTGGCGAACTTTCCGAGGATGCCTTCGTTCACTGACTCGAACTGGGTGCGAAAGGGAGGTTCGGGATAGTAGTACGCAGGACTTTCTTTCGAGAATCTTTCGTGGAAGGCCTGAAACTCGGCGTTGACCTGTTCTCTCGGGATGCCCTGCCTCACCTTGATCACCATCCCGACGCGCTCTTCGGTGCTGGGGTGGATCTCCATCGGGACGTAAACGTCGGCATCCTGCCAGGTGAAACGCACCGGCAGAACGCCGATCACGGTATAGAACTTATCGTTAAGCCGCAGCTTCTGGCCGAGGACATCGCGGCTACCGGCGAAGTGACGCTGCCAGAATAAGTAACTCAGCACCGCGACCGGTTCCAAGCTGGGCTGCCCGGCGGCACTTGGTGGCGAGGTGTCGATTGTTCCCTGTCGCGCGGCCGCGGATGAAAACGTTCGTCCAAAGAGCGGAGGCACACCGAAAAACTCGAACGCATTCGAGGAGAAGTTATCCTGCACTACGGCTTCCGGCAGACCCTCCCCGGTCAACACCACGTTTCGGCGGTCCACGGCAATCATGCTTTCCACGCTCTTGGCGCGAGCGCTCATCTCCAGATACTCGGTCATGGTGTAGCCGGTAGTGCCCTGGTCTCCCTTGCTATTCAGGAGGTGCGCAAAGCCGATCCGGTCGGCGCCTGCGTAAGGGTAGGGATCAACCAGAACCGCGTAGACCACACTGAAGATCGCGGTGGTCGCGCCAATCCCCAGAGCCAACGACAGCACCGCCACCGCCGTCGATACCCGAGCCTTCACCAGCAAACGCAGGGCATAACGAGTATCCTGAAAGATCGACATTGGTCGGCCTCCCCACCCAGCAACTTACCTATCTAGACGTAATTACAGGCCAAAATGTTCGATGGGATTCGACAAAATGATTGGTGGGCTCCCAGGAATTTACAATCGGAATGTTTCAGGTGAACTGGACTTTCGCTTGGTGATGGTAGTGACGATAGCGGCCAAGATGTGCGCATTTTGGGCGGTCCTGGAACTGGGCAGTTGTTTCTGGGATCCGTCGGATACTCTGGATGACTCCGATCGACAAACCTCGAGGGCGCGCGTCGCCCGCTCTGTCTCCAAGCGAACGCTATGAGAGTAAATGACTTACTTACGATATATGGTGCCGTTTTTCATTACGAAGGAAACTTTCTGCAGAACGGTGATGTCGTCAAGGGGGTTGCCGGGGACGGCGATTACATCGGCGGCGTGGCCGGGCTTGAGAACGCCGATTTCATCTTGCCAGCCCAGTAGCTTTGCGCCGTTTAGGGTGCCGGCCTGGATGGCCGCCAGCGGCGACATTCCGAATCGCACCATCAAGACAAACTCGCGGGCTTGCGTGCCATGCGGAAACGGGCCGACATCGGAGCCCATTGCGATCGGAACCCCGGCGGTAAGTTGCCTCTTGAATTCGCTGGCGTGGAGGTCGATCAACTGGCGTTCGCGGGCGGCGGCTTCGGGGGTAGCAGCGTGGTCTGCGAAATATTCGGAGATGGTAAAGGTAGGAACGGCGAAGATTTGTTTTTCGCGCATGATGCGCATGGTCTCATCGCTGAGTTGATAGGCATGGTCGACGGATTCGACGCCAGCGCGAGCGGCGTAGAGAGTTCCGGGTTCACCGGTGGCGTGGACCGCGACGCGCTTGCCGGTGCGCGCAGCCTCGCGCACGGCAGCAACCATCTCCTCCTCGGAATATTGGAAAGGAGTGGAGAGGCGGCCGTTCACAAGTGAGTCCGGGCCGGTCTCGTAAATCTTGATGAAGTCTGCGCCTTCCTTAATTTGTTCGCGGATGACGGTGACCAGCTCGGCGGCGTTGTTGGCGTAAGTAGCGTTGGGAAGCACGCGCTGCTCAGGGTTGTAGCCGATGGCGTCTTCGTGGCCGCCCAGAATGTTGACGGCATTGCCGCTGATGCGCAGGCGCGGGCCAGGAATCTGACCTTGATTGATGGCGTTGCGGACGGCGGTGTCCGCGGAGCCTGCGCCTTCCGTGCCCATATCGCGTTCCGCAGTGAATCCAGCCATGAGATCGTCGCGAGCGGCGAGGGTGGCCATGATGGTGCGCTGGGGGACAGACTCCTGGACGGTTTGAAGATCTTCCGCGCCGGGGTGAAGGAAGAGGTGGACATGCGCGTCGATCAGGCCGGGGAGAAGAGTGGAATCGCCCAGATCGACGATTTCGACGCCCGAGGGGCGGCTGACTTTCGCCCCGACCTCGGCTATGGCGTCGCCATTGATAAGGATTTCGCCCGGCGTGGTGATGTGCCCGGATTCGACGTCGAGCAGACGCGCAGCGTGGAGGACGATTGGGTGCCCGCTTGGTGCAGGGCCGGGCTGCATTGATTGCGCGGCAAGCGGAGCGCAGCAGAGAAGCGCCAGAATGAAGGCCAGGAAGGCGTGCGGCGTTTTCATCGATCCGCGGTGATAGTAGCATGCGGCGCGGAAAACGTGGAAGGTCGCGTGAAGCGTATTCAAGAAGAGCTCCTGTGCGGCGGGATGTTTTGATTCAGCCGGAATAAGTTGGTCGGATCGTACTGCGTTTTGATCGCGACCAGACGGTCCCATCGTTCGCGGTATGCCTCTGGAACGCGATCGTCTTCGTCGCCGCTCATGAAATTCACGTACACCCCAGGGTTCATGGAAGGCCGCAGGTCAGCGAACAATTTGCGGACCCATGAAACGTTGGCACGATCGTCCGCGGGGTCCTTCCAGTTTCCCAGGATATTCACAATAAACGGCGCGCTGCGATCGCCAAACGCGGTCTCCCCGGCGCCGACCCGCGCCATCGCTCCCCCCAAGTAGGTCAGCTCGATCTGGCTCATTGGCGAGGGGATGGTGAGCAGCGCGCTAAGCATTAGATCCACCACGCGCTCATCGAGCTGGGTGAAGTATCCGGATTTCGTGTAATAGCGGTTACCGTGGGGGAATGCGTCGTCGGCCATGGTTTGCAGCGTGCCGAAAGGAATTTCTTCCTTGGTACTCGCCACCGGGTTGCCCACAGAGAGAGCGTGGTCCACCCAGGCGTGGCCTGCTTCGCCATCGCCAATCCAAATGACCGATTCGCTGGCTACCGGCTGCCCTCGAAGTTCCGCGGGAACCGCTTCGTCGTGCGGAGCGAGGCGGAAATCAAAACCCCATTTCAGCGCGTGGGGAGCCTCCGGCATAAATTCACGCCAGTGGCGCAGAAGGCGGTGGGCATCATCGCTGCGGCATAGTGCACTGCCGAAAATAACGGATTTCAGCGGATGGAGTTTCACTTCAAACTCGGTGACTACACCGAAGTTGCCTCCGCCCCCGCGAAGAGCCCAGAACAAATCTGTATTTTCTTTGCGGTTGGCGCGCACCACCGAGCCGTCCGCGCAAACCATCCTGAATCCTTCAACGTTGTCGCACGAAAGACCATACATACGGGTGAGCCAGCCAGTGCCTCCTCCCAGGACGAGTCCAGAAGCTCCGGTATGAGAAACCACGCCGGCGGGAAAGGCCAGGCCCACTTCTTGCGTCGCGGCGTCAACCGTGCCGAGCAGGCAACCGCCGGCCCAGCGCGCGCGGCGCTCCCGGGCATCGACACTCACTTGCCGCATGAGAGAGAGATCAATGACCATGCCGCCATCGCAGGTGCCAAAACCGGCGAGGCTGTGACCTCCACAGCGGATTGCGGTGATTACACCGGTGGAGACGGCGGCGCGCACGGCGGTTTGGACATCAAGCTCATTGGCGCAACGGGCGATCAGACCGGGCTTGCGAGCAACCATGCCATTCCAGATGGTGTGAGCGGAGGCGTAGCCAGGATCACTGGGGCTCAATAGATCGCCCTGGAACTGGCGGCGCAGCGCGGAATGGAGGTCGTCGATGGGTGTAGTCATCCTGCTTCCGACCTCAAAGACTGGGCGTTAAGGGCCTTGCCAGGTCCCTACCGCGAGTGCTTTTCCCGAGCCGTCAAATCGAGGTTCTTTTCGAGCACTTCTAGAACCGCGCGAACGTCGTCGAGGGTGTTGTACACGTGAAACGAGACGCGCAAGCCGTCCATGCGGCTGGAGGCGACGATATGTTGCTCGGCCAGTTTCGAAACCACTTTTTCCACGTCCTTCATCTGCAATACCACCAGGGGCCCGCGTGTGTCGGTTGGTGTTTTGACCTTGATCTCGAGCCGGCGCGCGCCTTCCATCAGCGCTTGCGCCAGACTGGCGACGTGCTGGGCGATATTCTCAAATCCGATCTCGCTCAGCAATCCCAGCGCGGCGGTTACCGCATAAACGTGCGGCACCGGCGGCGAACCCGCCTCAAACCGTCTTGCCGAGGTGGCCGGAAGGAAATGGCGGACATCGAAGGCAAACGGGTTCTGCTGGCCGAACCAGCCGGTGATGGTGGGCGTGAGTTTTTCTATCAATTCCGAGCGCACGTAGAGGAAAGCGACTCCGGAAGGAGACAGCAAGTACTTCAATGCCCCGCAGACGTAGAAATCCAGGTCCAGAGCCTTCACATCGACCGGACGTGTTCCGGCATCTTGATAGTCGTCGAGCATGATGAAGGCGCCACGTTCGCGAGCGAGCTTGGATATCGCGTTGACGTCGGAACGAAAGCCGTTCATGAAACAGACGCGGGTTAGCGGGACGATCAGCGTCTCGGCGTCAATCGCGTCCGCGTACTTAGGCGCGGGAATCTTTCCGTCGTCCGCTGGAAGGAACTGAATCTCCGCGCCACGACGCTGCTGAGCGAGCCAAATCTGGCCCATCGTCGGAAACTCGAACTCACCCATGACGATCTTGCGGCGCTTGCCGAACTCGAGCGCGCTAGCGATGGCGCTGATGCCCGCTGAAGCGCTGGGAACGATGGCGATTTCTTCTGGACTCGCACCGATGAAGCGTGCAAACGCGGTGCGAGCGGCCTCGTACTCCTCGACCCAACGGTCCCACGGAGAACCTTCTTGGTGCCAGGAGCGAATATGCGCTTGAAGCGCGGCCTCGACCGTATCGCTCAGAGCGCCTTGGGAACACGAATTCAAGTAGAACTTGGTCTTAAAGACTGGAAACCGCGAACGGATGGATTCGATATTGGTTTGGGCTGACAAGTGACTGGCCTCCTCACTACACAGAAGACTGCGGCAGATCGTGCACCGCCGCCGCGCGAACACCGCTGAACCGCGTTACCCCACCAACCCCGGTGTAATATACAAGTCCGGCTCACACTGCTATGCACCGGGAGATGACCGTGAAGATTCGCAGCTCGAAAACGAAAACCCGCGGGAATCGGCCGCGATCGAAACGCGCGACTATCTCCGCGGTGGTTCGGCTCGAGAAGCGGGTGTGGATCGCCGCGCAGAAGAGAAATGCGAAAGAATTCGAGAAGCTGGTGCCCGCCGATGCCATGATGATCTTTCAATCCGGAATCGTCCTTCAGCCCGAATATCTGGCGACCATGAACGAACGTACCATCACCCGCTACGAGCTGCGCCGCATCCACGGATTCATGCCCAACGCGACCACGGTGATTCTCTACTACGAAGCAGTGCGCCACGGCGAAGAAGGCGGCCAAACGTTTCCCACCGGCGCGGTGATCGAGACTACTACATGGATCAAGCGCGGAGTGCGGTGGGTGGCCATACTCAATCAGGAAACGCCGGTTACCACCGGTAAAGGTTAAAACCCAGCCCCTTGCATATCACCGGCCAGAAAGCTTAAGGATTTTCTTCCTGCGCTCTGGCCATTCATCGTTTTGCGCGGCGCTAGTGAGCATCTACCGGCGTCAGCGGCTTGAGAATTTCACCGAGATAGTCGGGAGCGCCTTCCGCTCGTTCCAGATGGGGAAAGCGGCTGCCTCCGTGGTATTCAATTTCGTGCTTCTCCAGGGTGCCGGTATTGTCCACCAGGAATTCAATGGGCGCGGAATTCGATTTTGAATCTCGAACCGCGCGCTTCAATTCGTCTACTGAAAATTGACGGTCGTTGACGCCGACGATTTTCAGATAAGCGCTCAAGCCGCCCTCGAACGCAGGCATGCCCGGAATCGCGTCGACCACCGTGCCATCGCGGCTCACCCGCAGGCCAATCGAAGCGGTGAAGTCCCCGGATCCGGAAACGGCCTCGCCGGCTGAGAGTATTTCGTTGGGATCGTCGTTATATACCAGCTTCCAACCTCCGCTGGTGACGCCACCGAGGGGAGCACCGGGCTCGGTAGAATCCAAGCGCGCGCGAAAAAACGCGGTCCAATCGTACGGGGCGATTCCATTCAGAGTCGCAACGAGATCCTCGAAAGTGTAAGTCTTGATTACCGGTTCTCCGTCCGGCCCACCATAGAAGACGTGGCAGAAGTCGTCTATCGATTTGCGATCGCCGGTGAGTTTTCGAATGGTAGCGTCGACTTCGAGCCAAATCAGCACCGCCTCTGGATAGAAGTCCACACCGCGGCGGTAGGACTCCCACTCGGGGGGTTGAAAGTAGAGAATCTGCGCGGCGTTTGCGGTGTTCTGCAGCGAGCGCCAATGGCGGCCGATACGGTGATCCAACTCCGCAGCGGTTTCCGCAAGATGCTCTCGCGTCTGGGCCGGGGTAAGAAGACCGCTGCGCGCGGTCAAAATCGTACCCAGGTATTCGGTAAGGCCCTCGTAGACCCACAAGAGTTCGCCCTTCATGGGCTGTTGGAAATCCGGCGTGGCTAGACCCACCGGGCGGCGGTACTGCCCATTCCACGAATGAGTGAACTCGTGCGGGAAGAGGCCTGCTTCTCGCAAGCGGGCATTCGGGTCTACCAATGTATGCTCGGACACGCGGTCGTCGCTACTTTCATGATGCTCCTGGCCGAGGCGCATCACGTTGTCGCTCAGAGTGAGAAGAAAGTGATAATCGCGGAAGTGATGCGACTGATAGAGGGCGGTGGCCTCTGCAACCAAGCGCTTGTAGTTTGCTATCAATCCGGGCGGGACATCAAGCGCCCAAGCATCGTCGGAAGCGACATCCAGCTCCTGCGGAGGCTGCGACCCAGGATTCAGGGGGAAAACACGTATGAACTCGCCCGACTGAACCGGTGAATCGACCAATAGATCGAACGGGACAGGCGCGAACGTGATGGTGTTGCCCGATTGGCTGCTGACCGGCAAGGACGTGCTGAATTTCCAACCACTCGGCACCGTCAGAGTGGGATCGAAGGTCAAATCGGCGGCGGGCCAACCTTTCGGATAGAGGGCCACCTGATTCCACATCAGTATGAAGAGCCTCGCGGCGCTGGACGCACTGAAGTCAATCGACGGCCCCGGAGCCGAGGTCAAGAAGTCCAAGGATGCATCGAGGGTGGTTATTCCAGCAGGAATGTCCAGGTTGAATGCATACATATCCACTAAATCCTGATGCCAGGGAATTTCCTTTGCGCCGGAGGAGAACTTGAGCCCCATCAAATTCCAGATGGGTCCGTCCGGGGAGTGGTCTGCGGGCATCCACTTCGGATAGTAGAGCGTCAGAGGCCCAGGTTGGACGGGAACCACGAGTTTGGCGTGGAGAATTCGTTGGGAGATCTGGGTGGCATCTACAGAGATCTTGATTGGGCCCGGAGGGGAGGGCTTGGCGGCCTGCGCGGGGACGGCTACAGCTGCGCCCAAAGCGACTGCCAGAATCAAAGCGCCCACGCATTTTCGACTGTTGTCTGTCATGTGCTCTCCTGTTGCGGAAACCCGGCCCTTATCGAGACGGAGAGAACTTCCTGGCTATTGCGGGCATCCGCTCCCGAGCCACGACTCCACAGTGGCCCGGCCAGCGGTGCCTTCCGTGGCGGCAGCACGGTGCCGCCGTTAGGCTACCAGGTGAACTTGCCCATGAATTGAATGTTGCGCGGGCCGCCGACGCCAAAATGAGAATCAAAGCTGCCGTCGTCCGCAGTGGCGCTGATGATGGTGCTCAGATCAGGAGCCGGTTCGGCAAAATTCGGGTGATTGAACGCGTTGAAGAAGCTGGTCCGAAACTGAAATCCGAACCGTTCTGTGAGTTTGAATGTCCGCTGTATCGAGATGTCCCAGGCGTTCAATCCCGGGGCCACCAGGGGATCGCGGGGGCAATTGCCCCAAGTTCCCGGGGCAGGATCGGAGAAAGAGCTGACCGACGCGTAGGGCAGGCTAAAATTCTTCAGCTGATAGGTGATCGGCCCCACGCAATTGTAGCGTTCGTGGTAATTGCCTACACCGCTTTCATCCCCGTAAGTGAGCAGCGGTGCAGCCATGCCGTCGCGTAGGGTTGTGGTTCCCGAGATTTGCCAGTCCTTGCCCGCATACGCGAGCATGCCCTCGGATTTCGGCGACGGAATGGCATAGGTGTAGGTGATGATCAGCGCCCGCCGCTGATCGAATTCTGAGTTCCCGTAGCTGCCCTTCAAGTTCGTTGAATCTTGAGGCACATACCCGCTGGTGCCAAAGAAATCTTCCACTTCCGAAGCGGTGTCCAGATTGTGCGACCAAGTGAAGGCGACCTGCGTGGTTAAGCCATGGAAGTCATTCGATTTTAAAACAGCCTGGAGCGAATGGTAGGTGGCAAAGCCCACCGTCGAAATGGTGTTGATCTGCGACAACGTGGGGTACTCCGCGTTATAGGGCCGGGCGTCCTGTTCGCACGTGGGATTGGGCTGTGGTGGGTTTTGTCCGGGAGGCACGCATCCGGGTCCATATCCAGCACCCAGAGGTGGCTGGTTAATGTCCAGCAGCTGAAGTTGGTGAATGCTGTGATTTCCCACATAGCCAAGCTGAAAAACAAATCGCGGGCTCAGCTCCTGCTGAATGTTGAAATTCCATTCCTGGGTGTTCGGCGTTTTCAAATTGCGCTGGATGCTCTCGATATTAAACGGGGGCTGAGGAGCGCCGGTGCCGAAGATGGGGACCCCCACTCCAAAGGGAATGGGTGCGGTTGGTACGATGGTATAGCCAGCCGTCGGACCAATTGGATTTTGCGCGAGCCCTTCTTCGAAATTGTTGAGCGGAATCGTGTCGTAATAGATGCCGAAGCCGGCGCGGATTACCGTCTGGCGTCCGGGGAGGACGGTGATGGGAGGCTCCCACGCAATGGAGGCGCGCGGGCCAAGATCGCCTTTCGGAGCGTCGTAGATGTGACCGCCGGGCAATTGCGATGCTTCGACGAGGCCCTGGCTCGGATCGAATACCGAGAAGCGCCCGCGGGACTCGTTGACGGTGGTGAAGAAATCGTACCGGAGGCCGGCGACCACCGTGACCCGAGGCGTAAGTTTGAATGTATCCATCGCGAAGCCACTGATGATGTTCTGATCGATATTGGCCCGGCCGCTGCCCACCCGGGTAATAAAGGTGAGGGAGGAACCGGGTGTGGGAAGGCCGGCAATCAAATCGACCAGAGCCGCGAGACCGCCGTCCGATGTAAGCGAGTCTCCGAGTTGAGATCCAGTGAATGAAAAAAGGCCGCGCGATCCAGCGAGTGTGTAGTCGGAATAATTGTGAAGGAGGTTGAAACCGAATTTCCAAGAGTTCGCACCACGAGTCCAACTGACTTCGTTGGCGATTTGGTAGCTGGTAGCCACCCGGCCGCCCGCGCCATATTGCAGTCCCAAATTCGAAAACCCATCGGAAGCGGTGTCGCCGAGATCGATCTCGGGGATGCCGTAGCTCGACGGACCAACCCCGGTATTGAACCCGATGGTGGCCGGATTTTCGTTGGCGTCCCGGCCCTTTTGGAATTGGCTGAATCGGTTCCAGCCCAGGCGGAGGGTATTGATCAGGTTGGTATTAAAAATGTGAACTTCGCTGATCGCGAAGTTGTCGGCCACCGTGGGCGTTACGCCAAACCACGGACCCAACTGCGAACCGCCGCCAGGGCCCGGTCCGCCACCCGGAAATTGATCTTCGCCATCGCCGTGGAGATATCGCGCGGACAATGAATCCGCGTCGGAGATCTTGTGATCGATCTTCAAGACACCGCTATCGGGGGCTTGGCTGCCGCGATTGTCGATGACGAAGGGACCCGAAAGGCCTAACGACTTATAGAGACCTAGAATGTTCAGGCCCAGCTGGTTCGGGACGATGCCTTGCGACTGGACCAATGCGGTCGCTTGCGAAATCTGCGCGGGTGTGGGCGAGTTGCCATTGAGCGTGGTGCCCAGACTCAGGCGGCCCCCGTCATAACCCGCGAAAAAGAAAGTGCGGTTGTGGCCGTCGTAAACGTGGGGAATGGAAATCGGGCCGCCCAGCGTTCCTCCATACTCATTCCAAATGAAGGGCGCTTTCGGCGTCCCGCTAAGGTTTTCGAAGAAATTGGCGGCATCCAGCGCGGAGTCGCGATGCATTTCATAGGCCGAGCCATGGATCTGGTTAGTTCCGCTGCGAATAATCACGTTCATTACGCTGCCGGAGTTTTGCCCGCTGTCGGCTCCGGCATTCGCACTGATGCTGACTTCCTCGATGGCATCCAGGGGAAGGCGCGTCGCAGCGGTGGCGGAATTGCCGCCTTCATTGATCGAAGGGAGATAAGTGGATGGATCGGTGTCCGATGCGCCGTCGATATTGAAACCGTTGGATCGCGACCGCGAGCCGTTGATGGTGTACTGGGCGAAAGCGAAATTGCTGTTTTGAGTGACGCCAGGAAGAACCAGAGCCAGCCGGGTGTAGTCGCTATTTCCGATCGGCAGCGACTCGACTTGCTGCTCGCTGAGCTGGCCGCCCGATGAGTCGGTCTCGGTCTGAATGAGCGCCGGGGCCGAGGTGACCTCGACTTGCGAACTCACGGTGCCCACCTGCAAAACCGGATTGACGTTATTGACCTGCCCTTCCGACGTGGCGATGTCGTTAACCACAGTGGTTTGGAAGCCTATTTTGGTGACCGTTATACGGAAGGTACCGAGCGGCAACTGGGGAAAATTGAATTGCCCGTTGGCATCGCTGGTGTCGGTGCGTTCTTGTCCGGTGGAGGGATTCAAGAGCTTGACGGTAGCGCCGGGCACTGAGGCGCCCTGGGCGTCCTGGACGGTACCGGTGATTCGGCCGGGGAAAAGCTGGGCCGAGGAAGTAAACGCGCCAGCGAGAATCAAGAAGACAATGGCTGAAACGAAGCGAGAAGCGAAGACACTTTTCAAGTCGGCCTCCAAATGCACCCCAGGTTGAGCCGGAGGATACACGTCACTCCGGCGATATGTCAACAACATTTCGCTTGTATATCAGCGGTACACGATAAATACGCTGGAGTGGCTGGCCGCGGACGCTGGCTGGCGCGCGCGTTGACGAGGCCGCCTGCAAGCGGCTGGAAATGGAAAGGTTGTTCGCCTCAGGCGCTGGCAACATGCCCAAGGCGATGCACCGGAGGCGTCCGCACCGAGCTCACCAGATCATTTTCAGATTCAGTTGGAACTGGCGCTGAGCTCCCCCGCCAAAGTGCGAGTCGTTGTTGACGTTGTCAGCGGTCCCCGATACCGTCTCCGCCCCGAACGTGAGGAAGGGGTTTCCAAAGCTTGTGTGGTTCAGAACGTTGAAAGCGTCGGCGCGGAACTGGAGCTTCAGCTTTTCGTGGATGGGGAACCACTTTTCCAGCGATGCGTCCCACGCGGTCAGCCATGGACCGGGAAGCATGTTCCTGGTACAAGTGCCGAACGTGCCTGGTGCGGGCTCAGTCAATCCACTGACCACAGCAGAAGTGTTCCCACCGACATTCTGGTACTGGGTGACGATGGGGCCGGTGCAATCCGGAACGTCGTGCAGCTCTCCCGTCCCACCGATATCGTCGCACGTCAGTACCGGCAAAAACATGGAGTCATGATGGGTCGTGAAGTTAAAACTATGCCCGTGGTTTTGGCTTCACCAAAACCGGAGGCGCGCACCTCGATCGAATATGTGCCCACCGGGAGCCGCTGTGCATTGAAACTGCCGCGTTCATCCGTTGTGAAGGTGCGAATGCGACTTCCGGAGACTTGCTCGATGATACCTACCTGGGCGCCAGGAACCGCGGCGCCGCTGGCGTCCTCGACGATCCTGGCTAGCGCGCCGGTTGCGCCGCCTTGCGCAAATGCCAGAGCGCAGCAACAAATTGAAATGCTCGTGCCGAGCAAGACTCGCTTCATGGTCGAATCCTCCTCAATAATTCACATCATTAATTTATTCCGGCGTCCCCGTCCCCGCGACCGAGCCGGCGACTGGCGGCAACTCTCCCTTTCGCCGGATGCTCCAGTAGGCAAGCGAGATGACTATCAAGAACGGGATGAACGCAGGGACCGTATATTGCAATCCGTCAACGAAAAACGTGCTCACCGTGATTCCCAAAAGCGCCACGATGCCGAGAATCGAAGAGTAAGGATACCAATGCAGGCGCATGGGAAGGCGAGCGATTCGCTCTGGGCCAAGGGCGCGACGGAAGGCTATGTGGGCGAGCAGAATGACGATCCACACGAAAAACATTCCGGCGATCGCTACCCCATACAGCGCCAGGAACGCTTTGCCGGGCGCATAAATCGCTAGAAGAATCGCAGCCGCCATCCCGGCGGTGGAAACACCCAGCGCGCGGCGGGGCACGCCGTTCTTGCTCAAGGTGCCGAGCCACGCCGGAGCGAATCGCCCGCGGGCAAGGGAATAGAGCATGCGCGTGGTGAGGTACAGATCGGTGTTGGAGCTAGAAAGCGCCGCGGTGATCACCACCGCATTCATGATCCCAGCGGCATAGGGAATCCCCACCGCTGAAAAGGCCTGCACGAACGGGCTGGCGGTAAGGCCATTGCCGCTCCCGGTTTGGTTCCACGGCGTCATCGCCAGCATGATGGTGATGGCCAGCACGTAGAAGATAATCAGGCGGTAGACGATCGTACGCATCGCTTTGGGAATGGATTCTTCCGGCTTTTCGGCCTCGCCGGCAGTAACCGCGATCGCTTCGACGCCCATGTAGCTGGTGACCACCAGGGTCAGCGCGAGCCAAACGCCGGTCCAGCCGTGCGGCAAGAACCCGCCATGCGAGGTCAGGTTCGATAGGCCCACCGCATGCCTCGTCCCGATTCCGAGGATCAACCCGCCACCCACCGCGATGAACGCAAGAATCGCGACCACTTTGATCAGCGCGAACCAATATTCGATCTCGCCGAACCTTCCCACCTGCATGGTATTGATGGCCACCAATCCAATCGATACCGCCAGCACCCACACCCATTGCGGCACGCTGGGAAACCAGAATGTGAAATAGATCGCGACCGCGGTCACCTCCGCGCCGATCGCGATGATCTGCACCAAACCGTAAGTGGTGCGTACTGCAAAACCCGCCCAGCGGCTCAAGTAGCTTTCGGCGTACACACCGAACGAGCCGGCCACCGGATGAACCACGGCCATCTCAGCGAGAGAGTAGGAAATGATGAGCGCGATGATCGCGCCCAGCAAATAGGTGATGATGACCCCCGGACCAGCCAAACGAACGGTATACCCGCTGCCGAGAAATAAGCCGACGCCGATCGCGCCGCCAATCGCCAGCATGGTCAGTTGGCGCTGGCTCAACCGCCTGCGAAGTTCGTTGCTTGGCCCCGCTGCGCCGGGCCCCGGGGCGTTCTTTTGTCCCAATTGGTGCGGATTGGGCGTCTCGGGGGCGTTACCCATTTTTGCTCAAGTCGCGTAGCACACTGGCAAAACGATTGATCTCTTCGATGGTGTTGTAGTGCACCAGCGAAACGCGAACTGCGCCGCTTTCCTGGGGCAATTCCAGGCGGTGCATCAGGCGCGGCGAGTACATGTGCCCGTCGCGCACCCCGATCCCCGCGCGCGCAAGCTCTTCGGTAACCCGGGCAGGAGGAATTTTACCAAGATTGAAGCAGAACGTGGGAACGCGCTGGTCGATTCGGTCCTTTTCGGCGATTCCGTAGATCGTGGCGCCGCATCCATGGAAGGCGCTCAATAACTCGAGCGAAAGACCCTTCTCATATTCTCGGATAGCGGTCATGCCCCGCTCCAGATTCGCGCGGCGCGAACCGGAAGGGTTCGTGCTCCCGCCGGAGGGCTTCCCCAAGCTTTCGAGATATGCGATCGCTGCGTCCATTCCCGCTACATTTTCGTAAACGAATGTCCCCGCTTCGATTTTCAGGGGCGGCTCATTCGGAATGAAGTCTTCGCGGAACGTCGGGAGCTTCTCGAGAAGTTCAAGGCGTCCCCAAAGAAATCCCATGTGCGGCGCGAAAATCTTATACCCGGAGCAAACCAGATAATCGCAGTCCCAGGCTTGTACATCCAGCGGCCCATGTGGCGGGTAGTGCACACAGTCGAGGAACAGCTCGGCGCCGGCGGCGTGCACCAAATCGGCGATCGCGCGCACATCCACAATCGAACCGAGAGCGTTTGAAGTGGCGGTGCAAGCAATCAGGCGTGTGCGCGAAGAGAGCAGCGGGCGCAGGTCGTCGGCGTGCAGGTTTCCGTCGCTGCGCATCCGCCACCATCGGAATTGGGCGCCCTCGCGCTCCAAGGCCAGCCAGGTGGCCACGTTGGCTTCGTGGTCCATGTCGGTTACCACGATTTCATTGCGGGCGCCCAAGGTCTGGCCGATCGCCAGGCTGACCAGGCGAATGAAGGAAGTGGCGTTCATTCCGAAAGCCACTTCTCGGGCGTCCCGGGCGTTCAACAAGTCCGCCACGCTCTGCCGGGCGCGGGCGATGGTGGCATCCACTTCCTGACTCTTGGGATAGCGGCCGCCGCGCTGGACGTTGCACTCCAACAGATGCCGGTTCACCGCGTCGAACACGATTTGGGGAATCTGCGCACCCGCGGCATTGTCGAAAAAAATGAAGGGAGGAGGTTGCCGGAGCGCGGGGAAAGTGGCGCGCACCGCTTCAATCGGAAAGGAAGACGGCATCTCGCTCGACTCGTTTCTGGCCTGCCGCTGTTCCTTCGAGCCCGGCCTCGGTTCTCGGCAATCCCATCGGGGGCCGCCGCACCCAGCGCCCCGAACTCTGCGGGCGCCGCCCAAAAGCTACACCGGGGGATTCTGGCATGTCAAGTGGATGTATTTTGTATGTCCACGGTATACGACTTGACAGCGCTAGAAAATCCCCGGAAAAGTGCTAGACTGCGGTATCGCGCGGAGGGCAATTCCAAGATGGCAACTCGAAGCAGTCGAAGGTCCTTGCAAGTTTCCTCATCGCCCTCGGTAGCTCCGTGGTCTCCGGGCCAAAGCTCGGTGGCGACGCTCAGCGAGAGGGTTTACCGTGCCTTCAAACGCGACATTATTCACGCTATTTATCAGCCCGGCGAAGCCCTGAGTGAGAAGGATCTGGCCGATCGGTACAAGGGCAGCCGCACCCCGGTGCGTGAGGCGGCGGTTCGCTTGCAAAACGAGCGCCTGCTTCGAATTGTCCCCAACCGCGGCTACTTTGTGGCGCAGATCACCGTGCAGGTCCTCAACGACATTTACGAATTCCGCTCCGCGGTGGAATGTGCGGCGGCGGAGCTGGCCGCCCACAAGCCCGCCGATCCCGCTCTATTTCAGAGGCTTTCCGAACTTTCAGAAATCACCTGCAGTCCCGACGACCGGGAAAGCTGCGTCCGTTTCATCGAGGCAGACACCCTATTTCACACTTCCATCGCGCGCCTCTCCCGAAACCAGATGCTCTTGCAGGCGGTGAGTGAAGCTCGCTCGCAGATGGAGCGGATCATGTTTGCCGCGATCGATATCAACTATTACGGCGAAGTGCCCGCCCGCGAACACCGCGAGATTCTGAAAGCGATTCAAGAGCGAGATCCCGAGCGCGCTCGACAGCGTATGTACGAGCACATCGTTCAATCGAAGGATAAGGTTCTCGGCCTCACCGGCTTCACTATGTATGGCGGCTAGCGTGGTTCCGGCTTTTTGCGCCTGCTTACGGCCGGTGCGCGAAAAACGAATGATTGCGAGTTTGGACATGAACCACTATGAAAGCGGCGTCATGCCGACCGCTCAGCAGCCTGTTGTTACTTTCAGGTCAGATCAAGTTTAATGAGCACTTTTCCACGGGGGCGTAGCCATGCCGGAAAACATTCTGACGCAATTTGCTCGAGCCCTTGCCAATAGGGAGATCCGGGTAATTGATCTGAGTCAGCCGCTGGATGCGAATACTGCGGTAATTCAACTTCCCCCGGACTTCGGAAAATCATGGCCCTTCCGCCTGGAAGAAATTTCCAAGTACGATAGCCGCGGGCCTGCATGGTACTGGAACAATTTTTCTTGCGGAGAGCACACCGGCACCCACTTTGACGCGCCTATCCATTGGGTCACCGGCAAAGACTTTCCACAAAACGCTACGGACACTATTCCCGTGGAAAGCTTTTTTGCGCCGGCCTGTGTGATCGACGTATCCCGCGAGGTCGCCGCCAACCCGGATTTCCTGCTAACTCCGCAACACGTCGAAGCCTGGGAAGCAAAGCACGGCCGCATCGAGCCGGGCTCCTGGGTGCTGATGCGCACCGACTGGTCCAAGCGCAAAGACCCTAACGCCTTCCTTAATATTAAGGAGGATGGCTCTCACGTGCCGGGGCCGCATCCCGATCTAGTTCCCTTCCTGGCGAAACAACGCGATGTGATCGGTTGGGGCTCGGAAGGTGTGGGAACGGATGCCGGACAAGCCTTCAAATTTACTCCGCCATTCCCGTGTCACACCATCATGCACGGGAGCGGAAAGTTTGGACTCGCCAGCTTGGTCAATCTCGACCAACTCCCGCCGAAAGGCTCGCTCTTGATCACCACCCCGCTGAAGATCGTTACAGGGTCCGGCAGCCCATGCCGCGTGCTAGCTCTGCTAACGGCGGGATAAAACCAGATTCAATTGACACATAAATTGTTTAGGCCTAATCTTTATTGGACCGGTCTTCGCCGCTCCATGGTTGTGGCGTGCTCCTGGCAGCTCCCAACGCTCCATTCATGGCCGGGAAAGGTGGCCAAGATGGCGGAACGATTCTTCAAGAAAGAAGTTCAGAAACTTTACCTCGGTGAAGGCCAGCAATTCCGCGGCGAGGGAATCCTCGCGGTAACCAAAGCCCTTTTGCAGTCCGGCGTGTCCTACGTCGCGGGTTATCAGGGAGCGCCGATCTCGCACCTGATGGACGTGCTGACTGACGCTAACCCCATTTTGGAAGAACTCGGCGTGCGTTTCGAGCATAGCGCCTCCGAAGCGACCGCAGCAGCTACCTTAGCTGCGTCCGTCAATTATCCTCTGCGCGGAGCGGTGACTTTCAAATCTACCGTGGGCACCAACGTGGCCTCCGATGCACTCGCCAATCTCGCCTCGGGCGGTGTACTTGGCGGAGCGCTGATTATCGTTGGCGAGGATTACGGCGAAGGTTCCAGCATCATGCAGGAACGCTCGCACGCCTTCGCCATGAAATCCCAGATGTGGCTTCTGGACCCGCGCCCCAATTTGCCCTCCATCGTAAATGCAGTGGAACAGGGGTTCGCGCTTTCCGAGGCCAGCAACACCCCGGTGATGTTGGAGCTGCGAATTCGCGCCTGTCACGTGCATGGAAGCTTCATAGCCAAGAATAATGTCCGCTCTCGTTTCACTCTAAAACAAGCTATCGAGAATCCTTCGCGGGACGCCAGCCGCGTGGTCCTACCGCCTGGCAGCTTTCTTCACGAGCACGAAAAAATTCAGAAACGCTGGCCGGCGGCGCTGGAGTTCATCCAGAAACACGCCCTGAACGAATTCTTCTCCGACGGCCTTCAGGATTTCGGCATCATCCTGCAAGGCGGCATGTACAACAGCACGGTGAGAGCCCTTGAACTTCTGGGGCTCTCTAACGCTTTCGGCGACAGCAAGATTCCGCTGTACATCTTGAACGTCACTTACCCGCTGGTTGACGATGAAATCAAGCGCTTCTGCATCGGCAAACGCGGTGTGCTGGTGATCGAAGAGGGGCAACCCGACTTCATCGAGCAGAACCTGCACGCGATATTACGCAAGGCCGAGGTGCAGACCCAAGTGCATGGCAAAGGCATGCTCCCGATGGCCGGCGAATATACTGGCGCTGTCGTTGTGCGGGGCATCCTGAAATTCATCGAGCAATATGCGCCCGAATTGATCGATCGGGAGAATTTGCCGGCCGTTGTCCGGCCTCCCGCTGCGGCCAAGGCGCTGCCGGTATTCGACGCCCATGGTCAGATTCATCCCAGGCCTCCATCCTTCTGTACCGGTTGTCCGGAACGGCCGATTTTTACGGCGATGAAGCTGGTTGAACGAGAACTTGGCTCTCACCATGTTAGCTGTGATATCGGTTGTCACCTCTTCTCGACGTTGCCCCCCTTCAATATTGGCGCTACCACCATGGGATACGGTCTGGGATGGGCCAGCTCTGCCGCTTTCAATACCAAGGAAACCAACAAGCGCACCATCAGTTTCATGGGCGACGGAGGATTCTGGCACAACGGTCTGACCAGCGGCGTTGGCAACGCCGTGTTCAACCAAAGCGACAGCGTATTGATTGTTGTGGACAACAGCTACACCGCCGCCACCGGCGGACAAGACATCTTGTCGTCGGCGGCCAGCAATCCCATTCGTACCACCAAGCTTTCCATCGCGGACGCGGTGCGCGGCGTCGGTGTGAAGTGGGTAAGGACGATCACTCGCACCTACGATCTAGCTGCGATGTGCGGCGTGCTGAAGGAAGCGCTCACTACCAAGGAAAAAGGTCCCAAGGTGATCGTCGCGCAGAGTGAGTGCACCTTGAACAAGCAGCGCCGTGTGAAACCGCTGATGAGCAAGATGCAGAAAGAAGGCAAGCGCGTAGTGCGCGAGAAATTCGGCGTTGACGCAGACACCTGCACCGGCGACCACTCCTGCATTCGCCTCTCCGGTTGCCCTTCCCTTTCGATCAAGCCCAACCCCGATCCGCTGCGAAAAGATCCGGTCGCCACGGTTCTGGAAAGCTGTGTGGGATGCGGCCTTTGCGGTGAGGTAGCGCATGCGGCGCGATTGTGCCCGTCCTTTTTCCGCGCGGAAGTAATTTCCAATCCAACTGCATTTGATTCTTTCCGAGCGCGCATGCGAAGCAACATCATCGGATTCCTGCAGCGGAGCACCGATCGCCGCCTCGCAGGCATTACCACCTGAATCAAATGGAGACAGCTTCCACCGCACGCCTGCCAAGTGTAACCAGCGATTTTCGCGCGGCTCGCGCTATTACCATCGCGATCGTCGCCATGGGTGGCGAGGGTGGCGGTGTGCTTGCCGATTGGATTGTCGATCTGGCCGAACATGCCGGCTACCTCGCGCAAACGACGTCGGTGCCAGGCGTCGCTCAGCGAACGGGAACTACCATCTATTACATAGAAATCTTTCCCGAGGCTGCGGCCCACGAAGCCGGCAAGCAACCAGTGCTGGCATTGATGCCGGTTCCCGGAGAACTCGACATCGTGCTGGCCTCCGAATTGATGGAAGCCGGTCGCGCTATCCAGCGCGGACTGGTGACCCCGGATCGAACCATATTGATCGCCTCCACGCACCGCGTCTATTCGATGATCGAAAAGACCGCGCTTGGCGATGGTCAGATCGACGCCCAGAAACTGATCGAAGCAGGCAGCGCCGCAGCGAAGGTATTTGTGCGCAACGATTTTGCGCGCATCGCCGCCGAAAGCGGCAGCGTGATCAGTGCGGCTTTGTTTGGCGCGCTTGCCCGTAGCGGCGCATTGCCCTTCGGCCGAAAGGAATTCGAGGATGCAATTCACAGGGCGGGAGTGGGAGTGGAGTCCAGCCTCGCGGGTTTTTCCGCCGCCTTCGATGCCGCTTCCGGACAGGCTGCAACGACTATCGAGCCCGCCGGGAAAGCACTACCCAATGTGGGACCTCGGCTGAAAGAACTGGCGGCAAGGATCGACGCCGATTTTCCGCCAGCCAGCCGCGCGATTCTGTTGGCGGGCGTCCAACGCCTCGCTGACTATCAGGATGTCTCGTATGCCGCCGCGTATTTGAACGAGTTGCAAGCGGTACGAGACTTGGATGCGCGGTACGGTAACGGCGACCTCGCTTTAATGTGCGAAACTGGCCGTCACCTTGCACTTTGGATGTCCTACGAGGATGCCGTCCGCGTAGCCGATCTGAAAACACGCCGCACCCGGTTCGCACGGGTGCGCGAAGAATCGCAAGCTAGCGCTGCACAACTGGTGCAGATTAACGAGTTTCTTTATCCCGGAATTGAGGAGATCTCCGACATCCTCCCCGCGCGGCTCGGCCGTTGGCTGTTGAATTCCAGTTGGGCCCGCAATGTAGTCCAGCGTTTCACGCGGCATGGCAAAGTGGTGCAGACCACTTCGTTAAGAGGGTTTTTACAGCTATACGTGCTGGCGGCGATGCGCCCTTGGCGGCGAGCATCTTTGCGCTTCCACGAAGAATCCAAAGCGATCTCCGTTTGGTTAGCGCAGGTGGTCGCCCTCGCGCGGCAGAATTATCCGCTAGCAGTGGAGCTGGCCCAGTGTCCTACGATCGTAAAAGGCTACGGCGAGACCCACGTCCGGGGACGAAAACATTTCGACGAGATATTGACCGCGCTTGCGAAGCTCCATCGCACCGAGAATCCCGCTGAATCCTTGAAGAAGCTCCGCGAAGCAGCGTTAGCCGACGACACCGGGCAAAAATTAGGGGAAGCACTGCGGGAGCTGCCCGCATGACTGTAAACATCACTGACTTGCGGGGTTCACCCACTGGGCTAGGAGAGCGGCCATGAAAATCGTTTGCCTGGGAGGCGGGCCCGCAGGACTTTATTTCTCGATCCTCGCGAAAAAGGCCAGCCCCTCCTGGGACATCACGGTCATCGAGCGCAACCGCCCCGACAGCACTTTCGGCTGGGGCGTCGTATTCTCCGACAAGACCATGGGCGGTTTTCGAGACGCTGATTCGGAAACTCACTCCGAAATCACCAAATCTTTCCGCCACTGGGACGATATCGACGTTTATTTCAAAGGACGCAAGTTCACCTCAGGCGGTCACGGATTTTGCGGCATCGCGCGAATGAAGCTCTTGCAAATTCTCCAACAGCGCGCTGCCGGCTTGGGCGTAAAGCTGGTCTTTGAAACCGAAGTCACTGATCCGGAACAGTATTCCCGCGAGAACGACTTGGTGATCGCTTCCGACGGCGCCGCATCCATTACCCGAAGGAAATTTGAGGAATTCCTTAAGCCCAACATTCAAGTCCGGAAAAATCGTTTCATCTGGCTCGGCAGCACAAAGAAACTGGACGCCTTCACCTTTGATTTCAAGGAAACCGAGTGGGGCTGGTTCAACTTGCACGCCTACCGCTTCGACGAGGATTGGTCCACGTTTATCGTCGAAACCCCCGAGGAGAATTGGCGCAAGGCCGGCATCGACAACATGGATCAGCCACAATCCATCGCCCTCTGCGAGAAACTATTCGCGGAGCGGCTGGAAGGCAACCCGCTGATTTCCAACGCCAAGCATCTCACCGGCTCCGCGGTGTGGCTCAAATTCAACCGCGTGCTCTGCGAAAAGTGGCATCACAAAAACATCGTTCTGATCGGCGATGCCGCTCACACCGCTCACTTCTCGATCGGCTCCGGGACCAAACTGGCGATGGAAGACGCCATGTCTCTCGCTCGTGTGTTGCTCGATCACAGCGGGCAGATCTGCCACGCACTGCAGCGATATCAAGACGAACGTGAAATCGAAGCGCTCAAGCTGCAAAGCGCGGCTCGCAATCGCATGGAGTGGTTCGAGCAGGTGGAGCGTTACGTTCATCTCGAGCCGGAGCAGTTCACTTACAGCCTGCTTACCGGCAGCCAGCGCATCGGCCACGAGAATCTCAAGTTACGAGACTCCCACTACGTGAACGGTGTTGAGAAATGGTTCGCCGCTCGCAGCGGTATCGATCGCGCCATTCCCCCGATGTTCACCACTTTTGCGGTGCGTGGAGTTTCTCTGAAAAATCGAGTGATCGTCTCGCCCATGGCCACTTACATGGCCGATGACGGTGTGCCCAATGACTTTCATCTGGTGCACTTCGGCGCAAGGGCTATGGGTGGCGCCGCCATGGTTTTTACCGAGATGACCTGCGTTTCGCCGGACGCGCGGATTTCGCCAGCCTGCCTGGGTATGTGGAACGACGATCAGATGAACGCATGGAAGCGCATCGTGAACTACGTTCACACCTACGCCGACGCGAAGATGGCTTTGCAGCTTGGCCATTCCGGCCGCAAGGGATCCACACGCCGCGGATGGGAAGGGATCGATCAGCCGTTGGCCTCCGGGAATTGGCCGCTGGTATCGGCTTCGCCCTTGCCCTACGTCGACGGCGTGTCGCAGACGCCACGCGAAGCGACACGAGAAGACATGGATCGCATCAAGGCCGATTTCGTGGCAGCGACCAAGCGCGGCGCGGCCGCCGGATTTGACTGGCTTGAACTTCATTGCGCCCACGGCTACCTGCTCTCCAGCTTCATCTCGCCGCTAACCAACATTCGCACCGACGAGTGCGGCGGCTCGCTCGAAAATCGCTGCCGCTATCCACTCGAAGTTTTCAAGGCCATGCGCCAAGAGTGGCCCTCCGACAAACCCATGAGCGTGCGAATTTCCGCCACCGACTGGGTCCCCGGAGGCATTACGCCGGAAGACGCAACGGAAGTGGCGCGCCTTTTCTGCGCCGCCGGAGCCGACATGATTGATTGCTCCTCCGGGCAAGTAAGTAAAGCCGAAAAGCCGGTGTTTGGACGCATGTTCCAAGTGCCATTCTCCGATCGCATTCGCAACGAGGTGGGCATTCCCACCATCGCCGTCGGAAATATCTTCGAAGGCGATCATGTGAACACCATCATCGCCGCTGGCCGCGCTGACCTTTGCGCGATTGCCCGCCCTCACCTAGCCGACCCAGCGTGGACTTTTCATGAAGCGGCAAAGCAGGGATACACCGACGTTCGATGGCCCGATCAATACTTGTCGGGTAAGCAGCAGTTGGAGCGAAACATGGCACGTGCCTTACTTCTGGTACAAGCGTGAGCGGAGCCTCGCAAAATCCGATGTCGCAGCTTCTTGCAGGCAAGCATGCCCTGGTCACCGGTGGTGCCCGTGGAATCGGCGCGGCAATCACACGTGTTTTGCTGGCCCATGGCGCGCGCGTTACGATGCTGGGCCGCAGCGTTGCTGCTCCCACTGATGCCGATCTGGACATCGCAAAAATCCGCGAGCTCAATTACATCTCCGCGGACGTCAGCGACTCTGACGCGGTGAAGCAAGCCTTCGAAGCGTCGCGTTCGCGTTTCGGTAAAATCGAGATCCTCGTCAACAATGCCGGGCAAGCGAGTTCCGCGCCTTTCTTAAAAACAGATATCGCGCTGTGGCGGCGAATGATGTCGATTAATTTGGACGGCACCTTCCACTGCAGTCAGGCCGCTTTGCCCGACATGTTGGCGGCGCGCTGGGGACGCATCGTCAATATCGCAAGTACTGCCGGCCTGGCAGGCTATGCGTACGTCTCCGCGTATTGCGCCTCCAAACATGGAGTGATCGGCTTGACCCGTGCTCTGGCTATGGAAGTTGCGGCCAAAGGCTTGACGGTGAACGCGGTTTGCCCAGGCTACACCGAATCCGACATGGTTACGGAAAGTGTGGCCAACATCGCAGCGAAGACTGGTCGTACGCCGGACCAGGCGCTGGCGGAATTAGTTTCGCGGAATCCACAGAAGCGCTTAATAAAACCTGAGGAAGTGGCCAACGCAGTTGCCTGGCTATGCCGGCCGGGGAGTGAAGCTGTTAGCGGGCAAGCAATCTCGGTTTCGGGCGGCGAATTGACGTGAGGGGAAAATGGAAACTTCATCAGCGCTAAGGAAGAACGGTTCCGAACCGCGGCGCGGCAGCGCGGCCTTCGTGGATCTCGAGACCCGCGCGACCAAAAATGATCATCAAGCACTGCGCCTGTGGCTTCGCCTGCTTTCTTGCACCATGCGGGTCGAGACCCACGTTCGCAGCAGGCTGCGGCAAAATTTTGCAACCACTTTGCCGCGCTTCGACTTGATGGCGCAGCTCGAGCGCCGCCCCGCTGGCTTGCGCATGAGCGAACTCTCCAAGCGCCTGATGGTTTCCGGGGGCAACGTCACTGGAATAACCGATCAGCTCGAACAAGAAGGCCTGGTGCTGCGAATCCTGGATCCCGACGATCGCCGCGCTATCACCGTGAAGCTAACCGAGGCTGGACTCAAGCGCTTCCGCAGAATGGCGGCTCATCACGAACAATGGATTGTGGAACTTTTGGGCGGACTCAGCCAGGAAGACCAGCAGACCATGCTGGGAATGCTCCAGAAATTGAAAGAGCACTGTAGCGCACCGGCAGTGACAACAGTGAAGCGTAGGCTCACTCCGATCGATAGGAAAAGCTGATGCGATATCTTCCCGGAAAGCCCCATCCGTTGCCGATCGCTAGCAATCCCCTTGCTGACTACCGGGGCCGGCACTTCTTGTATGAAGTGCGAGGCAAGACCGCCTCAATCACTCTTAACCGGCCGGAACGCAAAAACCCTCTCACTTTCGATTCCTATGTTGAACTGCACGATCTCTTCCGGGCCATGAACCAGGCGCCTGATATCAAAGCCGTCGTCCTCTCCGGAGCCGGAGAAAACTTCTGCTCGGGGGGCGACGTGCATGAAATCATCGGTCCGCTCACCAAGCTGGACATGCCGGGCCTGCTGGAGTTCACGCGTTTGACTGGAAATCTTGTTAAGGCGATGCGCGCCTGCCCCCAGCCGATCGTCGCGGCGATCGACGGCATTTGCGCTGGTGCGGGCGCGATATTGGCTTTAGCGTCGGATATTCGTCTGGGAACAGCGCGCAGCAAAATCGCTTTCTTGTTTACTCGCGTGGGCCTCGCCGGCTGCGACATGGGCGCCTGCGCGCTCCTGCCGCGCGTTATCGGTCAGGGTCGCGCGGCGGAGATGCTGCTCACCGGCCGGATAATGAGCGGCGAAGAGGCGGAGCGTTGGGGATTTCTGAACCGTCTTCTCGCACCGGAATCTCTGCTGCCGGAAGCCTTGAACTTCGCGGCGGAGATGGCCTCCGGCCCTACGTTCGCTCATGGCATGACCAAGAAAATGTTGCAACAAGAATGGAATATGGGCGTCGATGAGGCCATCGAGGCCGAGGCTCAGGCCCAAGCGATCTGTATGGCTACCAATGATTTTCACCGTGCCTATCATGCCTTCGTTGAGAAACAGAAGCCCGAGTTCGAGGGAAATTGAGGATGGCTCATCACCATCACTTGGATTGGCCGTTCCTCGAACCACACCACCGGGCGCTGGCTGTGGAATTGGAACGATGGGCTAGCGTTCACTTGAGTGCTGAACACGTACAGGATATTGAGACGGCATGCCGCACATTGGTCGGTCAGCTCGGTGCGGGCGGGTGGCTCAAGCACGCCGTTGGCGGCGTCTCTTACGGCGCATTTGCTGAGTCCATCGACACGCGGACAATTTGCCTGATTCGTGAAACTCTTGCGCGGCATTCCGGCCTTGCCGATTTTGCCTTTGCCATGCAGGGGCTTGGTTCCGGGGCTATCACCCTTTTCGGAACTCCTCTTCAGAAGCAACAGTACTTGCCTCGTGTCGTGAAGGGTTCGGCCATCGCCGCATTCGCTCTCTCTGAGCTGGACGCGGGCTCTGACGTTGCGGCCCTGCAATGCGAAGCTCGCCGCGACGGCGACGCTTATATCTTGAATGGCGAAAAAACCTGGATCTCCAATGGCGGCATCGCCGACTTCTATGTTCTGTTCGCGCGGACCGGCGAAGCAGAGGGGTCCCGCGGGATCACCGCGTTCATCGTTGATGCTGTTACGCCTGGATTTGGAATTGGCGAGCGCATCGAGGTGATCGCTCCGCACCCGCTCGCTCGTCTAACCTTCAAGAATTGCCGGATCCCTGATTCGCAACGGCTGGGTGCGCCAGGCCAGGGTTTTAAAGTGGCGATGGCTACACTCGACGTCTTTCGCACCTCGGTGGCCGCCGCAGCCCTTGGTTTCGCGCGGCGCGCGATGGAGGAATCTTTGCGCCGCGCCACTTCGCGCAAGATGTTTGGCCAGACTTTGGGTGACTTCCAACTCACGCAGGCCAATCTGGCAACCATGGCGAACGACATCGACGCTGCGGCCCTCCTTACCTATCGTGCGGCATGGCTGCGCGATCAGGGCCGGCCCGTAACCGTAGAGGCGGCGATGGCTAAGATGACTGCTACCGAGACGGCTCAGCGCGTCATCGATCGGGCGGTACAGATCTTCGGCGCCCTGGGAGTTGTGAGCGGCTCGACCGTTGAACGTCTTTACCGCGAAATTCGCCCGCTGCGAATCTATGAAGGCGCCACCGAGGTTCAGCAACTCATTATTGCGCGCGGCATCATTCAGCTGTTTCAAGAAAGCGAGCGCCAGCTTGACTGAACACCGCCTCGCTAAAGCGGAGCCATATCGCGCGCAAGTCCCGGTACGTTTCGCGGATTGCGATCCCGCCGGTATCGTCTTCTATCCCCGGTACCTCGAGATATTCAACAATCTGGTGGAAGACTGGTTCGCGGAAGAGTTGCACTTTTCTTTCCCGGACATTATCAACGCTCATGGCTGGGGGTTGCCGACGGTTCACCTGGAAGTCGATTTCGTTGCACCCAGCCGTTTTGGCGAAGTGCTCTCCGCCACTCTTCTTGCGCGCAAGGTCGGTACTACCTCATTAAGCCTGGACATCTTGCTGCAAGGACCAGGACCAACGGGCACTGACCGGGTGCGCGGCAAGGTTGTTGTGGTCCTGATCGATAGGAAAATGAACCGGGCGATTGCTCTGCCGGATGATTTACGGGCACGAATCTCGGCTTTTGAAACAGGCGAGTGACTCACAATTGTTCCGCGTGGAACAGTGAAGAGAGAGGCCATGAAATACCTCCAACCAGCAGATTGGAAGCGACCTAGAGGCTATTCGAACGGGATAGCGGCGACCGGGCGTTTTGTGTTCGTGAGCGGCATGATCGGCTGGGACGCCCAAGAGAAGTTCGTTGCACAGGATCTTGTCGGGCAGGTCCGCCAGGCATTGCAAAATGTGGTGCTAGTACTGGCGGAAGCGGACGCCAAGCCCGAACATATTGTGCGCATGACATGGTTTGTGGTGGACAAGAGCGAGTACATCAATGCCTACGAGCAGGTTGGCGTCGTCTATCGCGAAATCATAGGGCGTCATTACCCAGCGATGACCGCCGTGCAAGTGGTGGGCTTAATCGAGGATCAAGCACGCGTCGAGATCGACGTCACCGCGGTAGTTCCCGGCTAGGAAGGGAGTTTTGGCGCGTTGCCTTTTGCAATCATAAGAAGAAAGAAGAAGGTTTCTGCGACGTTTTCTTGAGGGAGGGGCGCGATGGATCGGGAATTCTTTTATTCGATCATGAATGGTGAAGGCACGCTCGACTATGAACTTTATTTGAACACCAAAGCGCTGCTCTCCTGCCAGAAGGATTTTAAGGAATTCTGCAATCCGGACGAGCTGCAATTCCAGGTGGTCCACCAAGTGGAAGAGATGTGGATGAAACTGATCGCCTACACCCTCCTGGACATCGATGACTACATCCAACAGGAGAACACTAACCGAATCCTCACCCTCTTCCGCCGGGTGCACATCGCCCAGCGCCTCATGATCGACGAATTGTCGCTCCTCGAAACCATGTCCCCAAAAGAGTATCAGGAAATCCGGGGACGTCTGGGAAACGGCAGCGGCCAGGAATCGCCCGGATTCAGAAGTCTACTGCGCATGCACACCCCGCTCTGGCAATCGTTCCAGACCACCTACCTGGACAAGCATGGTTTGAACATCGAGAAAATCTACAACTCCGAATACACCCATTCCGACGCTTATGTTGTCGCCGAGGCTTTCGCCGAGTTCGACGAGCTGTTTCAGCGATTTCGTGCGGTGCACATGCAATTGATCATGCGCACCATCGGATTGGGCGCAAAATCCTTGAAAGGCCGCGCCGTCGAGCTCCTCAATGAAGGAATGCGCATCCGATTCTTTCCCGAGTTATGGGAGATTCGCAGCCAGATGACCGATACCTGGGGCGGCAAATACGGCACGGTGCGCGATTCCATTGGCGGGCACTGATCGGTTTACAATCTTGGCTTCGCCAATTGGCGGTTCACTCACTCAACAGATCTTGAGCCAGGCCTGCTTTCCCTCTTAGTGCCATGTCGTCAAGAAAAGCAGCGCAGTTCGTGGCGCCTCGGCCAGTCCGAAATTACAGCCGACTCGGCTGCGTCTGTCCCGATTGACTTGCCCCACGCAAGTGCATTCCACGCCGCAATAACGAGGTCTTTGTGCCGCTCCAACGGTATGCTTAACTGGCCATATCCATGTCAAAAACAGGCCAAATTTCTGACAGCAATGCGATTCCTTCCACGTTGGGAAAGCCGGGGGCTCTGCAGTTTTGGCTAGCGGTAGTCCTTACCGCAATAGGCACGGGCCTTGGTGCTGCTTTCCTGACGCGGCTCCTGGAATTTGTTCAGCACACCGCCTGGAAGGGATCGGCAACCGACATTTTGGATGCCGCCCAGCACGCGAGTGTGCCGCGGCACTTGGCGGTTCTTCTCGGTGCCGGACTTCTAGTTGGTGCAGGCCAGATTCTCCTCAAGCAACTGTCGAGCGGTAACGGCATCGATACTACCGCTGCTATTTGGTTCCATGCCGGGCGCATGCCGCCGCTGCGTACCCTCGGTAGCGCGTTACTTTCCATTCTTGTCGTCGGCATGGGAACCTCGCTCGGACGCGAGGGCGCTCCGAAACAAGCTGGCGCAGTGTTCGCCAACTTTTTCTCGGACCGGGGATCATTGTCGGACGAGCAGCGTCGTCTGTTGGTGGCCTGTGGAGCCGGAGCCGGGATGGGCGCTGCCTACGGTGTGCCATTGGGCGGCGCTCTTTTCGCGCTGGAGGTGATGCGCGGGAAGCTCGCGCTTCGGTTTGTCCTCCCGGCGCTCTTTACATCGATGATTGCGACCGCTGTTTCATGGCTGGCGCTGCCTGACGCCCCGACTTATATCATTCCGGCATTTCCAAACTCCGCTTCGGTACTTGTCTGGGCTCTGCTTGCAGCTCCTGTCGCAGGCATCGCTTCGGTCGCCTACGTTCGGCTGGTCCGCTGGGCCGATCGGAACAAGCCGCACGGTGGGCAACGAATAATTGCGCCGGTGATCGTCCTCGGATTAGTCGGCGTTGCATCCATCTGGTTTCCGCAAATACTCGGCAACGGCAAGGACCTTTCGCAGCTTCTCTTTACGAACCAAGTAGCGCCTGCCTTGGTCTTCACACTGCTTATCCTCAAGCCTGCCGCCACCATTCTGTGCATCCGCAGCGGCGCACCCGGCGGACTATTCACACCTTCGCTTACCACGGGAGCTTTGCTTGGCGCAGTGCTGGGACATGCTTGGTCTTGGTTATGGCCCGGTGTGCCTCCAGGATTCTTCGCTATTCTCGGGGCCGGCGCGGTGCTCGCTGCAACCACGCAAGGTCCAATCTCGGCGGTAATTCTAATGATCGAACTGACCGGCCGAGATCGTTCCTTCATTTTGCCGCTGCTACTCATCGCAGGAATCGCCACGCTGGTGGCACGCTCGATCGAGCCTCGCTCGATTTACGACGCACGGCTGACGGACGAAGAAGTGGAGCGGCGCCGTAAGCTTCGCGAACAACCCACGCAGGAGTTCTTGCCGGACTCAATGCGCTAAGCCTGAGAGAATTTCTCAATCAGGCAGACCGACACCTCTCATTTTCGGCAACGGAAAGTAGAGGAGATCGTCAAGCAAACTGAGGCATCCTCCGCCAGCCAACCGAGCCAAGCCCACCGGTGGCTAGGGTCCAGAATCACTCCTCATTTGATTTGCGCACCCCTCACGGCTACAGGCCTTCAGTTCGACTGGCTGATCGACCGAAATGGCGGGGACTTTTCTGTGGCCCCCTTCGCGCACATGTTCAGTTCAAATCCGCCTGGACTCCGAATCCCTCCCCGTTCGAAGGTCCCGAATCGCGCCCTCAATGGCGTCCAGACGGGACATAGCGGCCTCGACCGCGACGGTCCCCTCGGCCTTGATCGTCCGCGCGCGATCAAGAGCCCGTTCCGCGATTCGGTTCACTTCGTGAAGAAGCTTTCGGATCTGGACTTCCAGTTGTCCTCGGCTTTCCTGTACCCGATTCACGACGTCCGATTGAACACGCGTACTATTTATCTCCACCAAATAATCAAGGAACTGTCGTGCTTGACGCTCAATCACACTGAACGCGCGCAGCGCCCCGAGGAAGACGTCCGCTAGGTATCGCAAAGGAGACGCCGGCAAGGAAACATGAAGTAGATTTTCAAACGTGAACCTCGAGGGCACACGGAAACCTTCCTCGGTATCCAGAGCATTAGGCACTCGCGCCAGATCAGGCAAACCCGATTCCGAGAGTTTTTTGAGAAATTCATTTCCAATTCCCACAAACCGAGATGCGACCTGTCGATACGCCGCCTCGGCTGAGGCTTGTTCGACTTGTAACCACGGCCGGACATGCCGCTCCGAAACTAGCTGTGCAGCACGCATCGCGTCTCTCCGGAATTTCGGACCATAACGGCGCCCCAGGTTTTTCAACTCCTGTGCAAACTCAGCGTTCACGATTGGGACGGTCTGGGCGAGGAACTGCTTCCTCTGTATAAGAAACGTGTCCGAGAGGTGGTGTTCCTCCGCTGTGAAAAGATATCTCAGGTCTCGGAGCGACCGCTCGGCTTCCGAGGTTGTCTGACGAAGGTTTCCAATACGTCGTTCGGACTCCTCGATTGGGCGCCAGAGAGCGTCTCTTTCCTCGGAAATGATTGAGAGCAATTCCTCACTCAACCGGCAGATGCCTCGCTCCCCGGCATGGCGTACCAAGCCCCGTCCAGACTCTCGTTCCAGGCGCTTCAGTGCATCAACCAGCCTTCCCCAATCGCGTTCCGCACCGCGATGTTCTAGACGCTCTTTGGCGCTGACTTCGTAAATACAACCGGCGGGTCGCTGTAGCCGCCTTCCAAGCATCTTGGTGGTGAAGGAGTTGGCGATCCTCCGATCATCATCCGAAGTCTTGTCCGCCTTGTTCATCACGACCAGGACATCATCAACCTGTTTACCGATTTCCTCGACCAGCGCCAGCTCTTCACCGGAAATCGGCGGATCGGCGCCCAGAACGACAATGACAGCGTCAATGTGCGGAACAAACGCCTGCGTCGCCGCCGTGTTCCCAGCAAAAACAGAGCCCAACCCAGGGGTGTCGACAAAACACATTCCCTGAGCAAGCAGCGGACTTGGAGAAAACACCTCTACTCCAGTCACACTCTTTTTATTCTCAGGATTTAGTTCCTCAGAAACGTATTGCCTGAGATCTTCGGGGGCGATATCCGACCACGCCGTACCCTGAAAACGCACGCGCGCTCCTCTCGAGCTCCCGTAGCGAACAACGGTAGGCACCGCCGTTATCGGCAGTACTCCCGTGGGAAGGACGTGGTCTCCTAGCAAAGCATCCAGAAGTGTCGATTTCCCTCGCTTAAACTGTCCGACGCAGGCGACGTAGAATCGGCCCTCGCTGGTCCGACCCGCGAGCCCCTCAGCTTCCTCGCGAACCCGCTCCGAGTCCAGTTCCGCCGCCCACTCTGCGAGTCTGCGGAGAGCAGGTTCTGAGGACGCCTCCTGGTCGACGATCTCACCGTCGCTCATACCGTGTGACTCGGAACATAGAATGACGAGAATCGATTGCCCTGCAACAGATAATCCACATGGATCAATTGCACCTTCAGCTGATCTCCATAGCGATAGCGTGGATCTGCCGCAAGTTCGCACATTTTGACGATGGAACCCGGCAAGTGCCCACTCAAATGCAAGACGCCCTTCCGAAAACTCTTCAGATCGAGCAAGCCCAAGCCAAACCGCTGAATGCAACGCTGCAAAAGTTGACGAGCAGGCCCCTCGGACAACGGTCCCAGCCGGATTCGATATTCATCGTTCCAATACAGGCTCCAGGCATATCCGATGTCACCTTGAGAGTAACCCTGCGCACACAGATAGACCGGTGTCTTGGTGCGGTACACGATCTCCTTCAAGAGCTGCGCCAACTTGTGCGAAGACGGTGGCAAATGATCCAAAAAGAGTCGATACTCACCTTGCACCGCCGCCGTAAACAAAATTCCCCGTAACCTCATTGCGGACTGTTCGCCGATCCACCGAGTCAGTGTCGCCTCCGTAGCTCGGTCTGCGTGGACCTTCTTGCGCACGAAAAAGTCCCCCGCCAGGTATAGTCCCCGGATCAAATGCTCGACGATCTGCCGCCGGCTCGCGTCACCCGTCCAGCAGATGCACTTGCGGCGCTCGCCTTCGGGAAGGTCACCGAGCGCACGGTTGATCAGCGCGGTCTTACCTGCGTCCGCGACTCCCCAGATGAGCTGGCTCTGGCGTTTGCGCAACGCTGTTTGAAGCCGTTGCATCTCGGCCTCGCGGCCAATCAAGTTTTCGAACGCTGCCTTTAAATGTCCCATGATCTATGGCGCGAAACAGAAGCAAGCTTTACCGATCGAACGCTGCGCTACTCGCAACGAACGCCGCCCTGGTGCGCGTATTTGATGACTTCAACCTCTGCGGCCACCGTTGATTACCAAGGTGCCATAAGGAAAGCGGGGTCCCAGCCGCTCACTGATGTAACCCGACGCCCAGAAGCGCAAAACGGATCGAGTGCGGCACCGATTGCTGCCATTAGATATCTGGTCATATGAGTTGCTTTACTTGCTGTCCTTTCGCATTTCTCACGACGTCTTTGAGATCTGCTGCGGCCAGTCGACTTCGCGAGGTGCGCGCCCTAAGGCCATGTTCGATTTCAACCGCGTAAGGTCTCCTTCGAGACCGACGAGCTCCTCTGCTGTAATTTCCCTGCCTTCCAACCGCCGCTCGGCCTGAGCTCGATAGTTCTCGGCATAGCTCTCAAATCTCTGTTTTAGTTGGCCCATAACGGAATCCATCCACTCGCGTAGTACTTGGCAATAAGCGTCCAACGCAACGCACAATGGGCCGCGCATCTCCCGGGAAATCTGCGCGGACACCGAATGTTCGGCGATTCCCCGTCCGAAGATTAAGGCGAGCTTCGGCCGAGAAATCCTGAGGCTGATCGCCGGAGATTCAAAGACCGGGCTACCTCGGATGACGGATTGGAACTCCCCCTCACTTGGTGCGTCGGGAAGCCCTAGGTCGGCGGCCGATTGCCAAAGATTGTGACCGAGATGGGCTGCAAGGGTTGATATCTCTGTTTGAAGCTTTCTAACCTGCAAATGAACAAATTGCGTGATGCTGTCACGAGCCAACTGTCCTGATACAACCGGCCGGTCGCTGTTCTCGGACCAGTAGTCCAGTAATTGCTTCGCCGCCTCCTCAACCGCGACCGGCACTGTCGCGCGAAGCTCCCCAATGAACCGTTCGCAAAGAGTGTGCGTTTCTTCAATTTGGCCGGTTGTTCGCCGGAGCAGCGCCTCCGCACGACGCGCTTGTTCTCTCGATTTCGTAGACGATCGTGCTGCGCTAGTCAGACGTGCCTCGAGGGCTGCGCCCACGGAGTCGCGCAGGGCGCCGATTTTCCGTCGCAGAGATGCGGCCCTCAGGTTCTGCGCGCGCGCATACAGGGGAACGATCTGGGTTTGAAACCACTCGTCGAGCATTTCCTTGCACGACGACAAAACGCTGACAGGATGTACCGGCAGGTCCAGCTGGCATTCCGAGGCGATGTGCTCACTGACATACTGCACGATGCCGACGCGGTCCTTTGCTCCGAGCAGGTCCGCTTTGCTGAGAAGCACATTGACGGGAATCGCCGCTTCGTGAAGACTCATAATTGTTTGAAGGTCGTCCGGGGTAAGAGTTGAAGCCGCATCGATCAAGAAAACACCGAGGTCGCATTTCGGAAGATAAGCCAGCGTTTCCGCGGCGCCACTCGTCGCAAGAGATCCCAGACCCGGCGTATCCATAAATGTCACTCCACCTTCTAATCTTGGCGAGGGAAGTGCCACGACTAGGCGGGTCACATGCTTCATGTTTCCGGGGTTTTGCTGCTCCGTTGCGAACTCTTGCAACCGCGAAATGTCGAGCTTCTTCTTCGGGGCATCCGAGGCCCAAACGAAAAGGGATGGCTCCTCGGCGTGGATGATACGTGTGGGAACCGCGGTGATGGGTGTAACCCCGACGGGGAGTACATCCGTTTCGAGAACCGCATTTAGTAAGGATGACTTTCCAGCGCTTACGCGCCCAAACACGGCGATTTCGAAGCTTCGGTCCTCCGCCCGATCCAGGATACTCGTGATCGAGGAACGGAATTCCACCAGTCCGCGGTCGCGAACCGTCTCCTCGATCTGTTCAAGAAGCTTCAAATCATTGCCGGAATGCTCCAAGCGCTCTAATCGCGCCTTTAAATCTCCGCCGGTGCCTTCGCAGAGGTAGCGATCAAACCGATGAATCAGACCGCTCACCTCACCCGCAATGCCATTCAACTCCGTCGCGACAGTCTCCGGAACCTCTCCATACCCCCGCATGTATTTCGGTTTTAGCTCCTCGGCCGCGATGTCAATTGCGCCCAGCATGACGTGAACCACTCGGGACGCAGGAATCGAGGCGTTCTCGCGAGCGATCCCCTGTCCGTCCAAAATTCGAACCAACTGTGCGCGAACACGCGCGATATAGTCCTCGATTGTTCGCCGCCGGGCTGCAACGATATCTGCGGTATATCGAGGAAACGCGGCCTTGGAGGTAGTTGCATTCAGAATGTCTTCTATCTCGCCAAGAAGTTTGTCGATGTACTGGCAGGTAATGCGCAGCCGGTTCGCTTGATAGGGATTTAACGATGCATGAGGTCTTTGCGCTTCTGGGCTCATGTGAGTCCACCGAACACGCGGCTAGGCTGGCCACACTTCGCCGTGCTTTGAATTTGATTCCTATTGTGAGGGCAGTCGGTGCTAAGGAAGGAAAAACAAAACAGACAACTCCCTAGCAAGTAGAAACCCTCGTAGGAGTCATCTGCCCCTCGGGAGGGGCGGTTTAGGGCGAACTCCAACACCCGAACATGGAATTCTCTCCCGCGACCGTGCCGAAGTCAATCACTTGTCGAAGACTTCCGTGCCGGCTTAGGCAGGCACGACTCTTTAATCGACACCCCTTCTGGAGGCCTACCGAACAATCGCGCCAGGGCGCGCATGTTTTTCTAGGTAAACTGTTTTTCTAGACAAAACCTGCGGAAACGTGTCCCTTACGGCGATTCGTGACGAATACGCCGCTGAGGCCGCAGTCCGTACTCTGGTTCCGGCGACTTCGTTCTTGGCGGTAATCTTGGCAACTGGATGGATGGGCGGAGCCATCGCGGCTCACGTTCACGTAAGAGATAACTATCTTCTTATTAAGGCAGCGATTTCGGGTCTGCCGGTTGTCTCCGCAGGATCGTGAATCCAAAAATCCACCGAGCACTTGCTTGCCGCCACGGGGGCGGCCACCAAAGCAATTTCATTGGCGAGTGCCAGAATTCCAGCGGATTATGGCGAATACGGCATAACACGCGCTGGCGGGTTACCCCCAGAGAGTCGCGGAGATTACTTCCGAATGCGCCGTCAACGGGGCCCACTGTTGATGGGTAATGATTTGACAGGATGTCTTCAATCCGGCCTCGCCCTTACCGCGTCTACACCTCTACGACGTAAATCATGCGCTGCGGGATCGGTCGCAGCGACTCCTCGCCTTCGGGTCGGATCTTTACGTAAGCTACACGCAGCTTGATTCCCGGCGCTATACCGTGCCACCCGCGACCGGTTACCAGTTCCATGCCGACAAAAGGTGGCTCATCAAGCCGAACGGTCACGGGTTCCCCTTGTTCGAAAATGCCAACGACTAGGAAGCGGTGCTCATTCGGATTTTCCTGCTTCGTGATCGTCGTGCTCCTGAAGCGGTAAGACGTTCGACTTGCTCTACCGGGATGACCTCAAGCGCGCTGTGTGGAACCAGTCGAAATTACAACTTGGTCTCAGGCCCCCGACGTTCGATCTCACGTGAACCAGAGGACGCCAAGGGTTACCTCGTTAATGCCTCGCGAACCTTGCGGGCCAGCGCTTGCCGGGAAAACGGCTTCGCCAGATACATCCGACCCTCTACCGGATTCTTCCCTCCCACCGTCAGACCCGTGTACCCAGAAATGAACAGGACCCTCAGTTCCGGACGCTGCTGTTCCAATGCTTCTGCCAGGACGGTTCCGCTGATTCGCGGCATGACGATGTCGGTCAGCAACAGGTCGATCGTGCCGGTATACTGTCGGCTCAGATCCAGGGCTTCCCGGCCGTCGCTTGCTTCCAGGACGGTGTACCCGGCACTTTCCAAAATGCCGCGCACCAAAGTCCGCAACGCCTGCTCGTCTTCCACCAGCAGGATGGTTTCGTAGGCTTCACCGGAAATGATGGCGTCATTGAAGGGTGCGCTCTCGGGCGGGAGGGCCCCCTCGACTCTCGGCAGATATATCGTGAATGTAGTGCCCGCGCCGGGCGCGCTATCGAGCTCGATGTACCCGCCGCTTTGCTTGACGACTCCGTACACCGTCGATAATCCCAGCCCTGTGCCTTTGCCTTCCTCTTTCGTGGTAAAAAAAGGCTCAAAGGCCCGCGCTTTGGTTGCTGGGCTCATGCCCACTCCCGTGTCGGTCACTGTCAAAACTACGTAGGGCCCCGGCTGGACGGGGTATGGGTAGCGCTGCACGAAGACGTCATCCATCACGAAGTTTTGCGTTACCAGGGTGAGCTTTCCTCCATCGGGCATAGCGTCGCGTGCATTTACCGCTAGGTTCACGATCACCTGTCCGAGCTGGCTGGGATCGGCTTTCAACCGCCCCAGCTCGGGATCGAGCGCGACGCTGAGTTGGATATCTTCCCCGATCACCCGCCTGAGCAATCCTTGGATGTCGGAAACAATGTGGTTCAAATCGAGCACTCTGGGGTCAAGCGTCTGTTGCCGGCTGAACGCCAGGAGCTGGCCGGTCAGTGCCGCCGCGCGTTTGGCGGCCCTCAGAATTTCATCCGCGCTCTTGCGAAGCGCATGATTCTGCTCCATGCGTTCTTGGAGCGACTCCGCGTAACCCATGATCACGCACAGAAGGTTGTTGAAGTCATGTGCGATACCGCCGGACAGGCGTCCGATCGCCTCCATCTTTTGCGACTGGCGGAGCTGCCTCTCCAGGCTGCGGCGCTCGGTGACGTCTTCCACTGCGACTTCGAAATACGCGAGGTGCCCATCCATTCCTTTCACCGCGTTTGCGCTGAATCGCACCGTGATCGGCGTTCCATCCTTGCACTTCCATTCTGTTTCCACGTCTCGACAAACATCCTCCACCAGATACCGGTCGGCCAAGAGTGCGCGCTCGGCGGGATCTTTGTAGACGTCGGTCATGTTCAGCGCCCACAGCTCATTTTCAGAGCCGTAGCCAAGCATTTTTAAAATGGCGGGATTGGCTCGCAGGATTGCGCCCCCGGTCGCGGTCCGCAGAAGCCCGCAGGGCGAATTTTCAAACGATGAACGGAAATTGGCCTCGGATCGGAAAAGCGCCTCTTCCATTCTCTTGCGCTCAGTAATGTTTCGAGCAATGGTCGAGACCCCCACAACCTTTCCTCTTCGGTTGCGGATGGGATACGCCGCCAGGGAGACCATGATTCTTTTCCGGTTTCTGGTCAGCCGGGTGGTCTCGAGTTCGACGGCCTCGCCTTCTTTTACCTTGTCAAGAATCTCAGCAATCTCCTCCACGCATTCGGGAGGCGACAAAATAGCGACAGATTTCCCAATCATTTCGCTGGCCGCGAATCCGTAGGTCTTTTCGGCCCCCGAATTCCAACTGGTAATCGTGCCATCCAATCTTTTCTCTATAATGGCGTCCGGGGAGTGTTCGAGGATAGCCGCCAGCCGCCGAAGGGCATGTTCATTCGGTCCGGGTTTCGCCTTGGCCCGGGCAGCCTTGCCGGCTTTCGGGCGCGCGCGTTTCGCCCCGGATTGTGTAGCGTCGTGGTTCACCACCAGACTGCGTCCTCGATTTGCACCTTTCAATCCTCGAAATCCCGCCCACAAACGGCCACCGGGTTTTGCCGCGAGTTACGCGAGCTTTCTGTTTATAGAACACTCCATCCCTCCGCCAACATTCCGTAGATTACGTACCAGAAATCTGGTAGGCATTTTGTGCGCTTGACTTCATGGCTTATCGGTTCCAGACTCTTCCAAAAGTTAGTCATGTATAAATTTGGCTAAACATGAATGACGGGTTGCCTGACAGTATCGCACTTCCCCAACTGCTGACCTCGCTCTCCCTCCACGATCATCTCTGCTTGATTTACGAAACCCCGGAACAGCAATTGGCCTCCGCAATTACCTTCATTCAAGTTGGGCTCGACCGCGGCCAGAAGTGCCTGTACGTCGCGGATGAAAATACGGCCACGGGCCTCACAGACGCAATGCGTACGCGAGGCGTGGATGTGGAAGCTGCGCTGCGATCGGGGAAATTGACCTTGGCCGACAAGCGCCAAGCGTATCTGAAGCAGGGCTATTTCGATCCCGACGAGATGCTCCGCTATTGGACGGAGGCCATTCGGGAGACAAAAGCTACGGGATATTCCGCGCTGCGTTTTGCGGGCGAAATGACCTGGGCACTGGGCAAGGAGCCCGGAACTGAAAGGCTGATCGAGTACGAGGTTCGACTCAATGATTTGCTTTGCGAATCCGAGGCGCTCTGCATCTGCCAGTACAATCGGCGCCGCTTCTCTGCCGAAATAATCCTACAGGTGCTGCGCAGCCACACCACCGTGATCTACGGTGGTCACGTTTGTAAAAATCCCTACTTCGTTCCTCCCGCTGAATTTCTCCGGCCTGATCAAAAGGAACTCGAGGTCGCCCTTTTGCTCAAAAATATCCAGAGCTATGAGAGCGTGGAACGAGCCCTGCGGGAGGCCCGGGATGAATGGGAACAGTCCTTCAACGCCATCGCCGACTACGTTTGTATCGTGAGTTTATCGGGCGCCATACTGCGCGCAAACAGAGCAATGCGCGAGAAATTCGAGTCTGTTCATCCGGATCTGGCCGGCCTCGATTACCGCCAGGTCTATTGGGGCACGGCACTAACCGACGCGCCCGCGCCCTGGGATTCCGTGCTGAAAGGCGGTTCCGCCGTGGCGATCGAAACCCAGCTGCCCGCGATCGACGGCTGGTACTCGGTGGCGAGTTATCCGCTCTGTAACGAAATGCGCAAGCAGTGGGGCGCGGTGTTTGTTGTCCGCGACATCACTGCGCGCAAGGGTGCCGAAAAGGCGCTGCAGTTTCTGTCCGGGCGCTTGCTGCGTCTGCAGGATGAGGAGCGGCGCCGTGTCGCGCGGGACCTGCACGATTCGATGGGTCAGGATCTCGTGGCGCTCGCCGCCACCCTGGGGCAACTTCGCACTTCCATTCCGGCGTCCAACAGAAAGTCGCGCAAACTCGCTGCTGAGTCCGAAGCGTTGACGGATCACTGCATTCGCGAAGTCCGCACTCTTTCCTATTTGTTGCATCCCGCAATGCTCGATGAGGCGGGACTTGACGATGCGATTCGTCACTACGTGGAAGGCTTTACCAAGCGAACCGGAATTCAGGTCGACGTGGAATTGCCGCCGGACCTGGGGAGAATGCCGCGCGATACCGAGCTGACTCTATTCCGCGTGGTGCAGGAGAGCCTCACTAACATTCAGCGGCACGCCGAAACTCTTCACGCGGAAATACGAATCCGGCGGGACCCCCGAAAAGTTACTCTCGAAATCTCTGACCGAGGGCGTGGATTTATCGGTAGCGGTCGCAGGGAAGGCCGGGGCTTGCCATCAGACGTCGGCGTGGGTATCCCCAGCATGGATGAACGGGTGAGGTTAGCAGGGGGCCAATTCGAAATTCATTCCGCAAGCAGCGGAACAACGGTGCGGGCGACCGTTCCCATAAATGACTCGACACACGAAGACACTTCGGATTCTAGTCGCTGACGACCACGGCCTGGTTCGCAGTGGCATTCGTGGGCTTCTGCTTGCGCATCGCGGATGGAAATTGGAAGGCGAGGCCGTCGACGGTGTCGATGCGGTGGCCAAGGCCAATAAACTCAAACCAGACCTCGCCATAATCGATATTGCGATGCCCAATTTGGATGGTCTGGAAACTACCCGCCAGATACTCGAAACCAATCCGGACATTGCCGTGCTCATTCTCACCATGCATGAGTCGAGTCAAATGGTGCGGCGTGTGCTCGAAGCCGGCGCCCGCGGGTACGTCTTGAAGTCCGATCTAGTTGGTCATCTGGTAAAGGCCGTGAAAGCTGTCTCGCGCGGCAAAATGTATCTCACGCCCAAGGTATCGAGCATCGTGCTCGAAGGGTTTCTGAAAGCAGGCAAGGAATCGAACGATCGTAATTCACAAGCGAAGCCAACGCCTCGCGAACAGGAAGTGATTCGCCTATTGGCGAAAGGGCAAGGGAACAAAGAGATCGCGACGGCGCTAGGAATTACGGTAAGAACGGTGGAGACCCATCGGGCAAGAATCATGAGTAAGCTGGGCCTGCACTCCCTCACGGAACTCGTTCATTACGCGATCCGCAATCGATTGGTGTCGTCGGAAGTCCTCTAAACTAACAGCTTGTTGAAGAAGCTAGTGTAGTGTCCGCTAAATAAGTGGACAACTCAACGCTTCGCGTTTCGCCGCCGTGGTAACGTGCAACCCGGCTGAATCTTTTCCAAAGTTTGTCGACAGCGCGATAGCTTTTCTACGATGGATTTCACGGTGGGGGTCCACACAAACGGTTTGGGGTGTTGGTTCCAGGCCGCCAAGAACTCCGCGATCGCTTGCTCCAGATCTTCCACACTGCGGAAGGAGCCGCGGCGAATTTGTTTGCTGGTTAACTCGCCAAACCAACGCTCCACCAGATTGAGCCAACTGGAACTGGGGGGCACAAAGTGAGAGACAAAACGAGGATGGCGCTGCAGCCAGGCTTGAACGCGGGGATGCTTGTGCGTGCCATAGTTGTCCATCACCAGGTGCAAGGGGATCTCTCCAGGAAACTCGTGGTCGAGACGGCGCAGAAACTTCAGGAACTCCTGATGACGATGCCGCTCGTAACACTCTCCGATCACCCGCCCTTGCAGGACTTCGAGTGCCGCAAATAACGAGGTCGTTCCGTTCCGCTTATAGTCATGGGTCATCGTTCCGCAGCGCCCCTTTTTCAACGGCAGGCCCGGCTGCGTGCGATCCAACGCTTGAATTTGGCTCTTTTCATCTACACAGAGCACCATCGCTTGTTGGGGAGGATTCAGATAGAGGCCTACGACGTCCGTCAATTTCTCCAGAAACTTCGCATCCCGTGACAGCTGGAAGGTTTTGACTCGATGCGGTTTCAAATTGTGACTGTGCCAGATGTTGTTGATCGTGGACTTGCTGACTCCTTGGCGAGCTGCCAGGAGCCGGCAACTCCACTGCGTCATTCCCTTCGGTTTGGTGCGCAGGGTGGCCTCGACAATCGCCTGGATCTTCTCCGGCCCGTAGGTCGCTTTGCGGCCTCGCCCCGGCGCTACTTCCCACAAACTATCCAGGCCTTCTTCGGCAAAGCGGGCGCGCCACAACATCACCGTCTTGCGATTCAGCTCCAACTGTTGAGCGATGGCATTGTCCGATTGCCCTTCGGCGGCAGCTAACACGATGCGACTTCGCAAGGCGACCTGCTGCGGTGTACCGAAGGCCGACACCCACTGCCGCAGCTGTTGTTGATCGGCCTCTGGAAGCGGAAGCGGAACTGGTCGAGGCATGCACGCAGAATAGCAGGAGCCGATCTACTTGTCCATCTATTTGTTGGACACTACACTAGCTTTTCAGGTACGCGATATTTAATTTCAGGTTATCGCTGCGCTGGGAAGGAGCCCTTCAGGTTGCTCTATCTACTCAGCCGGCCGAATCGAACCTCCGGTTCATGCTCTGGTCATCAGGTTTCGCAATCGACAGAGACTGTAAGCAGCCCCGGCGAAGGTGAACAACCACCCCACCTTGTCGATAAGGTTCAAAAGTTCGTCGCATTCCAATCTGAGTTAGGCTGGCTCCCTCGAGATCAGATTCCGAATTAGACGGGCTTGTATTCCGAATTGGACGCTCCGAACGCGAGGATCTTCAACCGCGGACTGTTTCGCAAATTATGACTGTGGCTCAATCGCACGCTGCCCTGAGAATCCGGTGCGAAGCCGAGCGCAAAGCCACGGAACAGGAGAATCGGGAGCGGGCGAGGACAGCCGCGGCGGGTGAATTACCTGGACAAATTGGCCGGGCGGGAAGCACAAACCTGGGAACAGGTTGATGCGCTCGTCCAAACGAAACAATCGACCAACTACGACAGGGCAGTAAGTCGTTGATTTGGGCGATCTGGCCGTCCGTCGTTGTCAGCGGGCGCATTTTGACGCGGCTCTTGAGCGGCTACGAGTGAACCACCGTGCCAAACCAACATTTCTTCGTCGTCTTTCAGACGCCGCCTTGTAGCTTTATCAAATACTCCTTTCGAAGGAATCGACACAACAATTACGAAGCAGACCCGACGTTGCACCCTCTGCGTTAAGTGGGCGCTCGTCGGTTTTAGGCTTCGACCTTCCTATCGAAAATGCTCTTGTTGGACTGCATGGGCCGAAACGCGCAGTTGGAATCATTCAAGAAATTCCCGTACGCTACTGGGATGATGATAGTTACGCCGCATCAAGTTGTACCTCATTTGCGAGAGCACCTGCAAAGAGAGCAGGTAGTCATTCTCTACTCGTATCTCAGTGCGATCATCGGGTCGACACGCATTGCCCGCCGCGCGGGGATATAACAGGCCGCAAGCGCCACCGCGGCCAGCACCAGGGTGACCCCCGCGAACGTCAGCAGATCCGTGGGGCTCACGCCATACAGCAGCCCCGCCATCAGGTGCGACACGATCACCGATCCCACCAGTCCCAGCGCAGCGCCGGCCGTCGCCAGCCCCAGTCCCTGGCCCAGAACCATCCCCATGATCTTCCCCCTCTGCGCCCCCAGCGCCAGGCGAATGCCGATGTCCCGGGTGCGCTCGCTCACGATATACGAGATCACCCCGTAAATTCCCAGCGCCGCCAGCAGCAGCGCCGTCACCGCAAACGCCGCCACAATATCCATCGAGAATCGTCTCTGCTCCAGCGACGCCGTCACCGCATCGTTCAGCGTCTGCGCCCCGTAAACCGGTAGCTCCGGGTTTACGGACTGCACCATCGCTCGCACCTCTTCCGGTATCGCACTCGCATTCAGGTCTCCACGCAGAAAGATGGCCAGCTCCTTGGGCGTCTCCTGGTACAGGCTCAGATAGATTTGCGGAACGCTCGCGTTCGCCAGCGACTCGGTTCGAGCATCCGCGATCACCCCCACGATCGTGATCCAGGTCTTGCTCGCACGTTGGCCAACCCCAGCCCTCCCATCGCCAAGCCTCAGCCGCTTCCCAAGCGGATCCTCGCCCCGCCAGTAAGTCTCCGTCATCGCCTGGTTGATCACGGCGACCAGCGGCGCATTCTCGTCGTCGCCGTCGTTGAACGGACGGCCCCGCAGCACCGGAATCTCCAGCAAATGAAAATATTCCGGCGTAACTTGCGACCGCTCCACCAAGGGAGTCTGCTTGCTCTGTGTCTGGCGTCCTTCCACGATCAGCGCGCTCCGGTTGCCGTCGTGGCGCAGCGGAATCGACGGCTCCGCTCCCAGCGCCGCTTCCTGCACTCCCGGCAGCAACCGGCTGCGCCGCAGCAATTCGCGCGCAAACACTGCCTCCTGAGCAGCCGTTCCATAAATGTCCGTCTTCGGATCGTTGGGGCTCGGCAGCCACAACTGAACCGACATCACATGCTGCGGATTGAATCCCAGCGGCGCCTTGTACAAATCCCAAAAACTGCGCAGCAGCAGGCCCGCGGCCACCATCAGCACCAGCGACAGCGCAAACTCCGTCACCACCAGCACGCGCCGCGTGCGCGTCTGCTCCGTGGAACCCTTCGACCCACGCCCCTCCACCCTCAGCGTACTTGTCAGATTCAACCGCCCTGCCTGCCTCGCGGGCGCCAGCCCGAAAATTACCCCGGCTGCGATCGAAGCCGCCAGCGCGATCACCATCACGGTCCAGTTGATCGACAGGTCGTTCAGCCGAGGCAGGCTCTCCGGAATCAGCCGCAGCAAGAATCCCTTCAAGCAGAGCAGAATCACCAACCCCGCCACTCCGCCCAGCAGCGAAAGCAGCAGGCTCTCCGTCAGCAATTGCCGCACCAGCCGCTTGCGTGCCGCTCCCAGCGCCTGGCGCACCGCCATCTCCCGTGATCGCGCGCTGGCCCGCGCCAGCAGCAGATTCGCTACATTCACGCAGCCGATCAGTAGCACCAGCGCCACTGCGCCCAACAGCAGGATCAGCGACTGCCGAACGTTGCCCACCACGTTTTCCTTCATAGGCACCAACCGCACCGTCCACTTGCTGTCGGCCGGATAATCGTCCGGAAATTGCTCCCGCAACGAAGCAACCAACGCGTCCAGCTGGCTTTGCGCCGCTGCAACCGTCAGCCCCGGCTTCAGGCGCCCGACCGTTTCCAGGGGCAACCGCAAACTGCGGTTCGGGGACTGAGCCGGATCATTCGAAAAACCCAACGCCGCCCACTGTTCCGTATTCCTCTCGCCCACGGTTCGCCCCGGGTCGCGAAAACCCGGCGGCATCACCCCGATCACCCGATACAAATCGTTGTCCCCCCGCAAACTTCTTCCCACAATGTGCGCATCGCTCCCGAAAGCCCGCTTCCACAACCCGTCACTGATCACCACATCCAGCGTGAACCCCGGCGTTTGATCCTGAGGATCGAACGTCTGCCCCAGCTCCGGTTTCACCCCCAGCATCGCAAAATACGCCGGCGACACCCCCTCATATTGCATCCGCGATGGCTGCGATACACCCGTCAGGTTCGCCGACCCGAAAATCTCCAGCACAACATACTGAAAAATTCCCGAACGCTGCAGATCTTTAAACTCCGGAATCGAGATGCCCGCGTCGGTAGCGCCCGCACCAGGCAGATCGTCCTCGATGCGTACCAGTTCCTCCGGGTGCGGATAGGGCAGCGGATGCAGCAGCGTCGCATCGACCAGGCTGAAAATCGCCGTGGTCGCGCCGATCCCCAGGGCCATCGTCAGAACCGCGATAGCTGTAAACCCCGGCGACTTGGCCAGCATGCGTATCGCGAAGCGCGAGTCCTGCAACAGGTTTTCAAAAAACGGCAGCCCCTGCTCTGCATGGTAATCCTCTCTCACTGTCCCCACCCCTCCGAACTTCATCACGGCCTGCCGCCGTGCCTCTTCCACATTCATCCCCGCGCGCAAATTTTCCTCCGTCTGCCGCGCCAGATGCTCCTCCATCTCTTCCCGCAGCCGTTTGTCGTCTCGCCGCCCGGTGGCAAAGTTCTTGAGCCGCGCGAGAAACCTTCTCAGGAATCTCATGTCAAGTCCTCCGCCTTCACCGCGAAGAATCGCGCGATGATCGCCGCCGTTTGCTCCCAGTCCCGGGTCTCGGTCTCGAGCAGCTTTCGTCCCGACCGTGTCAGGCGATAGAAACGCGCCCGGCGGTTGTTCTCCGAGGCGCCCCACTCGGACGAAATTGCGCCCTCCTGCTCCAGCTTCAGCAGGACGGGATACAAAGTGCCTTGGTTCACGGCCAGCAGATCCCCGCTGATCTGCTCGATCCGCCGCGCAATCCCATAGCCATGCAGTGGACCGAGCACATCGAGCGTCTTGAGGGCCATCAACGCCAGCGTTCCCTGCAGAACATCCGCTTTTTCAGTCATAGAGTCGCTCATTGGGTTTCCCACAGGAATCATGGTGTCACACTTCCTTTTGGAAAACAACAGGTAACGGTCGGTTCCCGCAAGGCGAGGAGCCGCTGACCGCGAACATCAATCTGCGATAGCTTCGAGCTGATCGGCGCGGGCGGCTTCTCCATCGCCAAGTGCAAAGTGCCTGAACAAGCTAGTGGAGATCTCGGCTGCAGGCGAGTGGGAAATTCGCGAGATTCCTAAACCCTGGCTAAAATCAGCTTTGATAACTTTACACAAGACTCAGGCTGAATATTTTTCGGCGCGCCCGTCCAAGCTTGGGAAGCTCGAAATAAAACTCTGAAACCCTACGCCTCTCACATCCCCGAGCCTGAACGCGGCGATCTACTCTTGGACCGAAAGCGCAAAAACTGCGCTTGGAAAACTTAAACAAGTCGGCGTAGCTTGTTAGGAGAATGAGGGTTGCACGGCTTGGTCACGCTGTTCAGTTTGCGAGAGCACCTGCCAAAAAAGAAGGCACCCATTCCCAGCAGAAATCCATTATAATCATGTGGTTGCAGGTGGGCGTGCGGCTCAGCTGGGAGAGCACCTGCTTTGCAAGCGCGTTCTGGCGCTCCAAAGACTCCATCCTTTGCCCTCGGCTTTCAATGTTTTCAACAATTTCGGGGAATCTGCTTCTCGCTCGAAGTAAGCCCCGAAGCAGCAATTACATAGGGTTTTGGTACAGTTTTGGTACAGCTGGGTTCGAGAACCGTCGGGGTGAACCCCTAAGTGAGACAGAAAACTTGAGACACCGTCTCAAAGATTTATCTATCGAATTTAACGCGCGTTGGCGTCCAACTGCAAGCGCACCATTGACTTCCCGGATCCTAGTCATGGAACAGGGTCACCCTAGAGGCTGCAAGGCCTGCATCAGTGCTTCGCTGCCCTGATTTCTGCTCGAATTCTTCCAGTGGACGATAGCCCAACGCAGAGTGCAGCCGACATCGGTCGTAATATCACTCGCGACTAAGCACTGATCACTATCCACTCGCCACTATTCACTCTCAACCGTTCCGAGCCACCCCAGAGTTTATGTCTGGAGAATGAGCGTCAAAGAACTCTCTCAAGACATCCGTATTTGCGGGCCGAACCCGTCGCCTACATTTCGCATCGACCACGGCGCCGCGCCCGCCAGGTCAGCGCCGCTTGGCAATACGGCGTTGAAAGCGTCCTCAAGTCTCGCCCCCATGTAGTCCGGGTCTCCTGCCACATTAGCCGGGAACTCCCCGAGCCATATCGGCCCGTCGATACCCGGAGGCAGGTCTGGCAAGACCTCGAGGAGAGTATTGGGGTCTTCTGTTTGAGGGTAGTAATGGAATTGATAGAAATCCAAACCTAGGCCCTGCCAAATGCCGACCCACTTGGCTCGGGCTGAGCCAAGAGTCACGTATTGTGCCGGGGCGTTCAGTTGGGCAGCACGGGTGACCTTCGTAACGAATCCGCGGAAGGCATCTAGCTGCACGGGCTCTAAGCTCGGGTCGATTCCACCTTGATCGGGAACACCGAGCAGCGACCATTCAGGTTCATTCGCCACATCGTATGCAACTACGGATGTATCGTCAGCCAGGTGTCTGAACAACGGCACGAAGACGTTGTTAACCAAGTCGTCTTGCTTGGCGGGATCGCTCAAGATCTCCGATCTTCCGCCGACCACATTGTTGATCTTTTTCTTCATCCACTCGAACGAAATCAACACGAAGATGATCTTGATGCTATAGGATTTTGCGATCGCGACGGCTTGATCGATATCGCGAAGGACAGCTCCATCAAGCCCGGTAGGACTTCCACTGACGGTGTCATACGTGATGCCGGCGCGGCCATCGAAGAACAGAAACCACCGCGCCACGTTCACCCCAGCGCTCTGCATCGCCTGAAACGTAGTCCGCAACGCGTCACTCGAAAGTGGTGCTGGCGGCGGAGGCGGATTAGGGGATCCAATGCCGTACGATCCCCAATTGTTCCCACCGAAATCCCCACCGCATTTTATCCAGGGCAGATTTGCTCCGACCAGTCACCCGGTATTGCCGTTGATATTGATCCGGGCCGATCCAGCCAGATTAGGTTTTGGGTTTGGCATAATCGCCTCCTATCCAGTCGCCACTGATCACTTATCACTGCCTTAGTAGCGTCCTCCAACGCGTTTCCATACTTCTCCGCTGTAGGTACGCAGCGCATTTAGCTTTTGCGTCAACAGACCCCCAGGGTAAAGTCGAGTCACGCCGTTGGGAATGACGACTGCATTCTCGCCCTGCTGCGTCTTTATTTCGCCAAGCGTGTTGAGCGCGGGCGTTCCCAAGCGACCCGCTCTACCAGCGCTGCCACACTCCCGATAGTGCGGTTCGCTAAACTTCCAGCCGCCGATGCGGTCCTCAAATCCGTAGCAAGCTCGCAACTCGTTTCCCTCTATACTTCAACTAAAATGCATTTCGATCACAGCTTGCACAATCCTGGCGGACGCTGCGCCCCGTGTTCCACCCAGAGATAGTTCTTGCCTGTGTTACGTGCACCATTATATAAGTTCCTTAAGTGTTAGCTATCAACTCATGAAGGCCCGGTCTCTGCGAGTGATATCGGTTCCTTGGGAAGGGATCAGCACGCGCACCCTAGAAGGCGCACCGTCAGGAATAGGGGCAGGTTGGTCGGAGAGTAATGCGATCGCCGCGGAAAAGAAGCCGGGCATTTCGCCACGGAACTCGAAAATGACGACAATAAAGGACATCCTCGATAAAGAGTTTGTTCAGCTCAAGTTATCGCGAGATCTCAGGCTCGGCACGAACGTCAACCGTCCAGCCCCGGAAAACAGCCTCGTGGGCCTCGCTTTTTCTGGCGGCGGAATTCGAAGTGCGACTTTTAACCTCGGAATTCTCCAAGCGCTGGCTAAATCACAAACGCTGCGAACGTTTGATTATCTTTCGACGGTATCGGGCGGGGGCTATATCGGAAGCTGGCTGATGGGCTGGATGCATCATCAGGGAATCGGAGTGAAAAAGGTTGAAGAATATCTCTCCACGCATAACACCCTCCCTTCGAAAAGTGAAGAGCGACCCGAGGTTCGCTTCCTGCGAAGTTACAGCAACTACTTGACACCGCGAACGGGGCTTCTGGGAGCTGATTTCTGGACGTTTGCGGCAAGCTATCTGCGGAACACCGTTCTGAACCAATTGATACTGGTGCTGTTTTTGCTCGCAGTGCTTTTGCTTCCGCGTTCGATCGTAATTCTGTTTCACATCCTCGAGATCGCTGAAAACTCTTTGGAGGCGCACTATTCGGGGCCTGGGAGTGACTACCTGTACGCCCAATATCTATCATCAATGCTCGGCATACTGTTTGGCGGGATCGCGGTTTTTTTTATGGGTCATAATCTGGTCTTTCCCACGGCCACCGAAACGAAAAGCTATCCGCGGTTCAGCGGACAGCGATCCATTCAATATCTAATCATCATTCCGCTGATTCTTGCCTCGGCGCTGCTGACGTATGGCCTCGCGCATTTTCTGCTCGAGTATCACATTCTTGAGCACCCATGGACCCGCGTGCCGCTGCTTGGCGTATTGCTGTATGGGGGCCTCTGGGCGGCCACCTTGATAGTGCGTAACGTATTCCCTAGCGAGAAACAAGTCGTAGGTACGGAAGGTCCGAACAGCTGGCTGCTCTTTCTCACGGCGGCCCTTGCGGGTGGGATAGCAGGTTTCTTGTTTTTCCCTTACTCGGTGATTGTCGACGTGACTTCGAAAAGCGAGCACGCGCTGACTCCCGCAACGAACTGGCACGTCCTCACCTTCGGAACTCCCGCATTTATCGTAGTCATGCTGGTGGCCGGCGCGCTTCACATCGGATTAATGGGAAGGCAAATGAGCGATGCTCACCGGGAGTGGTGGGCTCGTCTTGGAGGTTGGTTGATCATCTATGCGATCTGCTGGCTGTTCCTTTTTCTAGTTGCCGTGTATTCGCCTTACGCCGTCCAGAAAATATTCGAGCACTACAGCGGTCACCTCCGAGCTCTGAAAATCAGTGGGATTTCGGCGTGGATCGTTTCGACGGGGTACGGCGTTTTGTTTGGCAAAAGCGCGGCGACAGACGGGGTGTCTGCGACCGATCCACTGCGGAAAAAGGTGGTTAATTACCTCGCGCGTCTTACGCCCTATATCTTCATTCTCGGTCTTTTAGTCGCCCTCTCGCTTCTTGCCTCAAAAATCGCGCACGAACTGGTCGGACTGGAAAGTTCCATACTCGGACTTCCGAAAGCTGCGGCGTTCTATCCGTGGGAGGTGCCCGCGCTCGCCATTGTCTGCCTCGTGCTCGCGTTGCTTATATCATGGCGTGTGGATGTCAACGAATTTTCAATTCACTATCTCTATCGCAACCGGTTGGTACGCTGCTATCTGGGGGCGTCGGTTGAAAATCGCAAGCCACAGCCGTTTACGGGCTTCTCCGACGCGGACGATGTTCCACTGGCGAGCCTGCAGATCCCGATCGCAGGAATAGACGGAGTCGATGACCGGCCTCTGCCAATTCTCAACACCACGCTGAATGTTGTAAGAGGCAACGAACTGGGGTTGCAAACGCGGAAAGCACGGTCATTTCCCTTCACTCCGCTTTGCGTCGGATTTACGCGACCTGATCCAGGATCGAGCGACTTGGAATCCTATTTTGCGCTTTCGGAAACGCTGGGTGCCGACAGGCCTGACTCAAAAAACGGCGTCAGGTTGGGAACGGCGACCGCAATCTCGGGGGCTGCTGTCAGTCCAAACATGGGGTTTTATTCGGCGCCGGACCTGTCTTTTCTAATGACCGTTTTCGACGTGCGGCTGGGATGGTGGCTCGCGAATCCTGCTGGCGCAATTAAGAAATGGCGCATTGGAAGCCCGACCATCGGATTTTATTGGTTGCTGTGCGAACTCTTCGGCGCAACCACCGATGACAGCGAGTATCTCTATTTATCGGACGGTGGACACTTCGAAAACTTGGGGATTTACGAACTCGTCCGCAGGAGATGCAAGATCATCGTGGCCTGCGACGCTTCGGGCGACGCCCTGTATGGATGCAGCGACCTGCACAACGCTATGGAGCGGTGCCGGGTCGACTTCGGAGCGGAGATTGAAATTACAGCCGACGAGATCGGTAAAATCACGCCCGCTGGGGCGCCGCCGCGGGCAATGGCTCATTTCGCGACTGGCTTGATTCGCTACACACCAGGCAATCCGGCCGATGACGGTATTTTGATTTATGTCAAGCCGGCACTGCAAGCCTCCGATTCTGCAGATCTGCTGGGGTACTCGCGAACGAACCCGGCATTTCCGCACGACAGCACGGTCGACCAATGGTTCGACGAATCGCACTTCGAGAATTATCGCGCTTTGGGAGAAGCCGCCGGCCGGGCGGCCCTGGGCTCGATTAGAAACGCTATCGGCGCACTGCTCACTATTCCCATGGGACCGGCTGCGCCTCTACCAGCGACACCTGTTCCCAACAAAGAATTCGTTGGCTGATGATATGTAGAAAGGGACGGGAATATGAAGAAAGTTTTGATCACTATTGGGGTCATTGTAATCATCCTGGTAGTGGTTCTGGGCGTATGGTGGCACGACAATCGTGATGAGTTCACGGTTGAACTACCGAACTATACGACGGTTGGCAAGGCGGTCTGGCGCGACCAGAATTGGAGCGCCGACCAGACGATCCTTCGCAGATTGTTTGCTCTTTCTCGATTACAGCGGAGGGGTCGAAGAACTCGATCAATCACTCGCCATGTTTCCGTCTTTTGATTTTGACGCGGCGCTGGAATACCTGGGGCTGCTCCGGAAACCGTGGCTATACTCTCGACTGCGATTTCTCCTGGATCGACACGCGGACAAACTGTTCTTTCGCCATGCTGCGCGAGAAAAGTTTCTCCGCCGCCTGCCACCCGGCGTCGCCTACCTCGGGAACAAGCGTCCCGGAAATCGCTGGGTGCCAACCTGGAAAGTGATGGTGCCGGAAACACTCGCGCCGCCCGTCGAAGGTCGTATACAAACATGAAATTCGAAGCCGCACATCTACAAACCCTAGCCAACGCAACTGGCTTCCCGCCGGACAACCTCGAAAAGATCCTTCGTCTTCGTGAACTCCTCACTGAATTCCACAAGCATTCCTTCCTTCGCGACCGAATCGTTCTTAAGCCACAGGCGCTTTTCCGCTTGGTACTGCTCCTCCAAGGCGTCGAACCACGCGCACAGGTTCTCCGGGATTCTCTCGTCGGCTATGGCTCTCGTTTCAATCTTCCTTCTTCCACTTCCTCTCGGCGACCACGAGCGCCTCGCTTGTCCCCTGCATCTCCATCTCGGCGGAAGGTCTCCTCGTCGATTATGACCGGGCGGATCAAGGAATGATTGAGGGACGGATCCGACCATGAATCCTGTAGACAGCGAAGTCTCTCTTGTCCACGGTGAATATTTTGCGGATACCTTCTCGCTCGGCAATCCGAATAAGCGCTGCGTCAGCAAGATCCATCGGGCGGTCGGCGTATTTCCGCCGAAGTTCACGGATGCGAGGCAAATCGACCAAGCCAAGCGGAAGTAGCTGCAGCGCCTTCCTCACCAACATCTCCCATAAAGCTTCCTGGGCCGCCGGCAGATCGTTTAACAGGTACATCGCTTCCGTCAGCGGCGGCCACACCGTTGCCAAAGGTTCTTGCAAACTCTTCAAAGTCGACACGCATTGCTCATGGTATTGGTCATCTGCGTCCACCAGGGCCACGAGGGGCCCCGCATCCACCAAGATCACCGGGAGCCCCTTCGGCTCTTTAGCAGGGCGGCGAACTGACGGCCCGCTCCCACCGAGCGTTTTCGGTTTCCGCCGTGCACAATTCCAATCAAATCCGAAACCATTTCATAAGGCGATCCGGCTGGTTCTTGCTCTTCGATCCATGTCTCGATCGCCTGGCGAATCACCTCCGACGCGGACACTTGCTTGCGGCGCGCAATGCGGGCGATACGCTGCCTGGTTTCCTTATCCACCCTCAATGTCACTGGAGATGGCATAGCATTACCTCGAATATTAGCTTACTGTATTACGAGCTGTAATACAAGAAGCTTCAACTGAAGCACTACCATCCATTCTCGTTTATTGACTTGTGGTACGTGTCCTGGTCCTGCTCAGACTGCGAGGGCGAGTAGCGCTCCTGCTCACGAGGCAGGCGCGCTCATCTAACTTTAGGCAAAGTTCCTTTTTGGACCGAATGGACCGAGAATCAAAGTTAAAACCGATCAGGAAATCGTTGTAAATACCTTGCACGATGAAGGTTACACGTGATGGGTAGTACGATCAGTTTGCGAGAGCACCTGCAAACAGAGCAGGTAGTCAATCTCACGAAATTCGATTATACTGACTATTAGAATCATATAGTTGCAGGGGGCGTGTAGCTCACCTGGGAGAGCACCTGCTTTGCAACCTCGTGATGTTGGGTGCCTGTCAGCGAGTTAACTCGTTGCAAAGGCTGCGCTAAGCAGCAACTCGCTCCTCGTTTCCTCTCATCCTAGTGTAGTGTCCAAGAATTGGCTAGACAGCCTTTTCTCCCCTTTTTCTTGTTCGCGGTTTCGTGCATCCGGGCTGGATCTGCTCCAGGGTCTGGCGGCAGCGAGAGAGTTTCACTTGAATGGATTCGACCGTGGCCGTCCAGACAAAGGGTTTCGGTTCCTCATTCCAAGCATTCAGAAAATCCGTAATAGCCCTTTGTAAATCGTCGACACTGAAGAACGAGCCCCGTCGCACGCGTTTAGAAGTCAGCTCTGCAAACCAGCGTTCGATCAGATTCAGCCAACTGGAACTGGTCGGCACAAAGTGAGAGATAAAGCGAGGGCGTCGTTTGAGCCACGCCACCGTCCGTGGATGCTTATGCGTACCGTAGTTATCCATCACCAAGTGCAACCGAACATCTCCAGGAAATTCCTCCTCGAGTCGGCGGAGAAACTTGAGAAACTCCTGGTGTCGATGCCGCTCATAACACTGACCAATGACCCGACCCTGTAAAATTTCCAGAGCCGCGAACAGGGTGGTCGTGCCATGGCGCTTATAGTCATGAGTCATCGTGCCGCAACGACCCTTCTTCATCGGTAACCCAGGCTGCGTGCGGTCCAGCGCCTGGATTTGGCTCTTCTCGTCCACGCACAACACCAATGCTTTTTCTGGGGGATTCAGATACAGCCCTACCACATCGGTCAACTTCTCCAGAAACTTAGGATCGCGTGACAGTTTGAAAGTTTTGACTCGGTGCGGTTTCAGATTATGGCTGCGCCAGATGTTGCTGACCGTGGACTTGCTCAACCCTTGGTTTTTCGCCATCAATCGACAGCTCCATTGGGTCAGCCCTTTGGGCTTGCTCTGTAAGGTTGCTTTCACCACTGCGTGAATCTTCTCCGGCCCATACATCGGCTTGCGGCCCCGGCCCGGTGCCACCTCCCACAAACTCTCCTTGCCTTCTTGCAGAAAACGTTGCCGCCACAAAATGACAGTATGGCGGTTCACCTGTAACTCACGGGCAATGGCACTGTCAGAACGCCCTTCCGCTGCGGCCAGCACGATGCGGCCCCTCAGTGCCACTTGCTGTGGCGTTCCATGGGCTGTCAACCATCCCTGAATCTCTTCCTGATCACCGATACTGAGACTCACGACAGGAGCGGATCGAGGCATGAATCCACGATACATCGGGCCACTCTATTTGTCTAGTCATTTGTTGGACATAACACTAGCTGTTCCCAAGATGTTCCAAACTCGCCGAACTGCAAAAATAGCGCTTATTGATCACTGATAATGCCGATTCTGCGCCGAATTGCCCGCCCCGGAGGGGTTGGGGGCGGCTGGCGCGTTTCCAAGCCCGGATATGATTACGTCACCGGTCTCGGATCGTGGGACATCTATAAGATAAGCCAGGTAATTCCGTCGAGCTATCCGCAGTAAGACTGGCCTCTTCATGAAATCGGCGCGCCCTGCGGGTGTCGTAACCGCGCGGCGCGCCGATTTTGCAAGCGTGCAATTCTCTCCTGCCTATCCCAGCCCACGAACCATGCGTCGTTCGGAAAAGAATCGAATTGGGTACAAAATCAACAGCGCTGCGGCACACAACATTGTTCCCATTGCAATGTCGAAGCCCCAGCCATCGCTTGAATTCGGGAACAAAATGAGGATCATGAGCCCTAACATCACAAAGAAAATCGCAGGCAAACAAAGAAGCGACAAACCCAGAGAAATGGGCATCTTCTGTATGGCCTCTCGATGGAGCGCCGCATATTTTCCTTCGCCCAGGAACCTGGCTAACATCGCTTCCGAGGCGTTGAGCGCGGCGATCAGGAATGATGTCGTGAGAATCATCATTCCACCATGGATGGAATGGTACGGCACTAAGGCTAAGGCAGAAGTGGCAAATATATATTTCCAACCAAGCCGTCTTGCGATGGGATTCGCTTCGACACTTAACGTGGGAGAAACCAGGAAGGTTGTTCCTATATCTCCCAATCTAGAGATCAGTGTCGCGAGCGCAATGACGTGAACTAGATGTTCCATCAAGAATTCGTGCATGTATCGACCTTAAGCGGTATTACTCGAAAGCGAGACATGATACCCAACACAAGCCGCACTAGCAAATAACGCCATCCGGAATCGATGTTCACCTTTCACCGGAATGCCTACTAGGAGTTGGTGCCGCGTGGAGAGCAGCGTTCGGCGGGGCGTTCTGGCCTGCTCTCCGGCTCCGTGCCGATACCCTGAACATCGAGATGCTGACCGACCCGACCCTCAGTCCGCGAACGCGGATGCCGATTCCTGCGCCGAATTGGCTGCCCGGCGGGATTGGGGGCGGCTGGGCCGTTTCCAAGGCGGTGGCAGCCTTTGTCACCACCTTGCCGCGCATGTCTGGTGCCCCCCGATGGTCTGCGCCAGCCTATCCAGTTGAACTTCAGGCTCGTTGAAACCAGATTGCAAATGGTCAGGGCGTGGGCAAACCTTCAGGCTTGTACTTTATCCTCAAGCGACAGTGAAGGACGTTCCTACGCCCCTCGTTCCGCCACGATCCCCTCCAACACACGCGTCACGCGACGGCTCGCGAAGCTGGTGTCCACTTCCAGCGCCAAACACTCCCGTGTGTACGCGTCCCACGCTTAGCACGTGGATCGATCGCCCGCTGTCCACCGCGTCGTGCACGAAGTCCAGCGCCCATTCCTGATTCGCCGCGGTGCAGGCTCGCAGCGGCTGTCCACTTCGCACGCGGTGTTTGCGCTTCTTGCGCCGGAGACTTAGCCCCGCTTCCCGATATACGCGATGCACTCGTTTGTGGTTCACATCTTCTCCTCTTTCAGTCATAGCGCTGCGCCTTATCCGCGGTGAATTACCACAAGACGCTCCGTTTTCCACAGGTCATATTAGGTCTGAACAGCTGTCAAATCGTAGTTGACTTCCCTTTCCAAAAGGCACAGAGTCTGCTCATTCAAGCTTTAAGCTTTCGACCCCTTGCAATCATTCCCCGAAATGGAAGTGCCTGAGTCAGGATCAGCGAGTATCGGCTAGGACACGAATTAAGTTAGATTTCGTACAAAGGGTACTAAATACCAACCAGGTACTTGTCGTCTGAAATCATGGCAGTGTACCGTTTCGTGCCCACTCTAAATGGGCATTCCACATCACCACAAAGGGGGCACCGATGATGAAGAAATGTGCGCGGTTTGCTGTAGCGGCGGTATTTTTGGCAGTGGCCCTTGTGGGGGCTAGTTCGTTGCGCGCGGCGACAATCTATGTTGGGACCTGCGGTACGCCCAATAAGACGACGATCCAAGCCGCCGTGAACGCCAGCGCGGCGGGAGGAACCGTATTGATCTGCCCCGGCACTTATCCGGAGCAGGTGACAATCACCAAGAATCTGACTGTTTCGGGCGTGGCTTCGGCCAATATGAACCAGGTCGTGATCGCTTCCCCGGCCGGCGGTGTGGCTCAAAATACCTATGATCTTTATATGTCTCCGTCGTTTCCGGTAGCCGCGCAGGTGCTGGTTCAGAACGCCACTGTTTCGCTCAGAAACGTGACGGTCGACGGCGCGAACAACGGCATCAACAACTGCGCTCTCGATATTCGAGGAATCTACTACCAGAACGCTTCCGGCACGATTAACGACGTGGCCACGCGCAACCAGGTGCTCTCCACGGGACTTACAGGCTGCGAGAGCGGCCAGGGCATTTTTATACAGAGCGGCTACGGCTCGACCGTAAAGGAGAAAGTCACCGTTGAGAACAGCAGCGTCACCAATTTTCAGAAGAACGGCATCACCGGCGACGGCACCACGCTGACAGTGATGGTGATGGGCAACTACATCGTGGGACAAGGCCCCACGACCGGCGCGGCGGAAAATGGCGTGCAGATCAGCGACGGCGCTGCGGGTAAAGTGATGAACAATGCGACCATCGATGAAATCTGGGCGCCCGACACATCTTCCGACACGGGCGATGCCGCCAGCGGAATCCTGATCTACGCCGCGGAAAACATCGAGGTGGGAAACAACACGGTGGGGTCGACTCAGTTCGGAATCGTCTCGGTGACCGATCCTACCTCAGGCACGCCGAGCGATCCTCAGGGTCTTGGGGATGACACTAACATCCACAATAACGCCGTGATGGGCACGCAGATTTTCGACGGCATCGACGTCTGTAGCAACAACAACATGGTGCAAAACAACACCATCTACTCGTCGACGGAATCCGGCGTTCACGTGGATTCGACGTGCGGTTCCACCGGAACCAAGAACAACGTTTCGGGCAACGTGATCAACCTGGCTTGCGCGGGGGTTCTGGAGGGCGCGACCCCCAACAACATCGGTAACAACAACCAGTACTTCAACGATGTTGAGGAGGTGATGACCGGGAACGTTTGCCCCGACCCTTCGGTTGCCGCAGCTGCGGTGACGTTCGGGACTGGGTCTCCAGCGCTTTCCGGCGTGCATCCCAAGCCAGTGCAGTAATCGGCGCTAGTAATCGTCTCTAGCCGAGTGTGTCCGCTCCGTGCGCCAATGCGCGGGGGCGGACGCCTCGATTTGAAACAGCTCCCCAGACAAAGCAGTTCCTACGGCAAACGCTCAGAGTGGTGAGTGACCGCTGAAAGGCGCAGGAGAAACAACATGAAAATTGACACAACACAATTAGCAAGGACTGGTCTGTGGCGAGCGTTCGCCGGCCTGGTGTTGGTGATCCTTATCTCAGGGATGGTTTTCGCCCCATCGGCGAAAGCGCAGAGCAACGACATCGTTACCCTCTACTCGTTTACCGGGGGGACGGACGGGGCACGTCCCGTAGCAAGTGTGGTGTTGGACTGGGAGGACAATATCTACGGCACCACCCTTGATGGCGGTGGCAGTACTGCGTGTCAAGGTGGCTGCGGGACGGTGTTCAAGCTGGACAAGACCGGCAAAGAGACCGTGCTTCACAGCTTCGGTAGTAGTCCAGACGGAGCAAATCCATTCTCAGGTGTGGTCTTGGATTTCAGGGGTAATCTCTACGGGACGACGAGCGGAGGAGGCGGTTACGGATTCGGCACCGTGTACAAGGTGGATCGAGAGGGCAACGAGACCGTGCTACACAGCTTCTCTGGCCCCCCAGACGGGAACTATCCCATCGGTGGATTGGTCCTCGACTTGGCAGGAAACCTCTACGGCACCACCGCGTACGGCGGACAAGTTAGCGTTAGCTGCCGTCAGGACACCGGTGAAAGTGGCTGCGGGGTTGTGTTCAAGCTGGACCCCAGCGGTAAAGAGACCATACTCCACAGCTTCGCCGGAACCCCTGACCTCGGCGCTGAAGTCGCTGAAGTTAGCTGCGGGTTGCCGACGACGGCTGTCTGTGACGGCGCGTTTCCGGCAGCAGGCTTGACCTGGGACTGGGCGGGTAACCTCTACGGCACCACCGTGTACGGCGGCAGTGACGTAAACGATACCGGAACGGTGTTCAAGATTGATCCGAAGACCGGCAACGAAACCGTGATCTACGACCTCGGATACACCGACCCCCAGAACCCCTCAGCAGGTGTGGTGTTGGACTGGGAGGGCAACATCTACGGGACGACCTCGTTCGAAGGTGCTGGTGCCGGTAATGGTGGAAATGGAGCGGTGTACAAGATTGATCCTGCCGGTAATCTGTCCCTGTTACACACATTCACTATACCCCCGGATGGGTTCGATCCCGAAGGCAGTTTGGTCTTAGACTTGGCAGGCAGCGTTTACGGCACGACCTCAGGAGGCGGTGCTTATCCTTATGGGGGAACGGTGTTCAAGCTGGACAAGACCGGCAACGAGACCGTACTCACCTTCAACGGAACAGACGGCGCGGGACCAATGGCAGGCTTGGCCTGGGACTGGGCAGGCAACCTTTACGGCACGACCTCAGGAGGCGGTGCTTACGGGGCTGGAACGGTGTTCAAGATAGGGCGGCAAGTTTTCCAGACCCGCTGATTCAAGCCTGCTCGGGGACTTAATTACCGAGACGCAGACCGCGTGACCGTGCACTGCACAAGTGCACGGTCGCGAACTGTGCAGTAGTAATGCACCATACCACGGAGCGGAAAGGTGATTTGCTAGGAGGCGTTAGCCGGGAAGGCTAGGCTCACCTTGTCTCGCCCTACTCCGGTATAGCATTCCAGCGCAGGGCAATCCTTCCTCGACAACGTCGAGTATCAGCGTCCATTCTTCGTGATGTCAGAGCTACATTCCTGCGGAAGTTGGAGATTCCCGCGACCCAGCCTGCTTGCGAGATCACTTTGACAGGGGTGGCCAATGAGCATGCTTGACGACACTCTAAGTATCGACTGAGACCAGTTTACAGCTTTACAGCAGTCTGTTAAGGCGTTGTTACCACACATATTGGTATCAGTGACCCCCGACGGTGACTGGCACCACCAATTGTACTGACTTGTTTTAGGCGAACCATTTAACAAAAAAAAGTTGGAGCGGATTACCGCTGGCACTAATGCGCCGAAAGCCCACTGCTTGATAATCAATTTGGAGCGCCATGAAAGAGTCGACCTTTCTGACCGGGTAAACCTCCTCAGATAGGCCACAAATGTCGTTTAAAGGCGATTGGAGGGCTTTGGGCGCGTGCCGCTCTTCTTTGACGCGGCCTCGAACGAGGCCTCCACTGGATCCGGGATGGCCCGGTGACCACTGATCTCGTCGATGTGGATACAATAAAAAATGGGGAGATCTTGGTTGATGCGTCCGCGGGTCTGGGCCGCCGCGACTCCCGTCTGCCACCAAAGAGACCTCTTCTCGAGCACTGATTGTGCCTGTTGTCTCGCGATGGCAAACTCCGGCTCCTCGGGAAATTCCTCGTAATGCCCCTCAACGACAACGCTTGTCCACTCAATATGGCTTTTTACTTCATCGGCCTCTACTGCCACCAGCGGGTTCGAGCGCATCCAGTCAATCTTCTTGCCCAGGGTGGCGAAGCCATAAAGGAGGTGAGGTTCGTAGGCAAAGTAGATCGGCACAATATAAGGCTGGTTCTTACGAGCACAGGCCAATCTTCCAAACCCCAACCGGGCAAGGAATTCGTAACACTCTCCCGAGCGCAACTCGCTGACGAGCATCTAGAACCTCCTTTGAGCGGCCATGCCGGTGTCTACTAGTTAAGGCGCGGTGCGAGCAACGGATGAAAGTATATCCTACCCTTGCTTGGGAACGTGTTCCCGGGCACAACGATAGCGGCAAGGCGCGATCTGGAGAAAAGTTTGCCGCCATTTCTTAAGCTGTGCTGAAGGCGGTATCCATCGTGTTAGAACTCGCAGCAGATGGGCGGCATGCGATCCACGAACGTGTAAAGGGTGTCGCGGCCTGACTCCCGTTTAGCACGCCATCCGCGAGCTTCAAGGCTGTCTTTAGCGCATCCGCGGCCTTCACCTTCACGCCCGTCCCCGCCCAGTCGGTCTTTGAAAAGGGATTGATCGCCCTCACTTCAGGAATACCCATTCCCGAAGTGGTCATCAATCCGATGAAAAACCCCCGAATGTGCACTACCGCGTGTTGGCGTGTTGGAGGTTTTCAGGCGCTCAATTGGATTCCGAACCGTGTGCGCTGTTCCGCTAGTCCAACCCGCTACTTGCAAAGCTCCGAAGTCGTCTCTAATAACTCCTTGCTCTCTCTTCTACGAAGTAGATGACTCCATTGCGAATGGTTTGGACGATCACGATATCGTCCGGAAGGGTGCCTGCTCGATACTGGTGTCTCGAGCGCTTGAAGAACTTCTGCCAGACCCGCGACCGTTACCGATATCTATCTCCGGATGGCTAACGGCCCGGAGATTATCGGAGCTGCGCGCATGTGCGGAACGCGGGGATTCATGACAAAGATGGAAATGACCCAAGTATTGCTGAGGTTGTTGGACACCGTCTGCGGGGAAGGCGTTCTTTTCAGCGAGGGTATAGAAATTCCCTGTTAGCGCTAGAGCTCCACGACGAGAATGACGGGCTCCGAACTTAAATTAAACTTATACTTTTTGCCTCACGGAGACGGTGCGACCAGTTTGGTCAACTGTTCGATAGGTGGACTTACCAGGAGTTATCGCCCGGCAACTACTCCGAACAGCAATCCGACACACGCAGTTAGGGCCATAGCTAACGCACCCCAGAACGTTACGCGAATTGCGCCTGACCAGCCCGGCGACTCCAGCAACCACGATGCTATTGTGAGTGGCATGTGAAGCTGCCACACCGAGGACCAGGCTCGACGTTGAAAGAATGCCGTCGTTCGCGCCCAAGACCGCTGCGCGTAGCCAACCGATTCGTTCTGTGCGGGGTCGCTCGTTCTTGCCAACAGGCATTCTTGGAGCCTCGGCAATCGAGAATGCTAGAAACATGATAAGCACAAACCCGACAAGAATCATTTATAGCTCAGTGATAAACGAGTCTGCAATGTGGCGTTCAACACTGTCTTGAAACTGCTGCCTGAACCGAAACGGCATGTGCTGAATTCAGGATAAGGCCTTGCGTCGCTTGGACTATCCAAAATATGTTATAAGGCAGCCAACAGGTCAGCAAGCGGGAAGCGTCTGCTTTTCTGAAAGGAGGAAACTTATGGGGACCTGACAATACCCCCAAAGACTGCGAGGTCTGCACTTAGTGGCAACTAAACCCGTTTTCACAGCCCATGGCTGTGTTACAAAAGAACCTCTCACTTCTCTTGAACTAACAAATCGGTAGTCAATCGAATCCCAACTTGGTCACTGAGGGGTACCGGTGCAGCCTGGATCAGCTCGCGAGCCGCCCGATCACGGGCTTTGCGAACGCTTCCTCCCTGAGGCCGAGTACGACGCGCCCATTGACTTGCCCCTTTTTGAGCCGGCTGAACACGTCATTAATGGATTCCAGTGGCAATATTTCAATCGTCGCCTTCACTTTGCCTTCGGCGGCGAACGCAAGGGCCTGCTCAAGGTCCAAGCGGGTGCCAACGATGGAGCCCCGTATCGTGTAGCCGTTTAGAACTACGTCGAAAATCGAAACGGGGAACTCTCCGGGTGGCAGACCATTGAGCACGCAAGTCCCACCGCGACGCAGCATGCCCATGGCTTGCTTAAACGCGATCGGTGAAACTGCCGTTACCAGCACTCCGTGCGCTCCGCCGATTTGCTTCTGAATCTCCTTGGCAGGATCCTGTGTTTTCGCATCAATCGTAAATTCGGCTCCGAGTTTCCGCGCCAGAGCCATCTTTTCTGGTCCGAGGTCTACCGCTGCGACGTGCAGTCCCATGGCCTTCGCGTACTGGATGGCCACATGACCTAGGCCTCCTACCCCTGAGATGACAACCCATTCGCCGGGTCGTGCCTCAGTCATTTTCAATCCTTTGTAGGTGGTGACCCCGGCGCAAAGGATCGGGGCCGCATTCGCAAACGAGAGATTTTTGGGAATTCGTCCCAAGTAATCCGCTTGCCCCAGCGTGTATTGCGCAAAACTTCCGTTCACCGAATATCCGGAGTTTTGCTGCTGCGGGCACAGCGTCTCCCATCCGGAGAGGCAGTAATCGCAATGCCCACAGGCGCTGAATAGCCATGCGGTTCCGACGCGATCGCCCTCTCTCAAGTGGGTGACTCCGGGGCCGAGAGCTACGACGATCCCTGCCCCTTCATGACCTGGGATGAACGGCGGGGCTGGCTTGATTGGCCAATCGCCATCCACAGCATGCAGGTCGGTGTGACATACTCCGGTCGCAAAAACTTCTACTAGTGCTTGCCCCGGTCCAGGCGTTGGGATTGGAACTTCTTGTATCACCAACGGCTCGCCAAAGGTTTCAACGACCGCAGCCTTCATGGTTCTTATATTTGGCACCTTTAAACTCCTTCTCTCCCGGAATGCCACCACTCTAGCCTCGGTTCAAGCAGCTGTATGTGTCATTAGGCACAGTTGGGTTTCACCCGGAAGTCAGTCAGATCTCTAGGTTGCCAGCTAATTGGATTCCGGCGGTTGACTCGGCCTCGAATTCTGCGCGCCGCGCGTTCAGGAAAGTCGGGGTCCCGACATTGGATTACTAATGGGCGATGCCTGGTTGCTCGCTGCCACTTCTTGCTCCAGTTTTGCAACGGTGTTTTTCAGCCAGGCAAGGACATTGGCTTGCAGCTTGTTCGGATCGCCTTCGGCTTTCAGCGACTCGACCGTGTCACCCTTGTCATTAAGCGGGATCTTGTGGCAGACGTCGTCCTTCGAGTTGCGCACTTCGGGCGGCGCAAACTCACTTAAGAAGCAGCTCGAGCATGGATGCTCCTTTTCTTCTAGCCCTACGTTCAGACATGTAACCGAGTCGCGAAAGTTCTCCGGGGCGTGGCGGGGATCCCGAACCGATGGGTAGTATCCCCCTTTTTCGATTATCTCGATTTCAAACTTCAATTGCTTAATCATTTCCAACTTGTCGAAGCCCATTGAGGTTCTCCTTCAAAGTAGAGCCGCAGTTGGCCCGGGGCCTTCCGGGAATTGTGCGGCTACCGGAACACACCTTGCTGAAGCGGTGCGCGCCGAAAAGCTTCATCGTGCGCGCTCTCTCAGTTTTTCGAGTTGATCAAGTTCTCGCAGTACTTCGAAGAGCCGGTGCGCTTCCTGTTCATCCAGTATGGTCAGTGCGAAGCCCACGCGAGCCAGAAGTAATCTCCCATGCGAGCCTTCGGTGTATAATAGTTTCAGACTTCTCTGTGAATAACCCCCGAAATCCACCGTTCCGCGCCGCAAGCCAAAGTTTTCCACTTCAAGTATTGCCACGAAGAACTCTGGACGAAGCAATGAGGGCGTTAAGCACCTGGCCACCGAGACTTTCTGGAAAGACGAAAATACTTTACGCCCATCCGCTTCCAATGTCACTTTGAGAAGACCGTGATTCTGCAGATTGTTTCTAGCCGCGAAAAAATCAAAAGTGTTCCATATGGGACAGTCAGGGAATTGTGCGCCGCGCTATATTTGTGTGCTTTTTGAGGAAATCCAGAAATGAAATATAGATGACGCTGAATAGGGACTACGAGATCTCGCTCACTAAACAGTTTGTGGACAGCAAGCGCACCGATGCGGAACGTTTAGAAACGTGGCAAAAGAGGAAGCATTCAAGGTGGTTCTCACGAATGGCGAAGGTTCGTCAGGAGACAGGGCTGGTGGATGAGATGGAGGCAGGAGACTTCACGAGTGCGCGGCAGACAATTAAGCTGCTCTTCGTGTATGCCCGAACCCTAGGTCGGGGGGTCTCGAAACTCCTGGGACTGATCATTGCATTCAGCCTGCTCTCGGCTTTTGTTTTGGCATGGGCTCAGACACCGCCCGCCAGCAGCGACAAAACGGCGCCGGCGGCGCAGGAAAAAAGCGCCCCCGGCAAGTCTGCGCCGAGTGCTTCCGATTATGTAGGCTCAGAAACTTGCAAGACCTGCCATGCCGACGTCTTAAGCAGCTGGGAGAAGACCGCTCATTGGAAGACCACGCTCGATACCCGAGGCGGACCGTCGCATCAGGGATGCGAAGGGTGCCACGGACCGGGCGCCGCACACGTGGCGGGCGGCGGAGACAAAACGAAGATTTTTGTCTTCGAGCAACACTCCGCGAAAGAGATCAACGCGCGCTGCTTGAGCTGCCACGCGGGTGGTACGCAGCATATGAACGCGCTTAATTCGCTGCATGCACGCGCCGACGTGAGCTGCACTTCCTGCCATTCACCGCACCACGCGCAGACCAAGGAATACTTGCTGGTGAAATCCCAGCCGGAACTCTGCTACGGGTGCCACCTGCAGCAGAAGCCGCAGTTCGAAATGCCCTTTCACCATCGCGTCAACGAAGGGTTGCTGGTCTGTAGCGATTGCCACAACGTGCACGGGTCGGTGAAGCCCAAGCAAGTACGAAACTCCTCGACCCAGGATGCGGTCTGCTTCAAATGCCATACCGACAAGCAAGGACCTTTTGTGTTCGAGCATGAAGTAGTCAAGGTGGATGGATGCCAGGCCTGCCACTTGCCGCACGGGGGCCCGAATCCGCACATGCTGAAGGTGAGCAACGTAAATCTGCTCTGCTTGCAGTGCCACACCACTTCCAGTTTCAGTGGTGCGCCCGGAACTCCATCGTTCCACAATCAGAACACTTTCTTCCAGGCGTGCACGCTGTGCCACGTGGAGATTCACGGATCCAACTTCAGCTCCACATTTTTCAAATAGAGCCGGAAATGAAAACCGATCCTGCGATGAGGAAACAGTTGGCGCCGAACCAATGGCCGGCAGCGGCGAGTCTGCGGCGGGGTAGAAAATTATGAAATACGGTCTCGCGTCTGCATCGCTCTGCTGCGGCATTCTGCTCGCTGGCTTGTTGGCCTCGCCGGCTTCCCGCGCGCAAGATGCCTCCGGGGAAACCAAGGGCATCGACGCCGGCGGATACAACATCCAGCAGACGATGGAGGTGGGCTACCGCGCGAATTGGGTGAATGGCAATCAGGACACCTACGACACATTCATCAACCTGGGATCCGGTGTTCGTTTATTGGATTACTCGGTGGAAATGCGCTCACTCGGCCACAACGGCCTGCTGTTCGATAACCTGAATTTCAGCAACTTCGGCTACGGCGGCGATCCGAACGACGTGAGCCGGCTGCGGATCCAGAAGAATAAATATTACGACTTTCGCGTGCTCTTTCGCCGCGATAAGAATTTCTGGGATTGGAACTTGTTCGCGAATCCGCTGAATCCCATCACCACCAATGCCGCGATAAGCCCCACGACGCCGATCATCAATTCGCCCCACGCGCTGGATCTAGTGCGCCGGATGCAGGACTACGATCTAACCCTATTTCCCAATTCGCGCGTGCGATTTCGATTGGGATACTCACGCAACCGTGATGAGGGCCCCGGATTCTTCACCACGGATGGCGGAACCATACCGGCATTCCCGCAGAATTTCAGTTATACGACGAATGCCTACCGCGCCGGCGTCGATTTCCGGGTGCTGCCGCGCACTACGATCTCTTACGATCAGTTCTTGAGTTACTTCCAGCAGAACAACAGCGTCACCGACAATCCCATCGCGGACCCGCAGAACTTTGGTTACCAGCTCCCTAACGGTACGCCGGTTGACCTGGGGATCATCTGGGCATCGAGTGGCGGCGAGGTATTGCCATGCGCTGCTCCCATCGCCAGTGCCGCAACCACGCCACCGACCGTGAATCCGAACTGCAACGGTTTTCTTTCTTACAGCCAGGTGGGCCGGCCGCGCAACTTCATGCCTACGGAGCGGCTGCGTTTCCAATCGAACTATTTCAATAAATTCGAGACGTCTGGCTCGCTAGGGTACAGCACGGCCAACAATTCGGTTCCGGACTTCAACGAGACGGTGAACGATTTGACGGCCCGCAATGATACCCGCGGAGGCGTCACCAATGGACCTGCGGACGCCAAGCGAGTATCGGTGAATGCGGATTGGTCAGGGGTGTATTCGGTGACCGACAACTTGCGGATCGTAGACACCTTCCGCTACGACAACTGGCGCACCCCGGGGGTATGGGATCTGGGCGAGACAAACCTATTCGAACAGCAGCAGCCGGGCCTGATTGGTTTGGAGCAGCCCCAGGCTACGCCCTGCGCCACACCATTCACTGCCGTGACCTGTCCCAACCACAGCGCGTCGTCGCCGGCGGACACAACTTATGGCCTGACGTCTACATTCCTGGCGCAAAACCTGAAATCCGACACATTCGAAATGCAGTACGACCTGAGCAAGCGGCTTAGCGGCAGGGTCGGTTACATCTACACAAATCGTACCATCGCCGATTTCGACTCGACCTTCATGACCGCGGAAACTTATTTCCCGGGTGGCGCGGGAGGCACAGCGGCGAATGATTACTTCGCGGCGCGCGGGGACTGCGCGATGGCATCGGCCTGCACCCCTGGGGTGAATGGTTCGCTGGTATTTTCAGGACCGTCAGCAGGCAACGACACGTCACGCAACCTCCTTAGTATCAACGAAAATGCATTGTTGGTGGGGCTGACGGCGCGGCCGGTGGATAGTCTGCGGATCACCGGGGACTTCGAGTTCGGCAACAACGACAACTCATTCACACGCACCGATCCGCAACACGTCCAGTCCTATAAGATCCACGGGAGCTACCGGCCACGGCCGTGGGTAAGCGTCGATGGCGCGGTGGATATTCACGAGAACCAGAACAACCTGTACACCGTAAATAATCAGGAGCACGACCGCACCTACAGCTTGTCGGCGATGATCACGGCGAGCCCGCGGTTGTCGGTTAATTTCGGATACAACAACTGGGACGTATATTCGCAGATCGACATTTGCTATAGCGAGGGTATCGCACCGGGGCTAGAGGGGACCACACCATGCCCCACCGCGAGTTCACCGGTTCCGCTGGGCGCATTGGCGGTCTATACCAGCGCGGATCACTTCGCTTACGGCGGAGTGATATGGAAAGCGTCGAAACGTGTCACCGCGTCGTTCGGATATGACGGCACGGTGGTCCGCGGCACCTCACCGTATTTCAATCAACCTCAATTCGCGGCGTCCCCGGCTCCTGCATTGCAGCAAGTTGCGCTTAATCCACTGACGCCAAACGGGACGCTGGATTTCAATTACCTGAAGCCGTACGGCAACGTGGTCGTCGATTTGTACAAAGGCGTGAGCTACAAAATGGCCTGGAACTACTACGGTTTCAATACCAAGGGAGTGCAAAATCCCTCGGGGCTGGCGGCCATTCCGATACAGGATTTCAACGGCAGCACCGCCACATTCGCGTTACGTTATGCGTTTTAAGGGCGCAAAGGTAATCGAATTGGAGCGGTCTTTGCGAACCCAAGGAGAAAAAAAAATGAACCGACCGATGGCTCAAGTAGGCTGGTCCGCGGTTGTACTGGCGGCGGTGCTGTGTCTTTTCAGTGCGACGCTGCGCGCGCAGGACGACGCGCCTGGAGTCTTTAAGGCGAAGTGCGCGGGTTGCCACGGCGGCGACGGAAGCGGTAACACAACAGCGGGCAAGTCTCTCAAGCTTCGCGATCTGGGATCCGCGGAAGTGCAGAAGGAGACCGACGCGGAATTGACGGCCATCATGACCAATGGGAAGTCCCCGATGCCGGCATACAAGGGCAAGGTCAGCGACGCTCAGATCAAAGGACTTGTCACTTACGTCCGAGGTCTGGCCAAGAAGTAATGATCTCCTGAGAGACTGTCCTCCGTCGCGCGACTCGTAGCTTGGCGCGAACGCGCACGTGCCACAAGGAACTGTGATGGGATCCACCGGAATTCTCGTCGCGTTAATCGTAGTGACGATCGCGCTGACCGCGGTGTTGCTGGTGCGTCCCGCGATCACCGCGGGAACCACCGGCAAGATTCTGGCCTTCGTGGCGTTATGTGTTCTGCCGGCGCTATGCATCGAGGCGGGCATGTCCACTCATATGCAGCGCTCGGAACAAACGCAATTTTGCGTTTCCTGCCACAGTATGACAACCCACGGACAAAGCCTGTACGTGGACGACCCCACTTACCTGGCAGCCCAGCATTTTCAGAACCACCGCGTGCCGCCAGACATGGCCTGTTATGCCTGCCACACCGACTACACTATCTACGGCCCTTTTAAGGACAAACTGCAGGGCGTAAAACGGATCTACATCCAGTATCTGAGTACTCCACCCGCAACCATCCACATAAGCGGCGGCTACAGCAACCTGCAGTGCCTGCATTGCCACGCTGGCGCTCGCAACTTTGAGGAAAATCCGGTTCACCACCCGATGATGGATTCGCTTACAACCAACCAGGTATCGTGCATTTCCAGCGGCTGCCACGATACCGTTCACAACGCATCCCAAGTAGGCCAGCTGAAAATGTGGAGGCCCGGCCAATGAAATTTGGCGGACTGGGAATTCAAACTTTCATACGTGTTGCGAGTGTGCTGATCATCTTGGGCGCGGCGGTGGAACTCGTCAGTTTGCGGTGGGTTCATCCTCTGGCTTTTGTTCTCTTTGCGTTTGTGGCCGTATCTTTGATCGGCCTTGGAGTTCTGATCTACCTGGCATCGCTGGTGCTCGCTGTTTCCACAACCGGGGAGAACCCCGGATAGCGCCGGGACCACAAGTAACTTCATGTTTCGTCGACGTCACGCGGGTCAAGTGCAATTGATAAAACGAGGAGCACAACGTGAGTATTATCTGATGAAAGCGCGGGACGGGCTTTATTGAACAAGTGGAGCACCTCATCAGAAGAAATACAAGTGTCTCTCATCGGCGTCGGCGCAATGGGATTTCGCCTAGACGGAATTGTGGAAGCTTTCGTCGACAAGAAGCTGGAGGTTGTAGTGACAAATGCAGATGCTTTCTTGACCTATCTGGGGCCAGTTTTCGAGATGTGGTCTCGGAAGAAGCAATAAGAGAATCTCTCCACGATCGGTAAGCGATTTGATAGAGGCTGTCCAACAACAAGGATTGCGCTCGCGTTTCGAAGTCGAAACCCAACTTTCAGAAGTATGCTGAAACTGCCTAACAGTGCGCTTCCTTCCCAGACTGCGATATATCTGAAACCGCCCGCATAATCTATATCCGCGCAAATTGCAGCAATCGCCTGTGCTAGTCGGCACAGTCGGCCTCCTGAGGCCAAGGCACGCGCGGCTGCTGCGCCAAGCATTCGCACGCCAAAGTTCTTCCGTTGGTGTTGTGTTCGACACCTGCTTGTAACCCCAGCGACTGCCCCAAGTTGCGCGCATGGTTCGCGTATAGGTATGTATGAGAACGGGACTTTGGCACCTGAGCGTATCGAACGGAACATATTCCGGTCTAACGTAGATTTATCTTCATGGAATGCCCCTAGAACCATGTTCCGACCTAGAACTCGTCTTCTCGGCGATGAACGGACGATGATGATAAGAATTGGCGGCACATGAATTGAGTAAATCCATCCACAATAAATTGCGCCATTACCGGCCACTGAGATTAGTTGCTGTATTCACCCTCCTCGTGCTGAGGTCCGGGATCTTGTGCGCTCAGGAATACAATTTCCGCAACTTCGGGGTTACAGAAGGCCTCAACAACCTCGCGATCCGGCGAATCTACCAAGACCACGTGGGTTTCATTTGGGTGAGCACCGAAAACGGCATCTTCCGGTACGACGGGGAACGCTTCGAGGGTTTTGGACCGGAGCAGGGGATTCCGTCCACTTCGGGCGCCGCGTTTGGCGACGCTCCCGACGGATCTCTTTTGGTTGGAGGTGACTTCGGGCTCTACCAACTGGCGGGCAACCATTTCGAAAAGCTTCCAGTCGTTTTCAAGACCGTCAGTTGGGCGCAAGGCATCCAGTCGGATGGGAAAGGACACACGTTTATTGGCACGGACTCAGGTCTTGTGGAGCTTTATTCCGAATCCGGGCAGGATGGGTTCGCGGTGCGGAGCTTTCCCCAAGCGCCCGGAACATCCGGGCCGGGTGCCTACGGCGTTTCGGTGGATGGCGACGTTCTCTGGTACGGATGCGGAGAGGAACTGTGCCGCATGGACCGGGATAGAACAACAGTTTTCGGGCGAGAAAGCGGACTTCCGGATCGTGCCTGGCTTGTAATTCAGAAAGACCACGACGGCAATCTTTGGGTGCGAGCGAAGAATGCGGGTGTGTTCGTGTTACCAGTCGGCCAAACCAGATTTCGAAGGCCAGATGCGTCCGTTCCAGGCAGCGCGATGGGACATGTCGCAACCGATGCCGAAGGGCGGATTCTGATTCCCACACCCGATGGGTTGCTGATCCGGGACGAGAAAGGCTGGCAGAAGGTCGACCGATCCGTCGGCCTTCGCGGAGCAGTCTACGCAGCCTTCGAGGACCGGCAGCACTCTCTCTGGATTGGGTTGGCGGGCCGGGGACTCGCCGAGTGGCGAGGGTACCGGGAATGGGAGAGTTACTCGGCGGCAAGTGGGCTGGCAAGCGATATTGTGTACGAGATCCTGCCGCGGCCCGACGGGTCGCTCTGGGTCGCTACTGAAGGAGGGCTGTTTCGCGGGGCGCGTCGACAATTCGGCATCGTGTGGAAGAAAGTTGCGGGACTGGTTGGTTTCCCGGTGCACAGTCTTCAGATGGCTCCCGGCGGGGATCTTTGGGTCGGTACTGAAACGCGTGGTGCCACTCGCATTCAGGCACGAACCGGCAATGTGCAGTGGTTTGGTCCGGAGCAAGGTCTTTCGGGGAGGGCAGCGTACACCCTGCGCTTCGATCGCGAACAAAGGCTCTGGGCCGCCACGGAAGTGGGCCTATTTGTGGCCAGAGCTCCCTACCAGAAGTTTTCGCGAATCACCGAATTGCCGTCCACACGCATTTGGGCGATTGCTGAGGGAACAGACGGCACGATCTGGGCTGGAGGTGCCGGTGGGCTTTTCGGTCACTCAGCCGGGCTTTGGAAGAATTGGACACGCGCCGATGGCTTAAGCAATCAGGAAGTGCTTTCGTTGGGCACCGGTGCGGATGGCGTGATGTGGATTGGTTATCGCTACGGGGGCGGTATCGACCGTATCCATCTGCAGCCTGGCGGCATAGCTATCGAGAAAGCCGTCCAGAGACCTGGCAGCGACGGACTCGTGTATTTCCTGGAATTCGATGCATCGGGTCGGCTGTGGGTGGGGACAGAACGAGGCGTGGACACGTGGGATGGTTCCCGCTGGAACCACTACGATACCAGGGACGGTTTGGCGTGGGACGACTGCAACCTGAACGCGTTTGCCGAGGAGGCCGACGGCACAGTCTGGATCGGAACAAGCGGTGGACTCTCTCGTTTCAAGCCGCGTCCGCAGCGCGCGCCCGAAGCACCGCCCGAGGTCGTTTTTACGAAGCTTGTTATGGGACGGACAGATGTTTCCGGGCAGCGCAACCCATCCTTGGGCATCCATTCAAGCTCTCTCATCGCACGATTCTCCGCACCGAATGCTCCCCGTGAAAACAGGGTTGTTTTTCGCTACCGGTTGGAGGGCGCGAATTCAACCTGGACCGAGACGGATCAAAGAGAAGTGCAGTTTGCAGCACTGGCGCCCGGAGCATATCGGCTGGAGATAGAAGCCCGAGACAGCGATGGAGTGTGGAGTGGTCACGGCGCTGAGTTTCCATTCAAAATCCTGACTCCGTGGTATTGGACGTGGTGGTTTGTTGGCACGTGCGGACTGATCCCTGTGTCGGCGGGGTTGGGTGTCTTTCGATTGCGGATGCTGGGAGCGCAAAGACGGGAGCACGAACTCCAGAGGTTGGTGGAAGAGAAAACAACGGATCTGCGGCGGGTCAATGAGGATCTGTTACGACTGTCGTCCCTCGATTCGCTGACCGGGCTGGCGAATAGGCGGGTGTTTGACCAAACACTCGCAAGGGAATGTGCCCGAATGACGAGAACGGATTCCGAAGTCTCGCTCCTGATCCTCGATGTCGATCACTTTAAGGCGCTTAACGATTCCGAGGGACACCAGCGGGGCGATGAGTACCTTACGTTGGTGGGATCGGAGCTAACCCGAATTGCCAAACGCCAGATTGACTTGGCCGCGCGCTATGGTGGTGAGGAGTTCGCCGTGATTCTTCCGGAAACAGGCGTCGCCGGGGCCGAACAAGTTGCGGAGTCGGTGCGATTCGCAATTGCTAGTCTCGAGTTGCCGCATCCTGCATCGCCGGTTGCCCCGTTTCTGACGGTCAGCGTGGGCGTCGCAACAGCAACGCGGGAATGGCATAGTTCTCCTGAAGAATTAGTAGCCGCCGCGGACCAAGCCCTCTACGGGGCGAAAAGAAGTGGACGGAATCGAGTAAACGTGGCGCAACGGGAAGCAGTTCCGCGGAAGTTAGCGAATCCCTCGGCCCTCGATCTTCTACCGCTGTCACCACACATTAACCGGTGATTTCCGATTTCCCAGATTTGGCCGCGCTTGGTCTTCCACTTTTTCTGCAGTTCGGCCGCCTGGTCGTGCTCAGGCGCCGAGAGTTTCGGGGTGCCAGCGCAGCAGTTGGGCTCAGGCACTCGCGTAAGCTTTGTATTGCTCGCTTGGTTTCCAATCATTCGCACGCCAAAGTTCTTCCGCTCGTGTTCTATTCGACACCTTCCTGTAAACTCAGCGACTGCCCTAACTTGCGCACATAACTCAGGTGGAGGTACCCCTGAGAACGGGAGTTTGGCACGGGCGTGTATTGAACTGGACATACTCCGATTTCACGCAGATTTAGTGTCATGGAGTGCCTCTAGAACCATCCTTCGACCTAAAACACGAACCCTGTCAAACCCTTGCGCACGTTGCCAAAGCCCCCGACGCGGCCGAGGAAGCGCTCCGGGAGTGCGAAGCAAAATATTCGGATGCTTCTCAATGAAGTCCAGGACTACGCAATATTCACGCTGGACCCAGACGGAACGGTTGTCAGTTGGAACGCCGGCGTCGAACGTACTAAGGGATATAAGGCCGAGGAAATTATCGGTCACAACTTCCCTTGCTTCTTTTCTCCGGAAGATATCAAGCGGGGCGAGCCAAAAGAGGTGCTCCGGATGAGTGAAGCATGCGGCCGGTCGTTCTTTTCCAGCGGTTGCACGGACCAACAGAGTTCAAGGGCACTGGAATCGGATTGGCCATTTGCAAGAAGATTTTGGAGGGGCTGGGCGGGAGGATCTGGGTCGAGTCGCAACCTGGAAGAGGCAACCTTCTACTTTGCTCTGCCAGAGCGAGACGGAAAGTGACGACACCGATTGGAATGTATTCGGCACCTCTCGAGGTTCTCTTGGTTGAAGACAATCCCGGCGACGTTCGGCTCACGCGGGAAGCATTTAAGGACGCCAAGGTTCTTGCCAACTTGCACGTCGCATCGGATGGAACAAAGGCATTGGCCTTTCTGAAACGCGAGGGCGAGCACGCCGATGCCCCTCGCCCAGATCTGATTTTGCTCGATCTGTATCTGCCCAAAAAGGACGGCCGAGAGGTCCTGGAGGAAATCAAAGAGAGTTCGACGCTGAAGACCATTCCCGTCGTTATCTTGACCACCTCTGCGGCTGAGGCGGACGTCCTGCAGAGCTATCGACTCCATGCGAACTGTTACATTACTAAACCGGTGGGCCTAGCTGGGTTCCTGAAAGTTGTGAAGAGCATCGACAGTTTCTGGCTGACCGTGGTGAAGTTGCCGCGCGATCCGCTCACATAACAGAAACGACAATCTAAGTTCTTGTTGTTGAGGCTGTACTTTTAGACACGGCTCGGCTGATTGCAGTAAACAGATATCTATGATTTCAAATCATATAGCGCTCGTCGGTTCTTACAGCCCGGGCCTGGTGGCTCTTTCCGTTGTCATCGCCATTTTCGCATCTTATGCGGCACTTGATCTGGCAGGTCGAGTGACGGCGGCGCTAGGCCGTGTTCGAGTCCTGTGGACCATCGGCGGAGCCACAGCGATGGGGCTTGGCATCTGGTCCATGCACTACATTGGGATGCTGGCGTTCCGTCTTCCGATACCAGTGTTCTATAACTGGCCGACGGTCATTTTATCCCTGTTGGCGGCCATTTTGGCCTCTGCCGTGGCCTTGTATGTCGTGAGTCGAGAATTGATGCGTGCGTGGCAGGCGGTGGTTGGAAGTATCCCTATGGGTGGCGGCATTGCCGCGATGCATTACATCGGTATGGACGCCATGCGTTTGACGGCAATGTGCCACTACGACAATGCTCTCGTGGCTCTGTCGATAGTCCTGGCAATTGTTATTTCATTTGTGGCGCTTTGGTTGGCGTTTCTTTCGAGGGCAGAGAAAAGAGGTGGTGTCTGGCGGAAAATTGGGAGCGCCATCGTCATGGGAGCAGCTATTCCTGTGATGCACTACACGGGGATGGCTGCGGCCAGTTTCATGCCGTCGGTCGAAGCTCCGAATCTGTCACACGCGGTAAGCATTTCGGAGCTGGGAACGACGGCCATCGTCACGGTGACATTGCTCGTGCTCGGGCTTGCGGTACTGACGGCGCTGTTCGATCGACGATACTCAGCTCAGAAGGATTTCAGCCGGGCCATCGTCGAAAGTCTGCCAGGTATTTTCTATGTTATCGACGAACACGCACAAATGGTGCGGTGGAACAAGAGTTTCCAGGATGTATCTGGCTATTCCGCCAAAGAACTCTTCCGCATGTCCGTTCTGGGTTTCTTTAAGGGACCGGACAAAAGCCTCGTGGCCGAACGCATGCAGCAAGTCTTTTCAACGGGTGAAGCCGTGGCCGAAGCTTCCTTCGTCGCCAAGGATCAGACCGAGACCCCTTATCTGTTTTCCGGAAAACGGCTCGTATTTGAAGGCAAACCCAGCCTGGTCGGCCTCGGGATTGACTTGACCCAACGCAAACGAGCCGAGGAGAAGCTGCGAGACAGCGAAAGCAGATATCGCGTGTTATTCGACGGCGCAGCGGATGCGAGCTTAACGGTAGGCGAAGAGGGCTTCGTGGATTGCAATTCGGCTGCCCTGAAGATGTTCGGATACGCAACCGTGGCCGATCTCACCGCACTGCGCCCGGCCGATTTGTCACCTCCGAATCAACCCGACGGGACGCCTTCGCAGGCGGGGAGCGAACAGAAGATTGCCACGGCATTTCTCAACGGCAAGAATCGTTTCGAATGGTTGCATCGGCGCAAGAATGGCGAGGATTTTCCGGCTGAGGTCTGCCTGACGGCACTGACGCTGCATGGCCGGCCAGCGCTGCTGGGTACGGTCCGCGACATCACCGAGCGCAAGCACGCGGAGGCCTCCCTTCGAACCAGTGAAGAGCAGTTCCGTCAACTGGCCGACAACATCCATGAAGTGTTCTTTGTCGCGACCGCGGATCCGATCCAAATGGTGTACTTCAGCCCGGCTTACGAAGAGATCTGGGGAAGACCCCGGCAGGAAGTCTATGATCGGCCCGCAGCTTGGATTGAGTCTGTCCATCCCGAGGACCGCGAAGCCGTTGGCAGTTTCTTTGTACGGTGCATGCAAGGCATTCAATCAGAGCAGTCATACCGCATCGTGCGGCCGGATGGCTCCGTTCGCTGGATTTACGCACGCTGTTTCCCGGTACACGGCCCGCAAGGCAAGCTCGTTCGAGTCGTCGGGATTGCCGAAGACATGACCGAACGAAAACAAACCGAAGTCGCCTTGATGCAAGCGAAGGAAGCTGCCGAAGCCGCGAATCACGCAAAAAGCGAATTCCTGGCCAACATGAGCCACGAAATCCGGACGCCAATGAACGGCATCATTGGGATGACCGACCTTTTGCTCGACACCGAACTAAACCCCGAACAACTCGAATATCTGAACATGGTCAAGGGGTCTGCGGATGCGCTCCTGGCTCTGCTCAACGACATTCTGGATTTTTCCAAGATGGAGGCAGGCAAGATGGAGCTCGACCATCTGAGCTTCAACTTGCGGAAGAGTTTGGGTGAAGTCGTTAAAACACTTGCGGTAAAGGCACAACAGAAAGGTTTGGAGTTCATTTTTGACGTGTCTCCCGAGGTCCCGAGTAACGTCATGGGAGATCCGGCCCGGCTCCGTCAAGTCGTTGTGAATTTGGTGGGTAATTCGATCAAATTCACCGAGAAAGGAGAAATAGAAGTTAGCGTGCAGGTGGAGTCACTAAGTATCGAGGGAACAATCTTGCGCTTCAGGATCCGGGATACCGGTATCGGAATACCTGTGGACAAACAGCATCAGATTTTCGGCGCGTTCACCCAGGCCGATTCTTCCACTACGCGCAAATACGGCGGCAGCGGGCTGGGTCTGACGATCTCAGCTCAACTCGTGGGTCTGATGGGCGGAAAGATTTGGATCGAGAGTGAAGCCGGAAAGGGGTCGACCTTTTACTTCACAGTTCAAGTTGGGCAAGAAGAAACCGAGCCGCCGTCGAAACCGCTTGATGATCCCCAACTCGTTGGCGTGCCGGTCTTGGTGGTGGACGACAATGCGACGAACCGCCGTGTTCTCGCGGAGTCGCTCATTCGTTGGAAAATGGTGCCGACGGCTGTTGAGAGCGCTGCCGCAGCGATGAAAGCTCTTCAGCAGGCACACGAGTCAGGAACCCAACTTCCTCTTGTCTTGACCGACGCCCACATGCCGGAGGTCGATGGATACGGTCTTGTCGAAGCAATTCGCCAGAGCCCGTCATTTTCCAACGTTAAGATTGTGATTCTCACATCGGGAGGCAAACGGGGAGACGCGGCCCGGTGTCAGAGCCTCGGAATCGCTGCATATCTAAGCAAACCATTCGACAGGCTGGAATTGCGTGAGGTCTTGCTTCAGGTTCTGGCGACTGATCCAGGGAAATTGAAAACCAGAGCTCTGGTGACTCGACACACCCTTCGGGAACAACGGCAATCGCTCTCTTTTCTTGTGGCGGAAGACAATGCTGTAAACCAGACGCTGATGGCCCGGCTTCTGGAGAAGCGGGGGCACACCGTGGTATTGGCGCAGAATGGCCGGGAAGTTCTGGAAATGTTGGAGAAACAGCACTTCGATATCATCCTGATGGACGTACAGATGCCGGAGATGGATGGTTTTGAAGCGACGAAACTGATACGCGAAAAAGAAGGAGCAGGTGGAACTCATCTGCCGATCATCGCGTTGACCGCCCACGCCATGCAAGGAGACGAAGAACGTTGCTTGTCTTCTGGTATGGACGGTTACGTGTCGAAGCCGGTACAGTTAGCAGAACTCTTCTCTGTTATTGAGAGTGTGATTCCGGGCCTTGATCGCAGGTCGGATAACAAGGTTCCGTCCGCAACGAGATGAGGAACCCAAAGCTAACCAGCGTGATCTCCCATTTTCAGAGCTGTGAACTAGAGCGTCAACGGTCGGTAAGCCTTGCTCATCCGCAACAAGCTCAAGTTCCTCGCGTGACGCCCGTCCCATCGCTGCCCGTTCCTTGGGCGAGCATAAGCCTGCGCTCATCGGGAGTATAGTAAAGGTGGGGACTTCTTAGCCTTCGCTCTTCCGACCAATTTTCCATGTCCGGGGCACTTCGCTGTAGTTCCGTCGTTTGATCAGGAGCAGGATGACAGCGGCGTAAGCCACGAACGGAAATAGCGCGAACCATAGCCTTAGCCCGTACTGTTCGCTGTATACGTGCCCGAATGCGATCAAGAACAGAATCTCGCACGCGAACGAGCCGAACAGCCCGAGGAACATGAAGCCCGTGGACTTGACGTTTATGCCGACGAAACCGCCGTGGGCTTCGCGCCATTCCGACATATCCTTGCCTTCGCGCCGCCATAGCCGTCTGCTGTGCCAATGGCACAAGAACGCCATCCATAACGCGACCGAGAAGGGGCTTGCCCAGAAGAACAGCTGAGCCAGCCCCGAGAAGTCGCCGCTCGGGTTGCGGAGCCTGAGCACCTGCGGAAGCACGAAGAGGACGATTGGAGCTATCGCCGCCGCGAGAGCTAGCGTGCCGCACAGGGCGACGAACTTGACGACGTCCCAGAAGAGTTTTCTGGCTGTGCCGAGGATGCCTATCGCAACCGACTCACCAGATTGCAGTCTCAAGGTTTCCCTCCCCGGTGTGTGCTTTTTTCCGATTGGCTTACTCGCCGGCCGTTTGGGCGCTGAACAAGTCCGCGCCGTTATTGGGCGTGGGGCATGGCGCGACTGCCGCGCCAAGTTAGCGCTGTTCGACGGTGATAGGCACAACGGTCGTCTCTTTTCGGCAAACATTTCGGGCAGCGATAGTGATCGTCGGTAGCTGTCTCCGTGCTCTCGAAAGGCAGGTTCATCGCGGAGATGATGCGGGATACGAGTTTCTTGTTCCTCAAGATACAACGGTCGAGGAACAGCGTATAGTTGCGTGCCACTGTATCGTAGACCGCTCGCCCCCTCGGGACTTCGTCGTATTCGACATCGGAGGGCACGGCTTTCATCTGCTGCAACTGTTGCCAGTATCGATGATGGTCACGCCCATGGATTTTGAAATGCGCATAGCCCTCCGCCTCGGTTACCGGAGTGCTGTCGATGAACGGCGGTTTGCCCTTCGCGACAAACACGACGCCGACTTGGGGCACACCGGCTCGCTTCGCCGCACGGCGGCGCTGCGCAGCCTGGTAAATCTCTTCCAAGAGTTCTTTTTCCTCTCGTCTGCTTGGGCGCAATTCAGTCCCCAGTTTGGTCGTGATTCTCCGGTTGCTCGTCGCGGTGCTGGAACGCCTCACGGTGCCTTCCGCTTGAAGCCGAACCACCTTGGGATTTCGTAGCGGGAGTGGTACTCCCACCAAATCGGATCGACCAAATCGCTGAGAAACCGCGTGAACCTAGCCCACGGACGGTCGTGGCATGCGTAGCATTCATCCCATTCGGGGTTCCATGGCTCGCCGAAAATCTCCCTCAGGATGCGGTACTTCGCCGCAAGGTCGGCGTCAAGCTCGGCTCCGCAGCGGTGGCACTGCATTACCTCACGTGCTCCTTGACAGCCGCGACTTCCACGTTCAAGGGCTGCTCCGTGGGTTGCTCCGCTGGCTGTTCCCGGCGCAGGGCACGGGAAGGCTCAGCGGCTCTACGTTGACGATCTCAACAGACTTTCCGACCTCGCACATTGTTCTCTCCTACAGGGATGGCGGCAGGTATTTCAGGGTCACGATTCTATAGGCTTGTCACCACCGTCCCACCGCTGATCTCGACTGCATAACGTGAACGGAATCAACAACAATCGGTGGCGGCAGCATGAAGCCTTCGTCACCAGCCCTCGATCTCCTCACTAGCTTGCAAACCAAACTGCGAGAGATGCTCCACTTCTTGGAGACGGCAGTCAGCGTCATGCCGCCGATTCGGTCTCGCACGATGGCCGCGCGATCAATATTCATCGGGGCGCGTCCGATCCGAACACCGTCGAGCTTCGCCCGGCGCATTCCGGCGAGGACGCGTTCGCGGATCAGGTCGGATTCAAGCTCCGCAATCGAGCCGATGAGGGTAACGAAGAGCCGCCCCATCGCGCCGCTCGTGTCCACATTTTCTCGACGAGATATAAAGACGACTCCGAGACTCTGGAACTCGTCCATGAGTTGGAGAAAGTGCTTGACACTTCGGGCGAGCCTGTCGAATGCTGCCACAAGGACCACCGAGAATTTCTTCTTCCCCGCATCCACGATGAGCGCGTCCAGACCGGGTCGTCGTGCCCTGCGCCCGGAGACCCCGCAGTCGCGATATTCCTTCACGACCTCGAAGCCTCGTTTTGCCGCAAGCTCGCGGAGATCATAGAGTTGACTTTCGACATGCTGGTCAGCGGTACTCACGCGCACGTAAATCGCTGCTTTCAAAGAGGTGTTCTCCTGAGTTGGATTCGGGAAAGCTTTGCATTCTGTCCACTGGACATATTATAGAGGGTTCGAGCCAACGCGTCAAGGATATTATGTCCCTTGGACAGAATGCTATATAATGGCCGACATGGGTTGGATGCAAATGCGGATCGCTGTGTGCGACGTGTGCGGGCACAGGTGGATAGCGGAGAGTCAGAACCCGCCGAATTGCCCTCGTAAAAAGTGCCGCTCAACCCTATGGGACAAGGGCGGCGTTGACGGCAGAACGCGGGAGGCGCGGATCAAGGCTGGGCGAAGCCGCAGGGTAGCTGGCAGGAGGAGCGACTGACCAGCCTACGCAGCCGCCGATGCCCTCTCGCTTGGCTGTCTCATCGGTTTTGCCCGAGCCAGCGCGATCAGCGCTACGCCGATCACAATGAAGGTAGCCACTCCGAGCAGTTCGCGGCGAGCGATGAAACTTAGGAATGCCTGAACCCCCATGACAGTCGCATGTGCAAAGCTCGACCACGCGGTGAAGGCGATCAGGCTGCGGTTCGCAGACGGATTGCGGGACGCAATCAGCAAGAAAATGCCGAGCGTGACGTAAAGGCTCGTCATCATCGCCAGTGCAGGGTCTTGCTATTCAAGCCAAGCACGCTCCAAAAGCTGTGCTAAGTCTCCTCGGCCTCTGTAACTCAGCAGCTTGATTACTCCATTAAGGGAATCTGTCTCTACCATGAGACCACACTATCGTAATAAAGGACCTGCATTCCACCGTAATGGCAGTACGCGAAGGTCACACGAGCGTTCTAACGGCGTTCCGCTGATCGGAAAAGGTGTGGCTTTAGAGCGAAGGATGGCTGATCCGCGCTCGGAGGAGAGTCAATCACGGTGTCGGCTTAGCACTCGAGTGTCATTTTCTGCCAACAAAAAAAAGGCAGTCCGAAAAACCCTGTTCGGCGTCCCGGCCGCATCCGTTACTTCAGCGGAAGTACCCACGCGAACAGTACGCCGCCGCTGCTGGTGAGCAAGTATTGACGGCCGTCGAGTTGGTAGGTGATCGGGGAGCTGTAGCTGTGTGCGCCCGAGCCGGCATGCCAAAGCGTCTTGCCATCGCTCGAGTCGAGCGCCAGGAAGTTGCCCAGAGCGTCGCCGGTGAAAGTGAGCCCCGAGTCCGTGGTCAGCACTCCCGCCCACGAGGTTTCGGGCCCAAGCTCATGGCTCCAACGGATTTTGCCGGTTTGGTAATCGATGGCCTCGAGCACACCTTTGCCCCAAACGCCGTAATCCGCGCCCGCCCACCCGTAGACGCCATCGGCTGGTTTGGCAAAGTAGATTGAGTAGCTGGGATGGGCATCGACAATAAACAATCCGTTTTTGGTGTCGAAGCTGGGAGAACGATAGTTGGTAAGACCGCCTTCGTCGGGAGCGATCAAACGTCCGTCGGGAGCGGGCTCCTTAGCGGGATTCGGAATCGGACGGCCCTGGTTATCGACTCCCAGCGACCAGTTCACTGGACCGAAAGGAGCGGTCAAAAGGTTCTTCCCATTAGTGCGGTCGAGAACAAAGAAGTAGCCGTTGCGCGAGGCCTGCATCAGCATTTTCTTGGGCTCGCCGTGAAACTCCCCGTCGACCAGCACTGGAATCTCGACGGCATCCCAGTCGTGGGTATCGTGCGGGGAAACTTGAAAGGACCACACTAGCTTGCCGGTATCCGGATTTATGGCGACGATGCTGCAGGTATACAGATTGTCGCCGGGGCGGGTTGAACCGGTCAGCACCGGAGTCGGGTTCCCGGTTCCCCAGTACACCAGATTGAGGTCGGGATCGTAAGTCCCGGGCATCCACATCGTCCCTCCCGTCGTTCCGTTTTGCGTTCCCGGCGGAGGAGTGGCATCCCATTGCCATTGCGTTGCGCCGGTCTCCGGATCGATCGCCCGGATATATCCAGGCAGGTTATCCAAATCGCCGGCAATACCGACGATCACGCGGTCACCGACCACCAGTGGCGCCATGGTGGTCCAGTACCCCTTCTTCACATCGGCCACCGTAACAATCCAGCGCACCGTGCCATCTTTGGCGTTGAGGGATACCAGGTGCGCGTCGGGCGCCATGAAAAAAAGATATCCTTTGCACATCCCCACACCGCGATTCCCGATGTGATTCCCTTTGTTCGGTGGGTAGGTGTAATGCCAGATCTGGTGGGCGGAGCGTGCATCGACGGCCCAAACGTTGTCCGGAACGGTAAAGTACAAAATACCATCTACCAGCAGCGGTGAGGACTTGATTTGCGCGCTCTGGTCGGTTTGAAAGGCCCACGCGAGGGACAGATTTTTCACGTTCTGCGGGGTGATCTGGGTGAGCGAACTGTGACGTCTGCCGGAATAATCGCCGTGATAACTCGGCCAACTGTCGGCCGGCGGATGCAGCAGCGTTTGCGCGTCCACACCCTGCGCACGCATAACGCCGGGCTGCGCAATCGTCAGCAGTGCGCTCACCGCCAGAAGAAACGTAGCCTTCCGAAAATTCATATCGATTGGGAACCTCTCCAACGAACGCGCCGCGACAAAATCTCCGCGTCTAGCGCAAAGTTTGCAAATACGCCATCAAATTGTGAATGTCGGCGTCGGTGTACTTACCAAACAACTCGACATGGGCATTCACCGGCGCGTCGACCTTGTACTGCACGTCGCCGGTCCGCCACGATCGATACACTCCGGCAGCATCAATGAGGCCAACGGTGAATTCATCCAGATATTCCAGCGTGCCCGCGACCGTTTCACCGGAAGCAAGTGTTACCGTGACTTTGGATTTCGCATGTTTGGGATACAGCATTTGCTCCTCCAGCGCGAGTCCCCGGTAACGCGATGCGATCCCGGCAAGATCCCCGGCCGGCGAGTGGCAGGCGGCGCAGCCCCCCGCGCCCTCAAAGTACTGCTTGCCGGCGTTGGCATTCCCGGTTTGCAGATCGGATACATCCACCCCCTTGCGTCCTCCCTTGTCCGCGAGCGCAATGTTGCGCTGGGTATGGATAAAAGCCATCAGGCCGGCAATCTGCTGATCGGAAAAGTCAAAGCGTGGCATGCCCTTCTCCGGGCGCCCATTACGCACAACCGCGCCGATTTTGTCTCCACCCACATCCTCGGTCACCAACTTGGACCTGGTAAGGTCCGGCCCGCTCTCTCCACCGCCAGCGTCGCGGCCATGACAAAAGGAGCAATTTTGCTGGAACAGGGACCTTCCACTCTGGACCAGGGCCGGCGGGTATGATTTGCGCACGGGCGTGTTGCTTTGGATTACCGAGCTCCGGGCTGCCACAACAGGGGTTGCTGTTTGCGCCGCGGAAACGGCGAAGCTCACTAGGAACAGCGCGGCCAACAGTAAGCTCCGATAGAAAGCGGAGCGAAGATAATTCGGCCCGTAGATTATTCGGCCGCGTCTCATCGCATTTGAAAACGTCGCTGGTTTCATCTTCTTGCCTGGATCCTACTCGTTTCCCTACGGCCGCGGATGAGAAGCGGTGCTGCCTTCGGTCATGCCCAGCACCCACTTGATCGCTTCAAAATACATTTTACGGATGTCCGGGTCGCCCCAGGCCTCTTCGGTGTGCCCTAGGCTGGAATAAAAAACGCGCCTTTGCCATACTGTTTGTCCCACGCTACCGCGAAATCATGATCGGTTCGGTGAATGCGCGGATTGTCGGCATAGTCGAGTTCGTGGGATCCAGGCTCAGCAGGACGTTGACCTTATCGCGCGACCACTCGTTGGCCTGATAGATCTCGTCATATTTACACGTGCACATCCAGGCCTCCTCAGAATTTAGGCGATTATAGCCCTGGGAGCAGTTTGCGCAACCGCCTGCTTCGGACTGCCACCTTGATGAGCCGCTCTCGGGCAAGCGTTTGCCGTCTAGTGAAGCAGGCTGTATGCGGGCCGCAGATCGACGTGATTTCATTTCAGGACGAGCACCGCCCTGCCGGGCAGCAAGCGGCGCTCGAACGCGTTGCCTGAACGTACCTTACTTTACTTTTAGCTCGGCGTACTCGGCTTTCACGGCGATGAGGATGGGAATGTCGGGGTCGACGTCTTTTTAGAGGCTAGGTCTTATCTTAAGGCAACTCCCAGTCTAGCCTGTAAATCTCCTCTTCACTTTCGTCGCGTAGCACCACTGGGGCGTCGTCTGGTGTCAAACCGTTCCACCAGCGATACCACCTGGGCTCTGTAAGAGAGAAGGCTATCAATGGCAAAGCTCGATTTACCGCTTAATCACGCCGCTAGGCTGAATGATTGTCGTTCCAGTGGCATCCGGCACGAAATCAATTGGCACATCGATGATCTGACCGCAGCCGATCATCGTCCAGGTTTCCCACCAGGGTCGGAGACGGTTTCCTGGTCCCGGATCGGAAGTCGCGGGGTCCGCGAGGCCGTAACTTTCAAACTTAGTGTTTCTAACATCGAAGTGATTGCAATCCTTGGCGACGTTCTTAGCGCCCATAGCGCCCATCCGCGCATACCTTACGCCATTCCGTTGCAGCGTAAGATCGGCGTGGGTGACCCCGGAAGGCCAACAATCGCGTTGATCTTCTCGTCGGCTGTCGCGGTGAAGTAAATGTGTAGCACAGTATCGTTTCCGCAGCCGCTTACAGGGAAGGCTTGCTTCCACGACCCGGCATTTGGATAGCCACTCTTGGCAAAAGAAACTGGCTTAATGACGGTCACCATTGACCCGCTGGATACCAAACTCGGACATCTCTGGAAAACGGTCGGAGGGAGCTCGCCAAGCGTCGCCGGAGCAATCAAAAAATCCGGCCAACTGGTATACTGGTGAAGAGGATGAGGGAAACGGGGGGCGTGTAGCTCAGCTGGGAGAGCACCTGCTTTGCAAGCAGGGGGTCACCGGTTCGATCCCGGTCACGTCCACCAATCTTTTCAATCAGCTGCGGAAGTTGTATCGGGTCAGATGGTTCCTTTGTGTCGCGCTTTGTGTCGTAACTCCCCCCGAAGGGCTGCCGAGAAAGAGCATCCAAAGCTTTTCGTTTGGCTTCGAGTCGGACGTGGCTGTAATGGGCCAACATGCGCGGAGAAACGTGTCCCGCGATTGCCATGATGGTTTGGTCGCTGGTCTGCGATTCCGAGAGCTCGGTGATTGCATGGTGGCGCATATCGTGAAATCGCAGTCCCCTCAGGCCCGCCGCTCGCGTCAGACTACGCCACGCTGACCGCCACGACTTGATGGGTCGCATAGGGTCGATCATTCCATTTTGGCATGACGGCAATAGGTAATGCTCCTGATCGGTGCCCGCCACAGCCTTCGCGCGTTCCCAAAGCTCCAGAATGGCCGCCCATGCATCTGGATTCAGTGGAATAATCCGCACTCCGGCATCGCTCTTGGTTGTTGACCGCCTCACAGTCAGAGTCCGATCCATCAGATCAATATCGCGCCAGCGCAGCCCCTTCAATTCGCAGCCCCGCATCGTTGTATTCAGAGCCAGGGTCATAGCGAGTCGCGCATTCTCCCACTCTAGTTTCGTTCCAGCGGTCTTTACGAGCCGCACCTTCTGGTCATAACTGAGAGCGCGACCAACGTCCCGACGCTCCGGCAGCGGCTTCAGCTCATCCGCAACCAAATGCCACCTTTTGGCCCGTTTCAGTATGCGGGACAAGCACGCGACCTCCATGTTGATCGTGCGGTTGCTGAGCCCCGCTCCGGTCCGCTGAGCGATATACTGGCGGATCGAATCCGCCAAGATGCGACCCAATGGTAAGCATTTGTCGGCGATTATTCCTTGTACAACCAAGCGCCCACTACGCTCGCCACGATGATTTCGACCAAGCCGACGATGACTCCAACCACTAACAGACGTTTCGGAAACAATCCCAATGGCATCTGGCCGAGAGTAGGCAGCGCGTATCCGACCACCCAGTAGGCGAAACCCGTTAACGCTGCGGTCTTAGGACCAGCACCGAACCGTGGGCGGGCAGCCGCATATAGCCAGACCGCTGCGATTCCTCCGATGAAGCCTCCGACAATGAAGACAGCTATCGCGCTCATCGACAAGTGTCGACCGAGAGCCCCCATTGCCGCATCCCAGTCGTGCGCGAGCACCACTCCGTTAGTGACATACGCAAATATGTTGATTATGAGACCAGCGAGTAAACCGCCGAGTAACACCCGGGCCCAGTTGATCTTTCCCATCGCGAACCTCCTTTGACGGGCAAGCCGGAATTTCCGTTTTGACCTTCCAGCCGGTCGATAGCGTACACCCGACCCCGTCAGTGTGCAATGCTCCTGCCAGGTTCTTAACTGCATAGCCTTTTCGGCGGTTACGGGAAATTCCCAAGGCAAGAACTGGCGCTTCTCCAACCCATTGCTGGAGTTCAAATTGGAAATCTGGGCTAAGATTAGGCGGGGCGGTTCCGCATACATAGCGGGCACGCGAGCATGGCTTGCCCGGTTTGCATTGTCACCCAACCGGCAGGAGAACACGGTGCGTTACAGCGTCGCGGTCGGTGCGTCTACAACCACTGACGGAAAAACGAAAGTGCCGGATTTTACTTGCGGCCACAAGCACCTCACCGAGGAAGCGGCGCGGAAATGTCAAAAGAGGCTCTTGTGGTTCGGGGATCACCGCGGGAAGCGAGCATCTCGTTCCAAGTGGTTTGACTCTTACATCCTCGCAAGCGAGTAAAAGAGTCTTAGTGACCATAGATCCAAAGCTAGTTGATGAACTGCTGGCGGGCTACAAGAAGCCGGAAGACATTATCGGAGAGAACGGACTGCTGAAGCAGCTCACCAAGGCTCTTTTAGAGCGGGCGATGAATGCGGAGCTGACGGAGCACGTCGGCTACGAAAAGCATGATCCGGCGGGCTACAACAGCGGGAACTCGAGAAACGGAGCCAGCAAGAAGAAGCTGAAAGGCGATTTCGGGGAGATGGAATTGGAGACGCCGCGGGATCGCAACGGGAGCTTTGAGCCGGCCATTGTGAGCAAAGGGCAGACCCGCTTTGACGGTTTCGACGACAAGATCATTTCGATGTACTCGAGGGGGATGACCACGCGAGAAATCGAGGGGCATCTGAAAGAGATCTATGGGGTAGAGGTTTCGCCCACCTTGGTTTCCAACGTCACCGAAGCGGTGATGGAGGAAGTAAAGACGTGGCAGAACCGGCCTTTGGATGAGGTGTACCCGATCCTGTACATGGATGCGCTGCGGGTGAAGGTGCGCGATGGCGGACACATTCGGAACCAAGCGATCCACGTGGCGATCGCGGTGAACCTGCAGGGCAACAAGGAGGTTCTGGGACTCTGGGCGGCGCAGAACGAAGGGGCGAAGTTCTGGCTGCAGGTGCTGACGGAGTTGCAAAATCGCGGGGTGAAAGACATCTTCATCGCCTGCGTGGACGGGCTGAAGGGGTTCCCGGAGGTGATTGAATCGGTGTATCCAAAGGCCGAGGTGCAAACCTGTATCGTGCACATGATACGGGCCTCGTTGAGCTACACGAACTGGAAACAGCGCAAGCAAGTGGCAGCGGACTTACGGAAGATCTATCAAGCGGCGACGGCCTCGGAGGCGAAAGTGCAACTGGATGAGTTTGCGGAAAAGTGGGATGCGGTGTACCCGGTGGTGAGCCAAACCTGGCGCCGGCACTGGGATCGGATTACACCGTTTTTTGCCTATCCGGCCGAGATTCGGAAAGTAATTTACACGACCAACACGGTGGAATCGCTGAACATGTCGCTGCGTAAAATCATCAAAATGCGGGGTTCGTTTCCGAACGAGGAGGCGGCTCTGAAGCTGTTATACCTAGCGTTGAAAAATGCCTCCAAAAGATGGACGAGGCCGGTACAGGATTGGTGTGCCGCGCTGAACCGCTTCACCGTTCTCTGGCCGGACCGCATGCCGGCGGGGGAGCGCGCGTGACAGTTAGCGCCAGCCTTGCGCGAGAAAATTTCGTGAAACAGAGCTATGGAAATGACGGAGCTATGGAAAGCCAACACCAGGCTTTCCACATCTCCTTGGAAATCTCGCAGAAGACGCGAGATTCCCACATCCCACAGCTGGCTCTTCACCCCTTTTCAGACCACCGTCCCTTCCCGTCACGATCCCCGAAGCACGGAGTCTTTTCCAGCGTGTTCCCTTGCTTCCTCCATAACCTCTTCTGCGGTTGCAGCACGAGCCACAAAATCACAGTCGACGCCGGCATCCCTACACTTCAACACCATTGCCATCTTGCACCTCCGTTTACCGACGTGAAAAGCTTGGATGCGGGGAATACTATCCCGTTCCGATTCCGGTCAACGCAACAAGCCCGTCCTCCAGGTCCCTTCCCGCTTAGTTTCTGAATGGGCAACGATACCCGCGGAATGTGCCGAGCGAACGCCACTTCTACGTAGCGCGTTTTGCGGTCATGTGCCACCCGGCAGATTTTGCTTTGATAGGCAGACTCCCGAGTAATGCTGCGACGCTGCATGTCTGAATCCTCTCGATTTCCTCAGTGCTATTATGAGAGCAAGGCGAAATGGCATGTCACTCGATTGGACCAAAAGAGACTTACGTGAAGGCCTGCGTTGCTTCCATTCCGCCGCATTTTTCGATGCGCACGAACACTGGGAATCTGTTTGGCTGGTGGCGCAAGAGCCGGAAAAAACCTTTCTGCAAGGATTGATCCAGGTTGCTGCTTCCTTCCACCACTTCCAGCGCGGCAACCTAGCGGGTACCGTTTCACTGCTCCGCTCCGCTTTACGCCGCCTCGACACCTACCCCGAAGCTTTTGCTGGAGTCGCGGTCGCCCCGCTTCGAGCGACGATCCGCCAGTGGCTCGACGCCCTCGAAACGCCGACACACTCCCCCGTGCCGCCCCTTCCGCAGCTCCAAATCGCCACCACAGAGTCAATTTCCCCGAACCCGTCTCCGGATAGTTTCTGAGTGGGCTACCATCGGGAGTTGATCCGTTCGGTCAACACTACGGCATTTTTTGTCGCTAATCGGGATTGAGTCCGAAGCGAAGATTCATCTGATCCGCCCTCGTTGACTTGCCCCTGAGCACGGCCTAATATGCCTCGCCAGGAGCTGCCCGCCAGCCATGATCGGCCAAACCATCTCGCACTACCGCATCGTCGAGAAGCTGGGCGGCGGCGGGATGGGTGTGGTCTATAAGGCCGAGGACGTAAAGCTGCACCGCTTTGTCGCCTTGAAGTTCCTGCCGGACGAGATTGCCAAAGATGCGCAAACTCTAGCCCGCTTCCAACGCGAGGCGCAGGCCGCCTCTGCACTGAATCACCCCAATATCTGCACCATCCACGAAATCGACGACCAGCACGGCGAAGCGTTTATCGCCATGGAGTTTCTCGACGGCGTAACCCTCAAGCACCGCATTTCCGGCAAGCCGCTGCCATCCGAGGAACTACTGGAGTTGGGGATTGAAATTGCCGACGCGCTGGATGCCGCGCACTCGGAAGGGATCGTCCACCGCGACATCAAGCCCGCCAACATCTTTGTCACCAAGCGTGGCCACGCCAAGATTCTGGACTTCGGGCTGGCGAAGGTCAGTCTGGCAGGCAGTTCTTCGAGCAACATGGCGACTCTTAACACCCAGTCCGGCTCGGTGAACGCCGAGCATCTAACCAGTCCGGGCACCATGATGGGAACGGTTGCGTATATGTCACCGGAGCAGGTGCGGGCGAGAGAGTTGGACGCGCGGAGCGATCTGTTCTCGTTTGGGGCGGTGCTGTACGAGATGGCCACGGGTGATTTGCCCTTTCACGGCGAAAGCTCGGCGATGATCTGTGAAGCCATCGTGAACCGCACCCCGGTAGCGGTGGTGCGGCTGAATCGCGAGGTGCCCGCGGAACTGGAACGCATCATCAGCAAGGCGCTGGAGAAGGACAAAAAGCTTCGCTACCAATCGGCAGCGGAGATGGGCGCAGACTTGCAACGGCTGAAGCGGGATACCGAATCCACCGGAATCACTGCTACACCAGCATCGCCCGACCAGACGCTCAAACGTAGCAAGCTCTGGGTCGTCGTATCCGCCAGCATCGCCGCCATCGGACTGGCGTCAGCTGGCACTTGGTACTTGCGATCTGGCAGGCACGCCCAGATTGATTCCATTGCCGTACTGCCGTTCACCAACGGAGGCGGAGATGCCAATACCGACTATCTCAGCGACGGCATCACCGAGTCATTGATCGGCAACCTTGCCCATGTGCCTCAGCTTAAGGTGAAGTCGCGCAACTCCGTCTTCCGCTACAAAGGGAAGGAAGTGGATGCGCAAAAGGTCGGCAATGATTTGGGTGTGTCCGCTCTAGTGATTGGGCGCGTAGTGCCACATGGAGACAGCATCGAAGTGAGTGCGGAGCTTACCGATGTTCGGGACAACACCGAGATTTGGGGGCAGCACTACAGTGTCAAGAGCACGGAGATTATCTCACTGCAGGAGCAGATTGCAGGCGACATCGCGGGAAGGTTAAGTTCCAAGCTCAGCACCTCAGAAAAGCGACAGGTGACCAAGCAGGGGACGCAAAATCCAGAGGCCTATGAGTTGTATTTGAAGGGACGTTACGCGTGGAACGAACGGACTCCTTCGGGCAATGCCGACGCAGTCTCCTATTTCAATCAAGCCATCGCTAAAGACCCCGGTTACGCTTTGGCGTATTCAGGTCTGGCCGACGCCTATTCCACGTCAACTCTCTATGGTGGTGCACCGAGCGATTACATTCCGATGTCGAACGCCGCCGCCCGCAAGGCGCTGGCGTTGGACGCGACCTTGCCCCATCCACATGCTGTTCTGGGCCACAACGAGATGGAGTACGACTGGGATTTTTCCGGAGGAGAGGCTGAGTTCAAGAAGGCTTTCGAACTCGACCCCAATGACGCCACGGCACATCAATGGTACGCATACGATATTGGAGCGATTGGAGGCAGGGAGCAGCAAGCTTTTGCTGAAGCCAATCGTGCCCACCAGCTCGACCCGTTGTCACCAATCATCAGCATGGACGTCGGAGTCGCTCACCTCGCGGCACAACAGTACGACGAGGCCATTGCCGTCTGCAAGAAGGTTGCTAATGAGAACCCGACATTCGGCCCGGCGCACGAATGCTTAGCCAATGGGTATTGGGGAAAGCACATGTACCCGCAGGTCATTGAAGAATGGAAGACCTTCGGTCAGCTCTCCGGCGACCAGAACGAATCTGAATTTGCTCTTGCCCTGGAGCAAGGATTCCATTCAGCGGGCTGGAAGGGCGCACTCACCAAAGGCATTGAAACGCTGAAAGCGCGACGTAAGACTGGCTACTCGTCTGCGTACGACATCGCTGAGCTTTATGCCGAATTGGGAGACAAAGAGCAAGCCTTCCAGTGGCTCAACACCGCTTTTCAGGAGCGCGACGGAGACCTATTGGAGCTGAAGATTGACTCCCAACTCGATCCTCTGCGTTCTGATCCCCGGTTTGCCGAGCTGGTGCGGAAGGTTGGGCTGCCGCAGTAGCGGAGGCCATCCGAGCCTAATACCCTCTGGAAAGACGCCGATCCAGACATCCCCATCCTCATCTGAAGAGCACGGGGATTGCGCGCCCGTGGGAGAAGGAGTGAACCTCCTCGACCACCACCCCACAATTCCGGCAGTCCACGCGGGTTCCACGCTTCACCGTGAGGGTCTCCTCGACCAGTTGTTGAAACTTCAGCTTCTCCAGCATGGCCGCCACCGGTAACAGGCCACCGTAAGCCGTTAAATTCCTGGCCTCGAAGTCATAGTGTGTGGATCCGTTGATTTTTATAGGCTTGGGGGTATCCTCTGCGATCTCTTGTTTGGCGGGCTTTTTCGAGCTACGCTCGTTGGCGCTAAGCACCATTTGGGTGACCTCCTGAGAATTGGGTCGCGAAGCGGATACTTCACAACCTCACTGGTTTTACACCGGAATTCTCAGGGTCCCCAAATGTTTCTCTCCTCAGACTTTCAGCCTCGCCACAAAATCCGTGCATAGGTTAGGAAACACAAATGTACGATCTGCGGGAAATGGCAAGGGTACGTGGTTATGAAATCGTGCAGGAGTACTCCGACACGATCTCAGGTGCCAAGTCCAAGCGCCCTGGGCTGGATCAGTTGCTGGCCGATGCCAGTCGCCATCGATTCGATGTGGTACTCGTTGCTGCGTTCGACCGCATGGCTCGAAGCGTGCGGCATTTTCTCGAAGTGCTGGACGACCTGAATAATTTTGGGGATTGAGTTCATCAGCCTACGGGAAAATATCGATACCTCAGGACCATTGGGACGGGCCATGGTGGTCATCGTCGGGGCGATAGCTGAGCTCGAAAGAAATCTGATCGTCGAGCGAGTGCGAGCTGGAATGAGTAGGGCGCGGCTGGAAGGCCGCCAGATCGGTCCACTCCATTGGACATTGACCGGGAGCAGGTCGTGCGTGATCGCCACTCTGGGATGTCGCTGACCTGCGTCGCGAAGAAGCAGAGGATTTCGCGTGCGAGCGTTTGCCGGTTAATGAAGGAAACTGGATGCGGAAAGCAGGTTAACGTGATTTCGTTACAACCGGAGCACCGTCCTGGCGAGCAGCTAACGGTCCTCGAACGCGCTGCGTGAGCGGCATACGTTACTTCAGTTTGGCGTACTCCGCTTTCGCGGCGATGAGGATGGGAATGTCGGGGTCGGCATCTTTCCACTTGGTGAAAAAGTCCTGGTAGGCGATGCGAGATTTGGCGGGATCTCCAGCAAGCGCGAGGCCGCGCGCCAAGCCGAGCCGAGCCAGAGATACGTATGCCCACGCGCCGAAGGCCTGTTTGTGATCGAGAATTCCCTGGAACTCGCTCACCGCCTGCGGGCCCTGTTTGGCGTGGAGATACGCCAGGCCTCGAAAGTAGGCTGGCCTGCCCGCCGCCTCGTAGCCGAACTCATAGGCCTCCGCGGGGCGCAATTGCTCGATGGCTTTGGCGCTATCGCCGCGTTGCAGTTCGATCCTGGCGCGCATCTGAGGAAGTGCCAGCTTCTGGACCAGGGTGTCCAGAGGATAGTTTTTGCTGAGTTCCGAGGCAATGTTCTCGGCCTTCGCCGCTTCGCCGCAAGTCGCGAACATAAACCCGGCATTGGTGTCCGCGTCGCGGCTTTTACCGGCCGGGATGGTCGCGGCGTTTTGCCGAGCCTGATCGCAGGCGCCGAAATCAGCCTGAACTACGGACAGCCAGGCCAGATCGGACCACGCGACCTCTTGCAGGCTCTGATTTTTTTCCATTTCCTGCGCCTGCTGGGTCAGCTCGATTGACGATCGCAGTTTCCCTTCGCTTTGCAAGGCGCGTGCCTGAAAATTGAGAAAATTGTATTCACTCGGCTTGCCTTTGGCCCAGGCTAACAGACGCTGAGCATCATCCAGCTTTTCGTACGAGAGCGCCAGCCACATAGCCGTCAAGTGAACATCCCCTGAATTCGGAAACTGCTGGAGCGCTTTTTCAATCGTCTGCCGAGCCTCGTCGGATCGGCCCAACGCGGCATAGGCGTAAGCCAGAACAGCCGGCGCGCTCGCCGAGTTGGGATCCGCAAGCATACTTTGGCGCGCAGCTTCTGCCGCCTTTTCGTTCTCACCGATAGCCTCATAGCCAACCCCGAGATTGTTCCCGGGAATGGGGTCGGAGGGATAGGTGCGCTGATAGAGCTCCAGGGTCTCGATCTCTTTGTCGAGTTCGCCGGTCACCGTCTCGTAGTAATGCTCGGTGATGTAGAGCTTCTCCCTTTCGCTGACTCGGTCCCTCAACTCGTAGGCCCTGCGGATATTCTCCTTCGCCTTCTCCAACTCACCAGTGTTCGAATAAACGGTGCCCATGCGGGCGTAAACCCAGGCAAAATTCGGATCGAGTTCGACCGCCCGGCGATAGAACGGCAACGACGCCATGCTGCTGCCCCGATCGAACTCTGCATTCCCGAGGGCAAAGGCTTTCAGCGCATCGAGCGATGACGTGGTCACCTGCTCGATAGGCACATCGAACTTCTGTACCGAGGCCAGCGACTCGCCCAGTGTGCCGCGCAATTTCGAGGCGGCACTGCCCAGAGCCACGAGCACCAGCTCCTTGCTGGATGCCTCCGCCTGCTGCTGCGCGAGGGAGTCGCCGCTCTGGCAGTTGACCGCGTTCAGCGTGAGGACGTATTGCGTGCCCAGGCTGGCAATGGATCCGGAAAGCATCGCTTTGCTGCCGACGCGCAGGCACAAATCACGGGCCAGGTCGCTGGTCAGGCGCTCGTCGGGGGAACGGCCCATGAAAGTGAGCGCCTTCTGGATTCGTGCCGGCGGCACCACCCGCAAGAAAGGGGACTGGTCGAGATCCACCGCCAGCGCTTGCTTCAAGGTGCCGTCGAACACCGGGTCGCCGGTGGTGTTCGCGAACTCGGCCAGCACCACCGTATCTTTCTCAGTGAGCTTGGCGGCGTGCACCGAGCGAAAGTACAGAACGCCAGCGATCAATACCGCCACCAGCACCGCGACCGGCACTGCAACCTTCCACAACATTCCGCGCGGCGCAAACGCAGCGCCCGTGCCACTCGCCGAAGCAGGCGGCTCCGTCGCCCCAGCAGAAATGCCAGCAGAGCTCGAAGCGGAGACCGGAGCAGATGAGGCTGCAGATACCTGGGAAATCGGCCCCTCCGCTACTTCCACCTTAGCGGAACTCGCCCCTAGCCGGTGTCCGGAGCCGCTGTCGCGCAGCAGCCGCTGCATTTCGGCGCGCATCTCGGAAGCATGCTGGTAGCGGAGGTTTCGATCCTTTTCCAGCGCCCGGTTGATGATGTGTTCTAGTTCGGCGGGTACGTCGGGATTCAGTCGCACGGCAGGAACCGGGGCGCGGTTCAGGATTGAATCGAAAATCGTTGCCGTGCTGTCCCCACGGAAGGGCAACTGCCCGGTGGCCATCTCATAAAGAACGGCTCCAAACGAGAACAAGTCCGTTCGCGCATCCAGTTCTTTCGCCCGCGCTTGCTCCGGCGACATGTAGGCAACCGTCCCGATCGCAGCTCCCGGACTGGTAAGGTGCTCGGGGTCCACTCCCACCGTCGCGTTCGTCGCCAGGGTGGCGTCCGAGGCCACCCCTTCCCGCTTCGGCGTGAGCTTGGCCAAACCGAAATCCAATATCTTCGCGTGCCCTCGCTTGGTTATGAAGATGTTGGCTGGTTTGATGTCGCGATGGACGATGCCTTCGCTGTGCGCCGCGTCGAGGGCATCCGCCATCTGGATGGCCAAATCGAGAACAGTTTCAGTCTCCATCGGTCGGCCAGCAATACGGTGCTTCAGGGTCAGCCCGTCCAGAAACTCCATGGCAATAAAGGACTGCTCGCCGTGCTTGCCAATCTCGTAGATAGTGCAGATATTCGGGTGATTGAGGGAGGACGCAGCACGGGCCTCTCGACGGAATCGTTCCAGGGATTGCGGGTCTCGGGACAGTTCATCGGGAAGGAACTTTAGCGCAACGAAGCGACCTAGCTCGGTGTCTTCCGCTTTGTAGACCACGCCCATGCCGCCGCCGCCCAGTTTCTCGACGATGCGGTAGTGCGAGATGGATTGGCCGATCAATGAAGGAAGCCTCGCTTGTGTGCGCCATATTATGGGCGAACCTAAAGCAAGTCAATTTCATTGCGGGCAAAGCAAGCTTCGCACCCGGGCAAGAAAAACTGCCCCGAAAACTTCTATTTCAACTTGGCGTACTCCGATTTGGCGGCGATGAGGATGGGGATGTCTGGGTCGGCGTCTTTCCAGAGCGCGAGGAAATCCTGGTAAGCGGTGAGTGCCTTGGCGCTATCGCCCCGCAACGGATAGGCGGGGCGAGGCCGAGATGAGCGACACGTGTCTGAACAGATCGAGTCGAACTAGCGGGAACCGGAGGCAGGCGGTGAGGCGGGCGTTTCCGGGTAGAGGCGCTCAAACTCCGGGTCTCCGTGAAGAAGGGCAAGCTCCGGGTCGCGGCGCGCCCACACGGTATCCTGAAAACCAGCTTCCCAGGCCTTGCGCAAGGCGGCCAGGGCTTCCGGCTTTCTTTTCAGGATGCAATACACGCAAGCCGCGTTATAGAGAATCGAGGCTTCGTTGGCCCGCAACGTGAGAGCCAACTTGAGTTCGCGCAAGGCGTCTTCTTCCCGGCCTAATTCGGCCGAATAGGCGCCCAGCAGGACGCGCGCCCGTGCATCCTCGGGCACCTGTTTCAAGTGCTCCTCGAGTGCGACGGTGAATCTCTGGGACATGTTGAGCCTGGCTTCTCCTTTGCCCATGGCGCCGAGTGAGTTCAGGATGGGCACATAAGGGTTGTAGTCCTCACCGCTCGCTTCGATAGCGGATTCCGCAACGTCCACAACTTCCTGATAGCGCCCCGCAGCGAACAGCGCACGGCAGAGCATGTAATAGGCGCCTTCGCAGTCGTGCTTGCGCTCGATGGCCTTCTTGACCATGCGCACGGCTTCGTTGTGCAGTTCCGCGGCGTAGAGGACCCAGGCCTGACTGACCTGCACTTCGGGCAAGTCCCATCGCAGGGCCACAGCCTTGCCGGAAGCTTCTCGCGCGCGTCCGACCCACACCTGATCGCGGCTGTAATTGCAGTAGAACATGGCACAGGCGTTAGCGCAGGCGGCGTAGGCCAGGGCGAAACTGGGGTCAAGGGCCACCGCGTTTTCGAACATCTGCAGCGCGAACTCAAGGTCTTGGCGGGTCTGCCGCCGCGCGTAGCGCTTGCCGCGCAGAAAGAGGTCGTAGGCTTGCAGGTTTTCCGTGGGCTTGGTGGCCAGGGCCTCCAGCTCCTGCGGGGAAAGAGTGACCCGCAGCGCCTCGGCGATCTTGCGGGCGATTTCGTCCTGCACCTCGAAAACGTCCTTCATTTCGCGGTCAAAGCGCTCCGACCAGAGCGGAAAATCGGTGTGCGTGTCCACGAGTTGGGTGCTGATGCGCAGGCGGGCGCCGGCGCGCCGCAAGGTGCCGGTGAGAACGTAGGCCGCGCCGAGCTGCTGGCCGATCTGCGCGGGGGTCACCGGCTTGTCCCGGAAGGCGAGAACAGTGGGGCGGGAAAAGGTGTTCAGTCCCCGAATCTTGGAGAGCTCGGTGATGACATCTTCGGTGATGCCGTCGCGCAGGTATTCGTCTTCCTTGGAGCCACTCTGATTTTCGAAATAGAGCACGGCGACTGATTTTCGCTGGACTGCAGGCACGTGGGCCCCGGAACCCGAAACGCTCTTCTCGGCGGCGGGCCGGCGGCTCGATTCGATGTCCCGCTTGAATCGCTGCAAATCGGCGTGCATCTCGGCTGCGCTCTGGTAGCGCAGCTTACGATTCTTTTCTAGCGCTTTGCTGATGATCCGTTCGAGTTCTGCAGGGACGTCGGAATTCAGCCGCACTGGCGCAACCGGCAATCCCTCCAGGATGGCGTTCGTGATGACTCCCGAGGTCTCGCCCCTGAACGGCAAAACGCCTGTCACTACTTCGTATAGAACGACGCCAAACGAGAAAAGGTCGGTGCGGGCGTCGAGTTCTTCGCCCCGCACCTGTTCGGGTGACATGTACGCGACGGTGCCGACGGCTGTGCCAGGACTCGTGAGCATCGCGTCCACGGCATCTACGGTCGCCCGGGCTGAGTCGGCCGAGGCGCCCCGCGCGGGAACGAGCTTCGCCAACCCGAAATCGAGAATCTTTACCTGTTCCCGCTTGGTTAGGAAAATGTTCGCGGGCTTGATGTCCCGGTGAACGATACCCTCAGCGTGAGCAGCATCCAGCCCGTCGGCGATCTGAGTGGCTAATTCCAGCACCTCGCCCACAGGGAGCGGCTTTCCTTCGATGCGATGCTTGAGCGTCTTGCCCTTCATCAGCTCCATGGCGAGGAACGGGCGGCCCTCGTGCTGGCCGATCTCGTAAATCGTGCAGATATTGGGATGGTTCAGGGCAGACGCAGCCCGGGCCTCGCGCTGAAAGCGCTCAAGAGCCTGATGGTCATTGGCCACGTTGTCTGGAAGGAATTTCAACGCGACGTGACGACCAAGTGTGGCGTCCTCTGCCTCATACACCACACCCATGCCGCCACCACCGAGTTTTTCAAGAACGCGATAGTGGGAAATCGTTCGACCGGAGAGTGGAGAAGAGTCGGGCATGGATGCCAATGCTATGCTGCACCACCAGGCAAGTCAATCTGGAGGGACCAAGGTTATCGGTTATCACTCCAAGCCGCTCAGGGAGCCGCGGGCTGCGAAAATCGCAGTGGTCCGCAAGGGTGGCGCTGCGGGCACCGCAAGTTGCTGATTCAGCGTGGCCGGGAATTACAGAAAGCGCTGGCCAGCAAGGTACAGCTTCCTGACCAGGTCATGTACCGGGGGCACGCCATAGTTCGGTCCTGGGCTGGTCACGGTCTCTCGGTGCTGGATTACTGCTACTTAATGAGCCTCTCTCGCCGAAGCATCCGTTCCAATTCATAAAACGAGTTCTCAATTTGATCGCCCGAAAACGGAATAACTTGCAGGCCCGAAAAATTTTCCGCTCGTTCCCGCCACCAAAGCGATCCCTCCAGCAGCTTCCACTTCGACACCAACAGGAATTGCCCCGCGGCAGCCCTCGGCTTAATTCTGGGCAGCACAGAATGCATAAGGGTAGTTCAGGACGATCCACGCAATGCCGGGTTGTGACGGTTGTGACGCAAATTCGTTGAGTTAAGCTCAGCAGAAGCATACGATGCGCTGCACGACAGTAAGCGCCGGATCGTTGCTCATCGTGGAGCTTTTTAACTGAATGCAGTTGTCAAGGGTAAACCAGAAGGAGCGACAACCAAATGAAACCCATTTTCCGGGTACCACCACCTAGGCATCCCTACCCGGAAAAAAGTTTCAGGCATGGTCGAAATCCGGCATCTGAGGATTCACGCAACTGACCACGAATCAAATCCATTCGGTATCCGGTGGATGCTCTACGGGAAGGATTGTAAGGTGCCCAATCTGGTGCGGAGGATGCCACACGCAGCTTTTGAAGTCGATGACCTCAAGACGGCCCTGAAGGAGAGGAAGGTAATCATCAAGCCGAACTCGCCGTCACGCGGAGTTCTAGTTGCGTTCATTGATGAGGCGGGAGCGCCAGTAGAACTGTTGCAATTCGCGGGCAAACGAAACAACACCCGTCATCGTACGAAAGAGACGCGATCGAAGAGCTATCCCTAGTAATCGATGCCGGCCGCGCCGAGGGACCCAAATATCGCCTGGTCACTATTCGCGCCGAAGGCACTCGCCCACCGCTGATCTGGGTTCCCGGCGGCATCGGCAGCGTCCTAGCTTTCCGCAGAGTTTCCGTGCTATTGGGGCAAGATCAGCCGGTCTACGGCCTGGAATTCCGCTTGCCGGAGCGCGACGAAGCATTCGAGGAGATCCAGGTTCGTGCCGGGCATTTTCTCGAGCAGATGCGTGCCTTACAGCCCGCCGGACCTTACTACATCGCGGGATTTTGCTCCGGCGTCCTGGTGGCCTACGAGATGGCCCAGCAGTTGGCCGCCCAGGGGCAGCAGGTCGCATTCCTCGCGCTGGTCGAAGGCACGCTCGCGAAAATGCCGGGAGCGCTGTGGAACGCGATTGTCTACCACGCCCAGCATTTTGCGTGGCGCGTGCGGAAAGTAACCAAGCACGGTTCCGCCGGATTATTTCGATGGCTCGCCGAACGCGCTCGATTCGTTCCGGCCGCGGTCTTGGATTCCAAGAAAGTGATGGCCAACCTGCACCGACTCGAAACCGCGCTGAACCGCGTCGAGACTCTTTACAATCCCCAGCCTTACAACGGCGACGCATTTCTGATGACCCGGCACCGACAATTACTCTTTCTATGGCGTAAGCGAGGCTGCTGATCCCCGGCTCAGTTGGCGCCAGCTGACTCGCGGAAAAGTTTAGATCGACACCCTGCCAGGCGATCCCCTCTACGTGCTCTTGCATCCCCACGTTCAGCCGTTCGCCGCCCGGCTCCGCCAGCGCATGGATGAAGCCTGGCACACGTCGCGTCGCAATCTTCCCGGTGCATCCCCAGAGCTCTCGGGTACCGAACGCGGCGCGAGGGCTGGAGGAGTGACATGGAAAACCGACGACTACTGAATGGAAGTTTGCAGTTCATAAGAACTGTTCTAGGAAGCTCAACGCCGGATTCAATATCTGCCGATTTTGCCAGATCGGGTGTCCACGTCCCACCCGAAAACATCGACGTGCCCAAAGGACGGTTCGGCTCGGCATCAGATACGTGCGCGTACCGAACTTACGGGCAAGGACGGACGCGATTCATCCACAGCAGTGTCGAGGTGGTCTCCGGATCGTACCCGACTGTTTTGTACAGCTCGCTCGAATCGAGGGTCCAGGTTGAAAAATTCAACCATAGATTACTAATTCAACCCTCGCCGGGCGGCTGATCGCCGCTGGCCGATGTGGCTACGGACCAGAACTGGCTTGTTTGCAATCACTTCACATTTACACGGTCAAAAGTGAGTTTGGCGGAGCGATTGCAACAGCGAAAGGGTCTGCTTCAACAGAGACAAAGCTAGAGGGGAAGAACGATGGCAACCAAAAAGACACCGGTAAAGTCAGCGAAGTCCCCGAAGGCCAAAAAGCTCGAGAGGAAAGAGGCGCCCCTCGTGCGTACCCTAATGACCCGCTGGTAATAGAGTTCCGCAGTCGGGCAAGGTTTTTCGGGCCAGCACCAAGTTGAGTTCGAGTAAGTAAATTCCAGGCCGCATAGCGGCCCATCCTAGAGGAGAGGTGAACGATTATGGCAAACAAGACTGCAGTAAAGGGCACCAAGAAGGGCGCTTCGTTGGACAAGAAAGTTGCACCGGCTGTGAAGAACCTGCGCGGCGGCGGCCCCCTCGGACCGAGCGGCAAGTAAGATACCGCGCTGTGGTGTCTTGCAAATTGAAGGGCTACCGGTTAACGCCGCGCAGCCCTTTTTTTGCAGCAGCAAGGCACTGGTGGCCGAGGCAATAGCGCTTGAGCCCGTCCGCAGTGATTCGAGAAAGCGCCATTAATTGGGAAGCGAAAACTCAACTAATGCGGCTACGTTGACTTGCCCTTGAGCACGGCCTAATATGCCCCACCAGGAGTCGCCAGCCAGCCAGAATCGGGCAAACCATCCCCCACTACCGCATCCTAGAGAAGATCGGCGCGGGCGGCATGGGCGAACTCCATCGCGCCCACGATGAGCATCTCGAACGCGACGTGGCTCTCAAGGTCTTGCCTGCAGGAACGCTTACCGACGAAGCGGCGCGCAGGCGCTTCCGCAAAGAAGCCCTGGCGCTCTCCAAGCTGAATCATCCCAACATTGCTACCGTCTTCGACTTCGACAGCGAGCACGGAGCGGGATTTCCTGGCGATGGAGTTGATTCCTGGTTCGACCCTTCGCGAGAAGCTGGCGGACGGCCCACTCGTGGAACGACAGGTCCTGCGTCTCGGCGCGCAACTCGCGGAAGGGTTGGCCGCGGCGCATGCGCAGGGTGTGGCCCATCGTGATCTGAAGCCCGGCAATCTGATCATTACTCCTGACGACCGGCTGAAGATCCTCGATTTCGGTTTGGCGACACTGTTGCATCCTTCGGGCGATCCGATCTCTGATACGTAGGCTTAGAAGTTCAGCTTCAACGAGAACTGACCGAAACGGCGCTCGTCGTGGTTGCCGCCGGTGGCGAGAGTGCCAAGACCGCCCTTAAGCTCCTCAACGGGCAACGGCGTCGTGGTCGGGGTAAAGTAAGCCAGATCGGGTGTAACTACATAATAATTGTGGTGGTTGAAAGCATCAAAGCCCTCGATGCGGAACTCCATGCCGACCCGCTCGGTGATTTTGAAGCTCTTGCTTAGAGCCAAATCGCTGTTCCACGCCCCAGGTCCGCGGAATGCGTTCCTTTTGGTCATGTTGGCTGGGAACGGCCCGAAATCTGAAAGACCCAATTCCGAATCGAGAGGCGCAAAACTAGCCGGGACAGGGACGGTCATCGCAGTGAAAACGCCCGCACCGGAAGCCACCGGCGAGCCGACATGGTATTGGGTAATCGGGGTGGCTGGTGTCAAACGTGGAACAGTATAGAAGTTCTCGTCGTTGTTATAGTCGAAGACCGAGAATGGGACGCCCCCGCGTGCAGTAATGATACCCGACACCGTCCAGCCTCCCAGCGCCTGCCGGCCGAAGCCCTTTCCGCTCTTGAACCAGGGAGTTTGCCAGATCGGGGAAACCACAAATCGATTCCGAATGTCGTAATCGGAGTTACCCCAATCCAGCTTCGGGTCGAATGCATCGGTGTAGCCAAGATCGCCAATGTACCCGGATCCGCCCTGCAGGTTGTCGGAGAAGGTCGAGCTCAGGTCATCCAGCGAGTGCGCATAGGTGTAGTTCGCCACCAGGCTCAGACCTGTATTGTGCAGGTTTGCCGTCTGCAACTTCACGTTCAACGCATTGTATTCGCTCGTACCGAGGCTGCCACGCATATTGATATTTGAATATTGATTGTTGGGCCGAGTGAGGCATTCTGGCACTCCTGTGGCCTCGTTCTCATAGCCGGTACCGGCACACGCAGCGCCGGTGACCAACGGGTCACCAAGATAGAACTGGCCGGCGCCAGGCAGGTTGATGTTTTCGATGTCATAGAGGTGATTCCCACGGGCACCGCTATAACTCAATTCGAGCATCGTGTTTCGGGTCAACTCTCGCTGAAACGCCCCGCTCCAGAACTGCGTCTGCGCGACGTTGATGTTGGGGGCCGGCATGCGCAACTCAACCGGAGGAAGGTAACTTGGGGGACCAGCTACGCCTAGAGGACCAAGGTCGTTATTGGTGATCAAGGTGCCGCAACCAGCAGAGCTAGCCGAGCAAACAGAACTCAGCACTGCACTGGCTGGTGGATTAAAGCTGGCGTTGTAGGTCACGTTGCCAAAGTTGCGTTCGTAGCTGATGCCATAACCAGCACGAATGCTGCTCTTACCATCGCCGAAGAGATCGTATGCAAAGCCCACCCGCGGCGCCGCTGTACCCCACCTGGGAGCCCAGAATTGGCCAACCGGGCTCTTATCTGCAATCTGGACCCCGCCGTTTCGCACTTGTTCCTCAACGCTACTCCCGGAACCAAAGTAGAAATTGGAGTCCAAGCTCGGAATGTCGTTGTGTTGCACGCCGTAGTGCTCGTAGCGCAACCCGTAGTTGATAGTCAACCTCGGGGTCACCCTAAAACTATCCTGGGCGTAAACGGCCCAGTCTTTATAGCGATAGCTACGCCCATACTGAGCCGAACCCAGCGGAGGAGTGACCGCGCACGCCGCGGTTTCGATTAGATTGCCATATATATCAGTATGGCAGGGAAGCACGCCATTCGCGTTGACCCTGGCGTCGAACGCGACTAGCTGGCTTCCGCCCGGATTCCCCGCGACGTTGGTCAGATCATTCATGCTTTCCCCGAACGTGCCGCCAAGTTGTTCCACCGCCTGGGCGTAAGCGCCGTACGCTACGTTAAGCTGAATGTAGGTAAGCTGGCCACCGAAGCGCATGTTGTGACGGCCCTTGGTCCACGCGACGTCCTCCTCCGGTTGCAATGTGTTTTGCGGTCCCCCGAAGGGTAACCCACCCTCGCCCGGGGCCCCCTCGTTTTCCAGTCCTGGGAGTTGAATATAAGCCGAGGTCACTGGGTCGGTGGGCGAGACGATCATCAGGTTCGGGGTATCCGTCAGCTTGGTGTTGAAGGAGTTCTGGGTGTTGAAACGCGTAAAGCTGAGTTTGGTGTTGCTGAACAAGTTGTTGGTGAAGGTGTGGCTCATTGAAAAAAGATAACTCTGGTTCAGAATGGCGTCGCCGACATCATATTGCGGGTATGCGGTGTAGAACGCCGAACCTAAGAACTGATCTTGGACCTCCCTGGCGGCTCGGAAAAATACCTGAGTCTTGTCGGTCAGGTTGTAATCAACGCGCCCCAACAGGGTGTAAGTGTTCTGGGGAGTACCGCCGCCAGCATCGAAGGGCGCACTAAAGTTAACAGTATCGAAGACCGGTTGCGAAGCGGCAACCGTCGTGACGCCGTTTATCGGACCTACTGGATCCCCGGCCGCGGCTAGCTGCCCCGCGGTAGTAACCGCACTAGACGCGGGCGCCGCGCCGGTACCATAGGTTGTGAAATAGGCCTGGGCGTTTGCCGGCAACATGGAAACAAAGCTCGGGTCGAGTATTTCCTCACTCTCGGAGGCTGAGCTGCGCACGCGCGTCCACTCGGTGGCCTCAAAAATGAACAGCTTGTTCTTGATGATCGGGCCACCTCCGTTGAAGCCAAACTGATTTCGGGTGTATATACCCTTCGGATCCACGATGGAACCAGCGGCGGCGTTGGCCGCATCGTTTTCGAAAGTATTGGCGGTGTACGCCGAAAGGCGGTTGAACTCCCAGCCGGAACCGTGAAACTGGTTGGTACCCACCTTCGAGGTTACGTTAACCACTCCTCCTGAGGCGCGCCCATATTCGGCCAAGAAGTTGTTGGTAATAATGCTATATTCCTGTATCGAATCGACCGGGACGTCCTCGCCTACAGATGCACCAAACACGCCGACGTTCTCGGCGCCGTCCAATAGAATCTCGGTGCCTGATTCTCGCTGCCCATTGATGCTGACGCCCACGCCTCGGCTAGTGAGGTTCTGGCCGCTGTCCATGCTGTTGGTGCTGTTATCCCCACCGCTGACGTTACCGGAAAGCGAGACAAAGTCGTAAGGGTTGCGAGTGAGGCTGGGCAGCATCGACACTTGTTCGGAGTCGATGAGCTGCGACATTTCCTGCGTTTGGGTATTCACGGCGGTGCCCGCTTCGGCGACAACTTCGACTACGGTTGTAGTCGCGCCTACGGTCAGCTGGGCATCGGCGGTGACAGCGCCACCCACAGTAACTTCGACAACTGTCTCAAAGGTTTGGAAGCCGGCTTTGGTGATCTTTACCGAGTAGCTCCCCGGCACGAGACCGGGTAACGAATAGCCGCCGTTGCTACCTGACTGCACGTTGCGTTCTGCCGACGTGGCAACATTCCTGACCTTGACGTCAGCACCGACAACCAAGGCTCCCGACGCATCCCGCACCGTGCCCGCGATGGAGCCGTCCTCCGCCTGGCCAAAAACTGGAGATACGGTCAACAAGAATCCCAACACAACGATAAAGAATACCTTCGATGCCTGCACCATGAGAGTCCTCCCGTTCAAGCGAGTGAGAGCAATTCATGGTCCAGTGGGCCGTCACTATTTTGGCACCAGATTCTAAGGCACTTAAGAGAGATCCCAACGCAGCTAAATCTTGGCAGGGACAGGCCTCTACTGAAAACGGTTGCCCTTGCTATGGAATACGGTATTTCAAGCACAGCGGTTAGTAATCTCACTTTGGGGAGACCCGCGATATGACCAGGCAGCCTGGCAAGCGAAAGAGGGACGGAGCAGTAGATGCAACCGCCGGGCTTCCGCCACTGAATTTGCAAGGTCAGGGATTGACATAGGAAGTGCGTCACACTGCGTGGCAGTGCCGGCGAAGCGAGATGCTGAACCGGTACGAAAGTTTGGCAGTTTCACAGCAGATTTCCATCGCATGGAGGGATAAGGCTCGGGATAAGGCTATTAATGGCGCGGACTGAATCGGCCTTTTCCTTAGGGAACTCGGGACAGGCCAATCTCCCGAACGCGTGGCGCCTGTACTTGCCAGAGATTTGGGCTAAGGATCGTAAACAGCGTAAGGAGACGGGCATTCCAGAGGAGATCTCCTTTGCCACGAACCGACGATTGCACCCCAGCAAATTGGCCAAGCGGTAGAAGACCAACCAACGTCAACAGCGTCCCACCGGAACGCGTCGCGCAGATCCACATTGCAGGCCATTCCAAGTACCGCAAATACACGGGGTTGAAAGCAGGCGGGCTCGGTACCGTGAACATTCTTCATCAGGGCCGTGTCCCATTGTTGTTGAGGCCGGGGCCATAGAATAGGTTGCGGCTTGCGTCGCGGCTGCCCATTCCGGCAGGATATAGTGTGGTGGCCTACAACGTTGGTGAAGTCGTCCAACACTTCATTAGGTCTGGTCGATTCGCGGTTGAGGACCGTTGGCAGTGAACCCGAGGGTGGACAGGCCAGTGACGCTGATGATCGGCACGGAAGCATCAGTTAAGGTCTGCGGAACTATCCCCGTGAACCCATAAGTGGTGGGATTGATGGGATTTTGCGGCACAACCGCGTCGTAATTGAAACGGAAATCACACATCCGCTGCCTACACCGTTTGGAACGACCGAAGCTTGTGTTAGTTAGCAAGTTCCAGCAGACATGGGTCCCGCTTTTTTTGGGGGGCGACGATTTGAAGGCGACTTACTTGGCGGGTTCAACTTCAACCAGCCGCGATAGTTCTCCTTCATACGGTCGATTTGGGCGGGGATACGTCGCTCTTGAATCTCAAGCCATATCTCCATATTGATTTTGCCGTGAAGCGAATGATCGAATGATGTATGCCACAACGATTCCCGCAAAGTTGCCAGCAGGCGGTGCGTAGAGCGTCGAAGACCTGTGATGATTCGCAAGGCTTCCCTCGTATTCTGATGAAAATAGCCAAGCATTTCTGCCCACGCGGAAGTGTCAATCGTCAGCGCGGGCGAGCGGGGCTCTGCGACGAATCTGCGGCAGCAGATATATTCGACGGCCTCGCTGTCGGCCAGATAGAGCACGTATTCGTGAATGCTCCAGCGGCCAGGGGCGGACCTGTAGCGCCACATCTGTTTTGGAAAGCTTCGCAGGGCAGCGCGCAAGATCACAGGGGCATTCCCGTATGAGTCGAGCAGCTGCTTGCGTTCACCAGGTGTCATTGAGTCAGCTCCGGCGCAACGATACGGTCCGGGAGCAGTTTCCATACCCGGCAACGCTTTCCAAAATCAAATCGTCCAGACGGCCTTCTAAGAATCTAAGTGTCCTTTACCGTTTCAGGCGTCATCTGCGAATCCGGCCATGAAAGTGCTGTTATTTACGAATCGCTGCGACGCAAACGATTGTACAGTTAAATTTTGAAACATATCAGTACTGTCCCACCGCCTTGCTTCTTAGCTCCCGTAATTTATTGATGAGAAACGCATAACTGATGAATTCCTTCGGTCTCGATTTGAACTGCGAATGCCGCTTCTCCCACTCTGCGAAGCGCGATTTTGCGGTGGCCATCGATGAACCGAGGCAAGCTGGTGTTTGCGCAGCTGATGCAGCATCTTCCGTTGACCTGCCGCCGTTGCGTCACCCCGCTATCGGGGGGATCTTGATCAGCGGCCTTTCCTCCTCACTTCTCCACCAGCGGTTTCCCGTCTTCGTTCGAGCGATTCATCAGTACTCTGCGGAGATTCAGGGACTGTGAAGGGCAGGAACTCTGATGAAAAAAATTCCCATTGCAAAATTCGATGCCAAGCTGCCGGTGCTTAAGGCCGGACCACGGCAGGTTGCCAGCAATGTGGCGGCTCCGGTGCCCGACATGGACAGAACCCAAAACTGGAAAAAATCCTGGTGGGCTTGCGAAGCCATCTTCCTTGCTTTGGGTGAAATCTTTATTGGCCGGATGATTTACAACACTTTGTTCCATTCGGTGGTGAACCCGGCATTCTCCTTCTACAAGCCCATTATCGTTTTGCTGCTCTTACTTTGGATGTTGGAGCTTTTGGGGGACGGAAGGGCTCGATTCTGTCCGCCCTTCGAAATCTGCTCAAAGTCCATCGGCAGGAACTGGCCGAGTAGAGTATCGGGGATAGCACATCAACTTTTCCGAGTCCGAAATCTGCCCCACCGTTGCGCTACCAAATTGTGATTGATCTATCGGACCGAAAAGTACATCTGTTGCTCGTGGGTACATCGGACAACCGTGTTCAACTCTAGTGCTACCGCACCGTGGGTGGCGAAGTGGCCGAGTGGAACACCGGGTGGAAACGACTTTCAGCTTGCCCCGAGCACTACGCTGATCGGTCGTCCTTGCTGTCAGTCGCTTTCTCGACGAACGCTCCGTGCGCCCGCGCAAGGCGTTCTATTTCGGCCTGCGTCACGGCGAGGAGCATTACCAGCTTGCGGAAGGCGCGCGTACGATCCGCGGGCGGCACATGCATCCAGACCGCACTTAACAATATCAGATCAAAGGATAGACCCAAGCGACACCTGGTCGAGGCCAGGCAAAGAATCCGGCACCCATCGGATCCACGGCAAAGGATGCAGCCGCGCGCTTCGGTGCACATGGCGCCGGACGGCTCGACGGCGGCCACTGCCAAGCTACGTGAAGCGAGCCAACCACATCGCGTCCAGTCCCCGCGCCGACATCCAGCGCCAGCGCCGGTGCTTTCGAAAGCAGGTCAACTAGCCAGCCGTGAACGGTCTCGGCTGCTACCAATTCGTAGCGGCGAGACACATCGAAAACATTTTGGTCGTACCAGCAAATCGCCTCGGACATCTTTCGCTGGATTATAGCCATCCCCGCTCGCCGAATGCGGAGAGATCAACACCAGGCGGGGCATACCATCCCGCCGAGCCATAGCGGGCGCCGAGCTTCATCGCGACGTCCTTGTTGCCGTAAGGAATCCGCAGTGGCGTCCCGGCTATCGAATTTGTCTGGGCAGGAGTTGACTGACTGGCATTGGCGCCAGCTTTGCGGTTCCGAGTTTTCTTTGTCGGCGCCGCCGATTGAGGCGCTGCTGAACCAACCGGCTTGTAGGCAGTCTTGCGACCGCGCGTTCGGCGCTTGGTGCCTCGGTTCGAGTCAATCCAGGCCGACATCGCAGCCGAGTTGGCCTTGGCCTCGTCAGGAACGATAAGGCCTTTACCCTGCGCGATCTTTGTAGCGTACAACAACTGCGCCGGGCTAACCGGTTTGGGTTCAAGCTTCCCAATTGTTTCACTTTCGGCTTTCTTGGGTGCGTGTTCCGTGAGAAACGCACTGCAGATCGATATCGACGTTTTGTAACCGGATGGAGGCTTGATTCCCTTCTGCCGGGCGAGGCTGTCGGCAAAGCGCTTCATCGCCTGCGTTGGAGGATATCCTCCGGCGCCGTTGCCGACTGCGACGCCGAGTAACGGAGGCCCTCCGGCAGCGGTGCCGTCCTTGAGCTTGCCGATGATGCGCTGTGCGACATCACACACGGCGTCGATTGCACCGACCATCTCCTGCTTGCCGACAACGACATCGTCGAGCAGACATTCAAGTTGCGCCGTCACGCCCGGATCGACCAGCGCCGGATCGGCCTGCTTGAGAACGCCGAACAGTGTCAGGCCGGCTTCGGTCGGCACGATGTGCTTTCCCTGGGCAATCAGGAAGCCCTGTTTCTTCAGACCGCCGATGATCTCGGCCCGGGTCGCCGGCGTGCCAATGCCCTTGGCCTCCTTCAGGCGGTCTCGTAGAACCTCATCGTCGACAAAGCGCCAGGCATTCTGCATAGCTTCGATCAAGGTGCCTTCGTTGTAACGCGGCGGTGGCCGAGTCTCCTTGTCCTCAATTTTTGGATTGTGCAGTTGCGCGGTCTCACCGTTGCGCAGCGGGGGAAGCAATTGCGCCTCATCACCCTTTTCGTCGGCGGGCTGCCAGTCAGGGAACGCTGCGCGCCAGCCGAGGTCGATGGGCTGGCGACCGGTAGCGCGGAATTCGAAGCCACCGACATCGAGCGTTGCGCTTGTCTGCCGGTAGCGGAAGTCGGGCATCAGGGCAGCCAGATAGGCCCGCGCGATGACGTCGAACAGTTTTTTCTCGTCGGACGATAAACGAGGCCAAACCTCCCGCAATTTGTCGATCGTGTTGACGTTGGGAATGACGGCGTGATGGCTCGCGCCTTCCAGCCCCTTGTCGTAGAAAGTGCCGCTCGCGCCCTTACGGATGACCGGGGGATCGGGCACGGGGATGGTGCTGAACGATTGGCCCACCCGCAGTCCGGCCACGATCCGCGGCACGTCCGATATCAAGCTCTGCGGCAGGTAGCGCACCTCGGCGCGAGGGTAGGTGATGATCTTCTTGCCCTGGCCGTCATACAGTTCCTGCGCCACCTCGAGCGTCTTGCTGGCCGGCCAGCCGAGCCGCGACCCACAGAGTTTCTGCAACGAAGGCAAATCATGCAGCTTGGGTGGCCCCTGCCGTTTATCCTCGACGCGTACAGCAAGCGCACCCTCTAAGTCCCGGGCCGCATTGGCAACGGCCTCGGCAATCTCGCGCCGGACAATCCGCTCCTGCGGCGCGTGCCGCATCTGGAATTGGCCTTCCGCAACCTTCGCTGTCGCTACAACTTCGAAGTAGGTGAGCGGCACGAAGTTGCGAATTTCCAACTCGCGCCTGCACACAATGGCCAAAGTCGGTGTCTTCACTCGGCCAACACCGATGACCCTCCGCGTGCCTTGTCCCAGGATGACGGTCGCGGTGCGGGTGAGTGACAGATTGTAGATTTGGTCGGCTTGTCGGCGGGCAACAGCGGCGGCGTAAAGGTTGGCATATTCGGCATTTGGCTTTGCCCGACCGAAGGCGTCGCGGATGGTCTGCGAGTCCTGCGCGGTGAACAGCACCCGCATTACCTGACCGCGGTACTCGTAATGCTCAAGAATCTCCTGACCGATGAGCTGACCCTCGCGATCGCAATCGGTCGCGAGCCAAACCCGCTTGGCGGTGCGCAGCGCCTCGCGAATGGCTTTGAGCTTGGCGGCTTTGTTTCCGCCCTGTGCCGGGCGAGTGCCGTATAGGCATTCGGGCCGCAGCAGGATCGGCGACCAGCGCCTCCAAGCCGGCACCACATCCTCTGGTTCGAGCAGGTCGAACAGATGGCCCTCGGCCGGAAGAATGTCTCCGTAACGAGAACCCACCGCGGCGCGGACCTCTTTCGCCTGGCTGGATTTCTCCGTGATAACGATCTGATCGGCCATAACGGCTCGTTTCGAAGGATCAATTCGACAGGCAGCGGAATGAGAACATATAGCGAACAAGATCGCCTCGCAAGCTGTGTCTGTAGCCCCGAGCCTGCAAATCGGCGGCCAAGCCGCTCACCAGGGACGAGGCGCGACGATGTCACTGCCAAAAGGGGACCTACCCCCCTCGAGGGCCTGCTCGACCGCGCAGCGTGCCGCCTGCGGTCGAGCACGCGCCGATGCGCCTCTCAGTCGCTGGCGACAGACGACACCCAACAACTCGACACCGCCGCAGGTGGCCCATCGTTTCTCTGGCGCCCTTTTTCTTTTCGGGCGCGCTATGATCGTGGCGCGACGCAAAGTTGCTTGGAGCAGATAATGTCTAAAGGCACCGTGAAGTGGTTCAATCCGACTAAGGGCTATGGGTTCATTCAACCGCAGGGTGGCGGCGGCAGAGATGTGTTTGTCCACATCTCTGCGGTCGAAAGAGCCGGCCTCAGCAGTCTCAATGAGGGGCAGGTCGTCGAATACGAGGAAGTCTCAAATAGGGGCAAAACTTCGGCTGAGAACCTCAAGGTTCAGCGCTGATTTCGTTTTGGTTCCCGCCAGCCGATCACTGCAGCTTCGATACGTCGGCGTGTTTTCGCGTTTTGCCAGGTGCCCTCGGTGCATTGGCACAAAAAACGGAATGACGTACGTACCGACGTGATCTTCGCAGAGGATCTCGAGCGGTTGGTCCGCTGGCGGTGATCCTTCATGGATGAACGCATCGATGCGCTCTTGCCGTGCCGCCATTAGATAGACTCTCGCTGGAGCTGGCTTTCCTTGAGCACCCACTCATGTGGTTCAGCGGCGCTCTTTGATCCGATACTGGTAGTCATCGCCTTCGGCGGCAAGAGATACGTGACCTTATAGTCAGCAGCAGTCTGCTGCGTGGCTAAAGGGTGATATGTACATCACGGTCTGTCCAACCCTCGACGTAGTGCACGACGACGGGTAGGAGGCGATGAGCGCGACCGCTCCTCAACTGCCGCGGCTTCGTTCAATCAGGACAGCGAGCGCATCGGCCAAATCAGCACCAGACTTTACGTGAACAGCTTGCAATCCACGGGCTCGTGCTCCCTCAATGTTTTCAACGGTGTCGTCAAAGAACACAATACGGTTTGCCGACACGCCGATTGCCCTGACAACATAGTCGTACGCCTCGGCTTCGGGCTTTCTTAACCCAATCGTCGACGACACGTAGACCTCTTTGAAATTGCCGAGAATGCCGGAAAACTGCTTTGACCAGTACTGTTCGTGTTCGCGGTTGGAATTGGTAAAGGCGTACAGCGGGAAGCTTCCCGCCGCCTTGGCCAACAATTCAGAGACGCCCGGCATCTCTCCGACAAGGATTGAGTTCCACCCGTCAGGTAATTGTGCGTCCCAAATATCAATCTCGAGGGATGCTCGAAGATTGGCAAAGAACTCCTCCGAGTCGATCTCCCCTCGCTCGTGCCGTTTGTACGCGGTGTCGTGCCGAAATCGTTCTCTAATGAGCTTTTGATCACAGCGAGCATGCACGGCCCATCGGGAGAATGCTCGATTGAAATCGATATCGATTACCACGCGACCGAGGTCAAATAGCAATGCATCAGCGCGGCTCGACGGCATCAGCGTTGCCCTCTTCCTAACTGGGCCTCGAATTGGCCCCGTTGGATTTAATCTCATTCTCTCCGCATTCGGCATCGTAGGCCACCGGCATCGGCTCCCGCTCTGTATCCGCGCTTCACGTCGCCCGCTGAGTGCATGGGTAAGCTGTTTTGCACGAGCTAATCCGCAATTTCCCTCGACCCTGGCCGGCAGCTTCCAGGATAGCACGCTGCTGGACGGTGATGGTGGCTTTGGTCACGAATTGACGGAGCCGAGCCGCAAAACGAATTCGCATTCCACTCCGGTCCATCTTGACCAGCACCAACCGCTTTGGGCCGGAACTAATGAATCCCAATAGTCCCGTACACATTCCCACGCATGAACGTGTCCGTAGCGGGATGTGCCTTCACTCGCTGGCCGACTGTCAAGTCGTCTGCGGTGTGGTCGGCGTTGGCGTGATGGGATGTCGTCGTGGTTAGGCTAGCTGGGGCGCTTCAACCGCCTCAGCTAGCCGCCTACCTTATCAGATCGTTGTGCATTGATCCAGCACATTCTGATACTCGTGCCACTTCTATTTGTTGGTGATTGCAGTGTTGGGCGGCTTGGGGCGTCGCGCGTTGGCACAAGGGCTTCGACCCCCGCCACTCCCAAAAATTATCTTCTTGGCTGGCGCATTACTGCCGCGCAAATGCTGTGAGAAATTGAAACGGTACGTATCGCTGGCGTTGCTGACGATAGGAACCCCGGGCCGTTTCACCCGGGGTTTCTCTTATTGCGCACTCAGCGCTTCCTTCGCAGGCCCACTGCGGCTGGGGCTTTTCCACCCTTGATTTTTATCAAGTCGGTTGGGGACAGAAGGCGCTAGGGTTCTTACGGAAGGCAGGGGCATCGGGCTGGCATTCCGGCGGGTGATGCAAGTTCATGTTCGCCGCAATCCGCCGCTGAACGCACGGGCGAGCGCGATTAGCGCCTGCACCCTTACGCGCTGCGTGGATCCGCGGAATCGCTGAGATCTGCACTAACGCCATCGCTCTCTCCGTCGCGGCACTTCCGCGATAGCATCCGGGGGTGCTCGATCAAACAGAACACAGTCCGGCTGTCCCAAGTCCCGCTTTGATGGGGCCCAACTAAACCTCCAGCCATTGTTGGCGCACTAAGTCCTTGGCTAAGAAATCAACCGGCGTGCCCTGGAACACGATCCGCCCGTGGCCCATGACGTAGAGCCGCTGAGAGATATTGAGCGCAATGGTGAGTTTTTGCTCGACCAGGAGAAGGGCGACGCCACGCCGGGCGATTTCCGCGAGTAGTGACCCGACCTGCTCGACGAGCTTAGGAGCCAGCCCCTCCGTTGGCTCATCGATAATGATGAGATCGGGATCGCCCATGAGCGTGCGGCAGATGGTGAGCATCTGTTGTTCGCCGCCGGACAACACGCCGGCGACGTTGTGTTGGCGCTCGCGCAGGTTGGGGAAACGTTCGAACATGTCCTCGTGAGTCCATCGTCCGAACTTCCCGGTTCGTTTGAGGCCGAGTTCGAGATTTTGCCGAACGGTCAGCGTCGGAAAGATTTGCCGGTCCTCCGGCACGTAGCCAAGGCCGAGGTGTGCGATCTGATCGGCCCGCAAACCCACAATGTCGCGGCCACGATAGTTAATCGAACCCTGCGCGGGGACCAGTCCCATGACGGCCTTGCAGGTAGTCGATCGACCGACCCCGTTGCGGCCCAACAGGGCTACGATCTCGCCGGCTCCGACGTGGAGATCAACCCCTTGAAGGACGTGACTCTTGCCGTAGTAGGCGTGCAGTTCGGTAATATCGAGCATCACGCTGCCTTGCTGCCAAGGTAGGCTTCGCGAACCCTTGGATCGGTACGTACGCGTTCTGGAATGTCGCTCGCGATAATCTGCCCGTACACCAGGACGCTCACGGCGTCGGCGAGGTTAAACACGACGCTCATGTCGTGCTCGACGATGATCAACGTCTTGCCTTCGGTGAGCTGGCGGATCAGTGCAACGGCGTGGTCGGCCTCGTTGCGATTCATGCCGGCGGTCGGCTCGTCAAGGAGGACGACGTCGGCGCCGCCGGCGACAGTAATGCCGATCTCGAGGGCGCGCTGTTCAGCGTAGGACAACCGGCCTGCACGAACCTCGCGCCTGTCCCAGAGACCGAGCCGTTCCAGCAAAACCGCGGTTGCGGTATTTAAATCACGCTGCTTGTTGAGGAGATGCGCGATCGAATAGCCGTAGCCGCGTGACCACAGCAACGCGCATCGAACGTTTTCAAATACTGAGAGCCGGTGAAAGAGCGAAGTGATCTGAAAGCTCCTAGAGAGGCCCATCCGGTTGATTTCGTGCGGTGCCCGATTATGGATCGGCCGGCCATTGAGCTCGATTTGGCCACGCGACACCGACAAGCGGCCTGAGATCATGTTGAACAGAGTGGTTTTTCCAGAGCCGTTCGGCCCTATGATTCCGTGACGTTGACCGCGCTGGATCTCGAGAGTAACGCCGCGAATGATCTCGGTCGCGCCGAAGCTCTTGTGGATGTCGCGCACGGCAATCGCAGGAGTGGCATTCATCGGTCGGGTTCCTTGGCTCTGGTCTCCTCGCTTACCGCAGCCCAGGCAGCCACGAACGCCGGCCGCTGACTTGCAGCAACCGCCGCGCCGCAAACAAGCAGCGTCGCCGGAACGACCCATGGGAGAAAGGAGCCTGTGTCAATCGCGTGGTTGAACAGGGTTAGCACCTTCCCTTGGCCCCTACCGATCGACGCCGAGTACGCTAGTTCAACTAACCCAACGAAGCCGACGATGCCGACAAGAACCGGTGGCACGATACGCAGATAAGGCACTGTGAGCGCGGCCAGCCGGCCGGCGCGCCAGATCGGCAGATGCGCCATGATCAATCCGGCAACGCCGCCCGGAGCATAGATGACCATCACAACGAACAAGAAGGCGACATAGATCAGCCAGGCGTTCGAAAGCAGGCTCATCAGCTTTGCAGCAGCGTGATCAGCACCGCACCAACGATAGGACCCCAGAACACGCCAACGCCGCCGATAAATGTCATTAAGAGAACGTTTGCCGACAACACGCGCGCCTACGGCATCGTAGGTAACGATCTCGTAATCAATGGCGTAGAGGCGCGCCAGCGATGACCGGCGAAGAAACCTGAAATGCACACACTGGTAAAACCGAACCATTCGCGGATAGTAACCAACAAATTGTGTACGTTAGGAGTTGTCGCGGCACGCATTGGCCATACGGCAGAGTGGAACCTGGGTGAGCAGTAGCATCAGCACAGCGGAGATCACCGTCCAGACGAGGATCAGGTAATAGACCTCAATGGCTGGGCCCGTAGGTTAGGCCTGAACAGGCTCGTCTTCACCATACGGTTCGCGGTGACCTCGCCCTCACCGCCGAAGAAGCCGTTCGAAGAACACCACTGCCGCGCTTCACGAGCTCGCCGAACGCCGAGCGTAATCATCGCGTAGGCGGTACCGGTTTGTTTTGTCACCATGTAACCAAAGAACGATTGCGAAGGTTAAACCCGAAATTCCGCCGACCAGCGGCATCAACTCCATAGGTAACCAGAGACAAGCCGTCCCCAACAGCATTGAGAGCGTGAATGGTCACGTAACCGCCAAGACCGAGAAATACCGCATGCCCGAACGATAGAAGCCCGGCCTGGCCCATCTGCATGTTGAACGACAACGCAAAGATGGTCATCAAGCCCATTTGGCTGATGAGTGAGACGACGAACCCCGAATGCCGGCCCTTGCTCCAGTCGTAGAAGAGCCAGGGCAGCATGATCGCGAACGCAATGACGGCAATCGCGGGCCAGTAGCGCCGAAGTGCAGCACGAACGCTATAACTGGCCGTGTTGCCGTTGCGCTGGGCGACGATGTCCGTCATGTATCGCGCGTCCCCATCAATCCCCGCGGCTTGAAGATCAGGATAAGCACAAGGAGCAGATACGGTAGCAGTGCCGAGATCCTGGGGAGCGGCACCGTCAACACCTCAGCCAAGGGAGTGGTCGAGGTTACCGCAATCCCGAGATGTGCCAGCAGGTCGGCGGGCGAGATCTCGAACACCACAGCGAACGACTGCACCAGGCCCATGAGGATCGATGCAATCAAGCAGCCCACGAGCGAACCGAGCCCGCCGAACACGACAACAACAAACACGATCGGGCCCATTGTGAATGCCATTGCCGGCTCGGTCACCAAATAATTTCCACCGATGACACCCGCGAGCCCTGCGAGCGCCGATCCGCCGGCGAACACTGTCGTGTAAACCCTCGGGACATTGTGACCCAGCGCGCTAACCATGTCAGGATGGGTCAGCGAAGCTTGGATGATGAGCCCTACGCGCGTTCGCGTTAACAGCAGCCAAATGGCCAAAAACATCAACAAAGAAATCAGAAGCATGAAGCCCCGGTAGGCAGGAAAATTTGTCCCGTACATTGAGAACAGTGTGAAATCGAGTGCGGCTGGCACTCGGTACGGCACGGGCGCCAATCCCCAGATCATCTGTACGGCCTTCTCAATGAGAAGGGCGATCCCAACGGTGAACAGCAGCTCGGCAATGTGGCCGTTGTGATGCGCCTTGCGCAGGCCATACATCTCGATCGCGGCACCTATGGCGCCGCATAGCACCGGCGCGATAACCAGCGCCGGCCAGAAGCCCATTGTGCGACTGAGTTGATAGGCGAGATAGGCGCCGATCATATAGACACTGGCATGCGCGAAATTGAGCACGCCCATCATACTGAAGATCAGGGTCAGCCCGCTCGCCAGCATGAACAACAGCATCCCGTAAACGAGACCGTTGAGAAGCGTGACAAGAAGTAGTTCCATCGGACAACTGACCCGGTGCGGTACAGGCAAGCAGCCATCTTGGACGGCAGTTTCTCGTAGATCGGCTCCTAAGGCCTCGGAGTGAGCACAACTCGCTCCTGACTTGCTAGCGCCTCCATATGCGCCAAGGCGAAAATTCGCCCATCACGCGGCACCACGAATGCGCTGGTAAGAATATGGGCTTTTTGAACCCGACTGCCCAAGCTCGGCCAGTCGATCAGCTCGACGGACGCTTCATCTGGCAGGTTGTCGGCTGCGCAAGGTCCTTGCCTTCGACAGTAGTCAAAGTCTTCCAGCCAAGTCCCGTTTTCTCAGAATCATACTTCACCCCCTTCGAGAAAAGTGCAGCAAAGTACTCGGGCAGCAGCTGGTGGTCGTCTTTGCGCATGGTCATCTCGCGCCCCGTCATGTCGGTCAGTGTCAGACCCTCCAGCGCTAGGGCGAATTTTGACGGATCGGTTGTGCCGGCCTTGTTGAACCCGGCCTGAATAAACTCGAACATAGTGCGGAAGCCGGCAGCATAAAAATCGAAATCGTGTGTCTCGCGAAATTTCTGCGTCCAGTTTTCGAGGGCGGTATTCCCGGTCTCTACGGCGATGTTTTCATTAAAGGCCTGTATCACAACCACCTTGCCGTCGCCCGCTGGACCGATGGCGGTTGGTCCCCCGCCGAGATGTGCGTAGAGTGTGTAGTACTTGACGTCGAGGCCGGCTTCCATGCCTGCCTTAATCAGCAGCGTCATGTCCGGACCCCAGTTCCCGGTGATCAGTGCCTGGGCGCCAGATGCCTTGATCTTGGTGACGTAGGAGGAGAAATCCTTGACCTTGCCTAACGGGATCAGCTCATCGCCGACGACCTGAATGTCAGGACGCAGTTTTGACAGGAAGGTCTTGACATCCCGCTGAACGGACTGGCCGAAAAGGTAGTCCTGATTGAGCAGGTAAACCTTCTTTTCTTCGAGCGCCAACGCCTGCACGAGCATTTGAGATTTCATAGCGACGTGGGCATCGAACCGGAAATGCCAGAAGCTGCATTTTTCGTTGGTGAGCTCCGTCGCCACTGCACCGCAGTTGATATAGACAATGCGGTTGTCCGGATTGCGACTGTTGTGCTTCTCGATGGCGTCAATCAAAGCCGCGGCGATATTGGACCCGCTGCACTGCATGACGATCGGAATGTTCTGATCCGTGATGGTCTTGAGTGCGATTAGTGCTTCGGAAGGTTGGGACTTGTTGTCAAAGCTTACAAGCTCGAATTTGCGGCCAAGCGCGCCACCCTTGGAATTAATATAGTCAATGATGTACTGCATCTGCGCAAGGTTCTGATCTCCGACCTGCGCAAATGGTCCGGATAGCGGATCGGTGTAGGCGATCTTGATAGTCTCGGCTGCCTGCGCGGACCCTGCACACAGCACAGTGAGCGCGGCAATGAGCAAGCTCAGCAGGTACCTTGTCATTTCTCTCCCCTGGTCGGCTCATGGCCCGACCTGGAACCGGCCGAGCGCTGATCGGTTTCGTCGGACGCACTTAATTGCTTTGGTTGGCCGCATGGGCCACTAACGGACGACCTTAATGGTCCGCTTGCGTCTGTTGTCGCCATGCTAATACAATTCAGGAGGGTGCGCTACCAAAAAAGGCGGACAGAAGCGTAGAGATATTCAGGGGCCGCCTAGCCCGTATATCTCACACTATCTTTGCATGATCGGGCAGATTTGCGATGAGACCCGTTTGCTTTTTTGCAGATGCGGTATGCCGTGGTATCTGGAGACGCGAGAGTGCTTGAACAATTATCGGACTACGAAAGTCGCGAAGCGGTCTCGGTGGGCCCGGGGATGATTCCGCGTGGATTACGCGTTGCGGCGACATGTGTCAGGCGGGTGAGGAAGTCCGCAGCGCTTGGCACGGTCGCCACGGTTGCGGCTCCGTACGTCAAGGGCACCTACGCGGCCGGAACGCTCACGCTCGGCACCGTGGACCATTGGGTACCCGGCGCCAACAACGCGTTGACGGCGCTCTGCAACGAACGGAGTGCCAAGAACAACGTCGAGGTGAAGATCGACTACTTCACCTCGATGGGTGAGAAGGACAAGCTCACCGCGGCCGCTGAAGCGCAAGCCGGCGCCGGCCACGATATTATGTTCCACCGTGATTGGATGATTCGCACTTACGCCCAGGCGCTCGAGCCGCTCGACGACATCGTCGGGGAACTCATCAAGCAGTACGGTCCGATTAGTCCGGTTTTCGAATATCTCGGTAAAATCGAAGGCACCTGGCGCGGGATATCGGCTACGAGGGCAAGTCAGGTGAAGCCATGCTGCTCGCGCCTCGATCTCTACAAAGAGCACGCTGGCATTGACCTACGTGACACCTTCCCCGCCGACGAAGCGAAACACGATAAGGCCAAGATCGCGACCTGGACCTGGGATATGTATCTCACCGCCGCAGAAAAACTCTTCAAGGCCGGCTATCCGGTCGGCTTACCGATGGGCCAGACCTCCGACTCTGTCGATTGGGTCGGCGCGCTGTTCAATTCCTACGGCGTGGTCATGGTCGATACCAAGGACAACATCAAGATCAACTCTGACGAGACGCGTGCGGCGCTGGAGTATCTCAAGAAGCTGATGGCGGTGAACCCGCCGGAGGTTTACGCCTGGGATGATGCTGGCAATAACCGCTGGCTCATTTCCGGTAAGGGATCGGGCATCATGAACCCGCCGAGCGCCTGGGCGGTCGCCAAGCGTGACAACCCGAAAGTGGCGGAGAACTGCTGGACACACCCGATGCCGAAAGGCCCGAAGGGCCGGTTCGTCGGGCAGCTTCCGACATTCCACGGTTTGTGGAGTTTCGCGAAGAACAAGTCGGCGGCGAAGGAACTGCTGCTCTATCTCTCGCAAAAAACGTCGGTCGCGAAACTAGTGGAAGCTTCGTTCGGGTATGATCTGCCTGCCTTCCAGAGCATGTACGATCTCGATACCTGGAAGACCGTCGGTCCGCCGCTCGGCACCGTCTACAACTATCCGCCGCGCGCGACGAGCAGACCTCGATCGCCGGCGCGCCGGCGCGCACCGAAGTCGGCGCGCAAATCTACAACCAGGCGATCAACACGATAATGGTCTCTAAATTTACGCAAGGCGGCGAGAAGCTCGACGAGGTGATCAAGTGGGCCGAGAACGAGCCCGAAGGAACGCTGCGCGCGTGATGAGTGTCATGTCATCAAATCGTTTCGCCAGTTCAGCGAGCCTGGTCTCGTGCTGCTCGCTCGGCAAACTGATCAGGCGCTCGAATGCTTTCTGTTTTTCCTTGCTTTTGCGTTCGGCCTTCTTGTCGACACTCAAGCATGTCCCTCGCCACTAACACCCTTGCCCGGCAAGCCGCCCTCAAGGCCGCGAAGCATCATGGAAAGCATCGGGCCGGTATTCCGCGGATAGTTAGTCGTCATCTTTTGAAGCCTTTGCACGGAAGCGCGCTGCCCCAGGCGATTGAGCTTGCTGAGAACGCGACGCCGAAGAACGCGGCAAGCCGCCGCTCGGCAGTCGCGCCGTCAGAAAGCCCGGAGACACAGAACCAAGAACACAACGCGGGCGCCGACCCTCGGGCGGCTCAAGCGCCACTTCAATGTGACGCGAGCGCGGCGCCAGGGGCGTCACCCTGTACAGCCGTAAGGGCTATGACTTCGCCGACATAAAATGGCAGAACGAACCCAAATTCAACCTCAAGCAGTCACACATATGTTTTTCTCGCAAACCGTGCCGGTTCAGAGATCCCGGAGCGCTCGCCTTCGTTTGGAGAATGCCCGACGCTCGTAGCGTTCGAGCCTCTGCAACTCGGGGAGGACGTGAATCAGCGCAGTGCCTTGTTGCGGTCCACCATTCCACTCGGCAGTAATCCCTGCGCGCGTAAGAAACGTCTCCAATACGGCTCGAGCGCGAGCGAGCTCGAGCTCCGCTTCCGCCGCGGCCCGCGCTTGACCAAATACACTTCCGGCTTCCGATTGCGCCAATATCCGGGCCAGCTCCGCAATTTGCCTGCGTAGGGTTTTGTCTCGGGTTACCGGAATTGAGAGCCCGTGCTTCAACGCGTTTCGGCTCGAACGCGCTTTGCCGGCGGAAGTTTTCGGCCCGCGGCCTAGTGAGCCATTACGCCGGTTAGCAGCAATCTGTCTATCCGTGGCCATTCTGAGATTTCCGCAATGGTTCTGATCCCGCGGTCTTCAGTTCAGGAGCGTCACCCGCACCATTTTTTCTTGCGACGGTCGCCATTTCAGGAGCCGCAAATTCCTCGCGATTCCGCTCGTCAATGGCTCTCGCGATTTGCGCGGCCTCCTTTTGCTGACGGCTTCGCCTCTGTTCCAACTGGCGGAAACGATAAATCCCGGCGACGTTGAGCACCGAGTTGTCTTTTATGGATGCTGTCCATCTCGCTTCGTCGAGACAAGTACATCTCAGCTTCAATGGCGTGATCGTTGACGTAGGGACGCATGCTATCCGCCAGTTCTTGTGCCCTCCAATCGAGATCCGCTTCGCTACCCTTGTTGCCGCTGCGCAACTGATTTTTGACTGCCCGCCTCAAGCCTTCTCCCACGGAAAATTGCATCACCGCCGCCTGCCAGGTCGCGTACCGCATCGCGGAAGACTGCGCGTTCACGTATTCATTGACCAAGATCCACTCGACTGGAGTCATAGGACGGAGTTCCTGAATGATCGATTTACGCATGCGGCGGTAGACCGAAACCTCCTCGGGGTTTATTATCGACCGCAGAGACTTTGGCGGCCCTCGCAGCCAACTCGGCGTGCGAGAAATTTCGCTGGAAGTTTTTTTCGGACCGATGTCATTGATACGTACTCCTTACTCAGCTGCGGCTGAACTCGAACCCCAACTCGATTTCGATCCCGAAAGAGGCTCGCTGCTGCCTGGGATTGAACCATTCATATGGGTTTCAATGGGCGTGTGGTTGCCATTTCAGACCTCGAACGGTCACGCACTTCCACGGCCGCGCCTACGTGCCGTGGTCTTGGCCAGCGCGGAAGAGAGATAGTGTACGGAATTGACGACCTCTAATAATAAGGTGGTCAATACCTGGCCGGCACTCCCCGTTCTCCTGCGGGCTGAAAGAAGGTCATCAACTGCTCCCGACCACGGCATAACCATCTTGCTCTCCTCCGGTTATGATCACAGGATCCATATTGAACACGACCAGATCACCGGGCTTTGCTTGCGCCATGATCTGTTCTTGCCTGCGAGAGTTGGCTAACAAGGCCCCCAAATAAAATCCGGGTCCGGACTTCTCAAAGCCTCGGTAAGGAGGTGGCGTGTCGTGGCCGGGTCGTGGGTCTCGACGAGGGTGGCGTCGGTGGCCATGGAGCGGCTCCCCTTTTAGAACGAGGAAACCACTCCTATTGGCCGCATCCAAAAAATTGTCGGCCTAGGACCAGGTACTATTTTTGCGCCGGTTTTTGGCTAATTGCCTTCATGCAAATGACACTGCAGATCGACGTCCGGGTCGCCCCCGGCGCTGAGTCCGCACCGAGACATGGTCTATCGCGTATGCCGCCCATGGCGGCCTCGCGTCCGATGGTCGGGCTTCTATCGCTCGCCCATCCGGCGTAGGCGCCATTAAGTCGCCTTGTCCAAGGCGATCCGCCGGACCTTTGGAGCTGCCGCGGCGATCCACTGCTGTCAGGTCCACATCGCGGGCCGAGACCCGCACTCCCAGAGGGGTGCAAGGTCCCTCCCGGGCAAGTCCCTGTGAGGAGCAACAGAGCCCGGCAATCGACAGGCGGCTCACGCGCGACGAGGCGCGGCGCATGGCGGTGAATTTTGCGAACCTGCCGCGCCTACTGGCTCAGAGTCCAATAGATGAATGCCCGTTTCATGAGTAATTTTCCGTCTCAGCGCACAAAGCGCAGTTCGCTCAACGAGTGCTCGCAACGAAAATCCGTGTTGCGCGTTACCCCAGCAGCCATGATACGTTTGAGCCGTAGCCAAAGCCCCTTCCGTGAGTCCCGCTCAATGAATTATGAATACAAAGCGCGGTCGTATGATGACGCGGGCACAAGTTCCAGTGGCCGGCGAGTAAAGAAAACAACGACCGCCTCGCGGCGCGCGGATTTCAACGGTGTGGTTGCCCTCACGGCCACAGAGTTCGCGCGGGTTAGAGAATGCCTGGGGAATCCAGGGAGCCCGACGGAAGCGAACCGCCGGGGGAGCGGAGTCGGTTCGGAAGCTGTACGACTAGAGTCGCTTCAATTCCCACTCAGAAAAAGAGGCACGAGGCAGCACCGGCCGCCGGGCGCCCCTTGAGAAATCACGCAGCCTCGTGCTTGTCGTTCCATAGTCGCACAAGTCGCTTGCCCATCGCACGAACTGAGAAACGGCGAAGCGGCCGAGCTCTATCTTCTCTCTTCGTCCGGGCCTTCGATAAATAGGCGCTCGGCAATCTTCGCGGCCCGCTCAAGGTCGCGAATGACCGGCTCCAGGTCGCAGAAAGCGCTAGCCAGCTTCGCGGCGCGCGACTGTCGTGGAGTAGTTGTTTCCTCGGTCATGACACCTTCGCGAGCGCGCGGGCGGAACGTCCGACTGATTCAATGAAGATTAGCATAACGGAGAGCAACGCCATGGCCGATTGGGACAGGGGCGCGTACAGGGTCGGGAAAATTGGGGATATGCGATTCATCTTGCCGGCGATGATGGATTTAAGCGGGCGTTGGCGCGGGCCCTTCACAATCTAACGGCACAGATTGAGACTGACATGGCCTCGATCCACTCCGCTCTAGCATCTCTATGCGGTTCCGGAAATCGCGGATAACTTGGTTGCCTTCTGGAAGCGGCAGGCGGACCAGGAGCCGGACACCGCCTCGGTCAGCTCAGCGCGATGATCAGCTTTTCGTTCGGACTGCAGATTAGCGTTCGCTTGCAGCACTCATTTCCGCCGTATGCCGCGAAACTCTTTCGGGCCTGAGATCAATCTCCGTTTCCGAGTGGCGCGTTCCTCTTCGGTTGCCGATTTGTCACCGAGTTTATTGATCTCATGGCTGGCCCTCTCGGCAGCTTTGGGCGCGCCCTTGCGAGGGCGCGGCGCAGAAGGCTCGGAAACGAGGGCACGTTCGATGAGGCGGCGGATCGCCTCGGGTCGGCCGGGCCTGTCGGCTTGCCCTTTGGCCCATGCGTCAATGCGCTGTTCAAGATCGCGGTAGAGCCTGAGTCCGACTGGTTTGCCAATGCCCGTCGGCGGTCGTCCCCGACCGCGTTTTTTCCTGTTATCGGAATGTAGTTATCTGTTATCAGAAAATGGCGAGCCGGACAAGAGGTGGTGCTCCTGTCCGGCCCTAACCCAAGCCGATGGAGTAATTGGCGAGATTGCGAGCCAACAGGCCACTCTGTCATTTTAATCACGTTCGTCGCCAAGACCGCGATGTTCGACCATGGCGTTACGCAGTGTCCTTGCCCGTAGCAGTGCCTCGACCAGGTCCGTTCAATATTTTCCAACATTCCTTAGACACTGCCGTCAATTCGCGCGCGGCGGCGAGAACGAGTGATGCGCTGTTTTTGAAGCTACCCGATACCGATTCCCGCGCCATTTCATAAGCCCAACAGTCTTGGTTTCGAGAAAATATCAGGAAGACATCCAATGGCGCAGGACGCTCCCGAATCACCAAAGACTTCCACTTCCCGTTGGCGGTAAGTTGAGCGATTTGCGTGGCTTCCGAAGGTGGTATCGTGACCTCCTCGACCAGCATGTTGAGAACCTTTAGCTCAAAGATTTTCAGAGCAGAATAAAGATGGCCGCCTCGGCCACCTCGTCCGGGTCGCGTCGCCGTGATGATCCCCCGATGCCGCCACTTGGCTTCGGTTGCTTCGCTGATGCCTGCCGCGAGCCGTGCATCAGAACTCGTAAACTGTGCGGCGGAGTAGTCCAGGGCAGTTATCTTCCACATGGTTTCTTGTATTCCCTATGGAACTATGCCGCAAGAGGGAATTTGTGCTCGCAATAATCCCGTGAGAATATAATATTCCTGATGGAATAACTCTAAGTGAACGCGATGGAAAAGAAAACCTCGAAAGCTCGAAAGGATGTAGCCGCCCACGGGCGAAAGGGCGGCGCGCAACGGCGTCGATACCACGCCCGCGTCCTGACCGTTCGCGCCTCGGAGATTGTGCCAGAGCCCGTACGGTGGGTTTGGCCGGGGATCATCGCCAGGGCGAAGGTCACTGGGCTGGTTGGTCATCCTGGCCTCGGCAAGTCGCAGGTCGCAACGGATTTGGCCGCCACGGTGTCGACCGGCCGCCCCTGGCCAGGAGGCGTCGCGAACAACTCCGCCGGGGAGGTGATCGTGTTGTCGGCGGAGGATGATGCTGCCGACACGGGCGTGCCTCGCCTGATCGCCGCCGGGGCAGATCGCACCCGAGTCAATCTCGTTATGGCCGTCGAAGACCGCTGCGGCGAACGACGATTCAACTTAGCTCACGACCTTGATCGGCTGGAAAAAGACCTCGACCTGCGCTGCGTGAACTTGTTGGTGATCGATCCGACGAGCGCCTATCTGAACGTCAAGAACGGCAAGGCGGTAGACCGTAACAACGCTGGCGACGTTCGGACCGTTCTGGATCGCCTCGGCACTTTCGCTGCACGGCACGACATTGGGGTGCTTGCGATTTCGCACCTCAACAAGGGCAGCGGCGCACGAGCCATCACGCGGATCATGGGATCGCAAGAATGGGCAGCCGCGCCCCGCGCAGTCTTTCTCGTCACCGAGGAGGCCGGAACGGAACGGCGTCTCTTCCTGCCGCTGAAGAACAACCTCGCCCCGGATCGCATCGGCTATGCGTTCGAGATTGAAAACAAGCTCGTCGGCGATGGCATTCGCTCCTCCGCCGTGGTGTGGAGCAATGATCCCGTGACCATTTCCGCCGATGAGGCTTTGGCGGCGACCGCGAAGAAGAAGGGATCATCCGGAGCCGTGGAATTCCTGGAAGAGGTGCTGGCCGAAGGACCGATGGACCAAAGGGAGGTCGTGCGGCTCGGCAAAGAGGCGGGATTCACGGAGAAGAATCTGCGGAGCGCGCGAGAAAACCTCGGCGTGAAGCCCAGGAAGGAAGGGTTCGGAGCGAACGGGAAATGGGTCTGGGTGCCGCCCGGCGGCGCAACGGTGCTGAAGTTGGTCGTCAATAACAAGGCGAAGGCCGAAACCGATCCGGGCAATAAGGACGACCATGAAACCGGCGAGAACGTGGTGACGACGGCGGTCGAGATGATTGATCAGTCAGCCGATCCGGAGAGTGGCTCCGGTGGAACAAATGGGGATGATGTCGCCTGACGGTCCTTCGGAACGAACCTCCTAAGATGCCTATCCGGCCATCATTCTTGAGGGCACCTTAGGCCGCTTTGAGCCGAGACCCCCGGGAGACCACTGCTCGGCTCGTGTTCTAAATCCGCAGGCCTCTCGGGTGCCGCCACAGCCGATTTGCGGGACATGCCCCGCGACGTCCAGGAAATTGCATTCGCAAAGGGGATTCCCTACATCCCGGCGGACCGAAAAGATCGATCGTGAACGAAACGGTCGCTGAGTGAGCAATATGATGGAAGATCGTTTCCTCAAGCGCCTGCGAAAGAAAGCCCGGAAGGGACTGCGAGGTTGGCCGATTGCGACGATTGCGTTCTACGGCCCGAACTTGAGCCAGGCGACGAAGGTCACCGTTGGCATCGTGCCATCCGAGAATGCAGAGGTGGAAGAGTTGCGCGACTGGAAAGTTAATCGTGGTGATATTCGCCGCGACCCCGGCATCGCCCGGGAGATATTGGAATTTATCGAGAAGCATCGAGTGCTATCGGTCGCGATGACCGACACCATAATCGGCTGCCCTCACCAAGAAGGAATGGACTACGAAGGCGAATGGTGTCCAGTTTGCGAGTTTTGGCACGGACGAGATCGCTTTACGGGGGAGAGGATCAACTAATTTTTGTGCCGATTCCGGCGACGCTTATTTTTCCTGCTCAAAAACTCCCATGTTTGGCCCGGTTGCCGACGCGCCCAGATGGTCTGCTTTCGGGCCGTAGGCGCTCATGGCCGCGCTCGTTGCTCGATCGCCCTTCGAGCCATGACGCGCTTGAAATTCTCAAGCGCCATCCGGCTGCGGAATTTTCGGGACCTAATCCTAATCGGCGGCGGCCATCCCAGCTTGATCAGCTCGAGGTCCCGGTCCCAGCGCCAGATCGACATGGCGGTGACGCCAAACTCTTTCTGCACTTGGGGATCGGGGACAAGCGTGTCGTGGCTGGGCGTGTCGGGAGTCACCTCGCAGCCTACGGGAAGGCGCACCGCGAGCCCAAGCCCGACGCCTTCAGGAAGCGTCTCGCGGCTGATTATGCATTAGATTTGTGCGAGCGGTTTGGCGTGAAGACCACGACCGCCCGGACGGGCAAGTTCTGCCTGGTGGCGGCGGCTTTGTTCGGCGACCCGAACGTCGAGCCTGTTTCGACTGCCGCGCGCGGATCCGCTCCGTGGCCAGGCAGGCCTCTCGTAGGTGATACAGCACTCCGTGGATGTCGGGCCGACTAGACGAGAACGCAGCTGATCCCAGCCGCCCATCGACCCCCGGTGCGGGACGCGAGAGTTATCTGCGGCGTGAAATGGCCGCAGACGAGCCGCAGTAAGCCCCTTGTTGATCCGCTCCGCGATCGAGGGACCGCCGTCCTCCTTGAAACACGCGGGGTCGAGCACCCCATAACGGAGAGTAGGATCGTTGAGTTCCCGCTCGACAATTCCCGCGCCCACGGTCTCGGCGGTCATCTTGAGCCCGACGTTCGGGGCAGCGGCGCCATACCACTCGCGGTACCGCACGAGCGCGCCGCGCGGGAGCAGTCTATCCGGGCCGCCCTCTTTGCGGGGCACGTAGTAGTCGTCGGAGACGATTGCCCACCATCCCACCGAAAAGGGCTTGGCCGAGCCCCAGTCCATTGACCGGAACCGGGCCCAATGGGCCGGCACCTCGAAGGGCGCCACGACATGTTGTTCGTAGCGCCAACAGTCGAAGTAGGCGCCCTCTATGACCGTCCAGTCCCCCTCGAGCCAGGCTCGCACCAGCGTGTCGCTGCCAACCATCTGCAGGTTTGCAACGTATTCTGGCCCGAGAAATTTGTTGTCTCGCAGCTTGCTCGGAATGAAGACGCGATCCTGCTCGATCGTCTCGCGCGTCCACGGATTCTCATACGTGAACTTTCGGACTTCCCATCCGGCAGGATTGGGGTCGATATAGCGCGCCTTGACCCATTGGTGTCCGGGCCCGCCAGGGTTGCCTGTTGCCCGAAATCCGCAGGGTACGCCCTCGCCAGAGCGCAGCGTTGCCATCAGTCTCAGAACCGGCGAGGCGCTCGGGAACGTGCCCAGCTCCTCGACATACACCCGCGTGTAGCTGTGCCCCTGGCAAGCGTCGGCGTCCGCGTCGCGCTCGAGATATGCAAAGCGAAGTCGAGCTCCGTTCGGCCAGCGCCACATCTTGTCCTGATCGTTGTATCTCGCCCCGACCGGCCCATAGATTTGCCGGCTTCGCTCGATCGTCTCGAGGAGCTGCACCCGCTCGCGACGGACCATCAACCCGACGGCGTTCTTTCCGTGAAGATCGGCATGGGAGGCCCATTCGCCGAGCATCCCATCCGTCTTGCCGCCGCCGCGGGCGCCGCCGAAGAAAACCTCGAACACCGGGCACGCCAGCAGGGCCGTTTGTGGCCCCTTTTGCTGCTCCCACCCGATCGTGTACGCAGTGGCGGCCTTCTCGCCATCCGCCATCAGTGCTTCTCCTTTGCACCCGGCGCGTATTCCGCCCGCCACTCCTCGAGGGTTGCCGAAACAGCAGGAGCGCGAATGACCGTCGGGCGCGCGATCTCACCCGAATGCTCAACCGACGAAAGACGCGAATGGCAGAACGGAGCGGCGGCCTTGGCCATATCGTCACGCCGGCCGACCGGCTGGCTCGGATCGCGCATGATCCGCAGCATGTAAGCGAGCGGCAGCTCGCCGGTTGCGGCTGCTTCCTGCCGCACCTCGTCATTTGCACGGCTGGCCGCTCCCTTGGGGCGGCCAGCGCCCAGCCGTTTTCCACCGTGTCCGTTCATTGGGGCTATCGCGCGGCTGATCGGAAACCGCGGGCCGTGTGTTTCGGTATCCGGTTCGACTGTACTACAATACGGTACAGGCGCTACGCAGCGCGGGCGCGGTACCAATTCGTTAGTCGAGAGGGTGGCTCTACTTTAGAGAATTGCAATCGCGATGTGCTTACGGAGCGCCGCAGCACAAAAAGAGCAAGGGCCGCCCTCTCACGGCGAAAACAGGGGTTCGAGTCCCCTAGGGAGCGCCAATAAAATCAATGACTTATGTGGATATCGCTTTACCCGGTCCAAAATGGGTCCAATATAAGCGGGCGGCTCGCGCGCTGGACTACCGTTCAGTTTCGTTGTCTGGCGCGCTGAGCTAGGGCCACCTAATGGGCCTATCGAGTCGATCATGTTTGAGAGTGAGACGCCGATGGGCCTACGCCGCCTCCTACCGCCCAGGCGCAGCCTGGGGTAGTGGAAGTCCTGCTTGCATGCAAGATGAGCTGCACGCGCGTCTGCACGGACGACGACGGCTACTTGGCGGCGACGCGGCGTGATTGCGCGGATGCGTAGACCAGCGTGCGTTCTCCGGGTACTTGGCCTGGCACTTGCCGGGGCCTATTTGATGCCGGACAGCGACGCGTTCGTAGGCCGCGCAGTGGGTTTTGCCCTTACGGAACCTTGCAGCGCCCGCCGTGCATCAAGGCAACTCGCATTCCGCAGGAGAAAGTATTTCAGGACGAATTGCCCTTCGCGGGCAACGAGCGGCCCGTTGCAGACCCGGCATGCTACTTCCAGCTCGACCGTCTCCGGGCCCGCTTGAGCTTTGACGACTTGGTAGAGAGCAAAGCAGCTTTTGCAGCGGAAAAGCGGAACTGCATTCGGATCAGGCATGTCGCGCCTACATCCCTGCTAGAGCCTTCGCCCGGCGGAATCGTCGTAGCCGACCGTGTATGACGGTAAGGTGACAGTGGGCGCCGTGATCGGGGGCGACGCGTGCCGACCGTCATTTGAGGGTCCACCACGAGCCCTTCCAGTCACTGCCCTTGTGTGAACACGTCGCCCATTGCGGCGTGTTCGGCACGCACCGGGGATGTATCGCCAACCGCACGTCGGCGGCCGTGTCCCCCGGGAAATGCCATTGCGGGCCGCGGCGACGACATCTGCATACCATCGGAGAATGGAACAAAAACAACACGCTTTACCTCGGCTCAGGGGCCAAGGCGCGTCATTGCGCTCGGGGACAACGAGAGCATGTTCATTTTTACTGCCGTGCAATACCCAGGCATCTCCGACAGCGACTTTTGCTGCGCAATGTCAGGGCCTGGAACGCGAGTTTCCCCACATAAAGGCGCATGTTGAGGCGAGCCGCCTGTGACAAATCACTCGTGTGAACCAGGGTAGACGAATTTGCCAGGGCCGCCGCCAAAGGCGCTGAGCGACCGGAGTCCACAAAACTTGAGGAAATCCGGTCCGCTCTGCTAGACGCCTTCTGATCGATAACACTGGATCGACGCGGCAGCGCTTCTTGTAAGTGCGCCATCTCACGTGGGGCCGACAGATCCTCAGTTAACCTAAGGCCCGATGAAAACGATCGGGCAATTGACTGTCGCCGCCCCAGCGGCCAGCACTTTGGCCTTGAGCACCGTATCCAGATCTCGCACCGATGGCCAATTGGCGTTATCGTAGACGGCCACTAACCACAACGGAGAATACCCCGCATCGCCCGGTAGCGTGGACGGAACGTTATGAGTCTGCAGAGATTTAAGCTCGGTACGGAAACCGGAAGCTGGCCCGCCGTCTGGTTCGCGAGGATTGACGTTGAAGGTCACATAAATTGGCGACACCGGGACGTTGGTTCCTGCCGCGGATAACGTCGCCTGATTGAAGCTAAAATATTTCGCTACTTGGCCTCGGTACCAGGCGCGTTGTAGCTCCGCGTTTTCGCCCTTTAAGCGCGCGCGCGCGATTTGTCGGGTACCACCGGCATGTTGCGCAACGTAGCACTCTCTTGCATCTTGTAGCCGGCTTTTCGCAGCACTGCCGCATCCTTAATCGAATTTGCAACATAATCTTTCGCCACCCACACTTTCCAAACCTGTCGAAAATCATTGTAGCCCTTCTCGCCTGGCAGCGTATCGATAATATCGAGTTGGCCCGGCACTGGCTTGTCTTCACCCTCGCGATACAAAACGTAGACTGACGCCCGTGTGGTGCTTTGTACGTCGAAATTGTAATAGCGCACCGGCTTACCCGTGGTGGGCGACAGCCCTTGGAGCGCGCTGTGGCGCTAAGCCATTGCGCTAACTACTTAATCCAGACTTGCCCTGGGCGCTCCCACTTCTCTTGTCATGACAGCATAATTGCAGTTTTATGACAGCCTACGCGTACCCGGGACAATCTGGGTCATCATTTCCGGGCACCTATCATGCGTGCTGCTCTTCTGTCGCTTACCAAACATCTCTGTGCTGCCGAGACTATCCCGCCGCGGGTCAATTGGCCGAAAGCACTTGCGGCGGTCGTCGCACCGCACATTGCAGCGCTCGTGACCATCGGCTGGATCGAACGTAACGCGTTCGCGCTCGGACTCGCGCTGCTGACCTGGTGCTTTCTTAATGGTGTCTGGCTCGCGCTGTTGCGCCGGCCGGCGCTGGCGGCGGCACTGTCGCTGATCATGATCGAAGCGTTGATCGTGCTGTCGCAGTTCAAGATCAACATCCAGCAGATGAGCGTGAGCTTTTTCGACTTCCTGGTCGTCGACGCAGATACGATCAGCTTTCTGCTGATGATCTTTCCCGTTCTGCGCATGGGCCTCATCGTCGGCGCGCTTGTCGCAGCACCGCTATTGGTACTGTTGTGGCGCCTCGATCCATTTCGCGTCCCACGCCGTTCCGCAATGACGTTGACGATGGCTAGCCTTGCCGGCATCATCAGCCTCGCCAGCGCTGTGCCCGAACACCCGTGGGAACGTTTCGAGAACGTCAACTACATCTCCAATTTCACCCGCTCGGGCGTGCTGTCGATATCCGCGCTGATCAGCCACGGCTGGCTCGAAACCGACGGCGCGATGGCCGACCCGTTGGCAACACCGCCGGCCGCAGCGTGCGAGCCCGAGACCAGGCCGCCCCACATCATCATGCTGCTTGACGAGTCGAGCTTCGACATCACGGCGGCGCCGGGCATCAAGGTCCCGTCCGGCTATCGCGATCATTTTCGCTCGTACGACGGCAAGCAGCGGTCCTTCCTGACCGAAGCACACGGCGGGCCGACCTGGTATGCGGAATACAACGTGCTCACCGGCCTGTCGGCACGCTCCTATGGCCGGTTCATGTTCTACGTCACGCGTATCGCCGCGGGGCGGGTCATGCGCGGCCTGCCGGCATCGCTCAGCCGCTGTGGCTACGACACGTTCACACTGTATCCGGCCTACGGCGACTTTCTCAGCGCGCGGCAATTCCAGCAGGGCGTCGGCATCAGGCATTTTGTCGACCTCAAGGGCATGGGCGTCACCAGCGATATGCAGCCGGACAAATTCTTTTTTGATCAGGCTCTGCGCACGATTGAAAGTGAGCATCGCAAGGCGCCGCTGTTCCTCTTCGCGTACGTCGCGGTCAATCATTTTCCCTGGGATTGGACCTTCCGTCCCGACTTGTCGCCGGATTGGCGCCCGCTCGGCAACGACCCGGAGGTCGACGAATACATCCGCCGCCAAACCATGAGCGCGCGCGACTATGCGGAATTCCTTGCTCGCCTGCGCCGCGATTTTCCGACGAAATCGTTTCTGCTGGTACGGTTCGGCGATCACCAGCCCGCTATTTCGATCAAAGTTCTTGATCCGCACCAGCCTTTCGCCACGATTGTCGAGCGGGTGATGAATTATGATCCGCGCTATTTCACCACTTATTACGCGATCGACGCCGTCAACTTCACGCCGATCGATGTTGCATCCGCGGTTGATAGGCTGGAAGCCGCCTACTTGCCGCTCATCGTGTTGGAGGCGGCCGGGCTGCCGCTGGATCCTTCGTTTGCTGAGCAAAAGAAGATCCTGCGTCGTTGCAACGGTTTGTTCCACGCCTGTGCCGACGGGGCTGAAGCCCGCCGTTTCAACCGCATGCTGATCGACGCCGGCCTTATCAAAAATCTTTAAATCCAGATTGGGACTTACTGTAGTGTGACATCCAGGTCAGTACCTGGGAAATCCGCCGTCTCAAGGGGACGCCGGCAGCGCTCATCGGGCTCGTCAATGCGCCGGACGCGGCAAAGGCAAAGAACGGGCTATCAAGCAATTCGAAATTCGGCCCGAAGATCGGGACCGCTTGATCGCCGACCAAGAGCCTCGGCATTTCGGCCTCCTACAATTTTCGGCAGACGAGG
>CAWCKP010000016.1:0-504089 GCA_963796165.1 uncultured Acidobacteriota bacterium
GATTCGGCTTGCGCAGGCCGCTGGTGTGCCGGCGGGATGTAAGATCCGGTCCTCCGGTTTTTGATGGATTTCGCTTGAGCTGCGCTTGATGTTTCGGTGTGTTCGCATGTTTTCGCTTCCGCGTATGCCGATTCGACAAAGATCGCTGTCCTTGGGAATTCACCACGACCACAGAAACTCCGGGCCGTCCAACAACGTGGAGAATCCACCTTTGGTTTGATAAGCCCACTGGCATCAAATCATTGACTTCTGGTACGGCGCCTGAACAACCGCCATTGTTTTCCTGAGCGAATGTGGGGATGCGTTTGATGAGTGCGGGGTGAGAGCGTCACCGTTTACCAATATGCTATATAAACGATGTGTACCTTATCGATATCTTCGAATAACGAGGTTGTGGCGATCGGAGCGATACAGGCCCAGAACGTAAAGAATGACAACGCCTTTGGCTGAATAGATGACTTGACGGATGCGCAGAAGTGCATCACGCTTCGGCACACCCAGAAGTTCTGCCGTTCTCGGGTCTGCTGTCGTGGCATCAACCTCTTCATCCGAATAAGCCAGTTCCACGTCGTAGTTACGTTCCAGAGTGGAGAATAAAGACTCCTTGTGTAATGGAGCCGATTGCAAGCCGGAAAATTGCGCCGCGGAGAGGTAACAAGTCTCAAGCGCAAAAGGTTGACCAGCAGCCTGCCTCAGGCGCTCAAGTTTAAGGACTCGACTTCTCGGTGCCAGAGCTAACCGTGCGGTGACGTCCTCTTCATCGTCTATGACTCTCGCAAGAAGTATCTTCGAACCCGCCGTCAAACTGCGGCTCCCCATCTGCTCGGTGTAGCTCATCAACTTGTTGAAGTGGATTTTGGGTGTGGCAACAAACGTTCCAACTCCGCGACGGCGCTCCACCACGCCTTCACTTTCAAGGGAGGCGAGGGCATGCCGAGCCGTCATCAGGCTTACGTCGTGAATTTTTGCGAGTTCTCTCTCTGAAGTCACCAGATCACCGGGCCGGAGTTCGCCAGCCTCTATCACTTTTCGAATCGCACCTTGGATCCGCTTATAAGCCGGAATTCCATTGGTTGTTTTCGCTAGCATCTCAATTCCCTCGACTTGACCCTAAGCTGCGCAGCGGTAGTGACAAGACCCGAACAAACAGAGCAAAAGTTTAGTAATGTCTTCAGGCCTCGCACATTTCGTAAAACTAACGCAAAACGGCAGCAACGGCACCTCACAAGTAGCATGCTGCCGGACCCTGGCGGGAGGAGTGCGCCCTTTCGCGCTGGAATAGTGATATAGAGCAGAAAGGTTTGGTGCTATAAGGCACCTCGGCCAGAACTGTTATAAAATAATAGTTTCCTCTTGACAAGCGCAAACTTCCGCTATATAGCTACACGGCATGGGTCCTTGTTTATTGCTTAGGGGAGTCGTCCTGTCTCAAATCTAGAGGAAGAGGTGGTTGCTCGGACGCTTGCAGCAATCACTTTGGGGGAGCAATGGTTATGAACAGACTGCGTTTAGTTTGGGTATTTGTCAGCGCCACGCTCATTGTGATTTCCTATGGGGCGCAAGCTGTCCGTGGTCAGGATGTGACCGCTTCGATATACGGAACGGTTACGGATCCCAGCAATGCGGCGGTTGTCGGCGCCAATGTTACCGTCAAGTCCGTGGAACGCGGAGTCACCTACACCGCCGTCACGAATGAGGGTGGGCTGTATCGCATCTCGCAGCTGCCCGTCGGCAACTATGAACTGCGTGTTGAGAAGCAGGGATTTCAAATCACAGAGTATCCATCGTTCACCCTGGTGCTGAACCAGAGCGCGCGTATCGATGCCGAACTAAGGGTTGGACAAGTCACCCAGACTGTTGAAGTCAGCGGTGAAGCGCCCATCATGAAGACGGAGTCCACGCAGGTCGATACCATTATCGACGCGAAAACCAACGATGCGCTGCCTTTGGCCACTCGCAACTACGTGGAGTTGACGCTGCTTTCGCCCGGCGCGGTCCATCCCGATCCCAGCAGTTTCAACAACGGGGATAACGTTAACAGCGGCGCTCGCCCGTTCATCAACGGGAATCGCGAGCAGGCAAACAACTTCCTCCTCGATGGCATGGACAACAACGAAGTGTCCGACAACCTTCTTGGCTACACTCCCGCGCCGGACGCCATCGAGGAATTCAATCTCATCACCAATAACGCCCCTGCGGAATTCGGGAATTTCATGGGCGGGATCGTTAGTGTGACCCTCAAGTCAGGCACTAACACCTTTCACGGCGACACCTGGGAATTCTTTCGTAATGACGTATTGAACGCCAACCAGTGGGAAAACAAGATTAATCCAAGCGCGGCGGCGATTCCCCGCGCGCCTCTGCGCTGGAACATGTTTGGAGGCACGCTCGGTGGTCCGATCCTGAAAAATAAACTATTCTTCTTCATTGACTACCAAGGACAGCGGTTCGATCATCCGCCCGCGGGCAGCTTCATATCCGTATACACGCCTGCCGAACAGGGAGGTAATTTTGGGGCGCTTTTGACTGCCGCCACTCCGATCCAACTCTACAACCCCTGTCAAGGGACCACAGGACAGAATGGCACCGCCTGCGTAGCCGCCACGACCCGGCAAGTCTTCCCGAGCAACATAATTCCGGCCAGCATGATTAGCCCAGTGGCGGCTGCTCTATTCGCTTCTTCACTCTATCCGAAGACCATCAACAGTAACTTAACCAATAATGCCCTTCAAGAGATATCAACGGCCTACAACAGCGACCAGGGTGATGTTAAGGCCGACTACAGAATTTCCAGCAGGGATCAGATTTCAGGCCGCTTCACCCGCGCGCTGCAGATCGACCCTTCAACCAACTCGCAGCCGCTCTTGGGGAACGGCCAAGTTACCGCGCCCATTTGGAGTGCCGTTGGCGATTACACTCGGATCCATTTCCAATACTTTGGTTAATGATGCGCGTTTTGGCTGGAACCATATAATCCTCAAATACGGGGACAACTTGGGATCCTAAAATCGGCGCCTTTGGTCAGACCGATCGGAATTCCGAATTCGAATCCGGCTGGACTCATCGGTCTCTTGGGCCTTGATTTTGGTGGAGGAACGCCGACCAGCCCGGGCAGCGGCACGCTCACCAATATCGGGAATAGCATGGTCACACAGAGCTTTAACAGCAAGGTGTGGCAGGCGGATGATTCGATCACCTGGACCCATGGTCGCCACGCGTTCAAGTTTGGCGGGGAGTACATGCGCGACATCATCAAGGTCTTTTACTCGGGGAACAGCGGCGAATTGGGTGGAATGACCTTTGGTCCCAACTTCACGGCGTCCGCAGACACTGACCCTCTGAAAAACACAGGTGAAGGAATGGCCGATTTCTTCCTCGGCTTGCCCACTGCCTTTGGCCGCGGCCTTAGCAGCGGCAGCTGGACACAGACCTCCAACATCTTTGCGGGATACGCTCAGGATACTTGGCGCTTGACTGACCACCTAACCCTCACTCTGGGCTTGCGTTATGAAGCGCATACCCCGTGGGTCGAGGTAAACAATCAGCAGACGAACTTCAACCCAGTGACAGGCGAGATTGAATACGCTGGGCAGGATGGCAATAGCCGCGCCCTCTATGATGGCACCTACGGGGGGAAGGATTTCCAGCCTCGCCTTGGTTTTGCGTGGACACCAGGCTGGTCCGGTGACCGTACGGTTTTTCGTGGCGCCTTCACCGTCTCCGATTACCTGGAAGGAACGGGCACCAACCTGCGTCTGCCGCTCAATCCACCGTATGACGGCGGGAGCCGCGGCCGGAGGCGAATTCCAAACGCAATATCTACTGCAACCCTTGCCAACCACGACGGCGTCGGATGGCATCATTGCGCCGCCGCCTGCAGGTCTTTCCTGCCCCAACTTCTCCTGCTTCGACGGAGCAATACTTCGTCTTTGGGACCAGAAAGTGCAACCTGCTATCGACGATCAGTGGAACCTGACGGCTCAGCACCAATTCGGGGGGAACACCACTCTCCAGGTCGGGTATGTTGGGCAGGTAGCCTACCACCTGATGGTGCCCTACTACTACGGTCAAGCCGTGGCGGAGCCCAGCAGCTCCTGCGCCACACCTCCTTGCACATCGCCCAGCCCGTTTTTTGGAATGGTGTCGGCCCGGCCTTGCTCGCCGCCATTGACTCGACGGGTGGCACCGTATCCGGTACGCAGTCGAACGGCAGAATGATGTATAACGCGCTGCAAGCCGTTCTCCAGAGAACCCTGACTCGCGGATTGCAGGCCCAGGTGTCCTACACCTACGCCAAGTGCATGTCCAACAACACCGGCTATTATGGTACTTGGCCGGTGCTAGAGCCTCCTCGACTGCTTCCCCCTATTGGCAGAACATTTACGATCCCGGGGCGGAGTGGGCGCCTTGCTATTACGATGAGACCCAAAACCTCACCGCCTATGCCGTTTACGACCTGCCCTTTGGCCAGGGCAAGCAATTTGGCAGCGGCATGAATAAAGCTGCGAACGCCGTCATCGGCGGTTGGGCGGTTAGCCCAATCGTCACGCTCCACACGGGCTTCCCGTTGGGTCTATATACCAACGCCAGCGACCCTACGGGAACGGGCTCTCGCGGGTTGCGGCCCGATTGCGATGGAACCAACACTATTTGGGGCCGGAGTCAAACGCTACCGCAGCGCAAGGTGGCGGCTTCGCTTGGTTTGACCCCAGCAACTATTCTAACCCAACGACCACTTTCGGGAACTGTGCACCGCAACTGGGCAGTTTGCGGGGCCCGGGATACTACAACTGGGATGCCAGCTTGCAAAAGAACTTCCAGATCAGCGAGCGACTCAGACTCCAATTCCGTACAGACTTCCTGAATACGTTTAACCGCGTCAACCTCGCGGTACCCAATACGACGGTGGCTGAGTCTACCACCGGAGTTATTCAGGCGTCGCAACCCGCGAGAAACATTCAGCTCGCGTTGAAGCTCTATTTCTAGCCGCAAAGCACGTATAATGAGGCAGGCGATCACCCCCGCCTGCCTCATTTTTTTATGCAAAGTCTCATTCGCAGATTCCTGGTTGTCGCTCTTGGCTGCGGGACCCTGGCGGGGTTCGTTGCAGCGCAGTCAAGCGCAAAGACCACCACTGTGGATGCTTCTTCCTCCACGCAGAAGGGGCTGGGCTTGGCCGAAGGGGGCCACTGCCGGGAGGCGTTGCCGATCCTGAAGAAGTCCGCCCCTCTATCGTCGGATAAACAATTGAAACTTAAGGCGGGCCTGGCGACGGTTCGCTGCGGGCTATCCTTGAACCAGATCGACATTGCGGTCAACGCGTTGCTCTGGCTGAACCGTGAGTTTCCGTCCGACCCGGATGTTCTCTATGTCACCACCCATGCCTACTCCGATCTTTCCACGCGTGCCGCCTTGCAGTTGGCAGACACCGCGCCTCTTTCCACTCAGGCCCACGAACTAAACGCCGAAGCGCTGGAGTCACAGGCCAGATGGGACGAAGCTGCCGCGGAATACAACCAGATCCTGAAGCAGCAGCCGGATATCCCCGGGATCCACTACCGGTTGGGGCGTATTATTCTTTCCAAGCCGGCGACGCCGACGACTGCGGACGATGCGCGAACTGAATTTCAAGCGGAACTGAAAATCGATCCGAACAACGCGGGAGCGGAGTACGTTTTGGGCGAGCTTTCTCGCCAGACGCAGCAGTGGGATGAGGCCATCAAGCACTTCTCCCAAGCTTCGAAGCTGGACGCAAATTTTGCGAACGCTTTTCTTGCCCTCGGCTTATCTCTTAATTCTGCGGGCCGCTACGCGGAAGCTATCGCACCCTTGGAAACCGAAGTTAAACTCCAGCCGGCAAACCCCACGGGCCACTACCAACTTACGATCGCCTACCGCAAGGTCGGGCGCAAGGAGGATGCCGAGCGAGAAATGGCCCTCTTCCAGAAAACCTCTGAAAAGGCCACGAAGGAACAGCACACGGAAGGACAACAACAACCGCCGCAGTAGCCCGAACCTCCGCGGAAAAGAACCCACCACAATACGGCGCTCGCTGGAGTTGCTTAGAATCCTGGTGGATGAAAATTTTTGTCCTGCTGGCATGGGTGCCTTCCCCAGGCCTCTGGCCTCTACCTCTTGGCTTTCACGAAAGGCTGGTACCCGAGTTCGTTCTTTCCTTCCTGAATACTGTAGAACTGATTGGCAGGGAAGTCCTTGAAGGTCTGTCGCGCGCCGCTCGGCCACATAATCTCCAACTTATCGATTTTCTCGGCTGGGCCAAGCCCAAAGTGTGCGCGCAAGTCACTCTGGGAGAGGTAGCTGCCCCCACCGGCGATTTCGCGTATCTGGGTCATGCCACCGACAGTCAGGTTGAGCCTTGCGCCCATGGCGTCGCGATTGCTCTTTATCCCCACCAGCTTGAATGAGACAAAGTGACGGCCGTTCCCCCCGCTGTTGTGCAGCAGAAGCGGTGGATCTCCGTTGTTGCCGACCACCACGTCCTGGAATCCGTCATTGTCAAAGTCCGCGAACGCCACGCCACGCCCCACGTACGGCGTCATGAACCCATCGCCGGATGTCTTCGTCACATCGATGAATTTGCTGTGGCCGTCGTTGTGGAACAGCGTATTGACCTGTTTGTAGCGAACCTCGGGAGTGGCTTGTTCGACCTCCGGGTAGACGTGGCCATTGGCAATAAAGAGATCGAGCCAGCCGTCGTTGTCGTAATCGAAAAACCCTCCGCCAAAGCTCAGAACCGCGCGCGTGGGCACAGTGATTCCCGCATATTCGCTGACCTCGTCAAACGATCCCTGGCCGTCATTCTTCCAGAGGTGATCCGAGCTCCCTTGAAAATCGGAAATAAAAAGATCGAGCCAGCCGTCATTATTGTAATCCCCGAGCGAAATGCACATCGCCGCCATGGTGTGTCCTTGGTTGGTGAAGGCCATGCCGGACTGCGTGCCCTGTTCTTTGAAAGTGCCATTGTGTTCATTGTGGTAGAGGTACGCATTCAATCCGTCATTGGCCACGAAAATGTCGGGCCAGCCGTCGTTATCGTAATCGGCGGCGCCCACGGAAAGGTTTTTGCCGTTCGGCTGATAGATGCCCGCTTTTTTCGTTACATTGGTGAAGGTGCCGTCGCCATTGTTGTGATAGAGAATGTTGGCGCTCCCTTGGTAGGCGCTGGGAGGACAACTGCTGGTTACCCCGCCGAGGTTGCAGTAACGGCGCGCGCCCGGGCCGAAGGCCACATAGCCGCCAACGTAGAGATCAAGTTTGCCGTCGCGATCATAATCGAAGAAGGTCGCGCCGGAGTGGAAGTAGGTGCCGAATTCCATCCCGGCAACCCCGGCTTTGTCGGTTACATCGGTAAATGTGCCGTCGCCATTATTGTGGTAGAGCACATCGCGCCCGTACTGCGTGACGAAAAGATCCGGGTGACCGTCGTTGTCGTAATCGCCCCACACGCAACCCAGCCCATAGCCCGTGCCGGGCACACCCGCTTTGTCGGTTACATCGGTAAAAGTGCCATCCCCGTTGTTGCGGTACAACGCGTTTTGGACCTTGATGCCCCGGCCGTATAGATCCCGTCCATTTACAAAATAGATGTCCTGCCAGCCGTCTCCATCGAAGTCCGCCACACAAACGCCCGGGCCAAATTCTTCGAGATTGATGGCGATCCCTTCATTGCCTTTGAAGTGCGTGAAATGAATCCCAGCCGCGCGGGTTACATTGCTGAATTGGATGGCTTGCTCTTCCAGAGCGCGTGGCGCGCCAAGGGCGAGCGCAACAAGGACTCCCCAGACGACGGCTGCCAGGCTGAGTCTGTGCCAGGTAATCAAGACCTGTTTCATCTGCAGCCGCTCCCCACCGCTTGCCCGAATCTGGTTCTTGCCTGAAGCTTGACCGGAAACTCAGCTCCCATTGAATCCTTAAGCCGGATCATTCTCGATCCCTTCGGCGCGCTTCTCCATACTGACACGGATGGCGTTTGGCATCTGCTAGAGCTCAAAATTCAAGCCTCTATTTTTGCAAGCGCCACCCTGAGTAGTTATACAATGAACACCCATTCTTTCGGCGGAGGAAGCCGGAATATGCGGAAAGCAGAGTCCGTGAATGTCTGATCGCCACGACGGCTGGAAGAAAGCATTGGAGAGACGCCAGTTCCTCCGCATGTTGGGATCAGCCGGGCTAGGCAGCCTGGCTGGCGCTGCGAGCGCCTGCGCATTGCCGCGGGCCACGCCGGGCGCGGAGTCCTCTTTGCCAGCGTTCGAGGTGATTGCTGCGTCCGACAGCAAAATCTCCTGGACGCACACCAGCGGACGCTCCGCGGAAATGTTTCTTCCTGAAACCACAGGGGCCGGCTGTGCCTTCTTTGACTACGACAACGACGGCTGGATGGACATCTATCTGGTCAACAGCGGGTCCTGCGATTTCTACAATCCGAATCCGCCGCTATCCAATGCGTTGTATCGCAACAATCGCGACGGTACTTTTACCGATGTCACGAAGCAGGCTCGAGTCCCAGGAAATGCCTATGGCATGGGCGTGGCCGCAGCAGACTATGATGGCGATGGTTTTACCGATCTCTACGTTTCGCAGTATCCTCGCGGCATCCTCTATCACAACAACGGCGACGGAACCTTCACCGACGTCACCGAGAAGGCCGGCGTCCTTACGCCCGGCTGGGGGACCAGCGCGGTCTGGTTTGACTACGATAATGACGGCCGCTTGGATCTCTTCGTCTGTCGCTTCGTCGATTTCGATAAGTCCAAGAACCAATTCTGCGGCAACCTTAAGACCCGCGAGCGGTGGTACTGCGTGCCCCGAGTTTATAATCCCATGCCTTGCTGGCTCTTCCACAATAACGGCGATGGAACATTCATGGACGTCAGCAAGGAGTCAGGAATCGCCGGTTCACCCGCAAAGGCTTGGGGCGTAGTGGCCGCGGACATAAACAACGACGGCTATATGGACTTATTCGTGGCCAATGACACGGTCGCGAACTTCCTTTTCGTCAACCGGGGAAAGGGCAAATTCGAAGAGATCGGCTTGCTCTCAGGAGTAGGTTTCAGTTCTTATGGCAAGGCGCGCTCTGGCATGGGAGTCGATGCCGCCGACTACGACCAGGACGGCTGGATTGACCTTTTCGTTGCGAATGTCGACCAGGAAATGTTCTCGCTCTACCACAATAATAAAGACGAAAGCTTCAGCGACGTGGCTATCCCTTCGGGCATCGGAAATGCCACGAAACTGATGAGCGGTTGGGGTCTGAAATTCTTCGATTACGATAACGATGGGGAGCTGGACTTGCTCCTGTGCAATGGACATCCCGACGACAAGATTGACGGGCGCGTGGACAACGTCAAGTACCTGGAACCTATGTTGCTTTTCCGCAATACCGGCAATGGGCTGAAGAACGTCAGCAGCGAGAGCGGACCAATCTTTTCTCAGCCGTTGGCAGCGCGAGGGATGGCGCTCGGCGATTTCGATAACAATGGGTCTGTGGACGTGCTGATTGCTATCAACAACGGAGCACCAATCCTCTTACGCAATAACGCCGGAGCACAAAATCACTGGGTGGGCCTCAATCTCGTCGGCAAGAAATCCAACCCCGACGCCATCGGCGCGCGCATTTCCTATCAGGCTGGCGAACTAAAGCGGACTCGTTGCAAGGTAGGCGGCGGCAGCTATCTCTCTTCGCACGATCCGCGCATCGTTCTCGGTCTCGCCAAGCACGAAAAACTCGATTCACTCGAAATCAAATGGCCGCAACCCAGCGGCCTCGTCCAGCGCTTCACCGATCTCCCCATCAACCGCTACATTACGATCGCGGAAGGCGAGGACAAATGGAAGTAATCCAGCGCTGGCGGCAAGTTTGCATATATTTACACATTTTTGTCTCGCGAGGTCCCCATCCGGAGGTTGAGAAATTCATGAAGCATCTGCACATCTTGCTGGCGGTGGCAATGTGTTGCGCGGGATATGTTTTTGGGCAGGAACCGGGCAATCCTCCGCCGACGTTTACCAAGGACGTGGCGCCGATATTGCAGAAGCACTGCGTGACCTGCCATCGGCCTGGCGAGGCGGCACCCTTTTCCATGCTGACCTACGAGCAAACCAAGCCGTGGGCGGCGACGATCAAGATGGTGGTGACGCAAAAGATTATGCCCCCGTGGTATGCCGACCCGCAGTACGGACATTTTGCAAATGAACGATCGCTGTCCGCGGATGAAATCCGAACCTTAGTGGCGTGGGTGAATTCAGGCGCGCAGAAAGGGGCCGCGGAAGTTATGCCGGCGCAGGCCGAGAATTTTGTCGAAGGTTGGGGTATCCCCGCGCCGGACGTAGTATTTCAGCTCCCTAAACCCTTCCCGGTGCCTGCTTCGGGAGTGATTGACTATCAGTATGTAATCGTGCCCACCGGTTTTACGGAAGACAAATGGGTGCAGATGCTCGAAGTTCGGCCAACGGACCGTGCCGTGGTTCACCACATCATCGCCTACCTCCGGGAGCCCGGTTCGAACTATTTCAAGGACCAGAAGAAGGGAGTCTTCTTTGTGGCCCCGCCTCCCAAAGTTGACGAAAAGACGGACACCAGCGCGCTGCCGAGCGATTTTCTAGTCGGCTATGCGCCGGGCCAGCCAGCTGAAATTCTCCATCCGGGCGAGGGAAAGCTGATCAAAGCCGGTTCCGACATTGTTTTCGAAGTTCATTACACGCCTAACGGAACGCCCACGATGGACCAGACCAAGCTTGGCCTGGTTCTTGCGAAGACTCCGCCCAAGGAGCGAGTGCTGACTCTATCGGCATCGAACGGAACCTTCAAAATTCCGCCAGGCGATCCGAATTACAAAGTAGACGCTACGTTTGAAGTGCGAAAGGACGTAACTCTAGTGGGTTTGCATCCGCACATGCATTCGCGCGGGAAGTCTTTCGAATACAGATTGGTATTTCCGGACGGCAGGAAGGAGACCATTCTGAGTGTGCCGGCCTACAACTGGCATTGGCAGCTTTGGTACAACCTCGCGGAACCCATTGTTCTTCCCCAAGGAACGAAAATTGAATGTACGGCACATTTCGATAACTCGCCGAACAATCCCGAGAATCCAGACCCGACCAAGAGTGTGATATGGGGGCAACAAAGCTGGGATGAAATGATGGTGGGATTCTTCAACCTCAAGTTTGACGCGGCGATGTCCGCACAAGAGATAAAAGCACCGGAAGGAGCTGTGCACGTTCACTAGCTATGTGGGTACCTTCGCGAAACTCGCTTGGCAAAATTGTTCTCTTCATCCTGCTGCCCGCGTTGGCAACCTGCTTCTGAATGTCGTGGCTGCCGCGCCAGGCAAGGCCCCCAGCTTCCATGTGATTGCATTGGCGGAGCGCGGCGGCATTCACAAGCCATTTGTGGACGCGGCCAAGATCTGGCTGGGGAAACTGGCGAGCGATAACAATTTCACTGTGGACTACATCGAGGACACCGAAAAAATCGACGAGGCATTTCTCGCAAAATACGACTTATTCATTCAGTTGAATTACCCGCCCTACAATGTGGACGGAGACCGCGAAGGCTGCGTTCATCCAGTACATTGAACAAGGCAAAGGGGGGTGGATCGGATTTCATCACGCCACGCTGCTGGGAGAATTTGACGGGTTCCAGATGTGGCCCTGGTTCCACCAGTTCATGGGAGGCGTGCGGTTCAAGAATTACATTGCCAGCTTCGTTACCGGAACGGTCACCGTCGAGGACGCAAGTCATCCCGTGATGAAAGATGTGCGCTCGCCTTTCGTGATCGAGAATGAAGAGTGGTACACCTACGATACTTCGCCCCGCCCCAATGTGCACGTGCTGGCGAGCGTGGACGAAAAGACCTATACGCCGTCCACCGACATCAAGATGGGAGATCATCCCGGTGGTCTGGACAAACGAACACTACAAGGCCAGGAACGTCTATATTTTCATGGGTCACCATCCGCAGCTGTTCGACAACCAAACCTTCACGCAAATTTTCAAAAACTCAATTTTCTGGGCCGCTGGCAGATAGGAGAGTCACGAGAAATGAGGCAATACCGTGCTTATGCTAAAAGGCGGCGGAGAAATTGTTTAGCCGCCGGACTTTGCGCGTTCTGTGCAGCGGCTCTCCTGCTGCTGTTTGTCGGGCTGGAGCGGCGTGCGACAAAAGAGCCTGCTTTCAAAGTGCTCGCATTCTATTCGACGGATGTCGAGCCCGATCACGTACATACCGCCAAGGATGCACTTGGTTTTCTTTCGAGAATTGGCCGCCAAAAGACAATTTTACGTTTGAAGAAACGACGGACTGGGCCAAACTCAATGATAATGACCTAAAGCAATACCACCTGATTCTGTGGCTGAACAATTTCCCGCAAGCGGCGGAGCAACGGGCGGCTTTCGAAAAGTACATGGAACACGGCGGTGGTTGGTTGGGGTTTCACGTTGCCGGCTACAACGACGAATCGACAAAATGGCCGTGGTTTGTCGATTTTATGGGCGGAGCCGTGTTTTATACGAATAACTGGCCGCCCCTGCCGGCGAAATTGATCGTGGATGACCGCACCCATCCGGTGACCAAGCAACTTCCCGCGACTTACGCGGCGCCGGCCAACGAGTGGTATCTCTGGAAGCCCAGCCCTCGCCTGAACAAGAATGTCCACGTGCTCGTGACACTCGATCCATCCAACTATCCCATCGGCGTCAAGGACATCATCACCGGAGGCGACCTTCCCGTAGTGTGGACGAACACGAAATACAGAATGATCTATATGAATATGGGTCACGGGGAAAGGATTTACTCCGACGCGACACAAAACATGCTGTTCGCGAATGCGGTTCTCTGGCTCGGGAACCAGAAATAGTTCTCGCGGTCACAGGGGAAAGTGGAGGTCTCGAGGTGAAGATGCTACGGATGGCATTGCTCATTCTCTGTGTGGCGTTCGGTGGCCGCTACGGGGCGCAGACGGTCGCTCCAGCCGAAGAAGCATCTTTTGGTCCTCGGAGAAGAAAAAGGGTACCGGCACGAAGCGGTTTCCCACGCCATGGCTACCTTCGAGCGCCTGGGCCGGGAAACGGGATTGTGGACGACCACGATCCGTACCGATACCGAAGTGCTGACGAAGAAAAAACTCGAGTACAACGCCAAAAACCTGAATGATTTTGACGCCGTGCTCTTCTATACCGGCGGCGAGCTGGAAATGAACGACGGAACAAAAAGCCGCGCTTCTTTCGTTTGTCCACGACGATGGAAAAGGCTTTATCGGCGTGCACAGCGCCACGATCACCTTTACCGGCTGGCCGGAGTACGGCGAGATGATCGGCGGATACTTCGACGAGCATCCCTGGGGCACCTTTGACGCGCCCATTCTCGTCGAAGATCCAAACTTCCCCGGAATGCAGCAGTGGCCAAAATCGTTTGTGCTGAAGGACGAGATTTACCAGATGAAGGATTTTTCGCGAGACAAAGTGCGGGTCTTGATGCGGCTCGATGCCAGCAAGTTGGACCTGAACAATCCGCGCGTTCACCGCAAGGATCTCGATTTTGCCGTGACCTGGGCCAAAATGTATGGAAAGGGGCGCGTTTTCTACTCGACGCTCGGCCACGTCGAACAGAATTGGGACGATCCCAGGATGCAGAGAAATGTATGTGGAGGCCATCAAATGGGCCATGGGCCTTGTTGATGCGGATGTGACCCCTCGCCCACTCCCGAGCCAATCCGGCAATGCGCCGCAACGAAAGCGTAGGAAATGGCCGGTCTATCTGTGGATTCCAGCCATGCGATAAGTGAACTCGAATAGCGCCAACGCCAGGGCTACTGTTTCGCGAATTTGTGAATGGAGGCTGCAAGCAGATGTGGCGAATGATTTTTTTATTGCTGCTGACTTCCGCAGCTTGGGGGCAGAATGCCCATCCGATTTTGCCATTAGGGTCGTCTGCCCCGGACTTTTCCTTGCCCGGTGTGGATGGGAAAATCCATCGCCTTGCCGACTACGCGAGCCAGCCCGATCCTGGTCGTCGTATTCACCTGCAATCACTGTCCCATCGCGCAAATGTACGAGCAGCGAATCCAGCAACTGGAAACGGATTACCGTGACCGCGGAGTGGCGGTGGTGGCCATTCAGCCCAACGACCCGAAGGCCATTCGGATTGACGAATTGGACTCTTCCGATATCAGCGACAGTCTGGACGAAATGAAAATTCGTGTCGAGCTACAAACATCTGCACTATCCCTACCTTTATGACGGCGAAACTCAATCGGTCACGCGCGCCTACGGTCCGCAAGCCACACCGCACGTCTTCATTTTCGACAAAGACCGAAAATTACGGTACGAAGGCCGAATGGACAACAGCTATCGCAAGGAATTGGTGAAATCGCCAGGACGCGCGGAATGCGATCGACGCGTTGCTGGCGAACCGCGAAGTACCCGTGAAAAAGACGGGAGTGTTCGGCTGCTCGACAAAGTGGCAGGAAAAGGAAGCGTCGCGCATCGAATCGCTCCGAAAGATCGAAGAGCAGCCTGTAAGCTGGAAATGGCAACGGCGGCGGACCTGAAGACACCTTCGTAAAATCCCGCCAAACACATGCTTGCTGGTGAGCTTCTGGGCGACCTGGTGCGGCTCGTGCATCGATGAGTTCTCCGACTTGCAGGATACCTACCAGATGTACAAGGTTCGCGATTTGGAGTTGGTCACCGTGTCCGCCAATATGCCCGACGAAAAGCCCGGGGTGCTGAAAATGCTCGAGAAAAAGCATGCCACCAGCCGGAACCTGTTTATTCGCCTCGGACGATACGGCGGCTTTGCAAACAGCGTTTGATCCGGCGTGGGAGTCGGCGGTTCCCTATACCGATTTTGCTCGACGCGGACGGCAAAGTTCTCTTCAAGAACTTGGGCAGCGTGGACATCCTTGAATTGAGGCGCACAATTCTGGCCAACCTCCCTTCTGACTACATCGGCTTCAACCAATACTGGCAGGCAGGTCTAAGCCAGAAAGAACCGGCGACGAGTGGCGGACGATAAGAGCGTGCTGCAGTCCACTAAACCACAGTTTTCTTTCTTCGAAAAACGATCTCCCTCGCCGCGATTCAGGAATTCGCAAGGAACGGAACGGTGTGGCGTTCACGTGTGCATATTTGATTTCTTATTGAGCGCGCCTTTGGAGGGCCGATGAAAAAGTGCTTACCACTGCTGTCCGCCTTTCTTGCTTGCTACTGCGCACTGATGCCCACGGCTCTGTGCTGGCGATGAAATTCCGAAAACAGCATGGAGAAGACCACTAGGCCAGCCCCTCGCGAATCCCGGCGCGCGGAAAAACAACACCGACATCGACGACGGTTATTGGCAAGGCGCCCCGGTTGGCGGGTTTGGCTCCGGAACGTTTTCGAGGACATACCGAGGCGATTTTGCTCGGTGGCACATCAAGAGCGGCGTGCACAAATACGCTCCCGTCTATGCCAACCAGTTTGCTATGTTCCAGCAAGTGGCGGGCGAGCCCGCGGGGACCGCACGCGTGCTCATGACCGATCATCCCAAAAACGGCGAACTTTCCAGTTGGCAGTGGGACTACCCAGTGGGCGCCGGCGAATATGCAGCACTTTTTCCGAAGTCCTGGTTCGACTACAAGTGGGACAAATTCCCTGCACATGTCGTGTTGGAGCAATTCTCGCCCGTTCTGCCTGACAACTACAAGGAATCGAGTTACCCGGTAGCGGTCTACCGCTGGCACGCGGAAAACCCCACAGATAAAGTGGTCACCGTTTCTGTTCTTCTCTCCTGGACCAACATGGCGGGATGGTTCCGAACATACACGCACGATTTTCAGGGCGCCCTGAATCAAGGAAACCAAAATCATTTCCGAAAGGAATCTGTGGCAGCGGCCGGAACCATGAAAGGTATTGTTTTTGACCCTAGCCGACCCGAGGGCGCGGAAAACGAATGGGACGGCGAATTCTCGATCGCAGCGCTCGAGTCGCCCGGCGTGGAAGTCACATATCAAACGGAATTTCTCGCGGGCGGTGACGGTAAAGCCGTTTGGGCGGCTTTCTCGAAGGACGGACGACTGGCAGATAGCGATGTTTCGTGGGTGAGCGCAAGCGAAAAGTTGGGTGGCGCGATAGCCGTCAGGTTCACTCTGCAGCCAGGCGAAAAAAAAATTGTCCCTATGGTGATCGCCTGGGATTTTCCCGTGGTGGAGTTTGGACAAGGCCGTAGATGGAATCGACGTTACACGGATTTCTACGGAACCAGCGGCAACAACTCTTGGGCCATCGCTCGCGACGGGTTGCTTCATGCCGCCGAATGGAGCGACGCCGTTGATGCCTGGCAAGCTCCCTACGTCAACGATGAAAGCAAGCCGGATTGGTACCGCGGTATGCTCTTCAATGAGCTTTATGTCCTGACCGATGGTGGCACGTTTTGGGGGCGCCCGGTGAACTCCGACCCCCAAGCGGCGGCAACGTTCGCACTTCTCGAGTGCTTTGACTACGCCTACTACGGAACACTGGATGTCGGCTTCTACGCCTCCATGCCGCTTCTGAAGTTTTGGCCCACGATCGATAAGCAGGTATTACGCGAATTTGCGCAGACCGTTCCCCGTGAGTACCCCGAACTGGGCCTGTGGGTCTGGAAAACGCAGCAGAGGGGAGAGCCAGTGCTGCACAAACGGAAGAAAATCGGAGCGGTGCCACACGATCTGGGAGTTCCAGAAGGAGACCCCTTCGTTTCCGTGAACGAGCCCGGCTGGCAAGACACCAATGACTGGAAGGACCTGAATTCGAAATTCGTTCTCATGGTCTATCGCGACTATGTCTTGACTGGGAAAAAAGATACGGCCTTCCTGCGTGAGATGTGGCCGGCGATGCAGGCCGCGATGACCTACCTGAGGCAATTCGATCGCGGCGGCGGCATACCAGAAAATGGCGGTTACCCTGATCAGACCTATGATTCGTGGGTGGTCCGGGGCGTGAGCGCATATTGCGGCGGGCTGTGGCTCGCTGCGTTGCGCGCTTCGGAAGAGACTGGGCGGGCTCTTGGCGAACCGCGCGCAGCCGACGAATACCACAATCTGTTCCAGAAGGCGCGGAAGACCTACATCGACAAGCTTTGGAATGGCGAATACTTCCGATACGACATGGAGAGCGAATACCGCGACAGCATCCAGGCGGATCAACTCGCTGGACAAATGTATGCGAACATGACCGGATTGGGCGATCTTGTCCCAAGAGAGATGCAAGTATCCGCGCTAAGAAAGATCTTCGCGAACAACGTGATGAAGTTCGGCAGGGGTGAAATGGGTGCGGCCAACGGAATGGCCGCCGACGGCAGCATTATTCGAGACAACGAACAGGCGCAAGAAGTATGGGTGGGCACGAGTTTTGGATTGGCCGCGCTGCTCCTGAGTGAAGGTCTAAAGGACGAGGCTTTCCACACCGCCTGGGGCGTGCATCACGTGATTTATGAGAGCAAAGGCTATTGGTTCCGGACGCCGGAAGCCTGGGATGACATGGGAAATTTCCGAGCTTCCATGTATATGCGTCCAGCTGCTGTCTGGGCGATGGAGATGACTAGTCCGGCCTCGCGGTAAATATGCGCTGCTTGAGCCTGTGACTGCCTCGACGCGGTCCGTCGAACCTCCGCCCATCGTGAATAACCAATTGGCAGGTAAGCCTTCCGCGCCCTTCGAGGAGTTCACGCCTCTCAGCCTGGGGGACAGAATAGAGAATTCTGGCGGAGAGGGCGGATGCCAACCCCCGGTAGGAGTTTTGGCCCCTACAACGGTTTAGCAACCCGCTGCACTTCAAGCTTGGCGATATTGTCTCCGGCGTGTTCACTCGGGTCCTGGCGAATCACAAGAAGCCCTTTCAGCCACGTGGACTTGCCGCAAGCGACCCCCAGAGTCTCCGACGCACCACTGCCATCCCACGCCTCCCGGTTGGGGTGGGCAGGGGCAGAACGACAACAACGGCTGGAACAGTGGCGGCAACAACGGCGGCAGCGGCGACAACGGCAACGGCGGTGGTAATAACGGTGGCGGGAGCGGCTGGAACGGCGGCGGCAACAACGGCAGCAGAATCTCCCGGCGACTCGGGCGCGCGAGGATTGGCTTCCGGCTCCAGCCAGGCAGTGGCGCCGAAATCCACCGCGCTGCCGCAGGAAGGGCAAAAGCGCGCTGTGCCAGGGACTGCACTTCCACAGTCAGGGCAAGGCATGATTGCCGCGGAGTATATCACCGCGCGCTTCCAAGTTCAGGCTCTGGAGATCAGCGGTACCGCGTGCCAACCCTTACGGCCTTTTACAACAAACTCGTCGATTGCGTGCGAGATGGGGGAAGTATCATCGCCCTCGACGACGCGGACTGCTACGCCTCACACCGATTGCGCGCCATCGATCAAGCCTACCGGGCAGTGCGGGCACTGGTAGGGTCGATTAATTCATAGGTCAACCACCGCCGGATAAGCACGCACGCGGTCTCCCACACCGAGTATGGTGGTATTAGCTGACTTCTTCGCCATGCCCAATGCCAATATACGCAGCCCAAGGATAGCGGTCGCTGGGGTATGCGCGCTGCTGTTATCGGGACCTGGGACGCCGTCCGGTGCCGGGCAGGAAACGCCGCCACCGGCGACCTATGAAGTTGTAAACGTCGAATCGGGCGGCTCGATTTCGGGCAACGTGAAATGGAGCGGGCCGATCCCGAAAATTCCGCGCCTGCCCATCACCAAGGACCCCAAGGTCTGCGATCCCGATGGAGAAAAAACGCGTGATTTGCAGCGGCTGGTGATTGGCGCTGAAGGCGGGGTTGCCAACACAGTGGTCTACCTGAAAAGCGTGGCCCGCGGCAAAGCGTGGGATTTGCCGGCGAGCGAGCAGACCCTCGACCAGAAGTCGTGTGCCTACCATCCGCACATTTTGCTGGTGCCGGTGGGGGGAGCGATGCAGATCAAGAGCAGTGATCCCGTCCTACACACAGTGCATATGATGGGCGCGGCGACCTACAACCTGCCGTTTCCGTTCCAGGACCAATTCATCACTCGGACCATGCATATTGCTGGGCGGGTGGAGATGAAGTGCAATGCGGGACACGTGTGGATGAACGCGGAGGCGCTGGTAGTGGCGCACCCGTACTACGCGATCACTGACGCGCATGGAAATTTCACGCTGAGCAACGTGCCACCCGGGAACTACGAAGTGGAGGCATGGCATGAGGGCTGGAAAATCGTCGCCGACGAAACGGTGCTAGACGTGGGCGCCCAAGTGACGGTGAAGAGGCCGATATACAGCCAGCCTCGGACATGGCAGAGACAAGTCACCGTCCATCCCGCACACAACACTACCGTAGATTTTCAACTATCGGAGGAGTAACCACGAAATGAACGAATCCGCGGCGCACTTTCCCGGGTCTTGGGGACAGGCGGTTTCCTCGAGCGTCAATTTCGAAGCCGTATCTCACCTTGTCCGCTTTAACAATTGTTCTCGTCGAATGGTTTATCGTGTGCGACGATGGCTGCTAGAGGGACAAGGCGATGCCTCAGTTGGAAGAAGGCCGAGCTCCGGCATTGTTCAACGCCGTTGGGCTGCTGGTCTCGCTATTGGCAGGGGCTGTTGTATTTCTTCCGTTCGCATTTGACACCTCACCCTGGGATGCTGTGACGCTAAGGGTTCCAGGCAATCAGGGTAATTGGTGGCACGTACTTGTGGGTATGCCGTTCTTTCTGGCGTACCCGATGATTTGGCTTCGCCTCCGCTCGCTCTTTTCAAAGGAGCTGACCGCCCCTGCGGAACGACGCATAATCTGGATCGCGGTGGGCCTTTCGACATGCGGGACCATGTTGGTGGAGGTGCCATTCTTGTTGCACCTCGCTGGCACAAGCGAATGGCAACGCCTCTCGGTCCTCTGCCTGGGTTTCGGCATCGTAATCACTAGCGGGGCACTTTTGTTTCTACGCCGACGCGTTATGTTTCGCGCGCGCGCCTGCCTGGTCGGTCTAAGCGCCGCCTATCTGGCCAACGCGGCACTTTGTCTGGTTGTATATAGCGCGGCAACGGGAACCGTGCGGTCGAGATCCGGCTGGCTGGTTACAATGGTGATTGTGTGGCCCATGCTTCTGGAACTCGTTTGGGTCCTTACCCAAACTCCTAAGACACAAGCTTCCCAAAACCTTCTCTCGCCTCGCTAGGCAGGTAGTGAATCGCGATGGCTACTGGGTATTGGAAATTCTCGACCGCCCGAACGACGCCAACAATGAGCCCATCGCGCACTGGAACAATAGCAACCTAAGGACTGGCTGCCCGGAGCAGGAAATCAGCGGCTACGAGTCCCTACCCTGCGCTTGCGATGATCGGGACGGGTCCGGTTCACGCGCCGGCGTTCCCCAGGTTCAGACATATCGAAAAAGCATCATGAATCCGAAGTCCATGTGAGTTTGGTTGTGGCAATGGAAGAGAGTCGCGCCGGGATTGTTCGCCGTGAAATCCACTTCCGCGGTCGTGTTTGCCGGAACCACCAGCACGTCCTTATTTAGCCCGGAAAGCAGCGTTCCGTCTAGACTGGTGACTTCAAAAGTATGCCGATGCAGATGAAGCGGGTGATCGTCCTTGCTGCGATTGATCATCCGCAGGCGATATCTTTTTCCCTGACGGAGCATGATCGTGTCCGTATGGGGGTAGGACTTTCCGTTGATCGTCCAGGAATCGAAAGTTCCCTGCCCGTGAAACTTTGATTCGAAACGCAAGGGAATCACCTCATCCGGTTCATGGGTGGCTTGCTGGGCCGCCGCGAAAGGCCGGTAATCCCACAGCGTTTCCGGCGGCTCGATCCATTTCGGCTTGCCCTGCTGGTTGGCATACTCGACGACGATTCCCATGCCCGTCTTGCGCAGTTGTTCGCGCGTTTCACCAAGAATCCACACTCCCGGCTGATTCATCGTAACGACCGCATCGACACGCTCGGCGGGTCCTAAACGGACTGCGTGCATCGGGCCTGGCGCGGGCACCGGATTGCCATCCATGGCGACTACGGTCAGTTCGTGCCCCGCGAGCGCTAGCCAATGAATCAGGCTGGCGCTCGCATTCAGAAGATGCAAAAGCACTCGTTGCCCCTCGCGTACCTTGAGAGGATCGCCAAAGCCGAGCATACGGCCATCGATAGTCCCATATTCGTATGCAGCTTCCATCGACGAGTCGCCGCTGCCTCCCATGTACGCGTCCCAATCATGCAGCGTCAGGAAGATTTCCTGGTCGTACGCGCCGGGGTCGTCTCTGGGTTCGATATAGAAGCAGCCGAACTGTCCGGTATAAGTGGCGCGCTTCAGGTCGTGCCCGGCAAAAGCGTGGGTGTGATACCAACGGAATCCCGCCGGCCGCGGCGTGAAGAGATAGCGGAATTGCGCACCAGGCGCGATCATCGGCCCGCCTTCCTCCGCCGAGCCATCCATGGCGGAGGGAATCCAAAGCCCGTGCCAGTGCACGATTTCGGGAATTGCGGTTCGATTGAATACGTCGATAGCGATGGGCTTGCCTTCGGGCCAGCGAATCAGCGGGCCCGGAACCCGCCCATTATAGGCCACGGTGTGAACCACCTTGCCGGGCGCGATCTCGAGCGCCAGAGGCGCGATCTCCAGCTTCACGTCGGGTGCGGTTTGAGCCCATGCCGGCGCGACCGAAGCCAAGGCCGCGCCGGTCAACGCCGCGCCTGCCTGCGCGATGAATGTGCGCCGGTTCATCAGGCTCCTTGCGGCCTATTGCGCGCTGTCCGAGCTGCCGGGACGGTGATGCGACCAATCAAAATAGCGTCCTATAATGCACTTCACGATCAGATGGTCGGTTCCCGCAGTCGCGCCCCAACCCGCGCCAACATTGATCTCCCACTTGGGCGAAACAAACAGGTTCACCACCGGGAAGACCTGTTGCTGCTGATTGTGCAGAGAGACAAAATTCCCCAGCTGGCCGTAGTACGAGTAATACTCAACGCCGAAGTTGTAATATTTTGATGGCGCATACGTCAGCGGTTGCCGCCGGGCCGAAGGTCAGGCCTCGGGGGGCGACGTTGCGATAGTAAGCCTGCTTCTGCTGGGGTGTCGAATCTGCGGGCGGCGGGAACGACATGGACATCCCAGACCATCGTGGTGTTAACCGACCAGTACCAACGCCCAACGGTCTGGTCCACAATCGGCATGATCTGCCAGGACCAAGTCGGATTGGAATATGCCGCTCTGGCATATCCGAACTCGCTCGATAAGCTCACTCCCACGGGCCAGTGCCAGCGAGGAGGGATCCGCACTCGCGGGCGTATGTGATCTCCAACCCACTGCACGCCGTTGCCGTTCTGCTCGGCGGTAAAGATGTAAAAGCCGACCTCGGACCAATCATTGATCCCCTCAGTCAGCTCAATCGTTTCGTGCTCCTGGTGCTGGGTTGGCAGCATGCCGAACTGAGTTGTGGTGCTTCCCTCCACCGTAAAGTTGCTGTGCAGTTCGATGAGTAGCGTCTTGGGGGCCATCGTCTCCGAGGGATAAACCTGGATTTCGTAGTTATCCTGCGCACGCGCACTGGCCGGATACAGCAAAGCCAGGCACGTAAGAGAAAGAAACAGGATGCGAAGCACGATGCTGGCGGCTGCGGTGATCGGAAGCTCCTTTTTCATAGTGCGGGTGCTGCAAGCAGACCAACGGCCATCAACGGAACCGCCCGGATACCGAGTTTTCCTAAGACTCTCAATTCGGCATTTCCGATTTGGACGTCTGTCTCAGGCATCATGTGTTCGTCCTGTGTTAGGGAAAGAAGTGTGCTTGGTGTAGGAAATTGGAACGACGCGTTTCGGTTCTACCGGGCGCAGCGGTCACGAACTGCCAATCAGGACTCCCACTGCGAAGACCAGGCCGCCTCCCACGATCACTTGTACAGCGGAGGAAACAATAGGCATGTCCATATAGCGATGGCGAACGTAACTGATAATGCCCAGCTCAGCGACCACTACGGCGACTGCGACCGTAAACGCAATTCGAAAATCCGGGATAAGGAAAGGAAGGGTGTGTCCCAACCCGCCGATGGCAGTCATGGTCCCCGTAACGACTCCACGTAGCAGCGGCTTGCCACGGCCGGTGAGGGAGCCGTCGTCGGAAAGAGCCTCGGCAAAAGCCATGGAAATTCCGGCGCCGAGCAAGGCGGCGAGCCCGACCAGAAATGCATCCCAGGTCTTGTGGGTGGCCAGCGCCGCGGCAAATATTGGCGCCAGAGTCGAGACCGAGCCATCCATCAAGCCCGCGAGGCCGGGCTGAACGATCTGTAACATAAATAAGCGCTTCTCGGAGGTGTCTTCTATTTTGCGATCGCTCGACGCAGCCTGCTTCTCTTCGATGGATTCCGCTGCGGCGTAATGCTGACGTTCGATCTCCGCCAGGTCGCCGAGCAACTTGCGCGTGGACGCATCGGAGACGTTTTGTAGAGCGCGTTCGTAAAAGCGCTCTGTTTCCAGCTCCATTATTTCGGCTTGTTTGCGGACCGTTTTGATACCGAGTGGGCGGACGAGCCAATCTGGGCGACGCTCAACGAAGCCCTTAACGTCCTGGCGGCGGATCAACGGAATGTGCCCACCGAAGCGATTCTGATACAAGTCAATGAGGCTCTGGCGATGTCGGGACTCTTCCGCTTGCATATCCTCGATCATTTTCGTGGTGGCAGGATAGGTGTCGCGAAGGCCATCAGCGAAGTCACCGTAAACCCGGCCGTCTTCCTCTTCGAGCTGGATCGCGAGCGCTAGGATCTCCTTCTCGGTAAGATCTTTGAAGCGTTTCTTGGCCATGATAGCTGCTCCTCAGCGGCAGCGACGGACCGAAGAATTATACCCGGAGTCCGGCGAAAATTGAGTCAACTCGGTTCGTTGACTCCGGTTTGGCTCAAGGAGCTTATTCGGGCGAGTTGCATTCCGCACATGCCAAAGGCACTGACCGAGATGAACATCCAGCTGGCCAACGTGATCAGCGATTTCAGCGGCGCTACCGGCCTGGCCATTCTGCGCGACATCGTCCGGGAAGACCGGGACCCGGATCGGCTAGCGATGCACAAGAATTGCCGGATTCGCGCCAGCCGCCAGGACGTTTTCGTCTCGGACTGCTCTGGTCACAAATTTATTGCGTCGAGGGTAGAACGAGCATTAGGATGCGCGAGCTAGGAGTCCCAATCGGAAATCCCGGATGAAGCTAAAAACGACCAGCCGCGCGAGCCTGGATCTCCGGGCCTTGCTGCGCAAAGAGTGGGCGGCAAGCCTGGTATGGGTTCTTTTCCTCACGGTGCTCCTCTCAGTGGGGACAGATTCTGTTCCCATTGCGCTGGTGCAAAATCTAATCGTGCAGGGCGTAACTGTGTTTCTGCTGAGACGCCTCAGCTTGCTGTGGCGGTGGCTGCAATTCGTCTTCGTTCATCTCCCGACAATCTTTCCCCTGACGACCCAAATGTCCTCCTGGTATGCCGGCCTCAGTCTGGCCGGGATTCTGCTGATGGTCGTGATCGTGCTCTTTGCCTTCTTCGCGTCACCTGGGCCGCCGGCCGGTTCGGTACTCGAGGAGTGAGCAGGCGTTTATGGGTGCGCTCCAGCGCATCAATGTGCCCATTGCGCCCGATGAGTCCTGATGGAAAGTAAGCGCTTAAGCAGCGGGTTTACTTTGGCGAGCGTTCCTGAACGCATATTGTTGATATTTAGCCGCTATAATGAATCCCATCTGGCGGGACGGGAAACTGCGTGACCGGAAAGTTGAGAATACGGGCGGTGATCACAAGTCGAGTAGCTTGCGTCGGCCTGTGGCTAGTTCTGATCAATTCTCCCGCGCTGGCGCAGCAGGAACCAAAACCCGCAAACACACCGAGCACGCCTGCATCGGATCACACCGCTCCGAGTCCAACGGAGAAGCCACAAAGCATGCCGGCGCCGCTCGAAGGCACGGTTAGGCTGCTTGCGCGAAGATCAATCTTTTTCCCGGACCTCGCCGCGGACAAACACGCGCTGACGCCTCTGCAAAAGTTTGAACTTGCCACGGACAACAGCGTCGCGCCGTCGATGGTGTTCGGCGATTTGATCAGTGCAGGAATCGATCAAGCGACAAATTCGCTAAAGGGATATGGCCAAGAATACGGAGGATTTGGGAAAAGACTAGGGTCGGCGCTCGCGACGAGCACGACGAATCAATATTTCAAGACATTTCTCCTGCCAACGTTACTGCACGAGGACCCGCGCTATTTCGTGCTACTGCGCGGCACTGCGGCGAAACGAGTTTCGTACGCCATCACTCGGGTTGTCGTCACCCAGACGGACGCCAGAACGAAAGTTGTCAATTGGGCGGGAATTGCCGGGCCGCTCATGGCCGAAGGACTTGCGAATGTCTACTTGCCCTCGGAGGAGCGGACGGTAGGCAAGACATTCCGGCGCTATGGAATCCGAATCGGAATCGGCGCCGCGGGCAATATCGTCAAGGAGTACTGGCCAACAATCTTCAAGCGATTGCGATTATCCGATTCGACCGCTGCAAAGGCGCAATCCCCCTAGTTGACAGCGGTTTTCGCGCATTCGTGAAGGAGGCAAGAGTAGGTGGGAGAGGATGCGCATCCTACCGCAATTTCGGCGGCGACTCTTCCACTGCTGAAAGTCGTTGCCGCGTCACTCGGGAGAAAAGGCAGTATCATGCCGCTGTTACTTGCCGCGCCCGTTGAGAGCATGATCGCGGCCCCCATCCGAAGGCCCTGAAGAAAAGCTAAGCTACGGACTCCCTTACGAAGCTTTTATCGCGGCAAAGTTCGCGCCAAGGCCTCCCAGGGGATCAGGATGAAACCCTGGTCCTATGCATGTTGAAATGCGCTAACGATCTTGCCGTTCCAGCGATCTGCCGAACAACCGAGTACGGAGAATACTGCCGGGCGAAACTCGCACGGCCATTCTTATCCGTTTGGCGATCCTCCTGGTGCCCTTCCGTTTCGACCGAATAGTTTTCCAGGCTTCCCTGACGGTCATGCCCTCTACGGGCTTGCCCTGTTCGTCAACCACGACCACTTCCCACTGTGGAGCGGCAAGCCAGCGTTTCGACAAAGACCCACAGGGCCGAAAGGATACCTAAAACTCCAGACGTCGAATGGGCCAAAAGTATAACGTCACTGCTGGTGACAACCATAAAGCCCCATATGCAATCGCCTCTAGACCGTTCAACCCCACAAATGAACATCCAAAACCCGAAGGGCGAAAAGTAAGGTTCCTCTGACCAATCGCTTTCCAAAACCTGCCAGAGCACTTGACCTGCTCTCGGCGACAACTCTAGCACGGGATGTCTAGCTTCGCCTTACATTGCGCGGCGGGTGTCGCGACGAAACTAACTTCCCTTCGCAGGCGTCATCGTGAAGCATGATCGGGAATGTTCTACTCAATTAGCCGAACTAGCCCGACTGACTTGGACGAACTACGACAGACTCGGCAGGCGCATTAAGCGGGGCTGCGCCAAGGCGCGCTGAGCCGACCACTGGACCAGATAATGTACGTTCCGATCGCGCAGGTGACCGCTCCATGGCGTTTCCACAAACTCGGCGATGTACTTCTTGGCGCTAGCTTCGGTTGATTCGGCATTTTCCGGTCCCATCAGGCCTGAAGTTTCGCCGGGTTGCGGCACCACACCGGTGTCCGGAGCCCGGGGGACTGCGGAATTATTGATTGGGATTCTTGAACTCGACTTCAACGGGTTCAACGGTTTCTCTTGGGCCAGGCTCGTACCGCCACAATCTGATCGCATTTAGGGCCGCATCGACGAATATCGGACTGCCCCCGATGATGCGCATGTCTTTGACGTGGCCGTCTGGAGAAACAGTCACTTCGACTCTCACTTTTCCGCTCAGTTTCAGCTGCCGCGCCAGGGCGGGGTACCTCGGCTCGACCTTGGCCTTAGGTTTCCGCCTGATTTCTTCTTGATTAGTTTCTTGAGAAAACGCGGACGGCTCTAAGAACACTACGCCCAAAAGTGCAAACCCGAGCACGAAAGTCACAAAACGCGTTCTCATTTCGCAGCTGCTTTCCTTCCATCCGGACAAAGGTCCATTGAACATCCCGGGCAGTCGTCTGTTACGAAGGACGGGCTTCTGAGGATGTTCATTCCATTTTCCTCTGCTCGATTGCGTCCATCCTCGTACCTAGTCAGTTCGATTGATATCAGCCCCTTTCCAATATCCTTTAGATGAATCGAAGCCTCGATAGTACTTTACTTAGGAGTTAATAGTTATCACGCGCGTCAGGTATTCCACTGCTCCACGGGACAAATATCTTCCGGAAATGGTCAGCTGGAACGACTCGATCAGAAAGGGGGGCCAGTCGTAGGCCTGATGATGGACTGCCAATTTGAACAAGCCGAGATCGCGCTCGCACCCGGTGATGTTGTCGTGATGTATACCGACGGAATCAGCGAAGCCATGAACCGCTCTCTGGAGGACACTGCTCCGACCCTCCTCCCTCGACCTCAGCTTTGCAAGCGCAATCCGGTTCTCCCCAATCTACCAGTCTTCCTGCCTGTCGCTAGACAATGGGCGCGGACCACTCAATTTGTCGAACTGGGAACTAACTCGCCCTTCATCGAAGCGACCCTCTCTGCGACGCCGCTTTCAGACAGACCTTCTACAGCGGGTGCGGTGTCTCGCGCAAATGGGTTCGTCCCCGAGAACAAGACCTTGCCCGAGATGTCGGCGATGAACCTTTTCTTGCCGGTGTCCTCCGGCGTGGGTTCCTGATATTCGGCGGTGACCTGCTGATTGGGAAGGATTCCACAATCGGTGAGCACGCGATATGCGATGACCACGTCCGGGCGGAACCGCCCAAGAGCTTCGCGATGGCTCTCCTCGCGGCAAGTGCAGGATCGGCAACGCGGCAAAGTCTTGCTGGCTGGCGGGCACCACAGTCAATCGCTGTCGAGAAATTCTGCCTTGAATAGAGGCCGCCCGGCGAGTGCGGTGTACAAAGCGTACGCGGTCAAGGCGAGTACGCTGGCGAGCGCGAAAAGCGAGCTGCCCGCATACCACGTCGAGAGATCCACGGTGAGAGGGAAATCACCCAAAGTCGCGGCAACTGAGAACGCGACGACCAGCGCCAATACTCCGAATCGAGTCAGGATAAATACCAGAAGCGCCGCATATAGCGGGAGGGTAACCCAGTCAAAGAGACCCACGTGACCGAATCCGATTGTACTGACGAAGCCGAGGGTAAGGACAACGCTGAAAATCGCGGTCGCGAGCCACAGCCGCCGAAATATCGTGCGGAGCAGGAAGAAAAAGAGGAGGAGAAGCAGTGAGCCAAAAATCGAGCCGATCAACGTGTTATCGAGAACAAAGGTCATGTGCCGGGCGTCTAGCAATGAATCTAAATCCAGCCTCGTCTCAGTCGAGAGGACACCGGATCCCTCCCGATGGAGGTCAACGACGAAGCTCCAGATGGCGAGTCCAATCCCGAGCGCAACGCCGATCAGCAGATGCCCTCCCACCATGGCATCGCGAACGCCGCCTCCGAGCAGGCGGGTCCAGGCAATCATGATCTGTGGCCACCGCCGCCTTACATATGGCTCGAGCGCCATATAGAAGATCCAGGATCTGACCGCGGCGGCGAAAGCCTGGGTTAGTCCTCCGATGAAACTCCCGAATTCATGAGGCGTTGGGACGTGGCTCGCGTCGCACAGCCAAGCCAACATGTGGAGAAGCCAAATAAAGCCGGCCAAGCGCGCCGCGCCGCGCGTGTCCCCTCTTTGGAGACGGATATTGCGCCAGGCCAGGAACGCGGCCAGGATCAGCAGTCCGATGAAGAAAGTGGGCGCGATGCTATCGCCCGATGTCCAGCGCAGGGGCTGCATCCTTGCGGGTTTCGACCACGGGCCAATCACCTGGAAATTCACCGGCCTTCCACGCCAGGATGCGGCCTCGATTCGCATCGGCAACTCCGGCGCATGGGCGTACGAGCCAATCCACGCCGCCCGCGCGTCGAAGCTTACCAACGGGATCCAGTGCGGCTCGGCAGGCGCGAAGCGGGTCATGTCAAGGCCGGCCGCGGTCAACAACGCAGCCCAATCGGCCGGGCGCGGCGGGACCGGCATTTCTTCCACCTGCGGGGGCACGGCGCTGAACTCGGTTAGGCGGCCCTGCGGATCCAGATTCAAGCCAACCATTCCGGAGTGGATCGGTGGCGGATTGCTCGGGGAAACGACGGAACCGACGGCGAATGGGCCTTCCGAAACCGAGCCCGCCTCGAGACACTGCGGGCTCTGGCGATACCAGAAATAGATCAGGGGCGGCTGCCCTTTCGCGAGTTGCGCCCGATAAGCGGCGAGCTTCTCCCCCTGCCCCGCGTAGCGATGATAATCCCAGGCGTAAGAAAAGCCATACGCGCGGCCGACGGGCGGATCAGTGTACCCGAGGCTGCGGGTAACATCCTGCGCTTTCTGCTCCAGAACCGCAGGCGGCATAGGGAACGGAGTCTTCGCAAGCAGATTCGACTTGCCGCCCAACACGGCCGCTACCACCAGCCCGGCGAGGATGAGCATCATGCAGATGCCGATGGTCCGCACCGAGACGCTATCGCTGTTCCCAGCCGCCGCGACCATCTCGGGCGACGGTGTTTCCCCTGCCGCCAACGCCGCGGCGAGCGGATCGCCTCCCGGCAGTGCTGCTGCCACTTGCAGCGCCGAAGCGGGCCGTTTCACAGGATCTTTTTCCAGGCAGCGCAGGATCACTCGCTCGATGAGCGGGTCCAGCTCTTTTACGAACTGCGACGGCGCCGTCGGGGCACTCTTATCGCGCAGACGAACCATCTCTTCGCTGGAGGAAGCGTCGAAAGGGCGCTTGCCGGTGAATATCTCGTAGAGTACAAGGCCGAGCGAGTAAAGATCGCTTTTCGGCGTAACCTCACCGCCTGCGAATTGTTCGGGCGACATGTAGGCGGGAGTGCCGGCGCGCGCGTCGGCGCCTTCGATTTCAGCCGCCAGCCCTGCGAGGCCGAAATCCGTGATGCGCACGCGGCCGCGTCCATCCAGCATGATGTTCGCGGGTTTCAGGTCACGATGAATGATGCCGTGCTCGTGGGCGGCCGCGAGGCCTGCGCACATTTGGCGCGCGATCTCCAGGGCTTTGTCCGGCGGCAATCTGCCGATGCGGCGCATCAGCGAAGCGAGATCTTCGCCATCTACAAATTCCATGGTCAGGAAGGTGAGTGTGAAGGTTTGGCCAGCGCCGCCGGTCTCGCTGATTTCGCCGATGTCGAACACGCGGCAGACGTTTGGATGGGAAACTTGTCGCGCCAGACGTACTTCACGGGTGAACCGCTGGAGCGCATATTCTGTTTGCGCTAGCGACCGTGGCAGAAATTTCAGGGCCACCGTTTGGCCGAGTTTCAAGTCCTCCGCGCGATACACCTCGCCCATACCGCCTTTGCCCAGCGGTGAAACAATGCGGTACCGGTCGGCGAGGGTAGTTCCGGGAGGGTAACGTGCTTCGTAGCCGGACGAAGAGGAAACCCTGGGACTGGGAGAGGAACCTCGCTTGCGCGCAGAATCTCCCGGCGAATCGGGGGCGCGAGGAGTGGCTTCCGGCTCCAGCGAGGCAGTGGCGCCGAAATCCACCGCGCTGCCGCAGGAAGGGCAAAAGCGCGCTGTGCCAGGGACTGCACTTCCACAGCCAGGGCAAGTCATGATTGCCGCGCAGTATATCACTGCGCGCTTCCAAGTTCAGGCTCTGGAGATCAGCGGTACGCGCGTGCCCACCCTTACGTCCTTTTACCGCTCTGTAACCCTATTTTGTTACACTCCGCCGTGCCTTGCTCCACCTCGTGCGCACGAGATCTTAGCGCAGATTGGAAAGTCTAATGGGAGAATCCAATCAGGATACTTATCCCGTTTGTCCAGGGTGTGGCAGCTCGGAAGTTCGCAAGTCACGGGGCCGCGGAATCTTCGAACGCGCCGTTCTGCGCGCGCTCTTCAGACGTGCTTATCGTTGCGATATCTGCGACAAGCGCTTCTATGGTCGTCGCTACAAGATCGGCGCGCCCATTCCGCCGACAAGGCGGACGAATTAATCGGGCTTTCAGCCCGGTAGAGTCGCTGCCCTGTCCATTGGATGAAATAGGCAGAGCAGCGCCTGGCATCAAATTCGGGCATCTGCGCTGCACCGCGATTTCTGCTAGCCAAACCCGAGTATCGCCTCTATTAGGTCCGATGCGATTGTGACATTATCCAGAGCGCGACCGCTCCGTGGCACGCTGCCAGAGCGCGGGATTCGTTGTCATTCCAGATCGACATCACCAACAATCGTGCGCCGGCTTCGCGAAGCCGGGATCTGACGAGGGCAGGGCTAACCTCGTGCTCACCCGGCATGTGAAGATACCCAGGCCCTGCTATCGGTCATGCCTCAGATTCCCAGCTAGTTGCGCGAACCGCGGGCGCGGTTTTGCGAGCCTTGGCGAACCTACTTGGCCGCCGGTTTTGCCGAGGCGTCTTTGAGCCTTTCCATCTTTGCCACTAGCATCAGCAGAGGCGTGTCGCTCGCCTCCATAGCCCTCAAGGCCACTCCGCGTGCGTGATTGAGCACGTCGGCGGCACTCAAGAACGAAGTGACCTCGCTGTACCACGATGAAATCCGTTCCAGCGAGATGGTATTCAACTGAAGTAGCTGGACGTACTGGGCGATCACTCGATCGGTCAGGGGTCCTGGCGGCGCGGCCATAATCGCCGAGTGCATCAATGTACACTTATGCTGCCATGCGTCAGCCTCGGATTCGCCATCGGATGGTTTTAGGTCGGCGATGTCGTCGAGATATTTGCCAAAGTTTGCAATCCATTCGGGATCCGACTTTTGTTCGTTGCTTAGCTCGTCGGGCTGGCTGAGCAGTGCGTCCACTGTGGGACCTTTCCTCTCTATCGTTTTTCCACAACGACACGAGGAGCAATTTGGCTTAAGGATTGGCGAAGCAGAAACTGAGCATTTGGGAGCTTGCCATTCCAATGGTTCCAGAGTTCTGTTCGCTGCGCTTCAAGGCGAACAGCTTCCTCGGTACGTCCGGTTCGCCGGAGCATGTTGGCAAGGGCGGTCCATGTGCGCGAAATGCAAGTTGCGTCCCGCAGATCATTCTGCACGTCGGGTTTCCATGCCATGAGTTTGTCGAGCAGTTCCTGGTAGGCCTCAATTGCTTTGTTTGCATGGCCGGTCTCCGCGTAGTCGTCGCCCTGAGCCCGCAGAGCGTCATAGGCATCGCCCATCGGCTCGACTTTGTCTGAGGGATACCGGCCGGCTTGGTTCAGCAGTTCCAAAGCTCGGGCGATGCGCTGCTTGGCTTCCTTGTCACGACCCGCCCAACGCACGGCGTAGGATGACGCAGCCAGGAGCTCAGCTTCATCTCGTTGCGTGCTGACATTGCTCCTTGCCTCGCGTATGCGCGCAAGTGCATGATCGTAAACTGCCAGCGAATCCTGCGGGCTACGGTGACGCAGGATGTTGCCAATTTCTGGACTTACGGTGGCAACATTATGGCGACCGAGGTAATCGTTCGCGTCCTTTTTTGCGAGATCCTCGGCAATGTCCAACGCTTTCTGAAAATCGGCGAGCGCCTCGCGAGTGCGGCCGAGGCTTGGTTCCGCATCCGCGCGACCCAGGATCTCGCCTTCCAGGTCGTATCCGTTCGCCAGATTAATGCGCATCGACGCGTGTCCATCTGCGGCCTCGCCTTTTTCGAGCTCAATCGCATCGAGACTGGTCCCAAGGGCGCCATCCAGATCCCCCGATTGCCAACGCGCAGCTGCCAAAATCGTAAGGGTAAAACCGTTTCCTTTGTTGTTCGACAAAGGGATGTCCAGGCCCAGCTGGCAATACCGAGTTGCGTCATTAAAACGCCTCGCATCGTAGTACACGCCTGCGACGTTAGAATAGAAATACCTCATGCTATAGAGGTCGTGAGATTCGGTGGGGTGAGTATTTATGAACCGCTCGATCAGCGAAGCAGCACTGGCGGCGTACTTCAATGCTTCTGCGTGATCTCCCTGGCTGTTGGCCAAAACCATGCGGTCGTGGGCAATAGTCGCCGCAACGAATAAGCCTCGCTGGTTTACTGGGTTTTCTGCGAGAACCGTATCTGCGAATCCTGCGGCGTTGTTTAGGCTCACTTCCGCTTCCGCGAACTGTCCCAAATTGGGTGATGTTGGGTCACCTTGCGCATGCGCTACGCGTACATAGGCATAGGCGATTTCGAGGGCGAGATCCTTGTCGCCGTGAACGTCGCTGCCCAGCGAAGTCAGATATTGCGACGAATCGGAAACTATCTGCATTCTGACTTTCGTCGAACCCGGCAGACCTCGGAGATCGTTATCGAGAGCGATGAACTTATTGGCTAGCTCTCGCACTTGCATGAATCGATGCTCCGCGACTTTTCGCTGGCGATTGGCGACGTAGAGGCCCGTAGAAAGGCTGCCAATCACAAGCACAACGGCAGCAGCCGTGAGCGCCACCACCGTCCGGTTGCGGCGCACAAACTTAGCGGTACGATACGCAGTGCTTGCAGGACGCGCTAACACCGGTTCATGCGTCAGATACCGCTTAATATCCGTTGCCAGTTCCATCGCCGTGCCATAGCGCCGAGCGCGATCCTTTTCCAGCGCTTTCATCGTGATGCAGTCGAGATCGCCGCGCAGCAGGCTTACGAGTTGGTTCGGTTCAGTTCCGCGCGCCTCGGCCGTCGCTTGCGAGGTCTCGGTCTGTGTTCCGACCCTTGTGCTTGGCCGTGGCGGATCGTCTTCGCGCAATTGCCGGAGCGCTTGGTCGAGCGGCTGTTTTCTGCCGCGCTGCGTCTCAAAAGGCAGGGAACCCGTAAGCGAGACATAAAGAACGACCCCGAGCGAGTAGACATCAGTCCGTGTATCCACGTCTTGCAAACCCGGGTCGGCCTGTTCCGGGCTGATGTAACCGGGTGTCCCCAAAAAACTCCCCGCTAGAGTGAACTGTGCCTCTCCCAACACTTCACGGTTTGCTCCTTTGGCTAAGCCAAAATCGATGATTCGGGGCAACGGTTTCCCATCTACTTCGACGACGAGAATGTTTGCGGGCTTGAGGTCGCGATGAATGATGGCCTTTTGATGGGCGTGCTGAACGCCCTCGCAAACCTTAATGAACAGCTCCAGCCTTTCTGGAATCTTGAGTCTTTTCTGGTCGCAGTAATCCGTGAGCGGAACACCGGGCACGTATTCCATCACGAAATAGGGCTGGCCGTCTGGGGTTGCTCCAGCGTCGAAAACTTTCGCAATTGCCGGATGATCCATGAGCGCCAGCGATTGCCGCTCCGATTGGAATCGTTGGAGGGTGGGACTGTCGAACATTCCACCCTTGATAAGTTTCAACGCTACTTGGCGTTTGATGGGAGCTGTTTGCTCCGCAAGCCAGACCTGTCCCATGCCGCCTTCTCCGAGCTGCGTTTCCAGGCGATATGGCCCGATGAACTTTCGATCCTGGTTCTCCTGCGCTTTGCGCGAATTGCTCGAAGACGAGAGTTGAAGAAGCTCTGGAGCGGCGGCCGCCATGAATTGGCTGCCTGCTTCCTCATGCGAAGCAATCAGCGATTGCACTTCGGCGCGGAGCTCGCGGTCTGTTCCGCAGGCTAATTCCAGGTAAGCTTGCCGCTGGTCAGAGGCCCGCCTGAGCGCCTCCTCCAAAATCTCCTTCGTGCGCTCCCATCGCTCGCTGCTCATTCGCTGGGATTCCTAGAAATTTCTCGGTACAGCCAAGCACGCGCAGCCGTCCAGTCGCGTTGGACGGTAGCTGGAGCAATTTCCGTGGCCTCAGAAATTTCCTGCAAGGAGAGGCCGGCAAAAAAGCGTAATTCCACCACTCGGCTCTGTCGCGGATCGAGTCTCGCAAGAGCCTTTAGAGCGTCATCGAGGGCTACGACATCCACGTCTTCTCGCCGAGAAGCCGTGGCGGCGTCGTCCAGCGAGAGTTTGCAGATACTTCCACCGCGTTTGGCGGCCTTGTGGCGCCGCGCATAATCGACAAGAATCTGGCGCATCAGCTGGGCAGCAATCGCAAAAAAGTGCGTGCGACTCTCCCAGTCCGGAACGTTCAGCCCAATTAGGCGCAGATACGCCTCGTGCACGAGCGCGGCGCTTTGTAGGGTGTGGTCGGGCCGTTCCTTCCGCAATTGATAGTGCGCCAAGCGGCGCAATTCTCCATAGACAAGCGGCAGGAGTGCGTCGAGCGCTTGGCGGTCTCCGCTCCGCCACTCCTGCAAGAGCAGCGACACCTCGCTGGGGGGCCGGTGCTCCATGGGGGGTCCTCCGTATTGAGGAGATTGCTGGTTAGCCTAATGATTCCGGCCCGCGTTTGTCAAACTTGCGCCGTACCAGGCGAGAGAGGTCAGTCCAAGGCAACCCACGAACCAGGTTTTTCTTATCGGCGAATGATTAGATTTCCGACAACTTTGCGCTACTAGAGATAGGGCCAAGAATATTTCCCGAGTGGAAGACAGCAGCCGCTCAAGATCAACCGAGCTCTTGCCTCTCGACGAAAGGTGGCAGTTGTGTGGGAGACCAAATGTGGCCGGGTCGCTCCCCGCAATCCAAAGGAGATAAAAATGACCAAGAACTTCAAACTCGGGTCCCTCGCATCAGCCGTGAAGGCATGGATACGGGGATGGTCAGCAGCCCTCGTGCTGCTGCTTTTGAGTGCGCCGCAAGTTTCCGCCGCTACCATTTCGGTTACCAACGCCGCCGACAGCGGCGCCGGCTCATTGCGGGCAGCCATCGCCAGCGCAGCGAACGGCGACACGATTAACTTTGATCTCACGTATCCCGCGACCATCACTTTGATCACTCCGCTGACGCTTGGTTCCAGTGTTACCATCACCGGGCCGGGTGCGTCTAACCTATCAATTAGCGGGGCCCTCTCGGTAGGCGTTCTTATAGTTAATACGGGAATTACCGTCCAAATCTCGGGCGTAACCCTCACTCAGGGCGCTTCGGGCTTGGGTGGCTGCATATTGAACACGGGCACGCTTACCTTGACCAATACCATCGTGACCGGTTGCAAGAATTTCGCCGAGCTTGGAGGAGGCATTCTAAATGCAGGTACGGCCGCAACCTTAAATCTGAGCGGCAGCACAGTCACGGGAAATTTTACCGGTTCCTGCGATTCAACAACGATCCTGGGCGCTGGCGGCGGGATCTTCAACTATCTGGGTGCCGTTACACTGACTGACAGCACCGTGTCTAATAACATCACTATGGGCGGACCGGACGCTGCAAGTAATGGGTGCCTTGGAGAGGGGAGCTTCTACGGATGGGGTGGCGGAGGTGGCGGCATTTTCAATTTTGACGGGAACATCGCGCTAAACAAGAGCACGGTATCGGGCAACCAGAGCAGTTACGGGGGCGGTGTTTATAACGGCGGTACCGGAACCCTCAATTTGATCAACAGCACAGTCGCCGGCAACCTTGCAGGCGCGGGTGGAGGCGGCATCGAGAATGATTCTAGTTTCGCAATTGTCAGCTTCAGTACCATTTCGGGTAACTACGCGTTTAGCAACCCGGATCTCAACCCCGTCAGCCTAAATCTTCCAAGTACCGGCAGTGGCGGCGGCAGTTGCTGCATTTACGTCTATTCTGACGCGAGCGGCGGCGGCGCCATTTCCAACAATGACAGCTATTTGACCCTGAATAATTCCATTTTGTCGTCTAGCGTAGGAGGGAACTGTTTCAATAATTCACCGGATCCGACAATCAGTTTGGGCCATAACCTCTCCGACGACGCGACCTGCGCCAGCATTTTGACTCAGAGTAGCGACCTGAACAGCACTTCAGCGGGGCTCGATCCTGGCGGCCTGAAGAATAATGGCGGCCCTACCCTAACGGTCGCCTTGCTGGCCACGAGCCCTGCGGTGAACGCCATACCCCTGAGCGCGTGCACTGATACGAGCGGAAATCCGGTTACCACCGACCAGCGCGGTGTTCCCCGGCCGCAAGGAAGCGGTTGCGACATCGGCGCCTTTGAATATTTTCACTCTCTCTATATGGTTCCAGCGGTGCAAGCTTTCCTTCTCATCGACGCCGTGCAGGCGTCGACCCTTCCGCAGATCGTGCAAGCAGTGCTGACACTGCCCCTGCAAGCTGCCGTCAATTCACTGAATCAGGGCAACGTCCAGGCCGCCAAGGGCGAGCTTGACGCCTTCGTCATTTTGGTCGATCTGGACGGGTTGGCTAAGGGTCTCAGCAAGCAAGAGGTCGCCGCCTGGACGAGCTCAGCAACAGCGATCATTCAGAGCCTCGGAAGCTGATCGGCGCGGTTATTGAGTCTAAGTACGGCGATGAGACAACACCGTGGGGCATATTCACACTGAAAGGAGAAATCACATGGCAACGAAGAAAGGCACAACACGCAAGCCAGGGATCTCAATCCGACGGGGCAAGGGTCTGCCAACGGTCCGCTCTACGAAAGCGACGGCGTGCTTGGGGCCCCTGACCGGTGGCGGGCAGTTACCCCCGCCCCCCTGAAGTAACTTTTGAAAATGGCCGCGGTGGACCCCGATCTGCCGCGGTCACGCCGGTGCGCTGGCTCCCCTGCCCGGTCCCGTCCCGGTCCCGTTCCTACGCGACCGGACGCCGGTCGCAGGCGGCCTCGTGCAGATGGGGATCGGATTAGTGTTGGTGATGCGCAAGCGAATTGCTCAGGGTCTCCCAAGGCCCCCTAATCGCTTCGTAAACCTAGCCGTCCCGCACACCACTAACCAACCACCGCTTCCAGCGCCGGACGTATTGTCCAATGCGCCGCCGGATTTCCTCGCGCGGCGCATCCCGCTCATAAAGCCGGGCGACCCGTACTCGAAATGCTTTCCAAGCCGAAGGCGCGACGCCGGTCACGCCTTGCTTCGTAATCCAATATTCCAGGAAAGTAAATCCCCGCTCAATCCGCCCGATGAACGCCTTGTCCGGGTGTTGCTCCACGCGCAGTTCCCGTAGCGTCTCGTTGACCATCGGAACCGCTCGACGGAGGCTCCATCGCGTGGGAGCCAGAATCACCCAATCGTCCATGAAGCGGGCATAGGTCAAACCGGCGGTCTCCAGCCGGCGATCCAGCGGCTCCAGATAGAGCGCCGCCATCAGCGGCGAAAGCGGGCAGCTCAGGGTGATTGCGCGAGTCACGGTGGTGTAGAGACAGTCTTCGTCCACCGTTCTGCGGAGGTACTGTCCCACCAGGTCGAGCAGCATGGCATGGTCGATGCTGGCGTAGTAGCTCTTGTCGCTGCGGAACACGAACTGGTTCGACTGCAACGGCGAGCAGATGTGCCGCACGACGGCCTTGGCTCCTCGTTTCTCGCCGTCCTTGCCCGATACGTGGTACAGCTTCGCGGGAAATCGAGCCTCCGACTGAGCACAATCGTCAGAGCTTTCGGCATCAGTGCGTCGAGGGCCGCCCACAACTCACGAAACTCGCCCTTGACCTGGATTCGCCGTAGAGGCGAAAACGATACTGGCCTCGGAGCAGAGCCTCCTGGAGTTGGGGTTTGAGGTGCGGCCACTGGCGGCGCACATTCCAGACGTCGGCGCTATCGGCGTAATCGACGCGGCGCTCGCACAGCCAAGCAAACGCCGGATCCCACACGGCGCTGGACAGTCGTCGCCCATGCCGTCTCTGGAACGGGGTTTGAAATCCATCGGAGAGAAGCGCAATGCAGTTCTGCCCCAGTGATTGCTGCGCCCACCGACGATCCGCGAGCGGAATTAGCGAAACGTCGACCCCGGCGCCAACACATAGGGTTCGCCGTCAATTTCCCAGGCGCCGTTTGGCGCCATGAACTCGTCGGCCTCCTCGCCTCGCAGCTTACCGCCCACGCCACCACCGCGATGGGGAAGATCGTAAGGCCAAAGATGCTCCTTGAAGTCTTTCGCCGGGTCGAGCGGCGGGCCCGCTTCCAGCATCACGACGCTGACACCGCCCTCCGTGAGCACTTTGGCTGCGGCCCCACCGGCAGCGCCTGATCCGATGATGCAGACGTCATAGATCTTCGGCGAGCGAATCACTTGCAGCACAAATGATCTCCTTGCCAACAGATCGGTGATTATATCTTGGTATAGCTGCCCGCAGTTCCAGTGATGTCCTGATTCTGTCGGAAGCGACAAGCGAGATTCCCGGCGTATTTTCGGCAAACGGGAAGCTATCTGGCTTCCGCGGCGGGATTAGTCCTGACAACAATCGATAAACACAAGCGTCTGTCGGTACTAATCCGACGGACGAATCGACAGTTTCCGGTTTCGTAAGGGTGTCAGACAAACCAGAACTGCAATCACGACTTTCGAGCCCATCAGAGAAGAACGAGTCCGCTACGAATGCCGATAGAGACAGCTTCGGTTCGGCTTCCAGCGCCAAGCTTGCCTAGGATCGACGCCACGTGAAATTTAACGGTGTGCTCAGAGATCGCGAGCCGTGCGGCGATTTCCTTATTGGCTAGGCCACTCGCGAGCATTTGAAGCACTTCGCTCTCGCGAGGCGTAAGTGGTTCGGTGAGTTCTGTGGGTGGACGTGATGCAAGCTCTATCGCCGGAAACATGGCCTCGACTTCCGCAGGATGCATAACGATCAGACCCGTGGCCGCGGCTTCGAGGGCGGCGACGAATTGGCCCGGCGACATATCGCTGGGCAGTACAGCTCGGACGCCTGCTCGCAGCATTTCAGTAAACGACCTAGGCTCAAAACGATCTGAAAGAATCACGATAGCGGCTTCAGAAGCAAGTTGGGACCTAGCGAGAGAATCGATCACCCCTTCGAACTGTTCGCCGGATGCATCAACGAGAACAATGTCAGCCTTTGCATCCGACCATTTATCGGCGAGCGACTCGAAGTTTGCAGCGCTGCCAACTACTTTCACATCCGGGGTACCGAACAGACTTTGCAAGCCCGCGCGCGCCATAGGAGAAGCAGCGACGATGAACACGCGAATCACGCTGCCGCGAAACTGCCTGACGCGTTCTGAACTCCCAGCTGAACGGTCACGAGGCGGACCCGCGAGTAGTCCCCGCGCAGAAATTCGAGTCGCAGGAGGCGCGGACCGTTGCCTTGAAGGGCTTCCGTCAGGTCATCAAGCGATGTGAAGGCTTTTTGTTCGGTGCCTAGCAAGATGTCACCCGGCGAGAGAGATGCACAGGATGCCGGGCTGCAGAGGTCCACTTCGGTGAGCACCAAGCCGAAGGTGTGCCCGCTGCCGCCAGCCGCCTTGGATCGATGAATTCGCACAGGATGAACGGTCACACCAAGCCAAGCGTCGGACGGGCTAGAGGAAAGGAAATCTCGGACGACGCTACTAGGAATGGCGAGCGCGAGGCGCCCAGCGACCATAGTATTGATCCCGATCACGCCGCCACGGGCGTTGGCAAGCGGGCCGCCAGAATTTCCCGGTGCCAGGCGAACATGCGACTGTACCCACGATTGTGAACCGAGACCTCGAAGAGGGCCAACCGCATGAATGATCCGGTCGTCAGAGCACCGATGAAACCGAGGGGATTGCCGATGGCGATGGCGAGTTCACCTGGTCGAACCTGCGATGAGTCGGCGACAAAAGCTGATGGAAGGTTCGTCGCGTCGATGCGAAGAACAGCGAGGTCCCTGTGCGGATCGCGTGACGCCATTGTCGCGCGGAACTCTTGCCCATCCCAAAGCTGAAGGCTGATCTGCGTGCCGCGCACTACGTGAGCGTTGGTGATAATGGTCCCATCGCTCGACCAGATCACTCCGGAGCCGCTGCCGCAGCCCCCTGCGTGAATGAGAACGGTCGAGCGGCGGAGTTTCTCCGCAATTTCACCGAATCCCGTGACGGCCATCTTAGGCGCCTCCGTGCGGGCGCTCCGCGACCACGATGCTCCCTTCTTGAACGGAGCCGCCACGAACGAATTTCAGCGGGAGCGATTTGCCGATCGCGTCCGCGACAAGAAGAGACTGAACGTCTTCCAGTCGAGTGATGGGGTGGCCCGCAAGAGAGACTAAGATATCGCCGATGACGATGCCAGCCTTGTCCGCAGGGCCGTCAGGGTGTACTTCCAGAATGATCGCCGCGGTCTTCTCGCTCCGTTGCAACGATTCACGAAGGGTATTGGGTAATCGGACAGGCTGCAAGCCGACGCCGAGATATCCATGGGGTATGCGCCCCTCTCTCAGAAGGGTATCCGTGATTTTGTTTATGGCTGAAGCTGGAACTGCAATCGCGCCGAAACGTGCAAAGCGCGGCGTCGCTAAGCCGACTAAATTACCGTGCGCGTCGATCACAGCGCCACCCACGGTGGTGGGTTGCAACCCGACATCGAGCCGGATGTAAGGAGTGATTGACGCGCCGGTCCAGGTGCGGCGGTTCGGCGCAACAAGGCTGACGACTCCGAGGGCGGCTACTGGCCCACTCGCACGGGTGCGGCCGACGACGAGCGTGAGGCTGCCCGGTTTCAGCACGGTCACATCTCCTATGTCTTCGACAGCGCTATCAGCCTCGGCACATTTGAGGACCGCGATATCCATTGAGGGATCGCGGCCTGCTAGGGTTGCTGACACGACGCGGCCATCCGGAAGTGTCGCCTCAATATCTTCATCGCGGCGCAGTGCGTGTTCTGACGTGACGATCACCCCGGAACGCCACACAATTCCGCTGGCAGAGCCGCGTGTCTCTGCGTGGACGGCTACCACGCTGACGGCAGCGCGACCGGTTGCCTCTGCCAACGCATTTGAAAGCTCGATGAGTTCGTTAGACATGTTCTATCCTCCAGGAACAAGATCCCACAAACGCGTCTGCGTCCACATCCGCCGTTTGGCTAGGTCTGAACCCGGAAGATTAGGTAGGTCTTGTGACGCATCTCGGGTGTGTCATAGGTTCCGGGCACCGGCAAATGCCGCCGCACGCAGCACTGGCCAGATTTGCTTCCGAGTGTGCCGTTTGAAGAAAGCCGCTGGTGCGGCGGACGCTGCGCGTGAGGTGAATAGGGATGTGATTGCCTGGCTGTGGAGATAAGTTGTGGGTCACAAGGAGGTCCCCGTGACCCATCTTCGCAGAATGATGCTGGAGGAACTCCAGCGCCGTAATTACGCTAAGAGTACCGTAAAAGCCTACCTTCGGATCATCCAAGAATTTGCCAACTATTTCCACCAACGACCCGACAAACTCGGTCCGCAACACCTGCGTGAGTATCAAGCCTACCTGTTTCAGGAGAAGAAGCTGGAGGCCGGCACCGCGCAACAGCATGTGGCTGCGCTTCGCTTCTTCTATATCAAGACTTTGAAGCGCCGGTATCTGCTCGAAGATATTCCGAGACCCAAACGGTACCGCAAGCTTGCGGAGGTCTTGAGCCCGGAGGAGGTAGTGCAACTGATCGACTCGGCCAGTAACCTCTTTCACCGCACCATGCTCATGACCCCTCTTCGAGAGGGCCTCGATGGAGTGATCGATTCTTTGCTCGCTGCTCAACATGTACTGGAGAAGTTCCGCCGCACGCTGCCAAACGGAACTTCTCGCTACCGCTGGGACCGGCTCTCCAACCGCCTCACCAAAATCCTTAACGAAGCGCGCAACCTCGCGACGCCCCGAGAATGGGCAGAGATTGGCCGGTAGCTTCGACAAACCTTGCCTTACCGGATTACGGAAGGGATGCCCGTGGTTCTCTCCCCGGCCGTGCTCTCTTGCACCGGCGTCTGGAATTGAAGGTAGTACGCTGTTAGTGCTAATCTCCGCCCTGCGGAAGTACCGCCCGAGGTCCGGTTACAAAATACAACGTCAGAACTTGAAGTACGGAGGAAATGAAGCCACGACGAAACAGCGAATTGGTGTGCTGGCTCTGTGCTTGCTGCTGGCAGCTGCGGGAGGTGCGCAGACACCGCCCGCGAAGCAGATGGCCGCCCGTTGAAAAAAAGAGTGGGGGCGCGGCTCGCAGCGCGCTGGTGATGCCGGGCTCGGAGCAATGGATGGACATTCCCGCGGCAGCGCTGGTAGGGACGCCGTCGGTGGAGATGGGCGGAACGGTAAAGATTGCCCTGCTACAGGGCGACCCGATGACGGCTGGGCGTTCGTACACGGTTCGTCTTTCCTGCACGGACGGGACAAAGATTGCGCCGCACTGGCATCCTACGACGGAAAATGATTAAAGGCACGTTTCTGCTGGGAATGGGCGCGAAGTGGGATGACGCCACGATGAAAGAAATCCCCGTTGGAGGCTTCGCCTCCGCGCCTGCGCAAATGCGGCACTATGCTCAGTGCAAGGGTGACAGCGTAGTGCAGGTGAATGGAATTGCGCCTTTTGTGGTGAATTTCGTTGGGCCAGACGACCCGGGTCCTGCGAAGAAGATGAATTAGTTCTTCTCCCGGCGAGCCTGCTGAAACAGCCAGTCCGGTTGGTCGGCAACCCTTCCTTTACTAGATTAGGGAAGAGTTGCTCGTTATTCCTCGAGCACGATACCTCCGAAAACCGGTCGGCCCCCCAGGGACATATAGAAGCCGTAGAACGCCATCGCGGCCATCGCCAGAATTCCCGCAAACCCGATCCCTGCATACCACGAGGAGACCTGGGTCGTCAGGGGAAAATTCTCCAGGAGACAAAATTGGAAGATGAAACAAGCCACCTGAGCCAGCAAGCCGAGGCGGATTATCAAAAACACAGCCAGACTAGTAAGGAGCAGAAAGATCACGAAAGTAACGGTAGGATACTGGCTTCCCGCTGCCAACAAGACCGAGTGTAAGAGTACGAAGGCGATCGCCGCCGCCCACTCGTTACGCAGCAAGGTCCGCATAAGAAACAGGACAAACAGAAACGCAAGCGCCACAAAAAGCCAAACGTGCAAGTAATTCGATATAGTCGCGACTATTATACGCGCGCCCAGAAATTGCGAGTGCAGACCCGATAGTGGCGGCGCCGGAGGCTCGCCGAGCCAGGAGGGAACAAACCACGCGAGTCTGTAAAGAAGGGTCGCAAACGCCCCCACAAGACAGCCCACAAGTACATCGCGTCCCACCAGCGGATCCCGAAGGCCTCCCGCCAGCAAGCGACTCCAGGAGACAAGAGTCGCGGGCCAGCGGCGGCGCACATATGGCTCCAAGGCAATGTAGACGACCCAAAAGAAACAGGACCAGGCAAGCCCGCAGGCCAAAAAATCCAGGAAGAGCATGAGTTCGGAGATACTCGGGACGTGATGCGCGACAAAGTAAGACACCGCAAAAGTCGCAAAAACAACAGCGGCCAGATGAGAAGCCCCGCGGCGATCTCCCCGGCCAAGGCGCAGGTTTCGCCGTGCAAGCATTGCGCTGACCACCAGCATCGAAAGCAACAAAACGATTTCAATCACCACAGATGCCCGTTCGCCGGTCGTCGGCTGATACGGCTGCAACTGTTCGGCATGCGTCCAAGGGCCAATCAACTCGAAATAGACAGGCTTGCCCCGGTAGGCCGCAGCCTCGATCCGCATCGGGATATTGGGGCGCTCGGCCAGGGTCCCCGTCCACGCGGCGCGCGCGTCGCCATAAACAGGAGGCGTCCAGATCGGCTGCGCTGGCGGCCACTTGGACGGATCGAGCCCGGCGGCAGAGAACAGCGGTGCCCACTCAGGTGACGATGCGGCGCCCGCCGGTTTCTCGGCCAGCGGAGGAACTGCGATGAACTGCGTTAGGCGGCCGAGCGGATTGAGGCTGACCATTGTCATCCCAGACACATCCAACGGGGGGTCGTCCGTCGATACGAATCCAGGATCGGGTGCGCTCGAGGAAAAGAGGGAGGAAAGAGCCGCGAGCGGGCGGGGGCTACCGCGATACCAAAACCCGAACGCCCCGGTCTCCAGGTTGTCCCAGCGCGTCTTGGATTTGTCGTGTTCTCCGATATAGCGTAGAAACTCCTTCCCCTCGTAGAAGCCCATCGCCGAGTCCGCCGGCGGCTCGGAATAACCGACACTCCGCAAAATCTCTCTCGCGCGCACGGCAAGCGCTTCCGGTGGCGTTTCAAGCGGCACGCGACGGTAGAGCATCGCCTGTGCACTCAACAGAATCACTGCCGTGACTGACACAACGACGCCTGCCAGCAAAATCCAAGCCATCAGCGGCCGCAGGCCTTCCGATTTTCCCGAAGCGGCGACCATCTCAGGAGACGGTGTTTCCCCTGCCGCCAACGCCGCGGCGAGCGGATCGCCTCCCGGCAGTGCTGCTGCCACTTGCAGCGCCGAAGCGGGCCGTTTCACAGGATCTTTTTCCAGGCAGCGCAGGATCACTCGCTCGATGAGCGGGTCCAGCTCTTTTACGAACTGCGACGGCGCCGTCGGGGCACTCTTATCGCGCAGACGAACCATCTCTTCGCTGGAGGAAGCGTCGAAAGGGCGCTTGCCGGTGAATATCTCGTAGAGTACAAGGCCGAGCGAGTAAAGATCGCTTTTCGGCGTAACCTCACCGCCTGCGAATTGTTCGGGCGACATGTAGGCGGGAGTGCCGGCGCGCGCGTCGGCGCCTTCGATTTCAGCCGCCAGCCCTGCGAGGCCGAAATCCGTGATGCGCACACGGCCGCGGCCATCCAGCATGATGTTCGCGGGTTTCAGGTCACGATGAATGATGCCGTGCTCGTGGGCGGCCGCGAGGCCTGCGCACATTTGGCGCGCGATCTCCAGGGCTTTGTCCGGCGGCAATCTGCCGATGCGGCGCATCAGCGAAGCGAGATCTTCGCCATCTACAAATTCCATGGTCAGGAAGGTGAGTGTGAAGGTTTGGCCAGCGTCGCCGGTCTCGCTGATTTCGCCGATGTCGAACACGCGGCAGACGTTTGGATGGGAAACTTGTCGCGCCAGACGTACTTCACGGGTGAACCGCTGGAGCGCATATTCTGTTTGCGCTAGCGACCGTGGCAGAAATTTCAGGGCCACCGTTTGGCCGAGTTTCAAGTCCTCCGCGCGATACACCTCGCCCATACCGCCTTTGCCCAGCGGTGAAACAATGCGGTACCGATCGGCGAGGGTAGTTCCGGGAGGGTAACGTGCTTCGTAGCCGGACGAAGAGGAAACCCTGGGACTGGGAGAGGAACCTCGCTTGCGCGCAGAATCTCCCGGCGAATCGGGCGCGCGAGGAGTAGCTTCCGGCTCCAGCGAGGCAGTGGCACCGAAATCCACCGCGCTGCCGCAGGAAGGGCAAAAGCGCGCTGTGCCAGGGACTGCACTTCCACAGTCAGGGCAAGTCATGATTGCCGCGGAGTATATCACCGCGCGCTTCCAAGTTCAGGCTCTGGAGATCAGCGGTACGCGCGTGCCAACCCTAACGCGCGAACTGTTTGTCGGGCTGGCTCTTGCCAATGAACAAACGGCTCTGAGCAGGAATTCGTAGAGACGCAATAAAGGAGCGGGTTTTCGTCGTGGTGCCGTTTCGGCTAGACTCGGCGGCATGCGCGACAACGAATTCACGAAAATTCTGGGATGGCCGGGCTACCGAGTCTACCAGCAGGAAATCGATGAAGCCGCCAAGGCCTTGCGTTTATGGGTGCGGCGCCAGCCGGGGAACCGGAAACTGATCTGTTCTGGATGTGGGCGAAAGTTTAGCGGCGCGCATGATGCCAGGGAGCGCGAGGTGCGCGATTTGCCGTGGGGCGAATATCGGACGACGGTGATCATCGAACTGTACCGGGTGTGCTGTCCGCAATGTGGGGTACGGGTCGAGAAGGTGCCCCAACTGCCGAGTAAAGCGCCGTTTAGTAAGCGCTTTGAAGAGGCCGTGGGGTTGGCATGCGAAAGTGCATCGGTACGCCAAGTGGCCCGGCGGTTTCGCCTGGCGGCGAGTACGGTGCGATCGATCCCCGATGAGATCAAAGCCTTCATACCTGCGGACTGCAGAATCGTTTCGATCATTTTGCATACATCAGGATCATCATCCACGATGAGAGCAGGTTGCGGCGCACGTTGCGGCACCCATTCTCCTCCACCGTTATTGAACAGCCACGCACATCAAAGTGATCCATGATGGTCCGTCCATGGTCAGAAACCTGATTGACTGACAGCGATGCGTGGGGTACTGCCCCGGTCGGACCATCGCCGATGGCGCGTAAGTACCGTTCGACCACCACAAAGGTGCCCGTTTTTGGAGTGGTTCAATCACGGCAGGTCATACCTACGCATATCCCGCAGCACGCGGAGAGAACGAAGTACACCCCGGCGGTCCGGGATGCGTCGCCTATCAATTACCCAACCAAGGGGTGCGAAAACACTGGTCCCGACGCTTCTGGCGCGAGCCGAGTAAATACTCCGGACGAGAGGCGTTCGGTGGGTTTTCGGGATTGCATGGCGTGATTTTACGATCGAAGGACCATGGGGCCGATTGGGCGCGGCAAGGGGAACTGGCGCGATTCCGGAACCAACATACAGACCAGCACAGCAGGGACGGAGTGTACCTCCGCGTTCAGGCGTCCGCTCACCGCGGCTAGACTGGCCGTTTCTGTTTCGCACTGGATCCCACGCAGTCTCCGGCTCAACAGCCTTACTGAGGAATTCTTCATTCCCAACTTGTAGTGCCCGGTAACACCGTAGTCGGATAAGTAAAATCTTGTACACTCCCCCGAAGTCTTGGAAACCCGCGTAGCCCAAGCGGCTCTTCTTGGTACTGTAACCCTCGCAAAATTGGTCAAGCGCTCCTCGAAAGTCTCAGGCCCTCGAACGCTAAGAACCCCGCAATCAGGAGCGAGATCAAGCTCGCCCACATGGCTATTGCTGGCCGAGGGGCATTTGCACCGGCGTCTGTTTGGCCCGATGCTGCGGCGGATCTGGGCGCTGCCGATGCCATCGGGTTAGCAACTCCGATTGCGGTTACAAAATCTGGGCCGAAGGAGGAGGGTCGGAATAGTGTCTGAGAAATCGATTACGCGGCAACAAACGAGGCACGTCCGACGAGCAAAAAACGAGCCGTCGGAAACCCGCAGCCTCGCTGGGGCTCGCTCTGGTGGCAAGTTCGTTGTGTCCAAGGGCAGGAGAAGCATATGATGCGCAAGTCTGAAGTCCAAATCGGAAATTCCGGTTAATCCTCTATTGCAGTTTCCGGAAGGGTGTTCGCCCGCACCAGGGTGATCGCCGGCACCGCCGAGGAGCCAAGCCGGCGCACAATTAAGTGGAGATCAGCCAGGCAGAGATAGCCTGCACTAGGTCAGCAATCGAGGAGAGAGCGTTTATGTGGATTGTACGCTTTGCTCTACAGAGGCCATATACCTTCGTTATTATCGCTCTGCTGATTGCGATCTTCGGCGTGGCCTCCATCCTGACGACGCCGACCGACATTCTTCCGGAGATTAACATCCCTATCGTCAGCGTGATCTGGACTTATAGTGGTCTGGATGCCGATGACATGTCCAAGCGCATTATCGGGGTCTGCGAGCGTGCTCTTCCGACTACAGTCAACAACATTCAGTACACAGAGTCCCAGTCCTACAGCGGCGTTGGGGTAATAAAGATCCATTTTCAGCCCAACGTTCAAGTGGATCTTGCGATTGCGCAGGTCACGGCGCTGGCGCAATCGCTCTTGCGCCTCATGCCACCGGGGATCCTTCCCCCGTATGTGCTCAAGTACGACGCTTCCAGTGTTCCTATCGTGCAGGTGAGCCTGGGCGGAAAGGGGCTTTCCCAAACCGAGCTCTTTGACCTGGGTCAGAACTTTATTCGCGGACAGCTAGCGACCATCAAGGGTGCTGCGGTGCCTTTACCCTACGGCGGCGAGCAGCGGGCAATTATGGTGGACCTGGAGCCGGTGCAGCTCGCGGCCAATCATCTGACCGCCTCGGACGTTTCCGCCGCGCTCGACTAATCAGAACCTGGTCACGCCGTCGGGCACCGAGAAGATAGGCGACCGGGAGTACGTGGTGGGAACCAACAGCAGCCCAGGCACCATCGCGGAACTGAACTCTCTGCCGATCCGAGCAGTCAATGGCGCCGTGGTTCAGATGAAAGATGTCGCCTGGATCCATAACGGATACCAGCCGCAGACAAGTTATGTGAGCGAGAACGGGCAGGCTTCGGCGCTGTTGACGGTCATCAAGAGCGGCGCTTCTTCGACACTGACGATCGTGGATCAGGTGAAGGCGGCGATTCCGCGAATCAAGGCCGGCCTGCCAAACGCGTTGACGCTGACGCCGATCTTCGATCAATCGGTGCTCGTGCGTGCTTCGATACAGGATGTGGTGCAGGAGGCGGTAACGGCCGCGTTTCTCACCGCCCTGATGGTGCTGGTATTTCTGGGAAGCTGGCGAAGCACGCTGATTGTGAGCGTATCCATTCCACTGGCGGTATTGTTCGCGATCGCGGTGTCTTCGGCTGTCGGGGAAACGATCAACGTCATGTCGCTGGGGGGATTGGCTCTTGCGGTCGGTATGCTGGTCGACGATGCGACGGTGGAGATCGAGAACACGCATCGGAATCTCGGCCTGGGGGAGAAGAAGCCGCTGGCAACGGCGATCCTGGACAGCGCGGAGCAGGTAGCGATGCCCGCACTGATCTCAACACATATCGATCTGCATCGTCTTCGTGCCGGTGACGTTGCTCTCCGGCTCGGCGAAGTACATCTTCACACCGCTGGCATTGAATGTCGTGCTGGCTTTGATCGCCTCATACGGACTGTCGCGCACGCTGGTGCCCACCATGATGCACTTCCTACTGCCCAAAGAGGTGCCGCTCTATCAGGGGCAGGAACAGGAGTCGCCGCTGAGCCGAAGCTTCATCTGGCGGTTTCACCAGAGATTTGAACGTGGATTCGACTGGTTTGCCGAGACGTACAAGGGAGGATTGGAGTGGGCGCTGGGGCATTCAACGATAACGCTGGCGGTATTCGCGGTGGCGTCCCTGGGTTCGCTGGCACTGATTCCGGTGATTGGCCGGGACTTTTTCCCCTACGTGGATTCCGGGCAGATGGAGTTTCATATGCGGCCACCGTCGGGCACGCGGATCGAAACGCGCAATGGAGGTGTTCAAGCAGGTAAACGAGGAAATTCGGCGCGTGATCCCGGCGGAGGAGCTCCAGATGGTGGTGAACAACATCGGCCTGCCGCCAGGGGGCGTAAACCTTGCCTACTCGGCGAGCGATACGACGAGTAATGGAGATGGGGATGTGCTGGTACTGCTCGCGGCCAAGCACCGGCCGACACAGGAATGGATGCAGGTTCTGCGACAGGACTTCGCGCAGAAGTTTCCCCAGGATACGTTTTTCTTCGAACCCGCCGACATCACGAATCAAACCCTGAACTTTGGGCTGCCCGCGCCGATCGATGTGCAGGTGCGCGGAAAAGACGCACGTCTACAGCGCAAATCGCCGAAATGCTGCAGCAGCAGATCAAGGATGTTCCGGGTGCAGTGGACGTGTTCATGCAGCAGGTGGTCAATGCGCCCAAGCTCAACATCAAAGTGGACCGGCTCAAGGCGCAGGAGATCGGGCTCACGGCAAAAGACGTTTCGGATAACGTGCTGTTGTCGCTTTCGGGCAGCGGGCAGGTGGCGCCGAACTTCTGGCTCGATCCGAAGACGGGGGTCGAATACCCGGTGATCGTGCAGGTTCCACAGTACCGCCTGCACAGCCTCGATACGCTGGACCGGACGGCCGTCACGGCTGCTGTGCCCGGCGCCAGTGACCAGTTGTTGCGCAATGTTTCAGAGACGGAGCGGCAGGTTTCGCCGCTGACCGTTTCGCATTACAACGCGCTGCCCGTGATGGACGTGTTCGCGAACGTGGAGCAGCGCGACCTCGGCGGGGTGGCCAGCGATGTGCAGAAGATCGTGAAGAAAAATTCACAACACCTGCCGCCCGGGGTGCGAGATCGTGCTGAGCGGCCAGGTGCTGACGATGAACACATCCTTCGCGAACCTGGAGATCGGGATCGCCGCGGCGGTGGTGTTTGTGTATCTGCTGATGGCGATGAATTTCCAGTCGTGGACCATTCCCTTCATCATTCTCATGGCCCTTCCGGGAGCCTTCGCGGGCATCGTATGGATGCTGTTTCTCACGCAGACCACTTTCAACGTGCCCTCGCTTGATGGGCGCGCTGATGACCATTGGCGTCGCGACCGCCAACAGCATCCTGGTCGTCACCTTTGCTAACGAATCGCGCGGCGAGGGTGATAACAGTAAGGATTCAAAGGAGACGGCGCTAATTGCCGGTTCGACCCGGCTACGACCGGTGTGCATGACTGCGCTGGCGATGATCATCGGCATGCTTCCGATGGCGCTGTCACTGGGCGAGGGCGGCGAGCAGAATGCGCCCATCGGGCGGGCCGTTATCGGTGGCCTGTTGTTCGCTACGGTGGGAACACTGTTTATCGTGCCGGTAATGTATTCGCTAATGAGTAAGCAGGCTCCTGTGAACTGGGAGAAAGCGAATCGAGGACGAGACCCAAGGAGCGCACCAATGAGCGGGGACGTAGCAACAGGAACGCCTGGGACTGTCGATCAGCAGCATGGGGCGCAACCGCAGCGGAAACACGGCCGATGGATGTTATGGATCTATCGCGGCATCGTGGTGCTGGCCTTGGCTCTGCTGGTGGGATGGCTGCCCCACTACAAGCGCAACAAGGAAGTGAACGCCAGAGCTCAACAACAGCAGAACACATTTGCCGATCGTCGAGGTGCAGACCGTGCATACGCGCAAGTTCGGAGCAGGAATTGACCTTGCCGGGCACAGTGACGCCGCTCCGGAGTGCGCACATTTATGCGCGGGCCTCGGGGTATTTAAAGGCCCGGTACGTGGACCTGGGGGATATGGTACGCAAAGGGCAGTTGCTGGGGACAATCTCCGCGCCGGACCTGGACTCGTCGGTCGCGCAGCAGGCGGCGCTTGTACAGCAAAGCAAAGACAGCGTTTCAACAGCGCAATCCACACTGCGGCTGCAGCAGGCTACTTATGCCAGGGTGCATACGTTAGTGCTTCACGGCATTTTGTCCAGGCAGGAGGACGATAGCAGCGCTGGCAGCCGTCGAATCGGCACAATCGAACCTGCAGGCGATGGAGAATGCGGAGAAGGCAGCGGAGGCGGCCTTGGTTCGTGCCCAGATCTCTGGCTGACTTCGAGCAGATTCGCTCGCCAATCAGCGGCAGGATCACCGCCCGCAACGTCGAGGTGGGCAATCTGGTGTCGGCTTCGGGAGCCGCACAGGGTCTGGCGGCTGCCTCTCCCGGCTCCACGGGCGGGCCACCCACGTGGCGGCGCACAGGGCGGCGAATTATTTGACGTTGTGGACCTCGGCAGCCTGGAGGTATTTGTCTCCGTGCCGGAGCAGGATGCGCCTTTCGTGCAGACCGGCCAGCCTGTGGATCTGACCTTTTCTGAGTTGCCAGGGGAGACGTTCAAGGGCAAGGTAGTCCGGAGCAGCGACTCTCTCAGCCAACAGACGCGGACGTTGCTCGCCGAGATTCAGTTAACGGACACCCTGCACGCTTGCGGCCCGGCATGTTCGCTTCCGCGCAGATGCATTACAGGGCTCCTAACCCGGGCATCTTGATCTCCGGCGACAGCCTGCTCACGATAGCGCGCGGCCAGTTTGTGCCCGTGGTGGAGAACAACGTCATTCAGATGCGGCCCGTGCACGTCGGGCGGGACTTGGGTACCCAGGTATACATCACCGCTGGACTGCAAGATGGCGACGTCGTCGTGGTGAGCCCCAATGATGCGGTGAAGCAGGGGGCCCGGGTGAGCACTCGACCCGCTCCTGCCGGCCAGCAAGGTGGCAATGCAGATCCCACTTCGGGAGGAAAGAGTGGCGACCAAAGTGGGCGGACCCAGAAAGGCGACGGGGATTAACGGCGGTGACCAAATGCGCGAGCAGCAAAACGCAGCGGCAGTCAGGATCAATCGGGCTAAGCTGCCCTGGCAGGAGTTACGCGAGATGAGCTCTTTCTTTCGGTATTCCAGTAGACGCTCTTGCGTGCGACAGGCCTTCATCTGGTTCGTGGTCGGCTGCGCCTCGACGAGTGTGGCGGCCGCGCAATCACCCACAACCTCACGTCAGGCGGCGTCACTGCCCAGCGCTCCTCGTCCCTCCCGGTTACTGGCCCAGAACGTCAAGCGTCGCACCGCCACCGACAAACTCACAGGATGGCTGGCTCTACCTGAGCCTGCAGGAAGCCTTGCAGATGGCACTCAAGAACAATCTCGACATCGAGTTGGAACAAATCGATCAGGCCATCGCGGACCTGAGCGTCTCGTTGGCAATGGGCGGCGGACTGCCGCGCGCGATCAACTACACGGTGGCGGATACGCCGGGAGGCGAAGCACCGGTAGCAGTGCCACTGCTCAGTTTTTCCTCTCCTGGACTGTCACCGTCGAGTGTGGACCCGATTACTTCGACAGTCTCCTCATCCTACGACACCAGCCGCGTGCTGGAGGGATCGCACTCCTTATCTACTCAGTCCGAGCCCGTATTCCGATGGATCGCTAGTGCCCGGCTTCGACGCGCAGCTGTCAGGCCGCTACGGATGGTTGCGGCGCAACCCGGCAGTCTCGCTCACATCCGCGACCCCGGGGACGCCGACCAATACGCCGATAACCGACAATACCCTTGGTGACACCCTCCTAACCAAGGGCTTCAGCCCGGGAACTACCATCCAGTTGGGCGTCAATGACTTCGTGCAGAGCTTCTACTCCGGGCGCTCCAGCGCGGTCCCGTTCTCCCACCCGAATGCCTATGCTCTCATCGCGCAACCACTCTTGCGCGGGGCCGGGCGGGCGAACAATACTCGCTATATCGCCATCGCGAAGACGAACAAGAAAATCTCTGCGGCGGTGCTGGAGCAGCAGATGATCAGCACGATCGCCGGGGTAGAGAATCTGTATATCGACCTGGTGAGCCTGCAGGATTCGGTCAAAGTGCAGGAGCAGGCGCTGAAGGCCGCCGAGTTGCTGTTGCATAACGACCAGGAACAGTTGAATGTGGGACGCCTGCCACCCATCGAGGTGGCAAGGGCGCAGTCACTCGTGACGAGCACGCAGCTGGTGCTCACCCAGGCGGTCGCTTTACGAGATCAGCAGCAGGTGATCCTGCGAACGCTGCTCGATCCGCAGTCGCTCACCAGCACACCGGGCAGCACGTCCTGAAGTCGTGGCGACGGACCCGCTCTTGCCGCCGCAGGCCGAGCCCCGAGCGCCGCTATCCGATCTGATCAAGAGTGCGTGGGAGAAGCGCCCTGACGTGCAGCAGGCGCGCTTGCAGGTGACCAACGGCGAGCGACAGGTCGCGAGCGCCGCCAATGCCGCAAAGCCTGAGATCGATCTCTATGGAAGCTATGAGAGCCGTGGGGTCGTGATCCCGGGACTGACCGCGATCGGTGGAAGCAGCTTGACGGGATTTGCGCCTACCGACCCGGTTCCAACCGGAGGTAACCGCTTCCTCGACGGTGTATGAGGCTGGGGTACAGTTCTTCCTGCCGGTGCAAAACCGGGTGGCGAACGCGAATCTTGGAGCTGACAGAGCGCTTCTAAGGCAGCAGCAGCTTCGAGTGACGCAGCTGGAGTCGCGGGTGGCTGCTGAGGTGCAGAACGCGATCACAGCCCTCCACGCCGCTGAGAGTGTAGCCGACGCCACGACGAAGGCAAGAGAGTTACAAGCAAAACTGCTTGCTGCCTCTCAGGAAAGCTTCAGCGCAGGCTACGGAACGAACCTCGCGGTAATTGAGCAGCAAACTTATCTGGCGCAGGCGCAGACCAGTGAGGTGTTGGCCAAGGCCGCCTGGCTGAAGGCCGTGTCCCAGTTAGACCGGGTCCTGGGTCAAACCTTAGAAAAGAGCGGCATTTCGCTCCAAGTAGATCAGGGGGACATTAGGCCGCGACGGCATTGATCCCGGGAGGGTTCCCGCAGGCTCCCAAACTGCCAAGATCGAGCCTTGCTTCCTTCTGCTTTAATCGGAGCGATAAGCTCGGAGTTACCGTAAAGTGCAGCGCTCTGGGATTTTTGCTCTCGGCCAAAGCCCACATTGAGACCCGCGAGACTAGCCCTCGACAAGAACGCGCGGCCCAGCGGGTCATGCACAGCGAAGACGACCAGATAGTGCCTTACGTCGCCGCCGGGCCTTTATCGGCAAAGTTGCTGAGGAATAGCACATTTAAAACTCTACAGCTCTGTAACCCTATTTTGTTACACTCCGCCGTGCCTTGCTCCACCTGGTGCGCACGAGATCTTAGCGCAGATTGGAGAGTCTAATGGGAGAATCCAATCAGGATACCTATCCCGTTTGTCTCCGCGAGCTGGGGGACTTGGACGCCTCAGAATCCCGGGATCGATACGAATTTGCGCGGGGTGAGTGCGGCGTACACGCTCGATACGGCGGGGACGCGCTCGCCGGTGGTGTGGGCTTCGGGGTCGCATGGCGTGATTTTGCGGTCGATGTCGATGGACCACGGAACCAATTGGGCGCGACTTACGGTAACCGGCGGGGAAGCTCTCGATTTTCGCGCCATTCGCCCGTTCGATGCGCGGACGGCTTACGTGATGTCGAGCGGAGACGGCGAGCAGTCGCGGATCTACAAGACGACAGACGGTGGAATCAATTGGAAGGTGCAATACCAGGATAAGCGGCCGGGATTTTCCCTGGACGCGCTGGTGTGCGCTTCGGAAAGGGATTGCTTCGCGCTGAGCGATCCCGTCGAGGGCAAATTCCTGTTACTGCGCAACGTGGACGGCGGGCATTGGACTGACCTCCCGCGCGATAATATGCCCGCCGCACTGGCCAATGAAGGTGCGTTTGCTGCCAGAGGAACCTTGATCGCACTATGCGGTTTAGACGATATCTATATCGGGACCGGCGGGCCCGCGGCGCGCGTGTTCCATTCAGCAGACCGCGGGCGGACATGGAGCGTGGCGGACACCCCGATCTTGGGCGGCAAGGCCTCGTTTGGAATTTTTTCGGTGACTTGTACCGGCAATGCGGTGATCGCCGTCGGCGGAGACTATAAGAACGTGAATCGTTCGGATCGCGTGGCCGCGTATTCTTTCAGTGCAGGCAAAACCCGGAAGCTGGCGATGCAGCAACCCAATGGAATTCGTTCGGGGTTGGCGTTGGTTGGAGGACGCCTATTGGTGGCTATCGGACCCAACGGCGAAGACGTGAGCGCGGATCAAGGTGTCACCTGGACGCATTCGGGTTCGCTAAACTTGAATGCGATCGTTGCCCTCGATAACCAGAACGTGTGGGCAGTGGGCGCGGGGCTCGCCGACGGCGCGCTTCGCGCCGCTGCAAAAGGCTCATTCCAGGCGCACCAGCCGGGAGACCGCGCGATAGCGCGAAAACTCCGGAGGGACAAAAACCGCATGCGGGCACAAAGCGCGTGGCGCTAATCGCGGAACGTACGCCGAAAAGCCGAACTTCATACGAGACCCCACAGACGACAGAACGCTGACCCGCCCAGGCGGCATAACGGGCTTGGCGCGAAGCTGAGGATCGTCGCGCTGCTCGACCGACGCATAAAACGCGTCCATATCGATGTGAACGATTTTGCGCAGGCTCATATCTAGGCGGTGGCCAACAATGAATTACGAAGATCGTTTCTTCAACTGCTTCCATGCCTGGGCGATGCGATGATTATCGGCGACGACAGCAACCAACAATCACGCTTTGATGGAAGAGGGCGGCTATCGTGGGAACTGAAGGGTAATCGGTTCGAGCTTCAACTGGTCGATCCAGGCTGTGCCCTGGACTTTGTTATCAAATTTCATGGAGGGCTGGCGGACCACCTCGATCCGGAGAAGTTTGGTGTTCGGAGCAACTACAAAATCGCGATCGACGCTGGACCAAGGGCTGCTTCCGGTGAACTGTCCGAAGACGTCATCTAGACGCGCCGGCAGTTCAGCATCGGAAATTCGAAAACGGATTCCCTGATCGGTGGTCACAGCCTCGGTGCGGATAGACGCGTGGAAGCGATAAGTGCCCGGCGGTACGAAAGCTAACTGCGACACAGCGGCGAAGACGACATTGTGAGTGCCCGCGAAGGTGATACGAAGCGAGCATTTCCCCGACCATGAGGTAGTGCAGTCACGAGTGACGTCGACGCCGTCGGTGCGCGCGAGGTTCCAATCGAATGGCGATTGAGCGGGATCGGATTCGAAGTCTCCGTTGAAAAGATAAGTGGATTTGCCGTAGCCGTCTGCGACACCCATGTGTTGAGCCCAGGCGGAGGCCGCCGAATCGGGATGGCCCTGGCGGATCAGGAAATCGCAATACTGGCCTGCCAACATGTCATCGGCATACCCTCGTTGGGTGATCCAATCCCAGGTGCGTTGGGCATCATCGAAGCGCCCGGCTTGAATCAGGAATTGCAGCCAGGAATTTGACGCGCGGCGATCTTCCGGAAGGCCTAACCGCAAGATATCTTCAGCGCGATCGACATTACGTATGTACTCGCTGAAGATAACTGAGTCGTAGTCGGGAATGAGCCCGAGGACCCGTGCAGTGACTGGCAGGGCTTCTTGATTCTCTCCGATCTGGAAATAGAAATCGGCCACAGTCAGGAGAAAGCCAGCAGAATGCGGGGCGAGGGCCAACACTTGAGCGAAGCAGTGGCGAGCTTGTTCTTTCTGCCCGGCCTCGAGAAACGCATCTCCAAGGTCAGTCCATCGATAGGGATCTTGCGGGTCTCGCTGGAGGACCATGCGGAAGGTGGTGATGGCCTGTTGGATGTCCTCGTCTTGTCCTGTTGCTAGTTGATCCCGCGCGCGCGATACGAAAGTCGCGTTATTGCAGAGAAAGAACTGGCAAAATCCACGGTTGACCTGTTCGTTGTTTTGCCAAAAAGTCTCGGAGAGAAAGCCAGCCAAACAGTAGGCGGTCAAGATTGCCCCGAGGGTGAACGTCAGGATTCTCAAATCGGCACACCATTCTTGCGACCGATCTTCATAGTATTAGGAAAGTGGACGTGACGAGCCGAACCCGCAGTCTCGCTATGGCAGGTTGCTGTCGTTGCCTTTACCGCATGTGTCACCGCGATGATCCTTATCATGATCCTTATCGCGGCAATCGTCGTGCGGGCACGGCGGGCAGCGTTTGCTTCGCGGAGGCGGGGGAGGTGGGGGAGGCGGGCAATGAGGCTTAGACTTCGCGTCGGTAGTGCCGTGTAACGCCAGCAGCCCCCGACTAGTTAATCCACTTGCTGAATTGGTGGCCATGAGGACCATAGCCGTCATTACGATGAGCATACCTAGGTAGCGCATGGTAGCCCCCTTTTTAACGCTTGCTCGCGTTAATATATTCTTCCCTACACTGGCTGTCAACAAAGAAGTCAATGTTTCATCTCATTTTACTGTTTTGACAAAACCGTTGGACGGAGTGAACCGATCTCAACCGCAACTTCGGTGGTGACATCCCGGAGTTCGAGCCGCGCCCGCACCTTCGCGCTAGTCCCTCGCAACCCGACCGCCACCACGATTCCCGCAATCCACGCCAGCAGCATCGCATTTGCGGGGATGTACAAATTAAAATCTGCCAAACTGTGTAGCAGAATCGCGGTCAGAGTACCTAAGCACGCCACCGCGCAATATCGCGCCTCTGGGTCTGCGGAGTTTATGGCGGCGCGCGCCGCCATTCTCACGATAGATAACGCCAGCGCAACGCCAATCACGAAACCCGCCAGTCCCAGCTCTGCCAGTAATTGAAGGTAGTCGTTGTGTGCGTAGTCGTCCGTTACGAGTACTCCTGATATCTTGAACTTCGAAAATGCAGTCTCGAACCCGCCAAGCCCGCAGCCAAGTACTGGGTACGATCGGATCAAAGGAAGTGTCTCCGCCCAGAGCTGCGCGCGTCCCGCGCTGGTCAACTCATCGGTCGAAACGAATTTTGCGAATCGCTGGATTAACTTCTCTGGAGGTAGGAATACAAAACCGGCCAGCACTAGGGTACCGACTATCCCCGCTCCAACCCACCGGCGCCATGGCGACTCCATTGCCGAGCTCTGTTGGGTGGTCCCGAGCACCAAGGTGCCCATGACAAACAAAGAAGAAAGTGAGGCAATGAATCCCATACGTGAAAAGGAAAGAATAATCCCCGAGAACATCAACACGGCCAGGGCCCCCACACCCGCAGCCGCAACTGCGAGCGTAACCGACGAATGCCACGTGGAGCGCCGATCGCGCAGCACGGCCACCGGATACATCACCGCAAACGGCAACGCCATCTCCAGGAAGCCTGCGTAGTGGTTATGGTTGGCGAAGGTGCCCCATCTGGCCTGCTCCCCGGTGGTCTCGAAAAACTGCCAGAGTCCCAGCCCCGCTTCCAGAGCAGCAATGCTGAGAATCGGGAAAATGATGAGCCAGAACCTATCCCGCAAACGTGACGTCAGCTCGGGAATGAGAAGAAAAATGAGTAGGTAGGCACAGACAAGCAAGAAGTACTGGAAAGTGCCGGCGGGAAAAACGCTCAACGAAGCGAAACTAACCTTTGCTCCGACCGGCCCCAGTGCGTCCAACGCCTCTGCCCGCGCTGGCGATAACACCCGCAGAACTGCCAGGGGCAACGGCATCACCTGAAGCAGCACATACGCCGGCAAGAGCACTGCTGACCATCGCAGCAAACGGCCAGGAAGTCTCGGCCATTGGTCCTCTGAACGACCGCGACTCAACAACATGGCCAACAGGCCCAACACCAGAAGGTATTGATACCGGCCGTTTCGCACCACCCCGCCCCACTGGAACGTTGCATAAGCAAAAACCCCGGCCAGCACCAAAACCGACACCACTGCCGAACGACTCAAGCGGAATTCCCTAATCATTGCTTTGCCCCCGGGGCTGGTCACTGCGGTGTTCAGCGCCATGCCGTTGTTGCCGGCACTCCCGTTTTTTCTCTCCGTCCGCGGGCTCTGTTTCTCAAGGCCGTCCCCATGTATATGCGGAGCTATTCTTGGCATGGCTGGACCTGCTCGACTGCAGTGATCAAGCGCGGCTGTACTTCTGTCATGGCGATTGCGGTGTCCGGGCGAGATGGGGTGGTCCGTAACATTTCCGAGGTTTTCGTACGGAGCGTTTTGCCGATAGCGTCGGTAAAGCCAGACACAATCGGAGGTGCCTCAGCGTCGAACTCGCGAGAGAGATTGAGGTAATCATTTTCGGATAACCGGATTCGGACAGTCCACGTGTTGGCAGCGTGATGGCCGTTCGTGGTGTGGGTAAAGAGGCGGTCCCCTAGTTTCAATCGAATTTCATTGAACCCGAATTCACTGTAAGTATGTCGGAGGACTTCCCAGCACTGATCGGGTGTGACGGCAGCCGCGAGGTCGTCACCGAACGTGCTGAGTTGGAGCTCAGCGTTCAGGTGACGGCGGAAGTTCCCCGCGAGAACCATGCGGCGGGCCATCTCGAACTCTGCGTATCCGAGGTGTTGGACGCCAATCCAAGCTCCAGCGCAGAAGAGGACGATCACTGCTCCTCCAAAACGCTCATGTGCAAAACTCTGAAGGAGCGAGAGTGCCGCGCAAAGTCCGCAAATTATATATACAAGAATGACCGCCCGGCGGGGCGTAAGGCCGCGGGCCAGAAGCTTGTGGTGGATGTGGCCGTGATCGGCGCTGAAAATGGACTGGCGGCGGAGGAAACGACGGATGATCGAGACGCCGGTATCTACAAGTGGAATCGAGAGTGCGATCAGGGGCGCGGTCATTCCCAGGATGGTGGCGGATTTCTGGCTCCAGAGAATGCTGTAACAGCCCAGAAGGAAGCCGATGAACAGGCTGCCCGAGTCGCCCAGAAAAATGGAAGCAGGATTGAAGTTGAATCGCAGAATACCCAGGAGAGCTCCGGCAAGGGGAACGGTGGCAATAGACAGTGCAATGTTGTGGTCGAGGAGAGCGGCTATAAAAACGGTCATGGTGGCAAAGAGACCGACGCCGGCGGCGAGACCGTCTACTCCATCGATTAGATTGAAGGCATTTGTGCAGCCGACCAGCCAAAGCAAAGTGACAGGGATGACAAACCAGGAGGGGAGGGGGTGCCCGGCGATGCCGCTAATCTGGACGCCCGCGTGGACGGCGACGGCGGCAGCGACGAATTGACCTGCGAATTTTTGCCAGGCCTTGAGCCCGAGGAGATCGTCGAGGAGGCCGGTGAAAAAAACTATGGTGGCGGCGGCGAAGAGATTTCGGACGACGTCGAAGTGGCTGCGGACTACATTACCGAATTGATAGGGAGAAAGAAGAAGAAGGGCCAAAGAGCCCGAGCAGGCGATGAAGATGGAGATGCCGCCAACGCGGGGGATAGGACTTGTGTGTAATTTGCGGATATGGTCAGGCCGATCCACCAAGCCCCAGCGGATCGCAAGGTCCCGGCACAGCGGGGTGACAGCAAACGCCACACAGAAGGACGAGATGGCGAGTATGAGTAGCGAGTGCACAGCAGCTATCCGAAATCAGTCAATCTGAATTCGTGGCTCGTTCCGAGTAATCGCGTAGTCCTGCAAGCTCCATTCCTAGATGGAAAATGAATCGGGGGCCGTCGATCAGATCGCGCTTCCAGAGTTTCTTCGGTTCCTTAGCAAACCTATGTGCCCACTCCAATCCCATCGAGCCCATCCATTTCGGGCATCGCTGGACGGTGCCCGCGATGAAAGCGAACGCCGCTCCCACACCGACGGCCACAGGAACCCTCAGGCGAGGCAATCGCTCGTGGATCCAGCGATCCTGCCTCGGCGCACCCAGTCCTACCCACAGAACATCCGGATGCGCGTCGTTGATTCGCTCGATCGCTTCGTGATCCTCTTGGGCGCTCAGCGGCCGGAATGGCGGCGACCACGTGCCCGCGATCCTGTGCCCGGCCCAAACGTCGGAGAGCTTCTCTCGCAGCTTCGCCAAGGTCGTTTCCGTATCGCCGTAGAAATAGCTGCTGTATCCTCGGCGGCTCGCCCTTCGAAAGAACTCTTTCATGATCTCCGTGCCGGGCGCTCTCTTCACGTTACGGTGTCCGCGGATCCACGCCACCCAGACGGGCGCGATCCCGTCCGGCGCCCAGAGTTCCGCGCTGTTCAGGATGGCCCGGTAGCTGGCGTCTTGATGTGCTTCCCAGAGCCCGTGAAATCCGGTCACGATCACTCTGCGGCAGCCTCCGTCCCTGTCTTCGATCCAGCGCTCGATCTGGTCCACCGTTTGGCCCGCCGTGATCAGATGCACGCGCGACCCCAACACCTTGACGGCAGGCGCCTTGGCCGCTTTGTCCGTCATTTCTGTTTTTCCGGTCACGTTCTTCGTTTACTGGCAGTTTGCTTTGCGGTGAAAATAATTCGAGGCATCCGGGCGCCTTTGAAAGAGCGGCGCTTCTCGAAATTCAGTCACTTTTCGCCTGGCGACTACGCGCACCTGAGAAGCTACGACTGGTGTTAAATTCAAATATGTCATGACTCCATATAGTCTGCATCCAGCCTCAAACAGGAATCGCCCGCCGATCGACCGCAACAGTCGCGCAACGGACCGTCGCGGCCACATATGAAGGTATATTTTGGATTCGACCACATCAAATCCAGCCTCGGAGAAAAGATTCGCTGCAGACATCGGACTCCATGAATATAAGTGATGGCTAGGATCATCCCATCTACGCCGATTCTTTGCCGCTTCGCACGGGAACACGAAAACTGCGATGCCGCCAAACGCAAGTTTGGGTAAGAGGTCCTCGAGTTCGCGCAGTGGGTGGGGGCAATGTTCAAGCGCGTGGTTGGAAATGATGATGTCCGCCCATCCGTTCTCGATTTCCGCTACCGATCCGCAAGTGCGGACGCCATTACGGTCCGCTTCGGCACGGGCCACTGGATTGATCTCGATGCCTATTTTTTCAAGGCACTGGATATTGGCAAGTAGATATCCTCCCCCGCAGCCAAAATCGAGCACCTTCATGTCATCACGAATGTATCGTGAGAACTTGGAGAGGTCCGCCCAGCCACCAAAGCGTCCGATTTCTGACTGCCATTTGAAATACTCCTCCCCATAATGGTGCGGCTCAGCCGTTCCAGGCCGGCTGTTAGGCTCGCACGAGGCTGATGCGATGTTTTTCGTGTTCATGGCCGTCACGCGTGGGGTAGCACCCGCAAATCTGCAAATGCCCTTCGCCCGCCGACCTGGGCGCCAGAAGGGGTGCCGGCGTATTCCCGCGCATACCGACGATTGCGCTCGACGGCTTCCTCGTAAATTCGGATAAGCATCTGGTAGTTCGTGGCGGGCGTGTATTTCGCCAGGTAGGCCTCCCTGGCCGCGGTGCCCATCGTTGTGCAAAGGTTTTGGTCCGAGACGAGGTGCCGCACCTTGGATGTAAGGTCCTGAATATCGCGGCCGCGGTACAGTAATCCCGTTTTGCCATCAATTACCGTCTCTCGCCGGGCTCCCAAATCGCTGGCGACCACCGCGCGTCCGACCGCCATGCTCTCTAACAGCGTGAGTGGAAACGCTTCATACGACTCCGAAGGAAACACAAGGAAGGCTGATTGCTCGATCAGACGCAGAACCTCATCGTGAGAGCGGCTCCCGAGAAACTTCACCTGGTTTCCTCCGGCCCTTCGAGCCGCCGCCATTTGAGGACCATCACCAACGATCGTGAGCGGATAGTCAATGTGACGCCATGCCTCCAGTAGACTCAATACCCCCTTTTCAGGCGCTAATCGTCCAACGTATATGGCGCCTTCCTTCGGCCGTGCGGGTGCCCCTCCATTCAAAGGATCAGCCATAAAATTGGGTTTCAAATACAACTGCTCTGGCGGTAGGCCGCCTACCACTGCTTTTTGCCTGCCAAATTCCGTCAGGGCAATGTACGCGTCCACGAGGGAAGCCAGGAACTGCCGCTTTCGAGTCTCGCGGTATAGGCGATAGGCCAACAACGATTTCAGCCAGCTTCCTCCCGGGTAGCAACGGTGTATGAGGATGCGCGAAGCCTTCCCATCCATGCACAGCTCGCACGGCCTGCCCTTCCGCAGAAAAGTAGTTGCGGGACAGGTCAATCGATAGTTATGAAGTGTCAGCGCGGTCGCGACTCCCCGCTCCTTCGCCGCCGCAAAAATTGACGGCGTGAGCCGAAACCAGTAATTGTGGACGTGCATAAGATCAGGTCGAAATGCGTCAATCGCGGCGCCAACCCGTTCGTATCCCGTCTTGGACCATCCGACCTGCCAAAGGGACTGGCACTTGCCCACCAACGTCAACTCTTCAATCTCGGCATTCGTGGCCTCATACTTCGAAACAATGTGCCCGTGCGAACGCAGCAGCTCGACTTCGGCTTGGACGACTTGCGGCTCTCCCCCCTGGGTTACAAAATGGCCGTAGTAGTTCACAACAATGAGAATGCGCATCCGATGGCTCTCTAGAGTATCCGGCATTCAGGAGGCCGGCTTCAGTGTCGTGCGATGATGGCGAGTGGCACTCTGGCGCGATAAATCTCGTCTACCGTTCGGGCCTTGGCTTCCCAGCCGAAGGCGGCGCTCCGAGCCATCGCTCCCCTGGCAAGTTTCCACCGACGCTCTTCTTCAAAGAGCAGGCGGATGGCGTTTGCCAATCCCCGTACCAGTTCCCTTTTCGATGCCGCTGGCACCTTGATGCCGCTCTCGGGGGTGACGGCGTCTCTGAATCCACAGTGGTCAGGGCAGATGATTGGAAGGCCATTGGCAAGCGCCTCCACAACGACAGTGGAGGTGAGATCGTAGACGCTCGTAACCACAAGCGCGTGCGCCGTCTGCATACGCCGGAGTATGGTCTCGCGAGCCACCTGGCCCAGCCATTCGCAGCGGTCGCTGACTCCCTTGACCCGTGCAAGCCGTCGCCAACGGGCTGAACAAGGACCATCCCCGGCGATTGTCAACTTCCATTCAAGATGTGGCGGTAGTAGTTGCAGTGCGGAGAGCAGGAATGGCAGCGCCTTTCTTGGGATATGCAGACCGCACCATAGCAGTTGGAGAGGTTCGGATGTTAGTCTACGAGCCGATGTTTCACGCGTTACGGGTGGCAGGCCAATTTCACTGATGACGGTGGACTCGCGGCCGTAAAATCTTCTAATTTCTCGCTGGATGCCTGTCGTGGCTGAAATGATCCCTCCGTCTGCCTTATCGAAAGCCAGTCTGGGAGCCCTCAAGAACCGTCTGTCCCGGTCATTCAACAGATTCCTCGCCAGAAAATAAAGAGCCCCCCGTAACCCGAGCGCGGGGATCAGCGCCCAGGTGGTCTGTTCCAGGCCGCCTATCGGGCCCCAGACGAATGGCGGGCCCAAGTGCCAGAGCATCCCGGGCGAGCGGAAGCCGACGTACGTCAGCTGGTGGACGATGTCGAAGCCAACTTCCTCATGGAGATGCTTGCCTGTCTCGTATGCGGCTTTCTGCCAATGCTCATAGGTGTACAGGTAAGAGGGAGGCCAAATCCTTTCAGCTCCCAAATGGCGAACTCGGGGAATATAGTGAAACCGCATCGGGTTGCGTAGCTCGGGCCTTCGCAGGAGTTCAGCCTCAATCTCCTGGCGGTAATGGTCGGCGGTAAGCACCCAGAGGTCGTGATATTTCGATATCGCCTCAACCCAGCCCCAGCCGACGCCCTCTTCCGATCCTCGAGAAGGGCTGCAGGCGTATGCGCCGACCAACACCTTGAGTCGGCGATGGCCGGGCGCGGGCTCCGCCGACTCAGCGATGCTGCCTGTTTCTTCAGCACTGGTGTGCCACATGGAAGTCTGTGCCATGTCTGAAACCATCGGACCGTCTGTCACTCAGGAGATGCGCCGGCGGCGAGTCCGGATCGGCCGGCCACTGGCAGGGAGCGCCGGACCTTGGGCGTTCTCGCCTGCAATGGTATTCGCACCGTTCGCGCAAGCAGTCTCCGGGCCGTCGAGACGGTGAGTGTTTCGAGGTACACGTAAACCGCTGCCATCACCAGCAAATCCACGGCGAAACTCGCGCTGGTTGTCTCTGGGAAGGAGCGAACCGTGAAGAACATCATCACGGTCCCTGCCTCCAGCAAGGCGGTCCGGTCCTCGGGCCGCAACAGGCGCCGCCTCTTCAGGAGCCAGAAAAACAGCGCCCAGCCCGCGATCCAGGACCCCACATAGGGGATGCCACCGAGAATCCCGGCGTTTAGCAGCGCTTCGAGATAAGAATTGTGGACATGCCCGACGCCGGTCAGACGGTCCGCCCGCTGCCCGCGTCCCAGAATTGGAGCATCCCAAAATGCGGCGATGCCGTTTTCGTATAGGCTGGTCCGCCCGGTCATACTGCGAAATTCCTCTTTGGTTTGTCCGCGATGGAGATAGTCAGTGACGCGGGCAGACAACAAAGAAGGCGTCTCCAGGACGGTAAGGACCACCACAGCAAAGATCAGGAACGGCAGGGCGTACCGGCGAAGGCGGCTCGAGGTGAAGATGGCAAAGAGCAACGCCGCCACCAAGCCGAAGACGGCCCCGCGCGATTGCATCCGATAGACGATGAAGAAGGCGCCGCCGGCCGCGGCAAGAAAGAATGCGATGAGCGCGGGACGGCGCGTGTGAAACGCCTTCAGGACACAGACCAAGCCCGGGGCCGCCGCCCACCGGGCGACTCCCGAGGATCGGGATAAGCCGTTCAAGTCACCACCGATACCATAGGCTGAAGATGCGCTGCTAAACACGGTGCCACGCGCCATGAAGACGATAATCACACAGACAACAAACATAACCGCCCAGGTGACCTGCAGCATTTGCCGCGTCGAGGAAACCGGAGCCCGCGCAGTAGCGAACGTCCACGCCACCACGATCGTTGCGAGGAACGTCATAGACCAGTAAAGAGACGCGGTCGGTTGCGGGGAAACGACCGCCGCGATTGCCGCCAGGACTCCGTAGATCATCAGGAGTCGAGACGGGCTGAACGTCGGCAGATTCAGCTTTCTGCTGTCGAGAAGTGCCAGCGCCGCGGCGGGGAGCACGATCATCGGGAGGACAGCTCGGATGACGCCCGTCCAGTCCTCGAACGACCTGGGTTCCGCGGCCAGCGGGAGTTCCGTGTTGAGGTTCAACCACATGCATGCGAGCAACAGCAAACTTTCCAATGGCACCGCGCTGATGGCGCTGGCACGCGGCTGCTGCTTCGTTCGCAGGGGCATGGTCCTCGTGAAGCTCATCGCTGCAATGTCGCTCACGAATTTCCCAGTTGGGAGGCGAACCGCTGGAGGACGGGGGTCCAATCGAACTTCTCCCGAATCAGCACCGTAGCCTCAAGCGATAGCTTCTCTGACAGTGGCCGGCTGCAAAGAATGCGCAGGATCGCCTCGCCGAACTCCTGCGCCGTCTCGGCGTACAGCACGTGCTTCCCTGTCTGAAGGCCAAGTCCCTCCGCGCCCTTCTTCGTCGTCACAACCGGCAGCCCGGCGGCCATGTACTCCAGGATTTTCAGCCTGGTACCGCTTCCGCTAAAGATGGGGGCGACTCCGATTCGGCACGCGCTGAGTATGGCGTTGAGATCGCCGCGAGGGACTACTCCGGGATTGATCAGCCAGGGCGCGGAGCACGGGACATCTCCGCCGGTGATGACGAGCCGCAGGTCAGGGCGCCGCTGGCCCAACCACGGCATCACTTCGTTCACAAGAAACTGAACAGCCTCCGTGTTGGGAGGATATGCGTACAGCCCCATAAACAGGATGGATTCATCGGTGATTCCGTAACGCTCCCGGACCGTCTCCACCTCCTCCGGCGTCGCGCGACCCGCGGTGCAATCAACTCCGTTCGGGAGTAGCTCCGGCACGATCCCGTAGAGCGCTGAAAAGCGCTCGCGGTCCTCTTCTGAGGCTGCAAAGCTCCTGTCGCTCACGGTGAGGAGGTACCGCTCGGCGCGCCGGGTAAGGGCGGCGACAATTCTGTTTTCACGCTGGAGCCGCAGAAGGTACTCGACGTTGTGTGCGTGATAGACGATCCGCGCTCCGGGCGCCATCCTTCGCAGAACAAAAGCCACGAGGGCAAGGTAGACAGCCCACGAAGCTCCCTCCAGCACCACATGATCGGGTTTGAAACTGGCGATTTCCCGGCATATCCGGATCACCGCGGCCGGCATGAGAGCAAATTTCTTCAAACGCGACGACCCATCCTGACGCACGCTGACGATCGTGAGGTTTCCGGCTCGCTCGATCTTCGCCCGATCGCCCAGTTGCACGAGCAAGACCTCGCATGGCGCCAGGCGCGCGCAATTGTAGGTAACGTATGCTGCGCCGGAGGTCGGAGGATAGGCCCCGTAAAGGCTGATGAACGCGAGTCGCATCAGTAACGGTAGACCCATGCTGCCACTCTTCGCTTGATGTCCTGCTTGACCCGCCACGACAAACGGTCGTGCTCGGACGTATTCCAGGTGCCTGATATCCCGTCACAGTAGGGTGTGCAGGGCAGGGGTGCCCAACTTCCTCCGGCCGCCAATGTTCGATGCACGCATCGCGCCATGACATGCTCCAGAAATACTCCCCGGGTGTCGTCGATTTCCTCCTGAAAAGGGATTAGGTGGGTGAGGGCGATCTGCGGTTTGAAGGCAACCGTGCGAACGTCTCCGTAGGTCAGATGCCAGTGAATGTCGCAGATCAGGTCCGCTGTCATTCGCCTGATTCTAGATACGACGTTCGAGCCGTTTTTCACGACGTAGCGGCCGGAAACCTTTACGATGTACCGGTAGTTGTTGAGTTCGGGGAAGGTGTTGAAAGCGTAGCGGAGCATCTCCATTTCCCCGTATCCCTTCCCGTACTTCTGCGCTCCGAGATTCCCCGCGAAGGACACAAATCGGACCCGCCTTTCCGTCCCCGCATCCGTTGCCGCTACGGCATGAAATGCAGATAAATCAGCGTTGGAGTTCTCGCAGAACAGGATGTCGGCGTCGCAGTCGAGGGACAGCCAATGCCGGAAAACTCGCAGGTAGTCCTGCTCCCTCTGATCGGGATCGACCTTTTGACCAAAGGCGTCTCGCCGCAGTGAATTGTCGCCGTTATGAAGACCAGAATGTCAGCCATGGCTCCTTCGTAACAAGCGGTAACATTTCAAGAATGGAAGCTCTCGGTTTATTGACAAGCTAACGAACCGCCTCACCACTCACGGTCAGGACGCCGATTCCGGCCCAGCCCTGGCGGGGGTCCTCGATGATTTCACGGTGCGGATAGCGCGGCTTGATCTCTTGCCAGAGCTTGGCCACTTCACACTTCTGTTCCGGTGGATGCTCGACGATGTCATGAAAGGCGATAACTCCGCCCGGCCGCACCAGGGGCGAGTACATCTCAAAATCGCGCTTCACTCCGTCGTAGGAGTGATCGCCGTCGATGAAAAGGAAGTCCAGAGGCTCATCGCCGAGAAGCTTCAGGATTCGCGCCTTGGTCTCGGGTAGATGGGAATCCGCGCGAACCAGACGCAGGTTCTGATGGCCTCGCGTGAAGCATTTGAAAAGAGGAATCTTGGTCGACTTGTACCCTCCGCCGAAACCGCCTCCAGGCAAATCCAAGCTAATGATGTGGGCATCGGATGGCGAGAAAACGCATAGCAGAAAAAGAGTACCTCCGCGAAAGGTGCCGATTTCGAGGCTGCGTCTAGGTGCTGCCTCAGCCACAAGCCTGGACCACGCCAAGACTTCCGAGCGTACTTGCCTCAAATGTATAGGGCGACGACCACAATAGTCGACGGCGGCTTCGGGGGTTTCCGGACGGCGGCCGAACAGCAGCTCGGTGCACAAGCGGACGTAACCAATCAGCCCATCCTGTAAAAGGCGGCGCTTGAGCCGTTTCCTTAGCTCGCGCGCGAGTTCTGCGCCAGTTGCAGTTTCAAGAGGACTCGAGTTCTCATAATTCATCGTGTGATCCCCCTAGAAGATTTCTATGTGTCAGCGCCGAGTCATGGGGCGCGCTCGGCTTCGCGGCCAGCCATCTCGCGTGCGTAGTGCAGGCTCGCGCACCCCGCATGAACCGCTGGGCGCCGAACGCCTCCGCGCGGTTCGCCAGATGAGTTCGCATGCATGCTAGGAGTTTTGGCTGTTCCAAGACAGCCTGCACCTTCTCGACTGCTTCCGCTTCATCAGCAAACAGCAGATCGGGGACGTCGAGAATTTCGGCCTGGCCGCCATCGTTGGGTGCGAAGACGATTGCTCCAGCCTTGACCATCTCCGCGACCGAGATGCCGAACGGCTCCGCCTCGCGTGCCTGGATGCCAAACCGGCACCCGGCAAGGATCTGGGCCTTTCTTTTGCCCGTCACCTGGCCTTCCACGGTGATCCAGTCGGCGTGCTCCCTGCAAAGGTGAGCGATTCGCCGGCCATAGATGTCGTCGCCGATTTGACCGCACAAGTGAAACCGGAGCGCGTACCCGCGCCGCCGCACGGCATCCACAATGGCAATCGCACGCTCCACCCGCTTCTCCGGCGCGATGCGGCCGATCATCACAAACGCCTGTGCCTTCTCCTCCCATGGGACATCCGGGAATTCCGTCCACACCGGGTGATACACAACCGCCGCACAGTCCACGCCGCAATACTCCCTCAAGCGCTCTGCCGTCCACCGGGAGTTTGCGATCACCACATCGTCCCGGAGCACATCCCGGCCTGAGCTTCTTCCACAGGCCTTGGCGATTCGCAGGTACGATCTTCGGAGCACCGAGTCCCGGTAAATGAACCCCGGCGTGGGCGGATCGTGCTTCTCGCGAAGCGTTCGGTGCCAACAGAAATCGGCGATGAAATGGATTGCAGGCAGGCCCCAGTCCGTCGCATTGTACGCGCTGATCCGCACGTCGTATTCCCCCGCGATCTGCAATGCGAATCGCTGATAGCAGGCGCCCCGCAACGCGGCTGCACTCACGTTCCGTGGCAGAAGAGGAACCGGTGCGATGCGAACCTTCACCTCGTCCTCCCGGACCTGCGTCCCGTAGAACTCGTTCAGCTCTGCCAGATTCCAACCTCCGGTCGTCAGCACCGTTACGTCGCAGTCCCGCTTCAATGCCTCGATCAGCCACATGACGTTGGACTCCGAGCCTGCGCGACCGATTATCGGGTGCCCGATAACCACCTTCGAGCGGCTCGAGGAGCGACAAACATCCGCCGTCGGCAGAGGCATTTTCACGCCCTGCCTCGCCTAAACATTTTTGTGGGACCGACTGTCGTTTTTTTGCCTAACATAAATTCCGGCGGCTAGGCCTCGCGCGTCGATGCCTTTGTCGCCGATCGTGCCTCTGTAGCTCTGTCGACCGAAGTGGTGGATATAAGAGTTACGGACCCAAACCATCCGATAACCTTCCTCCGCGATACGCCTGCACAACTCAAATTCGTTGCCGTAATCCGGTAGATTCTTGTCGAATCCACCGACCTGCTCCCACAGGCTACGCCTGATGAAGAAGGCGAAACCCCCAACCCACACCAAATCCACAAGGGAAGGTTCCCGGCACCGGGTCAACAAATGCTTTGCGAAAGAGCATATTTGGTCGTCAATCCAGTGAGAGCTCAGAACAGTTGCTAACCGAAGAGCCTGGGGAGTTCCAGAATAGCTTGTGGAAGGCCCGGCGATGCCAATTTTCGGATCCTGCTCGAACGCTTCTTTGACCCCCCGCCAGCACCAGGGCGTCACAACAGTGTCGGAGTTCAAAAGGCAAAGATATGGTCGCGTGGCTAAATTAGCTCCCGCCCGGCAAGCCTCGCTGTGTCCAAGAGATTTCTCATGACAAACAACTTTCCATTTGTTCCTGGCGCTAAAGTCCCGAATCACTTCCAGGGTCTCGGTGAGCTTGGACCCATCGTCCACCAGCATAATCTCCGACTCCGAAGCGTACTTTTCCAGGCTGCCGAGACATCGTCGAGTCACCGTCGGAGCGTCGTGAATTGCCACAACGATGGACATGCAGGCGCTCGCCTGGCTGTCTTCCGCCGACTGCTCGAACTCCATATGGCGCGGGAAATGAGGAGGTAGAACCCTCCCTGTCCATTTAAGTTCGATCAGGCTTTCGACAAAAAGCGGCGGCAACGTCCGTCTGAGGAAGGCCGGGATGTGCCAATTGGCCTTCCACGGCCCTCCCCGGCGAACGGGAGCGGGTTCCCATGCGGCTTGATTCTGACTGGCGGGCCTAGGCATTTTACTTATTTCATTCGGTGTAGTTTTCCCGCGCGGCGGCTTTCTTTTCGAGTTCTAGCTTGCTCGCAACAATTTCCTGGCAAGGCTTTCAGCGCGCCATCTTAAGAGGCGCAAGTAGTTCCTGGGCGACCAGAGATCATCCTCTCTCGCCTGCGACGAGAATCTTGCTAGCTTGGCCGGGATTGGGCCCGCGTCTAGCTGGATAACGTAAACTGCATCTGACAGGGCCCGCGGAGAGAACTCCCTTCCGGCCCTCTTGAGCTCGGAGACCACGGACCTTAGCCCCCTGAAAACGATCTGCGCGTCATGGAACACAATTGAAGCGCCCACCGCGCAAACCTTTAGACAGAAATCGAAATCCGCAAGAACCGCGGCGGGCGTATGCTCGCCATCTATGAAGCATAGATTGGGAGCATCGTTGATACACGAGGGAGAAATGGATTTCGTATCTCCGTCGATACATTCGACCTTCCCCACCCCTACTGGATCTATTCTTGCCAATAGCGAAAGCATGCGCTCGGTGGAGTTGTCAGGGTACTCATACATTGAACCCCGCTCATCTCGTTGGGCCGCTGGACGTTTGTCCACGGAGTAGATCTTCCTGCACTTCGGATCGAGCAGATGTGGCTGAATACTTCCACCGAGGTGCGAACCTATTTCCAGGTAAACATATTGATCCATGCAGTCGCGCGTAGAAACCTGGGCCGTAAGAAGCGATCTTCTGTCGTTGTCTGTTGTTTGCGACGGAATCTGTGAAAAGAGGGTCAGGTCTAGGTTTTTGATTCTCTGGTCAAATCCAGCATTGCTCATCGTGGTCCGCCTCAACTATGGGCCCGCTCAAGCTAGGGCCGGCTCTGTCTCGTAACCCACCTGTCGTCGTTCGCGCGGACTTCCGCTAGCCCTCGCTGAATCAACCCCGGCTAGTTTGCCTTTTCGTCGTTGCTTCCCTTGCGAATGAAAACCATGTTATGGAAGAAAGCAACCTCGACAATGTTTCGGTCGAAGTAGTCGGGCTCGCAATTCACGATGGGATACTCAGCATGGTTCAGGCCGTCCGTCAACCCCTTGAAAAATGCCATCGAGCTCCAAGGGTTGCTGATTCCACCTGCCCAAGTCGGCCAATACGCTGTTTCCGTGTCCGCCACCACGTAGATTCCGTTTTGCCGCAACAGTGGAAAGAGCACTTGAAAGCTCTTGATTACGTGCTCGTTCAAGTGGCTGCCGTCATCAATGACGATGTCGAACCCCCCGTACTCCCTCGACAAACGAATCAGCGCCGGAATCGGTCTGGTCGCATTACCGGATGTCGATGCGACGTTCACTCAAGTTATTATTGTCGTAGATGTCGCTTCCATTGATTTGGCTTTTCCGGAAGTAGGCTTTCCACATACGAAGAGATTTGCCGCCAGCGTCGGGGGCATCATAGCCGCCAATGCCGATCACAAGCACGTTCAGGCGTTTGTTCTTGAGCGGCTCGAAATAGCGCTGGTAATATTGCGTGTACCAGTGCTCCCCCCATTTGTCCGTGCCAAGAGACGACGCAAGACGGTTCAGATCGTTTCTGTGCCACACGCACAAAACTGCCCACGCCATCCGCACGAGACGACGGTATCTGGATCGAGGCAGGTTCGCTCGCAGCCAGGTCCTGAGACTCACTCAGTACGTCTCCTTCCGGCGGAGCATAACCATAGCAGCAGAAGCAGTGCGGCGCTCTTGACTTGAATCAAACATCTCAACCGTCGATACGAGCAAAATTTTGCGCAATCATCCCGTGCGCTTCGTGGAAGCATCGGAATCGGCTGAAAACCCCATGCGTCAACGCGACGACCAAAGCGGTGAACAATCCTCTGACGGCCAGCGTGAGAAGCGTGCCCCCGATTGACGTAGGCAGCAGCGACGTGATCAGGCAACCCGCAGTCATCGCAGGGACCACGGGCCACAATTGCGCGACGAGATCTCCAAAATTGATCGCAAATTCCCGGCGCAAGATACGGCAGATAGATGATGGCCTGGGTCGCGTACGCGATCAGCACGGCACCCGCAACCAGTTCAATTCTGCCGGTTCGCAATACCAGCAAAATGAGCGCCAGCTCAACTGCTCCGGCTAAAGAACTGGCATGCAACAACATCTCGGTTCGCCCGCGGGCCATGATGCAATTGGCGATCGGTTCGGTTATCGCTCCTATGATTCCGTAAACGCAGAGAATCTTAAGTGCCGTTGCCGCCGGCAGCCACTTGTCCGTGCCTTTGCCCAGGAAAGTCACCAGGAAGAGGTGCGCGTTTGCCAGTAGCGCGGTGTTGGCGACCACGGCGATCAAAGCCGACCAAATCCACGGTCTTCAAATACCATCGCCGCATCGCGGCGGTGTCATCCTGAATCGCGGAAAATGCCGGAAACATCGCACTATTTACCGTGCTCTGAAGAAGTCCGCAAATGAAGCTCCCCCACGTAAACGCCAGAGCATAGTAGCCTAGCTTCGCGCTTCCCATCTTGGCCCCAACCAGAAAGTTATCCATATTCAATACTAGAAAGACCGAGAGCCCGCCTCCGAGCAACGGCACGCCGAACCGCAAATATTCCCGCGCATCGGTCCAATCGAATTGAAAACGGATGGGCATTTTTCTTGACGGCTTGGATGGCAAGGCAGCCGGCCAGGTTTGCGCCAACGTCGGCAAAAACGACCGCCCAGTACTTCCATCCGCACAAAATTAGCGCGACCGTGAGGATGCACCGGGCGACTGCGCTCGCAACCCCTGGGATGACCAAAGCCCTGAAAATTCTGTTCCCTCGTTAAAGTCACCAGCGACATGAATCCGATCGTGCTCACCAGAAAGTCCAAGGCCAAAACACGAATCACATTGCCGGTTGCCGGGTGCTCGAAAAAGTGGTGCGCGAACGGAGCGATCAGGAAAGCCGCGACAAACGCTCCGCAACTCAGGATGATTTTCAGAGTAAACGCGGTCCGCAGGCTGCTGCTGATCGAGTGTAGGGACGCCGAATAGCGGCGCTGCCCACGCCTACATCACTAAACTGGGCCAGGAATGCAATAACGATGCCTGCAAATCCAACGACTCCATAATCCGAGGGGCTAAGGTTCCTGGCCACAACCGAGGTTGTCAGGGCTATGCAAACCAGCGTGGCTCCCTTGGTAACGCTGGTATACATGACGATTGCGAAATGTCTTGGCCTTGGAAATGGTCATGTCACTTCGCAATCCCGCCCGAGAACCGCCTTCGCGCGGCCCGGAGGGCTCATTTCGGGTGCTTTTTCATGCATGGCCATGACGGTGTTTCTGCCATAAATGCTCGCCACGCGCTCCCCGTTCCGTCAGTCCAAGCGGCCATTTGTAGATCAAGTCCAGCATGGCTACACAACGAGGACGCTAGCTGGCAATCATCACGGATTGGGTGCGCTTCACCTGACCCTCTATCCACGTGGGTGGCGTCCTGAACGTCCATTGCGTGATGGCCTACAGAAGACCTATGCTGGGCGGTGGTGTGAATTGCGGCCTCGAGCACCGAGTGGACCGGCTATATGCCGAATCGGTAGCGTCGTCCCTGCAATATCCATGATGAGCTTTGCGAGCTGATTTATAGTCACCATCTCTTCGGACCCTACGTTAAGAGGGCCAGATTCATTAGACTCCATTAGTTCCCTGACACCCTCGATGCATTCATCGACGTACAGAAATGAACGGGTTTGCTCTCCGTCTCCCCAAATTTCAATCCCGTCAGCTGGGTCCGCTTCGGCAACTTTTCGGCAAATTGCCGCCCGTGCTTTTTCACGTCCTCCCGTCCACGTCCATTCCGGTCCGAAGATGTTGTGGAAGCGCGCGATATCTACCTGCACGGCGTAATTTCGCATGTAAGACAGGTACAAGCGCTCACTAAAGAGCTTTTCCCACCCGTATTCGCTATCAGGAGCGGCAGGGTATGCCGAGTGCTCCGAACACTGCGGGTTCTGAGGGTCGCGCTGGTTGTATTCTGGATAAATGCATGCTGAGGAGGAATAGAAAAAACCTTTCAACTCCGGCGCGCCAGCCGGCTTCAGGTTAATCGTGGCAGAGTTGTGCATGACTGCAGCATCATGCTCGCCGGTGAAGATATACCCGGCACCGCCCATATCCGCAGCCAAGTGATAAACATCATCCATTCCATTTACTACCTCACGAGCGACGTCCTGATTCCTGAGATCTCCGATAATGAACTCATCCACTGGGCTCTTAGCGAATTCGTGATTCGTCAGGTCGACACCTCGCACCCAAAAGCCTTCCGCTTTAAGTTGTTTGACTAAGTGGCCACCGATGGACCCGCCAGCCCCGCATACAAGTGCTTTCTTACCGAAATCATGCTTCATTTTGAGCTCCGAAGACTTTCGAATTAATTGGATTGAGTTTTTTGAAGAAGACTGATCTCTTTTCGAGCCTGTCCCTCGCCCGCAGCGCCGCCGCCGTTTGCGTCAGTAATAATGTTTGTACCCGTAGCCATAGCCGTATTGGTTCGTTTCCCGCGGATCCCATTGATTCAGAATCGTCCCGAGTACTCGCGTTCCGTCTTCCGTCAGCCGCTGTGTGGCTGCAAGCGCTGCGTCCCTCATTGTCTGGGCCGAACGCACCACTAAAATGGCACCATCCGCGACGCGCCCGAAGACCCGCGCGTCCGGCATATGCAACATTGGGGGTGTGTCGATGAATACCGTATGGAACTCCGTCCGCATGCGCCTCAAGAGTTCGAGCATGCGTGGTGAGTGAAGCAGGCCTGCAGTATTGAGAGACATCGACCCGGAGGGCAGAAGACACAAGTTCCGAAAGCCCGTCTTGAAAACCATCTCCTCACAGTCATTTGGTGGGGTTTTGCCTTCAAGTAAATTAGTCAAGCCCCAGCGGTTGGGCACGCCGAAGATTTCGTGGAGGCGCGGTCTACGCAAGTCGCCGTCGATCAGAAGGACGGACTGCATGAGTACAGGATGGCCGATCTCGGCCAAGGCCAGCGCCAAGTTACTCGCTATTGTTGTTTTTCCTTCGCCCGGGTTGGCACTAGTGATCACAATGATGCGTGGTCTGTCGCCGTTCATCCCACTGAACAGAATCGAAGTGAGTGTTGCCCGGAATGCGTCTGCTACGAAGGAAGGTGTTTTACTCGAAGTGATCAGTTCCACTGGCGATGGGCTGTGGTTTCCCGACTTCTTGCCTTCGAGGTCCCTTCCGTTCTGGTAGTAAGCGAAGAGCGGGTTCCGTCCTGCCTTTTCGCAAGGGATGGCGCCCAACTCCGGCACGTCAAGATAAACCGTGGTGTCGCCGGGCCCGTTGATGGTTCGATCGGCACGATCTTGTAAGACGACCAAGGCAATACCAAAGAAGGCTCCGGTAAGAAGGCCGAGTGCCGAATTCAAAACGATGCTCGGTTTGTAGGGACGTGTTGGCGCTTCGGCGGAATCAACTACGCGGATATTGCTCGCGCCTAGGGCCGAGGTCATATTGGCTTGCTGAACGTTCTGAAGCATGGAGTCATAGAGCTGGCGATCGATGTCCACTTCGTGCTTGAGGATGTTGTAGTGCGTGACCTTAGCTGCCTGCTCGGACATCAAGCGGGCTTGAGCGGCGTAGTTCGCAGCGAGCAGTTGCTCGCTGCGCTGAGCGGACTCAAATTCGTTCCGGATTCGCTGGATGACGTTCGTGCGTTCCTTATCGCGGGCCAATTCCAGAGCTACTACCTGAGCTTGAATCTTTTTCACCGCTGGGTGGGCCGCGGTCAGGGAAGACGAAACCTCGGCAAGCTGGCGGCGAAGATCGGTAAGCTTGCCCTGGTATTCCTTGAGGGTTCCGTCATCGAGCACTTCGGGGAGGGACTCGGGAGACGCGGTGGACACCAACTCATATTTCGATTGGCTTGGCAACGCGATCCGTTTGAGCCTTGGAAAGTCCGTCCTGAAGCTGGCGGAGCTTATCTTCGGCGACGTTGTCTTTCTCGGAGGTAAACAACAGGCCCGAAGCCTGGGCATAACTCTGTAGCTGATCTTCGGATTTCTCGAGCTTGATCCGGACGTCTTCCATCTGGTGAGTGAGCCACTCGCCGGTTTGCTGGGTGGTCTTCCAATGAGACTCGATGTTCTGCTGGACGAACTCGGAGGTCAGGGTGTTTACGAAGTCGGCGGCGAGTTGCGGATTGGTAGAATCATAGCGGATTTCGATGAGCCGGGTATTGGGTTCCGTGCTGATTTTCAGGTTCTTGGCAGCCAGGGTGAGGCTCTTTTCGCGGGTGGATGCTTGCTTCCCCTTGCCTAAGCCCAGGGCTTTGCGCCAAGCGGAGATCTGGCCGCCTCCCTCTTGCGGAAAAAGTTTATTTCCGAGATCGAGCTTCTCGGCTACGCGTTCGAGTAAGGAATCGCTCTGCAGGATTTTGGCCTGGGTCTGAAGATCGGAGCCGGGCGCGTAGGAGCTGCCGTCATCGCTCGCCGTGGGGCTCACATTGCGCATATTCAGGAAATTCTCATTGAGGTTCTGGATCTCGATGGATGCTCGGGCCTGGTAGATCGGCGTTTGCGGAAGAGTGAGCAGCAGGGAAGTGAGCAGGCCCAGCAAGACAATCAGAATCAGAGTGCCTTTGCGACGCTGGACGATGTGCAGATATTCGGGCAGCAGGGCAGGGCCCTGCTCCTCGAGCGTTCCAGGAAAAGGCACTTCCATGTACTGCCGGCCGGGCGGCGGATGACCATTGCGGCCATTCCTTCGTGTGTACGGACCCTGGCCAGGATCGTCGTTAGCTCCGCCGACCACAACCAGCCCGTCGAACAGTGGTTGATTTTCCATATCGTTGTCAGTAATGGTAGATCAAGGCGGACACGGCGGTAGACACGGTGGCCGGAATAAAAGCAGTGGTGAACGCTTTGCGGCCGCTGGTGGGGACAACCAAGATGTCATCGGGCCCCAGCTGGACGTCCTTTACCTTTCCAGAAAGTAACTGCTGAAGGTTCACAGGGATCTCACTGAGGTTGGGCTGCCCGGGAACCTCGTGAACGATCCTGGCCTTCTGCGGCTTCGCGGTGCGTCCGAGTCCGCCTGCGAGAGACAACGCGCGGAGGACGGAAAGATTCCGTTGAGCCCCTAGGGTGAAGGCGCCCCCGTGTTGTACGTCGCCGACGACGTAGACCATGTTAGAGCTGCCCTCGGAGACCGAAATGATGTCATTTGCTTTGATCAGAATGTTCGCGGCTGGGTTCTTGCCCTCGAGGATTTCTTGTACGTTCAATTCGGCGCTGCTGAAGCGGCCGGTGGGATCTATCTTCGCATCGGGCAGAGGAATTTCGCCGTTCTGCAGAGGGCGCATGATGGTGAGGATGGAGCCCGCACCGTCGCGAGGCCCGCCGGCCATGGAGAGGACTTCGTAGAGGGTTTGGCGTCCGGTGAGCTGGACTACGCCCGGTTTGGTGACCGCGCCGAAGACCGATACCGGTTGGCTGCGGACCTCAGTCACGGTGACTGAAATCTGCGGCTCTTGGATGAACGCCTTGAGGCGGGTGGTCAGTTCCGCTTCGAGTTCCTCGACGGTTAGGCCGCCTGCCTTCACTCGACCAATCATCGGGAGTGTAATGTTGCCGTTCGTTCCGACGAGGACTGGCTTGTCGGAAATCTCGGGGGCGTCTATGGCACGAATTACAATCTCGTCATTCGGCCCGAGGACATAGCCAGATACATCTTGAGTAGCGATGATGGCTGGCTGCTGAGCGGCGGCGTAGACTGCGGCAAGACCCAGCGCGACAAACACGGCCAGTGATGGCCGAATAAGGCTAGCGAGTATGTGCAGGTACCGTTTCATCGACGCGGGTTTCTCATCTGGCTGCCTTAGAGATCGCGGAAAGAGCTGCTGTATGGCGGGTCCCGTTTCCGTAGGGCCTACTTAGACGCTCGACTTCAAACGCATCGATTTCCACGGCGGCTGACTTCCCCAACATCTCCACGGAGAGAACCAAAAGAGCCTGACTCTTCTTTCGGACCAGGATTCCTTCAATACCTTCGAGCGGTCCTGATTTCACTCGTACCCACTCACCACTCTTCAGGAAGGGGTGTGGTTCCACGCGGACACCACTGTCGGCGCTTTGCCTGATAGCGTCGATCTCGGCAGGTGGGATGGAGGCAGGTTGTCCCGCGCTTAAGACAAATGTGTGGAGGCCGGGAGTCGTGAGGATGTCCAGGCGGCGTTCGAGGGTCCCTCGGATGAAGACATAGCAGGGGAAAAGCGGCAAAGAGAGCAACTTAACTCGGTCCTGCCACCGACGACGCACTTGGTAAAGTGGGAGCAACGTCTCAAATCCCTTGGTGGTCAGATTGCGAGCGACGGTCTTCTCATGTTGGTGACGCGTATAAACAGCGTACCAAGAGGACCCGCGATTGTTCTGGCATGGCTCGCTTGAGATGGAAGGCATACAGCTCCGCCCCGTGACTTACACGGCTTTTCCTGTAAGTCGTCGGTAATCATGTGTTTCTGTGTCCGACGTTCGAAGAACCGGTATGGCCACTCTCGACTTCCAGCATTCCTCGATGGTTCGCCATCGATGGCGCGCCCGTCATCAGCTGAATCTGTTACCGTAGATTCCTTGGGTTCACTACCGTAGGTCCACTTGCGGCCTCTGTTTGAAATGCGACAACCGCCGCAAAACCCTTGATACCGTCCGCTTGTCGATCGACTCGAATTACCGTTCCTTCGCCGTGTAGTTGAACAGCACCGCCAGCGGTTTCCAAAGAGGGCAAGTAGACGTCCACTTCAAGATGGGCTCCGGGAGGCGGTGCCACGTCGCCAGTCACGAACACTCCTTTATCGCTAATATCTCGAACCGCCCCTTCGCCTTCTTGTAGCAGCCCATCCGGGCGCTCCCACATGAAAGACGCCGGGGCCAAAAAGGCGATAACGCCTTGACTTTCTGAGATCCACGCCTACCCCGACGTATGACAAACTCGAGCGATTTATTGACATGGTAGATGCTGGCCGTGTGAGGCATTGAGAGTAGCCACGTCCCAAACCAACTACAAGAGCCCGATTGTTTGGATGACTAACTTCTCTAGATGTTACCCACCAGGACCAAAGTGGTTCCAGAGAACCGCAGAACAATGGCCGATCCAAGGTGGAGATTGCACGGCCTGGCCAAGCTTGGGGTTCCTTGCCAGAACCTAGGCTGTACAAAAGCCTCCAGTTGGAAAGGCATCCGCGTTTCAGTGAATGATCGTCTACATCAATTTCAACTCAGAGAAGAATGGCTCTAGTGAACGTGACTCGGCGGCTCTCAACTGGGTTGGATCGGAGCCGCCCGCGAATAGCGATTCGGGTTCACGCTTAGCCGAGGCGATTTCCGAAATAAAGTCTAAGAGACTGTGGAAAAGATATTTTTCGGGTCTTCAACCCAAGAATCAATACCTTACGGATTGCGGGCGCGGCGAAACAGGCATATCCGGGGCTTTTTTCAACAGCCTCCTTAGAATGAGGTCTTGACACAATTGTTATCGTGCTGCTAAAGACAGAAGAACCCAAGTCTTATCGATATTTGTCAGAGATTTTTTCACGGCCCCTAATCTGTTTCCTGGGTGCGCTCTGAAAATAACGCACGATTCAAACAGGACCTCCATAGCAGTGGTCATAGCTGACTCCAACGCGATGACCGGTCGCCTATTGAGCGATCAGTTTAAGCGCCATTCCGACATTCGTGTTATATCCTGCGCCACTGACAGAGCTTCTTTGCTTAGTTCGGTGCGGCAGATTAAGTCGGATGTCGCGCTGATCAGCGCGGATTTGCAGGATGGCCCCTTGAGCGGGGTTGCTGCGGTACGTGACGTTCACGACGCTGACCCCAACCTTCGCTCGATACTTCTGTTCGATCGCCCTGAGCCGCAAATAGTGGTCGACAGTTTACGTGCAGGCGCACGGGGAGTCTTTTCTCGATGTACTTACGACTTCCCCACGCTACGAAAGTGCATCCGCCGAGTGCGCGAGGGGCAAATTTGGTTGGGCAACATGGAGTTGGAATATGTTCTCGGTGCTCTGAGCGATACGCGGCCAAAGTGCCTGGTTGGTCCAGACGGATTGAAGCTCCTCAGCCCACGGGAAGAAGGAGTGATGAGGTTGGTGGCTGAGGGACTGGGAAATCGCGAGATTGCTAAGGTCCTGGATCTAAGCGAGCACACGATCAAAAATTATCTCTTCCACATTTTTGACAAGCTGGGAATTTCAAATCGCGTGGAACTCGTCTTATATGCGGTGAGCAGCCCGCGGAAGAACACACCGGCATTTTCGCAGCAGGAAAAGCTCCGTGCCAATACTGTCAGCCAACCCATGTAGAGCCGCACTTACTCGCGGCAAGTTAAAGTTTTGCGAGCCGCGTGGCTTCGCGGTTCCTGGAGGAGTCGTTCAAACTTCAATGAATCCGCCGCGGTGCGTTTGACCGCGGGCGCCAGGTATATCGGCCTACCAGTTGGATGTGGGTAGGGCCGCCGGTGGCAAACACAATTGGAGCACACCCGCAGCCCGAAAGGGCGCAACATTTTTGTGCTACGATTTTGAGTTCCGACGATTTGCTTGAGTCGGTCGGCGCCGTACAAAGCCTGGAGCAGCTATAGATTGGAATTCTGGGAGCCAAGATGAAGAGAAAACTGGAACGAAGAAATACCTCCCCCAAAGGCCTGGTCTCCGATGTCGCGGTCATTCCAAGCACGCTCTCGCCCATCGGCGCCAGTGGACAGTACATTCGTCTGGCGCAAGAAGGGACGCTCGACAAGTTTTCTACGTTGGGGTCCCGTCTTAGAAAGTTACGCGGCGCTCGCAAGAACCGGGGAAGTTCTCCGAGAGTGCAACGATCCTGTTTGGCTGGACGAGTTTTCGCGTCGCGTGCGGCGCCAAGGGAAGAATTTTGAGATTGCGCTGAGCGATCATGCAGCGCAACTCGAGCGTCGGAAGGCGGCGATATTCGCGGGCATGGCAAGAGTCCGCCACGGGATGAAAAAGATTAATGCGTGGAATCCTGAGGAGTCCCCCGCGACCTCGGCCGATCTTCGGCGCGCAGCGACAATCCTGCCCGCAGGGCTGAAGGGCAATCCCCAAGTGCATACGCGTAATTTCACCGTCCGAAAGTACGGACAACTCTCCGATCTGAGAATTTGAAAGCGGCGGGTATGATATTGATTATTACGACAACTTGTCGGCTCATCAATCGGGCCGCCCGATCTCTTTTTTACGCGGTCGCGAACAATTTACATCGCAGCCGCATTTTGACCAGCTTCGAGATGCTGAAAGGGCGTAGGATAATTCGCTGCGCGTTTGGCGGCATAACTGCAGAACCCCCCTGCCTTTAATATCGGGACTTTAGTGTAGTCCGTTTTCGGCGATACCTTATACCTATCCTACCAACGCCGGAAGCAGGCCTCAGTAGATTTTGTGGAGTTTGCTGAGCGCCTGTATTGGTTGATCCGAGTAGTCGGTTCGGAAGCCCGAGCAATAAGCCAAATTATCTGCCTTTATATGCCTGGAACGTTGTCTCTCGACGTTTCGTGGGGTTTAGCTGCTCTTTTGGTTTCGTGGTTTCTGAAATCGGCCTTACCTGCGTGTGTATCCGCGCTGGGTACCGACCAAGCTGGTGGGGGACGTCATGAGGGACTTCGTTGCGAACTTTCCCGGAGATCGGGAATCGCTGTCGCATTCTTCGATTTTCATTTTGCTAGCCCTGTTTCTCGCGCTGAGCACCGGCGGATGCGTCGGAGCCATAGGCGCCGCCACCAAACCTATCCCTACGATCACCACCGCGGCGCTGGCCCCCGGGGAAATGCATAAGCCGTATTCCGCTCAGTTCACAGCACAGGGCGGAGTACAGCCCTATCACTGGAGCATTGCGTCGGGAAAACTCCCCGCAGGTATTGCACTGGCCCCCTCCACCGGAGAGCTCGAAGGTATCCCATCCGCCGCGGGGACTACGTCATTCTTGGTCAAAGTGACGGATTCGAGCTCCACTCCGAAGACCTCCTCGCAAAGTTTGACTTTGACCATCGCCGATGCGACTGCGCTCGACATCACCACCACGACGCTGACAGGAGCCACGGAAGACATGGTGTATTCGGCCACGCTTAGCGCCACTGGCGGGACCAGACCATACACCTGGACCATGTTGGGCGGCGACCTGCCGGCAGGCGTTACGTTGGGCAGCTCGGGAATATTGTCCGGGGCACCCACGGCGGCCGGAACGTTCGACATCCTGGTGCACGTGCAGGATACGAGCAGCCCTGCGCAGACCGCCAGCCAAGGGCTACGGCTGGCCGTGGCCGCGCCGGGAAGTAAGCTGGCGATCACCTCGGAATCGCTTCCCAACGGTAAGGTCAACGCTCGTTATGTTTCGCCGCTGGCTGCCTCCGGCGGTAAGACTCCTTACGCCTGGAGCATGGGTTCCGGCTCACTTCCGGAGGGGCTGACATTGTCATCCGCCGGAGTCGTTTCCGGCACGCCGAAAACTTCCGGAACGTACACAATCATGGGCGACGTGCGGGATTCGGAGACCCCGCCGCAGGTTGCGAGCAAGCAATTCATCTTGTCGGTTAGCGCTGGGGTATCCACCCTGGCGATTTCGACGTCCAGCGTGCCGTCCGGCAAAGTGGGCACGGCCTACTCCAGAACGCTAGCGGCCACCGGCGGAACCACGCCTTATTCCTGGAGCTTAGCGGCTGGCACACTTCCGAGTGGAGTGTCTATCTCCTCCACAGGCACCATCAGCGGCACGCCAACAGCCTCCGGATCGTTTATCTTCGTCGCCGAGGTCAGAGACTCAAGCACTCCCGCGGAGACGGCGCAAACGACCTACACCCTCCCGGTGTCGACGACCACGGCGAACCCAGTTTCGATCACCACCGCCTCATTGGCAGCCGGGAAGGTGGGCACAGGCTACGCCGCGACGCTGAGCGCCACCGGCGGCACGACGCCATACAAATGGTCGATTACCTCCGGATCGCTAAATGCTGGTTTGACTCTTTCCAGCGCGGGTGCGATATCCGGAACACCGACCGCGGCGGGGACCGCGTCGTTCACCGTGCAGGTCACGGATTCGAGCTCCCCGGCGCTGACCTCCACGCAGACCTTCAGCTTGGTGGTCGCGTCGAACACCTCGACGCTATCGATAAGCACCACGTCACTTGCCGATGGTCAAGTGGGATCGTCGTATTCCGCCACCGCGGCGGCGACGGGCGGAACCACTCCCTACACCTGGTCGGTCAGCAGTGGTACGTTGCCCACCGGATTGACCCTGGGAGCGTCTACCGGCACCATTAGCGGATCACCGACGGCGAGTGGAACTTCTTCCTTTACGCTGAAGGTGACCGATTCCAGTTCGCCCAGCCAAACCGCCAGCCAGGCGTATACCATCGTGATTTCGGCAGCCGCGTCCGGTACGTCTCTCACTGCGTGCGGCACGTTGGCAAACGCCGGGACCACTTACGTGCTGCAAAACGACGTTTCGTCCACCCAAAGCTGCTTCTCGATTCAAGCCGACAATATCACCCTCAACTTGAACGGCTATACCATCACCTACAACACCGCGACAAACGGAGGGGCGTTCGGCATCAGCGGAATCGCTTGCTGGGATGCTGAAAACCCGGCCGGCAATGCGTGCGGCGGCTCATTCGATGGTTTCACGGTGTACGGCGGATCGATCGTGGAAGGCAGCGGCAGCACCGGGACCTTTTCGCATTGCATTCGCATGGGGCAGGGGCTTAATAGCGGGCCGACAGTTCACGACACCACCTTTACGTTCCAGACCAACTCGGCTATGGGAATTTATGTGGACTACGCGGGAGCGTCGGTACCCGGCGGCGCGATCATCTACAACAACACGTTCCACAACAACGTCACCACGATTGTGAGTCGCTACGACATCGACGGCGCATCCATCCGGATCGATCAGGGCCCGAGCGTAACCACCGGCGCGCAGATCTACAACAACACCATCATCGGCGGTCCACAGGGCGGGATACTGGACGAGACGATAGGCGGGGCGATCTACGGCAACACTGTCGACCAGGGCACCGTCGGAACCAACCAATACACCAACGACTTCGCAATCTACGCGTGGTCAGAAAACGAGAACGTGCACAACAACACCATTACTCCCACCCAGGGCCGGGGAATTTCCCTCGACTCCTCGGCATACACGATCAACGGGACTGTGGCGCAGGGCAATACCATCACGGTAACCGAAACGAACGACAACTCCGAATACGGTGGATGCGAGCTGGGAGGCGTCTACGCACTACAGTACGACGACAACGCATCGGGGGCATCCGACGTCGGCAACACCGGAGTTGGGAATGCGCTCAAGTGCAACGCGGTGGGCTTGCGGCTCACCGCAGTCGGCACCGGCGACACCTCTTCGAACAATTCCTATACCGGAAAGTTGATGTCCGGATTTACGGCGGGAGTAGCGGCAACCGGCCTGAGCATGGATTCCGGAGGGCAGCCGGCCTTCACCGCGACGAAAGATACCTTCATCGGAGATACATCCTCAATCTACGTCGATTGGGACGGCGCCGGACCATTCACGTGTATCTCCTGCACCCTGGGATCGGGCCCCACACCAACTGGATTCACCACCTTCTATTTCTGGAATGGCGGCACCCCGGTGACACCGGGCGGCTTGCACTTCCGAGATACCACCTTCACCGGATCCGCATCCAAAACCTCCACCAATATGACCGTGCCCGGCAACAACGGTCAGACCGCTGAGTATTGGATTGACTGGACCTACACCTTGACGGTGGAAGACGGGAGCGGCGCGGTGGTCAGCGGCGCATCGGTTTCCATCACCGACGCTCTGGGCAACAACATCTATTCCGGAACAACCAACTCCAGTGGACAGATCTCCGCGGTGGTGACCGAATTCCGGATGTACAACAGCGGCACTTCAGCAACTCAGGAAATGCACACACCGGACGCGGTGACCGTCTCGGCATCGGGATGCACCACTCTGAGCTACAGTGTGACGGTTTCCGGAACCATGAGCGATACCCGCTCGATGGCCGGTACCTGCACCAACTAGAAAACTGAGCGGCTGGCGGCGACTGTGGGCGTTTTGGAATCGACCTGCGCCCTGCTAAGGTTGCACGGGGCGACCTTCGCCACGCGAAGAGTCGGTAAAAAACCCACTTGACAATCGGATCGGCCGATGTTGTTCCCGTTCTATATCAAAGTACTATCTTTCAATCTGGGTATTTCGTTCACCGTCGTCTTCATGGTCTTTGTCGCATTGTTCGCCGGAGGACAATCAGTCTCCTTTTCGGACGTGACCTCCGCTCTTCTCCTGCAGCTAGCGATTCAGTTCGGAATCGTAACGTTGATCTTCACCATGCTGGACAAACACTTGACCAAGTACCCAGATCGGTCGGATCCGCGAAAGCCGCAACAACTTAAGCATCCGGGGTTCCTTGAGGCCGATGTATCCAAGGCAGCGCTACAGGTGTCCCGTTTGGAATCCTTCTCGCGATTTATCGCTTCGGCGGTGTTCCTCGTTTGGCTCCGCGCTGCTCAGAGTCGCCGTTCCTGATCTTCGGCGCCGCAGCTCCCATTTTCCGCCTCGCGCCCGTATGGCATCGGCGCCATGGCCACGTGATGGAGATCGTGGACGAGTCGCGCAGGCGCCACAAGCACGTGTCCCGAGGAGTTGCAGCGGGCAATCGCGAAGTTCCTCGACTTTTGCAATCACCAGTGGTATCAGGAGGGGATTGTACACGTCGCGCCCGCCGCAACTGCCAGCGTGCCATTTTGAACGCGAGTGCCCCAAGTTGTTGAAGAAGAAATGTTGAACGAACACTCCGAACCCCCAAAAAAGTGAGAGGAGTCGCAGCGATGGCGGAAACCTTTTCTTTTGGACAACCCCTACAAGCGCAAGCGGGCGGTCCACTTGGTGCGAGCGTGGAGTCTCGGTTCGAAGCATGTTCCGGTTCTCGGCCGAGGGACTTGGTGACGCAGCGGAGGACATGGGTCACCGGACCTCCGTTGTCGTCGGGTTAAACGATTAGGCTGCTGCTTTTGCGGCCAGCGGAGATGCGCGAATGGTCTTGGACTTGATGGCTACGGCGTTGCAGGCTGGGATGGGTTTGAGACGGCGGCTGGCGTTGCAGCGAGAATTGATTTTTGTGACGACGCTTTTCGTTGTGTGGCTGGGTGCGACGTCGCGGCCGCGGCTGGCCGGTTCCGAGGCTGCCGATCTGCCTTATGACGTTGTCATCGTCGGAGGGCGAGTGATGGATCCGGAATCGGGGCTGGATGGGGTGCGCAGTGTGGGTATCCGGGACGGCAAGGTTTCTGCAATTTCCGAAACACCGCTGAAAGGCAAGACGACGATCGAGGCGAAGGGTTTGGTGGTGGCGCCTGGATTCATCGATCTGCATGAGCACGGGCAGGAGCCGCGGAATTATGAGTTTCAGGCGCATGACGGCGTGACGACCTCGCTGGAACTGGAAGTGGGGACGGACGATGTGGAACAGTGGTATGCCGCGCGGGAGGGGAAGTCGCTGATCAATTTCGGAGTCAGCGTCGGTCACATCCCGGTGCGGATGAAAGTGATGCACGACACAGGAACCTTTTTGCCGACTGGAGATGCGGCACATCGTGTGGCAACGGCTGAAGAGTTGACGGAGATACGCGCGGGGATGGAGAAAGGATTCCGCCAAGGCGCGCTGGCGGAAGGAATGGGAGTGAATTATACGGCGGCAGCAACGCACTCGGAAATCGTGGAAATGTTCCGAATTGCCGCGAAATACCGCGCATCGGTGCACGTGCACCTGCGGTATGCGGGGTTGAAGGAGCCCACCACGGGACTGGCCGCGCTGGAAGAGGTTGTAGCGGCCGCGGCCGCAACGGGCGCGGCGCTGCACGTGGTGCATATCACTAGCATGGGGCTGAAATACACGCCGGAGCTGATCGCGATGGTGGAGGGCGCCAGGTGGCATGGGCTGGATGTGACCACAGAGTGCTATCCGTACACCGCGGCAAGTACGGCGTTGCAGTCGGCAGTTTTCGATCCCGGCTGGCAGGAGAGCATGGGGATCACCTACAAAGATTTGCAGTGGGCGGAGACCGGCGAACGGCTGACACCGGAGACGTTCGAGAAGTACCGCGAGCAGGGCGGAATTGTGGTGATCCACTCGATCCCGGAAGACGCGGCGCGAACGGCGGTAGCTAATCCGATGGTGATGATCGCGAGCGACGGAATGATGATCACCGGAGCGAAAGTGCATCCCCGGGGGCAAGGGACATTCTCGCGGGTCCTCGGCCACTACGTGCGAGAGGAGAAGGCGCTGGATTTGATGACGGCGCTTCGGAAAATGACGCTGATGCCGGCGCAGCGGTTGGAGAAACGCGCGCCGGCTTTTGAGAAAAAAGGAAGAATTCGTGTGGGGGCGGATGCGGATATCACGGTGTTCGACGCCAATCGTGTCATCGATAAAGCGACATACGAACAGCCGCTGCAATATTCCGAAGGCATACAATTTGTCGTTGTGAATGGCGTGCCTGTCCTGAAAGATGGGCAGCTTGTTCACGGGGTGCTTCCGGGGCGGGGTGCGCGAGCTCCGGTCTCTCAGTAAAAGGAATTCGCGGCGGCGTTTGTGCGATAGCCTCGGCATACGCTGGCCTGGTAGGTTCTCGCGGGGACCAGCACGTCGCAGGACGCCGAGCCGCAGCTGTGAATCGCTGCTTCGATCTTTTCCACGATCGGCGCACTCAGCAATCACTCGATCCGTTTGCGGCTCTGGCGGTGCGGCCATGATCGCCGAGTGCATCAATGCACATTTATGTTGCAATGCATCGCCATTCGATTCGCCAGAGGAGGGCGTTAGATCGACGATGTCGTCGAGATACTTATCAAAGTTGGCAATCCATTCGCGATCCCCTTTTTGCTCGTTGCTTAGCCCCTCGCGGCCGCCACCGAACTCGACTGTGAACCACCTGCCCTGTAGCTCCCGCTCGGTAGCGGAGAGCTGTATCGGAGAGTCGTCCGCCGAACCGGGCGCCGTGAAGAGTTCGGTTGGGTCTTAGAAGACCAGCTTCAGCCCGAAATAGATGGTGCGGTTGCCACCGGGATAGAGTTGGTCATTTGCGAATCCGGTTTCGTTCAAGGTCAAACCGGCATCTTCAATGAATGGATCGATCCCGCTGAAGTTAGGATGGTTAAATACATTGGTCGCGGTCACGTGAAATTGGAGCATGTACCGTTCCGCGATCTTGATGTTCTTAAATATAGAAACGTTTGCAGTGTTGGTCCAGTATTCGCGAAGGCTGTTGCGAGCAGCATTGCCAAAGGGCGTTCCGAATACCGCGTCCGCTTCGGCGCCATTGGCAATGAAGCGAACCTGGCTTTTCGAAACCGAGACATCGGAAGCAGGCGGGGTGTTGATCGCATTCAGGGAAATCAAGTTATTCGGTGCGTCCGCGCATCCGACACCAAAAACGCTGCACGCGTCAGCTGCGTAAATACCGACCTCGGTCGCTGGGGCGCTCGGGCTTCCGATGAAGGGACGAGAAGTCTCAAACGTACCGATGTGGGCGAGATCGAAATTGGTATCGTTGGCCACTCCGCCGGAAAAGTAGTTTACATATTCCTGCGATGGGGTGAACGGCTCACCGGACGCAATCGTATAGTTCCCCGAGATCGCCCAGCCGCCAACGAGGCGACCGAGCAGCCCCTGCTGCGACTTCATGAACGGTATCTCCTCAACGAAATTGACCGTCCAGACGTTGGGGGTGTCCAAACCCGACAGACTATATTCGTGCCCAGTGTAGTTCAGGGTATCTTGCGAATAAGCAATCGAGTTGCCACCCCCGAACGTGCTGAAAATTTCGCTGACGTTGTCCATGGTCTTGCTGTAGGTGTATCCCATTTTCAAGGTCAACTGGTTGAACAAACCGGTGGTCCGTAACTCCGTCTGCAAAGCGTTGTAGTTGGAAAATCCGGTATTTCCAAATTGCCGAGTGTTGCCCTCGCTGCAATTCAAAGTGCCGAGGGCATTGGGAACGCTCGCCAGGGGAGTAGTGCAAGGGGTATCTCCCGAAGGAACTAAATTTGGATACGCAGCAGCGAGTCCAGCGATGTATGGATTCTGATTGATCGCCTGAAGCAAGCTCATCCCATGATTCCCTACGTATCTTGCCTCCACTGCAACTCGCGTGCTGACTTGGCGCTGAAGACCCAACGACCATTCCTGAACGCGGTCTGGACCGAGGTTCGGAGCGAGGATGGTGCGGTTAAAATTCCGCGGATCAAAAACGCCCAGAGTTAAGCTGCTGGCGTATTCGCCGCGTACATTCGCACCGGTCGGCGATGAAGGAACCCCGGACGAGGGAGCTGTCAGGGTTTGGGCCAAAACAGCAGGCGCCGCAATATGTGCATCTAGGTAGGGGTTGTAAAACACCGGGTCGGACGTTAACCGATAGCCGCCGCGGATCACCGTCTTGTCCTGGCCAAATAGTCTTCCCCGAGGAGACCACGCAAATCCGACGCTGGGCCCAAACAGATCCTTGATGGCCGGGAGTTTCGGATCGGTGGTGACCGAGAGCGGCAATGTCGGATCCCAGAACGGAGTCGAACTTTTTTGTTGAGCCACGGTGATCTGATTCAACACATCGGCAGGTTGCCCGAAGAAGGAATAGGTGAGCCCCAGATTCAACGTTAGGTTGTCTCTGACCTTCCAGTTGTCACCGACGTACCAGAAAGTGTCGTACTCCTTGAAAGTGAATGCCGGCGTCCCGTCGGTAATGGATACCGACGCTGGCGTGTTGGCGGCGTACGCGCTCCAGTTCGCGAAGGTGTAGGAACCATTATAATTGGGCAAGAAGGTGTTGGGTGAATTCTGGTAGGTGAAGTTCACACCGGCCTTAAGCTGGTGCCGCCCGCGCGTAATATCGAAATTGTCTTGAATTTGCCAGGTCTTTACGTCGCGACCTTCCGGGAAGTCGGGATTGACACCGAAACCCAAAAGTGTAGGATCGGCGAAGGCGATGCTGCTCAAGGCACTGCTAATATTTGCGTCTAGCGGCACGGTATTTCCGATCGTGTTTCCTCCGAACTGAACGCTGAGGTTGCTGTAGCCGACGCGGAATTCGTTCACCACGTTATTGCTGAAAGTGTGCGTCCACTGACCCAGTGTGGTCCGGCTGAGCGAAGGAACGCTGACCGGATAACCCTCGGCGCCGGATCCATCGGCATTCAGGAAATTCAACTTTTGAGAAAGGAACCGCACGAAGACTGCGTCCTTGGAACTAAGTTCCAGGTCCGCACGGGCGATCCAGTCGTATTCAGTCGAGCCGTTGGGGAGTACCCTCTGGATTCCGCCCAACTGGTAGCCGCAGGCCGGGCTGCCGGTGACCGGGTCCGTTGTGTTGTTGACGGGGGCATTGTCAATGTACTCGGGCACCGTAGTACCAGCGGGCACTACCGGATTGCCGCCCTTGATGGCGAAAGGGCCATATGCCTGGAGGGCCTGAATGCTGGTGCTACCTGGGAAGCAACCGGCCAATGCGGCAACGCCAGCGGGAGTAGGAGTGAGATTGCCGCTGTTGAAGACGCCGGTGGATGGCTCGAGCTCATCGTCAAAGCCGCCGAAGACAAAAATTTTGTCCTTCTTGAGCGCCCCACCGATCGTGGCGTCAGAGAATTCCTGGTTGAAATGCGGTGGTTTGGTCAAACCTTCAAAGGTCTTCTCTTCATTGGAGAGCGTGGTCAGATACGAGTTGGTTTCCGTCCCGCCAACATCGCCATGCCAAGTGTTGCTTCCGCTCTTAGTATTCAGATTGACCACTGAACCGGAGTTCCGGCCGTACTCGGGACCAAAGTTACTGGTGGTAATCTGATACTCCTGGACGAAATCGGTATTGGCGAGGAATATCCCCGGTCCGGTCACAGAATTGTCGTTATTATTTTGTCCATCAATTTGCTCGTCGTTCGATCGTCCCCGAAGGCCGTCTACCGAGAAACCGACGCCGTTAGTGTTGGAAAAGGTGTTGTCGCGCGTGTTGACCACTCCGGGCACTTGCAAGGCCATCATGTCCAAACCCTGATTCTCAGCAACTCCCGCATACGTGGCTAATGTTTCGCCAGTGATATCCGACGTTACTTGAGCCTGGGTGGCCTCGACCAGCGGGGGTGGTGCAGATACTTCCACTGTGGTGGTCTGGGAACCAAGTTCGAGCTTCAGTTCACCGGTCGAATACTCAGCATTGGCGTCTACCTTGATGCCGCCGACATCGACTCTCTCAAAGCCCGACTTGAGGACCACGAGGTCATAGGAGCCGATCGGCAACAACGAGAAGCGAAAAAAACCGGTGTCCGACGTTGTGGCATGAGTCGTGGTGCCATTCTCATGATTCGTGATGCTTACGCTGGCGCCCGGCACACGCGCACCCGAACTATCGACGACGCTGCCACTGATCGACCCTGAAACCACTTGGGCGCTCGACGTGCTACCCAAAAGGAGAAAAGACGCCACCAAAACACTCAACAGAAAAACCTTCCGAACACGAGTCATTGTGCTGTTCCTCCCTATTTGCACTCACGCAGCCGCTATTGGGTTCGGGGAGCACCTCACCGTAAACTGACTCAGGCGTCCCGGAGCGAAGCGGCCAAGTACCAGAATCGAGTACACGCGTCAGCGCTTGTGAGCTGACCCTCAGTCGGCCAACGGTCGCACGCCACCCCGCGTTAGGTCGATACTCTTCCCGACACCCGTGAGCGACCAAGATATGAGAATCCCAGCAACTTAGTGCCCAACAGCGGATTATTTTGCAGATACGTACATTACCGAAATAAATGGTGTTATTCGACGAATTCCGATGGAACCGGTTTCCGGAGGACGCTCGTACCATAATACATAGGATGTAGATCCAATTTACGTAGATCTCGGTGACACCAACGGCATGAGGTGAAAAACCAATCTCATCCATCAGTCTGCGAACGCTGCAGTGAAGGCCAAGGGAACTATCTTCGAGGTCGCCTATCGCCGCACGGAACCGCGCCTCGGACACAAACAAACTATCGGGGCGGTTGCCCATCGGCAGTGCCGTCTCATCTGGAAGATTCTGCACCAGGGAGTTCGTTACGAGGAAGGCGGCCCGGCGGTCAGCAAAAAGTCAAAGCAAAGCCGGGCGGCGAGAATGATCCGCGAATTTCGCAGCCTCGGCTATCGGGTCGAACCTGCCAGTTCTCAACTGGCAATTGCTCGGTGAGCCTCGGGATTTTCGACCCAGGAGAGAAGGGCTCTCCGTTAGTGGGTATTCCGCCCTTCGGGCGGGGATTTTCAAGGCTTCGATAGCTTCTCGCGGTAAGATCTTGTCAGATGCAGGAAGTGATTCGCGGACCCAAGAGAGATGGGAACAGCCATCGAAATTTCCAACAACTCAATCGCCCAAAAAGATGCGCAGGAGCTCGCTCGATTCGGCTACGCCCAGGAATTCCTTCGCGGGATGGGTGGCTTTTCCAACTTCGCGATCTCGTTTTCCATCATCTCTATTTTGACCGGTGCCGTCACCCTGTTCGATTACGGGCTCACCATGGGTGGTCCTCGAGAAATGACCCTCGGATGGCCGCTGGCTACCTTGGGAACTTTGTTGGTTGCATTGAGCATGGCGGAGCTCTGTTCGGCGCTGCCAACATCGGGAGGGATGTATCACTGGTCGGCGCAGCTTGGGGGGCCTATGTGGGCCTGGTTCACGGCTTGGCTGAACATCGTAGGTTTGGTAGCGGCAATTGCCGGAATCGACTATGGTTGTGCGCAATTCCTGTTGCCGATGGCTGGGCTTCAAGCCAGTGCGTCGGTGGTCTTGATTGTCTACGCGCTTTTGCTGGTGTCTCAGACCGTAATTAATCATTTCTCGGCGCGGATCGTCGCGTGGCTGAGCGATCTGAGTGTGACCGTTCACATCCTGGGTGTTATCGTTCTGATCGGTGCGCTATGGGGCTTCGCTCCGAAGCAACCGCTTCATTTTCTGATGGCAGCGGTGTCGTCCAGTAACATCCACGCTCCCTACGCCTGGCTGTTCATGCTCGGTCTTTTGCAGGCCCAGTGGACTTATACCGGTTTCGACGCATCCGCCCACATGGCCGAAGAGACGCTTGACCCGCGCCGCCGGGCGCCGTGGGGAATGGTGATGTCCGTCGTCGTTTCCGGGGTATTCGGCTATCTATTGATCTTGTCGCTGGCTTGGGCAATTCCCGGTATTTCTGCCGTGCTGGGAGCCAAAGACGCCGGTGGGAACCCGATTCCCGCGGTTCTTGCCATTGTACAGTTCTCGCTGGGAACCAAGGCGGTGACCGCAGTCCTTGGTCTAACCGTTCTGGCGATGTGGTTTTGCGGCTTGGCCGCTATCACCTCGGTCTCCCGTTCGTTTTATGCACTGGCGCGCGATAACGGCATGCCGTTTTCCCGTTTGTGGAGCGCCGTGAGCGTCCAGCGAAAAACGCCGGTGGCCGCGATATGGCTCTCCGCTGCATTGGCTTTTGGAGCCCTGATATATAGCGGGGCATACTCAGTGGTTACATCGATCAGCGTTGTTGGTTTCTATCTTTCGTACCTGATTCCGGTGTACCTCGGCTGGCGCAAGAAGAAAAGTTGGGCGGCGAAACGCGGCCCGTGGACCCTTGGGAATTCGAGCAATACCATCAATGTGCTGGCCATCCTCTGGACGGTATTCATCTGTATCATCATGGTGATGCCGCCGAATGCGCGCGCCGGCTGGGGTATTGTTCTGGTGATGGCTGTTTTGCTGTCCGTTCATCTCGCGAGCGGCAAACACAAAGTTCACCGGCCCAATGCCGGGAGTATTGACGGATAGAGCTTCACGTCGGCCTCCTGAGGAATTTGCGAGGAGAGTATGACGCCTCTTGCTGCGATTCAGAACTTCATGAATGGCAAATTGTTTATAAACGGGAAATATGAAGACTCGGTGTCGGGCCGGGTCATCCCGGTTATCAATCCCGCGACCGGCGATCAGCTCGCGACTGTCCCTGATGCCGGCCCGGAGGACGTCGACCGCGCTGTCCGTGCCGCCCGGCGCTCTTTCGAAAGTCGCGCCTGGCGAGGCCTCCAGGTGTCGCGGCGCGAGCGAATCATCTGGCGAATTGGTGAGCTGATTGAGAAGAACAAAGAAGAACTGGCCATGCTGGAATCCCTCAGTAATGGAAAGACTTTTCGCGAGGCCCTGCGGGGCGACATTCCTCCATCGTCAGATATTTTTTTCTACTATGCCGGCTGGACGCGAAAGATCGTCGGCGACACCATCCCTGTCGATGGCGATTATTTGAATTACACCCTGCGCGAGCCCGTCGGCGTGGTAGGAATGATTACCGCCTGGAACTATCCGATGTTGCTAGCTGCTTGGAAAGTTGCCCCCGCGCTGGCCACCGGCTGCTCGATGGTGATCAAGCCATCGGAGATGACTCCTCTGACCACGTTCAAACTTGCCGAATATTGCCTGGAGGCTGGAGTTCCCGATGGCGTGGTAAACGTTGTAACCGGCTTCGGCCACTCCGCCGGCGACGCACTGGCGCGGCACAACGATGTCGACAAAATTGCATTTACCGGCAGCACTCGCACCGCTCGAGCGCTGATGAAAGCTTCCGCCGAAAGCAATTTGAAGCCGCTTTCTCTCGAACTCGGTGGCAAGTCCCCCAACATTATTTTCCCGGATGCCGACCTCGAGCGCGCGTCTCAAGCGGCGTTCTGGGGCATTTATGCAAACAAGGGTGAAGTCTGCAGCGCTGGGTCCCGCTTGTTGGTCCACGAGAAGATCTACGATCGATTCGTCAGCGATCTCGCCGAGCGCGCCAAGAAAATGAGAGTGGGCGACCCGCTTGATTCCTCCTCCGAGATGGGCTCGCAGATTAGCCAGGCTCAACTGCAACGGATCCTCGACTACGTCGAAGCCGGAAAACAAGAAGGCGCTCGGGTGGTCTGCGGTGGCGAAAGGGACACCGAAGGAAGCAAAGCGCACGGTTTCTACATGAAGCCGACGATATTTGCCGATGTGAATCCCCAGATGAAGATTGCACAGGAAGAGATTTTCGGGCCGGTGCTGGCCGCTTTGAAATTCCGTGATGCCGAAGAGGCCGCGGAAATGGCCAACTCCACAATTTATGGTCTGGTCTCCGCTGTTTGGACACGCGACATTCGCCTCGCCCACTGGATGGCGCAACAAGTCAAAGCCGGCTCGGTCTGGATCAACGACTACAACTGTTTCGACAGCGCTTCGCCGTTCGGAGGCTGCAAACAGAGTGGATTCGGCCGGGAAATGGGTCCGCACGCAATCGAGTCCTACACGCGCGTGAAATCGGTTTGGGTCGCATTGCAGCCATGAATTTTGAGGGGATTGGGAACAATGGCCAACGCTCCAGTCGATTGGAAAGATGAATGCGATTTCTCAATTTTGGCTAGGTGGATATGACCGACACTGAGCGAATCAAACGGGCGTTTGCCAAGCGCAAGATCGACAAGGTCAAGCTTGGCGGCTTCGACGGGGACGGAATACTGCGCGGAAAATACGTGTCTCGCGAAAAGTGTCTGTCCACGATCGAAAGCGGCCTCGGTTTTTGCGACGTAATCTTCGGCTGGGATAGCGCCGACGTTCTCTACGATCAGAACGCCGTCACCGGCTCGCACACCGGGTACCCGGACCTCGCCGCTCGGATCGATACCTCAACATTTTGCGTTCTTCCCTGGGAACCAAACACTGCTTTTTTCCTGCTGGATTTCTACCGGGCTGACGGCGCGCCGCTCGGCACTTCCCCGCGTTACGTTCTTCGCCGCGTGATCGAGCGAGCGGAGTGGATGAATTATTCCATCCGCGCCGCCGTCGAGTTCGAGTATTGGTTTTTTCGGGAGGACCCGCATTCAGCTCGGGCCAAGCGGTTCGCGGGGCTCATTCCCCTCACACCGGGGATGTTTGGATACAGCGTTCTGCGTGCTTCCGTCGATTCGGAACTCTCGCATGCCATCATGGATGGTGCAAGAGATTTAGGCATTGAGCTTGAGGGTCATCACACGGAGACCGGTCCGGGCGTATACGAATCCGCAATCTGCGCTGACAGTGCTTTGCGCGCGGCGGATAAGGCCGCGCTATTCAAAACAGCCGTGAAAATCATTGCGCAAAAGCGTGGATTGATGGCCACGTTCATGGCCAAGTGGAATCCCCAATTGCCGGGATCGAGCGGTCACGTCCACCAGAGCCTCGGCGACATTCAGGGGAAGCGAAATCTCTTCTATCAACGCGAAAAGGCAGGCAAAGCGTCAATGTCGACGCTGATGAAACACTACATCGCCGGCCAGCTCGCGCTGATGCCGGAGTTAACGGTCATGTTTCAGCCGACCATCAACTCCTACAAACGCACCGCGCCGGGCACACGAAGCTGGGCTCCGGCAAACGTCACCTGGGGGCTTGATAATCGGACCACCGGGCTGCGGGCCATCGTTGCGGGTCCCAAGGCGACCCGCGTGGAACATAGGCTGCCCGGCGCCGATGCAAATCCCTATCTTTCGCTTGCCGCCAGCATCGCTTCGGGTCTCTACGGAATCGAAGCAGGTCTGGAGATCCCGGCGGCTACCGGAAACGCGTACGCTTCCGACGCTGGGCCCCTGCCCCGGAGCCTGAAAGAAGCCAACGCGTTGTTCAGCAAAAGCGAAGCCGCACGGAAATCGTTCGGCGATGAATTTGTCGATTTCTTCTCGATGACCCGGGACTGGGAAGTCCGGCAATTCGAACGGGCCGTCACCGACTGGGAACTGGAGCGCTATTTTGAATCTATCTAGGGGCGCCGCGCTTGCTTCCCTCATTCAACCATTTTTGCTTTCGGCGGAAGTGTCCGCTGGGAAGGTGGGCTCATGACCGCAGGAATTTCCACCTTTTCATTCCCGACCCGCATTCTGTTCGGCGCCGGATCGCTCGGCCAGCTCTCCAAAGAAATGGCGCGTCTGGCCATCCGAAGGCCGCTTCTCGTAGCCGATCGCGGAATCGTGAAAGCCGGGCTCGCTGAACGAGTGACTGGTTCGGCGCCAGAACTGCAATTTTCCTTGTTTGACGCGGTCGATCCGAACCCGGTTGAAAAGAACATCTCGGAAGGTATCGCGCACTACCGCAGCGAAGGCTGCGATGCCATCGTGGCCGTCGGTGGCGGAAGTCCCATCGACGCCGGAAAGTTGATCCGCCTGGGAATTACCCATCTCTTGCCACTCCAGGAATACGACGATCAGCTCGACGGCGGTGAAAAGATTTCGGCGAACTTGCCGCCGATGATCGCCATTCCTACAACTTCCGGAACCGGCTCCGAAGCGGGTCGTAGTGCGGTGGTTCAGTTGAAAGCGACCGGCCGCAAGACCGTGATTTTCAGTCCTCATCTCATTGCCAATGTCGCTATCGACGACCCGGAACTGACCCTCGGCATGCCGCCTTTGGTCACTGCCGGGACGGGCTTGGACGCACTCACTCATAACATCGAGGCCTATCTGGCTAAGGGCTATCACCCGATGTGCGATGCGATCGCGCTTGCGGGAGCTCGTTTAGCTTATTCGAACTTGCCGGCTGCTGTTCGCAACGGAAAGGACATCCTCGCCCGGACCAACATGATGATGGCCTCGATGATGGGAGCGGTTGCCTTTCAAAAGGGGCTGGGGGTCACCCACTCGCTGGCTCATCCGCTCTCTTCTGTTGCCGGACTCCATCACGGCACCACCAACGGAGTGCTGCTGCCTCACGTCCTGGAGTTTAATCGTACTGTCTCGGGCGACCGCCTCGGTGACCTGGCCATCGCCATGCAGCTCGATAATGGACAAATGTCGACGTATGACGCTGGAACCGCAGTCATTCAGGCGATCGAGCAGTTGCTCAAAGAAATGGGGATTTCCGCCCACTTGAGCGCTTTCGGCATCACTCCCGAGATGATCCCCGAACTCGCGAAGAAGGCGATGCAGGATGCGTGCCATTTGCTGAACCCGCGGCCTTGTACTGAGCAGGACATGACCGCCTTGTACGAACGAGCCCTCTAGAAGAGAGCATGCGGGAGCCGACCAGCATTGAGTAAAGGGATTGGGTGAGACAGGGCCGTGCCAGTGCGATTTCCGAAAATGATCGACATTGGGCGTCACTATCCGGCGTCACGTTCCGGGATCCACGAAGAACTACTCGCTTATCTTAAACGGTGGTGTAACATTTGGAGCGGGCGGCCCACCGGCAAACTCAGTACCAAGAGGAACTTATGTGGTGACAGATGGTATGAGGGGGCAGGGAAGTTGAGAGCGAAAACATGAGCGGCGCAGCCACCAATCTGAAGAGCTACGAAGAGCGCATCCAGGTGCCAGTAGAATAGCAAAGAGTGCCGTGCCCACCGCCGCCACACCGTAACCATGCGGGTTTTCGTCGCGCGATTGTAGGTCCGAGAGAATAAATCCTTAATCTGCCGGGACGGCAGCTACCACCATTCGTACCAGCTGTGCTATCTGTCGTTTGTTGATAGTTCGCTTGGTCATCTTCTCATCCAACCGACTGACAATAATCAGATCGAGCGGTGGCACAACCACGGCATACTGGCCAAGATGACCCTCAGCCCAGAAGCTCCCCTTCGGAAAAGAGATCGCTTGCGGTTTGCCGCTCGCCGAGTCGCCCGTCCACCACAGATACCCATAGCCGCCTGAATCGGAGTCGGAATACGGCCGCGTGCTCTCCTTCACCCAATCTTCAGGAACCACCTGGGCGTTGTTCCATCTGCCCCCATGAAGGTAAAGCAGGGCAAAGCGCGCAAAGTCTCGAGCGCTCATATCAAACGGGTACGCCGGGAAGCGCGTATCCGCGCTGGTGACGTAGTGCCCGTCACGCGGCTTGTAATCCTGCATTCCGATAGGCTGTGCGATCTCCCGATAGAATGCGTCGAAGATCTTCATGCCCGTCGCCTTTTCATAGATATAGCCGAGTGCGTTGAAGTCCCAGTTGTTGTAATACCAGAAGGTGTCTGGAGCATGGGAGCCGCGTGGCGGTTTCTGCTCCATCATACCTTGGGTCTCGTAGACGGTCGGATGATAGACCCCCGACCGGGCCTCGAGTAGATCGCGCACCGTCGCCTGCTTCTCCACCTCTGTTAATGACGGTTTTTTGTCGTCAATGCCGAGCTTCTCAAGTGTATCGTTGAGGTTGATTTTGCTTTCCGCCACGGCGATTCCAATCAGCGCATTCAACAAACTTTTGCGGCAGGAGTGCAGGTTGGACCGGTGAGCGATGTCTCCCCAAGCGGCAACGACCACGCCATGTTGCACTATCATCGCCGAGGTCGAGCCAATCTCCTCAAGATAGTCGCGGATATTCGCCAACTTCTGCACTGACCAGCCCGCCTGCTCCGGTGACGCTAACTTCTGCCACTCCGCACCCGGCACAGCACTTAATTGGGCGGTGGCTTCAACCGCCGAGAGAAATAACAAGAACGCTATGAGGCTGAAACGCTTGGCCATGCAAGGGAGTCTAACGCAATAAAAATAGACGAAGCGCGAAATACTTGAGCGAGACGCTCCGGTCCCCTAGCAATTGTCTCGAGACAGCCGCTAAAATGAAAAACCGTGTTCCACTCAGGGCGATATCATTGAGCAGGGGCTTGGCAAGGAAAACCAGGATTGCGAGAATGCCGCGGAACTTAACCTTCCTCGCAGGTTGTCTGTTGACTGCGGTGCTCGCCTGTGTGTGCGCACTAGAAAGCCAAGTCAAATCTGCGCAGGAGCCTGACGGGGAGAAATATGTGTTCAAGTCGGAGTCGCCCTTGGTTGTACTTGATGTTGTGGTCACGCACAAAAAGGGCCAACCCGTTCATGGGCTGAAGCCGTCCGACTTCACCGAGCTCGAAAGAGACCAGAAAATAACGCTGCAGAGCTTCGAGGAGCACCGCGCCGATCAGGTTCCGTCGCCAGCAGCCTTGCCTGCCCAGCAGCCTCTCGGTCCGAATGTCTTTACCAACATCACCGATATGCGCAGCAACGGACCGCTGAATGTCCTGCTGATACGAGGTCAAGCACCCCGACCCGCAGATGGCGGTATCTTTTGCTCTTATGATGCTGACCAGCACACTGATAGAACTGATCCTGGTGGACCACGATTTGAAGAACTGGCAGGCCGTGATTCCAAAGGATGACCAGTCACTTAAGCGCGAGCTCCTGCGCTCTTTTCTGAGCTATTTGGGTATCGAGCAGAAGGCTAACTGAACGCGGCACCAATAATTGCAGTCCGCCGCCGCTGACGCCAGGTTATCCCAAAGCAGAGTGAACAGCCCGCTGTCCGCAGAAGTGGCCGCCATCATATTTCGATTTCAAGCCGCTACGGGAGTAACATCCGGTAATGTCGGCAAACCTTACCTTGGGATAGAAGACGGCGCGGTTTAGGGCGGCAGCGCGGTTAGAAATCCGGTCGGCAACGCCAAGAATTCGATTGTAGAAAATCAATCGCGTAATGCCCGGGCTGGATCAGTCCTGGTCACCCGTAACGCGGGCAAAAAACACGCTGTTAACGCTGCAATCGTCATCACAGCGAATGCCGCCCCGAACGCCAGCGGGTCGCGCGGGCTCACCTTGTACAACAGATTTCCAAGTAATCGCGTCAATCCGAGTGCCACCGCAGCGCCAAGCAAGACACCGCCTGCCATTAACGTCAAGCCGCGCGACATCACCAGCCGCAACAAGTCCGTTGTGCTCGCCCCGAGCGCCATGCGGAGCGCCAGCTCGCGCGTGCTCTGCGACACGCTGTACGACATCACGCCGTACAATCCGATGGTCGCAAGCAAAAGCGCCAAACCACCCAAAACGCCGACTAGAGTTACGGCGACTAGTTGCGGCGCTGTTGAGCGATCCACTTGTTCCTGTAGCGTGATTACTTCGTATGGAGCAAGGTTCCCGTCGAGCGCGTGCACCTCGCGGGCAAGAGCCGTCGCCACTCTCTCCGGGCTCAGCGGCGTTCGGATATATAAGCCCGTCCCGATGGAAAAATTTTGACGCCAAGGCACATAGAAAAATGGTTTCGGCATTTCCCGAACGCTCTGGTACTTGGAATCTTTTGCCACACCCACGACCTGCATCCATCGGCCTCTAACCTGAACGCGCTCGCCGATCGGATTCCTCCCGCGCCAATACTGCCCCGCCATGGTTTCATTCACCACGGCCACCAGAGCACCCCTTTCGTCATCCGCGCGGGTGAATTCGCGGCCGGACACCAATGGAGTCCCCATTGTTGCGAAATAGTCCGGCCCGACTTCGTTGTACTGCACGATGGGCTGCTCCTCAGGCGGCGGTTGATAACCGTCAACGGCAATCGGCGTCGAAGAAAAACTTCCATAGCTTAGTGGAGTCATTCGGGCAAACGCTGCCGACTCCACGCCCGGCAGCGCTTTTACACGATCGATCAGCTCGTCTTGAAAACTCTCCGCCCGCTGTGCATCGTATCCCGCCGACACCAAATCCATGGCCGTGAAAAGCACTCCATGGGTCGAAAAACCGGGGCTGGTGGTCCGAATTTTCTGCAGGCTCTGCAGCAATAGCCCCACTGCCACCAGCAATACGAAACTCAGGGACACCTGGATCACAACCAGGGTCGGGCGGACCCACGCTCTACCGCCGCCCCCAACCACGCCCGTCGAATCGGATTTCAATGCGCCCGCTAGATCGATCTTGCCGGTCTGCATTGCGGGAACCAGACCGAGCAGCAGCGTCGCCAGCAGGCATACCCCGGCGCTCAGCGCCAGAACACGCCAATCGATTTCCCCAGGCAAGTGCATCGTCACCCCAGCCCGCGCTGGGAAGAGCAGCGCGAGCGTGTGACGGCACCAGTGCGCAACCAGCAGTCCGCCGGCCGCTCCAAACGCCGAAAGGATCAGCCCTTCCGTGAGAAGCTGCTTCAGGAGCCTGCCGCGTCCGGCCCCGATGGCGAGGCGAACCGTCATTTCATGCCGTCGCGCGAACGACCTGACCAGCAGCAGATTGCCGACGTTCGCGCATGCGATGAGCAGGACGAAAACGACCACAGCGAGCATGATTTCGAGCGTGGGCAGCAGAGTCCCTGCATTGTTGAATGGCGTTTCCCATAACGGCCACAGCATTACGCCGCGGCCGCGGTTGGTGTCCGGGTAATCGCCTTCCAATCGTTTCGCGACCGAGGAGATCTCCTGCTGTGCCTGCTCTCGATTGACGCCAGGTTTGAGGCGGACGTAAGCTTCAATCCACCGCGCACCACGATCCTCCAGCTTGTAGCCGCCGGATTCAAATATTCCCTCCATCGACGCTGGGACCCAGAACTGCATCCGCCAGCCCACGAAGGTCCCGAAAAATCCCTCCGGCGCGATTCCCACAATCGTGTGCACCACGCCATTGAGCCGCTGCGTTTTCCCAATAATTTGTGGATCACCCTCGAATCGTCTTTGCCACAGCTGGTAGCTGATCACCGTCACAGGATGAGCGTTTTGACCGGAGTCTTCGCCCGGCTCGAATCCGCGGCCTAGAATCGGACGGACCCCGATGGCATCAAAATAGTTCGCCGACACGATGCTTCCTACAGTACGTTCGGCGCGGTCTCCGATGCTGAGGGTAGTCCCAGTAATTTTGCTTACAAAAAATGTGTCAAAGAGCGTGCAATTTCTCTGCAAATCGGCGAAATCTGGCCAAGAGAGAGCGGTAGCGCCAGCTTCGCCCCGTGCCGTTCCGGTAAGAGCCAGCAGCCGCTCTTGGTGGGTTACCGCAGGGTAGGGACGGAATAAAATGCCTTCGACCCAACTGAACACCGCAGCGTTGGCGCCGATGCCTAAGGTTAGGCAAAGGATCGCGAGGATAGAAAAACCCGGATCGCGCCGGAGCATCCGCAAGCCGAACCGCAGGTCCTGCAAGGTGGTTTCGATAACAGGTAGTCCTCGCTGGTCGCGATAGAGCTCCTTGGTTTGCTCGACCCCGCCGAAGCTGCGCAGCGCCTCGCGGCGGGCGTCCTCGGCGCCCATACCTTTGCGCAGGTTGAATTCGATCGCCATCTCCAGGTGCGAGCGCAGTTCCTCATCCAGGTCGTCTTCCAGACGGCGCCGGCGGAAGTGTGCAGCGGACCGGTGGATGAGCGTGCGGAAAAATTCGCGCATAGGCTAGCTCACCCCCAGCACCCGGTTGATCATCGCGGACATGCGGCCCCAGCTTTCCGCTTCCTCCTCAAGCTGCTTGCGTCCGGCTCGCGTCAAGGAGTAATACTTCGCCCTGCGGTTATTTTCCGAAACGCCCCATTGGGACGCGATCCAACCGCGTTGTTCCAGCCGCAGCAACGCGGGATAGAGTGTTCCCTGGTTCAATTGCAGCAGGTCTTCGGAGATCTGTTGTATCCGCAGGGCTATGCCGAAACCGTGCATCGGCCCAATGGAATCGAGGGTCTTTAGCACCAGCAAATCCAGTGTTCCCTGCAGAACTTCACTTTTGGAAGACGACATACGCTCCTTTAGACGATCAACAGGAGAAAGGGTGAGTGTATCAGATTCCTTTTGGCCGTCAACAGGAGCCTTGCACATAAGTAAGTAAGGACGGTCCGCGCCCAGCGGGGCGAAACGCTGGAAACAGCAAGCCCCTTCGGATGGCAGACGCTTGCTTCGATGTGGTAATCGTGACCCAAGAAACGAAGCTTCGATACTCTCAAGCATGTGGGTCGCTTCCGCGTCGCATCCAGCTCGCGCCGAACGAATCACACGGGAGGGAAACGTGGGCGCCTCGAACGGAATGTGCGGTTTGGATTGGACGTCGGATGGACGGATTGTAACCACTCAGGCGGCCAACGGACTGTGCAGCCTGTGGCTCATGAATTCCGACGGCACCCTCCTGGGCAATTGACCTCGGACCCTGGCATCGGCTCTATCCCATCGGTCTGCGCCGACCGACGCTACATCCTTTATCAGTCGAACCGTGGCGGCGGCCTCAACATTTGGCGCGCCAATCCAGAGGGCGAAAATCCCACGCAGCTTACCCATGGAGGCCTAGACCAATATCCCTCGTGCGCGCCCGATGGAAGGTGGCTGACGTTCGATTCGTACCGTGCCGGAAAAAGGCAGGTGTGGAGAATCGCGATCGACGGCGGCGATCCCACCAGGCTTATCGACGGCACTTCTTTGAACGCCTCGATCTCACCCAACGGCGAATGGATCGCTTGCGCGGACCGGTCCGATGAAACCCTGTCCACGAAGCTGGGGGTGTATCCCGCAACCGGAGGCAAGCCCCTCAAGATTCTTATGCTGCCTGCCACCGCGAGTTTCATGCCGTTTAAATGGACGGCGGACTCGTGTTCGGTGACATACATCAACACGCGCGCCGGCGTTTCCAACATCTGGGCGCAGCCGATCGATGGCGGTCCCGCCAAACAGTTGACCGATTTTACTTCCGACTCAATTTTCACCTACGCCTGGTCGAAAGACAGAAAGCAACTAGCCTTGGTGGAGGGACTCAAACGAAAGACGCGGTACTGATTCGGAACTTCGGCACGCCCGCACCGTATTGCAGACCAACTGCGACGGCGTTCCGCCTAGCATTTGCAGATTGCAGCCGTGGCGTACACAGAGCGATAATAGGGTTAGTCCTTGCGCGTGCGCCGTGCCCGACTCGATTGCCAGAGCCAACACTACCTTCTCGTTGCCCGCCGAATGCCGTTACCTCGAAGAAGCGCACCTCATGGTCTCCGAGAATCGTGCTCAAGTAGAGTGCCTTCCCGGATGGAATCAAGAGGTTTCTTCAAACCGTCCCGGCGTTTCTTGGCTGCCGGTATCGCCGCGATTTTTCGACGTGTTTCGCGTTCGCGTGCTACTTGCCGGATATGTGAAGCTACAACGGTGCGCCGTCCAGAGGATGCTGAAGGAGGTCGGATGAACAGGCGATTATTTCTGAAATCGATGGCAGCAGTGGCTTACGGATTCACCCATCTTCCGCTGCTGCGAGCGGCCTTGCCGAAGATGAAAATCACGCGCGTACGCGCCTATGCGCCACCCAAACCGAACCCGCTCTTCAATCAGGCCGATACCGTGGTGACCATCGAAACCGACGCCGGAATCACCGGTGTGGGTGACGGAGGTTTTCCGGATGCGCTAAAGCAGTGCGCCGGACGCCTGATCGGGCAAGACCCGCAGCATATCGAACGGTTATGGCAAGATATGTCGCGAGCGTTCTTTTATCCCCCGGGGCGCGAAAGAGAACATGCCCTTGGCGCGCTCGATCTTGCGCTTTGGGACATCAAGGGCAAGGTCTTGCAACTGCCGGTTCACGAAATTCTCGGTGGCATGACGCGGAATTATTGCGAATGCTACAACACTGGCGGCATATTGCCGGGGATCAAGCCAGGCATGAGCTTGAAGGAACGCGCGGCGGCAACCGTCGCGGCCGGTTATCGGGCGTTCCGCATGGGCGCGGCCGATACCCCAGCGAACACGACGTTCAATACCAGTCAGAAAGTGAACCAGCTTTACGACGAATGCGTGCAGGCGCGCGAAGGCGTGGGGAAGGATGGCGACTTCTGCATTGATTTTCATCAGCGCTTTGATCTTTCAGATGCGATCCGTGGATGCGATCTGATCGAAAACCTGGCGCCGTTCTTTGTCGAGGATCCGGTGCGGGCGGAGGCGTTCGGCGAAGATCTTCCGCGGCTGCGAAAGCTGGTTAAGGTTCCCATCGCGGCGGGCGAAGAATGGGGCAATCGATGGGATTTCAATGGTCTGGTGGAGAACCACGATATCGACTACGTCCGCGCGACGCTGCCTAACGTGGGAGGCATCACCGAGATGATGAAGGTCGCGGCGATATGCGAAACGCATTTTGTCGGCATTGTGCCGCACTTCACCGGACCCATCGCCACCGCGGCGCTAGTGAATTCGCTGGGTACATTTTCGGGGCCGCTGCTGATCGAGTATGGATATGAGGGGAAGGATCTCTCGTATGTGCCAGTCTGCCTGGATTTTAGGGAAGGAAAACTATATCCGAACGACCGGCCGGGGCTCGGCGTCGAACTGGACATGAGCAAGCTGACGCCGATTATGGAAGTAACGAAATACGAAACGAATCGGGCGCAGACGTATTTTCGCCCGGACGGATCAATTACAAATTGGTAAGGCACAAGGTGGCAGGGCAAAAGGCGGGCACGATGCGAAGTACATTTTCGGAGCACATTCGAGTACCAACAGCGGCCATGAGATCACGCTTCTGTTGGGATCGACGCGTAGCCAAGCGAGCGAACCCAGGATGGAAACCATCGCGGCAACCCGGAAAGAGGTCGTGCCGCCAAATCGAGACGCGATGGCCGGCGTCAACGAGGCGGTCACGGCGCTGCCGATTTGCCCGCCCATGTTCATGAAAGGCGAGGAAAGACTCGATTAAACGCAGCAACGAGCACCACATCGAACCGGTGTCGCCGCGCCTCCGCCAAGAGCTGGTCCAGGCCCGGACGCTTGGACTTGGCGCCTGATATCGTGTCGGAGTACTCGCGCACGATTGTCGTACCCGCACTGTTTGGCCATTTCCGGCAGATCGTATAGCTGTGTTTCCGGATGTTGGTCCGCGGTCGAGACCCTGCAATAAATCGCTGCGCGCTTCGTCGTCATTTCAACTCCTTCTTCCTGAGGGCTAGGTAGTTATCGACGGCGCGGCGAACCAGTTCCGCGACCGGTGCCCCGGTGTGAGCCGAGAGTCGTTCGAGCAATTTCTTCTGCGCATCGTTCAAGTAGATATTCATTCGAGTCTTGCTCATAAATACCAGTATACATCAATCGGAGTAAATAGCACTATATATGAGGCAAGATGAGGCGAGTGCCTCCGAGAGGCGTAACAGGGAAATCAGGGGTTCTTCTTATGGACTCGAAGTCTAGGTATACGTGGTACTCAGCCACTGGCCGCGAATAGAGGGCGGCGTAGATCCTGGGCAAACGCACGAGCGGTTGGTTCAATGGCGTGCTGGTTCTCGTCGTGCCCTCGCAGTGTCGATGGTCGGTCTTCCTTTCGCGCTTGCACGAAGCGCAAACCCCGCGATCCATTTCTAGGGGTGGGTTTCCTGGTTGGTTCCCAATCTCGTGATGGCGACCAGTCTTCACTCGATAGAACATCCTACATTCGAGCGAGCTGGATGAAGTCGAAACACCCATCCTTCCCGAAATCAGGGAAGAGGGGGGCACCCCAAAAGCATGGAAGCGTGGACCAAAGACAGACCCAAACTCAAACCCAAACTCAAAATACCCTCTTTCCATAATTGATTCCAAGCAGCCGTTCGCAATACAGGATTCTACTGTCGCGTTTAGCGCATGTCTGTTTAGACATTTCAAACCACGCATCTACGAACTGCCCGTATCCCTTGCCGAAATAATTTTCTAACGTCGCGGAGGCACGCGGAACAGGACTGTGTAGCGACTCGGAAAGTGGCGCTTGATAGTTCGCTCAGGCATACCCAGTTCGACCGCCGCAGCCGAAGCCGGATATCCGACGGACTTCTCGGGTGTGCTTGCGTGGGCGCGTTCCGCAATTTTGACACTCGAGATTGAGAGTGATTTCCACACTTGGGGGACCTCAATGATCATCGCATCGAATCGAAAAGGCGTAGCTCGGGGCGTAATCGTTTTAGTAGCGCTGTTGTTATCAGCGGCATGGAATGTACAGGCGAGTGCCAGCCCAGTCCCATTTGTTGAAAGCATCTCGCCGCTTTCGGTCGCTTCTGGCGGCGCGACGTTCACGCTAACGGTCACCGGAACGGGTTTCGTCTCCGACTCGGTCGTAAATTTTGGGGGGACGGCGCTGACAACCACTTATGTTTCTGACACCCAGGTAACGGCCGCGGTGACGGGCACGCTGATCGCCAGCAGCGGCGCGGGATGGATAACTGTGACCAATCCGGGGACACCGAACCGGGTATCCAACCTGATATTTCTGAATATCGGCGCGAGCTCCTCGACATTGAATCTAGTCAACACTCCGTTAACCGCTGGGTCTGGCCCGATCACTGCGGCGCAGGGCGATTTCAATGGCGACGGTAAAGTCGATCTTGTGGTGGCAAATTGGAGCGGGGACAGCCTTTCGGTATTTTTGGGCAATGGCGACGGAACCTTTCAGACGCCTCAAACCATTTCGCTGTCGACGGTTTCCCTGAGGCCCATCGGCTTAGCGGTAGGGGACTTCAATAACGATGGCAAGATCGACATCGCGGTGGGCTATGAATCGAGCACTGGCGTGTCGGTGCTGCTTGGCAACGGGGACGGTACGTTTCAAGCTCCCCTGACAGTTGCAGCTGGGCCCAACACCTATGCTTTGGTGGTCGGAGACTTCAACGGAGATGGGAACCTTGACATCGCCGCAAGCAACTATGGGGCAGGCACAGTCAATATACTGTTGGGAAACGGAGACGGAACATTTCAGACCGCGGTGAGTCATCCCACCTCTGTTAGCCAGGGTTGGTTCATTCAAGTCGCGGACCTGATCGGAAACGGGAAGCTCGATTTGGTGGTTTCCGATTACGCAGGCACAAACATTGGGGTGTTGCTCGGGAACGGCGACGGTACATTCCAGACCTCGGTAACCTACATCACTGGACAGACCGTGGTGGACGTGGCGATCGGAGATTTCAACGGCGACGGAAAATTGGACCTGATCGCGTCGAGCGACTCGGACACCAATGCCTACCTACTGCTCGGGAATGGCGACGGCACATTCCAGGCAGCACAAGCAATTCCGGTTGGAGCTTCAAACCAAGAGATCGCTGTGGGCGATCTGAACGATGACGGAAAACTGGACTTCGCCGTCATCACGAACTCGGGACAGGTAGAGACCGTCCTGGGTAATGGCGACGGAACGTTTCAAGCAGCTCAGTCGTTCGCAGCCTCTTCGGGTGCTGGATACGATTTGGTCGTGGGCAACCTCGGCAATTTGGGCGGATTGGGGATCGTCGTCCCGGCTTTTGCCGGCACCTCTGTGGACGTCCTGACGGAGACGGTAACGTTATCACCGGCGACTTTTGCTTTCGGAAACCAGGCGCTGAGCTTGGCTTCGACACCGCAGACTTTTACATTGACGAATACCACTTCGCAGGCCGTTAGCATCTCCGGGATCAGTTTCTCGGGCACCAACGCCAGCGATTTCGCAGATACCACCACCTGCGGTGCGACGCTGGCTTCCGGCGCCTCGTGCACCATCCGCGTGACCTTCACTCCCGCCGCGTTGGGAGCGGCCACCGCAACCCTTACGGTTGCCGACAACGCCCCGGGCGGCTCCGAAACAGCCACACTCACCGGAACCGGAATCGACGCGCCGGTCGTTACCCTCTCGTCCCCGAGCCTCTCGTTTCCGAGTACCCAGGTCGGGGTGGCCAGCACAGCGCAGTCAGTCACCGTCAGCAACATCGGAAGCGCTACGCTGAACATCACCGGCATCGCGGTAACCGGGACCAACAGTGCAGACTTCGGGGAAACCACCACGTGCGGTGCGACGCTGGCGATCTCGGCCACCTGTACCGTCAACGTGACGTTCACTCCGATTGCCTCTGGCGCTCGGGTGGCGACGGTGACCCTCACCGACAGCGCAGCCAATAGCCCCCAAACGATCGGGCTGACCGGAACCGGAGCGCTGGCGGCAACAGCGAACCTCTCCTCGCCGTCCATCACGTTTAACGGCCAGGTGGTAGGTTCAACCAGCGCGGCGCAATCGGTAACACTGACCAATAGCGGAGGTGCCGCGCTGACGGTGGCCAGCATTGCAATATCCGGCGCCAATGCGGGCGATTTCGCGGTAACCAATAATTGCGGGGCCTCGTTGGCTGGGGGAGCGAATTGCGCGATCGGCGCGACGTTCAAGCCCAGCGCCGGCGGTACACGCACCGCAACCATCACCATCACTGACAGTGCAACCAGCGGCACGCAGACCATCGCGCTGCAAGGCACGGGAGAAGACTTCTCGATGGCCTTTACCGGGGGCAGTACGGTAGCGAGCGGGTTGAGTGAAAACTTGACGCTCACCGTGACGCCGCAGGGTGGATTCACCGGAATGGTGGCTCTGACGTGCTCGGGTGCACCGGAACTGTCGACGTGCACGGTGAGCCCCACCACGGTGGCCCTGAATGGAAGCGCAGCGGCGACAGCGACGTTTACCCTGTCGACCGGAGGAACCGCAGCGAACCTCCCGCAGAAGGTGCCACCGGCGAAGTTCCCACCGGCCGCCATTCGTTGGGGTTGGTTGTTCGCTGCTTTGCTGATGCTGGCGATGGTGGTGCTTGGACTGACGGCTCCGAAGGGACGCACGCTGCGTCCGGCGGCGCTTTCGTTCGGCGCACTGCTGTTGCTGGCGTCGCTGGGCATGTCAGCTTGCATCGGCGTCACCAAGCACGAAACTATAGCCACGACAGCGCCGGGGACGTACACGCTGACGGGGACCGGAGTTTCCGGTTCGTTGACGAATACGGCCACGGTCGGAATCACCGTCAGTAAGTGAAGTTGAGCGCAGCATCGAACGGCAGGGCTAGAGATTCCGCGGAGTGGTTCAGGCGTGAAATATGCCGGGGCTGCCCGCGGAATTTGAGTTTTTATGGACTCGGAAACGCACGGTATATCAACGATGTGGTGATCTGCCTTTTTAGTCTACCAGTCCGACCAAAGCCGCCTCCGCACTGAACCACCCCAAGATTTACATGATCTTCGACAAGTGAAAGCTGTTAAGATCGCGTCCAAGACTTAGTTCTCAGTTCTCCTGTACCTCACTCCTGGACGGAGTACGCATGCGCGCGGCAGATTCCGCTACGGTGACCGCAGAGACGGTTTGCGCTGAATTGGAGCTGATTCTCGCAAGCGTATGCTTCCAGGGCTCCAAACGGCTAAGTCAATTCTTACGCTTCGTTGTGGAACGTACTCTCGGTGGCGAAGCCGATCAGCTTAAGGAATATCGAATTGGGGTGGAGGTATTCGGGCGTCCTGCCTCATACGACCCGAGAGTTGACCCGGTCGTTCGTCTGGAAGCGCGCCGGCTAAGGGCCAAGCTGGAGCAGTATTATCAGAGTGAAGGCCTCGGGCACCTGATACGTATAGAGATCCCCAAGGGCGGCTACTCTGCGTGCTTTGTTGCCGCTCCCGCGGTGGAGGATTCTGGGCCCGAGGATGCAGCCGGACACCTTTTGGCGGGGAAAGGCAATGAGCGCAGCCGGGAGCGGACGGCGGTTATCCCTCGCGGTTGGAAGTGGACCCTTGCCGCCGCGACGGCCTTGGTGAGTGCCGCGCTGGTGGCGGGGGGCTTTTACTATCGCTCCCGTCACACCCAACGCCTGACCGACGAGGACAGCGTGCTTGTTGCTGATTTCGTTAACAGCACCGGCGATCCGGTGTTTGATGACACCCTGAAGACCGCGCTCGTGGTTTCGTTGCAGCAGTCGCCCTTTCTGAATGTGCTCTCCGAGCAAAAGGTGGCAGCGACCTTGCAGACGATGACCCGTCCCTCGGCAAGACTCACGGCCGACGAGACCCGCGAGCTTTGCCAGCGCGCGGGCAGCAAAGCCTACATTGCCGGAGCGCTTGGCAGCCTGGGCAGCGAGTACGTGGTGGGGTTGAAAGCGGTGAATTGCCAGAATGGAGACACATTGGCGCAGGAGCAGGTCACCGCCGCGTCTAAGGAGAAAGTGTTGACCGCGCTGGGCGGGGCGGCGTCCAGGCTGCGCGGCGAATTGGGCGAGTCGCTGGCAACGGTGCAGAAGTTTGACGTTCCTTTGGTAGAAGCCACCACGTCTTCGCTCGAAGCGCTGAAAGCGTACAGTCTCGGCGCGGTGTCCTTGCGTGAAAATGGCCCGGCTGCAGCGCTGCCTTACGCTCAACGTGCCATCGGGATTGATCCGAATTTCGCCATAGCTTACGATGAAGTGGGCATGGACTATTCCAGCCTGGGTGAGGTAGGCCGCGCCAGCGAGTACTTCACCAAGGCATTCCAACTGCGAGACCATGCCAGCCAGCGGGAAAGGCTGGCAATCGCCGCACTCTATTACCGCAATGTGACCGGAGAACTTGATAAAGCGGTGCAGACGCGGGAGGAGTTGGTTGAAAGCTACCCGAGGGAATCCCGAGGGTGCATCAGTTTGGGCACCGATTTCGCCTCGGAGGGACAATATGTGAAGGCTATCGAGGTAACTCGCGAAGCCCTGCGGCTCGACCCCGATCACGTAGTTCCTTACGACGACCTCGCCAGCTACCTGCTCGCCTTGCAACGCTTCGATGAAGCTCGGCAGATCGTTCACCAGGCACAAGCGCGCAAGCTTGATAATCTGCTGCTCCACAACGCTCTCTACGCACTTGGCTTTCTCGGCGGTGACTCCGCCGCCATGGCAGAGGAAGAAAAGTGGTTTTCGGGCAGGCCGGAAGACAACTACGGACTTGCGCTGTCCGCCGACACCGAAGCCTATGCCGGTCACGTAGCCAAGGCGAGGGAGCTGACCGCACGGGCGCTGGACTCCTCCATGCTCGCCGATAGCAAGGAAACCGGGGCAATATGGCGGGAGAATGACGCTTTGCGCGAAGCCGCTTACGGTTACGCAGCAGAAGCGCGGCAGACAGCAGCAGCGGGATTGAAGCTTGCTCCCGCTAGTCAGGGGGTTGAGGTCGAGGCGACGCTTGCCTTCGCCATGGCGGGCGATACGGGACGGGCCGAATTTATGGTGCGAAACCTTAACCAGAGCTTTCCGCTGGACACCCAGGTGCAGTCGCTGTGGCTGCCTGCGATCCGGGCGCAATTGGCGCTGGACAAAAAGAATTCGGCTCTCGCCCTGAATGCTGTGCAAAGCCCTTCGGCTATCGAGCTGGGGCTCATTCCATTCGTCAACAATATATCTTGCCTCTACCCTGTGTACGTCCGCGGCGAGGCATATCTGGCTGCCGGACAGGGCCGCGCCGCCGCGGGCGAGTTTCAGAAGCTCCTCGACCACAACGGCATTGTCTGGAACTGTTGGACCGGAGCGTTAGCCCAACTGGGATTGGCGCGCGCGAACGTCTTGCGCGCCAAGACCTCGCAAGGTGCGGAGGCCGACGCCGCCCGGGTGCGCGCGCTCGCCGCTTACAAAGATTTCCTCGCACTCTGGAAAGACGCCGACCACGACATTCCCATCCTCATCGCCGCAAAAGCCGAGTACGCCAAGCTAAAGTGAGGCTCTGTCTGGCAGAGCAGTCCCTATTCCATGAAGCATCGCTCAGGCCAAGCGTTCGAGGGTCGCTTGCTGCCCCCGCAGAACGGTGCTCGTGCAGTGACAAAATTGGGTTGCGCTGCTGCCCGCATACGGCTTGCTTGATTGACCGGCAAACGCTCTCCCGCGAGATTCGGCGCTTCTCGGCAACGCACAGCGAGATTCATGCACCTTCCTGGATTCAATTCCTTGATGGTGCACGCGCGCCTAAGGGCGTCGCCACCGATGAGCCGGTAAGCATGGTTCGGAAGAGCGCACGGTGAACGCCCCCGCGTCAAGCGCCCACTTTCATCGACCATCCGGTTGGTGACGACGGACTCTTGCCCGCCCAAACGCCAGGTCTCGTTCCCCTGTAAACAAATGTGCCAAACATAGCCTCAATCTCCTGTGCCGGAGAGCGTAACCGTCTGCGGGCTATTCAGTGCGTTGTCAGTCAGGGTGATCTGGCCGGTGAGCGAGCCCTTCGCGGCTGGCGTGAACGTCACTACCAACGTGCACTTGGCTCCCGGCGTTAGCGTGGTGGCCGCTTTGCAAGTGCTTGCCGACGTTAACGCGAAGTCGCCGATGATCACTACCGCCGATATTGTGGTGGTGGTCAGGCCGGGGTTGGTTACCGTTACCGTTTTGGATGCGCTGGTGGTGCCCTTCTTCACTGTACCGAAGCTGAGGCTCGAGGGGCTGGGTACCACTTCCGGATTGATCACCGTGGCAGTCATGGTTACCGTCTGCGTGGTGCTCGATGCGCTGTCCGCGATGGTTAGAATCGCCGACTGCACCGTTTTCACTTGCGTGTTCGGTATGAAGCTCATCTCAATCTGGCAACTCTTCTTCACCGCGAGCGTCTTGGAGCATAGATTCACTCCTACGAAGTCGTAAGAGTCTCCTCCCGGCACCGCGGTCAGGGACACGCTCGAAATGCTAACCGTGGAAGCGGTGTTGTTGGTCAGCGTCACCATCTTCACCGGTATCGTTCCGAGATAGACGTTGCCGAACGCCAGCGACGTTGGGCTGATCGTCAGGCCTCCGCTCGCGGCATTCACGGTCAGGGTGGTGCTGGTGTTGGTCGCGGTGGTGAAGTTCGTGTCTCCCGCGTAACTGTAGCTGATGGTGTAAGGCGTCGCTGACGCGGGGATCGCCGACGTCGTGAACGTCAGAGTGAATGTGCCGCCCGTTCCGGTCGTGGTGGTGCTCTGCGAAATGCTGTCAATCGTCACCGTCACCGTTTCACCGGCCGACGGATGCAGTGAGCCCGAACTCAACGTTCCGCCCAGACTTATCGACGCCGTGCCCACGGTGATCGACTGCGACGCAGTGACCGCGCTGAACGTGGTGGTGGTCCTATTGACCGTCAGCATGGTAGCGGTGTTGGTCGCCGAACCGAAGTTCGAGTCGCCGCCATAACTGTAAGTGATGGTGTAGGCGGTCGCCGACGCGGGAATCGTGGACGTCGTGAAACTCAGTGTGAATGCGCCACTCGTTCCGGTGATGGTGGTGTTCTGGGAGATGCCATCGATGATCACCTTCACCGTCTCGGCGGCCGGCGGATGCAGCGAGCCCGAGCTTATCGTCCCGCCCAGGGTGATCGAGGCGGCGCCGTAGGTGATCGACTGCGACGCAGTCACCGCGCTGAACGTCGCGGTGGCCTGATTGATCGTCAAGCTGGTGCTGGTGTTGGTGTCCGCGCCGAAGTTCGAGTCGCCTCCATAACTGTAGCCGATGGTATAGGGCGTCACTGACGCAGGAATCGCGGACGTGGTGAAACTCAGTGTGAATGCGCCGCTCGTTCCCGTGATGGTGGCGTTCTGGGAGATGCCATCGATGGTCACTTTCACCGTCTCACCCGCCGGCGGATACAACGAGCCCGAGCTTATCGTTCCGCCCAGGGTGATCGAGGCGGTGCCGTAGGTGATCGTCTGTGACTGCGTCAAACCGCTGAACGTGGTGGAGTTGGTTGAGACGTTGATGGTCGCGGAACTGGGCGTGGTGGAGCTGGTGCCGATAGCGTTGCTGTACCCCAACGTGGCGCTGTCCGTAAACGATCCGGCGACCGCTGGGCTGGTGACGTTCACGAAAGCAGTGGCCACCGGAGCAATATTTCCGAACGAGCAGGTCAGTACCTGACTGCCTAACGCTCCGGCGATCGAGCAACTGCCCGCCGGGATCGCTGAACTCACCGACCAATTCACACCGTCGGTCGCGGTGCCGGGCAAATTATCCGTGAGGGTGACCGAGTTGGCGGTGCCGGTGCCAGGAACGGTGCTGTTGGCGATCAGGATGTTGTAGCCCATCGTTCCGCCAGGAGCAGCGGACACTGGTGTATCGGTGACCGTCAGATTCGGTTCGGCAGTGGAAGATGAGAGCGGGAAAGCGACGACCACGTCGTTGAATTGCTGAGTGACCCCGCCGATACCGCGATCGACCGCCTCATTGGGATCGAAGAAGGTGGTGATGTCGAATTCGAACTGGCACTCCATCGGTGGAACCGTGGGCAGCGGCGGATTGCCGACCAACATCGGAGTGGCACAATTGGTGCCGTACGGAGTGCTGGAAGACGCCGCGTAGTCGGGATCGTCGTACAGGCGCTCGCTCGATGAATACCCAGAAGGGGCGGTGTTATTGTCGTCGTTAAACACGATGGTCCAAGTGACTGGGGGCGTGTACCAACTGGTATCAGGCTCGGTGCGGACGCCGCCAGTATCGGTGTAATACACGCTGTAGTAGACACAATCCCCGTTGGAATAGGCATCGCACTGCGGCACTTCAACGCCGGTGGCCACGGTGGGTCCTGAGAAAAAGCTGACGAAGCGGCAATCGAAATCGTTGGCCACAGTGTTACCGGTTTCGCAGATTCCGTCGGCTTCCGAGGTGGGGACTTCGTTGGCCACCACCACCAAGTTGAATGGCATAGACACCGCGGGAACCGCCAAGGTGATTTCGTGCGCGTCTGGGTTCGGGCACGGATTCGAAGGCGAGGGATTGCTGATACCGCAATTAAAATACGCGGTGTTGGAAGGAGCCGCGGGGCTGTACTCGAGAGTGACCATCGAGGGCGGTGGAACGAACGCCGCGGTCGCAGTCATGTTAGCGGTCATGGTGAGAGGGCAAGCGAGATTGGGGTTCGCGGAAGCGCAAGCGCCTCCCCATCCTCCAAACGTGGAACTGCCGGTCGGCGTGGCCGTCAAGGTCGGCGCCTGCCCACTGTTGTAGGTACCGCTGCAAATGATGGGCATGGTGCCGCTGCAGCTCAATATGTTCAAGCTGTCGGTAATCGTGCCGGTGCCAGTGCCCAGCTCGGTCACGGTGAGTGTGTAGGTGGTCACCGCATTGCCACTAAATGACGCATAGACGGTTTCAATCGATGAATTCATATTCACCGGGCACGTCAGCGCGTTCCCCGAACAACCACCGCTCCATCCGGTGAACGTATTGCCCGCGTTGGGCGCCGCTGTTAACACAACCGTTGGTACGCTGAACTCCGCCGAGCACGTGCTCCCGCAAGCGATTCCTGCGGGACTGGATGAAACGGCGCCCCAGGCCGTATCGCCGGCGGGTATATTGACGTCCAGCTCGCTGATACCGGTGCCGCTGAGAGCTGTCGTCTGCGAGCTGTTGAAGGCATCGTCGTTAATCGTGAGTGTGCCGGTCAGGGGACCTGCGGTATTGGGAGCGAAAGCGACGCCGACATCGCAGGTGTTACCAATCGCCAGCGGAGTGCCGCTCACGCAATCATTGCCCACACTCTGCACCGTGAAATTGTATGGAGCGACGATCGAGCTGAAATTTAGTGCCGCAGTCCCTACGTCCGAAACGGCGACGCTCAGCGAAGAGCTCGTCCCGTCCACACTTTCGTTGGCGAACGACAAAGCACTGGTGCTTGCGCTCACACCGCGGATGACGTTGTTGTAGTTGTCGGCGATGTAGAGGTTGCCGGTGCTGTCCACTGCCACGCCAGTGGGGCGATACAGTTCGGCGCTGGTGGCCGGACCGCCGTCACCGGTGTAGCCACCTGCTCCGGAGGCCGCCTCGTAACCTGTGCCAACAACAGTGGTGATGATCCCGTTGGTATCCACCTTGCGCACGCGGTTGTTACCTTCTTCCGCGACGTATATCTCGCCCGCACTGTCCACGGCCACGCCTTGGGGAGTATTCAGTTCGGCGCTGGTGGCCGCGCCGCCATCTCCGGCGTAACCTTGAGTACCGTCGCCCGCCACGGTAGTGATGATGCCGTTGGCGCCAACTTCGCGGACGCGGCTGTTAACTGGATCGGCGATGTACAGGTTACCCGCGCTGTCCACCGCCACACTCCACACGGACAGTCCGGCGCTGGTCGCTGGGCCACCGTCCCCGCTGTAGAGGCTAGTCCCGTCACCGGCAACCGTGGTGATGATGCCGTTGTTATCGACCTTGCGGATGCGGCTGTTATAGCTGTCCGCGATGTACAGGTTGTCTGCGCTGTCCACGGCCACGCCGAGTGGAAAACCCAGTTCGGCGCTGGTGGCCGCGCCGCCATCTCCGGCGTAACCTTGAGTGCCGTCTCCCACCACGGTAGTGATGATGCCGTTGGCATTCACCACGCGCACGCGATTGTTATTGAAATCCGCGATGTAAAGGTTGCCTGCACTGTCCACCGCTACGCCGGCGGGCTGGTTGAGTTCGGCGCTGGTGGCCGCACCGTTGTCGCCGCTATAACCAGGATTTCCGTTCCCCGCCACAGTGGTGATGGTGCCGCCGGTATTGACCTTGCGGACGCGATTGTTGTTTTGATCGGCGATGTACAGGTTACCCGCGCTGTCCACCGCCACGTTCAGCGGCAAGTAGAGTTCGGCGCTGGTGGCCGGACCGTTGTCGCCGCTGTAGCCGCCTTCTTCACCGAACGAGCCTGCACCGAAGCCATCGCCTGCAACGGTACTTATGATGCCAGGCGTAAACGCCGCCGCCGAACCTACCCCGGTTCCTTCGAGTCCAAAACTGTAGTTGTTTCCCGAGCTATCCGTCAGCACGAGTGGGAACCAGCGCTGGCCCGGTTTGGTGGGCGTAAACTGCACTTGCAAAGTACACATGGTGTTGGCGGAAAGCGGCGTGTTCAACGCGCAAGAGTTGCTGAGCACGGAATCGTCGCCGCTGGCTTGCACGCTGGAAAGCGTCAGCGCGGTGTCGATGGTGAGAAAAACGTTCTGAGTTCCATTTGCGCCGACATGCACTTGCCCGAAATTCGTCGAGACCGTGCTTACCTTGCGGATGCGGTTGTCGCCGCTGTCGGCGATGTAGAGGTTGCCTGCGCTGTCCAACACCACATCAAAAGGGCCATGAATTCCCCCGCTGGTAGCCGGACCGTTGTCCCCGCTGTAGCTTCCGGCGCCATCCCCCGCAACCGTTGTGATGATGCCAGTGGCGGCGTCCACCATCCGGATGCGATTATTATCGTTATCGGCAATAAAGAGATCGCCCGCGCTATCCACCGCCACGCCACTGGGAAACCAGAACTCCGCGCTGGTGGCCGGGCCGTTGTCCCCGCTGTAGCCTTGTGTGCCGTTGCCCGCCACGGTAGTGATGGTGCCGCTGGTGTTGACCTCGCGGATGCGATCGTTGGAGGCGTCCGCGATGTACAGGTCACCTATGCTGTCCACGGTCATGCCCCAGGGGGAATTGAGTTCCGCGCTGGTGGCCGGGCCATTGTCGCCGCTGTAGCCTTCTACGCCGTCGCCCGCCACGGTGGTAATGGTGCCGCTGGTATTAACCTTGCGGATGCGATTGTTGCCATAATCCACGATGTAAAAGTCGCCCGCGGTGTCCACCGCTACGCCAGTAGGAGCGTTGAGTTCTGCACTGGTGGACGGGCCGTTGTCCCCGCCGTAGCCTCCTGTGCCGTTGCCTGCGACGGTGGTGATGGTGCCGCTGGTATTGACCTTGCGGATGCGGTTGTTATAGCAGTCCGCGATGTAGAGATTGCCCGCACTGTCCACCGCTACGGCGGAGGGGCCACTCAGCTCGGCGCTGGTGGCCGGGCCGTTGTCGCCGCTGTAGCCTTCGGTGCCGGTGCCCGCCACGGTGGTGATGATGCCGCTGGTATTGACCTTGCGAATGCGATTGTTGCCGTAATCCACGATGTAAAGGTTGCCCGTGCTGTCTAGCGCGGCACCGTCCGGCGACCATAATTCGGCACTGGTGGCCGGACCGTTGTCCCCGCTGTAGCCGCTTGTGCCGTCGCCCGCCGCGGTGGTGATTACGGGGGTAAGCGTGATGTTCGATGAACCGCCTGAGTTGCGTGCGGCTTCGGTCTTTGGCTTGACCGACTGTGCTTTCGCCATCCAAATCGTCGCGGTGATGCAGAGAGCCAGCACACTGGAAAATCCGAGGAATCTTGGGATCATAAGTCACCCTTTCTTGAGTCCAGAGTTAGGGGCCCGGCCACGTGGTTGTTATCCGGCACGCATTGGCCAGCAGCGCGGTACGGCGCGAGCTGAGTTCTGCGAGCACGCGGTCGATCTGGGTCAACGCTTCGGGAACGGGGAGGTCCTGCCGAATGTCCAGCAGGAAGGAAACTGTGGACTTGCCGGGCTGGCAAGAGTCCTCGGCCAGCTCCATGTCTTCTTGGGTCTCCTGGCGCTCCGAAACTGCTTCACGCAAGGCAAGAAGGGAGGACGACGGACCGCCGGATTCGAGCAACTGAATCCGGGCGCAGGCATATCCATCGCGGAAGCCGTAGAGGCAGCACTCCACCTCCTGCCCGGGGGTGCTGGGTAAAAACACGCCCAGCGGCTTTATGGCGACCTCATCGGGGAGTTCGGAGAGCAGCACAGTCGAGAGGAGCTCCAGGGGAACCTGCGCTTGGGGCGGATTCTCGCCGACCTGGAAGACTCGACCTGCGATTAGAATTTCTGTAGAGTCGTGCCGGCGTTCGGGTTTGCTAGCCATGAGCGGGTTTGTAGCGGTCCAAGCCGAGCGAAGTCAACGATGCTACGGTAGTATTACGGTAGCATTTCTTTTGTTTTCAATACTATAGCTGCAATGGCATCTGCTCTGGGCGAACAGCTATACGGCGCTGACTGTCAGCCGCAACCTGGGAAATTAGTCTCTTGAACGGTCGCTTACGCAGTAATCTGGGGGCAAGCGGCCCGCGGTGCTCGGGTATTCATTTGCGATGAGATAGAAACCAACTCAGAAACTCAAGTTCGGCGCAGAGAGGAGAAGAGATGAGGATGATTTCGCGATTTATTGGACGGCTGAGTTTAGTAATCCTTCGACACGAATTTTCAGCACCACCGGAAGTTTGAACGTGGCCCGCGCTGGGCATACCGCCACGTTGCTGGCGGACGGCGAGGTGCTGATCTCTGCCGGCGGCAGCGCCGCCGGTTACCTGGCGAGCGCGGAGCTCTACAACCCCGCGAATGGTACCATCACGCTTACCGGCACCTGGATGTAGTGCGCACTGCTTTCACGGCAAGTCTTTTGACCAACGGGGATATCCTGGTTGCTAGCGGCGAGAACGCCAGCAATGTCTGGCTTGCAAGCGCAGAACCGTATAACCCTTGGACGGGCACATGGAAAATTACGGGAAGCTTGCACACTTCGCGCTTCGGGCAAACGGCTACGCTGCTGACGAGCGGAGAGGTATTGATCGCAGGCGGCAATCACAGCGGGTCCATTTCGAGTGCGGAACTGTATAACGCGTCGAGCGGAACATTCAGCGTAACCGGGAGCTTGAACACTCCGCGCCAAGATCAGGCGGCCGTGTTGCTGAGCGATGGAGAAGTCCTGGTTCCGGGAGGGTATGACGGCGCTGGCGGGAACACTGGGTACCTTGCTACCGCCGAGCTATTCCAATAACGCTCGATCATGCCAGTCGTCATGAAACTTAGGTCACCGCGCAGAACCTGGGAGGGGAGATGCCCAACGAGCCGACCACCGGTTGCTCTCTAAGTAAAATTGAGATCTTCTCAACCGCTCCACGTTCTGACCAGCCAGCCGCGTGCGAAGACTATCTCCGTGAAGTCGCCGAGGTCGCCCGATGGAGCGAGGAGGCGGATTGCAAAGGGATTCTGGTCTATTCCGACAACTCGATGGTCGACCCTTGGCTGGTTAGCCAAACCATTTTGCAGGCGACCACAAGATTGTGCCCACTGGTTGCCGTCCAGCCGATTTACGTCCATCCTTACAGCGTGGCCAAAATGATCGCGACAATCGGTCATCTCTACGGCCGCCGGATTTACCTGAACATGATTGCGGGAGGATTTAAGAATGACCTTATCGCTTTGGGTGACCACACTCCACACGACAAGAGATACACACGGATCGTGGAATATACCTCCATCATTCTGCAACTTTTGAGCAGTCGTGCGGCAATCAGTTTTCGGGGAGAATTCTATCGAGTGGACAATCTGAAAATGACGCCGCCTTTGGACAAGACTCCAGCCCGGAGTTCTTCTTTCAGGTTCCTCTGAAGCCGGAATGGAGGCGGCGCGGACTCTGCGTGCAACTGCTGTGAAGTACCCGAAGCCAACAACAGACTGCATGGAAGAATGTTTGCCGGCGGACGTCAAGTGCGGCATCCGAGTCGGCATCATTACGCGGGAAGATGAAGACGAGGCTTGGGAGATCGCCGAACAGCGCTTCCCGGAAAGTCGCAAGGGGCAAGTGGCTCATCAGCTAGCGATGAAAATCTCCGATTCTTCGTGGCACAAACAGTTGTCAGATGTTGCGAGCCATACTCGCGGTGTACGCAACCCATATTGGCTTCGACCCTTTGAGAACTATCACACGTTCTGTCCCTACTTGGTTGGAAGTTATGCGCGGGTGGCGGAGGAGCTGAGGCGCTATATCGCGTCGGGCTTTAGGACGCTTATCCTTGACATCCCGGCGAGCCGCGAGGAATTGCGTCATATCCCTATAGTATTTCAATTAGCCGCCCAAAAACTCGAGCGCACAACTTTCAACAAGGGATAGCTTCCGAGCCATGGCGGAACGAGCGAAAACTCGAAGCCTCGTCGCTGGATTCATGGAGTCCGCCGCGCGGTTCGGGCCCTATCCTGCCCTCGTCGTCGACGGCGATAAGCTGTCATACCGCGAGCTTTCGGACCAGGCGAGAGCGATAGCAACGGCGATCCTCAATTTTGAGCAGGATCGCTTTCCATTGACAGCACTACTGGCGCACAGGACCGTGACGGCCTATGCTGGAGTCCTAGGCATCCTAGCTTCGGGCAGAGGGTATGTTCCTTTGAATCCGAAGTTTCCTCTGGAACGCACTCGCTCGATGCTCCATCTTGCGGGATGCACGACTCTGGTTGTTGGGCGCGAGAGCGTTTCCCAGCTTCCGAAACTCTTGGGCGGCATTGAGCGTCCGTTGACTGTAATCCTTCCCGATGTTTCCAGCCAGGTAGATTTATCAGCAGGGCGATCCGATCATCGCTTGATTTTCCGCAACCAAATTCCCGCAGGGTGTGGTTTTCCCTTTGCGACAGAGCTCCAGGCGGACGCGATCGCCTATTTGCTGTTCACCTCGGGAAGCACGGGTGTCCCGAAGGGTGTTCCCATCTACCACCGAAACGTTCGATCCTATATTGAGTACGTGTGTGACCGCTATGAGGTAACCGAGCTGGATCGTTTTTCCCAAGAATTCGATTTGACCTTTGATTTAAGCGTTCACGACATGTTTGTCTGTTGGGAGCGCGGCGCTTGCCTGTATTGTGTTCCGGAAAAATCGGTTATGGCACCGGCGAAGTTCATCCGCGAGAATGAGCTGACCATGTGGTTTTCGGTGCCGTCGGTGATTGGCCTGCTCTCGCGGATGAGACTACTACCTACCAACTGTTTTCCCAATCTGCGCTGCAGCCTATTCTGCGGCGAGCCTCTTACCGCCATGTATGCGGATCTCTGGATGCGCGCAACGCCCAATTCCGTTCTGGAGAACCTCTACGGACCAACGGAAACCACGATTGCGATTTCGAGCTACCGATGGGATGCAGCACGCTCACCAAAGGAATGTATTAACGGCATCGTTCCAATTGGTTGGCCTTTCACCGGACAAACCGCGTGCCTCATCGGAGACGAGCCACCAGACAATGTCGCCAGGGGAGACGGGGGAACTGTGTCTCTCCGGTTCCCAGGTGACAACGGGCTACTGGAACAATCCGGAGAAGACTCGCGAGCAATTCATCCAACTCGCCGAGACCGGGAAGACTCTTTGGTATCGGACCGGGGACTTGGTCCGGCGGGATGAGCGTAGCTGCCTGTATTACCTGGGAAGGATGGACCAGCAAATCAAGATCAGAGGCTACCGAGTCGAGTTGCAGGAGATCGAGGCGATCCTCCGTAAGGTTTGCAATACCGACCAAGTCGTTTGCGTTCCGTGGCCGGTTCATAACGGGACCGTTGACGGCGTCGTTGCAATAATACCGGGAAGAAAAATTTCTAGACCCAGACGGCGTATTGAATCGCTGCAGCGAATTACTACCGCCCTACATGGTTCCCAGCAGAATCTATTCAGTTGAACATTTGCCGTTAAATGCAAACGGTAAGATCGACCGTTCGAAACTAGCTGATCTAATCGAAGGAATGCAAGCGTGACTAAACCATTGGAGAGCGAGTTGATTGACCTGGTGATTGACTGGGTGAAGCAGAACACGCTGCGGAAGGGCACCGCCGGGGCTGTTGAAATCACGAAAGATACGGATCTGTTCGCGAGTGGAGTTTTGGATTCATTCGGTCTCGTTGATCTCATTGTTCATATCGAGAGCAAGGTCGGGTGTACCGTGGATCTGACGGACGCGGACCCAAACGAGTTTTCGGTGGTGAAGGGGTTGTGCCGGATTGCCTCGAAACACAAACCGTAGGATGAAAAGACGGGAATGACAAATCCCATCGTGGAAACATATTCGCGCCTCGCCCAGCAGTACGATGATGAATTCAACATGCATTCGTGCTGGGGACGCGAGTCAGATCGTGCTCTCAACACCATCCATATTCAATCCTCGTACCGAGTGGTCCTCGATATGGGCTGCGGCACAGGCCGAGCCTTGGCGCGACTTGCTTCCCAGAGCGGCCCCAATGTTCGATTCATTGGCGTCGATCCGGCCAAAAACATGCGGAAACGGGCAGCCGAGCGTGCCCATGGCGCGCCCAATATCCAAATTCTCGATGGCAGCTTCGAATCAATACCAGTCGAGTCAGCATCAGTCGATTATTTGTACAGCATTTTTGCGTTCCACTGGACCACCGATCTGGATCGGTCAGTCAGAGAACTCGCGCGTGCCCTGAAGTCAGACGGCGAAATGGACTTGTTCTTCATTGGCCGGCACAACGGCCGGGAGTTTATCGAGAAGACTACGCCGATCTTCTCGAAATACCTGGGTCCGAAACAATTACTGGCTTCGGCCAGCCTTCGCAAGCAATTGACACCGGAGGCTGCATTCCAGCTTTATTCCAGAGCTTTCGATCCATCACGCCTGTCTATCGAGGAGTCCTACGATACTTACTACGACACGCTCGAAGGGCATTGGGGATGGTGGGTGCGGATCGAAGGGCATTTCCTTCAGATGCCCCCTGACACCAAGGAAGCCTGCGATCAGGAGGTCAAGGCGGCTCTCGAGAGTCTGGCCGGCGAGCGAGGCATTCCCTATACAATTCACCAATTGCACGTCAAGGTCCGCCGCGCTTAGCGCTACCGACGATCTGTTGAAAACCTGTGGCACTGGAACGTAGCATAAATGGGATCACTCGGCTCTGCTAGCGATAACGCCTTACCCGGGAGAGATTCTCAAGACCGTCATTTTGTCCGGATGCGAATGTCGTGAATTGGTTGCCCATGAGCGTGATCCGCTGAGATAGGCAATGCCAATTATAGAGTACATGCCGCAACACTTTGAGGACCTCCGAAAATTCGTCGGCAGGGTGGGAATGATGCTGAGTCTGACCCACAGGCCCTTTGTGGACCATTACTACGCGAGCAGTCGTTACTGTCAGCTCTACCTGCTGCTGGCAGATGACGGAAGCATTAGGGCCACACTCGGTTTCGAGCGGATGAGGTTTGAGTCAAAAGGCCAGGAGTTGATCATCGGCGCCGGGAGCAACTTCTATTCCCTAAGTCCGGGTGTGGGAGGGATTCTTTTCGTACAGTGGCTGAAGGCCTGCCCTGTGGGACTCGTGTATGGCGGGAGTCCCGATACACACCGAATGATTCGCGGCAGGCGCTGGACCTTTTACGAGGGCGTAAGGCAGTTCATATTAGGCAACCCCTACGAACCCTATCCTGGTGAGAGCCGCTGGCGGCTGGGAGTAAAATCGGTGTTGCGGCGGACATCTCGCGTCCGGCTCTCCAGGTACGCCTCACGGATCCCCGGCGAAATCCGAAAGAAAATCTCCGTTCGCGAGGAGCAAGGCTATACGACCGATTTGCTCCCGAGAGAAGCTCCCTTTGAGTTCCGCTTCGCCCCTGGAGTGGACTATCTAAACTGGCGGTACAATCCGACCCTGTCGTTCGTGAAGTACAGGATCTTCCGAATCCTCGACGGCAGAGACACTGTTGGATACGCAGTCATCAACGATTCACCGGATGGACTCACAGTTGCTCACTGCGACGGCACGGATGCTCGAATCATTGCCTATGGAGTTCTACTCAGCTTGTTGCACGTGGGTCGCGAAGACAGCTCCCCTCGCAGCGTGTGGCTTTCGAGCTCGCACCCTGCGATGCAGGAGATTTATCGACGTTTTGGTTTCCGGCCGATGCGATCCGAACGCGTTTTCGCCATGGGCAACCTCTTTGGCCCGGCGGACATTGAGCCAGATACCTCCAATTGGCTAGTCAATCTCGATTGGGGTGACAATCGTTTGCGGCCCCCCTTCCTCGACCAGGGTCCGACTCCCACCCGTTCGGCTTGACCTCTCGAAGGCCTTCACTGGCCGGAATGGGAACGAGTGCCAAGGCGAATGATAGGCACGGATTTGCAGGAATCTTGGCAAAGAACGTGTGATTCATCAATGGGTTATATGGGGCGGAATCGCGACTCCCACCGGGTAGAGATTTCGGCGATCCGGTTCGTTTCCTTCCCGCTCGCTGCGTTACGAATCGCACTGCGATTCGGGGCGGGCCAGCGTCATCGCGCTGGGCGGAACGGGTGTATGATTGCTGCCGTTTTCAAGCCAAGAAGGAAATTCCGGCTCATACCTTCGAGGAGGGCAGACATCGTGGACATAGCGTTTCTGATCGGCAGGATCATCGCTGGCGGCTACTTCATCCTCGGCGCTTTCAACCACTTCGCGAAACTCAGGATGATGGCGAGCTATGCGAAAAGCAAAGGCACCCCAGCTCCAGAACTTGCCGTGGGCGGCACCGGGGTCTTACTGCTGGTGGGGGGATTAAGCCTCGTTCTGGGCTATCAGCCAACGGTTGGCGTTGCGATCCTAATTGTTTTCCTGCTGGGCGTCTCTTTCAACATACACAACTTCTGGACGGTGCAGGATCCGCAAATGAAGATGGGAGAAATGGTCAACTTCATGAAGAACGTGGGGCTGATCGGCCTGCTGCTGATGTTATTGGCGATCCCGCAGCCCTGGCCGATTAGCCTCGGTCGATAACGTCGCGTCTGACCCCCCGGGACGCGAGTGGTCGCGATTCGTTTCCTCTGCACTCGCTACCCTCGTGGAAGGTTTAGGGTTTGTCTGCGCTCGCAAGTGCTCGCGCAATCGCGGCGGCAAACACCCAGGAGGACGTTCGTGACCATATCAACCACAATGAAGGCGTTGCGGTTTGCTGAGTTTGGACCGCCGTCGGTGTTGCGAATCGAAGACGTCGCGATTCCAGAGCCGGGCGAGGGAGAAGCACTCGTTCATGTGCTGGCGGCAGCGATCAATCCCAGCGACATCGCCGACGTCTCGGGACGCTTCAAGAACACAACTCTGCCGCGAACCCCCGGCCGGGACTTTGCGGGTGTTGTCGTAAAGGGGAAGCAGCACGAAGGCGAAGAGGTCTGGGGCAGTTCCCCGAATCTCGGTATCGTCCGTGATGGCTCTCACGCGGAATATGTCGTTGTCCCAGCGGAGACCCTGTCGCTTAGACCGAAGTCGTTGAGTATGGCGCAAGCGGCGGCGATCGGGATTCCGTTCATTACCGCTTGGGCATCTGTCGTGGGTGCCGCTCAAATTCAATCTGGCGAAACCATTCTCATTGTCGGAGCCGCGGGCGCCGTGGGGCAAGCAGCCACACAGATCGCAAACTGGAAGCAGGCGCGCGTTATTGGCGCGGACACTACGTCCGATCCGATTCCGGGTACTGAGTCGGTCGTCAATACCAAGACCGAAGATCTTCGTGAGAGGGTCTTGGAGCTGACGGCGGGAAGGGGAGTGGATTCTGTTTTCGACACCGTGGGTGGCCCAATGTTCGAGCCGGCGTTGCGATCTCTCAGGTTCGGGGGGCGACAGGTCGCTATCTCCAGCGCGAGAGAGCCACGCGTTAGTTTCAACCTCATGGACTTCTATCACAATTTCTCCCGGCTGCTTGGAGTAGACAGTTATGGACTGACGTCCCGACAGGTAGCGGAAATCGCCGACGAACTCCGCCCCGGTTTTGAAACCGGGGTTTTGAAACCGCCGCTGATTGAGATCGTTCCGTTTGAAAAAGCTGTGGACGCTTACCGCCGGGTGTTCGCCAGACAGGCGAGAGCGAAGCAGGTGCTAAGTTTCCGATTCGGGGAATCGTCGGAAGGAATCTCCGACGAAGGTAAGAGCGACTGAAGGGAGTCTGAAAATAAAAGGGCTGCTCATCTCATTCGTGGTCGGCCTGCTTGTGGGCGTTGTATATGGGGTCATTCGCGTGAAGAGTCCTGCACCGCCTATGGTTTCCCTACTAACGCGGCTGCTAGATGGCTTGACAGTATGTCGGATGCCGCCAAGTTTCGCGGCAGATATGAGCTAGTTCTGATCTTCGCAATCATAGCGAAAATGCGACATCGCCCCAATCGGAAACGGCAAGCATTGACTTACCTTCGCATGTTTGATGTAGGAGACGGAAACCTCGATCTTGAATCGTGAACCTTCGTTCTGCGTCGGATGAATCCTGAGGATGGAAAATTGCTTCCGCAGTTTCTTTTGTCTATCGATCTGCGCTTGTTTATCCAGGTAGTCGAGCCGTCTGGTCGCCGCAACCGTTGTTGCGTATGGGCGAGTTGCGAGCTAGTCTTGTGATTGGACCCTATGAATGACGTCCTTGCGCTGATCGTGCACCATGGGTACATCATCATTTTTCTCATCGTTTTGGCGGAAGCGCTCGGGATTCCGGTACCGGCTGCCCTGGCGCTGGTTACCGGCGGAGCCGCGGTGGCATCAGGTACCCTGCGCGGCCCAGCGGTAGCGCTGGTTGCTGTGACGGCGATGCTGGTGGGCGACTCCTTGCTCTACGTCCTTGGAAACCGCATGGGATGGAGGCTGTTGGGTTTTCTATGCCAGGTCTCCGTCGACCCGGAAACGTGTATCCTACGCGCTGCGGAATCGTTCTACAAGCGCGGCCGGGCCACCTTGGTGGTCGCCAAGTTCATTCCCGGAGTTAATTCGATGGCTCCTCCGCTGGCGGGAAGCATGAAAATGCCGTTCCCACAGTTTCTGGGGCTGGACTTCCTCGGCGCCAGCGCCTATGCGCTTGCGTATGGCGGGCTTGGATTTATCTTCCGGGATTTCGTCGCGACGATCGCGCGTGGGTTTCGCACGGCGGGACACGCAGTCGAGATCGTGGTCATCATCGCCGCGATTGCATTCACTGCGTATCGCGTCTCGCTATACTGGAAGCATCGGATTTACCGCATTGTTCCACGCATACAGGTCGCCGAGCTGGCAGCGAAGCTGCAGAGTCAATATTCAGAGAAGATTCTTCTGGCCGATGTGCGCAGCCACGGTTACTACGATCGTGGTGCCGATCGCATTCGAGGGTCGATTCGACTGGAGCCGAATAACCTTGCGGAGGAAGTCAAAACACTTCCCAGGGACAAAGACATCTACCTGTACTGCACTTGACCGCACGAAGCGACGAGCGCCCGTGTGGCGCTTTTACTGCGGGAGCAAGGATTTAACGCCTTTGTCATCGTCGGAGGCCTAGCAGCGTGGCGCAAGGCCGGGAATCCCTTGGAGACCGTACCCCAAACCGACTTAATGCATCTTCCGACCTTCAGCCGATAGTCATTTAGTGTCCACCTGCTTCGACCACTAACTCGGGCGATTGCCGGAAATGTCCGCAACTCCCGTACGTTTGCGAGCGGTTATGCTAAGAAATGCTTGTCGCTCATTTGCGCGACGGACTACTCACATCGGAGAGCGATCATGGGATCGACGCGGGTGGCGCGGCGGGCCGGGATGTAGCTGGCCAGCACGCCGATGACGAACATCAGTGCAATCGCGAACGCCAGCGCGACCGGGTCGGCTGGTTGCAAGCCGAAGAGCAGGCTGGAAATCCACTTGCCGGCGGCGAAAACCAGCGGCACTCCAATGGCGGCTCCCATCAGCACCAGCAGCAACGATTCGCGAAGAATGAGCCATAGGATGCCGCTGCGCTGCGCACCCAGAGCGATGCGGATGCCGATTTCATTGGTGCGGCCGGACGTCGCGTAGGCCATGACTCCGTAGAGTCCGATGCAAACGAGGACGACGGCCAGCATGCCGAATGCGCCGGAGAGATCGGCGATCATGCGATCGGTGACGAGCGAATCAGAGAGACGCTGGCCCATGGTCTCCATGGCGACCGTAGGCAGATTAGGGGCCGCTTGCTTCACCACACTGCGAATCGCGGACGAGAACGACGAAGGATCGCCAGCCGTGCGAACGATCATCGCAGCCCCGGCTGTCCAGTCGTTGCCGATAGGGTTGAAATAAGGAACGTAAAAGCGCGGAAATGGCTTCTCTTTCGCGCTGTGCTGTTTCGAGTCCTGAACCACCCCGACGATGATAAAGGGAGTTTGGCCCGATGTGGTGTGGACAAACGCCCGCTGATCAATTGGGTTGGAGTGCGGAAAAAATTTGCGGGGCATGGTCTCGTTGATCACGCCAACGCGCTGTCCATTGCCGTTGTCGCCGTCGGTGATTTCGCGGCCTTCGAGAATGGGGATTCCGGTGGTTGAGAAGAAATTGGGGCCGACCATGTCCCAGCGGGCATGCGCATCGTCACCCGGCAATGGCTTCTGCCCTTCGATGGTGACGGGCGAATTGGAATCCCGGCCGCTCATCAAGGGATTATCGATTAGAGTCGCGCCACCAACGCCGGGTATGGCATCAATTCCAAGCAGAATGCTCTGGTCGAGTGCAGGGATCTCGGTAGGGCGGTAGCCGTAAGAGAGTGGGTCCACAAAGAATTCCAGCAAATGGTCGCGGTCGTAGCCGAGCTGCGTCTCTGACAAATTGCGAAAGCTGCGCACGAAAAGCCCGGCCACGACGAGAAGCAACAGCGACAGGGAGACCTGCGCGACGACGAGAATCTTGCCCGTGGGCACCTGGCCGGGCCGAACGGTGGTGCCTGCTACGCCGCGGGACGTGCCCTTCAGATCCACCCGCGTCGCCTGAAAGGTGGGAGTAAGGCCAAAGAGAATTCCAGTCAGCAATGAGACGCCAAGGGTGAACGCGAGAACGGCCGTGTTGGGATGAACGTCGAGGCGAACCTGATTTGACGTGGTTGAAACCATGCGCAACAGACCCGCATCGGCCCATCGGGCCAGTAGCAGGCCAACTGCACCGCCAATCGCGGCGAGCAGGATGCTTTCGGTGAGCACCTGACGAAACAGGCGTGGCCCGCTGGCGCCCAAAGCGACGCGGATGGAAATTTCTTTCTGACGCGCGGCGGAGCGGGCCAGGAGAATGTTGGCGATGTTCGCGCAGGCGATCAGAAGAATCAGGCCCACGACAACCATCAGGATTAGCAGCGGCTTGCCAAAATCGCCGCGCAGGGTAGAGGCACCGTGGCTGCCGGGCGTGACGGCAAGGTGCTGATTCAGGAATCGTCGTTTGTCTTGCGCAGACATCCCGCCGGTTTGCGCTTCCATCATCTGGTGGAACTCGACTTCGATGCTGGCTTTGGCTTGAGCCAAAGTGACTCCTGGCTTCAGGCGGACGATTGCTTGCAACCACTCGGCTTTGCGGAATGGGTCCGTCTCTTGTGAGAGGTAATCGTGCCCAGGGAAAATTTCGCTCTGCATCGTGAGCGGCACCCAGGTGTCGGGATTGGCGCCCACGGTCTCGCCGTGAAACTGCGGCGGAGCGACTCCGACGACCTCGTATGAGGTGTTCAGGATGCGAATTCTGCGGCCGATCACGTCGCGGGCGCCGCCGAAGCGGTCTCGCCAGAACGCGTAGCTGATCACGGCAACGGGACTCGCGTCGCGCAGCTTATCGACTTCGGGTCCGAACGCGCGGCCGAGAATGGGAGTCACGCCGAGAACAGGGAAGTAGGAACCGCTGATCAGGCTGATATGCGCGGGAGCGCCGTTCGCGGCGGAGTCGGCGGTTTGGAGTTCGACAGGGATGCGGGAGGTGAAGTTAGAGGCCGCGAGCAAGCCGGAAAACACCTGATTGTTCCGCTCCAATTGCTGAAATTCGGGATAGGTAACGAAATCGCGGTCGCCATCGCCGAAGCCGATCTCGAAACCTTGCTCGTCGGGATTTGTGAGAAAGACGAGCTGTTGCGGGTCCTTGACGGGAAGACTGCTGAGCAGCACGGAATTGATGACCGAGAAGATGGCGGTGTTGGCGCCGATTCCGAGCGCAAGAGTGAGGATGGCGACCACCGCGAATCCGGGAGATTTGCGCAGCACGCGAAGGGCATAGCGAACATCGTAAGGGACACTCTCGAAAGAATTCCTACCCGCCTTGCCCGGCACAATTGGCTCGCGGCAAAAGGCCTTTTCGACGGGCTTGAGTCCGCTGGCGAGCAGGTCCTCGCCTTTTAGTTCGTCGAGTGAAGTGCGGAACGCGGCATCTTCTGATTGGCCGCTGGCGAGAAGTTCCTCATAGCGATCTTCGAGGTGCTGCGAAAGCTCATCGACGATCTCGGCTTCACGCGTCGGAACGAGGTTTAACGGGGCAACTCTGCGTAGAATCTCTGGCTTCCAATCAGGCATTTGCAGCCTCCGTGATGCGGTTGATCCCGGCGACAAATTCGCGCCAGCCGCGAAGCTGCGAAGCGAGAACTCTGCGGCCCTGGCGTGTGAGTCGATAGTACCGGCGGCGACGCTGCCCGCTTTTCTCGACCCAGCGCCCCTGTATCCAGCCCCGACGCTCGAGGCGGTAGAGTAGCGGGTAGAGCGAGGCCACATAGAAGCGAACCGCGCCGCCAGAGCGTTGCTCAATGAGCTTACTGATTTCATAGCCGTGACGAGGGCGTGCTTCAATGAGCGAAAGAATCAACATCTCGGCGCTGCCTTTCTTCCGCTCCGTCTGTGATAGTGTTGGGTCCATATATGGGTATGCAACATATTGAACGGCAGCGCGCCCCCGGAGTCAAGTGAATATTTTCGCGAGCCGGCTATCCCAGGGGCGTTAGTCGCTTCGGAATGGCAGTTAGTCAGGTGCTTCCGGGACTCCGGAATTGAGCAAACAGTCCTGACGGATTGCGATAAGGGCGGTATTCAGTGACCGCACGGATTCTGGGCGAGTTGTCGGCAAACCTTACCTTGGGTTTACCTCCTGCTTGTCCGTAATTCGGGAGGAACCAGGGTGGCATATCACGTCAGCCCCGTCTCGTGTAGACGGTGGCTTTCTGGTGCGCATGCTCGCGGCGCTGGCTTGCTCCTTCCATCGTTGAGCATTGACACCCATCACGATGAGCCAAAACTGAAACCTCGTGGAGGCATTTCTCGTGTCGAGGAACGAAGGAGAGTTAGGATACGCAAGCTTGGAGGCCGAATCGGAAATCCTGGTTTAGGCCATATGCCAATAGCCTTGCTTTTGCGTTGCACGAGCAAGAAAAATAAGCCGCTCGCCGAGCCATCCTGAAACCGGTAAAATCGGGAGTCGAAACCTGAGGGAGAGGTCTTATGACTGCCACTACCGCTACCGCGCCATCCGCAGCAACTATCGAGACCATCAAGCAAAAAGCAAAACGGTTGAGCATTCTTTCCATGATGTCGACAACCGCGGCTGGTTCCGGACATCCGACATCCTGCATGTCTGCGGCAGAGCTGGTGGCCGGAACGTTCTTCTACGCGATGAAGTTTGATCCGAAAGACCCCAACTCGCCGGATGGCGATCGTTTCGTTCTCTCCAAAGGCCACGCCGCGCCGGTCCTTTACGCCGCGTTCGCTGAGGCAGGCGTTTTCCCGGAGTCGCGTCTGATGACGTTGCGCGAATTTTCAAGCGAGCTAGAAGGCCATCCGACACCGCGTATTCCCGGTGTCGACGCCGCGACAGGTTCCCTTGGCCAGGGGTTATCTGTCGGTTCGGGGCTCGCAATCGGCGCGCGTATGGATAAGAGTCCAACGCGTGTCTACGTGCTGATGGGCGACGGCGAAATGGCTGAGGGCCAAGTGTGGGAGGCGGCAGCGTTCGCCGCACATTACAAACTCGATAACCTCACGGTTCTGGCTGACGTCAATGCGTTGGGCCAAAGCGAACCGACAATGTACCGGCACGACATGGAAATTTACCGCAAGAAATTCGACTCGGAAGGCTGGGCGACAGAAATCATCGATGGCCACGATGTCGCCGCCGTGCTCGCCGCCCTTGATCACGCCAAGGCGACGAATGGCCAACCGCAGGCAATCCTCGCGCGGACGATTAAAGGTCATGGAGTAAGCTTCATCGCCGGCAAGGAGCATTGGCATGGCAAGGCGATTCCGAACGATCAGCTCGCTGCCGCGATCAAGGAAATCGGACCGGCAATCGAACTGCCCCCTGACCCCGGCAAGTCCTATGCCAGGACGTCATTGCCTAAACCTCCGAATTTCCCGGCTCCTGCGCCGCCGGACTACGATCCTTCAAAGCCTGTCGCGACGCGCGAGGCCTACGGATTTGCGCTCAAGCGACTGGGCGCGGTGAATCCGCACATCGTGGCTATTTCGGGCGACGTGAAGAACTCGACTTTCTCGGAAATATTTAGCGACGCCTTCCCGGATCATTTCTATCAGGGCTACATCGCCGAGCAGAATCTCGTGAGCGCGGGCGTAGGACTCGCCGCGCGCGGCAAGGTGCCTTTCCTTGATACCTTTGCGTGTTTCCTGGCCCGCGCCTATGACCAGGTACGCATGGCAGCCATCAGCCGGAGCAACATCAACCTGTGCGGATCGCATTGCGGCGTTTCGATCGGCGAGGACGGTCCATCGCAGATGGCGCTGGAGGATATCGCGATATTTCGCGCCGTTCATTCCTCGACCGTTCTTTACCCAAGCGATGCCATCTCCGCGGAGAGGCTTACGGAAACCATGGTGGGGCGGGCAGGCATCAACTATCTGCGAACGTCCCGGCCGAAATTTCCGATCCTCTACTCGAAGGACGAGAAGTTCCCGATCCCTGGATTCAAGGTGCTCCGACAGAGCCCGCAAGATAGAGTGACGGTGATCGGCGCGGGAGTCACCTTACACGAGGCGCTGAAGGCCGCTGATCAGTTGAAGGTAGAAGGCACAGCCGTGCGGGTGATCGACCTTTATTGCGTCAAACCCATTGACGGAAAAGAGCTCGCCAAGGAGATTGCCGCCACAGGCGGTCGGCTCATCACCGTGGAAGATCACTGGGCGGAAGGGGGAATCGGCGAGGCGGTCCTGTCCGCCCTCGCGCAGGCCAGCGTCGCCCCTGCCAAGTCGCAGCTCATCGCGGTGCGGGAGATGCCGCACTCGGGCAAGCCGGATGAGCTCGTTGACGCCTTCGGCATTTCGGCAAGACATATTGTGGAGGCGGTGCGCGCAATTTCATAGCAAGCCCCCCGGAGTGACCTAGACGTCCTGGAAAGGGGAAAGAGGGGTGGCCGATCCAAGGCCGACACGGCGCATGTAAGAAGTGAATCCGGGATCCCTACCGCTTCAGCGTGATCTCCACATGCCGCTCGATGCGGTGGTGCCGCGGCTCCCCGCAATCGGTCAACGCGGCGTCCTTGCAATCCCGCTCGATTGTTTCGACGGGGTTTTCCATGGTGGCCGAAAGAATCTTTCCATCGTCGAGGCTCGTTGCGATCCGTACCTCGAAAATTTCCTTGCCAACCGACGCGACAAATTTGCCGTTGACTGGCTGCACCAGTACCCAGTTGTTGGGCGTATCCGCAACGGGCGCCTGCATCCACGGCGCTGGCAGATGCACTTGCGGATGTTCAGGCGGCACGTGTTTGACAACGAGCGTGGCAATCTTGGTGGTCAAATCAATTTTCGCGAGCGTCATCTCAAAATCAATCGAGCTTTCGCCGAGCGTCACATACTTTCCGTCGGCCCACGAAGCCGGCGTGCCAAACTTGTGGTAGAAGTGATCTCCGGCGTGCGTGAACTGAGGGCCGTGTGTCGCCAACCACAAATCTACGTAAAACGTGTAGAAATCTGTGATTGGTCCGATAAAACTCGGATCTACCTGCATGAGGTTTGACATTGCAGAGGGTTTGTCAGAACTTAGCGACACCACTTGACGAAAGTTCGCCATCTTTGGATCCAGAGTCCTGGACGCGCCGTTTACGATAAAATTCGACCACGCATACTCTTCAACGAAATTTCCCGCGGCGTCCTTCTTCACAACGCCCTCGGCTTCAGCCGAATACTTCACGCCTTCGTTCACACCGGTCATTCGGTACTCTAGGCGGTCGCCTTCCGTGTAACGACGGGTCAGTGTCACCTGACTCGCGGATGCATCTCGCGATTGCTGCCACGTCAGCGGGCCTGGAGTTAGAAGTAAGACGGCAATGAGAAAACGCGAGGAAGTCGGTTTCATCTTCGTGGTTTTAATCCTTCACAGAAGAGTTTCATTTCCTGCCGTACGACTCGTTCCGTAACTCGAAATGGAGGGCCTTCAATCGCCCACAGTGCCGTCAGGCCCATGTGCATCGTTTTGAAAATCCCAATCAACTCTGTCACGTTCAGATCGCCTCTGATTGCGCCGCGGCCTTGCAGGCTTCGAAACAGCGCTTCGAGCGCTGGATCGATAATCCTTTGCATTTCCGCCATGTACGGAACGAATTCCTCGGTTTGTGTAAACATTTGGCGCAGCATTGCGCGCACAAAGTCGAGGCGCGGCGCCTTCATTCGGAACTGCATGCGAATGAATTGCGACAGAACCTTTTCCGCCGGCGCCTTCGACGCGGTGAATTTGCCGAGCTTTGCTTGAACTCGCCGCTCCACGTCCAGCATGAACGCGAGGACGATTTCCTCCTTGGTTTGGAAGTAGTTGTAGACCGTGCCTTTGCCAACATCGGCGTCTTCGGCGATCCGCTCAACCGTCACATCCGCGATTCCGTGCCGCGAAAACAGCTCGATCCCGGTCGTGACAATCCGCTCGCGGATCGCGGCTTTCTTTCGAGCTCGTCTAGAACTAAGTGCTTTGGTGACCGTGTTCATGTATGACCATGGTCATATATTTCAGGAGCATTGTCAACCGTTCCCCCGGGATATGTTCACAGCCGAAAATCCCGTACTTCGAGACAAGTTATTTGCGCCCGGTACCTGCGGTGTTCTGGTTCGTTGCAAATTTGGGGGGCGTTCTCGCAGGCCGATGCAAAAGCAAAAAAAAGTACGAGACCTCAGGGGCCCGTGGCCCACAATATCTCTTCGGGAAGATCCCGGCGAGTCGCAGGGATGATTGTAGATGTATGGTCGGCAAACATTGCCTTACCGGATTAGGTAAGAGTAGCCCGTCGCTCGTCAAGAATTTCGAATTGCCGGTACAAGTTCGTTGACCAACATCGGAAACAAGCTCGGATTCGCGTTCATGCCGGGGATGACGACCGTTACGCTACGGTTGGCCGGGCGTTCCGCCCCATTCTCTGGGATCAACGTCCGCAATGGATTGCGAGAAACACCAGTGGTGCCCGGCAAAGTCTTCAACATTGTATTGCCGTTCGCCGTAAGGGTAGTCCGTGGGTTCCCGAACAATCCTTCCGCCACTTCGTCTAGCGTGCTCGAAGTGAGCATTGACGTCCTCGACCCTCACCATGATTGCAGTTCGCAACGAGACATTCGAGCTCGCCTCGATTAAGACGATCGCGCCCTCGTCACCGACATTAAGCTGAGCGCGGTGATTCCCCATTCGAATCCGAAGAGTAAATCCGAACGCTTTGCACAGCCACTCAACTGCTTCGCCGATATCTGGGTAGGCCAATTGGGGAATTACAAGGCTGCGAGGCATCGATCGGTTGGATAGCATCGATTGATCGTACCAAAACCGCAAGCTCCGGAGAAAGGTCCTGCGGCGCGGCGAGCCATCCAGACAATCATTTTCAGCGGCTTATGAGAGGTTATTCTACGGAACGGTTGGGGTCGACGCGCATTGCCCGCCTCGCGGGAATATAGCAAGCAAGTAGAGAGACGCCGATGAGAAGAATGGCGACGCCAGCGAATGTCAGAGGATCTGTCGGCCTCACGCCGTAAAGCAGTCCCGCCACTAAGTGCGACACGATCAGCGCACAAACAAGCCCGACCGCAGCACCAGCGATGGCCAGCCGCAATCCTTGACGCAGAACCATACGCAGGATGTTCCGGCTTTGCGCCCCAAGTGCGAGGCGAATCCCGATTTCGTGTGTGCGCTCGCTTACGATGTACGAAATCACTCCATAAATTCCAAGCCCGGCGAGAAGCAACGCGGTCAGAGCGAACAGTCCAACCATTTCCATCGAGAATCGCCTCTCGGAGAGACGCCGATACCATTTCGTTGAGCGTCTGCGCCCCGAAAACGGTAAGTTCCGGGTTGACGGACTGCACCTGCTCGCGTAGCTCTACTGGAATCACAGCACTGTCCAGCCGCCGCCCTCGCACAAATATAGCCAGATCTTTAGCCCGCCGCTGATACAAGCTCAGATACATTTGTGGGACGTTCCCTTCTGTTAGCGATTCTGTTCGAGCATCCGCGACCACACCGACGACTGTGGTCCAGGGAGGGTTCGCTGGGGTTTCGCGCGCGTTGTCTAGCTTGAGGTGTCTGCCAAGGGGGTCCCCGTTTGGCGAACGAGCAGCAGATTGGCAACGTTCACGCAGCCGATCAGCAGGACCAATCCGACAGCCCCAAGCAGCAGAATCAACGACTGGCGAACATTGCCGACCACGGTCTCCTTGAGCGGAACTAAACGCACCCTCCAGGCGGTCGGCAGCGGATAATCCTCCGGGAATTCTTTCTGCAAGGATGCCACCAACGCGTCTAACCGGCTCTGTGCCGCCGCAATCGTCAGTCCAGGTTTGATTCGCGCGATGGCTTCCGGAAGGAACCGCGAATTGCGTAGCGGAGGCGGGGCAGGCGCGGCGGCAAAACCCGTTCCCAACCACATTTCGATGTTCCTTTCCTCCGCTGTCCGCCCCGGATCGCGATAACCGGCCGGCATGACGCCGATCACGCGATACAAGTCGTTGTCGAGCCGTACACTTCTACCCAAAATGTGCGGGTCGCCTCCGAAGGCCCGCTTCCACAACCCGTCGCTGATGAGAACTTCCAGAGTAAATCCGGGCGTCTGATCCTCGGGATTGAACGTGCCGCCCAACTCCTCGCTTCACCACCTGGCACAATCCAGGCGGAACTACCAAAGGCATAGATGGAGAGAGCAAGTCCGCTTCCGAACTGCGTGCCAATTAACAAATTCATTTTTAAGGGCTTACGGCGAGATAACTGGCGGCAGCGCGGGCAAGAATGCCCGATGGTGGGACGAGGGCGTCCCCGATTAGGACATGGGACAGGTGCCTGAGAACGCGATTTGAGCTTTCAAAGCGCGCCGGGATCACACCTCTTGACTGCCGCATCCCCTCAACCCTTGAGCCAACGCCCACAAAGCCACACCGCAATCCAGGCACAATACCCACTCCCAGAAGGCCAAGCTGGTGAGCAGTCGGTCATTATTGAAATCCACCGGGCCATAACAGAGGAAGATCACGATCAACAGCGCCGCAAACTGAAAAATAAGCAGAGCCGGCGCGGCCCGGGCCGCGAGCAGGTTGAGCCAAGCCCCAGCGCAGATGCCGATGAAGGCTGCGGATGCTAACTGGACATGCAGGGGTGTGTAGCCATTGGTGAATGGAGCGAGAATGCCGATGCTGACCGCCGAGGTCAGCCCCACGGCGAACGCTATGGCACCAGCCAGCGAAAGCTTAGGATGTTCTTTCTGCAAGCAGTGGTAAAACACAGGCGTCGCAGGTGCCAGCAGAATAGCAAAGAGTGCCGTGCCCACCGCCGCCACACCGTAGCCATGCGGGTTTTCGTCGGGCGATTGTAGGTCGGAGAGAATTGCCGCCTTCGGATCGAACGGCTTGCCTTTATAAAAGATCATTCCTGAGACCAGCATGCTCGCGAGAAAAACGAGATAGCTCGCGGGGAGCAGGTTGCGGCGCACGAGCCGCAGGGTGAGCCTGAGCATTTTGTCTGTTATTCTAGCGTACCTTTTACGCGTTTCGGACGTATCGTCGGCTCACCCTAAGCCCGTCACTCGGGGTCAATCAGACATGAAGACCGAATCGAGTCAGCATTTCGCGTCGCCCAAGAGTTGTGACGTCCAAGGCTCTGCCGTCGAGATCCTGGACTACCCATTTTTTTCAGCGCAATCCTCAGCAGAGCCGCCCCTAGTGCTCCCCCGACATGGGGCCGCCGCTCACTCCAATCCAGGCAGGCGCACGCGAACCGGCGCCGCAGCCTCCGCGTTGCCTGATGTCTATCCCCCGAGCCTCAAATGCCTTTGTACCTTCCAAACTTAAGTCGTACGCGTTCTCGCTGAGGTTCGGAACGGCTGACAGCCACCCGAGTGCCATGAACCGATCACAAAGTGATACCCCCGTTGCGCCCGCTATGTGATCGTAGCAAGTTCGTGCGGCGCGTAGCCGGCTTGGAGTGTTGGGCATGAATTTTTCCCGACAGCCTGCGGCCCCGGCGAGCACACTCAGGCTTTCAAGCGTATTGGCCACATCGGGCCCTTCCAGGCTGTAGAAGCGATGCTTTCCCTGGATGAGCACTCTCACCAGATGCGCCAACTTCAGGCGATTCAGGTGTACGCTGGCGGTTGACGGACTCACTTCAGCCACCACCGAGAGCTCTGTGCTGGTTCGTGCACGGCCGTCCATCAAGCAGTAGAGTATACGGTCTCTTGACGGCTCGCCGATGGCTGTGGCAATTCTGGAGATCGCTGCGCTAGCGTCGTGTTGCCCAACATTCATACTTTGATGCTAGGCGAATTATAGATTCCCGCCAATTGGCATACTGAGTGCGATAGATTCGGCGATGCCCTTGACCAGATAGATCAGACATTGAGCCTGAAGCGAGGGGGCAATTTGCGACAAGCTTGGAGGACGATTGTGTTGCTCGTTGTCGCGGCGGCCTTACTCCCTGCAGAGATGCACAAACCAGGTGACGCCCTCCGTGCCCTGGAGCGGCTGAGGCGGCCGGACATCGCGCGGATAAGGAATTCTCCAGAAGACATTCGGGTGCCGGGCGGACAGCCTCCTCATCTCGTATTCGCGTCTGATCAGCCCACGGGCGAACTCGAGTCGATGCTCGCCGAGCCCGGTGTCGTCGCGGATTTGATACACCTGAAGGCCGGCATCGCCCTCGCTCCAAATTTAACCGTTGACGAAGCGAACCTTGTGCGCCAGCTGAACCGAGACGGCATCCCTGTGACTGCCGGGCTTACGGTCCCAACGGAACAAGGTTATTACCTGAATGCCAGCAACGGCCGGCAGGCGGAGGTTCGCTTCGAAGATTTTGAGAAGTGGACGACTGCCAACGAACTACGATGGGCGGGGATCGGCCTGGACATTGAACCTAATATCCAGGATTTCGCGACACTGAGGCAAGGCAGGAAATGGCATTTGTTCTCGACTCTGCTCGAACGTTACTTCGATATGCGACGGGTACGAGAGGCGAAATACACGTATGGCGCCCTGATCCAAGAGATTCGGTCGCACGGGTATCAGGTCGAAACCTACCAGTTTCCTTTTATCGCAGACGAGCGCGCCGTCCGATCATCTGTCCTTGAGCGGCTTACCGGCATAGTGGATGTTCGGGGCAATCTGGAAGTTTTGATGCTTTACACGAGTTTCAATCAAAGTCTCGACTCCGCATTGATCTGGGTCTACGGTCCGTACGCACAGGCCATCGCTGTGGGAAGTACAACGGGTCCTACATCAGATCCTCATTTTGCCAGGCTTAATTGGGAAGAATTCTCACGCGATTTGATGGTCGCTAACCACTTCTCGCGCGTAATTGGTGTGTACAACTTGGAAGGGTGCGTTCGCGAAGGATTCCTGCCGCGCCTCAAAAACCTGAATTGGAACGAGTCCGTCACGATCTCGGCGGAATCAGCTCGAAGAGCCACTCGGCTCCGGGTACGCGTACAGAGAGCGTTGTGGATCGCTTCAAATCTGCCTTATTTCTTTGGCACGATTTTAGTTGCCTTCATTTTTGCAATCGTGTGGCGGAACAAACGTCGCCGCCGCCGGACTGCGCACCCTAGAGGAGCCGCAGCGTAACTGTTAAATTCTGGAAGGCGGTCAAGAACCCGCCCCTTCGGCGTAATCAGTAAAAGAGACGGAAACGTAGATCCCTGTGAGGACGCCTTCTGAGGGATCGTGGGCGGGTCGTCGGCAACTCTTACCTTACCGGATTATGGAAGGGTAGCTCGTCACTCGGGAGGGATGGCCAGGAATGTCGCCAAATCTCCGGATGTTTGCGCAAGCAAGATTGTTCTGTGGAAGAGCTGCGCGTCATTGGCGAAGGCTCATTCGTACACAATTGCGGATTTTGTCGGCCGAAGGCCCGGTAAATACAACGCGAGAAGGTACAACCAACCGGTTCGGCGAAACAAGGATGTCTCACTTGGGTAGACTGCGGCCGCCAACGGTTTACCTCGGTCCATGCCTTGAAGCGTACAATTGCTTGTTTTTGATTGGGAGACTCTCGATTGCATCCCTTGCCCTTTTCCGGTGGACCCGCCTACGCGATTCTCTTCTGGGTTACCTATGCATTGTGGATGGTGCTGGAAACCATCGGGTCTAGAACCAAACGATCCCGCGACACCGCAAAGGCTCGCGATCGAGGCTCCTTCAGGTTGATCATGCTTCTCCTTTGGCTCGCCCTGGGATCGGACTTTGCACTCTCCTTTCTCCTCCCACAAGCCACCATTCTATGGAAGCGAACTTCGCTCTTCTTCATCGGAATCGCCCTCATGCTCGTGGGAATAGCCTTTCGTTTCTACGCAATGTCAGTTTTGGGCCGTTTTTTTACCTACGATGTTGCGGTTCACGCGGGGCAAACCGTCATTGCCGTCGGACCGTATCGCTACATCCGCCATCCCTCCTACAGCGGCGCTCTCATCACTCTGGTCGGACTGGGACTGGCACTCGGGAACTGGGCCGGACTTCTCGCTCTTCTTGCCTGCATGGGAACTGCCTATACATACCGCATATCGGTTGAAGAAGCCGCGCTCGTCGCAGCTCTAGGCGAGCCTTACAAGGAGTATATGCGCCGGACGCGACGCCTGGTCCCATTCTTGTTCTAAATGGGCCTGAATCGCGTCGCCGTACACCGCGATGGCCTGTTGGCATTCCGGTGAAGGTTGAACATCGATTCCGGACGGAAGCCGAAGCGCGTTCCGGAACGAAGGCGAACCCAGCCGGAAACGCCAATTACGAAACGAACTCATCTATCTCCCCTAGAAACAGGTGGATAGCAAATTTGGATGCCAGCATTTTGGATACGTTTTGGAATTTTGGATGCAACATCCATTCATCGCGATGCCGCCGAGACGCGGAATCGGGAAGTTGTGGATATCCCGAGCGGAAGCAGGTCCGGTGGCCCACCCGCGGCGGCGCGCTTCGTCACGAACCAAGCGGCTGAACACAGCAGACACAATCAAAGACGTCACGAAGACCAGAACGTAGCTCATTGATTGCCGGCGGAAAGCGACCTAGAACGCAGAAGAATAGGAACCACCAGTCTAATTGCCTTCATAAAAGCCTTCAGCAGGAGGCTAGCCGCTAAAATACATACCAACGTTAATTCTCTGTGACATTTTGGCTAATTCTGGAGGCAGGCTCGGCCCGGCGTCCGGCACGCGACTACGGCGCGCGCGCCTCGGACGAACGTCGGGAATGTTGCTTGGAACCTTATGATGTTCTGTGGAATTTTTTCGAAATAACGAAAGTTTGCGGGCATATAGGTCGAGATTTCCGTTTAGCTGGTTCCCATTCAAAGCTGCGAATTGAATCAATCGTGTAAACCACTTCGTTTTCGCAGCTCCTGCAGCGCGCCATGAAGGTGCGCGGCGTTGCCGCCGTAATCGCCTGCACGGCGAGTGATCACTCCTTCGGTACCTACGGTAAAGTTCCCGCCTCCTTACACGCTTTACCTTATCGCGCTCGAACTTCTCGCCGCGTACGATGCATTCCTCCACCGCTACTGCTTTCTCCTCCGCGCAAGCGATGGGCACCCCTACGAGGTGACAACGCAAATGCAGCCTTTCAAGATCCGCCGCTCGCTCCATTCCTTCGGGGCTTTGAGTTGGTTTGTTCTCGCCGCATGTCTGTTCGCGATTCCCGCGATATCTTCCACCGCATCGGCTCAGGTCATCTTGTCGGTCGGAATCGCTCCGCCCGAACTACCCGTTTACACGCAGCCCATCTGCCCTGCCGAAGGTTATATCTGGACGCCGGGTTACTGGAGCTACAGCGACGACGGCGGCTATTTTTGGGTTCCGGGCACATGGGTCGAAGCGCCCGAGGTCGGATTCCTCTGGACGCCCGGCTACTGGGGCTGGGGTAACGGAGCCTATGTCTGGAACGTTGGATACTGGGGCCCCCACGTCGGCTTCTACGGCGGCATCAACTACGGCTTCGGGTATATCGGTACTGGCTACGCCGGCGGCTACTGGACCGGCAACCACTTTTTCTATAACAGTCGAGTGAACAACGTGAACGTCACCGTCATCCACAACATTTACCAGAAGACGGTCGTGCAGAACGTCACTCGCGTCAGCTTCAACGGCGGTACTGGCGGCGTGAATGCGCGTCCAACTGCCCAGGAAGAAACCTTCGCACACGAGCGCCACATCCCTCCCGCGGCCGCGCAGGTTGAGCATGAGAGTGCGGCCCGCTCTGACCGTAACCAGTTCGCTTCCGTCAACCACGGACGTCCTGCCGTAGCAGCAACTGCGAAGCCCGGCGAATTCAAGGGTACCGGCGTAGTCGCGGCGAAGGCGCCGGCTTCCGATCGCGCGAGCGCCAAGAGCGCAGCCTCCCCTCGCGCGTCTGAAACCTCGCGTGCCACGCACACGAACACCGGCAGCACAAAGCCCGCGGCCAAGCCTCGAACGGAATCGAAGCCAGCGACTACGCATGAGTCGAAGTCTGCCGCCGAACCCCGCACGGAGAGCACGGCGCGCACGGAGACAAAGCCCGCAGCCAAGCCTCGAACGGAATCGAAGCCCGCGACTGGGCATGAGCCGAAGCCTGCCGCCGAGTCCCGCACGGAGAGCACGGCGCGCACGGAGACAAAGCCCGCAGCCAAGCCTCGAACGGAATCGAAGCCCGCGGCCACACATGAGCCGAAGCCTGCCGCCGAACCCCGCACGGAGAGAAGCACGGCGCGCACCGAGACAAAGCCCGTGGCCAAGCCTCGAACGGAATCGAAGCCAGCGGCCACGCATGAGTCGAAGCCTGCCGGCGAGGCCCGCACGGAGAGCAAGCCTCCGACGGCATCGAAGCCGCCGGCTACGCACGAGTCTAAGGCGCCACCGCAGCACACGGCAAAGCCACCTGCGGAGCATGAGTCGAAGCCCCCTGCGGAACACGCTGCCAGGCCATCTCCCGAACGTGAGTCCACTCCACGCGAGGAAAAACCTCCCAAGAGCTAGATCGCGCCGCTGGTTCCGGAGTTGAACTGACTTCCGGTGTTTCGGAGTTTTCCGATTCCACCCCGCCTGAAGTTTCGCTTAGTTTCGGAACCACACCGGTATCAACCAGAAGCTTGTATGCCAAATCGGAATCGCCGTTTTCCATCGCCCAGCGGATTTTGCCGAGGCATGATCGGAGAGGATGATGCACGGCGCTTGAGCATGCCGCCTCATAGCAGGAGCGTTTGGAAAGTCACGAATCTGCAAGAAGGGGCGCGAGCGATGTGGTCGCGGATTCGCAAAGAGACGGATGGGGCCGGGCTGGCCACGGATTTGCAAGATGCGTGGGGGAAAAGATGAGGCGCGCCAAGGGTTTTATGGATTGAGGCTCAAGGGGGATCGTCGCTCAGGTGCACAAGAGGGTCAGCACGCCCTTGTGTATCCCCCGCAGGGGAGGAGTCTGGGGGCAGGGGCGTGAAAAAGGCAGGCCAGTGAGTCCATGAGACCGAGAGGTGACCGTCCTATCGGAATTCGAGGTTAGCCTGCGGAAAATGAATCTTCAGCTTATAGCAAATGTAGAGAACCAGGATCGCGCCCAGTGTGGAAAAAATGAGGCCGGCGGGATGATATCGTTCGTTTGTCGGGCGCGAAAACATGTGGGTAACGGCGCCGCCCATGATCGATCCGATGATGCCGAGCACGATCGTCCAGAAGATCGTTATGTGCACGTGCATCACCGATTTCGCGATAACCCCTGAGATTAGTCCAATAAGAACATACCAGATTAAGTGAAACATACTTTTTCCTCCAGCGTTTGCCTTCAGAACGACGTCGAGTATAACCCAGGGTTTGGCAATTAAGCAGATTTTCCAATGGTATTGATCGGCTTCCAAATTGAAACTCACAAGCTCGTAGAGCACCACACCGAAAGAAGACAAATCCGTGCGTGCATCCAGTCTCTCACCTCGCACCTGCTCCGGCGACGTGAGGTGAGGGTGACCCAGTGGCGTGCATATGGCCAGGTGGGTGATTTTAGGAACTTTCGAGATTGTGGTTGGCGTATCAAACGGCGGCGGTCAGAAGTATCGCCACGGCAATGAATATAAGCGCGACCTGCGCACAGTTGTTCTGGTGCTTGCGGGTATGCTTGTTAGCGCCCCACTCCAAGATGTCCACTCCTACGATTGCCGAAAACTGGGCCGAAAAATGAATAGTAATCGGTTAGCATTTTCGTCCCTCCCCTAACCGCTGGGTTTAGCGATTTTCCGGCGTGACGGTTGCATAAGATCGGTTGAGTCACGCAGCGTTGCTGCGTTAACCCGTTTAGATACCGTTGCAGCCGGAATGGAAACGACGGCGTTTTTGCCGAACCGTCCTCTGGGCACGTCGATGTTTTCGGGTGGGATGTGGACGCCCAATCTGGCAAAAAACGGCAGAAATTGAATTGTCCGCCGCAGAATTGTAACTGAGACACGGACACAGATTGTTAAAAACACATGAAAAATGCGGAAACAGGACACTGTCAAACCCTGGCGTCCGGGAAGAAAAGCCATCTTTACAGACAATTAAGTTCGTGGGATTGTCGTTCGGCTCAAAGCGGAAAAAACCTACTAGTCCTTCGCATCAGGGCAGTACAGGACGCAAAAAAATCAAAAACATCTCCGCTGCCTCCACGTTCGCTGCGTAGTCTTATCCTTGGTGTGCCACGCGGTGCCCGTTGCCGTTAGAAGCTGGCAGCGGTGACTTAGCGGCGCCGACGAATAAGACCGCGTCGGCCGGATTGGCGACGCCCTTCCGCAATTGTTCTTCCGGCATTCTCGAGCGCGCTGCTGTTGAATCATTGTGGAGACGAGCTAAGAAGGTCTTATGCGAATCGCGTTCCAAGAGCCCCAAAATATTTCCTTGCAAGCGTGAGCACACAGTTCGTGTGTCCGCCGATGCGTCAACCGTCTGAAAGTTGAATTCCGAACTGAGGTTGGCGAACTCTGCCAGCAGCGCCGCCTGATAATTGCAGAAGCTGTCGAACATATCGAGGGCTGGGTAGAGATCCATCCCTGATTCCCAGTAGTCGAACCCTCGATCGAAAACGACCCGCGGAAGTAACTGCTCAACGCTGAGTCGTAAGTAGAAGATAGCGTCTGGTTTCAGCGCCGCGCTGTAAATACTCCGGATCCACCGGGGATCCATGCCTCGCACCATCGCCCGCGCCATGAGCGAATAGATGTATCGGTCCGTCAAAACGATGAAGCCGGCTCGCAGTGCCGGTACGATATCGTTTTCCAGCCGATCCATGAAATCGGTGGCGTAGAATAATGTCTGGGTCACTCGGCCCAGGTTGTTACCTTCTTTGGCGCGGCGAATCCCTTCGCCGGCAAGCGGCGAGCGTGTCATGCCGGTATCGACCACCGCATGTCCGAGCTCTTCCAGCCACGGTTTGAGCAAGTCGATCTGCGTGCTCCGTCCAGCGCCGTCCGTGCCTTCAATGACGATCAATTTGCCGGCGAGATCTTCCAGGCGCATTCCGGGCAGTACCGTTCCGTATGTTTCTCTCATGCGTGTAACCTCACTTCTCTGGCTTGATCCAGTTGCGCTTTAACGATTTGCCGCACGCGCGCCTGTTGAATCTCAATGGGCAGCGTAGCGTCCACCACGGTGAGGCCGAATTCCGGAATCATTTTCTCGTACTCCGACAAAATGCGGCCTTGGAACATGCGAAAGCTTTCCACCGAGTCGTCCGCCAAATCCAGGTCCATCCCAGCTTCATAGAACTTGAACCCGTCTCGCCCGTCGACCAGTCGATCGATTGCGGTTTCGAGCGGGACGCGAAAATAGAAAGCGATGGCCGGTTTCACTGCGAATGCGTAGAGTTCCCGCACCCATTCGGGGTCCATTCCCCGCGCCACATCGCGGGCAAACGCGGTATAGATGTACCGGTCGCAGAGGAGCACTGCCCCAGCCTTTAGCAGCGGCAGAATGCTGCGCTCCGTGCGGTCGGCGAAATCGGTAGAGTGAATCAGAGAAAAGGTGGCGGGCGTCAGCATTTTCTTCTTCTTGCCGTGCTTGGTGGTGTCTTTGACCAGTGCCGACGAATTCCATTCGCTGAAAACCACTCCGTACCCTTTCGCCTGCAGCCATTTGTGCAACAAGCTAAGCTGGGTGGACTTTCCGGAGCCGTCGATTCCTTCGACAACGATCAATCTTCCAGGAACGTGATGCTCGCCGTAGCGGCGAACTTTTGAAACGGCGGGTTGCAGTGGACTGAGAACCTCGAAAGGACCGATTCGAAAGCCTGGAGCAATCTCCATCTGTATCCTTTGAAGTGATCGCCACGAACGCATTGCCAAAGACCCGCGATCGCTTCACGCTGAATTGTAGTCCGATCGCGCTCTGATAGACGCAGCACGATCGCGTAAAATCTATCAAATGGGCAGAGGTTATGGCACGTATTCTCGCGACGTGTATCGAATTGAGAACTGGGTCTTCCTTACGCGAGTTGGGGCAGCGGCGGTGGCGACATCATCAAAGAGAAGTAGGTGCGATCACCCTCGGTGTTGTGTATTTTCTTATTAGGGCGGGCGAGTGGGTGGTGCTGGCAAACCCAGCCGGAAACGCCTCCGGCGTCCATGGCCACGCGATGGAGATCATCAACCAATCTATTTTTTACTCTTTGTTGCTAACCGGTCTTATCGTTGTCCTGTTACCTCTGCGCGACCTCTGGCGCCTAGTCCATATCCCGCACCGCCAGGTGCGTAATGCGCGTGAGCGGAGCGACGCGCGGGTAGCTCGGGTAGCTCGGGTGGCTATCGGTGCGGCGCGGCGGCAACCGAAACAGTAGTCAACTCCCCCGAAAAATCTAGCTTCCGCGACGCAATTCATTATGACTGCGCGCTGGACAGCCCATCGCGCGTTCGAGCAGCGCCCAGGCGACCAGCGACTTCGGGGGTCGACGGCAACACCCGAGCGCAAAAACGCTTGGCCGCGCCAGCAGAACGGACAATAATGGATTTGGGCCCATCCAGGCTGCCGTAGAATGTATTCCGCGTTGTGGTTTCTGCATTTCAGTTTTCCGCGTTGTGGTCAATCCCAAGGACAGCGATTTTTGCAAAATCGGCATCGGCGGACACCAAAACCATGCCATCAGACCGAAACATCAAGCGCCGCTCAACGAAATCCACCAAAGACCGCAGGTCCGGATCGTACATCCCGCCAACACAACAGCGGCCAGCGCAAGCCGGACCAGCCCGTCGTCGAGGCGCGCAGCGAGGAGTCCTGTAAAGTTAGGGAAGTCGTGGCACGAAGGATCTCAGCATGCAAGTGACTGTTCTCTCGCAGGGTCGCCGTGCCGTTGCGGGCGGGTTCTATAAAGGAGTCAGGATTCTCAGGCTTAACATTTCGCCGGAGTTTGCGAATCAGCCCCCCTTTCCCAGCGTGTCTGGCACCCTTTTCGCAATGGATTTTGCATTTTGCAAAAATTCGCAAACCGCGAATCGTCGAGTTGTCCTATCATCGAAAGCTACTGACTCGTGGCGACTGATACTTTTATCCCTGAAGTGGTTTCGGCCTGGGCTCCGCTCCGCCGGCCGCTGTTCCGCAATCTTTGGATCGCCTCGCTGGTCTCCAACCTCGGCGGGTGGATGCAAGACACCGCGGGCACCTGGCTGATGGTTTCGCTCACCTCGTCGCCCTTGCTGATCGCGTTGATGCAGACCGCGGCCAGCTTCCCGGTCTTGATCTTGGGTCTTCCCGCTGGCGCCGTGGGAGATATCGTCGAGCGCCGCCGCCTGCTGATTTTTTGGCAGTCCTGGATGCTGGTGGCGGTGTTGATCCTCAGTGTCTTCACCTTTGCGGGAATGATCTCGCCGTGGGCGCTGTTGATCCTGACGTTCATGCTCAACATCGGCGTGGCCGTCAACGGTCCTGCCTGGCAAGCGATCATCCCCGAGCTGGTTCCTCGCTCCATGGTGCCCAACGCGGTGGCAATTAACAGTGCGCAATTCAATTTGGCGCGCGCCTTAGGCCCGGCGATTGGCGGACTGCTCGTTGCAGTCTACGCAAGCACCTACAAGGGTGCCGGCAGCGTTTTCTTCCTGAACTCGTTATCGTTTCTCGCGGTGATCTGGGTGCTCGCGCAATGGCAGCGCTCGCCCATCTTTAAAAGCGCGCTTCCTGCCGAACGTCTCTTCGGATCGATGCGCTCAGGGGTGCGCTACCTGCGCCATTCGCCGCCCCTCCGAGCGGTGCTCATCCGCTGTTTTTCATTTACCCTTGCCGTGAGCGCGGTGTGGGCGCTGCTCGCAGTTGTCGCCCAGCGCGAGCTGCACCAAGGCGCCATGGGCTATGGCATCCTCAACGGATGTTTGGGAGCGGGGGCTGTGGTCGGCGCGGTCACCCTTCCCAAACTGCGCGCCAAATACTCCCCAGATCAAATCGTGTTCGGGGCGTCCCTGATGCTGGCCGGTACGCTGGCCACCATGGCATTCGTGCATTTCGTGGCGTTGGTCGTTCTCTCGCTCATTGCCGGCGGCTTCGCTTGGACCAGCGCGAGCTCTACATTCAACGTAGCGGTGCAGCTCTCCGCTCCGGCTTGGGTCCAGGGGCGCGCGCAAGGCATCTACCAAATGACTTTTCAGGGCGGCATGGCCGCCGGCAGCGCGCTCTTCGGTTATTTGGCCGAGCATCGCTCCACCCGCGTGGCCCTGGCCTGCGCTGCCGCCACCTTGCTCGCCGGAGTTCTTTGGGGCGCTCGATACCGCCTGCCCCATGGTGTGCCACCAAACCTGGATCCATTACCGGCCGACCGCACCGCCCTCAGCTTGGAACTCGATCCGAAGCCTGATGATGGTCCGGTCCTGGTCACCATCGAGTACCTCGTGAGTGCGGAAGAGTACGACGCCTTCACCCGCGCGATACACAAGTTACGCGACGTCCGCCTTCGTGACGGATCGATCCGCTGGGGCACCTATCAAGACGCCGCACAGCCCGGACGCTTCGTCGAGAATTTCGTGGTCGAATCGTGGCTCGAATACCTCCGCCAGCGCGAGCGCATGACCGCCAGCGACCTGCTGATCCGCGAGCACGTGCGCAGTTTTCATCAAGGGGAAGAACCACCGGTGGTCTCGCACATGATTTACGCGCGCCCATTCGCGCGCCCCAGGTAGCGGCTCCTCCCGCCAGCAGGGAAGCGTGGCTGCTTTGAGTTAGCCGTTCCAGTTGGGTGCCCCACACGTCGGTTTCACGTGTGGGGTTTTTGACCTGGCTTCAACGGTCCGACGCATCTGTCTGTTCCTATCGTTCCGTTTGTTCTGCACCTTCTTTCCCGGCCGAGCTGGGGCGCTCTCGTACGGAATCTACCCAATTCACCGTATAGATTCGGTTCGTCCGCGGCGCGTAGTGTCAAAGGTATGAGGAGGGACCACGCGTTTCTGAAAGGCTCCCTGGCCCGCGCACCGGAGCAGGCTCGCGTCACCGTCCCCTCAATTCGAAAATTCCCAGGGAGAACTACCAATGAACAGCAACGCTTTAAAAAACCTCTACATCGACGAGCTGAAGGATCTCTACAGCGCGGAAAATCAACTGATCAAGGCGCTGCCCAAGATGGCCAAGGCCGCCACATCACCCGATTTGAGAAAGGGGTTTGAAGAACACCTCGAGCAGACTCGCGAGCACGCCAGGCGCCTTGAACTGATCTTCAAGGGTCTGGACGAAAGCCCCAAGGGCAAGAAGTGCAAGGGAATGGAAGGTCTGATCGAAGAAGGCAGCGAATTGATTGATGAAGATCCCGGCGGTGAAGAACTGGACGCCGGTTTAATCGCCGCCGCGCAACGCGTCGAGCACTATGAAATCGCCGGATACGGTTGCGTTCGCACTTATGCCGAATTGTTGGACGAGGGCGACGCCGCCAGTCTGCTGGAAGAGACTCTTGAGGAGGAAAAGGAAACCGACCAGAAACTCACTAAACTCGCCGAGTCGATCAACGTCACCGCGGCCGGCACGACCGAAGGAGAGGCGCAAGAACGGCCTGGTGTTTTCTCGATCAATAAGAAAGCGAAAGCGGCCCGCGCTTCCTAACTCCGCTTTCATAACCAAAAGACAGTCAGCGGCAACACATTTCTAGACAGCAAATAAGGAGATACGACATGCCAACTGAAGCGACCAAGAAGCAGACTGAACACCAAAACCCGAACACTGGTTCCAAGCCCCAGGGCACTCAGGTCAATAATGAGGATACCCGCAGCGCTGAGCAGCACTACGGCGGGCACCGCGATCCGCATGTTCAGGGCGGCGCCGCAGGGACCCAGCAGAATCCGCAAGGTAAACAGGAATCGCCAGTACAACCGGGACAGACCCGCGAACGCGGCGGCTCAACTGAGCACAGCGGACCCAGCGGCGGCTCGAGCAGTCAGTACAATCCGCCGCCCGCGCAGCAGGGGCAGCATGGTCAAGCCGGCGGCCCCAGCGATCTCGGCAACTCTGGCCAACATGGCCAGAACGGCCAGAAGAAAGAACGTGAGGACAACCAAAACAAAGACCAACGCCGCTAGCTTTTTCTAGCGGCCTAGCCGTGCGGGAGAAAGTGTGGAAGCTTTCTCCCGCACTCAATTTCCAGATCGACGCACAAATTAAATTCCCCGAAAGAGGTGAAACATGAGATTCAATAATCGCAGGATGTCAGATACCGCATTGGCATTTGCCGCGGGTTTGGGTATTGGCGCCCTGATCGCTTTGGTCTTCGCGCCCAGTTCCGGCGAAGAGATGCGCGAGAACCTGATCGATGCGGCGCGCGAGCAAATCGATGATGTGACCTCGCGGGGCCGGAATTTTGTCAAACACGCGAAGAGAGCCGTGCAATCGGTGGCCGACGACTTTGATGAGGCCAGGGCGGAAGGTACCCGCGCGTTCCGCGAAGCGAAAAACGCCGCGTCCTAGCCGCTGAATCCGGATGCGCCAGTCGCCAGTCTCACGCCCATTTCTCGACTGTGGGTGGTCGGTTCGAACTGCGCCTCTACGGTTCGATGCTTTTATCTTTTCCGGGTGCCCAACTGTTCCCGGGTTTCGGGATGGGCGGGCGTCGAGAGCTTAGAAATACACTAAACCGTAAGCGAGAAGCGTCCTTTGCAACCAGTTACGTTTTCACCGGCGTCCACACCTGCATGGGTGTTTCCTCGCGGTTGGCCCACGCGAAGTAGGGAATAAAGGTGAGCTCCACCTTGCGCGACTTGCGGCCGGTCCCGCTGTAGCGGTAGTACAGCGCGTCGCCTTCTTCGTCGGCAACCTCCACGCCATTTCCGCGCAACACGTTCACCCCGCCCAGCACGTCTTTCTCGAACGAAGCGTGGAATCCCGACGCGCCTTTCGACCCGATATCCAACGCGACGTCGCTCAGCTTCACACCCTGCGGTTGATCCATCTGTTCCATGCAGTACACCAGAGGTCCGCGCTGCAAAGCGATGCGTCCGTCATCGTCCACCACTTTGTCGTTCGCCGCGATCGCTTGCGGGGTCATATCTAACTGCAGGTGAATCACGTCACCGGGATTCCAGCGGCGCTTGAGGGCCATGTAGTCGCCTGGCTTCGCTCCGAGCATCGGTTGTTTGTTTACTTCTACCTGGGCGTGGTCCGTCCACAAAGGAATGCGCAGGAAGAATGTGAAGTCCGTTGCGGCTTCGGGCGTGACCGTGATCTCCACACTGCCGTCCCAGGGGTAATTTGTCTTCTGTGTGACCTTCAGTCCCGTGCCGTTCTCCAAATGCCAGTTCAATTCCGAGTTGTCGTACAGGTGCACGAAAATTCCGTCCGAGCTGGTGCTGTAGAAATACCCGGGGAGCGAAGCGAACGTGCGTTCGAGGTTGGGCGGGCAACAGTCGGTGTCGTACCACGGATTGCGGATCTTGTCGGCCTCCGACGGCTCGAACTGCAACGGGTTGCGATAGCAGTACAGCGTGCCGTCGAGCGACATTCCCGAATTGATTCCGTTGTAGAGCGCTCGCTCGATCACGTCGGTGTATCGCGCGTCGCCGGTAGCCGCCAGCATGCGCCAGTTCCACATCATGTTGCCAATGGCCGCGCAGCTTTCGCCGTACGCGCGCAAGTTGGGCAGCTCGTAATCATCGCCGAAAGCTTCGCCCGCGCCGCGCGCGCCTACTCCGCCGGTGACGTACATCTGCGCGGTCACCAGGTCATGCCACAGCGTCTCCAGCGTTTTCCAGTAGGCTGGATCGCCGGTCTCCAGGTAATAATCCGTCGCGCCGCAGCACGCGTACATCGCTCTTACCGCGTGGCCCTCCAAATGGGTGCGCCCGGTGAAAGGAATTCCGCTGAACATGTAAACGGACTCGCGATGCTGCAGCGGGATGCGCTCGTCGCCGTGCAGAATATAACCCGCCAAATCGAGTTGGCGTTTATCGCCGGTCAGGCGGTACAGTTCGATCAGCCCCATTTCGATTTCCGGATGGCCCGAAAGGATCGGCTTCTTGTCGGCGCCCGGACCGTAATTGGGAATCAGAAAATCGTCGACGAAACGGATCCCGGCGTCGAGCAGCTTGCGGTCGCCGGTGCCGCGATAGTAGGCGATCGCCCCTTGCAAGAAGTGGCCCATGTTGTACAGCTCGTGACCGGTCTGCTGGGTCTTGGGCTGCATCCGCAGGTCGGTGCGCTCGTTCTGGTAGTACGTGTTCAGGTAGCCGCTCGGCTCTTGCGCCGCCACCACCACGTCGATAATTTGTTGTATCGGCGGCTGCAGGTCCGGACGTTCCCCGGATTGCAGCGCGAATGCCACCGCTTCGGCCCACTTGTAGATATCGGAATCCGAGTAGACCGGCCCGCGCTGCGCGGCGGTGCTCTTTCCTTCCAGCCGAAGGAAGTTATCGAGCCGCCCATTGACCAGCAGCAACTTTTCCATCGACGGGATGCTCTTGGTCACATTGGTCTCGCGGCGCTTGCCCCAGAATCCATCCTGAATCGTTACCGCGTCCACCGGAACGTTCTTTAGTTTGGCAAAAGGGGAGTGCGTCAGATTCAAAATGCCTTGGTCTTTCCAATCTGGATTTGGCTCGAGCTTTACTTGCGCTTGGCTGGCCGCGACGGCTGCACTTGGCTTAGCAGCGAGAGCGGCGAGCACACCGTGCGCCGGCAAAAACGAAACAGCCGCTACAGAAACCGCAGCAGAAACAAAATCCCTGCGAGAAACATACTTGGATTCGGTCATTGAAAAGGTCCCTCCCTGTCGTTGCCGATCATAACTCGGTATACGTTTTCTGGAGCTCTAATCTTGGGCGCCCGGCGCCGCGGCCCCACAATAAATAGGATGCCAAAAGCATCAATGCGGGATCGATGGGAAGGCGATAGCGGGGCTGGACCAGCGTGAAATAGTAGGTAATCGGAAAAATCAGAGGGAAAACTGCCACCGCAATCGCATACTCGTTCCGCCGTCTCAGCAAGACAATCGAACCCGCCAGGGCGGCGATCGGTATCCCCAGGTTCCAAAGCAGCACATAGCCCCGCCAGAATTCTGGAGCGCGCAGGAAATCGCGGATAGGGTGCGGCATCGCCCCGGTCGAAGTTTCCGCTGTCCACGTGGCTGCTACCCGCCCGGCAATCGAGCGGGCAGTGTGCAGTGGATGGGAGCGAATGAAGTTCAGGCCCTCCTCCATCTTCTGGTGCATGTAGGCGATCTCGCCCTGGCTTTCGTACAGCGCGCGCTCCGCGGAATTGTCGATCGGATGCAGCCGACCAGGCCACTGGGCCGGTCCGCGGTCGTTATTTCCCAGCCAAAGTTGCAATCCGAAAACCGAACGCAGCGGTACGAACGCGCGCATCTGGCGGTAGTTCCGAATGGTCCACGGGATGCAGCAAAGCAGCGCGACTGCCGCGACGATCATCGCGTTCGCCGCAGGGATGCGCGTTGGGATGCTCCCAGGCTGAGCGCTGCGGACCGCGCCGTGCCTCGCGATAGGCAGCGCCAGCCAAGCCAGCAGAAAGGGGAGCAGTGCGAGCAAGGTTGGGTTGGTCATCAGCGCAAAGCCCCAGAGTGAACCGTACGCCCATGCGCCGCGAGTGCTGCTGGGCGAATCGGAGAGTTCGAGCGTCGCCCACAGAATCGTCGCCGCTAGGAGCGCGGACAACGCGGTGTCCGACATGCTTTGAAACGGCAGAATAATCGCGTTCGGAAACAGCGCCCACAGCCACGCCGCACCCGCACCAACGCCCAGGCCGCCGAGCTTTTTCCCTGTATAAAACACCGCAATGCAGGTGATCGCCGAAAAAGCGATGTTCAGCGTTACCCCGGCGACGAAGGATTGAAACGTATATGCGCCGAATAGCCGGAAGATTCCCGCCAGCAGGAAAGGATAGACGGGAGTGGTCCACGCCGTGGGGCCGGTTGGGTCGCGCAGCGGCGAACTAAACCCGTGGCCGGCAACGATCGAATAGGCAATATTCCCCGGCTCAAACAAAAATGGAATGGTGCTCAGCGCGCGGTGCGCGATGTGCAGTTGCTGCTGCCATGCAAATCCGAGTCGCAGCGCGAAGGCCACCACCACAATCAGCGCTGGCGCGGTGAGTACGAGTATGAATTTCTGCTTCATCAGCGTCGGGTGCGCCACTCACCACATACCCCACTTTTCTCCGAACCACGGGAAGAGATGCGCAGCGGCGAAAGTTGTGGCAATCTGTTGAGGGCGGCGTCTCGCGCCGCACTGGGAGAAGCTGAGTTGAGCCGTAGCACCGTCGTCATTCGAGGAAAACTCCGCGTCGGCAAGGAAGCTCGCCGCCGGGCACGAAACGCGGCGGGGGCGCCGCCAGTCGAGAAAATAATTCCCGACAAGCGCCACAAGCCGCCCAAACACAAAAAATCCCCGCTCCAAGAACAAGCCGAGTAAAACCCGCGGCCAGCTCCCGCGCGAGTCGCCGCTCTCACCGGCCGGTTTACGTCTTGATGTACCACGGCACGTTCAACACGATCGTGTGTTCGTTCCCCTTCAGTAGCAGCAACGCCTTCAGCAACGAGCTGCGCTGGTTATGTAAGAAGAAATGATACCAGTGGCGCTCCACTAGCTCCGGGACCACCACCAGAATATCGCGGCCCGGCTCCTGCGTTTCGAGATCCAGAATATAATGAACGATCGGCCCAACCACCTGGCGGTAGGGCGAGCGCAGGACCTTAACTTGCGGCACCGCCAAACCCGCGCGCTTCGCGGGCCCCTCGACAAACTGTTTCCAGTTCTCCAAGAGATCGTCCTGTTGGGCTTCTGAGTCGTCCTCGCTCACCACGTGCACGCAGCGAACTTCCGGCGCAACGCTGATCGCCAGTTCCACCGCGCGCCTGGCCACTCGGTCCCACGCCAATACCGGCACGATCGCCAGCGGAGGCTTCCTGCCGCTGGTGGTGATCGGCTCCGAGATTCTGATTTCGTCCGCCACTTTTTCGTAGTGGCGCTTCACCGCGTACATCACCCCAAGCAGCGTCGGGATCATCAGCGCAGTAACCCAGGCGCCCTCGACGAATTTGGCCACCAACACCACCAGCAGCGTGCAACCGGTAGCCAACGCTCCCAATCCGTTTACCAGCATGCTCCGCGTGGCGCCTTTGCCGCCGGTCCTTCTCCAGTGCGCCACCATCCCAGCCTGCGACAGGGTAAACGCCAGGAACGCGCCCACTGCATACAGCGGAATCAAGCGGTCGGTGACGCCGCCGAAAAGCACCAGCAGAACTGCGGTCAGCCCCGCCAGCGCGTATACACCTTGGGAGTACACCAGGCGCCGCCCGCGCGACTGAAACATGTGCGGCAGGTAACCGTTCATGGCGATGGCCCGGCACAGCCGCGGAAAATCGGCGAACGCGGTGTTGGCGGAGAGCGAAAGCACCGCCAGTATCGATCCAATCGCGACGTAGTAAAAAATGCCGCGTCCCGTGACTGCCGCCAGCAGCATCGAGAGCACACTCTGGTATCCCGGCTGCGAAGGGTCGGTGGCGACGATGCCGTACGCGCGGACCAGATACGCGATCCCCGCGAGCAGCACCATCAGCAAACCGATGATTACGGTGAGCGTCCACTGCGCGGTTTTTACCCGCGGCTCGCGAAATGCGCGCACTCCGTTGCTCACCGCTTCCACCCCGGTCATCGCGGTGCAGCCATTCGAAAAGGCCTGCAACAAAAGCCACACCCCCGCCGCGGTCACGATCGGAGCCGCAGCCGGCGCTGCAGCCACCACTGCCTGGGGATGCCCGCTGGCCATCACCGTCTTGAACAATCCCATCAAGATCGCCACCAGCAGACTGCCCAGAAACAGCCAAGTGGGCACCAGGAAAGTTATCCCCGCCTCGCGCACTCCCCGCAGGTTGACGATCGTAAGAATCGCAAGAATTGCCAGGCAAATCCCCAGCCGGTGCGCCAGCAGGCTGGGCACCGCGGAAACCAGTGCGCCCACGCCCGCGGAAATTCCCACCGCCGCGGTCAGCACGTAGTCGATCATTAGCGCTGCCGCGGCAAGCAGCCCGGCGAACGCCCCGAGGTTTTCCGACGCCACCGTGTACGAGCCCCCGCCACCGGGATACGCCGCGATAGTCTGCCGGTACGAGAAAAAAACGATCGCCAGCAGAATAATAATCGCCGAGGTGATGGGGACGATATAGACGATGCCGGCCGCGCCCAATGGCAGCAGGAGAGTGAGGGCAGCTTCCGGTCCGTATGCCGCCGAACTCAGCGCATCCAAGCCAAACACGGGAATGCCCGCACCCGTGCCGATCTGCTCGCTACGCTCGTCGGACGTAGGAATCGGCTTCCCGAACAGAAAATCGATGAACGCCATTTCCCCTCAGCGCCCGCAGAATTGCGGGGTTGTTCAGAGTAATGCGATTGCTGCCGAAAGGGAACCGCAATAAACTCCTAGAACCGCACCCGATATCCGGGGATGGTGCCCATCTCGGCTCTTCGCTATACTGATCTTAGCAGTCGAAGTTGGATGTTTTGACGTTAGCAGTCGAAGGTGCGTGCCCCACATGTCGAATTTACGTGTGGGTTTTTTGACTTACGGTTCGCCGCCATTATCTCTTCCGGGTTCCCCATTCTTCCCTGATTTCGGCGCGGACGGACCGGCGCCAAGGCAATTCCTGAAAGTGTGCGCTGCCAGCCTGACAGGCTGCTGAAAAAGACCCGATCAACAACCTACTGGAGATGTCACCGATGGCGTCACAGAAGGTGTGCATTTTGCCGTGGCCGAGACATGACTGGCTTGAGATCTGGCGGCTTGATGGCAAGGTCGCCTGGTTTGATTCCGCTGTTCAGCCTCGTCAATTCTGCCGTGATCTCCGCGAGCTTCTTACCGTCGTGGAAGTTTGAGCTACGCTGCGGAAACTTCACTCCTCCAGAGATTTCCCATTGCTCAAACCGCATTTCTTGGTGAACCGAGTGATCGGAACCAGCGTGCAAGATTCCCGCCTGTTTCACCGGGAGAAATGTGACCGGGTCTACCGTGATCTCAGTTTTCTGAGCGGAGTCGTCCTTGGCTGAGACGACAATTACATTGGATCCTGAAGATGTGATCACCCGGCTCGGGTCGCGATCGGCCAGCCAAAAGTTTAGATTCAGACCGGTCAGATAGCCTTGAGCGGACTTCAATTCATCTCCCGCTAGCTCAGCAACAGTACCATCAGGCAATATCTCCCAACCCGATGTGCCATCAAAGTAAAGAACATACGTATCGCCGGGACCAATCTGGTCAATGCGAAGATAGTTCGGCCGGACGAACCGCACTCGCTTGCGCACTACGCCGCTACGAGGCGTCCCATCGTCGAACCAGCTATCCGCGCGCACTATCTGCTCAAAGTCGCGGACGAAGGCGATCTTTTCGGCACCGCCCAAAGCGGTCTGCATTTTGTGAAAGAGTTGCAATGCATCAGGACTCGACGTTGAGGACGAAAGTAGGAACGTTAACAGGGCAATGGAAACGGAGGAATACGAGCGAGACGACGACACGCGGGTCATAAAGATTCTGGCCCGATCCTAGTACGCGTTGCCCAGGATTTCAATAGTTAAGCGGGCCAAGGTTGGGCGTTCTTGACGTCAGCAGTAGAAGGTGGGTGCCCCCCTCCGCCGAATTTACATGTGGGGTTCTTGACCTACGGTTCTACGCTGTTACCTTTTCCGGTGCCCCGTTCTTCCTGGATTTCGGCAAAGGGGGGCGTTTTGACCTGAGTAGTCGAAGGGCCCGAACGGATCAGACAACCAGGGACCACTTAGAGGGGGTTTGGCGGGCGTTTGACGTGTTTTGCTTTTAGGTTTTGGTTCACGCTTCCATGTTTTTCGGGTTCTATAAAAGGGGATGTCAAGAGAAAACACCTCCCCTCCGGCAGCCAAGGAGGATTCTTTGCATCCAGCCCCCTTGGGATGAAGCGCGATCACTATTGGCAAGAGCGTTGTGGTCATCCATCGGGACTTGAAGATCCCCACGGTACTGGGTTCGCATTCGTTCCGTAGCGGCTGAGGCATCCAAGCAGTGCCAACCATGGTTCTATCTGAGACTCGTGGCCTATGGCTTTTTTGGGTTGTCCGAGGGGGCATACGGTGCCCCGTGAAACTTCGCCTCGCAAGGCGTGGCCTAAACCCGGCCTGGATACTCACCCTCGAACCCGAGCGCTCAGTTGCCGTTGGAATGTGCGATAAAATCCGCTCTCCGGCTGGCATACCTGCGCTCAAGCTGCTTGTAACTTCAGATGTTCCGCGTCGAACGCTTCTCCTTTCTTCCAGATCTTCAGCGCGATGGCGGCGATCTTGCGCGCCAGGGTCAGCCGCGCCATCTCCGGCCGCATGTTTTTCTTGAGCAGCCCGAGGTAAAACTCTCGAAACACACCATCGCAGGCGCTGGCCGGGTGGCTGCGGCCTTGAACAGGTTCTTCAACTCATGGTTGTGGTTCCAGTTCAAGCCGCGAATCTGCGCCGGCCTTCTCCTGCGTTCCACCTGCCCGTCGACCATGCGGTATTCGCCGCTGTCGCGCATCTCCAGCGCCAGTCCGCAGTAGGCCCAGAACTGGCGCTTGGTGCGGAAGCGGTGCGGCGTCTGCACCCGGCCAATCAACACCGCCGCGCGCACCGGCCCCAGAAACGGGATCGAGCGAAGCAGCTTGGTCTCTTGATACTTGCCGCACTCCACAATCATGTCGCGCTTGGCCTGGCGCCGTAACTGCTGCAGCGCCTCCAACTCCTGGTAGAGACACTCGGCGCGGCGCCGCAGAGCGCGCGTTCGCCGAGCTCCGCCAGATACTCGCCGCGATGCCGGCGGCTGTAGAGCTTCTTGCCCGCGCAGCCAATCGCCTGGCCGCGAAACACCGCCTTCAACCGCCCCATCACCCGCGTCGTGTCTTCGGTCAGCATGGTGTAGCTCCGCGCCAGATGCTGCACCTCCAGCGCCCTCTTCTCGCCGTGATAGACCGCCGACAACATATCGGCGCGCAACAACTCGGCCAGCTTGCGCGCGTCGATCGCGTCGCTCTTGTTGCCCGACTTCAACAACGCGTTCTTGCGCGGGTTGCACACCACCAGCCGGGCCACCCGCCCCTCCAATAGATCGTAGAGCCAGGCCGAATGCGTTCCTTCCTCGAAGGTGACGTGCAGAGTTCCGCGCAACCCGCCGATAAAATCCAGAATCGCGGCCGCTCGCGTGGCCAAATGGACAGTTGAATCAACACCCGCTCTCGAATTCAGCACCGCCGCCGAAATCGTGTCCCGGTGGACATCAAACCCGACATATCGCACACTACTCATCTGGGTGTTCCTCTCTGGTGGCTTTGGTTGACTGCTTCAGCACAGCAACCGCAGCTTACAGAAAAGGGGCGCCCTTTTATAATGCGTGCCCCAATCTTCCCCGGTTTTGGGAAGGGTGAGCGTTTTGACTACGGTTCTACGTCCCGAGCCCCCCACAAATGCCAACCGCGAAACCATCTTTCCCCGCGTGTTTGCCGCATGCTTTCCAATCTGCTACGCTTCTTAACGCCAATTACGGAGAGGTGTCCGAGCGGTTTAAGGAGCACGCTTGGAAAGCGTGTGTAGGAGAAATCCTACCGTGGGTTCGAATCCCACCCTCTCCGCCATTCGTTTAGTGTCTCAGGTCGCTCAACTTTACTTTCAAGACCCACTGCCGCAAATCAATTACAGCCTATGGATCAACCAGGTTACAAGACAAGCCGCCCACCACGTAAACGCTCCCAAACCGCCCATAATAAAGCCAAGTGACGCAACTGGTTTTTTCTCTACGTCAAGATACCTTCGCAGGCCTTCTAGCAACCGCGCGGATTTCAGAAGGCCTTCGGCGGAGGCGTAAAGGAGCACCCAGAACCATGTGTAAAGCGTCGACCAGAAGAATATCCCGGCCGGGATTTCCAGGCGTATGGCGGCCGGTAGGGCTGGCAATAGCACCGTAAAGTTTGAATAAAGTGTGAGGATCCAAGTGATGGGATCGAGGGGCAAGCCTCGATAATCAACAATGCACAATATGGAGGATCAACAGCTAGCGGCGAAGAGCCAACGTATGCGGGAACTTTCGAACGAGTGCATCGGTGTCGCGCAGTGCGTCTGTTTTCTGCCGGAGGTAGGACTGGAGCAAGGCGCGCTGCTCGGGCGAAACTTTATCCAGGGGTTCAGAGGCGCTCATTACGAATTTGGTACCGGATGCGTACGCGCCGCCAAACGCTCCACTCGGCAAAGATTGCAGTGCGAGAATGTCCGTGAGGAGAATTCGGGCGCCTTCGAGAGCCGATAGATACTCTTCTACGAACGGCGCTCGTTTTTCCCACTCGGTGCTGTCATCAATAGCGCGGGCCACGGCCAGGAATTCGTCGGGCGGCAGAATCCGCGCCACGAGGCGCGTGGCCGACTGCGTTTCTTGGCGAACGGTTTCGGCGGCCTCCCGACCGACGGGAAGACTGGCAGCCAGATATTCCGCGTAGACAATCAATCCCGGAGCGGCAGTCTCCCGGAAAAAGTCTGAAAGAACGCGCAGAACTCGAAGGCCGAGCCGGGGTTCCGCCAGGAACTGGGTAGCGAAAAGGCTGTTAAATCGAGGGATGTCGCGAACCGCGGCCACGATTGCGATGATATCCGCCGCATGGGTCTGCGCCTCTTGGCGGTCATGGCGAGATTCTTTCGGCCCTCGGATATTGCTGTAGCGGTCCGCAAGCGCCAAGAGTTTCAGCATGACAAGGGCGTGAGGCGCGGTCACGTGAATCGGTGCCGCAAAGTCATCGCCGTTCGGACGTTTCCCGGAAATGGTGTGCCGGTCGGATTGTGCGAGCGCAATCGAACCGCCGGTGCAGGCTCGCGCGTGGACCCCCGGCTGGATGTCTACCCGAAAGTCTTTCTCACGCTTAAACTCTTCGGGAGCCATGAATTCAATGCGCATTTTCTCGTTGCTTCCTGGAATCGGCTTTTCAAATCGAAAATTGCGCGATTCGGGGACTGGTGCGTAGCCAAGCCTTTCCAAGATCGGCGCAAGCTGTAGGGGCTCGTCGCGCAAGGCAAGGACATTGAGCAGAAAGTCGACATCCTTCGTTCCTCGCGCGTTCGCGACAGCGAATTTCAAGGCCTGTGCGCCAGCGACCACGAAGTCGTCGGCTGCGGGCCCGAGAGCTTGGAGCAGTTCGAGAAGGTAGGTGAGCTGTGGTTCGGGAATCATGGGGCTTTCCAGCCCGCGGCGATAACATTTTCGAGCAGATAATCGGCCTGCTTGAGGTCACGCCCTCCGCGAGCATAGAGGTCCAGGTAGGCCTGAATGTTGGATACCCGGGGCACGGCGGTGTCTGTTCTCGCATAGAGAAACACACCTTCATCGTATGGGTAGAGGAAGCGGAGTCGACGGGGCGTCTCGGATACCGGACGGCCATCGATCTGACGGAGCTTCGCATCGTTCTGGCTTGGCAGAACGTAAATATCGATACGGTCCAAATCAACAAAGGGAGCGTCTCCGGCTGCCGCGGCTGCGGTGAAAGCGTAGGGTCCGCGGACGATGGACTGCAGGCCAGAATTGACTTCCGCGAGCGTCGATCCCAGCGGGTTTGGCGCCTCGAAGGAACTACGTAATCGCCAGCGGTAACGGTCCTTATATTTCTCCGCCCATTCGGCGAGAAGGCGGCGCGGCTCGGGAACGATGATGGATGAGCCTTGGCGGCGCACCCAGAGCTGGTCGTCGAGGCTGCTGAGTGTTTTCGAGATCGCGCCGAGGCTGATGCCGAATGAGAGCATTTGAGTGCTAAACGTCTTGGCCACTCTGTCTGTTTCGGCCGCGAACTCTTTGGAAATTTCGGTCAGCGTCCAGGGTCTTGGTTTTTCGAGCAGGACGCGGAGTACGCGAGAGTATCGGCCCGAAAAGACATTGGAGAAAGCCGGTGATGCTGATTCCTGGGTGCGATAGCTCGTTCGCATTCCGAGGCGCTGGAGCGTGAATTCACCAGGAACGTTGATCGATATGTTTCCGGCGAGGTCGATGAAGTCGATGCCCTGTTCGATGCAGTAGGTCTGGGCACGTGGCGAGAGCGCTGGGGTGATGAGCGCGAACGAAACGCCGGGCCGAAGAGATTTCATGCGACGAATCCATGGTGCGATGTCCTCTAGCACCCGAAGTGGCACGGCCGATTTGTACTCTGCAAGGACTACGATCCGACGCTTCCCGGATTGGAGTTCGAATTGGAAATCGAAGCCGTCTTCCGGCTGGGCTTTGATCGCACGGATGCGCACTCCGGGCAGGTCACGTACCGGGGTCTGGGCCCGGAGGGACTCGAGAGGTTGGCGCTCTAATTGGGATTCGGGCCGCATGAGCGATAGTTTCCCATAAAGGATAATCTGTTGTAAAGGAAAACTTTCCTATATAACATATTTCCTAGACACGAAACCGGTGCGCCTCACAAGCGGGATAAGAGACCGAATGAAAACCGCGAAATGGGACATTAATCATGAAATGTCGACCAAAAACCGGCCTGCGGGGTTTGAGGTTTTAAGCTCCGTCGGAATCCGACTGCCATTGACTTAACGTTCATAATTATGTACATTGCTGGTGATAGTGACCACAAACATGGACGTTAATTATGCGAACCAAGAAACCATCGGGGATGCTCCCTATACCCGTCACGCGCGCCCTGCGCAAGCTCGGCCACGATATACGTGATGCGCGCCGCCGGCGGCGCATTCCAGCAGAAATCGCCGCCGCGCGGGCATCCATCAGCCGGACGACGCTGGTCAAGATCGAAAAAGGCGAGCCCGGCGTTGCCATCGGCAGCTATGCCATCGTGCTGTTCGTGCTGGGCCTGACGGATCGGCTCGCCGAGCTCGCCGACCCGAGGAACGATGCGGTCGGCCTGCAGCTCGAAGAAGAGCATCTGCCGCAGCGGATTTCTCGGCCACGGAAACAGTAATCGACAGAGGTAACGATGGAAAGGCAAGTTTTTGTGTTTGTGGACCTGGACGGCGCGCCGCATCTTGTCGGGCGGTTATGGGGACGTGTACGCAAAAATAAGGAAGGCGCGACTTTTGAATACAATGACGCCTGGCTCCAACATCCCAACCGCTTCTCCCTCGAACCGGCCTTAAAACTCGGCCCCGGACCATTTCATACGTCCGCTGATATGCCAATGTTCGGGGCCATCGGAGATTCTGCGCCGGATAGATGGGGCAAGGCGCTGATGCGACGTATGGAGCGCCGCCGCGCGGAACACGAAGGGCAGGCCCCCCGCACCCTGCACGAAATGGACTACCTGCTGCTGGTGGACGACGAGGCGCGCGCGGGTGCGCTACGCTTTGCCGACACAGAAGGCGGCCCCTTCGTCGCGCAAGAGGAGGCCAAAACGCATACCGCCGCTCGTGGCACTGCCGAAACTGCTCTCGGCGGCAGAGCACGTCATCGACGGAACCGACACCGACGAAGATCTGCAGTTGCTGTTCGCGACGGGTTCTTCCCTTGGCGGTGCACGACCCAAGGCATCCGTCAGGGAGAAGGATGGTCAACTGGTGATTGCGAAGTTTCCGCGCAAGGACGATGAGACCAGTACTGTCATCTGCGAAGCCGTGGCGCTCAGACTTGCGCACAAAGCGGAAATTGCTGTGCCGGTTGCGCGCGTCGAAACCGTTGGAAAGAAACCTGTGCTTCTGCTGAGGCGCTTCGACCGGAACGGCAAGCGCCGTATCCCGTTCCTCTCCGCCATGAGCATGCTGAGCGCGAAAGATAATGAGTCACACAGCTATCTCGAAATCGTAGATGCACTGCGCCAGCACGGAGCCACCCCAAAAGCCGACATCGAAGCGCTCTGGCGGCGCATCGTTTTTAACATCCTCATATCCAATACCGACGACCATCTACGCAATCACGGTTTTCTTTATCAGGGCAGCGACGGCTGGCTTCTGTCACCGGCCTACGATCTCAATCCCGTACCGACCGACATCAAGCCGCGCATACTGACCACGGCAATCAATGAGGATGATGCCACAGCGTCCCTGGCGCTGGCCATGTCCGTGGCGAAGTACTTTGAACTGGACGCCGCCAAGGCGAGTGAGATAGCCAAGCAAGTCGGCAAGGCCGTCTCGACATGGCGCAATGAGGCCGCCCATCACGGTGTCGGCAAGAACGAGATCGACCGGATGGCTTCGGCTTTCGAGCACGAAGACCTGAAAGAGGCAGTTAACGGATAGCACGCCCCGCCGACTCTAAAAGAGGTATAGCATGACCAAACAGAAAAAAGAGGCCAGGTTCAACCTCCTGATAGACACATGCGTGTGGCTCGACGTTGCCAAGGACTTCGCTGTGGATAACGATACCGACCAAGCTTGCTCAAATCCTTGAATCAGGCCAGGACCTAGCGGTAGAGTAAGATCATCATGCGTAAGCGCGCGATTACTCCGATTCCTCAGAGTGCTTCGCTTTCAGAGGAACGGTGGCTGGACCTCGAAAGTGCGGCGGCAGTGGAGGTCACGTCGGAGGAGAAAGACCATCCAATCGAATCTGCGTTGGTATCAAAAGAGAAACGGGGCTGGCTGGCGGCTAAACCTGGAGCTCAAACGATCCGGATAATTTTCGATGAGCCGCAAAAGCTCAGATGCATCTGGCTTGTTTTTGAGGAACGCGAAATCGAGCGTACCCAAGAATTCGTCTTACGATGGTCTCCGGACATGGGCCATTCTTTCCGAGAAATCGTCCGCCAGCAGTGGAATTTTAGCCCACCTGATACAGCGCGTGAGATAGAGAAATATCAAGTTGAACTATCGGATGTCAAAATAATTGAATTGATCATCGTGCCTGACAAGAGCGGCGGAGAGGCTCGCGCTTCGCTCGAGAGCTTACAGCTAGCTTGATTTGCGAATGGGCCAGACGCCGCGGAAGGGTGATCACTTCCTGGACGATCTTGAGATGGTAGGCGGTGAACTCGCCGTAGCCCCAGCGGTTGGCCGGGACTTGAAAGCAATATTCGCCCAGGGCGATGAGCCAGCTCAGCAGGATGGCCCACTTCATGGGCAGCTTCGGGTACTTCAGATGGCCGTACCAGGCAAAAGTCATAAAGGTGTTGGAAACGCAGAGCGCCAGGATGGTTTTCATTTCGCCTGCGGCAAAAAGTGTACCGCATCGAGCTGGGCCATCTCGAAATGAGCGGATTGCCGAACAACGGCAGCACCGTGTACGTCACTCTCTATTCGCTGATCGGCGGTCAGTGACTGAGTAACACATATACGTACACTACGGCTCCATAAGAAAGAACCCCGATTTCAGATGTTACGCCTCAGGGGACGCTCGCCTCATCTTGCATCATATGTAGTGCTATTTACCCCTATTGGTGTATACTGGGGTGCATGAGCAAAACACGAATGAATATTTACGTGAATGACGCGCAGAAGAAATCGCTCGAACGTCTCTCGGTCAAGACGGGAGCGCCGGTCGCGGAGCTGGTCCGCCGCGCCGTCGATAACTACCTGGTCCTCAGGAAGAAAGAGTTGAAATGAAGAAACGCGCAGCAAGTCTCAGCTTACCTAGCTAATGGCTCGCCGATACGCCGCGAACTTCCATTACGACCTCGCGGATGGAGCTGATGATGAGTTCTTGCGGGATGGTGCCATGGTTGGCATTTGGAGCCACGATTTGGCGCCCGCGCGTTGAAAGACTCACTAGCTTCGGTTGTATTTCGTGAATCCAGACTTGCTGATACGCCGCAGCCTCCCGGTTTAGTTCCGCATTTCCGAAATCGAGGGGCTGACCCGCCGTCAGCACGATCAAGGGAAAGTCTCCCAGTCTCGTTACCGGCGTTGCCTCGGCAAAGCTTTCAGGCAAAACAATGCCCACCGAGACGTTTCCCACAAACGACTTCGGCCGGTGCCTCAGGGCCATCGTCATCTCGTCGCTGGTCATTTGCGAGAAATCCTTGCCTTGTGTGGGAGATGATTGCGTAAGCCGCAGCAAGCCAACGAACTCCGCCGCCTGGAATGCCAGTTGGAGAGGGTGCCAGAGGAATCGCGGGGCCGTGCGGCCGAGATAGAACTTGGGTGCGCGCTGTAATTCATCTTCGTGCGCCGAGTCAATGAGCACCATGCCAGCTACTTCATTCCGGTAGAGGCCGCCGTAAACGCGCGAATTCAGACCGCCAAAGGACCCCCCCGCAAAGACGTACGGCGGCGGCACTCCTGCTCGCTTCAAGAGCTCGTGAAGATCCTCAGCAATTGCATTGCTGGTTCGCGGGAAGGGACCGGCATCGCTCCAACCCTCGGCCGCGCGATCGTACCAGCAGGCTTGTGTGAACTTTGCAACTTCTGTCTGAAACGGCTCCCATTCGATACCGGGTCCGGGTCCGCCAGACTCGAAGATCACTGGAGGCGCACCTGCTCCCGAGCAGAAGATATTGAGAGTCCGGCCACCAATGTCCACGGACCTGCCGATTTGTGGAAACCGCGCTCGGTCACGCCTACGCCCGATTTGCTCATAAACGATGCCCGTAACGAGTGCCGCGACTACGAGAAATAGGAAGCCTTTGAGAGCAATCTTCACCCGCCGGTTCAACAAGGATTCCTCCTTCCTGAGCTGGTCGACAATCGTTAATCTGTTGAGAGGCTCACCTACCCAGGATCTTGTCCCACGGTAGAAAGGTTCCGAATGCAAGAACGAGCGGGATGATACCGGCGACGCCTGCGACTACCCATCGCCACAGTCCTGAGCGCAACAGCCACTGCCGAACGAGAGAGACCGCGGCGTCTGCAAACAGTGCCGCCGTGGTACCCCATGCATCCGCGGTTTCGTCGAAGATCCACAGCATTTCTTCCTCAAACTGCCGCCGAAAAGTCGCAGGATGCAACCAAACCAGACAGCGATACACTCGCCTCATCATCACGCCTTCTCAGGCCGAAGTCGCAAGTGCGACCTCGCTTTGCGAACCACGCCTTCGAGCCTGGTGATCTCAGTCGCCAGCAGGCGGCGGCCGAATGCTGTCAACCGGTAATAGCGACGCCTGGGATCACCGGCTAAAGAGCGTCGAGTAGATTCTTCGACGACACCTTGATTCAAGAGCTTTTCCAGATTGTCGTATAACGTTCCGGGGCCCAATTTGTACCGGTCGTCGGATTGACGAGCCACTTCCTGCATGATCCCGTATCCGTGACGGTCTTCGCTCACAAGAGCCAGCAGTATGTGCAGCGCCGCAGGGGAGAGGGGCACGAATTTATCGAAATCGTTTGTCATACTGGGCTTTCGTTATATCGGAATCCGAGTATGTTGTCAAGCGGAGGCGACCAGGGACCGTCGTGCGGACCGCACGCGTTTATTCCGGCATTCCTCGGGCGGTTTTGGCGGTGCTGAACGCAGCGAACTGAAGTGGGTGCCCCACGTGTCGGTTGGAATGATTCAGTGCGGAGGCGGCCTGCGCTTCGCGTTGGAGGCGGACAAGAGCTTGCGCATCCTTGGCAATCTCGTCCGGCAGGAACTTCGCGATAGTGGGAGATCGTTCGCCCGGAAAGTGGAGAAGAATCGGGCATTAACGCGAATCTTATTCCGCGCCTTTACCCAAGTCACCCTGGAGCATCGGAACGCCCTGCCCCACGAGCAGCAAAGCGCCTGCCAACGCGCCTGGTAACAGGATCCAGAGCAACCCGCGCGTTAGATCAACCCAAAAGTTGCCGAGCATGTCAGAGACTTGCCTGGCAAGACCGCGGATAAAGGCCACACCCACGACTAACCCGGCCGCGCCAGCCAAGAAGTTCTCCGCGCAGAGTCCCGCCATCCGGCTGAAGTAGCTCATCGTGCTCTCGCCCGCATACGCCTGCCAGGTGGTCGTCGTCGAAAAGCTCACCGCCGTATTCATGGCCAGATCTGGGGAAAACGGCGTTGTGAAATACTGGGGAAAGAACCTCGGAAGAAACTGCTGCATCCTCAGAATGGCATACCAAAGGAGAGTGACGGCCAGACCAAAAAGCACGAAACAAGCCGCATACTCCTTGCCGCCCATCTCCACATCCGCATGAACCCCGACCATGCGGCAGATGAGCCGCTCAATAGGAACACATAAATCGATCAAGGACTGTGCGTTTCCTGGAAAAGACCCGCTCCATGTAGCCGCCCAGCGGTTTCACTAGGACGGTGAGGATGGCTATAAACAACAGGCCTTGAATGGCGGCGTAAAGGCTCACAAGCCCCGTTCTGCAAACGGCCTCTAACGGCGGATCCCCTGAAATATGAACGAATAGCCGATCCCCACGAAATGGTCCGGTGCCGCTGACGATAAGCCCACCCCGACGTGGAAATCAAGCTGGTGCCGCTTTGCAATTTTTAGTGCCGTTCCAAAATGCAGCACGTGCTGGGGCTTGGACTGCCCCGTCACGTTTCGCCCTGCCCTGCGTCGGCCAGTACACCGAAAACATTCCTGCCGCAGTCCATTTGCCCTTCAGTGCCCGCGACCAAGGCACTTGCAATCCAGGATCGTAGCCGCCGCTGGACACGCTATAGGCTCCCGTCGGGAAACTGAGAAACACGATCGCGGACACATCGAATCCCCACGGCGTCGGGCCCAGCTGTTGCTTCACGCCGAAAGCGAAGTCACCGAATCCCGTTCCAAGGCCCCCGCTGGTGCTCAGGTTCTCGCAGTAATCCGGCAGCGTGAAACGCAGCTCCGTCCTCGAGGTGACGCCAAACCGCAGTAAGGTCTCCGGGACATCAACAATGCTCTCCCCTTGGTTGCCCGTTTCGAGGAACCCATTCTCGAACTGAAAGCTGCCCGCCGGCACCACAACGCTGGAGTTCGTATAAGCCGGACGATCCGTAGCAATCACGCTAGGAGGAGGAGCAGCAGCACTCGCACCTTGATCCTGGGCATGGAGTGGCGCCATCCCGCCCAAAATGAATGCCAGCAGTCCCGTTGAAATACGAGTGAGCATCGCCCGAGTAAACCGTAGGGTGTTGTCCTGGCCACGACAGTAGCATAGAGCGCCGCCGGCTCTATGACAACAAGGTGCAGAGAGATAGGCTTGCGGGCACGTTGACCATTCCGCCCTGTAAGAATTTGCGTACCGATCCTCACACTTCGAGCAAAACGAACGTGTTTTTCGACGGCCTCGCGCTCTGCGATTAGAAGATCCGTAGCAGCACGAAGTGTCATTCTTTATGAACTCCTTGAGAGAACTAGACTTCAGAAACGGGCGCCGTTTACGGCCGCTTGGCCTTTTTGGAGGCGCCGCGCCAACCGGTGGACGCCGTCCATCAACTCGCGAAAGGTGATGCGCTGACCATCGAAAATAAGGGCGACGGCGTCGGGGTTTCTGTGGGCGTGCTCGTTGATGAGATCGTGCAGACCGACGTCGGCGGAATAGGGATAGGCCACATGCGTTTGATTCCACTCGACCACCAGTTGGTGGCGTTCGGCGGCCGATATTGCAGCGCCCGTTTTCGGTTCCGGTAGCGGAATCGCGGCGAGGGCTGGGGCGTGGTGTTCAGGTGTAGTCATGAGCCGGAACGAATCACTGCGACGAAATTGGATTACCTGACGGTAATCTGGTGATCATAAACCTAGCGCTGCAGGCGAGCGTAGCCGTCCTGAATCGAATTAATGATCGCCTTGTTCTTCTCTGTCGGTGGTAGAAAAAGGAAACCATCCTTACCTCCGGCCGATCTGCCGTAATCAAATTCCGTGAAGAAAGACCGAACCATCGGCCAGGTTGCGTGGGGGTCGGCTCCTTCCACCCAGATCCAATTACGATGCGGACGCAGCTCGAGAACGCGCTTAGAAATCCAGACATCACCGTCGGAGCTCCAGGTATTGAGGACCATCCGGGCTAGGTCCTGGTGCCAATGAAAATCCTTGGGAGTTCCAATATTTAGAACTGCATAGGTGCACAGCATATGACTGCGAACGATGGGATGGAATGGAAAGCTTCTGTCAAAGCTCTCTACTTCATCATGATTATCTAACAGGACAACACGGCTGCCAGACCTCAATAAAGGGAGCACATCCTTCATACGCTCCTCTACGGGTTGCTGTTTCGCTCTCAAGGTGAAGCTCGACGTCGCGCCAAAATTACCGAAAGCACTAACAAGGAGGGTCACCGTGGCGAGCCATTTCAAATACCCAGGAGCACGATCATCTGTAAGAGAGCAGCCAACGGCAAGGAAAAACACCGGGTACAAGGCCAAATAACGTTCCATCTGTCCGCCGAACCAAAAAACTGCGAAAACGAACACCGGTGTGGCAACCATCAGACATAACCAAAAGACTCGTCGGTTAGCAGAATGCAGTAGCTGCTTGAGCACGATGATGAGGAAAGCGTAGAACAGAAATAGCTTGAGTAGACTCGCGCGGACGAGCTCGAAAAATGAAACTGGGTTATAGCGGTCGTGCAATAGGAACCGTTTGAATAACACACCATCGTCGCCCATGTTGATGAAAGAATGGGCTAGGCCGAAGATTGCACGCGTTGATCCACTCGTGCTGCCGAGAGCTGTCGCCTCCGCGGTCAGCCATCGGAAAATAGCATCGGGAGTGAAGATCCCGAGCCACGCAAGCACTAGACCATACGAAACGACGCCCAAGATCAGACAATAGATGGCTGTGCGCAATGTGAGGGCCCAGGAGGATTGCTTATCGTTCCGACGGAATAAAGGCGTCGCTAGAGCCCCCGGCACAGCGAAGATATACGGGAACCACAGGCAAACGGCGAGAGCCAACGCACCCGCAGCCCACACCGGCGGCCAGGGGAAGGGTCTGCTTCAGCGGGTGCCGCAAGCAAATAGAACCCGAGAAGTAGAAATGCTAGTCCGGGAATGTACGACGAACCTGAGTGGATGTAATTGAGAAACGCGTTGGAACAAAGAAGAGCTAAGGTGCAACCATTAGCTATGGTGGGTAGAATTGAGAAGCGGCGCAAGAAGGCGCGAAGTAAAAAAACACAAGCTAATCCCGCCAGCCAGTTCAGTGCCACAAAAATGTATGTGACTTGGATCTGGGGATCGCGCCCAGCGAACAATTCGATCAAAGGTCCAAGAGTGCGGAGAAGAACCCAGCCGAGCGGCCGCCAGGCCAGGTGGCCGAATTCCCAAAAAGTGTGGTGGATGCCGCGATAGCGATCATACACATCGGTCGCGTAATCCACGGTGTCAGCCATAAAAAAAGCGCCGGTTAGATAACTCACCAGTGCGTAGGTCGTGATCCACAGCAGAACAATGCGAAGGCGGCTGTTCTCGGCTAACACCCAACCGAAAGGCCTCGCCCTCTCGCTACCGAACGGCGCAGCATTGGTTATGGCTGCGGAAAACAGCGGAGAGCTCAAGCCATGTGGCGTAATTCTCATCGGAATGTCTCCAGGGGAAAACTGACTACAAGCGCCAAGGCCCGTAGCGGTCTTCTCCCCGAAAAATATCCACTCTCATGAGGTGGTGTCTGCTCGATAGAAACAAAAGACGCGCTTCGTGATAACCAACGGCGCGTCCACTTTAATTCCAATCCAGTGAGCGACCTGACCTGAGGTGGGAGCGGGAGGATATGTGTCTGGAAATTCGACGTCAAGCGAAAACGGTCGACGGTGATGATGACTCGTGTATACCAATATCTAGTAATACTAGGAGGCCGGTCGAAACGCCCCCGAAATGCCTGGATCGCCGCAACCGCACTATAGCTAACTTATTGATTCTTCATTCCCAGCAGGCACGTTGGAGACTCGGAAAATAATTTCCTCGGATTTCTGGCTTGCGTACAGCAATAGCCAGTAATACTAGTAGTTGGTTACTCTCGAAACGCGAATGTTCCGGCTATTTCGTGATTTCCTTGACAGCGGTGCACGCGCGACTCACAATGCGCTTCACTCATCAGAGACTCGTCAGTCTTGTTTTGCTAGATCGCGGCTCAGTCTCATGTGTATCTGAGTAATTGGGGATCTTAATGCATCTAGTTACTGCGTTGGGGCTGACGATTCCGCCAGCGGTGATCATACTTCGCTGGATTGCGGCGGCCGTACTTATTCTGGAACTTCCGGTACCTTTCTACTGGTTCGTACTTCATTTGACGTCCAACTCCTGGCGTTCCCCGCAAAAATTGGCTCTTACGGTAGCGGTGTTGCCGTGGCCGATCATCGCCATTTTGCTTGCCGCATTCCGCAATCAGATTTTTGCCGCCACCTCCCCTCGCCCTTGGGAAATGTTTGCCGGCATGGCGGCGATCCTTCTGGAATTCTGGCTGACCGTACTGGCCAAAAGCGCGCTCGGCCTCTCGCGAATGGTTGGGAAAACCGAGATGGACGGTGACGGCGAGGTCCAATCCGGGGGAATCTACGCCCGGATGCGGCATCCGCGGTGTGCGGGAATGATCGGAGCGGTGGTCGGGGCTGGGTTGCTCTGTGCGACCAGCACACTTTGGATCGTTCTGGCGATTTGGACCGTCCTGGTAGCGGCAGCGGTGGCACTGGGAGAGCGCGAGTTAGAGCGCCACTTCGGCGCGGCGTACCTGGACTACTGCCGACGGGTGCCGCGATTTGTGCCCAACCGGTTTCGCGCCCGCGCTGACTGGCCGCGGTAAAGCAGCGGGACTCCTAGGTATTTCCAGGTTCTCCTGCGGAGGTTGAAATCGATAGACGCCGAGCGTAGTTTTCGCCGGGCGCAGTAGCGTGCGCGGCTGGATGGCGCTGGCCAGGGTGGCTGCGGGCGAACTCGCTCACGGAGGCACGTGATGTCGCGGTAATGGTTGGTTTAAGAGTAGCGGTCAAGGGGAAACTGAGGATGCCCGGCGCGGAAAACTATCGTGCGTGCGTGTGCCGCTTCGCCCTAATCATTTTCTTCGTTCTAAACACTTCTCACGCTGCTGGCGATGACTCCATCCATACCCACTCCGCGACGCCGCTCGCCAAAGTTGTGGACGCTCAGTTCAACCCCGCGCCCGAACCCGACACGCTCTTGCTTCTGGGCACCGGCTTGATCTTCATCGGCATCGTCTTCCGACGTTCCCTGAATTCCAAATCGCCTCGGCCCGATGGGCGTCACCGAGATTGAGACAGGTAGTTCAGAATTCAGTGAGTCTTTTCAAGCGACTTGAACCGGCCGGTCGATCCAGACCTCGCCGATAAGGGCCGAGGTTCCAGTCTCTCGCTACAGCTCCACTTCTGCGATGCCGTCCAACCGTGCTGCTGGCGGAGGTGGCGCTTTCGTTCTTCCAGCGGTACTTCGTCGGCTGGATCGCTCAGAAGCTCTGGCACAGATGGTCCGGCCACGCAACTGTCGCTCCGAGCAATCTCATCGGCCCAAGCAGGCCAGTGATTACCTGGCGAGAAGCTTCAAACCATTAAGCGGCGCGCCGGACAAGAAGCTTAAGAAAGTGTTAGTGGCCGTCCCTTACTCCCCGGGTTGTGTTCCGCCAGCCAAGCAACGGCTCCCTCGTATGCATCGTTTCGTCGCCGGAGCGGTTGGCGTAAAACCGCGGTGGCACACGGCGGAGTCTCGCAAAATTCCCTGCGTGCCACTGGTGAGTATAAGTAACCGCCGCTTTCGCTGTTTGAGCGCGCAAATGCGAAAACCTCCGATCGCATCCATGGCAGCGGTAGGGGTGCATCCCCACGAGCCGCAGCAGCGTCTCCTCAAAAAATCCCCGCCGGGGAGACCGCCGAGTTCTGTGTTCCTTGCACCTGGGACAGGTTGTTCTTCCCATAGCTTAAAATTCCCGGACGCAACTGCAGGGTCTCGATCCGCTTATGACAGCGTCGAGCTAGTATGGACATCCGGTGGTCCGGGGCTCCATCCAGCAAACTCTGTAGGTATACCAATGGCTTTCCCGTATTCAGTAACGGCTCCGCAGGCATTAGGCGTGGCGCTGAAATGGGGCGTAGTGGTGGTCCAAAAGGGCTCCGCGGCCTTCGGACCCGCAATTGGGCACCAACACTCCGGTGAACTCGGCGGAACGCTGCCCGTGATTCTGTGACCGCAAGCGCAACGGCCATCGGGATTACAAAATGTTCCCATCACCGCGCGGTCCCGCTTACCGTTTCGTTGAAACACAATCGAGCCTGCCACGCTCGCGACCCGTGTTGCCGCCCTGGCTTGCGAATACCCCAGGTGAGCGGTAGCATCACTTTAGGAGGCGACTGATATGCGGTCCATCGCCGGATTCTTTAAGCCACTCAACGTGATCATTGCCTTGGCGATACTCGCGGTAATCGTGATTCGACTTTCGATGTTCCTGCGGTGGGCTGACGGGGCTCGAATGGTTCCGAAAAGCTGGGCAAACTGGCTTTACGATAAAACTTCCGAGAAGACATCGCGCTGATCGCGAAGAAGTTCGCAACGCCCGGCGCCCATGAGCTGTCCCGATTCTGTCAGTCTCACCACGGGACAGGCTCCGGCCACCGCGGGTCATAGTCCACGACCAAAATCTGGAATTATCAACTCACCGCGATCACCGCGCTGAACAAATCCCGGTCTTCCTCGTGGGAAATCCTCCGAATCGATTCACCCATAAAATGGCGATGCAGGATCTCTTCAGCCCTCCGTCGGTGCGGCGCGCCACGGGTCACGTTCCACGGCGCGATACGGCAACTTGTGTCCGGGGGCATGACAAGCGTACAATCCCCGACGCAAGCCAGAATTCTTCAGGTCCAGAAGAGCCGTTCATATCCGAGGCTAGGTTCCCCCTGGGACGTTTCCGATGACACTTACACCCGATGGATTGAGCTCCTCTTTGTTTTCTGCAGCCGTATCAAATACCGCACGTTTGGGTAGCGAGAGGGCGAGGCCGTTCGCTTCGCTGCTGTCGCAGAACAGCCGCCTTCGTATTGCTCTGTCGTGGGTCGCCGTCTACGCCGTGATGAGTCAGCTCACCGGCGCGTTCTTTATGGCCGACACGGTGGATTACGGGACCGATGTGTATCACCACATTTACCCTCCCCCTCGCACGTTTTGGGACTTCGGCCAATTGTTCTGGCGGCCGCTGGGCTGGCTTCTTTTCCGCATTTTTGCACCGGTAATCGGATGGTTCACGGCGCCGGATCCATGGACCGGCGTCATCCGTATATTGATGACCCTGAATTGGCTGGCGGGACTCGCTTGCGTTCTTTTGCTTCGAGCCTGCTTGCACCGCTTCTCCATTCGGCCCACCATCGCCAATTTTTGCACCCTGGCTTTTCTTCTTTCGAACGCATTTCTCAACTACATCCACACAGGTTCGCCGTACATCCCTGGACTTACATTTTTACTTGTCGGACTCTATTTACTCGCCGGCCCCGCCGAAACGTCGCCTTCCCCGTGGCGGCCTGTGTGGGCTGCCGGTGCACTGGCTCTCGCCGTTTGCCTGTGGTTTCCGTGCATCTTCGCGGTCCCCGGAATTCTGGCGACGCCATTACTTTATCGGGGCGATAGCCATTACAACCGGACACTGGCGTTGCGCGCGACCATCTATTTTCTGATCATGGGCCTCTTTGCTTATGGTTTAGTGATGGTGGGGCTCGGGCTCTACACTCCCGAAGGGATTTTCCGATGGGTGACGGCGAAGTCGGCCGCGACCGTCGGCGTTCAGGGGATAACGCGTGCAATTTTCGGTCTGGCCCGTTCCTTCATCAACATGGGGGACGATGCCGTGTTATTCAAACGGTTTCTGTTGCACGACCCCTATAATCCAGTCTCAGCCGTCGAGCTCGCCCGGGCAAGCCTGCTCAAGCTATTTCTATTTTTCGGCCTCCTCATCGTGGTGCTCAAGCAGCTCCTCCGTTCGGCGGACCGAAGAATTTTCTGGGCATTTCTGGCGGTGGCCGCGCCCGTATTCGCCTTCGCACCTTTTAGTCATGGGGGAAACATCGAACTTTATCTGCCCTTCTGCCCGATATTTTTTATCGCGGTTGGCTGCGCTCTTACCGACGATCGTGCTCCTGCCTACTTGAAATGGTTCTCCGCTGTGGTTCTCCTCGTTGGTATTTTCAGTAATTTTAGCGCGACCTCGATCTTTACCTTGGGAAAGGAACGGCAGCACGCACAAGAGCGGGTCAAGGATCTTCTTCCTTTGTTGAATTCCAAGAGCCGCGTAATCGTGTTGGACGTTAATGACGAGTTTCAGAATTTCAAACGGAGCTATCCGTTCCTTCCCATTGTCCGCTACGATATGATACGGACATATGCGGCCGTAAACGTTGGAACTCCCAAGGATTTGCATTGGCAACGAGACCTGGCTCAGTTCGTGCTTAAAACCTGGGGAGCCGGTGGCGATATCTGGGTTTCAATGCGTGTCCTTGAGGTACGTCCGCAGCGTAATTGGAATTGGGTGGAAGGGGCGGATCCGCACGTGACGTGGTCGATGGTCCGGTCTTTCTTTGCCGAATTTGATTACGGCAGGTCGGCCGGGGGCGAGGATGGTTTCCTTTTACTTCCGTCTACAGAAAGGAACAAAGCGATCATTAATTCGATTCAGGACGGCGATGCTGGCCTGAAGCTCACCAGTCCGATGCCTTTGCACACAGACAAAGGCTCAAGCTGGGAGACGGCGCAAAAACGGACGGGTCAACTAGCTGTGCTCGCAAGGTTACAGTCGCAATTTGCCTTCCGCAAGGCGAACTTTGGATTCACGCATACGGTCGGGTTTAGCGTTGTGCAGGAGCGAATGCCGTGAGCGAACCCTAAATAGCAAAGGCGCAGTCAAGAACAGCTCGAATCGTATCTGCCCTTAGGTTTCGCGCTCGGCGAGATTCGGCAAGAAGGCCGGTTCCTCGCCGGCCTCTTCTTGCCCTCATGCCTTCACGAATTCCGCCTCCAGGGTGATCGTGACCTCGTCGCCGACAAGAATTCCGCCGGTTTCCAGGGTAGTGTTCCAAGTCAAGCCGAAGTCCTTGCGATTGATCTTTGTGGTCGCTGAGACCCCAACGCGCGTGTTGCCCCAGGGATCCTTGGTAGGCGGCGTTGGTCCTTCCACCACAAAGCGGACCTTGCGAGTAACGCCGCGAATGGTCAGGTCGCCTTCGACAGCCAATTCTCCGTCGCGGACTAGGGTGATGCTCGTGGACTTGAAGTGCAAGGTGGGGAACTTGTCCACGTCAAGAAAATCAGCGCTCTTGAGGTGAGCATCGCGCTGGCCGTCGCGGGATTCAATGGAGGCAGCTTCGATGGTGGCCTCGACGCGAGAGTTCTCCAGGGCCGATTCATCCAGGGTCAGCATTCCTGACACTTTGGAGAAGTGGCCTTTCACATTGGCGATCATCATGTGCTTGACCTTGAACTCAGCGATGGTGTGAGCCGAGTCGATGTTCCAGACTGTCGTGGAAGTTTGCGGTAGTGCCGTTGTGCTGCTTGTCATGGTGGTCATCCTTTCAGTGATTTGAATTTTCTTGCCACAGCCGTTCTATGTCCTTGGATGCGTTAAGACGATAGTCGTTGCAACATATATTAGCCCCAAACAAATGAATTACTCCTGCCCCGAGCGGGCGGCGGCCAGCAACTCCGCCAGCGCCCGGAGCCGGTCTTTTCCCATGTGCCCCAACTGCTTGCGGTGGATCTTCTGGACTGGTTCGTCCAGACGATCCACAAGTTTGAGGCCCTCGGGCGTGATTCGTGCCAGCACCAATCGCCGGTCTCTGCTTTCTCGAGCGCGAGAAATCAGGCCGCGTTTTTCCATGCGATCGAGGAGCCGGGTGACGTCGGGATCGCGGGTAATCATGCGGCCCGCAATCTCCCCGCACGGGAGCCCTCGCGGCGCTCCTCGCAGAATGCGAAGGACGTTGTATTGCGTGAGGGATAGATCCTCATCTTTCAGTACCCAATCCGCTCCGCGGGTCAGCATGTCGGCGGTGCGCAGCAAATCCAAGAACGCCTCCTCCTCTGGACTACCTTTTCGCCGGACTTTAGTTGATCCATCCACGTCCGCAGACTATTCGTTTAAACGACACTTGTCAAGACGTAGTGTTGCGGCATGGAAGCGGCGGTTGGATCCTGACTTCACCGAACAGGCGAGAGCGAACGATCACTGTCCGCGGAAATTGGACGGTAGCATTCACACACCGGACGGATTTCCCGTTCCGAGTTGGCGATTCTTCATCGAACTACGTCAGGTTGATCATCCGTGCGCTGTACGAGCTTTCCGCCGTCAGAATCACAAATACCCAGGATTTTAGGCAGTGTTTCCAGGACGTTGTAGGACTCACCGTTCACGCTGCACGTCCAACGCCCTGAATGTCGAAGCAACGAGCGTTCAGGTTCGAAACTCTATTAAGATTGGCCGTGACAGTCCGCGCTTCTCTGTTATGCAATCAACAACAATTTCAAATCGATTTGCTGAAGACGAGCGATCCTATGGATTTTTGATCAAACACTAATTGTTATCGGTCCTGCTAGAGAGGGAAAAGGCACACAAGCCGCACGCCTCACCCTGCGCCGCAGATACTTTCAGGCGGCAACCGAGCACACGTAATCGTTCGCGCAGTCTGCTATACAAAGGCTGTACGCAAATGGTTCTTTCGGCTTTAGGGCGCAACGCGAACGTGGTCAGAAACCGCAGAGAGATCGAAGACCTCGCTAGCTGTCCCGGCCATAACTTGCTGATATGTGATCGGATCGAGGTCAAGCGCCTTGTATTTTGCGATCTCGACGGGCACATTGCTGGGCAAGTCGGCGCCCATCATCACTCGGTTTGCTCCAATCGACGAAATCATCCATCGGATGTCCTCTCCGAGACACCATGAAGTTTCAAGATACAGATTGCCGCACACAGATGCCGCCACTTGCGCTTCAGCGGAAAAAATCCCCCATCCGGCATGGGCCAGGATAATCTTCAAGCCGGGATATTTTTGGGCCGCGGGTATACAGAGTGCCGGAAGTGCAAACGGGATGCCCGGTCCGGTGTGAACCATGACCGGAATACCCAACTCATGACCTGTCGCGAAAACGAAATCTCCATCTTCACTGAGCGGACTTACCCCATGGCCAATGGTATGCAATTTCAATCCGACGAACTTGAGATCTCTGACGCAGCGCTCAACCTCTCGCGTGTAGGAGTCGTGGTCCCCATGCGGGCTAAGACTTGCCAGCCCTAAAAATCGGCCCGGATACTTGGCACACAACTCTGCAATCTGATCGTGGGCTTTTATCGGCTGCTTATTTCCCGGATAAGGCTGAACGATCGTAACGTCGATTTCGCTCTCTTCTATTCGACGCATGAGATCTTCTTCTGTCGTGGTGATGCCAAAAACGCAGCAGCCCCCCAGGTGTGCATGTGCGTCGACCACTCTTACTTTATTAGCCATCAGATTCTCCTCAAATAGACGATATACCCCGTGAGGACTCTTGAGTGGCGACGCGATCAATAGCGTGGTCCCGAAAGAGCCCGGTACTAAATTTTCCACTGTACGCTTTGACTACAGCGGGACGAAGTCCCGATATTGCAAAGGCGGCGTAAACGATAAATCCGGCCGCAAAAGAGTAGAGCACGGCTGGGTCATCAGCTCGTTTCCACGTCGCCGGTAACCGAGGTAGGTGATCGGCCACGCCAACAAGGAAGCCGACCGCCCACGCGAAATAGCCAGCCCAATTGATTCCGCGGCGCGGTCCCGACCATTCTCCTCCTGAAAGAAGATAATCAGCAGCCATGGCGCCGCAGATCGGTCCGAACGAAGCGCCAACAATTGAAAAGAATCCAACCAAATTGCCGGCTACGCCCGTTCCGGCCAAAACTGCGCTTGCGGTCAGGGCAAGAAAAGTCGAGATGCTTCGAGGCACACGGGGCAACATTGTGTTGAAGCTGTTCGAAGCAATAAAGGAGGAAAAACAAGTCGGAATGATTGACGCCGCAGCGAATAAAAAGAACATGATTGGAGCTAACGCTCCCACGCTCGAGATTGCGGCCGGGTATTCGTAGGCGAATGGTCCTGCTCCACGCCCGAGGTACCCGGCAACAGCTGAGATCGCTAGTCCGCCGCCGATAACAACACCCGCGATAATGCCAAGACCGCCGAGAGCGACGTCCGCCCGGTTGCGATTACTCATGCCAAAGTCAGCACCTGCGGCGCCGGCGGTGGCGAAATACCCGATGACAATCGTGATTACATTCAGGACAGCGGCCACGGAATTGTTATGAGTGGGCACGTAGTGTGATAGGCCTCCCCTGTTGGCCCAAAACACAATGATGATCATCATTAGAGGAATCCAGCTCGCAAACTTCGCCGCCTTCCCAACGTAGTGGATTCCTTTTATGGCAATCCAACCGAGGCTATAGACCCACGTGACGACGATAAGGACGAAAAGAGTACGCGACGACCGCCCTACACCCTGGGCAATAAAGGTCGCAGCTACCGAAGCGATCACTGCGACCCAGCCCACCTGCAGCACGCCCATGAGCAAACCAGGCATGAGGTAGCCACCCGTGGCTCCAAAGGTGGATGTTCCGACCACATAGAGTGAATAACCTGTTTGCATCCCCAACGCCGCAGGGACGTAGTAGTACAAGGCAAACGCAAGAAACCCGGCCAACAGCAACCCCCATACGCAGGTGCTGAGGCTCGCGTAGCCAATTGTCGGACCCGCGAGATTCAAGTAAAAACCAACCCAGAGGAAGATTCCGAAATATGTGGGGAACGTGTCTCGAAACCAGGGAGCCCTATTGGCAATCGGAACAGGGACAGCAAACGCCACATAACCTGGTAAGTCGCCGCGCGCGCTGTTCACCGGAGTCGCCTCAGCCAAACTCTGACTTCTGTTTTCGTGGCGGATCGAATGTTCCGCCACTCGCTCATCGTCCATGCGGTCTATCCAACAGCTTCAAAGGAGTGAACCGAATACCGATCGATCAATGCCTCGATTTGCGGCCAGACCTCTTGGTGAAGATCTGTCGCTACCCATGCCTTCTGAGACGTCTCATTGACAAACACGATCACAAGCATGTGGCTGTTCTCTGCAGCGTGAATCGCGCGGAGGAGCCGCGTTTCCGAAAAGCCCGATTGTCGTGAAATCGCCGGCCGGAAGACGCTGCTATAAACCTTTTCTAGCGTTTCGTTCATATTGGGTTTGACAAACAAGTCAACGTGAAGAATAAACATTCGTTCTTGGCCTCTCTCAAAGATCTATTCACGCAACAGCGGTCTTCCTTGGCAGAGCCTCGGTTCACAACTTGCTAGGCCTTCCGGGACATCTTCAAGAGCCAACGAACAGCGTTCTTCTGCAACTTGAAATACTCAGGCTGCCACATGGCATCATTGGTGTGGCCCATCGCGGTGAATACAACCCGCCCTTTACCGAAGTCGTGTGCCCAGCCACTAATCGAGGTGGTTCCGAGAGATTGAGCCGCCACTCCGCCGGGTGCGCTCCCTGTCACGGCTGCGCCGCGCCCAACACCGTTTCGCGGATAGCCTGTTTCGTAGCTTACTAGACCGTCGAGATTCTCCGAATGAAGAAGGATGTTTTTCTGGTCCTTGTCATAAGTTGCGTAAAATTGCTCGTCGGTAATCATGAAGTCCTTTACCCCTTCGGTAATCGGGTGTTCCTTATTCACGACGCGCACCATAAATGGCCTTACAGGTGCATGACCCAAAGCCACGCCTCCTTGCACATCTCGATAACCACGTGACGACCGCGAAACGAGAGCGTTGTTATGCATCGAGTAGAACCCGTAGCCTGCTTTGACAAAATCGCTTACGGCTTGCCCTTGCTCTTCTGTCATCCAGTGCTCTGGTATTTCAGGTGGAAACTCTTCTGGGTTCTCCAGGCCATCCTGCTGTTGACGTGCCCCTTCCTCGGCAGAACCTGATGAATAGCCACCCGGCCAGATCATTTCGTCGCGGAACGCAATGAAGAGCTGGTAGGGTTGTAGTAATCGAGTCGACAGATCGTAGTAGTTTGTTGTGTAATCGACTGGCAGGCCGAGCTCTTTGAAGAGTCGATCAAGGCTAACTCGAATGTAATCCTGGTTGTGATACCGATCGCACATAAGTACGAGCGTGCGAGGAACGGGACGTGTCGCATTTCGGAACTGAGAACAAGATTGCGTCGAAGCGAACAATCCCTTGGTAAGGGTTGATGTAGCCGCCGCACCAATTCCTGCCGCACCCTGTAGTAGCTTTCTTCTCGATATTCCTGTTGACGTTTTCATTCTGTGTTCGTCTCGCACAGTTCCTAAACCCATGGTTGTCTAAGTTGGTTCAAATCTATCGATCAGGCCATCCCTAATAACCATCGGACGGCGTTCTTTTGGATCTTTAGATGTTCCGGTTGCCACATAGCATGAATGGTGTGGCCGATGGCCGTGAACACAACCCGCCCCTGACCGTATTCATGCGCCCAGCCGCCGATTGAAATCGTTCCCAAGTTTTCCGGTGGGCCGGAAGACCCCGGACCACCGTGAATCGGATCCCTTAGCACCGCGTCAAAGGTCAATCCATCCAGGTTCTCCGAACGAAGTAGAATGCCTTTCGGATCTTTGTCGTAGATGTTGTAATGCTGTTCGTCAGTGACCATGAAGTCTTCAACGCCCTTGGTAACGGGATGTTCTTTGTTTACAATCCGAACCTTAAATGGCCTTAAGGCCGGATGGCTCAAGCCAACGCCACCCTGGACCTCTCTGTAGTTTTTTGAGGAACGCGAGAGAAATGCGTTGTTGTGCAATGAATACAAACCGTTACCCACCTCCACAAACTCCTTAACAGCCTGCCCCTGCTCTTCGGTGATCCAGTATTCGGCATTTGCGAAAGAGCCTCCGCCGAAAGCCGCCTTCGCGCTCGAGTTGGTCACGGGCAAAGTCCCATTCGGAAATATATAGTTGTCGCGGAAGCAAACAAAGAGTCGATAAGGCTCAAGGAGCCTCTTCGACAGTTCGTAATAGTTAGTGGTGTAGTCGATAGGAAGATCCAGATCCTTGAAAAGACGATCCAAGCTGACTCGGATCGCATCGGAATTGTGAGCGCGGTCGCCTATAAGAGCCAGGGTGCGCGGGCGAGCTGTCGACCGATCCGTCTGGGACAGAGTGTTCGCTCGCGAAGTCCCAATCGCTCCGACCAAAGCAGCCGCACCAGCGTCCCGAAGAACATCTCTTCGACTGATCTTTGCTGGCTTCTTCACTTGAGGCTCTTCATCCTGCCCGCCTTGCATTGAGTCTCACCCACAATGCTTCGTTGCATCGATCCTCGACTTCACCACGAAATTGTTCCCGACACCTGCCCATTACGAGGATTGCCATTGATCGTTGTGACCTTACCGAAACTTGGACTGTTGATATCGGCGTTGGGTGTGCCAAAATTGACTGTATTTAACGCGTTGAAAAACTCCCCCTTGAGAGTCAGATTAATTCGCTCAGTAATCGGGAACTTCTTCATCAAGGCAGCGTCCCAATCCCGAAGCCCAAACGACCGAAGTGAATTGAAGTATACTGGCGCGTTACCAAAGGCGAACGCGGGTGGAGCAGTAAAGGCACTCGGATTTATATAGTCGTCTGTACTGGGATTGAATGACCCGCGCGTGTGATCGGGGCCATAAAGCGATATCCCAGGAACCACATTGGGCCGAACAGGCCCGATCGCAGGCAGAGATTGCTCCGTGGTGACACTTATGGGCATCCCTGACTGCAGCGTTATGAGTCCCGAAGTAGTCCAGCCACCGAGCAGCTTGTTCGCTATAGAACTTCGCAAGCTTAGCAACTTGCCTTTGCCAATGGGAAGTTGGTATGTATAGCCCGCAACAAAGCTCTGTGGGATATCAAAGCTAGCTACGGCGTTTTCGGCCCTTAGATTATAGAAATTCTGAGCACCGACACTATTCACATCGGTCAGATTCTGTTCGCGCGTATAAGTACCTAGCACCGAAAGACCTTGGCTGAGTGTCTTTTGGACGCGAATCTGCAGGGCGTTGTAATTCTGGTTTCCGACCGGGTCATTTAAATAGGTAATCGTCTGATATTGAGGAAAGGGACGGAGCGCCTGCGCGACCGTTCCGATAAACCCAGGATAAGGAGCCTGAATTCCCGCCGCGCTCGCCTGTGCTGAGCCGACAGCGCTATCCAGGACGCTACTTAGGGACAGATATTGAGGTTGAAGTTGATTAGGATCTAGCTGCCCGTTGTACATATGATGCGACTGTGTGCCCACGTATGATGCGTCCACAACAATGTCACCCCACAGTCTCTGCTGGACGCCGACATTGTAATTTTCGATCGCAGGCAATCTAGCGCCGTTGAGAGGCATCCAGGACGTAGACCCCCCGTTCGCAAAGGTCGGAACCAAATCCGGGCCAAGGGGAATGGGTGGAAAGCCCGTGTTCCAGTTAAAGGCGGGAGTCACACCGCCATTTGTGCTTTGTAGGATTGTCTGTGCATAAAAACCCTGCTGATTGATAACCTCCGCAGGCCCAGAAGCGTCGCCGTACATCAAGCCGTATGCGGCGCGGAATACAGTCGTCGGCTTGAAAGAATAAGCGAGACCGATGCGAGGCCCAACTCCTCCATACCACGGGTTGGCAAACTGCTTTTTGTCGCTGCGCCCCGGCCCATTCCCCGCAAAAATCAACGCGCCAAGGATATTGCCGGCGCCTGGGTTCGCCAGTGTGGGATCAAAGCTCGTAATCTTGTTCTGCCGGTCTGTGATTGGCGGGTCATAGTCCCAGCGTAGCCCGTAGTTAAGCGTGAGATTAGATCGAATCTTCCAACTATCCTGCCCATAGACTCCGAAATAGGGCATGATCGTGGCTTGGTTGGGATTTTGGCCCAGCCCGCCACTATCCGTACCCGTCCGGCCAACCCATCTTCCGCCGTTGAATCGTAAAGAACAATAATGTCCGGCGCGGCTCAATGTGTCGCGGAAAGGCGGAGGTGTGGGATGAACCGGAAGAATCAGGATGTCGAGAAGCAGCGGTATTGGCAGAGGACGATTGGGGATGCAGCCCGGAGCGGGATGTCGATTCGGGAATTTTGCCGGCAGCGCCGCGTGAAGGAAAGCCAGTTCTATTGGTGGCAACGCAAACTGAAAGCCGGCCGTCAGGAGCGGAACAAGCCGAGTGTTCAGGACAGAGCAGCCAGTTTCGCCCTCGTCAGTGAAGACGGTATGGACATGCCGGCCGGATTGGAGCTGGTGCTCCAGGACGGTCGTCGGCTGCGCATCAGCCAGGGAGTTCAGGAAGAGACCTTGCGAGCGGTTCTTGCGGCCATGGAGCCGGGGAATAAATAAGGATGCTGAGTTTTCCGGCGGCGATTAAGGTCTACCTGTGCACGGTGCCGTGTGACATGCGCCGTTCCTTCGATGGGTTGTCGATGATGGCCGAACACGTAATCCGCTGCAACCCCTTCTCGGGACACCTGCTGGTTTTCTGTAATCGTCGCACCGACCGCTTGAAGATTTTGTACTGGGATCGGGATGGCTGGGCAATTTGGTACAAACGACTCGAGGCCGGCACTTTTCAATTTCCTTTTTCAGAGACCGGACGGAAGGAAATCGCTGCCTGGGAATTGGGTCTGCTCCTGGAAGGGATCGATTTGAGCAAAGGCCAACGAAGGAAACGCTACAGCCTGCCAGAGACAACGACGCTTCAGGAAAATCAACCGATGGATGTCGCGCAGAAGCGTTCCTGAAAACTTCCCGCCCTTTACCTCGCCCGCTGTTGAAACTCCGGAAAGCGCAGCGTGGGATTCGTCTTGGCATACTCCTCATCTACCGCGGCCCGAAAGAGCTGGTAGTGCTTTTTGAGGCGCTCCACGTAATCAGGAGACTGCAGGACCCACTTGAACAGATTCAGAAGCGCCGGTGCGTAGGGAGTCTGCTCACTCAGGGGATCAAGCTCCGGCCCCTGCCATTCGGAGCGATCCGAGGCGGGAGCTCCGGCCCATTTCTTGTAGAACTTCACACTTTCCCAGCCGTAGTTGATGACCGCCCAAAACTTCCAGCCGGTTTCGGGCCGGAGCACGACAACCACCACGCGCCGACAGTCACACTGCGGCTCATTGCAATAGAGTTCGATAAAACCGTACTCCCCGCTGGGTAGATCCTCTTTGTCTGGGACGGTCACCGAGCGGGTCTCACGAGCTCCCAGTTCTGGAAACCTTTTCATAAACGGAGTCATGGGCATGGCGGAATTGTATCGCGAGTGGCAGCGGCGGCAAGGTGGCAATCGCCGGGGCTGAGGAAAAAAATCAAGAAAGTTCGGGATTTTGAAAGGAAGTGCTTGACAATATCCGATAGCATTATAATGATATCGGATATGAAGAACACCCCCATCGAACGCAAGATCGAGCGCCGGAAGCAGCAGCTCGCCGGGCTCGGGCCCATGCATCCGGGCAGCCTGAGCGAGCAGTACAACGTATGCGGCAAGCCGGACTGTCGTTGTAAAGATCCCCAGAATCCCCAGAAGCACGGGCCTTATTACCACCTCAGTTTCACCTGGCGGGGCAAGAGCCGAACCCTCTTCGTGCGCGCCGAGCGCCTGGCGGAGGTGCGAGAGAAGCTTGCCAATTACAAACGTTTTCGGGAACTGACCGACGAATGGGTGGACCTGGTGGTGAAACTGGAGCAGCAGGAGAGGGAGCGCAACCGATAGATGGAAATCGATCCTCACCATCTGCCGTCGGAAGTGAATCTTCTGCAGCAGATCGTCTTGCAGTTGCTGCAGGCAGTGGAGGACAAGGACCAGCTGCTGGCGCGCGTACAACACCAACTGGCACAACTGCTGCGCTATCGCTACGGGCAGAAACGGGAGCGCATCGACGAAAACCAGTTATTCCTGTTTGCCGCGCAGATCATTGCTGCCAGTCAGCGGGCGAGCACTGCATCTTCCAGCGAAGAGCCGGCGGCAGATTCTTCTTCCCGTGCTGACGGCGAAGAAAAGAAAGAAAAACCAGAGCACCGCGGGCACGGCCGCAAAGCGTTGCCGGAATCACTGGAGCGTCGCCGGGTGGTGTTTGACTTGGAAGAATCGCAACGGCAATGCGGGCAGTGCCAAACGCCCATGCGCAAGATCGGAGAAGATGTCAGCGAGCGACTGGAGTTTATTCCCGCTTCCTTACAGGTCATTGAAGAAGTTCGCCCCAAGTACGCCTGTGCGAAAGGGTGTGGTGTGGCGGCAGCACAGAAACCGGCGGCGCCCATTGAGAAGGGGCTGCCGGGGCCGGGCTTGCTGGCGTACGTAGCGGTCAGCAAATATGGAGATCATCTCCCGCTGAACCGTATGGAATCAATTTTCCAGCGTCACGGGGTGGAGCTGTCGCGGAAGACCATGTGCGACTGGATGGCCGCTTGTGCGGAGTTAGTCAGTCCGGTGTGGGAACGCATGAAGGAGGTGGTGCTGACTTCGAGGGCCGTCCAGACCGACGATACGCCAGTGCCAGTGCTGGATCGAGAGCGAACCCGCACGCGCACCGGCCGGATCTGGACGTATGTGGGGGATCGCAACCGTCCTTACATCGTTTACGACTACACGGGCAATCATAGTCGGGAGGGACCGGAAGAGTTCTTGAAAGGCTATAACGGTTACTTGCAGGCGGACGCCTATCGCGGCTATGACGCGATGTTCAAGAATCGCAAGCAGAACTTGACGGAGGTTGGCTGTTGGGCGCATTCGAGGCGATATTTTTTTGAGGCGCTGACTTCCGACTTGTGTCGAGCTACGGTGATGCTGGCCTACATTCAGCTGTTGTACGAAATTGAGCGGGAAGCTCGCCAGGGCAATCTGAATCCCGAGCAGCGTCGGGAGTTACGCCAAACGAAATCGCGTCCCATTCTGGAAGACATCAAGAATTACCTGCAGACGGAAAAGCCGAAGGTACTACCGAAAAGCCTGATCGGCGATGCTATCGATTACACCCTGTCCAACTGGGAGGCGCTGCTGCGGTACACGGAAGACGGCGAACTGGAGATCGATAACAACGGCGCCGAGAGAAGTCTCCGACCCATCGTGGTTGGTCGCAATAACTGGCTCTTTTATGGGAGCGACAAAGGCGGACGAACCGGAGCCGTACTGAGCTCTCTGATCGCCAGCTGCAAGCGACTACGTATCGAGCCATTTGCCTATCTTCGCGACCTTTTCGTGCGCATCAGCACCCACCCAAACACCCGCCTCGATGAACTGCTTCCCGACAAGTGGCTGACCTGTGCGCCGAGGAAGGTCTCACGCGCTCACGAAGAAACGTAAAGTAGCTTCTGGAGTTTCTTCCTCGCGGCGGGCTTAAGGCTGGCTACGTAGCCGCGGAGTTCATAGGGGTTGAAGATCTCCCACACTGCCGCTTGAAAGCGCGGGAGCTCGGCAGCAAAATCTGAATCCTGATCTGCTGCCTTGGCAAAATTCAATAACTTCTCGCCGATCAGATAGTCGAGCGCGTTCTCGACGCCGAAACGTTCACGAATCGTGCGGGTAGCCTCGCACTGCTCTTGCCAGACCTTGTGAAAGTCCATGTGAAACTCCATGGGGGGTAACTATATCGCTGGGCGCCCGACATCAGCAAGATCAAGTCACAATCTGTATTCGCCGGACGGGTACCCACTATCTACTGCTCCGACAAGGAAACTCGCAGGGGCGAATCCAGTTGATGAGTTTCCCGGAAGAGCTGTTTCCAAGGGAGAAAATCCAAATGTCCCCCAATATGAGGAGTTGCCGGATGCTTGCACTCCAATAGTGGTATAGTACTGGTAAACAACGCCAAATTGCATGTTGTGGCTGCCATGTTCCCAACTAAAGTCATCCTTAAACTTCGCAACCGAGTGCGCGATCTTATTGATGTTAGAACCACCACCCAAGTAATACGAACCAGCACTGAGATGCGCGAAGCCTGACCCATCGACAAATCCAAGTCCGGCCATTGCGTTGTAGTTGTTTCCAACGGTCACACTCTGCTGTCCACCGAAGTGCATAAAGAAATATAGAATGTTGAAGGAGAGGAGCGCGTGGTTGACCTTGCCAGACGAAATCGTTTTGTACCAGTTTGCAATCGCGCGGTCCCCCTTAAAGTTCGTAATGAGTGCGCCACAGGCGAGCCCGAAGGGACAGGCGGGAAAGAAGCTGCTAAATCCGGTTTCAGGGTTGCTTTGCCGGTTGAAACTGAAGGAGAAACGTGATGTTGCGCTCGCGACATAATCGACCTTGCCCAAGAACTGATCGAAATTATTGGAAGTTGAAGAAGTGCCTTTGTAGTTGTTCGCTATCTGGCCCGGAATATTCGGGTTCGGAAAAAGCGACGCGAAATAAGCAGAAACGGGGCTGATTGTGTCTGGACAGATCACGTTGAGCACGCCATTACAGGAAAACTGCTGGCGAGTAAAACCGCCACTCCCGTTGGGTTCGGTTGTCGAGGGATCATATATCGGAGGTATGTTGGCATTGTAATTGTCTGCAGAACTGAAATCTCCCTGCTTCATCGCTGGCGTAAGGAGGGTGTAAAACGTTCCGGTATTTGAAGCTGTATACCGAAAGCCATCGTAATACCCGTAAAAGAACGCTTTATCGCGTTTGATCGGACCGCCAAGATCGAAGCCGAATTCGTTCTCCCGGTCCACGCCGCGACTTGGTTCAAACCAGTTCTTGGCGTCATAAATCGTGTTCCTGTTATACTCGAAAGCGTCCCCGTGCAACTGATTGGTCCCCGATTTCAGCGCGTATGCGACTGACCCAGTAGGAGTCCTCCCAACACTCGCATCAGCATTACTCCCGACAACCTGAAATTCTTGCACAGCGAAACTTGGGACTGGCATTGCCCATCCCACGGTCTGCTGTCCAGCGCCGAACCCCGATCCTGAGACATCGGCGCCGTCGACCGTTGTTGGCGCATCACCTGGGTTTCCGCCATTCAGTGAAGTCCCGTTGTATCCCGGCTCCAATTTCAAGAAGGTAACCGCATTGCGCAATGTCCCCGAAACTTCTACAGGCATAGTTGATACCAGATCGTTGTTCACTGTCGTTTGAACTGCAGTGGTGTTGGGAGTAAGCAACTCTGACGAAGCTTCACCGTGCACTTCCACGACCGTCCGGCTCGAAGCTATCGTTAGGTGAAAATCTAGCCCCAGGTCGCCACCGATCGTGACACTAACATTCTCCTGTTTAAGGGTTTCGAAGCCATTGGCAGTCACAGTCACAGTGTACTTGCCGGACGAAAGCTGAAGCGCGTAGTAACCACTGGAGTCGGTCTTGGCGGAAGTTGTAACATTCGTATTCACGTTCTGGGCCAGGACCTGAACTCCGGGAATGATGGCGCCCGAGGGGTCTGTCACACGTCCGCTTGCTCTGCCTCCGACGCCTTGAGCTAAAGCGATGGACCCGAACAGCAAGCTAAACAGCGCTAGTGTCAAAATCCCGCGAAGCGCTGTGCTCAATCGAAATAGGCACTGCTCTGCTTTGTCCATAGTCCGCTCCCCTGCCGCTGAGCTGCGCGGCCTTCCTAGCACCGATCCTTGGCGCGGATAAAATCACCACTGAATTGCACTGTCAAGAGGAAACTTTGTATATCAACATGTGAGATACGGTAAATGTATGTCATATGGTGATATACGATCATTGACTGCCGAAACGAATGGCGCGTCTTGCCCGATGCGGGAAAACGACCTAGCCATCGGCACCCTGATTTCTTAGGTTCCGCAGAGGCCATGAGACCCCAAAAGCGGAATCAGAAATCGGGCCCCCTACAGCGTGATATCCTAGCGGCCATGAGACAAAGAGGTGAAAACGGATTTCCTTATCGACCGCAGGTTCTGGAGCGAACTTTCGCGATTCTGGACGTCCTAGCCGAAAGTACCGAAGACTTAAGCTGGGCCCAGATGGAAGGTCGACTGAATTTCGATAAGAGTACCTATTATCGGCTGCTAAGAACCCTGGAGCATCATGGGTACGCCGAAAGGAATGCCACAACAGGAAAATACCGCCTGGGATCCAAGCTCCTGGAATTGGGATCGAAGGCAGTGTCAAGGTTCGATCTGGCGACGGCGGGCCGTCCCTATGTCGAAAGGTTGAGTGGCCAAAGTGGAGAGACTGCGCTACTTGGGGTTTTGCGCGCTGATCAAGTAATAACCCTTACTGTCGTCGAAGGACGGCACGCCTTAAGAATGGGTGTGACTGTCGGTGGTAAAGCCCCCGCGTATTGTTCAGCAATTGGGAAGGCGATTTTGGCATTTTTGCCTCAAGACGAAGTGGACAGCTTTATTCGTGAGGCCGCTCTTAAACGCTACACACGCCACACAATTACTCGTCGTTCAAAGTTCAAAGCAGAACTAGCGCAAATTCGGAACCGGGGCTTTGCAATGGACAATCAGGAACTCGAAGCCGGACTCAAGTGCATTGCGGCCGCAGTCCAAGATCGTTCGGGAGGAATAATAGCAGCACTGAGCATCGCGGGCGCAGCTCACCGTTTCAACAAGAAGCGCGTGTCAACGTTAGCGCCTCTGGTGTCGCGGATGGCCTCCGATTTCTCGGCCAGTCTCGGCTATCGCCCCGGACCTGTTGTCGCCGCCCCGACGACCCCCACCAAAACGGGCAGTGGCCTGAACTTGATCAAAAGAACCTGAGCGGGTCTCCGCATCCAAGTGCGTGATTTGGCGAACTCGGGGATCCGTTGCTGCTCAGGGCGAAGGAAGTTTTGTGGTTCCGTGCTCCAGTGAAAGGGAACTGCCCAGGTTGCCTGCGGAGAAAAACCGCACGCTAAACCCCAGCCCTGGCCAGGTAGCTGTTCTCCGCGTTAAAATTCCCGGAAAAATACAGGGAAATTGCACCTTTGGTTCCAACCATTCGGGAGATAACCCCAGAGCACCGAGCCTTTTTGGGGCCAATGAATGCCATTTTCAGGCCAATCGGAACAGGGAATTATCAGGGAATGAACAGGGAATTGAAATTCCCTGTTAACTGGGTTGTTGCGAAAATGTTCGAGTCGCTCGCTGGGGATGCTCTTTAAGGGCTTAGGCGAGATTTGACGCAGCACGCCTCGTGCGGGCGCTACCGCGCACGGCCACGAACGGTTAGCAGTGCGGCCAAAGCTGTCGTAACAAAAAGACAAAATCGAAACGCGTGCGTGCACCCCCAGCACGGAGTCAGGAATTTCGATGAGAGCCCAGAGGGCGTCCGCGAGGGCCCGCTGGTCGCCACCACCAAATAATCTGACGACCGGTAATTCGCTAAGGCGCGTTGAAACGGCAGGAAGCATATAAGGCACACGTTTGCAACCCATCTGCTCGCGCGCGGTTAGGCCTTGATCGCGAGCGCCGACGTCCACAGCGCATTGACGTTCATGCGCAATGGATGCAGCTTCAACACCTGGTCGTAGAGCTCGCGTGCTGTCTTAGTCGTTTCGGCGAGCCTGTCGAAGTCTCGAATGTACGGTCGAGTCTCCTCGATGATTCGCGGACCGTCTTCGTTCCCAGGCCGCTTGTGTCCCGCGATCACGGCGCGCGGATTCATCGACTCGATTTTATCGAGCGCAGCGATCCACTCGCGTCGCTTCTCTGGACGTTGCCCGGCACTGTCGCCGTTAATGTGAAGATGTTTGGGATCCCGCTGGTTTCGAGGTACGTCGTTGTGGCCAGTTGCCCCGTCCCTTGCGACGCCGTCACTATGAGTGACGATGCGGTCGAAGCATTGGGCCCAAGGCCGGCCGGCTCGGCAAGAACCGCCTTGTAGCTGTGACTCCCAACCCCCGGACGGAATTTCAGCGTCGCCGTACCGTTGGCGGTCAACTGCGCCGTGCCCAACAGATGGATGTCGGTGCAGAACTTGGCCGTCGCATCGCAGAAGTTGACCCTGGCCCGGCGTAACCGGCGTGCCGCCAGTCATGACAGTTGCGGTCAGAGTGACTACGCTTCCCTGTGCAACCGTCGTCACTGCGTTTCCGCCGGAGGTGACGGACAGCGTTGCTATCGTGGGGGCGGGCGCTGCCCATGCAGGCAGCAGTCCAATACCCTGGCCGAAAGAGACTACCGCAATGAAACACCACAAGGGGCGCAAGAGGACCAGCAGCTCCCCGCCTCCTGTCAACGTTCGCTGAAAACGCATGGATGATCTCTCCTGAGGAACCAGACAGATGTCTATGTAATCGTTAACTAAGTTTGCACAGATTTATTCCAAGCATTTCTGCTGATTTTTCAGGAGTGTACTTAAGAATTTGTGGAATCCAGGCCAGGAAGCTCCGAACAATGCAAATGCACATGAACCAAGCCGCTGCTGCGGCGTCGTTCATATCGGCCAGTGTTCAAGAATGTCGCCGAGGCTGGAATCTCAACTGTCGACAACAGGCCTTAGCGCTCATTGAGCGCGTCTCGGAGACGATCGCAACGATTAGTCCTCGAAAACACTCTACACAGCGCTCTCGGAGTCTGCCCAAAACTCGAGATCGCGGTCTTGACTGCCGCTATCATGGACGTGCCTCCCTGTCTTCGAATGTCGTTACAATGCAGCCTCGCACTCATGCGTTCTCCGGTATAGGTCCCATGAGAACCTGACGGAGGCGGTGTCGCGCGCGCGATAAGGTCGACATCACTGTGCCCGCGGGCATGCCGGTGATATGTGCGATCTCTTTGTAAGACATCCCCTCGAGTTCGCGCAGAATGAGGACTTCGCGAATATTCGGTGGGAGCTTCTCGAGCGCTTTTCGCACCCGTATACCGCTGTCGTTTTGGAGTACAACTTCTTCTGGATTGGGAACGCAAGAATCAGGAGGGAAAAGGTCCTCGTCAAACTCCGCGGCATCCTGCAGCGGCCGATTTACCTGCAACCAGGTATAACAAGCATTCCGTACAATCTTCATGACCCACGCGCGTCCATCTCCACCGTGGAAACTCGGAAAGAATCGGAAAGCGCGTAAGTATGCGTCCTGAACAGCATCCTGGGCGTCCTGCTCATTACGCATCAGCCAGCGCGCGAGGTTATAGGCCGCATCGAGGTGCGGTAGCACCGTTTGCTCAAAGCTCGTAAGATGATCGTCCGCGAACACCGAAGCCTCCCATCGAAATTACTGCGTCCTAAGCCCTGCGCTCGAGGCCCACTATCCGTGGCACTCCAAATTGGCACAATGGACACACGATCCCTTCTCGCTGGAACGCAGGTCCCCTGATAACTACCACTCAACACATGGGTTAGGCGAAGCTATCCCCGCCTTGTATTCCCGGATAGTCCGAGCAGTGGTACACTGCGCGTCAACTGAGGTTCACTCCTCCATGCCTGAAGCGCGGCGGACTCACGAGCGGCGCCGTTTTGGAGTTTTCGAGTTGGACATTCGCTCTGGCGAATTGCGCAAGCATGGCGTGCGAGTCCGACTCCAGGAACAGCCAGTTTGTGTTCTGGGGATGCTGCTTGAGCGCCCCGGCGAAGTCGTCAGTCGAGAGGAAATTCAGAGAAAGCTCTGGCCGGCGGACACGTTTGTTGATTTCGACCACGGGCTGAACAAAGCGATTAACAAGATCCGCGACGCCCTTGGCGACTCTGCCCAGAGTCCACGATTTGTTGAAACGGTTGCTCGGCGCGGCTACCGCTTCCTCGCCGAAGTTAGAGTTGAAGATGCGGCCCCAGTCCCCAGCCGCGAAGCGACAACTCCCACCGAGCTTCGCGAGCACTCAAATCTGGATACCGATCCCGCACTGCCTAAACATCGCCGGCCATCACTAACGTGGGTGATCTCCGGGTTGGTGCTGTTCGTTCTTTTAGCATCTGTCGCCGGCTGGAGAATTCATTCCGCGAACCGTTCAGATACTGTCATTCGCTCGTTGGCTGTCCTTCCGTTCGAAAGCCTCTCGAACGATGCGTCTCAAGATTATTTCGCCGATGGAATGACCGACGAGTTGATTTCGGACCTCGGGCAGATCCGTGCGTTGCGTGTTATCTCGCGAACTTCTGTTATGGGTTACAAACACGCGCACGAGCCTCTGCCGCAGATCGCACGCGAGCTAAACGTGGACGCCGTGGTGGAAGGCACGGTGCTCCATTCGGCCGACCGAGTCCGCATCACGGCGCAGTTGATCGAAGCCTCTGTAGATAGGCACTTATGGTCCCAGAGCTATGAGGGTGAATTGCGGGATACGTTGGAGCTGCAAAACAAGGTGGCTAGTGCCATTGCGGATCAAATTCGAATCAATCTAAATCCACAGGAACAGGCTGCGCTGAAAAAAGCAAGGATTGTTGATCCGGAAGCCTATGAGTCCTATCTGAAGGGGCGCTACTTCTGGAATAAGCGAACGGCGGACGGTTTGAAGGTAGCGCGAGCTTATTTCGACCAAGCGATCGAAGAAGACCCGAAATACGCCGAAGCTTATTCTGGCCTGGCCGACACCTATGCTTTGTTGGGAGATTGGCAATATGCGGTAATGACCCCGAAGGAGGCCCTCCCCAAAGCGAAGGCCGCGGCGATTAAAGCTCTGGAACTGGACAGCGCGCTCGGCGAAGCCCACAACTCGCTTGCATTTTGCCTGGACGGCTTCGACTGGGATTTTGAACCCGCCGGGAAGGAATTCAGGCGAGCCATTGAACTGAACCCCGGCTACGCAACCGCTCATCACTGGTATGCCTGGCATTTGAGTCTATTGGGACGGAATGAGGAAGCGATCGCGGAAATGAGAAAAGCGGAAAATCTGGATCCGCTATCGCTCATCATTGACGCCGATTTGGCAGAGCTTCTTCTCATTGCGGGTTTCTATGATGAATCGATACAACAGAGCCGAAAAGTGATCGAAATGGATCCAAATTTTGCTTTCGCACACAATCAACTCGGCCAGGCATACCTCCAAAACGACATGCCTGGTGAAGCGGTCGCAGAACTCAAAAAGGCCGCCCAGCTTTCCGGGGGCAGTCCGACGAGCCTAGCCAATCTTGCTCGCGCATGCGTCGCAGTCGGGAACAGGAGCGAGGCAGAAAAGATCCTGAGCGATCTGAAGAAGCGCTCGAACCCCAACTATTCTTATTCCCCGGAGATTGCTGTGATTTATGTAGCTCTCGGGGATAGGGATCAGGCGATGAATTGGTTAGAAAAAGGATACCGAGAGCGATTTAACCCGGGCGTGCTACTGCGGCCGGGCTTCGATCCTCTCCGCTCGGACCCGCGCTTTCAAGACCTCGTAAGCCGTATCGGCCTTCCCCGTTGAACACGATAATTTTGGCGTTCGGAATTGGGCGTTCAATCGGAAGCCGCTGAAGGGTGCGCCATTGGCAGTGGATATCCAGATTGAAGGACTGGCGGAGCAATCCGTGACTCAGTTACTTGTGAGCAGACTATAAAGTTGCTCGAGGGCCGAAGGGGCGGCGTCGGAAACGGCGTAGAATTCCATCCCTGCCTTACGCCACTCGATCCATTGATAGCCCTGCTGTGAACCGGAATGTGGAACCGCGTCTTTCTCGTCCGTGGGCCAGATGAAAACGCTCACGAAATGCTTGCGGCGGGCATATACCAGAGCGGCGACAGAGTGGCCGTGAATGACGTCAATGCGACCGCCCTGCAGTGGGAATCCCTGATCGCCGAAATCCTGGACCGGAGGAGAGAAATCCAGTTTGCCGTCGAACCATGGTTTCACTGTGTGTTGATCGGTAGAAACGACATCGGTGAGATGCCCGGGTTGGAGCGACCTCAAATGAGCATCGACAATCTCCGCGGCAAGCACCGTTTCATAGTTGCCGGCGCGGTGAGAGGAGACCAGTTGCGCGCCTAGATAGACGGCCAGAAGAATTGCCGCCGCCGCTGCGAGCCATCGCCACGTCGTGCCAGCCGCAAAGATGGCAAGAGGGCGAGAAGAACCGAGACTGGCGAGGACTTTCTTGCGAAACGGGGCGGGTGCTTTCTCATAGAGCTGCGCAAGGTTCATGGACGAGTGCAAAGATTTCAGAGCCTCGAGTGCGTCAACACACTGGGAGCACTGTTCGAGATGGCGTTCGAATTCGGTGGCACCGATAGGATCAAGTTCGTTATCGAAGTAGCCATGAAGAACGGTGTCAACGCGGTCACAGCTCATGGTTGGGCTCCTCACGGGCGGGGTCACCGAGCGCCAGCCGAAGCTGCCGCCGAGCGCGGGAAAGTGTGGACATGACCGTCCCTATGGGAATCGAAGTAATGGTGGCAATCTCTTTGTAAGAACACCCTTCCAGCTCGCGGAGCACAATCACCTCCCGAAAGCGTGGCGGCAAAGACTCGAGGGCGTGGGTGAGTCGGCCGCGACTATCCGCTGCGATGGCAAGCACTTCGGGATTTGGGCCCGATGGACCGTGCAGCTCTTCATCGAACTCGGCCATGCCTTTCACTCGACGATTCTTTTCCATCCAGGTGAAACAGGTGTTTCGCACGATCTGCAGCAGCCAAGCGCGCACATCTCCACCATGAAAGCCGTGGAAGAAACGATACGCGCGCAGCATTGCCTCTTGCCCGGCGTCTTCGGCATCCGCGCCGCTGCGCAAAAGCCAGCGGGCGAGATTAAAAGCGGCATCGAGATGCGGCAGGACTAGCATCTCGAAGCGCACTTGATCCTGCGAGTCCCGCACGTCCAATCCTTCCTCTAGACAGCATGCTCACTAATAGGAACCGCCTCAGAGCTGCTTTTATTCCCGTTCGCTTCCTGTTTTGTTTGAGCAGCCAAAAAAAATGGCTTATCGGCGCTTATATGGGAATAAAGAGCGACGGCCTGCGGTCTACAGAGATGGAACACGTCCAAAAGCGACGCGGGCACCCTTCGACCCAGAGGTGCCGAGCAGTCAACTTCGACGCGTTCCGCACTTTGGAGGGAAGCACAGTTACGGGGTCGTCAGGCATCAAGCGCCTAATCAACCTCATGCACCTCAACGTCGATACCAGCTGGTACGTTCGCTACCGCCGTGCAACCAATCCAGACCTCGGCGCCACCTTCCCCCAGGGCGATCACTCTCAATGGGGAGCGACGCGGGTTGAAAGAATCGAAGGGTGCCTCCGCCGCGCTTGGACATGTTCCATCTCTGTAGACCGCAGGCCTTAGCTCTTTATTCCCGCACCAGCGCCATTGAGGCCTTTTTTCTTACTTGTTAAACAAAAGCGGAAGCGAATGAGAATAAAAGCGCCTCTGCGGCGGTTCCTATTAGTGAGCATCCTGGCCAGGGTTCTATCGCGCTTTTCGCATTTGACAGACGGCATTCCGGGTCAAGCAGGCAACGAGCTGAGGGACGATACCGTGAGAGGACCGAGACAAGTCGAAGTACAGTTAACTGACGCGGAGGTCGTGGGACGGGCTCAACAAGGCGATGCGGACGCGTTTGAACGAATCTATCGGTTGCACGGCCGAAAGGTCTACAACCTATGTATTCGAATGGTCGGCGACCCAACAAAGGCTGAAGATCTGACCCAGGATATCTTTCTGCATTTGTTTCGGAAGATCGGCACATTTCGTGGCGAATCCGCCTTTTCCACCTGGCTGCATCGGCTGTCCGTCAATATCGTGCTGATGCGTTTTCGCAAAAAGCGGATAGCGGAAACATCCTTGGACACGATCACCAACCCTGAGGAGGAGTCCAGCACACCGCCCCAGGAATTTGGCGGCCCCGACCTGCGACTAAACGGCGTCATCGACCGCATCACTCTTCAAGCGGCCATCAACAAGTTAGCGCCCGGATACAAAACGATGTTTATTCTCCACGACATTCAAGGATACGAGCACGGCGAGATCGCTCAGATGTTCGGATGCTCGGTGGGGAATTCAAAGTCGCAGGTGCATAAGGCTCGAATGCAACTACGTGAGCTGCTGCGGAAGGCACTCGGAGCCAGGAGGCGTCAACACCGCAAATCAAGCGCCGGCTCGCTGGCGATGGAACGGCTGAAATATACCGTCGATTGTGCTAACACCTGAATTAGTTGCGGTCCGTGGATCCGGTCAAGGCACGATTGCCATGTTAAAGAAGCAATAAAGTTCGCCGACAAGCAGTCAATTGAATGAAGCACAAGCCGAAGAATTTCACAATTAGGTGATTACGGCTAAGAGTGTTTCGAGGTTTGTGCTGCTGTTCATACCAATCCGGCAGAAGGCCTAGACCTTTCTTGCGACTCTTCGAGATTCACGACCAGCCATGGTTGCCGCAATTCCTCCGGGATCAATTCGTAGACGGGCTGCAGATGATCCTGGACGTCACGAATATCTATGAGCCGATCGCGCAACTGCTACAGGAACGCCTGGAGGAGTGCGGTTCTGCACGCGTGTTGGATTTGTTCTTGTTTCTTGCTCTTTGTTTGTGGAACAAAAAGCGCTCAGCGTCGCTTGTGCTGGAATAAAAAGAGGGAGCGTGCGGTATACATAGACGAAACACACGCCCTGGCTAAGCGATCACTTACGCGCGTGGCCTGGTGAATTCGAGACAGGATGAAGTCACGGAGGATTTATGAGTAAGAAGCCAAAAGGCGAGATTTTGCACGACCACAACGGCGACGGGATCGACCGTCGCGGATTTCTGGAATGCATGGCGTGGGCCGGAACCGGGGCGTTGTGCGTGATGCAGGGCGGGGTGCTGAAATCCTTCAGCATGAGCCGCATTGGAAAACTGGACGCTAAGAAAATGGCGGGGGAGTTGAGCTTCGTGCAGATCAGCGACAGCCACATGGGGTTCAACAAGCCAGCCAATCCGGACGTGGCGGGAACTCTGCAAGCGGCAGTGGACAAGATCAATGGTTTGGTCACCCCACCTGAGTTCCTACTGCATACCGGCGACATCAGCCACCTCTCGAAACCTGAGGAGTTCGACAACGTTGATCAAATTTTGAAGAGGTGCGAGCGCGAAAGAGGTGTTCTTTGTGCCGGGCGAGCACGACGTGCTTGAACGATGACGGCAAACAGTACCTGGAGCGCTACGGAAAAGGCACCAAGGGAGCCGGGTGGTACAGCTTTGACAAGAAAGGCGTGCACTTCATCGGACTGGTGAATGTGATGAACTTAAAGGCCGGAGGACTGGGCACGCTGGGCCACGAGCAACTCGAGTGGATGGAAGACGACGTCAAGCATCTGAAATCCAGTACACCGATCGTGGTGTTCGCACACATTCCGCTGTGGTCGGTGTACCCAGAGTGGGGCTGGGGCACGGAAGACAGCGCGCAGGCATTAGCTTACTTGAAGAAGTTCGGCTCGGTGACCGTGCTGAACGGCCACATCCACCAGACCATGCAGAAGGTGGAAGGAAACGTGACATTTCATACGGCGGTGTCCACGGCATTTCCGCAGCCAGCACCCGGCAAGGCACCTTCACCGGGGCCGATGAAAGTGCCGGCGGACCAGTTGCGAAGCGTGTTGGGAATTACGGAAGTGAATCACGTACAGGGTCACCACGCCCTGGCGGTAGTTGACGCACCGCTCGGATAAAGAAGGAAAGATCCAGAGGTCAGGTAATCCATTCGGACGAAATGAGGAGAGCAAGCAATGATGAAGGGTAGAAGTGTGTGGATTGCAGGTTTGGCAGCGGTGATGATCGCAATGGTGCTGCTATCGGCGGGATCACCGAACGGCGCAGCAAATACGCAGCAGGCGGCGCCGGCAACGGTGGAAGTGAAGATCGATAATTTCAGCTTCGGGCCGGCGACGGTCACGGTTGCAGTCGGAACCACGGTGACATGGACCAACCGCGACGATATTCCCCATACCGTGGTCAGCACCGATGACAAGGCATTCAAGTCCAAGGTGCTGGATACCGACGAAAAGTTTTCCTACACCTTCGCCAAGCCCGGAACCTATCCCTACTTCTGCTCGATTCACCCGAAGATGACCGGCACCGTCGTGGTGAAGTGAGCGGGCGATGAACATAAATCCCTTCGACATCAAAAGCGCACTTCTAGCCAAACATGCGCAACACGTGGTGCTGATTCACTTTCCTGATTGCGCTGTTTATGGCGGGCCGTGGCGTTCGACTATCTGGCGCAGTGGAAGAAGAGCCGGACGCTGGTTGAGGTGGCGTATTTCAATTTGCTCCTAGCAGCGATCTCGACGGTGCCGGTGGTGGCGACCGGACTTGCGGCGTGGCAGTGGGCGCTCGAGGGACAAAAGCTAAAAGGGATTCTTTTGATGCACCTGGTTCTGGGATGCATATCGAGTGTGTTGATCTGGCTGGTGTTTTGGATCCACTGGCGGGTGCGGCGGCATCCGGGGCAATCCTTGCCAAAGTATCGCCTACCTATCGAAGCGCTCGCGGTGTTGATTGTGGGGCTGACGGGGCATCTCGGCGGATTTCTCAGTGGCGTAAACGGTCCTGGCTAGCCTCTTTGAGTCTCGCTGCTAGTCAGGCATCACTTCCGAACTGGCTGACGATGTCCACGATCAGGCTGCGGACTCGGGGTGCTTGCGAGCTGCGGTTGCGCCTGCTGAGATTTAGCCGCCGTGATGTGCGGAACACTTTGGCTCAGTGCACTGCGTGTGCCAACGCTGCCGGGAGGTTAAAACGGAAATGGCGAATCCCACTGCATTAGGGCGTGGTAATACTACACACCATGCTTCTTGACATGAGCGGGATTACTTCGGGAATGGCAAAGGGAATGGTGATCTTGAATAAAGTTCCGGCCTCCCTTCTCCCATCAAGGTGGATCTCCCCGCCATGATCCTCGACAATCTTCTTGGCTATCGCGAGGCCCAGTCCGCTGCCCGCGGCCTTTCCGTAGCTCACATAGGGTTGAAAAACGGAGTCCTGGATCGTTGGGGGAATGCCGGGACCGTTATCCCAGACGTCCATTTGCAAGCATTCTCGATTTCCAGTCGTGGTTATGACGATCTGCCCGGAGTCCGGAGAAACCGCCTCGCAAGCATTCAGGACCAGGTTGGCGACCACCCGTTCGAGGCGGTTGGAATCGAACCAGCCCACGGCCAAGCCGGTATGATGATGCTTGATGGTGATGCGGGGAAACTCTTGCCTCACACTTGCCATCCGGATCGCGCGCTCGACTGTGTCAACGATGTTTCCGGGGGCGGGCCGAAGAGTGTCACGGCCCTTGGAGCACTCCAACAATGAGGAGACCAGCTCATTCATTTGGTCGATGGCCCAACGGATTTCCTGATAAGTATCGCTCTTCTCCATCTCGCTAATATCTGACCTGGTGAGAAATTCCGCATTGGCCAGGATGACGGTCAAAGGATGGCGAAGATCGTGAGAAACGAAGGCGACCATCCTGCTTACGGCGGAAAGCGGCTCCAGCATTGGAAGATCCCATGGCATGCTCCGCACAGATCCAGCCGGAAATGACAGCCCACTCGTCACAACTTGATTCAGCATTGACACCCCTTTCATCCGCGATGGGCGGAAGTTCCGAGAGGAAGAACCCTTTCCGGCCTCGCCATGCACTCCCGTGCTCCCCTAGATTTCCTCAGCGGACGCCCGATCTTTGAGCTGTTCGGCCATAAACGGGTTAGCGCGCACAAGGCCGACACCGCGAGTCCGCAGTTCTTTGAGGAGCACGATCCCTGCGGCATCGGCGAATGAAACATCCGCCAGCTCGAGGGACAGCTGAACCTCATCGGGGAAGGCATGCACAACGCATGCCGTGCGCAGCTCCTCGACCGAGGAACCCGTAATCCGGCCTTCTACCCGAAGGGTTACGACACTCCTGGACGATTCGACTACCGTGATCCTCAGCATCACGGTTTGATAGAGCAATTGACATGCCCTTCACAACATCAGACTAGGTCTGAAGCGATCTCCCGGGACTGGCCGGGACCGCCCGAGCCACTATTTGTCTAGAATCAATAAGTTGGGAAAGGCCTGCTGCCACCTGTTCGCGCTCCGGTTCCTAAGACGCGCAGACGACTGTTTCTTCCACGGTGCTGGACCGAGACACGGAGCCACCACATTTGGTAATCACGCACGAGTTGCGGTTGGAGGAACTACGATGGGCGGTGACGAGATCCTTTGATGCCAAGCTTGCCCATGCGGTGGCGAAGCGTGTTTGGATGAAGGTTCAGAATCCTCGCCGCGCCCTTTGGACCATCAACCACTCCACCGGCATGTTGCAGGGCGGCGAAAATATGGTTTCGGTCTACCTCGTCCAGGGTTAGGAGTGGCTTTGGAGATTCGAGGTCCGCCTGTCGACGCTCTGGAGCATCCGTCTCAGGAGTCTCCAAGCCTTTCGTAGAGGCGCCGACGGGCATAAGGTCGCGGTCCAGTCGGACCGTCGGATCCATCGATAAGATAACCGCGCGCTCGATTACGTTCTGCAACTCGCGAATGTTTCCGGGCCATGGATAGTTCACTAAGTTCTCCATCGATTCCCGTGAAACGCCCTCGATCTTCTTCCCTAACCGCTTGGAGAACCGGGATACGCAGAAAGCCACTAGCTGGGGAATGTCGGCGCGGCGTTCTCGCAAAGGGGGAAGCTCGATGGGAAAAACGTTGAGGCGGTAGAACAGGTCTGAGCGGAAGCGGCCCGCCTGGACGGCTTCACGGAGGTTGCGGTTGGTGGCGGCAATCACGCGCACGTCCACACGCAAAGGGAGGCTGCTCCCTACCGGCTCAAACTCGTGTTCTTGCAGAACCCGGAGCAGCTTCACCTGCGTCTCCAAGCTCAGCTCCCCGATTTCGTCCAGGAAGATCGTGCCGCCATGGGCCAGCTCGAAGCGCCCGATGCGCCGCTCCAGCGCCCCCGTGAAGGCCCCCTTCATATGGCCAAACAGTTCGCTCTCCACCAGACCAGCCGAGATGGCGCTACAGTTCACGTTCACCAGGGCGCGGCCATTGCGGGGGCTGCGGTTGTGGATCGCGCGCGCCACGAGTTCCTTCCCCGTCCCGGTTTCCCCGTAAATGAGCACGGTCGCATCCGTGGGAGCGACCTGATCGACGGCGCGGAGCGCCCGGAGCAGTGCTGGACTATTGCCTACGATCTCCTCGAAGTTGTGCTCGGTGCGCAGTTCCTCTCGGAGATAAACGTTTTCCTCCTCCAATCTTGCCTTCAGGCTGTCAATTTCCTGGAAGGACTGCATATTCTGAATCGCCAATGCGACCTGGTTCGCCACTTCCTGCAAGAACACGGCGTCCTCATCCGAATAGCGATCCTTTTGCTGGCTCACCAGGCTGAGCAGTCCAATGCACTTTCCCTGAAAAACCAGGGGCACGACGCACATCGACCGGATACCCTCTGCGACGAGGCGGCGCTCATTGGGATACTCCTGCTCCTTTTCAAGATCGCGGCGCACGAGAGGTCGCAGATGTTCGAACACCCAACTGCCGCACGTCTGGTCGCGGCCAAACTCCAGTCCCGTCTGAAAGTAGTCCGAGTGCAGCTCTCCCTCCACGGCGAGGAACCGGAATGAGTCTATCTCCGGCTGATAAAGAGTAATCGCGCATCGGTCAAATGGGAAGACAGGACGCAAGGCCTCGGAAATGGAATGCAGGAGTGCCTGCTGGGTCAGGCTCGTGATTATGGCATTGTTGATCCGAAGCAGGATGCGGTCCTTCTCTTCACTTTTACGCAGCGCCGCTTCCGCCTGTTTCCGCTGGGTGATGTCCTCGGAAAGCGCCATGATAAATCGCGGCACGCTTGCAGTACCCGGTACCAAAGAAACGTTATTGCTGACCCACCGCAGGGTGCCATCTTTGTGTCGATATTGTTTCTCGATCTGAAACTGTTGTCGCTTTCCCTCTAACAGCTCGCTGATCAACTCCCAGTTGGCGTCGCGATAATCCTCTTCGGTGATCTCCAGAAAAGTGAGCTTGCGGAACTCCTCTTCCGTGTAGCCCAACATTTTCTCGTAAGCGCGATTCACCGCCAGGAAGCGTCCGTTGAGATCTGTAAGCGCCACCCCGACGGCCGAATTCTCATACACGGACCGCCACCGCTCCTCGCTCTTCCGCAGCGCCGCCTCCACCTGTTTTCGGTCCTCGATGTCGTGGAGCGTTCCATACCACTTAACGATGTCTCCCCTATCGTCGCGCAGCGGCACTTGGCGGCCCAGGTACCAGCGATATTCCCCGTCCGCCCGCCGATAGCGTACTTCTACCTCGAGAGGTTCTCCACCCGCCAACGCCACCCGCCACTTGTTCACTACCCTGTCGGCATCTTCAGGATGGGCTATGTCCCTCCAGCCCCAGCCCAGCCACTGCTCCCTGGAGACGCCCGTGTAATCCAGCAAACTTTGACTTAGGAAATCCACGGAGCCATCAGGTAGAGCGCTCACGACGAAAGCCGGAATGGTTTCGATAATGGTGCGAAGTTCCCTTTCGCTTTTGCGGAGCGCCGCCTCCGCCTGTTTCCGATCCGTGATATCGATGAACGTTATCACCGCGCTTAGGGTTCTACCCTCCCGAACGACGGGATGAAACCAATACTCTACGGGAAAGCTCGTGCCATCCCTTCTCCAAAAAACCTCACCGTCTCGGTGGACGCTCTCGCCTTTTTGAAAGCCTATATAAATAGGGCATTCTTCAAGTGGATATGGGGTGCCGTCTTTTCGGGTATGGTGCTCCAGCGCATGCATGTTTTTCCCGAGTAATTCCGCGGGATCGTCATATCCGAGCATGCGCGCCGCCGAAGGATTTGAGAAAAGACACGTACCTTCTGAATCGCAGCCACAGATCGCTTCCGTGGCGGAATCGAGGATTAAGCGGATTCGCTCCTCACTATTGTGCAGAACGTCTTCCGCCTGCATTCGCATCGCGCTGTCTTCAGAACGCGGCATGATTTAGTCGGCTCAACGATGGTTCAGGTTCTGTATATCTGATTAGTGCCCACAAACGGGCATTATATCCGAGTATGCGCGCAGTCGAAGGATTTGAGAAGAGACACCTACGTTCTGAATCGCAGCCACAGATCGCTTCCGTCGCGGAATCGAGGATTAAGCGGATTCGCTCCCTCGCTATTGTGCAGAGCGTCCCTGCTGCCCGTTGCTCCCACCCTTCCTGAATGAGGCAAAGAATTCTCAACCTTCAGGTTTGTAATTCCTTCTCCTCGACTCAATTTCCCCGTTATCTGACGCGCGTCCGAACGAGCCGGTTGCGTTTGTTTGTGTTCGCGGCTTTGGAAGTGAGCCCGTGGATTCTCACCTTTAGTGCGCAAGAAGCAAAAAAGTGACGCTAACTCCTGATGAGTTCTATAAAGGGGAATGTCAAGAAAAGGAACTCCCCTGCGGCCGGGTTGTGGTGTACGTCCAGAGCCGTCGCTCGGTGCGAAACCGGGGTGGCGTTTGCAGCAACGCGATTAGCACCGCACCCAGATCGGGCCGATCGACGGGATCCCGCATAACAATTTCGTAGCGCTGTGCTTTCCACTCTCCGTAGTAGATCGCGTCGGGCCTCCTGACGCAACGACCGTAACGCATCGAACTAGTGGTAGTAGAACCCCGCCCGTCGGCGCACCCCAGCTTCTTCAATCTTGCCGAGTCACTCCGAGCGATAACGCTGTGCATAGATCTGCGTCCCAGCGTAGGGAATTCCCCGGCTGCGATACACGGCCTTCAAGCAACTCCTGACCTGTGCGATATCGGCTACTCGGATATGTCGCGATGAATATTCCCATCAGAACTCACTCTCGGCACTCGCAAGGTGGTGACCACAATTCCAGCGGTCAGCGACTGAGTTATGATCGCGACCTACAGGCGACAAACCCTTTACATTCTCGCAGCGGAAAAGCACATCCAATCGTTAGAAGACAACAAAATGTCTTCGAAATTCAAAACCGCATCAAACAAGGAGACTTGAGATGAGCTGGGCTCGATATATGAAGTTATTTACCAAGTTAGCCGTGGCTGCTCTTGCGCTGGGAGCTTTGGCGAGTAGCGGGTACGCGCACAATGCATATGAAGGCAAGTTCACGCTGCCAGTTGAGACTCACTGGGGAGGCGCGACACTGCCCCCTGGCGATTACACTTTTGCTCTGCCATCCAAGAATTCTCCATACACAATTTACATCCACGGAGAGGGAGTCAACGCCATGATCATGGCCGCTGCAGCCGACGACAGAGTCGTTTCAGGCCAAGCGCAATTGAACTTGGTGGATATCGCAGATGTGCAGACCGTCAAGACATTCGATGCGCCGGAGCTAAGACTGACCTTTATCTACTTCACGCACACACCAAAGCACATGGCACGCAAGGAAGTCCGTCAAGAGACGCCCTCACAGACTACGCCTATCTCGAAGGTCAGTGAAAACGAGACTGCCATCGAAGTCCGCACTGCAGGGCGCTAGGTAAGGAAGTCAGCCAAGTCACCGCAAACGCCAGGTGCAAAAAGATTAGTGGTTGCATCCCCTGGCAGGGCCCACGGTTAAGAGGCGGCGTAGCCTAACCTGGTGTAAGGAAGACCAGGCATGAACTTCTGCGCCGTCTCCGACGCCGCGCCTTCGGCCCTTGAGCAACTTCAGAGCCTTTTGCCTGAGTAAGGGCGTTGGTGCCCAGCCGATGTCATGCCTTGCGGAGCACAGAATCCCTGGTTCTGTCGCCCCTGGAATGACGTGGAACTATTTAACTTTTGAGCTCCGGGATTCCTCAATGCCGGAGTAGAACGATTACGGCCTAAGTATCAGAGCTGAAGCAGCAAAGGAGATGATCAAGTGGACGGACACACTCGAAAGTGTATAAACAACTGGGTAATTACGGTCGAAAGTACCGAGGAACGACATCAAGAAATCATTCTATTGACAATCGCTAAACGTGCCCACCAGATTTTTGAGGAGCGCGGGTGCAAGCAAGGCTTTGAGCTCGACGATTGGCTGGCTGCTTATCACGAACTCTGCCGTCACGAATCGGATGGTGACACCTCCGGCTATCACTTTCTTGTTGACTGTCCGCGGGATCCTGAGGTGACAACTATCCTGAGCCTGACGGCTCACAGCTTGGTAGTTTTTCGTAGTGGTACCAGATATGTGGGCGAAGCGAATTGTAGCCCTGACGTACAATCCGTCCACCTATTCTCCAAGGAACTAGATCCAGCCCAGGCCGATGTGGAGGCCGCGGCTGGAGTCTTACACGTCTGCGTGGCAAAGAAGAGTTCCGCAACTCCGAGCTAGCTTTGCTTGTTTGCGGCCATGCCACAGATGGGTTGAAAAGGAAAGACGTGCAGGGACACATTGCTGACCCTGGTCACAAACGGACAAATCAAGATTCCCCAACTTGGAATTCGACTCCGACCATCCATGATCGACTTCTGCCGGTGCTTCCACCACTGCGCAATCGATTTGGACTCGTTGTTGCCGCGAAAGAATCAGGAGGAGCTTATATGGGCGAAGGGCTGCCCTTGGGAGATGCTCTGGGCGAAAATATAGTTCCCGTTCTGCTGGAGAAGGACCTGGGAACAGCAACCACTGACGATAGGCCGCTGCCACCGCCGTTTCCGGCGTCACTGTGGATTGCAGTACTCCCGTTGCGCTGGCGGCGTCTCGATTCAGGTTCCGTAATTTTAGTTGCTCGCAAAGTTGTCTCTTTTTGAAATCTGGGATGTCAACCCGCACAGACACGAAGGCGACTTTCATTTCACTTCCCGCTGACACAACCCGTCGCGAACGCAGATAAGTTGAGTGCCAAGGTGAGGAAGCGATGACGTATCGCTCGATCACTTCAGCAAAAGCCGCGAAAGCGCGGTCGGGCCTGTCACAACGGATTTCAATCGAAATTCAAAAAACCAAGGAGAGTTACATGAAACTTCCAGAAACACCGAATCAAAGGCGCTCGAATCGCCGCGCCTTCCTAAAGAACGGAATAATGGCGGCTGGCGCGGTCACTGTAGGCGCCGGCCTGCTGAGCAGCCGGGTCCAGTCCGCATTCGCACAGGAAACGGGTGAGCTAACGCAAGGAGATATCGCGATCCTTCGCTTCCTCGCGGCAGCCGAACTCATCGAAAGTGATCTGTGGACACAATATGCGGAACTGGGCGGTATCGGCAATAATCCACCCATTGAGGTGGACCCCAACCAAACACTGAACAACTATCAGCTGGCCTTGTCGAACCTCGATGGCGATGGCCCGCAATACATCACTAGCAACACCCTGGACGAGGTGAGCCACGCCGCGTTTCTCAATGCCTATCTCGAGTCCCGAGGTGCCGAGCCAGTCAACTTCGACGCCTTCCGCACTTTGGAGGGAAGCACGGCTACGGGGTCATCAGGCATCAAGCGCCTCACCAACCTCATGCACCTCAACGTCGACACCAGCTGGTACGTTCGCTACCGCAGTGCAACCAATCCAGACTTCGGCGCCACCTTCCCTCAGGCGATCACTCTGGATGGGGTTACCGCCATTCCCAGAAACAACGCTGACTTCGAGGGCGGTGCCTTCCCCGGCGGCAACCCAAACGGCCTTGGCGGCAACGTGCATGTTCAGGCGATCGCGAATGTAGCGGGCTTTCACTTTGGATACATCGAGCAAGGCGGCTCGAGTCTGTATGCATCCTTGAGTCAGAAAGTGACGGATCCGCAAGTGCTTGAGGTCACCCTGGGCATCGGCGGAGACGAGATCGCTCACTTCCTGGAATGGGTGGATTTTTCGGGCAACGGAGTGCAAGCCCCGGTGGCCCCATTTACGGACCCCAAATCGGGCCTGACGTTTCCCAATTTCTTCAGCCCACTCAATCCACAGATTCAGCCCAGCCTGATTTTTCCCGTCCCTTGCGAATTCATCAGCTCCAAGCTCCCGCATGTCTCGATCATTCGTCCGCTGACCGATGCATTTGCAGGCGCTGTGGCTACGGTCGCAAGCTTTACCGCCGATGGGCTGTTCTTCGGCCAGAGCAAGCAGTTCCTCAACACACTGCAAGCTATGGCTGTCGAAGCCGATGCCGCCGTCCGGTTAGCGCTGTAACCTTTGAACCAAAGTTGTTGCTGGATCAGGAGTCGGGGGGCCTTGCTTACTCCGGAAAGCCCCCCGATAACCGCTTGGCGCTAACCGTAGAAACGGAAAGCTGGCGGAAGCTGACTGTCGCCGTCACGCAGATATTAGAGCGTGTTTGAGGTTACGCTATGCTGAACGATTTTAGTTTTCGTGTGCGTGCTTTGTTCCGCCGCAACGCAAGGGAAACCGAGCTGGAACAGGAGCTACGGTTCCATTTTAAGCATGAGGTGGAAAAATACACCAGGGCAGGCATGACCGCTGAGCAAGCGAGGCGACAAGCACGCCTCTCCTTCGGCGGCCACGAGCAGATGAAAGAGCACTGCCGCGAGGCGCGCGGCACTAACCTACTCGAGACGTTGTACCAAGATATCCGCTACGGTCTTCGCGTCTTCCGCAAGAATCCCAGCTTTTCTATCATTGCCATGCTGACACTGGCGCTCGGCATTGGAGCCAGCACCGCGGTCTTCAGCCTTGTGAATACCATCCTATTGAAACCGCTGCCTTATCCAAACGCCAGCCGGATCGTGATGCCCTGGCGTTCGAACCTGGTCGACTCGACGTTTGGATCCGAGAGCTTCCCGTGGCAGCCGCTGGAGTTTTCGCAATTGAAGGGGACCGCGACAGCATTTCAAAATCTGGGCGCCTTTAAGAAAGATGAATTCAATTTGACTGGATCGGGCAGCCCGGAACTTCTGGAAGGGGTTCGGGCTTCAGCCGGATTTTTCCCTGCGCTAGGTATGGTGCCGCTCCTGGGGCGCACGTTCACAGCGGAAGAAGACAAACCGGGCGGTGCGTTGGTCGTCGTCCTCAGCCACAGGTTGTGGAAGTCTCGCTTTGGTGGCGACCCCGGGGTTGTGGGCGGGGTCATCGATCTGAACGGCTTTCCTTACACCGTGGTCGGCGTCATGCCTGCCGAATTCACGTTCCCCAACGGCGAAGGTATGCCGGTCGGCGTTGACCTGCCTAAATATGCTCCGCTATGGGTGCCGCTAGCGCTTCCCGCAGCTCCTGGCCCGGGACCGAGCGATCTTTGCGTTATTGCAGAGTCGAAACCCAACATGGGCCTGGCGCAGATGAAGGAAGACTTGAAGACCTTCGATCGACGTTGGGTAGAGAGGTTTCCGCGGTCGAAAGGCTGGTTCTCGCAGGCGGTACCCTTAACGCAACAGACGGTGGCGGATACGCAGCGGCCCTTATTGCTCTTGCTCGGCGCAGTGGGCGTGGTTCTGTTGATTGCCTGTTCGAATGTTGCCGGACTGACGCTCAACCGATCGCTGGGTCGTCGTAAGGAATTTACCTTGCGCGGAGCACTGGGTGCGCAGCCCCGCCGATTGGTGCGCCAACTCATGACCGAGAGTATGTTGTTGGCGCTGAGTGGCGGCATTCTGGGCACGCTGTTCGGCCAAGCGAGCCTCTATCTGGTAAAGCGCTTCGGACCGGAGAGTATCCCCCATCTTCATGAAGCCAGCCTGGACCTGCGCGTGGTTGTGTTTGCGCTCGGCGTTTCGCTCATCACAGGGATTGTGTTCGGCTTGGTTCCGGCTTTTGGAGCCACGCGCATGAATCTGGTCGAGGCGTTGAAAGAAGGAGGCCAACGGTCAGGTGGCAGCGCCTCCGCACCGAAGATTCGCAATGTGCTGCTGATCTCGCAGGTCGGCTTGGCGTTGGTGCTGGTCGTGGCAGCCGCTTTGCTGGTCTGCACCTTTTATCACCTGGCCCGCACGGATGCGGGGTTCGATGCCACTCACGTTGTCACCTTCGAGCTGCCTCTGCCGAGTTCCAAATACAAGGACGTGGATCACATGGCGCAGCTCTATCAACAAGTGCAGCAGCGACTGCAGGCGACTCCCGGTGTGCAGTCCGCCGGCTTCGCTACAGTCGTTGCGATGGGCGGACCGACGGATAGCACTGACATCCGCATCCCGGGAATTCCTCCCCCTCAGCCTGGCTCTCCCTCTCGATTCGTGAATTACGTGTTTGTTTCGCCGAACTACTTTGCCACCATCGGCACGCCGCTACAGCGCGGGCGGGATATCGCGGATGGAGACACTCTTGCCACCGTGCCCGTCACCATCATCAACAGCGCCATGGCAAAGAAATACTGGCCGGGCGAAGATCCGGTCGGCAAACAGGTAGGGGTGGGGTGGACTAAGATTCCTCTAAGAACGATCGTCGGAGTCGTGGCAGACATCAAGCAAGTATCGCTACGCGAAGAGCCGGCCCCTGCGATGTTCGTGCCCTATACTCAGAACGAGATCAAAACATACCCAAACATGCACGCGATGCAGTACGCGGTGCGTGCCAAAGGCGATCCCGCTACCATCACGGCCGGGGTGCGGAAAGCGGTCAATGCGGTTGATCCGGACCTGCCGATCGCGAACTATGCGACGCTCACCACGCTTGTGGATACCTCGATGACGGCCGATCGCTTCGCAATGTTGCTGCTCGGCGCGTTTGGAGCGGTGGCGGTTATTTTGGCCGCCATCGGCATGTATGGTGTCATCAGCTACTCGGTGATGCAACGCACGCCGGAGATCGGTGTTCGTATCGCACTCGGCGCGAGGCGAGAACAGATTTTTGTCATGGTCCTCAAACAGGGCAGCCGCCTTGTATGCGCTGGCATTGCAATCGGTCTGATCGGAGCGTTCACGACGACTCGTTTGATGATGAACTTCCTCTATGGAGTACAGCCGACAGATCCATTTACATTTGCCGGCGCGTCCTTACTCCTGGTTGCCGTCGCACTCCTGGCTTGCTATGTGCCTGCGCGAAAGGCAATGAAAGTGGACCCCATGATCGCGCTACGCTGCGAATAACCCCTCAAGTATTTTTACTAAATACGCCTACCATAATTTGAACGTCGACCTCCACGTTTGTCGTGAACCAGTCACGCCGGCCTGCTGTGAAAGGGAACTGGATTACGGTCGCTTAGCGCTGAACTCTTCCAGATCCGTCGCCCTTGAGCAGTGCCTCGACCTCCTCCGCGGTGCAGCGATGGAAGTCCCCAGGGATGGAATGCTTCAAGCAGCTGGCGGCGACCGCGAATTCGAGCGCGGCTTCGGGCGTAGAAAGCTGCTGTAGACCGTAGATCAGGCCGCCGGCAAAGCTGTCGCCGGAGCCGACGCGGTCCACGATATGAGTGATCTCGTACGCGCGGCTGACCATGAATTTCGTGCGGTCGTTCATGCACGCCGACCAGCCATTGTGCGAAGCGCTTTTGGATTCGCGCAGGGTGATGGCGATCGACTTTAGATTCGGGAATTCGGCAAGCACCTTGCCGGTCAGCTTTTCGTATTGGCTGTGTTCCAGCTTGCCGGAATGGACATCCACATCGGCCTTGATGCCCAGCGCCATTTGCACGTCCTCTTCGTTAGCTATAGCGACATCCGCGTGTTTGATTAGTTCGCTCATCACTTCCGCGGCGGACTTTCCCCACTTCCAGAGATTCTTGCGATAGTTCAGGTCGCAGGAAACCGTGATCCCGCGCTTCTGCGCCTCGCGCACCGACTCCAGCGCCAAATCGGCGGCGCTACCGCTAATCGCAGGAGTGATTCCAGTAATGTGGAACCAACCCGCGCCCTCGAACGCACTGTCCCAACGCATGTCGCCGGGCTTCGCCAGGGCGATCGCGCTATTTTCGCGATCGTAAACGACTTTTGACGCTCGCTGATTCGCGCCCGCTTCCACGAAATAAATTCCCAGGCGCCCTTTGCCGCGCACGATCCGGGACGTATCCACTCCGAACCGCCGCAACTCCCCAATCACCGCGTCCGCCAACGGGTTCTTCTCGGGAAGAACCGTGACAAACGCAGCCGGCAAACCAAACGCAGCGACGGATACCGCGGCATTCGCCTCGCCTCCGCCAAAGGTGGCCACAAAGCCGGAAGTTTGCAGAAAGCGTTCGAAGCCCGGCGGCGCCAGGCGCAGCATAATTTCGCCAAACGTTACAGTAGTCTTCGCCATTTCGATCGGTTCCCCCGGGGAGGTTTACGGCAAGCGGCTATTATCGGCATCTCCGGCGCGTGTGTCGAGGGCTACGGGTGGCTCCGAATTACAGATCTCAGGGAGTGTCTTTCCACAGGGATCATTCACTAACCGCTGCTTTCCCCAGGTTCAAAATCTGTAACCCACCAAGGCCAAGTTCGCCAGAAAAGAGGGGGAAATTTGAATCCATACACCAGTAGAGATTAGAAATCGGATGTATATGACTGCACAGGAGATAGCAATTCTGAATCCACACATATTGCGAGAAAAAAACGAGCGATTTCGCCCGCCGTTGCTTGCAGCCAGACAGTCTGAGACTCTATACTCGCCCAGCAAGCGAGCAAATCTAGAAGGGAATTGCCTACCGAAAGCTATGCCGATCGCGAAAATAGAAGTCCTCGCAAAAATTGCCGCCTCCGGCCTGGTCTGCGTGATCCGGGCGGAAAATCCTGACCAAGCCGAGCGCATGGCGGAAGCCTGCGCCATCGGCGGCGTTGCGGCGCTGGAAGTCACCTACACCGTCCCGGGAGCAAGCGGCGCGATCGAGTTCCTGGCGAAAAAATTTGCCGGACATATTGTGGTGGGCGCAGGCACCGTGCTCGATCCGGAAACAGCGCGCATCGCCATCCTCGCCGGGGCGCAATTCATCGTCAGCCCTTCGCTCAACCCGGAAACCGCGCGTCTCTGCAATCGCTATCAAGTGGCGTACATGCCTGGGGTGGGAACGGTCCGCGAAGTGGTGGAAGCGATGGAATGCGGCGCCGAGATCATCAAGGCGTTTCCGGGAGAAATTCTTGGACCTGCATTCGTCAAGGCGGTGAAGGCACCGCTGCCGCAGGCCCAGTTGATGCCCACCGGCGGCGTCAGCATCGATAATGTCGGCGAGTGGATTAAGGCGGGATCAATTGCCGTCGGCGTTGGCGGCAATCTTACCGCTGGAGCAAAGACCGGAGACTACGGCTCGATCACCCATTTGGCCCGGCAGTTCGTGGAAAAGATTAAGGAAGCGCGGGCCCGATGAGCACCAACAAATTGTGGAAGTCCGACGACGAACTTTTTTCGATCGTTCAGCGCGAGCTCTTCACCTGTGTGGTGGGCGACGTGATGGACAAGCTAGATCTTCAGCACCAGTTCCTCCCGCCGCAAATCCAGCCTCTTCGCCGCGACATGGTGGTGATCGGCCGGGCCATGCCGGTGCTCGCGGTGGATGTGTTTGCCGACCGAATCGCCGGGAGCGCCAGCCCATTAATGGACAAGCCGTTTGGCCTGATGTTGGAAGCGCTGGACGCCCTGCGCACCAACGAAGTGTATGTGAATACCGGTTCGTCGCCGCGCAACGCGCTGTGGGGAGAACTGATGAGCACGCGAGCCCGCAAGCTAGGTAGCCGGGGCGCGGTGGTGAATGGATATGTCCGAGATACCAAGGCCATTCTGGAGATGAGCTTTCCTACATTCGCGTTTGGATCCTACGGACAAGACGCGGGGCCGCGCTACAAAGTCGTCGATTTCCGCATTCCCATTGAGATTGGACAGGTGCGGGTGTGTCCCGGAGATATTCTATTCGGCGATATCGATGGGGTGTTGCTCGTTCCCGCCGAAGCCGAAACCGAAGTTTTCACTCGCGCGCTAGAAAAGGCTCGTGGCGAAAAGCTGGTGAGGAAAGCCATCGAACAGGGAAGCAGCGCCGTCGAAGCGTTCCAAAAGTTCGGAATCATGTAACGCAAAATGGGAACATCTCCCGTAACCGCCAGCGAGCAGCAATGAAGATTGGCCTGGGACTCTACCGTCACATGTTGACGCGCGACTATTACGACTTCGCGCGCCAAGCGGGCTGCACCCACGTGGTGGTTCATCTGGTGGACTACTTCAACCAGGCCGCCGCCAACCCGCGCGACAATCAGCCCACCGGCGGAAAATACCAACCTTGGGGAGTTGCCGGCGATCCGGAACGATTGTGGTCGGTGGCGGAACTCAAGGCTCTGCGCGAAGAGATTGAAGCCGCCGGCCTGGTGTGGGCGGCAATCGAGAATCTCGATCCCGCGCACTGGCACGATATTCTGCTCGATGGCCCGCAGCGTCCCCAACAGATTGAGAAAGTGAAGACCATCATTCGCCACATGGGCGAAGCCGGCATTCCAGTCCTCGGCTACAACTTCAGTTTGGCCGGAGTATGCGGCCGGGTGACGGCGCCTCTAGGGCGCGGCCACGCGATCACCGTGGGGATGGACGGGCCCGCCGAGGAAGTGCCGGTTCCGAACGGGACGATTTGGAACATGGTCTACGACTCTAACGCGCCTGCGGGTACGCTAGCACCGATTTCGCATGAACAGCTCTGGCGGCGTCTACAAAGATTTCTGGAAGAAGTAATTCCGGCAGCCGAGCAGGCCGGCGTGAGGCTCGCGGCGCATCCGGACGATCCGCCGATGCCGACCATGCGGCAGCAGCCGCGGCTCGTCTACCGACCGCACATGTATCAACGGTTGATCGATCTGGCGCCCAGCCGCAATAACGCGCTCGAGTTGTGCGTGGGCACTCTCGCCGAAATGACCGAAGGCAATATTTACGACGCGGTGGATCAATACAGCAAGCAAGGTAAGATCGCCTACATTCATCTCCGCAACGTTGTGGGTAAGGTGCCGAACTATCGCGAAACTTTCATCGACGAAGGCGATGTGGACATAGTTCGCATTCTTGCCATCCTGCACCGCAACCACTTCGACGGCGTGGTGATTCCCGACCACACCCCGCAAATGTCGTGTTCAGCGCCGTGGCATGCAGGGATGGCGCACACTCTCGGTTTCATGCTGGCGGCGAAAGCGATGATCGAGTCTCCCCAGCAGTCCGGCACATAGCCACGGCCCTTCGGCACCCGCTACGCTTGTTCTGCCACAGCGGAAGCGCCCTACATAGGCGTTCCAATTTTAGATTGCCCAGACCTGATTTTGTAGTAGAACTGAAGTTGATCCAGGTCGATCGCGACCTGGCGAGCGATGCTTCACATCCGAGAGGTGAAACATGATGGATCAGAAGGACTCGAATTCCTCCGGGCAATCCAGCGAATCTTCTCTCACTGAGTCTCGCGTTCCTAACCCTTCGCCAGAGGCGGCGGGCCCGGGCTCACCGGTAACGCGGCGCGAGTTTCTTGAGCTTGCGGCGGCGACCACCTTGCTGGCCGATCTCTCCACCCGCGCACGCGCGACGGAAGGTGCGTCCGAGATACCGCGGCGCAACCTGGGACGGACCGGGGAGAGGGTTTCCTGCATCGGGCTGGGTGGTTACCACATCGGAATGCAATCGACGGAAGAGGAAAGCATTCACATTATCCGCTCCGCGCTCGACAACGGAATCAATTTCCTCGACAACTGCTGGGACTACAACGACGGCGCCAGCGAAGTGCGCATGGGCAAAGCGTTGCGGGATGGCTATCGCGCCAAGGCCTTTCTGATGACCAAAATCGATGGGCGGACCAAGGAAGCGGCCTCGCAACAGCTTGAAGAGTCGCTGCGCCGCCTGCAAACCGACCACATCGACCTGCTGCAGTTCCATGAAGTGATTCGCATGACCGACCCCGACCGCATTTTTGCGCCCGGCGGCGGAATGGAAGCGGTGGTGGCGGCAAAGAAGGCCGGGAAAGTCCGCTATATCGGCTTCACTGGCCACAAGAGCCCAGACATGCATTTGAAGATGCTGGAGACGGCGTCGGCGCATCACTTTCATTTCGATGCGGTGCAGATGCCGCTCAATGTGATGGACGCGCATCACGAAAGCTTTGAGAAGAAAGTGCTGCCGGTGCTGGTGAAGGAAGAGATCGGAGTATTGGGGATGAAGCCGATTGCCAACGGGCTGATTCTACGCAGCAAGACCGCCTCGCCGGTGGATTGCTTGCGCTACGCGCTGAATCTGCCCACCAGCGTGGTGATTAACGGATGCTCTTCGATCGAGCTGCTGGAGCAAGCCTTGGGTGTAGCCCGGAATTTCAAGCCACTAACGCCAACGGAAGTGGCCGCGTTGCTGGCTAGAACGTATCAGGCCGCCCAGAACGGCGAGTTCGAGCTCTACAAGAACACCAACAATTTCGACGGCACAATCCACAATCCGCAGTGGCTCGGATAGTGTCGCAAAGAATGCGGATCACCTGGACTGCGTTACCGTAGTGTGGTGCAGCCGCCCGCGTACCCAATTCCAGGCGCGCTCCAAATCGGCCGCGTCGATGAATAGGACGTAGGCTGATAGCACGTCCCATTGGAACAACGGGGTGTTTATGGAGTACTCGAGGGTTAGATGGAAAAGCAGTCCGAGTGACAAGAGGACGTAGCGAAACTCCTTCACCCAGATCAGAACACCTAGAGAAAATTCCAGGACCAGGGCAAACCAAGTTCCCAGCTTGAGTATCGTGGGGCGAAGAAGCCACGAGGGCACCGGGAAGCGCTGAAGTTCGCTCAGGTGATAGACATAGTAAAGCGCCGTCCCTTGTACCCACGGAAGGCCCTGGATCTTCCAGCAAAATGACGCGAAGTACATGATCGCCAGCTCGAACTGAATCATTCGCTGCGCCCATGGTCTCTGCGGCTGCAACTGAGAGTCACTCTTTCCGCGCCAAGTGCGAAGCAGACGATCGATGGAAAGAGCGGCCCCGGCGGGCGCAAACATCAGGAAGAAGCCGGCGACTCGCAAGAATGTGTCGCCGCCGTGGGTGATGTATAGATTCCGTTGCTGCATGGAGGCCAGGCATACAAATACGATCACGCTGTTGAGGCGGGTAAACAGGCCGGCCGCCAGGAAGATGGCCGAGGCCAGAAACACCCAGAAAAACGCCTCGATCCAGGCGTTCGTTTGGGGAAGGATTGACAACAGATTCAGGCGCAGGCCTGGTTCGAGTTGGTGCATGGTGGAAAGACTCACCCACGCATGAGGACCGTACCAAGTGAGCCAGTCGGGGCGCAGCAAGATCAGAGTAGCGACGACCAGTGTCCCATAGATCGCGCGGAACAAACCAATGGGTATAGGCGATTGCGGCGTGAAGAAGAATCGGTTCCATGCGTCGACCAGCGACCGCAGCCTCACTGCAAATCCTCGGGCTGCACAACGTAGTTGTAGAAAACGTCCACGTTCCAGGGACCGTGATCGGACTTGTCGGGAGTGGGCGGAATTACGTCTGACCACCTTATGACCAGCATCACTTTTTGCGCGGGATTGGAGGGATTGGTATTCAGGCGCGCGACATAGCGTGCCGCGTCGGGCCACAGAGCGGCGTCGTCGCGGTCTTGCAGGTTTTGCTCGTACTTGCGGTAGCGCTCTTTGAAGTAGCGGCGGGTCAAGCTGAGCAACTCCATTCGCGGGAACGGCCACAACCGACTCGAACCGTCTTTGTAAATGACGATCGCCTCGAAGTAGGAGTTAGCGGACTCCGGCTGAGGTGAAAACATATCCCACGATTGAAACATTCCCGACCACACCATGTATGGCCGTATTCGTTCTCTGAACCGCAGGATTAATGCGCTGGTGCTAGGTATGCACCAGGCAGAGATGGCGACAATGTGAAAAATCAGGAAAATGTTGATCGCGGCGCGTTTTGCACCTTGCAGCCAACGGGTTTGCTGCGGCTGGTTCAAGGCGGGTTCAGATGCGGGAGTTTCGGGCGCCATTGTTTGCGAGGCCAAGCGTCGCCACGCAATCCAACATTATGCCAACTGGCACGGGAACAGAAATGAAAAACACAGAGTTGTGGCTGGGCCGGAAAGGCCCAGACCGATCGGATTGCTACGCACGCTGAGGTGGTGACGAGCGAAGCGCTCTAGCAGGCTGCGGAAAAACCAGTAATTGCTGAGCCGCTTAGATCGGAGACTTGGTTTCGTAGGAGTTTATCAGGGGGCTGAGGCCACAGTTGCCACTTTTGATGGTGTTCGATACAGGGTGATAAAGATAGCCAGCAGCATCGTCAGATTCTGAAGCATGAATGGGAACCACCCGCCGATCGCGGTCTTGGCGACCGAAAACAACTCCCACCAGAGATTCATACAGATGTGCAGGGCCACAGCCACCCAGAGGTTCTGCCATCTGTAAACCAGCCAGGCGAACGTCACCCCGCCGGCTCCGGTTAGGAAGAACAATCCAGCCATCTCCTGTAGGCTTTGGCCTTGTTCAACGTGGCCGTATCCGAACAGCAATGCCGACGGCCAAACCACTACCCAGAATGGCCACCCCGTTCCGCGTTGCAACTGTCTGACGCCAAAACCTCGGAACTCAATTTCCTCGACGAAAGGTGAGAGGACGGTCAGGAACAGGAGCGGAAGGAACTCAATGTGCGGGGTCAGGCTTCGGGTTATCGCAAAGCCAATCAGCATCGGCGAAGAGGCAATCGGTGCGAAAGCGATTGCGGGTAAAACGGGCCCAGAAAGCCCAAGCTCGCTGCCGATGCCGCGTATGCCATTGCGATACATCAACCAAACCGCAAGCAGGCATACGGCAGCGCCACCGATCTTGTCGATGCTTTCGGCGACATAAAAGGGCCGATGACTGTGCAACCAGCCATACGCGGGGACACCAGAAGTGATCTCGTGTGCGTAGGAGGCGAGGATCAGAACCGCGAACGTGATGACCGTAATGCTCCAGGAGCGTAGTGTCACTTAAACTTCTCCTCAGCGCCGTGCAAGTTCCGCTGATTAGATCAGGGGACTCCAGCAGTATGCCTAAAGAAGAAATTCCCTTTCCACACCTGGATTGTGATAGCCACTTTAGTCATGCGAGGAAACGACCTGCAGCAAGCGGAAATGTGGAGCTGCGTTTCGCCCGAAGAACGAGTGCCGCACGATCACCCCCTGCGGCCGCTGCGTGCCATGACCGACGAGGCACTCTAGCAACTGCAATCGCGGTTCAATAAGTTGTACGCCAACAGTTGCCTTGTCCTTGACATCAGGCTCCGCGGTATGAGCGGGCTGGATTTTCAAGGCAAGTTGGCCGACAGCGGCATCTCCATTCCGATTATCTTCATCACCGGGCATGGCGACATCCAGATGTCCGTCCGCGCCATGAAGGCAGGAGCCATCGAATTCCTGACCAAGCCGTTCCGCGATCAGGACCTACTTGACGCGATTCGCGTCGCATTGGAAAAGGACGGCGAGAGCCGCCAGCGAGGCGGGGAAGTTGCGCAGTTAGAAACCAGGTTTGCTTCGCTGACGCCTGGTGAACGCCAGGTGCTCCCCCTGGTGGTCTCCGGCTTGCCTAACAAACAAATCGCCGCCGAACTTGGAATCAGTAAGGCCGTCACCAAGGTCCACCGCCGTCAACTCATGCGCAAAATGCGAGCGGATTCCTTGCCTGATTTAGTCCGGATGGCTGGGAAGATAGGATTCCCGTCCCGCGCCAATCGTGAAAGCTAACTAAAGTAAAGATCACACTCACCAACGCACAATAGATTCAACTCGCCAACCGGTGGTACGTTCGCCTCGATGGAGTATTCCATCGAGAGAGGAACTACCGATGCCCACTTCAAGGTTGGAAGCGCAACACCAAAGCGACCTTCGGCCCCACTTGGAACAGATCCTCAGTTGCGTAAAGTCCCTGCATGTCACCCTCAGCGCCGTCATGGCTGACGTTGCGGCCATCCGTAAGGCAATGTTCGAGGACCCGGAAAAAATCGACACCTACCGGAATCATTTGAAGCAGACAATCGCGACCACCAAGCCCCTAGTCGACGAGGCCATGCTTTCCTACGATTTTCTAATGCAGGAAATTTCAGACTCCCAGCAATGGACGAACTGAACCTGCCGCATCAGCTCGCCGCCGCACGTCTCCTCGGTATTGGGAAGACGACCCTCTATCGGAAGCTCAAAGACTACGCCACAGCTCCCAAGCCAACCAACCACGTGCCGTGAGAGGAGCACTAAGTAATGACAAGTGGACCTAGGAGGCCCGTCCCAGCCAAGGCTTGGATTGAGACCGAAGAACTGGCAACGATCTTGGACTCCACGGCAGAGGCGATCTATGGGCTAGACATGCAGGGCAACTGCATGTTTTGCGATTCTGCGTGTCTGCGATTTCTCGGATACAAGGACCCGGTAGAACTCATCGGTAAGAAGATGCACACCATGATGCACCATTCTCGCCCCGATGGAACACCTTACCCCAGCGAAAGAATGTCGTATTTACTTAGCTTTTCGTCGAGGCGAGGGTAGCCACGTGGATGATGAAGTCGTGTGGCGTGCCGACGGAACGAGCTTCCCGGTTGAGTATTGGTCCTACCCGATACGTAAGGACAACGACTTGATGGGTGCCGTAGTAACTTTTGTCGACATCACAGAGCGCAGGAGAGCACAGTACGCCCTACAGCAAAGTGAGGAAATGTTTCGCCAGTTGGCGGAAAACATCCGCGAAGTCTTTTTCATCATGACGCCAGATCCACCGAGAATGGCTTATATCAGCCCGGCTTACGAGGAAGTTGCCGAAAGACCCCGTCAGGAACTTTACGACCGTGTCGATGCTTGGATCGACTTGGTTCATCCGGAAGATCGCCATCAGGTAGTAGACGTTTTTGAACAGTCCCTGCGAGGCGTTGCAACGGCCATGGAGTACCGGATGCGTCGGCCTGATGGATCGGTCCGTTGGATTCACGCACGTAGCTTTCCCGTTCGGGACTCGCAGGGCAAGTTGGGCCGCATTGTTGGTATTGCTGAAGACATTACCGACCGCAAGAAAGCGCTGGAAGAGATGAAACTCGCCAGGGCAGCCGCAGAAGCTGCAAATCGGACAAAGAGCGAATTCCTCGCGAACATGAGCCACGAAATCCGAACGCCAATGAACGGCATTATTGGGATAACCGACCTCCTGCTCGATACGCAAATGACCACAGAGCAAACCGAATACCTCCACATGGTAAAAACCTCTGCTGACTCGCTCTTGATGATTATCAACGACATTCTAGATTTTTCAAAGATCGAGGCCTGCAAATTGGAACTGGAGTCCATCACTTTCGATTTACGAGAGAGCCTGGAAGGGGTGATGAAACTACTCGCGATTAAGGCTCATGACAAGGGCCTTGAGCTCCTCTTGACAGTTCGCCCTAGCGTGCCCACGTCGGTGGTAGGTGATCCTACTCGATTACGACAGATTCTAATTAATTTGGTGGGAAACGCCCTTAAGTTTACAGAGCGGGGAGAAGTTGAAGTCGAAGCGCGAAAAGAGACGGAAAGGGATGACTGCACGACCTTTCATTTTAGTGTCCGAGATACAGGGATTGGAATTCCAAACGACAAACAGCAGTTGATTTTCGATGCATTTTCGCAAGCAGATTCGTCATCTACGCGCAAGTTTGGGGGCACCGGACTCGGTCTTACTATTTCAAATCGACTTGTTAACTTGATGGGTGGGCGAATCTGGGTCGAGAGCAAACTTGGACGCGGTTCTACATTCCACTTCACCGTTCGGTTGGAGCTCGGATCATAGCAAGAGCCCTGCGTCAATCGTCTCTCATTCCGTCCATGCCCGGCCAGACCCTGAAACGCCGACATTGTTAGAGATCGATCTGAAATCGGCATGTTGATTGGACTACCACGCGATAATTCCTGTATGGCTTGTAGGAAGCTATCTCTGCGCTTGGCATCGATCCTGGACGGATTACCCCAAGACTTAGGGAAACGCTTCCCACTGGACACCCAGATGCAGTCGCTTTGGCTGCCAGCGATTCAGGGGTAATTGGCGCTGGACAAAAGGAACCCTACTGCCGCCCTGAATGAACTGCAAGCTGCTACCCCCATCCGAGCTGGGGCAAATTCAGTTCGTCGCCAATATTTCCTGCCTCTATCCGGTGTATGTACGGGGCGAGGCATACTTGGCCGCCGGACAGGGCGGTGCTGCCGCGGCCGAGTTTCAGAAGATCGTTTCAGAAGATCATCGACCACAGCGGGATCGTCTGGAACTGCTGGACGGTGCGTTGGCGCATCTGGGAGTGGCGCGTGCCAATGCCTTGGGGTCGAGAACGTCGCAGGGAGCGGACGCCGATGCCGCCCGCGTCCGGGCGCTCGCCGCCTACAATGATTTCCTCACCCTATGGAAAGACGCCGACCCCGACATTCCCATCCTCATCGCTGCCAAAGCGGAGTACGCCAAGCTACGATAGCTGTTCGGCGATCATGTTCTTGCGGATAATCGCACTCGCCCATGCCAAGAAGCACAACCAACTTCGACACTGTGCGGAAGATCGGCTTGGCGTTGCCCGGCGTGGAAGAGAGCACAGCCTACGGGTCACCCGCGCTCAAGGTTCGCGGAAAACTCTTGGCATGTGTGCCTGCTCATCGTTCGGCTGAGCCGGGTCCACTTGCCGTTCGCGTTGACTTCGACGACCGCGCCGAACTGCTCGCAGCAGACCCGGATGTCTACTACGTAACCGACCACTATCTCGACTACACCGGCGTGCTGGTTCGCCTGTCCCGCGTCACACCCGAGGTCCTGCGGGACTTGCTCGGCATGGCTCACAAGTTGTGACCTCGCATGAGGCACGCCGTTCGCCATCGCGGCACCGACGCAAGCCTGTCTGATTCTGGCTGGCTTCCGAGCAATCCGAGACGGACAGACCTTATATTGCTACGATAGGCATTGACGCTGGGGAGAGGAACCATGACCGTCGCATCCGCTACGAGCGTTAACGTCAGGCAGGCGGTGCCCTTTCTCGGCGTGACCAACATGGAAGCCTCGCTGCGGTTCTATGTTGACGGGCTTGGCTTCATAATGAAGCGCTGGTGGATTCCGAATCGTGAGGAGGACAAGCCAGACGGTAGGATTCGTTGGTGCTGGCTTGAGCTTGGGGATGCCGCCATCATGCTTCAGGAGTTCTTGCCGGAGCGCCAACCAAAGGAGACGCTGGGCACTGGAGCATCGGTCTGTTTCATGTGCGAAGACGCGCTGGCGCTCTATCGCGAATTCAAATCGCGCGGAATACAGACGCAGAAGCGTCCATTCGTCGGAAACCGCCTATGGGTAGTACCGCTCACCGATCCCGACGGTTACCGCATGGAGTTTGCGAGCCCGACCGATGCGCCAGAGGAAAGCGAACTAGAAGAATAGTGGCGGAAATATAGGAGGGGACGATGAAGCGAGAGCGGACGCTGAAGGTCGTGCTTGTATTGCTGGGATTGCTATTTTCGGCTGGCGTTTATCCCCTGATCGGCTCTTTATTGCATCCGGCTGGCTCGGATATGGGCGACACCATGATGCTCAGCATCTATGTCGCGCTCGGCATCTTCCTGCTCATCGCGGTGCGGAATCCATCGGCGCATCGCAGTCTGATCGCCTTCGCAGCATGGTCGAGCTTCGCCCATGCCGTAGCAATGTCGATACTGGGACTCGAAATTCCGAACCAGCGCGTTGGATTTCTGGTCGGGTCGGCTGTGCTTGTCATCATCGGGGTAGCCCTGATCGTGCTGGCTCCGGCAAAGCCGTCAGGCGAGCGGGTATCGGCAGCCGTCGTGTAGGCTCCCACTCAAGATCGCCATGCACGCTTGATTTCGCTGGAATAAAGAGAACGAGTATGAGCACAGACTGACCATGACGGACCGGATCACAGAAGCGTCGCCGCGTTTTAAGGCTAGGATGGCTGGTGTCTTTCAACTGCTCGAAGCCGTGACGGCATCATTCCCCGGGGTATTCGTTCTCGGCAGGCTTGTTGTCGATGGCAACGCCGCCGCTACAGCGGCCAATATCGTGGGACACGAGCGGTTGTTTTGGTTGGGGTTCGCATCCTCGCTCATTGGGGTTGCGTGCCATGTCGCTTGGGCGCTTCTGATGTATGAGTTGCTTAAACCTGTGAACAAGAGCCTCTCTTTACTCGCAGCGTTCCTCGTTTTCGTGTGCTGCGCTATGCAGGCGCTTACCAGCCTCTTTTACCTCGCTCCTTTGCTCATCCTGCAAGGAGGTAGCTCCTTGAGCGCATTTACGGCGGAACAGTTGCAGTCGCTGGCGCTTATGTTTCTCAAATTGAATCAAAACGCCTACAACATCGACCTAGTCTTCTTCGGATTATGGTGCGTCCTGACTGGCTACCTCATTTTCAGGTCGACCTTCCTGCCTCGAATTCTGGGAGTGCTGCTGGCGATCAGTGGTTTGGGTTGGGTGATCTATCTGTACCCGCCGCTCGCATACCATCTGTTCATCCCCTACATCGCTGTCGCGTCGGCGCTCGGGGAAATACCATTGGAGCTATGGCTCATCGTGATGGGCGTGAACGTCGAACGATCGAATGAGCAGGCCAGCGCAGCGGGGGCGTCCCTGCGCACATGAAGGCCCCGCAGCGTTACTAACGCAGATAGAAGCAGTACCTGCCCCGCGGCTTTGATGTCAGATCTGCAAAGGAGCCGAAATGACGGATCGAACTGTTGAAGCGTCACCGTGTCCCAGGGCCAGGATTACCGGTGTCGTTTATTTGCTTTACTTTCTGACGGCGGTATTAGCCGTGTTCCTCATTAGAGGGCTTGTTGTGCCTGGTGACGCCGCGGCTACAGCCAACAACATCCTAGAGCACGAGCGATTGTTTCGGTTGAGTGTGGCGGTCGGTCTCATCGCGACCGCGTTATACGTCGCTGTAACGGTTCTCTTCTATGGCTTGTTTAAGCCTGTGAACAAGACCGTCTCCTTGCTCGCAGCGTTCTTCAGCCTCGTGGGATGCGCTATTCAGGCTTTCGGCAGCCTCTTTCAAATCGCCCCGTTAGCCGTCCTCGAAGGCAGTCCGTACCTCAACGTATTTAAGGCGGACCAGTTGCAGGCCATGGCGCTGATGTTTATCAAGTTGAATGATCAGGCCACCTACATTTACTTGGTATTTTTCGGACTGTTTAATCTCCTAATCGGCTACCTCATTTTCAAGTCGAGCTTCCTGCCTCGAATTTTGGGCGTGCTGATGGCGCTTTCCGGTTTGGGGTGGCTGACGTTTCTGTCGCCGTCGCTCGCAAACTATCTGCTCGCCTACATTGAGATTCTCGGCATCATCGCCGAAGCATCGCTAATGCTATGGCTCCTTGTGAAGGGCGTGAACGTCGAACGATGGAAGGAGCAGGCCAGCGGTGCATGAAAGCCACCGCCCATCGCCGCACCGGTGCGGCTACGCATAAAGAGGAAAAGGCATGAGCGCAGCAGTAATGATGGAACGGATTACAAAAGCGTCACCGCGGTTCAAGGCGCGGATTGCCGGTGCGCTTAATTTGCTCAGCCTAGTGACGGCCGCACTCACCGAGCTTTTTGTTCACGGCAGGTTGAATTACGCAGGGGGCTACATCGCGATTTTGGGCATGGTCGCTGTCACGCTGCTTCTCTACGGCATCTTTAAGCCGGTGAACAGGAGCCTCGCTTTGCTCGCGGCGTTCTTCAGCCTCGTGGGACTCACCTTTGAGGCTCTTCGTTGGCAGCCTCAGGGCGTCAACGTCGCCGTGGTATTTAACGGATTCTCTTGCCTCCTGATCGGCTACCTTATTTTCCGGTCTAACTTTCTGCCTCGAATTCTGGGCGGGCTGATGGCGTTTGCCGGTTTGGGTTGGCTGACCTATCTTTCCAATCCGCTCGTAAACTATCTGTCCCCCTACAATCTCGCGTCCGGCGTCCTCGGGCAAGCATTGGTGATGCTGTGGCTTCTCGCGATGGGCGTGAACGTCGAACGATGGAAGGAGCAGGCCAGCACTGCGGCGGTCGACTGACGGGGCATCCTGAAGTTGAGACCTATGGAGCATGCCCAGCTTGAAACTCGTGGCGTGCAGTATCAGCTTTCCTCACCAACCATCGTGCATGATCCACTCGGCGACGGTTCCCCATTCCTGTGCGGATCGTGCTCCGACTTAATTGCTCTACAATCGCGCGGGGCTCAGCTGGAAGTCAAGCGTTTTCTATTGCTTATCGCTCTAGAACAAGTTCCACAGGAACTGGTTGTAGACCTCGTGGTGATACTGCACTTCGGGCGCTTTGACGAAGGTGCCTAGCGAGCGCGGGCACCGGTCGGCGGCGACCTGCTTGAGATCGGCGTAGCGCGCCTTCACATCTTCGCCCAGAAGCTTGGTGCTCCACTCCCCAGACCGGAAAAGCTCCAGCGCCGTATAAACGTTGTCCGGCAGGTAGCGCTCCGCCTGGCGGAGATTCTTGATCTTGGCAGTGTCGCCATCGATCCCCGATTTGAAAATGGAATACAGCGCCAAGTAGGGGTTGGCATCGGGCGCCACCGAGCGGACTTCGACGCGCGAGCTCTTCTCGTTGCCGAGGGGAATGCGGATCATCGCTCCGCGATCGACCGCCGAAGCTTTGATCTGGTTGGGCGCTTCGAAATGCGGGTCGAGCCGGCGATAGGCGTTTACGCTGGAGTTTAGCAACAGACAAATATCGTTGGCGTGGGTGAGGTTCTTGTCTACAAACGACCATCCCGCCTTGCTTAATTTTTCCTCGCCCTTGGGATCCCAGAAGGTATTCTTTCCGCCCTTGCTGATCGAAACGTTGGTATGCATTCCATTGCCGTTCACGCCTACCACCGGTTTGGGCAGGAAACAGGCGGTAAAGCCCATGCGCGTGGCCACCTGGCGGCAGATCAGTTTGTAGAGTTGGATCTGATCGGCGGCGGCGACCACTTCGCCGTAGCCGTAGTTGATTTCAAATTGCGAGGGGGCAACTTCCGGATGGTCCTTCTCGTTTTCAAAGCCCATCGCGCGCTGGACTTCCGCAGTGGTGTCGATAAAGGTGCGCAGCGGATCGCTGGGCAGAGAATGATAATAGCCGCCGGTATTGACGTAAACGAATTTGTGCGTTTCATGATAGTGGCGCTCGGCATCGCAGCCGCTAAACAGAAAACCTTCAATTTCATTGGCGGCGTTGAGGGTAAAGCCGTCCTTCTTGTACTTCTCCTCGGCGTAGCCCTTCAATACACCACGAATGTCGGCGCGGTATGGCGAACCGTCCTTATCGATCACTTCGCCGAAAACCAGAACTTTGCCGGACCCGAAATAGTCGGCGGGGCCCCAATAGAAAGCGCTCCAGTCCATGCCCAGGCGCAGATCGCTTTCGCGCTGGGCGGTGAAACCGCGAATGGAAGAGCCATCGAAGGTGAGGTTGTCCCAGCTCTTCACCAGGAATTTCTTGTCGTAATCCAACATGTGCAGGCGGCCTTCCAGGTCGCTGAACAGCACCGTGACGGCCTTAATGCGCTTCTCATCCGTCAGATACTTCAGGCGCTCCTCCTGCACCTTGTGCGCGGCAACGCGCTTCTGGCGCTGCTGCTTGGCGTGCAGGTTCAGTTCTTCGAGTTCGTCGTAAGAGAGAGACAGAAAATTACGCAGTTCGGTAGACATGAATCTCCTCTGATTTAGGAATGCGGCATAGTGGCGTTGATGTTTTTGACGAACAGGAACTGTCCATGCAGGACTAGGTTAGCGCGGGCCAGCCCGTGGTTCCAATCGAAAAAATACGTTGACGTTATCGAAATAGATGATGCAACCAATCCGAAAAACGCGAGGATAGGTATTCCCTTTGGCGGGCGCTCGCCGCGGGCTGCCGCTAACCGCCTGTTCAACAATGAGTTGCGAGGTGGCCCTCATGGATCCCTTACGGCTTCCTCAGCGGTTCGCAATGTCCGCTGTGGTAGCATGCCTTCTTGCTTGAAGTTACCGAGCCGGAGAAGATCATCATGACGCTCTACGGACAGCCGGAAGGTCCCAATTTTGATTATCTAAGCCGCAACGCGTCGCGCATGGCGAGGCTGGTGCTGATCCCGTTCGCGGTTCTGGTGCTTCTGATTATTTTGTGACGTTCGTCACTTGAGTCACCCGGATCGAAGCGGGGCATGTGGGAGTCGAAATTAATCTTGCGGGAAGCCGGCGCGGCGCATCGGAAATCCCGATTCGAACCGGCTGGGTGGTCTACAGCCCGTTGCGCACGCAGATCATTGAGTTTCCCACCTACCTGCAAACCGTGAAGTGGACCGGGAGCTTGGATGAAGGCCACCCAGTGAATGAGGAAATGGGGTTCAACTCCAAGGAGGGCATGGAGATTTCTGTGGACGTCTCGCTCTCCTACGCGATTGAACCGCAGAAGGTGCCGGACTTTTACGTCAAGTACCGCGCCAGCGATCTGGAGGTCTTCACGCATGGCATCCTGCGCGACATCGTCCGTAATTCGCTCAACGAAGTGGCCTCCACTTTTGCGGTGGAAGATATTTACGGTGAGCACAAGGCGGAATTCCTGAGGAGAGTGGAGGCGCCGATCCAGGAGAAAGTGGCTCCGGTGGGCGTGCGTGTTCAGCAATTCGGCTTTATCGGCGCGCCGCGTGTTCCGGAAGTGATTGCCGCGGCCATCACCGCCAAAGCGCAGGCGATTCAGCAGGCCGAACGCGCGCGCCACGAATTGGCCACTACCCAGGCCGAAGCGGCGAAGAAGATTGCCGAAGCGGACGGCGACGCCAAATCGTTGGTTACCCGCGCGCAAGGAGAAGCGGACGCCAATCGAATCCGCCAGAGTTCGTTGACGCCGCAGCTTCTGGATCTGCGGCGCATCGAAAACAACCGGGCGATGATCGACAAATGGGATGGACAACTGCCGCGCGTGCAAGCGGGGCAGGGCAATGGATTGCTGCTGCAGTTGCCCAAGCTGGATTGACCGCGGCTGATGGCGGTCAACTTCGCCGCCACCTTCGCCGGCGGAATTCGCTAGAAGTCGTCGTGGAACGCCACTTCGCCGGTGACCGCGACCTGATAGGCAGACACGCGGCGCTCGAAGAAATTCGTTAGCTCTTGCACGTCTTGCAGTTCCATAAAGCCGAAGGGATTTTTCACGTGGAACACGGTGGCAATTCCCAGCGCCTCCAAGCGGCGGTCGGCCACGTATTGCAGATACTGCAGCATCTCGTTGGGTGAAAGGCCGCTGACGCCCAGGCTGAGGGTGTCGTTGGCGAAGGCCATCTCGCAATCCACTGCTTCTTTAATCATTTCGGTCACCCGCGCTTCCAGTTCCCGATCGAAAATGCCGGGCTCTTCCTTGCGGACGGTTTTGATGACCTCGAAAGCGAAATCGATGTGCGCGCTTTCGTCGCGGAACACCCAGTTGGTGCCGGTGGCCAAGCCTTGCAGCAGGCCGCGGGAGCGCAGGAAATAAACGTAGGCGAACGCCGCGAAAAAGAACAGGCCCTCGATGCAGCAGGCGAAGCAGATCAGGTTCATCAGAAAATTGCGGCGGTCTTCGACGGTGCGGATTTCGGTGAGGCCGTTGATGGAATCGATCCAGCGAAAACAGAATTCAGCCTTTTTGCGGATCGATTCGATGTTTTCCACGGCGTCGAAGGCGCTCTTGCGTTCTTCCGCATCGGAAATGTAGGTGTCCAGCAGCGTCAAATAAAATTCCACATGCTGGGCTTCCTCAAAAAGCTGGCGCGAGAGGTACATTCTGGCTTCGGGCGAGTTGATGTGCTTGTAGAGATTGAGAACCAGATTGTTTCCCACGATCGAATCGCCGGTGGCAAAGAAGGCCACCAGACGATTGATCAGGTGACGCTCCGCCGGAGTCATCCGCTGATGCAGGTCGGCCAGGTCGCCGGCCAGGTCCACTTCCTCGACGGTCCAGGTATTTTTGATGGCGGCTTTGTACTGGTCGTAGAAAGCCGGATATTTCATGGGTCGCAACGTCAAATCAAATCCTGGATCGAGGATCATGTGAAATCTCCTTGGGAATGGCGCTACTGGCAGACATCGCAGGACTGCGGGTTTTCGAGCGAGCAAGCCACGGCGGAAACGTTAGTAGGGGCTGACACCGGCACGGTGGTCTTCGAAATTTCGGTAGCCGGCCGCGATCGCAGGTAGTAGGTGGTCTTCAGACCCTTTTTCCACGCATACATATACATGGAAGAGAGCTTTCCGATGTTGGGGCTTTGCACGAAAAGGTTCAGCGATTGGCTCTGGTCGATGAATGCTCCGCGGTCGGCGGCCATGTCGATCAGCGAGCGCATCGGAACCTCCCAGGTGGTGCGGTAAGTGGCGCGAACCTCCGCGGGGATTTCCGAAATGCCTTGCACCGAGCCATCCGCCATCTTGATGCGGGTGCGAATGTCGGCGGTCCACAGCCCGAGGGCCTTGAGCTCGTTGACCAGGTAGCGATTGATCTGCAGGAAATCGCCGGAGAGCGTCTCGCGCTTGAAGAGATTGGAAAGCTGCGGCTCGATGCACTCGTACGCGCCCACGATCGAAGCGATTGTCGCGGTGGGTGCCACCGCCACCAGCAGGGAATTACGCAGGCCAGTTCGCTGTATCTGTTCGCGCAGTTCGTTCCAGCGGGCGGGATCTTCGGGTGTGACGCCCCACAGATCGAACTGCAAAACGCCTTTCGCGGCTCGTGTTTCCGCAAATGCGGGATGCGGGCCGAATTCGGCAGCGAGAGCTGAGGATCGCGCCAGAGCGTGATAGTAGATCTCCTCCTGGATCTTTTTCGAGAGCTGGCGAGATTCTGGAGCGTCGAAAGGCAAGCGCAAAGCGAAGAACAAGTCTTGCAAGCCCATCACGCCCAGTCCTACGGGCCGCCAGCGGCGGTTGGCGGCGCGTGCGGCGGGGATGGGATAGAAATTGATGTCGATCACGCGATCCAGGAAGGTGACCGCTACGCGCACGGTGTTCGCGAGCTTCGCAAAGTCGAATGCGCCATCGGTGATGTGCTTGGCGAGGTTGATCGAGCCCAAATTGCACACCGCGGTTTCTTGTTTGGAGCTGACTTCAGTAATTTCGGTGCAGAGATTTGAAAGGTGCACGACATTGGCCGCTTCGGCGGTCTGGTTCGATTTCAGGTTGCAGGCGTCCTTGAACGTCATCCATCCGTTGCCGGTTTCCGCGAGCACCTTCATCATCCGCGCATATAGCTCGCGCGCCTTCACCTGGCGCACAAATAGCTTCTTCGTTTCCGCTTCCAGGTAGGCCGCTGCAAAAGCTTCGCCGCTGAGATCGGGGAATTGCGGCACGATTTTGGGATCGAACAGCGACCAATTTTCGCCGGCTTGCACTCGCTTCATAAACAAATCGGGAATCCAGTTGGCCAGGTTGATGTTGTAAGTGCGCTGGGCGTTGTCACCGGCGTTGTCGCGCAGCTCCAAAAATTCTTCGACGTCGGCATGCCACGGCTCGAGGTACACGCAGCAGGCGCCTTTGCGCTTGCCTCCCTGGTTTACCGCCGCCACTGAAGAATCCAGAGTTTTTAGCCAGGGTACGACGCCTTTGGAATGGCCGTTGGTGGCGCGAATCAAGGAACCGCGGGAGCGCACGCGGTGAAACGCCAGTCCGATTCCACCGGCGAATTTCGAGAGCATCGCCACGTCTTTGTACTTGTCGTAGATAGCTTCCAAATTGTCGGCCGGCGAATCGAGCAGGTAGCAGGATGACATCTGCGCGTGGCGCGTTCCGGAATTGAAGAGGGTGGGCGAACTGGGCATGTACTCGTGCTCGGAAAGCAGCCGGTAGAATTCGATGGCTTCGGCAACATTGCGCGAGAGCCCGCAAGCGACGCGCAGGAAGAAGTATTGCGGCGTTTCCAGGACGTCGCGCGTTTCGGGATTGCGCAGCAAGTAGCGGTCGTATACCGTGCGCACGCCAAAATACTCGAAAAGGTCCGAGCTGCGCGGGGTGATCGCGTCGTTGAGCTTGCGCGAATTTTCGGTGACGAATTTGGCCAAATGTTCGGAAACCAGCCCGTGCTGTTTGCCGCATGTTACCGACTGCGAGAAGGAATAGATGTCTTGGTTGGCGACTTCTTTGTCGATTACGCCGAGCAGCAGGCGCGCGGCTAGCCGGGAATACTCGGGCTCTTCGGCGATGAGTGAGGCGGCGGTTTGGATCGAAAGCAGGTCGAGTTCCTTGGTGGTGGCGCCGTTGAAGAGTCCGCCAATGGTTTTGCTGGCGACGCGCATCGGGTCGACGTTTTCCAGCCCCGCGCAGCAGCGTTCCACCGCCCGCACGATCTTGCTGACGTCCGCGTTTTCCAGGGAGCCATTGCGTTTGCGAACCTGCATCACCGAGTTCTTCGAGGGTGAGGGGAATGACGAAGCGGAATCCGCGAACGACGTTTGTGCCGGAGCCATGGCGGAAGCCGAAGCTGGCGGTGCGACTGAAGCTGTTGCGGGAGCTGCCATCTGTATAAATCCTTCGGAGCCAAACGCGAGAAGGCGGAAATGGTATGGGCGGAATGTGAAACGCGCCAAGCCATCGCCAACCTCCCCTCGGAGGCTCGCAAAAATGTGCACGCCAAGAATGACGTGGCGCTGGCAGGTCTTCGGACTTGCAGGCGAGCTCGACCTTCTTCGGTCGAGTTCCTACTAACCCAAGCTTCCCGATCCGTGAGAGGAACAGTGCTCGTGCGGGTGTTCGTTCCTGCTTACCGCTGCGGGGCAGTCCCGGAATCGCACCGGGTTCCCTTTAGGCGTCCCGGGTGAGGGGAGCACCACCAGCTGACGACCGCAATATATGGTGTCGATTGACGCACGTCAAGCCAAATGTAGTGGCACGGTGCCAAATGATTGTTTCTTGGGTAGAACGCCGTTCAAAAAATCGCGCTGGATCAACAAATCGCTCGTTCCTGCGCATCATTGCAACAGGCCTTTGTACATCGCCATTCCTACCGCGGCGTTCATGCCGATTTTTTCGAGCGCTTGCACTTCGCGATGGCTGCGAATTCCTCCGGCGGCGGTGATCGGAAGCCGAGTGACCCCTCGCAATTTGCGGTACCACGGCAGGCTGGTGCCTTGCATGGTGCCTTCGTTATCGACGTAGGTAGCCAGGAATTCCGCGCAATATGGTTCCAGCTTGGGGATCACATCTTCGGCGCGGAGTTTCTCGCGAGTTCTCCAGCCGTGGCTGACGATCTGGCCCTTCATGGTGTCGATCGCCACGATCACATTCTTCTTGCCGACGCGCGCCGCCAGTTTTTCCAGGAATTTCTGTGCGACTTTGCCGTCTTGAAACGCTGCGCTTCCCACGATCACTTTCTCTGCGCCCCACGAAAGAATTTTCTCGGCACGCGCCGTAGTGCGGATGCCGCCGCCCACGCGCACTTTCGTTTTCGATTTTGCGCAGAGCACTTTGATCCATCGGCCGTTGCTTCCGCGGCGTAGGGCGGCGTCGAGGTCGATCACGTGCATGGTGGGGTAGCGCTGGAATCGCGCGAGCAAACCGAGAACATCATCGACACTCAGCGCCAGGCGGCGTCCGCGGACCAGTTGCACCGCTCGGCCGCCTTGCAAATCGATGCACGGTACGATCACGCTGAAAGTTCCTGGCGAACCGGCACGCCGTGCCCGGCCAAATATTTCTTCAACGCGGCGATGGATTCGGTTTCACTGTGGAAGATCGAAGCGGCCAACCCGGCGTCGGCGTTGCCTCGGGTGAAGACGTCCAGAAAATCCTGGAAAGTTCGCGCGCCGCCCGACGCAATCACCGGGACGCGCACCAACCGCGTGATCGCCGCGGTGAGTTCGCAATCGAATCCGCTGCAGGTGCCGTCACGATCGATCGAGGTGAGCAGAATTTCTCCTGCGCCGTATTCGACGCCTTTTCGGGCCCAGGCCAACGCATCGAGCCCAGTGGCTTGCTGCCCCCCGCGCACGAACACCAGCCAGGAATCGCCGGCGCGGCTGACATCCATCGCCAGCACCACCGCCTGCGACCCGAATTGCCTGGCTAGCTCCGAAATTAATTCCGGGCGTTCGACTGCGGCGGTGTTGACGGTCACTTTGTCCGCGCCAGCGCGCAGCACCGCCTGGCCGTCTTGCAGTTCGCGAATGCCGCCGCCGGCGGTTAGTGGAATTTGCAGTTGGCACGCCACGCCGCGGATCGTATCGAGAAAGGTAGGGCGGCCATCGCGCGAGGCACGAATATCCAACACCACCAGCTCATCGGCGCCCTCCCGGTTGTAACGGCGCGCGAGTTCCTCGGGATCGCCCATGTCCCGCAAGCCCTTGAACTCGATGCCCTTCACCACGCGCCCGGAATCGACGTCCAGGCAGGGAATGATGCGCCGCGCCAGGGTCATCGAGTCGACTCCAGGAAATTTCGCAGCACGCGCGCGCCGGCGGCGCCCGATTTTTCGGGATGGAATTGAACCGCGGACAAGTTTTTATTCTCGACCACCGCGGCAAATGGAGTGCCGTGATCGCAGACCGCGACGGTTTGCCCGGGCTCGTTGGTCGCCGCATAGGAATGCGCGAAATAAAAATAGGTGTCGCTGGGAAGATCTCCCAGCAGGCGACTCTCGCCCACGCGGCGCACCTGGTTCCAGCCGATGTGCGGAAGTTTTACGGTCGCCGGCAACTCTTTTACCTCACCCGGCAGCAGGCCGAGTCCAAGGTCACCGGGCGCTTCTTCACTGGAGGCGAAGAGGGCTTGCAGGCCCACGCAGATACCCAAAATCGGCACTCCTTTTTCATACGCCTCGCGCAGCGGCGAAAAAAGATTCGCGCTGTGCAGGCCGGTAATTGCCGCCGAAAAGTGGCCGACGCCGGGGAAAACTATTCGTTCGGCGTCACGCAAGTGCGCGGGCGTGGTGGCGCGCTGGGTTTCCGCTCCGAGCGCTTGCAGCGCGCGTTCGACGGACGGAAGGTTTCCCGCGCCGTAGTCGACCACCGTAATTTTCATAGCATTCCCTTGGTGGAGGGCAGCAACCGTTGGAGTTGGCGGTCGCGGGTGATGGCGAAGCGCAGCGCCCGCGCGAACGCCTTAAAAATTGATTCCACTTGGTGGTGCGAAGATCTCCCATAAATCAGTTTCACGTGGACGTTGGCTCGCGCGGCCTGCGCAAACGCTTGAAAAAAATCCTCCACTAGCTCGCTCTGAAAGTCCCCGACCAGCCGCGCCGCAGGCTTCCACTGGCACACGCACACTGAACGGCCCGAAAAATCGAGGGCCACGGCGGCGAGGCAATCGTCCATGGGCATCAGGTAATACCCGGCGCGCAAAATGCCGCGCTTCGATCCCAGCGCTTTCTTGATCGCTTCGCCCAAAACAATTCCCACGTCCTCCACGGTGTGATGCTGATCGACGTGCAAATCTCCGCGCGCGGTGAGGTCCAGATCGATGGCGCCGTGGCGCGCAATCTGTTCGAGCATGTGGTCGAAAAAGTGGATCCCGGTGCTGATATGGGCGGCTCCGCGGCCGTCCAAATTTAGGCGCGCGCGAATGTCGGTCTCCTTGGTTTGGCGGTGTATGGTGGCCTTTCTCATTCGTCGCTCACCCCCCTAACCTCGATGCTCTAAAATTCAATACCTTTACCGCCAAGAGTGGCGGCGCTCCAACCGCTCACAGCACCTGCTTCAATTCAGCTAATAGACGCCGCATCTGTGGCGGCGTTCCGAAGGTGATTCGGGCGTAGCCCGCGCCATTGAAATCGCTGGAGCGGTCGCGGATGAGAACTCCGCGCCGCGAGAGCTCCGTGACGATCTCCTTCATTCGTCCGCCGAAATTCACCAGCACAAAATTCGCAGCGGTCGGAAAGAAGGGAAGCTGCAACGCAGCGAGACCTTTCTCGATCAGCACTTGCCCACTACGGAGCTCCCTTAGCGAGCGTTCCAGGAACGGTCTATCGCGCACCGCCGCCGCTGCCGCCACCAGCGCTGCCGCGCTCACCGGATAAGGAGACTGCGCTTTGCGCATGATCGCGGCCACATCCCGATGGACGAACACGCATCCCAGCCGCATTCCAGCAAGACCAAACGCTTTTGAGAATGTGCGGGTGACCACCAGATTTTTGTAGCGCCGAATCCACGGAATCACGGTAACGCCGCAAAAATCGAAATAAGCTTCGTCCACCACCAGGATAGTCCGCGGAGCCGCTTGCAGAAAGCCGCGCAGCAACGCCGGTGGGACTAGCGTGCCAGTGGGATTATTGGGATTCGCCAGAAAAAATACCCGTGGCGATTTGTGCAGGGCCGCCCGCACGCCTGCGGTGGGGAATCGCATTTTCGCGTCGTAGCGAACCGTTACGATTCGCGCTCCAGCCAGTTCGGAATAAAAGCGGTACATCGCGAAGGTGGGCTCGACGATCAGAGCAGTCTGGCGAGGTTCGACGTAGCTGCCGACAACCAGGTTCAGTCCCTCATCGGTGCCGTTGGTAAACAGCATCTCTTCGGGCGTCACTCGAAAATATTTCGCGATCTCGCGGCGAGTGGTCTCCTGCTCCGGATAAGCGGATATCCCAGTCGAATTCAGCCTGGCCAATGCGCGGCGCACCGAGGGAGAACAGCCCATCGGATTTTCATTGAAGTCCAGGCGCAGTTTTTCCGATCGCCCCTCGAGCGGCGGTTTGTACGGACGCATGGCGGTCACCGCGCTGCGCGGCTCGATCGCGACGGTATTAACCCCCGGCCGCTTCATTTCCGCACCTCGATCGAGAGGCCGTGCGCGAGCAAGCCCTCCGCTCTGGCCAATTCCTGCGTTGCCGCGGCCATCGCCGCGAAGCCCGGAGCAGTGACTTCCTGAACGCTGAGGCACTTCACGAAATCGGCCGCCGAAAGCCCACCGCGCGTCCGTGCCACGCCGCCAGTCGGCAGAGTGTGGTTCGTTCCGCTCAGGTAATCGCCGAAGGATTGCGCGCTGGCATCGCCGACGAAAACGCTCGCCGCCGAGTCAATTCGATCGATCAATTTTCCAGCGCTGCCGGCTAGAGTGAGATGTTCGGGCGCAAATTCGTTTACAAACTGGATAGCACGGGGAATATCGCTCGCTACCAACACCGCGCCGCGGCTGGCGAGCGAGCGCCACGCGGGATTCGAGCGGGGAAGTTGTGCCAGTTGCCGCTCGATCTCTGCCGAAACTATTTTTCCGAGCTTGGCCGAGGTGGTTACAAATAGCGCAGTCGCGTCGGGATCGTGTTCTGCCTGCGCCAGCAGGTCCGCAGCGATGAACCGCGGATCGCCATCGTTTGAAAGCACGATCGCCTCGGTGGGTCCGGCCAGTAGGTCGATAGCGCAATCGGCGCTCACCAATCGCTTCGCCGCGGCAACGTAACGATTGCCGGGGCCAAAGATTTTATCCACTCGCGCGATCGACCGAGTGCCGTAGGCCAGCGCGGCGATGGCCTGTGCGCCTCCGATCCGTGCCACCTGGCGCACGCCTAGGTAGCCAGCGGCAGCGAGAAGGGAATCGCCCGGTTGCGGGCTGGTGACCACAATTTCGCGGACCCCCGCCTCTTGCGCCGGGATCACCGTCATAAGCAACGTCGAAACCAGCGAATGGCGCCCGCCCGGAATGTAACAACCAATCCTTTGAATCGGACGAACGATCTGTCCCACTCGCACGCCCGGATCGGTTTGGATCGCCCATTCCCTCGGTAGCTGGCCGCGCGCGACGGCGCGAATATTCCGCGCGGCGTGCGCCAGTGCTCCCAGAAAACTCTTATCCACGCACCGGGTGGAACGCGCCATCTCGGCAGCGGATACCCACAGATTCCTCGAGCTGAGCGAAACGCGGTCCAAGCGCCCGGTCCACGCGAATAGCGCCGCGTCGCCGCGACGGCGCACATCGGCCACGATGCGAGCCGCCACGCGTTCGGCCGAGCGGTCAGTAGCGCGTCGCGCGGTAAGAAGTTTTGCGCTTCGCGCTTTCGTGAGTGCGAAGATTCGCATCACAGCACGATCTTATTCAGTGGGTACTCCACAATGCCCTCGGCACGCGCCGCTTTCAGTTTGGGAATCAACTGGCGCACGATCTTTTCTTCCACGATCACGTTGATGGCCACCCACGCCGGATCGCTCAGCGGTGCAACGGTGGGACTATTCAGCGCAGGAAGCGCCGCCAAAACTGCCGGGAGGTCTGCGGTGCGTACGTTCAGCATCAGCCCCACGCGGTTGTAGGCGGCAATTGCCCCCTGCAGCAGCAGGGTGAGGTTTTCCATCTTTTCGCGCTTCCATGGGTCGCGGTACGCCGCGTGATTGGCGATGAACCACGGCGCGGACTCCAACAGCGTATCCACGACTCGCAGATGGTTTGCGCGCAGCGACGATCCCGTCTCGGTGACCTCGACGATGGCGTCGGCCAGCTGCGGCACCTTCACCTCCGTCGCTCCCCAGGAGAATTCCACCTGGGCTTTCACCCCATGCTCGGCCAGATATTTCTGGGTCATCCGCACCGCTTCGGTGGCAATGATTTTTCCTTCCAGGTCGCGCACGCTTTGCGCCGTCGAGTTTTCCGCCACCGCTAGCACCCAGCGAACCCTGCCCAGCCCGGTCTTCGAATACACCAGCTCGCTCAATTCAGCTACCTGGGCGCCGGTTTCGAGCACCCAGTCTTTGCCGGTGATTCCCGCGTCTAGCGCTCCGGTCTCGACGTACCGCGGCATTTCCTGGGCGCGAACCAGCATGCATTCGATTTCCGGATCGTCGCTGGTGGGAAAATAGCTGCGCGAATTTACCGCGATCCGCCAACCTGCCCGCGCGAAAAGCTCGAGCGTGGACTCCTGCAGACTTCCTTTGGGTATTCCCAGTTTGAGGCGGCTCATTGACTCTTTTTCTCTCCGTAGATTTCGTTGGGGGACACCACTCGCTCGGCGATCACTGTTTCGCCGCCGTCGGCGTTCAATCGGCGGAAAAAACAGCTGCGGTAACCTTCGTGGCAGACTGCGGCGCCGGCCAGTTCCACGCGGGCCAGAATGGCGTCGCGATCGCAGTCAAAGCGCAGCTCGCGCAGCAGCAGCTTCTGGCCGCTGGTCTCGCCCTTGGTCCACAGCTTTTGGCGCGAACGGCTGAAAAACGTCACCAAGCCGGTGCGCATGGTCACCTCCAGCGCCTCACGATTCATAAAACCGAGCATCAGGACGTCGCCCGAGGCGGCGTCCTGCACGATCGCCGGTATCAACAATCCCGCATCTTTCAGAAAATCGAGTTCCACGGTTGCTCCCTAAATTTCGTCCGTAAAAACAAAAAGCCCGCTGGCGCTTGCCGCGCCAGCGGGCGGATGAGTTCAGCTAACCTTCAGCCTAACCACACCGCCGCGGGCGAGGATCGGTATGATGATGGAGATGGTTAGAGATGTGCGCCCGCAATTTCATGACTTTTTGAATCTAGGGGAGGGAGCAAGGAATGTCAAGCGCTATCGGGCGGGCCACAGGTGGCTCGCCTTTAAAAAAAAAGGGCTGCGCGGCGTTAGCCGGCAGCCCTTTAATCATCAACCCTTAACCGGGATGTAGCCCCTCAGGTTCTTCACGGCCGGTGCAACTTTCTTTTCCAACGAAGCGCCCTTCTTGGTGCTTTTCACTGCAGTCTTAGTTGCCATATTCGTTCACCTCTCCCGTAAGATGGGCCGCTGTGCGGCCCGGATTTTACTGCCTCGAACCCAACTTCGTGCTGGCCCGAAAAACCTTGCCCGACTGCGGAACGCTATTTCCAGTGCATCGTCAGGTTACGGACGACCGGCTGTTCTTTCCTCTCGAGCTTTTTGGCCTTCGGGGTCTTCGCTGACTTTATCGGTGTCTTTGTGGCTGCCATCGCTTTTCCCCTCTAGCTTTATCTCTGTGGAAGCAGACGCATTGTCTATTGCAATCGGCCTGCCAAACTCAAGGAAGGCGGCGCGATAGCGTAAGTGATTGGAAATGAACTGGTTGCGGGTTTGTCGCGGTATCGCCAGCAACCCCCAAAGCTGACCAAGGTTGAATTAGTCAGTACGTTTGTTGAATTTTTCAACCTGTCATAGACTCGTGGCATGCCCATGCCGGGCGCCAACCCCAAACCATCTGGGAAGGGCTGCTGGCCGAGGCGCCCAGAAATCCGCCACCCAGTGCTGTGGACTGCTCGGCGGGCGCGACGGTGTTATTACCTCGATTTATCCGGCGCCCAACTGCTGCCGAGGACCTCGTACGGATTTACCATGGCGACCCGACCGGCGAGAATCGATCATCCGCGCGAGATTTGGAGTTGGCCTACCATCGCAAGGTCGCCCACGGGGTAGTGTCGCCGCTAGGCCGGGGCACGGGTCGCTCGCCGCGAAAAAAAAAGGGCTGCGCGGCGTTAGCCGGCAGCCCTTTAATCCACAAGATGCCGCAGCGCGGCAGTTTGCTGGCGTTATAGCCTGTTGCGCAGGTTCTTCACAGCCGGTGCAGCTTTCTTTTCCAACGAAGCGGCCTTCTTGGTGCCTTTCACTGCAGTCTTGGTTGCCATATTCGTTCACCTCTCCCGTAAGATGGGCCGCTGTGCGGCCCGGATTTTACTGCCTCCAACCCAACTCGGGGTGGCCCGAAAAACCTTGCCTGACTACGGGGCCCTAGCGCCAGTGTGCACTCAGGTTGCGAACCAGGGGCTGATCTTTCCTCTCGAGCTTTTTGGCCTTCGGGGGCTTCGCTGACTTTACCGGAGTCTTTGTGGCCGCCATCGCTTTTCCCCCTCGAGCTTTGTCTCTGTGAAAGCAGACGCCATGTCTATGGCAATCGCCGTGCCAAACTCCAGGATAGCAGCGTGAAACCCGTACGTCATTAGAAATAGGGTAGTTATGGTTCGTGGCCGCATCTGCCGATCATCCCTGCGAGCGCGGTAAGGCTGAATTAATCAGTTCGTGGGTTGAATTTTTCAACCTGTTGTAGACTCTCCGCATGGCCGTACCGACCGCCATCACGCAGCTCATCTGGGCGGGCCTGCTGGACGAGGCACGCAAAAATCCCGCCACCGAATGCTGCGGACTGCTCGGCGGCCGCGTCGGTACTATAACCTCGATTTATCGGGCAGCCAATGATCTAGACAGCGCCACCGCCTACGAGATCGCTCCCGCGGACCTCTTTCGGTTGATGCGCGAAATTCGAGCTGTCGGCGAGGACCTGGTAGGGATTTACCATTCCCATCCGACCGGCGAGAATCGACCGTCCGCGCGAGACTTGGAGTTGGCCTACTATCCCGAGGTCGCCTACGTGATCGTGTCGCCAGCAGGCGTGGCGCCGAATCCGGTGCGCGCATTTTCGATCCGGAGGGGAATTGCGGTTGAGCTGAAGTTAAATATTATCTAGCGTTTATCGCGGACGAATCGCGAGCCAGCCAGCCACGCCCGCCCGGCGCGAGTTCGGAAAAACCACCGTAGACCATCCTCGAAGCTACGCCTTCGATTCGCCCGCATGCACCTGCAGCGCCGCTTCCGCTTGCGCCAGCCGCCGGGGATATAGCGGGAACCGTGCGGTGAGCGCCGACACTTCCTTACGGACGCCCTGTTCGGTCGCCGCGTCGTTCAGGTGCGTGAGCACCTCGGAAATCCACTCCGCGATTTGATCCATCTCCGCCTCGCGCATGCCGCGGGTGGTAACCGCCGGGCTGCCGACGCGCATCCCTCCCGGCTTCATCGGAGGCAAGGGATCGAAGGGGATGGCATTCTTATTGACGGTGATTGCCGCGCGGTCCAGGGCCACCTCGGCGTCGCGTCCGGTGAGCCCGCGCGCCTGCAGGTCGACCAAAAATACGTGATTGTCGGTGCCGCCACTGACGATTCGAAACCCGCGCTTGGCCAGGCCCTGAGCCAAAGCGTTCGCATTGGCGATCACCTGCTTCTGATATTCACGGAAGTCCGGCTGGCTGGCCTCCCGGAAGCACACCGCCTTCGCGGCAATGATGTGTTCGAGCGGCCCGCCCTGGGTGCCGGGAAATGTGACCCGGTCGAGATCCTTGGCGTACTGGGTGCGGCAGAGGACCATGCCTCCGCGCGGTCCGCGCAAAGTTTTGTGGGTGGTGCTGGTGACGAAATCCGCGTGCGGCACGGGATTGGGATGCAGGCCCGCGGCGATCAGCCCAGCGATGTGGGCCATATCGACGAACAGCATGGCCCCAATTCCGCGCGCGATTTCCCCCAGCCGCGCGAAATCGATGATCCGCGAATAGGCGCTCGCGCCGCAAACCACCAGCTTGGGGCGGTGCTCCTTCGCCAGACGCTCCACTTCGTCGTAATCGATTCTCTCGGTTTCCTTGGTCACCCCGTAAGCCACGAACTTGTACATCTTCCCCGAAAAATTGAGGGGATGCCCGTGGGTCAAATGTCCGCCATGCGCCAAATTCATTCCCAGGACGGTGGCGCCGGGCTCGACCGCGGTCATATATACGGCGATATTGGCCTGCGTTCCGGAATGGGCCTGCACGTTGGCGTGTTCGGCGCCGAAGAGTAGCTTGGCGCGGTCGATCGCCAGTTGCTCCACCTTATCGGCATTCTCGCAGCCGCCGTAGTAGCGCTTACCCGGATAGCCTTCGGCGTATTTATTGGTGAAGACCGATCCCATCGCCTCCAGCACCGCTTCCGACACGAAATTCTCCGAAGCAATGAGCTCGATCCCGTTTGATTGGCGGAGGACTTCTTCAAATATGGCCGCGGCAACTTCCGGGTCAGACTCGGACAGCGAGCGGCCCATTCGGCGGGACTGCTCAGTTTCGATGGTCATCATTGGCTCCGTGAGCTATGGGTGCGCGAGAGTGCGGAGGAAAAATAAACTTTTCGATCCGACGAACAATCTTAGCGGAGGCGAATCTTCAATGCAATTGGCGCGGGTAGCCGAGTTGACATCACCCAAGGCGTCTCATAACCTGATGTCCTCGCGACGCTCATCGCCCTGAACCTCGAACCGGACCTGGATCATGCATTCGAGAATGTTCACAGGCGCGTCGCAGACTGGAAATCATAGAACATGGCGGAACAGAAGCTTCCCACTCGCGCGGAAGATTTTTCGGAATGGTATAACCAGCTCGTTTTAAAAGCCGAATTGGCCGACTACGCGCCGGTGCGCGGCTGCATGATCGTCCGGCCGTATGGCTGGGCGCTGTGGGAAAATATTCAGCAGGCGCTGGACCGGCGCTTCAAAGCCACCGGGCACGTCAACGCGGCTTTCCCGTTGCTGATTCCGCGCAGTTTTATCGATAAAGAGCAATCCCACGTGGCCGGGTTTTCTCCCGAGCTGGCGGTGGTGACGCACGGCGGCGGCGAAAAACTGGAAGAGCCGCTGGTGATTCGTCCCACCTCGGAAACCATCATCGGGCATTCCTACGCCAAGTGGATCCAGTCCTACCGCGATCTGCCGGTGCTGATCAATCAGTGGAACAGCGTGGTGCGCTGGGAATTGCGCACCAAGCTTTTCCTGCGCACCCTGGAATTTTTCTGGCAGGAAGGGCACACCGCTCACGCCACCCTGGAAGAAGCGGAATTCGAGACTCGTCAGATGCTCGATATCTACGCCGATTTCGCCATTCGCGAAGCGGCGGTTCCGGTCATTTCCGGCCGCAAGTCGGCGTCGGAGCGTTTTGCCGGCGCGAACGAAACCCTGTCCATCGAAGCGATGATGGGAGACGGCAAAGCGCTGCAGTCGGGAACTTCGCACAATTTGGGACAAAACTTCGCCAAGGCGTTTGAGATTCGCTATCTCGACAAAACCGGAAACCTGCAACATTGCTGGACCACTTCGTGGGGGCTCTCCACTCGTTTCATCGGCGCCATCATCATGGTTCATGGCGACGATCAGGGCTTGATTCTGCCGCCGCGCCTCGCGCCGATCCAGGTGGTGATCGTGCCGATCCATAAGACCGACGACGAGCAGAAGCTGGTGATCGAGGCCGCGCGCAGAATTCGCGCCGAGCTAGTGGCCGCCGATATTCGTGTGAAGGTCGACGAACGCGAAGGTTCCAGCCCTGGTTTCAAATTTAACGACTGGGAAATGCGCGGCGTGCCCCTGCGGATCGAGCTGGGTCCGAAAGATATCGCCAAGGGTAGTGCGGTCCTGGCGCGGCGTGACCGTCCCGGCAAGGAAGGCAAGGCCTTTGTCCCGCAGGCGGGTTTGACCGACGCGGTGAGCGCTCTGCTCGTTGAAATTCAAAAGGCGCTATTCGACCGCGCCCTGGCTTTCCGCGAAGCCAACACGTTTGAACCCAAAGATTACGGAGAGCTGAAAGAAATTGTGGAAAAAGGATTCGCTTTCGCCTATTGGTGCGGCAGCGCGGCCTGCGAGGACAAGGTCAAGGAAGACACCAAAGCCACGCTGCGCTGTATTCCCCTCGAACAGAAGGCCGACCCGGGCCGCTGCCTGGTGTGCAATGAACCCGCCGCGGAGAAAGCTTACTTCGCAAAGGCTTACTAGCGCCACCAGTGGCGGCGCGAGGCGACTGATCAAAACTTTTCGTCGGCGCTCGGGCCGTAGATCGACGGCACGGGAACATCGAGCAGCCGCAGATACACCGACAGTTGCCCGCGATGATGATAGATGTGGTTCATCATGATGTTGCGAATGAACACGGCGCGAGGAATCGCCATAAGCGTCTTTCCGTCTTTGGTCATCGTTATCGTCGACGCCATTCTTCGGTCATCGAATGACCCTACAACATCTTTCACCGCCTGAGTGCTTTTCGCGAAGGTGTCCAGAATGGCCTGCCGGGTGGGCGGAGGCAGTTTCGGCGAGGAACCAAATTCGTGCAGGTCTTTCACCGCCACTTCCGAGAGAACCAGTGGCGAGTAAGCGATGTGCATTCCCAGTTCGCCGAGGCTCATCGACCTCGGGTGCGGCTTCCAGTCCACTTTATCTTCCGGAATGCGCTCCAACACGCGCTGAGTGGTCTTCGCTTCGTGATCGATCTCTGCCAAAAGGACGTTTGCTATCGGCATTGCCGCTGCTCCTGTCGTTACACAAGTGAACTTCTTGGCCGAATCATACTACGCCAGGGGCGCAGCGAGCTGTCGAATTGGCTCGTGCAGTTTGCTCATCACCTGGGCGAAAGCCTCCAAAGTTAACGACTGAGGTCCGTCGGACAGCGCGCGCTCCGGGCAGGGATGAACCTCGATGATCAGCCCGTCCGCGCCGATGGCCAGCGCCGCCACCGACGCAAGCGGTACCAGGCTCCGCCGTCCGGTAGCGTGCGAGGGGTCGACGATCACCGGAAGATGCGACAATTCCCTCGCCAGCGCGACCCCCGCGAGGTCCAACGTGTTGCGCAGCTCGGACTCGAATGTTTTGATTCCGCGCTCGCACAGCACTACGTTCGCGTTTCCTCCCGCCAGCAGATATTCGGCCGCGAGCAACCACTCTTTCACCGTGGCCGAAGGTCCGCGCTTGAGCAGAATCGGGAGCTTGCTGCTCGCTAGGCGCCGGAGCAGCGGATAATTCTGCATGTTGCGCGCGCCCACCTGCAGCATGTCCGCGTATTCGCTGACCAGGTCCACTTCCTCGGTGCCCATCACCTCGGTCACGATGGGCAGGCCGGTCTCGCGCCGCGCTTCCTTCAAAAGTTCGAGCGCCTCGATTCCCAACCCCTGAAAATCGTAAGGAGACGTGCGCGGCTTGTAGGCGCCACCGCGCAATAGGTGCGCGCCCGCTGCTTTCACCCCGCGCGCGGTTTCCAGAATTTGTTCGCGCGATTCCACTGAACACGGGCCGGCAATCACCACCGCGTCGCCGCCGCCGATTTTCACCCCGCCAACGTCGACCACCGTGCGCACCGGGTGGAACTGCAGGCTCACCAGCTTGAAAGGATGGGAGACCGCAATGATTTCGTCCACGCTCGGCGCCACCGCCAAGGCCTCGAGCTGGTTGCGGTGCTGGTTGCTGTTGCCAACCACGCCGATCACGGTGTTCTCTACGCCCCGAATCAGGCGTGCCTGGCAGCCGCACTCCTCGATCCGCTTGACGATGTGTTGGATTTCTTCCTCGGTTGCCCCGGACGACATTTTAATGATCACGATCGGACCCCTTTGCCGCTCTTGGAATTTTCTTCCCCCTGCGCATGCGCCGGATAACATCCCAGCACGCGCAGGTCCTGGCTGCATTGCTTCAATTCTTCCAGCGCGGTGGCGGTGTCCGCATCGCGCAACGATGCCTGCAAATCCACGTAAAACCGGTACTGCCACGGGCTGCCCGGAATGGGCCGGCTTTCGATCTTCATCAGATTAATGGCGCGGCGCGCAAATATCTCCAGCGCCCGGCTCAGCGCTCCGGGAAGATGGCTGACCTGAAATGCCAGCGACAGCTTGTTCGCTCCTTCCGGAGCCGGACAGGGCGGAACCAGAAGCAGGAAGCGCGTGTAATTTTCGCGATGATCCTCGAGGTGCTCGCGCAGAATTTGCCCGCCATAGATCGCTGCCGCGCGGCGTCCTGCAATCGCGCCGCGGGCTGGGTCGCGCTGCTCCATAATTTCGCGGACACTTCCGGCGGTGTCGCCCTTGGCGATGCGCTGGATGTGCGGGTGCACCCGGAAGAATTCTTCGCACTGCGCCAGCGCCACCGGATGAGATTCCACCGTCGCCAGCCCTTCGATGCGGGAGCCGGGAATGCCGATCAGATTGTGCGCGATGGGCACCACCACCTCGCCGGTAATTTGCAGTTGGCTCTTGAGCAGCAAGTCGTAGGACTGGTGGACTGAGCCCGCGAGGCTGTTTTCGATCGGCGCCAGCACCGCATCGGCCGCGCCTTGGTCGACCGCCGAAAATAAATCGTCAAACGTCCGGCGAGGAACCAAGCCAACGCTCTCGCCCAGCAGCCTCACTGCAGCCTCTTCGCTGAAGGCTCCGCGCTCGCCTTGAAAGGCCACCCGCGCGATGATTTTGGTGTCCGTCGTGGTCATAGTCGTGAGCGAATAGCCACCGCGCCTCTCGCTGAATCAGGCTCCTAAAACAAAAAAGCCGCGCCTCCCGGGAGAGGTTCGCGGCCATCGGAAGCCTGGAATTTCTTCAGCTGCTAGGTGGTTGCCATAGCGCCGGCAGGCTTTCTTTGACCGCTCCCTCGATAGAGGAAGCGGAACGTAAAGAGGAAAGCCTCAAATCGCCAGTGCGCCGAGCTATGTTCGGTGCTCATTTGGTTCCGAGACGTAATGTAAGGGACGCCCGCAACGGTGTCAAGGAATTAGCCGCGTGGGTAGTGTCCTAATTTGACGCACACGCACGGCCAAATTAGGACACCGCCGCCGCATCGTTGCTTCCATTCCCGACGTTCCGCGTGCCGCCGTCGCACAACCGGCGAGCTAAATCGCGGTCGTTGCGCCGCCACTCGTGGCGGACAGACATCCAATGCTAAAACCTCCACCAATTCCACCCAAAACGCGACTATCAGTCCATAAGCAGAACTTATGCTCCAACCAAAAACTATAAATTGGACTCAAGCCAAAGAATGAAGTCCAATGTTAATCGTGCTGGCGGTATCGCTGTGCACGGCAGGCCGCACACGAATCGCTGTGCAGTGTAGAGAAAAATAGGACCAGACCACGAAATGACAGCCATGCGAAGTGATGCCATCAAAAAAGGCGTGTCGCGCGCCGGCGCTCGCGCCATGTTCAAAGCCGTCGGCCTCACCGACGCCGACATCGATAAGCCGCTGGTGGCCATCGCCAACACCTGGACCGAAATTACTCCCTGCAATGTGCACCTCCGCGACATCTCCGCCAAGATCAAGGAAGGCGTGCGCGCCGCCGGCGGCACGCCGCTCGAATTCAACACCATTGTCGTTTCCGACGGCATCTCGATGGGCACCGAAGGAATGAAATCTTCGCTGGTTTCCCGCGAAGTGGTTGCCGATTCCATCGAACTCGTGGTGCGCGGCCACCTCTTCGATGCGGTGATCGCCATTTCCGGATGCGACAAGACCATTCCCGGCACGGTGATGGCGCTGGCTCGCCTCAATCTTCCTTCGCTAATGCTCTACGGCGGTTCGATCGCCGCAGGCCGCTTTCAAGGCCACGATGTGACCCTGCAAGATGTCTACGAAGGGATCGGGGCGTGCGCCGCGGGCAGGATGACCGTCGCCGAACTAAAAGATCTGGAAGATCACGCCTGCCCCGGCGCCGGCGCGTGCGGCGGCCAATTCACTGCGAACACCATGTCCACTGCCATCGCTTTCCTGGGCATGTCGCCGCTGGGATCGAACGACGTCCCTGCACTCGACCCGCGAAAAGCGCAGGTCGCGTTTGAATGCGGGAAGCTGGTCATGCAGCTCCTCAAGAATGATGTGCGCCCCAAGCAAATCATCACTCGCGCCGCGCTTGAAAACTCGGTCGCCTCGATCGCCGCCACCGGCGGCTCGACCAACGGTGTACTGCACCTCCTCGCCATTGCGCGCGAGATCGGCGTTCCGTTTACTCTCGAGGATTTCGATCGCGTCTCTGCCAAAACTCCCACCCTCGCGGACTTGAAGCCCGCAGGCCGATTCGTAGCCGTGGATATGCAGCACGCGGGCGGCGAGCGTCTGGTAGCTAAGCGGCTGATGGAAGCCGGCGTATTGCATGACGCGCCCACAGTTACCGGCCGATCGATGTTTGAGGAAGCGCGCGAGGCCCAGGAAGCTCCGGGCCAAGAAGTCTTGCGGCCGTTGTCGAACCCCATGAAGGCCCGCGGCGGAATCATGATTCTGCACGGCTCCCTGGCGCCCGAAGGCTGCGTGGTGAAAGTGGCGGGCACCGAACGCGTTAAGCAGACCGGTCCGGCACGAGTTTTCGATTCTGAAGAAGCCGCGTTCGCCGCCGTGCAGGAAGGCAAAATCAAGGCTGGCGACGTGGTGGTGATTCGCTACGAAGGTCCCAAGGGTGGCCCCGGCATGCGCGAAATGCTGGGCGTAACCGGCGCAATTATGGGCCAGGGGCTGGGCGATTCGGTGGCGCTGGTCACCGACGGCCGATTTAGCGGCGCAACCCGCGGCCTGATGGTGGGCCACGTGGCCCCGGAAGCTGCGGCCGGCGGACCGATTGCGTTTATCCGCGACGGAGACATCGTGACCCTGGACGTCAAAGCGCAACGGCTGGACGTCGACGCCGATCTCGCTTCGCGCAAGCATAATGGATGGAAGCCGCCCGCCCGCCGCTACAAAACCGGCGCGCTCGCTAAGTACGCGTTCCTCGTTTCGTCCGCTTCCGAGGGGGCGGTCACCAGCAATTCGCTCCAGGACTAATTCCAAGGGGAGATCGAAATGGCAAGAATGTACTGGGAAGCAGACGCCAAGCCCGAAGCACTGGAGGGCAAGCGCATCGCGGTTTTGGGTTACGGCAGCCAAGGGCGCGCGCACGCGCTGAATCTCCGCGATAGCGGCTGCGACGTGGTTCTTGGCCTGCGGCCCAATGGAAAGACCTGGCTGCAATCCATCCAGGATGGATTTAGCCCGGTGCCCCCAGCGGAAGCAGTGAAGGGCGCCGACGTAGTCATGATGCTCGCGCCGGATATGGCCCAGCCCGCCATCTATCGCGATGCCGTCGCTCCCCATCTGAAAAAGGGCGCGCTGCTGCTCTTCAGCCACGGATTCAACATCCACTACGGCACCATCAAGCCCCCCGCGGAAACCGATGTGGCCATGGTTGCACCCAAGGGGCCCGGCAATCTGGTTCGCAGACAGTACGAAGACGGCCGCGGCGTCCCATGCCTCGTCGCCATTCATCAAAACGCCTCAGGCACCGCGTTTGACAAAACTCTGGCCTACGCCCATGCCATCGGCGGCACCCGCCCCGGGGTGATCGAAACCACTTTCCCGGAAGAAACGGAAACCGATCTTTTCGGTGAGCAGGCCGTTTTGTGCGGCGGTATCACCGAACTCATCACCGCCGGTTGGGAAACCTTGGTCGAAGCGGGATATCAGCCTGAGGCTGCGTACTTCGAATGCCTCCACGAAGTGAAACTGATCGTCGACCTCATCTACGAAGGCGGAATCACCCAGATGCTGAAGTTCATCAGCGAAACCGCCAAGTACGGCGATTTCTCCCGCGGCCCCCGCATCGTCGACGCCCACGTCCGCCAGGAAATGAAGAAAATTCTCGACGAAATTCAGTCGGGAGCGTTTGCCCGCGAGTGGATCAAGGAATACCAAGACGGCCTGCCCAACTACAACGCTTCGTTGGAAGCGGATTTAAAACATCCCATCGAACGAGTGGGCGAGACCTTGCGCGCCCAAATGTCTTGGCTGCAACCGAAAGCCAAGCCGGCCCAAGGAGTGCGATGAACGGAGCTCAATTCCTGGTGAAGGCCCTCGAAAAAGAGGGCGTGGACATTATTTTCGGCTACCCCGGTGGCGCGATCATGCCGGTCTACGACGCGCTGCTGGATACGACCATCCGCCACGTTTTGGTCCGCCACGAACAGGCTGCTGCTCTGGCCGCGGATGGCTACGCGCGCGCCACCGGGAAAGTGGGCGTGTGCATGGCCACTTCCGGTCCCGGCGCCACCAATCTGGTCACCGGCATCGCCAATTCGTTCATGGATTCGATTCCCGTGGTTGCCATCACCGGACAAGTGGCCACCCATCTTCTGGGAACCGACGCATTCCAGGAAGTGGATATTTTTGGGATTACGCTGCCGATCGTAAAGCACAGCTTTTTGGCCACGCAGGTGGACGATTTAGGCGCCATCGTTCACGAAGCGTTTCAGATTGCACGCTCGGGCCGGCCCGGCCCCGTTTTGATCGATTTGCCCAAGGATATCGCCAACACCGTCGGCGATTTTCGTTTCGCCGATTCGCGCGGCTCCGGCGATTTGGGCGAACCGCCGCAGGACGCGCTGGCCCGCGCCATCGAGATGATGCGCGAAAGCCGTCAGCCGGTAATCTATGCGGGCGGCGGGATCGGAATGGCGCAGGCCATTGACGAATTCCGCGACTTTGTCGACCGCACCCGCATCCCGGTGGTTTCTACGCTCAAGGGTTTAGGCGCGCTGCCTACCGGCCACGAACTTTTCATGGGCATGATGGGCATGCACGGCAACAAAGCCGCCAACATTGCCGTGCAATCCTCCGATTTGCTGATTTGCACCGGCGCGCGCTTTGACGACCGCGCCACCGGAAAGCTCTCTGGGTTCGCTCCTCACGCGCGGGTGATTCACATCGATGCCGATCCGTCCGAAATCGGAAAATTGCGCCAGGCGGAAGCCGGCGTCACCGGAGACATGCGTCGCGCCCTGAAGCAACTCACCATTCCGCTCGACGATATTCAAGAATGGCGCGAAGAATGTGCGGAAAATAAGGCGTCTCATGCCTGGACCTATCCGCCGGACAGCCCCGAAGTTTCCGCTACTTGGTTTCTCAAGCAGCTCTCCGAGCAGGCTGGCCCTAATACCATCATCGCCAGCGACGTAGGACAGCACCAAATGTGGGTCGCCCAACACTGCTCGTTTTCAACGCCCCGCAATCATCTTTCCAGCGGCGGCCTGGGCACCATGGGTTTTGGCTTGCCCGCGGCGATCGGCGCGCAGATGGGACGTCCCGACGCAATGGTAATCAATGTGACCGGCGATGGTTCGATCATGATGAACCTGCAAGAGCTGGCCACCCTCAAGCGCTACGACCTGCCCATCAAGGTTCTGCTTTTCGACAACCACATGCTCGGCATGGTCCGCCAATGGCAGGAACTTTTTCATAACCGGCGCTACAGCGAAGTGGACCTCTCCGATAATCCAGACTTCGCCGCGGTAGCTCGCGCCATGGGTATTCCCGCGATTCGCGTGGAAGAGAGCAGCGAAGTGCAGCCGGCCATCGACCGCATTCTCTCCGAACCGGGCAGCCTGCTGGTGCACGTCATTATTCACTCGGAAGCGAACGTCTGGCCGATCGTGGGTCCCGGCAAATCCAATTCGGAAATGATGGAGGAAAAGCGGCGATGAGTGCGAGCACCTACCAAATTCGCTTGAAGCACTCGGAAGGTTCGCTGGTGCGCCTGTTAGGACTCGCTCGCCGGCGCCGCTTCGACGTCACCCACCTCGTCGCCCATCCCTCTCCCGATGGCGATTTTCTCGACGTGCAGATGACCGTGGAATCCGAGCGCAGCGAATCCGTGCTAGCCCGCCAAATCGAAAATCTCCTGGACGTTACCCATGTCTCCATCGCCAGCGATCCATCCCCAACGTATGCCCAAGTAAGCTCGGCCAAGAACTAAGCCAATTTGGTTTTCCGTTAGGTTCCTTATACATCCCATCACCAAGGGCGCGCTACTTTGTTCTAGCCGCGCGGACCGCTCCGTAGGGGTGACACCCTGCTCCCGATAACCCCGGCTGACCGCGCCTGTCCGGTAATCGCTTGGGTTTATTCCTGACGAAGCGCTTGCATGGGATCTACCAGGGTCGCGCGATGCGCCGGGATGAAGCAGGCCAGAAAGCCCGCAAGCAGCAGAGCCGTCGCCACGGCGCAGAAGGCGGCAAGATCAAACACGGCCACGTTGTACAACAGGCCGTGCATGACTTTCCCGACGCCGTAAGCCCCGAAGACACCCAGGGCGAGACCGACGCCTGCAAGAATCATGAGCAGTACCGGAACGCTCATGCGCACATCCGTTTCCGAAAGCAGAGTGTAGGGCGGCATCGCAGCCACGATCGCTTTCATCAACACCCAGGCCAAGCCGACGCCCATCGCCCCTCCCACGGTCGCCAGCGCCAAGCTCTCGATCAGGAACTGCGCGAATATTTGTCCGCGCGAAGCGCCCACCGAGGCTCGCACGGCTACTTCTTTTTGGCGTGCGGCGCCTCGCGCGAGCAGCAGATTGGCCACGTTAGCGCACGCGATCAGGAGTACGAAACCGACGGCACCTAATAGAAGCTTTAATCCCGTTTGCACATCGCGACCGAGGAAATCGTTCTTAAGCGGCTCGACGCTCACGCCCCAGCCCTTATTGGATTTCGGGTAATCCTCGGCGATGTGCCGCGCCACCATAGCCAGATCGGCGTTGGCCTGCGCGACGGTTACGCCTGGCTTAAGGCGTCCCAAGACAACCAGCCAGTGAAAATCATGATTGATTTGATCCGGCGTGAACGCCAGGGGCACCACCAATTGCCGGTCTAACCGATCAGGCTGCCCCGGTGGCTGCACTCCAATCACTGTGTAGAGCTCGCCGTTCAAGTGGATCTGCTTGCCGATAATGTTTGGATCGCTTCCGAAATACTGTTGCCAGAGTTTGTGGGTGACGATGACGACGTGATCTTTGCCCGCGACTCCTTCCTCGGGCAGGATATAGCGGCCCATGAAAGGCTTGTCGCCAATCAACTGGTCCAAAAAGCCTGGGGTCAAATAACTTCCATGAATCTGTTCCGGCCGCGCGCCGGTGGAGAGATTGAATTCATCGTCCCTCACAACTCCCAGGATTTGGAAAACCTTGCTATCGCGCTTCCAATCCAGATAGTCGCCGGCCGAAACCGTATTAATGGGGCCCCCCGACACTGGACCACACCACCACCAATTGGTCCGGCTGTGGATAAGGGAAGGGCGCCAGAAGCGTGGCGTAAAAGATGCTGAAGATAGCGGTGTTCGCGCCGATACCCAGCGCGAGAGCAAGAATAGCCACGGCAGCGAAGCCAGGATTTTTTCGCAACAGCCGAAATCCAAAGCGGGTGTCACGGCGCAAGTTATTCACGTCCACGGTCTCCTTTTCCACTGGCGGGAACGAGATGACTCGGCGCAGTGGTTACCATGCGGACGATGGGCCCCTTTATCCAGCCCGGGTAAAATCCGCCAGGCAGAACGCTAGATTTGTGGATTTTACACCGCTCAATCATTTTCTGCGTGAAACATGAGAATCAGTCGGCAGCGGGACGCTTGGCCTTAGTCCTCTCTTGCGTGCTTATGCCTGATAAGTCTCGTGCGGGCTATCCGACCCGTTTCTTCGGCCGGGCAGCGCTTGTATAGTTCCAGGTGGACGGTGCCACCCATGCCGCGCCCACGCATAACCAACGAACACCTCGACTACATTGCGGCGCTCCTCGACGACATGTGGCGAATCCCTGGAACCAAGATTCGCTTCGGTCTCGACGCGTTGGTTGGCTGGATACCCGGGATTGGAGATTCCTTGGCGGCCATCGCATCGTGCTTAATTGTGTTGGTGTCCTGGCGTCGCGGGGTGCCATCGATCACTCTTGTTCGGATGGTAGCGAACATCCTTCTGGAAACAACGGTAGGAGCGATACCGGTAGTAGGCGATGTCTTCCACGTAGCGTGGAAGGCGAATCGACGCAACTATCGTCTGCTGATCCGCGAGAAGCAGCAGCCCGGTTCTCACACCGGCCGCGACTGGATGTTCCTCGCCATCATCGTATTCACAGCGATTGCCGTGGTGGCATTTCCGGTTGCCATGTTGATTTGGCTGCTGCGGTTGCATGCAAGCTAGGTCAGGCCACCCTGCGGGCGGCAAAACCCAATCGTTACCGCTACGCTCGAGCCACCTTAAGCAATGCGAGTGTAAGTCGCCGCGAATCAGAGAAATGCAGCTGCCCTGGTGGCCTGGGACGGCTACCGCGGTGTGCTGAGTATCACCGCAAATCCATGCTCGAAACTAATCGGTTGCATCAATATTGTCGATTGTACTTACCGCGGCGGTACAAGTACTAATGTATGGTGGCGAGTCTACTCTGGAACGACCCGGTGGATCATGACGCGTGCGGCGTAGGCTTCGTCGCGCAGCTAGGATCTCCTGCGTCTCGCGCGGTAGTCGAGCGCGCCCTTACCGCGTTACTGCGACTCACCCATCGCGGCGGCGTTGACGCCGATGGCTCCAGCGGCGACGGCGCTGGCTTACTCGTGCCGATCCCAGACGCTTTCGTTCGCAAATGCGCCCGCGACGACACCATTGAACTCCCTGAATCCTTTGGGCTTGGCATGGTCTTCCTCCCACCCGGCAGTGAAACTCCCGCCCGCGCGGCCATAGAATCCATCGCAGAAAAATCAGGGTTGCGCTGTCTGGGCTGGCGCATCGTCACCACCAACCCCTTGATTCTCGGTCCGCGCGCTCTGGCCACGCTCCCGGTGATTCGCCAGTGTTATTTCGCAGCAATCGATCCGGCCGCCAATCTCGAACGCCTGCTGTACCTGATGCGCAAGCGCGCCGAGGTGGACGCCGTTCCTGGAACGTATTTTTCATCGCTGTCGTCCCGCACCGTGGTCTACAAAGGACTGCTGGCGCCCTGGCAGGTTCCCGCTTTTTATCGCGACCTGGCCCTGCCGTCCTTCACCGCGACTTCCGCCGTTTTTCATCAGCGCTACTCCACCAATACCAGCCCCACCTGGCGGCTCGCGCAACCTTTCCGATACGTCGGCCACAATGGCGAAATTAATACCATCGGCGCGAATCGCCGCTGGCAGCGTGCCCGTCAGGCCGATCTCCGCCGCGAATTCGAAGCAGGCGACTGGCTTCGCCCGCTCGAAGAGGGCGTCAGCGATTCCGCAAGTTTTGACAACGCCCTGGAAAACCTGCTGCAACGCGGCTATAGCCTGGCCGCAGCGATTCTGCGGATGGTTCCCCCGGCCTGGGAATCGGACCAGACGCTCAGCCCGCGTTTGCGGCGCTATCTGGAGATTCAAGCTCGCGAACAGGAACCGTGGGACGGTCCGGCGGCCATGGTTTTCGGCGATGGCCGGATGGTTGGGGTAAAACTCGATCGCAACGGCCTACGGCCGATGCGCTACACGCTTACCGCGGAAGGCTTGCTGATTGCCGGGTCCGAGGTTGGTCTCGCAGATCTGCAAGGCGTGGAAATTGCCGAGCGCGGACGCTTGGGCCCGGGCGACATGCTGTTGGTCGATCCTGCCGCTGGGAAAATTTATCGCAACGACGATCTCGCTGAACTTTTGAATTTCGGCGACAATCCTCTTCCAGACACGCCTTTTATCCGTTTGGAGCCCGGGCCAGCCATCTCGCCCGACCGCCGGCCGAACCTGGTCCCCGGTTCGATGACCGATCCGATGCCCGACCCGGCCCCCGATCCGATGAACGACCGGAAGCGTGTGGCTGCGGCCCTCGGTTGGACCGATGACCAATTCCGCATGCTTTTCCAGCCCCTCGGCGGCGAAGGCAAAGAGGCGATGTGGAGCATGGGCGACGACGCCCCGCCCGCTTTTCTTTCCGCATTTCGCCGCCCGATTTGGGATTACTGCAAGCAGCGCTTCGCCCAGGTGACCAACCCTCCGATCGATCCGCTGCGTGAAGCGTACGTGATGTCCCTCGACGCCTACATTGGCCGGTCTTCGTTTGCTACTTCGCCCGTGCTCGACGCCGAACAGATGCACGAACTCGAGTCGCGCCATCCAGTCCGGAGGCTCGGCGTCACTTACGATGTCAACGAAGGCGCCGCCGGCGCCGTTCGAGCGCTCGACCGTCTGCGCGCCGCCGCTGCCGAATGCGCTTGGGATAAGAAAAGCATCATCGTCATCAGCGACCGCAACATGAACGCTACTCACCCCGCCCTGCCCATCTTGCTGGCCACCGCTGCGGCGTGGAAAGCGTTGGTGCGCGCGGGCGGTTGCGAGATTCCGATCGTCGTCGAGACCGGTCAGGTGATCGAGACCCACCACGTCGCGTTGCTGGTGACCGTGGGCGCGAATGCCGTTTTCCCGTATCTCGCGATGGAGCTTTCCGAAAGCCTGAAAGCAGGCGGCGCGGCCAGCTATCGCATCGCAGTGGGAGCCGGCCTGCGCAAGGTGATGGCGCGCATGGGTATCTCCACGCTGGCGAGCTACCGCAACAGCCACCTCTTTGAAACCATTGGAATCGATGAAGAAGTCCACGACGAATTTTTCGAGGGCGCTGCTGCTGGCCTGGGTGGCAAACCGCTCATCGAGATTCTGGAAGATAGTCTCGCGCGGCACGTCGCCGCTTTTGCTCCGGAATCGCCCGCGATGCACGATGCAGGCTTCTACCGTTTCCGTCAGCACGGCGAGCTCCACGCCACCTCACCGGAACTGGTCCGCCGCATGCACCGTTACATCAAGTCGCCCACCGACGAAGCCTACAGCTCGTTCGTTGAACTAGCCGAGCACCGGGATCCGGTCGCGCTCCGCGATTTGTTTGAAATCTCCGCGAAGGCCGCCGCCGTGCCGCTCGACGAAGTCGAAGCCGAAAGTGAAATTCTCAGCCGCTTTTCAGCGCAGGCCATGTCTCTCGGCGCTCTTTCTCCCGAAGCGCATAGCACCCTGGCGATCGCCATGAACCGTCTTGGCGCGCGCAGCAACACCGGCGAGGGTGGGGAAGACCCGGAGACCTATCACCGCCGCCCGGAAGCCAACAACCGCGTGAAGCAGGTTGCGTCGGCGCGCTTCGGCGTCACTGCGGAATATCTGGTTCGCGCCGATGAACTCGAAATCAAGATGGCCCAGGGATCCAAGCCCGGCGAGGGTGGACAGCTCCCCGCCTCGAAAGTAAGCGCTTTTATCGCTCGCCTGCGTCACGCCACGCCGGGAATGTCTCTGATTTCACCGCCGCCCCACCACGATATCTACAGCATCGAAGATTTGGCGCAGTTGATCTTCGATCTGCGCGCCATCAACCCGATCGCGCGGATCGGCGTCAAACTAGTTTCCGGAGCGGGTGTAGGAATCATCGCAGCAGGCGTCGCCAAAGCTGGCGCGGACGTAATCACCATCGCCGGGCACGATGGCGGCACTGGCGCATCGCCGCTTACCTCGATCAAGAATACCGGTTTGCCATGGGAAATCGGCCTGCGCGAGGCGCACAACGCTCTGTTGCGGTCGGGCTTCCGCAATCGCGTGCGCCTGCGCGCCGATGGCGGCTTCAAATTCGGCCGCGACGTGATCGTTGCCGCGCTGCTGGGCGCCGACGAATTTGGCTTCGCCACTGCGGCGTTGCTGGCGATCGGCTGCGTGATGGCCCGCCAGTGCCACCTGAATACCTGCCCGGTCGGCATCGCCACTCAGGACGAAAAACTGCGTGCTCGTTTTGCCGGCAGTCCGGAAATGGTAATGACCTATTTTCGCGGCGTCGCGGCGGAGGTTCGCGCCCGCCTGGCTGCCCTCGGCGCGCGTTCCCTGGACGAAATCACCGGAGACGCCAGCCGCCTCGCGGTGCGCCACCCGCAAGCGGCTCGCGCACTAGCGCCGCTGCTGAAGCCGGCGCCGGTTGCGCCCCTCGAGTTTCGCGGCCTGCCCGAGGACGTTACCGGAATCCACCTGGAGCTCGAACGCAGCATCGCCCGCCAGAAATCGAACAGCACCTCGCCCCTGTTTTTTCCCATCTCCAATTCCGACCGCAGCGTTGGCGCGCACCTCAGCGGACAAATTCTTCGCCGCACCGTTTTCGCTGGCGTGGGTGCCCGTACCCTGGCCGTGGAATTTCGCGGCGCCGCCGGACAGAGTTTCGGCGCATTCCTGATCAAAGGAATTCGCTTCCGCCTGCGTGGCGAGGCTAACGACTACGTCGGCAAGAGTCTGAGCGGCGGCACCATCGCCGTCACCTCTGGCCCCGACGCTTCGCGCAAGGGCCACGTGCTCGCCGGTAACACCGTTTTGTACGGCGCCACCAGCGGAGAACTGTACATCGCCGGACGCGCCGGCGAGCGTTTCGCGGTTCGCAACAGCGGCGCTCTGGCGGTGGTCGAAGGCGTCGGCCTGCATGGCTGTGAATATATGACCGCTGGCGTCGTCCTGATCCTGGGTCCCACGGGCATCAACCTTTGCTCCGGTATGACCGGCGGGCTCACCTACATTCTGCGCGATTCGCTGGCCACTACCGACTACCACCGCGAGTTCGTGCGCCCGGGTGAAATCACCACGCGCGAAGAGGAATGGCTCCGATCTGTCCTGCGCGAACATCACCATCTGACCGAAAGCCCGATCGCCGAACGCATGCTAAGTTCCAAGAAGCCTTTGCCCCTAGTGCGTCTCGAACCCGTGAATTTGCCCTGTTCGATCGAACAGACCTGGGCCTCGATCCGTTTTCGGACTGACGATGCGGCTACTCCGCCGCTCGCGTTTGCCGAGTCGCTGCCTATGAATGGGCAACCCTCCGGCCACGCTGTTCAGTAATTGACGATTCGAATGAAGAGACCTCCATTCGCCGGACGGGGGTGTCGGTGTTTCAGAAATCACCAAGAGGTTTGATATAATCCGCTTCTCAAGGATCCATGGACTTCGATCAGCTCAATACTTTCTCTGAAATTGCCAAGCAAGGCAGTTTCTCGCGCGCGGGTCAAAAGCTCTTCCGTTCCCAGCCTGCGGTCAGCGCCCAGGTACGCCAGCTCGAGCTCGAATACGGCGCAAAGCTTTTCGGTCGCGTGGGAAAGACTGTGCGCCTCACCTCCGCGGGCGAAACTCTCTACGAGTACGTCCAGCGAATGCTTACCGTTCGCGACGAGTCCCGCCGCGCCGTGGCGGACCAGGCCACACGCCGCGCGGCATGCTGTGCGTCGGCGCCAACGAGGCCACCTGCCTCTACCTGCTGCCCGAGGTTTTCCGGGACTACCAGCCCAATATCCCTCGGTGCAGATCAGCATCTACCGCAATTTCAGCCACAAAGTTCTTGCAGAGAGTGGAAGACGGCTCGGTCGACGTCGGCATCGTTACCTCCCGGTGAAGTCACCCAGCCTGAAGACCTATCCGATTTTTCGCGACCGCGTCGATGCTGATGGTCGCACCCGGAGAACCCGCTCGCCAATCACAAAAATGTCACCACCAGCGAGATCGCCGGGCAGCCGCTGATTTTCCCCAAGACCGGCTTTACTCGACAGATGCTGGACAAATATTTCCGGCCATACCGCTCGCGCCTGCGCTGATCATGGAGCTGCCGAGCGTCGGAATGATCAAGCTTTTCGTCGCCGCGGGATTGGCGTATCGCTGATCAGCGAGAGCTTTGCAAGAAAAGAAGCGAAGTCCGGCGAAGTGAAACTGATTCCGCTGGCGGATGGCGATATCTGGCGCGAGCTCGGTCTGGTGTATCGGCGCGACCGCTCTCTGCCTCGCTCCGCTGCCGCCTTCGTCAACATCGTACGGCAAATGCCCGGCGCCCTCGAGGGCCGCGCGCACAAGAAGTAAAACGGAGATCGCCAGCCGCTGCCATGACAGACGCCACGGCAAAACGTGCATTCCGCGTCGGAATTGCGGGCCCGGTGGGATCCGGGAAGACCATGCTGGTCGATCGCCTCAGCCAGCGCCTCTTTCCAAAATACAACCTCGCCGTCGTCACCAACGATATCTACACCAAGGAAGACGCCGAATATCTGCTGCGCCAGGGAACTTTGCCGGGCGAACGCGTGCGCGGCGTGGAGACCGGCGCTTGCCCGCACTCCGCGATTCGCGAAGACGCTTCCATGAATCTGCAGGCCATTGCCGATCTGGAAGATACCCTGCCGGGGCTCGAGCTGATTTTCGTCGAGAGTGGCGGCGACAATCTCGGTGCCGCGTTTAGTCCCGAGCTGGTCGATATTTGGATATATGTCATCGATGTTGCCGAAGGCGACAAAATTCCCCGTAAGGGCGGCCCAGGCATCATGCGCTCCGATCTCCTGGTCATCAACAAAATCGATCTGGCCCCCTACGTGGGCGCTTCGCTCGAAGTGATGGACCGCGACTCACGCAAAATGCGCGGCGAGCGCCCGTTTCTATTCACCAATTTGCGTGGCGAAGTTGGCCTGGATCAGGTGCTCGATTGGATGCTGCCCAAGTTCAGTGCGCCCGCATCGACGCGCAACGGCCTGATCGACGCGCACGCGCCCTACGTCGGCATCCCGCACTCGCATGGCGATGGTCGCAGCCATAGTCATGCTCATGATGCCGCCCACACGCACGGCCATGGCCCCAACGCCGCCGATGATGCGCATCACGCTAACGCAGCCAAGGCGAACGGCTGAGCAAGTTTAGAAACTCGGGAGCGCCGCGCCATTGGTGCACGGGTTTTGTCTTTTGCTCCATGTTTGCACGAGTTTGCGGTGCCCCACTCCTCCCAGGTTTTGGGAAGGGTGGGTGTTTTGACTTAGGTTCTGGGACGTCGTCCCTATGAATAACTCTGGAGCGCCGCGCCGTTCTCGATGCTAATCGGACCTCCAACGAACCGCGAATCTCTCTCCCATCTTCAGTTGCTGCACCTCGCCGACAGCGCCCTCCCCATCGGAGCGTTAGCCCACTCCTTCGGCCTGGAATCGCTCACCTCGACCGAGATCCTCACCGCCGCGAACCTTGAATCCTTTCTCCGCGCCTACATCGAAGAGGCGGGATTGCTGGAAGCGGTCTTCTGTCGCCAAGCGCATCGGCTCGGCAGAGCGTCACCAGAAGCGTTCCCATTGGATCGCTGGGTCGATCTCAATTTCCAGTTAAGCGCCCGCAAACCGGCGCGCGAAGCGCGCACCGGCAGCGCCACCATCGGCCGCACTTTGCTGATGGCAGTCAACAGCCTGGGCGATTATCCCGTCCTGCGCGAAGCACTCGCCGCTGCGAAAGAATCAGGCGCCGGACCGCACCACAGCCTCGCCTTCGGTCTGTCCAGCGCCATCCTTCATCTCGACGAAAATCTCTCGGCCCTCTCGTTCCTGCACCAAAGTGTAGCCAGCCTGGTTTCTGCTTGCCAGCGCCTCCTGCCGTTGGGCCAAACCGAAGCGACCCGCATCCTCTGGAATCTGAAACCCGCGATGATCGCCTGTGCCGAAGCCAGCGCGTCTTGCTCCCTAGACGCCACGTTCAGTTTTTTGCCGACTTTCGACTGGGGAGGCATGGAGCACCCTGCACTCACCACTCGGTTGTTCATCAGCTAGCGCCCATGACTCCCGCCGCCCCCATTCCGCCGCCCGCCATCGAAACAGCCGAATGCGTGGTCACCAAGCATTTGCTAGCCGACGCGCCGCAGCCACGCGCGCAAGTTCGCGCCGCGCTGCACCTCGAGTTCGCGCACGACGCAGCCTGCGGCCACACCCGTCTTCACTCCAGCCATCAAGTTCCCCCGCTCAAAGTGGTCCGCACCTTCCCAGCCGCAGACGGCGCCGCCCTGCTCCACCTCCACAACGTGTCCGGCGGCTTACTCGGCGGCGATGAGCTGTCACTGAAAGTAAAGCTTGCTCCCGCATCGATCGTCCAGCTCACCACCACCGGCGCCACTCGAATCTACCGCCCGCGAGCGGAAGCCGCCCCAGCAACCCAAACGAGTCAAATCACCGTAGGCGAAAACGCGCTGCTCGAATACGTCCCCGATCCCATCATCCCGTACGCAGGCGCGCTCTTTTCCCAGCGCACGTCGATTCATCTCGCGGCAGGCGCCGGATTATTCTGGTGGGAAATTTTGGCCCCGGGAAGGGAAGCGCACGGCGAAGTATTTCAGTACCAGAGCCTGGAACTGCGCACCGAGGTCACCGCGCATAACAGGCCAATCTGTTCCGAACGCGTTCGTCTCGAGCCGCGCCACCGCGATTTGTCATCGCTGGCTCGCCTGGGAAATTATCGCTACTGGGCCACTTTCTACATTTGTCGTGTAGGCATCGAACCCGCCGCCTGGCGAGCATTGGAAGACCAAATCCGCGACGCGGCGGTCACCCTTCAGCTAATCGGCGGGGCGCGTTGGGGAGTGAGCACGCTCCCTTCCGACGGTGTGGTGATTCGTGGCATGGTGCAACACGGCCGCGACGCGTACGCCGCCCTGCTAGCCTTCTGGCGCGTGGCTAAACGAGCGCTCTACAACAAAGAGCCGGTGCTGCCGCGCAAAGTGAATTGAAGCGAGCAAAACGAAAGTAGGCGCAACGAAACTCAGTCGCTAGTTCAGATTCGGAGGAAGCCACATGCATCTCACGCCCCGCGAACAAGAAAAACTCCTGATCGTAGTCGCTGCCGATCTGGCCCGCCGCAGGCAAGCCCGCGGCCTGAAGCTCAATTACCCGGAAGCCGTTGCCATTCTTTCCGCGGAAGTCCTGGAAGCCGCCCGCGACGGAAAGAGCGTCGCCGATATAATGAGCGCCGGCGCCAAGATTCTGACCCGCGATCAGCTAATGGATGGCGTGCCCGAAATGATTCACGAAGTGCAGGTCGAAGCCACCTTCCCGGATGGCACCAAGCTAGTCACCATCCACGACCCGATTCACTAGCAACGTCGAAGCGGCAGGAAACTTGTAGATGTTGTGAGTGTGATGTTGATGCCGATTTTGAATCTACTCGTTGACGGTGGGGTTCTTGACTTAAGGTTCTACGGTTTTGCGCCCTTATCCTTTCCGGGTGCCCCACTCTGCCCCCGGTTTTCGGGGAAGGGTGGGCGTCAACCCAGGAGCAAACATGAAGCCAGGTGAATATTTCCTAGATGATTCCGCCGGCCCTCTACTCGCAAATCAAGGCCGCGCAACTACAAAAATATTGGTCCGCAATACCGGCGACCGCCCGGTCCAGGTCGGTAGCCACTTCCATTTTTTCGAAGTGAATCGCGAACTAGCCTTCGACCGCGCCGCCGCCCTAGGCATGCGCCTAAATATCGCCGCGGGTACCGCCGTCCGCTTCGAGCCCGGCGAAGAAAAGGAAATCGAACTCACCGCGTTCGCAGGCGCGCGCATGATCCACGGCGGCAACGGCTTGGTCGACGGCCCGCTGGAAGATTCCAGCATCCGCGCCGCTGCTCTCAAACGCGCCCAGCAAACCGGATTCAAGGAAGGCCAACGATGACCCTGAATATCCCGCGCCGCACCTACGCTGATCTCTACGGCCCCACCAAAGGCGATCGCATCCGCCTGGCGGACACCGACCTGATCATCGAAATCGAAAAGGATTTCGCCTCCTACGGCGACGAGATCACCTTCGGTGGCGGCAAAGTAATTCGCGACGGAATGGGCCAGAGCAGCGGCGCCACCCGCGAGCCGGCAAAGGGTTCCGCCGGCGCACTCGACCTGGTAATCACTAACGCCGTAATCCTCGACTACTGGGGCATCGTCAAAGCCGACATCGGAATCAAAAACGGCCGCATCGTAAAGATTGGCAAAGCCGGCAATCCCGACACCATGGGCGGAGTCGATCCCGAACTCACCGTCGGCGCCTCCACCGAAGTAATCGCCGGCGAAAATTTAATTGTCACCGCCGGCTGCATCGATAGCCACATCCACTTCATCTCCCCCCAACAAATTTACGAAGCCATCTCCAACGGCACCACCACCATGATTGGCGGCGGCACCGGCCCGGCCACCGGCACCGCAGCCACCACCTGCACACCGGGCGCCTGGAATCTAGCGCGCATGCTCCAAGCCGCCGAAGCGTGGCCCATGAATTTCGGCTTCCTGGGCAAAGGCAACGCCTCCGCGCGCGCCCCGCTGGCCGAACAAATCGAAGCAGGGGCCTGTGGCCTAAAACTCCACGAGGACTGGGGCACCACCCCCGCCGCCATCGACGCGTGTCTAAAAGTCGCCGACGAATTTGATATCCAAGCCTCCATTCACACTGACACCATCAACGAAGCAGGCTTCTTGGAAGCCACCGTGGCCGCCATCGCGGGCCGCGCAATCCACACCTATCACACCGAGGGCGCGGGCGGCGGCCACGCCCCAGACATCATCAAGATCGCCTCCTACCCGAATATTTTGCCGTCATCCACCAATCCCACCAGACCCTACACCGTCAACACCATCGCCGAGCATCTCGACATGTTAATGGTCTGCCACCACCTTAATTCCCAGGTCCCCGAAGATGTTGCCTTCGCCGAAAGTCGCATCCGCCCGGAAACCATCGCCGCCGAAGATATCCTTCACGACCTCGGCGTCATCAGCATGATGTCCAGCGATTCCCAGGCCATGGGTCGCGTCGGCGAAGTGGTCACCCGCACCTGGCAGACGGCCCACAAAATGAAAACGCAGCGCGGCCCGCTCCCCGAAGATTCCTCCCGCAACGACAATTTCCGCGCCAAGCGCTATGTCGCCAAGTACACGATCAATCCCGCGATCACCAATGGCATCGCCGGCGAGATTGGTTCCATCGAACCCGGCAAGCTCGCCGATCTCATCCTCTGGAAGCCGGCTTTCTTCGGCGTGAAGCCGGAACTAGTCATCAAGGGCGGTTTCATCGTCTGGAGCCCGATGGGCGATCCCAACGCGTCGATTCCCACGCCTCAGCCAGTTCTTTACCGTCCGATGTTCGGTAGCTTCGGCAAAGCCGTCGCCCCCACCAGCATCACTTTCATGTCCCAGGCTGCCATCGCGAAAAATGTTCCCACCAAACTCGGCCTCGATCGCCTCATCGCACCGGTCAAAAATTGCCGCTACATCGGCAAGAAAGACATGCGCCTCAACGACGCCACTCCGAAAATCGACGTCGATCCCGAGACCTACGAAGTGCGCGTGGATGGCGCCGCGATCACCTGCGAACCCGCCAAAATGCTTCCCTTGGCGCAGCGATATTTCCTGTTCTGAGTCTGATCGCGCCCGCATGCCCACACCGCTCTTGACTCCCCTCGCGCGTGTGTTTTAATACCCTGCGCGTTATCCTTGCTACGTGCCACGTTTGCCGCCATCCAGCTGGGAGGCGCGATTTGAAGAAATTGGCTAGCGCACTGGTAGCAATGGTGGCTCTCTGGGGCGCCGTGGCAAACGCCGGGCGGCTCACGCCCGATGAGAAGAAAAACGCAGAGTTGAAGCCCGCCGTCGTCCTGCTCATGGTTTCCTACACCGTCACCTGGACGATGGCGAAGCCAATCCAGATCGCGCACACCGAAGTTGGCTCCGGCTTCATTTACCGCCCCGATGGCTACATCATCACCAACGCCCAGGTGGTCGCGGACGCGCACTGGAAAGATCCCGACGCCTTCAAGGCCCTGGCCGTTCGCGCGCGCGCCGAATTTCAGCTAGCGCTCCAGCAAGGCATTATCTTCAAGATCGTCGAGCAGCAAATCGGGCATACGCTCACGCCCAAGGAAAGGGCAGCGCTGCAGTCGCGCCCAAACATCTCGATTTCCACGCCCGTACTAAAGGCCTTTCTAGCCAATGGCCACTCCTACGACGCCCAAATTCTCCAATGGGACGGCCCCATCGGCGAGGGCAAAGACGTCGCCATCTTGAAAATTCCGGCCAACGATTTGCCCACCGTGCAGCTGGGTAATTCCGACAAAGTGCGCGCACAGGATCCCGTCACGGTGATCGGCTATCCCGGCGTTGCTTCGAACTGGGGAGGCCTGGATCTGATCGGCAGTGAATCCAATTTCGTGCCTACCGCTACCAACGGACACATTTCCGCCATCAGCACCACTAACATCCCTACTCCCTTGCTGCAATCCGATGCCGCCATTACTCACGGCAACAGCGGCGGTCCGGTTTTCAACCAGGATAGTGAAGTGATTGGCATCGCCAGTGCCGGCTCGCAAGCCGCTCAAAGTTCTAATTTCGTCGTGCCTATCAATGTGGCCGTGGAATTTGTCCGCCAGACCGGCGCTACACCGGAGGCCGCTACGTTCAATCGCGCCTGGTCGAATGCGCTGAACCTCTACGACCACGGGAAATGCCGGGATTCCATCCCCGCATTCGACGCCGTCCTGCAGTTCATGCCCGACCTGCCCGATGCCAAGAATTTCCGTATCGCAGCGGTGAATTGCTGGGACGAAAAAAACATCTTCCAACGCCTCCTGGAGTCGTACGGCGCAATGGTTTACGTGATTATTGGTTTCATCATTGTTCTGCTCGTCGCGCTGTCCCTGTTCCTCCGCCGCTCCCGCGCATCCGTGGCCACGCGGCCCACCGGAGGGCACACCCCGGTGGTCCAAGTTGCGCAACCGGCTTCCGTACCGCTCGCAACGTACGGCAGAATTCAGGGGACCGGAGGCGCGCTTTCCGGCCGATCCTTCAAAATTCCGAAGGAGGGCCTGCTGATTGGCAGCTCCGCGAAGTGCCAAGTGGTCGTACCAGATGAAGCCGTCTCCAGCGAACACGCTTGGATCGTGCCAACCTACAACCGTGTGGTGGTGATCGACCGCGGGTCCTCCAATGGAACCTACGTCAACTCGGTCGATTCGCCGCCAGTCACCAAGATTGGACTCTTTAACGGCGATAGAATTTATTTAGGCAAGAAGGGCACGGTGGTATTTACCTATTTCGGTTCCTAACTGCGTCTAAGTGCAAAGACAAAAGAAAGACCGCGCAAACCCCCCGGGTGGCACAACCACCCTGGTTGTGGGTTTGGCAGTTGCGCTCGCATTTCGGGGTTGGGACATCACCCTAAACTTCAAGTGACCGTGATCGGCGGGACTGGGGCCGTGCCACGATGAAGATTCGTCCGGGAATCGAGCTAGCCAACCTGACCGACATTGGCTGCGCGCGCGCAAACAACGAGGATTACTTCGGCTACGCTGAGCCCGAAACCGATTCCGAGTTTCAGCTTCGTGGACGCCTGATTATCATCGCCGATGGCATGGGCGGTCACGAAGGAGGTCAAGTCGCCAGCGCCCTCGCCGTAAATGTCCTCCGTCAGATTTTCCTCGAAGGTCCGCCCGGAGATCCCACCAGCGTACTCGAGTCGGCGTTTCTATCGGCCCACGCCACGATTCAGGGGCAAGCCATAGAGCATCCCGAACTGAAAGGCATGGGCACCACCTGCACCGCCGCCTTACTGCGCGACGGCTCACTTACCTACGGACACGTTGGCGATTCCCGGTTGTATTTACTGCGCGATGGCGTGATCCAGCGCCTCACCCGCGACCACAGCTACGTCCAGCAATTGATCGACGCTGGTGTGATTACCCCCGAACAGGCCAAGACCCATCCCGGCCGCAACATTCTCACTTCCGCTCTCGGCGCAGAATCGGCTGCCCCGGCCGATATTGCCGAAACCCCCATGGCACTCCAAGCTGAGGATATCCTGCTGATGTGTACTGACGGCCTGCACGGCCTAGCCACCGACCATGAGATGGCCGCGATCGCATCCCAAAATAAACCGCCAGAAGCCTGCCGGCGGCTAGTGGATTTGGCAAAGTCCCGAGGAGGATTCGACAACATCACTCTGCAGATCGTGCGCATCGATGGCCCCGGAAACCCTTCGACTCCGTAGCTCCGCAAACTACTTCGAGACCCTCCCGATATAGACCGAAAACGGATCCAATGAAATCGATTTCAGCGTTCCGTCAGCCGGATTCGCGGTAGTAGAGACCAGCGCACTAATGTTAGCCCCGGTAATCCCCACCGAACGCAAATCGATCGTAGCGGCATGCGGCACGCCAGACATGTTTAGCGCCACCAGAACCGTCTCCTGTGGAGACCGCCGCAGATACGCCAGCACGTTAGGATCACTTTCGTTCAACGCGACGTACTCCCCATCGATCAGCGCATCTTCGCGATGCCGCAGCGCCAATACCCGCGTGTAAAAAGTAAGAATCGAATCGGGGTCCTTCGATTCACTCACCACGTTATATTGCTCTGCGCTGGCAGGCACCGGCAACCAAGGTCTGCCCCCAGAAAAACCCGCATTCACACCGCCGCTCCATTGCATCGGCGTGCGCTCCCCATCGCGGCCCTTCTCAACCGGCCATCCCAATTTCCCGATGGGATCCTTCACATCCTCCTTACGCGTAGGATCCGTATTGGTCATTCCGATTTCTTCGCCGTAGTACATGATCGGCGTCCCGCGCAGCGTCAGGTACAGCGCCGCCATTAATTTCGCGATCTGATCGTTATGCATCCCGTCGCCGTAGCGCACGTAGGAACGCACGATGTCGTGATTGCTGATCACAAACACCGGCCAGCCTCCTGCGGAATTCACTGCCGCGATCTGCGCTCGAAATTCCGGAGCGGAAAGCTTGTTCACCGTGGTGAACATCAGGTCCATGGGCATCTGTAATTCGTCGCCGTGCTGCCCGTAATACAGCGCCAACTCATCCATGTGCTTCGTCCAGGTTTCTCCGATCAGTACCGCGCCGTGTTCATCGGCAACCGTTCTCAATTCCCGGAGTACATCGTGCACCTCCGGCAGTTTATCGTTGTAGAGTTCCTCGGTGTTCGGGTCGCCGAAGCCGTTGGTGCCCGGCAGCGTCGGATTGTCCTTCAGGTCCGGGTCCTCAAACAGCGTGCTCACCGCATCCAATCGGAATCCAGCCACGCCGCGCTGGTACCAGAATCGTGTGACTTCGAACATCGACCGCTTCACCGCGTGGTTTCGCCAGTTCAGATCCGGCTGCTCGGGATAGAAATAATGGTAGTACCACTGGGCGGTGGTGGGATCGTACTTCCACGCCGATCCGCCAAAAGTCGATGTCCAGTTATTCGGCGGCTGCCCGGGCCCCTTGCCGTCCCGCCAGATGTACCAATCTCGATACGTCGACGTTCGCGACGACTTGGAATCCAGAAACCATTTGTGCTGGTCCGAGGTGTGATTCATCACCAAATCCAGGATGATCCGGATGCCTCGCTTTTTCGCTTCGCTCGCCAGCCGGTCGAAATCCGCCAGGGTGCCGTACATCGGATCGATATTCTCGTAATCCGAGACGTCGTAACCGAAATCCACCTGCGGAGAAGGGAAGCACGGCGTAATCCAGATGGCATCCACTCCCAGGCTCTTCAAGTAATCGAGTTTCGAGGTAATGCCGTTTAGATCCCCTACCCCATCGTTGTTGCTGTCGGCAAAGCTGCGCGGATAGATTTCGTAAAATACGGCGTGCTTCCACCAGGTATGTCCTGAGTCTGTCTGTTTCTGGTTCACTTGGTCTCCTGTCGCCGCCAGGCTCGCACCATTAACCCAGAGAAATAGGGCCCACCACGTCCATATCCATGCGCGTCCCATCCGTAAATCCTTTCCGCGGGTGTTGCCGGACATTTCCGTGCAGCCGATGCTACAATCCGTTCTGCCCGTATCTTATGCCGGTGGGCGCGGCACGGAACAGGCAAAAAGCAGCACGCGCGGGAATCGCCAATCGGTCCATGCGACCGCTGTGGGGGATATGGCTGCCAAGAAGTTTACCGTCGTCGGCTTGGGAGAAGTTCTCTGGGACATCTTTCCGGAGGGCAAGCAGCTTGGCGGCGCTCCCGCCAATTTTGCCCACATCACCAATCTTCTGGGCGACCACGGCATCGTGGCCAGCCGCATTGGCAACGACATTCCCGGTAAGCGCGCGGTAGACAAGCTCTCCCGCATCGGTCTCGATATTACCTTCCTTCAGTTCGATTTCGCTCTTCCCACCGGCACCGTGCAAGTGAGTGTGAATAAGGAAGGCGAACCCAATTACAAAATTGCCGACCCGGTTGCCTGGGATCGTTTCGAATGGACCCGCGAATGGAAAGCCTTAGCCCGCCGCGCCGACGCGGTGTGCTTTGGTTCGTTGGCCCAGCGCGCGCCGCAGTCCCGCGCTACCGTTCAGGAGTTTTTGAAGGCCATGGACAAAGACGCAGCCCGCGTCTTCGACGTCAATCTGCGCCAGGCCTTCTACAGCCCGGAAGTTATCGCCGAATCGCTAAAGATCGCTGATGTGGTCAAGCTGAACCAGGAAGAGCTCCGCGTGGTCGCCGAAATGGTCGGCATCCCGCACACCGACGACCGAGCCTCCGCCCAGCGCCTGCTCCAGAATTTTCAACTGGAACTGGTGTGCGTCACCCGCGGCGCCAACGGCAGCATCTTGTGCTCGGAAAAGGAATGTGACGTTCATCCGGGTTTTCACATCAAGGTCACTGACATGGTTGGCGCCGGAGACGCCTTCACCGCCGGACTCATCCGCCACTATCTCCGTAAGTCGCCTCTTGCCAAAATGAACGACGCCGCGAACCGTTTAGGTGCCTGGGTAGCCAGCCAGAAGGGCGCTATGCCCACTCCAGGCAAGCGCCAGTTGAAGAAAGTCCACGCCGCCATCGCCTAGTGGCAGACCACTCCTGGCAGCGTGAACGGCAAACCCAACTAGGCCCGGGTGTCCACCGTTTGGTGCGGGTTCGATTCGCTGGAAATCTCTGAAGTGGCCACCTGCGGCTCGGCAGCCTCGCCGCCTGACTGCGGTGACTCTCCGCTGCCTTCGCTCTTTGGCTGCGTCGCCGCGAAGAATCTCCGGCCGCAGTCGTGGCAACGATAGGGTCTGATCCTCACCAAACGCAGCAGCGTCTCCTCAAAAAATCCACGCCGGGGAGACCGGCGAACTCTGTGTCCCGTGCACCTGGGACAAATTGTTTTTCCCATGGCCCTTTTTCCGTTGCAAAAAATCCCGGTCGCAGCCTGAACCGCGAACCGGAAGCTCGTGCATCGTCAATCCAGATGTTTATAGCACGTTGCGGGTGGTGCGTTGTGAACTGAAAAAGGTGATGCCGTGGATCGAAAGATCGAAGGTAGGAAAGTCACAGAAGCCCAAACTTTAGAGGTGGGCAGGGTCTCGGTTCGTTTATGACGTCGGCGTCGAAGTGTTATGAATCCGCATAAGAATTTTGCGACGCCGTCGGCCAGGGTGACTTGCCCAAGGAACAAGTCGAATCGAGACCCCCGGAACCTATGAGTGCATCAACCTCGCTAAGACTAATCCACCCGCGCTCTACCCGCCATCCAGTCAATTCTGTAAGGTTGCCGAGGGTTTTCTGGTATATCGTAAATACTTCATTAGGCAGGGCTTATCCTTCTTGGCTAAGCTGGAGTGGCCCGTTGCTCCCCCCGATTGCTATTGCTGTTGCTGTGGTGCGCCGGTAACGGTAGGCCGTTCGATCGCCTGAACATGGATCGTCTTCGTGGCCGGGTCGTAGCTCCCCACCACCTTCACTTTCCTCCCGGCAAATGTCGACGCCCGGTCTTGATCGTCCAGCAGAAACATGGTGTTCGCCGCAGCGTCATACAGCACGTAGTTCTCGCCCATCTTCACACAGTAATTCGTACACGACTTGGGCCCCTTCGAGCCTGCTTTCTTCATCATCGCGGCGTGCGAACCGGTCTTCCCGCATTCGCTGTCCATGATCACCCCGATGTACGCCAACGGCGTCGGGTCTTTCGGCAAGTCCTGCCCCAACGTGGTGTACGTGCCCAGCACCGCAATCACAGCCAGAAACGCTCCCTTAGTGAATGTGGGCGTCAAGGTTCCCCAGTTTTTTGCACAGGCCATAGACACTCCTTCGCGCGCTGGCCCTCACTTGTATCCCCACCCAGCCGTTTCGCCAATACCCACAATCATGTACCAGCGCCCCCGATCCCATTTAGCCGCAACGGATTTGGCCCCTTCTGTCAGCAAGTTGTGCAAGTAACCATCCCCTATGCGAAACGTAAATGTACAGCGAACACCTGATGTCTTATCCATGTGCTAAATGTTTAACTGGTAGCGTGCTACCAGGTTTAAAACCCGAAAGGAGGGGCACGGAACCACGGAACGGAAACGAAGTCACGTTCAATAGGCTCACGGCCAGGGGGTCAACCCCATGAACACAGTTCCGAACGATGTTACGAGGCGCTTTCTCGTTGTCGACGACCAACCATTCATGCGCAAGGCAGTTCGCAGACTCATAGAAGCTCATCGAGGTTGGGAGGTTTGTGCGGAGGCCTCGGACGGCCAGGAAGCAGTGGAAAAGGTAAAGAACTTGGCGCCCGATTTTGTAGTGATGGACTTGGTCATGCCGCGGCTGAGTGGCATCGATGCCGCCCGGCGGATTTCCGAAGAATCTCCCGATGTACAGGTCTTGATTCTCACCCTGCACAGTTTACCCGACTTGGTTGATGCCGCTCGCAGCGCTGGCGCCAAGGCTTTCATTTTGAAATCGGATTCGCCGTGGCGGCTGGTTTCCACCATCGAGGAATTGGTCGCGTAGCTCGGATTTAGTTAGTTAGATAGCACAGCTAGCGAAGTCAGCGTAGTCGGTTCCCCGCCCACGACTTCGCGAAATCCACACTCAGGTGCGGTGCGGCATTCACTGCCCGGCCGCATCCGATCACACTAAAATGGGCCAATTGAGCCCTGGGACGCTCAAGAGAATTCCCTTGGAGCCCTACAGCGTCCTACCTATGGCAACCCGCCGGCTATTCGTCCTACAGTTCTCCTCGCACTTAGGTGATGACAAAGTGGAGGCGGCTACGGCAGCCCGAGGAGGGACGCATGGCAAGTCCGCGACAAACGCCCACGGGAATCGAGCGCGAAACCCCTACCAGCGGAACAAACGAGCGACAGTCGCCGAATCGAGATCCAGGTCCACGTTCCGGCGATGATCATGCTCAAGTTTTTCCGCCGCGGGAAGGCACTCCGAATCCCGACCTGCCGGGCGGCGTCGAAGACCTACCCAAACAGGAGCTATAAAGATGACCCGTTTTTTGGTAGCAACACTGCTGCTGGCTTTTCTGAGTATGGCCCCGGCAGCTCGAGCCCAGGGCGCCGGTGAAGCCGGCGTGTTCGCTCACTATTTTGATTGGCGCCAGGCCGATACTCAACTCGTAGGCCTCGGCGGCAGGCTTTCGCTCAATTCCTCGCCGAGCGTGCAGATCGAAGGAGAGGTGGGGTACGATTTCACTCGCGCTTTCACCGAAAAATATTCCGACGGAACCACCTACAATTTCGTGCGCACCGACGCGCGCATGCTGGATGGGTTGGTCGGGCCTAAATTCCAAACCACCGGCCGCATACGTTTGTTTGTCACCGTTAAGGGAGGTTTCACCCATTTCGATTTCAGCAACACCGCGGCCAGCATCCCCGGATTCAAGAGCGAATTGGAAAACCTTCGCTCCAGCAACATCAATCCAGCAATTTATCCGGGCGGCGGCATCGAAGGCTATTTCGGCGCCCTCGGACTGCGCGTCGATGTTGGCGACGAAATTTATTTTGCCAGCGGCAGTCATCACAATTTTCGCCTCACCGCTGGGCCAGTCATCCGGTTCTGAGCGCACTATACGCGCGCGCCACAGAAGAGAAAAAAACGAGGAGAATAGAGGACCATGACGATCAGACGCTTCCCACAGTCGCAAAAATCCATCTGGCGCCGCTCGCTCGCTTCGGTATCCATACTCTTCGGCGGTCTCACCTTCCTCTACGTTCAGCCGCAGCCGGTCAGCTCTCGCCAAGCGGCCGACAACACCAAACTAAATGAATCTGCTGGGGTCACCGCAGATCAGCAGAAGAACGACGCCGCCGACATCGACCTCACCCGGCGCATCCGTAAGTCCATCGTTCAGGACAAAGCCCTTTCCGTCGACGCCCATAACGTGAAAGTGATCGCACGCGATGGCATCGTTACTTTGAAAGGGCCCGTCCAGTCGGACACCGAGAAAACCATCATCGACGCGAAAGCGGTCGCCATCGCGGGGCAGGGAAAAGTGAACAACGAACTCCGGGTCATCTCCAAGAAACCGGACTCGTAGCCATAGCCGCACCGATTCACCGAGGTGAAGCCAATGACCGGCGAGCAAATCGTAGTTCTGGGAATCTATTCACAGCGCCCCGCCGTTGAATTCGCGCTCGATGCACTGCGCCAAGCGGACTTTCGCAATGCAGACGTTTCGATCTTGCTGCCCGAACACATCGTCCCGATGGATCACCTCCCGGAAGCCACAAAAGCTCCGGAAGGGCTTGCCGCCGGCGCGAGTTCCGGCGCGCTGATCGGCGGCGCATTCGGTTGGCTCACCGGCGTGGGCGCGCTGGCGATTCCTGGCCTCGGCCCATTCATCGCCGCCGGGCCGATTCTCGCCACCCTTGCCGGTATCGGCGTGGGCGGCGCGGTAGGCGGCTTCTCCGGCGCCTTGATTGGCTTGGGAATTCCCGAGCACGAAGCCAAACACTACGCTGGGCGCATCGAGCAGGGCGAGATTCTGCTCTCGGTCCATTGCGGCTCGGCAGAAGACATCCGCACAGCCGAAGAAATCATGCGGCGCACTGGAGCGGAAAGTATCGCATCGACCCTCGAATCGGCGGCCGATGTGGAAAACAAGCCGGGTCCAAAAATCGTCAGAGAAGCGTCGCGCTGAGCTTCACCGGCCATATCGATCGCACTAACTTTTAAATCAAGCCATGGAGGAAAGAGATGTTTTCATCAAAGTTGCAACTCAAAAAGCTGCCGTCGGCGTTCTTGGCCGCGACGGCGATCGCGGGGCTATTGCTACTCCCCGTGGCGCCCCGCAGCTACGCTGACGATCACGCCAAGTGCCAGCACGCTATCGAAAAGGCCGAATCCAATCTGGACAAAGCCATCCACAAACACGGTGAGCACAGTCCAGAGGCCGATTCCCGCCGCCGCGAACTCAACGACGAGCGCCAGCACTGCTGGGACCAATATCACGGTTGGTGGGACGGCCATGCGCATGTGTGGCACACCGATCGCGACTGGGATCATCCCTAGATTCTGCCAAACGGCTGGCCGCTGGGGCGCGAACGCATTCTCGCCCCAGCGTCATCCGCCAGATTTCCTCTTCCTTCTTCGATCGGCTCCTTCTTCGGTCGACCTTAGTTTCACGCTGCATCTTTTCCAATAATTGCTATTCTCAATTGTGCCCCAATTATGCCAATCATGAATAATCGTTCACTCCCATCGCTGGCGTCCGTACTTTTCCTCTGCCTAATCCCGCTCTGCCGGATCCTTCCCATTCATGCCCAGGAGCCTCGCCCAGCAGAACCCGCAGCTCCCAGCCAGGCTACTAATCCGTCGCAAATCGTAATTGGTTTCGCCGGCGGCTATGTGAGCAGCACCAACATGAACCACGCAGAAGTGCAACTCGCGGCGACCCTGCGCAAGTCCTATTCCCCTGACGTTTACGTCGGTGCATTCGAGAATCACAAAGGCGCCGCTGCCTACCGAGAAATCATCCGCCTCCTGGACACCGACCACGACGGCACCCTGTCGCCCCAAGAAAGGAAGAACGCCCACATCATTCTGTATGGCCATAGTTGGGGCGCCTCAGAGTGCCTGGAAATCGCCCGCATGCTCCAAAAAGTCGATGTCCCGGTTTTGCTGACCATCCAGGTCGATAGCGTCGCAAAGCCCCACCAGGACGACGGCCTGGTCCCTGCCAACGTGCTCGAGGCGGCCAACTTTTACCAGCCCTACGGCCACCTTCACGGCCGCGCCGAAATCCGCGCTGCCGATCCATCGCACACAAAAATCCTGGGCAACTACGCCTTCGACTACAAAACAAACCCAGTAAAATGCAAAGGCTATCCCTGGTGGGATCAGGTCTTCGCCAAGTACCACACCGAGATCGAATGCGACACCGTAGTCTGGGACAAAATCGATTCGCTAATCCGCGCCAGCCTCCCCAAAGGCGACCAACTTGGTCCCGCCCCCATTCCAGCCATTGCCCCCACCGCCGAGCCCAAGCCGTAGCTTTTGAAGTTTGGTTCTACACTTCGACACCGTTATCCTTTCCGGATGCCCCATTCTTCGCGGGTTTAGCGAAGGGCGGCCGTTTAGACCTTCTCCAAACTGCGAGGGTAGCAGCCGTTGCAAATCCACTGGAATCGCCGCGCCGATCCCGTCACAATAAGCCGTCGGGGTCACCGCGAGTTTCACGGAGCAGTTTTGACTTCCACCGAAATCGCCAGGCAGCCGCCGGCCAACATCGTCGAGATCACCAACCTCACCAAGACCTACGCCGGCCGCGTGCAGGTAGAAGCCGTTCGCGACATCACCCTCTCCGTCCGCCGCGGCGAGCTCTTCGGCCTGCTCGGCCCCAACGGTGCCGGAAAAAGCACCACCATTGGCGTCTGCACCACCCGCACCCTGCCCACCTCCGGCTCGGTCCGCATCGCCGGAGTTGACGTGGTCGCCACCCCGGCCCGCGCCCGCCGCCACATGGGCGTAGTGCCGCAATACAACACTCTCGATCGCCAGTGTACCGTCTGGGAAAATCTCTACTTCCATTGCCGCTACTTCGGCTACTCGTCCTCCGCCGCCACCGCACGCACCACAAAATTGCTTGAGCAGTTCCGCCTCACCGAGCGCGCCCAATCATTCGTCCGCGAACTTTCCGGCGGCCTGGCCCAACGCGTCCAAATCGCTCGCGCCACCGCCCACCAGCCCGAAATTCTGTTCCTCGACGAACCCAGCGCCGGCCTCGATCCGCAGTCCCGCCTGGCCCTTTGGGAAAGCATCCGCCAGCTCCAGACCCACGGCATCACCGTAGTCCTCACCACCCATTACATGGAAGAGGCCGAAGCGCTCTGCGAACGCCTGGCCATCATCGACCACGGCAAAATCCTGGTCTGCGACACCCCGCAAAATCTAAAAAGCAGCATAGGCGCGCAAACCGTGATCCATCTGAAGTTAACCGGCGATTCCGAGACCGCCCTGCAGCAAGCCCTGCGCGCACTCCCCGGCGTGAAAAATCTGGAATCCGCCGGCGACGGCATCCGCATCTTCGTGGACTCGCTAGATGGCATCCTCCCCAAAATTGTAGAGATCACCGGCGCACGCCTGCACGATGTGTCGATCAACGAAGCCAGCCTGGAGAATGTTTTTATCCAACTAACCGGGAGAGACCTCCGTGAGTAGTCTAATCAAGGAAGAGGGAAGGGAACCAAGTGAATAACGCCATGGACAATTTCACCCTAGGCGCCCGCTCCTTCTGGGGCCTGATGGTCCGCGACGTCCGAGTCCTCCGCCGCGAAGTAGCCCCTTTCTGCGCCCGCACCCTGATGAACCCTTTCATGTTCGTCTTCGTCTTCACCTATCTCTTCCCAAAGATGGGCCAAGGCTTCCAGAATTCCCGCGGCATAAGTTTCGGCACCCTGATCTTGCCCGGCCTGCTGGCCGTCGCCATCTTCGTCCAAGGCATCATGGCCGTGGCCCTCCCACTCTCCGTAGAAATCAGCAGCACCCGGGAGATCGAAGACCGCGTAATGTCCCCACTCCCCGTACCTTGGGTAGCCATCCAAAAAATAATCTTCAGCGCCGTGCAAAGCGTGATCGCCGCGCTAGTAGTTTTCCCGCTGATCTACTTCATCCCCACCTCGCCGGTTGTCGTGCACGTGGAAAGCTGGCCGATCCTGATCGGCACAATAATTCTGGCCAGCCTGGCCTCCGGCGCAGTAGGCCTAACCATTGGCACCATAGTAAAGCCGCAAAACATCGGCCTGATGTTCGGCATCGTGGTAGTCCCCATAACTTTCTTCGGCTGCGTCTACTACCCTTGGGTATTCCTGGAAAGAATCAGGTGGATCCAAATCGCAGTTCTAATTAATCCGCTGGTGTACATGAGCGAAGGCCTGCGCACCGCGCTAACTCCGGAAACCCCGCACATGCCCGCCTGGACCACCACCCTGGCCCTGCTCCTATGCGTCCTAATCCTGGGCTGGGTAGGCATCCGCGGTTTCATCCGGCGCGTAGTCAGCTAGGTTCCCGCGGACCGCCGCCGCAAACCACCATCGAAAACCGCCACCGTCGCCGCCAGCGGTATTGTCGGCGGCAGCGAACTGTCGCTCTCTGCCTGCTCAGCCCTGGCCGCATTCGCAGCGCCGCCATTCCCAGCGGTTGTTTCGACGGTGCCTTGACGGGCATAGTGTCTCAAAGGGTACCAACGTGCCGCTGGCCCAGTAGAAAACTGAGATCCTCCGCGGGGCGCATAGGTTTGGCCCGAGCGAGAGCGATCGTCCGAACCGGCTTCTCGGTGAGAAACACGGCCACAACAGAAGCAGGTTAGCGGAGACCACCGACCCATCCCGAGGTGCACATGTCAGACCGAGACCAGCAGCGGTGGCGAAAGCTGTGCGAACGGGCCGTCAGCGAACACAATCCCGAGCGACTCTGCAAAATCATTCAGGATCGAAACCAGCTCATCGAGGAGAAGAAAATTACCCTCAAAAGCAATTCGCCCGAATCACTCAAGAGCTAGCCGGTCGAATTGGGGTGGCGCACCCTTCGCGGCCAAGGGTGCGGATTTTGTGGCTGTTGCATGTTGCCTGCAATTTCAAAGGTACGATGTGAGCCCATCTGCGTCGCCCTGGCTGGGGTTCTTGCTAGTGGCTGCGGGTCTATGGTTCGGCGACGCTGCGGTGGGCGCCTACACCAGCAATCCAGCTAGCCGCGTGTGGATCGTCCGCAGCTTATTCAACATTGGCTGGGTTCTGTCGGCGCTTGTTGGCGTTGTCCGTTTCCTCAGGTGGGTGTGGCAGGCATAAAGAAACGATTTACGCAAAAACACCTGCTCCCGCCGCCGCTCCCAACCGAATTTCGGCGAACGTGATACATTCACTCCAGCGATGCCAATCCGTAGCGAATCGCGCCAAAATTCCCGCGCCACCTTCCAGTCCAGGGTGGAGTGCAGTTAGCAGGAAGCATGCCCACAGAACGCCGCATTGCCGTCGTAACCGGCGCTGCCCAGGGAATCGGCCGCCAGACTGCTCTCACTCTCGCCAGCCTCGAATACTCATTAGCCTTAGTCGACCTCCACTCCTGCGCCGAAACCTGCCGCCTGGCAGCGGCCCGAGGCGCCGAAGCCGACGAATTTCTCGGCGACATCACTGACGACGCATTCGCCGCCCGCCTGGCCTCGGAAGTCGAAGCGCGTTACGCGCACGTCGACGTGCTGGTTAACAATGCAGGCATCAGCTTCATCGCTCCCGCCGAATCCGTCTCCGCCCAGGATTTTCGCCGCGTCCTCGAGGTAAATCTGGTTGCCCCGTTTCTCCTCTCGCAAGCATTCGGCAAACAAATGCTGAAGCGCCGCCGCGGCAGCATCGTGAACGTAGCATCGATCGCTGGACTAGCGGCCGTCGCCGACCGCTCCGCCTACAACGCCTCCAAACACGGCTTGATCGGCCTAACCCGCACCCTAGCCGCGGAATGGGGCGGCCGCGGCGTCCGCGTCAACGCCGTCTGCCCCGGCTGGGTCAAAACCGAAATGGACCACGCCGATCAAGCGCGCGGCGCCTACTCCGACCAAGACATCACCGACCGCATCCCCATGGCCCGTTTCGCCTCCCCCGAAGACATCGCCCGCGCCATAGCCTTTCTAGCCGACGAATCCCAAAGCGCCTTCATCAACGGTCACGCCCTAACCGTAGACGGCGGCTGGACCACCGACGCCGGCTGGAATTCCCTCCGCCTCCAACACCGCTAGCGCCCCACCGCCCAAACAACTCATGCTCAATCGGAAACTAGCCTAATGCGGTCGGAAGGTTTTCCCCGTCTCCAGCAGAGTTTTCAATCGCGAAAGAATTCGCGGCCACCCATCCGCATTCTGCGTATACGCCGGGTCATCCTCCGCCCAGTCATCGTTCGTTACCACAACCTTCACCGCCTCCGTTTCCGGAGTCAGCTCCACCTTCACTCTCGACATCACCGCCCCATCGCCCATGCCGAACTTGTACTCAAGCAGCTTGGGCGGCTCCGCCCGCAGCACCTCACCGGTCACATACCGCATCGGCTTGCCATCCTTGCCCGGCCCCGACCAGGTCATCGCCCCGCCAGGCTTCAGGTCCAACTCAAAGTCCGCGCCCATGAAGATCTTCTGATTCGCCTCCTTCGAAACGAACCCATCCCAGACCTTCTCCACGGGGGCCGCGATGTAATAGGTAAAAAGCAGTGGGGCCTTGGCCATACCAATCCTCCAAGCACTCCTCGAAGATCACCTAGCGCCTGCCTCAGACTCTAGCAAAATATCCAATCGAAAGACCGTAGTTCTGCCCTTCTGATCGAGTACCAAATTCTCCACAGGAAGCGGGCACACTGGGAGCTATCGCCAAATCGGTGTCCTTGGCGGGCTAGTTGCGTTCCATGAGGGATAGAAAGCGGGGATGACTGCGGAGCGCATCCAGATCGGAGTCGTGCAGTGCCCACCGCTTGTACCACAGGGCACGCGCCATGGCTTGTTCCAGACAATCGATGGCCTCTTCGATCTTGCCTTGCAGGGCGTAGGTGCAGGCAACGTTATAGAGGATTCCGCAGTCTTCCGGGTCGATGGCCAGAGCGCGCTCGGCCCATTCCAGGCTTCGCGACCGTTCGCCAAGCCGCCCCAGGGCGCAGGCACCCAGGTAGAGCGCTCGAGCGTCGTCCGGGTGCAGCTCCAGATGCTTCTCAGCCAATTGCCAGCAACGGCGATACGCTTCCGCCGCTTGCTCCGGCTTGGCCAGCCCGCTGTAGGCCATCCCCATGAATGCCGGAGCCTGGTAGTCATCCGGTTTCACCTGCAAAGCGTTTTCGAACAAACGCGCCGCGTTCTCGAGCTTGCCCTCCTGGACGCAAGCGCGCCCGTAGAAGTAGTAGGCCTCGAAAAGTCGCGGGTCCATCTTAATGGCAGTTTGGAATTCGATCTCGGCTTCGTCGTAGCGTTTGCTGAGCGAGATCGCCAGTCCTCTGGACACGTGGGCCTCGGCCAGTCCGGGGTCGAGCAGCAAGGCTTTGCGGCTGGCGTCTTCGGCCGCGCGCAAGTTGGTCTGGTTGTCGTCCCAATACATATACAGATAGGAGTAGCAATCGGCGACGCCAGCATAGGCGCGGGCATAGAAGGGATCGATCTCGATAGCCCGAGTAAACATCTGCCGAGCGAAGTCATACCCACGGCGGCGAAACTGATAGAAGAATTGGCGTCCGCGGAGGTAGTAGTCGTAGGCCTTGACGTCGGCAGTGGGTGCCTTGGCGATCGCCTTCTTTTCGCTCTCGGTCAGCATCACTTTCAAAGCGCCAGCGATGCTTTGCGCAATCTCATCCTGAATGGCAAAAACATCTTCCATTTGACGGTCGTAGCGCTCCGCCCAAACCGACGTCCGCGTCCGCGTCTCCACCAACTGCGCGGTGATGCGCAGACGGTTTCCGGCGCGGCGCAGGCTGCCGCTGAGCACATAGGCGGCGTTGAGTTCCTGCCCGACGTGAGGAGCGGTCACCGGCTTGTCGCGGTACGCCAGCATCTCGGCACGAGGGAACACGTGGAGCAGGTTGATCTTGGACAACTCGGTGATGATGTCTTCGGTCATTCCGTCACGAAAATATTCGTCCTCCTCGGACTTGCTGAGATTCTCGAAATACAACACGGCGACCGACTTTTCCGCCGTCTTGGTTGGCGCGGCAGCGACCCTCCCGGAATCCGAATCGCGCTTCAGTTGCTGCAGGTCGGTGCGCAGCTTGGTCGCGTCCGGATAGCGCATATTGGGATCTTTCTCGAGCAATTTGTCGATGATTTCTTCCAGCCCGCCGGTCAACCGGGAATTCAGGCGTCGCGCGGGCACGGGTGGGTGGTTCAGAATTGCATCGAAAATTACCGCGGAGGTGTCACCGGAAAAAGCCAGCCGTCCGGTGGCCATTTCGTATAGCACGGCGCCAAAGGAAAACAAGTCGCTTCGGGCGTCCACATCTTTCCCACGAGCCTGCTCGGGGGACATGTAGACCACTGTGCCCAGCGTTGAACCCGGGCTGGTGAGATTCTCCGCGTCAACCCCCGCGGTCAGTTGAGCGGAAACTCCAAACGCATCGCCGAGCGCCTGGCGCTTAGCAGCCATCTTGGCGAGGCCGAAATCGAGAACCTTGGCGGCACCGCTGCGGGTGATGAAGATGTTGGCGGGCTTGATGTCGCGGTGAATGATGCCTTTGGCGTGGGCCGCGACCAGGGCGTCGGCGATCTGAATGCCGAGTGTTAGGATTTCCTCGGTCTCCATTGGGCGACCGTCGATGCGGTGCTTGAGGGTCTGGCCCTCCATAAACTCCATGACGATGAAGGCCTTGCCGTTTTCCTCGCCAATGTCGTGAATGGTGCAGATGTTCGGATGATTCAAGGCGGAAGCGCTGCGGGCCTCACGCTGGAAACGTTCGAGGGCCTGATGGTCGCGAGCCACATCTTCGGGAAGGAATTTCAGGGCGACGTGGCGATGCAGGCGGGTATCCTCGGCTTTATAAACGATGCCCATACCGCCGCCGCCCAGCTTTTCTAGGACGCGGTAGTGGGAGAAGGTCTGGCCAACCATAGGGACGAGGATCCTCCGGAAGCGGATGCTATCGTCTAGGAGCGAACATGTCAACGAGCGCCTAGGGCTTGTCAAACCTCTTTTAGAGAGGTCCCCTTCGCTGCCTCGTTAGAAGTGTTCCCTTGCGGATTTTTCAGTATATAATCCCGGCACCTGCCGGTTTAAGGAGATGTATGAGCGCCGAGCAAGATGCCAAAGTTTGGGTGCCGACATGCTGCAATCGGGTGATGCGGTACAATTTGTTCGGGCAACGGGACGGTGCCTCGTACGGCGCGTTCGTGTGCACGGTCTGCAACAAGAACATCACCCTGGAACAGGAGTCGCTCGCGAAAGTAAATAATTATGGATCAGGGACCAGCATATTGAGCGTCGTGGCGTCGCCCAGACCACCCAAGGAAGAGCGGCGAAACAATCGAAGCGCGGACGACGACGCGACTACGGATGAACCAACGCTTTGAGTAGTTCCTCGGCTCCTGGGGGCCGTTCCCCGGCGATGATTGGCGAGACCATTTCGCACTACCGCATCCTGGAAAGACTTGGTGCCGGTGGAATGGGTGTGGTCTACAAGGCGCAGGACACCCGGCTGGACCGTCCGGTTGCACTGAAATTCCTTCCCCATGATCTGGAGCAAGGCCCCCAAGCGCTGGAACGCTTCCGGCGCGAAGCGCACGCCGCCTCCGCGCTGAACCACCCCAACATCTGCACCATTCACGACGTGGGCGACCGGGACGGCCAGCCGTTCATCGCCATGGAATATATCGACGGGGAGACGCTCAGCCGCCACATCCATGGCCAGGCGCTGCCGCTTTCCGAGATTCTTGATTTGGGAATTCAGATTGCCGATGCGCTGGACACCGCGCATGCGCAAGGAATCGTCCATCGAGACATCAAGCCGGCCAACATCTTCGTGACGAAACGCGGGCAGGCCAAGGTCCTGGATTTCGGGCTGGCGAAGCTGGTGGCGAAACCTGTGGTGGACGCCGGACACGCGGGCTCGCCGGGCGGCGCGGCGGATGAGCCAGTCTCCATCGTTGGAATTATCACGGGGACTCCCTCGTACATGTCTCCGGAGCAGGTGCGCGGCGATGAACTGGATGCGCGCACGGATCTATTTTCTCTGGGCCTGCTGCTGTATGAAATGGCCACCGGCAAAAAGGCTTTCGGCGGCAACACCGGCGGCGCGATCATCGAATCCATCCTAATGCGAACGCCGGCTCCAGTTGCGAGCCTGAACCCCGAAGCTCATCCGCAATTGGAAGCGATTATCAACAAGGCCCTGGAGAAAGACCGGGACAAACGCTACCACAGTGCCGCGGAGATTCGCGCCGATCTGCAAGGGCTGAAGCGCGAAGTGGAGACCGGGCACACCGCAGCGACGGCGTTCCACTTGCCGCGAGTCCAGCGCTCCCGCTGGAAAATGGTGGCAGGCGCGGCGGCGGTGATCGTTGCGCTGGGCATCGGGGGCTGGTTCTACCGGATGCATAACGCGCGCCCACTCAGCGAAGCCGATACTATCGTCCTCGCGGACTTTACCAACTCGACGGGCGATGCGGTGTTCGACGACACCCTGAGGCAGGGCCTGGTGGTGCAGTTGGAACAATCTCCGTTCCTGAGCCTGATTTCCGAGGTGCGCATCCAGGAGACCCTGCAGATGATGGGGCGGCCGGCGGAGACCAAGCTGTCCCCCAGCATCGCGCGAGACGTCTGCCAACGAACGGGAAGCAAAGCGTACTTGAGCGGCTCGATCGCCAGTTTGGGCAATCAGTTCGTGATCGGGCTCAAGGCGGTGAACTGCAACACCGGCGATTTGCTGGTCGAGGAGCAGGTACAAGCGTCGGGCAAAGAAAAAGTCCTCGACGCTCTGGGACAAGCGGCTTCGAAAATGCGAGGGAAGTTGGGCGAATCGCTGAGCTCGGTGGCGAAGCTCGATACCCCGATCGAACAGGCCAGCACACCTTCCCTCGAAGCCCTGCAGGATTACAGCCTGGGGCGAAAAACAATGATGAACAAAGGCGACTACCCGGCAGCGGTGAAGCTGTTCCAACGCGCTATCCAGCTCGACCCGAAATTCGCGATGGCCTATGCCTCGATGGGCGCGAGCTACTACAATCTCGGCGAAACCAATTCTGCGGCGGAGAACACTCGGAAAGCTTATGAACTGCGCGACCGAGTGAGCCAGCGCGAGAAATTCTACATCGAGTCTCATTACCATAACTACGTCACCGGCGATTTGGAAACCACTCTGCAAGCCTACCAGCTGTGGGAGCAGAGTTATCCGCGGGATTCGGTGCCCTTCAACAACTCCGGCCAGGTGTTCCAGAATCTTGGCCAGTACGAGAAGGCGCTCGAGGAAACCCGCGCAGCGTTCCGCCTGACGCCCGAAGACGGGTTGAGCTACGGCAACTTGATGACCGCTTACGTCCAGCTGGATCGGTATCAGGAAGCGGCCAGCGTGGCCCAAGAGGCACTGTCGAAAAAGCTCGGCACGCCCGCTCTGCATCTCGAGTTGTACTTGCTTGCTTTTTTGCAGAACGATGCGGCAGGGATGGCGCGGCAGGTAGCTTGGGGGATGGGCAGGCCGGGGGATGAGGGCGCGATGTCGTACCTGGAATCCGAGACTGCCGCTTATTCCGGCCAGCTCGATAAGGCTCGCGAGTTCTCCCGCCGCGCGGTGCTTTTCGCCACGCGCATTGAACAGAAAGAAACGGTCGCCGACTACGAAGCTGCCGAGGCTCTGGTCGAGGCTCTGTTCGGGAACGCCGCCGAGGCCAGGCAAGGCGCCGCTGCCTCGCTGGCCCTTTCGAATGGCCACGACGCGGAATATGTCGCGGTGCTGGCTCTGGCCTTCACCGGAGATGCGGCGGCGATGACCCAAGGCGAGAAGTTGGCCGACGATTTATCTAAGCGATTTCCTCAGGACACCCTGGTGCAGTCCATCAGCTTGCCGGCGATTCGCGGTCAACTGGCACTCGACCGCAACGATGCCGCAAAAGCGATTGAGATTCTTCAGGCCGCTTCCGCCTATGAGCTCGGCTATCCGGGCACCGACACCTATTCGCACAACCTGTACCCGGTGTACGTTCGAGGAAACGCGTACCTGGCCTCGCATCAGGGCGAGCAAGCGGCCAGCGAATTCCAAAGGATTCTCGACCATCGCGGCGTGGTGGGCAACGAGCCTATCGCCTCGCTTGCCTATCTCGGGCTGGCCCGGGCTTTCGTTCTGCAAGCTGCTTCCGCTCCTCCCGCTGAGGCCACGGCCGCCAAGGCCAAAGCCCGCGCCGCGTATGACAATTTCCTCGCCCTTTGGAAGAATGCTGACCCCAGCGTCCCCATCCTGCAGCAAGCCCGAACCGAATCCGCCAAACTGAAGTAGAAATAGCGAGCCAGAAAAAACATTTGGCGCGGCCATCCGAGATAGCCAGGATCTCGCTATGGCAGGGGCTGGGACGGATACTTAAGTAAGCGCTTGACAATTATTAGGCGATATCCAATACTTAAGCGTCCACTAAAGTTATAAAGTTCGAACAGAGAGTGGATGGACGGCCCAGGCGGGCGGTCCAACGATTCGATGGTCAGGAGGAAAAGCCATGAAAGAACGATCCGTGATTCATAGCACGTTTGTTATTGAACGCAGTTATGCGGTCACCCCGCAACGGGTGTTTGCCTTTTTTGCCGACCCCGCCAAGAAGCGGCGGTGGTTTGCTCCGGATGAGGGAGCTCAGATCGAAGAATACGAGATGGATTTTCGGGTGGGAGGCCGGGAACGGAAAAGTTTCCGCTTCAATGCTGGCCCTCCGTGTGAAAACGACACCATTTATCAAGACATTTTGCCGGATCGGCGCATTGTATTTGCCTATACCATGACCATCGGTGATCATCGCATGTCGTCGTGCCAGTCCACGGTGGAGCTTCTGCCGACGGAGAAGGGAACTGACCTGATTTTTACCGAACAGGCCGCATTCTTTGAAAACTCGGACGGTCCTGAAATTCGTGAAAAGGGCTGGCGCTTGCTACTGGATCGAATGGCCAGCGAGCTGGGGCGCTAGTTTGCGCAGGACTTGGAAAGGCAGGACCGATGCTTAGCCAACGAGTTCACGTTGATCGCGTTTTCCACGCCCTGGGCGATCCCACCCGACGAGCGATTGTCGAGAAACTGAGTGCCGGCCCGATTTCCGTGTCGCGGCTGGCAAAGCCTCTCGCGATCACCTTGGCCGCAGTGGTTCAACACTTGCAGGTGTTGGAGAAAAGCGGGCTGGTGCGTTCCGAGAAAGTGGGGAGGGTGCGCACGTGCAGCATCGAACCTCGAGGGCTGACGGTGGCGGAGCGATGGATCGAGGATCGCCGTTCGCTGTGGGAACGACGGTTCGATCGGCTGGGCGATTTGCTTGCCGAGGGGGATGAAAAGTGAAATCGTCGCCCTGGACCGAGCCAACCGATAGGGAGCCAATCGCGATGGTGGCCGAATGAGCCCGCGATTGCCTCTATCAGTTCCTCCCCGATCACGGGCTATACGAAACTACGCGCGGTTTCGACAGCGGTCGGTAGGCTCTGAATCCTGAGCAGTGGGTGAAAGCCGCAAACTCAGTTCAAATCCAAACCCCCGCAACCATTTCAGCAGTGGTCGGCGCGCTACTGCCCGCGGATTACCACGAAGCGGCGCGGACCATCCCAGCCCAACCGCTACAGAGAAAACTCACCCGCAGCGTAATGCTCGTCCAGGGCGCGCCACTGGCTGACGCGCGCCGCCTCGCGCTTCAGCCATCGCGTCAGCCGCGCCACGACCACGTAAGACAACCCTCGCTGCTCCAGAAAGCCCAGTAATTGCTGGTCACAGAAGCCGGCGTCGGCGCGGACCACGCGAATCGCGTATTTTCCCGGCAGTAGCGCCAGGGCTTCCTTTAGGAATTCCACTACGCCACGTGCCGTGCCGCAGAAAATGCGCTTCGGCCAGCACCGCCCACTAGCGGATGATGCGAGGGCCGTCCATGCTTGCGCAGGTTGGATCCGCGCAACGCAGCTTGTTGCCGACCGTAGCGCTCGAATACCGTTGAATCCAAATCCAAACTGTAGCCGGCTGAACATTCCGGTAATCGATCCAGCTGCCAACTCCACAAGCCCGAAAAAACGCTGGCATTGTCCCTGCCCGAAGCGCTTGAACAGATTGCGAATGGTGTCGTCGACGGGAAAAACGCGAGACCCCAACAGGGCCTGCAAGGCTAGGTCGGCGGGCAACAAACGGGTGCGTGCAAACCGCCGCGCTCCGACCACCACCGAAAGCAAGAAGGCGGTGAAGGTTTCCACCGGATCGATAGCGTTGGGTGAAGTGAGACGAATCGCGAAGCGGTGAGCAAGTCGCGCAATTCCACTTTCTTCCCGCCCCCAAGAGCGGTGCACTGTTTTGTCCTCCTCGGCGTTTCTTTCATCCAACTGAAACTTAACCGAGTTAGGGCAAAACAGTGCTATTCAATTTCGGAATTCAGGCTTAAGCTCGATCGTCTATGGCTGTCGATGAGACAACAATTCCTGGGCCGAAACCGGCCCCGATCATCGGAACGCTTTCCCACCTCGACCCCGAAGCTCCCGTTCAGTCTCTAATGAAGCTTTCCCGGGAATATGGGCCCATAGCCGGAGCGCGCACCCGGCGACCGCCAATGCAAACCCGGTTGGTGCTTCTGACCAAGCATCAGTACGACGAAGATGTCCGCCTCATGTACCAAATCGCTGATGAATTGGTCGCTGAGCGCAAAAAAGCAACGCGATGCTGGCGATCACCGAGACATCTTGGACGTGATGCGCAACGCCAAAGATCGGCAAACTGGCGAACGCTTGAGCGATGAGAACATCCGGTATCAGTTGATGACGTTCCTCGCCGCCGGCCAGGAGACGACCAGCGGGCTGCTTTCATTTGCGATATGCGAGTTGCTCCGGCATCCGATGGTGATGGAACGTGCGCGAGAAGAAGTGGCACGGGTGCTCGGGAACCAGACACCGTGCTTCGAACACCTGCAGCTGTCGTATCGGGAAAGCCTCTAGCCAGCAGCAGCGGGGCTGCCAGCAATAACATCCCGGTTCAGGTGCTGTTCGGCTCGCACGCAGGGGCCGCGGAAGCGTTTGCACAGCGGATCGCGACAGACGCCAACACGCAAGATTACCTACCAGCGATCGGCGCGCTGGACTCGGCAGTGGGAAAGCTATCCAAGGACGGCGCCGTGGTGATTGTGACCGCGTCGTACGAAGGTCAGCCGCCTGACCATGCCCGGCATTTCGGAATTCTACGCGATGATGACTGACCGATAGTCTTCGGCATTTGTGGTACGTGGAACGCGGGCAGTCGAAAACAGAGGGAGGCCTTGTGGCAACGCCCAGCATGTCTACCTCACCGGTGCCAGGAACGAACTCCGACGCTTCTGGTGCCATTGCACTCCAATTCACAGAAGAGATGAAAGGGTGCGTTGCCCTCGGAGCGACTGATTTTCAGGCCGGTGCCGAGGCGCAGGATGCGTATCGCCTGACGTTCCAATTAACCATTGCCACTTCCGACGTCGCCGCGTTCCTGTCCGATCCGGCGCATCCTGCCCGCGCGGACGGATACATTCAATGCGATTATTTGGGAGGGAGGCTCTTCGTCGAGCGCGGCTCGTTTAACCTTTTCGTCGATGCCTCGGCGGGGCAACGGCGCATGCTTTATTGTCTTCACTTTGAGGATGGGAGCGGGCGCAAGCTGACGCTGCTCGGTTTCAAGTCCGTTCGCGCGCACGCCGCAGGAATGGAACTCGCCCGCGTCTGGTCGGACACATCGACTTTGTATACGAAGCTGCTCGAAGGGCATGTCGAAGCGGAGGACGACGCTTCTACGCGCGTCATAGCTATGGGAATTCTGCACATTGAAAAGACGGATTTCATGCGTCAACTGACAACGCTCCGCGTTATGGGCTCGACTCTCCCCGCACGCACGCAGGCCGCTGCCGATTTCGGAAAATTCTTTCTGGGCAATCTCTGGGACGTCTACGGCGTGCACGCATTTCCGCCCCTCAGCCTCGAACGCACGTTTCGGCGGGAAATCCCGCTTTACACGCTTGAAGGTGTTCGCGACTGTGAGACAGCGACCTATCCTTTCACGACTCCCGATGGGCTCGGTCTCAGCATGTTGCGATTCCTGCGGAAGCCGGCTGACGACATCGTCCTAATCGTCCACGGCCTAACTACTTCCTCGGACATGTTCATCATGCCCGAACACTACAACCTCGTTTCCTATCTTCTCGATCATTCATTCACCGATGTATGGACGCTTGACTTTCGGATGAGCAATCGCCATCCGTACAACCTGCTTCCCAACCGTTACAACATGGATGATATTGCGCTGTTCGATTTTCCGGCCGCGATTGCCGAACTGCGTCGCCACGTCGGCGATCGCCCGATCCATGTGATCTGCCACTGCCTGGGCGCGGTTTCGTTTTCGATGAGCCTCTTTGGCGGAGCCACGACCGGCATTGCCAGCCTGATTGCCAACAGCATTAGCCTCACGCCACGCGTCCCTGGATGGTCGAAAGTGAAATTGACCTTCGCTCCGTTCCTGATCGAGTACGCCATCGGATTCCCCTATATGAATCCAAGATGGGCAGAGGATCCAGGGCTCACCCGCGGCAAGATATTCTCGAAGTTGGTTTCCTTTTTCCATCGCGAATGCGATGTGCCGGCTTGCCACATGCTCAGCCTGATGTGGGGCACCGGCTGGCCCGCCCTCTATAGCCATGAGAATCTTCACGATGTAACCCATCGTCGCGGCGGTGATCTCTATGGAGGCGTGGCGATGCACTACTACCGGCACGTGCGACGGATGGTGCGGGCGAATAACACCGCAGTGAAATTTGACCCGCGCGATCCGCGCTATTCCACGTTGCCCGACAATTATTTTGACCATGTGAAGGAGATCACGACTCCTGTTTTATTCATGACCGGACGGAATAATCGCGTCTTTGTCGACTCGAACGTTGTCTGCCACCAGCGCATGGAGCAACTCGTTCCGGGACGCCACGAGCTGCACATCTTTGAGGGCTACGGCCATCAGGATGTCTTCATGGGAAAGAACAATCATTTGGATGTTTTCCCTCGTTTGCTGCAATTTCTGGAAAAGCACCGAGGCCGTAGAGCGTAACGCGAAGTTCCCTGAACTCTGGCTCGCATTGCAGCGGTTTTTCGCAGCGCGGCGTTGGCCGGAATCAAGCGCTCGTTCCCGCGACAGCGGGATAGTAGTTCGCCAGGGAATTCGCCAGGGAGAGGGCCCATGACCCAAGCGTCGTCGAACGGCGACGGTGCCAAGATTACCGATTGGGGCCGGATCGAATCGGCCCAGGTGAGCCGCATCGTCAGCGTCCGGAGCGAAGATCAACTCGCCCAAACCGTCGCCGACGCGGCGAGGTGTGGTAGCTCTGTTTCCGTGCGCGGCATCGCCCACAGCGCCGGAGGCCAATCATTCTGCCCGCGCGCCGCGGTTCTGGACATGCGTCAATTCAACAAGGTTCTCGGCCTTGATGCTGCGGCCTGCACCATCCGCGTGCAGTCCGGCGCCACCTGGGGGAACATCACCCCCCCTCCTGGAGTCCCACGGCCTATCCGTCACGACCAAACAGGAGTTCGATACCTTTACCATCGGCGGATCGCTTGCTGCCAACGTCCACGGCAAGAGTGTAGACTACGGCCCGCTGATCGAAGCCGTGGACTCTTTTCGCCTCGTGAAGCCCGATGGCACCATCATCTCCGTCAGCCCAAGCGAAAATGCAGAGCTTTTTTCCGGTGTCCTGGGCGGCTTTGGAATGCTTGGGCCGATCGTGGACGCCACGCTCAAGCTGGTTCGCGACCGCGTCGTGCGCAAATGCGAGATCGCTCGGATGAACCTCTCGGAACTCTGCCGAAGCTATATACAACGAATACAAGCAGGCGGCAACTGTCCCCCCGTCTGTTACGGCTTTCTCACACCGGATTGCACCCGGGGCTTTTATGTCACGTATGAATATGTCGAGTCTGACGGCGATTGGCGGCCGAACGGGGATGCGCTGCAACGCGATGAAGTCAAGCCCTTGATATTTGATGTCTTTATCGAGCTGCAGCGCCGCTCATCGTGGGTCCGCAACCGGTCCCTCGATATCATGTGGATGACCGGCGGCGGTGCCGAGGAAACCTTGCGTAGCCGAAGGCTTCTTCTGTGGGACCGGCCTCCCCGAGTGTTTCAAGGGATGCTTTTGCAGAAGTATTTCGTACCGAAGGATTGTTTTGTCGACTTTGCGAGGTCCGCTGGCCGCATCTTCGACAAATATCCGGACTTGGCGTTGGCTGCCAACCATTTCCGTTGGGTTCCCGGCAGTGCGAAAGCATTGCTCGCTGCCGCCCCGGAGGATTCCATTTGCATGATTCCCTGTTATTTGGCCCGGAAAGGCGATGCGCGCTGGACGGAGCGTTTGAGGAACGCAACGCATGAGTTATTGAATGCCGCGCTGGAGTTGGGAGGCCGACAGTACCTGGCCTTCGACATTTTTGCCAATTGCGAACAATTTCGACGCGGATACAAGCGTTCTCCAGAATTCCTTGCGCTCAAGCGCCGGCACGACCCCGACGTGCGCTTCTCCAGCATGCTGTACGAGAAATTCGGCCGCGCCGCGTCAACCTAGCCTTCCGCCTTCGGCGACGCCCTGGTTCAGGTGGCGCTGCCCTCCAAGTGCGCTAGGATGTGGGGGTACACATCGTAGGCCGCGTTTTTCCCCAAAATGCCGTCGATATGTCCATATCCCGGGATGACGTGCCGGCTGTAGAAGTGGCCACCGTTGGTGGCGCAGAGCGTGTCAAACGTGAGGCGCGTACTCTCGGGCAGATAACACTCATTCGCGGCGCCATGGATGAAGCAGAGCGGGATTGCCAGGCGCGTCAGATGGGGCATGTATTTTTCCTGCCCGTTCGCATCGACCACATGCCCCACCCGCGCCATCAACGCCAAATGGTCGAATGACTTCATGCAGGCGACCCCAAACATTTCACGCAGTGCCTCGTGAGTAGCGTTGTTGAGATTCTCATGCCGGCAGATCGGCCCGTACAGGAAGTTGATTCTGCGGCACACGGGGCTGCGGCAGCCGTGATCAAAGGACGTAAACTGAAGGGCCCGGTCATAGAGCTTCTGATACCAGCGCTTCTCGTTCGTCACATCGGCAGAGAGCGAGCGGATATGCAGCCCCTCCAACAGCTCGGGCATGTGCAAGCCCGCTTTGAGGCGCGCCGCCTTCGATGTCGCAATATCGGTCCCCATCTGGGAACAGACTGCCGAACGCACTCCTTGTAGGCCGGCCAGCATCGCCATGCAAAAGGCCATCGCTCCAAAGCCGTGGGCGACGACTTGAATCGAATCGGATCCGGTGATGGCGCGAATTTGATTCACTGCGGCAGGATAATCGTAAAGCGCGATTTCATCGGCCGTGAATTGCGTCTTTGCCACAGGGAGATCGATGCTGGCGCGATGATCGAGAAGCCACACATCAAAACCGTTCGCTGCCAGAAATTCGAGCAAGTTCGGGTCAATCGTATCGATTGAGAAAATACGGCTGGAGCTGCCAAGACTATGGGAAAGCAGTACCGGGCCTTTGGCGCCGGCTTGGTAGCGGGTTAGGCGCAGCTGAGCGCGATCCGCCGTTTCGAAAAAATGGACGTCCGGCGCACGAATGCGCAGGGCTCTTTTCTGCCTGGGCGCCTCGAAGCTATCCGCGGAGTTGAGCGGCGCAAAAATGCCAGCGTACGTGTTGAACAAAACGGACGCGAAAAAGGCGCCGAATCGGCTTAGGGCGCGCAGGCGCTCGTGGGAGCTGGCAGCGTTCGTCGCACGCATAGTGGAAAGTTGGCGCAAGAAATCGGCGCTGTGAATCGTCATCACGCCCTTCCCTAAAATTTGCTGTTGGCCGCCTCCGCGAATCGTGACATATAGAGTTGTCGTGTCGCGCCACACATTCAAAATCCCGTCATCACGAACGACTTTCAGTCCCTCCAACAAGTACTCCTGGCCTTCCTCGCTGGCCAGCCGCATGCGATAGATCATGTTTCGAGTTTCGACCGCATCTACACTCTTTGTAAACAGACGGAATGTGCCGTCGGCCACGGAAAGAGGCTTTTTCGAAAGCGCGGGTGCCTCTACCGTGCCGCTTATTCGTGCTTCGTGACTGGGATGCTCGATCAAAGCGTGCACGTCTTCCGTGGTGATCGTGACGACAAACCGGATCGAGGACCCCTCCGCTTCCCCGACTTTGGCGCCGTCCTGAAAATCATCCAGCACATGCAGGCTGAAGTGGCCGGTCATGCATTCGGTAAATTCGATGCCAACGGTGCGGTCAGCAGACCCTTGCCGCGCGAGGGACGGAAGCGTGTAATCGATCGACCAGCCGTGGTCCGCGGCAATCAATGCAGACTCGCGCTCGGCGAGCGCGCAGATTGTCAGCAGCGGATTGACTCCCAGCGGGCTAGGGACGATCGAACCGTCGCAAACATAAAGGCCGCGATGCACTGCGTCTTTTTGACGCGGATTGAAAACTTGGCCTTTGTGGTTCACGACACCGTGTTCTATATCATCCGCCATGACGCAGCCGCCCAGTGGGTGGACGGTGACCAGCTTGCGATGCAGATATTGGCTCCAAACGGGATTGCGCACATACGCGCCGCCAACCGCCCGGGCCGCCTGTTCGAGCCTGCCGTTCACCTTCTCGAAAATGGCCTGCTCGCCGACTCGATCCCACCGAATGCGAAGCCTGTCATTTTCGAGACTCATCTCACCCGAGCCGTCGTCATGAGTCATAACCAGAAATGTCTGCGTATTGCGAACGGCCCCGTGATGTGGGCCAAGAATCAGGCTGTCCAGTTCTCGGCGCACGGGGCCGGCTGGTCCGCCCGTCGTTGCTGCGGAGCTCCCTTCCGGAAGATCGGGCTCCCCGAAGTCCATCGGTTCGTGCCCGGCCGTTCGGTCTAACCGCAGGGCACTCGCGAAGGCCTGCGGGAGGCCTCCACTAATTGCACCGGGAATGGAACCATCCTCGATTACCATGCCTTGCGAAACATCCGGGTGATCCCGAAGGTCTATAATTCCGGCGATACAGGGCCCGACGGGATCCCGATCCTCTTCCGAATGAGATCCAAAACCTACGCCGTCGATCATCGAATCACAGTTGTAAGCAAATCCTAAGACATCGCCATTCCCCGTAAAGCGCTTGCCGAGAAGCGAAGAAACACCAAGGCCATGCTCGGATGAGCGAAGCAGGATTTCAGTGGACCCCAGAGCTCCGGCGCCAAGGATCACGATATCGGCTGTCAAGAAACGTTCCGCTGAACCGAATTTCTCGGATTCGCTGCCCAAGAGTTCGTAATGAACGATCCACCGTCCTCCCTTATGCTCCAAGTGCCGGACAGCAACTTGGGTGAAGATCTCGGCCCCGTGGTTTTGGGCGTCTGGCAGATAGTTCATCAGCAAGGTGTTTTTGGCCCCATGATTGCACCCGGTCACGCAATCGCCGCACAATTTGCAGGGGTGTTGTTCGACTCCCACGTGGTTGGTTTTTTCCTCGAAGGTTACATTGATCGGGGGACGATAGATCTTGGCCCCCAGTTCTTTGGCCGATCGTTCGAGCGCCGCAAGCTTTGGCAGCGCCGGAAATGCATCCGGATAGGGTGTTGGCTTCAGCATCTCCTCGGCATAGTGATAGCCTTGGGACAGCAGAATATCGGCGTCATCGCCGCCGGCGATTCGAGTTGCTTCCGCGCGTATGGCAACAGGCCAGCGCTGATCCTGAAAGACGCGAGGATCTGCTCGCAATGAAACATTGGCGTTCACCAGTGAGGTCCCGCCCAATCCGCAGCCCAGGAAGACGGAGATGTCGCGGTTCACGCGAAGATCGTAAATAGCCCTGCGGTCTCCGAGGTGCTCTTCGGGAAAATCGACTTGCATTTCCTTGGCTGCCTGCAGCGGGGTGCGCGGATATTCTCCAGGAAGCCACTCCTTGCCCCGTTCCAGCACACATACTTTCTGCTGGGCCCGGGCCATTCTGGATGCGGCAATGCTGGCGCCGTAGCCGGAGCCAACCACTACGACGGTGTAGTGGATCTTGATTTCCGCGATATTGCCTGCCAGTCGTTGCACGGTGTTCTCCGGCCGTAAGTTGTAGTCGACGTCGCCAACGCCTAACGATGGCCGCCCCTGCCGCTGGCGATCACGACTGGGGCGGACGTGGAGCCAACGATAGCACAAGATTTTCGCACGACTCGCGATTAGGATGGACGACGAATGTGACGCCAACAACTCGTGGCGCCGCTGAGAAGAAAACCAGAATTCAACATCTGCGCCGGTTCGATCATTTCAGTGCGAACGGCCTGCTTGGATAGATGTATGATCCTCGCTCGGCCCGAATTATCTTGAAGGACGCACCAGAGCGCTAGCACCCGCTGCCCGACCGTCGCGCGGAAAGGAGAACTCCCGTATGGAAGCCAGCGTTCGGAATGCCATAGCGCGCATCGAAGTCATCGAGAACCAGCGCGTCCTCAGCCGGGGAACGGGTTTCCTGGTGGCAGATGGCTTGGCGCTGACGGCCCTACATGTCGTAGCCGATCGGACCAAGGAGCTTCTAACCCCTTATCCCGGTGAGATTGTCTTATCCTTTCCGAATCTCCGTACGAAAGCAGTTATAGACAAGAACCACTGGGACCGTGCAGGAGACTGGGTGCTGCTGCATTGCGAGGCGCCCATATCTGCAGGGAACAGCCCGCGCCCGCTGCCCTTAGCCGAGTTGCGCGAGGAAGGCGTGGAATGGGAAACCTATGGGTTCCCCGAAGCCGAATCCGTCGACGGCATGGTAATGAGGGGGCGGATTGCAAACCGCCTGGGGACACTGGAAGGAAATCGGGCGGTTCAACTATTCACGGAAGAAGCAGCAGCGGGACAAGGAGCTCGAGTCCGAGGCCTTTCCGGTGGACCCGTGCTGGTGAGGAGCGGGTCTCGACAGGCGGTGGTGGGGTTGCTGCGCTTTTCTCTGATGGAGGAACATTTCCAGACCGTGGCGGGGACGCTCTATGCGTGTCCGATCTCCTCCGTGTTGCAGAAATTAGGGAAGCTCCTACCGCTTCCGGACCCGTGCTTCGGTTTGCCGGGTTTGGCGCACCAACCGCTCCCCGCTGAGCCCTTTCGGCACTTGGCCCGTTTTACCGCTAAAGAGGCCGAAATATTCTTTGGCCGCAACCGGGAAATCAGGCAAATGTACGACTGTCTGACCGAGGAAGGCGCGGCGACGGTTGTCCTGCTGTACGGTCAGGCGGGCGTTGGCAAGTCCTCCTTTCTCGATGCCGGCCTGCTTCCGCGACTCCAGTGGGAACACCAAACGTGCTACTTGCGCCGCGACCCGCGAAGCACGCTTGTTAACACTCTTCGAGACAACCTGAATCTGATCGGAAGCGAACGCGGCGAATCGGCCGGTTCGCTCCGCGAGGTATGGATTGAGGCAGAAAAGCGTGGCGGCAAGCCGCTGATTGTTTTCTTCGACCAGCTCGAAGAAGTGTACACGCATCCGCTTGCGGAGCATCCGAATGAACTGGAGCAGTTTGCGGAGGAAATCGGGAGAGTGTTCGAGCGAGCGTCTCCCCCTCGCGGCCGATTGGTGGTGTCGTTCCGCAAAGAGTGGTTCCCAGAGATCCAGAAACAGATCGAGGCAAACCACCTCATGTACGGGAAGGTGTTTTTGGAAGGGCTGGACCGCGCGGCAATCATCGAGGCGATCACTGGCTTGACGCAAACCGAACGGTTGAGGCGATTTTACGGTCTGAACATCGAGCCGGAACTGGCAAACACCATTGCCAGCGATTTGCTCGCCGATCGGCATTCGCCGATTGCACCGACGCTGCAGATTTTACTGACCAAGCTGTGGCGGCAGGCAGTCAACGAGTCCCGCAGCGCGCCCTCCATGACCTGGGACGGATACCTGGCGCTGAAAGAAAAAGGGCTGCTGCTCGGCGACTTTTTAGATCAACAACTCGAAACGCTTCGAGTGACGAAAGGGGAATGGGTGGAGTCCGGGTTGGCGCTGGACGTACTCGCGTTTCATACCACACCGTCGCGAACGGCACAGGAACGGAGCGCCCAAGAGTTGCTGACAACCTATCGGCACCGCGCTGGCGAGATTCCCGCCAGCGTCCAAGAGATGCAAACATTGTTCCTGCTGAGCGACACCTCGCGCGATAACGAGCAGCACTCGACTCGACTCTGCCACGACACGATCGCGCCGATTGTGCGGGACCGGCTGGAAGCTTCGGAAAATCCGGGGCAGCGGGCGCGCCGGATTTTGGAGAGCCGGATTGCGGACTGGAACAAGGGCAGCGAATCGGGGTTGCTCGATGAGGGCTTGCTCGAGGCTGTGGAGGCCGGCGCGCCGGGCATGCGAGCGCTGACCGAGAAGGAGGAGAGATTCGTTGAAGCGAGCCGTAAACAGCAACGGAAACGGGAACGCCATCGCCGAGCACTTTACACGCTGAGCGCCGCAGCGGTTCTGATGATCATCGCCAGCGCCGTCATGGCGCGGTTGCAAGCAACAAAGGCAGTGCGCGAGAGGAACATTGCCTCGGCCAACCTGGAGCTGGCCAAAAGGGCTGTGGACGAAAGCTTGTCCTCGGCCGGCCGCCGGCAGGCGCGCGACGCGCCCGATGCGCCGCAACTCGAGCAGTTCCGGCAGGAGCTTTTGCTCAAAGCACAGGATTTCTATTCCAACTTTCTGGCCAAACAGAGCAAGAATGACGCCGAGTTTCGCGCGGAAAGCGCGCTGGTGTATTCAAAGCTCGGGGACATCGATCGTTTGTTGGGGCAATGGGAAGCCGCGGTGGAACAATACCGAGCGGCGGTCACAGGACTTGAGGAACTCTTGCGCGAGAATCCAGGCAATGCCGAGCATCGCCGGGCACTTGGTTATGCCCACAACTGGCTCGGCGAAACGATGATGGTGTGGGCAGAAGACACGCGCAACGCACCGGGCCTGCGGACGCAGGCGGGCGCCGAGTATGACGAGGCTCTCAGGCTGCAGCAACAGCTGCACACCGAGGCACCACGCAATGCGCAGTATCAACAGGAACTGGCTCGCACCTATGACAACCGCGGCATCCTGCGCTCGGATGAAAACGACGCCAAAGAAGCCGAATCGGATTTCCGCGAGGCGATCCGCCTGCTCGAGCCGCTGGCCAATGTTAAGCCGGCCGAAAACGAAAACCCGCCGCTGCACGATTCGATCCTCGCCTACAACAACCTGAGCGCGCTGCTCAGCCGTGAAAACGAGCTGCAGCAAGCGCAGGAACTCGCCCAGCGCGCCATTCAGAGCCACGGACAGCTGATAAAGGTCTATCCCGACAATTGGGGATATCGGGAGGAACTCGAGCTGTTTCGAAACAACCTGTCCTTTCTGCTACTGCAAACGGGCGACGTGCGGAGGGCGAGGCAGGAGAACGATGCGGCACTTGACAGCATTGAGCAACTGGCTACGCCACCCCCGTTTTTGCAGAGACAGCGCGCGGAAGCGCACATGCTTTATCTATACCTGGATCCATCGGACCATCCGGAATTTCACGTGCTGTACCGAGCGATGGGAGACGAGTACGCCAGCCTTGCACAGACATATCTTTCGGATGGCAATCGCGGCACCGCAGTGTTGGCGATCAAGAGCCTGGGACACGTCCTGCCGGATCTGGTCGAGCCAGATCGAACGCGGCTTCTGAAAACCTATGAGTCTTTGCAACGGGCTCTGGCAAGCGAGGAATCGGGGAAATGAATCGCGGAGCGATTTTCTCGCGATGCTTGCTCGTGTTCTTGGCGCTGGCCCCTCGGAGTACGCCAGGCCAAGAAAAGCAGTCCGTTCCCGAAACGGAGCCGATTGACGTGGCCGTTGCCAGTCGCCTGGTTCCCGTCCCAATGACTCAGGGCCCCGAGCCGAGTTCCGGACCAAATGGGAATCCGCAGCAACAAGGAGCTGCCAAACCGCACAAATCTGCCAAGCCTCGAAGCGAGCCCAGGCCCAACATTCCCTTGAGCATGGTTGGCTACGTCGATGACGCCACCGTTGCCACGCAGGTTCGTGTTCGCTTCGACGCCAGCTTCCACGACAGCGTTCCGGATCGCGCAGAGTTTTTCTACCCGCAGTGCAACTGCACGAACGTTCCCGGCGCGCCGGGGCCCAATTTCCCGGGCGCATCGAAGGATATCAACTTCCAACAAGCATACCTTCAGGCTGAATATGCCCCGGTCCGACGGTTTTCGATGTTCGCTGAACTCCCGGCCCGCTGGGTCGAGCCGCAACCCGGCAGCTTCCTCGCGGGTTCGTTCAACGCGAACGCGATACCGCCCGAAATTCCTAGCACGCGCACCAGGTGGGGACTGAGTGACGTTCAAGCCGGAGTGAAGTTTGCCCTCGCCGCCGACTCGAATCGGCGCTTGACGCTGCAGGTCCGAGCCTACTTTCCTTCGGGGAACGGATCTGAAGGGCTAGGCACGGATCATTACAGCCTTGAGCCGTCGCTATTGTATTACCAGAGGCTTTCCGATCGTTGGACGGTCGAATCGCAAATTGGCGACTCGCATCCGATCGGAGGTTCTAAAGGGGAACAGCTTGGGACACAGACACTCAGCAACTTCGCGGGCGACGTGTTTTTCTACGGCGTCGGGCCCAGTTATTTGCTCGTAAGAAGTCAGCGCATCCAGTTCGCGCCTGTGGTAGAGGTCTTCGGCTGGCATGTGCTCGGCGGGCTCGAAACTCCGCCAAATCCTTTTCCCCCCAAAACGATTTGTACGTCAGGCGGGGGGGGCTGCTCCGTCGATGCGGGCGGCACCAATATTGTCAATCTTAAGTTCGGCGCGAGGGCAATGTTTGGAAGGGGAAATTCCGTCTATGTCGGATACGGGCGAGCGCTCACCAACGCAACCTGGTACCAGGATATCGTGAGGCTCGAATACCGGCACACGTTCTGAGGGAAGCCCCGAAGAAGCGCAAAAATAGCTGACGCAAGAAATCGGCGGCTGGCACAACTGGATGCCGCGAGTTCACCCTGCTAGGTACGGTGATAAGATAGCCCCTCGCGCGTGGCAGAGCGGATGAAACAGGGAAGGGAATGCTCATGGCTGGGATTGTCGATCACAGCGTATATGTGATTTCAGACCTCCACCTTGGCGGCGAGTACAGCAAAACCCAGGCAGGCCGCGGATTCCGTATCAATACGCACGTGAATGAACTGACAGAATTCGTCGAATCATTGACCCGCGCAGCGAATCTCCGTAGCGCAAAAGTAGAACTGGTGATCAACGGAGACATGGTTGATTTTCTGGCGGAGAAAAGGCTCGAAACGGAAGCGCAAGAAGACGGTTTCGCGGGAGATTGGACGCCGTTCACTTATCGCCAAGAAGCCGCCTGCGCCAAGCTCCAAGCAATCGCCGATCGTGACCTGCAATTCTTCAAAGCGCTCGGTGCGTTTCTTGGCAAAGGCCATCGCCTCACCATCCTTACCGGCAACCATGACATCGAGCTCAGCCTGCACCCAGTGCGGCAGAAACTCAGGGAGATCATCGGCGTCAAACCGGACCACGACTACGAGCTCATCTCGAATGGCGAAGCATATCCGGTGGGAGATGCGCTGATTGAGCATGGAAACCGCTACGACACTTGGAACGCTGTCGAATATGGCGGCCTTTTACGCCTTTCGTCGTTTATGTCTCGCAAACAATTTTTGCCCAAGGAATCCGCATTCGATCCGCCTGTGGGAAGCAAGCTGGTTTCCTGGGTGATTAACCCGATAAAGCACGAGTACAAGTTCATTGATCTTCTGAAGCCGGAAACCGATGTGGCCGTGCCGTTTCTGTTGGCGCTGGAGCCGGGGTATCGGCGGATTTTGGCAACGGTTGCCCGGTTGGCCCTGAAATCCCGGCTCCAGCGCAAGCACGAACCTTTTCCTTCTCGGTTCGGAACGGACATTCATGCGATTCCGGCTTCGGCATCCACTGGTTTCGGCTCGCCCATGGGCGCCTTCCTCGCCGAAGAGAGGGGGGAAGCCTCGCGCGACGACGGAGAAGCGGCGCTTGAAGAAATCCTGCAGAATCGGCTGTCTGGCGATGCACAGGGGTTTTTGGACGCGCTGCCGCCCGTTGCGAGCGCCCCCACTGCGGAGTTCGGCGGCGACATTTCGACTGCCAATTTTGTGGATCGCGCGGTCGGCTTGGCCAAACTATTTTTTAGCCCAGACGACGCGGATCTCGGGCGTCGCTTGCCAGCGCTCCTCAAAGCCCTCCAGGCGTTGCAACCCGACCGGAATTTCGACCGCGCTTACGAGGCCGCGCCGGAGTACGCCGATGCCGCAAACGAGCTGTTCGATGGCGGCTTCCGATTCGTTCTCTTCGGCCACACGCACCTAGCGAAAAAAATCGAACTGCGGCCTGGGCACTGGTACTTGAACTCCGGCGCGTGGACCGACATGATCCGGCTGCCCTACGAGATTATTACCGCTCGTCCCGAGATAGCCGGCGGGACGCTCAAAACGTTTGTCCAGGACATGGCCACCGGCTTTTTGAAGAATTGGATCATCTTCCGGCCGACCTATCTGCGGCTTGATTTGGACTCCAACGATCGTGTAATGAATGCGGACCTCCTGGAGTATGAGCCCGCGGCGGTCACGTTCTGATGCGCCTGTCCGACTTCAGCGGAAATGGGAGTGAAGGGAGCGGGTAGTTAAGCGACACATTCTGAGCTATCGGGTCCATCCATCGTAAGGGACGTCCAAGAGCAAGGCAATCGTCGGGGGCTTGCGGATGCCGCCCGCGCTCGAATCGCGCCTCAGGAAGTGCCTGTCGTCACGCCTGTCCCTCGCCAAAATGCTTGCAGTCCGAAGAATCAGCAACGTACAACCCGCATTCCTGAGGCAGTCTGTTATCACTCCGTGTCATGTTCAACCTGTTCTTCCTTTGACACATCAAACGGCTCAAATCTGCTTTTAGCCAGGAGGATATGAGGCAAATCACGACGGGCAATTTGCAGCGGGTCATTTCTGCCATGGTGGGAGATGAATACAAGCCGAAAACGATAAGGAACCTATGGGCAACAGTGCGACTCGTTTGGAGCGCGGCGTTGGCTCAGGGTTACGTGGACCCCGTTTTGCCGAAACCGAGACTTCCGCGTATTAGCCGCAAGGTGCCCCGATATTTTCGTCTTGGGGACGTGGCAAGAATCATAGCTCATTCTCAAGGCGAACATCGGGCCCTCTTTTGGTTGGCCGCTGAAACGGGGCTTAGAGCGGGCGAACTAGCAGGGTTGCGACTTGGCGATGTCGAACCCGATCGCATTTCTGTTGGTGATAGGCAGTCGGGCACGGCAGGATTCAGGCTCCGAAAACGAACAATGCGTTGAGAACAATTGGGATTTCTGCTCAGCGCGGCGCGCTGCGCTGGGAACAGGCAGACCGCCAGAAAGAGAAGGGGCACGAATTTCTGCTCTTCAGTTCGACCGGGAGTCCGTGCGATGCGACTCTATTTCGGCGACGCAAGTTGAAGCCACTTCTTCGTTCGCTCGACATCAGAGAAGCCGGATTTCGCGGTTTCCGCCACTTCAACGCCTCTCTTCTATCTTCACTGCGGGTGCCGCTGAAAGTGATTCAGGAACGGCCAGGGCATGCCTCAGCCGGCGTTCTCGAATGCGCTGCCTGAACGTACATTACTTCAACTTGGCGTACTCCGCTTTGGCAGCGATGAGGATGGGAATGTCGGCGTCTTTCCATTGGGTGAAGAAGTCCTGATACGCGGGCGAGCTTGGTCGGTGTGCCTGAGGTGGCTTAAGCTCGCAGTCTGTTCTGCAACCAAGGATTTATTTTTGGCTCAGAAGATAAAGGTCGGCGTGACCGCCGGGACGCGCGTAGACTATGGTGGAAAGATCCCTTGAAAAATCGTAGGCGTTGCCAAGAGCAAAGGGAACCTTCAGCGCGACCTGGGCGGCCCCGATGATTTTGCCGTCTCTCCAGGCCTGACGGTAAATTGTGACTTCACCGCGGGAAGCAACTGCATACAAGAAGGACTTGCCATCACGCGCAAAAGTTGCAGTAAACGTTACCGCGCCGGGAAGCAACGGGATGCATTTCCTATCGGAGATGGAAACCTCGTATATTCCTGTCTTTTCTCCAAACAGTACGACACCAAGCAGGTACTGCCCTGCGGGGTCAATATCGGTAACAACGCAGCAGTTGTCCACGAACTTCTCCGGATTCGAGCTGTCCATGCTCCATTTCCAAACGGTCGGCATCGAACCCCATATCTCCTTCTCCACGCCAGCCACGTAAATCGATCTCTGGTCAGGGCTCCATACCGAACTCCAGACAACATTTTCCGTCCGTGGCAACTGACGAAGACCGCTGCCATCAGCCCCGACGATGTAGGCTTTGGGCGCTGCGTTAGCTCCCGCCTCCTCGAAAGACAGATGAAAATTGTCTGGCGCCCAAGTCCCTGTTCCCAGATCTTCTCCGGTGGCGAGTTTCACCCTGTTGCCTCCGTCGATGTCCGTCACCCAGAGTTGGTTCCTCTGGGATGCGGGTTGCGTGATGTACATCACGCGCTTCCCATCTGGCGAGATGCGAGGCTGGGTTGCGTCCTCCGACACGATGTCCGTCGATTGTTTTGATTGAACCCGGTATGCAGTCATGGACCCGGAGGATTGGCCATTCACAATAGTAAATCCCTTTTCCTCCTGGGTCAGGCATCGGCGAGTAGTCCGGTCCCGTTCCGAAAGTAATCTGCGTCAGACTTCGGTCCTTCAAGCTCCCGTTCCAGATGTGCGTCAGCCCGTTTATTGTTCGGCTGAACAGCACGGTTTTCCCTGGTTCGCCCCATACGCCGTCAGTACTGTCGATTCCGTTATCATCCCCGGACCCCGGATCTAACTCAACCGCCTGACGGCTGGTCAGGTCTATTCTGAAGGTGGCGGCGTTCGGCGTGTCCCCTCGCATACCAGCAGCGAACAGTTCATTGCCGCCGGGATATATCAGCGCCGGGACGAAGAGGACATCTGTACCTTCAGGGTTGTACACCGATTCTTCGTTCAGTCCCGATGTGTCCGCGCGAAAAATCCCGGGACTACCAGACTTCGCATAATAAATGAATTTGCCATCCAGCGAGGGAACCACATAGATGGCGGACAGCACATGGCGGGAGGCCCCACCGAGTGCCGCCACAGCCCACGCCTCCCCGCGGCCGAAAGGCCTCACGTAATAGATCTCTTTGCCGTCGGGCGAAAATGCATCGACATCCTTGTCGCCTTCGTCGTTCGTGAGCTGAAGAGGCTCGCCACCAGAAGCGAGCATCAGGAACACTTGTGCCACGCCGCCTACCGGTGACGTGGATGCTACGGCGTGGCCGTCGGGAGAAAGCCTCGCGTCGTTCATCGGTTTGTTCCACTGACTGATTTGCGTAATCCTTGTTGCGCCGCTCGGAGTGTTCGAGTGGGGCCAAAAGTGATACGCGACAAAGGCTGCTGCCAGCAGTGCAACGCAAGCGGCCCAAACGGCCCAAACGCCATATTGCTTCCCCGCAAGCTCCGCTGACGGCTGAGCCGCGGCCGAGCGATTTGTAGGGCCTGCACCGAGTTCCTGATTCATCCGGCTTCCCGACGACGAAGTCCGACTCGAATCCGTATCCCGTCCGAGGCGCTTCAGGTCGGCGCGAAGTTCCGAGGCGTGCTGGTAACGCAATTCGCGGTCTTTCTCCAGCGCCTTGTTGATGATGTCTTCCAGCTTGGATGGGACATCGGGGTTCAATCGCACCGCGGGGACCGGAGTGCGATTCAGAATTCCGTCTGTGATGACACCCGAGCTGTCTCCCCGAAAGGGCGATGAGCCTGTGGCCATTTCGTACAGCACCGCCCCAAAGGAGAACAAATCTGTCCGTGCATCCAAATCTTTGGCGCGGACTTGCTCAGGCGACATATATGCGACCGTTCCGAGAGCAATTCCGGAACTCGTCAGGTGTTCAGGACATACCTCATCCACGGTTTCGCGTGTGGCTGACAGCGACAGCGCCGAAGCGGACGGCAAGGTTTTTGCCAGTCCGAAGTCGAGGACTTTCACATGCCCGCGGGTGGTGATGAAAATGTTTGCGGGCTTGATGTCCCGATGCACGATGCCCTTTGCATGGGCGGCATCGAGCGCGTCAGCAATCTGTATCGCGCAGTCGAGTAACAGTTCTATTTCGAGCGGTTTGCCCGAGATTCGATGCTTCAGCGTCACGCCATCCAGAAACTCCATGGCGATGAACGTCCGCCCGGCATCTTCGCCAATGTCATAAATCGTGCAGATGTTGGGGTGATTGAGCGCGGAGGTTGCTTTGGCTTCGCGCTTGAAGCGTTCGAGCGCTTGCGCGTCGTGCGCCACATCGTCGGGAAGGAATTTCAAAGCGACGGCGCGGTCGAGTCGGGTGTCCTCGGCCTTGTACACCACACCCATTCCGCCGCCACCGAGTTTTTCAAGAACGCGATAGTGGGAGATCGTTCGCCCGGAAAGTGGAGAAGAATCGGACATTGACGCGCATCTTATTCCGCGCCTTTATCCAAGTCAATCTGGACGGAGAAGCACCGAATATCGCGGGCGAGCGTATGCCGGTTAATGAAGGACCCTGGATGCGGCCAGCATATCAAGGTGACCTCATCACAGCACGAACACGGTCCTGCCGGGCAGCTAACGGTTCTCGAACGCGTTGCGTGAGCAACGTACCTCATTTCAACTTGGTGGATTCGGATTTGGCGGCGATGAGGATGGGGATGTCGGGGTCGGAGTCCTTCCATAGGGTGAGGAAATCCTGGTACGCGGCGCGGGCTTTGGCGGTGTCACCTTGCAGCGCGTAGGCGCGGGCTAGGCCAAAATGCGCGAGGGCGCCGATGGGTTGGTTCAGGACGATTCCGCGATGGTCGAGGATTTTCAGGAACTCGGCGGCTGCTTCTTTGCCCTGATGCGCGGCCAGATATGCTTCGCCACGCACATAAACGGGGTACAAGGCGTTCCAGAAGTAGTCGCCGGTGAATGTTGTCCGTCCTAACTCGTATGGCACGGCAGCTCTAAGAATCTCTATGGCTTCTTTAGCATCTCCTCGATTGAGCGCAAGCTTTGCGCGGAGGCTTGGCAGGTAATTGAATTGCACGATTGTGGCTTCCGGGAACCGTTTGTGCAACCCCTCAGTCAGTTCTTGTGCCCGCCCGTTGTCTCCGGCAAACGCCAAGGCGAGCGCAGAGCCATACACCACATCGACGCCTGCGGAATGTTCCATTGCCTGCGCGGCAAGCCGCCGGGCTTCCTCGGCGTTACCAAACAGGGCTTCCCTTAGTCCGGAGTTGGCGGAAAAGGTCGCGGCTTTTTCTTTTTTTTCTGCCCGTTCCGCTGATTCCATCGCCCGCCGAGTCAAACCTTCCGCCTCTCTGAGCCGCCCGGAATAGGCAGCGGTATCCGCCTCGTTGGCTCGCAACGTATCTTCTATCTCGGGCTGACCTGCCGAGAGCGTGACCTGCTGTTTCATTCCCGCTGCATCATTCTGCAAAAAGGCCAGCTGGTAGAGAGCGAGAGGGTAGAAAAAGTGGTACAGGTTGCGTTCAGAAGCTTGCCGATACGTCGCGTTCGCGTCATCGAGGCGATTCAGAGCCATATCGCCAAACATGAGCAAGACGTAGGAGACAGAATAGTCCGGTTTTAAACGAATTGCCTCTCGGGCTTCTGAAACCACTCCATCATATCGGCCCATCTGCGGGTAGATTCCGCCCGACAAGTAATCATGAGGCATCTCGGCGCGGGGATAATCCTGTGCCCAAAGCTTGCAGGATTGTTCGGCTTTTTCGAGGTTCCCGGTAACCTCTTTGTTGTAGATGGCTGATATAAAGTACTTCTCAGGCTCACTTGCGCGGTCACGCAGTTCGTATGCCTTGCTGGTATAGTCCGCCGCGATGCTGGGTTCCCCGATGGAGGTGAACCAGACACCCAGCCAAGCATAGGCAACTGCAAAATTTGGGTCGAGTTCGATGGCGCGTTTAAGAAAGGGAATAGCAATTGGGGGGGAAGCTGCCCCACGGCCGGAGCTGAAAGCTTTTAGGGCTTCGAGCGACGGGGTAGTCGCTTGTTCTAGCGGGGTATCGAATTTTTGCACCGTGCTCAGGGACTCGCCCAGCTTGTTCCGCATCTCCGATGCCGTCTTTCCCAGTGCGTCGAGCACATGATTCTTGTCGCTCGCCTGTGCCTCCGTGCTCGCCAGCGTTTCCCCATTTGAGCAATTGACCGCCTTGAGGGTCAGAAGGTATGGCGTACCAATCTGCGCTATCGTGCCGTCGAGAACGGCAGTGCTCCCCGCCCGCTGGCAGAGTTCCCGCGCAATCTCCGGCGCGAGCTTCGCATCCGGCTTCTGGTCCATCATCTGTAGGGTCTGCTGGATTTGCTGGTCAGAGATAATGCTCAGAAAGGGTGATTGTTCTAGTTGTACCGACAGCCCCTGCCGAAGCGTGCCATCAAAGACCCCGTCGCCGGTCGTGTTCGTGAAATCAGCGAGGACAATGGTGTCCTTGTCAGTCAGCGCGTGCGCCTTGCGCGAGAAAAACAACCAACCGTCCACGGCCAGTGCGGCAACCACAAGTGCTGCGCCAGTGACCACCCCCCATCGAATGAATTTCCGGGCGGGCTTCAACCCAGCCTCGGTTTCTGCGATGGCGGACCGACCCGAATCGGAATCACGCTTCAGCCGTTGCAAATCCGTGCGAATATCGGCGGCGTGTTGGAAGCGCAGCTTCCGATCTTTCTCCAGCGCTTTGTTGACAATTTCTTCTAACTTTGAGGGTAGGTCGGGATTGAGCCGTACCGGCGAAACTGGGGTGCGATTCAGAATCGCTTCCCCAACCACGCCAGCGGTTTCGCCCCGGAAGGGCGGGACTCCGGTTGCCATTTCGAAGAGAACCACGCCAAATGAAAATAAGTCGGTGCGTGCATCCAGCGGCTCGCCGCGCACCTGTTCCGGTGACATGTACGCGATGGTGCCAATCGCTGTGCCTAGCCGGGTGAGCTGTTCGAGTTCGCTGACCGTGGGCATCTCCGAAAGATTCACCGCACCGCCCGCTGGAGCCAGCTTCGCCAGACCAAAATCCAAAATCTTGGCGTTCCCGCGCTCGGTCACCAGTATGTTGGCAGGCTTGATGTCGCGGTGGACGATCCCTTTGGAGTGTGCCGCGTCGAGCGCGTCCGCAATCTCAGCCCCCAACTCCAACACCTGCTCCAGCGGCAGCGGCTTGCCCGAAATTCGATGCTTTAGAGTGTGGCCGTCGAGAAACTCCATCGCGATGAATTGCTGGCCATCTTGCTCGCCAACGTCGTAAATGGTGCAGATGTTCGGATGATTTAACGCCGATGCCGCCCGGGCTTCCCGCCGGAATCGTTCGAGCGCGACGGTATCGTGAGCCATCTCGCTGTGCAGGAATTTCAACGCGACGGGGCGATGTAGCCGCGTGTCCTCGGCCTTATAGACCACACCCATTCCACCACCCCCGAGTTTTTCGAGGATCCGATAGTGCGAGATGGTTTGGCCGATCACGGCAGGTCATCCGCTGAGCGCCATCTTAGGACTCCCCGCACACAGCGTCAACGAAAGCGATAGGCGTTAACTGTGACTATTACTTCAACTTCGCGTGCTCCGCTTTCGCTGCGATGAGGACGGGGATGTCGGGATCGGCGTCTTTCCAGATGGCGAAGAAATCATTGTAGGCCGTCTTCGCTTTGACGGTGTCGCCAGAGAGAGCGCAGGCGCGTGCGAGGCCAAGATGGGCGAGAGCGCCCAGTGGGAAGTTTAAGGTGATTCCCCGGTGGTCGAGAAACTTCTGAAACTCGGTGGCTGCCGCAGCGCCGTTGTGGGCCACGAGCTGGGCTTGGCCGCGTATGTAGACCGGATACATTGTTCCCAGTTGTAATTGGGGCGGGTCGCTGGCCGCCACCCAGCCTTGCTTCACCTCCTGCCCCACGCCCCAAAAAGCGAACGACTACACGTGTTCAAACTAGATATTCTTCAATAGGCGGGAGGAAGTCCTATGCCCCTGATGATGGAACGGTAACGCTCATCGGAGTGGACGAAATCGAACGCCGGTTCGCTCTGCAGCCAGAGCAGGTCCACAGCATGCTGCCGGTAGGCTCCCTCCAGGGAAGCGAGGGTTTGTTCCCTTTCACCGAGCTGGGCATAGCAGTAGGCGAAATCGAAGGGTGCGACATATTGCGTGGCCGACTTCTTCTTCAGTTGGCTCAGCTGCCACTCCATCGCCCCCTTGTAGCCGTTCCGCTGGAAGGCACGCCGCACGTTCGCAGCAGATTCCTCGTCACCGGACAGCGAAAGTTGCTTCTCCCATTCGAGTGCGGCTTGGCTATAGAGGCCTTTGCATCGGTATATCCTGGCCAACAATTCGTGAAATTCAGGGTCGCGCGGATTTGCTTCGAGCTGCTCAAGCGTAGCCGCGAGGGCCGCGTCGTATTGTCGGGCCCATACATAGACGCGAGGCAACGCCCAAGGGCGGGCGAACGGATCGAGTTCGGTTGCTTTCTTCTGCGCTTCGATCGCTTCCTGGTTGCGATTGAGAGCTGCTAGAATGTTGGCACGAAAGTGATAAGCTTGGGAAAATTTGGGATCGAGCTGGATCGCTCGAGTGACCTCCTGCTGGGATCTATCCCAGTCCCAGCGATAAGCAAAAATTGCCGCGCCCAACGTTTGGTGCGCCTCGGGAAGCGAATCATCGAGTTCAACGGCCTTCGCGGCTGCGGCCTCGCTCTTCGCCAGTGAAGCCTCTGGATTCGTTGCGTACTCCGAGCCTACACCGTAGTAGCCTGCAAGACCAGTCCAGGCCAAGGCGTAGTCCGGTTGCAGTTCTGTCGCTTTCCTGAAATAGGCGCCGGCCTCCTCGTTCTTCCCTCGATACCAGAGATAATTGCCGTGCAGGTAGGCGTCGTGGGCTTCGGCGTTGACAAAACGCGTGGGGGCTGGGGGAAGAACGGCGCTATTTAGTTTTCTGGCGATCGTCTGTGTCGCTTCCGTGGATAGGGAAACCAATTCATTTGCGTTTCGATCGTAGCTTTCCGCCCATACGTGGGTGTCACTGAGCGCCTGGATCAATTGGATGGTCATGTGCACTTTATCGCCAGAGCGGGCAATCGACCCTTCCAGGACGCCATCGACGCCAAGCTCGCGGGCTATCTCCGGCAGGGGACGGTGGGCTCCCTTGTATTGCATGACCGACGTTCGGGAGACGATGCGTAATGTGGAGTCCTTCGCCAGCATAGTGGTCAGCTCATCGGTCATACCATCCGCAAAGTACTCTTGCCCGGGATCGCCGGAAAGATTGTCCAGGGGAAGCACCGCCAGGGATTTGATGTCGGGTTTCGCGGCCCGGGCCAGGAATCGATCATTCCAACTGCGCGGGCTCAGAGTGACGGAAATGAAGAAAGCAAGAACGGCTGCCGCCGCAAGAGCCCCCAGCCAAATCAGGCGTGGGTTGTTGGAGACCGTGGATTTGACTGGCAGTCGCAGTTCTGCCTGTTGGGCTGGGGCTGGCGGATTCTGGATCGGAGGGGAGGCGGGTTGTTCAATGGCATAGTCGAGAGCCGCACCGCCGTTTTCCACCAGCGGCGGCTCACTCTGCCCCTCTGCCAATGGAGCAAAGCCTTCTGCGGCGGCTCCAATAAACCGATAGCCCTTACCGGTGACGGTCAGCAGGAAACGGGGCTGTTCCGAATCATCCCCCAGCACCTGGCGGATCTTACGGATGGCGGTATTGATCCCATGCTCGGTGTCTACAAAGACTTCGCGGTCCCAGAGGCTCTCAGCGATTTCAGCTCGGGTGACGAGCTGGCCAGTCCTACCCGCCAATAGAATCAGCAACTCCATTGGCTTTAACTCCAGCTTCAGACTGCGGCCGGCCCGGTAGAGTTCAAAGCGGTCACAATCTAGCCTAAAGTCACCGAACTCGAAGATCCTTCCGACCAACGGGGAGCACCTCGTTGGGGGGAGTATACCAGCCTGCTATAAACAGGCAAGCCTGTCGTGTTTCGCTTCAGTGGCTTGCCGCTTCACTCATCTTTACCTGGCTTTATCCTCTCTGTATTGCTCTCGATGCGGCGGTTGGGTGTAGTTAGCTACCTGCCAAACCGGCACGATGGCGGACAAGGAGAAATCACATGAACACAACTTACAGGACGTTGGCGCTTGCATTCGGTGGTCTCGCACTGGCGTTATCGTTTGCGCCCAATGCCGCGGCACAATGCGGCGGTATACCCCAAACCAAGGCGTCTCACAGCAGTTGGAACTACCAACCCGGACAGGCTCGTTTTCTGGAGGCGGCGTACGTCAGCGACGATGCTGCAATCGTGGGCTTCTGGCACGTGAAGTTTGTGTCCGTGGGCAGCGCAGGAATCCCTGACGGCACCGAAATCGACGCCGGATACTCGCAATGGCATAGCGACGGCACAGAGATCATGAACTCCGGAGGACGTTCGCCGATCACCGGCGACTACTGTTTGGGTGTGTGGGCGAGAGTGGGCTTTAGCAAATACAAGCTCAACCACCTTGGCGCAGGCTGGGATTCGACCGGGGCCACCCTGGTAGGTCCCGGCCATATTCAAGAAGAAGTGACTCTGGCCCCTGGTGGAAACAAGTTCTCGGGCACCTTCATGATCGACCAGTACGATGAATCCGGCAATGTCCTGGCTCACCTCCAAGGAACGATTACCGGAACTCGAATCGACGTGAATACGCCGGCGGAGAGCATTTTCTGAAACGCTTGCAAGCAGATCGGGCCTTCACTCTGAGGCAGAGTTCGGAGTGAAGGCCCAGTATTTGGGGAAAGCTTCCAGATTGCAGGCACCCGGAACCCACCTCTCCGCTTGCTGAATCCCCCCGATGAACGTCTTGTCCGGGTGTTGCTCCACTCGTAGTTCGTGGAGCGTCTCGCAAACTGATTGTGGGAAGTGGCTGCTGTCGGGGCTTGAGCACCGGAATTACGTCAAGCTGCAATAGCGGCTTTTTCGAGACAGTTTTTCTTCCCTAACCCGAAGTTCCATGAGGTCCCAAAAAGTATTCTGCTGATTTCCAAGGGGATAGCACAGAATTCACCTTGCGGCTACTGGGAACATCCGGAGCAATTCGTAAGCCCGGGTCTGCGTTGGCGTCGGCTCCGGCACCTGCCGGAAGGTTAAATTCGTTTTCTCCTCCGACTTGCCCGCTTTGAGCGCGTAAGTCACTCTCGCCCGACTGGCCAACTCCCGTAGCAAGCTCTCGAAGCTGTGCACGGGAAGCCCATCCATAGTTTCATGTGAGCGCTTCTTGCGCTGCGCGGAAGCGGAAGGTTTCGCCGGCAGAATCGGATCGCGGCGCTTCCGCTCCTCCCACCGCTCCTCATCCTCGAATAACAGCGGCGCCCAAGCCCGGCGCAGATGCCATTCCACATAGTAAGCCAACACGCACAGAAAAATGTGCGCCGGCACGCGATCCTCACTGCGATGTCGAATCGGTCGCACCAACAGATCGATCCCTTTCAGACACCGAAAAGCTCGTTCCACTTCCGCCAGGCTCTTGTAGCTCCGCACCGTGTCTTCGGCCGAAAGCCGTTCGACCGGCTCGCTGGTGCGCAGCACATAAATTCCGTCTAGTTTCTCTTCCTGCTCGATCGATTCCGCACGACGGCTCCAGGCGAAGCTGCCCTCGCCGATTTTGCACTCCAAGTGCTTGCCCATTTTGTAGCGTCCCAGCACCTTCCCCACCTTCACACCAATCTTCGCGGCCGGGAGCGGCTTCTTTTTCCGCCGCGCCACTTCTTTGCCGATCTTCTCCAAACTCTTCTCGGTGGCTTCCAGTAAGGCCTGCCGCTTGCGCTTCCGCTCTTGTTCCAGCAGCGGGTTATGACAGACCATCAGCCGCTCGCCGGGATAATCCGGTGCGCTGATCTCGGCCAGATTCTTCTGGTCCAGCAACGACAATTGCAAGCCTCCCTGCTTCACCAATTCCCGAATCGCCGTGCTCGTTAGTGCCGTGATCCATCCCAAACCGGGATGCTGCTGGAGCTTTTCGATCTGCGGCTCGGTAAGCATTCCGCGATCTCCTACCATCACCACCCGCTGCAATCCAAATTGCTCCCGCAGCTTCTCGATTTGGTCGGCTACCGTCGTCGGGTCTCCCGTGTTCCCCGGATATACGCTAACGGCCACCGGACACCCTTCGCCATTGGTCATCACCCCGTAGACGATAATCGGCAGACCCTTCTTCCCATCGCGGTCGTGACCAAACTGCGCGAGCGGACAAGTCCGTCCCTCATAAAAACTGCTCGACACGTCATAGAGCACCAGACCGCCCTCGACCAGATGGCGAGCGGCCAGCTTCTTCTCGATGCGCTCCTGGCGTTGCAAAAGCCAGTCCATGGCTTCATAAAGATCATTCTCGGTGGCCTCGGCCACTCCCAATTCTTCGGCCAGCGTGGTGGTGTGCCACTCGCGCGTGGTCGCTAATTTCGAGCAGGGATCCGTCAGCCGCTGGACGATCATGGCCACGACCAAGTCTCGTTCGCGGCAACGCTGCGCGGAGATCAGGCGATCTAGCTCCAGCCTGCCGATCATTTCCAGGATGGCTTGCACATGGCCGTGGGCTAAAGTTTTCTCCGTGGTGAATAGATCCTGCGGCGAGACCAGAGGCTCGTCGCGCAGCAGGCGGCGGAAGGTTTCGACTTTCTCTTTGGGCCAATCGGAGAGATTGGCCAAGGTGCGCTGGCGGGTTTTATTCCCTTCGCGCCAGCCTTCGCGGAGCAGGATGGCGGGCGGGGATTTACGGTTGGGGACGACGGAGATATACATGCGAACAATAGATCATACACAATATAATCTGTCAAGTACAATATTCACATTACATGAGAACACAAGCGATCTTACACTTTAAACTAACCTGCGGATCTTAAATAGGTTAACCTCGAATTAGGCCCCTGCTATTAGTGGAACTTCGGCCTAACGCGAAGTTTACTTTGGAGGACGCCGCCGCGGTAGCGGCGCGGTTTACTTGGCGAATGACTAAGGCACTATCGGCCATGGGCCGGGTTGTTTCGGCGGAATTTTCGCCGCGGGTTGTGGCGTGGCGTTAACATTGGCGGCCGCGATCGCAGCCTGGGTCCACACGACGCCTGGATACATGCTTGGGATGCGGAATCCCCGGTAGGCCAGTTGTCCAGCAGTATTCATTTGCCATACGAGCTGCGAGCCCGCCCCTTGGGTTACTTCTTGTATGTACGAGACGTCCGGTATGGCATCCGCCACGTCGTATTCCAAATCTCCGTTGGAAAGCATGTCGGCGTTGCCGCAGCAGACGGAGAAGGGCGCTGGCACATCGGTTTCCTGCAGCACCTGCGCGGTAAGCGTGGATTCATCCAATTGATAAACCGGAACACTGCTGTAGCATTGGATTTGCCCTGGAGCGTCGCATACATCACCGTTGGCGTCCAGCACACGGCCGTTGCCGTTGTTGAAGAACATCAGCGAGAAGATACCGGACGAATTTGGGCTCACCAGAGACAGGTAGTGCTGTCCGTAGTTCCATTCAATGGGCGCCTGGCCAGTCGGCAGGGTGAAGTCGCCATCCAGGCCCAGAGTCCACAAAATACTTCCATCGCCGGTCCCGTTTTTGTAATTAAGCTTCAGGATCCAATTTTGATTCCGCAGGGAAACGATAAGGTTTCCGTCGTCGGGCGAATATAGGAGCGCGTTGGCGTGGGTCAAGTCTGAGACACCGTATGGGGCGTGGGAGAGGGAAATGTAGTCGAAGGTAGACCACGTCCAGACTGGACCCAGTTGAGGATCCCAATCGATAAATTGATTGCCGGTTATGCTCTGCCCGTTGACGGTCTGGACGCCACTGACCAGCAGCATGTAATGTCCGTTGGGAAGTTTTAGGACGTCATGATTAAGATTCAAATAGCCCAAGACTGGAAGCCCCGCCGCCTCAAGCCCCTGGTCGATCTGGTACTCCGTAAGCTGATAAAGGACGTTGCCCGCCAGATCAATCTCCTGCAACTCATTGATATTGACTGGGGCTGTCAGCGCCGCTAGCTCGGTGGAGCCGGTGGTGACGATCAGCATGTGGCCATTTGGCAGAGGCTTGATGGGGAAGCCGTAGAGCGGTTGTATTGGGTAATACCAGATCACATTGCCCTCTAGATCGGTGACCACGGTCGTCATCGCGTTTGCGGTCTCATTAATCAGGTCCAACATTTCAACGCCGGGCGCCGGTGTCAACCCGGCGGTTTGCTGGACGGTCAGAGGCGGCAGCAGATCGGCTGGGAGCGCTCCGGTGGTAAAAGTGTGGTCGCTGTCGTATAGGGTGGTTCCATCAGGGAGTGTAATGATGGCTTGCATGTGGTAGACGGAGCTTTGGCGCATTCCCGCCACCAAAACGCTGACGTTCCCTCCAGTCCCGGGAGCTGGCTGGACCCAGGTGGTGAGGCCGTAGTTGGTGGTGGTTCCAAATTGCACTTGGACGGATGCCCCCTCCGGCATCAGCAAAACGTAGTTCGCCACCAGCACATTGTTCGTACTCAAAACGGTTCCCGCCTGGGGTTGATTCCGGTTGAAAAAGAAGACCTGGATCGGTCCCGACTGCGTACTGTGTGCTGAATCAATGACGGTAACTAGAATCGGCGATGACGGCAATGCAGATGGCGCGGTGTACACACCGGAGGAACTAATGGTTCCAGTGGCGCTCTCACCACCGGCGACGTTATTAACTTTCCAGACGGGGTTTGCCACAGGGGCGCCGTTCTCGGTGGCGGTGAACTGTGCGGTTTGGCCCGCCATTAGCACCGCTATCCCGGGCGTAATCGTGGGTACCAGCAGCGAAGTGGAATTTCCGGCGCAGCCGGAGATCAACCCTATGATGGCGAAAAGACCACCCGAAAGAAGGGTCCTTGCTTTCCACCTTTTTGATCCGCATTCCCAAGTCACATTGGACACGATTCGGCCCCCCCAAGCAGGAATAAAGCAGCACGCGATTAGGCGCACCCCGTACCGACGCCATGCAGACTCATTCCGTCCGGAGCGCGAGAAAGTTCCCGGTATTCTTAATTGGATGAATAAACCCTCGAGATAACCGGACTCTATATTTGTAGCGCAGACGCCCAGCGCGTTTATAACAGCACCTTGCCCGCCCTGACAACGTGAAACGAGGGCCATCGGAGGCAAAACCTGAGAAGCGCTACTAAGTTCGCGCCGGCCTTACTGTTCCGGCCACCCGGCAACAGAGATTTACTCCATCCGCTATAGGTTGACTTGCTCCAGCTTGGCCCCTAACATGGCGCACACCAAATAGGCCTATTGCCTTGATCGGTCAAACCATCTCGCACCACCGCATCCTCGAAAAGCTGGGCGGCGGCGGTATGGGCGTGGTCTACAAGGCCGAGGACGTTAAGCTCCACCGCTTTGTCGCCTTGAAGTTCCTGCCGGACGACATTGCCAAAGATGCGCAAGCTCTAGCCCGCTTCCAACGCGAGGCGCAGGCCGCCTCCGCACTGAATCATTCCAATATCTGCACGATCTCCGAAATTGACGACCAGCACGGCGATGCGTTCATCGCCATGGAGTTTCTCGACGGCGTAACCCTCAGGCACCGCATCGCTGGCCGCCCCATCGAAATAGATACCATTCTCGATCTGGCCATTCAGATTGCCGACGGGCTCGATGCGGCGCACGGGGAAGGCATTATCCACCGCGACATCAAACCAGCCAATATCTTTGTTACCAAGCGCGGGCACGCCAAGATTCTGGATTTCGGCTTGGCCAAGCTCACGCCAAAGGGAGAGTCCGGGTCCGATGCAACTCTCTCGGCGGATGCTCCCGCGGGAATCAGCGAGGAAAATCTCACCAGTCCAGGTACCGCCATGGGGACGGTCGCTTACATGTCTCCCGAGCAGGTCAGTGCCAGGGAGCTAGATGCTCGCACCGATCTGTTTTCCTTTGCCGTGGTTTTCTACGAAATGGCTACCGGGACATTGCCCTTCCGTGGTAACACTGCGGCTTTGCTCACCGACGCCATCCTCCACCGTACTCCGCTGTCTGTCGTGCGATTGAATCCGGATATTCCGCCCAAGCTGGAAGACATCATCACGAAAGCGCTGGAGAAGGAAAAGAAGCTCCGCTATCAGTCTGCTGCGGAGATGCGAACCGATTTGCAGCGGCTGAAGCGGGACACCGAGTCTGGCCGATCTGCGGTCGAGGCAAAGGATGCCGAGTCCCTCGCGGCAGCCCCCGGCTCCGCGTCTTCTTGGGCAGTGTCGCCCGCAGCTAAGGTGACCTCAGCGAAGACTCGTGTTTCGAAGTGGCCGACACTGGTAGGCGCTGCGGTGGTGGTCGTAAGTCTGGCCTTAAGCAGCTGGCTCTACTTTGCTGGCCGCGCCCACGGCCTCACCGAGAAGGACACCATCGTCCTCGCCGATTTCGCGAACACGACCGGCGACCCTGTCTTTGACGGCTCGCTCCGACAGGGGCTTTCCGTGCAGCTGGAGCAGTCGCCCTTCCTGAGCATTGTCTCCGACGAGCAGATCCAGCAGACCTTGAAGTTGATGGGCCAGAAGCCAGACACGAAATTGGCTGGCGGGATTGCACGCGATCTCTGTCAGCGGACAGCCAGCATGGCAGTGCTCGACGGCTCGATTGCTCAGATTGGGACGCAGTACCTTTTGACGCTCAAAGCGATCAACTGCGCGAGCGGGCAATCGCTGGCCAGCGCGGCAGCTCAGGCGAGCGACAAGAATCACGTTCTCGATGCCCTCGGCACGGTCGCAACCGAGATGCGCGCAAGGCTCGGAGAGTCGCTGACCACTTTGCAGAAATTCGATACGCCGCTCGCGCAGGCTACCACGCCCTCGCTCGAAGCGCTACAGGCCTATAGCCTCGTGTCGTTAGCACACGATATGTCCGGTCTGATTAGCACACGATATGTCCGCTTTCTAAGAAGCGGCCAGGGAGCAAGATGCATGCCTGGAGACAGGCATGAACTGCTACCCGATGGCCGCCCTGGAGCGGACGATGAAGATCCAAGAAGTGATCTTGCGAGCTTTAGCGAAGAAGATTAGCTGGTGGCAAGCAGCCGAGATCATCGGGATCACCGACCGACAGATGCGGCGGTGGCACTGGCGGTACAAGGAGTATGGCTATGACGGCTTGCTGGATCGGCGACTGGGGAAGCCCAGCCCCAAGCGGGTGCCGCTGGCGGTGGTCGAGCAGGTGTTGCGCCTGTACCGGGAGAAGTATTTCGATCTGAACGTGCGGCATTTTCACGAGAAGTTGGAAGCCCAGCATCAGATTCGCTTGAGCTACACCTGGGTGAAGAAGGCCCTGCAAGGAGCGGGTCTGGTGAGCCGGGAGCGCAAGCGGGGAGTGCATCGACGCAAGCGGGAGCGGCGCCCCCTACCGGGGATGTTGCTGCACATCGATGGGAGCCGGCATCAGTGGTTTCAGGACGATCGTTGGTATGACTTGCTAGTGATTCTGGACGATGCGACCAGCCGGATTTATTACGCACAGTTGGTAGAGCAGGAATCGACGATGACGGTGCTGGGGGCATTGCGGAAGGTGGTGGAGCAGGAAGGGGTTTTCTGTGCCCTGTACAGCGACCGCGCCAGTCACTTCTTTTGGACGCCTCGAGCGGGAGGGAAGGTGGATCCGGAACGGCTGACGCAAGTGGGACGAGCTTTGCAGGAGCTGGGGATTCGGATGATCCCAGCCTACTCGCCGCAAGCGCGGGGGCGATCGGAGCGGGGTTTTCGAACCTGGCAGGGACGCTTGCCTCAGGAGTTGCGTTTGCGCGGGATGGGCACGCTGGAGCAAGCCAATGCTTTTCTGGAGCAAGAGTACATGGCGGAGTTCAATCAGCGATTCCAGGTGCCGGCTTTGCAGGCGGGTAGCGCATTTCTGCGCTGCCAAAGGAAGGATCTAGATGTTCTGTTCTCGGTGCAGCAGACGCGGGTGGTGAGCCGGGATAACACGGTAGTGGTGGGAGGGAAAACGCTCCAGATCGAAGCAACGCGCTGGAGAGGAACACTGGCTGGATGCTCGGTCACCATCTGCGAACATCTGGATCAGAGCTGGAGCGTTCGATACGGGCCTCACGTGGTGGGTCGCTACAACGCGAAAGGATGGCCCTGCCTGCCGGAGGCGAAGCAAAACAAACCGGAGAAGACTGTGGAAAAGACGCTCCGTGGAAAAGTCCTTCGGACTTTCCCACCTCGCTTGGAAATCCCGCCCAAACCGCGGGATTTCCACTTTCCCACAGTCACGACGGCGGTACTCAATCAACCTCAAACCGGACATATCGTGTGCTCTAAAAAGCGGACCTTTTAACTTGCTACGGACACAGGCCTATAGCCTCGCGGCGAAGATCGAGATGCAGAATATCGACTTGGTCGGCGCCGTGTCGCTGAACCAACGCGCCATTAGCCTCGATCCGAATTTCGCTTCAGCCTATGGCGCGCTGGGCATCGAATACTACCACCTCGGCGAGTCTAGGCTGGCAGCGGAAAACCTTCGCAAGGCATACCAGCTGCGCGAACACACGAGCGAGCGGGAACGACTCGCCATCGAATCGATTTACCACATGGCGGTCGTTGACGACCTCGAAAAAGCGCGTCAGGACTATGAGCTTTGGTCACACACTTACCCGCGGGATTTCGTACCCGCGAACAACCTGCGAGCCGTTTACACCAACCTCGGACAATATGACAGAGCCCTCGCAAAAGGAATTGAGGCGTTTCGCGCCCATGCACCGGACGGCTGGTCGTACTGCGTCCTGGTTCAAAGCTATCTTTTTTCGGACCGCTCGGACGAAGCGCGCGCAACCATCAACGAGGCGCAGGCAAAGAATCTCGACTCACCGGGGCTGCACCTCTTGCTATATGAGATTGCGTTCTTGAAGAATGATGCGTCAACAATGTCGCAACAGGTGGTCTGGGCGCAGAGCAAGCCGGGCGCGGAGGACGTGACGCTCGCGTTCGAGGCTGACACGGCGGCCTTTTCAGGCCAGCTCGCGAAGGCTCGCGAATTTTCGCGTCTTGCGGCCACTTCCGCTACCCGCGTTCAACAAAAAGAAACTTCTGCAACCTACCAAGCTGATGCGGCCCTGCGTGAAGCGCTCTTTGGCAATACATCCGAGGCCAAACAGCAAGCCGCAGAAGCGTTGGCGCTTTCCACCGGCCGCGATGTGCAGTACGGAGCAACCCTCGCGCTGGCCTTTGCGGGCGATGCGGCCCGGGCGCAGGCGCTTCTCGACGATTTGAGCAAACGGTTCCCGGAAGACACCGTCGCGCAATTCAACTATCTGCCCAGCATCCGCGCCCAGCTCGCACTCGATCGCAATGAATCAGCGAAGGCTATCGAAATTCTTCAAGCTGCTGCTCCGTACGAACTGGGTTCACTCACACGTGCGAACGTCTTTACCTTCGCGAGCTTTTATGCTGTCTACGTGCGCGGAAGGGCCTACCTAGCCGGGCATCAGGGTGGCGAAGCGGCGAATGAGTTTCAGAAGATTCTCGATCATTCCAGCGTCGTTTTGATCGAGCCTGTCGGCGCGCTCGCCCGTCTGGGCCTCGCCCGTGCCTACGCCTTGCAGGGTGCCAACGCCAAAGCCCTCGCCGCCTACAATGATTTCCTCACCCTATGGAAAGACGCCGACCCCGACGTCCCCATCCTCATCGCTGCCAAAGCGGAGTACGCCAAGCTGCAATGAGTGAGCCCGGCTCGCCAACCTAGCGGCTCAGCGAGTCCCAATCCCGTTGGCAATGCACCGCGGGCCGTCGGGATGCATCTCAATTCGTTCCGCGTGCCCCAGCTGACTAGCGGTTCCACTTGGGTCCAAGATCCCGCCGAGTGTCGTAGCGATCGACACATCATCCTCGCTTGCGATGTGCGTGTACACGTCCATCGTCATCTTCGCATCGCCGTGGCCAAGCCGCTGTTGCCTGACTTTCATCGGCGCACCGAGCCGGTCCATCAACGTTGCGTTGCCGTGGCGAAACGCGAGCGATGGTCCTAGACTTTATGATCTGCAAAGTCCGGTGGGAACGGTATCGAACGAGACTCCGTGAGAATCGAATGAGACTACTCGTAACGCAAGGCCACCATGGGATCGACCTTCGTCGCGCGTCGCGCCGGCCAGCAGCAAGCCAACAACACAATCGCAATCAAGAATAACGAAGCCGAGATCAAGCTTAACGGGTCAAACGCGCTAACTTGGTACAGAGTTGATCGAAGCAGGCGCGATCCCACGCTGAACGCGGCCAGGCCCAGGAGGCATCCGAATGAGCCCATGACCGTTCCGCGGCGCAAAATCATCCAGTAGATCGACGCGCGATCGGCGCCGAGAGCCATCCTCACAGCCAACTCGCGCGTGCGCTCGGAAACCAGGTAAGAGATAACGCCGAAGATTCCAATCGAGGCGAGCATCGCCGCGACTAGCGCGAAACCACTCATCAGAAGCGTAGTGAACCTGCGCTGCGCGACCGACTCGGAGACCAGCGCCGCCAAAGTCGTGGTGTCGTATGCCGGAAGGTCCGTGTCCACGGCCCAGATCTCTTGCTGGACGAGACTGAACATCCCCTGGGTCGTCTCGTCTGCTGGTCGAGCTAAATGCATGATGAAAGCGGTACGGGTGCTTGCGCCACTTTCAACTTGAAACATAGAAAGATAGATCATCGGCGGTGGATCTGCGTCGAGCGCCGATACATGGACATCATTAACGACCCCGACGATGGAGAACAGCGCCCGGTCACCCCAGTTGAAACGCCGGCCAACAGGATTTGTTGCATCTAAGAATTTTCTTACAAACGTTTCGTTCACCACGGCTACAGCGGGACTGCTTCGCGTGTCCTCATAGCTGATGTCCCGGCCGCGAAGGATCGACATCCCCATCGCTCGAAAGTACCCAGGGCTAACCAGCGAATTCTCTGCAAAGTGGAAGTCATTCGCGACGGCGTTCTCCAGGCGAAATCCGATCTGGCGTTCATCGCTTAGCGGCAGGTGGCTCGCAGCCGCAACCGTAGTTACCCCAGGCAAGTGCGAGAGGCGATACAGCAAATCCTTCTGAACCGCTTCACGCTTCAGCGCATCGGGATAGCGCGGGCGATCAAATACAGTCCGAACCACGATTGTCCCCTTCGGATCGAATCCAAATGGAACGTTCAGAACGCGTATAAAGCTCTTCACCAACAAAGTGCCGCCGACTAGCAGCACCAAAGCAATTGCGATCTCGCCGATCACCAAGCGGGTCTGCAGTGCATGAGTGGCTCGTGAAGGTCCAGCCTGGGTAGATTCTTTCATACAGGCTAGCGGTGAAGTCTGGGACAGCCACTGGGCAGGGATGAATCCGAAGAAGACGCTCGTGGCTAACGAAACCAAGACCGTGAATCCTAGTGCGACAGGATGCAGCGTAAAGTCCTGAAGACGGCCGAGATTGGTAGGGCCGAAGTGACGCAACTCAACAATCAAGATCCATGCGAGCAAAACTCCAGCGATTCCTCCCATCAGAGCCAGCAACAAACTTTCAACCAGGCATTGAGCAATAAGTCTCTGCCGTCCGGCGCCGATTGCGGCACGAATCGCCATCTCACGACTGCGGTGGCTGGTTCGTGCCAACAGCAGGTTGGCAACGTTCGCGCACGCGATTAACAAAACACATGCAACGGCCGCCATCAACAACATCAAGAGTGGCCTGGTTTTCGAAACGCTATGGGCAGCATAGCCAAAGGTGTGCGGTACTACGCGGAGTGTGCCGGAATAAACGTCGCGGTGCTCCCGCATAAATCCCTCAGCCACGTTTTGGACATCCTGTTGTGCTTGCGCCTCCGTGACGCCCGGTTTCAATCGCCCGATGAAGTGAATACCAAACTCGCGCAGCCGGTCTTGGATCTGGTCCGGTGAAGAACTCAGAGGCACCCAGAGTTCCACGCGCTCGCTCGCCGGACCCGAGTCGGACGGGAAGCGGAAGGATGCCGGCATAACTCCGATGATCGAGTAGGGTTTTTCGTCCAGCTTGATGGTCTTGCCAAGAACGCCAGCGTCGCCTCCGTACTGCCGTAGCCAAAGATCGCAGGAGATGACAACCACCGCATCGGCGCCGGGTCGGCTTTCTTCATCGATGAAAGTTCGACCCAAAATCGGGCGCACTCCAAGCAAAGGGAACAATGAGGATGTGGCGCGAGTGGCAGTGATGCGCAGAGGCTCCCCGGCGCCGCTTAGATTGAATCCATCATTCTGGTAAGCACCCGCCTGCGCAAAAGAACGGTTGCGATCTCGATAGTCGAGATACTCGCCGGCGGCAACACCCACATCGTCACCGCCCAACTTAGGAATGGATTCAGAGATGAGCATCAGTTGCTCAGGATGCGCGTACGGCAATGGTTGCAGCAGTACCGTATCGATCGCACTGAATACCGCTGTGTTCGCTCCAATTCCCAGCGCCAGCGTAAGCACGGCAATCGATGTAAATCCGGGAGTCTTGCGTACCATGCGAGCGGCAAACCGCAAATCCTGCCACAATGTCTCCACAACAAATTCCCAACCGGCACCCCGGACGACTTCCTTTGTGACTTCCAGACTCCCCCGCTCCAACCGCGCGGCGCGAAGCGCGTCGTGGCGGCTCATGCCCTGTTTCATCTTTTCCTCGGCCACCATCTCCAAGAAGCCGCTCAATTCTTCGTCCAGCTCTTGGCTGACCTGCTCCTTTCGGAACAGTGATCGGAGCCCGCCCGCAATGCCTCGCAGCGGTGACATGGTTCGCTTACGACGCCTCCAAGATTCTGGTGATCGCCGCCACTTGCTTTCCCCATTCTCGTGTTTCGCTGTTAAGCCTCTTTCGTCCCTGCTCCGTCCAGACGTAGTATTTGGCTCGCCTGCTGTTCTCGGTGGCTTTCCATTCGCCTCTGATCAGTCCATCTCGTTGCAGCCGCTGAAAGGCGACAAACAGCGAACCTGCATTGAGGCGGAAAACGCCCTTGCTCATCTGTTCGAGCCGGACGGCGATCCCCTATCCGTGCTTGGGTTCGAGCGTCAGCGTTTTCAGAATGAGCATGTCCAGAGTGCCCTTGAACGAGATCACTTGGCTTGTCCGCCATGGACGCTTCCCTCTGAAGACCAAGAGGAAGAATACACCTCTCCTACTGATTGTCACGGAGCCAGTGCTGCTCCGCCTCTCGCAGAACTGGTTCGGGAACGCAAATACTGACGTTCATCCAAGCGGCCAAACGAAATAAATTCTCAAGCTCAACTGAGATGGTTGGCCAATTGTGGGCGACGAGTATGTTTGTATCCAGGTACAGCGTGTTAACAGCGGGTTCGTCAGTCATGCGAACACCCTTTGCGAAATAACGCCCCGGCAGGCGCTTCGACGGGAGGTATGACAGCTAAGCGCGATCCCTCGATAGGTAGACAAATAAAGCGACGATGATCGCTCGGGCGGCAACGTTGCCCACGATTGCTATGCTCACACCCTGAGCATAGGCGTACATCTCGAGGACGCCAGATGATCCGTGGAAGACGATACAGCTCCAAACAATGAGGCGGAGCGCTCGCTGATCCGTCAGGCGGCTTCCACCAAACGATAGGACGGCGAGCCCGAACTCCGCTCCAGCGAGAAGATACGCAACCACATTAGCGCTTGCTTCGAGATGGACCCCGACAATGCTCGGGATCAGATCGGGTGCAACGGCGAGAACGATGCCAGCGGCCAGGGTGATGAAGCCGTGGACGACGAGCAGGACGCGTAATCCCTTATGATCCATGCCGTCAAGCTTACTTGTTTTCGGGCGTCCATTTTAGGAATCCCAAAATGTTGGGGCGGCCGGCTAGCTCAGTGAGAACCGGCCGCACTCGACTGCTGGAGCGCGTCCACAACCAACGCAGTATTGGAAAAACCTACATAACGGATCACTTTGCCGCCGCGAAACTTCCAGTAATGAGCGATTGGTGTATCAATTTTCTTGCCGGTCGCCTTCATCGTCGCCGTGTAGCGGCCGATGGTCATGACCGTATCACCGGAAGCCACGTACTCCGCGATCGTGAGCTGCGGATTGACATGGTCGGCGCCGATAGCCTGGAAAAAACCTACTGTTTCTGTTTTTCCGTGCCGGATGCCGCCTAACGAGTCGGCGGGCGACGATTCGAACTCCCAGACGACATCGTCGGCGAGTTGCGTCAGAATGGCTGGAACGTCGCCTCGACCGAATGCAGCATAAAGCTCTTGAACGGTCTCCGTGTTTGACATGAGGTCCCTCCGCGGTATTTTCGCTGGAATTTGGAATCGAATGGAGATCCACTCGCTGGCGGATCGTACGCCTCTCTCGGTTTCAACACAACGAATTTGTCACCCTGACACCGACTCGAAGGACATCCCTCGCGTTACGGAAGCTCGCCGGATCGAGACGAAAGGTTTTAGGAATCCTAAACTCTGGGTTGCAAGGGCATTGGCGGTGGAGGAAATCGAACATAGCATCCTCTTTCGGCCCGCGAGGTGACCACACCTGCCGGACCGCTCCAGGCAGCCCGACCGCCGATGCCGGAGCCGATTCTACACCAGACCACGCGATGCTAATCGCGCCGGACGGGAAGGCCTCAAGGCTGGCTGCCATGTCGTTTCTTGGGAAGATAAGACATGGCGCCAGCTCTGGAGCTTTTAAGCCACGAACTGCCAAATACCACAATCTCCGTCGGTTATTAAGTCATAGCGATAGCTAACCCTTAAACGGTCTTTGCCGCCGAGATTTCAGTGGCTGCGGCGCGATCGCGTCGAGTACTGAATTCCGGAATCTCTGACGTCATCACTGGTCCCGCAATCGTTGAGCAGCTCGTCGGGGGCGCCTGCCGGCGGCGTACTGGTTGTGTTGTTGATGCAGGGGATCGCGCTTAGATATTCGTAGATGGCCTCTAGTTCATGGTTGGTCATTTGCGAAAACTGTGGCCATGGCATGACCTGGAGAAGATTACCGTCCGGGATGTTGTCGAAATTTACCCCCGGGCCTAAAGTTATGTTCCCAGTGGGAATGCAATTTGGCGTGGCACCCGTCAATATCGCTGCCAATTGCGCTGCTGTGCAGGTTGGATGGATGTGATCGAAGTCTATGCCCTTCCTCATGATCTCCATAAACTGTGCAAGCGTGTGACCGCCTTCCGGCAGCCCATTCTTGTCCGGCGTCAAATTTCGGGTGATGATGTCTGGACCTGCGTACCCGGAAGGCCCGGTTGGAGTCCCAACTGCGCCGAAGTTCTGGCCCCCATTCAGGTAGACCGCCGGATCGACCTTCTTCGGCTGGGCAAAGTACGGGTTTCCGCCAGTAGCGTATGGGTAAATGAAGAGTGGAGGTGCGTTACTGCTATGGCATCCATTGCAGTCGCCAACAGCGTTTACCAGGTAGCTGCCTAGTCCTACCAAGTTGTAGTCTCTGCCGGCCAGATTCAGCGGAACTGGTGCGACCGCGAAGCCTCGCTGGATTAACGATGCCTCGTAGTTGTCCTGCGCTTGTAGCGGCGTCGGACTGTTGAACATCCCCACAATCCCGATTGCAACAACCATAGCCAGGACAGCACCGGCTTTAGCGAAATGTTCTGATCCCACTTGAATGTCCTCCCTTAAATTGTTTATTTGGCCGAGGTGCTACTTGGCCGGGAAACTCTACACGGGGGACTTCCAATCTGGGGCCCAACTCCGAAGCACCAACTAGAGTTCCTTCGGCGAGCAATTGGAATCCGGTCGGCCCCGTTTTTGAAGTCAAGAAAAACAATGCCGCGCGTGGGGCTTTGTCCGACTGCTTACGCCCGGTTTTTTAACAAGTCAAGGAAAAAATCGCAGTAATAAGAGTAACGGGCCACCATAGGAGGGGGGAGGCCAAACCGGCCTATGCCTTTTATACGGCATTCGGCGGAGTCACCGTCCAGCAAACACTTGATTTTGAGCAATCGTGGCGCCTAACGATTCCCCATCCTCGGCGAGATGTCTTGAAACTTTCTGCCCTCTACCCAGCTTCTGGACCAGGTCTGTGCTCAATGCCGCTCGGCCAACAGAATCGCCGGTTCCCGCCATGCTTCTGCCCCTTGCTATTTGAACTTGGCGTACTCCGCTTTGGCAGCGATCAGGATGGGTATGTCGGGGTCGGCGTCTTTCCAGAGCGCGAAGAAATCCTGATAGGCGGTGCGCGACTTGGTGGTGTCGCCTTGCAAGGCATATGCGCGGGCCAAGCCTAAGTGCGCCAGTGCGCCCAGTGGAAAGTTTAGTGTCACACCGTGGTGGTCGAGAAACTTCTGAAACTCGATGGCTGCTGCCGCCCCATTGTGGGCAACGAGCTGGGCTTGGCCGCGAATGTAAACCGGATACATTGTTCCCAGCTGTAATTGGGGCGGGTCGCCTAGCTCGTACGGCGCCGCCGCTTCGAGAAACACCACAGCTTGGGCGGAATTGTTGGCATTCAGTTCTATCGCGGCCTTAATGGTTGGCAGCCAGTAGACCTTCAGCATCGTGTCCGAGCCGTAGTTCTTTTCCAGCTCTTCAACGATGGAATTGGCGTGAGCGGTTTCACCAGTTCGCGCCAGGGTCAGCGCGGACAGCAATTTCACATCCCGGCCCGGAGCCAGCGCTAGTGCCGCTGCAACATCTTGCTTCGCGGTTGCCGCGTTACCGAATTCCGCTTCCCGCAAGGCGGAATTCACTTGCCAGATCGCCGCGGTTTCTTTCGAGTCGTCCCGGACTGCCGAATCCACCGCACGCCGGGAGAAGTCTCGGGCTTTCAACAGGTGTCCGTGGTACGCCTCGGTATCGGATTGGAAGGAGAGCAGCAGGTCTTCACTTCCGGGTTTCCCTGCGGCCCAAACCACTTGCCGCTCCATCTCTGCCGCGTCGCCTCTGAAAAAGGCCAGTTGATAGATTGTCCAGTGCAAGAAATCGCCATCGAGCTTGCGCTCTTGGGCTTGCTCAATTGCTTTTTTGGCGTCGTCCGGCCGGTTAACTGCGAGATAATCTTGCGCCAGGTTGCCGTAAGCGTTCACTTGGTTCGGTTCCAATTGCAACGATTCTTCGGTTACAGCTAATGCCTTTTCGTACTGCCCAAGGTCGGCATAAATAACCCCCAAGTTGTTGGGAGGCACCAAATCCTGCGGATAGCTCTTGGCCCAAAGCTCGTAGACTTGGATCGCCTGCTCTTCCTCCCCGGTGACTTCATCGTAGTACAAGGCAGCGATTCGGTATTTTTCATGCTCACTGACCCGGTCGCGCAGTGCATAAGCCTTCTTGATATTCTCGGCTGCCAGGCTGGCTTGTCCGAGATTGTGGTACTCAAGCCCTAAGCTGGCGTAGGCCACTGCAAAATTCGGGTCGAGTTCGAGAGCGCGTTTCATGAACGGAATCGCCGCGGCGTCTCCTTTGGTGCGCGATGTCGTAATTCCCATGCTGAAGGCCTTCAATGCCTCCAGCGATGTGGTGGTGGCCTCGACGGGAACATCGAACTTCTGGATGGAGGCCAACGATTCGCCAAGTTTCGCCCGCAGGCTGGATGCTGCCTTACTCAGTGCTTTCAGCACGTCCTCTTTGGTAGCAGCCTCCTCCTGTTCCTTTGCAAGCGTGTCCCCGGTACTACAACCGACCGCATCTATACCGACCACGTACTGACCGCCCAATTTTGAAATGGAACCCAAGAGAATCGCCTTGCTGCCGGTCCGAACGCAGAGCTCTCCGGCTAGGTCTTGGGTAATTCGGTCGCCGGATTGGCGGCCCATGAGGCGCATCGTTTCACCCACTTTGCGGTCGGAGAGAATGTTGAGAAAGGGAGATTGCCCGAGCTGGACGGCGAGCGCCTGTTTCAAGGCATCGTCGAAGACAGCGTCCCCGGTCTTGTTTTCGAAATCGGCAATGACGATGGTGTCCTTCTCGGTCAACGGCGCTGCTGGACGGTAACGAAAGTAAAGACCACCAGCTACAACGGCGACGACCACAACTACCGCGGGAATCAGAATCTTCCAGAGTTTTTTCCCTCCGCTAACCGGAACTCCAGCCACTTTCACGGCGCCCGATGAACCAGCAGCTGGAACAGAACCTGACGACGGCACTGGTTGCTGGACGACTGCGGCGACTGGCTGACTGCTGGTGTCCTGTACGGTCGCCATCGGCCCAAAATTCGCTACTGACATTCGACTTGTATCCGTGTCTCGCTTCAGACGCAGCAGCTCGGCACGCATATCGGTGGCGTGCTGGTATCGCAGATTGCGGTCTTTCTCCAGCGCCCGGTTGATGACATCTTCCAGTTTCGGTGGAATGTCCGGATTCAGTCGTACCGCGTCTACCGGGGCACGGTGCAGGATAGCGTCCGTCAGCAGAGCCGAACTGTCGCCACGAAAAGGCAGTGTGCCTGTGCACATCTCGTACAACACGGCGCCGAACGAAAATAAATCGGTACGCGCATCCAAATCCTTGGCGCCTAATTGTTCGGGCGACATATAGGCAACCGTGCCGACGGCTGTACCCGGGCTAGTCAGGTGTTCCGCGCTCACTCCCACCATCTCATTGGTCGCGAGCGTGGCGTCCGCAGCCGCGCCATCCCCCTTTGGTGTCAGCTTGGCCAAACCGAAATCCAGTATTTTCGCGTGCCCTCGTTTGGTGACGAAGATGTTCGCTGGTTTGATGTCGCGGTGGACGATGCGTTCGCCGTGGGCTGCATCGAGCGCGTCCGCAATCTGGATAGCCAAATCGAGAACGGTTTCGATTTCCATCGGTCGGCCAGCGATGCGGTGCTTCAACGTCATCCCGTCCAGAAACTCCATGGCGATGAAGGACTGGTTACCGTTCTTGCCAATCTCGTAGATCGTGCAGATATTGGGATGATTGAGTGCGGATGCAGCACGAGCCTCGCGACGAAATCGTTCCAGAGCCTGCGGGTCTAACGCCAGTTCATCAGGCAGGAATTTCAGGGCTACAAATCGTCCAAGCTCGGTGTCCTCCGCCTTATAGACTACGCCCATGCCGCCGCCGCCGAGCTTCTCGACGACGCGGTAGTGTGAGATGGTTTGACCGATCATGGGTGCTGACAGCTCCTGGCGGGGCATATTAGGCCGCGCCCAAGGGCAAGTCAATGTGGAGGGATCAAGGTTATCGGTTACTACTTTTGGGTCGCTCAGGAAGCCTCGGGCCTCGAAAATCGCTGTGGTCCGCAAGGGTCGGCGCTGCGGCCACCGCAAGTTGCTGATTCAGCGTGGCCGGGGGTTACAGGAAACAGGTGGTCCGCAGGGTACAGGTTGTGGGCCACCGACGAAGCACAACAAGAAGTGGGGGGAATACGACTCGCGGCTTCCGTGAAAGTTCCTCCGCCGTGGGAGAGGGGGCGCGCCATCTAGTGTGGTGTCCCAGCTAATTCTTTGCAACGGCGGACCTTGTCGAGGATGACATCAGCCGTGGCCTTCCAGACGAAAGGCTGGGGCTTGTCATTCCAATTGGCAAGCCACGCATAGATAGCGCGTTCGAGTTCTGCAACACTGCGGAAGGTGCCACGCCGGATCATGCGTTCGGTGATTAAGGCGAAGAAGCGTTCCACCTGATTGAGCCAAGAACTGCTGGTGGGGGTGAAGTGGAAATGGAAGTGGCGGCGCTTTCGGAAGTTGAGCCATCGCTTTACGGTAGCGCTCTTGTGCGTGCTGTAGTTGTCCAAAATGATATGCACGTCCCAGTCGGGAGGGATTTGCTTCTCCACCTGGTTGAGAAACTTTGCGAATTCTTTGCCGCGATGACGTGGCCAGCAACTGCCGATGACTTTGCCGTTCAAAATATTGAATGCGGCAAATAGCGTGGTTGTTCCGTAGCGCTTGTAATCATGGGTCTGGCGTTCCGGCAGTCCCGGGCGCAACGGCAGGATCGGAGCGGTGCGGTCTAGAGCCTGAATCTGGCTTTTTTCGTCGACACACAGCACTAAAGCGCGTTCCGGAGGGTCCAGGTACAGACCGGCAATATCGCGCACCTTTTCCTCAAATTGCGGATCGTTGGACAATTTGAATTTCTCGACTCGGTGGGGCTGAATATCGAAACGCTGCCAAACTCGATAGACCATCATGCGCGACACGCGCACGTGTTTGGCTAGCGTTCGCACGGTCCACTGCGTCGCGTCCGGCGGCCTAGTTTGGAGAGTGGTATCCAAAATCTTTTTCTCCAACTCCGCGGTCAGCGTCCGGCGTAGCCGGTTCCGCCTCGGCTTGGCGGTCAGCGCGGGCACCCCGCCGGCGCCAAACGTGGCGCGGGTGGCGATCACCGTCGGCCGCGACAGGCCCAGTTGTTTGGCGATCGAGTGATTCGATATCCCTTCTTGGGCCAGCAGAATCACCCGGCATTTCTGCGCTACTCGTTGTGGCGTTGTTCCGGAGCGGACCAACGATTCCAGCTGCCTTTTGGCATCGTCATCCACGGAAAGAGCGGCGGAGGTGGCAAACATGCTGCCATTTAATCATAGCCATTCAAATTGTCAATAGTTATATGGGACGGGACACTAGAGTGCCTCTCGTTGCAACTATTTCCGGAAGACGTCGGGATTGTACAAGAACGGGCTGAAATTCTGGTCGGAAAGTTTGTCAGGATTAACCTGGTCCGTCGTCAGATCGTCCCCAATGATGCGCGATCTTCGCTGAAGTTCTGCCATGTAATCTTTGTTTAAAAAAAACTCGGCTGGTCTCGGTTCAACCAGTAGCAAGTCACTGGGACCAAGATAGAGATAGGCACCCACCATTTGTGGAAAGTAAGTCTTGTCCACGTCGGCCATCCAAGTGCCTTCGATGTTTTGTACCAGCGATGGAACCGGCCAGGAAGCCATGCGAGCTTCCCATTCATCACCGTCGTACTTCGCCAGATCGGCCGAATCGCAAAACACCAACTCAGACGAAATCACCAAGGTCACACCGGGATAATGATGTTCGTAGCGCTGCACTGCGGATTCCAATCCCACAGCCAGTGGCACCGGCTTGGGACTGAGCTTCCCGAGTCGCCGATCCAGCAAGCCGTCATAGCCATACTCCTGGTACCGCCAGTGCCACCGCCGCATCTGTCGGCCGGTGATCCCGATGATCTCGGCTGCTTGCCACCAGCTAATCTTCTTCGCTAAAGCTCGCAAAATCACTTCTTGGATCTTCATCGTCCCCTCCAGGGCGGCCATCGGGTAGCAGTTCATGCCTGTCTCCAGGCATGCATCTTGCTCCCTGGCCGCTTCTTAGAAAGCGGACATATCGTGTGCTAATTAGACCGGACATATCGTGTGCTAACGACGCATCGCCAAGAGCTGGATGACATACCTTCGTGGGGGTGTTAGCATCCGCATAATTAACCGCAGACCTGCGATGATGTGGCAATTCGCAGTTGGGGCCCTTGGTTGTAGCTAATTTGATTAGTTTGTCCGCCACTAGCTGACTGCCTGCCCCGAAGGCAGTCGTGCCTTGCCTGGAGCGGATGAAGGCGACGTGAGGCCATCCGGCCATCTAGGACCGCCACATGCCTTTTAGGATTCGCGAGGACTCTCCTTCCCCCTCACCGCGGCCTCGACGAATTGCCTTTGACAATATCGAAGTAGATTTGCGCTCTGGCGAAGTTCGCAAGAACCACGTCCGGATTCGAGTGCAGCCGCAGCCCTTTCACCTCTTGGTTTTGTTGCTCGAAAATGCCGGGGACGTGGTTACCCGGGAGGAGATTTGCCGAGAGCTATGGCCTGCGGATACATTCGTTGATTTCGAACACAGTCTGGCCGCCGCGGTGAACAAGATTCGCGAGGCGCTGGGGGATTCCGCGGACAATCCCCGGTACATCGAGACCCTTCCTAAACGAGGCTACCGCTTCATCGGCAAGATCAAGCCCGACGCGCCGGTGGAGATGCCTGTGGCTGAGCCACCGCAAACTGTGGAACTTGTGCCGGTTGACGCGGCAAAGCCGGGTATCAGTTGGAAGCGGATTTTGGGACTGGTGGCAGCAACTGCCCTGGTGGCTGCCGCGGTGGTATTCGTCCGGCGGCTGCCCGGCAATCCCGGCAATTCCCAACCCATGACCATTGTTCCTTTCACCTCCTATCCGGGACTCGAAACAGCGCCTTCGTTTTCGCCGGACGGCTCGCGAATCGCATTCTCTTGGGATAGTGGCACTGGCAATCGGACCGGCAGGCCCCAGTATGACCTGTACGTGAAAGCGATTGGCAGTGAAACGGCGCTCCGACTAACGAGCCATCCCTCCGATTGGATCAGCTCAACTTGGTCGCCAGACGGCACCCAGATTGCCTTTCATCGCTTGGCCACGGACGACAATGGCGTCTACGTCGTCCCGGCCTTGGGAGGTCCAGAGCGCAAACTGGTGGTCACTCGCATACCGTACGACCTCGCAGCTCCGCTCAGTTGGTCGCCTGACGGAAAATGGCTGGCCTACGCCGATACCGAAAACGGACGGCCCGGGGACCGCGCCTTCTTGCTCAACATGGAAACTTTCGAATCTCACGAGTTTCCGCATGACCCATCGTGCAGACACGAAGGAGCGCTGACGTTCTCGCACAGCGGGCAAGAACTCGCCATGATATGTGTCCACAACACAAGTTCTTACGAGTATCTGGTTACCGATCTTCACGGAAAGTCTAAGCGATCACTGACCACTCTTCATTATCTCCTAACGATGCCGGTGTGGAGCGGTGATGATAAATTTCTGATCGTGTCGGAGGTAACTACAAGGGGCAAGGAGTTCGAGGAATTACAAGTGCATGGTGGAGCGGTGCGCACACTCTCGGCTACAACAGGAGATTGGCCTGCGGTATCTCGCGATGGGCGCAAATTGGCAATAAGCGTGTCGGACAACCACATCAACATCTGGAGAAAGGACATGCGACATCCCGAAGCTCCAGCAGCGAGGATTTACACCTCCACCCGTCAGCAGAACAATGGCCAATATTCCCCTGACGGCAAACATGTGGCGTTCGATTCCGCTCGCTCGGGAACCTGGAGCGTCTGGGTGGCCGACACCGACGGCACCAACCTGGTACAGATTTCGCACGAAGGACCGGCCGGGTATCCCCACTGGTCACCGGATTCGCAGAAAATTGCGTTCGCGATGATAGAGCCTAGCGGTCTGGTAGGCGTGTACACCGCGGACATCTCCGACCGTGTCTCACACAAACTCAAAACCAGTGTCTGGGAGTCAAGTGATCCTTTCTGGTCGCACGACGGAAAGTGGATCTATTTCCGTGGCTTCGAAGGCATTGGTCGTCAACTCTACCGCTGCCCTGCGGGCGGGGGTGACGCCACCCTTCTTGCCGCATCCCACGACATTCGCGTTCCTATCGAATCAGCGGACGAGAAGGCCCTCTACTTTCCGCGGAGAAATGGCGACGCAAATATCGTGATGCTCGCGCTGGACCGCCCCGGTGCGACACCCCAGGAAGTTTCCGGCATGCCGAAAATCTTTAATGAATACCAGTGGGCGCTGGTGCACGACGGAATCTACTTCACCCCTCAAGACAGCCCGCGGAGCATTTGCTTTTTCGATTTCGCGACCAGGAAAACTCGTGAAATATTCAAGGCGGACAAAGACCTTGCTGAGGGTATGTCCGTTTCCCCCGACGGCCGCTATGTGCTCTACTCTCAAATCGACGAAAGCAACGCTGACATCATGCTCATCAATAATTTCCGCTAGGAGCATCTTGTGCTCCCAGAGGGCCGCCGTGGCGCGAGTAGGCAGCTATGCATTCGCGGCGAGACATCAGCAGACCGATCTACAGCTCGGAAAAAAACAGCAAGCGGGACCACGCGGCGATGGGATCGCGGTTCGTAATCCCGGTGGTCGCCGGTGGCCGCGTTTATTTCGGTGTCCGGCGCGAAGTAGGAGTCTACGGGCTATTGAAGTAGGGATGTGCGCTTGATCACCATGCGACCGTCCGCGCCGTTATCCTAGCCCCGAATGCGCGACCGCTCACCACCGAATGAATTCCGGCGAAAATAATCTCAGCCTCGTGGCGCAACCGTCAGAGGCTTACTTCCGTTTTCGCCGGGCCTTCCGCGTGCTAGGTGCCATGAAATGGAGTACTGAAACGGATTGCCTTTAGGTTGCGGAGTATCCTATTCACCTGTTCGGGCCAATCTGATTTCAGCTAACGGTCATTTGCCGCAGCCCTAATTGCCTCGGTGACAGCTAGTGCGGCGCGCGCGTCGCCGCCGTCCGCTTAGCAGGGTTTAGCTTCGGCAGAGTAAGCGCTAGCAGCTTCGTCGGATCCAGATACGCTCCATCCCACCTGACCCCCATGTGCAAATGCGGACCCGTCGTGCGGCCTGTTTGCCCGGAGAGTCCCAGCCGATCACCCTTCCCAAGCTTGTCCCCTACTTTAACGTCTATTCTCGACAGGTGCATGTAGATGGTGAAGAACCGCTGACCATGATCCACGACCACGCAGTTTCCCTCGTAGAACAATTCCTTCGCCAGTACCACCGTGCCCGAGTTCGATACCACAACCGGTGACCCCTCGCTGACCGGGAAGTCTGTTCCCCGATGGGTGCTGCTCAACTCCTCATTAAAGATCCGGGTCATCCCAAAGGAGTCCGTCGGTTTGGCCTGTACAGGTGTAACAAAATCACCCGACCACTGTGGCGTGGATATGAGATGTGAAAATGCCCTGTTTTTGAATACCCCATCCTCCACAATTTGCTTTTTGCTCTCCGCATCGGGCTCGACGAAGTTTTCCGGTACATTCACCGGGCCACTCCGAAAATTGGCCGCGCCGATGTCTATCTTCTTCAACGAGTGTGTGACTCTTCCTCCGACCATAACTGCCCTGAGGGTCAAATCGTACGTTCCGGGCTGGGTCTCTAGGTCTGCACCGGCCAGCGCATACCAGATCTTTGGGTTGTCTGACTTGAAGAAGGCTAGATTCTTGCCAAGCAATTGCCCCGTCACCCGAAGCGGGATACGATCAAGCTCCACTGTGATAAAAGCAACCGCTCCCTGCTGTAATTCATTCGGCTGCCAAAACACATTTTTGATTCCGTGGGCGGGGGACTGCGAAAATGTTGGCGACATTGCGCCCGCTAGAATCATCAATGCAGCGATACTCCGAAAGCTCCTCATGGCTGGGGCGATTTTCCTCCTGCACTCTTCTATAGGTCGGTGGGTGAATCCTTGGCCGTTCGAGGAATCATGCTGGAATCTTACCATTTGAAGGAACAAATTTTACCGTCAGTAAATTTCGGGACCCGGCCACTATAGGCTTGGGGGCCGACTCGAAATTCTTGCCGCGCAAAACGCTTGACCCCACCGGCGCAACGCTCATAATCGAAGCCAAGATTGGTCGTAGCGTTTCTGGTGTTGTTGTGGTGAAATTCCGGAGAAACGCCATGCCCAAGAATGATCCGGTCATTCCCGCTCGTTGGAAGAGATTCGCCGAATTCGTTGCTTCGCTCCCTCGGCATTGGCGCGTGCGGGCTTCACGCCTTTCGCCAAGCGAACGCTTCTCTGATGGATGGATTCGCGGTGCCGATGAAGGTTCGGCAACAGCGACTCGGCCACAGCGACTCGCGGCTCACAATGGACACGTACACGCACATCGCCAGCGGTGACGACCAACGAATCGCGGAGAGACTGGGGGAGATTCTGGACGCTAGTTGGACAAAACCCGAACTGGACGGAAATAAAAATGGGCCTGCTTTTCAGCAAGCCCATTTAAACTGAATATGATGGCGTGGTTGCGGGGGTTGGATTTGAACCAACGACCTCCGGGTTATGAGCCCGACGAGCTACCAGGCTGCTCCACCCCGCGAACCCATGATAGCGAATGCGCATAGAAGATGCAAACTGGCGCGCGTGGGGGTGACGTCCACCACGCGTTTTTGGGAGAGCAGCTTCGCGAGGATGCCGTAGTGCGAGATGGTTTGGCCGATCAATCGAGATAGACCTCTATGGTGTGCGCCATGTTAGGGAGCAAGCTAAGCCAAGTCACCATATTGTGGGCGGAGTAAACTCCCGTCGGCATAGAGGCCTCGGATGGTTGGGACCAGCGGTTTCGCCATCCGGGCATTGAAAGGGCCAATCACTTTGTCGAGAAATTCCTGCTTGCTTCGATAAGTCTTCGACAACCGCGATGACCCAACGATGGTCCACTCCGCATCGGGAGCTAGCAGCCCGAAAGGACCGCCGGTACCGTTTTTCCAGCGTTCAAAGCTCGCCTGGACAAGGGCCTTGTTATCCAGCTGAGGGGCTAAAGCTCGTTCCATGAATTTATCTCCGCAGAACTGTCCAGCTTCGCTCAGATCAGCTTGACGTTTCGTTCGATCGTCTTGATCACTTCGTCCATCTTTCCACTCCATACCTGTTTGGCAACGCTAAGAGTGAAGCCTTTGGCCGTGTGGAAAGGAACATGCGACGGTAGCGACAGGGCGAAAGGATCGACTACCGCATCTACGACGACAGGGCCGCCTTTGTGGGCCAGCGCCGCGGCAAGTCCCTCCCGGACATCGCCGGGTTCTTCGATGCGTATTCCTTTCGCTCCCATCGCTTCGGCAACCTTGGCGAAATTCGGGTTCTTGAAATCGACGCCGAAGGGGACTATGCCGGCCTCTTGCTGTTCGATCTTGACGAAGTCGAGAGAGCCGTTATTGAGGATGATCTGAACCACCGGAGTCTTTCGTTCCACCTGCGTCAACAGATCGCCAAGACCGAGCATGGTGAAGCCACCGTCCCCGCACATGGCGATCGTTTGCCGGCCAGGATATGCCAATTGTGCGCCGAACGCGTTGGGCGCGGCATTGGCCATGGACGCCCATGAAAACGAGCCGAATAGCCTGCGATTTCTGCCGCCATTGACGTGCCTGGCCATCCAAATGCAAGCCGTGCCAGTGTCGACGAAAAACATGGCGTCGTCGTCGGCGAGTTCGCTCAGCGTGGCGGCCAGGAATTCCGGACGGATGGGCTTGATCCCAGGCCCTTTCACCACGTAGTGCTGCAGAAGCTCGTGGAACGATTTCGTCTCTGCATGTGTTTGTCGAGAAAGCCAGGGTCGGTCTTGGCGCTCACACTCTTCAACAAGGCGGTGACGGTGGACTGGATGTCGCCGACGAGCCCAAGATCAACGGGCGTCCGGCGGCCGATGTGTTTGGGATTTTTGTCGATCTGGACTTTTTTCACGCTCTTGCCGGGAAGGAATTCAGAGAACGGAAAGTCCGTGCCGAGCAGCAGCAGAAGTTCGGCATCATTAATCGCGCGATAGGCTCCGCCGTAGCCGAGCAAGCCGGTCATGCCAACCGCATTGGGATTGTCGTGTTCCAGCCATTGTTTGCCGCGGAACGTATAGCCAACAGGCGCCTTCAATTTGTCCGCCAATTGGAGCACCTCATCGCGAGCATCCCTGCAACCATCGCCGCCGAAGATGGCTACCGTCTTCGCATCGTCGATCATCTTCACAAGCTGATTGAGGTCCCCGTCGGAAGGGCGAAGGACGGGGGTGGTGGGGACTCTGAACTCGGGAGACTCGCCGGCCGCATCGGCCGACGCGACGTCGCCTGGAATCGAGATTACCGTCGGCCCCTTTTCGGTGACCGCGGTGAGAATCGCGGTATTAATGATCGCCCTCGCCTGCTCGGGATTCACCAGGCGCCCGGTGTAGAGCGATGCGGCTTCGAAGAACTTGTAAGGATTGAGTTCTTCGAGCGCCCCCGTGTCGATAAGTTCCGTCTCCACATCGCCCGCAATGGCGATAACGGCAGCTCCCTCCTTGCGCGCATCCATCAGTCCGTTGAACAGATGGACGACGCCTGGGCCGGCCGTTCCACACACTGCTACCGGATTGCCCGTTAGGTAGGCCTCGGCGACAGCCGCGAAAACTCCATACTCCTCATGACGGACGTGGATGAATTCGATTTTGCCGTTGCGGCGCAGCCCGTCAATGACGGGATTCAGGGCGTCCCCGACGATGCCGTAGCAGCGTTTGACTCCGGCCTTCGCGAGCATCTCCCACAACAAGTCTGCAACTTTTCGCGACATAGAATGCCTCCTTTCAGGTCGGAGCTCCGACTTATGGGTCCGGATTCGGCGAATTATATACCAAGGGCGCGTCCTGTCCCCGAGAGCGCCCGAATCACGGGCGAACCGGAACGAGCGGCGGGGCCTCAAGCCGTTAAAGGGCTGCGGCCGAAGGCCTGATCGGAAGGATACACAACAACATTAGATAGCTAGCCGTGTTCGACGCGCGCCTTTATATCCGCGTACGCCGTATCGATGAGCCTGTTTAGCGCAGCGGCGTTCGTGGCCGTTCCCGGTCTCACCTTCACATGACGCACGAATTTGCCGGTGCCTTGCAGCAAGCGAGCCGGATCCGGTAGTGCTGCGCCGTGAAAGAACCCCACATTTACGTGCGAGGTGAATACATTCACATAACCGAAGGGCGCATCCCCCAAACATGCAACCGGACAGCCGTCATGCAAAAGCTCCCGGACTTCGTCCCCGCACTTTCGCATCACCTCAAACCACCGATGCGCGATGGCTCCCAATTCACCTGCATGCTCTTTCATCCACGCATCGACGGCTGGATCCCGCGCGACAGCGCCGTTAAATCGCAGCAATTCCGTTCTCATCGTCGCTCGCCTTTCTGTTTTCGGGATGAATCGGCATGGCATGATTGATCGCTTCCGGGTGGCCGGGACTGAGTCGTCGGGCCTATTTCGCCGGGCGTGAGCCGGTGATCAGGATGTCCACCAGCCTTTTGGCGCTTTGCTGCCAGTCCGGGCTGGATGGCACATAGGCGACGCCGATGAGCGCCCGAAGCAGATCGAATGGGACGACATCGCTGCGTAAATCGCCGCTCTGGATTGCGCGCTTTGCCAGCGCGTCAATCGCTCCGCCGATCTGACCGCGGGAACCTTCATACAGCTTCGAGGGGCCCCCCACCAAGGTATTCAGCGCCGGGGCGATGATCTGCTTGGCGGCAATGTGGTCGACGAATGACAGCATCCAGGCCCGCAACGCTTCCAGCGGGGGCATGGCCTCAGCGAAGTCGCGCGCGGCGGCCGCTAGCTTTTCGACCTCAGCCCGATAGACCGCCTCGATGAGTGCATCGCGGGTAGGGAAGTGGCGATAGAGAGTTCCGGGTCCGACGCCCGCCTGTCTGGCGATGTCGTCCAGGCTGGCGTTGGCGCCAAGACGGGTAAACGCCTGCTTAGCAACTTCCAAGAGGCGCTGGCGATTCCGTTGCGCATCGGTGCGCGGCTTGCGCGCTGCGGATTTTGAACGTTTAGTAGCCATCGGGAAAAATACGTGCAAACGGAGACTGTCTCCGGTAATCTATTGATGCGGAGGCAGTCTCCATTTTACTTGAGCTGACCTGCATATGGGAGGGAAAAATAAAATGACTATAGTGACAAAGCTCGGCGGCCAATTCAAACTTTCCGGAACTTCAGTCAGCGTTTACCGAATGGGCTACGGCGCCATGCAACTTGCCGGTCCGCAGGTTTGGGGACCGCCGCGCGATGTTGACGGCGCGATTGCTGTTCTGCGTGAGGCGGTCGCCGCCGGCGTGAATCATATCGATACCAGCGACTTTTATGGTCCGCACGTAACCAATCAGATCATCAAGCAGGCTCTTCATCCCTATCCGGATGGCCTGGTCATTGTCACCAAGGTGGGTGGCCGACGAGGTGACGACAAGTCGTGGCTTCACGCGCTCTCGCGTCAAGAGCTGATCGATGCCGTTCATAGCAATCTTCGAAATCTCGCCCTCGACGTACTCGATGTCGTCAATCTGCGGGTGGGAGGAATGATGGCGCCATCGGAGGGATCCATCGAAGAACCGCTGACCGCGCTCGCCGAACTCAAGCGTCAGGGGCTTATTCGCCAAATCGGCGTGAGTAATGTCAGTCGCATGCAGTTCGCTCAGGCTCAGGGAATTACGGACATCGTCTGCGTGCAGAACTTTTACAACGTGGCAAACCGCAGCGATGACGGCTGGATCGACGACCTCGCGAAGCAAGGGATCGCGTATGTGCCGTTTTTTCCGCTGGGAGGGTTTACTCCGCTGCAGTCGTCGGTGCTGGACGCGGCGACTGCGTCGCTCCAGGTTACCCCCATGCAAGCGGCGCTCGCGTGGCTGCTTCAGCGTTCTCCCAACATTCTGCTGATCCCCGGCACCTCTTCGATAAACCATCTTCGAGAAAATCTCGCTGCTGCGGCCCTGGAACTTCCTTCGGATGTCATCGCCGAGCTCAACGCGATCGCCGAAAGCGTCCGGGCCGAGGCCCAGCCGGCACACTGATTTCGCGTCAGGAACGGTTGGGATGGCGACCCAGCCAGCCGGGGTTAATTGCCGATCTCGACCGGCCGAAATATTTCGAAGTCCGAAAAGGTGTCGCGCCGGCGGCGACCGTGAAGGCACCCCCCTGATCGCGGGAAGCAGATTGGACTCGCGCTCATGCGATGCGTAGATACTGACTCGAAGAGACCAAATGAAGGAGGAAAGGCTATGCGTGTTTTCGTCACGGGTGCTACAGGCTCTATCGGTTCCGCTATCGTCCAGGAGCTCATTCATTCGGGCCATCAGGTGCTCGGTCTTACGCGCTCCGATGCAGGCGCGCAGTCGCCGATCGCCGCCGGCGCGGAGGTGCACCGCGGCGATCTCGAAAACCTGGAGAGCCTGCGCAGCGGAGCAGCCAATTCCGATGCTGTAATTCATACCGCCTTCAATCACGACTTCTCGAAGTTCGCGGCGAACTGTGAGGCCGATCGGCAAGTGATCGAGGCGTTGGGCGACGCTTTGGCCGGCTCCAGCGGACTCCTGATCGTTACCTCCGGGACCGGGATGGCGAACTCAGGAGCAGGCATTCTCGCCACCGAAGACGGCCTGCCGGTCAGTTCGAAAGTGATTCCTCGTGCGGCTTCGGAAGAGGCGGCCGCTTCGGTCGCGGCTCGAGGGGTCCGCGTTGTCATTATGCGGCTTCCCCAGGTCCATGACACTGTGAAGCAAGGCCTCATTACTTATGCCATCCAGATCGCCCGCGAAAAGGGTGTTTCGGCGTACGTCGGCGATGGGCTCAACCGCTGGCCCGCGGCTCACCGCCTCGATACTGCCCAATTGTACCGGCTGGCGCTAGAGAAGGCAGACGCAGGCGACAAGTTTCACGCCGTCGCGGAAGAAGGAGTGCCGGTCCGAGACATCGCTGAGGTTATCGGTCGAGGCCTCCACCTGCCCGTGGTCTCCCTCGGACCCGAAGAGTCCTCCAAACATTTTGGCTGGCTCGCAGCGTTTGCTGGGCGGGATCTCCCGGCGTCCAGCGCGCATACGCGGAAAAAGCTGGGATGGAACACCACCGGACCAAGTCTCATGTCCGATCTCGAGAACATGCGCTACTTCCCAGCCTGAAAATTAAGCCGCCCGCCGCGGAATCGCTGTGCTGGGCATCAAGAGCCTGGGCGGCAGCGGGGAACTGGTTCGCCACGGCGTGGTCACGCCAGAAGAAGGGCTGCGATACGCAATGAGTCTGCCCGTAGCCACGACCATCTCTGGCATGGATTCAATCGAGGTGCTGGAACAAAACTTGAGAGTAGCGCGCGGTTTCAGTCCCATGTCCGAAGCTGAGATGTCCAGACTCCGCGAGCGCTCTCGTGATCTTGCCGCCGACGGCCGCTTTGAACTGTTCAAGACGACCAAGAAGTACGACCGCAAAGTAGGCCGCGAACAGCACGGCTAGGCAACTACCGAGGAGCTGCCGGTTTAGCTAACTTTAACCGTTGTCTGAGGGTTCGATCCTCACGCGGCGAAGAGGAGCGTGCGCTGCGTGGTGACTTTTTCCGGCTCGGCTTACTGCAGTGGCGAGCTGGCGACTGTTGGCGTAGTTCCGTTCGTGGTGAAGCGGATCACACCGCTCTGGTCGGAGAAGAACAAGCGCTGTCCGGTAGAACCGGCAACGCTCGGGGTGGCCAGCACGGTGTAGGTCGGGTTGCCGGTGCAAGCGCCGACGGTGACTGCGGTGCCGCCAGCGGCGTAGGTGAAGTAGAATCCGCTCTTCGCGGTGGCGGCGGTGGTCGCGTTGGACAAACTGGCGTCAATCAACTGCGCGCCGGCGCAGGAAACGGTGGTGCCGATGGTGCCGCCTTCGTTAGACAGCGCGGGAGGATAGCCTGCGCCGTAGGTGGAGGAGTAGGTCACGGCGCCGGTGTTAATGGTGCGGACCGAGCCGACCGCGGAAGCTTCGTTTGCCGCCATCTTTGCGCGTAGCAGGTTCGGAATGGCGATCGCCGCGATGATCAAAATGATGGCAACGACGATCAAAAGCTCGATGAGTGAGAATCCTTTCTGTATCTTGCGCACTTTCTTCCCCCTTACACTGTGGCCCAAATCCTCCCGAACGTCGACACGTTAAGCTAACAGAGGGGTTGCATTGCTCCGACCTGTACTAGGGTACAGGTGTGCTCAAGCTGTAAACCGTATTGGATCAGTGCGCGTGTTAGGTTTTCATAAGGATGAAACGTTACACGGAGTTTAGAATGACTTGCGGCTATCGTGACCGTCTGCTACCGCTGGATTGACAAGCCATTCCCGGTAGGCGATACTGAACCATATGGTTCAGTATCGAGCGCGCAACAACATCAATGGTGTAACCGCGGCCATTTCCGATCCGACCCGCCGCGCGATCATCGAGCGGCTCGCGCGTGGGCCGGCACATATTTCCGACCTTGCTGGGCCCTTTTCCATGTCGCTGACCGGATTTTGCAAGCACGTGAGAGTGCTGGAGCGAGCTGGGCTGGTCCGTCGCACGCGCCGCGGGCGCAACAACACCTTGGAGTTGTCTGCGGCGCCGCTCCACGATGTGGCGGACTGGATTCTGAAATACGAGCCGTTTTGGAAGGCCCGGCTCGATCGACTGGAGCAATTCTTCGCTGCACAAAGGGAGAAATTACCATGAAGCTTACTGAGGTGACGGTTACCCGCATGATTCCGGCGTCAGCGGAGAAAATCTTCGACGTTTGGATCGATCCGAAAGGCCCCGGCGGACCGTGGTTCGGCGCCGAGCGAGTGATCCTGAACCCGGCGGTCGATGGTCTGTTTTATCTCGCGGTGAAACATGAAGGGCGGACTTGGCCGCATTACGGACGGTTCTTGCAGATCGACCGACCGCGGCGGATCGAGCACACCTGGATGTCTGAGGGTACCAAGGGCGCCGAGTCCATAGTCACAGTAACCATGGAAGCGCGAGGCGAGCAGACCGAGGTGACGATCCGCCACTCGGGTGTGCCAGACGACGAACTAGGGCGGCAGCACGAGAAAGGCTGGGCGTGGGTTCTCTCGGCCCTGGCTGAAGCCGTGGGCTCGCCGCGGGCGGCCGCCTCATCGGATTAGGCGTTTCGCGAACCTGAGGCGTTCTGCGGCATCGGTCGGTCGTGGATGATCATCCAGGACGTGCCGAACTTGTCGCGCAGCATGGCGAAGCGGAAAGCGAAGAAGGTTTCCGCGATGGGCATGAAAATCTCGCCGCCATCGGAGAGCAGGGCATAGATGCGCTCGGCCTCCTCGGTGCTGCCAACGCTGAGGGAAAGATAGACGCTGCGCATGGGCTGAAAACGGTCAGGCGGCACGTCATTGCCCATGATGTCCGTTTCACCAAGGGTCATGCGCGCGTACATGATCGCATTTTTCCATTCGACCGGGACGTTGCTCGGACCAGGCATTTGGCTGTGGGGCATCATCGCGATGATCTTTCCGCCGAGATGCCTTTCGTAAAAGCGGAAGGCTTGCTCGCAGTTGCCGCCGTAGTTGAGATAGGCATGTAGCTTCATTTTCGCTTCCTTCCTTTTGGATGGCCTCGCTAAATGGGGGCGGTGCCGACTCAGTAGCGTGGACGACGCCTGCCCTTCGGATTTCGCTTAGTCCCCGCCGCTCGCGTGCCGCGTTGCGGGTTGATCGTATTCATCGTGACGGCGGACAAAGTCCATCGTCTTCGTCTCGTTGCGGCCCTTCGGAGCGCGGTCGAGAATCATCAGCGTGCCGATCACTTCTTCCCCACCGCGGCCGTAACTGGAGTAGGTATGGAAGATCTCGCCGGCGTCATTCTTGTAGAAGGCGCTGAGGCCAGGCAACTCGGTATCGGCGGGCTGCGCGGGAACCGGAGATTGTTCGAAGTTATAGATGGCCTTGCCGCTGGCCATTTCGTCCTTGGTAAAAGAAACGTGGTAGTCGTAATTGAAATCGCTGCCGAATGCGGATGCCCACGGGAAGCGCCAACCCATGCGCGTTTTGTACTTCTCGATTTCAGCGAGTGGGGCGCGCGACACCGCAGTCCAGGTGACGTCGTGATGTTCGAGATGGGGCAGGGCGCCGTCGATATGATCGGACAAGAACGAGCAACCGGGGCAGCCCGCGGCCCAGCCAGGGCCGAGCATGAAATGATAGACGATGAGCTGGCTGCGGCCGTCGAACAGATCGGCCAGAGTTTTCTTGCCGTGAGGCGTTTCGAAGGTGTAATTCTTCTCTACTCTTACCCAGGGCAAAGCCAAACGCTCGGCGTTGATTTTGTCCCGCAGGTGGGTGGCTTCCTTTTCCTTGAGCAGAAGCGCTTTGCGCGCGGCCAGCCACTCTTCTTGGGATACGACCGGATGTTGTGGCATGAGAATCCTCCTCGTCGGGCTGGTCGCTTGACAACTAAGGTTGATATCAACATTATTAAGTTATGTCAAGGCCCGCTAGCGTTCCTTACGCCACGACGCTCCTGGTTCGTGATTGCTGCCTCTGTCTGCACCTACAGCGAGCGGCGCGTGCATTGGCGCGGCGCTTCGACGCGGCGCTGCAGCCGCTCGGGCTGACCAACGGGCAATTTTCGCTGATGATGTCGTTGAATCGTCCGGAGCCAGCAGGCATGGGGGATGTGGCGTCGCTACTCGCCATGGACCGAACGACCTTAACCGCGGCGCTCAAGCCGTTGGAGCGTCGCGGCCTAGTGAAAGTGACGCCAGACCCGGCTGACCGGCGCAGACGGTTGCTGACTCTGACGCCGAAAGGGAAGAGTTTGCTCGCACGCGCGGTTCCGGTTTGGGAGCGTACCCATTTGGAAGTTGAAGCACGTCTTGACGATAACCCACCCGATCGCTTTCGGAACAACCTACGCGCACTTTCGTAATCATCTACTCCGCTTCGTTAGTCGTTTTGCAAAATCATTGGGAAGCTGCGGGCGAGCGCTTAGCTTCGCCCTCTCACCTCTCCCACTCAATGCGTTTGGCTTCATTTGTTGGTTTTCTGGGTTCGGTGCAAACGGCCAATTAGCTTCGGCATAAACTGAGCCAACGCGGCGGCTTGCTGCAACTCGCTGGCTGTTAGTGTCTGCAGCGTCTGTGCCAACAACTCCACCCGCCGCCGCCGTCCTTCCTGCAGAATCTTGGTTCCCTTCGCGGTGGCCTCCAGGCGCAGGCGCCGTTTGTCATTGGTCTCTTTTCGCCGGACCAGACCCGCTCGGACCAGCCCGGCAATAATCCGGCTCATGGTCGGAGGGCGGACCTGCTCGGCATCGGCGAGTTCTTTCAACGAGCGCGGCCCAGCGAACACCAGGACCGAAAGCGCCGAAAGCTGTGCCGGCCCAATCCCGGTGCTGCGGTCCCGCGCGCGCACCGTCCGCAACAGGTGGATGGCCGCTGAATGCAGGAGGTCTCCGATACCGTAGGCCTTAGCGTCCGAAAGTATTTTACGCTTGCGTTCGTCCATAAAATATAGTTAGCTATGCTAACATATTTACAAGGAGGCTGCTCCCATGAGCGTACCGGATCACGCGGCCCTTTCCCGCATCGGGCAGATAGCCATCAACGCACACGACGTCGATCGCGCCACTGCATTTTATCGTGATGTCCTCGGATTGCGGCACCTCTTCCGCGCCGGCCAGTTGAGCTTCTTCGATTGCGGGGGCGTCCGTCTGATGCTCGACAAGCCCGCGAAACCGGAGTTCGATCATCCCAGCTCGATTTTGTATTTTCAGGTGGCCGACATTCAGGCCGCCCAGCAGCGCCTGAAATCCGCCGGCGCCAAATGCGAGGACGAACCGCACCTTCTCGCGCGCATGCCCCAGTACGATTTGTGGATGACTTTCTTCCGCGACAGCGAAGGCAATCTGCTGGCCCTAATGAGCGAGGTCGCTAACAGCTAGCAACGGAACTACCCGGTCGCCGAGCCGCCGACGCTTCCCCCAATGCATAGAGTCATCCGTTATCTGTGCCAGCGAAAAAACGTGGACCAGTTTTGCACTTGGTCGTCAGCGCAAACGGACCATACTCAGCTTTTAGGCTGGACGCGACGCGTGTATATAGCGGACAGGGGTGAAAATGGGGATGAGCGCTGGGATGATGGCGCACCACACTTGAGGCTTCGCGATTAGCAAGGCCGCCAGCGCGTCGATGGTGACCACCACACCGAGAAGAATTGCCATTCGTCGCGCACACGAAGGAATTGGCCGTATCTGCATGAGGATTTCTCCCAGCAACGCCGCCAGAATATGCTATCGCTGCGTCATCTCGCAAGTAGAGTGAACGGCCCATGCCCCCTTCATGAATTGCCGGATTTCTTTTAGAGTTTCAGCAGTGAAACCGGGCTTTAGTGGCTGCTAATGGAGGAAGCGTCTTTCGGGGAAAATGATGGCGACGGCTGACAGCGGTTTTTTGCTCGATCTTGGAATCAAACATGCAATTATCCAGGCGCCGATGTCGGGAGGCGCGACCACGCCGGAATTGGTTGCGGCGGTCTCCAATGCGGGCGGCCTGGGTTCGCTCGGAGCCGCGTATCTCGCGCCCGATCAGATTGCCTCCGACATTCGCGCCATCCGCGCGCTCACCGGCAAACCATTTAATGTGAATTTATTCACTGGAGGGTACACGCCGGAAGTGCATGTCGATAGTGGCCCAATGTTGGATGTGCTCGCAGAGATTCACCAGTTTCTGGGTTTGCCGGCGCCCGCGCTGCCCGCGTGGCCGCCGAACTTATTCGACGAACAGTTGGAAGTCATCCTGCAAGCGCGGCCGGCGGTCTTCAGCTTCACCTTTGGGATTCCGGATGCCGACGCAATGGCGCGTCTTAAGCTGCGTGGAATTGCAATTGTGGGCACAGCTACCACCGTTGAAGAGGGGCGAAGACTGCAGGACTGCGGAGTAACCGCAATCGCCACGCAGGGAAGTGAGGCCGGCGGTCATCGCGGAACGTTTGCCGGACCATTTGAAACTTCCATGATTCCCACTCTTGAATTGGTGCGAACTCTCAGCGCAGCCGTCTCCACGCCGCTGTTTGCTTCCGGAGGCTTGATGGACGGGCGCGACATCGCCGTGTCACTTGCCAGCGGCGCAGTCGCGGCTCAACTCGGCACTGCGTTCTTGACCTGCCCCGAGGCCGGCACCCCCAAGGCCTACCAGGATGCAATGCTTGCGGCGCGCACGGACACCACGGTGATCACTCGCGTCTTTTCGGGACGCCCCGCACGCGGGCTATTCAACACTTTCATCGCCCGGCTCGACGGCAGGCAAGAAATAATTCTGCCGTTCCCGATGCAAAACGCGTTAACCCGCCCGATGCGCAATGCCGCCGCGAAGCAGGGCGCTGCGGGCTTTCTTTCGCTTTTTGCAGGACAAGGCGTGACGCGTTCTCGGGCCATGCCCGCCGCTCAATTGGTGGAGCGCTTAGTAGCGGAAATGAACGAGGTTCGCACCGCCGGCGCCTGATGTGGTGAAGTAAAGCGCACGCGACAATGTTCACTAAACAAGGAGTGCCGATGGCTACGAATTGTTCGAGAACGCCGCATCCAACCAGTCGAAGGCTCGCTGGTTGAACAGCGCGCTGGATTCGCCCTCAGGCTGGACCGCGATTCGATTAGGTGGCGACCAGCAGGCTTTCGATCTGTTGCCGCAAGGCGGGGAGGTTCATTTTAGAAACGACGGCGCTGATGCCGGCGGCCACCGCGACCTGTGGCGGAACGGCATCGGCGTGAAGAGTGAATAGGATGATGGGGGCGCGAACCATCATCGCGCGTAGCTGGCGAGCGGCTTGCAAACCGTTCATCCGCGGCATTGCCAAGTCCAGAACAATCAGGTCAGGCTTCAGACGGCGCGCTTTCTCAACAGCATCAAGTCCATCAATCGCTTCGCCACAGACCTCGATCCCCGGCGGACTTTCCAGAGAATGTCGGGTGGCGGCGCGAATTGCCCCACTATCATCCGCGATAAGAATGCATTTCGACACGGTCACCTCACGACGGCGCAGGGTGACCGCCAACAAGCTGGAGAGCACCTGCTGGGTGCGGTAGCGCAAAACCTCCCAATAAAACGGACGATCGGGACGGTATGGTAGCGATCCGCGCAAGGTTCTAGCCTCTACTGTCCATGGCTGGCGGCCGGCTCGACGCCACCACAGTATCGTGCCGAGAGATCTCCGCGAGCCTGCCGCCATTCCGCGTGTCGTCCCAAAGCGTCAGGCGCCCTTCGCTGGTTTCTGCAGTGCCGAGATTGTCTTGCTCCCACGCCTCGAACTGCACCATGGTGTTTGCGATCTCGAGTGGCGAGAGTTCCGATCGTTGGAATACCGAGAACGTTATCTCTGTTTTTTGTTTTGGGACCATGGTCATCTCCATCGGCCGCGACTTAGAGCGCGACCACGCAAAGCATGCTGCGCGGAATCGTGTGCAGCGACGCTTCGCTCTCTGGCTCGGTTTTGATATAGGTGACCCGCAGACTGGTTCCCGGCGCTATGCCGCGCCACCCAGGACCAGTTTCCAGCAGCATGCCGACAAATGGTTGTTCGTCCATACGCACGGTGATGGGCTCGGCCTGCCCGAGAAAGCCAACGACTAAAAAATGGTGCTGATTCGTAGCTTCTTGGGTTTGACGGCCTCGCGCTGGCATCGGCGATGTAGTTGGCGGTGCCATAAAGCCTCCTTCGGTGATCTCGGTTCAAGAACACAACAACAAAGTTAACCAGATGGCGGTCGAGCATCTGTCCACTTTGGTACAGGTTCTTATGAGTTAACTAATCACGGCGGCGAGGGCCCCATTGGCTTAGACCTCCGCAAAAGGCCACGGAGGACTGGGACTACAAGCCCCTAGAAAGTACAAGCTGTTGACAATTTCCATACCGGCCTATGACACCCGCGAGACTGCTTGGAGCTATAAGTAGCGACCATTTCCCAGGCGTAAAGCCAGGTGCAACGAGAACCTCGATCTTCAGCGGGCATCGCGAGTCATCTTTCTCGGACTCAGCCCCGATCAGGTATCAAAGGAGAGAACAACATGATTGGCTACACCATCGAGAAGTTGCGAATGCGGCCGGCCCAGGGCTCCGTTGGCGGAAAAAGTATTGGTCTTAGGAGCTTGATCATCCTCGCAGGGGTTCTTTTGTTGTTGCCGGCAACCGCCGTGATGGCTCAGGGCCCAGCGTTTCTTCCTTCACCGGTTGAGACGGTAACCACGGTGGCGCCGAACGGCGACCTGAACCCGTATGGAGTTGCGTTTGTGCCGCTTCTATTTCCGACGGGAGGGCTAATCAATCCCGGCGACATTCTGGTTTCGAACTTCAACGCGTCCAGCAACCTCCAGGGAAGCGGAACGACGATCATCGATGTGGTCGGGCAGGTGGGAGCGCCGAGTCCGATACTTTACTTCCAAAGCGCCACTCCAGCCGGTCTGACCACGGCGTTGAACGTGTTGCGCGCAGGATACGTGCTGGTCGGGAACTTTCCGTCGCCGGACGGCACCTGCGGTAGCTCCACCCCTGGTTCGATTATCGTGATCGATAGGAACGGCAACCAAGTGGGCAATATCACCGGTCCTTCGATCCAGGGGCCGTGGGATGCAGCGCTCTTTGACGAGGGAACCAAGGCAAAATATTTTGTTGCTAACGCTTTGACCGGAACGGTCGTCCGCATGGACTTGAACGTGAGCGCGACCGGCGGAGTGACGGTAGCGAAGTCGACACAAATAGCGTCCGGCTACCAGCATGTATGCGACCCGGTAACATTCGTGGATGCGCCGACTGGATTGGTCTACGATCCGTTCAAGCATGTGTTGTACGTCGCTTCGAGCGACGATAACGCTGTCTATCTGGTGCCCGATGCTGGAGAGTCACAAAGCGATCATGGCACCGGAAGAATAATTTACCAGGACAACGTTCACTTGCACGGTCCGCTGGGGATGATCATGGCGCCGAACGGCCACCTGATAGCGGCGCAGAACGACTCCATCAATCCGAACCCGGACGAGCCGAGTGAGTTGGTCGAGTTCACCGTTACTGGGCAGTTCGTCAAGCAGTTTTCAGTAAATCCGGCGTATGGCGGCTCGTTCGGACTTGCGGTGATGACCAGCGGAGGCGCGTCGAAGTTCGCCGCGGTGGATGACAACGTACCGGACATACTGGTGTGGAGCAATTTGTTGCCATAACCAGTAGAGAAGGGAATCGAGGGACCACCAAGGCCGGGCACGACGCCCGGCCTTTTTTTTAAACGGCGATCTCTACTCGTAGCGCAGCGCAACCATCGGATCCACCTTTGTGGCGCGGCGCGCGGGGATGTAGCACGCGAGCATCGCGACCACAATCAGCACGAACGCCACGCCGGCGAGCGTCAACGGGTCGTTGGGGCTCACCGAAAAGAGCAGGCTGGACATCAGTCGCGCCAGTCCGATGGATACCGCGAGGCCGATGGCGACGCCAATGAACGCGATCTTCGCCCCCAACTCAGCACCATCCGCAATACCTCCTTGCGCGTTGCTCCGAGGGCCATGCGAATGCCGATTTCGTGGGTGCGCTGGGCCACCGAATAGGAAATCACGCCGTAAATTCCAATCGCCGCGAGCGTCAGCGCTAGCGTGCTGAACAATCCGAGGAGCATCAGGGTAATTCGCCGGGTGGAGACGGAGTCACTCACCAGCGCGTCCATGGTGGAGATCGCAAAGAGTGGCTGATCGTGGTCGATCGATGCCACTACGCCGCGAATCGCCGAGGTAAGCGCGGCCGGGTCAGTTCCCGATTTCACGATCAAAGCCATGGTCGCTCGCGGGGCTTTGCCGGAACGGAACATAAACTTCCAGCCGTGCCGGATTGGCCAGCCCGTAAAGCTTGGTGTCGCCGACCACACCGACAATGGTGATCCAATCCGCTTTTTCGCCCGGATGGCCGAACATAAAGCGCTTTCCGATCAGATCGCCGTTCGGAAAATAGCGCGTGGCCATCATTGCGTTGATCATTCCTACGTGCGGGGCATTTTCGTTGTCGGCAAGGGTAAAGGTGCGTCCGCTGAGCAGCGAAATTCCGAGGCGGTGACGTAGCCGGGACTGACGATGTGATAATCGGGATGGGGATAGCTTCCTGGTTTGGCAGGGCCATGCCCTCGATGGTGACGTCCGCGCGAGATGTGCTCGTCGGTCAGAGGGGCGACGGTTCCCACCGCGGCGCTCTGCACTCCTGGCAGCGCGCTGACCCGATCCAGCAGTTGCTGCCAGAAATTCATGATGGCCGGATCCTTCGAATATTGCTGGGTCCGCAAATTCAGCTCCATGGTCAGGACGCGGTCCGGCCGAAACCCGGGATCTACCTCCATCAGGCGATAAAGACTCTTGGTCATCAGGCCCTGCGCCGGCCAGAAGAATCAGCGCGAGAGATATTTCGGTGATGGCTAACGCGCGGCGCACTTTATTTTGTGCCGCGCCGGACGCTCGCCGTTCTTCCGGCCTTCCTTCAATTCCGACTGCACGTCTGGATTGGTGGAATGCAGGGCAGGAGCTAATCCGAAAATAAACGCGGCGAGCATCACCACACCCGCTGCAAACAGAAACACTGCGCCATTCAGATTCACGATGGCGCCGGAGAGCATGTCCGCCGGAATCAGTTGCGCGATTCCACGAATGCCGCCAATTGCCAGCGCCAGCCCCAAAGCGCCGCCGAGAAGCGACAAGCACGAAGCTCTCGGTCAGCATTTGGCGGACGATGCGTCTGCGGCTGGCGCCGAAAGGCAATGCGCAGTGCAATTTCCTTGGTGCGCGCCTCGCTCCGCGCACGAGAAACAGGTTCGCCACATTCGCGCATGCGATCAGCAACACGAACATCACCGCGCCAAACAGCACAGGATTGCCGGGCTTTGCGTCGCCGACGAACTGCGTCGCGAATTGGTTGGAGTGCCACGCCGAACTGATCATTGGCCGCCGGATATTCCTTCTCCAGCCGCGCCGCAATGCCTTCCATTTCCACGCGGGCTTGCGCGAAAGGGACGCCCGGCGCAAGTCTGCCAATCACGGTGGTATCGCCGCGCTCGCCACGACTCGGCGACTTCGTCGGCATTGGCGGTGGCCCACACGCCGATGGGCAACAACACGTCCGTTTTATCGAGCCAGCGAAAATTCGGCTGGAAGTACACCAACAATCGTGAAACTGCGGCCATCGAGCGTGATCGTCTTACCGATGGCGTCTGGTATCGGATCCGAAATGGGATTGCCAAAGCTAATAGCTGAGCAGAATCACCGGCGGTGTGCCCGCTTTTTCCTCGGAAGCATCAAAATCGCGGCCGAGGAACGGGCGGACGCCTATCATCGAAAGAAAATTCGGCGACACCGCATCGCCGTTGATTTTTTCCGGCTGGGAGATGCCGGCGAGATTGAAGCCGACCTGACTGAACTGACGGCGAACTGCGAAAATGCGTGGCTCGCGGTGCGCCAATCAAGGAAGTTCGGATAGGACACGCTAACGGCGCCAACTTTCGGCGTGGTTTCGTTGAGCACCATCAGACGCGCTGCGTCTTGATATGGCAAAGGGCGCAGCAGAACGGCGTAGAGCACCGAAAAAATCGCGGTGGTCGCGCCAATAGCCAGCGCCAGAGTTAGAACGGCGATGACGGTGAAGCCGGGGTAGTTGCCGAGCACGCGCAGGCCGTAGTGGACATCCTGGCCCAGAGTTTCGACGAAGTGTACGCCGCGCGCCTCCCGACAGTCTTCTTTAACACCGTCCATTGCGCCAAATTCGAGACGTGCGCGCCGCATCGCTTCTTGCCGCGACAGGCCGGACAGCACGTATTTCTCGACTTGGCGCTGGAAATGAAAGCGCAGTTCGTAGTCGAGTTCACGCTCGACGGTAGTGCGCCGGAAAAGCGCTCGAAGACGAATCGCCAGATCACTGAGCATCGCGCGCTCCCTATGCCGTCCCTAACACTTGGGCGACGGCGGCCGTCAACTTCTTCCATTCAGTCTTTTCGGTTTCGAGTTGCTTGCGTCCATTTTGGGTAAGGTTACAAAATTTCGCGCGGCGGTTGTTTTGCGACGAGCCCCAGTGGGCCTTGATCCAGCCGCGCCGTTCCAGGCGGTGAAGAGCAGGGTAGAGCGACCCTTGTTGAGCCTGGAGCACTTTGCTGGAAACCTGGTGGATGCGTTCGGAAATGGCCCAGCCGTGTTGAGGCCCAGGGGCCAGGGTGTGGAGGATCAAAAGATCGAGGGTGCCTTGCGGAAGATCGATGCGCTGCTCGGGCATGATCGTGTTCGTCCCCTATCACTTCTACAGGGGAGAATATCATTGCTCTTGTCGAAGCACAACAGGACGGGCGGAAGCAAGAATGGGGCGGGGCGAGCCTAAGGACGGCTCTTGCTTTATCAGCGGAAGCTCGACGGCAACTTCCAGAAGGATCGCTCCAGGCCAAGTTCGCTGAAAATTTGGTTGGCGCGCTCGGGGGTTTTGCGCACCCAATCGGGAGAGGCGTAGTCTCCAAACCAAAGCTCCGCCAGCCGGATCGCGACATCGATGGGTAGAAAACTTCCTCGCGGGTGGCCGTGCCGCGCGCGCCAGGAATCGATGCGCGCTTCCGAGGAGAAGAAGAGGATGTTGACGCACGGAGCGATTGGATTGTCCCACCACTGTTCCGGCGGATAAGGGAAATTCATCAGTAAGTCTGTTCGGCGCGCTTTTCCGCGCTCAATTGTGAATTCCAACGCGTCACCTTCGCCGGCATCCGATGTGCTGATGGTGACATCCTGATTCAGTGCTGCGCCGATTCCCAGCGAGCACCAGGCGCAGTTTGCCCACCAGCCACCCGTTGCGTTGCTCACCCAGAACGTTGTTGGATTCAGCGCGAAAGGATGCACGCTCCAAATTCGAAGTGAATTTGGCACCAAAATGACCCCATGGATCTGCTCTAACTTTCGCAGCGCTGCTGCGGCCCTCTCCAGGGTAAGCTCCGCGAGTTCCGCCAGGCGTGGCAACGCTGGCGCGTGGCCGGTATCAATGATATGGCGCATGATTTGGTAGTGAACTCGTTCTGGCGAATCGGCGGCCGGTGGCATAATCCGATTCTACAAGAAGTGGAGCGGCGGTTGGACCGAGGCATCGGTGCGGGTCGCCTCGGTGCAAGTGCTTGCCAAATCAAGATAGCTGAGATACTCATAGCCGGGCTGGCGGCGCTGGGAATTGTTGTTGGCAGTGTGCCGGCTAAACAGTGCACCCAAATCTTCCGTTTCCCACTGAAGGCACCCAGGAGTATTTCTTGCATCGATGGATGAATTGGGCGACGTGGTTCTTCTTCGCGGCCACTATGTATTTGATTCTGACCGAAGCGCTGTGGACGTGGGTTAACCTCCCTGGTCTTGGCAACGTTGGATTCACGCTGGTGTTCGTGCTCTTCGCCCTGTTGCACTGCACTGCGATGGAAGGTGTCCGCAGAACGTCACAGTTCTTCGTGGTCGCCGCCCTGGTTTCCTACGTGATGGAGGAAACCGGCGTGCGGACCGGGCTGATTTATGGTCCGTATCATTACAGCGATATGTTAGGCGCGAAGCTGGGGCACGTGCCGGTCATCATTCCGCTGGCATGGTTCATGATGATCTACCCTTCATGGAGGGTGGCGCAGGCATTGGTCCGCGGGGTGAGCGCGTCTTCGATTGGCGGCATCACGGTGCAGGCGGCGATTGCGGCGCTGGTTATGACCGGCTGGGACATGGTGATGGACCCGAGCATGGCTCGGGTCGGCATCTGGGTGTGGGAACGCGGTGGACCGTACTTCGGCGTGCCACTCAGAAATTACTTGGGCTGGCTGGCCACTACATTTCTGATTTATTGGGTGGTGGGCTGGCTCTGGCGACGCGCGGAGCCGAAGATACCTGCCTGCGGAGTATTTGCGGCATTGCCGGTGATTGGGTACGCCTTTTTCGCGGTGCGCTACATGACTCCGAACTATATCCCGGCACTGCAGGTGGTCGCTGTCTTTTCCATGGGAATGGCTGGGTTTCTCGCCTTGGCGCGGGTGCTCATGACTGAGTCTTAGGCCGGCTCGGGAAGGGCGCGCCGCGCGCATGTGTCCAAGGCTCGCACCAAGTCCTCAAAAACAAGTTGACCTCTCCACTGTACTAGTGTAGTCATACAGTATGCTATTCCACGTTAACCCTTCTTCCGGCGTGTCCATCCACGCGCAAATCGAAACGCAGGTAAAGAACGCGATTGCCGCGGGCGCGCTGAAGCCGGACCAGGCGTTGCCCTCGGTGCGCAAGCTGGCGGCCGAACTGGGAATCAACCCGAACACCGCCGCACGGGCCTACCAGAACCTGGAGCGCGATGGAGTGATCGCCACGGTTCCCGGAGGCGGCACCTACATCGCGGACGGCGTTCCTCGATTTCTGAAATCGGAGAAGGTGCGGCGTCTGCAACCGTATGCCCGGCAGATTGCCGTGGAAGGCGCGCAGCTCCGCCTGACGGACGAGGAAATTCTAAAAATCGTGCGAGAGGAATTGGCCAAATTAGGAGATCGCATAGGGGAGCGAAAATGACCGAACTTGCCATTAGCACCAAGGATCTGGCGAAGACCTATGACGCGATTCACGCCGTTGATGGAATCAATCTCAACGTGCCACGCGGAGGCATTTATGGCTTTCTCGGGCGCAACGGAGCCGGGAAGACCACCACGATCAAGATGCTGCTCGGCCTGGCGCGTCCCAGCGCCGGTTCGGTTCGTGTGTTGGGGATGGACGTGGGTAGCGAACTGCTGGCCATTCTCCAGCGCACCGCGTTCGTTAGCGAGAAAAAGACCCTTTATCCACCGCTAACGGCTTCCGATTTGGTGCACTTCAGCCGCGGCTTTTACCCGGCGTGGTCCGACAGCGCGGTGGGGAAATACGCGCGGCTGTTTGAAATCCCAATGAAGCAGAGCTTCGAAAAGCTATCCAACGGCAATCAATCGAAGGTCTGGCTGCTGCTGGCGCTTTGCCAGGGAGCGGACCTGCTGATTTTGGACGAGCCGACCACCGCGCTGGATCCGGTTTCCGTAGATCAGCTAATGCACGTGCTGGCCGAGGATGCGCTGAACCGGGGATGCACCATCTTTTTTTCCTCTCACCACCTGGAGGAGGTAGAGCGGATTGCGGAATACGTCGGAGTGATCGATGGCGGCAAGTTGTTGGTCGAGGCCCGGCTGGACGACATCAAGAGTGAATTCCGCTTGATTATCGCTGCGGGCAACTCACTTCCTCGAGAAGCCTCGGCGCATGTTTTGTCCGTTGATGTCGAGGACGGCTTCTACCGATACGTGGTCGCCAAGGGCGCGGAGGGTTTTGCCGCCGGGCTGTTGCGAAATGGCGCTACGATTACGAGTATCTCCCCTCTGGGTCTGCGAGAAATCTTCTTACATCTGGTTCGAAAGGAGCAGCTATGTACCTCTGGAAATGCTGGCGCGACACGCGTGCCTTCTTCCTCGCTTTCCTAGTTGTCGCGGCGGCTGCCATGCCAGTCATCGGCTTAGCCAGCCGTGGCACTAATGTGATGCGAGAGGTGGGGTGGACTGCGGTCCCGGCAACCTTTGGCCTGGTCACGATGGTGGCTGCGCTGGGGCTAGGGGCAGTCGGCGCGACCCACGGATTCGCCGAGCAAGCGACCCACTTTCTATTCACCAAGCCGCGCAGCCGCCTATATTTTGTATGGGTGGGCTGGTTGGTCGGCTGCATGGAAGTGTTGAACATTGCGGCGGTGAGTGCGCTAACCAGTTGGGCGACGCTCGCGGTCTACGGCATCCGTCCGTTCCGCGCGCCGCTGTTTGGCTCGATCGAGGAATGGAACATGGTAGAGATGCTCCTGTTCGGGCTTTTTGTGTACGCGCTTACCTACTCGCTGACAGCCATACTGCGTAACGGGCTGAAGGGGCTGGGAGGAAGCATGGGAATCCTCACCGCCATCAACGCTTTTGGAGTTCTGATGCGCGTGCGGTGGAACATCCATCTGCCAATTCCGGTGCAAAAGATTGGAAGCCTGCCGCTAGCGGCCAGCTACATCGTCTGGATGTCCATCGCGTTGCTGTTTGTCTATGCCGCGCAGGTTGCTATGCAGCGCGCCGAAATATGAACCGCCGTTTACGGTGCGGTGATACATCGGCGGAACAGCCGGATCGCGGCTTGCTATGAGTACCATAACTGACCTAGTTACTCTTTGTTCCATTAGAAAAATACAGGATCGTACCTAATACGATGCTTCGCGCAGGGAGGTGTATCATGCGCTCGTTCAGGTCGCAGCCTAATGCGGCTGAACGGAGGTGTAGATGAAAATAAGAACGGGTTCGATGATGTTTGTCGTCTGCGCATTCGCTGCTCTGCTGTTCCCACTTCAGTTGTCCGCGCAGGGACACTGGCCAACTCGCGGTTTCCCCGGCCCCCAAATCATCGAGTTCGACGCTCCGGATGCGGGTACCGCTTCTGGGCTAGGCACCACGCCCTATGCCAATAACGATGAATGTGCGATCGTCGGAACCTACGTGGACGCGAATATGGTCTATCACGGCTTCCTGCGTACTCCTGACGGGAAGTTCATTTCATTCGATGCTCCGGGGGCGAGTGCGGTGGCGGGCACAGGCACCCTGGCGTATAGCATCAATGACTTCGGTGTGATTGCCGGGGTAGTCGACGATGCGAGCAACTTGTCGCACGGTTTCGTGCGCTATCCCGACGGCCACTTCACTACTTTTGACGCTCCGGGTGCGGGCACGGCTTCCGGTCTAGGCACCCTCGCCTACAACCTCAATTTACTCGGGACAATTTCAGGGGAGTACTTCGACGCGAACGACATAAGCCACGGTTTCGTGCGCTGGTTTGACGGTCACATCACTACCTTCGATGCACCGGAGGCGAGCCCCACCGGCCAAGGAACGTTCGTCTGCACCGACACTTGTATCAACCTGGAAGGCGCGGTCACTGGATATTACTACGACGCGGATAACGGCGTTCACGGCTTCATCCGCTCAGGGGACGGCCATTTCACCGAGATCGACGCGCCGGGTGCATCACCCGCTCCGTTTAACGGCACCCTTGGCTCCAGCATCAATCAGGAAGGGACGGTGGCCGGCTACTTTGTTGACTCAAACAGTGTCGCCCACGGCTTTGTGCGCACTCGCGACGGTGTTTTCACGACAATCGACGACCCGGATGCCAGCACCGCCAACGGGGAGGGCACTGGCGTTTTCTCGATCAACTTTTTTGGGGCATCGACGGGATTGTACTTTGACGTGAACAGTGCCATGCACGGCTTTTCGCGTTCACCGTCTGGCACTTTCACCCCAATCGACGCTCCGGACGGCGGAACCGGCAATAGCCAGGGCACGCAGCCCTCAACCAACAACGCCGAAGGTGAAGTGGTCGGATGGTATATCGACGGCAACAACGTGTCCCACGGGTTCCTCTGGAGACCGTAACCTCGAACGAGCTCATCTGCGGGCGGGGCCACCCATGGTGCGGTCCTGCCCGCAGAAACCGCCTTCCATCTCTGGCGGCCCGCCCTTAACGAATTCCGACCTGCCCGCGCACACTATCGATCAACTTCTTGGAGTCGTAGCCGATACCCGCTTTGAATACCGTCTCTACGTTCTCGATGTCTTCAATGTTCTTGGAGGGATCACCCTTAATTAAAATGAGGTCTGCTTGTTTGCCCGGCGCGAGAGTCCCAATTCGATCTTGCTGGCCGAGATACAAAGCGCCATTCTCCGTGCCGATCTGAATTGCCTCCACCGGAGTGAATCCTGCTTCGACCAGCAGCTCTATTTCGCGCTGATCGCCGAACCCCGGCAGCACGCCACCGTTTCCGGTTGGGTCCGGACCGCCGAGCAGCAAGCCTCCCGCTTTCACGAATGCCACCTCAAAATCCATTTCTTTGCGCAGCAGCGCTGTGGTTGGCGAATCTAAAGCCACTCGGGCACGCGCGGTGAGGTAGCTTTGCCCCGATTCTGCGGACATCGCATCCAGCGTGCGCTGCTGCAATTTCGGCCGTCCCGGCACGCTGGCCTCAAATACCGGCAGGGTCGAGGTCACCGCCACGTGGCGTGACACTAGATTGCGGACCAGCTCCTGTACTTGCGCTCCATTGACGTCCTGCTTCGCCCAGGCGCCGCTGCCGCCCGCGGGGCAAACGTCCAGCTTTTTATCCGCCACAAATTCGGTGTCTGTAAAGACTGGGCCATGCTCGAAGTCATCGATCCCCAGGGCCACAGCTTCCGGCCAGGTTACCGAACACAAATGACCCGTCAGTTTCAACTTGTGCGCGTGCGCGTGCTGAATCGCCGCGCCCAGCTCCTCGCGGGTAATGTTCATGTACGCCTTGTAGGAGGTCATGCCTTCCGCCGCCCAGTAGTCCACCATGCGCTTGGCATCGTCCGGTCCGCTGAGTTCGTGCATCTGCGCGAAGATCGTGGGTGCGCCTTCCAAGTACGGCGCGGTCGCGTCCATGCTGGGTCCGGGCATCAGGTTCGCATCGATCCGGCTCTTGACCTTCAGGTCGGTGTAGGGTTCGACGCTGCCCGTCGTGCGCATGGTGGTTACTCCGGCAGCCAGATACAGGCGCGGCGCGGTGAAGGGAATTTCCGCAACGATGAGCCCGGGTTCACTCAACTGGTGGTTGGGGCCGTATTGCACGGCGGCCGAATCGGTGTAGTAGAGGTGGTCGTGCATTCCGACAATCCCAGGGATCACGGTGTAGCCGGAGCCGTCCACTATTTGCGCGCCCTGAGGGATTTGGGCCGAAGCAGCCGGGGCGATGGATTGGATCTTGCCATTCGAGATCACCACTGCTTGGTCTTCCTTCGGCACCGCTCCCGTGCCATCGATCACTCGGACGTGGTTCAGAATGACGACAGATGCATCGACACTTACGAAGTCCGCGACGTCACCCGCTTTCCGATTCTGGGCAACTGCAATCGTGGCAACGAGCAACGAACCGAACAGAAATAGGCGACGCATCCACACCTCGCAAGTCCCGCCACTGAGAATTGGTAGGAGGGCGCAATTCTACCCCAACGTTTCTCTAACGGGAACGGCGGGACTTCAGTGCGGCGGATCCGTAGAATTTTCGCAATCGGCCGGCCGAATTCCGCAATTCTATCTCTTGCGGCTGATGTCGCAAAGCATGTCCGAATGGATGTTCAGGCCGATATTGGCCATATTGTAGAAATGTTCGCTGGCAACCAGCCAGACGATCTCGCAGATCGCGCGTTCGGAATAGTGGCTGGCCATGCGAGCAAACGTGTTCGGGTCAACCTGTTTGTCTTTTGTCAGCTCGCTGACATAGTCCAGAGCCGCGCGTTCGGCGTCGTTAAACAAGGGGCTGGTGCGGTACTCCTCCAGCGCATCGAATTTGGCCTGATTCATCGACGCTTTGATGGTGAACGACCGGCCGATATCGATGCAGAAAAGGCAGACGTTGATACGCGCTACGTGTTCCCGGACCAGCATGACAGTCTCCGGCGGCAGGAGCAGCTTCTTATCGAGCTTGCCTATCTTCGCAGTGAACAGACCGAACGCGATCGGCATCCTTGCGGAAAACACTTTTAGCGGTGTGAGCACTTTGCCAAATTGCCGGCGCGTCATGGCATACACGAACTTCATCATCAGCCCCGGGGGATTTTCGATAGGGGGAAGAAATGTTGTGTCGGTACTCGCAATACTCATAATGCAGCCTCCATCATTGGATTCATGCGGGCGTTATGGTCCGCCACTATTGTGACGTTTGCCATGGAGCGATTTGGACATCCCTGCGAAGATCGTGGCATGTTCATTTTCGATCAGTTTAATGCGATTTCGGACCAAGCGGATAGGTTGCAACCCTTCCAAACCTATTCAAAACTACCGATTTACGTGCGTCCACGTTTGGCGTACAACATGCTCTGATCTACTCCAGGAGACTGTGCATGATCCTGCAGGATTTGCGGTTCGCGTTTCGGCAGATGAGCAAGAGCCGCGGCTATGCTCTGGCCGTAATTCTGACGCTCACCTTGGGCGTCGGAGTTAACACTGCAGTCTTCAGCATGGTGGACGGGTTCCTGATGCGTTCACTTCCGTATCCCCAGGCCGACCGCGTGGCCGCGCTGGTCCTGCATAAGCAAGGTATCAGTCCTCGAAGTGGCACCTTCGTCGCGGAAGACGACGATAGTCATACTGGCGCAACCTGGGAGCTGATGAAAGGCGGCGCGCCAGCGGTGACTTTGGCCTCTTGGGGTGGTTCGAACGGCGTAAATCTCCAGACCGGCGCCGCCGACGGAAGAGCGGTGGGTTACGTGCGCGAAGCCCGGGTTTCTGCCGGCTATTTCAGTGTTCTCGGAATCCCACTGTATCTCGGACGAGCCTTTAGCTCTGACGAGGACCGCCCAAATGGAGCGAAGGTTACGGTCCTCGGTTACGGTCTCTGGCAATCCACGTTTCGTGCTGATCCCCAGGTGGTGGGCAAGGCCGTCCAACTGAAAGGTGAGTCGTACACCGTCGTCGGCGTGCTGCCGCGCAACGCGGTGACTCCGAGCAACGCCGATCTATTTACGCCTCTGCAGCCAGCCACCACCGGCGAGTGTGGCGGAAACAATTGCGGGATTATCATGCGCCTCAAGCCAGGTGCGACTTGGGGGCAGGTGCAGGTACAACTACGCAATATACGGTTGCCGGAATTCGCGGAACAGAAAAATACGAAAGACTTCTCGTATTGGTTTTATGCTCAGCCACTCTCGCGTTATCTGAGCGGCGACATGCGGCCGAAGCTCGTGGTGCTGATGCTCGCCGTAGGCTTCGTCCTGTTGATTGCCTGTGCCAACCTTGCCGGCCTGGCGTTGGTGCGATTTGTGCAACGCACCCACGAAGTCGCCACCAGGATGGCTCTCGGCGCCACCCGGTTCGATATCCTCTGCCAATTCTGGATTGAGAATCTTTTATTGGCTGGGTGCGGTGCGGTGGCCAGCCTCGGGCTCGCGTCGGTGATCCTCGAAGCGCTGAGCGGATTTCTTCCGGAGTGGATGATCCCCATGGGTGGTTTCACCATCGACACGCGCGTGCTGGCCTTCACTCTAGGGGCCTCGCTGCTGACCAGCGTGCTCTTCGGCGCGCTCCCCGCGCTGCACGCCAGGCGCGTCGATCTACGCTCTTTCATCGCTACCGGAAACCGGTCCGTGGCTGGAGGTCCCGGCCGCGCCCGGCAGTGGCTAATCGGTGGGGAAGTGGCTCTTACGGTGGTCCTGCTGGTTGCTGCTGGCCTGCTGGTGCGAACGCTCATTCATTTAGAAACTTTGCCGCCGGGCTTCGATGCCACCAACGTGATGACCGCAAAAGTCTCACTGGATGATGCGCGCTACCATGATGCCGCGGCGTTCCACGTCCTTCTGGCAAAGAGTGTGGCAGCGATGCAGCAGATTCCCGGCGTGCAAGATGCCGCCGTGGGCCTGAGTGTTCCGTATGAACGTGGCCTGAACGACGGCATTACCATTGTCGATGGGGAGCATGCGGACACGGGCAGTGGTTCCAGCCTCGCATACATCACGCCTGGGTATTTTTCCACGCTGCGCATTCCGATTCTGGCAGGACGTGCGTTTGCGGACAACGATGTTGCCGGGTCGCAGCCGGTGGCGGTCGTCAACAGCGCCTTTGCAAAAGCATTCTTTAACGAATCATCGCCGCTCGGCCGGCACTTCCAGATCGGTGAACCAGGCGGCGCGACGCTTACCATCGTCGGCGTGGCCGCCAATGTCGCCAAGCGTCCCGGCATGAATGGCGACTCGCCACTTTCCAACGAACCTGTATTCTATCTTCCTGCCACCCAGACTCCCCAAGCGCTCGTCAATATCGCTCATATTTGGCTTCAACCAAGTTGGATCGTGCGCACCAGCGGTCGGAATCAGGGGCTCGCTGAAGCGATGCAACACGCGCTCGCCGAAGCCGATCCGAATCTTCCGTTCTCCGGGTTCTATTCCATGGATCAGATACTCGCCGAGCAACTGCAACAGCAGCGTATTGAGGTGGTTTTGCTGGCCACGCTTGCTGGCTTGGCGCTGTTGCTCTCCGCGATTGGAATCTATGCATTGGTCTCGAGTCTGGTGGTGCAGCGCACCCGGGAAATTGGAATTCGCATCGTCCTTGGCTCGACGGTCGAGCAGGCCATGGTAGCGGTTGGCGCTTCCGGAGTGATCGCGGCCGAAGGCGGACTGATATTGGGGGTAGCACTTTCATTCCTCGCGATGCGCGTGCTGTCGAGCGAGATCTACGGCATCCGCATCTACGATCCCGTGACGTTCTTCGTTGCACCGGCGCTGCTAGGGACGATCGCGCTAGCCGCCACCTTCTTGCCCACGCTGCGCATCCGCCGAATACAGCCCGCGGATTGCCTGCGATCTGAATAGTGGCGTTGCTGCTTGTACCATTTCTGGAAGGCTACTAGGCGTGATTTGGTTGGATTGACCCACGCAGATACAGTCGGGGTACTGGCAGCAACGTAACAGCGGAGACCTCGTCCATTTTTTAACCCCACGCGGTCGTCCATCCCTCCGATGACGCCTCATTCCGGCACTAGCAATCCATCTATATATTGAACGCACCGAGCAACGCACCGAGCGTGTTGACGCGGGTTGGGGCCGGTGGTAGATTCGCGCCCGCACCTATTGAGACCGGCCCCGAACCCCGAACCAACATCTCGAAAATCTGAGGAGACACCATGAAGAAAGTACTCTCGATGATTCTGTTTGCGGCGACCCTGTTCGTCGCAGGTCCCACCTTCGCGCAAAACCCGAACTACAGCCAGGGACCTGTCTGGCGAGTGAGCTATTACTCGATCAAACCCGGTATGTCCGACGCGTTTTGGAAGGACTTTCGTGAGAATTTTAAGCCGCTGTATGAAGAGTATAGGAAGCAAGGGTGGATTACCGATTACAAGGTGTACTTGAATCCGGTGACCGATCACCCGGGCGACTGGGATGTTGCGCTGGCGACCGCGTATCCCAATTGGGCGGCGATCGACCAGCTTGAGGCCAAAGCGCTAACCGTCGTAGCCAAGCACTATGGCAGCCGTGAGGCGGCGCTGGAAGCGGCGAAGAAGCGGACCGAGCTGCGCGAGTTGATCGCCAGCCATCTCGCGGAAGAAGTCCTTCCGAAGTAGCCCGCAATTAGAAATTTGCGGCGTGAGAAAAAGTGTACGCACCGCGGTCGGGTGGACGGCTGCATGTCCCGCAGATCCCCTCGCGTGGTGCGCGCAACGCGCTGACGCACATCTAACCGTCGCCGTTTGGTGGGGAAGCCACAGCGTGAATTCAATATTTTTGCGCGGATTCGGAACCGGAATCATGCCAACCAGCATTACTGCGGAGAATCTGAGGGAGCCGACAAACACCATGCGTACGATTGCTATCCAGGCGGCTATTGCCGCTCTAATGGTGGCCGCGGCACTTGCCGCGAGCCCTGCCCGTGCCAACGACTGTGCGAGCCTCATGAACGCGAAGCTGCCGGACACGACCGTAACCATCGCGCAATCGATTCCGGCGGGAAAATTCAGCCCGCCATACGGCAGTCCGGTCGACAATCTTCCGGCATTCTGCCGCGTCGCGGGAGTGATTCGGCCCACCAGCGATTCCTACATTCGTTTTGAGGTGTGGATGCCTGCGGCGGACTGGAATGGAAAATTGCTCAGCGTCGGAAACGGCGGATTCGCGGGTTCCATCGGCTTCCGCTCGATGGCTGACAGTCTTCGCCGGGGTTATGCGACGGCGGCCACCGACACCGGGCACGAAGGCGATGCGGAAGATGCCACCTGGGCTTTCCAGCACCCGGAAAAAGTCACTGATTTTGGTTATCGCGGCTTGCACGCCACTACCCAGAATGCCAAGAGCCTGATCGAGGCGTTTTACATCCGGCAGCCGCAGCACTCCTATTTTGACAGTTGCTCGGACGGTGGGCGCGAGGCTTTGATGGAGGCCCAGCGGTTCCCGGACGACTTCGACGGCATCCTGGCCGGCGCTCCGGCGTACTTCTGGACGCGCCTGCTGGGTAGTGGGATCGACATCATGCAAGCGGAGTACGGGCGGAATCCCGCAGGCTACATCCCCGCGGCGAAAATTCCGGCCATCGCGGCCGGGGCGCTCGCGGCTTGCGACGCCCTAGATGGAGTGAAGGACGGAATCATCAGCGATCCCTTGCGCTGCCACTTCGATCCGGCGGTGCTGCTTTGCAAGGACACCGATTCGCGCAGCTGCCTCACCGCGCCTCAAGTAGCTTCGGCCAAGAGAATTTACGGCGGCCAAGTGAACTCACCAGGCAAACAAGTGTTCCCTGGATTGATGCCGGGCGCCGAAGACGGACCAGGAGGCTGGGTTAACTGGATCACCGGTCAGGCTCCCGGCACGGCTGCCAGCCAAGTCTACGTGGAAAACTATTTCCGCTATATGGTCTTCGAAGATGGTACGTGGAATATTCTTACCGCCAACGCCGAGACTTCCGAAAAGGTGGCCGAGGAGAAAACCGCGCAGGCGCTGAACGCTACTGACCCGGACTTACGGCGCTTCCAGGCCCGCGGCGGCAAACTCATTCTTTACCATGGCTGGAACGATGCGGCCATCCCGCCCTCAGGCACCATCGAATATTACAAGAGCGTGATCGCCACCATGGGCTCGCCGGTGGCAGAGAGCTTCGTTCGCCTGTACATGGTTCCCGGAATGCAGCACTGCACCTCGGGGCCAGGCCCGAATTCATTTGGCCAATTGGGCCTCACCACTGCCAAGGGTTCGGAGTACGGCATGTACGATGCGCTTGAGCAGTGGGTAGAAAAGAGCGCCGCGCCCGCCGAGGTGATCGCGACCAAATACATCGGCGACGACTCCGCCAAAGGCGTGCAAATCACTCGGCCGCTCTGCCCGTATCCTCAGACCGCGAAATATAAGGGAGCGGGCGATACCAACGACTCTGCGAATTTTGTTTGTGCAAGCCCTACCGAACGGTAAGTGAGAGCGCATTTGGCGCCGCGCACGCAGCGTGCCCTTATTCCTGGCAATGCAGCCGAAAGGCACCTGAACGGTGATACTGGTTTGCGGTGGCCGCACCCGCTGGATCATACTGCCCACGAGTACTCGCCGCTATGCGTCGCCTACAGTTCATCGAACTCCATGAACAACCTTGGCTGCCCTCGTCTCTTCGACATGGGATTACCGATGTGCTTCAGTTTGGACTGACTCGCTTCCGCGCGTACGCGCCCATCACCGAGCTGCTTCAGAGCGCGCTGCGTTCTTCGCGCAGCGAGTCCCTTGTGGATATGTGCTCCGGCGGCGGGGGGCCGTGGTTAGAACTTTCGCAACGGCTCCAACGCGATGCACCTGCCCCCTTGCATATTGTGCTCACCGATAAATATCCGAATCTCGGGGCATTTCAATTTGCGGCGGCTGCTTCCGGGGATCACATCGGTTTCTGTCCGGATTCGGTTGACGCTACGAACGTGCCCCCGGAACTGAAGGGCTTTCGAACCATGTTCACGTCGTTCCATCACTTTCGGCCCGAAGAGGCTCGCGCGGTACTCCAAAATGCAGTCGACGCCAGACTAGGCATTGCCATATTTGAAGTAACCAGGCGGGCGCCCGCCACGATCGGGCTGATGTTTCTTTGGGCTCTCACGCCGTTTGCACTTACGCCATGGATTCGTCCGTTCCGCTGGTCACGGCTGCTGTGGACGTACGTGCTTCCGATAATTCCGATGGTGTTGCTGTTCGATGGAGTGGTGTCCTGCCTGCGCACCTACCGGCCGCAGGAACTACGGGAGATCATCGCCAAACTGCCCGCGACGGGATACCAGTGGGAGCTAGGCGAGCATTCAGCAGCGCAGGGCAGAGTGCCGATTACCTACTTGATTGGTTTTCCGCGCCCGCCTGTGTCATCCAGCTAATTCTAACCCTCGAATTTTCCTTGGTCTCCACGTGCGTGGCACCCTTTCCGTGGTTTCTCTTTCTGCTCCTCAACAATGCTTCGAATGCCCTGATTAAAAAGCTGCTGGCTCAATGGAATCAGCGGTTTGGCGATTTTAATCGGGAAGATCACCTTGTTTAGAGTCGTGGCCTTGAAGTCCGCGGACGGCGCGAAAATCGATGTGCCGGGCGGGTCCGGCCGAGCGTGACGCTTGGCCACAGGTTATCCTCCATGTTCGCTGCGCGAAATTAGCATGAAACACTGCGGTCGAATAAATCGCAAAAGTACGTAATTTTTAAAGTTTTCTTAGGTGTTTTGTTGCGACCTGGGGCGCGGCGTCAACCCGACTCTTGCAAGGCGTCCGTGCAATTGCTGCTAGGCGTAGTTTTTCGGTGCGGCATCTCGTCCGATGCTGATAGACTGCGCAGTCAGGCACAATCTCCAGGGCATGGGTTTGCGCTCCTCGACCTCACTTATCTCCACGATCCAGGAATTTAGCGCAGCAGGCAATCGTTTCGCGCCTCGCGCGAAGGCGCTGCCATGAATACCAATGTCGAGAATGATGTAGCGGATGCGGAAACATTTCGCAATAGCCGATTGTTGATCGCAGTGGTGTTTCTCGCCAGCATCGCCGGATTTGTGGTGCTGCTATGCCTGGCCGTGCTTTGCCTGGCGACCTTTTTCCCCCTGCATGGATATACGCTGGCTCGAGTGATTTGGGCGGTGTGCTATTTTGCCGCTGCTTGGTTTTCGTGGAATGCCGGCACAAGTTTGTGGCGTTTGGCGGTTGGGAAGGCTCCCAACGAAGCCACATTGGATCCCGAGGGCGTGCATCTTCGCGTGGCGCCGGAAAAACACGCTGACGCGCGGCCGAGCCGCACCCAAGAGCAATTTGTGGCCTGGGACCAGATCGCCGCTATCCGCCACCGGCGCGCGGACAACAATCAACTCTATTCCGTCGTGACCAAAGACAACCGCGCCCTGGAGTTCGACGCCTTCACATTTTTTCGTTCGAACAAACTAGCCCGGCGAATCTCCGCGCGCGCAGGACTCCCGATTCGCGAGCTCGAATAGATCGGGACTCCCACTGGTCTTCTCCCCACAGCGCCAGGACCCCAGAACTGACCGGAATCTAGTTACTGGCTGGCTTCTGCTTTGCGATTGGCGATCGACACTCGAAATACCGGCAGCGTCTGCTCGGATTTCTCCATCTCGAAAGTTTGGGCAGTCTTGCTGGGATCGTAGTCCCTCCACAGCCACAGCATCGATTCCGGAAATTCCGCGGCTCCCTGTCCCGGGTTGTGCGTGCCGCCGCCGAAGCTGAAATGAAAATCGTAGCCCTTGAGCTTCAGGGCGTTGGCCATGCGGATGTTGGCAAGCGGCCAACTGCCGTAGCGTTCCTGTTCCATGTCCGCGGAGCCGTCCTGCAGCCACACCCGAATGTTGCGTTTCGGTTCGCGCAGGACTTTGTCCGGATAATCCTGGCCACCGTCGGGATTTGCGGAGTCCTCTTTCCACTGAATGCTGGTATAGCTGCCGATCCACGTGAGCACCCGGGAGAATTGGTCGGGCATTTGCCATGCCGCGTTGAACGAGCAGATACCGCCGGACGAAAGGCCGGTAATCGTGCGGCTGTATGCGTCCTGGCGGAGATTGTATTTGGCGCCGACCTCGGCCAGAATCTCGTCCCGCAGAAAACGAACGTAGCGATCGCTCACCGTATCGTACAGCGTGCTGCGCATCGAATCCTTCAGGGTGCGATGCCACTTTTCGGAATAAGCCTTGACAAAATTGTAAGTGGGCGTGTCTGGCGAACCGCTAATGTCGCCGGGATTGATGAAAACGCAAATCATCACCGGAATCTTCTTCTGTGCGATCAGGTTGTCGATCGCGTTGAGCACCAGGAATTTCTCGTTGCGGTCGAGGTAGGACTCGCCGTCCTGAAACACCATCAGCGCCGCGGCGGTGCGCGGATCGTACTGCGCGGGAACGTAAATCCAGTAATCGCTCTTCATGCCGTCGTAGATTTTGCTGGCGTGGGTGATTTTCGCGGAGAGCGTGCCGGAGGGAACTCCGGGCGCGAGGTAAGAATCCGGAGCGAACGCCGGGAGGTCCAGGCGGCCGCCAAATTTCGCGCCGTCGATGATGTAGTGAAACGAGTGCAGCCTGCCGACCGGCTCGATGTGCGCGCTGGCGTACCAGAGGTTCGACCCGGCGCGGTGGTTCATGGCCGGCCCGGGAGCGCCGTCAATCATCAGCGCTGGTTGCGATGCCGCTTCGAGCGCGAAGAAAAACTCGGGGCCGCGCGACATGCTCGCCGTGGCATCCTTCAATTCTTTGGCGTCGAAGCTGGCGGCAATCGCGTCAGGCAGAGCGGGGCTGTTGGACTTGGCGAGTTCGATCAGTTGTGGCGCGGTGGATTTATCCGCCGCAAGCGCAGGCACACCTGCCGATAGAGTCATCAGCATCAACATCCAGAGGTGGTGACCCATCGGAAGCCTCCCCGAAGTGCGCAAGCACATTGCCACGAGGCCGTTCGCTGGTCAATGCCAGGAACTGCGTTCACCGTTGCGAGTTGCGTGATCCTACGGAACCAGGGGAGTGCCAGACGCGGTGCTACCAGCTGGCGTATGCGGTGTCGTCAAACGGGGAATTTTCCTGGGAAGCGGAGTGAACGTCGGACAGTCCGATGGTGGTTTGATCAGGTGACAACACCATGTCGGAGTTCTCCGTCACCCAATCCTTGGCGCGGGTCATCGGGTCTACCGGGACCGCGGAGATGTATCCCGCGCTCACCAGATCGTCGAGCGACGACGGCGCCGCCTGCTTATCCAGCGTGTAACTCTGAATGGCCTGGCGCAGCGTGAAGAGATCCTGGCGCAACGCGGCTTCGCGGGCGAACACTTCGGAATTATGGAGCCGCGGAATCGCCATCGTGATCAAAATAAGCATGATGATGATCACAAACATCAACTCGATAAGTGTGAACCCTCGTGCGGACGTTGGCCCGCGGCGTTGGCGCACCGGCGTCAAGCGGGAAATATCAGTTGGCAAAGCGAAACGCATCGCGAGCTTCTCCAGCGCGAACAGCTAAAACTACCAGTCGGAATACTTAGTGCCGTCCAGGGCCGTGCCGGTGGACTTACTGTAGACCTGAAACACGTCCTGGCCGCCCCACATGTCTGCGTCCGCATCGTCTTGCACCGAACGCAAGCCCCAATCCTTATTGCCGGTCATGGGGTCCACAGGAATCTCACGCAGGAATCGGATGTGGCGGTCGGCGGCGCCCGCAAGTTGCACTCCCTTAACCAGGGTTTCCAGGTCGGGCGGGTAGCCTTCCGTGCCAATCTTCACTTGAATCTGGTTGTGGTCGGCTGCGTCTTTGTAGCGGTCGATCGCATCGTCCATCTGGCGCAGATCGTAGTGGAGCTCGGCTTCTTTGCGCCGCTGCACGCTGAGTCGCGCCACGGGAACGGCGGCGCCGGCCAGAATTGTCAGAATCGAGCAGGCAACGACGAGTTCGATCAACGTCATTCCCGCCATCGCCCGCCGCCGGCCTGCTGCTGCGCCGGCCCGCTGTTGCACGTTAGCGAAAATCGTCTTCATAACTATTGCACCTTTACCGTAGCCTCGCCGCCCGTAAGCGGAATCGGTTTCTGCTGAGAATCTCGGGCGTTCACCTGGACGATTTGCAGTTGCGACGTGCCAGCGGCCACGCCGTGAATAATCAAACCGAGAATGGTGCCGTTTCCGTCCACGCCCTGCGTATTGGGCTGGCGAGTAGCGGAAATAATGGCTTGCCCTTTCTGTTGGTCGACGCGTTGGACCACCGCAATCTCTTGCGTGCCGCCGGAGAGAAACCCGCCGTTTCGAGCTTCGTCGATCTGAATGACCGCAGGGTTGTACTGAATCATGAGTGGAATGGAGAAAAGATCCTTGGCGTTCTCGATAGCGATCGAAATGGTGGATGTTTCGCCAGGCTTAATGGTCATTGAAGTCGGGTCGAAATGCAGTTGGCCTGAGCCGCCGGTAGCCGGAGGCGGCGCCGACGCGGTCATCGCCGTTCCTGGCGACGGTGCGATCGCTCCACTGGACGCAGTGGTCACGCCGGGACTTGCATTTTGCGCCGCACCCGGAACTGGTGTGGTTGGTTGGTCGGTGGACGCACCAGGCGCGGCGCGATACACGCGCACGTTGGTGTCCGACCCCGCGGCGATCGCCCGCAGGTTCTCCGCAGTGATGCTGGGCAGACGCAATATGTGCGGCGTCAGCACGATCAAAACCTCGGAGTCTACGAACTCCTTATGGTTGTCCGAGAAGAGATACTTGACGAAGGGTATCTGCCCCAGCCCGGGCCATCCGTTGTTGATGATGGTTTCATCCCGTTCGATCAAACCGGCCAGCACGTTCACTTCACCTTCTTTGAGTCGAATATCGTGTTCCACCGTGCGCTGGCTGATAACCGGCTGGCTGATGCCGCCGATGGTCGATGTGCCGGTGACCGAAGAAACTTCCACTTTGAGCTTCATGCTCACTTCGCCGCCCGGGTGGATGCGCGGGGTGACGTCGATGTTCACGCCGACGTCCAGGTACGTGAACTGGGTGTTGACCAGCGGATTGACCACCCCGCTGGTGGTCGCGCTCACTCCCACCCCGGCCTGAAAGCTGCCCGTGGCTACCGGCACTTTGTTGCCGATGCGCAGCTTGGCCTGCTCTCCGTCGCTGACGCGAACTTCCGGATCTTGGATGATGCGCGTCTTGGTGTCGGTCATGATCGCGTTCAGGGCAGCGCCCGGCAGGGTCAAGCTATAGTCCGCAGAACTAAGATTTTTCAGATTGTTGAGGCTGATTAGACTGTTTCCGCTGCTGGTGGACGAGGTCGTGCTGGTCGTGGTGGTGCTGGTGGTGGTCGTGGTCGACGTAGTAGTCGTCGAACTGGTACTGGATGTGTTTTGCGGTTGCACCGCAGTGGTCGGGTTAAACACCGCCGAAACCGACTGTCCCGGCAGAATTCCGATGTCCCGCAGCTTGTCCAGGCTCACCTGCAGCACCTGAACGTGCAGCAGCACCTCGGGCTTCGCTTTGTCGATGTCGCGAATAATTTTGGAAGCCAGCATCAACTTGTCCGGGGTGTCGCGAATCACGATGGCGTTCTGGGAATTTACCTGCTGCACCCGGGTTAGGTTCAAAAGCTGCCGCAGCCCGGTAACCACTTCGGTGAGGTCTTGCGGGGTCAGCGTGTTGTTCATGTAGAAGGTGCGGACTTCCTCGTCTTCCAGGTCCTTACGCTTCTGCGGCTGATCGGGCGCCACCAAAATGATGTTGGGAGTGAGCGGCTTCCAGAAACTCTTGCTTTCAAAGGACACCGCGTCGAGCGCCTGTTCCAGGGTTACATTGGGCAAATCGGCGGTGATTCTCTTGGACTGATATTCGGGATCGAAGATCACGCTCAGCCCGGCAAGTTTGCCAATGGTTTCAAAAACCTGGCGGGAATCGTTGGTCACCCGCAAGTTGATGGGGTCGCGCGATAGCGGCTTTAGAACCGGCGGGCCAGCGAGCAGGTCCGCGTCGTCCTCGGGGTTCGGATTCAAATTCTTTGACTCAGGGGCGTTTTGCTGCCCGAGAAGCGCACCCACCCTGCGAATCTGTTGTTCGGCGACGGCGCTGGATGGGTCGATCGACAGCGCCTTCTGAAATTCGGCGAGCGCGAGCTGCAGATCCCCGGTATGCACCGCGCGCATGCCCTGATCGACGTGCATCTGGCCGGCCTGGAAACGCATGTGCGTCACCCGGGCCTTATATTCCAGGTCGTTGGGTTGCGAGGCTAACGCCTTTTGATAGTGTTGCAGAGCGGTATCGTAGTCCTGGGTCGCCTCGGCTTTCCGACCAGCTTCGTAATCGGAATTGGCTTTGGGACATCCGGAGAGCAGGATCGAGACAGAAAGGACTAAAAGGACGAACTTTGAACGAGGCAAACAGCCCCTCCAGGTTTTGGCTCCGATGCCCTCAAAGTCTAGCATTCGAGTTCAGATGCAGCAAGGGAACTGCATGTTGCCGGTATCCCGACAATAACATGTAAATAAGCCGTTACAAGAGGGTAGCAATTTAGGCACCACTAGGCCCAGCACATCTGTTTTATTTCCCGATCGCCCACCGCTGACGACATTTTTTGAACCCGATTCCGCAGCTAAATCCTTTCCTCCGGCGGGAAGCCTTGTTCCCACTGCTGGAGCCGACCTACTGCAATTTAGCTTACTCTGCCTTGGCTTCCTTCAGGATAGGGATGTCGGGATCGGCGTCTTTCCACTTGGTGAAGAAGTCCTGGTAGGCGATACGAGCTTTGGCAGTATCTCCGGAAAGCGCCTGGCCTCGAGCCAGGCCGAGCTCATCGAATCCCGCGGTCATTGTGTTTTCCGACCCAGCCTGGTTCGAGGAACCGCCCGCGGGCGAAACCTTGGCCAGCCCGAAATCCAGAATCTTGGCGTGCCCGCGTTCGCTAACAAATATATTGGCAGGCTTGATATCGCGATGAACGATCCCTTTGCAGTGCGCCGCATCCAGGGCGTCGGCGATCTCGATCCCCAGCGACAACAGCGTTTCCATCTCCAGCGGAGGCCCGGCAACAGGGTCCTTCAGGGTCACTCCGTCCAGAAATTTCATGGCGATGAACCGCTGGCCTTCGTGATCACCGATTTCGTAGATGGTGCAAATGTTGGGATGGTTCAGCGCGGAAGCAGCGCGCCTCGCGGCCAAATCGTTCCAGCGCCTGCGGGTCTCGCGCGACATTCTCGGGAAGGAACTGCAGCGCCACAAATCGCCCCAGCGAGGTGTCTTCGGCCTTATAGACCACTCCCATGCCGCCGCCACCGAGCTTTTCAATCACCCGGTAATGCGAAATGGTGCGGCCGATCAGTGGCTGGGAATCCGGCATAGGCGGCGCTCATCTGAGAATGCGCTCCCCGCCAAGTCAACGCACAGGCATCCCAGGAACTCGCGGTCCGTCCGCACGCCAAATTAACCGCGAACGTTACCCGTTGGTGACAGGGCAATCTTGTGTCATCGTCTCTAGAAGTTGGTCGTGAGGCGCATGGCAAAGCTCCGCGACGGTCCAATCGCATTGCCGGAAAACAGACCGCCGAAGTCGATCACGTCCAGGACGTTGGTGAGGTTTTGTCCATCGATCTGAAAGTGCATTTTCACACGATCCGACTGGTAGATATCTGCGCCGGCCGAGGCGTTCACTTGGAAGGAAGGATGGATACGGCCGCGGGCAAAGTTAAGCCGGTTGACCACCTGCTGGCCGTATTCGGCCAGCGCCCGATCGTAGCTACCCTCGAAATCAAACGGCAGGCCGGTATCGTATTGAATCCCGCCGGCGACCCACAACCGGGGCGTCACCTGATAGCGAACCCGGCCGCACACCGTGTTGCGCTGATCCTGTGAATCCGGGAAATGTCCTGAGGTCGGTATCTCCGCGTTGTCGCCAAGAAACAGCCCGCCGGTAACCGGGAACCATGCAATGCCGACGGTATATGTGTAGCTCACAAAACCGGAAAATCGATGCCAATCGGGCAAATCCAGTTTGCCGTCCGCGCCATAGATGATCGCCTTGCGGAAGGCGATCGGAAAGCTGATGGTGGTGTTGTCGATCTGATCGTCGTCGGCATAGTTGCTAACTAGGCGGCGAAAGTAGTTGGCGTCCAGCCTGAACTTCTGGAAGAACGTCTTGGTCAACCCCGCCTCATAGTAGTTTCCTATCGACGGCTGCACCGGCAATTGCAAGGAGATGGTGTCAAGGCCCGCGGCTGCCGTTGAACTCGATAGTAGGATGTTCTCGAAGGAGGGCGTCTGAAACACCCGGTCGTAAGAAAAATGCAGCACCAGGCCGGCGGAAGGGAAGTAGCGCGCAATCGCCAGGCGCGGGTCCACCGCCTGGCGGTTCAACAAGAGCTGATAGTGGTCCCAACGAAGCCCAGCGTTGACCGTCCAGTCTCCCAGGCGGATCGAATCCTGCACGAACGCGGATTGTTCGAGATCCGCGCGATTCGCCACGAAGGCGAAATTAAGAGGCGTGCTCGGATCAAACTGACTCGTGTCCATCGGGATGTTGGGGATGTTATAACGGAAGTTCTCGTTCAAGAAAATGTTGTCCGATTCCACGCCTCCTTTCCATTCTTGATGGCCGTGGTGAACGGTGACCGTGCCCTTAAAATACCCCTCGCGAAACCAATCGTGCTGGAACACCAGTATCGGAGTGGAATCAGGATTTGAGTAGAAATCGTTCGCGTTATCGCGCACCATCCCGTGAAAACTGGCCACCACGTCGGGCGAAAATATGTGCTGGTACGCGACGATCCCCATCGTTTCGAAGTTGTCGGCATCTTGCCGCTGGCATGGCGGCCCCGAAGTCTCGCCTGCCGCATAGCACCATGATTGTTGGACCACTTCGTTTGGCAACTCGTAGCGAGAGAGCTCGTGCCGGACGATCAGGCTGAGCCGATCGCTCGATGTAAGGTCGCGTTCGTAATGCACCGAGAAGTCGCCCACTGTGCCGGTATTCGTATAGTTCTCCGGGACCACCGGGTTCAGATAGTGGCTGGTCGCATCGCCGCTGGCGCTGACGCCGAATATGTTCTTGCCCCATACATATTGCCCCTCGGCGAATGCGCCAGCCGTATCGAAGCTGCCGCCGGACAGCACTACTTGACCGTGAAAGCCAGGCTGTGAATCCTGCAGCGTATTCACTTCGACCACGCCTCCCATTTTTCGTCCATACTCCGCAGGAAAGCCGGCGGTATAGATGCTCACCGATTGCATGTCGTCCGCTTCGATCTCCGGGCCAAAGCTGGGCGAGCGATTGTCGGTGAGCGGCACGCCATCCACCACAATCTGGGTCTGATACTCCGAACCGCGCGGGTGCAGCACTGCATTGCCCTCATATAGCCAGCCGGGCTGCGAATTCACCAAGTCTTGCAGAGAGCGGCCCGGAAGCGAACTCAGCCTGCTTTGAATCTGGTCCGTGCCGATCTGGCTCACCGCGCCAGCCTGATCGGGGTCAATCAATGTGCGATCCGTACTTACCGTTACCGATTCATTCACCGTAGGCACTTTGAGTTGGATTGCGTGTTCGGTGGGAATCGAGGAACGAATCTCGATAGATTCAGACACCGCGGCAAAGCCCGGCTGATTAATTTCGAGCTGATAGATGCCATAAGGCAGGCGCCGGACGTCCAAGGCGCCCCGGTCACTGGTCGCCAGAGTATTCCGATATTGATTCGCCTCGCTGACGATGTGGACGGTGGTCTTCACCCCCAGGCCGGACGAATCAGTCACTTTCAGGCGCAATTCGCCGCTGTTGCTCTGGCAGAAGGCTGGCAGCGCGCAGAGAAAAAAAAGCACGGCAAATCTGTTCATGAACAGGCGGCCTCTGAGTTTCGACACTGAGTCAATCTCCGACAGCCGATATTCGGGCCGGGCTTGGCAACGCCCCCGCGCGAATCCATTTTCGTACAGACAGGCCCATCTCCGCCATTTCAAAACCGGGTTTGACTCCGCACGAATGTCATCCGCGTCGCCTCCAGCCCGTCTCGCTCGGCGGAAACTGGACCGCTGCAGCGCCTTGCACCGCTTCGCTTCCGGCGGCTATGATAGACCCGAGTGAAATCCGCATCGAAAAAACCGAAATCGGACGTCATCATTGTTGCCCAGAACCGCGCGGCTTCCTACCACTACACAATCTTGGACAAAGTGGAAGCGGGCCTGGTGCTGGTGGGAACCGAAGTGAAGTCGTTGCGCGGCGGCAAGGGCAGTCTGCGGGAGGCCTACGCCGACGCCAAAAAAGGGGAGCTGTGGCTGCAGAATTGCCACATCCCGGAATACATGGCAGGCGGCCCGTGGAATCACGATCCACTTCGTCCGCGCAAATTGCTCTTGCATCGCCGCGAAATGGACAAATTTGCAGGTAAAGTACAGGCCAAAGGGCTCACTCTAATCCCGTTGAAGATTTATTTCCGCGGTGGCCGGGCAAAATGTGAATTGGCACTGGCGCAAGGCAAACAGCATCACGACCGGCGCCAGGCCGAACGAGACAAAGAAGCGCGACGCGAAGCCAAGGAAGAGATGTACAAGCATCGCCGGCGCTGAAAGGGAGACATGGAAATCCACTTGGACGCACAGCCGTTTGCATCGATCGCCGCCGACGCGGTGGTTACCTACGCTTTTGACAACCCCGAGCGCATCGAAGGCGTTGTGGCCGAGATCAATACCGCAATGGGCGGAAAGCTCGAGCCCTTGGCCAAGACCGGGGAACTGAGCGGAAAGTCCCTCGAAATGGTCCTGGTTCACTACCCGCAAGGATTGAAGGCCCAGCGGTTGCTGCTGGTGGGGGCGGGCAAGTCCGAAAAATTCGTGACCGGCGACCTTCGCAAAATCGCTGGCTCGGCGCTGCGCTATCTAAAATCGCGCGGCGTCAAGAAATTCGCATTCGTGCTGCGCGAGCAGGACCGCAACGCGGCGTCGGCGCAGGCCGTGGCCGAAGGATTGCTGGTCGCGAATTTCGAGTCGGACACCTATCGCAGCAAGAAGGATCACGTGAAGTCGATCGATTCGGTGATCCTCGCGGGGTTCGACGCCGCGGCGCAGAAGGATCTCGAAGCTGCCGTCGCCAAAGGCCACGTGATCGCCGACTCGCAGAATTTCGCGCGCGAACTGATCAACGAGCCTTCCAACAAACTCACCCGCTCAATTCTGGCGCATCGCGCCGAAGCCATGGCCAAAGCCGTCGGTCTCGACGTCGAAATCCTCGACGAAAAGCGAATCGCCGAACTCGAAGATGGGCGCGCTCCTGAGCGTTTCGCAGGGTGGTCCCGAACCGCCGCGGGTGATCGTAGTGAAATACACTCCGGCCAATGTGCGGAAGGACTCGCCGATGCTAGGCCTGGTAGGCAAAGCCGTCACTTTCGATACCGGCGGAATTTCCATCAAGCCCGCCGACGGCATGGAGAAGATGAAGTACGACATGGGCGGCGGCGCCGCCATGCTCGGCGCGATGCGCGCGATGGCTGTTCTGAAGCCTTCGATTCCGGTGATTTGCGTCGTGCCCTCCACCGAAAATATGCCCGGCGGCACCGCGCAAAAGCCCGGAGATATTCAGACCGCGATGTCCGGAAAAACGATTGAAGTGATTAATACCGACGCCGAGGGCCGCCTGATTCTCATCGACGGAATTACCTACGCCAAGCAGCTCGGCTGCACCCATCTCATCGATGCCGCGACTTTAACCGGCGCGATCGTGGTGGCCCTGGCGGGAGTCCACGAGGAGCGTTTCACCCCCGCGAATACCTCGATAAGCTCCTCGATAGCGCCGAGCCGTGAACGAAAAAATGTGGCCCATGCCCATCGAAGACGATTACCAGGAATTCATCAAGAGCAATATCGCCGACATTCGCAACACCGGCAGCGGCAAAGGCGGCGGGGCAATCACTGGCGCCTGGTTCATCAAGGAATTCGCCGAAGACACCCCGTGGATCCATCTAGATATCGCCGGCACCACCTGGATCGACGAAGGCCGCCCGTGGCTAGCAAAGGGCCCCACAGGAACCGGAGTCCGCACCCTGATCGATTTCGCCATGAAGATGTGAAGGTTCTACGGTTTAACGCCGTTATCTTTTCCGGGTGCCCCCTTCTCCCAAGGTTTTGGGAAGGGTGGGCGTCTTAACCCAAAGCAATGTCAGCTTGGTCCCGAAATCTTCAATCCTAGGTCTCCTCCGCGCGTTTACACTTTCTCGGGCGCTTCGATTCGAGCGTCAACCATCAACGGACCATGGCTACAGGCGACGCTCCCGCGGAGGTTGGTAGATTCTCCCTTAAACATCAAACAAATTTAGCGACGATGGGGGGCGCTGAGCGAAGCGAAGTGGGTGCCCCAGGTGTCGGTTTCCCACCTGGGTTCTCTACGTTTTTGACTTGCCTTGTTTTTTGTACTGCCCTCGTAACCCCGCCACTCGTGGCGGAAAAACATCCCAATTCACGATCTTCGTTGTCCGAGAATTCGACGAAGACTTCATTCCGCCGACCTTTGTGCGAGCACCGGACCAGCGACCCGCCGCAGCGCGAATGTTTACATTTTCTCCGGCGCTTCGATTCCCAGCAGCCCGAGCGCCGCGACCAATTGTTTCTCCGCGACGTCAGCAATTTGCAGCAGCAGCGTCCGCTTCGCAGCATCGGGCTCGGACAGAATATGATGCTTGTGATAAAAAAGATTGAAAGCCTGCGCCAGCTGAAAAGCGTACCGCGCCACCCCAGCAGGCTCTTTGGCGTTCAGCGCACCCTGCACGCTGTTGCCCAGTAGCCCCGCCAACAGAATCAATTCCCACAGACTATTCCCGTCCGGCGCTGCCAGTGCAGCAGCACTATCGCTATTGTCGTCGCCTCCGAGCCCGACCGCCAGTTGCGCCCGCTGGAAATCCGGCTGCTGCTCCGCCATCTTCCGAAAAATATTGCGCGCCCGCACCGCCGCGTACTGCACGTACAGCCCGGTCTCGCCCTCAAAGCTGAGCGCATCCTCAAAATCGAAATTAATAATCGAAGTGCGCGTAAATTTCAGCAAGAAGTAGCGCAGCGCCCCGATAGCGATCGAGTGGGCGATGGCGCCGCGTTCGTCGGCCGGAAAATCGGGGTGCCGCGAATCCACTTCAGCGCGCGCGTGCGATTCCAAGCGGTCCAGCAAGTCGTCCGCGATCACTCCCTGGCCCTTGCGCCCGCTCACTTCCACCGTGCCGCGCTTCGCGTCTTCCGCTGAAATCTCGTATCCCAACTCGGTGGCGCAGCGGACGGTCAGCGCCACCACGTCGTAGGAAATATGGAAAAGATTATCGGCAGCTTCCGGATGGCCCAGGGCGCGCAGCGCCAGCGCCACCACCATTTGCGGATAAATTTGCCGCGAATCAATCACGTTGAAAACCTTTTGCGCATTCCCAAAGCCGGCGCCCCAGCTTCGCTGGGTTCGGTAGTAGTGACCCACGCCACGTGACCGTCCGGATGGGTGTGCGCTTTCTTGTAATGAAAATCGCGGCCCAGTAGACCGAATTTCCAAAGATGATAGGCAATGTCTTTGCCGACATAAGTCACCGTGCCGGACGACCGCACGATTACTTTAGTGTCGTCAGCGCTTTCCTCGGCCGCCGCAGCAGCATCCGCGCCCGGCTCGGCGGTGGCCGCGCCAGCCTCCGTGGGCAGCCGCATCACCCAGCATCCCGCATTTTTGCCGGACGTCGCCAGATGCACGGTGCCTTGCGCCTTAAGCAGCTCGAACGCCGCCTGCCAGAAATTCAGCCGCAAAATCTCGCTCTCCCGCGACAGCAAATCGAAATCAATCCCCAGACGATCCAGCGTCCTCAGATGGCATTGCACGATCGCGTCGGCCACGATCGCCCCGATCTCCGCAGCGCCTCCGGTCCCAGCTTCGATGGCATGCAGCGTTTCGCTGCGAAATTTCGCTCCGTCGGGATTGGCCTCCAGAAATTGTCCCACCCGCGCGTACAAATCCCAGCACAGGTAGTCGAACCGCGGCTGCTGGGTCAGCTCCAGCACCTCGGCCGGCGCCTTGCCCTCGAGATGAATGAAGCCGATCACCACATCGGCCAGCTGCACCCCAGTATTGTCGATATAATTTTGCACCTCGACGGTATGCCCAGCGTGCCGCAGCAGCCGGGCGAAGGTATCGCCCATAATCGCGTTCCGCAGATGACCGATGTGCGCGGCCTTGTTGGGATTCACCGAGGTGTGCTCGACCATGGCCTTCCCGGCGCGAGGCGTAGGCGCGAGAGCTTCCTTGCCGGCCTGCGCGGCCACGTCAGCGAAGAAAGCCGCACGATCGAGATACGCATTTAGGTAGCCCGCCCCGGCCACTTCAAAACGCGCAACGCCTTCAATCGGCCCCACCTTATTAGCGATTTCCTGGGCCAGGATTCGCGGCGACTTCTTCAGTTGCTTAGCCAGGTCAAAGCACACCGGCGTAGCAATCTCCCCCATCTCGATGCGCGGCGGCCGCTCGGTCAAAATTCTGACGTCGATGTTGTAAGATTTATGAATGTAGCGGCCAATCGCAGCCCGCAGTCGCTTCTCGACGTCGTGGTACACTGGTCTCCTTAATAATTGCGGATTCAAGAGCGATTATAGGTAAACGGAGAAGAAGGGTCAAAGAAGCGCCGGCCGCTGCAGTCTGGCCACCGCAGATTCGGGCGGGTCTACTCGTACAATTCTTTTTCGGAGAGGACCGGCGGGCTGGCGGCGCCGGTACCGCTGCGGCTGGCCGCCCCGAACATCGGACCCCGAGCCGGCACCACGGGCGCGAAAGCCGCGAATCCCAACGGTTGCGGCACGTCATCGTAGATCGCTTCCATGCCGCCGCGCAAAGTGTAGGTTTCGTGCCAAAAGCCGGTGCCGCCCGAATCCTTCAGGAATTGTTGCCACCATTGACGGTGCGGCTCGGAGCGCGACCACCTCAAGAGCGACTCCATGTCGCGCCAGTACTGGCGCATGCCCACATGCATCGGGAACAGCGAAAAGATGAAGTTCTCGTGGCGCAGCAGCCCCTCGGGCTGCGCGCTAACAGAAGCGGAAATCCGTGGGCCGAATCCAAGCAGGGTCTTGATTCCGGTAATGCGATTTACGCTCATCCCGAGATAAATCACCACTAGGTCCGGAAATGGGGAGAGATCTACAGTTCGCCGATCAACGCGTGTGCTCATAGCTGGAAGCGTGCCTCTAGCGGACGACCATAGTCAACACGATTATGAGTTGTCGCGGTTCTTGTCAGCGAAAACAGCCACTTGTGGCGGTGAGATTTAGCACCCCGATGGACCTTTCCCCCGAAAGACCGAGCACGTTAGGCAGGCCACCACCACTCGTCCATTCGGCCCTGCGTTCAATCCTGGACACCGTCTCGAGCCCACGAGGATTGCTTTGTGCAATGCGGCAAGCGAGATAAGAATGGTATTCTAAGTTTTACGAGTGCAAACGGAACGCATGAAGATTGCTCACTTCGATTGTTTCTCCGGGATTAGCGGCGACATGGTGCTAGGCGCGCTTGTCGACAGCGGCGCCGATCTGCGCCAAATCGAGCAATCCCTGCGCCAACTCAACGTTAAAGGCTGGAAAATTTCCGCCGAAAAAGTGAAGCGCGGAGCTTTGGCGGCCACTCACGTGAAGGTCGAAACGGACGCCCACGATCATCATCACGACCACCATCATCACCACCAACACGCGCGCGGCCTAACCGAAATTCTTAAGATCATCGACGCCGCAAAGCTCCCCCCGCGCGTCTCCGAGCGCGCTTCCTCAATTTTCAAGAAGCTGGGCGAAGCCGAAGCCAAAGTCCATCGACTCCCCGTCGACAAAGTGCACTTCCATGAAGTGGGCGCGGTGGACGCCATCATCGACATTGTCGGCGCCGCAATAGGATTCGAGCTCCTGGGAATCGACTCCTTCAGTTGTTCGGCCCTGGATGTAGGCGCAGGGCGTGTGAAAACGCAGCACGGAATTCTTCCCGTGCCGGCCCCGGCCACCGCCGAACTGCTGGCAGCCGCAGGCGCGCCAACCTTCTCCGGCGGAATCGAAAAGGAATTGGTCACGCCCACGGGTGCCGCCATCGCCACTACGCTTTCCACGCGCTACGGTTCGATCGCTCCGATGCACTTGCAGTCCACCGGCTACGGCGCCGGCTCTGCCGATTTGAAAGAACAAGCCAACGTTCTGCGCATCCTCATCGGTGAAGAGCTCGGCAGCCAAGCGCATACCGGCCGCTCAGATGAATCGGTCGACGTGATCGAAGCGAACATCGACGACATGAATCCGCAAATTTACGGCTATTTCGTCGACAAAGCTCTAGCCGCAGGCGCTCTCGATATTTTCTCCGCCGCGGTGCAAATGAAAAAGAATCGCCCAGGCCAGCTAATCACTCTATTATGCGATGCCGCGCACACCCAAAAGCTGATCGATCTACTCTTCCGCGAGACCACCACCATCGGCGTGCGCACCCACACTGCGCAAAGACGCACCCTGGCCCGCCAATCCATCACCGTGGCCACCCCGCTCGGTGACGTGCGCATGAAAGTAGCGCGCATGAACGGCACGGTCCTAAACGCCGCGCCCGAATTTGAAGATTGCCAGCGCATCGCCGCCGCCAAGGGCATCCCGCTGAAAGATGTGCTGGCGGCAGCGAACTATTATTTCCAGAAAACTCGGGAGCCGCAGAGCTAGCGACCGCCTCAAGCCTATGCCGACCACCACCAAACCGAAATATTATTTGACCACTCCGATTTACTACGTCAACGCCCGGCCGCACCTCGGTCACACGTACACCACCGTGGTCGCCGACACCATCGCGCGCTACAAGCGCATGTGCGGCTACGACGTGGTCATGCTTACCGGCACCGACGAACACGGCCAGAAGGTCGAACGAGCCGCCCAAGAGGCAGGCGTGAAGCCGCAAGCCTACGCCGATCGAATTTCCAATGACTACCGCAATCTTTGGAATGAACTCGATATTCATCCCGACCGCTTCATTCGCACCACCGAGCCGCAGCAAGTCCCGGCAGTGCATCGGCTGATGCGCCAAGCCAAAGCCAATGGGTACATCTATAAAGGCGTGTACGAAGGGAATTACTGCGTCTACGACGAGATGTACGTCGACGAACCCCTTCCCGGCGGCCTTTGCCCGGAATGCAAGCGCGTCACCGAGCTCGTCCGCGAAGAGAATTATTATTTCAAGCTTTCCGCGTTTCAGGACCGCCTGCTCAAGCTCTACGAGGAACAACCCGATTGGGTGCAGCCGGAATCGCGCCGCAACGAAGTGCTCGCTTTCGTCCGCGGTACCTTGCGCGATGTTTCGGTGAGCCGTACTGCCATCAAGTGGGGCGTGCCATGGCCCGGCGACGATCAGCACGTCTTCTACGTGTGGTACGACGCGCTCACCAGCTACATGACCGGCGTCGGCTACGGCGACGACGAGCTGCAGTGGGAAAGGTATTGGCCCGCCGACCTGCACTTGGTCGGCAAAGAAATCCTGCGCTTTCACGCGGTGTACTGGCCGGCGTTTTTGATGGCCGCCAACGAGCCGCTGCCCAAGAAGATATTTGCGCATGGCTGGTGGCTGTTTGCGGACGAGAAAATGTCCAAGTCCCGCGGCAACATGCAGTACCCGCAGCCCATCGCCCGCACCCTGGGAATCGATGCGCTGCGATATTTCCTGCTGCGCGAAATGGTGTTTGGCCAGGACGGCAACTTCAGCCGCGACGCGCTGCTCACCCGCTACAACGCCGACCTCGCCAACGGTCTGGGAAATCTGGCCAGCCGCACCGTAACCATGATCGCGAAATATTTCGAAGCCATGGTACCCGCGCGGGGTGCAGCGGCGGACCCGGAGCTGCAAGCTTCGTTCTCGAAGGAAAAGCTGCAGACAATCCTCGACCATTACGAGAAATTCCAGTTTTCCCAGGCGCTCGAACGAATCTGGGACTTGATCAGCGTGCTGGACAAATATTTGGTAGTGCAGAAGCCCTGGTCGCTAGCCGATGATGAAGTCCAACGTGCCCGCCTCGGCGAAATTCTCTACAACGCCGCGGAGGGCCTGCGGGTGATCGCGGTCCTGGCGAGTCCCGTACTCCCGCACGCCTCGCAAGCCATTTGGCAGCAGCTAGGACAGCGGGGAAGCAGCAGCGATCAATCCTTCACGGATTTAGCGTGGGGAGGCCTGCGAGCAGGCACGCCGATGGGCGAGCCCGCCGCAATTTTCCCCCGCGTCGATAAGAAAGAAACCTCGGAGAGGATCGAAATCATGGAAGACGAAATACGCAATCCGAACGCCGCCGCCCCACCCAGCGCCCCAACATCGAGCGCCGCCCCCGCCGTTCCCGCCACGGCAGCCGCACCAGCAGCAGGCCCAGTAAAAATCGGCATCGAAGACTTCGCCAAAGTGGACATGCGCGTAGGCGTAGTAAAAGCCGCCGAGAAAATCCAAGGTGCCGACAAACTCCTAAAAGTGATGGTAGATATCGGCGAGGAAATTCGCCAGATCGTTTCTGGAATCGCCGAATCCTTCGCGCCCGAAGACCTGGTGGGCAAGACCGTAGTAATCGTCACCAACCTGGCACCCCGCAAGCTCCGCGGCGTCGAATCCAACGGCATGATCGTAGCCGCCACCGGCCCCGACGGCAAAGCCGTCCTAGTAACGGTAGCCGGCGAAGTCCCGAACGGCACGCGCCTAAAGTAGCCGCTGTTTTTAGAAGTTGCCGTGGGTTTGTTTTTTCAATTGCCTCATGGGACTCAGAAGTTGGCGTTGCCGTTGTTTGTCGAAATAGCCGTTGTTTTTAGAAGTTGTCGTTGGGTGGCACACCCTTCGCCCTTAAGGGTGCGGATTTTGACTTAGATGTTGTTGACGTTGTTAATGGTCTTGGTGTCGATGTTGATGTTTACGTTGTTCTCGACGGTGGGTGCCCCACTCGTCGGTCTTACGTGTGGGGTTCTTGACTAGACTTTGAAGTTGCCGTCGCCTATTTTTTGAAGTAGCTCTCAACCCAACCCAAGCTCAGTCCCGAGGCCCTCCAGTGGAACTAATCGACTCCCACGCCCACCTAGAATACGAAGACTTCAGCTCCGACCGCGACGAAATGCTGCAGCGTGCCACACAAGCAGGCGTAGCCACCATCCTAACCATAGGCAGCGCCGCAGGCACCGACCGCCTGGATGTAGCCATCCCCATCGCCGAAAAGTACCCCTGGGTCTTCGCCACCATCGGAATCCACCCCCAAGAAGCCGGGCAAGCGGCAGAAGCGCATTTCGACCAGCTAGCCAAGTTAGCCCGCCACCCCAAAGTCATAGCTTGGGGCGAGATAGGCCTCGACTATCATTATGAAGAGCCCCCCCAGCTCACCCAAGTCCAAGTGTTCCGTCGCCAGCTCGAACTAGCCTGGATGGCGAAGCTCCCCATCATCATCCATTGCCGCGACGCCTGGCACGACTGCCTCAAAATCCTCGAAGAGGGCTGGATGCATTCAGGTTTCGGCGGAATCCTGCACTGTTTCAGCGGCGAACTAGCCGATGCCGAGCGCGGACTCGACATGGGCTTCATGGTCTCCTTCGCCGGCAACCTAACCTACAAGAAATCCAACGCTTTGCGTGACGTCGCCAAAGCCTTGCCCCTGGAGCGCCTGTTGATCGAGACCGACTCCCCGTTCCTGCCCCCAGAGGGCAAGCGCGGTAAACGCAATGAGCCCGCCAACGTGGTCGAGGTAGCGCGGACCTTGGCGAGTGTGAGAAACTTAGCAGTCGAAGATGTAGCCACCGCAACGTCTCAGAATTTTCGGCGATTTTTCCGGCTCAACGGAGACTGAAAATCAGTAGCCCCGGACTATCCGCACAACCTGAAAGCAACCGAAGACCCGTCGCCATCGCTTCGCCCAAAGAAATTTTCGATCTGGTTCGCGGCGACCTGTGTCTGGTGGAAAAGGAAATCGCGTCGCGCGCCGGCAACGCGCTCGAACCGGTCGCTGAGATTTCCAGTTATTTGTTGCAAGGTGGAGGCAAGCGGCTGCGACCGGCGCTGCTCTTGCTTGCCGCGGGCGCTTCTGGGTATCGCGGCAGCAGCGCGATTCGCTTGGCCGCGGTGGTCGAGATGATCCACAGCGCCACGCTGATTCACGACGACGTAATCGATGGCGCCAACACCCGCCGCGGACGTCCGAGCGCGAATGCGCGCTGGGGCAATCACATGAGCGTCCTGGCCGGCGATTGGCTGTACATGGAATCGTTTGAGATGGCGCTGCGCGAACGCAATTTCGCCATTCTCGATATCCTCATCGGCTTCACCCAAAACATGGTTGAAGGCGAACTGCTGCAACTTACCCGCCTGGGACGAATCGACCTGACCGAAGCCGAAGCCACCGATCTCGCTTACCGCAAGACCGCGCGCCTTTTTAGCGGCTGCACCCGATTGGGCGCAGTGCTAGGCGGCCAGCCGGAAAAAGTCGAAGTCGCCTTGTCGGAATACGGCCGCAACGCTGGCCTGGCATTTCAATTGGTCGACGATCTGCTGGATTTCACTTCGTCTCCGGAAAAAGTTGGCAAGCCGGTTCTTAGCGATTTGAAGGAAGGCAAAGTAACGCTGCCGCTGATCTTCGCGCTGCAGAACGGCAGCGGCAAAGAGGCCCGCGCGGCCCATCACAAGCTGGTGGCCGCAGTCCTAGAGGAGCGTGGCTTCCAAAGCGTGCGCCCGGAAGAGATCACCCAGCTAGTACGCGAGTCCGGCGCGCTAGACCGCGCCCGCAACCTAGCCGAAGCGCACGCCCGCCAAGCCGTAGCCTGCCTGGAAGTCCTCCCCGACACCGACTACCGCCGCGCACTAAGCTCGGTCCCCGCCTTCATCCTAGATCGCGAAAACTAAGCCCCGACAATCGCGTCGGAAAACATTCCATCGCCAAATCTCCCAGCCCAAAAATGCACTCGCCACCGCCATCCCTAATCGGTTCATGGCGCTGGCACCCGTGGTACAACCGAACTCCTTCTCCGCCCTAAGATGCGCGGTGGTAGCGCCGCCACTCGTGGCGGAAAAACATCCAATCAGACTCCTGCTCCAAACTCCAAATCCGACCACCACCACAACCTCAAGCTCTCGCCGTTGCTATTGCCCTTGTCGTCGTGGCCCCGACAATCGTGTCGGAAAACATGCCAGTTCCAAAACATCCTAAACTCAAAACGCGAGCGACCCCCAACCGCTGTGACCGCTTCGTGGCCCCGACACTGCTGTCGGAAAACATCGCTTCCCTAATAATGAAATCGGTAGCGAAACTCGGCATAGATTTGCCCGCGGATCGTTCCAGTGAAATCCGCCAAACGTCAGACTGTTATCCAACTCCACGCGCCGGTTGGCCACATTCAGCGCGGTCACGGAAACGGTGTATTTCTCAGCGAAATTTTTCCGAGCGAAAGATCGAACGTGGTGTGCTGCGGCAGATAGTCACCGGGATATTGCGCGTCCGGAATCCCGTTCGTGAACCCCGAGCCGTAGTACACATTCGTCGAAGCGAACGTCTGCCAGGGAAGACTCGCATTGAAACCCACGTTCAAGGTGTTTCTCTGATCGTGGTCCACCGGCGAATATCCCGGCGCGGATATCCAGCGGGCATGCCGGCGTCACCGGAGTAGGGCAGATCAAGCCTCCGGTGATGGGCGAGGTTGCCTGCGCGATTTGATTCGCATAGGCAAGGTGAAACTGGCCGCGATGCCAGAGGCGGGGGGACCGCAGCGTGAGTTCCCAACCTTGAATCAAGGCCGCGATCCCACGTGATCGGCCAGAAGAGATTCGATTCTCCGATATTGTTATGATCCAGCCAATTCGTCGCCCGCGTTTGAAAGTATCGGCGTCCAGAGCCCAGCCGCGATAGGGAATCGTGACGCCAAACTGGTGTTCTTCATCCCGCTCGCCGTGCAGGGGAGCGAAAGTAAAATTCTGGCTGTTTGCTAAACCGAGCAGTGGGCCGGTGGCCGTCACGAGGGGCGGGGCTTGGTAAAAGTCACCATAGAAGGCGCGAAAGACCCAGTTCAGGCGCGGAACTTTCACGGCCACGCCAAAGCGAGGGTCCGTCGCGTTCTCCACGATGTCCGCCGTAAAGTGCGTTTGGCGAAGGCCGGCGATTAAGGTCAGCCACGAGGTCACTTTGAACTTGTCGTCGATGAATACGCTCGCCAGCCCTCCGGTTACGCCAATCGAAGAGGCGGGGAAGTTTTCGACTGCCGTCCGTGAATTGGTTATTGAAGAAGTTGTACTGGTGCTGGGCGAATCCGTACACGCCGACCTGAATATCGTTTCTCCAGACGTTTTCGTTCAGAGTCGCCTGCAAGCCCCCGTAATTGGCGGTCTGATCGCATGGTGGAGATGACGGGAAAATCGTTCGCGCCGCCTTGGTAGTCGGCGCTGTTGTAGTGATAGAAAGGAGAAACCGTAAGCAGCGGATTTGGATTGAATGTGTGGACCCATGAGAAGGCGACGTAGCCATCGCGCTCATGCTCGCCATCGCGGAGGCCGTAACTGGGGGACTCTCCCGCCGCTACCAATTGCTGATTTCCGATGGAGTTGGGATCCGGGTCGTAGGGGATCTGGTAATAATCCTCCCGCAACGAGGTGACCAGCCGAAATTGGTTCTTGGAATCGGGATTGAAAATGAACGAAGCGAATCCCCCGTAGCCGTTCTCCGCATCGTGAAAAACTTGCCCAATCGGGGTCTGAAGTCCGTAATTGCTGCGATTTCCGTTCACGCTGACGTAGTAGGCAAATCGCTGCGTGTGTCCGCCGCAACTGATTTGGTCGTTGGTTTGATAGAAATTTCCAAGGCTGGTGACGAGATCGCATTCCTTGTCGCGTTCAAAGCCGGTGCGCGGCACGATGTTGAAGATTCCGTAGGTGCGGTCTCCGTAGTCGGCGTCGTAGCTGCCTCTTTGCACTTCGAGATAATCGATGTCCTTCGGGTCAATCACCGGGCCCAGATTGGCGGCGATATTCGTGTTGGGTATGGGCACGCCGTCAATCAGCCAGTCCACCTGGTGGCCTCCTCGCATGTGCAGCATGTCGTGGGTCACGTAGGCAGCCGGCACGTAGTCGGTGATCATTTCCAGGCCGTTGGTGCGGTCGGCGCCGGGAGTCTCCGGAATGTCCTGGCGGCTCGATCAGCGCGGTGGGGGTGACCGAATCCACGTTGGCCACTTCTCCTTGGCCGGTCACAACGGTAGTTTGATTCACCGTCGCGATCGCCAGTTGAAAGTGAAGAATCGGCGACGAGCCGGAAGCGACCGTAACGGTCTGCTCCGAAGTCTGGAATTTGGATTCGGTGACGGTGATTTTGTAATCGCCCACCGGCACGGCGGTGAATGAAAACTCACCGTTATCGTCCGTTTGCGTGGTTTGCGACCAGTCCGACGTAATCGCCTGAAGCTTCACCGACGCCTGCGATAACGGCCGATGCTGTGGATCGTGCACGATTCCGCGGACCGCCCCGAAAATGGTAGCGAATGCCGGTGCCGAAGCAAAAACCAAAGCACAAAACAAAAATAGCAATACACACTTTCGCATGGTTCCTCACCCTGAGAAATTTCAATTCTGTGGATTGGGCCGTTGGGTGAAACCGAAAGCTATGTGCGAGGAGGTTTTATGAGGTCGTCGACGAAGCCAGAGAGAATTGTGGAACGCCGTCCTGCGATCGCAGAAGAAGCAAAACGTGGAGCACCAACCTTCACCGTCACCACAAGAATCGTCGGCGGCAACGGCGAAGCAAAGCCAAAATCGATGTGTCCGCGAGGAGTTCCGCTGCAGCGAGCATCGTGCTGCCCGCCGCTGTGATGGCACTGTGCTTCGGCAGCGTGCGCGCCGGCGTTGTGCACGTGCCGCGCACAACACATCCCGGTACACGCCGTAGGCGCGCACTCGACCGTCCCCGCCAGTATCGCAGCAGGAGCCGAGAACAACGCCAGCACCGCAACAAGCGCCAGAATCCGGTGACTCATCGCCAGGAGAATAACACGGCAGTCAAGCGTAGCCAATCCTGGTTGCGCGGACTCAGAGACTCGGGAACCCCTCGCCCGACAAACGTGACCGCGACCGTCAAACGAATAGCGTGGCACAGCTACTGCTGGCGGTGAGAATCCGCGAACAACAAAACTCATCCACCCGAAAATGCCATCCCGATCGACAGGCTAGCAGCACTTGTATCTCGGCCACTCCTGAAGCTAACGATTCCCTTCACCAACCCGAGCACTCTCCAGACCATCGCTCGTTGTATAGTGCTCTAGACATGCTGCTCCCATTCAAACTGATCTACCACGACCGCTACGACCTAAACCTAGGCGCACACGTTTTCCCGTCGCAAAAATACCGCCTGGTGCGCGACCGCCTGCTAGCCCAGCATCTCGCCGCCCCCGCGGATTTCCTCGAGCCACCGCCCGCCAGCGACGAAGACATCCTCCGCGTCCACACCCCCGACTACGTCTACAAACTCCAGCACAATCGCCTGACCAATCTCGAGCAAGCGCGCATGGAAATTCCGTACTCCAAGCAACTGATCGAGGCCTGCTGGCTCGCCGCCGGGGGTTCGATCCTAGCCGGCCAGTCCGCGTTGCGCGACGGCTGGTCCGCCAACATTGGCGGAGGCTTTCACCACGCCTACCCGGAACACGGCGAAGGTTTCTGCGTGATCCACGACGTTGCGGTTGCCATCCGCCGCCTGCAGTCCGACGCGAAGCTAGAACGCGCCATGGTCGTCGATACCGACGTCCATCAAGGAAACGGCACCGCCGCAATTTTCGCGCGCGATCCCAGCGTCTACACCTTTTCGATCCACCAGGAAAACAATTACCCGCAGCGCAAGCCGCCCTCCAACATGGACGTGGACCTGGAAGACGGAGTAGGCGACGAGGAATATCTGGCCACGCTGGAAGGACATCTAACCCGCGCGCTAAAGGAATTCGATCCGCAGATTATTTTCTACGTGGCGGGCGCCGATCCATACCGCGAAGATCAACTCGGAGGCTTGGCGCTCACCCAGGAAGGACTGCGCCGGCGCGACGCGCTAGTTTTTCAGCAAGCGCGCAGACGCTCGATCCCCGTAGCCATCACCTTGGCCGGCGGCTACGCCCGCCGCGTAGAAGACACCGTGACCATCCACACCGCAACAATCATCGCGGCCCGCGACGCCGCGCCATCATCACGCGCCGCCCACAGTTCGTAGCTTCGCGGCATGCCCGTAGCAGCCGCTAAGCCCAATTTGTCGTGGGAATACCACTACGCTTTGGCTCAGCTTGGCGCGGCCCGCGCCTCCGCCGCGTCTGGCGATGCAGGTGGCGCGCGCACGGCCTATCAGGATTTCTTTGCGCTGTGGAAAGACGCCGACCCGGACATCCCCATTCTGAAGACTGCCAGGGCGGAGTACGCGAAACTGCAGTAATCTAAATTCAGCTTGCGCGTGGGATCAGGCGCTGGCCAACGTCATCAACCCCAGCTGGTGTATTCGCATTCGACAGTACCGCAGCACCTATCCCACTCTGCGGATCGTAGCCGATGAATGATCGGTATCCGCCAGTGCCCCCGTGGTGCCAGATAATCTCGCGGCCATCGCCAGCCCAGATGTGCCAGCCGAGTGCGACTTGCTGCCCGCGAACGCCCGTTGGCCGGCGCACTGCGAGCATTGCGGCCATCGCCGGAGCAAGCGGCGACTCGATGTGACCGAGTTGCGCGGCGAGGAAGACCAGCAAATCGTTTGCAGTAGATCGCAAAGCACCAGCTCCGGCGAGCGTCGGCAGATCCCAATTCGCCACTCTCTTCAACCTTCGGTTGTGTCCCGCTGCAAACCTCGCTTTCATATCGCTCGAAAGCACGATGCTGGTGTCTTTCATTCCGAGCGGCTCGCAAATCAGCGACTGCACCAGCGCGCTGTATTCCAGGCCCGCACGCCGAGCCAGCACATGCCCGAGTAGCCCGCCGCCCAAATTCGAGTATTTGTACTGCGAGCCGATGTCGCGTTTCAGTTTGTAGGTCGAGAGAAATTGATACAGATTCTCCGTCGAATAATCCGCATAGGGGTTAGCCCAACTTTTAGGCGCGAGATTTGACGGCAGGCGAGGCAGGCCAGACGTGTGCGTTGCGAGATCCTGCAACGTGATCTGTCGCCCACCACGCTCCGGGACGGTGACTCCCGGCGGAAGGTACGATGCCACCGGGTCGGTCAGCGCCACTTCTCCACGCTCGACCATCGCGGCCAACAACAACGAAGTAAACACTTTAGTGACCGAGCCAATCTCGAAGACGGTGTCGTCGTCCACTGGGCGTGGGTCATTCTTGTCCAGGCTTCCGTAGGCACCGATCCTGCCCCCTGCCGGATCGATCACGCCTACCACCATGCCTACGCTCTGCCGGTGTTTGTCGATTCGTTCGACCAGGAACTCACGGATCTCCGAATCAGTCCGCAGCGGTGACTTCACAGCAGACTGGACTGCTGCGAAGCGTCGCCTCCAAAGAACGATTCCGACCGCCAAAACAACGGCAAGGACGAAGACATTCCCAATCATTCTGGTCCCTCGGGAAGGGTAAAGGTATCCAAAGATTACTTGCCGGCTGCGCCGGCCTGGTCGATCGCCTTCTCCAGCCGGTCCTCGAAGTCGCCCGAGGCATACCCCGCAGCGCGGTAAATCACTTTGCCCGCCGGATCGATCACTATCACTGTAGGAAGATTGACGACGTGAAGAAAGTTGTCCAAGCCATCTCCCAACGCGATCGGCTGGGCCCACTTCTGGCGCGCCAGGAACGGTTGCACTGCGGACTGATCCTCATCCACGTTCACCGCCAGGAATTCAATGGTATCGTTGCCCGCATAGCTCTGCGCCACTTTGGCAAAGAGCGGCTCGAGTTCCTGGCAAGGCCCGCACCACGTCGCCCAGAAACTCAGCACGATGCGCTTGCCCTTCCATTGCGCGAGCGGCAGGTGAGACCCATCGAGTTTGGGTAACGTAAAGTCGTATAGATTTTTGGCGTCGGCGTTCGCCGATTTGGCGGTGCTCTTGGGCGCCGCCACGCTGGTATCGTAAGCGGCCAAGATGGCGTCGCCCAGGCCCTGCTCGCTGCCGTGCACTTGCCGCCACACGTTGCCCAGATTTTGCCGGATGCCTTTGCGGTCCACACTCATTTGCGCGGTGGTTTCCGGCAGCACGAAGGCCTGCAGGTAGAAGGGAATCGCGTGGACAGGATCGCCGCGCGCTTCGCAGATTTCCCCGCGCAGCAGCGCGGCGGCGGCGGAGGGCTGAAGCTGAAACGATTCGGCCAGATCTTTTTCCGCCGCATCGTAATTTTTCTGCTGCCGCTCGATCGAGCCGCGCAGATTGTAGAAAGCCACGCGCAGACGAAGCTGCCCCTGCTGCCAATCCGCTGTCGAAAGGCGGTCCGGCTTTTCCGCGGCCGGCATTTTCTCCACGCGGTCGAGCACTCGCGTCACGTATCCCACCGCGCGCGTCAGGCTGGCATCGTCGCCCTGCTTCTGCAGCAGATTCACCGCCACCAGCATGATGTCGCTATCCTGCGGCTCGATGGCGATCAATTTCTCGGCATTCTCGATCGCGCACGGCTCGTCTTGCAGTTGTTGGCACGCTTCCACCAGCGCGCGATACACTCCTGCCCTTCGCGGGGCATCCGGGAATCGCGTCATGTACGCGTTCAGGTTGCGAACCAGCGCGACGCGGTCGTTGCCGGCGCTGTCGATGGCATGTTGCAGCTCCAGTTCGGGATCGCCCTGCGGATTCGACGGCGATGGGTTGTGTTTCAATGGTGGCGCCGGGACTTGCGAGCCAGTGCTGGCCTGTGGTTCGGCGCACAGCGCGCCCAGCGGGAACAGCATGCCGACACACACGACCGCGGCCGCGCTCAATCTCATAACCTTTATTCTACTCCGCCGGCCGTTAGGGGACGATAGGCAGAATCACGCTGGAGGGATGCCGCGCGTCGTGCAGCACCGAATTCGTTGCCGTCACCCATTTCGTGCCGTGCCCGGGATCCTCTTCGGTATTTAGATTGCGATTGAAGCGCGGGAAGTTGCTGCTGGAAATTTCCACGCGAATGCGATGCCCGGCCAGAAAGACGTTGCTGGTGCCGGCCAGATCGAGGCTCAGTCGATAAACCTCGCCCGGCTTCATCATCTCGGCCTTTTCGGCGGAGTCGCGGTAGCGCGCCCGCTGGATACCATCGATCAGATTTCGCGCGTAGCCGTCGGGCCCGACGTCCACCAGCTTGGCGGTGAAGTCGGTATCCACCGCTGACGATTTGATGTACAGATCCACGCTTATGGGGCCAGTAACCTCGGTGTCTTTTTCCAGCGCTGGCGTGGAATACACCAGCACGTCCGAGCGATCCTCAACCGCGCGTTGATCGAAAGCCCCGGAGGCCAGCACGTCGTTCGGGCAACACAGCCCGCCGCCGCGCGTGGGCACGGGATTCGCCGGATCGTAAGTAAAGGAGTCTTGCGCTTCGCCGCCCGCCGGCGCGGCCGTGGTGAGCGCGCCGTCGCCTTTTTCTGAATTCGCTTTTCCGCCGGAGTGCAGATAGAAGTGCGTCGATTGCGCGCGCTCCAGCGGCCAGGTCGATTCTTCGCGCCACACGTTTTTCCCCATAACGAAGATCTTCACCGGTTTCTGGCTGGCGAATTCATTGTCGGCGTGCTTCAACAGGAAATCATACCAGCGAAGCACCCCGCCGTTTCCCATGCCCAACGTATCCATCGAGGCCGCCGGTCCGAAATCCACGTCCCCGGTCTTTGATCCAAACGGACCGTGATACCACGGACCGATCAGCAAGTGCTGGCCCGAGCGCGCTTCGGGAGTGCCGCCATTTTTTTTCATGCCAACGTAATTGCGAAGCGTGCCGCGCAGAAAAATATCGTACCAGCCGCCGGTATTGAACGCCGGAACGCGCACCTCCCCGTGATGATCTTCGATCGACCATTGCTTCCAGTAATCGTCGTAGTCGGGATGATCGACCCAATCCTTAAAATATGGGGCCAGCGTATTGGCCGGGGCCGGATCGATCAGCGGATAGCTCGCTACCGGAAACGTCTTGATCATCTCTTTCAGTCCGTCAGTGACCGCGGATTTTCGCGCCAGCGTGTGGACGACCAGCCCTGAGGTCCACGACTCATCGAACCATTGCTCCAGCGCGCCACCCATGTATGCCCAGCCGTCGTGATAGTTCGAGGCAGTCACCGTCGGGGCGATGGCCACCAGATGGGGCGGGTGCAACATGGCCGCAAGCCATTGCGTCGCGCCCACGTACGACCCGCCGTACATCGCCACGCGCCCGTCGGAGTAGGGAAGTGCGGCGGCCCATTCGATGGTGTCGTAGCCGTCCACCCCTTCATTCTTGAAGGTGTAAAACTCGCCTGGCGACAAATACCTCCCGCGCACGTCTTGCGCGATCACCACGTAACCTTGTTGCGCCGCCTGCACGCCGAAAGCGTTCTGGCCGGCTTTGTGGTACGGCGTGCGCGTCAGCAGCACCGGATATTTGCCGGCGTCGGCCGGCCGGTAGATATCGGCGTTCAACTCGACGCCGTCGCGCATCTTGGCCACCTGGTCTTGCTCCACGATGATTTCGCTCGGCGGCCGCGCCGAACCGGAAAACACCTCCAAGCTGGCAATCGCTATCGCCAACGTCGTGCCGCCAAGTGTGAATCTCATGTGTCCTCGTCTACAGACTTTCCGTTCAACGCTTTCGATCATCACGCGCTGACTTCATCGCCGCTTCGCTCGCGGATCGCATCCGCCAAAACCAGCGCAGCCCCGCCGAACGCTAAGGTATCAGCGAAAAGGTTCAGTCCCTCGCCTATGTTGGATCGGTTGGCCACTAAGATCGGGAGAAAAACAAACGGCATCAGAACCAGAATCATGATTCCCAGATAGGTCGCGGCCAAGGGTGCTTTCCGATTCACCAGAATACATGCACCGGAGGCGACCAGAACCGCGCCCGTAAGATACGCCCAGAAAAGACGCCCGGGAATCCATGTCGGCGTTACGTTATCGAGCGGAACGCCGGGCACCAGCGTGGGATGCAGAACATCCTCCACGCCAAAGACGATCGCTGCGATCCCCACGACAAAGCGACCGAGGGTCACCAGCCATGGCGCGCCGCCCGAAAGCGCAGGCTTAGACAGCTTCCCGGCCAACGCAAACCCCCCGCCCCCGAAAGAGATATCCCGCAGGCCGATTGCCCAAAACAGACGAGCGCCATGTGTCGCCAGGATGTTGGGGATGTGCATCATAGCCACAAAGAGCACAAACATAATCCCCAGAAGCGTGGCCGCCAACTTTGAATATCTCTCGAGGATGATGCTCAGCGCTGCGGCAATCAGACAAACGCCCACCAGATAGGTCCAAAATACGTGCGCCGGCATCCACGATGGAACCAGGGACGCGATCTCCGCCGTAAAGACCAGGTGGTCCGTGCCAAATATTCCCATCGGTATGGCAAAGAACAACCGCCCGAATGGCAAGATCTTGTCCAGCCCACGTTTTTGGGGCAGCTCCTCCTTAATAATCTTGGCCAGCCCGATGACCAAAAGAATGGCCCCAGTGAAATAAGGCCAGAACACCTCGGCCTTAATGGAGAAGACGGCCAGTGCAAAAGCACCACCAGCGTGTTGGGAAAAAGTGTGGTAGAAAAATTGGAAACCGGAATTCAGCAGATTCATTCCAGGATCACCATTTCCCGGCCCTGAAACCCAACCGCCTTAAACGTGGCGCCGAGTTTACACCCACCCGGCCGTTCGCGACATTGTGAAGAAAATCATGGCGCAGCAGGGATTCACGCATTCATAGCGCCGCGACTCGTGGCGGACAAGACTCCCATCGTAAACGCTTCGCCACGCCCCCAATCCGTCAGCGAGCACCACGAAGACCAACCGGCCCCAGAAATTAGCCACGAAGCCGCCCATTCGGATTCAGCACAGGGCCAGCATACCCCTACGGACGTGCCTGATTCTAAACCACTGGCAACGCCCAATTGCCGGCACGCCTCCGGAAATAAAATGCTGGATATCGAGACCTTCTAGGACGCCGATTTCGCCCGGCGCTGTGAGAAAGTACAGCACCGTCTGGCCAAAGCGGGCGTCCGCAGACGCAAACCGCCCGTGTAGGAGGCTCAAACTAGCGCCCAAAAGCCACCATTCGGCCTCCAATCGCACCCCTTCGACAAGTGATTGCTCACCTGTGGCTCCGTGCCGCAAACGAGTGTGGGCTTTTTTCAAAAGGGGCGGTGCAACTGACGGACGGTGCTACTGGAGGTTAATATTTCCGGACGATGTTTGGATTTCTACGCGGGCTTTGCCGTCGCCCAGGCGTGCGCGCATTTCGTGTTTGGATGCTGAGCCGTCCAGGGTCAGCGGCATCGAGGCTTCGATGTCGCCCGAGCTGGTTCGCGCTTCCAGGCGGAAACTGGGATTCGAGGGCAAGCGCAGGACTACGTCGCCGGAGTTGGCGTGCAGCTCCCAGAAATTCGCCTCGCCGGGATTGCCGTCCACGGTGACGTTCCCTGACGAGGTGTGCACGCGCAAGTCACCGGAGGCGTGAGCAATGCTTACGTCGCCGCCGGAAGTGTCCACGGTCACGGGGCCTCCGGGCGCGGAGATCGCCACGTCACCCGAGCCAGTGCGGGCGCGAATTTCTCCGTGGACGTTTTCCAGGGCTATGTCGCCGGAGCCGGAAGTGAGGTGGACGGGCCCCGTGATGTTGGAGAGGGCAATGTCGCCACTCCCGGAGATCACTTGAATTTGCTCGATCACGTCGGAGAGCGCAACGTCGCCGGAACCGGAGGTGACATTCACCGGCCCTTTGATTCCGCGCACCTCGACGTCGCCGGAGCCGCTCGAGCCGCGCAGTTCGGTTTCCGGGGGAGCTTCGACTTCGTATTTGAACTCGCTGCTGCCGCCGGTGGAGGAGTTGCGGCCGATGCGAATCACGTTGCCGTGTTGTTCGATTCCCGGGTGTTCACTGATCTCGCGGACGCGTCGGCCGGCTTCCGCGGAGCTCCAGGCTTTGACGCTGAACTCGGCAGAGATGTGCACCTGGCTGGAGGATCCGGTGGTCAACTTCAAATCTTCGGAGCCGGCGGCCAGTTCCAGGCTCACCGGCCCGGTGACGGTGAGCACGCGCTCGAACTTGCCTTCGTCCGAGGGCATGGAAACGCAGCCAGTGAGGGCCAGACCGGCGACGGCAGCGAGAGCTAGGACGAAACGCGCACCCTTCCCGCGAACCGGAAAGAGTGGGGCACCCGGAATAGATAACGGCGTCGAACCGTACGACAACGACGCCGAGCGGGCGCTACTTCGAAGAAATAAATTGGAGGATGGCTGCACGATTGGCGCTGGCCTTTATGCCTTCAGCAAAATATTCAACGAACCGCAGCGGTAGCCTTCCAGGTCCAGAGTGACGAAGGTGAACCCGGCTTCTTTCAGGCCCGCGGAAATTTGCGCGGAGGTGGCCGGCTCGAGCGCGCGAGCTAGTTCCTCGCGGGCGATTTCGATCCGCGCCAGATTTCCGTGAGCGCGCACCCGAAACTGGCGGAACCCGCAGCGGCGCAAAACGGATTCGCTGCGATCGATCTGCGCCAGCAATTCCGGGGTTACCGCGGTGCCGTACGGGACGCGCGAAGAAAGGCAGGCCGATGCTGGGCGGTCCCAGGTAGGCAGCGCGGCGGCGTGAGATAGCAAACGGATTTCCGCTTTGGTGAGCTGGGCGTCCAGCAGCGGCGCGAGAATGGCGTGCTCGTGGGCGGCGCGGTGTCCAGGTCGGAAATCATGAGTATCGTCGACGTTGATGCCGTAGGCGATGGACGCAAAACCGCGCGAGGCGCGAAGAGTCTCCATGCGCGCGAAGAGTTCGTCCTTGCAGTGGTAGCAGCGGTCGCCTTGATTCGCCACGTACAGCGGATTATCGAACTCGCGGGTTTCGATGAACTCGTGACCGATGCCGGTAACGCCGACGAAGGCTAGCGCTTGTTCGCGATCGTGCCCGGAGTAACTTGCGGAAAGCGCGGTGACCGCGAGCGATTTGGCGCCGAGGACGGTGTGCGCGGCCCACGCCAGGTAGGCGGAATCCGCGCCGCCGGAGAAAGCAATCAGCAGGGAATCGAGCGAGCGGAGGGCGTCGAACAGGCGGTCCTGTTTGGCGATCGCCGCGCCGGCGTCCGCAGCCGCCGCGGCATTCATATTCGCCGCGGGCAGATTGGAGGGAGCTACACTCATCGCGAAAACGAGTATAACCCAATGTTTCGATTGGGCGAGGTCATGACTTTGCGCGTCGAGGTTATTGAAAGTCGAGCATTACGTCGACGGTGCCTTTGTCTGAATCCTTTTGGAAGTAGTGGCCTAGCTTTTCGTAGTGGAAGGGGAGGGTGCCGAACGCCGATCTGGCGCCGGTGTCTATGAATTCGTCGCAGTAGGCGCGATCGAAGGGGTCTCCGGTTCTTAGGCGGAAGGCGGCGCGGATGCGCTTCTCGCCTTCTATCGAGAGGCCGGTCAGGACCAAGTTGCCCATGTGATACTGCGAGCCCTCGGCGATGGAGGCGCGGTAGGAAACTTTCGCGGCTTGGTCGTCGAGTTGGGGCGCGGGGTCTATCTTCTCGTCCAGATAACCGAGCCGGCCATACTCGGCATCCACGCTTTGCCAAAGCGCTTGAATCTTCAAACCGTTGGCCGGCGTCCCGGCCTTTAAGCCAGCCTGGCCGACCAGAGAGTCGAGCGCGGCGCTGGGAATCTTTGTGTTACCGGCCCAAGTGACGCCATCCCACTTGAATATCGGTCCGGGAACGATGGGGAGCAGCACGTGCACCGAGTTGGTCGGCGTGCCCGAGGCACTGGCATCCAGGCGCGCCTGGGGCAGTCCAATCTTGACGCCCAGCATAGCGGCGCCCAGATAAACGGGGCGCACCTGCTCGTAATCGAACAGCTCGATCACCAAACGGGAGTAGGGCTTTCCGACCACATCATATTGACGATCGCGGATGGCCGCGCTTTCCCGGGCGATGGGATCGTCGAATTCGAGAGCGCTGACGGTGACCGGAACGCCTGCCACGCGAAATCGCTGAACGTCGCGATCCGTTGCAATCGCCTTAACCACGTTGTGCTCGACGCTAGCGTGAATGTCTTTCGAGGCCAAAAGTTTGGCGATGGCTTGGGATATGGAGTCGAGGAGAGCGCCTTTGCTGGGCGCCTCGCCGTCGAACAGCGGCACATCCTTGCTCACTGCGGCGGTGATTTCGTCGTCGGAAAACCAGGGTATGTTGTCGTAGGAAACGGGAATCAGCGGCCCGTCGATTACCTGGAACTCGAGCACCGCGCCCTTGGCAACAGTGGAGAAGCGGTACTGCACGTTGGAAAACGTTCCCAGTTCGGTAAGGTGGTTGGCCGCGGTCTGGAAATCGTCACGGGTGACGGAGTGGCCGACTGTTAGGCCACAACTCGCGGCGATTTGTTCGGAGGTCCAGCGCTTCGAACCGGATGCGTGGATCGCCGCGAGATTAGCGGGACCGGTTGCCGGGGCAGGGGTTTGAGAACGCAGCGAGAGCGCAGGCCACAGCCCGCACACCGCCAAAGAAAAGAGGATCGCACTCTTGCGCACGCTTGGGGTAAACATTTTGATTGCCCAAACGCCAGACTATTCGACCGTCACCGATTTGGCAAGGTTCCGTGGCTGGTCCACGTCGCAGCCGCGGCGCACCGCGATGTGATAGGCCAGAAGCTGCAAGGGAATGATCTCGAGAAGAGGCGCCAGGATCTCCGGGACCGCGGGAACCTCGAGCACGCGATGAGAGGCTTGGCGGGCGATGGTGTCGCCTTCGGTGACGATGGAGATGACGATACCGTCGCGCGCTTTTACTTCCTGAATGTTGGAGCAGCTCTTCTCGTAGCGGGTCATGGACGCAGGATCGTTTTCGTCGCGAGTAGCCACCACTACGACCGGAAGGTTCTGGTCAATCAAAGCATTAGGACCGTGTTTCATCTCGCCGGCGGGATAGCCCTCCGCGTGTATGTATGAAATTTCCTTCAGCTTCAGAGCGCCTTCGAGGGCAATGGGATAGTGAATGCCGCGGCCGAGATATAGGAAATCAGTGTAGCGAAAAAACTGGCGGGCCAGCTCTTCGCACGTGGAATCGTGCTGCAAAATCGATTCCATCTTGTGGGGGATCTTGGCCAGTTCGTGCATCAACGATTTCGCCTCGTCCTGCGGGAGAGCGCCGCGAACCTGAGCCAGGTGCAGGGCGATCAGGATCAATGCAATGATTTGGCCGGTAAAGGCTTTGGTGGATGCAACCCCGATCTCCGGACCGGCGTGGGTGTAAATGGTGCCGTTGGACTCGCGGGTAATCATGGCGCCGACCACGTTGCAAATGCCCAGAATCTTCGCGCCCTTTTGCTTGGATTCGCGGACCGCAGCGATAGTGTCGGCGGTTTCGCCGGACTGGCTGATGGCGATGACCAGAGTCTGCGGGGCGATGATCGGATCGCGGTAGCGGAATTCGCTGCCGTAATCGACTTCCACCGGTACCTGCGCGAGGCGCTCGATCAGGAATTTGCCCACCAGACCGGCGTGCCAGCTGGTGCCGCAGGCGATGATCTTGATTTGGCGGAACTCCTTAAATTCCTTTTCGGTGATGTCCATCTCGTCCAAAAATACTTTGCCGGTATCGAAGGAGATGCGGTTGAGCAGGGTATCGCGGACGGCGCGAGGCTGCTCGAAGATTTCCTTCTGCATGAAATGCTTGTAGCCGCCCTTTTCAGCCATAACCGGATCCCAGGAGATGTGCTGGGTGGGACGCTCGACTTTTTGGCCGTCGAGTCCCATCACCCGAACGCCTTGCGGGGTGAGCACGGCGATGTCACCGTCGGCGAGGAAGAAAACCTCGCGAGTGTGCGCGAGCAGGGCGGGCACATCACTGGCGACGAAATATTCGTCTTTCCCGATTCCCACAACTACCGGAGGGCCCATGCGCGCGGCCACGATCTTGTTGGCATCGCGGGTGGAGAGCACTACCAGGGCATAGACGCCGGACAGGCGTCCCAGGGTCTTGAATACGGCGTCCTCGAGCGGACCGGCGTTGGAATACTTTTCTACCAGGTGGGCGATGACCTCGGTATCGGTTTCAGTCTTGAACTGATGGCCTTCCGCAAGGAGCTCGTGCTTCAACTCCAGATAGTTTTCGACGATGCCGTTGTGCACCACCACGATTTCGCCGCTGCAGTCGCGGTGGGGGTGGGCGTTCTCTTCGGTTGGCCGGCCATGGGTGGCCCAGCGCGTGTGTCCAATGCCGTAGACGCCGCCTTCCAGCGGGCATTTGCGGAGCACCTCTTCGAGATTGCGGAGCTTGCCGGAGGCGCGGCGAAGCTGCAGTTTGCGGTGGTTATCGACGACGGCGATGCCGGCGGAATCGTAACCGCGATATTCGAGGTGCTTCAGACCGTCGATGATCAGTGGGACGACTTCTTTAGGGCCGATATAGCCGACAATTCCACACAAGGTGAGTGTCTCCTCGACGTTCGAATGGCTCGGATTGCCCGTTTCCCAATGCGCGAGAGCTGATTGCAGATTAGCACAGCGGATGATTACGCCAATTTTGAGATGCGAGCGGTGTTGCGAAAGATGCAAAGTTAGCGGCCAGAGGTTAGAGATTAGAAGTCAGAAGAAAGGCGCGCGCTGGACTAACCCTATTCGACGATTTCGAAGCGAAATTCCTCGATCACCGGGTTGGTTAGGACCTCGCGGGCGATTTTCTCGACTTGGGTTTTGGCGCCGTCTGCGGCCAGACCATCCAGTGCTAGCACGAAGAATTTGCCTTGGCGGACGTCCTGCACTTGGCTGTAGCCCAGCGACTTTAGCGCGTGCTGAATGGTTTGGCCCTGAGGGTCTAGCACGGTTTTCTTGGGCATCACCCAGACATGAGCTTTCATGGCCGCGATTATATCAGCCCGGAGGCTGGGAGCGCGGCATGAAAAGTCTTCAGGAGTAAATTCTTTTCGTGGTCCGGCAGGAATGCTGCGCGGAAACTGGCTTCGGCGATGTGCGCGAGTTGCTTGGGCGCGAGGCCGAGACCAGCGGCGTGCACGTATTCGGAGATCAAGTCGGCTTCGAACATGGCTGGATCGTCGGTGGAGATGGTGACGTTCACGCCAGCGGCAACTAGCGTGGCGATGGGGTGGTCGGCCAATGTAGCGGAGGGCTGGCCGAGTTGTTTGGCGAGCGCGCCGGTGCGCAGGTTGCTGGTGGGGCAGACTTCCAGGGGGACGGCAGACGCGGCGAGCCGCGCCATGAGCGCAGGGTCCTTGGCGACGGCGATGCCGTGCCCGATGCGCTCGGCCCCCAGGACTTCAATGGCTTCGGTGACCGACTCGGGGCCGCCGATTTCTCCGGCGTGAACGACGATGTGCAGGCCTGCATTGCGGGCGATGTCGAAGGCCGGGCAATAGTCCGAGGCGGGCAGGGCGAGTTCGTCACCGCCCATGCCAAAGGCTACCACTCCTTCGGACTGTAATCGCGCGCAGTGGCGGGCCACTTCGATCGCGTCTTGGCCGCCGAACTGGCGGACCACGTCGGGGATCCAGCGCAGTTGCAGGCCGCGGCTCTGGTATTCGCGCGCGGCTTGGTTGATCGCGGTAATGTTTTTCTCGATGTCCTGCTTGCGCCAAAGCATCACGCCCGCGGAAATGGTGGCCTCCGCGTAAATCACATTTTGTGCCAGCAACTGCTCGGCCAGGCCGCGGGCGATCAGGGCATAGTCGTCCGGAGTGCGCAAGAAGGACGTGGCCCACTTGAAGGCCTCGATGAAGCCTAGGAAGTCCTCGTAGCGGTAACGGGCGGCGACCTCTTCCTCGGAGGCGTGTACTCCGTAGCGGGCGGCGAGCTGGGTGACCGTGGCCGGGGACATGGAACCCTCGAGATGAACGTGAATCTCCGCCTTGGGCAGCGCGGATAGGGCTTTTCGGAGGTGGGAGTGATCGTTCATTCGAGTCGCTCGAAGCGTGAAGCAAACCCAAGATCTCAGAATCTAAAGGCAAAAGCATGAAGCAGTGGCGACGGCGAAATCAAAACACCCACCCTTCCCAGAACCAGGGAAGGGTCCAGCACCCAAAAAGCAAGGAAGCGTGAACCAAAGCCAAACCTCAGAACCGCAGGAAAACGGCGTAGAACCGCCTTAAATCGCTGGCGCTCTCGCGCTCAGCGCGAGGGCAGCGTGGGCTTTCCGGCATTGGTCCAGGATGTTAGCCAATACGATCCGACGTCTGCCGCCGAGTCGGAGATCTGCTGGGCCAGGATGTTGCCCGCTTGTTGATAGAAGCGGTCGTAATACTCGTCGGTATAGTCGGTCAGGCCGGCCCGGGAGCGGCGATCGGCGAGCAGAATGCTTTCGAGCATCGCGTGAGAAGTCATGCAGGCTTCGAAAGCATGATCGGTGGGGTCCTGAATGTAAGCGGCGGCACTGGGATGAATGTAAAAGAATTGCGAGTAGCGGTCGACCAGGCTCTTGTCAAAGCGAACGCTGACACCGGGCTGCAGCGAAAGCTTACCGTCTTCATTTATCGTAGTTTTGAAAGGATCGTGAGCTTCGCCGACATAGAAACCGAGCAGCGCGGCGTTCGCGCGGACTTCATCCCAAGCGTGCGCCCGGAAAGCGTCGGTGAGCTTCTGACTATAAACGCCGATCTGCCACGGCAACAGCCCTTGGACGCTGAGGGAATGTTTGCCAAAGGTGGAAACGGCGGTCTTGTAATCGCGGGGCAGGGCGGTAAAGGGAAAGTTGCCGTAGTGGTCGAGGTGAATGAATTGGTTCTGGCGCTCCACGACCGAGGTAAGCGCGGCCTGGGACGGTTCGGTGACGCGCAACATCAGGTACTGCTTAATGGCCTCGAAATAGGGGCGCATCTCGTCAGGCAGAGTGTCTACGGCTTTGCTGACGATCAGGCGGTGCCCACTATCGCCCCAGCTTAAGGCGACGGAAGCGAGGACGAATACCGCAGCCACCAGCGCCGGGGTGGCGAACAGTGAGGAATAGCGGCGACTACCACCGCGGCGAATCAAGCGGCTCCTCCCGGTGACGTTGGGCCTCCCGTGGCTGGCTGCGCGAGCTGGCTGCGCTTTTGCCCGTAGCAGAAATAAAGCACCAGCCCGATCGCCAGCCAGACGAAGAAGCGTATCCAATTTTCCACCGTCAGACTCGCCATCAGTATGAAGCAAAACAGCAGCGAAAGCATCGGCACCCACGGGGAAAAGGGAACCTTGAAACCACGCGCGCGGTTGGGCTGAGTCTTGCGAAGAATTAGCACGGCGATAGCTACCAGCACGAAGGCAAAAAGCGTGCCGATATTGGAAAGGTCGGCGAGCGTTCCGATATCAAAAATTCCGGCGGGGATGCCCACAAAAATGCCGGCCACCCAGGTGGCTACGTGTGGAGTGCGATGGACGGGATGCACCTTCGAGAAAGCTTTTGGCAGCAGTCCGTCGCGGGACATCGCGAACCATACCCGGGCTTGGCCGAGTTGGTAGACCAGCAGCGAGGAAATCATTCCCATCAGAGCCCCGATGGTGACCCAGAACTCAACGCGCACCAGACCGATCGAGTGCAATGCGTTGGCGACTGGGGCATCGTTATTCAGCAGACTCCAGTGCTGTATGCCGGTAAGAACCACGGCCACTGCCACATAGAAAAACGCGCAGATTCCGAGGGAGAACAAGATGCCCAGGGGCAGGTCCTTCTTGGGATGCCGGCATTCTTCGGCAGCGGTGGAGACGGAATCAAAGCCGATATATGAGAAGAAGACTATCGCGCCGCCGGTCAGAACGCCCTGCCAGCCGTTGGGGAAGTAGGGGTGGTAATTGATGGGCTTGATGTGACGTCCGGCGAAGAGGATGAAGATCAGGATGGCCAGAAGCTTGATGCCGACCATGGCGTTGTTGGCGCCGGCGGATTCGCGGATTCCGCGGACCAGAACCACGGTGAGCACCATCACGATCAGGAATCCAACGATATTGAAGTTGGCGTGCCAGCCCACCCCCGGAGCGTATGCCGGGACGGCCAGGTGCGCAGGCAGGTGAATGCCGACGGAGTCCATGAGGCTATTGACGTAGCCGGAAAAGCCTACCGCTACGGCCATATTGGAAACTGCGTATTCCAGAATCAGGTCCCAGCCGATGATCCAGGCGACCAGTTCACCCATGGTGGCGTAGGTGTAAGTGTAGGCGCTGCCAGCGATGGGGATCATCGAGGCGAGTTCGGCGTAGCACAGACCGGCGAAACCGCAGACGATGGCCACCAGAAGGAAGGAGAGAGCGATTGCGGGACCGGCGCCGGGGCGTCCGTGGACGCCTAGAGCGTGGCTGCCATGCAGGAGAACGTCCAACAGGGGGGCTTTTAGAAGGGAAGGGTTGCGAACGTCTTCACCTGCGGCGGCGGTGCCGGTGAGGACGAAAATGCCGGTGCCAATGATGGCGCCGACGCCCAGGGCGGTGAGACTGATCCAGCCTAGGGTCTTTTTGAGGCGGCGCTCCGGCTCGTCAGCGTCGCTGAGGAGTTGGTCGATGCTCTTGGTGCGGAAGAGCTGCGAGTCCACGGTCACCCCTGGTGGAAAGTAGGCCACTGTACCTTGCGCGGGTCTGACGTGCAACCTTTGATTCCGCGAGACAAACCCAAACCGTTGAAGTCGAGCAAAGGCATGAAATAGTGGCTACGGCGAAGTCAAAACACCCACCCTTCCCAGAACCGGGGAAGAGCGGGGCACCCCAAAAGCATGGAAGCGTGAAGCAAAACCAAAAATCAAAATCAAAATCAAAACCTCAGAACCGAAAGGCAAAGCATGAACCGGTTTGGATTTGGAAACGCAACGCTGTCCAGGCCCATACGCCACCCTTCGCAACCATGCGAAGAGTGGGGCACTCGGAAAGGCGAGAACCTTAGAACCGTGGCACCGTGAACCGTAACACTACGCTAGGGATAGATTTGCGTAGGCTTCTTTTAGTTTTTTGGTGCCGTGATCTGGGAAGCTTACGGTGATGGTGCGATCTTCTTCGTCGCCGTCGATGGCTAGGATGGTGCCAACGCCTAGGATGGGGTGGCGGACGCGGCGGCCGATCATCGGATTACTCGCGCGACGCGAACTTGAGGAGCCACGGGCGGGGGCATAGGCGGGGCCGGAAGTGGAACCCAAACTCGAGCTACTGGGGGAGTTGCGGCGTTGGGGCATCGAGCGATACTGCGAATAGCCTTCCACTGTTTCGTAGCGGCGGGTTTCGCCCGGCTCGCCTAGCGAGCCGGTGACTGTTTCCATTAATTCTAGAGGGATCTCGCGCAGAAATCTGGATGGCATGGAGGCGCGCAGGCGGTCTTCGCCGTAGGTGCGGCGATACTGGGCGCGCGAGATCGTCAGCGATTTTCGGGCGCGGGTCATGCCCACGTAGCAGAGGCGGCGCTCCTCTTCGATGTCTTCGGGTTGGTCCTGGGAGCGGGAGTGCGGGAGCACGCCTTCTTCGAGGCCCGCGAGGAACACGGCATCGAATTCCAGACCCTTGGCGCTGTGGAGAGTCATCAGCGAGACGGTCACTTCTTCGTCGTAGTCGTCGCTCATGGCCACCAGCGCGGCGCGATCGAGGATGGTGTCCAAAGTTTCGCCGCGTTCGGTGGCCTCGGCGATGGCGTTTACTAGTTCGCGGACGTTTTCGGCGTGGGTGGTGTGCTCGGTGCGGTCCTGCTGCTCGATCCAGTCGATGTAATTGCTGCGATTGAGAATGCTGCGCATCAATTCCGCGGGAGGCACGCTGGCGGCGGTGGGCTGAACGGATTCGATCAGTTCGCGGAAGGCGCGCAGTGCGCCGCGGGATTTGAGCGCGGCTGCGTCTTCGCCGATCAGCGCGTCCCAGAGAGTGATGCCGCGGGCTTGAGCCGAGGCGCGCAGAGCGTCGATGGTGGTCTTGCCGATGCCGCGGGGCGGAGTATTCAGGACGCGCAGCAGCGCGACATCGTCTTCGGGATGGAAGGCAAGGCGTAGGTAGGACAGCGCCTCCTTGATTTCCGCTCGCTTGTAAAAGCTGAATCCGCCCACTACGCGATAGCGGATGGCCATCCGGCGCAGCACTTCTTCGAATGAACGGGACTGGGCGGTGGTGCGATAGAGCACAGCGATGTGGGCTTTGGGCTCATCGTCCAACAAGTTTCTGATTTCGCGGCAGACATATTCGGCTTCGAGGCTGGAATCGTTGGCCTCAAAAAATTTGATCAGGGATCCGGCTTCGCCGGCGGCACGGAGATTTTGGCTCATGCGCTGGGTGTTCTTGGCGACCAGGCCTCCGGAAGCGTCGAGGATGGTTTGGGTGGAGCGGTAGTTTTTTTCCAGGCGGAAGGTGCGGGCGTCCGGAAAATCCTTCAGGAAGCGCTGGAAGCTACCGCTCTTGGCGCCGCGCCAGCTATAGATGGATTGATCTTCGTCGCCGACTACGCAGACGTTGCGGCGGGCGCCGGCGAGCAGTTTGACCAATTCCTCCTGCCAGCGATTGGTGTCTTGAAACTCATCGACGAGGATGTAGTGGAAGCGCTCGTTCCAACGCGCGCGAACTTCCGGATGATTGCGGAGAAGTTCGACGCCGCGCAGCAGCAAATCATCGAAGTCCAGAGCATTGGCCCGGCGCAGCCGCGCGAGGTAATGCTTGTAGATCTCGGCCATGTCCTGGCCGGCTTTGCCGCGGGCTTCGAGTTTTAGATTCTGGGGATCGATTCCGTGGTTCTTGGCGTAGCTGATGCGCGAGAGGACCGCGCGGGGAGGGAAATCCTGGTCGTCGAGTTGCAGCTCGGCCAAGGTGAGTTTCACCACGTCGGTCTGATCGGAGTCGTCGTAGATCGCGAAATCACGCGGGAGTCCGAGGGCGGCGGATTCGCGGCGGATCAGCCGGGCGCACAAGGAATGAAAGGTGGATAGCCAAATGTCGGAAGGATCGTTGCCGGTGAAGCGCAACAGGTTGGTGATACGCTGCTGCATCTGTTCGGCGGCCTTATTGGTGAAGGTGACGCCGAGGATAGCGCCGGGCGCAACGCCCTGCTGGACCAGGTGAGCGATGCGATAGGTGATCACTCGCGTTTTGCCGGTGCCTGCGCCGGCCAAAACCAGCACCGGTCCTTCGGTGTGGCGGACGGCGTCGGCTTGTTGCGAATTGAGTTCGTTGAGAAGTGTCATTGGGATCGAAACGAGGGCGCTATGAATTTTAGCCGAGCGCGCACGATTCGGCAAATTACGGAAATTATTTGTTGACGGGCTGGAGTGGAACGTCGAAGTACATCAGCAGTTTGTTACCGGTGACTACCTTGACGTCGGGGATGTACAGATCGGCGTAACGCATCGAGGACGTGTCGTGGCCAAAATCGAAAAAGAAAAAGCCATGTAGTGTGGAATGCGGCGGCAGAACGTCGGAATCGAAGGCAAAGGGCTGCAGCGCGGCGGCGGCTTTCTCTACCGCTTTATCGTGCTTGGGCAGAGGGATGGGTTCGGGCAGGCGTCTGCGGGTGGGATCGGACGGGCCGCGGGGATGGACCACCAGCACAGCCACTTCCTTGACCGAGAGCGCCTCGACTTTTTGGTGATCTTCGTCCGGCGGATCGACTTCGAGACGGATGGTGTTGAGGTCGACGTGGATGGCCTGGTCGGTCTCGTTACGGAAATACACGTCGATAGGAAGAACGCCGCCCTTGGCGGGATCGTCCTTGCCGAAGGTTTGCTTGCTACGTTCGACGTCGGTGTAGGGATCGGCGGCGATCAGCAGGCCTTCGTGTTTGTCATGGTTGGGCAGGGTAGTGGGGTCGACTGCGCCGGAAGGAGCGGGAGACTGGGCGTCGACCGTTGCGGTAGCGCCAGGCCAGCGTGGTCCTGCGGGAATCACCAGCAGGACGGCGATCGCGGCGGTGAATACGATGATGCGCTGAGTTTTCATGGGTGCTTTGCTGCTCCGTTCCGGATGCGGTCTGTGCTTCCCGCGGTGAGATGCGGGCGCGCCGCTGTAAGTTGTGAGTACATGGCGATAGCCGCGTGCCGCTATAATACCGCGTTTGCTTCCCGCTGCGCGGCAATGCGGGTGGGCCCGGGCCGGAACGGCACAATCGAGAATGTATTTCCTCTACAGCTTGTTGAGCGCGGCGGCGATGGTGCTGCTATCACCGTATTTCCTCGTGCAGGGACTGCGCAAGAAAAAATACCTGACGAATTTGCGGGAGCGGTTTGGACGGCTGCCCGCGGAGGTGGCGTCGCGCGCGGCGGGTGCGCCGGGAGCAATCTGGATTCACGCGGTCTCGGTGGGCGAAGTGCTGGCGGCAGGTCCTCTCGCGCTGCGGCTGCGAGAAAGATATCCCGAGCGGCTGATATTCGTCTCGACTACCACCGCCACCGGCCAGGAGTTGGCGCGCCAGCGGATGAAGTTCACCGACGGCGTTTTCTATTTTCCATTCGACTGGACGTGGTGCGTTCGCCGGGTGCTGCGGGCGATCCGGCCGTCTATCGTGCTGATTTTGGAGACCGAGATATGGCCGAACTTTCTGCGGGAGCTGCGGCGGAAGAATGTTCCGGCGGTATTCGTGAATGCGCGGATTTCGAAAAAATCGTTTGGGCGGTTCCGGCTGGCCAGGCCGGTGATTGGGGCTTTGTACGAATCGGCATTGGGGAATGCCCGCGCGTTCCTGGCCCAGAGCGACCAGGCTGCGGAACGGTTGCGGGAGATGGGCGCGCCGGAAGACCTCATCGAGGTGACCGGAAACCTCAAGTACGATAGCGATCCGCCGGAGATGGGAGATTTCGGCGAGTGGCTGCGATCGCAGATTCAGCAGCAAGAGCGCTGGCCGGTGCTGGCCGCCGGAAGTGTGGTGGCTGATGAGGAAGAATCGGTGCTGGCCGCTTTTGACATCGTGCAGCGCCGCTGGCACTTTGCGTTATTGGTGCTGGCGCCGCGCAAACCCGACCGCTTCGATGCCGCGGCGGAGATTGCGGAGCAAGGCGGCTGGAAGGTAGTGCGCCGGAGCCAGACCGATACCAGCGCCGCGCTCGATGAGGCGGCCGACGTGGTACTGCTGGATTCGATCGGCGAGCTCGCTGGGATTTATTCGCTGGCCAACGCGGTGTTCATCGGCGGCTCGCTGGTGGCCAGCGGCGGGCACAATATTCTGGAGCCCGCGTGGTGGAAATTGCCGCCGGTGTTTGGACGCTCGATGGAAAATTTCAGCGACATGGCTGGGCAATTTTTGCAGCAGAGCGCCGGTGTGCAGGTGTCAACCGGGGAAAGCCTGGGAAAGGCGTGGATGGGGCTGATCGAGGACCGTGGGCTGAGCGAGCGGATGGGCGGCGCGGCGCGAAAGCTGGTGGAGAGCAATCGCGGGGCCACGTCGCGATCGCTGCAGCGGATTGTGGCGATCCTAGAAGAGGACGGCAGGGTGCAATGAATCGGGCGCGCATGCTGCTCTGGCCGGCGTCGTTGTTGTACGGGTTGGGCGCGTGGGTACGCGCGTGGTGCTATCGCCGCGGCTGGTATTCCCAGAAGCGGCTGCAGAAGCCGGTGATCTGCGTGGGGAACTTGACCACCGGCGGCACCGGCAAAACTCCAATGGTGATTTGGATCGTGCGACGATTTGCGGAGCAAGGGCAGCGAGTGGGAGTTTTGACGCGCGGATACAAGGCAGCGCGGGTGCGCCAACCGGCGGAGGGAGGTACGGCCGAGATTCGTAGCGATGAAGCGCGGCTGATGGAATCCAGGCTGCCGCCGGAATTCGCGCGGGTCGCGGTTGGCGCCGACCGTTTTGCGAGCGGCAGCAAACTCGAGCCGTGGGCCGATTATTTTGTGTTGGATGATGGTTTGCAGCACCTGCAACTCGACCGGGATGTGAATATCGTGCTGATCGACGCGCTGGAGCCCTTTGGCGGTGGTCATTTGCTGCCCGCAGGAAATTTGCGCGAGCCCAAGGCGGCGCTGCGGCGTGCGGACGTGGTGGTGATCACGCGGAGTTCGCACTCGCCAGCGATTGAAGCGGTGGTGCGGCGATACAGCCAGTCGCCTATTTTCTATGCCACCGTGAAGATGGAGGCACCGCAACTTTACCCTCGCGGTGCGGCACGCGGAACCGACCCGGCCGCGGGCGGGCGGAAATTCTTTGCGTTCTGCGGAATCGGGAATCCGCGGGGATTCATTGCCGATCTGCATCGCGCGGAGATCCCGGTGGCGGGGCACTCTTTTTTTCGCGATCACCATCGATATTCCACAGCGGACACGCGCCATTTGGAAAAGGAGGCGGGTGACGCGGGCGCGGATGCTCTGCTGTGCACCGAGAAAGATCTCTTTAATTTGGACGACGTAGCGCTGCCGGCGATCCCGTTGTGGTTCTGCGCCATGGAATTCGAGTTGAGCGATCCTGCGGGATATTGGCAGGCGATCCAAGCGACGCTCGCGCGGAGCCGCCACGGAAGCGGCCAGCTATGAAAATTCTGGTGCGCGCGACGAATTGGGTGGGGGACGCGATTGTTTCGATCCCCGCGCTGCGTGCGATTCGGACTCGCTGGCCGGACTCTGAAATCACGGTATTGGCGCGGCCGTGGGTAGCCGATTTGTACGCTAATTCAGGGCTCTGCAATTCCAGCATCGTTCTGCCCGCGGCGGGCGCCAGTGGCGGGCATTCCTGGGCACTCGGCGAAATTCGCAGCAATCGGTTCGATCGCGCGATGCTGTTCCCCAATTCGTTTCACGCGGCTTGGATCGCGTGGCGCGCCAGAATTCCCGAGCGGATCGGATACGCGCGAGATGGCCGAAGTCTTTTGCTCACGCAGGCCGTCGCCGCTCCGAAACCGGGCGAAATTCCCGATCATGAGGTGAATTACTACCTGGAATTGCTTCGGCGCGTGGGATGGATCGATTCCTTGCCGCAGATCGACGAAATTCGTCTGCCCATCGCGCCAGCCGCGATCGAGAAAGCGAACGATAGGCTGCAGGCAGCGGGCGCACGCAAAGGAAAGCTGCGGATCGCTTTGGGTCCAGGCGCGGCATACGGTTCGGCGAAATGCTGGCCGCCGGAGCGCTTCGCGGAACTCGGCGATCGCTTGATTGCTGATTGCGACGCCGATGTGATACTTTTCGGAACGGTTTCGGAACGCGAAACCACCGAGCGCATCGCCGCCCGCATGCGACATAACCCCGTCAATTTTTCCGGCCAGACAACGATAGGCGATCTTCCTTCTTTATTTGCGGCTTGTAGTCTTTTCATCGGCAACGATTCCGGGGCGATGCATGTTGCCGCGGCGGCGGGTTTGCCGGTGGTGGCGATTTTTGGGCCGACCGATCCGGAAGGAACCGCGCCGCTGAGCCGCAATCGTATTGTGGTTCGGCGGACGGTCTCGTGCAGTCCGTGTTTTTTGCGGCACTGCCCGATTGACCATCGCTGTATGCAGCGAATCGAGGTGGACGCGGTATACGCCGCAGCGCTGCTCTCGCTGGAGAATATGAATGGGGCCTGAGCGGAAAGCGGAAGGGCCCAAGCGCCGGGCAGTATTTCTGGATCGCGACGGCACCATCTCGGAAGAATACGGGTACGCCAACCATATTTCGCGCTTCCAGATGTTTCCGTTCGCGGCGGCGGCGATACGCCGGCTGAATGAAGCGGGGATTCCGGTGATGGTGGTCACCAATCAGTCTGGAGTTGCACGAGGATACTTTGGACAGGAATTGGTCGAGAGCATCCACGAACGGATGCGCTACGAACTGGCCGCGGCGGGAGCGCACGTGGACGGCGTTTACTATTGTCCGCACGTGCGGGCTGACGGCTGCAAGTGCCGGAAACCCGAGCGGGGAATGCTGGAGCAGGCGGCGCGGGAGCACAACCTGCAAATCGAGGGTTCCACGGTGGTGGGCGACCGTTACTCGGATGCGGCGCTGGGGCATGCGGCCGGTTGCCGCAGCATTTTCGTATTGACGGGCTATGGCCGCGGCGATTACCAGTGGCATCATGCTAGTTGGCCGCGGCAACCTGACCAGGTGGTTGAGAATCTGGCGGAGGCCGTCGATCTGATATTGAAGGACCGCCCGTGAGCGCCAAACCCATGAAAGAAATTCACCCGCAAGCTCCTTCCGGCGATTCGAGTCCGGATCTGGCGCGGCTGATCGATTTGGTGAGTGCGTTCTCGCGCCAGACGATTGTGGTGGTGGGGGATTTCGTGGTGGATGAATTCGTCTCTGGGGAAATTTCGCGGGTATCGCGTGAAGCGCCGGTGCTGATCCTGCGGCATCGGAAGACGGAGGTGCGGCCCGGCGGCGGCGCGAACGCGGTGAATAATCTGGTGGATTTGGGGGCGCGGGTGCGGCCGGTGGGCGCGGTGGGCGACGATGTGGGAGGCCGCGACCTGCTGGATTATTTTCGCGGCAAAGGTGTGGAAACGTCGGGGATCATGCGCGTGCCGGGTTGGACCACGCCGACCAAGTCGCGTTTTTTTGCCGGTTGGACGCACACTACGGAACAGCAAGTGTTGCGCGTGGACCGGGAGCCTGCGTCGATGCTCTCCAAAAAGCGGCAGCGCTCGCTGGCCCAGAAAGTGGGGCAGCGCTTGCGCGGCGCGAGCGCATGCCTGATATCGGACTACGGATTTGGCGCGGCGACGCCGGAACTAGCGGCAAAGTTGCGTTCGCCGATCGTCACCCTCGATTCGCGTTACTCGCTAGGGGATTACCGGAAAGCGGGGATTACCGCGGCGACACCGAATGAAGCGGAGCTCGAATCGCTGTTTCACACCCGCATCGGCAACGATACGGAGCGCCTCGAAGGGCTGGGGAAAAGAACGCTTAAGGAGTTTGGGTTTGCGGCGCTGCTGGTGACCCGCGGCAAGGATGAAAAAGCTTCTCTTGCTCGCCGCTTTGGCCTTACTCTGCGCCGGCACCGCAACCGTGATGACCGTCCATCCGCACTGGGCTGTTGCTGACTGCGGCTCCGGCGGCTGCTCCCCATAGGAGATTGTCACGAAGAAGAATTGCCCTCGCGGCCCTGGCCTTGAGGTAGCGGCCATCTCGAAATAACGCACCAGCGGCCATTTGTAGGGCTTGGGAATTCGGGCACAACCGGGCGAGCGTGGTCAGCCTGATTCGCGTCACTGCGCCAGCATGGCAAGGTGGTTGGCTCTTCAATGCCAAGGTGCTGGTCGTTACGTCACGCGGCGGCATCTACGTCGCCTCGGGCCGTTTTTGCGTGTCTGTTTGTGCTTGGTTTCACTAGAGGTGCGCTGCAAGTCCGAAGTTGTTCTCATAATCCGAGAACCGCTTTTCGATGGATTTGATCTGCCACTCGCGCTTGGTGAACTTGCCGCTCTTGCTCCCTTTCGGATTAAGCGCGGTCTTGTTGGCGACGTCGCGCGGCAAAATCCACGTGCGGAGGCCGGTCGGATACTTGATGACGAGCGCGATGAAATCGAACATCTCTTCGGGCTCATAGCCGATGTAGGCACCCGGCGCGTCGCTGTAAGTGCGGAACTTCACCGAGACACGAAACGGCTTGAAGTCGCCGGGGAGTTGGGCGACGAAATCGTAACCCGGCCAGTTGTCGGGCATTTTTGACGCCGGGATGTTATTGAACCCCAGCATTGAGATCACGTAATGCTCGGCGGCGTCGCCTCGTTGCTTCGTTGTCAGCTTTTCCAATTTTGTTTGCCCCGTTGATGCCGAAACCACCCGAAAACACGAAGCTTGGCCCGTTCGCCAGCTTCGAAACCTTGAGCCTTGCGCCAGGAGCAGAGGCAAAAACGGGAGGTTCCTGACATTTCCTATAGTGCCGCTCGCCGGCCGGATCGCCGCGATCGTCACCGCACCCTTGAACAAGGAGGCGCTCAACAGCGCCGGCTATCACTATGCCGGTCACACCGAGTTGCTGGCTGAGCTGACCGGCGTGCGCGGACGGCGCGAGCTTGGCGCAGGCGGCCTGGGCGTTTGAAAATGAGCAAGTTGGTGCAGCAATAGGTTGCCCCTGTTTGCACTATATGGAAAGCATGGAAAGCCCGATCCTCTTCGGCCGCCTCGCGGAGGAGTGTCTTGATGTCCTTCGTGACAAATACGAACTGAAATCACTGACTTTTTCGTTCGCGGCCGGGCCGCGAATCGTGGCTATTGAAATCATTAGGTTTTTCGTTTGGGGCCGGGCCCCGTGCGGTCATCGGGCAAGTGTCTCCAAACACATTTTTGGCAGAACGAACCCAAATTCTACTTTAGATTGATCTTGTTGTAAACAACAATCGGAGGGAGCCGATGGTCCGCGCCACGGGAACCCTCTCCATAAAACCAGTATTTGCGGCCGCCTCGCGGAGGAGTGTCTTGATGTCCCTCGTCGTGAGGTTAGGCTGGCCCGGCTTTCGGCCAAGCTTATTGCCTTTTTGGAACTTGTTCTGGGGGGTTAGGATTAGCCATGACCTTTCCGTTCTTTCCCTACTTTAGCGGAAACAACATCCACCATCCGACCAAGAGCGCCTATGATCAATGCCGTAATCCGACGGATACACGACGTTGACGGCAAAACCCTTTTCCTTCGCCGCCAGCGTCGGGTAATCGCGCCACCCGCTCCTTTGTATCGACCCCTTTACAGGACGGGCAGACGAAGATGAGCTGTTCCCGACGCACTCCAAGTTTTGAGATTGTGCGGAAGTGCTTCATGGTGTCGCCGCAGGAGAGGCACACTATGGTCGGTATGCTGTTGGGTACAGGAGGCGAGCGTTCGATGGCGGGGGTTGAGAGCGTGTAATACGGCATTTGCAACTCCACTGAAACGGGCAGGAGCGCTACCTAACTCTCAGCACCGACGCCTGGCGCGGGGCCGCTGTCGGTGGTGAAGGATATGTAAGGCTGATTAGGACAGTTTGCGAGGTCAAGTTTTAGACAGAAAACTCGGAATTTGGACAGCACTAAAGGGGGCAGTATCCAAAAGAAGGGGCCAGCTGGCCCCTGCATATTGTAATGGCCGAGTTAGGGCGGCGAGACCGCTGGGCCGCCCAGCCGCGTCCTCTCGCTCCCAACTGCGTGCCCTTTTTTGTGTCCCAAAAATTCGCAAGACCCCTCACAACCAATTCGACCGATCATCGGTCGGACTACCGCGGTCGTGCTTATGCCAATGCGACCGGCGCTCACGACGCGCCTATTCAAAAACGGGGCACTGGCAGGCCGCTGACGACAGTCTTGATGGCGCTCGGCATCGCACCGGCGACGACCAAGATCGGCCTCGCAAACCTTGTCCAGAACATCAAGCGCCTGATCTTCCTGCGGCGAGCCGTAGTTGCATAATGGGCTTCCGAGGCCCAAGGCGAACCATTCAGCGCTGACCAACTCAGGTCAGGCGAAAATCCACAGCCTGTGTCCGCTGAAAGCCTCCGATCCCGCGGAAATAGCCCGTAGAGATAGAAGTATCCAACCTTAATCAGCGTAAACCATGGCGTCGCGGGCGCGCTCGCGCTTGCGCGGAGTCTAGTGCCCCGGCGCCCGTCGTGTCGTCAGCGACCTGCCCGTGCCCCGTTTTTGAATAGGCGCGTCGTGAGCGCCGGTCGCATTGGCATAAGCACGACCGCGGTAATCCGACCGACGATCGGTCAAATCGTTTGTGATGGCTCCTGAGAATTTTCGGGGACACAAAAACGGCACGCAGCATGTCCGTGCTGTTGGCGATCGGGTGTTGGCGAAGCCTGACGCCTACCTCAGAAGCCCCGGCCAAAGCCGCCGCGCCGGCGCCGCCCGCCAGCGCTCGCCGCCCTCGATCAAGTTAAAAAGAAAATCGGCCGAAGAAATCGGCGGCGCGGTCTAAAGCTCGGGCCGGATTCGGCGCGCCGCTCGGCGCCGCCTCGCGCGCGCGAGGAAATCGCAGAAAGATGGTGAACGCGCCACATTGCACAACGGTTGACCGTTGATGACAAACTAAGACCGACGAGCGCCACGCCCCTGACACTCCATACCAATACTATGGCGGGGGCCTCAGCCTGATACTCGTGATCGTCATTTTGGTCATTCTATTCAGGGGTTGATTGTCGGCGCCGCCCTCACAAGAGGCCTGGTGCCTAGCATCCTTTGAGCATCGCGGCTCGTACCGGTTGGAATTGCAACCGCCATTTCGACCACAACGGTTTTGAGCGTTTCATCGTCGGCGGGATAGCCCTTGGCGAGCATGATAACTACAGCAATCAGTGCCGCTAGGCCTTCTGATAAATTGAGCGCCACCCGTTCGGACTGATCGTTCCATCAACGGTCAAGGACGGCAAGATCGTCATTTTGAAGACGCCGAACGTCGAAAATCCGCTGGTCCACGGCGCCAAGCCCATCCTTGGCTGCGACGTATGGGAACATTCCTACTACATCGATTGTCGCAACCCGACGGCCGGACTATCTCAAGGCGTTCCTCAATCACCTGGTCAATTGGGACTACGTCGCCGAAAGGTACGAAGCGGCGATGAAGTAACCACGGTTATCGCAATGCGCACAAACAAGCGGGGCCTTCGCCCGCTTGTTGCAATGAACTCCATGCCGCCTGCCGTACATCCTATTCGCTTGGACGGCCGAACATAGTGCGTCAGTCTACCGGCGATGAACGAACGGCTGGGAGATCGACAGCGCCCAAGGCTAACACCGTCTCCACTTTATTAGGCATTGACGCAACCAGCTTGTTTAAGAGCTGCACAAGCGGAGTGGGTTTCTTGCAAACGCAAGCGGAGGGATAGCGCTTTCGGAGTTCGGCCGGCAAAGCCAAGCCCGAGTAAAAGATCACCGGAACGCGTCCTTCAATGAGAAGTTCGGCGACGGGTGTTACGTCTCGGTCGCTCAGGTTTACGTCAAGGATGGCTGCTTGCACCAGGTGTTGTTCAATGAGCATAAGAGCTTCACGCACGCTTCCCACAGGCCCAATCACGTTACCTCTAGCTTCTTTGACAGCTTCAGCGAGATCGAGAGCGATGAACGGTTCGTCTTCGACAATCAATACCGAGACTTAATTCAACATCTCATTTATCCCAAGGGGAAACGTCGCTCCCGTGGCCGGTTTTTCGCCAACAATCTTAGAGTGGCATGGGAGCAATCTCTCAGCGAGAGAGACGTTCCATCGGGACTGAAATAAAGGCAGAAAACCCCTCGGGCTTCCGGATGTAGTCGAGCTCACCGCCAAGCTGACCGACGATGGTGTGGCGGACGAGTATGCTACCAAATCCCTCGCTGGTGGGCGTCTTTTCAATACCGGGCCCTTTACGCTCTTCCCACCGTAACAGCAAATTGTCGGCTTCAATCTGCCAGGTGACGTGAACCAGCCCCCGACCGATGCTTAGCGCGCCATACTTCACAGCGTTGGTGGTCAACTCGTGCAGCACAAGAGCCAAGCTGGTAAGGGCATGCTCGCCGATCACCAGATCCGGCCCACGGATGACGGTGCGTTTCGGGTCTCCGGTGCGCGCAAGATCGGTATATGGTTGAAAAATAGCTTCGAGCAAACGGGTCAACGTCGCCTCACGAATTATCTGTCCATTGGCGTGCAAGCCGTGAAGGACGAGGTCATGAGCCCGCGCGAGAGCATTCAGCCTGCCCAATAGGGTCTTGGCCATGTCCTGCGGCGTAGCGGCCGATTTCGCACTGATGGAAACCATGCCGATCGCGATGGCGAAGAGGTTCTTGACCCGGTGAACTCATCTCGCGGGTCAGCATCTCCTCTTGGCGCAATGCTAGGTTCAGGCGCTCCTCGCTGGCCCGCAGCACGGACGCGTCTTGGATCATCTTGAGAGCAATGCCTGCAAATGCTGCGAGCTCGGATGTCACCCGCGCGTCGCCGCTGTCGAAATGAATTGCCTCATCGTGTGAAATAACCCAAAGCGTGCCCAACGGATCGGGTTGGCCAGCATAGAGCGGTACGAGCAGGACTTCGTAATTGGGAACGCCGGCCTCGGATAGATAAGCGTACAGACGCTCCGGCCGAGCTATAAGGATTGGGTGATCCAGGTCAAGACACACACCGCTCGGGCTGAAGTCGCGAGGTGCCGTACCACCTACGAAATTCGCGTAGCGGCCAGCAAGATGGTGCCAGCGAAAAATACCTGGTCCTGGAGGCTGTGCTTCATAGAGGCTTATGCCTGCGGACTGACCCCCACAGAGCTCCATCGCAAGATGGACGAGCCGTGGCAAAACCTGATTGGGCTGCTCGGCCATCTGTCGCGCGAGATCCTGGATGGCCAGTTTTTCGCGCCGATAGTCCGCCTTGTGGGCATTGCGATGGCGCAGCTCATCCGTGATGAGTAAATCGTCCGGTTCGTTCGACAACGCTGCAGCCATGTCACTCTATCTCACGCAGAAAATTCTTTTTCGCGCAAAAGAGCGACCATCCTCCGTGTATGAGGCTTCAAACCCCACGTCTTGTGCGAAATCACGCGCTGTTTGGAGCGCCGAAATTTCACTTTCGGCCACTACGGTCGGAATATTCATAAGTCTCCTCCGCCCGGCTGTTGTGCGGAGATTAGAGATCAACTTTCGTGCTTGGGCCGATCGCGCCGAGCGCTCACTGGCTGATTCGACCGTGCGCTCTTTTTGGCTCGGTGTCGAGAAAAATGATGAAGCATGCGACAGCAAAGACGTGAATTTAAAAAGCTCGAACAGAGATTCGCGGTGCTCGCGAAAAATGAGCAATGGCTCGCCGATCATTATCAAAACACCATGCACAGCCTGGAGCAGGCCCAATCCAAAGGCGTCACCTTAGCCGAGGAAGAGGAGCACGTCCTGCGATGCCTCGGGGCCGCGCTGATCATGCAGTGGAATACCTTGCCAACAAAGCTGCGAAGGGAACTTTTCGACAACGCCGGCTCCATGGGTGAGCTGCTGGAGACTCCTGCTTTAAGAGGACAAATCGCTCGCTTTCTGCACGCGCATAAGAATGACGAGGATTAGCAGCATGACCCGGTTGGAAAATCATCAAAGCGATGCGCGCCTACATGCTGCGGCAATCGCGCGGTGGGGATGACGAGGGCGGCGCTTCCCAATCCCGCGAGCAACAAAGGACGCCGACAAATCAAAAAATCTGGCGTCCCATGCGGATAATCGATGGCGAGCAGGAGGACTCCTAATGCCACTTACAGAGGAGGCCGGAGGTCCGAACTGAAAGTAGGGCCCGGCCTTAATTCACTCCTATTGGACTGCTTCTACGAGGGCGAGAATATGGCGCGTCATCATCCACCCTGACGAATGCATCGGGCATCGTTGTCTGGTAATCATGATGTGAAAACACCGTTATATGCGGTAAATTTGGGTTTAGTTCCTTGCGAAGGCTCGGATGCATTCTTAGATACTGTGCGCGCAGGGCATGAGGCTGCGTGATACGGAAGGTCAGGCCCGGAGGGCGGACCGTTCGCATGTCGCTCAAACAGGAGGTCATGCTATGCGTACATTCGATTTTGCGCCCCTCTACCGTTCAACCGTCGGCTTCGACCGGATGTAATTCCGCCCACTACACGATCGTGTTGTTGTCGAGCGTATTGATCCCGAAGCAAAGTCCGCCGATGGTATCATCATCCCCGACACCGCCCAGGAGAAGCCCTCGCAGGGCGAGGTCATCGCCGTCGGCCCGGGTGGCCGCGACGAAGCCGGCAAGCTCATTCCGATCGACCTGAAGAAGGGCGACCGCATGCTGTTCGGCAAGTGGTCGGGCACCGAGGTCAAGCTCGACAACGTCGATTACTTGATCATGAAGGAGAGCGACATCATGGCGTGCTCCAGGAAACGGCGGCCAAGAAGAAGGCCGCCTGATTGCAAATTCTTGTCTTGAGGACGCCGTGAAGCGGTCGACTCGAAGGCCGAGAAAACATCGGATCGATAATCCTCATCGTTGGGGCTCGCCCAACAGTCGTTCCTCGAGATAAGGTCAAAACAAAAGGGAATACTGCGATGTCTGCCAAGGAAGTGAAATTCTCAGTCGACGCACGTGACAGAATGTTGCACGGCATCGATACACTCACCCACGCGGTACGTGTGACGCTTGGCCCCAAGGGCCGCAACGTCGTGCTCGACAAATCCTACGGTGCGCCGCGCATCACCAAGGACGGTGTCACCGTCGCCAAGGAGATCGAGCTCGAGGACAAGTTCGAGAACATGGGCGCGCAGATGGTGCGCGAGGTGGCCTCGAAGACGTCGGACGAGGCAGGTGACGGGACCACAACTGCAACCATCCTCGCTCACGCGATCGTCAGGGAAGGTGCCAAGGCTGTCGCCGCCGGCATGAACCCGATGGACCTCAAGCGCGGCGTCGATCTAGCGGTCGAGACCATTGTCGCTGACCTCCAGAAGAACTCCAAGAATGTCACCTCGAACGAGGAGATTGCCCAAGTTGGGACTATCTCGGCCAATGGCGACGCAGAGATCGGTCGTTTCATCGCCGATGCAATGAAGAAGGTCGGCAACGAGGGCGTGATCACGGTCGAGGAAGCAAAGTCGCTCGAGACCGAGCTTGAAGTGGTTGAGGGCATGCAGTTCGATCGCGGTTACATCTCACCCTACTTCGTCACCAACGCCGATAAGATGCGGGTCGATATGGAGGAGCCGTATATCCTGATCTACGAAAAGAAGCTTTCGGGACTGCAAGAGCTCCTGCCGCTGCTGGAAGCGGTGGTGCAGGCGAGCAAGCCGTTGCTGATCATTGCCGAGGATGTTGAGGGTGAGGCGCTAGCCACCCTTGTGGTCAACAAGCTGCGCGGCGGCCTCAAGGTTGCTGCGGTCAAGGCGCCCGGCTTCGGCGATCGCCGCAAGGCAATGCTCGAAGACATTGCGACCCTCACGGGCGGCACCATGGTCTCCGCCGACCTCGGCATTAAACTAGAGAACGTAACAATCAATATGCTTGGACGAAGCAAGAAAGTGATGATCGACAAGGAGAACACCACGATCGTCAGTGGCGCGGGCAAGAAGGCCGACATCCAGGCGCGTATTGCCCAGATCAAGGCGCAGATCGAGGAAACTAGCTCTGACTACGACCGGGAGAAGCTGCAAGAGCGGCTGGCCAAGCTCGCCGGCGGCGTCGCCGTGCTCCGCGTCGGCGGCGCGACCGAGATCGAAGTGAAGGAGCGTAAGGACCGCGTCGATGACGCCATGCATGCAACCCGCGCCGCGGTCGAGGAAGGTGTCCTGCCTGGCGGCGGCGTTGCGCTGCTGCGCGCTATCAAGGCTCTGGAGAAGCTCAAAGTCCACAATGACGATCAGCGAACCGGCATTGAAATCGTCAAGAAGGCGATGAGCTGGCCGGCGCGCCAGATCGCGATCAACGCCGGCGAGGATGGCTCAATCGTCGTCGGTAAGATCATGGAGAAGGACGCCTACGCCTTCGGCTATGACGCGCAGACCGGCGAGTATGGCAACTTGGTCTCGAAGGGCATCATCGACCCGACAAAAGTCGTACGGGTCGCCCTGCAGGGCGCGGCCTCCGTCGCGGGACTGCTGATTACCACCGAGGCGATGGTTGCCGAGCTGCCGAAGAAGCAGGGCTCAGCCATGCCTGGCGGTGCCGGTGGAGGCATGGGCGGAATGGGCGGAATGGACTTCTGAGGCGCTCGATCGGTCACGAGAATAAGAAGGCCGGATGTTCCGGCCTTCTTCCATGCGTCCATAGGGTCGTCGATCCTGCGACAAGTCGAGTGACCATATGGGGTTTTCCACTCGACCGTGGCAACATCGAGGATGAATTCCGACCTGCCACTGGCACCACGCGCGGTTCGATCTTGCGAGCGGCTGCACCTTTGATCTCTGGGCGGATGACGTACCGACCTGCGCAGTCGAACTGCGCAGGGACGAAGTATGGAATCTTCGCAAGCAGCCCGAAAGGCCTCAATGCGGGCATTGTCGGCGTCCGCGGCAGCTGTGATCGGGATTTTTGGTTTTATTGCAGCAACCCCTGCAATTTGCGATGACCATGTCCCCTCCAAGCCAAACGGAGTTTACCATGAAAACGTACGTTGCCCGTATTGGCGGGAAAGCGGTATTGGCATTTCGTGCTGAGGACGACGATGAAGCGCGCGCGATCATCGACGACGAGGAAGGCAGCATGCGATCTGATCTGAAGGTGCTCGTTGGTATGGATGGAAAACCGCTATGGGACGGGGAGTCCGCCATTGAGGCGCGAGAGGCGACGGCGGCACAACATACCGAATGGAAACAGTCTCGCGACCAAGCAATTAGCGACGGGGAAATCGACCTAGATGCTCGCAACAATCCGGATGAGTGGAACGTCTATTTAATAAGCGCTCCCCCAACGAGCAAATTTCGGCGCAAAAACTAGCATTCGCCCCGGATTAGACTTGCTTCAGGCTTTCCGGAGGTCGCGCCGATTTTTAGCACCGAGACCACCGTTAACCTATATCAAAGCAGCCCCAGAGCAACGCTCCTAAGTTGATACTTGGTTCGGGAAGCTATGAGCCGGGTGACGATGGCCGTCAAAATCGAGTCAACCAGAACCCAGTCAAAGGCATCCGGCGCGGGTTAATCGCACTCTGTCCGAACTGTCATAGACATGTTCATGCCCTTCCAAAAGGCGCCTTTCAAAATGACATGTGTTGGTTCGAATCCTCCATGCCCAGCCAGCCAGTGCGGTCTCTATCTTGCAATATCCGGGTATGTGAGAACCGCAGACATCCCCGCGGGTTAAGCTGGCGCGCTTTAGTCTCTGGCCGGCGATTTCTGGAATTTCAGGTGAGGACTGGCCGCTTTGCGGCGCCAGTCTCTGCCCGCCATTTTCCAATTTCCATTTCGGCACCCCCGAGACCGGTTCGATGTGCGACGGAGACCGGTTAGCGAAGCCCGCGGGTCGCGCGATGCCGGCATGAAAACCTGGCGGCCTCGAAACCTGTTATTGTAATAGCCCGATGCTGCGCTCCTGCTCGGCCCACGAACACGGCAGTGCCTTGGCGAGGCCGGTCACCGTGAGACCCGCTGGCGCGGTCCCACCGACAATCGCCACAATGATGCGGGGGGAGACGAAGGCGAGCAAAGCAAGCAGCCGGGTGTACCGTTCGCCCTGTCCTTCACGCTTAGCAATCTCAGCGAAGGAGGCGATTTCGACCGCGCCTGATGTCGTCTATCAAGACCCGAGCCTTGGCGATTGCGGTGAGCAGAGCATCGCGGCTTTCGGCCTTCATCGCCGGTTTTGCGGAAGGCGCATGAATGATGCCTTTGACGGCGGCGAAGCTTGCAGCCGTCCATGGCAGCATGATCGTGGTCGTCTGCAGCGGGAAGGGTACCGGGTGGTTGATGCTGGGTTTCTCTGTCGGAGCCGAAGCCTCGTTTGGGGGAGCGAGCCGGACTTCCAGTGCCTGAGGTTTGACGATCACGCTTTCGATATTGCGTTCGGTCAGATCGCGATCCGCCGCGGCAGTCGGGTGCTCGGTTTCACCAGCCGCGGATAGGTGTTTGCGGACGCCGTCGAGCACGAGGGTCTCGATCTCAGGCGCCGGGACTCGTGTAATGCTGCCTGCTTCCGCTTTTCGGTTTTGCAGGATCGCATGCGAGACATAGTACCGGTAGCGCACGCCAAGCTTGTTGGAGTGCGTCGGGCTCATGCGGTTGCCGCGGTCGTCGAAGATGCGACCGGTGAGAATAGCCGGAGAGGCCTTGAGCCGGACCCGCCGCGCCACGGCGCTGGCGGAGAGCATGGCCTGCACGGCCTGAAACAGGTCGCGGTCAAGGATCGGCTCATGCTCCCCGCGGTGCACTTCGCCCCGATAGACGACCTCGCCGATGTAGAAACGGTTCTTGAGCAGATGGGCAAGCGATCCGACGCGGAAACGGATGCCTCCCCTCTGGCGGGCGTCAGTACGGCCATTTGCCTTGGTCCGGATGCCGCGCTGATCGAGGACCTCGATCAGCGCGCCGATCGAGCCAAGTTCGAGATACTGGGTGAAAATGGTGCGGACCGCCTCGGCCTCCTGCGGCAAGATCACGAGCTTCTTGTCAATGCATCTATAGCCGAGCGGGACCGGTCCCCCGACCCAGATGCCCTTGCGCTTTGAGGCAGCGATCTTGTCGCGCACCCGTTCCCCGATCACCTCGCGCTCGAACTGGGCGAAGGAGAGCAGCACGTTGAGGGTCAGCCGTCCCATGCTGGAGGTGGTGTTGAACGACTGCGTGATCGAGACAAATGACACCCCGTATTCATCGAACAACTCGACCAACTTGGCGAAGCCGGCGAGCGAGCGGGTGAGCCGGTCAACCTTGTAGACCACGACGGTGTTGATCTTGCCGGCCCTGACCTCGGCCAGGAGGGCCTGCAGGGCAGGCCGTTCGAGTGAGGCGCCTGAGAAGGCGCCGTCGTCATAGCGATCAGGAATGAGCCTCCAGCCCTCACGCGCCTGGCTCTTGATGTAGGCCTCGCAGGCCTCGCGCTGGGCATCGAGCGAGTTGAACTCGAGGTCGAGATTATGTTCGGTCGACTTGCGGGTGTAGATCGCGCAGCGGAAGATCCTTCGTTCGTCTGGCTTCATCGTTGCACCTTTCGAGGAAGTTGGGAGACGCTGCCGTCATGCCGACGCGGACGGACCGCATCGGCAATGCCAGCATGGTTCTCGCCTTCGATGTCCTTCGAGCGATTGACGCTGGTGCGCAGCCCAAAGAAGCGCGGCCCATTCCAGGCCGTGCCGGTGATGGCGCGCGCGATGGTGGAGAGGCTTGCATAGATCGCCTCGTGCCAGACGTAGCCGTCTGGAACGACGGTGACAGTGTGCAACTCGCCCTGATACTGGCGCACGAGCACGGTACCGGGCTTGAGGCGTCTCGGGCGATCCGCTCCCCGCCGGTCGCCTTGAGCGAGCCAGTCCAGGAGCCTTGCCGTCTCCACATCAAGCCCACCGAGCGCCTGCTCTTGGATGTGCCAGCAGATGAAACGCGCCACGACGTCCTTGGTGAAGGCCGGCGGTGGGGACGACCGGAACGTGGTGCGCCACAGCGAGCGAAGCTCGTCGAGGCCGAGCGAACGCACGCGGTCGATCTCGGCCTCGATCACATCGCGATCCGACGATCGGCGAGCCATGCCGGTCACGCCGCCTTGCGAGCCGACTTTCCTTTGCGCTTCGGCGCGACATCCTTCGTCACAATGCGATAGACCCGCTCCTCGCCGGTTTTCTCCGACACCAATGTCAGGCCGAGCTTGTTGCGCACCACCCCGGCAAAGAAGCCCCGAACCGAGTGGGGCTGCCAGCCGGTTGCCTTCATGATGATCGCAACAGTTGCGCCCTGCCGGCGTCGGAGCATCTCGATCACCTGGGCCTGCTTCGAATTCCCCCGGCCGGACTCGGCTGACTGTCGGGGGACTCGTCCCCGCTTCCTTTGCGACGCGCGGCAGCGACCCGACGTGAAGACTTGTGAGGTGCGAGATCGGTCCCTTGCTTGGTGTCGCGGGTTCCCTCGGCCTCCGCCGGTGTGTTGCCCTCGTCGACCCGGATGGCCGCAAGGCCGCCTCTGGTGATGCGCAGGGCGAGCGGCCCACGGTCGTCATCGCGGCGCCAGATTGGCAACGAGCCGCAAGCTTGGACTTCTTCGACCAGTCCTTCGGTCAAGAGTTTGCCGACCACTTTCCGAGCGGCGCCGCCCTTCAGGTTGGGCGCAATTTCAATTGCACAATCCTCCCGCTGCGAGGCAGCGGACAGGAGTACAAGCTGGGTGTCGGTGAGTTTCATCGGGATCTCCGTTCGGTTGGCGACGGCGTCGTGCACCGTCACCACCGAAGCCCCGCATGGCGATACAGCCGGCGGGGCAGAAACCCGGGAACGCCGATGGCGCTCCATAAGACGCGAACAGTGACGCTCTGTTTGCAACGGAAATCCAGTCCTTTCTGAGAAATTCGATTTGGCGGCTGTTTCCGCCGGTATCAGCGGCTCTTGGCTGCGAGCGTGCGGCAGACTACGAATTTGGGGGTCAGGAGTTCGAATCTCTTCGGGCGCGCCAGGAAAATCAAACACTTAGATCACGCGGCAGCTGACCAGAAAAAATTCAGGGTAAGGTTCAGGGTAACGCGAGACCTAAGTCGCAATCGAAGCGCATCACCCCGTTCCTCGAGCCGCCTGAAATCGTGGTTTGTGCGCGGCTCCGGCGGCCCACAGAACCTCGTTAAGTGGTTGGCACGGGATGGGTGCCAATTTCTGCCGTCAAAGACGTGAGGCCGCCGGCATCAGCAGCGCACGAAGCCTTGGCCCTCTGAAAACGAAGTTGCTGTGATAACCAAACTCGCGTGGCACAGAGGAGCTTCCCCGATGACTATCATCGATTCCCAGATCCATGCCTATCAGGCAAACACTCCAAAGCGACCCTGGCACAGCGTGCCGAACTGGCCCGATCACGTCACGAGTGACGAGATGGTGGTGGCGATGAATACGACGCTTCGTGGAATCAAGCGTCTGATTTATACGGCGCGTGGCCAATCAGGCAGCAGGCTTGCGCTGGCGTATCGCCCGTGCGGATTGTTCACGCCGGATCGCAAGTCTCGGTGCCCATCTCGGCGGGCACAGAAACCTCAACGAGCTCGAGGTCATCGGAGGTGGCGATCTCCTGGTGTGGCAGGCCGCCGGGAATCATCACGCTATCGCCGACGCCGAACCGCGCTTTTCGACCACCCGCGAATTCGAGATCGACCCAGCCCAATGTAGACGGACTGCATGTCGCACGTGTGGTAGTGCCACCCGGTCCGCGCGATCCATGGCCGATCTCGCACCCGATCGCCTGGCCGTACCTTGGGTGGCAACTCGATCGCGCCTTCGCGCTCGCGCGATACAGTTGCGCCAGTTTGGTCGGTTGACGTGTGAACGTGTCCGGCAAGCTACGAGCGTGGCCGTCCGTTGGTTTCTACTCCATTGGTTTTGCTCAGTGGCGACTCATTCCTACTGGACTTTTGCCTTGTAGCTCGCTCTCAGGCGACCTTTTTTCTTCACGAGACTCGTCGAAATTTTTCTCATAGAGATCAGGGCCATAACTTGTTTGCAGCGGCTCAGCTTCACACAATTTGAACGGCCTCGTGCCGTCGGCGCGCCTTTCTGCCCGCAGAAACGCAGCGTTGTCCGTCTTCTTGGCGAACAGCACGCTTGCAAAGTGATACAAATGGGTTACGAAGAATATCTTCACTTTGCGGTCCAGGAGCGCATCAACTATGTGGCTGGCAATTTCTGACCCCTCCCTCTCGTTCGTTGATGCGAATGATTCGTTGAACAGAAGTAGCGAGTTGGGTTTGATGTTGTCGACAATCTTGCTCATTCTGCTGAGTTCGTCATCCCACTTACCGCTTTCCATCGTCACATCCTCTTCGCGTTTAAAGTGCGAGCAGATGCCGTTACACACTTCTGACGTGAACGAGTTAGCGGAAACGAACATCCCCGCTTGCATCATCAATTGGGCGAGTCCAATACTGCGCAAAAATGTCGATTTGCCGCCCGTGTTTGCGCCCGTAATGATGACGATGTCTCTGTGATCCACATTAAAGTCATTACCGACAACCCCTCTCCCCATGCTTAAGGCAAGCGTGGGATCGTACAAGTCCGAGAACGACAGTTTCCGCTCACCAATGGACAAGGGAACGGGAAAGCATATCGGTTCTCCAATCTGGTGAAGGTGCGCGTGCAAATTCAAACTGCCGATATAGAACGCCAGCTCGGTTCTCAACATGTGAAAAAAACTGAGAATGTGATCAGTTGATTGAGCCAGAGCATTGGCGACCAGGTTCACGCCGATGTCGTTAAGTCTGGATAAAGCGTTCGCGCCCGCCTCGTCGCGGGGGTGGAGATGGAATGAATATACCGGCGCCTTCTCGGCGAGCAGCTGCGCTAGCCATCCTCGATGGTTTTTGCCCGGCCTCCGTAGGAGGTAGGCCGTCCCCTTGTTTCCGATGCCCAAATGGGCGCTTATCAACACGCCGGAACGAAATCTGAGTTTGTTGAGGTGGCTCTCGATGATCGCAAAATAGTCATCACTTAGCTCGCTTCGAATGGTCAAAAACAGTCTGCGGAATCCCTCCGACTCGAATTCAGCAGCAGTCACGTCCACAAGTCGTCGTAGCCGTTTTAGTGCGCCGACGAACATCTGGAGCACCTCGACCGCGCGGTGTAGAATCCCTGACGGATAGCGGGAAAAGAAGCTCAAGTAGTTCTTGCGTTCTCCCTCGATAGCATCCATGGCGATCTGATACATGTTCCGAACGGTCTGTGAATTTCTCGCACAGTCAGCGTAGACGTGTTGGCGATAGCGGATCGTCTCCAGCTCGGTCTGGCTCGACAATAAAGCCACCATCGCGACCTCGAACACGAACTTGTCTCCTTGCGCCATCGAGTTGAGCAAAATGTCCACGCCGAGGTCTTGTCTGAGCGGCTGCTCATTCCACGGCAGCAATTGCTGCAGCTCTAGTCCTTGCTCGTTGCCTCTGCCATGACGCAATTCCCGTTCCCGGCGAGCGAGCAACTGCCCAGCGTCGAAATCACGGTCTGGATGCATCAGAAATGCCTTCATGGTTTGATCCGCTCTCTGATCGACTCATAGGTCAGCCGATACTTGTGCGCGATGGCCATTGCGTACGCCAATCCGTCGGCAGGACGCCGCAGAATCTTGAATGTTCGGACTGCGGGGTCGTCCGGATCGACTGTGCTGACCATCGACACTGTCTGTGCGCTGAATGACGCCAATTCGTCGACGAAGGTGACCCATACACAGAGCAAGTCGAGCTCCAAGATTTTCTGCATTATCCTTTCGCTCAAAAAGATCTCGTCCTGAATTGTCGTTGATGTAAAAATCTCATTCATAATGATGATCGAACGCGGCGTTGCCTTGGCTAATATGTTGGCAATTCGCACCAAATCGTCTTCCAATTTACCACGAAGAGTTTCGACCTTTTCCTCTTTTTCGAAATGCGTAAAGAGCTGATCGAAGAGAAACAGTCGGGCTTCTCTGCCAGGCACGGGGCTCCCTATGCTGGCGAGATAGTGCAATTGACCGAATGCGCGGGCGAACGTAGTCTTACCACCCTGGTTCGGCCCGGACACGACTAAAATCCGCTCCCTGCCTTTGAGAAGGAAATCGTTGCACACGACAGCGGAGTTTTGGCTCCGGAGCTTGCGGGCCAATGCGATATCGAACCCGCCATAGTCATAAACTTCGTGACTCTTGTCTGATACGCGCGGGTAGCAGAAAGCTAACCCTGCGTGACTTTGCACTGCGCAATATTCCAGACAAGCGGCATAAAATTGAACTTCGCGGTCGAAGACTTCAATGGTTGGATCGAGAAAGTCTGCTTTAGTATCGCAAAACTCGTCCAAGGCGCCGAACACTTCGGGATGCAGTTTAGCCACAAACTCCAGTATTTTTGCTTCGACATGGTTCATGTCAGTGCTGACGGGGAAACTGACTTTGTAGTCCCTTACGACGCCCTGCTTAAACTTTTCGAAGGTGTACTCGACCTCGGCGCTATAGTCCGCTTCGCCTTCGTATTTACGGACTGTGAAGCTGCTGCCCTTTATGAGCACGCAATATTCCACCGACGCCAGATCGGCCTTTAGCTTTTGCGCCGACGAAAATAAGGAGGTAAAGCGTGTTGACCGGGAATAGTCGACCAGAAAATCGCGGAAAGCCAAGAAACCGCGCGAGCGCAAATTAGAAGTGGCAAGTTGGGTCGCGAAGGAGATGATATTGTCACAATAAGCGACGACCGCGTCGAGGAACCAGACTCTCTTCTGTTCCTTATAGTAAGCCTTTTTAGCGTGGTCGAGATGCTCGCGTACCTCTCGCATCATGCTGGCGAACGAGTTGAGAGACCCGTACAGTGACGCGCTTTCGAGATCCCGCATCACTTCATGGCGGTATTCGATTGCTTCCACGCGTCGCAGGCATGCATAGAAGAAGGGCTTCAGTCTATATTCGTCTCTGCCGGCGGTGATGGCGTCTACGATTTGGTCACAATTCAGATCGCGAAAGAACTCAGGTGCTTGGGCTCCGTCGTCTGCGATACGATCCTCGCGACTCGCGAAAAGAATGCTGTAGAAGCGCGGATGATCGCGTGTGTTGACGGACCGGCTTCGATGGCCGGCACCGCGCAACCGCTCGAAGTCGACGAAGCTTGGTTTTGGTCGGTTGGTCATTGTCGTGATCGTGGCATGCAGTTCCAATCGCGTGTCAAAATCGCCATTCCCGCTGGCCCATTGGCGGCGGCGCTCCTCCATCGGCAACAAAAAACCCGCCTCGCGGCGGGTTCCAGAAAGACTCCCACCGCGATCGTCCGCGGTAGGAGTCATTAGCCTTCCGGCAGGTTAGGGCGACTCCATGCCCGTGCCCTGATATAAATGATCCGCCCGCTGCGTCAAGACAGAGGATGGGGTTTCGGCCGGACCTCATGGTCGGAGGAACTCGGTCCACCCTTATGCGCGACCGCCCCCGACTCCCGCAATTCCGCCAATAGATCACGGTAGAGCTGACGCTTGAACGAAACAATGAGGTCCGGCAGGCGTTCAATAGGAACCCACTGCCAAGCGGAAAACTCGGGCTGCGCGGTTGCAATATTGATTTCAGCGTCGCCTCCTCGGAAGCGCATGACAAACCATTTCTGTTGTTGGCCTCGCCAGCGGTCATGCCACCGCTTGCGTAGTTCGGGCGGCAAGTCATAGCGGAGCCATGCCTTGCTTTCCGCGATGATGTCCGCGTTGTTGGTGCCGATTTCCTCTCTGAGTTCCCGAAACGCCGCACTGCGTGGTTCTTCATCTTCATCGATGCCGCCCTGCGGCATCTGCCACGCATCGCCCTGCGTGTCGGCCCGCTGGCCCACAAAGACCTCATCACGCCGATTGAGCAACATGACGCCTACACCGCGTCGATAGGCGCCGACAGGGCTGGCAGCGGCTTGAGCGTCCAACATTTTACCGGTGCCCGCGACCAAATCCGCCGCCACACGCTCCAGCAGATTTCTCAGTTCTTGCTCATCGACCCCATCTGCTTTCATCACTGTCCAGATAATTGGATCAGCAAGCATCTCCGCTAAGCTAGGCTGTCCTTGCTGCGAAGCTTTTTTCCGCATGTCTGCGCTCCGGTTTTAACGCCCGAGGACATGCCCCGGAATTTGAAGTTTATTCCTGCTCATGGCTGTCTGACAGCAGTTGCAAGAATGGACTTTGAAATCCGCAGTCATCTCCTAGCTGCTGCTCGATTTCAAGCAGACGATTGTATTTGGCGATTTGCTCACTCCGGCATAGTGAACCAGTCTTGATCTGAGCAGCCCCCGTGGCGACAGCGAAATCGGCAATAAATGGATCCTCCGTTTCTCCGGAGCGATGCGAAATTATGAATTCCCAGCCCGCTGCCTGGCACGCCTCAATCGCTTCAATCGTTTCCGTCACTGTGCCAATCTGGTTCAGCTTGATAAGCACGGCATTGGTCGCCTGCTCGGCAATGCCACGTTTAATCAAATCAGTGTTCGTGACGTATAGATCATCTCCCACTATTTGGGCCCGATTGCCCAATGCTGCCGTCAGAACGCGGAAGCCGTTCCAGTCATCCTCGCCAAGTCCATCCTCGATTGACACAATAGGGTACCGGTCCAGCCAGTCGGTGTAGAGACCAATCAACTCGCTGCTGGTTTTCCGGCCGGCGCCGGATTTCCGAAGAAAATAGGCGTCGTCGACGCGAAACTCGGAGGCTGCCGGATCCAGGGCGATTGCGACCTGCTGCCCTGGAACAAAGCCGGCCGACTCGATGGCCTTGACGATCAGGTTGCAAGCCTCTTCGTTCTCTCGCAGCTTGGGGGCGAAGCCGCCCTCGTCGCCGACGCTCGTAGCATACCCCAATTTTCCGAGTAACGTCTTCAGCGCTTGGAACGTCTCGACGCCGTATCGCACCGCTTCGGCGAATGTTGGCGCCCCGTGCGGGACGAGCATGAATTCTTGGAAATCCAGCGAATTGTCGGCATGCGCGCCTCCGTCGATGACGTTCATCATCGGCACCGGAAGCCGATGGACATGCTTGCGGCTGAGATATCGGTAAAGTGGCATTCCGATAGCTCTCGCTCCCGCGCGCGCGACAGCCATGGAAACACCTACTATCGCGTTGGCGCCGAGCCGTGACTTGTCTTTAGTACCATCCAGCTCGATGAGGAGTTGGTCGATCTCGCCCTGAAGCGTCGGATCGAAGCCGATGATCTCCGGTGCAATAGCCCTGGTAATGTTTTCGATGGCACGAAGAACTCCTTTGCCCTGATAGCGGGTTGGATCGCCGTCGCGCATTTCATGCGCCTCATGCTTGCCGGTGGAAGCGCCTGACGGAACAGACGCTGCGACGGAACGACCATCATTGAGTTCCACGCGAACACGCAACGTCGGACTCCCTCGCGAGTTGAGAATTTCGATCGCGTCAAGAGAAGCTATCCTGCTATTCATTCTATTGGCCCATTGGCTAAAAACGGGCGGGCGTCTCGTGCACAACGATCTGTTGCGCAAACCACGCATTGCAGAATTGATGCTTCGAGGCGCCGTCAGTGTCTTAGTGACCGACTTTATAGAAAAACCGGGGGCTGCGGTCGGCCAACATCTTCATGCCACCATCGAAGGCGGACATACTTCTGCTCATGCTCGTGCTCTGAAATCTTGCTCGGGTGTTCCGGGTGTACCTTCGTGGTTACCGGTTGAACCGGAAGCTGAAGAACCGTCGCCCGCTGGCCGGGGTAAAGGAAAGTTAGCAGAACAATCCCACCATCGGGAAACTCAAGCGCGTCACGATGCGCCCACGGTTTATCGAGATTGACCTGTTGGAAGCGGGCGACCTTAACACCTAATCTTCGCCGCCTCGGCGAAAGCCAACCAAAGGGGTGTCGACGCTTCACTTCTTTGTCGAAGGCAAGCTCCGTGCCGGGGAGTAGACACACCGCCACGTTTAGGTTCTCAAGCTGGGCGAACCCGTAAGTGAGGGAATTAGGGAAACGTACCGTCACCAGCTTATCTCCGACCTTTGCTGGCCGAAAAGTGATGCTTTCCAGGCTATATTCGCACATCTGCGTAGTTCTGCATCCGAGTTGTACGGCGGTGCGCGCTTTGGCGCGGATTAGCTTGTCGACGCCAAACAACCCTCGACCATCGGACGCTCACTGGCCAGAGAACCTTTCTGAACGTCTGCCGGCAACTGCAGAACGGTGGCGTGCTGCCCAGGACAAAGCCGCGTCACCAGCACAGTCGTGCCGTCGGCAAATTCCAAAGCGTCGTGATGCGTATCGCTCCGGTCCAGATTGGTTTGTCGGAAGCGGGCAACATTACTGGCGAGCTTGCTGGGGCGAGTGCGGCGCAGCCAACGCGTAAACGGTCGCCAGTATTCGGGGGCGTTGTCAAATACGAGTTCTGTGCCAGGCCGCAAACATACGGCCGTCGCGGCATCGTGCACGCTTGCGAAGCCGCGCGTTGCCGTCTTCGCGAACTCTGTCGTCACCAGACTTTCTCCGACGTTGGCGGTGCGTGAGGCGACGCTATGGAGGCTGTAGTCGCACATTGGAATTTCTCCTTCTCCCGATGGGATCCGAAGTGCATCAGCACAGACAGAGCCCAAAGCATCAACGAGTGAACGGAGATTGCGGTGGAGAATCCTTCGAGCGTCTTGTCTTCTCGTTTCGCTGCTAACCACAACGGGAGATCGCTGCAGCGGTGGCTCTACGGCCGAAGACATTGGCGATAAAAAACCCACCTCTCGGTGGGCTCGCAAATAACCCCACCGCAATCGTCCGCGGTAGGAGTTCATCAGCCTCTCGGCGGGTAACGGGCGACTCCATGCCCAATACGAATATTAGCCAAACTCACGCTTCCGTCAAGACGGTAAGCGGCGCCCTAAAATCCTCAGCGAGCGTGCGACGGCAAAGCGGCAAAGTAGCAATCGCCGTCAGTACCGGTCCGTCGCAAAAATTCGTGACAGTGGAGTTCGCCATTAGACGTGCTGCGTCGCGGGGACAAACGCGTCGGCAGGCGCGTCATCGTGCGCGCGCTCGACAACGTTTCACTCACCGTCCGGCACAGGATCAACTAGCTACTTTCCGGCGCAAAATTGGTGGTTTCATGAACTTTGACCAACGGCGCGACACAAAGCGAAGCCCGTCGGAATGGCCGACGGGGTCTGCAGGCCGCAAGATCGCGGGCGCAGACCTATGGGCCTGACTGCTTTGCCATGGCGCGGCCGATGTTGATGAGGTTGTCGGCGATCACGCCGAGACCAACCCAGCGCTTCATGCCGGCGTCGCCTTTGTAGCGACAGCGGTTGAGACCATGTCGGCGTTTGACCACGCTGATGCGGCCCGTCACAGCCGGTGCGCCATTTCTGGCCCTGGCGGAACCAGCGCTTTTTCGCTCGCGTCTGCGCTCGGGACTTTTGGTCGAGCGATTGGGTAATGCAGACCCGTTTGACGCCGCTTGGCTTTCGCCGCCGCCTCGTTCTTTGCTGAAGTAAGGAATGACGGCGTCCGCGAGCCACCAGGCGCGGAATGCGTCCGAGCCTTGCGTGATGCGATGTCGACCGCTGCGATCAGCAAGATCCGCGTCATTCGGCCGCCGATCATAGACCTCGTAGTCGGTGACGATCTGATTTTCCGCCTCCTGCAGCTTCACCATCTTGCGCGAATTCGGTCGGCTTGCCGGCCTTGCCCTTGCGGATGATTTCCGTCTCCGGCTCGAACAGGCTCACGAGCTTGCCGTCGCCGCGCGTGTCGCCGCGCAGGATGCGCGCGCGGGTCTGTTTCATCACCTTTCTGACGAGCGCCACCATGGCATCTAAGCTTGTCGGCGCGAGGCCCTCCAGCGTCAGTCTGCTGTACTAACGTCGGCCGCGCGCTTCACGCCCGCGGCGATTTCCTAGACGAGAAGCGTTTGGCCTGGCCCTGGGGGACTCACCCGACCGGATGGACATTGAGCAATGTGACCGTAGGCGCGCTTGAGTTTCTCCTGGCCTTGACCTTAGGCCGTTGGATGCGCGCCGCGCGCGCGATGGTCGAGACTACCCTCAGCTTCGACGCTGCGGCTCCGGTCGCGGCAGCGCTGGTTCCGGCCTCGCCCACGATCCGCGTGATCTTCGGTTCATGGTGCGAATGAGCACCCGCACGCCGTCTCCCAGCAAACTCGGATCGGTCGGATGCGTGGATGTTAGTCTCCACCACCGTGGTGCTCCACGCGCATGCGGCGGCCTTCAAGGTCAAGCCATGGCTCTGTGCGCATGGTCACCATGCCTGCGTGTGGATCTGTTTGATCACGTCTCCCCCCAGCGCCACGCCCCAGCGCCCCATCGCTTGGCGTCGGGCGTCTTCGCGCCGCCCGACGCGGGTGAAGTCGCGGTACACGCAGATTGGCGCGTAGCCTGCGCGCTCGAGCACGCCATAGCTCCAGTTGCGAGATGTGCTTGAGGATCAGACAGCGCGCAACACCACCTCCGCCGGCGTACCCAATCGGCCGCGGCTGCGAGCTCTTGGGATGGCGCTATGCCGAGGGCCTCGTAGCACGGCCGCTACCATTTGCATCATCTGCCAGCACCTGATCGGCGTGCCGCATCCAGATCTTCGCGCAGATCGCCCACCGTCTTCGGCGATCAGGCCGTCGCCGAAGCTGCTGCTGTGCAGCGCCGCATCTCAATCATGATTGCTTGCGCCGGGACTTCGACGCCGCGGCATCCGGACGCCGCATGTAGTTACAATGATTGAGTTCGCGGGAAATGCCAAGGGCGTCGATCGGGCCTGCATTCCAGCTCTCTCGATAATTGAGCGAGCAAGCGGCGAAAAGCCTCGGTGACCCGCTCGCGTCGCACGGCTGAACTGCCGTGCGCGTCCACCGCCATAGCTGACTGTCAGAACGAAGACCCGGTGCCCTTAACCGCGCGCTACATTTTGGGCAGTCGCTTGGTGTGAAGCGGATGGGTTGCGTCTCAACAGCGAGCCGCGCAGCAACTCACCAGTGACTGGCAGCTTGCTCAGGAGCTTCTCGCGTGCTCGAAGGGCTCGTAGGTCTGATCATTCACACGAATCAATGACGGCGGCCGCCACAGTCAACTACAAATCCGTCCGAGCTTGCAGTTTTCCGCAAAAGCTGCGATTCAAACCGCGAGCATGATGTTCATCAATTTTGCGCCGGAAAGTAGCTAGGTATTCTCGGCAATAATGGAGCCGGCAAATCGACGATGTTGCGCGTGCTCGCCGGAAATCGATCGCCTTTCCACAGGATGTCTAAACGCCGCTCCTTGTTCCCACGCTACCGCACTTCGGGTGACACGATGTCTCCCGGTTTGGCCGGCATTCCGCTCTCCGTGGCGCCTACGCCGCGGCCATGAAGTCCTCATCCATCCGCGCCTTGCAGCCGAGCAGATCGAGAACAATCGTTAGCGCTCTCGACCGCACGTTGGCGGGGGAGCCAACGGCCAGGTTGGATCGTGAACTAATGGCCGATCGCCCGGCTCGCTGCCTGCGAAGCCTCGCACCGGCAATAAAAAACCCACCTCGCGGTGGGTTCACGCAAATGATCCCACCGCGATCTCTCACGGTAGGAGTCATTAGCCTTGCGGCGGATATGGGCGACTCCATGCCCTTTTCCTACGCTATCAAAGATCTGCTCTCGGTCAAGAAGATCTTCGGCGGGCGCGAAGCGAGGTTCCTTAGACCCGCCACTCACCCGGAATGCTCTTCCACACTCTCCAGATGGAGCGTCTCGTTGAGGCGTAACACGCAGTTTTGCCCGTCGAGTACATCAATTTCATTGACGCAGCAGGGGGCTTGCTGGATGCGCCAATATGATGACAACGGCAGGCCAAGGAATTGTAGCAGCATCGCGCGATTCACGCTGTCGTGACCCACGAGAACGATCGTGTCTTCTCGATGACGCCTTAGCACGAGGCGCACCGCATCGGCGGTTCGCGCCGCGAGGTCTTGCAGGGATTCGCCGCGGGGAAAGCGAACCAGGTGGGGCGTCGCAAACCACGCGGCGAAAAGCGTTGGATCCTCCGCCTTCGCGTCTTCGAAGGACTTGAATTGCCAGGTGCCGTAGTCAAGGTCGGTCAGATCTTCGCAAACCTGAACGGCGGCGTTTGTGAGGTTCGCGACAGCATCTGCCGTTTCGACACAGCGGCTCATCGGACTTGAGTAGATAGCGCGCGGCTGCCAATGGCCGGCGATTCGCCTAGCAACGGCAACAGCTTCGGCACGTCCTTGCGCGCTGAGTTCAAGCGGCTCGCGGCCGCGAAACCGTTCAGGCTTAATGCCTCCGACGTGCCCGTGGCGAATGAGGAGAATTTTGGTCATGCGCTGGGATCGCGAGATGGCGGAACAGCCCCATCACGGCTCTGAGGCTGGCGATCAGTCATGCCCTTGCCGATGTTTCTGCAGGCTTGCTTGCTGGCTCTTTCCATGGTCCAATTTTAATTGGAAGGGTCTCTCGATCATAGCGCTTTCGCGGTTGCCGATTTCATTGTTTCCATTAAAGATGACGTGGCGGTGGAGTTCGCCATTAAACGCCCGATGGGCCAATGACTCCTGGCGAGGCTTGAGCTTCGACGGGAGTGCTTCGGATGGCATATCTTCGCGCCCGTGCGATCGCGCTGCGGTTCATACTTCTCATCGGCATTCTCAGCTTCTTTGCGGACTTTACCTACGAAGGCTCGCGCAGCATCGTCGGGCCTTATCTGGCCTCGCTCTTGGCTAGTGGCACAATCGTAGGCATCGTTACCGGGTTCGGGGAATTGCTGGGCTACGGAGTGCGGCTGTTCTCTGGGCGTTGGGCGGACAGCACCGGCAGTTATTGGCCGATCACCATCTTCGGCTATGTCGTTCAGATGGCGTCGGTGCCGGCGCTAGCTTTGACCGGCAGTTGGCAGACAGCGGCCGTGCTGATCATCCTCGAGCGCGTCGGCAAGGCCATTCGCAACCCGCCGCGAGATGTTATGCTTTCGCATGCGGGCAAGAGGGCCGGCGGCTACGGGTTCGCCTTCGGGCTGCACGAAGCGCTCGACCAGTTAGGCGCCATGTTCGGACCTCTCGCCGTCTCCGCCGTTCTGGCGCATGACGGCAGCTATCGCGAAGCTTTTGCGATTCTGCTCGTTCCCGCCGTCACCAATCTGAGCCTGATTTTGCTGGCGCGCATGCTTTACCCAACGCCGGAGGAACTCGGATCGGTCCTCACCGAGGCCCGCCCGAACCGACCTACCGCGCACGTTCTGGACCTATCTCCTCGGTGCAGCTCTCGTCGCGGCGGGCTTTGCGGACTATCCCCTTATCGCCTACCACTTCACGCACGCCGGGACAGTGCCAAGTAACTGGATTGCGATTTTTTATTCCGTCGCCATGGCCGCAAGCGGTACCGGCTCGCTGGTTTTGGGACGCCTATTTGATCGATATGGTTTTACCGTCCTCGTCATACTGACCGCGGTATCTGCCCTATTTGCGCCGCTCGTCTTTTTCGGCGGCTTTTGGTTGGCGCTGCTCGGGGCGGCAATCTCGGGACAGGGAATGGGTGTTCACGAATTGATCATTCCCGCGGCCGTTGCGCCGATGGCGTCGGTTCGCCGGCGCGCCTCCGCGTTCGGCACGTTTACCGCCGGCTATGGCATCTTTTGGTTCCTGGGCAGCGCCGTCATCGGAATTCTGTACGACACTTCCGTGCCGGCTGTAGTTGCGTTCTGTGCTGCAACTCAGCTTGCAGCGGTGCCCATTTTCATCCGAGTTGGCCGTAGGACCGTCATCCGCTCATAACCGCTCTCTCCATGCCCTTAAGCGAGACCGCAATGCTGGGAACGAGGAACCGTATGGCGTCACGCGCGTGGCGAGTTTGCGTTCGAACGGCGCAAGTCGGCGTGATGAGCCTGATGCTGACGGCCGCGTCGATAGCAACGTACTGCGGCCTCATCCGATACGCGGGCAATGTCCACGTCGTAGAAGAGGGCACACTTTACCGTTCCGCGCAATTGGGAGGCCGTCAACTTGAGCAGGTGATCGCCAAATACGGCATTAGATCAATTTTGAACTTGCGCGGCGCCGGCCCTGGCCAACCGTGGTACGACGGCGAAATTTCGCTGGCAAAGGAGCTGAAGGTGGCGCATTTCGATTACGGCCTGTCAGCTTCTGAGCTTGTGTCCGTTGAGCGAGCCAAGGAGGTTCTAGAGCTTGTACGGAAAGCTCCAAAGCCGATTTTGATTCATTGTCAATCGGGGGCCGATCGGGCCGGACTTGTGTCGGCGCTTTTCCTTGCAGAAATTGAAAAGAAGCCGATCTACCAGGCGATCGGGCAGCTCTCTCTGCTGTACGGTCATTTTCCTTATTTGACGAGCAGAACGGGAGCGATGGAAGAAAGCTTCTGGGCTTACGTTGGCTCCCAGGATGTCGGCTCACGTGAGTTGCACAAGAAGCGGTCGCCATCCGCTGCACCAGCCGATCGCCGCTATCAAAGCGGCTCGGTCGCGAGCGCTCGCCTTCGGGGCGCCGGGGGAAAACGATCTTCGGTAGCGCGCGACGCCATCTGATAAGTCCAACAGTAAGCTTCTTTGCGCTACAATGTCGACGGCCATCCGTGCTTTCACGGCAGCGATCAGGTGGCCGCGACAACTATTACGCGTTGGCCCGCGGTCGTTATGAGGTAAGCATTCGGAGCAGACCCATTGACCCCACATCGTCTCCAATCGTCTCGCGAAACTTCGCAGCGCGCTTCCGTCACGGCCTCGCTCAATTCGCGCAAGAGGCGAGGCGCAGGCCCCTGCATTCTCAACGTCGAGTGCGCAAAGAAGGCACCGGCCGCTGGCGCGAAGCCGGCGGATCGCTGAATGACGACCCCGCATCACATCGAGGGCCTTGTCAACTAAGGCGGCGTAAAGAATTGTCGGGCCCAACAAGTATTCGTCCCGGAATGACATCTCGACACCAATGTGTATCCATGCGTGGCGTCCGCAGAAACCATAGCTGCGGAGCAGTGCATTCCAGGTCTCAGGAATCATTATGACCAAAGGAAATTGATTTCGCCATCGGACGGGGCCACGAGTTCTGATACGGCTGCACTGAGAACCTGCCGCTGACTGAAAATTCGTTGTCGTGAAAGCATCTCAGTTTCCACTTGGATGATAAAAAACCCGCCTCGCGGCGGGGTTCAGACAGCACTCCCACCGCGACTACTCGCGGCAGGAGTCATCAGCCTTGCGGCAGCATTTGGGGCGACTCCATGCCCTATCCAACATTTGTGGGATTCTCCGATACCATGGTCAAGGGCGTCCAGCCGATGGCCGACCGTCATTGCGTATGATCTTCCCTGCATCCGAGCGGAACTCGCCGCGGGTTTTCTCCGGTGGACGTACTTCACGCGCGCCACTGAAGCGGCTCCGGCGAGCACCTTGCTGGCCTGGGCTGAAGGCAAGGCGACGGAATTGGCGGGGGAAGGAAACGCTGGCCCCCGCAATTGATTGACGATCGGTCAAACCAGGAATACCTTCGCCTTGTCGATGGCGATGGAGTTCGCCACAAGCGCCCGAGCTTACAGAAGGGCTGATGACTCCTGTGACTCCGAAGGAGCCATCGTGCCATGCTTCGCCACAGAGGCACTCGACAGACTAACGATTACAATCAACAAGCCTTCGCTTGCGCAAGAGCGGCCTCGGCGACAAGCGTCACTGAGATCAAGGAGGCTTATCTCAACCTTGAGCAAGGTTGGCTATGCCTCGCTGCCAAAGGCGACGCAAACCTCGGCAGCACCGTAGATTTCAGCGCGCCGCCGCCAAAGCCCGAACTCAAGTCGACTCCCGTATCGGAAAGAAGGCCGCAGTCTCGAATGAGAATGTCGCCGGCTACCAGACACAAATAAACACATCCGACGACGTGGAGCGATAAATGGACTTGCGTCAATACGAGCAGAGCAAATTCGCGATCGCTGAAATATTGCGTTCGACCATTGCACGGGTCCCCGAGCAGACAGCTGGCTTTCGGGATCGGCTGCACCCGCTCTTTGCGCGGCTTGCTGAAGATCGCTTCAATCTCGTTGTGGTCGGTAGGTTCAACCGAGGAAAAACCTCGCTGATGAACGCGATATTGGCCACCGACCGCTTACCAACCGGAATCGTCCCGCTCACCTCAGTAATAACTGCAGTGGCCTATGGCAGCAAGGAACGCGTACTCCTGAGGTATCGCAACAGCGTCCTGGACAGGGAAGTCTCGATTGACGCCTTGCCGCAGCATGTGACGCAGCAAGGCAATCCCGGCAACGTTCAGCGCATCGCATCGGCGGAAATCCAATTGCCTGCCGAGATCCTTCGCCGCGGTTTCTATTTTGTCGATACGCCGGGCCTAGGTTCGGTTATCGCTGAAAACACGCTCACAACGGAAACCTTTTTGCCGGAGGCCGACGCGTTCGTTCTCGTGACCAGTTACGAAAGCCCACTGTCGGAAGAGGAAGTCCAGTTCTTCAAAGCCGCCTCGGCATGCGCCAAACGCATCTTCGTCGTACTCAACAAGCAAGATACGGTTTCGCCCGAGCAACGGGAGGCCGTTCGCAATTTCGTCCAAGAGCAGCTTAAGCTCTTCTTTGATCGCGTTCAGCCAGGGATTTTCTCGGTATCGTCCACCGATGGCTTGAGGGCAAAGCTTTCCGGAAATGACTTCGACCTTGGCTGCGAGCGGCATTCCAGAACTTGAATATAGATAATCACCTTTCTGATCAACGAGAAACGCGAACAGTTCCTGCTTGCGATGTGCGACCGGGTGCGGCATTTGCTACGAGAGCTGCCGCGATCTGCGGAGACGGCCACCCTGACGCTGCGCATCGGTGCGTTGCGCAAAGAGTTGGGGAAGGAGCATCAGCACCAGGAGCTAGACACGGCTTCGGTCCGGGACGCCGCGAGCTTGCATAACATCCAGGCGTGTGAGATCTGCGCCAAGATCGCAGACCAGGTGTGGGATTTTATTTGCAAGTACCAATACGAAATCGCAGTTAGTCACGAAGAACAGCAGCGCTTCGCAACTCGCGGTGGACTATGCCCGTTTCAACCTGGCAACTGCAGGGGGTGGCCTCGCCCTACGGGCTGTGTGCTGGATATTCGCATTTGCTCGAGCACCTGGCGACGAAACTGCATGAGGCAAGTTCCGAAGCGGTAGTGCGAGATCTGCGGGCGAAGGTGCAGAGCCTGATACCGAGCGAAGAGAGCTGCATTCTCTGCAGCGTCCGTCGGCAGGAGGAGCAGGACGCCGTTGCAGCGACCGCCAAGCAATTCCATAAGGGGCGGGCATTCAATTCGATGTCCGCGCTCTGTCTACCTCATTTTTCAATGCTGCTGTCTGCAATACGGGACAGTGAGTTGGTTCGACCGCTGTTGGAGCGTGAGGCGGCTGTCCTGCAGCGGTATTCGGAAGACATGAGGCGTTACGCGATTAAGCACGATGCCGTTCGCCGCTACCTTGCCAGCCAAGAGGAGACAACAGCCGCGGAGCGAGGCTTATTGTTGGTGGCGGGTTTCCGGCAGGTCAACTTTGTTCCCAGGCCGTCGGCTGAGCCGACGTCGGATCATGGCAATACTGGGAAAGACAAGGCCATGACAATATGAGTACCGATGCACCCAGAGCGCCGCAAAAAGTCGAAAGAGCAATCGCGCGACTTAAATCATTTGTGGACGGCGACTTGGGCGTTGTAGATGTGATCGCGTGTGGCAAGGACGCTATTCCCGCGTTGAAGGGCATTCTGTTCGCACGAGAACGCAGCGGCCTCTATCAGACGCGCTGCCGCGCGGTCGCGGCGTTGTCGGGGCTCGGTGCCTCGGATGTGCTGATCGACTTTTTGGAGATCGATCGGTTTATTACCGATCCGGTCGAACGTGTGGGTGAGGACGCCGTCATCAACGCGGCGGCTCGAGTTTTGCCGAATGTCCGGGACCCTTATGTATTCGGGGTACTGATGCGCCTTAGCTATCACTCCCGGCTTACGGGCGTGATCGGAGCGCTGGGCACGTCCGGCAGGGTCGAGGCGATCCCGGCGTTGGTCGCGGCGCTTGAGGATGATGCGAGCCAACCCATCGCCGAGGCTTCGCTCCGTAGGCTCGGATGGCGAACAGGGGGTGCACTCCTCTACGCCGCCACGATCCAACTTCCAACACCCGAACGTGAAAGCCCATCGAGCGTGCGCAGGCGTCGCAGCGCGCTCGGAGTTTTGGCTGAAATCGGAGTTACACGCCAAGCTTGGCCCATGCTGCGGCGGCTGATGGACGACAACGACGTGAAGATTACAATGCTCGCCTGCGAAATTTGTTTCGGCCGCGGTTCCGCCGTCGAGCGGTTCAAGGCCACGCGTTGCCTGATCGATCTCCTCGCGCACAACGATTCAATCCTGCGCGATGAGATTGAGCAGCTTTTGATCAGATATTTTGCCGTCACCAACGGTCCGATCGACGCCTACCTCCGCAAGAGATCACAGACCAGGGATAATGCCGTAGCAAGGCAGAATACCGAGGCGGTGCTGCATCGCATCATCGCGCGCGCCTCATCTATGGGGTAAGTGCTACCTCATCTATCTAGAGACAATTCGGCTCCTTCGCCGCGCTCAATGCTCTGAAAACGCCGGAGCGACCGTCCCAATCAATGATTCCAAACGCGCCCCGTGGTGGCGCCGCTGAAGGGACGCTCCAGATGGCCTTCCAGCTCTTGCCTAGCTAACGCCAGTGAAGCGTCGGCGCCGGCGAGCCGATCAAGTTCAGGCTGGACGGCGAACGCCTGATCTTGCCGCCGCGCCAGGGCATCCTTGATCACGCCGCGAGTCGCCTCGATGGCCTCGTCCAGTCGCTCTTCGAATCGCAAAGTGGCTTTTCGGAAGGTCTCGTCAAGCCCGCGCAAGATCGCCCAGCGAAGGTTTTCACCGTTGCGGACTATAAGCTCCTGCGCCTGCCGCGTCATGCGCGCTCGCAGTCTCGGTCGGCGCAGGCTTGACGGTAACACGCGATCCACAAGCTGGCTTGGGTCGGGAATAAGCGTCGCAGCAACGCTTTCAGTCACCCAATAGGGGTCTTCCCCGAGCTGGAACGACTCGCGTTCAATATCCGGCCCAAGCGGGACATTGAGGATTTCCGCTGCAGTGTGGCGCACGCGATCGACGAGTGCGTTCACGCGCTCCTGGCAGCGGTGAAGAGCAGCACCCGCTTCGGCGGCGAACGCGGTCACCAGTGGTGCGCGGGCTGCGTCGAATTCGTCCTGCATGGCTTGCGCCACAGCGCGCCGAGCCGTCTCCGCAAACGCTGTCGGGATACCATCAGAGAGGCTGGTGTCGATCACGCGGCTGAGCTTCCCCGCGACGTTGCTGCGCAGGTCGCCAATACGCGAATCGAGTGCCTCTCGCAGCCGGCGATGGTCGCCGGCCAGCAGGTCGCGGGTGACTCGCCGTTGCTCCTCAATTGAGAGCAACGCGTCCAGGAACGCGTGCAACTTTGTCGCAAGCTCTTCGACGGGCATGTTCATGGCACGCACACGGAGTGCGATTTCGGCCGAAGCCTGATGTGCGATATCGGCCGCCTTCCGTCGCACCGCGTTTTCGAGCCAATGTCTTTTTTCCCCGGCCAGCACGTGCACGAGGCTGTTCTCGAGTTCAGCAATCCCACTCGTCGCCAAGGACTGCTTGTCTCCGCTCCGTTTGGCGTTCAATCCCTCGCGCGCCGAGATGCAGAAAATGCGCTTGTCCAGCTCGATGAGAGAATTGTCCGCTAGAACCCTTTGCAGGAACTCGACGACGCGGTGCCGCTCGTCTGACCACAGATAATCGACCTTGTTGAGAACAAGAAGGATGCGCGCCATCTTCGATTTCAGCTGGCGGAGGAATTCAAGCTCGGTTTCGGTTATCGGTGGGTCGGCGGAGGTCACAAAGAACGCTGCATCACATTCCGGAAGTACTTCCAACGCTGCCTCTGTGTTGTGCCGCAGCGTTGACCCGACGCCGGGCGTGTCAATGACCACAATCCCATCAGCAAGAATATCCGATGGATAAAACAGTTCGACCCGATCGACCCCGAGCCGATTTGCCGGATTCGCCTCCTCGGCAACGAAGCGAAACAAAGCGTCGCGGATTTCGTCGATCGTTTGAGAGGCAAACTCCTCGCTCTGCTTGTCACCCTTGAAATGGACGACAACAAGTGGTTCACGCCCCCAGGCGATGAAGGTTGCAACGGCGGTGAGCGGAACAACCCCGGTAGGCAAGACGGCAGCTCCAAGCAACGCGTTGATGAACGTGCTCTTACCGCGCTTGAATTGTCCGAGAACGGCAAGCTGAAGGCGTTCACCTTTGAGACGATCACGCAGCGCGCGGAGCCGGTTGATCAGCGGCGATTCAGGTCCGACAGCAGTTTCAAGCGTCGACTGCATGCCGGTAAGAATTCCGGTGAGAGCTGGTGCTCCCTCATTCACTTTGGGGTGTGGAATCAGTTGTTCGGAAGCCGAGATGTGAGAAGTGTCGTTCATGCTGCATCACCGTCGTCGATCAGTGCTGCCTTCTCATCGTCACCGGTGTCAGCTCCATTGTCGTCAAATGATCCATGCCCGATCTTAGCGTCTTGCTTCCGCAGCCAGGCGAGAATATCGCCGCGCTGGCCACCTATCGGGCGCGCCCATCGCAAGTTCTTCAACGCCTTGCTCTCCTCACCGGCCCACCAATATTCCTTGATGATCATCAGCGACCAGCCCCGGCGGCCAGGACGTGTGAGGGTAAAAATCTCAATGGCCAGTCCGCGCTTTGGACCCGTGACGCTGTGCCGCTCGCGCTCGAATTCGACACCGTCGTGTGTCCAGTGCGACCGCTTCAAACCGGGATTGGTGAGGCTCAACAAAAGGTCGAGCAACCTGAAGAATGATGGGTGCGCAAGGTTCTTCATGGCCTGATCTCCTCCAGAGACAAGGCGACATGCTTCAGGTTCGGCAACATTGAGGTGTAGGGTCCATAACATGCTCCCACCGCTTAACTGTAGGCGGCAGGAGTCATCAGCCCCTACGGGCGCTTTGGCGGGGGACCCCATCCCCGTCGTTCGGAACTCGATATAGTGCAGGCGCTACCCGCAAGCAAGCAAGCAAGGAGACCGGAGAGTCGGGAAAGCCCAACCCGATTGATCGAACTGCGTTAATGGACTAAATTCGCGATCGGAACTGGCGATGGAGTCCGCCTCAACCGCCTTCGCAGGCTGATGACTCCTACAGCTACGCGCTCGGTCTCACGATCGGGTGGGTGCGTGGGAGCAAGGGCGCGAGGTGGGTCTGCGCATGGCCGTCATTGCTGGAGGGTTCTTCTCATCTATGGACGCCAGAGCTTGGCTGTCGCTCAAATGGCGTCGCCTGGCGAACCAACTACGGTCTCAGCCTGCAGAGGCCGTCCCATGATCGAGCGGATTGTCTACAACGTCATTCAAGTTGCAGTGGTAATTGCGTTTGCACCGCTGGTCGAAGGCGTGACCAGCCGGCTCAAGGAAATTCTTCAATCGAAGCGCGGGCCAAGCATCTTTCAGCCGTACCGAGATATTTGGAAGCTTCTTCACAAAGATGAGATCGTATCCGATCATACATCTTCGATTTTTCGAGCGGCCCCTTACGTGGCTTTTGCTGCGCCAGTGTTTGTCGCCCTTCTCATCCCGGTCCTAACGCGCTACCCCTTGTTCTTCGCCTTCATGGGTGACATGCTCGGCGCCGGTTTCGTTCTCGCGCTCGGCGGCTTTTTCGCCAGTCTTGCTGCGGTCGATACCGCCAATCCCTACGGCCCGATGGGCGCTAGCCGGACCCGCATGGTTGGGTTCCTCGCCGAGCCGGTCTTCATCGTGGTATTCCTCACGATCTCATTCGTCGCCGGCTCGACCATTCCCTACATCGTTCAGACACGCTGGGTCACACCGATCGCGAACTTCTTCGAGCCCTCACATATTCTACTGTTGATTGCGTTCCTGATGCTTATCCTCGCCGAGGACGGGCGCATTCCCGTCGACAGCCCGTCGGGTCAATTCGAACTCGCAATGATTGATCGTTCGAAATCGCTGGAATATTCCGGACGGGGGGCTGCTTTGATGAAATGGGCAGGCGCGATGAAATTCTTCGTCCTCATAATCGTATTTCTCAATGTCCTGGTGACGCCCTGGGGTTTGGCGCATGGGATGGGCTTCGGCGAAGTGCTACTCGCAATTCCGCTCGTGCTGTTCAAGGTATTCTGCTTCGTGCTCGTGCTCGTCTACATCGAATCGTCGTTAGCCAAGTTACGCCTCTTCCGCATTACAGAATTTATCGGTGCCGCGTTTGTGATTTCCGTCGTCGCGGTAATCACGCAGTTATCGGAGATTTAAGGACGGACGATGAACGGCTCGCCTGTACTTTTCGCCCTCGATGCTTTGACCGGCGCTCTGTTTCTGCTCACTGCGCTCGGCGTCGTTGCCACCCGCCAGGTACTCGCTTCACTGCAGCTTTTCATCCTGCAGTCACTCCTGCTGACACTGTCGGCGGTGCTGCTCGGGATCGCCCAGGGCTCCATTCATCTGTTCGCGGTGGCCGCGATCACCATCGCTACCAAAACCTTGCTGATTCCATGGCTCCTTCGGCACACGGTGAGCGAAGAGGTCTATCGCACGCGCGAAGTTGAGCGCGTGCTCAACATCCCAAGTTCCTTGCTCATCGCCGCGGTGCTGATCGTTCTCGCCTACGTCGTCGCCAACCCGCTGCTCGGCAGCGTCGCCGTGCCGTTCGTGCGGGTCAATCTCCCCCTCGGCATTGCGGCGATGTTCCTTGGGGCCTTCACTATCGCGGTCAGGCGAGAGGCGGTTCCGCAGCTGCTCGGCCTGCTCGCCGTCGAAAATGGGGTGTTCTTTGCAGGCGTCGCCATCGTACCAAATCTTCCCGTTATCGCCGAACTAGCGGCTGCGGTCGACGTGCCGGTGATCACCCTCGTAATCGGCATGTTGACTCGCCGAATTCATGCGCGGCTCGGGACCACGGCCGTAGGCCAACTGGCATCGCTTCGGGAGCAATGAGAAATAATGGAACTCGCCGGAATTCTTATACTTCCATTGCTGGCCAGCGGATTTGCGCTGCTGCCGGCCGGCCGGCGTTTCGCTGCGCCGGTCACGCTCGTTGCCTCCGCCATTGTTCTCGGCCTTGCCATCGCCGTTGGGGAGGAGGCCGCCCGCACCGGGCAGGTCGCGGCTTCGGGCGAGTGGCTGACCTGCGATGGATTGGGCGCTCTGGTCTTGCTGCTCGTCGCCTTCGTGGGCTTCACCGCCGCTTTGTTTTCCTGGGGCTACATTGCGGAAAGCGTCAAGCATGGCCGTCGGAAGAGCACCCAGCTCTATTACGCCCTCTATAACCTGTTCGTTCTCTCCATGCTCTCGGTGCCACTGCTGGCGAATGTCGCCCTCATGTGGATCGCGGTAGAGCTGACGACCTTGCTTTCCGCCTTCCTGGTGGGCTTCGAGGATACTCCCGAAGCGCTCGAAGCGGCTTGGAAGTACGTTGTACTGACCACGCTCGGAGCCGTCCTAGCTTTGCTCGGTTTCCTCATCCTTTATTGGGGATCGCGTGTCGCCGGTCTCACGCCCTTCACCTGGGTGGGCCTGGTTGAGGCGGCGCCGCACATTCCCCCTGCGCTGCTGTGGCCGGCGTTTCTTTTTATTCTGGTGGGTTTCGGGACCAAAGTCGGGCTCGTGCCGATGCACACGTGGTTGCCCGATGCCCATAGCCAGGCACCAGCCTCGATCTGCGCGCTTCTCTCCGGCGTGGAAACCACAACCGTTCTCTACGTCATCCTGCGGTTGTTTCCCGTGGTCGGCGTTGCGCCGGGGCTCGACGCGCGGCCGTGGTTCATCGGTTTCGGTTTGCTATCGGTCGCCATTGCGACTCTGTTGTTCATCCATGTCCGCGACTTCAAGCGGATGTTCGCCTTCTCAACGGTCGAACATATGGGAATCATCCTGGTCGCCGCCGGTCTCGGCGGTGCCGACGCCCATTTCGGCGCCGCTTACCAGATGACGGGCCACGCGATCGCCAAATCCTTTTGCTTCTTTGCGGCCGGCGTGACCGTGCTTGGAGCGGGCACGCAAGAGATTGCGGCCGTGCGTGGTCTCGTCCGCTCGTCGCCGCTTGCCGCCATTGCGCTTCTCGCGGGCGGTTTTGCCATCGCAGGCGCGCCGCCTTTCGCCGTGTTCGTCAGCGAGTTCGTGATTCTCAAGGCGGGTCTCGCCAGCGGACAATATCTTGTGGTCGCGCTTTTGGCAGTCCTCGTCGTCATCGCATTCTGCGCTGTCATGCTTCACATAAACCGGATGGTGTTCGGCGTTCCAGAACAGGACGTGCGCGCAGTGACCGTGCCGCGCTCATGCAAGGTAGCGCTGGCGCTCGCCGCTATTCCGCTGGTCATCATCGGCATTTATGTCCCGGCGCCGCTCTATGAACTGCTCAAGGCGGCGACGAGCGCGATGGGAGGCTAGTGATCGCAATGGCCACGCTCGATCGCATCGACGCCGCCGCGGCGGGCTCGGCAAGCTTCGCCGACCTTTGTCGCAGCCGATGGCAAGGAAAGGTTGTCGCGACGCTTGACGAAGCAGGACAGATTTGTCGAGTCGAATGCACCCCCGCTCACTTGCGCGACCTCTGCCAATGGCTCACGCGAGACCTTGATTTTGCGTTCGCTACGCTGGTCGTCGAGCAGAGGCCGGGTGCAGGTTGGTCGCTCCTCTACGCCTTCTACAGGAACGCCAAGTCGTCTTGGGTCCACCTCGAACTGCAACTCGATGCGGCGGTATCGGCCATACCATCAGTTGTCGACCTTTTCCACGGTCCTTCCTTCGACTGGCACGAACGTGAAGTCGAAGATTTGTTTGGATTGCACTTCGAAGGTCATCCGCGGCTCGGCGAATTCATTCTCCACGAGGACTGGCCGGAGGGCATCAATCCCATGCGTCGGGACTTCGATGCGAGGAAGCGCTTCGAACCCAGAGCCATCGAGCCGAAATGGGACCCGCCGACGATCGTGACGGCTCCTGGCGCCTTCGCAATGCCGGTTGGGCCAGTGTTTTCGGATTTTGCCGAGTTGGCCCATTTTTTGCTCGAAAGCGTGGGCGAGGACGTGATCCGCACAATCCCGCGCTTCTTCTACAAATACCGTGGTGTCGAGAAGATTGCGGAAGGGCAACCGGCCGACCGTGCCTTGCTGCTCGCCGAGCGTTTTTCCGGGATCGCCGCCTTCGCTCATGGCTTGGCATTCTGCGAGGCCGTTGAGGCGATCTGCGCGATCAAGCCATCGCCACGAGCACGCGCGCTTCGGACTGTGTTTGCCGAACTGGAGCGCCTGCGCAGTCATTCGGCGGCCATCACTGGCATCTGCAACTCCACGGCACTGGCGGTGGCAACCAGCCAGGCCTCGCTTATCGAGGAACGCCTACTGCGCTTGAGTTGTGAAATCACCGGTCACCGGTATTTGTTCGGCTCGATCGTTCCCGGCGGCGTGGCTTGTGATCTGACCGCGACGGATTGCCGCCACCTGACCGGCGCGGTTGCTGCGATTGCGCAAGAGCTGCGCAATCTTCTTCAGATGCTGCGCTATTCATCAAGCTTCCTCGACCGTCTCGAAGAGGTTGGGATCGTGACCGAGGACAAGACCCGTTCCTACGGTCTGGTCGGGCCGATCGCACGCGCCTCCGGCGTGGCTCGCGACATCCGCAAATTGTTCCCTTACGCCGCCTACGCATCGATCAACTTCTCCGTCCCCATCGAGCAAGAGGGTGACGGCTATGCCCGTCTGCGTATTCTGTTCGCCGAGGCGGAACAATCGGCTGCCATGATCGGCAGTGTGCTGTCGACATTACCTGAGGGCCCTGTTCGCATCGAAAAAACTCGGCTGATCGCGGGGGCTGCACTTGTCGCCGTGGAAGCGCCGCTTGGTGCAGCGTTTCACTGGCTACGGCTCGACGAAGACGGCAACGTCGTTCGGTATCGCGTGACGCCGCCCTCGTTCACGAATTGGCACGGCTTCCATCTCGCGGCCGAAAATTTTGCCTTCCAGGATTTTCCGATCATTCTCGCGAGCTTCGGGTTGTCGAACGCCGAGTGCGATCGATAGAGGGGTGCGATGGCAAACTGGGTGCTCAAAGGGCTTCGCACAGGCGTCAAGAGCAGCGTATATCCCGGCCGACCCGACGATGCGCCGGGAGTATCACCGGGCCGCCCGATGGGAACGCGCCTGGAATTGGCGACTGCCGCCGATGAGCTTGCGGTGCGCTGCCCCACCCAAGCGATTGCGCGCGAGAATGGCGGGGTCGCGATCGATCAGGGCCGGTGCATCCATTGTTTCCGTTGCCGGCGGGATGGCGAGGAGGCGGCGGCTTGGCAGTCGGGCTATGAGTGGGCCGCGCAAACCGATGAGGCCGCAGCGCCCCTGCGCAGGCTCGCCGGCATGTTCGGCCGCTCTCTGCACGTCAGGTTTGTCGATGCTGGCGCCTGCGGGGCCTGTATGAGCGAGGCGCGACAGATCAACAATCCCTATTACAATATGCATCGGCTGGGTTTCTTCATCACGCCGAGCCCCCGCAGCGCCGACATTCTGCTTGTTGCCGGACCGGTTTCGGATGCCATGCGGCTGCCGCTGCGCAAGACTTACGACGCAATACCCACGCCGAAGCGCGTCGTCGCCATCGGTGCTTGCGCCGCCTCCGGCGGAGTTTTCGGCCCGAGCTTCGCCGCCTTGGCCGGCGCCGCCGAGATCATCCCAGTCGATGTGGTTGTGCCGGGGTGTCCGCCGCCGCCGCTTGCGATTTTGCATGGCCTGCTTGTGGCCGTAGAGAGAAAGCCACCGTCGGCGCTGGTCTCTGCCGCACCTCGTCCAACGATGGAGCCGACATGAGCGCGACGCAGCTCCTTCTCACATTCTTCGTCTCGTGCGCGACGGGAGCGGTTCTCGCGTTCCTGATCCCACAACGATGGCTGCCGATTCTGCTCGCAGCCTTTGGTTCGTTGGCGGCGCTGATCGTTTTGGTCGCAAGCACCATCCTCCTGGTGTTTGTGGCTGAATTCCATGTCGCGTTGTGGCCGGTGCTCACGTTGGGGACGCTCACCTTCGAATCCGACCCGCTCTCCGCGTTTTTTCTACTCGTCACCGGTCTCGTCTTCCTGCCGGTTTCGATCTTCTCCGGCACCTATCTGACCAAGTACCTCCCGCACCATGACCTGCGCTATTTCAGCCTGCTCTACCACGCGCTTTTTGCTTCGATCGTGCTGGTTCTCATCGCCGCCGACGTGATGTCTTTCCTTGTCTCTTGGGAGCTGATGTCGATTGCGAGCTACCTTCTCGTCAATTACGAATACGAGCGAGCCGAGACCTCTCGGGCCGGCTACGTCATGTTGGCTATGAGCGAGGCAGGCACCGTCGCGGTCGCAATCGCGTTCATCGTGATCGCTGGCGCGACGGGTGGGCTTGCTTTCTCGGCGCTGCGATCCGCTGCGCCCGCTGTAACCGATGCGCTGCGCTGGGCCATCTTCCTGCTCTCGTTCTTCGGATTTGCGGTGAAAGCCGGACTCATCCCCCTCAACAGCTGGTTGCCGCTGGCTCATCCGGTGGCGCCGACAAATGTCTCAGCATTATTGTCGGCGGTCATCGTCAATTTGGGAATTTACGGCATCGTGCGGGTAAATCTCGATCTTGCGCCTGCGACGGGTACTGCTCCGGGCCTGATTGTATTGGTGGTCGGCAGCATTTCAGCGCTCATCGGCATTCTCTATGCGACCATCCAGGACGAGATGAAGCGGCTGCTCGCGCACAGCACGATTGAGAACATGGGAATCATCGCGGCCGGAATCGGTGCCGCCATGGTCTTTGTCGCGACCGGGCACCAGGTTGTCGCAGCCATCGCGCTCATTGCGGCGCTGTACCATCTCGCCAATCACTCCGTGTACAAGGCCCTGCTCTTCGTCGGCACCGGCGCGGTGGAGGTCGGAACCGGAACCCGCGACCTCGATCGGCTGGGCGGTATCATTCGTGGGATGCCGTGGACCAGCGCCTTCTTTCTGGTCGGCGTCCTGTCGATTGCGGCGCTGCCGCCGTTTAACGGCTTCGTCAGCGAATGGCTGACGCTGCAGACGATGCTGCGTTCGGCAGTGCTGTCATCGACGGTGATCAAGATCATCTTCGCGATCTGCGGCGCACTGTTGGCTTTGACTGCCGGGCTTGCAGTCACTTGCTTCGTCAAGGTGTTCGCCACCGGCTTTCTCGGTATGTCGCGTTCGCAGGCCGCCGCCGAGGCGCGTGAGGCCCCTATCGGCACCCGGATATCGCTGGCACTGCTGGCGGCCTTGTGCGTCATGCTCGGGGTCTTACCGACTTACGTCATTCCAGTAATCGACCACGCGGTCGTGCCGCTCGCCCATGAGAGCGCGACCGCCGCTCTCGTGCCACCGTTCTTCATTGCGAATGCGCAACGACCGGAGAGCCTTCCTCCCGCATTCCTTTCTGAATTCCATGACCTCGGTGCCCAGGTTGGTCGTGAATTCCTGCCCGGACGCGGTCTCGTCGTGCTGCACCGGGGCGAGGAGCGCAACCCTGTCGTATTCGCCATGTCGACGAGCTACATGCTGGTCGCGCTCGCCGGCATACTCGGGCTGATCTTTATCTTATTTCGTTTGCTCACGCGATACCGAGGGCTTGCGCGCGGCGCGGCTTGGGACGGCGGACTGCGCCACCTTTCGCCGGGGCTCACGTATACCGCGACGGGATTCTCCAATCCGGTTCGCGTCATCTTCGCTGCGCTGCTACATCCGGCCGCCAGCGAGGAGAGCACCGAGGCCGTTGCCGTTCATTTCCGTACCGCAATTCGGCGCGACTACACCGAAGTCCACATCATCGATCGCTTCGTCCTCCAGCCGCCGATTAGCATCCTGCGCAATCTCGCGGAGGTCGCCCGGCGGATGCATGTTGGGCACGTCAATGCCTACGCCGCTTACGTCCTGCTTGCGCTGTTGATCGTACTTCTCGTCGGCGTGGGGCTGCTTTAACCCCGGACGGACGCGAATATTTTCAAAGGAGGCTGAACCCAAAATGCTCATCAATCCGCGATTGAGTTCGACATGAATTCCGGCTTGCCATTCTTGCTTTTGTGACTAGACTTGCTATTTGATCCGCGGGGAAGGAGTCCCCCTAACCGCCGCAAGGCTGATGACTCCTGCCGGGCGCTTGGCGTCGGTAGGAGTTTTCTTTTGCTCCCACTGCCTCCAGGGTTGTTTTGTGTGACTGTTTGAAGCCGGCGCTGGGGTTGCGCCGTCACGAGCGGTTTCGGCGCATACAGGAGAATTTGCGAATGACCCCTGTCTGGACCCTGTTTACAATCTGGGTTGGCCTCGCGCTGATCGCGAGCCTGCTGTCGGTGTGGCTAAGGGTTTCCACCGCGCTCACCGAAATCTGCGTCGGCACGGTGGCGCAGCTCATCCTCGGCACCGCATTCGGAGCGACAGTGCTTGGTAGCGATGAGGGCTGGATAAAATTCCTCGCCGGCATCGGCGCCATCATCCTGACATTCCTCGCCGGCGCGGAACTGGACCCGATCGTCTTTAAGAAGAAATGGAAAGAAGCGACAACTCTCGGTCTCGCTGGCTTCTTCTTTCCGTTTCTTGGCTGCGCCGCGGCGGCGCATTACGTTCTGGGTTGGGACGTGATGGCAAGCTGGCTCGGCGGCGTCGCGCTTTCCACCACATCGGTCGCGGTGGTTTATGCCGTCATGATCGAGTACGGGTTGAACAAAACCGAATACGGCAAGACCTTACTGGCGGCCTGCTTCATCAATGATCTGGGTACGGTGCTGGCACTTGGTTTCATCTTCGCTCCGTTTACATTGCACACGCTCATCTTCGCCGCGATCTCGGTCGTGGTATTCGCGGCGCTGCCGTGGGTGACACCATGGTTCAATCACAGGTTCGGCAACCGTCCTTCTGAAATGGAGATCAAATTCCTGCTGTTCTGCCTATTGGGATTGGGCGCCTTGGCCGGCTGGGCTGACAGCGAGGCGGTGTTGCCCGCATACATTATAGGCATGATGCTTGCCGGCACTGTTGGCAAGGACCATGTTCTCGTTCGTCGGATGCGCGCGATGACGTTCGGCCTGATGACACCGTTCTATTTCATCCGCGCCGGCGCCTTCGTCTCGATCCCGGCACTGATCGCCGCGCCATTCGCCTTCTTCTTCATGCTGACTGCGAAGATGGTGACCAAGTTCCTCGGGGTTTATCCGGTGACGCGGGCCTTCAAAACTCCCAATCCCGAGGCGATGTACACCACGCTGTTGATGTCCACGGGGCTCACCTTCGGCACCATCTCATCGCTGTTCGGGCTCTCTCATGGTATCATCACGCAGGCTCAATATTCGATCCTGGTTGCCGGCGTGATCGGCAGCGCGGTGGTCCCAACCTTGATCGCGAACGCCTTTTATCTGCCGCACCATCTGCTCCCTGAGCCCGAGCCGGAACAGGTCACAAACGAGACCGTCGGCGTCGCGTCGCTGCGAACGGCTTCGGCGAAGGCCGATTAGCCTGGGGAGGCATCGATGTTCGCAAAAATTCTTTGCGCCAACGATGGTTCGGAGCGCGCATTTCACGCTTTGGCTACGGCGATTACGATAGCCAAGGAAAACGACTCCGAGCTTCACATGGTCTCGGTCGAGGAAATCGACTACATGCCGGAGTTCATCGAAGAGGTAAGAGAAGAGATCGGGACGGCTGCGCGACGATACCACACGGTTCTTCAGCGCGCGCGTGATATGGCCGAAAAGGATCATGTGAAGCTCCACACTCACGTGCTCGCTGGGCATCCTGTCCGCGATATCGTCGAGCTTGCAGCCGAACTGAAGGTCGACTTGCTCGTTATCGGCTCTGCAGGCCATTCGGAGCTGTACGAGCGGATGCTCGGAAGCAGGGCCGACCGGCTCGTTCACTTGGCGGGCTGTCCTGTTCTCGTCGTCAGGTAGTCGAGTTCCGCCAGCGCCGTATGCAGATGCTGCGTTGCGGGATGGCGCGGCTCCTTCTTGTTGCATTTTGTCGCATTTTGCAGCACCATTGCTCCAACCCCGTCCCATGCCGCGCGGCATGTCGCAATCGGGGAACAAAGCAAAGATCAGTCAAACGGGAGGATGCCTGATGTTCAGGACGATCCTGCACGCCAACGACGGCTCCGTTTATGCGGTCAACGCCCTCAAGCTGGCACTGGGAATTGCAAAAAAGGATTTGGCCGAACTGCATATGGTTTCGGTGGAAGAGCGCGGGCATATGCCGGAGCTCGCGGAACAGAGCGGACGAAGCGCCGAGGTGGTAACGTTGCGTTTCGACAAAGTCGTCCAACAGGCACGCGCTTTGGCCGAGGAGAGTCATGTGAAATTGCGCATTCATGTTCTAGCAGGACATCCGGTGCGCGACATTATCAAGCTGGCTGGCGATCTCGACGCGGACTTGATTATTTTAGGCGCGAGCGGTCACTCCGCCCTGTACGACCGTATGATTGGGAGTCGCGCGCAAAAAGTCTTGCATCATGCAACCTGTCCTGTGCTTATTGTGAAGTAATTGTTCGTGTCTGTCTCGCCCGAAACCGCTCGGTCACGACGCCGATCGTTGCCGTAGATGCTGCCGTTTGAGCACATCGATGACCGCAAGAACGAATTTGCGACAACGCCTGCGAAGCCGACCGCGCCGACCGCTCCAGTGCGCCACCGATCTTCTGCCGAAAAAGCCACGGATTAGGCTGAGGCATGGACAAGCGATCTGGCTCCTGACCGAGCTCGGCTACCGTGGTGCCGCGAGCAGAGATACTTTCTACGAATACATCAAATCTTTGCGCAAGATCGGAATACCATTCGGGCGTGAGAAGTTTGTAACCAAGCATAGAGGAAGACGGCTCGCCGGCTATTCCTACTGCCACCTGATGGAACTCGCGATCGCCCTGTCCTTGCGCGTTTATCACGTCGTTCCAGATTCCGTGCTCAGAGAAATCATCCGCTATCGCAGCCGGCTATATCGCCTCTACCGGAAAGCATATGCCCAGCGGTGCAGCGGCGCTGGAGCACCGATTGCCATCATTGGGAATGGACAAAAGCCCGTGGAGTTTCGTGGGCTGTTTCTCGACCTTAATATCAATTTCTCCGGTGGAGATTTGGTGCATTTCGGTCCACCAAGCTTGCTGTCATCCGCTGAAGCATTGCGGCAATTCAACGAGAGCGTCGTTTCTGCAAGTCCGTTCCTACCAATGAGCTTGTCGCTCCTTTCGGAGCGGCTCATTACGCTGGCGCTGCGCGCACCAGGCATACACAGTGGCCCTCTCGGACGTTCTGGGACGCATGCTGTCAGGCCTGTTCAATGCTGAGCACCGCAAGTTTCGAAGTGAATTACAGGTCGCAACCATTCAGCGTGTCGCTAAATCGAAGCGACGCTGCTTATTTCGATCGAGATTTCTCCCTCTCCTCCATTGGACCTGGAGGCAATGGTCCAACGTATATACTATGCCTGAGGGCGTCTTGGATTTCCCGCACTTGCTCGTCAGCATCCATGGCACCGCCGGCCGCCACCGATCGCGGACTCCGGCGCTGTCAGCTTCGCTGCCATCAGCCGATGCTTTTTGTGGAAACACCCCAAACACTTATACCTGTTTGTCTGGCGTCGTACTAAGAAAAATATGGCTGGCTGGGGTTTTGGACGCGCCTGCAACACCAAAGCAAACCAAACCGTTATTAGGGCACCAGCCGGCCCGTCAGCCACATCACTTCAACGTTGCGCCCAGCCTTTCGCTCAGGTTGCCGGCTCGACTGAACTCGATTGAGATCGCCGTAGATGTAGAGCTTCAGCGTGCTTTGGCCGCGATCCGTGCCCTCAACGAAGCGATCTGATCCCCGGGAGCAGCACCAGAATCACCGCCGCGAGAATCACATGAAGCAGGACGTTCTTACACAGCCAGAGTCACTCGCGCGGTTTTGGTATTTCCGCAAAATGTCCGCTTACGGGGGCGGTCTCAACCGGTCGACGCAACACTTTATCTTAGACGGAAAAGATGGAGTGTATGGTGATGTGTCAAGGATATCGTCGAGGTTTCACTGCGGCAGAGAAAGCGGAGTTGTGGGATCGCTGGCAAAGAGGGGAGTCGCTGAAAGCGATCGGGCGAGCGTTTGGTAAGCCGTCATCGTCTATTTATTTCCAGCTGGCACCGCACGGAGGGATTCGTCCTGCGCCACGGCGCCGCTCGAGGTTGGCATTGACGCTCTCGGAGCGCGAGGAGATATCCAGAGGCATTGCGGCGTATCAATCGACACGATCGATGGCTAGGTTGCTGGGCCACTCGCCCTCGACGGTGAACCGAGAAATTAGCCGGAATGGCGGCTATGATCGATACCGAGCGGCGCTGGCCGATGAGAAGGCCTGGCTCCGAGCTCGTCGTCCGAAACGTTGTAAATTGGCGAACAGTCCGCGGCTACGACAGGCAGTGGCGAGGAAGCTAAGATTGAATTGGTCGCCCGAGCAGGTAGCCGGTTGGCTAAAGAGAGCATATCCTGAAGACGAGTTTTATCAGGTGTCACACGAGACGATCTATCGCAGCTTATTTGTTCAAGCACGCGGCGTGCTTAAGAAAGAGCTGCTTCGCCATCTTCGATCGAAGCGGACCATTCGTCGATCTAAGCGGGCGGGCGTGAATGGCGATAGACGAGGGCAAATTACGGATCTCGTCTCAATAAGTGAGCGACCGGCGGCGATTGAAGATCGGGCGGTACCTGGTCATTGGGAAGGGCGATCTCCTGTCCGGTCGAAGAACAGTTACATCGCGACATTGGTCGAACGTCATTCGCGTTACGTGACGTTAGCGAAGGTGGCCAATAAGGACACGCAGACGGTCGTTTCCGCGCTCATCAAGCAGGCGAAGACGCTACCGAACGAGCTGTATAAGTTTCTGACCTGGGACCGGGGCAAGGAGCTTGCGGATCATCGACGATTCACGTTAGCGACCAGCATCGACGTTTACTTCTGCGATCCGCAAAGTCCGTGGCAGCGCGGTTCCAATGAGAACACCAATGGTCTGCTGAGACAGTATTTTCCAAAGGGAACCGACTTGTCGGTGTACCCGCAAACTCATCTGAACAAAGTGGCGCGTCAGCTAAACGAACGGCCACGGAAGACCTTGGCATTCGAAACCCCAGCAGAGAGATTTAACACCTGTGTTGCATCGACCGGTTGAGCCGGCAGATGGCAATCGCTTACTGCATCCGCGCTCAATTCCGCAGCTAAAGATCGGGAATGGACCGAGGAAGCGAGGCAGGTCTAAAACTCCTGTAAGCGCGTCGAAATCGCGCGAAATTGTGAGCTCTAGAAATTTTTGCGACTAGCAAAGTATCGGATGTGCGGAGCATTGCTGACTCAAGTCGGAGAATAGCGCGAGGGCCCGCGTTTGTGCCATCTCCGGAAGTCGCAAACTTAACCAGAATCATTGCAATGCGTTGCACATTGCAAAGCGCGCTCCAGCGCGGCTCAATTGTGTTGCAATTGTCGGCGGAGGAAAGGCAATACGGCTTGGGCGACCGCACCGGGGTCGTCAGCGAATGGCCAGTGTCCGCTATCAGGCAAAATCTTTATCTCAGCTCGAGGGAAGACTTGGCGTTGACGCTCGGCGAATTCAACGGAGATGTAGGGATCGTGTGCGCCCCAGACCACCAGTGCGGGCAAGTCCAACGGGCGCAGCGCTTCCGTGAGTTGACGCGTTCCCTCTTCCGTATTGAGGGTATTTCGATAGAGCCTTAGCACCGCCCGCTGTGTACCGCGATCGAAGGTTCTATATACATGGTCGAAATATTCCGCTGGCAGCCCGCGGGGATTTCCATGCCGTAATAACAAGCGCATCCCCGCCTTCGTCGTGGAAGCCATAAACAGTTCACCAAGTAGCGGCGTTTGCCAAATGCGAGCCAGATAGTGCCAACGGTATCCTGATAAAACTCCAGTGTTGATGCAGGTGATACTCGCAACTGCCTGCGGATTAGCGGCTGCCCAGGCCAGCCCCCACAGGCCCCCGAAGTCGTGCATTACTAGGTGCGCATGTCGCACGCTCAATTTGGCGAACAGCCTGCCAAGGAAGTTCGCGTAACCGGGCACGCTGTAATCAAAATCTGCCGGTTTGTCCGCATCGCCAAAGCCCGGCATGTCCATAGCAAGGGCGCGCCCAAACTCGCCAACGCCGCGTACCAGGCTTTCCCAGTCCCGGATCGATCCGGGATTGCCGTGTACGAACACCGCTGCTTCGTCAGCGTCCACTGGCCTAGAGTCCATTACTGGAAAGCGTACGCCTTCAATGCAAATTGAGGATTCGCGTATATTCGCGTTCATTCGGATTGTGCTTTCTCGGCCGGCTACCGCGCCGCCGCTGGGTCTGCCCTGGAGCCCGAGCCGCGGGTCTCGGTCGACATTGATTTTATGCTCCCACCGGCAACCGATTTCTTTTCCACACACGCAGCGCAACTCCTGGAGTGAGTAACGCCGTAGGTTGCTGCATCAGATTAGCGACTTCCAGAAACGTCGCGCGAACGCCGTCGTGCTCAGCGCCACCCGCGCCGGCCGATAAGTGTCGTCCACGCGCTCGATATGATCTGGTCCTTGCCCGTCCATGCCTCGCCTAAGATTGTCCGCCTGAGTATCGGCCGCCGACCACGGGCCCCCAGCCTCCGGCTTTACCCGAATTTGCCCCGCCGTGGGTCCAACATGCGTTCCGCCGCCTCACGCCGCGATGCACCACTTTCTACCCGAGCAATCACGCGCTCACGCATGTCCGCAGAGTAGGCCCTCGCCATTGTTCTCGGCTCCCCAAAAGCGAATCAAATGCCGATCAATTCGCTCATCGACCGAGCCAAGGGAATCCTCCCCAATTCATTCTGGGCGGAACATGCTCTAGACGCACGACAACGAGATCATGCGAGGGTATGATCATCGTGGTTTGGCCGCCGGCGCCCGCCATGTAGTAAGAGTCTCTTGGGGCCGGATACTGACCGACACCGTTCACCCAAAAGAAGGCGCCGTAAATCGGGCGCTTATCGGCCACCCAAGCCGGTGCTGGGGTGCTGACGAATTTTGCGTGGCCTGGCGGAAGAATGCGTTCGCCGTTCCAAACACCATCTTGAAGATCAGTCGTCGTTTAGCCGGAATGGCACCACCGCCTGCGTTGTGCGCGTCCCAGCCCCTGGCGGTGTGGATCAAAGCGCCGGCATAGCGAGAGCCAGCAAACACCGGCCGGAGACGGTGAATCTCGTGCTTCAAATCTTCATCCTTTCGCAAATGCTATGATCTCGATCACGTTGACCGTTGCGAGGCCGTGGCAGGTCGTTTGACGGTGGGCTGATAGTTCGCTGTCACGAGCGTCCAGGCCCCGGGTCGTGACCCAGCACCCAACATGCGATCCGCGGCTAATCTTCCCATGGGCTTCCCAGGATCAATTCTGCACGCCAAAATCTGGCCGAAAACAGCGTATTTTCCGATACTGCTTGGCCTCGGCCTCCAGCGCCGCCATCGCCCTCTTTGCCGAAAATCTCGTCCTCTTGGGCATCAGCCGCCTCGGCCGGCCGCCGGCATGCAAGCGACCTCTGCTTTCAATTCCGCCTCGCGTTTCCTCATGCGTTCATAATCATCGCTTTATGTTTCGACGCATTCGCTTTGATCTTCGTGCCATCCAATGCGACGTGGCCGAGTTTGACCAGCCGTGCTGTCTCGCACAACTTCAGTACCTGTAGGAACAACTCGCCGAGCGCCTTCAAATGGCCCTTACGGAAGTCCCTGATCGTTCGGATCGGGTCGATCCGGCGTGAGTGCACCAATCATTTGATCGTGCTAAACGAAGAGCACCTGCGACGGATCCTGGGAAAATTTTCCACCTATTATCGCTGACGCTTGCGCGAGGCGAAGTCCCGGTCGTGCTGGCGCTGCGGCTGTTTCTTCCCGAGAGTTGGACGAGCAAGCGGGCGCGGTTGGGACGAGCGGGTGTTCCGGCCGAGTATCGAACGGCGCGGACGAAGCCGGAGTTGGCTGCAGCGGAGATCGACCGTGTCACCCGCGGCGTGCACTTCGGCTGTGTCTTGGCGGATGCCGGTTATGGGCCTAGCGCGCCGTTCCGCCAGGCGCTCACGGCTCGCAAATTGGCCTGGGCGGTCGGCATTCCGCGGCACCTCAAGGTCTACCCTGCCGATGTGCAGATGATCTGGCCAGTTGCCAAGCGTGGTCGGCCGCGTCAGCGGCACGTTTCCAGACGTTCTATCGATACCGGCAGAAGACATGCTGACCCATGCCTAATGGCACACTATTAGTTGGCGTACCGGCACCAAGGGAAAGCTCAAGGCCGGTTTTGCTGCGGTCCGCGTGCGGTTCGCCGACGGACCACCGCAGTGGATCAGGGACAAGGGGCAACAGCATGCTTGGCTCGTCGGCGAACACCGTGCGTCCGGAGAGAGAAAATACTATCTCACCAATCTGCCGGCGATGGCCGACCTGCGCACCTCGGCGGCTACCATCAAGGCGCGATGGATTTGCGAGCAAGCCCATCAGCAGCTGAAAGAAGAACTCGGTCTCGATCACTTCGAGGGCCGATCCTGGCAGGGCCTGCATCGTCATGCCCTCATGACGATGATCGCCTACGCCTTCCTCCAGTATCGCCGGCTCAAAACAGCGAGACGGGAAAAACAACGGGCTACCGCCTCAGCCAACCTTGCCAGCCGTGCGCCAAGCCATCCTCGAACTCATCGCCCAGCCACCGAAGCAGCGTTGCCCGCATTGCCGAAAATGGATTTGCAAAGAGCCGCGGAGTGAGTAAATCTGCCAAAGTAGTGCTAGGAGTTGCTCCGGATCACCAATGCTCGGTTCATCGTTCCAACCACCAGTTGTCCGGCGGATCGCCGAAATATCTGCGGGGCTTTGTCACAATAATTGGCGCGACCCAGCGAACTTGGTTCTGACGGTGCCGCGCAATCCAATTCAGGGCTTGCGTAACGGAATCGACCTGATCATCATTTTTAACATTTGGAAAGCCGAGAAGCTCAGCTTTGAGGTTATCTAGCCAAACAGCGCTTTTCGGAAAGAATACGCAGCCAGCCTCAAACTGCGCAGAGATTGCGGCGCAGCGAGTGACCTTGTCACCCTCGGGAGTTATAGAGACAACAGCAATATTCTCGACGCGTAGCTCTTGGATCAGGCTCGTGCCCGAGCCCTTGTCCTCGATCAGAAGCGAGGCTAGCGGGTACTTTGTCCGAAGTTGCTGTATAGCGCGCTTAAGGTTGGGGTAATCAACGCGTTCACGCCACAGATCGATTAGGTAAGAATGCTCACCACGCGCTAGCCACACCGTTGCAACGGAAAAATCCGCGAGTGGATCGCCTTTCATCGCGGTGTCAATGCTAGTAACGAGCCTGTCATTGCCGGCACAAACTGGAGCAGCATCGTATTCTTTGAACCATTCTCTCTTGATGATATTTCCCTCAAGCGGAATAGGTTCTTGTTGGTATTGCGCCGAGAAATGAAGCGTACTCATGCTCTGCCGAAGTTTCTCAAGCTCTTGCAAGGATTCGCGACGTGCATCAATGACAGTGTCGGCTTTACGACGAATAGTCCGGCGAGGGCCGACTTGGATCCGCTCGTCCAATTGGGCAATGGCTGAGATTTTGAGGTGACACCACCCGCCCTTTTCGAGCAGGCGTCCTGCCAAATCGTCTTCATGAAGCCGCTGCATGACAAGTATGACGGCGCCATGGGCTTTGAACTCGAGACGCGACAGGAGAGTCGTGTCGAACCATTGCGCAGCATGATTGCGATGAGCTTCTGACAGCGCCTCTTCAGGTTTCTGAGGGTCATCCAAGACGACCAGGTCCGCACCTCGACCCGTTAGCGGCCCGCCCAGCGAAGTCGCCAATCGATAACCGCGAGCCGTCGTCATGGTCTCGGTTTGAGTGTCTTTCTCGCGACTAACCTTGGAGTCAGGGAAAATGCGACGGTACCAGCGTGAACCCAAAACCGCACGAAAGTCATTGGCGTGCTTAATAGCCAAGTCGTTTGAATAGCTTACACATATAATACGCTTCGTCGGATCACGTCCCAGGAGGAACGCGGGCAGGGCGACTGAAAAAATAATGGATTTCAAGTGCCGTTGTGGCACCGTCACTATCAGCCGTTTAAGCTTTCCATCTAACACCCGTTGCGCCGTATAGGTCATCGCATCGATGTGCCAATTCGACAGGAACTCATCCCCACCAGAGACGGTCTCAAAGACCTTCATCACAAAAGCGGGAAAATCGTTAGCCAAATGCAACTCGAAGAACCTGCGCTGAGCGGCGGCGCTCAATTTCTCGAACAGACGGTCTGCAGAAAGCTGATCGATTTTGCCAGAAAGCTTGCGCTTGCTCATCGGCGCTTTCCTCCGCGGCGAGCAATTAGTTCCTTCAAAATGCGTTCATCGGTAGCGCTCAGCACAACCTCGGCCTGGTGGCCTTCGGCTCCGTCATCGAGGAAGCCTAACTGAAGCGCCATCCTGATGACGGCCATTGCCGAACGGTCGTTCCCCTTAAGCGCATTTTGCAATTGACGCAGTACCACGCCTTCAATCTTGCTCACCTGCCTGTTGCTCGAACCCTCTTGAACGAAGAATTCTTGCCGTCATCGCTTGCCGGATCAGCGTTTTGAGGTTCTTGTGACCTTTCGGCCGTCCCTTGGAATTGCCCGTATGCCCCGGTTTAAACCGGGACGCGGTAGGTGGCTTGCCATAGCCCACGACGTAGCAGCGTTCGCTGCCCAACTTTGCTTGGCGCGTCCTTCCCTGCCTCATCTACGACCGCTCCGTTGAGACCTGGGACTATCGAACGGCCGGCCATTGCTGCCATGCAGCGCCGTTTGTCCCGTCAGCTTTTGCCAACGGCGCACGATTTGATCGCAGTAGATCGGATCAAGTTCAATGAGCCGCGCCTTACGATGCGTTCGCTCGCAAGCGATTAGCGTTGTGCCACTGCCACCAAAACTATCGAGGACGATGTCGCCGCGGCGCGAACAGTCGCGGATGGCGTCGGCAACAAGGGCGACGGGTTTGACAGTCGGGTGCATCGCAAGTGCATCGAGACGGTCAGGCCCAAAGGCGTTAACGCCGGTATAAGTCCAAACGTTGCTGCGGTTGCGGCCGTGGCGACCAAGTTCAACATTATTGATGTGTTCGCCGCGGCCGTTCTTCCAAACGAAGATCAGCTCGTGCTGACTTCGGTAAAAAGAGCCCATACCGCCGTTAGTCTTGGCCCAGACCGCGAGATTTTTCAATTCCTGATAGGTGCGGCGGCCGGCCGTCAACATCTCGTCCAAGTGCCGCCAGTCCGAGCAGACGAAATGAATGGCGCCGTCAACTGAATATTCGGCGAGTAGGCCCAGGGAGTCCTCGAGAAACTTCGTAAACTGTGCTCGCGATTTTTCACCGCTCGCGTGAGCAAATTCCCGGTGCTTAGTCCGGCCCTTTCCGGAAACGTGTCCGTGGATCCTGACGTTGTAAGGAGGATCGACAAATGCGAGCTGTGCGGTCCCGCCGGACAGCAAGATTTCGAATGCTTCCCGTCGGCGAGCATCGCCGCAGAGGAGACGGTGGTCACCCAATGACCATAGGTCGCCCAATTTACTAACGACGCGATCGGGCTTGAGATCAGGGACGATTTCCTCTTCGGCAGCGGGCTCCTCCGTTGCGTTGAAGATCATCTCGACTTCGGGAATCTCAAAGCCGGTGAGTTCAATGTCGAAGCCGAGATCCGACAGGCCCTGTAGTTCGATCGCCAAAATGTCGGTGTCCCAGCCGGCTTTTTCGGCAAGCCGATTATCGGCGATGATGAAAGCGCGTTTTTCCTCTTCGCTCAAATGCTCAACGCGCAACGTGGGGACGGTCTCATGGCCGAGCAGCTTCGCCGCGGCGACGCGGCCGTGACCAGCGATGATTTGATTGTTCTAATCGATGAGGACTGGGTTGTTAAAGCCAAACCGCTCGATTGAGCGCGCTATCTGCCTAATTTGATGCCCCGAATGAGTGCGCGCATTGTTGTCATTTAGGTAAAGCGAGGCAATGTGAACCAGCTCGATTTGCTTTCGACCGAGCCCGTCGTTGGACTTCGTCTTCGTGCGGGTTCGTGCTGCCGTTGGCATAAACGTCATCCTTGATGTGTCGGCAATCACCGCGCCAACACCGATGCCGCTGAATTGCCAGCGATGTGAAGCAGATTTGATGAGTACAGAAAACGAAAACAAAGCGACGATTTAATTCGTCTTTTGCTTCATAGACTTAAGAGGACGGCCACGGCCGCGATCGAATACGGCCTTGTAGCAGTTTTCAAACATTCTGGTAGTCAACGTCGTTCCGAAAACGTGGCTTGCTTGGCGCCACAGTGCCTTCTTTTCACTGATGCCTTCGAACTTTCGCTGCTTCATCCAGGCTATGCAATCGTTAAGCCGAGCCTCGCTCGTCGCAACCGAGGCAGCGGCGTCGTAGATCTCCACATTTGTGAACTGACGCGTGCGGCCTTGAATGCGATCGGTTGCGAACTGAGGATAAAGAGCGCCCCACCAGTCCGCAGGGATTAATCTTCTGACGCCGTTCCTATTTTCGCCGCTAGCAACAAGGGTGCCCTTCATGAAGCGCAAGCGACAGTCCTCAAGGAGTGATTTGCCTATCCGATAGCAACGGCGCGCATCGGCGTCCGAGCCCGAACCATTCCAAAAGAAATCCGCTGCGCCTTCCGGCGCGGGCGCATTGAGCGAGCAAAGGGCTTCCATCTCGCTGGAGGTCAGCTCCACAATCTGCTGCCATTTGTTCTGGTCCAGAAGCTTGCCAGGCACTTCGTGAAGCGGGATCGGTGGGCGCATTTCATGTTCTTTCGACTGCAGGGATTCGGAGAGAAATTACCACCGTCGTTCGCTTAATGAAAGTTTCGCTCCAGGGTAGCAGTTTTAGCGGCGCAAGCGTTGTAACAGTCAGAAGGATCGACTAACCTGCGACCAGCAGAGCGATCAGCGTTAGTTGTTCTTCTCGTCACATTCGCGCGGTGTGTGTGAGAGTCGCTGCGTGGGAGCCCATGGCGATGAACGTCCATATTCACGACGGCCCGTCGTCCGGCCGCGGCATCGACTTTTCCGGGTCGATGCCCTGCGCGTAGGCGTTCCTTGACGCGCCAAAATGACACCGCCAATCGGGAAAGTGGAGAACGCGCGCATCATGTGCTCCAGCGGTTTTGAGCTTGGACCCGGCTGAAATGTGCGCTGCCCCGTGGCGCAGCGCGCTATCGTGAGATCAACAGAACCGGAAGAGGGCGGCCCGCGAAGCGTACGGTCCCGCTCTTGCGGTGCGCTCTTGCGGTGCGCTCGTACCGTCACGGGTCAGCCGGCCAACAATCAATCGGTTATCGGAATAGAAGGCTCGTTAACGACGAAAGCGAACCGTCGCCGGTCCAGCGTCGGAACTATCGGGCAAAACTTTGAAGAAGGGTCCTTCGAACGCGCAATCTCCTCGGCAAAGCGAGTATTGCGCGAAGTCCGAACGCGATATTTTCGGCAACGCTCATGTGAGGCCAAAGCGGAGTCGGCCCATTCCTGATCTGGTTAAAGTTTGAACACGTTCAAGTTTGTGGCGGCCCGCTCTACGATTTTTTGCCGGGCGGGTTGATGCGGCGGAAGATCGCCGCCGCGTCGCCGCAGTTCGGGGCTGCGACGGCAGGATTCCGGACCGCCTCCCGACCATGCCGGGCTGGAACTACATGGTGCGGCTCTATCGTCCGCGCGCCGAAATCCCCAACGGCAAACGCTTCACTTCTGCGATGTCCGAGTTGTGTCCGCTTTTCACCCGATCGCGACCAAATCGCGGACGTCTCGTCACTTCGGTTTCGGGCCAGCAAGCGGACCCAATTTTGCTGCGAGCTTCCATGCACGTACAAAGTCGTTAGACCGTTAATAGTGGCCGTGTCGCACTGCTTAAAGGCGATGCCTTCCTCACCCATGCGGTTCGCCAGCCAATGATGCTGATTGAGGCAGACGCGGGCGGAGAACGGAAGGTAGGGACAGATGCGGACGAACATCCGTCCCCACTGCCGGTCGTTGATATAGAAGTTGTATTAAACCACCCAGCGGTTGGCGATTTGAAGATGCCAGCGGTTGGTTTTGCTGTCGCCGATCGCCGTCATGATGCGCGCTGGTTCGCGCGCTTTGACGATGACCACGACTTGGTCCGGGTTTGCTCCTCGGAAATAGGCCTCGACGAAGTCGTCGCGGCGGCCTTTCGGAGCCTCCGCAACCGGGATGTTCCGTTTCTCCGACCACCCTTTCAGCCAGCGTTGAAACTGCTCGGCAAGGTCGCGCAGCGTGTGCCGGCTCACCGGGTAAAGCTGCCGGTAGGTGTTGAAGAACCCGACGACGCGCTCCGGCTGCTGGAACGGCTAAATTAACCCGTTCAGCAGGATGCGATCAAAGCACCGGTAATGCCATCGAATGCTGTCCCTGTGGTGTTTGTAGAAGGAGTTCATGAGCGGCACCCGGCTGATCCCTCGTCAGCCGGATAATGCCGCTCATTCTCCGCCCTCTCGCAACCTGCGGGACGAAGGGAAATCAAGGGCAAAGCCCTTGGCTAGTTTGTCGTGGTTCTACGCGACAAAGGCTTTATGCAGAAAGATACGACTCTGACCCGGCGGGTAGTCGTGAAGGGTGCCAAATACAGCGTACCCTAGCCGCTCGTAGAATCCGCGCGCCTGAAAGCTGTAGGTATCCAACCATGCGCCTCGACAGCCAAGAGCTTTCGCTTCTTGTTCCGCCTGAAGCAACATTTGTCGACCGAGACCGAAGCCTCGCAACATTTCGGGGACGAACAGAACATCGACATGCAGGTGGGCGAAGTTCGTTTCGCCCCACAAGCCGCCTATAATTTCGCCGGTATCAGGATCGGAGAGGATGATTACCATTGGGCGATAATCTTCGGGCTGACTGGCCCGACTGTTGTTGAAAGCGATCAGCGGACGGACGATCGCCTCCCGCATATAAGGCTCGGGCCTCTCGATCACGGTGATTGTTGGTTGCATGGCTCCCCTACCGAGAAGTCTAGCAGCATTTTAACTCGAGTTGCCTGGGGCGTGCCAAAATCCCAAACGTTGCAACGGCGGCAAGCCACCGCGCCACCATGGGGTCCCGGCCAATAGCTGATTTCTACGGCCTCGTGACATCGCTATGGTCGGCCCCGTACCCTTGGCGTTTCCACAGCAGGATGAGCGTTCCAATGAAGCTTTCATTGTTTATCGGTGCGGAGCACCGCCGCACCGAATCAATGGCCCAACGCCATGCGGAGCATACAGAACAAGTCCGTCTTGCGCGGCGGCTCGGATTCGACGGCATCTCGATCGGTAACCACTTGTCGTACACGACCGCGTGGTTCCCTCCAACTACTCGACTATTGGCAGGACAACCAATTCGTACAAGCCGCGATCCATGGCGCTGTCGCGGCGGCTGTCGGCATAACAACCAAAACGGTTTGGACGATTGCCAAGCCCTACTTCAAAGGATCGGGACGACTCCGCGTGATCCTTATTGGCGCAGCGGCCTTCCTGTTGTACGTGGTGGCCCACATCCCTCCGATTGAAGTGCTGATTGGTGCCGGTGTAGTCGGCGCATTTTTACCGGTGCGCTCATGAACCCTTTTTTGCTCTATCTGATTTTGCTCAAAGGCACCATTACAGCGTTCGCCGGTCTTGCGTCGTTGCCCGTGATCCAAAATGCGCTTGTGTTTCAGTACCACGTATTAACCGACCAACAACTAAACGAGGCAGTGGTCATCACGCGGAGCACGCCGGGACCTGTGGGGCTTTACATTGTCAGCGTCGGTTACTTCGTGGCCGGTGTGCCGGGTGCGATTGCGGGATGGGCGGCCATGGTAACCCCCGCGTTGCTGATAATCCCGCTGGTCCATTACGTCGGCCGGAAGATGGAGAATCCTCGGGTCAAGGGAGTTTTGCAGACGGTAGTGATAGCGAGCGCGGGCCTGTTGCTCGCGGCGGTCATTCCATAGGCATACGACGCGCTCACCGACCCGGTGACCATCGTCATCGCCATCGCCACTGTGGCGCTGCTCCTGATAACAGAACTCGATACGCTATGGATCATCCTTGGTGCTGCGCTGATCTCGCTGTCCGCGTCATCGCTGGGACTAATACCAATCCTCACATTGAGTAACCCATGGTTGCCCAGTCGCGGCGTGCGATGGACATGATTTTCCAAGGCTGATCGGTGAGGGTGTTCCAAGCGTAGCAGCAGTGATCGACGATATCGTCGAAGGATTTGAAGATCCGATTTGAGAGCCAGTTCTGCCGCATGAACTGCCAAATGTTTTCCTGGCCATTGAGTTCGGGCGCGCGCGGCGGCAGCGGCATAAGCGTGATGTTGCTCGGCACCTTGAGAATTTTGGCGCCATGCCAGCCGGCTTGATCGAGGAGCAGGATTGCGTGTGCTCCGGGGCTGACCTTAATCGCGATCTCATCGAGATGGAGCTGCATGGCTTCGCTGTTGCAGGCTGGCAGCACCAGCGCGGCTCCCGTCCCAAGCTCGGGACAGACCGCACCGAACAGATAGGTCGATTGGGTGCGCTGATCGTGAACGGCGCGCGGGCGCGAGCCCTTTCTGGCCCAGCGATAGGTCAGCTTGTTCTTCTGGCCGACCCGCATCTCGTCCTGGCACCACACTTCTATCGGTGTGCCAGGCGCAAGCTTAGCGCGGACCTCGGCCACGCGGGCGGGAAAGTTTTTTTGAACGCCTCCATGGCTTCGGAGTCCTGCTTGTAAGCCTTCGGCCGGGCACTCACATGCGAGAAACCCAGCTCCTTCAAAGCACGGTAGACCGTGTCGTCTGAGACCGAGATGCCGAACTCCTCGTGAAGCCGCATAATCAGATCGCAGGCCCGCCAGCGCACCACCCCGTGGACCGCCGGGATCGGCCCTTCCTCCACCAGGCGGGCGAGAAACGCCTTGTGCTCTTTGCTCAGCTTGCCGGGCGCACCCGGAGACGATTTGTTGATCAGGCCGTCCGGCCCCTGATCGTTGAACCGGATCACCCAGTCCCGCAGGGTCTGCCGATCCATGCCGCCGATCTTCGCCGCCTCTTCCCGCGCGGCACTGTCGAGCACTGCTGCGATCGCAAGCAGCCGGCGCGCCTGAGCGGCGTTCTTAACCCGCGTCGCCAGGCGACGAAGTTTCTGGCTCGAAAAGTCCGTCCGCACCGCAATCGCAGTCCCCATGGCAAACGACCCTCCGTTTGCCACCTTGAATCATGTTGCGGGTGATTTGGGAATCCCAAGCGAGTCAGCCTTACTGAGGTTTGGTATAATTCATCAGATTTAGCAGCACCGCTCGCAACTTAAGGAATGCCCGCTTTGGGTCATTCGCTACCGAAGTGGCCTAGTTGAAATGTCCGCATCTGCCAGCAGCGGACATCGAAGGATCGGCAAGATACAATGGCCAGCAGGCCAATTGTTGGTTCGAAGGCGGAGACAAGGACAACCCGTGAGCTGAAATTGCGCGATGCCTCCGGGATATTGGCGACAGAGCGCGCAGCGGAGGACCAGGGCGCTAGCGCCTATGAACCGTCTGTGTGCACGGGGGTTATCGCCTCAGCAGCTCCGGCAGCTTGGCGATGTTCGCAGCGATGCGTCGCGCCTCGTCGCGCGTCATCAGTCTCGTCGCCGCTCACCGGCCGGGTTCCTCCTCGAAATAGATCATAGGCCAGTGAGTGCCCCGTCGGATCCTTCACGATGAAGCAGGCGTCCGTTTCCTCGACGGACCAGGGCGGCGGGAAGCGGCGGCCGGTCATGCTCGGTCGCGTGCGGCTCGGAGCTGGCGCTCATCATCCTCAAGGAGCGTAGCCTGCGTTCGAGAATTTCCAGCAATTGTTCATGCCCTCGCGTCGTGTGATCGGCCGTCTTGAGTGCAGAAATACGTGCTTTCTGTTCGGCAATGATCCGATGCGCTTCGAACACATTCCGGACGGCTATCACGTGCGCGCTTTCCGCTTCGTCAAACATGGCTCTCCAGGTCCGCCGGCGCTCGACGGTACAGCATTGATTCTCCGGAAGCGCGGGGCAGCGCTGACCTCACGGCTTATTCTAGCGTCCCACGGCCATGGCAGCGGCCAACGTGACCGAGATCACAGCATTTCGTTTTGCAAACATCGGCCGAGGGCGTAATGCGTGTGACATGTGGCTGCCCTGCAACAGTCCACTGAAAAAAATCACCGACCCGTTTGCCACGTTGAGTGTCTGGGGCTCTTATGTTCGACTTCACATTTAGCCTTACGGGGGATGAACCATGCGCAAGACTTTACTGGCTGCAGCGCCGATTTTGATGATTGCCCTTGCTCCGACGAGTTCGCACGCAGATAACGTCGGCGCGGTTTTCGGTGCCGGCGCGGGCCTGGTGGTCGCCGGGCCTGTCGGCTTGGTTGTCGGGGGCATAGTCGGTTGGTACTGGGGGAGTCCCTTCTGGGGGCCGCCGGTTAATCCCAGAGCATGTTGGATTGACAATTACTGGCACCGGCACTGCCGGTACTATGGCGGGCACTATTATTGACCTGACTTACGGTTAGCACAGTCCTGGGCGGCAAGTTAGGCCCCCGGCAGCCGTGCTGGTTGGCAAATCGACCTTCTGCCCGGTCGCTCGCCCATACAGATGCCCGCTGTGACTTACAGATGGCCGCTGGTGAATTTATGACCGAAGCGGCGGAAAGCCTTGGGCCTGCGATGTCGGCCATCAAAATCGCATCGATGCGATCCTTTCTTCAGATCGCTTGGGCGATCGCCCTCGGCTACGAGAAGCTCGACGCGTTCGGCGAAAGAGCGATCGGATGTCGATCTACGCGGCGCCAAACTCGTCGCAGCTAAACTCGTCGGTGCTAAATTGCCGAGAGCCAGACTGAATCTAGCGTGGATCATGGGTGCCGATTTTTCCCATGCCGACCTCTCCAATGCCGTATTGGAAACGCTAATCGTCTCGACTGGGCTCGAAACGCGTCCGGAGGAAGCAGCCAGGTTTGTTGCAGCCAACCTATCAGGCGCCAAGGTAACGGCGCGCTTCAGTCTCGACGACATGCGCGAAGCGAACCTTTCTCATCTTCGGGCCTCCGCGGACATGCGTAACCAGTCCATGGGGCTCATCCGCGCTGATTTTTCGCGAGCGAACTTGACCGGCGCGAACTTTGAGGGCGCGGCCCTCGCCCACGTGAATTTTGAGTTTGCCAAGCTCCAACACACTAATTTCTCCGGGGCGGATCTAAGCGACGCTGATTTCGCGGGTGCCGATCTGACTAACGCTGATCTTACCGGAGCCAATATCGCGAGGGTCGACTTCAACAGCGCGGTCTTACTGGCGCAAGGGGACTGCCACTCCATTGACATTGGCCACTCCTACCGCGCGGAAGCTAGGCGAGTGCGCGCGGCGAGCGCAAATCGGCGACGTCCAGGTTGGCGTCGAACCCGAGGGCATGGGGATAAGCCCCCACGGCAAAATTCTTGTGAACACGTCCAAGACCACGAACAAGGCGCACTTCATCGATACCGAGACGCTCAAGACCGTTCAGAAGATCGCCTTCAAGATCGCCGGTATGCCGCCGGAACCCATTCAGCCGGTTGGCATCAACATCACGCGCGACGGCAAGACTGGTTTTGTGGCACTGGAGCCGTCAAACCACGTGGCCGTGGTTGACGAAGTGACTTATCAGGTTACTAAATATCTGCTGGTCGGCCAGCGCGTGTGGCACATGGCGTTTACGCCGGATGAAAAATATCTTCTGACTACGAACGGTGTGTCCAACGACGTGTCGATCATCGACGTCCCTGCGCCGAAGGTCATCAATATCATCCAGGTCGCCCAACAGCCTTGGGGCATTACCATGTCTGATCGCTGAGCCGGATGGCGATTATCGGTGCCGGCCCGCGCGCCAGGGAGCAGATGATGAGATACCTTGCGCTTCTCTTGAGTCTATGTGCAGCCGCCGCGGCGCTGCCCTCGCCGGCGGACGCTGCCGATCCGCGAGACCCGGACTGGCCGTGCATGCAGCCGAAGGTGCCCCAAATGGCGGTTGCGTCGATGTGGGATGGCCCCTCGATCGCCGATGTCGGCAATTCCTGGCAGGACGACCCAAAGATTCAGGATGTCGTCGTTCGCTTGGCCGCGTGGCGCACCCCACTCGACGTCGCCGAGAAGACCATTGCCGATTTCGTCACCGGCAGCGCTGCCGAGAAGCAAGACAAGGCCAAGAAAATCTTTGCCGGAGTATTCGATACCTTGAGCCGGCAGCACAGCGAAGTGATGAGCGGTATCGAGCGCGTCGCCCGCAATGAGGAGGAACTTGCCGATAAGATACGCGTCGACGTAAGCACGCTGCGGGAGCTACAGGACAAGCCGGAACAAGACAAATCAAAGATCGACGCGCTCGCGGCGCAAGTCGAATGGAGCACGCGGATTTTCGACGATCGGCGCAAATCGATTCGTTACGTCTGCGAAGTGCCCACCATCATCGAGCAGCGCGTGTTGGCGCTTAGCCGCGCTCTTCGCCAAGCCCTGAACTAAGCGACGCGCTATTCGCCGCCGGCCCCAGCGCGGGCGTTTCCAACGGGAGTCCGGACGCTTCCCAGCCGTCGGGGCCTTTCGGATACCGGGCGACGTTTCGGTTGCCCATTGTCAGTACGCGCTTGGCGGCATTCCAGGACATCGAGCAGTCTTACCGACAGTAGATGACATTTGTTTGTCGCCGTCGGTAACGCGACCAAGGCTGCCGCGGAGATAGCCTTCACTGATTGGGCTGAGCGCACCGTATCCGGTGTCGGGTGCCAGACGCTGCCCGGGACATTCATCTGCTCTGGTTCGCGCCAGATCGTCCCCGGCGACAGGTTGGCCGGACGACGCACGTAGCGAAGAACGTCGACAGAGATCGCACCCGTCTTCCATAGCTCTTCAGCCTGCGCCGTCGTGAGGATCCGCGCTCCGGCGAGCGCGGCCGGGGTGGGACCTCGAAAATCCTCCATTCGATACCGGGCCGCGCAGGCAGCAGGTCTTCAGCCCGAGGTTTACGGCAAACTTGACAAGCCACGTCGCCGCACGGCGGTCGGGCACATCATCACTTCGGGGTCGATGAATTGCCGGCGATGAGCTGCTCGTTGTCGTCCAGAAGCGGTACGCCGAACGCGAGCATGATCTTGTTGATCGCGGGTTGGTTCTCGGCAATCAGCTTGTTCAGCTGCCTTTTCCAGTTCTGATCGGAGGGACGAACGCCCATGGTGATGCGATACACCATGCGCGGTCCGCCCGTTTCCTTCGTCAGCAGCGTCACACGCATCGGCGCGTTGGCTCGAGCGGCGTAGTAACCCGCCATCGGCCCCCATAGCACGCCGGCGTCGATTTCGCCCGACGCAAGATCATTCATCATCGCCTTGGCGGATGAATTGACGCGTGTATCGATCACCAGCGGATATGACTTCGCCTTAGTCATCAGTCCGTCGGCAACGAGATAGGTGGCGGGCGGCGTGCCGGCGACGACGCCAATCCGCGCGTCCTTCAACCGCGCGTCGGCAAGGGTATCCACCGTCTCAAGCGGACTCCCAGCCTTCGATACGAACGCATATGCGGTCCGGTAGTAGGGGTTGGTATTCTGCACCATCTCGTTGCCCTGCGGATAGCCCATTATGAGGTCGCAACGATGCGAATTCAGCGTCATCCGCACAAAGCCGGTCGCCTGGGGGTAGAAGGTATAGGCGACTTTCTGCTCAAGCTTCTCAGCAAACAGCTCCGCGATTTGGTTTTCGAATCCTTCGCCCTTCTCACTGGAGAAAGGCATATTGTTCGGGTCGATGCAGACACGCAGGACATTCGGATCGACAAGCTCGAGGCCTTCTTCTAATGCTCCGCCTCTCTGGCCGAGAGACGCGATCGGGGAAGCCATTGCCGCCACTGCGCAGCATGCGGCGGCGTATGTCAGCAAGCGATGTAGAGCGACCTTGGTCATCGCGACTCCTTTTACCCACCCTGACCGAAGCAAGAGTTTAGTCCATTTTTTGGCCGCCTCGGGCTTGTCTTCATGTTTGGCCGGCCGCACCCGATCGAGCGCGTCGTTGGCACGCGCACGCAGATAAACAAAGATATCGTCGATCACACACATTACGTTCTTATTGTCGCCGAAGGCAGGCATGACGTTCTCGTTGGCGGTGTTCACATTCTTGCGGCCACCTGCGACCAAACCGAGGAAATCGCTGTAACTCATCGTCTTTAGCGAATCCTTAAGCGCCGGCGCATAGGAGGAGCCGTCGCCGTTTGGCCCGTGACAGACGTGGCATTCGGAATGGTAGCGCACGTAGCCTGAGTAGGTGTACCAATCGACGGTGCCGTCGGGCTTGATGCTGTAAGTCGGGTTGCCGTCTTTATCGAAATACTTGCCATCTGCATTCTTGACAGCGGTCGGATCTCCCGATCCGTCTCCCAGAGCGATGCTGGCCCAAAGCAATGGGGCGGCCAGCACGAAGACGGCCGCAACCGTAGTTGACTTCAATGACGGCTTGCTTGCGCGGCTCACGGCAATTGAGACTGCAACTCCGGCGCGTCACTCGTGGTGACGCGCCGGCGCGATTGGGTTTCAGCTTCGGGTCGGCTTCACTGCGGCAAGGCGAAGACCGTGAGCTGGCCGCCGAGCGCGGTGTAGTTGCTCAGCGCCGCGTAGCCGCCCACCGCACCGAGGCCAGCGGTCGGGTCGGTCAAGCCGGCCGCCAGACCAATTCCGGCCCAACCGCCCACGCCGGACAGCACCGCAATGTACTGCTTGCCGCCGTGCTCGTAGGTCATGACATTGCCGATGATGCCCGACGGGGTCTTAAACTTGTACAGTTCCTTACCCGTCTTCGCATCGACTGCTTTCAGATAGCCTTCGAGCGTCCCATAGAACACGACGCCGCCAGCAGTCGCGAGGGCACCGCCCCATGCTGAAAACAGCTCCGGGTTTGACCACACTATCTTTCCGCTCTTGCCATCCCAGGCAATGAAGTTGCCCATATTCGAGTTGCCGGGGGGCGGATACATGGAGAGCGTCGCCCCAACATAGGGTTGGCCCGCCGTGTAGCTCACCTTGAACGGCTCGTAGTCCATGCAGACGTGATTTGTCGGAACATAGAACAGCTGCGTGTCGGGCGAGTAGGCTGCTGGCTGCTCGTCCTTAGAACCGAGCGCGGCCGGACAGATGCCCTTGTTGTTATGGTCTTCACCGTTCACATCGGTCGAATACTGCGGCACAACCGCGGGCCGACCGTAGTTGGGCGAGTTCTTGTCCATGTCAACGCCGGTGGTCCAATTGACCGTCGGATCGTACTTCTGAGCGACGAGCAGCTCTCCGGTCTCGCGGTCTAGCGTGTAGCCGAGGCCGTTGCGATCGAAGTGCGTCACCAGTTTGCGCTCTTTACCGTCGATCTGTTGATCGGTGAGGATCATCTCGTTGACGCCGTCATAGTCCCATTCGTCGTGGGGCGTCATCTGATAGACCCACTTCGCCATGCCAGTATCCGGGCTACGGGCCCAGATGGTCATCGACCACTTGTTGTCACCGGGACGTTGCTTCGGATTCCAAGTCGAGGGGTTGCCCGAACCGTAGTAGAACAGGTTCAACTGAGGATCGTATGCCATCCAGCCCCAGGTGCAGCCGCCGCCGATCTTCCACTGGTCGCCCTGCCACGTCTTCAGGCTCGAATTTTTACCGACCGGCTTGCCGAGCGAGGTGGTCTTCTCGGGATCGACCATGATTTGATCGTCTGGCCCCTCCGAGTATGCCCGCCAGAGCCTCTTGCCGTCCTTCATGTCGTAGGCGGTGACGTGACATTGCACACCAAACTCTCCGCCAGAGATGCCGACCAGAACCTTGTCCTTAATGACGTGTGGCGCGGACGTACCGGTCTGTCCCTTCGACGCATCGCCGTTCTTCACCGACCAAACGACCTTGCCGGTCTTCGCGTCGAGCGCAACCAGCGTTGTGTCGGCTTGGTGCAGGAAGATCTTGCCATCGCCGTATGACACGCCGCGATTTACAGTATCGCAGCACATCACGGGAATCACGTTCGGATCCTGCTTCGGCTCATACTTCCAGAGAATTTTCGCATCGTGCTCAAGATCGAGTGCGTAAACGATGTTGGGGAATGGCGTGTGCACGTACATCGTGTTGCCAACGACCAGCGGTGCACCTTCATGACCGCGCAGGACGCCGGTTGAGAACGTCCATGCCACCTGTAGCTTCCCGACGTTGTTCGCGTTGATCTGCTTGAGCGTCGAGTAGCGCTGGTTGTCGTAGGTGCGCGCCGGCATCACCCACTCGGCGGGGTTCGCCGACATCTTGGCGAGATCATCGGCGTAGGCGGATCCGGCGAGCGCCGTGATCGCGCCTAGGCAAGTACTGAGCGTAAGCGAAAGATAACGCATCGCGTGTCCTCCCTGCGACGTGTGAGGGCTGCACCGATGCGAACAAGCCAGCTCAAAGCAAGCTCGGCCTCACGGTGCTAGACCCAGCCTTAGCCTGGCGAAGCATTTCCGGCAGCGTGTCACGGCGTTAGCGGTCGGGACGAGATCCTTGTTCTCTTGTTGACTCTCGCTCCCAGCCTCCGAAGAAACGGCAGCTCTCCCTAGAGGCTGACGCCCTTGATGCCAGAAAGCTTCCGATTGTAGGCCCGCACTTTTTCGCGCGCAACTAAAATGTTCTGCACCCCTAAAAATCCGATGGGCAGCCATGTCTAAACATTTGGACACGGTGGAACACGAACACCCGAACACAAAACACGAACAAGGCGTCCCTTCGCGCGCTCCTTCACTGTCGGCACTTCAAAATTCCTCGTCGTTGCGGCTTTCATCGCAGGGTCTGCGCCGGCAGGGCAACCAGGCTGACTTATTCGCAAGAATTGATCGTGCCGCTCGCGGTCGAGGAACTAGATGCCGGATTTAACGTTCACTTTGAGCCGTTGCGCTGATGAACGCGGAGAACGGCGGCGCCATTGTGAATATCAGCTTTGTGGTGGGCGAAGATGCTTCGCAGTCACGGGCGGTAGTGCGCGCGAAGGGCGTGCTCTGCTGGCTGCCATTCGCCGAGTGACGCAGAAGCCGATCAAATACGTGATCAATATACGCATGCCCATCCGGATCATGTGTTCGGCAATGCCGCATTGGCACCCCCGGGGGTTTATGTTGGCCATCGCCGATTGGCGCAGGCGCTTGCGAAGTGGGACGTTTCTATCTTGAGGCTTTTCGGCGCAGCATGGGGGCCGTGCTCGACGATACGAAAATCGTGCCGCCCACCTTGGCAGTCGACAACGGAACCAAGCTCGATTTTGGACATCGAAGACTACCGAGACCTTATCAGGCGGGGCGTGCTGCTCGCAGCCGCTGCTCAGACCGCGGGGCTCTCGCAAGAATTCACGCTGGGAGTTGTTTGAGGAGTACAATGCGCGCAACGCTACCGTCGCGTATTCCGAGTTGGAATGGGAGTAGGCGGCGAACGCCGCGGATGGAGCCTCGTCGATGATCGGCAAGAAACGGCGAACGGCGTGGGTAGTCGGTCTGGCCTAAGGCTTCGGCGTGACCGCGATCTCGACGCGGGTGCGCGTGAACTCTTACCACCAACGTTCATTTCGTGGCCGAACTCAGGGGCGACGTTCCGCCCTGAAGCGGTCGATAACGGACGGCCGCGTAGTTCAAGGCCGAATGGCCAACCGCGCAGGCCATGTAGCTCGTTGTCCTCAGAAGCAGCGGATTTCGGCTTCCGCTTGAGCACGACGCAAGTCTTCGACCGCTTTTTTGGCGATTTCCGTTGAACGAAACTGACCGCCAAGATATCCCGGCACCTGCGCCATGCTAAGCACGGTCGATGCCTCCACCTAGCGGTCGTAAGGCAGGATCGAAGCGATGATGTCGATCGAGCACGAACAGTGATCGAGCGTACGTTGCGTCTCGCCATTGGCTTTCATGCAACCGAACACATAATCGACCCGCGCGGCGGTCGGGTAGTCGTTGAGATGGTCCGCCCGCGCCGACGAGTATGCAGCGGCGGCGAGCAGCGCGATCCCCGCCAGCAATGACAACGTTTCCACTCTATTCATGTCCCGTTCCTAGGGCAAACCACGCGCCGTCCTTTCGTCGAAACTATAATATCCGCGTTGAGATGTCTTGGCGGCAGATGACCGCAACGGCCCGTTCGGTAACCGGCTCACCATGGAATCTCGTGATCTTCGATAGCGACGGAGTGCTGGTTGACTCCGGGCTTCTCTCCAACGAGCTTCTGGCAAAGATGATGTCGGAACTTGGCCATCCAATGACGACGAACTGTGCCATCCGGACCGTGGCTCCGGTAGCGGAGGCGAGTAACCTGCCCAGATCGAGCCGGTCCTGGTCGCAGCCGTGCATCGCCAACTGCTGCGCGTCCGCAAGCGCCACCTCGACGGCCACGAAACGCCCGCCATCGGAGAAGGAATCCGCCGTCACGTTGAGTATGCCCATGACGACCGGCCGGGTACCGATCTTGCCGAGAAAAGCGTCACGTCTGGCGTGCTGATCCGCCCGCATCGGCCTTCTCTTTAGCGTGCGGGTACTCGCAATGATAGCGTTTGACGCTCCACTTGGGATGCTCGCCGATCCACTGGGCAATATAGGGCTGGGCGGTCATGACACACTGCCTCAGCGAGCCGTTCCACATGTATTCGAGACGCTGCTCCTCGCAGTAATCGGGGTGCGCTAGCGCACAAACCGTAACCACAATCGCTATTAGGTCCATGAAATCGCTCCGTCGGAAGATCCAGCGACACACGCGCAATTATCGTGCAACTATATACACAAATCCATAAGTCTTTTAGGTCCGCAAGGATGTCGGCATCCATGGTGCCGACCATGCATTCCGTGATTCGCTTTTCATTGGTGCGCGCGGACAACTGTGAGCCCCCTGGATCTCATCTCGGCGATCAACAGCCCGGGGCGGTTGGTACGGATGGCTCCGAATATCAGTACACGACCACGCTCCTGATGCTTTTGCCTTCATGCATCAGGTCGAAGCCCTTGTTGATCTCCGACAGCGCCATGGTATGCGTGATCATCGGGTCAATCTCGATCTTGCCTTCCATGTACCAGTCGACGATTTTCGGCACGTCGGTGCGACCACGGGCGCCGCCGAAGGCCGTCCCCTTCCAAACGCGGCCGGTGACCAGCTGGAACGGACGCGTCGCAATTTCCGCACCGGCCGGGGCCACGCCGATAATGATGGCCTGACCCCAACCGCGGTGGTAGGCCTCCAGGGCTTGGCGCATCACTGCGACATTGCCGGTGCAGTCGAAGGTGTAGTCGGCGCCGCCGATCTGGTCGGCGCCCCGCTTTGTCATGTTGACGAGATGCGCGACCAGATCGCTGCCAACCTCCTTCGGATTGACGAAGTGGGTCATGCCGAAGCGCTCGCCCCATTCCTTCTTACCATTGTTGACGTCGACGCCGATGATCATGTCGGCGCCGGCAAGCCGCAGGCCCTGGATGACATTGAGTCCAATGCCGCCGAGTCCGAATACAACGCACTTAGAGCCGGGTTCCACCTTGGCGGTGTTGAGGACTGCGCCGATGCCGGTCGTCACGCCGCAGCCGATGTAGCACACCTTGTCGAAAGGAGCGTCCTCGCAAATCTTGGCGACCGCAATTTCCGGCAGCACGGTAAAGTTTGCGAACGTGGAAGTACCCATGTAGTGGTGTAGCTTCTTGCCATCGAGTGAGAAGCGCGACGTGCCGTCCGGCATAACGCCCTGCCCCTGCGTGGCGCGGATGGCCGTGCAGAGATTGGTCTTGCGCGAGAGACACGAGGGGCATTGCCGGCATTCGGGTGTGTAGAGGGGAATAACGTGATCGTCTTTCTTCACGCTCGTCACGCCAGGCCCGACATCGACGACAATGCCGGCGCCCTCATGTCCCAGAATGGCCGGGAACAGCCCCTCGGGGTCGGCGCCGGAAAGCGTGAACTCGTCGGTGTGGCAGATGCCGGTGGCTTTGACCTCGACCAGAACCTCCCCGGCCTTCGGCCCGTCGAGGTTGACCTCCGCGATCTGGAGCGGCTTGGCCTTCTCCAATGCAACAGCAGCACGGGTTTTCATGGCAGTTTTCCTCCTCGTCGAAAAGCGTCTACAATTCAAGAGCCCGGCGCTCGGACCGGTCGGACTCTCGGTGCGAACCGCTGCTTGAGAACATGATCGCTCCCGAGCGGCGTAGCAACAACTGCGTTAACAAGTTTGGGAGGACATCATGGCGAAGATCTCAATTCATCCGGCGGTAGATAATGGCGTGCCGCCCGGCTCCGCGAGCTTCGCGGGCGGTACGCTTCATTGCAAATGCGCTAGCAATCCCGTCGAGGTAAGCATCACGGCGCAGTCCGCTCATAACCACGTGTGCGGATGCACCAAATGCTGGAAACCCGCGGGCGCGCTGTTCTCGCAAGTCGCCGTCGTGCCGCGCGACAAGCTTAGTGTCTCCAAGAACGCCGACAAGCTCAAGGTTGTCGACGCCAACGCGGCCATTCAGCGCCACGCCTGCACGGCGTGCGGCGTGCACATGTACGGACGAATCGAGAATACGAAGCACCCGTTTCATGGCTTGGATTTCGTCCATACCGAGCTTTCGAACGAGCGAGGCTGGTCAGCCCCCGAGTTTGCCGCATTTGTTTCCTCCATCATTGAGTCCGGCACTCCTCCCGACCAGATGCCCGCGGTCCGCTCGCGGCTAAAGGAGCTGCGGCTCGAGCCGTACGACTGCCTTTCACCGGCACTGATGGATGCAATAGCCACCCACGTAGCGAAGGCATCGGGGATGCTCAGGGCCTGATCAGCCGGCTGGAAAGAGCTCCCCCCAACGGCGGCCCGGCGCCGGATCGCTCTGGCACCTCGGTGGTCCGAACTGACAGCAGCGGCCATGGTCGGTGGCCGCAGTCGGTCAGCTGTCTCGGGGTCCTTCGTTGGGGCCCAAAAATTTTGGCCCGCCGGGGCTGGCCGATTTCCCAGGTTGTCCGCGAGGGGGGAGGGGTAAGTACCCCGAAGTCCCGGGCGCGCCGTCACCATGAAACGCATTCTCATCAACGGCGCAGCCGGCAAAATTGGGAGCGTGCTGCGGAGTGGCTGTGCGGCATCAATTCGCTTGGTTTATGGTTTGCCTCTGGCACGTGCGCTTCGCGCGGCTCAAGCCGAAATCCGCCGAGGAACGCATTGTTGTTGTGGCCCGCTCGACATCCGAGCAGCAGCTTCTTCAATTTTTTGACATTGCCGCCGCCGATCACAACATCGCGCCTCGGACGACTTTCGGCAACTGATTTTCGCCCTTCAATCGTCGTCATGTTTTTCGCGCCAGCGTTGACAAGTTTGAACACCATAAGCGTGGCCGTCTTCGCCGACAGGGCTCCTTTCGTCCGCACGGTTCGATGACGCACCGTCGCGAACACGCTCTCGATCGGGTTCGACATGCGCAGATGGTCCGCTCGGCGGGGAAGTCGAAGAAGGCGAGCAGCCCTTCCCGGTCCTTGGTCAGACAGGCGACCGCCTTGTCGTGCTTGGCGTTGTACTTGTCGGCGAACACATCGATTGCTGCCTCGGCCGCTGCGCGGGCCGGCGCACATAAAGGCCCGAGCTATGGGGGAGATTGGGTGTCACCCGCCTCGATACGCCGCCCTCAATCAATCGTCGTCACCCAAATTCCCGCTTAGCTCGAGCTGCCCCAGGCAACGCCAATTGGTTTCGCAGCCGGCCGGCTTAGCCGATTGACCCCATTTCTAAAGGCATGCTCTAGTCCGAACTTTTCACTTGGCAAAGCGCATAACCGCCTGATCCGAATCGCATTCTTTTTCGCTCGTGCGGTCGACTACTGGACACGAGGGAGCGGTACGCCGAGCAGAGCGAAAGCCTGCTCCTGTAGGACCGTTGGACGGGCAAGCATCTGGATTGTGCGGCGCTCGCCGAGGGGCAGCGCCACCTCGTTGATCGTCAGTGTGCCGAGCTGAGCGATGAGATCGTGCCAGGCCATGACGGGGGTCCCATCGGCGGCATGTCGCTTGGTGCGCTTTTCGATGGCCGCTGGGGATGGCTGTGCCGGCGCTACGATCGAAGCGCGCTCGCGGGCCTGCGGCTGATGATCAGCGAACAAGATCGGCGCCAGCGCGTTACGCATGTGGTGTTCGACGTAGTAGGCCAGCATGCACAGGAACACGTGCGCTTTCACGCGATGTCCGAGCCAGTGGTGCACGGGTCGCACCTGTAGATCGACACCTTTCAGCGTGCGGAAGGCCCGCTCGACCAGCGTCAAGTTCTTGTACGCGGCCACTGCCGCCTCGGAACCGATTTTGTCCGCCGACAGACTAGTCCGAATCACATAGATGCCGTCGAGCCGTGCCTCGGCTGCGATCTCCTCGTGCCTGCGGTGGAACGTGAAGTGGCCGTCGGCAATATCGAGCGCGAAGTGCTTCTTCATCTTGTATTTGTCGATCACGGCTCCGACCGCGAGCCCGATCACTCCGGCATCATGCTTTGCGGGCTTGCGCCGCACCGCATGCGCAAGGCGTGTCAGCCGACGTTCCGTTGCCTGCAGAAGCTCCTCGCGCTTCCTTGCCCGCTCCTCGGCCAGCGCCGGATTGCGGCAAGCCACGAGCCGTTCGCCGGGAAAGTCGGGCGAGGTGATCTCTGCCAGATCGCGCTCGTCGAACAGGGAGAGCTGCAATGGCCCGGTGTCACTGGCGAGTGCGGCGATCTGCGGTGCCCTGAGGCAGCTGATCCAGTCGAGCCCGGCTGGCGCCAGTTCCTCGCTGATCCGCGCCGACGTGACCATACCGCGGTCGCCGACCAGCGCCACGTGCGACAGTTTGAAACGGCGTTTGATCTTGTCGATCTGCTCTCGGATCGTCTGCGGGTCGCTGGTGTTGCCCTCGAACACCTCGACGGCCACGGGTGTGCCGTCCGGTGCGCACATCAATCCGTATACGATCTGCGGACGGTCGGGCCGATGATCCCGGCTGTAGCCGGGCTTGGCCAGCGCGCAGCAGCGGCCCTCCATGTAGCTCGATGATACGTCGTAAAGCACCAAGGTGCCGTCGGCGAGGTGCCTCTGGGCCAGCGCCGCCTCGATGCGTGTTTGCTGCTCGATCAGCCAGTCAAGCGCGGCGTACACCTCGCGCTCGGCGACTTCGATGAGACCGACCGACAGCGCCAGGCTCGAGGTCGCCGTCATCGGCGCCAGCGCGCGGTGAAAGGCGAGCTTCGATCCCGGCGCGACGATCCGTTGAATGATCATGGCCTCAATCAGATTGCGCACGCGCTTGTCGACGCCAGAGCGGCCCTGCAACGTTCGTTCGAGCCCGAGCTTGCCGATCACGGCCTTCACCGCAGCCACATGGCCGTGCGGTAAACTGCGAACAATCTCGAAGCCGGGTTCTGCCGCGCGTTTGCCCGAGACCTTGCCGCCATCAAGCAGCGCCGCGATGCCGTCGATCAGCGCCCGCGGCAGCTTCGACAAATTCGCCAGCGTGCGCTTCTTGACACGCCCACCCTCGCGATAGCTCTCACGTAAAAGAACCGCTGGCGGCGACTTCCGGTTGGGAATGGTATCGATGAACATGGGCGCAGGAATCACTGTTCGCGGCCGAGCGCAAGAGGGTTACATGGACACGCCGTTGCGAAGAAAAATTACCCAAACCTCTGTCCCGACTAAGCTATCAAGTCAAAGACAGTGAAAAGTTCGGTCTAGTCGCCAGGGTCTTCCTCGGGACCTCGAAAGTCCAGTTTCCCTCTTTCGTCCTTCGCCTCCTCAACGAGCCTTTGCCATTCCCGAACCATTTCGGCCAAAAACGCTTTGAGGCGAGGATCAGTTGTCGCGCGAGCTTCCTCAAGGCATCGCGCCGCAAATCGCTGATACTTTCTGGCGCGTTGCATTTTGCCACTCTCCTCGGCAACTACTGGCAACAAGCTTTGGTACGGCGGCAAACGGCCACGGCGGCACGCTCATCACGCCGGCGGCGCAAACGGCGAACCAGTTAGTGCCGTTGGACCACGCCCCACACGGGATGATGTCACCTGCGGCCTCGCGGCTCGGTCAGCAAGCTGCTCACCAAGGACGAGGCGCGGCGGATGGCTGCGAACTTCGCCTTGCTGCCAGTGCTTCGCAAGCCACTACCCTGAGCGGCGTCCGAAGTTGTTAGCCGCCGCTTAGTCCAACGCCGCGCTCGGCAAGAAGTAGTTGAGCTTTTCCGGTAAGCTTGTATTTTGTTGCGGGCAACTCTTGGCCAGCAGTCACGACAAAACCCTTCGCGATAAGCTGATCAAGAACCTTCCTTTTGTCTGCATTCAAATTCGCACCCCCTCCTTCCAATACATCGCAAAGGATCGCAATTTCTTGGTCACTTATGAGGGCCTCTGCCATGACACGGCTCCTTGAAGGAGAAGCATATTCTAGACCCGCGCTTTCCTTCGACACTTGTCAACTCACCAGAGCGGGCAGCGCGCCGACTTCCCGCCGCCTTGGGTGATCGACGAGCGCCCTCCGTGCTTCATCGTCCACGACGCCACCGGGCAGGTGATCGGCTATTTATGAAGACGAGCCGTGCCGCCTTTCGGTCAACAGGCCGCTCACCAAGGACGAGGCGAGGCGGATGGCGCTCGCGGGCGAATAGCCGGACGCGGTCCGGGAGGGTGCGGGTCAGTTTCGCCAAGCTGCCGGAGCTGCCGCGCGAGCCGTGAGACACCAGAAACTACGAGCGGCCCTCTTTGGCCCGGCACGGGGCCTTCGGCGGCGAAGGGCTATCCGCTAAACTGACAGGCGGTGCGGCTGACCCTATTGAACAGCGCATCGAATCCTTCCTGGGCGACGGTCTCGCGGCTCACGCCTGCCGCGCGCTGTGCCGCGCTCGCGTAGCCGAGGAGTTGCAGCGCCGCAGGGGAACGCGCATTGGAGTGCACTTGAAGCTGGTGCTCAGCGTCCTCGACCGGGCAGGTTTGAGCTGTCCCGCACCATGTTCGCTGTCGTGGTCGTCCTCCTAAACGCTCTCAGCTTTGCATCGCTCGCCTATGTCGTTAATCGCAAGGGACGGCACACCATGACCAGAGAGTAGAGGTCCACTAAGGAATTGGTGTAATTTAGCAATTCAATGCTGCAGCCGGAAGGCGCTTCACGCCGCTAACGTATCGAGCAGCGCTTTCGCCTCCTTCAGATCGCGGTATCAAAGGCTTCGGTAACTAACCGTAGACCGAAGTGAGAAGACTCGCGCGCCTCCTCGCGCTTACCCTGATCGCCCCAGTCGCGATCCACACCTACAACCCGCGTTTAGCGGCGAGCAGTCACTCCCCGCCGGTACGGCCGTGCCAGGGGTCCGGGCCCGGATCGCGCCCGGCTGCAACCTCGGCCAGCCGGCCGAGGTCATGGGCCCAGCCTTCGGCATGGCTGGCGCATTGCTCGGTGTTGGGCAGGCCGGTGTGGGTCAGGCGCACCACCGTTCCGTCCGGCTGCTCGAGCAGGTCGATCTCGACCAAGCTCGACCCCGGCGGTACCACCACACTGCCGTCCCGGCCGAAGCTGTAGGCCAGGCGGTGCACCGGCACCACCTCGCGGAAGGAGCCGCGGGCGAAGCGAGCCCCGGTGACATTGACGAGATAGAGCCCGCCGGGCTCCGGTTCGACCTGCGCCTCCGTTCCGATCCAGCGCAGGATTTTCTCCGGATCGGTCAGGAAGGCGAAGACCGCGGCGGGCGGCGCCGGGATATGCGTCTCGCGGCGGACGACGAGGGCTTCTTGCATCGTTCTCTCCCAGGGCTCAATGATTTCTCGTACTCGTCATGGCGGCGCCGCCAAACACCCGTTTCTCGTTGCGTGCCTTGGGGGCGCGGTTCCGCCGTCGGTCCCAATCATAGGTCTGGTCATCGTCCATATCTCCCTTGGGTCGGCGAAATAGAGGTGGCGTCGCGCATCGAAAAGCGGGAGTGACAAGTGTGGCGGGATTCAACCGCTTTTGAATTGCGCCAGACCACATAGATGGAATGGAGGTTTGCATGCGAAACCAGTCCCGCTCGTTTGCTGATCGGGACCCTATGCGTCGCTGGCGGGGTTGCATGCCGTGGGCAATTGACCACCGTGCTGCTAACGTCATTTTTGCGCCGGGAAGTAGCTAGAGGCTGATGTGCTCTTCGCTTCGGAGGGTCACTTGGAGGCAGAGCGCAGACAGGTCACAGTCCTGTTCACCGACATGGTGGGCTTCACGACCTTTTCCGAACGCTCGGGAGAGGAAGCGGCCTATACTCTTATGCGTAGCCTCTCGAAGCTGATGGGTGAATGCGTTCGCGAACAAGGCGGCGTTGTTCAGACCTTTACTGGCGACGGCATCATGGCGATCTTTGGGGCGCCTGTGGCGTTTGAGGATGCGCCTCTACGGGCTTGCCGGGCAGCCCTTGCAATTCTGCAACATCTCAAAGAAGCCGGACCTGAGCTTGACGCCAAGCACGGCATACGGCCCCAGATGCGCATTGGGCTTAACACCGGCCCAGCCGTGGTGTGCAAGGTGGACGACGAGGCTGGAGTTATAGCTCTTGGCGACACAGTGAACTTTGCCGCGCGGCTACAACCGCTTGCCGAGCCAGATTCGGTGCTGATGAGTGAAGCGACGCATCGCCTGGTACAAGGAATGGTCGACGCCAGCTTTTCCGGCGATCATCAGATCAAGGGCAAGGCCGAGCCGCAAAAGACCTACCGGCTCAACTCCGTTCGGCAAGGAGCTGCGCGGTTTGAGGCAGCAGTAAGCCGTGGGCTTAGCGCCTTCGTAGGCCGTGAATGCGAATTAGAAAGTGCTGGAACGGGGGCTCGATAAAGCCCGCTCCGAACTCCGCGTCATCGATATTGCGGCCGAACCGGGCATGGGAAAATCTCGGCTCGTCCACGAGTTTCGCCAGCGGACTGGCAAGGATGGGACCTTTGTCTTGTCAGGGAATTGCTCGCCCGATAGCCAGCAAACACCATTCCTCCCCTTCATCGAGATCGTGCGCGGCTCGTTTCGAAGTCAACGCTGGACAGACCGAAAAGGATAGCACGCAAAAACTAGACTTGGGACTAACTTCGCTTGGTTTGCACTCGGTCCGAAATCTGGGACTTCTGCTTCATTTGCTTGGTCTTAAAGCCCCGGACAGCGCGTTGGCGGGACTCGATGGCGTTCTGATTGGCTTGCGCACACGCGATCTCTTGCAGCAACTGCTGGAAGCACGCTGCAAGCTGTCGCCAGTGGTGATGGTGATTGAGGATTTGCACTGGATCGACAGCGTATCAGAGGAACTGCTGGGCAAGATTGTAGATAGCGAAAGCAAGCTGAAGCTTCTGCTCCTCACCACCCACCGGCCGGAATTCGCGCCGCCCTGGCTCGACCGTGCGGTTGTCACCCAATTAAACCTTGAGCGCCTCCCGGTTGGCGACATCCGCCGTTTAGTCCAGGCGCGGCTGGGGGTCGAGGTTTTGCCTGAGGCCCTGGCACGACCGGTGGCGGAGAAGGCTGAAGGCAATCCTCTGTTCGCCGAGGAAATTGTGAGCTTCCTCACTGAGCGGGGACTGTTGCACGCCAAGGGTGGCAAACTAGAGTTTGAACCCGGTGCGGTGGCGGCCGCCTTGCCTGCCAGTGTGCAAGGAGAGCCGGTCCCGGAAATCTGCACAGGGCGATAAGTGGAGTTTCTGCCTGACAGCGGGCACGCTATGGCCTGCGAATCAGGAGAGACCATGAGCAGACGAGCGCGCCGGAATCATACACCGGCTTTTAAGTCGAAGGTGGCACTTGCCGCCGTCAAGGGCGATCGGACATTGGCGCAGCTTGCCGAGCAGTTCGACGTCCACCCTAAATCAGATTACCTCGTGGAAGGCGCAGCTTGGGAGCGGAGCTGCCGATGTGTTCGGTCCTGGTGGCGGCTCGACGGCACAGCCAGCGATCGACGTGAAGTCGGTGCATGCCAAGATCGGTGAATTGACGCTGGAAAACGATTTTTTAGAAGGCGCGCTCACCAAGGCGGGATTGCTGAGCGCAAAGCGATGATCGACCGCGGGCACGATCTGCCGATCACCAAGCAGGCCGAGGTTCTTCGTATCAGCCGCGGCAGCATCTACTACCTGCCGCGGCCGGTGCCGGAAGCCGATCTTGCGATCATGCGGCATCTCGACCGGCTGCATCTGGAGTTCCCCTTCGCCGGCTCGCGGATGTTGCGCGGCCTGCTGGTGGCCGAGGGGTGCAAGATCGGCCGCCGTCACGTGAAGACGTTGATGCAGCGGATGGGGATAGAGGCGCTCTATCGCCGTCCGCGCACGACCAAACCCGAGCCCGGCCACAAAATCTACCCATATCTGCTGCGCGGGCTGGCGATCACGCGGCCGAACCAGGTGTGGGCGATGGACATTACCTACATCGCTATGGCGCGCGGCTTCGTCTACCTCGCCGTGGCGCTAGACTGGTTCAGCCGCCGCGTCCTGGCGTGGCGGCTGTCGATTACGATGGAGGCGGCGTTCTGCATCGAGACGCTGGAGGACGCCTTGGCGCGCTACGGCAAGCCGGAGATATTCAACACCGACCAGGGCTCGCAGTTCACTGGCCAAACCTTCACCGGCGCGCTCGCCGGCAATGGCGTAGCCATCAGCATGGACGGCAAAGGCGCTTGGCGCGACAACGTGTTTGTCGAGCGGCTCTGGCGCAGCGTCAAATACGAGGAGGTGTATCTGCGCGCCTACGACAGCGTCAGCGAAGCTCGTGCTTCCATCGGCCGGTATTTTGACTTCTACAATGGCCGCCGGCCCCACGCGAGCCTTGACGGCAACACACCCGATCAAGCCTACTTCAACCCGCTGCCCATCCGCATGGCAGCCTAACCCCCGGCAGAGACTCCACTTAGCGATGCGGAAAATCTGTTCAGAGAACCGGGACCACTACAAGGTGTCCTAAACGCTCGCGTTGATCGCCTTGCCCCAAAGGACCGCACGCTGCTGCAAGCTGCCTCGGTGATCGGCAGAAGGTTCAAGCCGGAATTGCTGGCTGTCGTTCTCGGCGAGGCAGAGATAGATAAGCGGCTCGCGGCAATGCAGACGCTCGATCTCATCCATCTCGACGACAGATCGGACGAGTACAAATTTAAACACGCTTTGGTCCGGGACGCGCTCTACCAAAGCATCCTAACCGAGCGCCGCCAGGAGCTGCACTCCAAAATAGCGGAGGAGACCGAACGGCGTAGCGGCAATCGCCCGGCAGAAGTGGCTGAGGTGCTCGCCCATCATTACCGGCAAACCAACAACACCACCAAGGCATTCGTATATCTATCCATGGCAGGGGGTCGAAGCTTGGGCGTCTACTCGCTTGAGGAGGCGGAAAACTACTTCGCTGCTGCTCTTGCTGTGCTCGACAACGATCCCGAGTGCGCGTCAGATGATCAGGTGGCCGAGTTCCTTGCCTTATATGTGCGTCTGTTGCAACTTGCCTATCGATTTAAGGTGCTTATTGAGGTGGTTGGGCGTTATTTGGCCCGCGTTGATCGAATAGGGGATGATCTCAACGCCGTTGCTATCAGAGTCCATTATTTTGAGGCACTCATAATGAACGGTCGTTATCGTGAAGCAGCTCCTACGCAGCAAAACTCTTTGTCAATCGCGGACGGTCTCGGAGTCAGCATATCGAGGCTATACGTAGTGGTTGCTAGGTTAATTGTCTCAGCTTTCATTGCGCCCATGCCTCTACATGAATTCGAGAGCGTCAAACGAGAAGCACTCACGTTCCCTTTCGAAACGACTGATGCTTACATTCCAACTGGCATCAGGTCGTTGTTCGGCTGGCAAGAGCTTAGTCGCGGTCGGCTAAACGAAGCTCGCAATTTCGCACGCGAGACTATGCAATTAGGCCAGTCTTTAAATGATCCAAGATCCACCGGATTTGGCTTGCTGTTATTGTCTTGGATCGCTCTGGTGTCCGGCTCCATCGCCGAACGCGATGCAGCGTTATGTCTGCAGTTGGAACACAAGCCGACATGGCAACATTGTGAGAGTGCCGCTCCAACCTCGTCATGCCTCGCTCATCGGCGGCGAACCGCGAGCAGCTCCGGCAGCTTGGCGATGCTGGCCGCGATGCGCCTTGCCTCGTCGGGGATGATTAGCATCCAGGAAAGAACGGTAAGGACAGAACCATCTTTCGGGCTTCGTCCTTTGCGATCATCATCAGAGCCGGATCGTTGTACGGGCTCTCTTTTCGCAGCTCCACGATTTTACACTCGGCATAAGAAAGTGAAGGGTCATCCTTAACCCGACCCGGTCGGCGTATTGTGAAGAAATATCGCGGCACCCGAACGCTCCTAAAGGCTTTTCGGCCCGAGGGGGCCCTATATCAGCTGCTTCACTCCCGACAGGCGGGTGCAGCTGAATGGTCCTCACAACCGCAGTGCCAGGTGGTGCACGCGACAGTCGGGTAAATCGTCATCAGAACCGCCGTGGCGCCGACGAGCGCGGCGGCGAGCAGGATGAGCTTCTTCATGGGCGATCTCCTTCAGCAGGCGCGCTGCCCACGCGGGAACGTTTCAAACGCTCGTATAACGCAAGATCAATTGTGAGCTGTAACAGCAATGTAACAGTCGGACACCACCGCCCCGCTGATCTGTCCCGCGCGTCACGCTGGAAGTAGACGTAGGTGAGCGCCTGCCCATTGGCGTCGCGGAGGATGAAACAGCGTCTGTCTCTTCGGCGATCCAGGGCGGCGGGAAGCGGCGCGCCGACGGTCCTGTAATCACCCCCCGTCACAACTCACCGGCTTGCGGGAAGCGGCGGGACATCAGCGCCAAAACCAAATCAGCACTGCGGTCAGGCCGAACCGCCATGCTCCCGCCGCCGCAGGGCAGCCATGGCGTGCTGTCCTTTGCGATTAGCGACATAGGCGAGCGATGCGAAGCTGAGAGCGTTTAGGAGGACGACCACGACAGCGAACATGGTGCGGGACAGCTCAATTCAATGCACCTGCCCGGTCGAGGACGCTGAGGGCCAGCTTCAAGTGCTCTCCGATGCGCGTTCCCCTGCGGGCTGCAACTCGTCGGCTACGCGAGCACGGCACAGCGCGCGGCAGGCGTGAGCCGCCTTGTCCTTCATGCGCTTGTGCGTTTCCTGCGAGCCAATTCGAGGAAAACGGCCACTCGCGGTCGCGCTCAAGGCTCGTTGATTTTAGGCGAAATGGAGCCGAGTTCAGGAGCTTCATCACGCCCTGCACCTCTGCTCCTGCCGGCGCGAGTTCACCGGAATGGAACTCAAACGCCCCCTTATGAATTTCGAAAGCGGAGGATTGCATGTCCGGCACTCACGCGCGGCTTCTGCTCGCAATGGTGGTGGCGGCGGTGGTGGCGGCAATGGGCATCTCATCGGCAGCCGACGCCCGCCACTGGCGTTACCATGGTTATCGCCGGGGCTTTAGCAGGGGACGGCGGAGGATCGGGGCGAAGACACCACGCTCGCACCTTTGGCAATTATCGATCCCGCATCGAGGCGGACGACTTTCGCAGAGCATAAGGGGATGATCCCGGCCTGCACGGGACAGGCCGTCGAGCTGAAGAGGATACCGTTCGATCTTGTTTCCCGAACCGTGCGGGCGAACGACGCGCAGCGCAATGCGC
>CAWCKP010000017.1:0-207298 GCA_963796165.1 uncultured Acidobacteriota bacterium
ATAAAGCGGGGATTTCGGCTTGGGGACGCCATGGCCTCGCGCGCACAGCCAACGCCGTTGAGCGAATGGTGGCGGACGGTTGACCGGTTGACGCTCGCCGCGCTCGGCGCGCTGATGTTGGCATGGACGAGGATAGTACGCCACGCAGGCGGGTCAGGGCCGTTATTGCGGTCGGCCGCCCAGTGGTCCGCCCCCCGCCTTTGCCCGTTTGACAGGAGTTCGTACTCGCGCCTCGGAAGCACCCCGAGGCGGTGCTGGCACGTGAACCCGAGACATGTCGTCAACTGCGTTTATCGCGTCGAGACGTCGGAGCAACGCGCGGGCACCGCTGACTAGAACAGGCTTCCATCCTCTGGGGACAAAATATATTGGGAATAGCACCGTGAAAACTGGTTGTCGTTTTTCATCAGTCACCTTCACGGTCCATCGCCGCAAATCAGGCGCGCAGTCCGCAAAAGAAGAAAACATCATCACCCGTTTCATTAGACGCACCGCTATGGAATGTGCGGCGGCAAGATCGCTGACGTCGCTGCCAATGTCATCTGGGAAATCCTGATCGGGAGCGGACAAATGAAAGTAAAATAGCGGCATGTTCGCGCCTCTCCGAAGCGCATGATGTTTAGACAGCGCACCGAATGTAGCAAGCGCAGATCGACTTTGTGCTTAACGTTGATGCTTAGAGCGCAAGAATGCTTGGCAGCTTGGCGATGTTGGCGGCGATGCGCCGGGCCTCGTCGCGGGTGAGGCGGCGGCTGATGCTGGTATATCCGCGCGGCTCAGCACGCGAGGGGGCCACTCCACCGTTGCCGGGCGCGTTTAGTCGTCAACGCCTTCGATGATGCGGCTTGGAGTAGCGCGGCGGGGTAACATAGCTGCCAAATGGCGCGGCTCCAGAATAGGTGCTCTCACCGCCGTCACCGCCACCGCCACACCCGAAGCCACAGCCGCAGCCGCCCTGCGCGAGCTTTATGCGACGCCGGAACGTTCCAGCATTTTCATTGTCGAAAACATAAAATGTCGCCAAGCTGACGTCCGAGATTTCCTCTTCACAAAGAGTGATTTCGTGCCTGTCCCGGTTTTCGGCGTCGGCATATCCGCTGCAGGCCTGCCAATTGCGGCAGACGCTCCGCTTGCCAGCGACAATGACAATCCGGCGGCGCTCAACACCGGTACTGCATTGATTTGCGCTTTCGCTTCGTCGAAGCTTGCTTCGCGTGCGGCATTGGTACTCTCCTGTCCTTCGGATAAAAATCGAACCAATCGACAGAGGTCGGGTTCCTCGACCGACGAGGGCGGCGGAAAGCGGCGCGCTCCCTGAAGGCATGGCGAAACCGAATTTTCTGTCGCGGCGGCTCGCGGGCGGCATTTTCAATATGGTCACGATTTTGAACTCGGCCCCTCCCCCCAACTTGGGGGGATTTCGACCGTCACGCGGCGGCGGCAACATGAGCCCGTCGGATGCGGTCTTCCCGGTCGGGCGGCGCGGGGCTCGACCTGTCGAAAGGCAACCTGCGGTCCGCTCCCCGATGACTTAATCATGCCGTTCAAGGTTGCCGACCCGCGCCTTTGTTCACGCTACTGCCGCCCTGACCGCCGAGCGGCGTCTGCGCTCATCCTCGAAATAGACGTAGGCCAGCGCCTGCCCGTTGTGATCGCGGACGATGAAGCACTGCCGATCGAGCTTCGGATCGGGCTCCTCGGCGGACCACGGCGGCGGGAAGCGGCGGTCGGGCACTGACGGATAGCCCCGCTGCGACCATAGGATGGCCAAGGTTCTCCACATTTTCCCGTTAACGTCTGCCCCGAATTACCAGTAACCCTTATAAGCTCGCCGGTTGGGTGGGTCTCGCACAGCTTCGTTCACCACTTATCCACGGAAATTGCGATCTCATGCCTCGCATCGGTAAGGGACAAAAGGCGCTCGACCGCGCCCTAAAGCACAGGGAAGACATCGAGCGCCTGCTCGCGACGACGCCCGCTTGGGCGCTACGGGGCTGGTTTCTCGACTGGACCGAGAGCCAGCTTCGGCGTGACCGGTTCTATCTATTCTCCGAGGACGAGCACGCCGTTCTCGCCAAGGAATTGTCATCCCGGATGACGCCTTGCGACGGATGGGACGGCTACACCGTCGACCAGCTCGTCCGCGCCGCCCTGAGCTATCGGGCAGACTGCAGCGAGGAAGACGACGAGCTGCTCACGATCTTGCAGCGCGAGAGACCATCAGAATTGGCGCTGTGGCTGATGAGCCGAACTTGTCGGCATTTGCCACGTCGCCGGTCTATCGGTCCCGACCGCTACTCGCGCTGCGACTCGTGAAGAGCTTCTCAACTAATACACTTCCGAGATAGCGGCGCTGCGCGGGCGAGTTAGCTCGACCGCGCGGCCGGTTGCACTGTTTCTGTGGGCGCGGATTTTTTCGAGGAAGCAGGGGCTGGGCGGCTGTTGACAGGGAGGTCCTGGTGAAAGCGCTGGCGGGCGGGCGTCATCACAGCTCTTTAAACGCCGCTACGGATGCCGAGCTGGTTTCCGTGCTCGAATGCAGATCAGCAAGCCGGATATTGGTTGGCTTTCCAGTCAGGGCATAAAGCCAGCCATCGCGAACCGTTGCGATATGTCGCGGCTTGTTCCCCTCCAGGCGGAAAACGTCCTTGCCGTCCTCGACAAAGCCGAGCTGCTCGCCGGTTCGCGTGTCCCAGATGGCTTCCTGCATCGGTTTATTCTAACCCAACTTTCTCAACTGGCGTGAAAAAGTGAGCAATATCAACGGATGCATCGCGGAAGTCTCCACTACAGGGGGTGGGGTGGGACGGGAACCGTCGTTGCTGGCGCGGTGATGCGTGGTGGTGGTTGCGGCGGCAGATCGAGTTTGAGTTGCTTGACCAGGAGCTTTTGCTCGGGCCCCAACTCGGTGTAACGGCGCATGACCAAGGTGCGGCCATCGGTCGTCGGGAAATTTACGTCGAGCATTTGCACGGCAGCAAGCTTGTCGAGCACGGCCCGCGGCGTGAGGCCTCCCGCCAGCGGTTTGAGCCGTGCGCGCAGCGTGACGTGCAGACAATAGGCCAAGAAGGCGACGAAGATGTGCGCCTCGATGCGCTCTTCGAGTTGATGGTAGATCGGGCGCAGTTGCAGATCGTCCTTCATGGTCTTGAAGGCCGCCTCGACCTCGACGAGCTGGATATAGAACTGCCACAGCTGGGCAGGCTCCCGTCCACACAGATTGGTGCGCAGGAGATAACGTCCTTCGCGCCGCCGCACTTGGCGCAGCTTTTTACGATTGAGTGCGAAGCTGAACGTGGCTCTGTGGGGAGCCACTTCGATGTCGATCAGACGCCACGCCGCCCGCGCCTGGCCACGTGCGGCGCCGAGCTTCATGAGCAGTTCCTCGCGATCGAGGTCCATGGCCGAGATTTGCTTGAGGCGCGCCCATAGCCACTTGAGCTTGCGCCGGCGCATGGCACGTTCCTTGTGAATGCGCGCGTGGCTTTGCGCCAGCACGTAGAGTTCCTGGTCCTGCGGCAGAAGCTTGACGTCCACGCCCTCGCGGACAGCTTGCCAGGGGAGCGTGAGCAGAGCTTTTTCCAATTTGGAGAGCCGCCCCTTGGGGGTTCCGACCAGATAAGAGAGGGCGGATCGGCCGCTCGCATCTCGGCAAGCACCTCTTCGGTCGGAATGCCGCGATCCATCACCCAGATGCGGTTGGCCTTGCCGTATTGGGCTTCGATCTTGCGCAGCATGCCGCGCAGTGTGGTCTTGTCGGAGGTGTTCCCCGCCAGCACCTCGTAGCCCAGCGGAAAACCATCGGGCGTCACGATCAGCGCAATCACCACCTGCACACAGTCGCTGCGCTTGTCGCGGCTGTAGCCGTGGCGGCGCTTGTCGGCTTCGTCGTCCGGCGGCGCAGACTCGAAATAGGTGCTCGTCAAGTCGTACAGCAACACATCGAACCGCGCCCCGAACAAATCCTGCCAGCGCTGGCGCAGATGCCAGAACAGCACCTCTTTGTGTGGCAACAGCTTGTCCAGGCAGCGGTAGAGCGCATTCTTCTCCGCCAGCGCAAAATCTCCGCCGAGCAGATCCGCCATCGCGCTCTGCTCGAACCATTGCCGGTGCAAGCGCCACTCGCTGCCCGGATCGATAAGCCGATAACACACCAGCGTCTGCACGATGTGCTGCCAGCACGTACCTTCGCGTGAAGGGGGCAAGCGCTCCGCCCAGAAGCGATCCAGCCCAAGCTGCTCATAAAGTTGACACGCCAGCCAGCACGCGCCCCATTGCCGCGGCCGATGCAGTTCCATCGCATCGAGCCGTACCTGCACGCCATGCGCCTGCGCGTGTTCGGGAACCGCACGATCGGCAGGAAACAAGGCCAGCTGGGTGTGGCGGAGCGTCCCTTCATCAAAGACTTCGATCGCACGACACCAATCCCGCTGCTGGCTGTCGTTGATCTCGCCGAGGTACAGCACTTGGCGCTGCACCACTCTGCCGCCAGCACAGCGCTTGCTCTCGACAATATTCCAATAGCGATGTTCTTTGCCGTCTTTGAAGCGTCGGTTGAATTGCAGGAACATGCGAATCAACTTACGCGACACAAAGCCGATGAAAAGAGACTTGGTCTACACTACAGGCGAGTTGCCAACGCGCCCCTTTGATGCGACTCGCTTTCTTACGCCTTCACCCCACCAAAATCGTTGCCGGAGGCCGCGAGTAGAGAAAGTTGGGCTAATCGTGGCAAACTCATTCGACAGGTTACTCCCGACCGAGGGGGAAGGCCGATGACGTGGATTAGGGCTCTGTGTTTCGGCGTGACAATAACGCTTGCAATTGCGGGATCGGTAGCGGCGGAGGAAACGCGCTCAAAAACATCAGATAGAGGCCATATCCTTTTACGAGCATGATTCGACTGTTGGCATTGGCGTGCTGGCGCGAGGTTTTTGGGCGCTCGGGGCGTCGTATAGCAGGTCCGTTGACGTCAGGTTGGGACGTGCTCGCCGTAAATCCCGTTATAATAGGTCCTAGTCTGGGAGGCACCCGTTATGGAAAAGGTATGGAAGCAAACGGTTCGAGTATGGGATGAGCTTTGCGAGATTGATGTCTATCAGAAATCAAAAACCGTTCGGATTGCTGTTGGTAGTTACATGGGAGTACGAATCGAAGCAAAGGAATTCGAGACCCTCAACCGCCGCCAAGCGGTGGGCGGAGGCTGCGCGCTACAAGGGCAACGGATGATGGCGCAAACCCAATAACGACGGGCACTTCTCGCGCTGCTCCAGTCCGTTTTTTAGCTCGCACGGCTGGAGGCCCTCAAACAAAAGCACGACGAGGTTTTGCGCCACATGGCGCGAAATCCAATCCGCGCCCACGTTGATGCGCCGACCGCGCAGACCCACGCAATACGCAGGCAATACCACGCCAAGACAGGTTGCAAAGTCGGCAAAACAGCGAGATGGAAAAGGAGAATGCGTGCGGCGACTATCATCACGCTGGCCTCTAAGTAGTCCCGAGTGTCCTGTTTCAGGCGGGCTTCGGCGGGGGCGGGGGCGGGCTCACGCTCTCGGGCGGCTCATCATCGCCGGTCGCACCGGACCCGATGCGATCAATAGCCCATCGCTTTCAAATGCTGGTTGCACTCGGTGTAATAGCCGCCGCTTTGCTGAATCCACACGAGGCCGCCGTTGCTGCCGCTTTCCTTATTAGCTCTATATTGATCGAGGCAGGTGTGCATGCGCGCTAAACCGGGTGGTTCGGAAGTGTAGCTAGACGCGATCCTCTTCGGAAGAATAGGCCCAGCCTGACTCGGTGAAGGTGCTGCCGGTTCAACTGGAGCGACCCGCAGCACTGGCTGCCTTGGGGGCGCTTCGGATGCCGCAGTAGGAGTACCTTGGAACAACTTCACGTCAATTCCGTTCTGCTCGGCATCGTGCATAGATAGCCAGTTCAGTTCTTCGTTTGGCGAACGTTCAGTAATGTAGAACACGGCTCTTTCTGACAATCCAATCTAAGTCAAATAGGAGCCGAGTAAGGCATTCCCGACGCCAGTTTCCGTGGCCCGCCCTTCCTTCTCAACATAGGCCGCGTGGAAGCCGATATATGCATTACTCGCCATGTATCGCGTCGTTCCACCTAGCCAAGCTAGAGCACATGCGGACGCGCACCTTTTTCCGCTAATCACTAGGGTGGCGAAAGACTTGAGTTCAATGATCTTCCCAATTGCGATCCCGGCGAACAGACTTCCACCATCGCTGCTAAATCCTATTGTGGCCTTCGTCAGCGCCCCCACTCGACTGCGGAACAGCTTGTCGTCGTCCGGCATTAGCACGCCTTCCACAAGAACAAAGGCGTGGGCAGGATCGCGGTCATTAGCTAACGGCTGGACTGAGATGGTGGCGGCTGGCACAGAAGTGCCCGAACCGGCCCAACCGATTGCTACGGCAATTAAGAACGCGGAAAATTTTTTCCCCATCCTTCCCTCAACCGTCAAGCCGCGTGGCGATTATCACACACGATTTCATGCGGTGGCAACGGCATCGAAATGAAGCGATCAAGGAAGCGCTCGACTACCTACTCGCGCGCTGAGCCCCGGCGATGTCGTGCTGGTGGCTGGCGGCCCATGCGGCCGCGATCTGGATATTGCTAAGCTTTGGCATTCTGGCTTGGCTGCTCCGGCGCCGTCGCCGCAGGCCGCCACGTGAAAAATGAGGTCGGGCAAGGGCTTGGCGATGTTCACGGGAAAACGTCCGACCGATTTGCGCCTCGCCGGCATTTCTAAGTATACAGGAGCATGTCACGCGGACTCGGCAGGCGACAGGTCGAGATCAAGGAAATACTCTCGTCCCTTCGGCGCCGCAAGCAACCGACCCGCTTTGCCGACATCCGCGCGTGCCTCGTCGCAAGGCGTGGCGGCAAAAGTCTGACGCCGAGCTTCGAGAGATCGGTGTGGCGCGCCCTCGGCAGGCTACTTGATCAACTTGAGGTCGATATCATCCGTGGCCGGGGCACGTCCAGTGACCCGCGCCAGTACAGGAACACCGATGACTTGCTGAGGCACCCCAACATTCAGTATAGCGATAAAGCGATCGGCGAGGGTGCGCGAGTGAAGCAGCTTGAACTGGAGATCGCGCCAGAAGCTTGCGATGCCGACTGGATCGGCATGCCAGCCTATGACCATGCAGACCTATCTCCAACGCGCTCAATCGTTGTTAATTTTAGAAACCAGGAGGATTTTGACAGGTTCGAGGTTTTGGTCGAGCAGGAGATCAGCGAGACGAAGAAAAGTATATGGTACCCGAAAGTCGAAATAGTGCGATACGCCAACAAGCGCTATGTCTCAGACAGGCCGCTGGTGCCGAAGTATCCGATTTACATAGTGTTCAAGGGCCGATGGGAGAAGCCGCTCACGGCCATGCAACTGGAGGCGTTCGGCACCCCGTACCGCATCGTCGTCGAGCCGCAGGAGTACGAGCATTATTCAAAGGTCATCGATCCAGAGAAAATTCTTAAACTGCCGTTCTCGAACCTTGGACAGGGATCGATACCAGCGCGCAATTGGATTTGGGAGCATGCCATTGAAACTGGAGCAAAGCGGCACTGGATTTTAGATGATAACCTCTACATGTTTTTGCGGTTCAATAAGAACCTCAAGGTCCCTGTTTCTGATGGTACGATCTTTGCGATCGCTGAAAATAAAGTTGACTGTTACGACAACGTTGCGATTGCTGGCTTCAACTACATCCATTTCATCGAGCGCAAGAAGGGCAATCGCTATAAGCCGTTTCGGCTGAATACTCGGATTTACTCCTGCATACTGATTCAGAATGACATCCCATATCGCTGGCGCGGCAAGTACAATGAGGACACCGACTTATCTATCCGCGTCCTGAAGGATGGCTGGTGCACGCTTCTCTTCAACGCCTTTCTCGCCGACAAAACAACGACGATGCGGATGGCTGGAGGAAACACCGACGAGCTTTACGCGGGCGGTGGTGCCGCCTTTTCGCCATTCAAAAACAACGCTCTGAAGCCAGCAAAGAACCCGCCGGAGCCATTGGATGGTCGTGATGATTATGGTTTTCGTTTGATTGAGTGGCAGGGTTGATGGGCGAAGCCAAGGCAATCGCCGAGGCGTGGCATAACCAACCTGCCGAAGCGCAATGACGACGACATCGAGCCCGGCACGGGTTGGCCGGGCTCTTTTTTTGCGCTGATGGGCCTTAGACCGCCCCCCGGGCTAGCGGAGGCCGCTGGTGCGTCCGGCCGCCTTGGCCCTGAAAGGCGCATCAGCGGCCTTCCCTGAGACCGGCGTTATCCACTAGCGCGGCCCTCGGCTTGCTTTTCGTGCGGCGCGGGCGCTTTATTCGTCTCGCTTAGGGCCTCTCACACATTCAATCCGCGCGCGGTGCGGCCCCGGCTGGCCCTAAGTAAGCATGCCGGGGCCGCTCTACGCCCTCGTGTCTAAACATGCTGCCCAACGACATCATCTTCGTCCCCGCCGCCGACATCCAGAAAATCCTAGACCGCACAGCAGCGTCGTTGTCGCCGTTGCTGGACGACTACGAGGCGACGCTGCGGTCATATGAGACGCTGTGCAATGGCACCGCGAAGCCCGTGCGCCAGCGCAAGCCGCGCGTGCCCGTCCAGTTCAATAGGGCAATCGAGGCTGGCCTGCCTGCGCGCCTAGAGAGCGGCCCGATGGAACGGTCATTGTGGAGATCGGTGGTCAGGTCGGAGCTGCGAGCGACGAAGCCGCCAATGAGTGGGACGAGGTTTATGGCAAAGATAAAACTCCCACACGTCAATAGCTTCTACGACCGGCATGGCAGACTGCGGCATCAGTTTCGCCGCAAGGACTACAAGAAGAAATCGCTGCCGGGTCTGCCGGGCTCGGCAGAGTTCATGGACGCCTATCAGCTTCTGATCGAGCAGACCGGCGGCGGTGCGCAGCGCGTTGATATCGGTGCCAGCCGAACGAGGACCGGGACCATCAATGCGCTGATCGTCGACTACTACAAGAGCGACGCTTTCACCGAAGCGCTTGCACCCGAGACGCAGCGCATGCGGCGCAACATCCTCGAACGGTTTCGTGCCGATCACGGCGACAAGCGCGTAGCGCTTTTACAGCAAGGCCACATCAACAAGATATTGGAAGGAAGAAAGCGGCACGCGAAAAAGAACTGGCTCAAGACCCTGAAGGGCCTGATGGCGTTCGCCGTCGCGGAAGGGATACGAGCCGACAATCCGTGCAAGGATGTTGAACTGCCAAAAGCCCCAAAGAGCATGGGGCACATGACGTGGCTGGAGCCGCAGATCGCGATGTATCGCGAGCGTCATAAGTTCGGCACCGTCGCACGGCTCGCGCTCGAATTGCTGCTCAATATCGCCGCTCGCCGGGGCGACGCACATGGGCTCGGTCGCCAGCACATCATCATCTCCAACAAGGATGGAAAGAAGAAGCTTTGCTGGCGCCCGCATAAGACGCTGCGCAGAACGGGGAAGATGCTCAAAATTACCATCATCCCTTCGCTGCAAACGGCACTGGACGCGATGCCAAAGTCGGACGCTTTGACGTTTCTCACGACGGATCGCGGTCGACCGTTTGCTTCGGCTGCCGCTTTCGGCAACAAGTTTGCTGATTGGTGCAAGGCGGCGGGGTTGAAGCCGGTCCTATGTGATGACGGACGGATGCGCAGTTTCCGCGCGCACGGGTTGCGGAAATCTTCGCTGCGGGCGCTGGCCCATGCCGGATGCACGGGGGTCGAGATGATGCAGGTCAGCGGCCACTCTTCACTGAAGCAGCTGCAGGAGTATTTGGACGAGGTCGAGCAGGAACAGATGGCCGACGCTGCCATGGAGAAGCTGGTGGCGTCGGAGACCAAAACAACAACAGCGGGTGACTAACCTTTTTGGTAGCGGTGACTAACCGATGAAGAAAAGCCCGGAAAATATGGATTATCGAGAGGTGGTGGCGACCCCGGCAGGATACGAACCTGCGACCTTCAGCTTACAAGCATGGAGGGGCGGTTTTCTATCTTATTGAGTTCATTGATATTTTCTAGATTGTTCGTGGGTCGGGCACCCTCTGGGCACCAATGGGGTACTGTGGTGCGTGAAAATCGTGACCATATCTATGGTTGCTAGTCACCAACGGTATGGTTGCTAGTCGCCAACGGATTTGGAGATGACAATGATTTGGGGAAAACGCCGGTTCGCGTTTGCGGACTACTCGCCGTACTTTGACCGGCTCGAAGCGCTGCTGATGGCGAACCCGACGCAGTATAGGCAATTCATTATGGTCAGCACGGACACCGATGAGGCGGGCGTGAGCGACTATTACGTTGGCGTGCCCAATAAGGTGCTTATGGCAGCATTCGACGGCTTTGAGCCTGTGGAGGAAGCGCAGGTGCCGAAGGTGATTGATAGCCTACACATCGGTGACGCCAATGAGATTAATCGGCGGTTCGAGTTCAGGCACAATTTGCGTCGGCGAGCTTAATATGAGCGACGATAGGCAAGAGAGTTTGCCGATAGAAGGGGAAATCTCCAAGCGATACAGGGTGGTCTATGGAGGGCAGATTGTTGGGTCGTCCGACAGTGCTAAGGAAGTGCTGGAGCAATACAGGAAGTACGAGGAGGTGGTGCGACCTGTAATCGACCGAAGCAAAAAGTGGAGGTACAGCTTCATTGATGGGCGGAAGGAAATTACGATTACGGAGCTAAGACAGGCGGTAAGGCGGAAGGGTATCCGAGCATAGGGCTTGCGCACCAACTCCCGCAGCTTCGGGCGCGGCCCGGCTCATCCTTGTAGACGTGGGCGAGGGCCTGCCCGCTGGCTTCGCGGACGATGAAGTAGGCCGTCGCCAGTCAGTCCGCTACACGTCTCTCAGGAGAGAGCACCATCGGACCCTCGCGTAATGAACTCGTCCCAACCCCAGTATGTGCGGACGCTCTGGCGCGCTATCGCCCACTTCTCGCGGTATCGTTCTACATGGTAGCGGACTTGCGGTTCCCGCCCAGCAGCAGCGTTTAGTTTGGCCGCCACGGCTGCCTTTCGGTCGCGCCTCTTCGGACAGCTTCCACGGGTCGCCGTGTTCCTTGTGTTCCTTGAGTTGGGAGACGACATGATCCGCGACGGCGTAGCGTTCATCCTCGGTCAACGCTCCCTTGAGGCCACAAACACCTTACGCGCCCGCCGTAAAGCGAAGGCAACGGCGTTTTGCGGCGAGTGCCGATTGGGTGGAGAGGGCAACGATCACGGCGACATGGTGCCGCAGCAGTTCACTGGCGGCGATGCGCCGGGCCTCGTCGCGAGCAGCCCGGCAATAAACCGCATCGCTGCTATCTTTCGTATGAAATTAGAGACTGGTGTAGGAAGGCCACTCCACCCTCACCACATTGTATCGCTGGTCACCGTCGACGGGAACATCCAAGACCCAGTCGCCCGGCGGCCAAGCGGGCAGCGCGCGAAGTTCTGCCACGGTGTCAAGGAAATCGGAAACGACGATGCGATACACGCCCAAAACCCTGGACGAAGTGCGAACGTGTCTCGGCGGCTGCCCCGCAGAAATGGTATGCGGGTTCACGTGATGGTCCCGGCTCATCCTCGAAATAGAGGTAAGCGAGCGCCTGCCCGTTGGCGTCGCGGACGATGAAGCAGGCCTCGGTTTCCTCGGTCGTCCATTTTGCTGCCGATGCGAAGCACAGTTTCCGCACGACTGTGTGCTAAGGTGTGGTCCTCGGCCTGAGGGATAGCCTATGAGGCGGCGGGAGTTCGTCACGCTACTTGGCTCAGTAGTCGCGTGGCCGGTCGCGGCGCGCGGGCAGCAGCCGACGCTCGTGATAGGGTTCCTCAGCGGTTTGACACCGCCCGCGGCAGGGACTGGTGAACTCGCTGGCCCGGCCCGACGGCAATACGACAGGCGTCAGCATCCTCGCGACCGAGCTGGTAAAGCGATGGGCGTGACCATTCCAGAGGCATTATTGGTGCGAGCCGACAAGGTGATCGAATAGGAAGCAGGCCGGGGCCCGCTTAGGCCTTAGGCAGCAGTTCCGGCAGCTTGGCGATGTTGACGGCGATGCGCCGGGCCTCGTCGCAGGTGAGGAGCTTGGCCGCCGCGTCTGACGCAAATCGGCTCATGTCCTCACTCGATCACCTCGTCGGCGGTGGCGAGCAACACTGGCGGCACGGTAACGCCTAGCGCGTCGGCGGTCTTAAGGTTGATCACAAGATCAAACTTTTCCGGCCGCTGTATCAGCAAGTCACTTGGCTTGGCCCCTTGCAGGATTTTCGCGACATAATCCCCACACCTTCGGAACATCTCACTTACGTTCGGCCCATAAGCTATGAGGCCGCCAGCCTTTGGAAATTCACCGAACAAGCAAATGAGCGGGAGCCGTTTGGCCAGCGCCAGCTCGCCGATTTGCTTCGAAGCGACGAACACGAGGGGGGACGACAACAGGATACCGGCATCAACATGCTTTATCCGGGCGGCCTCCAAGGCTCGCTCAAAGTCATCCGCAACTCGCACTTCCATAACTTCAGCTTCGAGCGCGAGCGCCCGTGCCGCCGTCTCCGTGGCTGCAAATTGCGCCACGTTGAGGCCGGGAATACCAAAGATCGCGATGCGAGAGAGCCGGGGAACGATCTGTTTGAGCAGCCACCTGTTTCCCGCTCAGCTCCGGGAGATCGAGGAACATTCCCGTCACATTGCCGCCCGGGCGAGCAAAACTTTTGACATATCCCATCGCAAGGGGATCGCTCTCCAAATCAAGCGCAACGACGGGAATGCTGGCAGTTGCGTTCCTGGCAGCGGCTCCCGCCTCTGGAGTCGGCGCGAAAATGGCGTTCACATTGAGCCGAACCAGATCGCGCGCAGCCTCAGGGAATAGCTCTAATCTCCAGTTGGCAAAGCGGTATTCTATCGCAAGGTTCTTGCCCTCGACGTAGCCTGCATTGCTTCCACCGGAGGCAGGTCGCAGGCCGTGCCGCAATCGGAACAATAAAAAAGACCATCCAAGCACAGGCGAATGCATTCCTGGGACTGGCAGATGCAACAGTAGCGGTCGCACTTACAGTCGCTCTCCACTTTGTCGCACTGCATGCAAAGGACCCTAGCCGGCTTTGCTGGTGCCTCAGTCTTGGCAGTTTTTGTGGGCAAAGGCCCCTCGGGCCGGAAGCCTGGGCTCTCCCGACTGATTTCACTATAGGCCACCCCGCGCTTCCCCACAAGGCCCTTCACCGCTCCGGGGACCCACTCCAGCACCCCCATATCGTCCGGGAGCTCTCCTGCTGCCCCCACCAGTTCGGTCATTGCGGTGGAGTGGGCTCAGGGACCGCCTCGCCATCTTTGCGAGGATCGGAGGCGCCGTAGTTCACCCCTGTAGAAATATCCCGTTGCACCGCCTGCCCGCCGCCCATGGTCGCCGAGTAGGCGCCGTGAAGAATGACCTGGTGGCCGCGCTTGGCAAGGTCTTCGCGAATACCGGACGGGATGCGATCCTCCATATCGACGTCGCAGCCGGCAAAAGTTCGCTTGGTGAACCTGGCAGCTTCCAGAGCTTCCTGAATATTCATCCCGAAATCGACGACGTTGGAGACGAATTGCGCGTGCGCTTGGGCCTGGTTAAACCCGCCCATGATTCCGAAGGCGATCCGTTTCCGGTTGTTGGTCATGAAGCCGGGAATGATCGTATGCAAAGGCCGCTTGTGGCCAGCGAGCCGATTGGGGGAATTGGGATCGAGGCTGAAAAGCGCACCGCGATTTTGCAGCGCAAAGCCAGTTAGATCCGCCACCAGCCCCGAGCCGAACCCCAGGTAGTTGCTCTGAATCAGGGAAACCATGTTCCCGTCGCTGTCGGTTACCGTCAAATAGGTGGTGTCGCCGGTCACCGGAAGTCCCGGCTCGCCGGGCAGAACGTCGCAATTCGCCTTGGCCATATCGACGAATTTCGCGCGTTGCGCTGCGTATTGCTTGGAGAGCATTCCCTGTACCGGCACCTGGCTGAACTTGGGATCCGCAACGTAGCGGTACAGATCGGCATAGGCGAGTTTCTTCGTTTCAATCATCGCGTGGAGCGCGTCCACAGAGTTATGGCCGAACTGCTCAAGCGGAAATCCTTCCATAATATTCAGCATCTCGAGCGCGGCAATTCCCTGTCCGCTGGGTGGTATCTCGTAAATGGTCCAACCGTGATAGCTCGTCGAAATCGGTTCAACCCATTCGCTGGAATACTCGGCCAGATCTGCCGCACTCATCGTGCCGCCCAGCCTGGTGGATAGCGCCACGATACTCTTGGCAATTCCGCCCCGGTAATACGCGTTGCTGCCGCCGGAAGCGATCGCTTCCAGCGAGTGCGCCAAATCGGAATTGCGGAAAATCTCACCCACGCGCGGTGCGTGACCGCCAGGCAGGTATGCAGCGGCAGCATTCTTGTCTTTCTTCAGAAAGTCCAACTCCTCCGCCCAATACGCGGCATCCCATTCGGGGACTGGAAAACCTTCGCGCGCGTAGTAGATCGCCGGGGCCAGCAAATCGGACAATTTCTTGCTGCCGAAGCGCGCCAGCAGCTTTGACCATCCGTCCACCGCGCCCGGAACCGTCACCGACTGAATCCCGTTTTGCGGCATTCCCGTAACGCCCTTGCTTTTGAGAAATTCGATAGAAAGTCCGGCCGGCGCCCAGCCACTCGCGTTTAGACCATAGAGTTTGCCGGTCTTAGCCTCATAGACAATCGCAAAGAGATCGCCGCCTATTCCGTTCATCATCGGCTCGACCACTCCCATCACCGCGTTAGTTGCGATCGCCGCATCCACAGCGTTGCCGCCATAGGCCAGCACGTTCGCTCCAGCCTGCGCCGCCAATGGGCTCTCCGCCGCCACCACTCCTCTTCGTGAAATAACCATGGAGCGGTTTTGCGTGCGATCCTGCCCGCGGGCTGGGCTGCCGGAAAGCATCCCTGCGATCGGCAGAAGAATTACCCAAATCGTCGCGTGCGCCAGCTTTCTCATGGTTCTCCTGGGGTCAACGGCCACTGTTGCGTTTGGAATTTTCAATTCGACGGCGATACTGTTGCTCGCACGATACGCTACTGTAGAAGCAATGGGCTGTCTAGATCGAACCACTCGCTCTTGCCCTTGCAGCGGCGCTCGGACTTGATCTTGCCAGCCCGTTGCCAGCCCAGTTGCCATTGCCAGCCCGTTCCTTGACACTCTAAAAGCTGCATGCTACGTTCGATTTCCTACCCAGGAAAATGAGAATTCTCTCTTGAACACTCCGGCCGCCGCTTCCCTCCGCAGAACTGCCCTCTATTCGGTTCACAAGCGCATGGGCGCACGTATGGTCGATTTCGGCGGCTGGGACATGCCGGTCGAGTATCCTTCCGCAGGACTCATGAAGGAACACCTCGCGGTGCGCACCGCAGTGGGAATTTTCGACGTAAGCCACATGGGCGACATACGCATCACCGGGCCGCAAGCGCTGCCCGCCGTCCAGTATATTTCGATGAACGACGCCTCTCGGTTAGCCATCGGCCAGGCCCACTATTCCGCGCTGCTCTACCCCGAGGGCACCTTCGTGGACGACGTGGTGGTCCACCGGCTTGCCTCCCACGATTTTCTGCTGGTGATCAATGCCGGCACGCGCGAAAAGGATTTTAATTGGGTGCATGACCAAGTCCGCGCCTTCGATTGCACCGCCGAAGATCTAGGTGACCGCTACACTCAGATCGCCATCCAAGGCCCCCTTGCGCTGGACACTCTCGCGCGGCTCACCGCTGCGGATATTGGGTCCCTGAAATACTATTGGTTCACTCGCGGCTGCGTATTGCACCTGCCCAACATACTGATTGCGCGCACCGGCTATACCGGAGAAGATGGTTTTGAGATTTATATTCCTCCGGACGCGAAAACCAGCGAGGAGGTGTGGCTGGCGCTGCTCGAAGCGGGCAAGGAGTTCGGCATTCTGCCTTGCGGCTTGGGCGCGCGCAATACCCTTCGGCTGGAAGCGAAGATGGCGCTCTACGGCCACGAGATTTCGGAGTCGATCACCGTTCTTGAGGCCGGCCTGGATCGCTACTGCAAGCTCGACAAAGGCGATTTCATCGGGCGCGCGAGAATCGAACAGCAAAAAGCTTCCGGAATCACGCGCACCCTGGTGGGACTGGAAATGCTCGACCGCGGCATCGCCCGGGATGGCTACAAAGTGTTCGACGTCAGCGCAAAGGAAATCGGAGTGGTCACCAGCGGTTCCTACGCGCCATTCCTGAAAAAGAACATCGCGCTGGCTTACGTTCCTCCGAGTCATTCCGCCGAAGGCAGGCATCTAAGCGTAGAGATTCGCGGGCAAATGGCGCGGGCGCAAATCGTTCCAACGCCGTTTTACAAGCGTCCTAAAAAACATTCTTAAGGATGGCATATGGCTTATCCGTCCGGTCTTCGATACACGCAGCAGCATGAATGGGTGAAGGTGGAAGGCGACACCGGTACGGTGGGCATCACCGATTACGCCCAACAGGAGCTCGGCGACGTGGTCTACGTTGACCTCCCCAAAATCGGCGCCACCATCAAGGCCGGTGAATCCCTGGGCACCGTGGAATCGGTGAAAGCGGTGAGCGAGATTTACTCCCCGCTTTCCGGCGAGGTGATCGCCCTCAACGATTTACTCCAGGGCGCACCCGAGAAAATCAATCAAGATCCGCACGGCGAGGCCTGGCTGGTGAAACTGAAACTGTCCGATGCCAAAGAAGCGGCATCGCTGATGGACGCGGCCGCCTACGACGCCTACGTTTCCGCGACAGCGAAGGAACACTCCGCCTGATGCGCTATCTCCCCAAAGGTCCTGCCGAACGCCAGGAGATGCTCGAAGCGATCGGCATGCACGGCATCGAGGAATTGTTTCATTCCATTCCCGAGGAATTCCGGCTGCGCGAGCTGTTGCGTTTGCCGGGCCCGCTCTCCGAAGCGGGCATCATCGAATATTTTCGGGCGCGTGCCGGAGAAAACGCGCGGGGCTACACTTCGTTTTTGGGTGCGGGGGTATACCAGCACTTTCGGTCGGTGGTCACCGACTCGATCATCCAGCGCGGTGAATTCCTAACTTCCTACACTCCCTACCAGGCGGAAATCGCCCAGGGTACGTTGCAATCCATTTTTGAGTTTCAGACTTTGATGTGCCAGCTTACCGGCCAGGAAGTAGCCAACGCGTCGATGTATGACGGCTCCACCGCGCTCACCGAGGCGGTGCTGATGGCCGAGCGCTTGACGCAGCGCCGCAACGTGCTGGTCGCCTCCACTGTCCATCCGGAATATCGCCAGGTGCTGGCGACGTACGCGAAGCATTGCGATTTGAACGTGATCGAAGTGGGCTTCACTGCCAGCGGCCAGCTCGATACTCCCTCGCTCTCGGCCGAATCGCTGGCGCAAGCCGCAGCGGTGGTCGTGCAATCTCCCAATTATTTCGGAGTGGTGGAAGATATCCCCGCGTTGGCCCTCACCGCGCATCCTCACGGCGCGCTGGTGGTCACCTGCATCACCGAAGCGGTGTCGCTGGGAATCGTCCGGCCACCCGCAGAAGCGGACATCGTCGCGATGGAAGCCCAGAGTTTCGGCGTGGCGCCCAGCTTCGGCGGCCCTTTCGTGGGAGTGATCGCCTCGCGCGATAAGTTCGTCCGCCAAATGCCTGGGCGCCTGGTCGGACAGGCCGCCGATGCCGAAGGCCGCCGCGGCTACGTTTTGACCCTGGCGACGCGCGAGCAACATATCCGCCGCGAAAAGGCCACCTCCAATATTTGCACCAACGAAGCGCTGTTTGCGCTCGCCGCCACCATTCATCTTTGCCTGATGGGCAAAGAGGGGCTGCGCGAAGTGGCCCAGCAAAATCTTTCCAAAGCCCATTTCGCGTTGGCCGAACTCGCCAAAATTCCCGGAGTCCGCCGTTGTTTTTCCGGTCCGGTGTTCAACGAGTTCGTGCTCGAATTTCCACGCTCGGTGAAAATCATCAATCAGTCGTTGCTGCGCGAAAAAATCATCGGACCGATGCCGCTGGGAGTGAACTACCCGCAACAGACCAAGTGCGGGGTGATGGCGGTAACCGAGACCATGCCTCGCGCCGAAATCGAACGCTTTGCGGCCGTGCTGCGCCAGATTTTGCAGCGGCCCGTTTAAGATCGCAGCACCTGGAGATTTTTCGAGTTGAAAGAATCCACCAATCCCGGTCATTCGGCCACCATGGCTCAGCCCATGGAGCCAAACCCGGCTGCTGCACGTGCCAGCCGCCACATCAGCCTGAACGAAGGGCTGATTTTCGAGGAGTCCACTCCCGGCAAGCGCGGAATGGAATTCCCTCCGCTGGATGTGCCGCAGACCGATCCGGTAGCGGCACTGGGCGCGGCTTTCGTCCGCGATCAGGTAGAAAACTTTCCCGAAGTAAGCGAGATCGAGGTGATCCGCCACTTCACTCGACTTTCCACCTGGAACTACGCCATCGATCTGGGCATGTATCCGCTGGGTTCCTGCACCATGAAGTACAATCCGCGCGTCAACGAATTCGTCGCGCGTTTCGACGGCCTGGCCACCGAGCATCCCAGCCAGACCACCGAAGCGGCTCAGGGCTGCCTGCGCATCATGCACGACCTTCACAAGTGCCTGCTCGAAATTACCGGGATGGACGCAGGAACGTTACAGCCCGCGGCCGGCGCGCAGGGCGAATTCGCAGGCTTGCTGATGATTCGCGCTTACCTGGAAAGCAAGGGCGACGCGCGCAAGAAAGTGCTGATTCCCGATTCCGCGCACGGCACCAATCCCGCGTCGGTAGTTCTCGCCGGATACGAAGTGCAAAACATCCGCTCCAACTCCAGCGGCCAGATCGATATCGGTCATCTACGCGAATACGTGACGCCCGACGTCGCCGCGCTGATGCTCACCAATCCGAATACCCTCGGCGTATTTGAGGAGCGCATCGCCGAAATTGCCGAGGTGCTGCACGAGCGCGGCGCCCTGCTGTACATGGACGGCGCCAACATGAACGCGCTGGCCGGAGTGGCCCGGCCCGGAGATTTCGGTGTGGACTTGATGCATCTGAATTTGCACAAGACGTTCTCCACTCCCCACGGTGGCGGAGGTCCGGGTGCGGGACCAGTCATGGTGAAGAAATTCCTGGAGCCGTTCCTGCCGGTACCGGTGATTTGCGAGAGGCCCGACGGAAAACTGGGCGTCGATCACCACCGTCCACAATCCATCGGACGGGTCCGTGCATTCTTCGGGAATTTTGGGGTTCTACTCCGCGCGTTGGCCTACACCCTGGCCTACGGCCCAGGCATCCGCCAGGTGACCGAAGACGCGGTGCTGAACGCGAATTACCTGCGCGCCAAGCTCGAGGGCGATTTCGATCTACCCTACAGCCTGCCCTCGATGCACGAAGTGGTGTTCAGCGACGCGCGCCAAAAGAAATCCGGCGTCAACACCATGGACATCGCCAAGCGTCTGATCGACTACGGCTTCCACCCCTACACCACGGCATTCCCGCTGATCGTTCCCGGCGCGCTGATGATCGAGCCCACCGAATCCGAATCGAAAAAAGAGTGCGACCAATTCGTCGACGCCATGCTAGCCATCGCCCGCGAGGCAGAAACCAATCCCGAACTGGTGCGCACCGCCCCGCACTCCACCCGCGTAGGCCGCCTGGACGAAGTAGCCGCAGCCCGCAAACCAGTCCTGCGCTGGAAGCCAGTTCCGCAATCCTGAGTCACGAGTAGATTCTGTGTTGGGGCATCAGGCAAACTTATCGACAATGGGGGTGCTGAGCGAAGCGAGTGGGTGCCCCAGGTGTCGATTGCACACCTGGGTTCTCTACGTTTTTGACTTGCCTTTTTTTTGCGTTACCACCGGCTTAGACGAACCGATCTTTAGACGAAACTATCCCGCTGGAATCGCTTTAGGCGCCAAGCGCTGCAAGTCCTGCAACGCCGCTACGTCCGGAGAAGTCCCCATCCGCGCGCGTATCCCCTGCGCCGCCGCACGCGCCGCCGAAAGCGTAGTAATGCATGGCACCTGGTATCTAACCGCCGCGCGCCGAATCGATTTCTCATCCCAAAAAGACTCGCGACCCAGCGGAGTATTGATCACCAGGTGCACCTTACCCGTCTTGATCAGGTCCACGATATTCGGACGGCCCTCATTCACCTTGTAGACCGTCTGCACCTCAAATCCCGCAGCCTTCAGTGCCGCAGCCGTCCCGCGCGTAGCCAAAATCTTCAACCCCGCCGCCGCCAAATCCTGCGCCACCGGCGCGACGTGCCGTTTATCGTGATCGTTCACGCTCAGAAACACGTTCCCCACCGCCGGCAGCCGCTGCCCCGCCGCCAACTGCGCTTTCGCAAACGCCAACCCAAACGTGGACGATATGCCCATCACTTCGCCGGTTGACCTCATCTCCGGCCCCAAAATCGTATCCACTCCGCGGAATTTGCTAAAGGGAAAGACCGGCGACTTCACCGCAAAGAAATCGCGCACCATCAATTCGCCCACTCCGTCCGATTTCCGGAGGGGTAAATTCATGTCCGCCAACTTCCGCCCAGTCATCAGCCGCGCTCCCACTTTCGCCAGCGGCACTCCGGTCGCTTTACTCACATAAGGAATCGTCCGCGAAGCGCGCGGATTCACTTCCAAAACGTAGACCGTGTCGCGCTGGATTGCATACTGCACGTTCATCAGGCCCACGACCTGCAACGCTCGCGCTAACCGCGCCGTGTAATCCCGAATTCGTTCGAGCACCGACGCCGAGAGCGTCACCGCGGGCAGCACACACGACGAGTCGCCGGAATGAATGCCGGCTTCCTCGATATGCTCCATGATTCCCGCGATCACTACGTCGGTGCCGTCGGCCAGCGCGTCGACGTCCACTTCCACCGCATCCTCCAGGAATTGGTCGATCAATATCGGACGCTTCGGTCCCAACGCCGATGCGATCCGCCCCGCCTGGGTCACATACTCTTCCACCGTCTTCAAATCGTAGGCGATCACCATGGCGCGTCCGCCCAGCACGTAACTCGGACGCACCAGCACCGGCAGGCCAATCTCCGACGCTGCGCGCACCGCTTCTTCCGGTGCAAACGCGGTGCTGTTGCGCGGTTGCGGAATTTTCAACTCTTCCAGCAAGCTGCCAAATCGCCGCCGGTCTTCCGCCAGATCGATCGATTCCGGCGCGGTGCCCACGATGGTGGCGCCGTTGCGCTTCAGTTCCAGCGCCAAATTCAGAGGCGTTTGCCCGCCCAGTTGCACGATCACGCCCTGGGGCTTCTCCACTTCGATAATGGCCAGCACGTCTTCCAGTGTCAGCGGCTCGAAATACAAACGATCCGAAGTGTCGTAGTCCGTCGATACCGTCTCCGGATTGCAGTTAACCATGATCGTTTCGTAGCCATCCTCTTTGAGCGCAAAGGACGCGTGACAACAGCAATAATCGAATTCGATTCCCTGCCCGATCCGATTCGGTCCGCTGCCCAAAATCATAATCTTGGGACGATCCACCGCCGCCGATTCATCTTCTTCCTCGTAGCTCGAATACATGTACGGCGTAAAAGACTCAAACTCTGCCGCGCAGGTATCCACCCGCTTGAAGACCGGCTGTACGCCCAATTCCCTGCGGCGGGCACGAACTTCCGCCGCGGCGACGTTCCACAATTTCGCCAATTCCTCGTCGCTCGCACCCGAACGCTTCGCTTCGGTCATCAACTCCCGATCGACGCTGGCTAGACTGGTCTCCCGCACTCGGCGATCCACGGCCACCATGTATTCCATTTGGCGAATGAACCACGGATCGATATGGGTGAGCGAACATACTTCGTCGCGAGTCATCCCGCGTTCCAGGGCCTCAAAGAGCCAATGCAGCCGGTCCGGCCGAGGCACCGTGAGGTTTTCTCGCAGCATGGTCAAGGTCACTTCGGCCGGCGCTTTCCACGGACTCTGTGGCTCGAGCGAGCGAATCCCCTTGCACAACGCCTCGGGGAAGGTCCTTCCGATGGCCATCACTTCGCCCACCGATTTCATTTGGGTGGTCAGGGTAGTTTCGCTGCCCGGGAATTTCTCGAACTGCCATTTCGGGATCTTCACCACCACGTAGTCGATCGAAGGTTCGAACGAACTAGGCGTTTTCTTGGTGATGTCGTTGGGGATTTCATCAAGAGTCATGCCCAATGCGAGTTTGGCGGCAATCTTGGCGATCGGGAATCCGGTAGCCTTGCTGGCCAGCGCTGAGCTGCGCGATACCCGCGGATTCATTTCGATCACCGTCATCCGCCCGGTCTTGGGATCCACCGCAAACTGAATATTTGAACCGCCGGTCTCCACACCCACTTCGCGGATGATCGCGGCGGCGGCGTTGCGCATGCGCTGATATTCCTTGTCGGTGAGTGTCTGCGCCGGAGCTACGGTGATCGAGTCGCCAGTGTGAATTCCCATCGGGTCGAAATTTTCAATCGAGCAGATCACCACGAAATTGTCGCGGCAATCGCGCATCACCTCCAGCTCGTATTCCTTCCAGCCCAGAACCGATTCCTCGATCAGCGCTTCGTGCATCGGACTCGCGTCCAGGGCCCGCGCGATCAGGTCCGCGAATTCCTCGTGGTTAAACGCGATCGACCCGCCAGTGCCGCCCATGGTGAACGACGGGCGAATCACTACCGGGTATCCCAGCTGATCCGCCAAGCGAATCGCGTCGGTTTCGTTCTTCACCACTTCCGATAGCGGCACCTCCAGCCCAATCCGGCGGCAGGCATCCTTGAACAGCAGGCGGTCTTCGGCGATCTTGATCGCACGCAGCGACGCCCCGATCAGTTGCACGCCATACTTTTCCAGAATCCCCGCCTCGGCCAGTTCTACAGCGGAGTTGAGTCCGGTCTGCCCGCCCACCGTCGGCAGCAACGCGTCCGGGCGCTCGCGAATAATAATCTGCTCGAGATATTCCTTGGCCAGCGGCTCGATGTAGGTGCGGTCCGCAATTTCCGGATCGGTCATGATCGTGGCCGGGTTGGAATTCACCAGCACCACTTCGTAGCCTTCCGCACGCAGCGCTTTGCACGCCTGGGTGCCGGAATAGTCGAACTCGCACGCCTGGCCGATAACGATCGGGCCAGAACCAATGATCATGATCTTCTTAATGTCAGTCCGTTTCGGCATCTATTCCCTGGCCCCGGTGCTCACAGCTTGCCTTCCATCAAGTCCTGAAACTTTCCGAACAAGTAGCGTGCATCGTGCGGCCCAGGCGACGCCTCCGGATGGTATTGCACGCTGAACATCGGCAACTTCCGGTGGCGCATGCCTTCGTTGGTTTGGTCGTTCAGGTTGACGTGGGTTAGTTCCACGTCGGACGCCGGCAACGAATCCGGATCCACACAAAAGCCGTGGTTCTGCGAGGTAATCTCCACCTGCCCGGTGAGCAAATTCTTTACCGGATGATTGCTGCCGTGATGGCCGAATTTCAGCTTGTACGTTCGGCCGCCCAGCGCCAGCCCGCACAATTGGTGCCCCAGGCAAATCCCGAAAATCGGCACGCGGCCCATCAGCTTGCGGATATTGTCGACGGCATAGGTGATCGGTTCGGGATCGCCGGGACCATTCGAGAGGAACACGCCGTCGGGCTTCAATGCCAGCACGTCTTCGGGAGAAGTCTTGGCCGGGACTACCGTCACGTCGCAATGGCCGTCGACCAGCAAACGAAGAATGTTTTGCTTGATTCCGTAATCGTAGGCCACTACCCGGTAGCGCTTATGGTCGGTCTTCTCCGCCGCCGCATTGGCCTTATCAAACGGCAACGCCGGAGCCCCGTTGGGCCCCTTCCCACGCCGGCTTTCGATAGACTCCAGACCCTCCGCCAGATCGATCGAGCCGCGCTTCCACTCGTACCGTTCATCGCAGGTCACCCGCCCGGCGAGCTCGAGTCCCGCCATGTTGGGCAGTGCGCGCGCTTCGGCAATCAACTGCTCCGCGCCGGTTGCATCGGTGGCCAACACTCCGCGCAGCGCGCCCACCTGCCGCAAGTGCCTTACCAGCGCGCGGGTATCGATATCCCAGATGACCGGCACCTTCCAGGTATCGAGGTAGTCTTGAATCGTCCGCGTCGAGCGCCAATTCGATGAAAGCTCCGAAAAATCGCGCACCACCAGAGCTTCGATATACGGCCGCGTGGATTCCACGTCGTCGGGATTGGTCCCTACATTACCAATGTGCGGATACGTGAGACAGGTAATCTGGCCGGCGTAACTGGGATCGGTAAATACTTCCTGGTAGCCGGTGAGGCTGGTATTGAAAACGACTTCGCCGCCACGCCGGGTGCGGGCGCCCGCGGCGCGGCCGTTAAAGACTCGGCCGTCTTCGAGCGCGAGTGTCGCGCCAACTGCGGGCGGGTGCGTCAGTGGTTCCTCCCATAGTCATCATTGCACGTCGTTGGGCGGCGCCGGAATGGTTCCGAATTGCGCCACCGGCCAATACGCGAACACCGCTTTGCCATAAATCGCGGTTCGCGGAACCGGTCCAAACACGCGCGAATCGTTCGAACTATCGCGATGATCGCCCATCACAAAAAATTCCTGGGTGCCCAGGTGGATCGGACCGTAACTCGACCCATCGAAAAAATTGGGTGGAACGTACGGCTCATCGATTTCTTTGGCGTCCACAAACAAATGCCCGCGGCGAATTTCCACGCTCTCGCCCGGCAGCCCCACCACCCGTTTGATGAACGATTTCGAGCGGTCCAAAGGGTACCAGAAAACGATCACGTCGCCGCGCCCGATCGGCTCGAACCGGTAGACAAACTTGTTGATGAAAATTCGTTCCTGGTCGCTCAGCAACGGCGCCATGCTGGTGCCTTCGACCTTCACCGGCTGATACAGGAAAACAATGATGACCATCGCCAGGACCAGGGCAACGGCCAGATCGCGCGCCCATCCCCGAATTTCGCGCGGGGAAAGGGGAAGGTTAGGGGAAGAAGTAACGGTGGGTTGTGCGTCGCTCTCACTCATTCCTGAAAATCCATTTATAGCATGACGAGCCACGCCCGCGCTATCGTGCTTCGCAATTCCGCGATTTTTAGGGTTCGACTCCAAAGAATTGGAGTGCTCCGCCCGCCTCGGAGGTTGTACGCAACCCTCGCGGAACGGCATTCCAGACTGGGTAATCCTACTCGCCGAGCGCGTAACGAATAATGGCCAGCCCGGCGACCACTGCGGTCTCGGTGCGTAGGATATTCTCGCCCAGCGAGGCTTCCAGGAATCCCGCGGCGCGCGCGGAAGCCACTTCCTCGTCCTTCCAGCCGCCCTCAGGACCGATCGCCAGGGCCACCGAAGTGCCCGCACAAGCCATCTGCGCGCTGCGAAACGAACGGGCATCCGGACGCTCGGACAGCACGATCTTGCTAAACGAAGGGGATTCGCTGAACCCAGTCAGGGGTGGAACCACCACACCCAGCGTTGGTGGACGCAGACGCCGCGCCTGCTGCGCCGCTTCCACCAGAATCTTTGCCCAGCGCTGCGAACGCTTTCCGGCCGCGGCGATCAGGCGTTTCTCGCTGCGCGACGCCGCCAGCGGCACGATGTCGGTAGCTCCCAGCTCCGCGGCCTTCTCCAGGCACCATTCAAAGCGATCGAACTTCACGATTGATATCAGCAACTGCACGCGGATCATCGAAGCGCGCGCTTCGATCTGCTGCACCAACTCGAATTCCACTTCCGGCCTTCCGTTTTTGCGCACCTTGGCGATGCGCCCGAGCCACACGTGGCTGCCGTCACTCAATTCGTAAAGCTGCCCGGCTTCCGCACGCAGCACTTTGCCCAAATGTTCCGCGGTCTCGCCATGAAGTGTGGCGGAATGGCCGTCAAAACGGTCTACGAAAAATCGCCTACGCATGATCGAAAACCTTTTGCCTGCCTATTTTAGAAAATCGGTGTTAGCGGAGGCGGCGGGAAAACCCCTGCACTCGGACGAATTATGTGCCGGCCCAAAACGCGGTCGCCGGCCAATTGCAGCCGTACCGTTCACTCACCTGCTCGCTACCCAAAAATGTCTTTTACTTTGTCGAAGAAGCTCGAGGTCCGCTCGACCGGCTTGTTATCCGCCTTCAGCACCTGCCCCAGCTGCTCCATCAAACGCCGCTGGTCTTTGCTCAACTTCGACGGCACTACCACCCGCACGTGGATGTACAAGTCTCCACGCCCTCCGTGAGGATTGGGCAAGCCCTTGGCGCGCTTGCGAAACGTCTGGCCCGATTGGGTGCCCTCTGGAATTTCCAGTTCCTCTTCGCCGCTCAGGGTGGGTACTTGCACCCTGGTTCCCAGCGCCGCCTGCGACAGGGTGATCGGGATGGTGACATACAAGTCCGAATTCTTGCGTTCGAAGAACGCGTGATCCTTCACTTCCACGAATACGTACAGGTCGCCCGGCGGACCGCCGTGGGTCCCCGGCTCGCCTTCCCCGGTGTAGCGCACTCGGGTCCCCGAATCGACGCCCGCCGGAATATTCAGTTCCTGCACTTTGTCGCGCTCGATGCGGCCCTGGCCGCGGCAGTGCGCACAGGCCTCGCGAATCACTTGGCCCGCGCCTTGGCAGGCCGGGCAGGTCCGCGAAATGGCAAAAAACCCTTGCTGATAGTGCAGTTGGCCCTGGCCCCGGCACGACTGGCAGGTAACCATCCCCGTTCCGGCTTTGGCGCCGGTTCCGTTGCACGCGCTGCAGGTTTCCCGCCGAGTCATCTTGATTTGCGCCTTCATGCCCGACGCCGCTTCTTCAAAACTCATGGTCAGGTCGTAACGCAGATCCTCGCCACGCTGGCCCCGTGCGGCACGCCCGCCACTCCGGCGGCCGCGACCTCCGCCGGTGGGGTTTTGCATCCCGAAAAGATCGAAGATGTCTTGAAATTCCTCGAAGATGGTCGAATTGAATCCGCCCTCGAACGATCCGCCGGAAAGTCCGGCGTGCCCGTAACGGTCGTACACCGCGCGCTTCTCGGGGTCGGAAAGCACGGTGTAGGCTTCCGACGCTTCTCGGAACATGGCCTCGGCTGCTTCTTTGTTCTTAGGATTCCGATCTGGATGCCACTGCATAGCAGCTTTGCGGTAAGCAGACTTAATCCCGTCCGTGCTCACCTCCCGGGTGACGCTCAGAACCTCGTAGTAATCGCGTTTGCTGGCGGTGGGCATGAACGGTGTCTACCCCTTACCCGATGCGGCCGATTCGCTGTGGCTGGAAACCTTTACCATCGCCGGACGCAGCACTCGGTCGTGGAATGTATAGCCTTGCTGCAATACGTGGGTGACCGTGCCGTCCGGGTATTCGCTGGTCTCCACGCTCTCGATGGCGTGGTGCAAATGCGGATTGAAGGGCTTCCCTTGCGCGTCGATGCGCTCGATTCCCTGCTTGGCAAGCACGTCCCAGAGCTGCTTGCGAATGATTTCCACGCCTTTGGCGTATTCCTGGATCGCGGGATCATTCGGCGCGGCCAGCGCAAGATCGAACCCGTCCAAAACCGGCAACAGCCTTTCCGCCAGCGTTTCGATTCCCCGGGCATGCTCTTTCGCCAGGCGCTGCTCGGACTGCTTGCGGTAATTGTCAAAATCGGCTTGGCGCCGCTGCAGCGTTTGCAGCAAATCCTTGTTGTCATCCTGCAGCTTCTTGCAGGCCTCCAGCGATGCGTCGCCGGCACTCGCGGCGCCAAAGCGATTCTCCGCGTAGCCATCGGTTTCGGCGGCAGGCACAGCGGCATCGCTCTTTCCGGGCACGTTCACCTCCGGGACCAATTCGATCTTCATCTTTTTCTTTTCGGAATCTCGATGGTTCAATAGGATCAACTTTCCAATGTATTTGTGCTGAAGAACTCGGCCATGAACGCCACCGCGGTGATCACCCGCTCATAGTGCATGCGCATCGGCCCCAAAATGCCCAGCGTGCCCTGCACTTGAGCGTTCTGCATGTACGGCGCGCTGATTAGGGCGAGATGCTTTCCGGCATCGGTGATCTGTTTTACGCCCAGCTCGACGTGCACTGGCTCGGGGCCCTCGATGCATCCGTCCAGTAGAGCGATTAAGCGGCCGCGCTCTTCGATGGTCGATAGCAGTTCACGCATTTGTTCCTGGCTGGCGAAGCCTAGCATGGTGGCAAACTGCGCAGCTCCATCCACGTACACTTGCCGGGTTTCATCGTCTCCCAGCAAGGCCGGGTCGCACAGCTCCAACGCGCCTCCCACCAAGCGATCGTATTTTTCCTTGTCATTGGCCAGTTGCGTTTCCAGCTCTCCGCGAATCGCCTCCAGCGTCCAACCGGAATAGTGCGCGTTCAGGTGCGCCGATATGCGGTCCAAATCTTCTTGTCGAAATGTCCGCTCCGGACGAATTACCTTGTCCCGGGTCATTCCTCCGCTGGCGACCAGCACGACCAACACCCGGCCCTCGGGCAGCAAAACAAATTTGAGGTGCTCGACGACGGTGCGCGCCAGCGGCGGCGAAATGATGATTCCCACGCCGCGCGACACCGCCGCCAGAACGTGACTGGCGCGCTCCATCACCGCTTCCGGGGTATGCGCGCTGGCCAGCTCTTTGCGAATCCAGTCGCGATCTTCGGGACGCACCGTGGCCTGCGACGAGATCTGCTCGACGAAGAACCGATAGGCCGAAGCTGTGGGCACCCGCCCTGCTGAAGTGTGCGGCTGAAACAGGTAACCCTCCCCTTCCAGGTCGGCCATCACGTTGCGAATGGTGGCCGGGCTAAGCGCCTCTTCGTGCACCCGCGCAATCGACCCCGAAGACACCGGCTCCCCGGTTTCGATGTAGGCGCGCACCACATCCGTCAATATTTTCTGGTGGCGCTTTTGGTGGACAGTAGATGCACTCATAGTAATCCGGCCGAGCATGACTGCAGGATAGGTCTCTTTTAAATTTTAGAGGAGACCCGCGCGAGCGTCAACCGGCGGCGCCTGCCGCCGATAACCATTCGGTTTGCGGTCCCCCGAGGATCATGCCCACCGAGCCCGGAAAGGCCCTGCTAGCAATGGTTTCCGGCGATTGCGGGCGGTGATTGTTGGCCGGCTCGCAGCTACCAGATCCGGCACCGCGTTTTTTCCGAACGCACCATCGGCGAGCCAGCCGAGCATCCAAATGCCTTGGCGAATGACGGCATGTTCGAAGGCGGACCGTTCCCTCGGAAGCGCTGCAGCGGGTGCGGGTCGGTGGCCACCAACAAGCGTTGCTGCTCGGGCCGGGCCGATCCGAACCAAATCTGAGCCCAAGCCAGGAAAAATCTCTGCTCCGCATTGAAGCCGTCGATCTCTTTGGGCGCCGGCTTTCCGGCCAGGGTTTTGTCAAACGCGGCGTGAGCGATGGTCAGCCCGCCCAGATCGGCGATACTTTCTCCCACCACCAGTTTTCCGTTTTCGTGCAGTCCGGGTTCAACTTCGTATGCATCGAATTGGTCGATGATGCACTGCGAACGCGCCTGAAAATTCTTGAGATCTTCGGGGGTCCACCAGTTCTTCAGATTTCCCTGGGCGTCAAATTTCGCTCCTTGGTCGTCGAAACCGTGGGTCATCTCGTGCCCGATCACCGAACCCATTCCACCATAATTCAAGGCGTCGTCGCGCTTGGCATCGAAAAACGGCGGCTGCAAAATGCCCGCGGGGAATACAATCTCGTTCATCGACGGATTGTAGTAAGCGTTCACCGTCGGCGGGGTCATGCCCCACTCGGTACGGTCCACCGGCTTGCCAATTTCCGAAGCGTCGCGATGGAACTCGAATTCGTTGCCCTTTTCGATGTTCTCCGCATAGGAGCTGCGCACTACTTTGTATGCCGAATAGTCGCGCCAGTGATCGGGATATCCGATCTTCAACGCAATCGCGTCCAGTTTGATGCGGCCTGCTTGCCGGGTCTCCGGTCCCATCCAGTCCAGCGTGGCCAGGTCGTCGCGCAGCGCGGCGATCAGGTTGTGCACCATCTCCAGCGCCCGCGCCTTGGATTCCGGCGGAAACACCTTCTTCACGTAGATCTGCCCCAGAGCCTCACCCAGTTGGTGGTCGGTCGAGCGGACGCAGCGCTTCCACCGCGGCAGCAGCTCCTGCGCACCGGTGAGCGTCTTGCCGTAGAAATTGAAATTCTCGTCCACGAACGCCGAGGGCAGCCCCTCCGCGGAGGAGTGCACCAGGTGCCAGCGCAAATACACTTTCCAATCGGCGAGCGGCGTCTCGGCGATCATGGCGCTGTATGTTTTGAAAAATACCGGCTCGGCCACGTTGATCGAGTCGATCGCCGGGAATCCAATTTCGTGAAAATACTGTTCCCACGAAACGGCCGGCGTCGCCGTTTTCAAATCCGCTACGGACATCGGGTGGTAGGTATTTTCGGGTTGACGGCGTTCCACGCGAGTGAGCGAGGCCCCCGCAAGTTTGGTTTCCAGGGCCATCACCGTTTTGGCTTCCGCGTCCACCGATCCCGCATCATCTCCGGCCAGCGACAGCATCTTCGCGACGTGCGCGACGTACCCCTCGCGCAGCTTCACCGACTTATCGTCTGTCTTGGTGTAGTAGTCCCGATCCGGCAATCCCAGCCCGCCTTGATTTGCCCCTCCGATCACTTTCGTGCTGTCCTTGAGATCCTGCTCCGATCGAAACCCGAACGCGCTGCTCACGCCTTCCATTTGCAGGTGAGCGATCTCCGCCTGGAGACCTACGGTATTCTTGATGGCGGCGATTCGCTCGAACTCCGGTTCAAGGGGCTTCAGCCCGGCGGCTTCGATGGCGTCGGTATTCATGCAACTGGCGTAGAAGTCACCGATCTTTTGTTCGGTGCTACCGGGTTCGGCGGTTTGATTCTTGGCGGCCGCCTCCAAAATGTCGTGCAGCACATCTTCGTTGTGCGCGCGCAACATATCGAAATTGCCCCAGCGTGAATAAGCGGCCGGAATCGGATTGGCCTTCATGAAACCGCCGCCGGCAAATTGAAAGAAGTCGTCGCACGGTTTCACCGAGCGGTCCAGATTGGTGAGGTCAAAACCGTGCGCCGCGGAAGGATCGATGGCCGCAGCGGCTTGCAGTGCGTCGCAGCCACCGGCCATATCCGCCACGGGACCAATGGTCGCCTTCGGCGCCGTTCCGGTCTGCGCCGCAAGGCTAACCGTCAACGCGAGTACCGCCAAAATTAGAATGGATCGAATTTGAATGGATCGATTGAACATGCGCAGTCACCCCTGTCCTCTTCCAGATTTTCGTGCGTTGCTCCGTTAGACGTTCGATCCAGGCAACCGGGTTTCACCCGACAGCCATATTCCATTCCCAAACAAAGCTGCCGCACGCGGAACGCGCACCCGCCCTCAAAAACGATTGCCCCTAGGAATTGTCGATCTGGGCCCGCTGCAGCTTATCGGAATAATCAATGTAAATCGACTTCCATTCGGAATAAAAATCCAGCGCGGCCATACCCGACTCGCGATGGCCGTTCCCGGTATTCTTGGTTCCCCCGAACGGCAGATGGGTTTCTGCGCCGATGGTCGGCGCATTCACGTAGACGATACCGGTGTCCAGGTCGCGCTGCGCCCGGAACGCGCGGTTCACGTCCCGGGTGTAGATCGACGACGACAGGCCATACTTCACGCCGTTCGCGATTTCGATGGCTTCGTCAAAATCCTCGATGGGCATCACCGAAACCACCGGCCCAAAAATTTCCTCCTGCGCGATTCGCATCTTCCGATGGCAATCCACGAATACCGTAGGCTCGTGGAACCATCCGTTGGCCCAGCCATCGGTCTGCAAGCGGTGACCGCCGCAGGCCAGCTTGGCGCCTTCTTCCTTCCCGATCTCGACGTACTTCATCACCGTATTCAGTTGGGTTTCGTTGATGCACGGCCCCATCTGCACGGTGGGGTCCAGGCCGTCTCCCACTTTCAGGGATTTCGCGCGTTCCACAAACCGCTCGGTGAATTCTCGATAGACTTTCTTGTGAACGGCCACGCGGCTGGCCGCGGTACAGCGCTGCCCGGTAGTTCCAAAACCGCCCCAGATGGCGCCGTCGACCGCTAAGTCGATGTTGGCGTCCTCCATGACCATGATGATATTTTTCCCGCCCATTTCCAGGTGACAGTGCTTGAAGGTCGGGCGCGCAACCCTGGCTAACAATCCGGCCGGTGTCGGTCGAGCCCGTAAAGCTGATTAGCTTTACGTCGGGATGGCGCAACAGCGCCTCTCCCGCGTCCGGGCCCCAGCCGTTGACGATATTCAGCACCCCGGGCGGCAGCCCCGCTTCTTCCAGCGCCTGCATCATGTTGTAGGTCGAGAGCGGGGTATCTTCGGCGGGCTTCAGCACGATGGTATTGCCCATCACCAGCGCGGGCATCGACTTCCACGAAGGAATCGCCATGGGAAAATTCCATGGGGTGATCAGACCGCACACCCCGATCGGGGCACGCACGGTCATCGCAAACTTGTTGGGCAACTCGGAAGGAGTGGTGATGCCAAACTGACGCCGGCCTTCACCGGCCATTAGATACGTCATGTCGATGGCTTCCTGCACGTCGCCGCGGGTCTCCGCGAGCACCTTGCCCATCTCTTGGGTCATCTGGCGCGCATATTCCTCCGGCGCGCGACAAGTATTTCGGCGGCGCGGTATAGAATTTCCGCGCGTTTTGGAGCGGGCACCAGGCGCCAGGTCTTGAACGCCTCTTTCGCCGCGTCCACCGCCAGTTCGATGTCTTTCTCGCCGGACGCGGGGAAAACTCCCAGCAGTTCCGACGTATTCGCGGGATTGCGGTTCTCGATCGCTTTTCCACCCAGCGAGTCAACCCACTCACCGTTAATATAATTTTTATAGACGCGGGGCATAGCGGCAGTTGCCATTTCCTTCCTCCGGGAAGCCCGAAACAGATCGTGTCTCGGGGTACGACTCGGCCCATAACGCAAACCCAGACCCACCACTCGGCGCCACCCCCGATCGTGCGCGCTACGAGCGGACAACACGCTAACAAACGAATGAATAGGCGTCAAACGCGAGGCCCAACTTCGTCGAAATTCTTATTAGATGATACTGCTACGTTTCGGTTTCGCGGAGACCGATCAGAGCGCCCGCACTTTCTGCTGGAAAATAGCATACCGGCAGACGCACTGCTACGCATCACTTCGGCGGAAAATGCAACCTAGGCCGTACTGTGGGTACCTGCGACTAGCGGCTAGGGCTGAGTCGTGCCAAGTGGCTCAGACGGTTCCTCAGTCTCCGGCGCCGGATTCTTCGCCAGGCGGCTGGGCACTGCCAAAGGCGACGGCAGCGGCGCGCTTACACCCGCTATCTGCGAGCCGAGGCCTAGTTTCTGCAAGGTCAACGCATCCAGCTTCCCCGATGGCGACAGCCCGTGGGCCTGCTGGAATCGCTGCATCGCGCCGAGTGTATCGCCATCCCACTTACCGGTTGGCTGCGCGGAATAGTATCCGTCCATGGAAAGCGCGGACTGAATCTCGCGGATGCGGTCGGGGGTCGGCGCCATTTGCTTGGGTTCGCGCCTGGAACGGCCGCGGCGGTTTGACGCCAGGGTCCTTTTGCCGGTGCTGTGCGTCGCGGTCCCGCTCTTGGTGGAATGCGCAGTGGACGATGCCGCATTCACGCCTGCTTTGGAGGCCGCATGCGTGCTCGATCCCGACTTGCGCGCGGTGGCCGCCTGCGGCGGTGTCTTGGCGTTCTCATGGCGTGCCGGCTTCGGACTCGCGAGCATCCGCGCCGCCGGCCAGATCATCGCCGCCAACGCCACCGCACCCAGCAATGCATACCGCAAAACTTTACCGCCAGTTTGGTTTGGCATATTTTATTGCTCCGCAGGGACCGACCCCGCCAAAAACACGGTCAACAGGCGCCCCGTTTCGGAATGGCGCGCCACTTTGAACAACACATCGTTGCCGGGCTTCAGCTTGGTAATCTCCCTCTTGTACTCCGACAAATTCGCAACCGGCACGCGATTGACTTCGGTGATTACGTCGCCGCGCAGGAAACCGACGTCTTCTGCGAAACTGGCCGGCTCAACCTCGGCCACCACCACGCCGGGCTGCTTCTCCATGCCCAGCTTGTGCGCAAACTCTTGGGTCAAGTCCTCGAGCCGCAATCCAAACTCGGAAGGCCCGCTGTCTCCCGGCGTTTCGGTGTTGTTCGACGCGGTTTCGGGGAATAGTTTCAGCCGGTCACCAACCACCACCGAGACCTCTTTGGCCTGCTTGTTGCGGATATATCGAATCTGCACGTTCTGACCGATCGGGGTTTGCGCGATCGGATTCACGAGGTCCGCACCCACTTTCACCGCGTGCCCGCCCACGTCGGTCACCACGTCACCGGACTGAATTCCAGCCTTCTCCGCGGGGCTTCCCGGCTCAACGTCTTCTACCACCACCCCGTATGACGCGCCCAATTCCTTCAGTAGGATCGGATTGTTGCTGTGCTCTTCGGAAAAACGGATGCCGATCGATCCGCGGGTCACATGTCCCGATGTGATCAATTGGTTGTACACGGTGATGACGGTATTCGACGGCAGCGCAAATCCCACGCCCTGAAAGCCTCGCCCGCCGGTCAAGATGGCGGTATTGATCCCAATCACTTCGCCGGCCATGTTCACCAGCGGTCCGCCGGAATTCCCCGGATTGATCGCCGCATCGGTCTGAATGAATCGTTGGAACTGCTTCCCCAGGTTGGCGCGATCTTTCGCGCTCACGATTCCCGCAGTCACGGTGGCTTGCAGTCCAAACGGGCTGCCGAACACCAGCACCCAATCTCCGACGTTGGCGCCGTCGGAATTGCCCATCTTGGCCACCGGCAAATCGCCGTCCGGCTCGATCTTCAATACCGCCAGATCGGTTTCCTGGTCGGAGCCAATGACTTTCGCGGTGTAGCGCTTCTGGTCGTTGTTCAAGGTGACTTGAATGTTGGTGGCTTGGTCGATCAGGTGATGGTTGGTGAGGATGAAACCTTTTTTGTCGACGATTACCCCCGAGCCCAGGCTGCGCTCGGCGTCGGGACCATTCTCCGGCGAGTCAAAAAATCGATCGAAGAAATCCTGATCCGAGTCCCCGGAATCTCTGGGCTTCTTCCCTTTCGGCTTCTCGATCACCTGGGTGGTGGAAATATTTACGACAGCGGGTTCCAGCCGTCCGATCACCGCGGAAAATCCATTGGAAAGCTGCACCGGATCCGGAATGGCCAGCAGGGCTGCGCCAGGCGATCCCGCTTGCGATTTGGTGGCCAGGGCATGCCCGGAAATCAAGGTCCCCAGAATAATACCCACGGCCAGCGTGACGACCATCAGCAGCGTCGCGAAAATCTTGCGCCGCCTCACCCAATCCACCATCTCGCGCACCTGGATGCCCATACCTAAACTCCTCCCAGCCATCGCCACGCCGAAGTACCCATGATTGTACCACTGCCGCCCGCCAGTGCGCCTCTGGCCCGCCCCCCTTTGTTTCATCCCCGGCAATGCTCAGGCGAACAATAGCCGCCCAATTCCAATTTTTGAAGGCCATTGGCGTTCGCCGTTCTTGTTGTTACACTTCATTCATACCGATGACAGCTCGTACACTCTACGAAAAAATTTGGGACGCCCACGTCGTTCGGCAGGACCCGGCCAGCCCTCGCTGATTTATATCGACCGCCATCTGATCCACGAAGGCACTTCCCCGCAGGCCTTTGCGGGCATCAAGGCGGCCGGGCGCAAAGTGCGCCGGCCTGAGCTGACCTTCGCGGTGATGGACCACTCGGTCTCCACCAAGAACCGCGTGCTGCCGGTCCTGGATCCCGACGCCGCCGGCCAATTCGAGGCGCTCGCGCGCAACTGCCGGGAAACCGGCGTGAATCTGTTCGACATGCACAGCCGCAATCAAGGCATCGTGCATATCATCGGCCCGGAACTCGGCATCACGCAGCCGGGATTGACGATCGTTTGCGGCGACAGCCACACCTCCACGCACGGCGCGTTCGGCGCGCTCGCCTTCGGCATCGGCACCAGCGAAATCGAGCACGTGCTCGCCACGCAGTGCCTCTCGCAATTCAAATCGAAGACCATGCAGATCGAGGTGCGCGGCAAGCGCCAGCCACGGCGTCACCGCCAAGGACATCATTCTGGCGATCATCGGCAAGATTGGCATCGCCGGCGGCAATGGACACGTCGTCGAATACACCGGCGAAGCCATTCGCGGCCTTTCCATGGAAGGCCGCATGACCATGTGCAACATGTCCATCGAAGGCGGCGCGCGCGCGGGCATGGTCGCGCCCGACGAAACCACCTTCGCCTACATGGAAGGCCGCCCGTTCGTGCCGCGCGGCAAGGAGTTTCAGGACGCCGTCGAGTACTGGAAGTCGCTCGCCACCGATCCCGGCGCGACAATATGACGCCACCGATCGAACTGCACGCCGCAGAGCTCGCGCCGCAGGTCACCTGGGGAACGAATCCCGGCATGGTGACGCGACGTAACGAGCCGCGTGCCCGATCCAGCTTCCTTCGAGGATCCCGTCGACGCGCAAGGCGGCCGAGCGCGCGCTCGAATACATGGCGCTGAAGCCCGGCACGCCCATCCCGGATATCCCCGTCGACCGCGTCTTCATCGGCTCCTGCACGAATTCGCGCCTCGAAGATTTGCGCGCCGCAGCGAACGTCGTCGCCGGCAAGCACGTCGCGAAATCGCTGAAGCAGGCGCTCGTCGTTCCAGGCTCGCGCCGCGTAAAGGCTGAAGCGGAGAACGAAGGCCTCGACAAAATTTTCCGCGACGCCGGATTCGAGTGGCGCGACGCCGGATGCAGCATGTGCATCGGCATGAACGACGACGTTCTGCCCCCCGGCGAGCGCTGCGCCAGCACCTCGAATCGCAATTTCGAAGGCCGCCAGGGCAAGGGCAGCCGCACGCACCTGGTCAGCCCGGTGATGGCTGCGGCCGCCGCGATCGAGGGCCATTTCGTCGACATCCGCCAATGGGATACCGCGGGAGGCGACCTCGCATGAAGCCCTTCACGAAACATACCGGGTTAGTCGCGCCGATGGATCGCGTCAACGTGGACACCGACCAGATGGTCCCCAAGCAATTCCTCAAGCTGCTCACGCGGGAGGGCTTTGGCCGCGTGCTTTTCTACGACTGGCGATATCTGCCCGGCGAAAAACCCAATCCGGAATTCGTGCTGAACGCGCCGCGCTACCGGGGAGCATCGGTTTTGCTCGCCCGCGCGAATTTTGGCTGCGGCTCGAGCCGCGAGCATGCGCCGTGGGCGATCGCCGATTACGGATTCCGCGCCATCATCGCGCCCAGCTACGCCGATATTTTCTATAACAATTGCTTTAAGAACGGCATCCTGCCAGTGACGTTGAGTGACGCCGAGGTGGAGGAACTCTTCGCGCGAACCCTCCGCACCCCTGGGTACCAGCTTAGCGTGGACCTGGAAACCAATGAGGTCTACGACGACCAGGGCTTCCGGAGCGGCTTTAGCGTCGATCCGTTCCGCCGTAAATGCCTGCTCAAGGGTCTCGACGACATTGGATTGACCCTGGAGCACGAAGCCGACATCACCACTTACGAAGGCCATGGAATCCCGACGCCGGTGATGCACGCTCCCGTCGATTTCAAGGTTTTTTGATTTTTCCGCAACCAACCCTGAAATTACCGTCGCAAAATTTGTTTCCTCGGTTACTATGAATGAGCCCAGTCTTTTTCCCCCTTGATTGGAGGAACGTGGCAGAATTTTGCCGACCGCAGCGACAAAGGGAATCGATAGCTGTTCCGAAAAATCGGTTGTCGCACGCTACTAGGTATCGCGCGCCACTGGTCCCTTCTCCAGCTATCGGCGAAGTATCCGCGTCACACGACTCTCGTCACCCGTCCATGAGCAAGCGCATCGCCCGGCATAGTGCCGCGCTGGTTCTGTGTTTTGTCGCGTGGTGCTCCGCCGCCTGGGCTCAGAGTCCGGTTCCCTATCTCAATCAGCCGCTGGCGCCGTCCGCCGCGGTGCCCGGTTCCGCCGCGCTGACGCTGACCGTCAACGGGTCGGGCTTTGTTGCTGGCGCGGTGGTCGACTGGAACGGAACGCCTCTTCCCACGGTATTCGTCACCGGGTCGCGGCTGACGGCTACCGTCCCAGCAACGGACCTGGCCGCACCAACGTCTGCGTCGATCACCGTGGTGAACCCCGCACCATCGCAAGGTACGTCCAATCCCATTTTATTCGTGGTGACGCCCGCCACTGCCACGTTGACCACCGCCGAAACCGACCTTTCTCCATCTGGCACGCCCGCAGCGGTGATCGCTGCCGATTTCAACCAGGACGGCGTCCCCGATCTGGCGGTGGTCTTATCGGCAGGCACAACGCTTCCCAACAGCGTGGCCATCTACCTTGGCCATGGCGACGGCACGTTCGGCGCGCCGCAAGCTTTTGCGGTGGGCAACGACCCAGTTGGGCTGTGTGCCGCCGACTTCAATGGCGACGGCAAGATCGATTTGGCAGTGGTCAACGATCAGGACGCGACGGTCTCGATACTGTTGGGCAATGGCGATGGCACGTTCCAGGCACAGACCACCGCGCCCACTGGCCCGAATCCTGGGTCCATCGTCGCCGCCGACTTCAATTCCGATGGGTTCATCGATCTCGCGATAGCCAATACCTCCGGTTCGGTTTCGGTGTTGCTGGGGAACGGCGACGGCACGTTTACCGCGAAGCCGGACTTCTCCGTCGGGAGCCATCCCATCGGAATTACCACCGGAGATTTCAATGGCGATGGCCATCTCGATCTGGCGGTGGCCGACGCGGCCATCAACGTGGTCTTCATTTTCTTCGGCAACAACAACGGCAGCTTCACGCCGCACGGCAATTTCGCCACCGCCTCGCCTCCGCATTCGCTGATCGCAGCCGATCTCAACGGCGACGGCATTCTCGACCTGGTCACCGCCGATGAAAATTGTTCGGTGGCGCCGTGTCCCGTCGGTCTGGTGTCGGTTCTACTCGGCAATAGCAATGGGACCTTTCAGACCGCTGTGACCTTCCCCACCGGCTCGACTGCTTACCAGGTGGTGGCCGGCGATTTCAATGGCGACGGCTCGACCGACCTGGCGACCGTAAACATGCAAGCCAATTCCGCGTCCGTGTTGCTGGGCAATGGCGCTGGAACATTTGCCGCGCCGATCAACTTTACCGTCAACGGCGCGCCAACGAGCTTGGCCGTGTCCGATTTCAATTCCGATGGCCGTCTCGACCTGGCCCTCACCAGTCTCCCCGGAAGCACCACGAGCACTGCATCCATCAACATTCTCTTACAGGAGGGTGTCGCTGGTCTCTCGCCGGCGGGACTCACCTTCCCTGCGGAAGATTTTGCGGTGCCCGCGCCGACGCAATCGGTCACCCTGAGCAATACCGGCAGCGCGGCGCTGACCCTCTCGAATATCTTGGTGAACGGAGCGGATACCGCCGATTTCAGCGCCACGAACGATTGCGTCTCCAGCCTGCCCATTGGGACCACCTGCACCATCACCGTCACTTTTGTTCCGCAGTCCAGCGGTACGCGCACGGCCACACTCAGTGTCTCCACCGGCCCACCGGCGAATGCCACTGTTTCCACGGTGACCCTGACCGGCACGGGCATCGCGCCCAATGCCACTCTCAACGTAACCGCCCTGGCGTTTAATCCGCAAATCGTTGGCACCTCCGGCGGAAACCAATTTTTCACGCTCACGAACAGCGGGAACGCCAACCTCACCTTTGCATCGATTTCGGTGACCGGCGCCAACCCCGGTGACTTTGCGGCCAGCACCACGTGTCAAAGCACTATCGCCGCAGGATCGAGCTGCAGCGTCTTCGTGACCTTCACGCCGTCTGCCGGTGGGCCGCGCTCGGCACTGCTCACACTGTCCGATTCCGCTCCGAGCGGTACCCAGACCGTCGATCTTTCGGGAACGGGTCAAGACTTTACGATCGCGTTGACCGGCTCGGGTTCGCAGAGCGTTGTGCCCGGACGATCCGCGGGCTTCCAATTGCAGGTTGCCCCACAAGGGAGCTTCAACCAGTCGGTGACGCTGAGCTGCAGCGGCGCGCCGGCGTACGCCAGTTGCTCGGTGAGCCAATCTTCCGTGCCCATGAACGGATCCGCGGCGGTCGCCGTAAGCGTCACGGTCTTCACTCAAGCAGCTTCCGGAGCCACCTCGCCGCGCCCCGGCGGACCGTCTTCGATCAAAGGGCAACATCTATATCCCATCGCCACCGTGTGTCTCCTATTGCTGGGCCTGGCCGCCGCCAAGCGCCGCGCTTTGCACTCCCCGCCAGCCGTATCACGCCTGGGCCTGGGCGCCGCCGCTCTAGCGCTCGCTTTGTGCGCCAGCCTATCCGGGTGTATTGGCAGTGCCGGAAGCGGAGGCGGGACGCGCATGGACGGAACTCCTGCAGGAACGTACACTATAACGGTCACCGGCAACTCCGCGCCGCTCACGCAGGCTGTCAGTCTGACGCTCACGGTACAGTAGCTCGCCACGGTTCGCGGAATGCGTGCATCAAACAACTGGCGCCGCCGCGGTTACCGACGGGACGGCGCGGGTTGACCCTAACTCGGAATTCGGGCTATACAACATTCGGATGTACTTGCGGACAATCCTTCGCGGCGTAACTGGCTGGTTCTTGTTGCTGCTCTTATTGTCTGCGCCGGTCGCGCACGCGCGCTCCCAGACTGAGAACCAATGGCCCAGCGGCTGGGTGGAAGTGCGCAGCCCCCATTTCATTGTGGTGAGCAACGCCAGTGTGGACCAGGCGGAAAAGACCGCGCAGCATTTCGAGGAAATTCGCGCGGTGTTCCGCACCGCATTGCCCTTCGCCAGCACCCACGAAAGCCCGGTGATCACGGTGCTCGCGCTACGCGACGAAGCATCGATGCAGGAACTGCTTCCAGACTTCTGGGAGAAGGGTCATGTGCGTAACGCGGGACTCTTCGTGCAGCGGCTCGGCAAGGCGTATATCGTGCTGCGCATGGACCTGGTGACCGACAATTCCTACGAAACCATCTACCACGAATATTTTCATTCGATCACCACGCCCTACTATCCGTATCTACCGCTGTGGCTCTCCGAAGGCCTCGCGGAATTCTTCGGCAACGCCGAGATCAACCCAAAAGACGTCACCCTGGGGCGGGTGAACGCCTCGCTATTGCGCCAACTTAATGGCAAGACGCTGATCGCTCTTCCCACACTCTTCCGCGTGGATCATGCCTCGCAGTATTACAACGAGCAGGAACGCACCTCGCTCTTCTACGCCGAATCGTGGGCGCTCACCCACTACTTGCTGGTGGGTAACGACGATTCCCGCCATTCGGCGATCGCCAATTACTTGAAAGCTCTGCAACATCAGGTTCCACAAGATAAAGCCGCGCAACAGGCATTCGGGGACCTGAATGTGCTGGCGCGCGAGCTGGTGCGCTACGTTGGCAGCGCTTATTTTCGCGAAGTGCGCATGAAGTCCGCTCCCGAATTCGAAAGCGCCGGCTACCTATCCCGGCCCTTGGGCGCGGCGGAATCGGCGGCGATTCGCGCAAATTTCGAGGTATATCGCGGCCGCCCGGCCCTAGCTAAGCCGCTGGTCGATCAAGCCCTGCGCCTCGATCCCAATCTTGCCTTGGCGCATGAAACCCGCGGAGTGATGGAATATTTGGACGGACAGCGCCCCACCGCGCTGATCGAAATCAATCGTGCGGTGACCCTGGACCCGCAGAATTACCTGACCCGCTTCTTGCGCGCCACACTGCTGGAAGAAGACGACGCTGCATACCAAACCGACGACACCGCGGAATCCGATTTGCGCCGCTCGATCGAACTCAACCCGGATTACGCGGGCGCCTACGGGTTCCTGGCTTCCTACCTCGCCGGACAAAAGAAAGACCTGCCGGAAGCGCTGGGGTTCGCAGAAAAGGCTGCCGATCTTGAACCGGGAACGTGGGTCTACCAGTACGATTTGGCGGAAGTGCTGTTGCGCCTCAATCGTCCTGCCGACGCGATCGCCGCAGGCAACCGCGCGATTGCGGAAGCCATTCGCCCGGAAGACCGCGAACGCGCCAAGCACTTTCTGGCGGAGATGCGCCGCTATAACGACGCGGTCGACGCGCGGCGACCGGTACCCAATCGGCCCGCATCGAAAGACGCGGTGCTGGGCGACGCCACGCTGCCGGCCGCCGACGCCAGTTCCCCCGGCCGGGCGGCCGACGCTAGCGCCAGCGCGATGATAGGGAAAGTGCTGCAGGAAACCTGCGCCACGGACGGGGCGCTGCAGTTCAGCGTCGCCGCGGCGAATGGTCCGATCCGCTTCGCTACTGGCCCGCGCGGCTCGTTCGCACTCTTTATTCCGGAATCCGGCGTTCCGGCGAATTTCGACGCTTGCAAGGATTTGACCGGGCAACGGGTAAAGGTGGGATTTACGGAGGGCAAATCGCCAGCCAGCGCCACCCAGGTGCTAACCATCAGCGTGCTGGGCGAGGCCGCCGCATCCCTGCCCCCGCCTGCCATTATCGAGAACCAGCCAACCAGCCGGCTTTCCGCCGAGGGCACGGTGGCGACGCTGTCGTGTGACGGAAAAAAACTGAGCTTGGGGATTCAGTTCGATCGGTCCGAGTTGGTGCTGCGGGCGACCGACTACACCAAAATTACGTTTTCCACTTTACGGCCTGCAGCAAACGGAAAATTCAATCCCTGCACGCAGCTGCGCGGCCGGAACGTGCGCGCCGACTACGCTCCTGTAGATAGTAAGTTGATCGACGGCAATCTGCTCTCGATCACGGTGAAGAACTAGGTCTTGGTTGGGCGGCTTCGCAAGCCGTGCTGAGCGAAGCGAAGTGGGTGCCCCACGTGTCCCCTTCCCCCGTGGGCTTTCCCAGTCTGTGAGGTGATTTCCTAGCTAGCCCTTAGCGTTTGCTAACGCTCATTACTTCGGTTCTTTCGTAGTGTTCGGCGCTTTCGGCGCCCTCGCTTCGGCTTCGTAGACCACCCGCCCGCCGGCGATCGTCATCCACACGGGCAGCTTCAACAGGTCCGCTGTGGCCATGCGGGTGATGTCTTGGGGATAGACCACCACGTCCGCCAGCATTCCCGTCGCTAGAGTTCCCTTTCGTTGCTCTTCAAATTCCGCGTACGCGCTCCCTGCGGTGTAATTGCGCAAACAATCCGCGATCGGCAGCTTTTCCTGGGGCTGCCAGCCGTCCGCCGGACCGCCGTCCGGTAATTCGCGGGTGATGCATTCGTAGATTCCGCGCAGCGGATTTATCGGCTCCACCGGATAGTCGGTCCCGAACGCGAGACGCACGCTGTGGTCCTGCATGGCACGCCAGGCATAGGCGCCCTTGGCACGCTCTGCGCCAAGACGCGCATCCGCCCAACGCTGATCGTCAAGCAGGTGGCTGGGCTGCATCGAGGCGATCACGTTTAGGCTCGCGAAGCGGGCGAAGTCATCCGGCGCAACCACTTGCGCGTGTTCGACGCGGTCGCGCCGGTCGCGTGCGCCGTTCGCGGCGGTCACCGCAGCGAAGGTGTCTAGCGCGACGCCGTTGCCGCGGTCGCCAATGGCGTGAAAAAGGATCTGGAAGCCGGCGCGATCGCGTTCGATGGCCTGTTGCTTCAGCTTCGCGGGATCGACGCGCAGAATTCCTTTGGTGGCTGGGTCGTCCGAATAGGGCGCGTACATGGCCGCGGTCCGCGATCCCAGCGAACCGTCCATGAAGGCCTTCAGGCCGCCGGTCTTCAGCCACGGGTCATCGGTTCCAATCTCTTGGCGGAATTTTTCCAGGCGCGCAAGCGGCAGATCGAAGCTCAGCCACTCGAAAATCCGCGCGGTCAGCTTCCCTTCCTTTTTCAGCTGCTGGTAAATCGTGATAGTCTCCGGCAGGGCGTTGGGATCCTTGCTCGCGGTGAGTGGCGAATAGTCCTGCACGCTGGTTACCCCGTGCTGCGCCAGGTCGGCCAGCCCCAACTCCACCGCGCGCCGCCATTTTTCGGGCGAAACCGCCGGGATTCGCTGGAACACAAGATTCATTGCGGCGTCTTCTTCCAGCATCCCATTCGGCTCGCCGGTTTTGGGGTCGTGCATGATGTGCCCGCCCGGCGGATCAGAAGTCTTCGCGGTAATTCGGGCGATCTGCAGCGCTCTGGTATTCGCGACCGCCACGTGGCCATCGATGCGTTCAAAATACATCGGGTGGTCTTTTGCCACCGCGTCTAAATCGTCGCGGGTCGGAAAGCGCTTTTCTTCCCATAGGGTGTGATCCCAGCCCTGACCGGTGATCCATTCCCCCGCGGCGTAGTCCTTCAAATTCTCGCGAATGCGCTGCTGGAATTCCGCGATCGACTTGGTTCCCTCGAAATTAATCTGGATTTTTGCGAAACCGCCATCGAAGAGGTGGACATGCGCGTCGTTGAAGCCGGGCATGGCGAACCTGCCGCGGAGGTCGATGCGCCGGGTGCGCGGCGAATCGAATGGCTCCATGTCGTGGAGTGCTCCCGCGGCGACAATCGTCTCGCCGCGAATCGCCAGCGCGGAGACGCGCGGCTTGGCCGGGTCCCCGGTCCAGATGGCTCCGTGGTAGAGGATGATATCGGCCGGAACTTCCCGGGGTGCGTTCAGTGCGCCGGGCCTGCCTTGCGCCGGGTTGTGCGGCGCCTGAGCCAAAACTAGCCCCGCGAGCGCCGTGACCGTCAACACCGCGCCACCGACGAGCACGCGCAGGCGCGGGAGCCCTTTCCCCCGCCCCGTTCGCAGCCCCTTCCCCGGCGCGGTCAGAATTGCACTCCTGCCACCGTCAGCACCGTCAGCAGCGCTCGTTTTAGGCCTAGCACTCGCCCGGTAGCGTCGTACCACTCATCCAGGGTGTGCGATCCGCCGGCTCGTCCGCCGCCGCCAATCCCGATCGCCGGAATACCCAGGGACAACGGTATATTTGCGTCCGTAGAAGAACTCTCGAACCTCGACCGGTTACCTAAGTATTTGTCCACACCGTTGATCGCCACCACCAGCGGCGAGTCGCTCGCCACTTTCCCGGCTGGCCGTACTCCCAGGGATCGATACGATATTTCCAGTGACCCGCTGCCCGGAACCGCCGCGGCCATCTCTTCGCGGATGCCCGTCTGCATTGCGGTGTGCAATTCCTTTTCCAGGCGGTCCAGCTCGGCTTCTTCTTCCGACCGCAAATCAATTTTTACCGCGGCACGATCGGGGATCGCATTCACCGAGGTTCCCCCCTCGACCACCCCGAAATTAAACGTGGTGCGCGGCAGATCGGGAATCGACACCGAGGAAAATGTGACCATGCCTCGGGCCAGCGCGGTGATGGCGTTGGGCGCGCCAAAATCCGACCAGCTGTGCCCGCCCGGACCGTGCACCGTGGCCTCGATGCGCCGCGACGCCAGACCCTGGGTGACGATGTGATCCGTCGATGCGCCGTCGATGGCGATCACCGCTCGCAGCCGGTCTTTGTAGGTGGTCATCAACTGGCGAATTCCGCGCAGGTTTCCTTCCCCTTCTTCCCCGGTGTCTCCGGCGAAAACAAGGGTGGCTTCGGTCTGCACGTTGGCATCGCTCACCGCGCGCGCCAGGCCCACCAGCGCCGCGATTCCCGCGCCGTTGTCGGCAATTCCCGGCGCTTCCAGCCGGGCTCCCTTGCGCTTCACGCGCACCCGCGTCCCTTGCGGAAAGACGGTATCGATGTGCGCGGCAATCAGCACCACGTCTTTGGCCGATCCGTTGCCGGCCCGCTCGCTCACCACATTTCCCGCAGAGTCGATCTCTGTTTTCCACCCGATCGACGTCAGCATGTGGCGCAACGCTTCCGCGCGATGGCCTTCCGCGAAGGGCGGCGCTGGAATTTCCGTCAGGCGCACTTGCTCGTCGGTAATCCAGTCGGCATTCTTGTCGAGCGAGGCTAGCGCCGCCTGGACGCGGGAATCCTGCGCGATGCGTTCGATGGTCACGGCGTCTTTGGTTCGCGCAGGCATGGCGGCCATTCCGATGAAGATACAGCAGAGGCCCACAAGTTGCAGTGATTTTCGAGCACGGGTGCCGGGTGCGGCTCGCCGTCCCCATGGAACATCGTTACGTCCGTAATTTCCCGCGCTCTGCGTAATCCCCACCTTCGGCTGGTCGAACACTGGAACCATCATACCGGGAGTGCGAGGTACGTCAACGGTGGCGATTAGCGCTTTGGTCAGGGCGGTGGATTACTTCCGATTGTGCCGTCGTCCACCCGCAGTCCCCCGCGCAAGCGGTGCTGGCCGCCGGGGAGGACCCCGTTGGGAACGCGCGTTTTTACTTACGTTTTCCGCTCCTGTAATATCCCATTCGTGAAGCCTTTGGAGTTGCTGGGCCAGGCATTTTCTCGGGACAGAACCGTCCTGAAGCTGATCCGTCGCAGCGACGAGTACATCATTCTCGCCAATGGGAAGAGCCTTATGTCTAGCCTCATGCACGGCTCGGAGGAAGCGCTGGCGACCTTTGCCTGCCAACGGGCGCGCACGCTGGGGAAGCCCAGCGTGCTGATTGGCGGCCTCGGTATGGGTTTCACATTACGTGCGACGCTCGATATACTCCCAGCGGACGCGACGGTGGTGGTGGTTGAGATCGTGCCCGCGGTAGTGGAATGGAATCGTGGGCCGCTCGGACCGCTGGCCGGACAGCCGCTGCAGGATGCCCGGGTGCGGGTCGAGATCGATGACGTCGCGGTCACCCTCAGTTCCCATCGCAGCCAGTTCGATGCCGTACTGCTCGATGTGGACAATGGCCCCTCCGCTCTCTCCGCATCGTCAAACAACGACGGTTTGTACGACGACCGCGGAATCGCCGCCGCTTTCGCCGCTCTTAAAATGGACGGAGTGTTGGCCGTCTGGTCGGCCCGCGAGGACCGCAAATTCGAGCAGCGCTTGCGCCATGGCAGGTTCGCCGTCGAGGTGCAGCGCGTACGCGGCCGCCTGAAAAAAGGCGGTCCCCGCCATACAATCTTCCTGGGCCACAAATCTCCGAAGTGGTGAGAGCGCTGGACGAGCCTAACACCCAATAAACGGCGTTCGAGGATGGGAGGACTAGCGACCGCGAACTGGGCAGGTCATTTCCGATGAGTGCGGACAATCTCGATGAGATCGTCGGATGCCTCTTCCGAAGCTTTTGGTTTGCCAGGCATGTGATTGCGAATATGGTCTTCCATAAGTCCGCCCATGTGCCCGCGATGGGATGGCGAGCGCTATGGCGATATTTCGCCAACCATTCGAATGCTTCGCGGAATTGCAGCGTCACTTCGCCGCTGTTGTCGCGCGTCCCGGCGAGGCGAGGCTCGATGATTGCGCTTCATCGCTAGCAATCTTGCCGGATGCAGTCTCATTCGGATAGTTGAAGAAGAGCTGATTGCCGTCGGGATCATCGACCACCAGGAGCCGGTAGCCCCACGAACCTTCCTTGACCGGAACGCCCTTGGCCTCGAGTTCCGCGCGCAGCGCGTCCAACGCGGCGGCCGCGGCCTCGCCCGTCTCCGGCTCGACGTTCAGGGAAATGAACACCAGCCCCTTGCCAATCTTCTCCGGCCACGTGTCGGCCAGGATAAGGGCGCAGCCCTGCCGGTCGACCTGTGCGACGTGCGCTCTGCCGTCATGGTCGTAGCGCCAGGGGCTCGTGAAGCCGAGCCGGTTAACGTAAAACAGGAGCGAGGCCGCAACATCCGTCACGTGTAGGACGGGGCGTGCGAACCAGTCTGTCATAGGCTACCTATCCTCAAATCAAGATAACTTCTTCCTCTGCCAGCATCAACCCACAGTTGATGTAAACAAGGCGATTTCACTTTGCTTGGGGAATCATTCCCGGCGATGGTCATACTGATAGCAGGTCGGTCTCCTACCATGATGGGTGTATGCGCAATATCACGAACAATTAAGAGAATTTCGCGACCCGTCCGACCCTATACTAGCGACGAGATGGAAGATACAGAGACGATCGCCCGAGCCGCGATCGGTGTCGATATAGCGTCTGAAAACCGTTCCGTGAGCGGAATGCAAGACAGGACCAACATGCCCGCGATCATGAAAATGACAGGAGGGGAACTTCACCGAATAGAATGGGAGAATCATGACGCTCGGCGTGAAGAACAAGATCGTACAGGTGTCTCTGCGGATATTTTTCTTCCGGGTGAATTTCGCCGGCTGTGTTGACCATGCGCTCCAGGGGCTGAGACAGCCCGGACTGGGCAGCGTTGCGTTTCGTTCTTTTGCCAAACATGCGTGCTGGGCTCTTTTTGTAGGTCTTCTGCTGCGCCCGGCGCTGGCTTCCGCGCAGGGCTCCGCGGCACAAACCCCCGAAAGCGATGATGGCGCCGATCAAACCGCGATTTTCCCAAACTTTGATACGTCCCGTTCGTGGATTCCCGCACAACCGAATGTTGTTTCTCAGTGCTACCCGGAAATTCCTACCCAATTCGGGCCAAACAGCTTAACGCCCCCAGCCCAGCGCGCAGCGACGCAGATCCTCCCGCTTTACACCGACTCGCTTGGCTTGAGCCGCGTGGCTCTCGCCGCCGATCCAGTTCCAACCACCGACGACGCAACTTCGTCGGCGGAGCCGGAGCCGGGGGCCGCGGCAATTCCCGCGGCGCAAGCGGCACCAAGCGCTACAGAGAAAGGGGCAAGTGGGCCAGACCGGACTTGGAATTTCCATGTTCAAAACACCGGCGTCTTCCAGGGTTACCCCGCTTTTTCCGCGCAGTATTCCGGGCCACAAAGTCTACCCCAGGGCGGTGAAGGGCGCGAAACCGTTTCGCTGGATTTGATGGCCGGAATCCGCTTATGGAGTGGGGCTGAAGCGCACATTGACGCCCTCATGTGGCAGGGATTTGGCCTTAACAACGTGCTCGGCATTGAAGGCTTTCCCAGCGGAGAAGCCTACCGAATTGGCACGGCGGTCCCCAACGGCACTATCGCGCGCATCTTCATTCGCCAAACCATCGGCTTGCGCGGCGAGCAGGAGGACACCCCCGACGACCAGCTCTCACTTGCTGGAAGACAGGATGTTTCACGCCTGACGTTCACCCTTGGACGGTTCTCAGCCACCGACATTTTCGACACCAACGCTTACGCCGGTGACCCGCGCGGTCAATTCATGAATTGGGGGTTAGTGGCCAACATCGCATGGGACTATCCGGCGGATGTCATCGGATTTGACACCGGACTTGCCGTGGAATTGAATCAGCCGAAATGGACTTTGCGCTACGGATTTTTCCAAGTGCCGAGTATGCAGAATAGTTTTACCGAAGACGACCAGCTTCTCACATGGCCACATAACCGTTGGGGACACGATGGTCCGTTTTTCCGTACCTGGGCAATGGTGACGGAATTTGAGCGCCGTTACAGCATCCACACTCATCCCGCGGCGATTCGGTTTCTTGCCTATCTCAATCGAGCGAATATGTTCAGCTACTCGGCGGCCATCCCTATTCTGGAGGCCGACGGTGTGGGAGCGAACCTTTCGGCAGCGACGGCCATCCGCTTCAAATACGGCTTCGCGTTGAACTGGGAACAGGAAATTGCGAAAAACGTCGGCGTGTTTTCGCGCCTGGGTTGGAGTGACGGCCAGGAAGAAGCGTGGATGTTCACCGACGTGGATTACACGGCGTCACTGGGTTTCAGCGTTAAAGGCGAAGCCTGGCGTCGGCCTGGGGACTCCTTTGGTCTGGCGGGCCTGGCGAACGGCATCTCGCGCGTGGAGCAGGAGTTTCTACAGGTCGGTGGATTGGGCATTCTGGCAGGCGACGGCAATTTGCACTACGGCTGGGAGAAAATTCTGGAAACCTACTACGATGCCGCCATCTGGAAAACTTTCCATATGGGCGTGGACTACCAGTTTATCGACAACCCGGCATTCAACCGCGACCGCGGGCCAGTGTCCGTCTTCGGGCTAAGACTCCACTATCAATTCTAAGAGAGCTCAATCTCGCTCGCTGAGCCATAGGCTTTGTAGCATGTTGAACTCGGCCTGCCGCCGCTTGCGCGCAATGGTCACATTGGTTTCCCAAGCAATCGCGTCACCGGGGCTTTCGTCATTCCCCAGTTGACGCTCGCCCACCGGACGCTTCATCCACTGCAGGCGGCTCTGAACCGAGTGAATTCCCGTGTCGCTGTGACACCCGAGGCATCTCTTCAGAACAACACCCTGACCGTCCAACGGAGCCGGGGGCTCGAAATCATCCATCCCGTGCGTCATGAAGGTGGCGTACTCTTTTTCCCCTGGATGAAAGGCAACCAAACCGCCATTGATGTTAGCAAACAGCTCTGCCCGGCTCATTCGGAATTCAAAGAAATCCTGATCGTGGCTCGATGGACCGTTGATGTAGTTCACAAGACGAGGCCCCGGAGTGACCGCGTGGTATACGCGCAACTGCACGCTCTCGGTCAGCGCGGTCGCAACCAAATTGCCTCGATCATCAATGATGATCGCCTGCCGAACCAGAGCCACCTGGGTACCCACAGGAAACTGTGGAAGTGCCAGGTTCAAAAAATCTGTACCCGACTCACCTCCCACCAGGGGAGGGTCGGCGGAAGAGCGCAGTTTGCGGACATACCTCCGCGTCGCGTCGCGTCCGTCGGGTAGATGCATGAATACGAGGAATCGCGAGCGGCCGGAAAAATGCACAATCGCTGTGGGCTCCTCAGAATAGGCACTGAGACACACCCACGGGCCATCGGATCGGAACAACTCCGGCGGGAGGAACGGCTGCTCCGGATTGTGCGGGTCGTACGCGGTTGCGAACTTCCGCGACGCCACAGCAGCGGCGTACGTTTCGGGGAGTGCGCGAACCTGCTTCGGGGTGATGGCCACGCGACGCATCGCTTCCGCTAACCTTGTTTCGAGTTCTCGTCGCTGTTCTGGCAGATCATCCCCCGCAGCCGCCCAGTCAAATACGGCCCAGAGGTCGCGCTGAAAGATGGCGCGCTTCAGCGGATCTTGCACCGCCCGCTCGGCATGGCTTCGCAGAAATTCGTCAAGGCAGGCGAGAGCACGATCGTGCGAATCACCGGTTAGCAGGTGCTGCGTCTGTGCCCAGAGCAGCGGATCGAGAGCATCCGCCCCGTACTCCGTGCCGTCCGCGCTGTGCCGCACCAAGAGGCAACTATGGGTGCGGTTCCAGATATGATTTGGATCAGAATCAAAGATGGCCGCGGGGAGATGATGCGGTGCGACGGCAGGCGGCGATGCACAGTAAAGGGCGCCAGCCGAGACCAACGCGGCAAGCAGCACGAATCCTTGAAGCCTGACGCGTCTGCTCATGACAAATCGGTTCACTGTGTGCACGGAAACACGCTACTTCGCATGCCACGCGGCTAAAGCGAGTACCATTTTACATCCGTTTTACTCTAAGTGCTGTTCATCAGAGAGCACAACAAGGAGCGCCCTCATGAGCGAGGAAGGAACGAGTTCACGCCGAGGCCTGCCGGCTCTCACCAGCAGCAGGAACCTACGGAAATGTCTTCGACGGTTCGAGGCGACCGATTCCTTGGCGATCCCCAGACGAACGGGAGTGTTCGCTGCTAGGGAGAACATGACATTGGGAGCGTTGTCTGTAAGCGAGCGACCGTTCCACTCTGCGAACCCGAACACCCGAGGTGCGCCAACCTGGTAAGGCAGGATGTTGGGAAAAAATCGGCGCGCCACTTTCTCGCCATATGCCTGAGGATCTTCGGTCGTTCCGTAAGCGGCGACGACGCCGGCAATTGCCTTGGCGACCGTCTGGAACGATTCTCTGGATACTGCGTGCAGGTGACCTGTCTTGCAGTATCCAATAGAACTCTACGTATTTCGCTACCGCACCGCTTGGTCTTATCTCGCAACAATTCATGACGCTATGGTTGGCGGAGGCAGCGACTGTTGCCTCTGTGGCGCGCTCGCGGCTGTGGCGCCTTTTGGGCCCTGTCCAGGGCCGCCATGGTAGAGATGAATATTACCAACGGCAAGAAGGCTCGTATTTGTTTCGATCGAGTCACTCTCCGACCTACCACGTTGAGTTGTTGTACCAACGCAGGACTCGGAGAGCGCGCAGGGTGTTCCAGCGGCTTGCTCCGCCGACAGCGGTCTCCATCTTCAGGGGAATATGTTCGGGATGAAGGAGGTTCAGCGGCCAACGCCCGTTCTGGTGGCGGCGCTCAATCACGAATTCGACGGCCTCACCGGCGCGTCGGTCGGGTTTAATTCCTGCATTTCGCAGATAATCGAGCCCGCGCAAGACGTCGTAGTGCCAAAACGTCGGGAACGAGAACCGGAGCCAGCGTTTGTCGATGACTTGGCCGGTTCGAAGCGAGCGGAACATGCGGCGCTCGAGCAGATAGTTTTCGGCCCTCTTGCGGGCCTTAGTGACGGCCGCCGATTTGCGCCCTGCTCGTTCGTATTCGAGCAGTCCTTCGAGCACGCAGATGGTGGTATGGAACGAAGAGCGCCGGCTTTTGGGTGCTTCGCAGTTCCAGCCGCCATCTTCAAGCTGCTCGCCCAGGAGTTGATTGGCCAGTGCGTCGTTCGGTTCCTTGAAATACGAACCGATGCCGAGGATTCTGCCGTTGATGCAGGGCTCCGTTTCGCCGTGCAGGTAAGGCCGGTTGTTGAGCGGCTTAAACACCAGCCGCTTGTCGACGCGCTCGATCATTTTGCGAGCCTGCTTGCTAGCGGGGTCGAGACCGAGGTCCTTCAAGACGACGAGGCTCCAGAGGGTAACAAGATCCCACTTCCGCCCGCCACCCCAGTGCCCGGCAGTAGATTGGCGGGCGAGAAGTTGGGCTCCCCAGCCTTCCGTTGCGACGCGCGACCGCTCGGCTGCGATCGCCTCGGGGGCTGCAGCGGTGAGGTCCCTCATCACCTGCCAAAGGATGGCCGGGTCAGAATCGAGGAGCCATTTAATGATTGTTGGCCGTTCAAGAGCTGCCATCATTCAGCTTCGCATACTCCGCTTTGGCTTGTCTGAGGACGGGAATATCGGGTTCGGCACCTTTCCAGAGTTCGAAGAAGTCCTGGAACGCTTTTTTCGCTCTCGCTGTGTCGCCCGCAAGCGCGTAACCGCGCGCCATTCCCAGATAGGAGAGCGAGTAGCGCTGTCCCCAATTCGGGTGGACCCAGGTCGCTGCCCAATTGGCGCCTTTGTGGTCCACGATTTTCTGAAACTCAGCCGCTGCTTCCGCGCCCTTATGCATTCTCAGGTAAGCCAGGCCACGCACATAATTCGCATCGGGGTAAGCGCGTTCGTATGGCGAGGCGGATGCCAGCAGTTCAACGCTCTTAGCAGGTTCATCGCGGTGAAGCGCGATCATGGCTTGAATCTCTGGTAGCTGTACGGCATTCCAGATTGTTCCGTTGGGAAGAGCTTTCGAAGTCTCCGCGGCGAGCTTCTCCGCTGCGGCCGCTTCGCCACACATCGCCATTGCCAACGCAGGACGCCCAAGCCGACGTACAGTCTGACAATTGCCCGACAATGCGTCAGCACGCGCATCGGCTTCCTCGTACTCGTCAGCGACGTACCGGAATCCTAGATGCTGCGCGGTGTCGGCGGCACGCTGATACAACTTATGAGACTCACGACGCTGCCCGTGAACATTCAGGTCGGCCGCTTGCAACCCGAGGCTGAGATATTCCTCCGGTTTGCCTGCAAACCATTGAACCTCCTTGGCAATGGCTGCTTTATCGTCCTCGACATAGGCCAATTCGAGGAAGCGCTGGTGGATTCTCGAACCGTCAATTCCAAGCGCCCGCACTTTCGCCGCAACCTGGTCGGCTTGCGGAAGGCGACCCAGGCAGATGTAGGCGTCCAATACCCGACGATAGGGAGGTTCGACATTGGGCTGCAGCCGAGCTGCCTCAAGACCCTCCTGCAGCCCCTCTTCAAATTGCCCCATGTCGATGTAGGTGAGGCTTATTTGGTTATGGAAACCCCACTTTCGGGGATAGTTCTTCCGGACAGCCCATTGATATGCATCAATCTCTTTGTCCAACTCCCCGGTAGCCCTGTAGTAGTAGGCAGTGATCTCGGTTCGCTCGGTCTCGGATACGCGATCGACCATACCGAAGGCCCGTTTTGCATATTCCGCGCTCCATTTCATATCCCCGGTCTGTTCATACGCGATGCCCAGAAGGTAGTAAGCCATCGCAAAATTCGGATCGATTGCGATAGCGCGCTCAAACAGCGGAACAGCGGCCAGGAAATGGCCTTGACCCATTACGGCAAGGCCCGCGGTGTAATTCTGAAGAGCTTCTAGCGAAGGGGTAGTTGCCTGCTCCAGTGGCCGATTCAGCTGCTGGATCGAACTGAGCGACTCACCCAGCTTGCTGCGCATGGCAGTAGCCGCGCTTCCCAACGCGGTCAACACCTGCTCTTTATCTTCGGCTTGGATCTGCTCCCGGGCCAGCATCGCCCCGTCCTGACACGTAATTGCTTGCAGGGTGATCACGTAGCTTTTTCCCAGGCTTGCGATGGCGCCGTCGATTGCGGCGGCGGCTCCTTCGCGGACACAGACGTCGTGCGCAATCTGCTTGGTGATACGCATTCCGGGCTGAACATTCATCAGGCGCAGATCGCGCTGCAGCTGCGCATCATCCGTGATTCTCAGGAAAGGCGACTGTTCCAGTTCCACCGCCAGGCCTTGGCGCAAAGTGCCATCAAATACCGGGTCGCCGGTGGAATTCGCGAAGTCGGCGAGCACCACGCTGTCTTTTTCGGTGAGAGCAGAGCGGGCGGTGGACTAAGAATTTAAACGTGACGCCGGCCACCGCGACCAGCAGGACCGCCGCAACAGTGATCCATCCCCAAGGCCTGGTTTCGTTCACCCGGACCGGCACCTGGGAGTGGCTCGCGGCAACGACGTTCCGCTCCTCTTCCGGCACAAACTGAACTTCTTCCGCAAACCGGTAGCCACGCCCGGGTACGGTGACAATGTACTGGTGGTGCTGCGGGCTCTCCCCCAACGCCTTACGCAGGAGGAAAATGTTCCGGCTAAGGTTGGTCTCTTCGACGAACGTATCAGGCCAAACGGCGTTCAGCAGTTCATCTTTTGTGACCAGCTCCTTCTTGCGGCGCATCAGCGCAAGGAGGACCTGAAAGGCCTTAGGAGCAAGTGCGATGGCTTCGTTGTCGCGTAGCAGCAGTTCCTTTTCCGGGTCTACGCGAAAAGGGCCAAACTCATAGAATTGCCTGGGCTTCGGATCTGCGCTCGTGGCCATAGGGGTACCCTGCTGCACGATCGGGCCGTGGGCCTATGGTAAAACCAGAGCGCGTGGACCTGCTCAGTCGCTGGCGAAGGTGACTTGATGAGACCGTCCCTGCCTGATGGTCAGGTCGCAGAACCAGCCATTAAAAAACCAGCCTGGTTTTCCATCAATAATCGGATTTTAGCACGGTTTCACTCTGATTCCGACTGAAGGCCCAGTCCATCGCTTCCACAGGAAAGCGCTTTGTTTTAAATTGCTTGGGCAAACACGAAAAATCATCAGAAATAATCACGACCTTTGAAAAGACTTCCGGCTCGCCCTTCGGGCAAGCTTCCACCCTGTTCGATCACGATAGCGCTGTCAACAAGCGGTCTCGCGGGCCCAGTCAGCCAGTCATAGTGCGGCTTATTACGCGACAGCAAAAGGAGGCAATATGAAGTCCAGAGTCTTGTGGTGGATCAACGGCGAGTCTCGAGTGATCTCTCGTGCCCGGTGGAGTCATCGGTTGCCATCGGTCGGCATCGCCGGCCTTGGCTTAGCGCTCGTCGGCTTCGGCGGGCTCACCCCCGCGCATACGCAGGAGCGGAACCAAAATGGAAATGGGCGTTACACGATCCAGGATCTCGGTGTTGTCGGAACCAATCCCAACCAGCCGGGCCAGCCGTTCGTGATCTCGAACGGCGGTTGGGTGAGCGGGGGCGCCGGCGTAGGTGCGGCCGAGCATGCGGTTCTATGGCGTGGCGGAGAAATGATCGACATCGGAAACCCCGGCCTTGGCGGCAACAGCATCGCGTTTGGCGTGAACGAATGGGGCCTGGCGGTTGGAGAGGCAGAAAATACCTCAGCAGATCTTTCGACGACGGAAGACTTCTGCGGTTTTCAAGCGATGGGCTATTCTTCCTCGCCGACGCCATGCGTCCCATTCATCTGGAAGCAAGACACGATGGTTCCGCTTAAAACGCTGGGAGGAGTGAACGGGGTCGCCAATCAGATCAACCGCTGGGGCGCGATCGCCGGCTACGCTGAAAATACAACCAAGGATCCGGCTTGCTCTTCGCCACAGATCTATCAGTTCAAGCCTGCCGTCTGGTTCGGAAACTCGATTCAGCCGCTTCCGACGGGGAGCGACGCCGAAGGCGTGGCGTTTTCGATTAACGACCTGGGCCAGGTGGCCGGAACTTCGGGAAGCTGCGGCCCGTTCAATACAATATGGCTGTTCAATCTATCACCTGCTCATGCTTTGCTTTGGCAAAACGGAGTGGCCACCGACCTTGGCAGTCTGGGAGGGGTGAGCAACAACATGGCTCACGACATCAACAATCTCGGTCAAGTGGTCGGTGGCTCCGATCTGTGCGGCGACCAGACGACTCACGCATTCTTGTGGACCCCACCAACCAGGAAAATGAAGGACCTGGGTGTCGTCGGCGACGACTACTGGAGTTTCGCGCTCGGCATTAACGATCAGGGTCAGATCGTCGGCGCTTCGGCGAACGCTGACTTTAGTGTCCTTCGCGCGTTCGTGCGCCAGAACGGAGCGCTCGTCGATCTCAACAGTGTCGTAGCCGGAACCACCCCTCTGTTTTTGGAGACCGCTTGCTCGATCAATTCCAAGGGTGAAATCATCGGGCTCGGCATTCGACCCGACCACTGGTTACATACATGCTTATCGGGCGACTCCAACACCGGCAGCCTAAGCCAGCAACTCGAAATACCGGCAAGCCTGTGCTGCTCCCCGATTGGGTCAGGGCAGAGCTCAGCTATGCGACGCCCATTTAAACCCGTGTGCTGCGGCCGGATCGCAGAGATGCGGCCTAGTCTTTCGCGATTATGGGAAGTGGACCTCAGATGCCAAGGCGAAATCATGATCTGACGCTGGCAGGGTGGCACGTCAAGGACTCGCCAGCCACCTAGCGACCTTAACGGAAATTATTGACGAGCATAATGTCGGCGTTACTTTCGTCGATTTGTGAGTACAGCATGTACCGGCCGTCGGGGGAAATGGACATACCCTCTGCCAGGTCTTTGTCCGCTTTGAAAATTTGCCGCGTTTGCCTGGTGGCAAAATCGAAAAAGCAAATGCTTCGCGGATTGTCTTGAGGGGTGAAGTAGATTCCGTTTGTCGCCAGCGTCCACTGAAATTCATTAAAAACGTTCGGCAATCCGGGAACTTCCTGGGGTGCCGCACCAGGGCGGTCCAACGCAAGCATCATCATATTCGCGTCGCCGTATCTCCACGGGAAATACAGCACCTTGTCGTCAGCAGACTCCACAGCCGTCATCGCGTCACCTGATCCGGCAAGAAGAGTTGCGTTACCTCCTTCTGCCCGGCAACGGTACAGTTGATGACCCGTCCCTTTGTATCCGAGAAAGTAGATCCAGACCCCATCGTGGGACCAGAAAGGACGTCCCACTTCGCGAATATTGGTCTTTAGTTGGTGTGGAACACGCTCCGAGATATCCGCGGTATAGACCCCGATCAGGCCACCGGGATCGGTCATTTCGAATGTAATTCTCTGCGAATCAGGCGACCAGCGCGGATGACCAGCGGGCCCTTCGTGCGAAATCTGCACCGGATCGCTGCCATCGACGCGGGCTACCCAAACGCTCCAGGTTCCGGACCGGTCGGAATCGAAGGCCACATATTTGCCATCCGGCGAATATTGGCTGTTGTCCTGTGGACGGGAAGAGCTGTACATCTGCACTGCCGCAACTTCGGGGTGTTGTAGGTCCCTCCTCCAGATGTTGACGTGATCGTCGGACACGCTGACCGCCAGTTTGTGTCCATCGCGGGAAATTGCGGGCCAGCTTCCCGATGCCATCGAAAGCTTGTGCACCCGGCCATCGTTCACTTGGATTTCATAAAATTCTTCGCTTTGGGGATCGAACGGCGCAAGAATAAGCGACCTATCATCGCCCGTCCAAACCAGTCCAGAGAGAAAATCGTGCAACGTGGCCAACGATCGTTTCGACTTTCCCTCAAGATCGGTAACCAGATACTCATAGTCAGCAGTGTTATGGACGCAAAGGACGGCCAGTTCCTGTCCACTATGCGAGAACGTTAAGTATGCGTCGTGAAGGCAAGATGGGTCGTGCGGAAACTCGTGAGATTCGAAAGTTTCCATGTTGAGCAAGAAGGCGCGGTTACCGGGCCGGCCAATTTCGGTATCGTCGTAGGCCAGCCATTTTCCGTCAGGCGACCAACTGAGCGGAGCAGCAAGGTCGTACGGTGTGCGAGTGGCAATCAGTTTGCGCTCTGGACCTCCCAACGCAGGGACAACGTAGATGCCATTGTCGTCGGGGGCCAAGCGGTGAAAAGCAATCTGGGTGCCGTCTGGCGACCAAGTTGAGCTGATCCAATCGGAGGGATGGTTAGTCAGCCGGAGCGCCGTTTCACTGCCAATCGCTTTCACGTACAGGTCATACTGCGGCCTCCCGGTGCGAGTGCCAGTGCCACTATCCCAAGAGAATGCGATTCGCGAGCCGTCCGGCGAAAACGAAGGGGCTGTTTCCAGGCCCGGATAGGAGGTGAAAGGAACGGTAGTCATGGGCTGGGAATCGCGAGGACTGCCGGGGAGCCGGACGATTGCCACGGCGGCCGCCAGCGCAGTTGCTGCCACCACTCCCAGAATCCACTTCCAACGGGTATGCGACTTTGCTGCGGCAACCGGCACAAGTTCCACAGATTGCGGTGGCTCCGCCACAGGCATGTCCACCGGCGTGTCGGGCTTGATCTCGCCGATGAAGCGATAGCCTCGTTTGGGAAGCGTCTCGATATACAGAGGATTGTCCGCGGAATCCCCCAGCGCCTCGCGAATCTTGTTCACCGCGGCGGCCAGACTGTGTTCGAAATCAACGAATGTATCCGCGGCCTATAACTCGCGGCAAATCTCCTACCGGGTAACCAAATCCCCGGCATTTTCCAGCAGCAAAACCAAGAGCTGAAAGGGCTGCGGCTGCACCCGGATCCGGGCGCGGTTCTTGCGAACTTCGCCGGAGCGCAAATCTAGTTCGATATTGTCAAAGGCAATTCGTCGAGGCCGCGGTGAGGGGTAAGGAGAGTCCTCGCGAATCCCAGAAGGCATGTGGCGGTCCTAGACGGTTGGATGGCTTGATGTCGCGTTCATCCGCTCCAGGCAAGACATCGACTGCGTAAGGGCCCGCCAGTCGGCTGGCGGCAGACAAACCAATCAATTTGAGTTGCAACCCCGGGCCCCAAGTGCGAATTGCCCGAAATCGCACCCTGTGCGGTTAATTGTGCGGATGCTAACACCCTGGCGAAGGCATGGTCAAGCGTGAGTGCGGCCGCGTAAGCCACCTGATATCAATAATTTATCTGATGACAAAAATTTAAACCCGAGGTGAGGACCCCGGCATTGCACCCGGCGGCCTATTCAACCAAATTGCGTGAACCTTGTTTGGTTCGGGGTTCGGAAAAAGCATGTGCACGATAGCTCAACTAAGAGGAGAAGAACAATGAATCGAATGAACATCTTCCAGGGAATTCGGCGCGGGCGGTTCTGCGCTCTGGCTGCATTGGTAGCATTGGGACTTTTGCTCACCGCTTCGGGCGCCAAGGCTGATGGTTGCGCCTTTATAATATACAAAACGGGAACCGCTCGCTCTATTTCCGCGGTCGCTCCGCACGCGGACGATCGTCAAGTGGGCGAGGATTCGATCGGGCATGGTTCCATCGTTGGTTTGTGGCACGTGAATTACACCGCTGAGTCCGAATCTGGCGCCCCTATTTTTCCTCCAGCTCCGTTCCCGTTCCTCGAATCCTTCAAGACCTGGCACGCGGATGGAACTGAATTTGAAAACGCGCTTAAGCCGCCCACGGGAGGAAACATCTGCTTCGGAGTCTGGCGAGAGTTGGGGGACGGCGGGGTCAAGCTGCACCATATCGGTCTAATGTTTGACTCGACGGGTAACGTTTCGAACATGTTCACCGACGACGAAAAAGTTCGAGTTGCCTCCAACGGCAAAACCTACAGCGGCAGCTTCGATTTCAAACTCTGGCCTCCCAGCTTTGATGCTGTCGGCGTCGGAACCCCTATCGCGGAGGTCACCGGAACAATCTCCGGCACCCGCATCGCCGTCGATTGACCGGCTCCCAATCCGAAAAAATGGATGCTGCACAATGTGGCGAAGGGGATTCGACCCCATCCCCTTTGCCATCAACTGAAACAAACAACTGCCAGCAACCACCCGAAAAATTACGTGGTTTTGCGATCTATCCGGCCGCAGCTTTCCATGCTAATTTCGCGCGGCATACATCGGAGAACTATCCGTGGCCAAAAAATCACGCCCGGGCGGACATCAGCCGCCATCCGCGTCACATGGATATTGAGCGCAGTTTCATAGGCTGGAATCCTCCCCACCATCGATCTTCGTGCCGTCCGCGAACTTCAAGCTCGCCAAGTTAAACCGGGCGATCTTCCCGATCAAAATTGCCAATCCACTGATTCCATTCAGCCGGAGGCTTTCGAATCAAGGCATTCGAGGCATTGGCGGGGACCAAAAAAACAGGCAAGGGAGGTTAATCCAGCAGCGTTGCGAATGGATCGCACGATGGCCACCGCGGATTTAGCGGGGCGCCGGACTCGTTGCCGCGCCGCTCGCGTCCACCAGTGCGTGCAACTCGGCGTCGGACATTACTCGCTGGGATTCCTTCGCGGCCTTGAAAATCCGATCCACCAATTCGTCGCTGGCCACCAGGCCTCGGGATTCCAGCCAGTAGATTACGTTGGAACGGCCGCTCAGCGGGCCCACTTCGATGGTTTGCTCCATCCCGAATAATTGCGCCGGCACTCCGCTGTAAATCAGGTTGGCCAGGTTCGCATCGTTGCGCCGCAAGGCCTTCACAATTGCTGCCGCGTGGACTCCGGTGGCGGTGCGGAAGGCGTCGCGCCCCACCACCGGATAATTCGGCGGGATCACCGTGTGGGTCGCCCGCGCGATCGTCTCTGAGTATTCTTTCAGCCGGGTCAGATCGCGGTCGATCGCGCCCATCAGGCGCAGGTTCACCAGCATCAATTCCATCGCGGTATTGCCGACGCGCTCGCCCAGCGACATGCCCGCGGCGTGCACCTGGTTCGCACCGGCGGCTACCGCCGCTAGCGAGTTGGCAACGGCCAATCCGCGGTCGTTGTGTCCGTGCCAATCCACGCGCAGCTTTTCGCCGCTCGGCTTCACGATTTCTTCGATCGCAAAGTGAATCAGGCTGAAGGCTCCGCGCGGGGTCGCGTGCCCCACCGTATCGCAAAAAACAAGCGACCTCGCGCCGCATTCGACCGCCGTCGTGTAGAGCTTTTTTACCGTGGCCGGATCGGTGCGCATGGTGTCTTCGGTGACGTACATCACCGGCAGGCCTTCGCTCACCGCGAACCGTACCGCTTCCTCGGTGGTGCGCACCAGGTGCTCGACGCTCCAATCCTCCACCAGCCGCCGGATCGGGCTCGAACCCAAGAACGTCGCGGCCTCGATGGCCATTCCCACCCGCTGGGATATCTCCGCGATCGGACGAATGTCGTTCTTGTGGGTGCGCGCCGCGCAGTTTGGGCGAATTTTCATTCGCGCGGTCTGAATCTCCCGCGCCAGCGCCTCGGTATCCGCGAACGCGCGCGGCCCCGCGCCCGGCAAACCGATATTCACCGTGTCGATTCCCAGCGCTTCCATCAGGTGCAGGATTTCGATTTTTTCGCCGATCGAGGGGTCGTGGACCGAGGGATTCTGCAAACCGTCGCGCAGCGTTTCGTCGTTCAACATCACCATGCGGCCGGAAGGGATTTCGGCGTCGGCCGCAAGGTTCCAGTCGTGGATGAGTAGGTCGTCGCTCACGGTGTTGCTGTTTCTACGGTTCTACGGTTTTACGCCCTTATCTTTTTCAGGTGCCCCATTCTTCCCCGGTTCTGGGAAGGGTGGGAGCGTTCTTCAGGCGCCGACCAATGCATTAGAGCAACTGCTCGTCCCCACAATGTTAGAACGGGGGAGCCGTGCCCGGGGTTCCTCACAAATATCGATGCGGCGACCCTAGTACCGCAAAGTGTAGCTGTGTGGCGCAACGGAGCGGTCTGGCTTGTACAGGGTCTTACAAAATTCGCAGCGGTAGACCTCCGCTTTCACGCCGATCAGCGCTTCGATTTCCTTCGGATAGTCGTACCATCGCTTCAGATGCCCGCAACACAGTTTATTCTTCGCGTCGCGTTCATCGCACGCGCGCTGCGGTGGCCGCTTGATCTTGATTTTCGGCGGGCCGGCTGGCTCGGCAACAGCCGCGGGCGCATTTGCTGCAGGTGCTACGGGCGCAGCGGCAGCCGCGGGCTTTGGTGCTATAGGCGCGGCAGCAGCGGCTTCCGGCTTTGCTGCGGCGGTAGGAGCCGCCTCAGGCGCGTTCGAGGTGGACGGCGGATTTTCGTCAGGCATTTGCTTTCCCTCTCACTTGGTCCGAGTCTTCGGAAACAACGCTACGCTTCTCTCGTTCCACACGCACAGCAAAATCAAACCAGCCACATTGGCAAGCACTACGGTCAAGGTCCATGCGCCCACCCTTCCCAGAACCGGGGAAGAAGGGGGCACCCGGAAAAGATCACGGCGTAGAACCGTAAATCAAAACCACAACCAAAAGTGTAGTTACAACTTGCGGCGAAATATCGTGCGCAGCGCGTTATCTTTTCCCATCAGCGCTCGCAGCCTCTGAGACCACGACGGCGCGAACGAAAATTCCACGTAGCGATCTGCTGCATTCGCCAGCGATTCTCCGTAGCCAAACCACCAGGGTTTCGCGATGCCCGGCAGCCGATCTACGTCTATATACTTTACTTGAACCGTCTCCATCACTCCAAGGCGCGAATGCGAGCGTCCCCACCCGCTGGCCCGTTGTCCGCCGTGGGGCGCCTCGGTGATCCCAAAGTAGCTGGCCACGTCGTTCACCATCACTGCGCCCGCCGCCAGCCGCGATGCGATCTTGCGCCCGCGCTTTGCATCCGCGGTCCACACGCTCGCGCTCAGCCCGTACTTCGACGCGTTAGCCCGCTCAATCGCTTCGTCGCTGGACGCCACTACTTCGATCGCGATCACCGGTCCAAACGTTTCTTCGGTCATGAGCCGCATCGAATGACTCGCGCCCGTGACTACCGTCGGCTCGTAGAAATTGCTTCCCGCCTCGCGCCGCCGCTGGCCGCCGGCCACTACCTGTGCGCCCAGGCCCACGGCCTCAGAGATCTGATCTTCCACTTTGGCAATTTGCCGCGAACTTATCATTGGCCCGATATCGCTGCGCGGGTCAGACGGCGGCCCCGTCCGTAGCTTCCCGGCCTTCTCCGCGCACAACTCGGCAAATCTCTGCGCTACGGGCTGCTCGACGTAGATGCGCTCGACCGAGACGCACGCCTGGCCGCAATTCATCATTCCGCCCCATACCGCCGCGCTCGACGCCATCTCCAGATTGGCGTCGGCGAGTACGATCATGGCGTCTTTTCCGCCCAGCTCCAACACCGATGGAATGAGCGCCCTGGCGCTGGCCTCCGCGACTCGCCGCCCGGTTTCCACACTTCCCGTGAAAAAAACTTTATCCGGCCGCGCCCCGGCGGCTTCCGAACCAATCAGCGCCGCCCCCAGTTCCCCGCCGCCCTGCACCACTGGCAACAGTCCATCCGGGAATCCCGCGGCGCGGACTAACTCTCCGATCAGTTGACCCGTCCCCGGGGTCATCTCCGAAGGCTTTAGCACCACCGCGTTTCCCGCCGCCAATCCCGCGACGATTTCGAGCATCGGAATCGAGAACGGATAATTCCACGGCGCGATGATCGCCAGCACGCCGTAAGGCTCGTATTCGAGCCACGCGCTTTTCGCTTTCATTACAAAATTATGGTGCGGGACGCGTACCGGACGCAGCCACCCAGGCGCGCGCTTGGCCACAAATTCGATGGTGTCCAGCACCAGCAGAATTTCAGCAAACGTCGCTTCCGCTCGCGGCTTACCGGTTTCCCCACTGATCGCAGCTACGATTTCCGCGCGGCGCTCGAATACCACCCGGCCCAAGTGCCGCAGCAAAACGCAACGCTCGCGCGCGGTCTTCGCCGCCCACGCTTTCTGCGCTACCCGGGCCCGTTCGAAATGCGCCGGCAAATCGCCAGGGTCGGTCGCCGCAATGCGCGCCACCACTTTCCCGGTGGCCCGGTCGACCGAGTCGACAAAACCCACCTCTACCGAAGAGACACTCACCGTTCCCTCGCAGCCGTCCGCGGACTTCGCGCACTTCCCCGCTGCATCGCGATCGAAGAAGTCGGATCGGGATATTCGAGGGAAACTAAACACAATCCGTCGGGCGGGACGGTCGGTCCGGTCAACGACCTGTCGCGCGCTGCAAACAATTCCGGAATTTGCGCCACCTGAATTTTCCCGCGGCCCACATCGAGCAGCGTGCCCACCAGCTTGCGAACCATGTACCGCAAGAAAGATTGCCCACGAATGATATAGGTCAACTCGTGGGGTTCGGCTCCGGTAGTGCTCCCGGCAACAACTGCATTGACGCTAGCGATTGCCGTCCGCTGCAACTGCGAAGAATAGACCACCCGCACCCCACTTCGATCGCGATCGTCTTCCTCCGATCCGGAAGACGCCGAGAACGCCGTAAAATCGTGCTCGCCTTCAAATAGCCGAGCTGCCTCCAACATCGCTGCCTCATCCAGCGGCCAGGGATGGTGCAGCGCCCGCCCGAACTCGAACGGCGGCAGCACCGCGCCCTGATAAATCCGGTAGCGATAGGTCTTGGCCTGCGCCAGCCACCGCGAATGAAAGCTAGGACTACACTCCTCGGCCTCGATCACCCGAATCTGCGGCGGCAGCAGCGCATTGAACGCACGCATCAGTTCCGCCGCAGGCAAACCGGTTTGCGCACGGAAATGCGCCACCTGTCCGAGCGCGTGCACGCCTGCATCCGTGCGACTCGCACCGTGGATGAATATTTTGTCCTGGGTGATCTGCGAACCGACGTCGCAAAGCGTGCCCTGAATCGTCCGCAATCCCGGCTGCACCTGCCAGCCATGGAATCCGCAACCATCGTAGGCGATGGTCAGCTTGAATGTACGTATCGGCAGCGACGCCATTATTCCACCCCACCCGTCACGACGAGGGCGGTTGCGCCCCAGACGGGCTGCTGCGCGTGCTCGCGATCTGGAGCGGCGAGGGTGCGCCGTGTTGCAGTTCTTACCACCGCGAGCACGCCAACGCCGCGCCTCAGCGCGCCGCTCGAACGTAGTGGGTGCCGGGCTGCGTCGCCATTCCGCCAGCGCGGCATTGCGGACAATTCTCGGCTTCGAAATTTGGGACGCTCAATTCCAGCAGGGCCTGCGACGGCACGTTCAACTCGAGCGTTCCGCCGCTGCGGTCGATCAGCGCACCCGCTCCGATCACCAGCCCGCCCGCTTCCTCCACCACTCCGATCGTTTCGCGCGTCGAACCTCCGGTGGTCCACACATCTTCCATTACCAGCACCCGCTCGCGCGGCTTCAGCCCAAATCCTCGCCGGAACACCATCTGCCCGGAGCGGTCGCGCTCGACAAAGATCGACCTCACCCCCAGCGCCCGGGCCACTTCATATCCCAGCAAAATCCCGCCGAGGGCGGGGGCGACCACGCAATCCACGGTCTGGTCGTGAAACTCCGCCGCCAGCGCCCGAGCCAACTGTTCGGCACGCTCGGGGTATTGGAGCACCAGGGCGCACTGAATGTACGTCGAGCTGTGCAGGCCGCTGGATAGCTCAAAGTGGCCCTGCCGAATCGCTCCGACTTCCTCAAGCATCGCCAATAATTCTTCTTGTCGCATCCGAGGCCCTCAGGCCGCCTGGCACCAGCGGCGCATCTTCCGCGCGTAGCCTAAGCCCCGAAGTGCTGCGTTGTCAACAACTACACGGCGGTGTTACAGTACTTTGTCCGCTTGTTCGGTTGTGGACCAGGATTGTCCGTTTTCGGACGCTTCGGGCTATCCTTACTCCCGTTTGATCGTCTGATATCAACGATATCGAGCGCATACCGTTGGTCGGCTGCGTGCTTCGACACACTTTGAAACAAATCTGCTCTCACGCACGTTTACTAGGGTGAGTTCCAGACGCAACTCGCTACACCGCTGTCGATTTCCGATGAGGGGGAAACGCATGACTGGACGGCTTTTACATTCGGCGATGGCCTTGTTCCTGGCTGGTTCTTTGGTGGTCACGCCCGCCTTCGCACAATCTCAGGGTGGCTCCGCTAGCCCCGCGGCGGTAACCGCGCAGGGCACCTCGCAGTCCCCCACGCCTGAGCCAGCCACCGATACCGCGTCGGGCATTCCCGTCGAAAACCGCGCGCTGAAGTATGGCCCGGACTATTCCAACGGAAAGCCGTGGTTCCCCAATATCGTCGCGCCCTATAGCGAGGCCCACGTACCGCTGCCGGTGCTCACCAATTCGCCGCGCATCGATCAGCTGATTCACGACGGCAAGCTTATGCTCAGCATCGAGGACGCCGTTTCCCTGGCCCTCGAAAATAACCTGGATATCGCCGTTCAACAGTTCACCCCGTGGATCGCCGAAACCGATTTGCTGCGCGCCAAAGCAGGAGCCGCAGTCCATGGCCTGGGAGCTACACAAAACGTAACCTTGGGGACTTCTCCCGCGGTTGGTTTCGATCCGGTGATCAGCGGCACTGTCGGCTACGATCACGCTCTGATTCCTGTCAACAACCCCTTCCTCTCCGGCGTAGGCAGCACCACCAGCTTCTTTACCCTGATCAATCAGGAGAACACTTACAACGTCGGCTATACCCAGGGTTTTCACACCGGCACCGCCCTCTCGGTCACGTTTGACAACACTCGCTCTTACACCAATTCGCCCGAGGAATTTTACAATCCCGCGGTGCAGCCAGTGCTCACCATCGAGGCGGAACAGAATTTGCTGAACGGTTTCGGCCGTTTGGCGAACACCCGCTACATCATCGAAGCCAGAAACACCCGAAAGGTGGCCGAGCTCCAGCTTCAAGCGCAAATCATCGCCACTGTCACCGCCACCAAGAATGCCTATTGGGAGCTGGTGTACGCCCGGGAAAATGTGAAGGTGCAGGCCACCGCGGTGGCCACTTCGCAGCACCTCTATGGCGACAACAAGAAACAAGTGGAGATCGGCACCCTGGCGCCCATCGAAATCGTCCGTGCCGAATCCGAACTGGCCACCGACCAGCAGAATCAAATCGTCGCGCAGACCACCCAGCTTCAGGATGAAACCGTTTTGCTCAACTACATCACCAAGGACCCTCTGGCCCTCGGTCTGAAAAGCATCGAGATCGTTCCCACTACACCGATCAGCGAAGTGCAAGCGGTCAATCTGCCTCCTATCGAGGACGCCGTGCACGACGCGCTGGCGCACCGCCCGGAAATCCAGGAATACGACCTCAATTTGAAGAACTCCGATATCGAAGTAAAGGTTACCAAGAATGCCCTGCTGCCCACGCTGACGCTATATGGTGAGTACAGCGGCACCGGCTTGGCCGGCAACACCTTGGCATTAGGCAACGTGGCGACCTACGCCCCCAGCTATCCGATCGTCGACGCTGCCGGCAACCCCATCCCCGGCCAATTCGTCGGCGAGCCGGCGACCTACACCAGCAGCTCCCTCACCCAAACCGGCATGCCCACGGCGCTCAAGCAAACGTTTGACAATAAGTTCCCCACTTACGCCGCCGGTGTTAATTTCTCGATCCCCCTGCGCAACCGCTCCGCCCAGGCCGATAACGCCCGCGCGCTGCTCGATGAACGCCAGTTGCAAGTGCAGTATCGTCAGGTGCAGAACCAGATTTTTCTGGCTGTGCGCAACGCTCAGATCGCCCTTCAGCAAGACTTTGCCCAAGTGGCCGCCGCCGATCGCGCGCAAATCCTGGCGCAGCAAACCCTGGAGGCCGAGCAGAAGAAATATCAGTTGGGAGCGTCCACTACCTTCCTGGTAATTCAGGACCAGCGCGACCTGACCGCCGCGCAGGGCAACGCCTTACGCGCTCGCATCAACCTGGCCGAGGCGCAAATCAACTACGACCAGGCCCTGGGACACACCCTCGATGTAAGCCGCATCAGCATTTCCGATAACCGCGGACCAAAGGTCCAGCGCGAGAAGCTGATTCCTGGCACGCCGGAGGCGCCCGACGCTGCCGCGGGCAAGTAGCCGCGGCCAGCGGGCGCGTTAGTTGGGCGCCGCCTGTGGGCCCGGCGGCAGCCGCTCCTCGAAGTAACCGAGAATGTTGGTGTACACGTCAAAGTTCGTGCCGCTGCCTTCCGAAAGCGAGTGCGTTCGGCCTGGGTACACCCGCATATCAAACGGCTTGCCCAGCGAGATGAGTTTGTTCACCAGCAGCTCGAATCCCTGGAAATGCACGTTGTCGTCTCCCGAGCCGTGCATGACCATCAAATCTCCCCGCAGTCCGGAAGCAAAATTGATGGCCGAGCTGTCTTCATAGGCTTTCGGGCTGTCCTGTGGCAATCCCATGTACCGCTCTTGATAAATGCTGTCGTACAACCGCTGATCGGGAACCGACGCCACCGACACGCCCACTCGATACACGTCCGGATAGCGGAACATCAAATTCAGAGTCTCGGTGCCGCCGCCGCTCCATCCCCACACTCCCACACGCTGCGGGTCGATGAAGGAATGCGTTTTCTCCAATGACTGCAACGCCGTCGCCTGTTGTTGCGACGATAGCGGACCGATATTTCCGTAGACCACCTTGCGCCATTGCCGCCCCCGTGGCGCGGGCGTGCCCTGGTTGTCGAAACTCGCCACCAAGTACCCGGCGCCAGACAGCGCTCGCTGGAACATCGTCCGTGGCCAGGTATCCTCGGTGGTCTGCCCAGCGGGTTCGGAATACACGTTGACGATCAACGCATATTTTTTCGCGGGGTCGAAAGCGGGCGGCTTGAGCAGCCAGGCGTCCACGGTTAGTCCGTTGCCTGCATCCACTTTCAGGAATTCTGCCGGGCCATCGGACCAAGGTTTTACGCGCTCGGCCAGTACCGAGTTGTCGGCGGTGTTGCGCGCCACGCGGTGATCGGGCAAGTGCACCACTTCCGACATCGGCGGCACATGGAACGACGAGTAATCGTGGAAAGCCCACTCGCCATTCGGCGAAATGTTGTAGGCGTGAACGCCAGGCTGGTCCGGGGTCACCCGCACCGGCGCCGCCGAGCCGTCCAACGGCGCTCGATACAAATAGCGTTGCGTGGCGTTATCCGGCGACGCGATGAAGTACACGGTCTGCTCGTCGGGAGTCACCTTGGCCACCCGCACCAGGTCGAATTCGCCGGTGGTCACCAGCTTGGGTTCACCGGTATCCCGGGCCACACGGTATAAATGCCGCCAGCCATCGCGTTCGCTCAACACCAGAAATTCGCGCCCCTGCCGAATAAACGGCACTCGCTCGTTTACCTCCACCCACGCTTTATCTTCATCCACGAAAACACTGCGCGAAACACCGGTGGCGGCATCCGCCAGCAGAAACTCGCTTTTATTCTGCAGCCGGTTCATGTGCTGCAGCAGCACGTGCGCGGAATCCGCCCAGCCCATTTGCGGGATGTAGTAGTCGTGGAGGTTTCCGGCAGTGTGCATCCAGATCGACGGCCCGCCGGCAATGCTCACGACGCCCACACGCACTGACGAATTGGGCGTTCCGGGCAGCGGATACGGATACCGCAGCGTCTGCGGATACACGCCTGTTTTCGGATACGGAATTCCGGTGACGATTTCCGACCGCGGCGCGCCGAGATCGTAGATCAGGGTGTAGTCTTGCACGCCCTTGGTATCGAACTGCCAGAAAGCGATTCGCCGGCTGTCTGGGCTCCATTGAAATCCGTCGCGGATGTTGAACTCTTCCTCGTTCACCCAGTCGGAAGTTCCGTTGATCACCGTGGGGGAACCGTCGCGCGTCAACTGCGCGATTTTCCCGTCCGCCAAATCTTCGACGTAGATGTTGTTCCTATGCACGTAGGCCACTTTGGCGTTATTCGGCGAAAACTTCGCAAACATCAAAGTCGAAGCAGGAACCCCGCCGCCGAGTTTGCGCAGCGCGCCACTACGGAGATCCAGCAGCCAATAATCTCCGCTGGTATTCTGGCGCCAGACGGTCTTCGAGTTCGTAAACACCAGCACTTGCTTGCCGTCCGGCGATATCTGGTAGCTCTCCACTTTCAGCGGGACCTTCGCGCCTGCAGGAATGAGCCTCGACGCCGGCACCAGAATGTCCCGCGCCCCAGTCTCGGCGTGGTAATGCACGATATCGCTGGCGCCCTCAATCGTAGAGGGTTCGATCGCCAGATAGGAATCTCCGCTGCCAGACCATTCTCCGCCCCGAAACGTTTTCACCTCGAATTCCGGGTTCTTGATGGTGCGCTGTAAGAGTTTCGCCGCGGCTTCCCGTTGGTCCGAGCGCGAATAGATCACCGGAACGGCGACTGCCATTGCCAGGCAAACCGCCACCAGCGCGCCGGCCCGAGTCCGCCAAGGCCGCCGCTCCTTCCCGCCCCAGTGCGCGTTCGTTTCGTGCTTGCTTTGAGCCATTTTCGCTCCTCGTCTCCTTCCCGTCTTTCCGTCGCGGACGAAAACATTACCAGATTCGGGCAGCGCATGCTTTGGCAACTGCAACACCGGCAAGCGCTTGCCGCGATGCGCGGACCAACGCCTGTTTGGGTGGGTTCTAGGGATAACGAATTAGAGGATTCGAATCGCGTTCGCCGCGGAGACTCTATGGTTTCGTGCAACACTTATTGGCGACCAGGTATCTTACCTGTATCCGCGTGCTGCGCTGAAGCTTGGCAGGAAATTGCCGATGGTATCGAGATCATCGACGCAGCAACTCCGTCCGCGTTACAGGGTTTTATGTTGGTGGCTAAGTTAAACTGGAGGATTTCAATGGCTTCATGGCGTTCCAAGCTTTTCGCGGTGGTGCTGGGTTTGGTTGCGATGTCCTTCTTGGCAGGTCCCCTGAGCGCAGGCCCAAGGCATCATCATCACCACCACCATCACCATCATCACACCGCATAACGCGGGTAGCATAACTGCCCGGCTGTGTGGCTCGCAGCGCCGGAACTCGCTTGAGTGGTGTGCTTAGATTCCCCACAATCATATTTTCTTCCCTTCCGGCTCTTTCCATCCAGCGCCATTTCTAACAACCCCAAGCTCGTGTCCCAAGACCGCGTCGACTCCGCAGGGATGTATCATTTCTGGTACAGTCTGAATATGACCAAAGCGCGGAAAGCTAATCCCCGGCGCGGCAGTCGTTTTGATGACTTTCTTAAACAGGAAGGCCTTCACGACGAGGCCGTCGCTCACGCGGAGAAGGAAATTCTCGGGTGGAAGTTGCAGACCGCAATGAAGGAAAAAAAGGTGACCGTGTCCGCTTTGGCTAGGAGGACGCAGACGAGCCGCGCCGCGATCCATCGCATTCTCGATCCCGGCAATCCCTCCATTACGCTCGGCACCCTCGAAAAAGTCGCGCTGGCTCTCGGCAAGCGCTGGCGGTTCGATTTGGTCGACGCGTAGAGATCCACGTTTGGCAAGCTACAGCTCAAAAAGCTCCTTCATTTGGCGCCGGACTTTTGCGCGCTGACCCATTTGTGGATTCGCTGGTCGAGCACGTCCAGTGGCAGTGCGCCGCCCCCGATCACTTCATCATGGAACGCACGCATATCGAATTTATCGCCTAGCGCATCTTTTGCGTATTGCCGAAGCTTCAAAATTTCAAGTTGTCCGAGCTTGTAGGCCAACGCTTGTGCCGGTCCTGCGATGTAACGGTTTACTTCGCTCTGCACGTTAGGCTCATCCATGGCCGTGTATTTATGGAAATACTCGACCATCTGCTCGCGCGACCAATGCATCTGATGCACCCCGGTATCGATCACCAATCGAATCGCCCGCCACATCTCGTTTTCCAGCCGACCGTAGTCGCTGTAGGGGTCTTGATACTTCCCCACCTCTTTGCCCAGTCGCTCGGCGTATAGAGCCCAACCCTCGACAAACGCGGTGTACTCCTCGTACCGCCGAAACGACGGCACGTCCGTCAATTCTTGCGCGATGGAAATCTGCATGTGATGCCCGGGAATCCCTTCGTGATAAGCGATCGCTTCAATGTTCAAAACCAGGCGATGCTCGGGGTCCCACTCGTTCACGTTAATGTGCCCGGGGCGTGAACCGTCCGCGGTACCTTCGGAATAATCCGCCGGCACCGCATTTTCGGAGCGAGATACCTCCATGGGAATCACCGTTAGCTTGCTCTTGGGCAAATGCCCAAAAAGCTTCGGCAATTCCGGCTCCATACCGCGGGCGTAGCCCGCATATAAATCCAGGATCTGCTGCCCGGATGTGCCGTAGAAGCGGCGATCGTTCTTGATGTGGTCGTTGAGGCTGGCCAGATCCTTAAACCCCAGCTTTTGCGCCAGCGCCAGCATCTCCTTTTCGGTTTCGTCCACCTGCTTTAACCCAAGCTCATGAATTTGCTCCGGGGTCATGTCCGTGGTGGTCATGCGCCGGATTAGGTAACGATACCGCGCCGCGCCGTCGGGCAGCGCCCACACTCCCGGCTCGGTTCTCCCCTGCGGCGCGTACTCTTCCCGGACGAACGCCGTCAATTTCACGTAGGCGGGCAACACCGCATCGCGGATCGCCGCCCACCCGGCATCGCGCAGTCGCTTCTGATCGGCAGCGGAAATGTCTTTCGGGAAATTGGAAAAGGGCTGGGCGAAAGGCGAATTCGCCGCCTGCTGGGTAGCCAGCGAATTGCATTGCACCACCACTCTTTCCAGCAGAAAACGCGGCGGCATCAATTTGTCTCTCATGCCGTTGCGCATCTGCGCGATGTTCTGATCCAGCAGCCGCGGTACTTGCTTCAGGCGCGAAATATAGTCTTGGTAATCCTTGACCGACTGGAACGAGAGTTCGTTGGCCAGCCCCGGCAATTCCACCTGTGGGCCGCTCTGCTGGCTCACTGGCATTTCCCACGGCTTGAATCGCGCGCCCTCGACGCTCATCTTCAGGTCGCGGACGATCAGCGCTTTATTGAGCGCCTCTTGCTCGGGGAAGCCGGTGGTATCGATGGTTTCCAGGCGGGAGAGAAACTTCTGGTCTTCCCGCAGATCTTTGTCGATCGCTTCCTGCGAAAAATCGTCGAGCTGGTCGTTCCAGCGTTTGTCACCCACGAAGGAAGCGTAGAGCGGGCTGGAGCGGAGCCGATATTCCCACTGCTCGGCCAGCACATCGTTGAGCGCTTTGCGCCGGGCATCGAGCGATGAGGATGTTTGCGGCAGAGCCGGCAGTATAAAAATCAAACCGAGAGACACGACCACGCAGCTACGCAGCAGAAGAGAGCGCATTCAGGCTCCTCGAACCAAATTTCTTAGACCACCGCCGCCGCAAACAATTCAGTTTCGCAACTGCGATTGGGCTGTTGATCGACGGTGATTCTACTCCAGCTTTCTTGCGAGGCCTACGGCGACCGCGTTCGCCTGGCTGCGGCTGTGCAGCGCGCACTCCCGCGATTAGCATGCGCCGTTCGGTTTCGGGGTGTTGGGATTGGATGGTTTTCCGCGACGAGTCGCGGCGCTACGGCTCGGGACCGTTCGGGTTCGGAGAAACCGTGCACCTAGGATTCCGACAAAACAAATTCCGCGGGTAGCCCCGGCCGTTTCGGCGCCGGGACTACATCCGCGGATTTCTTCCCTACAGTTTTGCGCTGGGTTTAAGCGTTTATTTGCTAACGGTGATTCCCACCGTGGCCGTATTCGTCAACGAACCGGACGTTCCGGTCGCCGTCAGCGTGTACGTACCCGGGGGTGTTGTGGCTATAGTTTCATGCTTGGTGATGCCAACGCATGCCGACATGCCCACCGCCACCAGCAACAACAGCACCCCAAACGAAAGCGCCGCCGGAGGCAACGTGCGTCGCTTCGGAGCCGTCAGTCCAAGCACCATCATCGCCAGCATCAGCAAAGCAGCGAACAACCAACCCCAACGAATGGCGGCCGGTGGGAACTTCGCCGGTGGCACCTGCTGCGGGAGGTTCGCTGCGGTTCCTCCGGTCGACAGGGTAAACGTCGCTGTCGCCGCTGCGCTTCCATTCAGGGCCACCGTGGTGGGGCTCACCGTGCACGTCGACAGTTCCGGTGCACCCGAGCACGTCAGAGCCACCGTTCCGGTGAATCCACCCTGCGGCGTCACGGTGAGCGTCAAGTTTTCACTCAACCCGCTCGCTACCGTGCTGCCTCCGGTAAAGGCCATCGAGAAGTCTTCTCCCGTGCCTTGCAGCGCGATGGTTTGCGTGCCGCTGGTTGCACTGTCAGTGATGGTGATGGTTGCGGTGCGTGTACCGCCGGCGCTGGGCTTGAACGTCGCGCCGATCGCGCAATTCGCTCCCCCAGCCAACGAGGCCCCGCAATTATTGGTTACCGCGAAATCGCCGGCGTTCGCGCCCGATACAGCAATGCTGGCCACCGTCAGCGCGGCACCTCCGCTATTGGTCAGTGTTACCGATTGCGCCGCGCTGGTTGAACCTACCACCTGGCCGTTAAAGGTGATGGACGGCGCAGAGAGGTTCGCAGTTGCCGCCAGCGCCTCGCTCCCGGTCAAAGCGATCGACTGCGGGCTATTGGCTGCATCGTCGGTCAGCGTCACTGCCGCTACACATGTGCCCGAGCCACTCGGAGTAAACGTGACGTTAACCGTGCAAGTGGCCGACGTCGCCAGCGTCGCGCCGCAGGTGGTGGTTTCACCGAAGTCCGCGCTGTTCGCTCCGGTGAACGCGATACCCGAGATGTTCAGGGTGGCGCTTCCGATGTTGGTTACCGTTACCGCCTGTGGTGCGCTGGCCACCCCGACGCCACTGCTCTGGAACGAAAGGCTCGGCGAGGACAGCGTAACCACTGGCGCATCGATTCCGGTTCCGGTGAGTGTGGCTGTTTCGGAGCCGCCCGGGGCGTTGTCGGCAACCGTAAGGGTTGCGGTGGCCGCTCCCAACGCGGCGGGAGTGAACGTCACGCGGATGGTGCACGAAGCCTGGGAAGCCAGCGTCGCGCCGCAGGTGGTGGTATCGGCGAAATCGCTGGCGTTGGTGCCCGGGAAACTGATCCCGGAAATGGTCACCGTCCCGGCTGTGTTATTGGTCAATGTGAAAGTCTGCGGTGTCGAAGCCAGGCTCAGCGCCTGGTTTCCGAAGGCAAAAGTCGCCGGTGATAGCGATACCGTTTGCAGCCACACGTTGATTACCGCGGTGGTCAAATCGGTTTCGACTATTCCCAATCCTCCGCCGGTGACGTAGTTGCCCACCAGGAGGGCCAAGGCATCCCCCGCGCCGGCGAATAACTGTGGAGCTTGAAACGTGCCATCGCCGTTGCCCAACAACGTGGCGACATCACCGGTGGATGTTTGCATAGCCAAATCGAGCTTTCCGTCCGCATTGAGGTCGGCCGTCGCAATCTCGTAGCTGTGGAAGCCCACCGCGATTGCTTGCGCGGTCTGGAATGTGCCGTCACCATTTCCCAGCAACAAGTACACGTTATTGTCGCTGGAGGAGGACGCGATCATGTCCAGTTTTCCGTCACCGTTGAAGTCGCCGATGGCCACGTCTACCAGGTTCTGGCCGGTGGTATCTTCGACCGCGGTTTGGAAAGTACCGTCACCGTTCCCGAGCAACACGGAAATGTCTGCCCCTTCGTAACTGCAGACGACCAGATCCAGATTCCCATCTCCCCTGAGATCCGCGGTATGAATAAACCTGGAATTGCTCGGCACGGTGTAAGTAACCGCGGTGTCAAACGTTCCGTCCCCCTTGCCAAGTAGAACGGAGACGGTGCCACCAAGGTTGGTCACTGCGATATCCAAATTGCCATCGCCGTTAAAATCCCCAGTGGTCAGTTCTAAGGCATAATTACCCGCTATTACGGTTTGTGGAGCTTGGAAGGTTCCGTTCCCGTTACCAAGCAAAATGGAAATGTTGCTGCCCTCGTAGCCCACCGCGATATCGATGTTCCCATCGTTGTTGAAATCGCCTACCACCACTCCGTACGGACTACCGTTTGGCCCCGACAACGAAATGTTTTGCGCCGTCTGGAAAGTTCCGTCGCCGTTGCCCAAGAACAGCGAAAGGCTCGCACTGCCATAGTCTGACACCACCAAATCTAAAATGCCGTCACCATTGAAATCGGCTTGTGCCACGCCGACAGTGCTGGCTTGCGTCGTATAGGAGTTAGTCGCAAAATTCAAGGTGGCCAACGGGTTGGCAAGCTGCAGAAATACCTGGTTGGAAGTCCGGTTGGGGGTTCCGGGATTCGTGACGGTAATCCATCCCGTGCCAGTGCTGGCGACGAGCGTGGCGGTCACCGCGGCGGTCACGGTTGTGTCCGAAACATAGGTGGTCGCAAGCGCGGTCGTGGCAAAGTTCACTACCGAGCCGGAGACGAAACCCGTTCCGGTGACCGTTAGCGTGAACGCTGCGCCGCCAGGAGCGAGCGAAAGGGGTGAGATGCTTTCAATAAATGGGACTGGGCTGGCACTCGCCTGTACATTCCATGCCCCTAATAACAACAGGGTTACTAAAACGATTACGCCTCGAGCTACACCTTTTCGAGTGGATGCGATGATCATTTGAGGTCCCCAAGTGTGGAATTCCTCCGACGAACAGCAATGCTCGTGTTCGGCAAAACATTACTTGCTGGTCGTCCGGTGAGCAGGAGCGTGAAAGCGTGGACAGGGCCGGACCGATCAACGCGCCGCACGATCGTAGTCAGAGGTGAATGCTACTGACCGATTTGAGACTGTCCAAAAGGAAACATATTCAGAGGAGAACGCTCACTCGCGGATGGCGTGTGTCGATAAAAATAGCGATGGATTGAACAAGAACAACGCAGACCGGGTGCCACCTAATCACGGGTGGGGACTGGAATTGGTACTAATGGTTTCTATGCATCTCTATTTCGCGAGTCGTCCCTGGCTCAGGCCGACTGGGCGACTCCCACTTAGCTGTCGCGCTGACTACCGTGAGCACCGCGTTTACCTCGCTGATTCCCACCGAACTACAACCTTGTTTCTCGCGCGCGTCCAGTGGTAGCCTCGCGCAGCCGATGGAAAGATTCGGGCGCCGGAAAACACCTACCACCCAGCAACCAGCGCCGGCCGAATCCCCGCAACCTAAATCGCAACACCGCCCGCATACCCTCCGCTATGTGGCTGGTTTTAAAGGGAAGAAAACTGCCGAATCCCGGAAAATTCCTATTTCACTGATCTGGTCTTCGACCGCGGATTTGATCAAACGGGCGAAGTTTCCTGCCCGGCCGACTGGCACTGCCGTACCGTTAGCTCCGATTCCGAAATGTTGGCATCCTGCGTGGACCGCCGCTCTCAGCGCTTGTCGCCCCCCGTCGATTTGGCCTAAACTGAAGCGAAATCGTCCCCGTGCCCGGCAGCGTCAGGAGCTCTTCTAAATGAGCCAGAAATTCTTAGGCACCCCAACCAGCACGACAGCATCCGCCGGTGCGCCGCCCGCGCGAACTCCATCCCCCGCCGAACAAGAATGGGAGAGGACCGTACTTCAGCCTACACTTGCTAAGTCCGGTGAACGCGCCGCCGAATTCACCACCATCTCCGCCCATCCGATTCGCCGCCTCTACACCCCAGCGGACCTCGCCAACGAAAATATCGAACAGGAAATCGGATTTCCCGGCCAGCCTCCCTACACCCGCGGGATTCATCCCACCATGTATCGCACGCGGCTGTGGACCATGCGCCAGTTCGCCGGCTTCGGTACCGCGGAAGATACCAATCGCCGCTTCCGCTACTTGCTCGAACAAGGCCAGAACGGCCTTTCCGTCGCTTTCGACTTGCCCACACTCATGGGCTATGACTCCGATCACCCGCTCTCCGAAGGCGAAGTGGGCAAGTGCGGCGTAGCCATCAGTTCCCTCGCGGATATGGAAATTCTTTTCGATCAGATTCCGCTCGCCGAAATCACCACCTCCATGACCATCAATTCCCCGGCCGCCATCATTTGGGCGATGTACCTGGCGGTGGCGGAAAAGCAGGGTGCGGACTGGAAAAACCTTGGCGGCACTCTGCAAAACGACATTCTCAAGGAATACATCGCGCAGAAGGAATACATCTACCCGCCCGCGCCATCGATGCGTCTGGTAATCGACACTCTGGAATTCGGCGCGCGCCACACTCCCAAGTTCAATCCCATCTCGGTGAGCGGATATCACATCCGCGAAGCCGGTTCCACCGCCATTCAGGAACTGGCCTTCACGTTGCGCGACGGCATCGAATACGTAGACTGGGGCATTCGCCGCGGCCTGGACGTCGACGATTTTGCTCCGCGGCTCTCCTTCTTCTTTAACGCGCACAGCGACTTTTTCGAGGAGATCGCCAAATATCGCGCCGCTCGCCGCATCTGGCACCGGGTGATGACGCAACGCTTCGGCGCCAAAAATCCGCGCTCCGGGGCGCTGCGTTTTCATACCCAGACCGCTGGATGTTCGCTCACCGCCCAGCAACCCTACAACAACGTGGTGCGCACGGCGCTGCAGGCTCTGGCTGCGGTGATGGGCGGCACCCAATCGCTGCACACCAATTCACTCGATGAAGCGTGGGCGCTGCCCACTGAGTTCGCCGCCACGCTGGCGCTGCGCACCCAGCAAATCATCGCCCACGAAAGCGGGGTCACCAACACCGCCGACCCGCTCGGCGGTTCCTACTTCGTCGAAGCCTTGACCAACGAAGTCGAGCGCGGCGCTCTCGACTATTTCGAAAAGATCGACGCCCTCGGCGGCATGGTCGCGGCCATCGAACGCGCTTATCCGCAGCGCGAAATCGCCGAAGCCTCCTACCTCTACCAAATGGCGGTCGACCGCAAACAAAAGATCATCGTCGGCGTCAACGATTTCGTCGCTCCGGAAAAACCCATCGACATCCTGCAGATCGACGAATCCGTAGCCGAACGCCAAGCGCTTCGCCTCACCAAGCTGCGCGCCGATCGCAGCTCCGCCGAAGTCGAACGCCGCCTCGCCGCGCTCCGCCGCGCCGGCAGCACCCAAGAAAACCTGATGCCTTTCATCTATGACGCGGTAAAGGCCTACGCCACCCTGGGCGAAATCTGCGACGTCCTGCGCGAAGCCTTCGGCCTGTACGAAGAAATCAACGTCACCTAGTGCGCACACAGCCCGCGCTGATGCAGCCCGGATCGTGTTAACGTAGCTTGGTTCTGCGAGTAAACGGAGAACTACCCAAAGCAAATGCCCGAAAAGAAAATCCGAGTCCTAATCGCCAAACCCGGCCTCGACGGCCACGATCGCGGCGCAAAAATTATCGCTCGGGCCCTCCGTGACGCGGGCATGGAAGTGATTTATACCGGCCTCCGGCAAACTCCTGAAATGATTGCCGCGGCCGCGGTTCAGGAAGACGTCCAGGTAATCGGCCTTTCCATTCTCTCTGGCGCGCACAACACCATCTGCCCGCGGCTGATGGAGCTGCTCCGCGAAAAGGGCATGGACGACGTCACCGTGCTCATCGGCGGGATCATCCCCGAAGCCGACATTCCGGCCCTGAAGAAGCAAGGAATCGCGGAAGTCTTTCTGCCGGGAACATCCACCCAGGAAATTGTCGATTTCATCCGCCAGCGAATTGCCGCCCAGCAAACTTCCCCGTAGCCCTGGTCGCCGTCGATAAAACTGATGCCACCTCCGGCTGCGGAACGTGCCGGCGCAACGCCTGCAGCAGGTCTTTCTTCGATATCGGTTGGGAGATGTAATCGTCCATTCCTGCCGCTAGACACTCCTCTCGATCGCCGCGCATCGCATTCGCAGTCATGGCCACGATCGCGCGCCGTGCACCCGATCCCTGCCGCCGCCGAATTTCTCGAGTGGCCTCGAACCCGTCCATTTCCGGCATTTGGCAGTCCATGAAAATCGCCGCGTACCGGGAGTTCATCGCCATTTATGCCGCCGGGAGTCAACGCACCGATGCCGCACGCGTGCTTCAACCGAAATTCCGCGCCCTCACCCATCCCGCGGGGGATCTTGTCTCTGGGCGTCGACACCGGGCCGCTGCGTCTCGCGTTACGCTGCGGAACCGCTTATACTTTCGTCGGTCGTTTCCGGTCACGCGCGGCGCGTGACGTCCGCGGCCGTCGAAAAACTTTTACCGTGAAAGGTGCTCTCTTGGCGAACGAAACTCCGGTCATCGGTTCTGGCGTTGATCCCGAATCTCCCGGCTACCAGCGCAACCACCGCCAAATGGTCGACCTGCTCGCCGCGCTGAAAACTCAGGAAGAGGAGATTCGCCAGGGCGGCGGCGCCAAAACCATCGCGTCGCAGCACAAAAAGGGTCGGCTCACTGCGCGGGAACGCATCGCCAAACTGATCGACCCCAACACCGACTTCTTCGAGCTGGCACTCTACGCCGCGCACGATATGTACACGGAGTGGGGCGGCGCTCCCGCTGCCGGCACAGTTACCGGACTGGCCCGGGTTTGCGGCCGAACGGTAATGGTGATCGCCAACGACGCCACCGTAAAGGCCGGCGCGTTCTTCCCGATGACCGCCAAAAAAGTGATTCGCGCGCAGAACATCGCCATCGAAAATCGCATCCCTACCATCTACCTGGTCGATTCCGCGGGGGTCTTCCTTCCGCTGCAGGAGGATGTGTTTCCCGACACCGACGATTTTGGCCGGGTGTTTCGTAATAACGCAGTGATGAGCGCCATGGGCATTCCGCAGACCACCGCGATCATGGGCATGTGCGTCGCGGGCGGCGCGTACCTCCCGGTAATGATCGATCACATTCTGATGACTGAAGGCAGCGGACTTTTTCTGGCCGGTCCCGCGCTGGTGCAGGCCGCCATCGGACAGAAAACTTCGGCGGAAGAGCTGGGCGGTGCAAAAATGCACGCGCAAACCAGCGGCACCATCGACTTTCGCGAACCTACGGACGATGCGTGCCTGGCACGCATCCGCTCGCTTACCGACCTGATCGGCCATCGCCCCGGCGCACCGTTCGATCGCAAGCCGGCCGAGCCTCCCGCCTACCCCGCCGAAGAAATTTACGGAGTGTTTTCCTCCGATCCGGCGCGGCAGTACGATATGCGCGACATGATCGCTCGCGTCGTGGATGCCAGCCGCTTCGACGAATACCGCGCCGAGTACGGCCAAACGCTGATCTGCGGGTACGCGCGCATCGGCGGCTTCGCCGTCGGCATAGTGGCCAACCAAAAAAAGCACGTCCAGATCTCCGCACCCGGGACCAACGAGCGGCGCATCGAATTCGGAGGGGTGATCTACACCGAGTCCGCCGATAAGGCCGCGCGCTTCATTCTCGACTGCAATCAAAATCTGATCCCGCTGATCTTTCTACACGATGTCAACGGCTTCATGGTCGGCAAAGAGGCGGAATGGCAGCGGGATCATTCGCGCCGGCGCGAAGATGGTCAACGCGGTCGCCAACAGCGTAGTGCCGAAAATCGCGGTCATATGCGGAGGCAGCTTCGGCGCCGGCCACTACGCCATGTGCGGCAAGGCCTACGATCCGCGCTTCCTGTTTGCCTGGCCCACCGCGCGCTACGCGGTGATGAGCGGCGACGCTGCGGCCAATACCTTGGTGGAAATCAGGCTGAAGCAGCTCGAACGCGAAGGTCAGAAGATTACCGACACGGTGAAAAAGGAACTCTACGATTCCATTCGCGCCGACCTACGACAGCCAGACCGATCCTCGCTATGCCGCCGCCCGGCTGTGGGTGGATGCGATCATCGATCCCGCGCATACGCGCGACGCTTTGATCTGGGCTCTCACTGCAGCCGCGCTCAACCCGCACGTGCCGAATTCAAAACAGGAGTGCTACAGACTTGAACTCCACCGCCGCGCAATCTCCGGTCATCGTATATCGAAATTGCCCTCGCGACGCTTGGCAGGGCCTCGCGGAAATCATTCCCACCGCGGAGAAAGTCGAGTACCTTGGGCGTCTGCTAAACCTGGGATTTCGTCATCTGGACGCGGTGAGTTTCGTCTCGCCGCAGCATGTCCCGCAAATGGCGGATAGCGAACAAGTGATGGCGGGGGTGTGCGCCCTGGCGCCGACCGGCTCGGCGGCGCCCGCGGAGATTATTGGGATCGTCGTGAACGAGAAGGGGCTCGAATCGCGCGCTGGCCACTCCCGGGGTAACCACGATCGGCTATCCGTACTCGATCTCCGCGTATTTCCGGCGGGCGAACGCCAACATGTCGCGCCCGGAATCCCGTGCGCTGGTGGAGAAAATTCGCCAAGCCACCAAAACCGCGGGACGCGACTTGGTGGTCTATATCTCGATGGCTTTCGGGAATCCTTACGATGAGCCTTGGGGCCCGGAAATCGTCGAAGACACTTTGCTCTGGCTGAAAGACGTCGGCGTGCGTACGGTCTCGTTGGCGGACACGGTTGGCACCGCCTCGCCTGACGATGTCGCCGCACTCTATCGCAGCGTAAAAGGCGTGGTGGCCGGAGTGGAGCTCGGAGTCCATCTGCACAGCCGCCCGGAAGCCGCCAGCGAAAAAATCCTCGCCGCCTACGAAGCTGGTTGCCGCCGTTTCGACGGCGCGCTCACCGGTCTGGGCGGGTGCCCGTTTGCCGGCGACCTCCTCGTCGGCAATATCCCCACCGAAGCGATTCTCACTACCCTGGCGGCCCGCGGCGTTTCCACCGGCATCGATACGAGATCCCTGGCTATCGCTTGCGCCCTCACCGGAACTCTGCGCGAAAAATACTCCCCCGCGGAACAGGAAACTAAGACACCTGAACCGCCGGCTCAAACTTCCAAGCCAAACTAGGTCTCGGATTGGGCTTTCACCAAACCCTGTGACCATTTACAGGGGGGACGCGTCCCTTGAGTTTCTGGGGGCTGACGCCCACCCTTCCCCAAACCTGGGAAGAATGGGGCACGGAATGGATCGAGTCGGCAAACCGTAGAGGGTCATAACCACGAACCCTCGCAGCCCATCTCGACTATCGCCCCGCAAACGCGTTAACCTTTGCCTATGTCTTATTCGACGCTGCTGCTCAGTGTTCAGGATCAAATCGCTACCATCACTCTGAATCGGGCGGAGAAACGCAACGCCATCTCTCCGCAAATGCTGCTCGACATCCCTGCGGTGCTGGCCGACGTCGCCGCCGGACCTGCTCGCGTCGCCATCCTCACGGGGGCCGGAAGTGCTTTTTGCGCGGGCATGGACCTCGAGTCGCTTCGCGCGCTGGCCACGCAATCCCCAGCCGACCAATATCAGGAAGTGCGGCGCATGGTGGGCATGTTTCAAAGCGTCTACGCATTTCCTAAGCCGCTGATTGCGGCGGTGAACGGACCGGCCATCGCCGGCGGCAGCGGTCTGGCGACGCTGGCGGATTTCACTTTGGCTGTGCCTGCGGCGAAATTCGGCTACACCGAAGTGCAGATCGGATTTCTTCCCGCCGCGGTTTCCGTGTTCTTAATTCGGCAGGTGGGCGAAAAACGGGCGCGCGAACTTTTGCTCACTGGAAGAATTTTCGGCACCGACGAAGCCCTGGCTGCCGGACTAGTAACGCGCTCGGTTCCCGCGGAAACACTGATGCAGGAGGCGCGCTCGGTAGCCGAATCCCTGGTGGCGCTAAGCCCTACCAGCCTGGCGGCTACCAAACGCATTTTGTTGCAGTGGAATCACGACGATGTCGAGCGCGACCTACAAGTCGCCATTCGCGAAAGCGTGGCCATCCGCTCCACGCCGGACTTCCGTGAGGGACTGACCGCATTCCTGGAGAAACGCCCGCCCAAATGGTCGGGCCAATGAGGCCGTGAGGTTCGATTCGACCCGCAGAGCAAAACGAAGCCAAGCCAAAAACGTAAAGAACCCCAGGCGGGAAATCGACACCTGGGGCCCCCACTTCGCTTCGCTCAGCGGCCCCATCGTCGATAAATTTGCCCGATATCCAAGAGAGAAAATCTAGGCTCACTTTTGCAAGGTAGACGGCTGAAGGTAACTGCGCGCTCTGCTACACTTCCAACGGACATGAGTGAATTCCACGAAACTACGGTGCGGGTGCGCTACGCGGAAACCGATCAGATGGGGGTGGTTTACCACGGCAATTTTTTAACGTGGTTTGAGGTGGGCCGGGTGGAACTGTGCCGGCAGCTCGGTTTCGAGTATAAAAAGATGGAAGCGGACGACGATACTTTTATCGTAGTCGCCGAGGCTACTTGCCGCTACAAACGCCCGGCGCGGTTCGACGACCTGCTGCGCATCCGGACTCGGATCGCCAGCGCGCAACGGCGCATGGTGAGTTTCGGCTATCAAATTTATAACGACGCAACCGGCGAACTGTGCGCCGAGGGCGAAACCGTCCACGTATATTGCGATCGCTCGGGACGTCCGCGCAGCTTGCCTTACAAATATCGCGGGTATTTTCCGTTCACCGCGCGCCGGGACGCCGCAGCGTGGGCGACCGGGCCCGCAGCCGAGGACAGCGCCGAACCAACGCCCAAACTATGACCCTTTCACTCACCGGCAACGACCTTACTGTGGAACATCTTTTCGACGTCGTATTCAACGCCCAGACCGCCTCTCTCGATCCTGCGGCTCGCGCGCGAATGCAAGCGTCGCGCGACGTAGTCGACCGCCTGGTGGCGTCGAACTCCACCGCGTACGGCATCAACACCGGCTTCGGCAAAATGGCTTCCGTGCGCATTTCGCGCGAACAAATCCGTACCCTGCAAACGAACCTGGTGCGCAGCCATTGCTGCGGGCTCGGCGCCCCGCTCAGCGAGCACGAAACGCGAGCGATGATTCTGCTGCGGGCCAACGCCATTGCCAAAGGATTCAGCGGAACGCGTCCGTTGGTCGTCGATACTCTTTGCGCGATGCTCGCCAAAGGTGTGCACCCGGTGATTCCTGCGCAAGGTTCGGTGGGGGCCTCGGGAGATCTGGCGCCGCTTGCGCATCTCGCGCAGGTGGTAATCGGCGAAGGCGAGGCTTTCTATCAGGGGAGCAGAATTCCTGGCGGCGAAGCGATGCAGCGCGCCGGCATCGCGGCACTGCAGCTCGAAGCGAAAGAAGGCCTGGCACTGCTCAACGGCACGCAGGGCATGCTTGCACTGCTTGCGCTGGCGTTGCGCGAAGCTGAAATTCTGGCGGACACCGCGGACGTCGCCGCGGCGTTGTCCCTCGACGCGCTCCGCGGAAGCCCCGCCGCATTCGACGAACGCATCGCGGCCGTCCGCCCATTTGCGGGGCACGCCATTACGGCGAAAAATCTTCGGCGGCTTACTCAAGGCAGCTCGATTCGTGAATCACACCGCTCGATGCAGGCCGATCCGCGGGTGCAAGATCCCTACAGCCTGCGCTGCGTGCCGCAAGTGCACGGCGCGATCCGCGACGCGCTGTCGCAAGTACGCGCTACGTTGGCGATCGAACTCAACAGTGCCACCGACAATCCGTTGGTTTTTGCGGACACCAACGAAGTAATCAGCGGCGGCAATTTTCATGGGCAACCGTTGGCGATGGCTGCGGATCAGCTTGCTATCGCGCTGGCCACCCTTGCCGGCATCTCCGAACGCCGCATCGAGCAGATGACCAATCCGCAGACGAGCTTACTGCCGGCATTTTTGGTGCGCGAGGCTGGGCTCAATTCTGGTTTCATGCTGATACAAATCGCGGCCGCCGCTCTTGCCAGCGAGACCAAAATTCAAGCTGCGCCGCATTCGGTGGACTCCATTCCCACTGGTGCGAACCAGGAAGACTACGTCTCGATGGGCATGGCCGGGGCGCGGCGGCTCGCACCCATGCTGGAAAATTTGAGAAATCTCCTGGCAATGGAACTGCTGTCCGCTTGCCAAGGTATTGACCTGCTGGCGCCGCTGCGCACCGGGCCACAAACTCAACAGGCGCTGGAGCTGGTTCGCACGGTTTCTCCAACCGTCGAGGTTGACCGCTCGCTCTCGGCGGACATCGCGCAAGTTTCATCGCTCATTGCTGCTGCACGATTTCAGGAATTTCTCCGCGAATAACTGGGTTGCCGGCGCATAGTTTGACCCTGGGAAGGACCCAGGAAATCCCGGATTCATCGAGCCGGATCGGTTTCCGTTGTGAGCTGCCCCGCAGTGATGTCGTAGTTTTGATATTTGATGTTCGGGGTGGCGCGGCCACCCAGCCGCGCCGTTGATATGCTCTGGTTATCCAACGGCAGCCACAGGTCGCCAAGGTTCTGGTAGTTCTGGCGAATATCGGTTTTGCTAATCCACAGCGACGGATTTCTCGCTGGCTCGGCTTCGATGCGGCACACCGCGAAGTCCTGTTCATGCACCCAATATCTTGCCGCGGTACAAAAGCTTGGCCGGAACTTTCGGCTGTAGGGTAAGGACCTACGAGCAGCCATCGCGGCGGGCTTGGTATTGGAGCGACGTGAAATCGTAGTTCTGAGTGTTCAGCTCAACGCTGGTGCGGTTCGGCGCTTTCTGAGCGTCGCGCTCCGTTTCGGTTAACCTCTTCCAAACTCGGCTCACCATCCATTGGGGACCGCTCTCCGACACCATCGCGAATTCTTTGGTGTCCGGCGCCATGTGGACGACGTCCACAGTCATTTCCGCGTGAAACGTGGCGGGAAAACCCTGGTACTCAACCTGCTAAGTTCGCCTGCCGCGATAGCTTTGCAACGCTTTGAATCTGGCGGCGTTCATCTGCACCAGCTTTTCAACCACCTGCGAAAGGGCGAGAGGAAACCCGGCCAGGATTCCCGGTGTGGCTTGCGCGGGCGCCTGACTGGGCAAACACGCGAGCGCAGCGGCGAGCAAGAGCCCCTGTGTTTTGGCGAATGTGGCTAAGGATTTAGCCATGCCCAACTGTATACCGGAAGTTTGCGCGTTGACTTGGAAATTGCGATCGGCCACCTGAGCAAGGTAGCAACGCTCGCGCCAACGGGGTAAAATCCAAAACGCGTGAGGACATCATGAGCGAACCTAAGGCAGCAGCAAGCAGCGCTGCGGAATTACACCCGTTGATCAAAGCGGCTCAGGTGGGCAAGGTTCCCGTCGCTAATCTGATCGGATTTGAAGTGAGTGAAGTTGCCGGAGGCCGCGCGGTGGGCTCGCTCCAAACCGGTCCGCAGCACGCGAACCCCATGGGCACGCTGCATGGCGGAATTCTGTGCGATCTGGCCGACGCTGCGATGGGCATGGCCTTCGTCAGCACCCTTGCGCCTGACCAGTCATTCACCACGGTCAACCTTAGCATTCAGTTCTTTCGTCCGGTGTGGAGCGCGCGGCTGACGGCGGAGGGTGTGGTGGTACAGCGGGGAAAAACTACCGGGTATGTCGAATGCATTGTGAAGGATGAGAACGGAAAGCTGGTGGCCAAGGCCGCGAGTACCTGCATGATTCTTGCAGGCGAACGCGGGGCGGGTCGATAGCTGCGGATCTCGTTGCTGAAGATCCGAAATAGATCGAAACATTAAAGTCAAAGACGCCACCTGCAATGCCGCGCGGGGGGTACTCACTTCTCCCAACGCGCCCTGGGCCACCCGCCCAAAAACATGGGGGTGGGCCGGTTTCATCGCGGCTCGGTGATGGCTTTATCGGGGAACAGAAAGGTGGATCTCGCAAGGTCGGATGAGAGCGTTTCGCCGCGGTAGTATTTCTTCAGGACGCTATCTTTCCAGTTCAATAAGTCTCCGTTAGTGGCCGCAAATTCAGTCCAGGTCTGTTGACATCCTGTCCGAGCCAGCCGCTCGCGAATCAAAAGCAGGAGAGCCCATGTGATGGTCTCGTGGTAAAGCTTGGGCTTGCCATTCGCCGCGGCGAATCTGGCCAGCGAAGCGGAAAAGCGCTGGAGAGCTTCGAGCGCCGGGTAGCGGCACAAGTATAGAAAGGCCATTCGGACGTGGTCCGAGTGGTGAAATGACTCGGCGGCAAGACTGCAGTCCTCGAAGCTGGAGATGAACTGGTCATCGGTCATGCGGCGCCTCCGCTGCCTCGTCATTTCGGTGGGCCATGCAAACGATTACGCCCATGCCGTACACGACCAGAACGCCCACCTCGAGCTGACCGTGAAGCAAATGAATGACTGCGGCGACTGCAAAGATGAAAAGCAGTGCGTAGCCGCCAACCACACTGGTAGCAGGCACTAGAAATAAGAGTGCGGCAATTGCTTCGCTTCCGCCGAGCGCCGGACGAATCCATAGCGGAAGGCCGGTCTTTGCGAATTGGTGAGCGGCAGAAGCGGAAAGCGCAAAGCCAGCGGACTCCAGCAAAACCACCAGGCCTAGCACCCACCGCAATCCCGGAATGGCCAACTTCTTGCGCCGTGAGTTCATTTGCGGGACTTCTTCTTCCCTTTCGTTTTCTTGCGAGGGTGGCGTGCATTCGCCTCGGTTAGGCGATGGCTGGCGCGGGAATCCAAGTCGAGAGCGTAGAATTTTTTCAATTGTTTGATGCGACGCAGGCTGTCCCGTTGGAAAGGGCACTTTCCGTCGAAAGCATGCAGGACGATGCCTTCCAAGAGGTCGCCGAGGGTTAAATCGCGGTAGTCGGCAAAGGCCTTGAGTACTTTCAAGACCCGCTTTTCCATGCGGACACCGGTTTGCACACGTTCCACTATATGCTTCATTGGTACCATGGTGTTAATATACCACAGTACCTTGGTACCAAGTCGAGAAGAATGATTCAATCTCGGTCGCGGACGCCAGTGCCCCGCTGGAATCCAGCATGCCCACAGCGATGGCGCACCAGTCGAGGCGCCACCGCGCTCAGAATCGCTATCGGAAACGCGTAGAGGAGTTTCCCATCCTCGCGGCGCGTGGCCATATCCAGGGCGTCGTCTGGCAGTGAGGCGTCGAAGATTTTTCGGATGCGGCTGGCGTCGCCTTGTGCTGGAAACGAGCGGGCCAGCAGGCTGTCCAAGTCCCCTGCCAGACGGTACATCTCCAGGCGCGGCGCCAAACCGGCTTGCGCGAACAGGGTGCGGAGTTCCTCGCGCGGCAGAGCGCGTGTATGCGAGGGATCGCGGAGACGTTCCATGGCGTTGAAGGCATCGGCTTTCCGGGCCGCGGGTGCGCTATCGGCGAATACTATGCGGCCGCCCGGCTTACATACTCGCAGCATTTCGTTCAGAGCTGCGCGCGGCTCGGGCAGGTGATGAAACGCAAAGCGCGAAGTGACTATGGAAAACTCGCGGTCGCGGTAGGGTAACTTCGTTACGTCCCCTAGAGTCCAGGTCACATTGTGCAGGGACTCCTGCCATTGGAGTTTGCGCGCCTGTTCTAGCATCGCCGGGGTCAGATCGATGCCGGTGGCGTGTTGCACTATTTTTGCGAAAGCACAGACCAGCAAGCCTGGACCGCAGGCGATGTCTAGGGCGCGATCGTCGCGGTGCGGTTCCGCCAGCTCGACGATGTGGCGAAGGAGATCGTCGTTGCGGATCGGGGCGGCATTCGCGAAGGGTGCGGCTTGGCGTGTGAATTGGTCGAGGATCACGTCCTTGTGCGGGGTCTTCATTATTCTGAGTGTAGCTGAACTTTCTGGGGGCGGCGTGCGGCTTGGCTCAACTCAGGCCTTGGAATAGGAAGCGTCCGAATTGGAAGCCGGCGGCCCAACTGAACGGAGGTTCGCCTAGGGAGTAATGCCCGCAGGGGAGCGCTAGCGTTTCCATCTGCAGCGAATCGTGCTGCACTTCCCGTAGCAACTCCTGGGTGAACTGCAGCCGGAACGTCGGATCGTATTTCCCGTAGATCACTAGAATTTTCTTTCTCCCACCGTGCAGCTTCGGAATGTAGGGATAGGGGCTGATCGGCGACCAATACCGTTTCAATTCCTCTTCGGTCACTTTGGTGCGGAGCGATTCCCACACATTCATGGTGGTAAGGCCGTTGGCCACCACTTCGCCGTAATACGTGGAGGCGTGCAGGAAGGCGCCTACCCGCACCGCTTGCTCGTGCGCGAAGGCTACGAAGGCGATCGCCGATCCGACGCTCGTGCCCAAGAATCCCAGGCGGTCGTAGCCCTGCGCTTCGAGCCAGCGCAGGCACTGCCGCGCGTCGCGCACGGCTTGGCGGTTGGCCTGCATGGTCAAGCCGATGTTCGCGCCGACCAGATGATCCGCGCGCGGATGGCCTGGAACTGCGCGGCGGTCGTGGTACGGCAAGCTCAGGCGGAGCGCAGAAATTCCCAGCTTATTTAACCAACGGCAGACGCTCACTTGCTCGTGCCACTTGGCGTTCCACTGCGCGAGGACTACTACGGCCGGCCCCGAGTGGCGCGCCGGGAAAAACCTGGCGGAGACTCGGTTGTTTTCTGGCCACGGGGATTCTACGGTGCTGGTGAACGTGAGCACGCCTGCTTCTCCCGGGGCTTCGCCTGGACCGGTCAAACGGTAGTCGGTGGCGGGCGGCGCGGCGAACCATTCGTCGCTGTGGGCGATCGTCTCGGTGGCGAACTTTTCTAGCCAGCCGCGCGGGTCGGCTTCATCGGCTCGACCGCCGATATGTTCCAGGCCCCAGCGAAACGGCATAATCGGGCGCGAGGGCTCGTTGGCCCAGCGCGAGTGTTCGTAGCGCCGAATTTTCTGTTCGAACCAAAACATGGGGAGAGAAATCATTGCACGAGCGGCCAGAAAACCAAAATGCGCGCGGCGAACAAGGTTCGCGGCACCGGCCTTGGCGCCGCCATTCCTGGCGACGGGAGCAGGTATCTGCCGGCGATTGCAACACCAAATGCAACAGCACGATGATGTTAGCCATGGGTCACCGGGTGGTGCGGTCTGCGTTGTGGTCGAGCGCTGCTTGTGGCACATTCAATCCATGCTTCCTTCGGGGCTCGTTGGCGCGTTCACGTTTGCTTTCGGGCTGATTATTGGCAGCTTTCTGAACGTTTGCATCCTCCGGCTGCCGGAAGGAAAGTCCATCGTTCTTCCCGCTTCGGCGTGTCCGAAGTGTGGGGCGAAAATTCGCCCGTACGACAATATTCCAGTGTTTAGCTGGCTGATTCTGCGGGGGAAATGCCGTAGCTGCCGGGCGCCGATTTCGCCGATGTATCCGCTGGTGGAGTTCCTCACTGGGCTGCTGTTTCTGTGCTGCTATCTGGCGTTTGGGCTGACCATTGAAGCGCTCAAATGGGCCACCTTTGCGGCCCTGCTTATCGTTCTGGTGTTTACCGACTTTCGCGAGCGTGTTCTTCCGGACGTCATCAATTTCGTTGGCTTTGGGCTGGGACTGCTGCTGAGCCTGTTCACTCCGTCGCCGGACGGCACCGCACTGTGGCTGTCCAGCCGGTGGTTCGCTTTTGCTCCGCCTGCGCCGGTACTTTCGCTGATCGACGCACTGCTCGGCGCCGCGCTCGGCGCGGGAGTGCTGTGGTTGATCGCTGAGGCTTACTTCCGATTGCGCGGCAAGGAAGGCATGGGATTTGGCGACGTAAAAATGATGTGGATGGCCGGCGCATTTCTGGGCTGGAAGCGTACCTTGCTGACCATGTTGGTTGGGTCGCTGATCGGCAGCTTCCTGGGTATCACTTTCATCTTGGCGCGGCGAACGGATTCCGAATACGAATTGCCGTTTGGTTCGTTTCTAGGGATGGCGGCGCTGTTGGTGGTTTTCTTCGGCAACCCGATCGTTCACTGGTATCAAGGACTCTTTTACATTCGGTGAGCCACATTATGGATATAGCCATGACTATCGCCACTTTCACCAAGATTGCAAACACCCCACTGATGGCGGCTCCGGGCGCGCCTCTCACGCCTGCCGCCAAAGTCCCGCCGGGGCTTCCTGCCGTGTTATTTGCCGGCGCGATCATAATGATTGGAGTATTTCTGCTCTGCATCGCGATCTACAAATCGCTGCGCAATCGCGCCGATGCGATCGAAGCGTGGAAGAGTGAAACTCCCAACACAGAAAATGCCTCCGCTTTCGCCACCGCTTCGATGCAAGGGGTGATCGAAAAACTGCGCAATCAGGAAAAAGAACTGGAGCGCCTGCACCGTCTGGAAAAGGAACGCGCCCAGGAGTCCGAGCGGTTAACCGAAGAAGTGACTCGCAACATGCCTACCGGGCTGCTGCTGGTGGGCGCTACCGGCGCGATCACCACCGCGAATCCCGCCGCGGAGACGGCGCTGGGTTTTCGCGGTTTGCAGTTCCGGTCGTACCGCGAAGTCCTCGGAAAGGACTCCGATCTGGCCATGATGCTGTCGGCCTGCCTGCGCGAAGGGCAAACCTTTCAGCGCGGCGAGGTCCAACACACTACGCCTGCCGGCGACCTCCGCCAGCTTGGCGTTACCATCTCTCCCATCTTGCGGACGGTGCGCAACTACCTGCACGCTCCCGGCGTCGATCCTTTTTCCGGGCACGAACTGAAGGTAACCGGCGCTCTGTGTCTGATGAGCGATCTTACCGAATTGGCCGCGCTGCAGCGCCAGATTCGCTGGAAGGAAAATCTCGCCGCGCTGGGCGAAATGTCTGCGGGCATCGCGCACGAATTCAAAAATTCGCTGGCCACTATTTCCGGGTACGCTCAGCTTTTGCGCAGCGAAGCCCCTCCGGGCGAGATGGCGGACTGCGCCAATCGCATTCTGGGACAGACCCGCGCGCTCACTCACGTGGTGACCGAATTCCTGAAATTCGCGCGCCCGATCGAAATTTCGTACGAAACGGTGCACTTACGGTCGGTGGTGGAGAAGATCGCCGCGGAAGTGCGCGACGTACTGCCGCAGTGCCAGATTGAAGTCGTCGGCGGGTTTACTGACCTTCCCGGTGACCAGGCGCTGCTGCACCAGGCCATCGTCAACCTGGTCCGCAATGCAGGCGAAGCCATGCGCGACGACGCCGCTGGTCCGGCCCAGGTAACCATCTCGGCGACCATCGAAGACCTGGGCGGACGGAAATGGCAGCGCATTTGCGTGGCCGATCGCGGCCCAGGAATCCCTGCCGCCGACATCTCGAAAATTTTCGTTCCCTTCTTCACCACCAAATCGGACGGCACCGGCCTAGGCCTCGCGGTGGTCCAAAAAGTTGCCTTGCAACACGGCGGCAGCGTAGAGGCCCGCAACCGCACTGACGGCCCGGGCGCCGAGTTTTTGCTGTGGTTACCTTTGCGGCAGGAGCCTGCCCCACTTCCCATTGCCTACCCCGCCGCTCGGATTTAAGCTATAGGCATCTCGACGCTCGACCAGGCACGGAAGGCGGTGACTATGCGTAGCATCCTGTGGACCTCTTCGGCCGTGCTTTTGCTCGGGCCTTTGGCGGCATTCGCCGCGCAGCAGTCCGACAAAACTCCGCCACCGGCCAACCCGCCCGCGACTACGATGCCTGCAGTAGCCAAGCCCGCACCGAAGGAGTCGCTAGCCGAGGCCGCGCGCAAGGCTCGCGAAAGGAAAGCCTCCGAGGCCAAGGCCAAGGTCTGGGATAACGACAACATTCCAAGCTCGGGAGCGGTTACCACTGCCACCGCCGCCGGGGATAGCGCCGCCCCCGCCGCTGCCGACGATTCCGCGGCTGCCGCCGGCGACGAAAAAGCGTGGCGCGAACGCTTCGCTACCGCCCGCACCAAGCTGAAACGAGATCAGGATAGCCTGGCGCTGCAGCAAAAGGATTTTGGACGTTTGAGCATCCAGTATTACCCCGACCCGCAAAAGGGCCTCACTCAGAGTTACTCGCAAAACGACCTGATTAAGGCTCGCGAGAAGATCGACGCCACCAAGGACCTGGTGGTGGCCGACCAGAAAGCCATTTCCGATCTTGAGGATGAGCTGCGCAAAAGCGGCGGCGATCCGGGGTGGGAACGCGAATAAGAAAAACTATGGAACCGGTGCTTCTGGTCGAAGATAAGAGTGAATTGCGCGCCATGCTCCGGAAATTCCTGGAGCGCGAAGGCTACACGGTGGATGAGGCGCCGGATGGCAATACCGCGGTCGACAAAGTTCGCAAACGCCGTTACCTGCTGGTGCTCACCGATCTGAAACTTCCCGGAAATTCTGGCTTGGACGTCCTGCGCGAAGCCCGCAAGGTGGATTCCGCACTCCCGGTAATTTTGATCACCGCTTACGGCTCGGTGGAAGAAGCGGTGACCGCCATGAAAGAAGGCGCGTTCGACTTCATTCAAAAGCCGGTGGACCTCGAACACCTGGCGCTGCTGCTGCAGCGCGCCGCGGGCCAGCAAGAGCTACTGCGTGAAAATCTGCTGCTGCGCGAAGAATACGCCGCGCGGTACGGCTTTCCGCGCATCGTCGGCGAACATCCTTCCATGCAAGAAGCCAGCCAAATGGTGCAGCGCGTGGCCGCCACCGACGCCACCGTTTTGCTGCTCGGCGAAAGCGGGAGTGGGAAGGAGCTTTTCGCGCGCGCCGTCCACCACCTGAGCCCGCGCCGCGACCAACCCTTCGTGGCGCTGAATTGCGCAGCCATCCCCGAGGGCTTGGTGGAAAACGAGCTCTTTGGCCATGAGCGCGGCGCGTATACCGGCGCTGGCAGCCGAAAAATCGGGAAAATGGAATTGGCGAGCCGCGGCACGCTGTTTCTGGACGAAATCGGCGAGTTGCCGCTAGCGGTGCAGGGCAAACTGCTGCGGGTCCTCGAGGAGCGGCAGTTCGAACGCGTTGGCGGGACCATCTCGATCGACGTCAACCTGCGCATCGTGGTGGCTACCAACCGTGACTTGCACGGAGCCGTCGCCGACAAACTATTTCGCGAAGATCTCTACTTCCGCATCTCCGCCGTGCCCATCACCGTGCCGCCGCTGCGCGCGCGCGGCAGCGATATCCTGCTGCTGGCCGAGCATTTTCTGGAAAAGTTCCGGCGGGAATTCCGCAAGCCTGCTTTGACGCTCTCGCAGCAAGCCCAGGAAATGCTGGAAAATTATGGGTGGCCGGGCAACGTGCGCGAATTGCAAAACGCCATCGAACGCGCCGCCATCCTTTCCAAAGGGCCGGCCATCGAGCCCTGCGACTTGCAATTGCCCACCGCCAAGCCCGCCGCGGAGAAAATTCCTACCGGCATGTTGCGCGAGGAATTCTTGTGGGATGGACCGCTGGAGGATGTCTCGCAGCGGGCCCTCAGCTACGTCGAGCGCCTGAAAATCCAAAGCGTCCTACACGAACAGAAATGGAACAAAACTCGCGCCGCCGAACGGCTGGGCGTTTCCTACAAAACCCTGCTCAACAAAATTCGGATCCTCGGCCTGGAAAACTAGCCAGGCCCCTTCCCGCCAAGAGTGGCGGCGCCACGACTGCCGTAGAAAGAAATCAAACCATCACCGCTGCGGCGTTGGCTTGGTCTTGTCTTCCACTTTCGCCGCGCCTTGGTCCGTCTTCTGCGCGGTCTTGTTGACAACTTTCTTCGTCGTCTTCTTGGTGTCCGATCCGGCTGTCTGCGCGCCCTTCTTGGTGTCGGTCGCAGCGGTCTTGGCGCCTTTCTTGGTGTCGGCGCCCGCGGTTTCCGCGCCCTTTTTGGTGTCCGCGCCTGCGGTCTTTGCGGTCTTCTTGGTGGCGGTCCCCGTTTTCTTCGCCGCGGTCTTGCTGTCTTTTCCGGCGTCTTTAATGTCCTGCTTCGCCGACGAATCTTGCGGAGAAGTTGTATCTTGCGGCAGACTCGCACCTCGCACTACTGGGGTCGCCGCAGAAACCGCCAGCAGCGCCGCGCATGCAAAAACTCCCATCCACTTTCTCATTGATTCTCCTCGTGCATACCTGCCGAACTCAAACTTCTGGGTATCCTAACAGAATCGTCTGGCCCGTTTGTCAATCCTCGGCCGTCCCACGAATATAGGCAATCATCTCGATTCCGCTACGCGCGTCGTCCGCGGTGCAACGCCACAATTCCGCCGGTCCAGGTTTCGAACTTCACATCCACAAAGCCGGCGCGCGCCATCCATTCTGCCAATTCCTCCGGTCCTGGAAATTTCGCCACCGAGCCCGGCAAATACTGGTACGCTCCCGCGCTGCCGGATATCTTTCCACCGATCCGCGGCAGAATTCGTCGAAAATAGAAACGATAAAGCGGCGCCATCGGCCACCACCGCGGCGCAGAAAATTCCAAAATGCCCACTTTCCCGCCCGGCTTCAACACCCGCGCGATTTCTTCGAGTCCGCGCTGATAGTTGGCCAGGTTGCGAAATCCGAATGCCGCAGTAACCAGATCGAAACTGGCATCCGCAAACGGCAGGGAAAGCGAATCCGCCGCCAGATATTTGGTGCCGCTGCACGCACGAGAGGCTTTCGCTGAAGCGCGCACCAACATCGGCTGCGCGAAGTCTGCACCCAAAATGCGGCGGGTCTGCGCCCCCGGCGGCGCGCTCGCCGAGTTGGCGCGGCGTTCCAGCGCCAAGGTCAAATCTCCGGTGCCGCAACACAGATCGACCACCTGCGCATCGGGGCGCTGCAAAATACTGAGAAATCGCCGGGCCGTCCGCCAGCGCCACAAGCGGTCCATCGAAAGCGACAAAAGATGGTTCAGCAGATCGTAGCGCGGCGCGATCTCCCCAAACATGGTGCGGACGTACTGCGCCGCAGCACGCTCACCGCTCACACCCTCTGGCTGGGTTCCGGGCGCGGGAATACGAGGAGCTTTCTCAGGCATTCCGCTCGTTTTTGTGGCTTCCCGCGTAGCTGCCCCCTTCATGGCCTCCGCGGCGCGTCACCGCGCGCAGCGGGCATCACTTGCGATATGGCCGCCAGCGGCTGCGTCGCGAAAAACCTGCGGCAGCTCGGCAAACGTTGCGCGCACCAGCGCATCGGTTACTTGGCAACCTCGCTCGAGGCGCCCCACGCGAAGCGGCAGCACCCAACGCACTTGCCCGGCGCGCGATTTCTTATCTCCGCGCATGCGCACCAGCAGATCCGCCACGTTGATCCCGCGCAGGTGCGGCAGCGGACCTACCCGCGCCACCAGACGCGCGATACGGCTAGCATAGGCAATTTTCAGCCGGTCGGTGGCCACCGCCAACAGCGCCGCAAAAATAATTCCCCAGCCGACGGCTTCCCCATGCAGGTAGCGCCGGTAGGCGGTAGCGGACTCCAGCGCGTGGCCTAGGGTATGCCCCAAATTCAGAGCTTCCCGTTCGCCCGATTCGCGTTCGTCACGGCTAACGATCGCGGCTTTGGCGGCAATGCACCGCGGCACCACCCAATCCAGCACCGCGGCCTCCCGGCGCAAGAGCGCGTCGATCCGCGCCTCAACGTAATCGAATAGTTTCGCGTCGCCCAGGATTCCGTACTTGATTACCTCATACACTCCGGAACGAAATTGCTGTTCCGGCAGCGACGCCAGCAAATCCGGATCCGCCACCACCCTGTGCGGCGGATAAAACGCGCCCACCAGGTTCTTCCCCTCCGGGAGATTTACTCCGGTTTTACCGCCGATCGCGCTGTCCACTTGCGCCACCAGCGTCGTCGGAACGTGAATTAGACGCACGCCACGCAGGTACGACGCTGCGGCAAAACCTACCACGTCACCCACCACGCCCCCGCCTACGGCCAGCAGCACCGCTCCGCGATCCGCGCCGGCACGCGACAACTCGCGGCTAATTCCCTCCACCGTAGCCAGCCCTTTTGCGGATTCGCGGTCATCGAAAAGCACGTGCGCGAATTTTCCGCCTCGGCCGCGGCCTGCCCCAGCCAAGGCCCGCTCGATCCGCCGCCCACACCCCTTCCAAACCTGCGGCGAACTAACGATAAACACGCCGCTCGATTCACCCACCGCCGCGATCGCCCGCCGAAGACGAGCCAGCGCACCGCGCCCGCACTCCACCGAATACACACGGGCCGCCGAACGTACCGGAATGATTTTCATTTGGGTTCGGGAAAATCCAGCACAGTACACTGAGTGGATCCCGCTCCACGCAGCGCCGCTCTAATGGTTGTTCTTCTGCAACTCGGCAACTGACGCCAGCACCACGTGGCCGACGATTCCGAGGTTGCGTGCGCTTATTTTGTCCAGGGTATCCTGCGGCGTATGCCAGTACGCCTGATATCCGTCCAAGTCGATCAAGTCCACTGCCGGGACGCCTCGTTTCAGGAAGGGTTGATGATCGTCCTCGACGGGCGAATCGCGCGTGACGAATACCTTGCCATATCCAAGCTGAGTCGCGGTTGACCATACCAAGTCGGTCAGCCATTTCGTCGAGCCGGTTTCCTTAGGAATTTCCAGATTCTTCTGACCGATCATATCCGCGAGGATCACCGCCTTCACTCGCTTCAGATCGCCTGACATCGCCATGCGCGCTGCGAGTTCCCGGCTGCCGTACACGCTGTCCGTATCCGTCCAATCCACCATCGCTTCCTCGCCGTCGAGAAAGGCAATCCAAACCGCGTTAGGATCTCTGCCCTGGCGCGAGCAAAGTAGCCGCGCCATTTCCAGCATTACTCCGGTGGACGAACCGCTATCTTCGGCGCCGACAAAATTGTCCAGCCTCTTGGTGTCGTAGTGGGTGAGCAACAGAATAATTCCCGATCCGCTTCCCGGCACCTTGGCGACGATATTCTCCATGGCCATGTCGCCGATTGGCGTGGGAGTGTGAAAGTTATCCTCTTCAAACGCGCAACCACTGGATTTTAGTTCCGCCTCAATATACTGCTGTGCCTGATGAATCCCATCGGACCCCGACGGGTGCGGGCCGAAACTCACCAGTTTGGCTACGTCCTGAAAGGCCCTTGCGCCGTCGAACCCTCCGCTCTGGCTGGCGGGCAACGCATCGTCTGCAGTCGCGGGGGCATTCGCGCTGGGCGCCCCTGTCGCGGTGGGCGCCCCACTCGCGGACCCAGCCGCACTCGCGTCCGCCGATGACGCAGAAGCCGTCGCATTCCCCGCCGGGGTGGATGCCCCGCTGCCTCCGCAAGCCGTCAACGCGACGGCCACGCACAGCAGTGCACCAAGCGCCAGCGTCCATCGCACGGCTCCACGCGCGCCACCGATCATGATGGCGTGCTCCCGCTCTCGCTCCCACTCCCGCTCTCGCTCTCCGCTGCATGCTTCTTGTTGCGCACCACAAAATAGGCCACCAGGATGCCCACAAAATACAGCACCACCATCGGCGCCATGAACACCAGCATGGTGGTCGCATCCGGCGTGGGCGTGACCACCGCGGCGATCACCGTAATAATCAACATGGCGTAGCGGAAATTGTGCAGCAGGAATTTCGGTGTGACGATCCCAAACAGCGCCAGAAAAAATATCAGGATGGGCATTTCAAACACCACGCCCAGCCCCAGCATCACCATCAATATCAGGTCCCAATATTCGTTGATACTGATCAACGGTTGAAACGGACCCTGAAAACTGATCAGGAATTTCAAAACGTTCGGCAATATCACCACGTAAGCAAACGTAATTCCACATAAGAACAGAAACACCGAGGAAAGCACAAATCCCAGCGCGGCCTTCTTTTCCAGCTTGTACAAACCGGGTGCGATGAACAGCCATATTTGGTACAGCACCACCGGCGACGCGATCACCAGCCCCAGATACAGCCCCAAAGTGATCAGCAGGTTCAACGCACCGGTGGGGTTGGTGTAGACCAGCTTGTCGTTCAAATGCGCGTTGCGCAGCGCCGTCTGCATCGGCCGGGCCACGAACCCGAAAAACTTCTCCGACACCGCTATGCCAATGCATGCGCCAATCACAATCGCGATGACAGAATTGATGAGCCTCTTTCGCAGCTCGACCAGATGCTCGAAAAAAGACATCCGTCCGCCCGGCTCTTCCGGGGTGACGGCGTCGCCGGCAGTCGCGGTCAGCTCAGGAAGTATGGACATCTTCCTCGTTGGACGCCTTGGGCTGGCTTAATTTTTCAGTGGAATCCGGCGTGGGCGCAGAGCCGTTGGTATTGTTCTCCGGAAACAGCTCTCCGGATTGCGGGGCCTCATTGTCGGGGAAAAGCTCTCGGGTTTCCAACGTCGCTGATGGTTCGGGAATGGTCTCCGGCGCGGCGGTGGGACGCTCTCCCGCCACCGTACCGGCTACCGGCGTTGCGGAGGTGTCGCCCAAGCGGGCAGCGGGAAAATCCCCGATTGAATTTTCGGTAGGATTTTCGGACACAGTTTCAGGAGTCGCGCCTTCCACCACCACTCCGGCGGCGGCCGCGGCAGCCTCCGCAACTGGCATTGGCGCACCGGCATTCGCCGCCGAGACGGCTCGCGCAAACTCCGCTTTCTTCAATTCCAGCAATTCGGTCTCGCGCTCCAGCTCGCGCATGTGCTGGTCAAACGTCCCGCGCATCTCCGCGCTCATGCGGCGAAACTCCGCCACAATTTTCCCCAAATTTCGGGCCAACTCCGGCAGCTTATGCGGGCCGAATACCATCAGAGCGACGGTAAAAAGCACAACTAGATGTGGAATGCTGAGCATGATTAGCTGGCGGCGTTCCTCTCACAGAATGATAGAAGAGCCCCGAAAGAGTGTCAAACGGAGGGAACCACGCCGCTGTGATATACTTGCGGGGAATCAGCCAAGAATGTTGATGAATCGGCAAAAAACCGCAACGGGGGCCCGCGGTCCCCTTCTTTTCCTCCTGATATTTTGCGCATCGGCCACTTTCACCGCACTTTACGCGGTGGCATCGCGCGCGGCGTTCAATAGCGCGTCGGAAACGTCCGCGAGCGTCCGCCAATTCTCGGGCGTGCTTGCCATTGTTCAGCGCTCCTACGCCGAACCGGTGGACTCCGAAAAAATTATTTACGATGGCGCCATTCCCGGGATGCTGCACGTGCTCGACCCGCACTCAAATTTCTTCGATCCCCGGCAGTACGATTCCTTCCGCGAAGAGCAGGAAGGAAAATACTACGGCGTGGGGATGCAGGTGGCCGCGCGCGATCATCTCACCGTGGTGGTTTCTCCCTTCGTGGGTTCGCCGGCCTACAAAGCTGGCATTCGCCCCGGTGACTCCATCCTGAAAGTCGACGGCAAGTCCTGCGAGGGGCTCAGCACCACTGACGTTGTTGACTTGATCAAAGGCCCCAAGGGCACCGAAGTTCATCTCACCCTGGGCCGGCAGGGCTGGGACGCGGCCATTGAAGTCTCCATTATTCGCGACGAGATTCCCCGCCCCGGCGTTGAATATTCAGGTCTGCTGAAGCCTGGTATCGGCTACGTCCGAGTGCCTTCCTTTAACGAAACCACCGACACCGATCTCGCCGATGCGCTGAGGCAAGTCAATTATCCGCACCTCGACGCGCTGATCCTCGATCTTCGCGGCAATCCCGGCGGCTTGCTGAACGAAGCGGTGGGCATGGCCGGGATGTTTTTGGAAAAAGGGCAACTGGTGGTGTATCACCGCGGCCGCTCGTCCATCGAGCGCACCTACAAAGCGGTGCACGGAAACCAGGGGATCGACGTTCCCTTGATTGTGATGATCAACGGTCAAAGCGCCTCGGCGTCCGAAATCGTAGCCGGCGCGATCCAGGATCAAGACCGCGGGCTGATCGTCGGCGAAACTAGTTTTGGAAAGGGTTTGGTCCAGACCCAGTATCCACTGAGCGACGATACGGCGCTGCTGCTCACCACCGCCCGCTATTACACGCCTAGTGGCCGCCTGATCCAGCGCGCGTACAAAGACGTCTCGCTTTACGATTATCACTACAATCCCAAGCCGCCCGCCAAGCCCGAACTGAAATACACTTCCACCGGGCGCAAAGTCTACGGCGGTGGCGGGATCACTCCGGACGTGGTCGTCAAAGTTCCGGAACTTGACTCCTTCCAGGAACTGCTGATGCGCCGCGATGTTTTCTTCTCGTACTCGCAGGGCGTCGGCGATTTCACTCGCTATTATCTTGGCCAGCAGCGCAACATCACTACTTCGTTCGTCGTCAACGACGCGGTTATGAATTCCTTCCGCGCCTATCTCGATACCCAGCACATTCCGTTTTCCGCAGCAGACATCGAAAACAACTCGGCATGGATCAAATCCCACATTCAGCGGGAAGTCTTCACTTCCGCCTTCGGCCTCGACGAAGGCTACCGAATCGAGCTGCAGGACGATTACCAGGTCCAACGCGCGATCGCACTCGTCCCCCAAGCCAAAGCCATCTACGACAACGCCCGAAAAGTCCTCGCCCAGCGCACCTTCAATTCCGCCGCGCCCCGCTGATCCTCGCAGCGCAGCTCTTGTGGTCCTCAGATCGAAATCGCGTGAGTACGTATTTGCACCGATGCGGCAAAATTGACGGCGCTGTGGGTCCTGCGAAAAAAAGCATGTGCGCGGGAGTTTTTCTTGATTGAGGTGGCACTTCGGCTTAATCTGTCTTGGCCTTGGCGGGGACAGATTTTAGCGCGGCTGTTCACCGAGCCGCCCTTTGTCATTGATCGGCTGCAATGGGAAGGCAGGGCGAGAGCCTCCTCTTGTGCCTCCGCCAGCGAGCTTTAACAGCCGTGAAACAATTGTTTTCCGCTTCTAGCAGACGGCATTGCAGCACCGGTTCGACTTAACCACTTCCTGCTTCCTTTGAATATGCACATCCCCCAGGCGTGGTGTACTATGGCTTGCCGGGGCGTTTTTCTGACGGTCCCTCTCGTTTTGGCCGTCATTGCGTCGCTCCCACCGGCATGGCAGCCAACACTATGGAATGTCCGCAATGCCATTCCCCCAACGTGGCCACCGCGGAGTTCTGCGTAAAATGCCAGACCCCGTTTAGTTTCGACGGCGCTACCATGGGCGTCGCGCCGCTTTCCGCCTCCACCCCGGCCGCGCCGAGCGCCACTTCCAAGTCCCCGCCTGCTGCAAATCCCGGCGCCACTCCCGAACCCTTCGATCCGGATGCAACCTTGCCCGCGGTTCCGTCTTCGGTAGCACCACCCGCTGCTGGGACCCCCGCGGCGGCTGGATGGTCAGTGCCCGCCCAGCCCGCCAGCGCCACTCTGGCCGGCTCGCCACTGCAGCCCGGCACGGTCCTCGGCAATCGATACGAAATTATTTCCATGCTCGGACAAGGCGGTATGGGCGCGGTCTACAAAGCCACCGACCGCGAAGTGGAACGCGCGGTAGCGCTGAAGGTGATTCGTCCCGAACTGGCTATCCATCCCGAAATCCTGCAGCGCTTCAAGCAGGAACTGATCCTCGCGCGCCAGGTTACTCACCGCAACGTCATCCGTATTTTCGATCTGGGCGACGCCGACGGAATCAAGTTCATCACCATGGAGTTCATCGAGGGCCAGGATCTCCGCTCGCTGGTCACCGAAAAGGGCAAACTCACTCGCGAAGAAACTGTGCGCATCTTCGAACAAGTTTGCCTGGCTCTGGAAGCCGCACACAGCGAAGGCGTAGTTCACCGCGACCTGAAGCCGCAAAACATCATGATCGACAAGCAAGGCAAGGTCGCGGTGATGGACTTCGGCATCGCCCGCTCCATGGAAGTCGGCGGCATGACCCAAACCGGAATGCTGGTGGGCACTCCCGAGTACATGTCTCCCGAGCAGGTGATGGGTGAGCATGTCGACGTTCGCTCTGACCTGTTCACGATGGGCGTCATTCTCTACGAACTGCTCACCGGCTCGATGCCCTACAAGGCCGACACCGTGCAGGCCGCGATGTTTAAGCGCACCCGTGAACGCCCCAAGCCTGCTATCGAGATCGACCCCACGGTTCCCCCGTTTCTCAGCGCGGTCGCCGCCAAGTGCCTGCAGATGGACGCTAGCGTCCGCTATCAGACCGCGCGTGAAATAATCACCGACCTCGAGTCCTGGCGCGGCGGCGCAACCAAAGGGCCAACGGTAGTCATCCCGCAAACGGTCATTGCGCCCGCGCCCAAGTCCAAGAGATTGATTGCCGTTGCTTCCGGCGCGGCCATGCTTATGTTGGCGGGCGTGCTCGTCTTCGCGTTCGGCGATCGGATTTTTCACAAGAGCACGGAGGGTGTTTCCGCGCCGGAAGTCTCTCTGGCCATTCTTCCCTTCCGCAACGCCTCGGGTGATACCGCTCTTGACTGGCTCGGCTCGAATCTTGCCGAAACTCTCAGCACCGACGTCGGTGAGTCTTCCCGCCTACGAATGGTTTCTTCGGAGCGGGTCGCCCAGATTCTTCACGACTTGAAAATTTCCGCGGAGACCACCTTGGATTTGCCTACCATTCAGCATCTCGCTGAATTCAGCAACGCCGACACCGTGGTCTGGGGCCAATACGCCAAATTCGGAGACAAGATTCGCATCGACGCCACCGTCCAGGACCTCAAGCGCTCCCACGCCGTCAAAGTCAGCGAGACTTCCGACGAAAAAGACGTGCTCGCCGCGATCGATCACTTGGCCGCGGACATTCGCCAGAACCTCACTCTTTCGAGTAGCGTGGTCAAAGAGCTCAAGGGTCAGTCCTTCAAGCCCTCTACTACTTCCCTGCCCGCGCTCCATGACTACAACGACGGTCTGCAACTCGCACGCCAAGGCAACGCTCTCGGCGCGGTGGATAAGTTTCTCTCCTCGGCCAAACAAGACCCGCAGTTCGCTCTGGCCTACTCCGAACTCTCCAAGGCCTACGACAAACTGGGCCAGGATAGCGAAGCCGAGCAAGCTTCGCAGAAAGCGGTGGACCTGAGCCAAAACCTTCCCGCTCAGGAAAAGTATCGCATTCAGGCCACCCACGACCGCATCCAGAAGGACTATCCCAAGGCCATCGAAGCTTACGAGACTCTCGCCAAGAACGCTCCCGACGACGGCGACGTGCTTTTCGATTTGGCCAGCTTGTATGAAAAGTCCGGCGACTGGGACAAAGCTCTGAAAGACTTTACCCGCGTACTCACCCTCGATCCCAAACGCGTCGACGCCCTGCTTGCCAACGGCCGCGTAACCATCGAAAGCGGCAACGCCCAAGGCGGCTTGGAGTTTCTGACCCGCGCACAAGGCATGGCTATCGAGCTCGGCGACGAGGAAGAGCGCGGACAAATTCTGCAGGCCATGGGCTTGGCTTATTGGGAGCTGAACAAGTTCGACGATGCCCTGCGCACTCTAGAGGAAGCCTTGGCCCTGAACCAGAAGCTCGGCCTAAAGAAAGGCATGGCCGACAACGAGGAAATGATCGCGAGCACCGAGTGGTCCATGGGGAAACTCGATCTGGCGCTGAAGGGTTACAACGACGCGCTCGCGCTCCGCCGCGAAATCGGCGACAAATCCGGCACCGGCGACGTTCTCAACGACCTTGCCCAGTTTTACGACGATCGCACTCACTACGATCAAGCCCTCAAACTTCTCAAGGAATCCCTGCAGATCCAGATCGACGTCGGCAACGATCGGGGTCAAGGGCTGGTGCTCAACAATATCGGCAATACTTATCTATCCAAAGGGGACTACGAAAACGCCCGCACCTACTTCGAGCAGTCCCTGCAAATTCGCGAGAAACTCAAAAATCCGACCGATATCGCCGATACCGTTCATAACCTGGCCGACACTTCTACCAAGCTCGGTAGTTACGACCAAGCCTTGCAGCAATACGTTCGCGCCCTAGACCTGCGCCGCAGCCTCAACGACAAGCGCAGTGCGGCCATCGAATCGTCCAGCATGGGCATACTTTTCGGCTATCAGGGCCGCTACGGCGCCGCGTTAAGCTCCCAGGAGGACGCCCTCAAGGTCTTCCGCGACATTCAGGAACGCACGGTATGGACTGTCGAAATCCTCAACGCCTACGGCAACGCTCTGGCCGAAGTCGGCCGCAGCGATGACGCCCAAAAAGCACTCGACGAAGCCCTCACGCTGGCCCGCGAACTCAAAGATCAGGCCCACGTCGCCTCCACCCTCGAGGCCCAGGGCGACAACCAATTTTATCGCGGCGACATGAAGTCCGCCCTCGCGCTGTACACCCAAGCTCGGCAGGAAGCTCTGCGCACCGGTGACGCCCAGTTGATTCTAGTGGCAGAGGTGAATCTTGCGCGCGTCGACGTCAAGCTTGGCAAATACCCCATCGCGATTTCCGCGCTTCGCCAACTCTCCCAGCAAGCCGACACCGTGGGCTTGAAGTATCTCTCGGTGGAGTGTTCGGTCTATCTTGCGGAAGCTTTACTCGGCGAGAAGGATTTCAAGAAAGCCCAGCCGGAGCTTCAAAATACCCTGGCTCGCAGCGAAAAATTGGGGCTGCGCTCCCTGCAGGCCCAAGCCCATCAATTGATGGGAAGAGCCTTGCAGCTTCAGGGTGAAACCCAGGGAGCATCCGTGCAATACCAGCAAGCCAAGCAAATCCTGGACGACATTCAAAAAGAAGCGAAGTCGGACGCCATCGTCAAGCGCAGCGACCTGGCTTCCATCGCCAACCAGGCCACCAGCTAGCGGCCTCGAATGAACACGCTTCCCGTGTTAAACCAAGTCTCCTTTGGCATTCCCGACGAAACTGCTCAGCAGCTTTCTGCGGTGGAGATGTCTCCCGGGGGGCTTTAGAGGCTCTCGCATTGGAAGGTTACCGTGTCCAAACCCTGACCCTCTATCCGGTTTCGGAAATGCTAGGCTTGTCCCGCGTCGAAACGGAGGACTTTTTGGGGCAGCATCACGTTCCTCTGTCTGTCGTCGGAGAAGCGGACCTGGACCGCGAGGTAACGATGTTCGAGGCCGCGGCGCGCCGCCTGAGATAGTACATTCGCGGCATGATTGCCGTCTCAATACCGGTCGCCGCTCCCCATGCCAGCTTCAAAAATCGGCGCTACCCTTCGGCTTACTAGCGCATCAAACCCCTATAGATGACCGTCCCTCATCCATCACGCCCTATGCTACAGTGGGATGGGGGGTTGGGTGTTATCCGGCCCCCGTCGGTGCTCGCGATTTCTGGGGTGCCCTGCGGTATGATCCAAGGCGGCTCCGCCTAAGTTTAGAACGCACCGGGACTGGCAGTACGCAAATAGAAGCTACGACTTGATGGAGGCACATACACCAATGCGATCTTCGCGGCGCGGTATATTCCTCATGGCCCTGATCATCGGCATCTCTGCCCTGGTCGGCGGCCTCTATGGTCCACAACTGAAGGCCACCGCCGCCGAGTCCGACACCGAGCAACAATCCGTCCGCTCGTTTTCTCAGGCGCTCTCGATCATCCAGAGCAATTATGCCGAACCGGTCGACACCGAAAAAATCATTTACGACGGCGCCATTCCCGGCATGCTGCACGTCCTGGATCCGCACTCCAATTTCTTCGATCCCAAACAAACCGCTCAGCTTAAGGAAGAACAGGAAGCGCACTACTACGGCGTTGGAATGTCCATCGCGCCGCGCGAGGGCCACACCTACGTTCTGGTTCCTTTCGTCGGCTCACCTGCCGATAAGGCCGGCATCCGCCCCGGGGACGAAATCGTAAAGGTAGACGGCAAGTCCTGCGCAGGCATGGCCAGCGACGAAGTGGCGAAAATGCTGAAAGGCCCCAAGGGCACGGTGGTCCACATCGAGCTGGCCCGTGAAGGCTGGGCCGATCCCATTATTGCTACGGTCACGCGCGCGGAAATTCCCCGCCCCGGCATCGAGTTTTACACCATGGTTCGCCCCGGCATCGGCTACATTAAGGCCTCGTCCTTCCTCGACGAAAATCTTGACCAGGAATTCGCACAGGCCATGAAGGGCCTCGATCCCGACCACCTTGACGGCCTGATTCTCGATTTGCGCGGCAACGGCGGCGGCCTGCTCAATCAAGCCGTGGGCATGGCTGATATGTTCCTCGACCGCCATGAGCTGGTGGTCTCACAGCATGGACGAAACGCCCCCGAGCAGCGCTACTACGCGCAGCACGGCAATCAAGGTATGCGCGTTCCGCTGGTGGTGCTGATGGATCCGCACAGCGCATCGGCCTCGGAGATTGTCGCTGGCTCGATCCAGGATCACGATCGCGGCTTAATCGTCGGCGAAACCAGTTTCGGCAAGGGATTGGTTCAGAGCGCTTTCCCGCTCAGCGAAGACACCGCTCTCTGGCTGACCACCGCTAAATACTACACTCCCAGCGGCCGCCTGATTCAGCGCGATTACAAAACCGTCTCGCTCTACGATTACATCTACAATCCCAAACCCAATAAGAATCCAGAAACCAAGCTGACCGATAGCGGACGCGAAGTTCACGGCGGCAGCGGCATCACACCTGACGTGGTTGTCCCGGAGCCCAAGCTCAATCCGTTCCAGGAGTCTCTGCTACGCCGCGACGTGCTGTATCCCTACCGCGATGGCGCCGGCGTCGGCGAGTTCACCCGCTTCTATCTCGGCCAGAAGCCAGAGATCAAAAAAGACTTTCAGGCGGATGACGCGGTGATGAAACAGTTCCGCGCCTACCTCGCCAAGGAAAAAATCACCTACAGCGAATCCGATTTGCAGACCAACCTGACCTGGATCCAAAACAAAATTCAGCGTGAGGTCTTCACCTCCGCGTTCGGCGTAAATGAGGGCAACAAGGTCGACCTCCGTTCCGATCCCGAAATCCAGAAGGCCATCGACCTGATGCCCCAAGCGCGAGCCCTCTATCAAAACGCCAGAAAGATCCTGGCCGACCGCGAAGCCGGCGACTCGCCGGTCCACCCCTAAGCTGGCGCCTCCTTCGCGTGGCACAAGCATGCCCTGGTTGTGTGCCCTTGGCGCACCGCGGATAGTCCCCCTAAGACCCATGTTGCCAAGCTGGAACTGCTCCACACTTGAACTCTCGCCTCATCTTGCCTGCAGTATTAATCTATGAATCAATAGGATAGCCCCACTCACGGGGCTGCCTTCAGTAAACGATTACTTGGGACGATGGGACTCCGAAGCGAATTCATGGGAAAGCTGTCTCCCGCAGGATGGGCGTTCTGCGGCACCGCCGCGCTTTTGGTCCTTGGATATGCTGGCGCGGGAGCCTTGCTCCACCCGGGAGCGCGCCTCACTGCCGTCGGCGATCTTGGTCAATGCCTGGCCGCGATACTCGGTTGCGTTGGGCTCGCTGCGCCGGCCATCGCCAACCGGCGCAGGACCCGTACTTTCTGGTGGCTGTGGTCTATCAGTGCCCTATTGTGGTTGGGCGCCCAGGTAGCGTGGACGTACTTCGAGGTGGTCCTGCGCCAGGAAGTTCCCAATCCTTTCCTGGGTGACGTGGTCTTCTTCCTGCGTGCTGTGCCCATCATGGGCGCTCTGGCGCTCCGCCCGCACGACACGCGCAAAGGCGTCAGCGCACACATCGCTTACCTGGATTCCGCGCTGCTGGTCTTCTGGTGGGTGTACCTCTACGTATTCGCAGTCATTCCCTGGCAATACGTTTCGCCGCAAATCGTTCACTATGGCCTGAACTACGATGCCCTCGAATTTGTTGAGAATGGCATCATCGCCGCCGGCCTGGCCTATCTTTTCTTGTCCACGAAAACCGATTGGCGCCGCGTCTACCTCCATCTGTTGGGTGCATCGCTTACTTTCGCCGCCGGGGCCGTGCTTGTCGACGTCGCCATCGACCGCAACGCGTATTACACTGGCAGCAGTTACGACATTCCGCTGATCATTGGCTTGGTGTGGATGGGTTTTGCGGGCGTGTATGCCCGCCACACTCCTCCGGCCGTCGAGCCGGAGACCGGTCGATCTCCTGCTTCGGGGGCCTGGGTCGCCACCGTCGCTTTCATCGCCGTTTTCTCGATGCCGGTATTCTCCATGTGGAATAGTTGGTACAGCAGAGCGCCGAGCGCGGTGAAACAATTTCGTGACGGGGTCACCCTGTCCGCCATCCTGATGGGGGTATTTTTCATTTTCTTGCGGCAGCGTTGGGCCGACCGCGATCGCTCGCGATTGCTGGAGGGTTCGCAGCGTTCCTTCGAAACCCTAAAGAACTTGCAGTCGCAGATGATTCAGGCCGAAAAATTGGTTTCCGTCGGACAGCTCGCCGCCGGCGCCGCTCACGAAATCAATAACCCGCTCACCGGCATCCTGGGGTATTCCGATCTGCTGCTCGACGATCCCACCCTGACTGAAAAGCATCGCGCTCGCATCGACAAAATTCGCACCCTGGCCCGGCGAATCGAAGGCCTCACCGGCGGCCTGCTCAGTTTTGCTCGCCGCGTGCCTCCGGAAAAGTCCTTGTTGGATATCAACCAATCCATCGCCACCGCCATCCACTTGAGCAATCTCGACCTCAAGCAGAAAAGCATTCGCGTCGAACTACGAACCCAGCAAGCCCTGCCGCCGGTCCGCGGTGACGACAACCAGATTCTCCAGGTTTTCTTTAACCTAATCGACAACGCCGTCGACGCCATCGAGGAAGTCGGCGGCGGTTCTTTGATCATTCAAACCGGCATCCACGACGCCAGCGTGCTCATCGAGTTCTCCGACAGCGGCCCAGGCATCCAGTCCCCCAGCCAGGTGTTCGATCCATTTTTCACCACCAAGCCGGTAGGCAAAGGCACCGGCCTGGGCCTAAGCATCTGCTACGGAATCGTCCAGGAACACGGTGGCCGCATCCAGTGCTTCAACCGCGCCGAAGGCGGCGCCACCTTCCTAGTCGAACTACCGATCGCCCGAGTCACGCCCCCGGCCGAGTCTTCGGCCCTGGCCCCCCTAGTTCACGCGTCCACCAGGCACTAGCCGGGTTTCTGGTTGGGCGGAAAAAAAACGGGCGACCACGGGCGATCTGCTGGACGAGTCAACCACTCCCGCACCCCAGAAATCAGCTAAGGGTTTGTGAGACTATCCCGATAGCAGTACCAAACCCTACAGACGAGGAGTCCCGAGACACCTTATAACAGGAAATTCGCTACAAAGACGATTGCCAGCAGGAGAAATATGCCCCCCGCCCGATCTGGGTCCGCCAGCCCTAGGATCATGGCCGGACAGAGCACTCTCGCGACTTGCGCTACGAAAGGTCTGCGGTAGGAGAAGGTTCCCAGGGTATAGAGAACTTACTACCGCTAACACACCTATCGCGCTGGAAACAGGGAGCCACCTTGCTGATCGCGCTATGCTAGCCATCATGCTTCCACTCGGCACTCGCCGGGCTCCCAGTTGGGCGGAAAACCCGCGAGATGAAACGTCGATTTTGTGGCGATTCGGCAAATCTTCGGAGTTTGTTTTCATATCCATCGAACGCGAATGCCCTGCGGTCCCCTTTTCAGGTTTTGCTCCCCTTTTGCTGCTGCGCCGTTTTCCCGGTTTTGGCTCTGCGCTCGCATGTCTTCGCGAGGCTAGCATTCTGCAACGGCGGCGGGAACTGAAGCACTACGAGACTCAAAACCGCAGGCAGTAGCGGCGGCACCTAAACCGCAAAGCCATTGCTAGCTTGCCGGTGCCGGGCGATCTTCTTGGTTCGACGCATCCGGTGTACGGCAAGCCAAACGTAGCTTGCCAGCACAATTGCCAGCCGCGCTCCACCACACTAACTCACATGCACCTACCCGTTTGGAGACACCCTTTTCTCATTCCTATGGCGGCACCGGCCGACGGGACGGATACTAAACTGAGTAGTTCTTCAGACTTAACGTTCACGGCTACATCCTTCTGGGAGGATTTGCATGGGAACCACGACTGTCCCGCCCGTCCCACTCGTTCCTGCGACCAGCACGCCCGCGGCTGCTTCTTCGACGCCGGCCGCTACGCCTGCTGCGAGCGCCCCGGTGGTCCCTGCGGCCCCCCGGCCTGCATCTGCGGCGCCCGAAGCGGTTGCCACCAACGACATTATTGGCGCCATGCTCAAGGCTGCCAAAAATACCAGCGACCTGATTTTTTCACCGGGGAAGGCGCCGCAGGTGGAATTGAACGGTCAACTGCTGCAGGTACAGATTCCCCGGGTGGGCACGCTTTCCGCGCAGGCCACCGCGCGAATCGCCGCCGACTTAATCGGCAAGAACGCCGAAGCCCTGCGCAAACTGCGCGAGCAAGGCTCTTGCGACCTTTCCTACAGCCTGCCCGGCATTTCGCGCTTTCGCGTCAACGTCTTCATGCAACGCGGCAGTTACGCCATCGTCATGCGGGTGATTCCCAACGCGGTGCCCGGTTTCGAGACCTTGAAGCTACCCGAACAACTGATGGAGATTTGCGATCTGCGCAACGGAATCGTGCTAGTCACCGGCCCCACAGGATCGGGAAAATCCTCAACGCTTGCCGCGGTCCTCGATCGCATCAACGAAACCAAGGCCTACCACATCGTCACCATCGAAGATCCCATCGAGTTCTTGCACGCGCACAAAAAAGGCACCATCCATCAGCGCGAGTTGTATAGCGACACGCCTACGTTCGCGCTGGCTTTGCGCGCGGCACTGCGCCAAGCCCCTAAAGTGATTCTGGTGGGCGAAATGCGCGACCGCGAAACCATCGAAATCGCGCTGGAAGCCGCGGAGACCGGCCACCTGGTTCTATCCACGTTGCACACCATCGACGCTTCGAAAACCGTAGAGCGCATCGTCGGCGTTTTCCCGCTGAGCGATCAGCATGCGGTGCGCACCCGCTTCGCCAAGGCATTCCGCTTCATCATTTCGCAGCGCCTGATTCCCAAGAAAGACGGCGCCGGCCGGATCGCCATCGTCGAAATCCTAAAATCCACGCAGCGCACCCGCGAATATGTGGAAAAGGGCGAGAACGAAGGAAAGTCGCTATTGGACGCCATGCGCGACGGTTCCAACGAAGGCATGCAGCATTTCGACGGTGAACTCGAGCGCCTGATGCGCGCGGGCGAACTCGACATTGAAGCGGCGCTATCCTACGCCAGCAACCCCGGCAACCTGCGCCTGCAAATTTCCGATCTTTTGGAAGAAAAGCGCGAACGTCCCCGAGGCTTCGCCGTCAAAGAAACTTTGGGCGGTCCCGGCGGCATGGAGATCGAGCGCTAGGGCTGCGCTCTTCGCCCCGCTAAATGTAGGAGCAGCTACCGGCGCGTGCGGTCTCGCTCCGTCGGTAAAAATCTAATTGGACTTGCCGCCGGCTGCCGCGCGGAACGATTTTCCCGACTGCGCCGCTTCCAATTCTTGCTCGGCGTCCAGCCAGTCAGTTATATCGCCGCCATCCCGGCTTCCCCGCTCCAAAAACAGCTCGTACGCCCGTGCCTGAATCCTCTCGTGCCAGTCGGCCCGTTCGTTTTCCAAGGTGGTGGCCGGCGCGGGAAAGTCTTGCGCCCCGCGGTGGCCCCCCGTTGACGGCGCCGGCGCTGCCGCACGGACCTCGTTCTCATTTCGGATTGCGCTTTCTGGTTTCACTGGTTCCTCCATTTCGCTGTCCAACAGGAAGGAAGCAAATTCGCGGGACAGCCAATTGACGGGTACAACGTCCATCGTGCTTTCTTCTCGAGCACCGCCCATGTGTGTTTCCGATGTTTGCGCGGCGCTGTTTCCAGGTTGCACCGATTTTTTTTGAAATTCAAGGTGTAGCGTTGAAAATACGTAGTTTTCCTGAGAAATTACGCAGTTTCCCTGATGAGCGCCGGCCGCGGGTATCATGCGCTGGCTCAACTCGACTTGCACCCGCCGCGGGGTGCGCACTCGACGAGGGGGTCGCCTTCGGAGGAGTGTTCGCATCTCCTGCTAAATTTGCGCGGCGCGGGTTACGCGAAGATTACGGGCGTAGGAACATCCTGTAATAAGGGAACCACCGGAGCATTGCGAGCAATTAATAGAATGCCGCCGCCGGCACAATTGAATTGGAGCGAACTAAAGGGTAATGAAGGTGGGGCTATCGGTGGGCTGCATAACAAATTGCAGCTGAATCACAATTCGCGAGCGGCCGTCTCCCTGACGGTCCACGCGCAGAACTTCGCCCAGATATTCCCATGTAGGAGATTTCGCTTCCGCGATGAACGGGTAGGTGACGATCAAACGCATGCCGCTGTAATAATTTCCGCGCCAGGTGGTCACGTACATCGCGCCGCGCGCGATGTTCACGGTGGAGGCGAAATCGTCAAAGCTTCCGTCGCTAAAATCTACCGGACGAATGCGCACTGGAATGGGCACCGAAGCGCGTGCCGCGCGCCGCCGGACGTCGCCCTGCAGCGCAGGCACCGTGACCTGGAGGTTATTCAGCGACTTGGGAATCTGGACATCTGACATCGGGCCTCACAAATTAGCGTTCTAAATGCGAACCGAGGACGCCACAGGATCGCACCCGCCGGGGTACTTCGTAAATGGTACGTTTGTACGAGAACCAAAGGGCTGGGCGAATCCAAACTAAACCCCGCCGCAACGGTAGATGCTGGAAATCAAAACCCCCACACGTAGATACGACGTGTGGGGCAGCCGCCTTCAACATCTAATCCTTCTTGTGGCTGGCGATTTCGTAGGCGTCGAACGCCGCCAGGAAATTGATGATTCCGGCGGTCGCGATCACTCGCGTGCCGTAATCCCCAGCGGCACGTGAAACGTCGGCCCCGGCCTTCTCAAACCATTGGGAAATAAAATACAGGCCCCCCATCCCCAGGTCCGCGAGCGAGCCTAGGAAATTAAATGGGTCGCTGCGAAAGCCTCCCGGCTGCAGGTGGAACACGTTGCCGCGCAGCGCAAATCCGGTGAGCCCTAGTCCCGCCACTGCCACCAGAAACGTGAGCGCGCGGCCCCAGCGTCCCAGCAAAAGATGGCCCAGGCCAGGCACCGCCCAGGCGGATACAGCCACGGCTACCGGCAAAATCGGATTTATGCGTGCGGACGCCGGCGGTGCGGACGGCGGCGGCGCCATCACCAGCGCTACCGGCGTGATTGCCGGCTCGAGTACTACTTCGCGAGCGCCCGGGGGCGGAATGTCAGGAGCGGGCAACGCCTCGCTTGTGCCATCGGACGTGACGGCGGCTGCGGGTGATGCTTCCGGAGCGCCCTCGGGCGGGATGTTTGAATCGATTTCGCTCACGACTCCCTCAGGCCAATATGGGAATTACTTCTTCCTGCTGGGGGCCGGTGACGCGCGCTTCGCTTTCACCGACGTACACATCCACTTCCGTGCGCACGCCGAACTCCCCCAGATAAATTCCGGGCTCGATGGAGAAACAAGTGCGCGGGATGATCTGCCGGTCGTCCTTGATTTCCAGGCCGTCCATGTTGGCGCCGCTTCCGTGAACTTCCTGCCCGATGCTGTGACCGGTGCGGTGCACAAAATATTTTCCGTAGCCCGCTTTGCGAATCACCGACCGCGCCGCATCATCCACCTGCCACCCGTGAATGGTCCGGCCGGCGGCCACCGAATCCTTCACGAAGGCCACCGCCGTATCCCGGGCCTCGCGCACTACGCGAAACACCTTGGCGTACTTTTCCGGCACGGTGTGCCCCAAATATCCAGTCCATGTAATGTCGTAATAGACGCTGTCCGGCTTATCGAGTTTGCCCCATACGTCCAGCAGCAGAAAGCTTCCCTCTTTGATCGGCAGGGAGCCTGTGGGGCCCGGAGAGTAGTGTGAATCGCTGCTGTTCGGCCCTGCGGCAACCACCGGCGCGCTGTCCGCGCAAACCCCTTGCGCGCGAAATTGGTCGGCCATCCACTGCTGCAATTCATATTCGTTGATCGACTGCCGTTCCTTGATCAAGGCACCGGCGCGAGTGAACGCGTCGCGCGTCACCCGATCAATGATCTTTCCCGCCTCGAGGTGCGATTCGAGCTGGGAGGGGCTCCAGGTGGCCTCGAATTTCTGCACGAGGTCCGCCGAGCTCACCACTTTTTTCTTGAGGCCGCGAATCCACTCGACCGTGCCGGCGTCCACCAGCGAGAGCTGCGGCACATTATTCTTGGGCGAATACTGCATGGCCAGGATCCGTGTGCCAGCGAGCAACCGGACGATTCCCTTCTGCAGCTCGTCCACCGCAGCGTATTCCAGTTTCCGCCCGGGAAGCGCATCCAGCGTTTTCGCTTCGATCCGGTGGACCAGCTTGCGCGGCTCACCTTTCGCCGGAATCAAATAAAACCAGCGCCGTTTGGCCATGGCGGTAATTCCCAGAATGCGGTAGGCCAGATGGTCACGGTGCAGAATATCGTAAAACAGCCAACCGTCCATTTTATGGGCGCGCAATTCCGATTGAATCGCTTTTACATCCAGCATGATGTGTTCTCGCTTGTGGGTGATTGAATTGGGAGGGCTTCGTAATGATTCGGACCCGGCGGAAATCCGGGACTGCCTACCCGCAGCCCAAATGCTACCTCGCATCCCGTCCCGCGGCGATTCTATCAGCCGCCCGCGCGATTTCCAAACATCGCCGGAGACCGCCACTTCAAGGGAAGATCAAAGGCGTGGAGAACCCACACGTAAAAGCGACATGTGGGGCACCCCGCCGCAACGGCGGCGGCCAAAGACAAAACACCGACCCTCTCATATCGGTGGGCGCTTACCGAATAGCGCGGTCCCGACTCGAATCTCCGTCGCGCCTTCTTCTATCGCCACTTCGAAATCGTGGCTCATGCCCATGGAAAGTACTCCCGGCCCCGCGCTTGCCTTCTCCCGCCCCTCTCGCAGCCCCTTCCACAGATCGTCGCGCAGCGCGCGCATGCGCCGGAAATACGGCCGAGCATCTTCGGGATTTTCGAAAAACGGAGGAATAGTCATCCATCCGCGCAGCCGCAAACTGGAGAGCTCCGCAATTGCCGCGACCACCGCCGGCAACTCCGCCTCCGCCACCCCCGATTTTGTGGCTTCGTCCGATAGACGTACCTCGATCAGCACGTCGCGCCGATTTGCATTTCCTGGCGTGGGCGTGAGCGTGGGTACGGGCGGTTCCTCAGCCGCGTCCGGGACTTCGTTCATCAGCCGATCGAGTTTCTGCGCCAGCGCCACGCTATCCACCGAATCGATGCGATGAAACAGTTGTGCGGCCCGCCGCGCCTTGTTCCCCTGCAAGTGCCCGATTAGGTGCCAAGTCGCCTCAGGACAGTCCAATCCCCTTTCCTTGGACTCAAACTCCTGGACCCGGTTCTCGCCGAAATGCCGCACTCCCAGTTCGTAGGCCGCGCGAATCGCCTCCGCTGGAAACGTCTTCGTCACGGCCACCAGAGTAATTTCGTCCGCGCGCCGGCCGCAGCGCGCCGCTGCCGCGGCGACGCGCTCGCGAATGTCCTCCAGATTTTTCGCCAGTCCCGCGAGATCGTACATTTCGTCCGCCCAGAACGCCGGGTTGAGCCCAGCCGCGCGCGCCAGATTTTAACACGTGGCAAGCAACCGCCCCTCCCGCTAGCCACGCCTCAGGGTCTGGTGGCACAGACTCTCCAGGAGCCGGAGAAACCGGCCAAGTCCGCTGTAACCAAAATCCATTGGCGGTAAAGGTTAACGCAGCAGCGTCAGAGGCTAAATTTGTCAGCTGTTGAAGTTGCTTCGTAGCGCCAAGCCCCAGGGAGTTGAATCCCCACGCCGGTCATTGGTAGCGCAGCGCCACCATCGGGTCCACGCGCATTGCTCGGCGTGCGGGAATGAAGGAGGCGAAGAGCGCCACCGCGCAAAGCAGAATTGCCACGCCGGAAAACGTCAGCGCGTCGGTGCTGGTTACGCCCAGCAGCAGGCTACTCAGGTAGCGCGTCAATGCGAACGACGCGGCCAGGCCCAGAGCCGCCCCGACGAAGGTCAACCGAAGCCCATGCCCGATCACCAGCCGCAGGATGTCCTCTTTGGTCGCGCCCAGCGCCATGCGGATGCCGATTTCATGGGTGCGCTGGCGGGTGGTGTAGGCGGTGACGCCGTAAATTCCCACCGCTGCGAGGACCAGGGCGAGCAGCCCGAATGTGCCCACGAAGGTGCCGGCAACGCGCTGGCCGAAGCTGGCGATTTGCTCGCGGAATTCCAGGCTGGTCACATCGAAGACAACCAGGCCGGAATTCAGTTCACGGATCGCTTCTTTGACGGTATTGCCGGAAGCCAGCGGATCACCCGTGGTTCGCGCAACGACCATCATCGAAGACCGGTAAAGCTGGTACTGCGGCAAATACAGGAATGGGGTGGGCTTTTCATTCAGGCCTGTCACTTTGCTGTCGCGCGCCACGCCAACCACCGTGTACCATTCGTGCTTCAAATCCGAGTTAACTTTTTTACCCACCGCCTCCTGATTCGGCCAGTAGCGATTCACAAATGCTTCGCTGACGATCGCCACACGTTGCGAACCCATGTTGTCCTGCGCCGTGAAGTCGCGCCCCTTCACAATGGGAAGCTGCAAGGTGCGGAAATAATTCGGGGTGATGGAGGCCACCTGGGTCTCCATCGATTCGTTGGCCTGCGGTAGGTAGCCCTCCGGCTTCACGCTGGTCGAACCGCCGCCGAATGCCAGCGGCACGCGGTCCGCCAGGGCTACCGACCGAATGCCCGGCAGCGCTTCCAGTTTAGCCACTAGTTGGCGATCGAATTCCACCCCGCCGGCATCCGAATATCCCGCGGTAAACAGATCGTAGGAGGCAATCAGCACATTATGCGAATTGAATCCCGGATTGATTTGCTGCGCGCTCATGAAGCTGCGAATGAACAATCCCGCGCAGATCAGCAGTAGCAGCGACAGCGAAATTTGCGCCACTACCAACCCGCTCGCGAGGCGCGCCTTCGCTAGTCCACCCGACGCGCTCCCGGTATCCTCTTTCAACACCGCGGCCGGCGCCAAGCTGGATGACCGCAGTGCCGGCAAAATTCCGAAGATCACGCCGGTGAGCACTGAAATCACTAGCGTCGCAAGCAGCACTGTGCGGTCCGCCCCGATGCTGAGTCCCAACGGGATATCCTCGGTCACCGGCAGGAATTTCATGAACGATCCCGCGGTCCATACCGTGATCAGCATCGCAACCGCCCCTCCGGCCAGCGCCAGCATCAGACTTTCCACTAGCAGTTGCCGCACCAGCCGCCATCGGCTCGCGCCCAGCGACATGCGAATGGCGATTTCACGGCGCCGCCCCACCGAGCGCACCAGCATCAGATTCGCCACGTTCGCGCATGCCAGCAGCAGCACCAGGCCTGCGATGGCCATCAGGATCGGCAGCAGCGTCGAGAGAAACAGATTCAAGCCAAATGGGTTACGCCACAGCGGGTATACCGTCACACTGTCATGCCCTTTGTGCTCCTCAGGATAATTCTTGGCCTCCCGCTTCAGTCGCAGGGTCATTTCCTCCTGCGCCTGCTGCAGCGCGACGCCCGGCTTCAACCGTCCAAACACCAATACCCAGAAATAGTGATGGTCATGAATAAGGTCGCCGCCCGGCGTCAATTGTTCTTGCATCATGATCGGAACCCAAATCTCCGATCGCACCCCAGTCTGGCTCCCCTGAAACACCGCTGGCGTTACACCCACGATGGTGTATGGGTGCTGGTTGATTTCAATTGACTGCCCCACTATCTCCGGATTCGCACCGAAATGCGTTTGCCACAGCCGGTAGCTGATTATCGCCACCGGTGCTCCTCCCGGCTTCTGGTCCTCGACGGGCAAAAAGCCGCGGCCAAGGATCGGCCGCACACCCAATACATCGAAATAATTCGCAGACGCGATCATGCCCCACACCCGCTCCGGCTTATTCTTGCCGGTCAGGCTCATCGCGGCGATGTTGCAAGCCGCAATGCCCGTAAAACTTTGCTGTCCATCGCGCATGGCTTCGACATCAGGATAGGTAAGCGGCAAGGGGGTGTCGCCGGGCTTGCTCAGGGTCAGCGACACAACCTCGGTGGGGCTGGCAATTCCGGGAACGGGATTCAGCAATGTCGAGTTGATCCAGCTGAAGATGGTGGTGTTCGCGCCGATACCCAGCGCGAGCGTCAGGATGGTAATCGCCGCAAACCCCGGGACCTTCGCGATCATCCGCAGGCTGTACCGCACGTCTTGCCAGAACGAAGTCATCGGCGCACCTCCCGAGGTGCTAGGCTAGGACGATAAGAGCATGTCTTCCCCCATCCCAGGTCCTCGCTAATCAACTGAACACGCGTCACTTAGCAGGCCCATGGTATTTACGATCGGGCGCCACTGTTCATTATTGGGACGCGACCTCAGCGAGACCGAACAAATTCCCCTATGGGCGGGACAACTGGTGGAAGGTCTCGAGTGCGGCGCTCAGCCGCTCGAGGCCGGCGCGGACCGTCTCCGTAGCTCCACAGAATCCCATCCGGAAGTGTTGCGGTTGCTCGAAGAATTCTCCCGGCACTACACTGGTTTCAAACTGCTCGCGCAGGATTCGCACAAATTCAGCGGTACGGCCCCCCCCAAGCCCGGGAAACACGGTAGTGCCGAAGCGGCTGGGCTCACACTCAAGGTCCGGATGCGCAGCCAGGAAATCGTTGACCAGGATGCGATTCGTTTCCAGCAGCGCACGGGCGCGATCGCGGACACGCCCGAGATTATCGAGCACGATGACTGCGAGGAGTTCGGCGGGATGCACGGGGACTCCGTAGGTGAAATCAACAACCTGCCACATGCGCCGCACCACATCCGCCTGGGCCAGAATCCAACCGCAGCGAATGCCGCTCAGCCCGTAGGCCTTAGTCAAGCTGCTGGTAACAACGAAATTCGCTCCCAGATGAAAGGCAGAACGCCACGATTGCGAGAACAGAGTCTCGAGATACACCTCATCCACCAGAACGCGTGCGCCCGCGCTGGCTGCCGTCGCAGCAACTTCGCGAAGCGTAGTTTCATCGGTAAAGGCGCTGCTGGGGTTGTGCAGGTTGCAAAGAATCACCAAACGCGTGTGGGGAGTGAGGTTTCGCTCGAGTTCGCTCAGATCCAGCTTGTATCCGTTTTCCGGAAAACGTTCGAAGCGAGATACCTTGGCCCCCAGGTGATCCAGAATGGCCAGCAGCGGGTCGTAGGTAGGCCGCTCAATCAGTACCTCGTCACCCCGGCGGACCAGCGCCGTCAGCGCCACGAAATTCGCCATCGATGTACCCTGAGTGTAGACCACGCATTCCTCGGGCACTCCCGCCTTCGCGGCTAATCGCTCCATCAGCGGCGGATAACCGTACGGCCCGCCCCCGGCGATCTCGAGGTCCTCGATGCGCACCGGCAATTCCGCCAGGGGATAGTCCAAAATGCCGCTACTCGCCAGGTTGAAGCGCGCCGTCGAGTGCAGTTTGGCCCAAGCGATATAGCGCGAGACTGCGTCCGCTCGCAAACCATTCATATCTTGCTCTCCCGATTGCAGAAAAATCCGACTACGCATTAGCCGACCGCGACGCTGCTCGCCGTCTCCAGAACCAATACACCGGGACGCCCGCCAGCAGCAAAACGAAACCGATGAGGCTGTTCTGCGGATAGCGGTAGATCGTATTCCCAACCACCCACCAGCATATCGCGACGAACATCACCGTGCTCACCGGGTGCCCCGGCATACGATAACCTTCACTGGCGTTCATCTGGCCGCGCGCGGCTCGCTGGCGGAACACAAAGATGGTGGTTGCGGTGAGCCCGAAAAACAAAAAATCCATGGAAATGACGTAATTCAGAATCTGCTCATAGCGCCCGGAGAGCGCGATTACCATGGTCCACACGCTTTGCAGGACGATGGCTGCCACCGGCGCGCGAGTGCGCGGATCGAGCCACGATATAGCGCGGAAGAACAGGCCGTCATCGGCCATGGCAAAGTACACGCGGGGCGCCGTTAAAATCGACTGGCTGAGGAAGCCCAGCGTGGAGATGGCGATTGCCGCCGCAATGAACGTCGCACCCGGTTGTCCCCAGGCCATGCGCATCACCGCAGTGGCGGGGGTGGTTGTTGCCGCGAGGCCCTGCGACCCCAGCGAGCGCAGGCACACCCAGTTCACACCGAGATACAGCACCACCACGCCGAGGACTCCCAACAGGAGTCCTCGCGGCAGGTTTTTCTTTGGCTCCTTCACTTCCGCCGCCAGGAAGTTCGCGGTCTGCCACCCTCCGTAGGCGAATAGCACCGGCACCATAGCGGCGCCAAACGACGTGAGCGACCAATCTCGCTCGGCGGCGGTAGTTGTGGTGGTGTGCTTGCCGGTCAACGCCAGCCCGGCGATCACCAGAGCACCGACCGCGACAATCTTCATTACCATCAGCGCGCTCTGAGTACGTCCGCCGGTCTTTACTCCCAAACAGTTGACGAGCGTGAGTACGGCAAGTGCTGCTGCGGCAGCCACCCACTCCCGCGCCTGCAGACCGGTGAGCTCGACGAAGTACCGCGCGAAGGTGATCGCAACGACCGCCATGCCTCCGGTCTGGATCACCAGGAGCAATACCCATCCGTAGAGAAATGCCACCGCTGGGTGATAGGCCTCGCGCAGGTAAGCGTACTGACCACCCACCGCAGGCAGGGTGGCCGCCAATTCAGCCCATATGAAGGCGCCTCCCACTCCAACCAAGCCGCCCAAAATCCATGCGGCCATAATCAACGCCGGTGTATGTACCCGTTGCGCGACCACGTAGGGATTCATGAATATGCCGGAACCGACGATCCCGCCCATCACCAGCATGGTGACGTCGAACAGTCCCAGTTGACGTGCCAGGTGTGGCTTAGCAGAGGAGGATGGCTGATCCGCGCTCGGTGGAGAGTCAGTCACGATGTCGGCTTAGCACTGGTGGCGCGATTTCAGACTTTATCAGCGGCATATCGGAATTCGTTTGAATCGCGGATCCTTCCCATTTCCCTACGGCCGCGGATGGGAAGCTGTACTGCCTTCGGTCATGCCCAGCACCCACTTGATCGCTTCAAAATACATCTTGCGAATGTCCGGGTCACCCCAGGCCTCCTCGGTGTGCCCTAGGCTGGAATAAAAAACGCGGCCTTTGCCGTACATTTTGTCCCACGCTACCGCGAAATCATGATCGGTTCTGTGGATGCGCGGGTTGTCGGCATATTCAAGTTTCGTGGGATCGAGGCTCAGCAGGACGTTGACCTTATCGCGCGACCACTCCTTGGCCTGGTAGATCTCGTCATATTTAACGAACGCTCTGGGAAAGTGGCGAACCGCGGGGAAGCTTGGGTCCTCATTTATGATCGGCGCGTTGAATGTGGTCCACGGGTGTTGGTCGAACCAGCCGCCGATCATCTCGCCATATTCCGGCCATTTGTAATTGGTGTCCAGAGCGGCGTGAATGCCCACAAAACCCTTTCCATCGTCCTTGATGAACGACATCATGTCTTTCTTCTGGCTGTCATCCAGGTCGAGCTCGCCGGTGGTACTCGCGAAGACCAGGGCATCGAAGTAATCCAGATTCTTCGCGTTGTCTTTTAATTCCTTCTTGGTGATGAGTTCGGTGTCGGTGCGCAGCATGGCATCCCAGAGACCGGTGTCGTGACCCATGTTGTAGATCGCGGCCATCGCATCCGATACCGAATCGTGCTCCCATCCCTTGGTTTCGCCGATCACCAGAATGTGCTTGAGATGGACTTCTTTTGAGCCGGGCGGGGGTGGAACCGAAGAAGTCGCGGGCGGGTGATTCTGGGCGGCCGTGAAGCCCGCTAAAGTCAGCAAAGATAGTAGAATGAGGAGTACGGTGTTCCGATTGGGGCGCAAGCGATCTCCCTGAAACATTCGTTCCGTGACACTGACTCGCATGGAAGGCCCTACGAGACTTCCATTTCCATTTCGCAGCCGACCGACAATCTATACGTGACCACGTCAGTTTGCAACACCACCGCCAGTGTCTTGATTGACCGGATCAGACCGCTGGTCAAATCGGTTTTGGTAATCCGTAGGCTGGCTTGAGTTTATTACAGCTTGCCGTACTCTGCTTTGGCGGCCATGAGGATGGGAATGTCGGGGTCGGCGTCTTTCCACAGCGCGAAGAAATCTTGGTACGCCGCCTTGGCTTTCGCGGTGTCGCCCTGCGTGGCGTACGCGCGGGCAAGGCCGAGATGGGCGAGCGCACCCAGTGGGAAGTTTAGGGTGATTCCCCGGTGGTCGAGAAACTTCTGAAACTCGGTGGCTGCCGCAGCTCCGTTGTGGGCCACTAGCTGCGCTTGGCCGCGAATGTAAACCGGATACATTGTTCCGACTTGTAATTGGGGCGGCTCGCCTAGATCGTACGGTGCAGCCGCTTCGAGAAACACAACCGCTTGGGCGGAATTGTTTGCATTCAGTTGCGTCGCGGCGTTAATGGTTGGCAGCCAGTAGATCTTCAGAATCGTATCCGACCCGTAGTTCTTCTCCAGCTCTTCTACGATGGCCTTCGCACCAGCGGTTTCACCAATTCGCGCCAGCGTCAATCCGGCGAACAGTTTCACATCCCGGCCCGGGGCGAGCGCCAGTGCGGCTGCAACACCTTGCTTAGCGGCTGCTGTGTTACCGAACTCCGCTTCCCGTAAAGCGGCATTCACCTGCCAGAGCGCGGCACTTTCTTTCGAGTCGTTTCGGACAGCCGAATCCACCGCACGGCGGGAGAAGTCCCGCGCTTTCACGAGCCGTCCGTAGTACGCCTCGGTATCGGATTGGAACGAGAGCAGGAGGTCTTCACTTCCGGGCTTCCCTGCGCCCCAAGCCACCTGCCGCTCCATCTCTGGTGCGTCGCCTTTAAGAAAGGCTAGTTGATAGATTGTCCAGTGCAAGGTATCGCCATCGAGCTTGCGCTCTTGGGCCTGCTCAATCGCTTTTTTCGCGTCATCCAGCCGGTTCAGGGCAAGATATATGCCTGCGAGGTTGCCATAACCAACTACTGCATTCGGTTCTAATCGCAACGACTCTTGGGTTTCAGCCACGGACTTTTCGTACTGCCCAAGCTCGGCATAAATCGCCCCCAAGTTGTTGGGCGGCACCAAATCCTGCGGATAACTCTTGGCCCAAAGTTCGTAGACTTGAGTCGCCTGTTCTAACTCCCCTGTGACATGCTTGTAGTACAAGGCAGCGATACGGTATTTTTCATGCTCACTGACTCGGTCGCGTAGTGCGTAAGCCTTCTTGACGTTCTCCGCAGACAGACTGGCTTGTCCGAGATTGCCATATTCGATGGCCAAACTGGCGTAGGCTACGGCAAAATTCGGGTCGAGTTCGAGAGCGCGCTTCATGAACGGAATCGCCGCAGCGTCTCCTTTGGTGCGGCCGGTGGTTATACCCATGCTGAAAGCTTTCAGTGCCTCCAGCGATGTTGTTGTGGCCTCCACGGGAACATCGAACTTCTGGATGGAGGCCAGCGATTCGCCAAGTTTGCCCCGCAGGCTGGACGCTGCCTTCCCCAGTGCTTTCAGCACTTCCTGCTTGGTTGCAGCCTCTTCTTGCTCTTTGGCCAGCGTGTCGCCGTTGCTGCAACCGACCGCATCGAGGCCCACCACGTACTGACCGCCCAAGTTCGAGATCGAACCCAAGATAATCGCCTTGCTGCCGGTCCGCACGCAGAGTTCTCCGGCCACGTCGCGGGTGATGCGCTCATTCGAGGGACGCCCCATCAGGCGCAGCGTCTCCCCCACCTTGCGGTCGGAGAGAATGTTGAGGAAGGGCGACTGTCCTAGCTGGACGGCGAGTGCCTGCTTGAGGGCGTCGTCGAAGACGGGGTCCCCAGTCTTGTTGTCGAAATCAGCCAGCACTATAGTGTCCTTCTCGGTCAGCGTCGCCGGTGGCCGCGAACGGAAGTGGAAGACTCCAGCGACCAACGCGGCGATCACCAGGACGGCAGCGGGAACCAAAATCTTCCAGAGCTTTTTTCCTTCGGTGGGCGGAACTTCAGCGACTCTCGCGGCACCCGATGACCCAGCAGCCGGAGAAGAACCGGATGACGGCATTGCGTGCTGGACGACTGAGGCGACTGGCTGACTGTTGGTGTCCTGTACCGTCGCGATCGGCCCCGAGTTCGCTGCTGACACTCGGCTTGTACCCGTGTCTCGCTTAAGGCGCTGCAGCTCGGCGCGCATATCGGCCGCGTGCTGGTAACGCAGATTGCGGTCTTTCTCCAGCGCTCGATTTATGATCCTCTCCAAATCTGCTGGCAGGTCGGGATTCAGGCGCACCGCAGCCATTGGGGCTCGTTCCAAAATCGCATTGAAGATCACACCCGGACTTTCTCCACGGAAGGGCAACGTCCCGGTAGCCATCTCGTAGAGCACTGCGCCGAAGGAAAACAGATCGGTTCGGGCGTCCAATTCCTTGGCCCGCACCTGCTCCGGCGACATGTAAGCGACGGTACCGACCGCAGTTCCCGGACTGGTGAGGTGCTCCGGGTTCGCTCCCGCGATGTCATCGGTAGCGAGGGTGGGGTCCGAGGCTATGCCTTCCCGCCTGGTTGTCAGCTTGGCCAAACCGAAGTCCAAAATTTTCGCGTACCCTCGTTTGGTGACGAAGATGTTGGCGGGTTTGATGTCGCGATGGACGATGCCTTCGCCGTGGGCTGCGTCGAGGGCGTCGGCAATTTCGATGCCCAGGTCGAGAAGGGTCTCTGTTTCGATCGGGCGACCGCCGATGAGATGTTTCAGCGTCTGGCCGTCCAAGAATTCCATGACGATATAAGCGCGATCGTTCTCTTCGCCGATATCGTAGATGGTGCAAATGTTGGGATGGTTGAGCGCGGAAGCCGCCTCGGCCTCACGCCGGAAGCGTTCGAGCGCCTGAGGGTCGCGCGCCAATTCCTCCGGCAGGAATTTCAGGCCAACGGGGCGGTGTAGCCGGGTGTCCTCGGCCCGATAAACCACGCCCATGCCCCCGCCGCCCCACCTTTCGACAATGCGGTAGTGGGAGATGGTTTGGCCGATCATGGCTAGCGGGCGACTCCTGGCGAGGCATATGCAAGGATCCGGATGAATCTTCGCCCCCGCACTTGAGCCTGATTAGCGATGATAAATGCCGTGGTTTAGACCGAGCGTATCGACTCCCGAATGTTGGCCGACTCGGAAGCCGACGGCCGCCACGGGAGTTCTACGCGCTGTCACGTTGTCGCCCTTTTTTTGGCAGGCGCAGATCAGGCAGCGGCAGCCTTAGTGAGAACGGGAACCTTCTTGCCTAACCCAACCTTGGAGAGTCTGAGCTCAAGGATGCCGTTGCTGACCGTTGCGTTTACCGTATTCGGATCAATCTCACCCGGCAGGTCCAATACACGGAAGATGTTTTTGGGGCGCCGTTCGGAATAGACGGTCTTCCCTTCCGCCGGGTCTGATTCTTCTTGCCGCGATCCGCTGATGCACAGGGAGGTGGCTGCAACTCGTACCTCTAGATCCTTTCCGCCGAACCCCGGCACGTCCGCACGGACAGTGAGTTCGGTTTCCGTTTCGATGACATCCACCGGGACAGTGAGCAGGATTTCCGCCTTAGCACTGGCCCAATCCTCACGGTCACGGCCCTGCACCGAACCGTTGGACTCGAACAACTCGTAGGCACGACATGCAATTAGGTTTTTCATTTCTTGCGCGAGATCGAAATACGGGTCGCCTGGAGAGAGATCAGTGATATCCGGGCCGCAAGCAAGGCGCGATGAGGCGTCATTTTGCATACCTGTTTCTCCTTTCTTGGGAATTTGCAGAAATTCTGGTTGGGACTTGACCGGACAGTGGATTAGGCCTCCACCCGGGGAAACGTTCTCGGACAAGTTAACGCGGATGCCTGTGAATATCAAGATGCAAATGCGAGATGGTTTGGCCGATCATGGCTGGCGAGATACTCCTGGCGAGGCATGCTAGGCCGTGCTCAAGGGCAAGTCAACGCGCGTGGGTGGATCAGATGAGTCTTCGCGCCCGCAACAAATCCGAGCGGTGAGGGCAATCTGAGGTTGACACCGGCCGGTCACGGGCATATGTTTTGCGCAAGAGGGTGCGAGTTGAATTGCAAGTCCCGCCCATGTCCTGCCCAGCTTGAACGACAGGATGTTTATCTTAAGTTAGCGGAGGAAAATCGCATGGCAACTGCAGTGATACAACCTGATGTTAACGTTTCTGGATTCATATCCAAAACTCGCAAGATTCTCATTAATGGCAAGTGGGTTGAAGCCGCGTCTGGCGAGACCTTCCCCACCTACAATCCCGCGACCGGCGAGGTGCTGGCTAACGTCGCCGCGGGCGATAAGAAAGATATCGACCTCGCAGTGAAAGCGGCGCGCGCCGCGTTTGAAACCGGTCCATGGTCGAAGATTTCACCTTCCGAGCGAGGCCGCCTAATCTGGAAATTGGGCGACTTACTCGAAAAACATGGCGAGGAATTCGCTCAACTCGAGTCGCTCGATAACGGCAAACCGCTCAAGATCGCGCGCGTCGCAGATATTCCCCTCGCCGTCGATCATTTCCGTTACTACGCGGGATGGTCGACCAAGATCGAAGGCAACACCATCAATCTCGGTCTCGCCAAACAGGGTAAATACCATGCTTACACCGTCCGCGAACCCGTGGGCGTGGTGGGCCAAATCATTCCCTGGAATTTCCCGCTGCTGATGGCCGCCTGGAAACTCGCTCCGGCGTTGGCTACCGGCTGCACCATCGTGCTGAAACCAGCCGAACAAACGCCTCTCACCGCGTTGCGCCTGGGCGAGCTGATTCAGGAAGCGGGTTTCCCCGACGGCGTGGTGAATATCGTTCCGGGCTACGGCGAAACAGCCGGCGCCGCGCTGGCCGCCCATCCGGACGTCGATAAAGTGGCGTTCACCGGGTCCACCGAGGTCGGCAAACTGATCCTGCACGCCGCCGCGGGCAACCTGAAGAAAGTTTCGCTGGAGCTCGGTGGCAAGTCTCCCAACATCATCCTGGACGACGCCGACGTGAAAACCGCGATCCCCGGCGCCGCCAGCGCGATCTTTTTCAACCACGGCCAGTGTTGCTGCGCCGGTTCGCGGCTGTTCGTCGACAAGAAAATCTTCGACGAAGTGGTCGACGGCGTCGCCCAGGACGCCAGCAAGATCCGTGTCGGTCCGGGCTTCGATCCCAATAGCGACATGGGTCCGCTGGTTTCCGAAGAGCAGCTGAATCGCGTGTGCGGCTACCTCGAGTCGGGCAAGCAGGAGGGCGCCAAGGCGGTAACCGGCGGCTCCCGCCAAGGCACCAAGGGCTATTTCGTGAAGCCTACGGTGCTGGTTAACACCAACGACAAAATGAAGGTGGTGCAGGAGGAAATTTTCGGGCCGGTAGTGACGGCCATCCCGTTCAGTGATCCGAGCGAGATCGTCGCCCGGGCCAACGACACCATCTACGGTCTGGCGGCTGGGATTTGGACCCGCGACATCAAGAAAGCGCATGCCCTGGCGTCCAAGCTCCGCGCCGGAACCGTCTGGATCAACTGCTACAACGTGTTCGACGCCGCGCTCCCATTCGGTGGATACAAGCAGTCCGGCTGGGGCCGCGAGATGGGCCACGAAGTGCTCGAGCACTACACCGAGGTCAAGAGCGTGTGCTGCGCGTTGTAGCGCCGCTCCGGCAAAAGGAAAAGGGGCCGAAGCAGCAACTCGGCCCCTTTTTATTTGTTCCTCGATTTCAAGTCTCAGGGTGAGGTGAAGGCCGGGCCTCTCGCGTTGCTCAGTGCCCCTGGGCCTTGGCTAATTGGTAGTTGCCCTCCCAGGTGCACTCGAGCTCGGTTTCCGATTTCATCGCCGTCTTGAACTTTCCGCCGCCGGTAATGCCGCGGTACGGGCCATCTCCGCCGGTGAATGTGAACGTGCCTGCAACGGCCGGCGTGCCACCCGCAGTGGTCACTTTGCCTTCAAACGTTCCCCAGTCGCGGCCCTTATCCGGGTGGACGTTGTTGTAGTAGCCGCGCTGCGAACCCTTGCCGTCGAGCACGTCGATTACGCCCCAGTATTGGATCTTGGAATTATTCCACAGGGGATCGGCCGATTTCTGCGTGCCGCTAACTTCGGCGATGCCCATCTCGTGGTTGGGTTGGTCGCTGAGTGGCATCGCGGTCTGCTTGGTAATTTTGCCCGAGAACGAGCCTGTGATGGAAGTCATCTCTTGTGTTCTCCTTTGTGAGGATGATTGGCTGGGGAATCGTGCGCATTGTGAGCCGGGGCCTCGACGCTGTCAAGAAAAAGACCCTCGCTTCATCGCGACAGAAGGGCTCGCCATTTGTTTATTCTTCGATTATCCATTCCATAAAAACAGAACAGGCGGCCCTTAGACCCACCGCCTGCGGCAAATTCCTTTCGGATTTCCCATGCTACAATTCTCTGCCCATGCCCCCCCGCGGAAAACTGATCGCCGTCGAAGGCATCGACGGCTCCGGCAAGCGCACCCAGATTGAAATGCTTTCCGCCGCGCTCACCCGCCGCCGCATCCCGCACACCTCGATCAGCTTCCCCCGCTACGACGCTTTCTTCGGCCTGCTCGCCGGCCAATTCCTGGATGGCAAATTCGGCGCCAAAATCGACCCCCATCTTTCGGCGTTGCTTTACGCTGGAGATCGCTTCGAAGCTCGCGCGGAAATCGAGTCGGCCCTCGCCAAAGGCCGCATCGTGCTCGCCGACCGCTACGCGGCATCCAACCTCGCGCATCAGACCGCCCGCGTTCCGCCCGCCCAGCGGGAAGACTTCATCCGATGGCTCACCAAACTCGAATTCCAAATCTATGGCATCCCCGCCGAAGATCTGGTGATTTTTCTTCGCGTTCCAGTCCGCCATGCGCAGCACCTGGTGGGACAAAAGAAGGCTCGCCACTACACCAGCCGCCGCCACGACATCCTGGAAGCCGACCGCGGTCATCTGCGCGCCGCCGCCGCGATCTATGAAAAGCTGGCCAGAGATCCACGATGGGTCACCATCGACTGCCTCGACAAGAAAACTTCCCTTCTCGAGTCTCCCGGCGTGCTGCACCTTCGGGTGATGGCCGCGGTCGATTCCCGCATCCTGAAACCCTAACCGTTTGCCGCGCGTCCCAAAAGTGATGTAGTTTCATACCCAACATGCCCTTCAACGATTTCCTCGGCAACGAACGCATCGTCACCGCTCTGCGCAGCATGCTTGCCCGCAGCCGCGAACCTAGCGCTATGCTTTTCACCGGCGCTCGCGGCGTCGGCAAATTCACCCTGGCCCGCATGTTCGCCCAAGCCGCCAATTGCCAGCGCCTTAAAGATGACTTCTGCGGCCAGTGCGAAGCCTGTCGGCGCATCAGCCGCCTGGCTGACCCCAAAACGCTGATCGAACAGGCCCTAACCGAGCGCGGCGAAAGCGCCGACGCCGCCACCGTCGAGCGCGTGCCGCTCCTCGTCGAGACCCACCCCGACGTCTGGGCCATTTTCCCCGACCCGGTTCGACTGAAAACGCCGGTGGCGCGTCCGGTGATTCGCGTGTCCCAGCTTCGCGCCGTCCAGCGCGCCGCACATTTCAAGCCGCAGGGCCGCCGCCGCGTCTTCATCCTGGATGGCGCCGACACCATGCGCTACACCGACGCCGACATCTTCCTGAAAATTCTGGAAGAGCCGCCGGAATCCGCCACCATGATATTGATCGCCACTAGTCCCGATTCCCTGCTCCCGACGATTCGTTCGCGTTGCCTGCAATTTCACTTCGCGCCGGTGCCTGGAGAAAAAGTGGAAGAGTTTTTGTCCAAACGTAGCGATTTGAAGCCTGCCGCCCGCCATCTAGCCGCGCAACTCTCTTGCGGCTCCCCGGGCGTCGCGCTCGAGTTCAATCCGGAAGAGTCGCAGCGTTTGCGTCGCGAGGTTTTGCGACTCATAGAACTGGCCTACAACGGCGCCAATTACCGCGAAGTCTTCGCGGCCACCGCGCAGCTCGCCAAGCAGGAGAAGGAATCGTTTGAAAACGTGCTCGAACTATTTTATAGTCTGCTCACGGACCTTCTGGAGTTATCCCAGGACCAGAATGCATGGTTCCCACGGAATCCGGACCTTCGGCGAGAGCTGGAGGTCCTCGGCAAAAAAGTGAACCTGGAGTGGGTGGTGAATTCCGCGGCCAGTCTGGACCGTTTGCACCGCCGCCTCCGGCGTAACGTAAGCCGACAGTTAGGCTTGGATGCTGTGGCCATCTCTATGCATCACCGCTGATCCGGTGGTCATTCCTGCCCGATTGCATCGAAATTTGGGAACGAAACGCGCGGTGAGTGGAATTACAAGAGTCTCCAAAGGGGGGAGCTCATGGTAAATCGAAAGCTATTCCGCCATTCTATAACCGAAATGAAAGAACCTTCTTTTCCAGTACGGCCCACCGGGAACGCCGGCGGGGGAAATTCCGGTGGACCCGCGCCGCGGAAAAAGCCCGCGCCGCCCGAGCAAACCCATGCCGAAAATTTTTACTACGTCAAACAGATGCAATCCCGCTCCCCCGTCGCGGTGGTACTGCTGGATGGCGAGACGTTGCGCGGCACGCTGGAATGGTACGACCATGACTGCATTAAGTTGACGCGCTACGGCAGCCCCAACCTGCTAATTTTTAAGCACTCGATCAAGTTCATGTATAAGGATGGCGAAGAAGCCGCGCAGGGCGGGACCAACGCCTCGTAGTCGCGAAATCGCTGAGCCTTCTCGCTAACGAAAAGCCCATCCTCGGCGCCCGGGATGGGCTTTTCGCTGTTGTAGCACAACCACTCCTGTGGTGGCCGGCTCACTTCGCACGCAAAACGCGAGCAACAACAAGTACAGCCCTAGTAAGCGGTAAGCCCGCCATCGAGCGGCAGCGCCGCTCCGGTCACCCAGGAAGATTCCTCCGAAGCGAGATAAACCGCCAGATGCGCAACGTCATCCGGCCGTCCCATGCGTCCTAAGGGAATTTCCAGCGCGCGTTTTCTCCGTTCTGCCGCTGGGTCGGGCGCGGCGTCGATCGATTCCATGCCTAGCTCGGTCTCCACGATCGTGGGGCAGATGCAGTTGACGCGAATGTTTTCGTACGCGTGATCGAGAGCCATCGCTTTGGTCAGCAATGTCACCCCGCCCTTGGCAGCGCAATAGGCCGCGCGGTCCTTTCGCGCTACCACCCCCAGGATGGACCCGATATTTACGATCGATCCGCCGCCGCTGCGGCGCAGCACCGGCAACGCCGCTCGCGACACCAGGAACGTCCCGGTCAGATTGGTGGCGATGATGCGGTCCCAGTCCTCATCGGAAGTGTGTCCGGCGTCAGCCACCACCACCGCGCCGGCATTATTGACTACCACGTTGATTTTTCCGAACCGTGCCTCCACCGCCGCCAGCGCCTGTTCCACCGCCGGCCGCCGCGTCACGTCGCACACCACCGCCAGCGCTTGCCCGCCCGCGCTGGAAATCGTGCGCGCAACGTCTTCCAAAGGCCCCAGACGTCGCCCGGCCAGCGCCACCGCCGCGCCTTCCCGCGCAAACTGGATCGCACACGCCCGCCCGATCCCGGTCCCCGCTCCGGTGATGAAAGCGAATTTCTCGCTTAGACGTGGCATCGTTTGGCGCTCCCGTGCGTCCAATTAAGACGGATTGGCAGGCTAGCATCGAGCTTCGAAACCACGCAAGCCGGTCGGCAGTCTAAGCCGTGCAGTATAGGATGCACTCCGCTCCCCAGGAGCCAACGTACCCATGAAGATCGGAATCACCTGTTATCCGACGTACGGCGGTTCCGGAGTGGTGGCCACCGAGCTGGGCATCGAACTCGCGGCGCGCGGCCACGAAATTCACTTCATCAGCTACGCCGTGCCCATTCGCTTGAATTCCTGGCACGACCGCATTTACTTCCACGAAGTGGAAGTCACCACTTACCCGCTGTTCGACCACCCGCCCTACACCCTGGCGCTGGCCGTCAAAATGCAAGAAGTCGCCCAGGAAGCCGGACTGGACCTGCTGCACGTCCACTACGCCATTCCTCACTCGGTGAGCGCTTTACTGGCGCGCTCGATGCAGGCCCCCCAGCGCCTGCCGTTTATCACCACGCTGCACGGCACCGACATCACTCTGGTGGGCAACGACCGCAGCTATTTGCCGATCACCAAATTTTCCATCGAACAGAGCGATGGGGTTACCGCAATCTCCAGTTACCTGAAAAATGAAACGGTGAAGCAATTCGACATTCAGCGCCCCATCGAAGTGATCCCCAATTTCGTCAACTGCGATCTTTATCAGCGCTCCACCGATTCCGCTTTGCGAGCACAGTGGGCCGCGAACGGCGAGCCCATCCTGATGCATCTTTCCAATTTTCGGCCGGTAAAGCGCATTACCGATGCGGTGAATATCTTCGCGTTGGTCCGCGAAAAGATCCCCGCCAAGCTGGTTATGGTTGGCGACGGACCCGACCGCGGCGCCGCCGAATATCTGGCCAAGCAAAAAGGGCTGTCGCGCGATGTGTTGTTTTTAGGGAAGCAAGACAATGTCGAGCAGAAGCTGGGCGTGGCCGACCTGTTCTTGCTGCCCAGCGAAATCGAATCGTTCGGTCTGGCCGCTCTCGAAGCGATGGCCTGCGAAGTGCCGGTAGTCGCTACCAATACCGGAGGAGTACCGGAGGTAGTCACGCACGGGCTGGACGGGTATCTGGTGAATCCACGCGATGTGGTGGGTGCTGCTAAATATGCGCTGGAAATCCTCACTCGTCCGGATCGAGGCCGATCCATGGGCGAGCAAGCCCGAAAAAACGCGCGTGCCCGATTCTGCTCGACGCTGATCATTCCGCACTACGAGGCCTACTACCAAAAGGTGCTCGCCGCTAAATAGCTTGTTTGGGGAACAGCAGAAGAACTACTTACCGCCGGCGATGGACGGCACGATCAGCACGTCGTCGCCATCCTTGAACTCGTACTGGTTCCCACCCAGAAATCGGATGTCTTCGTCGTTTACGTAAAAATTCACAAACGGCCGCAGCTTCCCAGACTCATCCTTCAAGTGCGCGCCGATCTGCGGAAATTTCTGCTCCAGCTGCTGCAAAAGCTCCGCCATATTCGCCGCCGAACACTGCACCTGGTTGCCACCGTCGGTGAACCGCCGCAGCGGTGTGGGAATGTGCACGGTAATATTCATCTCAGGCGCCCACCGCGATGCCGCCCAGCCGCTTGGCCTGAAAATCCTCGAACGCGGCCAGCCGCGGCGCAATCGGCTCTTCCAATTCGTACTGCCCGGCCAGCGCGTCGGTGGTTTTCAACCCGTTGCCAGTGATGCACACCACGGTGGTTTCGTCGCGCCCGATGCGTCCCTGTTCCACCAATTTTCGGGTCACACCCGCGGTCACGCCGCCGGCAGTTTCGGTGAACACACCTTCGGTCTCCGCCAGCAGTTTCATGGTTTCGACGATCTCCGCGTCCGAGCAGTCTTCCGACCATCCCCCGCTCGCTCGGATCATCTGGATCGCGTAACGCCCATCCGCCGGGTTGCCGATCGCCAGCGAACGCGCGATCGTCGCCGGTTTCTGCGGCGTCAGTTCATCCAAGCCGGTCTTCACTGCGTGGGAAATGGGCGAGCATCCGGTGGCTTGCGCGCCAAAAAACTTCACCGCACGCGGCTTCACGAATTCCAGCTCCACCAATTCCCGAAACGCTTTGCCTATTTTGGTAATCAACGAACCGCCGGCCATCGGCACCACCACGTTGTCGGGCAGCTCCCAGCCCAGTTGCTCGGCGATTTCGAATCCAACCGTTTTCGATCCCTCGGCGTAGTAGGGCCGTAGGTTGATATTCACGAAGCCCCACTTGAAGCGATCCGCGATCTGGGAACAGAGCCGGTTCACCTGGTCGTAGTTGCCGGAAATGCGTACCAACTGCGCGCCATAGACTTGCGTGTTCACCACTTTCGCCGCTTCCAGGTCCGCGGGAATAAAAATGCACGCCTGGAAACCGCCGGATGCCGCCTGCGCCGCCACCGCATTCGCCAGGTTTCCCGTGGAAGAGCAGCTCACCACCTCGAATCCAAATGCGCGCGCCTGCGCCAGCGCCACCGCCACCACGCGATCCTTGAAGGAAAGCGTCGGGAAGCACACCGCGTCGTTCTTCAGAAACAAGTGACGTAGCCCGAGCTCACGCCCAAATTGATTTGCTTTCAGCAGCGGCGTCCCGCCCACCGGCAATTCCGATCGGTAATCTTCCGGGAGGGGCAGCAGTTCGGCATAGCGCCACAGGTTGGCGGCTCGCTGCGCGATCTCATCGCGGGTAATTGCTTGACGGATGGCGGGAAGGTCGTACTCGACGCCGAGCGGCGCCAGGCAATCTTGGCAATAGGAGAGAGGGATGTTGCCCCAATCTTTTCCGCACTCTCGACACTTCAGTGTGTAACGCACGCCCATCGCAATTTTCCTTTCGCCGGCCCGAAAACGCCGTGGCCGCAAAAAAATAAGCCTCTTCCGGGTATGGGGGAAGAGGCTCAAAAGGAAAATTGAGCTGAACCCAATCTCATGTCCCCCGCTTACCGGGCGGGACTTGGCACCATGTGACCGGGCAAATGCACCCGATCCGGTTGTCGTGGCTTCAACGGGCCCGAAACCCTCAGCCACTCTGCATGAGATTGCGGTGTGCCTAGTTGCGGCACGAATTCAATGCTAAGAGCCAGCCGCGCCGGTGTCAAGAAAAGATTGCAGCACCCCTGTGGCGGCGGTAACCCAAACCGGAACTCGACTCCGCGAAACAATCCGCTCACGGGGTCATAAGTAGAGATACGGCACTCGAGCGCAACCCATCACCAACAAATCGCGGCTACAGCATTCCACTGAATGCGGCCGCGTGAAACCCCGTAGTTCCCCTACCGCGAAAGCTCTACCCACCCGGCGCAGGTTTCCAAGTCCTTTAGGGAGAATTATGTACATTGAAATAGGGAGTTCGTGTAGCAGACACACCAGCTCCGAAATGTAGACGCAAAATGTACACTGCGCACCTCGCGCGCCATTTGGCCTAGTTCCCGGGCCAACGCGCCGCAAGGCACAGTAAGTCCCCCAGAACAGCCAACATGCGGGATCAAGCCCGATCTGTTGCCGCTTGGCCACGCACTTGCTAAGTCCTCGATGACATTTGACTGTGGCTACTGAGAGTAATTGGACTTGACCCAGGGGGGCAACAGATGGGCGCACTTCGGGCTATGCAATTCAACGTCGCGGCGCAACGCGACGGAGCATCGGCATCCGCACCTGCACGCTCGCTGCGGCCGGTAAAGGCTGCCGCAGAAGCACCACCAGAGGAACGAACCAATTCCGCGGCGGAGGTGGTCGCTTGGCCCGCGGGACGCGCCGGCGAGGATTGGAAGATGGTGCAACGCGCTCGCCGCGGCGATCTCGATGCCATGACCGAACTCTTCGCCGCCCACCGCCGGCGCCTTTTCCACACCGCCTTCGCGCTGCTGCGTAACGAAGAGGACGCCGAAGACGCATTGCAGGACGCCATGCTTTCGGCCTACACCAGTCTGCACAGCTTTCAAGGTCGGTCGCAATTTTCTTCGTGGTTGACGCGCATCGTGATCAACGCCGCGCTGCGCCGCCGGCAGAAAAACGGTCGCCGCCTGGAAGTGCCTCTCGAGGACTTCGCTACCGCCGAAGACGAGGCGCCGGTGACTCCGCAGATTGCCGACCCCGGCCCGAGTCCCGAGCGGCTATGCAGCGCCGCCGAGCTTCGCGAGCTCATCAACGACAAGCTCGAATGCCTCACGCCACGCTATCGGCTGGCCATCGAACTTTGCGACGTTCATGAAATGCGCACTGCGGAAGCCGCCCGCGCCGCTGGAATCCACATCAATGCGCTGAAATCGAGGGTGAGCCGCGCGCGCAAACAGCTCGCCGAGCGGCTCTCCAAAGCCATGCAAACCCCAGCCGCCAAACCCATCGGACTGCAAACCTCGTCCTAGTTTCCCCCGGGACTACCGGCCGGCCCGTAAATCTTGCGCTAACTACGGGCCGGCCGGTAAGTCCAACAGTGAGTCCCGCTCGGGAGCCCACGAAAGGCCTTTCGATCCGAGGGTTCGTCTTTTATCATTAAGGGACTGCGTAAGAGGAGCCGATCTTCCTACTAATGAGATTCACATTCCCCCAACTTCGCGCACAGGTGCGCTTTCTGCCGCCAGTTCGCCACGCGGGACTCCTTCTGGCGCTGGCAGCCACCGTACTGGCGGTTGCTGTCGCCGGTTGCGGCCGGAACCAGGCCGAAGAAAACCCCAACATTCCCGCCACGCCGGTGCAAACGGTGGTGGTGCGCGACGTCCCCATTTCCGACGACTCGGAATTTCTGGCCACCCTGAAATCACGGCATTCCTCCGCGCTCAATCCCCAGGTGGAAGGGCAGGTGACCCGCATCCTGGTGAAGTCTGGCGACCGCGTCGCGGCCGGGGGCAAACTGATGGAAATCGATCCACTGCGGCAGCAAGCCACGGTGCAGGGCCAGCAAGCTTCGATCGCGGCGCAGAAGGCCAACGTCGAGCTCGCCCAGATCCAATTCGACCGCGCCCAGAAATTGTCGGAAGCGGGCGTGATCGCCAAACAGGAGCTCGACCAGGCGCAAACTAACCTCGCCACCGCGAAGGAACAACAGCACGCGCTCGAGGCGCAGCTCAATGAAGGACAAGTGACGCTGCATTACTACAGCGTGGTGTCGCCCACCAACGGCATCGTCGGCGATATTCCGGTGCGCGTCGGCGATCGAGTCACCGTGTCGACCATGCTGACCACCATCGACGAACCGGGCAACCTCGAAGTCTATGTCAACGTCCCGGTGGACCGCGCGCCTTCCCTCAAGATGGGGCAGCTCATTCAGCTTCTCGACGATGCCGGGAACGTCGCGGCGGAAACCCACATCGACTTCATTTCTTCCGAAGTCGATACCACCACCCAATCGGTGCTGGTAAAAGCCACTCTAAAAAATAGTTCCGGAGCGTTGCGCACTTCCCAGTTCGCGCGCGTGCGCATTGTCTGGGGCGTACATCAAGGAGCGGTGCTGCCGGTGCTCGCCGTTTCGCGAATCAACGGCGAGTTCTTCGCGTTCGTGGTGGACACCAGCGTAAAGCCCCCGGTCGCGCACCAGAAAATCGTCAAGCTGGGAGAACTCAAAAACAATCAGTACGCGGTGATTTCGGGGCTCGCACCCGGCGATCACGTAGTGGTCGAGGGCGGCCAAAACCTGGTGGACGGCGCGCCGGTCGCCGAGACCGTGCAGCCGCCGGACGCAAAGCCGTAGTTGCAAGTTTCATTCAAAATCAATTCGGTTACGTTCCGTCGTCGAATGGGTGTTTTGATTTTAGGCTTTGCTTCACGTTTCCATGCTTGTGGGGTGCCCACTCTTGCCCGGTCCTGGGAAGGGTGGGTGTTTTGAGGTAAATCGCACCACGGAAGAATCAAAGGTAGGCCTACCGCGTCATGTTCGTAGATTTTTTCATTCGCCGGCCGATTTTCGCGACCGTTTGCGCGCTGCTGATCATCCTCGCCGGCGCGGTCTGCATCCCCACGCTCCCGGTCGCGCAATTCCCCAATCTTGCCCCGCCCACCGTGAGCGTGGGGGCCGGCTACAACGGCGCGAACGCTCGCTCTGTGGAAACTTCGGTCACCGTCCCTCTCGAGCGGGCCATCAACGGCGTCGAGGGCATGAAGTACATGACCTCCAGTAGCGGCAACGATGGCAGCAGCGGCATCAACATCGTCTTCGACATCACCCGCGACGTTGACCTCGCCGCCGTCGACGTCCAGAACCGCGTTAATTCCGCGCTTGGCCTGCTGCCCAACGAAGTGAAGAACACCGGCATACAAATTCAGAAATCCGGCAACCAGTTTGTTCTCGGCGCAGGCGTCTACGCCGAAAACGGCGAGTACGACAGCTGTTCCTCAGCAACTATCTCGATATCTACGTCGCCGACGCCCTCAAGCGGGTTCCCGGCGTGGCCAGCGTCCAGATGTTCAACGAGCGCCGATATTCCATGCGCCTGTGGCTCGACCCACCGCGCATGGCCAGCCACGGACTAACCGCTTCCGACATCCTCAGCGCCTTGCAGGAGCAAAACGTTCAGATGGCCGCCGGCCAGGTGGGCCAGCCTCCATCGCTCCCCGGACAGAATTACCAGATGAGTGTGCGCGCCGCAGGACGCCTCAGCGAGCCCTCAGAATTTGAGAACATTATTTTGAAGTCGGGCGCCGATGGAACTCTGGTTCGCCTGGAAGACGTCGGACGCGCGGAAATCGGCGCGGAAGATTACAACTCGTTGCTGCGCTTCAACGGACACGATGCGGCATCGGGATTCGGCGTCAGCCAGCTTCCTACGGCCAACTCCCTGACCGTCGATCGCGAGCGTTAGAGCCGAACTCGACGGCTCTCCAAACATTTCCCTCCCGGAATGCAAATACGCCGTCGCGTTCGACACCACGACCTTCGTCGGCGAATCCATCCGCGAGGTGCTGAAGACTCTGGTGGAGGCGGTAGTCTTCGTCATGCTGGTGATGTTCGTTTTCCTGCAGGACTGGCGCAGCACGCTGATTCCGGCGGTCACCATTCCCGTCTCGCTGGTGGGAACTTTCGCTTTCATTAAGCTGCTGGGATTTTCGATCAACACGCTGACGCTGTTCGGCATCGTGCTGGCCACCGGACTTAGTGGTCGACGACGCCATCGTGGTCATCGAAAACATCCAGCGCCACATGACCGAGGACAGCATGCGAGTCGCATAAAGCCGCTTCGGAAGCCATGAGCGAAGTAACCGGCGCGGTGGTGGCTACTTCTCTCGTGCTGGTGGCGGTGTTCGTGCCGGTCGCGTTCTTTCCCGGAACTACCGGGCTGCTCTACAAACAGTTCTCGCTGACCATCGCATTTTCCATCGCCATCTCGGCCTTCAACTCGCTGACCTTCACGCCGTCGCTTTCCGCGCTCTTGCTCGGCCATGAGACCGGCCAAGGAAGACGTCTTCTTCCGCGGCAGTCGAGCATGTGATTCATCGCACCACCGCTTATTACGTTACAGCGCGAAGAATGCTCTGAGCTGCGTTACCGTGGTCCTGGTGATCTTCTTCTGCGGCCTGGCCGCGACCTATGTTATCTACAAGCGCGTGCCCACAGGCTTCGTTCCCGACGAAGACCAGGGCTGGTTCATGATCACCGTGCAAGCGCCGCAGGGAGCCTCGGTCGAGTACACCTCGCAGGCCATGCGCGCAGGTGGAGGCCGTCTGCGGAACGAGAAGGACATCACCGGCGCGTTCAGCGTCGTGGGTTTCAGCTTCACCGGCAGCGGCGCCAACAAAGGCATGGTCTTCCTGAACCTGGCAAACGTTGCCAAGCGCAAGGGCGACAGGACATCCGCCGCTGCCGTCGTCGACCGCATTGCGCGGGCCGTTGAGCCAGTTGACCGACGTGCAGGCCTTTCCTTCCTGCCGCCGGCGATCGCCGGCATCAGCGGCTTTGGCGGCTTCACCTTCGAGGTGCAGGACGAAGGCGGCAAACCGTCGAAAAGCTCTACAACGTGACCCAAAAACTGGTGCGCGATGGCAACTCGCGCAAGGACTCTCAGCGGCCTGTTCAGCGCCTTCACCGCCAACGATCCCCAGTTCGTGGTCAACATCGACCGCGCCAAGGCGCGCAGCTTGCAGGTGCCCATCCAGCAGATCACCGACGCGCTGCAGGTCTACCTGGGCTCGGTCGTACGTCAACGATTTCGATTTCAACAATCGCGCCTATCGCGTCTACGTCCAGGCCGACCAGAACTTCCGCCGCGCAGCCGCGCGACATTCGCGAGTTCTACGTCCGCTCCGATACCAGCCAGATGATTCCGCTGGACAACGTGGTGCAGCATCACCGAGTCCACGTCGCCGCAGGTCATCAGCCACTACAATCTGTTCCGCTCGGCTGAAATCGATGGCTCCGCCGCGCCCGGCTGCAGCTCTGGCCAGGCCATCCAGGCCATGGACGAGGTCGCCAAGAAAGCTTGCCGCTCGGCTTCAACTACGAGTGGTCGGGCTTCTCGCTGGAAGAGATCAAGTCGGGCAAGCAATCGGCGCTGCTGTTTGGCCTGGGATTGCTGCTGGTCTATCTCACGCTGTGCGGCGCAGTACGAAAGCTTGGTGCTGCCTTTCATCATCCTGCTGAGCGTGCCTATGGCGATGCTCGGCGCGCTCGTCGCGCAGTCGTTGCGCGGTCAGTTGAACGACGTCTACTGCCAGATCGGATTGGTGATGCTGATCGGCCTCGCGTCGAAGAACGGCATTCTGATCGTTGAGTTTGCCGAACAATTGCGCCACAAAGGGTCTGTCGGTCAAAGAGGCCGCAGTCGAAGCGGCTCGCATCCGCCTGCGTCCCATCCTGATGACCTCGTTCGCGTTTATTCTCGGCGTGCTGCCGCTGGTCTTCGCCAGCGGCGCCGGATCGGAAGAGCCGTCACTCCGTCGGCACCACGGTCTTCGGCGGCATGATCGTCTCCACCGCTCCTGAACCTGTTCTTCATCCCCGTGCTGTACGCCCTATTCAATTCCGTCGCCATAGTCGTTCCTCCCTCTTATGCCGCCTTGGCGCGCGGCCGTTCGCCGAGTGTGAACCCGAGCTTACCGAGATCGGCGATCAGCGCCGCCGATTGCGCCTCGTCGAGCGGCACGAGCGGCGGCCGCACCGCGGCCCAGCCCGGGTCGTTGTGAAAATGCGCGACGATCCGCTTCAGCGCCGGGATCATCGGGTAGGCTTGCAAAGTCTTGCGCAGGGTCGTGATCTCGGCCTGCAAGGTCTCGGCCTGCGGGCCCCGCCAGTTGTCGTAAAGCCGGCGGATGCCGGGGACGTTGACGTTGCCGGAGGCGGTGATGCAGCCCGGACTGCCCTTGCGCAACGCCTCGAGGAGAAAGACCTCTGAGCCCGGGAAGACGGCGAAGCCCGGGAAACGATCGAGCAAGGCCGCGGTGTTGCTCCAATCGCCCGAGCTGTCTTTCAGCCCGACGACGGTTTCCGGATAAGCCTTGATGAAGCGGCCGACGAGGTCGAGGGAGTAACCGATCACCGCCATCGGCGGGATGTGGTAGAGAAAGACTTTGAGGGCGGACGATCCGACCCGGTCAATGACGCCGGAGATGAACGCGAAGATGCCGTCGTCGCTGACGCCCTTGTAATAAAAGGGCGGCAGCATCAGCACGCCGCCGCAGCCGTGGTCGAGGGCGTGCCGGACCACGGTCGTCACGTCGGTCATCGCACAGGCGCCAGTCCCCGGCATCAGCTTTCCGGCCGGGATGCCGGCCTCGATCAGCCGGTCGAGCAACGCCATCCGCTCGGCGGGCGACATCGAGTTCGCCTCGCTCGTCGTGCCAAAGATCGCAAGCCCACCCGCACCCTGATCGAGCAGCCAGCGGCAGAAGGCGACAAACCGCCCGGGGTCGGGTTCACCGCTCGGCGTGAACGGGGTCAGGACGGGGACCAGCACCCCGCTGAAAGGCTGCGATGTCATGTTGCGGACTCCTCTCCCGTACGGCGGCTGCCGATGCCACTAAGCGCGGCGGTGTCCGTCGCGTCAACTCCCCTATGCGCTCGGGTCTCGCCGATTCCGCGGCATTTCCCTGCTGGCAGGGAAAAATCCCGATTGAGCGAACGAAAAACCCCCTCTCGACGCCAAAGATCCCCGTTATTTCAATTGCTTGGCCAGATTTTGGGACGCCGCGCAGCAGCGGAATTTGAGGGTACCAAATCGGGGTTGGCAGGGAATTAGCAGCGGAATTTCTCTATGACAATTTATAATTTATAATATCGCATTCAAGTGCTCATATAAGAACGTGCCCGGCGCCCGCAAGGGGCTGCTCAGCCCTCGATGTCGAGTTCCGGATAGTGCCGGAAGATGCCGTGCTGGTTGAACGCGATCCGGCGCTTTGAAGCCAGGTAGGCGGCGATCTTGGGGCGGGTCGCGACCCGGTCGTGCAACGCCACGACCCGCGGGTATTTCGGTTCGAGCCGCGCCATCGCCCGGGGAAAGGCATAGCGCAGACCCGCCACTATCTGGAACAACGAGAGGTCGGGGTAGCTCAGCTTGGCCCCGACGAGATGGGCGTCGCCGGCCTTGTTGCGCGCCAGCACCTTTTCGAAATAGCCGAGGAATTTGGGTGCCCGCGACTTCAGAAAGTCGGCCGTGCGGCGCTGCGCCTCCGGGCGCTGGTCCTCGTAATAGAGGCTGCTCGCTATCGGGTGATGGGTATCGTGGACCTCGTCGACGAGATCGGCGATCGTCAGCTGCAGCTGGTGCGCCCAGAGCCGGCCGGCTTCCTCCGCCGGGGCGAGGTCGAGATGCGGCCCGAGATAGAAGAGGATGTTGGCGGTCTGAGTGAGCAGCAGCTCTCCCGTTCTGAGGAAAGGCGGGGCAAAAGGCGGATGCTCGACCTCTTGGCCGTCGAGCAGGCGCCGCATCTTGCCTTCGCCGCCGGCTTCTCTGGCGACATCGACATAGTCGGCTCCGGCCTCCTCCAGCGCCAACCGGACAAACTCGCCGCGCCCCTGGATCCCGGCCCAGTAGTAGAGCTCATACCGCATGTCGCTGCTCCAAATGGATCGCTATTGCCCTCTCTGCCCGCTTGCGGGGGGAGAGGGACGGGACCTGTCGCGTGAGCGACGGGGAGGGTGAGGTCGGGATCTGCGAGCGCTCTGGAATCCCCCACCTCACCCCGCCCTCTCCGCCCCTAGGGGCGGAGAGGGAGAATTGGGGAGGGCGAGCCGCGCTCAGCTCGCGCGGCGGTAGCTCCGGCAGACGAAACGCAGGCGATCGCTGATCTGCGGGCGGATGTGCTCGGGCATCGGCGTCGAGCCGCTCGCCTGCTTCCACTCGGCGGTGTCGACCACCCCGGGTGATGCAAGATGATAGAGTGCGACGTATTTCGGGTTGCCCCCGGCATTGCGGAAGCGACGCGCGCTCAGCACCCCCGGCACGCCGGCGAGGGCGAGGACGTGCTCATTGTCGTACCAGGCGTTGAATGCGGTCTCGACCCCGAGCGCCGGGGTCATCCCGACCAGCAGCAGCCCCCCGCCATTCTCCGGCCCCGTCTTGTCGCCGGGCAGGATCTGATCGCCTTCGAAGCGCAAAAGCCGCTGGCAGCGCGCCGTCACGCGCTTCGACCAGGGCGACAGGTTCTGACCGCCGATCGCCTGATAGGCCGGGCTCTTCAGCACAGCGAGGCTCTCGAAATCGTAGGTCGCCACCGATTGTTTGGGGTTCTCGATCCCGATCCAGCGCTGGCAGATCAGAAAGCCGGGCACCCGCTGCCGTTCCGGGATGTGCTCGGTGTCGTACCAATCGTTGAACTCGTCCTCGGCGACATTCGAGAAATCCATCGCCGCGATCAAAACACCTTTCGCCATGGCCGTTCCCTCCGCTTGTCGTAAGTGCCAAATGCTATGCCAAGACCATCGGACCGTCCAACCTTCAGGCCGCGGCGCGGGCGATCGCCTGCATAATGAGATCGCCGGCCTCCTCGGCATCCGCCCAGCACCCGATCTTGACCCACTTGCCCTCCTCCAGATCCTTGTAGTGGCGGAAGAAGTGGGCAATCTGATCGCACAGGATCGGCGGCAGGTCCCGATACGAGCTGACGTCGCTGTAGAACGGGTGCGGGCGTCGACCGGCACCGCGAGGATCTTCTCGACCGGGCCGTGCTCATCCTCCATGATCAGGGCGCCGACCGGCCGGCAGCGCACCAGGGCACCCGGCACGACCGCAGCCGGTCCGACGATCAGCACGTCGATCGGATCGCCGTCCTGCGCCAAGGTATGCGGCACAAACCCGTAATTTCCGGGATAGAACATCGCGGTGTGCAGGAAGCGGTCGACGAACAGCGCGCCTGACTCCTTGTCGAGCTCGTATTTGACCGGGTTGCCGCCCTGCGGGATCTCGACGACGACGTTGATGTCGTGCGGCGGGGCGCGGCCGGCCGGGATCTTGGCCAGATCCACGGCAGACCCCGTTAAGGCGCCATGCCCTTCTCGGCCAGCTCGCGCCGCGCGTTGTCGTTCTTGTCGAGGTCGAAGCCCATCGCGCGCAGTACGTGCGGAGCCTTGGTGAACTGGATGTTGGAATATTCGACGACCTCGACCCGATTGCCCCAGGGGTCGAGAAAGTCGAGGAACTGCCCCGGCAACAGCTTGCCGCCTGCGGTCTCGACCCGCGCGCGTACGCTCGTGCGATCGTCGACGACGAGCCCGAAATGACGGCGCCGGTCCTGGTGCGGCTCGGCGGTTTGCATCATGTTGATGAACTGGTCGCCCAGCTCGATGAAGGCGTTGCCCGGCCGCTTCGCCCGCAGCTTGAAGTCGAAGATCTTGCCGTAAAAATCGAGGGCCTGGTCGATATCGCCGACCTCGATCGCGATGTGGTTGATGCCGACGAGCCGCGGCTTCCTGGCTTCACTCATCTTTCCTTCCTCCTGGTCGATGCCATGGGCGCCGATTATAGTCTCCTCCGGCATCGGGAGAGACACAATGTCGGTTGACCTGACCATCGACGGCGCAATCGCCAAGGTCGTGCTGAACCGTCCGGAAAAATTGAACGCGCTTAGCGTCGAGATGCGCGAGAGCCTGTGCGACTATTTCGCCCGGCTGCGCTTCGACGACGCGGTCCGGGTGATCATCATCGCCGGTGCCGGACGGGGATTCTGCTCGGGAGCCGATGTCGACCGCATGGCCGGACAGCGGCATGATTTGCGCGCCGACCGCGAGCGTATGCAGCGCGGCGGACATACTTTTATCCGCGCCCTGCATGCGATCGAGAAGCCGGTGATCGCCGCGGTGCGCGGCCCGGCCGTCGGCATCGGCTGGAGCTTGGCACTCGCCTGCGACCTGGTGGTGGCCTCGAAGACGGCGCGCTTCTCGCAGATCTTCCGGCGCATCGGCCTCGCCCCCGATGGCGGTGCGATCTGGTTTTTGACCCGCCGCCTCGGCATGGCCAAGGCCAAGGAGCTGGTGTTTTCGGCGCGCTTTGTCGAGGCCGAGGAGGCGCTGGCGCTCGGCCTCGTCAATCATGTCGTCGAGGATGACGCGCTGATGGCCAAGACCGAGGCGCTGGCGGCCGACCTCGCCGAGGCGCCGACCTTCGCGCTGGGGCTGGCGAAGAAGCTGTTTCACGCCGCTGTCGGTCCGAGCCTCGAGAGCTACCTCGAGATCGAGAGCCTGGTCCAGCCGCAGCTGCACATGACCGCGGACAACGCCGAGGGCGTCGCGGCGTTCCGCGAGAAACGGCAGCCCAAATTCGTCGGCCGCTGAAATTTCGAGGTGGGCAGGCGCGGAGGCTGGGCAAGAATTGAGATCGAGATGAAAAATTGGCAACTTCTGCTCCCGCTTTCCCGGCGAAAGCCGGGACCCATGTCTCGACCGCCCTGAACTCCTCAAGCGATTGCAATAGCTTACTAACGACCACAAGCTCGTGCGGCCGAACAATGGACCCCGGCTTTCGCCGGGGAAGACGAGTAAATCGGTTGCCGAAGGATGCTTGCCCAGCCTCGCGGCGTAGCCGACCTCACCCTCCCCGTCGTGAACGCGACGGTTCCCCCTCCCTCTCCCCCCGCAAACGGGCGGAGAGGGCAAAATTACTCGACGTGGATGCCGGCCTCTTTGGCCACCCGGATCCACTTCGCGATCTCTGTATGAATGAACCCGGCGAAGGTCGCGGGCGAGCCGCCGATAGGCTCGCCGCCGGTCGCAGCGAATTCTTTGGCGGTATCGGGCTCGTGGACGATGCGGTCCAGCTCGCTGCTGAGGCGAGCGATCACCGCAGAGGGCGTTCCGGCAGGCGCCAGCATCCCAAACCACGCCACGGCAGTAAAGCCGGGCAGCGTCTCGGCGATGGTCGGCAGGTCGGGCGCGGCAGCGGCAGGATGCGCCCCGCTGACGGCAAGCCCGCGCAGCTTTCCGTCGTTCATCATGGGCAGCGCCGCGATGATCGGCGCCAGCATGACTTGCGCCTCGTCGCTGGCGACGGCGTTGAGCGCCGCTGCGCCGCCGTCATAGGGCGCGTGAATTATTTCGGCTCCGGTCGTGATCTTGAACAGTACGAAGGCGAGCTGGGTCGGGCCGCCGGGGCCGCCCGAGGCGTAGCGGAGCTTACGCGGGTGGCTTTTGGCGTAAGCGACCAGTTCCTCGACCAAGTCCACCGGTAGCGACGGGTTGACCACGAGAACATAGGGCTCGGCCAGCAGCAGCGAGATCGGCGCGAATGCCTTTTCGGTGTCGAAAGGCAGCTTGCCGTAGGTGCCGGGATGGATCGTGTGCGTGCTCGATGCGAGAAGCAGCGTGTAACCGTCGGGCGGCGACTTGGCGACGAGATCGCTGCCGGTGATCCCGTCGTCGCCGGCGACATGGTCGATGGTGACCGTTTGGCCGAGGCGCTCGCCGAGCTTGGGTGCTATGATGTGCGCGACGAGATCGAGCGGGCCGCCCGGCGGAAACGGCACGACGAGGCGGATCGCCCGGTCGGGGTAGGCTGCGGCGCCGGCATGCCCGCAAATTGCGAGCATGATCGGCAACAGGCAGAGCCGGGCGAGCGCCCTCATTGTCCTTTCTCCGGTGCCGGCGAGGTCAAAAGACGAAGGCGTAGAGCCGGCCGTCGGCGCCGATGTAGAGCCGATCGCCGGTCGCCAGCAAATCCTGGAAGTGCCGCAGCCCGGGCATCACGTCTGCCGGACCGCCGCCGGCGTAGAGCGGCTCGCCGGTATCGCCGCGATAGCCGTGCAGCCGGTCGTCGCCCTCGGCGCCGAGAATCCAGACGATCGGGTCCGAACGGCCATCGGTCGTCGTGACGATCGGCGAACCCTCGCCGCTCAACGCACCACACCAGGCTGTAACAAGTGCTGGTGGCGAGCCGGCGCGGATCTGCAAGACGGTCAGCGCATCGTCACGGCGGGGCTCCGGGCAGTGCGCGCCCTGACCCTGGAAAGCCACATAGACGCCGTCGGCGGCGGGATAGGCTGCCGGCGCGGTGCGGATCGGGCGCGTCGACACAGTCTCCGAGGCGAGTTGGCCGCCGATCCCGCCGAGACGATTGCGATCGAGAAGATAGGCGCGGGCATCCTTGCCGAGTGCCAGGACGAGCGCCTCTGAGCCGCCGGCGGACGGCACATCGAGCAGGAGCGGGTTGGTGCCGCCGAGATCGGCATCGCGCTGGTCGAGCGTGCGCCAGTCGGCCGGGGCGAAGAAGTCTTGCGGACGCTCGTCATGATGCAGATCGGGGGCGAGGCGAACGACCGCCTCGCCGTCGCTCCAGGTCGAAACACCGATCGTGTTGCCGGTGGCAACGAACAGAGACCGCCCGTCGCTGACTATCCCGCCGGGCGCCCAGATGCCGCCGCCGCGCCCGCGCGTGCTCCAGCTGACGAGGTCGCGCGGGTCTTGCACCCGAATACCGACGATCCAACCGCGGTAGTCGCCGCAATCGCCGAAGTGCCCGCCGTAGGGGACATAAACGCGGCCGTCGAGGAGGGCGAGCGCGCCGCGCTGGTTCTGATGGGGCGTGTCGAAATGCTGGCCATGCGCCGCAAGCGCCTCGGCGACATCGACCGGCCAGCCCGGCAATGGCGAGCCGTCCTTCAGCGACAACGCGAAGACCTTGTGATGCGGCCCGGACGCCTCGGCGACCATCGAGTCGAGAAAGACCGCCTGCGTTCCCTCGTCGATGATCGGCGTACCGGTGATCCCCAACGGATCGATGTTGCCGCAAGGCTGGGTCGAGAGCGGCACAGGCCGGCCGAGCGCCCGGCTCCAGATCTCGCCCCCGGATTTTGCGTCGATCGCATGCACAGTATCGTCCTCGGTGGCGACGATCAGCATTCCCTCCGGCTGCCAAAACAGCGGTTGGGCATAGACGTGGCCGGAAAATTGCGGATGAAAGCCGGGGTCCAGGTGGATGTTGCGGGCGCGCTCCCAGCTCAGCGACGGAATGACGAAATCGCCGCTGCGGCCGGGACTGCCGTGGTATTGCAGGACGGATTGCCCGGACGCGGTTCCGGAGCTTGCGATCGCGAGAAGAAGCAAGCCGAGCTGGGCGATACGCATCATGCCTCGGCCAAACCGGCAGGCGTTACATGCCGCCGCCGCCGCCACCGCCACCGCCGTCACCGCCGCCGCGCATGTCGGCCCCGCCATCTCGCGAATAGGGTGCGTAGACGGCAGAGCCCTGCCCGCTGATCGGCTGGGCGCAGCCGACGAGCGCCAGGACGACGAAAATCGCGGCAAAAACTCTTTGCGGGTTCACTCCTGCACGGCCTGCTTAGTTCGGATAGACGATCGTTCGCAGCATCACCCGGCGCTCCTCCGGCCGATAGTCGCCGGCACCGCGATGCATCGTCGCCCGCTCGTCCCACATCAGCACATCGCCGACCAGCCAGGAGTGGTAATAGACAAAGCGCCCCTGGGTAGCGTGCGCGGCGAGCTCCTCGATCAGGCGCCAGGCCTCCTCGCGCTCCATGCCGAGAAACCCGTGCGTGTGCATCGGGTTGACAAAGAGGATCGGGCTGGCCGCTGACGGGATGATTGATGACCGCCGGACGCTGCTTTTCGACATAGTGCGTGTCGGTCATGTTGTTCGCCTCGTCGGGGCTGTAGAGGCGCGCGCCGACGGGTCCGTCGGTCCGTCCGTGGAGCCCGACCAGGCTCGAGAGACGCTGTTTGGTCGCCGCCGGCAAGGCGTCGTAGGCGGCGCGCATATCAGCGAACATGGTGCCGCCCTTCGCAGCGGGTACTTCGAGCGCGTGCAGGATCGCGAGGAGAGGGAGCTCGGGCTCATAGGTCGAATTGGTGTGCCAGTCGGTTGCGCGCTTGACGCCGTACCAGTCGATCTTGCCGGCGTCGTCGACATTGCGCAGCCAGGACACCTCGGGGACTTCGGGGTAGCGGTAGGTGACGAGCGCGTGCTGCCGTGGCGCGCCGAAGCGGCGCCCGAGAGCCGCGAGCTCTGCTGCGCCGAGATGCTGGTCGCGAAACACCAGCACCGGATGCTCGGCAAAGGCCCGCGCGATCCAGGCGAAGGTCGCCTCGTCGATCGGCTGCGACAGGTCGATGCCGAGTGCCTCAGTGCCGAGCGCCTCGCCGAGCGGGCGCAATTGCGGTGCATTGCTCACAGGCTATCCTCCATACGATCCGGCGCTCACTTTACGCGGCACGGCCTGGCTCGTCTAACCAATGGCAAGCAACCCAGCAATGCCGCTAAATGCGGCGCCCGGTCTCGGCCCAGTAGGGCTCGCGCAGCTTGCGTTTGATGATCTTGCCGGAATCCTCACGCGGCAGGGCGGTTTCGAACTTGATCACCCGCGGCACCTTGAAATCGGCAAGGCGCCCGCGCAGGAATGCCGTGACCGCCGCAGCTCCGAGGCGGGCTTGCGGATCGGCCTCGATGTGGGCGCAGAGAGTTTCGCCAAACTCCTCGTCCGGGATGCCGAACACCGCGCAATCGTGCACGCCGGGCATGGCGAGGAGCGCCATCTCGATCTCGGCGGGATAGATATTGACCCCGCCGGAAATCACCATGTCGCGCCGGCGATCGCCGATGAAGAGGTAGCCGTCTTTGTCGAGGTAGCCGACATCACCGAGTGTCACCAAGCCGTCGCGCCCGACCTCGCGGCGCTTGTCGTCGAGGCCGTGGTAGGTGAAATCGGGAAAGCCGTCGAGCCAGAGATAAATCTCCCCAACCTCGCCTGCCGGCAGAACCCGGCCTGCGGCGTCGTAGATCCGCACGGTGCCGCCCGGCAGCGGCCGTCCGACGGTTCCCGGCTTGCGCAACGCTTCCTCGGAGGTGCTCAACGTAGCGATGCCGGTTTCGGTTGCGCCGTAATACTCGTAGATGACCGGCCCCCACCATTCGATCATCGCCCGCTTGACCTCGACGGGGCAGGGTGCGGCACCGTGCACCACCCATTCGAGCGATCCGAGGTCGTATTGGCGCTTCACCTCCACCGGCAGGCGCAGCAGCCGGACGAACATGGTGGGCACCATATGCAGGTGGGTGATGCGGTATTGCTCGATCAGGCGCAGCAGCCCCTCGGCCTCGAAACGCGGCTGTAGGACGGCAAGAGCGCCCGCGCGCACCGCCTGGAGGCCATAGGCATTGGGCGCGCTGTGATAGAGCGGGCCGGTGATCGCGGTGCGGATGGCCCGGTCCGCCGCTATGCCGAATATGGCGCTCGCCAAGGAGGCGAACAGCTGCGCCGTCTCGGAACCGGTGCTGAGCCGCCGAACGCCCTTGGGATTGCCGGTGGTGCCCGAGGTGTAGATCATGCTGGAAATCGTCCCCGGTGGGGCTTCCGGCAGCGGCGGGAAGCAAGTCGCCAGGTCTTCCCAGAGCAGCGCATCCGCCGGCGGGCGGCAAAGCTCGTCGGGAAGCCCGTAGGCGGCGGCGATCTCGGGCGGCGCCGGCACGACAAAGAGCGGCACGCCGGCGGGCATCGCCGGCCCGACCTCCGGCAAGAGGTCGGCATGTGCAACCACCGCCTTGGCGGCGCAATCTCTCAGGACGTAGGCGATCTCAGGGGTCTTGCCGTGCCACTTGACCGGCACGCTGAAGGCGCCCAGACGCTGTGCGGCATAGCTCGCCTCGAAGAACGCGAAATCATTGCGCAGCACCAGGCCGATCGCATCGCCCGCGCCGACGCCGAGTTCGCCAAGCCCGGTCGCCGCGCATGCCGTGCGCTCCATCAGCGCAGCGAGCGATGCCTCCCGCATGCCGCTGATCACGCGGCCGCCCGCAATCTCCGCCACCGACCCCTCCCGGGTCTCTCATTACGCGACGAAGACTATCGGTTGATCGCCCGGAACTCCAGGAATGCGGGGCAGCGATGCGAGAACCGCATGAGCCGAGCGGGAACCCGCTGCTATCTCATACGCTTATCCAGGTGTGGTCTTGCCTGATTGAGGGGTGGGATATGCATAACCGTCGAGATTTGGCTGGATCCGGCCGAACTTCGCGACAAAATGAACGAGATGCGCATGTGGCTCGATGAGCGGCGGTTTGAGCCGTCGACTTTTGCCAGCCACAAGAACGGCGGTGCGATGTGCCTCTCGGTCACCTTCAGATTGGCAGAAGAGGCAAAGGCGTTCGCCGATCACTTCGCCGGCCGGGTGACCAGCTTGCAAGCCGCCCGGCTGGAGGAAATTTCCTGATGCGAGCCCCGCCCCGCGGCGCGGGGCCCGGGGCTCGCACGGGCTCGATCAAGAGCGGCTCGTTAATTTAGGCAACACCGAATTTCCATAGAATTCAATCCCCGAATTGACCCCGGTAATCAGGGCTGTCCGACCTTGCAGTTTGCCGCAGCTGCAGTAGGAGTGTTCGCCGTGGTCCGGCCGCGGATTGAGTTCTTCAGTGAAACCCGGCGGGTCTTGTTGCTGGCGAGGCCAGTGCCTCATTGTTCAACTGCGCTTGCAATTCGAACAGACGCCGCGCGCCGCCGTTCCCTGCGATGCGGTGCAAACGCGCTATGGAGGCATGTTGCTGTCGGCAATAGGCGTCGGGCGGAATAGCGCAGCGTATTCCGCCGACTTCCGTCACAGTCGCCCTGTTCCGGAGACGGGCGTCGGGCGGAATAGCGCAGCGTATTCCGCCGACTTCCGTCACAGTCGCCCTGTTCCGGAGACAATAACCATATATTGCTTGCGCTGACGGTTCTGGAGCCGGTCGCATCGATGATCCGCCACCAAAGGGGACGGTGCTACCACCGTTGGCGGAATGCGCTGCGAGGCTAGGCAAGAAGCCATCGGACTGGAAAAATGCCGTGCGTCCTTCGAGGCCTCGCTTCGCGAAGCACCTCAGAGCCTGCCCCGGCGCAGGCCGGGGATGAGGCACTTTTCTTAGTGCCATCAGCAACACACCCTCATGCTGAGGAGCGATCCGGCGCAGCCGGGGCGCGTCTCGAAGCCCGCACGGCCCCCGAGGCAGTGCATTCTTGCCCAGCCTCTGCGCTTTTCCGCCCCACGCTAGGAGCGGCTATATGCGTCCGACAAGCAAAAGAATGATGACGATTATCAGCAACAGGCCGAAGCCGCCGCTCGGGTAATATCCCCAGCCGCCGCTATATGGCCAGGTCGGCAGTGCGCCGATCAGGATCAGGATCAGGATGATCAGCAGGATCGTGCCAAGCATTACGACACCACAGCAGTGTTCTTGTTCCTTGTCCAAACGTTGCGCGACAAAAGCAAGTTCCCTGCATCGTCAAGAAGGGATGAGGTCGGCATAAAGAAGTGGAGCGGCCATTGGCCGCTCCACCGATGTCCCAACTCCTGCCTGACGTCTTACCAGTAAGGCGACGCCCGGTAGTAGTCATGGACGTTGCGCTCCCAGTCGCGGCCGATGGCGCCGGTATCCCATCCGCTCGCGAGTGCGGGCGCATGGCGGAGCTGATCTTCCGTGACGTTGAGCTCGTAGGCATCGAGATTTTCGTTGTAACGCAGCATGCTCCACGGCAGAGCACGATATTCGTCGCCGATGCCGAGGAAGCCGCCAAACGTCATGACCGCATAAGCCACCTTCCCGCTGCGTTTGTCGATCATGACGCGCTTGATTGTGCCGAGCTTTTCTCCATCGCTGCGGCGCACCGGCGTCCCTTCCACCTTATCGCTGGCGATCAAGCGGGCGGTTTCCCGAGTCATCACTTCCGGTCCAGCAGCAACTGCCATTTTCATCTCCTTGCAAATTCCCGATACTGAAAAAACCCCGGCCAAGGCCGAGCGGTTCCACTGAAGTTTCGTGCAAGATCCCGAAGAACGGAGCCTACGTTCATCGATCTTCGCAGCGGAGTTTCCCCGCCTTCGGTTGTTCGTCATTGCAGATAGGCTTCGCCGAGCGCGCTGGCCGGTGCCGGATGTAACTTGGCAAACTCATCAAGACCGCCCTCGAGGAAGCCCGGATGCTCGTATTGGGCGCCCAGATCCTGCTGGGTTTCCAGTTTAGCGGCGTATTCTGATCAGGGTTCGAGAGCCTGCCGCCGCACGCGCGCTATCTCGACGCTGTCGCACTGCTGCTGATGATCGTGACTGTGGCCTTGCTGATCGCACCTGAAACCTATCACCACTTGGGCTCGCCGGCGACGTCTATGTCGTCCTGACCAAGATCATCGCCTCCGCCAGAATTGGTGCGCTCATCGCGGGTGTGACTCTGCTGTCCTCTGGCACGTCTTTCCGGCCGTCATCCGGCTCCGGCGCCCCGACGGAGTAGGATCTAAGCCCTTACGGCATCATTGCGGTCTGCAATCGATGGCGTCGCGCCTATCCCCGTCGCGCCGTGACGCGCAAGATGCGCTGTAATTTTTCGGCAAGCTGCGCGCGTCGGAAGGGTTTTTTCAGCATCTCGCCGTCGGCCCTTCGTCTCAGCCGGCCTGCCTCGGCGTAACCGGTTACAAACAGCCTGGGTACGTCTGGGATGAACTCCCCGGCTCTCGTTGCAAACTCGTCTCCGTCCATATTGGGCATCGACAGATCGATGATCATCAGATCGAACCGTCGGTCCCGTTCGAGAAGGGCAAGCGCGTGCTGCCCGCTCGCTGCCTCGACCGCATCGTGCCCGAGCGTCCGCAGCATGATCGCTGTAATGGTGCGAACAGCGCTGTTGTCGTCGACCACGAGGATGCGCGAGGGCGGCCCGGCGTTCCACTTGCTTGCCGCGTCTGCCCTGTCGGCAATCCCCGGCCAATGCTGAGCGCGCGGCAGGTAAATCCGAAAGGTGGTTCCTCTGCCGATCTCGCTGTCGATCGTGATCGTCCCGCCGGACTGCTTGACGAACCCGTAGACCATGCTCAGGCCGAGCCCGGTGCCCTTGCCCGTCTCCTTCGTCGTAAAGAAAGGCTCGAAGACGCGGCTGCGAACTTCTTCGCTCATGCCGGTTCCCGTGTCGGTCACGGAGATCATCACATAATCGCCGGGATCAAAGGGTGGCCGCCGGCTGCTAGATCCACGAGTGATGTTCTTGGTCGCGATCGTCAACGTCCCGCCGCTCGGCATCGCGTCTCGCGCGTTGATCGCGAGGTTGAGGAGCGCCAGTTCCAACTGGCCGGGCTCGCTCATCACCGGCCACGCATCTGCGTCGAGAACCGTCTCGATGGCGATCCTCGGCCCGATCGTGCGGGGGAGCATCTCGCAGGTTGCGGTGATGAGTTGATTGGCATCGACCGGCTCGGTCAGAACATCGTGCCGGCGGGAGAAGGCGAGAAGCTGGTTGGTCAGCTGCGCGCCGCGCTCGGCGGCGTGCATCGCATTCGCCAAATATCGCAGAACCCGCTCTTCCTTGATGTGCGGCTGGGCCAATTCGAGGTTCGGGATGATTGCGGCGAGGAGATTGTTGAAGTCGTGAGCCACACCGTTGGTGAGCTGACCAACCGCCTCCATCTTCTGCGACTGACGCAGCTGCTCTTCGACGGCACGGCGTTCCGTCATGTCGCGCGTGACCTTGGCGAACCCGATCAACTCGCCGTTATCATCGTGGACCGCGTCGATGACCACGTTCGCCCAGAACCGCGAACCGTCCTTGCGTATCCGCCAACCCTCGGCCTCGAATTTGCCGTCGCGGGCGGCTGTCATCAACGCGCGACGCGGCACCCCGTCCTCCTGATCCTTAGGGGTGTAGAACACGGAAAAATGCCGCCCGATGATCTCGTTGGCCCGATAGCCCTTGATGCGCTCGGCGCCGGAGTTCCAGTTGCTAATGATGCCCTCTGTGTCCAGCATGAAAATGGCGTAGTCCGTGACGCCCTGGACAAAAAGCCGGAAGCGGCGCTCACTCTCACGCAGTTGCGTCACGGCCTCGGTCAGCTGCCGGGTCCGTTCCTCGACGCGCTGCTCGAGCGTCTCGTCGAGAATCCGCCGCGCTTCGTCGGCTTCTTTGCGAGCGGTGAGATCGAGCAACATGTTCACTGCTCCAACGAGCCGGCCCGAAGCATCATGAAGCGGCGTCGGATAGGCCATGAACGGCACGCGTGTTCCGTCGGGTCGCTCGGCTATCGCCTCCCCATTGCGGATCGGCCGGTCTTCCTTCAGGGCCCTCGCCATCGGGCACTCGTCGTGCGCCATCGGCTGACCATCGGGCCAATACAAGCGCCAGGTGACGCACCACTGGTCGCTGCCGATTTCGGGCACGCGGCCCGAGAACTCTGCTGCGGCCTGATTGAAAAACGTGACGCGACCGGCGGCATCTGTCGTGTAGATCGCCACAGGCAGCGCATCGAGCAGCTCGCGAAACTGCCATGCCTCGTAAAAGAACTCACCCACCGGCATCGTCCCCCGCGTCATATCGTGCCCGTTCCCGCGCTGGGTGCCCTTTCCTGCCGCCCCCGATCCGCCCGTACGCCGGTTGCGGCGAGCAATGCTAGGCAGTTTGGTCATTTCCTTTGCGGGAATTTTGATCACCTTGGTCTCCCTAGCCGTCTTGCTTCAATCTCTTCCCACCGTTCGCGCTTGCGGGCGCACATCCAACAGCCGGCGGCGGCCTTGGTTCCACCTTGCTCTGTGATCCGAAAGCGGTGCACAGGTGCACATCAGACCTGCGCTGGCACTTTCTCCTCCACAAGCCAGGATCCGATGCTCGTCATGGCATCGCGCAACGAGGTCACAACAAAGGTGTCCTGCCGAGCCATTGTCGTGTCGGCAACCGCGAGGCCGCTCTCGGTCGATCCCCAGAAGCCGACCAATACCTTGGCACGCGGCGCGCGCCGGCGAAGCCGCCGCTCGAGAAAGCGAGCGCGGGCCGACGAGCTGGTGCTGATCAGCGATAGACACACCAAGGTGGCGTGCTGAAGCGACGGTTGATCGGGACCGTCCAACGCCAGCGCGTCCGCAGAAAGCGCTTCTGCGACCCCGGCGTGGTGTTCGGAACGCAGGAGATGCACCAGCAAGGAGGCCGCAGCCTCGTCGAGTTCGTTGCGGCCGGCCACGCAAACGATCCTCGGTGCCTCGGTCTCCGCCCGCGATGCGAGTTCGGCGATCGAGTTGTCGGAAAGGTCCTCCAGCATAGCTCGGACACCACCCTTGATCATCGTGCGACGCTCGGGAGACAAGGCGCCGCGGTCGCTGTCAATCTGCGCCGTTACGAGTGCGGGGATCGCGACCTCGTCGAAAAAATCGGCAAGAGACCGCTCCTTGATGAATTCTTCGGCTTGCTCGGTCGCCTCCTCGGGATCGTTCGCCAGGAGGCGCTGGTAGAGTGTTTCACTTGGCGCGAGCACGGGCTCGTTGCCGAGCATCACGTCGAGAAATTCGAGCTGTGGCACGTGCCGCCCGAGAACGACGAGACAGACCGTCATCGGGGTCGACAACAGCAACCCGATCGGCCCCCATAGCCAGGTCCAAAAGGTCGCTGCCGCGATCAGCGCGACCGGGGACAAGCCGGTGCTCGCACCGTAGACCCAAGGCTCGAGCAGGTTGGCGACGACGGCCTCGATCCCGACGAACAACAGGACGACCCAGACGAGCAGAGACCAGCCCGGGTCCACCGCCACGGCAAGCGCGATCGGAAAGCAGGCGGCGATGACGATCCCGAGATAAGGGATGAACCGCAAAAGTGCCGCGAGGATTCCCCACAACGCGGCATTAGGGATACCGATGACGGCCAGGCCCAACCCGATCGGCAAGCCGCAGCAGCCGTTGACGACAAGTTGCCGCAGCAGGTAACGGCTGATCCGCTGGGCAGCGTCGTCCATCGCTACCGTTGTCCGGTGCAGGTCGCGACCGGCGAGCCGGAGCAGGCGGTCTCGCAAGTCCTCTCGCTCGAGCAAGATCATGATCGCGAACACGATCACCAACCCTGCCATCGCCATCGGCTGAAGCAATGGACCGATAATGCTCTCGACGATCTGCAGCGGCTGCAGATCCGGCTGCCGTATTTCGACCGGTATAGGCGTCGTCGTCGGTGGCTCTCCCGACGAAGCGCCGTGCGCCGAGCGGTGAGTTGCCGCGGTCGGGCTTTGGGTTTCGGACTTCGTCAGTTCCTTGCGCAGGTCGCCGAACATCGCGGCGACGCGGCCGAATACTCCGCCACCGGGTACGACCCCCGGCAGCGAGTGAATCTTGGTCTCGATGTTGTAGCGGTAATCAGGAAGATCTTCCGCCAGTGTCGAGATTTCCTGCACGACGATCGCGGCGAAGCCGAGGATGGTCAAGAACGCGATCAGCACTGTGAGCGTCACCGCTGCGACTTTGCCGATCGACAGTCGGCGCAGCCAGCGGACCGCAGGCGCCAGCAGAAAGCTCAACAGCACAGCAAGGGTGATCGGAACGATTACGTCGCGGGCGAAATAGAGGAACGCGACGACCATTCCCGCGGTCAGGACGGTCATCATCGCGACCAGGCTGGACGGGAGTTGGAGAGCGCGGCGTTCCGACCGCAGAGGCGGATCGGCCGCGCCGCTCGGCCCATTTCGGCTTGGCGCCAGGAGCGGGAATCGTGGTACAGCCCGGACGCTCCCGGCGGGTACCATGCAGTGCTCGCCTGGCCTCCGCCGCCTATTCAGCAAGAGCAGCCAGCGAGCACCGCATAAGGTCTTACGGCCGATGAATCAGGTAGGCGAGCGCGTACCCGATGACGCCGGCGATGAGCAGAGCGGCCAACGGCCGTTCCGCGGTAAATTCGCTCACATATCCCCCGGCCCGGGCGCCCTGCTGATAGATCGCGCTAGCTGCCTGGCCGGTCTGGCTTCCGACTTCGCGGGCAACACCTTGGATCGCATCGCTCGCCTGCGTTGCAGCCTGAACACCGGCGGTGGACGCTTTGCGCGCCAAGTCGGTCGCCCCGTCCACGGCCTCACCGGCGCTCGCCTGCAAGTCATGGAGCATGGGCTTGCCCCGATCGACCGCGTCTCGAACACTCTCCTTGGTTTGTGCGGCGAGATCGCTGACCGCGTCCCCAACCTTTGCTGCCGCATCGCTCATCCTAACCTCACCCACTTGCTGATCCATGGACCTCTCCCTCGTTGCGCTGGCATGTCATCGTCCTTAACAATCAACGCGCCAAAACGCTCCGCTCAAAATCGCCATCTAAGACAGAGCACGCTCGAGTTCTCGCTTGCTCATCTTGGAACGCCCGGGAATGTTCCGGCGCCTCGCTGCCGCATAAAGTTCCGCACGGGTCCTCTCCCGGCCGCCGCGGGGCTCGCTGCGGTCATTCTCGGTTGCACCGTGCCGCTCGCGCGCCTTGGTCCGTTTCGGATTTTCCCGATTCTTCTCTTTGCTCTCATATTTCGAGGCACCGGCCTCGCGCAGCCCGATCGCAATTGCCTGCTTCGGGTTCTTTACCTTTCGCCCGCGACTGGTTTCGAGCTCTCCGTGCTTGAACTCGTGCATGACGCGCCTGACCGTTTGCTTTTGCGCGTCCGACTGATGAATTGCCATGGATTGTCCTCGCGAATTTCTATCGCAGTAACGATCGTTCGCCGGCCCGGGTTGGTTCCAGCTCTTTGGGTCAGCGAGGAACCGCCGGTTTGTCCGGCTTGTTGGCGAGCGATAGGGCAGTAGGACAACGGACTGCTTTCTTCCGATCGTCGTGTTGCTCCTCATTCGAAGACAATGCGAAGGAGTCAAACCATGGGTAGGGGTCTACTGCTTTGGCTGCTGGGAATCCCGATTCCGGTGATCATTCTGCTGTACGTGTTCCACGTCATCTGACGATCACCGATTCTCCCGGCAGGAACTGCCGCCATACTTTGAATGTTGGCGGCATGTCTGAGTTTTTATCAGGAGGAAAAAGTGTCGAAAGCAACCATGACCGCGGTGTTTGCCGCACTCATCGCCACTGCAACGCCGGCAGCGTACGCACAGACGCACGCAACGCCGGAAACGCATGCCGCAGTGACGACCAACATCATCCAGCCGGACGAGATCCGCGCCAGCAAGATGCTCGGCAGCACCGTCTATGACGTGCAAAACCGCAACATCGGCAGCGTGAAGGATCTGGTTCTCAACAAGGACGGCAAAGTCGACGCAGTCGTCGTCGATGTCGGCTCGTTCCTTGGAATGGGCGGCAAGTTTGTCGCGATTCCGCTCAGCGACATCAAGTCCGACAACAATCGCCTGACGCTCGACCGCACCAAGGAGCAACTGCAGCAGATGGCGTCGTACGATCTCGCGAATCGGAATACCGGCGCCGGGACGTCGACCTCCCCCGAGACCGGCGGACACCTGGGTCGCTAAAGCCGATAGCTCAGAGAACTTGACAGAACTGGGCCGGGCGGAGGTCTCTCCGTCCGGCCCAAGTAGTTTGCGGCTTTGGTTGACCCGCGACCCGCAGAACCTTGCGACAATCATGGTTATGCCATGATTGTTCGGCTAAGGTCAGCGCTTGCCGAGGCGGCCCGTCCGGCAGGCGCTGTTGATGAAGGATGGTGCGGGTGCGTAGATTGGCGATCCTGATCCTGGTGACCGTGCCGCTTTTTGCGGGCGGAGTGTTCGCTCAGCAAAACGCGGGCAAGGACAGTGTCTATGAGGAGCTCAACCTGTTTGACGAGGCTTTCGAGCGTGTTCGCCAGGACGCGGTCGATCCGGTTGCCGACACGAAACTGGTCGGGGCAGCGATCGCCGGCATGTTGTCCGGCCTCGACCCGCGCTCGTCCTTTATGGATGAGACGGAATTCAAGGCCTCGCAGACGCCGGCGAATGACGATGCCGCTACCCTCGGGCTGGTCGTGACGATCGAGAGCGGCCAGTTGAAGGTCATCTCGCCGCAGGACGGATCACCGGCGGCGCGGGCCGGCATCACACCGGGTGATGTCATCTTCACGATCGACAAGGAGCCGACTTACGATATGACACTGGGCGAGGCCGAGCAGAAATTGCGCGGCCCGGCCGGCAGTGAGGTCGCACTGACCGTGCGGCGCGGCAGCGGCGGCCCGATCGATCTGAAGATCAAGCGCGAGGCATTCAAGCTCCAGACCGTCGCCGCACACGTCGAGGGGGGTAACATCGGCTATCTCCGCATTGCCGGCTTCGATGGCGGGACGCAGGCCGCCCTCGCCGGCGCTGTGCAGGCTCTCCAGCAAAAGACCGGCAACAAGCTGATCGGCTTCATCCTCGATCTGCGCAACAATCCTGGGGGTGCCTTTGACGCTGCCGTGGCCACGGCCGACGCCTTCATCGACAAGGGCGACATCGTTGTCGTCAAGGGTCGCAAACCCGCGAGCATCAAGCGGATCGCCGCCACCCCGGGCGATCTCGCGAAGGGCCTGCCGCTCGTCGCGCTCGTCAATGGCGGCACGGCGCGGGAGGCCGAGCTCGTCGCCGGCGCGTTGCAGGACAACCATCGGGCGATGCTGCTCGGCACCAAGACCTTCGGCGAGAGCTCGATCGAAAGTGTGATCCCATTGGGTGACGGCGGCGCGATCCGCTTGACCACGGCGCGTTTCACCACGCCCTCGCGGCGGGAAATTCAGGGCAAGGGTCTAGATCCCGATCTGGCTGTCACGCCCCTCAGGCTGGCGAAACTCGAACACACTGAAGGGCGGCGCGAGGCCGATCTACCGGGTGCGCTAAAAAACCCCGACCAATCCGCGGCAGGGGGCGTCACGCTGCCGGCCGACGTGCCTCCGGGTGCCACCGTGACGCCCGGCCCGACCGCGGCACCGTCCGTCGCCACCGAGGATATCGGCTCGGCAAGCGACGAGCAGTTGACCCAGGCGATCGATATTCTGCGCGGGCTCTCATTGGTCAATCGCCGTGCCGCGGGTTGAAGCAGGGTCACGGGCGGGGAGGCCTAGCCAGAGCTGGCGAACGCGGTCGCGGTGGCGCAACAGCCAATAGAGGGCGATCAGGGTGTGACCGCTCTCGATCGCGCCGCCATCGATCAGAGCCTCGACCTCTGCGAATGTCTTGACGACGACGCGAATATCCTCGTGCTCATCGGGTAAACCGTGTACTCCGGCCGCCAAGGTCGAATCGACGCGGCCGCAGAACAGCACGATGCTCTCGTCCGAATTGCCCGAGGAGGACAGGTACCGCTGGATGCGGATCGGCTCGCCGATCAGCGCCAGGCCCGTCTCCTCGCGCGTCTCGCGGATGGCGACCGCCTCCGGCGTCTCGTCGGTGTCGATCAGCCCGGCCGCCGCTTCGAGCTGCCAGGGCGAGCTCCCGGCGAGCAGCGCCGGCAAACGGAACTGCTCGACGAGCACGACGCAGTCGCGATCGGGGTCGTAAAGCACGATCGCGACTGCCCCTCCGCGGCGCAGCACTTCATAGTGTCGCTTGGCGCTCCATTCTCCAGAGAACAGGCGGTGCCTGAACGAGAACGTGTCGATCCGCAGGTGGCGCCCGGAAACGGTCGTCACGCCCTCGATCTCGACATCCGGGTGCGCCGGTTTTTGCGAAGGCGGCGGGTGGTTCATGTGGACGCTCCGGTCCTCAGTGGCACGACAACATATGGGCTTGGGCGTATTAAATGATGCGTCCGTCGAGGACGGTTCCCGGCGACCCGTTTTCGATCTCGACCACCCAAACATCGGGGTCGCGCCGGCGTTGGCGTTCGATATAAGCATCGGCCTCGGCTTCGGCGACCGGAGCGGAACCTGTTGCCCGCATCCAGACAAGCTCGCCATCAGGCCCACGCGCCTGCGCCAGCACCGAGCATCCGGTGTCGCGGCTAGTGAATTTGAGCAGTATCGCGCCGGCATCGTCATCGCCTCGGGCCAGGACTGCGATCGCGATCGCAGCGAGATCGCAGCGCCGGATCAGCGCCTTGATCCACATCCCCGATTTCAGCCTTGCTTCCATTCCGGCGCGCCGGTCTCCGCCTAACCCCGGCTTGGCGCCAGCGGCAGTCGAATACGCACTGCCAATCCGTACGGTATTCGATTTTCCGCTTCGATCGTCCCGCCCATCGCCTCGACATTGCGGCGGGCGATCCACAATCCGATCCCGAAATAGCTGGACGGACTCTCACCCGGTGTCTCGGCGCGGCGCTCGGAATAATACCGGTCGAAGATGCGGTCGAGCTGCGCCGCGGGTACCCCCGGACCTTGGTCACAGACGGTAAGATGGGCAAAGGAGCCGTCGCGGGTCAGGTGCACCAGGATCTCGCTGCCCGGCGGCGCAAACGAGACAGCGTTGTCGATCAGGTTCTCCACGACGGTCTCGATCATCTCTTCGGTGCCGAGCACGAAGAGACCGGGCAGCAGATCCGCGGTTATCGTCAGGTCACGACTGGCAAGAACGATCGTCACGTCGCGGCCGGCAAGGATCGCAGAGCGGATCTGGATCAGTCTGCCGATGACCACCCCGAGATCGACCGACACCAGCGGCTCCGCGATCAGATCGGCCATCGCCTCGTCGAGGCTGCGCGCCGAGGCGACCAGCCCATCCAGCCGATCGAGCGAATGTTCGACGAGGCCGATCGCGCGCTGAGCGCGCTGGCTGTCTTCGGGCAGGATGCGCCGCAACGGCTCCAGCGACTGGCGGATAACGGCAATCGGCGTCTTGAAGGCGTGGGCGTTGTCTTCCGCGGTACGCCGGAGGTCAGCGGCGGAGCGGTGCAGGGCGTCCACCATCCGGTCGAACTCGGCCGCCACCTCAGCCAGTTCGGGCAGGCCGTCGCGGCCGGCGAATGACCCCGCATCGGGCCCCTGCTCGCGGATGTGGCGGGCGCGCTGCGCGAAGCGGCGTAGCCCGCGATGGACGCTCAGCAAAGTCGCAAAAGTGATCATCGCCATGGCGAGGTAGATCAGCGCCGCGATCAAAACCGGCGTCGTCCTCCAGTAAGGCTGGCCGAGATGCGCCGACGGGAAGGCGTCGGCAGAAAACGAGGCGATAACCGCCCAGCAGCCGGCCGCCGTCGACAGCGGCGTCACCGCGGTGACGATCTCGGCTCCGCCGGTCGGACGACGATAGATCAAGGAAAAGGGCATTTCGCCCCGGCAGTCCTGGGCAAGCCGGTCGAGCACGCCCTGCTGAACCAGTGTTTCGCGTTCCGCTTCGAGATTGCTCGGCGCGACCGCAGGCCAGGACGCTACATAATAAAATCCGTCGGTGCCGGCGCCGCCGCCGGCCGGCGCAAGCAGTACCTTGATCGTCGTCACCTCGCCGGCAAAGCGGGCGAGATGCTGGCCGAGTTCCGGCAGGGAGCCGGAATTGGCGGCATCGAGCAACGGCAGCAAGGACTGGCTGATCACCCGGCCCTCGTCGCGCACGCTGCGCAACAGTAACTCCTGGCTCTCCTGGTAGGCCGAGCGGAATTCCAGATATAAGAAGACCGGGACGAGGACGAAGATCACGGTGAGCAGTGCCGTCTTCGCCGTCAGCGACCAGACCCAGCGGATACCTTGACGCGCATCACTTTTGTGCGGTCCAGCGGTATCCAAAGCCAGCGTAGTTTTCGATCTGATCGAAACCGGGATCGGCATCGCGGAACTTCTTGCGGATGCGCTTGATGAAGGTTCGTACATTGGCACGATAGCCCTCCGCGCCGTGTCCGGCGATGAAGTCCTTGCCGTGGACAAGATCATAGATCTCGCGATAGCCAATGTCCTGCCCTGCCGTCTCGGCTAAGAGCGTGACAATCTTGAATTCCGTCAGAGTGAGGTCGACTGTTCGACCGGCCCATTGCGCTCGGTTCGCGTCGAAGCGCAGCTCGAGCCGGCCGAGGCGAAGAGATGGCGCGGGCCGCACACCCGAATCGGCCATGGGCCGGACCCCTCCGGCGATCAACTCGAGGCGCTTCAAGAGAATTGGCAGCCGGCGCGATTTGTCGATGAAATCGACGGCGCCGCCCTCGAGGGCCGCCTCTTCGTAGATGTCGTCGGACAGCACCGTCAAGAAGATCACCGGGATCGTGATCCCGATACGGCGCATGCGCCGCAACACCTCGAGACCCGAAAGATTGGGCATGCGCCAGTCAAGTAGGACCACATCGGCGGTGCCGCCGCTCTCGAGAAAGCCGAGCGCGTCGTCGCCATTGCCGACGGTAGTGACCTCGTACCCTTCGTCGACCAGGTTCAGGCCGAGTGACTCGCGGAACAAATCGTCATCGTCAACGAGAAGGAGGCGCGGCATCGGCGAGATGACCCTAGCTGCCTCGGGCGGCAACGAGTTCTCTCAGACAATTCTGGCGCCTGGCCGGATCGATTGCGTCGCCCTTGAATGCGTAATGTAACGTCCGCATTCGGCCGCTGCGCAGATCGAGATAAAAATAGAGATCGAGCTCGCAGTTCGCGGTCTTGTATCGCCATATGGTGGCAGGCGATTGCTCGGTGCGCTCCATCGCGTCTCCCAGCAGGCGGGTTGCTGCCGGCTGGTCCAGCCCGATCAGCTCTTGCGCTTGCAGGGGCGAGACGACGGCCGGACCTGGGGCGGTCCTTGCGGCTTCCGGCCCAGTCATCGCCAACGCCGCCTCGCCGGCTTCGGAGGGCGGGCTTGCGGTCGACGGAGGCGGGGCGGGCTTGCGTGCCGGATGCGCGACGGCGCCAGGTGGGGGCAACACCGTTGGCGAAGATTGTTGCCGAGGCTCAACCGCGATTTGGGCCGGCCGCTGAACTTGCCCGGCACCGCACGACGCCAGCATGCTCGCCCCCAGACCCAGCAGAGCGGGATGGAGAAGCCGATGCCGCCACGCTGGCCTTCTCACTGCGGTAGGTCCCCGCATGCACATTAACGGCGCGCCAAGCGCTCGATCGCACCAATGTCGCCGTCGCGGTAGATCGCCACAAGCTGGCGATCATTCAACAGGACATAGGTTTGATCACCGCGATCGCAATCGAGCTCAGCTACGGGGTAGCTCGGCTCGACCAACAACTCGGAGAGTTTCTGACGCAGGTCGGGCTGTCGGGCGATCAGGCCAGTGAGCGCCTGGCGACTTTTCGTGTCGTAGCCGAAGCGGAACACCCCGCCGCAGCTGTTCCGGTCGAGCGCCCTGCTGTGGCCGTCCGGCTGGGTCTGGACGATCGTATCCTGGCGGATGGTGACACTGTCGTTCTCCGCCGTGGCCCAGGTCCCGATGAACGGATTTTGTACGGCGGAGGGCGGACGCGGGGTGGCACAGGCAAGCGGTGCGGCCGCCAGCATCAGCGCCGTGGCCAGGCGTTCGAGCATCCTCCGATATCCGCCCCCGAGCACCGATCTCCTCCCTTGACCCATTTATAAAGCAATATATCCGAACCGTCCTCAGCGCCGCGACATCAGAGCGTTGGCGGCGGGTAGCGAAATCCGGTGCGGTGACAGGCTGGCGGCGACCGCGAGGATCTTGTTGAGCATGCCGGGGACGACCACGCGGCGCCCGGCCTTGCAGCCGCGATAGCCGATGCGCGCAACCGCAGCCGCGCTCATCGTCGGGCGCAACACCCCGTGCTCGGTGCCGGCCACTTTGAAGAAATTGGTGGCGGTCGCGCCGGGACAGAGGACCGTCACGCTAACCCCGGAGTTGCGCAGCTCGTAGGCGAGCGCCTCGCCAAAGCTCAGCACATAGGCTTTGGTAGCGAAATAAACCGCCATCCACGGACCCGGCTGAAAGGCGGCGGTCGAGGCCACCAACATCACCTTGCCGCGGCGGCGGGCGGCCATGTCCGGCAACAGCAGACGGGTCAACTCGGTCAATGCCACGATGTTGACCTGGAGCATCTCGGCAATCCGCATCGGTTCCATCTGGTCGAAGCGGCCGACACCGCCGAGCCCGGCGTTGTTGACCAGCACGTCGACTGTCAATCCGCGGGCTTCGATCGCGTTCGCCAGCGCGCCGCCTCCTCCGGGCTTGCTGAGATCAGCGGGGATGACGACGCTGCGGGCGCCGTGCGCCTCGAGCTCGGCAGCGAGCGTCTCCATCGGCGCCACGGTCCGCGCCGACAGCACGAGGTCGTGGCCGTCTCGCGCCAATTCACGAGCGAGATCGGCGCCGATCCCGCTCGATGCGCCGGTCACGAGGGCGAGGGGTCGGGTGGGATTGGTCATCGGCGGGGCCTCCGGGTGCCTCGATGAATAAGCCTTCCCGCCGGTGCTTGACAAATGGTCAACGATATGGTTGACTATCAACCATGTCGTTGATCGATCTCAGCCGGACGGCAAAAGCCGGGTCAGCTCCGGATGAGCCCGAGCCGAAGGCCCTCGATCGTGTTTTCTCGGCTCTTGCCGATCCCGTGCGTCGCGCCATCCTGGAGCGGCTCGACGGCGAGGATCTGCTCGTTTCCCAACTGGCCGAGCCGTTCGCGATTTCGCTGCAGGCGGTCTCCCGGCACATCCAGGTGCTGGTGAAGGCGGGGCTCGTGACGCAAGAACGGACCGGCCGGGTCAGCCGGTGCCGGCTCGACGCCGGGCCGATCTATCACGCGGCGGCGTGGATCAACCGTTACAGCAAGTATTGGCAGTCGCAATTCGAAACCCTGGCCGCCTGGCTCGACCAGATCGAGCGCAGCAAGGCGGCAAGGGTAAAGAGAGCTGCACCGCGAAGCAGGACGAAACGGCGTTCCCTCAACACGGAGTGATTCCATGCAATACACTCAAACGTCCGAGAAATTGGCTCACTATCGGCACCAGATCGCCGAGCTGCGCGACAAGATGCGCGAGCTTCAGCAATCGGTCGAACCCGAGGAGGTCACCGACTACGAGTTTTCGACCACCGACGGCAAGGTACCCCTGTCCGAGCTTTTCGGTGACAAAGAGTACCTGTTCGTGATCCACAACATGGGTGCGGGTTGCCGCTATTGCACCTTGTGGGCAGACGGCTTCAACGGGATCCTGCCGCATATCGAAAATCGCGCTGCTTTTGTCGTCGCCTCGCCGGACGACCCGCTGGCACAGCAGAAGTTCAAGGCCGCGCGCGGTTGGCGCTTTCGCATGGTGTCGCATCGCGGCACGAGCTTCGCCCAAGACATGGGGTACCGGAGCGACAATGGCTGGCTGCCCGGCGTTTCGGTGTTCCGCAAACGCGGTCAGCGGATCCGCCGCGTTTCCGACACTCGTTTCGGTCCGGGCGACGATTTCTGCCCGATCTGGCACTTCTTCGACCTATTGCCCGAAGGTGCGGATGGCTGGCAGCCCCAATACAAATACCAGTGACCCCGGAGGTTATGATGGAGAATCATCAAGTAGTTTCGCATGAGGAATGGCTCGCCGCCCGCCGGCAGCTCCTCATCCAGGAAAAGGAATTCACCCGGTTGGGCGACCGGCTCAGCCAGCAACGGCGGAACCTGCCGTGGGAGCTGGTCGACAAGGACTATGTTTTCGAAGCGCCTGGCGGCCGCGAGACGCTGTCGCAGCTGTTCGGCGGCAGGCATCAGCTCGCCGTCTATCATTTCATGCTCGGCCCCGACTGGGAAGAAGGATGCAAGAGCTGCTCCTTTTGGGCTGATAATTTCAACGGTATCGACACCCATCTGCGGCAGCGCGATGTCAGCTTTCTGGCCATCTCCCGCGCGCCGCTGGCAAGGATCGAGGCCTTCAAGAAGCGCATGGGGTGGACCTTCAAATGGGTCTCGTCCTTCGGCAGCGACTTCAATTACGACTACCATGTCTCGGCCCGGCCCGAACAATTGGGATCCGGAGAAGTCGTCTACAACTACGCTCTGAGCAAGATGACATTGGAGGAACTGCCGGGCATCAGCGCGTTCTACAGGGACGACGACGGAAGGATTTATCACACCTATTCATGCTACGCGCGCGGCCTCGACATGATGAACGGCGCCTATCACTGGCTCGACCTCGTCCCCAAGGGACGCGACGAGAGCGGGCCTCACAAGATGTCGTGGGTGCGCCTGCACGACGAATACGAAGGGTGAGGGTAATTAGCGCGGAGTTTTTGCGAGGCGGTTCGCGGCAATTTCCCCGCCCTTCAGCACCAAGGCAACGCGCTCGAGGTCCTGCAGCATGGTCACGTCGCTGAGCGGGTCGCCGTTGACGACGATCAGATCGGCGAGCTTGCCCTCCTCGACGGTACCGAGGTCGCGCTCCAGGCCGATACACTCCGCGGCCCAGCCGGTCGCCGCCCGCAACGCCTGCAGCGGCGTCAACCCCGCTTTGACGAGGCACTCGATTTCCATCGCGTTGCTCGGATGACCGTGTCCGCCCGCATCGGTTCCCGCGGCGATCTTGACGCCGGCTGCGAACGCCCGCCGCAGGCTCTCGACATGATGTTCCCGGAGATGGTGCGCCCGCTCGCGGACATGCGGCAGCGCCGATTTGCGGTGGTATTCGTAGACCGCGAAGGTCGGCACGAAGAAGATGCCGCGCTGCGCCATCATTTCGAGGAGTTCCGGTTCCTCGTTCAGGTAACAGCCGTGCTCGATCGAATCGACGCCGGCCTCGATCGCGATGCGCAGCCCGCGGCCGCCCAGCGCATGGCACATGACCCGGCGATCGAGGGCGTGCGCCTCCTCGGTCAGCGCCTGCATCTCGTCGAGATTGAAGGCGCCGTCGCGCGGGCCATGCTCGGGGCGCGAGCTGGCGCCGCCCGTCGTCGCGCATTTGATCACGTCAGCCCCGGCCCGCACGATCCGCCGCACCACCGGGCGGACATCCGCCAAGCTGTTGACGATGCCGTCAGGGAGCAACGGGTCGCGCGGCACGCAGCAGGTAAAGCCGGATGGGCTGACCAGATCGCCGATCCCGCCGATCGGCGAGACGATGCACAGCGACACCACGAGCCGCGGTCCCGCGATCAACCCTTCCTCGATCGCCCGCTTGAAGCCGGCGTCGAGACCAGCCGCGTCGCGCACCGCGGTATATCCTGCCGCGAGCGTTTCTTGCAGGACCTTGGCGGTGCGCAAGGTTCGTGTACTCTGCGGCTCGTCGAGTCCCCAGCGCCGGGCCAGATCGTAGCCGTGCATCGCCAGGTGATCGTGGCAGTCGATCAGGCCCGGCAGGATCGTCATGCCGGAAACGTCGATGATCTCGGCATCGCTCGGCCAGTCGCCGCCGGGTGCCGTCGTGACCGCCTCGATCCGCTGATCGCGAACCACGACCGCAACGCCCGCCACCGGTCCGGCGCCGGTGCCATCGATCAGCCTGCCGCCCTTCAGCACCTTCATTGGCGCACCTCTCCCGCGTTCACCGTCCATTCTGACACGTACTCGACATCCGAGCCAAACCACCTGGTCGAGCGGCGAATGCCGTCAAACGACGCGTTCGAGTGTTTGCCTCCCAGCAGCGAACCCAAGCAGGAGGCTGACATGACATTCAGGGCCGCGGAACCCGCGTTTTTTCTCGCCGCCTCTTTGGCCGCCGCAGTCGTGACGGCGGAAGCCCACGCAGCGGACGAGATCAGGGCCGGCAAATGGCAGTTTACCACCGAGATGCGCATGCCTGTCGGAGCGCCGTCCCCACCCGGCGCGCAGTCGCAGCCAGGCGGCCCCACGAAGATGACGCGCATGGCCTGCATTACTCCCGCGAACCCGGTGCCGGTCGAGACCGAGGGCAACGTCCAATGCAAGATCGACAGGGAGCAGCGGAATGGCGGCACGGTCTCGTGGTCGATGACCTGCACGCCGCCGCGGGGGGCACCGGTCCGATCCGATGGGGTTGCGCATTACAGGGGCAGCGCGATGGAGGCTAACTTCACCACGCACCTGACCGCGCCCAACGGCCAGCCGATTGACAATCCGGGGCGCATAACCGGGTATTACGTCGGGGCATGCGATACGAAATAACCCGATCACTCCGCGGGGTTGACGCTGTCGAGGAACTGCAGCCAATGTCCCGGCAGCCCGTTGGCGAGGGCCCCTTCGCGCAATAACGTCAGGTAGCGCAGCGACGGATTGCCGTCGATGTCCTTGCCTTTGGCGATATAGGCAACAACCGACAACGGGCTGCCGTCGCCGTCCTCGGCCGCGAACCATTGGGGCCGGTAGCCGCGTCCCGGAACGCCCTCGGTCGAATCGAGGCGGAGGAGATCGCGTCGGGTGACCTTGTAGAGCACGCCCCAGACCTCGGCTTCGGGGTCCGGCGACAGATTGGCCGGTGCGGCTCGGCCTCTGGGTCGCCCTTCGAGATTGAAGCGAAGGCGATAGCCGCGGATGCGCCCGACGCGCTGCTCGACCGGTTGCATGCGGCGCCGCACGCGGAAAGCCCGGTCGTGCATGTTGGCGCCATAGGCGAAGTACCAGACGTGCTCACCGGGCCGCCCGGCCAGAGGTATGCCGTGCAGCCGATAATAGCACCACGAGAGGCTCCAGGATCGGGCGACGAGCCGGCGGGCCCTGCCTCGCAATATCATCATGGCGAGCGCCCGCTCGGATATGGCTTGCCGCTTTGCGTGTCAACCGCCGCTGTTCAGCACAGCCTGCCTGACGTATTGTCCCGGCCGCCAGGATGCGAGGGAGAAAATCGTGACGGGCGGAGACACGATCGAGAGGGTCGCGATCATCGGCGCGGGCATCGGCGGGGTCTACCTGGCGGCCGAGCTCGGCATCGCCGGCTTCAAGCTGCGGCTGCACGACATCGACGATGCGAAACTCGCCGACATCCGGGCCTTCGGCGGCCTCGATGTCGAGGGTGAGAGGAGTGGCTTCGCCCCCGTCGAGCGCGCCACCGGCGACCTCCGACCGGCCGTCGAGGATGCCGATGTCATCATAATCGTGACCGGCGGCAATGCACAGGCGACGGTGGCGCGATCGCTCGCCCCGCTGCTGCGCGACGGCCAGATAATCCTGCTGATCCAGGGCAACACCGGCGGATCGCTGATCGCGCGCCGGGCGCTCGACGAGGCCGGCTGCCGCGCCGCTGTCGAGATCGCCGAGATGGACAATTACCCCTATTCGTGCCGGCGGCTCGCGCCGACGCGGATCCGCCCGATCGTCGCCAAGCGTTGGCTGCAGATTGCGGCGTTTCCGGGCAATCGCATTGCCGCGGTTCATCGGCGCTTGGCACCGTTGTTCCCGCAGGCGGTGGCAGCGCCCAATGCTCTCTATACCGGGTTCACCAACGCCAATGCGATGCTGCACGTCGCCAATTGCGTTGCCAATGCGGCGCGCATCGAGCGCGGAGAAAGCTACCGCTTCTACGCGGAGGGTGTCACGCCGGCAGTCGCCCGCCTATATCAGGCGATCAACAGCGAGCGGGTTGCAGTCGCCGCGGCACTGGGCGCGTCCGTCCCGAGCTTGGAGGACTGGTTCGATCGGGTCTACGGCGTGCGCGAGGCGAACCTCGTCGAAACCTGCCGGCGGCTCACCTACGACAGCGCCGGGCCGTACCAGGCCACAGGGACGCCGAGTTCGCTCGATCACAAATTCATCACCGAAGACGTCCCGACCGGGCTGATCCCGATGAGCGCGCTCGGTGCCGCGGCCGGGGTGGCGACCCCGGCGATCGACGCGCTCATCGAGCTCGTTCGAAGCATGACCGGGAAAGACTTTGCCGCCGAAGCGCGTACACTGGCGCGTTTGGGCCTCGGCGGGATGAGCGCGTCCGAGCTCCGCCGCGTGATGGACGAAGGCTTCAATTAGCCGGCGGGCCTATACTGAGTTTTTCCGAGGAGAAACGCCGATGCGGATACACAATCTCTATACCGATGCCAATGGCCAATCGCATTTCCGCGACATCGAAGTGGAGTGGGTCGAGGAGCGCCGCGGCAGCAAGCTGTCCAAGCGCCTGCCGGCCGTCGGCATCATCTTTCGCGAGACCCAGGCCGAGCACGACATCGACTGGCACCCGGCACCCCGCCGGCAATACATCATCAATCTCGACGCCGGGGTCAAAATAACCGCCAGCGACGGCGAGAGCCGGGTGATCGGCACCGGCGAGGTGATCCTGGTCGAGGACACCACCGGCAAGGGTCACCTGTCGCAGCACGTCGAAGGAAAGATCCGGCATTCGGTCTTCGTGCCGGTCGACTAGCCCGGATTGCCCGCATCGTTCGGTGACACGAGCGCGTAGGGCGGATCAGGATTGGAGACCTGGAGTGAGCGAGCGGGAGAGCCGAATTCTCGCAGCACTGTTTCAGGAGGCGCGCACCTTTTCGCACTGGCAGACGCGGCCGGTCTCCGAATCCCTGGTCGAGGCGGCGTTCGAGCTTGCATGTCTTGGCCCGACCAGCGGCAACTGCCAGCCCTGGCGCCTCGTCCTGGTGCGCAGCCCGACGGCCAAAGAGCGACTGCTGCCTTGCGTCTCCTCGGGTAATTACCAGAAGGTGCGGACCGCGCCCATTACCGCCATCGTCGCGTATGACCGGGAATTCTTTGAGCTGTTGCCGCGGCTCTATCCGCACACCGACGCGCGCGGCTGGTTCACGACCAATTCGGCACTCGCCGAGGAGACCGGTGTGCGCAATTCATCGTTGCAAGGTGCCTACTTCATCTTGGCGCTGCGCGCCCAGGGGCTCGATTGCGGGCCGATGTCCGGGTTCGATGCCGACAAGGTCGACGCCGCGTTCTTTCCCGATCGGCGTTACCGCACGAACTTTCTGTTGAACATCGGCCACGGCGACCGCAGCACCTTGCTGCCGCGGCTGCCGCGCTTGGCGTTCGACGAAGTGGCGCGCTGGGAATAGCTCTAGCGCATCGTCGATTTCGCGGTCGGGACGATGCGCGTCACGACATTGGCCTCACGGTCGAGAATGTCCGGCACTCTCGGCGCGATCTTGGTCTTCCAGTAATCGGTCTCGTAGACCGCCTTATAGAGCGCCTCGCGCTCGCTTTCGCTTTCGAAGCGGCGCAGCCACACATAGACGGACGGATCGGTCTCGCCGCGAAAGCTGCCGCAGATGACCATACCCTTAGAGACCTGGAAGGGAATGATCTCCTCTTCCATGATCTTGACCCATTCATCGATCTTGCCGGGTAAAACCTTGTATTGGCGCAATTCGTAAAAGGCCATCTCACGCGTCTCCCTCTGAGGGGTCATTTCGCCGGTCATCGTAGCCGCCGGCCGGTGGCGGCGGAAGGCCCTTTGGGCTAGGCTTATCGTTCGATCTTCTTGGTCAAGGGGAAGGTAAAGCATGGCAAACGATATCACCACCGCGGATGCGCCGGTCGTCGAAATCGCCGCGGGCAAGCTGCGCGGTGCCTCGAGTAGCGGCGTCTGTTCGTTCAAGGGGATGCCCTACGGCGCCTCGACCGCGGGGCGCAACCGCTTCATGCCAGCCCGGCCGCCGCAACCCTGGGTCGGCGTGCGGGAGGCGCTCGCCTATGGCGGCCGCGCCTGGCAATTGCCCAATCGCCCGAAGCGCCGCGCGCTGCTCGAAACCGTCCTCGGGCCGGCGGACACCGCAGCCGAGGGCGAAGACTGCCTGACCCTCAATTTGTGGACGCCCGGCCTCGGCGATGGCGCCAGACGGCCGGTCATGGTGTGGCTGCACGGCGGCGCCTTTGCTTATGGCTCGGGCAACCGCGCGGTCACCGACGGCGCTAATCTGGCGCGGCGCGGCGATGTCGTCGTCGTCAGCGTCAACCATCGCCTCAACATTTTCGGCTTTCTGCATCTCGCCGATATCGGCGGCTCGGCCTGGGCGCATTCGGGCAATGCCGGGGTGCTCGACATCGTCGCGGCACTGCGCTGGGTGCGCGACAATATCGCCGCGCTTTGGCGGCGACCCCGGCAATGTCACGATCTTCGGCGAGTTGGGCGGCGGCGGGAAGGTCAGCGTGCTGCTGGCGATGCCGGCCGGCACGCGGGCTGTTTCACCGGGCGATCATCCAGAGCGGCGCGGCGATCCGCGTGTCGACCGCGCGAGCGGGCGAATGCGCTCGCCGAAGCGGTGCTGACGCGAGCTGGCGGCCTGCGTGCGAGCGAGTGCGAGCGACTGCAGACCCTGCCGGCCGAGCGGTTCTCGGCGGCGATAGCCCCGGCCTCGCGCGCGGTCGGCCGATCGCGCTGGCCCTTGCTCGACCGCTACGATTTCGGCCCGGTCGTCGACGGCAGTCGACCTGCCGCAGCACCCGGCCGAGCCCGAGGCGCCGGCGATATCGCCGACGATATCCCGCTGATGGTCGGCGGCACCCGGGAGGAGAGCGCTTTTTTCCTCGCGGACGACGATGCGGTATGGAACGGCAGCCTGAGCGAGGCGGAACTGCGGCAACGCGTTGCCGCGGTGGCCGGCGCGGAGACCGACGCGCTGCTCGCCGCCTACCGGCGTGCGATGCCGGAGGCGACCCGGGCCGACCGGCTGATCGCGGCGCTGACCGGCTCGAATTTCTGGATCCGCACGATCCTTCTGGCGGAGCGCTACGCGGCGCGGCGCCGGGCCCCGGTCTACATGTACTCGCTCGACTGGCAGAGCCCGGCTCATGGCGGGCGCCTCAAGGCGCACCACGCGATGGATCTGCCTTTTGTCTTCGACAATGTCGATGTGGCGGAGACGACCGCCGGCGCCCCGGGCGCCCACGAACTGGCAGAGCGGATTTCCGCGACCTGGATCGCCTTCGCCCGCAACGGGCGTCCGGACAATCCGGCCATCCCGTCCTGGCCCGCCTATTCCAGCCAGGAGCGCGCGACAATGATCTTCGACACCGAGTGCCGCATTGCGCACGACCCGGACCGCGAGGCGCGGCTATTGTGGAGCCATGTCGTCGCGCACCACGACTGAGCCAACCACCCTCTCACCTCCCGCTCCGCGAAAAACATGCCTTCTCCGCCCGCTTGCGGGGGAGAGGAGGGGACCCGTCGCGGAAGCGGCGGGGAGGGTGAGGTGGGTGGCGCCGCGGTTCGACGGCTGCAGCGCCGTAAGCGGTCGTTCGCGCAACCGTGAGCGACCCGCCGAGTTCCGATCCATGGCGGGCCGGCTATGGGGCGGTCACCTGAACTTCGGGCCAGCGGCTTCGCATTGGGTTCTTTTGTTTGAAAAGAACGCGCTTCACTTGATCTCCGCGATCTGCGCCTCGCTGAGAGCGCGGATGAAATCCGGCAGCGCAATGAAGCCGACGGGCCTGAGGTAGTCTTTGCTGTTACCGCCCGTTTCGGCGATCGCCCACAGCAGGAAGTGGCGGATCGCATGGGCCGTTGCGACGTTGGGCTGTGACTTCGATACGACGGCGTATTCGTAGTTGATCAGCGGATAGCTGTCGTCGCCGGGGGCGAAGACGAGGGTGATGCGCTCGTAGGGCGGCGTGCGCGGGTCGAGTGGTTAGCAGCATCGACGATCGATTGCGGGGTGGGGAGCAGGAACTTGCCGGCCTGGTTCTTGACCATGGCGGTGCCGAGGCCGGCTTTGGCGATCTGGTCGGCATAGCTGATGCCGACATAGCCGATCGCGTAAGGGGTAGCGGCGAGCGCCTCGACGATGCCGGCATTGCCGTCCGCGGTTTTTTCCGCGGCGACTTTGGGCCAAGCGATCTCGGTGCCGTAGCCTGGGTTATTCTCCCAAATCTCGGCCGAGAAATCGAGAAACTGGGTGAAGACGAAGGTATCGCCCGAACCGTCGGCGCGGCGGACCGGGATGATCGCCTGGTGCGGGAGCGCCGCCTCCGGGTTCATCGCCTTGATCGCTGGATCATCCCACTCGGTGATCTTGCCGGAATAGATTGCGGCGAGTGTCGGGCCGTCGATTCTGATATTTGCGCCGTTCAGACCCGGCAGGTTGTAGTTGATCGTCAGAGCGGAGATGGCGAGCGGGATATCGAGGATCTGCGGGTTCTGGGCCGCGACACGGTCGGAGAGATAGGCATCGGAGGTACCGATGCGAACGGAGCCGTCGATCGCCGCCTTCTTGCCGACGCCGGAGCCGGTGGCGGCCGCAGTGATACCGACTTCGGGCGCGACGCTCTTGTAGCCGCCGATCCACGCCTGGAAGAGCGGGAAGAGCAGGGTCGAGCCGGTTTCGTTGAGGATGATATCGGCCGCGCGTGCCGCCGGGACCGCGAGCATGAATACGATGGCAGCGCCGGCCAGCGCGCGGCGAAGATTGTCCGTCATGACTGCCGTTTCCCAGGGAGGTGTGTTCAGCGCCCGATCCGGTCGAGGTTCACGCCAGTGGTTTCGATGCGGAACATCCAGGTCACGATCGCGCCGAGCACCGAGCTGGCCGCGAGGCTGTAAAGCAGCGTGCGGGTGCCCAAAGATACGAGCAGGATCGGGAAACCGTAGGTGGTGGCGACCGCGCCGACCTTGCCGATCATCGCCGCGAAGCCCGCGCCCATGCCGCGCACCTCGGTGGGGAACACCTCGCCGGCGAGCAGGTAGGTCTGCGCGTTGGGGCCGATATTGGTCATGAAGTTGAACAGCATGACGCCGGCCATGATGAGGTCGATCTTGGCCGCGCCGACCGCGTCGATAGACAGCGTGGCGATAACGAGGCCGACTGCGCAGCCAAGGAAACCGAAGATCTGCAGGCGGATGCGCCCGAATCTGTCGGAGAGCGCGATCGCGAAGACGATGCCGACGATCAGCAGCGAGGTCGTGAGCGCCGCGGCCTCGGCCGAATGGATGCCGCTCGCAATCAGGTCGGCGGGGCTGCGGATCTTGTCGGGGCCGCTGCCGAGGGCGGCGGCGATCAGGGTGGGGGTGAAGACGCCGATACCGTAAGTGCCGAGATCCTGGAGGAACCATGGCGCCGAAGAAAAGATCGTGGCGCGGCGGTTGCGCGCGTTGAACAGGGCCATGAAGGACTGTTTCGACGCGCTCGCCTCGTCGGCGACATTGCGTACGAGCGCCACCGCCTGCGGGTAGATCGGCTTGCGGTGGAGCAAGCGCGCCACAGCTTGTTCCGCCTGTTCATGCGCGCCGCGCACGATCAGCCAGTTGGCACTTTCGGTGATGAAGAAGCGAGCGACGGTGATCAGCACTGCCGGCACCAGTGCGGTCGCGTACATCCAGCGCCAGGCATCGAGGCTGGGGTCAAGCATAAGCACGAGGGCGCCGATCGCGATGCCGCACATGGCGCCCACCGCCTGAAAGGCGAAGGCACCGAGCACGAGGCGGCCGCGCGAGGCGCTAGGGATGCTCTCGGAGATGATCATGTGCGCGGTCGGGTAGTCGCAGCCGAGCGCCAAGCCGACGCCGAACAGGCAGATAACCAACGAAATGAAGTTCTGCACCATGATCAGCAGCGCGAGGAACAGGCAGAAGATGATCATCTCGGCGATGAACATGAGCTTGCGGCCGAAATAATCCGACAGGCCGCCGAGCAGGATGGTGCCGACCAGGATGCCCGCGAGGCTCGCCGAGGTGACGAACCCGGTCTCGGCGGCGGCGAGGTGGAATTCCCGGGTGATCAGCGGCACCGTCACCCCGCCCATGAAGACGACGAAGCCCTCAAAAAACTTGCCGGCGGCGGCGAGCGCCCAGATGCGCCACTGCATCCCCGTCATCGGGGTGGATTTCAGCGCGGTGCCGTCGGACCACACCGGCAATTCGTCGATATATTCCTGCACCGTCTTCGCGGGCGGTTGAGCCTGCGGTTTCGGCGTCGCGACATCAACCATTATGGCGGCTCCCCCTCGAATAAATTCTCGACAGCGAACTGTGATGACGCGGCATAAGGGGAATGGGATACCCCAGAACGAAAAAGCCGCCACTGCATCGCACCGCTCAAAACACCTCTAGCGCCCGATTATGACAGTATGATGAAGCTCCCATTGTAGACGAGCACGCTTGGGTTGCCGGTCGTGTCCCCGGGTGGCATGACTCAGGAGAGCAGGTATCGGCTGACCGGCTATGACACCAGCGGCTATCGCATGTTCCAGGGCATGTACCTGGCAGCGGACGACGCCTTGGCCCTATTGATGCGCTCGGCCGCCCAGCGGCGAAACCGCGATCATCACCGAAGCCGGCTGCGAGCCGATCAGCCAGGCCCCGCGCCGTCCGCTCGTCGCGGCGCGCGGTCTCGCTTGAGAACGAGCACCGCGTCCCCGATGCGAACATCGTGAGCGCGGCAAAGGTGTGGATCGGTTAGCGCAGGGCCCGCGCCAAACGCCTCCGGCCCCGGGCAGCGCCACATGGCGGTCGCCCTCCCGACCTTTATCGGAGACGGCACGCTCCGGCGTGGTTGCCATACAAGCAACAAAATCGCAACGTATCATGGTGCTCGATATCGCCAAGTCGGGAGAGGAAGAGCATCATGGTGGTTGCGAATTCAAGCACTCGTAAATAGCATCCAGAGGTTGTTCCAAAGCAAGTGTTACCGCAGAACTGTTGCGGTGGCCCCGCCGGCGGATAATTCCGCTGCCATTCCCCTGCCGCGGCCATTTTTTTCCGCTGCCGATGGTCGAAAAATTCCCTGCCGCCGGCCCGGGGGCGATCTCGTAAGCCTTTGGGAAGAATTGGTTATTGGCGACGCAACAGTGCGACTTCGTCGGTGGCGCGGATATTTTTCCCTGCTGGCAGCGGAATCCGAAGGGAAAGGGGCACTCCGACGCTAGAACCCGCGCTTCCCGAAAAACCGGTTTTCGGGGCGCGGCAAGCCGAGGTTCTCGCGTAATGTCTTGCCCTCGTATTCGCGGCGGAAGAGGCCGCGCCGCTGCAGTTCCGGCACCACTTCGTCGACGAAGTCGTCGAGACCGCCCGGCACGTAGGGGAACATGATGTTGAAGCCGTCGCAGGCGTCGCTCAAGAGCCACTCCTCCATCTGGTCGGCGATCATCCCGGGGGTGCCGACCAGGGCGAGCCCGCCATAGCTGCCGGCAATCTGCGCCAGCCGGCGAACCGTCAGGTTGTCGCGCCGCGCGCGCTCGATGATTCTCTGCCGGCCGCTCTTGCTGGCATTGCTTTCCGGGATCTCCGGCAGCGGACCGTCGAGATCGAAGCCCGAGGCGTCGTGGCCGAGCGCGATCGACAGCGAGGCGAGCCCGCTGTCGGGGTGCACGAGGCTATCGAGCCGCGCCCGCTTGGCTCGTGCCTCGGCCGCGGTCTCGCCGACCACGGCGAGGGCGCCCGGCAGGATCTTCAGATGGTCGGGCGAGCGCCCCAGCTGTTTCATCCGGCCCTTGACATCAGCGTAGAAGCGCCGCGCGTCCTCCAGATTGCCGCCGCTCGCGAAGATTACCTCGGCGGTTTCGGCGGCGATCTGGCGGCCGGCGTCCGAGGCGCCCGCCTGCACGATGACCGGCCAGCCCTGGATCGGCCGGGCGATGTTGAGCGGGCCCTTCACCGAGAAGAACTCGCCCTGATGATCGAGCACGTGCAGCCGCTCGGGATCGAAATAGACGCCCTCCTCGACGTCGCGGATGAAGGCGTCGTCGGCCCAGCTGTCCCAGAGCCCGGTCACCACGTCGAAGAACTCGCGCGCGCGGCGGTAGCGCTCGCCGTGCTCCATATGCTCGGTCAGCCCGAAATTGAGCGCCGCATCGGGGTTGGAGGTGGTGACTAAATTCCAGCCGGCGCGGCCGCCGCTGATGTGGTCGAGCGAGGCGAAGCGGCGGGCAATCAGATAAGGCGGCTCGAAGGTCGTCGACGCCGTCGCGATCAGCCCGAGATGCTCGGTCACCATCGCCAATGCCGGCAGCAGGGTCAGCGGGTCGAATGAGGTCACGGTAGCGCTGCGTTTCAGCGCCGCCATCGGCATGTTGAGCACGGCCAGATGGTCGGCCATGAAGAACGCATCGAACCGCCCGCGCTCCAGGGTTTGCGCAAAGCGGACCAAGTGCCGCAGGTTGAAGTTGGCGTCGGGGTAGGCGCCGGGATAGCGCCACCAGGCAGTATGGATGCTGACCGGACGCATGAAAGCGCCGAGATGCAAGTGACGTGATGCCGCCATGGCTGCTTCGAACCCTCGCTTCGATCCGTTGTCGACGGGTGTCGGTGCCGCAGTCAGCCGAACACGCCGGATTGGCGCAGCGCGGCGATCTCGGCGGGATCGAGCCAGGCGGCGAGCGCCGCCTCCGCTTGTTCGGGACCGTTCGGTTGCGGCGGTATCGGCAGGTCCGGGACGGTCCGGCTGAAGCGCGGCGCCGGCGCCGGCTGGACGATCCCGTCGATCTCCACATAGGTTCCGCGCGCCCGGTTGTGCGGATGATATGGCGCCTCGTCGGTCGTCAGCACCGGGGCAAAGCAGGCGTCGGTGCCCTCGAGCAAAGCGCACCATTCTTCGCGCGTCCGCGTCTTGAACAAGGCCGCCAGCCGGTCCTGCGCCGCGGGCCAATCTTCCCGGTCCATCTGCGGCGGCATCGTCGCCGGGTCGATGTCGAGGCGCCGCATCAATTCGGCGTAGAACTTGCCCTCGATCGCCGCGACCGATATCCAGCGCCCGTCGGCGCATTCATAGGCATTGTAGAAATGGGCGCCGGTGTCGAGCGTGTTGGTGCCGCGCTCATGGGTCGCGAGCCCGGCTGCGACCAGCCCCTGAAACGACGCCATCAGCGATGCCGTGCCGTCGACCATCGCGGCATCGACGACTTGCCCGTTCCCCGAGCGCCCCGCCTCGAGGATGCCGCAGACGAGCCCCAAAGCGAGATAGAGCGCACCCGCGGCGTAATCGCCGAGCAGGTTCAAGGGCGGTGTGGGCGGCTGACCGCGGCGCCCGAAGGCGTGCAGCGCGCCGACGAGAGAGATGTAGTTGATGTCGTGCCCGGCGGCGTGCGCGAGCGGCCCCTCCTGGCCCCAGCCGGTGACCCGTCCATAGACGAGGCGCGGATTGCGCGCCAGACAATCCGCAGGGCCGAGGCCCAGCCTCTCGGTCACCCCCGGGCGGAACCCCTCGATCAGCGCGTCGGCGCGTTCAATGAGGCGCAGCGCTAGGGCTTTGCCTTCCGGACGCTTGAGATCGACCGCCAGCGATCGCCGGCCGCGCAGCAACAGGTCATAGCGTAGCGGGCGCTCGATACCCAGATCGCTCGGCCCCGGCCGATCGATGCGCAGCACGGTGGCGCCGAGATCGGCGAGCACCATCGCGCACATCGGGCCCGGCCCAATCCCAGCAAGTTCCACGACCTTGATGCCGGCGAGCGGTCCCAAGATGCGCCTCCCTCGGTTCTGCTGCGACCCTGCGTGCTGTCGTGCCGCGGGTCAAGCCGATCATGTTGTTGCCTCCCGTTCGTAGCGCGTCGGATCATGGAATATGTAGTCGTGGTCCTCCATGACCTTGCGCTGCACCTCGGGGCCGCCGCGGCCTTCCTGCGTCAGACGCTTCTGCGCGACGCTGAGCCGCTCATGCCCGCCGGGCGAATTCCAATGCAGCACCTTGCAAGCCTTGCCGCCGTGGGGCCGGAACGAGTGCGTGCAACCGGGCGGCGCGTAGGCGAAGGTGCCGGGGCCGCCGATCACGGTCCGGTTGCCGATCGTAACCTCGAGCTCGCCTTCCAGCACAAAGAAGAACTCTTCCTCCGCCGGATGGTGATGCTCCTTCGCCCAAAAACCGGGCTCGACCGTCAACACGTGAATGACGATGCTGCCGCCGCTTTGTTCCGAGGTTAGAAGCCAGTTGTAGCTGCGATTGAGCGCCGCGCTCGTGGGAGCCTCGTCCGGCCGCAGCAATGTCGGAATCTTCGGCAGGCGGGAGAATTCCTCGCGCAGCCGCAAGTAATCATCATGGGAATTGACGTCGAATTGCAGTGGCTCGACTCGCTGGTTGGTACGCGCGACAACCTCGCGCGTGGTTTCGGCGTTCGCGTTCATCCGCCACTCCCTCGCTTGACCCGATCGTTGGACGTTACGCATCTGAATCGAACGGAACACTAGTTGACTGGGCGCCTTGCAACAACGGTAATCGATAGCAAGGTTGAGCAATGCGGGGTCAATTCTTCCTGAGCGGCGCTCGCTCGGGCGATTGGCTGGCCCTGGCGCAACTGCTATGGTGCCGCGTCAGGGCGCAGCGGGGGCAAGGGCATGGATCATCGCGCGTTCGCATCTGCTGCCGAATTGGCAAACCAGCTTCTCGACCGGCGCATCGGCTGCGGCGAATTGCTGGAGTTCTATCTGGCGCGGGCGGAGCGGCATAACCCCGCGCTCAACGCAATCGTCGTCTGGCAAGTCGAGCAAGCGCGCGAACGCGCCCGCGCCGCCGATGCCGCCCTCGCGCGCGGCGAGCGCTGGGGACCGCTGCACGGCATCCCGATGACGGTCAAGGAATCGTTCAACGTCGCGGGCCTGCCGACGACGTTTGGCAATCCAATATGGAAGGACAATATAGCCGCTGGAAACGCCTTCCTGCTCGATCGCCTGCTGCAGGCCGGTGCGATCGTGTTCGGCAAGACCAACGTGCCCTACATGCTGGCGGACGCACAGAGCTACAATGACATCTACGGCACCACCAACAATCCGTGGGATCCGACGCGCTCGCCCGGCGGCTCGTCGGGCGGCGAGGCGGCGACGCTCGCCGCCGGGCTGTCGGCGCTCGGCGCCGGCAGCGCCGGCTCGTTGCGCAATCCGGCGCATTACAGCGGCGTCTACGCCCACAAACCGACCTGGGGTCTGATCTCGACGCGCGGCCACGCGCCGCCGGGCATCCTGACGCCGACCGACATATCGGTGGTCGGCCCAATGGCGCGGCACGCCGGAGACCTCGATCTGGCGCTGCGCGCCGTTGCCGGACCCGACCTGCTTCAGCAGGCGGCCTGGCATGTCGAGTTGCCGCCGCCGCGCCGCCGCCGGCTCAGTGAGTTCCGCGTGGCATTATGGCCATCGTCTCAGCTGTGCCGGATCGACGCTAGCGTATCCAACCTCTTTGATCGCGCCGTCGACGCCGTCGTGGCCGCTGGAGCGACGGTCGACGACAAGGCGCGACCCGGGTTAAACGATGAGGAACACCACCGTCTGTTCATGCTGCTGTTGCGCGCCGCGACGGCCTCGCGCATGCGCGAGGAGGATTTCTCCCGCCAGCAGGAGATCGCCGCGACGCTTACCGACGACGACATGAGCGACCGCGCCACGGTGGCGCGCGGTGCGACATTGCTGCACCGCGCTTGGGGTAACGCCAACGAGGCGCGTACAAGACTGCGGTACGGTTGGCACGAATTCTTCAAGCGCTTCGATGTATTGCTGACTCCGGTGGCGGCGACCGCCGCGTTCCCGCACGATCACAACGCCAACCGCGACGAACGCACTGTCAGCGTCAACGGCAAGCTGGTGCCGTACGCGGAGCAGTTATTCTTTGGCGGGCTCGCCAGTCTGTCATATCTGCCGGCAACCGCAGCGCCAATCGGCTTGACCGGAGAGGGATTACCGGTGGGCCTGCAGATCATCGGGGCGGAGGGCGAGGAACTCGACGACGATCGAATTCGCCCGGCTGCTCGGCGCTGAGATCGGCGGCTTCGTGGCGCCGCCGGCATATATGTAACATGGCCACTCGCAGCGGGGAGGGCGGGGACGAGCCGTAGTTAGGCGCCAAAATACATAGCGGAGGTGATTTACTCTCAGCCTAGTCCTTTGTCTGAAAGGTGTAATTGCAACTTGGCGATACGATATAAGCGGTTATATTATTCCCCTGAACGCGTCCCGACATGCTTACGACCCCCTTTCGCACGCGGGCAGAGGCTTTGAAATTCCCATTTTCATCAACCCTCCCGGTTAACGTGGTGTCGAATCGCGGGACATATACAAACCGGACTTCACCCCTGGATATTCTTAACGGGTAAAGCGCCCCGAGCGGCGGCTCGGTACAGTTCTCCTTGATCTCTTTGGTAAGGGTAAGTTCTCCCCGGTACTGGCCATCGAACTTGGCCGAGCCCTGCGCCCACGCGACGCTGCCAAACGCCGTACCCAGCAGAAGGCACAGTCCCGGCCATCGCAGCATTCCGTTCTTCCTAGCGACCAACAAACGCCGCCCACACGCCCTTGGGTTGCCAAACTTGCTCCATATCGGCACGCGCCTGCGCCTCATCCGTCCCAAGCACGTCGCGACGATAGCGGTATAAAAAGGCTGAAACTCTATAGTTGGCGATGCAATGGACATGCACAGGGAGTTCTTTCAACTGCTCCATGGCAGAGCAGAACTGGGCGAAGTCCCAGTCAGTCGGGTTCTGAAAATCAACCGGGATATGGATATACGTCATGCCGAGACGGCTGACACTTGCCGCCTCATCCGGCAGAGCTTTTTCATGGCTGTGAAGCCCGAGGTTGATAATGTGCTGGACGCCCAATGCATGGATATCGGCCAGTTGCCGTTCCGTCGGCTGGCCGGATGTTGTTATCCGATCATCAAGCCGGCGCCAATTGTAGATGAATTTAGGGTCGGCCATAAACATCAACACCAAACGAGTTAGAGGATCGGTAAAATATGTAGCATACGGTCTTTCGAGACGGAATAGCCGGTTTGGGCCGACAGCGCCAATTCGACGGAGGCTGAATCGGGTGGGAAGCTCCCGGCGTCACCCCTCTAAAGCCTCTGCTCGGCGTAACGCAGAGTGGCAACGGCAGATGTCGCCTCGGTCAGCAGCGGGGTGAGAGCGCTTCCTCGGAGATAGCGATCCAAGATGGCAAGGCTGTAGGCGACGATCGGTTCATGGTCGGTGACGCCCAGATCGGCCTAGGCGAAATGCCCGGCTCGCTTCATCTCCACATAGTATTTCGCCGCCAGCGAGAGGTCGTAGGCGTGGCTTTTGCGTAGCACTGGGTGATGCCGAAATCGAGGGTGCCGCCCTGAATTCCGCCGTAAAGGATGTGGGCATGTCCGGCATCTCGACGCCAAGCCATTTCTTCTGCAGTGCTACCAGCTCACCGTTGCCACGCTCTGGGCAAGGAACTGGTCGATCAGCGCCAATAGCTGCGTGTTCCCCTTCTTGACCGGCCAGGCGGCATAGGCTGGTGCGGCGACCGCCTTGCCGACGGCGAACACGTCGGGCTTCTCCTTGACGATCGTATTGAGGTCGATCAGCGTGTTGATGACGAAATCCACGGCATCGAGGGGATCAGCGCCGCGAGTGCCGCGCGCTTTTCCGGGTCGAGCACGCGGATGATCGAGGCCTGCTGGAAATCCGATTTCGCCGACGCCGACAGCGCCGCGCGCCGAAGCCGCCTTGATTTTCTCACCCGCTCACGCCAGCGCGATCTTGGTCCACAACAGCCGCGCTTCGTGCTGCGGATCGTTCTGCACCCGCCACTCGGTGTCGATCATCATTGTCGCCCGATCCGCCACCGTATAGGCGGGCCAGAGCGGGATCGCCTTATTATCGGGCATCCCGGTGCGGGCAAAGCCGGCCCAGGTGGCCAACTCTGCCGCAGCGATCGCTGGCGCGGCCGGCGAGTGGCCGGTAGTGCCGACCGCATCGAGCGTGTCGAAGACGAACGGCACGTCGAGCGCGTGCGGCGCCATCAACTTGCCGTCGAATACCGGTGTCTGCCAGTTGAATGAGTACATGTAGACGGGCGCCTTGCCTTTGGCCGCCTTGCGCTCGGCAAGCAGCACCGATCGCACCCAGAAATTCGAATCGGTGGTGATCTCGATCAACAGCTCGGCCGGGTTCATGCCGGGATGCATACGGCGGTACAGCGCGAGCACCGCGTCGGTGTCCCCGGCCGCCACCTTGGCGGCGCGCGTTTTCAGCTCGTCCTCACTCAGGGTGCGGTTCCATACCGCATCATCGGGGGCGAGGAAGATCGCGTTCTCGTCCTTGGTGCCACCGACCATGACCGGCACGTCGTCCGACAAATCCGTCGCCGTCGGGTCGAACGGGTGGTGCGGTAAATCATGGCCCTCGACCACCGGCCCAAACCCATAGCGGTCAAGCAGCTTGCGGGCGACCGGCGCCAGCTTCTTCTGCGCCGGCTCGATCGCCGCGAGCAGGCGCTCGATCGGCAACGCCTGCAGTTTGTCGAGCTGGTTCGCGCTCAGCCCGACCTCGCCCAGGGTCGCCTCGGCAAGCTTTGTCGCGCGATCGTGTTCGGCCATGCGGATGCCGGCGCCGCTCATCACAATGGCGCGCTGGAAGAGCCCTTTCGCCACCGGCATGGCCAGCAGCGCGCTGACCTTTCCGCCACCGCCGGATTGGCCGAAAATCGTCACGTTGCCGGGGTCGCCGCCAAAATTTGCGACATTCTCGCGGACCCATTCGAGCGCGGCGACGAGATCGAGCACCCCGGCATTGCCGGAATGCGCGAATTCCTCGCCGCCAAGCTCCGCGAGATCCAGAAACCCGAAAATGTTGAGACGGTGGTTGACGGTCACCACGACGACATCGCTGCGGCGGGCCAAGTTGATGCCGGCGGTGCGCGGCGTATTGGCCGATCCATAGGAGAAGGCGCCGCCGTGAAACCACACCATGACCGGGCGCTTGCCCGCATCGAGGCCGGGGGTCCACAGATTCAGCGTCAAGCAGTCTTCGCTGACCGGCACCCTGTCCGGAGTGCCCGACAGGGCCGCCAGCTCGGGCCGGCGCTGCCCGGTAAAGGCTTGCGGCGCATGTCCGGCCCAGTCGATAGCCTCGCGCACCCCGCCCCATGGCGCCGGCTTCTGCGGCGGCATGAACCGGTTCGCCCCGGCGGTCGAGCCGCCGTAGGGGATCCCCTTGAACGCATTGATTCCATCGACCCCGGCCCCGCGGATCTTGCCGCAAGCGGTGTCGACGACCGGATCGCTCGGCCCCGCCGCCCCGGCATATCGGCGCGAGACAAGCAATGCCGCGCCGGCCAAGGCCGAGCGCACGAGGAAGCGGCGGCGGTCGAGGCGAAGCATTGTCGTCATTGCGTCAAACCCTCCCTTGCGGCCCCGGTTTACCCTAACCGGCGCGAAAATCGACGAACCTTTTGGCACCCGCGGCTGCGGCCTCCGCCTAGCCCAGGCCTAGCCCGGTTGGCGCTCGCCGCGGCGGTTAAGGCGGGTGTCGCGGTGGACCCCGACATTGATCACGAGGCCAAAGCCCAGCATCACCGCGAGCAGCGCGGTGCCGCCATAGGAGATCAGCGGCAATGGTACGCCGACGACCGGGATCATGCCCATCACCATCGCGGTGTTGATGAAGACCGAGAGGAAGAAGCTGGTGACGACGCCGAGGCCTAGCAGGCGCGCGAAATGGTTGCGGCTCCCGAGCGCCAACGCAAAGCCCCAGACGATGATTCCGGTGTAAAGGGCGAGGAGGCCGAGCCCGCCGATGAGACCGAACTCCTCGGCCAGGGTCGTGAAAATGAAGTCGGTCTGCTTTTCCGGCAGAAAGCTCAGATGGCTTTGGCTCCCCATCAGGAAGCCCTTGCCGAAGAGCCCGCCCGAGCCGAGCGCGATCTTCGATTGCAGGATGTGGTAGCCGGCGCGACCGCTCATGCGGGCGTGATGCATGATGATGCGATATGCGGACGAGTAGACTCGGCGTTCACCGCGCGCTGGCGGTTTCGCTGGCCGAAGCCGGAACTCTCGCTCCTCATCCTTATTTTTCCCCACGGCTTATTAAGTCCTCCATCGCTACCATCGAGTCACTGAGCATCGCGTGGCCCGCATTGGTGAGCAGCCGGGCGTGGCGGTTTCGCGCCTCTCCCAGTGCGGTCTGCATGGCTTCGCCACGCGGCTCTGGCACGCAGGTGACGAAGACCTTCGCGAAGCTGTCCACCAAAGCAAATAAGGCCTGTTGGGCACGTTCAACGCGGCGCACGTCCTGATGCACTTCCCTGATGTAGCCCAGAATCTTTTCATTGGCTCGCGGAGCCCTCTCCAGGCTCGTTCAGCTCTTTCTTGATCGCCGCTCGAAGGAAGGCGCTCGGGGTCGAGTAGCCTCGCTGCTTGGCGGCGGATTGAATGCGCTGGTCGATTGCGTCAGTCAGTCGGATCGATCGTTTTGGCATTGGTTCCTCCCCCTATAAAGGAAATGGCGAAGGGGGTGCGGGACGGCATTATTTTGTCGAAAAATTAGGCGTCCGACGAATGCCGGACAGCTATTGCGAATTGTCGGACGCGTGAAGGCGCGTACGATCAGTGCGATAGACACAAAAAACACACAACCTGTCCGGCTTTATGTTCCACTACCCATGTTTGTTGTCTTCGCTGCGGTTGAAATATGTCGAAGAACGTCGAACAGCCCGTCGCGTTGTCGAAATCCGTTGAATTATGTCGAAACGCAGCGCAAACTATTGGTGCTATGGCGAAAGTCGAGGACTACACAAAAGCCGAACAACAATGGATCACTGAGACCAAAGACCGCCTCGCACAACGGCGCGGGAAAAGGCCTGCGACCAAGGCCGGCCAGTTGCGCGCCCTGTGGCCTGAGATCCGAGCTGCCAAAGCCGAAGGGCAAAGCTTGGCGACGATCCGCCAGTGGCTCGAGGAGGATGCCGGGATCGTTGTCACTGTCCAGAGCCTAGGTTCCTACCTTACCCGCATCCAGCGTAAGGAACGGGTTACCCAGGCCGCACCGACTCCGCCGCCGGTGCAAGTCCGTTCGAAAACGCCTGTTTCAAGCACGAGGGCGAAGATTCCGGTCAACGCCAAGAAAACCCGTGGGTTCGAGTACCCTCCGGGACCTCCAGACGAAAGCAAACTCATCTGAGTTCGGGCTGATCGAAAAATTTTACCGTCCCGCACCCCGTCCGCCATTTCCTTTATAAGGTGACAGCGCGGTCTTTACGGTGAGACTGCCAGGAGCACCAGGAGGGAACTATGTCCAGGAACATTGAACAGCTTGACGAACGAATCGCAGGCGGCCTGAAGGCAGGACCAGTGGCGTCAACGATTCATCTCACATTACAGGGCAAAGGTGGCGTCGGCAAGAGCTTGGTCGCCAGCATTCTTGCCCAATACTTCCGCCATCACGGTCGCGAGATCCACTGCATCGACAGCGATCCGGTGAACCAGACCTTCTCGCAATATGCCGAGTTGGGCGCCGAGCACCTGGCGCTCATGCGCGACGGCAGGATTGATTCGGGTGGCTTCGACATTTTGTTGCATCGGCTGCTCACCGAAGAGGGAACCTTCATTGTCGACAACGGTGCGTCCACTTTCGTTCCGCTCTGGAGCTTCATCGTCGAAAGCAACGCCCTGGAGATGCTCTCCGATGCTGGGCGAAAGCTGTACGTTCACACGATCATAACCGGTGGACAGGCGCTCGGGGACACGCTCAAGGGGTTCAAGAGTCTCGCCGATAGCAGCGCCGAACGAAACATCGTGGTCTGGCTGAACGAGTACTTCGGCGTCATCGCGCGCGACGGCAAGACGTTCACCGACATGCAGGCCTACAAAGACAGCGAGTCCAAAGTCTTCGGCCTGGTTCACATTGCGAAGAGGAACCCGGACACCTTCGGGCGTGACATCGAAGAGGTCATCACGCGCAAGAGGACTTTCGAGGATGCCATCCGCAACGGAACGGCTACGGTCATGAGCAAACAGCGGTTGAAAATGGTCCAGCGGGACCTGTTCGAGCAGTTAGACCAAATGTCACTTTTGTAGGGAGACAAACATATGCCTGACATAAAACAAATGATCAGCGAAGTCGTCGCCGAGAACGGCATTCGCATTGAGCCCGGCGATCCGCTCTTTGCACTGGTGACGATGAACCGCATGGTGTTCGAGGAATCGGCGCAAAGGTATTACGAATCGAACCAACAACTGATTGCAGAATTCAATGAGTCGATGAAGAGGGCCGAAATGCGAGCCGGGAGTATGCTCGCCAAGATGGTGAAGGAATCAGCGGAGAAGATGCGGGAGGGTCTCCAGGGCGATATTCAGATCGCGGGGCTGAAGGCACGCGAATACGTACACGAGGTGAACGAGGCCCATCGACGTCCTGCAATTGTGCGTTGGGTCTCCGTTGGGTTGGTGGCTGCCTCAGCGATATTCGCCTCAGGCGTCTGGTTAGGACCTTGTTTCCACTGGTAGGCAGGGCTGGAGACCTTCCCCGCACGCCACGCGACTTGCTTAGTTTCAGCAACACGACTCGTAATGGAGCCTCCGCATGAACGAACAAATACTTGTCGACATCAACGAGCTATCCCGGCGTATCGGCATTCCCAAAGGCACGCTTTACCAATGGGTATACCTGCGCCGAATACCGTTCATTAAAGCGGGTCGGTCCTTGCGATTCGACCCCGCGCAGGTGATTCGATCGCTTCCTCACTTCGATACAATCGGATCGGCTGGCCAGAGGTGGAAAGGTCATTAACATGGGTCTCCACCTACGAGGCCGAATCTGGTACGCAGACTATTATGCGGATGGTAGACGAGTGCAGGAATCTACTGGTACCGCAAACGAGCGCAAGGCGGAGAAGTTTCTTGCCTTGCGAATTTCAGAGGTTCATCGTGGCGTCCATACAAGACGTGTTCGGGTTCCTCTGTCAGAACTCTGGGAGCGCTACTTCGAATACGCAAAGGTTCACAAGCGCTCCTGGAAGCGCGACGAGCAAATGTACGGAAGCCTAAGCCGAATTTTGGGGCCGGTCCATCTGGATTCCATCACTCCGTCGCGAGTCGAGGATTTCCAGCAACACCGCGTCCGTGAGGTTAGCCCTGCGACCGTAAACCGAGAATTGGCCCTACTGAAACATATGCTCAATCTCGCGGAGCGCTGGAATATTCGCCAGGGGCAGAACCCTGTCCGTTTAGTGAAGTTTCTTGCAGAAGACAATCTTCAATTTCAAACCCTGAGCAAGGAGGCAGAGGAGGCTTTGCTCGCCTGCTGCCCTTCGTACCTTCAGGACATGATTGTCTTCGCGCTCAATACCGGACTACGGTGCGGTGATATTTTCAATCTGCAATGGAAGGAGGTGGATTTTGATCGGCGGCGGCTGAGTGCATTCGTTCAGAAGACTCGACGGGTGCTCATCATACCGCTGAACGATGCGGCCTATGGTGTTCTCGAAGCTTGGAGCGCCATGCGGAAAGGTCCCTATGTGTTCTTCAACCAGATGACGAGTGATCGCTTTCGCGATCTTAAGGCCGGATTTAAACTGGCCTGCAAACAGGCGGGGCTCGAAGGAGTGACGTGGCACACGCTGCGCCATACTTTCGCGTCGCGTCTCCTCGCCAAAGGCGCCGATATCGTTACCGTGAAGGAGTTGCTCGGACATTCAACGATCGTGGTGACGATGCGATATGCGCATACAAACGTCGAAGCGAAGGAGCGTGCGGTGCTGGCTTTGGGTACCAGTGCCAAACCAGTGACAGTACTACCCAAACCACGTCGAACCAAGTAGTGACAGTGCTCTCAAGCGGATGAAATCAGGTAGGATAGGAATCGGAGGAATGGGTGAGTGGTTGAAACCGGCGGTCTTGAAAACCGTTAGCGGGGTAACTCGCTCGGGGGTTCGAATCCCTCTTCCTCCGCCAGTTATCTGATTGATTCATAGCGTAGATTGCGCTAGAGCTGATTACACTGTGGCGAGTTTGCGGCTACAATCAGCTCATGCGTGATGTTTACGTGCGTCACCGACCGCAATGCCGGTATGCGTCCCCGAAGTACAAACACCCCAAGGGACTGCACGCGAGACTTGTTTTCGGCTGTGGCTGCCCGATCTACGCGAAGCTGCTGATACGGCATCCAGACCCCAAGATCCCGGCTTTCGAGTTCAACAGTTCGCTAGCGAAATTGGGCGTGCGAGAAAAGCTCGCCGCCGAAGAATTGATCGATCAGTGGACCGTTCAGTTCCTCTCCGGCCAAAGCGCCAAGGTTGATGCAGGCGCGTTCAAGACGGTGGAGCAGGCGATTCAGGATTATCTTGATGAGAAGCGCGGCACGCTTGATCGCTCGAAGGAAAGCACCAAGCACACGATCCAGAAGATCAGCGGAATCCTAAGGCCTCTGGCCGCCTTCCTCCGTGACCGCGGAACCATCTACATGAAAGACGTGAAAACCGAACATCTTCAGCCTTCAGGAGACGTGGCAGGGCAAACTGCGCAAGAACCGCGATACCGACGAGTTCATCAGGCAGCCCAAGAGCCAGCTTGGCAAGCAGAAGAATCAGGAATTCTTGAAAATGTTCTTCCGCCGTGCGCGGGAACTCCGATGGATTCCAGAGAACCCGGCCGAGCTGTTGCTGTCCATCAAGACGCCGCGGATTGAAGTAAAAAAGAAGACATCCGAAGAGAAGCAGCGTCTCCTCGACGCAATACCGCGCGTGTTTCCGAACATCGCGCAGGTGGCGACGGCCTTTGTGCTGATTCAACGGTACAGCGGCCTGCGCCTAGTCGACGTGGTGACGCTGAGGACAGATGCGCTCCGAGCAGACGGACTCATGATCGCCAGTCAGGAGAAGAACGACCAACCTGTCTTCGTGCCGCTCCCGCCCTTCGTTCTCGATCTCGTTAGGAAACTTCCGCCAAAGAGCAGAGATTACTTTTTCTGGACCGGCACATCGACCATCAAGACCGCGGTGAATGACTGGTCCGAAAAGATGAGACGGCTCTATGTAGAAGCGGGCATCGAAGGCAAACGCTCCCACGAGTGGAGAGATACTCTGGCGATCGAGGTACTCGAGGGTGGTGGATCACTTGAGGACGTTCAATTGCTCCTTGGTCACAAGTCCCGGAAAACCGCCGAATGCTACGTTGCGCTGACAAAGAAACGAATGGAGAAGGCAATAGAAACTCGCCCGGCACGCATGGGATGCGGATTCGACCGCCCTCGGGATGCCGACAGTGGCTATTCCGAATAGCCACTGCCAGCGACCGCGAATCGCTTCCACGGCCTCAGGCTCATGGCCGGTCATCTTTTGCCACTCGCGGGCAAAGATGCTTACCGGGATCGTGAACGTCCGGTACGGTCGCTTGTATCGCTTCGGACGGTACGAAACGCATACTCCATCTCCCACCTGGCTGAAATATCGCCGGGCCTTCCAGTACGACCACCGCAGAATCGCGGCGGCTTCATGAACGGTCATGGTCGGTTCGATACCGAGCTCAAATAGCAGGTTGTTGAGACCGCCTTTGGAGTCCGCCGTTCGATCATTTGTAGCGATATTCGGTGCGGCTTGCTTTGCAAGCAAACCTAGAACGGAAGTCACGGGCCATTGGTTCTCTTGGGGCTCGGGGATCGAAAGAGTGGGGGAGGTCGACAAACCATTCTCCGCCTGGCGGAAAGCCGCCTTGGAATCACATGTAGATTAATAACCCGAAATTGGAAATCGTTCAAATGGACTCCGGGGCACCCTCGATATTTCATTCCGCTGGACGGCTCTTGGGACTTCACTTTACAAACGCCCGTGCTCGGTTTGAACTATATGAGGATCTGCCCCATATAAGGGGTATGCCGAACGTGCCCCTACTGGCCCGATCTCTCGAGGAGCGACGGCTTCCATTGGGAGGCTGGAGTTTTCTGAATTCATCCCAAACCAGTGTCGAGGCGACGTCTTTGGCCGCAATGGCCTTAAGCTCGGAACCGTCGGACGCGCGTGGATCAGGAATTGAGCAGCTGTTGCGTCTGCAGCGACGAGATGGCGGCTGGCCGGCGTTTCTCGGGGATTCCGAGGGGAGCTGGACAACAGCCCTTGCGCTATGCGCACTCAATGAAATGACGATTTCGCTGCCGCCCGCGAGAAAGCCTTTCAATGGCTTATCGCAGAACGGGGCCGAGAGGCGAACTGGTTCTGGCGGTGGAAATTCAAAACCTCTGATCGCAACGTTCGCTTCGATCCCGACAAGTATGGCTGGCCCTGGATTTCGGGCTCCGCAAGCTGGGTCATCCCCACAGCCTTCAGCATCATCGCCATCAAGCAATTCACGGTCTGCAATCGCTCCGAGGAATCGGAGAAACGAATCCATCTGGGCGTCGAGATGCTTCTGGACCGCGCATGTGTTGACGGAGGGTGGAACTCGGGAAACAGCGTTGTTTACGGAGTGCCGCTGCGCCCGCATGTTGAGGCGACAGCGATCGCGCTGCTGGCTCTCCAGGACGAACAGCGAACCGAAATGATTCAAAAGAGCTTGTCATGGCTGCGACAGAACGCAGCCAGCGTCGATTCTGTTTCCAGTCTTGCCTGGTGCATTCTCAGCTTGTTCGTGTACCAAGAGCCTGTCGGAGGGCTAAAGAACAGATTGGCGACCATCATCGGTGACGGCCGCGACATCCGGAATAATGCAACTCTCGCCACCGCGATTCTCGCGCTGAAGTGCGGCGAGATGATTCATCCGTTCGTGGTGCTGCGATGAAGCTCGATCGGCGACGATTCCTTGGCTCATCAGTAGGCGTGGCCGCGGCAGCAGGGGTGACGGCCGAATGGGTTTGGCCGAAGCACACCGTCTCGTACCGGAGACCTCGTTCGGCTGTGGCGGTGCTGAATGCGGCCGAGTACTCGGAGAGGATCGAGGCGCTCCTTCTGGATGGATTGCGGTTGTTCCGGCTGCAGGTGCTGGGGCGGTCCATTCTTCTAAAACCAAACTTGGTGGAAGACTTGCCGGGTTCTGTGAACACGAACTCGACTCTGATTGGCGCCGCGGCGCGATGTTTCCTCCGTCTTGGCGCCGCGCGGGTTGTGATTGGCGAGGGCCCCGGACATCAACGCGACACGGAACTCGTAGTGCAGGCGGCAGGTCTCAAGCCGCATCTCGCGGAACGGCAGATCGAGTTCGTGGATCTCAACCGGGACGAGCTCAGAAAAGTGAAGCTGAAAGCCAATTACAGCGGTCTAGGCGAGCTCTGGCTGCCGCGTGCGGTTCTCGAATCCGACTTCGTTGTTTCAATGCCCAAAGTGAAGACCCATCATTGGGCGGGGGTCACGCTGAGCTTGAAAAACATGTTCGGTGTTGTGCCAGGCATGAAGTACGGCTGGCCGAAGAATCTACTGCACTGGAGCGGAATTCACGAAAGCATCCTCGACATCTGTGCGACCGTTCCGATCCACTTCGTGATCGCAGACGGTATTACCGCAATGGAAGGCAACGGACCGCTTCAGGGAAGCCCCCGCCAACTGGGCAAGATTGTACTTGCCGATGATCCTGTCGCGGCAGACGCAACCTGCGCACGACTGATGGGCTTTGATCCGCTCCGGGTTCGGCATCTCTCCGAGGGGGGCCATTTCCTTGGGAACCTTCGCGAGGACCGTATCAGGATGTTGGCGGAAGAAGTCGGAGCACCGACGCGCCCGTTTTCGGTACTGCCGGAATTCCGCTACCTCCTTGCAGTGAAGGGCTAGAGAAAGAACTGCTGGAGAGAGATTGCGGCCAACGGGGCGTCCGTGAACCCAACGGAATGAGGAAAAGTGGTTCCCGCGAAAAAACTGCGTCGGTCGCCTGTCAGCCCAATGTCGTTGCTTCCTGCTGCGCCAGTCTCGGCCGGAAGGAAGGAGGAAAAGTGGTTCCCTCAAAAAACGTGCAATGATTCCCGGCGATCCGATCTGCTGGCGTTTCTGGGCAACCGATCTCAGCGGGAAGGAACGAGGAAAAGTGGTTCCCTCGAAAAGAGTGCCGCGGTCCCCTTGCGAACCCGACTTCCCTGGCTGCCTCTAGGCGAACGGGCTCGGCCGGGCGGCATGAGGAAAAGTGGTTCCTTCGAAAAAAGTATCGCACCTCTGGTGGAGCCTGACTCCTGGACCTCGGTCTGAACAGAGGGGATGAGGAAAAGTGGTTCCGTAAAGAAAATGTGCCGGGCAAATTGTTCATCGCTGAATTGGAAGGTCTTCCGACGAGCCCGTAACAAGGCAGTTTTGGCGAAAGACCGAGAAGTTGAGGAGCCCTCGGAACGATTCTGCCTTAGCATGAGGCTTCAAGGAGCCCCGACGAGTGTTCTCCTCGATCCAAGAGTTGTCCGAGAAGCTGGAGGCCGCCAAATACGTGACGGATCCGGTAACGCTCAAGGTGATCTATCTTGCCGCCCAAATGCAGAAGCCGGTCTTGGCCGAAGGGCCACCGGGCTCTGGTAAGACAGAACTGGCCAAAGTAGTTGCTCTCGCGGCAGACACCACCATCGAACGTCTTCAATGCTACGAGGGTCTCAATGAGGAAAAGGCCATCGGCAAGTTCGACGAGTCCCTGCAGCGTCTCTACCTGAATACACAGGGCAGCACGGCATCTGCCAGTTGGGCGTCCTTACGGCGCGATCTGCACACGCTGGAATTCTTTCAGGAAGGACCACTCCTGAGGGCGCTCCTGTGTGAGAAGCCGTGCGTCTTGTTGATCGATGAAATCGACAAGGTCAGTGAAGAGTTCGAAGCGGAACTCCTCGAGATCTTGAGTGACTGGCAACTGTCCATCCCTAAGATCGGCACGATCAAGGCGAAGAGCAAGCCCTTCGTGGTGCTGACCTCGAACGAAGTTCGCCGGATCGGCGATCCGTTGCGGCGTCGAAGTCTATATCTTCGGTTCGAACACCCAACGATCGAGCGGGAGACCCAGATCCTGGAAAAGCGAACGGCTGACACACATGCGGAATTACATGGCCAGCTTGCCGGCTTCGCGCACGCACTTCGCGGCTACACCCTGGAAAAGGCGCCATCGATCGCCGAAATGCTCGACCTCGCCGAGGCGCTTAAAGTCCTAGGCGTTCGCGAAATCAGCGCCGACCTGCGGGATGTTCTCCTGCCTCTGATTGCCAAGACGCAGAACGACCGCAAACGGCTCTTGCTTCGGGATGGCTTCGAAAGCCTGGTCTACGACACACAGCAGTACAGCAGGGACGGAGGCCAGGCAGCTCTTGAGCAAAAGGAACTTGTATGCACAGAGCGGCGGCGTTACTAAGCGTAGTGTGCGTGATGGCTCCCGCGTTTGCGGGGGAGTCGCTCAGCATGCGCGAGTACGAGGAGCGCTGCGCGAGCTACTACGCCCAGGAATATGGCGTCTCGCCGGCTCTTGTGCGCGCCATCATTCAGATCGAATCCGCATGGCAGCCGGGCGTGGTTTCCTCAAAGGGCGCCATGGGCTTGATGCAACTCATGCCCGCGACTGCGCAGCACTTTGGCGTGACGCACCCGTTCTACATCCACGAAAATGTGCGTGGCGGAGTCGCATACCTGGCGGAGCTTCAAGCACTCTTTCATGGAGACTTTCGCCTGGTCGTGGCCGCCTACGCGGCTGGCGAGAAGCCGATTCTCGCGCGTGGGCTGGACTACTCGTCGGAAGAGGTTTACACATACGTCCAACGGATTGCGCAACAGTATCGCGCCGAGTTGAGGCGCAAAGGAGGGAGATAGCATGGATCGTCCAAAGGCATGTATTTGTCTGGTTTGGTTGGTGGGAGTTGTCTCGGCCCAGACCGGGCAGCAGGGCCTAACAAGACCGACGCCAGCGGTATTGGTGACGCCTGCAACCAACCGGGCACAGCTTGAACCCGTGATCCTGACTCGGGCCAGTCTTGACGAGAAGGTCATCACTTTGCGGCTTGCTCCGCGGGTAGCCACATCGATCCGAATGCCCGAGCCCGTAAATTCGGTTGTGGTGGGAGACCCGGAAAACTTTCAGGCTGAGCATTCCGAACATGAGCCGGAACTCGTGACGGTGAAGCCAGTAGCCCCTCAGCCAGCGCAGACCAACCTGTTGATCACGACTACATTAGGTCACCAGGTAAATCTTTTGTTGATCAGCTCCGGTGAGCAGAACGGCGCAACCCAGACGGTTGACGTGCTGCTGAAATACGGCAAGCCCGCTGCGGGAAGTTTCCTTGTAGAGGAGAGCCCGTTCTCCGCTTCGTTCATCGCCGAAACGCAAAAGCTTGATGTACACGCCAAGGGATCGGACGTGGCATCAGGGAGTCCGACGACGGTGCAACTCGCTGGGCTGATGAAGGCGGCGAGTTTCGATCCGCCCAGGGCAATCGACGGCAAATCCAGCGAGGTCCTGGATAGACTGCTCGACCGTCAGAAACGCGCACCCCTTCCAGTGCTCTATGGCCAGCACCCGGGTGAGATTGAAGCCGGGCCGCGCATCAAGAGCTGGTGTCAGCGAGGTGCTGGACGAGGGAAACGAGGTCGTCGTTCTGTTCTCCGCCGTAAATCCCTCAAACCATGCGATCGAGATTCTGCCACCGCAGGTTCAACTCGGCGGCAAGGTCAAGAAGAAGTGGACCACCGCAGAGCAGCTACGCGTCATCGACTTTCGACTGAGCACACGGCGGTTGGGCGCCGGGCAGCGAACGGATGGAGTGGTGATCTTCGAGCGGCCGAACTTCAAACAGTCCAGCGAAACGTTATTCTTGCAAGTCGCCGACTCGGGAGCGGTGGACCTTCCGGCGCTAGCCCCGATCGGTTTCGGAATCAGCAGTTTTCGAGGAGGTTCGGCCTATGAAGCCCGATGACAAAACTGAACGAATTAAGCCTGTAGAGGATCGCGAGGAGAACCCGAGTATCGAACGCGAGCGTGAGTCCGAGGCGGCGGAAGTACAGGAGCCACAGCCTACGGGATGGGCTGCGCAATTGCGGCAAATCATGCACCGTTCGGCGCAGGGTGAAGCCCGAACCAACATCAAGCGTCAGCAACTCAGAGAGGATCGCACCAAAAGCTTTCTCCTGCTTGCGGGGCTCACGGTTGTGCTGGCGCTTGCGTTCTTTGTGATGTTCTCTACGCCCAGCACGGGCCGAAAGGACATCGCCAGAACCAACCAGCCCAACCTCGGCCGCGGATCAGGCGGAGAGAATACGGATACAAGCCACTCGGTGACGCCACTTCTCAATGCCGATACGCGGAATCCGGATGACAACGCCGGGAACCTCAGTGCGCAGGACATTCGCAATACCGCGAAGCAACGGATGTTAGCGCAAGCAAGCCCCTCTTTCGGGGATGCCCCGGTACCACCGCCTCCAGCCCCTCGTCCTGAGCCCAAAGACTACGCTTTGAACAGAATTCAGTTTCCTCCAGAGCAGCCACAAACCACGACGCCCATTCCCGCCCCGAAGGTCGAGAAACTGACCAAAGCCTCGCTGGTGTTCGTGAGTTCAGGATCCGGACCGCGGGTGACCGCCGCAGACTTCGAGCAGCGTGCAACCTGTGGTGCTCGAACGGAATCCGGAATTTATGGCGCTGCCGACCGGGACTCGGTTGATCGCCCGGCTGCAAACCCCGGTGAGCTCGGCTGTCAAGACGCCCGTGGTAGCCGCCATCGAGTACAACTATGAGCGGGATGGCGAGATTGTCATCCCAGCGGGATCGAAAGCATTTGGAGAACTCAGTCAGGTGAATGATCAAGGCTATGTCGGTATTCAGTTCCACACGATCCAGATGCCGGACGAGACGACGCAGAAGATTGAAGGCCATGCGGTCGGGTTGCAATATCAGCCGTTGCGAGGCCAGGTTACCGGCCGGAACACCGGCAAGAAGTTTCTGGTTCGAAGCCTGACCGGAATCGGGACCATCCTAGCTGCAACGGTTGGGGTTCAGAGCGGCACGGGGGTTACCGACGCTCTCTCAAATAACGTTCTGCTGCGAGAGCGAGTCGCAAACAACGTCGCGGTCGCAGGCGAGCAGCAACTGAACGACTTGGCGTATCACCAAAACATCGTGGTGACTGTGCCGGGCAACACGCGGTTCTACATCGTGTTGGCGAAACCCGACTGGCAGTGGCGCTGGCGCCGGGCCAGCGGGATCGGCGCCAGCCGGGAATCCCAGCGGCGCTTCGGGCTACGCAACGGCTGCCACGCCCAGCGTCCAAGAACTGCGGGAACTGATGGAGTTGAGGCGGGAACTGACCCAGATGTACCAGCAGCAACAGAAAGCACTGATCGCGCAGACGGCGACCGAACAACAGTAAAGACGTGAGGAATAGTACGGACGCTGAAAGTCAGCAGAGCCATTTCCCAGTGGCTTGGCAAAGCTCTCTGAACGGAGTAAATTGATTCCAAGGAGAGCTGTATGTCTTCTTGGCCTTTCCTCTTCGCTGCGGCACTCGCGATTTGGCTTCTCCTCAAGGGGCCGGCAGCGAAGACGCCACTCTTCGTCCAAATAGTCTGCCGCATTGCCATTGTGTTCTTCGCATACTGCGGGGTCCTGTATCTATTGAAATGGGACCCATTCTGGAAATGGATGCTGTCATTGGGATTCGAGAACCGAAACAACGGCCGAAGGCTTTCTGATCCTCGCATCGACGATCGTTTGGCTCATTGCGACACTGCGAATCATTCTGTTTCGGGGTTCCGATTCCGCGCCCTCGGTGCTGCGTTCCGGTGAGCTAAGGAGTCGCGTCCCGCGACAAGAAGACGACTCGATCCGCCTTCACGTTGAAGAACATAGCCATCTTCCACTATTTTCTTCCACCCGCAAGTAACTAAGGTGGTCACGTTTCCGTGAGCCCCTAGGCTCGCGATAGCTCCTGGAATGCAGCCACGGCTTGTATTTCTTCGGCCACCTTGCAATCTTCTCCCTGACATCCAGCGAGACTGCGCAGAGTCGGATTCGTTTGCGCGCGTTTTCCAATCAGGCTATTTTTTCCTCATCCCCAAACGGGGAAGAAAGGAGCAAGTAATCCCGATGACGCAAAATTCTCGGCGGCAAAAAGTCATGATCGCCGTCGTTCTTTCGCTGTTCGTTCTGGTGATGCAGGCGGGTTTGATGGCCCAGAACCTCGGAACGGCCCCACAGGTCAACGTGGCCGTTCAGGGTCAACAAGGCACACAGCCCGAAGGCACGTTCCTGAACCTCATCAACTGGATCGGCAACGTAATCGCACCCGTTGGCGCCGGCGGCGCAGCACTCATGGCGATCGGCTCATTCGCCATGGGGCGTGGATTCGGCAAGTGGGTGTTCACGGCAATCGGACTTCTCATGGTCTCCGGCGTCACACGACTGCTGGAGTTCTGGATTGCCCAAGGCACTGGTGGAGTTACTTAGACCCACTTTCGGCAGGCGCGACGGGGGAGGCCCCGCGGCGCCTGCCAGTTTCTTTTGGAACCAACGATTATGGCCCCTCCTCAACTAATCACGGACTTCATGAGAGTGATGCTGCTGCTTGCGCCGTCCGCAGCCATCATCTGCCTGGTGCTAGCGGGACTCAGCCTGCGGCAAGGATCCATTCCCGACGCGTTGGTCGGGGGGAACTTCGCGAAATGGATGTTCTGGGCGATTGTGTTCCTCACTCTGCCGCAACTCATCAGTTGGTTCCCGTCGTTCGGAGTGCCTGCGCCTCTGCCGAACGGCGGCATCGGTACGGGCTGGATGGCCAACCTCCAGACTGACCTTTCAAACTTCGTACAGAATTTCGTGATGACCAGGCTTGCGACGTCTTTTGCCGCATTCTTCGTCCTGCGGGCGATTCTCGACACAATTCAAGGCGGCCATCCGCTCCCTTCGGTTATCGCCGCAATGTTTCTGCTCGCGATTCAAACAACACTTACTCTAATCAAGGGCTATAACAGCGGCACGTCCTTCGCCACCGCGGACGTACTCGATAGCTTGTGGAATTATATGGCCGGCACCATCTGCCCGATTGCCGCCGGACTGGCAGTCATCGGAGCCATTTGGAACTTTGTTTCACGCAGACCGGTCTTGCCAATAGTCGGTGCAACCGTTGGTCTACTGACGGTCTCGGCAGTCTGGAAACTGATCACCAAGATGATGTAGCGACTGGCAGGAAATATGTCTTTCTATAACGGAATCCTGAACCTGACGAACTGGGCCGGCAACGTGATCATGCCCACCCTCGGAGCATTGTTCATCGCGGTTGCCGTGATCCAGTTCGCACGTGGTTATCACAATCTCTATTCGACATGGGCCTACGGAGGGCTAATGTGCCTAATGGTTTCCGGCCTCTTGCGCATGTTCGAGAAGTTCACCGGCCAACTCGGATGGAACAACCCAGATCTCTACTGGAACTCGCTGTTGAACCTGGTGGATTGGTTCGCGAATGTCATTCTGCCCGTGTATGCCGGAATGCACGTGGCGGTGGGCGCGCTGAAGTTTGGCGGACTGTTTGAACAACAGGTCCACCACCAGTTCAACCATACCCGGCATTTCCTGGGGGCCATCCTGTGCCTCATGGCCTCGGGCCTACTCCGGCTCGGCGAGTTCTTCGTGACGAAAGGCACGGCAGGCGTTAGTTAAGGGGAATTGCGGCGATGCAAATTCACGAGCGAGACAGGAAAAGCCCATGGCACTTACAGTGACACCGGTTCCAAGGAACCTGGCAACGAAGGTGACTTTTCTTTACCTGGAATTCGAGGATTTGTTCGTCATCCTCGGCCTGGCCGTCGTGATGAACATGTTCGGCCGATTCTTGCAACGAGAGATGTTTGGTATTCCGATGAACGTGTTCCTGCAGTACGTGGTTCCCGTGTTGAGTATTCCGGCGCTCATCCTATTCAAGTACGGGAAACCGCGTGGCTACCTGCAGGACTGGCTGATGTTTCACATGAAGCCGCACGTGTACTGCGCACTGGAGTCCGACTCAGAACAGCGCATGGAATACCTGAAAGAGGGATCCTAAATGCCACAAACGCTCCGCCAATGGGAAGATTCGCTGCGCCAGCCCGCGCTCTGCGAACTACTGCCGGTCCGAGACTATCTCGATGGCTGCATCATCCGCACCAACGGGTGCTTCGTAGCGGGCTATGAGGCGAGCGGACTGAATACATTCTTTCACGCGGATGACACGCGCAATCGAACCAAAGAAGCACTGGAGGCGTTGGTAAGGTCGTTGCCCGAGCGGTCGATGCGGATGCAGGTTCGATATGAGGTGACGGATGGCCATGGCGACCTGACGGAGCGCTATGTCAAGGAACAGCGAATCGAAAACGCAGTGCTTCAGGCGCTGGATCGGGAACGCCTACAACTATGGAACACACGCCAGAACGAAGGGCACTACTTGCGGCGGCGATTGCACGTTTACTTCATCTGGAATCCCGACATCCATCATGAGAGCTCGGAATTCGAGTGGCGGAAGACACGCAAGAAGGGAGCCAAGTGGAGCCTCTCAGCAAACAAATGCATCCAGCGAACGGTGCGTGAACATGAGGATTTCCTATCGGAGTTTGAGAGCTTGATGGCGGGCGCCCAAGCCACACTCGAGGCCACGGGAATGCAACCGCGCCGGTTGACCGAGCAGGAGATGTTTCTCGAAGTCAAGCGGGCACTGAATCCGCTGACGAGTGACACGCGGCCGTATAAGCAGGGCCTCGCTTACGAGAGCGCCCGCGCCCAAATCGCGAACGTCAACATTGAAGACGAACAGGACGGCCACCTAAAGGTTGGCGGTCTCCTATACTCCTGGGTCAGCGTCAAGGAAATGCCGGACGCCACATTCCCCGGTATCACGCGCGAGCTAGTCGGACAGGAGTTTCCGCTGGTGATCAGCGCGGAGGTCACGATCCCGGATCAAAGCAAGATCATGCGGGCGTACAAACGACGGCTTTTGAGAATGCAGGCGGCACAGCGCGATATCCATGGCGGCTTCAAAATCAACATCGAGGCGCAGATCGCACAAGAGCAGCTAATTCAAACTCTCCAGGATGTCGTGTCCAGTTCGTTGAAGGTGTGCCAGCTCAGTTTGCTTGTTGGCTTGAGGACATCCCGCCCGATTCGCAATTCAAAGGAGTTGGAAGAGGCTGAACGTATTCTTGCAGACCGGCGCCAGCGCGTCCTCCACTCGGTCGCTCGAATGAATGGCGCCCGGGGTATTCCGGAGACTCTCGCGCAAAAAAGGATTTACATCGGGACGCTCCCAGGGATGTCGGAAGAGACGAAACGCGAGCTGGAGTGCCTGACGCTCCATGCGGCGGACCTGTTGCCGGCTGAAGTCCCATGGCAAGGATTGAGCTCATCTGGGATTTTGCTGGAGACGCCCTCGCGCCAGATGGTGCCGTTTTCGCCATTCGATCCGAGCTTGGGCGATGCCAACATGCTGATCATGGCGAAGAGCGGAGGAGGCAAGACCTTCATGGCTCAGTTGTTGCTGCTCATGCTGGGCCGGACCGGCGTGGAGATCTCCATCCTGGAGCGCGGCGATTCCTACCGGCCACTCGTGGAACTCATGGGCGGCCGAGTCATCGACGTGAATCTCGACGGCAATGAAACTCTGAATCCATGGGATCTGCCCGAAGGAGAAAAGACACCGTCGAAGGAAAAGATCGCATTTCTGAAAAACCTCACCCGGCACATGATCGGTGACGCACCGGGCTCGGACACTACACTCGTCGATAACGTCATCAGCGAGGCGATCGGACGGACCTACAAACGAGTAGGGCTCCGCTACGCTAATCCGGTCCCGACCTTCTCAGACCTGCGGGATGAACTTGCTCAATGGCAGGACGAAGAGAAGATGCAACGCGCCATCGATGAGGCAAAGCTGGCTGCGATCAAGTTGCGAACGTGGACAGACAAGGGCATCTATAGCCGTCTATTCGATCGGCACACCAATATCCGCACCGACAACAACTGGCTGTTCTTCAATGTGGAGGGACTGGGATCGGATCCTCATTTGGAGACTGCTATGAGCATGTTGATCGCGAATGCGATGGCGGAACGCGCTTCCGGAAAGAGCGGTCAGCCAAGCATTACCGTGCTGGATGAGTGCTGGTCATTGCTCGATTCGCCTGTCCTGGCGCCGGAAGTCGTTCAACTGTTTCGGACCGCGCGCAAACGGAACTCCAGCGTCTGGGGCATTTCGCAGACACTCGAAGACTTCGTTGGAACCTCTATACAGCCGCGTCCGCACGGCCCGGGCATCGTGAAGAACGCGAATACGAAGCTGATCGGCCAACAACCTGGAGATATGAGCGTGCTGGAAAACCAACTCCACCTTAATGAAGTTGCACTCGCCGCGATCAAGCGATTCACCTCGCCACAGAAGGGCCGTTACGCGGAGATGTTGCTGGTCATCGGGGAGAAGTCGGAGACGACCCAAACGGTGCGACTGGTTCCGACGCCCATCGACTACTGGATCTGTACGACGTACCCGCGCGAGCGTGCGTATCGAGCTTGGTGCTTGAGGCGGAATCCGGAGCAGCCGTTGCTTGAATGCTACGAGGAGTTGGCGCGGAAGTTTCCGCAGGGCCTCGCCGGTCTACCACAACTTCCGGAAGAACTGTCGGGCGCGGTCCATGCGATTGAGGCTGTGCGTGTCTAGGAGGTCTTAAATGTTGCTCTTTACAGCACTGTTCGGCGGTCTCATGCTGCTCAGCATCGAAAGCCGGCGCCGCATGATTGCAGTTTTGCTGATCGGCTGCATCGCAATACTCGGGGTTTCGCCGCCACCTGCACAAGCACAGTTCTGCCTGCCGTGTGTGATTCAGGCGGTGCTCGCCACCATCAGCCAGACCATCGGCAACTGGCTGAGTGTAATCAACGGGGTGGTTTCCGACATCCGCAAGTTGTACGAGCAGACGATCTGGCCCATTAGTGCGATCAACCTCGCCAAGTCGCAAATCCAGTCAATCATCGCGCGGTTCCGCGGTGTAATTCAGTCGATCATGACGATCAACCCTCACACCGCTACGCTGCCTAATCCAGCGGCCCTTGAGAACATCATCCGGAACCGAGGCACTGGAGATCTTGGCACCGTTCCCCAGGTGTACGTGAACGCCTTCCGGCCAGTGCCGCAGGCGGGCGCAATAGCTCCGCAGGACCGAGATATGACCGACATGGATGACGCCCTGGCTCAGGACAACCTCATGTTATTGAAGGCAGCCGATCAAGCACAAGACCTGGAATTGCAGGCGGCCGACCAGATAGAGAGCCTGGTAGGAAATCCAAATATCAACGTATCCGCACCGGGTTCGTCGTCTCTGATTACGGCGGCGGCCGTGTCCGCGGAGATCAAAAGCCAGGCCATTATGCAAAAGATGATGGCCGCGATGCTGCGACAGGAGGCCGGACGCGTGGCGCACGACAACGCAATACGCAAGCGGACTGCGACGTTCGCCGGCCAACTGCAAAACAACATGACCAACGTTCTCCAGCACAAGTGAGGAGGAATCGAATGCGAGATCAATTCAATCAATGGAGAGGCAAAGCGAAGACCGGAAGTATGCACGTAGGGCGCTGGATACGCCGTCACACCGTATTGGCCGCATTAGCCTTGCTCCTGACGGTGCTCATTTCGCCGAGGCACATCCAAGGACAGGTTCCGAGTCCGTGTTGCGCAATCCTTGCAGCAGGTCTGGGAACGATCAACAGCACGTTG
>CAWCKP010000018.1:0-100310 GCA_963796165.1 uncultured Acidobacteriota bacterium
GAATGGATGAAGCCCGTGGATGTAGTCGTTCCCAAGGCTCTTCGGGAAAGCGGACACACCGCCAAGGTCCATCGAGAACCTTACGGCGTCACTCTGGTGATAGGCCCCTTCAATGGGCCGTTAACGCTGCTCTTCGACCCGGCGTGCCAGGTTCTTGCCGCCGGGAATCCATGCATTCTCAAGCTATCTGAGGGCTTACCCGCCACCAGCAGGGTCTTGCTGGATCTCATTCCGAAATATTTCGATCCCCGGGCTGTTACCGCCGTCACCGGAAGCAAAGACGAGGTGACAGAGCTGCTCAAGCTGCCATTCGACTTCATCTTCTTCACCGGGAGCGTCAAGGTTGGCAAGATCGTCATGGAGGCGGCCGCAAAGAATCTGACTCCTGTACTCCTCGAACTTGGCGGACAGAATCCAGCCTTCGTCGACGCGACCGCCAACATCCCGGATGCAGCCAAGAAGATTGTCTGGGGTGCGACGGCCTGGGGCGGCCAATGGTGTACCTCGCCCGGATACGCTTACGTGCATGAATCAATCGCAGAGCAGTTTGTTGCGGAGTGCAAGACCGCGATGGTCGAGCTCTATGGGACCGACCCCAAGAGCAGACCGGACGACTACTCCCGCATTATTAGCCCCAAGGCCACCGAACGTTTGGCGGGCCTGATCGATCAGAAGAAGGTCGTCATAGGCGGGGCCTCAGACCCAGAGGCACGCTATCTCGATCCCACGGTTATCTATCCAGTGACATGGGATGATCCGATCATGGAGGACGAGATCTTCGGACCGCTTCTCCCAATCCTCACCTACCAGGACATGGACGCTGCCATTCGCGAGGTGAAAAAGCATCCGAAGCCCCTGTCCGGCTTCCTGTTCAGCCGCGACCAAAAGGCAATCGATCACTTCCTCGCGAGCTTGTCCTTTGGCGGCGGTGCGATCAATCAGGTGAACATTCACCTGTTTATCGAAACCATGCCCTTTGGAGGGGTCGGATATTCCGGCATCGGTCACTACTATGGCAAGGCCGGCTTTGACTCTCTCACGCACGCGAAATCGGTTCTCATTTCGCCGCCCGACGTTGCCATCGAGCACCTGTTCCCGCCGTACACGGAAGAGAAGGTCAAAGCGCTCAGCCAGTGGTTTGAATACTAGGCTACGAAGATCCCAGAAAAAGCGATCCCAAAGGACCACAGAGATGAAAAGGAATGCGAAAGATTACGTGTCGATTGCCCAACAGTTCTTCACGGCCTACGATGCACACGACGTTGATGGCATGCTCGCTCTTTGCGCGGATGGCGCACTTGGACGATATGCTCCGTACGGCCGCGAGAGCGTGGTGCCAATTCGTGGTGGCATCGATGTCATTTGGCGTGCGTTTCCGAATGCCGTTCCGAACTTCCGAGTCAAAGTGATCGAGCTGATCCCTGCCGAGGGGAACACAGTGGTGATCCAAGCCGAGATGAGCGGGCCTATACCTGCCGAAGTGCCTGGAGTTGCAAAGAAGGGCCAGGACGTACACATCCCTCACTGCTACATTCTGCGTTTCGACGCGGACGGAAAAATTACGCGCCTTGACGCCTATTGGGACAACACCGTCCTGAACAGCATCCAGGCGAGCGCCGTGTGATGGAGCGACCTAGCCGCGGAAGTTTGACCTAGTTCCTTGGAGGAATGTGCACGAGATAGCGTCCGACGCTGACGAGTACAACGTAAGCCGCAACGGTCACCACAACGGAAGGAAGGAATGGCCATGGCTAATGCAAGCAACACGACCGCACCGACACAATTCATCCAGACGAAGCTCGAAAAATATGCCTATCGCCGCTTTGGGAAAGGACAGGGGCTGCCGCTGTTGTGTCTTCAACACTTCACCGGGACCCTGGATAATTGGGACCCGGCCGTAACCGATCCGCTCGCCTTAGGACGCGACGTAATTCTATTTGAGAGTGCGGGTCTGGGCCGCTCAACTGGCCAGGTCCCCGAAAACATGGCAGGGATGGCGGCACACGCCCTTGCATTCGTCGATGCACTTGGCCTAAAGCGCCTGGATATCCTCGGCTACTCCCTCGGTGGAATGGTGGCTCAGCAGGCGGCGCTGGAACGTCCCTCGCTCGTCCACAAAATGCTGCTTGTCGCCACCGCTCCGGAGGGAGGCGAGGACATTATGCACATGGATAAACCGGAGCTCAGGAAGATTACGGAAGATCCGAATATGCCTGGGCTGGAGAAACTAGTGAAACTCTTTTTTGCGCCAAGCGAATCGAGCCAAGAGGCAGGAGAGGCCTTCGCGGCTCGGCTCGCAGAGAGAAAGCAAGATGGCGAGCCTCTGGCCGGCCAAAATGTCGCGATCGCTCAGATCACGGCCTTTCGAGCTTGGGAAGAATACAGTGGCGAGCGTTTCGCCAAGCTCGGCAAAATCACGCAACCGTGCCTGGTCGTCAACGGCGTCTTCGACAATATGATTCCAGTCCGCAATTCCTACATGCTGAGCGAGCATCTTCCAAACGCCATGCTGTTGACCTACCCCGACGCTGGGCATGGATCGTTGTTCCAGTTTCACAAGTCATTCGTTCGGCAAGCTTCGCTGTTTCTCGATTCAGAAGGCATCAGCTGAAGGCTTCGATAGCATTGGTAATCCTAAGCTGCAACCGCTTAGGATTTGGAGTGGCACAGTTTGTTGCAGCTGAAAGAGTGCGCTTAGGAGTCAGGAGCCCATGATTCTGAAGATCGAACGGATTTGGGATTCACGCAAAGTTCGACTTCGGCTGAGCGGAGAGTTTCGATCTCACCATCTCGATCAGGTAAAGGCCGAGAAGCTGTTCGTCGATGGCGGTTTCGCACAGGTATAGCCCGCTCCAAACATTCGCGCGAAAGGAAGAATGGAATGGAAATTCAAACAATCGAAGTACAACGCTTCAGCCTGACAACGTCACGACCATTCGAGGCAGTCGTAGCTTCATTGAAAGCTGGTGTCGGCCGACTGGATCTTGCCGCTTTTGCGAGTGCATCCAAGTCGCCGGGCACCTTCGCTGAATTGGAAGAAGTGATTAATCGAGACATGGGCAAGACCCAGCTTGATGTTGTTCCTGGAATTTGATCATGGGGCTGTTCTCCGAAAGGAGACGGGACTCAACAAACCGAAGATAGTGCGGCTCGTAATCGGTAATCCCTTGGTCATGAAGGAAATGGCCAAGCATGTTCCGGACGCGGGGTCATATGCGCCTGTGACCGTGCTCGTTGACGAGCGGGACGATGGCGTGCATTTGTCCTACGACAGGATGACCAGCTTTCTGTCCCCATACGAAAACCCGGATGCCCTGAAGGTCGCTCGGGAATTGGATGCGAAGGTAGAAAGACTGCTCAACAATGCCGCGGTCGAGTGAACTTCGCTGCCCATCCCAACGGTCTGACGGCGAGAAAGGACGAACATGGATTTCGCAGGGATCAAAGTACCCGACACAGCGCTGGTGCGCGACGCGATTGACTTGTCGCGGAGTTTGTTAGAGCCATCCCTTTTCAATCATGTGATCCGCTCTTGGTTGTTCGGAATCGTCCTTGCAGAGAGCGCCGTGATAGCACCGGACGCTGAGCTCTTGGCTGTAGCTGCGATTTTGCACGATCTCGGTTTGACCGAGCGGTACAACGGGGAGAATCGCTTCGAGGTAGACGGCGCGAACGCGGCCCGCGAATTTTTGAAAGATCGCGGCATCTCAGCTCAGCCAACGCAGGTTGTGTGGGACGCTATTGCACTTCACACGACCCCAACACTCGCTCTCCACAAAGAGCCCGAAGTAGTAATGACCCATTCAGGAATCGCGGTGGATGTCCTTGGCGCCGGTCTTGATCGCATCTCGCAGGAGAAACAGCAGGCGATCCTAACCGCATTTCCTCGGCTGGCATTTAAGGACAGATTTAAAGGTTGCCTTTGCAACGTCGTTCGTCAGAAACCGATCACGGCGGTTGACAACATTCTTCGGGATTTTGGCATTCGCTACGTAGAGGGGTTCACACCTCCGAATTTCGCAGACCTCGTCGCTGGAGCGCCATTCTTCGAATAGCAAAAGCTCCACAACGAGTCGCGCTAGTGTAGTGTCTCCAACGCTTCTTTACATTTGGCGATTTGGCTCATAATTCGTTCTACAGATGCACTCCAGACGAAAACTTTGGGATTCTGATTGTGGGTTTGAATGTAATGGTTGATAGCGGCGATCAAAGCTGGGACGTTCTTGAAGGAGCCTCGACGGATGCGCTGGTCGGTGATCTCGCGGAACCAGCGCTCCACCATGTTCAGCCAGGAACTGGAGGTGGGAATGAAATGTAAGTGGAAGCGAGGATGGCGTTTCAGCCAAGATTGGACGCGAGGGTGTTTGTGAGTCCCGTAGTTGTCGACGATCAGATGCAAATGCAGATCGAGCGGCGTCTTGACATCGATCAGTTGTAGGAAGCGAATAAATTCTTGATGGCGATGCCGCGGCATGCAATCGCCAATGACCGTGCCATCGAGCATGTTCAGCGCGGCGAACAATGTCGTTGTGCCATTCCGTTTATAGTCGTGCGTTTGCCGGGCCGGGACTCCCGGCCTCAGCGGCAAGAGCGGCTGAGTGCGGTCGAGGGCCTGGATTTGACTTTTCTGGTCGACGCAGAGCACCAGAGCTTTGTCGGGCGGATTCAGATAAAGCCCGACCACATCGTGGAGTTTCTCGATGAAGCGCTTGTCGCGACTGAGCTGGAAGGTTTCGATCAAATGAGGTTTCAGGTTGTGCTGCTTCCAGATCCGGTGAATGGTGTCTTTGCTCAGGCCCTGGGCCTTGGCCATACTTCGCGCGCTCCAGTGGGTGGCATGGGGCGGCGGCGTGTGCAGGGTGGCGTGGACGACGGCTTGGACCTTGCGGTGAGAAACCCGGGGAATACGCCCCGGGCGAGGCGCATCCTTTTCGAGCCCCGGCAGCCGAAGCGCCAGGAAGCGTTGACGCCAGAGTTGCACAGTAGGCCGCGAGATGCGCAGGGCACGTGCAATATCTTGGCTCAACAGCCCCTCGGCAGCTTTGCAAATAATCTGCGCGCGCTGAACCAATCGGAGCGGGAAACGACGTCCCGCGGCCCATTTGTCCAGCACCGCTCGTTCCTCGGGCGATAAGGTGATGGCTTCGGCGACTCTCAACGGTAGAGATCATAAGCGTTCCACGTCTATAAGTAAAGCTATTTATGAGACACTACACTAGCACTGCTTCGCCCTGAAGTCTTGCTGCCGCCAGAGATGCAAGAACAGATCAAAAAGATGATGACTGGAAAATTCGACAGAGTTCCCGTCGCACCGAAGCCCGACGGGCAATAATTCACGAAAGCCCATATAAAGAATCCTCGCCCGGCCTCTCCGCCTGCACTGCGATGATCTGACGAAGCTCGTTTACGGACAGCCCCATGATCGCCGCGATGTAGTCCTCATCGACGCGAAGTCGGCCTTCCTTCGGCGGAAAACACTCATCGCACCAGGAAAACGAATCGTGGGCTGGTCCAAATGCTGGAAACACCGCGTTGGGCCATACCAGCACTTCTCCTTTTCGGTTGCGGATGCCCTCAAGAAACTCCACGGAGCCTTCCTTGCAGGCTACATCGAAGCGATGGAGCTTGCCTGCGGTCTTGTAGCAACCGTGGCGATTAACCAGCGCGTGGTGGCGAACGATCCAATCGATCCAGGGTCTCTCCGGCACAATGCCAGCGACCGGACGCAGGATCGATTCAGAGTATTCATCAACTGTAAAAATCGCAAAGCCTCTATCGAAGAGCGCGTTGATTGGCTCTTTAACGTCAGCGCAATATGCCTGCCACAAATCGAAGTCGTCGGGTGAGATCACATCCCAATCAGAGAACACCTGATCCCACAGTTCTTCGATGTCGGCGGACTTGGCATCCAGTTCAGTCAAGATGACCTTTGAAAACATCTCAGACCGGTGCGCTGTTTCCAGAGACAAAAACTGCCGATAACTCGTCACCAACTCCGCACGCAGAAACCGGTGCTCGGGTATAAGTCTCACCGTCCGCATGTCTGCAAGGTCCACGTCGAAGGCGCCTGCAATAGCCTGTAGAGTCTCCGCGCTTTTCGTCTCATCCTTTTCCGCGCGCTGGATTGTGCGCACTTCTAGCTCAGCCGCTTCCGCTAGGTGTTCTTGTGTCCAGCCGCGCGCTCGCCTTAGCTCCACGATTTTCTTGCCGTAACGAATTTGTTGACGCATTTGCCCTCCCTTTCACGGGCACTCTAACTGGGCGCGACGGCTGTCACCACGACGGAAACCCGACAGATAACCAACCGCGGCGTTTTCCGGATCGATGGGAAGGATTGTACTGCACGGAAAATTTGGGGCCAACTTGGGGCCAAAACTAGGGCCTTTTAGGCCCCAATCTGGGGTTCTCGGGAGGCAAAGGCAACAGACTCAACAGGACTTTTGGTAGGGGCGGTGGGGATCGAACCCACGACCTTTGGCTTAAAAGGCCACTGCTCTACCACTGAGCTACGCCCCTGAATTGGTTTCTAACATCTTACATGCAAAAGAGTTAATGCACATAGGTCATTTCGGAGTTTCTGATCGAAGTCGGCCCGGTGTCGGTAGTGGTGTCGGTTGGTTCCACAGTGCTGGTTTCCTGCGGCTTGGGAACAAGCCGCTCCACAGCTTCTAGCTGGTACTCCGGAGAGAGGTGCGCGTAACGAACGGTCATGGACATGCTCTTGTGTCCCAGGGCCTCTTGGACGGCCCGGAGATTCACACCCGCCATCACCAAGCGGCTCGCGAACGTATGCATCAAATCGTGCCAGTGGAATCCTTCGATCTTCGCCTCCCTCAATGCCCGCTCGAACCAGTAGCGCGGCCCGCCGAGTCGCTGGCCCTCGACGGTGCGGACAACAGGGCCGGAACCGTTGCTACGTGGATGGAAGGCGAGCAGTGCGGCGAGAGCGACCGAATTAGCTTGCACGTACCGTCGCTCGCCGTTCTTACTGCGCGGAATGGTTAAAAGGCGTTGGGGGAAGTTCACATTTAAGGGTTTCCGTAGCCATCTCTGTGTTTGGTGAGTTTTGTGTTCACCTGGAAGCGCGGCCAGAATCACCATCCGGATTGAGAGCAACTTCGTTTTCCTCACCGCCGTCCCGGCGTCTAGTGGTGGACGCAACTAGACCGGATCAACGGTATACCATAATCGGCAGCACGTGCCATGGCCGTTTCCATAAACTCGGCGATGTACTTTTCCTTGGTGGTGTCCTCCGGCGTGGGTTCCCGATATTCGGCATTTTCGAGCATTTTGATGCATTGCCCCGCGGGCAATCCCTGTTGGCGGAATTGCGGGAACTGCCGGGATTACTTTGGGGGCGGGAACAACAGGAAAAGTTTTGAGCATGGCGTTTCTCCGGAATTCCACAAACTGTGATTCGGTATCACCTAGCTGTGCCGCTGAAGAATAATAACCGAAGGCTTTTCTGGGGTCAGCATCGACGAATACGTTCACTCATCCCACTTGCGAACTGGTCTGTTTCGAGCCATATGTCCCGTGGCAGGAGATTGCGGCCTGATTCTGTCCTTTCTCCAATTGGTCTTTGGTGACCGTGTAGGCAGTGCTTGTTTGACGCCGATAAGATCTTCTACTTTCGGCGATTTCGCGGCTTCGATTTGGCCGTTGACGGATGGCTGACCCTGAGTAGTTTTGGTGATAAAATTCCTCCGCACTGCGAGGAATCCCATGAAAGTGTCATCCGAAAACGCTCCGTGCAGCCCGTCGTTTTGGGCATACAGTTCACTTCGCAGGTGGCAAATGTTTGGTGCCGCCGTCTGCCTGCTGACGGCGTCGGTCGCTCAGGCCAGCACTTCCTTATTACAGGCGTCATTTGAGAAGGGGCATGGTGACTGGACAGTCATTCGCGGTAAGGCCGCGCCGGACTACCGCGTCTTGCACGGCAAGAATACTTCCCTCCGCATCGAACGGGATGCGGTCTCGCAGGATGCGTGCGTTGGCCTTACGCCCGTGACGCTCACTCTGGGAAAGCGCTATGAATTGACTGGTTGGGTCCGCACCGAGGCTCTCCAGGTACGCGATCTCGATCGCTCGCCAATTGCTTCCGGCGCGACACTCACGATGGCATCGATGCCCTTCGATGTCCATTCGGAATCGGTCGGTGGCACGCAGCCATGGACGCACTTGACGCTTCGATTCATTGCCACGCGTGAACGAGACGAGATACTGCTCACCGTCGGCAGCGGCGGCACATTTAGTGGCAAGGCTTGGTTCGAGGGCATACAACTGGACGCAATCTCCTCCGGCGACGAGTGGCCGGTTCGAGAGGCGGTGGAGACCTTCGGCCCTGCCTACCGGTATCCTGCCGCCGGTTGGATCTATCTGCACATCGAAGGCAAGCCCTTCGAGCGCGGATACCAGCACGGCCATTTGATGGCCCGCGAGATTCCTGAATATCTCGAGCGCTGCGCGTCTATGCTGGGCTCCAAAGAACATTGGGACGACTATCGCAAGCTGGCAAATTCTCTGTTTCTCCGCGGCTTTGATGAAGAACTCTTGGAAGAAATGCGCGGCATCGCGGACGGCGCCTCCGATGCGGGCGCTCGATGGCAAGATCGCCGCATCGACCTCATCGACATCCTCGTGGCCAACACAACCATCGAAATTGCGGTACTTGATCGCGCCCTCTCCACAACTCGTACGGGTCTCGAAGGATTGGGATTGGAGGCGCCCTCATACGCGAACGGCAAGCGTGATTCTGTCATGGACCATTGCAGCGCGTTTGCCGCCACCAGCCCAGCCACGCGGGACGGCAAGATGGTCATCGGACAGGTGACGTGGTGGCCGCTGACGCTGGCAGAACAAACCAATGTCATGCTCGATATCAAGCCTGCTTCCGGCCATCGCATGCTCATTCAAAGCTATCCTGGTGGCATTGAGAGCGGCACGGACTGGTACCAGAATGATGCCGGAGTTGTACTGACGGAAACCACCATCGACCAGACCCCTTTCAACATCGAAGGAACATCCGTGGCCTTCCGTGCCCGTGCTTCGATCCAGTACAGCAGCAACATCGACGAGGTTGTTCAGCACCTCGGCACCCGCAACAACGGTCTCTACACAAATGAGTGGATTATCGGCGATGCCAAGACAAATGAAATCGCGATCTACGATCTGGGCACGAACCACACCCGGCTCTGGCGCAGTTCGAAGAACGAATGGTTTGGCGACACGCCGGGCTTCTACTGGGGCGACAACAATTCCAAGGATTTGGCGGTTCGCCTCGAGGATTATCCTGATCCCGAAGGAGATGGCGGCTACATTCCGTACGTGCCCGAGCCTCGCGATCTGGCATGGCAGGATCTCTATCGCAAGTATCGTGGCCAGATCGACGAGCAGTTTGGATTTCTCGCATTTCGTACGGCGCCCTTGGTCAGCGCCTCCACGATGGACGCGAAGGTCCTAACTTCCGATATGGCGTCTCACCTCATGGTGTGGGCCGCCATCGGCAAGCCCAACCAGCGAGAGTGGCTGGCACAAAAGTGGGACTCTAGTAAGGACGACGGGCTCTATCCGTCGGGCTACTATCTGTTTCAGCAAGAACCTTCTAATGCGCTTCGCGCTACGCTGCAGGAAAACGAAAAGGCACGAATGGCGGCATTGGCGGATTCGCCCAAGGCCTCCGTTGCGACAGTTGCAGAACCGCCTTCTTTTGCGGGCCGCCTCTGGAAAGGTTGGGTGCTGCCTGCTACTGACGCGGACACGTGGTTTGTTGCTGGTTCGGCCGCCTACAAGCGCGTGCTTCAATCGAAAGATGTCGAAGAGGCGCTGGATGCACAGCGGGCCATCTGGCGTGGCCTGCAATTAATCCCGGATATACCTGCGAATCACTTTCAGCGGGAGCGGGCTAAGGGCGTTCTTTTTCTCGATTCTCTCCGCGGCAAGATGGGCGACGCCGCATTCCTTAAACTCATGAGCGACTATTTCGCGGCCAACACCACCAAGACAATTACCGCGGAGTCATTTCTCGATCGAGCCGGCGCCAAGATCGATGTTATCGATCCCCCCGACGGCCCTTCCTACCTCACTCGCGACATTTGGGGAAAACTTGCGACCTCCATCATCATTTACGGTACCGTGCGCGACGCTGGCGCGAATCGTTACGCCGCCGAACAGATGCAGACGCGTTTTCTTGAGCACTATGAGAGCGAGGTACCGATCTACAAAGACTTCGAGGTGACCGACGACCTGCTTCGAAATCACGAGGTCGTTTTCGTAGGTCGCCCTGAGTCCAATTCCGCGTTGGCACGCTGGTCCGAAAGGCTCGGATTGGACTACCAGGGCGCCGCGTTCAAAATTAATGAAAAGGTGCATGCATCGGAACGAGAGGGGCTGATTCTCGCTGCACGGAATCCCGTCAATGCCACTAGGATGGTTCTGGTGGTAGCCGGCAACGACGCTCTGAGCACGGTAAAGGCGCAAAAAGCGGATCTATCCGCAGATGAGTATGTGATCTTCAGGGACGGAGATCAGCCAATACAAGGCTTCATTCAACATAACCCGCTTCGCGGGCAGCACTCTGACCAGACTCATCCCTAGGCCAGTAACTGCTTGCTACTCGGCTCGCAGCATGTTAACGGGATCGACCGTGGCCGCGCGGCGTGACGGCAGATAGCATGCGAGCCAGGATACGGCAACAACGCACGCGATGGTCCCGGCGTACGTCCACGGGTCTCTGGAGCTCACGCCGAACAAGAGTGACGACATCAGACGCATCTCTGCGAGTGCGGAGTACGCCAAGCTGCAATGATCGGCCAAACCATCTCGCACTACCGCATCGTCGATAAGTTGGGCGGCGGCGGAATGGGCGTGGTTTACAAAGCCGAGGACCTAACCCTGCACCGATTTGTGGCTCTGAAATTCCTGCCTGACGATGTCGCCAGAGACTCCCAAGCATTAGCTCGTTTCCAGCGAGAAGCTCAGGCGGCTTCGGCACTGAACCATCCCAATATCTGCACCGTTTACGAGGTCGGGCAGGGCGATAGGCAGCCCTTCATCGCCATGGAGTTCCTGGACGGACTGACCCTAAAGCACCGCATCGCTGGCCGACCGATGGAAATCGAAACCGTTCTCGATTTGGCCATCCAGATTGCGGACGGGCTCGACGCCGCCCACAGCGAAGGCATCGTCCACCGCGACATAAAACCCGCCAACATACTTGTGACCAAGCGTGGCCACGCCAAGATTCTGGATTTTGGTCTGGCCAAGCTCCAGGCAAAGGCAGGAACGGATACAACGCTGACACAGGATGCCCCGCAGTTGAGTACGCCGGGCGCGGCCCTGGGGACGCTGACGTACATGTCGCCGGAGCAGGCGCGGGGGAAAGATCTGGATGCGCGCACGGACATTTTTTCTTTCGGTTTGGTGCTCTATGAAATGGCCACGGGAAAACAAGCGTTTTCGGGGAATACCTCGGCAGAGATTTTCGATGCTGTTCTAAATCGCTCGCCGGTCGCGCTGGTGCGGCTAAATCCTGAAATTCCAGCGGATCTCGAACGCATTGTCAACAAAGCCCTGGAGAAGAGTCCTGAGCTGCGTTATCAGCACGCGAGCGATTTGCGTTCCGATTTGCGGCGACTCAAGCGGGATACCGAATCTGGGCGCACCGCCGCAGTAACACCCGCGGCCGGGCTGAGACCTTCCACTACATCGAGTAATGGTCGATGGATGGCGATTGCCGCCGTTGCGGTTGTGGCCGTTGGCGTCGCCGTTGGGAGCTGGCTCTACTTTGCACGCCGGGAGCACGCACTCACGGAAAGGGACACCATCGTGCTTGCTGATTTTACCAACACCACGGGCGACGCGGTGTTCGACGATACCCTGAAGCAGGCATTGGGTGTGGACCTGGGACAATCTCCCTTTCTGAATATTCTTTCTGAGGAGAGGATTCGCCAGACGCTACAGCAGATGACCCGGTCGCCGAGTGATCGATTGACGCAAACCTTGGCGCGCGAGGTGTGCCAGCGTGCGGGCAGCAAGGCGTATCTGACCGGCTCGATTGCCGGGCTGGGGACGCAATACGTCATTGGGCTGGAGGCGCTGAACTGCTCGAACGGGGACGTGCTGGCACGCGAGCAGGCGATTGCCGCGGGAAAGGAGCAAATTCTCCCGGCGCTAGGCCAAGCCGCCTCCAAGCTTCGCAACGAGATGGGCGAATCGCTCACTTCGGTACAGAAGTTCGACGTCCCCCTGGCCCAAGCCACCACGAACTCGTTGGAAGCCCTTAAGGCCTACACTTTAGGTTTAAGAAACACCGGTACCGACTCTATCGCGTTTTTCAAACGCGCCCTCGAACTCGACCCTAACTTTGCGCTCGCGTTCGATCTTCTGGGAATCGGCTACTCCAATCTGAATCAGCCCAGTTTGGCCACTTATTACACAAAGAAAGCCTTCGACCTACGTGACCGGGTCACCGAGCGCGAGAAGTTTGAAATCAGCGCAGATTACTACAGCATCGCCACGGGTGAGCTGGAACGAGCCGATCAGATTTACGAACTATGGAGGCAGGTTTATCCGCGCGATAACGTGCCCTACGGCAATCTGGGCATTGATGGCATGACCATGGGGCAATTTGAGAAGGCTGCCACCGAAACCCGCGAAGCGCTATTCTTGAATCCAAACGCGGCCTCCGAATACGTGAACTTGGGACAGATTTACATAGCTCTGAACCGTTTCGACGAGGCTAGAGCCACGACCGAACAGGCGATGGCGCGGAAGCTCGAAGATATTCAGTTGCACCTAAACCTGTACGATCTGGCCTTCGTCCAAAGCAACGCGGCCGGCATGAAACAGCAGATGGATTGGGCCGTTGGAAAACCGGGTGCCGAGGACTGGATGCTTTCGCTCGAATCGGACACCGAGGCTTGGTCGGGGAGACTCGGAAAAGCGCGCGAGTTATCGCGGGAAGCGGTGGAGAGTGCTCGCCGCAGCAATGAGAAAGAGCCCGCCGCCCTATGGCAAACGAACGCGGCGATACGTGAAGGGCTGCTCGGTAACGCGGCAGCAGCACGCCAGAACGCTACTGCGGCAGTGGCGCTCGCGCCATGGAGTCACGATGCAGAGGCACAAGCAGCGCTGGCCTATGCCTTGGCGGGCGATGCGGGGCACACCCAGTCACTTGCGGATGACCTCGCCAAGCGCTTTCCGCAGGATACTATCGTGCAATCAGTCTGGCTGCCATCTATTCGGGCGCAGATAGCAATGGACCACAAGCATGCTGCTCGGAGCGTGGAGCTTCTTCAGGCGGCCGTGCCGTTTGAGCTTGGGATACTGAGTCCAAGCGCTACCGACTCCTGTTTGTATCCCGTGTACGTCCGCGCCGAGGCATACCTGAACATGCAACAAGGCCCGGCTGCCGCCGCGGAATTCCAGAAGACCCTCGACCATCGCGGGCTGTTGTGGAATTGTGCGACCTACCCGCTGGCCCGTCTTGGCCTCGCACGCGCCTACGTGCTGCAAGGCGACACCGCCAAGGCGCGGACGGCCTACCAGGATTTCCTCACACTATGGAAAGACGCCGACCCGGACATTCCCATCCTCATCGCTGCGAAAGCGGAGTACGCCCAGCTGAAGTGAAGTCCAGACTCACGGAAACAATTCCCACTCGATGACTTGTTTGTTGCTCAGGCAGCCCGTTCGAGCGCCGCTAGCTAGCTGCTCGACCGCAAGGTGCTCGCGCTGTGACGAAATCATCAATTGGGCTATTACAGCCCTGTTTGCCAGCCTAACGCTCGCCAGGCGTCCCGGACTTTAAGGACATCACTTTCCACATCGTGATTGTCGCCGGTTCCATCCAAGAGCACTACCGAAAATCGTTGGGCTCAACAAACCGCTTCAGGATAAATTCACATTCTTTGACTTGGTGCCTGCCAATGTACATCGGAACGAGAATCAACAGCTTTGGTTGATAGGCGTGCAAAATTAGGTCGAGAATCGCTCCACGCACTTGTCTCCCCGTGCACGATTCAATTTCAACTGCGATGGAAGAGCCAACCGTTCCATCGATGCGCGCACAACTATCCCCGTAGCTGGTGATCGCGCACGCTGGATCGTTCTTCCAACCGTAACCCGCGGCTCACAGAAGAATCAACTTCCCGTAGTCATCATGCTGCCCCATGGGCGCGGGATTTTAACAGGGCTCATTTACGCTGCGATCTACACCTTGCCGACAGAGCCAGCGCTGGCGTCAAGCAGACCTAGCAGAGCCAGGGAGTGTGCATTGCCCCCCAATTTTCCGCAATGACTCGCGTCGCCGGAGGGCAAGGGAGTTTGTGCACTAATTTCGCGCGTGAATGGTCATCCGAATCCCGTTCCGGGGACGGAGGGTGACGAGCGGCTCCGGCACGACCGGATGACCTGGCACCAGCCGGAGGCGGAAACGCTGCGCCACGATTCCGATCACAATCGCCGCTTCGAGGAGCGCGAATCCCTGACCGATGCACCGACGCGGCCCGTCCCCGAATGGAAAGTAGGCACCAGGCGGCAGGCGTTGCGCGAGGCCGTCGAGCCACCTCTGGGGGCGGAAGGCATCGGGATCATCGTAAAATCGTGGGTCGCGATGGGTGACCCATTGTGAAAAAATAATCGTCTTTCCCGCCGGAATGATGTAGCCGCCGAGTTCGCACGACTCGATGGTCTCGCGAGCAGTGATATACGCCGGGGGATAGAGCCGCAGAATTTCGTTCATGATCGCTTGTAGGTACGGCAAGCGTCCAAAATCCGCGGTTTCCGGCGGACGCCCGCCCAGGACGCCATGCAACTCCTCGTGGAGCCGCGCTTCGACGTCGGGATTTTCGCTCAGCGCGAACCACGTCCAGGCCAGCATCTGTGCGGTGGTCTCGTGTCCGGCGATAAACAGCGTCATTGCTTCATCGCGGAGCTGCTGCGGCGTCATCTGGCCGCCATCTTCGTCCATGGCATTCATGAGGAGTGCCAGGAGATCGTTGTGATCAGTCGGGTTTACCTCCGCCGACCGCTCCGCAATGATCCGGTAGACGAGCGAAGACATGAATTCGAGCTCGCGATTGGCGCGCCGGTTTTTCGGAGTGGGCCAATTCTCCGGAATCCGTACAGGCCCGCGCTGCCGAGACACGGAATAGCGCATCAGAAAAGTCATTGCCGGGCCCACGCGATCCGCGTCCGCGGGAAGCGTCGTGCCGAAGAGCGTGCGCACGGCGATATCCAGCGTGAGAGCCATCATTTCCTGCGCGATGTCACGTTCCTGGCCGTCTCTCCAATCGCGCAAACGTGCCTGGGCGATCTCGCTCATCGTCGAACCGTATTGGTTGATACGGCTGCGATGGAACGCTGGCTGCGCCAAGCGTCGCTGCCGCCGCCAGAAGTCGCCTTCGCTGATCAACAACCCCTGTCCGAGCATCCGTTTGGTGATACGCCGCGTGAGTTCGCTCTTATGGAACTTGCTCTGCTGGACCACCAGAACCTGCGAAATCAAATCGGGATGGCTCAGCAGGATGCGCTCGCGCATCAGGACTCGGAAGCGGACGATGTCGCCATATTCGCGTGCGAAACGCCGCATCCCCTCGAGTGGATCGGCGCGAAGTTCAAGGGCAACGCCGATAATCGGCAAGCCCTTCGGCCCCGGGGGTACCCGGTTTCCGTTGCCGGACATTCTTGTGCGCGCCTCCTTCTGCATTTATCACCGATCCTGCGCGCTTTCATCTTACCGAACATTTCCGGTTGCACCGCCCAATATCGGCAGCATCCTAGGGCCCCGGCCGCGTTGATAGTGGGTTGCACCAACAGATCGAAGTCTGCTCGTCGCTCCGTAATTCAATCGCGCTTCGACCGGCTGGCGGCGTTCGCAACAGGACCCGCGCCAAGGCGTTTTGCAAAGTCGTCACGTCCGGAGGAATAGCCGTTCCGCGGGCTTCCGACGCGTCCTGGTGCATGGTAGCGCCAACGACGGCTCCCCCCCACGTGCCACATCGGTCCGAATGTCGCGCTGCAAAACGGTCCCACGCTTGGCAATACCCACATCCGCGAGCGTCGTGGAGCGGTGGCGCACCGTCTGGACTCCAGAAGTAGTGCTAATTGCCATCGCGCTTGAGTGTGGGGATTTTTGTGGAAGATTTCGGACCTACAGGTCGGTGTCGGTTCTGGTGTCGGTTGGTTCTTCAATTCCTTGCGGTGCGTTGTGTTGCGCGGTGGAAAGTCACCGAAGGGCCGTGAATACAGGCGATTTTCGCGGTGCTGCGCTCTGGTGCTTTTCCCCGCGGTTCGCTCAAAAAGGCTTAAAAGGCCACTGCTCTACCGCTGAGCTACGCCCTAAATTGGTCCAGCTATCTTAGACTACAAACGCTGCGAAAATTGGATGCGCACGTGCGGGTATATTTGCGCGGATGCGCTGGGTGCGGAGCGGGCGGCCGGTGACGTCAAATGAGCTTGCTAAAAAATGAGCTTGCTAAAAGTCGTTGGGGCCTACGAATTTGCTCCAAATTAGATCGGAGGGGACATCGTATTCTCGCCAGTTGCTGATCAATCCGCTTGAAAATTTGAGGACTACTACTCCGTTGGTCTGCAAGTGATATTGATAGGTGAATTCGGCCATGCCCAATTGCTGGGTGGGGTCGAAGAGCAGGTGATGCCATTCGACTTTCATCGGCATCGCGAGTCCTTTTGCTCCGCCAAAATGCTGGTAGATATTTTCTCTGCCTTGATGGCCACGTGACGGAGGGGATGAATAGATTGCGTTTTCGGTGAAGCAGTCGGCGGCCTTACGAGCGTTGCCGTCACTCCAGGCGTCCTGGATGGTGTGCATAACCGATGTGAAGTCGTCGGGAGAAAGATGATCGCGGATGCGACACGCTCCCGGAGTTGCGTGGGTTGGGGCGCCGGTGTTGGATCGATCGGCGGTATTGGGCAGCGCTTGCGGCGGCGATGACGACGATGATTGAAAAGCGAGGGCAATGAATAGAGCCGATAGGACCAGCCGGACGCGCATCTATTTGTCGCTCCCTCGGCGGCTGCCGCGTTCCTGGCCCCGCCAAACTACGGAATCAATTAAGTTTACGGGACACTACCTAGTAGCCCCGGTACTATCAGTATTTTATTCTTGACTTGTCGCTGGCGCCAGCGCAAGCTCGCTCTCCGCGTCAGCTCCACAGGGTTTATTTAACCAAATTTGACGCGCTCTTGCCTCCATAAGTGGGGCCCCGAACTCGATGGTTTCGTTAATGAGTGTGTGTGCGGCATGAAGAAAGAAACAATCAGCAAAGTGGGCATCCCCGTACCCCCTACCACGGCGGGGTTGATTCTGTTGGATTCGCGCATGAATCCGATGGTGGTGAACAGCGTTGCCGCCGAGGTCCTCAGTTACCCTCATAAACCCGGCGCCAAACGAATGAACGAATTCGTGCTGGGAAAGATCCGAACCACTTTGCTGGCAGGGACCGGTACCGACGATTCGTCATTCGTTTCGCAATTCCGTTCGGGGCGACGTCTCTATTCGTGCCGCACATTTCGCGTGGAAACCCACGCCAACGGCCACGCCAACGGCGGCACCCATGCCAACGGATACCAGCCCACGGCAATTGCGGTAATCATCGAGCGCGGCGCGGCCGATTCATTTTCAGGCGCGCGGGTGGCCGAAAAATATCACCTCACCACCCGCGAACAACAAGTGCTGCTATACCTGCTGGAAGGGCTCACCAGTAAACAGATTGCCGAGCGAATGAGCATCAGCACCAACACAGTGAAAGCGTTTTTGCGGCTGATTATGATCAAAATGGACGTTTCTACGCGCTCCGGCATCGTCGGAAAAGCGGTTACCATCAATTAGCTAATTCCCTGCTATTTTACTCCTTCTCCACCATCCGGACGCATTAACCCATTCGTGGAATTGACGCCTCCCGGAATACCATGCAGTATGCTCCCTCGGAGAGATCGTCATCGAGGAGAGAAGACAATTCCCGCGCTTCCCTGCCGATTTTAAAATGCACGGGAGTCTGCTCGCGCGAGTGGACCTAGCGCAGAAACAGAAACTCTTGCTGCGGGGAGAAATCGAAAACATCGCGCGAGGTGGGATGTGCATTTTGAGCGACCAACCCGTTCCCGCCCATTCTCTGGTGCGTTGCGAACTCCTGCTGGCAGGATCAGCAGTGGGAATCCCTACCCTGCTGCGGGTGCGCTGGTTTGAGAAAGCCATTGACAAAAGCGGCTTTCGACTCGGTTTGCAATTCCTGCTCTGATCGAAGGACTAGCCCAAAAGGATTAAACCTTCCGCACTAGCACCGTTGGCTACACCCATCTGGGTAGTTGCTTCCGCCACAAAAGCATTTATAACCGTAACCACGAAAGCCCAAGTAGTTCAGCCAGAATCAGGTGGCTCACGGAAGTGTGGATGCCGGTTCAACCGGTGTCCGGCCGACGAGGTATCGGCGACAAGTCTGCTGTGCCGGCGAACGCTTGAGGCCCAGGAGGATTAAACACTATGAGTGTTACGAAGAAACGGATGACGGTTGGATCTACGGCCCTTCGGGCGATGGTCTTCACCGCGGTCGCCGTCGCTTTGCTCGTTTGTTCAGGGTCCGCTTGGGCCCAGACAGACGTCTTGAAGGTAACTTATTTTGACAACAACGGGGTCACCGGGGCTCCGGGCGCGATAATCCACGTACTTAATCCCGGCAATGGTGCGCTTTGTGCGGACGTATACGTTTGGCGCGCGGATCAGGAATTGTCGGAGTGTTGCGCCTGCCCGATTACCGTGAACGGAATGTTTTCGTTTACGGTGGCTACCGCGACAGCGAACCCCGGCGATGGCGGCGGCACTCCAGTCTCCGGCTCGATCGACATTATCGCAGACAGCACGGCGAGTTGCACTGACGCCGCCGCTGGAGCTCCCACAGCAACCCCAGATCTGCGTGCTTGGGCGACCCATGTGAACGCCGATAGCATTGGACCGACCACCGAGAGCGCATTCGACGTCACCGAGACAGCGCTCTTGGATGCGCCGCTGAGTTCGGGCGAACTGAGCGAAGCTGGCGCGCGCTGCACTTTCCTACAGACCAACAGCAGCGGAACGGGCAGGTGCGACGCCATTTGCGCCTCAACCCTCACCCCCACTGTAAAAAAAGTGGTTAAGAAATAAGCGGACGACTCGTCTGTACCGTTCCTGACAACCAGGGACGGACTGAGTCCGAACGTTCAAAGCCGGGCCGAGCACGCTGAAGTGGTAAAGCCAATCTCCGAACGACCAGGCGCTGGCCGACCGGGCGGGGCATCTTCGGCATGGGCCCGAAATGAAAGGCGCTCATCGCGTGATCTTCGCGGCGGCGCAGGAGGAATTTCTTCATGACAGCACCAAAACGTCTCGCTTGTTTAGTGTTTCTGATAGTGGCGGAACTCTCGCTAGCGAGCTGCACGAATACGCATACACCAGCAACTAGCGAGTCCGCTCCCGCAGGCGACTTCACTCTCGCGGCAAGCCCCACCTCTATTTCGTTGGCGCAGGGTGCTAGCTCCCCGCTCAGCGTCAACGTGGCAGCTGTTAATGGCTTGACTGGAAACGTGAGTGTGGCGATTAGCGGGCTGCCAACCGGCATCAGCGTATCGCCACAGTCTCCCTTTTCCGTTGGGGTAGGCTCTAGCGTCTCCATCACATTGTCGGCGGCGACCTCGGCGGCCCTTGGCTCGGTCACCTTAAACCTGCAGGGATCCCAGGGCTCGTTGAGCCACAGCGCAACAGAAGCTTTGACGGTCGCGCCCATGCCGAATTTCAGCATAGCCATTCAGCCCGGTTCGGTGGGTCTGACTCAAGGTGGGACCAGCCAGCCGGTTTCCGTAGCGGTAACGCCCCTGAACGCGTTCACCGGCAATGTGGCCATATCACTCGTTGGCCTGCCGCCAGGGGTCGCGGCGTCGACGGGAAGCAGTTTCAATGTCGCCGCTGGGGGGTCGCAAAGCATAACCTTCACGGCGGCCAGTTCCGCCGCTCCCGGCACCGTCAATGTGATGCTGCAAGCCAGCAGCGGTTCCCTCAGTCACTCTGCCGGCGCAACTCTTCAGGTCCAGGCGGCGATTCTGCCGGACTTCGACTTAGCGGTTCTGCCCGGTTTGGTGGCGGTCACGCAAGGACAGAGTAGTCACCCGGTGAGCGTTGCGGTCACACCAATTAATGGATTCACGAGTGACGTAGCCGTTGCCGTCAGCGGTCTTCCTGCTGGTGTGACGGCCTCACCGTCGACCTTGACGGTCCCAGCCGGTTCTAGCGCACCAGTGACCTTCTACGTTCCGGCCAACACGCCGGCGGGCTCGGCCACATTGACGTTTACCGGAACGGGCGACTCGATTACCCACTCGGCGACAGCAATGATGCAGACATTGACCGATCCAGTGTTCTCGATCACCTATTTCGACACTACGATTACAACCCCAACCCCGGACGAAACGCTACGGATCGTGAATCCGGGAATCCAGAGCACGACTTCGACGACGGGAGATCTTTGCGCCAACATCTACGTGTTTGACCCATCGCAAGAGCTCGAGGAGTGCTGCAGCTGCCCGGTTACGGCCAACGGAAGTCTGGCACTCTCCGTCACCACTGACTTAACCAGCAATCCGGACAACGGTGTTCCGATCACCTCGGGCACTATCGCGGTGATTCCCGGAACCGGTGCCTGCGATGCCACCACCCCAACCCCGGCTCCTGATCTCGCCATCTGGGGCACCCATCTCGCTCCCGGCGTTAACAGAGCAGGCGCCGTGAATGCCGCAGTCGTGGAAACCAGGGCGGAGGATCTCACCCTGAGTGGCAGCGAAGAAACCGAGCTCGCGTCCCTTTGCTCGATGATTGTTGCGAACGACAGCGGATTCGGCATCTGTAGCTGCACAGGAGAAGTGACAGACGGTGCGAGGACTGTAGCTCGGAGATGAAACTGCAGCTCGTTCTGTTTAGTTTAGGCAACTAGGTTTGCCTCCCGGGCGCCGGCCATCAGCCGGCGTCCGGGAGCGAGCCGCTTTACGGAGGATAAGTGAAAGTGTCACGAGTACTCGTCGGTCTACTGAGTGTTGCCGCCTTCGCGGGCTGTTCGGTCTGCGCCGGCCAGCAAGCCAAAGATAAGGACGTCGTCGCGGTCATTAACAACGTTCCCATCACACAGACCGACCTCGAGCAGCACCAGGCGGCGAAGCTTTTGAAGGCGCGGGATCAGTACTTCGTTGCGGAGCGGGACGCGCTCAACCAACTGATCGACGACAATCTGTTGGAAGCACAGGCGCGCAAGGAAGGCGCAAGCGTCGATGAGCTGCTGGAGCGGCACGTCGAGAGCCAAGTAAAAGATCCCACCGAGGATCAGCTACAGGTTTACTACGAAGGGTTGCAGACCGAGACGCCGTATGCGGATGCACGCCCCAAGATTGTGGACACAATCCACAAGCTGCGGGCGGAGAAAGCGCGCGCGGAATACCTGAAGTCGCTGCGCAGCGCCGCGAACGTCCAATTCATGTTGATGCCGCCCACCGCGGATGTTGCGTTGGGAGACGCGCCAGCGCGCGGGCCTCGCGATGCCAGCGTAACCATCATCGAGTTCGCGGACTACGAATGCCCGTATTGCCAAAAAATCCATCCCGAGTTGAAGCAACTCGAGCAGGAATTTCACGGGCAAGTAGTGTTCGCTTTTAAGGATTATCCGCTGTCGATGCACAAGCACGCCGAAAAGGCCGCTGAAGCCGCACGCTGCGCCGGCCGCCAGGGGAAATTCTGGGAATATCACGACGCTCTATTTGAAGGGAAAAACGGCCTAGATGTCAGCGTGTTGAAAGTGGATGCGCGAACGGTTGGACTGGATGGCGCGGCTTTTGACGCCTGCATCGACTCGGGCGCTGAAGCGGCGGGCGTCAAACAGGATATCGAGGAAGGCAGCCACCTGGGACTGACCGGCACTCCGACCATCTTCGTAAACAAACACCTCTTCAGCGGAACGACCAGCTACGCTGTTCTGCGCGATATGGTGGTGGAGCAACTCGCGCTCGCTCCGCCGCGCGCGAAGGCTGCTAGCGTTACCGCTCCCGCTGCGCCGGCTAAGACCAAAACCGTTGCACTGCAGAGTGCGCAGTTTCCGTCATTCGTGCGCGAGCCCCAAGAAGGCGCTGTGAGCGCTGCTAACAGCTCAGCAGCAACCCCGGCGGCGCCCTGATCCGCGATTAGCCTTCGCGGATCATGACAAAATCAAATCTCCTCCGCATGCGAACAGCGCAAACACTCAGGCGGTCACTTGTGCCTCGATTCGGTCCGCTGACGCCGGGCACACCAACGCAGCGATCCGGCGGTAGTTCCGATAGCTACGGCCAGGTCTGGACGACGCCTCTTGCGGTTCAGTCCGCCGCGGATGCTTGCTTCAGAGATGGAGCACGATGGGTGCGCTTGCGCTTCCATTCGTAGTCTTTGCGCAGCAGCGCCTGATGTTTTTTCACCTGGACTTCCAGGTCGGCGAAGGACTTTCGGGCGCACAGGATAGCCTTCGAGCCCTGGGCGTTGGCGTGGATGGTGCCGGTGGGCAGGGTGAGGTTAAGCGAGAAAAGAAAGCCCGCTTTTCCTGAATGTTTTTCGAATAAACCGTGCAGTTGAACCAGGTCTGCTTCATAGTGAACCAGCAACTTCTGCAGCTTCCCTATATGATGCGTTGCTAGCGTGTCGAATTCATTGCGGACTTCTTCCTGCAGGTTGCTGAATGCAATTTTCATCGTAGCACCTGAAGTAAGGGATTGAAGAGCGGGTTGCCCGTGGAAGGGTCATGCGTGGTACCCAACTACAGTCTAGCAAGGCGGCACAGCGGTAGCAACGGTCGCGTGACGGGATTTCCTATGCCGCACCGGTCTCGATTGGTGAAACTGCACAGCGGCGCAGCCCACTTCGCGATCATCGCGGGAGCGCCAGCACGATTCATAACAGGTATCGTTGGCGTCCAGCCTACGCGTTTCGGTCGCCAGGGTCACCTTAGGGAAACTGCGGAATTTGGGCTCCGGTCTTTCCCTGTGGGTCGTCCGATTTCGCCGTACCAACCCGCAAAAATCACCCCGCACGGCCGCTCATTGACAGTTTCTAAAAATCCGTCATAGGCTCTGGGGCGCGAGACTATAACGCAGCGCGGCTCGGCCTTTCGGGGGCGTGGCCGGCGTCTGCGAGTGAAAGGCGCTGCGAATGGCGAAGACACCTCGAAAGACGAAAGCGGCCCTCGGACGCGTGCTGGTCGGGCCGGCGGGATGGGCCTACGCAGATTGGTCCGGGATCGTCTACCCCGCGCCACGCCCCAAAGGCTTTCACCAAGCAACGTATCTCGCTGAATATTTCGACACTATCGAGATCAATACTTCGCTTCTATCACCCGATGAGGCCAGAAAACGCGCGGCAGTGGATCGAGCGCGTTGCCGCCAATCCGCGCTTTCTATTCACCGCCAAACTCTGGCAGAAATTTACCCATGAAGATCGCACCGATCCCGAAGACGAGAAAATCGTGCGGCAGGGCTTCGACATTCTGTGCGACGCCAATAAGCTGGGCGCCATGTTGCTGCAATTCCCTTTCTCTTTTCACAACACCCCGGAAAATCTAGCGCGTCTCGAGGCGCTGCTAAAAACGTTCCACCAATACCCGCTGGCAGTGGAAGTGCGCCACGCGAGCTGGGCCAACAAGTGGTTTTACGAATTGCTGCACGAGCGCGGCGCTGGATTCTGCAATATCGATCAGCCGGTGATCGGCCGGTCGGTAAGACCGTCGCAGGAAAGTACGTCGTCCGCGGTGGGGTACTTCCGGCTGCACGGCCGGCGCTACGACACCTGGTTCAGCGACGATCCTGCCCTGCCGCCTTCGGAGCGCTACAACTATCTCTACTCGCATGAGGAGCTCGAGCCGTGGAGTGCACGAGTAGAAGCGGTGGCGGAACAAACCCGCGACACTTTCGTGATCACCAACAATCATTACCAGGGGAAGGGCGTGGTTAACGCGCTGCAACTAATCGCGTTGTTGAGCGGCAAGAAGGTAAAGGTGCCGGAGCCGCTGCGGCATCATTATCCGGAACTGGAAGCGATCGCCGACCAGCCGGCCAGTGAACCGATGCTGTTCCCCATTCCTCCCAAGTAGGCCAAGTCAAAAACGTAGAGAAGCGCGGTGTGAAATCGACACCGGGGGCACCCACTTCGCTTCGCTCAGCAGAACCGGTGGCAAAATAGGCTCGAGGACCTTGAGTAGGACTCGCTCGCGGCTTTGTTTTCTTGGAGATGCGATTTCTAAATGCGGCAAATGCGATTCCATTCGCCCCGGCTTGAATGGGCGGCGCGATGTGCGATTGGCGGTTCTACGAAGGAATTGGGGAGCCAGTTATTTTCGGGCCTCGCAAGCATGCTAGCCAATCGCGACGCGCAAAAATGTGCGGATGATTGCGGATGGCACCAGAAAAATGGAGGCACGTGGGAACTTACTTTTTGAAGAGATCTTCGAAGGCTTTGCGAGCGCTGTCCGGCCGTGAGGGGCTAGCCGCCGCCATAACCGGAGCGTTATTCGAGTAAGACACCGGCGAAGTATCTTTTTCGACGGTCATACGAAATTCGAAAAACGGGCATTCGTTGCGCGCATCCTTTTTCGCAATCCGCTCCGGAATATCCTGGGTGCATTCGAATTGCGCGCCGGTATCGAAATGCACGCATTGCTTGCAAGAGTGCAACTCGAGCTGGCACTTGGGGCATTGTCCGAGAACGTCGAATCCCGGTGTGAACACCGCACCGCAGTTCGAGCAGCGCGCCCGCATGATCGTGCCGACCATGCGCGGAGTTCGCGGGCCCATTTGCTCCTGACGCGAGCGCGGCTCCGGCGGCCGATCCGACCTGTCGCGCTTCTTTTCCGGGCGATCGCCAGACTGCTGATAGCCCTTTTGCTTATACTTCCGGTCCATGGAAAAACCTCCGGGGGGAAATCCATCATACCCCCAATACTCCATTCACACGTCTGAAATCGCGCCACCAACCAACGAGTAACCCTCGATTTGTCACCGGGTTCCCGGGCTGCCGCTCATGCCGTGCGCGCGGCCCAGAGCCGGCAAAATCCTTCTACCGGCAGGTCGGGTACAACAAACTTTTGCGGCCGGCCGGCGGCTTCCAAAATGGCCTCGGCCGCCAGATAACCGCTGCGCACCGCGCCTTCCATCGTGGCCGGCCACCCGGTGCGCGTCCAATCGCCCGCTAAAAAGAAATTGGGGAACGGGGTTCGCGCGCCTGGCCGCCATTGGTCGGAGCCAGGCTCCGGAGAAAAAGCAGCCGCCACTTCCTTGATCACCGTCGCTTTCAGCAACTGCGCGTCGCGCGTTGCCGGCAAGACGTCGTGCAGATCGCGCAGGCCGAGGTCGATAATTTCCTGGCGCGAACTGGAAACCAAATCGTATGAGGCGCTAATCACCAGTTGCAGATACTGGCCCGTTTTTTGTGTCCAAGGCGCCGATGCGCCGCCCCTCGGCTTGGTTCCGCGCCTGTTACCATGGTCCACGTCCGGCTGGGCCAGAACGGAGCGATTGAATACCCACTGCACGGTATGGTCCAGCAGGGTGATAAACGGTTCCCGCATTACTTCACGATCGAACCAAAAATGAATTCCAGTGACAGGAGAATTGTGCAGATGGCGAAGCGCCTCGAACACCGGCTCGCGGTCGCAAAGCGCCTGGGGCAGCATTCCGAGCAGCGCATCCTGCGGCACAGTGACGAGTAACGCATCATCGCGCCATTCCGAGCCGTCGTCAAGGATAACGGTAGGGGCACCATCGCTTGAAACCTCGATCCGCTTGACCACCGCGCGCAACCGCACTTGCCCGCCGCGGCGTTCGATCGCTGACCGGCATTCGCCATAAAGTGCGCCGAGCGGCACGGTGGGGATTCCCATGCGAAAACCCTGGCGGTTGGCCAGGAACGCTTTCCAGAAAACGTCGATGCCGTACTGGGCGTCGGCGCGCGATAGTTCTTCGTCGAGTGCGCTCACCAGCACCACTCTCCAGAAACGTTCGATGGCTGCCGGCGTCTGCTTCATGCGGTGCAGCCAGTGCAGCATCGAAGTGCCCGCGGCGCCCGGGGGCTTGCCTCCGGAAACCGCAATCTTCAGCAGGGCCCGGGCGATTCCGTTCTTGTCCTTCCAGCTCAGCGCTGCAAAACGCAGGAACGACGGAGCCATGTGAAACGGAGGCGGCAGAAACGCGGTAGGGCCAATAGCAAATCGCCGGCCACCTTTGTCGACGAACGACATTCGTTCGTAGAATCGAATTTTGTCCTGGGCGCCGACGCGGCGGTAGAAATCGGCGAGATTGGTGCAGCATCCCAGGGTGACGTGCTGGCAATTATCGATCTCACTGCCGTCAGGAAGAAAATAGGAAGTGGCGCGCCCGCCCAGATGTGGCCGCTTCTCGAACAATCGCACGCGTAAGCCCGCGTCAGCTAGCGCGACGGCCGAGGAAAGACCCGCCAGCCCGCCGCCGATCACCGTCACGCTTTCGAGGGACATTGTCCGAACCCCGCCAACCGAGCTTTGCCTGCATGAGAATCCAAATTTTCTCCGTGGTGGAGAGCCGCGCCACCGGGGCGGCCAGGACGTTGTAATCTCGAATTTCGATTTTTTCGAGTATGCCGGAATAAATCCGCGCCAGCGCCCACAGCGCCGCGCGACTGTCTTCGTGCACCAGGGAAATTAACGGCCAGCCATCGGCGTAAAGCTGCCAGGCGCGTTCGCTTTCAAAGCGAACCAAATTGAGGACGTTGGCGCCTGCGCGGTCTTTCTCCAGCGCATGATCGGACGCGCGGCCCAAATCCTCGCCGCGCACCTGAAATCGCGCGAGATCCTCTTCCGGAAGGTAGATCCGGCCCATCTGATAATCTTTGCGCAGATCCCGAAGAATATTGGTGAGTTGAAACGCGATCCCCAGCGTTTCCGCCAGCTCCGGAGCCTGCGGATCGCTGAATCCAAAAACGTGCAGGCAACAGCGACCGACCGTACCGGCGACGCGATAGCAATACTCGCGCAGCCGATCGAACGTTTCGTAGCGCGATACCGTCAGGTCCATCTCCGCGCCCGAAATCAGGTCGTGCAGGTAGCGGGCAGGGATCTGATAACGCGCCATCACTTCGCGGAAAGCCGGCCACACCGGATCGCTATCGAATTCACCCGCGAGAGCGCGATCCATTTGCGCGCGGCATTTCGCCAGACCGCGGGTCTTCGCGGCTAGGTCGCCCGGCTCGTCGGAAATGTCGTCGACGCCGCGCATGAACGTATACAGCGCACACAAAGCGTCGCGCTTCTCCGCCGGAAGTAAGCGAAAGCCGTAGTAAAAATTTCGAGCAGCGGTACGGGCGGTGCGCCGGCAATACGCGAAAGAATCCGAAAGCAAAACCGGTTCAGGCATGCCGTTTCGCGAGCGTGGTCTTGCGGGCATCGTCCACCGGGACCGGCCGGAAAACCAAGCGCAAGCGCAACAGCAGAGCGCGGGCAAGCATGCGCGCTTTCGCCGCGCGGCTGATTACCGGACGGCGGTGCAGGGTGTCGTAGCTCACCGCTTCGATGCCATCCAGCACGGCCACCCCGGCGCTGGTGAACAGCTCGATATCGATGCGGATGTCCGGCGCTAACCGCCGCGCCAGCGGCGCGCCGGCCGCGAAGAGCGACCGGGTGCGGGCCACAATATCTTTCATCATTTGGACGTAGCGGGTATCGAACTGCCGTTTCACCAGGTCCGCATCGGTCAATCCGTATTTCTTCATGACGTCGAGGGGAATGTAGATGCGGCCTTTGTCGAGATCGCGGTCCACATCCTGCCAGAAATTCGCCAGTTGCAGCGCGGTGCAGGTGGCGTCGGAAAGATTTTGCCGCTCCGCGTCGCGGTAATCGCAGATGTACAGGACGATCCGGCCCACCGGGTTTGCCGAATAGCGGCAATAGCCCATAAGCGATTCCCAGGTGGCGTAGCGGCGGACGGTTTGGTCTTGGCGGAAGGCAATCAGCAGGTCGGCAAACGGCTGGATAGGGATGTCGCAGACCTGAACCGTTTCCTGTAGCGCGATGAACACCGGATGGGTGGCCGTGCCGGCATAGGCGCGATGCAACTCATTTTCCCAGAAATCGAGCAATTGCAGGGAGCGGCGGGAATCTTTCATTTCGTCGCCCAGATCGTCGGCCCAGCGGCAATAGGCGTAGGCGTTGTAAAAATGCTGGCGCAGGTTTCGCGGCAAAAGCCACGATGCCACACCGAAATTCTCATAGTGATGCGTCGCCAGCCAGTGCGTATAGCGCTGGGCGTCGTCGAGCGTGCAACTATCCGGCGGAAGATTCCGCGCGATTTCCAGTTCCTGGGGCCTTAGCATGAATGACGGCAGTTCTGCGCTGAGAGCTTGATTATCACTGAATTCGGCGCTAGCGAAAGTAAAAAATTCGTTTCGATAACGGTTTGTGAAATCAGAGCAGCTCCCCTACCCTTATGTGTGGCACAAACTCTTATGGGATGACCGCAGTCTTCAGTTCCCCATTGCGATGCTTCATATGTTCAAACGCCTGCGGCAGATCACGGAGTGGAATTTCGCCGTTAATGAAATCGGCGGCGCGGACGTCCCCGCGGGTGATCGTCTCCAATGCCTCCCGGATGTAGCGTGGCGTGTGATGGAAAGTGGACTTGATGGTGACTTCGGAATAATGCAGCGCCGCGGGATCGAACTGCACCTGCGACCCGTGCGGGCAGCCTCCAAAAAGGTTCACCGTCCCGCCCTTGCGCACCATCTGGATGGCCCATTGCCAGGTGGTGGGCGACCCCACCGCTTCGATCACCGCGTCAGCGCCAATGCCGCCGTCGCTCAGCTCGCGCACCAGGCTAACCGGGTTTTCCACTTGCATGATATCGATGGCCGTCCGGGCGCCTAGACGCTCGGCCGCGCGGATGCGGTCCTGGCGCTTGCCAACGGCGATGACGTTAATTTTCCGCTTGGAGAGGACGCGAATGAACTTCAGACCGATCGGGCCGCAGCCGATCACCACCGCGGTATCCCCGGCATGCAGATTCAATTCGTCGATGCCGCGCAGCACGCAAGCCAGCGGCTCGACCATGGCGGCTTCGGTGAACGAAACGTGGTCGGGAATCTCCAACAAATTCTCGCGCACGATTCGTCCTGGGATGCGGATGTACTCCGCGTACGCGCCGTTATTGAACATCAAATCCGAGCAAAGATTGGGATGGCCCTTGCGGCAGAAAATGCAGACGTTGCAGGGCGCCGAATTCGACGGCACCACCCGCATGCCGGTGCGTACCCGGCCATTCACCGCCGACCCCTTGAGCTCCACTACTCCGGCGAGCTCGTGCCCGAAGACCGCCGGCGGCTTGATCATCCGCGCGTGCGAACCCTGCTTCCAGACTTTCAGATCGGTACCGCAAGTGAGTGCGACCTTCACGCGAACGAGAATGTCGTCCGCACCCACCTCGGGGATATCCACGCGTTCGATTTTCAGGTCTTCGGCGCCGTACAATACCGCAGCGTTCATGTGCCCGGCGGATCGGGTGGCCGGCGCGAATTCCTGGACTTGTGTTCGGGTTGTCATGAATTCGTGATCACCACTTTTAAGGTATCATCCGCCGGACGCGCCGCCAAGGAAACCGCTTGGGCGATGTTTTCCAGTGGAAACCGGTGAGATATGAGGTCGCGCACCGGCAAAGACCGATTAAAAACCAGCGCCGCCGACTCTTGCTGATCGTCGATCGACGCGCTGTAACTTCCAAGAATCTCTTTTTCTTCCACGCCCACCGCAGCCGCCGGAAATTCGATTCGGGTGACCGGATCGTTCTGGGCAAAGAGCAGAATTCGGCCGCCGGGCCGGGCCAAGCCGATGGCTTCGGCCACTCGCTCCGGGTGCGGCACCGCTACCAGTACTACGTCGGCACCCCGGCCCTCGGTTCGCGCCCGGACTTCGCCATCTAGATTATGGGATACCGGGTCCAATGCCGCGGATGCGCCAAAATGCAGGCTGGCCTTCCGCCGCCCGGGCATTGGATCGCTGGATACCACGTTCGCGCCTGCCCGACGCGCCAACAACATCAAAAGCAAGCCGATAGGCCCTTGTCCGATTACCAGCACCGTTTCGCCCGGCGCCACCCGTGCTTTATGGATCGCTTTCAGGCACGTATTCACCGGCTCGACGAACGTCGCTTCTTCAAAGGTCACCTCCGCGGGTACCCGCAGCATCCCCTGCTCGACGATCCACGGCATGGCCCGCACGTACTCCGCGAACCCCCCGCCGTTCGGGTCAAAACCCGCGGTCAGACCCACTTTCTTGTAGCCCGCGCACTGCGAGAAGAATTTCTTCTGGCAATAAAAGCAGTTTCCGCAGGGGACGTGGTGAAAACTCACCACCCGGTCGCCTGGCTGGAAGCGCGTTACCCCTGCGCCCACTTCCACCACGGTTCCGGAAAGTTCGTGCCCGAAAATCTGCGGCGCTTGAACGAATCCATGCTGAATCTTCTTGATGTCGGTGCCGCAAATTCCACATGCCGCCACGCGGAACAGCACTTCTCCCGGCTGAATGGTGGGAATGGGCACCGTTTCCACCGACATTTGACCTTTGCCGCGGTACACCCCGGCGCGCATGTGTCCGACGTGAGTAGCTGCGCCGGTTTGGGTCGAGGAGAGGCTCATAACGCGGCCGCCGCCTGCCATAAATTTGAAGCGCTCGCGGAGGAGCTGATTTTTTCGAGGTACGCGCTGAGAAAATCCGCCAGGCGCTCCGCCGCGCGATTGCTTTGGCGTCCCAGGCGAATCAGTCCGGGGAGCATCGCCGGATGGGCGGCTACTTCGCGCAGGACGGTGCGGATCACCACCCGTCCATCTTCGGAAATCGCATCGCTGAAATCCATGGGCATATCTTGGTCGAAGGAATCGGAGATCGCTCGAATCACCACCGCAGGCACGTTGCAGCGCTGCGCGGCCGCGACTAGCGCGTAGCTTTCCATGTCCACGGCATCGGCAATATCGGCCAGCGCCGCCTTCTGCGTTGCGGTGCTGGCGATGGCCTCCGCGCTGAGTAGGGTCTCGATGCGCTGGGCTCCGGACTGCTCGGCTGCCGCCACAAATTCGGCGTTGCATTGCAGCATGGCCGGTTGCGCAGTGGCTCGAACGCTCTTCGCGGCCAATACATCACCCACCGCGCAGCCAGGTTTCAATCCACCCGCAAAACCGGAGGAAATGCAGAGGGAATAAGAAGTGTCCATCACCGCGTCTATCACCCGGCGCGCATTGCGCAATCCCACACCGGTGAGTACCACGTCCACATCGGCGTGGCCAATTTGTGCGTGGTAGACGGCGATCCCGCCCGCTTCGCGGCGGCGAAACGCGACGCGTTTGCGCCAGCGAGCAAACTCAGTTTCTACGGCGAATGCGACCAGAACTCTCAAGTCTTTACGACTCCCCCAAAAATCAAGCGGCGGTTGCGTGCACCAGGCGCCGGTGTGGCGCCTTCACGTATCCGTTCGCTTCGTACCACTCCACAGCTTGCGCCAGCGCCGCTTCCACCGGGCCAGGCCGATATCCGAGCTCGCGGGTCGCCTTCGATCCATCCACGAACATCCGGTGCCGCGAGATTTTCACGCCTTCCACCGGAATCTGCGGAACTCGGCCGCGCGCCCGCGAAATCCACTCATCCAGGTGCGCCGCCGCCAGCGCCACGAAATGCGGCAACCGTACCCACGGCGCGGGCCTGCCGGTAATTTGCGCGAGTGCTTGCAGAATCTCTTGGAGGGTCATATTCCGTGCGCCCAGAATGTAGCGTCCGCCGGAACGTCCGCGTTCGGCAGCCAGCAGGTGCCCGGCAGCCACATCGTCCACTGCTACCATGTTCAATCCCGTATCTACGTAAGCCGGCATCCGTCCGTTCAGAAAATCCACCACGATTCGACCCGTAGGGGTCGGCTTCCAATCCAGCGCGCCCACGGGCGTGGTGGGGTTGACGATCACCACCGGAAACCCGGCGGATGCGGCCTTCATTGCCTCTTCTTCCGCCAGAAACTTGGAACGCTTGTAGTGGCCGATCATTTCGTCGACCCTGGCATGGGTCTCTTCGTTGGGCAGCGAATCGCCCCGCCAAACCGCTATGGTGGCCACCGTGCTGGTGTAGATGAACCGGCTCACTCCCGCGCGCTGCGCGGCTTGCAGCACATTCCGCGTGCCGCCCACGTTGCTTTCGTACATTTCTTCCGGCCGCGCAGACCACAACCGATAGTCCGCGGCCACGTGGAACACCCGATCGATGCCTTGGAGCGCGGCGTCCAGTGATCGGCCATCGCGCAGGTCGCCTTCCGCAAAGTCCACTGGTTGGCCTTCGAGCGCGCGCAAATTACTCGCCGGGCGCACCAACACGCGAACCGAGTCTCCCGCAGCCAACAGGTGCCGCACCACATGGCAGCCGACGAAACCCGTTGCTCCGGTGACGAAACTCTTCATCGCTAGCTACTAGCCTCACTCCGGCTAACGCTGTTGGAAATATTTACCAGTGCTGGCGATCCCGAAGGGCGCCGCGCATGGCCGTTGGAATGCCCGTTACCATTGCTGTGGCCGTTGCCATTTCCGTTCGGCGGCTTGGTTTCCACCTTGGGACCAATGCGCCCGCCCATCTGCCCGGATAACTGCCACTTCAGCATTTTCCAGGTATCGCCGAATTTCTGGTTGCCACCGAGCACCGCTGACGGCTCGTAACCCGCGTGCACCATGCAGTCCTGGCAACGCGGATCGCGCCCATGGCCGTACTTTTCCCACGGAGTGTTGTCGATGAATTCCTTAAAGGTCTCGTGGTGCGCGTCGGTCATCAAGTAGCAAGGGCCTTTCCAGCCGCGCGGATTGTAGGTGGGATTGCCCCAGGCGGTGCACATCAACTCCCGCTCCCCGCGCAGGAATTCCATATATATGGGCGAGGTCATCACGTTGAAGTCTTCCAACAACTTGCTGGCCTGCTGGAATTTCTCGCGAATATCCTCGCGCGACATGAAAATTTCTTTGGTTTGCACTGCGGCGTAGGAATAGGCCGGCGAAATCATGTAGCCGTCAACTTCCAGAGTCTTCAGATACGCGAAAAGCTCAGCGATCTCTTCCAGGTCGGTTTCTTTGTAGACGGTGGTGTTCGAACACACCATAAACCCAGCCGCTTTGGCCGCCTTGATGCCCTCGATCGCTTCACGGAACACCCCGTCGCGCTCCACCGCCAGGTCGTGGGTCTTCTCCAGACCATCCAGATGAACGTTGAAAAACAGCCGCGCACTGGGCTCGAACTCCGCCAGCTTCTTGCGGATGAACATGCCGTTGGTGCACAGGTAGATGTGTTTCTTTTTCGCTAGAATCTCCCGGGTCAGCCGGCCGATCTCCGGATAGATCATCGGCTCGCCGCCGCAGATCGATACGATCGGCGCGCCGCAATCCTCCAGCGCCGCCATGCACTGCTCCACGGTGAGCATTTCATCGATGGTGGATTTGTATTCGCGGATACGGCCGCATCCGGTACAGGTAAGGTTACAGGCGTGCAGCGGCTCCAGCATCATCACCAGCGGAAACTTCTCCGCGCCGCGAATCTTCTTGCCGGCGAGGTACCCGGTCATGCTAGCGGTCAAACTTAGCGGAAATCTCATCAGTTCCCTCGGCTCTGGTATAAATGCGCGATATCGCGCGGCGCCACTTTTTTGGACTTGCATGGTTCGCTTCCTTGAACCATGTTCCGGTAACGCGCCAAGGCGTAAACCGGGAATGAATTGCGGTATAGATGGTATTGCAAGTAAAAAACCTGTGGAAAGCCGGTGCCGGTGAACAAGTGCTCTTCCCACGTGCCGTCAGCTCTTTGATGTTGGGTCAGGTAGTTAACCGCACGCTTCACCGACGGATCGTCCGGACCAAATGCTGCCAGCAGGCCGATCAATCCCCACGCGGTTTGCGAAGCGGTGCTCTCGCCCTTGCCCTTGAGTGACGGATCTTCATATGAAGCGGGCGTTTCCCCGAATCCGCCGTCCAGATTCTGCACTTGACGCAGCCACTCTCCTGATCGCACCGCTGCCGGCTGATGGTTCATCCGCAGTGCGGCCATAGCACGCAATACCCCGCTAGAACCGTAGACGTAGTTCACTCCCCAACGGCCATACCACGAACCGTCCGGGCATTGATCGTTGCGAATAAAGCTCCACCCACGCTCAACCGCTGGTTCCGAAGGTGTCCAACCCATTTGCCCCAGGCATTCGATGGCGCGCGCGGTGACGTCTGCGGTGGAAGGATCGAGCATGGCATTGTGATCGGCGAAAGGTATGTGGTTGAGCAGGCTCAGATTATTATCGCGATCGAACGCTCCCCAGCCTCCATCGCGATTCTGCATGCTCAGCAGCCACGCCAACCCGCGCTGCAGCGCTTGCTGCTGGCCGGCGGAATCCGGCGCTTCCGCGCGCGCCAAGGCCATCAACACGAAGGCGGTATCATCAACGTCGGGGAAAATTTCATTGCGGAATTCAAACGCCCATCCACCCGGTGCGGCGTCGCGGTTCTTTACCTGCCAGTCTCCACCCGTGGTGATCTGGTTTTTCATTAACCATTCCGCCCCGCGGGCTAAGGCCGGATGATTCGCAGGCAGGCCTGCTTCTTCGAGCGAAACCATGGCGATCGCGGTATCCCACACCGGCGAGATGCACGGCTGAATCCGTATGGTATTCGCGTTTTCAATTTCATAGGACTTGATAAAAGCCGCCTCGCGAACGATCACCGGGTCGTCCCATCCCCGCCCCAAGGCGTTCATTGCCAACACCGAATTGAGCATCGCCGGATAAATCGTGGCCAGCCCATCGCTGCGTTCCAAGTGCTCTTCCACCCACTTCTTGGCCTTCCGCAGAGCGATCCGGCGGAAGGGCTTTATGGGCAGCGCTTCGTGGAGTTTCATCAGCCGGTCGACGATCAAAAAGAAGGTGCGCCATGAAAAGATGCGCGGATCCCACTCAAATATCTCAGCGCGTGCGGCCGGATCGCGAAACAATTCGTCCACATGTAGTTCCGGCGCTATCTTCCAGGATGGTTTAAGGGCCCACAGAATGGTGAGCGGCACCACAATCGCCCGCGTCCATGACGACATTTCATACAAATTCACGAAAAACCATTTCGGCAGCAGCATTAGCTCGGGAGGAATGGCCGGAACCAGGTCCCAATCCAGCGCTCCCATTAACGCCAGGTAGAACCGCGAATATGAATTGGTTCGCTCCAGACCGCCCAATCGATGAACGCAGCTGCGCGCCAGCGTCAAGTGTGGCGAATCTGCACCATCTCCCGCAAGCTTCAGGGCGACATATGCTTTTACCGTGGCATTAATTTCTGAAGGACCGCCGGGGTAGATTGGCCATCCGCCGTCCATCTGCTGGCACGAGCGAATGTGGTTGGCCAGCTTCACGATCCGGTCTGGGTCGGGATGGCCCTGGATCAACTCAAGCATGATGTGGTCGGACTCAAGTGTGGAGTCAGCTTCGAGTTTCCCCCACCAATACCCTTCGGATTCCTGGGCAGAAAGCAGCCATGAAACTCCGCGCTGTATGGTCCGGTCCAATAAACTTTGAGCGGACCTTAGCGGAGCTACAGCAGCGCCGTGGGTGGTGAGGAACTCGCGTTGGAGTCTGGCTTCAGGTGTCATCGCGCCTCAAAATACGAATGCTGCCCCGCTAACACGGGACAGGACTATTGGATGCAAGCTACGCGCGGTGGGTTGAGCCTCTTTACCATGAGCTACAGGCGTTAAGGGTCAACCGTTACACGGCACACACGCTTGAACGAGGCCGGAACTCTACCCATTATAAAAAAACTGTCACATTGAAACAACGCCGAGATAAAACGGCACCCCGCCCAGAGTGGTCTTCCGACCCCGCGCGGGGAACCCCCGTTCCCCAATCTCCGAGCCAACTCTAACCTTTATATTATCATAAACTTTCGAGGTTTGGTCAACCCCTAACAGGCCGCGTTGCCATGAGACACAGGCAATCGGCGCGCCGTTGTCTGCCCAAGATATAGGGGGCACGCTTTTTTACCCGCTACAACGCTCGAAATGGGCCTTGCGGCGTGTTTTATGGGGCTTTGCTGGCTCCGGGCGCGGTCTTCGCCGTCGGCTATCGCCATTCGGGAGGAATCGCGCGAGATACAGCTTTGGCGGCAGCCAGACGGCCCACCGAGCTATCTTGGAACGGTGCGCCCCCGTACCTCAGGTTTTAAACGAGCGGCGCGGCTCGAGCCTCGCCCGGGCGCTTCATTCGGACTTTGCCTGGCAATGGACCACTACTTTCGATCGGCATTCTCCTGTTCAAGCTTTTTCACCCGCCCGGCCAGCTCCGGGAGCCGGCTCATCCACGCGTACTGCTCTTTGAAGCGCTCCATCGGCCGTGACGGAAATCCGGAAATTACCGCGCCGTCTCGGACGATCTTGCCGGGCAGCACACCCGTCCGCCCGCCCATGGTCACGTCCTTCCCCACCGTGCAGTGGTCCCCAATCCCCACTTGAGCGGCAATCACCGTGCCCGCGCCGATGGTGCAGCTTCCCGAAATCCCGGATAGCCCGGCCACGATGGTGTTCTTGCCCAACTGGACGTTGTGGCCGATCTGTACGAGGTTGTCAATTTTGGCGCCCGCGCCAATGATCGTGGCCCCGAGAGATCCGCGGTCGATGGTCGTATTTGCGCCGATTTCCACGTCGTCGCCAATTTCCACCGTGCCGATCTGTGGAAACTTCCAGTGGCGGCCTTCCCCAAAGACGTACCCGAAACCATCGCTGCCGATCACTGCGCCGGCGTGAACCACCACTCCATCTCCCAACTTGGTGCCTGGATAGAGAGTTACGCGCGGGTAAAGATAGCAGTTGCGTCCCAGCTTCGAGCCTCGTCCAATGGAACATAACGCGCCAACCTGGGTCCCTTCGCCAATTTCGACGTCGTCCTCGATCACCGTGCACGGTCCGACCGCCGCGTTGACGGAAATGTTCGCTGAAAGCGCCACCACCGCGGAGTGGTGAACTCCAGGGTGGGCCGAGGCGGGCGGGAACAGCCACCAGGCTGCTTTTGCGAAGTACAACTTGGGCTGTGCGATGGCCAGAACGGTTTTTCCCGGATATTCGAGCCCGGGGATCGATAACACGCACTGCGCGGCGGAGGCGAGAGCGCGTTTCGCAAAGCGCGGTGAATCGATATAGATCAGATCCTCCGCCGCGGCGGACTCCGGAGAGGCGAGCCCCGCGATTACCGCCGCCGGATCTCCGATAAGTTGTGCTCCCAGGTAATCCGCCAGTTTCTGAGCAGTCGTTTTCATGTTTTTTTCCTATGCAAGATTTTAAGACGAGTGCCGTGACGCACCTTGAGAAAAAGCGACGTCCCGCCGCGTGTCGTCAGAACGAACCTTGCGAAACGCCTTTGGAAAGCCCTCTTTGATCGGCCCTTCATGACGGGTAGATCGGTTTCTCGCCCGGCGGCCGAGTCTTCCAGCGTTTGTGCACCCAAAGCCACTGATCGGGATACGCCCGGGCAATGTTCTCAATGATTTGGATGAAGCGCGCGGTATAGGTGCGCACATCGGCATCGGCGTCCCCCGTGCGTATCAACTCCACTTGGGGATCGATGTGCAGGCGATATTTCGCGGAGGTTTCATCCCACAGCGCGTATACCGGAACCACGGCGGCGCCGGTGCGCAGAGCTATCCGCGCCAGGCCGCTCGTAGAACATGCCGGAACCCCGAAGAAATCGACGAATACGCCCTCTTCGAGCGCGGTATTGTGATCGGCCAGTATGCCTACCGCACCTCCGGCGCGCAGCACCTTAAACATGACTCGCGCCGATTCGTTCTTTTCGATAGGTTTACCCCCCGAAAGGCCTCGATATTCGTTCACCAGTGCGTCCACGCGGGAATTGGTGATGGCCCGAACCAGGAAGTGGCACGGGTGGCCGTACAGACCGAGCGCAAACGAAGAGAGTTCCCAGGCACCGATATGCCCGCCTAGCAGAAGCAATCCCTTTCCAGCCTGCTCAGCGGCCCGGTAATTCTCCTCCCCAACCATTTGTACGGTATCGTACACATTCTGGGGGGTATACTTCGGAAACTGCGAGAATTCGCCGGCCATCTGACCGATGTTACGGACCATTTTGGATATGGTTCGCTGGCGTTGCGTCTCAGTCCAGTCCGGAAACGCGAGCCGCAGGTTAAAATCCGCTACCCGGCGCAGCGCAGGGCGCAACGCGAAAAACAAACGCGCCACGCCGACTCCTAGAGCGCGCGCCGCTCCTCGAGGCAACACCCCCAGCCCTTTCAACACCAGGAACGCGAGATAGTATTCCAGCCGTTCGCGCATGCGGGGGACATTATGCGGGAGCTAAACCCTCGAAGCTAGCCCGAGCGCAGTACGACGGCATGGTTTACGGTCCTGGGTATTGGGGGTGCCCCGCCATGCTTGCGATTCTGTGTTTCGAGCTGGGAATGAATGAGGGAATGAGTGGTAGACTCAGCCGGGCATGGGCGAAATATCCAGAACCCGGGCGCTGCTAGCAGCTATCCTGGCAATCGCGATTCTGGGAGTTTGCTTATGCACCCATTTGGGCGCGCTGGGAGTGACCGGTCCCGACGAAGCACGCTACGCCTGGATCGCGCGGAGCATGGCCTCCACCGGCGACTGGGTTACCCCCAAACTTTACGACCGGCCGTGGTTTGAGAAGCCGGTGCTGTACTACTGGGGAGCGGCGGTTGGCTTTGAAATCCTGAAATCGCCGGAGTACGCGGCTCGTATTCCTTCGATGCTCGCCGCGCTCACGGCGGCTTTCGCCATCGCCATGCTTGGCTGGATATTCTACGGACGCCGAACCGCGTGGTTCGCGCTGCTGATGTCTCCCACCATCGCCACCGTGTCATTCGCGCGGGCGGCCACGCCGGACATGCTGTTTTCCGCGTTCCTAACCATCGCCCTGGGCACCGCCGCGGGGATTCTGTGGCGCGCGGGGGTACTGGGAAAACTCGCGGCGGACGCGCCTCCCACCTTTCCTACCGCGTCGATCGATCGGATTTGGTTCGGAGCCTCGCTGGGTGCTGCCACTTTGGCGAAAGGTCCCGCGGCGATTGTGCTCGCCGGCGGCAGTCTTTTGCTGTGGGCGGTTGCCACCAACCAATTGCGGATACTGCGCCGTTTTTTTCATCCCGCGACGATAATTTCGTTCTGCGTGGTGGCGCTGCCCTGGTACATCTTGTGCGCGCGCCGCAACCCCGATTTCCTGCACGACTTTCTGCGGGTGCATAATGTCGACCGCTATTTCACGCCGGTCTTTCAGCACGTCCAGCCATTTTGGTTTTTCCTGCCGATTCTCTTGATCGCGGTATTTCCCTGGACGCCTCTGCTAATCGCACTCGGCAGGGACGCATGGAGTTCTTATCGCCGCCGCGACTGGAAATCGTCGCCGGCATTTTTGTTCGCCTGCTGGATCGTTTTCCCGGTTGTCTTTTTCAGCTTTTCGAAGTCCAAGCTGCCTGGATACATTTTGCCGGCGATTCCCGCGCTAATCCTGCTGCTGGCGGTGAGCGCCGAGCGCCGGATCGAGACCATAAAGGAAAGTACACTGCCGTCACGGCTGCTGATCGCAACGGTAGGTCTGTTGTGGCTGTTGTTGGGCCTGGCCGCAGGTCTGCCCCATTTCTACGCGCTGATCGGCAAGAAGCTGGCCTTTGCGCCGCCGCTCATTGCCGCGTCGCTGACCACCCACGTTCACCGCCTGGTGATTTTCATCGCGCTGGCTGGGCTGGTGAGCGTGTTGTTGGCGCTGGCGCGCCGAACCGTTATCTCCGTGATGGTCATCGCGCTGGCGTTCACCGCTCTTACGGAAGATGCCGGGCGCCGCGTAATTCCCGCGCTCGATCCCTGGATTTCGGCCAGGGGCATGATTAAAAGCGCGCAGAAGACCTCGGCGATGAATATTCCCTGGCAATCGTTGGAGTTGAGTCGCTCGTGGCAATTCGATCTGAATTTTTATGCGCAACGTGAAATTGTGGAGTGGGATCCCCAGAGCCCGAAAGCGACTCTGGTGCTGACCAGTGCGAAAGGGATCGAAGAGATTCGCCGTGCAGGCCGGGACTTTGTCTCGCTGGCGCCGGATTTCACCAGTGGTGAGTTTCCTGTGGTGGATTATCCCCGTGCGGACTATCCCCTCGCCGTTCGGCCGGTGGTGGTGCTTCCGGTCAGTCACTAATGTGGAAATTCCGGCTGCGCGCTACCGAGTTCGAAATTTATCGGCGGCTAAACAACATTGGTAAACCGGTCGACCGCGGTGAAGGGGGGCGAATGAGCCCGCCGACCGTCAACGCGTACTTTAGTTCTCAAAGGAACGACATCCATTTCCCCGCCGGCGTAATTCGAAGCGAACGGAAGGCGAGCACGTGACGGACCTCGGCGGAACGATTCTGGCGCAGGTCGCCCGGAAGGACGCCGCCAAAGATATGATCCTCCCAGACCGTGACGGCCTTACGCCCGATCAGCGATTTTTTGTCGGTTTCGCGCCGTGGGCCTGCGAAAATAACCGCCCCGAGAATCAGCGGGTAAATGCGATAACCGATCCACACTCCCCAGGGGAGTACCGCATGAACGGCGTTGTAGTGAACATGCCCGAATTCGGGGCGGCCTTCTCCCGCCAAGCGGGGCAACCTATGGAAAGCTATGGTGAAGCCCCCGAAAGGGTCTGCCAGGTCTGGTAGCTTGAGCCGGAGACCACCAACGGAGTCCCCCTGAGGACCCCGCGATTAGCGCTTGTTGGAAGATGCCGGCAGGTTTTTCAGGAAGAAGGTAACCACCAAGGTCTCGTAGGCCCTGCGATCGTCGTCGCCCATCTCCCAATATCGTTGCTTGCCCTCCCACATATCTTTGGGCGGCGGGGCAAGGCGGTACAACTCCAGGGTAGTCTGCGCCAGCGACGGACGGGCATCGGTTTCTATAAAAAGCTTCGGTGTTCCCTGCAGATTGGAAATCCGCGCGGCGATGGGAGGCTCGTGACGATAGGGGGTGTTCAGCATTTCGAATCCCCATTCGGTAAAACTGCTCACCATCGGCAGTACCGAGAGACCCGAGCGCTTCACTTCCTGGCTGATGACGTCGAGCGGTGTGGAATAGGCGGAATCCAGAACCAGCGCCGCCACTCGCTTGTCCTTTAGAGCGAGTTCGAGCGCCGCATACGCTCCCATATCGACGCCCCACGCTCCGAAGCGATTGGGATCCACGTCATCGCGCCCGGACAGGGCCTGGACGGCGGAACGGAGTTCGACTGCCTCTTTGTATCCCAACGTGGTGGTGGGCGAAGGCGCGTCGGTGGCGGTGTAATCGACCAGGAAAACGTTAAACTGCTGCTCCTGCAGAGAAGAGGCCAGCGTCAGGATATCGGATCGCTGCGACAAGTACCCGTGGCACAGGATGATAGTTGGCGCACCGCGTTGGCCCGGGAAAAACCACCCGTCGCGTTGGCCCCCATCCTCGAGGCTGTAGGTGACCGTGCTGGGATGGCCCATCATCACGGTCAGGTCGAGCGCGGTAGCGCTCTTTGGCAGGCGAAGGATTTGATACAACAGTACCCCCGCCATCGTGGACACCGCTACGATGACCAACAGAACCAGAGCCAATACGCCAGAAATCCACTTAGCGAGACGCTGTGAGGGCGCAGGCAATTTTGAGAATAGGGCCATTCGATAGGAGACGCGCCTAGTAGGTGAGAGCTTCCTCCCCGCGCGATGTTAGCATAATTGCCGAAGTTCTCTTTCGCGTTCACCTATCTCGATTTCTTTCTGCACAATAGAGCAGAACCGCTATAATTCGGGCTGTCGAACTCCATTTCGGGGACTTCCCTGGTGAACCTCCGGCCGCGCGACCAGCCGTGCGAACCCGAGGGAGCTTGATGGGAACGCTTTCATTTGAGGCGGGTTGCCGCCGGAACCGTGCCATGCAAATCTTGGATCTGCGCCAGGTGTCGTCACGCTCCCTCGAGCCGCTGTTCGTAGAGGAAGCGCGCCAATGGAAGCAAGAACTCCGCTGGGACTACCGCCCATCACTCGAACTGATCCGCAAGTTCATTGATTCCCGCGCCCTCCGCGGCGCCGTGGCGATCGACGGCGAACGCCCGGCGGGCTACGGTTTCTACGTCTTGGAAGAACGAAAAGGCCTGATCGGAGGGCTGTTCGTTGCTCCGCATGCCTGCGAGCCCGAGATTACTCAAGCACTGCTGCAGGAAATGCTGGAAACGCTGTGGTCCACGCCGCGCATCGAGCGGGTGGAAGCGCAACTGATGCCCTTCGGCACATCGCTCGAATGCGTCAAGCTGTCTCGCCAATTTCGTCTGCATTCGCGCCAATTTATGCTGCTCGAGCTCGCCAGCGCCAGCCTCAAAGCTCCGGCTCTGTCCACCGGCTTGCGGCTCGATCCGTGGAGCGACCGCGCCTTTGAATCCTGCGCCCGGCTGATCCACCTCGCTTACGCCAGCCATGTGGATGGAGAAATCAACGATCAGTATTGCAGCGAAGCGGGAGGAATGAAGTTCCTGCGGAATATCGTGATTCTTCCGGGCTGTGGGCAGTTCCTGCCGGAAGCTTCTTTCCTGCTGCGGCCGCTGAGCAACGACCGCCCAATCGGAATGGTGCTAACCTCGTGCGTCTCGGAAGCTGTGGGTCACACCACCCAAATCTGCGTGATGCCTGGTTATCACGGCCATGGACTGGGGCGTTATCTAATCGAGTCTGCGATTCGCGCGTTGCGCGCCCGCCAATTCCATACCCTTTCGCTCACGGTTACGTCATCCAACATCCCCGCCGTGCGTCTCTATGAGAGTTTGGGGTTCCGCACCATTAAAACTTTCGCTGCCGGGGTCTGGACTCCCTAATCCGAGAATTGTCCGAAGAATTTTCCGGAGCTATTTCAGCGGGCGGTCGCGCAGCAATCCCTTTAGCTCGGCCATGAATTCCTTCACGTCCTTGAAATCCAGGTAGACCGAAGCGAAGCGAACGTAGGCCACTTTGTCCAGCTTCTTCAGCCGCGACATGATCATTTCGCCTACTTCCTCGGTGGTGCGTTCCCGTTTGGTGGTATCGCTAACGAATTGCTCGGCCTCGTCAACGATGGCCTCGAGTTTCACCGTGGGGACCGGACGCTTCTCGCAGGCTTTCAATAGTCCTTGCAGCAATTTCTGGCGCTCGAATTTTTCCCGCCGGCCGTCCTTCTTGATCACCATGTAGGGAATTTCGTCGATGCGTTCGTAGGTGGTGAAGCGGCGCTCGCACTTCAAGCATTCCCGCCGGCGCCGGATCAGGTCACCGCTGCGACCCTCGCGCGAGTCCACCACCTTGTCGTCCAGATGCCCGCAGAAAGGGCACTTCATGCCAGGTTCTCCTCACGGTTGCGGTTGTTCATGTCCCGCTCCGGTTTCCGCGCTCCCGGAGATATGTTCTCCGGCCTCTTCCGCCGCAGCTTCCGCTTTCGCCAGCCGCCGCAAATCTCCCATGCTCCAACCTTCGCGGAAAAGCAGCGGCAAGCCTGCGATGCATACCGTGCCAAAAGTGACCAGCCAGATGAGAATGGCCGCCGCCGCCGCAGCTCCTTTCTCGATCCCAAATATCGCGGTGAACGCCAAATACGTAGCGACCTGCGCTCCGCCAGCCCCGCCCGGAAGCTGGACGGCGGACCCGACCATGGTGAAGGCCATGACTAGCAGTATGCTCGAAAACGATAGCGCTGCCAGTTTGCCTGCAAAACTCCATGCGATCCATGAGTACACCAGGGCCACCATCAGCCAGTGCACCGCGGTATACCCGACGCCCGCTGCCAAATCTCCGAAGTTGCGAATTCCCTGCAAACCCTCGGCGAACCCGCTAATGATACCTGCGAGTTTAGCCCGCCATCCCACGTGGCTTTTCCAACCGATCAGCCGAGCATCCAGCGCCCGAGCTCCATGCAGACGAAAGTAAGTCAGAAAGCCGACCACCACGATCAGACCGGCCAGCAGCGCCGCACCGCCGGTTCGCGCCGCGGTTATCAACTTATCGTTATTGGGCCCGGCGGCCGGATGCCGCGAGAAAGCCAGCAGCGCGACACCGGCCAGAACCGCGGTCGCGGCGGCATCCATCACTCGCTCCAGGATATACACTCCGAACATTCCCGACACCGGCAACTTTTCCTTGCGCGCGATCAGGATCGGGCGGATTGGCTCTCCCACCCGGCCTAACACCACTACGCAAGTGAACCCGACAATCGTCCCCCAATAGACGCCCGGAAATTTGGCTGGTCCCATGGCCTGCGAAAAGCGCGCCCAGCGTAACGCCCGCACCGCATAACAACCATAGATCGAGACGATCGAGAGGGCCAATAGCGATAGCCGTGCATGACGGATGGAATCCCAAAACGAAGCCCAGGTTAACCCCTCGAGAGTGATGGAACCGCGGAAGCGGTAGAGAAGACCGGCAACGGCGATGAGCGCGACAAGGGCCAGAAGATACTTGAACAAGGAACGATGCATCTGACGCGCAACGTAGCAGTATGTCTCGCGGAGTGTCAAGCAATCCCGGCTCAGGATGTTCCGTGCGCGGAAGTCGGGCGAACAAAAATCAGCAGGAGTTTCTTGAGCCTTACATAGTGTTACTTACTGTTCTCGCTGATGACGCCTTAATTGGAGTATATGGAATGGTGTCCTACAGCGTTAGCCGACGCGTGCGTGAGGATCGCCATCCGCATCGCACTCGGCGCGGATGGCAGCGGTATTAGTTGACCCGCTGCTTCGCCAAGCGATGCGTCCAGTACTGATTGGCGGGTTCGTCGGTATGATCGCGTGCGCCGCAGTGTCTAGGGTGCTCTCCCGCATGTTGTTCGGGCTCGCGCGCATGACCCAATGGTGTTCATTTCCATTCCTTTGTTTCTCTTGGTTGTGGCCCTGGTAGCTAGCTACATTCCAGCGCGGCGCGCGATGCGGGTGGACCCCATAGTCGCGTTGCGCTAGGGATAGTATTCGGCGTCGCTCGTTTTGATGTTTGCCAGGTTGGCAACAACTGAATCGGGACTAAATGGAGATGCGCGGGCTTCCTCTTGCGAGTCGAGGAACCTATTCTAGCCGGTGCCGCGGCAGTTCACTCCTCGCGCAGCAGAACTGCGGGATCAATCGACAGCGCGCGTCGCGCCGGAATCCACGCAGCCAGTAGTCCCAGCAATGACATCGCGAGAACCACACCGGATAATATCAACGGATCGCTGGGGGTTGCCGAGTACACGATGAAGGCCAGCACACGGCTGGCTAGAATTCCGAGGAGCAATCCTGCTGCGGAACCAACGGCGAGCAGTTTGAAGGCGCGTCCGAGCGCCGCCTGTAGCACTCCCGTACGCTGAGCTCCGAGGGCCATACGAATTCCTAATTCCTTTAGTCGCTTGCTGACCGAATACGTGGCCATTCCAAAGATGCCAGTTACCGACAGCATGGCGCCCACTATGCCCATCACACCGAGAGCCATCGCCGCCATGCGTGAGGCAAACAAAGCAGTATCCATTTCTTTTTTCCACGGTCCGATATAAAGAGGCAGACCCGCATCCAGACGCCGCACCGTGATTCTGATGGCGGCGGCGAGTTCCCCCGGTTCGCGGTCCGAGCGCACTGCAAGATATGTCTGCGTCGATGGTGATTGCAGGATGGGAAGAAACATCGCCGCCCGCGGATCTTCGGTGACCCGGTCATATTTCCCGTCTTCTACGACGCCCACCACTTGAATGCGCGTTCCATCATCCTTCTTGAAGTATCGCCCGGTGGCGCTGGTGCCGGAGCCAAAAACCTTGCGCGCAAATTCCTGATTGATCACGGCCACGGGGGAGGCGTTCTTGTCGTCGTGCCACGTGAAGCTCCTTCCAGACAGCAAGGCGGTGCCCGCGGCGTCGAAGTATTCGGGCGAGATGCTGAAGGTGAAGGCGTCAGCAGCGGCGTTCGATGGCCTCAGGTCGGTGGTTACCTCGGTAAAGACATGCGCGCCCCTTTCGCCCCCGCTGACCAATGGCGCCCAGTCAATCAAGCCCACAGACTTTACCCCAGAAATGGATTTCACTGCCTCGATCATGCGCTTTTGCAGGGGGGGCACACTATCGCCGCGGTAACCGGTCATACTCAGATCGGTGTCGGCCAATAAGGCGTTGCGGGGCTCAAAACCGAAATTGCTGTGCAGCGAGCGCAGCAGCCCGCGAACGGCAACCATGGAAGAAGTGACCAGCACGGCGCAGATGGCGATTTGCACAACGAGCGCCAGGTCGCGGATGGTAAAGCGACTGCCCACCCTGGCGATTGATCCGGACTTGACGATTTCATAGGGATCGGTGTGAAGGACTTGTCTTACTGGGACAGCGCCAAAGAGGAATCCGCTGGCGAATGTCAACAGCAGAGCCACGCCATAAACATATGCGTCCGGGTTCACAGGCAGCTGGATGGGCCACCGGGAAAATGGCTGCCACACGCTCAAGCTGCGCAACAGCGCCACGCTGCCCCCGATTCCCAGAGCGCCTCCGGTGATGGAGAGCAGCAAAGCTTCCGTAAATAGCTGCCGCAAAATGCGTCCGCGGCTCGCTCCAAGCGCGAGTCGGAGAGCCACTTCGCGAGAACGGTCCGCGGCGCGGGCGGCAAACAGGCTGCCGAGGTTGGCACAGGCGGCCAGTAGAATCAGGCCCGCCAACAACATCAAGCCGGTCATGAAAGCGCGCACCGGCCGGCCAAGATAGTCGCCATAAAGACTTGGACGAGCCAAGGTGAAGGTTCTTTGGTCATCGTCTTTGGGATAGGCTTTTTCCAGATAGGAGCCAATGGAGTTCAGATCGGCAACCGCTTGTGCCGGTGTAACTCCCGCCTTCAGATGTCCCATGGTCATAAAAAGCCAGCGCTTGCCGCGCGCGTTCAGGTCGTTCACCCCCTCGACTTGGTCCTGGTTGACGAGGGGAACAAAGAAACCAGGATTGAAAAATACGAGAGTCCCGTTGAAGCGAGGCGGGGCCACGCCGATGACGGTATAGGGATGCTTGTTCACCCGAACAATACGGCCCACTACGCCGCGGTCATCCTCAAAATGAGTGTGCCAATACGCGTGGGTGAGAACGATGTAGGGAGCGCTGTTCGGCCCATGCTCATCGGAGGCGTGAAAGAAACGGCCAAGAAATGGTTGAAGACGTAATGCGTCGAAGTAGTTCCCGCTGGCTAGCACGATCCAGACGCGGGTGGTATTTTCGCCGGTGTCCAGTCCTACTTGAGCGGCATCATAAGCTGCCAAATCATCGAAGCTGCGGTTGCGATCGCGCAGATCGAGATAGTCGGGATAGGACTGATACGAGGAAGCTTCGTTGCCATGCTGGATTCCATAGAGGCTCTCGGATTGTGGCACATGGAGCGGGTGCAGGATCAGCGCGTTCAAGACGCTGAAGACCACGGCGTTTGCGCCGATCGCCAATGCCAACGTCACGATGGCCACCACCGTGAAGCCGGGAGACTTTCGCAGCACGCGAAGCGCGAAGCCCACATCGCGCAGCAGATTCTCGATAAATAGAAGACCTCGCTCGGCTCGGTAGTCCTCCTTGATCGCCTCCACCGCGCCAAACTTCAACACGGCTTGGCGTCGCGCCTCAACGGGTGATAAACCGGCACGAAGATTCTCGGCGGTTTGCAGAGCGATATGCTCTTCCATCTCTTCCCTGAGTCGCTCGTCATGCGCCCGCCTGGTGGCCGAGTTGAACATACGGGTGAGCAACCGCCTCCACGATTTCATGACAGATCCTCCGCTTTGGCCGCGAAGAACCGGTCGATGATTGCCGCTGTTTGTTGCCAATCCTGGGTTTCGACCTGCAACTGCTTGCGCCCTTCCCGTGTCAGCCGGTAGAAACGCGCCCGACGATTATTCTCGGAGGCACCCCATTCGGATGCGATCACGCCCTCTTGCTCCAGCTTCAACAGCAAGGGGTACAGAGTCCCCTGATTCACGGCCAGCAGATCTCCGCTGATCTGCTCGATGCGCCGCGCGATTCCATAACCGTGCAGCGATCCCAGGACATCGAGAGTCTTGAGGACCATCAACGCCAACGTGCCTTGCAAGACGTCCGTTTTCTGTTTCATAGCACCGCCATTTTGGTTTCCAACAGGAAGAGTGCCATACTTCCTTTAGGAAAACAACAGGTAAGTTGTCGAGCATCCCTCGACCGGCGCCGGCGAGACTGTTGACCCTGCGCGCGAGGTTCCCGAAAGGGAGGGTGAGATCTAGATCCAGGTCGAACAACGAGGCAGCCGCAGCCATCCTTTCCTGGCGACGCGAGTACTACAGCTGGTGCAAATGTGCCTCCGTGGCGAAGGCCCTGCTTGGCTGACAACCCTTGCTATCGATCCACGGGAAATGTGGTCCTAGTGAAGCGCAAACCACGCCATTAAGAAACTCCCTATTCGTGTCTCAGCGCGACCGTTGGGTCGACGCCCATCGCGCGGCGGGCGGGGATGTAGCACGCGGCGAGCGCCACGGCGGCAAGTATTGCGGCGACTCCGGCCAACGTTGTGAAATCGTTGGGCGCGACGCCGTAGAGCAGCCTCGCCACCGCGCGGCCCATTCCCAAGGCGAGCGGCAATCCCACCAGCAAACCGACGAGTGCGAGCCGCATTCCCCGGCCGACGACCAGGCCAAAGATTTCGCGATGGCCTTTTGCTTGTATTGCGAGGAACCCACAGCTAACATGCGCGTTTGGGTAGGGGAACTTTTCCACCTCATATTGCGTTCTTATGAGTGAGGTCGAAAGGAATGCCGGTTGCGAGGCTGATAAGGATTGGAGGCGGACGCCCAACTGGTGCAAATGTGCCTCCGGGGCGAAGGCCCTGCTTGGGAGGAGCTGGTAAAGCGCCATACCCGGCGGGTTTACAACCTTTGCTATCGGTTCACGGGAAATGCGTCCGAGGCCGAGGATCTCAGCCAGGAAGTTTTTCTGCGGATTTATCGCACCCTGGCGTCGTACCAGGCAGCCTACGGAGGTTTTCCTACTTGGCTTACGCGAGTCACCCGCAATTTGCTGGTGGACCACTACCGGCGGACGCGGCGCGACCGGCTGACCGACTCGATCGAGGACAAGCTGCCGCAGCTCGAAGGAAAACATTCGGGCACCCGCACTCCGGACCGCCAGGCACTGGACAACGAGTTGAGCGGACAGCTGCAACAAGCGCTCGCGCAGCTCTCGCCGGAACTTCGCGAAGCGGTGATCTTGCGCGACTTGCAGGGTTTGGAATACGGCGAAATTCGACAGGTTCTCGAAGTTCCCGAAGGCACGGTAAAATCGAGAATCAACCGGGGACGCATCGAGTTGGCCCGGGTTCTGGAGTCGATGGGGTTGCGGCCAGCATGACCCAGCGTGACCCAGCATGGACAATGACCTAAAACATTCAGGGAAATGAGTTGAGCGGAACGCGATGAACTGGAATTGCACACAAGTCGAAGAGCGGTTGAGCGATTTCCTCGACGCTCAACTCTCGCCCGAGGAACGCGCGGAGTTCTCCGTGCATCTGGCAACCTGCGCCGCCTGCACGCAATTAGTCGAGCAGGTCGGCGGGACTCTCTCGCAAGTGCACAAGCTCGAAATGCTCGAACCGCCGCCGCCGCTCATCGCTAATATTCTCGCCGCTACGCTGGGCCCGCGCACCCGCGAAAAATCCTGGCGCGGATGGTTCACCTGGTTCCCGGCGATGCCGCAGCCGCGGTTTGCTATCGGCGCGGCGGTGGCGGCGCTCAGCATGGTGATCACCTTGCACGCCCTGGGCGCTTCCCCGGCACGGCTGAAACATGCCGACCTGAATCCCATGAATCTGGTTCGCTCGGCGAATCGCCACGCGCATCTGGCGTATGCGCGCAGCGCCCGGTTTGTGAACGATCTACGTGTGGTGTACGAAATCCAGACGCGTCTGCGGCCGGAAGCGGAGCCGACCCAGGAACAAAAACCGCCTGCCCCAGTCCCCAGTGATCAACAGAAATCTCAGGGCGCGCCGCATCCCGGGCGTAGCGCCAATCGCGTCACCCAGGTGATGGCTTTCGCGCTGGTATCCGATCCGGTCAGGAGCATGCGATGAAGTGTGCCGTTCACACCGAAGTGGATGCGAGTGGCTACTGTAGAAATTGCGGCAAGCCAATGTGCGCGGGGTGCACGCGCGAGGTGAAGGGCGCGCTCTATTGCGAAGATTGCCTCGGAACGCTGGTGGCTGCCTCACCCGCAGCCCTGCCACCGGGAATCAACCACCCCGGAGCGGCGCTCGCCCTGGGCATCATCCCCGGCTTGGGCGCGGTCTACAACGGCGAATACATGAAGGCGCTGATTCACGTGGTGGTCTTCGCGGCGCTGATCGGCGCGGTGACCGCCGCCGGAAACTCCGATTCCGGAGGCGCATACACCGCGATCTGCATCGTGTTGCTGGTCGCCTTCATCTGCTACATGCCCATCGACGCTTATCGCGTGGCGAAACTCCGGCAGACCGGTGGCGGCGCGGCGCCCTTGTTTGAAGGCGCCCCCGTTAACCAGCCCATCGGCGCGATCATCCTGATCGGCATGGGAATGCTTTTTCTATTAGGTAACTTCGGTTTACTTCGCGGCGATTGGTTTGAGCACGGATGGCCGATAGCCTTGATTGCTCTGGGCGTATGGATGTTATTTCGGCGGACGCAGCGCCCGTCGTAAGGAGGGCTCGATATCATGGACCAATCTGTTCGTGTTCGCTGCACCTGCCCGCGCTGCCGCTTGCGAGGAATCATGGGTCCGGTGGTGCTGATCACCATCGGCATGCTCTTCCTGATTCAGCAATTTAGCCACGATTATCTCACCTTCGTGCGGCTCTCCCCGATCATCCTGATCGTAATTGGCGGGGTAAAGATTCTTCGCGCGGTGGCCCCGTCGGATGGCCACATCAGCACCGATACTGCCACGCCGGCCTCCCCCGGAGCCGCCCAACCCAATGGCCAATGACCCGCAAGAACGGCGATCGATTTTCGGCGGCCTGCTGCTGATCCTGATCGGCGTTCTGCTTCTGCTGCACGAGCACTACCCCGAAATGCATATCGCCCACAGCATCGGCCGCTATTGGCCGTTGATCCTGATCGTATGGGGACTCTCCAAGCTCTTCGATAATTTCGCGGCGCAACAATCGGGACAAACCAAGCCGCCCATTATTACCGGCGGCGAGTTAGCGCTGATTTTGGTCTTCGCTCTGGCCATCGGCGGAATAGCGGCCAGCGAGAAATTTCACGACCACTTCCGCTGGGACTTGGGCGATACCGTTTTCTCCCAGAAATACTCGGAGACCGATGAAGTACCGGTCCACCCGATCAAGCCGGGCGCGCAGGTGAACGTCGCCACCGACCGTGGAAATATCACCGTATACGCCGACGAAACCAACAGCTTGCGGGTGGTGGCCAACAAAACCGCCTCCGCCACCACCGAAGAACAGGCCCGCAGCCACACCCAAAACATCCACGTTGCCGTCACCGAAATCACCGGCGGCTACGAGATCCGCCCCACCAGCAGTGACTCTTTCAACGGCGTTACCGACGTCGCGCTCGAAGTGCACTTGCCCAAGCAGGTAAACCTCATCGCCACTACCGGGCACGGAGATGTCACCGTGTCCGATATCACCGGCTCGCTGCATGCTTCCGCGGAGTCCGGAAGCGTGGAAATTTCCGGCGTGACCGGAAATGTGAACGTGGATTTGCAGGGCGGAACCGCGCGTGTGACTGGCATCAAGGGCAACGTCCAGATCACTGGACACGGCAACGAAGTGGAAACCAGCGATGTGACCGGAGATGCGAACATCGACGGCGAATTCTACGGTCCCATCCGTCTGCAAAACGTGAAGCAGACCGTTACCTACACCTCGGCTCGCACCAAAATGAATCTCCTTCATTTAAATGGGCAAATGGAAATGGACTCGGGAAGCCTGGACCTTTCCGACGTAGCCGGGGACGCGGAAATCACCACCCACAATCGCGACATTCAAATTGAAAAGGTGGTGGGCCGGCTGCGGGTGGTGAATTCACACGGAGACGTTCAGGTGCATTACGAACAGCCGCCCCGCGACGAAATCAACCTGACCAACGATTCCGGAGCTGTGGACCTGACCATCCCGGAAAATTCGGGCTTTGAAATTGCCGCCTCATCCCGTTCCGGCGAAATCGACAACGATTTCGACGATCCCGCGCTGCAAGCAACCGATCAGAACGGAGATCAATCGCTGCAGGGCAAGCACGGCACGCACGGCGCCAAAATCCACATCACCACCACCTACGGCACGATTTCCCTGCACCAAGGCGCGTAGTCGGTAACTGAGGCTAGGCACTCACCGTTTGAATTGCCCCTTCCGATAGGGTAGCGTACGCCAATGGAACCGCAAGAGTTGGTGCGCGCATGGGTGGAAGCGTTCAATCGGGCAGATGTGGATACTCTCGCGTCGCTCTACGACGAGGACGCCATCAATCACCAAGTCGCTGAAAGCCCGGTGCAGGGTCGCAGCGCAATCCGCGAGATGTTCAAAAACGGCTTTGCGGCGGCAGAAATGACCTGCATCGTCGAAAATCTCTTTCAGGATGGAGAATGGGCCATCCTGGAGTGGCGTGATCCGCAGGGCCTGCGGGGTTGCGGTTTCTTCCACGTGCAGAACAACAAGATCAGATTCCAGCGCGGGTACTGGGACAAACTTTCGTTTTTGAAGTCGCACCGAGTAGCGCTGGACCATTAGCCGGATTCATGCGCAGCAGCATTTCTTGACTGCGGGCTTGGCCTGCCTTACCTCTCCAGCGCTCGATCTAACGTTTCAAAAAATTCTGGGAATGAAACTCCCGCGCATTGCGAATCCAAAATCGTAGTAGCACCTTCCGCGCCAAGCCCGGCCACCGCCAGCGCCATCGCAATTCGGTGATCGCCTTGCGGGTCCACCGTCGCTCCGTGCAACCGTCCGGCCGATCGGCCCGCCACCCGCATGCCGTCCGGGAATTCTTCCACCTGCGCGCCCATGCGGCGCAGGCCCTCGGTGAGCGCTGCGATGCGATCGCTTTCCTTTACGCGCAATTCCTGCGCGTCACGGATCTCGATTCCTTTTTCGGTGAACGGTCCAAGCGCCGCGACCATGGGCAGCTCGTCGATCATTTCCGCCACTTCCGCGCCGGCAATCTTGCCACCCTCCAGCTTCGCGTGGCGGACCGCTACATCCCCGGTAAGTTCTCCGTCTCGCAACTGCACCGACGCCAGATGGATCGACGCCCCCATAGAAATCAAGAAATCGAGGATGCGCGTCCGCGTCGGATTCAGCCCCACGTTATGCAGCAGCAGGTTGGAATCGGGCAGAATGAGCGCCGCCCCCAAGAAGAAAACCGCTGCGGAAAGATCCCCCGGAATCAGCAACGACCGGGCCATCAGATGCGGCCGGCTTTGCACCGCCGGAGCTCCGCGACCGCCCCATACCGCCGCGCCGAATTCACGCAAGGCAATCTCGGTGTGATCGCGGGTGGCATACGATTCGCGAACGGTGGTCACCCCGTCCGCGTATAGCCCGGCCAGCAGCAGCGCGGACTTTACTTGCGCGCTCGGGACCGCAACCGTGTAATCGATTGCCCGAAGTTTCGCGCCGCTAATTTTCAAGGGCGCGTGGCCTTCGTCCGCTGACCGGATTGTGGCTCCCATTTGCGCCAGCGGCGTGAGAATCCGGCGCATCGGGCGGCGGCGCAGCGAGCTGTCTCCGGTCAATTCAGACGCGAACGTCTGCCCGGCGAGCATGCCCGCCATCAAGCGAATCGTGGTCCCCGAGTTCCCTGCATCCAGCGCCCGGCGCGAGGGCTTCAATCCGTCCAGCCCCGCGCCGGTGATGCGGACCACCTGTTTGTCCTTTTCGATTTTGACGTTTAGCCGCTTCAGGCAGTCCAGTGTGCTTTGGCAATCCGCCGCGCTCGCGTAATTGTGAAGTTCGCTGACGCCTTCGGCGAGCGCGGCGAGAATTGCGTAACGATGGGAAATGGATTTGTCGCCGGGGAATTCCACCACCCCTTCAATTTTCTTGCCGGGGGAAACGATTTTTTTGGCCACGAGCGATTTTAGGGCATGCGCCACTCGATAGTCGATAGCGGGACGTCAACTTCTCCGCTGCACCCGTCGGAATTTCCCAGCGACTCGCGGTCTCACCCGCCCCATGTGCTCATTGCGTCATCGGACGTGTCGCGGGTGATTTGCTTCGCCGCCGCTGCTGCGGGTAAACTCAGTAATTGATGCTCTCGTCTCCCTACAAAACCCTGTTGTTCGCGCCGGCCGTCGCACTGCTCCTGTTGATTTCTACTCCAGGCTCGGCCACCGACCAGCCCGAAATTTTCCCGGTGAGCGAGGTGCGGCCCGGCATGCACTGCGTCGCCTACACCATTTTTTCCGGCGATAAGATCGAGAAGATGGATGCGGACGTCGTCGGCGTCCTGTACAACGCCTTTGGACCCAAACTCGATATCGTAATCATCCAGCTCTTGGGCGAAAAACCCGAGCACACTGGGGTGGTTGCCGGCATGAGCGGCAGCCCGGTGTACATCGACGGCAAGCTCCTCGGCGCGCTCTCGCTCAAGCTAGGCATATTCAATAAGGAAGCGATCGCCGGCGTCACCCCTATCGCAAACATGCTGGACATCGAAAACCAGCTAGGCACTCCCGCCAATCCTGCTTCGTCCACCGCCCAGGCTTTGCATTCCGCGGAGTCAGCGGCGGCGATGGGTAGTTCTTCCGCCGGCTCCGGCCACGATTTCAATAGCCCGCTTTCCGCGCCGCTCGCGCGCGTAACTCTTCCCGCCGATCTCAGCGACCGCTACGGCCTCGCCCGCGGCAACTATCTGCTGCCTATCGAAACGCCGCTGATTTTTTCCGGTTTTTCGGCGCAGACCCTGGCCCAATATGCCGGGCAACTCTCCGCCTTGGGATTGACGGCAATGGCCGGCGGCACCACCGAGCCCTCGGCCGACGAATCGAAAATCGCGCCCGGCGACATGGTCGGCATGGACCTGGTGCGCGGGGATCTGTCGCTGAGCGCGGGCTGCACGGTCACCGTCATCCGCGATAATCGCGTTTTCGCGTGCGGCCACCCGCTCTTCGGCCTTGGGAAAGTGTCGTTGCCGCTCTCCCGCGGCCACGTGGTGCTGACCCTGGCGTCTTCGATGGCTTCGACGAAAATTATGAACAGCGGTGGGGTGATCGGCACCCTGACCCAGGATCGTACCAGTGCGGTGATGGGTGAGCTGGGCCCGGGACCGCCGATGATTCCGATGGACGTCGAACTGCACACCCCTAATTCCCAAACGGCGTATCACTTTGAAGTGATCGACAACCCTCAGCTCACTCCCTTGCTGGTGGCCATCGCCACCTTCAACGGGGTAACGTCGAACGTCTCTTACACCGAAGGCTCCACCTTGCAGTTCACCGGCAAGATTGATTTGAAGGATCACACCTCCGTGCAGCTCGAAGATCTTTTCGCGCCCACCGATGTGCCGGTACCCAGCGGAATTTACGTAGCGCTCGCCGTGCAAGCCGCTTTCGCCCGCTTGTTTCAAAATCCATTCGAGCCGCCGCACATCGAGGGCATCCACATCCACGTCACGAGCGTGCCCGAACGACGCCGCGCCACCATCGATAGCGCCTGGAGCGAAAAAATCGAGGCCGCGCCGGGTGAAACGATTGGCATCAAGGTGCTCTTGCAGCCGTACCGCGGTTCGCCGTTCATTCAGGAGATTCCCATTACCATTCCGCCGCAGACCGGGCGCGGGAACATCGGCTTGTTGATCAGCGATGCGGACACTCTCAATCGCGTCGAGCAGTCCTACCCCATGGCCCAGCCGCAGCTTACCGGACTCGATGAGCTGATCGGCATGCTGAATCGCGAGCGCCATAACGACCGGCTCTACGCGACGCTGCTGCAGCCCACTCCGACCCTGCTGATTGAAGACAAGGAAATGCCCAATGTGCCGCTCTCGGAACTGAATATTCTCGACCAGCGTCAAAGCGCCGGAGCCGGACGGTTGCTGGGACAATCAACCGCCGGGGAATGGGCCATCGACATGAACCAGGTCATAACCGGACAGCACTATCTGACGATCACCGTGAAATAAACACATTTGCCAAGGAGCTTTCACTCCATGAATCGCCGAATCACTTGGGTGTGCCTGCTGGCTGCTACGCTGTTGTTGGTCGCGCCGGCATGGGCGGAACATACGCGCTTCTGGCGGCAATCGGATTATTCCGATTTCCAGAAAGGCACTCCCGACGGTGTGGCCCTGCGCAGCGACGGCAAACTGACTCCCGCGCCACGTTTTGTGCCCTACGCCGATTCGAATCTGGCCTATCTCTACACGCTGCGCATCGATTCCAAAGGCCGGCTCTACGGCGCCGGCGGTTCGGATGCCAAGGTGGTCCGCTTTGTCGCCGCGGGGAAACCCGTCACGGTATTTGAGTCGCCAGAGTTAGCTGCACAAACCATCGCTTTCGACGCGCAAGATAATCTCTACGTGGGCACTTCCCCTGACGGCAAAGTTTACAAGGTCACCGCAGACGGCAAGCGCAGCGTCTTCTTCGATCCCAAGGCGAAATACATCTGGGCCATGGCCTTTGATTCCACCGGCACCCTGTTCGTAGCCACCGGCGATCGCGGCGAGGTGTTCACCGTCGCAGCGGACGGCACCGGAAAGCTGTTCTACAAGACCGACGAACGCCACGCGAGGTCCATCGCCTTCGACTCCAAAGACAATCTGTTGATCGGTACCGATCCCACCGGCCAGATCATTCGCGTCAACATCAGCCGCAAACCCAACGCGACGCCCGTAGCTCTTTCCGGTTTCATCTTGTACGAGACCGACAAAAAGGAAGTGACTTCATTGCTGGTCGATCCCCAGGGGGTGGTCTACGCTTCGGCCATCGGTGATAAACCTCGGCCCACTCCCGGGGGCCAGCCGCCCGCGCCGATTCCTCCGCCTCCGGTGAACCCCGCTGCCAATGGACCGAATGTGGCGCCGCAGCCTGCCCCGCCGGCACCAGGCTCTCCTGCGGTATTTTTCGCCACCATCAACGGCGGAGCCTCGGTGGTTCGAATCAACCCCGACGGATCGCCTGCGGAAATCTGGACTTCCCGCGAAGACTTGATTTACTCGATGACTCTCTCCCCGGCCGGTAAGCTATGGCTGGGAACCGGAAACAGCGCCACGCTGATCGAGATCGATGGCAACGGCCTGTTCGCCAGGGTCGCCAAAGCGCCCTCCGCGCAAATCACTGGATTCGTGGCTGTGCCCGGCGGCCTTATCTATGCGGCCACCGCAAATCCAGGGAAAGTCTTTTCGATCGGTCCCGGTTACACCACCAAAGGCAGTTTTGAATCCGACACCTTCGACGCGCACATCTTCTCCCACTGGGGGCGACTGACTTGGTTCGGAGAGCACGCTACGGCGCCGGGCAAAGTCGCCTTTTACGCCCGCTCCGGCAATACTTCACGTCCCGAAAATAGTTGGAGCCCCTGGACCGGACCCTACCAGAACGCTGCCGGCGAAACGGTCACCTGCCCGGCGGCTCGATTTATCCAGTACAAAGTGGAATTCCTCGATACCGACGCCGGCGGCCCTCCCGAAGTGTCCTGGGTGAGCCTGGCGTACCAGCCCATCAATGTCGCCCCCGAAATCGATGCCATTCAGATGCAGGATCCCGGCGTGCGCGTGCAGGGTTACGGTGCGGGGGGCGCTGCTACGCCGCCGGCGCCGCCAGTTCATCTGCCGCAGAAGCCGAGCGACGCAGCCAACGCTCAGCCGGGCGTAGGCGATTCTGGAGCCAGAACCCAGCGTCCGGAGGCTCCCGTGCAGGGCCTCGCGGACAAGGGCTATCAAAGCGTGGTTTGGATCGCTCACGACGACAACGACGACGACTTGCTCTTCAGCGTCTACTATCGCGGCGAAGGTGAGAAGAACTGGCGCTTGCTCAAAGACAAAATCGACCAACACTTTTATGCCTGGGACACCACCACCATGCCCGACGGCCCCTATTACCTGAAGGTGGTCGCCTCCGATTCACCCTCCAATCCCCCGGCCAACGCGCTCACCGCCGAAAAAGAAAGCGACCGCTTCGAGGTGAACAACACCCAGCCGGAACTTCGCAATCTGCGGGCGGAGACCACCGGCCAGCCGCACGGTACCGTGCGCATCCGCTTCGATGCGCTCTCGCCCCACAGCGAACTTTCCAAGCTGGAATACAATTTGGACGCAGGAACCTGGCTGCCGGTCTTCCCCGTCGGTTTGCTAACCGACGCCCCGGAGGAGACCTATAATTTCCCGGTCGCCGATCTTTCCGCGGGAGAACACACCATAGCCGTGCGCGCCAGCGATCGCTTCGACAACGTAAGTGTATCGAAAATCACTTTCACCGTTGCCGCTCCGTAGCGCGCAGCCGGCGGCCTAGCTCTCTTTGCCGCCACGCGCCAAGCAAATTTATCGACGATGGGGGCGCTGAGCGAAACGCAGGGGGTGCCCCAGGTGTCGATTTCACACCTGGGTTCTCTACGTTTTTGACTTCTCCGAGGCCGCACTGGCACCATAATAATCAGTGGTTTCAACGGTGCCCGGATTTTCCAGCTCCCAGCGATCGCTGTGCGCGGCAAACCCGTGCCGCCCATTCCCTTGGGTTTTCTGGCGCATGGGTATGATTCTCCCACGGCAGTGCACCGGCTTCGGATGGGTTCCCGTAACCTCTCCCGGAATTGTAAAAAACATCTGGATCGGATCCCCCGCACCCATCCGCCGCACCGCGGTAAAGAAAATCCCGGTGTCCGAGAAATTTTCGCAGCGCCCCTCGAACGTCTCCCCGGAGCAATCCGACGAAACCACTCGGAATCGCAGCACCATAACGCAACTCTTACCGGGAGCGACGCGGTTGTTTCTTCGAATTCATGAGGGTCTCCTGGCAAGATTGCATTGGGGGAATCGCACTACCAGGAAGGGGTGAGAAAATTATCGAACCGAGTGCGAGCTAAGTCAAATGAGAAAGCTCTTTTGTGTGCGCCCGCCGTGAAACCGTGCGCGGCGGCGCGATAGGATCACCGGACCCGCGCATGAAGCGGCGGGATGTAGGCATGGCCAGGAACTTAACGTGGTGGATTCGCCCCCGGCGCTACGCGCCGGCGGTGCGCCAATCGGACGGCGGGAAATCGATCTTCCAGAAATTGGGGGCGGGCGGATCGAACGCTATAGGCACCTCATAGCCTCCCGACGTCTGCTTCCCCGCGCGCACCACCCGGCAGGTGGCCCGTTCCCTGGTGTTCGGATTCTCCAGCACGATTTGTGCGGACTCAGTCAAAAGCTGCGGCGCCACCAGCAAAGCGCCATTCGGGTTCACGCTCACCGTGGTGACCGTGAACGTATTTGGCTTTCCCCCTAGATCCACATGCGCCTTCATCGAGAAACGCAACATCACTCGTTGCGCGCGCTTGTTGCCCTCATCTTGCCCCGCCGGCCGCTTAATTCCCTCTACCATCACAGATTTTTCGTTCATGCACTGGGGCCCCAGTTATTGATTTCCGGGCGCAGCAACTCCACGCCCAGTTCCCAACCATCTCTTCCATGACTGCCTTTCCAAACTACCTGGCCTTCCTGGCTGTGATGGGTTTTTAAATTGACCAGGCGCAACCGCTGGCCAAAAATCAAATCCTGCGACGAAACCACCAGGCAACCGTAAACGTTCACCGCGCGCGTGCGCGCCGGCACGGAAACGTTTGAACCGTTCTCATCGATCCATTCGAGCTGCACCGCGACGAATTTGTTCATTGGCGCGCTGCGGCGCTTCGACCCAACGATTGCATCCGAAGGATGTGCATCCATATAAGACATCTTCGACCTTGGCTCGCTAATTTAAGCAAATTCGAACTGCGGGATTACCGAGAAGGGGGCCGGAACGTGAGCGATGTCTCGACTATCACAAGAAAATGTTAGCGGGCGGAGAAGTACGCGTCAATGGTACGGAGGCTAGAAGGTCAACACTTTGCAAGCACCACAGACGCGCCGCGGGAGCCATATTTCCTAGAAGTTTCTCATGAACCGCTGGCCGCCTGGTCCAGATACCACACCAGGTGCCCCGATGCAGGACGTATCCTGGCTGCCGGGTATCGGCTGGGCACTGAATCGGGACCGGAGTCGGGCTCCTTGCGGATCGCCTGCACGATTTCGCGCTTCGCTGCGCCCGCTACAAGAAAAAATGCCGCCCGCGCTTGGTTCAGTAACGGCAGCGTCAGCGTCAATCGTTGCGAAGGTTTCGCCGGGACCAGCGGAGCCGCAACCCACCGCTCCCTTTCCTGCAGGACCGGCGAGTCTGGAAATAAAGAGGCGGTGTGCCCTTCCGGACCGAGTCCCAGGAGCAACAGGTCAAGCAGGGGAGCCTGCGACCCAAAAAATCCCCGCAGGGTCTGCTCGTACCCGCGCGCGGCATCCTCGGGTTTCGCATAATCGGTGGGCATTGGAAATATTTGTCCCGGCGGAATCGCCACGTGGTCCAAAAGAGTTTCTCGCGCCATCTGATAATTGCTGGCCGGATCGTTTGCCGGAACATATCGCTCGTCCCCGAAAAAAACGAAGGTGCGGTCCCACGGCAACCGCTGGCGATAATCGCTAGCCCACAATGCGTAGAGCGCGGCGGGTGTGCTGCCGCCTGCCAACGAAATGGAAAAACGCGCGCGCGCGGCCACCGCTTGCTGCGCGAGCGTCAGGGAGTCTTCCGCGACCGCTCGAAATAACTGTTCCGGCGTAGCCGAAACGCGAGCGTCGCGAATCACAACGGCGTCCAATTGCAGTCGAGGTTGGTGAGTAACCGATCGGCTTCCGGCGGGCCCTCACTCCCCGCAGCGTACAGCACCACCTTGGGGCGATGCTCCAGCAGCGGTGTGTACAGTTTCCAGGATGCTTCCACCTCATCGTCGCGGACGAACAGCGTGGCGTCGCCTTTCATAACATCGAGCAGCAGCGTTTCATACGCTTCCGGCGACGGCGCGAACGCTTCGGAATAACGGAAGTGCAGCTGGCGATTATCCAGCCGAATCTCATCGCCGGGCTCTTTGATCTGGAAATTCAAATCGAAGCCCTCATCCGGCTGAATGGTGATTACCAGGCTATTCGCGTAGTGCGGTGCGGAGTCGAAAATCTGGAACATGGAGACCGGGGGACGCCGGAACGTAACCACGATCTGGCTGCACCTTTTGGCCAGGCGCTTCCCGGTGCGCATCAAAAACGGCACCCCGTGCCAGCGCCAGTTATTAATCTCCAGTCGCACCGCCACATAAGTTTCCATCACCGAATCGGGAGCCACGTCCGGCTCCTGACGATACCCGGGAACGTCCGCGCCATCGATTTTCCCACGCCCGTATTGCCCAAACACCACATCATCGGCGCGAATGGGCATGATCGAGTTCAGCACCTTGGATTTTTCCTGGCGCAGCGCATTGGCATCGATGCCCGACGGCACTTCCATCGCGGCAATGGTCAGCAGTTGGGTCAGGTGATTTTGAATCATGTCGCGCAGCGCGCCCGCGGATTCGTAGTATTTCCCGCGGTGTTCCACTCCCAGAGTTTCCGCCACGCTAATTTCCACGCTTTGCACCCGGTCGCGGTTCCACAGCGGCTCGAAAAGAGAATTCGCAAACCGGAACACCAACAGGTTGCGCACCGTTTCTTTTCCCAAGTAATGATCGATGCGGTAGACCTGCTTCTCAGCGAACCATCGATGCACCAGTTCGTTCAGCTTCTCCGCCGATTGCAGATCGCGTCCGAACGGCTTTTCGATCACCAGCCGCACCCAGCCCGCGCTGTTATTGAGGCCGGCCTCTCCCAACGCGCTGATCACCGGCGGAAACGCCGAGGGCGGCAGGGCCAGGTAAAAAATCCGGTTGCCCGGCAGCCCAATGTCCTTCTCCACTTGGGCGATTCGCTCGGCAAGCTTTTTGTATTCGTCCGCGCTGCCGGTCGGCAGTGGCTGGTAAAACACTCGCTTCTCGACGCCCCTGGATATTTCCTGCTGCGGAACTTTTGCTGCGATCAACTGTTCCACGCAGTGCTTGCGGAAACTCTCGTCGTCGAAATTGGTTTCCACCCCGGCGCCGAACAGCACCGTTTTTTTATTCAGTAACTGGCGCACGAATAGCTTGTGTATGGCCGGGAGCAGCTTTCGCCCCATCAAGTCGCCGGTGGCGCCCAGCACCACAAATACATGCGGCTCGCTTGCCGCCATTCCCGGCGGCGCGGCCACTGGAGTGGATTGCGGCAGTGCTTCAATCGGTCCAGCAGGACTCAAGAGAATCTCCTTTGGGTCACCCGATCAGACAAGAAACCCGCGCTACGCCCGGGTATCGCCACCGACTCAAACGGCGCGCAGCTACTTGGATTTGGCCGCGGCTGCGGCGTGGCCACCGAACTGGTGGCGCATCATCGACAGCAGTTTATTGGAAAACGGGTCCGGATCCTGCGACAACATACGCCGGTCCAGCGCCGCGGAAATCGTCGCCAGCGGCACGCCCAGCTCGATGCCTTCAATCGCCGTCCACCGGCCTTCGCCGGTATCCGCCACCACCGCCGAAATACCGTCGAGCGTGGGATTGCTCTTCAGACCATCGGCGATCAAATCCAGCAGCCAGGAACGAATCACGCTGCCGGTCCGCCAAATCTGCGACACCTGCTCCAGGTCGATATTGAAATCCTTCCCGGTGCTGAAATCCTTCTTGTGCCGCAGCAGGTCCAGCCCCTCCGCGTACGCCTGCATCATCGCGTACTCAATTCCGTTGTGGACCATCTTCACGTAGTGCCCCGCGCCTGCCGGACCGGTGTGTCCCCAGCCCAAGTGGGGGGCCGGCGCCAGCGTTTCAAAAATCGGCCTCAGGCGATTCACGGCTTCGTCGGGCCCGCCGACCATCATGCTGTAGCCTTCCTTCAAACCCCACACTCCGCCGCTGGTGCCAACGTCCACGAAATGAATTTTCTTCGGCGCCAAATACGCCGCGCGGCGAATGCTCTCCTTATAAAACGAATTGCCGCCATCGATGATCGTGTCTCCCGGCGAGAGCAGCTGCAGCAGCGATTCGATCAGCCCATCGACAATCTCGTGCGGCACCATCAGCCACACCGCTCGCGGCGCCGGCAATTGCTTTACCAGTGATTCCAGCGAGTCCACGCCCACCGCGCCTAGCGCCACGAGTCCCTTTACGACCGAGGCGTCGCGGTCGTAACCCACCACCCGGTGGCCTCCCTTCACCAGCCGCTCGGTCATGTAACCGCCCATCTTCCCCAACCCAATCATTCCCAAATCCATCTATTTTCTCCCTTCAATGGAGAGCCGGCGCGACGCCAAGCCGCGCCAAATCTTCTTCCAGTTGTTTTGCGTTGGTAAAAGCGATGGTGGAAATGCCCAATTCCTTCGCGCATTCCAGATTGAGCGGACGATCGTCGATCATCACGCATTCCGCGGGAGCCCGCTGGGTAATGCTGAGCGCCAGCTGGTAAATTGCGGCATCGGGCTTGCGAACGCCCAAGTAGCAGGAGCTGAAAAACGCGCTGAAATACTTGCGCAGCTGGTATTGCCGGATGCGGTACTCGTTCAATTCCAGCGACTCGTTGTTGACCGTCGCGACGAGGTAGCGGCCGCCGGTGGCAACACGCCCCAGCAACGCGATGCTTTCGCCCAGCGGTTGCGATTCGCTGAACATGAACGCCTGGAAATCAGCCGGGGAAAAAGCGCGGGGACGATAAAACACCGTGCGCTGCAAATATTCCTGCAGCGTGGTCTTCCCCGTTTCGAAGGCGTTCACCACCAGCTCGTGACGGTCCTCGAACTCGTCCCAATCTAAACCGAATTTCTGCGTGGCCTTGCGGCGCGATCCACGATCCCAAGCGTTGGTCAGCAGCACTCCGCCCACATCCCAGAACAGGGCGGTGACATTAGCCACGCGCCACCTCGAGCAATCGCCCCAGCTCATCGGTCGCCTGCCGGGTATGCTGTCGCTCGGCGACCAGCGGACCCGGAGCGGTTCCTAGGTTGGGCTCCTTTGCTGCGCTGGCGCTCATGCCTTCGCGCCAATTTTCCGCCGCTTGGCGTCGATCGCGCTCATCAGGTCGGTAAACGACTTCGCAAATGACGCCACTCCGTCCACCTGCAGCTTGGCGGTGACATCCTTGAGGCGAATCCCCACTTTCTCGAGATTCGCCAGATCGGCCTTAGCTTGTTCCAGGCCTTGCGCCACCGTCGCGCCGGAAATCTTACCGTGGTCGCGGAACGCATCCACCGTCGCCGGCGGCATGGTATTGACGGTGTCCGGCCCGATCAATTCCTCGACGTACAGCACATCGCGATACGCCGGATTCTTGGTGCTGGTGCTGGCCCACAACACGCGCTGCACGCGCGCGCCTTTCTTCCGCAACGCCCGAAACGCATCGCCGTAAAACAGTTCCTGGAACCGTTTGTAAACCACGCGGCAATTCGCGATCGCCGCTTTCCCGCGCAGCGCCAGCGATTCCGGTGTTCCGATTTTCTCCAGTTGCGGATCGATCATGGTATCCAGCCGGCTCACGAAAAACGACGCCACCGACCCGATCTTTTCCGGGTGCGCCGCCGCGGTCAGCCCCCGAATATACGCTTGGGCCACATCTTCGTAGTTCTGCTGCGAAAACATCAGGGTGATGTTGACGTTAATTCCAGCCCCTAGCAGGTGCTCGATGGCCGGCAGTCCTGCGGGCGTCGCCGGCACCTTGATCATCACGTTGCGCCGATCCACTTCCTTCCACAGCCGCTTGGCTTCGGCAATCGTTCCCTGGGTATCATTTGCCAGCGTGGGAGATACTTCCAGGCTCACGAACCCGTCCGCGCCCTGGGTGCGGTCGTACACGCTGCCCAAAATATCCGTCGCCGCGCGGATGTCTTCCACGGCTACCGCTTCGAACAGTTCCCCGGCCGGTTTGGCGGGATCCTTGGCCAACAAACTGCCCAACTGGGCGTCGTAATCGGTGCTCGATCCGATGGCCTTCTCAAAGATCGTCGGATTGCTGGTCATCCCGCTTAAGCCGTCGTTGTCCACCATATGTTTTAGTTGGCCATCCTTGAGCAGGTCGCGGCGAATGTAGTCGAGCCACACCGCTTGGCCCTGCTTCTCAAGTGCAATCAGCGGATTCCCTGAGGCGCCCGGCCCCCCGCTAGAATTCTGTTCGGTCACAGTTTGCGATCCCATTTTTCTCTCCTCGCGCGCAACGTTGTTATCCACCGCCGGCGATATCTTCGCACAGCCACGTCATCAATATGATTACAACCATATTATCGCCATTATCGCCGTTCCGGGGTTAGGCGAGAAGCATAATCCGAACCCGCCCGCGGCTGCCCGTGAAGGGCCCTCGCCAAGGTTTTTGATGCGTGGAATATCGAAAGGTTACGTCGAAAAGATAATCAGAACGGTGATGCTGGGGGCGAGAACCCCGGTTACTTTTTCACCGCGACCAACCGCAGCCGCCGGTAATCCGCCACCCATCCACCGTCGCGAAACAGTGATGGCCGCGTTTCGCTCTCGATGTAGCGCAAAAATTCCTGGTGCTCGCGCTCCGGCACATCCTTTAGAAAAGTCCCGCCGAACATCCGAATCCAGTTCCGCAATCCCTCCTCGCCATTCTCCAACGGCGTTGGGCGGTCGAACAGGGCCGCAAAACTGACCTCGAACCCCTGCCTTTCAAGCAGCCCGGAATATTCTCCGATCGAAGGGTAATACCACGGATTTGGATCGCCCAACCCTGGTGGCGATGACGATGAAAATCGTTGGTACGCCGCCGTCAAAGCCACCTCGATCTTGCGGACGTTTCCTTTCCCTCCCATCTCGATCACGTAGCGGCCGCCAGGACGCAGCGCCTTCCACGCCGACTCAATCACCAGGTCAGCCTCGCGCACCCAGTGCAGCACCGCGTTCGAAAACACCGCGTCGAAGGGCTGCTCGAACCGAAAACTGCGCGCGTCCGCCACACCAAATTCAACTTGGGGATATTTCCGGCGGGCTTCCGAAATCATTTCCTCGGAACTATCGATGCCCACCACCCGCGCGCCCGTTTCGGCTATCTGTGCGGACAAGTGTCCAGTCCCGCAGCCTAAGTCAAGAATGCGCTCACCAGCCTGAGGAGCCAGCAACTCCAACACCCCGCGCCCGCGCTCCCACACAAACGAGTAATGCGCCTCATACAGGTTAGCGTCCCATTGCGGAACGCGGTCAGCCGAAGAATCGGTCGTAGACATGGCTATCATTCTGCATCATTTGGTGGAAACGTTGCGCAGCAACTTTTTGATGACTACTCGCACCGCAAGGCGGTCATCGGATCGACGCGCGCTGCTCGCCTGGCAGGAACGAAACACGCGGCCAAGCCGACAAGCACGATCAAAATGAGCGCCCCGGCGAAGGTCCAAGGGTCCCGGATCGACACGCCCCAAATCTGGTTGGCGAGGAAGCGGGTGAGCCAGTAGCTAACTGCGAGACCAATCATGATTCCGGCGGCGATCAGGCGCGCGCCCTTCCCGAGAATCATCTTCAAAATACTCGATTGTTGCGCGCCCAGCGCCATGCGAATGCCGATTTCGCGGGTCTGCAGCGAAACCGTGTAGGCCATCACGCTGAACACGCCCACCATAACCAGCAGCAGGCCGATGCTGGCCAGCGGCGCGAACGCGGTCAGACCAAACTCCGGTATGGCGTAGGTAAGTTTCTGAAGAAAATCCTTAAGCGGGTCGAGCAGAAAGAAAACTTGGTCGTGATCCACCGCCCAAACTTGCTCCTGAACGGAATGTACCAACGACGCCGGCGGTACTCTGGTCTTCAGCAGCAGAAAGTACGATCCGGCAATCGTATGGGGAATAAAGGCCATGGGCAAGGCGGGCTGCTGGAGCCCACGGTCCTTCATGTCGGCGACAACCCCGACGACTTGGAAATAGGTATCTTGCGGCGGTTGATTGGGCAGAAGCACCGTCTGAAAATTCTTCACTTTCAGTTGTTGGCCAACCGGGTTGTTGCCGCCAAAAAAGTCGTGAGCTAGGGTCTGATTGATCACCGCCACGTACTGCGCTCTTTGTACCTCCCCTCCGGAGAGCCAATTCCCCTGGATCAAGCGCAATTCCAGCACCTGCAGCAGGTTTTCATCGCAACGCACCAGGCCAGCGGTTTCTGCATGGGTCGCGCCAGGCACGGTCACTTCGGGTCCAGCCGAGGGACTGTACCCGGGAAGCGCATCTTCGATCGAAGCGTCGCTCACGCCCGGCAGGTTTTTCAGCCGTTCCGCCACTTGCCGGACCATGACTTCCCGCTGTGGTGAAGCAAGGCTGGCCCTATCTACAGCTTGGTTGTGAGTCTTGTGTACAAAATATGTGACCAAGACATTGCCGGGATTGAAGCCCAGGTCGACGTGGGTGAGAGCGAAGAAGCTGCGGATCATCAGGCCGGCGCCAGTCAGCAGGACCACCGACAGCGCCACTTCGCCGACCACCAGCCCCGCGCGAAACATTCCCCGGCGCAACTTCGCGTCTGTGCCTTTGCCGCCGTCTGCCAAATGTGGTTGCAAATCCCCGCGTACGGCATGCAACGCGGGCGCCAGGCCGCAAATCAGCGTGGTGACCAGAGTAATGCCCACGGCGAAGAGCAAGACCGCGGGATCGAGCCCGATTACGGTTTCACCGCCGAAGGTGGCGCCTCCGACGAACGACTTCTGGGGCATCGCCGCCGCAACGACCTTCATGCCGAACACCGCGAGGATCGAACCCACCACGCAAGCAGGAATCGCCAGCACAAAGCTTTCAACCAGTAACTGCCGAACCATCCGACCACGAGTGGCGCCCAAGACGGAACGGACCGCAATCTCTTTTTCCCGAACCGCTGCGCGGGCCAGCAGCAGGTTCGCCACATTGCTGCACGCGATCAGCAACAACATGGTGACTGCGACAAGCAAGTCGTAGAGCAAATGCTTTATATCGGGATTGAATCCGACGGCGATCACGCCGCCGATGCCCATCGGTCCCAATAGAGCGTCGCTGGCCGATTGCAATCGCGCCGTGAAGTGCTTGGGATAATCATCCGGGTGCAGAACGGAAAGGCGCTTGACGATTACGCCGAGGTCCGCGGAAGCCTGCTGCATGTTCACCTCAGGTTTCAGGCGGGCCAACAGGTAAACCCGCGACGCTCCAGCCGCAACCCCCGGCCAGGCCGAGCGCGGCGTGCCGCGTGACCACACAATCGGAATCCAGATTTGCTGCAATGGACCGAACGCCTGGAAGCGCGGGGGCATGACGCCAACCAGGGTGCGGGAATCGCCATCAATAACGAAGTTCTTACCGAGAATCGTTGGATCGCTGCTGAACGCACCCTTCCACGTTTTGTAACTCATCACAAAGACCGGAGGGGCTCCGGGCTTTCCGTCTGCCGGGATAATGCCGCGCCCCAGCAGTGGCGATACTCCGTAGAAATCAAAGGCGTCGGCGGTTACGCGGCCATCGTAAAACTGGTAGGTCTGGGCGCCATCGCTGGCCAAAACGGCGGTAGTTGTCGAATAACCGGCGATGTTTTCAAAAACCTGATTCTGGTCGCGGATCGCATCCAGGTCTTCCAAATTGACAGAGAGAAGTTGCCACTCGCTGTCCCCTGCTGCGGCGCGATCGGCGTTCTGCAAAACGGGAACAGCCAGGCGGCTGGCGTTCTTGGCGGCAAAAGAATTGAACAGCAAATTGTAGAAAACGCTGAAGACCACCGTAGAAGCGCCGATGCCCAGCGCCAGGGTGAGAACGGCGACGGCGGTAAACCCCGGACTCTTGCGGAGCATGCGCAGACCATAGCCCAGGTCTTGCAGCAGATGTTCCAACCACACCAAACTCCACACTTCCCGTGCATCTTCCTTCACTCGCGCTACGTTGCCGAACTTGCGCAAAGCCGCATAACGCGCCTCCTGGGGCGACATGCCGCGATCGATGTGGTCCTGCGTCTCCCTGTCGATGTGATCGGCAATGTCCTGTTCGAGGTCTTCGAGCATGCGCTTGCGGCGCCTCACGATTCGCCCTCCGGCGGCGCCGGTCGCAGCAGCAGCAGCCATTCGACGGATTCGCCGCGTTCTTTAGTAGACATTCTAGGTGACGATATAGCGCTTCGAGTAGGATGTCAAGGGGAACGAAGGCATGCCTAACCCGCGGAGGAGGGCTCGCAAGAATGGCTCCCCGCCTCATGCCTTGCGCTTCTACACGTTATGTGTTACATATGTAGAAGAGCGAGGTATAACAATGGCGGCCAAATCCGACCTCCCCCAAGGCACCCTGGACCTATTGATCTTGAAAGTTGTCGCGCTCGGCCCGGTGCACGGCTACGCCATCGCGCAACGCCTGCAACAGGTGTCGCGCGACGTGGTCCAAGTCCCGCAAGGATCGCTCTATCCGGCCTTGCACCGGCTCGAAAATCGCGGCCTTCTGGCGGCGGACTGGAAAGAGACCGAGACCGGGCGCGAGGCAAAGTTCTATCGCCTGACGCGCAAAGGCCGCGCGCAGCTCGAAACGGAAGCCGCGAGCTGGCAGCGATTGACGGAGGCGGTCGGCCTGATCCTCGAAATGTCCGAGGGAGGCGCGGAATGAGCTGGTGGCAGCGTCTGTGGCGCCGAAGGCAGATGGAAGCGCAGCTCGAAAAGGAACTGCGCTTCCACCTCGATCAACACGCCGAGCGATCTGAGTCGCGCGCGGCCATGCATCCCGCAGAAGCGCGGCGGCAGGCCCGGCTCGCTCTCGGCGGTCCGGAGCAGGTGAAGGAACAATGCCGCGATGCGCGCGGCACGCGCTGGCTGGAGGATCTGCTGCAGGACTGCCGCTATCGCGCTTCGCACGCTGCGGCAAAAGCCGGGATTTGCGGCGGTCGCGCTGTTGACACTGGCCCTCGGCATCGGCGCGACCACCGTCATGTTCACCGTCATCAACGGCGTGCTGCTCAAGCCGCTGCCTTATCCCGACCCGAGCAGACTGGTCACGGTGCACGGACAGACGGAAACGGCAACAGCTCTGTACGGCGAGCTATGGGCATTTGCCTATCCCGAATTTCGTCGACTGCGAGCGCGAGAGCCGCTCGCTCGTCATGGCGGCGTGGACTTACAACGGGGGCACGTGAGCGAGCCCGGGGAAGCCGAGTACGTTGATGGGTCGGAGATCTCGTCGGACCTATTTTCCGTCCTCGGCGTGCCGCTATTCCGTGGGCGCGCCTTCCTGCCCGAAGAAGACCGGCCCGGCGGCGCGCCCGTGGCAATGATCATCAGCTATGGGTTGTGGCAGCGCCGCTTCGGCGGGAGACCCGGCAGCGATCGGCACGTCGCTGGTTTTTGACGGAAAGCCTTAACGGTGGTCGGCATCACGCCGCCCGGTTTCCGGTTGGACCGAGACGAAGCCGACGTGTTCACTCCGCTGGGCCAAGACTCTTCACCGAGCATGCAGAATCGCGGCCGGCATCCGGCATTGACGTTTTTGCGCGCCTGCGGCCCGGCGTGACGCTGCCGCAGGCACAAGCCGAGCTGGCGGTGATTGGCCGTCGCCTCGCGAACAATATCCGGAAACCAATGCGGGCCGCGGCTTCATCGCGCAGCCGCTGCGTCCGGATGTGGGAGATGTCGGGTCCACGCTTTGGTTGCTGCTGGGCGCGGTCAGCCTGGTGCTGCTGATCGCCTGCGTAAATGTAGCCAGTCTGCTGCTGGCGCGCGCGGTTTCCCGCGAGCGTGAACTTGCCATGCGCGTGGCGCTCGGGGCGGGCCGCGGCCGGTTGGTGCGCCAATGTCTAACCGAGAGCGCGGTGCTCGGCGCTTGCCGGAGGCGTGCTCGGCGTTTTGCTGGCAGCCGTAGGTATCCGCCCGTTTGTGGCGTTCTGGCCAGGCAGTTTGCCGCGCGCTGAAGAGGTCCAGCTCGATTGGCGTGTGCTGCTGTTCGCCCTCGCGCGTCTCGCTGCTGAGCGGTCTTCTTTTCGGACTGGCGCCGGCCCTGCGCGCTCCGGTGCGCGAACTGGAACAGACCCTGCGTGCCGGAGCGCGGACGCGTGGCCGGAAGCTCGCGCCGATCTGCATGGCGCTTTTGTCATATCCGAGATCGCGCTGGCGGTGGTGCTGTTGGTCTCTGCCGGGATGCTCGGGCGCACGCTGCTGCGGCTCTCATCGCTCGACTCCGGGCTCAACATCCGAGAACGTGCTGGTCAGCCCGGATGGCGCTTTCGCCCGCCACGCTCGCGAACCCCGGGCAGATACGCGCGGCCTGGCAGGACGTACTGGATCGCGCGCGACGCGTTCCGGGAGTGCAGTCCGTCGCGACCGGTCGATACCGTCCCGATGCGCGAAGGCAACAACCAAGCTCGGCTACTGGACCACGCGCCTCCGTTCCGCTCAGCCAACCAAGCAGCCCTCGCTCTGGCAACCACCGTGACGCCGGACTATCTCAAGGTCATGGGCATCCCGCTGCTCAAAGGCCGATTCTTCAACGACCACGATCGCATGGGCAATGAGCTGGTCGTCGTGATTGACGACGTTTTGGCACAACACGCTTTCGGCGACCAGGATCCGATCGGGCAGCGGCTCTGGATCCCAGGTTCGGGCAGCCCTTTCTCCTCAGGAACGGATGTCCCCGACGTGGTCCGCGTGGTGGGCGTCGTGGGACATGTACGGCACTGGGGCCTTGCCGGCGACGATCAAAGCGCGAGTGCGCGCTCAGTTCTACTATCCCTTCGCCCAGGTTCCAGACCCGCTGTTGCGTCGTTGGTCCGAACTGATGTCCATTGCCGTCCGCACCAACATCGCGCCGTTAAATATGGTCGAGCCTCTGCGTACCGAACTCCGCGGCGCCACCGGCGATCAGGCTCTTTACGAGGTTCGCACCATGGAGCAGCTCGCGAGCGATTCGCTGGCCCGGCAGCGTTTCCTTTTGTTGTTGTTCGGAATATTCGCCGGTCTCGCTTTGTTGCTGGCGTGCATCGGCATTTATGGAGTGCTGGCCTACTTGACTGGCCAGCGCGTCCCGGAGATCGGTGTACGCATGGCACTAGGCGCTCGCCCCAGCGATGTCATGTGGCTGGTGCTCCGGCAGAGCCTTGGAATGATTTTCGCCGGCGTTGCTGTGGGCATATTGGGCGCTTGGGCAGCAGGGCGTGTCCTCCAGCGCTTGGTAGACGGAGTGCGCCCGCCCGAGCCATCGACGTTCGCAATCATGATTCCCGTGCTGGTGGTTGCCGCGGTGTTCGCCAGCTTTGTGCCAGCCCGCCGCGCCAGCCGCGTGGACCCAACGACCGCGCTGCGCCAAGAATAACGCCCGCTTCCTTTCGGGTATCGTTGAACGATGACTCCCCAACTGCGAACAAAGCGCCTGGTGCTCAAGCCTCTGGAGCTAGCAGACGCGAAGCAGGCTAAGCAGCTATTTCCTCACCGGGAGATCGTAGGTTATCGTTTTGATGGCGGTCGGCGTTGCCTGGTCAGGGCTCCGGTGCGTACGGTGATGCACGACGTCGCCAGAATTGGCTTGCTGCGGCAACGGACAGTGGCGGGAGATACGGTATCGGTTACGATTGAACCAACGATAGCCGCGCCAAAGCAGCCCATTGAACGGCGGTAGGTGGAAAGTCGCATAGAATGGCCATGCCCACCAGATTCTCCGCGCCACAAAGAGGTATGCATCGGCAGCGTGTTCCACTTGGCCGTCGCGAGTCAACACCAGGATGTCGTCCAGCAATTTCTCTTGCGAGCATTTTAAGCTGCCGTCTTCCCAAGCGGAAACCGCATCCTCGGTCGTAAAAGCACCCAGCCAACACGAGGATGCATCGCTTTCGATTCTTGATCCAGTTTCGTCATGCGAGTTGGCTGCCGCTGAAAACGGCAACCGGTGAACCGTCGGCAATGAATGCGGAACTTGGACGACCTTGCAGGGCTCGGCCCAGTTCAGCACCGTACAATCGGCTTGCATCACCTTCCAATTCCGCCGAAGCGCTCACCCACACTTGCCAAGGCGCATGCGCAAGGTGATATTCCAAAGACCCACGTCGCCGAGTGGAATAACCCCCATAGTGTTCGGTCATAAATTGTTGCAGACTTCCCTGTCCTGCTGGTTCGGGGGCGCCCAACGCTTGCGCCTCCAGCCGGCACCACTGATTCGTGAGCGGCCATTCATATGTGACCGTCTTTTTCGATTCCTTGCTGCAAGTGTGGTGCCGCATGGGGAGACATTCGTCGTTCTGGCCATACCCAAGGCGAGCCGTCGCCGCGACCATCCACTTCGGTACAATTAAGGACACGCATAATCGCTGCAATGAAAAGGGGGAATTCTTTAGGAAGAGAGTCGAGTCTATTCTGGTGGTGGCTAACTGTCAAAATGAATCCACTCGACGCCAGATAATTCCGGCCGCTTCTTATTGGATCTTTGGACATGAATCCACCGGCGGTGCCAAACTAAAAACGCGTCGCCGCTGCCGTTTACTCCACCCGCTGGGTAGAGGGCCACACCAATTGCTCGACTAACCAGCCGAGGTCTCCGGCCACAGTTTCTGTTTGCGTCGTTTGCGCCGCAGCGGAACATAACTCGCGGTCCTTCAAACTCTCAATTGGCCTGCCCAGCGCAGCATATGCCTCAGTTTGTGCCGCAGCGCACCGCCTTGCTCGTATCCCACTATCTCCCGCGCCACTGGCCATCGACCCCACCGGCGCGTACTTGCCTTCCGTGTGCATCTCCACAAAAATTTTGTCACCCACGCGCAGCAACAGCGTGCTCGGATTTTTTAATCCCCATTGCAGATACGGAATCGCAAAGCGCGAAGTAGACGATAGTTGGGCGCCTTTCGGTTCAAGCTGGGTGGTAATGGTGACGGGATGCTCGTTGCCGTGCATCTTGATCACTCCATGCACGTTTACCTGGAACGGATCTTGCAGGTCGATGCGGCCGGTCACGCTGTCCGGAACAAAAATAATTTCGGGGTATTTGTCGCTCTGCAGAATTTCCGCATTCATTCGCGCGTCGCGGGAATCGTTTCCGGTCTTCCCGCTTCGCGCATCAATCACCACGATCCCGCTGGCCACCCCGTTATCCGAATTGAATCGCACCGAACCGCGCTTCAGCTGGAAGGTGCCGTGCACGGAATGAAACGTAGCGTCGAGGGTGAAATTAATTTGGGTGTGCGCTGGATCGAGTTCCAGCACCCGTTCTTGGGCCCACGCCGTGGTGGCCACCCCGGTGGCCAGCGCCACCGTTGCCGCAAATGCCATCCATGCCGACCCGTGGCCCATCAAGCGTCAGTTCCTCACCTGCGGTTGGTTGCGGACCAACCGGAAAATCGGGAATTGTGCCGCCGGCGATCGCCCCGCCCAGGACGACCCACTTCTTCTACTGCCACTTCAGCAGGACCAGCTCCGAGCAAAACCCAGGACCCAGCGCGGCCAAAATGGAGTAGGTCCCCGGCGCCGGGCGATGATTTTTCATCACGTCCTCCAGCACCAACAGCACCGAAGCGGACGACAAGTTTCCCACCTTGCGCAACGACTCCCACGAAGGCTTCAGCGCGCCCTTGCCAAGCTGCAGCGATTCTTCCACCGCTTCGAGCACCCGTGGTCCTCCGGTGTGCATGATCCACGTGCCAATATCCGACCGTTTCATCCCCTGGTCGGCAAGGAAGCAATCGACGTCGTTGGCCAAATGCTGGCGCGCCATATCCGCCACGTCGCGGGTCAGCACGATTCGGAAACCCTTCTCGGAAATGTCCCAGCCCATCACGCCTTCGGTCTCCGGATAAAAAATCGAACGCGTATTGATGATCTCCGGCCCCTTCAGCCCGCGCTCCGATCCGCCGATAATGACTGCGGCGGCGCCGTCGCCAAACAACCCAGTCGAAATCAAATTCGCGACCGACATATCTTCGAGTTGAATCGTCAGCGAACACAGCTCGACGCTTAGCAGCGCCACGGCCTGCTCGGGAAACGCCCTAACGTAGTCGGCCGCGCGTGCCAGACCTGCCGCTCCGGCCACACAGCCCAGACCGAATATCGGAATGCGCTTGATGTTCCGGCTCAGCTTCATTCGGTTCACCAGCTTCGCATCGATCGAAGGGCTGGCCACCCCAGTAACGGTGACGAAAAACAGCGCGCCCAGTTCCTCCGGGTCCACCCCGGATACCTGCAGCGCGCGGCAAATGGAGGCCTCGCCGAGGTCCACAGCCGCCTCAATCCATTTGTTGTTCGCTTCTCCCCACGTCTTCAGTTCCGCATAGCCCTCGAGGGGCAGTACCGTGTACCGGCCGTCCACTCCCAAATGCTGGTAGATCTGATCGAACAGCCCGGGGCTCTTCAGCTTTGGGCCCCAGTACATCTTCAGCGCCTGCTGCATCACGGCCTGAGGGTAATAATGTTTGGGGAATGCGCTTCCTAATCCGGCAATGTTCATGTTTTGGGCGCTGTGGACAGCGTCTCGCCTTCCAAGGATTTAGTTTGTGTTACCGGCGGCCAAACCGCGCCGCGCGGACTGGCTCGGACACCCGATCTGCTCGGTCGTCCGCCAATTCGTTTCCCGATCCGTGATTCCGGTGTTCGATCGCGATCCCTGTCTGCCCGCTGCGGACACACGCAGACGCTCGGCATGCCACGCCAAATCGGCGCGCATCGCCTGCAAAGCCTACTACCCCCTGCTCAAGGATTCGCGGTGAAGATAATATGTCGGGAGTGTCGCCGGGTCAAAACGCTTAATTCAAGCGGTTCCCACTGCGGCCCGCCGGCCCGCCCGCGCCAGCTACCCGCCCCCCGGCTTGCACGCCGCTCCCTGGGATGCTAACTTCCATCCTCCCAGTCTAGTAGCTTCACTTTCGTGACGATGACCGCGCCCACTAACACCGCTCCCGTGCCACCACCCAGCACATCCGGTGAACTACGCACGCCCGACACGGTTTTTTGGCGGGCCGAGGGCAGCCTGCTAAATCTAACTGCCGTTCGTCCCGCGGGCTTTTTCGCCTGGAACGCCCAGACTTTCCTGGAACGCTGGACGCGCCGAGGCGCGATGGGAATCCTCGCCGTGGCCCGCCCATTTCTTTATTCCGTTCACCGCGTATTCGCCACCCGCGTGCTGCACACCGTGCTGCGCGGCGTCAGCCAGGACCGCTTGGACCTGCTAGGAGAAGAATACTTCGAATACGTCCTGAAACCGCGCCTATACCAACGCGGAGTTGCCAAACTCAAAGAGGTCATGGCTGCGGGACAGCAGGTCATCCTGGTTAGCCAGGGCCTCGACCATATTATGCGCCCGCTCGCCGCTCACCTCGGCATTTCCCACATTGTATCCAACCGCCTCGAATTCCGCGATGGCTTGGCTACCGGCCGTCTGCTTGAACCGGTCATCCGCCCGCGCGGCGCCTTCGCCAAATTGACGGGAACCAAACCCGACGGCAGAATCTCCGCCACGCGCCTGGCCCGGCAATTGGGCTTCGCGGGACATCCGCAACGGCTCTTTGCCGCGATTCGTCCCGCGCGCCGCTCGGCAGCCAATCCTCCCTTGCCCGTCGTTCACTATCAGTCCCGGGAAAGGTCCGCAGCCTTGTCGGTGCGCGAAGCGATGCGCGGAAAACACATCTTACTAATCGGCGCCACCGGCTTCATCGGCAAGGTCTGGCTGGCGAACTTGCTCATGGATTTGCCCGATGATCTGCACGTCACCCTGCTGATTCGGCGCACCCGTTCCACCACCGGCTGGGGACGATTCCAGCGCATCGTCGAGCAATCGCCGGTCTTCGATCCGCTGGCGCAGCGCCACGGCGCTCACCTGGCCGATTTTCTGCGCCAACGGATTCGCGTGGTGGAAGGCAACATGGAGCAGGCTGGGATGGGCCTGGCGGCGGAGGACCGCCAGCAGCTTAGCGAAACGGTGGATTTGATCGTCAATAGTTCCGGGCTCACCGATTTCAATCCCGACCTGCGCGATGCGTTGTCCGCGAACGTCTACGCCATCACCGCGCTGCTGGATTTCCTGGGCACTTGCCGCCATGCCGCCCTGCTGCATCTTTCTACTTCCTACATCGTGGGCCATCGCGACGGCCGGGTGCTCGAGACCTTGCAGCCCAACTACGTTCCCTCCAATGTGCCGGGCTTTGACGCCGAAGCCGAGCTGCGATCGCTCGAAGAGTTGATCAGGTCCACCGAAGCCCACGCCGAAATGGCCGACGTTACCGACGAGCTTCGCGCGCAATCCATCGGCAAAACCGGCGCCGCGAAAGACTTGCAGGGCGCCGCATTGGAAATCCAGATTCGCAAAAATCGGGTGCGCTGGCTGCGCCGCGAACTCACCGAAGCGGGTTCGCGCCGCGCTCAGGAGCTGGGCTGGCCCAACACCTACACCCTCACCAAAGGCCTGTCGGAATCGCTGATCCAGAAATTTTCCGCGGCGCATCCCCACGTGCGTATCGCCGTGGTCCGGCCGTCGATCGTCGAATCGTCTCTGCAAAAGCCATTCCTCGGGTGGAACGAGGGAATCAACACTTCTGCTTCGCTGTCTTACCTCCTGGGCACCTATTTTCGGCAGTTGCCCACCAACGCCCGTAAATGCCTCGATCTGATTCCGGTGGACCTGGTAACCACCGGCATGACCCTGATCGCCGCGGCGCTGCTCACCGGAACCAACGACCGCGTTTATCACCTGGCCACTTCGGTATCGAACCCCTGCGACATGCGCCGCTCCATCGAGCTCACCGGCCTGGGCCATCGCCGCCACTACCGCGCGCAAAACGATTTCCGCCAGCGCCTTCGCCTGAAATTTGACGCCATTCCGGTGTCCAAAGCGCGCTACCAGAAACTATCGGCGCCCGCTCAAAAGGCCATTATCCAGGCTATCAGTCGCTCCCTCGAACCGCTTCCCTTTGGCAAATCGGCGCTGGTCCGCCGCGAACGCGAGCTCGACCGGGTGATCAAACTAGTCTCCTTGTTCGAGCCGTTCATCCTGCACAACAATCACACCTTCGAAGCCGCCGGCGTCGAGCGCCTGTCCGCCGCACTGGTTCCCGGCGAACGCCCTGATTTTGCTTACGACGCTCGCTCCATCGATTGGTGGGACTACTGGATCAACGTACACATTCCGGCGCTTCGCAAGTGGTGTTATCCTCTGATCGAGGGTCGCCCGCTGGAAGAGCGTCCGGCGCGAAACGTGCCGTTGGAAGTGCGCACCACCGCGGCGAATCGCCCCGGCGATTAGCGCGCGGGCTCCAGCTACCCTTCACAAACTGTGGCTACTTTCCTGACCGGTTCCACCGGATATATCGGCGCACATATCGCTGCCAATCTTCTGCAAGGCTCCTCCGAGCCCTTGCATCTGCTGGTCCGCGCTCGCAGCCCGCAGGAAGCGCAGGAACGCTTGTGGCGTGCCCTACAGCTGCATATGGATTTCGAGCAGTTCCGCGAATACATGAATGCGCGGGTGGAAGTCTTCGTCGGCGACCTGACTGGCGCCAAACTGGGCCTCGCCGATGATCGCTACACCGCGCTCGTTCATCGCACCGGTTCGGTAATCCATTGCGCCGCATCGCTCAACCGCAAATCGGAAAAGAGCTGCCTGAACGTCAATCTCCGCGGCACCCTGCAAGTGATCGAACTGGCCATGCGCGCCCGCGAACATCACGGCTTGCGCCGCTTCAGCCACGTCAGCACCGTCGCGGTCTGCGGCCATCGCCATAACGAAGTGGTTCAGGAAGATTCCTCCATCGACTGGAACCTCTCCGACTACGATCCCTACGCACGCACCAAAAAGTTCTGCGAGCACATGGTGCGCGAACTGCTCCCCGACGTGCCGCGCACCATTTTTCGCCCCAGCATCGTTCTCGGCGATAGCCGCCGCCCCGAAACCAATCAGTTCGACATGGTTCGCGCTTTCGTTTTTCTGGCCGGTCTGCGGGTGCTGCCCTTCCGCCCCGACGACAAGCTCGATATCGTCCCGGTCGATTACGTGGCCGCCGCCGTCGCGCAGCTCCATCTGCAGGACCACACCGCGCACGATATCTATCACCTGTCTTCCGGCACCGGCGCGGAAACTTTCCAGCAGTTGACCCAGGCCCTGGCCAAAGCGCAGGGCAAGCGCCCGCCCACGTTCATGCCCAGCCTCGAGAACGTTTCGCAACGCATGGTGAGCGCACTTTCCCGCCGCAAAGGAAAGATCGGCAACCTCGCCACCCTATTCCAAGTGTTCCTGCCGTATTTGGTGTGGAACACGGTCTTCGACAATTCACGGGTGGTCGAGGCGATGGGCCGCGCTCCTGCCCGTTTCTCAGAATATTGTTTTCCGTTGCTGCGCTTCAGTTGCGAACATCATTTCCTTTACCCCTACTTGCCGTGGGCTGCGCAGGCGGCTTCGGCCACCGCGCGTGCCTCGGCCGGAGGTTCTGCGGAATGATGGACGCGGTTCTGGAAGCCTGGGTCAGCAGCATCATCGAAGCCAAAAAGTTCAGCTGGATGCTGGGCGCGGGCGAAGCCTGGAAGCCCGGCGAAAAACTGAAGCTGCTGTTCGCGGGATACAACGGAACGCGCAACACCGGCTCCGACGTTCGCGTGGAAGAAATCATCCGGCAAGTCCGGCACATTCTCGGCGATGAAAATCTCGCGCTTTCGGTGATGAGCCAAAATTTCGACAGAAGCCGCGGATACTTCGGAGACGCGCGCCAAGTTTTTTTGCCCGATATCTTCCCTCCCTTCCTGAGTAAGGAAGTGCCGCGCCACGATGGTGTGGTGGCCTGTGAAGGATCGATGTTCAAGAGCAAGTTCACCAACGCGTTAAGCGCGATGATGATCGGGGCCCTGGGAATCGCCTCCGCGCAGAATAAACTCAGCGTCGCCTACGGCGCCGAAGCGGGTGCGATGCATCCGCTGCTGCAAAAAATGGTCCGGCGCTACTGCCAGCAGTCGCTGGTAATCACCCGAAACCCTGAGTCGCAAGCGGTGCTCAGCCTCCTGGGCGTGCCGACCGAGCTGGGAACGGACACCGCTTGGACATTCGAACCGCTGGGCCCCGACTACGCCAACAAAACTTTGCGCGCGGCTGGGTGGGACGGGGTAACGCCCATTCTCACCATTTGCCCGATCAATCCCTACTTCTGGCCGGTCACTCCGTCACTAACGAAATCTCTCGCCCGAGTTACCACCGGCGCGTATAAGAACAGCCATTATCGCGGACCTTATTTCCATCGTTCCGGCGCGGATGTGGACGCTGCGTACGACAAATATTTGAACGCGATCGCCGGCGCCGTGCGCTGCTATCGCGAAAGCAAGACCGTTTTCCCCATTCTGGTTGGCATGGAAATGCTGGACACTAACGCCTGCGAGCGCCTCTCCGCGCGTCTAGGCGGCCTGCCTGTATTTTCTTCCGGCACCTATGATATGTATCAGCTGGTGAGCATCTTGCGGCTCAGCCATCGCATGATCTCTTCCCGCTTCCACGCCATCGTTACTTCCATGCCCGCGGGGGTAGTCTCCGCCGGAATTACCATGGATGAACGCATCCGCAACACCATGCGCGAACGCGGCCACGAGCACCTGGTTCTCGCGGTCGATGATCCGGACCTCGAAGAGCGTCTGCTTTCGACCCTGGCCACGCTGGACCGCGACGGCGAAGCCATTCGCGATGCCATTGGACGGGTGGTGGTGAAGAATATCCAGCTTATGGCGCGCATGGGCACCTATTTCGAAGACCGCCTGGCCCGCCGCTATCCGGAATTCCCGATCCGCACGGGCGTGCTCAGTTGGGAAGATTATTTGCCGCCGCTTAGTCCTAACCTGTGCAATCTTTTCGCGTCCTACCACTGATCCCGGCCATGAATTTTCTCGAACACATTTTCGAATCCATCCAGCGCCATGCGGACCGCTCCGTCCTGCAGGAGATTCACGAATCGCGAGTTTACGCGGTTACCGGACGCGAACTTCTAGCGCTGGTCGAGCAGGCCCGCGCATTCATCATTGCGGCCGGGCTTGGCAAAGGCGATCGCTGCGCGCTCCTCGCTCCCAACAGTGTTCGCTGGGCCGCCGTGGACCTTGCGCTCATGGCCGAGGGCATTATCGTCGTCCCGCTGTACGCCCGGCAGTCGCCGGTGGAGCTAGTCGCCATGATGAAAGACTGCACGCCGGCCAGAATTTGCTGCTCCGACGCGTCGTTGCGCGATGCCGTGCTGCAAAACTGGCCGGACGCTCCGCCCATCTCCCTCTTTGAGGATATTTTCGCGGCGCCGCCCGCGGCTGCTACCTCGGCCGCCGCTACCCCCAGCAGCGTCCCGGCGCAGAAAAGCTCTTCGTTGTCTGACTCCGATCCGCTAGCCATCATCTACACCTCCGGCACCTCCGGCGAACCCAAAGGGGTGATCTTCACCGTCGCGAATCTCTCGCACATGCTGCCCTGCACTACTTCCCGGCTAGATATGCTGACTGGAAAGAGTGAAACTGCCACCGAGCCCGATCGCGTATTCCACTACCTGCCGCTGTCCTTCGCCGCTTCGTGGATGATCATGCTCACCAGCCTGAACCGCGGCAGCCTGCTTTTTCTTTCCACCGACCTTAATCGCCTGGCGGAGGAAATGAAAACCTCCGCCGCGAACTATTTTCTGAACGTACCAACGCTCTTGGAGCGCGTTCGCGGAAAAGTGGAAGAGCAAATCCAGAAACGCGGCGGATTCGCGAGCTGGCTCTTCGCGAAAGCCCGCGCCGCCGATCAACGCCGCTTTCGCAACGAAATGAATACGTCGGACGCCTTTTATCTTTGGCTCGCCAACCGATTGATGTTTCCCACGATGCGCAAAACTCTCGGCCCTAACCTCAAAGCCCTGATCTGCGGCTCCGCTCCGCTGGCTCTCGATACCCAGCTTTTCTTCGGCATGATCGGCATCCCCGTCCTCCAGGGATACGGACTCACGGAAACCACCGGCATCTGTACCCTGGATGTTCCAGGGAAAGTGGTTCCCGGGCGAGTCGGCCCGGCCATTCCCGGAATCGAAATGATCCTCGGCGAAGAACACGAGATACTGGTCCGCGGCCCGCACCTTTTCGCCGGATACTGGCGCCGCCCCGAAGCCACCGCCAAAGTTCTAGCCGGCGGCTGGTTTCATACCGGCGATCAAGGCGAAGTGGACGCCAACGGATATTGGCGGATCATCGGACGGCTGAAAAACCTCATCATCCTCAACTCCGGACACAACATCGCACCCGAACCCATCGAGGAGAAGCTGCAACACGCTCTGCCCGCGGCGCGGCAAATCGTGCTGGTTGGAAATAATCTCAGCTACCTCGCAGCGGTGGTTACCGCCGACCCATTCGACGGGATCGAGTCCCCCCAAATCCAATCGGCCATCGCTCAGGTGAACGCCGATCAACCCCACTACAAGCAGATTCGCGCGTTCTATTTGCACCGCGAGCCGTTCACCATCGAAAATGGATTGCTCACCGCCAACGGCAAATTGCGTCGCGACGCCGTCGCCCGGCGCCTGGAACAACCGATTCGGGAGATGTACGCGAGAAAAAGCTCATGAAAACCTTTGATGCCTCCACGATTTCCTGGAACGTCGCCGACGGCGTGGTGGAACTCGCGCTGCATAAAACTCCCTGCAACGAAATCGGCTCGCAGACCCTCGTTGAACTCGAGAATTTTGTAAATTATCTCGATGGCGCAGCTGCCCATGCACTGGTCATCCACAGTTTGGTTCCCGCGGGCTTCAGCGCCGGCGCCGATTTGCGCGAGCTCTATCTCCGTTCGCAAGCTCTGCCGGCGAACCAGCGCCTAGCAGCGGTGCGCGATTTCATCGAACGGATTCACAAAGTAATGAACCGCCTGGATGCCTGTCCGCTAACCACCATCGCGGCGGTCCACGGCGTAACCTTCGGCGGCGGCTTTGAGCTAGCGCTCGCCTGCGATTTGATCATCGCCGACAAGACCGCCCGATTCTGCTTCCCGGAGCTACGCCTGGGCCTGATCCCCGGCTTCGGCGGAATTCCCCGCCTGAAACGCGACTTGGGCAATGCCGTAGTGCGCGACCTGCTGCTCACCGGCCGCAGCATCAACGCAACCAAAGCTCAAAACGTCGGATTGGTCAGCCAGCTGGCCGGCGAAGGCGAAGCCCTGCGGATGGCGCGCGCCACTGCCGCCCAAATCGGCAAATTCGATCGCCAAACCTCCGCCACCGCCAAGCAGTTCATCAAAGAAATTCCCGGTGAAGAACTGCGGCGCGAAATCGAAATCTTCTGCGAGCTCTTCAGCCGCCCCGCAGTAGAAGCCGGTCTGCGGAAGTTCGTCGAAAGCGGCGACGCGCTGCCGTACCTTCCTTAGCGAGAGCAACACCTCCATTTCGGCATCCCGGCTGTAGATTTCTACGCTTTTTCGCGGTTCGTCAAATATACAGTTATACGGAACGGGGACAAGTTGCGAGAATTCTCGCGAAGTTATAATCTTGGGAAATTCATGGCGACGACTCCGACTATCGAGCAAACCACCGAACAGGTTCTAGCGCTGGCGTCTGCGCACTTCAAAGTTCCCCGCGCCGAAATTTCACCAGACGATGACTTCTTCAAGAAGCTGGGGATCAATAGCCTGCAGGTGCTCGACCTGCTCACCCGCGTGGAAGACCACTTCGGAATCGAATTGCCCGACTACGAACTTCAGGGCGTCTCCGATTTCCGCACCCTCGCCCAACGCATCCAAGCGCGTTTGTAATGCTGGACCTGCGCCTATACCAATCGCTCGGCGAGGCGCTTCGCGCCGCCCTCGACAAATGGCCCAATGAAATTTGCCTGATCGAGGCCGATCGCGATCGCGAAAATCAGCGCCTTACCTACGCACAGTTCCGCGACATGGCGGTGCCGCTCGCCCGCGCGCTTCAAGACTCCGGGTTTCAGCCTGGCAGCCGCGCGGCGATCCTGATGACCAACCAGTCGAAATGGCTGATCTCCGCCTACGCCATTTTTTTCTGCGGCGGAATTCTGGTTCCCATCGATTACAAATTGACTCCCGCCGAGCAACTGCAAATCTTGGCGCGCTGCAAAGCGGAAGTGCTAATCGTCGAACATCATCTGTGGCGCGCGCTGTTGCAGGTAAAGGACGCGCCGCAATCCGAGGTGGTCACCGCAGTGGTGACCGAAGCGCCGGCAGACGCGTCGCTGATTGGCGCCAAGCGCTGGGAAGAATTTCAGAGCCCCGCCAAGCCGGTGTTCGCGACTCGGCGGTTGAAAGATCCCGCGTGCATCGTCTATTCCTCGGGAACCGGGGGACGGCCCAAGGGCTGCGTGCTGACTCACGAAAATTATCTCGAGCAGTGCGTCGCGCTCACCACCCTGTTTCCCTTTTGGCCCGGAGTGCGCTACCTGAGCATTCTGCCCACCAACCACGCCATCGATTTTATGGTGGGATTCATCGGGCCGTTCGTCTGCGGCGCCACCGTGGTTCACCTGCGCACGCTGCGGCCGGAATACGTTCGCGAAGCATTTTCAAAATACAAGATCACCTACGTCACCCTGGTGCCGTTGGTGCTGAAGAATCTGGAGCGCGGCCTGCGAGAGCGCTTCGATGCCCTGCCGAAGACCAAGCGCCGCATTCTGGATTGGCTCATCGAAGTCAATCGCTCGCTCACCCGCAAGAAGCCGCGCTTGGGCCTGAGCCGCAAGCTGCTGGGCAGCGTCCACAAACCATTTGGCGGCGAGTTGCGCGCCATTTTTGTGGGCGGCGCCTTTACCGAGCCCGCCACGTTGCAATTTTTTTACGACTTGGGAATTCCCGTCGGCAACGGTTACGGCTGCACCGAAGCGGGCACGGTGATCACCCTCAATGATTTTCATCCCTTCCGCGCGGACACCGTAGGCAAACCGCTGCCCGGGGTCGAGGTGGCCGTGGTCAACGCCGATGCCGACGGCATCGGTGAAATCAAAGTGCGCGGCAAAACGGTGATGTCCCACTATCTCGACGATCCGGAAATGACCGCCGAAACGATTGTCGCCGGATCGCTGATGACCGGCGACTTGGGGCGATTCGATTCCACCGGCCATCTGCAGCTCTTCGGGCGCAAGAAAAATATGATCGTCAGCGAAGAGGGGAAAAACATTTATCCCGAGGACGTGGAAACGGTTTTCGAGGGTTTACCGGTGAAGGAATTCTGCGTGTTTGCTGCCAACTACCTGTGGCCGGCGCGCACCCTGGTCGGCGAAAAATTGGTGATCGTGCTGCATCCGGAAGCGGGCCAACCGTTCACGCCCACCGCGCGCGCCAATCTCGAGGAGCGCAACCGCCGTCTGGTGAACTACAAACGCATCCACGGGTACTTGCTGTGGGAACGGGATTTTCCGCTTACCGCGGCGATGAAAATCAAGCGTGGCGTGCTGGCTGAGGAAATCCGCGCGGCAGTGCCGCGCTCGGCGGTGGTGTCGCTCTAGCTTTGCGCTAGCAATCGCGATGGCCTGCCGTGTTGCCAGACCATACGCCCACCCTTCCCAGAATCGGAAGAGGGGGGCACCCGAAAAAGAGAAAGGCATCGAACCACAGAACCGTAGAACCGTCCAGGCGTCGAACCGCACGCATCTGGCGCGAAAGGCTAATTTGAAAACGAAGTTCTTCGCGGTGGTGAACCCTGCGGCCGGCGGCGGCCGCTGCGGGAAACTCGCGCCCGCGGCGATCGACCGCCTGCGCCGCGCGGGTCTCACCCTGGAAGTTGCGCCATCCACCCATCCCGGCCACGGGGTGGAACTTGCAGCGCAAGCCTACGCCGCGGGGTACCGGAATTTTGTGGCGGTCGGCGGCGATGGCACCAGCTATGAAATCGTCAACGGAATTTTCTCCAACCAACTGAGCGGACAGCGCCCCGCGCTCGGTTTTCTGCCGCTGGGCACCGGCAACTCTTTCCTGAAGGATTTCACCAACAACGCCGCGGAAGACGCCGCCGCCGCGCTGGTGAACGGAAAATGGCGCCACAGCGATCTCTTGCGCCTGGTTCACGACACCGGCGAGATCTACTCAATGAATCTGGTTACCGTTGGATTCGCGGCGGATGTGGCGGCGCTGGCCAATCGCCGATTCAAACGGCTGGGCGAGATCGGCTACATCATTGCGGTGCTGGTTTCGCTGGCGCGCCTCAATCGCCGCGCCTTTCCATTGCGCACCGATTCCAACCCCGACTGGGATCGCCGCCGCTGCCTGTTTTTGTCGTTCAATAACAGCAAATTCACGGGCGGGAAAATGATGATCGCTCCCGACGCATCGCCGGAAGACGGCTTGATCGAATACGTCCGCTGGGGGCCGATCGGCCGGCTCGGCTTGGTTCGCAACTTCCCTACGCTTTTCGATGGCACTCACGTTCGCCATCCGCTCGCGGCGCGGTCCCCGCAAACCTCCATCGAATTCGACGTGAACGGCCCGGACAACGTTTCCGTGGATGGCGAAAGTCTGTGGCTGCGCTGCAAACGCATCGAAATCATTCCCGCGGCGTTGGACGTCCTGATATGAAGAACGCCTGGCTGGTGGTTCGCTCCGCGATGTTGTGGGCGGTGAGCGGCATCCACTTCGTGGTGGTGATCCCACTGCTGATCGGGATGGCGGGCTTCATCGACCCACGCAAAAACGACTACCCGCAGCGGCTCTTCTTCCGCAATATTCTGCGGCTGCTCGGAATACGCTTTCAGGTACGGCGCGCAGCGGGCTTCGATCCCCATCGGACGTCGCTTTTCATCTGCAACCACGTGAATATTTTCGATCCGTTCGTGGTGTACACCGCGATTCCGCAGTTCCTGCGCGGCTTCGAGCTGGCCTCCCATTTCCGAATTCCCTTCTATGGCTGGTTGATGGGCCGGTTCGGAAATATTCCGGTGCCCGACGACATCAACCGCGCCGGGGTGGAAATTATGAAGCAGCGCGCCTCGGCTGCGCTGGAATCCGGCATCAGCCTGATCGCTTTTCCGGAAGGCCGGCGCACCCGGGATGGCCATGTAGGCCTGTTTCGCAAAGGAATCTTCCGCATGGCGCAGGATTTTGCAGTGCCGCTGGTGCCGGTGAGCATGGTGGGCTCTTTTGAAGTTTTTCGCACCGGCCACTGGATGCTGCATCCCGGAACGATTACCGTCTACCTGCACGACACCATCGAGTTTACGGAATTCCAGCACATGGATACGGACGAGTTGCGTACCAAGATTCACGGAATCGTTTCCGCGCCTATCGAAGCCGCTGGGAAGGAAAAACGTGAGGAAGTAGGAACGCAGCAGGCGGAAATCTAGGAACCAGCGGTAATCTGTGCTTCCGGCAGGCCGCGGCCCGCGCGCAATTCCTGCCAGGTATACACCACCCGGTGAATTACAGTGACCGTTGACAGCGTTGCAATCACCCACAGCACCGGCGCCATTCTCTGGAATGCGCCACCCATGATCAGCAGCACCAGGCGCTCCGGGCGTTCCAGGAATCCTACTTTGCAGCTGGGGATGATCGATTCGGCGCGGGCCCGGGAGTAGCTCACCATGAAGGAGCTGGCCATGGCCACCGCGGCGAGGGTCATGTAGAACGACCGGCCGATCAGCGTGTAGTACACCACCAAGCCCATGTACAGCGCGAGGTCGGAATAGCGGTCCAGCGTGGAATCCAGGAAGGCGCCAAAAGCAGTCACGCGGCCGACGCGTCGCGCTACCTGGCCGTCGGCCATGTCCAGGAATCCAGCAAAGAAAAGCGCGGCAGCAGCCATGCGGAATCGGCCGTTGGCGAAAAGCATTGCTGCCCAGCCGTTCACCGCCAGGCCGAAGAAGGTGAACATGTTGGGGGTGATATGCGTGGCGGCCAGTCCGCTCACGACGTGCTTGAGCAGCCAGCCCGAGCCTTCGCCGATCCAATAGGTAAGCGGCCTGCGCACAGTCCTAGCGCTGGGTTCCTTGGTCATGTCGCAAAATCATACGCTAGCCAAGCGGTTGGCTCAAGCCCCAATCCGTCAGTAAGGTAGCAGTGACTGGCGCACACGCTCCAGATTCTGGTTTGTTGCGGGCACGAGGCACTGCCAGAACTCATCGTTTGAGGTTGAGCAAAGTTGGCGGGCGTGCAGGGCAGATCGGTGAACCATCGGGCAACAGTTTTCCGAGTAGCCATCCAAAAGGGGCTCTGCAAATCCGTCGATAAGCTCGCGCTCCTATCTTCGCGTTAGGTACGAAGCGGTAGGAATTGCAGGACTTCCAACCACAGCACGATCCCCTCCGCCTCCCTGGCCAGCCGCAAGCGCATCTGTCGAGCGTGATGCACCAGCCGACCCGCCGTGTAGAAGATCAGAAATCGCAGTCGCTTCGGGCGAGCCCGCAATAAATCTGCGGGCAGCGCTAAACGCTTCAGGGCCGTCAGCACGTTGTAGGAGATCACCGCCAGCCGCAACCAAGCGGCGTTGGCCCCAAAGTATTTCGACGGCAGCACTCCGGTCGCCAACTCATTCTTCAGCACATCGTGGGCCCGTTCGATCGTGCCCGCTTTTTCTCGATGCCACTCGATCAGTTTCACCGGCTTCCAATCCCAAATGTTGCTGAGCACCGCAAAGTGTAAGACGCTACTGCCGTCAGCAAATAATCCGCCCTGCCGCTTCCGCAACCGGATGGCCACGTAGCGCAGCGGTTTCGCCCCTTTCGGCTCCAGCTCTTCGTTCGAAACGAATACCACTTCGGCGCATTCCCGATCTACATCCGGCTCCGGCTTACCGTATGCTTTCCATTCCGCCTCCGGAACTTCCCCAATCGCCGCGCGTAACGCATCACTCATCCGCGCGCTGACCGCAAAACCAATGAATCCGCCCGGCCCGTCTTCACGTTTCTCGTTCAACAGCCAGCGTAACAACTCCTTCTCGTGACAGGCAGAGTCGCCCCGATAGTAATAGCTCGTCACCGTCTTGGGCAAAGCCGCAAACGCCGCTTTGGCCACCGTCAACGGAGCCATCTGCGCCGGCACATTCCCGTCGCGGAACTCGTCGGCCAGCACCACATCCATCTCCGCCCACACCGCCAGCATCGGTTGGTAGCCGCGCGATCCTTCGTAGGTATACAGAGCCTCTCGTTTGCGGCTCTCAATAATCGTGGCGTCTTGATCGACCGTGGCGATCTTCTGATCCACGCAGCGTTCCCCCAACCGCTGAATCAGATCTCGGTTGACTCGCCCCAGCCCCTCGAGCGCCCGGTTCTCTTCGGGAATGTAGGCGATGGCATCCGGGAGACGTCGCTGCTGCGCTTCCTGAATCTTTTCCTCTTCGTGAAAGGCATTCAAGAATTTCCGCGCCACTTCTGGAGAAGGCAGCTCATGTCCAATGAGCTCCGCCAACCCCGCATCGCTGCGCAGGTGTGCAAAATCGTCCACGCACTCTCCCCCGGCCGCGTTCAGAATCACAAAACTCTCGACGAACGTGGCTTCGTCGTAGCCCCGCTCGCGTTCCTTGACGGCCACGTGTTGCTGCACGCTGCCCGGCACCCCCAGGGAACGGAACGCCTGGACGACCAGCGGGATCCCGCCCAGGGCAGTCAAGGTCTCTTCCAGTGGCTTGGGATCCACTTCGAACAGCAACGGGGATTCGGTGGGTGAAGGCTTTGGCATTCGGCGCATGCCCGCCATCGTACGTGAATCGCGCACCTTACGGGTGCGAATTCCTGAGCACAGACTTTCTCTTACTTTCTCTTGTCGTTGTGGCTTTTAGGCCTATCCATGGGCTCTAACACCCTCTTCGCCAACTACTGAGCTACCACACGTCCTCGTTTATCGACGGATCGGGGTCAAGGTACGTTCTTCTGCCCCAATCCGTCAGTAAGGTAGCAGTGACTGGCGCACACGCTCCAGATTCTGGTTTGTTGCGGGCACGAGGCACTGCCAGAACTCATCGTTTGAGGTTGAGCAAAGTTGGCGGGCGTGCAGGGCAGATCGGTGAACCATCGGGCAACAGTTTTCCGAGTAGCCATCCAAAAGGGGCTCTGCAAATCCGTCGATAAGCTCGCGCTCCTATCTTCGCGTTAGGTACGAAGCGGTAGGAATTGCAGGACTTCCAACCACAGCACGATCCCCTCCGCCTCCCTGGCCAGCCGCAAGCGCATCTGTCGAGCGTGATGCACCAGCCGACCCGCCGTGTAGAAGATCAGAAATCGCAGTCGCTTCGGGCGAGCCCGCAATAAATCTGCGGGCAGCGCTAAACGCTTCAGGGCCGTCAGCACGTTGTAGGAGATCACCGCCAGCCGCAACCAAGCGGCGTTGGCCCCAAAGTATTTCGACGGCAGCACTCCGGTCGCCAACTCATTCTTCAGCACATCGTGGGCCCGTTCGATCGTGCCCGCTTTTTCTCGATGCCACTCGATCAGTTTCACCGGCTTCCAATCCCAAATGTTGCTGAGCACCGCAAAGTGTAAGACGCTACTGCCGTCAGCAAATAATCCGCCCTGCCGCTTCCGCAACCGGATGGCCACGTAGCGCAGCGGTTTCGCCCCTTTCGGCTCCAGCTCTTCGTTCGAAACGAATACCACTTCGGCGCATTCCCGATCTACATCCGGCTCCGGCTTACCGTATGCTTTCCATTCCGCCTCCGGAACTTCCCCAATCGCCGCGCGTAACGCATCACTCATCCGCGCGCTGACCGCAAAACCAATGAATCCGCCCGGCCCGTCTTCACGTTTCTCGTTCAACAGCCAGCGTAACAACTCCTTCTCGTGACAGGCAGAGTCGCCCCGATAGTAATAGCTCGTCACCGTCTTGGGCAAAGCCGCAAACGCCGCTTTGGCCACCGTCAACGGAGCCATCTGCGCCGGCACATTCCCGTCGCGGAACTCGTCGGCCAGCACCACATCCATCTCCGCCCACACCGCCAGCATCGGTTGGTAGCCGCGCGATCCTTCGTAGGTATACAGAGCCTCTCGTTTGCGGCTCTCAATAATCGTGGCGTCTTGATCGACCGTGGCGATCTTCTGATCCACGCAGCGTTCCCCCAACCGCTGAATCAGATCTCGGTTGACTCGCCCCAGCCCCTCGAGCGCCCGGTTCTCTTCGGGAATGTAGGCGATGGCATCCGGGAGACGTCGCTGCTGCGCTTCCTGAATCTTTTCCTCTTCGTGAAAGGCATTCAAGAATTTCCGCGCCACTTCTGGAGAAGGCAGCTCATGTCCAATGAGCTCCGCCAACCCCGCATCGCTGCGCAGGTGTGCAAAATCGTCCACGCACTCTCCCCCGGCCGCGTTCAGAATCACAAAACTCTCGACGAACGTGGCTTCGTCGTAGCCCCGCTCGCGTTCCTTGACGGCCACGTGTTGCTGCACGCTGCCCGGCACCCCCAGGGAACGGAACGCCTGGACGACCAGCGGGATCCCGCCCAGGGCAGTCAAGGTCTCTTCCAGTGGCTTGGGATCCACTTCGAACAGCAACGGGGATTCGGTGGGTGAAGGCTTTGGCATTCGGCGCATGCCCGCCATCGTACGTGAATCGCGCACCTTACGGGTGCGAATTCCTGAGCACAGACTTTCTCTTACTTTCTCTTGTCGTTGTGGCTTTTAGGCCTATCCATGGGCTCTAACACCCTCTTCGCCAACTACTGAGCTACCACACGTCCTCGTTTATCGACGGATCGGGGTCACCTCTACGGGCCTCTTGGAATTCTTGCGGCTCTTGAGGTGCGAATTCCTGTGCGGCGTAGTATTACAACAGATCCTGAATCTCGAGGAATCGTGCCTGGACCTCTGCCCATGACGGATAGGGGCCATAACAGAGCATCTTGCACTGCGCTTCATATTCGCCGCTTATGATCTTGGCCAACTCGGTCGGTGGAAAAAGAGCATCGCTCTTGGCAAAGCGCATTCCTTCAGGAAAGTAATAACTTTTCGCAAAATGCTCTCTGCTGATCTCGTCGTAGTCTTTCTTTATGGCGTCGTACTCACCTGACTTCAGCATGGCGATCACGTCCCCTTGTGCCGCGAGTTGAGACAGGTCGTAATAGTGCCGTGCATATGTTCCGAGCGGCTGCCCGCTGGCCTTGAGCTGTTGAACCTTGCCGTGGATGGCGAACATCTTTTCGACAAAGGTGCGCCGGAAGTGCAGGAGGCGGAGGGAGAAGGGGCCTTCATCCTCCGTCCCGAGGGAGGTTCTTGATTCCTGAAGGAACTGCCCCAAATAGGAGCCTAATTCGACGACCGTGGTGGGTTCGCGGCCACTGGCGGTGCCGGCTTCGAGAAGGACACGGTTGGCAACCTCGCCGGGGCCGCCGAAGTGTTGCTCGTAGGAAAAGCGATCATTGCGCCCAAATCCGCCAATCGTGACGCTTTCGCTCGGAATGAAAGTGAGCGCCGGGTGGGCAGCGACGGCATCACGGAGTTTTTTAAGCTCCCTGTCGATGGCGTTTTTCCCGAGGATAGGATCAAATGCGCGGGGATCGAGAAAGATATCAATGTCTTCTGAAAACCGCTGTATCAGGTTCCAGCCTTTCGCGAGGCTCGTTCCGCCCTTGAAGATGATCTTGTCGGGAGCGATTGCGGCGATAATGCGCAGCGCTTCCGTGACATAGTAGTCCTTCTCGATGATGGCGACTTTCAATCCCCGGTCCCGAAAATGTTCTTGTGCCCGGATTATGGCTTGATCGAAATCGGCGTGTTCAAAGAGCTTCATTTCAACTTCTTTCCTTGGCTTGCCATGTCCGGGCATGGTGCAGCCCCGCAAGCAGGCCAAAATCGAAGCGGGAGAAAGGATTGAGAGTGCCGCGCAGGCGGCGAAGCGCCGCGCGATTATTTCCAAGCTGCTCACCGATGGCGCCGATTATTGCGCGGACACGCGGAGGCTCGGTGGGCGCAACCCGGAGTAGACGTTCAAACCGCCCTTTTTCGGAGAGAAGCGTCATAGTGCGGCGGATGGTTTCCTCCGGCGACAGCCCGCTCGTCCTGCCCGCCCGGCGCAGGAAGTCCAGCAGCGCCGCATCGGTGTCCGAAAGGCCGGCCCACGCTTCGGGCCGACGCGTGTGAATGACGGTATCGCTACCGACGAGTTTTCGCGGCAGGCTGGGAGAGCTTGTAGCAACTTCGCTGCGTCTGGCGCTCTGCGTGGTGAGCCCGAGCAGATTCGCGGCGGCGATCCCGATGGAAAACCGCCCTGCTTTTATCGGCAAGCTTCCGGATTTCGGCCGGATTTGGTCGGCTCTTGCCAAAGGCTGTATCGCGGGCGCTGTAATAGACACCCTTGCTGAGGCGTTCATTTTGCCTTGGTGCGTGAGGCGCGAAAGGGCCTGCGCAACCGCCATAATCGGAAGGTCGCGGAAATCGTCAAGCCGCCATAGCCGCTCTCCGCCGTTTTCGAGGCGACGCCGAACGAGGCCATGACGCGCTGGGAACTTCGAGATTGAGTTTCATCTTTCGCCATGGGAAAAGAATGTCCTGGGCCACGTCGCATGTCAAGTTTTATTGCATTAAAACTTGACAATTGACAATGTCAGATTATATGATCTATATTACTGACAACGGAGTCAGACATGAGCGACGGGCCCCACAGAAGCCTACCCATGTGCCGCGCCTGGAAAAGGGTCGCGAGATGCGCGGATAACCCGGCGTTTGAAGTCGAGGAAATTAGAAACGTAATTGTTCCCGCTCTGGAACAGGATTGTCGGCAAGAAGTCAGCCGGGGATTTCTGGAGGGCTTCCGTAAGATCTGCCGTGACCAACAGACGACGCTGTTCAAGCGTGATCTGCGACCGTCGCTGGCGGCGTCGAAGCGCACAGCAGGCCCGGGGATGGAGCGTCTAATCGTCGACCACGCCATCTATGCGGCTGCCAATGGAAACACCAGCTCCGACATCGCCGAGAAGGCAGTGGCCGAGGCGCTCGGGATCGCGGCGCCCAATGGCCGCGGCGTGGAAGAGCATTTTTCCGTAATTCAACGGAGCGCCGTGCGCACAGGGTTAGGGCACGGATCGAGAGGGCATGAACGGCGCCGATATGAATGCCGTCGCCCGGCGTGTATTAAACGGGGATGCGAAGAAATTTGTCGTAAAACCATCGAACGGGAAGGACTGGATGACGGAGTAAAGCTATGATGACAGAAGCTAATCTTCTTTTTTCGCCACCTTCGCTCAGAGTCCACGTCGTCGAGCCGGGCATCGCAGTGCGAGCGGGTGGTTGCGATGCCATATCGGCCGGAACGTGGAGTTCTCCACGGAACGTCTGGAATCCTATTGCATCGCCAAATGGGAGCCGGTCGTCTATGACGCTCTCCTGGTGGCGGCTGCGGTCGAATTTGCCAAACTGACCCAGCGGCGTCGTCGTTGAGCTGGCAAAGAGACTTTCAACTATTGATCCCGGTACACGAGCCAGCGCGCTGGAACGACAAAGCGGTATTGGACGCATTGCACGATGTGTTAATTTCCTTACGGGCGACAGATGGCGGGTCGAGTTCTGCAAGCGCAAGAAAACGTTGGCCGCTCCGACGCAGCAGCAATTCAGCCTTCCTTCCGGTCTGACCGCTGTCATACCTTTCAGTGACGGCATGCAATTCTCCTGCTGTTCGCCGGAATCCTTGATCGAAAAAAACCGGGAGCAAGCTGATTCGCGTGAGGCTGGGCTCAAAAGCGCGTGACGGCAAGGCACTTTCGCGGCAGCGGCAACCCTTTACCTCCATTCCCTACCGTGTTCAGGCAGGCCGGCATTCGTTTGCGGAACCGACGGCGCGTTCGCGCGGGTTCAAGTTCGCATTGGTCAGCGGACTGGCTGCATACCTGACGAAAGCCGGACAAGTGATCGTGCCCGAGAGCGGGCAGGGGGCGCTCGGCCCGGCGTTGATTACGGTCGGGCAGGGTTACGAAGACTACCGCAGCCATCCGCTATTCACTGAGCGGATGGAAAGATTTCTGAACGCGCTTCTTGACCATAAAGTCCGGTTCGATTTCACGCAGCTTTGGCAGACCAAGGCCGAGACCCTCAAACAATTCTCAGAGGAATGCAAGGATGGCTCTTCATGGGATCGCGACGTGGTCTTGCTGGCAACAAACCCGGCAAGCTACAGCCGGGATCATAAGAAGCGACAATGCGGAATTTGCGCGGGGTGCTGCTGCTGAGGCGGATGAGTGTGCACGCCGCCGGGCTTAAGGAACCGAAAGAGGCGTATGTGTGGGAAAACCTGTCGGCCGGCACTTTCGAGGGCGGTGCGGCCGCGTCGTATCCGAAGAATAAAATAACAAAGGCTCTTCGCGAATACGCCATCGCGGGGGCTTTGCACTTGGACCATTTGGCACAGCTACGAAAGTCGCAAGACTAATTCCGGAATGCTGGACCTTTTCTCTTTCCAGCTAAGCGGCTCTCGGGGTATGGCCGAAGGGGATGTCCTGCTCGAAGCTGGACCGCCTGTTGGCTCAACACGAAACGGAATGGAAGGGTTTCATGACCTCTCTCTGGGGAGAATTCATTCATGGGCAACTGGGCAGGCGTAGTGCGATCATGAGTGTGCTTGAACAAATGAGCCCGGAGAATGTCGGCGCAGGCCTGCGGATTGCTCGCGAGAAGGCGAATTTCACCCAAGAAGATGCGGCAAAAGCAATAGATGTCGCGCGAACGACGCTCGTCGCGATTGAGCAGGGGCACCGGGGCGCGCGCATCCGCGAGGTGCAGAAACTCGCCAAGGCTTACGGAACTTCTGTCAACGCGCTTCTGCGCGAGGAAGCTGTTCACGTCGATCTTGCGCCGCGTTTTCGCAAGCTCCTCACCAGCAAGGATAAAGCCGAGGAGGAAGCCTCTGAAATATTGGCGAGCCTTGCCACGGCCGAAGTCGAACTCGAAAACCTCCTCGGTATCAAACGCGTACGGGAACTATCCTCCGGAACGGCCGATCCTGCCCGGCGATGTGCGGGCACAGGCTGAACACGACGCAACGGAACTCCGTCATACGCTCGGCCTGGGAATGAGGCCTGTTACCGACATCGTGACGCTGCTTGAACTGGAGCTGGGTGTCAGGGTCTATGTTCGCAGGCTCGATAGCCAGATCTCGGGTTTGTTCGCTTATGACGATGCCCTCGGGCCGTGCGTTTTACTGAACGCCATCCATCCGCGCGAACGGCGCAATCAGACGGCGGGCCATGAATGGGGGCATTTCATGTCTTCCCGGCGGAGCCCGGAGATTCTGCATCGCAATGAGACGGAAAACACGCGTGAGGAGCGTTATGCTAATGCATTTGGAAGGGCCTTCCTCACTCCCGCACGCGGAGTCATGCAGAAATTTCACGAGGTGACGGCCGGATCGGATCGGCTCACGCGCCGCGATATCATAATTTTGGGCGCATTTCTTCGGCGTCTCGCGCGAAGCGATGGTGTGCCGCCTTGAGGAACTCAACGGACGAAACCCGGCACCTGGGACTGGTTCGAGTCCCAAGGCGGGATTACCGACGAGCAGGGCCGTCAGGTGCTAGGTGACCTGATGGCAACCGACAGGGAGAAGGCGGAGGCAGATCAACCCACGACATTGCGTTTGAACCTGCTCGCCGGGGAGGCCCATCGCCAAGGGCTCCGGAGCGAGGGACAGTTGTCCCGCCTCTTGCGCCTCAACCGTATCGAGCTGCGCGGAATATTGGACAACCGGGAGAATGAGGAGATAGAGGCTGATGGGACTACGTCTGACGTGCTTGACTGATCCGTCGGCGCTCCTCGTTGCCGATGCCAGCACCGTCATAAACCTGAATGCGTCGGGCTGCGCGCGCCGTGTCATTGAAGCGTTGCCTAACCGCATTCTCGTTGTCGTATCGTGCGGAAGGAATGGAGGGCGGGCGGCATCGGCAACGGCCGGATGCCGATCTGTTACATCATCTCGTGAAGAACAAGAAGATCGAGATCGACAGTCTCGACAGTGCGGGCGAGGGATTCTTCGAACAGCTCGTGATCGGGGATGCGAAGGCCACCTTGGACGACGGTGAAGCTGCAACTATCGCGCACGCCGTCAGCCTCAACGGCGTTGCTGTGTTCGATGAAAGCAAAGCGGCGCGGATTTGCGGGGAGCGTTTTCCAGCCTTGCGCCTCGGACGAACGATGGATATTTTTGATCACCCGGACGTGCGGGACGCCCTTGGAGATGATGGACTGGCTGACGCTGTTTTCAACGCTCTGTATCACGGCCGTATGGAGTGTTTCCGCATCATGTCGATTGGGTGGTTGGCCTGATTGGAATAGATCGCGCCGAGCAATGTACGAGCCTGCCGAAATCGGTACGGGTTGCAAGGCGGGCTGCCGCAACGGGAGCAGGCGTCAGATCAACTGGGCACCGCAAGAAGACGGCGCGCTGACAAAGTGATTTTGATCGGAGGTTTCACGGAGGGACCGTTCTGATTTAGCGCGCTTGGGAAGGATTAAGCTATGTGGTCAGCCGGATCATCATCAAGAATTTCCGAAACTTCAAATCCCTCGATGTGAAGCTGGGCAAGCACGCCGTCGTGCTTGGCGAAAATAAAATCGGGAAGACCAACCTCTTATTTGCGCTTCGGCTGATTTTAGACCCATCCCTGTCCGACTCTACGCGCCGACTGCGACTCGACGATTTTTGGGATGGTTTGCCACGCCCCCTGGCCGCCGACGACGTAATGGAGATAGCGGTGGAATTTCGCGGATTTGAAAAAAGCGAGAATCTCCTGGCGGTGCTCGCCGATCATCTCGTGAAGCCGGACCCGATGGTGGCGCGCATTACGTACCGATACCAGCCGTTGCCGGGACTGAAAGAGGGGCCGAAGAGCGAAGCCGATTATGAATATGTCATTTTTGGCGGCAATCGTCCCGATAATCCCGTTGGCTACGATCTAAGGCGCTGGATGCCCCTGGACCTCTTTCCGGCTTTGCGCGACGCCGAATCCGACCTGGCCCGCTGGTCGCGTTCACCCTTGCGGCCACTTCTCGACAGAGCGGGGCAAACCGTAGACCAGGAAGCATTGAAAGGGATCGCAAAGGAAGTTCACAAAACAACGTCGAAAATAGCTGGACTGCCGGAACTGGCATCGGTCGTGGATGAAGTAAACAGTCAGTTAACGACCATGGTTGGGAATAAGCACGCCATCGAGACCGCGCTGGGATTTGCGCCGACGGAGGCGGATCGCCTATTGCGGGCGCTGCAGTTGATGATCGACGGCGGGAAACGCGGCATTGCAGAAGCCAGTTTGGGCTCTGCGAATGTGCTCTATCTGGCCCGAAAGGAGCTGGAGCATCAGTACCTGCTCGGCGAAAGGGAACGTCAACATACGTTCCTTGCAATCGAGGAACCTGAAGCGCATTTGCATCCGCACCTGCAGCGACTTATTTACCGGAATTATCTCAAGACCCGCGACGAAGGTGACGCACCTCGGGAAGCGCGAAGCATCCTCCTGACGACGCACTCGCCGAACGTCGCCAGTGTGGCGCCATTGTCGAATATCGTAGTGCTTTGCAGTGGACCCGGCAAGAACCATACGGTTGGCAGTTCGTTGCGGTCGCTCAAATTGGAGGATGAGGAGCGAGAGGATCTGGAGCGCTACATCGACGTGACGCGCGGCGAGTATTCTTCTCCAAAGGCGTGCTGCTGGTCGAAGGTGACGCAGAGAAGTTTCTTTTGCCGACACTCGCGAAATTGTCCGACCCGGATTTGGATTTTGATGCGCTGGGTATCACGGCGTGCTATTGGGGGAACGAACTTTGTGCCTTATGTTCGTCTGTTGGGACCGTCCGGATTGGATATTCCCTTCGCGGTGTTGACGGATTGCGACCGAAAAGGCGAAGAAGTGAGTCAGGAAGATGCCGATCCCGACGACGAAGGCGTCGTTGACAGCTACGGACCAAATCGTGTGGTCAATCAAATCATGCCGCAACTCATGGATTCCGAAGAATGGAAGAAGGCAAGTTTCGACAAGGTTTTGGCGCGGGGGGAAAGCACGGAATTTTCCTGAACGACTTCACGTTTGAGATTGATCTCTTCAAAGCCGGTGCGGGAAGCGAGCTCGCTGAAGCCGTTAAGAGTCTCACTTCAAACAAGAAGATGCACAAACGTTTTGAAGCTCTCGCCGACGATCCCGACTCGCTCGATCCGAAGCAGTTCCTGAAGGACATCAACTCTCTCGGCAAGGGCCGCGTCGCGCAGCGGGTGGCGGAGATATTTGCGGCCAACGATGCAAAATCTGTCCGCCTTACCTGAAGGCGGCTTTCGACTATATGAAGGCAAAACTCGCATGAGCGCGGCTCCTTATCTTCAAGCCGCCGAGGACCTTCGTCCCAACGACAACCAATGGGAAGTGTACGAATCGGATGGGAATTGTGTCGTACTGGCCGGGCCAGGAGCGGGTAAGACGAAAACGATTACTGTCAAAATCGCCAGACTTCTGGATGAGGACGTTCGGCGTCCGCGGCGGTTGGCTGATCACGTACAGCAATGCTTGTGTTAGCGAATTGCGGACGAGGCTGAAAAAACTTGGCGTCGGTGACGACGACCGGATTTTGATATCGACGGTGCATTCCTTTTGCATGACGGAATTGGTCTTGCCTTACGCCCGTCTGGCAGGCATCGAAGTTCCTGAACCGCTGGCGGTAGCTTCTCCGTCCCGATCATGGGACATCTTTTGTAAAGCCTACGATCAGGTGCTGGGCGGAGCCGCACCGCGTTGGTTCCGCTTGGAGTGTGACAAGCTCCGCCGCACTATCTCCAGGAATAGTGAGGAATGGGAAAACTGGACAAAGCGCGAAACTCGCGTGGTTGACGCATACGAAAAGCTGCTCGCGGAGCACGGCCTAATTGATTTCGACGGGATGGTCCTCACAGGCCTGGCGTTAGTTGAAAAACACGAATGGGTACGACGCGCTATCAAGGCGAAGTATCCGGTCCTCGTGATTGACGAGTATCAGGACCTGGGATTGCCATTGCACAGGATGGTCCTGGCCTTTATGAGAAAGGCCGGCGTTCGCGTCATCGCCGTCGGCGACCCCGATCAGTCAAGCTACGGATTGACAGGCGCGAATCCCGGATTGCTGAAGGCATTGGGAAAGCTTCCGGGCGTCCGGACCGTGAGATTGAAGCTCAACTATCGCTGCGCCGATCAGATCATCGCCGCTTCGAAAGCATTGCTGACTGACCCTGCCGATTTCAAATCGCACGACGGCCGGCAGGGCGAGATCAGAATTTACGAGTTGGAACGCGGCATACGGGGACAAGCGGATTATGTGTTGGGGACTGTCGTTCCGGCTTTGCTAAAGCAAAATTCGGGTGGATGCCCGGCGACATCGCCTTATT